>NZ_CM142712.1:5215000-5985400 GCF_054898005.1 Pseudomonas sp. HLT2-19-2 | reverse complement strand
ACGAAATCAGGGAGTCGTTTGCGAAATGGGCCGGCATTTTAACAGGCTCAGCGAATTGTGCTGCTCTCTCCGACTTGTGACGCAGCACGCTATCTATATTTGCCGGTTTTGATACTTTCACGCAGGATACGCGATGAGTTTGCGTCTAATGTCGTCATTCAAGATCCAAAGCAACGGTTGATAACCGATGTCATTTGGTCATTGGTTACCGGCGCTGCATAATGCCCGTCGCCTACATCTTTGCAGAGTCTAGGGAGCTAGCTTGTCTACGCCTGTCGAACCCTTGCGTTTGCTGCTACTGGCGGAAGAGCCAGCGTGGGCAGCGTTGTTGCGCGAGTGCCTGGCTCCGATGGGGAACTCGGCCGTGCTGATCAGCGCGCCGAGCTGGGAGTCGGTCAGCAGTCTATTCGATGACAACCGCAGCGCGGTGTTATTGACGATCCCGGCTCTCCAGCCTTTGCCCGGCCGTTGCAGCCTGCCGACGGTGTTGCTGCTCGAGCATGAGCCGCTGTCGCCGCCCGATGGTGTCAGTGACTGGCTGGTGCGCGATCTGCTCGATCCCGGCATGTTGCGCCGTTGCCTGCGCCATGTGCGAGAGCGCGGCATGCTGGAAAACACACTGCAGCGCCTGGCCGAGCAAGACCCGCTGACCGGCATCGCCAACCGCCAGGGTTTCCAGACCTTGCTGGCGGCACGCCTGGCGGAAAACGACGGCCGCGGTCTGGCCCTAGGGCACCTTGACCTCGACAACTTTCGACACGCCAACGACGCCCTCGGCCATCAGGCCGGCGATCGGTTGATCCTGCAAGTGGTCGCGCGGCTGAAAAGCCAGCTTGAGGCCGGCGATCAACTGGCGCGGCTGGGCAGCGATGAATTTGCCCTGCTGATCGACACCCGCCGCGCGCCTCAGCGTGCCGAATGGATGGCCGAACGCATTACCGAAGCGCTGGCCGAGCCTTACTGGGTTGACGGCGAAAGCCTGTTGATCGGCTCCAGCCTCGGTATTGCCCACGCCCGGGCCCAGGCCGGCGCCGACCCGCTGATGTGGCACGCGCACATCGCCATGCAACAAGCCAAAAGCACTCAGGGCTGTACCTTTCACACCTTCAACGAACGCATCAATCGCAATGCCCGCAGCATGGCCGACCTCGAAAGCGAGCTGCGCCGGGCGTTGCGTCGGGATGAATTGGAACTGCATTACCAGCCACGCCTGAACCTTGAGGACGGGCAGATCGTCGGCCTCGAAGCTTTGGTGCGCTGGCGTCATGGCGAGCGAGGCTTGCTGCCACCCAGCGAATTCGTGCCGCTGGCCGAGCAGAGCGGCTTGATCGTGCCACTCGGTTACTGGGTGATTTCCCGCGCGTTGCGCGACATGCAGGCGTTGCGCGAACGGGGTTTGCCGGCATTGCACATGGCGATCAACCTGTCGTTCCGGCAGTTTCAGGACAGCCAGTTACTGTCGACGCTGAGCCGGTTGATTGCCGAGCGCGGCGTCGAGGCGCAATGGCTGGAGTTCGAACTGACTGAAACCGCGGTGATGCGCCGCAGCGATCTGGTGAAACAGACCATGGATGCCTTGGGGCGTCTGGGTGTGCGCTTCTCCCTGGACGACTTCGGTACCGGTTTCTCTTCGTTTGTGCACCTCAACAGCTTGCCAATTACCTTGCTGAAAATCGACAAGAGCTTTGTCGGCGGCATGGAACAGCGCGAAGAGAATCGCAAACTGGTCCACGCGATGATCAATCTGGCGCACAACCTCAACCTTGAAGTGGTCGCCGAAGGCGTAGAAACGCCGGAGCAACTGGAACTTTTGCGCGGGTTTGGCTGCGATCAGGTGCAGGGATATCTGATCAGCAAGCCATTGCCGCTGGCGGATCTGGTTGAGTATTTGACGTTTGGCAGCAGTCAGCAGCCCGCACTGGAAGTCGTGAGCTAACCACAGACCCTGTAGGAGCGAGGCTTGCCCGCGATATAGGTAGTCTGACATTCAACACATGTGGTATCAGATATGGCCTCTTCGCGGGCAAGCCTCGCTCCTACAAGGGATCTTAGTCAGGCTGGGCGATTTGGAAGCTTGCCCCTGACGACGGCTCCCGCCGAATCATCCGCTTCATCTTCCACTCAAACGCCAACGTCAGGCTCACCGCCGCGCACGCCAACCCCAGTGCCAATCCCCACCAGACACCCGTTGGCCCCCAATCCAAATGGAAGGCCATCCACCAGGCGGCTGGCGCGCCAATCAGCCAATAGCAGCCCAAACCCACCAGAAACGTGGTCTTGGCATCCTTGAGCCCGCGAATGCAGCCCATGGCGATGGTTTGCGTGCCGTCGAACAGCTCGAACCACGCCGCTACCGCCAGCAGGCTCACGGCCAGGTCGATGACTGGGCGAAAGGCCGGGTCGTTATGGTCAAGGAACAACCCGATCAACTGATTCGGCAGCAGCCAGAAGACCATGGCGAAGCCCAGCATCGCCGCCGCGCCAAAGGCAATACCAACCCGTCCGGCCAGCCGTGAGTCAAGCAACTGCCCGGCGCCGTAGTGCTGACCGATACGCATGGTGATCGCATAGGAAAGCCCCGCCGGAACCATGAACGCCACCGAGACGATTTGCAGGGCGATCTGGTGTGCGCCCAGTTGCGTACTGCCCATAGTGCCCATGCACAGCGCGGCGAACGCAAACAACCCGACTTCCACCGCGTAGGTGCCACCAATCGGCAGACCCAGGCGCCACAGTTCTTTCAGGTACTGACGGTTCGGCCGCGACAGGCCCTGACGCAAGGGGTAAGCGTCGTAGGCCGGATGCCGACGGATGTGCAGCGCGAGTGCCACGGCCATCAGGTTGGCGACGATCGCGGTGACCAGGCCAATCCCCACCAGGCCCATTTTTGGCAAGCCGAACATCCCGGTGATGAACGCATAGTTGAGGACGAAGTTGGCCACGGTGCCACCCAGGCTGATCACCATCACCGGCGTCGCCCGGCCGATGGCACTGGTGAAGCCGCGCAGGGCCATGAAGCTCAGGTAGCCGGGCAGGGCGAACGGCAGGATCAGCAGGAACTGTCCTGCCGCATGGACGTTGGTTTCGGTCTGGCCAAACATCAGCAATACCGGTTTCAGGTTCCACAGCAGCAGCCCGGCCACCAGCGCCATCAACCACGCCAGCCATAGCCCGGCTTGAGTCAGCCGCGCAGCGCCCACGATATCGCCCGCACCCTGACGGATTGCCACGAGGGTGCCGACCGCAGCGATCACGCCAATGCAGAAGATCGACACGAATGAGTACGTCGCCGCGCCCAGGCCACCCCCGGCCAGCGCTTCGGGACTCAGGCGCGCCATCATCAAGGTGTCGGTGAGGACCATCAGCATGTGCGCCAACTGCGAGGCAATCAACGGCCCCGCCAGCCGCAGGATGGCCCAGAGTTCGGTACGTGCTGGATGCTGCATGGTCATCACGCTCCGCGCTTAAAGAGAAAAGGAAGGCTAAAGAGGACAGGAAAGCGTCGATTCTCGGCGCTCTGCGGGGTTTGCACAAAGGGATAAAAAGGATGGGTTGCATGATTAAAACTCATGCTGGAGAGTTTCTGCTAGGGTGACCGAATCCCGCTATAGGAGCTTTCCGAATGTCTCGTCGTCTTCCTCCCTTGTATGCCCTGCGCGCATTCGAAGCGGCGGCGCGGCACAGCTCGTTTACCCGCGCGGCCGAAGAATTATCGATCACTCAAAGTGCGGTCAGCCGGCATATTCGTACGCTCGAAGACCATTTTGCCTGTCGGCTGTTTCACCGCAGCGGGCGCAATCTGCAATTGACCGAATCGGCGCGGCTGATCCTGCCTGGCATTCGTGAAGGCTTCACCGCGCTGGAGCGGGCCTGCAATACCTTGCGCGCCGAGGATGACATTCTGCGCATGAAAGCGCCGTCGACCCTGACCATGCGTTGGCTGCTGGCAAGGCTCAGCCGCTTTCGGCACCTGCAGCCAGGCAATGAGGTGCAATTGACCAGCGCATGGATGGACGTCGACTCGGTGGACTTCAACCATGAACCGTTCGACTGCGCCGTGATCCTCAGCAACGGGCATTTTCAGCCGGACTGGGAGGCGAGTTTCCTGTTTCCGGAAGAGCTGATTCCAGTCGGCGCGCCGAATCTTCTGCAGGATCAACCGTGGGATGTCGCGCGGCTGGCCAATGCCGAACTGCTGCACCCAACGCCGGATCGTCGCGACTGGCGCAGTTGGCTGGAACGCATGGGGCTGGCGGACCAGGTGTCACTCAAGGGCGGGCAGGTGTTCGACACGCTGGAGCTGGGCATGATCGCCGCCGCCCGAGGCTATGGCGTGTCCATGGGCGATCTGCTGATGGTCGCGGAGGATGTGGCTCAGGGACGTCTGAGTTTGCCGTGGCCGACTGCCGTTGCCAGTGGTGAGAATTATTACCTGGTCTGGCCGAAAACACGCCCCGGAGGTGAGCGTTTGCGCAGGCTCAGCGATTTCCTCCAGGGCGAAGTTCGCGCGATGGAGTTACCGGACGTCGAGCACTTGAGCTGAATCGATAGAGCCGCCGCAATGGCGGCCTTGAGCCATATCCCGGTTAATTACTCAAGTATTCAGGTTTGCCGCCGAAAGTCTGCAGATGGAACCTTCGTGCAGGTTCGACGTATTCCCATTAGAAATTTTGCTGAGTGTGCGTCGTGATCAGGATGATCCGGTCACTCGGCCAGGAGCTGTCATGTCTCAACCTCGTGCCCGGATCGCCTCACAGCTTGGTCTTGCGCTTGCCGTGATACTGGCGATTGTCATCACTGGCAGTACCGTGTTCGCCCTGCGTTCGCTGGACACCGCCAACCTCGCCACCCGCGAAGAGCACCTGGCCAGTGAAGCCCGGTTGCTGGCCGATCAGTTGAGCACCTTTCACGGCACGTTGCGTGAAAGCACCCAGCGCCTGGCTGGCTTGTTCGAGAAGCGCTTCAGCGCGGGGCTGAGCGTGCATCCGGACGAACCGGTGACCGTGGCGGGCACCCAGACCCCGGGTCTGCACCTGAGCAGCGAAGTATTGAACAACAACTTCAAGGAAGTGGACGAGTTCAAGCAAATGACGGCGGGCGTTGCGACGGTGTTCGTGCGCAGCGGCGAAGACTTTATTCGGATTAGCACCTCACTTAGCAAACAGGACGGCAACCGGGCCATCGGCACGCTGCTTGATCACGCTAACCCGGCCTATGCACGGCTGATGGCCGGACAGAGTTATGTCGGTCGTGCCTTGCTGTTCGAACGCTCCTACATGACTCAGTACACCCCCGTTCGTGACAGCGGCGGTAAGGTGATTGCCGTACTGTTCGTAGGATTCGACTACACCGACGCGCAGAACGCGCAGTTCGCCAACCTCAAGCGCTTCCGTATCGGCCAGACCGGTTCCCTGGCGCTGCTGGATGAACAGAGCAAATGGCTGGTGCCGATTGCGGGTGTGCAAGCGCTGGCTCAGGCGACTCCGAGCATCGTTCGCTTGGCGAAGACACCGGGCAAGGGCGAATTCTGGAGCGACAAGTCCGAAGATTTCTACAGCATTGCCGTACCCTTTGAAGGCGGCCCATGGTCGGTCGTGGCGAGCATGCCGAAAACCGAAATCCGTGCGGTGACCTGGAGTGTCGGTATTCAATTGGCGATTGGCAGTCTGCTGGCAATGTTGATCGCTGTGGGCTCGGCAGTCTGGCTGTTGCGCAGCAAGCTCGCGCCGCTGGGTGATTTGGTGCGTCAGGCTGAAGCCTTGGGTGCCGGTGATTTGAGCGTGCGGCTGAACGTGTCGAGCAACGACGAGATCGGTCAGCTGGCCCGCGCTTTCAACCAGATGAGCCAAGCTTTGTCGACCATGGTCGAGCACATCCGCAAGGCTTCGCAAGAGGTCAACAGCCGTGCCCAGGCCTTGTCCGGTCTGTCCGGCGGTGCCTATGAAGGGATGGAGCAGCAGTCGGGCGAAATCACCAGCATGGCTGGCGCCGTGGAAGAATTCAGCGCTACGTCCCTGAACATTGCCGACAACATGGGCAGCACCCAACGTCTGGCTCAGGAAAACGCACAGCAAACCCAGATCGGTCGTACGTCGATGGACGAAGCGTCCTCGTCTCTGGAGCAAATCGCCGGCGCGCTTCAGAGCACGGCGACGGTGATCAATACCTTGGGTCAGCGCTCTCAGGAAATCGGTGGCATTGTCGGTGTGATTACCTCGATTGCCGATCAAACCAACCTGCTGGCGCTCAACGCCGCCATCGAAGCCGCCCGAGCTGGTGAGCAGGGTCGGGGTTTTGCAGTGGTGGCCGACGAGGTGCGCAACCTTGCTTCGCGCACTCGCCAGGCGACTGACGAAATCTCCGGCATGATCCAAAGCATTCAGCAGGAAACCGGCAACGCCATCAGCACCATGGAACAGGGCAACGTGTTGATGCAAGAAGGCCTGTCGCGCAACGCCAACGTCGCTTCGGCGCTGGCGCGGATTGATGAGCAGAGCCGTTCGGCGGGTGAGCAATTCGCGGCCATCACCACCGCGACCCAAGAGCAGAGCAGTACCGCAACCTTGTTGAGCAGCAACCTGCAAAGCATTGCCCTGGCGAACAGTGAGCAGCGTGAGGTGGTGTCCAATCTGGCTATCACCGCCAAAGAGCTGGAGAAGCTGGCAGCGGATTTGCGGCATGAGGTTGACCGGTTCCGCTAAGGGGCTGCCACATTCTTTCTCTGCCATGAGCTCTAGTTAAGGGTTGGCCGGTATTGCAGTGCTTCGGCCAGATGCTCGCGGGTGATGCCATCGACCTGCTCAAGGTCCGCCAGGGTGCGCGCCACTTTGAGCAGTCGATGGGCTGACCTCAGCGACAAGGTCAGTCGTTCACAGGCAGTTTCCAGCCACGTTTCGTCAGCTGTGGATAAGTTGCAGTGGCGGCGCAGGCCTGGCAGATCGAGAATGGCGTTGGCGCAGCCCTGGCGTTTGTGTTGCCGTTCTCGTGCATCGGCGACCAGAACGGCGGCAGTGGCCGTGTCGTCACCGGCCTTCAACGCTGGATTTAAAGCCGTAGCCTCCCTTGCAACAGTCAGGTGCAAATCGATGCGATCCAGCAGTGGGCCCGACAGTTTGTTGCGGTAGCGCTGGACCATGTCCGGCGTACACGAGCAGCGGCCGCTCGGCTCGCCAAGATATCCACAGGGGCAGGGATTCATCGCGGCAACCAATTGGAATCGCGCCGGAAATCGTACGCGGTCACGGGCACGGGCGATCACGATGTGCCCGGACTCCATTGGCTCCCTTAAAACCTCCAATACTTTGCGGTCAAACTCCGGCAGCTCATCCAGGAATAGAACGCCATGGTGGGCGAGGGTGATTTCGCCGGGTTGCGGTTTCGAACCGCCGCCTACCAGCGCCGCACCTGAGGCGGAGTGATGGGGCTGGCGAAACGGTCGCTGCGGCCAATGGCTCAGCGGCACGCAGCTAGCGACCGATTGAATCGCCGCAACTTCCAGCGCTTCGCTTTCCGCCAGTGGCGGTAAAAGCCCAGGTAAACGGCTCGCCAGCAGGGTTTTTCCTGTTCCCGGTGGACCGCTGAACAACAGGTTATGAGCCCCTGCCGCCGCAATCAGCAACGCACGCTTGGCCGCGAGTTGGCCCTGCACTTCATTCAAGTCGGGATAGGGCTTGCTGGCGTAGAGCAGCCCATTGGAAACATAGGGCTCAACCGGCGTGTGACCATTGAAATGCGCAACCGCTTCCAGCAGATGATCCACCGCAATCACCTTCAACCCCGATGCCAGGCACGCTTCCTCGGCATTCGCCCGGGGCACCATCAACGAGCGTCCGGCCTTGCGTGCTGCCAGCGCTGCCGGCAACACCCCCCGAACAGCCCGCACCGCGCCTGAGAGCGCCAGCTCTCCCAGACACTCCACGTCATCCAGCGTCAACGTCGGCACCTGCACGCTGGCCGCCAGAATCCCAAGGGCAATCGCCAGATCGAAGCGTCCGCCGTCTTTTGGTAAGTCGGCGGGCGCGAGATTCAAGGTGATGCGACGTGCTGGAAATTGCAGGCCTGAGTTGATGATCGCACTGCGTACTCGATCCTTGCTTTCCTTCACTGCCGCTTCAGGTAAACCGACCATGGTCAGCGATGGCAAACCGTTGGCCAGATGGACTTCGACGGTGACGGCAGGCGCCTCCACTCCAATCTGGGCGCGACTGTGAACGATGGCCAGAGACATGATCATTCCTTGAGCTGACGAGACCGCTTCCTGCGGTTTTTTGAAGGGTAGTCGGGAGGTGGTGATTTAGCGTGGCGGAGGAGGCGCCAAACCTTCGCAGGATGTTGCGAGCGTTGGTGAGCTAATTCGGATGCGAAAAAAAACCGCAGTCAGGCGGTCTCATTGGAGCTTGGTCAGGCACGTGCCTGCAAGCCAGCCACTCGGCTCGAGTTCTTTGCCGTGAGCAGCAGCGACATCCAAAAAGCGGCGTTGATTGGCCGATACGCTCCCGGCTAGCCGGAGTGCCTCAGCATGATATTTAGCGACGAGTAACGGTTTGGCTTTTTGTTTTTTAGATTTCATAGCGACCTCTTTTGGATTTGTAGATTGGTTTTTTTGGTCGGTCAGCTTAAGAATTGGACACGGTTTTGATGCAATGGGAATTGGCGCTTGTTTCTGTAGGACTCGGCTGGATTTCGAAAGCCTTCTGAAGGGCGCAGGTAGTCCTTTTCCTAAAGTTTTGAAAGGAAGGCCAAGAATCGCTACACCGCGTTTGCATTGGTGAATTCAGGTTATACACTCAAGGTTAATGCATAACGTTAAGCTTTAAATTATGATCGTTAGCTTTAATTGTCCTGAGACCGAGTACTTGTTTCGCAACGGTAGAACCCGTGTGTGGTCAGCCATTGTGAGTGTCGTGGAACGAAAGCTGACGATGCTTGATGCAGCAGCTGTGTTGATAGATCTTCGATCACCGCCGGGCAATCGTTTGGAGGGGTTGGGAGGGAATCGCAAAGGACAACACAGCATCCGTATCAATGCTCAATGGCGAATTTGCTTTATCTGGGGCCCTAACGGACCAGAAAATGTCGAAATTGTCGATTATCACTGAGGTGAGTATGACTAAGAATGGTATGCGCCCGGTTCATCCCGGCGAGATCCTCAAAGAGGAATACCTGGAGCCTCTGAGCCTAACGGCTGCGGCTTTGGCCAGAGCATTGAGTGTCTCGACACCGACGGTGAATGACATCGTCCTCCAGCGTCGGGGTGTTAGTGCAGACATGGCTCTCAGGCTTTCTATCTGCCTGGATACGACCCCTGAGTTTTGGCTGAACCTGCAATCGACATACGATTTGCGTAAAGCCGAAATTGAACGGGGTGCCGCGATTCGCGATCAGGTCGAGCGTCTTCCACACTGCGCCTGATCTTTCGTATTAATCGAACCCCACGTTAACGACGTGGGGTTCTTTTTTGGGAATCAGAATGTTTGGAGCATTTTCGATGCTCGCTTCCACCAAGGCGTATTGACCGCACCTCGCGGGCGCTCGCCACTCGGCAACATATGCGGAACATCCTGCAATCGAATCCACGGCTGGTTATTCCAGTGCAGCAAACTCAACGACATTTCCGGCCAGTTCAGCAGGCTCAGAATCGGGCGTTCGCTTGAGGGCGGTTGCTGGGCGTCTCTGAGGGCTGGGACCACGTCGTGGGTCAGCCATTCACGCAGGCTTCGGTATTCGGGGCAGTAGTGGTAGACCAGTAACGCGTAGACGCCGGATTCGCTGATCAGCAGGGTGTTTTCGATGACGCCGTGGATGAGCGTCCGTGAGGTTTGATGTTGATCGGGGTCGAGTTTGCGGACGGCGCGTTCGTCGAGGAAGAGGCGCAGGAGGCGGCCGAGGTCGCGGGCGCTGAACCAAGGTTGGTTTTCCAGAAGGAGGGCGTGGAGGTGGAGTTTGTGGCCGGTGAAGACGTTGGGGGTTAGATAAGCGTCGTCGCAATTCATTGTTACAGCTCCTCTTGCTTAAAGGGCTGCCTGCGTTCGTCGCCAAACGAATGGGTGGCAGTTGTACGCGGGTTGGCGAACCGGAGCAAAAGGAACCCGGCAGACCCGAAGGTCTCCCACGCACAACCGCCATAACTTGGGTCAATGGTCGTCGTGCGCCTTAAGCTTTCCGGGTCGCCAAACCCATAGCTGAACATTCAGCATTGGGTGAGCTTAGGAACCGGGGCTTCGCGGCGCAATCGGACGGCGGATGTGATCTTTGTAGGACTCAGCCTGTAATTAGCGCGGAATCTGGAATGGCAGGAAGGTCGTTCCGACCTTATCGCGAGCAAGCTCGCTCCCACAGGGATTGTGGTGTTATTCGGTCGGCGGATTGAGCTTCGCTTCCAACTCCGCCACCTTCGCCTCAAGACTCTCCAATCGTGCCCGCGTCCGTGCCAGCACGACCATCTGGCTATCGAATTCTTCCCGGCTCACCAGATCCAGCTTGCTGAAGCCGCTCTGCAACAGTGCCTTGAACTGGCTTTCGATTTCGCTTTTCGGCAGTGGGGTGTCGCCGCTGAAGAGGCGGGAGGCGGTGCCGCTCAGGGCATCGAGGAAATCTTTGGGTGCGAGCATGGGAAATGTCCTGTCAACAATGGCGGGCAGTGTATCACGCAGTGTCTATAGTCAATCTCTCAGTCAGGGCTGCACGCTTTTCGCGCATGCGGACGGACGGCAATGCACTGTTGTTGTGCGTATCAGTCGGGCCATTGCAGCGGAGCAGCTTGCGGCAGCGGCCAAGGGCCTGAAATCAGTAGGTTTTGGCGAGATGGCAAGCTTTCTGCTTAGTCAGTAGTGACCCATGCACTGATGCAGTCGCTGTGACGAATGCAGTGCGCCAAGCGGAACGGGGGAAAGTGTTTCGTGCGGAGTGGTTAGCAGGCGTCGGACGGGCAGGTAAGGCCGACGATGCGTTACAAAGCCAGGCACTGCGCTTAGACTTGAGTCGGGTTTGTTTTCCTGGGGCAAGTCCACCAAATTCGGGAGAGAGTTTTCATGAAGCTAGTCACTGCCATCATCAAGCCGTTCAAACTGGACGACGTACGCGAGTCGCTGTCCGAGATCGGCGTGCAGGGCATTACCGTTACTGAAGTCAAAGGCTTCGGTCGGCAGAAGGGTCACACCGAGCTGTATCGTGGCGCGGAATACGTGGTCGATTTCCTGCCAAAGGTGAAGATTGATGTCGCCATTGACGACAAGGATCTTGACCGGGTTATCGAGGCGATAACCAAGGCTGCCAACACCGGCAAGATCGGTGACGGCAAGATCTTCGTGGTCAATCTGGAACAGGCGATTCGCATCCGTACCGGCGAAACCGATACCGACGCAATCTAAGCCGCCACACCCCCAACGCCCCAGGAGAAAACAATATGACTCTGCGTAAATTCGCAGGGCTAGGAGCCCTGTTGTCCCTCGTAATGCCCAGCCTGGCTATGGCGGCAGACGAAGTGGCGGCCCCAGTCCTCAACTCCGGCGACACCGCCTGGATGTTGACCTCGACAGCCCTCGTGCTGTTCATGACCATTCCCGGCCTCGCGCTGTTCTACGGCGGCATGGTTCGCTCCAAAAACATTCTTTCCGTGATGATGCAGTGCTTCGCCATTACCGGTCTGATCAGCATTCTGTGGGTCATTTATGGCTACAGCATCGCGTTCGACACCACCGGCATGGAACAGGGCGTCGTCAACTTCAACTCATTCTTCGGCGGCATGGGCAAGGCGTTCCTCGCCGGTGTCACGCCATCGAGCCTGACCGGTCCCGCGGCGCTGTTCCCTGAGGCGGTGTTCATCACCTTCCAGATGACCTTCGCCATCATCACCCCTGCGCTGATCGTCGGTGCCTTCGCCGAGCGGATGAAGTTCTCCGCGATGCTGATCTTCATGGGCGTCTGGTTCACCCTGGTTTATGCACCGATTGCGCACATGGTCTGGTCCGGTAACGGCGGCCTGATGTGGGACTGGGGCGTGCTGGACTTCGCCGGCGGCACCGTGGTGCACATCAACGCCGGTGTGGCCGGTCTGATTGCCTGCCTGGTACTGGGCAAGCGCAAAGGCTTCCCGACCACTCCGATGGCGCCGCACAACCTTGGTTACACCCTGATGGGCGCCGCCATGCTGTGGGTCGGCTGGTTCGGCTTCAACGCCGGTTCCGCTGCTGCGGCCAACGGCACTGCCGGTATGGCGATGCTGGTGACCCAGATCGCAACCGCCGCCGCTGCATTGGGTTGGATGTTCGCCGAGTGGGTCACTCACGGCAAACCAAGTGCTCTGGGTATCGCTTCGGGTGTTGTGGCCGGTCTGGTTGCAATCACACCAGCCGCTGGCACCGTAGGCCCGATGGGTGCTCTGGTCATCGGCCTGGCAGCCGGCGTGGTGTGCTTCTTCTGCGCCACCACCCTGAAACGCAAACTCGGTTATGACGACTCCCTGGACGCCTTCGGTGTGCACGGTATCGGCGGTATCCTCGGTGCGATCCTGACCGGTGTCTTCGCTGCACCGGCCCTGGGTGGCTTCGGCACTGTCACCGACATCGGTGCACAAGTCTGGATTCAGTTGAAAGGCGTGGGCTTCACGGTGATTTACACCGCGATCGTCACCTACATCATTCTCAAGGTCCTGGACGCCGTCATGGGTCTGCGCATCACTGAGGAAGAAGAGGCGGTCGGCATCGATTTGGCGCTTCACAACGAACGCGGCTACAACTTGTAAGTACGCGCACAAAAAACTTGCCCGGCTTGCCGGGCATTTTTTTGTCTGGAGTTTGTCAGTGAAGGAACTGCTGAAAGGTTTTTTCGTACACGTTTAGTGGCGTTTACGACGAGCGTTTTTCTGCGGCCAATGGCTTACATGATTGAAGGAATATTAGGGCCTTTGTTTTTTCCCAGAGCGCGCTAGAATGCGCCCCGAACGTGCGGAGAACTGTATGTGGCAACAGACTCTGATTACCCTGCGGGCGAGGCCCCGGGGCTTTCATCTGGTAACGGACGAGTTACTCGCCGGCCTGCCTGAAATCAAGGCATGTCGGGTCGGTCTGTTGCATTTGTGGCTGCAGCATACCTCGGCGTCGTTGACCATCAACGAGAACGCCGATCCGGCGGTACGTCGCGACTTCGAACGATTTTTCAATCGTCTGATCCCACAAGGAACAGACGGCTATGAGCATAACGACGAAGGCCTGGACGACCTCCCGGCGCACTTCAAGGCCAGCGTACTTGGCTGTCAGCTCAGTTTGCCGATTTCGGCAGGCCGACTGGCGCTGGGAACCTGGCAAGGCGTTTATCTGGGCGAGCACCGTGATAATGGCGGTGCCCGTAAAGTCCTCGCCACCGTCTACGGTGAAGGGGCATAAACCGTGGTTACCAGCGGTTGTAGAATTTTTTCCGGCGGCCTTCGACAGATGGCGAAGCTGGGCTATAACTAATCTGCTTTTCGCAAGTCATGAGGTAGAACATGAGCGACGATGATCTGGAAAACGACGACCTCGAAATAGGCGACGACGAAGCCGAAGAAGGTCTGGAAACTGCAGCGGAAGACGTTGCTGACGACGATGGCGGTGAAGCGCCCGTTCCGACCGCCAAAGGCAAGGCCAAGGCAGCGGTATCGGTCGATGAGCTGCCGAGCGTTGAAGCCAAGAACAAAGAGCGTGACGCTCTGGCACGCGCCATGGAGGAGTTTCTCTCCAAAGGCGGAAAGGTGCAGGAAGTGGAGGCCAATGTGGTCGCCGATCCTCCCAAGAAGCCTGACAACAAGTATGGCAGTCGGCCTATCTAAGCGCCTGCAGCTTGCTTGCTGAAAAAGCCCGCCGTCGCTGCGGGCTTTTTCATGGGTGGAACAAAACTCTGAATTCCCACAGGGGGTTGTGTGTGTTCTCAGGTCAGTGTTGAGCGTTCCACAGGGCCAACAACGCTGGCAACTCGGTCAGACTACGAATCTCGGCATCCGGCGCCTTCTGCGCTTCCCACACCTTGCCCGCCGGGTTAAACCAGATCGCCCGCAACCCCGCCTGCTGGGCGCCGGCAATATCGTCACCCGGATGATCGCCGATATGCACGGCCGTTTCAGCCGTCGCACCACCCCGTTGCAACGCCTCATGAAACAGTCGCGCATCCGGCTTGCCGATGCCGATGTCTTCGGCGCACAAGGCAAACTTGAAGTAATCCGCCAGCCCTAATCTGCGCACATCGGCATTGCCGTTGGTGACCACGCCGAGGGCGTAGTGATTGGCCAGAGTTTCCAGGGTCGGTTGCACGTCCGGGAAAATTTCCAGTTGATGCCGGGCATGCAGAAATACCTCAAAACTCTGATCGGCCAGGTCTGCAGCCTGACCCTGGTCGTAACCGGCCTCTTCCAGTGCGTGGAACAAGACTCGGCGACGCAGGGCGCTGATGCGGTGCTTGAGGCTTGGTTCGTTGCTGAGGATCCGCTCGCGAATCGCCCACAAATGCTCCACCGGCACGGCGCCCAGATTCGGTGCATGCTCGGTCAGCCATTCACGCAATACGGCTTCGGCGCTGACGATCACCGGGGCGGTGTCCCACAGGGTGTCGTCAAGGTCGAAGGTGATCAATTGGATTCTCATGACTCATCGCCTTTGATGCGTTTGGCCCTTGGATGGGCACTGTCGTAAACCGTCGCCAGGTGCTGGAAGTCCAGGTGGGTGTAGATCTGGGTGGTTTTGATGTCCGAGTGACCGAGCAATTCCTGAACCGCCCGCAAGTCCTGGGAGGACTCCAGCAAATGGCTGGCGAAGGAGTGCCGCAGCATGTGCGGATGCAGGTTTTGTCCTAATTCGCGCTCGCCAGCGGCTTTAACCCGCACCTGAATCGCCCGTGGGCCGAGGCGCCGGCCTTGCTGGCTGACAAACACCGCGTCGTCCGCCGGGTTGGTCATGGCCCGTAGCGGCAGCCACAACTCCAGCGCTTCGCGTGCTTTCTTGCCGACCGGCAGCAGTCGGGTCTTGCTGCCCTTGCCGAGCACTTGAACCATGCCATCGGCCAGGTCCAGCTGATCCAGGTTGAGTCCGGTCAGTTCCGAAAGGCGCAAACCTGAGGAATAGAACAGCTCCAGAATCGCCTGATCCCGACGCGCCAGGAAATCATCTTCCACCGCGCCCTCAAGCAGTTGCAGCGCGCGGTCGGTGTCGAGGGTTTTTGGCAGCCGACGTTCGCCCTTCGGCGGCGCCAGGCCATTGGCCGGGTCGTGATCGCAAAGGCCTTCGCGGTTGAGGTAGTGATAGAGCCCACGCACTGCCGACAGTAAACGCGCCAAGCTGCGGGACGATTGACCCTGTGAATGCAGGCGTGCGACCAGGCTGCGCAGGCGCTGGATGTCCAGGGCGGCCCAACTGCTGATGTTCTGTTTGACGCACCAGCCCAGCACTTTGTCGAGGTCGCGGCGGTAGGCGTACAGCGTGTGGGGCGACACCTGTCGCTCACTGCGCAAGTGTTCGCAGTAAGCGTCCAGTTGCCGTTCCATGGTCAGCGTACCGAGCGCAGGGAACTGTTGACCCGCGGTAGCACGCGGCCCATCACTTCGGCGATGTAGCTGAGGAACAGCGTGCCCACCGAGCTCTTGTAGTGCTGCGGGTCGCGGCTGGCGATGGCCAGGACGCCGTGGATGCCCTGGTAGCTGATGGCGACGACGGCGGTGGAGCCAATCTGCTTGCGCTGTTCTTCGCCAAACAGGAAGTCCAGTTCATGTTCACGCAGACTGCCGCTGACGCTTTTGTCTTCCGAGAGCAAGCCGCCGATGGCCGTTTGCGCGTCGGCATGGGTCACCCAGCGGCCCACCGGCATGGGGTTGTCACCCAGCAGAATCAGGCTGACAAAGGGCACCTGGAAGTCCTGGCGCAGACTGTCTTCGACGCTGATCACCACATCTTCCAGACTGGTGGCGTCCATCAGCGCGAGAATCAGGCGGCGGGTCTTGTCGAAGAGGCGGTCGTTGTCCCGCGCCACGTCCATCAAGTGCGAGAGGCGATGACGCAACTCGATATTGCGGTCGCGCAGGATAGTCATCTGGCGTTCGACCAGCGAAATGGTGTCGCCGCGCTGGTGCGGAATGCGCAAGGTTGCGAGCAGTTCTTCATGCTCGACGAAGAAATCCGGATGAGCCTCCAGGTACGCGGCAATCGCCGCCGCCTCAAGGCTTTCGGAAGAGGATTCGTCGGGCTGTAGGGCGGGAACCTGGGGCTTATCTTTCATGGATTTAGCTCACTCAAAGACGCACTTGTCCTTCATATACGCGGACTGCCGGGCCGGTCATCATCACCGGTTGGCCAGGGCCTGCCCATTCAATGGACAAACGCCCGCCGGGCAGGTCGATCAATAGCGGCGAATCCATCCACCCCTGGCTGATCGCGGCCACTGCGGCAGCGCAAGCGCCGGTTCCGCACGCCTGGGTTTCCCCGGCCCCGCGTTCCCAAACGCGCAGCTGCGCACGGTTCCGGTCGATGACCTGGAGAAAACCGACATTGACCCGCGCCGGGAAGCGCGGATGATTTTCGATTTTCGGCCCCAGTTCATGCACCGGTGCGTTGTTGATATCGCTGACCCGCAGCACGGCATGGGGGTTGCCCATGGACACGGCGGCCAGTTCGACCGCAGTGCCGTCGACGTCAACCTGATAACTCAGGGCCTGTTCCGGCGCGTCGAACGGAATGTCGGCCGGTACCAGACGCGGTGCGCCCATGTTGACACCGATCTGCCCGTCGCTGCGGATATCCAGTTCGATGATGCCACTTTTGGTTTCGACGCGGATCAGCCGTTTCGCGGTCAGGCGCTTGTCGAGCACGAAACGCGCGAAGCAGCGCGCACCGTTGCCGCACTGTTCCACTTCGGATCCGTCGGCGTTGAAGATCCGATAGCGGAAATCCACGTCCGGGTTGCTGGGTGCTTCGACGATCAGCAACTGGTCGAAACCGATACCCGTATGCCGATCGCCCCATTGCTTGGCATGTTTGGGCAGGATGTGCGCATGCTGGCTGACCAGGTCAAGGACCATGAAGTCATTGCCCAGGCCGTGCATCTTGGTAAAACGCAGCAGCATGGTTTTACTCCGGCAGCAGGCTTTCGCCAGCAAACAACTCGGCTACCGTCTCACGGCGACGCACTTCAAATGCCTGATCACCGTCCACCAACACTTCAGCGGCACGACCGCGGGTGTTGTAGTTGGAACTCATGACAAACCCGTAGGCACCGGCCGAATGCACGGCCAGCAGATCGCCTTCTTCCAGGGCCAGCTGACGGTCCTTGGCCAGGAAGTCGCCGGTCTCGCAGATCGGCCCGACGATGTCGTAGGCGCGGGCAGCGGTATTGCGCGGGCGCACGGCGGTGACGTCCATCCAGGCCTGGTACAGCGCCGGGCGGATCAGGTCGTTCATGGCCGCGTCGACGATGGCGAAGTCTTTGTGTTCGGTGTGCTTGAGGTACTCGACCTGGGTCAGCAACACGCCGGCGTTGGCGACGATAAAGCGGCCCGGCTCGAACACCAGCGCCAGGTCACGACCGTCGAGACGCTCGCGCACGGCTTTGATGTAGTCGGCAGCCAAGGGCGGCTCTTCATCGCGATAACGCACGCCCAGGCCACCACCGAGATCGATATGGCGCAGGTAAATGCCGCAATCGCCGAGGCGGTCGACCAGGCCCAGCAGGCGGTCAAGGGCATCGATGAATGGCGCCAGGGTGGTCAGTTGCGAACCGATGTGGCAATCGACGCCAACCACTTCCAGGTTAGGCAGCTGGGCGGCACGGATGTACACGTCTTCGGCGTCGGCGATGGCGATGCCGAACTTGTTCTCTTTAAGTCCGGTGGAAATATACGGGTGGGTACCGGCGTCGACATCCGGGTTTACGCGCAGCGAGATCGGCGCGCGAACGCCCAGCTCGGCGGCGACGACTTGCAGACGTTCCAGCTCATCGGTGGATTCGACGTTGAAGCAATGCACGCCGACTTCCAGGGCACGACGCATGTCGTCACGGGTCTTGCCGACACCGGAGAACACGATCTTATCGGCGCTGCCGCCAGCGGCCAGTACACGTTCCAGCTCACCACGGGAGACGATGTCGAAACCGGCGCCAAGACGCGCCAGGACATTCAGTACACCCAGGTTGGAGTTGGCCTTGACCGCAAAGCAGACCAGGTGCGGCATGCCGGCCAGTGCATCGGCAAAAGCCAGGTACTGGGCTTCGATGTGGGCGCGGGAGTAGACGTAGGTCGGTGTGCCAAAGCGTTGAGCGATGGCGGACAGGGCAACACCTTCCGCGAACAGCTCCCCGCCACGGTAGTTAAAAGCGTCCATGGCGTTCCCTTAGTAGACGTCGTGCTTGTGCGATTTGGATGCAGGCTGTTTTTGCGACGACTTGGCCTGCTCTGCAGGGTCCTGGCTGTCATCGGGCAGGTACAGTGGGCCTTTTTGACCACAGGCCGATAATAAGCAAGTAAAAGCGACGAGCGAAGCGAGCGCAGCAAGGGAAGAGATCAGGCGCTTCATGGCGAAATCCTTGAAAATGCATTAATTGCGCCGGAGTATACCGGCCACCCGGCAGCTTGCCTATGCGACGGGGCTCCCGTCCGGCGGGGCTTGGACCGTAGCGCGGTAACTTGTCCTGCACCGTACACGGATATTTCGTAACGCTGTCGGGCCCTTGGTCGTTATCCTTTGCAATCGCCGGGGCTCGCCCGTATCTTGCGGCGCTTGAGCGTGAGTAGACACTTTTTGAGGTTCCCGCAATGAGTTTGACTGAAGCCCGTTTCCACGATCTGGTCGATGCCACCCAGCAGACGCTGGAGGATGTTTTTGACGAAAGTGACCTGGATATTGATCTGGAGAACTCGGCCGGTGTGCTCACCGTCAAGTTCGAAAATGGCAGCCAGTTGATCTTCAGCCGTCAGGAGCCACTGCGGCAGTTGTGGCTGGCGGCCGTGTCCGGTGGGTTCCACTTCGATTACGACGAAGAGAGCGAGCGCTGGATGTGCGACAAGAGCGAAGAGCAATTGGGCGAGATGCTTGAGCGCATCGTTAAGCAGCAAGCTGGCGTCGAACTCGATTTCGAAGGTCTGTGAGATCGTGACGCAGCCTGCGCCCGTTCGTCCGCCCAAGCCGCTCTACAGCAATGTCAGCCCGGCGGTCCCTTCGCCGTGCAGCGGTGTGTGTCGGCTGGATGAGCGAAAGCTCTGCCTAGGGTGTTTTCGCCATGTCGAAGACATCCGCGAATGGCGCTCGGCCGATGATGAGCGGCGGCGTGTCATCTGCGCGCAGGCCCTTCAACGTAAATCAGCTATCTGATCCCTGTATTAGCCACAGTGGTTCTCTATAAAGTCTTAAGGGCGGTGTCCGCCCCCGGCTTGTATATTTTTTGAGCTGTGATAGTGTCCGGGTACGCCTCAACCCATCGAGGCTCGTGAAAACCCCGCCTTTTTCTGGCGGGGTTTTGCTTTTTCTGTGCAGAAGAAAGGAGTCTGCCCAAATCATGACCGCACCTTCAATCACCCTTACCCGTCTGGACGTTCAACGTCTGGAACGCCTGATCGACAGCCTGGATGACACGCTGCCGGGCGTTATCGCGCTGCAAACCGAACTGGATCGCGCCGATACCCTGGTCGGTCACGAAGAGGTGCCAGCCGATGTCGTGACCATGAACTCTCGTGTGCATTGCCGTGAAGAAATCAGCGGCAAGGACTATCACCTGACGCTGGTTTACCCGAAGGATGCCAATGCCGACGAAGGCAAGATTTCCATTCTGGCGCCAGTGGGCAGTGCCTTGCTCGGCCTTAAGGTTGGCCAGCACATCGACTGGCCGGCTCCGGGCGGCAAGACCCTCAAACTGACCCTGCTGGAAGTCGAATCGCAGCCTGCCAATGGCGGCGTCTTCCCGGAATGACGTCCCCTCAGACCTGCTCGAGCGCCGCGTTCAGTGCGCGTTCGAGGTCGGCTTTGTAGCGCAAATACAGATTGCTTGAGTTCTGCCCATCACCGAGCAGGCCCGACAGGTCCAGGTCGGTGATGTAGCAGCGATAGCGTTCGGTTTCACGGCGTTGCTCGACGATTTCCCGGGCGACCACGCTGAACAGTTGGTCGCCATGCTCCAACTCTGAAAACTCCCGCTGATTGCAATACAACGTGACCTGCACCTGTCCCGGTGCGGCTTTGCCGACAATCGCCTGCACGTCGTAGAACGGTTTGTTGACCGGAGTTTGCGGCGCAGGCCGAGCTTCGACCCGACGTGCCCGTACAGGGCCGGATGGCAGCAGTTGGTAATACAAGGTGTCCAGGCTCAGCGGCTGGGCAACATCCATCGGCAGCAATGCGTCGCGCCGGTATTGGAGCGATTGCAGGAAGCGTTGCAATGGCACCAGCAGGCTTTGCTCGTCGTGATAGGGCAAACGCTGCTGCCACAGGGCATTGAATTCATCCAGTACGTACAGGTCGGCGTGGTATTCATTGATCCGGTAGAACACCTGAATGCAATCGGGCTGACCCATCGGCAGGACCAGCGCCAGGTCGTGATCTTCCAGTGCCATCGGGTCCAGGTGCAGCGGGCTGTAGCTTGCCAGCTCTTCGCCCAGATAATCGACCAGCGCCGGCAGCGTGGCGAGGGCGACATGATTGACCTGGCCGGGCACCAGTTCCAGCACGTGGTAGTGCTGCTGGACCTGAATCAGGTAGCGATGATTGAGTTTACTCAACAGCAGGTTCTGCGCCGTGTCGAGGATTTCTTCGACACGCTGGGCGATGAACTGGGCGCGGTTGTGGCAGAAGCAACGCACGCGCAACGTGGGTTGTTGTAGTCCGCTGGGCAGGTTGTTGAGGTAATCGCGCACGCAGTCGAGCAGCGCGTGAGGACCGTTGAAACGGCTGACCAGCACTTCGTTCCAACTATTGAGCGTGACCTGATCCAGCGTCAGCACCAGATTCTCCCGAACGCCGGCGTAGCTCAGCGAATCGGTGCGCTCGGTGGTCATCAGGATGTTCAGGTCGCGGTGGTGCTTGAGTGGATCGACACCGACGTTCACCAGAATCAGCACTTCGCTCGGCACACTGGCGCGCAGTAACGGTTCTTCAGCGACGGTTGTCAGCGGCAGGACGATGCTCTGTTGCAGGCTGCCGAGCAGGTTGAACAGTTCGAACTCGCTCAGGTCGCTGGTGCCGGGATGCAAGGCCAGGCGAGTGCTGCTGTCGATCACGCCATTGCGGTGACACCAGGTCAGCAGCTCCAGCAATTGGCGGCCGCGCTTGATTGGTGCGAAATGCTCCCACTCGAGGGCCGTCAGGCTGCCGTTGTACAAACCCCACTGAGATTGCCCCGGTTCTTTTTTGTTCGGCGCTTGCACCAGTGTGAGGGTGTCTTCGGCCAGATCCGGGGCGATACCAGGGTTGATGAACTCGACCTTGTCGGCCTTGCGCTCGAACGCCGCGTACAGCCGCCGACCCAGCACGTTAAGGTCGCGTTTGTTGATCAGGCTGACGGTCTGTTCGGTGCGGACGAACTGGGTCAGGAAGCGGTAGCTGTAATTGAGCTCGTTGACTAAGGCCCTGCGCTCAGAGCTGACCTGGCGGACTTTCCACTGGCTGCGGCTATCGAGCAGGGCCAGTTGACGATGATCCCAGTGCCATTCGTGGGCCAGGCGTTTGAGCAACGAACGTTGCCAGCTCTGGGTGCGACTGCTGCTGCCGGTGAGTTTGCGATTGACCTTCAGGTACAACGCCCGGCGTACCAGCTCCAGCCGTTCCGGCTCGCCACGGGCGGTGAGGTATTCCTCAATACGCCGGTAGACCACGACATACGGGTCCAGCTCATCAAGGTCGAGCCGATTGGCAAACACCGCTTGCTTGAAGCGCAGGCTCAGGCAATGGACCTTGGGGTGCTCGCTGGCATAGACCTCGGTCAGCAGCAGTTTGAGCACCGATTTGTACGGCGATTCGATGCCCTTGAACAACTGCCAGAGCCCGGCGCCGATGAACTCGCCGGGTGGGATATAGGCCAGATGCCCCAGGTCCAGTGTTTCGTCGGCACGGATGAAGCGCTTGGACATCAGCGTGTGGGTGTACCGGTCGTAGCTTGCCTCTTCGTAGACTGGCACCAGCCACCAGATGGGTGTGCGGCCGGCCAGCCAGATCGCGGTGCGATAAAACTCGTCCAACAGCAGATAGTGCTGGGTGGTGCCGCAGTCTTCCGAGCTCAGTTGCGTATCACGTTCGCCGCGTACGAAACGGGTCGGGTCGATCAGGAAGAAATGCGCCTCGGCGCCCTGGCTGGCAGCCCAGATTTCGAGGAGCTGGCATTTTTTGCGCAGCTCAGTGAGCTCGTTTTCGCTCAAGTCCGGCCCGTGACAGACCCACACGTCCATGTCGCTCTGATCGGCCTGGGCCAGGGTGCCGAGACTGCCCATCAGGAACAGGCCGTGAATCGGTCGCGGCGGATTGCTGCCGTGGCGGGGCTTATAGGAAAACGAGCGAGTCAGGCGTTGGGCTTCGGCGAGGGCGCTGGCGTCGGGTTCGTAATTCGACAGCCCGGCTGGCGTACCGCCCGAAACGTATCCCGGCAACAGCGGATGATTGACGTGGAAAAACAGCGGCAACAGGATTAGCACTGCTTGCTGACGGGTTGACAACCCTTCCATGGCGCGAGCCATGCGGCCTTCGTTGAGCTTCAGAAAACGTGCGCGCAGTTGGCTGAGAACCTTGCGGTCGATTCCCTCGTCCAGATCGGGGCGGATTTCATGGGTGCGGGTCATGTCAGCTCAAACCGGCTTGCGGGGCTCGGACGTGGGGGGTCTCAGGATGAGGGGCAGTTTAGCGCTTCGGCCCTGGGACTTTTAAGCTGATTTTGTTTTTCTGGCGTCAGATTTTTATTGCGGGGCGACGGTAGGTACCGGAGTGAGCCCGCGGAAATCCCGTAGCAGGGGTTTCCGTGGGCGATGCGGTAATACTCAGGCTGTTTCTTCTACGGTCAAAATGGTCAGAACGGTTTGCACATTTTGCGCGGCGTCACGACCCAGACTGGTCAGATAACCACCATCTGGCTGGGTGATCAGTTCTTTGTCGAACAGTCTTTGGGCGGCGGCAATGGCTTTCGGGGCAGCGGTCTGATGAATTTTCAAACCTTCCTGGGAACTGTCCAGGTTGAAGAGTGCGAGGATTTCCAGTTCGGCAACCAACTCAGGGGTAAGCGACATAAGGACTCCAGACTTTCTAGGAATTGGACGACAGCGCCCCTAAGGTGATCTCACTCGGGCGGCATGTCCAGTGCTCGCGACAGGGTTTTTTCGCCTTGGGATGCATTCCCCGGCGGGTGGTGCGGCAGCGGGGTGGTTACCAGTGTAGACAGGGTCTGAGAAACGGTTGTCTGAAATGAAAAAGATCGCAACCTTCGACAGGTGCGATCTTTGATTTTATTTCTTTTCCGGCGGCAACTCTGGCAATGCACGCAACGCAGCTTCGTACCATTCGGTGTTGAACGCGCGGTCTTCTTCGAGGATTGCGTCGATTTCCACCGCCAGAACGTGGGCCATCAGATTGAGGATTTCTTCACGCTCGTAACCCACCAACGTCAGCTTGTTGAAGGTCGCCTTGGCGGCCGGTGGGTTGTCGCTTTCGATCTGGTTTTCGATGGCTTCGATCAGGGTGTTTTCGGCGAACTCTTCTTCGTCGAGTTCGATATCGGTTGGCTCGCTCATGGCAGGCTCCTCAAGGAAAGGCGGCCAGTTTACCTGCATTCAGCGCTGTGATGCTGCTGGCAAGAAACGCCTGGGCGTTCTATAAACAGACACTGCCAACCCCCGCACGGCCTGGAGGCTAAGTGATGCTCAAGCTTTATGGATTTTCCGTCAGCAACTACTACAACATGGTCAAGCTGGCGCTGCTGGAGAAGGGATTACCCTTTGAAGAAGTATTGTTTTACCCAGGACCGAGCGCCGAAGCGTTAGCCATCAGCCCGCGCGGGAAGGTGCCGGTGCTGGGCGTCGAACAGGGTTTCGTCAACGAAACCAGCGTGATTCTCGAATACCTCGAACAAAGCCAGAAAGGCACGCCGCTGTTGCCGAGCGATCCCTTTGAGCGGTCCCAGGTATTGGCACTTGCCAAGGAAATCGAGCTGTACATTGAACTGCCGGGGCGCGCCTGCTATGGCGAAGCATTTTTCGGCATGACCGTGCCGGAGGCGATCAAAGACAAGACCAAAGCCGAGTTGTTGCTGGGGTTTGCCTCATTGAGCAGGCACGGCAAATTTGCCCCTTACGTGGCAGGTGACAGCCTGAGCATTGCCGATTTGTATTTCCTTTACAGCGTGCCGCTGGCCTGTGCGGTAGCGCAGAAGCTGTTTGACCTGGATTTGCTGGCTGAGATGCCGGCGGCCAAAGCGTTGCTGGAGCGTCTGGAACAGAACCCGCATGTGCAGCGGATTGCAAAGGACAAGGAAGCGGCGATGCCAGCGTTTATGGCGATGGTCGCTTCCAAGAAGTAGGTTTTTTAGCGTCTTCAAGACCGCATTCGCGGGCAAGCCTCGCTCCTACAGGATTTGTGTGATCTGTAGGAGCGAGGCTTGCCCGCGAAGCTTTTAGCGGCTAGCCAGCAATGCCTGACCGCGCACTACAGCCTTCTTGACCTGCGCCGGCGCGGTCCCGCCGATATGGTCACGGGCATTCACCGAGCCTTCCAGCGTCAACACGGCGAACACATCCTGGTCGATCTGGTCGCTGAACTTGCGCAGCTCTTCCAGGCTCATTTCCGCGAGGTCTTTGCCGCTTTCCACGCCGTACTTCACGGCATGGCCAACGATTTCGTGGCAGTCACGGAACGGCAGGCCACGACGTACCAGGTAGTCGGCCAGGTCGGTGGCGGTGGAGAAACCGCGCAGTGCCGCTTCGCGCATCATCGCGTGCTTGGGTTTGATCGCCGGGATCATGTCAGCAAAGGCCCGCAGCGAGTCACGCAACGTGTCGGCGGCGTCGAACAGCGGCTCCTTGTCTTCCTGGTTGTCCTTGTTGTAGGCCAGTGGCTGGCCTTTCATCAGGGTCAGCAGGCCCATCAGTGCACCGAAAACGCGGCCGGTCTTGCCACGCACCAGCTCCGGCACGTCCGGATTTTTCTTTTGCGGCATGATCGAGCTGCCGGTGCAGAAGCGGTCTGGCAGATCGATGAACTGGAACTGGGCGCTGGTCCACAGCACCAGCTCTTCGGAGAAGCGCGACAAGTGCATCATCGCGATGCTCGCGGCCGAGCAGAATTCGATGGCGAAATCGCGATCGGAAACGTTGTCCAGCGAGTTACCGCCAACAGCGTCGAAGCCCAACAGTTGGGCGGTGAATTCGCGGTCGATCGGGTAGGTGGTGCCTGCCAGTGCGGCGCTGCCCAGCGGCATGCGATTGGTACGTTTGCGGCAATCGACCAGGCGCTCGTAATCGCGGCTGAGCATTTCGAACCACGCCAGCATGTGGTGCCCGAAGGTCACCGGCTGCGCGGTTTGCAGGTGAGTGAAGCCCGGCATGATGCTGCCGGCTTCGCGCTCGGCCTGCTCCAGCAAGCCTTTTTGCAGACGGGTGATTTCGCTCAGGATCAGGTCGATCTCGTCACGCAGCCACAGGCGGATGTCGGTGGCGACCTGGTCGTTGCGGCTGCGGCCGGTGTGCAGCTTCTTGCCGGTCACGCCGATGCGGTCGGTCAAACGCGCCTCGATGTTCATGTGCACGTCTTCGAGGTCGATGCGCCAGTCGAACTGGCCGGCCTCGATTTCACCCTGGATGGTCTTCAGCCCATCGGTGATGCTGTCGCGCTCGGCATCGGTCAGCACGCCGACTTTGGCCAGCATCGTGGCGTGGGCGATCGAGCCCATGATGTCGTGGCGATACAGGCGCTGGTCGAAAGTGACGGAGGCGGTGAAGCGGGCGACGAAGGCGTCGACGGGTTCACTGAAGCGGCCGCCCCAGGACTGATTGGTCTTGTCAGTGCTCATGAATTCGCTCGTATCGGCTGAAGAAAGATGGCGTTGAAAGCTGTCGCGGATAATAACAGGGTTGCCAATACTGTCGCTGACACTGGTCGACACGTTTTTCCCCATGCTGCGGACCCTACTCGAGTCAACGCCGCGGGGAATTGCGCAACGATATTTTTCAAATGAGCAATATCGTGCCGGCAACCGTCTACAGTTGGACAGTAGGACAGGTGGATCAGCGCACTTTCAGGCGCTGCAACTGGCTATAAGAAGAGGGGGTGTTCATATTGTGTATCAACAAACCCTACAGCGATGCTTCGCCAACGCGGGACTGTGCCGCCAATCGCCAGGCAGATGAAAATTTAGCCGTCGGTCGCGCGGCACTTTTTGGCCTTCGCGCTAGTCTTAGCGTGGATCGCGGTGACGGACGTCACTTCACCTGTCTACGCTATCCTTGTGCGAGACTCACGCAGGAATCCAGCGCAATATGAATGTCCTGATCGTTGATGACGAACCCCTGGCCCGCGAGCGCCTGAGCCGAATGGTTGGCGAACTCGAGGGATACAGTGTCCTGGAGCCTAGCGCCACGAACGGCGAAGAGGCGTTGGCACTGATCGACAGCCACAAACCGGATATCGTGCTGCTCGATATCCGCATGCCGGGCCTCGATGGCCTGCAAGTGGCTGCACGATTGTGCGAACGCGAAACCCCACCCGCCGTGGTGTTCTGCGCAGGGCCCGATGAATTTGCCGTGGAAGCCTTGCAGGCTAGCGCCGTAGGCTATCTGGTGAAACCCGTGCGTACAGAACAATTGCATGAAGCGTTAAAGCAAGCCGAGCGGCCCAATCGCGTCCAGCTGGCGGCCCTGACCCGTCCCGCCGCCGAAAGTGGCAGCGGCCCACGCAGTCACATCAGCGCCCGTACCCGTAAAGGTATCGAACTGATTCCGTTGGGTCAGGTGGTCTACTTCATTGCGGATCACAAATACGTGACCTTGCGCCATGAAGGCGGCGAAGTGCTGCTGGATGAGCCGCTCAAGGCACTTGAAGATGAATTTGGCGACCGCTTCGTGCGCATCCACCGCAACGCGCTGGTCGCCCGCGAACGCATCGAACGCCTGCAACGCACGCCTCTTGGGCATTTTCAGCTGTTCCTCAAAGGCTTGAACGGCGATGCCCTGATCGTCAGCCGACGCCATGTGGCCGGCGTGCGCAAGATGATGCAGCAGCTTTAATCCGCCATTTACGGGCGGGTTTCATCCCGATTGCTGGGTGTCTGAGGCCAGGGAGGCCACGCGGTTTCTGATACAAGTCAAAGTGGATTTGGCTGAGCTGTTATTATCCGCCGTATCTATTCAGTACGGATTGATCCATGTCCTCTCGCGAAATCCGCATCGCCACCCGTAAAAGTGCTCTCGCCCTGTGGCAGGCCGAATACGTCAAAGCTCGTCTGGAAGAGGCCCATCCGGGTCTGCTCGTGACGTTGGTGCCCATGGTCAGTCGCGGTGACAAGTTGCTCGACTCGCCACTGTCGAAAATCGGCGGCAAGGGCCTCTTCGTCAAAGAGCTTGAAACCGCGCTGCTGGAAAACGAAGCCGACATCGCTGTGCACTCCATGAAAGACGTGCCGATGGACTTCCCTGAAGGTCTCGGTCTGTTCTGCATCTGCGAACGCGAAGACCCGCGCGATGCGTTCGTCTCCAACACCTACGCCAGCCTGGATGAGTTGCCGCAAGGCAGCATCGTCGGCACCTCCAGTCTGCGCCGCCAGGCCCAGTTGCTGACCCGGCGTCCGGACCTGGAGATCCGCTTCCTGCGCGGTAACGTCAACACGCGCCTGGCCAAGCTTGATGCCGGCGAATACAACGCCATTATCCTTGCTGCTGCCGGCCTGATTCGTCTCGGCTTTGAAGATCGCATCACCTCGGCCATCAGCGTCGACGACAGTCTGCCGGCCGGTGGCCAAGGCGCGGTGGGTATCGAATGCCGTAGCGTCGACAGTGAAATTCACGCGCTGTTGGCGCCGCTGCACCATCAGGACACCGCCATCCGCGTGACCGCCGAACGTGCTCTCAACAAACATTTGAATGGCGGCTGCCAAGTGCCAATCGCCTGCTACGCCGTGCTTGAAGGTGAGCAGATCTGGTTGCGTGGCCTTGTCGGTGATCCGAGCGGTGGTCTGCTGCTCAGTGCCGAGGCTCGTGCACCACGCAGCGACGCCGAAGCCCTGGGCGTGCAAGTGGCTGAAGACCTGCTGAGTCAAGGCGCCAACGACATTCTGGAAGCAGTCTACGGCGAGGCAGGTCACGAGTGACGGGCTGGCGCCTGCTGCTGACGCGTCCCGCGGATGAGTCGGCGGCGCTGAGCAGTCTTTTGGCCGAAAAGGGGATTTTCAGCAGCAGTTTGCCGCTTTTGGAGATCGAGTCGATTCCTGTCTCTGACACAATGCGCGAGGTGATTCAGGGTCTGGATCGCTTTTGCGCGGTGATCGTAGTCAGCAAGCCGGCCGCCAGAATTGCAGTGGATCTGCTCGACCGGTATCGGCCGCGACCACCTCGTCTGAAGTGGTTCAGTGTGGGCGCAGCCACCGCGCAGATCCTCGAGGATCGCGGGCTGGACATCAGCTTCCCGGTGGATGGCGATGACAGCGAAGCGCTGCTTGAACTTCCCTCGTTGCGCGAGGCGATCGCACGGCCCGGTCCACGCGTGTTGATCATGCGCGGGAAGGGCGGACGCGAGTTGCTGGCTGAGCGTTTGCGCGAGCTAGGTGCTAGTGTCGAGTATCTGGAGTTGTACAGTCGCGGCCTGCCGAAGTACCCGTCAGCGGCCCTGCCTGAGCGGATCCGCGCGGAACGCTTGAACGGGCTGGTGGTCAGCAGTGGACAGGGTTTTGAGCACCTGCATCAATTGGCCGGCGATGCCTGGCCGCAATTGGCGCAGTTGCCGTTGTTTGTTCCAAGCCTCAGGGTCGCCGAGCTGGCACGTGCCGCCGGGGCCCAAACAGTTGTGGATTGTCGCGGCGCCAGTGCCGCGGCTTTGCTGACGGCGTTACGGGAGCATCCCGGACCCGTTCTCTAATGCAAAGGATGGATACGTGAGCGAAGCAGCCTTGCCTAAAGATGACGTCCAGCCAGTGCTCGATGCACCGGTTGAAGCACCGGTTGAAACCGGACCACCTGCGGCAGTGCAGCGCCGAGGCAATGGGCTGGCAATCGTCGCGCTGTTGTTGGGCGCTGCCGGTGTCGCCGTGGGCGGTTGGGGAGTCTGGCAGGTGCGTCACCTGCAAGCCAATAATCAACAGCAGTTGAGTCAGGTTCAGGCATTGAACGATCAGGCGCAGGACCTGAAGCTCAATGAACAACGCCTGACGGCTCGCCTGGAACAAATGCCTGCCGCCGACGAGCTCGACGCGCGCAGTCGTTTGGTCACTCAACTTCAAGGCGATCAGCAACGCTTGAATCAACGTCTGGAAACGGTTCTCGGCGCCAGCCGCAAGGACTGGCGTCTGGCCGAGGCCGAGCACCTGCTGCGTCTGGCCAGCCTGCGTCTGTCCGCATTGCAGGACATCAGCAGTGCCCAGGCCCTGGTGCAGGGCGCCGATGAAATTCTGCGCGAACAGAACGACCCGGGTTCCTTTGCCGCTCGCGAGCAAGTGGCCAAAACGCTGGTGGCATTGCGTAGCACCGAGCAGCCGGATCGCACCGGGCTGTTCCTGCGATTGGGGGCGCTGCGCGATCAGGTGATCAGCCTCACCGAGCTGGCACCCGAGTACAAGGATCGCGGTGAATCCCTGTTGGGTCTCACCGCCGATGGCGACGGCGCGAGTCGCTGGGCGCAATGGTGGGATCAGGTCTCGCGCTACATCCGCATCGACTTCAACGCCGACAAGAATGTGCGTCCATTGCTGGCTGGGCAGAGCCTGAGCCAGGTTCGTCTGGCCCTGAGCCTGGCACTGGAGCAGGCGCAATGGGCCGCGCTCAATGGCCAGGCAGCCGTTTACACCCAGGCGCTGGCGGAGGCGCGGGACGTGCTCAAAGGCAACTTCAATCCGGACAACCCTCAGAGCAAAGTGATGCTTGAGCAGGTTGGCGAGTTGAGCAAGCAGCCGGTCACCGTCGTCACGCCAGATCTGACCGGTACGCTGAGCGCGGTTCAGGGGTATCTGGAGCGGCGTAACGTCAACGCCGAGGACTCGATCAAGCCGCTGGCCAAACCTGCCGCGGACACCGCGCAGGAGGCGACGCCATGAAACGCTTCTATGTGATCGTGTTCCTGGTGATCGCCGCTGCCGCTGCGCTGGGGTTGGCGATTGCCGAGCATTCGGGTTACGTGCTGATCGCCTACAAAAGCTTCCGCTACGAATCGAGCCTGTGGGCAACCCTGGCGTTGGTCGCCGTGCTGTGGCTGGTGTTCTGGGGCATCAAAGCGCTAATCGATCTGGTGACAACCTCCAGCGGTGTGGTCAATCCCTGGTCGCGGCGCAACCGTAGTCGCCGGGTGCAGGTGGCGATTGAACACGGTCAGCTGGATCTGGCCGAAGGTCGCTGGGCCAGTGCACAGCGTCATCTTCATCGGGCCGCGGAAGCCGAGCGCCAGCCGTTGCTTTACTACCTCGGCGCTGCCCGGGCCGCGAACGAACAAGGTCATTACGAGGAAAGCGACAACTTGCTGGAGCGCGCTCTTGAGCGACAGCCTCAGGCGGAGTTGGCGATTGCCCTCAGCCACGCCCAAATGCAGACCGACCGCGGCGATACCGAAGGCGCCCTGGTGACTCTGCAAGCCATGCACGAGCGTCATCCTCGTAACGTCCAGACCTTGCGTCAGTTGCAGCGCTTGCATCAACAGCGAGGCGACTGGTCAGCCGTGATTCGCTTGCTGCCCGAACTACGCAAGGACAAGGTTCTGCCACCGGCCGAGCTGGTCGAACTGGAGCGCCGGGCCTGGGGTGAGAACCTGTCACTGGCGGCGCATCAGGAAGAAGACGGGACGGTCGGCTTGCAGTCGCTCAATCGCGCCTGGCAGCAGTTGACTTCAGCTCAGCGTCAGGAGCCGCAACTGGTGCTCGCTTATGCCGAGCAGCTTCGGCAGCTGGGTGCTCAGGTCGAGGCCGAAGAGATTCTGCGAGCGGCGCTCAAGCGCACCTACGACAGTCATCTTGCACGCCTCTATGGCCTCGTTCGCGGCAGTGATCCGGCACGTCAACTGCACACCGCCGAGGGCTGGCTCAAAGACCATGCGGCCGACCCGAGCCTGCTGCTGACACTGGGGCGCTTGTGTCTGCAAAGCAGCCTTTGGGGCAAGGCACGAGACTATCTGGAAAGCAGTTTGCGCATGCAGCGCAATCCGGAAGCCTGCGCGGAACTGGCGCGGCTGCTGGCGCAGCTGGGTGACACCGAGCGCAGCAATCAGTTGTTCCAGGAGGGCTTGGGCTTGTTGGATAAGCGCTTGCTGGCGGCACCGTTGCCAGTTCCTGTTCACGCTTGATGAGTGAATGACGGGTCGCTCGAACGGGCGATCCAGTCGGCTGCAATCTGCCGGGATTTTACCTTTGTAGTCCGTCATCGGCAGAGTCCTACAGAGGACTACACCTAATCCTCTCGCTTCTGTCGGGAATTCCCTACACTTCTGTTGAAGTGTCCCTGCTGGCCTGCCTTGAAAGGCTGGCGTGCTTTCCTCTACCGTAACCGTCTGTCTCTACTGTTACGGAAATGCCATGTCTTTGGCCTGCTCACGCTCCTTGTTTTTCATGGCTTTCATTGCAGGTGCCCTGGCCCTGGGCGTGTCCTATTACCTGGAATATGCAGTCGGCCTCAAGCCTTGCGGGTTGTGCCTGTTACAGCGGTTTTCCCTCGCGTTACTCACGGGTACCTGCCTGATGGCTTCGGTGCATGGGCCGGGCCGCTTCGGGTCTTTTCTGTATTGGATGCTCGGTCTGTTTTGCAGTCTGGCGGGTACGGTCATGGCGTGGCGGCAGGTATTGCTGCAGAGCGATCCAATGCATCAGCTGTTGACGTGCTCACCCAGTCTGGCTGTTCAGTACGAGGACCTGCCCTGGTTGTGTCAGGTCACGCAGATGTTTAAAGGGGAGGCAGAGTGCGCGGAGATTTTCTGGACACTGTTCGATCTGAGCATTCCTGAGTGGAGTCTGCTGCTCTTCATGGCGATGACGGTTTTAGGTATTTATCAGGTGTTGCGTCTTGTCTGGAAAGCCTGTCAGCGACCGCTCAGCGGCGAGTTGTCACACCGCTCGCTGGCGGTTGATTAAACACTTGTATGAACTTTATCTCCTGCGTACCTTGAAGCCATTGTCGCGCGGGCATAATCTGGCCCGCACGTGTCATTGGAATTATGTTGCTCGAATGACGCTCTGCCTGGCCGATACTTGACCTTCAAGTGTGCGACGGGTGTAGGGCAGCATGACCCACAAGGGAAGAGAGATCACCATGCTCGAAAGTTGTCAGAATGCTCAAGAACGCTGGGGTGGAGTGCATCTGCTGATCGATCGCTGGTTGCAGGAGCGTCACGAACTGGTTCGGGCCTATGATGCGCTCGGCGCCAAGCCTGAGACTCTGAGCGAGAACCGCAAGCCGTTGCAGGAGTTCTGCGGCGTGCTGGTCGATTACGTGTCTGCGGGGCACTTCGAGATCTACGAGCAGTTGACGGGGGAGGCCAAGGCCTTCAACGACAAGCGTGGTCTGGAGTTGGCCGAGACGATTTACCCTCGCATCGACGTCATCACCGAGAAGCTGCTCGCGTTCAACGACCTGTGTGATGCAGGTCAATGCGTGGCAGAGAAATTCAAAGAGCTGGGTGGCCTGTTGCACGAACGCTTCGAACTGGAAGACTGCCTGATCGAAGTGCTGCACACCGCTCACAAGGAAGAGGACCCGGTTCAGGCCTGAACCCCTTCCTGCAAGACCTCAAAAAACGGTGCGCTATGCGCGCCGTTTTTCGTTCCCGGTATTCAGCTTGTGGCACCGCGCAATTCGACTTCGAATACCAGCGGTGTAAACGGCGCAATCAGGTCGCCGGCACCCTCGGCGCCATAGGCTTCGGCCGATGGAATCACCAGACGCCATTTCGCGCCGACCGGCATTTGCTGCAACGCGCTGTGCCATCCGCTGATCACGCTGTCGAGACTGAACCACTGCGGCTGACTGTTCTGATCGAACACTGTGCCATCGGGAAGGCGACCGATATACAGCACTTGGACTTTGCCGTTGGGGCCGGCTTTGGCACCAGTGCCCGGCGCCAACTCCGTTAGCAATACTCCATCTGCCAGCTCACGAACGCCCGGTTTGGCTTTTTCCTCGTCGAGAAACGCCCGCTCTTTTTGGAGCGCGATTTCGCTTTGCGGCAGGGTTGGTTGCAAGGCGACCTGGGCTTCGTGCTCGGCAAGGATCTGTTCGATCTGCTCATCTTTCAACGCCAGGGGTTTGCCTTGATAGGCTTGTTGCAAACCTTCGATCAGCGCCTGAAGTTGCAGATCGGGAACCTCCTGGCGCAGGCGTTCGCCGAGGCTCGCGCCCAGGCTGTAAGAGAGATCGTGAGTGTCATTTCCTTTGGTTTTTTCGGCGGCCTGGGCCACGGAAAAAAACACGCACAGTGATAAAAAAAGGTAGCGCGACATGGGCACTCTCCGACCTGAGATGCGCAGGATTATGCCAGTGTGAATGCGCTCAACGGTGAACTGGTTTTGTGCAGGCGAAGAAGAATTTCAATCCGTTGCAACGCAGCGCTTTGGATACTGTCAACATGCCCTAGCGGCGGTAGCAGCAGAGGTCTAGTATGAGCCGCACCCACGTCAGCCAGGAGGTAAACCATGTCGGCCACCAAGAAGCCAGTAAATACTCCGTTGCACTTACTCCAACAACTCTCGGGCAGCTTGCTCGAGCATCTGGAAAACGCTTGTTCCCAAGCCATGGCTGATGCTGAAAAACTGCTCGCCAAACTGGAAAAGCAGCGCGGAAAAGCGCAGGAAAAATTGCACAAGTCCCGTACCAAATTGCAGGACGCTGCGGCGGCCGGCAAGGCCAAGGCACAAACCAAAGCCAAGGGCGCGGTGAAGGAGCTTGAGGACCTGCTCGATGCCCTCAAGGATCGTCAATCGGAAACTCGCAGCTACATTCTGCAACTCAAGCGCGATGCTCAAGAAAGCCTGAAATTGGCCCAGGGCGTCGGTCGTGTTCAAGAGGCTGTCGGCAAGGCGTTGTCCCTGCGTTCGGCCAAGCCTGCTGCGGCTCCTGCCAAGAAAGCCGCTGCCAAACCGGCTGCTGCAAAAGCACCGGTGAAAGCGGCAGCAAAACCAGCAGCAAGAAAAGCAGTCGCTGCCAGCGCTGCGAAACCAGCTGCTAAAACGACGGCTGCCAAGCCTGCCGCAACCAAATCTGGTGCTGCAAGAACGGCCGCTGCCAAACCCGCCGTGGCGAAAACTGCCGCTGCTAAACCAGCTGCAAAAACGGCTGCTAAACCCGCAGCAAGACCAGCAGCCAAAACTGCAGCGGCGAAACCTGCTGCCAAGCCAGCCGCCAAATCTGTCGCGGCTAAAACCGCTGCAAAACCTGCTGCGAGAACCGCGGCCAAACCCGCTGTAAAAGCAGCGGCCAAGCCGGCCGCTAAACCCGCTGCCAAACCGGCCACCGCCAAACCCGCTGCCAAGCCAGCGGCGGCGAAGCCAGCTGCAAAACCAGCAGTGAAAAAAGCGGTTGCGGCCAAGCCGGCCACCGCGCCAGTTGCCAAGCCAGCCACCCCGGCTCCGGCTGCAACGCCTGCTTCAGCAGCAACCACCTCGACAGCCACACCAGCGTCAACGCCGGCAACCGCTTCGAGTGCAGCAACCACCCCAACCAGCGCTTCCTAAGTGCCGGATACCGCGACGCGCAGCTGATGCAGCGCGTCACGGTCCAGGTGGACGGCGCCTGCCGTCACACCTTCCAGCCAGGCCGATAGATCGGTCGCCTCACCTTGCGGCCAACTCTGTGCCAATCGCTCCAGCCGCAACAACAGATGTCGTTCGGCCTCGAGCTCCAATGTCTTCATTTGTTCGCGCAACGTAGTCAGCTCGGCATCCTCAGACGCGGCGGCTTTCCATTGCATGCGCAATGCTCGCAGCGGTTGAACGACATCGGTATCCCAGGGCTCGGCCACATTGCGAAGTAGCTGCAATCGCTGCTCGTTACAGGCAACACCCCGCTGTGCCAGCCACAATCCACCGAGCAGCAGGCACACATTCACGCCCGCCGACTGTAATTGCAGGCAGGCGTGTTCAACGCCGGGACGGGCGTAAGTGCCAAGGGAAAAGCTCCACAGGTCAGAGGACATAGTGCTACTCGCGCCAGTTGCGAGCGAAGCTGGTAGACTCCGCCGCCATTATGATTCGACTTCAGAACCTGACTTTACAACGTGGCCCGCAACGTCTGCTAGAAGACGCCGAGCTGACCCTGCACGCCGGCCACAAAGCTGGCCTCATCGGTGCCAACGGCGCCGGCAAATCGAGCTTGTTCGCCTTGCTTCTGGGTGACCTGCACCCGGACTCGGGTGATTGCTTCTTGCCGGCGGACTGGCGCATCGCCCACATGCGCCAGGAGATCGACACCCTCGATCGCGTGGCGGTCGACTATGTGCTCGATGGCGACCTGCGACTGCGCGAGGTGCAACGCGACCTCGCCGCAGCCGAAGCGGCCCATGACGGTGCCGCTCAGGCCCGCCTGCACTCCGAGCTCGACAGCGCCGACGGTTACACCGCCGACGCCCGAGCGCGCAAGTTGCTGGCGGGGCTTGGGTTCACCAACGAGCAAATGGATCGCCAGGTAGGAGATTTCTCTGGTGGTTGGCGGATGCGTCTGAACTTGGCGCAGGCTTTGATGTGCCCCTCGGACCTTCTGCTACTCGACGAACCGACCAACCACTTGGACCTCGACGCCATCATCTGGCTCGAAGAATGGCTCAAAAGCTATCCCGGCACCTTGATGCTGATTTCCCACGACCGGGACTTCCTCGATGCCGTGGTCGATCACGTGGCTCACGTCGATCAGCGCAAGATCACCCTGTATCGCGGTGGTTACAGCGCCTTCGAACGCGCCCGTGCCGAACGTCTGGCCCAGCAACAGCAGGCCTACGAGAAGCAACAGGTGCAACGTGCGCACATGGAAAGCTACATTGCCCGCTTCAAGGCCCAGGCCACCAAGGCCCGTCAGGCCCAGAGCCGGATCAAGGCCCTGGAGCGGATGGAAGAACTGTCCGCCGCCCACGTCGATTCGCCGTTCGATTTCGTTTTCCGCGAATCGGTGAAGATCTCCAGCCCGCTGATTGACCTGTCTGATGCTCGGCTGGGTTATGGCGATAAAGCTGTGCTGGAAAAGGTCAAGCTGCAACTGACCCCCGGTGCACGGATCGGTTTGCTCGGCCCGAACGGCGCCGGTAAATCGACCCTGATCAAAAACCTCGCCGGTGAACTCGAGCCGTTGTCCGGTCGATTGACCCGTGGCGAGAACACCGTCGTCGGTTACTTCGCCCAGCATCAGCTGGATTCGCTCGACTCCAAGGCCAGCCCGCTGCTGCATATGCAGCGCCTGGCGCCGACCGAGCGCGAGCAGACCCTGCGCGATTTTCTCGGCGGGTTCGACTTCCGTGGCGCGCGGATCGATGAGCCGGTGCTGAATTTCTCCGGTGGCGAGAAGGCTCGTCTGGCGCTGGCGTTAATCGCCTGGGGCCGGCCGAACTTGCTGCTGCTCGACGAACCGACCAACCACCTGGACCTGGAAATGCGCCTGGCGCTGACCATGGCGCTTCAGGAATTCAGCGGCGCGGTGCTGGTGGTCTCCCACGATCGCCATTTGCTAAAAAGCACCACCGACAATTTCTACCTGGTAGCGGACGGCAAGGTCGAAGAATTCGACGGCGATCTGGAAGACTACACCCGTTGGCTGGTGGACTACCGTCAGCGCAATGCGCCCGTCAGCACCACCCCGGTAAACCCGGACAAGACCGATAAGAAGGCCCAGCGCCAGGCCGCCGCTGCGTTGCGTCAGCAACTGGCGCCGCACAAGCGTGAAGCCGACAAGCTCGAAGCCGAGCTGGGCAAGCTGCACGAGAAACTGGCGAAGATCGATACCAGCCTCGGCGACAGCGACATTTACGAACCGGCGCGCAAAAACGAATTGCGTGATCTGTTGGCCGAACAGGCCAAGCTGAAGGTACGTGAAGCCGAACTGGAAGAAGCCTGGATGGAAGCGCTGGAATTGCTCGAAAGCATGCAGGCGGAGCTGGAGGCGCTGTCCTGATGGAAGCCTTCAAGCTGCCATTGCCTGCCGTGTGGATTGAGCCGATCTGGCTCTTTGTGCAAATCCTGCTGATTCTGTTGGCGGGATATGTCGCCCAGCGCTGCGTCGCCAAGTGCCTGACTCGCCTGGGTGAGCGGTATCCGTTTCCACCGCAATTGCTGATGCCGCTGCGCGGTGGTCTGCGCTGGCTGATCATGGGCAGTGCGCTGATCTTCGTACTGGAACGCCTGGGGGTGTCGGCGACGGTGCTCTGGACCGCGTTGTCCGGGTTTGTCGCGGTAGCGGCGGTGGCGTTCTTCGCGATATGGAGCGTGCTCTCCAATCTGCTGTGCGCGATCCTGATCTTCACCGTCGGCCCATTCCGCCTCGGCGACGTGGTCGAGTTGGTGGACACCACCGACAAGCCTGGCGTCAAAGGCCGGGTAGTGGCGATCAATCTGCTCTACACCACGCTGATCGAAGCCGAAGAACTCGGCACCGGCAGCGCGATGGTGCAAGTGCCCAACAGCCTGTTCTTCCAGCGCTCGGTTCGACGCTGGCGCGGCAACGATGTATTCCCTTCCAGCAGTTTCGAAAAGTAGCCGAAATGCCGACCACGCTGGTCGGCAGCTGTACTGTCCTGCAAAAAATCGGTAGTCATCGGCCCAAAGCCGCATTAGCTTAGACGTCTGTCACGAGTCTGGGTCGAGGTGTGCAATGGTGCTTCAAACATGGCTGGCGTTTTTTGCCGCCTGCTGGGTGATCAGTCTGTCTCCCGGTGCCGGCGCCATTGCGTCGATGTCCAGCGGTCTGCGATACGGTTTCTGGCGCGGTTATTGGAACGCCCTGGGCCTGCAACTGGGTCTGGCGTTACAGATTGCGATTGTCGCCGCCGGTGTCGGTGCAATCCTCGCGGCGTCGGCCAGCGCTTTCTACGCGATCAAATGGTTTGGCGTGGCCTATCTGGTTTACCTGGCGGTCAAGCAATGGCGCGCGCTGCCCAATGACATGAGCGACGACGCGGCAGTCCGGCAAATCGGCAAGCCGATGGCGCTGGTGTTCCGGGGTTTTCTGGTGAACATCAGCAACCCCAAGGCGTTGGTGTTCATGCTCGCGGTGCTGCCGCAATTCATTGATCCGCACGCACCGCTGGTGGCGCAGTACCTGATCCTCGGTGTGACCATGATCTGCGTCGACCTGATCGTCATGGCCGGTTACACCGGGCTGGCTTCCAGGGTGTTGCGCCTGTTGCGCACGCCCAAGCAGCAAAAACGCATGAACCGCACCTTTGCCGGGCTGTTCATTGGTGCGGCGGCGTTCATGGCGACCCTTCGCAAAGCGGCGGTGTAAAACCGTCAGACACAAAAAAGGCGACCCAAGGGTCGCCTTTTTAGTTTCAGAGATCAGCGCAGAATGACCGGCGCTGTGTCCGCTGGCAGGTGATTGCGCAGCGGAGCTTGCCCCGGCTGTTCGTAACCGCCGCCACCGAGCTGTTGGCTCAGTTGCCCCGCCACGTCTTCCCCTAAGGACTTGGACACGTCACGCACCACCCGCGGGCGGTTCAGCGAAACACGGATGTCCCGATGGTTCATCAGTTTGGTGTCCTGACCTTCGCCCATCGCCGTGAAGGCCGAGGTGATTTCGAAGGTCTTGGTGTTGATCAGGCTGAAATCCGCCACCAGGGTCAACGCCAGCACCGCCGAGTAGCTGTCGGTGTTAGCGAGTTCGTTGATGTCGTTGTTGAAGTCGATGTCCGACACGGTGCCGAACAACACGTAGTCGGCACCTTTAAAATTGCCGGCCTTGATCCGCTTGATCACGTCATAAACGTCACCCTTGGACGCCGATGTATAAGGCGTGCCCTGGACCAGCTGGAACATGCCGGTACGAAGAATCTCGCCCTTGATGTCGCCGGTGAATTTGCGCAATTCACCTTGTTCGATGTAGCTAGTGGTGGCTTCGATTTCGTTGTAACTCGAAGACCCGCTGGCGCCGTAGTAACTCTGGCTGTGGTTGCTCTGCGCCGAAACAATGTGGATGTACTGCTCCACGCGCTCCTGGTACGCCAGGTCCGTCACCGCGACTTTCGGGGCTGCTTGCACGCTAAACGCGCAAGCCAGGGCCATCATGCCAATCCATGGGCGCATTGATTAACGCTCCGTGGTCTTGCGGATTTCTTTCTCGTCCATCCACTCGGCCAGACCGCTTTCAACGTCAATCAGTTGCAGGCTGAATTTGTAGAAGACGTCCTTGTAGTCGCTGCTGCGCTTGACGATCGAGCTGATCGAACCTTCGATACGGTATTTGGCGGCGATCATGTTGCCGGTCTTGGCCACCGTGTTCTTCTTGTACAGACCGCTCTGGTTTTGCAGCTTGAGCTGGTCGACCTGGCTCTGCATGGCGGTGTTGTCGCTGGCGAAACGGGCGGTGCCGGTCTTCATTAGCTGAGTCTTGATGCTGGTGGTGATTTCACGCGTGTCGATGTACTCGCTGGTCTTGTTCTTCACGTCGTAGACCTGAACCACCGGGCGGCCTTGCAGAATGCCGGACTGGGCCAGGGAGCGGGTCATGGATTCAGCGATCATCTGCAGGTCGGTGGAGCCGAACTCGTTGGTCACGGTTTCCACAGCCTTGGTGTCGCCGTAGCTGATGCTTTTGCTGCCCAGCGTTGGCGAAGTGTTGGCGCAACCGCTGGCCAGAAGGGCGATAACGGCAATGAACGAAAAGCGTGCAAACATGGGAGTGCTCTCTAGAACTGAACGAATAGGGTGTCGGGCTTAAGGCGTTTTAATTTCCAGACGGAAATCCACGGCTTTGGCGGTTGGCGCGATCGCCTGAATGAAGCTGGTCTGCTCGCCGTACATCATCTGGCTTTTCCAGGTTTCTTCTTCGGCGACGGGGAAGCCTTCAGGGCCGAGCCAGGCAAAGCGGTAGTAGAAGGTCTTGTTGTTGAAGCTGGTGTTGCTCAGCTGCGCATTGACCGTCATGAAACCGTTTTCCCGGGCGACGCGCATGGCGCCGACCACGATGTTTTTGAGTTTGCCCATGGCCACGACCTTGCTGGCGGCGCTGCCAGGTTCCGGCGGTGGCGGGGTGGCGCACCCGGCCAACAAGGCCAGGGCGACGACAGTGATGAGTATGAAACGCATGCAAAGACTCCGTTCTTAAGGTTTGAGGCTGGCCACGGCGGTCGGGTTGGCGCTCGGGATCACGTGCGCGGCCAAGCCGCTGGCGAACACCTGATTGCCCACGGCGCGCAGGCTAATGACCTGGTAACGCTGATCGACGGTGACCTTGACCACCGAACCGCCCACGGCGCTCGGCAGGGTGACTTGGTGCTCACCTTTCTTCAAGCGCAGACGCACCACTTGGGTGTTGTCCGGCAGGGTGCGCCACGTACGGGTATCGGCACCTTCGAGCACGGCTGAAGTGATGCCGACTGCCAGGCCCGCCAGCGGGTTGGTTTCGTTGATCTGCTTCTGCGCTACGCCTTTGGTCACCGCACGCACGGTGGTGCGCAGAATGATGCCCGGCATATCGTCACGCAGTGCGCGACGGGACATGGCAGTGGTGCTGTTGAGTTGCGTCAAGTTCAGTTGCTGGCCGTCCACGCCAATCTGGGTGAGCGTGGCGGTGGAGGTGTCCGCCTTGATGATCGGGAACGACAGTGGCGTGATCACCAGCTGGTTGCTGATCGGCAAGGGCAATGGAATGCGGATGGAATCGCGCGACGGCGCCAGACCGCTTTGCACGACGATCAGGATGTCGCTTTCCTCGTTCTTGCTACTGGGCTTGTCGAGATTTACCAGAGCCTGTTCCAGCAGTGGCGTGTTCGGGCGCAGTTCGGCGGCTTTGCGATAGCCCGGTGCGGCCAAGTCTTTTTCACCCAGGGCTTCGTAGACGAAGCCGGCCAGGTAGTGGCTGAACGCGCTCTGGTAGCTGTTTTTCAAGCTGACCACTTCCGGTGCGTCGAGGCTGGCGACCGGGTAACCCTGCAAATCCTTGTACTGGGTTTTGACGCCTTCTTTCTCGGCTTGCTCTTCGCTCTTGAGGTATTCCTTGTCGCGCAGATCGGCGATCACGGCCTCCCGTTCGTGGGTCTTCTTGATCGACAGGCGCGCGCCGTCGAAGTCGTTGACCGCCAACAGGTTGAGGGCCATCTGCGTGGTCAGCATGACTTTTTCGTAATCGTAGCCTTCGTAGCGACGAACCTTGTCGTTCACCACGAAACTGCCGAACTGGGCGAGGTATTTGCCGGTATCAAGCTTGACCGAGTCTTCCCATTTGCCAACCACTTGATCGGCGCTGGTCCAGGCGTTCTGGCTGCCGGACAAATCGCCCTTGGCGCGCAGCAGTTCACCCTTCTCGAAGAAATAGAGCAGGTCTTTGTCCGGGCTGGTGTTGTTCTTTTCCAGCAGGGTCAACGCGGCATCGACATTGCCGGCCGCCAGTTGCTGGTTGGTTTGGGCCAGTTCGGAGTCGTAGTTTCGAAACGCCGAGCAACCGGAGAGCAAGGTGACTGCGCTGAGCGCGATCGAGGTAAGGGCGCGGGATGCCATTGGGGTACTTCTTCCCTGAATGTAAGCAGCCGCAAATGCTGGTCGGGCTGATGGGACCTACTGGCGGGGATGTTGGCCTCCTGCCAATTCCTCATAACACAAGAGGAGCTTAAATGCCGTTCGCGATAACGAGGGCGCGGCATTATAAGCAGTGACGCTGGCTATGTAATGGCTTTTTAATTTCGAATTTTCACGAAGTGCCACTATGCTTCGGAAGCGCGAACCTAAGCAGCTGATCACAAGCCGTGCCGATCACCGCACAACAAAGCTTGAGTGAAAGTCATTGGAAGTGAACAATGTGTTACTTCGTATTTCCAATCGAGATTCATTCATGACTGCCCCGTCCCGTTGCCTGGCCTGGCTGGTGTTGCCGCTGTTTGCCTTGTGCAGTTTCAATCTGTTGGCTGACACCATGGAAGGCGCACCACAAGCGCTGCATTTGCTCGATTACATCGGCGCGGATTACCCGGAAACGGTGCACGCGGGCAAGGTCATTGATGAGTCCGAATACCAAGAGCAGCTCGAATTTATCAAGGTACTGCAAGGCTTGATCGCCGCGATGCCGGCCAAACCGGAAAAAGCCGGGTTGGAGCAGGGTGTCAGCACGCTGCGCAGCGCGATCGCTGCGCGTCAGGACGGCGCGGACGTCGGTCGCCAGGCACGGCAACTCGGCGCCAGGCTGGCCGTGGCCTATGAGGTCAGCCAGACACCGATCATTACGCCGGATCCTTCCCGTGGTGCGCCGTTGTACGCTCAGCATTGTTCGGTTTGCCACGGTGACGCGGGTGCCGGGGATGGTCCGGCGGGTGTCGGTCTGACGCCGCCGCCGTCCAATCTGCGTGATGCGACGCGGCTGGATCACCTGAGCCTCTACGGGATCTACAGCACCTTGGGCCTCGGAGTCGAAGGCACCGATATGCCGGCCTTCGCCGATCAGCTGGACGATCGTCAGCGTTGGGATCTGGCGACCTACATCGCCAGCTTCAGCGCCGATCCGGCTGCTGCAAAATCCGAAAAGACCTACAACATCGCCGACCTGGCCCGTCAGACTCCCGCAGAAGTGCAGGTCGCCGAGGGGCCGCAAGCGGCGGCGACCTTCCGTGCGCAGCGGGCGCAACCGCCGCAGGTCAAGCGTGGCCCGGCGCAATTGCTCGACTACACCGCCGCGACCCTGGACAAAAGCATGGCGGCCTACCGTGCCGGCGATCACGATCAGGCCTATGACCTGTCGGTGGCGGCTTATCTGGAGGGTTTCGAACTGGTCGAAAGCTCGCTGGATAACGTCGACGCCAACGTGCGCAAAGACACTGAAAAATCGCTGATGGCATACCGTCAGTCGTTGCAGGATGGTTTGCCGGTGGCCCAGGCCCAGCAGCGTCTGGACGCGGCCAAGGCCAAGTTGAAGGAATCCGCCGGCCTGCTGGGCAGCGATGGCTTAAGTGGGTCCCTGAGCTACATTTCCGGTTTGCTGATTCTGCTGCGCGAAGGCCTGGAAGCGATTCTGGTGCTGGCAGCGATCCTCGCGTTCCTGCGCAATACCGGCCAGCAATCGGCGGTACGCAGCGTTAACGTCGGTTGGGGGCTGGCGCTGCTGGCGGGTCTGGCGACCTGGGCGCTGGCCGCGTACGTGATCGATGTCAGCGGTTCGCAGCGCGAATTGCTGGAAGGTGCAACGGCGTTGTTTGCCGCCGTCATGGTGCTCTGGCTCGGCGTGTGGATGCACGATCGTCGTCACGCAGCGGCCTGGCAGGATTACATCAAGAGCAGCCTGGTGGGTGGCGGTGGGCGTTTCGGGTTTGCGACGCTGGCGTTCTTCTCGGTGTATCGCGAGCTGTTTGAAGTGATTCTGTTCTACGAGACCCTGTGGCTGCAGGCCGGTCCGGCGGGTCATAACGCGGTGTTGGCGGGTGGTGCGACGGCGTTGGTGTTGCTGGTCGGTCTGGCGTGGGTGATTCTGCGTGGCTCGGCGAAGCTGCCGCTGTCGCTGTTTTTCAGCATCAACGCCGGCTTGCTGTGCGCGCTGTCGGTGGTGTTTGCCGGGCACGGCGTGAAGGCGTTGCAGGAAGCCGGGATTTTCGGCACCCGACCGGTGCCGTTCTTTGACTTCGACTGGCTGGGCATCCACGCTGATGCATATTCGCTGGGTGCTCAGGTCGTGGCGATCATGGCGATCATCGTGCTGTACAGTCGCGGCCGGATGGCCGAGAAGCGGCGGTGCCGGCTTCCTGACCAAGTGATCCGTTAAAAGGAAAAACACAATGCGTGTCTGGATCGATGCCGACGCCTGCCCTCGGGCGGCCAAGGATCTGGTAGTGAAGTTCGCTCTCAAGCGCCAGTTCGAAGTGGTGCTGGTGGCTGGACAGCCGCAGATCAAGCCGGGTTTGGCCCTGGTGAAATTGATCGTGGTGCCGAGTGGCCCGGATGCCGCCGACGACTACCTGGTGGAATACGCGGTACCCGGCGAATTGGTGATCTGCAGCGATGTGCCGCTGGCCGACCGTCTGGTTAAAAAGGGCGTTGCAGCGCTGGATCCACGGGGCAAAGAGTTCGATGCGCAGAACATGGGCGATCGGTTGGCGGTGCGTAACCTGTTCACCGATCTACGTGAACAGGGGCAGATGAGCGGCGGGCCAGCGCCGTTTGGCGAGCGTGAAAAGCAAGCGTTTGCCAATGCACTGGACCGGATCCTCACGCGGTTATCCCGTTCACAATGATCGTTCCCACGCTCTGCGTGGGAATGCCTCACTGGACGCTGTGCGTCCGCTTTGGGACGCGGAGCGTCCCGGGCTGCATTCCCACGCGGAGCGTGGGAACGATCAGGTCTCAGGCGTCGTTTTCGTGGGTCAATTCCAGAACACGGTCGACCAGTTTGTTGATACCCGAAGCCGCTTCACTGATGCTCTGCGCCAGCATGTACGCCGGGGTGCTGACCAGTTTGCGTGCTTTGTCTTCAACGATGTCAGTGACCGCGCAGTCTGTGTGTGTAGCGCCCATTTTGTTCATGGCGGCGGCGGTATCGGCGTCGTTGCCGATGGTGCAGGTCACGCCCGGTCCATAGATTTTCGCCGCCAGTGCAGGCGAAATGCAGATCAAACCGACCGGTTTGCCCGCTTCGGCGAACGCTTCGGTCAACGCCAGGACGTCCGGTTGAACCGTGCAGCCGGCGCCTTCGATGGCAAAGTTCGACAGGTTTTTGGCCGCCCCGAAACCACCGGGCACGATCAGCGCGTCGAAGTCTTCGACGTCGGCCTCACGAATGTCTTTGATGTTGCCCCGGGCGATCCGCGCCGACTCCACCAGCACATTGCGCGACTCGGGCATTTCTTCGCCGGTCAGATGGTTGATCACATTTAACTGCGCGATGTTCGGTGCGAAACACTGCACCAGAGCACCCCGCTGGTCCAGACGCAGCAGGGTGATCACGCTTTCATGGATCTCGGCGCCGTCGTACACGCCACAGCCGGATAGGATCACTGCAATTTTTTTGCTCATGGGCTTTTCTCCAGATTCATGGCGTTAAATGTCCACTAATTTGTCACTCGTTGCCATAGGGTTAATTCGCGGCTACACCTAGCATCTGTCCTCAAGATTCCGATCGGGGCGCGTCATGGACTTCATACTGTATGCGGTGCCGTTTTTCTTTGTGCTGATTGCCGTCGAACTGCTGGCCGACCGTTGGCGCGGGGTGAGCAATTATCGCGTGGCCGACGCGATCAACAGCATCAGCACCGGTGTGTTGTCGACCACCACTGGCCTGTTGACCAAAGGTGTCGGGCTAGTGACCTATGGCTTTGCCCTTGAGCATCTGGCGCTTTTAGAACTCTCGGCCGACAGCGTTTGGGTCTGGGTGTTTGCCTTCGTCCTCTACGACTTCTGCTACTACTGGCTGCATCGCATGGGCCACGAACGCAACATCCTTTGGGCGGCGCATTCGGTGCATCACCAGAGCGAGGACTACAACCTTTCCACGGCGCTGCGCCAGACCAGTACTGGCTTCCTGTTGAGCTGGATCTTCTACCTGCCGATGGCCGTGCTCGGCGTGCCGTTGCTGGTGTTCGTCAGCGTCGCCGCGCTGAACTTGCTGTACCAATTCTGGGTGCATACCAAACACATTCCCAAGCTCGGCTGGTTCGAGTGGTTCTTCGTCACGCCGTCCAATCATCGGGCTCACCATGCACAGAACGCTCTCTACATGGATCGCAACTACGGCGGGGTGTTCATTATTTGGGACCGTCTATTTGGCTCGTTCCAGGAAGAGGACGACAACGAACCGGTGATTTTCGGCGTGACCACGCCGCTTGCGAGCTGGAATCCGTTGTGGGCGAACGTGCAGTTCTACGCGCAGCTGTGGGATGACGCGCGGCGTGCGCATAGCAAATGGGACACGCTGCGCATCTGGTTCATGCGCACCGGTTGGCGTCCGGCGGATGTGGCGGCCAAGTACCCGATGAACAAGCCAGACCTGAGTCAGTTCCGTAAATTCGAGGTGCCGCTGGACGGACGTCAGCAGCTTTACGTCGTGTTTCAGTTCTGCGCCTACATCGCGCTTGGCAGCTATTTGATGAACCTGGAGCTGAGTTTGCCAACCGCCGCGCTGGTGCTCGGCTGGAGTGCTGTTGCGCTGGGTTTGTTTACGTTGGGCGTGGCCCTGGAGAATCGCCCGTGGGCGCTGAAGCTGGAGCTGCTGCGCCTGGCGTCGAATGTGCCGCTGGTGTGGCTGGCGCCGGTCGTTGGGCTGTGGCCGGCCAGCGCGGTGGGCTGGGTCGGCTTGCTCAGTTACAGCCTGCTCAGCGGGATCGGTCTCTACTGTTGCAGAAACCGTTTCACTCGGTTGGCGTCTTAGTCTCGTTAGACTTGGCCAACTCGGCCTGCTCGTCGGCGTAGATCTTCTTCGCCAGACGGGCATTCTTGAAGCGCCGGCGCAGCCATAGGCACAGGCCCAGTACCAGCAGGGCACCGAGCACCCACAACTCGTACTTCTTGACGCTGCCGAGCATGCCTTCGAGCACCGCGCCGAAGTGATAAGCGGCAGCAGCCAGTGCGGCGGCCCAGATCGCGGCACCAATCCCGTTGAGCAGCAGATAACGTCCCGGCGGATAGCCCGACAGGCCGATCGCCACCGGCATCACCGTGCGCAGGCCATAGACAAAGCGGAAGCTCAGCACCCAGATGTCCGGGTGCCTGCGGATATGTTCCAGCGCCCGGTCGCCCATCAATTGCCAGCGCGGTTTGCGCGCCAGCAACTTGCGGCCGTGCTTGCGCCCCAGGAAATACCACAGCTGATCACCGGCATAACTGCCGAGGAACGCCACGATCATGACCAATTTGAGGTCCATGTATCCGCGGAACGCGAGGAAGCCTGCGAGCACCAGAATGGTTTCGCCTTCGAAAAACGTGCCGAGAAAGAGGGCGAAGTAGCCGAATTCCTGAAGAAATTGTTGGAGCATTGTCTGGATGCTGGCGAAATGAACGCGCAGCCTAACCCTTCGGGCACATTCATGAAAGTGTCCAAATGTGTCTCGACGTGAACATATCCTACAAGGACAATGGAATGCGCCTACCTGTTACAGGGGTGCACATAACTGTCATCTGTTCGTCATAATGGCCGCTTATAACTGTCACGCTCGCCCGCCAGCGCGGGCTCAGGAGTCTGCCGTGAGCTTCACCCCCGCCAACCGTTTGTTTCCAGCAACTCGCCTGCGTCGCAACCGTCGTGATGATTTTTCGCGTCGACTGGTTCGTGAAAATGTTCTGAGTGTCGACGACCTCATCCTGCCGGTGTTCGTGCTGGACGGTGAAAACCGTCGCGAAGCGGTGGCGTCGATGCCAGGCGTCGAGCGCCTGACCATCGATCTGTTGCTTGAAGAAGCGGCCAAATGGGTCGAGCTGGGGATTCCTGCCTTGGCGTTGTTCCCGGTGACGCCGCCGGAGCTCAAATCCCTGGACGCCGCCGAAGCCTGGAACCCCAACGGGATTGCCCAGCGCGCGACCCGTGCGTTGCGTGCGCAGTTCCCGGAACTGGGTGTGATCACCGACGTCGCCCTGGACCCGTTCACCACCCACGGTCAGGACGGTATCCTCGACGAAGAAGGCTACGTGCAGAACGACATCACCGTCGATGCACTGGTCAAGCAGGCGCTGTCCCACGCCGCAGCCGGCGCTCAGGTGGTGGCCCCGTCGGACATGATGGACGGTCGCATCCAGGCGATCCGCGAAGCGCTTGAACTGGCCGATCACGTCAACGTGCGGATCATGGCCTACTCGGCGAAGTACGCCAGCGCCTATTACGGCCCGTTCCGCGATGCGGTCGGTTCGGCGCTGAACCTGGGCAAGGCCAACAAGGCCTCCTATCAGATGGACCCGGCCAACAGCAACGAAGCCCTGCATGAAGTGGCGGCGGACTTGTCAGAAGGCGCGGACATGGTCATGGTCAAGCCAGGCATGCCGTATCTGGACATCCTCTACCGGGTCAAAGAAGAATTTAAAGTGCCGACCTTTGTTTATCAGGTCAGCGGTGAATACGCCATGCACATGGCGGCAATCCAGAATGGCTGGTTGAGCGAAGGGGTTATCCTCGAATCCCTGACCGCTTTTAAACGTGCAGGCGCCGATGGCATCCTGACTTACTTTGCCGTCCGTGCTGCTCAATTGTTACGAGAGCAAAAATAGCCCTCCCAGGAACATTGATGAATACCGAAGTCCTCACTGAAGTTGCCGTAAAAGACGCTCAACCTGTGGTGGAGCAAATCGCCGAAACCCCGCCGGAACTGGAGCCTGCTCCACCCGCGGTGGTGGTCGAACCCGCACATGCGGCGCCGGCGATTGCCATTCCCGGCCTGGATGACAGCAGCCTGTACATCCATCGCGAGCTCTCGCAACTGCAGTTCAACATCCGCGTGCTGGAACAGGCGCTGGACGAGTCCTACCCGTTGCTGGAGCGGCTGAAGTTTCTGCTGATCTTCTCCAGCAACCTGGACGAGTTCTTCGAAATTCGTGTGGCCGGTCTGAAGAAGCAGATCACCTTCGCCCGTGAACAGGCTGGCGCCGATGGCCTGCAACCGCATCAGGCCCTGGCCCGCATCAGTGAGCTGGTACACGGTCACGTTGACCGCCAGTACGCGATCCTCAACGACATTCTGTTGCCGGAACTGGAAAAGCATCAGGTGCGCTTCATCCGCCGGCGTCACTGGACCACCAAGATCAAAACCTGGGTGCGCCGCTATTTCCGAGACGAGATTGCGCCGATCATTACCCCGATTGGCCTTGACCCAACGCACCCATTCCCGTTGCTGGTCAACAAGAGCCTGAACTTCATCGTCGAGCTTGAAGGTATCGACGCCTTCGGCCGCGATTCCGGTCTGGCGATCATCCCGGCGCCACGTCTGCTGCCGCGCGTCATCAAGTTGCCGGAAGAGGTGGGCGGCTCTGGCGACAACTACGTGTTCCTGTCGTCGATGATTCACGCTCACGCCGATGACCTGTTTCAGGGCATGAAGGTGAAGGGCTGCTACCAGTTCCGTCTGACCCGTAACGCCGACCTTTCCGTCGACACCGAAGATGTAGAAGACCTGGCCCGCGCCCTGCGCGGCGAGTTGTTCTCCCGTCGCTACGGCGACGCGGTGCGTCTTGAAGTTGCCGACACCTGCCCGAAACAGTTGTCCGACTATTTGCTCAAGCAGTTCAACCTGCACGAAACCGAGCTGTACCAGGTCAACGGTCCGGTCAACCTGACCCGCCTGTTCAGCATCACCGGTCTGGACAGTCAGCGTGAGCTGCAATACATGCCGTTCACCCCGCAGATCCCGAAACTGCTGCAGAACAGCGAGAACATTTTCAGTGTGATCAGCAAGCAGGACATCCTGCTGCTGCACCCGTTCGAGTCGTTCACGCCGGTGGTCGACCTGCTGCGCCAGGCGGCCAAGGACCCGCATGTATTGGCGGTCCGTCAGACCCTGTACCGCTCCGGCGCCAACTCGGAAATCGTCGATGCGCTGGTCGATGCGGCGCGTAACGGCAAGGAAGTCACCGCGGTGATCGAATTGCGGGCACGGTTCGACGAAGAGTCCAACCTGCAACTGGCCAGCCGTCTGCAAGCGGCCGGTGCGGTGGTGATCTACGGCGTGGTGGGCTTCAAGACCCACGCCAAGATGATGCTGATTTTGCGTCGCGAAGCCGGTGAGATTGTCCGTTACGCCCACTTGGGTACCGGCAACTACCACGCGGCGAACGCCCGTCTGTACACCGACTACAGCCTGCTGACGTCCGACGACGCCTTGTGCGAAGACGTCGGCAAACTGTTCAGCCAGTTGATCGGCATGGGTAAAACCCTGCGCATGAAGAAGCTGCTGCACGCGCCGTTCACGCTGAAGAAGGGCATGCTCGACATGATTGCCCGCGAGACCCAGTTCGCTCTCGACGGCAAACCGGCGCACATCATCGCCAAGTTCAACTCGCTGACCGATCCGAAGATTATCCGCGCGCTGTACAAGGCCAGTCAGTCCGGGGTGCGTATCGATCTGGTGGTGCGTGGCATGTGCTGTCTGCGTCCGGGCATCGCCGGGGTTTCGCATAACATCCACGTACGCTCGATCATCGGGCGCTTCCTGGAGCACACCCGGGTCTTCTACTTCCTCAATGGCGGCGAAGAGCAGATGTTCCTGTCCAGTGCCGACTGGATGGAGCGCAACCTCGACAAGCGCGTCGAGACTTGCTTCCCGGTCGAGGGCAAGAAGCTGATCATGCGGGTCAAGAAAGAGCTGGAGCTTTATCTCACCGATAACACTCACAGCTGGAGCTTGCAGGCGGACGGCCGTTACATCCGCAACACGCCGACCGGCAACCAGAACCCGCGCAGCGCCCAGGCAACACTGCTGGAGCGTTTGGGTAGCCCGATTCTGACCGTTCGTTAACGCGGATTATTTTGGGCGAAAAAAAGGGCGATCCAAGTGGATCGCCCTTTTTTGCTTTCAGAAGCTTTCAGCGAACGTTGAGCATGAAGCCGACGCGGGTCAGCCATTCTGCTTCCAGACCGAAGTCAGCCTGGGTCAGCTGGTTTTCGTCCAGCCAGTTGTCCGGGAACAGCACATCCAGGCTGTCGCCATTGGCGTGCAGCACGACCTGAGGCATTTCCTGGGTGCCGCGGATGTGATGGAACAGGATCGCAAAGCGCAGCAGCACGCACAGGCGAATCAGCTTGATGCCTTCATCGCCGAACTCGGCAAACTTGTCCCGGGGAATATTGCGTCGGTGGCCACGCACCAATAGCGCGAGCATTTGCTGGTCTTCGCGGGAGAACCCGGCCAGGTCCGAGTGCTCGATCAGGTAGGCGCCGTGCTTGTGGTAGTGATAGTGAGCGATGTCCAGGCCCACTTCATGAACCTTGGCCGCCCAGCCGAGCAATTCGCGCCAGACGCCGTCATCCAGATCCCAATCCTCAGCCACTTGATCGAAGGCATGCAACGCCTTGTGCTCAACGCGCACCGCTTGTTCCAGATCGACGTGATAACGCTCCATCAACGAGCTGAGCGTGCGCTCACGGACGTCTTCGTGATGATGACGGCCCAGCAGGTCATAGAGCACACCTTCGCGCAGGGCGCCTTCACAGTGGTCCATGCGTTGCAGTTCGAGCGCGTCGAAGATCGCTTCGAGAATTGCCAGGCCCGCCGGGAAGATCGCCCGACGGTCGGGCTTGATGCCTTCGAAGTCGATCTTCTCGGCGTCGCCGAGTTTGAACAGCTTGCGCTTGAGCCAGGCCAGGCCTTCGGCATTGACCTCGCCAGTGCCATGCCCCCCGGCCTTCAACGCCAGACCGATGGCGCGAATGGTGCCCGAGGAGCCGATGGCTTCGTCCCAGGTCAGGCGGTGCAGAGCGTGTTCGATGCTCATGATTTCCAGCCGCGCTGCCGTGTACGCCTGGGCGTAGCGGGCCGGGGTGATCTTGCCGTCCTTGAAATAGCGCTGGGTGAAACTCACGCAGCCCATTTGCAGGCTTTCGCGCAGCAGCGGTTCGAAGCGCTGGCCGATGATGAATTCGGTGCTGCCGCCGCCGATGTCAGCCACCAGGCGCTTGCCCGGGGTGTCGGCGAGGGTGTGGGAAACGCCGAGGTAGATCAGCCGCGCTTCTTCACGGCCGGAGATGACTTCCACCGGGTGGCCAAGAATTTCTTCGGCGCGGCGGATGAATTCGCCACGGTTACGGGCTTCACGCAGGGCGTTGGTGCCGACGATCCGCACGGCACCGGGCGGCATACCGTTGATCAGTTGGGCGAAACGCTTCAGGCAATCGAGCCCGCGTTGCATGGATTCTTCGCTGAGCTGGCGCTCATCGTCGATGCCGGCGGCCAGCTGAACCTTCTCCCCGAGACGTTCGAGAATACGGATTTCGCCATTTTGGGCCTTGGCCACGACCATGTGAAAGCTGTTGGAGCCCAGGTCAATTGCGGCGATCAGGGACAGATTCTTGGCTTGAGATTGCGGCATGGTCAGGGGGGTCTCGGTCGTTAACCTCGACATCGTGCCACGATCAAACGCTGCCGCCAACGCGTACGGTTTATTGCCGATCGTTCCCAGGCGCAGCAAAGGAATGCAGCCCGGGACGCTCCGCGTCCCAAAAGCGGACGCAGAGCGTCCGTTGAGACATTCCCGCGCAGAGTGGTCTGCACCCCAAAAGTTGGACACACTGATGGGGTGTTTCATGGGTAAGTACACTGTTCAAGCAAAGTTATCAGCGGTACAGGATTACTGTTCCGGCAAAGCGGGGTTTAGAGAGGTCGCGCATCGTCACGGGGTGGATTTTTCCTCGTTGCGCCAATGGGTAGCGGCCTTCCAAGTGCACGGTGCGGCGTGCCCTGGAACAGCTCGATGGAGGTGCGGGCGAAGCAGCGGGGCAGGGAGTTTTGGCACGGGAGCAGTCAATGACCTTCTCGCGCTCGGGGTTCTTGCCGAGGCTGGAGATCAAAGCTACCGTTCATCCGGCCCGAGCGCGCCATGGCACCTGGCAGGAACACCGAAAAATCCTCCGCGCGCTGGCCCGGCGGGCGTCTGGCGCGGCGCAGTAGGCCATGCACGAACATGGTGCGCAACGCCGCCTTGCGCACCACAATTGCCTTCGTCGCTCCCGCCACCACCTGACTTGAGCTATACCCAAACTCATGCGGCACCATAGCGAGACTCAATCATCTGCACCTTCCTGAACGAGGGAAGGGCGGCTATGATGGGCCACGTTTTTTTGCTTACAACCTGGAGACTTCCATGAGCAGCGATCTTATTAAACACGTCACCGACGCTAGCTTCGACGTCGACGTCCTCAAGGCCGAAGGCGCTGTACTGGTCGACTACTGGGCTGAATGGTGCGGCCCTTGCAAAATGATCGCTCCTGTTCTGGACGAAATTGCTGAAACCTACAAAGGCAAGCTGACCGTTGCCAAACTGAACATCGACGAAAACCAGGAAACTCCGGCCAAGCATGGCGTGCGTGGTATCCCGACGCTGATGTTGTTCAAGAACGGCAACGTCGAAGCGACCAAGGTCGGCGCACTGTCGAAGTCGCAGCTGGCTGCTTTCCTCGACGCCAACATCTAAGCGTCGTTTAAAGCGTCATCAAAAAGGCCCCGCATATTGCGGGGCCTTTTCGTTATTGAGGGCTAGACGCTCCGAAACTCAGGTGGTACATTCGGCCCCGCACTGGTTTCTCCACTGCCCCCTACTAGCCGTCGCCGACGCACTCCTTTTCGAATAAGTACGCGATCCTGTCGCCTTCTCTGCGGCGCGGCCTCATTAAGCCAAAAGCTTAATTTCCCCCCCTCCATAAATGATTACGTCATTCCTATATGAATCTGACTGAACTCAAGCAAAAGCCGATTACCGAACTGCTCGAATTGGCCGAACAGATGGGCATAGAAAATATGGCCCGTTCGCGCAAGCAGGACGTGATTTTCTCCCTGCTCAAAAAGCACGCTAAAAGCGGCGAGGAAATCTCCGGTGATGGCGTGCTGGAGATTCTCCAGGACGGCTTCGGCTTCCTTCGCTCCGCTGACGCTTCCTATCTTGCAGGCCCAGACGATATTTACGTCTCGCCGAGCCAGATCCGTCGCTTCAACTTGCGCACCGGTGACACCATCGTTGGCAAGATCCGCCCTCCAAAGGAAGGCGAGCGTTATTTCGCGCTGCTCAAGGTCGACACGATCAACTACGACCGTCCCGAGAACGCGAAAAACAAGATTCTCTTCGAGAACCTGACCCCGCTGTTCCCGACCGTGCGCATGAAGATGGAAGCCGGCAACGGTTCCACCGAAGACTTGACCGGTCGTGTCATCGACCTGTGCGCCCCGATCGGCAAAGGCCAGCGCGGTTTGATCGTTGCACCGCCGAAAGCCGGTAAAACCATCATGCTGCAGAACATCGCAGCGAACATCGCTCGTAACAATCCTGAAGTTCATCTGATCGTATTGTTGATCGACGAACGTCCGGAAGAAGTCACCGAAATGCAGCGCACCGTGCGCGGCGAAGTGGTTGCCTCGACGTTCGACGAGCCGCCAACCCGCCACGTGCAGGTTGCCGAAATGGTGATCGAGAAGGCCAAGCGCCTGGTCGAACACAAGAAGGACGTGGTGATTCTGCTCGACTCCATCACCCGTCTGGCTCGCGCCTACAACACCGTGATCCCGAGCTCCGGCAAAGTACTCACCGGTGGTGTCGATGCCCACGCCCTGGAGAAACCGAAACGTTTCTTCGGCGCCGCGCGGAACATCGAAGAAGGCGGTTCGCTGACCATCATCGCTACCGCGCTGGTTGAAACCGGCTCGAAGATGGATGAAGTGATCTACGAAGAATTCAAAGGCACGGGCAACATGGAACTGCCTCTGGATCGCCGCATCGCCGAAAAACGCGTCTTCCCGGCCATCAACATCAACCGTTCCGGCACCCGCCGCGAAGAGTTGCTGACGGCCGACGACGAGTTGCAACGCATGTGGATCCTTCGCAAGCTGCTGCACCCGATGGACGAAATCGCTGCCATTGAGTTCTTGGTCGACAAGCTGAAAACGACCAAGACCAACGATGAGTTCTTCCTGTCGATGAAACGCAAGTAAATCGATCAGGTCAGCAAAAGCCGGGGAAACCCGGCTTTTTGCTATCTGATTTTTGATGAACCGGCAGTTCGTGGTTCTGAATAGAGGGGTTCGGCGCTAAACTGCCTCCCCCCGAACGCCACGGCCAACACGAGGCTCACGCATGCAGTATCGCGACTTGCGCGACTTTATCAGCGGCCTGGAAAAGCGCGGCGAACTCAAGCGCATCCAGGTTCCGGTGTCCCCAGTACTCGAAATGACCGAGGTCTGCGACCGCACCTTGCGTGCCAAAGGTCCGGCCCTGCTTTTCGAAAAGCCCACGGGTTATGACATCCCAGTGCTCGGCAATTTGTTCGGCACCCCTGAGCGCGTAGCGCTGGGCATGGGTGCAGAGGCGGTCAGCGAATTGCGCGAGATCGGCAAGCTGCTGGCGTTCCTCAAGGAACCCGAGCCGCCGAAAGGCCTGAAAGATGCCTGGTCCAAGCTGCCGATCTTCCGCAAGATCATCGCCATGGCACCGAAGGTGGTCAAAGACGCAGTCTGTCAGGAAGTGGTCATCGAAGGGGACGATGTCGACCTCGCGATGCTGCCGGTGCAGACCTGCTGGCCGGGCGATGTCGGCCCGTTGATCACCTGGGGCCTGACCGTCACCAAAGGTCCGAACAAGGATCGCCAGAACCTCGGCATCTACCGTCAGCAAGTGATCGGCCGCAACAAGGTCATCATGCGCTGGCTGAGCCACCGTGGCGGCGCGCTGGATTACCGCGAGTGGTGCGAGAAGCATCCTGGCCAACCGTTCCCGGTGTCCGTGGCGCTGGGCGCCGACCCTGCGACCATTCTTGGCGCTGTAACGCCGGTACCGGACAGTCTTTCCGAATATGCTTTCGCTGGCTTGTTGCGCGGCAACCGCACCGAACTGGTGAAATGCCGCGGTAACGACCTACAAGTCCCGGCGACTGCCGAGATCATCCTTGAAGGCGTGATCCATCCGGGCGAAATGGCCGATGAAGGCCCGTACGGCGACCACACCGGCTACTACAACGAAGTCGACAGCTTTCCGGTGTTCACCGTCGAACGCATCACCCATCGGATCAAACCGATTTATCACAGCACCTACACCGGCCGTCCGCCGGATGAGCCGGCGATTCTCGGCGTGGCGCTGAACGAAGTGTTCGTGCCGATCCTGCAGAAGCAGTTCCCGGAGATCACCGACTTCTACCTGCCGCCCGAAGGCTGCTCGTACCGCATGGCCATCGTGACCATGAAGAAGTCGTATCCCGGCCATGCCAAGCGGGTAATGCTCGGTGTCTGGTCGTTTTTGCGACAGTTCATGTACACCAAGTTCGTTATCGTCACTGACGACGATATCAACGCACGCGACTGGAACGACGTGATCTGGGCCATCACCACGCGCATGGACCCCAAGCGCGACACGGTGATGATCGACAACACGCCTATCGACTACCTGGACTTCGCCTCGCCGGTCTCCGGCCTGGGTTCGAAGATGGGGCTCGATGCCACGCATAAATGGCCGGGCGAAACCACTCGCGAGTGGGGCCGGGTGATCGTCAAGGATGAAGCTGTGACCCAACGGATCGATGCCATATGGAATCAGTTAGGAATAGATTGATGCGTGTAACCTTGCAGCCCTCCGGAGCAGTGCTACAGATTCTGCCCGGCGAGCGGATTCTCGATGGCGCGCGGCGTCTGGGCTATGAATGCCCGCAAAGCTGCCGGAACGGTAATTGTCACGTGTGCGCCGCGTTGCTGGTGGAAGGGCGGGTCGAACAGGAAGGCGGTGTGCGCGACCATGGCGAGTTCTACACTTGCATAGCAGAGCCGCTGGAAGACTGCATCGTGCTGTGGGATGGCGTGCTCGCGCGGGGAGAATTGCCGGTGCGCAGCTTGTCGTGTCAGGTCATTGAATGCAGGGACGTCGGCGGCGATACCTGGCGTGTGCGTCTGCGAGCGCCGGCCGGCAAGTCGCCGCGCTATCACGCCGGTCAGTACCTGATGATCGAGCGCGAGAACGGCGAGAAATCCGCGTTCTCCCTGGCCTCGGCGCCACATGGCGGGCGCGATCTGGAGATCCATGTGCTGGCGCGCGAAAGCAGTGCGCTGAGCCTGATCGAGCAGCTGCAACGCAACGCCATGGTGCGCATCGAAATGCCGTTCGGCGACACCCATCTGGCGGAGTTGCCGGACGGTCCGCTGGTGCTGATTGCCGCTGGCACCGGCATGGGCCAGATCCATAGCCTGATCGAACATTGCCGTGCCGCGGGCTTCAAACATCCGGTGCATTTGTATTGGGGCGTGCGTCGTCCTGAAGATTTTTATGAGATCGAACATTGGGATGAATGGCTAAAGCTGCCCAATCTGTTCCTGCATAAAGTCGTCAGCGATCAATGTGGCTGGGAAGGTCGTTGCGGCATGCTGCACGAGGCGGTGTGTGAGGATTTTGCCGATCTAAAGGCGCTGCATGTCTACGCCAGCGGCTCTCCCGCGATGGTCTACGGCACCCTTGATGCGTTGGTTGAAGCGGGGATGGATGCTCATCAGATGCGTGCCGACGTATTTGCATACGCCCCTCGATCTTGATCCTCGATCTTGATCCAAGGTCCTATCGTTATAACTCCCTATATAGCCGATCGGTATTTACAGATTTATTTAAATGCCGGTTGGTTATATGTCATGTAGGCAATAAGTTAAGAACTGTGCCATGGCACTTAAATTGCCTTAAAACATATGTGCCTTATTGTTACAGCGGTGCGTTCTATTAAGTAATTCTTTACCCGCGGGGAGCTGATCGCTATTCGCCATGAACGCCATTGAATCTGCTTTTTTGAATCTGGCTTACCCTCCGCGACTCGATCTTGGGCCGCAGCATACGCATGAACAATTGCTCAGCTCGATGCAGTCGACCATGGCGCGCCACAAGGGCGGGCCGGTGTGGCTGTTTGCTTACGGCTCGCTGATCTGGCGGCCTGAATGCCCGGCGGTGGAACGTGTGCGGGGTCGGGTGCATGGCTACCATCGCGGTTTGTACCTGTGGTCCCACGAACATCGCGGCACGCCGGAAGTGCCTGGCCTGGTGTTTGGTCTGGATCGCGGCGGCTCTTGCAGCGGTTTCGCTTACCGCTTACCCGAAGAACAACTCGACGCTTCGCTCTACGCCTTGTGGCAGCGCGAAATGCCATTCCCGTCATATCGTCCACACTGGCTCAACTGCCGCCTCGAAGACGGAAGCCAGGTTCAGGCATTGGGATTTGTATTGGAGCGACACCTGCCCAGCTATGCCGGCAACTTGCCGGATCACGTGCTGAGCCATGTGTTCGAAAACGCTTGCGGGCGTTACGGCACCACTCGCGATTATGTCGAGCAGACCGCCAACGCCCTGCGTAGCCACGCCATGCCAGACCGGAATCTGGAGGCGCGGCTCAAGCGCTGCAAATCAAACGCCGATCAGGCGATTGCTTCGCGGCTCTGACTGGCGACTTGCTTGTGCCTCAGCGTCGGCGCGAGGAAGGCCATCGCTAGCAGGCATGCACCGATCAGCAGTACAAAGCCGCCGTCCCAGCCAAAATGGTCCACGGTGTAGCCCATCGCTGCACTGGCCGCGACCGAGCCACCCAGATACCCGAACAGACCCGTGAAGCCCGCTGCCGTACCGGCGGCTTTCTTCGGCGCCAGTTCCAGCGCTTGCAGGCCGATCAGCATCACCGGGCCGTAAATCAGGAAGCCGATCGAGACGAGCGCGATCATGTCCACGGTCGGGTTACCGGCCGGGTTGAGCCAGTACACCAGGGTCGCCACAGTCACCAACGCCATGAACACCATGCCGGTCAGGCCACGGTTGCCACGGAAGATCTTGTCCGACATCCAGCCGCACAGCAGCGTGCCCGGAATACCTGCCCACTCGTAGAGGAAGTACGCCCACGACGTCTTATCCACGGTGAAGCCTTTGGCTTCCTTCAGGTAAGTCGGAGCCCAGTCCAATACGCCGTAGCGCAGCAGGTAGACGAAGACGTTGGCCATGGCGATGTACCAGAGCATTTTGTTGTGCAGCACGTATTTGACGAAGATTTCCTTGGCGCTGAATTCGTCTTCGTGGCTGGCGTCGTAGCCTTCCGGATAATCGTTTTTGTACTTCTCGATCGGCGGCAGGCCAACCGATTGCGGGGTGTCGCGCATGGTCATGAAGGCGAACACTGCCACCGCCAGAGCCACCGCCGCCGGTACGTAGAATGCCGCGCGCCAATCATTGAACAAGCCCATGCCGAGCAGGAACAGCGGGCCGATCAGGCCACCGCCGACGTTGTGCGCCACGTTCCACACGGACACCACGCCACCGCGTTCCTTCTGCGACCACCAGTGCACCATGGTCCGGCCACTCGGCGGCCAACCCATGCCCTGGGCCCAGCCGTTGATGAAGAGCAGGATGAACATCATGGTGACGCTGGACGTAGCCCACGGTGCGAAACCGAAAATGAACATCACCCCGGCCGATACCAGCAGGCCGAAGGGCAGGAAGTAACGCGGGTTGGAGCGATCGGACACCAGGCCCATGAGGAACTTCGACAGGCCGTAGGCAATCGCGATCGCCGACATCGCCAACCCCAACTGACCACGGGTGTAACCCTCGTCGATCAGGTATGGCATGGCCAGGGAGAAGTTCTTGCGCAGCAAGTAATAACCCGCATAGCCAAAGAAAATCCCGGCGAAGATCTGCCAGCGAAGGCGTCGGTAGGTGCTGTCTATTTTTTCTTCAGGCAATGGAGCCTGATGTGCGGCAGGACGAAAGAAAGCAAACATTCAAGAGCTCCAGATTTCTTGTTTTGACTGCGGATGCGAATGTTACAGTTTCGTTACCGAAAATAGCACCGGTTCGCATCGACCAAATAGCGGAAATGCTGGAGATTTGTTGTTCCTTTATGAACATGTCGCTCAGGTATAAATGAAGGACGCTGTGGGAAACGTTACTTGCAGGTCTTCATGCCGCATTTCGGTCCAGGGTAGGACGAGGCTTTGGGAAATGTCCTTCGTTTGAATGGGAAGTAAGCAGTCTGAACACTTTCATTTGAAGTCCAGACCGCTTCATTGGGCTCAGCGAACCTGCACCACCACTTTCCCGACTGCCTTACGCTGGCCCAGATCATTAATCGCCTGCGCCGCGTTGCTCAGCGGATACACCTGCGACACCAGTGGCTTCAACTTGCCCTCGGCAAACCAGCCAAACAATTGCTGGAAGTTCGCTGCGTTGTCTTGAGGCTGGCGCTGGGCGAAAGAGCCCCAGAACACGCCGATCACCGCTGCACCTTTGAGCAGCGCCAGATTGACCGGCAATTCCGGAATGCGACCGCTGGCAAAGCCCACCACCAGCAAGCGTCCATTCCAGGCAATGGCGCGGATGGCCTGGTCGAACAGGTCGCCACCCACCGGGTCGTAGATCACGTCGGCGCCCTGGCCATCGGTCAGGCGTTTGATTTCGTCCTTGAGGCTGGTTTCGCTGTAGTTGATCAGTTCATCGGCGCCGGCAGCCTTGGCCACCGCGAGTTTTTCGGCGCTGCTGGCGGCGGCGATCACGCGGGCGCCCATGGCTTTGCCGATTTCCACCGCAGCCAGGCCGACGCCACCGGAAGCGCCGAGCACCAGCAGGGTTTCACCGGGTTGCAGATTGCCTCGTTGCTTGAGCGCGTGCATCGAAGTGCCGTAGGTCATGCTAAAAGCGGCGGCGGTGTTGAAGTCCATTGATGGCGGGATTGGCAGCACGTTGTAGCCTGGCACCGCGACCTGTTCGGCGAAACTGCCCCAACCGGTCAGGGCCATGACCCGGTCACCGACCTTGAGGTGACTGACCTTTTCACCCACCGCGCTGACCACGCCGGCGGCTTCGCCACCCGGGGAAAACGGGAAGGGCGGTTTGAACTGGTATTTGCCCTCGATGATCAACGTGTCCGGGAAATTCACCCCGGCGGCGTGCACGTCCAGCAGGATTTCATTCTTCTTCGCAACAGGACTGGCGACGTCTTCCAGCACCAGCGATTCGGCAGGGCCGAAGGCTTTGCACAGCACGGCTTTCATCAGGGCTATTCCTTTGGGAGTGATGGCCGATAAGTGTAGGTGTGTGAGTCGACGGGTCAACGAGCATGCCCGGCCCTGATAGTCAGCCATAAGCTTGTGCTTGTGCGACGGGTCGTTATGCTAGGCCGCAAACCGGATAAGGAGCGAATTGTGAAAGCGTGGATCATGTTGTTGCTGGCCCTGTCTCTGCCCGTGGCAGCGACGGCCGAAGAAGCCAAAGAAGGTGAAGCCCCGAAAGTCAGCTACCTAACCCTGAGCCCGCCGTTCGTGGGTAACTATGGCCTGGATGGCACGCCGAAGTTGAAGGTCTTCAAGGCTGACGTGGCGTTGCGGGTGACCGGTGAAGAATCGACCAAACTGGTCAAGGCCAATGAACCGTTGATTCGCAATCAACTGGTCGCGTTGTTCACCCAGCAGACCACCGAGGCGATGAACAGCATCGAAGGCAAGGAAAAGCTGCGTCAGGAAGCCCTGAAACAGACCCAGCAAATTATGAACGACGAAACCGGTAAGCCGGTGGTTGAGGATCTGTTGTTCAACAACCTGATTATTCAGTAAGTCTCTCGCTGTCCGGGCCGGCCTCTTCGCGAGCAAGCCCGCTCCCACAGGGACTGCGCGTATCCTGTGGGAGCGAGCTTGCTCGCGATGGCACTCTTTCAGGCAATAAATCAGTCAAGGCCTTAAAGCAATCACCGCCGCCCACTGCTCCGCAGTCACCGGCATCACCGACAGTCGCGAGCCTTTCTGCACCAGCGGCATCTCGGCCAGCGCCGTCTGCTGTTTTAGATAATCCAGCTTAAGCACCTTGGGAAACGTCTCGACGTGAGCGACATCTATCGCGCTCCAGGCGTTTTTCTCGGGTGAAGATTTCGGATCGAAGTAAACGCTCTCTGGCTCCAGCGCCGTCGGGTCCGGATACGCGGCTTCGACAATCTTTCCGATCCCGGCAATTCCCGGTTCGGGGCAGCTGGAGTGATAGAAGAAAAACTCGTCGCCGACGGCCATGGCCCGCAGAAAATTACGCGCCTGATAGTTGCGAACCCCGTCCCAGCGCGCTTTGCCAAGCGTTTCCAGGCCCTTGATCGAGAGCTCGTCGGGCTCGGATTTCATCAGCCAATAGGCCATGGTTTTTGCTCCTTGCGAGGTGAGTGGGCAAGTTGTCGGCAATTTTATGACAAACCGACGGTCGGTTGACGCCAGCGTTTGCGTGTCGGTTCACGTTGTCGCAGAATGCCGGCCTTCTAAGCTTGACGCTGCTGCACGGCCTACACCTACAACGGAAACCGCTGCTGTCATCGTGTTGATGTGCCTTTGGGGGGCAATCGATGAAACGCAAACCGGATTTACTATGGATTTTGGTTATTTTGTTCGGCCTCGGCGTCGTGACCACTGGCTATGCCCAGAGCCTGTGGAACAACAAGACCGACGCTCCGATCGAAATCGCGCAGCAACAGCAACAGCAGCCGTCGGCGTTCAAACGCTGAACCTGTCTTGGGACGCCGCTGATTCCTGCGGCGTCTAGCCTGCGAAATACCACGCTTTGTCTGTCACCGTTCCCTGTAACGGCACATCCCAGCTTGCTTGAGCCAATCGTTCGACCTTCTGACATTCATGGGCCAGTCCCAATAACGTCGGCTTGCGCCAGTTTTTACGTCGTGCCAGGTACGCCAGGCTTCGATCATAGAAACCACCGCCCATGCCCAGGCGTCCGCCGACATCGTCAAATCCCACCAAAGGCAACAGCACCAGATCGAGCGCCCAGACTTTGCGTTGCCGGGCAAGGTTGTGCCGGGGTTCGAGAATACGGAAACGGTTGGATTTCAGTTTTTCACCGGGGCGAATTCGCTGGAACACCATTTTAGTTCGTGGCCAAGCACTGAGCACCGGCAGATAAGTTGCCTTGCCCCGACGTTGAGCGGCACGCAGCACAACACGCGGATCGATTTCACCGTCAGTGGGCAGATACAGAGAGATATGTTTTGCGCGGCGGAACAGCGGCTGCTGGGCCAATTGCTTGTACAGTCCGCGTGCAGCCTGGCGTTGCTGACTGGGCGTCAGTGCGCGGCGGGCCTTGCGCAGCATGCGTCGAAGTTGCGGGCGGGGCAGCAGCGCAGGTTCGGTCATGGATTTCGGGCTTCAGAAGGGCGAGTACATAAAGCGTACCCGTAAAAAAGCCGATGCCGGTATTTAAACCGGCATCGGACTGGAATCAGGCTCCCCGGATGTACCGCTGTCGACTTAGCCCTTGAACCCGAAAGTTCAAGGTGGAAGATGCAGTAGGCTTTAAGGCTTTCCGTCTAGCGGACATGCACACCAGCCCAACGTGCAACCTCCAGGGTATAGCAAATCGGCTCAGGGACATCGCCAACTGGCAAGCACCCCAGGGAGTGTTGCGAGTATACCCCAAGCGGTTTCGCGTTTCAGCCCTTGGTGACGTCCGGATCGGTTGCGAGCACCAGATCGACGCGGTCCAGCAGGTCGCGAACCTGCTCACGGGTCGAGCCGCTGGCCTGTGCATCCGGGCGTTCTTCCTTGTGCAGAAGATCATGGGTGATGTTCAGCGCGGCCATCACGGCGATGCGATCGGCGCCAATGACTTTGCCGCTGCTGCGGATTTCGCGCATCTTGCCGTCCAGGTAACGGGCGGCGCTCACCAGGTTGCTGCGCTCTTCCTGGGGGCAGATGATCGAATACTCTTTATCGAGGATCTGCACGGTAACGCTATTGCTTGAACTCATGAGTCTTGCTCCAGGGCCTTGAGGCGCGAAATCATTGATTCGACCTTACGCCGAGCGATTTCGTTCTTTTCAATGAGGTGAGCGCGTTCCTCGCGCCAGGTCTTTTCCTGAGCTAATAAGAGTCCGTTTTGACTCTTTAGTTGCTCGACGCGGGTAATTAGCAGTTCGAGTCTGGCCATTAGCGCTTGCAGGTCGGTGTCTTCCATTGGGTCCACTGAAATGTCAGATGGGTGATAGCTGGCGGACAGCCTTTAATAGTCTTGGCGAGTCTGTCGATGTAGGATACAAGGCCTTCATTCTAGACATAGCGCCGTCTGGCGCCTAGCTGCCCATGCCCATTCAGAATTCCCCGTACCAAGCCTTCGCCACGCTGCTGACTTCCAGCGGTCATAACGTCTCGCCTGCCGAACTGCATGGCTTGCTGCTCGGTCGCAGTTGCGCCGGTGCCGGCTTCGATGCCGAAGGTTGGCTGGTTGATGCCGCCGAACTGCTCGAAGGCGAGCCGCAAGACAACGTCCGCAACGCCTTGATCGGCTTGCAAGAGATGGTCAAGGGCGAGCTCACCGGCGACGACGTGACCGTCGTTCTGCTGCTTCCGACCGATGACGAGCCACTGGCTGACCGCGCTGCCGCACTGGGCCAATGGTGCCAGGGCTTCCTCAGCGGTTTCGGCCTGAACTGCCGTGACAGCAGCATGCTGAGCACCGAGGCCACTGAAGTTCTGCAGGATGTGGCGGCTATTTCGCAGGTGCAAGACGCTCTGGAAGAGTCCGACGACGGCGAAAGCGATTACATGGAAGTGATGGAGTACCTGCGCGTTGCGCCGCTGCTGCTGTTCACCGAAACCAAGAAGCCGGACGCGCCGGCTGCTGCCAAACCGTCGTTGCATTAATCGCGAGCCAGGGAAAGCCATCTGCCCATGATTCATATCCCGAAATCGGAATACAGCCGTCGCCGCAAGGCCCTGATGGCGCAGATGGTACCCAACAGCATCGCCATTCTGCCCGCCGCCGCCATTGCCATCCGCAACCGCGACGTCGAGCACATCTACCGTCAGGACAGCGATTTCCAGTACCTCAGCGGTTTTCCCGAGCCTTCGGCGGTCATCGTTTTGATGCCTGGGCGTTTACATGGCGAATACATACTGTTCTGCCGTGAACGCAACGCCGAGCGAGAGTTGTGGGACGGCCTGCGCGCCGGGCAGGAAGGCGCGATTCGCGACTTCGGCGCCGACGACGCCTTCCCCATCACCGACATCGACGACATCCTGCCGGGCCTGATCGAAGGCCGCGACCGGGTGTATTCGGCCATGGGCAGCAACCCGGAATTCGACCGGCACCTGATGGACTGGATCAACGTGATCCGCTCTAAAGCGCACCTTGGCGCCCAGCCGCCGAACGAATTCGTTGCCCTGGATCATCTGCTTCACGACATGCGCCTGTATAAATCGGCGGCAGAAGTGAAGGTGATGCGCGAAGCCGCACGGATTTCCGCCCAGGCGCATATCCGCGCGATGCAGGCCAGCCGGGCCGGGCTGCATGAATTCAGCCTCGAAGCCGAGCTCGATTACGAGTTCCGCAAGGGCGGTGCGAAAATGCCGGCCTACGGTTCGATCGTCGCCGCTGGGCGCAACAGCTGCATCCTGCATTACCAGCAGAATGACGCTGTGCTCAAGGACGGCGATCTGGTGTTGATCGATGCCGGTTGCGAGATCGATTGCTACGCCAGTGACATCACCCGCACCTGGCCGGTCAACGGCAAGTATTCAGCGGAACAGAAGGCGATCTACGAGTTGGTGCTGGCGTCGCAAGAAGCCGCGTTTGCCGAAATCGCCCCGAACAAACATTGGAATCAGGCCCACGAAGCCACCGTCCGGGTCATTACCACCGGGCTGGTGAAGTTGGGCTTGTTGCAAGGCGACGTCGACGAGTTGATTGCCTGCGAAGCCTATAAAGCGTTTTACATGCACCGCGCCGGCCACTGGCTGGGCATGGATGTGCATGACGTTGGCGAATACAAAGTCGGCGGCGAATGGCGCGTGCTGGAAGTCGGCATGGCGCTGACCGTGGAACCGGGTATCTACATTTCCCCGGACAACCAGAATGTGGCGAAGAAATGGCGCGGCATTGGCGTGCGCATCGAGGACGACGTAGTGGTCACCAAAACCGGCTGTGAAATCCTGACCGTAGGCGTGCCGAAAACGGTCGCCGAGATCGAGGGCTTGATGGCCGCCGCGCGGGCACAAGCGGCATGAGTCGAGTCAATCTGGCAATCATCGGTGGTGGTCTGGTCGGCGCTAGCCTGGCGTTGGCGTTGCAAGCAGGGGCCAAGGCGCGTGGCTGGAAGATCGTGTTGATCGAACCCTTTGCCCCCGGCCACACCTATCAACCGAGCTACGACGCCCGTTCTTCGGCGTTGTCCTACGGCGCCAAGCAGATTTATCAACGGTTGGGCGTGTGGCAGGAAATCTCCCGCCGCGCCGAGCCGATCAAACAGATTCATGTCTCCGACCGTGGACGCTTCTCCACCGCGCGATTGTCGGCGATGGAAGAGGGCGTTCCGGCGCTGGGTTACGTGGTGGAAAACGCCTGGCTCGGCCAATGCCTCTGGCAAGGTCTGGATAAGGACGTGATCACATGGCGTTGCCCGGCGGAAGTCACGCGCATGGAGCCAATGACCGGCGGCTATCGCCTGACCCTCAACGATGAAACTACCCTGGAATGCGACCTTGCGGTGCTCGCGGATGGCGGCCGTTCCGGCCTGCGCGAACAACTGGGGATCGGCATCAAAAAGCGCCCGTACAACCAGAGCGCGCTGATTGCCAACATCACCCCGAGCGAAGCGCACAACGGCATGGCCTTCGAGCGTTTCACCGATGACGGCCCGATGGCGTTGTTGCCGCTGCCGGAAAACCGCTGCGCACTGGTGTGGACTCGATTGGGCATGGACGCGCAACGGCTGGCCGCGCTTGATGAACGCAGCTTCCTCAGCGAGTTGCAGGGCGTGTTCGGTTATCGCCTCGGCACCTTGAAGCAGGTGGGGGCGCGGCATCTTTACCCGCTGACGCTGATCGAAGCCGAAGAGCAGGTGCGTCCGCATCTGGCAATTCTCGGCAACGCCGCTCACAGCCTGCACCCGATTGCCGGCCAGGGTTTCAACCTGTCCCTGCGTGATGCTCAAGCGCTGGCTGATGCGCTGCTGGCGAGCGAAACATCTCCCGGCGATTTTGCGACCTTGCAGGCTTACCGCGAACGTCAGCGTCTGGATCAGAACCTGACCGTGGGTTTCTCCGATCAGGTCACCCGTTTGTTCGGCAGCACCCAACCGCTGGTTTCCCTGGGCCGCAACATCGGCCTGCTCGGTCTCGATCTGCTGCCGCCGGCCAAACGCTGGTTCGCCCGGCAAGCGATGGGCTTGGGTACTCGACCCGATGCTTAAGTGGCTGACTGCAAGACTCGACTCGATGGTCGATCCGTTTTTCATGCTGATGCTGCTGGAGAACCTCGGTCACCGGTACCTTTACGTGCGGCTCAAGCCGCAAGCGAGACAGGCTTAAAGCATGGAAATGCGCGCAGATCTGCTGATTGTCGGGGCCGGAATGGTCGGTAGCACCCTGGCGCTGGCGTTGCAGGACAGCGGACTGGAAGTCCTGCTGCTGGACGGCAGCCCGATGAGCGTCAAACCCTTCGACGAACAATCGCCGTTCGAGCCGCGAGTGAGCGCCCTGTCGACGGCCAGCCATAGGATTCTCGAACGCCTCGGTGTCTGGGATGGTATCGCCAACCGGCGCAGCAGCCCGTATACCGACATGCACGTCTGGGACGGCAGCGGCACCGGGCAAATCCATTTTTCGGCGACCAGTGTGCATGCTGAAGTGCTGGGGCATATCGTCGAGAACCGCGTGGTTCAGGATGCCTTGCTCGACCGTTTGCATGACTGTGATCTGGGAATGCTGGCCAACGCGCGCCTGGAGCAAATGCGTCGCTCCGGCGACGATTGGCTGCTGACCCTGGCCGATGGGCGCACGCTGCGCGCACCGCTGGTGATTGCGGCGGATGGCGCTAACTCCGCGGTGCGGCGACTGACCGGTGTGGCGACTCGCGAGTGGGATTATCTGCACCATGCGATCGTCACCAGCGTGCGCAGCTCCAAACCTCATCAACTGACCGCCTGGCAGCGTTTCACCGACAACGGTCCATTGGCGTTTCTGCCGCTGGAGCGTGATGGTCAGCAGGATTGGTGTTCGATCGTCTGGTCGACCACCCCGAGCGAAGCCGAACGCCTGATGGCGCTGGACGACGAAGGTTTCTGCAAAGCGCTGGAGCGAGCCTTCGAAGGCCGACTTGGCACGGTGCTCAGCGCCGACCCGCGTCTGTGCGTGCCCCTGCGTCAGCGCCACGCCAAGCGTTACGTGGCTGAAGGCCTGGCGTTAATTGGCGACGCGGCCCACACCATTCACCCATTGGCCGGGCAGGGCGTGAACCTCGGGTTCCTCGATGCCGCCGTGCTGGCCGAAGTGCTGATGCAAGCGGCCGCGCGTGGCGAGCGTTTGGCGGATGTGAAGGTGCTCAGCCGTTACGAGCGTCGGCGCATGCCCCACAACCTGGCATTGATGGCGGCGATGGAGGGTTTCGAGCGCCTGTTTCAGGCTGACCCGTTGCCAATTCGCTGGTTGCGCAATGCCGGGTTAAAGATGGTCGACCAGATGCCTGAAGCCAAGGCACTGTTCGTGCGCGAAGCGCTGGGGTTGATCGGGGATCTGCCGGCGCTGGCCAAGGCCTGACTCAACCTTGTAGGGCTGCGTGCAACATCTGGTAACGCCTCCGCGAACTGTTCGATTGAGAAGGTAAATGTGAGTCCATATCATTTGGCTTCACTTTTTCAACCGAGAGATTGCTCCCATGTTGATACCGAAGCGTCTACTGACCGCACTCGCCCTGACCCTGATTAGCAGCACCGCTGCCCAGGCCGCCGATGAAGTGGTGGTTTACTCCTCGCGGATCGACGAGCTGATCAAACCGGTCTTCGACGCTTACACCGCGAAAACCGGTGTGCAGGTGAAGTTCATCACCGACAAGGAAGCGCCGCTGATGCAGCGGATCAAGGCCGAGGGCGAGAACGCCACCGCCGACCTGCTGCTCACTGTCGATGCCGGCAACCTCTGGCAGGCCGAGCAAATGGGCATCCTGCAACCGTTCACCTCCAAGGTGATCGACGCCAATATCCCGCTGCAATATCGCTCTACCGCCCATGCCTGGACTGGCCTGAGCCTGCGGGCGCGGACCATCGCCTACTCCACTGAGCGGGTGAAGCCGGGCGAGTTGACCACTTACGAAGGTCTGGCCGACAAAAATTGGGAAGGCCGCCTGTGCCTGCGCACGGCGAAGAAGGTCTACAACCAGTCCCTGACCGCCACCATGATCGAAGTCCACGGCGCCGACAAAACCGAGAAGATTCTCAAGGGCTGGGTGAGTAACCTGTCCACCGATGTGTTCTCGGATGACATCGCGGTGCTGGAGGCCATCAACGCGGGTCAATGCGACGTTGGCATCGTCAACACTTATTATTACGGCCGCCTGCACAAGCAGAAGCCTGATCTGGCGGTGAAGCTGTTTTGGCCGAACCAGGGTGATCGTGGCGTACACGTCAACCTGTCGGGCATCGGCTTGACCAAACACGCCCCGCACCCGGAAGCGGCCAAGGCCTTGGTTGAATGGATGACTACGCCTGAAGCGCAGAAGATCTTTGCTGACGTGAACCAGGAATTCCCGGCCAACCCTTCGGTTCAGCCCTCCGCAGAAGTGGCGAGTTGGGGCAAGTTTGTGGCTGATACCTTGCCTGTGGAAATTGCCGGCAAGCGTCAGGCTGAAGCGATTCGGATGATGGATCGCGCTGGCTGGAACTGAGTCTCTATCTTTAAAGATCAAAAGATCGCAGCCTCGTTTCACTCGACAGCTCCTACATTGGGATGGCGTACCCATGTAGGAGCTGTCGAGTGAAACGAGGCTGCGATCTTTTTGCGTTTTCCCTAAACTTCACGATTTATCCGCGAGAGACCTTTCTTGGCCCACCCCGCCCAACGCCGCTGGTACCCCCTGGTCTTCGCCATCGCTGCGCTGGTCCTGCTGCCACTTAGCGTTTTGCTGTTGTCATGGCAAACCATCGATCATCAAATCTGGTCCCACCTCTGGGACACCCAGATGCCGCGCCTGCTGGGCAACACATTGACGTTGGTGCTCGGCGTCGGTATCGGCGTGACGGTCCTGGGCGTGAGCCTCGCCTGGCTGACCAGTCTCTGTGAATTCCCCGGTCGGCGTTGGCTGGACTGGGCGCTCATGCTGCCATTCGCCATTCCCGCCTACGTGCTGGCATTCGTCTTCGTCGGCCTCCTGGATTTCGCCGGCCCCGTGCAAACCCTGTTGCGCGAATGGTTCGGCACGGGCTTGAGGTTGCCGCGGGTGCGATCCACCGGCGGCGTGATTCTGGTCCTGGTGCTGGTCTTCTATCCCTACGTTTACCTGTTGGCGCGAACCGCGTTCCTGGCTCAAGGCAAAGGCTTGATGGAAGCGGCGCGAGTCTTGGGGCAATCCCCGTGGCAGGCGTTCTGGCGAGTCGCGTTGCCCATGGCGCGCCCGGCCATCGGTGCTGGCGTGGCGCTTGCGCTGATGGAAACCCTGGCGGATTTCGGCGCGGTGTCGGTGTTCAACTTCGACACGTTCACGACCGCCATCTACAAGACCTGGTACGGATTCTTCAGCCTCTCCACTGCCGCGCAACTGGCCAGCCTTTTGCTGCTGGTGGTGATGGTCGTGCTGTACGGCGAGCGCCGTGCTCGCGGGGCCAATCGGGCGAGCAACGAACGACCGCGGGTCAAGGCGCTGTATCACCTGCGCGGTTTCAAAGCGCTGGCGGCCATGAGTTGGTGCGCTCTGGTGTTCGCGTGTGCCTTCGTCATTCCGATGCTGCAACTGATGGTGTGGTTCTGGCAGCGCGGGCGCTTCGATTTGGATGAGCGCTACGCGGGCCTGATCGTTCATACCTTGTACCTGGGCGGCATGGCCGCGCTGATCACCGTCAGTGTTGCTTTGGTGCTGGCGTTTGCCCGACGCCTGGCGCCGACCCGAGCAATCCGCTCCGGCGTCAGCCTGGCCAATCTCGGCTACGCCTTGCCGGGTTCGGTGCTCGCGGTATCGATCATGCTGGCGTTCAGTTACCTGGACCGCGAACTGGTGATTCCGTTATCGGTTTGGCTGGGGGGCGCCGGCAAGCCATTGCTGCTGGGCAGTCTGTCGGCGTTATTGCTGGCCTATCTGGTGCGTTTCATCGCGGTGGCGTATGGGCCGCTGGAAAGCAGTCTGGCGCGAATACGGCCATCTTTGCCCGAAGCAGCACGTAGCCTTGGCGTCAGTGGGCCACGACTGTTTTTCAAAGTGTATCTGCCGTTGTTGCTGCCAGGAACGTTGAGCGCTGGGTTGCTGGTGTTCGTCGATGTGCTCAAGGAAATGCCCGCGACCCTGCTGATGCGCCCGTTTGGCTGGGATACGCTGGCGGTGCGGATCTTCGAAATGACCAGCGAAGGCGAGTGGGCGAGGGCCTCGTTGCCGGCCCTGACCCTGGTTTTGGTCGGGCTGTTACCGGTCATCGGATTGATTCGACGTTCGGCGCATCGAAACACCTAGGTGCCAGTCCTACACCTTGAGGCTACAATGCGCGGCATTCGGTGCGGTCTGTCCTACAGATCAGGTAGCTGAAATCGGCTGAAAGCCATATATTTCAAGGCTTTCACCCCGTGCAGCACCTGCCCGCACCTTCGCCACGCCCGGAAGGAGAAACCCATGGGACAGCGTACGCCTCTGTATGACCTTCATCTCGCCCTCGGCGCGAAGATGGTCGATTTTGGCGGTTGGGATATGCCTTTGCATTACGGCTCGCAGGTCGAGGAACACCATCAGGTGCGTCGCGATTGCGGGGTTTTCGATGTATCCCACATGACCGTGATCGATGTCAGCGGCCCTCAGGCCAAGGCCTGGCTCCAGCATTTGCTGGCCAATGACGTCGAACGTCTGCACAGCCCTGGCCGTGCCTTGTACAGCACCATGCTCAACGAGCGCGGCGGCATCGTCGACGACATGATCGTCTACCGTCTCGAGGACGGTTATCGGCTGGTGGTCAACGCCTCCACCCGTAATCAGGACCTCGCCTGGATGCAGGCTCACCTCAATGGTTTCAAGGTGCGGCTCAACGAGCGCTCCGAGCTGGCGATGCTGGCCATTCAAGGGCCTCAGGCCCGGCACAAAATATCCGAACTGGTGACCCAGTCCCGGGGCAACCTGATTCAGATGCTCAAGCCCTTCGAAGGCCAGCCCGATGGTGACTGGTTCATCGCGCGCACGGGTTACACCGGCGAAGATGGCCTGGAAATCGTTCTGCCGGCCAATCAAGCGCCGGGATTCTTCAACGATTTGGTGGGCGCGGGCATCTCGCCGATCGGCCTCGGGGCGCGCGATACTTTGCGGGTCGAAGCCGGTATGAACCTCTACGGTCAGGACATTCATCAAGACGTTTCACCACTGGCCTCCAACATGGCCTGGAGCATTGCGTGGGAACCGGCCACTCGCCAGTTCATCGGTCGCAGCGCTCTTGAAGCCGAACGGGCGGGTGGCGTGCAGCACAAACTGGTCGGGCTGGTCCTTGAGGAGCGTGGGGTTTTGCGCGCTCATCAAGTGGTCCGCATCGCCAATGTTGGCGAAGGGGAGATCACCAGTGGTAGTTTCTCTCCTACGCTCAGCAAGTCGATAGCACTGGCGCGCGTGCCAATGGCGACAGCCGACCGCGCAGAAGTGGAAATCCGTGGCAAGTGGTACCCGGTCCGAGTGGTCAAACCGACCTTCGTACGCCATGGCAAAACCTTGATCTAATCTTTTCTGGCGGGCAACGACCGCTGACAATTCTCTTGAGGACACAGAACATGAGCGATATTCCTGCCGACCTGCGTTTTGCCAAAAGTCACGAATGGGCCCGTCTCGAAGCCGATGGCACCGTCACCGTGGGCATCAGCGATCACGCTCAGGAAGCCTTGGGCGATGTGGTGTTCGTTGAGTTGACCGAAGTCGGCAAAGTGTTTGCTGCCGAAGATCAAGCTGGCGTGGTGGAGTCGGTTAAAGCGGCTTCGGACATCTACTCCCCGGTTGCCGGTGAAGTGATTGCCATCAACGAAGAACTGAGCGCTAACCCGGAACTGCTCAACTCCGACCCGTACGGTGCCTGGATCTTCAAGCTCAAACCAGGCAACACAGCCGATCTGGACAAGCTGCTCGATGCAGCTGGCTACAAAGCCGCCATCGGCGAGTAATGCTCGCCCCGTAGGAGCTGCCGAAGGCTGCGATCTTTTGATTCTTACAAGCAAGATCAAAAGATCGCAGCCTTCGGCAGCTCCTACATCGTTCGTGTATGACGCCTTCTTCAAGGGCTCTGTGGCATCGACTGCTATGCTGGTTTGACCGTGTTGCATCGACGTTGAGCGCCAGTCAAGAGAGAGCCCGTCATGTCCCAGTTGCCGTCCTTGAGCCAGTTACGCGACCCCAATGCCTTCCTTCGCCGCCACCTCGGGCCCGATGCCGCCGAGCAACAGGCGATGCTCGACAGCCTCGGCCTCGGCAGCCGTGTCGAGTTGATCGAGCAGACGGTGCCGCCGGGAATCCGCCTGAACAGGCCGCTCGACCTGCCACCCGCCCTCGACGAAGAAGCCGCGCTGGCCAAACTGCGTGGGTACGCCGAGCAAAACCAGGCCTGGACCAGCCTGATCGGCATGGGCTACCACGGCACCCTCACGCCGACCGTCATTGTGCGCAACGTGCTGGAAAATCCCGGTTGGTACACCGCGTACACGCCGTATCAACCAGAGATCGCCCAGGGCCGGCTCGAAGCGCTGCTGAATTTTCAGCAATTGACCATCGACCTCACCGGCCTGGAGCTGGCCAACGCCTCGCTGCTGGATGAAGCCACGGCGGCGGCGGAGGCCATGGCACTGGCCAAGCGTGTCGCCAAGTCCAGAAGCAATCTGTTCTTCGTCGACGAAAACTGTCATCCGCAGACCATTTCCGTGGTGCAGACCCGAGCAGAAGGGTTCGGCTTCGAGCTGATCATCGACGCTGTGGATAACTTGAAACAGCACCAGGTGTTCGGTGCGCTCCTGCAATATCCCGATACCCACGGCGAGATCCGCGATCTTCGTCCGTTGATCGACCATCTGCATGCTCAGCAAGCCTTGGCGTGCGTCGCAACCGACCTGCTGAGTTTGCTGTTACTGACGCCACCGGGGGAGTTGGGCGCCGACGTGGTGTTCGGTTCATCGCAGCGTTTCGGCGTGCCCATGGGGTACGGCGGGCCTCACGCAGCGTTTTTTGCCAGTCGCGATGAGTACAAACGGGCGATTCCCGGGCGGATCATCGGCGTGTCGAAAGATGCTCGCGGCAATGTTGCCTTGCGCATGGCCTTGCAAACCCGCGAGCAACATATCCGCCGGGAGAAGGCTAACTCGAACATTTGCACCGCTCAGGTGCTGCTGGCCAACATCGCCAGTTTCTATGCGGTCTACCACGGTCCGGAAGGGCTCAAACGCATTGCCCAGCGCGTCCATCGGCTGACCAGCATCCTCGCCGCCGGCCTTGAGCGCCACGGCATCACCCGCCTCAACAAACACTTTTTCGACACGCTGACGCTTGAGGTCGGTGGTACTCAAACGGCAATTATCGAAAGCGCTCAGGCCGCACAGATCAACTTGCGCATTCTTGGGCGTGGGCAGTTGGGTCTGAGCCTCGACGAAACCTCTGACGAATCCACCGTCGCGAAGTTGTTTGATGTGTTCCTCGGTTCCGATCATGGGCTTAACGTCGAGGAACTGGACGCTGAAGTACTCGATTCCGGCATTCCCGCAGGTCTGCTGCGTACCTCGCCTTATCTGCGTCACCCGGTGTTCAGCGCACATCACAGCGAAACCGAGATGCTGCGCTACCTCAAGCAACTGGAGAACAAGGACCTGGCGCTCAATCAATCGATGATCCCGCTGGGCTCCTGCACCATGAAGCTCAACGCCACCAGCGAGATGATTCCCATCACCTGGCCGCAGTTCGCCAACCTGCACCCGTTTGCGCCGAAAGAGCAGGCGGTCGGTTATTCACTGATGATCGAAGAACTGGAGCGCTGGCTCTGCGCGATTACCGGTTTCGACGCGATCTGTATGCAACCCAACTCCGGCGCCCAAGGCGAGTACGCCGGGTTGCTGGCGATCCGCAAGTATCACGAGAGCCGTCATGAGGGCGCGCGGGATATTTGCCTGATTCCGTCTTCGGCCCACGGCACTAACCCGGCGTCGGCGCAGATGGCCGGGATGCGCGTGGTGATCGTTGAGTGCGACGAGGCGGGCAACGTCGATCTGGATGACCTCAAAGGCAAAGCCGCCGAGGCGGGAGACAAACTTGCCTGCCTGATGGCGACGTATCCTTCTACCCACGGGGTATACGAGGAAGGTATCAGCGAAATCTGCGAAGTTATCCACAGTCACGGCGGCCAGGTGTACATGGATGGCGCCAACCTCAACGCTCAGGTCGGGTTGGCGCGCCCGGCGGACATTGGCGCCGACGTGTCCCACATGAACTTGCACAAGACCTTCTGCATTCCACATGGCGGGGGCGGGCCTGGCATGGGGCCGATTGGGGTGCGGGCGCATCTGGCGCCGTTCGTGGCCAATCACCCTGTGGTGCCGATCGACGGGCCACTGGCGCAAAACGGCGCAGTCAGTGCGGCGCCCTGGGGCAGCGCGAGCATTTTGCCGATCAGCTGGATGTACATCGCGATGATGGGGCCGCAATTGGCGGATGCCAGCGAGGTGGCGATTCTTGCCGCGAATTACCTGGCGCAGCATCTGTCCGGTGCGTTTCCGGTGCTCTATACCGGGCGCAACGCGCGTGTGGCCCACGAATGCATTCTTGATCTGCGACCGCTCAAGGCGCTGACCGGGATCAGCGAGGAAGACGTCGCCAAGCGGTTGATGGACTATGGCTTTCATGCGCCGACCATGTCATTTCCGGTGCCGGGGACGTTGATGGTTGAACCGACCGAAAGTGAGTCGAAGGCAGAGCTGGACCGGTTTATCGGCGCGATGCTGAGTATCCGCGCGGAAATCACCGAGGTGCAGAACGGCAACTGGCCGGCCGATGACAACCCGCTGAAACGTTCGCCGCATACCCTGGCGGACATCACCGGGGTTTGGGAGCGGCCCTACACCATTGAGCAGGCGGTAACGCCGGATGCTCATACCAAGGCGCATAAATATTGGCCGGTGGTGAACCGTGTCGATAACGTTTACGGCGACCGCAATCTGTTTTGCGCTTGCGTACCAGTGGATGATTATCGCTGACCTCACGGGCAAAAAAATGCCGCTCATGGGTTATTGGCAGCACTAAAAAGCGTACTAAAACTAGAAAAAACCCTCTGATTGAGGGTTTTTTTTGATCTCTTTATTTGAGTATTGACCGCTCCAAATGTACTTAACATCCTAAAAGGGCTAACGGAGTACGTCTAATGGCTGTGGTGGATACCTACGCTAAGGTGGCTGTCGATGATTCTGGCATTCACAGCGAAGTTTTAGTACTGCTGACTGAGCGGGGGTGGTCAGACCATTGTTGGATTATTTGCTGAATCGATATTCAGAAGCGCAACGAAGCTGCTGATCGAGTACATGGGCATGCAGGACATTCACCAGCCAATTAGCATCATCGAAACCAGTTCGGAAATGCCGCAATTTGCACAAATCTGTGAAGATGCGGAAATCTACCCCGATCTACTCGACGATTTGCGCAAGACCCCAGTCATAGAGAAACGCTCACGAGCGCTCAATCGTCTTTTGGATGAATAAAGGTTACAGCCCAGTGTTCTTGGAAATGGATGAGCGGATGCAGTTGATCGCGGGCAACGCAATGTGCGTGCGATGGCTGCTCAAGCGTCTCCCTATGATCAGATTGAGGGATTTAGACACGTCGCGGGGGTGATTGAGGCTGGCCAGCATTTGCACTTGTTGGCGTTGGGGATTGACGCCCTGGAAAAGACCTATCAAGGCCCAATCGTCAAATTGTCTGAGGTAATAGGTACTTCATCAATCCGCACGCAGGAGTTGCATCATGGTTGATGCGCAGCTGATCTTCGAAGACCTGAAGGCGCAGGCGAGTACTCGACAGGCCAAGTCGCTGACTATCCTCAACGAAGTACTGAAAGCGCAATGCGAAGCTGGTGGACGAAACTTCTCCATAGCAGAAGTTGGCAAAAACAGTTGTCGATAACGAGTATTGTTATCATTTTAATGGGTGTATTAGAGGTGTTTGCTATTGAAGCGGTGGATGAGCGGGAGGGCGCCTTTGGGCGTGGCAAAAACGCTCGTATTTCATTTTGAAAAGGCGGGCCAAGTTTACAGCTATCTACGGTTCCCCCACCCTCACAGGACAGCCAAAGAAAAATCTCGTTAATCCAGGGCTTTGTCTTGAATGTTAAGCGAAATTTCTCACGCCAAAATTCTTTAAGAAAAATGGCTTAATATGTCGAGAGAAGTGCTAAGAGTCAAATACTTAGTATATATAACGTTATTTATTGGTGGAATTCACATGATCTTCAGAATGTCTAATTTCGCAACACCTGAGAGGATGGAAAAATGCGCAACATCCCACTGAAGATACTCAATAGTATTCTTGCAATATTTTTTCTGTTTACGCTGTCAGCGTCTGGCTGGGCCGTGCCCTATCTAGATAAACCTAGGGTGGCACAAGATAAATGGAATACCATCGCCTACGCAAAAGTGGTATGGCCTTACGAAGATAGTGAGCAGAGAATTGGCTGCGACACACTTTTCAATGTACCCTGCTTAGTAAAGATGTGCATACGTGAAATTAATGGAACTAACTGTGCGAGAGATATGGATAGTTCTAGCGTGTCATATCCTAAAAACTCTACGATGAAAGAAATACAAAAACTGTGGGTTAACCAATATGGAACTGTAAGTAGAGAGTTTAGATTCAAAAATGCTACCACCTCGAAGTGCATAATCATGACCGGAGACTTGTACGATCCATTGCCGGGTATGGTTTGTACGCCTCTGATTGCACCAGCGGTTTCCTGCGACATCTCCGACAGTTTAAATTTCGAGTACGGCACACTGTCTTCTGACCAAGTTGATAAGGCCGAAGCTTATGCCACCTTAACCATTACATGCAACAGCAAGGCTACAGTCGAATTGAATCTGGCGGGGGCAAGAAGAATTGATTTGGGGCGAAGTGGCGCATTAAGCGCGAGTTTGCATGCAACCTCTCGCGACTTGGCCGACGGTTATTCTTTTGAAGGCAATGGAACGACAACCAAACTTAAAATTACATCTATTTTACACTCTAGCGTACAAGAGGCTGAAGCCGGCACCTTTAAAGGTCAAGGTATCATTGTAATGAATATTTATTAGCAAGATCACAAGCTAACTAATTCAGCCAGAGTGCATGGTTTAAATCGCTGTGCGAGCTTAGGGGAACTCTGAAAAAGACTTCCCGATCTGGTGAAATACCACCTCGCACAAACTGAACGGTTGAGTCCCATGGAGTTAGCCTGATAAAACTATTTGCCGTACTGATAGCCGCTGCCCTTTCGATAACGTCCGTGGCGGCTTTCGCGCATAGCGGTGGCACTGATGCAAAAGGTTGCCATCGCAACCATAAAACGAATGACTACCACTGCCACTGATGAAGAAAGCCCTGCTCTAGTCTGGGCTTGAACATCTCCTGTTCAAGATCCGGCACACCGGCACTTACTGGTATCTCCACGAATGCGACGTGGCCATAGAAAAGGTCCCAGCCAGCCTTCGCCAGCTGAGAGTGGTACATGAAATAGTACACAACCTAAAAAGTGAGATGCCCAAAAGCCCCGTCACTTCGAGCCTTACTAAGTTCTAGTACTTTTCTTGCCATCAATAACAACTGAGCGGCATTTTTGTTCAGCCAAAAAGCTTATTCCGAAGCGACGGCATTCTTCGCCAGGATCGCGTTCGCCAATTCCATGTCCGTGGCCTGCAGGCCAGGGTTGTCGGCGCGGACTTTCTGCATCGCGGCTTCCAGGTATGGCCCACGAATGCCGCCATCACTGGCAACAAAGCTGCCGGCGTCGTCCTGGGCGGCAACGATCAGCTTGTGATCCTTGAAGGTCAGGTAGGTCGAGCCGGTGGTCGCACCGGACGAGATGACGTTACGCCAAAAGCTATCGGCCATCGCCGAACCGACGGGAAGGGACAACAGGGCGATGGTAGCGACAGCAAGTTTGAGACGCATGAGGGGTGACTCCACTGGGTTATCTACGGCCTTGGATTGCCAATCACCCAGTCGAGTTCCGTAACGGCTCATTCAGCTGGTTCAACCAGCAAAATAGCCCCTTGCTGCCCGATCACCCGAACGCGGCAGCCCGCTGCGGCGTCAGGCCCTCGGGCCATCCACACGCCGTCGGCGACCTTGATCTTGCCGCGACCGTCGACAATCGCTTCATGTACCACAAAGGTTTTGCCGATCAATTCCTGACCGCGCAGATTGAGGTTCGGCTGATCACTCATCCGCACCGCGTTACGCTGGCGTCTCCACCAGTACAAGGCTGTGGCGATCGAGAGCAGGCCGAACAGCAGAAACTGCAATTCCCAGGTGATCTCCGGCGCTGCATAAGTCAGTACGCCAACGGCGGCGGCTGCCATGCCGATCCACAGCAAGTAGCCACCGGCGCCAAACACTTCGAGAATCAGCAGCACGGTGCCTAATGCCAGCCAGTCCCAGAACGATAAATGCTGCAGGAATGCCCACATATCGTGCCTCAGGCTTTCTTGTTATCGAACGTGGCCTTGACGATTTCGCCGATGCCGCCGACTGCGCCGATCATCGAACTGGCCTCGAGCGGCATCAGAATCACTTTGCTGTTGTTGGCGGAGGCCAGTTTGCCCAGCGCATCGATGTACTTCTGCGCGACGAAGTAATTAACTGCCTGCACGTTGCCGCCAGCGATGGCTTCGGACACCACTTTGGTGGCCTGGGCTTCGGCTTCGGCCTGGCGTTCACGGGCTTCGGCCTCAAGGAACGCTGCCTGACGGCCACCTTCGGCCTCCAGGATTTGTGCCTGCTTCTTGCCTTCGGCAGTCAGAATCGCCGCGGCACGCAGGCCTTCGGCTTCAAGAATTTGCGCGCGCTTGATCCGCTCGGCTTTCATCTGCCCCGACATTGCAGCCATCAAGTCCGCCGGCGGGCTGATGTCCTTGATCTCGATCCGGGTGATCTTGATGCCCCACGGCGCCGTGGCTTCATCGACGGTGCGCAGCAGTTTTTCGTTGATCCCGTCACGCTGGCTGAGCATCGCGTCCAGCTCCATGGAACCGAGCACGGTACGGATGTTGGTTTGCAGCAGGTTGCGGATCGCGTGTTCGAGGTTGTTGACCTCGTAGGCGGCCTGGGCAGTGTTGACCACCTGGAAGAAGCACACGGCATCGATCTGCACCGTGGCGTTGTCGGCAGTGATGACTTCCTGAGGCGGAATATCCAGCACGCTTTCCATGACGTTGATCTTGCGACCGATGCGGTCCATCACCGGAATGATGATGTTCAGGCCGGGCTTGAGCGTGTTGGTGTAACGGCCGAAACGTTCGACCGTCCATTGGTACCCCTGAGGCACGACCTTGAAACCCATGAACAGAATGGCGACCACCAGGCCGACAAAAAGTAAAAGCACGCTACCGATCTGCATAACGATTCCCTGTTGATCAATGAAGTTGCGATCGCAGGAGTGTAGCGGCGCCGGTTGGGGATAAGAACCGTTAGTCGGCCCTCGCATCATCAGGAGACATAAAAGGCTTCATTTCTGCTCACTCTGCGGCGTCACCCGCAAGACTTCCTCAATCGTCGTTAAACCCGCCGCCACTTTTTGCGCCCCCGACAACCGCAAACTGCGCATGCCTTCCTTGAACGCCTGACGCCGCACCGCCAGCAAATCGGTGTCGGGGTTGATCAGCGCTTTGACGCCGTCCGTCAGCTGCATGATTTCGTAGACCCCGGCGCGGCCGCGGTAACCGGTATCGCGACATTCCAGGCAACCAATGGCGCGATGTGCGTTGTTTGGCAACGGTGCCTGCCAAGGCCGGGTCAAGGATTGCCAGTCTTCTTCACCCAGCGTCAGCGGCGCCTTGCAATGCGGGCACAAGGTGCGCACCAGGCGCTGGGCCATGACGCCGAGCACTGTGGCTTTGATCAAGTAATGCGGCACGCCCAGTTCCAGCAAGCGGCTGATCGCGCTCGGTGCATCGTTGGTGTGCAGCGTCGACAGCACCAAGTGACCAGTGAGCGCGGCCTGGATCGCCATTTCTGCGGTTTCGAGGTCACGGATCTCACCGATCATGATGATGTCCGGATCCTGTCGCATCAGCGCGCGCACACCGGCGGCGAAAGTCAGGTCGATGTTGTGTTGGACCTGCATCTGATTGAACGCCGGCTCGACCATTTCGATCGGGTCTTCGATGGTGCAGAGGTTGACCTCTGACGTCGCCAGTTTCTTTAGCGTGGTGTAAAGCGTGGTGGTTTTACCGGAGCCGGTCGGCCCGGTGACCAAAATAATGCCGTTGGGCTGGCTAGTCATGTCCTTCCAACGGTGCAAGTCATCGGCGGAGAAGCCCAGTTGGTCAAAGTCCTTGAGCAGTACCTCAGGGTCGAAGATCCGCATGACCATTTTTTCGCCGAATGCTGTTGGCAATGTCGATAGCCGCAGCTCGACTTCGCCACCGACCGGGGTTTTGGTCTTGACCCGTCCGTCCTGGGGTTTGCGTTTTTCCGCGACGTTCATCCGCCCGAGGCTTTTCAGGCGGCTGACAATGGCCATGGTCACTTGTGGCGGAAATTGATAGACGTTGTGCAGCACGCCGTCGATGCGAAAACGCACCGTGCCTTGCTCGCGCCGGGGTTCGATGTGGATGTCGCTGGCGCGTTGCTGGAACGCGTACTGGAATAACCAATCGACGATGTTGACGATATGGGCGTCGTTGGCGTCTGGTTCCTGGTCGCTGGCACCGAGGTTCAGTAGCTGCTCGAAGTTGCCCAGGGTGTTCATCTGCTGATCGGCGTTGGTCGCGCCGCTGACGGATTTGGCCAGGCGGAAGAACTCCACGCTGAAGCGCTGGATGTCGACCGGGTTGGCCACCACACGCTTGATCGGCAGTTTCAGCACGTGGGTCAGGTCGGCCTCCCAGCCGGTAACGTAGGGCTGGGCGCTGGCCACGGTCACCGCGTCGCGGTCGATGGAGACCGCAAGAATCTTGTGGCGCTGGGCGAAGGCGTAGGACATCAGCGGCGTAATCGCCGCAACGTTGATTTTCAGCGGATCGATCCGCAGATAAGGCTGGCCGGCCTGCTGCGACAGCCAAAGCGTCAGGCTTTCCAGATCGAGTTGTTTACCGGGACGGCTGAGGTCGTCCAGGTGTTGGCTGGCGATGAATTCCAGTGGGTGCATCTGGCCATTGGCGGCGTGGCGGCGTCGGGCATTGAGCGCGTGTTCGGCCGAGTCCTGGCTGATAAAGCCTTGGGCGACCAGTTCACGCAGCAAATCATTGAGATCCAGCCAGCGGTCCTGAATGGCAAGGTGAACGGACATGCGGGCTCCTCATGAACAACAGTTCGCAAAGGATAGTCGCGGACCCGCAGACCGTTGGGCCACTACCCGACGAAGCCGTGTCGAGTTTTTTCAGCCTGCCGCTTGAACCGGTTCATCCCAAGCGCAATCAGCCGCTTGCAGGTCAACCGAACAGACGCTGATCAGGTTACGTAATTTTTTCCGCGATCACTTGGGCGCGGTGCCAGCTCAGACCGTCCATCGACGATGTCGATCGACAGCAGGTCGTCCATACGCTGCATATTGACCTGCACAGGTGTCAGGCACTGCAAGGCGAACAGGTTGAGTACCCGGCACAGCAGATACGGTTCGGCCTCGGCCCATTCGCGGGCAGGTAACGTTGCTTGATCGCAAGAAGATCGGGCTTAACACGCAGATCTTCGCTGAAATAAAACTCAACGCTCACGGGCGTTCGAACTTCACCGAGTTCACCGAGGCGATTCGCGGCTTTCCCGAAGTACTGGAGTGTTATGTGCTGATGGGGTCGGTGGATTTCTTGCTGCGCATCGTCACGGCGGACATCGAAGCGTATGCGCGCTTCTTCTTCGAGAAGCTGTCGATGGTGCCGGGGATTCAGGAGGTTAACTCGATCGTGGCTTTATCCGAGATAAAGTCCACGACGAGTTTGCCGGTGTTGCGCTTATTCGGATTCGCGGCTGATCGTTCCCACGCGGGAGCGTGGAAACGATCATCACAGGATTACATGCGCAACAGCATCTTCCAGGCACGATTCTGATACACCGCAATCGCCTGCTGCTTGCGCGCATCCAGCGATTCATCGGTGATCGGCCCGTTAGCGAGCAGAGCAAGCTGTTTCAGCTCACCATACAGGCGATCCATTTCCGGGATGTCCAGCACGCTGCGGGCGTGGTGCAGCCAGGCCTGGATGCGCTCGATGCGCGGCAGTTGTTCGGCCAGGTCTTCCGGCTGTTGCTGATAACGCTGCAACTGCAGCGAAGTCGCTTCTTCACCCAGCAGGCGCGGCAGCCAGCTGCCCAGTTGCGCAGCGCCTTGGCGATTGCCGCGGACGTTGCGAGCGGCCGCCCAGGTGCGGGCCAGCAACCAGCGCGACGTGTTCAGCGAGAACAGACCCCAACGCGGGTCTTCGAGTTCTTCGAGGAACTGCTCCGGCGCGGCTTTGCGCACGTCTTCGTCATCGACACCGGCTTGAACCAGCGGACGCCAGTCTTCGAGCAAGGCATCCAGCGCGACGCGCATATCGTGCGTCGACTGACGCGGTGCGGCTTGACCCAGGCTGCTGAGCAGCGCGCGCAATTCAGCCAGGTTTTCGACCCAGTCCTGCAGCAGGCGCCAGTGGCCGTTGAAGCGATACTGCTCGGCCAGACGCTGGCTGCTGCTCAGCAAGTGCCAGCTCAGCGCTGCGAAAGCGTCGTCCAGCGGCGTTTCGGCGGTGATCTGCGGCGCCGGCAGGCTCAATGAATAGCTGTTGGCGTCGTACAAGCGATAACCGCGTTCGGCCTTGCTGATGTCACATGGCATCAGGGCCAGGGTCGCGGCCAGTTCGGCGGCCAGTTCCAGCAAAGCGGCCGGCTCGCCTTCGCGCAGTTCCAGCTCCAGTTCGCAGATTTCTTCTTTCTGCTTGCCGACCACCACGTGGCCGAGGTCCAGCGCGGCTTCGATGACCACTTTGGTCTTGCCACGGCCCCAAGCGATTTCAGCGCGTTCGCGGACGAAATCGGTGGTGAAGATCGCCTTCAGGGTTTTCTTGTCCAGCTCGGCGAGTTCTTCGGGCCAGCATTCGCCGTCGAGTTTCTTCACGTCGAGCTTGGCTTTGGGCAGGTTCCAGTCGTATTCGTTACGCACCGACAGACCGGCGACGCTCTGGCCACGGGTCTTGAGGGTTTGAATCACTTCTTCGCCATCGCGGCGCAGGCGCAGGGCAACCTTGGCGCGGGCCAGGTCGCGCTCAGGCGTGTCGAAGTACTGGTTCATCAACTCACGGCGTTCCCAGCCACTTTTGTTGCGTTTTTTCAGGAGCGGGTGCTCGCGCAGGGCCGCGAGGGTTTCGCGGCTGACGCGGAGTTTGATTTCGGTTTCTTTCTGCATGGCCGGAAAATCCAGGATCGGGAGCGCAGCCGGGGGGAATGTGTGGCTGCCAAGGTCGTGCAGTGTACAGGACTCATCAGTCCTACGTGCCGCGGCGGTTTATTCCTGTCACTGGATGGCTCTATGATGGACTTCACATCGGGAGTTGGGAGTCAGCGATGCCTTTGCCGTCCATGAAAGATCAGTTCGCTGCGCTGATCGCTACGCCGTCCGTCAGTTGCACCCAACCCAGCCTCGATCAATCCAACCGTCCAGTGATTGATCTGCTGGCGACGTGGCTCGGCGATCTGGGTTTTACCTGCGACATCCAGCAGGTCAGCCCCGGCAAATTCAACCTGCTGGCCAGTTTCGGTTCTGGCCCCGGGGGCCTGGTGCTGGCCGGTCACAGTGACACTGTGCCGTTCGATGGCGCGCTGTGGCAGACCGATCCACTGAAGCTGACCGAAGTCGATGGCCGCTGGATCGGGCTGGGCAGTTGCGACATGAAGGGTTTTTTCGCCCTGGCCATCGAAGCCGTCATTCCTCTGCTCGACCAACCGTTCAAACAACCGCTGCTGATCCTCGCTACCTGTGATGAAGAAAGCTCGATGTCCGGCGCTCGCGCACTGGCCGAAGCCGGGAGGCCACTGGGTCGTGCCGCTGTCATCGGCGAGCCGACCGGGCTAAAGCCGATTCGCATGCACAAAGGCATCATGATGGAGCGCATCGACATCCTCGGTCAGAGCGGCCATTCCTCGGATCCGCGCCTTGGCCACAGCGCACTCGAAGCCATGCACGATGCCATCGGTGAACTGCGCGGTTTGCGCCTGCTGTGGCAGCGCGAATTTCGCAATCCGCAGTTCGGTGTGCCGACGCCGACCCTGAATTTCGGCTGCATCCATGGTGGCGATAACCCCAACCGCATTTGCGGCCAGTGTTCGCTGGAGTTTGATCTGCGCCCGTTGCCAGGCATGGACCCCAATGTTCTGCGCGCGCAGATTCTGCAGAAGCTCAAACCCATTGCCGAGTGGCATCAGGTGAAGATCGATTACGCGCCGCTGTTCCCCGCAGTGCCGCCGTTCGAGCAAGCCGAGGACGCCGAATTGGTCCGGGTCGCGGAAAAGCTCACTGGTCATCGCGCCGAAGCAGTGGCGTTCGGCACCGAAGCGCCTTATCTTCAGCGTCTTGGCTGCGAAACACTGGTGCTGGGGCCTGGTGATATCGCCTGCGCGCACCAACCGGGGGAATACCTCGAAATGTCACGTTTGCAGCCTACCGTGCATCTATTACGACAACTGATTGAACATTACTGCCTCACACCGGCCCAAGCCGTATAAATTGCCAGCATCCCAACCCGTATTCATGAGGAGAGCGCGCGTGTCGCCAAGCCTGTTCCGACGATAACCATCAGCCCGCTGTGCGTTTTCAGTTTCGCCCATTTTTTGGCTGCTATTTATTACAGGCCCAGGTTCATGCCCGAATACGTTAATTGGCTTCGTCATGCTTCGCCTTACATCAACGCCCACCGTGATTGCACCTTCGTCGTCATGCTGCCCGGCGACGGCGTGGAGCACCCGAACTTCGGCAATATCGTCCATGACCTGGTGCTGTTGCACAGCCTGGGCGTGCGACTGGTGCTGGTTCACGGTTCCCGTCCGCAAATTGAAACCCGCCTCACTGCGCGCGGCCTGACCCCGCATTACCACCATGGGATGCGCATCACCGATGCCGCGACCCTTGAGTGCGTGATCGATGCGGTCGGCCAGCTGCGTATCGCCATCGAAGCGCGACTGTCCATGGACATGGCTTCATCGCCGATGCAGGGCTCGCGTCTGCGGGTGGCCGGCGGCAATCTGGTGACGGCGCGGCCGATCGGCGTGCTCGAAGGCGTCGACTATCACCACACCGGCGAAGTGCGTCGGGTCGACCGCAAGGGCATCAATCGTCTGCTGGATGAACGCTCCATCGTGCTGTTGTCGCCACTGGGTTACTCGCCGACCGGTGAGATTTTCAACCTCGCCTGCGAAGACGTCGCCACTCGCGCGGCCATCGATCTGGGGGCGGACAAGTTGCTGTTGTTCGGCGCGGACCTGGGGCTGATCGATGAAAACGGTCGGCTGGTTCGTGAGTTGCGTCCGCAACAAGTGCCGGCGCATCTGCAGCGCCTGGGCAGCAACTATCAGGCTGAGCTTTTGGATGCGGCCGCTGAGGCCTGCCGCGGTGGTGTGGCGCGCAGTCATATCGTCAGCTACGCCGAAGACGGCGCGCTGCTGACTGAACTGTTCACCCGTGACGGTGGCGGTACGCTGGTGGCCCAGGAGCAATTCGAGATTGTGCGCGAAGCGGCCATCGAAGACGTCGGCGGCTTGCTGGATTTGATCAGCCCGCTGGAAGAGCAAGGCATTCTGGTGCGGCGTTCCCGTGAGGTGCTGGAGCGTGAGATCGAACAGTTCAGTGTGGTCGAACGCGAAGGCATGATCATCGCCTGTGCAGCGCTGTATCAAATTGCTGATTCGGATGCGGGGGAGTTGGCATGTCTGGCGGTGAACCCGGAATACCGCCATGGCGGTCGTGGTGATGAGCTGCTGGAACGCATCGAAACCCGCGCCCGGGCGCAAGGGTTGAAAACCTTGTTCGTACTGACTACCCGGACTGCTCACTGGTTTCGCGAGCGTGGTTTCGTGCCCAGCAGCGTCGAACGCCTGCCGTCGGCGCGGGCATCGTTATACAACTTTCAGCGTAATTCGAAGATCTTCGAAAAGACCTTGTAACTCTGTGGCGATGCGGCGGTCCGACAAGCCCCCTCGCCACAGATGTTCAGCCTGTTATTCAGTGACGGACCTCACGCTGACATACGGCGAATAATCCGGCAGCACCGTCCGACCTCCCCTTGTTCCTTCAAGAACTTCGTCGTTTCACCAATGGCCTTGGCCGTGCCGCCGTCCAGCAGCGCGGTGGTCTGTTGAGCCTTGGCATCCGGGAAGGGCTGAGCCGCGGTTGCCGATCTGCACATCGCCGGAAGCAATGGCTAACCACTTCCGGGCCGCCATTGAAACGACGCTAGTCAATTTTCTGGCCGATGGTTTTCTCGTAGAGTCCATCTGCCTGGGGGACTTTGCTGGGGTCGATATCGGTTTGAGAACCGACGGTGAGGTTCGCTGCATGGGCGGTAAAAGAAAATGCGAGCGATACACAAACTGTAACAAATTGACTAGATAGTGCGCGTTTGGCCATCATCGTGTCGCTTTTTCGATAGGGATTGAGGTTTAGGGGCTGCGTCAAAGCTAATCGATCTAAAAAAAGGCTAGCAAATACCATTTAGGAATTAGCTTATGTGCCGATACGTTGTGTCCGGCTCAGAAGCTTAGCGCGGGGCTATATTCCATAATGGTATTAAAAAGAATAAAATAGTTCTTTTTTGCTTTATGAAGAAGCCATTACCCTTGCAGGGACCAAATAACTGCGGTTAGACCTTGGTCGTAGACACACATAGTTACGTTGACTTGTCAGTCACGGTCTGGCGCTAATCGCGCATCTTAGGATCCGGGGCACTCGACCCAGGACCAGGAACACAAGAATTAGAAACGATAGGAGCGAAACAAATGAACAAGTCCACTTTGGCCCTGGCTGTGGCCGTAGGGGTTTTGGCGCAGCAGGCAGGCGCCGCCGGTTTCATCGAAGACAGCAAGGCTACTTTGGGGCTGCGTAACTTCTACATCAACACCGATAACCGTAATGGCCATCCATCGGCAACGTCTAACACCAGGAGCAAGAACGCGGAATGGGGTCAAGGCTTCGATCTGCGCTTTATCTCGGGTTACACCCAAGGTACTGTCCAATTCGGTGTTGACGCCATTGGCCTGTATGGCGTGCGACTGGATTCCAGCCGCGAAGACCATGGCAACTATACCGGTACGGCTTCAGGCGGTACTGTGTTCCCAAGTGACGGCAACAAGGCTGTCCATGATTACGCCAGTTTGGGTGTGACCGGTAAGGTTAAGGTCTCTCAGACAGAGTTGAAGTTGGGTACTCTGCAACCAAAATTGCCGGTTATCGTGACTAACGACGGTCGTTTGCTGCCGCAAACTTTCCAGGGCGGTCAAATCACTACCAACGACATTAAAGACCTGACGTTGGTTGCCGGTCAGATTGAGAAGGCCAAGGGCCGTAACTCCACCGATAACGAAAGCCTGTCGCTGGCTGGTGCGAACACCCGCGGTGTGAACTTTCGCGACAGCAACAAGTTCTACTATGCCGGTGGTGACTACAAGATCACCAAAGACCTGACTGCCCAGTACTACTACGGCAACCTGGAAGATTTCTACAAACAACACTTCCTCGGTCTGACCCATAACTGGTCGATCGGTCCGGGCGTTTTGAAGTCTGACCTGCGTTACTTCAACAGCTCCGATGACGGTGCCAACGGTCACGATACCGCTTACTACACATCGGGTAATTACGACGGTTTCCGCGCCGGTCGTGGCAAGGTCGACAACAACCTGTATAGCGGCTTGTTCCTGTACTCGGTTGCCGGTCACACCTTCGGAGGCGGCTATCAGGTCAGCAACGGCAGCAGCGACTTCCCTTGGCTGAATCAGGGTGACGGTTCGTCGGCTTATCTGACTACCGACATGCAGATCCAGAAATTCGCCCGTGCCGGCGAGCGTACCTGGCAAGCTCGTTACGCTTACGACTTCGCCAAGATGGGCGTTCCTGGTTTGACCGCCGGTGTTGTCTACCTGAAGGGTAGCGACATCGATACCGTGGCCAACACTGCTGCTCGCGCCAAGACTACCGGGCAATCCGAGTGGGAACGTGACATCTCTGTTGCTTACGTCATTCAGGAAGGCCCGCTGAAAAACCTTGGCATTGCTTGGAGAAACGCTATGTGGCGCACCGACATGGTGGGCGTGCGTGATCAGGACGAAAACCGTCTGATCGTCAGCTACTCGATCCCGCTGTTGTAATAGCACTCGCGTAACTGAAGTAAAAAAAGCCCCGCCCGGCATCACGCCGGGCGGGGCTTTTGCGTTTTCAAGTCAGGCTCACCCCCGTAAACCCTCCTCGAAATTTCCCTCTTTGTGCAGCAACTCAAGGCCTTCTCGAACCTTGTGGGCGATAGTCGTCCTGATCGTCGCCAAGGTCCAATGAACACATTTTTAATATTCATTTACGATCTAAACAAATCGATATTTATTCTTTTTAATGAATAAGAAATGCAGGCACAGTTGACCTCAACAAGCACTCACCAGGAGCAGCACCATGAGCCTCAGACTGGGCGATATCGCCCCCGACTTCGAACAGGATTCCAGCGCCGGTACCCTCCGTTTCCACGAATGGCTGGGCGATAGCTGGGGCGTGCTGTTTTCCCACCCGGCGGACTTTACCCCGGTGTGCACCACCGAGTTGGGCTTCACTGCCAAGCTCAAGGACGAATTTGCCCAGCGCGGTGTGAAAGCCATTGCTCTTTCCGTGGACCCGGTGGACTCGCACCACCAGTGGATCGAGGACATCAACGAAACCCAGAACACCTTCGTCAATTTCCCGATCCTCGCCGACGCCGACCGCAAGGTGTCGGACCTTTACGACCTGATCCACCCGAACGCCAGCGACACCCTGACTGTGCGCTCGCTGTTCGTGATCGACCCGAACAAAAAGGTTCGGCTGACCATCACCTACCCGGCGAGCACCGGCCGTAACTTCCATGAAATTCTGCGGGTGATCGACTCGCTGCAACTCACCGACAACTACAAGGTGGCCACGCCGGCCAACTGGCAGGACGGTGATGAAGTGGTGATCGTGCCGTCGCTCAAGGATGAAGACGAAATCCAGAAACGTTTTCCCAAGGGCTATCGCGCGGTGAAGCCGTACCTGCGTCTGACGCCACAGCCGAATCGTTGAACGAATTCCACAAAGCAGGGGATTTCAGGCCGTTTTTACGGCCTTTTTTTTGTCCTTGGAAATGATGTTTTGCATAGACCTACAAAGAATAACCAAATGAATAAATATGATTTATGGATATAACAATCACCTGTTAAGGTCACTCCATCACAGCGAGATCGCAAGCCGCGAATCGCCAACACCGTTCAAGGAATCGCCTGAATGCTGGTCGTCTCACTCGGTGGCAGTCCCAGCCTACGCTCCCGTTCCGGGGTGCTGCTGGAGCGCTCCCAACGTTGGTTGCAAGCGCAAGGTGTGGAAGTGGTGAGTTACCAGGTACGGGACTTCCCGGCTGAAGACTTGCTGCATGCACGCTTCGACAGCCCGAAGGTCATCGACCTGCTGCAGCAAATTGAAAACGCCGATGGCCTGCTGATCGCTACACCTGTGTACAAGGCGTCGTTCTCCGGTGCATTGAAAACCGTGCTGGACCTGCTGCCCGAGCGCGCCTTGGCCCACAAGGTGGTTTTGCCAATGGCCACCGGTGGCAGCATCGCCCACATGCTGGCGGTCGATTACGCGCTCAAGCCGGTGCTGTCGGCGTTGAAAGCCCAGGAAATGCTCCACGGGATTTTCGCCGTGGACAGCCAGATCGCTTACGGCGAAGGCAGCGCCCAGGCGCAGTTGGTACCCGAGCTGGAACAGCGACTGAATGAATCGCTGGAGCTGTTTTTCAGCGCCATGGCCCGACGGCCCAAGCCGATCGATCCGAACCTGTTGAATGAACGTTTGTTGAGTGCTCGCTGGAGCATTTAAGCCAGCACTTAAGCCTCACCCGAAATTGATGTACTGGCCTTACTCGCCCGCTAACGGGCAAGCAGGTGCAGCCAAAACCTAACTGCAAAAAGGAGAGCGCCATGCGCACTGTCATTTTGCGTCGTGGTCTGGTCGCTCTGTTTGCTGCGGCTGTAACCTTCGGCGCCATTACTCAAGCTCAAGCGCTTTCTACCCATGAAGGCGTGCTAAGAATCGGTTATCAAAAGTACGGCACTTTGGTGCTGCTCAAAGCCAAAGGCACTCTGGAAAAACGCCTCGCCACCCAAGGCGTGGACGTGCAATGGACTGAATTCCCCGGCGGCCCGCAGCTGCTCGAAGGCCTGAACGTCGGCTCCATCGACTTCGGCGTTACGGGTGAAACGCCACCCGTATTCGCTCAAGCCGCCGGCGCCGATCTGCTCTACGTCGCGTACGAACCGCCTGCTCCTCACAGCGAAGCGATCCTGGTGCCGAAGGACTCACCGATCAAATCGGTGCAGGACCTCAAGGGCAAGAAAGTCGTCCTGAACAAAGGTTCCAACGTTCACTACTTGCTGGTCCGCGCACTGGAAGACGCCGGCCTCAAATACACCGACATCCAGACCGTATTCCTCCCGCCGGCCGATGCCCGCGCCGCGTTCGAGCGTGGCAGCGTCGATGCCTGGGTGATCTGGGACCCGTACCAGGCTGCCGCCGAACAGCAACTGCAAGCACGCACCTTGCGTGATGGCCAAGGCATCGTCGACAACCATCAGTTCTACCTCGCGACCAAGCCTTATGCGCAGAAAAATCCAGAGGTGATCAAGACCTTGGTGGAAGAAGTGCGTGCGGTCGGCGAATGGTCCAGGGCCAATCCCATCGAGGTGACTAAACAAGTCTCACCGCTGCTCGGCCTGCCAGCGGACATCACCCTGACTTCGGTGAAACGCCAAGGCTACGGCGCGCTGTTCCTCACGCCTGAAGTGGTCGCCGCGCAACAGAAAATCGCCGACAGCTTCTACCAGCTCAAGCTGATTCCAAAGCCGCTGAGCATCAAAGACGTGATCTGGACGCCACCGGCGGCCGTTGCCAAAGCTCAGTAATTCGATTCCCTAAGGAGACCACTCCATGAGCCTCAATATCTTCTGGTTCCTGCCTACTCACGGCGACGGCCATTACCTTGGCACCTCCGAAGGTGCTCGCGCCGTCGACCACGGTTATCTGCAACAAGTTGCGCAAGCGGCGGATCGCCTGGGCTTCGGTGGGGTGCTTATTCCTACCGGTCGCTCGTGCGAAGACTCGTGGCTGGTAGCGGCGTCACTGATTCCGGTGACCCAGCGTTTGAAATTCCTCGTCGCCCTGCGCCCCGGGATCATTTCCCCGACGGTGGCAGCGCGTCAAGCCGCGACGCTGGATCGCCTGTCCGGCGGTCGTGCGTTGTTCAATTTGGTCACCGGTGGTGATCCGGAAGAATTGGCCGGCGACGGTTTGTTCCTGACTCACGAAGAACGCTATCAAGCCTCGGTGGAATTCACCCGTATCTGGCGCCGCGTGCTGGAAGGCGAAACCGTCGATTACGACGGTCAGCACATCAGCGTGAAGGGAGCGAAGTTGCTCTATCCGCCAATACAGCAACCGCGTCCACCGCTGTACTTCGGTGGATCTTCGGAAGCGGCGCAAGACCTCGCGGCAGAGCAGGTCGAAATGGTCCTGACCTGGGGCGAACCTCCGGCAGCCGTTGCCGAGAAGATCGAACAAGTACGCGCTAAAGCCGCGAAGCTCGGGCGCACCGTGCGCTTCGGCATTCGTCTGCATGTGATCGTTCGTGAAACCAATGCCGAAGCCTGGCAAGCGGCGGATCGGCTGATCTCTCATCTGGATGACGAAACCATCGCGCGTGCCCAGGCCTCTCTGGCGCGATTCGACTCGGTCGGTCAGCAACGCATGGCCGCATTGCACGGTGGCAGCCGCGACAATCTGGAAGTCAGCCCCAACCTGTGGGCCGGTGTCGGCCTGGTGCGCGGCGGTGCTGGCACGGCGCTGGTGGGCGACGGTCCAACCGTGGCCGCCCGCGTGAAGGAATACGCGGACTTGGGCATCGACACGTTCATCTTCTCCGGTTATCCACACCTGGAAGAGTCTTACCGCGTTGCTGAGTTGCTGTTCCCGCACCTGGACATCGAGCGTCCCGAGGCGCCAAAAGGCGCCGGTTACGTCAGCCCGTTTGGTGAGATGGTTGCCAACGACATCCTCCCCAAAGCCGCGTCGCAGAGCTGAGGCGCGCCATGAAGAAACTTATCCACAGCCTTGCGCCTTGGGCGTTACCTGTTTTGCTGCTGGCGGTGTGGCAGTTGTCGGTGTCGGCGGGCTGGTTATCGACACGGATCTTGCCGGCGCCAATCGCCGTCATCGAAGCCGGCGTGGGTCTGGTGCACAGCGGTGAAATCTGGACTCACCTGGCGATCAGCGGCTGGCGCGCAGCGTCGGGCTTCGCCATCGGCGGCAGCATCGGTCTGACGCTGGGTTTCATCACCGGCCTGTCGAAATGGGGCGAACGGCTGCTCGACAGTTCGGTGCAGATGATCCGTAACGTGCCGCACCTGGCGCTGATTCCGCTGGTGATCCTGTGGTTCGGCATTGATGAGTCGGCGAAGATTTTTCTGGTGGCATTGGGCACGTTGTTCCCGATCTATCTCAACACCTATCACGGCATCCGCAACGTCGATCCGGCGCTGGTGGAAATGTCCCGCAGTTATGGCTTGTCCGGTTTCAGCCTGTTCCGTCAGGTGATTCTGCCGGGCGCGCTGCCTTCGATTCTGGTCGGTGTGCGCTTCGCCCTCGGTTTCATGTGGTTGACCCTGATCGTGGCGGAAACCATTTCTGCGAGCTCCGGCATTGGCTACCTGGCGATGAATGCCCGAGAGTTCTTGCAGACCGACGTGGTGGTACTGGCGATTCTCTTGTACGCCGTGCTCGGCAAACTCGCCGACCTCGCGGCCCGTGGACTTGAACGCGTGTGGTTGCGCTGGCACCCGGCCTATCAGGTTACCAAGGGAGGTGCGGCATGACGGCTCAACAACCTCCACGCCTGCTGCGCGGCATTCCCCTGGTAGTGCGCAAACTGCAAAAAACTTTTGGATCGCGGCAGGTGCTGCGTGAGATCGATCTGCACATCCCGGCCGGCCAGTTTGTCGCCGTGGTCGGTCGTAGCGGTTGCGGCAAAAGTACCTTGCTGCGCTTGCTCGCCGGTCTCGACAAACCCACGGGCGGTGAATTGCTCGCTGGTTCCGCGCCGTTGAGTGAGGCGCGGGAAGACACCCGACTGATGTTCCAGGAAGCGCGTTTGCTGCCATGGAAAAAGGTCATCGACAACGTCGGCCTCGGGCTCAAGGGCAACTGGCGGCCACAAGCGCTGGAAGCCTTGGAGTCGGTAGGTCTGGCAGACCGCGCCAATGAATGGCCGGCCGCCTTGTCCGGCGGGCAAAAGCAACGTGTGGCCTTGGCCCGCGCGCTGATCCATCAACCGCGTTTGCTGTTGCTGGACGAACCGCTGGGCGCGCTGGATGCGCTGACCCGAATTGAAATGCAGCAGCTGATCGAGCGGCTCTGGCAGAAACACGGTTTCACCGTGTTGCTGGTCACCCACGACGTCAGTGAAGCGGTGGCGATTGCCGATCGGGTGATCCTGATCGAGGAGGGCGAAGTCGGCCTCGACCTGCACGTCGAGTTGCCGCGCCCTCGGGTTCGCGGCTCCCATCGGCTGGCGGCGCTGGAAACCGAAGTCCTCAATCGCGTGCTGGCATTGCCCGGCGAGCCGCCAGCACCGGAACCTGTTTCACCATTGCCCACGCAATTGCGTTGGGCTCAATAACCAGCCTTATCCAACGACAGGAATCAACCTCATGACGATCAAAACCATCAACGTTCGCAACCAGTTCAAAGGCGCAATCAAGGAAATCGTACTCGGTGACGTGTTGTCGGAAATCGACGTACAGACCGCTTCCGGCATCGTCACCTCGGTGATCACCACTCGCTCGGTGAAAGAGCTGGAACTGGTGGTCGGCAGCGAAGTGATCGCGTTCGTGAAATCCACCGAGGTGTCGATCGCCAAGTTGTAAGCGTGTGCGAGCTCTGATCGTTCCCACCAAAGCGTGGGAACGATCAGAGCGCGGGGCGCTTCGGCAGGTAGGGCGGCAAATACAGGCCCAGATAGGCGTCGAATACCCGCATGCCTTCTTCGGCCATGCGCGGGGTGATCTGCCCGTGTTGTTGCACCGAGCGCGCGTAGACGCGGTCGCCGAGCTCCATGGCCAGGGCAAACACATCGATGTCGGCCGGTAGCGTCGGCAGCTCGAAGTGATGGTCAAAGAGTTTGTGCATCAGGTCGCCGAGTTCGATGTCGTGCTGACGGTCGGCCTGGGTGACCTCGGTCAACCCGTGTTGGGCAAGAATGAGCTGGCGGGCGGCGGCGTCCTCGCTGTAGATCGCGAGCATGCGTTGCTCCACCAGTCGCGACAGATCGCGCCAGCCGTTCAGGGCGGTGTGGTCGATGGGCGCTTGCAGGCAGGCACGGAACGCCGCGTGGACGTCAGCCGTCAGGGCTTCGAGCAGCGCCGGGACGCTGGCAAAGAAGTGGTAGACGGAGGAGGGCGGGATCTCCGCGCGTTCGGCGACGCTGTAGATCGACAGGCTGGCCACGCCCTCGGCAGCCAGCAGCGTGCGGGCGGCATCGAGTATCGAATCGATCCGGGCCTGGCTGCGTGCGCGGGGTTTGCGTGGGGTGGCGAGTCGGGTCATTGGTGTCTCCTGCAGGGCAGCGGGCATTGTACGCAGAGCTTGGGGATGATCCATAAAGGTTGGGTGATTGACCATAAAAAAACGCCGCAAGCTGTGAGGCCTGCGGCGTTTTTTTTACTGCAACCGCTTACACGGTATGCAGGTACCAGTTGTACTCGAGGTCGGAGATGGAGTGTTCGAACTCCTCCAGCTCGCTCTCTTTACACGCGACGAAGATATCGATGTATTTCGGATCGATGTACTTGGCCATGACTTCGCTGTCGTCCAACTCACGCAATGCATCGCGCAGGTTGTTCGGCAGGCTTTGCTCGTTCTGCTCGTAGGAGTTGCCTTCCACGGGTGCGCCTGGCTCGATCTTGTTGGTCAGGCCGTGGTGCACGCCTGCCAGGACCGAAGCCATCAGCAGGTACGGGTTGGCATCGGCGCCGGCAACGCGGTGTTCCAGACGGACCGCGTCGGCGGAACCGGTCGGCACGCGCACCGCAACAGTACGGTTGTCCAAACCCCAGCACGGTGCATTCGGCACGTAGAACTGTGCGCCGAAACGACGGTAGGAGTTGACGTTCGGGCAGAGGAAAGCCATCTGCGCCGGTAGGGTCTCGAGCACACCGCCGATCGCGTGACGCAGTGCGGCGTTCTGCTCGGGATCCTCGCTGGCAAAAATGTTTTTGCCATCTTTATCAAGAATCGAAATGTGTACGTGCAGACCGTTGCCCGCCTGGCCGGGGTAAGGCTTGGCCATGAAGGTGGTGTCCATTTCATGGTCGTAGGCGATGTTTTTGATCAGACGCTTGAGCAGAACCGCGTAGTCGCAGGCCTTGATCGGGTCGGCCACGTGGTGCAGGTTCACTTCGAACTGCGCCGGGGCACTTTCCTTGACGATCGCGTCGGCCGGGATGCCTTGCTCTTTCGCCCCTTCCAGAATGTCCTGGAGGCAGTCGACGTATTCGTCGAGGTCGTCGATCAGGTAGACCTGTGTCGAGTGCGGGCGTTTGCCAGACACTGGCGAGCGTGGCGGTTGCGGACGACCGTTCACGTTCTCCTGGTCGATCAGGTAGAACTCCAGTTCGAAGGCGGCGCAAATGGTCAGGCCCATCTCGTCGAACTTGCGCACGACATTGGCCAGCACTTCTCGCGGGTCGGCAAAGAACGGCTGGCCTTCCAGTTCGTGCATGGTCATCAACAGTTGCGCGGTAGGGCGCTTCTGCCAAGGCTCATTACACAGGGTGTCAGGGATTGGATAGCAGATTCGGTCAGCATCGCCGATGTCCAGACCCAGACCGGTGCTTTCCACCGTCGAGCCATTGATATCCAGAGCAAATAGAGAGGCCGGCAGGTTGATGCCTTTCTCGTAAACCTTGTGGAGACTGGTGCGTTCAATGCGCTTGCCGCGCACCACACCATTCATATCCGCAATCAGAAGGTCAACGTACAGAACCTCAGGATGTTCCTTAAGGAACGCGTTCGCTTCATTAAGCTGAACGGCACGCGGGGGTACCGACATGATGCAACACCTTTGTTGTTAAAAATATCAATCATTGATCTCTTCGGGTTTCAGTCAACCTGAACGGCATGCCGAAGTCAAGCGAGGCCTTTTTTGCCCTAAAAAAGCGCTCGTAGGGCTTTTTTGAGGCGGTTTGGGGCGTTTTTATGCCTTTGAGCGCTTTGGCGCCCGCAGGCTTGAGCGGACCGTGTTGTATTTTTTACGGGGGTGTTGTGTAAAAAAATGAACAAGGCTAAGCTCGATTCAAACCCATAACAGCAATAATACCGGGGTGCTTCATGTCTCGCCTGCCGTTAATCGGCATCACCATCTGCTCTAAGCAGATCGGTCTGCATGCTTATCACATCAGTGGCGATCGTTACGCTTACGCCAAGGCCCGTGTTGCCAAAGGCGTGCCGTCGACTCTTCCTTCCCTGGCGAACCCGCTGGCTCCGTCCGATATTCTGGACGGACTACGCGACATTCTCTTTACCGGTTGTCCTTCCAATATAGAACCGTTTTACCGGGCCGGCCCGACCAACGTGTCGAGCATTGCTCATGATTCTGCACGGCCTGATCTTATCTCGCTCACCCGCGCCATTAGCCGTGCGGGTGTTGGTGCGCGGCAATTGCAGTGGCAATCTGTATCACGCGACGCCGATGCGTCAAACAACGCCTGACTTATAAGAGTCAGGAAACCAAGCCTAAGAGGCATTTATGAGTAACAACCTCGACCAGCTCACCGATTGGTTGAAAGACCACAAGATCACAGAAGTCGAATGCATGATCGCCGACTTGACCGGGATCACCCGGGGCAAGATTTCGCCGACCAACAAGTTCATTGCCGAAAAAGGCATGCGCCTGCCCGAGAGCGTTCTGTTGCAGACCGTGACCGGCGACTATGTCGAAGACGACATCTATTACGAACTGCTCGACCCGGCCGACATCGACATGATCTGCCGTCCCGACCAGAACGCGGTGTTCCTGGTGCCTTGGGCTATCGAGCCCACTGCCCAGGTGATCCACGACACCTACGACAAACAAGGCAACCCGATCGAGCTGTCGCCGCGCAACGTGCTGAAAAAGGTTCTGAAACTCTATTCCGACAGGGGCTGGCAGCCGATCGTGGCGCCAGAAATGGAGTTCTACCTGACCAAGCGTTGCGAGGACCCGGACTTCCCGCTGCAACCACCGGTTGGCCGCTCAGGTCGCCCGGAAACGGGTCGCCAGTCCTTCTCGATTGAAGCGGCGAACGAATTCGATCCGTTGTTCGAAGACGTCTACGACTGGTGCGAATTGCAGGAGCTGGACCTCGACACGCTGATCCACGAGGACGGCACGGCGCAGATGGAAATCAACTTCCGTCACGGCGATGCCCTGTCTCTGGCCGACCAGATCCTGGTGTTCAAGCGCACCATGCGCGAAGCCGCGCTCAAGCACAACGTGGCAGCCACCTTCATGGCCAAGCCCATGACCGGCGAGCCGGGCAGTGCGATGCACTTGCACCAGAGCATCATCGATATCGAGACCGGCAAGAACGTCTTCTCCAATGAAGACGGGAGCATGAGCCAGTTGTTCCTGAACCACATCGGTGGTTTGCAGAAACTGATCCCCGAGCTGTTGCCGCTGTTCGCGCCTAACGTCAACTCGTTCCGCCGCTTCCTGCCGGACACCTCTGCACCGGTGAACGTGGAGTGGGGCGAAGAGAACCGTACCGTGGGCCTGCGGGTTCCGGATGCCGGGCCGCAAAACCGTCGGGTGGAAAACCGCCTGCCGGGCGCCGACGCCAACCCGTACCTGGCGATTGCCGCGAGCCTGCTCTGCGGTTACATCGGCATGGTCGAAGGCTTGAACCCGAGTGCTCCGGTGGTGGGGCGTGGCTATGAACGCCGCAACCTGCGTTTGCCACTGACCATCGAAGACGCGCTGGAACGCATGGAACACAGCGCGACTATCGAGAAGTACCTGGGCAAGAAATTCATCACTGGCTACGTCGCGGTCAAGCGGGCCGAGCATGAAAACTTCAAGCGCGTGATCAGTTCGTGGGAGCGGGAATTCCTGCTTTTCGCCGTCTGATGCGCCGGGCGCCGCTGATATTGGCGGCGCTTTCACTGAAATCTTAGGAGAATTCGCATGACCAGCAACAACCCGCAAACCCGTGAATGGCAAACCCTGAGCAACGATCACCACCTGGCCCCGTTCAGCGACTTCAAGCAGCTGAAAGAGAAAGGCCCGCGGATCATCACCAGCGCCAAGGGCGTTTACCTCTGGGACAGCGAAGGCAACAAGATTCTCGACGGCATGGCCGGCCTGTGGTGCGTAGCAATCGGCTACGGTCGCGATGAACTGGCCGATGCCGCCAGCAAACAAATGCGCGAACTGCCTTACTACAACCTGTTCTTCCAGACGGCTCACCCGCCAGTGCTGGAATTGGCCAAGGCCATCGCCGACATCGCACCGCAAGGCATGAACCACGTGTTCTTCACCGGTTCCGGCTCTGAAGGCAACGACACCATGCTGCGGATGGTTCGTCACTACTGGGCGATCAAGGGCCAGCCGAAGAAGAAAGTCATCATCAGCCGTAAGAACGGTTATCACGGTTCCACCGTGGCCGGCGCGAGCCTGGGTGGCATGACGTACATGCACGAACAAGGCGATTTGCCGATCCCGGGCATCGTCCACATCGCGCAGCCGTACTGGTTCGCTGAAGGCGGCGACATGACGCCGGAAGAGTTCGGTATCTGGGCGGCCAATCAGCTGGAAGAGAAGATTTTGGAAGTCGGCGTGGACAACGTCGGTGCCTTTATCGCCGAGCCGATCCAGGGCGCCGGCGGCGTGATCATTCCGCCAGACACCTACTGGCCGCGCATCAAAGAAATCCTCGCCAAGTACGACATCCTGTTCGTGGCTGACGAAGTGATCTGTGGTTTCGGCCGTACCGGTGAGTGGTTCGGTAGCGATTTCTTCGACCTCAGACCCGATATGATGACCATCGCCAAGGGCTTGACGTCCGGCTACATCCCTATGGGTGGCCTGATCGTGCGTGACGAAGTGGTTGCGGTGCTCAACGAAGGTGGCGATTTCAACCACGGTTTCACCTATTCCGGGCACCCGGTGGCCGCCGCGGTGGCACTGGAAAACATCCGTATCCTGCGCGAAGAAAAAATTATCGAGCGCGTTCGTGCAGAAACGGCACCCTATTTGCAAAAGCGTCTACGGGAACTGAGCGATCACCCATTGGTGGGGGAAGTCCGCGGGGTGGGGCTGCTGGGGGCGATCGAACTGGTGCAGGACAAGGGCACGCGCAAGCGTTACGAAGGCAAGGGCGCCGGCATGATTTGCCGCACGTTCTGTTTCGAAAATGGCCTGATCATGCGCGCCGTCGGCGACACCATGATCATTGCTCCACCACTGGTGATTACACCGGCAGAAATCGATGAGTTGATGACCAAGGCACGCAAGTGTCTGGACCTGACCCTGAGTGCATTGCAGGGCTAAGTGCTAGGCTCTGAGCGGGGTGCGAAGTTCGCATTTCGCTCAGCGCAAACAAAGGATGGGTCTTTCCTTGAAAGCCTGCCTCGGATCTTGCCAGACTACCGGTTGTTTTAGTTGCCCAGGAATAGGCCGCTGGCTCTTGGTTAACAAGAACGTGGTTAAAAAGAAAAATTGGAGCATTACCCATGAAGGCATTAGGTAAGAAGATAGCTGGCAAGACCCTCCTCGCCATGTCCCTGATGGGCGTGATGGCGGGCGCAGTTCAGGCGGACGACAAGGTTCTTCACGTGTACAACTGGTCCGATTACATCGCACCGGACACCGTCGAGAAGTTCGAAGCCGAGTCGGGGATCAAGGTTGTTTACGACGTATTCGACAGTAACGAAACCCTGGAAGCCAAGTTGCTGGCAGGCAAGTCCGGCTACGACATCGTCGTACCGTCGAACAACTTCCTGGCCAAGCAGATCAAGGCCGGTGTTTACCAGAAGCTGGACAAGTCCAAGCTGCCTAACTGGAAGAATCTGAACACTGACCTGCTTAAAGCAGTGTCCGTGAGCGACCCGGGCAACGAACACGCGTTCCCGTACATGTGGGGTTCGATCGGTATCGGCTTCAACGCCGAGAAGGTCAAGGCTGCACTGGGTGCCGATGCGCCAACCAATTCCTGGGACCTGATCTTCAAACCTGAAAACGCCGCGAAGTTGAAGTCGTGCGGTATCAGTTTCCTTGATTCGCCAACCGAGATGATTCCGGTGGCGTTGCACTACCTGGGCTATCCAACCGACAGCCAGGACAAAAAACAACTGGCCGAAGCCGAAGCACTGTTCCTGAAGATTCGTCCTTCGGTGGGCTACTTCCACTCGTCCAAGTACATCTCTGACCTGGCCAACGGCAACATCTGTGTCGCTGTGGGTTATTCGGGTGACATCTACCAGGCCAAGTCCCGCGCGGCTGAGGCTGGTGACAAGGTGAAAGTCAGCTACAACATTCCGAAAGAAGGTGCGGGCAGTTTCTACGACATGGTCGCCATCCCTAAAGATGCCGAAAACGTCGAAGGCGCCTACAAGTTCATGACCTTCCTGCAGAAGCCGGAAATCATGGCCGAAATCACCAACGCCGTACGCTTCCCGAACGGTAACGCGGCCGCCACCGCATTGGTCGATAAAGACATCACCGGCGACCCAGGCATCTACCCACCAGCGGACGTGCTGGCCAAGCTGTATGCGATTGCCGACTTGCCGGCCGCGACCCAGCGGATCATGACTCGCAGTTGGACCAAGATTAAATCCGGTAAATAAGCCGGTTTGAGGCAACAAACTGTTGTCGTCGCCTACGCGGTGACGGCGACAGGTGTAATTAAATGACAGAAAGTTTTGCTGGAACGGTTTTTCGAGGGTAAGTTGCGCGCCGGTTTTGTTGCCAGGCAGCCATGGCTGTCATGTAACGCGGGGCAACTTGGGCCCAACTCATTTTAGAGGACCTCCACGTGCCTATTTTTTCTTTGTTGCGCAGTGCACTGCTGGTCGGCGCCGGGCTGACGCTTGCCGTTAGTGTCCAGGCGGCTGGCACTGTGCATATTTATAACTGGTCTGACTACATCGGTCAGACCACCCTGGCTGACTTCCAGAAAGAGGCCGGCATCAAGCCGGTGTATGACGTTTTCGATTCCAACGAAACCCTGGAAGGCAAGTTGCTGGCCGGGCGTACCGGTTATGACGTGGTCGTGCCGTCCAACCACTTCCTTGGCAAGCAGATCAAGGCGGGCGCTTTCCAGAAGCTCGACAAGTCCAAGTTGACCCACTATTCCAACCTCGACCCGGTGCTGCTCAAGCGTCTGGAGCAAAACGATCCGGGTAACCTGTACGCCGTGCCGTATTTGTGGGGCACCAACGGCATCGGATACAACGTCGACAAAGTGAAGGCAGTACTTGGCCTCGACAAGATCGATTCCTGGGATGTGGTGTTCGAGCCGCAGAACATCAAGAAGCTGCACAGCTGCGGCGTGGCGTTCCTCGACTCCGCCGATGAAATGATGCCCACGGTCCTCAACTACATGGGCCTGAACGCCAACAGCACCAACCCCGAAGACTACAAAAAGGCCGAAGCCAAGTTGCTGGCAGTGCGGCCTTACGTGACCTACTTCCACTCTTCCAAATACATCGCGGACCTGGCCAACGGCGATATCTGCGTGGCGATCGGTTTTTCCGGCGACATGTTCCAGGCCAAGGCCCGCGCGGCTGAGGCCGGCAAAGGCATGAACATCGCCTACTCGATTCCGAAAGAGGGCGGCGCGCTCTGGTTCGACATGCTGGCGATCCCCAAGGATGCGGCCAACGTCAAGGAAGCCCATGCCTTCATCAACTATTTGCTAAAGCCTGAGGTGATCGCTCAGGTCAGTGATTACGTGGGTTACGCCAACCCTAACCCAGGGTCGGACAAATTGATGGAGCAGTCCATTCGCACCGACGAATCGGTTTATCCACCGCAAGCAGTCCTCGACAAGACTTACGTGTCTATCGAGTTACCACCAAACATTCAACGTTTGATGACCCGCAGCTGGACCAAGGTCAAGTCGGGTAAATAGCTGCAAGGCTCAAACTATCCAAGGTTCGCTCGCCTCGGGCGAACTGAAAATTTTGTTGGGAGTTTCGTAAATGGCAGTTGCCTCCGGCGCCTATAAGAAAGCCCTCGAGGGCGACCAATCACCTAAACAGGTGTTGGTCAAAATCGACCGGGTCACGAAGAAGTTCGACGAGACGATTGCCGTGGACGATGTGTCCCTGGAAATCAGGAAAGGTGAGATTTTCGCCCTGCTCGGCGGCTCGGGATCGGGCAAGTCCACGTTGCTGCGCATGCTCGCAGGCTTCGAACGGCCCACGGAGGGGCGCATTTTCCTCGATGGCGTAGACATCACCGACATGCCGCCGTACGAGCGGCCGATCAACATGATGTTCCAGTCCTACGCCTTGTTCCCGCACATGACCGTGGCGCAGAACATCGCCTTTGGGCTCAAGCAGGACAAAATCCCCGCCGCTGAAGTCGATGCCCGTGTCGCGGACATGCTCAAGCTGGTTCAGATGACGCAGTACGCCAAGCGCAAGCCGCATCAGTTGTCCGGTGGTCAGCGTCAGCGTGTGGCGTTGGCGCGTTCCTTGGCCAAGCGGCCGAAGCTGTTGCTGCTCGACGAACCGATGGGTGCGCTCGACAAGAAGCTGCGTTCGCAAATGCAGCTGGAGCTGGTCGAGATCATCGAGCGGGTCGGCGTAACCTGCGTCATGGTGACCCACGACCAGGAAGAAGCCATGACCATGGCCGAGCGCATCGCGATCATGCACCTGGGCTGGATCGCCCAGATCGGCAGCCCGATCGACATCTACGAAACCCCGACCAGCCGTCTGGTCTGCGAGTTCATCGGCAACGTCAACATCTTCGACGGTGAAGTGATCGACGACGCCGAAGGCCACGCGACCATCACCTGCAAGGACCTGGACCGTCAGATTTATGTGGGCCACGGCATCAGCACCTCGGTGCAGGACAAATCCGTGACCTACGCGATTCGTCCGGAAAAATTGCTGGTGACGCCAGACATGCCGACCTGCGAATACAACTGGTCCAGCGGCAAGGTGCATGACATCGCCTACCTCGGCGGGCACTCGGTATTCTACGTCGAGCTGCCAAGCGGCAAGATCGTCCAGTCCTTCGTTGCCAACGCCGAGCGCCGTGGCGCGCGTCCGACCTGGGGTGACCAGGTTTACGTGTATTGGGAAGACGACAGCGGCGTGGTACTTCGCTCATGAACATGCGCAAATTCAAACGCCGTCTTAACCGAATAATTCCCGGTGGCCGCCAACTGGTCATCGGGGTTCCGTTCATCTGGCTGTTCCTGTTCTTCATGCTGCCGTTCTTCATTGTCCTGAAGATCAGCTTCGCCGAAGCCGACGTGGCCATTCCGCCGTACACCGAGATCTATACCTTCGCCGAACAGAAACTGCAGTTGCTGCTTAACCTCGGCAACTACGCGATGCTGGCCGGCGACGAACTGTACATTGCCGCTTACCTCGGCTCGTTGAAGATGGCGCTGATCAGCACCATCCTTTGTCTCGCAATCGGCTACCCGATGGCCTACGCCATCGCCAGTGCCCGCAAAGAGATGCAAACGGTGCTGGTGCTGCTGATCATGATGCCGACCTGGACCGCGATCCTGATCCGCGTTTATGCGTGGATGGGCATCCTCAGCAACAACGGTCTGCTCAACGGTTTCTTGATGACCATGGGCTGGATCGATGAACCGCTGCAGATCCTCAACACCAACCTCGCGGTCTATATTGGCGTGGTTTACTCATACCTGCCGTTCATGATCCTGCCGCTCTACGCCAACCTGGTGAAGCACGACAACAGTCTGCTGGAAGCGGCGTCCGACCTCGGCTCAAGCACCTTCAACAGCTTCTGGAAGATCACCATTCCGCTGTCCAAGAACGGCATCATCGCCGGCTGCATGCTGGTGTTCATCCCGGTCGTGGGCGAGTTCGTGATCCCGGAACTGCTAGGCGGTCCGGAAACCCTGATGATCGGTAAAGTGCTCTGGCAAGAGTTCTTCAACAACCGCGACTGGCCGGTGGCATCTGCCCTGGCAGTGGTTATGTTGCTGATCCTGATTGTGCCAATCATCCTGTTCAACCGTAGTCAGGCCAAAGAAATGGAGGGCAAGGAATGAAGCGCTTCCGTTTCTCAAGTTTCATGCTGGTAGCGGGTTTGCTGTTCATCTACGCGCCGATGCTGATCCTGGTGATCTACTCGTTCAACGCCTCCAAACTGGTGACGGTGTGGGGTGGCTGGTCGATCAAGTGGTACGTCGGTTTGATGGACAACACGCAATTGATGGGCTCGGTGGTGCGCTCGCTGGAAATTGCCTGCTACACGGCGGTGGCGGCGGTAGCGCTGGGTACATTGGCCGCGTTCGTCCTGACCCGTATCACCCATTTCAAGGGACGCACGCTGTTCGGTGGCTTGGTTACCGCGCCGCTGGTGATGCCCGAGGTGATCACCGGTCTGTCGCTGTTGCTGCTGTTCGTGGCCATGGCGCAGATGATCGGTTGGCCACAGGAGCGGGGGATCCTCACCATCTGGATCGCCCACACCACGTTCTGTGCGGCGTATGTGGCGGTGGTGGTGTCGGCGCGTTTGCGTGAGCTGGACCTGTCCATCGAAGAAGCGGCCATGGACCTCGGTGCGCGGCCATGGAAGGTGTTCTTCCTGATCACCATCCCGATGATCGCGCCATCCTTGGGGGCCGGCGGCATGATGTCCTTCGCCCTGTCCCTGGATGACCTGGTGTTGGCGAGCTTCGTGTCCGGCCCAGGTTCCACGACCCTGCCGATGGAAGTGTTCTCGGCGGTGCGTCTGGGCGTGAAACCCGAGATCAATGCCGTGGCCAGCCTGATTCTGCTGGCGGTATCGCTGATGACGTTCCTGGTCTGGTTCTTCAGCCGCCGTGCCGAAGAAGCGCGCAAACGGGCAATTCAGCAGGCGATCGAGGAAGGTGCTGCTGACTCCTGGAAACAACCGGACGCTCGTCGCGCCCCGGCGCCGGAAGCGGCTTAAAATCGGTCGTATAAAAAACCTCACTCCCTGAAAAGGCAGTGAGGTTTTTTTATGTGTGCTTCAGGACATCCAAGGCGACTTGCGGATGATCTCGACGAAGTTCATCGGCTTGAAGCCTGGCTTGATGCCCAAGCAGGCACATCGCGCCAAACTCGCTTGTTGCGCGAGGATTGGCTAGGGTTGAACTGGATAACCTGCACGCACGCCCTGTAGCAGCTGCCGAGCCTGCGAGGCTGCTGCTACAGGTCGCGCGATGACTCATATTCAGTCCAGTGCCATAGAAGGCGATTCATGCCATGAGTAAAACCGTTGCCATTGTGGTGTTCGCAGGCGTTCAGTCCCTGGACGTCACCGGTCCCATGGATGTGTTTTCAGAAGCCAATCGTTTCCTCGAGCCGCAAGATCACTATCGACTGGAGGTGATCGGCGTTGAGCGCGGGGTGATGCCGTGTTCCAACGGTTTGTCACTCAATGCCCATCGGCATTTCAGCGAAGCGCTGGCGGCCTATGACTTGCTGTTGGTGGCCGGTGGGCCGCAGTTGCCGTTCATGGATTTCGGTGCGGCATTCGATGCCTGGCTTCGCGATGCCTGCGCGCTGGCGCGACGCTTTGGCTCGATCTGCAACGGCGCGTTCATGCTCGCCCGGGCCGGATTGTTGGAAGGGCGAACGGTGACCACCCATTGGGGCGACGCCGCGGCGCTGGCGCAGTTGTGCCCGTTGACTCAGGTCGAAGCTGATCGCCTTTACGTGGAGGACGGCGACCTCTACACCTCGGCGGGTGTCACGGCGGGGATTGACCTGTCGCTGTACTTGCTGGCCAGGGATCACGGGCCGGAAGTTGCATTGAGTGTGGCAAAACGATTGGTGGTGTTCACTCAGCGCTCCGGCGGGCAGTCACAGTTCAGCCCATTCCTCACGCCACACGCCGAACCCACTTCTGCCGTGGCACTGGTGCAGCTCTACGTGTTGGCCAACCTGACGGGCGATTTGACGATTGCCGACCTGGCCAACGCCGCCAACATGAGTGCCCGCAACTTTTCCAGGGTGTTTACCAAAGAGGCGAAAATCACCCCGGCCGAATTCGTCGAACGGGCCAGGGTGGATGCGGCGCGGGTGCTGCTTGAAAGCACAAATTCGCCGCTTAAAACCGTGGCTTATCAGTGCGGGTTTCGCGATGCCCAGCACATGCGCAGTGTGTTCAACCGCAGGCTGGGGGTGACGCCGCAGCAGTTCAGGCTGAACTTTGCGGCGATGGTTTGATTTTTAGGGTGCAGCCCGCGCCGGCAACAGCTTCAACGTGCTCCGCGTATTGGCCGCAACCTCTTCATCATTGAGATGCGCCTGGTAGTAGACCCCTTCGATAAACGCCTCAGCCTGGTCGTCATAGTGGCTGTTGAACGGCACGCCGCTCTGGCCGACCGGGTTGATGGTCAGGCTGTGGGCGGGGTCGGCGAAGTCGATCAGGCGGCGGGTCGACGGACCATACGTCACTGGCCATGGCGCCGGACCGATTTTCGCCGAAAGGTTGTTCGGCACTTCGTGAGTGCCTGGCGCCGCGAACGGGCCGACATTGAAGAGACGGTCCAGCGGCTTTTGCTGCCCCAGCGGATGGCCATGCGTCAGCGTGTGCGCCTTGCCCCACTGCCATTGTGCGAAATCGGCGCCGAGGGTGGTCTTGAGGTGAGCGATGCTCGCTTGCCACGCAACCTTGACCGTATCGGCGCGGGTTTCCTTGCCGAGGGTGTTGCGGTTGTCCCACCACGGCGAATCGGGGGTCGCGGCCAGTCGCGGTAATGCCGCATCAATCACCCGGGTCGACAGCAATGTTTCGAAGAAGTCATTGCCCAGCTCATCGTGCATGGTCGCGTCAGCCAGGTTGAACAGCAACTGGTTGAACAGCGTGGCGCTGGTGGAATCGAGCGGGTAGTCGCCTTTCCACTGGGCCAGTTGCTCAACCAGTTTGAGCTCGGCGGGATCGCTCACCCCTTCACGCAATACCGGCAGCAGTGGCGCCAGCAAGCGCGGGCCGTAGGCAGTGGTGGTGCCCAGTTGCAGTTTCTGGCTGGCGTCCAGATCCCACTTGATGGTTTTGTCGCTGAGCTGGCGGTTAAGCTGCTGACCTCGATCGGCCAGGTTGTAGTAACCGGGAATCTCCATGCCGGTTGGCGACACCGGCTGGAAGTTGGCCGAAACGATGTAACCGCGTGCCGGGTTCTCTTCCTGTGGGTTGGCGCTGAACGGGTAGAAACCTTCCTTGTCCGCTTCGGCGGTGCTGCCGTCGAGGATGAACCCCGGGCGCACACCCGCCGGACGTTTTGGCAATTGCGCTGCTGCCCACCAGCCGATGTCGCCCTTGGCGTTGGCCCAGACGATGTTCAGACCCGGCGCTTGAACCTTCGCCGCGGCACTGCGCGCCTTGGCCAGGGTGTCGGCGCGGTTGAGCTGGTAGAAGCCTTCAAGGATCGGATTCTGACTTTCTAGAAACCCCCACCACATGGCGATTGGTGTTTTGCCGACGCTGCTGCCCAGCACATCGTTGACGATCGGACCGTGGGGCGACTGGCGCAGCACCAGTGTCACCGGCGCCTGGCCCTTGACCGCGATCTGCTGTTCGCTGGTCACCATGTCCACCCACTTGCCGCGATACCAGACCTGATTGGGGTTGTCCGGGTTGACCTTCTCGGCGATCAGATCGAGGTCGTCGTTCTGGAACATGGTGATGCTCCAGCCGAAATCGCGGTTCAGCCCGAGGGAGGCGAACGGCATCAACGCCTGATAGTGACCGTAGAGCTCAAAGCTCGGCGCCGAGAGGTGCGCTTCATACCACACCGACGGCGCGGAAAAGCGGATATGCGGGTCGCCGGCCAACAGCGGTTTGCCGCTTTTGGTTTGGCCTCCAGAGACGACCCAGGCGTTGCTGCCCTCGAACTGCGGCAAGCCGTTGTCGGCGAGTGCCTGTTCGCTAAGGCGGGCGAGGGTGTTGAGATCTTTCCAGTCGATACTGGCGAGGGGCGGCGTGCTGCCGTTGAGTACACCTTTGGGCTGCCAGTCGAGATCGAAGATGTTCAGGTAGTTGGCGCCCAACTGATCGCGCACGAAGGTCAGCAACGGTTCGGTGCGAAACGCCGCGGCAAAACTGTAGGCCATGTAGCCGGCGATGCTGATGGTGTCCTGAGCAGTGAACGGGCGTTTGGGGATGCCCAGAACGTCAAACTCTGCGGGTTTTGGATGGCTGTCCTGATACTGGTTAATGCCGTCCAGATAGGCTTGCATGGCGATAAAGGTCGGCGACTGTTTGTCCATATTCGCCAGGTAGGTTTCGGCGCGTTCGCGAATGCGCAGGCTGCGCATCAGCTTGTCAGTGTCGAGCAGTTTCGGGCCCAGCACCTCGGCCAGCTCTCCGCGGGCGAGGCGGCGCAGGACTTCCATCTGAAATAGCCGGTCCTGGGCGTGCACGTACCCGAGGGCGCGGTACAGGTCGGTTTCGTTCTCAGCGCGGATGTGCGGGATGCCGCGCTCGTCGTAGCGCACGGTGACCGAACCTTGCAGGTGTTGCAGCTCCACCATGCCCTGGCGTGTCGGCTGCTTGCTGTAGACGTACCAACCTGCACCTGCGGCGAGCGCGACAATCAGCAGGGCGAGAACGGTCAAGCTACGTTTCATGTTGATTCCTTGTTGTTATGAGTGGCAGCAGATCCCTGGCGGCACTGTTTTAACACGGCTTGGCGATAAGGCCATCGCACTTAGGAGGTATTCGCGTCTCCTGTCAGCCTCACTTCGTTGTATCGACCGGCCACGGGCAGTAACAACCCACCGCCAGCGTGTGCGTGGCATTCACCGCGCGCCCTTCGTTCAACGCTTGCAAAATCGGCTCGATAAAGCTGTTGTTCGAATTGCAGGTCAGGCCTTCGCTGTATGGGCCGAAATACGCCAGTTTGCCGCTGCGATCCCAGATCGCCACGGCCGGGCTGGCGGGGATCTGTTCGGAACCTGGGAGGACGGCGATGCTTTTCAGGCTGCTTAAAGTGCTCGGCAACTGACCGTGGCTGCCAGGCTTTTGTACCGCATAAAACTCCACGCCTTGCGGTACGTAGTGCTCTACCAGTTCGCTCAGGTGCTGTTGGTTACCGACATTGCACGGGCAGGCCGGGTCCCAGAAGTGCACGAGGCGGATGGCACCGGGGCCGGCGAGATGATCGGGCAGGCGCAGCGGGTCACCGGAGAACACCGCAGTATGCTCGCTGAACGCTCGCAGGTAGCGGGCCTGAAACCAGTCGTAAGCAACCCACAGCACGCCGGCGCACACGAGGGCGAGCAGGCTGGCAAGCAGTGTGGCGCGGTAGGGCGAACGCATGGGTTTCAATCCTCGAAGGTCGGCTAGCTTGCCATGCTTGCCGCGACAGATGAATATCGCAGGCCCATAAAGTCCGTTTCACGTTCTGGAATTGCTCATGTCTGCCACTTTCGATCCCGATCATCTGCGTGCCAGCCTGCGGCCACTGGCCGACAGGCAGCCGCTGTCGGTGGAAGCGCTGGCTTACCAGCGGTTCTACGGGCTGGATTTTGCGGGGCGTAATGTGCGCAGTAGCCTTGGGCGGTTCGAGGTCGATGGTTATGAAGTGGTCAGCCAGGTCTGGTGGCCCGAGCGGGCGAAGGCGACGCTGTTTTTGTTCCACGGCTTTTACGATCACACCGGACTTTACCGGCATGTGATCGAGTGGGCGCTGGATCAGGATTTTGCGGTGATTGCCTGCGACCTGCCGGGGCACGGACTGTCCAGTGGTGAACGGGCGAGTATCAAGGATTTCGCCGAGTATCAGGGCACGCTGCAAGGATTGTTCGCCGAGGCGTTGTCCCTTGATCTGCCGCAGCCGTGGCACCTGTGCGGGCAAAGCACTGGCGGCGCGATCGTGATCGATCATGTGCTCAATCAGGGCGCCAGCAGTCCGGCCCAGGGACAGGTAATCCTGTTGTCACCGCTGGTGAGGCCGCGGGCCTGGGGTTGGTCGCTGCTCAGCTATTACCTGCTCAAGCCTTTCGTCAAAGCCATCGCCCGGCGCTTCAGCGAAAACTCCAACGACCCGGGATTTTTGCCCTTCCTGCAAGCCGATCCATTGCAGCCGCTACGTTTGCCGACCGCCTGGGTCGGTGCGTTGGCGTGCTGGATCAAACGCATCGAAGCCGCACCGAGCAGTCCCCGGCGACCGTTGATTGTTCAGGGGCAGGCGGACATGACCGTGGATTGGGAGCATAACCTTGAAGTGTTGCGGGGCAAGTTCGATCGGCCGCAGGTACTGATGTTGCCGCAGGCTCGACATCATTTGGCGAATGAGACGTTGGCGATGCGGCGGGAGTATTTCGGGTTTTTGAGCAAGCGGATCAAGGGGCGAAATCTTTAGCGGCAGTGATGGCCTCTTCGCGGGCAAGCCTCGCTCCTACAATTGGAATGCATTTCCCTGTAGGAGCGAGCGGTGCGGCGGTCCGACTTGCCCGCGAAGGCAATCTCAAACGCGCTGCAGATTATTGGGTGAGGCTCGGCGTACTCTGCCCCACCGCCAGCCCCGCGCGAATCGCCGCCAATGCTGCCTGGTAATAAGCTTTGCCTTCGTCAGACTCGGCAAACGTGGCGAACTCTTCCAGTTCGTTATCCGACAGGTCGCGATAGACATACAACAGCGTGTTGTTCAGATCGCTGCCTATCTGGTCCATCAAGCGCTGACGCTGACCGTTCAACATGCCTTGAGCCTGACCACCGCCGAGCAGGCCGGGGATCATCGAACTGAGGCTGTCGGCCGCGACACCGGCAATCGCCAGGCTGACTTCAGCGCCAGCCTCGCGAGCGGGCAGGGCCTGAGCCAGATGGCCGATGATCAACAGGCGGCTGTCGCTGGCCTGGATCTTGGGTAAACCCTTGGCGTTTTTTGCCAGTTGATCGCGACGGGTCGCGAGCAGTTCGGCGGCGACGATTTTCTTGCCCAAGGGCGATTGAAAGAACGCCAGCGCGGGTTTCGGATCGGCAAGGGTCTTGCGCAATTGCGCTTCGGCGCGCTGGTCCACGGCCTGGGGGGCAAAGCGCTGATTGCTGTTATTCACCAACGCCTGGAAAACGGCCGGTGGCAGGCTGTTCTGATACCGCTGCTGAGCGGCCGAGAGAGCGTCGTTGAAATGCGCGCGTTGTTCTGGCCAGCCGGCGACCTTGTACAACTGGTCGTGGCCGTCTGCCCAAGCGGGCATAACGCAGAACATCAGCATTGAGAAAAGCAAACGGCGCATAGGGACTCCTGTCAGCAGGTGACTATTCTCCGTGCGGCATACGGACTTGTCGAGAATTCGTATCAAGCCGCTGCGCGGCTCTGTCGGATTTTCGGGCACAGGAATACTATGCGCGCCATGCCAATACCCTCTGATCACCCGCTGCTGTTACGTATCGTCGACGACTTGGCTGAACACGGCTGGTCGCAGCAGAATATTTTCCTGCCCAAGGCTCTGACCCTGGAACTGGCGGCTGAGTGCCGTAAACGTGCTGCCGAGGGCGAATTGACCCCGGCCGCCGTGGGGCGCGGGCCGACATCCGAGATTCGCGAGGGGATTCGCGGCGACCATATCCAGTGGATCGAGCCCGGCCAGGCCGATGCTTGCGACAGCTATCTGGAATTGATGGACAGCCTGCGCGAGGCGATGAATCGCGGTTTGTTTCTGGGCCTGGAAGATTTCGAAAGCCATTTCGCCCTGTACCCGCCCGGCGCTTTCTACCTCAAGCATGTCGACCGTTTTCGTGATGACGACCGGCGCATGGTGTCGGCGGTGGTTTACCTCAATGACGCCTGGCTACCCGAGCACGGCGGCCAGTTGCGCATGTACCTCGATGAAAGTGTCGAATACGATGTAGTCCCTGCCGGCGGATGCCTGGTGGTGTTCCTGTCGGGCGAGGTGCCCCACGAAGTCCTACCCGCGACCCGAGATCGCCTGTCGTTGACCGGCTGGTTCCGGCGTCGTGGCAACGAGCCGTTCTGATCATGCAGAAAATTCTGGTTAGCCGCTGCCTGCTGGGCCACCGCGTACGTTACGACGGCGGGGCCAGCGGTCCTTTCGATCAACTTCAGCAGTGGCTTGATGAAGGTCGGGTGGTGCCGTTGTGTCCGGAGGTTGCCGGTGGCTTGCCGACGCCGAGGGCAGCGGCGGAGATTCCGGGCGGGCAGGGTGGTGAAGTGCTTGATGGCCACGCCTCAGTGATCACCACCGAGGGCGAGGACGTCAGCGCCGAGTTTCTCTCGGGGGCTTATCAGGCGTTGGAACTGGTGCAAAAGCACGGCATCAGGATCGCCGTGCTCAAGGCCAACAGCCCGTCTTGCGGGAATTTGTTGACCTATGACGGGACGTTTAGTGGTGTGAAGGTGAGTGGTGAAGGTGTTACTGCGGCGTTGCTCAAGCGTCACGGTGTCCAGGTTTTCAGCGAGCTGGAGTTGCCGCAAGCTGCACAGGCCCTGACCAACCTGATGTAACGTCTTACACAAAACCCCTGTGGGATCTTCAGTGTCTTACGGTTTGGGCGGCACACTCGTATCCGACCCAAACCACTTCTGCGACAACGCTTCCAGTCGCCCATCCGCCTTGATCCGCTGCAACGCGTTCTCCAGGCTGGCATGAAACGCCGGGTTACCCTTTTGAAACGGAATCGCCAGGCTCACGGTCGGGCCGACTTTCGGCTTCTCTTCCGTCAAGGCTTGCACCAGCAGCATCGAGCGCGGTTGCTCTTCCTTCTGCGCGATCAATTGTGCATTGGTGTAGCTGTAAGGTTCGCTGAAGTCGAAACGATCCTTGAGGTCCGGGGTCACTGCTATGTGATTGATGGCGACGTCGTACTTACCGGTTTCAACACCTTGCAGCAGATCGCTGGAATCGGTAATGACGAAGTCGGCCCGTACATCCAGTTCGTTGGCCAGCAGTTGGCCCAATTCGACCTCGAAACCCGTTAGATTGCCATCGTCCTTGAAATTGAACGGCGGTGTATTAGCCTCAAGAGCGATGCGCAATTCGCCACGGTCGTTTACATCGTCAATCAGTTCGGCATGAGCCAAAGGGCTCAAGAGGGGTAGCAGGCAGATCAGGCCAGGCAAAAAACGCATGGTCACTCCTTTGAATTCATTATCGCGATGCTCTGATTCAGGCTCGCTTTGCTATGGTTGTCGAGAGCTTTCGACAACGAATGGCCGTGAAGTTGTCATGGCCACGCGGATTTTACGAAAAAACTGGAGAAGAGAATGAAAACCTTTATGTCACGAGCAGCATTGGCTGGCCTGTTGCTGGGTGCTTCGATGCTGGCAACGGCTGCCACTCCGGCTCCCAAGGGAGCAGAAGCGTTCATCGTTTCCCCGGAAGACGGTGCCACGGTGCCACAGGAATTCAAGGTCAAGTTCGGCGTCAAGGACATCTCTCTGGCCCCGGCGGGCGATGTCACCAAGCACACCGGTCACCACCACCTGCTGATCGACGTCAAAGAGCTCCCCGCCGCTGGCCAGCCGATTCCGACCGACGCCAACCACATGCATTTCGGCAAGGCGCAGACCGAAGCCACCATCAAGCTGCCGCCAGGCAAGCACACCTTGCAGCTTGAGCTGGGCGACAGTGGTCACATTCCGTTCGATCCGCCAATCGTGTCGAAGAAAATCACCGTGACTGTGAAGTAAGTTTCCCCAGGCATGAAAAAGGGAGGCCCGAGGGTCTCCCTTTTTTGTCGCTCAAGTCGCTATCAGAACAACACGCGGCAACGAATGGTGCCGTTGATGTGCTGCAGCTTCTCTTGCGCCATCTCCGAGTATTCGGCGTCGACGTCGATCACGACGTAGCCGACTTTCTCGTTGGTCTGCAGGAACTGACCGGAAATGTTGATGCCGTTTTCGGCGAAGACCTTGTTGATCTCGCTCATCACACCCGGAATGTTCTCGTGGATGTGCAGCAGACGGTGCTTGCCAGGGTGAGCCGGCAGCGCTACTTCCGGGAAGTTCACCGACGATACCGACGTACCGTTGTCGCTGTACTTGACCAGCTTCTCTGCCACTTCCAGACCGATATTGGCTTGCGCTTCAGCGGTGGAACCGCCGATGTGCGGGGTCAGGATCACGTTGTCCAGGCCACGCAGCGGGCTTTCGAACTCTTCGTCGTTGGAGCGTGGCTCCACCGGGAATACGTCGATGGCCGCGCCGATCAGGTGCTTGTCCTTGATCGCGTCCGCCAGGGCGTCCAGCTCGACCACGGTGCCGCGAGCCGCGTTGATCAGGATGCCGCCCTTCTTGATTGCGCGGATTTCTTTCTCGCCGATCATCCACTGGGTCGCAGCGGTTTCCGGAACGTGCAGGGTGACGATGTCGGACATGCCCAGCAGCTCGGTCAGGCTGGCAACTTGTGTTGCGTTACCCAATGGCAGCTTGGTCACGGTGTCGTAGAAGTACACCTGCATGCCCAGGCCTTCAGCCAGGACCGACAACTGAGTGCCGATCGAGCCGTAACCGACGATACCCAACTTCTTGCCGCGGATTTCGAAGGAATTGGCCGCGCTCTTGATCCAGCCGCCACGGTGGCAGGAAGCGTTCTTCTCAGGAATGCCGCGCAACAACAGGATCGCTTCGGCTAGCACCAGCTCCGCTACGGAACGAGTGTTGGAGTACGGTGCGTTAAACACCGCGATGCCGCGTTCGCGAGCCGCGTTGAGGTCGACCTGGTTGGTGCCGATGCAGAAACAGCCGACAGCGACCAGTTTCTTCGCCTGATCGAAGATCTCTTCGGTCAGTTGAGTGCGCGAGCGAATGCCGATGAAGTGCGCATCAGCGATCTTTTCCTTCAGCTGGGCTTCCGGCAGAGAACCTGTGAGGTACTCGATGCTGGTGTAGCCCGCCGACTTGAGGACGTCGACAGCCGATTGGTGGACGCCTTCGAGAAGAAGGAACTTGATCTTGCTCTTATCGAGAGAAGTCTTGCTCATCTGCGTAAACCTGTATCCCGGAGAAAAATGGCAGGAAATAGCCAGCAGACGCTGACCCGGACGACAAGAATGCCGTCGCCGCAGAACAGCCGTTGGGCACTATGCTGCGGGGTCGGTATGCTAGCATATGCACCCCGCTAAACACTCATTCCTGCGACGTGAAGCGTTCTCAGGATGACCATGAATTGTTCGAGAGTTCTGTCGATGACCAATCCTGCCCTGATTGAAGAGCTGAAGACCCTGGTTGAGCCTGGCAAGGTGCTGACCGATGCCGACTCCCTGAATGCTTACGGTAAGGATTGGACCAAGCATTTCGCCCCGGCCCCAACCGCCATCGTGTTCCCCAAGACCACCGAGCAGGTTCAGGCCATTGTTCGTTGGGCCAATGAGCACAACGTTGCATTGGTGCCGTCCGGCGGTCGCACCGGTCTGTCCGCTGCTGCCGTGGCCGCCAATGGCGAAGTCGTCGTGTCCTTTGACTACATGAACCAGATCCTCGACGTGAACCTGACCGACCGCACAGCGGTCTGCCAGCCAGGCGTGGTCACCGAACACCTGCAGAACGTCGCTGAAGAAAAAGGCCTGTACTACCCGGTGGACTTCGCTTCGGCAGGTTCCAGCCAGATTGGCGGCAATATCGGCACCAATGCCGGCGGGATCAAGGTCATTCGCTACGGCATGACCCGCAACTGGGTCGCGGGCATGAAAGTCGTCACCGGCAAAGGCGATCTGCTGGAACTGAACAAAGACCTGATCAAGAACGCCACGGGTTACGACCTGCGTCAGTTGTTCATCGGCGCAGAAGGCACCCTCGGTTTTGTGGTCGAAGCCACCATGCGTCTGGACCGCGCGCCGAAGAACCTTACCGCGATGGTCCTCGGCACTGCCGATTTCGACTCGATCATGCCGGTGCTGCACGCGTTCCAGAGCAAACTCGACCTGACTGCTTTCGAATTTTTCTCCGACAAAGCCCTGGCCAAGGTGATGGCTCGCGGCGACGTGCCGGCGCCTTTCGAAACCGATTGCCCGTTCTACGCGCTGCTGGAATTCGAAGCGACCACCGAAGAAGTGGCTAACCACGCCCTGGAAACCTTCGAGCACTGTGTCGAGCAGGGCTGGGTACTGGACGGCGTGATGAGCCAGAGCGAAACCCAGCTGCAGAACCTCTGGAAGCTGCGCGAATACATCTCCGAGACCATCTCGCACTGGACGCCGTACAAGAACGACATTTCGGTCACTGTGTCGAAAGTCCCGGCGTTCCTGAAGGAAATCGACGCGATCGTCGGCGAACACTACCCGGATTTCGAAATTGTCTGGTTCGGCCACATCGGCGACGGCAACTTGCACTTGAACATCCTCAAGCCGGAGAACCTGAGCAAGGACGAGTTCTTTGCCAAGTGCGCGACCGTCAACAAGTGGGTGTTCGAAACCGTCGAGAAGTACAACGGCTCGATTTCCGCCGAACATGGCGTGGGCATGACCAAGCGTGACTACTTGACCTATAGCCGATCAAAGGTTGAGATCGAGTACATGAAAGCCGTCAAAGCGGTGTTCGACCCGAACGGCATCATGAACCCGGGCAAGATTTTCGCTGTTTGACTTTTGAATTTGAGAGCTACGAAACAGGAGTCGGTAATGAGCTATCAGCACCAGTATGTCGACGGTACGCGTATTCATTTTCCGCTCGGGAAGGTGGTGTGCATCGGCCGCAACTACGCCGAACACGCCAAGGAACTGGACAACCCGGTGCCTACAGAACCGCTGCTGTTCATTAAGCCGGGCAGTTGCGTAGTACCGCTGGAAGGCGGTTTCAGCATTCCGACCGAACGGGGCTCGGTGCATTACGAAGCGGAAATCGCGGTGTTGATCGGCAAGCCATTGTCGACCAAGCCAAACCGTGAAGAAGTACTCGATGCTATCTCCGGCTTCGCTCCGGCCTTGGACCTGACGCTGCGCGACAAGCAGGCCGAGCTGAAATCCAAGGGCCTGCCGTGGGAAATCGCCAAGTCCTTCGACGGTGCGGCGGTGATTGCGCCCTTCGTGTCCGGCAGCACGTTCGCTGACCTGACCGACATCGGCATCCGCCTGACCATCAATGGTGAAGTCCGCCAGGACGGCAACAGCAGCGCGATGCTTAACCCGATCGTGCCGATGATCCAGCACATGGCCGGCTGCTTCTCGCTGCAGGCCGGTGACGTGATCCTGACGGGTACGCCGGTTGGCGTCGGTCCGCTGAATGTCGGTGATGAACTGGTGCTGGAATTGCCAGGCGCCAGCAGCTTCACCATCAGCGTCCGCTAAAAAAGCAAAAGATCGCAGCCTTCGGCAGCTCCTACACCGACCTCTGTAGGAGCTGCCGAAGGCTGCGATCTTTTGAACTTGGCTGCCCGCACAGGGCTTTCCCGCCATTTCCCGTTTTTTTCACATCTCGTCCGGATAATTCCGGGACTTGCGGCGTCTGAGCCGATCCCAATTATGCTATTACCCTTAGCCTGAATTTCTGGAACGCATCCCTCGATGGTCACCCAACCGCTGCCCACGCTTAAAACTGCCCGCCGCTCGCGCTTTGTCATGCGTTGGTATTCCTGGCTTTTGCTGGGGGCCGCCGCCGTGTATGGCCTCGCGTTTGCGATGCATTGGGATGACCGTGGTGTGCTCTGGGTGCTGGAGCGTTTCGAAAGCACCGCCGAACGTCAGGAGAGCATCTGGCTGCCGGATTACCGGGCCGTGATCGACGCCAAAATGCTGCCGGGCATGGAGAAGGACGAAGCGTCGGACCTGGCCTACGATCCGCAGTCCAAAACCCTGTTTTCGGTCATGGGAAAAAATCCGTTTCTGGTCGAACTGACTTTGCAGGGTGACGTGCTGCGCAAGATGCCGCTGGTGGGCTGGAGCAACCCGGAAGGCGTGACCGTGATGGGTAACGGTCTGCTGGCCATCGTCGATGAACGCCAACACATGCTTTCCATCGTCAAAGTTGACGCTGACACCCGCGAGCTGAATATCGCCCACTTCCCGAAATACGACCTCGGCCCTTCGAAAGACCAAAACAAGGCCTTCGAAGCCATTGTCTGGGACTCGCGCAATCAGCAAATGTTGCTGGGTGAAGAGCGTCCACCGGCGTTGTTCACCTGGAAAAGCAACGATGGCCAGACACTCACCGGCGACAAGCAGCAATTTGCCAATGATGACCTGGACATCCGCAACCTCTCGGCCCTGGCCATCGACCCGCGCACCGGTCATACCCTGGTGTTGTCCGCCGACTCCCACTTGCTGCTGGAGCTGGACGAGAAGGGCGAGCAGGTCAGCTTCATGACCTTGCTGGGCGGCTTCAATGGTCTGAAGAAAACCATCCCTCGCGCCGAAGGCGTAACCATGGACGATGTGGGTACGCTGTACATCGTGAGCGAACCGAACCTGTTCTACCGTTTCGAAAAACAACGGTAGGAGCTGCCGAAGGCTGCGATTTTTTGGCGTAGGCAAAATTGTTAAAGATCAAAAGATCGCAGCCTTCGGCAGCTCCTACGCCATTAAGCTTCAATTCAGGCTGGCGTGGTATTTCATCCGCCTGTTCTGTTCTCGAGCTTGCCCGAATGCGCCGACTTGCCCGCCCCAAACCCCTGATGTTAATCCTGTCAGTGATTGCCTTGATCGCGCTGATTGCGGTCGGCCAGTACCTGCGCCTGTTTGAGCGCGGCTGGTTCAATCTGCACACGCTCTGGCAGCCGACGAACGATCAGTCCATCGCTCTGGACCACTATCAGGTGACGGTCGAGGCGCGAGTCATTGAAGGGCTGGATGACGATGTTTCGGCGTTGACCTTCGATCCGGTGCGCAAAAGCCTGTTCACCGTCACCAACAAAAACTCTGAGCTGATCGAGCTGTCTCTGGACGGCCAGATTCTTCGACGCATTGCGCTGGTCGGGTTTGGCGATCCGGAAGCCGTAGAGTTCATCAGCGCCGACACGTACGTGATCACTGACGAGCGTGAGCAGCGGCTGATCAAGATCCATCTGGAGAAGGACACAGCGTTCCTCGACGCAGCGGATGCCGAGCAGATGACCCTTGGCGTGCACATGAGCAGCAATAAGGGCTTCGAAGGTCTGGCGTACGACTCGGTGGGCAAGCGGTTGTTTGTCGCCAAGGAACGCGACCCGATGCTGATCTATGAAGTGCAGGGCTTTCCGCATTACAACCCGGAAAAATCCTACGCGGTGCACGTCGTTAACAACCCCAAGCGCGATGCCGGGATGTTCGTGACGGACCTGTCGAGCCTGCAATACGACGAGCGCAGCGGCCATCTGCTGGCGTTGTCGGATGAGTCGCGACTGATTCTGGAACTGGATGTGAACGGGCGACCGCTGAGCACCCTGTCACTGAGCAAGGGCCGCCAGGGGTTGCAGAAGACGGTGCCGCAAGCGGAAGGGATCGCCATGGATGACGACGGTACGATGTACCTGGTGAGCGAGCCGAACCTGTTCTACGTCTTCAAAAAACCACCACAACCCTGAGGGTTGTGGTGGTTTACGTGTTTAAGCGCGCAGGGTTTTAACGCCTTCGCTGGTGCCCAGCAGCAACAGATCCGCAGGACGTGCCGCGAACAAACCGTTAGTGACCACGCCGACGATGGCGTTGATCTGCGTCTCCAGCTCCACCGGGTTGGTGATCTGCATGTTGAAAACGTCGAGGATGATGTTGCCGTTGTCGGTCAGCACGCCTTCACGGTAGACCGGGTCGCCGCCGAGCTTCACCAGCTCGCGGGCCACGTGGCTGCGGGCCATCGGGATGACTTCGACCGGCAGCGGGAACGCACCGAGCACCGGCACCAGTTTGCTGGCGTCGGCGATGCAGATGAAGGTCTTGGCCACGGCCGCCACAATCTTCTCGCGGGTCAGGGCTGCGCCGCCGCCCTTGATCAGGTTCAGGTGCTCGTCGCTTTCATCGGCGCCGTCGACGTAAAACTCCAGGTCGCTGACGGTGTTCAGCTCATACACCGGGATGCCGTGGCCCTTGAGGCGGGCGGCGGTGGCTTCGGAACTGGCTACCGCGCCGTCGAATGCGCCCTTGTGCCGGGCCAGTGCGTCGATGAAGCAGTTGGCGGTGGAGCCGGTGCCGACCCCGACAATGCTCTTGTCGTCGAGTTTCGGAAGGATGAAGTCGACGGCGGCCTGAGCCACTGCCTGTTTGAGTTGATCCTGGGTCATGCGGGCTCCGAAGCGGGCAAGGGGAGAACGGAAAGGCCGGCATTATAGCTCCATGCCGGGCTAAAACCTCTTGATTCGTGTGGTCGCTTAGGCAAAAGCCGGGTTAGACTCGTTGGCCCTGCCCAACCCGCTCAGTGATGCTTTCCGATGCTCGAACAGTACGTCAAAAAGATCCTCACCTCGCGCGTTTATGACGTTGCCGTAGAAACCCCATTGCAGACTGCCCGCCAGCTCTCCGAGCGGCTGGGCAATAATATTTTGCTCAAGCGCGAAGACTTGCAGCCCGTGTTCTCGTTCAAGATTCGCGGCGCCTACAACAAGCTGACCCAGCTGAGCGATGAAGAGCGCGCTCGCGGTGTCGTGACCGCGTCGGCGGGCAACCACGCGCAAGGCCTGGCCCTGGCGGCGAAGGTGTTGGGCGTGAAAGCGACCATCGTCATGCCCAAGACCACCCCGGAAATCAAAGTCGAAGGCGTGCGCTCGCGCGGCGGCAAAGTGGTGCTGCACGGGGATTCGTTCCCGGAAGCCCTGGCCTACTCGCTGAAACTGGTCGACGAAAAAGGCTACGTCTACATCCATCCGTACGACGATCCCCACACCATTGCGGGGCAGGGCACGGTGGCGATGGAGATTCTGCGTCAGCACCCTGGGCGTCTGGATGCGATTTTCGTTCCGGTAGGCGGCGGCGGGCTGATCGCCGGGATCACGGCGTACGTGAAGTACTTGCGGCCTGAAATCAAAATCATCGGCGTCGAGCCGGATGATTCCAACTGTCTGCAAGCCGCCATGGCCGCTGGCGAGCGCGTGATCCTGTCGACCGTGGGCCTCTTCGCCGACGGCGTCGCGGTGGCGCAGATTGGTCAGCACACCTTTGATATCTGCAAAGACTATGTCGATGAAGTGATCACCGTCAGTACCGATGAAATCTGTGCGGCGATCAAGGACATCTACGACGATACCCGCTCGATCACCGAACCTGCCGGCGCCTTGGGTGTAGCCGGGATCAAGAAATATGTCGAGCGACGCGGCGTCACCGGGCACACCTTTGTGGCCATCGACTCCGGTGCCAACGTCAACTTCGACCGCCTGCGCCACGTCGCTGAACGCGCCGAGCTGGGCGAAGGTCGCGAGGCCATCATCGCCGTGACCATCCCCGAGCAACCGGGCAGCTTCAAGGCGTTCTGTGAAGCCATCGGCAAGCGCCAGATCACCGAATTCAACTACCGCTACAACACCGGCAGCGAGGCGCACATCTTTGTTGGCGTGCAGACGCACCCGGAAAACGATCCGCGCAGCGCGCTGATTGCCAGCCTGACCGAGCAGGGTTTTCCGGTGCTCGATCTGACCGACAACGAACTTGCCAAGTTGCACATCCGCCACATGGTCGGCGGGCGTGCGGCTCATGTGGTCGATGAAGTGGTGCTGCGCTTTGAGTTCCCGGAGCGTCCGGGCGCGCTGTTCAACTTCCTCAACAAGCTCGGCGGGCGCTGGAACATCTCGATGTTCCACTACCGCAACCATGGCGCGGCGGATGGCCGTGTGGTCGCGGGCCTGCAAGTGCCTCACGATGAACGCCATCTGGTGCCCGCTGCGCTGGAAGAAATCGGCTACCCATACTGGGACGAAAGCGACAACCCGGCCTATCAGTTGTTTCTCGGCTGAGCGGCTACGCTGATGGGCAAACCATAAGGAAATCGAACAATGGAAACGTTAATCGCCCTTAAAGTGGCTCACATCGTGGCGACAGTGCTGCTGTTGATCAGCGCGTTGGGTCTGGCGATCTGGGTCTGGCGTACGCGTCGTAACGGTGATGCGACGGCTCACACGCGCACGTTGCAGCGACCGCGCGTGTTTATCTGGCTGGTGATGGGGCTGGCACTGCTGAGCATGCCGTTTACCGGCTGGTGGATGGTGCATCTGGTGGGCTGGCCGCTGGGGCAGACCTGGTTGCTGGCGTCCAGTGTGCTTTACACCGTCGCGGCGTTGGGCTGGTTCTGGTTGCTGGTGCGGCTGAATAAGCTGCGCAAGACGCCTGGTGGAAACGGCAAATTCACTTTTGCCCTCGCACTGTTCAGCTTCGTCTGTTTCATCGCGATTGCGGGGTTGATGGGCGCGAAGCCGGTTTAAGGCGTTGGACCTCGTTGGCCCCATCGCGAGCGAGCTTGCTCGCGATGGCGGTATCAGCCGCGCAGAGTGATTACCGGCCAGCCACGCTTCTCGGCTTCGGCGCGCAAATTCGGATCAGGATCAACCACAACCGGATTCGCCACCTGCTCAAGAAGCGGCAAATCATTCATCGAGTCGCTATAGAAGTAGCTGTCCTCCAACGAATACCCAGTCTCTTCCAGCCAACGATTCAACCGCGTCACCTTGCCTTCACGAAAGCACGGCACGTCGGTACTGCGCCCGGTGTAGCGGCCATCAACCATTTCACATTCGGTGGCGATCAGGGTTTCGACAGCCAAGCGCTCGGCAATCGGTCCGGTGACGAAGCGGTTGGTGGCGGTGATGATCACCAGTTTGTCGCCGGCCTCACGGTGCTTGGCCAGCAGTTCGATAGCCTTGGGCAACACAATCGGTTCGATGCAGTCGCGCATGTAGTCGCGGTGCCATTGATCCAGCGTGGCCATTTCGGTACGGCCGAGGACTTCCAGGCAGAAGTTCAGGTAGGCATCGTTATCCAGCTTGCCGGCCAGGTAGTCCTGATAGAACTCGTCGTTGCGCGCCTTGTAGGCGACGGCGTCGAGGAAGCCGCGTTCGCACAGGTAATCGCCCCAAGCGTGGTCACTGTCACCGCCCAAGAGCGTGTTGTCCAAGTCGAATAAAGCCAGCCGCATTGCAGTTACTCGCTGAAAAGTCTGTAGAAAGGCGTCCAGAATACGGACTTTTCACAAGAGTGCACATAAGGTAAGCCGGCTCGTTGCTGCTATCACAACCTTTGTGGAACAATGCGCCGACATGCGTTTGCGAGGTTGTTGCCGTGATCGACCCCGATGGTTTCCGCCCCAATGTCGGGATCATTCTCACGAATGATGCCGGACAGGTGCTATGGGCTCGCCGTATCAATCAAGATGCCTGGCAGTTTCCACAGGGCGGGATCAACCCCCAGGAGACGCCGGAAGACGCCTTGTACCGCGAGTTGAACGAAGAAGTGGGTCTTGAGCGCGAAGATGTTGAAATTCTCGCCTGCACCCGGGGCTGGTTGCGCTATCGTTTGCCGCAACGTCTGGTCAGGACACACAGCCAACCGCTGTGCATTGGCCAGAAACAGAAATGGTTTCTCCTGCGCCTGGTCTCCAACGAGCAGCGGGTGCGGATGGATTTGACCGGTAAACCGGAATTCGATGGCTGGCGCTGGGTCAGCTATTGGTATCCGTTGGGTCAGGTGGTGACATTCAAGCGCGAGGTGTATCGACGCGCTCTCAAAGAGCTTGCCCCGCGCCTTTTAACGCGCGACTGACGACGGAGTTCGACCCCGAGCCATGCTCAATACGCTGCGCAAGATCGTCCAGGAAGTTAACTCCGCCAAGGATCTCAAGGCGGCGTTGGGGATTATTGTGTTGCGCGTCAAAGAGGCCATGGGCAGCCAGGTCTGCTCGGTCTACCTGCTTGACCCTGAGACCAACCGCTTCGTGCTGATGGCCACCGAGGGCTTGAACAAGCGCTCGATCGGCAAAGTCAGCATGGCACCCAACGAAGGTCTGGTCGGCCTGGTCGGCACGCGTGAAGAACCCCTGAACCTCGAAAACGCCGCGGATCACCCGCGCTACCGCTACTTCGCCGAGACCGGTGAAGAACGCTACGCCTCGTTCCTCGGGGCGCCGATCATTCACCACCGCCGCGTCGTCGGCGTGTTGGTCATTCAGCAAAAAGAACGTCGCCAGTTCGATGAAGGTGAAGAAGCCTTCCTCGTGACCATGAGCGCACAGCTCGCCGGCGTTATCGCTCACGCCGAAGCCACCGGTTCGATCCGGGGGCTGGGCCGTCAGGGCAAGGGCATCCAGGAAGCCAAGTTCGTTGGCGTACCGGGTTCGCCGGGTGCGGCAGTCGGTACCGCGGTGGTCATGTTGCCGCCGGCCGATCTGGATGTGGTGCCCGACAAAACCATCACCGACATCACCGCAGAACTCGGGCTGTTCAAGACCGCGATCGAAGGCGTGCGCGCCGACATGCGCGCCTTGTCCGCCAAGCTGGCGAACCAGTTGCGTCCCGAAGAGCGCGCGCTGTTCGACGTCTATCTGATGATGCTCGACGATGCCTCGCTCGGCAGCGAGATCACCACCGTGATCAAGACCGGCCAGTGGGCCCAGGGCGCATTGCGTCAGGTGGTCACCGAACACGTCAACCGTTTCGAATTGATGGACGACGCCTACCTGCGTGAGCGCGCGTCCGACGTCAAGGACCTCGGTCGGCGCTTGCTGGCTTACTTGCAGGAAGAGCGCCAGCAGACCCTGGTCTACCCCGACAATACCATTCTGATCAGCGAAGAACTGACGCCGGCGATGCTCGGCGAGGTGCCGGAAGGCAAGCTGGTGGGTCTGGTGTCGGTACTCGGTTCCGGCAACTCCCACGTCGCGATCCTGGCCCGCGCCATGGGTATCCCGACGGTCATGGGCCTGGTCGACCTGCCGTATTCCAAGGTCGACGGCATTCAGATGATCGTCGACGGCTACCACGGCGAGGTCTACACCAACCCCAGCGAAGTGCTGCGCAAGCAGTTCGCCGAGGTCGTCGAGGAAGAGAAACAACTGTCCCTCGGACTGGATAAGCTGCGGGACTTGCCGTGCGTGACCCTCGATGGTCACCGCATGCCGCTGTGGGTCAACACCGGTCTGCTGGCGGATGTGGCACGGGCGCAGAAGCGTGGCGCTGAAGGCGTCGGTCTGTACCGCACCGAAGTGCCGTTCATGATCAACCAGCGCTTCCCGAGCGAAAAAGAGCAGCTGGCGATCTATCGCGAACAACTCGCCGCGTTCCACCCGCAACCCGTGACCATGCGCAGCCTGGACATCGGCGGTGACAAGTCGCTATCGTATTTCCCGATCAAGGAAGACAACCCGTTCCTCGGCTGGCGCGGTATTCGCGTCACGCTCGACCACCCGGAAATCTTTCTGGTCCAGACTCGCGCCATGCTCAAGGCTAGCGAAGGCCTGAATAACCTGCGGATTCTGCTGCCGATGATCTCCGGCACCCACGAACTGGAAGAAGCCCTGCACCTGATTCACCGGGCCTGGGGTGAAGTCCGCGACGAAGGCTGCGACGTGCCTATGCCGCCGATCGGCGTGATGATCGAAATTCCGGCGGCGGTTTATCAGACCAAGGAACTGGCGCGGCAAGTGGACTTCCTGTCGGTCGGCTCCAACGACCTGACCCAGTACCTGTTGGCGGTGGACCGAAACAACCCGCGTGTAGCCGACCTCTACGACTGCCTGCACCCAGCGGTGCTGCAAGCCCTTCAGAGCGTGGTGCGTGACGCTCATGCCGAAGGCAAGCCAGTGAGTATCTGCGGTGAGATGGCCGGCGATCCGGCGGCGGCGGTGCTGTTGATGGCGATGGGTTTCGACAGCCTGTCGATGAACGCCACCAACTTGCCGAAAGTGAAGTGGATGCTGCGTCAGATCAACCTGAGCAAGGCCAAGGAATTGCTGGCCGAGCTGATGACCATCGACAACCCGCAAGTTATCCACAGCTCGCTGCAATTGGCGCTGAAGAACCTTGGGTTGGCGCGGATGATTAATCCGGCTTCGGCTAAAACTCTCTAAGCCTGCATTGGCCTCTTCGCGGGCAAGCCTCGCTCCTACAGGGATTAGGTGATCCTTGTAGGAGCGAGGCTTGCCCGCGAAGGCGTCCTCGAATACGCCACAAATCTAAACCCTGACCTCAACTTCCCCCAAATGCCCCCCATACGGCCCGAAACTCCGTTCAACCATCCACCGCGTCCCATCTGCCTGAACAATCAACGCCGTACTCGCCCGAGTCCCATAACTCGGGCTGGCAATAAACACACTCGACAGCAACGTCTCGGTGGCCAACCCGACCCCGGTATCCGGCAGTTCGGCAAACGTCGCCGTCTGCGGATCATTCAGCAACGCCAGTAGCGCCTGGGGCTGCGGATCTTCCAGCACTTCCTCCAGCGCTGCCCGTGCCTTGAGCAGTTTCGGCCACGGCGTATCCAGCCCCGCGTTCGACAACCCATAAACCCCCGGTGGCAGCATCACCGCCTCAGTCTTCCGGGCATTGAAGTGCCACAGTTCGTTGGCATTACCGATCAGCAGATTAAATCCGGCATATTCCAGCGAACGTGCGACAACGTCGCTCAAATAGTCATCAATCGGCAAATCCCCGCTAAGAAATTGCGCCACCAGCTCTCCTCGCGACTTGCGCGCAGGTGGCTGATGCGGATCGCGGATATTGGTCAGTGCGGCAAAGCGTCCATTGGCGCCAACACCGAGCCAGGTGCCCCCAGCCTCCAGATCGCGACCGGCATGAACGTGCGGCGCTTCGGGCCATTGCGCCAGAGGCAGGCTGGGCCGGGCGTAGAACTCGTCGCGGTTGGCCGCCACGATCAGCGGCTGGTCGTGACCCGGTCGCCAAGCGAAAACAATCAGGCACATAAGGTGGTCCTTTTGTGTTTTCTGCCCACTCTACTCAGTCATCGTGCGGGTATCCATCGCCATCCAGTGGAGCTTGAGGCCATGCATCCGTTACCATGCCGCTCTCATTTGGGGATGCGCATGGAATTTCTTCTCTATCTGGCGCTCGGCGCCTGTGCAGGTGTGCTGGCCGGGCTGTTCGGGGTCGGCGGCGGGATCATTATCGTTCCGGTGCTGGTATACAGTTTCACCTTGCAGGGTTTCGATGCGTCGATCCTCACGCACCTGGCGGTCGGCACGTCCCTGGCGACAATCATATTTACCTCGATCAATGCGATCCGCGAACATCACCGTCGCGGTGCCGTGCGTTGGCCGGTTTTTGCCTGGATGACCCTTGGTATTCTCATCGGTGCCGGTTTCGGCGCGTTGACGGCGGAGGCGATCTCCGGGCCAAACTTGCAGAAAATCATCGGCATATTTGCACTGATCATCGCCGTTCAGCTCGCCTTGGACTTCAAACCAAAGGCCAGCCGAACGGTGCCCGGTAAAGTCGGTCTGACCGTGGCCGGCAGTGTGATTGGCTGGGCCTCGGCGATTTTCGGGATTGGCGGCGGTTCGCTGACGGTGCCGTTCCTGACCTGGCGCAGCGTGCCGATGCAGCAAGCGGTGGCGACTTCATCCGCCTGCGGTCTGCCGATCGCCTTGTCCAGTGCATTATTTTTCATGATTCTGGGTTGGCACGATCCATTGCTGCCGGCCCATAGTCTCGGTTTTATTTATTTACCGGCGCTGCTGGGGATCGCCCTGACCAGCATGGTCTTCGCCCGCCTCGGCGCGCGACTGGCCCACAGCCTGTCGCCGAAGTTGCTGAAAAGACTGTTTGCCGCTTTGCTGTTCTGCGTGGGCGTGAGCTTTTTGCTCTGACGCGTACCGCAATCCTGGCTTAATCCTGGCGTGGCAGCGTCGCCCGGGAATTTTGGTTTCAACTCTAACAAGGAGTCGCAATGCTGCCTTACCCGCAGATCGACCCGGTGGCATTGGCCATCGGTCCGCTGAAAATCCACTGGTACGGCTTGATGTACCTGATCGGCATCGGCGGCGCCTGGCTGCTGGCGTCCCGCCGGTTGAATCGCTTCGACCCGACCTGGACCAAGGAGAAACTCTCCGACATGGTCTTCTGGATGTCGATGGGCGTTATCGTCGGCGGGCGTCTGGGCTACGTGCTGTTCTACGATCTGAATGCTTATCTGGCCAACCCGACGTTGATTTTCGAGGTCTGGAAGGGCGGCATGTCGTTCCACGGCGGCTTTATTGGCGTGATGCTGGCAGCATTGTGGTTCGGTAAAAAGAACGGCAAGTCGTTCTTCCAACTGATGGATTTCGTCGCACCGATGGTGCCGATCGGCCTGGGTGCCGGGCGCATCGGCAACTTCATCAACGCCGAGTTGTGGGGCAAGGCGACCGACGTGCCGTGGGCGATGATCTTCCCGACCGATCCGGCGCAACTGGCGCGTCACCCGTCGCAGCTGTATCAGTTCGCGCTCGAAGGCGTGGCGCTCTTCGCCATTCTCTGGTTGTTCTCGCGCAAGCCGCGGCCGACCATGGCGGTGTCCGGGATGTTCGCGCTGTTCTATGGCATTTTCCGTTTCATCGTTGAATTCGTCCGGGTGCCGGACGCGCAACTGGGCTATCTGGCCTGGAACTGGCTGACCATGGGCCAGGTACTGTGCGTACCGATGGTCGTTGGCGGGCTGTTCCTGATCTGGCTTGCATACCACCGCGCTCCGGCTACCCCGGCGAACGCTGCGCTTTAAATTCGAACACCGGGGCGACGGCCCCGGGTTCAAGGACACAGGTAACTCATGAAGCAATATCTCGAACTGGTCGCCCACGTCATCAAAAACGGCACCAAGCAGGCCAACCGCACCGGCGTGAACACCATCAGTTTCCCTGGCGCGATGCTGCGTTATGACCTGAAGGAAGGTTTTCCGGCGATCACCACGCGCAAAATGGCCTTCAAATCGGCCATCGGCGAGATGTGTGGTTTTCTGCGCGGGGTGAACAACGCAGCCGAATTCCGTGCGCTGGGCTGCAAGGTCTGGGATCAGAACGCTAACGAAAACGCTCAGTGGCTGGCCAACCCGTTCCGTCAGGGCGAAGACGACCTCGGCGAGATCTACGGCGTGCAATGGCGCAAATGGCCGGCGTACAAGCAGATCCCGGTCAGCAACAAGGCCGCCATCGAGCAGACCCTGAGCCAGGGTTATCGTCAGATTGCCGAAGGCGAAGAGGACGGTCAGGCTTACGTGGTGCTGTATAAGGCGATCGACCAGATCCGCCAGTGCGTCGACACCATCATCAAAGACCCGGGCAGCCGCCGCATCCTGTTCCACGGCTGGAACGTCGCCCAGCTCGATGAAATGGCCCTGCCGCCGTGCCACTTGCTGTATCAGTTCCACCCGAATGTCGAGACCAAAGAGATTTCTTTGACCCTTTACATCCGCTCCAACGATCTGGGCCTGGGCACGCCGTTCAACCTCACCGAAGGCGCCGCGCTGCTGAGCCTGATCGGTCGCCTGACCGGCTACACGCCGCGCTGGTTCACCTATTTCATCGGTGACGCCCACGTTTACGAAAACCACCTGGACATGCTCAACGAACAGCTCAAGCGCGAGCCGTTCCCGATGCCGAAACTGGTGATTTCCGAGCGTGTGCCGGAGTTTGCCAAAACCGGTGTGTACCAGCCGGAGTGGCTGGAGCTGATCGAGCCGGGCGATTTCTCGCTTGAGGGCTACGAGCACCACGCCCCAATGACCGCGCCGATGGCGGTCTAAAGCCCCACAGCGATCCCAATGTAGGAGCTGCCGAAGGCTGCGATCTTTTAATCTTGATCTTTGGCTGCTTTGGGATCGCCAAGATCAAAAGATCGCAGCCTTCGGCAGCTCCTACAGGGGTAAGCGGTGTTCTTAGTGGCCGTGGCTTCGGCCCACATGAGTATGCTCAACCTCCGTCGCCACAACCCCGCCGCTCACTTCAAGCCGCTGCAAAATCCCGCACTGATCAATTTCCCGCCCCTCGCCACAGCGTTGGCGCAGGTCGAGCAGTTGTACCTGTAACGCCAGCAACCCATCAATCCGCGCCTTCACGTGATAAATGTGTTCGTCGATCAGCGCGTTGACGCTTTCACACTGATCCTGCGGACTGTCGCGCAGGGCCAGCAGGCTGCGGATCTCCTCCAAGGTCATGTCGAGGGTGCGGCAGTTGCGGATGAAAGTCAGGCGTTCGGCTTGGGCCTGGGTGTAGACGCGGTAGTTGCCGTCGCTGCGGGCCGGTTCCGGCAGCAGGTTTTCGCGCTCGTAGTAGCGGATAGTTTCCACGGCGCAGTCGGTGAGTTTGGCCAGTTCTCCGATCTTCATGACGGCAATCTCCAAAAGGGTGCTTGACCCTATAGTGGCTATAGGGTCTTTACTTGGCAACAGGCACCTTTCTGGACGCGACCCAATGAGCGATTCCCTTCACACGCACAAACCCGAGGCTGAGCACGATCACAGCCACACGCTGCAGCCTGTGCCCCAGCATGACCATGGCGGTCACGGGGATTCCTGCTGTTCCTCGAAAGCAGCGGCACCGTTGCTGATCAAGTTGAGTGAATCGCCGACCGCCGGCACGCGGTTGAGCAGTTTCCGCATCGACGCCATGGATTGCCCGACCGAACAAACGCTGATCCAGAACAAACTTGGCAAACTCGTGGGCGTGCAGCAACTGGAATTCAACCTGATCAATCGCGTATTGGGCGTCACCCATGACCTGCCGAGCACTGCGCCGATCATCGACGCGATCAAATCCCTGGGCATGCAGGCTGAGCCGCTGGAGCAGGGCGTTGAAGCGCCAGCCCCAGCCCCCGAGAAAAAGTCTTGGTGGCCCTTGGCGCTGGCCGGTGTTGGCGCACTGGCCGCCGAAGTTATCCACTTCACTAACGCCGCACCGAATTGGGTGGTGGCGATCATCGCGCTGATTTCGATCCTCAGTGGCGGCCTCACCACTTATAAGAAAGGCTGGATCGCGCTCAAGAACCTCAACCTGAACATCAACGCGTTGATGAGCATCGCGGTGACGGGTGCAATCCTGATCGGCCAGTGGCCGGAAGCGGCGATGGTGATGTTCCTGTTCACCGTGGCCGAGTTGATCGAAGCCAAGTCCCTGGACCGTGCGCGCAACGCCATCGGCGGGTTGATGCAGATGACCCCGGAGCGGGCCACGGTGCAGCAAGCCGATGGAAGTTGGATCGAGCGGGACGTCAAAACCATCGTACTGGGCGCGCGAGTGCGGGTGCGTCCCGGTGAGCGGATTGGTCTGGACGGTGAAGTGGTTTCGGGCAGTTCGACCATCGATCAGGCACCGATCACCGGTGAAAGCCTGCCGGTTGAGAAAACAGTCGGCGACAAGGTCTTCGCCGGCACCATCAACCAGGCCGGCTCCTTGGAATATGCCGTGACCGCGGCGGCCAATAATTCGACTCTGGCGCGAATCATCCACGCCGTGGAACAGGCTCAGGGCGCGCGGGCGCCGACCCAGCGTTTCGTTGACAGCTTCTCGAAAATCTACACACCGGCGGTGTTCATCCTGGCCCTCGCCGTTGCAGTGATTCCGCCACTGTTCATGGGCGCTGTATGGTTCGACTGGATCTACCGGGCGTTGGTGTTACTGGTGGTCGCCTGCCCATGCGCTTTAGTGATTTCCACCCCGGTGACCATCGTCAGCGGCCTTGCGGCGGCGGCGCGCAAAGGCATTCTGGTGAAGGGCGGCGTTTATCTGGAGGGTGGTTACAAACTCGATTACCTGGCGTTGGACAAGACCGGCACCCTCACTCACGGCAAACCGGTGCAGACCGATTACTTGTCCCTCGATCCGACCGTCGAAGAAATGGCTCCCGCGATTGCGGCGGCGTTGGCTGGTCGCTCGGATCACCCAGTGTCATTGGCCATCGCCAATGCGGCTGTGGATAAACAATTCCCGCCGCTCGTTGTGGATAACTTCGAGGCGCTGGCCGGTCGCGGTGTGCGCGGTGACATCAACGGTCAGACATACCACTTGGGTAATCACCGTTTGGTGGAAGAACTGAACCTGTGCTCGCCAGCGCTGGAAGAGAAGCTGTTTGCCCTGGAGAAACAGGGCAAGTCCGTGGTGCTGCTGCTCGACAAATCCGGCCCGCTGGCACTGTTCGCCGTGGCCGATACGGTCAAAGAGTCCAGCCGCGAGGCGATCCAGCAACTGCACGATCTGGGCATCAAAACCCTGATGCTCACCGGCGACAACGTCCACACCGCTCAGGCGATTGCCGCGCAAGTTGGCATCGACGAGGCCAAGGGCGATCTGTTGCCGACCGACAAGCTGCAAGCCATCGAAGCCCTTTATGCACAGGGCCATAACGTTGGCATGGTCGGCGATGGCATCAACGACGCACCGGCGCTGGCGCGGGCCGAAATCGGTTTTGCCATGGCGGCTGCGGGTACGGATACCGCCATCGAGACCGCCGATGTCGCCCTGATGGACGACGATCTGCGCAAAATCCCGACCTTTATCCGGCTGTCACGGCAGACTTCCCGCATCCTCAAACAAAACATTGCCTTGGCATTGGTCATCAAAGCGATCTTTCTTGGGGTAACCTTCGCTGGGATCGCCACCATGTGGATGGCGGTGTTCGCCGACATGGGCGTGAGCCTGTTGGTGGTGTTTAACGGTTTGCGCCTGTTGCGCAAATAGACGATGAGGGACGGGTGTGCTGAGTGCCGAGCTGAAGGCGTTTTACATGGTGGCCCGCTTGGGCAGTATTACCCTGGCGGCGAAAAAACTCGGCCTGAGCCAACCCACGGTGACGACCCAGATTCGGCATCTGGAGAGTCAGTACTCGGTTGAGTTGTTCTACCGTGGCGGCCGTCGCCTCAGCGTCAGCGATGAAGGCGCGCGGTTGCTGCCGATGGTCAAGGCGCTGTTGCAGCAGGAAGCCGACATCGAGTTTTTCCTGCGTAACAGCGGTCAGGTCCAGGGCACGTTGCGCATTGCGGCCACGGCGCCTTATTACATCCTCGATCTGGTGAAGACTTTTCGCGAGCGCTTGCCGCACGTAGAGGTGTCGGTAGAAATCGGCAACTCACAGCAAGTGCTGGAGGCGCTTGAAGAGTACCGTGTGGACATCGCGGCGTCGTCGCAGTTGCTCGACGATGCGCGGCTGATCCGCCGCGTGCTCGGCAGTGATCCGCTGGTGCTGGCGGTGCATCGCAATCATCCGTTGGCGGTCCACGACCCTGTACCGCTCAGTGCGTTGGCCGGGCATACCTTGCTGATGCGTGAGTCGGGCTCGACCACTCGGCGTTTGACCGAAGAATTGTTGGCCAGCGCCGGGGTAAGTTTCGGGCCGCTGCTGGAGATTGGCAGCCGTGAGTCGATCCGTGAGGCGGTGCTGCGCAACATCGGCATCAGCATCATTGCCCGGCAGGAAGTGCCGCACGATCCGCAATTGCGCGTGCTGACCATCGAGAATGCGCCGCAGATTCCGGAGTATTTGTACTGCCTCAAGGAACGAAAAGGCGCGCGGCTGCCGGCGGCGTTTCTGGGGTTGGCGCAGGAAATGGCCCCGGCATAGATCCCTGTGGCGAGGGAGCTTGCTCCCGTTGGACTGCGCAGCAGTCCTTTTTTTTGGGGCCGCTTCGCAACCCAGCGGGAGCAAGCTCCCTCGCCACGGGTTATTCATTGCTCGTTCTATCCAACCAAAATCCTTGAATACCACTATCAGCCGTTTTTGCCTCACTGCCACATGACGGACGCATTACAAATCTAGGATGGCCTTCATCTGCTTGATGAGGCCTGTCCATGAACCACTCGATCGCAACTGCCCTGACCAACCCCGGCGCCCCGATGAAAGTGCGCGGCGTGCAGAAACGCTTCGGCGCGTTCACCGCGCTGGATAACGTTTCCCTCGACGTGGCGGCCGGTGAACTGGTGTGTTTGCTCGGACCGTCGGGCTGCGGCAAAACCACCTTATTGCGCTGCATCGCCGGTCTGGAGAAGCAAGACAGCGGCGAGTTGTACCTCGGTGATCGCGACGTTTCCCACCTGGCGCCCCAGGCTCGGGACTACGGCATTCTGTTTCAGTCCTACGCGCTGTTCCCCAATCTCACTGTCGAAGCGAACATCGCCTACGGCCTCGCTGGCAGTGGTCGCGAAGAAGTGCGCCAGCGCGTCGGTCAGATGCTGGAACTGGTCGGCCTGATCGGCAGTGAGAAAAAATACCCTGGCCAATTGTCTGGCGGCCAACAGCAGCGTGTCGCGCTGGCTCGGGCATTGGCGCCGGCACCTTCGTTGCTGCTGCTCGACGAGCCGATGTCGGCCCTCGACGCCCGGGTCCGCGAGCATCTGTGCACCGAACTGCGCCAACTGCAGCGCAACCTTGGCGTCACCACCCTGATGGTCACGCACAATCAGGACGAAGCCATGCTGATGGCCGACCGCATCGCCGTGATGAACAATGGCAAGGTTGAGCAGTACGCCACGCCGCAGGAAATCTACGACCGTCCGGCGACACCGTTTGTGGCGGAGTTCGTCGGCCAAGGCAATTGGCTGCCGTTCCGCCGCAGCAGCGACAGCCACGCTCAGGTCGGCGGGATGAGCATGCGACTGGCGGATGGCAGCGCTAAAACGACGTCGGGCCGCCTGTTCTGTCGCCCCGAAGCGATCAACGTCAACCCGCCCGTGCACGAAGAAAATCTGTTCCCGGCCAAGGTTCGCGAGATCACCTTCCTCGGCAACCGCTGCCGCATGAGCTTCGAACTCGATCAACTGCCAGGCCATGCATTGCTGGCGGAACTCGCGCCGGAAGCCATGCCGCGTCTCGGCGCGCAGCAGATCATGGTCGCCTTGCCACCGCGCAGCCTGCAGGTGTTTGCCTGATGAGCGCGAACATCGCGCTGCCGATACCGCACAAGCAGGTTCGGCAGACCTCCCGTGCCGAGATCGGCGACCGGGTGTTCGTGGTCGGTGGCAAAGTCCTGTTGCTGGTGCTGCTCGGCGTCGCGGTGTTGATGCCGTTGCTGGCGATCTTCTGGCGGGGTTTCAGTTCCGAAGCCGGGCAGGGTGGTGGCCTGGTCGCTGCACGAGAACTGATCACCAGTGCGAACTTCCACTGGCTGCTCGGCAATAGCCTGAAAGTTTCCCTCAGCGTTGCGGCCATTGTCGTTCCGCTGGCTTACCTGTTTGCCTACGCGCTGCAACGCACCTTGATTCCGGGCAAAGGCATCTGGCGTGGGATGTCACTGTTGCCACTGATGGCGCCGTCGATGTTGCCGGGTATAGCGCTGGTTTATCTGTTCGGCAATCAGGGCATGTTGCGCGGTTTGCTCTCGGACAATATCTACGGCTTCTGGGGCATTGTTCTGGGCGAGGTCATCTACACCTTCCCACACGCTTTGATGATTCTGCTGTCGGCGTTGTCCCTGGCGGATGCGCGACTCTTCGATGCGGCCTCCAGCATGGGCGCCAGTCCGGCGAAAGCTTTCCGTAGCATCACCTGGCCGGCGACGCGTCAGGCGGTGTTCGCGGCGTTCTGTCTGGTATTCACCCTGACCATCACCGACTTCGGCGTACCCGTGGTGGTCGGTGGCGATTATCAGGTACTGGCGCTGGAAGCCTACAAAGCCGTGGTCGGCCAACAACAATTCGGTCGCGGCGCGTTGATCGGAATGGTCCTGCTGCTGCCGGCGCTGTTCAGCTTCGGGGTCGACGCCTGGTTGCGTCGGCGTCATGGCGATTCCATGAGCGGCCGGGCGCAGGTGTTTCAACCTGCGCCGTCAAAACTGCGGGACGGTTGCTACCTGGCCATCGTGTTGCTGATCTGCGCGGTGTTGCTGCTGGTGTTCGGCATGGCGGTGTACTCGTCGCTGGTGAAATTCTGGCCGTACAACCTGTCGCTGTCGCTCAACCATTATCAGTTCAATGACACGGCGGGCGGTGGCTGGCTGGCCTACGGCAACAGCGTGAAGATGGCCCTGTGCACGGCGTTGATCGGCAGCGTGCTGATCTTCACCGGCGCCTACCTGATGGAAAAAACCAAGGGTCAGCGCGGGCTGAATCTGACACTGCGCATGCTCAGTTTCGTACCGATGGCGGTGCCGGGTCTGGTGCTGGGCCTGGGTTACGTCTTCTTCTTCAACCTCACCGGCAACCCGCTGCATGTGCTCTACGGCACCATGACCCTGCTGGTGGTCTGCACCATTGCGCACTATTTGACCACCGCGCAAATGACCGCCACCACCGCGCTGCGCCAACTCGATGCCGAGTTCGAAGCCGCCGCGCTATCGCTCAAGGCACCGCTGTATCGGCACTACCTGCGCGTCACCGTACCGATCTGCCTGCCGGCATTGCTGGACATCGTGCGCTACCTGTTCGTCTCGGCCATGACCACCGTCTCGGCGGCGATCTTCCTCTACAGCCCCGACACCATCCTCGCGGCAGTGGCGGTGCTGAACATGGACGACGCCGGCAACGTTGGCGGCGCGGCGGCGATGTCGACCTTGATTCTGTTCACCTCGGCGGGTGTGTCCATGCTGCTGGCCTGGGCCTCGCGCGGATTGTTGCGCCGCTCCCAGGCCTGGCGGCAGACCGCGCCTGGCAATTGATTCGCTGCTCCTAAAACCGAAAGCCCCTCAACTCAAAACAGGAAAAGATCATGTTCAAGCCCCTGGCCCTGGCCGCTGCTGTCCTCACCGCTTTCAGCCTGAACGCCTTCGCGGCGAAAACCGAGTTGACGGTGTACACCGCCCTCGAAGCCGAACAACTGAAGACCTACAAAGAAGCCTTCGAAAAGGCCAACCCGGACGTCGAGATCAAGTGGGTGCGCGATTCCACCGGCATCATCACCGCCAAGCTGCTGGCCGAAAAAGCCCGCCCGCAGGCTGACGCAGTCTGGGGCCTGGCGGCGTCGAGCCTGGCGATTCTCGATCAGCAAGGCATGCTGCAAAGCTATGCGCCGAAGGACCTGGGCAAGATCGGCGGCAACTACCGCGACGCCGCTAACCCGCCAGCCTGGGTCGGCATGGACGTCTGGGCCGCGACCATTTGCTTCAACACGGTTGAGGCCGAGAAACAGGGTTTGAGCAAACCCGTGAGCTGGCAGGACCTGACCAAGCCTGAGTACAAAGGCAAGATCGTGATGCCCAACCCGGCCTCGTCCGGCACCGGTTTCCTCGACGTCAGCGCCTGGCTGCAAACCTTCGGCGAGAAGCAGGGCTGGCAGTACATGGACGACCTGCACCAGAACATTGGCCAGTACGTTCACTCCGGTTCCAAGCCGTGCAAGCTGGCGGCGGCGGGTGAGTTTCCGATCGGCATTTCCTTTGAGTACCCGGCCGTTCAGCTGAAACGCCAAGGCGCGCCGCTGGACATCATCCTGCCGAAAGAAGGCCTGGGTTGGGAGATCGAAGCCACCGCCGTGATCAAAGGCACACCGCACGAAGAGGCGGCGAAGAAACTGGCTGACTTCTCCGCCAGCCCGGCGGCGATGGAGCTTTATAAGGAGAACTTCGCCGTGCTCGCTCAGCCAGGTATTGCCAAGCCGCAGACCGAATTGCCGGCGGATTATGAGCAGCGTTTGATCAAGAACGACTTCGCCTGGGCGTCGAAGAACCGCGATGAAATCCTCACCGAATGGCGCAAGCGCTATGACGGCAAGTCCGAGAAAGTGGCTGCCAAGTAAGATTTTCATCGGCTGACAGGGCCCCTTCGCGGGCAAGCCTCGCTCCTACAGGGATACCATTCCCCTGTAGGAGCGAGGCTTGCCCGCGAAGGCGGTTTCGAATTCAGGACATCACTTAATGACACAACACAACGACATGCTGATCGTAGGCGCTGGCATTTTAGGCCTGTCCCACGCCTACGCCGCCGCCAAACGCGGTCTCAAAGTCACGGTTTTCGAGCGCAGCGAAACGCCTTTGGGCGCCTCGGTACGCAACTTCGGCCAGGCACTGGTCACTGGCCAGCCACCGGGTCCGATGCTCGAACTGGCCAAGGCCAGCCGCGAGATCTGGGGCCAATGGGCGCAGCTCGCCGGTCTGCAACTCAAGCGCAACGGCTCGTACCTGTTTGCCCGCACCGAAGCGGAAGAACACCTGCTGGAAGCCTTCTGCGCCGGTCGCGCCGTGGAACACGGTTACCGCGTCGACCTGCTGCGCAGTGCTGCGTTACGCGACGTCTACGGCGGTCAGTTCAGCCATCATCGCGCGGCGTTGCACGGCATGGACGATCAGCAGTTGTATTCGCGCGAAGCGATTCCGGCGCTGATCGACTACCTGCGCCGCGAGCTTGGCGTCGCGTTTCACTTCTCCACGCTGGTGCGCGATATCGAGCCGGGCCGCCTGCACAGCACCGCCGGAACCTTCAGCGCCGAACAGATCATTGTCTGTTCCGGTCACGATTATCAGACGCTGCTGGCCGAGCCGATCGCCGAACTCAACCCGCAAATCTGTCGCCTGCAAATGCTTCGCGCCCGACCGCAAATCAACCTGAACCTGCAACACGCTTTGCTCACCGGTTTGAGCTGTGTGCACTACGGCGCCTTCGCCGATCTGCCGGAAGCGGCGGCGGTGCACGCGCAAATCCTGCGAGAGGAACCGCATCTGCATGAAAACGGCATTCACCTGCTGATCAGCCCGACGCCTCACGGTGAATTGATCATCGGCGACTCCCACCATTACGGCAGCGACCCGTCGCCGTTCAATGCCGAGCAGGTGGACCATTGGATGATTGAACTCGCGGAACACACCCTGGGTTGCAAGGTGCAAGTGGTGGAACGCTGGCAGGGTGTCTATGGTTCTCGGGGGCCGGGGCCGTTCTCGTTCCTGCGTCCCATGCCGGGTGTGAGCGTGGCACTGATGCACACGGGTGTCGGCATGAGCGTCGGGCCGGCGATGGCTGAATGTAACGTCGCGACGGTGTTGGGAGAGCGTTGATGGACCGCAATGAGCAAGTGATCGCCGAGGTGTTCGCGCTGTACGAGCGCTTTGGCGAGAGCGATTACATCGGCGAGCCGGTGTCGCAGATCGAGCATATGTCCCAGACGGCCGAACTGGCCATGGCTGAGGGCTTTGATGATGAAGTGGTGCTGGCGGCGTTCTTCCATGACATCGGGCATATCTGTGCAGAGAGTGCCGAGAACATGGGCGGCTTTGGCGTGGTCAGTCACGAGCGGTTGGGCGCTGATTATTTGCGCCGCGCAGGTTTCAGCGAGCGCATGGCGCGGCTGGTGGAATACCACGTTCAGGCCAAGCGTTACCTGACGCTCAAAGAGACTGGGTATTACGAGAGATTGAGCGAAGCCAGTCGCCGGACCCTGGAATATCAGGGTGGGGAGATGACCGAACCCGAGGCTGAAGCCTTCGAGCAGGATCCGTTGTGTGCGATCAGTTTGCGGATGAGGCAGTGGGATGAGTTGGCGAAGGAGATGGGGGTGCCGGTGATGGATCTTGAGGTGTTGAAGCGCAAGGCGTTTGGGCTTTTGTCCGGTGAGGTGCGGGGTGGTTCTAAAGCTCAATCACTTTCTCAGCCAACACCTCAACCTGCTCCTGCCTTTGCGCCTGATTCAACTTAGGATGAGGATTAAGCGACGACCACTGCGGATACGCCCGCGCCTTGTTCAGTGGCTCGGGCAGTTTGCCTTCGCGCCAGGTTTTGTCCTGGGGCGTGGCCACCTGAATGCTGTCCATCGCCGCATGCCCACGCGCATTGAGCGCTTGCAGCAGTTGCCGCTGACGCAATGCCAATAGCCGCAGCACGCTGTCATCGACGGTCAGCTCCCGCTGGCCTTTGATCTTGCCCAGCAAGCGGCTGCCATAACTGCGGGCGGTTTGCAGGGCACCGCCAGCGATCGCCCCGGCCAGTGCCGCTGCGCCAAGGGTCAGCCCGCCCACCAACAGGTCGACGCCGGCCCCGGCTACCGCGCCGGCAGCGATACCGCCACCGACTCGCACGCCCAGCAGTTTCAGGGTTTGCGGGTTGAACAGGTCGTCACCCCAGCGGCCATCAAGCAGCGGCAGATCACTGGCCGCCGCGTCCTGTGGGCGGAAGGCGTAGAGCTTGAGCAGCGCTTCGACGCAGCGTTGTTCCCGTTGTCGAACGGCTTTGCGCAGTTCGTTGATGGCCTGCTGTTCTTGCTCGGCTTCACTGACCACGCTGCGTCGGTAGGCGGCACAGTCGATCAATAATTCGGCAATCAGCCGCGCCGCACTCTGTTGCCGGGCCTGGCGTTGGGCTTGCTGATCGGCGATCAGGCGTTCCAGTTGTGGGCGGGCGTTTTCCAATAGCAGCGCGAGGCTTTCATAGAGCCGACGCTCGCCGTCCTCCGGCGGTGCGACACTGTCGAAACGCACCAGCGCATGCAAACCGAGGCGTGCCAACGCTTCGCGCCAATCCGGTTCGCGGTGGTTGGTGCTGCTGACGAAATTCAGTACCGGCAGCAGCGGTTTGCCGCAGCTGGCCAACACTTCCAGTTCGTCGCGGTACTTGGCCAGCACCGGTTCCCGGGCGTCGATCACGTAAAGACCAGCGTCGCAGGTCAGCAGTTGTCGCAGCACCTTGGCTTCCTGTTCGAAACGCTGCCGGGCTTCGCTGCCCTCAAGAAATCGCGCCAGACGCGCCGGGCCGTCGAGGCGTTCACCCGGCCGCTCCAGACGCTCGAGGTAATCGAGCAAAGCGATGGCGTCTTCCAGACCGGGGGTGTCGTAGAGGTCGAGCAAGGGCTCGCCGTCCACCGACAACCGCGCGCCTTCGACGTGTCGTGTGGTGCTGGGGCGATGAGACACCTCCCCGAAACCGACATCGCGGGTCAGGGTGCGCAGCAACGAGGTTTTGCCGACGTTGGTGTGGCCAACCACGGCGAGTTTCAAGGGCGGCTTCCACGGATTAGTCATGACCGGTCTCCAGCCAGTTCAACGGCGCGCAATCGGCAAACGGCAGGCCCAGCTGCTGCAGCGCCACGTGCCAGTCACCCAGCCTTTCGGCATCCAGCGCTTCGCCCGGCGGTGCTTGCAGCAACCAGACGCGGGTGGCGCTGGCGCTGCGAGCCAGTTCGGCGATCAATGCCAGACTGCCGCGGTCCGGCGAACGTCGCGGATCACAGGCGATGGCCAGACGGGCAGCAGGGAAGCGGCTCAACTGTTCGAGGAGTTTGTGCCGCGATTCGCGACTGTCGAGAATGCCGGCGTTACTCACGGTTTTCGGCAGTGGCGGCGGCCAGGAGCGTTGATCGTCCAGCTCGATGGCCACCAGCAACGCGCCATCGCTTGGCAGGTCGCTGACACCGTTTTCAACACGATGCAGTTGCTCTGGCGCAGCGTCGCTGATGCCCAGGCGTTCACTGGTAGGCATCAGCCGTTCGCGCAACTGGGCGTAACCGGGCAGGTTCAAATCCAGGTGCAATGCCGCTTGGCCGGTTTTCCAGCGCCACAGGCAAAACAGCGCCAGCAACAGCCGTGGCAAAACACCGTAGACCACCAATACGCCGACCAGCCAGGTGGCCCAGGCTTGCCGGGCGCTTTCAATGTTCAATGCGGCGTCGCCACTGGTGCGGATCATTTCCACGGTCGGAACATTGAAACCCAGCAAGGCCGGCAGGGCACCGAGGGCTTGGGTCATGATGACGAAGGTGTCGCCGCTGAGGAGGGTGGTTTCCCAGACGAAGCCGTAACGCCGGGTCGCCATCAGCATCAACAGGATCACCAGGGCGCTGAGCATCGCCAGCAGCCACAAACCGTTGACCAGTACACCGATCGCCCAGCGATTGAGTTTTTTTCGTTGCAGCAATAGCAGCAGGGCTGGGGCGAGTTGCGCGGCTTTGGCATCGCGAGCGAGTTTGTCGCTGAGCCATAACCACAAGCGTCCGAGGGTGGCGCCGTGTTCACCAGCGAAGACCAGGCCCAATGCCCAGCTCAGCAATAGAATCAGGTTCAGTCCGAGCAAACTGCCCAAGGCCCAGAACACATTGACCGGGGTTTGTCCGTCGCCCAGCGCGGCAAACGCCAGGCCGGCGCCGCTGGCGACGGCGAGAACGGCCAGCACCAACAGTGCCAGCCGCGCACCTTGCAGCCAATGTTTGAGGGCGCTGGTCAGCCCATCGCGCTCGGACAGCCACAGGGCGCGGCGTTGAATGCGTGTCGGCAGATCGCCGCCCGCGCTGCGGGCCAGTCGGTTGGCTTCCAGATCATCCAGAGGGCCGGCGTGTTCTTCACGCAGGCGCACCGTCTCGGTCAGCCAGAGGTTTTGCAGTGGAGTCAGTTCCGTCACGCGGCATCCCGTCGCTCAATTGAACGGTGAGCATAACCGCTGTGACGCTTATCGGGGTACGGGAGGCTCTGGTATCCTCGCCGGCATGACTAAATCACTCCCCCTCAGCCTGATTGCAGCCCTCGGTGAAAACCGTGTGATCGGCGTCGACAACAGCATGCCCTGGCACCTGCCGGGGGACTTCAAATACTTCAAGGCCACCACCCTCGGCAAGCCGATCATCATGGGTCGCAAGACCTGGGATTCCCTTGGTCGCCCGTTGCCGGGCCGATTGAACATCGTGGTCAGCCGTCAGGCGGATCTGCAACTGGACGGCGCGCAGGTTTATCCGTCGCTTGAAGCTGCGGTGGTTCGGGCGCAGGAATGGGCGAACGAGCAGGGCGTCGATGAGGTGATGCTGATTGGCGGGGCGCAGTTGTATGCGCAGGGGTTGGCTCAAGCTGATCGGTTGTATTTGACGCGCGTGGCGTTGAGTCCGGACGGGGATGCGTGGTTTCCGGAATTTGATTTGAAGGCGTGGAAGTTGGTGTCCAATGTTCCGAATGCGGCGGAAGGCGACAAGCCAGCGTACAACTTTGAGGTTTGGGAAAAGGCCTAAAAGCTTCGCGGGCAAGCCTCGCTCCTACAGGATTTGTGTTGATCGCAAATATTGCGTACGACACAACCCCTGTAGGAGCGAGGCTTGCCCGCGAAGAGGCCCGCTCAGACGATGACAGTCTTAGGCCTGCACCAACGCCCCATGCTCATCCGCATCCAGCAGTTCTTTATCCGTCTGCTGCATGATCTGGCTGGCGATTGCACCGGCGGTAATCGAACCACTCACGTTCAGCGCCGTACGGCCCATGTCGATCAGCGGCTCAACCGAAATCAGCAACGCCACCAGTGACACCGGCAACCCCATCGCCGGCAGCACGATCAACGCGGCAAACGTCGCGCCACCACCGACGCCGGCCACACCAGCCGAACTCAGCGTCACAATCGCCACCAACGTCGCGATCCACAGCGGGTCTAGCGGATTGATGCCCACCGTCGGCGCAACCATCACCGCCAACATCGCCGGGTACAGACCGGCACAGCCATTTTGGCCAATGGTCGCGCCGAACGACGCGGCGAAACTGGCGATGGACTGTGGAATACCCAAACGGCTGGTCTGGGCTTCGATGCTCAGCGGAATCGTCGCGGCGCTGGAGCGGCTGGTGAAGGCAAACGTCAGCACCGGCCAGATCTTGCGGAAGAAGCGCAGCGGGTTGATCCCGGCGGCCGACACCAGCAGCCCATGGACCACAAACATCAGGCCCAGCCCGATGTAGGACACCACCACGAAACTGCCGAGTTTGATGATGTCCTGCAGGTTGGAGCCGGCGACCACTTTGGTCATCAGCGCCAATACACCGTACGGGGTCAGCTTCATCACCAGACGCACCAGACGCATCACCCAGGCTTGCAGGGTGTCGATAGCGTTGATCACTTTCTGACCTTTTTCGACATCATCCTTCAGCAGTTGCAGCGCCGCGACCCCCAGGAACGCAGCAAAAATCACTACGCTGATGATCGAGGTCGGCTTGGCCCGAGCGAGGTCGGCGAAAGGGTTTTGCGGAATGAACGACAGCAGCAACTGCGGCACATTCAGGTCAGCGACCTTGCCCGCGTAGTCAGTCTGGATGGTTTGCAGGCGGGCCATTTCCTGAGTGCCTGCGACCAGACCTTCAGCGGTCAGACCAAACAGGTTGGTCAAGCCGATACCGATCAGCGCCGCAATGGCCGTGGTAAACAGCAGCGTGCCGATGGTCAGGAAGCTGATCTTGCCCAACGACGAGGCGTTGTGCAGACGGGCCACGGCACTGAGGATCGAGGCGAATACCAGCGGGATCACGATCATTTGCAGCAACTGCACGTAACCGTTGCCCACCAGATCGAACCAGCCGATCGAGGTTTTCAGTACCGGGTTGCCGGCACCGTAAACGGTGTGCAGAGCAACACCGAACACCACGCCCAGCACCAACGCGAGCAGGACTTTTTTGGCCAGGCTCCACGTGGTGTGACGGGTTTGCGCCAGGCCAAAGAGCAGGGCGAGGAACACCAGCAGATTGAGGATCAGCGGTAGATTCATTGGAACTCCGATAATGACTTGTGCCAGCAACCTTCCGGGGCAGCCGCGAACCGGCGAGCGTAACAGTTTGATATCTAATGAATTAATATCAAAAACATCTGATTACTGTCGTTTTTGGAATAAGTAGCTGTCGCTGTCAGGGATGCAGCTGACGCAATAGGGACGTGAGCGGTCGCAGGCAGACGGGCACCGTCACATTAATTTGTTAGCGTCGATATCTTTGAACCAGGGTCTTTTAATAAGGAAAGCATGCCGATGAAGCTCGTACCGAAATTTCTGGTTGCTGCACTGGGATTGAGTTTGGGCCTGAGCCTCGCCGGCCAGGTATTCGCTACGGATTTGAAACACTGGCCAGCCGATCAGGCCAAGGCGCTGGACGCGATGATTGCGGCCAACGCCAACAAAGGTAACTACGCGGTGTTCGACATGGACAACACCAGTTACCGCTACGACCTCGAAGAGTCGTTGCTGCCGTTCATGGAAAACAAGGGTCTGATCACCCGCGAGAAGCTCGACCCCTCCCTGAAACTGATGCCGTTCAAAGACACTGCCGACCACAAGGAAAGCCTGTTCAGCTACTACTATCGCCTCTGCGAACTCGACGACATGGTTTGCTACCCATGGGTCGCCCAAGTGTTTTCCGGCTTCACCCTCCAGGCACTCAAAGGCTACGTCGATGAGTTGATGGCGTCCGGTAAACCGGTGCCGGCGACTTACTACGAGGGCGACGTGGTCAAGAACCTCGACGTCAACCCGCCGAAAATTTTCACCGGCCAGAAAGAGCTCTACAACAAGTTGATGGAGAACGGCATCGAGGTCTACGTGATGACCGCCGCCTCCGAAGAATTGGTGCGGATGGTCGCCGCCGATCCGAAGTACGGCTACAACGTGAAACCGCAGAACGTGATCGGCGTGAGCTTGCTGCTCAAGGATCCCAAGTCTGGCGAACTGACCACGGCGCGCAAGCAAATCACCGCTGGCAAGTATGACGAGAAGGCTAACCTGGGCCTCGAACTGACGCCGTACCTGTGGACTCCGGCGACCTGGATGGCCGGCAAGCATGCGGCGATCCTGACCTATATCGATGAGTGGAAAAAACCGGTTCTGGTCGGCGGCGATACACCGACCAGCGATGGTTTCATGCTGTTCCACGGCGTCGACGTGGCCAAGGGTGGCATCCACTTGTGGGTCAACCGCAAAGACAAATACATGACCCAGATTAACGGAATGATGGCCAAACACGCTGCGGCCCAGGCCAAGGAAGGGTTGCCGGTGACGGCGGACAAGAACTGGGTGATCGTCAAGCCTGAAGAGATTCAGTAACCCCTTCGATGATCGTTCCCACGCTCTGCGTGGGAATGCAGCCCGTGACGCTCCGCGTCACTGGACGCGGAGCGTCCCTTGAGGCATTCCCACGCAGGAGCGTGGGAACGATCAGCCCCGCACTTGGCGGGGCATTTTTGTTACTGCGACTGACGCTTACAGCCCGTCGAGCATTGCCTTGTTACGCACAGCACCCTTGTCGGCGCTGGTCGCCAGCAGGGCGTAGGCTTTCAGTGCAGTGGTCACTTTACGTGGACGTTTTTCCACCGGCTTCCAGCCTTTCTGATCTTGCTCGGCACGGCGCCCAGCCATTTCTTCATCGCTGATCAACAGGTTGATCGAGCGGTTTGGAATGTCGATCAGCACTTTGTCGCCATCCTGCACCAGACCAATTGCGCCGCCCGCCGCCGCTTCTGGCGAAGCGTGGCCGATGGACAGGCCCGAAGTGCCGCCGGAGAAACGGCCGTCGGTGAGCAGGGCGCAATCTTTGCCCAGGCCTTTGGATTTCAGGTACGACGTCGGGTACAGCATTTCCTGCATGCCCGGGCCGCCTTTCGGGCCTTCGTAACGGATGATCACGATGTCGCCGGCCTTCACTTCGTCAGCGAGGATGCCGCGTACGGCGCTGTCCTGGCTTTCGAAGATCTTTGCGTTGCCTTCGAAGACATGGATCGACTCGTCGACGCCGGCGGTTTTCACCACGCAGCCGTCTAGCGCGATGTTGCCGTACAGAACGGCCAGGCCGCCTTCTTTCGAGTAGGCGTGTTCGACACTGCGGATGCAGCCGTTTTCACGGTCGTCGTCCAGGGTCTCCCATCGGGTCGACTGGCTGAACGCGGTTTGCGTCGGGATGCCCCCAGGGCCGGCCTTGAAGAAGTGATGCACCGCTTCGTCGCTGGTCTGGGTGATGTCCCACTTGGCGATGCCTTCGGCCAGGGTTTTGCTGTGCACGGTCGGCAGGTCAGTGTGCAGGAGGCCGCCACGGGCCAGCGAGCCAAGGATGCTGAAGATCCCGCCGGCACGGTGCACGTCTTCCATGTGGTACTTCTGGATGTTCGGCGCAACTTTGCACAGTTGCGGCACGAGACGGGAGAGACGGTCGATGTCGCGCAGGTCGAACTCGATCTCGGCTTCCTGGGCCGCGGCCAGCAAGTGCAGGATGGTGTTAGTGGAACCGCCCATGGCGATGTCCAGGGTCATAGCGTTTTCGAACGCCTTGAAGTTGGCGATGTTGCGCGGCAACACCGACTCGTCGTTCTCGCCGTAGTAGCGCTTGCACAGCTCGACGATGGTGCGGCCGGCCTGCAGGAACAGTTGTTCGCGGTCGCTGTGGGTGGCCAGGGTCGAACCGTTGCCCGGCAATGCCAGACCGAGGGCTTCGACCAGGCAGTTCATCGAGTTGGCGGTGAACATGCCGGAGCAAGAACCGCAGGTCGGGCAGGCGTTGCGCTCGTAGTCAGCGACTTTCTCGTCAGAAGCGCTGGAGTCGGCGGCGATCACCATGGCGTCGACGAGGTCGAGGCCGTGGCTGGCCAGTTTGGTCTTGCCGGCTTCCATCGGGCCACCGGAGACAAAGATCACCGGGATGTTCAGGCGCAGGGACGCCATCAACATGCCAGGGGTGATCTTGTCGCAGTTGGAGATGCAGACGATCGCATCGGCGCAATGGGCGTTGACCATGTATTCGACGGAGTCGGCGATTATCTCGCGGCTCGGCAGCGAATAGAGCATGCCGTCGTGACCCATGGCGATGCCGTCATCCACGGCAATGGTGTTGAATTCTTTCGCTACACCGCCGGCGCGCTCGATTTCGCGGGCGACCAGTTGGCCCAGGTCCTTGAGGTGGACGTGGCCCGGTACGAACTGGGTGAAGGAGTTGGCAATGGCGATGATCGGCTTTTTGAAGTCGTCATCTTTCATCCCCGTGGCACGCCACAGTGCGCGGGCGCCGGCCATGTTGCGGCCATGGGTGGATGTTTTCGAGCGGTAATCAGGCATGAAGCACTCCGGGCGGCTAATCAGGTATCAAAAGGGAAGTGAGCTTCTATTGACGTCTGGAACACTCAGAAATGGCCGTGTGTCCGGAAGTTGCCGATAACTTTGCGGGATCGCCGCGCGCTTCAGCTTGAGCTCATAAACCCGCCGGGGGATGACTGGCGATGAATGTCGCGATTCTACACGGCTGGCGTCAGGAGGGAATGCCGGGAAGTGTTGATCCAGTACTGACATAAGGTACGGGATGACGATCGGCAGCTATCAGCCCACCTTCAGCGCCAGATGCCGCCGTGTGATCAGTACATTCAAGCCAAGACCCGCGGCACTCAAGGTCAGGAAACACAAGGCAAGCGCCGTGGTCAGGTCGTCGTACGCAAGATTGATCACCACGCTGATCACGCCACCGAACATGAAAATCAGCACGCCGCCCACCGAGGTAGACGTTCCGGCGTTCTGTGGGTAGAGACTCATGGCTTTGGAATTGGCGATAGGTCTGGCAATGGTGGTGCCTGCTGTACAAATCAGCATGGGTATCAGTATCGCGGCAGCAGAGAGGCCGAACTGATCCGCCAACCACAGCATGATCAACCCTGACAACGCGATCAGAATCAGACCGATAGCTATCTGCGTGTTGGCTTGCAGGTGCCGATGCAGGGCGCTGGCGACAATCCCGCCGAACACATAGGCCACGCCATACAGCAATAACGCCCAGGAAAATTCGTACGATGAAAGCGCCAGACGTTCCATGAAAATGATCGGTGAAATGACGATGAACGAAAAATGGCAGGCAAAGGCCAGCGCTGAAATTAGCCAGTAACCCATGAAGCGTAGATCCGAGCACACCCGCCAATAGGCACTGAAAAATCGTCCGTGCGACGCCGTATGACGGTGCGGGTTTTCCTTGAGCAGAAAGCAGGCGTTGAGCCAGACAATGACGGCCAGCGTGATAAACACATAAAAGCTGCCCTGCCAGCCTAGCTGCGATTGCAACCAGGCCCCCAGCAGGGGGGAAATCGATATGAACACCCCGCCGCCCGTCACCATCCAGATTCTGATTCGCTCCTGTTCCTTGCCGACGAACAAATCCTGAACCAGTGCCTGTGACAGCACGAACGATCCGCAACCAACCGCTTGGATCACGCGAAAGAACAGAAACCAGCTGTACTCGCTGGAAGCCAGGCAACCCGTCGCACCGACCACCGCGATTGCGATACCTGCCAGCAGCAGCTTCTTGCGCCCCCACAAATCTGACAACGGTCCGACCAGCACCACGGACAACGCCAGACCCATGGCGAACACGCTGACGGACAGGGCAATCTCGGATGAAGAGGTCTGAAAGTAGTCAGAAAGACCGGGAAAGGACGGGAGCACCACATCAAGGGGGAAGACGCCGAGCAGCGTCATGGTCATCAACAGAATGACCGTGGCTCGGCGGTTTTTGTCACTGACTGCGGATTTTCCTTCATCCATCGACAAGTCCTGCCTTTACGAAGAGCTGCTGGTTACAAGGCAAGTCGAAGAACCCTGCCTTTTCCATTGCCTGAAACGTCGCGCCTGCACCCGATCGGGAGCGCTGAAGGCAGGCTTGCGGGCCGGTCAGGGCACTGAGGATTTCTGCGACGCAATTATCGCCGAGGCCCACGCTGTTCAGGCTTTCCTTCAGCCATCGCTCATCGACCTCAAAGAACATCGGGATGACGTCTACCAGCAACTTCGCGGCGAAAGTGCGTTGGCTGCTGTTCAGGGTCAGCCACAGATAATGAAACACTTCGGAAAAGTAGCGACTGTGTCGGGCCTCGTCGGTGAGGTGGTCCCTGAGCATTTCCTGGACGCTGGACACCAGCCCGTTGCGGCAAACCTCAAGCAGTTCACTGGCGATGATTGTCTCGGATACGAAGCCGACGAGAAACCAGGCGAGCGCCTTATGCCTGTCGGGGGTGTGGTCGATGAGGGCGTTCAGTCGGGTAATGCGGTGCGGCATCACTGGGCGTTGGGTCATGCCGTAGAGGTCGGCTATCTGTTCGGCGAGGCTATTGGAAAACAGGGCGTGATAACCCTCATCGGTATAGAGCTGGAGGGCGGCCGTTTTCATTCGTCGGGGGATGGACGCACCGAGCTCATCGTGGACGATGGTTTCCACGGAGCGGTTGACGATACGATGTTCGAGTCGGGTGGTGTAGTCGAGGAAATACACCAGATGATTGGCCGATAATCGATGGACGATCGCGCTGCCTGCTGCTTCGATTGCCGGGTGGCTCAGGTAGGGCAGGAAGGCCGGCGGGAACCAGTGTCGTGTTTCCAGTTGCCGTTCCAGGTCTGATGGCAATTGATAGCAGTGCTCGCTGGTTCGTACCGAGGCTCGAGTGTTCCAGTCGCCGAGGGTGAAGCGCTGGGCCCAGGCGTCGGGAAGGGAAAGGTCGTCTGTGCGGGGCTCGGTCATTGGTGTGAGCCTCGGCTGCTCAGCAGCGCTTTCAATTCCTTGCACATTGCTTGTCCGTCACTCTGGCCGCAGCCTACAAAAAACAACGGTTGTTCGGCGCTGTCCTCGATCCCCAGCAACGTTTCGACCTGATCGTCGGCCAACGCACCGGTCAGCCAGGTGCTTAATCCAAGTGCGGTGGCCACCAGTTGAAAGGTCTGGGAAATATGACCTGCTTCCACGTAGGCCATTCGGTACGCCCGCGAGTGTTCATATTTCCACCACAGTTTGTCGAAGCGAGCGGTGATGAACAGGCCGACTGGCAGATTGTTGATGAAATGCTGGCCACACAACAACTGCCCCAAGGGCGAGTCAGGCACCGGATTGACGAAGCTCAATGCATGCTCTGTGGGGTGGTAGGCGTAGAGTCCGGGATTCAAGCCGCTGACGTTCTGAACATGAACAAAACCTTCACAGGCATTCAGCCCGCCACCGGATGGACTGCTACGCCGGGCGCCATGACCTTCTGCGATGGTTTCGTCGATATCGTTTTCGCGCTCACGCAGATAGCCAAGGGACAAATACAGAAGAGTGCTCAAATCATCGAGGGAAACCCTTTCACCCGTGAAGGTGCGACAGGTCTTTCGCTCGATCAACGTCTTTACAAGAGCGTTTACCGGGAAGCAGGAAGGTTGAGGCAGGGAAATCCGCTCGCTTGTCGGTCGCTTATTCAGGCTGCTCTCTGGAGCAGGGGTGGCCAAAACTTCGGCGCAATGGTCCAGATAGTGTCTTGACCATTCATTAATATCTTGGGGGACATATTCACAAGGGATGTTCTTGGTGCCGATATGAAATATCTTCGATAGTTCATCCCAGCCCCATTCAATAGGGTCTTGTATTGAAGGTGTTAGTATTTCTGCACTTGCAAATTGATTGTCTATTGTATTGTTTTGGTCAAACCTTCCGGGATTGTCGATAAGGTGTGCGAGACGGGTTGAGTATTCCAGGTTTAATTCGAATTGTTTGTGGTTCTTGTAATCCCAGACTATTTGGCCGGGCGAACGAGGCAGTATGAATATGTAAGGGTTAATCTGCATGTTTGGCAACTCACTCTGGTCCGTACTATAGAAAACGCTGGGTAGCCGGCACTCCCCAGCGTCTCATTTACTTAGCGGGCTTTTGGAGCAACCAGAAAAGACAGGTTGGCGATTTTGTTTGCTTCCAGAGTAATTGCTTTCATGTTTTGAACTCCTTGTAAGTGATAGTGAGTGTCACTCCTTTGTGACAACTTAATCATAGTTTGTAATGAGTTCTTATCAAGGGGATATTTGGTAGGAATGTTCCAGTAATTTTGTCGGATCAATCGTGGGGCTGGATGAATCTTGTAAGTTTTGTCCGCCAAGATAAAAGACAGCGCGAAACGTCCTGCAAGTCAGTAAGGCTGCGGGAGTAGGAAGTTGGAGAAATCAATAACAGATAATAGAACGGGGAGCCGGTTGGCCCCCCGTCAAACCGGCGTAATCAGCTGTTTGGCAGCAGACGGCAGGTGATGCTCTTGATGTAGCGGGTTTCGGCGATGGCTGGGTGAACCGGGTGATCCGGGCCCTGACCGCCGCGCTCCAGGATCTGGATGTTGCGGTCCAAGTGACGGGCGCTGGTCAGCAGGATGTTTTGCAGATCGTCTTCGGGCAGGTGCATCGAGCACGAAGCGCTGACCAGGATGCCGTCCTTGCTGAGCAGGCGCATGGCTTGCTCGTTCAGGCGGCGGTAGGCGCCTTCACCGTTCTTCATGTCTTTCTTGCGTTTGATGAATGCCGGCGGGTCGGCAACGATCACGTCAAAGCGTTCTTCGCTGGCTTTCAGCTCTTTCAGGGCTTCGAACACGTCGCCTTCGATGCAGGTCATTTTGTCGGCAAAACCGTTCAGCGCGGCGTTGCGCTCCACGCCGTCGAGGGCGAAGGCCGACGCGTCGACGCAGAACACTTCACTGGCGCCGAAAGCAGCCGCTTGCACGCCCCAGCCACCGATGTAGCTGTACAGGTCCAGCACGCGTTTGCCTTTGGCATAAGGTGCCAGACGCGCGCGATTCATGCGGTGGTCGTAGAACCAGCCGGTTTTCTGTCCCTGGATGACTGGCGCTTCGAATTTCACGCCGTTTTCTTCCAGCGCGACCCACTCCGGCACCAGGCCGAACACGGTCTCGACGTAGCGATTGAGGCCTTCGGCATCACGTGCAGCAGAGTCGTTCTTGAACAGGATGCCGCTTGGCTTGATCACTTGGGTCAGCGCTGCGATCACGTCTTCTTTATGGGCTTCCATGGTTGCCGAGGCGATCTGTACCACCAGAATGTCGCCAAAACGGTCAACCACCAGGCCTGGCAACAGGTCGGAGTCACCGTAGACCAGGCGATAGAACGGCTTGTCGAACAGACGATCGCGCAGGGACAGGGCAACGTTCAGGCGATGCACCAGCAGCGACTTGTCCAGCGGCAACTTGACGTCGCGCGACAGCAGACGGGCGCAAATCAGGTTGTTCGGGCTCATGGCAACGATGCCCAGCGGCTTGCCGCCGGCAGCTTCGAGGATCGCCTGGTCGCCGGCCTTGAAACCGTGCAAAGGAGTAGCGGCTACATCGATTTCGTTGCTATAGACCCACAAATGGCCATTTCGCAGGCGACGGTCGGCGTTGGCTTTGAGGCGCAGGCTAGGCAGGGACATGACGTCGCTCCGGAAAAAAGAGCGGGAGTATAGCGTGTTGCGCAAGGCCACGGTTTGGCGGATGGACATGCGGTGAGGAACGCCCGGACTTTGATGAAACTTCAGGCGATGTACCGGCCAAGGTGTCGGATCCAACTTTATAAGGGTTAGAATCGCTGCCTGTCCCAGAGTGTGTACTTATGTCCCAAGAGTTGACTTCCGAACAGATTCAACAGTCCCTGCAAGGCATCAGCGTGCCGGCCCAGCCGCAGATCATGGTGGATTTGCAGATGGAGCAGTACATGCCCGATCCGGATCTGGAGGTGATCGCGAAGCTGATCTCCCAGGACCCGGGCCTCTCTGGCGCCTTGTTGAAAATCGTCAATTCGCCGTATTACGGCTTGAGCAACAAGATCGCCTCGATTCAGCGTGCGGTGAATCTGCTGGGCAGCCGTTCGATCATCAACCTGATCAACGCGCAGTCGATCAAGGGCGAGATGAACGACGACACCATCGTCACCTTGAATCGTTTCTGGGACACCGCTCAGGACGTGGCGATGACCTGCCTGACCCTGGCCAAGCGCATCGGCGCCCAGGCCGGCGATGAAGCGTACGCTCTGGGTCTGTTCCATGACTGCGGCGTGCCGCTGATGCTCCAGCGTTTTCCCAACTACATGACCGTTCTCGAAGAGGCCTATGCCAGCGCCAGCGCTGAATGCCGGGTGGTGGACACGGAGAATCGGGTGTTCAATACCAATCACGCGGTGGTGGGTTATTACACCGCCAAATCCTGGCGCCTGCCGGAGCATGTAACCGCCGCCATCGCCAATCACCACAATGCGTTGGCGATCTTCAGCGATGAGTCATTGCGCAACAGCCAGCTGAAAAATCTGCTGGCGATCCTGAAGATGGCCGAGCACATTTGTGCGTCCTACCGGGTGCTGGGCAACCAGACCGAGGACCACGAGTGGAACAGCATCGCGCCTTTGGTTCTCGATTATGTCGGCCTCTCGGACTACGACTTCGAGACCCTCAAACAAACGATTCGCGACCTTGGCACGCACCGCTGAGCGTTGCACAGCCTGATTCGAGAGCACCATGCCGGAACTGCCTGAAGTCGAAACCACTCGCCGCGGAATTGCGCCGCACCTTGAAGGCCAGCGCGTCAGCCGGGTGATCGTGCGTGACCGCCGCTTGCGCTGGCCGATTCCCGAAGACCTCGATGTGCGGCTGTCTGGCCAGCGCATCGTGCTGGTGGAAAGACGCGCGAAGTATCTGCTGATCAATGCCGAAGTCGGCACGCTGATCAGCCATTTAGGCATGTCGGGAAATCTGCGTCTGGTGGAAGTCGGCACGCCAGTGGCCAAGCATGAGCATGTGGACATCGAGCTGGAATCCGGCCTGGCCTTGCGTTACACCGACCCGCGACGGTTTGGTGCGATGCTCTGGAGCCTCGACCCGCTGAACCACGAATTGTTGATTCGCCTGGGGCCGGAGCCGTTGACCGACCTGTTCGACGGTGAGCGCTTGTTCCAGCAGTCCCGCGGTCGATCCATGGCGGTTAAACCGTTCATCATGGACAATGCGGTGGTGGTCGGCGTGGGTAATATCTACGCAACCGAAGCGTTGTTCGCGGCAGGTATCGACCCGCGTCGTGAGGCGAAGAGCATCTCTCGGGCGCGTTATCTGAAATTGGCGATCGAGATCAAACGCATCCTGTCTGCCGCTATTGAACGCGGCGGCACCACGCTGCGCGACTTTATCGGCGGTGATGGTCAGCCGGGTTATTTCCAGCAGGAGCTGTTCGTGTATGGCCGCGGCAGTGAGCCGTGCAAGGTCTGCGGGACGGAGCTGCGGGACGTGAAGCTTGGGCAGCGCGCCAGCGTCTTTTGCCCGCGCTGTCAGAGCTGATACCTTATACGGTCTATAGTCAGTGCTCGCTGCCTAGCCTAAGACGCCCTCACGGGCGCCAAATGAATCAAGCCTTACCGGTAATCACCAGATACTTCGCCATCAACTGCTCTTCAGTCTCTGGATGCGCCTCGTCCAGCGGGATGCAATCCACCGGGCAAACTTGTTGGCACTGAGGTTCGTCGTAGTGACCCACACACTGAGTGCACAGGTTCGGGTCGATCACGTAGATCTCTTCGCCTTGAGAAATGGCGGCGTTCGGGCACTCGGGTTCGCAGACGTCGCAGTTGATGCAATCGTCGGTGATGATCAGGGACATGCTAACTCCAGCCAAGGCGGAAGGCCCGGGCGCAATAAACCAATGCGCACAATTGTGCCGCATTGGCGCCCGCAGTGCACGCGGGCGCGATCAAGGGAAAAGATCGCAGCCTGCGGCAGCTCCTACTTTTTAAAGCGTTCGTTCAGGGCATCCGCCACCGCAGGGTGGACGAACTTGGTGATATCGCCGCCCAGGGCTGCGATTTCACGAACCAGCGTCGAGGAAATGTACGAATAACGCTCGGACGGGGTAAGAAACAGACTTTCCACATCCGGCGCCAGCTGACGGTTCATGTTGGCCAGCTGGAATTCGTATTCGAAGTCCGACACCGCACGCAAACCACGCAGGAACACGTTGGCGTTCTTCTCTTTGGCGAAGTGCGCCAGCAACGTGGAAAAGCCGACGACTTCAACGTTGGGCAGATGTTTAGTGACCTCGCGGGCCAGCGCCACACGCTGTTCCAGGGGAAACAACGGGTTTTTCTTCGGGCTGGCGGCGACAGCGATGATCACATGATCGAACAGGCGCGCGGCGCGTTCGACCAGATCGCCATGGCCCTTGGTAATAGGGTCGAAGGTACCTGGGTACAACACTCGGTTCATCGCGTCGTCCTGGCGGGAGTCCGTTGGGGAGTCGGATGGTATCGCAGCCTTCCCGGTCGGCCAAGTCGCCTTTTGGGTAAGAAAGCACTATAGACGATTGGAATATTCTCCATTTTCATGGGTTTTTCAAACGTTCGGCCAAAGAAGTCGCCAGCTGCGCCGTCAGCCCGTAGACCGACAATTGCGGATTGGCGCCAATGCTGGTGGGGAACAGCGAGCCGTCATGAATCGACAAGTTGCTTATCTGATGATGGCGGCCGAGGCTGTCGGTCACGGCGTTTTTCGGATCTTCACCCATGGCACAACCGCCCATCACATGGGCACTGCCAAGGCGTGTGCGATACAGCTCAAGGCTCAGACCGTCGATCAGCGTGCGCGCTTCGGCCAGGTTTTTTACGTAACGAGCGTCGGCGTGCATGGGCATCACCGCCTTGGCACCACCAGCGAACTGGATCTCGGCCATGCTGTGGAACGCCCGGCGCAACCCGTCCCAGGCATAGGGAGAAACCTGATAGTCGAGCACCGGCGTGCCGTCACCGCGCAACTCGACGCTACCGCCCGGGCTGTCCGGGTGGAAACCGTCCCGCAGCAACGCCAACATAGCGTGGGTATGGGGCAGGTTTTCCATGTGCCGGGCGTTTTCCTTACCGAAGCCACCGAGCAGCGTGGTCGCCAGCGCCGGGTGCAGCGGCGGCACTTCCAGTTTGTAAGACATTTTTCCGGTGGTGCCGTCCTGCCATTGGAAATGGTCGGAATAGATCGACTGTGGCGCGCCATAGAACGGGTTGATCACCTCGTCGAACAGCCCGGCCGACATGTTCACCAGGTGTAGAAAAGTCCTTTTCCCCAGCCGTTTGTGCGGATCGGGCGCCTCGGAGCGCATGAGCAGCGCCGGGCTGTTGATCCCGCCGCCAGCCAGCACGTAATGCCGGGCCTTGACCGTGATTGTCTTGCCCATGGGAGCGACGCAACGGTCATCCATCGCTACGCATTGCAGGCCCATGACCTTGTCGCCGCTGATCAAGAGCTTTTCGGCGCGAGCCAGATAAAGCAGCTCACCGCCTTTTTCCAGGGTCGCCGGGATAGTCGTCACCAGCATCGATTGCTTGGCGTTGGTCGGGCAACCCATGCCGCAGTAGCCGAGGTTCCAGCAGCCACGCACGTTGCGCGGGATCACATGCCAGGCGTAACCAAGTTTTTCGCAGCCTTTGCGGATCACGTCGTTGTTGGCGTTGGGTGGGATCATCCAGGGAGCGACGCCCAGGCGTTGTTCCATCTTCTCGAACCACGGCGCCATCTCGGCCGGCGTGTGGCCTTTGACGTCGTGTTCTTTGGCCCAGTGGTCGAGGGTCGGGTCCGGCGTGCGAAAGCTTGAGGTCCAGTTGATCAGCGTGGTGCCGCCCACCGCCCGACCCTGGAGGATGGTGATCGCGCCGTCCTTGCTCATGCGGCCGATGCCTTCCTGGTAGAGGCTGGTGTAGGCCAGGTCTTCGAGCAGCTTGAAGTCGCTGCTGGTCTTGAGTGGCCCTTCCTCGATTAGCAACACCTTGTAGCCCGCGGCGCTAAGAATTTCGGCGGTGGTCCCGCCGCCAGCGCCGCTGCCGATAATCACCACGTCCGCTTCGAGGGTCAGGTCCTGGGTCAGTTGCGAACCGTTATAGGTTTTCCAGCCACGGGCCAGGCCTTCGCGGAACGGATCGGGTACGGGCATGTTCAGGTTCTCTTCTTATTTTTGATTCTGTGGGAGCCGAGCTTGCTCGCGATAGGGTCAACTCGGTCTTATACCGTAGGCGGTCCGGGATACCCGCAATGCGCCCACGACTCCGCCCGGCTGTACCACGCCATCATCACCAGCTGCTGCAGCGAGCTGTGGCCCATGCGCAGCAAACTTAACGCGCTGTTTTCCCAGCGATCCAGAAAGTGCCGAATCTCGTCAGCACTGGCGTTTTCCCAGCTGCCCCAGATCCCAGTCAGTGGTCCTCGAGTCACGGCCATTCCCAGTACATCGAATAACTGCTGGGTCAGCTTGAGCATTTCCGGCGACAGGTGATTCAGACTGTAATCCAGACAGTGCAGGGTGCCATCGACGGCCGTCGGCATTTTCTCGACGGCCACGGCGCCGTCGAGCATCACCGGAATCAGTGCCCGCAGAAACAGCAAGTCACCGCTGCGCAGAATCGCGAAACCACTGGCCGGAATGCTCGACGAGCAGCCGCTGAGGCTCGCTCCCAAACCGGCGGTGGCGAGAAAGGCGCTGGCACCCAGGCTGAATTTAAGCAAGCCGCGCCGTGACAGCGCGGGTGTATCGGACAGACTTGGGCTCATTATTGTTATTACCCGGTGGTGGCGATCGTTAGCGGATAAATAGCTTCTGAATCAGCTTCTGAATGGATTTGCCGTACGGCGGGTAGATCAATTTCGCCGCATTGAACCGCTGTTTGATCAGCACACCTTTGGCTTTGCTGAAGGTCAGGAAACCTTCGTGGCCGTGGTAGTGGCCCATGCCCGAGGCGCCGATACCGCCGAATGGCATGTCGTCCTGAGCGACGTGCAGCAGGGTGTCGTTCAGGCACACGCCGCCGGAATGGGTTTCGTGAAGTACGCGGTTTTGCTCACGCTTGTCGTAGCCGAAGTAATACAGGGCCAGCGGACGAGGTCGTTGGTTGATGTAGGCAAAGGCTTGATCCAGGTCCTTGTACGGAACGATCGGCAACAGCGGGCCGAATATTTCGTCCTGCATCACCATCATGTCGTTGCTGACATTGAGCAGCAGGCTGTGGCTCATGCGGCGCCCCTGTCCCTGGTCGAACAGAGGAATCAGCAGCGCCCCCTTGCTGGTGGCGTCGCTGATGTAGCCGTTGAGGCGCGCCAATTGTCGGTCATTGATGATCGCTGTGTAGTCCGGGTTGTCGGTCAGGGTCGGATAAAAACCGCGAACCGCCTGACGATAGGCCTCGATGAACGCACCGACGCGATCTTCCGGCACCAGGACATAGTCCGGGGCCACGCAGGTCTGCCCGGCGTTGAGCGTCTTGCCGAAGGCGATGCGTTCGGCAGCGTCCTTGAGCGGCACGTCGCGAGACACGATGGCCGGGGATTTGCCGCCGAGTTCGAGGGTCACAGGAGTCAGGTTCTCGGCCGCCGCACGCATTACGTGTTTGCCAACGCTGGTGGCGCCGGTGAACAGCAGGTGATCGAAGCGCAGTTTTGAGAACGCTACACCGATATCGGCTTCGCCCAGCACCACGCAGACCAGGTCTTGCGGGAAGATTCGGCCCAGCAATTCTTTGAGCAACAAACCGAAGACCGGGGTCGACTCACTGAGTTTGAGCATCACCCGATTGCCTGCCGACAACGCGCCTACCAATGGCCCAATGGCCAGATACAGTGGATAGTTCCACGGCACGATCACCCCGACCACACCCAAAGGTTGATAAACGACTTTGGCTGCCGCGGGTTGAAAAGCAATCCCGACCTTGCGCTTCGACGCCTTCATCCAGCCTTTGAGGTGCTGGTTGGCGTAGTGAATGCCATGCAGGCTGGGCATCAGTTCGGCGAGCAGGGTTTCATCGGCGCTGCGATGACTGAAATCCTGGCTGATGGCATCGATCAGTACCTGACGCTCATTGCTCAACAGATCTCGCAGGGCTTTTAGCCATTGCTGGCGCTGGGCAGCGGGCGGCATCGGGTTGGCTGCATACGCCGTGCGTTGGGCGTCGAACAGGGTCTGGAGCTCTTCCAGAGGCTGCTGGAGGTTCTGCAGGTAGGCGATGTCAGCAGTCATGGTCGGCTCCGGTTTTATTGTAATAAGGGACTTTTTAGAGTCCATGCTCTAGAAAGTCAAATGACATCCTGGTGCAGCGTTGTTTTATCCACTCCCCGTTAGGTCGTAAGATGCCCGTCAACGCACTCTGAATTAAAGCCCAAGCTATGGCACCTCGGATCAAAACCAGCGAGCGCATCGTGCAGAACAGCCTGGAGCTGTTCAATCAGCAGGGTGAGCGAAGCATCAGCACCAACCACATTGCTGCCCACATGGAAATTTCCCCGGGGAACCTGTACTACCACTTCCCCAACAAGCAGGCGATCATCGCCGTGCTGTTCAGTGAGTACGAAAGCCTGGTGGACAGCTTCCTGCGCCCGCCCCAGGGTCGCGCCGCCACGGTTGACGACAAGCGCGTCTACCTTCAGGAGTTGCTGGCCGCCATGTGGCGCTACCGGTTTTTGCACCGCGATCTGGAGCATCTGCTCGACAGCGATCCGGAGCTGGCTGCCCGATATCGGCGTTTTTCCCAACGCTGTCTGATCCATGGCACGCACATCTACGCGGGCTTCGTCGAGGCCGGCATCCTGCAAATGGACAAGGTTCAGATTGAATCCCTGACGCTCAATGCCTGGATCATCCTGACGTCCTGGGTGCGTTTTCTGTGCACCACGCGTGAAAACTCCAATCACCTGAGCGAACAGGCGATTAAACGAGGCGTGTATCAGGTGCTGGTGCTTGAGGCGGGGTTTGTCACGGATCAGTCTCGCGCCGCGGTGAATGCGCTGTTCGATGAGTTTTACGTGCCGCTGGCCCAAGCGTTGGAAGAAGTGAAGTAGGATCAAACATCGCCAAAATCACAGGAGTCCGTTATGCCCATTGCGCAACTGATCAGCCCACAAGCGTTGGACCTGAAAAAGGATCAGCCGGGGTTGGTGATTCTGGATTGTCGTTTTGCCCTCGAAGACCCGGATTACGGTCAGCGCAGTTATGCCGAAGGGCATATCGCCGGGTCGCGCTTTACCGATCTTGAGCGTGATTTGAGCGGGACCGTGGTCAAGGGTGTGACCGGGCGCCATCCGTTGCCAGAACCTGAAGACGTGATCGAACGTCTGCAAGCCTGGGGCATCAACGCCGACAGCGATGTGATTTTGTACGACGACGGTCCCGGTGCCTACGCGGCGCGGGCCTGGTGGTTGCTGGCCTGGCTGGGTAAACGTGACGGCGTGTTCATTCTCGATGGCGGGCTCAAGGCCTGGCACGCGGCCGGTTTGCCCCTGAGTCTTGATGCGCCGGAGATTGAACGTGGCACCTTCACTGGAACGCCGGACAATGCGCTGATCTTGAGCGCCGAACAGCTCCAGCAACGTCTCGGCCAGCCCGCGCTGACCTTGCTCGATGCTCGCGCCTTGCCGCGCTTCAAAGGCGAAGTCGAGCCGATCGATCCGATTGCCGGGCACATCCCCGGCGCGCAATGTGCGGCGTTCACTGACAACCTGGGCAGCGACGGGCGTTTTCTGCCGGCGGATCAGCTCAAGCAGCGTTTTGCAGCGAAACTCGGTCATCGTTCGCCGACCGATCTGGTCGCGTACTGCGGTTCTGGCGTGACGGCGTGTCACAACCTGTTTGCGTTGTGTCTGGCCGGGTATCCGTTGGGATCTTTGTATGCCGGTTCATGGAGCGAGTGGATCAATGATCCCGCGCATGGCATCGCCATCGGCGAGTAATCCCCCATCTAAATGTGGAAGCGGGCTTGCTCGCAACCCATTACTCGCGACCTGCGGCGGTCAGCCACTGCGGGATGCGTCGTTCCAGGTAGTAACCCGGTTGCCTGAACGAGCCATCGACGAAGCCGACATGCCCACCCTTGGGCTGTAGTTCGAATTGAGTGCAGGCGGACAATTCCTCGGCTTGCGGCAGGCTATGAGGAAAGACAAACGGGTCATCGGCCGCTTGAATGATCAGGGTTGGCGTACGAATCTCGCCTAGGAAATAACGACTCGAGGCGCGGCGATAGTAATCCTCGGCATCGGCAAAACCATTCAGCGGCGCCGTGACCCGGCCATCGAAATCCCAGAACGTGCGCATGTTCTCTAGCGAGCCCAGCGCAGCCAATGTCGCCAGTCCATCCTCGCGCCCGTCATGCTGGAACTGTCGCTGCTTGTTCTTGATGTAGGCCAGCATCTCGCGCATGAAATGCGCCTGATAGACCTTGGAGAAACCCTGGCCGATCCGGTCGGCGCATTGATCGAGACGAAACGGCACCGACACCGCCACCGCACCGACCACGCCGCTGTCACTGCCGGATTCGCCCAAGTGCTTGAGCAAGACATTGCCGCCCAGGGAATAGCCGATCGCATACAGTGGCGCCAGAGGGCGTTTGGCCCGCAGGTGTTTGATGGTTTCGGCCAGGTCTTCGCTGGCGCCGGAGTGGTAGCTGCGCGGCAACAGATTCGGCTCGCCTGAGCAGCCGCGCCAGTTCAGCGCGACGCTGGCCCAGCCTTGGGCACCCAATGCTTTCTGCACCCCGGCCACGTAAGGCGAATTTGAAGAGCCGGTCAGGCCGTGCAACACCAGCACCAGTGGCGCATCGGCGCTGTGCGGGCCGTGCCAGTCGAGATCGAGAAAGTCACCGTCCTCAAGCCACAGGCGTTCGCGTTGGCGCTCGATATGCGTGGTTTTGCGCCACAGCGGTCCCCACAAGGTTTGCAAGTGCGGATTGCCGAGGCCGAAGGCGGGGGTGAAGCGTTCTGGAGGATGGGACACGTTTATTCTCGATGCAGCGGTGCGAGCCTCGCTCGAGGCGCGCACCTTTTTCAGGCCGGTCGATTAACCGGCGATCTCTGCCATACGTTGCCACAACGCGTAGTAAACCCGCCCGGATTTCTGCTCCCGGTGCAGGCGCCAGTTGCCTGGCAGGCCGAGTATCGAGGGTGCGTTCTCGCTTTCAGTGTAGATCCAGGCCTCGTTGGCCAGCCATTGACGCTCTTCAAGCAGCGTGCAGACGGTCGGCAACAGGTTCTGGTTGAACGGCGGGTCGAGGAACACTACGTCGTACGCGGTCGCTGTCTGGGTTTCCAGGTAGCGCAAAGCATCGGCGGTCTGAATCTGGCCGGTGGTGCAGCGCAGCGTGCCCAGATGCTCCTTGATGCTGGCGACTGCGATGTTGCTAGCGTCCAGCGCCTGACCCATGGCCGCGCCACGGGACAACGCCTCGAGGAACAACGCGCCGCTGCCGGCGAACGGATCAAACACTTTGGCCCCGGCAACGTACGGCGCGAGCCAGTTGAACAGGGTTTCACGCACCCGGTCCGGGGTCGGGCGCAAGCCTGGTGCATCAGGGAAGCTCAGCTTTCGGCTGCCCCATTCACCGCCGATGATGCGCAGTTGGTTCACACCGTTGTGCACGTTGTGAACGGGTTTTTTAGGACGAGTGGCCATTAATGCTCCGGAACCCCGAGCGGTTGCTCGGCAGGTTTATCAGTTGGGGCCGGTAACGGCTTTTGCGGCACGGTCGGGCCAGCGCTGACGATGACCATTTTGTCCGTGCTCAAGTGTTTGTTCAGTGCGGTTTTGACCTGTTCGACCGTCAGGCTCTGGGACTCACGCATAAAGTCATCCAGATAATTCAGCGGCAGATTGTAGAAACCCATGGCGCCGAGCTGACCAACGATATCGGCGTTGCTGGCAGTGGACAGCGGGAAGCTGCCGGCCAATTCACGCTTGGCGTCATCGAGCTCTTTCACGGTCGGGCCGGTTTTCAGGTAGTCGGCGAGCACGTCTTGCACCAGTTTCAGCGTGCCTTCGCTCATCTCGGCGCGAGTTTGCAGGTTGATCATGAACGGGCCGCGCGCCTGCATCGGGCTGAAACCCGAATACACGCCGTAAGCCAGGCCACGCTTCTCGCGCACTTCGCTCATCAGCCGGGTGCCAAAGCCACCGCCGCCGAGTATCTGGTTGCCCATGGACAGTGCCGCGTAGTCCGGGTCGTCACGATCGATACCCAGTTGCGCGAGCATCAGGTTGGTCTGCTTGGATGGGAACTCGATGTGGCCGATGCTGGCTTTCGGTTCCTCCGGTTGCGCGATTTTCGCCAGCTCAGGACCTTTTGGCAGCGTGCTGGAGACTTGTGCAGCAATCGCTTCGGCCTCGGCGCGAGACAGGTCGCCCACCAGCGCAATCACCACGTTGCCCGCCGCATAGGCCTTCTCATGAAACGCGCGCAGTTGCGCCACGGTTATTGCCGGAACGGTTTTCGCCGTGCCATCGCTGGAATGCGCGTACGGGTGATCGCCGTACAGACGGTTCATCAGCTCCAGGCTCGCCAGTTTGCCCGGGTTCTGCTTCTGGTATTCGAAACCGGCGAGCATCTGGTTCTTGATGCGCGCAAAGGAATCGGCAGGGAAGGTCGGTTTGCCGACGACTTCAGAGAACAACTTCAGGGCCGGTTCGCGTTTGTCCGCGGCGCTGAGGCTGCGCAGGGAAGCCAGTGCCATGTCTTTAAACGCGCCGTTGCCAAAGTCTGCGCCCAGGCCTTCGAAGCCCTGAGCGATGGCACCAACATCTTTGCCGGCTACACCTTCGTTGAGCATGGCATTGGTCAGCACGGAGAGACCGGGTGCGTTGCCGTCCTGGCTGCTGCCGGCGGCGAAGATCAGGCGCATGTCGAACATCGGCAGCTCCCGGGCTTCAACGAACAGCACCTTGGCGCCTTCGGCGGTTTTCCAGGTCTGCACGTCCAGGGTGCGGTGGCTTGGTGCCTTGCCGTCGAGTTCTGCCAGCGATTGCAGCTTCTGGCTGGCCTTGGCCTTGTCGAGGGCTTCGCTGGCCTTGGATTCGTCGGTCTTCGAGAAGTAAAAAGCTGCAGACCCGATCACTGCGACAGCGATCAGGCCAATCAGGGCCAAGCGCGGTTTTTTACGCTCACTCATGAGTCGTCTCCTCTGGCAATACATGGGCGACGCTGAGACGTTCGCGGGTGAAATACAGCTTGGCGGCGTTCTGGATGTCTTGCGGGGTCACGCTTTCCAGGTCGGAGAGTTCGGTGTCCATCAGCTTCCACGACAGGCCAACCGTTTCCAATTGGCCAATGGCGGTGGCCTGGCTGGTGATCGAGTCACGCTCGTAGACCAGGCCTGCGATGACCTGTGCGCGGACGCGTTCCAGCTCTTCAGCGGACGGCGCGGTGGTTTTCAGCTGTTCAAGCAGCGTCCACAAACCCGCTTCGGCCTGGGCCATGGTTTTCTTTTTCTGGGTATTGGGCGTTGCCGACAAGGTAAACAGGCTGTCGCCACGGGTATAGGCGTCGTAGCTCGACGAACCGCCGGACACCAGCTCTTCGCCGCGCTCCAGTTGCGTTGGGATGCGTCCGCTGTAGCCACCGTCGAGCAGGGCCGAGATCAGGCGCAAGGCGTTGACCGAGCGTTTGTCTTCGGCGGTGGCGATGCTTGGCACGTTGAATCCCAGCATCAGGCTTGGCAGTTGGGTCTTCACGTGCAGGGTGATCTGCCGCTCGCCGGGTTCGGCCAGTTCCAGCGGGATTTTCGCCGGTGGCACATCACGTTTGGCGATCGGGCCGAAGTAGCGCTGGGCCAGGGTTTTGACCTCGTCCGGAGTCACGTCGCCGACCACCACCAGCGTGGCGTTGTTCGGCACGTACCAGGATTGGTACCAGTGGCGCAGCTCCTCGACTTTCATGCGATCGAGGTCAGCCATCCAGCCGATGGTCGGCGTGTGGTAACCGCTGGCCGGGTAGGCCATAGCCTTGAAGCGTTCGTAGGCCTTGGACATTGGCTTGTCGTCGGTGCGCAGGCGACGTTCTTCTTTAATGACTTCGATCTCGCGGGCAAACTCGTCGGCCGGCAGACGCAGGCTGGCCATGCGGTCGGCTTCCAGCTCGAAGGCCACGCCCAGACGGTCACGGGCCAGCACCTGGTAATAAGCGGTGAAGTCGTCGCTGGTGAACGCGTTCTCTTCGGCGCCGAGGTCGCGCAGGATCAGCGAGGCTTCGCCGGGGCCGACTTTCTCGCTGCCCTTGAACATCATGTGTTCCAGGGCGTGGGACAAACCGGTCTGCCCCGGGGTCTCGTAGCTTGAGCCGACCTTATACCAGACTTGGGAAACCACCACCGGTGCTCGGTGGTCTTCGCGCACAACGACCTTCAGGCCGTTATCGAGGGTGAATTCGTGAGTGGGTTGTGGATCGGCAGCCAGGGCCGAGAGGGGCAGACAAACTGTGCTGAGCAGAAGGCCTGCAGCGCGGCGGGCTAAAGCATTCATTCGTTTTTTAACCTGTTGAGCTACCCGCTTGGTCTTAGCGTCGGCGGGCGAGAGGGTGCTAGGATACTGGTCCGTTTTACTGGCGGCCACGCCTATCAGGCCTTTGATCGGTCAGCAGGTTGTTTGGGTTTACGGCTAAAGATTTGAGTTTGTCAGCTAAACTCTGCGTTTTCGCCGACGATGCCGTTCCAGTCCTTCGTATTAGTCAACCTTTGAGGTGCTGTTTGCACCTCGACAAAATGTTGCGCGTGAACAAGCTGGGTCAATCGCAGTCTGTTCTGCATCGAATATTTATTTGCCGAGGCGCCCTTTGGCGCGTCGCTACCGTGAGATAGCCGTCCTCCATGTTTGGTTCCAACGACGACAAGAAAGCCCCAGCTGAGGCTGGTGAGAAGAAAAGCCTGTTCGGATGGCTGCGCAAAAAGCCGCAGGAACCCGTCGTCGAACAGCCACAGCCACTTCCTGAGCCAACGCCTGCGCCGGTCATAGAAGAAGAGCCCGCGCCGGTTGTCTTGCCGATCGCTGAGCCGGTGCTGCAACCGATAGTCGAGGCTGAGCCTGAAACTGAACTGGTGGTTGAGCTGCCGCTGGCGCCAACCGCAGAGCCGTGGCTGACCTTGCCTGTGGCGGAAGAGCCGGTGGCATTGGTCGAAGATGAGCTGGTGCCGCACGTTGCGCCGCCGATTCCAGCGCCGAGCGCATTTGCTCCGGAGCCCGTTCAGGCGCCAGTGGTTGAGCCGGTTGTCGCGCCAGTTGTCATGGCCGAGCCTGCGTTCGTGGTCCCGGAGCCTGTCGTTCCTGCATTTGTTGCTCCGGTTGCTCCAGCACCCGCACCGGTTGTCGCTCCCGTTGCCGCCGCACCTGTCGCTCTCGTCGAAGCGCCTGCCGAGCCTGCGCGTACCGAAGAAACCAAAGCCGGTTTCTTCGCCCGCCTGAAACAAGGCTTGTCCAAGACCAGCGCCAGCATCGGCGAAGGCATGGCCAGCCTGTTTCTGGGCAGGAAGATCATCGATGACGAGTTGCTCGAAGACATCGAAACCCGCCTGCTGACCGCCGACGTTGGCGTCGAGGCGACGTCGGTGATCATTCAGCATCTGACCCAGAAAGTTGCCCGTAAAGAACTGGCCGATGCCGATGCGCTGTACAAATCCCTGCAAGCGGAACTGGCGGCGATGCTCAAGCCGGTCGAGCAACCGCTGAAAATCACTTCGCAGAGCAAGCCGTTCGTGATTCTGGTCGTCGGCGTCAACGGCGCCGGCAAGACCACCACCATCGGCAAACTGGCGAAAAAGCTCCAACTTGAAGGCAAGAAAGTCATGCTCGCGGCCGGCGATACCTTCCGCGCCGCCGCCGTCGAGCAATTGCAGGTCTGGGGCGAACGCAACAAGATCCCGGTCATCGCCCAGCACACCGGCGCTGACTCGGCTTCGGTTATCTTCGACGCCGTGCAAGCGGCCAAGGCCCGTGGCATCGACGTGCTGATCGCCGACACCGCCGGTCGTCTGCACACCAAAGACAATTTGATGGAAGAGCTGAAGAAGGTTCGCCGGGTGATCAGCAAGCTTGACGCCGACGCGCCTCACGAGGTGCTGTTGGTGCTCGATGCCGGTACGGGGCAGAACGCGATCAGTCAGGCCAAGCAATTCAACCAGACCGTCGAACTGACCGGCCTGGCGCTGACCAAGCTCGACGGCACCGCAAAAGGTGGGGTGATTTTCGCCCTCGCCAAGCAGTTTGGCTTGCCTATTCGATACATCGGCGTCGGTGAAGGCATCGATGATTTGCGTACTTTTGAAGCAGAACCCTTTGTCCAGGCACTGTTTGCCGAGCGGGAGCGTTCATGATTCGTTTCGAGCAGGTCGGTAAGCGCTACCCGAACGGTCACGTCGGCTTGCATGAGTTGAGCTTTCGAGTCCGTCGGGGCGAGTTTTTGTTTGTGACCGGCCACTCCGGCGCCGGTAAAAGCACCTTGTTGCGCCTGCTGCTGGCGATGGAGCGTCCAACCACCGGCAAATTGCTGTTGGCCGGTCAAGACCTGAGCACCATCAGCAATGCGCAGATTCCTTACCTGCGGCGGCAGATCGGCGTGGTGTTCCAGAACCACCAGTTACTGTTCGATCGCACGGTGTTCAACAATATCGCGCTGCCCTTGCAGATCCTTGGACTGTCCAAGGCCGAAATCGCCAAGCGCGTGGATTCGGCCCTGGAGCGCGTAGCGCTCTCGGACAAGACCGATCTTTACCCCGGCGACCTGTCCACCGGTCAGCAACAGCGCGTCGGCATCGCCCGCGCCATCGTGCACCGCCCGGCCTTGCTGCTGGCAGATGAGCCGACTGGTAACCTCGATCCGCGGCTGGCGGCAGAAATCATGGGCGTGTTCGAAGACATCAACCGTCTGGGTACCAGCGTGCTGATTGCCAGTCACGACCTGGCGCTGATCGCCCGTATGCGTCACCGCATGCTGACCCTGCAGCGGGGCCGATTGATTGGCGACGGGGAGGCTGGCGTATGAGTGCGACACGCAGCCCCAAGGTTTCCGAGCGCGTGGCCCCAAAGGCCGCCGACCCGCAGCCGCAGAAGAAAAAACGCGACGATGATGACGGTCCGGACTTCGCCACGCTGTTTCGTGCCTGGGTTGAGAGTCATCGGGCCAGCCTGATCGATAGCTTGCGTCGTTTGGGCAAGCAGCCAATCGGTAGCTTCTTTACCTGCATGGTGATGGCGGTGGCTCTGAGCTTGCCTATGGGCCTGTCACTTTTGCTAAGTAACGTCGAGCGCCTCGGCGGTTCCTGGCAGCGTGCGGCGCAGATTTCCCTGTACCTGCAAATCGAGGCCAGCCCCGCTGAGGGTGAGTCGCTGCGCGAGCAGATCAAGGGGATGCCCGGCGTCGCCGATGCTGAATATGTCGGCCGCGATCAAGCGCTGGAAGAGTTTCAGCAGCAGTCCGGTCTGGGCGAGGCGCTTAAGGAACTGCCGGAGAACCCGCTGCCGGGCGTGGTTCTGGTGACGCCGAATGAAGTCGACAAACCCGCCCTTGAAGCATTACGACAAAAACTTTCCGAGTTGCCCAAGGTACAACAGGCACAACTTGATCTAGTCTGGGTCGAGCGTCTGGCAGCGATCCTCAAGCTGGGCGACCGTTTTGTCTTCGGTCTGACCGTGCTTTTGGTTTCTGCATTACTTTTGGTGATAGGCAATACCATTCGTCTTCATATTGAAAACCGCCGCACAGAGATAGAAGTGATTAAACTCGTCGGCGGCACTGACAGCTATGTGCGTAGGCCCTTTCTATATATGGGTGCGCTTTATGGCTTCGGTGCGGGGGTTTTTTCCTGGGGCGTATTGGCGTTTGGCCTTGATTGGCTGAACGATGCGGTAGTGGGGCTGGCCGGCTTGTACGGCAGTGATTTCGCGCTGGCCGGAGTGCCAGTTGCCGATGGTCTGTCGCTCTTGCTTGGCGCGGTGCTGTTGGGGTATATCGGTGCATGGATTGCAGTCGCACGCCACCTGAGGGAGCTTGCGCCTAAGTAGTATCATTTTGCTCGTATTGACCCTTTCAGCGTTTATGGGAACTTGTCTTTCGGTTTCCGGTCAATTTTCGCAGTGCTGAACTGCACGAGTTATGTAAGTCGGAGGTTTTTTCGTATGACCAATTCTTTGCAACCTGCATATGCTCTGGTCCCGGGTGCGAACCTGGAGGCCTATGTGCACACGGTGAACAGCATTCCATTGCTGACGCCGGAGCAGGAGCGTGAACTGGCCGAGAGTCTCTATTATGAGCAGGATTTGGGGGCGGCTCGGCAGATGGTGCTCGCCCACCTGCGTTTTGTTGTACATATCGCCCGTAGCTATTCCGGTTACGGTCTGGCTCAGGCCGACCTGATCCAGGAAGGCAACGTCGGCCTGATGAAGGCCGTGAAGCGCTTCAACCCGGAAATGGGTGTACGCCTGGTGTCCTTTGCCGTGCACTGGATCAAGGCGGAAATCCACGAGTTCATTCTGCGCAACTGGCGCATTGTGAAAGTCGCGACCACCAAGGCTCAACGCAAGTTGTTTTTCAACCTGCGCAGCCAGAAGAAACGTCTGGCGTGGCTGAACAACGAGGAAGTCCACCGTGTGGCGGAAAGCCTCGGTGTAGAGCCTCGGGAAGTGCGCGAGATGGAAAGTCGCCTGACCGGCCATGACATGGCCTTCGACCCGGCCGCGGAAGCGGACGATGACAGCGCTTTCCAATCGCCGGCCAACTATCTGGAAGACCACCGGTACGACCCGGCCCGTCAACTGGAAGATGCTGACTGGAGCGACAACTCGAACCACAACCTGCACGTAGCGCTTGAAGTGCTGGACGACCGTAGCCGTGACATCCTCTACCAGCGCTGGCTGGCAGAAGAAAAAGCCACGCTGCACGACCTGGCGCAGAAGTACAACGTGTCGGCCGAGCGTATTCGTCAGCTCGAGAAGAGCGCGATGAACAAGCTCAAGTTGTCGATCGCCGCTTAACCTGCGCGCCCGGCAACAAAAAACGCCCCGATCATTGATCGGGGCGTTGTTGTTTGTGCATCAAAAAGTCACTGTGCCCAAGGTGCGCGGCGCGATTCATTAAGCCCAGCAAGGTAGCTGTCACCACCGAGCTGACTCATCTGCCGCCGAATCCATCCCGCTCGCCGTGCGACATAGTTGGTTGGATGACCGGCACTCCAAACGCGCGGGTTAGGCAGCACCGCAGCCAGCGAACTGGCCTGCTGCCGGGACAGCGAGCGAGCGCCGACGCCAAAGTGATGCCTGGCCGCTGCTTCGGCGCCAAACACACCGTCATCCCATTCAACGCTGTTGAGGTACACCTCGAGAATTCGCTGTTTGGGCCAAAGCACTTCGATCAGCCCGGTAAACCAGGCTTCCAGGCCTTTGCGTAACCAGCTGCGGCCGGACCACAGAAACAGATTCTTCGAGACCTGCTGACTCAGGGTGCTGGCGCCGCGAATCGATCCGCCGAGTTCGTTGTGGGCCAGAGCGGCCTGGATCGCGCCAAAGTCAAAACCCCAATGCTCCGGGAATTTCTGATCCTCGCCGGCAATCACCGCGACTTTCAGGTCGTCGGAGATTTCATCCCAGGGTTTCCAGGTGCGTTGCAGGTCGATGGGTTCGCCGTCGAACCAGGATTCGACCTTGCGCTCGACCATCAAGGCCGTTCCAGGTGGTGGTACCACGCGAAAAATCAGAACCAGCAATACGCTGCCCCCCGCGAACCAGAGCAGGGCCTTCGTGAATCGTCGCAAAAATAAACGCAGCATAGAGATGGCTTGGCCGAACCCGTTGAGCGGGCCATTATACAGACCCTGTTGATCGAGTCTGACTGGAGTTCTTCATGCTGCGTGGCTTTCTGATGCTGGCCGCTTTTTTCGGCTTCACCGGCGTTGCCCTTGGCGCGTTCGCCGCCCACGGCCTGAAAAACCGTCTGACGCCCGAATACCTGGCGATCTTCCACACTGGCGTTACCTATCAACTGGTGCACACGTTGGCATTGTTGGGCGTAGCGTTGCTGGCGACGCAGATTCCGGGACGACTGGTGACCTGGGCCGGGACGTCCTTTGCCATCGGCATCCTGTTGTTCTCCGGTAGCCTCTACGTGCTCACGCTGACCGGCGTCAGCAAGCTCGGGATCGTCACGCCGTTCGGTGGACTCGCGTTCCTTGCGGGCTGGATTTGCCTGGGGCTTGCCGCCTGGCGCTTGAGATGACGGCGCGCAGTCGTGATCATGAAGCCGAGTGAGTTTCTGGCTGCATCAGCCCGCGTTTTTCAGGGCGTTCAGCAGTGCCTGTGTGAAAGTCGGTTCAAGGACGCGGTTGCCATATCCGCTGAGGTGATCGGCGTCGCGGAAAAGTGGTTTATCGTCGTCAAAGGCTGAACAGGTTCGGCCTGGGCACAAAAGCGGCAGCGGATCCCAGACCTGAAGCATCGGATACTGGCGGGTTAACCGCTCGATCAGCGCCATTTGCGGGGCACGTAGCTGCTCAAGCTGGTCGCGCTCCATGGTGAACCCGGGTGCGCAGATCGGGTTCATCCGGTTGAACCAGTCCGAGCAGCGATAGGGTGGGGCCTTGAATAGAGGCTTGGGAGCATCAATCAGCACCTGCACCCTGGCGGTCATCAAGCGCGTCAGGACCGTTTCAGCGGAGGCTTGGGCACCTTCAATCTGCTCGGGTGTGAATTCAGAAAGCACGTCGTTGAGCACTTCTTCTTCTCCACGTGCCCACTCGCGCCCTGCCATCTCTGGCATTCGCAACGAGGCGAGGAAGACGATATCTCCCGGGTTTGCCCGCGCTTCAATGTTCCGTAGGGCTCTTTCCCGGGCTTGAGTGCACGCACCTTGCGGGTCTGGTGCGATGAGACTGACCACCGCGCAGCCGCCGCGCTCATATTCCACGACCTTGATACCCAGTTGCTGCGATGCGAGGCTCAACATCGTGCGATAGGCCGCTGCATGCGAATCGCCGATAACAAACAGCTGACGGCCCTGCCATTGCAAGTCCTTGATCGGTTCGCTGGCCGAGCGTTGCGGCAACCGTCTGGAGAACCAAGTGTAGGTATCGCTGGTCTTGCTCAGCGACAGCGCCTCGGGATTCTCGGACACCCACCGCGCACCTGACCAAGACAGGCCGATCGCCGCAAGGCACGAGGCGATCGTGATCCAGGCCTGGCGTTGAAGAAGCGAATTGCCGGTGCGCAAGGGTGTCTCAACCGCGTGATAGGAGACCGCAGCGAGTGCCGTGACGATGACCGGGTAGGCCAATTGCACGGCGAGCTGCTCCAGGCCGGTGGTCCAGCGCAGGAACACCAGGACTGGCCAATGCCAAAGATACAACGAGTAGGACAGCCGGCCAATATAGGTCGCGGGTGACGATTGCAGCAGGCGCAGGGGTAGGGATGGGGTGTCAGTTTTCTGTACCAGGGCGGTAATGACCAGCAAGGTGCCGGAAACGGTGACGAGTGCCCAAGGGAAAGGGAATTGGTTTTCGTCGGCAAGGAACAGTCCGCCGATGACCAGTGCGAGTCCGCCGAGAAGCATGGTTCGGGTTGCGGCAGCCGAATACAGTGTGAAGCGGCCTGTTCCGATCCACTGGTAAAGGATCGCCCCTGCGGCCAGCTCCCAGAATCGGCTGGGCAGCAGGTAGAACGCTTCGAGCGGATTGTCCCGTGTCTGAATGGCGCTAAGCGCCAGTGATATCAGCGCCAGCAGGGGCAGGAGCGCCCAGACGAACCTGTTCCGTTGCTTGTAGCGCAACCAGGCGAAGTAGATCAGCGGGAATATCAGGTAGAACTGCTCTTCTACGGCCAGGGTCCAGGTGTGGGTATAGGGGTTGAGCAGGGCGGAAGGCGAGAAATAGGTGTCGGTGTTCCAGGCCAGCACGAAGTTGCTCATACCAAAGAAAGCGGCCAGGCCGGTACGGTCATTCTGCATGCTGAGCCAGGCTTGCGGCACGAACATCGCTGAGAACAGGCCGCTTGCCAGTAGAACCACCAGCAGTGCGGGCACGATGCGCAGAAATCGCCGGCGATAGAAGTCTGCCAGATAGGCTGCAAAGCCCATGTCGGAGCGAGCGGATAGCGACTGGCTGATGACGTAGCCCGAGATCACGAAGAAGATGTCGACGCCGGTAAAACCGCCGGGCAGAACGTTCAGGAAATCGGCGTGAAAGATGATCACGCTTAGGACAGCGACAGCGCGCAGGCCGTCGATAGCGGGGATATTCGGTGTCGATTGGACGCTGGACACAGGTCCTCCTTGCGTGTGTGATCACTTTTGGTGCGGCTTCGACGCGAGACGAGGAATATAAAAGGTTCGGGCACAGCTTGAACTATAAAGGTGTTGCAGGGTTAGTCCGTGCCCTTGGAGTGCGCCCCTGGTCCGTGCTGCGAGCGCCGCCTGGCGGTTGAGTTGACTGGCCGGTCCATTTCATGACGAATGGCTTGGGTCACCAAGACTGATCGGGCTAGAATGCCAGCCCCTAAAAATGATGGCGGCATTCGGTATGCGCATTCAGTTGAACGGCGAATCCCTTGAACTGCCCGACGGCGAAACCGTTGCGGCCCTGCTGACCCGTCTGGATCTGACCGGACGCCGGGTGGCGGTCGAACTCAATCTGGATATCGTCCCGCGCAGCCAGCATGCCGACACCACGCTGAACGACGGCGACAATGTCGAAGTGGTACACGCCATCGGCGGCGGCTAGTCGCCCGGCCCGCAAGGGCACAGAATTCTGCAAGAACCTCACCCCTACAGAGGATTTCCCATGAGCATCGTTCGTAGCGACAAGCCCTTCGTCCTGGCCGGTCGTACTTACCAGTCGCGTTTGCTGGTAGGTACCGGCAAGTACCGCGACATGGAAGAAACCCGCCTGGCCATCGAAGCCTCGGGTGCCGAGATCGTCACATTCGCCGTGCGCCGCACCAACCTCGGCCAGAACCCGGGCGAACCGAACCTGCTCGAAGTCCTGTCGCCGGATCGCTACACCTTCCTGCCTAACACCGCCGGTTGCTTCGACGCTACCGAGGCTGTGCGCACCTGTCGCTTGGCCCGTGAGCTGCTCGGCGGCCACAATCTGGTGAAGCTGGAAGTGCTGGCGGACCAGAAAACCCTGTTCCCTAACGTGATCGAGACCCTCAAAGCCGCCGAAGTGCTGGTCAAGGAAGGTTTCGACGTTATGGTTTACACCAGCGATGACCCAATCATCGCCCGTCAACTGGCGGAAATCGGCTGCATCGCGGTGATGCCGCTGGCCGGTCTGATCGGTACAGGCCTTGGGATCTGCAACCCGTACAACCTGCAGATCATCCTCGAAGAAGCCAAGATTCCGGTGCTGGTGGATGCCGGTGTCGGTACCGCTTCCGACGCCACCATCGCCATGGAACTGGGTTGCGAAGCGGTGCTGATGAACTCGGCCATCGCCCATGCCCAGCAGCCGATCATGATGGCTGAAGCCATGAAACACGCCATCGTCGCGGGCCGCCTGGCCTACCTCGCCGGCCGCATGCCGAAAAAACTTTATGCCAGCGCCTCCTCGCCGCTGGATGGTCTGATCAAGTAAGAGCCATTGATGACTGAATCAAACGACACGCCAATCCAGACGGAAGAAGGCGAAGAGCGCCAACACCGCCGCATCAAGAGTTTCGTGATGCGCGCCGGACGCATGACCGAAGGCCAGCAAAAAGGCCTGGAGCAGGGCACGCCGCTGTTCGTCCTGCCGTTGGCAGATGCGCCGGTAGACTTCGACCAGGTGTTCGGCCGTTCGGCGCCGCGCTTCCTGGAAATCGGCTTCGGCATGGGTCATTCGCTGCTGGAAATGGCCGCGGCCTCGCCGGAACAGGATTTTATCGGCGTGGAAGTGCACCGTCCGGGTGTTGGTGCGTTGCTCAATGGCGTGCTGACTCAAGGCCTGACCAACCTGCGGGTCTACGATTGCGATGCGATCGAAGTGCTCAACCGCTGCGTGGCCGACAACAGCCTCGATCGCCTGATGCTGTTTTTCCCGGACCCGTGGCACAAGAGCCGTCACCACAAGCGCCGTATCGTTCAGGCGTCGTTCGCTGAACTGGTGCGCAGCAAGTTGAAGGTCGGCGGTGTGCTGCACATGGCCACCGACTGGGAACCGTACGCCGAGTACATGCTGGAAGTGATGAACGTTGCGCCGGGTTACCGCAACCTGGCCGAAGACGGCAAATGCGTCCCGCGCCCGACCGAGCGCCCGATCACCAAGTTCGAACGCCGCGGCGAACGACTTGGGCATGGCGTGTGGGATCTGAAGTTCGAAAAACAGTCCTGAGCCCTAACGCAATAAAAACTGTGGGAGCGAGCTTGCTCCCACAGTTGTTTGTGGTGTGTCCGAGAGTCAGCGGCGGTCTGCTACGACGCCAATCAACACCAGCACCACCAACAACACCGGCGCCAGGCTGTAGTTGTTGAACTGGCTCAGGCCTTTGATGATCCACGGCGTGGCGTAGATCAGCGCCATGCCGCTGCCGACCATGCACAGCAGGGCCATTAGCGGGACGCGCAAGGCGCCGGCGATGCTGCCCAGGCGTTGTTCGACCCAGCCTTTGATATCGGCGCCAAACAACACCAGCAGGCAGCCCACCAGTGCCAGAGCGATTTCCGACAGGTTGCTACGGCTCCAGCGGGACGCGGTGGCGAGCAGGTCGAGTATCAAATCCATTCGTTTTCCCTTAAGGCTGAAATCAGCTCAGAAATGTCTGCAGCAAGTCATTGAGAAAGAGTTGTCCGCGCTCGGTGGCCGCCAGACGTGACGGTTCGACCTGCAACAAGCCACTTTGTTCGGCGACGCGGCGGCCTTCGGCGAGGCTTTCCAATGCAAGCCCGGTGCGCTCCGGATACAGCCGCGATTCAACACCTGCCGTCAGGCGCAAGGCGTTCATCAGGAACTCGAACGGCAGCTCTTCGTTGGTCAGGGCTTTCTCCCCGGCCTTGAAGCTTTTGGCCGGGTTGAGGTAGTCCTTCGGCAGACGGGTTTTCCAGGTGCGGACAATGCGCCCGTCCGGATGGCTGAGCTTGCCGTGAGCCCCGGCACCGATGCCAATGAAGTCGCCGAAACTCCAGTAATTGAGGTTATGCCGCGCCGGGCGACCTGGCTGGGCATAAGCCGAGACTTCGTATTGCGCGTAACCGTGCTCGGCTAACAGTGCCTGGCCTGCTTCCTGAATGTCCCACAGGGTGTCGTCTTCCGGCAGCGTCGGCGGCTGGTTCCAGAACACCGTGTTCGGTTCCAGGGTCAGCTGATACCAGGACAAGTGGGTCGGCTTCAGGGCGATGGCCTGGCGCAGGTCGCTCAGGGCGTCGTCCAGGGACTGATCGGGTAAACCGTGCATCAGGTCCAGATTGAAGTTGTCGAACCCGGCCTGACGAGCCATGCCAGCGGCACGTACCGCTTCGTCACCGTTGTGGATCCGCCCCAGGGCCTTGAGTTTCTCTTCCTGAAAGCTCTGGATGCCGATCGACAGGCGATTGATGCCCAACGCCCGGTAGGCGACGAACTTCTCTTGCTCGAACGTTCCCGGATTGGCTTCCAGAGTGATCTCGATGTCGCGGGCAAACGGAATGCGTTGCTCGACGCCATTGAGCAAGCGGCCCAAGGCTTCGGCGCTGAACAGGCTCGGCGTGCCGCCTCCAAAGAAGATCGAACTCAGCTCACGGCCATAGACCGCAGGCAGGTCCTGATCGAGGTCGGCGAGCAGCGCGTCCACATAGTCTTCTTCCGGCAGTACCGGGCTGGCGGTGTGGGAATTGAAGTCGCAATAAGGGCATTTGCGCACACACCACGGGATGTGGATGTACAGCGCCAAGGGCGGCAGCGTTGGCAACGCGGCCCGTGGCGATTGTGCGTCGCCGCCGAAGATCAGCGGCGATGCGGATGAGTCGTGGATCATTTCAGGCCCAGACGCTGGCGCAGCAGATCCATTGCACGGGCGCGGTGGCTGATGAGGTTCTTGTCGCTGGGGCTCAGCTCGGCACTCGAGCAATCGCGCTCCGGCACCCAGAACAGCGGATCGTAACCAAAACCGTGTTCGCCGCTCGCCGCTGGCAGGATTCGTCCGTGCCACAGGCCTTCGCAGAGGATCGGTAACGGATCGTCGGCATGCCGCACCAGCGCCAGCACACAGACGAACTGAGCACCGCGTTCGTCTTGCGGCACGTCTTTCAACACATCGAGCAGTTTGGCGTTGTTCGCCGCATCGCCCTGGCCGTCGGCGTAACGGGCCGAGTAGATACCCGGCGCACCGCCGAGGAAATCCACGGCCAGCCCGGAATCGTCGGCCAGCGCCGGCAGGCCGGAGATGCGCGCGGCATTGCGGGCCTTGAGGATGGCGTTCTCGACGAACGACAAGCCGGTTTCTTCAGGCTCGACGCTGCTGAACTCGCCGATCGAGCGCAGTTGCACCGATTCGCCGAGCATGGCCTGAAGTTCCTTGAGTTTGCCGGCGTTATGGCTGGCCAGTACGAGTTGCGTGAAATTGATCATTGGCCGGGGAAAAGCTCTTGGTTGAAATTGATGGTGTTGGTTTTATCGCCGGTTTTAACATCGATCTTGAAGGTGCGGGTTTCCTGCTGATCCACCGGGAATTGCGCGATGTAGTAGATCGCGCCTTGTTCGGTGATCTGTTTGAATTTCAGCGGGACGGTTTGGCTGGTCAGGTCTTTCACTGACCCGCTGACTTGAGCGGTCAGCGGCTTGCCGTCCTTGATCACCGAAACGTTGATCACACCCTGGTTCTTGCTGCGCACCAGCTCCGTCGATTTGGCGATGTCCGGCGTCAGGAAGGTGGAGTTGAAGGTGTTGTAGTGCACCGTCACGTCGCCAAAGGTTTCCTGGCGCTCACCCTTGATGATGTCGGCGGCCATGGCGGTGATGCTCAGGCAGGCAGTAAGTACAAACAGCGCTAGACGACCCATTATCGTTCTCCTCGAAGTGTCGTGACTCAGACCGCGACCTTGTGGTCTTGCAGCCCGGGGCTGCTGACGCGGTAAATTCCGATTTCACCTAATAGATTAGGCCATAGCTTACTGGCCCACCCGTGGCGGTGCTGTTGATCCACGGCAAGCCGATCAATGACCTTCGCTTCACGTTCGCGACACAACGCTTCAAAGTCTTCGAAGGTGCAAAAGTGGATGTTCGGCGTGTTGTACCAGGTGTACGGGAGAAAATCGGACACCGGCATCCGGCCCTTGCTCGCCAGGTACCAGCGGCAGCGCCAGTGACCGAAGTTGGGAAAGGTGATGATGCACTGGCGACCGACGCGCAGCATTTCGTCGAGGATCTTGTCCGGGTAGTGCACGGCTTGCAGTGCCTGGGTCATGACCACGACGTCGAAGCTGTTGCTGGCAAAGTTGCCCAGGCCCTTGTCCAGGTCCTGCTCGATGACGTTGATGCCCTTGGCCACGCACTCGGCGATGTTGTCCGGGTCGTTTTCCAGGCCATAGCCGGTGACTTGCTTGTTATCACGCAGCCAGGTCAGCAATTCGCCGTCGCCGCAACCGAGGTCGAGCACGCGGCTGCCGGCGGGGATCCATTCCTGGATGATTTCCAGATCGGCTCTCATGTCTTCCTCAAAGCAAAATACGGTTCATGTAGTTGCTGAACGCCTGCAGGTAGCGCGGGATCGGAATCAGAAAGGCGTCGTGGCCTTGCGGAGCATCGATCTCCAGGTAGCAGACGTCTTTCCTGGCCGCCATCAGCGCGTCCACCAGTTCCCGCGAGCGGGCAGGGGAGAAACGCCAATCGGTGGTAAAGGACATCACGCAGAACTTGGCCTGGACGTTGGCGAAGGTTTTCGCCAGGTCATCGTCGAAGTTCGCCGCCGGGTCGAAGTAATCCAGCGCCTTGGTCATCAGCAGGTACGTGTTGGCGTCGAAACGCCCGGAGAACTCTTCGCCCTGATAACGCAGGTAGCTTTCGACTTGGAACTCGACGCTGTGGAAGTCGTAGTTGAGCTTTTCGCTCTTCAGGCCCCGGCCGAATTTCTCGCCCATGGAGTCGTCGGACAGGTACGTGATGTGTCCGACCATCCGCGCCAGCATCAAACCGCGCTTGGGGATCACGCCCGCTTCCTGGAACGAACCGCCGTGGAATTCGGGGTCGGTGAGGATCGCCTGGCGCGCCACTTCGTTGAAGGCAATGTTCTGCGCCGACAGCTTGGGTGCCGAGGCGATGGCCAGGCAGTGTCGAATGCGATCAGGGTAAGTGATGCTCCACTGCATGGCCTGCATACCACCAAGACTGCCGCCGATCACGGCAGCCCATTGACTGATTCCGATCCGGTCGGCGAGGCGCGCCTGACTGTGAACCCAGTCTTCTACGGTCAGTACCGGGAAGTCGGCGCCAAACGGCTTGCCGGTGTCCGGATTGACGCTGCTCGGGCCGGTGGAGCCATTGCAACCACCGAGGTTGTTCAGGCTGACCACGAAGAACTTGTGGGTGTCGATCGGCTTGCCGGGGCCGATGCAGCTGTCCCACCAACCGGGCTTGCGGTCGTCGGGGCTGTGGAAACCGGCAGCGTGATGGTGACCGGACAAGGCGTGGCAGATCAGCACGGCATTGCTCGCCGTGGCGTTCAGCGTGCCGTAGGTTTCATAGATCAGGTCATAAGCTGGGAGCGAACGGCCGCAGGCCAAGGCCAGGGGTTCGCTGAAGTGCGCCACTTGCGGCGTCACCAGACCAACAGAATCGGGGGGAAAGGCAGTTGGCATCGACCCTGCTCTCGTTGAAATGAGGCGTAAGTCTAAAGACCGCTGCCTTTAGCAGCAAGCTAACGCCGGGCCTGATTTCATTCAGTTAGACCGAGGTGCGGCCATCGCGGGCAAGCCACGCTCCCACATTGGAAATGAATACCCTGTGGGAGCGTGGCTTGCCCGCGAAGAACGATGAAGCGGTGAGCCTGCCGGTCAGATCAGCAAACGGAGGATTTCCGGCATCATCGTCATGGCGGCGAGGTTGTTGATCACCAGCATGTCGATCAGCTTGAGCACCATGAACGCCAGGATTGGCGAGATATCCAGGCCGCCAAGGTTCGGCACGATCTTGCGGAACGGCGCCAGGGCCGGTTCGCAGATCTGGTTCACCAGCTCGGCGCCAGGGTTATGGCTGCCCGGTGCGACCCACGACAGGATCACGCTGATGATCAGAGCAAAGAAGAAAATCTTCAGGAACAGCGCGGTCACGCCGATCAACGACCAGATCAGCAATTGCAGCGGGTTGCCGATAGTGCCGTAAGTCAGCAGCAGAGTCAGGGCCATCAGCGCCAGTTGCACGAGGATTGCCAGCACCAGCGAGGACATGTCCAGGCCGAACATGCTCGGGATAATCCGGCGCAGTGGCTTGAGCAGCGGTTGAGTGGCTTTTACAGCGAACTGGCAGAGCGGGTTGTAGAAGTTCGCGCGTACCAGTTGCAGCACGAAGCGCAGCAGCACGATCAGCAGGTACAGGCTGCCGAGGGTTTGCAGCACGTAGACCGCTGCAGTATTCAATCCAATCATGTAAGGCTCCTTATTGACCCAATTGTTCGGCCATCTCGGCCGAGCGGTGCGCAGCGGCGCCGAGTGCTTTTTCTACCAGGGCTTCGAAGCCTCCGGCCTGGAACGACTTGATCGCCGCTTCCGTCGTGCCCGCAGGCGACGTCACGCGGCGACGCAGTTCAGCAGCGTCGACGTCACTGGCTACCGCCATGTGAGCAGCGCCCAAAGCGGTTTGCAGGGTCAGTTGTGCAGCGGTTTCCGGCGGCAGGCCAAGTTTCACGCCCGCGGCGGTCATGGCTTCGATCAGCAGGAAGAAGTACGCCGGGCCCGAGCCGGAAACGGCGGTGACTGCGTCCAGTTGTTGCTCTTCGTTCAGCCACAGAGCAATGCCGACGGCCGACAGCAGCTCTTCGGCTTGCTGGCGTTGTTCGGCGTTCACTTCGGCGGTGGCGAACAAACCGCTCACGCCCTGACGCACCAGCGCCGGGGTATTGGGCATGCAGCGCACGATCGGCTGGGCGCCGAGCCAGTTGTTCATGCTGGCGCAGGTGATGCCGGCAGCAATCGAGACCACCAGTTGATTCGGCTTGAGGCTTGGGCGAATCGCTTCGCAGACGGCTTTCATCGCTTGGGGTTTTACCGCCAGTACGATGACTTCGGCGCCCTGGATGGCTTCGGCGTTGTCGGCGAATACTTCAACGCCGTGTTCAGCGTTCACTTTGGCGCGGGTTTCAGCGCCCGGATCACTGGCGCGGATCTGCGCGGCGTCCAGACCTTTGGCGCGCAGGCCACCGATCAGGCTGGCGGCCATGTTGCCGGCACCGATAAAGGCAATACGAGTCTTGCTCATGTCAGGTCCTTATAAAGAGAGGAGTCAGCCACGTTATGGCTGGCCATGCATTTGTTGAGAGCCGCGAGCACCAAACAGGGCCGTGCCGATGCGGACCCAAGTGGCGCCCATGGCGATGGCCGACTCGAGGTCGTGGCTCATGCCCATGGAAAGTGTGTCGAGCGGCAGGTTCAGGCTGGCTTGCAGGCGCTGCACGGCAGCAAAAGCGGCATCCTGGGCGGCGCGATCGTCAGTCGGCTCGGGGATTGCCATCAAACCGCGCAGCTTGATGCGTGGCAGTTCGCTGATGGCATTGGCCAAGGCTGGCAGGTCGGCCGGGGTGCAGCCGGACTTGCTGGCTTCACCGCTGACGTTGACCTGGATACAGATGTTCAGTGGTGGCAAATCGCCAGGACGTTGTTCGGACAGGCGTTGTGCGATTTTCAAACGATCCACGGAATGCACCCAGGCGAAATGCTCGGCGATAGCGCGAGTCTTATTCGATTGAATGGGGCCGATGAAGTGCCAGATCAAGGGCAGGTCGGCCAATTCGAGCTGTTTGCTCAGGGCTTCCTGCAGGTAGTTCTCGCCAAAGTCACGGATCCCGGCGGCATGCGCTTCACGCACGGCCTCGGCTGGCTTGGTCTTGCTCACAGCCAGCAACTGGATGCTGTCTTCGTCGCGCTTTGCGGCGACGCCAGCGGCGTGGATGCGTGTACTAACCTGAAGAATGTTGTCTGCTATCGTGGACATCAAGAGGCGCCAGCGGTCTGAAGGTTGGCGGCATTCTACTGGAATTGAGGAGCGCTATGGATATCACTGAGCTGCTGGCCTTCAGCGCTAAACAAGGAGCGTCCGACCTGCACCTGTCCGCCGGCCTGCCGCCGATGATCCGTGTCGATGGCGATGTGCGGCGCATCAATTTGCCGGCTCTGGACCACAAGCAGGTTCAGGCGCTGATCTACGACATCATGAACGACACTCAGCGGGTGGACTTCGAAAAGCACCTGGAAACCGACTTCTCCTTTGAGGTGCCCGGCGTGGCACGCTTTCGGGTTAACGCGTTCAACCAGAATCGTGGTGCCGGCGCAGTGTTCCGGACCATTCCGTCCAAGGTCCTGAGCATGGACGATCTCGGAATGGGAGAAGTGTTTCGCAAGATTACCGAAGCACCGCGGGGGCTGGTGCTGGTGACCGGCCCGACCGGTTCCGGCAAGTCCACTACCCTGGCGGCGATGATCGATCACCTCAACACCCACCGTCATCAGCACATCCTCACTATCGAAGACCCGATCGAGTTCGTCCATGAGTCGCGCAAATGCTTGATCAACCAGCGTGAAGTCCATCGTGATACTCGCAGTTTCGCCACGGCTCTACGCTCGGCCCTGCGGGAGGACCCGGACGTGATTCTGGTCGGTGAGATGCGCGATCTCGAGACCATTCGACTGGCGTTGACCGCCGCCGAAACCGGTCACCTGGTGTTTGGCACGCTGCACACGACATCGGCGGCAAAAACCATCGACCGGGTGGTGGACGTGTTTCCGGGGGGCGAGAAGTCGATGGTCCGTTCGATGCTTTCCGAGTCGTTACTGGCGGTGGTGTCGCAGACGCTGATCAAGAAGATCGGCGGCGGGCGGATTGCAGCCCACGAAATCATGCTCGGTACGTCAGCGATCCGTAACCTGATCCGCGAAGACAAGGTGGCGCAGATGTACTCATCAATTCAGACCGGGGGAAACCTGGGAATGCAGACGCTGGATATGTGCTTGAAGGAGCTGGTGACCAAGGGGTTGATCAGCCGCGAGCAAGCGCGGGAGAAGGCGCGTTCGCCGGATAATTTCTGAGGGGGAGTAGATCGTTCCCACGCAGACGGTTCGACGCCTCGACGTGGGAACGATTAGGTTAGCGCTGAACAACCTGAATGGCGTTCTTCTCTTTCGGCATAACCCGCTTGGCAACCACGTAGTGTTTTTGCCAGTACGGTTTTTTCAGGGTGTCGATGCTCACCGACTTGCCACGACGCGGTGCGTGGATGAAGCGGTCGTTGCCCAGGTAGATGGCAACGTGATTGACCCGACGACTCTTGATATTGAAGAAAATCAGGTCGCCCGGTTTCAGGTCGTTGCGATCGACTTTCTCCCCATGGCCGCTGGCCATGGCGTTGGAGGTGCGCGGCAGGTCAAACGTAGCGTCGTTGAACGCGTATTTCACCAGGCCACTGCAATCAAACCCTTTGCTTGGGCTGCTGCCACCCCAACGGTACGGAGTACCGAGGACGTTAACTGCGCGGCTCAGCACGTTGCTGCTTTCCTTGGTCGCCATCGGCGGAACCAGGCTGCTTTTGCTGCTCAGTTGGGGAGAGCGTTTTACGGTCTGTTTGTTTTTGCTCGAAGGAGCAGAAACATGTGATTTTTGGGTATAACCATTAACGTTAGGAAGACGTTGCTCACGATTGGTGGCGTGGGCGGCCAGTGGCATCAAAAGGCAAATGGTTAGCCATGTCTTGAAAAATGGACGCATTAGGCAAGGCTCATATAAGTTAGCGCGCAACTTTATAACAGCTTTTTTGCCCCTTCCGAGGCCGTTGGTCGATTCAACCTGAGGGCAACGGAACCAAATAAGCTGTAAATGGACGCAATTGTCGGACACAAGTGAGGTCTCACAAGGCTTCGACGGGAGACAAGGTAACAGCTGCCATACGTCGGCCACCTGTAAAAAAGTCACAAAGAATTTAAGAATATTTATCTATCGTGTGAATCGAGGTCCTTCATGAACACCTATCAACAGCCCGTTCCGCAGCAAGACACACACAGCAAAGTGATTGGTTATCTGCTGTGGATTTTGGGTTTTACCGGCGCTCACCGCTTCTATTACGGCAAGCCGGTGACCGGGACGATCTGGTTCTTCACCTTCGGTTTGTTGGGTATCGGTTGGCTGATTGATTTGTTTCTGATCCCGGCCATGGATCGCGAAGCAGACCTGCGTTTTACCGCCGGACCTATTGAGTACAACGTGGCGTGGATTCTGCTGACGTTTCTTGGGATATTTGGGGTACACCGGATGTATCAGGGGAAGTGGATCAGCGGACTGCTGTACCTGGTCACGGGCGGGTTGTTCTTTCTGGGGGTGCTGTATGACTTCTGGACGCTGAATGACCAGGTGTCGATTCGTAATGCGCAGCGTCGATAACAGCAAAGATCAAAAGATCGCAGGCTTCGCCAGCTCCTACAGGGAAATGCATATTCCCGTGTAGGAGCTGCCGCAGGCTGCGATCTTTTCGTTTTACGCCTGGTGGCTAATCCGCCCATCCACCAGGGTGTAACGCACCACACCCGGCAGGCTATGGCCAATGAACGGGCAGTTTTCGCCCTTGGACAGCCAGGTTTCACCGGCCACGGTCGAAGCCGCCGGATCGAACAGCACGATGTCCGCCGGTCCACCCACCGCCAGTTTGCCCGCGGGCAGGCGCAACGCCTCGGCAGGTCCGGTGCTCAAGCGCGTCAACAGCGTTGGCAGGTCCAGCAAACCGTCTTCCACCAGCGTCATCGCCAACGGCAGCAGCAGTTCAACGCTGCTGATGCCCGGCTCGGTGGCACCGAACGGCGCCAGTTTGGCGTCCCGCTCGTGGGGTTGGTGATGACTGGAGATCGCCGACACCACACCTGATTTCACAGCTTCACGCAGGCCGTCGCGGTCGGCGCGGGTGCGCAGCGGCGGCTGGACGTGATAGAGGCTGCTGAAATCGATCAGCGCTTCGTCAGTCAGAATCAGCTGATACAAGGCCACATCGGCGGTCACCGGCAGCCCGCGAGCCTGGGCCTGAGCGATCAGGGCCACGCCACGAGCGCTGGTGAGCTGACTGAAGTGCGCGCGCACGCCACTTTGCTCGACCAGCAGCAGATCCCGGGCCAGAGCCACGGTTTCAGCGGTTTCCGGAATGCCCGGCAAACCGAGGAAGCTGGCGGTCGGGCCTTCGTGGGCCAGGCCACCTTCGGCCAGGTCATGGTCCTGAGAGTTGAAAATCACCGTCAGGTCGAATGTGGCGGCGTATTCCAGCGCCCGGCACAGCGTGCGGGTGTTGCGAAAGCTCTCCAGGCCGTTGCCGAAGGCCACGCAGCCGGCATCGCGCAAGGCAACGAGCTCTGCAAGCTGTTCGCCGTCCAGGCCTTTGCTCAGGGCGCCAATCGGGAAGACTTTGGTGTTGCCGGCCTCTCGGGCGCGGTCGAGGATCAGTTCGGCCACGGCCGAGGTGTCCAGCACCGGTTTAGTTTTCGGCGGGCAGCATAGGCTAGTGACACCACCGGCCGCAGCGGCGCGGGTTTCGCTGGCAATCGAGCCTTTGCGGCTGTAACCCGGCTCGCGCAGGGCGACGTTCAGGTCAACCAAGCCAGGCGCGGCCACCAGACCTTTGGCGTCGATGGTCTCGACTGGGACAAAACCGGTCGGTGCCGCGCCAAGGGCGACGATCTTGCAGGCTTCAACATGAATATCGGTAACTTGATCCAGGCCACTGCTTGGATCGATGACGCGGGCGCCGAGAATGCTGAGCTTCACTGGGCGTTCTCCTGCTCGAATTGGCGCTGGGCAGTCTGCCCGCTCATGGCCATGGACAACACGGCCATACGAATCGCGATGCCGTAGGTGACCTGGTTGAGAATCACCGAGTGCGGGCCGTCGGCCACCGCCGACTCAATCTCCACACCGCGGTTGATCGGCCCCGGGTGCATGACGATGCAATCCGGCTTGGCCCCGGCCAGGCGCGCGGTGGTCAGGCCGAACAGGCGGTAGAACTCGCCTTCGCTCGGCAGCAGGCCGCCGGTCATGCGTTCGCGCTGCAGGCGCAGCATGATCACCACGTCGACGTCTTTCAGGCCTTCGGTCATGTCGGTGTAGACCTTCACACCGTATTGCTCGACGCCAATCGGCAGCAAAGTTTTCGGCGCGATCACGCGGATGTCCGGGCAACCGAGGGTTTTCAAGGCCAGCATGTTCGAGCGCGCGACCCGCGAATGCAGGATGTCGCCGACGATGGCCACCGAGAGATTTTCGAAGCCGCCCTTGTGCCGACGGATGGTGAGCATGTCGAGCATGCCCTGGGTTGGGTGAGCGTGACGGCCGTCGCCGCCGTTGATGATCGCCACTTGCGGGCAGACATGTTCGGCAATGAAGTGCGCCGCGCCGGAATCACCGTGACGAACGACGAACATGTCAGCGGCCATGGCTTCAAGGTTGCGCAGGGTGTCGAGCAGGGTTTCACCCTTGCTTGCCGACGAGGTGGACACGTTTAGCGTGATCACGTCTGCCGACAACCGCTGGGCCGCCAGTTCAAAAGTAGTACGAGTGCGGGTGGAGTTCTCGAAGAACACGTTGCACACGGTCTTGCCGCGCAGCAACGGGACCTTCTTCACCGCCCGGGCGCCGACTTCGAGGAACGAGTCGGCGGTGTCGAGGATTTCCGTCAGCAGCTCGCGGCGCAAACCGTCGAGCGAGAGGAAGTGGCGCAGCTGGCCCTGATCATTGAGCTGCAGCGGGCGCTTGGTATCTAGAGGCGTCATCGCGAGGGGGACTCTCAATAGGGCGAATTAAAGGGCGAGGTCTTGCAGTTCGAGCTTCAGTTCCGGGCCGGACAGTTTCACCCGCTCGTGGGCCGACAGCGACAAGGTCGCGCCGACCACATTCGGGCGGATCGGCAGCTCGCCGGCGTCCAGGTCCAGCAGGCACACCAGCGTCACGCTGGCCGGGCGACCGTAGTCGAACAGTTCATTCATCGCGGCCCGGATGGTCCGGCCGCTCATCAGCACGTCATCGATCAGCACCAGGTGCTGGCCCTCGATCTCGAACGGCAGCGCGGACGGGCGCACTTGCGGGTGCAGGCCGTTCTGGCTGAAGTCGTCGCGGTAGAAGGAAACGTCGAGGGTACCAAGGGGCGAGTCGCTGCCCAGTTCATCGAGCAACGCCTGGGCGACCCAGACGCCGCCGGTACGAATACCGATGTAACGCGGTTCGCTGATGCCACGGTGTTCCAAGTGTGCCTTGAGACGGATCGCCATCTGGCTGATCAGTTCGGCGGGATTGGGCAGGCTCATGGTTGCTCCTTCTTGGGCCCGAGCCGGGGTCTGCTTTAGTAGTGGCTCAGGTTGTAGCTATAGAGAGTCGCTTGCGCGGCTCTTCAGGATTCGAACAGTGAACTGTTTTCGTCGAGCCAGCCTTGCAGCAGCAGGGCGGCGGCGATGGCGTCCACCGGGTTGTCGCGGTAACTGCCCTTTTGTCCGCCACGATCACGCCGTTCACCCTTGGCTTCGAACGTGGTCAGACGCTCATCGTGGGTATAGAAGGGCAGGTTGTAGCGGCCGTTCAGGCGGCGGGCGAATTTCTCGGCGCGCAAGCACATGTCGCTCGGTGTGCCGTCCATGTTCAGCGGCAGGCCGACGACCACAGCGTCGGGCTTCCACTCTGTAATCAGGGCTTCGACCTGATTCCAGTCGGGAATACCATTTTGTGCCTTCAACGTGCACAACTCGCGGGCCTGGCCGGTAATCACCTGGCCCACCGCAACGCCGATCTGTTTAGTGCCGTAGTCGAAACCCAAAATCAGGCGCAGGGCCATCAGGCGTGCCCCGCCTGGCTGGTCAGCAGGCTGAGATTGACGCCCAGGTGCTTGGCCGCTGCTTCCAGGCGCAGTTCGCTGCTGGTGTTGAACAAAATATCGGCTTCGAACGGGCAGGTCAGCCAGGCGTTCTGGGCCAGTTCGGCTTCAAGCTGCCCGGCTTCCCAGCCCGCATAGCCAAGGGTGATTACACTTTTGGCCGGGCCGACGCCGTCGGCGATGGCGAACAGCACATCCTGGGAGGTGGACAAGGACAGGTCGCCTTCCAGATCAACGGTCGCCTGAAACTTCTTGCCGGACGGGTGGAGGACAAAACCGCGATCGGTCTGCACCGGGCCGCCGATGAAGATCGGCACATGCTGGCAGAGCATCGGCGGTTCGATGTCGGGGCGCAGTTGCTCGAGGATATCGGCCAGATTGAGGTCTTGCGGACGATTGACCACCAGCCCCATGGCACCATTGGCCGTGTGCTCGACGATGTAGGTCAAGGTGTGCGCAAAGTTCGGGTCGACCATGTGAGGCATGGCGATCAGGAAATGATGCTTGAGGTAGCTGGGGCTGACGTTCTTCATGAGCGCTAGTGTGGCGTTGGAGGGGCGAACTGACAAGCTGGGGATGCGTTGGAAATGCCGCAAATCCCGGCAACGACATAGATTAAATGTGGGAGATTCTATGTTGCAGGGGAACCCTGCGGTGTTCAATTGCTGGAGAGCTTGTCCCCGCGAGCAAATTTCCACGTCCGAATAATTTCCAGACGATCGATATCCGACAAATCCCCGGTAAACGGCGAAAACGGTGCGGCCAGCCGCACGATGCGCTGGGCGGCCTGATCCAGCAGCGGTTGCCCGGAAGACTCCAGCACCAGTACCTCAAAGAGCGAGCCGTCGCGGTTGATCGAAACCAACAGGCGCAGATTGCCGTAAATCTGTTTGCGTCGGGCTTCATCGGGGTAATTCAGGTTACCGATGCGCTCGACCTTCTTGCGCCACTCGTCCTTATACCAGGCGCCCTTGTCGCGCATGGTCGATGCGGCGCTCAGGCGGTGAATGCGCGGGCGCTTGGCGTACAGCTGCTGTTCATTGGCCAGTTCCGCTTCGAGGCTGGCGATGTCGGTAGACAGCTGTTCACTGTCGAACGTCGGCGCGGCCACTGCGGGTTTGGTGACGGGCTTGGGTTCTTCGGTTTTGGCTGCGGCTTTTTTCGGCTTCGGCGCGACGGTCGTCACAGCTGCCTTGGGCGCCGCTTCCCGCACTTCGGGCTTGGCCGCCGGCGGTGGGGTGACTTTCTGCACCTTATTGTCCTGGAACGGCGCGACCTCGGTGGTCTTGGGGATCGCCTTTTTATCCAGGGTGCCGCTGCCTTGCTGATTCTCCTGGGCGAGGAAATCGGCTTTTTCCGGCTTCTTTTCGCTCTTGAAGGTGGCGAGGGTGATTTCCAGGGTTTTGCTGATTTGCTTGGGTTCGACCATGGTGAACCCGACGCCCAACAGCAAGGCCAGGTGAATCAGCGCCGCGAGAAACAGGGTAAAACCGAGGCGATCGGCCGGGCGCACGCCACGGTGGGCGAGTTCAGCGGGCAGATCGGACGGGAGTGTCATGACAAAAAAACCAACATCGCGTTTTTCACAGGCCGCGGATGATAACGCAATGTTGGTCGTTTCTTGGCTGTTCTATATCAACGGGCCTTGAGCTTCTGATCGATGGCATCCATCAACAGGCCACCGATGTCGGTGCCAAATGCATTATCAATCTCGCGAATGCAGGTCGGGCTGGTGACGTTGATTTCCGTCAGATGCTCGCCAATCACGTCAAGGCCGACGAACAGCAGACCCTTTTCACGCAGGGTCGGGCCGACTTGTGCGGCGATCCAGCGATCTTTCTCGGTCAGCGGTCGGGCTTCGCCACGGCCGCCGGCGGCGAGGTTGCCACGGGTTTCACCGGCGGCAGGAATTCGCGCCAGGCAGTAATCCACCGGTTCGCCGTCGATCATCAGGATGCGCTTGTCGCCATCAACGATCGCCGGCAGGTAACCCTGAATCATGATCTGCTGTTTGCCATGCAGGGTCAGGGTTTCGAGGATCACCGACAGGTTCGGATGGCCAGCGGTGTGACGGAAAATCGATGAGCCACCCATGCCGTCCAGCGGCTTGAGGATCACGTCGCCGTGGTGATCGGCGAATTCACGCAGCACGTCCGGGCGACGGCTGACGATGGTTGGCGGTGTGCACTGCGGGAACAGCGTGGCGAACAGTTTTTCGTTGCAGTCACGCAAACTTTGCGGCTTGTTGACCACCAGCACGCCATCGCGTTCGGCTTGCTCCAGCAGGTACGTGGAGTAAACGAACTCCATGTCGAACGGCGGATCCTTGCGCATCAGGATCACGTCCAGGTCGCTCAACAGCGCGTCGGTCTCGGCGTCGAGTTCGAACCATTTTTGCGGGTTGGCGAAGACTTTCAGCGGACGCATTCGCCCACGCGCTTCACCTTCGGCCTGGTACAAATCACTCTGTTCCATATAGAACAGTTCCCAGCCGCGCTTCTGTGCGGCCAGCAGCATGGCCAGCGAGCTATCCTTTTTATAGGAAATGCTGGCAATAGGATCCATGACAATCCCGACACGAACGCTCATGGGTTATTCCTCGAAATTTGGCTGCCCGAATGGACATGAAAAAGTGGCGTCAGAGTGGCGCTGAGTGTGTTCCCGGTCAAGGAAAAACCACCGCGCCAGTCGCCCGATAGATTGGATTTGGAGACTGTGCTAAAAAGGCTGCCATATCGTGCTGGCCCTTGAACATCAAGGGTTTCGAGCCTCCGGTTATCGGAAATGGACAATTTGATTCGCAAAGGCGACGGCAGAGCAACTATGGAACAGCATTCCAGCGCCTTGAAGGTCATGGTGATCGACGATTCGAAGACGATTCGCCGCACCGCCGAAACGTTGTTGAAGAACGTGGGGTGTGAAGTGATCACGGCCATCGATGGTTTCGATGCCCTGGCCAAGATTGCCGACAATCACCCCGGCATCATCTTTGTCGACATCATGATGCCGCGTCTGGACGGCTATCAGACCTGCGCTTTAATCAAGAACAACAGTGCGTTCAAGTCCACGCCAGTGATTATGCTGTCGTCCAAGGACGGGCTGTTCGACAAGGCCAAGGGGCGCATCGTCGGCTCCGACCAGTTTTTGACCAAGCCTTTCAGCAAGGAAGAACTGCTGAACGCGATCCAGGCCCATGTACCGGGCTTCGCCGCCGTTTTGCCGCACTAGGACACGCACAGTGACGCTCGGCCAGCGGGCCCGGCGTCGACAAGAATGGGGAAGACCATGGCACGTATTCTGATCGTCGATGATTCGCCGACTGAAATGTACAAACTGACCGGCATGCTGGAAAAGCACGGTCATGAAGTGTTGAAAGCCGAAAACGGTGCCGACGGTGTGGCGCTGGCCCGTCTGGAAAAACCCGACGCGGTGCTGATGGACATCGTCATGCCCGGCCTCAATGGTTTCCAGGCGACCCGCCAGTTGACCAAAGACCCGGAAACCGGGCACATCCCGGTGATCATCATCACCACCAAGGATCAGGAAACCGACAAAGTCTGGGGCACGCGCCAGGGCGCGAAGGATTACCTGACCAAACCGGTCGACGAAGACACCCTGATCAAGACCCTGAACAACGTGCTGGCCGGTTGACCGTCCGGCCATGACCGAGTCGCTGACTGCCTTCGAACTGCTGCTGCAGATCGACCAGCGTTGCCGTGTGCTGGCGGCGAACTTGCCGTCCCAGCCGACCCGGCAAGACAGTTGGAGCGGCATCGGCTTTCGGCTGGGCGAGCACTGGTACGTCGCGCCCATGGGCGAAGTCAGCGAAGTCTTGCATGAGCCGCGGTTCACCCAGCTGCCAGGGGTCAGAACCTGGGTCAAGGGCGTGGCCAACTTGCGCGGGCGTCTGTTACCGATCATCGATCTGTGTGGCTTCTTTTCTGGTAATGAGCTTGGCCATGAACTGTCGGCGGTGCGTAGGCAGCGGCGGGTGTTGGTGGTGGAGCACAACGACGTGTTTGCCGGGTTGATGGTCGATGAGGTTTTCGGCTTGCAGCACTTTGCCCAGGACAGTCTGGAACCGGTAGATACCTTGAGCGGCCCGATTGCACCGTTCATCAAAGGCCGGTTTCAGCGCGAGCAGAACTGGCAGGTGTTCAGCCCGTTTGCATTGGCACAGTCACAAAGCTTTATGCACGTAGCGCTGTAACCACGGTGGCGCCGCAATCCTGTAGGAGCGAGCGGTGCGGCGTCCGACTTGCCCGCGAAGAACGATAATGCGGTGTCCCTGTAAGACCGCAGCGCTTGCTTCGCGGGCAAGTCGGATCGCCGCACCGCTCGCTCCTACAGGGGCGTGGGTTGAATTGGGCAGTACAGGTGAGGACCGATGATAAAAGCAAAAACAGGCAAGCCAGAAGGGTCGCGCAGTCGCTCACAGATCATCGCGCTGTTCATCGCGCTGATCGTCTTCATCATGCTGCTGTTCGCCAACTTCGCTTATCTCAACACCCAGGCCACGTACGATAAACAGTACATCGGCCACGCCGGTGAGCTGCGCGTGCTGTCCCAGCGCATTGCCAAGAACGCCACCGAAGCCGCTGCCGGCAAGGCAGCGGCGTTCAAACTGCTGAGCGATGCGCGCAATGACTTTGCCCAACGCTGGGGCTATTTGAAGAAAGGCGATCCCTCCACCGGCCTGCCACCGGCACCTTCCACCGTGCGCCCGGAAATGCGCGCCGTGCAACTGGACTGGGAACGCCTGCTGAAAAACACTGACGCGATCCTCTCCAGCGAACAGACCGTGCTGTCGCTGCATCAAGTCGCCGCGACCCTGGCCGAAACTGTGCCGCAGTTGCAGGTCGAGTACGAAAAGGTCGTTGAAATTCTCCTCCAGCGCGGTGCCCCGGCCGCACAGGTCGCCGTGGCCCAACGACAATCGCTTTTGGCTGAGCGGATTCTCGGTGCGGTGAACACCGTGTTGTCCGGCGATGAAAATTCGCAGCAGGCCGCTGACGCCTTCGGTCGCGATGCTGCGCGATTCGGCCTGGTGCTCAACGGCATGCTCCAGGGCAATCCGTCTCTAAAGGTCAGCCAAGTCGAAGACCGTGACGCACGCGCGCGGTTGATCGAGATTTCCGAGCTGTTTGAATTCGTTTCGGGCTCGGTGGATGAAATCCTCGAAACCTCGCCGGAGCTGTTCAAAGTCCGCGAATCGGCGACCAATATTTTCACCCTGTCGCAGACCCTGCTCGACGAAGCCTCGCACCTGGCCAGCGGTTTCGAAAACCTGGCCGGCGGGCGCGACACCGACACCATTGGCGGGTATGTGCTGGGCCTGCTGGCACTGATGTCGATCATCCTCATTGGCCTGGTGATGGTTCGCGAAACCAATCGTCAGTTGCGCGAAACCGCCGAGAAAAATGAACGCAACCAGAACGCGATCATGCGCCTGCTCGACGAGATCGAAGACCTGGCGGACGGCGACCTGACCGTGACCGCTTCGGTGACTGAAGACTTCACCGGGACCATCGCCGACTCGATCAACTATTCCGTGGACCAATTGCGCGATCTGGTGGCAACCATCAACCTCACCGCTGGCCAGGTCGCTGCCGCGGTGCAGGAAACCCAGGCCACCGCCATGCACCTGGCGCAGGCTTCGGAGCATCAGGCGCAGCAGATTGCCGAAGCTTCCACCGCGATCAACGACATGGCCCAGTCTATCGACCAGGTCTCGGCGAACGCCGCCGAGTCCTCAGCGGTGGCCGAGCGTTCGGTGGAAATCGCCAACAAGGGCAATGAGGTGGTGCACAACACCATCCACGGCATGGACAATATTCGCGAGCAGATTCAGGACACCGCCAAGCGCATCAAGCGTCTCGGCGAGTCCTCTCAGGAAATCGGCGATATTGTCAGCTTGATCGATGACATTGCCGACCAGACCAACATCCTCGCGCTCAACGCGGCGATCCAGGCCTCCATGGCCGGTGATGCCGGGCGTGGTTTTGCGGTGGTCGCCGATGAAGTCCAGCGGCTGGCCGAGCGCTCGTCTGCTGCCACCCGGCAGATCGAAACCCTGGTGCGAGCGATTCAGACAGACACTAACGAAGCCGTGATTTCCATGGAACAGACCACCACCGAAGTGGTGCGCGGCGCGCGTCTGGCGCAGGATGCCGGAGTGGCCCTGGAAGAAATCGAAGGCGTGTCGAAGACCCTTGCCGCGTTGATCCAGAGTATTTCGAACGCAGCGCAGCAACAGACGTCTTCGGCCGGTCAGATTTCCCTGACGATGAACGTGATCCAGCAGATCACCACGCAGACGTCGTCCGGCTCCACCGCCACCGCCGAGAGCATTGGTAACCTGGCGAAAATGGCCAGCCAGCTGCGGCGTTCGGTGTCCGGTTTCACCTTGCCGGCCGCCAAGGCGCAGGCCGCGGATAAAGTGTGAAACGCCCGCGGGCGTTTGCTTTTTTTGAGTAGAGCAGTGAGCGGAGTGGTTATGGGTGATCGGCACGACTATGTGGCCCTCGAGTGGGTCAAAGGCGAAATTGCCGAAACGCTGAAAGTGGCTCATCAGGCCATCGAAACCCTGCTTGATGACCCGCAGGCGACGTACGCCCTCAGTGAATGCCTGGCCTGCGTCCATCAGGTTCACGGCAGTTTGCAAATGGTCGAGTTCTACGGCGCGGCGCTGCTCGCCGAAGAGATGGAACAGCTGACCATCGCCTTGCAGCAGAACCGCGTCAGTCATCGCGATGAGTCGATCCATCTGTTGCTGCAGGCGCTTGGGCGGCTGCCGATTTACCTCGACCGGGTGCAAAGCGCCCGTCGCGATCTGCCGTTGGTGGTGCTGCCGCTGATCAACGATCTGCGCAGCGCCCGTGGCGAAAGTTTGTTGTCGGAAACCAGCCTGTTCAGCCCGCAATTGCCGGACCTGCCGCCACTGGACGAAGCGTCGCTGGCGCTGCTCGAGCCGGCAGATTTACCGAATGTGCTGCGCAAGTTGCGTCAGATGTTGCAGATGGCCCTGGTCGGATTGCTGCGTGAGCAGGATGGCGAAACCAACTTCGATTGCCTGACCAAGGTCTTTGCGCGCCTCGAAGGACTGTGCGGCAACGCACCCCTGAGCCCGTTGTGGCAAGTCGCCTCGGCGCTGGTCGAAGGCCTGCGCAGCGGCTCGATCGCCAACAGTCCGGCGTTGCGCAGTCTGTTCAAAGACGCCGACAAAGAGCTCAAGCGCCTGCTCGAGCAGGGCATGCCCGGAATCAATCAACCGGCGCCGTTGGAGTTGTTCAAGAGTTTGCTGTTCTACATTGCCAAGGCCGAACATCCCACCGGGCAGATGCTGACCATGAAAGATCGCTACGGACTGGACGACGCGCTGCCTGACAGCGCAATGGTCGACGAAGAACGGGCTCGGCTGGCCGGTCCCGACCGCGATGCCATGCGCTCGGTGCTGGCCGCGTTGTGCGAAGAGCTGGTGCGGGTCAAGGAGCGCCTGGACCTGTTCGTGCGCAGTGACCGCCAACATACCTCGGACCTCGAAAGCCTGCTGGCGCCACTGCGGCAAATCGCCGACACCCTGGCAGTGCTCGGTTTCGGCCAGCCACGCAAGGTCATCATTGATCAACTGGCGGTGGTGCTGAGCCTCGTCCAGGGCCAGCGTGAGCCCAATGACGCGATCCTCATGGACGTCGCCGGTGCTTTGCTCTACGTCGAGGCGAACCTCGCCGGCATGGTCGGCACCGTCGAACCGGAAAGCCAGGAAGAAAGCCGCCTGCCGACCATCGACCTGACTCAGATCCATCAGATCGTGATCAAGGAAACGCGCATCTGCCTGCAACAGGCCAAGGACATGATCGTCGACTACATCGACGCCGACTGGGACCGCCAACACTTGCAGCCACTGCCGGCCTTGCTGACCCAGGTGCGCGGTGCGCTGGCGATGATTCCGTTGAGCCGAGCGGCGAGCCTGATCGAAACGTGCAACCACTTCATCCGCGAGCATTTGCTGCTGGATCCGGATCACCCCGGCTGGCAGGAACTGGACAACCTGGCCGACGTCGTCACCAGCATCGAGTATTACCTGGAGCGCCTCAGCGACGACCCCGAAGCGCCCGGTGAACAGTTGCTCGATGTCGCGGAAAAAAGCCTGGCATCACTCGGTTTTTTCCCCAGCGAGCAGCAGGTGCCGGTGCTTGAAGATGTGCTCAGCCCGAGTGAAGCGCAGGTCATGCAAGATCTGCAGGAACTGGACGACCCTGACACCGTCCAGACACTGGCCGATGTCTTGGCCAGCCCCGTGTCTTGCGTCAACCCACCCGCCCTGACCATCCCCGCGAGCCTGTTGCCGCCACCCGCCGGTGAAGAGCCGGTGGACGATGAGTTGCGGGAAGTCTTCCTCGAAGAAACCGATGAAGTCCTGGAAATTCTCCGGGAATACCTGCCGCGCTGGTCGGCCAATCCCGACAGTCAATCGGCCTTGACCGAACTGCGCCGGGCCTTCCATACGTTGAAAGGCAGTGGCCGGATGGTCCGCGCTTTGGTGCTGGGCGAACTGGCTTGGGCGATGGAAAACCTGCTCAACCGCGTACTGGAACACAGCGTTCCACCGGGGGCGGCGGTGCAGCAACTGCTGGGCGACGCGCTGAATCTGCTACCGGAACTGGTGGCCGAGTTTGCGGCCAATGCCCAGCGCCAGCGCAACGATGTCGACCAATTGGCCGCACGCGCCCATGCCTTGGCCAAGGGTGATGAATCGATAGTCGATGAAGACGCTCAGGACGTCGCAGCCCTCGATCCGCTGCTGCTTGAGATCTTCCGCAATGAAGCCGAAACCCACTTGGGCAGCCTCAACCGCTTCCTCGATCAAGCCGCCGAGCACGTGCCGTTGCAGGCCAGCGACGAGTTGCAGCGGGCACTGCATACCCTCAAGGGCAGCGCCTCGATGGCCGGTGTATTGCCGATTGCCGAACTGGCGACGCCGCTGGATCATCTGGCCCGGGAGTACAAGGCGCACCTGATCGCTCTGGACCTGGATGAAGTCGAACTGTTGCTCGAAGCCGAAGGACTGTTCCGTCTCGGGCTACGCCAGCTCAAGACTGATCCACTGGCGGAGATTCCCGGCGCCCGCTCGTTGATCGAGCGAACCCAGGCATTGCTGGCCGAGCGTCTGGAATCCCTTCTGAGTGCACCGAATACCGGGTTGCGCATCAAGCGTGATCCGCAACTGATCAATAACTTCCTCGCGCAAGGCATGGACATCCTGCTCGACGCCGAAAGCCTGTTGCAGCGCTGGCAGCAACATCCCGGCGAGCGTCAGGAACTCAGCGCGCTGCTGGATGAATTGACCACCCTGGGCGAGGGCGCCCACCTGGCTGACCTGCATCCGGTGGATGAGCTTTGCGAAGCGTTGCTCGATCTCTACGGTGCCGTGGAAGAAAGCAGCCTGGCGGTCAGCGAGGCGTTTTTCCACGAGGCGCAAAGTGCCCACGAAGCGCTGATCAACATGCTCGACGAACTGGCCGCGGGCCAGGAAGTCAGCCCGCAACCGGAGCGGGTCCGGGCCTTGCGTGGTTTATTGGATGCGAGCCTCGATCCGTCGGCGATGGGGCTGATTCGCAGTGACGGCAGCCGTACCCTGAGCATTCGAGAACTGGGCAGCGCCACGGCCGAATTGGAACAGACCGCGACCCAGGTCGAGCTGGACGATGAGATCGTTTCGATCTTCCTCGAAGAGGCGGTGGATATCCTCGAAGGTGCTGGCCAGGCTTTGCAGCGCTGGCTGAGCGACCCGGACAACGCCGCACCATTGTTGTCGTTACAGCGTGATCTACACACCCTCAAGGGTGGCGCGCGGATGGCCGAGGTCGAGCCGGTCGGTGATCTGGCGGATGAACTGGAAAGCCTTTACGAAGGTCTGGTGGACCGCCGCTACGCCTACAGCGAAGCGTTGGCGCAACTGCTGCAACAAAGCCATGAACGGCTCGCACAGCTGCTCGATCAGTTGCAGAACCAGCAGCCATTGGGCGATCCAGACAAGCTGATCGTGGCCATTCGCGCGTTTCGCCAGGGCAATGTCAGCGCGGTTGAAACGGTCGAACCTGCCCCGGCCGAGGATTCACCGGGCCATGATCCGGAGCTTCTGGATATCTTCCTCGAGGAAGGTTTCGACATCATCGAAAACTCCGGCGCGGCGCTGGTGCGCTGGCAGGCCGAGCCTTCGAATCGTCAGGAGGTGGAAACCCTGCTGCGTGACCTGCACACCCTCAAGGGTGGTGCGCGGATGGTGGAGATCGCACCGATTGGCGACCTCGCCCATGAGCTGGAATTCCTTTACGAAGGCCTCTCGGCTGGCGTACTGCAACCCACCGCCGCGTTGTTCGACTTGTTGCAAAGCAGCCACGATCGACTGGCGCAGATGCTCGATGCGGCCCGTGCCGGTCATCCTTTGCCGCCGGCCGATCGACTGATCGACGCGATCAAGAATTTCAGTCATCCGGCAGTGCCCGAAACACCGGCAGCGGTCGTGGTATCTGCAACGCCGAAAGTCGAGACGCCCGCACCGCAACCCGATGCCGGCGCGGACATGGTCAAGGTATCGGCAGAGCTGCTCGACGATCTGGTGAACCTCGCCGGCGAAACGTCGATCTTCCGTGGCCGGATCGAACAACAGGTCAATGATGCGCGCGTGACCCTGAGCGAGATGGAAACCACCATCGAGCGCATGCGCGACCAGTTGCGTCGTCTCGACACTGAAACCCAGGGGCGGATTCTCAGCCGCCAGCAAGTCGACGCCGAACGCCTGGGCTACGAAGAATTCGATCCGCTGGAAATGGACCGCCACTCACAGTTGCAGCAACTGTCGCGCGCGCTGTTCGAATCGGCCTCCGACTTGCTCGACCTCAAGGAAACCCTTGACCGACGCAATCAGGACGCGGAAAACCTGCTGCAACAGCAGGGCCGCATCAACACCGAATTGCAAGAAGGGCTGATGCGTACGCGCATGGTGCCGTTCGAGCGGATGCTGCCGCGTTTGAAGCGCATCGTCCGTCAGGTCTCCAGCGAACTGGGCAAGGACGTGGAGTTCATCGTCGGCAATGCCGAAGGCGAGATGGACCGCAACGTCCTGGAACGCATGGCCGCGCCATTGGAACACATGCTGCGCAACGCGGTGGATCATGGGCTGGAATCGGCCGAGGTGCGTATCGCCGCGGGTAAACCGACTCAGGGTCGAATCACCCTGGACCTGTCGCGAGAGGGCGGTGACATCATTTTCGACATCCGCGATGACGGTGCCGGCGTGCCGCTGGACGCGGTGCGGCGCAAGGCGATCAAACGCGGGTTATTGGCCCCGGACAGCGACATCAGCGACCGCGATGTGCTGCAATTCATCCTGCAACCGGGGTTCTCCACCGCCGAGAAAATCACCCAGATTTCCGGGCGCGGCGTCGGCATGGACGTGGTTCACGAAGAGGTCCGGCAACTCGGCGGCAGCATGAGCATCGACTCTGTGCCGGGGCAGGGTGTGCACTTCCGGATTCGCCTGCCGTTCACCGTGTCGGTCAACCGGGCGCTGATGGTGCAATGCTTTGATGATCAGTACGCGATCCCGCTGAACACCATCGACGGCATCGTTCGCGTGCTGCCCAACGAACTTGAAGGGCATTACCGGCTCGATCCGCCGACCTACAAATACGGCGGGCAACACTATGAACTGTGCTACCTCGGCGAACTGCTGAAAACCAGCCATCGCCCGAAACTGTTGGGCCAGAGCCTGCCGCTGCCGGTATTGCTGGTGCAGTGCAACGAGCGGCACATCGCTGTGCAAGTCGACTCCATGGCCGGCACTCGCGAGATCGTGGTCAAAAGCCTCGGCCCGCAATTTGCGGCGGTGCAGGGTTTGGCCGGAGCAACGATTCTCGGTGATGGGCGGGTGGTGCTGATTCTCGATTTGCTGGCGCCGATCCGCGCCATGCAGGCCCGGGTGCCGCAACAGTCAGTGACTCAGGAGGCGGAGGTCGAGCCGCATAAACCGCTGCTGGTGCTGGTGGTCGACGATTCGGTGACCGTGCGCAAGGTCACCAGCCGTCTGCTGGAACGCCACGGCATGAACGTGCTGACCGCCAAGGACGGTGTCGACGCCATGCTGCTGCTTGAAGAACACAGGCCTGATCTGATGTTGCTGGACATCGAAATGCCGCGCATGGACGGCTTCGAGGTGGCGACCCAGGTACGCGCCGACGAACGTCTGCAACACCTGCCGATCATCATGATCACCTCCCGCACCGGGCAGAAACACCGCGACCGTGCCATGGCCATCGGCGTCAACGACTACCTCGGCAAGCCGTACCAGGAATCGGTGCTGCTCGAAAGCATCGCCCTGTGGAGCAAAACCCATGCGTGAGCACCGCACCAGCAACCTCACTGGCCTGCTGCTGCCTTTGGCCGACCGCAACCTGATCTTGCCCAACGTTGCTGTTGCGGAGCTCATTGATTACCAACCCAGCGCCTTCGACCTCGACACCCCGCCGTGGTACCTCGGGCGGGTAACGTGGCGGAACCGGCAGATTCCGTTGCTGAGTTTTGAGTCGGCGTGTGGGCAGAAAATCGTCATCGGTGAGCGGGCGCGGATTGTCATCCTCAACGCGCTTGGTGGGCGGTCTGAACTGAAGTTTATTGCGTTGTTGGTTCAGGGGATTCCGCGGTCGTACAAGCTTGATAGCCAGTTGAGCTATGTGGATGTTCCGTTGTGTTCGCTGGAACAGGCGGCGGTGCAGGTGGGGGAGCAAGTGGCCAAAGTCCCTGACTTGCTGGCGTTGGAGGAGTTGCTGGTGAATGCCGGGCTAGTCTGACGGGCCCCTTCACGCCCTGAGCTTTTCCGTCAACACGGTTTTGCTGTGTCCGGCTCGCTGATCAAAGGCGAGCCGTGCCGAAGCAAGGTCTGTAAATAAACGTTTTCGTCGTACACGGTGCTGGTCTTCCAGCACCGATAAACGATCCGGATCCACTTGAACGCCAGAGCCCTGAGGGCTGCTTGGTAAGAGCTGCCTTTGGCCCTTTGCTGGCGATAATACGCCTCTGCCCACACCGATTGATTGATGCTGTGGGCAGCCCACTCAACAAAGGTCTGGCGCAAAAAAGTTGCGCATTGATAGCGCCAGTGGACGACTTTTTTCTTGCCACTGCGTTCGGTGACCGGGGCAATCCCGGCATATCGCTGCACCGCACTGGCATCCTTGAAGCGATCACGCTGCTCACCAAAGGCGACCATCAACCGTGGTGCAAGCTGCTGTCCCGCGCCGGGCAAGGCCTTGAAGAGTCGGTAGTCGGCCAGGGTGTTGGCAGTTTTTTCGATCTCCCGATCAAAGTCTTTGATCGCCGTGATGATCCCTTTCAGTTGCGAGACCAGGGCCAGCACATACAGCGCTGAAGGACTGACCACGCCTGGATCTTCAGTCAACGGCATGGCTTTGGCGATCAACGCCAAACGCTGCTGATTGAGCTCGGCATGGCGAACATTATGCGCGTGAAGGAACTTCAAAACGCTGGCCGGCCGAGCGCGCTTAAGCGTTTCAAAGGTCGACCAGCGCGCCAGAAATTCACAAAAAACCAGCGTGTCATGGTCATGAAACAGCTCCAGGGCCAACGGGTAGTACTGTTTGAGCATGCACACCAGACGGTTGCTGATCTTGACCCGGTCATCGACCAATCCGCGGCGATGTTCGGTCAGGCTGGCGAGCGAACGCATGGCGGAGCTTTGCTGGACCAGTTGAGGAAACCGTTCGGGGTGATTCAGCAACAGCTCAAGCGCCCATTGAGCATCCGTTGGATCATCCTTGGCGCCACTGGGGACGAAGGTTTTACGGTGCCGGGCCAAGGTGCTCGGATTGATCGGAAAGATACAAAAAAACTCATATTTTTGCAGAGCCGCTATCAGTGGGCCTTTGTTCAACTCCACGGCGATCGCGATCGGGCCACCGTAACGTTGATGCAGCGACCTGGCCCAGCGATCAATCGACTCCGGGTTATGGTCAATGACTTCGAAACTGCGCTGAGCCTCTCCAGCTATCTGCAAACAGGTGTCGTGCTTGGCGTCTGCCCAATCAATTCCGATATAAGCAGTGAAACTCTGAGACAGGAGCGTTTGCATGGAACACCTCAACAGGCGCTAAAGTACATGCAGGGACATGCATGCTTGCGTCCAGCGAAGGCGATATAGAGAGCCGTGTCGGGCTTTCCCTGAGAATTCGTTAGAGGGCGCAAGCGCACCTGTGGACTCGAAGGTGAAGGCGTAATCATCGAGTGCTGCGCGAGCATATTCGTAGCCCGCAGGTGCATGTTCCTTCCTCGCCGACAACTGACTTCCAGCGAATATCAGTATGGAAGAGAAAGGAACGGACTACCTATATCGCGAGCAAGCTCTGCTCCTACAGGGCTCGCATTACTCGCTGATGCCATCATCCTTGAACTGGTCTTTGACGTAGAAGATCTCGGTCCGGCCGTGCGGTGCAGGCAAGCCGTCTTCACCCAGATTGACGAAGACAATCTTCTCCACCGTCAGGATGCTTTTGCGGGTGATCTTGTTACGCACTTCACACTTGAGGGTGATTGAGGTGCGACCGAACTCGGTGGCGGTGATGCCCAGTTCGATGATGTCGCCCTGGCGCGAGGCGCTGACGAAGTTGATCTCTGAAATGTACTTGGTCACCACACGCTGATTGCCCAACTGGACGATGGCATAGATCGCCGCTTCTTCGTCGAGCCAACGCAGGAGGCTGCCGCCGAACAGCGTACCGTTGGGGTTGAGGTCTTCGGGTTTTACCCATTTGCGGGTGTGGAAATTCATATTCACTCCTGACCGTCTTGCCAATTGATGCCGGCCATCATGGCAGAGCCCGACGTAGAGCTCTATCAAGCATCGACTATGGCCTCGATTACCGTTCAGACATTGACCAACAGAAACGCTTTGGAACTATCGCTCACACGGCTATAATCGCCACCGTTTCAAAACGGTAACGTTCCATTGCTACCGTTTTCCCGCCACCTGTCCGAGGGGCGCTGCAGCAGGTTCGACCTGTCAGGCTCGGATGGGGCGTTGCTTGACCGTTATCGGTCAGACACTAAACGCACAACGGCGCCCATTCGCATACATTACGAATGGAGGCTCATCATGAGCGCTGTTATCACGCCTGCAGATTTTACCGATTACAAAGTGGCCGACATGTCCCTGGCTGCCTGGGGTCGTCGCGAAACCATCATCGCCGAATCCGAAATGCCGGCCCTGATGGGTCTGCGCCGCAAGTACGCCGGTGAGCTGCCGCTCAAAGGCGCCAAGATTCTCGGCTGCATCCACATGACCATTCAGACTGCCGTGCTGATCGAAACCTTGGTTGCCCTGGGTGCCGAAGTGCGTTGGTCGTCCTGCAACATTTTCTCGACTCAAGACCAGGCCGCTGCTGCTATCGCTGCTGCCGGCATCGCGGTTTACGCCTGGAAAGGCGAAACCGAACAAGAGTACGAGTGGTGCCTTGAGCAAACCATCCTGAAAGATGGTGCGCCATGGGATGCCAACATGATCCTCGACGACGGCGGCGACCTGACCGAGCTGCTGCACAAGAAATACCCGGCGATCCTGGACCGCGTCCACGGCGTCACCGAAGAAACCACCACGGGCGTTCACCGCCTACTGGACATGCTGGCCAAGGGCGAGCTGAAAATCCCGGCCATCAACGTCAACGACTCGGTGACCAAGAGCAAGAACGACAACAAATACGGCTGCCGTCACAGCCTGAACGATGCGATCAAGCGCGGTACCGACCACCTGCTGTCCGGCAAGCAAGCGCTGGTCATCGGTTACGGTGACGTGGGCAAGGGTTCGGCCCAGTCCCTGCGTCAGGAAGGCATGATTGTTAAAGTCTCCGAAGTCGACCCGATCTGCGCCATGCAAGCCTGCATGGACGGTTACGAGCTGGTTTCGCCGTTCATCGACGGTATCAACAACGGTACTGAAGCAAGCATCGACAAAGCGCTGCTGGGCAAGATCGACCTGATCGTAACCACCACCGGCAACGTCAATGTTTGCGACGCGAACATGCTCAAAGCTTTGAAGAAGCGCGCTGTTGTCTGCAACATCGGCCACTTCGACAACGAAATCGACACCGCTTTCATGCGCAAAAACTGGGCATGGGAAGAAGTGAAGCCACAGGTTCACAAGATTCACCGTACCGGTCCTGGCGCATTTGACGCTCAGAACGACGACTACCTGATCCTGCTGGCCGAAGGCCGTCTGGTTAACTTGGGCAACGCCACCGGCCACCCAAGCCGCATCATGGACGGTTCGTTCGCCAACCAGGTTCTGGCGCAAATCTTCCTGTTCGGCCAGAAGTACGCCGACCTGTCGCCAGCCCAGAAAGCCGAGCGTCTGACCGTTGAAGTACTGCCGAAGAAACTCGACGAAGAAGTGGCCCTGGAAATGGTCCGCGGTTTCGGCGGTGTAGTGACTCAACTGACCAAGACTCAGGCCGACTACATCGGCGTGACCGTCGAAGGTCCGTTCAAGCCACACGCTTACCGCTACTGATTGGACCCGGCGGGCTTTGCGCCCGCCGATCCTGACCAGGCGGACCGACCATCACCGGTTCGCCTTTTGCGATTGCAAAGGGTATTCCCATGTCCCAAGACCGTCGCTACAGCTTTGAGTTCTTCCCTACGAAGACCGACGCTGGGCATGAAAAACTGCTCGCCACTGCCCGTCAGCTGGCCACGTACAACCCCGATTTCTTCTCCTGCACTTATGGCGCTGGCGGTTCGACTCGTGATCGCACCCTCAACACCGTGTTGCAGCTCGAAAGCGAAGTAAAAGTCGCTGCTGCACCGCATTTGTCCTGCGTTGGCGACAGCAAGGACGATTTGCGCGGCCTGCTGACCCAATACAAGGCAGCCGGCATCACGCGTATCGTTGCCCTGCGCGGTGACCTGCCTTCAGGCATGGGCATGGCCAGTGGAGAAATGCGCCATGCCAATGACCTGGTTGAATTCATTCGTGAAGAAACCGGCGATCATTTCCACATCGAAGTCGCCGCTTACCCGGAAATGCACCCGCAAGCGCGCAATTTCGAAGATGATCTGCTCAACTTCGTGCGCAAGGCAAACGCTGGCGCCGACAGTGCGATCACCCAGTACTTCTTCAACGCCGACAGCTACTTCTACTTCGTCGAGCGTGTACGGGCGATGGGCGTGAACATTCCGATCGTTCCGGGGATCATGCCGATCACTAACTACAGCAAGCTGGCGCGCTTCTCCGATGCGTGCGGTGCGGAAATCCCGCGCTGGATCCGCAAGCAGCTGGAAGCCTACGGCGACGACACCCAGAGCATTCAAGGCTTTGGTGAGCAAGTCATCACCCAGATGTGCGAACGCTTGCTGCAAGGTGGCGCTCCAGGCCTGCACTTCTACACGCTGAACCAGGCCGAACCGAGCCTGGCGGTGTGGAACAATCTGAAGTTGCCGCGTTAAGAAACAAGCAAAAGCAAAGGCAAGATCAAAAGATCGCAGCCTTCGGCAGCTCCTACGCGCCCGTGGGCGCTGCCGAAGCCTGCGATTTTTTGCTTTTTACACCCGAACCAGAGCTTCTGGATCCCGTTTCTGGCTCTTTCCGGTTTCTCGTCGTAATCTCAAGCCATGCCTTTGATCACGCAGTTACTGACCCTGTTTCTTTTTACTTGCCTGAGCTTCGCCGCTCGGGGCGAGAAGCTGCGCATTGTCACCGAGCCGTGGGCGCCTTACGTGTATGAGGAAAACGGCAAATCCCTGGGACTGGACTACGAAACTACGGCAATTGTCTTCAAGCGCCTGGAGATCGAAGTCGAATGGCAGTTCCTGCCGTGGAAGCGCTGCCTGTCGATGCTCGAAACGGGCCAGGCCGATGGCGCGCTGGATATTTTTCACAGCGCCGAACGCGACGCTACCCTGCTCTACCCGAGCGAACCGCTCTCTGAAGTCGAATTCGTGATGTTTTACGCCAATGAGCGCCCGCATCCGTTTCAGACTCTGGACGATCTGAAAGGCCTGACCATCGGCACCTCCCCGGGCTATCTGTACAGCCCGGATTTTCGCGAATCGACTCTGTTCACCCGTGAACCGGCGCCGACCCATGAAGCCAACTTCGGCAAACTGGTGCGCGGGCGGATCGATCTGCTGATCACCGACCGCCGGGTGGGTCAGCACTTGCTCGACGAATTGGGCATCCGCGACAAGATTACCGAGAACCCGGCCGTCATCAGCCACCAGAGCCAGTTCCTGGCGGTGCGCCGCAACGCGGGCATGGACTTGTTGGTGCAGCGCTTTGGCGCCGAGCTCAAACGCTTCAAGCGCGAGCCTGCGTACGCAGAATTGAGCGCCCGTTATGGTGCCAATCGGGCAGCCGAGGTAAAAACCACCCGAGCCACCGCCGCCAGCGGAAAAACCGTTGAGCAGCAGGAAAGCGGCGCGCAGTGATTGCTCTGTTATACTCCGGCCTTCCCGCCAGGCTCACGCCCGGACGCTCGGACTTGTTCAAGGCATCTCGACACCGCTACAGCGCAGCTTTTCAGCCCGCGCGAGCACTCCAGACGAGCTTTCAAGGCCCAGCAGGACCGGACGGGATTGCGTTCTTCTTAAACGCCATTCGCGCCAGGCAAGACTCCCATTGGGCCAAGCCCTAACTAAAACAGGATTACTCATGTCCTTTGCTTCCCTCGGTCTCTCCGAGGCTTTAGTCCGCGCCATCGAGGCAGCGGGCTATACCGAGCCTACTCCGGTGCAACAGCGGGCCATTCCCGCCGTGTTGCAAGGTCGCGACCTGATGGTCGCGGCTCAGACAGGTACTGGTAAAACCGGCGGCTTCGCCCTTCCGATTCTGGAGCGGTTGTTCCCCAACGGTCACCCGGACAAATCCCAGCGTCACGGCCCGCGCCAACCGCGCGTACTGGTCCTGACCCCTACTCGCGAACTCGCGGCTCAAGTACACGAGAGCTTCAAGGTTTATGCCCGTGACCTGAAGTTTGTCAGCGCCTGCATCTTCGGCGGCGTCGGCATGAATCCACAGGTTCAGGCCATGTCCCGTGGTGTTGACGTGCTGGTGGCCTGCCCTGGTCGCCTGCTTGACCTCGCCGGCCAAGGCAGCGTCGATTTGTCCCACGTGGAAATCCTCGTGCTGGACGAAGCCGACCGCATGCTCGACATGGGCTTCGTCCATGACGTGAAAAAGGTCCTCGCCCGTCTGCCGAGCAAACGCCAGAACCTGCTGTTCTCGGCGACTTTCTCCAAAGACATCACCGACCTCGCCGGCAAGCTGCTGCATAACCCGGAACGCATCGAAGTCACGCCGCCGAACACCACGGTCGAGCGTATCGAACAGCGCGTATTCCGCCTGGCCGCCAGCCACAAGCGTTCGTTGCTGGCGCACTTGATCACCGCTGGCGCCTGGGAACAGGTTCTGGTGTTCACCCGCACCAAGCACGGCGCCAACCGTCTGGCCGAGTACCTGGACAAACACGGCCTGAGCGCCGTCGCGATCCACGGTAACAAGAGCCAGAACGCTCGCACCAAAGCCCTGGCCGACTTCAAGGCCGGTGAAGTACGCATCTTGGTTGCGACCGACATCGCCGCTCGCGGCCTGGACATCGATCAGTTGCCACACGTGGTTAACTTCGAACTGCCAAACGTCGACGAAGATTACGTTCACCGTATCGGCCGTACTGGCCGTGCCGGTCGTTCGGGTGAAGCAATCTCGCTGGTGGCTCCGGACGAAGAGAAGCTGCTGAAAAGCATCGAGCGCATGACCAAGCAGAAAATTGCCGACGGCAATCTGATGGGCTTCGATTCCAGCGCTGTAGAAGCCGAGAAACCAGAAGTTCGCGAGCGTCCGGATGTGCGTAACCCGCGCAACCCACGTGGCCCGCGAGGCGACGGTCCGAACGGCACTGGTGGTGGTGGCGGTCGTAAAGACAAAGGCAAGGACAAGGGCGGCAAGGAAAAACCTGCAGCCACTGGCCGTGGTGATCGCCCGGCGCGTGAACACAAGCCACGCGAAGGCACCCCGGCTCGCGAGCAACAGCGCCCGGCACCTCGCGCCGCCGCTGATCGTGCACCGGACGAGTTCCTCGACGACGATGTCGATAACTTCGGTAACCGCGCCGACTACGTGCCGCAGGCCAAGCCTGCTCAAGGCCGTGGTCGCCGTCCGAGTGCCCCGGCACAAGGCTCGGCCGCAGGCGCAGGCGCAGGTGTCCCGCGCACCGGTGGCAAGCCTCAGGGTCGCCAAAGCGGCCCGCGCAGTAGCGATGGCGCCACCACTGGCACGCCGCCGGCCAAGCGCAGCGGTCCACGCAACGGCGCTCCACGTGACGGCCAGGCCCGTCGCGAAGAGTCCCGCGACCGCCGACCGGCTCGCACCGACGATCAGCCACGTTCGGAACCGGCCGTGCAAAACCCGCGCGGTCCGACACCGAAGATCATCCATAAAGAGTCGAAAACCGATCGGTTCCCGACTCCTGAGCAACTGGATCAACTGCCAGGCCGTCCTCGCGGTGAGAAACCAGCATTGCTGACCCGCAATCGCTGATTTAACGCCGCCATAAAAAATGCCCCTGATCGCGAGATCAGGGGCATTTTTGTTTTAGCGGCGAAAATTACTTCGCTTTGACACCTTCAAACGAAACATACAACTCTACCGCGTCTGACTGTGGGCCCAGGTCTTTCTGCTTGCCGAAATCAGAGCGCTTGATGCTGGTAGTGCCTTCGAAGCCGGCACGGTAGCCGCCCCATGGATCCTTGCCTTCACCCAGGAAAGTGGCTTTGACCACGATTGGCTTGGTCACGCCCAACAGGGTCAGGTCGCCGGTTACGTCGGCAGTGTCTTTGCCAGCGGCGTTTTTGCCGGTGGATTTGACGCTGGTGGAGACGAACTTGGCGTCCGCGAATTTGCCCACGTTCAGGAAGTCACCGCTGGCGATGTGCTTGTCACGTTCAGCGTGGTTGGTGAACACGCTGGCGGTTTTGACATTGAACTCGAGCTTGCTGTCTTCTGGCTTGGCAGCGTCGAAGCTGAACTTGCCGTCGATGTCCTTGAAGGTACCGGTGATGAAGCTGTAGCCCAGGTGGCTGATCTTGAAGTCAACGAAGGCATGTTGGCCTTCTTTGTCGACGACGTAGTCGGCCGCCATTACGTTGGCGGACAGCAGGGCCGAACCGATGGCCAGAGCAGCGAGGGTCTTTTTCAACATGCTTTCTATTCCTATGGAGTCGAGGTTGAACTTCATGCTTTGCGGCCCAGCATTCGCGCCAAGGTCGCATCACGATCGATAAAGTGGTGTTTCAGTGCTGCCAACGCATGGAGGCCGGAAAAAATTACCAGCACCCACGCCAGATACAGATGAATCACACCAGCGGTGTCTGCCTGGTCCGGTACTCCGGAAACCAATGCAGGGACTTCAAACAGGCCAAACACCGGAACCCCGACACCTTCTGCGGTGGAAATCAGGTAACCGGCAATCATCACAGCGAACAGACTGAGATACAGGAACGAGTGGCCGAACTTGGCGCCAAGGCGCGTCATGTGGCTATAGCTTTGCAGTGCCGGTGGCGGTGGGCTGATAAAGCGCCACAAACCCCGTAGAACCATGACAGCTAACAGCACCAGACCAATACTTTTGTGCAAGTCCGGCGCGTCTTTGCGCCAGACGCTGTAGTAGTCGAGACCGACCATCCACAAGCCCAACGCAAACAGACCGAAGACCGCCAGTGCCACACCCCAGTGCATGAAAATGCTAACCCAACCGTAGTGCGAAGAAGAATTACGTAGCTGCATTGCCCAAATCCTGTGAGAGCTGCGATCAAGACTATCGAGTTATCTATCGAATTAAAGCGGAAAATTTTGCTTTGAAATATCGAGAAATACGATAAAGAGTCTGAAATGGGTGAGTTAAGGAAAGATTAAAGACCCCTGTATAAAAAAAAGAAATCCAACTAAAGAACACCTCCGCCATAAGATTTACTCGATTCTTAGTATTGGTTTTCTTCGGGCATAAAAAAACGCGACATTTCTGCCGCGTTTGTTTTAATCCCAAAGCTTACTGCGCTTTGGTATCAGTAGCCGTAGTCGCAGTCGCAGTCGCAGCGGGTTTGGCCGCAGGCTTCTTAGCCGGCTCAGCTTTTTTCGTCGGCGCTTTTGCCGGAGCCTTTTTGGCCTCGGTTTTGGCAGCAGGCTTTTTCGCCGGGGCTTTTTTTGCCGGCTCTGCTTTCACCGGTACCGCTGGCTTCGGCGCTTCGACCGGCGCTGGGGTCGGGGCTGGCGTTGGAGCCGGTGCAGGAGCAACCGGGGCCACTGGCGCTGGCGCCTTGACCGGTTCCGGTTTGTCGTCAGAACCACCAAACAGGCTGGTGAAGAAGTTACCTTTCTTTGCCGCCGCTGCGCCGGCCACCGCAGCGGTCGCCGCCGGTACAACCTTCACAGGTTCAAACGACTTGCCGGCCGCCAGGTCTTCTACCTGACTGGCTGCACGCTGACCGGTGCGAAGTGCGCCTTCCAGAGTGCCTGGGTACAACGTGTCAGTGTGTTCGCCGGCAAAGGCCACACGCTGAATCGGACGCTCCCACAGGCGCCAGTACTTGCTGATCTGGCCAGGGCCGAACGCCAGGTAAGCGCCGCCCATTGATGGGTCGGTGCTGTAGCGGCGGATTTCATAACCGGTGAACGAACCGCGTGCCTGTGGATAAAAGGCGTGCAGACGGATCAGCACCTGATCGACCATCTGCTTGTCGCCGAAGGCCTGCATCACGCGCGCGTTGTCGCCGGACAGGTTGATCACCACGTTGGCGCCGCCCTTCAAAGCCGGCTCAACCCACAACATGCCCAGACCGGTGTTGCTGTAAATCTCACCGGTCATGCGCGCCTTGCTTTCCCATACCGGAGTCTTGAACTTCAGCATGATCTGGTCGCGCCAACCGTAGTTGGTGCCCTTGATCGCGCCCATGTGCTGGGTATCCAGCGACGGGGTCATCTGGATCTTGTTCAGTGCGCGCAATGGCACGGCCACGACGACGTAGTCAGCCTGATAGCCAACGCTGCCGACTTTGACGGTGACGCCGTCCTTGTCCTGCGTAATAGCCGAGACCGGAGAGCTGGTCTTGATGGTTTTCAGCTGTTTGACGAAAGCCTGGGCCAACACCGGGCTACCGCCGAGCAGACGCGAAGCGCGCAGGTCACGGTCGGCAACGCCACGATAAACGCGACTCTGCTGTGCGAAGTACAGCAGCGACAGGCGCGATGGTTCGTCATAACGGGTACGAATCTGCTGATTCACCAGCTGACGTGCCGTGGCCGGCAGATTCAAACGGTCGAGCCAGTTGGCCACGTTGATCTGGTCCAGGGCGAACAGTGTGCTGTTGGCCGCCGGGTTCTGCGGGTCTTCGATCGAGCGCGCCAGATCGTCCAGGGTCTTTTCGTAGCGCTTGAGCGCCTCGCTGGTGGCCGGTTGCTTGGTTGCCAGATCGGCGGCAGTGAAATACTCACCGTCAATCAGATAGCCGGGGGTCCGCACGAACTCAGGGGCCGGCGTGGTGCTCAGCTTGAAGGTCGAAACGTACTTGTTTAGAACCGGTTGGGTCTTATCGTTGCCGATCCACTCACTGGTGGCCATGCCGGAGCGACCGCCCATACTCGGTTTGGCTTCGAGCAGGGTCACCTGCCAGCCTTTGTTTTGCAGTTCGTAAGCAGCGGTGAGGCCAGACAGCCCTCCCCCGATCACGATCGCCGTTTTATCCTTGGCCAGCGCAGACACGCTGAACAGCCCTAACATCACCAGCGCACAGGCGCGCAGCCAACCAGCAGACATTCAGCGAACTCCGGAAATACACGTAGGGAAAAGCGGTTTTGCGAGTCAGACGACTCAAAGAACCGCGAAGAATACGTCAGCCATCAAAAGGCCGCCAGCGACGTCTACCGACCTATACAAAGTAGCTCAATCCACGCAATGGGTTGTCCCCACGCCGCGCATTGCATAGGCTTGCGCGATTGTTTGCCCGCGCACCAAGCGAGCCACCTCGAGGAGACTGAAAATGGGCCTGAATAATCAGTGGATGCAACGCGATCTCGCGGTGTTGTGGCATCCCTGCACCCAGATGAAAGACCACGAACAGCTGCCGCTGATCCCGATCAAACGCGGTGAAGGCGTCTGGCTGGAAGACTTCGAAGGCAAACGCTACCTCGACGCCGTCAGTTCCTGGTGGGTCAATGTGTTCGGCCACGCCAACCCGCGGATCAACCAGCGCATCAAGGACCAGGTCGATCAACTGGAACACGTGATTCTTGCCGGTTTCAGCCATCAGCCAGTAATCGAGTTGTCCGAGCGCCTGGTGAAAATGACGCCGGAAGGCCTGACCCGGTGCTTCTACGCCGATAACGGCTCGTCCTGCATCGAAGTCGCACTGAAAATGAGCTTTCACTACTGGCTCAACCGCGGCCAGCCGAACAAGAAACGCTTTGTCACCCTGACCAACAGCTACCACGGCGAGACCATGGCAGCGATGTCGGTGGGCGACGTGCCGCTGTTCACCGAAACCTACAAGGCCCTGCTGCTGGACACCATCAAGGTGCCGAGCCCCGATTGCTATCTGCGCCCGCAAGGCATGAGCTGGGAAGAACACTCGCGCAACCTGTTTGCCGCCATGGAACAGACCCTGGCCGAGCACCACGACACCGTGGCCGCGGTGATCGTCGAGCCATTGATCCAGGGCGCCGGCGGCATGCGCATGTACCACCCGGTGTATCTCAAACTGTTGCGCGAAGCCTGCGACCGTTATGGCGTGCACCTGATCCACGACGAAATCGCCGTCGGCTTCGGCCGCACCGGGACGATGTTCGCCTGCGAACAGGCCGGCATCCGCCCGGACTTCCTCTGCCTGTCCAAGGCCCTGACCGGCGGTTACTTGCCGCTGGCGGCCTGCGTGACGACCGAAGATGTCTACAGCGCGTTCTACGACGACTACCCGACCCTGCGCGCCTTCCTGCATTCCCACAGCTACACCGGCAATCCTCTGGCGTGCGCGGCAGCCCTGGCGACGTTGGATATCTTCGAAGAAGACAACGTCATCGAGAACAACAAGGCCCTGGCCCAGCGCATGGCCAGCGCCACCGCACACCTGGCCGATCACCCGAACGTTTCGGAAGTGCGTCAGACCGGCATGGTGCTCGCCATCGAGATGGTCAAGGACAAGGCCAGCAAAGAAGCTTATCCGTGGCAGGAACGTCGCGGCTTGAAAGTGTTCCAGCATGCGTTGGAGCGTGGTGCTTTACTTCGACCGCTGGGCAGCGTGGTGTACTTCCTGCCGCCGTACGTGATCACGCCTGAGCAGATCGACTTTCTGGCCGAAGTGGCCAGCGAAGGCATCGACATCGCGACCCGTGACAGCGTCAGCGTGTCGGTGCCAAAAGACTTTCATCCGGGCTTCCGCGATCCGGGCTAAAGCTTGTGGTGAGGGGGATTTACCCCTCACCACACATAGTCAGCAGCCACAAAAGCAACTCCGATCAGATTTTTTTAGAGACCCAGCATGAGACTGTCCCGCTTCTTTATCGACGCCCCCTTGAGCACTGGCGAACACGAGTTGCCCGAGGCCCAGGCCCATTACATCAGCCGCGTGCTGCGCATGGCCGAGGGCGATGCGCTGCAACTCTTCGACGGTTCGGGCCATGAGTTTCGCGCCACGCTGGTGGAGGTCGGCAAGAAACGCGTGGTCGTGCAGATCGATGAAAGCTTCGCCGGGCAGGTCGAGTCGCCCTTGCAGATCCATCTCGGCCAAGGCTTGTCCCGTGGCGAGCGGATGGATTGGGCGATTCAGAAAGCCACCGAACTGGGCGTCACAGAAATCACCCCGATCTTCAGCGACCGCTGCGAAGTCCGGCTGAAGGACGAGCGCGCCGACAAACGCCTGATGCACTGGCGCCAAGTGGCGATCAGCGCTTGCGAGCAATGCGGGCGTTCACGGGTGCCGGTGATTCATCCACCGCTGCTGCTGGCGGACTGGTTGAAGCAGACTCAAGCAGAATTGAAGTTGGTGCTGCACCCGGTGGCCGAGCCACTGGTGAGCCATGCGAAACCGGCGACGCTGGCGTTTTTGATCGGCCCGGAAGGCGGGTTGTCCGACGCTGAAGTCGAGCAGGCCAAGGCTGGCGGTTTTCACGCTGCCCGGCTCGGTCCTCGCGTGCTGCGCACCGAAACCGCGCCGGTGGTTGCATTAGCGGTTGCCCAACAGCTGTGGGGTGACTTCTAGGGCCCTATCGCGAGCAAGCTCGCTCGCGATGGCCGCGCCTCGGTCTACAGCACATAAAACAGAATCGCCACAAAGTGCAGCAAACTCCCCGCAATCACGAACAGGTGCCAGATCCCGTGGGCATGGCGCAAACGACTATCCAGCGCAAAAAAGACAATCCCCACGGTGTACAACACGCCGCCCGACGCCAGCCAGGCGAAACCTGTACTGCCCAACGCCGCCAGTAACGGTTTGACCGCCACCAGCACGATCCAGCCCATCACTGCGTAGATCACGATCGACAAAATCCGCGCTTCCGAACGCGGTTTGATCTCTTGCAGGATGCCGACCAGCGCCAATCCCCAGACAATCCCGAACAACGTCCAGCCCCACGGCCCGCGGAGCGTCACGAGACAGAATGGCGTGTAGCTGCCGGCAATCAGCAGGTAAATCGAAAAGTGATCGACCTTCTGCATGATCGATTTTTTGCGGCCACGCACGCTGTGGTAAACGGTCGAGGCGCTGTAAAGCACCAGCAAGGTAAACCCGTAAATCGCCACGCTGACGATCTTCCACGGGCTGCCGTCCATGCTGGCAATCACCAGCATCCACACCACCCCGACAACCGCTGCCACCGCTCCGACCAAATGCGTCCAGGCGTTCAATCTTTCCCCGTGATACATGTGTTGCTCACCTCGAAATCCAAAACAACAATGCGCAAGGCTCAGGCTTGAAGGTTAAAAGTGCAATGCTCCCTAGGCAATCACCGGGCAAAAAGGTTGCTTAGCGGTTCAACAGCCACGTTGGGGGAAATGGATGAGCCCGGTATAACTCGCACATCTTGTGCCGGTCGCGGTTGAACCACTCATTCACCCACTGCTGGTATTGCTGCTGGATGCTGAGTTCATGCCAAGGCGTACTCCGCGCTTGAATCACCGCATGCGCGGCCATCATTCCTGACATCAACGCCTTCAACACGCCCTGTGACGCCGCCGGGTCCAGCACAAAAGCCGCATCCCCCGCGATAAAGAAGCCATCGCCGGCCGCCTGCTGACCTACACGCCAGGTCACATCGGCCCCGCGTACCGGGCCGGATGCCGCCAGGTGTTTGAACGTGGCAGGTGGAATGTCCTGCGCTTGGTTTTCAGGGGAAAAGCTCAGACGGGTCCAGTGGTAACGGCGTTCGCCGATCTTCGCAGTCCAATACCAGCCAAGCGGGTCAGCCTCAATCCCGCAAAAAACATTATCTTCAAGGCACACCCCGGCGGCATAACCATAGTGAGCGATCAGACGCGGCGAAAATTTTCGCCAGCGAAGTTGCAGCTGACGTGACAACCAGCTGCAGGCGCCACTGGCGTCGATCAAATGAGGGGCCGTGAAATCACCTTGTCGGGTTTGTACTCCGCATACCCGCTGCCGGTCCCTGATCACCCTAAGTACACGACAAGGTTGCAACACCTGCACACCCGACTCGGCGGCCCGACACAGCAGCAAGTTATCCAGCACATCGCGAGGAATTTGAAAGCCCCGGCCCGGCCCCGTCGCACCCTGACCGAAGGCACTGAATTGGCGTGCGCCCCCCCATTGCACCCAATGGCCTGTATGACGTAAAAAACCTGCCGTTTGCACCGCGTCGGCCACGCCCAGTTGTTGCAGCAAAAGCTCAACAGCAGGCTGCAGAGTCTCACCAGGACGCTCGCGCGGGAAAACCGCCTGCTCCAACAGCGCCACCCGCAATCCCCGTTGAGCACACAAAATGGCCGCTGCGGTGCCCGCAGGCCCGGCTCCGATGATGACCACATCGTGGTCAGTCACGAGGGCAGGCCTGCCAGCCCATCTTGTCTCTGTTGATCAAAAGGTGTTTAACCCCGATAAAAAGCTCGACCATTTCGAGTATTTCAACGTGACGCCGAGTGAAATCAGCGGGTGTCGATAGGGCGCCGTATCGGTAAATCCTGAAGAAGTGCACATCGCCCTCCAGCTGCACCTTTGCCTCAGACTCTGCTTGATCCAAGACCAGATCAGGACGTAAGACATCAACAAATGACAGCACTGACCACTCCCCTTGCAGCGAGCGAGTGGTCGCACCTACGGCGATGTAAGCCGAATGCATGGCGAGAATCCGTTGCTGATATTCCTCGCGTGAAGTCTGCCCGGTGACCGACAGCGACAACTGCCCGGCCAGTGCTCTATTCGTGTAATCGCTGTACGTATAAGCGGTGCATTCGACCACTTGGCGCCCATCTGCCATAACCAGACGTGGCCCGGTTTCGCCATCCCAGGATGCCCCGCCGGTCTGACCATTTTCAGAATCCGTCAGCGGTATAACTGTCGGTTTTGTAGGCCATGGCTCAAATGTCCTCGCACTGTCAGGTGTCACGGCGGGCCAATAGCCGCCCGCGGCCGAACAGATTCTCACGTCTTCTGTAAACGGGCTGCCCAAGTTGTAGCCGCAGAGAAATGTCGGCCTAAATCCCCCATTTGTGGAAATTTCCCATCCCGGGCTAAAGGTGCCCGCAGCCTGATCGGGCAGCCAGGACGGACGCTTGGTACTTGCAGAAGGCCCCGCCGTTGCGGCGCCCATACCCGGCAATCGCTGCGAGACCAGCGCGGTGATACCTTTGTCCTGTTCTACGAAATGCCCCCCTGCCAATTCCGGGTTACCTGCCAGCCTCTGTGCAGACAAAGCATTCAAAGTGACGTACCAGATGGGCTCGGGAAACGCCTGTTGTTCTGCCCACTCAATCAACTCCGCTTGTCCACAGCCCGGGTAAAAATCAGGTGCGGATAGAATTGAGTAGGCGGCTACATTCAAGGGAATGTGTGCACTCAGCGCCGGACAATTGGCCTTGACCCAGCCTTCAGCAGTGAAGTCTATAAAGTGCAATGCCCGGTAGTTCCCGGCGCTGACAATCGCGTCCATGTCTCGATCTTTGTTCAAGTCACAGATCAAGCCACTGTCCAGTAGCTTGTGACGTTTATTGATGATGTAACCATCAAAATTTGCGCCGGGCGGGACCCTGAAAGAGACTAATTGATTGTTAAACAAGGCAGGCTCAACCAGCCTCGCCCTGGTTACCGGTACATTCAAACCGGCCCCGAATACCGGACTGGCACCCCATTCGGCAAGGCCATCAGTAAGCACGAATGGCGCTTTTGAAATGTCGGGTTCAGTCCAGTCCGCATCAGCCCCTCTCCTGATGTGGAACTGCCGCAACTTGTCATTGACGTGATATGCCTCGAGATCCAGCTCCACATCAAGCCCGGCAATGCATTCGGGGCCATTGAACACCTTGTGCAGCGGAAACCAGAAATCCAATTCTTCATCACCTGCTGCCCCCGTATCGCTTACCCCGCCTTTTTGCTGCACGGCTATGTATGCACTGAAGCGAGCCGGCACGACCCGCATGGCATGAGGATTATTCTGCACAAAAGGGCTGAAGCCACGCAGGCGAGCGTCGTACAGCACGGAATCGGTGCCGACCCGTGCGATACCGGTGCGGGAGAAACAAAGGTCGGCATGCTTGCGATGCGTCGTGCCTGGTCCAAGCCGGTATTCAAGCGCAAACACCACCAGCCCCAAGGTCGCATCTGCACCCGCCAGTGCCTGAAGTTGCGCCAGTGTCGGAGGGGAAACGCCGTACACGTAGTTGAGCAGTGTCTCTAACTCTGCCCCAGTCGCGAAATCAGCGAGCGGGGTTGCCCCTGCGCCTTCTGTCACACTGGGCGATGCCAAGGCGTGGTACAGCAGACTGCGCGCCGGATGGCCGGCCTCAACCCCGCGTGTGCCTTGCAACGAAAAGTCTTCAAAGCCCTTGATTGTGCGGTCAATCGACAGCGCTTTATTCAACTCGTCGGCCAGCGGCCTGGCCTGGATATCCAGCCCATGAAGCATCAGCAGGTCACGCCAGCCAGCGGACGCCAATCGCTCGCAGACGCTTTGAACCTCATCAATCAGGGGCATACAGACTCCTGGAACAGAACCCAAAGTGTCAGTCAGAATGCAACAGTTACGAGGCAGCCGCACCTGACAGAACTACCAGTTTTCTGTCTCGAGACTAACGCTGGCTGTGGGGAGGGGTGATCGCAGATTATTTCTGGTGCTGACTTCCGTCAGGCGTGATCTTTGAGAATTGGCGCCTGACCCGCGAAGCCGCCGGTTTCTCCGCCGAGCGCTTCAAGCTGGGCTCGCTGTATTCGCTGGCGGTGAAGACAATGAAGACGGTGCCGCAGCTGATCATGGGCCTGAAGATCCGCCGCAGCGAGCTCAATATCGGAACCACCCCTCACCCCAGCCCTCTCCCCATAGGGGAGAGGGGGAGAGGGAGCCGATCTTTATGGTTTCAAGACCTGAGTTCGACACAGGATTTTCAGGTCGATGCAGCTCCAAGAACACCTCGGTCAGTCCCCTCGCCCCTTTGGGGAGAGGGTGAGGGGTGGTTTTTGAGACCTAACCGACAATCCCACGAACAATGAAGTACAACAACGAAGGCCCAAGCAAGCACCCAAGCCCGGTATGAAACGTCGCCGTTAACGCGCTATAAGGCACCAACTGCCGATCCGTCGCCGCCAACCCCGCCGTCACACCGCTGACAGTCTCAGCCAACCCGCCAAACACCATCGCCGAGCGCGGGTTACCCAGCCCCATCCAGCGCGCCGCCATCGGTGTGCCGACCATCACCAGAATCGCCTTGATCAACCCGGTGGCAATCGACAACGCGACCACATCCGAACTGGCGTCGCCAATCGCCGCACCCGTCACCGGGACCGACTATGTACGTCAAAGCCTGAGTTTTCGAGAAGCTTCTAGCCAGGTACGACTCGTAAAACGGTTTCCATCTGGGTGAGCGACACGCTGCCATCGCAGAGTTGTGAGCCAGTTGGCCTAAATTCGCCCCCCTTTTGGGAGTCTTCAACATTTGGACAGCTTCGCCAGTCCGTTGAGGTTTTGTGTTTAAAAACTTGTCCGAAGAAGTGGTGAGAGGCTACGCAGTCTGGCGTCGCGGCCTACAGCAATGCCAGAACCCGCTGACTGGTGCGGTTTTGCGTTGATCTTTATCGTTTCCGGGTCGCTGCCAATTCAGCGATCGGGTCTGGAAAACCCGAAGAACAGGATCAATGCACATGACATAATGCGGCGGTTTTTTTGCTCCGTAGTTCTAAGTTATGGCGGCTGTGCGTGGGAGACCTTCGGGTCTGCCGGGTTGGATCCTTTCTCGGTTTTTCCAGTCCGCGTACAGCTGCCACCCTTTTCGTCTGGAAAACGAAAAACGGCAGCTCCATCACTACAAGGATCTTTGCCATGTTCAAACCAACTCCCAACCCGCCGGAAACCGACACCGGTTCCGAAGCATCCCTCGAAGCCGAAAAACTCAAGGAAGCCGCCGACCGCGCCTTCCCCCATTACTTCCCGCCACTCCACGAAAAACCGGGCAAGCGCCGCAAACATCACCTCTTCAGCGTCTCCCCCGATATCGACACCGAAGCCCTTCTTGCCAACGCCTCCGAAGACCTGCTGTCCATCAGCGCCATCGCGGCCGATCTGGCGGACGATGTGGAAGGCTCGCGCCGCTCGGTAGCCCTGGCGCTCAGCCGAATGGCCGATGGTGTGCAGTTGTTGGTGGAACGGGCGCTGGATCATCACGAGTCGGCGCAGATGAAGGCTCAGCCCAGGATTTAGCAGTGAGGTCTTCGGTAAATTGAAGACCGCCTATCGCGGGCAAGCCTCGCTCCTACAAGGACTGCACAAAACCTGTAGGAGCGAGGCTTGCCCGCGATATAGGTAGTCCGTTCCTTTCTCTTCCATACTGATATTCGCTGGAAGTCGGTTGTCGGCGAGGAAGGAACATGCACCTGTGGGCTACGAATATGCCCGCGCAGCACTCGATGATTACGCCATCACCTTCGAGTCCACAGGTGCGCTTGCGCCCTCTAACGAATTCTCAGGGAAAGCCCGACACGGCTCTCTATATCGCCTTCGCTGGACGCAAGCATGCATGTCCCTGCATGTACTTTAGCGCCTGTTGAGGTGTTCCATGCAAACGCTCCTGTCTCAGAGTTTCACTGCTTATATCGGAATTGATTGGGCAGACACCAAGCACGACACCTGTTTGCAGATAGCTGGAGAGGCTCAGCGCAGTTTCGAGGTCATTGACCATAAGCCCGAGTCGATTGATCGCTGGGCCAGGTCGCTGCATCAACGTTACGGTGGCCCGATCGCGATCGCCGTGGAGTTGAACAAAGGCCCACTGATAGCGGCTCTGCAAAAATATGAGTTTTTTTGTATCTTTCCGATCAATCCGAGCACCTTGGCCCGGCACCGTAAAACCTTCGTCCCCAGTGGCGCCAAGGATGATCCAACGGATGCTCAATGGGCGCTTGAGCTGTTGCTGAATCACCCCGAACGGTTTCCTCAACTGGTCCAGCAAAGCTCCGCCATGCGTTCGCTCGCCAGCCTGACCGAACATCGCCGCGGATTGGTCGATGACCGGGTCAAGATCAGCAACCGTCTGGTGTGCATGCTCAAACAGTACTACCCGTTGGCCCTGGAGCTGTTTCATGACCATGACACGCTGGTTTTTTGTGAATTTCTGGCGCGCTGGTCGACCTTTGAAACGCTTAAGCGCGCTCGGCCGGCCAGCGTTTTGAAGTTCCTTCACGCGCATAATGTTCGCCATGCCGAGCTCAATCAGCAGCGTTTGGCGTTGATCGCCAAAGCCATGCCGTTGACTGAAGATCCAGGCGTGGTCAGTCCTTCAGCGCTGTATGTGCTGGCCCTGGTCTCGCAACTGAAAGGGATCATCACGGCGATCAAAGACTTTGATCGGGAGATCGAAAAAACTGCCAACACCCTGGCCGACTACCGACTCTTCAAGGCCTTGCCCGGCGCGGGACAGCAGCTTGCACCACGGTTGATGGTCGCCTTTGGTGAGCAGCGTGATCGCTTCAAGGATGCCAGTGCGGTGCAGCGATATGCCGGGATTGCCCCGGTCACCGAACGCAGTGGCAAGAAAAAAGTCGTCCACTGGCGCTATCAATGCGCAACTTTTTTGCGCCAGACCTTTGTTGAGTGGGCTGCCCACAGCATCAATCAATCGGTGTGGGCAGAGGCGTATTATCGCCAGCAAAGGGCCAAAGGCAGCTCTTACCAAGCAGCCCTCAGGGCTCTGGCGTTCAAGTGGATCCGGATCGTTTATCGGTGCTGGAAGACCAGCACCGTGTACGACGAAAACGTTTATTTACAGACCTTGCTACGGCACGGCTCGCCTTTGATCAGCGAGCCGGACACAGCAACATCGTGTTGACGGAAAGGCTCAGGGCGTGAAGGCGTCATTTGCGTCACCGCCAAAACCGAGGCGAACCCTTCGCGGGCAAGTCGGAACGCCGCACCGCTCGCTCCTACAGAACCGGTTTCGTTTCGGTGGTCAGTGAACAGCTTCGAACCGCGCGTGTCGTACCTACATGACACGCCACAGGTTCCGGAGCTATATGGACACGCAAAAAGACGGCAAAACCCCGAACCTCTCGGCGCAAGAGAAGCACGACGTCGATAAGAGCCAGCCCCCGCGCGCTGCTGTTCTGCATGAAATCATCCGCACTCAGGGCGATCAGGAGCTTGAACGCAGCGTCGCCGCGCTATGGTGGTCGGCGCTCGCTGCCGGCCTGACTATGGGCCTGTCGCTGATGGCCATGGGACTGCTCAATTCCCGTCTACCAGACGGCGAAGGCTTCAAGGTGATCGCCAGTTTCGGTTACTGCGCAGGCTTTCTTGCGGTCATTCTCGCCCGTCAGCAATTGTTCACCGAAAACACGTTGACGGCTGTGCTGCCGGTCATGACCAAGCCCACGCTGAACAATTTCGGACGGTTGCTGCGCCTGTGGTCGGTGGTGCTGGTGGGCAACCTCTGCGGCACTTTGCTGGTGGCGTATGTGATGCTGCATCTGCCGATTTTCGACAGCAAGACCGACCTGGCCTTCCTCGATATCGGGCGCAAGATCATGGAGAACAGTGCCAGCCAGATGTTCGCCAAAGGCATTGTGTCGGGCTGGATGATCGCCACCATGGTCTGGATGATTCCGTCCATGGAGAGCGCCAAGATGTGGATCATCATCCTCATCACGTACCTCATGGCACTGGGGGATTTCACCCACATCGTGGTTGGCTCCGCCGAGGTCTCGTATCTGGTGTTCGCCGGCGAGTTGCCGTGGAGGGATTTCTGGCTGGTGTTCGCCGGGCCGACGCTGGCGGGGAACATCATCGGCGGCAGCTTCATCTTCGCCCTGATCAGCCATGCACAGATTCGTAGCGAGAGCGGGCCGCCGAAGCAGACCAGGGATCAGGAGTCCGTTAATCCACAGGTCAAAAAATAATCGGCGGTGCTTAACCTGTGCAGCCGGCGCAGGTTGTTTCAGCCAAGATGCAAACTAGCCTGGCAGCTGCGGATTAATGACTCATCGCATTAACGGTTGCCAGCATCAACTAAACAACGGGAACTCTAGACCGTTCGCGTACCGGCAAGCGGAGCAAACCGTTAGCAATCGATATGCCCATAATTATTATGGCACCACCCAAACAGGTGGAAAATCCTGGCAGTTCACGTAGAAAGACAAGTGCCATAAGCGCTGCGAAAATGGGTTCACTCAGCTCGATAATCTGGACTTTTGATGGCGTAAGGTACTGAATGGCTTTGGTCGTGCAATAAAACCCCAGGATCGTCGGAAGAACCGCAAGCCCCAATAAACAGCCGATCACGGTGTAGCTCAAATCAAAAGAAGCAGGTTGTTCGATGGCAACGGGAATAAACAAAAATACACTGCCATAGATCAGCATTTGCCGAGTAAGAATCAGTCCTCCCTCCAGTCCGGTTTTTTTCATGATAATTGAGAAGAGGCCGTATCCCGCACCTGCGCCTATCGCCAGAAGCGTACCGGTAGCGTTGAATCCCAAACTAAACTTGGTACCTAAAATAACTGACAGTCCCGAGATGGCGAGCAGTGCGCCGATAACGGTAGCAACACGAATTTCTTCGCCCAAGAAAATTCTGCCCAAGACGATGGTGGTAATGCAGGCTGACGCCATCAGCGCCACGACCACGTTAGCGGCGGAGTCGAATCCATACGCTTTGGTTTCAAACATATACATGACGAATATTCCGAAGAAGGCACAGACTGCAACCTGATACCACTTAGAGCTTGTTGATTTCGTCTTAAGTAATGGCATGAGTACGATCAGAATCAAAGCCCCGATCAGTGTTTTGCAAAATGCAATCGTGCTCGGCGATAGCCCGTGATACATAAGTACTTTACTAAAAGTGCCTATCGTAGCGTTTAGTGCAGCAGCACTTAAGGCAAAGAGTGCGCCATACAAAGGGGTTCTGAGCTTGGGGTTCATGTTGCATTCTCTATAAATTCGTAATTTGGTTTTCTCAGCAGTGTCGACGACATCGAGTACGCCGGGGCTTTTAGCCCCGCCGCGAGAATGGTCTGCTTCATCACCACTTTATCGCGAAATTTGGCTACTTGATCCGGGAAGTTAACTTGGATATTAATGTGTTCCCGTAATTGGGCAGCACTGATCAGATCAAACTCTGCAACGCAATGAGTCGATCAACGTTGCCCAAGGTGCTGATGGATTCCTTGACTGCTTCGATCAGACCCGCAAAATCGGTAATGTCATCAGCTAGGACGATTCTTTTTGCTGACGAAGTTTCAAGATGCATCAGGTTGTTACGAGTGCTGATATAGACAATGTTATGAACAGAGTGATCAATATAGTTGCTGTAGCAAGAAAACTGGTCGTTCCATCTGTTGATAATTACTATGCTCATGAATTCGCTCTGGAGCGTGTAGGCTAGGCACGACTATTGGCTGGTGATAAATGGATAGCTTGGGCTATCAGGCTTAGCGCTTCACTCATGTTCGCATTTAGCTCTTATCGAGTTGGCGCGCTCAGCAATATATGACCCAGTCTACCCCGGAAGTCAGTCAGTGGCGGCAATAGCTCACCAGGCTGAAAATAGATTTAAACTAATCGCAGTTAGAGGTGCATCCAGGTCCGTGCTCGGTAAGTCGGTCTAGTCCAGTGCCGGTGCTTCCATCCTTTGCTCTTACTGAAGCAGAGCGAACAATACTCGCGTCCCTTGTGATAATTCGATCAAGTAATTCTTATCAAAGTATTAGCAATATTTATGAGGCGAATCGGGGCGCGCATCACGCGTTCGGCGGGCGGCCCAGCGGGCTCGTGATTCGTGTATGCTCGCGGGCAGGAGCAATGCAATCCAGGGGCGGAAGTATGAAGCTTGATGTGAGTAATGATCTTCTTCGTACGTTCGTGACGATTCTAGAAGCGGGCAATTTCAGTAAAGCGGCGATCACCCTCCACAGGACCCAGGCTGCTTTGAGTCTGCAGCTCAAACGGCTTGAAGACGATATGGGTGTAAAGCTGCTGGAGCGATCACCCAAAGGCATCGTAACCACTGCGGCGGGTAGTGCGCTTCTGCCTTATGCCATCAAAATGCTGAGCCTTAGCGAAGAAGTTAAGCGTTTGATGGAGTCCATGAGCCAAGTGGAAACCATCCGGATCGGGATGTTGGAGGACATAGCGGTAGGGGCGTTACCCAAGGTCCTGGAGCGCTTCACCAAGTCTCATCCAAGCGTTCGACTGGAAATCATCGTCTACGACAGCAAAACGTTATCCAAACTGCTCAATGAGTCAAAACTGGAAATCGTCATTGCCGACCCCACCTCTATTGATGCCCTCCCGAAGATTGTATGGGATGAGGATCTGGTTTGGGTCGCGGCCAATGGATTTGAACTGCCCAGAGGGCAGGAAATACCGATTATCGCTTTTGGAAGTAGTTGTCCCTGGCAAGATCAGGCTCTCAAAAAACTCGATGATCATGGCATCCCTTGGCGAGTGGTATTGAGCAGCGTTAACCTGAATGCAATTAGTTCTGCGGTTTCAGCGGGTATCGGAATATCGTTCATGCTGAAGTACAGCGTTAATATGACGTCGGTTCGTATCTTGGGTGCGCAAGAGGGCTTGCCGTCTACTGATCCTGTCAAAATCGGTATCTATCTACGCGGTGGTTGCTCCCACTCCGAACAATTAACCGCTTTATTCAAAATCATTTCCTCGGAGCTCGCGGCAGATCGAGGTTCTCAATATCTCGTTGACCGCATCCGGTCATCGTCGCATCTGGACTGGCCAGAAATGCCAATCCTCCCAATCCTGCAATAGATTTTATGACCGATGCTACGCAGACCAGAGAGGCGTGTGCTTGATGTTGAGGGCTGAACATCTTGCGGTTGACAGTGAGGCAGCAATTTAGCTGGAAACATTGACCGTCGCTGTAGTTCGGCGTTGCAGGTAGATGTAAAAAATCGCCGTCAGTACGGTCAAACCACTGACCAGCGCGCCAGTCCACGCAAGTCCGCGAAGTCGGCGCCACTGGCGACTACCAGCCCGCCAATCCACGCCCCGGCGGCCAGCGCCATGCCGACCAGTGAAGGCAACAACGGCTGTCCGCCAGTCGACCACCGAGCATGCTGCCCGCGGTCAACCCCACACCCAATAACAACAACATGATGGTCACGCCATGCGGGCTGACGCCGGTGATGTCTTGCAGGATGGGGGCAATGTAAGTGAAGACGCTGAACAGGCTGGTTGACGCCAGCACGCTCATGCCCAACGCCGACCGCGAGGATCGGCGCACCGAACACCACGCCCAGTGCGTAGCCGGTGATCAGCAGGCCAGCGTGGGGAATGCTCACGGCGAGGTCGCGGGCGACATCGGGCAGCAAACCCATGATGACGAATTCAGTGGTGTCGATGCCGAACGCGGCAACAGCGAGGGCAAGCAAGGCGACGCCCGTTCTCGACGAGAGTGGGCGGGGGCAGAAATTATTGGAATTAGTCTGTGCGCAACTGAGTGCGGCGTGGTCGCTTGCAGTATAAACAGCTGCTGACATATGGCGAATCAATTATCTGGGCGCTTCCCGTAGGGAACAAAAATATATAAAGGAGTGTGACGTGCTTGCCACAGCACTGGTGTTAGTAGCGGCGCTGTTGCACGCGGCGTGGAATACCCTGATCAAATTCAGTGCGGAACGATTGTTGGTGGTGGCCTGCATGGACAGCGTGGCGATGTTGTTTGTCGCGGTGATGCTGCCGTTCGTGAACGTGCCGCCCATGGAGATCTGGCCGTGGATTTTGGCGTCGGCGGCGTTCGAGTTGCTCTATCGCTATCTGCTGATTCAGGCGTACCGGGTCGGCGACCTCGGGTTGGTCTACCCGTTGATGCGTGGCTTGTCGCCACTGGTGGTGCTGGCGCTGACGCTAATTTTTGCCGGGGAAGTGCTGACGAGCCAGCAGATCTTCGGGATTCTGCTGATCCCGTTCGGCATGCTGTGCCTGCTCTGGCAGGGCGGCGGCGGTGCGCGTTTACCGTGGTCGATGCTGCCGGTGGTGGCGTTGATCGGTTTGTGCATCGGCTGCTACACCTTCATCGACGGCCAGGCGTTGCGACGCTGGTCGCATCCGCTGGATTACCTGGTGTGGGTCACGTTGCTCAGCGCCTGGCCGTTCCCGTTGCTGGCTCTGGTGCGCAAGCGACCGGCTTTCATGTTGTTCTGGCGCGAGCAGTGGCGACTGGGGTTGGCGGTCGGGTTTTGCGTGTTGTTCAGCTACGCTCTGGTGCTGTGGGCCATGCAGCTGGGCTCGATTGCTGAAGCGGCGGCATTGCGCGAGATCAGCGTGATTCTGGTGGTGCTGTTCGGCATGCGTTACTTGAAAGAACCTTTCGGCAGGCCGCGGCTCTTAGCCTGTGGGCTGGTGCTGATCGGCATGCTGGTGATGAAGTTTTGACTGGAGCTCGACTCTTGAAACTTGAAGAAGGGATTGCGTTATGACGGTTGCTCTGTGGTGCATTTTGATCGCGATTTTCCTGCCCTATATTTGCACGGGCATCGCCAGGGTCAGTGGCGGGTTCAGGCCGAAAGACAACCATGACCCCCGTGACTTTCTCGAGTCACTGAATGGTTTTGGCCGACGCGCGTATGCGGCGCATCTGAACAGTCTTGAAGTGATTCCCGCGTTCGCGGCGGCGGTGATCGTTGCGCACCTGGCCGGCAATGCCGAACTGGTGACGATCAATGTGCTGTCGGTGTTGTTTATCACCAGCCGGCTGCTGTACATCATTTGCTACTTGGCGGACTGGGCGATTTTGCGGTCGCTGGTGTGGTTGGTGGGGATGGGGTTGATCGTCAGTTTCTTTGTGGTTTCTGTTTAAGAGCAAGCTCAAAAGATCGCTGGCGAAGCCAGCGATCTTTTGACTTTAAAGCTTGTCGGTCACCTGAGGCACTTGAGGCAGGGCTGCGCCTTTAGGCCAGAGCATCCAGATCTGCCCCTGCTGTTTCATGTCGCCGGCCAATTGCCCGGCCGCATCGCCCGTGCCCCAGAACAGGTCCGCACGGACTTCGCCGGCAATCGCGCCGCCAGTGTCTTGAGCGGCTACCGGGCGTACCAGTGCGGTACCGTCCGGTTTAGTAGTCGATAACCATAACAAGCTGCCCAGCGGAATCACTTTGCGATCCACCGCCGCGCTATAGCCTGCGGTCAGCGGTACGTTCAGCGAGCCACGAGGCCCTTCGTTGCTGTCCGGGTTACGGGTGAAGAACACGTAGCTGGGGTTGCTGCCCAACAGTTCCGGAATGCGCGTCGGATTGGCCTTGGCCCAATGGCTGATTGCGCCCATGGTCACTTCTTCTTTTTTCAGCTCGCCCTGCTCGACCAACCAGCGGCCGATGGGTCGATAGGGGTGACCGTTCTGGTCGGCATACGCAATGCGCAATTGACGGCCGTCGTCGAGTCGAATGCGGCCCGAGCCCTGAATTTGCAGAAATTGAAGATTCATCGGGTCGGTCAGCCAGGCAATAACCGGTGCCTTGACCCCTTTGGTTTCAATCGTTGCCGCATCGTCGTAAGGCTTGAGCACGCGACCTTCGAGTCGTCCACGCAGGCGTTTGCCTTTGAGTTCCGGGTAAATGCTGTCCAGGGAGACGATGATCATGTCTTCGGGTACGCCGTACACCGGGATGTTCGCCACTTCAGTCTGGGTCAGGCTGCCGGGGTAGACCGGCTCGTAATAACCGGTGATCAAGCCGTTGGGATTGTCATTGGCGGCGCGCAGGCCGTAGACGTCGAGGTTCTGCTTGAGGAAGCCACGAATGTCGTTGGCGGTTTGCGGCACGTTGGCGGCAGCCGCACACGTCGAGCCCCAGACCGGGTCGGCTTTGAGTCGGGTGCAAGCGCTGCGCCACGAGCCGAAGCCGGCCACCAGGTCGTTGTCGGACACTGTCGGAAGGGCTTCCCACGTGGCGCTGGAGTAGGTGGCCAGTGCGTGGGTTTTTGGTTTGTTGTTGTCGCCACCGGTGCAGCCCGCGAGCACGGCCACCATCGGAAGGGTCCAGGCGAGGTTGTGACGCCATGCCTTGAAACGGCTGTTCATGGAGTAATTCCTTTGCTGGTTGCCTGAGTGCTCCATGCGCTCAAACAACCCGTATTGATAATAGGGCTATTGGTCTTTGCCGATGACGCGAGGATACTGGCCGCCGTTTCCCGTGACCTGAAGCCACCATGACTCTCAAAAGACTTTCTGTTGTATTGCTGGCCTGCCTGACGCTGTCCGCCTGCGGTGGTGTCGACCCCAACTCGCCGCTGGGTCAGCGCAAGGCAATCTTCAAGCAAATGCTCAAGACCGGCGAAGACCTGGGTGGCATGTTGCGTGGTCGCATTCCATTTGACGGTCCGAAATTCGCTGATGGCGCCGTTAAACTCGACGCGTTGTCCCATGAACCCTGGAAACATTTTCCGCAGGTGCGCGAAGAAGATCACACCAGCGCCAAGGACAATGTGTGGCAGCAGCAGGCACGCTTTCAGGAAATGGTCCGCACCCTTGAAGCCGCCACCGGTGAATTGGTGATTGCCAGCAAGGTTCAGCCTTACAAGGCCAGTAACCTGGGCCCGGCAGTGCAGAAAGTCGAAGATGCCTGTAGTGCGTGCCATAAAGAGTTTCGGGATCATTGATCTCAGCTCAGAGGTGGACGCGGAGCGTCCATGGCTGCATTCCCACGCAGAGCGTGAGAACGATCACTTATCCAACTCGTCGAGTGCGTCCTGCAATTCCTTGCGGGACTCGGCGAGTTTGTCTTTGCGCTTGTTGATCTTCTCGGCGTCGCCTTTCTTCATTGCCTTGTCGAGATCAGCCTGACGCGAGCTGACTTCGTGCTTGGCGTCCAGCACTTTGTTCTCCCGTTCTTTCTTCAGGGAAGCGTCGGTGCAATGAGCAGTGACTTCGCTCAGGGCTCTTTCAAGTCCTGCCTGCTGATCAGCATTACCGTGAGACTTGGCCAGTTCAATCTGGTTGATGATGCCCTGCTTCTTCGCGGCGCAGCCGGTCAGCCCTGGAGCTTCTTCGGCGGCCATCAGTGGAGTGGCCATCACGCTGCAAAGGGTCAACAGGGCGAACGGTGAAAGAAGTTTCATAAAGGCTCCATGTGAAAAGACAATCGGGTCGATGTGGCGATGGGGTGTTTGAGCCCGGTGGCGCCATTGGGTTCCGGGTTGGTGGGCATCACCCGTTGTTAAAAACCGTCAATCCCGGCAACACGTAATGTTTCACTCAAGGCCAGGACCTGCGGGTCGCGGAAAAATGCGCTCAACTGCGCTGCGCGTCCCGGGCCGATGCCAGGTTCTGCCTGCCATTTTTCGGTGCTTCGTTGCGCCAGCTCCTGCCATGAGTTGGCGAGGCGTGCTTGGCCCGTCGGTGGCAAACCCAAGGCCTTGAGCCAGCGAGCGAATGGGCGTTGCCGGGCACTGTTGAAGCTGTTCAAAAGACGAGCACTGCTGCGTTCGCCGAAGCCGTTGATGTTAGCAAGCTCTTGAGCATCGAGGGTCAACCAATCCAGCAGGCCATTCAGGTGGCCTGTTTCGAAAAGTTTCTCCCAGGTGCCAGGGCCAACATGTGGCAAAGCCAGTCCCTGCTTGCCGCTGAGCCAGGTCAGTCGGGCGAGGAATTGGCTTTCGCACCCCGGTGTCGGCTGCCAGCAACTCAAATGATGAAAGTCCTCAGCCAGCGGCACGCTCAATTCAGCGCGTTCGGTACTGCGCAGCATGACACCGTCGAGCCTTGGAATGGTCAGGCCTGCCAGGCTGATGGCGACCTGGTCTCCAGGCCGGATATCCAGCATTTCCCAGCGTTGCAGTGAGCTCACACTGACTCGCTTGATCTGCCGGTCATCAAGCATTACCGGCGTCAGTTCCAGGACCGGCGTGATCCGTCCGGTCCGTCCAATGTTGAAGTGGACCTTGCGCACCTCGGCCAGCGCCTGAGCAAAAGGGTATTTCCAGGCGACGCTCCAATAAGGTGGTTTGGCCTGCCAGCGCTCGGCGAGTGGACGCTGACCCTGGCGCAGGACAATCCCATCACTGGCGAAGGGCAGGGGCGAGCGATACCAGTGATCTCGCCAGCGTTCGGCATCGGCGAATACCTTGATCGAGTGACTGTAAGGTGCGGAGCTCGGGAAACCCAACTCATCCAGGGTCGCGACGCGGGCGGGCAAACTGGCCGGGCCTTGCGGCCAGTCCCAAACAAACAGGCCGATCCCGGCGGCTTGCTCAGTGCTCAATTTCTTACGGGCCATCAAGCCGGCCATTGTAGCGCGTGCATTGAGGCTGCCGGCCTGGGCCTGTATGTGGTCGGTCAGGCGCAAATAGAGTTCACCTTGCAGCAGTAGGTCCAGCGGTTGTGGCAATTGTTGGGGGATGGCGGCGATCTGGCGCGCCGAAGCCGTCCAGTCCTGGCCATTTATCCCGTCACCCCGACTGATTGCCTGAGTCAGTAGGCCCTTGCGGTAGATCAGCGTCACCGCTACGCCGTCGATTTTTGGCTGAATCCAGACATCACTCCGACCTGTTAGCCAGTCTTCGACGGCGCGACCATCGTGGAGTTTTTCCAGGCCGGTGTGGGCGATGGGGTGAGCAATCGTGCCGCCCGCGGTGCGTAACGGTTCCGCGGATTGGCCCAGGTCGAAACAGCTGCGCCATTCGGTCAGTCGCACACGGGACTGATCGTAGAGTTCGTCGGCGACCAATGAGCGGCCTTCCCGGTGATAGCTGTCGTCCCAAAGGTCGATTTGTTTTTGCAGTGACGAGACTTCGTCCAGGGCGCGTGAGGGTGGCCAGTCGGGGCACTCGGCAGCGTGGGTGGTCAGGCAGAAAGCTATCAGTAGAAAACCGAAAAACACGCGCAGGTTGAGCAGCATCGTGAGCGTCCTTGCTCAAGTGGAATGCTTGAAGGCTAGGACGGATTTTTCGGATGAGCAGGCCGGCTGTTTTTCAGCGTGTGTCGGCACTCGGACTGCGGGCAATAAAAAGCCCCGCACGGCGAACCGTGCGGGGCTTTTGGTACCGCTGGGGAAGTCTTACAGGCCGGCAGCAGCGCGCAAGGAATCGGCGCGGTCGGTCTTTTCCCAGGTGAAGGTGGTGAACGTGTCTTCGCCCACAGTCTTGGTGGCCGGGGTACGACCGAAGTGGCCGTACGCAGCGGTTTCCTGGTACATCGGGTGCAGCAGGTCGAGCATGGTGGTGATTGCGTATGGACGCAGGTCGAACACTTCGCGAACCAGTTTGACGATTTTGTCGTCGCTGATTTTGCCGGTGCCGAAGGTGTTCAACGAGATCGACGTCGGCTGAGCAACACCGATCGCGTAGGAAACCTGGATTTCGCAACGCTCGGCCAGGCCGGCTGCCACGATGTTCTTGGCCACGTAACGACCGGCGTAGGCGGCCGAACGGTCAACCTTCGATGGATCTTTGCCGGAGAACGCGCCGCCGCCGTGACGGGCCATGCCGCCGTAGCTGTCGACGATGATCTTGCGACCGGTCAGGCCGCAGTCGCCCACCGGGCCGCCGATGATGAACTGGCCGGTCGGGTTGATGTGGAATTGGGTGTCTTTGCTCAGCAGTTCGGCAGGCAGTACGTGCTTGACGATCAGTTCCATCACGCCTTCGCGCAGGTCTTTGTAGGACACGTCAGGGTTGTGCTGGGTTGACAGTACAACGGCGTCGATACCGACAACCTTGCCGCCTTCGTAACGGCAAGTCACTTGCGACTTGGCGTCCGGGCGCAGCCAAGGCAGCAGGCCGGATTTACGGGCTTCGGCCTGACGCTGAACCAACTGGTGCGAGAAAGTGATCGGTGCTGGCATCAGCACGTCGGTTTCGTTGCTGGCGTAGCCGAACATCAGGCCCTGGTCGCCGGCGCCTTGATCTTCAGGCTTGGCACGGTCGACACCTTGGTTGATGTCTGGGGACTGCTTGCCGATGATGTTCATCACCCCGCAAGTGGCGCCGTCGAAGCCGACATCGGAGCTGTCGTAGCCGATGTCCAGAATGACGTTACGCACGATCTCTTCCAGATCGACCCAGGCCGACGTGGTGACTTCACCCGCGATGATTGCCACGCCGGTTTTAACCAGCGTCTCGACCGCTACACGGGCGAATTTGTCTTCAGCAATGATGGCGTCCAGCACCGCATCGGAAATCTGGTCGGCGATTTTGTCCGGATGCCCTTCAGACACGGACTCGGAGGTGAAGAGGGAGTATTCGCTCATCTCGATTTTTTCCTGAATTTACCGATGGTGAGTGTCGCCAGTCGGTCGCTGAAAGTGGCGAACCTGGATCTGGAAACCATTACGTAAGCCTACATAGAGGCTTTCCCCGGGAGCGAGTCCCGCAGCGGTGGCCCAACGGGCCAAATCGTCCTGTTCAAACCCCAACCAGAGATCACCGCAGGCCTCCCTGGCCCAACTCTGGTTGTGGCTACATAACTCTGTCACGAGCAGGCTACCGCCTGGTTGCAGCAAGTCGGCCATGCGCTTGAGCGCTTCGGCCGGCGCGGCAAAATGGTGCAGCACCATGTTCAGTACAACGCAATCGGCTTGAAGGCTCACACCGTTCAATGCATCGGCCAATTGCAGGCTGACGTTAGCCAGCGTTTCACGTTCGCAGACCTGGCGCGCCAGTTCGAGCATCGCCGGGCTGTTGTCCAGCGCCGTGACCTGGGTGAAGCGGCGCGCCAATTCCGGAAGAAATGCACCGTCTCCGGGGCCGACTTCGATGGCCGTGGCGCCTTCGCTGAAGCTCAGCTTGTCGAGCAGCGCCAGCACGCTTTCGCGGTATTGCGGCAGGCCGGCGATCAAGTCTTGCTGGGCGCGAAACTTCTCCGCGACCCGTGAGAAAAAGTCCTGGCTGGCCGCCGCTCGTTGCCCATGGACCTGACCGATTCGCGACTGCACCTCGGCAGGCAGGGTCAGGTTGTCCACTTCTTCCAGTAGCGCAGCGTGCAGCTTGCCGCCCAGCAGGTCGGTGTGGGGCAGGGCGCGGCGGTAGAAAATCGCGTTGCCTTCACGGCGAGTCGCCACCAGATCGGCCTGGGACAATACCTTTAGGTGGTGACTCATGCCGGACTGACCGATACCGAAGATCTGCGCCAGTTCCAGCACGCCGAACGAATCGTTGGCCAGCGCGCGCAATACATTCAGACGAAGAGGATCGCCGCCGGCCTTGCACAGGGCCGCCAGCTCATCGCAATCGTCATGTCGAATGGAAGGTGCGTTTAAATTCATAGGCCAGCAGTCTAGTGACGGTCAGAAATCACCGCAAGAGCAATATCAAAAAGTTTTGATATTGCTCGATAGATGGCACTTCTCGGGGAAAGGGTCCTCTACAAATCGTCAGCGGAAAGGTTTCATCAGGCGAATGCGACTTTATCCACCGGAAAAACGCCTTCAGATGACTATCTGTCATTGCCCCGAGGCGGCCCGGTGAGGGAAAATGCTCGCCTTTTTTCCGTTTCGTTTTATTCACTCTCGATTCAGAACCCGCAGGAGAACAGCGATGCCCAGCCGTCGTGAGCGTGCCAACGCCATTCGTGCCCTCAGCATGGATGCCGTGCAAAAAGCCAACAGCGGCCATCCCGGTGCCCCTATGGGTATGGCGGATATCGCCGAAGTACTTTGGCGTGACTACCTGAAGCACAACCCGAGCAATCCATCGTTCGCCGACCGTGACCGCTTCGTGCTGTCCAACGGTCACGGCTCGATGTTGATCTACTCGCTGCTGCACCTGACCGGCTACGACCTGTCGATCGATGACCTGAAGAACTTCCGCCAGCTGCACAGCCGCACCCCGGGCCACCCGGAACTCGGCTACACCCCGGGCGTTGAAACTACCACCGGTCCACTGGGCCAAGGCCTGGCCAACGCCGTTGGTTTTGCCCTGGCAGAAAAAGTCCTGGCGGCGCAGTTCAACCGTCCGGGCCACAACGTCGTCGACCACCACACCTACGTGTTCCTGGGTGATGGCTGCATGATGGAAGGCATTTCCCACGAAGTCGGCTCCCTGGCCGGTACGTTGGGCCTGGGCAAACTGATCGCCTTCTACGATGACAACGGCATCTCCATCGACGGCGAAGTCGAAGGCTGGTTCACCGACGACACGCCTAAGCGTTTCGAAGCCTACAACTGGCAGGTCATCCGCAACGTCGACGGTCACGATCCTGAAGAGATCAAGATCGCGATCGAAACCGCGCGTAAAAGCGAGCAACCGACGCTGATCTGCTGCAAGACCACCATCGGTTTCGGTTCGCCGAACAAGCAAGGCAAAGAAGACTGCCACGGCGCCCCACTGGGTGACGCGGAAATCGCTCTGACCCGCGCTGCGCTGAAATGGAATCACGGCCCGTTCGAAATACCGGCCGACATCTACGCCGAGTGGGACGCCAAGGAAACCGGTCGCGCGGCCGAAGCCGAGTGGGATCAGCGTTTCGCGGCCTACTCTGCAGCTTTCCCTGAGTTGGCCGACGAATTGGTCCGTCGCTTGAGCGGCGACCTGCCGGAAGACTTCGCTGAAAAAGCCTCTGCTTATATTGCTGAAGTCGCCGCCAAGGGCGAAACCATCGCCAGCCGTAAAGCCAGCCAGAATGCACTGAATGCCTACGGCCCGCTGTTGCCTGAACTGCTGGGCGGCTCCGCTGACCTGGCCGGTTCCAACCTGACCCTGTGGAAAGGTTGCAAAGGTGTTTCAGCTGAAGACGCCAGCGGCAACTACATGTACTACGGCGTTCGCGAGTTCGGCATGAGCGCGATCATGAACGGCGTGGCTCTGCACGGCGGTCTGGTGCCTTACGGCGCGACCTTCCTGATGTTCATGGAATACGCCCGCAACGCAGTGCGCATGGCCTCGCTGATGAAGAAGCGTGTTGTGTTTGTCTACACCCACGACTCCATCGGTCTGGGCGAAGACGGCCCGACTCACCAGCCGATCGAGCAACTGACCAGCTTGCGCAGCACGCCGAACCTCGACACCTGGCGCCCAGCCGATGCCGTTGAATCGGCTGTGTGCTGGAAACTGGCTCTGGAACGCAAAGACGGCCCTTCGGCGCTGATCTTCTCGCGTCAGAACCTGCAGCACCAAACCCGCAATGCGATTCAGATCGCCGACATCGCCCGTGGCGGTTATGTGTTGAAGGACTGCGAAGGCGAGCCTGAGTTGATCCTGATCTCCACCGGTTCCGAGGTGGGTCTGGCGGTTCAGGCCTACGACAAGCTGACCGAACAAGGTCGCAAGGTGCGCGTGGTTTCGATGCCTTGCACCAGCGTGTTCGATGCTCAGGATGCCGGCTACAAGCAAGCGGTTCTGCCGTTGCAGGTCAGCGCCCGTATCGCCATCGAAGCCGCCCACGCGGACTACTGGTACAAGTACGTGGGCCTGGAAGGCCGCGTCATCGGCATGACCACCTACGGCGAATCGGCGCCTGCGCCAGCCTTGTTCGAAGAGTTCGGCTTCACCTTGGAAAACATCCTGGGTCAGGCTGAAGAGCTGCTGGAAGACTGATCCAGACGTTGCGTTATCGGGGCTGACGTCTTCGCGGGCAAGCCTCGCTCCTACAAGGGGTTGCGTTGTTTTGCGGGATTGGGATAACCCCAATTCCCAAATCAGCCGAAGACCTGTAGGAGCGAGGCTCGCCCGCGAAGGCGGCAGACCTGGCGACCACATTCCCAAGCTTCATCGAGAACCCCATGCCTCAACCGCGTCCTTACAAAGTTGCACTCAACGGCTACGGCCGGATTGGTCGTTGCGTCTTGCGTGCGTTGTTCGAGCGAGGGGCGGCGGCCGGGTTTGAAATTGTTGCGATCAACGATCTGGCTGACATGGCCAGCATCGAATACCTGACACGCTTCGACTCCACTCACGGGCGCTTTCCCGGCGAAGTGAAGGTCGACGGCGATTGTCTGCATATTAATGGCGACTGCGTGAAGGTCCTGCGCAGTCCCACCCCCGAAGGCATCGATTGGGCGTCGCTGGGTGTCGATCTGGTGCTGGAGTGCTCCGGCGCCTACCACACTCGGGTCGACGGCCAGCGTTTTTTGGATGCCGGCGCACCGCGAGTGCTGTTTTCTCAGCCGATGGCCAGCGAGGCGGATGTCGACGCCACCATCGTCTACGGCGTGAATCAGGATTGCCTGACGGGTGATGAGTTGCTGGTGTCCAACGCGTCCTGTACCACAAACTGCGGCGTGCCGCTGTTGCGCCTGCTGAATCAGGCCATTGGCCTGGAATACGTGTCGATCACTACCATTCACTCGGCGATGAACGATCAGCCGGTGATCGACGCCTATCACCACGAAGACTTGCGCCGCACCCGTTCGGCGTTTCAGTCGGTGATTCCGGTGTCCACTGGTCTGGCGCGTGGCATCGAACGGCTGTTGCCGGAACTTGCCGGGAGAATTCAGGCCAAAGCCGTGCGGGTGCCAACGGTAAACGTGTCTTGCCTCGACATTACGATGCAGACCGTGAGCGATACCGACGCCACCGAGGTCAACCGGATTTTGCGCGAGGCCGCCACCACTGGCCCGCTCAAAGGCCTTCTGGCCTACACCGAGTTGCCTCACGCCAGTTGTGATTTCAACCATGACCCACATTCGGCCATCGTCGATGCCAGTCAGACCCGAGTTTCCGGCCCACGGCTGGTGAACATCCTGGCCTGGTTCGACAACGAATGGGGTTTTGCCAACCGAATGCTGGATGTTGCGGAACACTATCTGCAAGCAGCTGGCTCTCCAAAACACTGCTCTCCAAAACAGTAGGAAATGCGACCCATGACCGTGTTGAAGATGACCGACCTCGATCTGCAAGGTAAGCGCGTACTAATCCGCGAAGACCTCAACGTCCCAGTCAAGGACGGTGTTGTCACGAGCGATGCGCGAATCCTGGCCTCGCTGCCGACCATCAAGCTGGCCCTGGAAAAAGGCGCGGCCGTGATGGTCTGCTCGCACCTTGGCCGTCCGACCGAAGGCGAGTTCTCGGCCGAGAATAGCCTCAAGCCAGTCGCTGATTACTTGAGCAAGGCCCTTGGCCGCGAAGTGCCGCTGGTGGCCGATTACCTCGGCGGCGTCGACGTGAAGGCCGGCGACATCGTGCTGTTCGAAAACGTGCGCTTCAACAAGGGCGAGAAAAAGAACGCTGACGAACTGGCACAGCAATACGCCGCCCTGTGCGACGTGTTCGTGATGGACGCCTTCGGCACCGCTCACCGCGCCGAGGGTTCGACCCATGGCGTGGCCAAGTTCGCCAAAGTCGCGGCGGCTGGTCCGTTGCTGGCCGCCGAACTGGACGCACTGGGCAAAGCCCTCGGCGCCCCGGCTCAACCCATGGCGGCCATCGTTGCCGGCTCCAAGGTCTCGACCAAACTTGATGTACTCAACAGCCTGAGCCAGATCTGCAACCAGCTGATCGTCGGCGGCGGCATTGCCAACACCTTCCTGGCCGCTGCCGGTCACCCGGTCGGCAAGTCCCTGTACGAGCCGGATCTGCTGGACACCGCTCGCGCCATCGCCGCCAAGGTCAGCGTACCGCTGCCGGTCGACGTCGTCGTGGCCAAGGAATTCGCTGAAAGCGCCACCGCTACCGTCAAGCTGATCGCTGATGTGGCCGCAGACGACATGATTCTGGACATCGGCCCACAGACCGCGGCGAATTTCGCGGAGCTGCTGAAGTCGTCCAAGACCATCCTGTGGAACGGCCCGGTGGGCGTGTTCGAATTCGACCAGTTCGGTAACGGCACCAAAGTCCTGGCCCAGGCCATCGCACAAAGCTCGGCGTTCTCCATCGCTGGCGGCGGCGACACCCTGGCAGCGATCGATAAATATGGCGTTGCTGATCAGATCTCCTACATTTCTACCGGCGGTGGCGCGTTCCTCGAATTCGTCGAAGGCAAGGTTCTGCCGGCCGTTGAAGTCCTGGAAAGCCGGGCCAAGGCCTGAGGCCGCCCATTTGACCAGGCAAAGGAGTGTTCAGATGGTCAAGACGTTAGCACTGTTGATTATCGCGGGTTCGCTGGCGGCTTGCGGGAGTAACCCGAAAGCCCCGAAGGTACCCGAGACGCCTGAACAGGACAAAGGCTGCTACCAGGCCGACTGGCAGGCGGAAACCAACCCGGTGATCAACAAGCGTTCCGGGCCTGATGGCCTGGACAAATACGAGACGCAGACCCCGGCCAAGGAACATGGTTGCCCTTGACGGGTCTGACACTTTACTCAGGGCTGGCGGCGTGCGTCGTCAGTCGAGGAACATGGATGAAAGGTTTTATCGCCGTTACGGCGCTGGCTCTGCTGGCAGGTTGCGCCAATTTGAACCTGTTCAAGCCTGCCGAATCGACGGACAGCTGGACCACCTGGACCTGCGACAGTCAGGCCAATGTGCTCTGGCGCTACACCGACGAAAGCCGCAAGGAAGTCGACGTTCGCTTGGGCGGTGCCGATCAGGTTTACCGCTTGAAGCATGAGCCGGGCGCCGAAGGTTCGCTGTACAGCAACGACATGCTGGCGTTTCACATAAAAGGTGAGGAAGGCCTGGTGTACTGGGTCGCCACCAATGATTTGATCGGCCGCGGTTGTAAAGCGCAGTAACGCCGCAAGACTTAGGCAACACCGAATTGGCAGGTCGGACTAACCCCCGATCTGCAATAACTTGAATAGCCGCCGCCGCTACGGCAGGCTGGCACGATTAACGACCCTCAACCGGGAGATACACACACAATGGCACTTATCAGCATGCGCCAGATGCTGGACCACGCAGCCGAGTTCGGCTACGGCGTTCCAGCCTTCAACGTCAACAACCTTGAGCAGATGCGCGCCATCATGGAAGCCGCTGACAAGACTGACTCCCCGGTGATCGTCCAGGCTTCGGCCGGTGCTCGCAAATACGCCGGCGCACCGTTCCTGCGTCACCTGATCCTGGCGGCGATCGAAGAATTCCCGCACATCCCGGTGTGCATGCACCAGGACCACGGCACCAGCCCTGACGTCTGCCAGCGCTCCATTCAACTGGGCTTCAGCTCGGTGATGATGGACGGTTCCCTGGGCGAAGACGGCAAGACCCCGACCGACTACGACTACAACATCCGCGTTACCCAACAAACTGTTGCCCTGGCTCACGCCTGCGGCGTATCGGTAGAAGGCGAGCTGGGCTGCCTGGGTTCGCTGGAAACCGGCATGGCCGGTGAAGAAGACGGCATCGGCGCCGAAGGTGTTCTGGATCACAGCCAAATGCTGACCGACCCGGAAGAAGCCGCTGACTTCGTCAAACGCACCCAAGTCGACGCCCTGGCCATCGCCATTGGTACCAGCCACGGCGCGTACAAGTTCACCAAGCCGCCTACCGGCGACGTGCTGGCCATCGACCGCATCAAAGAGATCCACAAACGCATCCCGAACACCCACTTGGTGATGCACGGTTCGTCTTCGGTTCCGCAAGACTGGCTGGCGATCATCAACCAGTACGGCGGCGACATCAAAGAAACCTACGGCGTGCCGGTTGAAGAAATCGTCGAAGGCATCAAGCACGGCGTGCGCAAGGTCAACATCGACACCGACCTGCGCCTGGCCTCCACCGGTGCGATGCGTCGCCTGATGGCAACCAACCCGAGTGAGTTTGATCCGCGTAAGTTCTTTGGCGCGACTGTGACGGCGATGCGTGATGTGTGTATCGCTCGCTACGAAGCTTTCGGCACTGCCGGTAATGCTTCGAAGATCAAGCCGATCTCGTTGGAAGCGATGTATCAGCGTTATTTGAAGGGTGAGTTGAACGCTAAGGTTAACTGAGCCTTAAGCGTTTGAGTCGCATAAAAACCCGCCGCGAGGCGGGTTTTTTGTGGTCGGAGATTTTTACGCGGTGCAGCTAACGCTCGGCGAATCAAATGTCACCTATAGCGGACATTTTTAAGGCTTGAGGGCAGAAAAGTCGGATATAGGTAACATTTTATCGGTTCGATTTCTCGTCAAACCCACGCTGCTCAATCCCCCGAAACTCATCGCTTACATCCTGGACCAGGATCCGCGCACAGATCTAGGGACAGATCTATTTAATCGTCACCTTGTTCTCACAGATCTTCGAGGTAGCGCTTGTAGTCACCCGGCTCGGCGAACACAACCTTCCTGTTGGGGCCGCGTTGCACGACATGATGCGGATAGTTGGATAACACAACACGTCCCATTCTGGGCATATATAGCCCTTACGTCCTTGTAGTATGGGGGAGCGTAGCAGCAAATAGTTGTGCTCCTACCGATCAAGTCATTTCCAGTACTTCTTCTTTTTAAGTTATATCGTTTATCGCAAAAAGGTATTAAAACCTGTCATTTATTACAGGTGACTTAATGCTGGTCGATGCCTATTGTTTAATGCGTAACCGAGAAAAAATAATGAGGTGGATTAAATATATCTGTTAAATTTATTTGAAAGAAGCAGAGGTCTAGTATGCAAATTTCTATAAAAACACTCACAGGTAAGACAATTAAGCTCGAAGTTGAGCCAAGTGATTCAATTGAAAATGTGAAGGCGAAAATTCAAGATAAAGAGGGGGTTCCGCCTGACCAGCAGCGACTGATATATGCTAATAAACAACTTGAAGATAGTTCTACATTGTCTGGTTGTAAAATTGAAAGTGGCAGTGCTGTACATTTGGTTTTACGTTTGCGGGGTGGTTAATATAACTAAAGGTTGAACAGATCTAGTTAATTATCCCCTAGGCTCCTATTCGAGTTGTTTCGCAGGCCTGTCGCGCGCTCAATGCGATATTCGCAATCCGGTGATCTGCTCATCTCGTCTGTAAATCGAGGATTGCCCGTCAGTTGGCCGCGCTGGAGGGCGTCTCTGATTAATTGCAATTCTGAGGAAGGACTAAAAGGGGACCGATTTATTTAATCGTCCCCTTTTCCTTAAAAAGCCAAATATTTAGCTATTAACTGGCTGATCAAACCCTCGCTGCTCAATCACCCTGAGCACGTCAGCAATATCCTGAACCATAATCCGAGCGATGTTGGTGACGGTGTTGATATCGTTCTCGGCATAGTCCGGCAGGCTGGTGCAGGCCATCAGATGCAAGTATTTGAGGACGGCGTTGAGGCGTTCGCTGACGCAGTTGTGGCGTTCGCGTAGCGGGGCGTCGCTGTCGATGAGCAGGACGGGGTAGTCGGTGGCGAATTGGGACATGGGGGTGAAGCGGCGGGGCGGTAGCTGATTTGACATGAAAAATCCTTAACTCAAGAAAAGAATTAGCCACCGCTTGCTGCGAAACAAATTGGGTGGCAACTGTGCGCGGGTTCGCAGACCGAGGAGTTAAGACCCGGCAGACCCGAAGGTCTCCCACGCACAGCCGCCATAAAAAACGAGTACGGGCAAGCGCTGCCCGTGTCGTATTTTGACGGTTGTGGTTCTAACTCGGTAGGGCTGCGAAACCCTATCGCCGACTGTTGCCGGCGACGGGGCGAACTATAAGCCGCGACTTTGGCGGCTGCAACCGGGGTGTAGGACCGCGCACTGTTGGCGAAGGGGCTTGTCGGAACGCCGCATCGCCCCGTTCGGCGGCGCAGCCGTCGTAAAACCGGGCACTGCGGTGTGTCTGAGGAAATAGGGTGGCAGGGTTTGGGGCTGCTTCGCCGCCCAGCGGGAGCAAGCTCCCTCGCCACAGTGGGAGCAGTCCTACGAGTTTTGCGGACGCCAGGATTTTGTAGCAGCTGTCGAGCCTGCGAGGCTGCGTTCGATCGCGAAGCGGTCGCAATCTGGAAAACACTGGATTCCTGAAAAAACGCAGTCGCCGGTTTTACGACTGCTTCGCAGCCGGACGCAGCCTCGCGGGCTCGGCAGCTGCTACAGGGATTGAGTCGCGCTTAAGGGCTTACTTATCGTGATCAATATCCAGCTTGGTGAACGTCACTTTCCCGCCTTCACTGGTGTACCCCGTGTAATCCTGCACATAAACCCCGGCCTTGAAGTACAGCGGCTTGTCGCGCCAGGACGCGCTGATGTCGGTGTCCCACTGGTAGCCTGCCGCACTGATACCCAGCGCGCCGCCCGGGCTCAGGTGGATGAGGTAGTTGAATTCCTTATCCAGTTTCACCCCGGTAGCAAGGGTGATCACCCGCCCTTCACCGTCATCAGGGCGCATACGAACCTTGGCGACGATGTTGCCCGACTGCGTGCTGGTCTTGTACTGATACTCGAGCTTCACCATGGGGTTCTGGCTTTTATAGGCATGGATCTGGCCGATGACGATCTTGCCCGAACTCGGAACCTGGTTCACCGCCAGGGTGGCACGCAGGGAGTTGTCGGCGTCAGGGTAGAGCCAGTTACGCAGGGTGCCGTTGCTGTAGGTTTCGCGAAGTTCGGTGCGGGGATACTTTGCATTTTCAGTTTTAGAGCCGGTGACCGGGGACCAGAAAAACAACGTGCCGGAGTCGGAATGGAAGTATTGACCCTTGAAGCCGTCCACCAGTTTGCTTGTTTCAACGGTGTACGGCGGATTGCCGACAGGAACGCTGAGGTTCCATGTTGCGAGATCGATCATAGACAAAGCTTCCACAGATTTTAAAGCACGGACGTACCAGAAGCTCTGGCACGCGCCTCGGGGCCAATCTTTATAATCGCAGAAGTTCAATTTGTTAATGCGTAAATGACAAGCGGTTGACGTCAAACTCCTGTCAAAAGGCCATCTTTCCCGGTTTTAGGGGCCTGTAGCGCCGACCGTTAGTCGATAATGAACGCTTTAGTTAAATGATGGCGCACTGACACCTTCTGCTTTCGCGGATCCCGGTCTAGAGTGAAGACTTAGTATTTGTCCGGTTTTCACGAGAAACCGGCCTGACGTCCCGCAAAAGAGAAGCAGCATGGAATGCGCGCAACCCCCGCCAGCTGAAGGCAGCTCAATCCTTTTAATCGTCGATGATTACCCTGAAAATCTGATCAGCATGCGAGCGCTGTTGCAGCGCCAGGATTGGCAGGTCATGACCGCCGCCTCTGGCTTCGAGGCACTCAGTCTGTTACTCGAACACGATGTCGACCTGGTGCTGCTGGATGTGCAGATGCCGGGCATGGACGGTTTTGAAGTGGCGCGCCTGATGCGCGGCAGTCAGCGAACCTGTCTTACGCCAATCATTTTCCTCACCGCCAACGAACAGTCCCAGGACGCCGTGATCAAGGGCTATGCCAGCGGGGCGGTGGATTACCTGTTTAAACCGTTCGACCCACAAATTCTCAAGCCCAAAGTCCAGGCGCTGCTCGAGCATCAGCGCAATCGCCGTGCACTACAACGCCTGAGCCACGATCTGGAGGTCGCACGCGCGTTCAATGCCTCGGTGCTGGACAACGCCGCCGAAGGCATCCTGGTGGTCGGTGAGGACGGTCTGATCCGCTTTGCCAATCCGGCGATGTCGCGGCTGCTCAATGCCACGGTGCAAGACCTGCAAGGCAAAGAGTTTCTGGATTTCCTGCAAAATCCGCACATCCCGATCTGGGCCGACTCTGAGCTGTTCGCCGGTTACAAACGCGGCGAAACCTTGCGCCTGCATGATGCATTGCTGCGTACGGCGCCCGGCCAGCAGGTGCCGGTGGCGCTGTCCTGCGCGCCATTGCCCAGCGAACAACAGGCGATGGTGGTGACGGTGCTGGACATGTCGGTGGTGCGCCATCTGCATCAGCAACTGGAGTTCCAAGCGGTCACTGACCCATTGACCGGGCTGCTCAATCGTCGCGGCTTTTACCAGACGGCGGAAAACCTGCTGCTGCGTGGCGAACGTTCCGACAGCGCCTGGGTGCTGCTGTATCTGGACCTCGACGGCTTCAAGCGGGTCAATGATTCCCTCGGTCACGATGCCGGCGACCGTGTGCTGCGTTGGGTGTCCGAGCAGTTGAAGGCCTGTCTGCGGCCCTTCGACATTCTGGCGCGCATGGGCGGTGATGAGTTCACTGCTTTGCTGGATCTGGAATTCCCCGAGCAAGCGGCAAAGATTGCCGAGAAACTCATTGAGCGGATGTCGATCTGTCAGCAGATTGATGGCCTGGATATCGCGTTGGGCGCCAGCATCGGCATTGCGACGTACCCAGATTGCGGTGCCAACCTCGACGGCCTGCTGCGCGCATCGGACATCGCCATGTACGAAGCCAAGCGCGCCGGCCGTCAGCAATATCGTTTCTACGATCACGAGATGAACGGCCGCGCACGCTCGCGGCTGATGCTCGAAGAAAGTGTACGCGCGGCGATCGAGAACCGTGATTTCAATTTGGTGTATCAACCTCAGGTGGCCATTGTCAGTGGGCAGATTCGCGGGTTCGAAGCGCTGCTGCGCTGGCAACACCCGAGCGTCGGCGATGTACCACCGGGGCTGTTTTTACCGTTACTGGAAGAGGCGCGGTTAATCAGTCACCTGGGCAGCTGGATCTATCAACAAGTGGCGAGCCAGCGAAAAGCCTGGGAAACCTCGTTTGCTGAGGATCTGGTGCTGGGCGTCAGTTTGAGCGGTACGCAGTTTGGCATGCCCAATCTCGTCACCGAGTTGCGCCAGGTACTGGAGTGCCATGGTTTGCAGGCGCGCCATCTTGAAGTCGAGGTCACTGAAGAGGGCTTGATGCAAAACCCTGAGGACACTCGTAAACAGCTGCGCCTGCTGCGTAACCTGGGCGTGCGAGTGGCTTTGGATGACTTCGGTTCCGGGCCGTGTTCATTGTCTCAACTGCGTGATTTGGAGTTGGATACGCTCAAGCTCGACCGGGATTTGATTGCCCGGCTACCGGAGTCCTCACGCGATGCGGCGCTGGTGCGCAATGTGATCGACCTGTGCAAGCAGTACGGGATGCTGGTGGTCGCAGAAGGGGTGGAAACCGTTGCGCAATATCAGTGGCTGCAAGCCAATGGTTGCGAGTACGTACAAGGGTTTCTGGTCGCGCAGCCGATGATGGCCGAGGACGTCGGCGAGTTTGTGCAGCCATTCGACTGGAACACGCTGACCGGCTGAATTCGCTACACTGGCGACCTTTTCGTGATGTGTGTTGCCGCCCCAATGACCGCGTTGAAATACCTCCAGGCCTATCCCGCAGCGTTGCAGGACCAGGTGCGCCAACTGATCGCCGACGGTCGGCTAGGCGACTACCTGAGCCAGCGTTACCCGGAAAAACACCGGGTACAGAGCGACAAGGCGTTGTACACCTATACGCTGGACCTCAAGCAGGAATACCTGCGCAACGCCCCAGCCATCGACAAAGTGTTGTTCGATAACCGCCTGGATCTGACCCACCGCGCCCTCGGCCTGCACACCGCGATATCCCGGGTGCAGGGCGGCAAGCTCAAGGCCAAGAAAGAAATTCGTGTCGCTTCGTTGTTCAAGGAGGCGCCTGCCGAGTTTCTGAAAATGATCGTGGTGCATGAACTGGCGCACTTCAAGGAGTCGGATCACAACAAGGCGTTCTACAAACTGTGCGAACACATGTTGCCGGGGTATCACCAGGTGGAGTTCGATGTGCGGGTGTACCTGACGTGGCGGGATATGCAATAGAGATCAAAATATCGCAGCCGGGAGTGTTGAGATGGATGTGAGCAAAACCAAGAGCAGCTTCTATCGCCGGTTGTACGTGGCGTACCTGATTGACAGCGGGCTGGCCAGCAGCGTTCCGGCGCTGACCGAGGTGACCGGCATGCCCCGGCGCACAGCCCAGGACACCCTCTTGGCGTTGGCGGATCTGGATATTGTTTGCGAGTTCGAGCAGGAAGAAGGCGCGCGAAATCATGCCGGGCGCTATCGGATTCGCGAATGGGGGGCGATTGATCGGGGGTGGATCGAGCGTAATTTGCGGCAGATTAAAGCGGTGCTTGAGTACCCCTGAATTACCGACCCCGATCGTTCCCACGCAGAGTGGGAACGATCATTGCGGACGCCGCATTCCGATATGAGGAATGCCATCCTCGAGATATTCCTCACCCGCCACTACAAATCCGTATTTAGCGTAATACCCCTGCAAATGCGCCTGGGCCGAGAGATAAATCGGCATTTCAGGCCAGTATTTCTTAGCTTGCTTCAACGCCTGCTCCATCAGCTCATGCCCAAGCCCGGTGCCGCGCGCTTGAGGGGCAATGATCACCCGCCCGATCACCACGTCACCGCCTTGTAACTCCGGGTCGAGCAACCGCAGGTACGCCACCAGCCGATCCCCGTCCCAGGCCATTAAATGGCAGGTGTCACCTTCCAGGTCCTGGCCGTCGACGTCTTGATAAACGCATTTCTGCTCAACGACAAACACTTCTGCACGCAGCTGCAAAATGGCGTACAGCTGCTCTTTGCCAAGATCGCTGTGGTGTTTGCAGACCCAATTGATTGTCATCTTCACATTCCTTGAATAATGTCGTTCCGATACTAAGCGCCCAGACGAAAGATGTCTTTATGGCAGAGGAATCTGTGACAAAGGCCAAAAAGCCATCATTCATTTCGCGTGGCGTTGTCTTCTTTGTGTAATCTGAGATGAAGCGCTGTGCGGTGGCTTCGATGAGTTAATGTTAGTTCTTGGGTTTGGCAGTACAGGGAGCCTTGGAGTTTTGGCTGAAAACATGTCGGGCGTCCCGCCCTCTAAGGATTTTCTAGCATGCCGCGATTGCATCGAGCCTTTGCTTTGATTGGGTTGCTGTTGCTGACTCAAGGCGCGGCAGCGGAAAAGCTGCGATTGGTGGCTGATGCCTGGCCGCCCTTTACCGACACCACGCTGGTCAACGGTGGGTTGGCCACGGACATCGTCAGCACCGCGCTGGCCCGGGCCGGCTATGCCAGTGAGTTCGAACAAGTGCCTTGGGCGCGGGCGTTACTGGGGGTGGGCGAGGGTCGATACGACGTGTTGGTCAACGCCTGGTACACCGACGAGCGCACGAAAATTGGCCAGTTTTCCGGCGAATACCTGCTCAACCGTGTGCGGTTTCTCAAGCGCAAAGACACACCGATCGAATACAACAACCTGCAACAACTGCATACCTACCCGATAGCGGTGGTGCGCGGTTATGCCTATTCGCCGGAGTTTGATGGCGACGTGTCGCTGCAGAAGGTCCCGGTGCACAGCTTCTCCATGGCTGTGCGCATGGTCGCCGCGGACCGGGTCAAATTGACGCTGGAAGACGAATACGTCGCACGTTACTACCTGGCCCAGGAATCTTCCAAGGTGCGCAATGCCGTGGAGTTTTTGCCCAAGCCGCTGAGCGAGAACAGCCTGCACATCCTGGTCAGCCTGAAGAACCCCAGGCATGCACAGATCGTCGCCGGTTTCGACCGCGAGATCGCGGCGATGAAAGTGGATGGGAGTTACGAGAGGTTGATGAAACGCCATGGAATGTGATGATCGTTCCCACCACTCTGCGTGGGAACGATCTCAGGTTTCGCGGGTGTCTTTAATGAGATGCGTTGCCAACGTGCGCAATGGCCCAAGCTGTCGGCAGATCAATGCCAACTGCGTCTGCACCAATCGTTGCCCTTCATCGATTTCGTCCGGCATCTGCTCAAGCGTATTGGCCAGTGCCTCTTCCTCATCGCTTTGAATCGCAATCGGCAGTTTGCTCGCCAGGCCTTGGGCAATTTCATCGAGGCTGGCGGCCAGTTTCACGCCGGCACCGTCGATCAAATGCTCGTGTACGTCCGGCGGTAGCTGGGTGTCTCGGTGTGCGCCCAGTCCGGATAAATAACTGAGCAAGGTGTGCGACAGCACCAGGAAGCGAAAACCGACATCCGCTTCCTTACGGAAATGCCCCGGTTCCATCAGCATGTTGGCGAGCGTCGTCGATAGCGCCGCATCAGCGTTGTGCGCGTTGCGGCGGGCCAGGCGATAAGCCAGGTCGTCGCTTTTGCCGGCGGCGTATTGCTGCATGATCTGATGCAGGTAAATGCTGTTGCAGGTCAGCGTGTTGGCCAGCACTTTATTCAGGCGTCGGCCCTGCCAGTCCGGCAGGAACAGGAATACCGCCAGCCCGGCGATCAGGCTGCCGAGCAAGGTATCGAACAGCCGCGGCAGGAGCAACCCGTAACCATCCCCGACCTGGTTGAAGCAGAACAGCACCATCAAGGTGATCGCGGCTGTGGCCAAGGTGTAGCGGGTGGTGCGGTTGATAAAGAACACCACCCCGGCGGCGATCGCAAAGCACGACTGGACCAACGGATTCGGAAACAGATCGAACAGCGCCCAGGCCACCGTCAGGCCGATGGCGGTGCCGATGATCCGCTGGCCGAGTTTGCGGCGGGTGGCGCCGTAGTTTGGCTGGCAGACAAACAGCGTGGTGAGGATGATCCAGTAACCCTGGGACGGGTGGATCAAATGCACCATCGCGTAGCCGATGCTCAAGGCCAGGGGCAAACGCAGGGCGTGACGGAACAGTAACGAGGTCGGTGTCAGCTGGGTGCGCAAGCGTATCCAGACATCTTTGAGGCTGCGTGGCGAACGGTCGAGTAGGCTGCTGTCGGTGGCGTCGGCCAGGGCATCGGGGTTGCTGGCGTCGCTGAGCAAACGGTCGAGCGTGCCGAGGTTGGCCGCCAGTGCCCGCAACGAGCGCAACAACCCGCGCCAGGCCGGGTTGCTCTGAATGCGCAGGTGTTCGAGGGAGGCGTGCAGATCGCTCAGGGCTTCGGCGAAGCTGGCGTCATAGATGAACGGCTGGCGCATCTGGATCGACTCGGCCAGCGCCCGGCAGGCCTGGCCTTGCTGGCGCAGCAGGCGCTGACAACGGAACATCACGTCGCTGTGAAAGAAGGCATCGGCCAGGGCGTTGTAAGGGTAGTGCGAGGAGCTGGCGCGCTCGTGGATGTCCTGGGCGAGGAAGTACAACTTCAGGTATCGGCTGAGTTTCGAGCCCGGTCGACCGTTGCCCACCCGATGCAAGATGATCTCTTTGGCGGCGTTCAGTGCTGCCACGACACGACCGTTTTGCTGCGCCAGCTCCAGTCGACGCGCTTCCACGTCCAACTGGCGGATCGGCTCGAACAGCGACGATTTCAGCTTCAGGTAAAAACCCAGTTCACGGAACAATCGCGCCAGGCTTTGCTGCACCGGCTGATTGGAAAACAGCGCCTGCCACAGCACCGAGAGCAAACCGTACCAGGCCGCACCGGCCACCAGTAGCACCGGCTCGTGCCAGAAATCGGTGACGGCGCCGCCGCGCTGGTCCACGCCGATCATGGTGTAGACCGACAGAATCAACGTCGCCGAAGCAATCGCGCCATAGCGTTCGCCGAGGGCACCGAGCATGGTCAGGCCGAAACTGGCCAGCGCCAGGGCGATGATAAAAATGATGGGGTAGGGGAAGAGCAGTTCGACGGAGAAGGCGGCGACGCTGAAACACACCAGCGTCACGGCCAGTGCGTTGAGGCGGCCCTGCCAACTGTCGTCGGTCTCGGCCAGGGCGCTGGCGATGATCCCGAGGAACAGCGGGATCAGCAGCCCCATTTCATCCATATACCAACACAGCGCCATGCTGCCGGTCAGGGCGATGAACACCCGCACGCTGTAGCTGAATTTATCCAACGCCCAGAGGCGACGCAGAGACTGATTAAACGGGGTCGATGGCATGAAGTGCGGAGGCCTTCCGAGGCAATGACGCTAAATTGAGCCAGTAATGACGTCGACGCAATGGCGCCGATCACATCTGACAGCAAAATCTGTTCCTTGATATCAACCACAGTTGTTTTGTGTGGGTCAGACGAATTGCGCGGCGGCGTAACCCGAGGCCCAGGCCCACTGGAAGTTGAAGCCGCCCAGGTGACCGGTGACGTCGAGTACTTCACCAATGAAATACAGGCCGGGGCTTTTCAGCGATTCCATGGTCTTGGACGAGACTTCTCGCGTATCGACGCCGCCCAGGGTCACTTCGGCGGTGCGGTAGCCTTCGGTGCCGGCCGGCACGACTTTCCAGCTCGCCAGTTTTTCCGCGATGTCGGCAATTTCCGCGTGGGTGTACTGCTTCATCGGTTTGGACACGAACCAGTTGTCCGCCAGCAGGTTGGCCATCTTCTTGGTGAAGATTTCACCGAGCAGGGTTTTAAGCTCGCTGTTCGGACGCTCGGCCTGCTGCTGTTGCAACCAGGTCGGTACGTCGTAATCCGGCAGCAGGTTGATCTCCACCGTATCGCCGGACTCCCAGAACGACGAGATCTGCAAAATCGCCGGACCACTGAGGCCGCGGTGAGTGAACAGGATGTTCTCGCGGAAACTCTGGTCATTGCAGCTCACCAGGCAATCCACCGATGTACCGGACAGCTCGGTGCAAAGCTCCTTGAGCTGATCGGTGATGGTGAACGGCACCAAACCTGCGCGGGTCGGCAGCAAGTCGTGGCCGAACTGCTTGGCCACTTGATAACCGAAACCGGTCGCACCCAGCGTCGGGATCGACAAGCCGCCCGTGGCGATCACTAACGATTCGCAGGTGATCTGGTCGAGAGTGGTTTGCAGCAGGTAGCCGCTTTCCATTTTCTCGATGTGCTGGATAGAGGTGTCCAGGTGCAGGCTGACGCCGACCTGATCGCACTCGTTGAGCAGCATCTCGAGGATGTCGCTGGATTTGTTATCGCAGAACAATTGGCCGAGTTTTTTCTCGTGGTAGGGCACGCCGTGTTTGGCGACCATCCCGATGAAATCCCACTGGGTGTAGCGGGCCAGGGCCGATTTGCAGAAGTGTTCGTTCTGCGAGAGGAAATTGTTCGGTTCGGTGTACATGTTGGTGAAATTGCAGCGGCCACCGCCCGACATCAGGATTTTCTTGCCGGCCTTGTTCGCATGGTCGAGCAACATCACCTTGCGCCCGCGCCCGGCGGCGGTCAGCGCACACATCAAACCTGCGGCGCCAGCGCCAATGATCACGACTTCGGTAGAGCGCAAAACGGTGTCCTCTTAATGTGTCACCACAAAACAAACTGTGGGATGTGCGCTGTTCTTACAGGATGCGCACGCGCAGCGAACGGCCTTTGATCTTGCCGTCGTTCAGACGCTGCAGGGCTTGCTTGGCGATCCCGCGTTCAACAGCCACATACGCCTGGAAGTCGAAGATCGCGATCTTGCCTACCTGAGCGCCTGGAATACCGGCATCGCCCGTCAGTGCACCGAGAATGTCGCCCGGACGAACCTTGTCTTTACGGCCAGCGCCGATGACCAGCGTGCTCATTACCGGCAGCAGCGGTGCGCCGCCTTGGGACTTGAGGTTGTCCAGTTGATCCCAGCTCAACGGCGACTTCTGAAGTTGCTCGATGGCCTGGGCGCGGTGCGCTTCGGACGGCGCGACCAGGCTGATCGCGATGCCTTTCTCACCCGCACGACCGGTACGGCCCACACGGTGGATGTGGATTTCCGAATCACGGGCCAGCTCGACGTTGATCACCATATCCAGCGCATCGATGTCCAGACCGCGAGCGGCGACGTCGGTGGCGACCAGCACCGAAGTACTGCGGTTGGCAAACATCGCCAGCACCTGGTCGCGGTCACGCTGTTCCAGATCACCCTGCAGACCGACGGCGGAAATGCCTTTGGAGGTCAGGTGATCAACGGTTTCCTGAACCTGCTGCTTGGTGAAGCAGAACGCTACGCAGGAAGCTGGACGGAAATGCGCGAGGACTTTGACCACCGCGTCCATGCGCTCTTCCGGAGAGATCTCGTAGAAGCGCTGCTCGATCTGCGTATCGTCGTGGAACGCCTCGGCCTTCACGATCTGAGGGGTGCGCATGAATTTCGACGCCAGTTGCTTGATGCCCACCGGATACGTGGCGGAGAACAGCAGGGTCTGGCGGCGCTCCGGGGTCTGCGCAATGATTTCTTCGATGGAGTCGTAGAAACCCATGTCGAGCATGCGGTCGGCTTCATCGAGGATCAGCGTGTTCAGGCCGTGGAGCACCAGCGAACCCTTGCGCAGGTGCTGTTGAATGCGCCCGGGAGTGCCGACGATGATGTGCGCGCCGTGCTCCAGTGAACCGATCTGCGGGCCGAACGACACGCCGCCGCACAGGGTCAGGACCTTGATGTTGTCTTCGGCGCGGGCCAGACGACGGATTTCCTTGGCGACCTGGTCAGCCAACTCGCGAGTCGGGCAAATGACCAGCGCCTGGCAACCGAAGAAGCGCGGATTGATCGGGTTCAACAGGCCGATACCGAAGGCGGCGGTCTTGCCGCTGCCGGTCTTGGCCTGGGCGATCAGGTCCATCCCCTTGAGGATCACCGGCAAGCTTTGCGCCTGGATCGGCGTCATCTGGGCATAACCGAGGGAGTCGAGGTTAGCCAGCATGGCGGCGGACAGCGGCAAAGTATTAAAAGCGGTGGCGATGGTGGTCACGGGACTGGCCTGCAAAACAAAATGTCGCGCAGTGTACCAGCCCGGTGGCCATTCGCCCTAAGGCTCTATGTGCTCTTCCGGACGCTTGACGCGCCGTCCGTCTTCCTTTGAGAGCTGTGAGAAGATCGTCGCGGCCAGCATCGCCATGATTCCGACCGTCACAAACGTCAATTGGAACGCGCCCAAAACCGTGTCCACGCCATCGTTTCTGACTTCGGCAGTGAAACCACCGAGTAGCGCACCGGCACAGGCAACGCCGAGGCTCAGGGACAATTGCGCGACCACCGACAGCAGGCTGTTGCCGCTGCTGGCGCTGGCGTCGTCGAGGTCGATCAAGGTTACGGTGTTCATCGCGGTGAACTGCAAGGAGTTGATCGCGCCGAGGATCGACAGCATCACCAACAGCAACCAGTACGGTGTTTGCTCGCTGACCAGACCCATGCTTGCCAGCATCAGCCCCAGCGCCAACGTGTTGCCGGTGAGCACCATGCGATAGCCCAAACGTTCGATCAGCGGCCGGGCCACCGACTTGGCGACCATCGCCGCCGCCGCCAGCGGTAGCATGCTCATCCCGGCCTGAGACGGCGAATAACCTAGCGCCACTTGCAGCAGCAACGGCACGAGGAACGGCAGGGCGCCGCTGCCCAGTCGGGCGAACAGGTTGCCGAGGATGCCGACGGCAAACGTCCGGGTCTTGAACAGCGACGGCGCGAACAGTGGATTTTCAATGTGCCCGGCCCGTAACCAGTAGGCCGCCAGACAGGCCATGCCGCCGAACAGCAGCAACATCACGCGCAAGTGCGGCAGGTGCAATTCGCCGAGACCTTCCATGGCGATGGTGATCAGCACCATCGCTGCGCCAAACAGCAAAAAGCCCAGGCTGTCGAAACGCGTACGTTCGCTGCCACGCAGATCGGGGATGAATTTCCACACCGCGTAACACCCGACGGCGCCCACGGGCAGGTTGATCAGGAAGATCCAATGCCAGGTCAGGTATTCCACCATCCAGCCGCCCATGGTCGGGCCGATCAGCGGGCCGAGCAGGCCGGGAATGGTGATGAAACCCATGATCCGCACCAGCTCCGAGCGCGGGTAGGCGCGCAGCACCACCAATCGTCCGACCGGCAGCATCAGCGCACCGCCCAGGCCCTGGATCACCCGCGCGCCAATCAGCATGCTCAGGGTGCTCGATAACGCGCAGAGCAACGAGCCGAGGCTGAACAGCAGAATCGCGCCGAAGAAGATTTTCTTGGTGCCGAAACGGTCGGCGATCCAGCCTGAGGCGGGGATCAGTAAGGCGACGGTGAGCATGTAGGCGATGATCACGCCCTGCATGCGCAGCGGGTCTTCGGCCAAGTCCCGGGCCATGGCGGGCAGGGCGGTGTTGAGGATGGTGCCGTCGAGGGATTGCATGAAGAAAGCGATCGCGACAACCCACGGAACCCAGCGGGCGGTGACAGCGTCGAGAGGCGGGCGGTTGGGCATGGGACCTCTTGTTGTCGGAGATGATCGTTCCCAGGCTCCGCGTGGGAATGCCTCAATGGACGCTCCGCGTCCGCTTCGGCAGGGACGCGGAGCGTCCCAGGCTGCATTCCCACGCGGAGCGTGGGAACGATCTGTGTCAGAGGGTCAAGGTCAGTTTGCTGATCAGCGCACCTGGCAACAACGCCGAGGCCGTGGCCCGCTGGCTATAGGTACTGGCCGACAACATCAGCTCGCGCTCTTCGGTCAATGCTTCCAGCTGCGATCCCAGCAAACTGTAGGCACTGTCATCAAACCGCATCGTACTCACCGGCGCCTGAATCTCGCCGTTCTCGACCCAGAAGGTCGCAAACCGCGTCATGCCGGTCAGGCGTGCCGCCGGCTGGTCCGAGTAGTTCAAGTACCACAGGTTGCTGATGTACAAGCCAGTGCCCAATTGCTTGAGAATCTCTGCGTCAGGCAACGTACCGGCCGCCATGTTCACTGCGCTCGGCATCTCACCACCGCTGGCACCGTTGGCGGTCAGACCGTACTCGGCCGCACTGCGTGAACTGACCATCTGCGCGCCGGCCTTGCCGTTGACGATCAACCCAAGATCGCTGCGCGGATAACCTTCGCCGGAGAATGCCGGGCTCATCGAACCGCTGACCTTTTCATCGACGGACACCAACGGGCTGAACGCACTGTCGCCCGCGTAAAGCTTCTGCAGCGGACTGTTTTTGCTGGCAATCGACTGCGCCGAGAAACCACCCCAGCCCAGCATGTCCATGATTTCCCCTAGGGCTGCCGGCGCCAGATAGGCGCGGTACTGACCCGGCGCCAAGGTGTGTTGCGGTCTGCCGAGAAACGCCAACTGCTCGCGTGCCTGTGCAAAGCGCTTGGCAAACCCTTCGCTGTTCCAGTCGTTCCCGGCGTAACTGGCTTTCACCGCCTGGCCGTTGTCATGGAACAGGCTGAAGTCGAAGTTGAAGCTGTTGGCCTGGTGCCAACCGAACGCACCCGAAGAACTGGCGAAACCGCGGCTGATCGGGCCGGCAGCATAGAAGCCCACCAGGTCCAGCCCTTCGGCGGCCTGGGTGATTTCAGCGACCACTTGCTCGGTGTCAGGCAGTTGATGCTCCTGCACGTTCTTGCTCTGCCAGCCATTGTGGTTGAGCAGCAGGTACGGATCCTGCGGCAACAACGGCAATGTTTCGCGCAACTGTTGCAGACCTTCGGCGAGGCGCTGAACATCGACTTCGGCATCACCGGAAAGGGTGATGTTGAGGTCGGCATGCCGGCCATCGTTGATCAGTTTGAAACCGACACTCGCCTGCTGCACCTGACCGGCCTGACGAACCTTGGCGTGGTTGAAGCGCACGAAGGCCGACGATTCGGCGGCGTAGCTGAGGGTGAATTGTTCCGGCTCGCGAATCGCATCGCGCAGCCAGTTGACCAAAGCCTTGAACGACTCGGCCTGATTTTTTGAAGTGCTCATCAGGCATCTCCCCCAAATACATCTACGTTGCTGAACACACAGGCCGGCGACGCATGCCCGACGCGAATGACCTGATTCGGTTCGCCCTTGCCGCAGTTCGGCGTGCCCAGGACCTTGACGGTGTTCGCATCGCCGACGGCGCTGAGGCTTTTCCAGAACTGTGCGGAAATCGCCCGGTAGTTGGGGTTCTTCACCACGCCTTTGAGTTCGCCGTTTTCGATCAACTGAGCCCATTCGCAGCCGAACTGGAATTTGTTGCGCGCATCGTCGATGGACCACGAACGATTGGTCGACATCATGATGCCGTGTTCGATGTTGCCGATCAGTTGCTCCAGCGGTTGATCGCCGGGCTCGATGTTCAGGTTGGCCATGCGGTCGATTGGCGGGCGGTTCCAGCCGCAGGCGCGGCTGTTGGCGACGCCGTCCATGCCGGCACGGAATTGCGACAGCGCACCACCTAATGGGCGCAGCAGCAAACCTTCGCGGATCAGAAACTGTTTGCTCGCGGCAGTGCCGTCGTCGTCATGGCCGTAGCTGGCAAGCTGTTCAGGGATATCCGGGTCGAAGGTCACGTTGAGCAGTTTGGAGCCGTATTGCAGATGGCCGAAGTCTTCTGCCTTGACGAAACTGGTGCCGGCGTAATTGCGTTCATCGCCCAGGATTCGGTCCAGCTCTAGCGGGTGGCCGATGGATTCGTGGATCTGCAGCATCATTTGGTCCGGCATCAACAGCAGGTCGCGCGGGCCTTGCGGGGTGTTCGGTGCCAGCAGCAATTGCAGCGCTTGATCAGCGACTAGCGGGCCGGCGCCGACCAGACCGCAACGGCTGATGACATCGAAGCCACCCTGTTGGCCGAAGTTCTCGCGGCCCAGGGTGCGGGTCTGGCTGTCGCTGCCGTCGTAGGCGGTGACTTCGAGGCTCGGGTAGACGAAACGCTGGGCCTGGCGCAACTCAGCGCCGGCGCTGTTGAGGTAGATCTGCTCGACGTGGGTGATGCCGATGCTCACCTGCCAGTTCACCAGTCGCTCGTCCTTGGGCACGGCGGCGGATTCGGCGCCGAGCAGTTGGTAGCAATCGCTCAGGGACGGGAAGGGCTGGTCCAGGTTCGGTGAAAAGTAGTCGGCGCGGTCGCTGGAGACGGCTTGCTCGCGCAGGTCGAGCAAGGCGTGGGGCTTGAGTCGACGGGCTTGTTGCTCGGCACGCTCCAGGGCGGCTTGCAGGCCTGATTGGGACAGGTCGTTGGTCGCGGCGTAGGCTTCGACGCCGTTGACTCGAACGGTCAGCATCGCGCCTTCGTCACGGCTCAGGCTCGGAGGTTCGGCGACATTCTTGCGCACCGACAGGTATTGACCGGACTCGCGCACATAACGCAGCGAAAAGAATTCAGCGCCCGTGCGCAAGGCAGCGAAGCGCTGCTTGAGCTGGGGGTGGAAATCGAACATTCGGGAACCTCCTTGGTATGGAGTGGCGGTGTATCGATGTTGCGAGGGGGTGAAACGTTTGCGTGGCGCTAGATTAGGCCTGCGTGGGGGTAGGATCAAGGGCGGAGCGGTGTGGGAAGGGATTACCAGGGTGTGTCAGATGGAGATGTGTCGTTTGGTCGGGCCTCTTCGCGGGCAAGCCTCGCTCCTACACGGAAACACGATCCCATGTAGGAGCGAGCGGTGCGACGATTCGACTTGCCCGCGAAGGCCGCACCTCGGTGTAACGGTCTTACTGCGCGGTAAGGCTCACATCCCGCATCGGCTTGCCACGCACCGGTGCATCACCGGCCACGAAGTAGTTGGCGGTGCTGCGCGGCAATGACTGGCGACCACGGATCTTGTCGGCGATTTTCTCGGCGATCATGATCGTTGGTGCGTTCAGGTTGCCAGTGGTGATGATCGGCATGATCGAGGCGTCGACCACGCGCAGGGCTTGCATGCCATGCACACGACCTTCGGCATCAACCACCGCCATTTCGTCGGTGCCCATCTTGCACGAGCAGGACGGGTGGAACGCGGTTTCGGCGTGTTCGCGGATGAACTTGTCCAGCTGCTCATCGGTTTGCACGTCGATGCCGGGGCTGATTTCGCGGCCACGGAAAGCGTCCAGCGCAGGCTGTTGCATGATTTCACGGGTCAGGCGGATGCCGTCACGGAATTCCTGCCAGTCCTGCTCGGTGGCCATGTAGTTGAACAGGATGCTCGGGTACTCGCGCGGATCCTTGGACTTGGCCTGAATGCGACCACGGCTCGGCGAACGCATGGAACCCATGTGCGCCTGGAAACCGTGCTCTTTCACACCGTTGCTGCCGTTGTAGTTAATCGCGACCGGCAGGAAGTGGTACTGAATGTTCGGCCAATCGAATTCTTCGCGTGTACGGATGAAACCGCCGGCTTCGAACTGGTTGCTGGCGCCGATGCCGGTGCCGTTGAACAGCCACTCGGCACCGATGGCTGGCTGGTTGTACCAGAGCAGCGACGGGTACAGCGAAACCGGTTGGGTGCACGCGTATTGCAGGTACAACTCGAGGTGATCCTGCAGGTTTTCGCCGACGCCTGGCAGGTCGTGAACCACCGGGATGTCGAGCGTGTTCAGCAGTTCGGCCGGGCCGACGCCGGAACGTTGCAGAATCTGCGGCGACGCGATGGCGCCGGAGCACAGCAGCACTTCTTTGCGGGCGCGGGCTTCAACGCGCTCTTCTGCGGCGCCGATCAAATAACGCACGCCGACTGCACGCTTGCCTTCGAACAGAATCTTGTCGGTCAGGGCGTGGGTGACGATGGTCAGGGTCGAGCGCTTCTTGGCGATGTCCAGGTAACCGCGAGCGGTGCTGGCGCGACGACCGTTCGGCGTCACGGTGCGGTCCATCGGGCCGAAACCTTCTTGCTGATAACCGTTGAGGTCTTCGGTACGCGGATAACCGGCTTGCACGCCGGCTTCAACCATCGCGTGGAACAGCGGGTTGTTGCCGGCTTTCGGCGTGGTCACGCTGACCGGGCCGTCGCTACCGTGGTAGTCGTTCGCGCCGATGTCCCGAGTTTCAGCCTTGCGGAAGTACGGCAGGCAGTTCAGGTAGTCCCAGTCTTCCAGACCTGGCAGTTTCGACCAGTTGTCGTAATCCATCGCGTTGCCGCGGATGTAGCACATGCCGTTGATCAGCGAAGAACCACCCAGGCCCTTGCCGCGACCGCATTCCATCCGGCGACCGTCCATGTGTGGCTCTGGATCGGTTTCGTAGCCCCAGTTGTAGCGACGACCTTGCAAAGGGAACGCCAGGGCGGCCGGCATTTGCGTGCGGAAGTCCAAGCGGTAGTCCGGGCCGCCTGCTTCGAGCAGCAGGACGGTGACGCCTTCGTCTTCAGTCAGACGGGTCGCCAAGGTGTTACCGGCCGAGCCGGCACCGATGATGATGTAATCGAATTCTTGGGACATTAAATGCACCCTCTTTGAAGTTGGTCAGGTCATGGCCATGGCGAGTGCTGCGCACTCGTTCGCGGGCAAGCCTCGCTCCTACAGGTTTTGCGTCGTGCACAAAACCGCGGCAAACCCCGATCCTGTAGGAGCGAGGCTTGCCCGCGAAGGCGGCCTCGCAGGCGAAGCAGATGCCTGCTTAGAAAACCGAGGCGTAATCGCCCAGTTCGACCTGTACCGATTTGATGCGTGTGAAGTTGTTCAGCGAGCTGATGCCGTTCTCACGGCCCACGCCCGACTGCTTGTAGCCGCCGACCGGCATCTTGGCGTCGGACTCGCCCCAGGCGTTGATCCAGCAGATACCGGCTTCCAGTTGGTGAATCACGCGGTGAGCGCGGTTCAGGTCTTTGGTGACGATGCCCGCCGCCAGGCCGAAGTCGGTGTCGTTGGCACGACGGATCACTTCTTCTTCGGTGTCGTAGGTCAGGATGGCCATGACCGGGCCGAAGATTTCTTCGCGAACGATGGTCATCTCGTCGGTGCAGTCGGTGAACACGGTCGGTGCCACGAATGCGCCTTTGGCGAAGTCGCCGTCGGTCAGGCGAGTACCGCCGCACAAGACGCGAGCGCCTTCTTCCTTACCTTTGGCGATGTAGCCCAGCACGCTTTCCATGTGGGCGAAGCTGACCAGCGGACCGAAGTTGGTGTTTTCGTCTTCCGGGTTGCCGATACGGATGCGCGCAACGCGCTCAGCGATCTTGGCTTCGAAAGCCGCTTTCAGGTGAGTCGGTACGAACACGCGAGTGCCGTTGGTGCAGACCTGACCGGAGCTGTAGAAGTTGGCCATCATTGCGGTGTCGGCGGCGCGATCGAGGTCGGCGTCGTCGAAAATGATCAGCGGAGATTTGCCACCCAGTTCCATGGTCACGTCTTTCAGCGAAGACGCGGAAGCGCTGGCCATGACCTTCTTGCCGGTGTCAGTGCCGCCGGTGAAGGAGATTTTTTCGATGCGTGGGTGCTCGGTCAACCAGGTGCCGACTTCACGGCCGCTGCCGGTCAGCACGTTGAACACGCCAGCCGGAACGCCGGCTTCGGTGTAGATCTCGGCCAGTTTCAAGGTGGTCAGGGAGGTGACTTCGCTTGGCTTGAAGATCATCGCGTTACCGGCTGCCAGGGCAGGGGCGGATTTCCACAGGGCGATCTGGATCGGGTAGTTCCACGCGCCGATACCGGCCACGACGCCCAGCGGCTCGCGACGGGTGTAAACGAAAGACGTAGTGCGCAACGGAATCTGCTCGCCTTCGATGGCCGGCACCAGACCTGCGTAGTACTCCAGCACGTCAGCGCCGGTAACGATGTCGACGTAACGGGTTTCGGAGTACGACTTACCGGTGTCCAGGGTTTCCAGGGCGGCCAGTTCATCGTTGCGCTCGCGCAGGATGTCCACGGCACGGCGCAGGATGCGCGAACGCTCCATGGCGGTCATCGCGGCCCAGATTTTCTGGCCCTTTTCAGCGCTGACGACAGCGCGCTCAACGTCTTCCTTGGTCGCACGCTGTACTGTTGCGAGGACTTCACCGTTAGCCGGGTTGATGGCTTCGAAGGTGGCGTCGCTGCTGGCGTCGGAGTAACCGCCATCGATGTAGAGTTTTTGCAATTCGAAACGGGCCATAGTGTCCTCGCAAGTGCATAAGTGGTTGGCGTAGGCCGCTGGAGTGATGCCATAAGGTTGTGGCAACACCGATCAGCAGCAGTTCAGGGGCTGAGCGTTTTATGTGTGCTCTAACTCACCTGCTTGGCCAATTGGAAATCCATGTATTCGTAAGCGATCTGGTGCGCCTGCCCGGTGTCGAAAGCATCTCCCGACAGCGCGCCGCGCAACCACAAGCCGTCAATGAGGGCTGCCAGGCCGCGGGCGGCGATGCGCGCTTGATCAAGCGGCAACACACGGCGGAACTGGCAGCACAGGTTGGAATACAGGCGGTGATCGTTGATCCGCTGCAACCTGTGCAATGACGGGTGGTGCATGCTGGTAGCCCAGAAGGCCAGCCAGGTTTTCATTGCCGGGCCATTGACCTGGCTGGCGTCGAAGTTGCCTTCGATGATCACCTGCAGATGTGCCCGTGGGCTGTCATCTGCCAGCGCCTGACGGCGCGCGGTGACGTTCTCGCTGAGGACACTCATCAGATACTGCGCCGTGGCAGCGATCAGGCCGTTCTTGTCCTGAAAATAGTGACTGATGATGCCATTCGAGACACCGGCCAAACGGGCGATCAGCGCAATGCTGGCGTCCCCCATTCCGACCTGATCAACCGCCTGCAATGTGGCTTCGATCAACTGCTGGCGGCGGATGGGTTGCATACCGACCTTGGGCATCTTGCACATCTCCTTAGGCCTTCCGGTGGACGTAAAACGTCTATCGGATTAAGGGCCAGTCTATTTTGTTTTGATTGAACGTTCAATCAACAAAGAATAAGATCTGCGACAATTCGTCGCTGCCTACAGGTTTTTCCTACGCGTAGCCGGCGGAAAAACGACATCTGAAAACGCTCGAACCCCCCAGCGCACTGGCGCTTCAAGGCTTCGGGCTTTTTTCGGGGTGTCTTTATATCACCCGCCGGTCTGCTGCCAACTAGCCGATTAGTCGGGTACTGCGTTGCCTTGTGTTCTTCTCTCGCACTGCCTGGAGCATCTGTGCCATGAGTTCTGCCTCTCTTATAAAGACCCCACCCGAGAAGGTGACGGTCAACGGTTGGGTGTTTTACACCTCTACCGCGTTGATCCTGCTGTTGACCGCCATTCTGATCATCGCCCCGCAAGAGGCCGGCAGATTGCTTGGTATTGCCCAGGCCTGGTTGTCCCGCAGCTTCGGCTGGTACTACATGGTGGTGATCGCCGCTTACCTGGTCTTCGTGCTCGGCCTGGCGTTTTCGTCCTACGGCAAACTCAAGCTGGGCAGTAAGGACGACACCCCGGACTTCAGCTATGGCGCCTGGGCGGGGATGCTGTTCTCGTCGGGTATTGGCATCTCGCTGTTGTACTTCGGTGCTTCCGAGCCGCTGGACCACTACTTCAATCCGCCGGAAGGCGTGGCCGGCAGCAACCTCGCGGCACGTCAGGCGGTTCAGCTGACGTTCCTGCACTGGGGCCTGCATGGCTGGGCGATCTACGCATTGGTCGGCTTGGCCGTGGCGTACTTTGCATACCGTCATAACCAGCCGCTGGCGTTGCGTTCGGCACTGTATCCGCTGGTCGGCGAGCGTTGGGTCAAAGGCGCGGCCGGTCATGCGGTGGACGGCTTCGGCATGTTCGTGACCCTGCTGGGTCTGGTGACGAACTTGGGGATTGGTTCGCTGCAAGTGTCGTCGGGCCTTGAAAACCTGTTCGGCATGGAGCACAACAACACCAACCTGCTGATCGTGATCATCGTGATGAGCACCGTGGCGACCATCGCTGCCGTGTCTGGCGTGGAAAACGGTATCCGTCGTCTGTCCAACCTGAACATTGTGCTGTTCAGCGGTCTGCTGATTTTCGTGCTGCTGTTCGGCCCGACCCTGCACCTGCTCAACGGCTTCGTGCAAAACGTCGGCGACTACCTGAACAGCGTTGTGCTGAAGACCTTCGACCTCTATGTGTACGAAGGCGACAGTGATAAATCCGACCGCTGGTTGGGCCTGTGGACCCTGTTCTACTGGGCCTGGTGGATTTCCTGGGCGCCATTTGTAGGCATGTTCATTGCGCGTATTTCCCGTGGTCGCACGGTGCGTGAACTGGTGGCCGGTGTGCTGCTGATCCCGCTGGGTTTCACCTTGGCGTGGCTGTCGATCTTCGGTAACTCGGCCCTGGACCTGGTGATGAACCACGGGGCGGTGGAACTCGGGAAGACGGCGCTGGAACAACCGTCCATGGCGATTTACCAATTGCTGGAGCATTACCCTGCGTCGAAAATCGTCATCGGCGTGTCGATCTTCGTCGGTTTCGTGTTGTTCCTGACCCCGGCGGATTCCGGCGCGGTAATGATGGCCAACCTTTCGTGCAAGGGTGGCAACGTTGACGAAGATGCGCCGCACTGGCTGCGGATCTTCTGGTCGGTGATGATCACGCTGGTGACGATCGGCCTGTTGTTCGCCGGTAACTTCGAAGCCATGCAAACCATGGTGGTGCTGGCCGGTCTGCCGTTCTCGGTGGTGCTGGTGTTCTTCATGTTCGGCTTGCACAAGGCGATGCGCCAGGACGTTCAGATCGAACAGGAGCAAGCGGAACTCGCAGCGCGCGGTCGTCGTGGTTTCAGCGAGCGTTTGACTCAGCTGGACTTGCAGCCGAATCAGTCGATCGTTCAACGTTTCATGGACAAGCAAGTCAGCCCGGCGCTGGAAGAGGCTGCGGTGCAACTGCGTACTCAAGGCCTGGACGTGCAAACGTTGCTGGGCAAGGCCAAGCGTTGCATGGGCCTGCGGATCGAGATGGAAGAGGGCAACCCTTTTGTCTACGAAGTGAGCCTGGACGGCTATTTGGCAGCGGCGAGCGACACGGTTTCGGCTGAGAGTGCTGATGAACCGCGCGCACGTTACTACCGCGCCGAGGTGTATTTGCACAATGGCAGCCAGGATTACGACTTGATGGGCTTCACTCAGGATCAGATCACCCGTGACGTGCTCGATCAGTTTGAAAGCCATCGGCAGCTCCTTGGCCGGGTTTATAGCTAATGTTGAAGGGCGCGGTGCATCAGATGCACCGCGTCGCATCCTTCGCGGGCGAGCCTCGCTCCTACAGGATTTCCGTGAACTTGTAGGAGCGATGCTTGCTCGCGATGAGGCCATCAGCCGCAAAGGTGCTTTACCCGATATCCCGTAAACAAAAACGCCGCGATCCTCTCGCGGCGTTTTTGTGTCTGCTGCCTTACCCCAGATTCTTGCCAAGCAGCGCGTGATACAGCTCGCTGTCACCCAGAATCCCGACCACCTTGTTGTTGTCGTGCAGCACCAGCTTATTACCCGTCTGATATCGAATCTGCAGCGCGTCGCGCATGCCGATGTTCGAATCCACCAGCGTTGGTCGACGACCCAAGCCTTCAACCGCTTGCCCGGGAATCCAGTTCTGCAGGTCCAGGCTCGCGCCGTTCTGGCGTGCGCCTTTGATGGTGTTGCCTTCGGCCAGGTCCAGCCAGGAGTCGCCACCCGGATCGAGGCATACCGAACCGTTGATGCGTTTGCAGTTGTCCAGGGTGCGCATCAGGCTGCGACCGCACAACACGTTCAGCGGGTTGGTATGGGCGACGAAGGTCCGCACATAGTCGTCCGCAGGGTTCAATACGATCTCTTCCGGCTTGCTGTACTGGACGATGCGACCGTCTTTCATGATCGCGATACGGCTGCCCAGCTTCAGTGCTTCATCGAGGTCATGGCTCACGAACACGATGGTTTTGTTCAGCTTGCTTTGCAGCTCCAGCAGTTCGTCTTGCAGGCCCTGGCGGATCAGCGGGTCGAGGGCCGAGAACGGTTCGTCCATCAGCAGAATGTCGGCATCCATCGCGAGCGCGCGGGCCAGGCCCACACGTTGCTGCATACCACCGGAGAGCTCGTCCGGCTTCTTGTTACGCCACTGGGTCAGGCCCACCAGCTCAAGTTTTTCATCGACCAGTTTTTTCCGTTCCTTCTCAGGTCGTCCCTGCATTTCCAGACCGAAGCTGATGTTCTCGCGAACGGTCAGCCAAGGCATCAGGGCGAACTTCTGGAACACCATCGCAATGCGCTGGGTGCGCATCATTTTCAGTTCCGCCGGGGTGCAGGAAGCGATGTCGATCTGCTTGCCTTCGTGCTCGACGAACAATTTGCCGCGACTGACGGTGTTGAGGCCGTTGATGCAGCGCAGCAAGCTGGACTTGCCGGAGCCGGACAGGCCCATCAGTACGCAGATTTCACCCTTTTCGACGTCCAGGCTGGCCTTTTCGACGCCGACAATCTGCCCGGTCTTTTTCAGGATCTGGTCGCGGGTCATGCCTTGATCGAGGAGTTTCAAGGCCTCGCGCGGGTCTTTGGAGAAGATTACGTCGACGTCTTCGAAGCGAATAATGCTCATGCGTCACCCCCTACTTTGGCTTCGGGTTGTTTGCAGATACGGTCGAGCATGATCGCCAGCAGTACGATCGCCAGGCCCGCTTCGAAGCCCAGGGCGATATCAGCAGTGTTCAGTGCGTTGACCACGGGTTTGCCCAGGCCGTCGGCGCCCACCAGTGCCGCGATCACCACCATCGACAACGACAGCATGATGCACTGGGTGATACCGGCCGCGATGCTTGGCATGGCGTGGGGCAGTTCAATCCGTGAAAGCAGTTGACGGCGCGAGCAGCCGAAGGCTTTGCCGGCGTCCATCAGTTCCTGCGGAACATCGCGAATACCCAGGTAAGTCAGGCGGATAGGTGCGGCAATCGCGAACACCACCGTAGAAATCAGGCCCGGGACCACACCCAGACCGAAGAGGGTCAGGGTAGGAATGAGGTACACGAAGGTCGGCACGGTCTGCATCAGATCGAGCACCGGACGCATCAGTGTGTAGAACATCGGTTTGTGCGCGGCGACGATGCCCAACGGCACGCCGATGACCACGCAGACCAGGGTGGCGAACAACACCTGGGCAAGGGTTTCCATGGTTTCCTGCCAGTACCCCAGATTGAGGATCAGCAGGAAGGAGGCGATGACAAAAACGGTCAGTCCCCACTTTCGTTGAATGAAGTGTGCCAGTAGCGCGATGAGGCCAATCAATGCCAGCGGGTTGAACCAGGTCAGCGCAAAAGTCACGCCGTGGATCATCGTTTCCAGTGACACGGCGATTGCGTCGAAGGTGTTGGCGCCGTGTTGCGTCAACCATTCAACGAAGCCCGCGATGTACTGGCCTAAAGGTATTTTCTGATCAATCAGCATGGTAGTGAACGTCCGCATGCAAGGAAATTAACAGCCCGGGCGACCTGGATCGCCCGGCGTAAGCGATTACTGCGCGAGCTTGGCTTTCACGGCCTCCAGGCCTGGTTTACCGTCAATGGTGGTCACGCCAGCGAGCCAGGTATCGAGGACCTGTGGATTCTTTTTCAGCCAGGCCTTGGCGGCCGCGTCAGGCTTCATTTTGTCGTCCAGGACGTTGCCCATCAGGGTGCTTTCCATGTCGAGGGTGAACGCCAGGTTTTTCAGCAACTGGCCCACGTTGCTGCATTCCTGCGCATAGCCCTTGCGGGTGTTGGTGTAGATGGTTGCCTGGCCGAAGTTGGGGCCGAAATACTCGTCGCCGCCGGTCAGGTACTTCATCTTGAAACGCGTGTTCATCGGGTGTGGTTCCCAGCCCAGGAACACCACGGCGGTGTTGCGGCGCTGGGCGCGATCGACTTGCGAGAGCATGCCTGCCTCGCTGGACTCGACCACCTTGAAGCCGGCGGCTTTCAAGCCGAAGGCGTCCTTGTCGATCATGCTCTGGATCAGACGGTTGCCGTCGTTACCCGGTTCGATGCCGTAGATCTTGCCGTCGAGTTCTTTCTTGAACTTGGCGATGTCGGCGAAATCTTTAAGACCTTTGTTATACAACTCTTCCGGGACGGCGAGTGTGTATTTTGCGTTTTCCAGGTTGGCACGCAGGGTGTCCACGGTGCCGGCATCGCGGTAGGCCTTGATGTCGTTTTCCATGGTCGGCATCCAGTTACCCAGGAACACGTCCATGTTCTTGCCGTCGGCCAGGGACTTGTAGGTCACCGGTACGGAAATCATCGTGGTTTTGGTCTTGTAGCCGAGGGCATCGAGGACGACGCTGGTGGTGGCGGTGGTGACGGTAATGTCAGTCCAGCCGACATCGGAGAAGTTTACGGTGCTGCATTGAGCCGGTTCGGCGGCTTGAGCCAGAAACGGCAGACTCAGCATGGCGGCCAACAACAACGACGGGGAACCTTTCATGGATGGACTCCTTGGTGTTTTTTTTTGGCGGTGTTCCGACTGGACCACCGCACTTATAGGTTGCGGTTGGATGGCGTTTTGGAGACAGCTCTACCACGGCGCCTTGCAATCGAGTCGATACGATCATGTACCAGTGAAAATCTGACGCCTACAGGGGGCGTCGTAACCAGTACAGGGATGGTCGCATCCAGTGTCGGTGAAGTCGTTTACAGCTATTTTCAGCCCTTTCTGCTCGTTTGAACCGTAAAGAAACCGTGAAAACGTAGCGCTGATGGCCTGCGACGTTGGTGGGCATGAGTGGGTCGGTGTCAGACGTCGAACGACATGGTAAAAGCCCGATGATGCGGCCATCCCGACGGATTGCAGCTTGAGCGTAGCAGCTCCGTCACTGGGCGCTTTTGCGTCCGGAGTTGGCACACCCAGGAGTTCGGCAGTCATGGCAATCAGCGTTTTCGACCTGTTCAAAATCGGCATTGGACCTTCCAGTTCGCACACCGTGGGACCTATGCGGGCCGCCGCGTTGTTCGTGCAAGGTTTGCGTGAGCAGGGTCTTTTGGAACGAGTGCGTCGCGTCGACGTTCAGCTTTATGGTTCGTTGTCGGCCACCGGCATCGGTCACGGCAGCGACAACGCGGTGATCATGGGCCTGATGGGCGAGTGGCCGGATGCGATCGATCCGTCGCAAATCGGCATCCGCATCGAAACCCTGCGCGAAACTCACACGCTGTTGCTCGACGGTCGCTTGTCGGTCCCGTTCATTTGGGACCGGGACATGCGCCTGATTGACGAAAACCTGCCATTCCATCCCAACGCCATGACCCTGATTGTCGAAGGCGATCACGGCGAACTGCATCGCGACACCTACTATTCCATCGGCGGCGGTTTTGTCGTCGATGAGGCGCAGGCCTCCAGCGGCGTGGTCGATCTGGATCGTACGGTGCTGCCGTACGATTTCTCCAGCGCCGACGAACTGCTGAGCCTGTGCCAGAAGCACAACTTGCGCGTTGCCGAATTGATGATGGCCAACGAGAAGGTCTGGCGCAGCGAAGAGGAAATTCGCGCCGGCCTGATGAAGCTCTGGCGCGCCATGCAGGATTGCGTGGAACAAGGCCTCAAGCACGAAGGCATCCTGCCCGGTGGCCTGAATGTGCGCCGTCGCGCAGCCAAGTTGCATCGCAGCCTGCAAGAATTGGGTAAACCCAATGTCATCGGTTCAACATTAAGTGCCATGGAGTGGGTCAACCTGTTCGCCCTGGCGGTCAACGAAGAAAACGCCGCTGGCGGGCGCATGGTCACGGCGCCGACCAATGGCGCGGCGGGAATCATTCCGGCGGTGTTGCACTACTTTATGAAGTTCAGTGAGGTGGTGACCGACGCCAACGTGGTCGACTATTTCCTCAGTGCGGCGGCGGTAGGGATTCTGTGCAAGAAGAACGCTTCGATTTCCGGTGCCGAAGTCGGTTGTCAGGGTGAAGTCGGTTCGGCCTGCGCCATGGCGGCGGCCGGGTTGGCGGAGATCCTCGGCGCCACACCGGAGCAGCTGTGCAACGCGGCGGAAATCGGTCTGGAACACAACCTCGGTCTTACCTGCGACCCGGTGGGTGGGCTGGTGCAGGTGCCGTGTATCGAGCGCAATGCGATTGCGGCGGTAAAAGCCATCAACGCGGCGCAGATGGCGCTGCGTGGCGATGGTCAGCACTTTATCTCGCTGGATCGGGTGATCCGCACGATGCGTGATACTGGCGCCGATATGCATGACAAATATAAAGAGACATCGCGCGGTGGGTTAGCGGTTAGCGCGGTTGAGTGCTGAGACCGCGATGGCGTCTGACCAGTCAAAACTGCGCTCAAAGTGAACACCCGAATCGAAACGCGCCACGTGTTGGCGCGTCGCTTACAGATAAGCGACTTCACCCAGGTCAGGGATCCAAGTTGGCCACTACCGCCTGTCACCTGTGCTTGCGGTGACACTCTCCATCCGGTCGCCGTAGCCCTGTTCCCACAAGTGCTACCGATTTGCTCACGCCCAATGGGACAGAGCGTCTCCCGCCGATAATGGCACTTATAACCCCCACTCGCCGCGCGGCTTATATAGACACGCTGCGACGTCGTTTTCAGGAGTTATTGAATGACCATTCAACTTTAGGCATGGCAATTGCTCTGTCATTACAAAGCCCGTCTCCCACGCGAGAACGATGGCAATAACAAGAGCCTCCGCCTGAGGCCATCACCCGCTTTGTGTGAGGAGATACCGCGATGACGACGTTCAACTCCGGGGCCCAACCCCAGAACCGTGCGCCTCAATCCATCGGCTTTCTGCTGCTGGACAATTTCACGCTTATTTCTCTGGCCTCCGCAGTAGAACCCCTGCGTATGGCCAACCAATTGTCCGGCCGCGAGCTGTATCGCTGGACCACACTCACCGTGGACGGCGGTCAGGTCTGGGCCAGTGACGGTCTGCAGATCACACCCGACTGCTCCATGCACAAAGCGCCCGCCCTGGACACTATCATTGTCTGCGGCGGTATTGGCATTCAGCGCACGGTTACCCGTGAACACGTTTCGTGGTTGCAAAGTCAGGCGCGTCAGTCCCGCCGTCTGGGTGCGGTCTGCACCGGCAGCTGGGCCCTGGCGTGCGCCGGCCTGCTGGATGGTTTCGATTGCAGCGTGCACTGGGAATGTCTGGCCTCAATGCAGGAAGCTTTCCCGCGTGTGGCCATGAGTACGCGTCTGTTCACCCTCGACCGTAACCGTTTCACCAGTTCTGGCGGCACCGCGCCGCTGGACATGATGCTGCACCTGATCAGCCGCGATCACGGTCGTGAACTGTCGGCCGCGATCTCGGAAATGTTCGTCTACGAGCGCATCCGCAACGAGCAGGATCACCAGCGTGTGCCGCTCAAGCACATGCTCGGCACCAACCAGCCGAAGTTGCAGGAAATCGTCGCGCTGATGGAGGCCAACCTGGAAGAGCCGATCGACCTCGACGAGCTGGCGGTGTATGTCGCTGTTTCGCGTCGTCAGCTGGAGCGGCTGTTCCAGAAATACCTGCACTGCTCACCGTCGCGTTACTACCTGAAACTGCGCTTGATCCGTGCTCGGCAACTGCTCAAGCAAACGCCGATGTCGATCATCGAAGTGGCGTCGGTGTGTGGCTTCGTTTCCACACCACACTTCTCCAAGTGCTACCGCGAATACTTCGGCATTCCACCGCGTGACGAGCGCGTAGGTTCCAACACCACGCAACAAGTGGCGATGATGCCGCTGCCACAAGCGTTGGTGCTGTCGCCGTTGTCCGGGCCGTTGTCGGCGCTGAGTCAGGCGCGCAACGAGTCGACGTTCGCCAGCGTAAGGCTCTAAACCGGGTTGGCTTCATCGCGAGCAAGCTCGCTCCCACATTGACCGAGTTCTCTCAGGGGAATGCGGTCAACTGTGGGAGCGAGCTTGCTCGCGATTGGATCTATCAGGCGCTACGACTTTGCTGATACTGCGCCAATGCCGGCAGCAATTGCTTATCAATGGCCTGGCGCACAGCCGGCAGGATGGTCGCGCTACTGGTGTACATCTGCTTGACCATGGTCCGCAGCGTCATCGCCCGTTCATCGTTCAAACCTCGCACTGCACACTCACAAGCCTGCTCGGCTGTTGAGCCATTCGGTACTTGAAAACCCAATGACTTTAGCTGGCCCAACAGGTCTTCCTGGTCTATCAAATCGGCGTGCATCATGACGCAATCCTTCTTCAGGGAACGGTGTCGTGGCTCGATTCTCGTAGGGGTCGTGGGCGTCGGCAAGGACGATTTGTCGCAATGGCCGCAATACCTATGAACAGGTCGTTTTCGGCTAACTAGCTGCGGGTGGGAGTGGGCACACTGGCGTCAGCTGGCTTCACGAAGGTTTGGTCACCCTCGCGCAACGGCTCCTCAACAGTACCCACCTCTGCCCCGATCCTGTCACGGCTTGATCGGGGCTTTTTTTGGCTGGGGTTTAACGCTGCAGGACGAGGATGCGCGACAGCAATTCATCACGGTCGACATAGCAACCCTGGAAATGCCGGACGCCGGTGGCGGGGTCGAAGGCGTTGCGGGCGTGGAGGGTGCGGCGGTTGTCGAAACACCACATTTCACCGGGGTTGAGCCGCGTCATCACCCGGAATCGAGTTTCGCGGGTCATCGCAATAAAGCGTCGATAAGCGCGGTATAGCTTGGGGATGTCCTCGATCGATGCATCAAACGGCCCACGCAGAAAGTTCGCCATGCGGATCTCCGATACCTGCCCCAACGCATCCAGGGCGATGATCGGCGCCAGGCAGCGGTAGTCGCTATGACGGTCCTTGTTGCGAAACTCCACGGGGATTTCACACAGGGCTTTGAACGACTCGGAATCCTCTTCGCGCAACGCTTGGGCAATGGCAAAACCGTCGACGAAAATACTCTCGCCACCGTCCGCGTCATTGACCAGGCAAAGCAGAAACTGCAGTCCCGGTTGCAACTCCCGGGTCGGCAAATCGCTATGCAGCGGCAGGTTGAAAGCGGTGTAGGCATTGCTGTCGGCATCGGCCTTGGATTGCACGTTGAACAGCACGCCAAAATTGCTCTCGCGGATGAAGGAAATCCGCTGGGCGATCAGCTTCAACGAGCCTGGCTCGGTGGGCACGCCGCGGACCTGAGTCAGGCCGATATCGCGCACAGCCAGCAGCCATTGCAGCAAGACATCGTTGTCGTTCATCAACGCCTGGTATTCGAACACCGGCAGCTTCAGGTTGCTGTTCCAGAGCTGGCTTTTGGGCTTGGCACCCCGGCGTTCGGCGCGGGACTCATCATCGTAGGCGTGGGCTCGTAACCAGCCAGGATCGTAGCGGCTGAGATGGCCGTCCTGCCAATCGACACGCAGGCAGCCTTCGGCATCAATGCTGGCGTGCGAGGGCTTCAGGGTTTCGGCGACGTCGACGATTTCCAGCACTTGCTCGCGGGTCACGGTGTAGACGCACAGCGGGCACGGACAGTTGTCCCGCAACCACTGATGATGAAACGGGCTGACACGGTCATCGGCCCACTTCACTTGAACTCGGTCCGCCAGGGTTTGTACGGCGGTCAATGCGCTGATCAACGGGTAGGTACGGAAGTCGGCAAAAGCTGCGGCGGTGTTCATGGCGATCTCCTTGTCATTTTTTCGGCGGTAACGCGATCACTCGGCCGATGTAGGCGGGGGCGGGCAGGGCGGCTTGCTCGGCGACGATGGCTTGCAGCTTGCTCAGGGTTTCTTCGCTGAAGGGTGCGGATCGCGGGCCGTCGAGGTCGACGTGCAGCAGCATTTGCTCGTTGCCCGCCAGCGCCTTGTCGTCGCCCACCAGATGCAGGCTGTGATAGAGGTGCAGGCGTTTGCTGTCGTGGCCGATGATTTGGGTGTGCACTTCGACGTCGGCGTCGAGCTTCACTTCGAGCAGGTAATTGAGGTGCAGTTCGAGGGTGAACAGCGAGTTACCGCTGACTTCGCGGTTGTTGCTGTCCATTCCCAGGCGATCCATCAGCGCGTCGGTGGCGTAGCTGAAAATCAGCAGGTAGAAGGCGTCGCGCAGGTGGCCGTTGTAGTCGACCCAGTCGGGGATGATTTTGGTTTGATAGGTGGTGAGGGTGGGCATGTCGTCGCATCCGAAAATGGTTGAAATCTGTAGGAGCGAGGCTTGCCCGCGAAGAGGCCGGTACATCCGACGGGTCTCTACGGCAGGACTACCTATATCGCGGGCAAGTCGGATCGCCGCACCGCTCGCTCCTACAGGGGTTAGCGGCGTTTAGTCGGCAAACGCCATCCCATGCTTTTCCTTGGTAGTCTTCACCGCCTCCAGCACCGCCAGCAAGCAATCATCACGATAGCGCTCCAGCGCCGAAATGCTGTGCGTGCCCAACTGATCACGGGTGCCGTCCACCACATCATCGATCAACTTGTCGGTCAATTCCGGCGCCGGCAGATACGTCCACGGCAACTGCAACGCTGGCCCGAATTGCGCCATGAAGTGCCGCATTCCCGCATCGCCACCCGCCAGGGTGTACGTCAAAAACGTGCCCATGAACGACCAGCGCAGGCCCGCACCAAAACGAATGGCATCGTCGATCTCACCGGTGGTCGCCACACCGTCGTTAACCAGGTGCAGCGCCTCACGCCAGAGCGCTTCGAGCAAGCGGTCGGCGATAAAACCAGGTACTTCCTTGCGCACATGCAGCGGACGCATGCCCAGGGATTCATACACTTTCATTGCCGCTTGAACGGCTTCGGGCGCGGTGTTTTTGCCACCCACCACTTCCACCAGCGGCAGCAGATAAACCGGGTTGAACGGGTGGCCGACAACGCAGCGTTCCGGATGCGTCGAACTCTCGTAGAACTCGCTCGGTAACAGGCCGGAAGTACTGGAGCCAATCAGTGCATTCGGCTTGGCCGCCGCGCTGATTTTGCTGTGCAGTTCCAGTTTCAGATCCAGGCGTTCCGGAGCGCTTTCCTGAATGAAATCCGCGTCGCCAACACACTCTTCAATGGTGGCGACAAAGCGCAGCCGGTCCTGCGATGCGCCCGGCGCCAGGCCTTGTTTCTCCAGCGCTCCCCAGGCATTGGCGACGCGTTTGCGCAGGGCTGCTTCGGCACCGGGTGCCGGGTCCCAGGCCACCACGTCGAGGCCGTGGGCGAGGGCGCGGGACACCCAGCCGCTGCCGATGACACCGCTGCCCAGGGCGGCGAAGGTTTTGATTTCGGTGATAAAAGTCATGGCAATTCCTGAAGTTGAAAAGGTCAATTAACCGCGCTTGGTCAGGCCCATTTTTGCCCGACCTTCAGCCGGCGTCAGAACGCGGGCGCCGAGGCGGCTGAGGATCTCCGAGGCGCGTTCGACCAGTTGGCCGTTGGTCGCCAGTACGCCCTTGTCCAACCAGATGTTGTCTTCCAGACCGACCCGCACATTGCCGCCGAGCAGCACGGCTTGTGCCGCCATAGGCATTTGCATGCGACCGATGCCGAAGCCGGCCCAGACCGCATTGGCAGGCAGGTTGTCGACCATGGCTTTCATGGTGGTGGTGTCGGCCGGCGCGCCCCACGGGATGCCCAGGCACAGTTGGAACAGCGGGTCGTCGAGCAACCCTTCCTTGATCATCTGCTTGGCGAACCACAGGTGACCGGTGTCGAAAATTTCCAGCTCGGCCTTCACGCCCAGCTCTTGAATGCGTTTGGCGCCAGCGCGTAGCTGGGCCGGGGTGGACACGTAAATGGTGTCGCCGTCGCCGAAGTTCAGGGTGCCGCAATCGAGGGTGCAGATTTCCGGCAGCAGTTCTTCAACGTGGGCCAGACGGGTCAGCGGGCCGACCAGGTCGGTGTTCGGGCCGAACTCCATCGGGTTCTCGCCCGCGCCGATTTCCAGGTCGCCGCCCATGCCGGCGGTGAGGTTGACGATGATGTCGACGTCGGCTTCGCGGATGCGCTCCATCACTTCGCGGTACAGCGCCACGTCACGGCTGAATTTGCCGGTTTCGGGGTTGCGCACGTGGCAGTGGACCACGGTGGCGCCAGCCTTGGCGGCTTCCACGGCGGCCGTGGCGATTTGTTTCGGGGTGACCGGCACGTGTGGGCTTCTGGCGGTCGTGTCGCCAGCACCGGTGAGTGCGCAGGTGATGATGACGTCGTGGTTCATGAGGCGGGTTCCTTGCAGGCGTGATGATTCCGATCACAGCCCGGTCGGGCTGCGAGTCGGTGGTTCAATCGGGATTATTTGGTCGTCAGTTGAAGGTTTTCAGCCGCCGGTTTGCCATCGAAGGTGGTCACGCCTTCGAGCCAGCGTTGCTTGTCTTGCGGGTGATCTTTCAGCCATTGCTTGGCCGATTCGAAAGCGTCTTTGTGATCCAGCAGCGGCTGCATCATCCGGCTCTCGTCTTCAGCGGTGTACGTCAGGTTGCTCAGCAAACGACCGATGTTCGGGCATTGTTCGGCGTATTTCGGTGCGGTGACGGTCCAGACCGTGGCCATGCCTTCGTTCGGCCCCAGGGCGTCTTCGCTACCGGTGAGGTAAGTCATCTTCACGATGACGTTCATCGGGTGCGGCGCCCAGCCGAAGAACACCACGGCCTCTTTGCGCCGCACGGCGCGATCCACCGCCGCGAGCATGCCGGCCTCGCTGGACTCGACCAACTGGAACTTGCCGAGGCCGAACTGGTTCTTGGCGATCATTGCCTTGATCTGGGTGTTGGCGCCTGAACCTGGCTCGATGCCGTAAATCTTGCCGCCCAATTCCTTTTCAAACTTGGCGATGTCGGCGAAGGTTTTCAGACCCTTGTCGGCGAGATACGTCGGTACGGCGAGGGTGGCGCGGGCGTCTTTAAGGCTCGGTGTTTCAAGCACTTTGACCTGCTTTCCATCGACGAACGGGGTAATGGTCTGGGTCATCAGCGGGTTCCAGTAGCCCAGGAACAGATCCAGGCGCTGGTCGCGGATCCCGGCGAAGATGATTTGCTGGGAAGCGCTGGTTTGTTTGGTGTTGTAGCCGAGGCCGTCGAGCAGGACCTGGGTCATGGCGCTGGTGGCGATCACATCGGTCCAGTTCACGACGCCCATGCGCACGTTCTGGCATGAAGCAGGTTCGGCCGCCATGACGCTGGCGCTCAAGAAAGCGGTACCGCTGAGTGCAAGAACACAGCTGCTGATCAGTCGTTTCATGTCGGGTTCCTCGGCAGGTCGTTATTGTGGGTCCGGGCGTCTTCGTGCGCCGGTGATGCCAAGTTACGCAGCTTAAGCCCCGTCAAAGCGCACTACGGCGACCAGCTCTTGCACTGCAGCGACCTGTCCTCTTGAATGCCATCGACAACTGGCGTATCAACGTCCACACGCTACCCGTCAACCGAGTGCGCTCCATGTCCCAGGATTTCTACTTTTTGTTGATGCCGGGTTTTTCGGCCATCGGTTTCATCTCGGCGATCGAGCCGCTGCGGGTCGCCAATCGCTTTCGCGGCGAGCTGTACCGCTGGCATGTGCTGAGCGCTGACGGCGGGGCGGTGCTGGCCAGCAATGGCATGTCGGTCAACGCCGATGCGGCGCTGGAACCGTTGAAGAAAGGCGCGACCCTTTTGGTGGTCGCCGGTTTCGAACCCCTCAAGTTCGCCACTCCGGCGCTGGAGCATTGGCTGCGCCGACTCGACAACGAAGGCGTGACCCTCGGCGCCATCGACACCGGCAGCTTCGTCCTCGCCGAAGCCGGCTTGCTCGATGGCCATCGCCTGACCCTGCACTGGGAAGCCATCGACGCCTTCAAGGAATCTTATCCACAGCTCAGCGTTACTCAGGAGCTGTTCGAGATCGACCGCCGGCGCATTACCTCCGCCGGCGGCACCGCGTCCATCGACCTGATGCTCGACCTCATCAGCCAGGCCCACGGCCCGGAACTGGCGATCCAGGTCAGCGAACAATTCGTACTCGGCCGCATCCGCCCCCGCAAAGACCACCAGCGAATGGAAGTCGCCAGCCGCTACGGCATCAGCAACAAGAAACTGGTGCAAGTGATCGGGGAGATGGAACAACACAGCGAACCGCCGCTGAGCACATTGACGTTAGCCGAATCGATCAAGGTAACGCGGCGGCAGCTCGAACGCCTGTTTCGCCTGCACCTGAACGACACACCGAGCAATTTCTACCTGCGCTTACGGCTGGAGAAGGCCCGACAGCTGTTGCGGCAGACGGACATGAGCGTGCTGGAGGTGAGTATTGCCTGCGGGTTTGAATCACCGTCGTATTTCACCCGTAGTTATCGGGCGCGTTTTGCGCGCTGCCCGCGGGAAGATCGCCGCACCGCCCAAGCATGAACGAGTTATTTTTTCATCAACGCCGAGCACGCTGCTTTGTAAGCCTCATGCTGATACTTGTTCAGCGTGCCCGGCAGTTCAAAGTCGAACTTCTTGTTCTGCGCGTTGATGGTCTGCGGCGACAGTAGCGTCACCTCGCAATTTTCCAGCAACTGGAAAACACCCTCGATCTTGAACGTGGTCGGCCCACCGGCGAACTCACCTTTCTTGCTGCGCTTCTTGATCGCGATCCGGTCGATGGAGTTCTCGCGCACAAACGACGCCACCTGAGCGGCAAAGACTTTGACGTTCGACGCTTCGTCGTCATCGTCGAGGGCGATTTTCTTGGTGGCTAGAGCGACGTGGCTCAGCGCCTGACCGTCGAGGGAGGCCACGGCAATGATTGCTTCGCTGCCTTTGATTTCAATGCCGCAGATTTTCATTTGAGTTCCTTTCCCGGATGGTGGCGTGCAGCTTACAGCTCAAGTTGATCGGCGTTGATGCCAAAAGCCGCGGCAATTTTTTCACGGGTCGCCTTGCGTGGCTTGGAGACCGTCTCCTGTTGGGCGAAGGCCGGTTGAGAGATGCCCATGCGTTTGGCAACTTCATCCTGGGTAAGGTTCAGGTGTTCGCGCCAGGCCCGAATAGGTGTCGCGCCATCAACGAGAAGGCTGACTACTTCGTGTGGGATCAAATGATTTCTCCAAGCTTATGTTTTTTACTCCTGCCCAATCGACTCCAAAAACTCCGACCGCTCATCACTCATTCGCGCCACGCAATCATTCTGCGCAATGGTGAACGCCTTACTGCCGGCCGTCGTCGGAAACGCGTCAACCGCGCAATCCGCATCCCGAGTCTTCAACCACTGCTGCTGAGCGGCCTTGAGCTTGGCGGTGATGTCGGTCAGTTGCGCCGGGTTCTTGCCGTAGGCCGTTTGCATGCGTTCGGTCAGGCTTTGAAAGTTGTCTTTGAGCAGGTCTTCGGCGGTGGTTCGGCTGTAGACCGAGCATTCCAGGGTCTGGACTTCGTTTTCGACGGCATCGCAGGGGTTGTCGTCGGACTCTTCAGCCGCGTGTACGCCGGTCACTATCAGTGCTAACGCCAGGAAGATCGATTTCATTGCGTCGCCGCCCCTTATCAGTGAAGCATCCAGTAATGCCGCGAATTCTGGCCCATGCGAAGGCCCTTGAACAGGTGGCTCATGACGCTCGACCATGACCCTTTGTCGCAGATTGACGCTTTCGGCAAACCCCCTGTCGTTTTTGCACCCGGCTACCCCGTCCCTCAGGCATATGCTGGCCCCAAAGCGCCGGCACACGATTCGGCGCACGAATCGCTAATAGGGGACAGCCTGATGAGCCCAGCCGAATTGCACGCCGACAGCATCGTTATCGACGGGCTGATTATTGCCAAGTGGAACCGTGAGCTGTTCGAAGACATGCGCAAGGGCGGTCTGACCGCGGCCAACTGCACCGTGTCGGTGTGGGAGGGTTTCCAGGCCACCGTCAACAATATCGCCGCCAGCCAGAAGCTGATCCGCGAAAACAGCGACCTGGTGATTCCAGTGCGCACCACCGCCGATATTCGCAAGGCCAAGGAGCAGGGCAAAACCGGGATCCTGTTCGGCTTCCAGAATGCTCACGCCTTCGAAGACCAGATCGGCTACGTCGAGGTGTTCAAGCAGCTCGGCGTCGGTATCGTGCAGATGTGCTACAACACCCAAAACCTGGTCGGTACCGGCTGCTACGAGCGCGATGGCGGCCTGTCGGGTTTCGGTCGTGAAATCGTCGCAGAGATGAACCGCGTCGGCGTCATGTGCGACCTGTCCCACGTGGGTTCGAAAACCTCCGAAGAAGTCATCCTTGAGTCCAAGAAACCGGTCTGCTACTCCCACTGCCTGCCGTCGGGTCTGAAAATTCACCCGCGCAACAAATCCGATGAAGAACTGAAGTTCATCGCCGATCACGGCGGTTTCGTCGGTGTGACCATGTTCGCGCCGTTCCTGGCCAAGGGCATCGATTCGACCATCGACGATTACGCCGAAGCCATCGAATACACCATGAACATCGTCGGCGAAGACGCCATCGGCATCGGCACGGACTTCACCCAGGGCCATGGCCAGGACTTCTTCGAATACCTGACCCATGACAAGGGCTACGCCCGCCGTCTGACCAGTTTCGGCAAGGTCATCAACCCGCTGGGCATCCGCACCGTCGGCGAGTTCCCGAACCTGACCGAAACCCTGCTCAAGCGCGGCCATTCCGAGCGCGTGGTCCGCAAGATCATGGGCGAGAACTGGGTCAACGTCTTGAAGGACGTCTGGGGCGAGTAAGCCACTGCATCTGAAGAATCCTTTCCCCCGGCCGTCCGCGCCGGGGGCAACACCCAAAATTTTCTGGAGTTAAGTTTCCATGGCCAAGATCGCCCCGCAATTGCCAATTGAAGTCGACAGCGAAACCGGTATCTGGACCTCCGACGCCCTGCCGATGCTGTACGTACCGCGTCACTTCTTCGTCAACAACCACATGGGCATCGAGGAAGTGCTGGGCGCCGACGCCTACGCCGAAATCCTCTACAAGGCCGGCTACAAATCCGCCTGGCACTGGTGTGAAAAAGAAGCTGAATGCCACGGCCTGGAAGGCGTTGCGGTGTTCGAGCACTACATGAAGCGCCTGTCGCAGCGTGGCTGGGGTCTGTTCAAGATCCAGGACATCGACCTCGACAAAGGCACTGCCAGCGTCAAGCTCGAACACTCGGCGTTTGTCTACGTGTACGGCAAGGTCGGGCGCAAGGTCGACTACATGTTCACCGGTTGGTTTGCCGGTGCCATGGACCAGATTCTGCAAGCCCGCGGCAGCAACATTCGCACGGTTGCCGAACAAGTCTACGGTGGCTCCGAAGAAGGCCACGACGACGGTTTGTTCACCGTCAAGCCGTTGTAAGTCGAGGACCCCGCCATGGCTTTCGAAGCAATGTTCCAGCCGATCCAGATCGGCAAACTGACCATCCGTAACCGCGTGCTCAGCACCGCGCACGCCGAGGTCTATGCCACCGACGGCGGCATGACCACCGACCGGTACGTCAAGTATTACGAAGAGAAAGCCAAGGGCGGGATCGGCCTGGCGATCTGCGGGGGTTCCTCCAGCGTGGCCATCGACAGCCCGCAAGGCTGGTGGAAGTCGGTCAACCTGGCTGACGACCGGATCATTCCGCACTTCCAGAACCTCGCCGATGCCATGCACAAGCATGGCGCCAAGATCATGATCCAGATTACCCACATGGGCCGTCGTTCCCGTTGGGACGGCGAGCATTGGCCAACCCTGCTGTCGCCGTCGGGCATCCGTGAGCCGGTGCACCGTGCGACCTGCAAAACCATCGAGCCGGAAGAAATCTGGCGGGTAATCGGCAACTACGCCACCGCGGCTGGCCGCGCCAAGGCCGGTGGCCTGGACGGCGTCGAATTGTCCGCCGTGCACCAACACATGATCGACCAGTTCTGGAGTCCGCGGGTCAACAAACGCACCGACGAGTGGGGCGGCAGCTTCGAGAACCGCATGCGTTTCGGCCTGGAAGTGATCAAGGCTGTGCGGGCTGAAGTCGGCCCGGATTTCTGTGTCGGCATCCGTCTGTGCGGTGACGAATTCCACCCGGACGGCTTGTCCCACGAGGACATGAAGCAGATCGCCAAGTACTACGATGACACCGGCATGATCGACTTCATCGGCGTGGTGGGTTCGGGTTGCGACACCCATAACACCCTGGCCAACGTTATCCCGAACATGAGTTATCCACCGGAGCCGTTCCTGCACCTGGCTGCCGGTATCAAAGAAGTGGTCAAGGCCCCTGTTTTGCACGCGCAGAACATCAAGGACCCGAACCAGGCGACCCGTATTCTGGAAGGCGGCTACGTGGACATGGTCGGCATGACCCGCGCCCACATCGCCGACCCGCACCTGATCGCCAAGATCAAAATGGGTCAGGTCGACCAGATCAGACAATGCGTCGGCGCCAACTACTGCATCGACCGTCAGTACCAGGGCCTGGACGTCCTGTGCATCCAGAACGCCGCGACCTCCCGTGAATACATGGGGGTGCCGCACATCATCGAGAAGTCGACCGGTGTGAAGCGCAAGGTTGTGGTGGTCGGTGCCGGTCCTGCCGGGATGGAAGCCGCTCGCGTGTCGGCCGAACGCGGCCACGACGTGACCCTGTTCGAGAAAAAAGAATTCATCGGCGGGCAGATCACCACTGCCTCGAAAGCGCCACAGCGTGACCAGATTGCCGGCATCACTCGCTGGTTCCAGCTTGAGCTGGCCCGTTTGAAAGTCGACCTGCGCCTGGGCGTGGCGGCCGATGCAGCAACTATTCTGGACTTGCGTCCGGACGTGGTGGTGCTCGCCGTCGGCGGTCATCCATTCCTGGAGCAGAACGAACATTGGGGCGCGGCTGAAGGCCTGGTGGTCAGTAGCTGGGACATCCTCGATGGCAAGGTTGCACCGGGCAAAAATGTGCTGGTCTACGACACCATTTGCGAATTCACCGGGATGTCGACCGCCGACTTCCTCGCTGACAAGGGCAGCCAGGTCGAGATCGTCACCGACGACATCAAACCGGGCGTGGCGATTGGCGGCACATCGTTCCCGACGTACTACCGCAGCATGTACCCGAAAGAAGTGATCATGACCGGGGACATGATGCTGGAGAAGGTCTACCGCGAAGGCGACAAGCTGGTGGCGGTGCTGGAGAACGAATACACCGGCGCCAAAGAGGAGCGGGTGGTGGACCAGGTCGTCGTCGAAAACGGCGTGCGCCCGGACGAAGAAATCTACTACGCCCTGAAGGAAGGCTCGCGCAACAAAGGCCAGATGGACATCGAAGCCCTGTTCGCGATCAAGCCGCAACCTTCGCTGAGCCAGGCGGGTGACGGTTACTTGCTGTTCCGCATCGGCGACTGCGTGGCGCAGCGCAACACCCACGCGGCGATCTACGACGCGCTGCGGTTGTGCAAGGATTTCTAAGCCACGAACTGATCGTTCCCACGCTCTGCGTGGGAATGCCTCAATGGACGCTCCGCGTCCGCTTTTGATGTGACGCGGAGCGTCACGGGCTGCATTCCCACGCGGAGCGTGGGAACGATCATAGACCCCGAGGTCTTTGGGAGCTCCACCATGTTGAACACCCTTCTTCCAATCCTGTTGTTCGCAGCCACCGGACTTGCTGTCCTGGGCGCGTTGCGGCGGGTGGCTATGTGGCGCCGAGGTCGAGCTTCGAAAGTCGACCTGATCGGCGGCCTGTTCGCCATGCCCAAGCGCTACATGGTCGACTTGCACCATGTCGTCGCGCGGGACAAATACATCGCCAACACTCACGTCGCTACGGCGGGTGGTGCGGTGGCGTCGATGGTGCTGGCGATACTGGTCCACGGTTTCGGCCTGCACAGTCGCACTCTCGGTGTTGCCCTGCTGATTGCTTCGGCGGTGATGTTCGTCGGTGCGATTTTCATGTTTCTGCGTCGTCGCAACCCACCGGCTCGCCTGTCCAAAGGGCCATGGATGCGCCTGCCGAAAAGCCTGTTGGCGTTCTCTGCGAGCTTCTTCCTGTTGACCCTGCCGGTGGCAGGCATCCTTCCGGAAAACTTCGGTGGCTGGGTGCTGGCTGCGATCCTCGGCGTCGGTGTGCTGTGGGGCGTTAGCGAACTGTTCTTCGGCATGACCTGGGGCGGGCCGATGAAGCACGCCTTCGCCGGTGCCCTGCACCTGGCCTGGCACCGTCGCGCCGAGCGTTTTGGCGGCGGTCGTTCCACCGGTTTGAAACCGCTGGACCTGAACGATCCGACCGCGCCACTGGGCGTGGAGAAACCCAAGGATTTCACCTGGAACCAACTGCTCGGCTTCGACGCCTGCGTGCAGTGCGGTAAATGCGAAGCCGCGTGCCCGGCGTTCGCCGCCGGCCAGCCGCTGAACCCGAAAAAACTGATTCAGGACATGGTGGTCGGCCTCGCCGGAGGCACTGATGCCAAGTTCGCTGGCAGCCCCTATCCTGGGAAGCCAATCGGCGAGCACGCCGGCAACCCGCATCAACCGATCGTCAACGGTCTGGTGGATGCTGAAACCTTGTGGTCCTGCACCACCTGTCGCGCCTGCGTCGAGGAGTGCCCGATGATGATCGAGCACGTCGATGCCATCGTCGACATGCGCCGTCACCTGACCCTGGAAAAAGGCGCCACCCCGAACAAAGGCGCCGAAGTCCTCGAAAACCTGATTGCCACCGACAACCCTGGCGGTTTCGCCCCGGGCGGGCGGATGAACTGGGCGGCGGATTTGAACCTGAACCTGCTCAGCGAGAAGAAATCTGTCGACGTGCTGTTCTGGGTCGGCGACGGCGCCTTCGACATGCGCAACCAGCGCACCTTGCGTGCCTTCGTCAAAGTGCTGAAAGCGGCCAAGGTCGACTTCGCCGTGCTGGGCCTCGAAGAACGCGACAGCGGTGACGTGGCCCGACGCCTGGGCGATGAAGCGACGTTCCAGTTGTTGGCCAAACGCAACATCCAGACCCTGGCCAAGTACAGCTTCAACCGTATCGTCACCTGCGACCCGCACAGCTTCCACGTGTTGAAAAACGAGTACGGCGACTTCGACGGCAACTACCTCGTGCAGCACCACAGCACCTACATGGCCGAAATCATCGGCGCTGGCGCCCTGAATCTCGGCCAGCACAAAGGCAGCAGCGTGACCTATCACGACCCGTGCTACCTCGGCCGTTACAACGGCGAATACGAGGCACCGCGTGAGGTACTGCGCGCTCTCGGGATCGAGATCAAGGAAATGCAACGCTCCGGTTTCCGCTCGCGCTGCTGCGGCGGTGGCGGCGGTGCGCCGATTACCGACATTCCGGGCAAGCAACGGATCCCCGACATGCGCATGGAAGACATCCGCGAAACCGGCGTCGAACTGGTGGCCGTGGGTTGTCCACAATGCACTGCGATGCTCGAAGGCGTGGTCGAACCGCGACCGCTGATCAAGGACATCGCCGAACTGGTGGCGGACGCGTTGCTTGAAGACGCTGCGCCTAAGCCGACCACACCGGCCCAACGTGAACCTGCGGAGGCCCACTGATGAGCGACATTATCCGCCGCGACCCACGCGCCGAATGGATCGCCCGCAACCGTCTGCACCCGCTGCACGCGGCCATGCAACCGGCGCAGCACAGCTGGATGGGGCCTAATGGCGTCATCCGCAAGAATCCCCATGGCATCGGTTTTATCGGCCCCAACGGCATCAAACGGATCGACCGCAGCGGCGCTCAACAGGGCGGTGCGAGCAAACGTTCGGCCGCGGTTGAAGTGCAATTGCCGCTGCATCAAGTGCCTGCACCTGCGTTTTACATCAGCGTGGTGCCGGACATGGTCGGCGGCCGCTTGAGCAGTCACGACCGCGACTTGCTCGGTCTGGCTCATCAGTTGGCCGGCAAGGACGGCGCGGTGTTGGCCGTGGTCTTCGGCGAACACAAAGAGAATGCCTTCGCCACCGCGGGCGTCGATCGCTTGCTGGTGCTGGATGGCGATGAATTCAGCGGTTATGCACCGGAACAAAGAGTCCAGGGCCTGCGGGCTGTGGATAACCAGTTCAGCCCACGTCACTGGTTGCTGCCGGACAGCCGCAGTGGCGGTGGCGAACTCGGTCGACGCTTTGCCGCTGCACTGGGCGAACGCCCGGCCACGCGGGTCTGGCAGGTCAAGGATCAGGAATGCATCGGCCGCGCCGGCGCTGGGTTGCAGGACCTTGCACGCCCGGTTGCCCGCTTGATTCTGGCCGCCGTCGAATGCGCCGAACCGGTCAGCGAAACCCGTCACGAAGCCTTGCCGGTGGAGTTATCCACAACGGTGGCGCGCAGTCTCTCGCGCATCGAGGATTTGGGCGCAGTGGCAGTGGACCCGGCGGCGATTCCGATGGCCGAAGCCGAATTCATCTTCTCCGGCGGCAACGGTGTCAAGGACTGGGGACTTTTCCACAGGACCGCCGAAGCATTGGGCGCTACCGAAGGCGCGTCCCGGGTGGCAGTGGACGACGGCTTCATGGCGCGCGACCGTCAGGTCGGTGCGTCCGGCACCTGGGTTACCGCAAGGGTCTACGTGGCGGTGGGGATTTCCGGGGCGATCCAGCACCTGCAAGGCATCGGTGCCTGCGACAAGGTGGTGGCGATCAACCTCGATCCTGGCTGCGACATGATCAAACGGGCCGACCTGTCGGTGATCGGCGAGAGCGCCGAGATTCTTCAAGCCTTGATCGATGCGGTAGAGGCTTACCGCAATGAAGCCAAGCGCGATGCGGCTTAAGGAAAGGAAAGGGTCATGAGCACAAAAATCATCAGCCTGGTGTCCATCGGCGCCCACCCGACTTCCGGCCGGCCACGTCGCGCTGAGCAGGATGCGCGAGCCGTGGAGCTGGGCCTGCAGCTGGTTGGGGATAACTTGCAAGTGCTGCATGCCGGCGACGTCGCAGAACCTGCATTGCGCGCGTATCTGGGCATGGGCCTGGAACAGTTGCATGTGCTTGAACAACCTTCAGGCGCCGATGCACTGCCGGCATTGTCCGCGTATTTACGCGATGCCGGGGCTCAGGTCGTGCTGACCGGCAGCCAGGCGGAAACCGGCGAAGGCTCGGGCATGTTGCCGTTTTTACTGGCGGAAAATCTGGGCTGGCCGCTGGTCGTAGGGCTGGCTCAAGTTGAATCCATCGATGGCGGTTCGGCGCTGGTGCTGCAAGCCTTGCCACGTGGTCAACGCCGTCGTCTGAAAGTGCGGCTACCGTTTCTCGCCACTGTGGATAACGCTGCGCCGAAACCTCGGCAGAGTGCTTACGGCCCGGCCCGACGCGGGGTGTTGCAGGCGGATGAAGTCGAAGTGATCGACGATGAACTGCTGGCGGTCGCCACCCTGCAACCGGCCAAGCCACGACCTAAACGCTTGAAGGTGATCAAGGCCAAGAGTGGCGCGGACCGGATGAAAGCCGCGACGGCCAAGGCCAGCGGCGGGGGTGGGCAGGTGCTGAAAGGGTTGAGTGCGGAGGCTGGGGCTGAAGCGATTCTCAAGTTGTTGATTGAGGAAGGCGTAGTTCGCTAACGGTCCTGTGGAGTCAGCTAAATGGCAGTTGAATTTCGTTCGGCCCTGCGCGCGGATGCGCGGGAGATTGCTCGTTTGTTTCAGATTTCATCAGAAGGCGCTGCGGATTACATCTGGAGCCAGCTAGCGCAGCCCGGCCAGGACTTGCTGGATGTGGGCGCCAGTCGGTACGCCCGTGAAGACGTGGATTTTTCCTGGCAGAACTGCCTCATTGCCGAGGCAGGGGGAAATGTCATTGGCATGATGCACTGCTACGTGATGCGTCACGATCCGCTGGCGGCCCCCGTGACCGATCCGGTCCTGGCGCCGTATGCCAGGATGGAAATTCCCGACACCCTCTATATCTCCAGTCTGGCGCTTCATGAAGGCTGGCGAAATCAGGGCCTGGGCAAGCAGTTCCTCGCCTACGCCTATGACCGAGCCAGCCAGCTTGGGCTCAATGGCTTGAGCTTGATCGACTACGCCGTGAACACCGGCGCCCGCCGGTTCTACGAGCGACATGGCTTCCGTGTCGTCGATACCTGCCAGATCACACCGCACCCGATGATTCGGGTCACGGGTGAGGCCTATCTGATGTATCGGCCTTAAGGCACGAACCCAATCCCTGTGGGAGCTTCTGTGGATAACATGCTCGCCCTTCGCTAGACCCCATACAAATCAAGCCCTGCAATCCTTCGTACAAAAAACAACCAGCCTAACCTGCGGTTTTTTCACGCTTTTTCCAGAGGATAACTTTTCACGCGAGCCAATACTTGCCCCCATTCTCTGTTAGCGTATCTGTGGATAAGATGTTCGCTGTCCGCTACAGGCCATATAAAACGGGCTTATCAGGCGAGTGATCAGAAAACGATCAAATCATCGTTTTAGATCGATAAACCGCGCGAAAACCCCGGTTTATCGCGGCCTTCAACGGTTTTCCACAGATCCATCGAAGTTGCCCCCAAAGTCTGTTGGCGCTTCTGTGGATAAGGTGTTCGCCATCCTCTGCAGGCCACGTAATTCGTGCCTTACAGGCTTTCGATCAAAAAACAACCAATCGCAGTTCAAAACCCTGCTTCTGGATAAGTCACGGATTTTCTTCGGTTTCTGTGTAGAAATTTTTCGCTGTAAACCGAGTTGTCCCCATTTGCTGTGGGTGAAGGTGTGGATAACTTGTTCGCGAACCGCTACAGCCCCACACCCGTGGCAGCTCTAAAGCAATTGATCGAAATTTGAACAATAAAAAACCGCGAAACATGTTCGCGGTTTTTGTCTCAGCGGGATCGGTCAGCCTTGAACCGGCACGCCTTTGAGGTAAGGCGCAGGTTCAGCCCCAAGGTTGTTCAGCAAACGCTCGCTGTACCAATCCACAAAGTTCACCACGCCAAACTCATAGGTCTTGGAATAAGGCCCTGGCTGGTAAGCGGTGGAGTTGATGCCGCGCTGGTTCTCTTCAGCCAGGCGACGGTCCTGGTCGTTGGTCGCATCCCACACCTTGCGCATGTGTTCCACGTCGTAATCCACACCTTCGACCGCATCCTTGTGCACGATCCACTTGGTGGTGACCATGGTTTCCTGCGCGCTGATCGGCCACACGGTGAAGACGATGATGTGATCGCCCATGCAGTGGTTCCAGGAGTGCGGCAGGTGCAGGATGCGCATTGAGCCCAAGTCCGGGTTCTTGATCCGGCCCATCAGTTTGGCGCAGCCCTGTTTGCCGTCCAGGGTCATCGACACGGTGCCTTTGAGCAGCGGCATGCGCACGATGCGGTTACGCAGGCCGAAACTGGCGTGGGCGTAAGGAATCTTCTCGGCTTCCCAGGCAGCGGCGGAGGCGGCGACGTGGTCCTTGAAGGCTTGGTCAGCGCGCGGGTCGGTAACGTCGTCCCATTCCAGCAAGGTTTTCAGCAGTTCCGGGTGCGATGCGTTGCAGTGGTAGCACTCGCGGTTGTTTTCCAGCACCAGTTTCCAGTTGGCTTTTTCGAACAAGGTGGTCTGGATCGCCACCTTGGTGTTCTCCATGTCGTACGGTTCCATGTAATGGTTCAGCGTCGACAGGAAGTCATCAATGGCCGGCGGATTCTCCGACAGGCTGATGAAGATGTAACCGCCGGCAGTCTTCACGTTCACCGGTTTGAGGCCGTACTGCTTCATGTCGAAGTCGGCGCCCATCTCGGTGCCGGCGAACAGCAGGCGACCGTCCAGTTCGTAGGTCCACTGGTGGTAGTGGCAAACCAGTTTGGCGACCTTGCCTTTTTCGCTGGTGCACAACCGCGAACCGCGGTGACGGCAGACGTTGTGGAACGCATGCACGACACCTTCGGCGCCGCGAATCACGATGATCGGGTTCTTGCCGACTTGCAGGGTCAGGTAATTGCCCTTGGTCGGGATCTCGCAGGTCATGCCGGCGATCAACCACTCTTTCGAGAAGATTTCCTGCATGTCGATTTCGAACAGCCGCTCGTCAGAGTAAAACGGCTGCGGCAGCGAGAAAGTGCGTTCGCGCTCTTGCAGCATTTGTGCGGTGGCCTTGCGTGCGGGTTCCAGCGGATCGCCCAGACTGATTTTTGCGGTGACGTCCATCGATTTGATCCTCAAGGCCATTCTGTGTGGCCGGCGAAATAGTGGCTGATACGGTTTGCTACGCAAGGGTGTAAAGAAAACGTCTTTGTGTGGGGCCGAGTGTGGGGCCGGCGCACGCCAGAACCTTATCCATGGGCGACATGGCCCAATCTGTTCCCGACGCGCAACCCCCGGTAGTTATGGGCTGGTCGCGATAAGTATGTGAATGTCGCAGATAGGTAAATGGGTGGTTCGCGCGTTACGCAGAATTGCCAACATAAGGCCGAGCATCGGCGGTGGAGAACAGCATGTCCAACAGCTTCCTGAATCCGGTAACCACCCAGACCTGGGCCAATGGTCGGCACATCGTCCGTTGCGTCAAAGTCATCCAGGAAACCTGGGATGTGCGCACCTTCTGCTTTATGGCTGACCAGCCGATTTTGTTCTTCTTTAAACCGGGGCAGTTTGTCACCCTGGAGCTGGAGATCGAAGGCGTGCCGATCATGCGCTCCTACACCATTTCCAGCTCGCCGTCGGTGCCGTACAGCTTTTCGGTGACGATCAAGCGCGTACCGGGCGGCAAGGTTTCGAACTGGCTGCACGATACCCTGCATGAAGGCCAGGAGCTGGCCGTGCACGGGCCGGTCGGGCTGTTCAACGCCATGGACTTCACTGCGCCGAAGGTGCTGTACCTCAGCGGGGGCGTCGGTATCACGCCCGTCATGTCGATGGCTCGCTGGTTCTATGACACCAACGGCAACGTCGACATGGTGTTTATCCACAGCGCCCGTTCGCCGAAAGACATCATTTACCACCGCGAACTGGAACACATGGCGTCGCGGATCGATAACTTCAGCCTGCACCTGATCTGCGAGAAGCATGGTCTGGGCGAGCCGTGGGCCGGGTATCGCGGTTACCTGAACCACAAGATGCTCGAATTGATGGCGCCGGACTTCCTTGAGCGCGAAGTTTTCTGCTGCGGCCCGACGCCGTACATGACCGCGGTCAAGCGCATGCTGGAATCGGTCGGCTTCGACATGTCGCGTTATCACGAGGAATCCTTCGGTGCTACACCACCGGAAGCCCGTGCCGATGCGGTGGAGCAAGCAGAAATAGCAGCAGACGCACCGGACATCGACGTGGCGGACCTGCATCAAGTGGAATTCACCGCGTCCGGCAAGAGCATTCGCGTTGCACCGGGTGAAACCGTGCATGCGGCGGCGGCCAAGCTGGGTCTGTTGATTCCGAAGGCCTGTGGGATGGGGATCTGCGGGACGTGCAAGGTGATGAAGCTGGGTGGGGATGTCGAAATGGATCACAACGGCGGGATCACCGAGGAAGATGAAGCTGAAGGGTTCATTCTTTCGTGCTGCAGCGTGCCGAAGGGTGATGTGCGGATCGAGTTTTAAGCCTTTGTTGTCCCATCCCGATATCGGGATGGGATCGCTTTCGTTTAGTCGACAAACAGATCCGGCATCAGTGTGTCGGTTGTATCCGGTGCAAATCGATACTGTTCAAAATCCGTCACTCCGTGTTCACCCAGAATTTCCTCATCGATCATTAAGCGACCGGTAATGCTGCGAGCGCTGCTGTCCAGAATGAGATGAGCTGCATCCGCCATGATCGCAGGCGTGCGCGCATGCTTGAAGGACTCGCGTGACCCGAGTTGAAACTCGATGGCGGCGGTCGCAATCATCGTCTGCGGCCACAATGAATTGACGCTGATGCCGTAGTTCTTGAATTCCTCGCTCATGCCCAAGGTCAGCATGCTCATGCCGTACTTGGTCACGGTGTACGGGCTGTACTGGGCGAACCACTTGGTGGCCAGGTTCAGCGGCGGAGACAGGTTAAGGATGTGGCCGCTGGTTTTTTTCAAGTAGGGCAGGGCGGCCTGACTGCACAGCAGCACGGCGCGGGTGTTGATTTGGTGCATCAGGTCGAAGCGCTTGAGTTCGATGTGCTGGACTCCGGTCAACTTGATTGCCCCGGCGTTGTTGATCAGTGCATCAATGGCGCCGAAATGTTCATGGGCCTGGGCCAGGGCCTCACGCACCGCGACTTCATCACGCACATCCACCTGCAAGGCCAGCGCTTGGCCGCCGGCCGCTTCAACTTCCTTCGCCACGCTGAAAATCGTACCCGGCAGTTTGGGATGAGGCTCGGCGCTTTTGGCAGCAATCACAATGTTGGCCCCATCCCGCGCGGCCCGCAGTGCGATCTCGCGACCAATTCCGCGACTGGCGCCGGTAATGAACAGGGTTTTACCTTTCAATGACATGCGTGCGCTCCTGATTATTGTTATCTGAGCGGATCGAAGCAGCTCGCAGTCAATGTAGACTAACTCCCCGAAACTGATCGTTCCCACGCTCTGCGTGGGAATGCCTCTCGGGACGCTCCGCGTTCCTGCTTCACCGCCTGCGTGGAGCCGAGCACCGTTGTGACGCAGAGCGTCACGGGCTGCATTCCCACGCGGAGCGTGGGAACGATCAGTTGGGAGAGGCGCCTCAATACCAGCGCTGAATCTCGATCAGTCCTTCCATGCCCGCGTAATTTCGGGCGCTTGAATACCTCCAGTGCTCCGGCAAATCCACATAACCGCGTTTTACGGGGTTGTAGTGGATGTAATCCAGCTTCTGGCGCATCACCGCTTCGCTGTACACCATTTCCGCATGCGAACCTTCCTGCCATAGCTGATACACCCGGTCCTGCTTGTGCGCGCGTTTGCTGAAACGCAGACGCTGCAACGCGCGTTCGGCGCCTTTGCTTTGCAGGTCGTCGAGGATTTGTCGGGCGGTGAAGGATTTGAATTGGCTGAGGCATTTGCTTAGGTCTGGAGCCTCGGCAACGAAGTGGAGATGGTTCTCCAGGACCACATAGCCATACAGCTTTAGATCTCGATGGGATTGCTGATAGCGCCAGCAATTGAGCAGGTGGTCGACGATGTAGGGGCGGATGAATAGCGGAAGCCATTCCATGAGGGTGCAGGTCAGGAAGTGGGGTTTGTCGGGTTCGGTGATGGTGTAGCGGCTTCGGCCCATGGGTGCATTCCTTTGCGCGGGAATGACTAGGGTGGGCGCCGTAGTGTGATGGGGCTAGCAGACAGCGACGCGGAGCGAGTGGGAAATTGCGACACGCCCGTAATGATCGTTCCCACGCTCTGCGTGGGAATGCAGCCCGTGACGCTCTGCGTCACAACAGTGTCCGACTCTACATCGGCGGTGAAGCAGGAACGCGGAGCGTCCCGAGAGGCATTCCCACGCGGAGCGTGGGAACGATCATGTGGGAGATTAGCGGGACATGACTTCGCGAATATCCGCCGCCAATTCCCGTACGCGTTCTTCTTCGGTGTCCCACGAGCACATGAAGCGTGCGCCGCCGTTGCCGATGAAGGTGTAGAAGCGCCAGCCCTTGGCCGTCAGTGCGGCGATCGCCGGTTCCGACAGTTGCAGGAACACGCCGTTGGCCTGCACCGGGAACATCAGTTCCACGCCTGGAATATCGCTCACCAGTTCCGCCAGCAACTGCGCGCAGTGGTTGGCGTGTTTGGCGTATTTGAGCCAGGCGTCGTTTTCCAGAATCCCGACCCAAGGCGCGGAGAGGAAACGCATCTTCGAGGCCAGTTGCCCGGCCTGTTTGCAGCGGTAGTCGAAGTCTTCGGCGAGTGTGTGGTTGAAGAACAGAATCGCTTCCCCGACGGCCATGCCGTTTTTCGTGCCGCCGAAGCACAACACGTCGACGCCGGCCTTCCACGTCAGATCTGCCGGTGAGCAGCCGAGGAATGCACAGGCATTGGAGAACCGCGCGCCGTCCATGTGCAGGTTCAGGCCCAGCTCTTTGCACGTGGCGCTGATGGCGCGGATTTCTTCCGGGGTGTAGACGCTGCCGACTTCGGTGGCCTGGGTCAGGGTGACTACGCGCGGTTTCGGGTAGTGGATGTCCTGGCGCTTGAGCGCGATTTCGCGGATCGATTCCGGGGTCAGCTTGCCGTTTTCAGTGCGGGCGACGAGCAGCTTGGAACCGTTGGAAAAGAATTCCGGTGCGCCGCATTCGTCGGTTTCGACGTGGGCGGTTTCCGAGCAGATCACGCTGTGGTAACTCTGGCACAGCGACGACAGGGCCAAGGAGTTGGCGGCGGTGCCGTTGAAGGCGAAGAATACTTCGCAGTCGGTTTCGAACAGTTTGCGGAAATCGTCGGACGCGCGTGCGGTCCACTCGTCGTCGCCATAGGCGCGTTGGTGGCCGTGGTTGGCCTGTTCCATGGCAGCCCAGGCTTCAGGGCAGATACCGGAATAGTTGTCGCTGGCGAATTGTTGGCTCTTATCGGTCATGGCCGGCTTCCGTGGTCGAAACTCTTATGGTGAAGAGCATTCGTGGTCAATGATGGTGCGCACTTTACCCAAGATCGTCAGGAGAGCACACGCGATGATGCTGTCAGAAAAATACAAAGACGCCGGGCAATTATGCACATGACGCAAAGGGATGGGGCACTGGACCTGCTCAAGTGGCTGGCGCTGTTGAGTATGGTGCTTGATCACCTGCGATATGTCGGTTATTCCGTCGATATTCTGTATGTTCCGGGCAGGCTGGCCTTTCCGTGGTTCTGTCTGGCGATGGCCGCAAACCTGGCGCGGCCCCGCGCGGTGACGACCGACGGCCAGTGGCGTTATCTGGGCTGGTTGCTGCTGTTTAGCGCTATCAGCGAAATTCCCTACCGGATGTACATTCCTAATCCCGACACCTTGAACGTGCTGCCCACGTTGGCGCTGGGTTTGTTGGTGGCGCGTGGCTGGCAGTACAAGACGCTGCAGTCGCGACTGCTCGCGGTCGGCGCTCTGACGCTGGCGGCGCTGTTCCCGGAGCGACTGATGTTCGGTTTCTTCGGCGTCCTGCTGCCGCTTGCATTGTTGCTGGTGATGAAACGGCCTTGGTACTTTAGCCTGCTGCCGGGGCTGGTCTGCCTGGCGGCCAATCAATGGGAAGTGCAGTTTTACTCCGCCAGATTCGGCAACAGTGCAGCCATCCTCGGCATCGCCACTTGTCTGATCGCGCCACTGGCCGGCTTGTTTTTGTTGCGCCATGCCGGTCGGCTCAACCCTCCGCCGCCGATGCGTCGCTGGGCGTACGCGCTCTATCCCGTGCATTTCCTGCTGTTGCTGGCCCTGCGCGAAGGGTTGGCGCGGTTGTCTGGTTGAGCTCATTTACCCCTGTGCACCAGCCCATGTCGTAAACGCACCTTTGCGTGGCGTCCATAGGCATTTGACCTGTCTGCGCCGGTCATACCATCGCATCCAAAGGGCACTGCCGAAAGGTACGTGCCTCACCGAGACGAATGGCGCACCGCCGCCGCTGGGAGAGACGCGATGTTCAGCAAGCAAGACCAGATCCAGGGTTACGACGATGCACTGCTGGCGGCGATGAATGCCGAGGAGCAACGCCAGGAAGATCACATCGAGCTGATCGCGTCCGAAAACTACACCAGCAAACGCGTCATGGAAGCGCAAGGCAGCGGCCTGACCAACAAATACGCCGAAGGCTATCCGGGCAAGCGCTACTACGGCGGCTGCGAGCACGTCGACAAGGTTGAAGCGCTGGCCATCGAACGCGCCAAGCAGCTGTTCGGCGCCGATTACGCCAACGTGCAGCCGCACTCCGGCAGCCAGGCCAACGCCGCGGTATTCCTTGCGCTGCTGCAGGCGGGCGACACCGTGTTGGGCATGAGCCTGGCCCACGGCGGTCACTTGACCCACGGCGCCAAGGTCAGCTTCTCCGGCAAGCTCTATAACGCTGTGCAGTACGGCATCGACACCGCCACCGGCCTGATCGATTACGACGAAGTCGAGCGCATGGCGGTCGAGCACAAGCCGAAAATGATCATCGCCGGGTTCTCCGCTTACTCCAAGACCCTGGACTTCCCGCGCTTTCGTCAGATCGCTGACAAAGTGGGTGCTTACCTGTTTGTCGACATGGCTCACGTTGCCGGTCTGGTCGCTGCCGGGCTGTACCCGAACCCGCTGCCGTACGCTGATGTGGTCACCACCACTACTCACAAAACCCTTCGCGGTCCTCGTGGCGGTCTGATCCTGGCCAAGGCCAACGAAGAGCTGGAAAAGAAATTCAACGCTGCCGTGTTCCCCGGTGGTCAGGGCGGCCCGCTGATGCACGTGATCGCCGGTAAGGCGGTGTGCTTCAAGGAAGCGTTGGAGCCTGGTTTCAAGGCCTATCAGCAACAAGTGATCGACAACGCCCAGGCCATGGCCAGCATCTTTATAAAACGCGGCTACGATGTAGTGTCCGGCGGGACTGACAACCACCTGTTCCTGGTCAGCCTGATCCGTCAGGGCCTCACCGGTAAAGAGGCGGATGCAGCACTGGGTCGCGCCCACATCACCGTGAACAAGAACGCTGTGCCGAACGATCCACAGTCGCCGTTCGTGACCTCCGGCCTGCGCATCGGCACCCCGGCAGTGACCACTCGCGGCTTCAAGGTGACCCAGTGCGTCACGCTGGCCGGCTGGATCTGCGACATCCTCGACAACCTCGGCGACGCCGATGTTGAAGCGAACGTCGCCCAGCAAGTGTCGGCCCTGTGCGCGGACTTCCCGGTTTATCGCTGAGCGCGGTTTTGGAGTAAATGACTATGCAACGCTACTCGGGCTTCGGCCTCTTCAAACACTCCCTCAGCCATCACGAAAACTGGCAGAAAATGTGGCGCACGCCGACCCCTAAAAAGGTCTATGACGTGGTCATCGTCGGCGGTGGCGGGCATGGTCTGGCGACCGCCTATTACCTGGCCAAGGAACACGGCATCACCAACGTGGCCGTGGTCGAGAAAGGCTGGCTGGGCGGCGGTAACACCGCGCGCAACACCACCATCGTTCGCTCCAACTACCTGTGGGATGAGTCGGCGCACCTGTACGAACACGCGATGAAATTGTGGGAAGGCCTGTCCCAGGACCTGAACTACAACGTGATGTTCTCCCAGCGCGGCGTTTACAACCTGTGCCACACCCTGCAGGACATTCGTGATTCCGAGCGTCGGGTCAGCGCCAACCGCCTCAACGGCGTGGACGGTGAACTGCTCGATGCCAAACAAGTGGCCGATGAGATTCCGTACCTCGACTGCTCGAAGAACACGCGCTACCCGGTGATGGGCGCCACCGTCCAGCGTCGCGGCGGCGTGGCCCGTCACGATGCCGTGGCGTGGGGCTTTGCCCGTGCTGCCGACGCACTGGGCGTGGATTTGATTCAACAGACCGAAGTGATCGGTTTCCGCAAGGAAAACGGCGTGTGCATCGGCGTTGAAACCAACAAAGGCTTCATCGGCGCCAAGCGCGTCGGTGTAGTGACGGCCGGTAACTCTGGGCACATGGCCAAACTTGCCGGTTTCCGTCTGCCGATCGAATCCCATCCGCTGCAAGCGCTGGTGTCCGAGCCGATCAAACCGATTATCGACAGCGTGATCATGTCCAACGCCGTACACGGTTACATCAGCCAGTCCGACAAGGGCGACCTGGTGATCGGCGCCGGCATCGACGGCTACAACGGCTACGGCCAGCGTGGTTCGTACCCGGTGATCGAGCACACTGTTCAGGCCATCGTCGAGATGTTCCCGGTCTTGTCCCGCGTACGCATGAACCGTCAGTGGGGCGGCATCGTCGATACCACGCCGGATGCGTGCCCGATCATTTCGAAAACACCTGTACCGAACATGTTCTTCAACTGCGGTTGGGGCACCGGTGGCTTCAAGGCAACACCTGGCTCGGGCAACGTCTTTGCCGCGAGCCTTGCCAAGGGTGAAATGCACCCATTGGCCGCACCTTTCTCCATCGACCGTTTCCACAACGGTGCGTTGATCGATGAACACGGCGCTGCTGCGGTTGCCCACTAACAGGAGAAATCCCCATGTTGCATATCTTCTGTCCTCACTGCGGCGAACTGCGCTCCGAAGAGGAATTCCATGCATCCGGCCAGGCGCACATCCCGCGCCCACTGGACCCAACTACCTGCACCGACGAGGAGTGGGGCGACTACATGTTCTTCCGCGATAACCCTCGCGGTCTGCACCACGAACTGTGGGATCACGTCGCCGGTTGCCGTCAGTACTTCAACGCCACCCGTGACACCGTGACCTACGAGATTCTCGAGACCTACAAGATCGGCGCCAAGCCGCAGTTCACCGACAAAACCGATAGCCCGAAAGCGGCCACGACGGCTCTGGGAGAGAAGGTATGAGCCAGATCAATCGCCTGTCCAACGGCGGACGGATCGACCGCAACAAAGTGCTGAGCTTCACCTTCAACGGCCAGACCTACAAAGGCTTTGAAGGTGATTCCCTGGCCGCTGCACTGCTGGCCAACGGCGTCGACATCATCGGCCGCAGCTTCAAGTATTCGCGTCCGCGCGGCATCTTTGCCGCCGGTGCTGAAGAGCCGAACGCCGTGCTGCAGATCGGCGCGACCGAAGCCACGCAGATCCCTAACGTACGCGCCACACAACAAGCGCTCTATCAAGGTCTGGTCGCCACCAGCACCAACGGCTGGCCGAGCGTGAACAACGACATGATGGGGATTCTCGGCAAGGTCGGCGGCAAGCTGATGCCGCCGGGCTTCTACTACAAAACCTTCATGTACCCGCAATCGTTCTGGATGACTTACGAGAAGTACATTCGTAAGGCAGCCGGTCTTGGCCGTTCGCCGACCGAGAACGATCCGGACACCTACGACTACATGAACCAGCACTGCGACGTGCTGATCGTCGGCGGTGGCCCCGCAGGCCTGGCCGCCGCACTGGCAGCAGCGCGCAGCGGTGCCCGCGTAATCCTCGCGGATGAACAGGAAGAGTTCGGCGGCAGCCTGCTCGATTCCCGCGAAAGCCTCGACGGCAAACCGGCTACCGAGTGGGTCGCCAGCGTCATCGCCGAACTCAAAGACACCCCGGACGTGCTGCTGTTGCCGCGCGCCACGGTCAACGGCTACCACGACCATAACTTCCTGACCATTCACGAGCGCCTCACCGATCACCTCGGCGACCGCGCACCGATTGGCCAGGTGCGTCAGCGCATCCACCGTGTTCGCGCCAAGCGTGTGGTGCTGGCGACCGGCGCTCACGAGCGTCCACTGGTTTACGGCAACAACGACGTGCCGGGCAACATGCTCGCTGGCGCTGTCTCGACTTACGTGCGTCGTTATGGCGTGGCACCGGGCAAGAAGCTTGTCCTGAGCACCAACAACGATCACGCCTACCGCGTTGCTCTGGACTGGCTCGACGCCAGTCTGCAAGTCGTGGCCATCGCCGATGCCCGCAGCAATCCGCGCGGTGCGCTGGTGGAAGAAGCACGCGCCAAAGGCATCCGCATCCTGACCGGCAGCGCCGTGATCGAGGCGCGTGGCAGCAAGCACGTGACCGCCGCTCGCGTTGCCGCGATTGACGTAAAAGCGCACGCCGTGACCAGTCCTGGTGAGTGGCTCGAATGCGACCTGGTTGCCAGTTCCGGCGGTTACAGCCCGGTGGTTCACTTGGCTTCGCACCTGGGCGGCAAGCCGATCTGGCGTGAAGACATCCTCGGTTTCGTACCGGGCGAAGCACCGCAGAAACGCGTGTGCGTGGGTGGCATCAACGGCGTCTACGGCCTCGGTGATTCCCTGGCCGATGGCTTTGAAGGCGGCGCTCGCGCAGCCAGCGAAGCCGGTTTCAGCGTGGTCGAAGGCACCTTGCCGAAAGCCCTGAGCCGTCTGGAAGAACCGACTCTGGCGTTGTTCCAGGTGCCGCACGAAAAAGGCACGACACGCGGACCGAAGCAATTCGTCGATCTGCAGAACGACGTCACTGCGGCCGGCATCGAATTGGCGACCCGCGAAGGCTTCGAGTCGGTCGAACACGTCAAACGCTACACCGCACTGGGCTTTGGTACTGACCAGGGCAAGCTCGGCAACGTCAACGGTCTGGCCATCGCCGCCCGTTCGCTGAACGTGACCATCCCGCAGATGGGCACCACCATGTTCCGTCCGAACTACACGCCGGTGACCTTCGGCGCCGTGGCCGGCCGTCACTGTGGGCACATCTTCGAGCCGGTTCGTTTCACCGCGCTGCATCATTGGCACGTGAAGAACGGCGCCGAGTTCGAAGACGTCGGTCAGTGGAAACGTCCTTGGTACTTCCCGAAAAACGGTGAAGACCTGCATACCGCCGTGAAACGCGAATGCAAAGCCGTGCGCGACAGCGTCGGCCTGCTGGACGCTTCGACCCTGGGTAAGATCGACATTCAGGGCCCGGATGCGCGTGAGTTCCTCAACCGCATCTACACCAACGCCTGGACCAAGCTCGACGTGGGCAAGGCGCGTTATGGCCTGATGTGCAAAGAAGATGGCATGGTCTTCGACGACGGCGTCACCGCTTGCCTCGCCGACAACCATTTCGTCATGACCACCACCACAGGCGGCGCGGCACGCGTGCTGCAATGGCTGGAAATCTACTCCCAGACCGAATGGCCAGACCTGAAGGTGTACTTCACTTCCGTGACTGACCACTGGGCAACCATGACCTTGTCCGGGCCGAACAGCCGCAAGCTGCTCAGCGCAGTCACCGACATCGATCTGACCAACGAAGCGTTCCCGTTCATGACCTGGAAAGAAGGTCTGGTTGGCGGTGTGCCGGCGCGGGTGTTCCGTATTTCGTTTACCGGTGAGTTGTCGTACGAAGTCAACGTGCAAGCCGACTATGCGATGGGCGTGCTGGAAAAAATTGTTGATGCTGGCAAGCAGTACAACCTGACGCCATATGGCACTGAAACCATGCACGTTCTGCGGGCCGAGAAGGGCTTCATCATCGTCGGTCAGGACACTGACAGCTCGATGACTCCAGACGACCTGAACATGGGCTGGTGCGTCGGTCGCACTAAACCTTTCTCATGGATCGGCCAGCGTGGCATGAACCGTGAAGACTGCGTGCGTGATCAGCGCAAACAGTTGGTCGGCCTGAAGCCGATCGATCCGACCAAATGGCTGCCGGAAGGCGCGCAACTGGTGTTCAACACCAAGCAAGCGATTCCGATGACGATGGTCGGCCACGTGACGTCCAGCTACCTGCACAACTCCCTCGGCTATTCGTTTGCCATGGGTGTGGTGAAGGGCGGCTTGAAGCGGATCGGTGAGCGCGTGTTCGCACCGCTGGCGGATGGCAGCGTGATCGAGGCGGAAATCGTTTCTTCGGTGTTCTTCGATCCGAAAGGCGATCGCCAGAACATTTAAGTCGATCGCTCCCGCGCCTGGCGCGGGAGCGACACAGAATTCAGGACAGGTGCTTTATGACCACAGCCAATGTTTACCAACAACGCCCAACCACTGGGGCCAAGGCCGAGTCGTCGCTGCATCATGCCGACCTCGCCAGCCTGGTGGGCAAGGGCCGAAAAAGCGCCGGCGTGATCGTGCGTGAGAAAAAACTCCTCGGCCACCTGACCATTCGTGGCGATGGCCACGATGCCGCCTTCGCTGCTGGCGTGCACAAGGCCCTCGGTATCGAATTACCGGGTGCGCTGACCGTCGTCGTCAAAGGTGAAACCAGCCTGCAATGGATGGGGCCGGATGAGTGGCTGCTGATCGTGCCGACCGGCGAAGAATTCGTCGCCGAGCAAAAGCTGCGCGAAGCGCTGGGCGATCTGCATATCGCGATCACCAACGTCAGCGGCGGCCAGCAGCTCCTCGAACTGAGCGGCCCGAACGTGCGCCAGGTGCTGATGAAGTCCACCAGCTACGACGTGCACCCCAACAGCTTCCCGGTGGGCAAGGCTGTGGGCACTGTGTTTGCCAAGTCGCAACTGATGATCCGCCATACCGCCGAAGACACCTGGGAACTGCTGATTCGTCGCAGCTTCTCGGATTACTGGTGGTTGTGGTTGCAGGATGCGGCTGCCGAATACGGCCTAAGCGTTCAGGCCTGACATGATCGTTTCGCTACAGGAGTCACCGCACTATGAGCCGCGCCCCAGACACATGGATTCTGACCGCCGACTGCCCAAGCGTTCTCGGCACCGTGGACGCGGTGACCCGCTTTTTGTTCGAGCAGGGCTGCTACGTCACCGAGCACCATTCCTTCGACGACCGGCTCTCCGGCCGTTTCTTCATTCGTGTGGAATTCCGTCAGCCTGATGGCTTTGACGAACAAGCCTTCCGCGCAGGCCTGGGAGAGCGTGGCCAAGCCTTCGGCATGATCTTCGAACTGACCCCGCCGAATTACCGGCCAAAAGTGGTGATCATGGTTTCCAAGGCCGATCACTGCCTCAACGATTTGCTCTACCGCCAGCGCATTGGCCAGTTGTCCATGGATGTGGCCGCCGTGGTTTCCAACCACCCGGACCTCAAGCCGTTGGCGGATTGGCACCAGATCCCGTACTACCACTTCCCGCTGGACCCGAACGACAAACCGTCGCAGGAGCGTCAGGTCTGGCAGGTGATTGAAGAGTCCGGCGCCGAACTGGTGATCCTTGCCCGTTACATGCAAGTCCTGTCGCCAGAGCTGTGCCGCAAACTCGACGGCAAGGCGATCAACATCCATCACTCCCTGCTGCCCGGTTTCAAGGGCGCCAAGCCTTATCACCAAGCCTACAACAAAGGCGTGAAGCTGGTCGGCGCGACAGCGCATTACATCAACAACGACCTGGACGAAGGCCCGATCATCGCCCAAGGCGTAGAGGCCGTGGATCACAGTCATTACCCCGAAGACCTGATCGCCAAGGGGCGGGACATCGAAGGGCTGACCTTGGCCCGGGCTGTTGGTTATCACATCGAAAGACGAGTGTTCCTCAACGCCAATCGCACCGTCGTTCTGTAGGAGCGAGGCTTGCCCGCGAAGAGGCCCTCACAAACAACACAAGACACAGGCAATAACCCGAGCAATCAACGCGCCGCCGATCCATGGCGACGCGACCGCTACATAAAAACAACAGCGAGGTGAAAGCATGTCTGGTAATCGTGGTGTCGTGTATCTCGGCAATGGCCAGGTCGAAGTACAGAAAATCGACTATCCCAAAATGCAGGACCCGCGCGGCAGGAAGATCGAACACGCTGTCATCCTGCGCGTAGTGTCTACCAACATCTGTGGTTCGGATCAGCACATGGTGCGCGGTCGTACCACCGCTCAAACCGGCCTGGTACTGGGCCATGAGATCACCGGCGAAGTGATCGAGAAGGGTCGCGACGTCGAAAACCTACAGATCGGCGACCTGGTTTCAGTACCGTTCAACGTGGCTTGCGGGCGCTGCCGTTCCTGCAAGGAAATGCACACCGGTGTTTGCCTGAGTGTTAACCCGGCGCGTCCGGGCGGTGCTTACGGTTATGTCGACATGGGTGACTGGACCGGTGGCCAGGCTGAATACGCCTTGGTGCCATATGCCGACTTCAACCTGTTGAAACTCCCAGACCGTGATAAGGCCATGGAAAAAATCCGTGACCTGACCTGCCTCTCCGACATCCTGCCGACCGGTTACCACGGCGCAGTGACGGCCGGCGTTGGTCCAGGCAGCACCGTGTACATCGCCGGTGCCGGCCCGGTCGGTCTGGCGGCTGCCGCTTCCGCTCGCCTGCTGGGCGCTGCGGTGGTGATCATCGGTGACGTCAACCCGATCCGCCTGGCTCACGCCAAGGCTCAGGGTTTCGAAATCGCCGACCTGTCGACAGACACCCCTCTGCACGAACAAATCGCTGCGCTGTTGGGCGAGCCAGAAGTGGATTGCGCCGTCGATGCGGTGGGTTTCGAAGCCCGCGGTCACGGCCATGACGGTGTGAAACACGAAGCTCCGGCAACCGTACTCAACTCGCTGATGGGCGTGGTTCGCGTGGCCGGCAAAATCGGCATTCCTGGCCTGTACGTGACCGAAGATCCAGGTGCAGTCGATGCCGCCGCAAAAATGGGCAGCCTGAGCATCCGCTTCGGTCTGGGCTGGGCCAAATCCCACAGCTTCCACACCGGCCAGACGCCAGTGATGAAATACAACCGCCAGCTGATGCAGGCGATCATGTGGGACCGCATTCACATTGCCGACATCGTCGGTGTGGAAGTCATCAGCCTGGATGATGCGCCACGTGGTTATGGCGAGTTTGATGCGGGTGTCCCGAAGAAGTTTGTGATTGATCCGCACAAGTTGTTTAGTGCTGCGTAAATAAAAACGGGCGACTCTTGAGTCGCCCGTTTTTCAATTGAATCAAACCACTTCTCGTCAGCTTGCCTTGAGCTTCAAGTAAGGCACTGCCGTCTCGCCGTTCTCTACTACCTTCGTGCCGCCGTAGCTGCAGATGGAGCCATCATAGCTTTCGGCTTTCAGGTTGTATTTCTTGTCTAGATAGTCGTCGTTGGTAGCCATTGTGACGCCTGTCCATGTTTTGCCATTGGCGGTCGCCGTGTACTTGTAACCCTCATTGAAAGGGGCGGGAATATTCTTGTCGTCGCTTGTAAAAGCCGATGATTTGATTTCGCTTACTTTCGGACAACCCTCCGTGCCAGCAGCATAAGCATTGCCTGTTAAGGCACCCATAATCAAAAAAGCCATCCCGATAGCGTTGCGCATGAATCACACTCCATTGCGTTGTTTGAGCGCTCAGAATGAGGATTTTCAAAGGAATCGCCTACTGTCAAATCTGACAGGTATTCAAATCGTTTTGACATAGATTTGGAGTTTTTAATGCCTGTTATCTTACGGGCGATGGCGCATGTATAAGTTTATTCCCTTGAGTGAACCTCGTTATAGCGCCGCCAACGCCCCTTGATACAACACCGGCCCAGTCGGTTGCCCAGTCGGCGACCCCCCCTTCGGCTCAAGACTCACCGCCAACGCAATCGGCTTACCGATCAGCTCCTTCTGCACATCACTCAGCTCTACGCGACCCTTACCGCCCGCCGGAATCACCCCAAGTGAAATCGGCTTGCCATCCGCCGGAATCGCCCACAACTCCAGACTGCGCCCCGGATCGACCGCTGCCAGCGTCAACGGCTCGACTTTCAAGTAATCCTCATGCGCTTCAACCTTCAGCGCAGGCTGCGCGTCGGCAGTCAGCAGCGTGGCGCTGTAACGCGCACTGTCGCGGTTGTAGAGCATGCCCAAGGTTATGGCGATCACCATCGAGCAAACCGCCGCCGTCACCCGCATCCAGCTCCAGAACGGACGTTTTTCTGGCATATGCAGCACTTGCGGCTCAATCCGCGCCGTAATTCCCTGCCACACCCGATCCGGCACCGGCTGCTCCGGCAGGGCTTCGGTCAGGCTCGCGAGGCTTTCCTGCCACTGCGCCAGTTCCGCGCGAAGCGCTGCGTCTTCCAGCAGCAACTGTTCAAAACGCCGACGAGCGGCAGACGGCATCAGGCCAATGGCGTAATCGGCGGCGAGGGCGCGGCGCAGGGTCGGGGTTTGATAGTTCATGATTCAAGGCACCTGCGCAGGCGCTCCATACCGCGGCGGATCCAGGATTTCACCGAGCCCAGTGGCGCGGCCAAATGTTCGGCCAGTTCGGAACACGACAACCCCTGAAAGTAAGCCACGGTGATCGATTGACGCTGCATGCCTTCAAGGCTTTTCAGGCACAGGTTCAAGGCGCTGGCCTCACGGGCACTGCTGAGCTGTTCGTGGGCCGAAGGACTTTCATCCTCCAGCGCCTGTTCTTCAAGGTCGGTCAACGGACGGTCGCGGTGTTTGCGCAACTGATCGATGGCCTGATAACGGGTGATGTTGATCATCCAGGTCAGCGGCGCCGACAGATGTGCCTCATAGCGCGAAGCATTGTTCCAGATGCGCACGAAGCTTTCCTGCAGCACTTCTTCAGCCAGGTCCGGCCGCCCCATGAACCGCAGCGCTACGCCATGCAGCCGAGGGCCGACGCTGCGGTAAAGCGTCTCGAAAGCGCGGCGGTCGCCCAGAGAACACTGGGCCAGAAGCTGCCTGAGCTGATCGGCATCGACGGTGGGAATAGCAGTTCTCCAGGCAATCGAGGTGGGCAGCAGGTGCCGGTTGCAAGCAGAGGTTAGTTCACGGTGCGCGGTTGTTCCATTCACGGGTGGCCACCTCGCAAAACCGCCGACCCCGATGGACAGGGTCGGCGGCAGCCCTCAGCTTTTCGGCATCAGCACTTTGTCGATGACCTGAATCACGCCGTTGGACTGGTACACGTCATAGGTCGTGATGTCGGCGACGTCACCTTTTTCATCCTTGATCGTGATGTTGTGCGGACCGTTCATCATCACCCACAGCTTGCCGCCCGCGACGGTGGTCAGTTCGGCCTTGCCGCCACCGGCCTTGATCTTCTCGGCCAGGGTCAGCATGTCGAGTTTCCCGGCGACGACGTGGTAGGTGAGGATGTGAGTCAGGGTCGCCTTGTTGGCGGGTTTGAGCAGGTTGTCGACGGTGCCGGCGGGCAGGGCGGCGAAGGCCGAATTGACCGGGGCGAATACGGTGAACGGTCCTTTGCCCTTGAGGGTATCCACCAGGCCTGCGGCTTTCACAGCGGCGACCAGGGTGGTGTGGTCGGCGGAGTTCACCGCGTTATCGATGATGTCTTTGCTCGGCATCATGCTCTGGCCGCCGACGATGACAGCCTGATTCGTGTCTGCCGCTTGCACGGTGTTCAGGGCGAACCCGCCGCCCAAGGCCAGGGTCAGCAGGCTGGCAATCAATGGCGCTTTGATCGAAGTGCGTTTCATGGTGATGATCCTCGTGCGGGGAATCGGCCAGGAATGTCTGTCCGTGCTTGATATACGCGGTCGGGACCCGACTGGATGCAGCGCCGGGATAATCTTTTTTCGACGATTGTGATCCCACAGGGCCTGGGAACAATCCCCTGAGATGCCAGTCCAACGGACAGTTTTTCGCCGCCCATTGCCGGGCGATTTTCATGGCTCAAGAGGATGTCTGGATGAAGATTTCACGCGGTTTTGCACTGGCTTCGCTGATGAGTCTGGCGGCCAGCCCGGTCTTTGCTCAGTTCAGCCTGAACGATGCGGCCAATGCCATCTCCGGCATGCAGGGCGATAACGCCGCCGCAGACGCCGCGCCGACCTCGCAGACGGCCGGCCTGCTGAGTGCGCTCAGCCAATTGAACGTGACGCCACAACAAGCCGTTGGCGGCACCGGGGCGATGCTCGGGCTGGCGAAGAACCAATTGAGTTCGACCGACTACTCAGCGTTGGCCAAAAGCGTACCGGGGATCGACAAATTGTCCGGCGGTGGTGAGCTTGGCGCCCTCAGCAGCTTGCTCGGCTCGTCCGGTCAAGCGGCAGGTCTGGACAACGCCTTGGGCAACGTGAAGAACACCAACGACCTGAACAATGCTTTCAGCGCATTGGGCATGGACAGCGGCATGATCGGCCAGTTTGCCCCGGTGCTTCTGCAATACCTCGGTCAACAGGGCGTCGGCGGTTCGTTGCTGGAAAACCTGGGCGGGATCTGGGGCGCAGGCACCGGTAGTTGATTCAGCGGTGACGACGAATGTTTCACCTTGGGATCGTTAGCCTTGTGGGAACGATCAACTCAACAACGGTCTAAAATCCCGCTGTCCACTTCTTAAGGAAGCCCAATAAGTGAAATCCCTACTTGCACTGCTTTCCCTCGTGGCCCTGCCGGTCCTGGCCGCTGAGCCGACCCTGTACGGGCGCTACGAATACATCGCGCTGCCGGAAATCGGCGGCGAAGTGCTCAAGGCCAAAATGGACACCGGTGCCCTGACGGCGTCGCTGTCGGCCAAAGACATCGAAACTTTCACCCGCGATGGCGACGAGTGGGTGCGCTTCCGTCTCGGCACCAAAGACGCGAGCAACAAGGTCTACGAACACAAGGTCGCGCGGATCAGCAAGATCAAGACCCGCTCCGAAGAAGACGAGGATGAGAAGGACGACAGCGCACCCACCAAACGTCCGGTAGTCGATCTGGAGTTGTGCCTGGGCAACGTTAAACGCACGGTAGAGGTCAACCTCACCGACCGCAGCAGCTTTAACTACCCTTTGTTGATCGGTGCCAAAGCCTTGCGTGAGTTCGGCGCGGCAGTGAACCCGGCACGGCGCTTTACAGCGGACAAACCCGACTGCTGATTGACGGCGAATCAGCCTTGGGGCACCGTTCGCCCACTTAACTGCCGGGCTCGGACGCCATGCCTCATATCCTGATTGTCGAAGACGAAGTGGCGATTGCCGACACCCTGACGTTCGCGTTGCAGGGCGAGGGCTTCACCACCACCTGGTTGAGCCTTGGCGCGGCGGCGCTGGAGCATCAGCGCCAGACTCCGGCCGACCTGATCATTCTCGATATCGGCCTGCCGGACATCAGCGGCTTCGAGACCTGCAAGCAATTGCGGCGTTTCAGCGAAGTGCCGGTGATCTTCCTCAGCGCCCGTGATGCTGAAATTGATCGCGTTGTGGGCCTGGAAATCGGTGCCGACGATTATGTGGTCAAGCCGTTCAGCCCGCGGGAAGTGGCGGCGCGGGTCCGGGCGATTCTCAAACGCATGGCGCCGCGAGCGGCGGCCGAGGTGTCATCGGCACTGTTTCGCATCGACAGCGAACGGGTGCAGATCAGCTATCGCGGTCAGCCTCTAACCCTGACGCGCCATGAATTCCGCCTGCTGCACTGCCTGCTGGACCAACCCGAACGCGTCTTCAGCCGCGAGCAATTGCTCGATGCGCTGGGCGTCGCCGCTGATGCCGGTTACGAACGCAGTATCGACAGCCACATCAAGAGCGTGCGCGCCAAACTGCGCCGGGTGAAGGCCGGCGCAGAACCCATCCAGACCCATCGCGGCCTCGGTTACAGCTACAGCCCGGGGCGTAGCTGATGCCTCTAGGGATCCGGATTTTTCTGGTCTACGTACTGTTTATCGGCCTGACCGGCTACTTTGTGCTGAACACTGTGATGGAAGAAATCCGTCCCGGCGTGCGCCAGTCCACCGAAGAAACGCTGGTCGACACTGCCAACTTGATGGCCGAAATCCTGCGCGACGACTTCAAGGCCGGCACGCTGAATCAGAACCGCTGGCCCGAACTGCTCAAGGCTTATGGCGAACGGCAACCGAAGGCGAGCATCTGGGGGTTGCCGAAGAACCAGGTCAACCACCGCATCTACGTCACCGATGCCAAGGGTGTCGTGGTGCTGGACTCCAGCGGCGTTGCAGTGGGTCAGGATTACTCGCGCTGGAACGACGTTTACCTGACCCTGCGTGGCGAATATGGCGCTCGTTCCAGCCGCAGCGATCCGAACGATCCGAACTCCTCGGTGATGCACGTCGGCGCCCCGATTCGCGACAACGCCCAGATCATCGGCGTGGTCACCGTCGCCAAACCCAACAGCTCGTTACAGCCTTACGTTGATCGTACCGAACGGCGCTTGCTTGCCTGGGGTGCGGGCCTGATCGGCCTCGGTCTGCTGTTCGGCGCGTTGTTGTCCTGGTGGTTGAGCGCTGCATTACGGCGGTTGACGGTGTACGCCCAAGCGGTGAGTGAGGGCCGCAGGGTCGAGGTTCCGCACTATCGTGGTGGAGAACTGGAACAACTGGCGACGGCGGTTGAGCAGATGCGTACGCAACTCGAAGGCAAAGCCTACGTCGAGCGTTACGTACATACATTGACCCACGAACTGAAAAGCCCGCTGGCGGCGATTCGCGGCGCGGCGGAGTTGCTGCAAGGCGAGATGCCGCTGGCCCAACGGCAGCGTTTTGTCGGCAATATCGACAGCGAAAGTGTGCGGATGCAGCATTTGATCGAGCGTTTGTTGAATCTGGCTCAAGTTGAACAGCGCCAAGGATTGGAGGAGCGGGTGGCGGTGCCGCTGGCGAAGTTGGTAGAGGAATTGCTGAGCGCTCAGGCGGCGCGCATTGAAGGCAAAAAGTTGCGCGTGGAACAACGAATTGCGGCGGATTTGAACCTGCTAGGCGAACCGTTTCTGTTGCGTCAGGCTCTGGGAAATCTGCTGGAGAATGCTTTGGATTTCACTCCGGCTCAGGGCTTGCTGCAATTCAGCGCCAAGCGCAGTGGGGAACAGATCGAGTTCAGGCTGTTCAACCAGGCCGAGGCGATTCCCGACTATGCGCTGCCGAGGCTGAGCGAGCGGTTTTACTCGCTGCCGCGACCGGACAGCGGGCGCAAGAGCACGGGGTTGGGGCTTAACTTTGTTGAGGAAGTGGTGAAGCTGCATGGTGGCGTGATGAGCATCGGTAACATCGATGGTGGTGTAGAGGTCATGTTGCACCTGCCTTAGCGCCAGTCTCCACACACTCTCCACAGTTCTCCCATAAATTCCCCACACACCCATCCCAGACTTTCCCCATCCAAACAGGGAGAGTCCCATGAACCGCAGCCTGACCCTAAAACTCGGGGCAATCGCCCTTCTGATTCTGTTGTTGCTGATCCCGCTCCTGATGATCAACGGCATCATCCAGGACCGTCAGCAACTGCGCGACGGTGTCCTCGAAGACATCGCCCGCAGCTCCAGCTACAGCCAGCAACTGAGCGGGCCGTTGATGGTGGTGCCGTATCGCAAAGTGGTGCGCACCTGGAAGCTCAACGAGAAAACCAACCAGCGTTACCAGGAAGTGGGTGAAGAACGCGGTCGTTTGTATTTCCTCCCGGAGCGCTTCGAACTCGACGGCCAGGTCCAGACCGAACTGCGTGCTAGGGGCATTTATGAGGCGCGTCTGTTTCATGCGGACAACCGCATCAGCGGGCATTTTTCGGTCCCGGCTCAACTGGGAATCAAGGAAGATTTCGTCGATTACCAGTTCGACCAGCCGTTTTTGGCGGTCGGGATCAGCGACATTCGCGGCATCGAAAATGCCCTGAAACTCGAGCTCAATGGCCAGAAACTCGACTTCGTCCCCGGTAGCCAGGTGGGCTGGTTGGGGGAGGGCGTGCATGTCACCCTGCCGGCGCTCAACGCGAAACAAACCACGGAACTGGCCTTCGGTTTCGACCTGCGTCTGCAAGGCACTGGTCAGTTACAGATCCTGCCGGTGGGCAAGACCAGCAAGGTTTCGCTGGCCGCCAATTGGCCGCATCCGAGCTTCATTGGCAATTACCTGCCGGCCCAACGTGAAGTCAGCGATCAGGGCTTCACTGCCCATTGGCAGACCTCGTTTTTCTCGACCAACCTGCAAGAGGCCTTGAGCAGTTGCGTGTCCGGCGGCGGTTGCGAAGCCTACACCGGCCGTAGTTTCGGGGTGAGCTTCATCGACCCGGTGGATCAGTACCTGAAAAGCGATCGGGCCATCAAATATGCGCTGCTGTTTATCGTCCTGACCTTCGCTGGTTTCTTCCTCTTCGAAGTGCTGAAAAGCCTGGCGGTACACCCGGTGCAATACGCTCTGGTGGGCGTGGCCCTGGCGTTTTTCTATCTGCTGTTGCTGTCGCTGTCCGAGCACATCGGCTTTGCCCTGGCGTACCTATTGTCGGCAAGCGGCTGTGTGTTGTTGATCGGTTTTTATGTCTGCCATGTGTTGCGCAGCGTGCGTCACGGCTTGAGTTTTTCGGCGGGATTGGCAGCGTTGTACGGCTTGCTCTACGGCTTACTGAGTGCAGAGGATTACGCGTTGTTGATGGGTTCGCTGCTGTTGTTCGGTTTGCTGGGCGTGTTCATGGTGCTGACCCGCAAGCTGGACTGGTATGGGATTGGGCAGAAGTCGGGCAAACCGCTGGCGTTTGATATTGGAGCGGTGGAATGAGCCGGTCGTTGGGGTTGCGCGAGGATCAGCGGGAGGGCGAATTACTGGCGATGCGGATAGCTAATTTGTTTTCTCCGGATTGGAGCGATCCCTTCGCGGGCAAGCCTCGCTCCTACAGATCACCTAGACCTGTAGGAGCGAGGCTTGCCCGCGATATAGGTAGTCCGTCACCGCAAAAAATTAAACCTTCGGCATCGTCGCCAGCATCGAAGCCCGCTGGCTCACCTCGAAAAACCACTCGGCCAGCTTCGGATTCGCCGTGCGCCATTCCAGGTCTGGATGGCGCAAATCCAAATAGCCCAAAGCACACGCCACACTGATTGCCGCCACATCGAAGTGGCTGGTCAGCTCGGCAATCGCGTCGGCTTCCAGCACTGCCAGGCCGCGACGAATCTTGTCGCGTTGGCCATCAAGCCACTCGTCCCAGTGTTTTTCCGGGGCACGCAGGGCGACTTCATAACGAATCAGCACCGCAGCGTCCATGATCCCGTCGGCCAGGGAGGCCAGGGTCAGGCGCCGCCAGCGGGCCGAGCCGTCGCGCGGTATCAGCGGATTGCCGACGTGCTGGTGGTCGAGGTAATCGAGGATCACCCGGCTGTCATGGATGACGTTGCCATCGGCCAGGCGCAGGGCCGGGATCTTGCCCAGCGGGTTGTCTTCGTTGAGGCTAAGGTCCGGGGTAACCGGCGTCAGCACGCAGTCTTGCAGCGCCACGCGGTCCTGTTGACCGGTTTCGTGCAACAGCACCATGACTTTGCGAACGAAGGGCGACAAAGGGTTGTGGAACAGGGTCATGCTGGGGGCGGACATGGCAGCGTCTCGATCAGTGGCAGTGTCGGCAGCATAGCGCGTTGATCCGCTGCTCAGTCAGCGGCGTTGCAGCAGGCCGCGCAGGGCGAGGATTGCGGGAACACCCAGGCCAAGCCAGCTCAAGGCGTCCCACACGCCATCGCCCAGCAAGGCGGCGAACAGCCCCGCGGTGCTGAGCAGGGCGATAACCGTGGGGGTGGAGAAGACCTTCCAGAAACTCGACTGGCGTGGCCTCATGCTGGACGCTCCGCGTTCTCGAGCACAGGTTTCGCAGCCTTGCGCCGCACCACCCACAAGTAAACCCCGCTACCGAGCACGATGATGGTCAGCCCATCCAGGCTCGCCCAGAGGATTTTCATCGGCATGCCGCCGTAATCGCCGAAGTGCAGCGGTTGTGACATGCCCATGGCGTCCATGTACCACGGTCGTTCGGCCACGGCGGTGACTTGCAGGGTGCTGGCGTCGATCAGCACCGGTGTCAGCAGGTGCGAGGTCAGGTGGGTGCTGCCTTTCATGAACACCGCGTAATGGTGTTCGCTGGAGAATCGTGTGCCGGGGAAGGCGATAAAGTCCGGCTGCATGCCCGGTGCGACTTCCTTGGCGATGTCGAGCAAACGGGTCGCGGGCGCCAGTTGTGTCAGGGGCGGTGCGTCGCGGTACGGCGCGATCATCGCGCTCAGACTGTCGTTGCGCCACGCCGCAATCAACAGGTCGGCGCAGGCACTGATGACACCGGTGACGCCGACCACCAAGGCCCAGCTCAAGGTCACCACGCCGATCAAGTTGTGCAGGTCGAGCCAGCGCAGGCGAGTGGATTTGTTCTGGCGCACGGTGGCGAATTTCAAACGGCGCATGAACGGCAGGTACAGCACCGTCCCGGACACAATCGCCACCACGAACAGAATGCCCATGAACGCCAGCAGCAATTTGCCCGGCAGGCCCGCGAACATGTCCACGTGCAGGCGTAGCATGAACATCATGAAACCGCCGTTGGCCGACGGCATCTCCAGCGCCTCACCGGTGCGGGCGTCGAGCATGAAGGTGTGAGACGAGTTTGGTTCAGTGCCGGCGGTGGCCGCCATGATCGTGATCGTGGCGTTGGGCTCATCTTCGTTAAAGCCGAAATACTGCATGACCTCGCCGGGCCGGTGTTCTTCAGCCGCCTGCACCAACTGCTGCAAATTCAGCTGCGGGGTGTTCGCCGGCATTGCCGTCAATTCAGCGGCATCGCCCAGCAGATGGTCGATTTCGTGGTGAAAGATCAACGGCAAGCCGGTCAGCGCCAGCAACAGCAGAAAGACCGTGCAGATCAGGCTGGTCCAGGTGTGGACGAAGGACCAGCGGCGAATTGTTTTACTTTTCATTTCTTGGCCTTCAGAAAGACCAAAGCCGTCCTCAAAGGACGGCTTGGTCATTGGCGTGTCAGGTCAGGCAATTACCACGTGTAAGTTGCACTGGCGACGACGCTGCGTTGGTCACCGTAGTAGCAATAGAAGCTGTCACAGGTAGAGATGTAATCCTTGTCGAACAGGTTGGTGGCGTTCAGTGCCAGGGAGGCGCCTTTCAGGCTGTTGTCCAGACGGCCCAGGTCGTAATGAACAGCGGCGTCGAACACGGTGTAGGCGTCAGCCTTGCCGAGCGAGGTGTTGCCCTGGTCGCCGTAGGTGTTGCCGGTGTAACGAGCGCCGGCGCCGATGCCGAAACCATCCAGCACGCCGTTGTGCCAGGTGTAATCGGCCCACAGCGAAGCCTGTTGGTTGGGCATCAGTTGCAGGCGATTGCCTTTGAAGTCGCCTTTCTGCACTTCGGATTTGGCCAGGGTGTAAGCGGCGATGACCTTGAGGTTCTCGGTCACGTCGGAGACGGCTTCCAGCTCCAGACCTTTGACTTTCACTTCACCGGTCTGGCTGGTGATCGAAACGTTGTTCGAGTTGGTCGTGGTGACGGAGACGTTTTTCTGGGTCAGGTCGTAGACCGCAGCGGTCAGCAGGGTGCTGCTGCCAGGCGGTTGGTACTTGATGCCCAGTTCCCATTGCTTGCCTTCAGTCGGCTTGAACGAATCGGTCGGTGATGCCGTGGCTTTGCTGGTCGGCTGGAACGACTCGGCGTAGGACAAGTAGGGCACGAAGCCTGAGTCGAACACATAGCTGATCGCCGCGTTGCCGCTGAAGTGCTTGTCCCGTTCGGTGTTGGTGGCGTCGCCCTTGTTGAAGAACTGGGTGCTGGTGTGAACCCAGTCTTCACGACCCCCCAACGTCAGGCGCCATTGGTCGAGGGCCATCTGGTCCTGCACGTACAGACCGGTCTGGTAGGTCTTCTGGTCGTAATCGTAGAACGCCGCCGAGCGTGGCGGACGAGCGATTGGCTGGCCATAGATCGGGTTGTTGACGTTGGTGGTCAGACCGTCGCCGAAGATCGAGGTGTAGTGGGTGTTGGTGCGCTGGTGATCGAGGCCGATCAACAGGGTGTGACGGAGGTCGCCGGTCGCGAAGTCGCCCTGGAAGTTGTTGTCCACGGCGAATTGGCTGATGTCCTCGTCAACGCTGGTGCTCGAACGACCCACGTTGCCCTCGGCATCGACTTGGGTGAACGGATAAGCGCCGGGGGTGAGGACCTGGAAGGACAGGTCCGTTTTTGTGTAACGCAGGTTCTGCTTGAACTGCCAGACATCGTTCAAGCGATGTTCAAAGGCGTAGCCCAGTGCGTAGTAGGTGCGGTCGTAGAATTCCCAGTCCGGGTCGCCCAGATTCTTGTGATGGGAGATCTTGCCGAGGGGCGAATGGATCTTGGTGCCCTGCACCGGCAAGAACTGGCTGGTGATGCCGGTATCGTCGCGGGTGAACTGGGTGAGCAGGGTGAACCGGGTGTCTTCGTCGATGTTCCAGGTCAGGCTTGGCGCAATGTTGTAGCGCTTGTTGTCGACGTGGTCGATCTGCGTGCCGCTGTCGCGCACCACACCGCTCAGACCGTAGAGGAACTGGCCTTCATCGTCGATCTTGCCGGTGCTGGCAAAGTTGATCTGGCGATGGTTGTCACTGCCGTATTGCACTTGGATTTCATTGTTCGACTCGGCGCTGGGGCGACGGCTGACCATGTCGAGCAAGCCGCCTGGCGGGGTCTGGCCGTAAACCGACGAGGCCGGGCCGCGCAGCAGGGCGAGGCGGTCCAGGTTCCAGGTTTCCTGTTTCGGGTTGGCGTACACGCCTTTTGGTAGCGGCAGGCCATCGAGGAATTGAGTCGGTTCGAAACCGCGCACGCGCAACCAGTCGGAGCGGGTGTCGCTGCCGTAGCTACTGGCGACGATGCCGGGCATATAGCGCACCGCGTCATCGAGGCTATGCACGCTGCGGTCGTCCATTTGCTCGCGGGTGGCGACCGAAATCGAGCGCGGCGCTTCGACCAGCGCGGTATCGGTCTTGGTACCGGCGGCGGTGCGGGTCGCCAGGTAACCTTCCGCCGGGCCCCAGGCACTTTCAGTGTTTTCAACGCCAATGACGGCGGTTTCCGGCAGGGCCATCACGCCTTCGGGCACGGCCACCAGGCTGTAGGTGCCAGCGCTGCTCTGTTCCAGTTGCAGACCGGTACCGCGCAAGGCTTCGCGCAGGGCGCCGGCTGCGTCGAACTGGCCTTTGACCGGTGCCGAGGTCTTGCCCGCCGCCAGTGAAGGACTCAACGACAGCGCCAGGCCCGCCTGGCTGGCGACCTGGTTCAGGGTGCTGGCCAATGGCGCGGCCGGCAGGTTGTAGGCGCGAACGCTGGACGCCTGTTCAGCGGCGATCAGCGGACTGCTGGCCAGAGGGGCGCAAAGGGCAATGGCGATTGCCAGCAAACTGGGGCGCAACAAGGTGTCTAGCGAACGGGACATACGGCGGCTCCTGAATGAAAATATTTCTCAATTGCCTAGGTGCCGAACGAGAATTCAAAAGTGATAGGGCTGATTGAAAATAATTTCGATTCAGTAAGTGAATCGTTTCCACGCAGAGTGGGAACGATCATTTAGTCTCAGTCTTCGCCACGACCGTCACCCACCACGGCGTGTGCTGTTCGATCTGCACCGGCAGAGTCGGCAACAGCGCGCTCAGCGCCTTGTCGGTGTCATGCAGCGGGAAGCTGCCGGTGATTCGCAAGTCAGCAATCTCGGGTGCAACACCCAAATGCCCGCGGCGATAGCGACCGAGTTCATGGACCAGGTCTTCCAGCCGCGTGTTGTCCACCACCAGCATGCCGCGGGTCCAGGCATCGGCGCCGAGGTTGAGCGCGACGATCGGCTCAAGGCCATTGCTGCGCATCAGGACTTGTTGGCCTTCACGCAGAATCTGTTCTTCAGGACTCGACTCGGGATGGGCCGCCACCGCCGATTTCAGCACGCTCAGGCGCGTACCTTGTTCTTCGCGCTTGACCAGGAACCTTGTCCCCAGTGCGCGCAGGCTGCCTTCGCGGGTTTCGACGATAAACGGCCGGGCATCGCCGTGGCCGGTTTCGACGAGGATTTCCCCTTCCTGGAGGATGATCAGTCGCTGCGTTTCATCGAAACGCACATCAACGGCACTGTGGGTATTGAGGTTGATCAGCGTGCCGTCGGTCAGGCGCAGGGTGCGTTGCTCACCGGTGGCGGTGCGCTGGTCGGCCAGCCAGTAGTCGATCTGCAGATAACGATCACCGGCGAACAGCGCCAACCCGATCACCGCGACGATGCTGGCCACGCCGCTGCCGAGTTTGCGCACTCGACGGCGGATACTCTCCCGCGATTGCAGTAACGCGGTGCGTGCCGGGCCGCTGGCAACGCTGAAGCGCTGGTCGAGCATGCCCAGTTGGCGCCAGGCCCGCGCATGTTCTTCGTGGGCGGCGTGCCATTTGGCGAACTCTTCGCGCTCCACCGGGTTGCCGGCGTCCAGGGACAATTGCCAGGCAATCGCGGCATCCAGCACCTGCGCCGAGACGGGTTTGGAGCTGGCCGGACTCATACCGGCTCACCGTACAAAGCGATGTAGCACTGACGAATGCCCTGGGCCAGGTACTGACGAACTCGCGGCACTGACACACCCAGACGCTCGGCGATTTCTGAGTGACCGAGGCCGTCGAGACGGTTATAGAGAAACGCCGCCCGGGCCTTGCTTGAGAGCTTGCCGAGCAGACGGTCGATGGCTTTGAGGTCTTCGAGGATCAGCTGCTGTTCCTCCACCGACGGTTGTTCACCTTCAGGGATCAGCATCAGTTCCGTGAGGTAGGCCTGCTCCAGCGCGGCGCGGCGGAAATAGTCGAACAGCAGACCCTTGGCAATCGCCACCAGAAACGCGCGTGGCTCGCGCGGCGCCTTCAGCTCTTCACGCCCCAGCAAGCGCACAAAAGTATCCTGACTCAGGTCTTCGGCTCGTTGCGGACAGGCCACGTTGCGTCGCAGCCAAGCCAATAGCCAACCGCGATGGTCGCGATACAACGCACCAACGAGCTCACTTTGAGGGCTTTGGACTGACGACACGCAGCATCACCGATTGGGAAGTGTTAAGTAACGAGAATTGTTCGCGATTGTGGCAGAGGCGGGGGAGGTAAGCAATTGGCGCTGGTCGGGTGACCGCTAACGTCGGTGTATTGGCGCAAAACCCCTGTAGGAGCTGCCGAAGGCTGCGATCTTTTGACTTTGACTTTGGATTTTAAGATCAAAAGATCGCAGCCTTCGGCAGCTCCTACAAAGAATTGCGGTGTCTTTTAGAAAGAAGGTGCTCGCTGTCGCCGCTTCCACTGATTCATCCGCTGCTGCAGATTCAACGGGCTATGGATCTGCAACTGCCGCGCCCGGCTGAACAAAATCAACGCCAGCTCAGCGGTGGCCAACGCATCGGCACTGGCATTGTGGCGCTCGAACACTTCCAGTTTGAACCAGTTGATCCACTCATCCAGCCCGGCATCGCGAATGTGCGCCTGAGGGCAAAGCAGCGGCGCGATGTCCGCTACATCCAGAAACGGATGCTGCAACTTGTAGCCCAGATGGTCTTTTAGCGCGCGGCCGAGCATGTGCTGATCGAACGGCGCATGAAACGCCAGCACCGGGCTGTTGCCGACGAACTCCATGAATTCGACCAGGGCTTGAGCCGGATCGCTGCCAGCAGCAATCGCACTCGGCCCCAGGCCATGGATCAACACGCTGGGTGCCAGCTTCATGTCGGCGCATTGCAACGTGCGTTCGAACTGCTGGCTGAAATCGATCGCGCCGTCCTCGATCACCACCGCGCCGATGGACAACACCCGATCCTTGTTCAGGTTCAGCCCGGTGGTTTCCAGGTCGAGTACTACCCAGCGCTGTTCGCGCAGGCTGCAGTCGCCGAGCTCTGCCGCCAAGGGCAAGCGTTGCAGACGTTGTTGAAGTTCGCCGGGAAGGCTCGGACCTACCGGGCGCAGCCATGAAAACAGGCTCATAGCTGATACCGCAGGGCCAGGCTGCTTTGCAGGCGTTGTGCCTGGCGCAGGGATTCACGCAGGATCCGTCGATCCAGATGATTGAGGCTATCCGGATCGACCCGGTTGGAGTAGGGCAAGTTCTCCCGAGTCTGTAGCTGATGTTGCTGCATGCGGGCTTGCTGGATGAAGTGATAAGCCTCTTCGTAAGCCGCACCGTCCAGCCGTTCGATGACTTCTTTTTCCACCAGTTGGCGAAAGCGCTCCAGCGTATTGTTTGCCTCGATCCCATGGGCCAACGCGAGCAGTCGGGCACCGTCGACAAAAGGCGTCAACCCTTGGACTTTCAAGTCCAGGGTGGCTTTCTCGCCATTCTTGCGAGCCAGTACGAACTCACGGAAACGTCCTACGGGCGGGCGATTGCGCAGGGCGTTCTCGGCCATCATCCGTTGGAACAGCCGATTGTCATTCACCTGATCGAGAATTCCCTGACGCAGCTGCTCGCAGCCTTGCTCGTCCCCCCAGACCACGCGCAAATCGAAATAAATGCTCGAACCCAGCAGGTTCTCCGGCGTTGCCTCGCGGATAAACGCCGCAAAACGCCGCGCCCATTCGGCCCGAGACAAACACAGTTCGGGGTTGCCGGCCATGATGTTGCCCTTGCACAGGGTGAAACCGCAGAGCGCCAGGCTCTGGTTGATCTGCTGGGCAATGGGCAGCAGTTTTCCGCGAATTTCGGCGGCATGGGCCGCGTCCCGGGCTTCGAACAGAATGCCGTTGTCCTGATCGGTGTGCAGTGTCTGTTCGCGGCGACCTTCGCTACCGAAGCACAGCCAACTGAACGGAATGCCGGGGTCACCTTTTTCGGCGAGTGTCAGCTCGATCACCCGGCACACGGTGTGGTCGTTGAGCAGGGTGATGATGTGGGTGATCTGGGTCGACGACGCGCCATGGGCCAGCATGCGCTCCACCAGTTGGCCGATTTCGCCGCGCATCGCCACCAGGTTTTCTACGCGCTGGGCGCTGCGGATGGTCCGCGCCAGATGCACCAGATCGACCCGTTGCAGGGAAAACAAATCACGTTCCGAGACCACGCCGCACAGGCGATGATCCTTCACCAGGCACACGTGGGCGATGTGCCGCTCGGTCATGGCAATCGCCGCATCGAAGGCGCTGTGGTCCGGCGACAGGAAAAACGGCGCCTGGGTCATGTGCCGTTCGATGGTTTCGTTGAAGTCGTTAGTGCCGTCGGCCACCACATGGCGCAGGTCGCGCAGGGTGAAAATCCCCAGCGGCGCTTTCTGCTCGTCCACGACCACGATGCTGCCGACCTGCTGCTCGTGCATCAGGGTCACGGCTTCACGCAGCGGCGTGGCCGGGCTGCAGGTCACCGGGTGACGCATGGCTAATTCGCCCAGTCGGGTATTGAGCGAGTACTGGGTGCCGAGGGTTTCCACGGCTTTTTGCTGGACTTGCTGGTTAACCTGATCCAGCAGGCTGCTCACGCCGCGTAGGGAAAAGTCGCGAAACGTGTTGGAAAGTGCGAACAATTTGATGAACGCCAGCTTGTTCAGCTGTAGGCAAAAGGTGTCATCGGCCGCGAGGTGTTCGGTGCGGGTTGCACGCTCCCCCAGCAGCGCGGCGAGGGGGAAACACTCGCCGGTGGTGATTTCGAAGGTGGTTTCGGTCCCGCCCTTGGCCGTGTGGGGACGTTCACCCACGACCCGGCCTTGTTTGACGATGTAGAAATGTTCAACCGGGCCGTCGGCGGGCTTGATGATGCTCTCGCCAGGGGCATAAAAACGCAGCTGACATTGCTCGACCAGGTACGCCAGGTGGGCGTGTTCCATTTGATTGAAGGGCGGGAAGCGCTGAAGGAATTGCAAAGTGCCCTGGATGTTCTGCAACACCGCGGTTTTCCCTGCCTGTGTGAAGGCGTCCGCTTTACTCATAACTAACACCGCAGTCTTTTTTGAATTGTTGTTGTCGGATGACTACTCATGGTCGCCCCCTGCGTGCAGGGTGCCCATTGGACGTAAGTCTAGGTAGGTAGGTAGGCAGGGAGGCTGTCGGTATTTGGGAAATGTCTGACGCAACTGTGGGAAAAACCTCCTGCATTGGCTATAGGAAAAATTTCCGACGAAGTGCACCCTGAAGGTCTGCTGGGTGATGTCACACGGAAGTGATAGGCAATTGAATTGAAAACGCAGAGAAAGCCATGTCCGACCACGATATTTTGAGTGACGCCGAGCGCGAGGCGCTGATTGCGGTCATGCAGGAACCTGACCTGCCGCCGCAGCGGGTGCTGATCGTCGATGACGATAAAGACTCGCGTGAGCTGCTGTCGGAGATTCTTGCGTTGGACGGTATTCGTTGCATGACCGCCGCCAGTGGTGAAACTGCACTCAAGATGTTGGACGAGAAGCCATCGATTGGCTTGGTGATTACCGATCTGCGGATGGGAACTGTCGATGGTCTGGAGCTGATCCGCCAGGTGCGTGAGTCGGTTCGGGCGGCAATGCCGATCATCATTGTTTCCGGTGACGCCGACGTGAAAGATGCGATCGCTGCGATGCATTTGAGCGTGGTCGACTTCCTGCTCAAGCCTGTCGATACCGGCAAGCTGTTGGCGCTGGTCAAGCATGAGTTGGGAATGGATGTGCAGTAATCGAATTGAAACAAAAAAGCCCTGATCTCTCGATCAGGGCTTTTTTTTATCCGGCGTCAGCGCTCAGTTACAGGCCATTGGCAGCCTTGAACTCGCGACGACGACGGTGCAGAACCGGCTCGGTGTAGCCGTTCGGCTGCTTCGTTCCTTCGACCACCAGTTCGACCGCCGCCTGAAAGGCGATGTTGCTGTCGAAGTTGGGAGCCAGTGGACGGTACAGCGCGTCGTTGGCGTTCTGACGGTCAACCACCGGCGCCATGCGCTTGAGGCTTTCCATGACCTGATCTTCGGTGACGATGCCGTGGCGCAGCCAGTTGGCGATGTGCTGGCTGGAAATCCGCAGCGTCGCACGGTCTTCCATCAGGCCGATGTCATTGATGTCCGGCACTTTCGAGCAACCGACGCCTTGGTCGATCCAGCGCACCACGTAACCGAGAATGCCCTGGGCGTTATTGTCCAGTTCGTTCTTGATCTGCTCGGCAGTCCAGTCTGGATTGACGGCCAACGGAATGGTCAGGATGTCATCCACCGAAGCGCGCGCACGTTTGGCCAGTTCGGCCTGACGGGTGAACACGTCGACCTTGTGGTAGTGCAGCGCGTGCAGCGCAGCAGCGGTCGGCGACGGAACCCAAGCGGTGTTGGCGCCGGCCGTCGGGTGAGCGATTTTCTGTTCGAGCATCGCTGCCATCAGGTCCGGCATGGCCCACATGCCTTTACCGATCTGGGCACGACCTTGCAGGCCGGTACTCAAACCGATATCGACGTTCCAGTTCTCGTAGGCGCCGATCCATTTCTCAGCCTTCATGTCGGCCTTGCGTACCATCGGGCCGGCTTCCATGGAGGTGTGGATTTCATCGCCGGTACGGTCGAGGAAACCGGTGTTGATGAACACTACACGCTCGCTGGCGGCCTTGATGCAGGCCTTGAGGTTGATCGTGGTACGACGCTCCTCGTCCATGATCCCGACTTTGAGGGTGTTGCGCGCCAGGCCCAACACGTCTTCGATGCGACCGAACAGCTCGTTGGTGAACGCCGCTTCTTCCGGTCCGTGCATCTTTGGCTTCACGATATAGACCGAGCCAGTACGGCTGTTCTTACGCGAGTTGTTGCCGTTGAGGCTGTGGATCGCCGCAAGGCTGGTGACCAGACCGTCGAGGATGCCTTCCGGCACTTCATTGCCATCCTTGTCGAGGATTGCGTCGATGGTCATCAGGTGACCGACGTTGCGCACGAACAACAGCGAACGACCGTGCAGGCTCAGTTCTTTACCATCGACACCGGTGTAAGTGCGGTCGGCGTTCATGGTGCGGGTAAAGGTCTGACCGCCCTTGGAGACTTCTTCCGACAGATCGCCCTTCATCAGGCCAAGCCAGTTGCGGTAGATCACCACTTTGTCATCGGCATCGACGGCGGCGACGGAGTCTTCGCAGTCCATGATGGTGGTCAGCGCGGCTTCCATCAGGATGTCTTTGACACCGGCAGCGTCGGTCTGGCCGACCGGGGTGCTGGCGTCGACCTGGATTTCGAAGTGCAGGCCGTTGTTCTTCAGCAGGATCGCGGTCGGTGCAGCTGCATCGCCGTGGAAACCGATCAGTTGGGCATCATCGCGCAAGCCGGTGTTGCTGCCGCCTTTAAGGGCGACCACCAGTTTGCCGTCAACGATCTTGTAGGCGGTGGAATCGACGTGAGTGCCGGCAGCCAACGGCGCCGCTTCATCGAGGAAGGCGCGGGCGAAGGCGATGACCTTGTCACCGCGAACCTTGTTGTAGCCTTTGCCTTTTTCCGCGCCGTCAGCCTCGCTGATGGCGTCGGTGCCGTAGAGCGCGTCATACAGCGAACCCCAGCGGGCGTTCGAGGCATTGAGCGCGAAGCGGGCGTTCATCACCGGAACCACAAGCTGCGGACCGGCCATGCGGGCGATTTCGTCATCGACGTTTTGCGTCGTTGCCTGGAAATCAGCCGCTTCTGGCAGCAGATAACCGATGTCTTGCAAGAAGGCTTTATAGGCCACGGCGTCGTGTGGTTGACCGGCACGGGATTGGTGCCAGCCATCGATACGAGCCTGGATATCATCGCGTTTGGCGAGTAGGGCTTTGTTCTTCGGCGCCAGGTCATGAATGACCTTGTCGGCACCGGCCCAGAACTTATCGGCGGTGAGGCCGGTACCGGGAATGGCTTCGTTGTTCACGAAGTCGAACAGGACTTTGGCGACCTGCAGGCCCCCGACTTGAACGTGTTCAGTCATTGCTTGCCTCACTCTGCTCAGCTATTTTGCTTTTCAGCTCTTCAATTTTGACAATGAAGCCTCTGGCCATTTAAACCACAAACCCGTCTGCCAGTACATGCCCGTTCGGGCGGCTGGGTTCGGTCCAATCAACGGCTTGGATGCCTTGCTGACGGGGCTTTCAGGGTTGCGACTGTGCCTGTGGCAGACATCGATTCAACGTTATGTAGTGCGCGCTGCGGCATACTACATGATGAAATGCGGTTGTGAAAATTAGACCAATTACGTCGTACTGCGACCCCATGACGCATTGCGGTCACGTCGGGGAGCGGGATGTTCTCAAAAAACCATTAGATTGTTCCAGTTAAATATAAAAACTTGTACACATAATCTTCGGTTCACTGCTATGGCGCTTTGGTTTTCCGAGGCTCCGAGCCGATTCCCGCCCCTTGCCTATACTTGGTCTTCTATAACAAAAGTCATGACAAGAGGGCTGCGCCATGGACCACCTCGTACTCACTGTATTCGCTCCAGACAAGCCAGGGCAGGTCGAGCGCATCGCCCAGTGCATCGCCGAGCACGGCGGTAACTGGCTGGAAAGTCGGATGTCACGCATGGCCGGGCAGTTCGCCGGGATTCTTCGCGTGGGCGTCCCGGCCGAGGCCTACGATGAACTGGTGGATGCCCTACAGGCGTTGTCCGCTCATGGCATTCGCGTGCTGATTGCCGAAAGCGGCATCGAGCAATCGTGCACCTGGAAACCGATTGCCATGGAATTGGTGGGCAATGACCGCCCTGGGATCGTACGCGACATCACGCGTCTGCTGAGTGAGCAGGGGGTGAACCTGGAGCGTCTGGTGACCGAAGTACGTCCGGCGCCGATGAGCAGCGAGCCTTTGTTTCACGCTGAAGCGATTCTCGCCGTGCCGCTGACGCTGTCTCTGGACGTGCTGCAATCGCGACTGGAAACCCTGGCGGACGATTTGATGGTCGAATTGGTACTGCGCAGTGAACCCTGAAGAGGTTATCCAAGTTATACGTGCACCTGCCTGTGGATAACCTGTAGAGACAGCCCGCCAGGCCCCGTCGGCCGGGGCTCTTCAGATTCTGATCAAAAAACCAGCAGTTTCAACAAGTTGCGCACAAACGCCGGGGATCAGGCTGTGGATAACCTTGGGAAGGATCGATACAGGCCACATAGAACGTGGCCCGTGGAGATTTGTACGTTTTTTGATCAGCGGCGGCGACGCATACTTATCACCGCATCGACGCTGTAAACCGCCAGACCAGCCCAGATAAAGATGAACGCCACGAGGGTGCTGGATGACAAGTGTTCATCAAACAGCAGAACGGCTTGCAGCAATACCAACGTCGGCGCTAAGTACTGGAGAAATCCCAGCGTCGTGTAAGGCAAATGCCGTGCAGCGGCGTTGAAACACACCAGCGGCACCAACGTCACCGGACCGGCGGCCACCAGCCACCAGGCTTCGGACGTGGTCCAGAATTCGGCTTGAGCGCTGCTCGCGGTGGGGTTGAACAGCAACCACGCGACGGCAATCGGCACCAGCATCCAGGTTTCCACCACTAGCCCCGGCAACGCTTTGACCGGTGCCTGCTTGCGGATCAGTCCGTAAAAACCGAAGGTCAGCGCCAGCACCAGGGACACCCACGGCAGGCTGCCGACTTGCCAGACCTGTTGCGCAACGCCGATCGCCGCGAGTCCAACCGCCAGCCATTGCATGCGCCGCAGTCGTTCGCCGAGGATCAACATGCCCAAGAGCACGTTCACCAGCGGGTTGATGTAGTAACCAAGACTGGCTTCAAGCATGCGCCCGTTGTTCACCGACCAGACGTAGGTCAGCCAGTTGGCCGCAATCAGCGTGCCGCTCAGGGCCAGGATCGCCAGGCGTTTCGGGTTGTCACGCAACTCGCGCCACCAGCCCGGATGTTTCCACACCATCAGCAGCAAGGCGCCGAACAGCGCGGACCAGAGCACGCGGTGGATGATGATCTCCACGGCGGGCACGTTGGCGATGGCTTTGAAGTAGAGCGGGAAAAGTCCCCAGATGATGTAGGCACTCAGGCCCAGGATGTACCCGCGACGCGGGTTGGCGGCTTGCATGCAGAATCCTTGCTTAGGCAGCTAACAAAGAGGGAATTGTAAGGCGGTTGTATAGACGTGTCGCTTCTGAATGCAAAAGATCGCAGCCTTCGGCAGCTCCTACAGAGTGATTGCGTACACCGTGTAGGAGCTGCCGAAGGCTGCGATCTTTTGATCTTGACATTAAAAAAGCTTCAATGGCTCTTCGTTGAGCGCAGCCAATTGCTCGCGCAACGCCAACACTTGATCACCCCAATATCGCTCCGTGCCGAACCACGGAAAACTGTGCGGGAATGCCGGGTCGTCCCAGCGGCGGGCGAGCCAGGCGCTGTAGTGCATCAGGCGCAAGGCGCGCAGCGGTTCGATCAACGCCAGTTCCCGCGGATCGAAGTCGTGGAACTCACTGTAGCCGTCCATCAATTCCGACAACTGACCGAGACATTCCTGACGATCACCCGCCAGCATCATCCAGATGTCCTGCACCGCCGGGCCCATGCGACAGTCGTCCAGGTCGACGATGTGGAACATCTCGTCGCGGCACATCATGTTGCCGGGGTGGCAGTCGCCGTGCATGCGGATGTTCTTGTGCGGCGTAACGTTGTAGACCTCTTCCACACGCTTGAGCAGGTCGCGGGCCACTGACTCGTAGGCTGGCAGCAAACTGCGCGGTATGAAATTGCCTTCGAGCAATGTCGTCAGCGAGTTATGACCGAAGTTCTTCACGCCCAGCGCTTCGCGGTGTTCGAACGGCTTTGTAGCGCCGACGGCGTGCAGGCGACCGAGCAGTTGCCCCAGGCGATACAGCTGATCGAGATTGCCAGGCTCTGGCGCACGGCCACCACGGCGGGGGAACAGGGTGAATCGGAAACCGGCGTGTTCATGCAGGCTGGCACCGTTGTGAATCATCGGCGCGACCACCGGCACGTCGCACTCGGCGAGTTCGAAGGTGAATTGGTGCTCTTCGAGAATCGCTTCGTTGGTCCAGCGCTGCGGACGGTAGAACTTGGCGATCAGCGGCTCGGAGTCTTCGATGCCGACCTGATAGACACGGTTCTCATAGCTGTTGAGCGCCAGAATGCGCGCGTCGCTGAGAAAGCCGATGCTTTCGACGGCATCGAGCACGAGGTCTGGGGTGAGGGTTGCAAACGGGTGGGCCATGCTGACTCCTGCGCGCGGCAGGCTGCCGCGTCCGGCCAAGCATGGTAGCGCAGACGGGGCTTCTTTAGTGGGATCGTTCCCACAGAGCGTGGGAACGATCATCAAGAGGTCCGATCAGGCGCCGACGATCCCGCCATCTTCCCGGGAAATCGCCATCACCGAAGACCGCGGCTTGCCATTCGGCAGATGCTCAGGGAACGTCGACCCGCCGTTCTCCCCCGGATGCTGAATCCCGACAAACAAGGTCTTCTGGTCGGGCGAGAAACTGATCCCCGTCACCTCACAGCCCACCGGCCCGACCATGAAGCGCCGAATCTCCCCGGTTACCGGGTCAGCGCAGAGCATCTGATTGTTGCCCATGCCCGCGAAATCACCGGCATTGCTCGAGTCGCCATCGGTTTGAATCCACAACCGTCCGGCATCATCGAAAGCCAACCCATCCGGGCTGTTGAACATGTTCTGTGGCGTGATGTTCGATGAACCGCCCTTCGGCGTGCCGGCGTGGATGCCCGGGTTACCGGCGACCACGAACAGATCCCAGGCAAAGCTTTTGGCACCGTGATCGTCACGGTCGGTGCGCCAGCGCAGAATCTGCCCATAGACGTTTTTCTCGCGCGGGTTGGGTCCGCCCACCGGCTGGCCATCCTCGCCACGCTTGGCGTTGTTGGTCAGCGTGCAATACACCTGGCCATCCTTGGGGCTGACGACGATCCACTCCGGACGGTCCATGCGCGTGGCTTTCACCACCGTGGCCGCGAGGCGCGCGTGAATAAGCACTTCGGCCTGACTGGCAAAGCCGCTGCCGGCGTCGAGGCCGTTTTTGCCGTGGGTCAGCTCGATCCACTCGCCTTGGCCTTTCGGGTGATCGGCATTGCCGTCACCCGCGTCGAAACGCGCCACGTACAAGGTACCGTGGTCCAGCAGGTCGCGGTTGGCCTTGGGGTTTTTGTGGTTGATCTTGTCGCGGCTGACGAATTTGTAGATGAACTCGCCGCGCTCGTCGTCGCCCATGTACACCACGGCGTGACCGTCATTGGTTTCGGCAAGGGCGGCGTTTTCATGTTTGAAACGACCCAGCGCGGTGCGTTTGACCGGCGTCGATTGCGGGTCGAACGGATCGATTTCCACCACCCAGCCGTGCCGGTTGAGTTCGTTGGGGTTTTTCGCCAGGTCGAAGCGCTCGTCGTGCGGGTGCCAGTTGATCTCTTTGCTGGCCGCCACCGTGCCGTAGCGTTTCTGCGCGGCGTCGAACTTTTGCTCGGCATTGCTGCTGCCGAAGCAGTCGGTGAAGTTTTCTTCGCAGGTCAGATATGTGCCCCACGGCGTCTTGCCGTTGGCGCAGTTCTGGAAGGTGCCAAGGACGTTCTTGCCGTGTGGGTCGGCACTGGTTTTCAACAGCTCGTGGCCGGCGGCCGGGCCGCTCAGGCTGATCGGCGCGTTGCCGTGAATGCGCCGGTTGTAGCGCGAGCCCTCGACGAAATGCCACTGGCCGTTCTTGCGCTGCACTTCGATCACTGACACGCCTTCACAGGCCAACGCCTTGCGCACGTCTGCAGCCGACTGCGGCATGCCGCCGTGAGCGTAGAGGTAGCGATAGTTGGTGTATTCGTTGTTGATCGCCATCAGCGCCCGGTTGTTGTCATCGGGGAATTCGAACAGGCTCATGCCGTCGTTGTTATCGCCGAACTGGATTTCCTGATGCTCGGCCGTGCCGTTGCCACTTGGGTCGAACGCCGGGCCGTTCTTCTGCAGAGGCTGCCCCCAGCTGATCAACACCGAAGATTTGTAGCCTGGCGGCAGGCTGATGGCGTCGCTGGTGGCGGCGGAAATACTGTCAAAACCCAACAGTTTGCTGGAGCCGGCGCTGACGCTGGCGGCCAGCACGCTGCGGCTCAGCAGGTTGCCACCCAGGAACATCGCTGCACCGCAAAGGGCACCGGCGCTGATGAAGCCTCGACGGCTGAGGCCGACCATTTTCTCGAGGTCGGTGGATTGGTTGTCTTCTAATAGGCTCACATCAGGCTCCCTGCGGGTTTTTGCAGTCACCTTAAAGCGCGTTAATGACGCTAATGTTTCAGAGCGGTGTACCGAGCAAGATGTTGGAAGGCGCGAACTGCACCCGCACCGGTTTATCGGCGGTGAGGCCGAGGGTTTTCAAGTGCAGCGGTTCGGCCAGCGCGCAGAGTGTCTGGCCATTGGGCAGGCCGATGCGTACTTCGCTGGGGCCGTCCTCGGCGTCGAGAATTTCTTCGATGATGCCCACCAGGCAATTGTGTCCCGGCGTTGCGTCGTCCTCGATACCCAGCAGGTCGAGCCAGCCAGCCTTGATCAGGGCGACCACTTCGGTGCCGGTTTCCAATTCCAGCCGCAGAGTGCTGTCGTGGGTAATCTGCGCATCGATGGTCAAGCCTTCAGGCAGTTCAAGTCGAATGCAGTCGTTGCGTCCCTGGGCTTCGATCGCCACAACCTTGCCGTGCAATTGATTGCGCGCGCTGGTTCTGAGCATCAGCCGACCGAGCAGGTCCAGATCGCTGGCATCTTCTGCGGCTTCCAGCACCTGAGCCTGCAAGGCTTGCAGCTTTTGATACAGGCGCAATACGCGCTCGCCTTCGCAGGAGAGTTTGGCGCCGCCACCGCCCTTACCGCCGACACTGCGCTCCACCAACGGCTTTTGCGCGAGGTTGTTCAACTCATCGATGGCGTCCCAGGCCGCTTTGTAACTCAGTCCCGCGCTTTTGGCGGCGCGGGTGATCGAGCCCTGTTCGGCGATGTGCTGCAGTAACGCGATGCGCTGTGGACGACGGGCGATGTGCTGGGATAACAACGTAGGCAAGGACATGGCAAGACGCTTTGGGCTGTGGCGATGGGAAGGACGTTGGCGGCTTGGGGCCCGGGAGTCAAGTCAGGGCGCATCGCCGGGTTTGGGTGTGCGGGCCAGGCAATAGACGTCCACCCGCGCGGCGCCGGCGTCCATCAACAGCCGAGCGAGGGCCTGGGCTGTGGCGCCGGTGGTGAGCACGTCGTCGACCACTGCCAAATGTCGACCCTTGATGGACGTACCGGGCGCCAAAGTGAAGGCATTGCGCAGGTTTTTTTTGCGGGCGTCGGCATTCAGGTCCTGTTGCGCGCGGGTGTCCTGAATCCTCAACAGCAGCGTTTCATCACAAGGAATGTCGAGGCTGGCGCTAAGCCAGCGGGCCAGCATCGCGGCCTGATTGAAACCCCGTTGACGCAGGCGCCTGGCGGCCAGCGGCACCGGGACCAGAGCGTCGGGCCGTTCTAGATCCTCATCGAAGCGATTTTGCAGGAATTGCGCGAGAAGTTCGGCGAGCAGGCGGCCAAACGGCCACTTCGCAGAATGTTTGAAGCGCATGATCAACGTGTCCACCGGAAAGCTGTACGTCCATGGCGCGGCCACTCGCTCGAAGGCGGGCGGTTGTTTCAGGCATTGGCCGCAGGTCAGGCCAGCGGCGGGCAACGGCAGAGCGCAGGTTTGGCAATGATCGCCAAGCCAGGGCAACTCCATTTCACAGGCCATGCAGATCGGCGTGCTTTCATCGGCCGCTTCTGCGCAGAGCAGGCAAGATTGTTTGTTTTTTAACCAGATGTAAACCGGTCCATCGTATCGTGGTTGACAGCGCATCGCTCTTCCTTAAATATGCCGAACATCCGTGTCGCGTCTGTGGGTATTCCATTCCCCAGCCGCAAGCCATGCATAAAACAAGGAAACGCCCATGAGCGCCAGCACCACTGCAACCCTGCGTCATGACTGGTCTTTGGCCGAAGTCAAAGCACTCTTCGTTCAGCCATTCAACGACCTGTTGTTTCAGGCGCAGACGGTGCACCGCGCACATTTCGACGCGAACCGGGTCCAGGTGTCGACACTGTTGTCGATCAAAACCGGCGCCTGCCCGGAAGATTGCAAATATTGCCCGCAGTCCGGTCACTACAACACCGGCCTGGAAAAAGAAAAACTGATGGAAGTGCAGAAGGTCCTCGAAGAGGCCGCTCGCGCCAAGGCCATCGGATCTACCCGTTTCTGCATGGGCGCGGCGTGGAAACATCCGTCGGCCAAAGACATGCCGTACGTACTGGAAATGGTCAAAGGCGTAAAAGCCATGGGCCTGGAAACCTGCATGACCCTCGGTCGTCTCGACCAGGACCAGACCGTCGCCCTGGCTCAGGCGGGTCTCGACTACTACAACCACAACCTCGATACCTCGCCTGAGTTCTACGGCAGCATCATCACCACCCGTACTTACAGCGAGCGCCTGCAAACCCTGGCCTATGTGCGTGATTCGGGAATGAAGATCTGCTCCGGTGGCATTCTCGGCATGGGCGAGTCGCTTGATGACCGCGCCAATCTGCTGATCCAACTCGCCAACCTGCCAGAGCATCCTGAGTCGGTGCCAATCAACATGCTGGTGAAAGTCGCCGGTACGCCGCTGGAAAACGCCGACGATATCGACCCGTTCGACTTCATCCGCATGCTTGCTGTCGCCCGCATCCTGATGCCGCAATCCCACGTGCGCCTGTCCGCCGGCCGCGAAGCGATGAACGAGCAGATGCAGGCCCTGGCGTTCTTCGCCGGTGCCAACTCGATTTTCTACGGCGATAAATTGCTGACCACCGCCAACCCGCAGGCCGACAAGGACATGCAACTGTTCTCGCGACTGGGCATCCTGCCGGAAGCGCGCGAAGAGCACGCTGACGAAGTCCATCAGGCCGCGATCGAACAAGCGCTGGTTGAGCAGAAGAGCAGCGAGCAGTTTTATAACGCTGCTGTTTGATCCCACATTGGATTGTGCCCAACCTTGGATTATGTAATCTGACTGCCCGAGCCGAGGCCTGCATGTCTTTCGATCTCGCCGCACGCCTTGCTGCCCGTCGTGCCGAAAATCTTTATCGACATCGCCCATTGCTCCAAAGCCCTCAAGGGCCGGAAGTGGTGGTTGATGGTCAGCCGTTGCTGGCGTTTTGTAACAACGACTATCTGGGCCTGGCCAATCACCCGCAAGTGATCGAAGCCTGGCGCGCCGGGGCAACCCGTTGGGGCGTCGGCGGCGGGGCGTCGCATTTGGTCATCGGCCACAGCAGTCCGCATCACGCGCTGGAAGAAGCCTTGGCTGATCTGACCGGCCGTCCGCGTGCGTTGCTTTTCACCACGGGTTACATGGCCAACCTCGGCGCAGTCACTGCGTTGGTGGGGCAGGGTGACACGGTGCTGGAAGACCGGCTCAATCACGCGTCGTTGCTGGATGCGGGGCTGTTGTCCGGTGCGCGCTTCAATCGATACCTGCACAACGACGCAACGAGTCTGGCCAAGCGTCTCGAAAAGGCGACCGGCAACACCCTGGTCGTCACCGACGGCGTGTTCAGCATGGACGGCGACATCGCTGACTTGCCGGCGCTGGCTCGGGAGGCAAAAGCCAAAGGTGCATGGTTGATGGTCGATGACGCTCACGGGTTTGGTCCACTGGGTGCCCATGGCGGCGGGATCGTCGAGCATTTCGGCCTGAGTCAGGAAGACGTGCCGGTATTGGTCGGCACCCTGGGCAAGGCGTTCGGTACGGCCGGGGCGTTTGTGGCGGGCAGCGAGGAACTGATCGAGAGCCTGATCCAGTTCGCCCGTCCCTACATTTACACCACCAGTCAGCCGCCGGCGCTGGCCTGCGCAACGCTGAAAAGCCTTGAGCTGCTGCGTAGCGAACACTGGCGACGTGAACATCTGAAAACGCTGATTCGCCAATTCCGCCACGGTGCCGAGCAGATCGGCCTGGAGTTGATGGACAGCTTCACGCCGATCCAACCGATCATGATCGGCGATGCCGGGCGTGCGGTTCGACTGTCGCAGATGTTGCGCGAGCGCGGTCTGATGGTGACGGCGATCCGTCCACCGACCGTGCCTGCGGGCAGCGCCCGACTGCGTGTGACCCTGACCGCTGCGCACAGCGAGGCGCAGGTGCAGCTATTGTTAAATGGACTGGCCGATTGTTTTCAACAACTGGGACCGGAGCCAAGCCATGCGTAATCGTTTGATTCTGCTGCCCGGCTGGGGCCTCGGTATTTCGCCGCTGGAACCTTTGGCCGCCGCATTACAGGGGCTGGATGAACACCTGCAGGTCGAGATCGAACCGTTGCCAGAGTTGGTGTCGAGCACGCTTGAAGAATGGCTCGATGAACTCGATTCGACGGTGCCACAGGATGCCTGGCTCGGCGGCTGGTCCCTGGGCGGCATGCTCGCTTCCGAGTTGGCGGCGCGACGTGGTGATCGTTGCTGCGGCTTGCTGACCCTGGCGAGCAATCCTTCGTTTGTCGCCCATGAGCAATGGCCGAGCGCGATGCCCGGTGAGACCTTCGATGCGTTTCTGGCGGGTTGTCACACCGATCCGCGCGTGACGTTGAAACGCTTTTCGCTGCTCTGTGCCCAAGGCGCTGAAGACCCACGCGGGTTGTCGCGGCTGTTGCTCGGTGGCGCGCCACACACGTCGCCTGATGTGCTGATGAGCGGCCTGGAGTTGCTCGCACAACTGGATACCCGCGAGGCATTACAAGCATTCCGCGGCCCGCAACTGCATTTGTTCGCCGGCCTCGACGGACTGGTTCCGGCCGAAGCGGCAGGGGACCTGCTGGCGTTGTTGCCGGATGTCGAAATCGGTCTGATTGAGCAGGCCAGTCACGCGTTTCTTCTGGAAGACCCCCACGGTGTGGCGGGGGCGATTCAGGCCTTTTTGCATGAGTTCGGTGATGACTGATTTATCCCTTCCTAACCTGCCTGGCGGTTTGCCCGACAAACGCCAGGTGGCGGCGTCCTTTTCCCGCGCGGCGGCGAGCTACGACAGCGTGGCCGAATTGCAGCGTGATGTTGGCAGTGAATTGTCGAGTCGTTTGCCAGCGGACTTTGTGCCGGGTGTCTGGCTGGATCTGGGCTGCGGCACCGGGCATTTCAGTCGTGCATTGGGTGAGCTATTTCCTGGCAGTAACGGACTGGCATTGGATATCGCCGAAGGCATGGTTAATCACGCCCGGCCTTTGGGTGGTGCGACGCATTTCATCGCAGGCGATGCCGAGCGGTTGCCGTTGCAGGATTCAACCTGCGATTTGATCTTCTCCAGCCTGGCGGTGCAGTGGTGTGCAGACTTCGCCTCGGTGCTCAGTGAGGCGCATCGGGTGCTGAAACCGGGCGGAATTTTCGCGTTTGCTAGTCTGTGCGTGGGCACGTTGTTTGAGCTGCGTGACAGCTGGCGTCAGGTGGACGGCATGGTGCACGTCAACCGCTTCCGCGAGTTCGGGGTTTATCAACAGCTGTGCGCGGCCAGCGGTTTGAGCGTCGCGAGCCTGGAAACCCGGCCGCACGTGTTGCATTACCCGGATGTGCGCAGCCTGACCCATGAACTCAAGGCACTGGGCGCGCACAACCTGAACCCCGGTCGACCGGGTGGTTTGACCGGCAGGGCGCGGATCCTCGGCTTGGTCGAGGCTTATGAGCAATTTCGTCAGGCCGAAGGTCTGCCGGCGACTTATCAAGTGGTGTACGCCGTTTTGGAGAAACCCTAATGAGCGCAGCGTATTTCATCACCGGCACGGACACTGATGTCGGCAAGACCACCATTGCCGCAGGCTTGCTGCATGCCGCGCGGTCGGCGGGATTGAGTACGGCGGCGGGCAAGCCGGTCGCCTCCGGTTGCGATGTGACGCCCAAGGGCTTGCGCAACGCCGATGCATTGGCGTTGCTGGCGGAGTGCTCGGTGCCTTTGACTTATGCACAGGTCAACCCTGTGGCGCTCGAACCCGCCATCGCTCCGCATCTGGCGGCACGGGAGGCCGGTGTGGCATTGACGGTGCAATCATTGTTGGCGCCAATGCGGGAGATCCTCGATATGCAGGCGGATTTCACCTTGATCGAAGGTGCTGGAGGCTGGCGGGTGCCTTTGGCAGATCAGGACAATCTGTCGGACTTGGCGATGGCGCTGGATCTGCCGGTGATTCTGGTGGTGGGTGTGCGTCTGGGTTGCATCAACCATGCGCTGCTGACGGCCGAGGCAATTGCTTTGGACGGTTTGCAGTTGGCGGGGTGGGTGGCCAATATCATCGATCCGAAGACTGCGCGTCTGGAGGAAAACCTTGCGACCCTCGCTGAGCGGATCCCGGCACCGTGCCTGGGGCGGGTGCCGAAACTCAAGTTGGTGACCGCCGAGGCGGTGGCCGAGCATCTTCAACTGGATTTGCTGGACTGAAGTTTTTTGGCTGGGGTTTTAACTATGACAAGGCATTGTGCCATTAGTGTTTTTGTCGGGCCTTTTGCCGGTGGGTCTGGTTCAATGGCCGCTGTTGATCCTTTGCAAGGACGAGCTCTCCCATGGAAATCTCAGGAAACACCGCTTTTTATGCCGGTCTGAGCACTATTCAGACAGGGCAAAACCGTGTCGATCAAGCCTCTGGCCAGATCGCCAACACTACGATCGAGCGCTCTGTGACCAGCCAGTCTTCCGAGGCTCAGGTTGATCGTCTGCGTTCAGTCGATCGCAGTCAGCAGTCGGACTTGGCCAGTAACATGGTCGAGATGTCCCAAGGCAAATTTCAGGTTGAGCTGGGTGTCATAGTCGCCAAAGCATCCGACGAAGTGCTCGGTACGTTGATCGATACGTTCGCCTGATCCCTCGCTCAATTCGCTTCTTTGACGCCGCGACTTTTCGCGGCGTTTTTCCGCGTAAGTCTTTCTCGCTCAACTAATCTTTCCTGCACAGCGTGTTGCTCAGTCGACGGTGTTGCCCTGCGCTGTGCCCGGTATTCCCATGGCGTGATGACGAATGGCAAAAGATCGGCGCTTGACAAGCTTTAGGCGCAAACGTATGTTTCAAACAACTGTTTGACCGCCACAATAAATCAACGCGGTCGTTCATTCCCGGTTACATCAGCAGAGGTTTATCGCTATGCCTGACTACAAGGCCCCCTTGCGTGATATTCGCTTCGTTCGTGACGAGCTGCTCGGCTACGAAGCGCACTATCAGAGCCTTCCGGCTTGCCAGGACGCAACTCCAGACATGGTTGACGCCATTCTCGAAGAAGGCGCCAAGTTTTGTGAGCAGGTGCTGGCTCCGCTGAACCGCGTGGGTGACACCGAAGGTTGCACCTGGAGCGAGTCCGGCGTTAAAACCCCGACCGGCTTCAAAGAAGCCTACAAGCAATTCGTCGAAGGCGGCTGGCCTAGCCTGGCCCACGACGTAGAGCACGGCGGCCAGGGCTTGCCGGAGTCTCTGGGTCTGGCGGTCAGTGAAATGGTTGGCGAAGCCAACTGGTCGTGGGGCATGTACCCAGGCCTGTCCCATGGCGCGATGAACACCATTTCCGAGCACGGCACGCCTGAGCAGCAAGAGGCTTACCTGACCAAACTGGTTTCCGGCGAGTGGACCGGCACCATGTGCCTGACCGAACCGCACTGCGGCACCGACCTGGGCATGCTGCGCACCAAGGCCGAACCTCAGGCCGACGGTTCCTACAAAGTATCCGGCACCAAGATCTTCATCTCGGCCGGCGAACACGACATGGCCGACAACATCGTTCATATCGTGCTGGCACGCCTGCCGGATGCACCGGCTGGCACCAAAGGCATTTCGCTGTTCATCGTTCCAAAGTTCATGCCGAACGAAGACGGTTCGATCGGCGCTCGCAACGCCGTGACCTGCGGTTCCCTGGAACACAAGATGGGCATCCACGGTAACGCCACCTGCGTGATGAACTTCGACGCGGCCACCGGTTTCCTGATCGGCCCGGCGAACAAAGGCCTGAACTGCATGTTCACCTTCATGAACACCGCACGTCTGGGTACGGCGCTACAAGGTCTGGCTCACGCCGAGATCGGCTTCCAGGGCGGCCTGAAATACGCTCGCGATCGTCTGCAAATGCGCTCCCTGACCGGCCCGAAAGCGCCAGAAAAAGCCGCCGACCCGATCATCGTTCACCCTGATGTACGTCGCATGCTGTTGACCATGAAGGCCTTCGCCGAAGGTAACCGTGCGATGGTTTACTTCACCGCCAAGCAAGTCGACATCGTTAAATACGGCGTAGACGAAGAAGAGAAGAAGAAAGCCGACGCATTACTGGCGTTCATGACGCCAATTGCCAAAGCCTTCATGACTGAAGTCGGCTTCGAGTCCGCCAACCACGGCGTACAAATCTATGGCGGCCACGGCTTCATCGCCGAGTGGGGCATGGAGCAGAACGTTCGCGACAGCCGCATTTCGATGCTGTACGAAGGCACCACCGGTATCCAGGCACTCGACCTGCTGGGCCGTAAAGTGCTGATGACTCAAGGCGAGGCTCTGAAAGGCTTTACCAAGATCGTTCACAAGTTCTGCCAGACCAACGAAGGCAACGAAGCGGTCAAAGAGTTCGTCGAGCCATTGGCTGCGCTGAACAAAGAGTGGGGCGAGCTGACCATGAAGGTCGGTATGGCGGCCATGAAAGACCGCGAAGAAGTCGGCGCGGCGTCGGTGGACTACCTGATGTACTCCGGTTACGCCTGCCTGGCTTATTTCTGGGCTGACATGGCGCGTCTGGCTGCCGAGAAACTGGCTGCCGGTACCACCGAAGAGGCGTTCTACACCGCCAAGCTGCAGACTGCGCGCTTCTACTTCCAGCGCATCCTGCCGCGTACTCGCACTCATGTTGTCACCATGCTGTCGGGCGCCAACAACCTGATGGACATGAAAGAAGAGAACTTCGCGCTGGGCTACTAAGCCTTAACGCAGTTCTTAAAAAAGCCGCTGCTTCCTCGGGAGCAGCGGCTTTTTTGTGCGCGATATCAACGCGTAAATATTCCTGACTAAAACGCTAAGAAGAACGCCTTCGCTGCCGTTAAAGAGGATGGCGATGTGACATGCTGCTCAAGGAGCAGGCACAATGCCATCTTTGTTTGCCGGGTCGGAGCTTTACCCTTGCCGCGTTCTTCCGCTGTACGTTTCAGCCATTTCCTACCGTCATTAGTGCTTTTGCTTGCGGGGCTTGCGGCTGCGTACGTGAAGGATCTGAACGTCTTTTTCACCTCGCTGTTCAACGTACTGCCAACGCTGGTGTTGTTGCTCGGCGGTGCTTACTGCGCGGTTTACCGACGTCAGCGTGAGCTGTTTCTGATGGTCACGGTGTACATTGCCTACTTCCTGCTCGACACCCAAACTGATTACTACCGCGACAATGGCAAAGTCCGTGAAGACGCCGCGGTGGTCTTCCATCTGTGCTGCCTGTTGCTGCCGCTGCTCTTTGGCTTGTTCGCCGCCTGGCAGGAGCGCACCCACTTGTTCCAGGACATGGTGGCGCGCTTCGCGGTGTTGCTGGCCTTCGGTAGCGTGGCGTTGGGGCTGGAACAAAGTTACCCACAGGCGCTGTTGATGTGGCTGTCGGAGATCCGTTGGCCAGCCTTGCATGGCGCCTGGATGAGCTTGATCCAGTTGTCTTATCCAGTGTTCATCGCCTCGTTTGCGTTACTGGCCTGGCAATACTGGCGCAACCCGAGACCCTTGCATGCTGCCCAATTGGTGGGCTTGCTCGGGTTGTTCTGGATGTTGCCGAAAACGTTCATCCTGCCGTTCACTCTGAACATCATGTGCAGTCAGGTGATGTTGATGATTGCCGCAGCGGTCGCCCATGAGGCCTATCAAATGGCCTTCCGTGACGAGCTTACCGGTCTGCCGGGCCGCCGCGCCTTGAACGAGCGGATGCAGCGGTTGGGGCGCAATTACGTGCTGGCAATGAGCGACGTCGACCACTTCAAGAAATTCAACGACACCCACGGCCACGATGTCGGCGACCAGGTGCTGCGACTTGTCGCCAGCAAACTGTCGAAAATCGGCGGAGGCGGTAGGGCATATCGCTACGGCGGTGAGGAATTCGCCCTGGTGTTCGCGGGCAAGACCCTTGAAGAGTGCATGCCGCACCTGGAAGTCATCCGCGAGTCCATCGCCACCTACAACATTCAGCTGCGCAATCCGGACAGCCGCCCCCAGGACGACCAGCAAGGTCGACAGCGCCGGGCGGGTTCGGGCGCCTCAAGTGTGTCGGTCACCGTCAGTATTGGTGTCGCCGAACGACTGGACCAGCGTACCCCCGAAAAAGTGCTCAAGTCCGCTGACGAGGCGCTCTACAGCGCCAAGGGTGCGGGGCGAAACTGCGTGGTGGCGTTCGGTCAGAACCGCCGTGGCGCGGTGCGCATGGACGCCGCTGATGATTGAGTGATGATGACGCATTCAGCGTCTGGACTGTGATTGTGAGGGCGGGTGTGCGGCAGTAGGTTTGGGGAATCTGCTGCCGGAGAAATGACCATGCCTGAGTACAAAGCTCCCCTGCGCGACATGCGCTTTTTGATCGACCACGTCTTCGATTTTCACAGCAACTACGCCGCGCTGGGCGCCACCGATGCCAGCCCGGACATGGTTAATGCGATCCTCGAAGAAGGTGCCAAATTCTGTGAGAACATTCTCGCACCGCTGAACCGCAGCGGCGACGAAGAAGGCTGCCATTTCGACAATGGCGTGGTCACGACGCCTACAGGCTTCAAGCAGGCATTCGCACAATACGTTGAAGGCGGCTGGCATGGCCTGGCGGCTGATCCGGTTTACGGTGGCCAGGGTTTGCCGAGTTCATTGGGGCTGGTCATCAGCGAAATGGTCGGCTCCAGCAACACCTCCTGGGGCATGTACCCCGGCCTGACCCACGGTGCGATGTCGGCAATCCACGCCCATGGCACTGAAGAACAAAAACAGACGTACTTGAGCAAACTCACCGCCGGCCAATGGACCGGCACCATGTGCCTGACCGAAGCCCATTGCGGCACCGACCTAGGCATCATCAAAACCCGCGCGGTGCCTGCGGCCGATGGCAGTTACGCGATCTCCGGCAGCAAGATTTTCATCTCCGCCGGCGAGCACGACTTGAGCGACAACATTATTCACCTGGTGCTGGCGAAACTGCTGGATGCTCCGGCCGGTACCAAGGGCATTTCGCTGTTTATCGTTCCTAAATTCCTACCCAATGACGAGGGGGAGGCGGGAGAGCGCAACGGCGTTTCTTGCGGCTCGATCGAACACAAAATGGGCATCAAGGCTTCAGCCACCTGCGTACTGAACTTCGACGACGCCAAGGGCTTCTTGATCGGTGAGCCGAACAAGGGTCTGAACTGCATGTTCACCATGATGAACCATGCTCGGCTGGGCACCGGCATGCAGGGTTTGTGTCTGGGGGAGGCAAGCTTTCAGGGCGCGATCAAGTACGCCAACGACCGCCTGCAGATGCGCTCGCTGACCGGCCCGAAAGCGCCGGAAAAAGCCGCCGATCCAATCATTGTTCATCCTGACGTGCGCAGGATGTTGCTGACCATGAAGGCCTTCAACGAAGGCAACCGGGCGCTGACTTATTTCACCGCGCAGTTGCTGGACGTGGCGCATCTGAGCCCGGATGAAACGGCGCGTCAGGAAGCCGAAGACCTGCTGGCGTTCCTCACGCCGATCTGCAAAGCCTTCATGACCGATACCGGGCTGGAAGTGACCAACCACGGCATGCAGGTGTTTGGTGGTCACGGATTCATCCGCGAGTGGGGCATGGAGCAACTGGTTCGTGACTGCCGGATCGCACCCATCTATGAAGGCACCAACGGCATTCAGGCGCTGGACTTGCTTGGAAGAAAAGTCCTCGGCAGCCAAGGGAAATTGCTGCGCGGCTTCACTAAAATCGTCCACAAGTTCTGTGCGGAAAACGCCGGACATCCACAACTCGCCAGCTACGTTGCGCAGCTCAACGACCTGAATCAGCAGTGGGGAGAGGTGACCACCAAGGTCGGTATGGCCGCGATGAAAAATCCGGATGAAGTGGGCGCGGCTTCGGTGGATTACCTGATGTACAGCGGTTACATCATCCTCGGCTATCTGTGGCTGCGCATGGCGTTGGTCGCTCAGGCACAGCTCGATTCGGGCAGTGGCGATGCCGATTACTGCCAGGCAAAACTGGCGACCAGCGAGTTTTACTTCAAACGTTTGCTGCCACGCACGGCTGCTCATCGCGCGGCCATCGAGGCGGGCAGCGATTGCCTGATGAAGTTGCCTGCGAAATTGTTCGCGCTATAGTTTTTCAAACCGTCGGAAAAGAGCCCGCCTAGCTGCGGGCTTCTTTAATGGCCAGATTTTCAGTGACTAAAAATAACAAAATGGTCATGTGCTGACCCTATGTGTCGTAAAAGTTGTTGGGTTACACTCGAACCCAACGAAAGCATCACTCCTACGAATCACCTGTTTAGATCTTGCGAGGTTTGCCATGGCTGACTACAAAGCGCCCCTGCGCGATATGCGCTTCGTCCTCAATGAGGTTTTCGAGGTCGCCAAACTCTGGGCCGAACTGCCTGCGCTGGCCGAGACTGTCGATGCAGAAACCGTTGAAGCCATTCTTGAAGAAGCCGGCAAGGTCACCAGCAAAAGCATCGCGCCCCTGAGCCGTGCGGCTGACGAAGAAGGTTGCCATTGGGCGGACGGTGCCGTCACCACGCCGGCCGGTTTCCCACAGGCTTATCAGACTTACGCTGAAGGCGGTTGGGTCGGTGTCGGTGGCGATCCGACCTACGGCGGCATGGGCATGCCCAAGGCTGTTTCGGCTCAGGTCGAAGAAATGGTCAACTCCGCCAGCCTGTCGTTCGGCCTGTATCCGATGCTGACCGCGGGTGCGTGCCTGTCGATCAATGCCCACGCCAGCGAAGCGCTGAAAGCCGCGTACCTGCCGAACATGTACGCCGGTGTCTGGGCCGGTTCGATGTGCCTGACCGAATCGCACGCCGGTACTGATCTGGGCATCATCCGCACCAAGGCCGAACCTCAGGCCGACGGTTCCTACAAAGTCAGTGGCACCAAGATCTTCATCACCGGTGGTGAGCACGATCTGACCGAAAACATCATCCATCTGGTGCTGGCCAAACTGCCGGATGCGCCGGCGGGTCCGAAAGGCATTTCGCTGTTCCTGGTGCCGAAGTTCATGGTCAACGCCGATGGCACTCTCGGTGCGCGTAACCCTGCCAACTGCGGTTCGATCGAACACAAGATGGGCATTCAGGCGTCCGCGACCTGCGTGATGAATTTCGACGAGGCCGTGGGTTACCTGGTCGGCGAGCCGAACAAAGGCCTGGCGGCGATGTTCACCATGATGAACTACGAACGTCTGGGCGTTGGTATCCAGGGCCTGGCCACCGGCGAGCGCTCCTACCAGAACGCCGTCGAATACGCTCGCGACCGTCTGCAAAGCCGTTCGCCGACCGGCGCGCAGAACAAGGACAAGGTCGCTGACCCGATCATCGTCCACCCAGACGTGCGTCGTATGCTGCTGACCATGAAAGCCTCGAACGAAGGCGGTCGTGCCTTCTCGACCTACGTGGCCATGCAACTGGACACCGCCAAATTCAGTGAAGACGCCACGACCCGCAAACGCGCGGAAGACCTGGTGGCCTTGCTGACCCCGGTGGCCAAGGCATTCCTGACCGACCTCGGTCTGGAAACCACGGTTCATGGCCAGCAGATTTTCGGCGGCCACGGTTACATCCGTGAGTGGGGCCAAGAGCAACTGGTTCGCGACGTGCGCATCACTCAGATCTACGAAGGCACCAACGGCATTCAGGCGCTGGACCTGGTAGGACGCAAGATCGTCGGCACCGGCGGGGCGTTTTACAACCTGTTTGCTGACGAGATCCGTCATTTCACCGCGACCGCCAGCGCTGACCTGGTGGAGTTCACCAAACCGCTGAACGATGCGGTGACCACCCTCGACGAACTGACCGCCTGGTTGCTCGACCGGGCGAAAAACAACCCGAACGAAATCGGTGCGGCCTCGGTCGAGTACCTGCAAGCCTTCGGTTATGTGGCGTACGCCTACATGTGGGCACTGATGGCCAAGGCTGCCTTGGGCAAAGAAGCGCAGGACGATTTCTACGCAAGCAAGCTGGGCACGGCGCGGTTCTATTTCGCACGCCTGCTGCCGCGTATTCACTCATTGAGCGCGTCGGTGAAGGCCGGCAGCGAGTCGTTGTTCCTGCTGGACGCAGGACAGTTCTGACAATGTAACGTCGTGTAAGCATTTTCTTACATGACGTGCTGCTCTTCTCCCATAGATGAAGATTGGATCCACGGCTAATCTACTTCACATGGACGTCGCGCAGGAAGCGCAAAGCAACAACACGGACACGTAGGATTCTGCCAGGACGGTGGAGTGAAATGGATGTCAGGGAAACAGTCTGCAAAGCCCCGCTTCGGCGGGGTTTTCTTTTACCTGCAGAAAAGTGTTCAGCCCATATCATCCAGTGTTGCCGAGCTGCTCAAACGCCCCTCCGAACTCTTCATCACTTCTTCCAGCAACGTACGCCATAAGGCCAGCGAGGCTTGTTGTCGCTGCACATCTCGACACACCAATCCGACTTTCAGCGGTCCCGCGGCTCGGCAGTGCCGCAAAGGGATTGCCGTCTGATCAGACCCGCCCTACACGAATTCCCGAACCGTCTCGCGGTACAACGCATCGCCCCATGCCTATTCTTTTGGCGTGGGGCGTTTTTTTGTCTCTGCGTTTTGCCAAACGCATTTCAGTGCTTGAGCGGTAGCGGGATCAATGGTTTTTTAAAAGGACCGGCAAGGAATGCCGGTGCCGGTGAAACAACATTGTTGTGGAACTGGCTTTGAGTTCTATACCACTGAGTGGTATGTTTCTGGAAGGGATGCCGATGCCACCAAGGTTATTCAAGACAAAGCGTTTTGCGATGCAGGCCGGAAAGGCCTGGGTCGGTGATGATGAGCTTCGGGAGGCATTCACCGAAATGCTCAATGGCCAGGCGGACAATCTCGGCGGCGGGGTTTGGAAGAAGTGCTTGAATGCCAATCGCCATCGATCGATTGTTCTGGCAAGGGGTGGGCATTACTGGATTTATCAGTTGCTGTTTGCAAAGAAGGATCGGAGCAATATCAATTTTGCGGAGCCTACAGAATTGCGCGGTTTAGCCAAGGTCTATGGCGCATTGACCGAGATGCAAGTCCAGCACTTGCTGGACGCTAAGGAGTTTGTGGAGATATCCCATGAGTAAAAAATTCAAAAGTGAAGTATTTGAATCGATACACGAATCGGCCAGTGCCTTGTTTGCCATCGGTGCAATCAGCAAGGCAACCATGCGTGAATTCGATGATTCGTGCCTTGCAACGGTTCCAGACGCGATCCCCGCTGAGCAGATCAAAGCGCTACGTGAGCGCAACAATGTCAGCCAACCGGTGTTCGCGCGTTATCTGAACACCAGCGCCTCGACGATTAAACAATGGGAAGCGGGAGACAAGCACCCCAGTGGCATGGCGCTGAAGTTGCTGAGCATCGTTCAGAAACACGGTCTTGAGATACTGGCCTGAAGAGCCGCACTGAACCCTGACGAACGGTACAGGTCGATTAGCTGTAGGCTCACACGAGCCAACTTTAAATCAGGAGCTACCCCATGGACTTTATTCGCATCATCATCGCCATTCTATTGCCGCCACTGGGTGTGTTTCTGCAAGTCGGTTTCGCCGGTGCGTTCTGGCTGAATATTCTGCTGACGTTGTGCGGTTACATCCCCGGGATCGTGCATGCGGTGTACATCATCGCCAAGCGCTGAGTTCGCGGCGTCAGATAGATTCCATTCGCGAGCAAGGCTTGCCCGCGAATGGAACGCTGCGATCTCAGTCCACCAGCGCCATCACTCTTCGATAAAACAACCACTCCTGCTCCAGCGCATGGGCCTGATTGCCGGCCTTGCGAAAGCCATGGCGTTCGTCAGCGTAATAATGCGCTTCAACCAGAATGCCGTTGTCCTGCAACGCCGTGACCATGTCGCGGGTCTGTTGAGGAACCACCACGGCGTCCAGCTCACCCTGAAAGAAAATCACCGGCACACTGATATTGCCCGCATGCAATAGCGGTGTTCGTGCAGCGTAGCGTTCGGCATCCTGCACCGGGTCGCCGATCAGCCAATCCAGATAATCGCCTTCGAACTTGTGGGTCGTCCGGCCCAGTGCCACCGGATCACTAACGCCATACAGGCTCGTGCCGGCGCGGAAGACTGTGTGAAAGGCCAGCGCACACAGTGTGGTGTAGCCGCCGGCACTGCCACCGCGAATAAACGCCTTGTTGCCGTCGATCAGTCCGCGTTCCGCAAGATGAGCGACGACTGCGCAGGCATCCTCCACATCCACTTCGCCCCAACTCAAGTGCAGCGCTTGTCGATAAGCCCGGCCGTAGCCACTGCTGCCGCGGTAGTTGAGGTCGGCCACGGCGAAGCCGCGTTGAGCCCAATACTGGATGCGCGGATCGAGCATGGGGTAGCAGGCTGAAGTCGGGCCACCGTGGATAAACACCACCAGAGGCGGTTTTGCTTCACCGGTTATCGCTGGATAGAAAAAACCGTGTGCCTCGCCCGAACCGCTCGGGTAGCGCAGGGTTTGCGGGACGCTGATCTGTTCGGCGGGCAACGGTGCAATACCGCCAGCCAATGTTTTGACCTGCTGGGTTTGGCGGTCGATGGCAATGACTGCCGACGAACTGACTGGCGAAGCGGCGATGCAGTAAATGAACCGCTCATCCAGCGCGAGATGGCGGAACCGGCTGTAATCGCCAGTGAAATCTTCACGGGAGTCACCACAAAGACCCAGTCTGCCAAACCCGTTTTCGGTCCAGCTTGCCAGATAGCTGCTTTCGCTCAGCGGCAACCAGGTGCTGCCACCCAGCTGCCATGGCGCTGGCGCATGATCGGCAGCGGCACTCGGCAGCGGTCTCAGACCGTCTGTCGATTCCACCCAAGGCTGCCAGTAGCCGCCGCGATCAGTCAGGCAAAACAAATGGCTACTTGCGTCAAACCTCGGTTGTTGCAGCGATTCCTCAGCGTCTTCGCCAGCCACGCAACGCGGCAGAGCAAAGCTGCCATCGTTCTGGCGTTCGGCAACCATCAGGCGAGTCGCGGTCCATGGTTGATCCGGACGACTCCACTCGATCCACGCCAGTCGTTGCGCGTCGGGGCTCAACGTCGGTGCGGCATAGAAGTCGGCGCCTTCGGCCAGCAGATGGCGTACGCCGTCGGCCACATCGATAGCCACCAGACGATGCCGATCGCGGTTTTCTTCAACCGCCAATACCTGCCCATTGGCGAACTGCAGATCGCCGTATCGGCATTCGCTTAAGCTCAGCAACTCCGGTGTTTCGCCTGCCAGCGACTGCCGATACAGCTGTTGGTCCGCCTCGTTGACGAACACGATCCCGTCATCGGTCAGACAAAACGCTCCACCGCCATATTCGTACACCCGACTGCGTGCACTGAAGCCCGCAGGCGTCAGGCAATGCGCCTGGCCATCACGCCAATGCCAGATCCGGCAGGCGGCATCCTCGGGTCGGTACTCGTTCCAGAACAAGCCATTTTGGCCGACCTGCAACTCGGCGAAGTCGATGCCGGCCGCGACGGCCCTGGCAGCACTGAAGGGTTCAGCTTTTAGCGATGAGTCGTGAATTTCGTTCATTGCGAAACGCCAGTTGTTCGATGGTCTGGGTCGCGTGCTCGGCTTCTTCGCGTGCCTTGAGGATCACGCCGTGATGTTCCGACTTGCTGCACACCGGGTCGGCATTGCTCGCGTCCCCCGTGAGCATGAATGCCTGGCAGCGACAGCCGCCGAAGTCTTTTTCTTTCTCGTCGCAGGAACGGCACGGCTCGGGCATCCAGTCGTAACCGCGGAAGCGGTTGAAGCCGAACGAGTCGTACCAGATGTGCTGCATGCTGTGGTCGCGCACGTTGGGAAACTGCACCGGCATCTGTCGGGCGCCGTGACAGGGCAGGGCGGTTCCGTCCGGTGTGACGGTAAGAAAGATGCTGCCCCAACCGTTCATGCAGGCTTTCGGGCGTTCTTCGTAATAGTCCGGGGTGACGAAAATCAGCTTGCACGGATGCCCTTCGGCTTCCAGTTTGGCGCGGTATTCGTTGGTGATGCGTTCGGCGCGGACCAGCTGTTCCTTGGTCGGCAACAGACCGACCCGATTGAGCTGCGCCCAACCGTAAAACTGGCAAGTGGCGAGTTCCACAAAGTCCGCCTCAAGGGCGATGCACAACTCGATTATCCGGTCGATCTTGTCGATGTTGTGCCGATGGGTCACGAAGTTCAGCACCATCGGATAGCCGTGGGCTTTCACCGCGCGAGCCATTTCCAGCTTCTGCGCGAAGGCCTTTTTCGAGCCGGCCAGCAAGTTGTTCACGTGCTCGTCGCTGGCCTGAAAGCTGATCTGAATATGGTCCAGGCCGGCCTTCTTGAAGTCGCTGATTTTCTGCTCGGTCAGGCCGATGCCCGAGGTGATCAGGTTGGTGTAGAAACCCAGTTTGCGCGCCTCGGCAATCAGCTCGGCGAGGTCCTGGCGCACCAGCGGTTCGCCGCCGGAAAAGCCCAACTGCGCCGCGCCCATCTCCCGCGCTTCGCGAAATACCTTGATCCACTGCTCGGTGCTCAGTTCTTTACCTTGCTCGGCGAAGTCCAGCGGATTGGAACAGTACGGGCATTGCAGTGGGCAGCGATACGTCAGCTCGGCGAGCAGCCACAAGGGCAGACCGATTTCGGGCTTGGGCGGTAACTTGTCTGACGCGGAATCAGGCAAGTTCGATCCAGTGCTGAGCACGGGCAACCTCCATGAATTGCTCGATGTCTTCACCGAGCTCAGGCACGCCGGGGAACTGCGCGTCCAGTTCGGCGATGATCGCCGCGACATCACGCTCGCCATCGATCAAGCCTCCGATCATTGCGGCGCTTTCATTGAGTTTGATCATGCCTTCCGGGTAGAGCAGCACATGACCTTTCTGCGCCGGTTCGTACTGGTAGCGGTAGCCCTGACGCCAGGTTGGGGTCTTGCTGCGATCGAAACTCATAAGGTGATTCCTTTGTGCCAAACCCGTTGTTCGGTCACGCTGTGGTACGGCGGGCGATTCAATTCGTAGGCCATGCTCATGGCATCGAGCATGCTCCAAAGAATGTCCAGTTTGAACTGGAGAATTTCCAGCATGCGCTCTTGGCCGACCCGCGTCGTGTAGTGCTGCAAAGTGATCGCCAAACCGTGTTCCACGTCGCGGCGCGCCTGACCCAGGCGGGTGCGGAAATACTCGTAACCGGCCGGATCGATCCACGGGTAATGCTGCGGCCAGCTGTCCAGGCGCGACTGGTGGATCTGCGGCGCGAACAGTTCGGTGAGTGAGCTGCTGGCGGCTTCTTGCCAACTGGCCCGGCGGGCGAAGTTGACGTAGGCGTCCACGGCAAATCGCACGCCGGGCAGTACCAATTCCTGAGAGCGCAGCTGATCCGGGTCGAGGCCTACGGCCTGGCCCAGACGCAGCCAGGCTTCGATGCCGCCGTCTTCGCCGGGGGCACCGTCATGGTCGAGCAAGCGCTGAATCCACTCGCGACGGATTTCTCGATCAGGGCAGTTCGCTAGAATCGCGGCGTCTTTCAGGGGAATGTTCACCTGATAATAGAAACGGTTGGCGACCCAGCCCTGGATCTGTTCGCGCGTCGCCCGGCCTTCATACATCGCCACGTGATACGGGTGATGGATATGGTAGTAGGCGCCCTTGGCGCGCAGGGCGGCTTCGAATTCGGCGGGGGACATTGCTGTGTCAGTCATTTCGGTTCTCCGGGAACTGTGGGAACAAATCCCTACAGCACAATACTCATGCCGTCGTAGGCCACTTCAACATTGCGCCGAGTCAGTTCTGCACGCTCAGGCGAATCCTCATCGAGAATCGGGTTGGTGTTGTTGATGTGGATAAGTACTTTGCGCTGCTTGGGCAGTTGTTCCAGCACTTCCAGCATGCCGCCGGGGCCGTTCTGCGCCAGGTGGCCCATTTCCCGACCGGTACGAGTGCCGACGCCACGGCGCTGCATTTCGTCGTCGTCCCACATCGTGCCGTCCACCAGCAGGCAATCGCTGCCGGCCATGATCTCCAGCAGCGGTGCGTCGACCTTGCCCAGGCCCGGTGCGTAGAACAGTTTGCCACCGGTGTTGAGGTCTTCGACGATCAGGCCGATGTTGTCGCCCGGGTGTGGGTCGAAGCGGTGCGGCGAGTACGGCGGCGCGGCGCTGCGTAGCGGCAAGGGGGTGAAGCGCAGGCTCGGGCAGGCCGGGATGGTGAAGCTTTGGTCAAGTTCGATGCGGTTCCAGGTCAGCCCGCCGTTCCAGTGGGTCAGCATGCTAAACAGGGGGAAACCGGTGCTCAGGTCTTCGTGAACCATGTCAGTGCACCAGACCTGGTGCGGGCAACCTTCGCGCAGGCTGAGCAGGCCGGTGGTGTGGTCGATCTGGCTGTCCATCAGGATGATCGCGTCGATACCGGTATCGCGCAGGGCGCGGCCCGGTTGCATCGGGGCGTAGCTCTGGAGCTGGGCGCGGATGTCCGGCGATGCGTTACACAGCACCCAGTTCGCGCCGTTATCGGAAATCGCAATGGACGACTGGGTTCGCGCCTTGGCGTTCAGGCTGCCGTCGCGAAAGCCTGCGCAGTTCACGCAATTGCAATTCCACTGCGGGAAACCACCGCCGGCGGCGGAACCTAGAATCTGGACGAACATGGGTGCTCCATCATTTCAACGCTGAAAACAAAAACGCCTCGGCGAACCGAGGCGCTGAACCAAGCGCTCTACCTAAACGGCAGAACTTAGCGGCTTGCGAAGTACATGGTGACTTCAAAGCCGATACGCAGGTCGGTGTAAGCAGGTTTGGACCAGGACATAGGAGCGCTCCTTCAGGTGATGGGACAGTTGAGATCTATACATATAGTCCACCTCCAGCCGGAGATGTTCAGATAGTTAGGTGGCTATGTTACTCAAAATTACAGGGCGATTGGCCGGGAATCTTTGAGAAAGCTAATTGCAGCACCGGTAATGATCATTTTGCCGCTTGCCAAGGCGAGCTCGGGCACGGTCCGTTGGCCAGACAGCGCCAACCATCTTCTGCCTGATTCAGTCGATGTGCTGCGGCCAGTAACATTTCACGGTCGATCCTCAGAATCGTCTGAGGCAGAAGCTCCAGATAATCCGACGAGTGGCCAGCCAGTTTGCTTTGCCAGAGCAGTTCGGCGGCCTGCGCATCGGGTAGCGCCGCGGGATCGAATTGCTCGGCCAGTGCCTGGCGCTGGTCGATGAAGGCCACGTCATCGATGTCGCCGATCATCCCGGCCAAATCGCTCAGGAAATGTTCAATGTGTTCCAGCAGATCCAGAGGCGCGACACTTGGAGATTGCACGCCGAACAGTAGCCCGGCCTGTCCATGGATCTGCCGCAGGGCGCTGAACACCGCATAACCGAGCTGCAGCTCCACCCGCAGGCGTTGGTAAAACGGCGTCTGGCAGAGGTGAGCCAGCAAGCGCCAGGCGGCTTCGTCAGCGATGTCCCGGGTTGCGGTCGGACAGAAGAGCAACAGCGCGTGTTCGCTGGACCCGGTATCGACAGCGCTCCAGAGACGCTGCGTGCTGATCGGGGAGGGCGGCGTCAGTTGATTGTCCGCAGCGCCTGGCACACGACTCAAGGCAAGGCCTATCGCCGCTTGTGTCTGGGCGGACAGGCCGGTCGCCAGACCATCCCAGCGTGCGCTTGACCAAAGCTGCATCAAGTCGTCCGAGTCAGCGGTGCGCTCAAGGCAGTGATCAGGCAGCGCTTTAAGCAACTGTCGAATCGGCATCAACGCAACGCTCGGCAGCTCTTCTTGCGAGAAACTGGCATCAGGTGTCGTCAGTTCTTTCAGCGCATGTTCGAGGACGGTCGGCATCGGCTCCTGTAGCCCGGTCATTTTCAGCAGCCATTCATTGCCTGATGCGCTGAAGGAAAAATCGACACCTGCCTGACGAGCGTCTTCACGCAACGGCTGAAGGCGGTTTTCCAGGCTTGCCTGAAGGTTGCTGCGAGGTGCCAAGTCCAGACGCCAGCGCAGGTAAACGGCACCTTCGACAGTGTTATCCGGCAACGCCTGACTGAATTGCATGGGCGAACGTTCGCGACGGCCTCGCGAACGATCCTGGGCAAAGGTCCGCAGGCCTCGGTGTTTGCTGGTCTGGCCGCGGATCAGTCCGGCACTTGAGGCCGGAGTCTCGGCGCGCAAAAACGGATTGGGTGTTGGCAGTTGCCATTGGCCGGTGAAGTTATCCACAGCGCCGATTTGTTTCAGTATCTCCTTGAGCGCTGTAACGCCCAATTCAGATAACCCGGCTTCGCGCTGTTCGCTGTCCAGCCCGGCCAGTTGCAGGGCGCCGCTGACTTGCTGCTGGCGTTGCAGCAGGGCGGCGTATTCTTCGCGCAATCCGGTCCAGGGTTGCTGCGAGGCAAAGAATCCAAGCCAATCCAGTAGCCGCTCGCGGATTCCGGTGGGAGTCGCTTTGGTAGGCAGCGTGAATTCGATGTGCAACAAGGCCTGGCTGGCGAACTGATACAACGGCGCAGCTTTCAGGCTGTCAGCCAGCCCGCGCTCGCGCAGTTGTGCCAGCAGACCACCGGGTTTCGCGGCGTTCAGCCAATGACACAGAAACGCCAGCGCTTCGGACGATGAATCCGGCAACGCTTCGAAGGCAAACAGCTGATCCAGTCGGCGCGCTCCAGCTTGTTGATAACTTTTGTCCGAAAAATCCATCAGCGATGGAGGTGCTTGTTGCGGGACCTTTTCCCCTATGGGAATAGCAGCGCTAAAGCTCTCAGCCATCGCCCTCAACTCATCGAAACTCTGCGGCCCGGCCAGGCTCAAGGTCATCTGCCCGGTCTGATAAAACCGCTGATAGACATCCTGCAAGGCTTGCTGGAACTCAGGTTGCGGGACCGGCAGGCTGTAGCGGTTTCCGGCATGAAACGCCCGCAGTGGGTGTGCCGCTGAAAGACCGTCGAACAGCGAGAATTGCTGCTGAGCTGCCGTATCCCGAGACCATGCGACAAATTCTGCGTGCAGCACTTCCCGTTCCCGCAATTGATCGTCCGAAGTCATACGCGCATGAGCGAGCATATCCGACAGACGCTCCAGTCCGCCGGAAAACGCCTGAGGCGGCAATTCGAAAAAGTAGTCCGTGGTGCGTTCGCTGGTCTTGGCATTCACCTGACCGCCATGACCCTGGACGTAGGCCATCAGCCCAAGGCCAGCGGGAAAGCGCTCTGTACCGAGAAACAGCAGGTGTTCGAGAAAGTGCGCCAGCCCGGGCCAGGCCAGCGACACATCATGGCTGCCAGCAGCGACTCGCAACGCAGCAGCACTACGCTTCAAATCGGGCACATGATGCAGCGTCACCCGCAGACCGTTGGCCAGGGTTTCAGTGAGAAGGTGGGGGTGATTCAGCGCAGGCATGAGCACTTCCAGAGCAGAGAAGCGCTAATGCTAGCGGATAACTCAGCGCTTGTTCAGCTCGCTGTAAAGCTCGGGACGACGATCAAGCAGATAGCGATTGGCAGCGCGCGAATTAACCATCAACTGCCGATCCAGCTCGCCCACAATCAACGCTTCATCCAGCCCGGCCTGGGCGATACGGCTACCATCCGGCGCGGCGATGCTGCTTTGGCCGCAGTAATGGATGTCGCCTTCGTGGCCGCAGTAGTTGGCGTAAGCCACATAACATTGGTTTTCGAAGGCCCGGGCACGGACGGTGACATCGGCAACAAAATCGAAGGGAATCATGTTCGCCGTCGGCACCAAAATCAGCTCGGCACCGGCCAGGGCCAGGCGCCGAGCGTTTTCCGGGAACTCCATGTCGTAACAGATCAGGAAGCCGAGCTTCCAGCCATTGAGCTCGACCAGCGGGAAATCATCCCCTCCGGCGCTGAACATCGAGTGATCGAGGTCGCCGAACAGGTGAGTCTTGCGGTAGTTGCACAACCGCTCGCCATGAGCGTCGATCAACTGTACGGCGTTGTAGATCTGGCCGTCCTCCGTACGCTCGGGGTAGCCATAAAGAATGGCAATCCCGGCAGTCTTGGCAATGCGCGCGATCTGTTGCGCCGATTCACCGTTATGCACCTCCGCGAGGATGCTGACCGCATCGACGCCGATGTTGTAGCCAGTCAGGAACATCTCCGGCAGGACCAGCAAGTCTGCACCCTTGGCTTCCAGCGCCAATTGATGCAGGCGTTGCAGGTTGCCTGCGACATCCAGGGGCAGCGGTGGACATTGGTAAAGGGCTACGCGCATTTCGGATTCCTCTTACTCGGGCAAGGCGATCGGACCGATTTCGTTGAACACATCTCCTGGGCCCGGATTCTCGGCGTGAGTTTCACCGCCGAAGTGTTTCATGATGCCCCACACCGCATTGAGCGAGGTCTGCACCGCGCCTTCGACCCAGGCCGGCGTCCACGAAACGTCGTCGCCGGCGATGAAGATGCCGCGCTGCTCGGCCGGCATGTCGGCCTGCATGAAGTGCGCGTACATGCGTTGGTTGTAGCGGTAATGGCCGGGCAGGGCGCCTTTGAAAGCACCGAGAAAATGCGGGTCGGCTTCCCAGGACACGGTGATCGGATCGCCGATGATCCGCGCGGCGATGTCGACTTTCGGGTAGATCTTTTTCAACGCATCCAGTGCCAGCTTCACGCGCTTTTCCACCGGGTGCGGGAGCATTTTCAGCGCGTCGCTCATCCACGAGTACGACAGGCAAATCACCCCAGGCTTGTCGTCGCCGTTGTCGAAGAGGTAGGTGCCGCGGGTCAGGCGATCGGTGAGGGTCATGCTCATCAGGTCGCGGCCGGTTTCCGGATCCTTGTCCTTCCAGAACGGCCGGTCGACCATCACGAAGGTTTTCGACGATTGCATGTAGCGGGTGCGGTCGAGGGCCATCCACATCTTTTGCGAGAACAGGGTTTCGTCGCATTCGATCTGGGTGGTCAGCAGCCAGCTCTGGCAGGTGGTCAGTACCGCCGCGTATTCGCGTGTGTCGCCGTAGTTGTCAGTGACCGTGAAACGGCCGTTCGGTGCGTGGGCGATTTTTTTCACACCGGAACGCGGTGCGCCGCTGTGCAGCGAGCTGAGACTGGTGCCTTCAGGCCAATGCACGCAACGCTCCGGCACATGACGCCAGATGCCCAGCGGCACTTGTTCCACGCCACCGACCACCAAGTGCTGGTGATCGTCACAGTTGGTCATGACCACACGGAAGATTTCCAGCATCGAGTTCGGGAAGTCCGAGTCCCAGCCGCCGGTACCGAAACCGACCTGGCCGAACACTTCGCGATGATGGAAAGAGAGCTTGGCGAAGGCTTTGGAAGTGGCAACGAAGTCATAGAACGTGCGGTCGTCCCACAGCGGAACGAGGGTGTTCCACAGCTCTTTGAGGCGCGGTACATCGCGGTCGCGGATTGCTTGCTGGATGTCAGAGAACTGCGAACCGGCTTCCAGTGCATCGGCCCAGGCATCGGCGACTTCCTGGAACAGTGCAGGAAGATCCGCCAGCTTCTGTGCGTAATGGGTCTGGCCTTCGAGGTCGATCACCGTGCTGCCCGAGGCAGGTGTCAGTGGGTTCGGGAAAGGTTTTGTTTGCAGGCCCAGCTTGTCGACGTAGTGATAAAACGCGGTGGACGACACCGGGAAGCGCATGCCGCCGAGCTCGGCGACGATGCCTTCAGCGCCGTTGAATGCCTGGGAGCGCAGACGGCCGCCCATTTTCGAGGCTTCGTAGACGACGGGTTTGAGGCCCAGTTTCATCAATTCGTACGCCGCCACCAGGCCGGCGATGCCGGCACCAACAATCGCTACCTCGGCGCCGTGATTGTGTGCAGGAATGCTGCCCAGGCCGGCCGGGTGTTCGATCCAGTCGTCGAAGGCGAAAGGAAAGTCCGGGCCGAAAATGGTGACTGGTTTTTTACCGTCTGCAGGATGGCGATTGTTCTTGTTCATGGCTGACCTTGCTGGCGACCCGAAGCGGAATGCGCGTCTGAGTATAGGAAAAGATGGCAGCCATTCTAGAGAGCATAGAACACGTTAATAAGACGCAATGTGTCGTCGTTTTGCTTGTAAATACTGCAATTTGACGAGCGCAACGAGCAAATTGGATTAAACCGGCTGGCCGCGATCAATCTTGCTGCTGAGAATGATTGAGGTCGTGGTCTTTTCCACGCCATCCACGCTGCCAATTTGATCGAGCAACTGATCCAGCTGCTCAGGTGAATCGGTGCGCAACCACGCCACATAATCAAATTCGCCACTCACCGCACACAACTGCTGCACCTGAGCCATCGCACTGAGACGTCGCAGCACTTCCTTGCCCGAGCGCGGTTGCACCGTGATCCCGACGTACGCCTGCAAGCCGCCATCCACGACACGTTGACCCAAACGCACGCCGTAACCGGTGATTACTTTGGCCTTTTCCAGCCGAGCCAATCGCGAAGTGACGGTGGTGCGAGCGATGCCCAATTGTCGCGCGAGCATGGCCACGCTCTCACGGGCATTGATTTGCAGGGCTGCGATCAACTGGCGGTCGATTTCGTCAAGAACGGGTGGGCGAGTGTCAGGCAAAGGTTGTCTCCAGCGGTACAGATCAATGGGTTGGCATGTTACAGGCACATCTCGCACAGCGCTCGTAGGGTCGAAGAGCTCCCGGTGCCTCAGGGCAACGTGCCCGGCGAACGCTAATCGCCGAACCTGCCGTCAATCGGTAATAAGACACTGACCGAGTCCGACATGCGATAGCTAAGCGCTACGCCGTCAACAGGACGATAGGATGGACAGCAACAGTTACTCGTAGTCGAATGCGAAATCGAGGGATGCGAGGTGATTGAAATGACGAACAAGATGCCTCCCGCTATACGGGACTATGCATTGCAGATTGCCCATCACGAAATGGGGCACTACGTCATGGCCCGAGCCCTGGAGTTTGCAACGGGCGGCGTGACCCTGACAGTGACCATGGATTTAAGGCATCAAGGAGGCGCTTCGATCACCTTGGTGCGATCCATTTCGTCGATAGATGCGATGAAGGAGCATTTGGAAGCCCGGATGATGGTCCTCCTTGCTGGCGCTATGGGCCAGACATTACCTTCAAAACATTCGGCCCAAAAACGCATCGATAAGTCGAAAGCGATAGCCATCCTCAAAGGAGAGCTTGGGGCGGAACAGGATTACGCAAAAATAAGGGAGTTGCGGCACTTGCTGCGCAATATCGCCTACCCCGATACGGCCCCCGCGTCGTCTGACCGCATAACGGCCGAGCTGAAAGAGATAACTGATCGCGTGTGGCGCCGGACTCAAACGATCGTAGAGGCATTGGCCGTCACGATTACCGGATTGGCAGGAGCGCTGGTGGACGGCATGGTCATCGTGGAGCAGTGGGGTAGGGCGGCGGATACGTATGAGGTAGTTCTGACGGGGGAAATGCTTGAACGGATGCGGCTCGTGCAGGCTATTCCTTCGTTAAGTGTTGCTTCTTAAGCTGCCGAAATCATCGTTAACAATTGTCACAGGAATCAGGGTAGTCGGACGGCCACTGGAGCTCATACATTTATTCCTTTGAGGTTATATTCCTTTGGTGGCATATTTGTATGAAGTGGGACGTTGAATATACCGATGAATTTGAGGACTGGTGGGATCGCCTCAATGATGCTGAGCAGGACTCGGTCCAGGCCACGGTGATGTTGCTAGGCGATGACGGACCGCATTTGGGTTTTCCGCACACCAGCGATATCAAGGGGGCGCGGCATGGCAACGTCCGTGAGTTGCGAGTGCAACACGCTGGCAGGCCTTACCGTGTGCTGTATGCCTTTGATCCACGACGCTGCGCGATCCTGCTGATCGGCGGTGACAAAACCGGTCAGGGTCGTTGGTATCTGGAGTATGTACCGCTGGCCGAATGTCTGTACGACGAGCACTTGGAAACGTTGAAGAAGGAGGGCAATGACAATGGCTAAAAAATTTGCTGATTTGGTAGCGCGGCGCTCTCCTGCGTCTCAAGCGCGTGTCGACGCCCTGCATCGGAAACTGCGAGCGGAAATGCCGTTACACGAGTTGCGCCAGGCTCAGGCATTGAGCCAAGACACCCTGGCGAAGGCACTACATGTCAATCAGGCGGCAATTTCCAAGATGGAGCGACGTACCGACATGTACATCAGCACGTTGCGCAACTATATCCGCGCCATGGGGGGCGAGCTGGAAATCATCGCAACCTTTCCCGAGGGGCAGGTTAAAATCGAGAACTTTGCCAACTGAGCGATGGAACAAGTATCTGCAAAACCAATCGCCATACACGAAAAAAGCCGCGCATTGCGCGGCTTTCTTGTTTGGTGGGCCCAGTAGGACTCGAACCTACGACCAAGGGATTATGAGTCCCCTGCTCTAACCAACTGAGCTATAGGCCCTCAGTAGGCCGCGGATTATAGCGACGGTTTCTCCGCTGTGCTATCCGAAAAGTCTGAAATGGCTATACGAAGAAACGTCGCGGCAAATTCGTCCGGTGGCAACGGCAGGCTGACGATGTAGCCCTGGATCTGTTCACAGCCTTCGGCAGCGAGAAATTGCTGCTGCGCGAGGGTTTCGACGCCCTCGGCAATGATGGTGAATTGCATGCTGCGGCCCAGGGCTATGATGGCGCGAACGATGGCTGCGTCGTGGGGATCATCCGGCAGGCCGCGGACGAAAGACTGGTCGATCTTGAGAATGTCCAACGGCAGACGTTTGAGGTAACTCAAGGACGAGTACCCGGTGCCAAAGTCGTCGATCGCCAGTTGCACGCCCAGGTGTTTGAGTTGGTGCAGCACTGCCAGCGCCTCTTCAGCCTGGCTCATGATGAAGTTTTCGGTAATTTCCAGTTGCAGGAAACCGGGCTTGAGGCGGTTGTCCTTGAGCAATTGTTCGATTCGGCCGAGCAGATTCGGCTGACGCAACTGAGCTCCCGCGAGGTTGACCGACAGCGGTCCGACGGGTTCGTACACCTGATTCCATTCGAACATCTGCCGGCAGGCGGTTTCGAGAACCCAATCGCCGATTTGCAGGATCATGCCGTTTTCTTCGGCCAGCGGGATGAAGTGTTCCGGCGGCACATCACCGAAGGTCGGGTGGCGCCAGCGAATGAGCGCTTCTGCGCCGACCAGGCGATGGTCGACCAGGCTGATCTTCGGTTGATAGTGGAGGTGCAGCTCATTGCGCTCGATAGCGCGTCGCAGTTCATGTTCCAGTGCCACTCGCTCGCTCGCTTGAGCGGTGAGGTCGCGGGTGTAGCTTTCGACCCGGTTGCGACCCTTCGCCTTGGAGCGATACATCGCCGCATCGGCGTTCTTGACCAGCGTGGCGACGTCGCAGCCATCTTTGGGATACAAGCTGGTGCCGATACTGGCGCTAATAAAAAACTCATGTTCGCCGGCCTGGAACGGTGCGCCGAAGCAATTGAGCAACTTGGTCGCGATGTTGTCGGCGTCACTGGCTTGCTGCAGACCGGGCAGCAGGATGATGAATTCGTCGCCGCCCAGGCGCGCTACGGTGTCGATGTCGCGCAACTGTTCCTTGAGGCGCACGGCAATGCCCTTGAGCAGCAGGTCGCCGACCGGGTGACCCAAGCTGTCGTTGATGTGTTTGAAACGGTCCAGGTCCAGAAACAGCACCGCGCCCTGGCCGCCGTTTTCCTGTTGGTTGTTGAGCGCAGTCAGCAATCGGCTCTCGAACAGCGTGCGATTTGGCAGGCCGGTCAGCGGGTCGTGGTGTGCCTGATAATCGAGTTTGGCCTGGGCGTGTTTGAGGCTGGAAATGTCCGCGAACACCGCGACAAAGTGGGTGACAAATTTGTCCCGGTTGCGCACCGCACTGATGGTCAGCCAGCTCGGGTAGAGCTCGCCATTCTTGCGCCGGTTGGAAATCTCGCCCTGCCAATGACCTTCGGCAGTCAGTTGATGCCACATGGCGGCATAGAACGCGCTGTCGTGCAGGCCCGAGGCGAGCAGGCGAGGGGTGTGACCCAATGCTTCGCTCTCGCTGTAACCGGTGATTTCAGTAAACGCACGATTGACCGCGCTGATGTGCTGTTGAGTGTCGGTGATCAATACACCCTCGGCGGTGCTCTCGAAGACCGTGGCGGCCTGCTGCAGTTTCTCCTGCATCAGGTGTCGCTCGGTGATGTCCCGGGCGATGGTCAACATGCAGTCTTCATCGCCGATCGGCAGCGGACGGCTGGACACCTCGCAGAGGCGGATCTGCCCGTCGCTGCGGCGTATATGGCAACTGAAGTCGCGGACGAAACCGTCCCGGTGCAGCAGATCGAGCATCTGTTTGCGTTCGTTGAGATTGACCCAGATCCCCAGCTCGAGGACGGAGCGATCCACGGACATCGCGCTATTGAAACCGGTAATGCGACTGAAACCCTCATTGACCTCAAGCAGTAAACCGTCGCTCTGCCGGGACAATAGCAAGCCGTCGGGGGAGGCATGGAAGGCCTTGGCGAATTTCTCTTCGGAGGTCTGCAGCTGTTGCTGGGTTTCCTTGAGCTGGCTGATATCCCGCACCACCACCACCAGCGCCGGGGTGGTATCGAGGTCGAATGGTTCTGCGGAGATCAGGCCGGTAAACACTTGCCCATTGTTGCGGCGAAAGGGCATCTCCAGGTTACGGATGCTGCCGGCCTGCAACCGCTGCAACAAACCCGGCCCGACGCCGGGTATGCCCCAGATGTTCAGGTCGGTGGAGGTCTGGCCGATGACGTCTTCGGCCATGAGGCCGATCTGTTCTTCGAACGCTTCGTTGACCTCCAGCAGACAGCCGTCGGAGAGTCGCGCGATGACCAGAATGTCCGGGCATTGCTGGAACACCGAGGCGAACTTCTGCTCCGACAGGCGCAACGCCTCTTCAGTGCGCTTGGCTTCGCTGATGTCGATCATCAATCCGCGCATCACCGGTTCATGACCGTGCTCAATCAGGCTGACGATATCGCGCACCCAAATGCAGCGGCCGTCGGCGGTGATCACTCGGTAATCGAGACTGTGATCGCGCCCGGCCAGTACTTCGTGATTGCAGAAGGTCTGGGCGCGGGTCAGGTCGGCCGGGTGAATAATGTTGCGCCAGAAGCCCGGAATCAGCCAATGAGACAGGGGGTAGCCGAGTAGATCCTCGGCATGGGGCGACACATAGCTGTAAGTGAAATCGCTGATCCGCGCTTCCCAGGCGATGGCCGAAAGGCTCTCCACCAGCCCGCGGTAGTGGTATTCGCTGCTGCGCAGTTCTTGTTCCAGATCGACCCGACGGGCAATTTCTGAACTCAGTCGGCGGTTGATCCGGAGAACTACCGCCAGCACGATGATCAACACCAGCAACCCCGGTAGACCGTAAACCAGCAGATCGGTCCAGAAGGTTCGATGATCGAGAACGTTGCCGACCCAATGCTCCTGAATGGCATTGATTTCGTCCGGGGTCATGTCGGCCAGGACTTTATCCAGAATGCCGACCAGCATTTTGTTGTCCCGAGGCACGCCCATAGCCAGTTGATAGCGATAGGGGGTTTCGCCGCTGACGTAGAGCCCGTCGAGCTTGAGCTGACGCAGGCTCCAGACGCTGGAGGCGAGATCGCCTACCACTGCGTCCACCTCATCGGTTGCCAGCGCTTGCAGCGCTGAGCTGACATTGGGCATCGCCACCAGATTCAGGTCGGGATTGTGGGTGCGCAACAGCTCGTGGGGGGCGTAGTTTTCCACCACGGCGACTTTCAGCCCATACAGGTCTTCGAGTTTGCGTGGTTGGGGGCCTCCGACATGGGCAAGGATGACAATCGGAAAGTCCAGGTAGGGGCGGGTGAAAGACAGGTAAGTCTGGCGCTCCGGAGTCGACATGATGCCCGGCAACAAGTCCAGCTTGGCTTTTTTGGCCTGTTCCAGGACAACTGTCCAGCTAACGGGCTCGATGGGCGTCAGCTTGATGGCCAGGCGTTGGCGAATCAGGTCGATATAGTCTGCCGCAAGGCCCTGATAGCGGCCCTGATCGTCGCGAAACTCGAAGGGAGGCCATGAGGCATCGACACCCAGGCGTAAATCCGGGTGTGCCGCCAGCCAGCTACGTTCTTCGTCGGTCAGAGTCAGCGCGCCAGCCGTTGCGGTCCAGGTCAATAGCGACAGCAAAAAAAGCACGGTCGGCAGTCTGGGCATAACGGTCTCGTTATGGCTCGGGGGAATGTTTCGAGTGTAGACGGGCAATTCGGCGGGAGCGAAGTGCGGGGGATTTTATCTGCATAAAGCAAAACCCCCGGCCTGGGCCGGGGGTTTAGTTGTTACTCGTCGAGGAAGGAGCGCAAATGCTCGCTTCTCGTCGGGTGGCGCAGCTTGCGCAACGCCTTGGCTTCGATCTGACGAATCCGTTCACGGGTCACGTCGAACTGCTTACCAACCTCCTCGAGGGTGTGGTCGGTATTCATGTCGATACCGAAGCGCATGCGCAGAACCTTGGCTTCACGGGCAGTGAGGCCGGACAGAACTTCGCGAGTCGCTTCTTTAAGGCTCTCAACGGTAGCGACATCGATTGGCGACTGCATGGTCGAGTCTTCGATGAAGTCACCCAGGTGGGAGTCTTCGTCATCACCGATCGGGGTTTCCATGGAGATCGGCTCTTTAGCGATCTTCAATACCTTGCGGATTTTGTCCTCAGGCATTTCCATGCGTTCGCCCAACTCTTCCGGGGTCGGTTCGCGACCCATTTCCTGCAGCATCTGGCGGGAAATGCGGTTGAGCTTGTTGATCGTCTCGATCATGTGCACCGGAATACGGATGGTGCGGGCCTGGTCGGCGATCGAGCGAGTGATCGCCTGACGGATCCACCAAGTGGCATAAGTCGAGAATTTGTAGCCGCGGCGGTATTCGAACTTGTCTACCGCTTTCATCAAGCCGATGTTGCCTTCCTGGATCAGATCGAGGAATTGCAGACCACGGTTGGTGTACTTCTTGGCGATGGAGATCACCAGACGCAAGTTCGCTTCTACCATCTCTTTCTTCGCGCGGCGGGCCTTGGCCTCACCGATCGACATGCGACGGTTGATGTCCTTGATCTCGGCGATCGTCAAACCGGTTTCGGTTTGCAGCGCGGTCAGCTTCTGCTGGCAACGAATGATGTCCGGTTGCAGGCGACCAATGGCTTCAGCGTATTTGCTTTTGCCTTTGGCCAGTGCGTCGGTCCAGCTTTCGTCTACTTCATGGCCCGGGAACTGGCGCAGGAAGTCGGCACGCGGCATACGAGCATCACGAACGCACAGTTGCATGATCGCGCGCTCTTGCTGACGCAGACGATCCAGGGCACTGCGAACACGCTCGACCAGGCCTTCGAATTGCTTCGGAACCAGTTTGATCGGCATGAACAGCTCAGCCAGGAGCACCAGCTCGGCAATTGCCAGCTTGTTGCCACGACCGTGCTTTTTCAGCGCCTTGCGGGTGACTTCCATCTGATCGGAGACAGCACCAAAGCGCTGTGCAGCGATGACCGGATCTGGACCGCTTTCGACTTCTTCTTCGTCATCAGTCGTCGCTTCGGCGTCATCGTCTTCGGTGTCGTCGTCCGCTTTCACGGCTTTCGGATCGACAGGCGGTGGCACCTCCGCTGCAGGCGGCGCAATACCGTCGTCCGGGTCGATATAACCGCTCAGGACGTCGGACAGGCGGCCACCTTCGGTGGTGACGCGAGTGTACTCGGAGAGAATATGGTCAACCGTGCCAGGGAAGTGCGCGATTGCGCCCATCACTTCACGGATGCCCTCTTCAATACGTTTGGCGATTTCGATTTCGCCTTCACGTGTGAGGAGCTCTACCGTACCCATTTCACGCATGTACATGCGCACTGGGTCGGTGGTGCGACCAATGTCGGTCTCGACCGCTGCCAACGCTGCTGCTGCCTCTTCGGCCGCGGCTTCGTCGGTATCGGCGTCGGCCAGCATAAGGGAATCCTTATCTGGCGCAACCTCGAATACGTTGATCCCCATGTCATTGATCATGCGGATGATGTCTTCCACCTGTTCCGGATCTGAAATATCCTCCGGCAGGTGGTCGTTGACCTCCGCGTAAGTCAGGTAGCCCTGCTCACGACCAAGTGTGATCAACTCTTTGATACGAGACTGCTGTTGCGCTTTTCCGGACATAACACCCTATCCACTGAAGGTCTTGGCGGGCAAAAAACAAGCCGAGGATTATACCTGAGCTATGACCTCACGCGCCAGTTGAGGTCGGGTCTGATACAGCCAAATTGCGTTTTAATAGGTCGCGCATCTGATTTGCGATCTGAATTGCTTCCTCCGCGGTCAATCCTGGCTGCCTTGCTTTCCTGATAAGTACTTCCAGACTATCCGTGTGTTGACTTGCCGATAACCTAGTAATGGTGTCTAAAAACTGTTGTTCAAGGTTGTCGCCGTCAATCAGCCACTCCTTTTCCGCTAAAGCCTTAAGCAGGCGCCCCTGTTCAGTGCCATGCCAGCGCGCCATTAGCTGGATAGAGTTTAGCTTAGGATTTTTCTGCACGGCCCCGATGAGGGCTACCAGCAGTTGCGCGTACGTGTTGCTCTCATTCGCGAAGTGATCGGCGGTTTCTACCTTGCCCGCCAGCTCTGGATGATGAATAAGGGTGCGCAGCGCTATCAGCGTCGGTGCTTCGACTGCAATCGGTGTGCGTGGGGCGCTATGTTGGCCGCGATCACCGCCGCGTTTACCGTTCTTGTCCCACGGTTTCTTGTCCCACTTCTTGCCGCCCGCACCGGGTTTCTTCGGCGTCCATTCCTGCTGCGGCACGTACATCTCTTGTGCCTGCGGCTGATGGTAGTCGCTGTAATCCGGCATGGCGTCGTAATCGATGCCCGGATCGTAAGCCGGTGGTGCTTCCTGAGGCGCGCTGTGCACCAGCTGGCTCACGGCTTCGCCGCTAAGGCCGGTAATTTCGGTCAGTCGCTGACGCATCAGAATCCGCAGGTTTGCGCCCGGGACTTTGTCGATCAGTGGCGCGGCAAGAGTGGCCATGTGGGCCTTGCCTTCGAGCGAGCGTGGGTCCGATTCCTCGGTCAGCTGCTGAAAAAAATAATCCGCTAATGGTTGGGCGTGCTGGTTGATCCGTGCGCGGAAGGCGTCAGTGCCTTCGGAGCGGACCAGCGTGTCCGGGTCTTCGCCTTCGGGCAGGAACAGAAAGCGTGCGCGTCGCCCGTCCTGCAGGCTCGGCAGCGCCGCTTCCAATGCCCGCCAGGCGGCATTTCGACCTGCCTGATCTCCGTCGAAACAGAACAGTACGTTGGGCACGACGCGAAACAGCCGCTTCAAGTGCTCTTCGCTGGTGGCGGTGCCCAAGGTTGCGACAGCATTGCGCAGGCCTTGCTGTGCGAGGGCGATAACATCCATGTAGCCTTCGACGACGATGATTTCGTCGAGGTTGCGGTTGTTCTTGCGTGCTTCATAAAGGCCGTAGAGTTCCTGGCCCTTATGGAATACCGGCGTTTCCGGTGAGTTCAGGTATTTGGGCTTGTCGTCGCCCAAAACCCGGCCGCCGAAAGCGATGATGCGTCCGCGGCTGTCGCGAATCGGGAACATCACGCGATCGCGGAAGCGGTCGTAGCGTTTGCCGGTTTCGGCGTTCTCGATCAGCAGGCCAGCATCGATCATGGCTTTTTGTTGCAGGGTATCGCTGCTCAAGTGCTTGAACAGGTTGTCCCAGCCGGGCGGGGCAAAGCCGAGGCCGAAGTCCCGGGCGATCTCGCCGGTCAGCCCGCGACCTTTCAAGTAATCCACAGCCGCTTTGCGCGACGGATGGCTTTTCAGGGCCTGGCGGTAAAAGTCGGCGGCGGCGGTGAGCAGCGGGTAGAGCGGCGAATCGGTCGGCTGCCGCGGTTTGTGCGGCCGTCCGCTTTCTTCGCGGGGGATTTCCATGCCGGCGGCTTTGGCCAGTTCTTCGACAGCCTGGACGAAATCCAGGTTGTCGTGGTCCATCATGAAGCCGAGGGCATTACCGCCAGCGCCGCAGCCAAAGCAATAATAGAACTGCTTGTCGGGGCTGACGCTGAAGGAGGGGGTTTTCTCTTTGTGAAACGGGCAGCAGGCGGTGTAATTCTTGCCAGCCTTTTTCATCTGCAGGCGCGAGCTGACCACATCGACGATGTCGGTGCGGTTCAGAAGGTCGTCAATGAAGCTCTGGGGAATTAGCCCGGCCATGGCGTTCTCGTCATCTGCGCTGAAATGGACCCAAAACGATGAGCGGCCGAACGCGGGTCGTTGTTTGAGGCGCGCAAAATGTGCGGCTCGACCGGTGTCGTCTGCATAATCGCTGTCGGGAAGTGTATCTGCCGAAAATCCACTGACGTTAGTACCAATCAGTATTCGACTATTTGAAAGTGTTGCGCTGAATCCGGCTGCGGCCTGTCGATGGCCTCGGATAGCTCATAAGCTGGCACGCAAGAAGGTGCCTTGGGCTGATCGTCGTGAGAGGAATCAGTGGGTGTGCTCGTCAGTAGCCTTGGAAGGCTCGTCAGAAAAGACGTGCACTGCTGGCAAAAGAGCCAGGTCTGACGCTGTGAAGCAGATGTGTCGCGGTCGCGTGTGCGGCGTTGACGGTGAAGCATCAAGCGTTATCCGCAAATGCCATTAGCCCGGCTGAGGGCCGGGCTTGGCAGAAGCTTGCTACGAACGTCTGTGTATTAGTACAGACGAACGGCGCGGCGCTGTTCGCGCTGAACTTTCTTGGCGTGACGCTTAACAGCGGCTGCTGCTTTGCGCTTACGCTCAGAAGTAGGCTTCTCGTAGAATTCGCGGCTACGAACTTCAGCCAGTACACCGGCTTTTTCGCAGGAGCGCTTGAAACGACGCAGAGCTACGTCGAAGGGTTCGTTCTCTTTTACTTTGACGGCTGGCATCCAGAGCTACCTTCATTCATTACCGGGGTCAACATCCTCGTGGCAAAAGAGCACTTGAAGACGTCGGTTTTTAAGGGTTGCGGATGTTAACCCCTCATCGCTCGGAATGCAAAGCCTCTGATCGAAAACCGCTAGTCGGGGCATCCCATGGCGACTATTATGCGCGCCTTCGAATTCAGCCTAAACAAGGCGCAAACCCATGCTAGTACTGGGATTAGAAACTTCCTGCGACGAAACCGGTGTCGCATTATATGACAGTGAACGGGGCCTGCTGGCCGACGCGCTGTTCAGCCAGATCGACCTGCACCGCGCCTATGGCGGGGTAGTGCCGGAGCTGGCCTCGCGTGACCACGTCAAACGTATGCTGCCCTTGATTCGTCAGGTGTTGGCCGAAGCTGACTGTGTGCCGACCGAGATCGACGCCATCGCTTATACCGCGGGTCCTGGCCTAGTCGGTGCCTTGCTGGTGGGCGCATCCTGCGCTCAGGCACTGGCCTTCGCCTGGGGCATTCCGGCGCTGGGTGTGCACCACATGGAAGGTCACTTGCTGGCGCCCATGCTGGAGTCGCAACCACCGCAATTCCCGTTCGTCGCTTTGTTGGTGTCGGGCGGTCATACGCAGCTGGTTCAGGTCGACGGGATCGGTCAATACACGCTCTTGGGCGAGACCCTCGACGATGCCGCCGGTGAAGCTTTTGACAAGACCGCGAAGATGATGGGCCTCAATTATCCGGGTGGGCCGGAAATCGCGCGCCTGGCGGAACAAGGGGTTGCAGGGCGTTTCACTTTCCCGCGTCCGATGTGCGACCGTCCGGGCCTGGCCTTCAGCTTCAGCGGCTTGAAAACCTTCGCCCTGAACACTTGGCAGAAGAGCGTCAGTGCCGGGGACGACAGCGAGCAAGCCCGTTGCGACATCTCGCTGGCGTTCCAGCAGGCCGTGGTGGAGACTTTGACCATCAAGTGCAAGCGAGCCCTCAAACAGGCGGGCATGAAGCGTCTGGTGATCGCTGGCGGCGTCAGTGCCAACAAGGCACTGCGCACTTCACTGGAAAAAATGCTCGGCGACATGAAGGGCGATGTGTTTTATGCCCGTCCAGAGTTCTGCACCGACAACGGCGCGATGATCGCGTTTGCCGGCTGCCAGCGCTTGCAGGCAGGCCAGCACGAAAGCCTGGCGATCAGCGTGCAGGCGCGTTGGCCAATGGAGCAATTGTCGGCGCTGTGAGGGCGTGCGGGATGAGCGGCGCTCATGCCCGGTATTTAAAAATGCCGTTCGCGCCCGGCAAACAGGTCGCGTAGATTGCCGCGATGGCGCCAGACGATCAGTCCCGTGAGTGCGCTCATGGGCAGCAGTGCCGCCGGTTCTTGCCAGGCAAGCAGCGGCAGGGTCAGCGGTGTGGCGATCAATGCGGCCAGTGAGCTGGTGCGGGTCAGGTAGAACGTCAGCAGCCAGGCGCAGACTGCCAGCAGTGCAGCAGGCGGGTAGAGGCCCAGCAGCATTCCGGCAGCGGTTGAGACACCTTTGCCACCGTGAAAGCGAAAGTACAGCGGGAAGAGGTGGCCGATGACGGCGCAGACGCCGATCCAGGCCTGTTCTTGCAGCGAAAGGCCCGCAAGCCCTGCGATCAGCACCGGCAGCAGGCCTTTGCAGAGGTCGCCGAGCAAAGTCAGGACGGCTAGTTTCTTGCCGGCCAGGCGCAACATGTTGGTGGCGCCGGCATTGCCCGAGCCACTCATTCGCGGATCGGGGTTACCGGTCAGGCGGCTGAGCAAAATGGCGAAGGACAGAGAGCCAAGCAGGTAGGCGAGGATCGCCAATAACCAAAACATGCTAACTATTCCGGGCGAGGACGCCCTGATTCTAACGGCGCATTGCGCCCTTGTCGTGCAGCGGAGAAAAGTGCTTGGACAGAGTGTTTATCGAGGGCCTGGAAGTCGACACCGTAATTGGTGCCTATGACTGGGAGCGAGGCATCCGACAGTGCTTGCGTCTTGATCTGAGTTTCGCTTGGGACAATCGCCCAGCCGCAGCCGGTGATGACCTGACGCTGGCGCTCGATTACGCGAGCGTTTCGTCGCGCATCCAGGCTTTTGCCGAGCAGGCGCAGTTCCAGCTGGTCGAGACCTTCGCCGAGCGTCTGGCTGAAGTGCTGATGAGCGAATTCAACATCACCTGGATGCGCCTCAAGCTAACCAAGCCAGGTGCCATCCCGGCTGCCACGGGTGGTGTGGGCGTGGAGATCGAGCGCGGATGTCGCTGACTCAGGTGTATCTCGGGTTCGGTAGCAATATCGAGCGTGAATCCCATTTGCAGGCTGGCCTGGAAGCCTTGGCAGGTTTCATGGTGGATATACGCTGCTCGGCGGTGTTCGAAAGCCAGCCGGTGGGGATCAAGAGCGGGCCGTTCTTCAATTTTGTGGTGTCGGCGTTTACCGATTTACCGCTGATGGAACTGGATCGCCGGTTGAAATTCATCGAGGCGGACAACGGCCGTTATGCACCGGACCGCAAGGGTTTACCGCTGGATATCGACGTGCTGCTTTTCGGCGATCTGGTGGGCAACTTTGATGGCTTGATTTTGCCGCGGGCAGAAATTCTGAAAAATGCCTTCGTGCTGTGGCCGTTGTCGCTGATTGCACCGGATCGCGTGCATCCTGGGGTAGGTAAAAGCTTCGCTATGTTGTGGCGCGAGGCGCAGATTGATCAGGTGTTGGCGCCGGTGGCTTTTGAGTGGCGCGGTGAGCGGCTTACACCTTCGAGCTTGTTGTGAAGCAGATGACGATGCTTTTCAGGCAGACGCCGCGTCTTTGTACGTCTTCAACGCCTTGAGCCGTTCACGCTTGATCGCCTCACCCAGCTCCGGCCCTTTGAATCCTTTCTCCAGCAACGGCTGAACCGCCACGGTCCGAGCGGCATTCGCCGCCCCGCGCAAGTAATCCGCCTGTGGATAACTTCGCTGTTCCAGCCCTTTGCGTCCACGCGCGTCCATCTCGCACGCCGCGATAAAATCCTCGAACCGCTGCGGTCGACGGTAAACGTCAAAACGTTGCAGCAACTCCAGCAAGGTCGACGGCTTCAGCTCCAGGGCGCGATGGCCGTGGGTGTGATATTCGCAGACCAGCAAAGCCAGCTCCTGACAGTCCCTCGGCGCCTTGAAGCGTTCGTTGACCGTCTTGATCAGCTTCAGGCCTTTGTGCTCGTGGGCTATGTGCCGGGGCCATTCCTCCTCGGGTGTCAGTCCCTTGCCCAAGTCATGCAGCAGGCAGGCCCAGCGCACGGTGAGTGGTTGTTTGTGCAGCGCCGCTTGCTCCAGCACGCTCAGGGTGTGCACGCCCGTGTCGATTTCCGGGTGATGGGCTTCCGGTTGCGGTACGCCGAACAGCGCGTCGAGTTCCGGCATCAGCACCTTAAGCGCACCACACTCGCGAAGCACCTCAACGAACACCTGGGGTTGGTCTTCCAACAGGGCGCGAGAGATTTCTTTCCAGCTTCGTTCCGCGGTCAAGGCTTCCAGTTCACCTGACTCGCTGAGTTGACGCATAAGTTCCAATGTCTCAGGTGCGACGGTGAAACCCAGCCCCGCATAACGAGCGGCGAAGCGGGCAACGCGCAGAACTCTGAGAGGATCTTCGGCGAATGCGGGGGAAACGTGGCGCAGGAGGCGATCCTTGAGATCCCCTTGGCCATGGTAAGGATCGGTCAGGTTCTGCTGATCGTCTTCTGCCATGGCATTGATTGTCAGGTCACGACGGATCAGGTCTTCTTCGAGGGTGACTTCGGGGCTGGCGTGAAAGGTAAAGCCGCCGTAACCGCGTCCGCTTTTGCGTTCGGTCCGGGCGAGGGCGTATTCCTCACCGCTTTTGGGATGAAGAAAAACCGGGAAGTCCGCACCCACCGGGCGAAAGCCCTTGGCGAGCATTTCTTCAGTGGTGGCACCAACCACGACCCAATCGATGTCGGTGACAGGCTTGCCCAGCAGGCGATCGCGTACCGCACCGCCGACTTTATAAATCTGCATAAAAACCCTCCGTTAGCTCGACAGAATAACCTTTGCGTCGAACTTCCGGAGGTAGAATCAGGATCAAAGATGGATGACAGCCAGGTCCAGCCGGCCGTAATCCCCCTCGCTGTGTTCACCTCTGGGCGGAACATGCTGGGTTTTCATTACCTGATCCCCTTGCAGGGTTTCCAGGTGAATGTCGAAGCCCCAGAGGCGGTGCAGGTGTTTGAGCACTTCCTCGGTGGACTCGCCCAGCGGTTTGCGGTCATGTTGCTGGTGACGCAGGGTTAGAGAGCGGTCGCCGCGCCGGTCGATGCTGTAGATCTGCACGTTGGGTTCACGATTACCCAGGTTGTACTGCGCCGCGAGGGTTTCACGGATAAACCGGTAGCCGGGTTCATCGTGAATGGCGGGAACCAGCAAATCGTCCTTCTGGTCGTCATCGAGAATGCTGAACAATTTCAGGTCGCGGATCACCTGGGGTGACAAATACTGCAGGATGAAGCTTTCATCCTTGAAGCTGCTCATGGCGAACTTGATGCTCGACAGCCAGTCGGTGCCGGCAATCTCAGGGAACCAGCGGTAGTCCTCTTCGGTAGGCTTTTCACACATGCGCCGGATGTCCCGGTACATGGCAAAACCCAGGGTGTAGGGGTTGATGCCGTTGTAGTAGGGGCTGTCGAAGCCGGGTTGATAGACCACGCTGGTGTGGGACGTCAAAAACTCCATCATGAAGCCGTCGGTTACCAGGCCTTCGTCGTACAAATCGTTCATCAGGGTGTAGTGCCAGAACGTGGCCCACCCTTCGTTCATCACTTGGGTCTGACGCTGTGGATAAAAATACTGGGCGATCTTGCGCACGATCCGCACAATTTCCCGCTGCCATGGCTCTAGCAGCGGTGCGTGTTTTTCGATGAAATAAAGGATATTTTCCTGAGGTTCGGCGGGGAAGCGCGCATTGTCCTTGTCGCTGTACTTGTCGGCACCTTTTGGAATGGTCCGCCACAGATCGTTGATCTGTTTCTGCAAATGCTCTTCCCGATCCTTTTGCCGACGGCGTTCTTCTTCGGCGGAAATCGGATACGGGCGTTTGTAGCGATCAACCCCGTAGTTCATCAGGGCGTGGCAGGAATCCAGCAGGTCCTCGACCGCGTCGATGCCGTGGCGCTCTTCGCACTGCATGATGTACTGCTTGGCGAAGACCAGGTAATCGATGATCGAACTGGCGTCAGTCCAGGTGCGGAACAGGTAGTTGCCTTTGAAAAAGCTGTTATGCCCGTAGCAGGCATGGGCAACGACCAATGCCTGCATGCAGATGGTGTTTTCTTCCATCAGATAGGCAATGCACGGGTCCGAGTTGATCACGATCTCGTAGGCCAGCCCCATCTGCCCACGGCTGTAGGATTTCTCGGTGCTGAGGAAGTGTTTGCCGTAGGACCAATGGTGATAGCCCAGCGGCATGCCGACGGAGGCATAAGCGTCCATCATCTGCTCGGCAGTGATAACTTCGATCTGGTTGGGGTAGGTATCCAGGGCATAACGAGCCGCCAGGCGACTGATTTCTTTGTCGTACGCCTGAATCAGCTCGAACGTCCATTCGGAGCCGGTGGAAATGGGTTGGCGCTTCTGCTCTTTGGCGGTCATGTCACTAACCTGCGCTGGAAGAGTTCACGGAAGACCGGATAGATATCCCCGGCCGAGACCAGTTGTTGCTGGGCGAAATTGTCAGAGAAGGCTTCGGCGATGCGTTCGTACTCGAACCACAGGGCCTGGTGCTCGCGCGGGGTGATCTCAACGTAAGTGTAGTACTGCACGAAAGGCATGATCTGGTTGATCAGAATGTCGCGGCAGATCGGCGAGTCGTCGTTCCAGTTATCGCCATCGGAGGCCTGGGCGGCATAGATGTTCCACTCGTTTGTCGGATAGCGTTCGGCCATGATCTCCTGCATCAGTTTCAAGGCGCTGGAAACGATGGTGCCGCCGGTTTCGCGCGAGTAGAAAAACTCCTCCTCATCCACTTCCCGGGCACTGGTGTGGTGGCGGATGAATACGACGTCGATCTTGTCGTAGTTACGCTTGAGAAACAGGTACAACAGGATAAAGAAGCGCTTGGCGATATCCTTGGTCGCCTGAGTCATGGAACCGGACACGTCCATCAGGCAGAACATGACTGCCTTGGAACTGGGGTTGGGTTGCTTGATGAGCAGGTTGTACTTGAGGTCGAAGGTATCGAGGAATGGTACGCGATGAATGCGCGCACTGAGTTTTTCGATTTCTGCTTCGATTTCCTGAATATCGCCGAAGTTGTCAGGCTCATCCCGCTTGAGTCGCAGCAGTTCGTCTTTGGCTTCACGTAATTTTGCCCGGCTGCTGCCAGACAGGGCGATTCGCCGTGCATGGGCCGAGCGCAAGGTGCGGATGATGTTGATCCGTGACGGATTGCCCTCGTTACTGATCCCGGCACGAACGGTCTTGAAGGTGTCGGTGCCGGTCAGGTTGCGCTTGACCAGATTCGGCAGCTCAAGGTCCTCGAACATGAATTCGAGGAATTCCTCTTGGGTGATCTGGAAGACGAATTCGTCCATCCCTTCGCCCGAGTTGCCGGCCTTGCCGGGGCCTCTGCCACCGCCACCTCCAGGCGGGCGGGCAATGTGCTCGCCGCTGGTGAATTCCTTGTTGCCCGGATGCACGACGGTTTGCTTGCCACCCCGACCGTGATGAAGCACCGGCTCGTCAATGTCGCGGCCGGGGATGCTGATCTGTTCGCCGTGTTCCATATCGGTAATGGAGCGCCGGCTGACCGCCTCTTCGACAGCCTTTTTGATGTGATCACGGTAACGCCGCAGAAACCGCTGACGGTTCACCGTGCTCTTGTTCTTGCCATTGAGACGTCGGTCGATCACATAGCTCATGACTGCTCCTTAGAAGCTGTCCTGAAAGGGGCGAGCGGTTATGCAGCATCGACCGTGCCAAGGGATGTTCACGCTCCCCCAAGCGCTTTTGGACGCTGACTGAACCTCGCTACCGACTTTCGAACACCTTCCAGAGGTCTGTGTAACAGAAAATGCGCACACAGGCCTCTGACTGACGACAACCGGTCTGACCGGCAGCGGGTTATTGTGATTTTCTGACCCGCAGGTACCACTCGGACAGCAGTCGTACCTGTTTGTCGGTGTAGCCCCGCTCGACCATCCGTGTGACGAAGTCGTTGTGCTTCTGCTGGTCCTCTTTGCTGGCCTTGGCATTGAAGCTGATGACTGGCAGGAGGTCCTCGGTGTTGGAGAACATTTTCTTCTCGATGACCACCCGCAGTTTTTCGTAACTGAGCCAGGTCGGGTTCTTGCCGTTGTTATTGGCCCGGGCGCGCAGTACGAAGTTGACAATTTCGTTGCGGAAATCCTTCGGATTGCTGATGCCGGCCGGTTTTTCGATTTTCTCCAGTTCTTCGTTCAGCGCTACGCGGTTGAGGATTTCGCCGGTTTCCGGGTCGCGGTATTCCTGGTCCTGGATCCAGAAGTCGGCGTACAGCACATAGCGATCGAAGATGTTCTGGCCATACTCGCTGTAAGACTCGAGATAGGCAGTCTGGATCTCCTTGCCGATGAATTCGATATAACGCGGTGCCAGGTACTCTTTGAGGAAGCGCAGATAGCGTTCGCGGGTTTCGGCCTGGAATTGTTCCTGCTCGATCTGTTGTTCCAGCACGTAGAGCAAATGCACCGGGTTGGCGGCGATTTCGTGCGGATCGAAGTTGAACACTTTCGACAGAATCTTGAACGCGAAGCGGGTCGACAGGCCGTTCATGCCTTCGTCGACACCGGCGTTGTCGCGATATTCCTGGATCGACTTGGCCTTCGGATCGGTGTCCTTGAGGTTTTCGCCGTCATACACACGCATCTTGGAGTAGATGTTAGAGTTTTCCGGCTCTTTGAGGCGCGAGAGTACGGTGAACTGGGCGAGCATTTTCAGGGTGTCAGGCGCGCAGTGAGCCTTGGCCAGGGAGCTGTTGAACAGGAGCTTGTCGTAGATCTTCACTTCGTCGCTGACCCGCAGGCAGTACGGCACTTTGACGATGTAGATCCGGTCGATGAAGGCTTCGTTGTTCTTGTTGTTGCGGAAGGTGTGCCATTCCGATTCGTTGGAGTGGGCCAGCAGGATCCCGGTAAACGGAATCGCCCCCAGACCTTCGGTACTGTTGTAGTTGCCTTCCTGGGTGGCGGTCAGCAGTGGGTGCAGCACCTTGATCGGTGCCTTGAACATTTCGACGAACTCCATCAGGCCCTGGTTGGCCCGGCACAGTGCACCCGAGTAGCTGTAGGCATCGGCGTCGTTCTGCGGAAATTCTTCGAGTTTGCGGATATCGACCTTGCCCACCAGTGCCGAGATGTCCTGGTTGTTTTCATCTCCAGGCTCGGTTTTGGCCACGGCGATCTGGTTGAGGATCGACGGATAGAGTTTCACCACGCGGAACTGGCTGATGTCGCCGCCGAATTCGGCCAGGCGCTTGGTAGCCCAAGGCGACATGATGGTATTGAGGTACCGCCGTGGAATGCCGAAGTCTTCCTCGAGGATCGCGCCATCTTCAGTGGCGTTGAACAGACCCAGAGGCGATTCGAATACCGGCGAGCCTTTGATCGCGTAGAAAGGCACCTTCTCGATAAGCTGTTTCAGCTTTTCGGCCAGGGACGATTTACCGCCACCCACAGGGCCGAGCAAATAGAGAATCTGTTTCTTCTCTTCCAGGCCCTGAGCAGCATGGCGAAAATACGACACGATCTGGTCAATGCATTCTTCCATCCCGTGGAAGTCTTCAAAGGCCGGATAGCGGCGGATTACCTTGTTGGAAAAGATTCGCGACAGTCTCGAGTTGGCCGAGGTGTCGAGAAGCTCCGGTTCACCGATGGCCAGCAACAGACGCTCGGCGGCGGAGGCGTAGGCGCTGCGGTCGCTTTTGCACAGCTCAAGATACTCTTGCAGCGAGAGTTCTTCCTGGCGTGTGGACTCGAAGCGTTGTTGGAAGTGGCTAAAGATACTCATGACGTCACCTCGCTCGATACGTGGAGCCGACGCCGGATCATTCAGTCGATGCTGGCAGCGTCCGAATATGCAGTCGCTGTTTACCCCCCAGAACTCTTCCGGAGCTGACTACCCCGAAAGCTACTCCCGATGACCCGCGCGCCGGTGTACCGGCTCTCCCCTGTTTTGGATGGCCTGCGCTTAAGGATAGTTGGGAATTCGGCAGGTAAAGGCGAGATACGTAATTAGTTGTGGCAGACCGTTCGTCTGCCACCGCGCGAGCCCGCAGGGGCCGGGGCTTGCGCGTTACAAAAAAATTATTCGGAAGTGCCTTGCGCCGTTTCCGAAGGATAAGTCGTACGCCACAGCTCAAAACCGCCATCCATGCTGTAGACGTCGGAGAAGCCCTGGCTGATCAGGTACGCAGCGGCGCTCTGGCTGGAATTGCCGTGGTAGCAGACGACCACGGTTGGCGCGTCGAGGTCGGCGGCACGGATGAAATCCGAGAAGGAAACATTGTCCAGGTGCTTGGAGCCGGCGATGTGCAGCGCGGCAAAGGTCGCAGGATCGCGGACATCGACCACCACTGCGCCTTGTTCGCGCAGGGCTTGGGCCTGTTCCGGGGGGATACGTTTGAATTCGCTCATGGCGGGCTCCTGTGGCTCGGCTGAAAGCGCAGTCTAGCGCGGGGCGCTGGCTGGCGATGGTTCGGGGATAAGTGCGGCGACTGGCGGCAGGGCAAGGCCATGCTCGTCGCATTTACAGGACAGGCGCTCACCGCTGTCGACATTCATCAGGGTCAGGGCGCCACCCCAGACACAGCCGGTATCGAGGGCCGAGATGCCCGGTTCGTTGCACTGGCCTTCTAGCGCGGCCCAGTGGCCGAAGATGATCTTCAGGCCCTTGGTCTTGCGTTCCTTGTGCTGGAACCAGGGTTTGTAACCCAGTGGCGCATTGTCGAGACCTTCCTTGCTTTTGAGGTCAAGCTTGCCCTCGGCGGTACAAAACCGCATGCGGGTGAAATAGTTGGTGATCACCCGCAGGCGTGTCACGCCTTTGAGGTCGTTGTCCCATTTCGCCGGATCGTTGCCGTACATGCCATCGAGGTAGGGCGGCAACAGGTTGTCATCGCGCAATGCCGTCTCGACTTCGGCGGCATACTTTAAGGCCTTGCGCAGTGACCACTGGGGCGGAATGCCAGCATGTACCAGGGCGACATCGCGCTGTTCGTCGTAATGCATGAGCTTTTGCTGACGCAGCCACTCCAGCAGTTCCGCGGAATCGGGCGCTGCGAGAATCTCGAGCAGGGTGTCGGACTTCTTCAAGCGTTCGATGTTTTTCCCGGCAGCCAGCAAGTGCAGGTCATGGTTGCCGAGCACGCACACCAGCGATTCGCGGATGCTATAGAGGAAGCGCAAGGTGTCCAGGGACTGCGGGCCACGGTTGACCAGATCGCCTACCAGCCACAGACGATCCTGTGTCGGGTCGAAGGCGACTTGCTTGAGCAGGCATTGCAGTGCTTGAAGGCAGCCTTGCAGATCGCCGACGGCGTACGTTGCCATCAGTGCAGTGCTCCGGGCACCGCCAGACGGAATGGGGCGATGATGGCGTCGAAGTGTTTGCCGTCGTCGGCAACCATCTCATAAGTGCCCTGCATCGTGCCGACCTTGGAGGTCATGACGGTGCCGCTGCTGTAGGTGTGGCTTTCGCCCGCGTCGATCAACGGCTGCTGGCCAACAACGCCCGCACCGCGAACTTCTTCGACATGCCCGTCACCGTCGGTGATCACCCAGTGCCGCGACAACAGTTTGGCCGGTAGCTCGCCATTGTTGTGCACGGTGATGGTGTAGGCGAAGGCAAAACGGTTTTGCTCGGGTTGCGATTGTTCTGCCAGATAGCGAGTGACGACGCTGACGTCGACCTGATAACGAGGATCGGACATGCAAGAGGCCTTAAAATCGAAGCGGAACGCGGGGCGTAGCTGATGGAACTCAGTCTAGGCCAAGTATCGGGTAGTAAACCAGACATGAGGGCCGGTGTCCTACCCGATAACGCTTCAGGCCTGTCAGATATCAGAAGGCTTTTGTAGGACTTGTTCGCTGAGCTTGTCAGCCAGACGCACGAAAGCGGCCAGATCAAGTTGCTCGGGGCGCAGGCTGCCATCGACGCCGGCGGCTTCGATCTCATCGTTGCTCAACAGCAATTTAAGGGTGTTGCGCAGGGTCTTGCGGCGCTGGTTGAAGGCTTCGCGCACGACGCGCTCCAGCAACTTGTGATCCTTGGCCGGGTGCGGCAGTACCGCGTGGGGTACCAGGCGCACGATGGCCGAGTCGACTTTCGGCGGCGGATTGAACGCGCCCGGGCCGACGTTGAACAGATGTTCAACTCGGCAGTGATACTGAACCATGATCGACAAGCGACCCCAGTCACCACCACCGGGGCCTGCCGCCAGACGCTCGACCACTTCCTTTTGCAGCATGAAGTGCATGTCGCGAATGATGCCGGCGTTGTTCAGCAGGTGGAAAATCAGTGGCGTGGAGATGTTGTACGGCAGGTTGCCGACCACACGCAGGCTGTTCGGCGCGGCATTCAGGCTGTTGAAGTCGAACTTCAGCGCGTCGCCCTGGTGCAGGTTGAAGTTGTCCTTGCCGGCGAACTGCTGGTTGAGGATCGGGATCAGGTCCTTGTCCAGCTCCACCACGTCCAACTGCGCGCCGCTGTTGAGCAGGCCTTGAGTCAGCGCGCCCTGGCCCGGGCCGATTTCCAGCAGGCGGTCTTCGGGTTTGGCGCGGATGGCGCGCAGGATGCGGTCGATAACGCCGGCATCGTGCAGGAAGTTCTGGCCAAAGCGTTTGCGCGCCTTGTGTTGGTAATGCTCGGTCATAAACGGGTCTCGGCCATCTGGTAAGCGGTTTCCAGGGCGACTTGCAGGCTGCCGGTGTCGATTTTGCCGCTGCCGGCCAGGTCCAGGGCAGTGCCGTGGTCCACCGATGTGCGGATGATCGGCAAGCCGAGGGTCACGTTGACTGCCGCGCCGAAGCCTTTGTACTTCAGCACCGGCAGGCCCTGGTCGTGGTACATCGCCAGCACCGCGTCGCAGTGCTCCAGATATTTGGGGGTAAACAGAGTGTCGGCGGGCAGGGGGCCGCGAAGGTCCATTCCTTCGCCGCGCAGGCGCTCTAATGTAGGTTCGATAATGTCGATTTCTTCATGGCCCAGGTGTCCGCCTTCGCCGGCATGGGGGTTGAGCCCACACACCAGGATGCGCGGCTGGGCGATGCCGAATTTTTCTTGTAGATCGGTGTGCAGAATTCGCGTGACCCGTTCCAGTCGCTCCGGCGTGATCGCATCGGCAATCTCGCGAAGAGGCAGGTGAGTGGTGACCAACGCCACGCGCAATCCGCGAGTGGCGAGCATCATCACCACTTGTGCGGTATGGGTCAGGTCGGCAAGAAATTCCGTGTGCCCGGAAAAGGCGATCCCAGAGTCATTGATCACGCCCTTGTGAACGGGGGCGGTGATCATGCCGGCAAAATGCCCGTCCAGGCAGCCTTGGCCAGCTCGGGTCAGGGTTTCCAGTACGAAAGCCGCGTTGGCCTTGTCCAGTTGCCCGGCGGTGACCTTGGCGTTGAGCGGTGTATCCCAGACATACAGACTGTTGGCCGGCGCAGGTACATCCGGCCAGCTGTCCGGGGTTACCGGCAGCAAATCGACAACTACGCCCAGTTGCGCGGCCCTCTCTAGGAGCAGGTCGCGGCTGGTAATGGCAATCAGGGGGTGTGGCTGGGCTTGCGAGGCGAGCAGCAGGCACAGGTCAGGACCTATGCCGGCCGGCTCGCCGGGTGTCAGCGCGAAACGTTTGGGTTTCACTGCGTTGCCTGGTCTGCACCAGGGAGCTTGATCTCTACGTACGCTTCGTCACGGATCTGACGCAGCCAGGTTTGCAACTCTTCGTCGTATTTGCGGTTACGCAATACGGTCATCGCTTGCTGCTCACGGGCCTGGGTGGTGCTGTCAGTGGCGCGACGGCCAAGGACTTCCAGAACGTGCCAGCCGTATTGGGTCTGGAACGGCTTGGACAGCTGACCTTGCGGGGTCTTGGCCATCACTTCGCGGAATTCAGGCACCAATGCATTCGGGTCGATCCAGTTCAGGTCGCCACCGTTGAGGGCGGAACCCGGATCTTCCGAGAAGCTTTTCGCCAGTTCGCCGAAATCTTCACCCGCCTCGATTCGGGTATAGAGCGACTCAGACAACGCCTTGGTTTTAGCCTCGTCGCGGATCGGGCTAGGTTTGACCAGGATATGACGCACGCGCACTTCGTCACGCACCTGGGTCTCGCCGCCACGCTTGTCGAGGATCTTCAGGATGATGAAGCCGCCCGGCGTACGCATCGGTTGAGTGATGTCGCCGACAGTCATGGTGCTCAGCATGCGATCGAACGGAGGTGGCAGCTGACCGGCTTTACGCCAGCCCATGTCGCCACCTTCCAGTGCGGTTTCGCTGGCGGATTTGGCGATTGCCAACTGACCGAAGTCAGCGCCTTGCTTGAGCTGCTGGTAAACCGCGTCGGCTTGTTTGGCGGCATTCTGAATGGCGTCGGAGTTAGCGCTTTCCGGCGTAGGAATCAGGATGTTGGCCAGACGAAACTCTTCGGACAGCTGCATTTTTCCAAGGTCGGAAGCGAGGAAGTTCTTCACTTCCTGTTCGGACACCTGGATACGCTCGGCCACACGGCGCTGACGCACACGGCTGATGACCATCTCGCGGCGAATCTGGTCGCGGGCGTCTTCATAAGACAGACCATCGCGAGTCAGAGCGGCGCGGAATTGATCCACGGACATGTTGTTTCGTTGAGCAATGGTGCCAACAGCCTGGTTCAGTTCTTCATCGGTAATGCGGATGCCGGAACGTTCGCCGATCTGCAGCTGCAGGTTTTCGACGATCAGGCGCTCAAGCACCTGCTGGTCCAGCACGCCGGCCGGCGGCACGGCTGAACCGCGCTTGGCGATGGTTTGCTGAACTTCATGGACGCGTTGGTCCAGTTGGCTCTGCATGACCACGTCGTTGTCGACAATGGCCACCACTTTATCGATGGACTGCACCGCGGCGTTCGCCGCGGTACCCAGGAACAGCGCGCCCAGCATCAGCGGGCGCAGACAATCAGAAAGCTTGGTCTTCACGTTCACGATAACCTTGGATGCCTTTGTCGAGGAAGCTCTCTACTTTGGCGCCGGTGAGGCCGCCGAGTCCCTTCAGAACAATTTGTAGGAAGATGCCGTGGTCGCCTTTTTCGTTTTCCGGGGCGTTCTGACTGAACTCGTCATACGAAACCCAGTAACGGTTGATCAGGCGCAGTTTCCAGCAGCAGTTGTCGTACTCGAAACCACCGAAAGCTTCCAGGGTACGGTTACGGTTGTAGTCATACTGCCAGCGGCTGATGGCGTTCCATTGCGGCACGATTGGCCAGATCACCGAGAAATCGTGCTGCTGAATCTTGTAGTAGTCCTTCACGTAGCCAGGTTGGCCTGGGGTGCCGTAGTCACCACCGCCCACTTGCCACTTACCAGTGTTCTGGTCGTAACGGACCTGGTCATTGCGATAGCGATAGCCAGCGTTGATGACCTTGTTCGGGTTGTCTTCAGGCTGGTAGTGGAACATCGCGCTGCCCGAGCGCGGGCTGCGGCTGTCCGGATCCCAGTTGTAATCGGCCGTGGTGCGCCAATCGCGGTTCCAGCGATATTCGTATTCCAGCGCATAGGGCGAGACATTAGCCTGCGCATCCTGGCGGGTTTTTGCATCAATACCCGGCAACTGAACTTCACGATCCTTGAAGTACACGGCCTGGCCGACGCTGATGCGTTGGCGTTCGAAGCCATTGTCTTCGATCCAGCGGTTGGTGACGCCCAGCGACAGTTTGTTCTCGTCGCCGACGCGGTCGGAGCCGGAGAAACGGTTGTCACGGAACAGCGACGCGTAGTTGAAGGTGTATTCGCTGGTGTCGAATACCGGAATGTCTTTCTGGTCTTCCTCAGGTACATAGAGGTAGAACAGGCGCGGTTCCAAGGTCTGGCGATAGTTTTTGCCGAACCACGTGGTGTTACGGTCGAAATACAGGCCGCTGTCGATGCTTGCGATTGGAACGCCACGGTTCTGGTTGCTGCTGAAGGTGCCGTTGAGCTTTTGCTGTTCCGCAGTCTGCGCGGCAATCTGACTTTTGCCGGTACCGTCCAGATCCAGTTGGTACTGGGTGTATTGGTACTTGAGCGATGGCTTCAGGTAGCCATAAGTCCAGTCCAGCGGCAGGCTGACACCCGGTTTGAGATTCAAACGGTCGCCGTTGGCCCGTGCCAGTCCCGTCACGTTGTTATCAAGACGCGGCTCGACGGTGTCGTCTTCGTTTACGAAGTTACCGTTCTTCAAATCACGATCAAACCGTACGACTTCTGTCTCGTAGTCGAAGTCCAGGCCACCAGGGTGAGTCGGCAACTGACCATTGAAAGTGATCTGCGGCAAGCGGTCATACGGCGTAATGTTCGAAATGGTTGCGAGCTGATAAGCCTGGGCGTTCACGCGAGCGGTGTAGCTGTCGCCACGATAGGTGACAGAACCCTGCTGGTTCACATAATCAGAGCTTTTAACCCCGATCTGGTCGGTTTGCAGATCCTGGAAGTAATACGGATCGCTGATCTTGGTGTAATCGACTTGAGTCAGAACGCGCGAGTCGAGACCACCCTTGTGCTGCCAGTTGTACATGTAGCGATTTTTTTGGTAATCGGTCTGACCACTGCGATCGGTGTCTTCGTCGTTGAGGTACGCGGCGCCGAGCTGACCTTCGCTGGACGGGGTCAGGTAACGGAATTCGCCTTCCATCAACAAGCCGTGCTTGCTCATGTAGCGCGGGTACAACGTGGCGTCGTAGTTCGGTGCCAGGTTGAAGTAATACGGTGTGACCAGCAGGAAGCCGGTATCGGTTCCGGTGCCGATGGTCGGCGGCAGGAAGCCGGACTGGCGACGGTCATCGATCGGGAAATAGATGTACGGCGTGTACAGAACCGGAATGTCCTTGACCCGCAGCGTCACGTTGGTCGCGGTGCCGAAACCGGTGGCCGGGTTCAAGGTGATGTTGTTGCCCTTGAGCTGCCAGGCGTTGCTGTTCGGTTCGCACGTGGTGTACGTACCATCCTTGAGACGGATGATCGCGTTCTCGGCACGCTTGGCGTACAGCGCGCTGCCGCGGATACGGGATTTGTGCAGGACGTATTCGGCGTTGTCGACCTTGGCTTCACCGGTGTCGAGCTGCACGTCGGCGTGGTCGCCCACGATCAGTGCGCCGTTGTCGCGAACACGGACGTTGCCGCTCAGTTCGCCACGGCTCTCGGCCTGGTAGAGATTCGCTTCGTCGGCTTCGACCTGCATGCTGCCCTGACGCATGACCACGTCACCGGCCAGGGTCGCGACCTGCTCATCCTGCTTATAGCGAGAGGCTTTGGCGCCGAGAAAGGTCGGAGCGTCACTTTTATTCGTCTTGTCATTCATGCCAGGACGAATCGGTTCGATATAGGAACCAGAGCAGTAAGGACCGGTTTCGGCCAATTGCGCTGCAGTGAGCTTCTCGCGCGGAACCCAGTCGAGGTGGCTGTAGTCTTCGCTACGCGACTTCAAGCCGCGGCCCTTGGATTCGGTCACCAGCACGGGCTTGACGCCGGTGTCTTGACTGGAACCGCTGTCGGCCGGAGTCTCGCCGCTGGTGCTTACCGCCGCACTGCCGTCATGGACGGGACGCGGAGGCAGCGCAGCTGCTGGAGATTTTGGCGCACAGTTCCAGGCACCCGAAGCAGAGACTGAGCAGTCATACTGTTCCGCGGCGACCACGAACGAAGTGGCTAGAGGTTGCAGGACCAGCAGACTGCCGGTAACCAACAACGGAAATTTTTTACGAAACGCGGGGGATTTCAATGCCATCTTATTAGTCCGGGCTTCCTGCGTGCCATCTGCCCGCGGTGTGGGCCGCACGCCTCTCGATGGTCTGAAAAAGATGCTGGATAATAAAGCATGCCCCGCTTGACGGCTAGCGCCGTCGGAGACCCTTGCAATGCCTGACCAAGATGTACGTTTGCAACACCTGAAAGTTTGGCTCGATGAACAATTGGCTGCCCTCTTTGCAGAGCAGGGTTGGGGCGTCGTACCCCCGGCCACGTTGACCGCAGCCAGTAGCGATGCGAGTTTTCGACGTTATTTCCGCTGGGAAGGCGAGGGCAGAAGCTTCGTCGTGATGGACGCGCCACCCCCCCAGGAAAACTGCAAACCCTTCGTGGATATCGCTTTTTTGCTGGCGAAATCCGGAATAAATGTTCCGAAAATTTATGCCGAAGACCTCGAACGTGGTTTTCTTTTGCTCAATGACCTGGGCAATAAGACTTACCTGGACGTAATCGACAGCGGAAACGCCGACAATTTGTTCAAGGATGCCCTGCAAGCACTGCTGGCTTTTCAGCAATTGCCGATGGTTGCACCGCTGCCAAGTTATGACGTAGCGCTGCTGCGCCGCGAACTGGAATTGTTCCCTGAGTGGTACGTGAAGCGTGAGTTGGGTATCGAGTTCGACTCGGCTCAGCAAATGCTCTGGCAGAACGTGACTGATCTATTGATCGACAGCGCCCTGGCCCAGCCTAAAGTGCTGGTGCACCGCGACTACATGCCGCGCAATCTGATGCTCAGCGAACCGAATCCCGGTGTGCTGGATTTCCAGGATGCAGTCTATGGCCCTGTGACCTACGACGTGACCTGCCTGTTCAAGGATGCGTTCCTCAGTTGGCCCGAAGAGCGCGTGTGCGCTTGGCTGCAAGATTACTGGCAACAAGCAGGCGCCTTGGGCATTCCGGTTCAGTCTGACTTCGAAGATTTCCTGCGTGCCAGCGACCTGATGGGCGTGCAGCGTCACCTGAAAGTGATCGGCATCTTCGCCCGCATCTGCCACCGTGATGGCAAGCCGCGCTATCTCGGCGATGTGCCGCGCTTCTTTGCTTATATAGACGCAGTGATCGCCCGTCGTCCTGAGTTGGCTGAACTGGATGTGTTGCTGGCCAGTTTGCGCGCTGGAGCGAATGCATGAAGGCGATGATTCTGGCGGCAGGCAAGGGCGAGCGCATGCGCCCGCTGACTCTGACCACCCCGAAACCGCTGGTACGCGCTGGCGGTATACCGTTGATCGAGTATCACTTGAAGGCCTTGGCGGTGGCGGGGTTTACCGAAGTGGTGATCAACCACGCCTGGCTTGGTCAGCAGATCGAAAGCTACCTCGGTGATGGCTCTCAATACGGCGTACGTATTCAGTACTCGCCGGAAGGTGAGCCACTGGAAACCGGAGGCGGGATTTTTCGCGCGTTGCCGTTGTTGGGTGATGAGGCCTTTTTGGTGGTCAACGGTGACATCTGGACCGATTACGACTTCAGCGTATTGCATCAGCCCATTGGCGGGCTGGCGCATTTGGTGCTGGCGGACAACCCGGCCCATCACCTGGCCGGGGATTTCAGTCTGATCGATGGGCAAGTACGCGACGGTCAGCCTGACACCGCAAATCTGACCTACAGCGGCATCGCGGTGCTGCACCCGCAGCTGTTCGACGGTTGCTCAGCCGGCGCGTTCAAGCTTGCACCGCTGTTGCGCAAGGCCATGGCCGATGGACAGGTAACCGGCGAACACTTGAAAGGGCATTGGGTGGATGTCGGCACTCACGAGCGTCTGGCTGAAGTCGAAACTTTGATAGAAGCGAGACGCTGACATGCTGTGGCCAGCGACTCTGATTGGAGCCGGAGTGGGCTTTGTCATCGCCAGCATTCCGGGGGCCATGCTTGGCGCTTTATTGGGGCAGGCGCTGGATCGGCGCTTGAACTTGCAGAGCTGGGCGCACTTGCGAGAAAAGCTCGGTGGTCGCTCGGTGCTGCGCAACGACGAACTGCTGTTTGTGTTGTTGGGACGGCTGGCCAAATGCGATGGACGGGTGGTGGAGGGCCACATCCAGCAGGCCCGTCAGGAAATGCGTTCGCTGGAAATGAACGAGTCGGCCCAGCGCCGGGCAATTGCCGCGTTCAATCGCGGCAAGGCGGGAGATGACCGGTTGCGCGCTTACCTGCGCCGCTTGAGTGCTCAACCCCACGCGGCCGAAGGCGTCTTGCGCGCCTGTTGGCGGATGATCTGGGCTGATGGCCGCGCCGGTAGTGCTGAGCGAGCGCTGATTACGCAGTGGGGCAAATGGCTGGGCTGGACACGGCATCAAGTGCAGGCGCTGGCGGCCGATTATGAACAGCACAAGCTTGCGCCGGTCAGCAACGCTGTCACCTACCAAGATGCGTTGCGGCTTTTGGGCGTGTCGGCGACCAGCGAGCCGGCGCAGATCAAACGCGCTTATCGACGCCTGCTGAGTCGCCATCACCCGGACAAGATTGCCGGCAGCGGTGCGACGGCGTCGCAGGTTCGCGAAGCCACTGACAAGACTCGCGAACTGCATAGCGCCTACACATTGATCCGTGAGCGGCGGGATTTTCGGTAGTAGGGCATGGGTGTAATACCGGCAAGGCGGCAAGGCGGCAAGGCGGCAAGGGTCAATCGGCTAGCGGATTCAACCAGCCGCGCACCCGTCGGAATAGCTGCTCTTGCTCAGCCTTGGTATTACCGGGCAAAGCCTTGAGCGACACCTGGCTGAATGCCGAAGCTTTCAAACGTTTGCTGGCTTGCATACGTTCCAGCGCCGCGTTGCGATCCAGCGGCTTATCCATATAGAAGATGTCTGCGGTGGGCAGCTTCAGGGTCGGTGTAAGCTCGGCCAGCTCTGGTTTGGCTTTCAGCGGCATCTTAGCGGCGACCATCACAAACTTCTCCACTTGCGAGGGCTGCTTCTCGCTCAGATAACGTGCCGCCCAGTAAGCGCCGGTACCATGACCCAATATGACAATGCGGCGAGCGCTTTGCTGTTCGGCATAGGCAATGGCGGCGTCGATGCGGGCGAAGATTCGTTCGGCGTCGGCGTTGGCCTGTTCCTCGGCGGTTTCGGCGATCGCCTTGTCCGCCACCTCTGCTTCACCGCCCGCGGCTTGTTCGATGGGCGCTGCGGTGGTCGAGTCTTTGCTGCCAGTGTCGGGGGCTTTTGGCGTGGGTGCCACTTCTACGATACGGGGTGCAATGGCATCGCTTTGCACGTCCGGCAAGGTGATACTCAGGCTGCTCCACTCGGCGTCTGGCAATTTACGTCGCAATGGACCTATTGCTTGCGGCCAGTCAACGCTTTCGCCGGCACCCGGGATGATAATCACCGCGCCTTTGGGTTCGCCGGTATTGGCCGGTTTCCACAAGGCCAGAAACGTGTCGCTGCCCGCTTGCAGTTGCTGCTGTTCCTGAGCAGGGATTTGTCGCTCAAGTGCGTTCGCTTCTTCCTGACTACGCTCAAGCAGCGGCTGGCGCTCGACCGGTTTTGTTTCGGCGGGTGTTTGCGTCGCGGCAGGTGCCGTGTCGGCGGCCTCGACGGAAAAGGCACAAGGCAGGATCAGCGACAGGCACAATGCTGGCAGTGCCAGGCGGGAAACAGGGGGCATCGGATATTCCAGGCCAGAAGTTATTCCGGCAGCCTAATGGGTTGGTCAGTATTTGTCAGTGTGTGAGATTTCGATGATGCGTTTTCGCTGCCTGTGGGTTATCGGCTGTTTGTGGTTTCCCTTAATGGGCTGGGCGGCTCCCGCGCCACCGGTGCACGTCGCGCCATTGTCCGCGGACCAGCAGCAATGGCTGGCGCAGCATGGCGAGTTGCGTGTCGGGCTGGTGTTGCAAGTGCCCTACGCCCAATACGATCGCCGCTTGCAGCGCCTGTCCGGGGTTAACGTCGAGCTGATGAAATGGCTCGCCAAGTCACTCAAGGTCGAGCTGAGCTGGCGTAACTTTCCCGACTTGGCGCAACTGGAAACTGCCGCGCGCGAAGGTGAAATCGACGTCGCTCCGGGGTTGAGCCAAACCCCCGCTGGCCTGCGGCTCTGGCAGTTCTCCGACCCATATATGCGGGTGCCGCAACTGGTGGTCAGCGACCAGAAAAGCACTGGCGTGGTCGAGCTGGAAAACCTCGACAGCCAGACACGCATCGCCGTGCGCATGCCCGGTGCTACCGCTGACTATCTTCGCAGTAATTACCCGCACTTGAACCTTCAAGGCGTACCGATCGAACGTCAGGCACTGCAACTGTTATTGAGTCAGCAGGCCAGTTACGCCGTGGTCGACGAAGCGCAGCTGGGACGTCTGTCCGCCGAACCGGAGTTCGCCGGGCTGGTGGTGGTGGGTGACATCGGCCTGCCGCAACTGTTGCGGGTGGCCACGCGCCGGGACTGGCCGGAACTGGCTGGCATCGTCGAAAGCGCGTTGCGGGCGATCCCGGCCAAGGACCTGGAGCAACTGCACAACCAATGGCTGCAACCCAAGTACCCGCGGCTGACCGAGTCCCCGGGTTTCTGGCAAAACCTCTGTCTGTTGTTGGCGGTGTTGATGTTGAGCAGCATGGCCATCGTGTTCTGGCAGCGGCGGCAGCAGCACAGTCTTGAGCATCGTTTGCTGGCAGCGCGCGAAGACATTGCCCTGCGTGCCGCCAGTGAAGAAGCCTTGCGTCTCACCCAGTTTTCCATTGACCAGAGCACCGTCGGTATCCTTTGGGTCAATTGGGATAGCCATGTGCGCTACGCCAATCGCGCGGCCGACACCATGCTGGGTTATCCGGCGGGAGGGATCATTGATCGGCCGCTGATCGACTTCGAGCCCGGCTTGCATATGGATCGCTGGCTGAACCTGTGGAAGCGCGCCCGGGCCAGCGAGGAAGGCCCGCAGAGTTTCGAAACCAACTGCGTGCGGGCGGATGGCAGCAATCTGCCGGTGGATGTTTCGCTGAGTTTTTTGCGGTTTCGCGACGGCGAATACCTGGTGGTCTACCTCAACGACGTCACCGAGCGCCGTCGCGCCCTGGCCGCGTTGCAGGAGAGCGAGGCCCGGTTGCAAGGGATCGCCGCCAACGTTCCAGGACTGGTCTTTCGTCTGGAGCGGGCCCCGGTGACGGGGCAGATCGATTTTGCCTACATCAGTGAAGGCAGCGAGAGCCTGGTGGGTTACTCACCGGCCACCCTGGCCCATCGCGACAAAGGTCTGCGCAGCCTGGTGCACCCGGACGACAAGGCCAGTTATCACCAAACCCAGGACCATGCGCTGGATACCGACAGTGACTGGTCGTGGCAGGGGCGGATTCTCACCCGTTCCGGCGAGCAGCGCTGGGCCGAGATCAAGGCCATCACCCGTCGACTCAAAGACGGCGCCTATGTCTGGGACGGGATCGTCTGGGACATCAGCGAAAGCAAACGTATCGAACTGGAACTGGCCTCTTCTCGCGAGCAATTGCGCGAGTTGTCCGCGCACCTGGAGAGCGTGCGGGAAGAGGAAAAGGCCCGCATCGCCCGGGAAGTTCACGACGAACTGGGTCAGATGCTCACCGTGCTGAAGCTGGAAACATCCATGTGCGAACTGGCCTACGCCCAGCTCGACCCCGGTCTGAACGAACGTTTGAACAGCATGAAGCGCTTGATCGCTCAGTTGTTTCAACTGGTACGGGATGTGGCGACGGCGCTGCGGCCACCGATTCTCGACGCCGGGATCGCCTCGGCCATCGAGTGGCAGGCCCGCCGATTCGAGGCGCGCACGCAGATTCCGTGTCTGGTGCAGGTGCCGGAGAATCTGCCGGTGCTCAGTGATGCCAAGGCGATTGGCCTGTTCCGGATCCTTCAGGAAGCGCTGACCAATGTCATGCGCCATGCCCAGGCGCATACTGTCGAACTGACATTGGCGCTGGAAGGCGACGAGTTGTGTCTGACCATCAGTGATGATGGCGTAGGATTTGTCCCTGCCACCGGTAGGTCAACATCCTTCGGGGTGGTCGGCATGCGCGAACGAGTGTTGATCATGGGCGGGCAGTTGTCGCTTGAGAGTGAACCGGGTGAAGGCACGACCTTGAGTGTGCGAGTGCCATTGGATGAGGAGAAGTAAGTGATCCGTGTACTGGTAGCTGAAGACCACACCATCGTCCGTGAAGGCATCAAGCAATTGATCGGCCTGGCCAAGGATTTGCTGGTGGTAGGGGAGGCGAGCAATGGCGAGCAGTTGCTCGAGACCTTGCGCCATGTTCCCTGCGAAGTGGTCTTGCTGGACATCTCGATGCCCGGGGTCAACGGCCTGGAGGCGATTCCGCGGATTCGCGCGCTGAACAATCCGCCGGCGATTCTGGTGTTGTCGATGCACGACGAAGCGCAAATGGCCGCCCGTGCGTTGAAGATCGGCGCCGCCGGCTACGCGACCAAGGACAGTGATCCGGCGCTGCTACTGACGGCGATCCGCAAGGTCGCAGCGGGCGGGCGCTACATCGACCCGGACCTGGCCGACCGCATGGTCTTCGAAGTCGGCCTGACCGATTCGCGTCCGCTGCACTCGTTGCTGTCTGAGCGCGAGTTTTCGGTGTTCGAACGCCTGGCCCAGGGCGCCAACGTCAACGACATCGCCCAGCAACTGGCCTTGAGCAGCAAAACCATCAGCACCCACAAGGCGCGGCTGATGCAGAAACTCAACATCACCTCCCTGGCGGAACTGGTGAAGTACGCCATGGAGCACAAACTCCTCTAAGGACACCGCTCCCCCTGTAGGAGCACAGCTTGCTGGCGATGGCGTCCGTGAGATCGCCATCGCCAGCAAGCTGTGCTCCTGCAGGGATGAAGCGTCGCCATATCCATTTGCGACATGCCTTCGACCCCGCTTTTGCCCGTTCTTGCGGCTTGCAGCTTCAAGATTGCCGCTGCCCCTATCCATCCCCGCCATCCTTGTAGGGCAATCCCTACCCCCAACCTTCCATCCGGCTGAGGCCATTCTCTCCTGCGCCCCGATTTGCGTGGTCGGCAGTGTCCACTAGGCTTAGTCCACAGCAGTCATCACAACAAAGGTGTGGGTATGAGCCAGGTCGATTCAAACGCAGGGGCCAGCGATATTCTGGTCAGCTTTCGTGGAGTGCAAAAAAGCTACGACGGCGAGAACCTGATCGTCAAAGACCTCAACCTGGACATTCGCAAAGGCGAATTCCTCACCTTGCTCGGGCCATCCGGCTCCGGCAAGACCACCAGTCTGATGATGCTTGCCGGTTTCGAAACACCGACCGCAGGCGAAATCCTGCTGGCCGGGCGGTCAATCAACAACGTGCCGCCGCACAAGCGCGACATTGGCATGGTGTTCCAGAATTACGCGCTGTTCCCGCACATGACCGTTGCCGAGAACCTCGCGTTCCCGTTGACCGTGCGCGGCTTGAACAAGAGCGACGTCAGTGACCGGGTCAAGCGCGTCCTGAGCATGGTTCAGCTCGACACCTTCGCCCAGCGCTATCCGGCGCAACTGTCCGGTGGTCAGCAACAGCGTGTGGCCCTGGCCCGCGCATTGGTATTCGAACCGCAACTGGTGCTGATGGACGAACCCCTCGGCGCACTGGACAAACAACTGCGCGAACACATGCAGATGGAGATCAAGCATCTGCATCAGCGCCTCGGCGTGACCGTGGTCTACGTGACCCACGACCAGGGTGAAGCCTTGACCATGTCCGACCGCGTGGCGGTGTTCCACCAAGGCGAGATCCAGCAGATCGCTCCACCGCGCAGCCTCTACGAAGAACCGAAAAATACCTTCGTCGCCAACTTCATCGGCGAGAACAATCGTCTCAACGGCCGCTTGCACAGCCACACCGGCGACCGCTGCGTGGTCGAGCTCGGTCGCGGTGAAAAGGTTGAAGCCCTGGCCGTGAACGTCGGCAAGACCGGCGAACCGGTCACGCTGTCGATTCGTCCGGAACGCGTGAGCCTCAATGGTTCGAGCGAGTCCTGCGTCAATCGCTTCTCGGGGAGGGTGGCGGAATTCATCTATCTGGGCGATCACGTCCGGGTTCGCCTGGAAGTCTGCGGCAAGACCGATTTCTTTGTGAAACAACCGATTGCCGAGCTCGATCCCGCGCTGGCCGTCGGCGACGTGGTACCGATTGGCTGGCAGGTCGAACACGTTCGCGCGCTCGACCCACTTCTAGAGGCGCATTGATCGCCCCCTGCTTCAACAACACCAACCCTGCACGTGGAGAGAACAATAAATGTTGAGATCCCTGAAATTCACCGCTTTGGTCATGGGCATGATCGGCGCGGCACACGCAATGGCGGCGGGCCCGGACCTGACCGTGGTGTCCTTTGGCGGGGCGAATAAGGCAGCGCAGGTCAAAGCCTTCTACGCACCGTGGGAAGCGGCAGGCAACGGCAAGATCGTGGCAGGCGAGTACAACGGCGAAATGGCCAAGGTCAAAGCCATGGTCGATACCAAGAGCGTGTCCTGGGACCTGGTGGAAGTTGAATCGCCAGAACTGTCCCGTGGTTGCGACGAAGACATGTTCGAGCAACTCGACCCGGCGTTGTTCGGCAAATCCGAAGACTACGTCAAAGGCGCTATCCAGCCGTGCGGCGTGGGCTTCTTCGTGTGGTCGACCGTGTTGGCCTACAACGCCGACAAGCTGGCATCCGCACCGACCAGCTGGGTGGATTTCTGGGACACCAAGAAATTCCCGGGCAAACGTGGCCTGCGTAAAGGCGCCAAGTACACCCTCGAATTTGCGCTGATGGCCGATGGCGTTGCGCCGAAAGACGTCTACAAGGTGCTGGCCGGCAAGGATGGTCAGGATCGCGCGTTCAAAAAACTCGATGAACTCAAGCCAAGCATCCAGTGGTGGGAAGCCGGCGCGCAACCGCCGCAGTACCTCGCTTCCGGTGACGTGGTCATGAGCTCGGCCTATAACGGCCGGATCGCTGCCGTGCAGAAAGAAAGCAACCTGAAAGTCGTGTGGAACGGCGGCATCTACGACTTCGACGCATGGGCCATTCCAAAAGGTCTGGACAAGGCACGGGCTGAAGCGGCGAAGAAATTCATCGCGTTCTCGGTGCAGCCACAACAGCAGAAGACTTACTCGGAAAACATCGCCTACGGCCCGGCCAACATCCAAGCCGTACCGTTGCTGGCCAAGGATGTCCTGAAAGACATGCCGACCACCCCGGAAAACATCGCTAACCAGGTGCAGATCGACGTCAGCTTCTGGGCTGACAACGGCGAGCAACTGGAACAGCGCTTCAATTCCTGGGCTGCAAAATAAGACCACCCCGTGGGCTTATCCACTCCTGTAGGAGCGAGGCTTGCCCGCGAAAGCGTCGGTACATTCAACATTGATGTTGACTGACACACCGTCTTCGCGGGCAAGCCTCGCTCCTACAGGGGTGATGTGTAGCTATCAAGAACAGAGGTGGCCTCCCGGATAGGGAGTGCCTTCCTCTGTAACGATCAAAGATTTCCGGAGTACGCCATGGCCACCGCCATTCCCCTGAACGCGGGCACTGACCCCACCTTGAAGCAGCGGCTCAAGCACGCCGAGCGGATCAACCGCTGGAAAGCACAAGCCTTGATCGCGCCATTGGTGTTGTTTCTGTTGCTGGTGTTTCTGGTGCCCATCGTGGCGCTGCTCTACAAAAGCGTCGGTAACCCGGAAGTAGTCGGCGGCATGCCGCGCACCGTGGCGGCCATCGCCAGTTGGGATGGCCGAGGCCTGCCCGCTGAACCGGTTTACAAGGCGGCCAGCGAAGACCTCGCTGAGGCCCGCAAGAATCAGACCTTGGGCGACCTGTCCAAGCGCTTGAACATGGAGTTGGCCGGCTACCGCAGCCTGCTGACCAAAACCGCCCGCGCCTTGCCGTTCGCCACCGAACCGGCCTCCTATAAAGAAGCGCTGGAAGGTCTCGACGAGCGCTGGGGCGACCCGGCCTACTGGCAAGCCGTGCGCCGCAACACCAGTAACATTACGCCGTATTACTTGCTGGCGGCGGTCGATCACCGGATCGACGACCTCGGCGAAATCGCCCCGGCCACGCCTGATCAGGCGATCTACCTCGACATCTTCGCCCGGACCTTCTGGATGGGGCTGATCATCACCGTGATCTGCCTGGTGCTGGCGTATCCGTTGGCCTACCTGCTGGCGAACCTGCCATCGCGGCAAAGCAACTTGTTGATGATTCTGGTGCTGCTGCCGTTCTGGACCTCGATCCTGGTGCGGGTCGCGGCGTGGATCGTGCTGCTGCAATCGGGCGGACTGATCAACAGCGGTCTGATGGCCATGGGCATCATCGATAAACCGCTGGAACTGGTGTTCAACCGCACCGGGGTTTACATCTCCATGGTGCACATCCTGCTGCCGTTCATGATTTTGCCGATCTACAGCGTGATGAAAGGCATTTCGCCAACCTACATGCGCGCCGCGATTTCCCTCGGCTGCCACCCGTTCGCCAGTTTCTGGCGGGTGTACTTCCCGCAGACCTATGCCGGTGTCGGCGCCGGTTGCCTGTTGGTGTTCATCCTCGCCATCGGCTACTACATCACCCCGGCCTTGCTGGGCAGCCCGAACGATCAGATGGTCAGTTACTTCGTTGCCTTCTACACCAACACCAGCATCAACTGGGGCATGGCGACCGCACTCGGTGGGCTGCTGCTGTTGGCGACCGTGGTGCTTTATCTGATTTACAGCTGGCTGGTGGGCGCCAGTCGCCTGCGCCTGAGCTAAGGGGAGAACGAAATGCTGAATCCTTATATGTCGCCCATCGAGCGGGTGTGGTTCTACAGCTTGCGGATTCTCTGCGGCTTGATTTTGTTGTTCCTGATTCTGCCGGTGCTGGTAATCATCCCGCTGTCGTTCAACTCGGGCAGTTTCCTGGTGTACCCGCTGCAGGGCTTCTCGTTGCAGTGGTACCACGACTTTTTCGCCTCGGCGGAATGGATGCGCGCGCTGAGGAACAGCGTCATCGTCGCCCCGGCGGCGACCGTGCTGGCGATGATCTTCGGCACGCTGGCGGCGATTGGCCTGACCCGTGGCGACTTCCCGGGCAAGGCGCTGGTGATGGCGCTGGTGATTTCGCCGATGGTGGTGCCAGTGGTGATCATTGGTGTGGCGAGTTATCTGTTCTTCGCCCCGCTGGGATTGGGCAACAGTTTCTTCTCGCTGATCGTGGTGCATGCGGTGTTGGGTGTGCCGTTTGTGATCATCACGGTGTCGGCGACGTTGCAGGGGTTTAACCAAAACCTGGTGCGGGCCGCAGCAAGTCTGGGTGCTTCGCCGCTGACGGCGTTCCGTCGGGTGACGTTGCCGCTGATTGCGCCCGGTGTGATTTCCGGTGCGTTGTTCGCGTTCGCCACTTCGTTCGATGAAGTGGTGGTGACACTGTTCCTCGCCGGTCCTGAACAAGCGACCTTGCCACGGCAGATGTTCAGCGGCATCCGCGAAAACCTCAGCCCGACCATTGCAGCTGCCGCAACGCTGCTGATCGCCTTCTCGGTGATCCTGCTGCTGACCCTGGAATGGCTGCGTGGGCGCAGCGAGAAACTGCGTACCGCTCAGGTCTGACCTGTACGCAATGATCGTTCCCACGCTCTGCGTGGGAATGCAGCCCGGGACGCTCCGCGTCCCATTTAAAAGCCGAACGCAGAGCGTCCGTTGAGGCATTCCCACGCAGAGCGTGGGAACGATCCGAGTGCAGGCTCAGCCATTCACCACCCGAATAGCAGACAATCCCAAATCCCCAGCTACTCTTGTGCCCAGCTCCCCTATCTATAAGAGGCTGCGCACATGAGTCTTTCTTCTTTCAAAATCGCTCACAAACTGATCACCGGCGCCGGTGCCATCGAGCAACTGGCGGCTGAACTGACACGCCTGGACATCGACAACCCGCTGATCGTCACCGATGCCGCACTGGTCAAGTCCGGCACGGTTGAGCTGGCGCTGGCGCAGCTGGGCGACCGACCTTACGAAATTTTCGACCGGGTGCTGCCAGACCCGGAAATCGCCATCGTCGAAGACTGCATGCGGGTCTACCGCGAGGGCGGGCACGACGGATTGATTGGCCTGGGTGGCGGCAGTGCCATCGACATCGCCAAAAGTGTCGCGGCCTACGCCGGTTATCACGGGGCGCTGGAGGATCTGTTCGGCATCGATCAGGTGCCGCGCAAAGGCCCGCCGCTGATCGCCATCCCGACCACCGCGGGCACCGGCTCGGAAGTCACCAACGTGGCGATCCTCTCCGACAAGGTTGCGCAGCTGAAGAAAGGCATCGTCAGCGACTATCTATTACCGGACGTGGCGCTGGTCAGTCCACAAATGACCCTGACCTGCCCGCGCAGTGTCACTGCCGCCAGTGGCGTCGATGCACTGGTGCACGCCATCGAATCCTATCTGTCGCTGAACGCTTCACCGATTACCGACGCGCTGGCCATCGGCGCCATCAAGCTCATCGCCAAGGCGCTGCCCAAGGCCTACGCCAATTCGTCCAACCTCCAGGCCCGCGAAGACATGGCCACCGCCAGCCTGATGGCCGGTATGGCGTTCGGTAATGCCGGGGTCGGCGCGGTGCATGCGCTGGCGTATCCGCTGGGCGGGCGGTTCAACATCGCCCATGGGGTCAGCAATGCCTTGCTGCTGCCGTATGTCATGACCTGGAACAAAATGGCCTGCGTGGAGCGCATGCAGGATATTGCCGAGGCCATGGGGGTGAAGACCGCTCATCTGAGCGTCAACGACGCGGCCGACAAAGCCGTGGAGGCGATGACCGAGCTGTGCGCCGCGGTGGAAATCCCGGCGGGCCTGCACAGCTTCGGCGTTCCCGAAGACGCGATCCCGGCCATGGCGGTGGAGGCAGCGGGAATTGAGCGTTTGATGCGCAACAATCCGCGCAAATTGAGTGCCGTCGATATCGAGAAGATCTACCGCGCGGCCTACTGATTATCGCGTCACGGTGCGCGCGCCAGAGCATGCGGTATACAATGCGCGCCATCGTGATTCTGCTCAAAAAAGGTGCGTCATGCAGCCCTTCGTCATTGCTCCGTCGATTCTCTCCGCCGACTTCGCCCGCCTGGGTGAAGAAGTGGACAACGTCCTGGCCGCCGGTGCCGACTTCGTGCACTTCGATGTCATGGACAACCACTACGTGCCGAACCTGACCATCGGCCCGATGGTCTGTGCCGCACTGCGCAAATACGGCGTGACCGCGCCGATCGACGCGCACCTGATGGTCAGCCCGGTGGACCGCATCGTCGGTGACTTCATCGAGGCCGGCGCGACGTATATCACCTTCCACCCGGAAGCCACGCAGCACGTGGACCGTTCCCTGCAACTGATCCGCGAAGGTGGTTGCAAGTCGGGCCTGGTGTTCAACCCGGCGACCCCGCTGGACGTGCTCAAGTACGTGATGGACAAGGTCGACATGATCTTGCTGATGAGCGTCAACCCGGGCTTCGGCGGGCAGAAGTTCATCCCCGGCACCCTCGACAAGCTGCGTGAAGCGCGGGCGCTGATCGACGCTTCCGGCCGTGACATTCGCCTGGAAATCGACGGCGGCGTGAACGTCAACAACATTCGTGAAATCGCCGCTGCTGGCGCCGACACCTTCGTCGCCGGCTCGGCGATCTTCAATGCACCGAACTACCAAGACGTGATTGAAAAGATGCGTTCCGAACTGGCGCTGGCTCGCCCATGAGTGGCTTTGAGCAGCTGTTCCCGGGGTCTCTGCCGCGGTTGGTGATGTTCGATCTGGATGGCACGCTGGTCGATTCGGTCCCCGACCTCGCAGCGGCTGTGGATAACATGCTGCTCAAACTCGGGCGTCAACCTGCAGGCATCGAATCGGTGCGTGAGTGGGTGGGCAACGGCGTGCACGTGCTGGTGCGCCGGGCCTTGGCCAACCACATCGACGCCGAGGGTGTCGATGAGGTCGAAGCCGAGCATGCCCTGGCGTTGTTCAACGGCTTTTATGAGGACGGTCACGCGCTGACGGTGGTTTACCCCGGCGTGCGCGACACCCTGAAATGGCTGCACAAGCAGGGTGTAGAGATGGCGCTGATCACCAACAAGCCGGAGCGTTTTGTCGCGCCGCTGCTGGATCAGATGAAAATCGGTCGTTACTTCAAATGGATCATCGGCGGCGACACACTGCCGCAGAAGAAGCCCGACCCTGCGGCGCTGTTTTTTGTGATGAAAATGGCCAACATTCCCGCGTCTCAATCGTTATTTGTCGGCGATTCGCGCAGCGATGTGCTGGCGGCGAAAGCGGCGGGGGTCAAATGCGTGGCGCTCAGTTACGGCTATAACCACGGCCGACCAATTGCCGAAGAGTCGCCGGCGCTGGTGATCGACGATCTGCGCAAGTTAATTCGCGGTTGCCTGGATCCGGCCGCTGAGATAACGTTGCCCGACGCTGTTCAACCCCCTTCTGGAAACGCCATCGTGGTGGTCACTCGCAAACTCTGGATGAAAGTCATCAAGGCCCTGGCCCGCTGGCGTTGGCGCGCCTGACTTGTTCCTGGCCGGCCTACCGGCGCGTTTGCATACCTGACTGTTAGACCCTCAAGCCACGAGGCTACCCCATGATCCGCGAAGAATTCCTGCGTTTGGCCGCTGCCGGCTACAACCGCATCCCGCTTGCCTGCGAAACCCTGGCCGACTTCGACACGCCGCTGTCGATCTACCTGAAACTGGCCGACGAGCCTAACTCCTACCTGCTGGAATCGGTGCAGGGCGGGGAGAAGTGGGGCCGTTACTCGATCATCGGCCTGCCGTGCCGCACCGTGCTGCGGGTTCACGACCATCACGTCAGCGTGACCCACGATGGCGTCGAGATCGAAAGTCACGAGGCTGAAGATCCGCTGGCCTTCGTCGAAGAATTCAAAGCTCGCTACAACGTGCCGACCATCCCTGGCCTGCCGCGCTTCAATGGCGGTCTGGTGGGTTACTTCGGTTACGACTGCGTGCGGTATGTAGAAAAGCGTCTAGGCAAATGCCCGAACCCGGATCCATTGGGCGTGCCGGACATTCTGCTGATGGTTTCCGACGCGGTGGTGGTGTTCGACAACCTCGCCGGCAAGATGCACGCGATTGTTCTGGCCGATCCGTCGCAAGCAGATGCCTTCGAGCAAGGTCAGGCACGGCTGGAAGAGCTGCTGGAAAAACTCCGTCAACCGATCACCCCGCGCCGAGGCCTGGATTTCAGCAAGCAACAGTCTGCTGATCCGGTTTTTCGTTCGAGCTTCACCCAGGACGATTACGAAAAAGCCGTCGATACCATCAAGGAATACATCCTGGCCGGTGACTGCATGCAAGTCGTGCCGTCCCAGCGCATGTCGATTGACTTCAAGGCCGCGCCGATCGATCTGTACCGGGCGCTGCGTTGCTTCAACCCGACGCCTTATATGTACTTCTTCAACTTCGGCGACTTCCACGTCGTCGGCAGTTCGCCTGAAGTGCTGGTGCGGGTCGAAGACAACCTGATCACCGTGCGCCCGATTGCCGGCACCCGCCCACGCGGGGCCAACGAAGAGGCTGACCTGGCGCTGGAAAAAGACCTGCTGTCCGACGACAAGGAAATTGCCGAGCACTTGATGCTGATCGACCTGGGCCGTAACGACACGGGTCGGGTCTCGGAAATCGGTTCGGTGAAACTCACCGAGAAGATGGTCATCGAGCGTTATTCCAACGTGATGCACATCGTTTCCAACGTCACCGGTCAACTGAAGGCCGGGCTGACGGCGATGGACGCACTGCGGGCGATTCTGCCGGCGGGCACCTTGTCCGGCGCGCCGAAAATCCGCGCGATGGAAATCATCGACGAACTGGAGCCGGTCAAGCGTGGCGTCTATGGCGGCGCGGTCGGTTACTTCGCCTGGAACGGCAACATGGACACTGCGATCGCGATCCGCACCGCTGTGATCAAGAACGGCGAACTGCACGTGCAGGCCGGTGGCGGCATCGTTGCCGACTCGGTGCCGGCGCTGGAATGGGAAGAAACCCTGAACAAGCGCCGCGCGATGTTCCGTGCCGTGGCTCTCGCCGAGCAAACCCCGGTAAGCTGAGTTCCCACAAAGACCTCACCACCATAAAAAACGCGGCACCTGTGAGGGCGCCGCGTTTTTTGTGCCTGCTGTTTACCGGATCAGAAGTCCAGCGCAACCCCAACGGTAAGCCCTTGCTGGGTAAAGTCATCATCCTTGCGGAACGTGTATCCGCCACGCAGCGCCAGATCGGCCGTCAACTTGTGGCTGACCCCCAGGCTCACGCGATTCAGGTGGCTTTGCGGTGTATAGCCGTCCAGTTTGAAGTCCAGGGATGGCAGGCTGTTGAGCGCGATGTTTACTTTCTGAGTGTCATCCTCGTATTCACGCTCATACGCGTATTCGCCGAACACTTGAGTCTGCGTGGTGATCTGATGCTTACCCTGCAGACCGGCGCCCAGACGTTTTGAATCGCGAGTCTGATCATCAAAGGTCAGCGCTGTGGAACGAGTGCTGTTTTCCGAGTAGCCATCGACTTCCACTTTTGCGTAATCGGCGCTGATGAACGGCGACAGGTGCCACTCGCTGCCCGGTTGCGCAATGTCGTAGCCAAGGCGAGTGCTGAAGGCCCAGAGATCGCCATCGGTATCGCCTTTCTCCGCACCTTCGCTGGCACCCAGGTCGAATTTGCGTTTGAGGTTGTCGTAATCCAGCTTGCCGCCGGTCAACGCGGCATCGGCCCACCAGCGGTTCTGTTGGAACTGGGCGAAGGCGGTGGCCAGGTAGCTGTTGAGTTTGTAGTCTGAATCGTTATTGCCTGCTTCCAGGTTCTGACGATAGAAACCCGCCGCCACACCGACGCGCCAGGCGTCATTTAGACGATAGCTGCCGCCGATGTTCAGGTTGTAACCGTCGCCGTCGGCGCTGGCGCCGCTGCTTTGGCTATCGACATCCAGATGCTGACCGCCACCGGCGACAATGGCGCGCCATTGGCCGACCGCCTGCCAGTTCTCCCAGTCCGATTGCCATTGGCTGCGCAATTCGTCCTGGTGAGCACGTAAGGTTGCGTGGGCCATTTCCGGCAACAGCGTCAGTTCCCAAGGCGCTGCCAGTAAGGAATAGGCGTAGTCGGAAATCAGTTTTTGCCCGGCTTCGGTCGGATGAACCCCATCGTTATAAATCAGCTTGCTGGGGTCCGGCGTGGCACTGTTGATGCCATACGTAGGGTTTTCGGTGCAGCTGTTACCGCTGAAACAGGTCGCCGTCAGGTTCTGGCCTGTAGCAAAACCGAATCGAGCCGGATCGGCGAAGGTTTCCTGCAACAGCAACGGAATGTTCAGCGGGATGATTTCGGCATCGATCCCCGCCAGTCGAGTGACCAGTTGCCGGTTGAAGGCAGAGCTCAGTAGTGAGGTGGGTGTCTGCTGGGCTGTGCCATTGATGGCGGGCGTCAAACCCAGGTCGGGCAGCAGCCATACCACGATGTACCGGGCGCCGGCGGTCTGCAAAACCTGGACGCTGTTGGCCAGTCGATCCGCAGCGGCATTCGCCTGAGCGCCACTTTGTACACGTCCCTGAAGAAAATCGTTACCACCCCCGGAAATGTAATACAGCGCATTCGGATCGGCGCTGAAGTTGTTTGCCGGCAGATAGCCCAAACGGGCGCGTTCACCGGTGGCGGAGGCAGTGGTGATCGAGTTGAGGATCTGGTCGGTGCGGTAGCCGCCAACCGCCCAGTTATTGCCGTCCGGCAGTCCCTGATTGGCGCGCGCTGCCGAGGTCGAAGCGGCCGTCTGGTCTGGAGAAAACCCAAGCCTTGCGCCCAGCAGTTGTGTCGAGTTGGCGGAATAAACTTCGCCACTGCCATCCCGATAGATCGGCCCGGTCCGGTTAGTGAAGCGCAGGGTGGCACCGGCGGGGCCGCCCGTGTCGGTAAACTGCCCGGCATCGTTGAGGCTGTCGCCGAAGACGATGAAATTCGAATAAGGGTTGGGCGCCGCGATCGCCTGGGTGCAGGCCATAGCGAGCAAGCAGCCGGCAAGCGGTACAGCCAACGTCTGTCTGATCATGAGCAAGTCCGTTTGTTATTGTTGTAGTGAGCAAAACGATAGTGCCAAAAAACTATAGAGCCTGTTGCCGTTCGGCGCGAACCCGTCGATTGTTTTACGCGCTTCGATCGCCCCATATTGCACGCTCTGCCCAGCTAAGTTACTGTGCCGAGACGTATAAATGAGACCTTCCCCGTGTTGATCGTCAGCAAACTTCTGGATCAAGTCATCAAGGCACACGCCCGTTGGCGTTGGCGCGCCTGAATCCTTCTGCCGGCCCGGCCGGATCTTTACCGCTTTGCCTTCTTTACCCGTAAGACAAACCGCTTTGCTGCGCGATTCCAGCGACTGACAAAGCGCAGGACGCTGCGGGTAACTCATTCGAAGGCTGTATTAAAGTCAGTGAATTCAAGAGGTTCATAACGCCATGTTGCTGATGATCGATAACTACGACTCTTTTACCTACAACGTTGTGCAGTACCTTGGTGAGCTCGGCTCCCAGGTCAAAGTCGTGCGCAACGATGAGCTCACCATCGCCGAAATCGAAGCCCTCAACCCTGAGCGGATCGTCGTCTCGCCCGGTCCGTGCACTCCGACTGAAGCCGGCATCTCGATTGAAGCGATCAAACATTTCGCCGGCAAACTGCCGATTCTGGGCGTCTGCCTGGGCCATCAGTCCATCGGCCAGGCGTTTGGCGGCGATGTGGTTCGCGCCCGCCAAGTGATGCACGGCAAGACCAGCCCGGTGTTTCACGAGGACAAGGGCGTTTTCGAAGGCCTGAATCATCCACTCACGGTTACTCGCTATCACTCATTGATCGTCAAGCGCGAAACTCTGCCTGAATGTCTGGAGCTGACCGCGTGGACCCAGCTCGAAGACGGCTCGGTTGACGAGATCATGGGCCTGCGCCACAAGACACTGAACATCGAAGGCGTGCAGTTTCACCCAGAGTCGATCCTCACCGAACAGGGCCACGAGCTGTTCGCTAACTTCCTCAAACAAACCGGCGGCACGCGCTAAGGACTTTTCATGAATATCAAGACAGCCCTGAGCCGTATCGTCGAACAGCTCGACCTCAGCACCGATGAGATGCGCGATGTGATGCGCGAAATCATGACCGGTCAATGCACGGATGCGCAGATCGGCGCGTTCATGATGGCCATGCGTATGAAGAGCGAAAGCATCGACGAGATCGTCGGCGCCGTGTCGGTCATGCGCGAGCTGGCCGACAAGGTCGAACTCAAGACCCTCGACGGCGTCGTCGATGTGGTCGGTACCGGAGGTGACGGAGCCAATATCTTCAACGTCTCGACCGCTTCCTCGTTCGTGGTCGCCGCGGCGGGTTGCACCGTGGCCAAACACGGTAACCGTGCGGTCTCGGGCAAAAGCGGCAGCGCCGACCTGCTGGAGGCGGCCGGTATCTACTTGAACCTGACGTCGGTTCAGGTAGCACGCTGCATCGAAAACGTCGGCATCGGTTTCATGTTCGCCCAGACCCACCACAGTGCCATGAAGCACGCCGCCGGCCCGCGCCGGGAGCTGGGCCTGCGTACCATGTTCAACATGCTCGGCCCGCTTACGAATCCGGCCGGCGTGAAGCATCAGGTGGTGGGCGTGTTCAATCAGGCGTTGTGCCGGCCGTTGGCCGAAGTCTTGCAGCGTCTGGGCAGCAAACACGTGTTGGTGGTGCACTCGAAGGATGGCCTGGACGAATTCAGTCTGGCGGCGCCAACCTTTGTAGCGGAATTGAAGGATGACCAGATCACCGAGTATTGGGTCGAGCCAGAAGACTTGGGCATGAAGAGCCAGAGCCTGCACGGTCTGGCAGTGGATAGCCCAGCGGCCTCCCTGGAGCTGATTCGCGATGCCCTGGGCAAGCGCAAGACCGAGAACGGTCAGAAAGCCGCGGAAATGATTATGCTCAATGCCGGTGCCGCGCTGTACGCCGCCGACCATGCCAGCAGTTTGAAAGAAGGCGTTGCCTTGGCGCACGATGCGCTGCACACGGGCCTCGCTCGGGAAAAACTGGAGGAGTTGGGTGCATTTACCGCGGTATTCAGAGTGGAGAATGAGGGATGAGTGTACCGACGGTTCTGGAAAACATTCTGGCCCGCAAAGTCCAGGAGGTCGCCGAGCGTAGCGCTCGCGTAAGCCTGGCGGAGCTGGAAAGTCTGGCCAAGGCGGCCGATGCACCCCGTGGTTTTGCCAAGGCACTGATCGCTCAGGCCAAGCTCAAGCAGCCGGCGGTGATTGCAGAAATCAAGAAAGCTTCACCCAGCAAAGGCGTAATCCGCGAGAACTTCGTTCCCGCCGACATTGCCAAGAGTTACGAGAAGGGCGGTGCGACCTGTCTGTCGGTGCTCACCGATATCGATTACTTCCAAGGCGCCGATGCGTATCTGCAACAGGCTCGTGCGGCGTGCAGTTTGCCGGTGATCCGCAAGGATTTCATGATCGATCCGTACCAGATCATTGAAGCCCGAGCGTTGGGCGCCGACTGCGTGCTGCTGATCGTCTCCGCACTGGACGACGTGAAAATGGCTGAGCTGGCGGCCGTGGCCAAAAGCGTCGGCCTCGATGTGTTGGTAGAAGTCCACGACGGCGACGAGCTGGAGCGGGCCTTGAAAACCCTCGACACTCCGCTGGTGGGCGTCAACAACCGCAACCTGCATACCTTCGACGTCAGTCTGGAAACCACACTCGACCTGTTGCCACGTATCCCGCGTGATCGCTTGGTGATCACCGAAAGTGGCATTCTCAACCGGGCCGATGTTGAGCTGATGGAAATCAGTGATGTGTACGCGTTCCTGGTTGGCGAAGCGTTCATGCGCGCCGAAAGCCCGGGCACCGAACTGCAGCGTCTGTTCTTTCCAGAGCGTGGCGGTCCGGTCAGCGGCTCGACCCTCGACTGAAAACATCTTCGCAGGCAACCCGATCCCCTGTGGGAGCGGGCTTGCCCGCGAAGAGGCCATCAAGTGCCCCAAAGACTTCATGTCTTACGGAGTTATCCATGCCTCAGCCAATCTCTCTGACCGTCGAAGCCGGCTTGCTCGCCGAACAGGATCTGTTGGCCCATGTGTGCACCGCCGATTCGGAGTTTGGTCTTCTGTTCTGGCAACCCAGTGATCGGGCGCTGGTCATGCCGCGACGGTTGAATCGCCTGCCTGGGTTCGAGGCCGCGTGCGAGGTATCGGCTGCGGCGGGTTGGCCGGTGTTATTGCGTGAAACCGGCGGTGAACCAGTGCCGCAATCGGCCTCAACCATCAATATCGCGCTGGTCTACGCGCCACCGCGTAACGAGGGTGACCAGAACCGGATCGAAACCGCTTATCGCCGACTCTGCGACCCGATTTGTCAGCTGCTTGATGAGATGGGCGGCGTTTCGTCCTTGGGCGAAGTTGATGGCGCGTTTTGCGATGGCCGATTCAACGTCAATCTCGATGGGCGCAAGATGGTTGGCACCGCGCAGCGCTGGCGTCAGAGCAAGGGCGGTACGCGTCCGGTAGGGTTGGTGCACGGTGCTTTGTTGCTCGAAAACGAGCGCGAATCGATGGTCGCGGCGGTCAACCGTTTCAATGAAGCCTGTGGCCTGGAGCAGCGAGTTCGCGCCGAGAGCCACATCGCCCTGCATGAAAAATATGCAGCGCCTGATGCGTTGGAGCGACTCGACACGTTGTACCGCCAGTTGCTGGCAGACATGTTCAGGATTTAGCGCGTACCGAAGACCACCATGGTCTTGCCTTTGACGTCCACCAGGTTGCGCTCTTCCAGATCCTTGAGTACGCGACCGACCATCTCACGCGAACAACCGACAATCCGCCCGATCTCCTGACGGGTCACCTTGATCTGCATGCCGTCCGGGTGGGTCATCGCATCCGGCTGTTTGCAGAGTTCCAGCAGGCAGCGCGCAACGCGACCGGTGACGTCGAAGAACGCCAGGTCACCGACTTTGCGCGTGGTGTTGCGCAGACGCTGTGCGATTTGTCCGCTGAGCACGTAAAGAATGTCTGGATCCTGCTGGGACAACTCGCGAAATTTCGCGTAGCTGATCTCCGCGACTTCGCATTCGATCTTGGCACGCACCCAGGCGCTGCGTTCCTGTTCCAGGCCGGCCTGTTCGAACAGGCCCAACTCGCCGAAAAAGTCCCCGGAGTTCAGGTAAGCGATGATCATTTCGCGGCCGTCGTCATCCTCGATCAGGATGGTGACCGACCCGTTGATGATGAAGAACAGCGTGTCCGAGCGGTCGCCGGCACAAATGATGTTGCTTTTGGCCGCATAACGACGGCGCTGGCAATGCATCAACAGCTTGTCGAGGTTCTTCATTTTGGGTGTTGGGGTAATAGCAACCATGGTTGTATCCCGAAAAGACTGCGCGGTATGTTTGGTTTTTTTATGAATAGCTGAGGTTGCTACAAAGCTGGCTATGCGCCAGCGAATTGGCGCCAGCTTAACAGACACTTCCTGCAATATTCGAGCATTTACCTACGACGCAGATGGTTATGTCCCAGGAAGGCGAACGCTGTCAATCAAGGGCCCTGTGCTAAGCTGGCGACCCTTTTTTATACAGTGGAGTCTTGGCGATGAAGGCACGCATCCAATGGGCTGGCGAAGCCATGTTCCTCGGTGAATCCGGCAGCGGTCATGTCGTGGTCATGGACGGTCCGCCTGATGCCGGCGGTCGCAACCTGGGTGTCCGGCCGATGGAAATGCTCCTGCTGGGCGTTGGCGGTTGCAGCAATTTCGATGTGGTCAGCATCCTCAAGAAGTCCCGTCAGGCCGTTGAAAGCTGCGAAGCCTTCCTCGAAGCCGAGCGCGCCACCGAGGATCCTAAGGTTTTTACCAAGATCCACATGCACTTCGTGGTCAAGGGCCGCGGGCTGAAAGAAGCCCAAGTCAAACGCGCCATCGAGCTGTCTGCCGAGAAGTATTGCTCGGCGTCGATCATGCTCGGCACGGCAGGTGTGGCGATTACCCACGACTACGAGATCATCGAACTCGGTTGAATTGACATTCAACAGTCAAACGTCCTACGAAATGCTGGAAATCTTCTACGCGCGCAACATGCCGAGCTGATTCCTGAGAGCAAAAAGAAAGGGCGCTGAAAAGCGCCCTTTTTTTGTGCCCGGGTTTTGGGGATCAGATCCGGTAAGTACTCTTGGTCATGACCTTGGCCATCAGGCTCATGCCGAACTTCACCGGTGCCGGGAAGCGGAAACCCCCTGCCTCCAGCGCGCTTTCGGCGTGGTGTTCTTCATCAATGCGCATCTGCTCGAGGATCGCCCGGGATTTTTCGTCCTCGGCCGGCAGTTGCTCAAGGTGTTCGTTCAGGTGTTTGCAGACCTGATGCTCGGTGGCAGCAACGAAACCCAGGCTGACTTTATCGCTGATCAACCCTGCTACCGCGCCGATCCCGAACGACATGCCATAGAACAGCGGATTGAGAATGCTGGTGTGGCTGCCTAACTGTTTTATGCGTTGTTCACACCAGACCAGGTGGTCGATTTCTTCTTCGGCGGCATGTTCCATGGCGGCACGCACTTTCGGCAGCTTGGCGGTCAGGGCCTGACCCTGATACAGCGCCTGGGCACAGACTTCGCCGGTATGGTTGATGCGCATCAGGCCGGCGACGTGTCGGGTGTCTTCGTCGCTCATTTGCGCATCCGGCTGCACGATAGCGGGCGAAGGACGGTACGGCTGGCCACTGAAGGGCAGCAATGTACGCATCGCGGCATCGGCTTGCAGCAGAAGACGGTCAATCGGCGAGTAGTGACGTTGGGTAGTCATGCTGACCTCCGGGAAGAATCTCGGCGGCCAGTTTAACCCAATCGGCCGGCGAAGGTTTGCGTTGGGTCATTTGCGGGAGCGAGCAAGTCGAATCGTCGCACCGCCACTCCCACAGGTTTTACTGCAATCAGCCCGGCGGCCAGTGCATCTGGCGCTGACCCAGTACATGCATATGGATGTGATAGACAGTCTGCCCACCCAGTGGATTGCAGTTCATGACCACGCGGAAACCCTCTTCACAGCCCAGTTCCAGGGCCAGACGCTGGGCGGTGAACAGAATGTGCCCAGCCAGTGCCTTGTCGTCCTCGGTCAGGTCGTTAAGCGTGCGCAGCGCTTTTTTCGGGATCACCAAAAAATGCACCGGTGCCTGTGGGGCGATGTCGTGGAAGGCCAGTACCTGGTCGTCCTCGTAGATGATCTTCGCCGGGATTTCCCGGTTGATGATCTTGCTGAACAGAGTATCCACTGCTGTTTCTCCGTTGTTTGGGCTGGCCTGAGTGTAACCATGGGTTATGTCAGAGCCCAGTCTTTTACCTTGAGGGGCGATCAGCGCGGGCAGTAAGCCTTGTTGACCATGCCTGCGATTGTCCGGGTCAGCCAGCGTGAGCCGAGCCGCGGCAGGAAGGCGCGCCAGCGGTTGCGTCGACCCGGAATAATGATGGCGCGATTTTTCTCCAGAGCCCGCACGGTATAGAGCGCGACTTCCTCGGGGCTCATCAGCATTTTGCTGTCGACCAGTTTGGCGGTGTCCAATTGCGCGGTGCGAAAAAACGCCGTGCGGGTAGGGCCGGGGCAGAGCACCGACACCTTGACCGCACATTTTTTCAGTTCGACGCGTAACCCTTCGGAAAAGTGCAGCACATAAGCCTTGCTGGCGTAGTAAGTACTCATCCATGGGCCGGGATGGAACGCCGCAACCGAGGCGACATTCAAAATCTGCCCGCCGCCCTGCAGCGCCATACTGTTGCCGATCGCGTGACACAGGCGAGTGAGCGCGAGGATGTTCACTTCGATCAGGTCCTGCTCGGTCATCCAGTCCTGAGCCAGGAAAGGGCCGCAAGTACCGATGCCGGCGCAGTTGACCAGCAAATCGATCTGTCGGTCACCTTCCTCCAGCTCCAGCAGAAATCCGGACAGCCGCAGCGGCTCACCGAGGTCACAGGCTCGGAACAACACTTCCACGCCAAAACGTTGAGTCAGTTCAATCGCAATACTTTCCAGCTGATCACGCTGACGGGCCACCAGAATCAGGCTGCGGCCGCGCCGGGCCAGCGCTTCGGCCATCGCCAGGCCGATGCCGCTGGAAGCGCCAGTGATCAGAGCGTAACGGGTCATGCATTTCTCCATCGCAACAGCTCCGCGCCGGCGACGCAGGTGTCACGGGCGGGGAGCGCTGTTCATTCTTTCGCAGAGTCTACAGGGGGCTGGGCTGCTTCGGCTGCATCGTCGGCTGAATTTGGCGCCGGCTCTGCTTCCACAGCGGTCTGATCTTCGATCTCTTCGGTGATCACCGAGTCACTTTCATAGCTGCTCTGGGTGGCGCTTTCATATTCATTTTGAATGGTAGAGAGGCCACCGGTCAGTCCGCCGATGAACAGAATCGCGATAAACACCAGCCACAGTGAAGACAGGACCTTGACCGCGGCGCTGTTGGGCGGTGGTGGCGCACCGTATTGATTGGCGGTGTTATTACCCGGCGCAATCATCATCACGAACGGAAAGATGCTGCCCACGAACGGCACGAGAGTCAGCAGCCAAAGCCAGCCAGACCAGCCGATATCATGCAGCCGCTGGACACTGAACTGAATGCTGACGAACGCAAGCGCCACGAAGAGAACAAAGGCCAGCAAGCCACCGAGAATCAGGCCGGCGGTCGAGTCCGTGCTGATGAGGGCCAGGCCGAAAACAGCAAGCACAGCGCCAACGGCAAGGGTTACGAGTGTCAGGGCCATTGTCCATGCCAGGTAACGCAAGCGGCCGATGCGGCCCTCGAAACTGAACGCCTTGAGTGGGGCGAATTCAGGCAAGGCTTCGCCGACGGTCGCCCGGGGTGGTGCATAAGGGGATTCGGGATCTGCTGCAACGGCAGGGGGGTGTTCATGAACGTCAGACAGGTTCAGCTCGATCGAAGGTTCGGATTCGATCCGGGCATCGATACCGGTTTTGGTCAGCGCCTGGAGATAAGTCTGAGCATCGGTCTGTGACAGGTCGCGTTTGAGTGCAACAGGCTTGCCACTGAACAGCCGCTCAATGGCAGTCACATCGCTTTTGAACAGATCGGCGAGATTGAGCTTGGCAGTGGTGACGTCAACACCTGGCAGCAGAGCGCCGTCGAATACGATCTTGAAACGGTTTTCGCTCATTGCGAGGCATCCTTGTCGCGAATGGTTTAGGGAGAATTGCGCGTGGAGTGTAAGGCCAGCCGGAATGGACTGGCCAAGTTTTCCTGTCAGCGTGGCCAGCGTTTGGGCAGCGCTGCCGCCAGCTCCAGTGCTTTGCGGTACTCGGCATCAAGGCGAGCGATCAATTGATCAACACTTGGCAGGTCATCGATTTCGCCGACCCCCTGGCCTGCGGACCAAACGGTTTTCCAGGCTTTGGCTTCATCGCTTATAGGCTTGAGTTTGGAGCCGAAGTTCACCTCACCCTTGCCTTGCAGCGCTGCCATGTCGAAACCCGCAGCCTCAAGGCTTTGACGCATAAAGCTCGCCGGTACTCCCGACACCGCTGGAGTATGGACGATGTCCGCCGCTCTGGACGTCAGCAGCATCTCTTTATAGGCGTCAGACGCATGACTTTCGGTGGTGCCGATAAATCGCGTACCGAAGTAGGCCAAATCCGCACCGAGTAATTGTGCAGCGAGAATCTCGTGGCCGTGGTTCAGGCAACCGGCCAGCAGCAGGGTCTTGTCGAAGAATTGGCGTATCTCGGCAATCAGCGAGAACGGGCTCCAGGTCCCGGCGTGTCCACCGGCGCCTGCTGCCACGGCGATCAAACCGTCGACCCCGGCCTCGGCGGCTTTCTCTGCATGGCGACGAGTCGTCACGTCATGAAACACCAGACCGCCATAGCTGTGCACGGCATCGACCAGTTCTTTCACGGCGCCGAGGCTGGTGATCACGATCGGCACTTTGTGCTCGATACAGATCTCCAGATCCGCTTGCAGTCGCGGGTTGCTGTTGTGGACGATCAGGTTCACCGCATAAGGCGCCGGATTCTCCAGTGTTGCCAACCCTGCTTCGATCTCTTCCAGCCAGGCCTTGAAGCCACTGCTTTCGCGTTGGTTCAGCGCGGGGAAGCTGCCCACCACGCCATTACGGCAGCAGGCCAGCACCAGTTGAGGGTTGGAGATCAGGAACATCGGCGCTGCCACCACAGGCAGGCGCAAACGTTGTTCGAGCAGAGCGGGCAGCGACATTGGAAGTACCCCGTTGAGTTGTGCTTATTGGAGTTAGAACGGCCGAACGATGACCAGAATTACAATAGCCAGCAATATCAGAACCGGCACTTCATTGAACCAGCGATAAAAGACATGGCTGCGGGTGTTCTCGCCACGGGCAAAACGTTTCACTTGGGCGCCGCACATGTGGTGGTAGCCGATCAGGATCACCACCAGGGTCAACTTGGCGTGCATCCACGCACCCTGACTAAATATGCTGGGGTTCAAGGCGATCAGTGCAATGCCGAAAATCAGAGTGGCGATCATCGCCGGCCCCATGATGCCGCGGTACAGCTTGCGCTCCATGATGCTGAAGCGTTCTTTGCTGACGGTGTCTTCGCTTTGGGCGTGATAGACGAACAGGCGCGGCAGGTAGAACAGGCCGGCAAACCAGCAGACCATGCTGACGATGTGAAGCGCTTTGAGCCACAGATAAAGCATTTTTAGTTATTCCCAGGTTTACGGTAGCGAAGATAGTAGAGGGTAGAGCGCCCGCACGTCACCTTGACGGTTGTCGCAGAGCCGTGCGGCCCCTATTATCGACGGCTTTCCAGTGGGTTCGTTGAGGACAGGTTTATGGTCAAGGTCGGTATCGTCGGCGGCACGGGTTACACCGGTGTCGAACTGCTGCGTCTGTTGGCGCAGCACCCGCAAGCTGAAGTGGCAGTCATCACTTCCCGATCCGAGGCCGGTCTGGCCGTGGCTGATATGTATCCGAACCTGCGCGGTCATTACGATGGCCTGGCGTTCAGCGTTCCGGACATCAAGACGCTGGGCGCTTGTGACGTTGTGTTCTTCGCTACGCCTCACGGTGTTGCCCATGCCCTGGCCGGTGAGCTGTTGGCAGCGGGAACCAAGGTCATCGACCTGTCGGCGGACTTCCGTCTGCAAGACGCCGAAGAGTGGGCCAAGTGGTACGGTCAGCCTCACGGCGCACCGGAACTGCTGGAAGAGGCGGTCTATGGTTTGCCGGAAGTCAATCGCGAGCAAATCAAGCAGGCTCGCCTGATCGCCGTCCCGGGTTGTTACCCGACTGCTACGCAATTGGGTTTCCTGCCACTGCTTGAAGCAGGTCTGGCCGATACCACCCGCTTGATCGCTGACTGCAAATCCGGCGTCAGCGGCGCCGGTCGTGGGGCTTCCGTAGGTTCGCTGTACGCCGAGACGTCGGAAAGCATGAAGGCCTACGCCGTCAAAGGGCACCGTCACTTGCCGGAAATTCGCCAGGGGCTGCGTCGCGCAGCGGGCAAGGACGTCGGTCTGACCTTCGTTCCGCACCTGACGCCCATGATTCGAGGTATCCACTCGACGCTCTACGCGACGGTTGTGGATCGCTCGGTGGATCTGCAGGCGTTGTTTGAAAAGCGCTATGCCAACGAACCGTTCGTCGATGTCATGCCGGCCGGCAGTCATCCGGAAACCCGCAGCGTGCGCGGTGCCAACGTTTGCCGTATTGCCGTGCATCGTCCACAGGATGGTGATCTGGTGGTGGTGCTGTCGGTGATCGACAACCTGGTCAAAGGCGCGTCGGGTCAGGCGGTACAGAACCTGAATATTCTGTTCGGTCTGGATGAGCGCTTGGGTCTGTCCCACGCAGGTATGCTGCCGTAAGGTTTATCCCGCTCAGCAAAAAGGCCCGTCTAACGGGCTTTTTTGCATTTCGGGCGGGCAAATGTGTTGATTGATATACCGTAACAATAGTTGACCGATTTTCTAGGAGAAGCGGATAATGCGCGTCATCACGCATTATGGCGGCGTAACGCCGGGAGATAGTTAGCATGAGCGTCGAATCCTTCACCCCCACGGCTTTGCAATTCACCCACGGTGCCGCGCACAAGGTGAAGAGCCTGGTCGATGAAGAGGGGAATGATCGCTTGAAGCTGCGCGTATTCGTTACGGGCGGCGGTTGTTCAGGTTTTCAGTACGGCTTCACCTTCGATGAAGAAGTGGCCGATGACGACACCATCGTCGAACGCGAAGGTGTGAGTCTGGTGGTCGACCCGATGAGTTTCCAATACCTGGCAGGTGCCGAGGTGGATTATCAGGAAGGTCTGGAAGGTTCGCGCTTCGTGATCAAGAACCCGAACGCCAGCACCACGTGTGGCTGCGGCTCTTCGTTCTCGATCTGATCGCAATTCATCGCATCACCAAGCGCCGCATGGCCTCAGGCTCTGCGGCGTTTTGCTGTCCGGGATTCGGTATGGATAGTCAGGCAGGGTAGATGGCGCCAAGTACGCGCAGGCCACGGGCGCCGGTGACGCTCGGGCGATTGGCGGCGATGCCTTCAAGGCAGCAATGGGCCAGCCAGGCGAAGGCCATGGCTTCGACCCAGTCCGGGTCTACACCGTAAGCCGCGGTGCTGCTGACCTTGGCGTTCGGCAGCAAGCTGGCCAAGCGGTTCATCAGCGTGGTGTTGTGCGCGCCGCCGCCGCAGACAAGCAGTCCCAGGGTGTCTGATTGGGCGCTTTGCAGTGATTCGACGATGGTCAGGGCGGTCAGTTCGAGCAGGGTTGCCTGCACGTCTTCGGTGGCGAAGGTCGGCAGCTGTGCCAGATGCTGTGTCAGCCATGACAGGTTGAATACTTCGCGACCGGTACTTTTCGGGCCTTTGGTCACGAAGAACGGATCACTGAGCAATTCTTTCAAAAGAATCGGTTCGACCTTACCGGTGGCAGCCCATTGGCCGTCGCGATCAAAGTTGTCGCCGCGTTGCTGGTGAATCCACGCATCCTGCAGAACATTGCCCGGGCCACAGTCGAAACCCGCAACAGTCTTGCCAGGTTCAATCAGGCTTAGGTTGCTGAAACCGCCGACGTTCAATACCGCACGATTGCCAGGCTGTTCTTCGAACAACGCTTCGTGGAAGGCTGGAACCAGTGGCGCGCCTTGCCCTCCGGCGGCCACATCACGGCTGCGGAAGTCGCTGACCACGGTGATTTCGGTCAACTCCGTCAGTAGGGCAGGGTTGCCTATTTGCACCGTGAAGCCGCGCGCGGGTTCGTGGCGAATGGTCTGACCGTGGCTGCCGATTGCACGAATGTCTTCGGGCTTCAGGTTTTGTTGATCAAGGAGGGTGTGAATGCCCTGTGCTGCCAGCTTCACCCAGTTCTGCTGGGCAATGGCGGAGCGGGCAATCTCGTCCGGGCCACTACTGCACAAGCCAAGCAGCTCGGTGCGTAGGGAATCAGGCATGGGAATGTAGTGCGTGGCGACCAGCTTGATCGCCGGGGTTAGCTCAACCAGCGCAATATCCAGGCCGTCGAGGCTGGTCCCGGACATCACACCTATATAGAGCGTCATGGCTTATCGCTTGCTCGAAGCCAGCTGAGTGGACTTCTCTTGATCCATGCGCGCCATCAGCGGTTGGCTCTGCGTGAGGAAACGTGCACGTTCAGCTTTGGAGATCGGATCGGCCATCGCCACCTTCTGGCCTAATGGATCGACGTGTACGCCATTGACCTGGAACTCGTAGTGCAAGTGCGGGCCGGTGGAGAGTCCGGTGGTGCCGATGTAGCCAATCACCTGGCCTTGCTTGACGCTGCCGCCAGTCTTGATGCCTTGGGCGAAGCCTTGCATGTGGCCGTATAGCGTGCGGTAGGTATTGCCGTGCTGGATGATTACGGTGTTGCCGTAGCCACCGCGGCGTCCGGCCAGCAACACTTTGCCGTCACCGGCTGCCTTGATTGGGGTGCCACGCGGCGCTGCATAGTCGACGCCTTTGTGGGCGCGGATCTTGTTCAGGATTGGGTGCTTGCGGCCCATGGAGAATTTCGAACTGATGCGGGCGAAGTCCACCGGCGTACGGATAAACGCCTTGCGCATGCTGTTGCCGTCAGCGGTGTAGTAGCTGCTGTTGCCTTGTTTATTGATGTAACGCACGGCGGTGTAGGTCTTACCGCGGTTGGTGAAGCGCGCGGAAAGGATCGGACCATTGCCGACGGCCTTGCCGTTGACGACTTTCTGTTCGTAGATGACATCGAACTCGTCACCCTGGCGAATATCCTGGGCGAAGTCGACGTCATAGCCAAACACGCTGGCCATGTCCATGGTCAGGCTGTGGGACAGGCCTGCACGTGCAGCGGATTGCGACAGCGAACTGTTGATCACGCCATGAACGTAGGCGGAGCGCACGGTAGGCTTGGCGGTAATGCGGTTGAATGCATAACCTTTGTCATTCTTGGTCAGGGTGATGCTTTCGATGTCGCTGACCTTGCTGTGCAAGTTGGTCAGCTGGCCATCGGGGCTCAGTTCGAATTCAAGTTTCTGGCCATGTTTGAGTTGGCTGAACTGCTTGGCCTGTTTGTCGCTGGCCAGCACTTCATGCACCGAGGTTGCTGGAAGGCCGACTTTCTCGAACAGTGTGGAGAGCGTATCGCCTTTAGAAACGATCACTTCCCTATGGTTTGGAGATTTTTTTTCTTCGATCACAGGGGCGGGCGTGGATGCCGGCACCGGTGCGGCCTGAGCGGTTTCCTGGGGTTCTTCCGTGCTGTTTTCGATCTGTGCGAAAGGGGAAGCTGCTGGCTCATTTGTGGCCTGGACGGCCTCGGCGGCGTCTTGATCTTGTGTCAGTTGTTCAGCAGGGCTTTCCAGTTCAAGACTCAGGGTCGTCTTTTTGGCTTCAACATCACTGGAAGGGAATACCAGAAGCGCCAGGCTCAGAAGGGCGGCGATGCCACTTGCTGCGAGCAGGTGGGTCTTCGGGTAAAGCGGCGGCGCTTTAGACGATTCTTTGGTCATAGGTAATTTTTGACTTTGTAAAAGATGAATTGGAAAAGATGAATGACATGATGAAGATGAAATAACTGTATAAAATATAACCAAATCATCTCTTAAGCAAGTCCGCGAACGCTCTGTTCGTGGATTGGCGTCCGTGCGCCGGGCAGAACTTGTATTTGACGCGCGATCTTGTATGGTTGGTTCCCTTTGAATTCGAGCCTTGCGGGTCTGTTATGAAGTCGGTTGAAGAGCAGCTAGCGCTGATCAAACGTGGTGCGGAAGAACTGTTGGTCGAGTCCGAGCTGATCGAAAAGCTTAAGCGTGGCCAGCCGCTACGTATTAAGGCTGGCTTCGATCCGACCGCGCCGGATTTGCACCTGGGTCATACCGTGCTTATTAATAAGCTGCGTCAGTTCCAGGAGCTGGGTCACCAAGTCATCTTCCTTATAGGTGACTTCACCGGGATGATCGGTGATCCGAGCGGCAAGAGTGCAACACGTCCTCCACTTACCCGTGAGCAGGTTCTCGAGAATGCCGAGACCTACAAGACCCAGGTCTTCAAGATTCTTGATCCGGCGAAAACTGAAGTTGCGTTCAACTCCACCTGGATGGATCAGATGGGGCCAGCTGACTTCATTCGTCTGACCTCTCAGTACACTGTGGCTCGCATGCTCGAGCGCGACGACTTCGACAAGCGCTACACCACCAATCAGCCAATTGCCATTCACGAGTTTCTCTATCCGCTGGTTCAGGGTTATGACTCGGTCGCTTTGCGTGCGGATGTCGAGCTGGGTGGTACCGATCAGAAGTTCAACCTGTTGATGGGGCGCGAACTGCAGCGTGGATATGGTCAAGAGGCTCAGTGCATTCTGACCATGCCACTGCTCGAAGGTCTGGATGGCGTGAAGAAGATGTCCAAGTCCTTGGGCAACTACGTGGGTATTCAGGAAGCGCCCGGTGTGATGTACAGCAAACTGGTTTCCATTCCGGATGCGCTGATGTGGCGCTACTTCGAATTGCTCAGCTTCCGCTCCATGGAAGAGATCAATGCGTTCCGTGCGGATGTTGAGGCGGGTGCAAATCCGCGCGACATCAAGATCAAGTTGGCTGAAGAGATCGTCGCGCGTTTCCATGGTGATGAGGCTGCGGCCAATGCTCACCGTGCGGCGGGTAACCGTATGAAGGAAGGTGAGCTGCCGGATGATCTGCCCGAGATCGAATTGACTGCCGCCGAAGATATGCCGATCGCAGCCGTCCTTAATAAAGCTGGTCTGGTGAAGAACTCGGCGGTTGCGCGTGATCTTCTGGGTTCGGGTGGCGTGCGTGTAGATGGTGAGGTTGTCGATCGCACCTTTATATACGCGTTGGGCGCGACCCATGTTTGCCAGGCTGGGAAGAAGGCATTTGCACGTATTACGCTCAAATCTGAATAAAGCTGAAATCAGGGGTTGACGGCAGATTCTGGAAGTCTATAATTCGCCCCACTTCCGGCGCAGTCGAAACGGAAAACTCCTTGGTAAACAATGAGTTACGTAGTTTTCGACAGCGAGTTGCTTCAGGTCATCGAAGCGCGAAAGGGGGTTGAAAAAGAGGTGTTGACAGCAGCGAGTAACGCTGTAGAATTCGCCTCCCGCTGACGAGAGATCGAAAGCGCAAGTGGTTGAAGTTACAAAGGAAACTTTGAAAACTTCTGAAAATAACCGCTTGACAGCAACAGAGGCTGCTGTAGAATGCGCGCCTCGGTTGAGACGAAAGATCTTAACCAACCGCTCTTTAACAACTGAATCAAGCAATTCGTGTGGGTGCTTGTGGAGTCAGACTGATAGTCAACAAGATTATCAGCATCACAAGTTACTCCGCGAGAAATCAAAGATGTAACCAACGATTGCTGAGCCAAGTTTAGGGTTTCTTAAAAACCCAAAGATGTTTGAACTGAAGAGTTTGATCATGGCTCAGATTGAACGCTGGCGGCAGGCCTAACACATGCAAGTCGAGCGGCAGCACGGGTACTTGTACCTGGTGGCGAGCGGCGGACGGGTGAGTAATGCCTAGGAATCTGCCTGGTAGTGGGGGATAACGCTCGGAAACGGACGCTAATACCGCATACGTCCTACGGGAGAAAGCAGGGGACCTTCGGGCCTTGCGCTATCAGATGAGCCTAGGTCGGATTAGCTAGTTGGTGAGGTAATGGCTCACCAAGGCGACGATCCGTAACTGGTCTGAGAGGATGATCAGTCACACTGGAACTGAGACACGGTCCAGACTCCTACGGGAGGCAGCAGTGGGGAATATTGGACAATGGGCGAAAGCCTGATCCAGCCATGCCGCGTGTGTGAAGAAGGTCTTCGGATTGTAAAGCACTTTAAGTTGGGAGGAAGGGCATTTACCTAATACGTAAGTGTTTTGACGTTACCGACAGAATAAGCACCGGCTAACTCTGTGCCAGCAGCCGCGGTAATACAGAGGGTGCAAGCGTTAATCGGAATTACTGGGCGTAAAGCGCGCGTAGGTGGTTCGTTAAGTTGGATGTGAAATCCCCGGGCTCAACCTGGGAACTGCATTCAAAACTGTCGAGCTAGAGTATGGTAGAGGGTGGTGGAATTTCCTGTGTAGCGGTGAAATGCGTAGATATAGGAAGGAACACCAGTGGCGAAGGCGACCACCTGGACTGATACTGACACTGAGGTGCGAAAGCGTGGGGAGCAAACAGGATTAGATACCCTGGTAGTCCACGCCGTAAACGATGTCAACTAGCCGTTGGGAGCCTTGAGCTCTTAGTGGCGCAGCTAACGCATTAAGTTGACCGCCTGGGGAGTACGGCCGCAAGGTTAAAACTCAAATGAATTGACGGGGGCCCGCACAAGCGGTGGAGCATGTGGTTTAATTCGAAGCAACGCGAAGAACCTTACCAGGCCTTGACATCCAATGAATCTGCTAGAGATAGCGGAGTGCCTTCGGGAACATTGAGACAGGTGCTGCATGGCTGTCGTCAGCTCGTGTCGTGAGATGTTGGGTTAAGTCCCGTAACGAGCGCAACCCTTGTCCTTAGTTACCAGCACGTCATGGTGGGCACTCTAAGGAGACTGCCGGTGACAAACCGGAGGAAGGTGGGGATGACGTCAAGTCATCATGGCCCTTACGGCCTGGGCTACACACGTGCTACAATGGTCGGTACAGAGGGTTGCCAAGCCGCGAGGTGGAGCTAATCCCAGAAAACCGATCGTAGTCCGGATCGCAGTCTGCAACTCGACTGCGTGAAGTCGGAATCGCTAGTAATCGCGAATCAGAATGTCGCGGTGAATACGTTCCCGGGCCTTGTACACACCGCCCGTCACACCATGGGAGTGGGTTGCACCAGAAGTAGCTAGTCTAACCTTCGGGAGGACGGTTACCACGGTGTGATTCATGACTGGGGTGAAGTCGTAACAAGGTAGCCGTAGGGGAACCTGCGGCTGGATCACCTCCTTAATCGACGACATCAGCTGCTCCATAAGCTCCCACACGAATTGCTTGATTCATTGAAGAAGACGATAAGAAGCAGCCCGAAATTGGGTCTGTAGCTCAGTTGGTTAGAGCGCACCCCTGATAAGGGTGAGGTCGGCAGTTCGAATCTGCCCAGACCCACCAATTTTGTGTGGGAAACGCCTGTAGAAATACGGGGCCATAGCTCAGCTGGGAGAGCGCCTGCCTTGCACGCAGGAGGTCAACGGTTCGATCCCGTTTGGCTCCACCACTAACTGCTTCTGTTTGTTGAAAGCTTAGAAATGAGCATTCCACCAAGACGGTGATGAATGTTGATTTCTAGTCTTTGATTAGATCGTTCTTTAAAAATTTGGGTATGTGATAGAAAGATAGACTGGGCGTTACTTTCACTGGTAACGGATCAGGCTAAGGTAAAATTTGTGAGTTGCTCTTTATGAGCAAGAATCGAATTTTCGGCGAATGTCGTCTTCACAGTATAACCAGATTGCTTGGGGTTATATGGTCAAGTGAAGAAGCGCATACGGTGGATGCCTTGGCAGTCAGAGGCGATGAAAGACGTGGTAGCCTGCGAAAAGCTTCGGGGAGTCGGCAAACAGACTTTGATCCGGAGATGTCTGAATGGGGGAACCCAGCCATCATAAGATGGTTATCTTAAGCTGAATACATAGGCTTAAGAGGCGAACCAGGGGAACTGAAACATCTAAGTACCCTGAGGAAAAGAAATCAACCGAGATTCCCTTAGTAGTGGCGAGCGAACGGGGACTAGCCCTTAAGTGGCTTTGAGATTAGCGGAACGTTCTGGAAAGTACGGCCATAGTGGGTGATAGCCCTGTACGCGAAAATCTCTTAGTCATGAAATCGAGTAGGACGGAGCACGAGAAACTTTGTCTGAATATGGGGGGACCATCCTCCAAGGCTAAATACTACTGACTGACCGATAGTGAACTAGTACCGTGAGGGAAAGGCGAAAAGAACCCCGGAGAGGGGAGTGAAATAGATCCTGAAACCGTATGCGTACAAGCAGTGGGAGCCCACTTTGTTGGGTGACTGCGTACCTTTTGTATAATGGGTCAGCGACTTATTTTCAGTGGCGAGCTTAACCGAATAGGGGAGGCGTAGCGAAAGCGAGTCTTAATAGGGCGTCTAGTCGCTGGGAATAGACCCGAAACCGGGCGATCTATCCATGGGCAGGTTGAAGGTTGGGTAACACTAACTGGAGGACCGAACCGACTACCGTTGAAAAGTTAGCGGATGACCTGTGGATCGGAGTGAAAGGCTAATCAAGCTCGGAGATAGCTGGTTCTCCTCGAAAGCTATTTAGGTAGCGCCTCATGTATCACTGTAGGGGGTAGAGCACTGTTTCGGCTAGGGGGTCATCCCGACTTACCAAACCGATGCAAACTCCGAATACCTACAAGTGCCGAGCATGGGAGACACACGGCGGGTGCTAACGTCCGTCGTGAAAAGGGAAACAACCCAGACCGTCAGCTAAGGTCCCAAAGTTATGGTTAAGTGGGAAACGATGTGGGAAGGCTTAGACAGCTAGGAGGTTGGCTTAGAAGCAGCCACCCTTTAAAGAAAGCGTAATAGCTCACTAGTCGAGTCGGCCTGCGCGGAAGATGTAACGGGGCTCAAACCATACACCGAAGCTACGGGTATCACTTAGGTGATGCGGTAGAGGAGCGTTCTGTAAGCCTGTGAAGGTGAGTTGAGAAGCTTGCTGGAGGTATCAGAAGTGCGAATGCTGACATGAGTAACGACAATGGGTGTGAAAAACACCCACGCCGAAAGACCAAGGTTTCCTGCGCAACGTTAATCGACGCAGGGTTAGTCGGTCCCTAAGGCGAGGCTGAAAAGCGTAGTCGATGGAAAACAGGTTAATATTCCTGTACTTCTGGTTATTGCGATGGAGGGACGGAGAAGGCTAGGCCAGCTTGGCGTTGGTTGTCCAAGTTTAAGGTGGTAGGCTGGACTCTTAGGTAAATCCGGGAGTCTAAGGCCGAGAGCTGATGACGAGTTACCCTTTGGGTGACGAAGTGGTTGATGCCATGCTTCCAAGAAAAGCTTCTAAGCTTCAGGTAACCAGGAACCGTACCCCAAACCGACACAGGTGGTTGGGTAGAGAATACCAAGGCGCTTGAGAGAACTCGGGTGAAGGAACTAGGCAAAATGGCACCGTAACTTCGGGAGAAGGTGCGCCGGTGAGGGTGAAGCATTTACTGCGTAAGCCCATGCCGGTCGAAGATACCAGGCCGCTGCGACTGTTTATTAAAAACACAGCACTCTGCAAACACGAAAGTGGACGTATAGGGTGTGACGCCTGCCCGGTGCCGGAAGGTTAATTGATGGGGTTAGCTAACGCGAAGCTCTTGATCGAAGCCCCGGTAAACGGCGGCCGTAACTATAACGGTCCTAAGGTAGCGAAATTCCTTGTCGGGTAAGTTCCGACCTGCACGAATGGCGTAACGATGGCGGCGCTGTCTCCACCCGAGACTCAGTGAAATTGAAATCGCTGTGAAGATGCAGTGTATCCGCGGCTAGACGGAAAGACCCCGTGAACCTTTACTATAGCTTTGCACTGGACTTTGAATTTGCTTGTGTAGGATAGGTGGGAGGCTTTGAAGCGTGGACGCCAGTTCGCGTGGAGCCAACCTTGAAATACCACCCTGGCAACTTTGAGGTTCTAACTCAGGTCCGTTATCCGGATCGAGGACAGTGTATGGTGGGTAGTTTGACTGGGGCGGTCTCCTCCTAAAGAGTAACGGAGGAGTACGAAGGTGCGCTCAGACCGGTCGGAAATCGGTCGTAGAGTATAAAGGCAAAAGCGCGCTTGACTGCGAGACAGACACGTCGAGCAGGTACGAAAGTAGGTCTTAGTGATCCGGTGGTTCTGTATGGAAGGGCCATCGCTCAACGGATAAAAGGTACTCCGGGGATAACAGGCTGATACCGCCCAAGAGTTCATATCGACGGCGGTGTTTGGCACCTCGATGTCGGCTCATCACATCCTGGGGCTGAAGCCGGTCCCAAGGGTATGGCTGTTCGCCATTTAAAGTGGTACGCGAGCTGGGTTTAGAACGTCGTGAGACAGTTCGGTCCCTATCTGCCGTGGACGTTTGAGATTTGAGAGGGGCTGCTCCTAGTACGAGAGGACCGGAGTGGACGAACCTCTGGTGTTCCGGTTGTCACGCCAGTGGCATTGCCGGGTAGCTATGTTCGGAATAGATAACCGCTGAAAGCATCTAAGCGGGAAACTAGCCTCAAGATGAGATCTCACTGGGACCTTGAGTCCCCTGAAGGGCCGTCGAAGACTACGACGTTGATAGGTTGGGTGTGTAAGCGCTGTGAGGCGTTGAGCTAACCAATACTAATTGCCCGTGAGGCTTGACCATATAACACCCAAGCAATTTGCGTCGAAAGGCCAGATTGCGGTGTGTGAAGACGAAACGAACCGAAAGTTCGAGATACTCACAAAACACCAAACTATCGCATACCCATTCGCTGGAGCGTGAACCTGCAAAGGCCCACGACCTGGCTACCGAATTTCTTGACGACCATAGAGCATTGGAACCACCTGATCCCATCCCGAACTCAGCAGTGAAACGATGCATCGCCGATGGTAGTGTGGGGTTTCCCCATGTGAGAGTAGGTCATCGTCAAGATTAAATTCCGAAACCCCTATCTGCGTATGCAGGTAGGGGTTTTGTTTTGTCCGCAGGAAAACCGGCCTGTTGAGTTTCTATGCAATGGCGCGGGGCATGGCTATCATGCTGGCCTCATTGTGAGGCGAGACTTGCATGCTGACGTTGTTAAAGCTTCTTAAAGATGGCCGATTCCATTCGGGTCAGACTCTGGGCGTTGCCTTGGGTGTCAGTCGTAGTGCCGTTTGGAAGCAGCTTCAGCATTTAGAGGCTGATCTGGGACTATCTATCCATAAGGTGCGGGGTCGCGGCTATCAGCTGGCTGCGCCGTTGACGCTGCTTGATCCTGTCGAGATAAGAGGGCAAGCACCTTCTTGTGATTGGCCCATCCTGGTTTTCGATTCAATCGACTCCACTAATGCCGAGGCTCTGCGTGCCATAGAGCGAGGTCAGGCTGCACCATTTCTGGTGCTTGCTGAGCGGCAAACAGCAGGTCGCGGGCGGCGTGGGCGAAAGTGGGCGAGCCCATTTGCGGAAAACATCTATTACAGCCTTGTGCTGCGTATTGAAGGTGGAATGCGTCAACTGGAAGGCTTGAGTCTTGTTGTTGGGCTCGCCGTGATGCAGGCATTGCGAAAACTCGGTGTTTCGGGGGCTGGATTGAAGTGGCCCAACGATGTTCTGGTCGGTCAGAAAAAGATTGCCGGGATACTGCTTGAGCTGGTGGGGGATCCTGCCGATGTGTGTCACGTTGTGCTGGGTGTGGGAATTAATGTGAACATGCAGATTACCGATGAGGTAGATCAGCAGTGGACGTCCATGCGGCTCGAGTCGGGTAAGGTGTTTGACCGAAATCACTTGGTGGGCGAGTTAGGCGCGATGCTCCAGGAGTATCTGTGTCGTCATCAAGTCGACGGATTTTCAGCTATCCAGGCAGAGTGGGAGCAAAATCATCTCTGGCAGGGGCGGGCCGTGTCGTTGATTGCCGGTGTTAACCAAATAGATGGCGAAGTGCTGGGTATTGATAGTCAGGGTGCTCTGCGCTTGAAGGTGGGTGGTGTGGAAAAAGTCTTTAGTGGTGGTGAGCTCAGTCTGAGGTTGCGTGATGATTCTTGAGCTCGACTGCGGAAACAGTTTCATCAAGTGGCGTGTGCTCGATGCGGATGTTCGGCGGGTGGTTGGCGAGGGCGTCGTTGATTCAGATCTCGCTTTGCTGGAGAGCTTGAACGCGCTCAAGGGGCTCGCTCTCAAGTTTTGTCGGCTGGTCAGTGTCAGGACCGCCGAAGAAACCAATGCACTGATTTCGCTACTGACAGAAGCTTTTGGAGTGTCTGTGGTATGTGCTGCACCGTCCCGCGAAATGTCGGGGGTGCGTAATGGCTATGACGAGTTCGAGAGGCTAGGGCTCGACCGTTGGCTGGCGATGCTTGGGGGATTTCATCTGGCCTCGGGCTCGTGCCTTGTGCTTGATTTTGGTACGGCTGTTACTGCGGACTTCATCGCGAGAGATGGCGAGCATCTCGGAGGATTTATATGTCCGGGTATGCCGCTGATGCGAAACCAGTTGCGTACCCATACCCGTAGAATTCGTTATGGGGATCTAGCCGCCGAGCGCGCTCTGGAAAGTCTTATTCCTGGTCGTACAACTGTCGAGGCAGTCGAGCGGGGATGCTCGTTGATGCTGAGAGGTTTTGTCCTGACACAGCTAGAGTTGGCGCGTAGCTATTGGGGGGATGATTTTGCTGTATTCCTTACTGGAGGAGATGCAGACCTGGTTTCCGAAATCGTGCCTGAGGCCAGGATGGTCCCCGATCTGGTGTTTGTAGGCTTGGCTATGGCATGCCCCTTGTCCTGAGGTTTCTATGCGTTGGTTGTTTTTGTTGCTGCTTGTTCTCAATGTGTTCTATTACATCTGGCACCAACAAGAGGCTCCTCTGCGTGCAAAGGATGTAACCCCTTTAAGTTTGTATCGGGGTTCGCAGCAGGATATTCGCTTGTTAAGTGAGACGACTGACGCGGCTCGTGATAAAGGAAAGCCTGCTCAGGCAGATGATGGTTGCCTCTATCTGGGTGGTTTTGCTCGTCAGGAAGCGGCTCAGGCGGTCGAGCGGCGATTGAGCGGTATGGAAATCAAGTTCGAGTCCTTGCTGAAGGCTCCCGCCGAGTCTGGTTACTGGGTGCGGGTGGCACCAGAAAGCCGACGTTGGTTGGATGACTCGCAGCTGAAAAACCTTTCTAGAGAATTCAATGAGTTAAAACATAAAATAATGCCGTGCGAGGGGGTTGCACCCGCCGATTAGTTTGCATAGAATGGCGCCCGCTTCGCAGTGAAGACCTTTAAGGGTTAACGGTGCGAAGCGATGTCAACGCAGCTAACCTCAGGTTTTTAATGAGAAAATGCTTGACAGAAGGCTGGCATGATATAGAATGCCGGCTCGCTTAGGAGGGGTTCCCGAGCGGCCAAAGGGATCAGACTGTAAATCTGACGTCTACGACTTCGAAGGTTCGAATCCTTCCCCCTCCACCATTTTTAGCGAGAGCTGCAAGCTCCGCGGGTATAGTTTAGTGGTAGAACCTCAGCCTTCCAAGCTGATGATGCGGGTTCGATTCCCGCTACCCGCTCCAAGTTTGCAGATCCTGCAAAGTGTTACGCTCTTGTAGCTCAGTTGGTAGAGCACACCCTTGGTAAGGGTGAGGTCAGCGGTTCAAATCCGCTCAAGAGCTCCATATGACAAGGCAGATATGAAAATATCTGCCTTTGTTTTAATGGCTTGTTTGGCCTGCTTAGTTCTTCTGCTAGGGGTGATTTCGATGGCTAAAGAAAAGTTCGAGCGTAATAAGCCGCATGTCAACGTTGGTACCATTGGTCACGTCGATCACGGTAAAACCACTTTGACTGCTGCTTTGACCCGTGTCTGCTCCGAGGTTTTCGGATCGGCAAAGGTCGACTTCGACAAGATCGATAGCGCCCCTGAAGAAAAAGCTCGTGGCATTACCATCAACACCGCTCACGTTGAGTACGATTCGGCCGTGCGTCACTACGCACACGTTGACTGTCCTGGCCACGCCGACTACGTAAAAAACATGATTACCGGTGCAGCGCAGATGGATGGTGCGATTCTGGTTTGCTCGGCCGCTGATGGTCCGATGCCGCAAACCCGTGAGCATATCCTGCTGTCCCGTCAGGTTGGCGTTCCGTACATTGTTGTCTTTCTGAATAAGGCTGACATGGTTGACGACGCTGAGTTGCTGGAACTGGTTGAGATGGAAGTGCGCGACCTGCTGAGCGCATACGATTTCCCAGGTGATGACACTCCGATCATCATTGGTTCGGCGCTGATGGCGCTGAACGGTCAAGACGATAACCAGATGGGCACCACTGCCGTCAAGAAGTTAGTCGAGACTCTGGATAGCTACATTCCGCAGCCTGAGCGCGCTATTGATAAGCCGTTCCTGATGCCGATCGAGGACGTGTTCTCGATCTCCGGTCGCGGTACTGTTGTGACTGGTCGTGTTGAGCGTGGCATTGTCCGCATTCAGGAAGAAGTTGAGATTGTGGGTCTTCGTGACACTGTCAAAACTACTTGCACTGGTGTTGAGATGTTCCGCAAGCTGCTAGACGAAGGTCGTGCCGGTGAGAACTGCGGCGTTTTGCTGCGCGGTACCAAGCGTGACGATGTTGAGCGTGGCCAAGTTTTGGTCAAGCCAGGCACCGTCAAGCCTCATACCAAGTTCACTGCTGAGGTTTACGTTCTGAGCAAGGAAGAGGGTGGTCGTCATACACCATTCTTCAAGGGCTACCGTCCACAGTTCTACTTCCGTACTACTGATGTGACTGGTAACTGCGAGCTGCCAGAAGGTGTTGAAATGGTGATGCCAGGTGACAACGTCCAAATGACCGTCACTCTGATCAAAACCATCGCAATGGAAGATGGTCTGCGTTTCGCTATCCGTGAAGGCGGTCGTACCGTCGGCGCTGGTGTCGTGGCTAAGGTTATCGAGTAAGTTGTTGTAATGTCTTTTTCGGGCCGGCATAATGGTCGGCCTGATTTTGTTTTAGGTCAGTAGCTCAATTGGCAGAGCGACGGTCTCCAAAACCGTAGGTTGGGGGTTCGATTCCCTCCTGACCTGCCAGATTCACTTGGTGTGTCTGGCTTTCTTTTCACAGGATCTTCATAGATGACTCCTAAAGTTGAAGCTCAAGGCTTTCGCTTCGATATGCTCAAGTGGCTAGTAGTAGTCGCTTTGGTGGTTGTTGGCGTTGTTGGCAATCAGTATTACTCTGCTTCGCCGATCCTGTACCGTGTACTTGCTTTGCTTGTCATCGCTGCTGTAGCTGCCTTTGTAGGCCTGCAGACAGTCAAGGGCAAGTCTTTCTTTGTACTGGTTAAGGAAGCTCGCACCGAGATTCGTAAAGTCGTATGGCCAACTCGCCAAGAAACCACGCAGACCACGTTGATTGTTGTGGCTGTTGTTCTGGTTATGGCGTTGCTGTTGTGGGGGCTTGATTCCCTGCTCGGCTGGCTTGTTTCCTTGATTGTCGGCTAAGGGTGTCCCGTGGCTAAGCGTTGGTACGTTGTGCATGCTTACTCCGGTTACGAGAAGCATGTCATGCGCTCGTTGGTAGAGCGCGTAAAGCTGGCTGGCATGGAAGATGGCTTTGGCGAAATTCTGGTTCCCACTGAAGAAGTGGTTGAAATGCGTAATGGCCAGAAACGCAAAAGCGAGCGCAAGTTCTTCCCAGGTTATGTGCTGGTTCAGATGGACATGAATGAGGGTACTTGGCACTTGGTCAAGGATACTCCTCGGGTGATGGGTTTTATCGGCGGTACCGCTGATAAGCCTGCGGCAATCACAGATAAAGAGGCGGAAGCGATTCTGCGTCGCGTTGCTGATGGTAGCGACAAACCGAAGCCGAAGACGTTGTTCGAGCCAGGTGAGTCGGTGCGTGTCAATGACGGGCCGTTTGCCGATTTTACTGGCACGGTCGAAGAGGTTAACTACGAAAAGAGCCGGATCCAAGTGGCGGTGCTCATTTTCGGTCGCTCTACTCCGGTAGAGTTAGAGTTCAGCCAGGTCGAAAAGGTCTAGCTGAGCAAGCATCCCAACCCCGCAGCCCTAGGCTGTGGGGTTTTGTCGTCACTGGGATAAACGCGCAAGTAACCGGGGAGCCTTTCGAGGCGTTTGAACCCGTAATTGGAGTGCCTCATGGCCAAGAAGATTACCGCTTACATCAAGCTGCAAGTGAAAGCCGCTCAGGCTAACCCAAGCCCACCTGTTGGTCCTGCACTGGGTCAGCACGGCGTGAATATCATGGAATTCTGCAAGGCTTTCAACGCCCGTACTCAGGGTATTGAGCCAGGTCTGCCGACTCCGGTGATCATCACTGTCTATAGCGACCGTAGCTTCACTTTCGAAACCAAGTCTACCCCTGCTTCGGTTCTGCTGAAGAAGGCTGCTGGTCTGGCTAGCGGTTCCGCTCGTCCGAACACCGTTAAGGTTGGCACTGTGACCCGTGCTCAGCTGGAAGAAATCGCGAAAACCAAAAACGCGGATCTGACTGCAGCTGATATGGACGCAGCCGTGCGTACTATCGCCGGTTCTGCTCGTAGCATGGGCCTTAACGTGGAGGGTGTGTAATGGCTAAGTTGACCAAGCGTCAAAAGGCTATCGCCGGCAAAATCGAAGCAGGCAAGTCTTACAACTTTGTAGACGCTGCTGCTCTGCTGGCTGAGCTGTCGACGGTCAAGTTCAGCGAGTCGTTCGACGTTGCTGTAAACCTGGGTGTTGACCCGCGTAAATCCGACCAGGTCGTTCGTAGCGCTACTGTGCTGCCACACGGCACTGGCAAGACTGTTCGCGTTGCTGTGTTCACCCAGGGTCCAGCTGCCGAGGCCGCTCTGGCTGCCGGCGCTGACCGTGTAGGTATGGACGACCTGGCTGCCGAAATGAAAGCCGGCAACCTGAACTTCGACGTAGTTATCGCATCCCCGGATGCAATGCGCGTTGTGGGTCAGTTGGGTCAGATCCTCGGCCCGCGCGGCCTGATGCCTAACCCTAAAGTCGGCACCGTAACCCCAGACGTAGCTACCGCGGTTAAAAACGCCAAGGCTGGTCAGGTTCGTTATCGCACCGACAAAAACGGCATCATCCACACCTCCGTTGGCAAGGTCGGCTTTGATGCCGTCAAGCTGAAGGAAAACGTTGAAGCCCTGATCTCTGATCTGAAGCGTATCAAGCCGGCTTCCTCGAAAGGCATTTATGTCAAGCGCATCACCCTGAGCACCACCATGGGCCCGGGCCTGGTCATCGACCAAGGTTCGCTGGAAGCGTAAGACAAAAATTGGTGCAAGCGATTGCGCCAATTGAAAGATTGGGGTCCCTGCCTGGCGGGGGCTATCCAAGACCGTAGGCGACGCAAGTCTTAAACCTCAAGCCTACGCAGATGGTGCTCCCGGTTCCTTACCGAATCAGACACCAAAACGACATCTGACCTCGGTTGGATGAAACGGTAACAAGCAGGAGTTTTTCCCGTGGCAATTAAACTTGAAGACAAGAAGGCCATCGTCGCTGAAGTCAACAAGGCTGCCCAAGTTGCTCTGTCCGCTGTCGTGGCTGATGCCCGTGGCGTAACAGTAGGCGCTATGACCGGACTCCGTAAAGAGGCTCGTGAAGCTGGCGTATACGTACGTGTTGTACGTAACACCCTGCTCAAGCGCGCCGTTGCTGGCACTCAATATGACGTGCTCAACGACGTGTTCACCGGCCCGACCTTGATTGCATTCTCCAAAGAACATCCGGGCGCTGCTGCCCGTATCTTCAAAGAGTTCGCAAAAGGTCAGGATAAGTTCGAGATCAAGGCAGCTGCGTTCGAGGGCAAGTTCCTCGCAGCTAATCAGATCGACGTACTGGCAAGCCTGCCGACCCGTGACGAAGCAATTTCCCAGCTGATGAGCGTGATTCAAGGCGCAACCAGCAAATTGGCTCGTACTCTGGCGGCTCTTCGCGACCAGAAAGAAGCTGCCGCAGCCTAAGGCTGAGCGACTCCTTTCAGCGTTTATTGTTTATTTCGATGGCCGCGTAGGCTGTCACCCCAATACAGGAATTTATAGTCATGTCTCTGACTAACGACCAAATCATCGAAGCAATCGGCGAAAAATCCGTTCTGGAAATCGTTGAGCTGATCAAGGCCATGGAAGAGAAGTTCGGCGTTTCCGCTGCCGCTGCTTCCGCTGGTCCAGCTGCTGTTGCTGCTGTTGCTGAAGAGCAAACTGAATTCAACGTCAATCTGGTTGAGACTGGCGAGAAGAAAGTTAACGTGATCAAGGCTGTACGTGAGCTGACCGGTCTGGGCTTGAAAGAAGCCAAGGCTGTAGTTGACGGCTGCCCAGGCATGGTTCTGGAAGCTGTTTCTAAAGACGCAGCTGACAAAGCCAAGGCTGTCTTGGAAGAAGCAGGCGCTAAAGTCGAGCTGAAGTAAGCATCGACTTTGCGTCTCCAGCCCAAGCGTTAAGCAAAAGGCTGATGGCTGGTGGCTCTTGCCACCGGCCTTTTTCCGTTATTGGCAGCCGACTGGGTTGGTGCTGATAACGAGCTGTAACCACCCGATGTGGTGGCGCAAACCATGGGGTTTGCACGATTTTCTGGCTGCTCCCGTCGGGAGGGGCCAAACAAGCAGGTGACCAAGCTGGGGAACGCTGATGGCTTACTCATATACTGAGAAAAAACGTATCCGCAAGGACTTTAGCAAGTTGCCGGACGTCATGGATGTGCCGTACCTCCTGGCCATCCAGCTGGATTCGTATCGTGAATTCTTGCAAGCGGGAGCGACTAAAGATCAGTTCCGCGACGTGGGCCTGCATGCGGCCTTCAAATCCGTTTTCCCGATCATCAGCTACTCCGGCAATGCTGCGCTGGAGTACGTCGGTTATCGCCTGGGCGAACCGGCATTTGATGTCAAAGAATGCGTATTGCGCGGTGTAACTTACGCCGTACCTTTGCGGGTAAAAGTGCGCCTGATCATTTTCGACAAAGAATCGTCGAACAAAGCGATCAAGGACATCAAAGAACAAGAAGTCTACATGGGTGAGATCCCCCTGATGACTGAGAACGGTACCTTCGTAATCAACGGTACCGAGCGTGTAATCGTTTCCCAGCTGCACCGTTCCCCGGGCGTGTTCTTCGACCACGACCGTGGCAAGACGCACAGCTCCGGCAAACTGCTGTACTCCGCGCGCATCATTCCTTATCGCGGTTCGTGGCTGGACTTCGAGTTCGACCCGAAAGACTGCGTATTCGTGCGTATCGACCGTCGTCGCAAGCTGCCTGCATCGGTACTGCTGCGCGCGCTCGGCTATACCACTGAAGAAGTGCTCGACGCGTTCTACACCACCAACGTCTTCCATGTGCAGGGTGAAAACCTCAACCTGGAACTGGTGCCTCAGCGCCTGCGTGGTGAAATCGCTGCCATCGATATCCTCGATGACAAAGGCAAGGTTATTGTCGAGCAGGGTCGTCGTATCACTGCTCGCCATATCAACCAACTGGAAAAAGCCGGGATCAAAGAGCTGCAAGTGCCTCTGGACTACGTCCTGGGTCGCACTACCGCCAAGGTCATTGTGCATCCGGCAACCGGCGAAATCCTGGCAGAGTGCAACACCGAGCTGAACACCGAGATCCTGGCGAAAATCGCCAAGTCCCAGGTTGTTCGCATCGAAACTCTGTACACCAACGATATCGACTGCGGTCCGTTCGTCTCCGACACTCTGAAGATCGACTCCACCAGCAACCAATTGGAAGCGCTGGTCGAGATCTATCGCATGATGCGTCCGGGCGAGCCACCAACCAAAGACGCTGCCGAGACTCTGTTCAACAACCTGTTCTTCAGCCCTGAGCGCTATGATCTGTCTGCGGTCGGCCGGATGAAGTTCAACCGTCGTATCGGTCGTACCGAGATCGAAGGTTCGGGCGTGTTGTGCAAAGAAGACATCGTCGCGGTTTTGAAGACTCTGGTCGACATCCGTAACGGTAAAGGCATCGTCGATGACATCGACCACCTGGGTAACCGTCGTGTTCGCTGCGTAGGCGAAATGGCCGAGAACCAGTTCCGCGTTGGCCTGGTACGTGTTGAGCGTGCGGTCAAAGAGCGTCTGTCGATGGCTGAAAGCGAAGGCCTGATGCCGCAAGACTTGATCAACGCCAAGCCAGTGGCTGCGGCGGTGAAAGAGTTCTTCGGTTCCAGCCAGCTTTCCCAGTTCATGGACCAGAACAACCCGCTGTCCGAGATCACCCACAAGCGTCGTGTATCTGCACTCGGCCCTGGCGGTTTGACTCGTGAGCGTGCCGGCTTTGAAGTTCGTGACGTACACCCGACTCACTACGGTCGTGTATGCCCGATTGAAACGCCGGAAGGTCCGAACATTGGCCTGATCAACTCCTTGGCCGCCTATGCGCGCACCAACCAGTACGGCTTCCTCGAAAGCCCGTACCGAGTGGTGAAAGACGCTCTGGTCACCGACGAGATCGTGTTCCTGTCCGCCATCGAAGAAGCTGATCACGTGATCGCTCAGGCTTCGGCCACGATGAACGACAAGAAAATGCTGATCGACGAGCTGGTAGCTGTTCGTCACTTGAACGAGTTCACCGTCAAGGCGCCGGAAGACGTCACCCTGATGGACGTTTCTCCGAAGCAGGTAGTTTCGGTTGCAGCGTCGCTGATCCCGTTCCTCGAGCACGATGACGCCAACCGTGCGTTGATGGGTTCGAACATGCAGCGTCAAGCTGTACCAACCTTGCGCGCTGACAAGCCGCTGGTCGGTACCGGCATGGAGCGTAACGTAGCTCGTGACTCCGGCGTTTGCGTCGTGGCTCGTCGTGGCGGCGTGATCGACTCCGTTGATGCCAGCCGTATCGTGGTTCGTGTTGCTGATGACGAAGTTGAAACCGGCGAAGCTGGTGTCGACATCTACAACCTGACCAAATACACCCGCTCCAACCAGAACACTTGCATCAACCAGCGTCCGCTGGTGCGTAAAGGTGATCGGGTTCAGCGTAGCGACATCATGGCTGACGGCCCGTCCACCGACATGGGTGAACTGGCACTGGGTCAGAACATGCGCATCGCGTTCATGGCCTGGAACGGTTACAACTTCGAAGACTCCATCTGCCTGTCGGAACGAGTTGTTCAAGAAGATCGCTTTACCACGATCCACATTCAGGAACTGACCTGTGTGGCGCGTGACACCAAGCTTGGGCCAGAGGAAATCACTGCAGACATCCCGAACGTGGGTGAAGCTGCGCTGAACAAACTGGACGAAGCCGGTATCGTTTATGTAGGTGCCGAAGTTGGCGCAGGCGACATTCTGGTAGGTAAAGTCACTCCGAAAGGCGAGACCCAGCTGACTCCGGAAGAGAAGCTGTTGCGTGCCATCTTCGGTGAAAAAGCCAGCGACGTTAAAGACACCTCCCTGCGCGTGCCTACCGGCACCAAGGGCACTGTCATCGACGTACAGGTCTTCACCCGTGACGGCGTCGAGCGTGATGCTCGTGCTCTGTCCATCGAGAAGACTCAACTCGACGAGATCCGCAAGGATCTGAACGAAGAGTTCCGTATCGTTGAAGGCGCCACTTTCGAACGTCTCCGCTCCGCTCTGGTCGGCCGCAAAGCCGAAGGTGGCGCCGGTCTGAAGAAAGGTCAGGAAATCACCGACGAAGTTCTCGACGGTCTTGAGCATGGTCAGTGGTTCAAACTGCGCATGGCTGAAGATGCTCTGAATGAGCAGCTCGAGAAGGCTCAGGCCTACATCGTTGATCGCCGCCGTCTGCTGGACGACAAGTTCGAAGACAAGAAGCGCAAACTGCAGCAGGGCGATGACCTGGCTCCAGGCGTGCTGAAAATCGTCAAGGTTTACCTGGCAATCCGTCGCCGCATCCAGCCGGGCGACAAGATGGCCGGTCGTCACGGTAACAAAGGTGTGGTCTCTGTGATCATGCCGGTTGAAGACATGCCGCACGATGCCAATGGCACCCCGGTCGACGTCGTCCTCAACCCGTTGGGCGTACCTTCGCGTATGAACGTTGGTCAGATCCTTGAAACCCACCTGGGCCTCGCGGCTAAAGGCTTGGGCGAGAAGATCAACCGGATGATCGAAGAGCAGCGCAAAGTCGCTGAGCTTCGTAAATTCCTCGACGAGATCTACAACCAGATCGGCGGTCGTAACGAAGATCTGGATAGCTTCTCCGACCAGGAAATCCTGGATCTGGCGAAGAACCTGCGTGGCGGCGTTCCAATGGCCACTCCAGTGTTCGACGGCGCCAAGGAAAGCGAAATCAAGGCCATGCTGAAACTGGCAGATCTGCCAGAAAGCGGCCAGATGCAGCTGACTGACGGCCGTACCGGCAACAAGTTCGAGCGCCCGGTTACTGTTGGCTACATGTACATGCTGAAGCTGAACCACTTGGTAGACGACAAGATGCACGCTCGTTCTACCGGTTCGTACAGCCTGGTTACCCAGCAGCCGCTGGGTGGTAAGGCACAGTTCGGTGGTCAGCGTTTCGGGGAGATGGAGGTCTGGGCACTGGAAGCATACGGTGCTGCTTACACTCTGCAAGAAATGCTCACAGTGAAGTCGGACGATGTGAACGGCCGTACCAAGATGTACAAAAACATCGTGGATGGCGATCACCGTATGGAGCCGGGCATGCCCGAGTCCTTCAACGTGTTGATCAAGGAAATTCGTTCCCTCGGCATCGATATCGATCTGGAAACCGAATAACACGTGACGCGAATCGAGAGCGGGGCAGGATTGCCCGCTCTCTGCTCCGCCAGGAGGAAAGGCCTTGAAAGACCTACTGAATTTGCTGAAAAACCAGGGTCAAGTCGAAGAGTTCGACGCCATCCGTATTGGATTGGCATCGCCTGAGATGATCCGTTCGTGGTCGTTCGGTGAAGTTAAAAAACCGGAAACCATCAACTACCGTACGTTCAAACCTGAGCGTGACGGCCTGTTCTGCGCCAAGATCTTTGGCCCGGTAAAGGATTACGAGTGCCTGTGCGGTAAGTACAAGCGCTTGAAGCACCGTGGTGTGATCTGCGAGAAGTGCGGCGTTGAAGTCGCGCTGGCCAAAGTTCGTCGTGAGCGCATGGCGCACATCGAACTGGCCTCGCCAGTTGCCCACATCTGGTTCCTGAAATCGCTGCCGTCGCGTATCGGCTTGCTGATGGACATGACCTTGCGTGATATCGAACGCGTTCTCTACTTCGAGAGCTATGTCGTTATCGATCCAGGCATGACCACCCTTGAAAAAGGTCAGCTGCTCAACGACGAGCAGTACTTCGAAGCGCTGGAAGAGTTCGGCGACGATTTCGATGCCCGCATGGGTGCCGAAGCTGTCCGCGAACTGCTGCACGCTATCGATCTGGAACACGAGATTGGCCGCCTGCGCGAAGAAATTCCGCAAACCAACTCCGAAACCAAAATCAAGAAGCTGTCCAAGCGTCTGAAGTTGATGGAAGCCTTCCAGGGTTCCGGCAACCTTCCAGAATGGATGGTGCTGACCGTTCTGCCGGTGCTGCCGCCAGATCTGCGTCCACTGGTCCCGCTGGATGGCGGTCGCTTCGCGACTTCCGACCTCAACGATCTGTATCGTCGAGTGATCAACCGTAACAACCGCTTGAAGCGCCTGCTTGATCTGTCCGCTCCGGACATCATCGTGCGTAACGAAAAGCGTATGTTGCAGGAAGCCGTCGACGCACTGCTCGACAACGGTCGTCGTGGCCGCGCTATCACCGGTTCCAACAAGCGTCCTCTGAAATCCTTGGCTGACATGATCAAGGGTAAGCAAGGTCGTTTCCGTCAGAACTTGCTCGGTAAGCGTGTTGACTACTCCGGCCGTTCGGTAATTACCGTAGGTCCGACCCTGCGTCTGCACCAGTGCGGTCTGCCGAAGAAAATGGCTCTCGAGCTGTTCAAACCGTTCATTTTCGGCAAGCTGGAAATGCGTGGTCTCGCTACCACCATCAAAGCTGCCAAAAAGATGGTCGAGCGCGAGCTGCCAGAAGTTTGGGACGTTCTCGCTGAAGTCATCCGCGAACACCCGGTTCTCCTTAACCGTGCACCGACCCTTCACCGTCTGGGTATCCAGGCGTTTGAACCGGTACTGATCGAAGGTAAGGCTATCCAGCTGCACCCTCTGGTCTGTGCTGCGTACAACGCCGACTTCGACGGCGACCAAATGGCCGTGCACGTACCGCTGACACTGGAAGCCCAGTTGGAAGCGCGTGCGTTGATGATGTCGACCAACAACATTCTGTCGCCAGCCAACGGTGAGCCAATCATCGTTCCGTCGCAGGACGTTGTATTGGGTCTGTACTACATGACTCGTGAAGCGATCAACGCCAAGGGCGAAGGTCGTGTGTTCGCGGATCTGCAGGAAGTTGACCGTGTGTTCCGTGCTGGCGAAGCCGCACTGCACGCCAAGGTCAAAGTGCGGATCAACGAAACCGTTAACGATCGTGATGGTGGCAGCGTCAAGAACACCCGTATCGTCGACACCACTGTCGGCCGTGCGCTGTTGTTCCAGGTTGTTCCACCTGGCCTGTCGTACGACGTCGTCAACCAGCCGATGAAGAAAAAGGCGATCTCCAAGCTGATCAACCAGTGCTACCGCGTGGTTGGTTTGAAAGAGACCGTGATCTTCGCTGACCAGTTGATGTACACCGGTTTTGCCTATTCGACCATTTCCGGCGTTTCCATCGGTGTTAACGACTTCGTTATTCCTGATGAAAAAGCCCGCATCATCAGTGCTGCCACTGATGAAGTGAAAGAGATCGAAAGTCAGTACGCCTCCGGCCTGGTAACACAGGGCGAGAAGTACAACAAAGTGATCGACCTTTGGTCCAAGGCGAACGACGAAGTTTCCAAGGCGATGATGGCCAACCTCTCGAAAGAGAAAGTCATCGATCGTCATGGCGTCGAAGTCGACCAAGAGTCCTTCAACTCGATGTACATGATGGCCGACTCGGGCGCACGGGGTTCTGCTGCGCAGATCCGTCAGCTCGCCGGTATGCGTGGCCTGATGGCCAAGCCGGACGGTTCCATCATTGAAACGCCGATTACTGCGAACTTCCGTGAAGGTTTGAGCGTACTTCAGTACTTCATCTCCACTCACGGTGCTCGTAAAGGTTTGGCGGATACCGCGTTGAAAACTGCGAACTCCGGTTACCTGACTCGTCGTCTGGTGGACGTGGCGCAGGATCTGGTTGTGACCGAGATCGATTGCGGCACCGAACATGGCCTGGTAATGACTCCGCACATTGAAGGCGGTGACGTTGTTGAGCCGTTGGGTGAGCGCGTATTGGGTCGTGTTATTGCCCGTGACGTGTACAAGCCAGGGACCGAAGAAATCATCGTTCCTGCCGGCACGCTGGTAGACGAGAAGTGGGTTGAGTTCATCGAGCTGAACAGCATCGATGAAGTGATCGTGCGTTCGCCGATCAGCTGTGAAACGCGCTACGGTATTTGCGCCAAGTGCTACGGCCGCGACTTGGCTCGTGGTCACCAGGTGAACATCGGTGAAGCGGTCGGCGTTATCGCTGCCCAGTCCATCGGTGAGCCGGGTACCCAGCTGACCATGCGTACGTTCCACATCGGTGGTGCGGCAAGCCGGACCTCTGCTGCAGACAGCGTTCAGGTGAAGAATGGCGGTACCGTCCGTCTGCATAACCTGAAGCACGTTGAGCGAGTGGATGGTTGCCTGGTTGCTGTGTCCCGTTCCGGTGAGCTGGCAATCGCTGATGACTTCGGTCGTGAGCGTGAGCGTTACAAGCTGCCGTACGGTGCTGTGATTTCGGTTAAAGAAGGTGACAAGGTCGACGCTGGCGCAATCGTGGCCAAGTGGGATCCGCACACTCACCCAATCGTTACCGAAATGAAAGGTACCGTGACCTACGTGGGCATGGAAGAAGGCATCACGATCAAGCGTCAGACTGACGAATTGACCGGTATGACCAACATTGAAGTACTCGACGCCAAAGACCGTCCAGCTGCCGGTAAAGATATCCGTCCTGCTGTGAAGATGGTTGATGACAACGGCAAGGATCTCTTGCTGCCGGGTACCGACGTAATTGCTCAGTATTTCCTGCCTGCCAACGCCTTGGTCGGCGTGGCAGACGGTGCGAAAATCGCGATCGGTGATGTTATCGCTCGTATTCCGCAAGAAACTTCGAAAACTCGCGACATCACCGGTGGTCTGCCGCGTGTTGCCGACTTGTTCGAAGCCCGTCGTCCGAAAGAAGCCTCGATTCTGGCTGAAGTCAGCGGCACCATCGCGTTCGGCAAAGAGACCAAAGGCAAGCGCCGTCTGGTCATTACCCCGAACGACGGTAGCGATCCGTACGAAGAACTGATTCCGAAGTGGCGTCACCTGAACGTCTTCGAAGGCGAACAGGTAAACCGCGGCGAAGTTATCTCCGACGGCCCGAGCGATCCACACGACATCCTGCGTCTGCTGGGTGTGAGTGCGCTGGCCAAGTACATCGTGAACGAGATCCAGGACGTTTATCGTCTGCAAGGCGTGAAGATCAACGACAAGCACATCGAGACCATCCTGCGTCAGATGCTGCGTAAAGTTGAAATCGCTGAATCCGGCGATTCCACTTTCATCAAGGGCGACCAGATGGAATTGACTCACGTTCTGGTAGAGAACGAGCGTCTGGCGGGCGACGAGAAATTCGTTTCCAAGTTCACTCGCGTGCTGTTGGGTATCACCAAGGCGTCGTTGTCCACCGAATCGTTCATCTCGGCGGCTTCCTTCCAGGAAACCACTCGCGTACTGACCGAAGCGGCGGTAACCGGCAAGCGCGATTACCTGCGCGGCCTGAAAGAAAACGTGGTCGTGGGTCGTCTGATCCCGGCCGGTACCGGTCTGGCTTATCACAGCGAGCGCAAGCGTCGCCGTGAAGCGGACAAACCGTTGCGCGTGAGCGCCAGTGAAGTGGAAGCTGCACTGACCGAAGCACTGAACTCGAGCGGTAACTGAGTTCTGCAGTAAATAAGCGTAAGGCCCCGGCCTCTCCGTTAATCGAATCGAGACAATTTGTCGGGATTGGATAAGCGCGGAGGTTGGGGCCTTGCCTTGACTGGGGGCAAGATCCTCTTTAGACTCTTGTACCCCTAAATTTGGCGGGAATTCGTTCCTGCCATTTTGCTTTTCTTGCAAGACAATAGCGTCGCAAGACAACAGTGGAGCTAGTAGATGGCAACTATCAACCAGCTGGTACGTCAGCCGCGTAAGCGTATCGTCGAGAAATCCGACGTGCCTGCGCTGCAGAACTGCCCGCAACGTCGTGGCGTATGCACCCGTGTGTATACCACCACGCCGAAAAAACCTAACTCGGCACTGCGTAAAGTATGCCGTGTGCGTCTGACCAACGGTTTCGAGGTTTCCTCGTACATCGGCGGTGAAGGCCACAACCTGCAAGAGCACAGCGTGGTACTGATCCGCGGCGGTCGTGTAAAAGACTTGCCAGGTGTTCGTTACCACACCGTGCGCGGTTCTTTGGATACTTCCGGCGTTAAAGGTCGTAACCAGGGTCGTTCGAAGTACGGTACCAAGAAGCCTAAGTAGTAGTGGCTTTTTGTAAAAACTGATTTTCTATTTTTCTGAGTCGATAAGAGTAAGGTCGGAGGCGTCCCGAAAGGGGGCCGATTCCGAGCGAACCTGAAGACCGTTTGAGGGCTTATCCATGCCAAGAAGACGCGTAGCAGCCAAGCGCGAAGTGCTTGACGATCCAAAATACGGAAGCCAAATCCTGGCCAAGTTCATGAACCACGTTATGGAAAGCGGCAAGAAAGCCGTTGCCGAGCGTATCGTTTATGGCGCGCTGGACAAGGTTAAAGAACGCAAGAACAGCGATCCCCTGGAAATCTTCGAGAAAGCTCTCGACGCCATCGCTCCGCTGGTCGAAGTAAAGTCGCGCCGTGTAGGCGGTGCTACTTACCAGGTTCCGGTCGAAGTTCGTCCGTCCCGTCGTAACGCTCTGGCAATGCGCTGGTTGGTAGACTTCGCCCGTAAGCGCGGCGAGAAGTCTATGGCCCTGCGTTTGGCTGGCGAATTGTTGGACGCTGCTGAAGGTAAAGGTGCTGCAGTTAAGAAGCGTGAAGACGTGCACCGTATGGCTGAAGCTAACAAAGCTTTCTCGCACTACCGCTTCTAATTTTAGCGTCACTAATTTTGCGAGGGCTTTATGGCTCGTACAACACCGATTAATCGCTACCGTAACATTGGTATCGTTGCTCACGTGGATGCTGGTAAAACCACCACCACCGAGCGCGTCCTTTTTTACACTGGCAAAAGTCACAAGATGGGCGAGGTGCATGACGGCGCCGCGACCACAGACTGGATGGTTCAGGAGCAGGAGCGTGGTATTACCATTACTTCTGCTGCTATTACCGCCTTCTGGCAGGGTTCCGAGAAGCAGCACAAAGACCAATACCGCTTCAACGTCATTGACACCCCGGGCCACGTTGACTTCACCATTGAAGTTGAGCGTTCCCTGCGTGTTCTCGACGGCGCGGTTGTTGTGTTTTGTGGTACCTCGGGCGTTGAGCCTCAGTCGGAAACCGTATGGCGTCAGGCCAACAAGTACGGCGTTCCGCGTCTTGTTTACGTAAACAAGATGGACCGTGCTGGTGCGAACTTCCTGCGCGTGATCGGTCAGATCAAGCAGCGTCTGGGTCATACCCCGGTGCCAATCCAGTTGGCTATCGGTTCCGAAGACAACTTCCAGGGTCAGATCGATCTGATGGCCATGGAAGCTGTTTACTGGAATGACGCTGACAAAGGCATGGTTCCCGTTCGCAAGCCTATCCCTGCTGAACTGCAGGAATTGGCTGACGAGTGGCGTGGCAACATGGTTGAAGCTGCGGCCGAAGCCAGCGAAGAGCTGATGAACAAGTACCTCGAAGGTGAAGAGCTCACCAACGAGGAAATCAAGGCCGCTCTGCGTCAGCGTACTATCGCTGGTGAGATCGTTCTGGCTGTTTGCGGTTCTTCCTTCAAGAACAAGGGTGTTCCCCTGGTTCTCGACGCCGTTATCGATTACCTGCCTGCACCTGTTGATATTCCTGCCATCAAGGGTACTGACCCGGATGACGAGACTATCGAGCTGGAGCGTCATGCAGATGACAGCGAACCGTTCTCCGCTCTGGCATTCAAAATTGCCACCGACCCATTCGTGGGTACCTTGACCTTCGTCCGTGTTTACTCGGGCGTGTTGAACTCCGGTGACGGCGTGATCAACTCGGTCAAAGGCAAGAAAGAGCGCGTGGGTCGTATGGTGCAAATGCACGCAAACGCCCGTGAAGAAATCAAGGAAGTACGCGCTGGTGACATCGCGGCCTTGATCGGCATGAAGGACGTCACCACTGGTGAAACTTTGTGCAACGGTGACAAGCCAATCATCCTGGTTCGTATGGACTTCCCGGAGCCGGTTATTTCGGTTGCCGTAGAGCCTAAGACCAAGGACGACCAGGAAAAAATGGGTGTCGCTCTGGGCAAACTCGCTCAGGAAGATCCATCTTTCCGCGTCAAGACTGATGAAGAGACTGGTCAAACGATCATCTCCGGCATGGGCGAGTTGCACCTGGACATCCTGGTTGATCGGATGCGCCGTGAGTTCAACGTCGAAGCCAACATCGGTAAGCCTCAGGTTTCCTATCGTGAGCGCATCACGAAGAACTGTGAAATCGAAGGTAAGTTCGTTCGTCAATCCGGCGGTCGTGGCCAGTTTGGTCACTGCTGGATTCGTTTTGCGCCTGCTGACGAAGGTCAGGAAGGTCTGCAATTCGTGAACGAAGTAGTGGGTGGTGTGGTTCCTAAGGAATACATCCCGGCTATCCAGAAGGGTATCGAAGAGCAGATGAAGAACGGCGTTGTCGCCGGGTATCCGCTGATCGGCCTGAAGGCTACCGTGTTTGACGGTTCTTACCACGACGTCGACTCCAACGAGATGGCGTTTAAGGTGGCCGCTTCCATGGCGACCAAGCAACTGGCCCAGAAGGGCGGTGGTGAGTTGCTTGAGCCGATCATGGCGGTAGAGGTTGTTACGCCTGAAGACTATATGGGTGACGTGATGGGCGACCTTAACCGTCGTCGCGGCATGATCCTGGGTATGGAAGACACGGTTTCCGGCAAAGTGATTCGTGCCGAGGTTCCGTTGGGTGAGATGTTTGGTTACGCAACCGACGTTCGCTCCATGTCCCAAGGTCGTGCAAGCTACTCTATGGAATTCAAAAAATACAATACAGCTCCGTCGCATATCGTCGAAACTGTTACCAAAAAACAAGGCTGATTCAGCCCCTTTAGGCTAGGAGTTAATTGTCGTGGCTAAAGAAAAATTTGTACGTGACCTCCCGCACGTTAACGTTGGCACCATCGGTCACGTTGACCACGGTAAAACCACGCTGACTGCTGCTCTGACTCGTGTCTGCTCCGAAGTTTTCGGTTCGGCCGCTGTTGCTTTCGACAAAATCGACAGCGCTCCGGAAGAAAAGGCTCGTGGTATCACCATCAACACTTCGCACGTTGAATACAACTCGTTGATCCGTCACTACGCTCACGTTGACTGCCCAGGTCACGCTGACTATGTGAAGAACATGATCACCGGTGCTGCTCAGATGGACGGCGCTATTCTGGTTTGCTCGGCCGCTGATGGTCCGATGCCACAAACCCGTGAGCACATCCTGTTGTCCCGTCAGGTTGGCGTTCCGTACATCGTTGTCTTCCTGAACAAGGCTGACATGGTTGACGACGCTGAGCTGCTGGAACTGGTAGAGATGGAAGTGCGCGATCTGCTGAGCACTTACGACTTCCCGGGCGACGACACTCCGATCATCATCGGTTCGGCTCTGATGGCTCTGAACGGCCAAGACGACAACGAAATGGGCACCACTGCCGTTCGTAAACTGGTTGAGACTCTGGACAGCTACATTCCAGATCCGGTTCGGGTTATCGACAAGCCGTTCCTGATGCCAATCGAAGACGTATTCTCGATCTCTGGTCGCGGTACTGTTGTAACTGGCCGTATCGAGCGCGGTATCGTCAAGATTCAGGACTCGCTGGAAATCGTTGGTCTGCGTGACACTGTTGTCACCACCTGCACTGGCGTTGAAATGTTCCGTAAGCTGCTCGACGAAGGTCGTGCTGGCGAGAACTGCGGCGTGCTGCTGCGCGGTACCAAGCGTGACGACGTTGAGCGTGGCCAGGTTCTGGTCAAGCCAGGTTCGGTCAAGCCGCACACTACCTTCGAAGCTGAAGTGTACGTGTTGAGCAAAGAAGAAGGCGGTCGCCACACTCCGTTCTTCAAAGGCTACCGTCCACAGTTCTACTTCCGGACCACTGACGTGACCGGTAACTGCGAGCTGCCGGAAGGCGTTGAAATGGTAATGCCGGGCGACAACATCAAAATGGTTGTCACCCTGATCAAAACCATCGCAATGGAAGATGGTCTGCGTTTCGCTATTCGTGAAGGCGGTCGTACCGTCGGCGCTGGCGTCGTAGCCAAAATCATCGCCTAAGCGTTGATTGATGAAAAAGCCCCCGCTTGCGGGGGCTTTTTTATTGGGTTGACACTCGGTTGGCCCGTCTATAGAATTGCGCCTCCTTTTAACGGGCGTATTGCGCTCGGTGGGAATAGCAGCCGGAGTCTGAAATCCAATGCAAAATCAGCAAATCCGTATCAGGTTGAAGGCTTTTGACCATCGCCTGATCGACCAATCCACCCAGGAAATCGTGGAAACCGCGAAACGTACTGGTGCTCAAGTGCGTGGTCCAATTCCACTGCCTACCCGTAAAGAGCGGTTCACCGTTCTGGTCTCCCCGCACGTCAACAAAGACGCGCGTGACCAGTACGAGATCCGTACTCATAAGCGCGTTCTGGACATCGTCCAGCCAACGGATAAAACCGTTGATGCGCTTATGAAGCTTGATCTTGCGGCCGGTGTGGAAGTGCAGATCAGCCTCGGCTAAGACTCGGTCTTAGTCGTGTAACGCTCTGAAATGGGCGGCCATAGCGGGTGAAAGCCCCGTACACTCATGAGGTTTACAACATGACTATTGGTGTAGTCGGTCGTAAATGCGGTATGACCCGTATTTTCACCGAAGAAGGTGTCTCCATTCCGGTCACGGTCATTGAGATCGAGCCGAATCGCGTCACCCAGTTTAAAACTGAAGAGACCGATGGCTATCGTGCAGTGCAAGTCACTGTAGGCGAGCGTCGTGCTTCGCGTGTTACAGCTGCTCAAGCTGGCCACTTCGCTAAAGCGAACGTTGCCGCTGGTCGTACCGTAATGGAATTCCGTCTTGAAGAAGGCGAGTACCAGGCCGGCGATCTGATCAACGCTGAAATCTTCGCCGCTGGTCAACTGGTTGATGTAACCGGTCAGTCCAAAGGTAAAGGCTTCCAGGGTACGATCAAGCGTTGGAACTTCCGCGGGCAAGATAATACCCACGGTAACTCCGTGTCCCACCGCGTTCCAGGCTCTATCGGCCAGTGCCAGACTCCTGGTCGTGTATTCAAGGGCAAAAAAATGTCCGGTCATATGGGCGCTGAGCGCGTGACCGTGCAGTCCCTCGAAGTAGTGCGCGTGGACGCTGAACGCAATCTGTTGTTGGTCAAGGGCGCTGTTCCTGGCGCTACTGGCGGCAACTTGGTTGTACGTCCAGCAGCCAAGGCTCGCGGTTAAGGGGAAGCTGACATGCAATTAAATGTAAATGACGCTCAAGCGATCGAAGTTTCCGAACTGACATTTGGCGGCGAATTCAACGAGACGCTGGTTCACCAAGCAGTCGTGGCCTACATGGCCGGCGGCCGTCAGGGTAGCAAGCAGCAAAAGACCCGTTCCGACGTTCGTGGTGGCGGTAAGCGCCCGTGGCGTCAGAAAGGTACTGGCCGTGCTCGTGCCGGTACTATCCGTAGCCCAATCTGGCGTGGCGGCGGTACCACTTTCGCAGCTCGTCCTCAGGATCACACCCAGAAGCTGAACAAGAAGATGTATCGCGCAGCAATGCGTTCCATCCTTGCTGAGCTGGTGCGTACTGATCGTCTGGTTGTGGTTCAGGACTTCGCTGTTGATGCACCGAAGACCAAAGATCTGCTGAACAAACTGACCGGCATGGGCCTGACTGACGTCTTGATCGTGTCTGAAGTGGTTGATCAGAACCTGTACCTGGCTGCTCGCAACCTGCCACACGTTGATGTACGTGACGTGCAAGGTTCCGATCCAGTTAGTCTGATCGCATACGACAAGGTGTTGATCACCGTGTCGGCCGTGAAGAAATTCGAGGAGCTGCTGGGATGAACCAGGAACGCGTATTTAAAGTTCTGCTTGGCCCGCACGTTTCCGAGAAGGCTACGGTTCTGGCTGACAAGAAAGGCCAGTTCGTTTTCAAGGTTGCAACTGACGCAACCAAGCTGGAAATCAAGAAGGCCGTCGAAAGCCTGTTCAGCGTGAAAGTAGAGCGTGTTACTACCCTGAATGTTCTGGGTAAGAGCAAGCGCACTGCTCGCGGTCTGGGCAAGCGTAATGACTGGAAGAAGGCAGTTATCTCCCTTCAACCAGGCCAAGATCTCGATTTCAGCAGCAGTGCTGAGTAAGGAAGGGGTGCATCATGGCAATCGTTAAATGCAAACCGACTTCCCCTGGCCGCCGTTTTGTGGTCAAGGTGGTCAACCAGGAGCTCCATAAAGGCGCTCCTCACGCACCGCTGCTCGAGAAAAAATCGAAGACTGGTGGTCGTAACAACAATGGTCGCATTACCACTCGTCACATTGGTGGTGGCCATAAGCAGCATTATCGTCTGGTCGATTTCCGTCGCAACGACAAAGATGGCATCTCTGCCACTGTCGAGCGTATTGAATACGATCCAAACCGTACTGCTCACATCGCTCTGCTGCTGTACGCAGATGGCGAGCGTCGCTACATCATCGCCCCTAAAGGCGTGAGTGCTGGCGACCAGCTGATCGCAGGTGCTCTGGCACCGATCAAGCCGGGCAACGCTCTGCAACTGCGTAACATTCCAGTTGGTAGCACCGTACACGGCATCGAATTGAAGCCAGGTAAAGGCGCGCAAATCGCTCGTTCCGCTGGTGCTTCGGCTCAGCTGATCGCTCGTGAAGGTGTCTACGTGACCCTGCGTCTGCGTTCTGGTGAGATGCGTAAAGTGCTGGCTGAATGCCGCGCGACCCTGGGTGAAGTCTCGAACTCCGAGCACAGCCTGCGTTCGCTGGGTAAAGCTGGTGCCAAACGCTGGCGTGGCGTTCGCCCAACCGTTCGTGGTGTTGCCATGAACCCGGTTGACCACCCACATGGTGGTGGTGAAGGTCGTACCTCTGGTGGTCGTCATCCGGTATCGCCATGGGGCTTCCCGACTAAGGGCGCGAAGACTCGTGGTAATAAGCGTACCGACAAAATGATCGTCCGTCGTCGCAAGTAAATAGAGGGATACGACAGTGCCACGTTCTCTGAAAAAAGGTCCTTTTATTGATCTTCACCTACTGAAGAAGATCGAAGTGGCGGCGGAAAAGAACGATCGCAAACCAGTTAAAACCTGGTCGCGCCGTTCCATGATCCTGCCACAAATGGTCGGTCTGACCATTGCAGTGCATAACGGTCGTCAACATGTTCCAGTTCTCGTGAACGAAGACATGGTCGGCCACAAACTAGGCGAGTTTGCCGGTACCCGCACATATCGTGGGCACGTGGCAGACAAGAAAGCCAAGCGTTAAGGGGTAAGGAACGATGGAAGTAGCCGCTAAGTTGTCGGGCGCTCGAATCTCCGCCCAGAAAGCCCGCTTGGTCGCCGACCAGATCCGCGGGAAGAAGGTGGGCGAAGCGCTCAACCTGTTGGCTTTCAGCAGTAAGAAAGCCGCCGAGATCATTAAGAAAGTGCTGGAGTCGGCCGTAGCCAACGCCGAGCATAACGAAGGCGCAGACGTTGATGACCTTAAAGTCAGCACCGTTTTCGTCAACGAAGGGCGTTCGCTGAAGCGAATCATGCCACGTGCCAAAGGCCGTGCTGATCGCATCGTCAAGCGGTCTTGCCATATCACTGTCAAGGTTGCTGACAAGTAACGGAGTCGAAGAGATGGGTCAGAAAGTACATCCCATTGGCATTCGCCTGGGAATCGTCAAGGAGCACACCTCCGTCTGGTACGCAGACGGTCGGACTTATGCGGACTATTTGTTCGCTGATCTGAAGGTGCGCGAGTATCTCCAAGACAAACTAAAAAGCGCGTCCGTAAGCCGTATCGATATCCATCGTCCGGCTCAGACTGCACGTATCACCATCCACACCGCTCGTCCAGGTATCGTTATCGGGAAGAAAGGTGAAGATGTTGAGAAACTGCGTCAGGACCTGACCAAGCAAATGGGTGTGCCTGTGCACATCAATATCGAAGAGATCCGTAAGCCGGAGCTCGACGGTATGCTGGTTGCGCAGAGCGTAGCTCAGCAGCTGGAGCGTCGCGTAATGTTCCGTCGCGCTATGAAGCGCGCTGTTCAGAACGCCATGCGCATTGGTGCCAAAGGCATCAAAATCCAAGTGAGCGGTCGTCTCGGCGGTGCTGAAATCGCACGTACTGAATGGTATCGCGAAGGTCGTGTGCCACTGCACACCCTGCGTGCCGACATCGACTATGCCAACTACGAAGCTCACACCACTTATGGTGTGATCGGTGTAAAGGTTTGGATCTTCAAAGGCGAAGTAATTGGTGGTCGCCAAGAAGAACTGAAACCACAAGCACCAGCGCCTCGTAAAAAAGCTGCTAAGTAAGGGGTACGCCAAATGTTGCAACCAAAGCGTACGAAGTTCCGCAAGCAGATGACTGGCCACAACCGTGGCTTGGCTCAGCGCGGTAGCAAAGTCAGCTTCGGCGAATATGCGCTGAAGTCTGTAGCTCGTGGTCGTCTCACCGCTCGTCAGATCGAGTCAGCGCGTCGTGCACTGACCCGTCACGTTAAACGTGGCGGCAAGATCTGGATCCGTGTATTCCCGGACAAGCCTGTAACCAAAAAGCCACTCGAAGTTCGGATGGGTAAAGGTAAGGGTAACGTCGAATACTGGGTTGCCCAGATTCAGCCAGGCAAAGTCCTGTATGAAATCGAGGGTGTTACTGAAGAGCTGGCGCGTGAGGCTTTTGCCCTGGCTGCTGCAAAGCTGCCGCTCGCCACCGCCTTTGTTAAACGGACGGTGATGTGATGAAAGCGAATGAACTTCGTGAAAAATCCGCACAGCAGCTGAACGAGCAACTGCTCGGCCTGCTGCGCGACCAGTTCAATCTGCGTATGCAGAAAGCAACTGGCCAGTTGGGGCAGTCTCATCTGCTCTCGCAAGTTAAACGTGACATCGCTCGCGTGAAGACTGTGCTTAACCAGCAGGCAGGTAAGTAATCATGGCTGAAGCCGAAAAAACTGTCCGTACGCTGACTGGCCGTGTTGTCAGCGACAAGATGGACAAAACCATCACCGTTCTGATCGAGCGTCGCGTTAAGCACCCGATCTACGGTAAATACGTTAAGCGTTCGACTAAGCTGCACGCGCACGACGAAACCAATCAGTGCCACATCGGCGACAAAGTCACTATTCGTGAAACTCGTCCTTTGGCCAAGACCAAGTCTTGGGCGCTGGTTGATGTTCTCGAACGCGCTGTGGAAGTCTAAGGACTAGGGGTCGGAGAAATTATATGATTCAGACTCAATCCATGCTCGATGTGGCCGATAACAGCGGCGCTCGCCGTGTTATGTGCATCAAGGTGCTGGGTGGCTCCCATCGTCGTTACGCTGGTATCGGTGACATCATCAAAGTTACCGTGAAGGAAGCAATTCCTCGCGGTAAAGTGAAAAAAGGCCAAGTGATGACTGCTGTTGTAGTCCGCACTCGCCACGGCGTTCGCCGTGCTGATGGCTCCATTATCCGCTTTGATGGCAACGCTGCTGTTCTTCTGAACAACAAGCAAGAGCCGATCGGCACCCGTATCTTTGGGCCAGTGACCCGTGAACTTCGTACTGAGAAGTTCATGAAGATCGTCTCGCTCGCCCCAGAAGTGCTGTAAGGAGATCCGACATGCAAAAGATTCGTCGTGACGACGAGATCATCGTGATCGCCGGCAAAGACAAAGGTAAGCGCGGTAAGGTGCTTAAGGTTCTCGCTGACGACCGTCTGGTCGTTGGTGGTCTGAACCTGGTTAAGCGTCATACCAAGCCAAACCCTGCGTCGGGCGTACAAGGCGGTATCGTCGAAAAAGAAGCGCCACTGCACGCTTCCAACGTTGCCATTTTCAACGGCGAAACCAACAAGGCTGATCGCGTTGGTTTCAAAGTAGAAGACGGTAAGAAAATTCGTGTCTTCAAGTCGACCCAAAAAGCGGTTGATGCTTGAACACTGCTAGGTAGAAGACCATGGCACGACTAAAAGAGATTTACTGGAAGGAAATCGCACCGAAACTTAAGGAAGAACTTAAGCTTTCGAACGTGATGGAAGTTCCACGCGTTACCAAAATCACCCTGAACATGGGTCTGGGCGAAGCGGTCGGCGACAAAAAAGTCATCGAGCACGCTGTTGCTGACCTGGAAAAGATCACCGGCCAGAAAGTCGTTGTGACCTACGCTCGGAAATCCATCGCTGGCTTTAAAGTCCGTGAAGGTTGGCCGATCGGCGTCAAAGTGACCCTGCGCCGTGAGCGTATGTACGAATTCCTGGATCGTCTGCTGTCGATCTCCCTGCCTCGGGTCCGCGACTTTCGCGGCCTGAATGCCAAGTCCTTCGATGGTCGTGGTAACTACAGCATGGGCGTTAAAGAGCAGATCATCTTCCCGGAAATCGACTACGACAAGATCGATGCTCTCCGCGGTCTGGACATTACCCTGACCACCACTGCCAAGAACGATGATGAAGGTCGCGCGCTGCTGCGTGCTTTCAAATTCCCGTTCCGCAACTGATTGGAGTAGGAAAATGGCCAAGATGAGCATGAAAAACCGCGAGCTGAAGCGTCAGCTCACGGTTGCCAAGTACGCCAAAAAGCGTGCAGCACTGAAAGCTATCATCGTTGATCTGAACGCAAGTCCAGAAGCGCGTTGGGAAGCTACAGTAGCTCTGCAGAAGCAGCCACGTGACGCAAGCGCTTCGCGCATGCGTAACCGCTGCCGCCTGACCGGTCGTCCACACGGCGTTTACCGCAAGTTCGGCCTCGGCCGTAACAAACTGCGTGAAGCTGCAATGCGTGGTGACGTACCTGGTCTGGTTAAAGCCAGCTGGTAAGCACTATCAAAGTCTCGGTGGTCCGAATCGCAAGATCCTGACCACCGGTGACCTTGAACTTGAATCAAGCCCCTATTGGGGCTTGATTCATTTGTGGGGTGTGTCTAGAATACCCGGCTCGCCTGAGCCCGTGCTTTTTTCGCACGGATGCACTCGGCGACAAGTAGTAGCCGCAAGGCTAATTTTTTTGTATTAGGAGCGTCTAGCCCATGAGTATGCAGGACCCGTTAGCGGACATGCTAACTCGAATCCGTAATGCCCAGATGGCTGAAAAGTCCGTCGTAAGCATGCCATCTTCTACGTTGAAGGTAGCTGTTGCCAAAGTCCTGAAGGACGAAGGTTACATTGCGGGTTATCAGATCAGCAGCGAAATCAAACCACTGCTGTCCATCGAGCTGAAGTACTTCGAAGGTCGTCCGGTCATCGAAGAAGTGAAGCGCGTTAGCCGTCCAGGCCTGCGTCAGTACAAGTCCGTCGATGATCTGCCAAAAGTTCGTGGCGGTCTCGGTGTGTCTATCGTCTCCACCAACAAAGGTGTGATGACGGATCGTGCTGCGCGCGCTGCCGGTGTCGGCGGCGAAGTTCTTTGCACTGTGTTCTAAGGGGGGATAAGCATGTCACGCGTCGCTAAGAACCCCGTTAAGCTGCCAGCCGGTGTCGAAGTAAAATTCGCAGGCCAACAGCTTTCGGTGAAGGGTGCCAAGGGCACTCTCGAACTGAACATCCATTCGTCCGTTGAGATTGTTGAAGAAGCTGGTGAGCTGCGTTTCGCTGCTCGCAATGGCGATCAACAAACTCGCGCAATGGCTGGTACCACTCGTGCGTTGGTAAACAACATGGTCCAAGGCGTAAGCCAAGGCTTCGAGCGCAAGCTCCAGCTGGTCGGTGTTGGTTACAAAGCGCAAGCAAAAGGCACAGTGCTGAACCTGGCTCTTGGCTTCTCGCACCCAGTGGATTATGAACTGCCGGAAGGCATCACCGCTGAGACTCCTAGCCAGACCGATATCCTGATCAAGGGCATCGATAAGCAGCTGGTAGGTCAAGTGGCCGCCGAGATCCGCGACTTCCGTCCACCAGAGCCGTACAAAGGCAAAGGTGTGCGCTACGCGGACGAAGTCGTCCGTCGTAAAGAAGCCAAGAAGAAGTAGGGCATAGCAAATGACCGACAAAAAAGTTACTCGACTGCGTCGCGCTCGCAAAGCACGCCTGAAAATGCACGAACTCGAAGTCGTGCGTCTCTGCGTGTTCCGCTCGTCGCAGCACATCTACGCCCAGGTCATTTCGGCCGACGGCAACAAAGTCCTGGCAAGTGCCTCGACTTTGGATAAAGAACTGCGTGATGGCGCCACTGGCAACATCGACGCGGCCACTAAGGTTGGCCAGCTGGTCGCTACGCGTGCAAAAGCCGCTGGCGTCTCGCAGGTGGCTTTCGACCGCTCTGGCTTCAAGTACCACGGTCGCGTCAAGGCGCTGGCTGATGCTGCTCGTGAAGCTGGGCTGGAGTTCTAAGTTATGTCAAATAACGACCAAAAGCGCGACGAAGGCTACATTGAGAAGCTGGTTCAAGTTAACCGCGTAGCCAAAACCGTTAAAGGCGGCCGTATCTTCACTTTCACTGCGTTGACCGTGGTTGGTGATGGTAAAGGGCGTGTTGGCTTCGGCCGTGGCAAGTCGCGTGAAGTGCCTGCTGCGATCCAGAAGGCAATGGAAGCTGCTCGCCGCAACATGATCCAAGTTGACCTGAACGGCACCACTCTGCAGTACGCAATGAAGTCCGCCCATGGCGCTTCGAAGGTGTACATGCAGCCTGCTTCTGAAGGTACCGGTATCATCGCTGGCGGCGCTATGCGTGCTGTCCTCGAAGTTGCTGGTGTTCAGAACGTTCTGGCCAAGTGCTACGGCTCGACTAACCCGGTAAACGTGGTTCACGCCACTTTCAAAGGTTTGAAAGCTATGCAGTCTCCTGAATCCATTGCCGCCAAGCGTGGCAAAAGCGTCAAGGAGATCTTCTGATCATGGCTACCGTTAAAGTTACGCTGATCAAAAGCATGACCGGCCGCATCCCTAACCACAAACTGTGCGTTAAGGGTCTGGGTCTGCGTCGCATCGGTCACACTGTAGAAGTACTTGATACTCCCGAGAATCGCGGGATGATCAACAAGGCTTACTACATGCTGCGTGTCGAGGGTTAATCGATGAAACTCAATGATCTGAGTCCAGCGCCGGGTTCCCGTCGCGAAAAGCATCGTCCGGGCCGTGGTATCGGTAGTGGTTTGGGCAAGACCGGTGGCCGTGGCCACAAAGGTCAGTCCTCCCGCTCCGGTGGCACCATTGCTCCAGGCTTTGAAGGCGGTCAACAGCCGCTGCATCGTCGCCTGCCGAAGTTCGGTTTCGTTTCCTTGAAGGCCATGGACCGCGCAGAAGTGCGTCTGTCCGAGCTGGCTAAAGTGGAAGGCGACATCGTCACCGTGCAGTCCCTGAAAGATGCCAACGTGATCAACGTCAACGTACAGCGTGTGAAAATCATGCTGTCCGGCGAAGTTACTCGCGCTGTTACCATCGGAAAGGGAATCGGCGCCACCAAAGGTGCGCGTGCGGCTATCGAAGCAGCTGGCGGCAAGTTCGAGGAATAAATGGCTAAGCAAGGTGCTCTCTCTGCGCTCGGCAAAGGCGGTATGTCTGAACTCTGGGCTCGTCTGCGTTTTCTGTTCCTGGCGATTATCGTCTACCGAATAGGCGCACACATCCCGGTTCCAGGTATCAACCCGGACCGACTCGCGGACCTGTTTCGACAGAATGAGGGGACCATTCTTAGCTTGTTCAACATGTTTTCCGGCGGCGCGCTGGAGCGGATGAGCATCTTTGCACTGGGGATCATGCCGTACATTTCGGCATCGATCATCATGCAGCTGATGACCGCCGTGAGCCCGCAGCTGGAGCAGTTGAAGAAGGAAGGTGAGGCTGGGCGTCGCAAGATTGCCCAGTACACCCGCTACGGCACTGTCGTTCTCGCTCTCGTTCAGGCAATTGGCATGTCCATTGGTCTGGCAGGGCAGGGCGTTTCGTTCACTGGTGACTTTGGCTTCCATTTCGTCGCGGTATCCACTTTTGTGGCTGGTGCGATGTTCATGATGTGGCTGGGTGAGCAGATTACTGAGCGTGGTGTTGGCAACGGTATCTCGATGTTGATTTTCGCAGGTATCGTCGCCGGTCTTCCGAGGGCAATTGGGCAGTCTTTCGAGTCTGCGCGTCAGGGTGATATCAATATTTTCGCCTTGGTTGCCATCGGTTTGTTGGCAGTAGCGATTATCGGTTTCGTGGTGTTCATTGAGCGTGGTCAGCGTCGTATTGCTGTTCATTACGCCAAGCGCCAGCAGGGCCGCAAGGTCTTCGCTGCGCAGACCAGCCACTTGCCGTTGAAAGTGAACATGGCTGGTGTTATTCCAGCCATTTTCGCGAGCAGCATTTTGCTGTTCCCGGCTTCGTTGGGGACCTGGTTTGGTCAGTCTGAAGGTATGGGCTGGCTGCAGGACATCTCGCAGTCGATCGCTCCTGGTCAGCCGTTGAATATTCTGCTGTTTAGTGCAGGGATTATTTTCTTCTGCTTCTTCTATACGGCGTTGATGTTCAATCCGAAAGACGTAGCGGAAAACCTGAAGAAGTCCGGTGCCTTTATTCCGGGTATCCGTCCAGGTGAGCAGTCTGCGCGCTATATTGATGGCGTGCTGACTCGTTTGACCTTGTTCGGTGCTCTATATATGACGGCCGTGTGCCTGTTGCCCCAGTTCTTGGTGGTTGCAGCAAACGTTCCGTTCTACCTTGGCGGGACCTCGTTGCTGATCGTCGTCGTGGTTGTGATGGACTTCATGTCCCAAGTACAATCGCACCTCGTTTCGCACCAGTACGAATCCCTGATGAAGAAAGCCAACCTGAAGGGTTACGGCAGCGGCATGTTGCGCTGAGTACCCATAAGGTTCGAGGAGTTGGTGATGAAAGTTCGTGCATCGGTGAAAAAGCTGTGCCGTAACTGCAAGATTATTCGCCGCGAAGGTGTTGTTCGAGTAATTTGCAGCGCGGAACCGCGTCACAAACAGCGCCAAGGCTGAGTGTGATTGTGCTTCAAGCCCGGCAGCTAGTGCGCTGCCGGGTTGATTATTTGTTATTACAGCGATATTATCTCGCGCCCTATTTCTTGGCTTCCGGGGCGTAGGTAGCTGTCAATTGGAGTCCCACTGAATGGCCCGTATTGCAGGCGTTAACATTCCAGATAACAAGCATACTGTTATCTCGCTGACCTACATCTATGGTGTTGGTCGCACTACTGCGCAGAAGATTTGTGCAGTGACTGGGGTAAACCCAGCCGCAAAGATCAAAGATCTGAGCGACGAGCAGATTGAACAGCTGCGTGGCGAAGTGGCGAAGTTCACCACTGAAGGTGACCTGCGTCGCGAAATCAACATGAAAATCAAGCGTTTGATGGACCTCGGTTGCTATCGCGGTCTGCGTCATCGTCGTGGTCTTCCAGTGCGCGGTCAGCGTACCAAGACCAACGCGCGTACCCGTAAAGGTCCGCGTAAGCCGATCCGCAAGTAATCGCCCCAGCGAATCGACAGGAAATTAATCATGGCTAAACCTGCTGCTCGTCCTCGTAAAAAAGTTAAAAAGACAGTGGTTGATGGCATTGCCCACATCCATGCTTCTTTTAACAACACAATCGTGACCATCACCGACCGTCAAGGCAACGCTCTTTCCTGGGCTACCTCCGGTGGTTCGGGTTTCCGCGGTTCCCGCAAGTCCACCCCGTTCGCTGCTCAAGTAGCTGCTGAACGTGCTGGTCAAGCTGCGCTGGAATACGGTCTGAAAAACCTCGACGTCAACGTCAAAGGTCCAGGCCCAGGTCGTGAATCTGCAGTCCGCGCTTTGAACGGCTGTGGCTACAAGATCGCCAGCATCACCGACGTGACGCCAATCCCGCACAACGGGTGCCGTCCGCCGAAGAAGCGCCGCGTGTAATCCAGGAGATTGTAAAGAATGGCTCGTTACATTGGTCCAAAATGCAAACTCGCTCGTCGCGAAGGCACCGATCTCTTTCTGAAGAGCGGCGTGCGCGCGATCGAATCGAAGTGCAACATTGAAGCAGCACCTGGTATCCACGGCCAACGCCGCGGTCGCCAGTCCGATTACGGCACCCAACTGCGTGAAAAGCAGAAGGTCCGTCGTATCTACGGCGTTCTCGAGCGTCAATTCAGCGGCTACTACAAAGAAGCAGCTGGCAAGAAAGGTGCAACCGGTGAAAACCTGCTGCAACTGCTCGAATGCCGTCTGGACAACGTTGTATACCGTATGGGTTTTGGCTCTACTCGTGCCGAATCCCGTCAGCTGGTATCGCACAAATCCGTAAGCGTTAACGGTCAAACCGTAAACGTGCCGTCGTACCAGGTTCGTGCTGGTGACGTGGTCGCGATTCGCGAGAAAGCAAAGAACCAACTTCGCATTGTCCAAGCTCTCGATCTGTGTGCCCAACGTGGCCGCGTAGAATGGGTAGAAGTAGACACTGAGAAGAAGTCGGGCGTTTTCAAGAACGTTCCAGCTCGCAGTGATCTGTCCGCCGACATCAACGAAAGCCTGATTGTCGAGCTCTACTCCAAGTAAGGGCTAGAAAATAGGTGCATCCATGCAGATTTCGGTAAATGAGTTCCTGACACCCCGCCATATTGATGTGCAGGTTGTCAGTCCAACCCGCGCCAAGATCACTCTCGAGCCTCTCGAGCGTGGTTTCGGCCACACCCTGGGCAACGCGCTGCGCCGCATCCTGTTGTCCTCAATGCCCGGCTGTGCAGTAGTCGAGGCCGAGATTGACGGTGTACTCCATGAGTACAGCGCCATCGAAGGCGTACAGGAAGACGTAATTGAAATCCTGTTGAACCTTAAAGGTCTGGCTATCAAGCTGCACGGTCGTGACGAAGTTACGCTGACCTTGTCGAAGAAGGGTTCGGGGGTGGTTACCGCTGCCGATATTCAGCTGGATCATGATGTCGAGATCGTTAACCCCGATCACGTAATCGCTAACCTGGCGTCTAACGGCGCCCTGAACATGAAGCTCACCGTAGCTCGTGGTCGTGGTTATGAACCGGCAGACTCGCGTCAGAGCGATGAAGACGAAAGCCGCAGCATCGGTCGCTTGCAGCTTGACTCTTCGTTCAGCCCGGTTCGCCGTATCGCATACGTGGTGGAAAACGCCCGTGTCGAGCAGCGTACTAACCTGGACAAGCTGGTTATTGATCTGGAAACCAACGGTACCCTGGATCCTGAAGAGGCTATTCGCCGTGCTGCAACCATTCTGCAACAGCAGTTGGCTGCGTTCGTCGACCTCAAAGGTGACAGTGAGCCAGTGGTTGTCGAACAGGAAGACGAGATCGATCCGATCCTGCTTCGCCCGGTTGACGATCTGGAACTGACTGTACGTTCGGCTAACTGCCTTAAGGCGGAAAACATCTACTACATCGGTGACCTGATTCAGCGTACCGAAGTAGAGCTGTTGAAGACTCCGAACCTTGGCAAGAAATCCTTGACTGAAATCAAGGACGTTCTGGCCTCCCGCGGTCTGTCCCTCGGCATGCGCCTCGACAACTGGCCGCCTGCAAGTCTTAAGAAGGACGACAAGGCGACTGCCTGATCGTCGTAATCACCGAACGTCGTGTTTGGTAAGGAATGAACCATGCGTCATCGTAAAAGTGGTCGTCACCTGAGCCGCACTAGCTCGCACCGCAAGGCCATGTTTCAAAACATGGCAGTGTCGCTGTTCGAGCACGAGCTGATCAAAACTACACTGCCGAAAGCTAAAGAACTGCGTCGCGTTGCTGAGCCGCTGATCACTTTGGCCAAGACAGACAGCCTGGCTAACCGCCGTCTGGCTTTCGACCGTACTCGTTCGAAAGCTATCGTTGGTAAGCTCTTCAACGACCTGGGCAAGCGTTACGCTACCCGTGAGGGTGGCTACCTGCGCATCCTCAAGTGCGGCTTCCGCACTGGCGACAACGCGCCTATGGCGTACGTCGAGTTGGTTGATCGTCCTGCCGGTGGTGAAGCTGTATCCGCTGAGTAAGACGTCAGTCTGAAACGAAGAACCGGGCCTAGTGCCCGGTTTTTTGTGCGCGCTCGAAAAGCATCGTTGCCTGCGCAAATGATCGTCATTAGTATTTTTCTATCGGTTCGTAAAGGTTAATGAATTTGTAGGTGTAACGTTCGTGATCAATACTCCCTCTCAGCCGATTAGCCGGCAGTTAAGACTGACAGAGGAAGAGATCGCATGAGCCAAAATAAAACGCTTACCACCGCCAGTGGCGCTCCCGTCCCCGACAACCAGAATTCGCGCTCCGCCGGCCCTCGTGGCCCACTGCTGCTTGACGACTTCCACCTGATCGAGAAGCTTGCCCACTTCAACCGTGAAAACATCCCTGAGCGTCGTGTACACGCCAAAGGCTCAGGTGCTTACGGTACGTTCACCGTGACTCGTGACATCACCGAGTACACCAGCGCCAAACTGTTTGAATCCGTCGCTAAGCAAACGCCAACGTTCCTGCGGTTTTCCACCGTCGGCGGCGAACGCGGTTCGGCTGACACCGAGCGCGATCCACGTGGCTTTGCCCTGAAGTTCTACACCGAAGAAGGTAATTGGGACATCGTCGGCAACAACACGCCAGTATTCTTCATCCGCGATCCTTTGAAATTCCCGGACTTTATTCACACTCAAAAACGTCTGCCGCAAAGCAATCTGAAAAGCGCACAAATGATGTGGGACTTCTGGTCGCATTCGCCTGAGGCGTTGCACCAGGTCACCATTCTGTTCTCGGATCGCGGCATTCCTGATGGCTACCGCCACATGCACGGCTTCGGCAGCCATACGTACAGCCTGATCAACGCCAATGGCGAGCGTCACTGGGTGAAGTGGCACTACAAGACCAAGCAAGGGATCAAAAACCTGGCACCGGCAGAAGCGGCACGCCTGGCCGGGACCGACCCGGATTATGCGCAGCGTGATCTGTTCGGCGCGATCGAGCGCGGTGATTTCCCGAAATGGCGCGTGTGCATCCAGATCATGACCGAGGATCAGGCCGCGGCGCACTACGAGAACCCGTTTGACGTGACCAAGACCTGGTCGCAGAAAGAGTTTCCACTGATCGAAGTGGGCGAGTTGGAGCTTAATCGCAACCCCCAGAATTACTTTGCTGAAGTCGAGCAAGCGGCGTTCGGTCCGAGCAACATGGTCCCGGGTGTCGGTTTGTCGCCTGACCGCATGCTGCAGGGTCGAGTGTTCGCTTACGCCGATGCTCACCGCTACCGTATTGGCACCAACCACCAGCAATTGCCGGTGAACGCACCTCGCAGCTCGGTAAACAGCTATCAGCGCGATGGTTCGATGGCGTTTGGCAGCAATGGTGGTGCGACACCAAACTATGAGCCGAACAGCTACGTTGAGTCGCCGAAACAAGCGCCTCGTTATGCAGAGCCAGCGCTGGCCCTTAGCGGCGCGGCGGATCGTTACGATCATCGCGAAGATACCGATTATTACAGCCACGCCGGTGCGCTGTTCCGTCTGATGAGTGACGAGCAGAAAGCTCTGCTGGTCAGCAACATTGTCGGCGCCATGGGCGGCGTTTCCGGCGACGTGATTGATCGTCAATTACAGCATTTCTTCAGGGCCGACCCGGCGTATGGAGAAGCAATCGCAACGGCGTTGGGCGTACAGCTTAACGAAGTCTAAACGAGAAGTAGAACCGCCCTCATTTGGGCGGTTTTTACGTTATTTAAACCACTTTTCTCAGAATATCTTCGCTTTTATCCCGCAGGCAGAGTGACCAAACAGTCTGCTTGGTTCAAACTACAGACTTTCAAGCAGGGAGATGTAGGGCGATGCAAGGCCACCCAGACGTAATCGATTACCTCAACACGTTGCTGACCGGCGAGCTGGCGGCGCGTGATCAATATTTCATCCATTCGCGGATGTACGAGGACTGGGGTTTCACCGAGCTCTACGAACGTATCAACCACGAGATGGAAGAAGAGGCGCAGCACGCTGACGCCCTGATGCGCCGAATTCTCATGCTCGAAGGCACTCCGCGCATGCGGCCGGACGACCTGGATGTCGGCACCACAGTGCCTGATATGCTCGCTGCCGACCTGCGACTGGAATACAAAGTCCGCGCCGCACTCTGCAAGGGCATCGAGCTCTGCGAGCTTCACAAAGACTATGTCAGCCGCGAGATGCTGCGTATTCAGCTGAACGACACTGAAGAAGATCACACCTACTGGCTCGAGAAGCAGCTGGGTCTGATCAAGTTGATCGGGCTGGAGAATTACCTGCAATCGCAGTTCTGATTCCGCCGTCTACAAAAAAGCCCCTGTCACCGATGAAGTGACAGGGGCTTTTTCGTGGGCCTGATTCAGGCTTTGTCGCGAGCCAGCAGCGGCTTGAGGTAGAAGCCGGTGTGAGACTGCTTCATCTCCGACACTTCTTCCGGCGTACCGACAGCAATGATCTGGCCGCCCTTGGAACCGCCCTCCGGTCCAAGATCCACCAACCAGTCGGCAGTCTTGATAACGTCCAGGTTGTGCTCGATCACCACCACGGTATTGCCGTGATCCCGCAGGCGGTGCAGCACGTCGAGCAATTGCTGGATATCTGCGAAGTGCAGGCCGGTTGTCGGCTCGTCGAGGATATACAGCGTCTTGCCGGTATCGCGTTTGGACAGTTCGCGGGACAGCTTCACCCGCTGGGCTTCACCACCCGACAGCGTGGTCGCTGACTGCCCGAGCTTGATGTACGAAAGGCCGACATCCATCAACGTCTGAAGCTTGCGCGCCAGGGCCGGAACCGCATCGAAGAACACTCGCGCCTCCTCGATCGTCATCTCGAGGGTTTCGTGGATGTTCTTGCCCTTGTACTTGATCTCCAGAGTCTCGCGGTTGTAGCGCTTGCTCTTGCAGACGTCGCACGGGACATAGATGTCCGGCAGGAAGTGCATTTCCACCTTGATCAGGCCATCGCCCTGACAAGCTTCGCAACGCCCGCCCTTCACGTTGAAGGAGAAGCGTCCAGGACCATAACCGCGTGAGCGGGACTCCGGAACACCGGCAAACAGTTCGCGAATCGGTGTGAACAGCCCGGTGTACGTCGCCGGGTTTGAGCGTGGCGTGCGTCCGATCGGACTTTGATCGATGTCGACAACCTTATCCAGATGCTCCAGACCTTTAATGCTGTCGTGAGCAGCCGCTTCAAGCGTCGTTGCACCGTTGAGTGCCGTGGCGCTCAAAGGAAACAGCGTGTTGTTAATCAGCGTCGATTTGCCCGAGCCGGATACGCCGGTGACGCAAGTCAGCAGACCAATTGGAATGTCCAGATCGACATTGCGCAAGTTGTTGCCGCGAGCGCCCTTGAGGGAAAGCGACAACTTCTTGTTACGGGGCGTTCGTTTGGCCGGAACGGCAATCTTCACCCGCCCCGACAGATATTTGCCGGTCAGCGAATCGGGATGAGCCATAACCTCGGCCGGCGTACCTTCGGCGACGATATGTCCGCCGTGTACACCTGCGCCGGGCCCGATATCCACCACGTAGTCGGCCAGACGAATTGCATCTTCGTCGTGCTCGACCACGATCACCGTGTTGCCGATGTCACGCAGGTGCTTGAGCGTGCCGAGCAGGCGATCGTTGTCCCGTTGGTGCAGGCCAATCGATGGTTCGTCGAGGATGTACAGAACGCCAACCAGGCCCGCGCCAATCTGACTGGCCAGACGAATACGCTGAGCCTCACCGCCGGACAAGGTGTCGGCACTGCGATCCAGCGACAGATAATCGAGGCCTACGTTGACGAGGAACTGCAGACGCTCACGGATTTCCTTGAGAATCTTGTCGGCAATTTCGCCGCGACGGCCAGTCAGCTTCAGCACGCCAAAATATTCGCAGGCGTCGCCAATCGGCAGATTGGTCACTGCCGGCAGCGTCTTCTCGCCTACCCAAACGTGCCGCGCCTCTCGACGCAGGCGCGTGCCACGACAATCCGGGCAATGCTGTGTGCTGAGGAACTTGGCCAGCTCTTCGCGCACCGAGGCTGACTCGGTTTCGCGGTAGCGACGTTCCAGGTTCGGCACGATGCCTTCGAACGGGTGCGAGCGTTTGACGATGTCGCCACGGTCGTTCAGGTACTTGAAGTCGACGTTCTGCGAACCGCTGCCGTGCAGGATGTACTTCTGCTGATCGGCCGGCAGATCGTTGAACGGTACTTCAAGACTGAATTTGTAGTGTGAGGCCAGCGACCCGAGCATCTGGAAGTAATAGACGTTGCGCCGGTCCCAGCCGCGAATCGCGCCTTCCGCCAGCGTCAGTTCGCCATTCACCAATCGCTTGATGTCGAAGAATTGCTTAACGCCCAGGCCATCGCAGGTCGGGCAAGCGCCGGCCGGGTTGTTGAAAGAGAACAGCTTGGGTTCCAGCTCGCTGATGGCGTGGCCGCAAATCGGGCAGGCGAAGCGCGCGGAGAAGATGATCTCTTCGCCGGGCTCGTCGTCCATTGGCGCTACCAAAGCGATGCCGTCCGCCAGCTTCAAGGCGGTCTCGAACGACTCGGCCAGGCGCTGTTGCAGGTCGGCGCGGACCTTGAAGCGGTCGACCACCACATCGATCGAATGTTTCTTTTGTTTATCCAGCTTCGGCAACTCGTCCAGCTCGCAAAGCCTGCCGTTGACCCGGGCCCGCACAAAACCCTGTGCACGCAATTCTTCAAAAACCGACAGGTGCTCGCCTTTACGCTCGCGGATCACCGGGGCCAGCAGCATCAGTTTGCTACCCTCCGGTTGAGCCAGGACCAGGTCGACCATCTGGCTGACGGTCTGGGCTTCCAGCGGAATATCGTGATCCGGGCAGCGCGGAATACCCACGCGAGCGTAAAGCAGGCGCAGATAATCGTAGATTTCGGTGATGGTGCCGACCGTCGAACGCGGGTTGTGTGAGGTCGACTTCTGTTCGATGGAAATGGCTGGCGACAAACCTTCGATGGTGTCGACGTCAGGTTTTTCCATCATCGACAGGAACTGCCGGGCGTAGGCCGACAGCGATTCGACGTAACGGCGCTGGCCTTCGGCATACAGCGTGTCGAATGCCAGGGACGATTTGCCGGATCCGGACAGGCCGGTGATGACGATCAGTTTGTCCCGTGGCAGGGTCAGGTCGATGTTCTTCAGGTTGTGGGTTCGGGCCCCACGAATCAGGATCTTGTCCAAAGTGGCCTCGCTCGGCGGGCGTCGAAAACGTAGGAGTATACGGCCAAATACTGGATGGATGCACACTATCAAATGAGCGGGTTGCAGTCTTACGTGAAGACTCTGTCAGCAGAGCGCGTCAAAGCGTCGCGATATACCCCGTCAATCGATGGGACTGGTAGAATCGCCGCCGGTTCACATGAGGTTTTTCCATGCACGATCCCCACAGCGAACGCATGAGTGGCAGCGAGACCCGCGCAGCAAGCGGTCTGGCCCTGGTGTTCGCCTTCCGTATGCTTGGCATGTTCATGGTGTTGCCGGTACTGGCGACCTATGGGATGGATCTGGCAGGAGCGACCCCGGCCCTCATCGGGCTGGCGATTGGCGCTTACGGCCTGACCCAGGCGATCTTTCAGATTCCTTTCGGCTTTATTTCCGACCGCATCGGCCGTCGTCCGGTGATTTACCTGGGGTTGATCATCTTCGCTCTCGGTAGCGTGCTGGCGGCCAATGCCGACTCGATCTGGGGCGTGATCGCCGGACGGATCCTGCAAGGTGCCGGGGCGATTTCCGCGGCGGTGATGGCGTTGCTGTCAGACCTGACCCGCGAACAGCATCGGACCAAAGCCATGGCCATGATCGGCATGACGATTGGTCTGTCATTCGCTGTCGCCATGGTTGTAGGCCCGTTGCTGACCCGCGCTTTCGGCCTGTCCGGGTTGTTCCTCGCCACGGGCGGCATGGCGCTGTTCGGCATCGTGATCGTGATGTTCATGGTGCCGCGAGCCAACGGCCCGTTGCAGCATCGCGAATCCGGCGTCGCGCGCCAGGCGCTGATACCGACACTCAAGCATCCGGACCTGCTGCGTCTGGACTTGGGCATTTTTGTGTTGCACGCGATGTTGATGTCGAGCTTCGTTGCGTTGCCATTGGCGCTGGTCGAAAAAGCCGGGCTGCCCAAAGAGCAGCACTGGTGGGTGTACCTGACCGCGCTGCTGATTTCCTTCTTCGCCATGATCCCGTTCATTATCTATGGCGAGAAGAAACGCAAAATGAAACGAGTTTTACTCGGCGCCGTCGTGACGCTGATGCTCACTGAGCTATTCTTCTGGCAGTTCGGCGATAGCTTGCGGGCTCTGGTGATGGGTACGGTGGTGTTTTTCACCGCGTTCAATCTGCTGGAAGCTTCGTTGCCATCGCTGATCAGCAAGGTTTCACCGGCAGGCGGCAAGGGCACGGCGATGGGGGTTTATTCCACCAGCCAGTTCCTCGGTTCGGCACTGGGCGGCATCCTCGGCGGCTGGTTGTTCCAGCATGGCGGTTTGTCGGTTGTGTTCCTGGGATGCGCCGGTCTGGCTGCCCTCTGGCTGGCCTTTGCTGTTACCATGCGCGAACCTCCCTACGTGACGAGCCTGCGCTTGCCGTTGTCGCCCGAGGCGATCCGCGAAGCGGGTCTGGTCGAGCGCCTGAAGGCCGTCGTAGGGGTAACAGATGCAGTGATCGTCGAAGATGAAGCGGCGATTTACATCAAATTGGACACCGAACTATTGGATCGCACCACCCTTGAACGCCTGGTGAACAACCCGGCCGGGGCAGCGTGCGTAGCCTAGGAGAACGTTATGGCCCGTGGGGTTAACAAAGTCATATTGGTCGGCACTTGCGGCCAGGATCCCGAAGTTCGCTACTTGCCTAACGGTAACGCCGTGACCAACCTGAGTCTGGCGACCAGCGAACAGTGGACCGACAAGCAAACCGGTCAGAAGGTCGAGAAGACCGAATGGCACCGTGTGTCGATGTTCGGCAAGGTTGCCGAAATCGCCGGCGAGTACCTGCGTAAAGGTTCGCAGGTCTACATCGAAGGCAAGCTGCAGACCCGCGAGTGGGAAAAAGACGGTATCAAGCGTTACACCACCGAAATCGTGGTCGACATGCAAGGCACCATGCAACTGCTGGGCGGCCGTCCACAGCAGGGCGACCAACAAGGCGGGGGCAATAACTACCAGCAGTCCGCCCCGGCTCCACGCCAACAGGCTCCGCGTCCGCAGCAGTCGGCACCGCAGCAGTCGCGCCAGGCTCCAGCTCCACAGCAGGCAGCTCCGCAACCGGCTCCGGATTTCGACAGCTTTGATGACGATATTCCGTTCTAGGGTACGACCGATCTAAACAAAAAGGCCCGTCGCTAACAGCGCCGGGCCTTTTTTGTGGGCGAAGGATTTGTCAGTCGAGGATCAGATGCGGCAGAAACCGGCTCGAATCCTTGGTGATCAAACTGTTGTCTTCCCGCACGCCAATGCCGGCCGCTTGGTCGCCAATCACCCACGAGCCAACCAGCGTGAAGCTGTCGCCAAACTGCGGCAACGGGGCGAATTCCTGAAGGATAAACGGCGCGTCGGTGTAGGGGCCGTCCTCTTTTACGATCAGGCCCTCAGCGGTTTGCAACTCGATGTTGGCGCCTTCCCGCGAGAAGAACGGTTTGCGCACCCAGCCCTTGGGCACCGCTGTGTTCGGATTGGTATCCAGGTGGGCGGCGAGCAGGTTCGGGTGTCCTTTGTTGGACTCCCATAGCAGCGGCAGGATGCCTTTGTTGGAAATGATGGATTTCCACGCGGGCTCGAAAAACTGCGTATCACTCTGGGCAATCGCTGCGCCGAACGGTTCGTGGAAGATGAACTCCCACGCATGCAGTTTGAACAGGTGAGGAATCCAGCGATCTTCCAGATCGACGAAGCGTCCGTCACTGGTGAGGCCAATGTCTTCAAGATCGATGTGGCGTGATTCTATTCCGACTTTTTCGGCGATCAGGCGCAGGTAATCGGTGGTGCCCTTGTCCTCGACCGACTCCTTCATCGAGGCGAAATAGAAAGGCTGTTTAAGCTGTAGCTGGGCGAAGGCCTGATGCAGTTTGGTGTCAATGCTGTTGAACTGGTCGGCATGCTTGGGCAACAAGCCGCGTCCGATGCACTGCTCCAGCCAGCCCCACTGAAACGCTGCCGCTTCATAGAGGCTGGTCGGCGTGTCGTAGTTGAGTTCCAGCAATTTTGCCGGTCCGGTGCCGTTATACGAGAAGTCCATGCGCCCATAGAGGTGCGGGTGGCCTTCGAGCCATGAAGTCCGAATCATGTCGAAGAACGGCGCAGGAATGCTCAGGCGCTCCAGCAACTCTTCGCTCTGAACCACCCGGGCTACCAGGTCCATGCACATCTCATGAATTTCGGTGGTCGGGTCTTCGAGATCGTTTTCGATCTGCTTAAGCGTGAACTGGTAATACGCGCTCTCGTCCCAATAGGGTTCATCGTCGATGGTGTGGAACAGAAATCCGAGACTGTCGGCGGTCTGTTTCCAGTCATGACGTTCTGCGCAGAGAATCTTTTTCATGGCCCGGTTTCCTTAACTGCTCGAACCGCCGCCGCCCCAGCCACTGCGTGCGCTGGCCTTGCTGCCGAAACCGCCACGGGAGGTGGACGAGGCAACCGACACCGGCTTGCTGGCGGAACGAATCGAATCGGCGTAGTTGCTGCTGCCGTACCTCGCCTGATTGGACTTGGTAAAGGTCGAGCCCTTGGCAATCCGCTGGCTGAGCGTGGAAGACGAGTAACCGCCGCGGTCATCGCGGTAGCGATACACCGGTTGCGAGTAAAAGCTGTTGCGGTTGTTGCTCAGCATGTTGCCGATCAGCAAACCGGTCAGCAGGCTGGTGCCGGAGAATCCGGAGCCACCACTGTTCGCTTCCGAGGCGGGCAGTTGGGCCTTGGCCGCGTCCACTTGGGACTGCGTCACTTCGCCATCAGCGGTCAGTTCGAAACCGCCCAGTTTCGGGATGAACTTGCCGGTGGAATCTTGCTGGCACCAGTCTGCGACAAAGTCCGCGTCGCAATCGGCCTGATTGTCGTAGACCGGCGCAATGCGCCGATGCTCCGTCATGGCAGCCATGTAGGCGTCAGAGCAGACGTCTACCGGGAGTTTTTCATCGGCACATTGCTGGACGGACTGGAAGTTGTACTTCTTCTGCACCGGGTAGGTTTTTTCCGTCGGCCCGCAGCCGGATATTGCCATGGCGACCGAGGCGGCCAGCGACAGTTGAACGTACTTGCTTCGTTTCATCGGGAGCTCCCTGCGCGATCAGTTCGGGGTAGGGGTCATGCAGGCGGCGTTCAACATGCCGACGCTGATGGCCACGGCTGCGACATAGACACCCGCCGCGATTTCACCTTTCTTGATGCGTTCCGACGTGCCTTTCAAGACCAGGCTAGTCACCAGGAACGCCAGCAGTTGCACGACGGCGGCGATCAGCGACCAGACGACAAAGTCGAGCAGGCTGATCGAGTAGGCAATCACATTGCTGGCCGGTATCGCGAAACCGATGAGCGCACCGCCCAAAGCGATTGCGGCCGCGACGTTGCCCGAACGGATCAGTTCAAACTCCTTGTGCGGAGTGATTCGGGTGTAGATGAACTGGAACAGCGCGAACAGCACGGCGGCGCCGAGGATGTACGCAACAAACCCGAACACGGCGGCTTTGTTCAGGGAGATGGAGAGCGCTTCTAGCATGGACTTCTTCCTTATTTAAAAAGTGTTCAGGTCGGTGGTGTACAGCGAAATGCCCAGCGACGTGCTCAGGCTGATGGCGCCTTCGGCATCTTCTTCGACGGAAAACAGCAGGAATTCACGGCGATCGGTCAGGCCGGTTTCGCGCGCGTACAGCATCGAACGGTGTTCAATGCTGTAGGACTCATCCGGGTTTTTCAGGTATTCGCTCAACGCTACCAGTTCTGTCTGGCCATCCTCGGTGCCCCACTCGCGGGTGTATTCGACGCCGTTGTGGGTGTAGGTCGGCAGACCGATAAGGCTTTGCGAGCCGGCCAACCGACTCAACTCCGCCTCGCTGCTGATGGTCACGTAACTGAGGTAGTTGAACAGGATCACCGACTCGACCTGCCCGGCGATGGCGCCGGTGGTGTGCACTTGCAGCCAGTAATCTTCGTCATTCATGTAATAACGCGACAGCCAGGTTGATTGCCCGAGGTCAACGGTGCCGTTGCTCCAGATCTGCTGGGAGCCGGGAATGATCACGCTGGTTTTTTCGTCGAGCAGCAATTTCAGGGTGGTGTCGAACATCACCTCTTTGCCCAATGCCAGGCCCAACGGACCGATGGCGGGCGGGGTTTCGTTGGCAGTCCATTTTGAGTCCGGATCCGCATTCGGGGCCTCAAGCCCCATCAACTGTTTAAACCATCCCATTGGAGATTTCCTTGAGGCGTGTGGAGGCGATGTAGAAGAGCTCACCGCCCTCAACGCGAGTGGCGCCGGGCGGGTTGATCGAAGGGTGTCGGGCGCCTTTGGCGCGGTAGCCGATAAGGGTCGCGTTGTGATGCTCTTTCATCTGTGCATACAGATCGCCGAATGTTGCTTCAAAAGCCTCGGGCAGTTTCATCAGGTACTGGGTGGCGCCTTGACCCACGCACAGCAATTCACTGATGACTACTGACGAGCCCGGATCCTGAGAGGCGCGCACCAACATCTCGATGGCCATGCTTGAGGTGCATTCCAGGCTCGGTGCGTAGGAGCTGGCCAGCGCGGCGATTTCACTTTCATTGAAGTGGGCGACCACATGCCCGACCGGTTTGAGCTGATTGACCGCCAGCACGGTGGCCAGGGTCAGGTCGTCGGAGTGGGTTCGCACTAGCACGCGCTCGGCACCGGGAACGCCGGCGCGTACCAGCAGCGCGCCGGAGGACAGGCTTTCACCTTTGATAAAGGCCGCTTTGCCCTGCATCGGGTTTTCTTCAAGGTCGCAATCGCAAATGACGATCAGGTTGTCATTGGAGGTTTCATCCTGAAGCAACAACTCGATGACCCGCTCGCTGGACGATCCCGCCCAGCCGATGAGCACCGTGTGGCCGGTCTTGCCGGTGAAATCACCTTTGCCCTTCATGCCTTTTCTCCATACATCAATGACGCTGCTGGTGGTTTTGCCGATGGCTGCCGTGAGCAGCGCAATGCCCCCGAGCATGACCCAGGTGGCCACGAAAACCCGTCCCGCCGAGGTTTGGGGCGCAAGATCGCCGTAACCGACCGTCAGCGTGGTGGTGAGGTAGAAATAGGTAAATGTGGCGGGGGCGGTGAGGTGTTGTTCGCCCAGAAACACCAGGCCGAGCCAGGCCGTGCTCAGGTGGATGCCCAAGGCAATCGCCAGTCCCGCCCAGCCGAAACGGTGGAAGAAGGACGAGGCATACACGCGTAATAAAAGAAAAATAGACATGACGTCCCTGACTCCGTGGGATGACTCGTTCCTGGCAATGCGCAGGCCCGAACCCCTGAACGTTCTATTGCCTTTACCGGGCGGCATTAAACCTGTTGCCGGGCGTCGAGAGAAGTACCTTGGCTGCAATAAATCCGGCGAATGCCCCGGCAATATGGCCTTCGAAGGAAACCCCCTGGCGTGGAAGGAAGCCAAACACCAGGCCGCCATACAGCAGAGCGACGACCGTGGCCGTGATCAGGTTACCCCAACTGTGCTGGAACCAGGCGCGCGACAGAATGTACGCCCACAGCCCGAACACCCATCCGCTGGCACCGATGTGCATCCCGGAAAACCCGAACAGCCAGACCAGCAAGCCGCCCAGGCCAATGATGATCGCGCTCACGGCGATGAAGCGATTGAGCCCATCGACAATGACCAACGTGCCGAGGATCAAAAAGGGAATCAGGTTGGCGCTCAGGTGCGCAAAGGACGCGTGCAGAAAAGGCGAGGTAATGATGCCGAGCAGACCGTGCAATGTCCTCGGGACCAGGCCAAATGCAACAAGGCTGTAGCCGGTCGCGGTGTTGAGTACTTGCAGCGCGACCATGAGGATTGCCAGGCCGGCAATTGTCTTGAAACCCTTCAGGGCATCCATCCTTGACCTCTACTCGACAAAAAAAGGAAGGGCAATGAATGCCCTTCCTGTTCAGCTTGCGCCCGGCCCGGTTACTCGGCTGATTTTTTCTTCAGGCGATCCAGGATTGCGTTGGCGCTGCCCGAATCCGGGGTAATGCCGGCTTCGCGCAGCTTGCGCTCCAGATCGGTGCCAGTCGATGCATCGGCCAGTTGATCCTGGGCTTCCAGTTCAGCGGCGCGTTGCTGCTGCTTGGCCTGCAGGCGGTTCAGTGTACCGACGGCGGTTTCCAGCTTGCCGTTGGCGCCGCCACTGGCGATCGAAGCGCTGACCTGGGCTTTCTGTACGCTATCGCGGGCCTTGGCCATGTCCACTTGCTGGCGCAGGCTTTTGATGCGGCTTTCGGCCTTGGTGATGTCTTTGCGCATGTTGTCCGCGTAACCGCCGAATTCGGTGGCCTGCTTTTGCTCGACATCAAGCTCATTGGTCAGGGTCGAAATGGCTTCGGCCACTTCCAGGGCCAGGTCTTCGCGGTTGGCTTGGATCGCGGCCATGGCCTTGGATTCGAGGTCCTTGATCTTGGCGTTGTGCTCGGCCACACGATCAGCCGACAGCTTGTGCTTGGCCATGATGGTGACCAACTCACGCTTGGCATTGGCCAGGGCGCTGTCAGCATCGCGGATTTCCTGGTCGAGGATGCGCAGGGCCTGTTGGTCAACGATGGACTCGCCGACTTCGTTGGCACCGCCGCGCAGCGCGGTGAACAATTTGCTCCAGATAGACTGAGTCATTGGATATTTCCTGTTCCCGAATAATTAATTGAAGAAACGTTCGAAGGCTTCGCTGGCGCGCTGGACGTTGTCGACGAGGGTTTTCACCTCGGTCACGATGTTCGTCAGGCTGGAATCGGAGCTCAGTGCGCCGAACATGTTGTAGACAACCTGTCCGTTGGGCATCGACTCGATACCGATCGAGGACAGCGGGAACAACTCACGGCTGCGCAGGACGGCATCGTTGAACGCCGGTACGTCCTTGATCGACTCGACGTCCACCAGCACGGTGTCGACGATGATCTGCTCGCCCACGACTGCGATGTAAATCGGCAGGCCACCGAAGTCGTTCATTTCCAGCTTGATGCTCGACTCGGAACCCTGGACGAGGGAGAGAGTGATGTCGTTCGAAACCACTTCATCAAGGGCCTGAAGGGCGCTGAAGAGGCGATCGATGTTCCAGTTAGTACCTGCGCTCATGTAATTCTCCGACATGAATGAGCCAGCCAGGATCGGTTGGCGTAGCTGTTTCTCCATCTGCTTGAGCAGGCTTCGGTTTTCGGGAAGCACCCAAGTCTCGTGTTTCACATAACCGGCGGCACCCAGGCCCGCGCGCATCTGCTTCATGTAGAAACTCGACGGTTTTTTCGCGGACGGTCTCGAGCGCTCTCCCTTGCTGCTCGCTGTATCGGTATCAGGCTCGGCAGGCGGACCTGATGGAGAGCGGCTTTTCATGCTGGTGACTCCGTTGTGATATCTCACGCGTGAGAAACACTACAGTGATTTTTTGCGCCTCTCAATAGCTCACGCGTGAGATTTTTTAGCGACCGGAAACGCAAAGGCCCGCAATGCGAAAGCGCGGCGGGCCTTTTGTTTATCGAGTTGTTTCAGGGTGAGGTTAGCGGCTGGCCGCGAGGAATTCGTCGGCGGACACCACACTGGCATAGGCAAAACCCAGGGCCGACATGAACGCCGCGTGGACATGGGCCGCTGGAACTGTGACACCGTTGAATTCCAGGTCGCGAGTGGCACAGGCGTCATGGATCACCGTGACGGTGTAGCCAAGATCGGCGGCGGCGCGGGTGATGCCGTCGACACACATGTGGCTCATGCTGCCGATGACCACCAGGTTTTCGATGCCTTGCTCATCGAGGATGGCTTCCAGTTCGGTTTCGCGGAACGAGTTCACAAAATGCTTGAGCACGACCGGTTCATCAGCGCGGTTGAGGACTTTGGGGTGCAGCCTCGCGCCCTCGGAGCCTGGAGTGAAGAAGGGCGCTTCGTCGGAGGAAAATTCGTGGCGGATGTGCACCACCGAATCACCCGCATCGCGGAAGGCTTTGATCAACCGTACGGCGTTGTCCGCGGCGGCGTCGGCACCGACCAGCGGCCACTTGCCTTGGGGGAAGTAGTCGTTTTGGATATCGACTACGATGAGTGCTTGCTTGGCCATGACTATTTCCTCGAAGTGCTTGTTGGGTGTGGAATGAAGTATTGGGTTTAGCAGGCCGTCCGAGGATTGGCCGCACTGACAATAGAAGGGGGAAAACTGACAATGGACGCAGAAAGGGCAATCGCCGAGCTGGGCGTTTTGATCTATCCCGGCGCGCAGATGGCGGCGGTGCATGGGTTGACGGACTTGTTCGGGGTGGCGAACCGGATTGCCAGCGAGCATCAGGCCGCGCAGTTGCCATTGCTGCGGGTCAGCCATTGGCAGGCCGATGGCGATCAGATGCCCGAGCGGGTCTACGACAGTCATCCCGCTCCTGACGGCGCGTTGGTGGCGGTGTTGATCCCGCCATCGATTGCCGGTTTTTCCGAAGGCCAGGCACCGCCGGGGTTGATCCGTTGGATGCGTCAGCAGCACGCGAATGGCGCGACACTCGGCGGGGTGTGCGTGGGGTCGATTTTGTTGGCCGAAAGCGGTCTGCTCGACGGTCGTAGCGCCACCACCCACTGGACCTCGGCCAACGCTTTCGCCGAGCGTTATCCTGCGATCAAGCTCAAAGCCGATACCCCCATTGTTGACGACGGCGACCTGATCACCACCGCCGGGCTGATGGCCTGGTCCGAACTGGGCTTGCGTCTGGTTAACCGTCTATTGGGGCCGAGCATCGCCACCAGCACCGCGCGGTTTCTGGTGGTGGAACACAGCGACAGCGCGAGCGAGTGCGGCAGCAACTTTTCACCGATACTCAGTCATGGCGATGCCTCGATTCTCAAGGTCCAGCATTGGCTGCAAAGCACTGGAGCGACCGATGTGTCGCTGACGTTGATGGCCGAGCGGGCAGGGCTGGAAGAGCGCACGTTTCTGCGTCGATTTCGCGCGGCAACCGGGCTCAAACCCACCGAGTATTGTCAGCACCTGCGGGTCGGCAAGGCTCGGGAAATGCTCGAGTTTACCAACGGCACCATCGATCACATTGCCTGGACGGTGGGTTATCAGGATCCGAGTGCCTTTCGGGCGACGTTCAAGAAAATTACCGGGTTGGCGCCGAGTGATTACCGGACACGGTTCGGGGTGGGAGCGAGTCAGGGGTGAGCGCAAGTCGTGCAAAATGCCGGAGTTGAAACCCTTGTCGTGCAGAATAGAACAGGCACGATGCCATCATGTTTTTCGCAACTGGCTGATTTGAAAACCGTTTGTCTTCGTCCCTCCTTGGCCTGATCTCTGCACCCCTTCAACTACATTCATCAAGCGCAGATTGAAGGGGGACGCATGACCCCAGCAAATCGCAAGAAACTAGTGGTCGCTCACTCCGTGCGCCCCGAGGCTCCGTTGCACGAAGTGGAAACCAATCGAGCGTTGGCGCGTTGGCTGGCGCAGATTCTCGGGCTTAAATACGGCGGCAGTTACGACCCCGAACTTCACAAAGGTCGAGACCTTTATCTGTTGCCGACCCAGACGGTTGTTGGCGTAGCTGCCGCCCGGCAATTGGGGGTCAAAGGGCCGGAGGATTTGTGGGGCGGTTACGTCGACCATGACTTCATCTGCACCAAAGCCATCAGTCACGGGTTATGCAACAAAAATGCTCACGCTCCGGAAGGCTGGTCGCCGTTGTTTTCCGAACGTGTGCGCAACGTTGTACTCGACGGCCTCAGCGTGTTTTCCCTGGAGGATGCGCGTCCTGCGGCAGAGCATCTGCTCTACAGCGGCCCGATCCGCATCAAGCCTATTCATGCCTGCGCCGGACGCGGTCAGGAAGTGATCAAAAGCCTCGACCAGTTCGATGCCATCCTCGCCAGATCCGATGCCGAAACGCTGTTCACCGAAGGCGTGGTGCTGGAACAGGACCTGGACCGAGTGATCACCCACAGCGTCGGTCAGACCTTCATCGGCGACAAGGTGCTGAGTTATTGCGGTGATCAGTACTTGACCAAAGACGGTCAGGGCGAGCAGGTTTATGGAGGCTCCAACCTGCTGGTGGTGCAGGGGTATTACGACGATTTGCTCGAACTGGACCTGCCGGACGATGTGCGGCTGGCGATCCGGCAGGCACAAGTGTTCGACAGCGCCGCGGATGAGGCTTATCCCGGTTTCTATGCCTCGCGGCGCAACTACGACATCGCCCAAGGTGTGGACAGTAACGGCAAACAGCGCAGTGGCGTGCTCGAGCAGTCCTGGCGGATGGGCGGTGCCAGCAGTGCCGAAGTCGCCGCCTTGCAGAGCTTCGTCAACGACCCCGGGATGCGCGCGATTCGCGTGTCTTCGGTCGAGACCTACATCGACCAGCCGCTGCCGACGGACGCCATCGAGGTATATCGCGGACCGGCGCAAAACAGTGACTTTCTTCTCAAGTACGTAACGGTTAAATCCTATGACGGCTAGAAGCGAAACCATTCAAATCGACATCGACGATGAACAGATGATCGGGACTTTTCTCAGCCCCAAATCAAAAGTCCCCGGCGTGCTCTTTGTGCACGGTTGGGGCGGTAGTCAGGAACGGGACCTGCTACGGGCCAAAGGCATCGCGGGTTTGGGTTGCGTGTGCCTGACGTTCGACTTGCGCGGGCACACCGGCGGGACGGGAATTGCGCTGAGTCGAGTGACGCGCGAAGACAACCTGCGCGACCTGCTGGCGGCGTATGACCGCTTGCTCGCGCACCCAGCGCTCGATACATCGGCGATTGCCGTTGTCGGCACCAGCTATGGCGGTTATCTGGCCTCGATCCTGACGTCATTGCGTCCGGTGCGCTGGCTGGCGCTGCGGGTGCCGGCGCTGTATCGCGATGATCAATGGCACACGCCCAAGCGTGACCTGGATAAGCTCGATTTACGTGATTACCGCCGCACGTTAGTCCGCGCCGACAGCAATCGTGCGCTGCATGCCTGTTCGCAGTTCACCGGGGATGTGCTGCTGGTCGAATCAGAGACTGACGACTACGTGCCCCACGCCACCATCATGAGTTACCGCGCGGCCTGCCAGCAGACTCACTCTTTGACCCACCGGATTATCGACGGAGCCGACCACGCCTTGAGCGAACCTGTTTCGCAACAGGCGTACACCTCGATCCTGGTGGGTTGGATCACCGAGATGGTGGTGGGTGAGCGGTTGAGCATCATCCAGTCATTGTAAAATTTCGGCTGTTAATGCCTCGGTTTCTTCTCGATCCGCAACGACTTGGCCTTGGCCTCCACGATCAAATACATCACCAACGTAATCAGTAGCGGCAAGATGAAATAGATCGCCCGATAAGCCAGCAATCCGCCCACCAGGCTCCCTCGGGACGCTTCATGTTGCAGCAGCGCCACGAACACCGCTTCCAATACGCCGAGCCCGGCGGGAATGTGCGTGATGACCCCGGCAATCGCGCTGATCAACAACACCCCAAGCACCAGCGGATAATCCAGCTTGCTCGGCAACAAGGTGAAAATCACCGCCGCCATCAGCGACCAATTCAGCGCCCCGAGGGCCAGTTGCAGCACCGCCATGCGCAGGGACGGCAGATTGATTTCCACCCCGCGTATCGCCCATTCCCGACGCTTGGAAAACTGACACGCCACCAGATACCCTGCGCTCACCAGCAGCAACAACACGCCCACCGCTTGCAATGCGCCGCTGCTCAGCTTCCAGCCTGGCGGCATTCGCACCAGACCACTGCTGAACACCGCGCCGGCAATCACCATGTAACCGAACCAGTTGGTCGCCAGGCTCAACCCGAGAATTTTCGCGATGTTGCCCTTGCTCACCCCAAGCCGCGAATACAGTCGATAACGCATGGCAATGCCGCCGACCCAGGCGCTCAGGTTGAGGTTGAAGGCATAGCTGATAATCCCCACTGGCAGGATCTGCTTCCACGTCAGGTCCTGGCGAATGTAAGTACGACCAATCAGATCGAAACAGGCGTAGACCAGAAAACTCACCAAGGTCAGGCCGAATGCGATGATCAGCGTGCGCACCTTGAAATCAGCCAGAGTGTCGAACACTTCGTTCCATTCGATGCGCTGGGCGAGCATCGTAATCAGCACGATCAGCGCCAGGAAAAACAGCATTGTCAGCGGCCGTTTCCAGCGGCTCCAGCGAGATTTGCTCGGGCTGTCGGCGTGCGCCGTCGGGTGTGCGTCAGCGCGGTTCATGGTGGTCGCTCCCGGCCGGATGGATGAACCGCTTCAGGCGCGGTTTATGCGCCGGTAGCCAACCGGCCCAGGCTGGGAAGTGCCGCAAAAAGTGAAACACCAGAAAGCCGACGGTCATGTGCCAGATCCGTCCGCGCGGGGTTTTGTCGGCGGACATGGCCTTGCAATGGTTGTTACTCAGGTCTTCGAGGCGTTTGAACAGGTCGCGGTTGAAGGCGCGATCGCGGATCAACACATTGGCTTCCAGGTTCATCGACAGACTCAATGGGTCGAGGTTGCTCGAACCGACCGTGCTCCAATCCTCATCCACCAGTGCGACTTTGCCGTGCAAGGGACGGTCGCAATATTCGTAAATCTGCACGCCGGATTTGAGCAGGTAGTCATAAGTCATGCGCGCGGCGAGTCTGGCCACCAGCATATCGGGCTGACCTTGCAGGATCAGCCGCACATCAACGCCACGGCGCGCCGCGTCGCGGATCTCGCGCAGCAGGCGATAGCCCGGAAAGAAGTAGGCGTTGGCGATCACGACTCGGCGCTGGGCACTGCGCAGCACCTGGCGGTAAACCTCTTCGATGTCGGTCGGATGCTCGCCGTTGTCGCGGTACACCAGGCGAACCTGGCCGTCATGATCGCTGAACGCCAGTTCCGAGCGCCGTTGCCTGCGCCGTTGCCACCAGTATTTGGCGCGAGCCGGGCGACCGCTTTGCAGCAGGGCGAAGTGATGAATGTCGGCCACCGCCGGACCTTGCACTTCAACGGAATAATCCTGCTTGGCCTCAGGGCCGAAGTCAGCCAAATGGTCGGCGGAAAAGTTGATGCCGCCGATGAATGCAATCGTGCCGTCGACCACCACTATCTTGCGGTGCAGGCGGCGGAACCAGTTGGTGCGGATGCCCAGATGTTTCGGTGCCGGGTCGAAAATCTGGATGCGTGCGCCGGCCTCGCTCAGGGCGGCGAGGAACCCGGTGCTCAGCTCGCCACAGCCAAAGCCGTCGAGGCTGACGGAAATCCGCACGCCGCGTCGAGCCGCCTCGATCAGGATTTGCTGCAGTTCATTGCCCACCTTGTCTTCAAACAGGATGAAGGTTTCCAGCAGGATTTCAGTTTTCGCCTGACGCAAGGCCTCGAATACCCGGGGGAAGTACGCTTCGCCGTTTTCCAGCAGCTCTACGCGGTTGTTGCCTTGCCAGCCATATTCGACGTCGACCACGCCCGGTTCACGGATCGGTGGAGTTGTGGATAAGTGCTCCACGTTGGTTTTATCCATCGATGGGCTGCTCATAGCTCGATCTCCACCGATAGCGGTGCATGGTCGGAAAGGTGTGACCAGGGCCGCGCGGCCAGCACTTGTGGATGACTGGCCTTGAGGTTGCGCACGTAGATGCGGTCAAGACGCAGCGCTGGCAATCGCGCTGGAAAACTGCGCGCCGGTTTGCCGTGGAGTTCGGCGAAAACTTCCCGTAAACCGCAGGGTGTGAGCAGTGCGTCGGCACGCTGGCGCCAGTCGTTGAAGTCACCGGCAACAATCACCGGGGCATCGCGCGGCAGTTCTTCGAGGCGCTGGGCCAGCAACTGGAGTTGTTCGGTCCGGTGGGTTTCGCGAAGACCCAGATGCACACAAATGGCATGCACTTCCTGGCCATCACCGGGCAGGCGCAGCACACAATGCAGGATGCCGCGGTTCTCGTGACCGCTGATGGAAACGTCGAGGTTGTCGTGGCGAATGATCTGGAATTTCGACAGCAGCGCATTGCCGTGATCGCCGGCCGGGTAGACCGCGTTGCGTCCATAGGCGAACTGCGGCCACAGGGTGTCGGCGAGGAATTCGTATTGCGGTATCGGCGGCCAATTGTTGTAGCGCTGAGGATGATGCTCGTGGGTGCCGTGGACTTCCTGCAAAAACACCACGTCGGCGGACACGCTGCGCACCGCTTCGCGCAATTCGGGGAGGATGAAGCGCCGGTTGAGGGCGGTGAAACCCTTGTGCGTGTTGACCGTCAGCACGGTGAAGCGGCGCACGGCGGTGATGATAGATTGCTGTTCGTCGGTGGTGCCGACCGGTTCGGGAATGCTCATGACAGCACTCCTTCGGCGGCCAGTTCACCGGGACGGGTGGCGAGGTCTTTATCCAGATGAAAGCGCTCCAACAAGCGGCGGGCATCGAAGGGCGCACGGACTTTGATGTCGTTGTCGAAATAGCAGAACACCTCACGGGACTTGCGCGCCTTGGGCTTCTGCCGGGGCGCGATCAGCTGCGGGTCGCTCGGTTGCTGGCCGCGATGCCAGGCCTCGATCCGGTCTCCCCAGCGTTTCAGCGCCTCGGGGGTGTAACCGCTGGCATAGAGTTCTTCGGCACCGTGCAGGCGCAGGTAGACGAAGTCGCTGGTGAGGTCTTCGCGGTACGGCCATTTTCCGGCGGTGTCGGCGATGACGAGCGCAGCGTTGTAGCGTTTGAGCAGGCGGATGAATGCCGGATCGACGAAGCTCTCGTTTCTGATTTCTACGGCATGGCGCAAAGGCTTTTTCCCGTAGGCCTTCATGCTGGCGCGACCGTTCAGGCGCGATTCGTGTTGATGGGCGAGGGTGGCGGCCTCTTCGGTGTTGTGGGGCAACTGCTCGAGAAAGGTTTCGAACAGCTCGGCATCGAATTTGAAATTGGGCGGAAATTGCCAGAGGATCGGGCCGAGTTTGTCCTTGAGTTCCAGCACGCCGGAGGCGAAGAAATTCGCCAAAGGTTTGTGGATGTCACGCAGGCGTCTGATATGGGTGATAAAACGCGGGGCTTTGACGCTGAAGACGAAACCCGCCGGGGTTTCTGTGTACCACTGGGCGTAGCGTTCAGGCCGTTGCAGGGCGTAAAACGATCCATTGATTTCAATGCTGTTGACCGCCCGTGAGGCGAATTGCAATTCGCGCTTGTGAGTCAGCCCCTTCGGGTAGAAATCCCCCCGCCAGGGCGTGTAGCGCCAGCCTGAAATACCGATGTGAATCGCCGCCATATCGCCTCCCGTCTAATGGTCCTCGGACTGCCCCTGTCTTTTGATGACTGCGGGGCGTGCGAGAAAGTTTCGACGGGAGTACGGATGGTTAAAGTCTCTGTTAGTGTCCGGCGATCACTCGGGCCGTGCCTAACGTGGGAACGATCGGAACTTGCCTACAATCTCCCGATCAGTTCCTTACAGACCCTTTTGCAGGAGCGCCGCGTTTGTTCAAGTTCAAGACCGCGATACTACTGGGGGCGTTGTCGATTCTGGGCAGCAACGAGCTGGAGGCTGCCGCACTACCGGGTGTGCCGGCGGCCACCGCTGCGACACCACTGGCACACCCCGAACCGCTGGTACAGGGTGGTTTGCTGGGTGCCATCAGTTCGAGCATTGATGAAGTCCAGGGAAAGCTCGATCTCAACGAGGACCTGCTCGACGCCTGGCGCCTGCGTGCAGACCGGGCGGCGGTTGAGGTGGATCAACTGGTCAATCATCCATCGGCCCGTTCAAGCTGGAGCGTGGCGGGGGATTTCCTGCTGTTGTCCTGTGTGTGGATTGGCGTCTTTGCGCTGCTCTGGCTGCTGGGAGGGCTGCTCGCCAAACGTCTGTGCCAGAATCGCCTGCTGCTCAGTCGCGAGCGCGGTCAGGCTTTACTCGGTTATGTGTTGCCCTACACGGTTCCGGCGCTGGTCAGCCTGCCGCTGACACTCTATGTCAGCCACTTCTTGCAAGTGTCCGCCGGCCGGGCGCTGGCATTGTGTTTCGCTTATGCCACCAGCAGCGGCATTTTCGCCGCGTCGTTGCTGTTGTCGCTGGTGGTGCTGTTCAACGCCGGCCACAAACGCCGGGCGGTGCAGTTTATTCGTCAGCTCAGCCCACGACCGCTCTTTTTGATTGGCTTCCTTGTGGCCCTGAGCGACGCCTTGACCAGTCCGCAGATCGCCCGCCTGCTCGGCCGCAATCTCACCAGCAGTGTTGCGGTGTTCACCGGGCTGGCAGCCTCGATAGCCTTCGGCCTTCTGGTGTTCAAGATGCGCCGTCCGGTGGCCCATCTGATCCGCATTTTGCCGTTGGCCCAGCGCCTCAAGCAGCCGGCCTTGCGTGAAATGCTGCGGATCTTTTCCGGGCTCTGGTACTGGCCGATTCTGTTGATGGTGCTGGTGTCAGTGATCAACCTGATCGGCATTGGCGACGACAACCAGAAAGTGCTGCGCTGTGCGCTGTTTACTACTGTGTTGCTGATTGCGACGGTGTTTCTCAGCACGTCGCTGCATCACCTGTTCAAGTCGCGCAGTGAAGTGGCCGCGCGCCGCAGCAGTGCCTACAAAGAGCGCTTTCTGAGCCTTTCGCACGCGTTGCTGCGGATCGCCCTGGCGATTGTGTTCATTGATGTCCTGGGGCGCATCTGGGGCGTGTCGCTGTTCGAGTTTGCGGTGAGCAACTCGGTCGGTCGGGCGATCAGCGATTCCCTGAGTCGTATCGGTTTGATTTTCCTGGTGACCTGGATGGGCTGGGTGGTGTTGGACACGGCGATTCAGGAAGCCCTGAAACCACCGGTTAACAAACGATCGACGCGCCAACCCAGTACCCGAACCAAAACCATCCTGCCGCTGCTGCGCAACGCGATCAAAATCATCCTGGTGGTGATCTGCGCCATCACCACCATGGCTAACCTGGGAATCAACGTTGCACCCTTTTTGGCCGGTGCCGGTGTCGTGGGGCTGGCCATCGGTTTCGGTTCCCAGCAACTGGTGCAGGACGTGATCACCGGGTTGTTCATCATCATCGAAGACACGTTGTCGATTGGCGATTGGGTGGTGCTCGATTCTGGCCACGCCGGCACCGTCGAAGGCCTGACCATTCGCACCTTGCGACTGCGCGACGGCAAGGGGTTTGTGCACTCGGTGCCATTCGGTCAGATCAAGGCTGTGACCAATCAGTCGCGGCAATTCGCCTATGCGTTTTTCTCGGTGCAGTTCACCTACGACACTGATGTCGACAAGGCTATCGAGTTGATCCGCGAGGCCGGGGATTCCATCCGCGACGATGCGTTCCTCAAGTACAACCTGCAAGGGCCGCTGGATGTATTTGGTGTCGACAAGATGGACCTTAACGGCGTGGTGCTGACGGCACAGTTCCGCACGGTGTCGGGCGGGCAATACGCAGTGAGTCGGGCGTTCAACCAACGTTTGAAAAAACTTGTGGATAACAGCCCGTGGGTGCATTTCGCGCAGACTTATCCACAGCAGGTTTTGATGTCCAGGCAGGCTGTTGATCTGCCGCAAAGCGATGGGCTTGCGTCGGAGCATTCATCGGTGTTGCTGCCGGATCAGCCGAGAACCCAATAACTCCGCGGATCCCTGTGGTGTTTGGTTATCGGTGTTGGATCAGTTTGTTGCGAACTTCAGCACTGGCCTGCTGATCCAACTCCAACCAAAAAAGCTGCTTGCCGGCAATCTCGGCAGCGGCGGGCAATCCATCGCGATACACCAATCGATTACTCGCCAATGCCGGCACTTTTGTTCCCGGCAGAAGCGTCCCGGCGAGGTTCAGCGGATCAACCCCGCACACGGCAATCAAACTCCCGTCATGCGGCCGTCGCCGCACCTCGCGCAGTAAAGGAATGGCCTCGGGCAACGCAAATTGTTCACCGGCCAAGCCACTGACAAACCGCCCGCCGCGAATCTCGCCTCGAGCTTCCAGCCGATGGAAAGTGCGTAGCAATTCCCGCCAGCTCGGCAACCAATCCGCTTCACGTTCCAGCAAACGCCAGAACACCACCCCGTAGCGCCGGAGCAAGGTCATGGCGATATGTTCAAGGGTGTCGGTCGGCGTGGGCGCCGGGCGCTGGTTATCCACAACCGGCGCAGGCGCTCCGCGCCGCAACAGCGCCCAGCGCCCGGCATCGTCCATCCCGCCGACAAACGCTCCGCGCCCGCGTCGGCTGCTGCGATTCTGTCGCTTGCTGGCCGGGGTGATCAGCGCTCGCAGGCCGGCGAAGCTGTCAGCATTCACCAACCCGGCGCCGACCAATTCCTGCAAGGCGATTTCCAGTTCCGAGCGCAGCAGATGAGCCTCGTGAATCAGCTCATCGAAAAACAGCGCGCCGTGTTGGCTGAGTGCTTCATACACTTTCTGTGTCTTGGGCGACAGCTCGCTGGCCGGCGTCTGCTCGGTCAACCCGCTCCACAACCCGACCTGACTACGGGGCAACAGCAGAATCGGCGTGCTGCGCAACGCCGTGCTGGTGCTCTTGTTGCGTGCGGTCAGGCGCGTCCACACCCATTTGCCGCTACGGCACAGGTCATCCAGCCAACTCGCCGAATAGCCTTTGATCCGCGCTGGCAGGAGGTCGCTGTCCCAGGCTGAAGCGGCGGCGGGATAGCCTTCGAACTGACCGACTATCGCGGGCAACACTGTGCTGCCCTGGCCTTGGGTCGCGGAGGACAGATGCTGCCAGTCGAACAGGAAACGCATGAAGTCTTGCAACGCCACGGGCTCGATTTCCCGCCGCAGACGCTTGACGGTGTAGCGGTGAATCCGCGCCAGCAGATGCCGTTCGCACCATTCTTCCTCACCCGTGCCGGGCGTGAATTGGCCGCGCAGCACATAGCCTTCGCGTTCCAGTTGCGCCAATGCCTGGGTGACTTGAGTCGCCGGTAATCCGAGCGGCTCGGCAATTGCCTTCAGCGGTAACGGGCCAAAGGCACTGAGCCGCGCACGGATCACTTCGAGCACCGCTTCGTCCGGCGTCCAGACTTCATCGAACCCGGGCAACGCCTCCAACGGTGGCTGCAAAATCGCCTGAGGATAAATCGCCCGCAGGCAGGTCAGCCGCTCCAGTGCCAACCATAGCGCTTGCCCGGCATTGATTGGCAGGCGGCTGGCGCGCCCGCTGTCAGCCAGGGCGTTCAGCCAATCGAGCCAGTCTGGATTGGCCTGGGCCTCGACGTCGCTGATGCACGCGAGGCTCATCAACGCCTCATGCATTTCATCGACGCCGGTCGGCGTTGGCCAGGCTTCCTCGCGCACCGCTTCAATGCCTTGCGCATCCAGCGCACCGAGGTCGTCGGTGGACTGCGGATCGCTCCAGCGGCGGTTGAGTACCGCTTGAGTGCGGCGCTCTTCCAGCGGCGCATCGTCGAGAAAGGTGTAGGGCCGGGCGCTGAGGATTTCCGCTGCCAGCGGCGAGGGGGCTGGTAAATCGCGGCTGATCAGGCGGATGTCGCCACGTTCCATGCGCCGCAACAACGCCAGCCAGCCTTCGCTGTCCATGGCCTCGTGCAGGCAATCGTCGAGGGTTTGTTCCACCAGTGGATGGTCGGGAATTTCCCGTTCGCCCGCGAGGTTTTCCACGCAAGCAATCTGGTCGGGAAATACGCTGGCGATCAGGTCTTCGCTTTTCATCCGCTGGATCTGCGGCGCGACTTTGCGCCCGCCGGTGTAACGCGGCAGCGCCAACGCCACCCCGGCATTCCAGCGCCAGCGCACACCGAACAGCGGCGCATCGAGCACGGCTTGAATCAGGGTGCGCTCGGCGCTGTTGCTGTGCAGGTAGCGCCAGACATCATCGAGCTCAAAACTGTGGCTGGTCGACAGCGAAAAAACGATAGCGTCTTCGCTGGCTGCAGCCTGCAATTCGAAGTTGAAGGTGCGGCAGAAACGCTTGCGCAGGGCCAACCCCCAGGCGCGGTTGATACGGCTGCCGAACGGCGTGTGGATGATCAGTTGCGTGCCGCCGGACTCGTCGAAAAACCGCTCCATCAGCAGCGTGTCTTGTGATGGCAGGGCGCCGAGGGTCAGGCGCGCACGGGCCAGGTAATCGACCAATTGTTCGGCACTGGCCAGGTTCAGACCGAGGGTGTCGGTCAGCCAGTCGATCGCGGGCTGCAAGTGACCGGGTGTAGCGCCGAGCAGCTCATCGAGTTGCGCTTGCAGGCGTGCCACGGCGAACGATAGTTCAGCACTGCGGCCCGGTGCTTCACCGAGCCAGAATGGAATGGTCGGCGGTTGTCCCTGAGCGTCTTCGACCCGGACCTTGCCGGTTTCGACCCGCAGGATTCGGTAGGAGGTGTTGCCCAATTGGAAGACATCGCTGGCGATGCTTTCCACCGCAAAGTCCTCGTTGACGCTGCCGATGTTCAGCCCTTGGGGTTCCAGCACCACGCTGTAGTCGGCGTTGTCCGGGATCGTCCCGCCGCTGGTCACCGCGGTCAGTTTGGCCCCCCGGCGACCGCGCAGGGTGCGGGTCACGGCGTCGCGGTGCAGGTAAGCGCTGCGGATGCCCAGGCGACCGTTGTAACCCTCGGCGAGCATCTGCAGCAGTGCCTGATAATGTTTTTCGTCAAGTTGGGCATACGGCGAGGCCTTGCGAAACATCTCCAGCAACGCTTGTTCTTGCCATTCCTGGCAGCTCACCTCGGCGATGATTTGCTGGGCGAGTACGTCCAGTGGCGCCTTCGGAATCTGCAAGGTGTCGAGTTCGCCGCGACGCACGCAGTCGAGCAGGGCGGCGCATTCGATCAGGTCGTCGCGGGTGGTGGCGAACAAGCGGCCCTTGGGCGTGCCGCCAACCTGGTGCCCGGAGCGGCCGACGCGTTGCAGGAACCCGGCAATCGAGCGCGGCGAGGCAATCTGGCAGACCAGGTCGACCTCGCCGATATCGATCCCCAGTTCCAGGGACGCCGTGGCGATCAGCACTTGCAGTTCGCCACGCTTGAGCCGTTGCTCGGCGTCGAGACGAAATTCCTTGGCCAGACTGCCGTGGTGGGCGGCCACCGCGTCCTTGCCGAGACGCTCGCTCAAGTGTCGACTCAGGCGTTCGGCCAGGCGTCGGGTGTTGACGAAAATCAGGGTGGTGCGGTGTTCGCGGGCGAGGGCGACGAGGCGGTCGTAGACCAGTTCCCAGACGTCGTTGGCCATGACTGCCGACAACGGCACGGGCGGCACTTCGATGCCCAGATCGCGTGGGCGGGCATGGCCGATATCGATGATTTCGCAGGGGCGGTCGCGGCCAACCAGAAAATGCGACACGGCTTCGATGGGTTTTTGCGTGGCAGACAGGCCAATCCGCATCAGCGGTTGCGCGCACAACGCTTGCAGTCGCTCGAGGCTCAGGGCCAGGTGGCTGCCGCGCTTGCTGGCGGCGATCGCGTGAATTTCGTCGACGATCACCGTGCGGGCGGTACTGAGCATTTGTCGGCCGGAGTCGGAACCGAGCAGCACGTAAAGGGATTCCGGGGTGGTCACCAGAATGTGCGGGGCGTTCTTGCGCATCGCCGTGCGGTCTTTTTGCGGCGTATCGCCGGTGCGCACGGCGGTGTTGATCTGCAATTGCGGCAAGCCCATCGCGCGTAACTGCTCGGTGATGCCGGCCAGCGGGTTTTGCAGGTTGATCTGGATGTCGTTGGACAGGGCCTTGAGCGGTGAAACGTAAACCACCAGGGTTTCGTCTGGCAGATGGCCGCCGTTGGCCAATCCGCGGTGGACCAGGTCGTCGATGACCGCGAGGAACGCGGTGAGGGTTTTGCCAGAGCCCGTGGGTGCGGCGATCAGGGTCGAACGGTGCTGGCGGATCAATGGCCACGCCCGGGCCTGGGCGGCGGTGACCGTCGGGAAGGTGCTGCTGAACCAGGCGCTGACGGCGGGGTGGAAGCCTGCCAGGGCGCTGTCCGTCGGTATTGGCAGATTCATGGAGCAATTTATGCGGGCGGGGGGCTGAAGATGCAAGTACCGCTCAAGACCTTCGCTGTTGCTGAGGGCCTCTTCGCGGGCAAGCCTCGCTCCTACAGGTGATCGCATTCCCTTGTAGGAGCGAGGCTTGCCCGCGAAGGGGTCATTAGCCGCACCGCAAAATCCGGCGATCTACACTTTACGGATGACGGTTGCGCAGTAAACCCGCAAAATGCAACGATTCCGGCAACTATCGACGGCATTGCCCGCGAGCGGTGTCGATAAAGCCATTGTTTCAATCAGACTGGGCCTGCTGACTCTATGCGAATGCGCCTTATGTTACTGGGCGGCGGAAATGCCCTTGGGCAGGCGCTGATTCGCCTCGGTGCGGAGGAAGACATCGGCTTCCTCGCCCCCCGCCCACCGCAAGACGGCTGGGATGCCGCGACCCTGACGCAACTGCTCGACGACACCCGTCCGGACGCGTTGATCAACCTCGCCTATTACTTCGACTGGTTTCAGGCGGAGACGGTCAGCGAGCAACGTCTGGCCGGGCAGGAGCGGGCGATCGAGCGTCTGGCCGAACTGTGCCAGCATCACAACATCGTTCTGCTGCAACCGTCGAGTTATCGAGTATTCGACGGCTCCCGGGCGACGGCCTACAGCGAAAAAGACGAACCGGTGCCCCTGGGCCTGCGCGGTCAGGCCTTGTGGCGAATCGAACAAAGCGTACGCGCCACTTGCCCGCAACACGTGCTGCTGCGATTCGGCTGGCTACTGGATGACAGCCCCGATGGCACCCTTGGGCGTTTCCTCGGCCGCGCCGAACTACCTGAAGAACTGTTGATGGCCGACGACCGTCGGGGCAATCCGACGCCGGTGGATGACGCCGCCCGGGTGATCATCTCGGTGCTCAAGCAACTTGATTGCTCGGCGCCGTTGTGGGGCACCTACCATTACGCCGGGCATGAGGCGACCACGCCGCTGGCCCTGGGTCAGGCGATCCTCACCGAAGCACGCGCCTTGCATCCGCTGGCCATCGAAGCGCCAACCGCCCAGGCTCACGCCGCGCGACCGGACGCCGCCGAAGAGCCGCAACACGCGGTGCTGGCCTGCAAGAAAATTCTGCACACTTTCGGGATCAAGCCCCGCGCCTGGCGTGCGGCACTCCCGGGCTTACTGGATAGGTTTTATCGCCATGGCTGACGGCCCTGTTTTAATCACCGGCGGTGCCGGTTTCATCGGCTCGCACCTCACCGATGCCTTGCTCGCCAAGGGCCATTCGGTGCGCATTCTTGATGACCTCTCGACTGGCAAACGCAGCAACTTGCCGCTGGACAATCCCGGCGTCGAACTGATCGTCGGCGATGTCGCCGATGCCGCGTTGGTCGCGCGGGCGATGGTCGGTTGCAGCGCTGTGGCGCACCTGGCTGCGGTGGCGTCGGTGCAGGCGTCGGTGGATGATCCGGTGAAGACTCACCAGAGCAACTTCATTGGCTCGTTGAATGTCTGCGAAGCCATGCGCCAGACCGGCGTCAAACGGGTGCTGTTCGCGTCCAGCGCAGCGGTCTACGGCAACAATGGCGAAGGCGAGTCGATTGACGAAGACACGCCCAAGGCACCGTTGACGCCTTACGCTTCGGACAAGCTGGCGAGTGAGCATTACTTCGATTTTTACCGTCGCCAGCATGGTCTGGAACCAGTGGTGTTCCGCTTTTTCAACATCTTCGGCCCGCGCCAGGATCCGTCCTCGCCGTACTCCGGGGTGATCAGCATTTTCAGCGAGCGCGCGCAGAAGGGCCTGCCGATCACTGTGTTCGGTGACGGTGAGCAGACTCGCGATTTCGTCTACGTCGAAGACCTGGTCGACTTGCTGGTGCAAGCCATTGAGAAACCGCAGGTCGAAGTCGGCGCGGTCAACGTCGGCTGGAACCAGGCCACGACCCTCAAGCAAATGCTTGAAGCCCTTGAAACGGTGGTCGGTCAATTGCCGCCGGTGAGCTATGGCCTGGCGCGCGCCGGTGACATCCGTCACTCGCGAGCGAACAATCAGCGTTTGCTGGAGCGCTTTACCTACCCAGAGCAGACACCGATGCGTGTCGGCCTGGCGCGGTTGCTGGGGCGCTGATGATTGTTGGGACGCGGAGCGTCCCGGGCTGCATTCCCACGCGGAGCGTGGGAACGATCAAAAAAGGCGCCGTTCGAGGCGCCTTTTTTGTGCGGTATTTTTAGAACTTGTAACCCAGGCCAACCATGTAGATGAATGGGTCTACGTCCACATCGACCTTGGCGCGAGTGCCCTGTGCCACTGCGTTGTTTTCCACCGTCGCGGTGGTGTCGATGTCGATGTAGCGCACCTGGGCGTTGATCATGATGTTGTCGGTAATCATGTAGTCGGCGCCGACCTGGAACGCCATGCCCCAGGAGTTATCCGCCTTGAAGTTACTGAAGCCGTTGGCGCTGGCTTCGCTGCCAACGTGCTCGTCGTAGATCCAGGTGTAGTTGATACCGGCGCCGACATAAGGCTGGAATGCGGACTTCGCGTCCAGTGGGTAGTACACAACGCTCAGCGTCGGTGGCAAGTGTTTCAGGCTGCCGAGTTTGCCGTTGGCCGCGCCCAGGGCGGTGCCTTTGATCTTCACGTCATGCTCGAACGGCGAGGCCGCCAGCAGCTCGATCCCCCAGTTGTTGGTGACCATGTAAGCGAAGTTCAAACCCAGTTGCGTGTCGCTGCTCATGGTGGCCTTGCCACCCAGATCGGCACCCTTCAACGGGCCTTGATCAACCTTGACGCTGGAACTGTCGGCTTTCGGGTTGACGGTGATCGCACCGGCGCGAACGAGGATGTCGCCAGCTTCGTGGGCGTAGGCTAGCGGTGCTGCGAGCGCGAGGGCAAACAGCGAAGCGCAGAGCTTGGACTTGTGCATTGAGGGCTCCAAAGGACGTTAAAAATATTTGATGTCCAATGGTACGGAGCCGTCTGGTACGGTCTTTTGATTCAGCTCAATGAATCAGTGATAGGGGCGTCATTTACTCTGGCAGCTCATACACATAAATCTTGTCCGCCTCCATCTGATACCCCGCGTCGGCCAATTCACTGCTGGATGCCTTGACCTGCAGCGCACCCTCGATCCAGTACGGCTGATACAACTCATCGAGCTTCACACCCACCTCGCTTTTGACGTGCACGATCTGGTTCGATGGCGGTGGCGGCACGTGGATGCAGGCGCCGAAATACGGCACCAGCAGAAACTCCGTGGTGCGACCTTCTTCACTCACTTCCAGCGGCACGATGTAGCCCGGCAATCGAATGTTCTGGCCGTTGAGACTGTTCACCACCGGTGCATTCGGCATGTCTTGCTTGGCCGCAGGTGCCGACTCGGCGGCCAACGCGTTGCCCATCTGCGACAGGTCGTGCAGCGGCGTCATGTTCGGTACTTCCGGCGCGGCGTCCGGCGGGATCATTTCCGACCAGGTCAGGTCTTTCGGCTCGGCCGCCCACAGAGGCAGGGCAACCAGCATCAACAGCGCAAGCACAGCGCGGGGCATGTTCAACGTCCTCATAAACGGATCGACAGGCCATCGGCCAAGGATTGGCGATACGCGCGCCAGGCCGGCACGCTGCCCATCAGCAACGCGGCGATCAGGATGCCACCGAGCAGCGTCCATTCATATTCGCTCGGCCAGGCCAGCGGCAAGTACAAGCCGTAATTCGCCTGTACGTAGCCCTGAGCCGCACCAATGCATACGTAAAGCAGCGCCACACCGGCGATCACCCCGGACAGCGCCAAGGCAAACGCCTCCAGCACCAGCAAAGTCGCAATATGCCACGGCCGGGCGCCCACCGAGCGCAGAATCGCCATCTCCCGACGTCGTTCGTTGAGGCTGGTGAGGATCGCCGTGAGCATGCCGATCAACCCGGTCAACACCACAAACAGCGAGACCACGAACAAGGCTTTTTCCGCGGTGCTCATCAAGCTCCACAGTTCTTGCAGCGCCACGCCCGGCAGGATCGCCAGCATCGGCTCTCCAAGGAATTCATTGATCTCACGCTGTAGCGCGAAGGTCGAAATCTTGCTGTTGAGGCCGAGCATAAACGCGGTGATCGCCTGCGGCGTCAGGTCCATGTTACGCGCCTGATCGGCACTGATCCGACCGTTGCCGCGCGCTGGCACACCGTTGTGCCAATCGACGTGGATCGCTTCCATGCCGCCGAGGCTGATGTGCAACGTGCGGTCCACCGGGGTACCGGTGCGTTTGAGAATACCGACCACGGTGAACGGCTTGTCGTCGTGCTTGACCAGGCTGATCACCGCCACGCCGTGGGCCAGTACCAGTTTGTCACCGAGTTTGTAGTGCAGCGCATCGGCCACTTCGGCACCGAGCACCACTTCAAACGGGTCGGTGGCGAAGGCCCGGCCGTCGGCCAGTTCCAAGTGCTTTTGATGGCCGTATTGATAATGCTCGAAGTACGTCTCGGTGGTTCCCATCACGCGAAAACCGCGATGGGAGTCGCCGAGGGACATCGGGATTGCCCACTTCACTTTCGGGTTGTTGGCAAAGTGTTCGAAGCTGTCCCAGCGAATGTTGTTGGTGGCATTGCCGATGCGAAACACCGAGTACAGCAGCAGGTTCACCGAGCCGGAGCGGGCGCCGACGATCAGGTCGGTGCCGCTGATGGTGCTGGCGAAACTGGCCTTGGCTTCGGTGCGCACGCGTTCCACGGCCAACAGCAGACAAACCGACAGGGCGATGGCAAACGCGGTGAGGATCGCGGTGAAGCGACGGTTAGCCAGACTGGCCATGGCTAGACGAAACAAATACATCTCAAACCTCCAGCGGCGTGGCGGCGCGATTGAGATCGGCCAGCGACAGGTGGCGATCGAACAGCGGTGCCAGGCTCTGATCATGGCTGACGAACAGCAGGCTCGACCCGGCTTCGCGGCATTCGGCGAACAGCAAGCGAATGAAATTCTCGCGAGCGTCGTAATCCAGGGCCGACGTCGGTTCGTCGGCGATGACCAATTCCGGCTGACCGATCAACGCACGCGCAGCGGCCACCCGTTGCTGCTGGCCGATGGAAAGCGAATCGGCGCGGCGGCCGAGCAGGTTTTGATCCTTCAAACCCAAGTGGGCGAGGAGGGTGGCGGCCGCCTGATCGACGCTGCCGTGGCGCTGGATTGCCCGTTCAGCGCGCAGTTTGGAAAAGTGGCAGGGCAACTCAACGTTCTCGCGTACTGAGAGAAACGGCAGCAAGTTGAACTGCTGAAAGATGTAGCCGGTGTGATCGACGCGGAAACGGTCGCGAGCGCCGGCCGAGAGTTCGGTCAGTTCCTGGCCGAGCAGCCGAATGCTGCCGCGATCGGGCTTCTGCACGCCACCGAGCAGACCGAGAAGGGTGGTCTTGCCACTGCCGCTGGGGCCCTTGAGGAACAGGGTTTCGCCGGGCATAAGGCGAAACGCCGGGATATCCAGCAGCGGCGGATGACCGGGCCAGCTGAAGCTCAGGTCGGACAGTTCGATGAGTGCTTGGGTCATGTGAAACCGGTCAGGTGATAGGTGAACCCTGTGGGATGAATTTAGAATTTCAGGGCGGCAGCCTTGGCCGTCACTTCTACGCCTTGCTGGCCGCTCGGGCTGATCAGTTGTAGCTGAATCTTCTGGGTCGCCGGGAAGGTGTTGAAGATGTTCGCCAGGTCCAGCGTCTTCAGCGCGCCGGGTGCCGAGCAGCTGAATTGATAATGGGCGTGGATTTCGCTGTGGTCCTGGTGGTGACCGTCCTTGGCGTCTTCGTCGTGATCATCATCGGCATCCGGCTTGTCGCCGAACAATGGGCTTTCCAGTTCTTGAGTCGCAACCACGCAACCGGCGGCTTTCGGCAGGTTGAACAGCACCAGCGGTTTCTCCAGCTGCGCACGAACGGCGGCAACCTTAGCTTTGTCAGCGTCGGTGGTGGCGGCGTGTTCGAAACCCACCAGGTTCATTGCCGGGCTTTCCAGTTCCAGCTCCAGGGTCTGACCGTCCAGCGCTGCGTTCAGGCGACCGACGCCATGTTCGTGGGCGGCGAGGCTGCCGTGCTCATGATCATGTTCATCAGCGGCGTGGGCGACGGCCAGCGGCAACAGGGCAAACGGCAGAGCGAGAAGCAGACGGCGCATGGCGGGTCTCCGAAAAGTAGAATGAATAGTTTGTTATGTAATCTTATAACGTAAGTGCCGAGAGTTTGACCGTCTGCTTGGCGTTGCACAAGTCCCATGGGAGCATGCACGTCGGAAATGTGCAGGAGCAGACTTATGTTGCGAATTCGCGGAAGCATCGGCGACTGGCCGGTGGATTTGACGCTGGAGATGGATGACGGCGACTGGGCACGGCTCGGCGCGCAGTTGCAGGTGGTCAAGCCCGAGGCCAGTGCAGCGCCGGCGAAACCTATCAATCAGGATGATGCGCTGTGGCAGATCGCGAAGGATTTGCTGCGCAAGGCGGGGCAATTGAGCGGACCGGATTTGCTCGATCAGTTGGAAGGACTGACCGGCAGCGCGGCGTCGGGCAAACGCTTGCTGGTGCGTTTGCGCCACTGCTCTGATGTGAAGGTGACGAGCGGCGGGGATACGCCGCTCTACAGCTGGATCGATGCTGGTTAGCTCTTGTTAAAAGTCAGTACAGCGCAGCAAACAACTTGCGACGATAAGTGGTCACCAGCGGGTGATCGTTGCCCAGCAGTTCGAACACTTGCAGCAAGGTCTTGTGCGGCAAGCCTTCGCTGTAGCTGCGATTGCGCACGAACAGCTTGAGCAACGCATCCAGCGCCGCATCGTACTGCTGACGCGCCAATTGCTGGATCGCCAATTGATAAACCGCCTCATCGTCCAGCGGATTTTTCGCCAAGCGCGCTTTCAGGTCTGCCGCATCCGGCAAATCCTTGGCCTGGCCGAGAAACTGGATCTGCGCCTTGGCGCCGGCGAGGGCGGCTTTGTGCTCATCACTCTTGACCGCGTCGAGCACGGTTTGCGCTTCGCCCAGCTCGCCGCGTTCGGTGAGGCAGCGGGCGTAGAGAATCAGTGCTTTTGCGTTGGTATTGTCTTCGCCCAGCAGTACTTTCAGTGTGGCTTCGGCGTCGGCAAAACGGTTGTCATCGAACAACGCCTGAGCTTGCTCAAACGGGTCGGCAGCGGCCGGCGGCGGCATTTGCACGTGAGGCTCAAGCATTGCGCGCACTGCGGATTCTGGCTGTGCACCGGCGAAACCATCCACCGGCTGACCATCCTTGAACAGTACCACGGTCGGCAGGCTGCGAATGCCGAAGCGCGAAACGATGTCCGGCTCGACGTCGCAGTTGACCTTGGCCAGCAGCAACTCGCCCTGATAGCTCTCGGCGATGGTTTGCAGCATCGGCATCAACGCCTTGCACGGCGCACACCATTCGGCCCAGAAATCCACCAGCACCGGTTTGTGGAAAGAGTTCTCGATCACCGACTGCTCGAAATCGGCAGTCGTGGCGTCGAAGATGTACGGCGTTTCCTGACTCATGGGGCATCTCGTAAAAGCGTGAATGGGGCAACTATAAGGCTAGCCACGTCGCGCGTGGTAGAGGCTCACATGCCGAAACTCTTCGGGTTCGGCCAGATTGGGCAAGGTCATCGCTTCGAGCATTTCAATGCGCTGATACAGCGGATGGCGAAAATCCCTCACGCGCGAATCGGCCACCAGCGCTTCCTGGCCGCGACTCAAGAATTCATCGAGCAACGGTAGATTCGCCCGGTCATACAGCGTCTAGCGGTGCAATCATGGCGCTTTGACGAATTGCAGCTGACCCAGCACTTGCGTCGTTGGCTGGCTGATGACTTGCGACGGCAGATGCAAAATCAGTTGGCCGGACTGGCTGGCGCGGCCACGCAGTTCAACGCGGGCACCAACCGGAAAGGATTCCGGGTTGAAACGCAGGTGAAACGGCAGAATCTGGTTGGTGCCGATCAAGCTGGAACTGGCGAGCAATTGCTGCGGGCGGTCCTTGTCGTCGATCACCAGCAGCGCCAGTTCGACTTCGGCCCCGGCCGGCACGCCTTGCAGGGTGCCGCTCAATTCACGCTGATAAGCGGGCAGCGGGCCGAGGTTGGCTGACTCCTTGGCTTTCTTCTGCGCCTGTTGCGGCGCGGGGCCTGGCGTCGGTGGCTGGGGCTTGGGCGCATCGCTGCTGCAGGCCACCAGCAGGCTGAAAAGACTGAGCAAAACCAGCGGTCTTAGGGACATTTGCGGCTCCAGCAAAGTGAAATCCATGGATCTAGCTTTATAACCCGTCTGTATACCGCAAACCCTATGGCTTGTCTTGCCACCGGGATGCGCTACCATGGCCCTCCCTTTTTTTGTTGCCTGCCACCATGCACTGTCCCTTCTGCGGTGCCAACGACACCAAGGTCATCGACTCGCGTCTGGTCGCCGAGGGCGAACAGGTACGCCGCCGGCGTGAATGCCTGGCCTGCGGCGAGCGTTTCACGACGTTCGAGACTGCCGAATTGGTGTTGCCGCGCCTGATCAAAACCGACGGCAGCCGTCAGCCGTTCGACGAAGAAAAACTCCGCGCCGGCATGCAGCGTGCGCTGGAGAAGCGCCCGGTGAGTGTCGAGCGCCTGGAATTGTCGTTGGTGCACATCAAACACAAACTGCGCGCCACCGGTGAGCGAGAGGTTAAATCCCTTGTCGTCGGTGAACTGGTGATGGCCGAGCTGCAAAAGCTCGACGAAGTCGCCTACATTCGCTTTGCTTCGGTGTATCGCCGCTTTCAGGACCTCAATGAGTTCCGCGAAGAGATCGATCGCCTGGCCCGTGAGCCGGTGAAAGAATGACCACCTCCGTAGAACAAGCCATCCTCGACGCCCATTACATGGCTCGCGCCCTGGAACTGGCGCGCAAAGGTCACTACACGACGCACCCTAACCCTCGGGTAGGCTGCGTGATCGTGCGGGACGGGCAGATTGTCGGCGAAGGCTGGCACGTGCGCACCGGCGAACCCCACGCCGAAGTCCACGCCCTGCGCGCCGCCGGCGATAAGGCGCGAGGCGCCACCGCTTACGTGACCCTCGAACCTTGCAGCCACCACGGGCGTACACCGCCCTGCGCCGATGCGCTGGTACATGCGGGTGTGGCTCGGGTAGTCGCGGCGATGCAAGACCCGAACCCGTCGGTTGCCGGTCGTGGCATGCAGCGTCTGGCCCAGGCCGGCATCGCTACCGAAAGCGGTGTGCTGGAAGGCGAAGCGCGCAAGCTCAATGAAGGCTTCCTGAAACGCATGGAACACGGCTTGCCGTTCGTGCGGGTCAAATTGGCCATGAGCCTCGACGGTCGCACGGCGATGGAAAGCGGCGAGAGCCAATGGATCACCGGTCCGGCGGCGCGTTCAGCGGTACAACGCCTGCGTGCTCAGGCCAGCGTAGTGCTGACCGGCGCCGACACGGTGCTGGCGGACAACGCCCGTCTCACCGTGCGTGCCGATGAGCTAGGCCTGGACCCTGAACAAACGGCCCTGGCCATGAGCCGCCTGCCGCTGCGTGTGCTGATCGACGGCCGACTGCGAGTGCCGCTGGACGCGCCGTTCTTCAAGGCCGGCCCGGCGCTGGTCGCCACGTGCATGGCGATCGAAGAGCAATACGCCAATGGCCCGGAGTGCTTGATCGTGGCGGGCGAGGATGGTTTGGTCGACCTGCGCAAACTGCTGGTCGAACTTGCCAATCGTGGGGTCAACGAAGTGTTGGTCGAGGCTGGCCCGCGTCTGGCTGGGGCTTTTGCTCAGCAAGGGCTGGTGGACGAGTTCCAGATTTTCATCGCCGGCAAGTTTCTCGGGTCCTCGGCACGGCCGCTGCTGGACTGGCCGCTGGCGCAAATGAAAGACGCGCCCGAGCTCAAAATCACTGAAATCCGCGCGGTTGGCGATGACTGGCGAGTCATCGCCATTCCTTCGCCAGCGGCGAGCGTATAATTCTGGGCCTGCGCCACGCGACAGCCCTGTTCTCGAGGAGGACTCCATGTTTACCGGCATCATCGAATCCATCGGCAGTATTCGTGCATTGACCCCAAAAGGCGGAGATGTGCGGGTACACGTAGAAACCGGCAAGCTCGACCTGAGCGACGTCAAGCTGGGCGATAGCATCGCGGTGAACGGCGTGTGCCTGACCGCGGTTGAGCTGCCAGGCAACGGCTTTGCGGCGGACGTCAGTCGCGAAACCCTCGACTGCACCGCCATGAATGACCTGAAAAGTGGCAGCCCGGTCAACCTGGAAAAAGCCCTGACCCCGACCACTCGCCTCGGCGGGCATCTGGTCAGCGGGCACGTCGATGGCGTGGGCGAAGTGGTTGCCCGTACTGAAAATGCGCGTGCCGTGGAATTCCGCATCCGTGCACCGAAGGACCTGGCCAAGTACATCGCCCATAAAGGCTCGATCACCGTCGACGGCACCAGCCTGACCGTGAACGCGGTCGATGGCGCCGAGTTCTTGCTGACGATCATTCCGCACACCCTGAGCGAAACCATCATGGCGTCGTACCAGCCAGGTCGCCGGGTGAACCTCGAAGTTGACTTGCTGGCACGTTATCTGGAGCGCCTGTTGTTGGGCGATAAGGCCGCAGAGCCAGCTTCCAGTAACATCACCGAAAGCTTTCTGGCCGCCAACGGCTACCTCAAATCCTGACCCAAGGGGGTGCCTTGTGGCGCTCAATAGCATCGAAGAACTGGTTGAAGACATCCGCCAAGGCAAGATGGTCATCCTCATGGATGACGAAGACCGCGAGAACGAAGGCGACCTGATCATGGCCGCCGAGTGCTGCCAGCCAGAACACATCAATTTCATGGCCAAGCACGCCCGTGGCCTGATCTGCATGCCGATGAGTCGCGAGCGCTGCGAACTGCTGAAGCTGCCATTGATGGCACCGCGCAACGGTTCCGGTTTCGGCACCAAGTTCACCGTGTCCATCGAAGCGGCCACCGGCGTGACCACCGGCATTTCCGCTGCCGACCGTGCGCGCACCGTGCAAGCCGCTGCCGCGAAAGACGCCAAGGCTGAAGACATCGCTAGCCCCGGCCACATCTTCCCGCTGATGGCCCAGGCTGGCGGTACGCTGGCTCGCGCCGGCCACACCGAAGCGGCGTGCGACCTCGCGCGCATGGCCGGTTTCGAGCCAAGCGGCGTGATCTGCGAAGTGATGAACGATGACGGCACCATGTCCCGCCGCACGGAACTGGAAGCTTTCGCGGCCGAACACAACATCAAGATTGGCACCATCGCCGACCTTATTCACTACCGGATGATCCACGAACGTACCGTTCAGCGGATTGCCGAGCAGCCGCTGGACAGCGAACTGGGCCAATTCAACCTGGTGACCTATCGTGATTCCGTGGAAGGCGACGTGCACATGGCCCTGACCCTGGGCACCGTGTGCGCCGACGAGCCGACCCTGGTTCGGGTGCATAACATGGACCCGCTGCGCGACCTGTTGATGGTCAAGCAGCCTGGCCGCTGGAGCCTGCGCGCCGCGATGGCTGCGGTGGCCGAGGCTGGCAGCGGCGTCGTGCTGTTGCTCGGTCACCCGCTCGATGGCGACGTATTGCTGGCACACATCCGTGAAACCGCGGAGCACGTACCGGCGAAAAAACCGACCACCTACAGCATCGTCGGTGCCGGTTCGCAGATCCTCCGGGACCTGGGCGTGCGCAAAATGCGCCTGATGAGTGCGCCAATGAAATTTAATGCGATATCCGGTTTCGATCTGGAAGTTGTAGAATACGTGCCCTCCGAATAATGACCGGTTGTTTCCAGTCCTTGATTCGCGGTTAACACATCACTGAGGGACGCGTAGAAAACGCGTCCCGGCTCTTTAAGAGATCTAACGAATGACCCTGAAGACCATCGAAGGTACCTTCATCGCCCCTAAAGGCCGCTACGCTTTGGTAGTAGGCCGTTTCAACAGCTTCGTCGTTGAAAGCCTGGTCAGCGGTGCAGTTGATGCCCTGGTTCGCCACGGCGTGAGCGAAAGCGACATCACCATCATCCGCGCGCCTGGCGCCTTCGAAATCCCGCTGGTTGCGCAGAAAGTCGCTCAGAAGGGCGAATACGCAGCAATCATCGCCTTGGGCGCGGTCATTCGTGGCGGTACTCCGCACTTCGAATACGTGGCTGGCGAATGCACCAAGGGCCTGTCCCAGGTGTCCATGGAGTTCGGCGTACCGGTCGCTTTCGGCGTGCTGACCGTTGATTCCATCGAGCAAGCCATCGAACGTTCCGGCACCAAGGCCGGCAACAAAGGTGCTGAAGCTGCCCTGTCCGCTCTGGAAATGGTCAGCCTGCTGGCGCAGTTGGAGGCCAAGTGATTAGCGACGAAAGTGATCGTTTCAACCCGCGCGATCCAAAGCCTGCGGATGCCGGCAAGCCATCGAAAAGCGTCAAGCGTCGCGAAGCCCGTCAGCTCGCGACTCAGGCGCTGTATCAATGGCACATGGCCAAAACTTCGCTGAACGAAATCGAAGCGCAGTTCCGGGTCGATAACGATTTCAGCGATGTCGATGCCGCCTACTTCCACGATATCCTGCACGGCGTGCCGGCGCACAAGACCGAGATTGATTCTGCCCTCGGCCCGTGCCTGGATATCACCATCGACGAGCTCGATCCGGTTGAACTGGCGGTTTTGCGCCTGTCCACCTGGGAACTGCTCAAGCGCGTCGACGTTCCATACCGCGTGGTGATCAACGAAGGTATTGAACTGGCCAAGGTCTACGGCTCCACCGACGGCCACAAGTTCGTCAACGGTGTGCTCGACAAGCTGGCCCCGCGTCTGCGTGAAGCTGAAGTGAAGGCGTTCAAGCGCTGAAACGCGCTTGATACCCAATGGGCGAGTTTGAGCTGATCCGCAACTTCTTTGCCGCCGCGCCTTGTGCGCAGGGCGGCGAGGGCGTTGCCCTCGGGATCGGCGATGACTGCGCCTTGCTGGCTGTTCCTCCCGGGGAGCAGTTGGCGATTTCCACCGACACACTCGTGGCCGGTGTGCATTTTGCAGATCCTTGCGACCCGTTTCTGCTCGGTCAGCGCTCGCTGGCTGTGGCCGTCAGCGATCTGGCGGCCATGGGCGCCACCCCCGTTGCTTTTACCCTTGCCCTGACGTTGCCGACGGTGACTGCCGATTGGCTGGATGCTTACGCGCGTGGTTTGAACGTCATGGCACAGAGCTGCGGTGTGGCGCTGGTGGGCGGTGATACCAGCCGTGGGCCGTTGAGCCTGACCATGACCGTGTTCGGTCGTGTGCCGGCGGGCCAGGCGTTGATCCGCAGCGGCGCGCAGCCAGGCGACTTGCTGTGCGTTGGCGGTGACCTGGGCAACGCCGCTGGCGCCTTGCCGTTGGTGCTCGGCCAGCGAACGGCTGAAGCTGCCATCGCCGATCCGCTGCTGGCGCATTACTGGTCGCCGCAGCCGCAGCTTGGGCTGGGAATGGCGCTTCGCGGTAAAGCCACCTCGGCGCTGGACATCTCCGACGGCCTGCTCGCTGACTGCGGGCATATTGCCCTCGCGTCGAAGGTCGGCATTCAGATTGAACGGGACACGCTGCCATTGTCGAAAGCTTTAGTCGCTTTTCTCGGTCAATCGGTTGCAGAAGTAGCGGCCCTGAGCGGCGGTGATGATTACGTACTGGCCTTTACCTTGCCTCCCGTCGAGTTAGCGCAATTGTTGAGCGACGGCTGGCCGATCCATGTGGTCGGGCGTGTTGTGACGGGGCAGGGCGTGGTGCTGCTGGACGCCGTTGGGCAAGACATCACCCCGCAAGCCCGGGGCTATCAACATTTTCGGGAGACACCGTGACAGATCATCCCAAACAGGTCCCGGCGGAATTCGTACCGCCGTCGGTCTGGCGCAATCCGTGGCATTTCCTGGCGTTCGGCTTCGGCTCGGGCACCCTGCCAAAAGCACCGGGCACCTGGGGTTCGTTAGTTGCGCTACCCTTTATCCCGTTGTGGCAGATGTTGCCCGACTGGGGTTACTGGCTGATGCTGGGTATCACCATGCTGTTCGGCTTCTGGCTGTGCGGCAAAGTGGCCGACGATTTGCGAGTGCACGACCACGAAGGCATCGTCTGGGACGAAATGGTCGGGATGTGGATCACCCTGTGGCTGGTGCCGGAAGGTTGGTATTGGTTGCTGGCTGGGTTTTTGATGTTCCGCTTCTTCGACATACTCAAGCCGTGGCCGATCCGCTGGATCGACCGGCATGTGCATGGCGGCGTCGGGATCATGCTCGATGACGTATTGGCCGGGGTGTTTGCGTGGCTGGCGATGCAGGGGCTGGTATGGATTTTCGCCTGAAGGGCGAAACAGGGGACTAAGGATGGCTCGACGCTGGTTGGCTGTGATGGTTTTCACGATGATTTGCTCGCTCGCCCAGGCGGGTGACGGGGCGACGACGCCGTCGGTGATTCATCTGGCCAGCGAAGACTGGGAAGACTACACCGCCGCCGATGGCCGCGGTCTGGGTTGGGACGTGTTGCGGGAAGTCTTCGAGCCAGCGGGGGTCAAACTGGATATCCGCAGCGAACCCTACATCCGCTCCATGGGCCTGGCCCAGCGCGGCGAAGTCGACGCCTGTGTCGGCTCCTATCATGATGAGTCCAGCGATCTGCTCTATCCGCGCTGGAATTTCGATACCGATCACATCTATGCCCTAGGGCTGGCCAGCAAACCCGCACCGACCCCGCAAACCCTGGGCAACTATCGACTGGCCTGGGTCCGCGGCTATGACTATCAGGATTACCTGCCCAACATCCGCCGCTATAACGAAATCATGCGGCGTACCGGGATTTTGTCGATGCTGACCCACAATCGCGCCGACTTTTACATCGACGCGTTGACCGAGGTCGACTATGTCATCAAGCGGGCCAAGGATCCGTCGCAGTTCCGTCGCACCCACATCGCGGAATTGCCGCTGTATCTGTGCTTTGCCAAGACGCCCAAGGCCCGAACATTGATGGCGTTGTTCGACCAGCGCATGGAGCACCTGGTGAAAAACGGCCAGCTGAAACCGATCTTCGAGCGCTGGAAACAACCCTATCCGTTCGACGACAGCGGTGAGCCCGCAGGCCAGTGATCTAACTTTTTGATTGTTATGCCCCATAATTCAGCCTAAGCGTCTGTAGGAACGTGCTGTTACAATGCCGCGTCTGCGAATCTCCAGTACTTATTGATCAGGAGCACACCGGTGCCTGTCGTTTTTGTCGCCGCTTCCAAGCTGCCAACGCCTTTTGCGCAATTCACCATGCACGGCTTTCTCGATGAAGAAAACGGGCGCGAGCACGTTGTGCTGAGCCTGGGTGAGTTCGACGACGGTGCCCCGGTACTCGGCCGGTTGCACTCCGAATGCCTGACCGGCGATGCCTTGTTCAGCCAGCGCTGCGACTGCGGTTCGCAACTCGAGGCCGCGTTGCAGGCCATCGCCCGTGAGGGCCGTGGCGTGTTGCTCTACTTGCGTCAGGAAGGCCGGGGCATTGGTTTGCTGAACAAGATCCGCGCCTATGAATTGCAGGATGGCGGTGCCGATACCGTTGAAGCCAACGAGCGTCTGGGCTTTGCCGCCGACCAGCGCGACTACGCCATGTGCCTGCCGATGCTGGAGCACTTGGGCGTGAAGTCCCTGCGTTTGATGACCAACAACCCACGCAAGGTCAAAGCGTTGACCGACATGGGCATCGTGGTCGCCGAGCGCGTGCCGCTGCACACCGGCCACAACCCGCACAACAAACTCTACCTGGCCACCAAGGCCAGCAAGCTCGACCACATGATGGGCAACGAGCATCAGGGTGAGGCTGACCGCGCGTGACCCGAGGTCAGGTGCGGCGGCGACTGTCCGTCAACTGGTGGCAATACCTGGCGTTGGCCTTATTGCCGCTGTTCGTGATCAACGGCGTGTTTGGCCAGAGCGAGGCGATCCTGCCGGTGCTGGCAATGCCGTTGTTCATCGCGGGTGTGGCTTCGATGTTTGTCAGCCTGAAATTCTTTGGCGGCTACAAGCACGCGTTGATCGCCACTCAAAAAGCCCTCGACACCCCTGAAGAACCTGCTACCTGGATCGCCCTGGCGGCCAAGCGTCGCACAGCGTTCCTGGCTGCCGGCCTGCCGGCCTGGATCGGCGCGCTGGCGGTATTCGTCGGCCTCGAAGCGGTGCCGTTGATGTTGTTGGCGCTGTCGACCCTGGTGCTGTTCTACCTTTACCGTATTCCGCGTCAACTCGGCTGATGCGACCGATCTGGCTAGCGGTTTTGCTGCTGGCCATCAGTGGCCCGGCGGCTGCAGTCGAGCGCGTTGTCAGCCTCGCGCCGTCCCTCTCTGAAATCGTCGTTGAACTGGATTCAGCCGACCTGTTGGTGGGTGTGCTGGATGCGGGAGAGCGTCCTGCCGAACTCAAAGACCTTCCTTCCGTTGGCCGGTACGGCCAACTGGACATGGAACAGCTGCTCAGTCTCAAACCCGATCTGTTGTTGCTCTGGCCCGGCAGCGTTGGCCCGGCCCAGCGTGAGCAGCTCAAGCGGTTGAACATCCCGACCTACGTTGCCGAACCCCACAACCTCGAACAACTCACGTCGCAGATTGAGGTAATTGCCTCACAGCTCGGCCGTCCGGAGCGTGGCGTTTCATTGGCTGAAAAGTTGCGTCAACGACTGGATTCGCTGCGCCAGCGTTATCGTCGGGATGAGCCATTGCGGGTGTTTTATCAGGTCTGGGATCGACCGCTGTACACCGTTGGCGGCAGGCAGATCATCAGCGATGCGCTTGAAGTGTGCGGGGCGCGCAATGTGTTTGCCGACCTGACACTGCCGGCGCCGCAGGTCAGTATTGAGGCGGTATTGCAGCGTAATCCAGAAGTGATTCTGGCCAGCGATCAGGCGCAACTCGATGCGTGGAAAACTTGGCCGCAAGTGGCGGCAGTGGCGCAGGGGCAATTGCTGTTGGTGACGGATAAAGGCCTGGAGCGGCCGAGTGGGCAGATGATCGAAGCGACGGCCAAGTTGTGCCAGCTGATCGCACCCGATCGCTGAGACCGCGATGGGGCCAGCCCAAACGCCGCTAATCTCAGGTCAGAGCTTCGGCGTCCAGGTCACCCCAAACATCCACGCCCGACCTTCCTCACGATACCCATACTGACTGCCATCATGGCTGTACAGCGCTCGGCTATAACCCTTGTCCAGCACGTTATCGACCTTAAGCTCAAGCTTGATCTCACGATTCAACGCCCAGCTGCTGCGCAACCCCAGCAGCGCATGCCCGCCCAACGGCTGCTGATTGTTTTCATCGTCATAACTGCTGCTCACGGCCTGCCAACTGGCGCCAAGTCCCAGGCGATCGAACTGCCGATCCAGATCCAGGCTCAAGGTCCGCCGTGCACGGCGAGCCAGGGTGTGACCGCTGTCGCGATCCCGCGGGTCGATGACCGCCACGCCGAGGTTGCTCTGCCAGCCGAACAGTTCCTGTTTCAAAGCCGCTTCGAACCCGTTGATCCGTGCCGAAGCCACGTTCTGCGGCCGTGAGTTGCTGCCGAAAATAATCGCGTCTTCCAGGTCCGTACGGTAAAGCGAAGCTTCCAGGCGAGCGGTGTCGGTCAGCTGACTGCGCCATTGCAGCTCGTAGCTTTTCGAGGTCTCGGGTTTCAGATCCGGATTACTGAAATCGGGGTAATACAGATCATTGAACGTCGGCGCGCGGAAACCTTCGCTGTAGGTCAGCAGCACATCGTTGTCCGGATTCAGCGGCAGGGTGAAGGTGCCGCTCCAGCTGTTCTGGCCGCCGAACTGCTGGTTCTGATCGCGCCGCAGACCCAGTTCGGTGGAGAAGCTATCCGACTGGTAGTGATGCTGAATGAACGCCGCACGGTTCCAGCGGCTGTCTTCGTCGAATGGCGTGCTGCTGTTGATTCGGTCCTCATACCAGTCGCCGCCGAGGATCAGGCTGTTGCGCTCGTCGAGGGTCAGGTCGTTCTGCCAGTTCACCGAGTCGCGGTACGTGTTGAACACGCTGCGTTCGTCACTGAGCTTGTCTGAAGTTTTCTCGCGGTTTTCGCTGTGGCCGAACTCGACGCGGGTTTTCCACAGGTCGTTGATACGCGCATCGACGTAACTGCTGATGCTGCTGACCGCGAAGTCGCTGTAGGGCTGCTGCTGGACTGACTCGAACGTGTCCATGTCGAAGCGGCCGAACGGATTGTCGAACTCACTTTTGCCACGGTTATCCAGCAGGTTGGCGCCGATTTCGATGTCATCGGTGAGGGCGTGACTCAGGCTCAAGCTCACCGATTTGTTGCGGTAGTCGTCATGATCGCCGTCGCTGGGATACGACTCGCGAGTGCGATTGATTCCGGCGGTTTCATCGAGGCTGGCGCCTAGATTGAATCGGGTCTGATCGTCACCGCCGGACAACCCGAGGCTGCGTTCCCAGGTCTGATTGCTGCCGAAACCTGCGTGCATTCGCGGTTGCAAACCGGGTTCGCCGCCACGGCGGGTGAAGATCTGAATCACCCCACCTATCGCGTCGCTGCCATAAATCACCGAGCGTGAGCCGCGCAGCACTTCCACGCGCTCAACCTGTTCGATGTTGATGTGCTGCAGGTTGCTGTCACCGGAGGTGGAATTGCCGATGCGCTGGCCGTCGACCAGCACCAGGCTCTGGGCCGACTTGGTACCGCGAATGTAAATCCCCGGCAGACTGCCGCGCCCGCCGGTTTGCCCGACTTGCACCCCCGGCACACGACGCAGCAAGTCAGTGACGCTGCTCGGTTGCAGGCGGTCGATGTCTTCGCGGGTGAACACGGTGTTGGCGGCGCTGCTCTCATTGCGCGCTTCGACCTGGCGGTTGGCGCTGATCAACACGTCGGGAAGCTTCAGGGCCTGATCGCGTTCGAAGGTGTCGGCCAGGAGCGGGCCAGACGGCAGAAGGGTCAGCGTCAGGGCTAGGGGGGAGAGTTTCATCGGTAATCCGTGGCGGGGTGATGCACGGCGCACGGGCGTGCGCCGTTTTCTTCAGGTATTGAGCAGTTGCAGGCGCTGACGAATCGAAGCTTCGATCCCAGCCTCATCCAGCCCACACTCAGCCAGCATTTGCGCAGGCTTGGCGTGCTCGACATAACTGTCCGGCAAGCCCAGGTGCAGCATCGACTTGAGGATGTTTTCGCGGGCGAGAAACTCGCTGACGGCGCCACCGGCACCGCCCATGATCGCGTTCTCTTCGATCGTCACCAGCAGCTCATGGCTACCGGCGATTTCGCGAACCAGTGCTTCATCGAGCGGTTTGACGAAACGCATGTCGATCACGGTTGCATCCAGCGTCTCGGCGACTTTCAGCGCCTCGGCCAGTTGCACGCCAAACACCAGCAGGGCGACTTTGCTGCCCTGGCGACGAACCACGCCTTTGCCGATTTCGATCGGTTCGAGGTTTTTTTCGATGGTCGCATTCGGACCATTGCCGCGCGGATAGCGCACGGCCGCCGGGCCGTTGAACAGGTGGCCGGTGGTGAGCATTTTGCGCAATTCGTTTTCGTCACTCGGGGTCATCACCAGCATGCCGGGGATGCAGCGCAGGAACGACAGGTCGAAGCTGCCCGCGTGCGTCGGGCCGTCTTCGCCCACCAGACCTGCGCGGTCGATGGCGAACAGCACGTCGAGGTTTTGCACCGCCACATCATGCACAAGCTGGTCGTAGCCACGTTGCAGGAACGTCGAGTAGATCGCCACCACCGGTTTCGCGCCTTCGCACGCCATGCCGGCGGCGAAGGTCACGGCGTGTTGCTCGGCAATCGCCACGTCGAAGTAGCGCAGCGGGAAGCGCTCGCTGAAAGCCACCAGATCGGAGCCTTCTTTCATCGCTGGAGTGATCCCGACAAGACGCGGATCGGACGCGGCCATGTCACACAGCCATTCGCCGAACACGCCGGAATACTTTGGCCCGCCGGCCTTTTTCGGCGCAGCGGCCGGCGCGTCCAGGGGTTCGAGCTTGGTGATGGCGTGGTAACCGATCGGGTCGAGTTCCGCCGGAGCGAAGCCTTTGCCTTTCTTGGTGACAACGTGCAGGAACTGCGGGCCTTTCAAATCGCGCATGTTTCGCAGCGTGGCGATCAAGGTCGGCAGGTCGTGGCCATCGATCGGGCCGATGTAGTTCCAGCCCAGCTCTTCGAACAGCGTGCCAGGAACCAGCATGCCTTTTGCATATTCTTCGGTGCGACGGGCGATTTCCCAGGCGCCGGGCAGGCGCGACAGGACCTTTTTGCTGCCTTCACGCATGCTCGCGTAAGTGCGGCTGGAAAGGATTTTCGCCAGATAATTCGACAGCCCGCCAACGTTGCGCGAGATCGACATGTCGTTGTCGTTGAGGATCACCAGCATGTTGGCGTTCACTTCCGGCGCATGGTTCAGCGCCTCGAAGGCCATGCCGGCGGTCAAAGCACCGTCACCGATCACGGCGATCGCCTTGCGATCACTGTTCTGCAGGCGCGCGGCAATGGCCATGCCCAGCGCTGCGCTGATCGAGGTGCTGGAGTGGCCGACACCAAAGGTGTCGTACTCGCTCTCGGAACGACGCGGGAACGCCGCGACACCGTCCTTCTGGCGCAGGGTGCCCATGCGCTCGCGACGGCCGGTGAGGATTTTGTGCGGATAGGCCTGATGACCCACGTCCCACACCAGCCGGTCGTCCGGGGTGTCGAAGACGTAATGCAACGCGATGGTCAGCTCGATGACGCCCAGGCCGGCACCGAAATGCCCGCCGGTCTGACCGACCGTGTAGAGCAATTCCAGGCGCAACTCATCGGCCAGGGTTTCCAGCTCGGCTTCGCCTAACCGGCGCAGGCCGTCCGGCGTGTTGGCACGGTCGAGCAGGGGCGTGGTCGGGCGCTTGCGGGGAATCTCATGAAACGTCGTGGGCATCAGGCGAATCGTTATAGGTATAAAAGATGCGGCAGTTTACCTGATGCATCGCCCCCTGCCCACGCGTTGGTTTTAACTTGGCGTATACGCCGTCAGCTGCGCCGGTCGACGATATAACGGGCCAGATGGCGCAAAGGCTCGGCTGCCGCGTCAAACGGTCGCAGCGCGTGCAGGGCCTGATCGCGCAGTTCCAGGGCGTAAGCCTTGGCGGCGTCGAGGCCGAGCAGGGCCGGGTAGGTCGGCTTGTCGCGTGCGATGTCGGCGCCCTGGCGTTTGCCGAGGGTTGCGGTATCGCTTTCGACGTCGAGAATGTCGTCCTGGACCTGGAATGCCAGACCGATGGCCTGAGCATAAGTCTGCAAAGACTTCAGTTCGTCTTTCTCGGCACGGCCACTGGCCAGAGCGCCAAGCTTGACGCTGACCTCGATGAGCGCGCCGGTCTTGTGCCGATGCATGTATTCGAGGGCTTTTTGATCGAGTTTCAGACCGACTGAACCGAGGTCAATGGCTTGACCGCCAACCATACCGGCCGGGCCTGCCGCTAACGCCAGCGCGCTGACCATCTGCAAGCGAGTTTGCGCGTCCGAGGTGCTCAGGCACGGATCGAGCAGGGCGCTGAAGGCCAGGCTCTGCAAACCGTCACCGGCCAAAATCGCGCAAGCTTCATCGAATTTCTTGTGGGTGGTCGGCTGGCCGCGACGCAGATCGTCGTCGTCCATGGCCGGCAAATCGTCATGCACCAGGGAATAAGCGTGAATCAGCTCTACCGCGCAAGCAGCCCCGTTGGCTTGCTCAGCCTTACCGCCCAGCGCTTCGCAGGCGGCGTAGGCCAGCAGCGGGCGGACACGTTTGCCGCCATTCATCACGCTGTAGCGCATGGCTTCGTACAGACGTGCCAGCTCAGGGCTCGGCGCGTTGAACAAGGTTTCCAGTGCAGCGTTGACGCGGGCCTGGCTGGTCGCCGAATACGCTGCAATCATTCTGGCTGATCCGCGTCGAAGGGTTCCTCGGCCAGCTCACCGTCACGCTCGAGCAGCACTTGAACCTTTTGCTCGGCCTGGGCCAGCGCTGCCTGGCAATCGCGTGTCAGACCGATGCCTTGCTCGAAAGCCGTCAGCGAATCTTCCAGCGATAATTCGCCGTTCTCCAGACGCTCTACCAGCGTTTGCAGGTCAGCGAGCGATTGTTCGAAATCCAGTGCAGCTTTTTTGCGGGCCATGGCGGCTATTTCCGGTTGACGTTAAACCGGCGCGACACTAGCAGACATGGGGGTTATGGGCAAATGAGCGGGGCGTTTTGGCCAGTGGGTTTCGGGAGCCCCCGTCCCTTATGTTGATGTGTCGGGATAACTGACCTGGTATCGAGTATTGCGCCCACCCCCGGGCAATCGCCTCAGATAGCCCTTTTCCAACAGTTCAGCCAGATGACGAGTCGCAGTCGCTTTGGACACTTTGGCCACTGCCTGATACTGCGCCGCACTGATGCCCCCTTCGAAACCGCGTTCCCCGCCATCGAGCAAGCGATTCAGCACTTTGGTCTGTTCCGCTGTTAACGAGGACTCCCGTTGCGCCTGCCAGAAACGCGCTTTGCCCAGAACCGCTTCGATCCGCGCCATGGCCTGCTGCAAGCTGCGTAACAGGGTTTTCAGGAACCACTCCAGCCACTCGGTAATATCCGCCGTCGCCTTCTGGCTGGATTCCAGCACCCGATAGTAGCCGGCGCGGTCCTCGAGAATGCTCGCTGACATCGCGTAGAAACGAATGGCTTGGGCCTCACCCTGTGCCAGTGCCAGATCGGTGAGGGTGCGCGTCAGGCGACCGTTGCCGTCGTCGAAGGGGTGCAGGGTGACGAACCAGAAATGCGCAATACCGGCCCGCAGCAATGGATCGAGCCCTGCCTGGCGATGGCTGGTTTCAAACCAGGCGAGGAACGTATCGAGTTGTCGCTCAAGGCCAAGACGGGGTGGTGCTTCAAAATGAACGGTTGGCCTGTCGAGCCGCCCTGAAACCACCTGCATCGGTTCATCGCGGCGCAATGCGCCGACATGGATCAAGCGGGCGGCAAAGTCCGGGTCCTGGCCCGGAAACAGCCATTTATGCCATTCCAGCAATCGCTCTAGCGTCAGTGGTTGGGCAAAGTACTGAGTGGCGTCGAGCATCAATTGCGCCAGCCCTTCGCTACGTTGGCTGACGTGATCGCCATCGACCGCTTCCAACCCCAAACGCCGCGCCAGCGATGAGCGAACCGAACCGACGTTCAGCTGTTCACCTTCAATAGCCGAAGACGTCACGATGTTCTGCAATAACGCATCCAGTTCGTTTTGCGCGCTGAGTGAGTTACTCACTGAACTGGCCATGCCCATCAACTGACCTTGCGCCTGCACACACTCGCGCAATAGCGGGGTCAAACGCTCGGCCTGCCAGTTGAAATTCGGCCAGTCAGGCTGTTGCCAGATCCAGTGAGGTTCCATGAATTCGGGTGCTCTAGGGTCAATGAGCCGAATAATAGTCCTATTCGGCTCATTCTGTGAGCCGAATAACCGCTTTATTCGGCTCACGCCCAATAACCACCTTGATTCCCGCCGCAAATATAGAGGTATCCGATTGTTAAAAAACCGCCGAATGGCTAATCTTCGCGCCTTCTACGACCCGATAGTCATGGGTCTTCCTGACGAAACGCAGTGTTTGGATCTATAACGCGCCGAGGATCGGGCGCCAGGTTTCGTTATGCATGGCAGGAGGCGTTACATGCGTTGTGTTCTTACGTTGCTGATCACGCTCGTCTGCGCGACCGCTGCCTGTGCCGAGCCTTCGGCCGAGCTGTCGGAGCCGGTGGGCGGCTGGCGTTATTCCGGCCTGCTGGACCGCAGTGAAAGTCCTCAAGTCGCCTATCCCACGCCACCCATTGATCGAGGTGTACAGCGCAATCGCACAATGATCCAGGGCCAGCTCAAGGCCATCGGCACTCAGCGTGGCCCGCACAGCCTGGCGGTTAACGGCAATCCTCTTAATCTGTACACCGACGACCAAGGGCGTTTCGCCCGGCCGTATGCGTTCGGCGCCGGTTCCAACAGCGTCGAAGTTCGCAGCGCTGAGGGCAAATCGCTCAAGCGCGTCCAATTTTATGAAGCCAACAACCTGCGCACCCCGGCGCGGATTCGCGTGGTGTTGGGTTGGGACGACCCGAAAGCCGAACTCGATCTGCACATCATCACGCCCGACGGCCAGCATGCATTCTGGGCTCGCCCGGCGATGAACAACGGCGGCGGCCTGGACCCGGACGGTGTCGATGGCCCCGGCCCGGAAATGTTCGCCATGACCGCGCCGATGCATGGCACGTATCTGGTTTATGTGAACTATTGGGGCAACTTCGGCAGTGGCGGCTATAACTTCGATGAGACCAGCAACCAGAACGAGGTGATCACCTCGCAGATCAACCTGGTGCTCAACGAAAACACCGTCGACGAAAAACGCGAGACCTTCATCGTGCCCCTGCGCGCGATCGGTGACCTGCTGCTGGTCAAGACTTTCAACTATTGAACATCCCTGCACCACGGATGAATTGCTGAGCTTTGGGAACATGAGCGTGAACATGAGCGATAACACTGTATCCCCCGCCGCTGACGCACCTGCAGCTAAACCTTCTCGCCGTTGGCCGGCGCTGCTGATCGGGCTGTGCCTGGTGGCTGGCGTGGCCGGTGGGTTGGGCTGGTTCATGCACAAACCCAAGGCGCCGCCGGCGCAGTTGGCCAGCGACAAACTGGGCATGAGCCGGCCGGACGGTCTGCTCGAAACCCACTCCTTGAGCCAGTTGCCCAAGGACTTGTTGGCGGTGCCGTTCCTCAAGGAAACCCTGACCGAAGATTTCGTCTTCTATTACGAAACGCATGCGGATCGTCTCGGTTTGATCGGCAGTCTCCGGCGGATCATTTACGAGCATGATCTGAAACTGCAGGACAGCCTGATCGAGCAACTTTTCGACCAGCCGGCCGATGTTGCACTGTGGCGTGGGGCGGATGGTCGTTTGAAAGACTTTTTGTTGGTGATGGATCGCGGTGGTCTGGCCAAGGTGCTGGAGCCGCTGGCCAAAGTGGCGCTGGATGATTCGCAGCTGAGCAAAATCGGTGATGTGAAAGTCGGCGCCGACGACGTTGCACTCTATCAACTGAGCTACAACGCCAGCAAAGCGCTGCTGTTCGCTTCCCATGGCGACAAACTGGTGGTGCTGTCCAACCCGACCAAACTCTACGATCCGCAAAGCGGCTCACCGGAAGAACCGGGCAGCGTCTCGACCAAGGCCATCGCGGCGTTGCTCAATGGCGACAAACTGTTCCCTGAAGCCTTCGGCCTGCAACCCCGCGCGCCCGAAGTGAAACAACGCCTCTCGGTCAATTCCAGCGTCCTGGCCATGGGTTATCAGCGCTTTATCCCGAACTTCGCCGGCCTGCGCTTCGACATGGACGACAAGGGCTGGCACAGCTTCCTCGCCATGGATGAACTGGACAACCAGCCGGACTTCGATTTCAAGCCGATCTGGCAAGCCATGCCGATGGGCGCCAGCGCCTGTGTAGCCTTGCCGCTCGCCGCAGAACAACAGAAACCGCTGCTGGTGAAACTTGGTGCCGAAGAGTCGGTGGCCCAGGCTCTGACCGAACACATGGCCGGTGCCGCCGGCCTGTGCTGGTACGCCGATTCGCGGTTGTACACGCCGTTGCTGGTGGCCAGCCTGAACGATGATGACAGCGCAAAACTCGACGGTGATCTGGGCAATTTGTTCGGCTCGATGGTCGGCGCCTTCGAAGGCAACGTCGAAGAGCACGCGTTCCCGGTCATCGAGAAACAGGAAGGCTCAACCCACCAATGGCAGCGTCAGGTCAGCTCCAACTTTGGTCCTTACAAAGCCAAGGATGCCGAGCAACCGGACGCGATCACCGGCAAAGCCTTCATGCGCGTGAGCCTGGCGCGCCACGGCTCGACGCTGCTGTTCTCCCTCGACGACAAGCTGGTGGACAAAGCCCTCGGGACCCTCGACAAACGCTTCCCGCCGATGGCTGATGTGCTGCCAAAAGACCTGTTGATGCCGGTCTACTTCGGGCCTGATTCCATGGCGCAACTGATGCAACAGGAAACCCTCGACAGCCTGCCGCAGGACATGGAGCCGGTGTTCTACAACGCGGCGCAAACCTACCTGATCCCCAAACTGCGCAAGCTCGGCGGTTACGGCAAGTACGCACTGACGCTTCCGGAAGGCAGCGAGCCCGACGGCCACTGGCAATGGCTGCCGCTGGAATGGAAGGCCCTGTGACAGCACTTATCCGAGGCCTTGGTCTGCTGGCGATGTTGCTGGGCACCCGGGCATTTGCCGCTGAGGCGCCGCCACTGGACGTGCAGCAATCCCAGGTGTTCCGTGCCTGGTTCGTGCGCATCGCTCAGGAACAACTGACCCAAGGCCCGAGCCCGCGCTGGTATCAGCAGGACTGCGCCGGCCTGGTCCGTTTTGCCGCCAACGAAGCGCTGAAAGTCCATGACGATAAATGGCTGCGCAGCAATGGCTTGTCCAATCGCTACTTGCCGCCGGAGCTGCAATTGAGCGAGGCCCAACGCGCCCTCGCTCAGCAATGGCAGCAGGGCGGCGGCAAGGTCGGGCCGTACGTCAACGCAATCAAACTGATTCAGTTCAACAGCCATTTGGTCGGCCGCGATTTAGCGCAAGCCCGGCCCGGCGACCTGATGTTTTTCGATCAGGGCGACGACCAGCACCTGATGATCTGGATGGGCCGCTACATCGCCTATCACACCGGCACCACCACCCCGACTGACAACGGCATGCGCTCCGCAAGCCTGCAGCAACTCATGACATGGAAGGACACCCGATGGATACCCGACGCAGCCAACCCCAACTTCATCGGCGTCTATCGACTGAACTTTCTCTCCCAATGATCGGTGCCCGCATGCTGCGTTTTCTGCCTCTGCTGTTGGTATTAGTGCTGCCTTTTTCGGCGGTCAACGCCGAAGACACCGTCGAGCCGAGCGGCTACACGCCGGTGGCCGGCGAAAGCTTTTTCCTGCTGGCGGATAGCAGCTTCGCTGCCGACGAACAGGCGATGGTTCGCCTCGAAGCGCCGGGTCGCGACTACCGCCGGTTCCGCATGGAGCCTTACGGCGGCGCCGACATTCGCGTATACCGCATCGACAAGCCGCTGGATTTTCTCAAGCGCCAGAAGAACCTGCACCGGGTCGTCAGCGACGGCCAGTTCAAAGGCGAAGGCCTGTCGAACACCCTCGCGTACCTGTGGGACAACTGGTACCGAAAATCCCGTCGCGTGATGCAACGGGCGTTCTCCTACGAATCGCGCAAACAAGTCACCGAGGAAGTGCCGGAACTGAAGATGGGCACCGCCATCGCCGCGCCAACGCCCTACGACGCCCAGCCGCAATTCGCGCTGATTCCAGGCTTGCCGGTAGTTAGTCAATTCCGTTATCCGCTGTGGCAAGCCAAACCGATCCAGCCGCCTGAGGGCGTTAACCTGGCCGGTTCTTCCAGCGAGTTCGTCAGCGTTGCACCGGGCAACGTGTATATCCCGTTGGGCAATCTGAAGCCGGGTCTGTATCTGGTGGAAGCGCTGATTGGTAAATACCGTGCGACCACCATGGTCTTCGTTTCCAACACCGTGGCCGTGAGCAAGATTGCCGGTGATGAAATGCTGGTGTGGGCGGCGCATAAACACGAAGGCAGTTCGGTGCCGAAGGTCAATGTTCTATGGACCGATGGGCTGGGCGTGATGAGCAGTGGTGCCACCGATGCCGATGGTTTACTGCGTCTGAAGCACGTCAGCCCGGAGCGTTCGTTCGTGATTGGCGAGGACGAAGAGGGCGGAGTGTTTGTCTCCGAGAACTTCTATTACGACAGCGAAATCTACGACACCAAACTCTATGCCTTCACCGACCGGCCGCTGTATCGGCCGGGGGATTGGGTGTCGCTGAAGATCGTCGGTCGCGAGTTCAAGAATGCCCGCGACTCGGTGCTGCCGACGGCAGCTGACGTCAACGTCACCGTGCTCGATGCCACCGGCACTGCGCTGCAATCGCTGGCGCTGAAACTCGATTCCAAGGCTGGCACTCAAGGCCGGTTCCAGTTGCCGGACAACGCTGTGGCGGGCGGTTATGAGCTGCGTTTCAGCTACAAGGATCAGGCCTACAGCAGCGCCTTCCGTGTCGCCGAATACATCAAGCCGCACTTCGAAATTTCCCTGAACCTGGCCAAGCAGGATTACCGCACCGGCGAGCCGGTGAAAGGCAACCTGGTGCTGCTGTACCCGGACGGCAAACCGGTGGCCAACGCCAAGTTGAGCTTGAGCTTGCGCGCCCAACAACTGTCGATGGTCGACAACGAACTGCAATACCTCGGGCAATTCCCGGTTGAGTTGACCAGCACCGAACTGACCACCGATTCCAAGGGCTACGCGACGCTCGATCTGCCGGCTGCCGAGAAACCGAGTCGCTACATGCTCACTGTGTTCGCCAGCGATGGTGCGGCGTATCGGGTCAAGACCACGAAGGAAATCCTCATCGACCGTGGCGCCGCGAGTTTCAGCCTGCGCGCGGCGCAGCGTTTTAGTGCGGTGGGCGACAAGGTTGCGTTCAGTTATTTGAATGAAGGCGGCAGCGAGCAAAGCAAAGCGGTCACTCCGAGCAGCTACAGCTGGGTAAGACTGGAAGATCAGTCTGCTGGCGAGGGCAAACTCGCCGCGAGCGATAAAGGCTTCACCGTGGCCTTCGACCGTCCGGGCACCTACAACCTGACGTTGAAGGATGACCATGGCCGCGTGGTGGGTGCCACCGGTCATTCGGTCACTGGTGATGGCGTCAAAGCCGTGCCCGGCACTGTGGAAATCGTCCTCGACAAACCCGAGTACAAGGCCGGTGACGAAGCCCTCGCATTGATCACCTTCCCTGAGCCGATCAGCGATGCATTGCTGTCGCTCGAACGCGACAAGGTCGAGGCCACAGCGCTGCTGTCCAAGGGCGGCGACTGGCTGAAGATGGAAAAACTCAGCGAGACCCAATACCGCGCGCGGATCCCGGTGAAAGATAATTTCGCGCCGAACCTGACCTTCTCGGTGCTTTACACCAAGGGTGGTCAATACAGCTTCCAGAACGCCGGCATCAAGGTGATCGCGCCGCAGATCGACGTGGCCATCGCCACCGATAAAGAGTCGTATCAGCCGGGCGATACCGTGTCGGTTGACTTGACCACCGAGTTCGCTGGCAAGCCGATCCCGGCACACCTGACGGTCAGCGTGGTGGACGAAATGGTCTACGCGCTGCAACCGGAAGTCGCACCGACCATCGACCAGTTCTTTTATCACCCGCGCCGCAACAACGTGCGCACCAGCGTCAGTCTGTCGTTCATCAGCTACGACGTGGCATTGCCGGGCAGCCCGGGTGCGCCGGGCAAAGCCAACCGCAGCGAGCGGGGCGTGAAAGTACTGGAGCGGCCGCGTCGTGAAGACGTCGATACCGCTGCGTGGCAGCCGGAACTGGTGACCGACGCCAACGGCAAAACCCGTTTCACCTTCAAGATGCCGGACTCGCTGACCCGCTGGCGCATCACCGCCCGGGCCATTGCCGATGACGGTCAGGTCGGGCAGAAGAAGCAGTTCGTACGCTCGGAAAAACCGCTGTACCTGAAGTGGAGCGGGCCAACCAAATTCCGCAACGGCGACAAACCCGATCTCGGCGTGTTCGCTTTCAGTCAGGCCGAAAAACCGGTCAAGGCTGAGCTGGTGATTCATTACGCTGGCGCCGAACAGCGTGTGCCGGTGACGTTGAACAACGGCATCAACTACATCGCGCTGCCGGCGTTCGCGTTGGCCAGTGGCGAATGGACGGCTGAGCTGGTGCAAGACGGCCAAACCGCCGATGCGCTGGCCGTGCGCCTGACCGCCACCGGTGAAGGCTGGCAGGTCACGCAAAGCCAAAGCCTGGACGTGGTCAGTGGTGACACGCCGCTGACCCTGCCGACGGACGCCAGCGATATTCGTCTGCGTCTGGATGACAGTCCGCAAGCGCTGTTCCGTTCCGCCCTCGATGATTTGCTGAGTTATCCGTACGGCGGTGTTGAACAAACCGCTAGCCGCTTGCTGCCGTTAAGCATCGCTTATCCGACCTTGGCGTCGAATCCGCAGATTCGCGACCGCTTGCGCCTGATCATGCAAAACAGCCGTCTGCGCCTGGTGCAAATGGCCGGGCCTTCGGCGAGTTTCACTTGGTGGGGCATGGAAGGTGAGCCGGATGCATTCCTCACTGCTTACGCTTACTTCGCCGACTGGCACGCCAGCAAAGCGTTGGAGTTGAGTCTGCCGCCGGGGCATTGGCAACGGGTGCTGGAGGTTTATTCGAAACAGGCCAATAACACGCCGCTGCTGCAGAGAGCGCTGATTCTATCGTTCGCCAAACAGATGCAATTGCCGGTGAACACCTTGCTCAGCGGGTTGATGGATGACCTGTCGAAAGCGGGTGAGGGTAATGCGGCGAACCTGATGGACGATGGCGAAGACAGCATCGTCATGAGCGATCCGGATTCGGCGTTGGGTCTGGCGGCGGCGCGTGTGTTGACGGCCTCTTTGGCGAAGCAATCGAAGGTGATTCTGCCGGACGCATTCAATCGTCAACTGGCGGATGCGCAACAACGTTTGGCCGTCAGCTCTCAGCCGTTTGCCGAAGCGTTAAACCTGTCGTTGCAAGCCTTCGATCAGGCACACGCGCAAGCGTTGTTGCAACGTCTGCTGCCACAGCAATCGACCCTGGAACGTGCGTTGGCGCTGACCTGGTTGCAACGCAGTATCGAGCAGGCTTCGCCCACCATCGCATTGACACCGGGTGAAGGCTGGAAAAAAGAACACGGTGATACTGGCGAGATGTATTGGACTTGGCAGGGTTCTTCGGCCGTGCCAGCAGTGCTGTCGCTGACCGGTGCGCAAGAGCGTCCGTTGCGAGCGGCATTGAGCTTCCATACCCGGCAATCACCGGTAGATCCGATGGCCGTGACCATCACCCGTCGCCTGTCGCGTCTGGTACCGGGTGACGAAGCCTTCAACTTCAAGCTGGAAGCGGTCGGCAACAAACCGTTGTCCAGCGACAGCCTGTATCTGGATGAAGTGATCATCACCAGCAAAGCCGCGAAACCGCTGCGCTACGGCATGCTTGAAGTGCCGCTGCCCCCGGGTGCCGATGTCGAGCGCACCACGTGGGGCATCAAGCTGATGGGCAAGGCTGGCACTGAGCCGTCCGCGTTGGAGAAAGCGCGTTTCGAGCCGGGGCAAATGGCTTACGCGATTCCGGTGGATGCCTTGAGCGGCGAATTGCGTCTGCGTCATCTGGTGCGCTTCTCGCAGAAGGGCCAGTTCAACTTGCCGCCCGTGCGTTTCACTCAGGTCTACGCGTCACAGCATCAGGCTCAGGAACAGAAAGCGGCCCTCGGCCAGATCACGGTCAACTGACATGACCCGACCTCTGGTCTGGTGGCTGCTGTGTTTGATCCCTGCGCTGGCAACCGCCCAGGACGAGCCGCTGCGGCTGGCCTTTAAAGGTGAGTTGCTTTCTTTGAGTCGAACTCAGGTGATCGCGCGCGAGCGGTTGCCTGCTGATTTGCAGACGCCTTTGGGCAGTGTGTGGAAGTTGTTTGTGTACGGCTGGCTGGTGGATACCGACGCTCATGAATCGCCTTACGAATGTCGCGGTCAGTCGAAAGACGAAGTTTATTGCTGCACCGCAGGCGGCAAGATTGGTCGCGATCAGGCGTTGGTGAAGTCGTGCGGTTTGTACTTTGAGCCTGCGCGATTGGGTATTTCCAATGCTGGATGGCGGGAGTATTGGCAGGCGCGACAGGCACCGGAGTGGTTGCTGGATTTGCCGTCGTTGCAGCCTGCTACCCGGGTTTCGGTGACTGAGTTGCTGCGAATGTTGGCCGTGATGCCGGCGCAGGATCAGGCGCGGCGGGTGTTGCTGGATGTGGTGTTGAATGCGGCTGACGGCAATGTTGTGGGCGAGCTCGGTGGCCGGTTGCGGGTGAAAACCTGGAGTTGGTTGGGGGATCAGGATCCGTTATCGCGTCAGGGAGGTTTTGCTGGTTGGTTGGCGGATAGCACGCCGGTTTGGGCCAGTGGGCGTGGGACCAGTCAAATGGTTCTGCGCAACTACAGTGAGGCGTTGTCTTCTGTGCTGCCTGTTGAATGGCCAGCAGACGTGGGACGTTGCGTCGAAGTCGGTCTGTTTTCCCGTTATCCGATCTGGCGTGTTCTGGCAGGGGACCGTGTTGTTGAGTCGGGGCCGTTGCAGGGCGACTACCGCGTCGAATTCACCAACGGCAATCAACTCGATATCCACAGCGACGGCGAACTCTTTCTGCTCAAAGACAAGCTCGTCGCCCGCCTGGACCGCGAAGAATACGTCGCTCGGGTCCTCCAGCGCGAAGCCAAACCCGAACCCGCCGAAGCCGCAAAAGCCCTGGCCGTCGCCATCCGCACTTACCTGCTGCAAAACGCAACGCGCCATGGTGATTGCCTGAGTATCGACGACAGCAGCAACCGCCAGCGCGTCGCCCCACGCCCGGCCACGGCCGAATCGCGCAATATCGCCGCTTGGACCAGCGACCTGGTCCTCGCCGGAAGCACCGTCACCTACCACTCCGACCAACCCGGCCCGGACAAACTCTCCTGGCAGCAAGCCGTCGAACAAGCCAACGCCGGCCAACGCTACGACGCCATCCTGCTCCACGCCTATCCCCGCGCCAGCCTCAGCCGTTGGGACAACCCCGTCGCCTCCTGCGAAGCACTCCCCGCCGCGCAAGACTGGCTACTGAACCAACGCCGCGGCTGGCGTCCGCGATTGGAAAGTGAGGTTGGCTACAACGAAGTCAGCACGTTCGCTGTCTGCCGCCTCGCCTTCGGTCGCCCCTATGTCGACCGCGAGCGCAAACGCATCTACGTGCGCGGCGTGTTGACGCTGCAAGACCGCCTCGACCTGACCCACGAATACCTGCACCTGGCCTTCGAAGCACACCCCAACGGCCAGGATGAAACCTACATCGAAGGGCTCGCCCGCCACCTCTTGCTGGAATAGGCCATGAAACTCCGTTATCCACAGGTCTTCCTGTTCCTTTGTTCTTTTTGCGTACTGCCGACAGTTCTTGCGGCTGAGAGCGCCGTCAAACTCGACACCCCCGTTGGCGGCTGGCGCACCGGCGCACCTGAGGGTGACGGCGAAAGCTTCCGTCAAACCGTTAACTACCCGGCCTCCTCGGTGAACACACCGGTGGGCCAAGCCAATACCGCTCGCATCACTGGGCAGATCAAAGCCACGCCCAAGTCCGGTGAGCCGGGCCGGTTGATCGTCAACGGCGTCAGCATGCCGCTGAAGATCGATCCTGCCGGCCGCTTTGATCGGCCATTCTCGTTTCCCAATGGCAGCAACAGCGTTGAAGTCCGTAGCCCCGATGGTCAACAACGGCATCGCACGCAGTTCCTTAACGCCAGCGGCGGCGCGACACCCGCCAAATTGCGAGTGCTACTGGCCTGGGACAGCGACGGTACGGACCTGGATCTGCACCTCATCACCCCCGACGGCGCCCACATCTGGTACGGCGATCGTGTTGCGCCCAATGGTGCGGCGCTCGATGTCGACGTGACGACGGGATACGGCCCGGAAATCTTCGCCATGCCGGCGCCGATCAAAGGCCAATACCTCGTCTATGTGAACTACTTTGGGGGCGGGTATCGCAGTGATGATGAGGGGCAGGAGGAGGCGGTTCAGCCGCTGACCACAGCGCAGGTGACGGTGATTACGGAGGAAGGGACGCCGAACGAGAAGATGGAGACTTTTCTGGTGCCGATGCGGGCGGTGGGGGAGTTGACGTTGGTTAAGGGGTTTAGTTATCCATGAGGCAGTAATGGTGACAGCGGTGCTGTCACTATTCGGATTTGTCGCAGCAGTGCTGCGACAAATCAAATTAGTCAGCAGGCTGCTGACTAATTCGATCCTGTGCATCTTGGTAAGCGGCTTCGCGCTCGCGCTTTCCGATGGCAACCACAAAAACCACCACTTCCTGATCGAGGACCTGATAGATCAGTCGATAGCCGGCGCTGCGCAATTTGAGGTTGTAGCAGTCAGGTAGTTGGCGAAGCCGATTGGCTTCAATACGAGGATTATCGAGTACTTAAGCAAGTTTTTTCTTGAACTGTTGGCGCAACGTGTCACCCAGTTTGTTCCACTCTTTCAACGCGCGACGATCAAATTCGAGGCTATAGGTCATCCAGGCTTACCTTGACTCGCTGAGGGGCGGCAAGACGCTCGGTAACGACGGCGATGAGTGCTTCATCCTCCTCGCTGAGTAATGCAGCTTTGAAAGGCAACTTGCCTCGCTCAGCGACGTATTGAAGGGTTTGACGCAGAAGCTCGGAGGGCGTTACCCCGAGTTTTTCCAACTCTGCAAATGAACGCTGCTTCAAGTCATCGTCAATGCGGATGTTGATGGATGCCATGGTGAGATTCCTGTAATGACGTTTGTCGTTACGTTAGCAACTGCATCCCTCGCCCGGCAACCCCTCATTCAGGTTTTCAGATGATAGGTACGCTTTCTTCCAGACATTAAAAAGCCGGCTTGTGGCCGGCATTTCTTTAGTCCGCAGCTTTTCGCGGATTTCCTCAAAGCCTAGATTTTACAAGGCTTTAAGCCTACTAACAGTTCATAAGTGTCCGCCGTTGATCGCTGGAAACCGCGATTAGGGTGTGGGTCAAAGTGTGGGTCGGACTGAGGAGGCTTTATGGGCAAGCTGACGATCAAGGCAATCGAATCACTTGCCCGGTCTGGAGACGCAGGCAAAACCAACGACGGTGATGGTCTGTATTTCCAGATAAGCAAAGCTGGGGTGTCCAGTTGGATTTTTCGCTACAAGATTGAGGGCAAGGGCCGTGAAATGGGCCTGGGTCCTTATCCAACCATCACTCTTGCGAAGGCCCGCGAACTGGCCGCAGATCAGCGCAAGGTCTTGGCTGCTGGCAGTGACCCTCTGGCCGCCCGTGATCTCGAGCGAGAAGTGAAGCGCGAAGCCGAGCGACAAGCGCAATCGCGTCGTGTGACTTTTGAGTCGCTTGCGACCGAATACCGAAATGCTCACGGCTCTGCTTGGTCGGAAAAATGGCGTAAAGGCTGGCTACGAAAGCTGGAGCTGTACGCCTTTCCCATCATTGGCAAGCTGCCTGCTGCTGAGGTTCAGACCGAGCAGGTCCTGAAGGTACTTCGCCCAATCTGGGTAACCAAGACCCGCACCGCCGACGAGGTGCGTGGACAAATCGAGCAGATCCTAGATGCCGCCAAAGCGCACAAGCTGCGCGATGGCGACAACCCGGCACGCTGGCGCGGGCATCTGGACAGCCTGCTGAGCAAAGTGGAAAAGAAGAAAGCCCGCCAGCGCCAGCATTTCCCCGCGATGAAGTGGAAGGATGTGCCGACGCTTATGGTCAAGCTGGCGATGGATGAATCTCGCGCCTCTGTGGCGGCCCGCCTGCTGATCCTCACAGGCGCGCGCGCGCTCATGGTTCGCTTTGCTAAATGGTCGGAGTTCGACTTGAAGGCCGGTATCTGGTCGCTGCCTGCCGAGCGAATGAAAATGCGCCAGGCCTTCAATATTCCCCTGGCTCCCGAGGTTGTCGAGCTGCTGGAAGACCTGCCGCGCGACGAGGACAGCTCGCACCTATTCCCTGGTCAAGGCAAGACTGGCGTTATGCATGCCAACGCCATCCGCAACCTGTTGCACGGCCTCGGGCATGATGACGTGACCCGTCATGGTTTTCGGTCGAGCTTCCGTGACTGGGCAAGCGAGCGCACTCAATATCCGCGTGAAGTCTGCGAGTTGGCGTTGGCCCACGACGAGCGCGACCAGACTGAAGCCGCCTACTCCCGATCCGACTTCATCGAGAAGCGCCGCGCCTTGATGGCCGATTGGGCGAAATTCATAACCACGCCGCCAACGGCAAATGTCATTCAAGGCGACTTCCAACGCGCTTGAAAACTGAGGATCAGAAAATGAAGAAGCACGGTCGCAAGGTGACGATGGACGTCACTCTCGCTGATTCGAAGATGAAGTGGCCGGACTGCACACGCGAAGATTTAGACGCGGCACTGGCTTCAATCAAGAATCGCCATGACCCGGAAGCGGCTCGAAATATCATCGAGTACTACCACGAGCGTATGAGCAAAGGTTTTTCCTACGATGAAGGCTTCTTGCATACGCTGATGGCGTACGTTTTTGCAGGAATCGTGGAAGGCAATAAAAACGCAGACCAAGCTTTTGGTTTGAGTTTAGAAAGGGGCAAGTACGATCGTGAGGATACGACAGACCGTGATGTGATAGCGACAGCTTGCATCCTTCTGCTGATGCGAAAAGGCGCTGATTGGCTGGAGGCAAAAGGTCATACAGCAAATCTTTTGTTTCCTGAAGGCACAGGAGACAGGGCGGTCGACGCTGCTTACTCGCAGTATCGAGATGAGCTTCGGCACTGCTCTGACGACTCCCTTTTAGAAATACTTGGGCCGTTTGCCGGCACTGCAGTCATAAAGCGCTTTATGACCGCTTAGAGCCTGCGTCACCTCCAGATGAAATGCCATCGTCCGCCCTGAGTCGGACCAATCCTTAGAGGAAGTGTCGATGGCAGCAACCAACCAAGAATACGCCCAACAGAAAGCCACCCAGCGTCAGCAGCGCCGCATCTTGCGGCTCCCCGCTGTGAAGTCTGCAACGGGTTTGGGGCGTACCAAAATCTATGACTTGATGAAAGAGGGCCGGTTTCCGAAAGCCCGCCGCATCGGTGGCGCGCATGTTGTTGGCTGGGACTCGCTGGAGATCGAAGCCTGGGTTTCCGAGCAGTTGGAGTGCCTGTAATGAAAAACGCCCACTCCCTGTTGTTTCTTGATGAACTGCAATCCGCTTATGGCTCGCTTGATTTTCTCCCGGTGCCAGACGGCAATATCAATCGCTTCCACGTCCCCGGTGACAAGCCTGGCAGTCTGAACGGCTGGTATCTGCTGTTTGCCGACCCCGTCGCTGAGGGCTGCTTCGGTAGCCTGAAGGCTGGTGGTGTGTACATTGGCGAGGTGCTCTAAATGAAAAAGAGCCGCCCCCCATACCAGCAGAGCAGCCCGTCGCGTGGTCAGCTTATCACCCTCATCGGCGTCTTGTCGGTCCTTGAATACGCCCTCCGCCTGCCTGTGCTGCTGACGTTTGTAGCACTTCTGTATCGGCTGATCATGGAGGCAGCATGAACAAAATCGCCATTCGCAACCACGGTGAACCACTCAGCGCGCTGATTTCGCGTTTGAAAGGTATCAAGCAACACGGTGACCGCGTCATGGCCGTATGCCCCGCTCATCAAGACAAGTCCCCATCCTTGAGTCTGTCGCAGGCCGAGGATGGCCGCGCACTAGTTTACTGCTTTGCCGGTTGCAAGACCCGTGACGTACTGGGCGCTGTAGGCATGGAAATGCGAGACCTGTTCCCGGAGAGTTTGAGCCAAGAGCAGCGCAGGCAATTTCGGCGCATCAAGCTGCGAGCAGTGCGCGGTTCGGAGTTTTTGATTATCGAGGCGGCAAAAGCGGAGGCTAAGGGCGGCGCCTTGAGTGAAGAGAGCACCGCAAGGCTGGCACTGGCACAGGAACGAGTCGACCATTTGAATCGCCAGTTGGAAGAGCTGGGGAGCGCCGAAACTCCGCCGTACCGCGCATTGCGGGAGGTGAAGTTGGACGACGTTATGAACGCCAGTTTGGAAATCGTTCGTTATGCCGTGAATCCATTGATGCCTCGTCGGCACGTGACCCTGCTCGGGGGGCATGGTGGTATCGGTAAGTCGAGCCTTGCCTTGGCCATCAGCGCGCATGTTGTATGCGGTCTTCCCTTCGCCGGTTTGGCAGTCGAGCAATCCGTCGTTCTGTTCGTGAGCTTGGAAGATGAAGCCAGCATCGTGCGTCTGCGCCTGCGCAATATCATTGAAGCATACGGACTGCCCGCGGAACGTGTGCTTGCCTCCCTTCGCCTGTTGGACGGTACGCAGACCATCGCCGCTCTGATGACGGAGGGCGACGGCTTCAGCGCACAACCTGTTTTCACCCAGGCATACCGGGAACTGGAGGATGCTGCTCACGGTGCTGGGTTGATCGTGATCGATAACGCTTCTGATGCGTTCGACGCGAACGAAAACAGCCGCCGCATGGTACGTGCTTTTGTGCGTGGTCTGGCCGACATTGCCCGCAAACACAATGCTGCCGTGGTCCTGCTGGCGCATATCGATAAGAGCGCTGCCAGGGATGGTGCACGCGGTAACAACTACAGCGGTTCGACTGCCTGGCACAACAGCGCTCGCTCGCGTTTGGCGCTGATGGAGCAGGATGGGCGCATTCTGCTCGTACAGGAGAAGTCCAACCTTAGTGCGCGGGCTGAACCTTTGGCCTTCATGTTCGTGGATGGGGTCCCAGTGCCCGAGGCTGGTACTCAAGGCGAAGGCCTGACCACTGAGAACTTCGACCACACAGAAATTATTTGCGCGTTTAAGGCAGCCCATGACGCGGGTATCAACGTGCCGGCCAGTTTGGCCCCTAGCGCGTATTCGGCCATGAAGGCGCTGGAGTCTCTCCCAGAATATAGCCAGACCTTCCGGGGCAAGGCGGGTGGTCAGCGCGCCGCACGCGCCATTACTGCGCTGATCCGCGCCGGTCACATTCGGCGCATTCAGTACAGGACGCCCCAGCGTAAAATCCGAGAGTTCCTGGAGTTGGTCGAGCTGCCAAAGAGTTCCGCTGGTGCGCCCGAGAATGTGCCAATTCCGCGTGTTTAAGATGCGCCGCGCCACCCCCTATAACCCCCAGCGCATCGGCGCAGCGCATGAAGATGCTTGCGCCAGTGCGCCAAACATGACCGGCGCAGCGCCGAACACCATCGGCGCAATCGGCGCAAAGAAGAGCCAACCCCAAGATATCGCCCAATTTTCGGTTTATGCGGCTGTGGGGCGATATGAAAAGTTAGGGCAGGGGAGTAAGCGATGAGCAAGAACCGTCTGCTCAGGAATCAGTCCGAAACCCGCCTGATTGTGTACGTAACCCGTCACGCACTGAAGGGTCGTTACTGTGCGACAGGGCCAGCGCTGCGCCAGCGTTATGACAACACCCCGATGGAGTCGACCTCATGAGCGAATCACTCAGTATTCCTACGCACGACGACGAAACACAGTCTCAATTTCAGGCCCGCATAGCGCTCACTCCGGAGTGCCTGAGCGCCGCCGTGCTGGTCACGTGCAAGCACTTTGATGAGCCGGTTACAGAGGTCGTGGAGGAGCTCAAGCGCCAAACCGCCGCAATGAACAGCGGCGACATGACCCGTGCGGAGAACATGCTTTTGGCTCAGGCACATACCCTGGATGGGCTGTTTGCCAATCTGGCGGGTAAAGCAATGGTGGCAAATGATTTGGACCGAATGGATAAGCTTTTGCGGCTGGCGCTCAAGGCACAGAGCCAAAGCCGCGCCACCTTGCAGACTCTGGCCGAACTGAAGGCGCCAAAACAGATTGCCTTTGTGAAGCAGGCCAATATCGGCAATCAGGTTCAGGTGAACAACGGCACTCAAGCGTCTACTACGCGCACGCGGAAAACCAAAAAAGTACAGAACGAACTATTGGAGGTTGAGCATGGCGAACGGCTGGACACCCGAGCGACGAGCACGGCAGGCGGAGTTGATCCGGCAATGGCGACCTTGGGAGCAAAGCACCGGACCACGCAGCACCGAGGGTAAGGCGGCTTCATCGCACAATGCTTGGACGGGCGGGATGAGGCAGCTGCTGCGAGAACTGTCCGAAGAGCTGCGAGAACAGGACATGATTCGTCGCGAGATTCTGGACTGAGGGAAACACCACTTCCGAGTGCCTGAGCGCCGCCGTAGTACGCACGTGAACCATTGATGAAACTCCAGTTGAGGAAAAACTGGGGCATGACGTGGTTTGAATTAAGAACCGTTGAACTGTTTTCAGCAGTAGTCACAAAGAGATTGATGATTCCTGGAGCCCTACAGGGCGAGAAAACTTTCTTAAACAATACGCGCGTGGATCATCACCAGACTGCCCGTCTACGGCATAGCCAATGGGGGGCCTATTACCAAATATTCGGATAGGTGCTGACCACTGTTTGCACGCGGGTTGATCAATGCATGCCGAAGAGGTGACAGGAAGAGATCGGCCAGAACCGGACGCTCCCGAGTATCTACTTAATCAGGGGCGATTCAATCGGGTTACCAGGGCGTTTGTTGCAACTCCAGCCCTTCCAAGGGTAAGCCTACCTTCTCACCGCCTACGAGTTCGCCGGCGACCAAGTCAAAGGGTAATACCCATAATCGCAAATCTTTAGTGAAGGCGAAGGGCTCCAAGGCCCTGGCAAAGCGATCGTGCTTCGGGTAAATCAGCACCATGTCACCTTTGCCCTCCAAGTAGCGTTGGCCGTAGGCGAACATCTGGTAGAAGTCGCTTTGTTTCAGGCCATACTTATCGTCTGGGTCTGCACCGTCGAGCAGCTTCCACTTTGCATCCAGAATCCAAGTGCTGGCTGCATGCCTGATCAAGAAATCCGGTCTGAGTTGAAACAAAGGTTTCCCTTGGTGTGAGCATAGTGAATGTCTGGATGGTTGAGCCGATAACGTGGCCGCTGAGGGTAAATCTCGGCGCATCATCACCTCGACGTAGCGTTCGAATAGCTTCTCCATGGGGAACAGCAGACTGATACCGTGCCAGTCTCCACTCACAGCCAGTGGCGACTGTTCACCTAGGATCAGTTCGCACCAAGGTTTTATCGGCTGGTAGTGCGCCATCAGCCGGTCGGTGCGCCATCGTTTGAGGTCCTGGCTGATACTGCGGCTGGGAGTCACTTCATACAGTAGGTGACGCAACTCATGGGCCAGCCGCCAATTGTCAGGATCTCGTGTGAATTCGCACACCTGTTCCAGAGCTTTACGCAACAGGCGGTTCTCCGGGCCGTCAGGTTGGAATACGTCGTAGCGAATTTGGAACAGGTGCTCGCGCCCCGGCGGTTGGCGCATCTGCGCCACCACATTGAGTTGCCCACGCAGGAACTGCTGCTGCTCTTTGATGTTGCGATAGTCGAAGCGCATGCCGCGTTTGACAAGATGGTCCAGCGCCTGAAGGAAATGACGCATTAACCATTCAGGTAGAGGTGTGTCGAATAGTTCAAGACTCGCCGTGCTTGCCTGGCGTATAGGCAAGTCCAACGCAACCTGAATCATTTTCTGCAAAAGCGCCCGGCTTTCTTTCACGCAATCGCTGTGGTGCCTGTGTTTGGGAAGGATTTCCAGTCTTGTGCCGCAAGGCGTTTCAACAATGCCGACGTAATTGTCCAGCTTCAGCGACCGCTGGCCGTTGCGTTGGACCAGTGGCGCACCACTTTTCTTAAAGGAGGCGCTCAGTTCGCATAGCCAGCCGAATGCACTGACGGATACCTGCGCGCGGTCCAGTGTAGCCTTTACAGGTTCGGTGGTAAGTAGCGCGTGCTCACGGACCGTTACGCTGCTCACAGGGTTACCGCATCCGGCTCGGACGCCGGTATGGTCGGTTGGTGCCCAGCAGCGATCAGGCTCCGATACGCAGACGCTCGAGTGAACGCCTGCTGATTGATTCGCCAAGGCATGTTATGGGTGGAAGCGGGTACTTTGTCGCCGAACAATACACTGAGATCTGCCTTTGACTGGTAAACGAACTGGTCTGCAGGGTCCACTTTACGGTGATCATTGAGGACCCATTGAATACGCTGCCAATCCTCAAAGAAATACTCCTGCAACAGGGGCAGAACCTGATTGCGGAAAATCGAGGCCAGACGCTCCATGGTCGGTTCTTGTTTCAAGGGGATGAAGTAGGCGTGACCCAGGCAGTGGTCACGATCGAGAAGCACCTCAATGCGCTCATTCATCACAGAAAGCAGGTCTGCGATATTGATACCGCTTACCGTTAAGCTGCGCAGTAGATCAGGTTGGGGAGGCATCTCTTTAAAACTGAACCGTCGCCGCAGTGCGATATCCAGCCCGGCCAACGAACGGTCGGCGGTGTTCATGGTGCCGATCAGGTACACATTGGATGGCACGCTGAATTGAGCCTTGGAGTAGGGTAGCTGCACATGCAGAGCCTCCTCGGCGCCGGCACGCTTCGAGGGTTCCAGCAGGGTGATCAGTTCACCAAAGATCCGGGAAATATTGCCACGGTTGATTTCATCGATGATCAGCACGTGAGGTTGTTGTGCCGTCGCCGCCGTTGCTGTCAAAGGCGCTTCTTCCAGGGCAATACCAGCTTCCTGTAGTGCCTGTTGCAACGCAGGCCATTTGATACGAGCCAAGGGATAGACCGTTTTTTGGGTCAGGCTGGTATCACCATTGAGGGCGAGAATATCGAAGTTGATATGCTTGGCCAGCCAGCGCACCGGTAATACGTGGACGAAGTCCTCGCGCAGATGAGGTTCCTGGTGTTCATCGAGGCGGTACTCACCGGATACCACACCCACGCCGCAGATGGACGTCTTGCTCTTGAGGCACAGCAGAATGTCGCCCGGCAGGATTTCATTGCCGAACATATTCAAGGAACTTTGATCGTTGGTGCCGAGTTTGTGAGCGGGGTCGGCCAGGTTGGCGTTACGGATATCGCCGACCTTATTCCAGCCGATTCGTGCTTCACCGTGTTTGAAGCAGTGATTTCGCGTCTCGCTTGGTCCCGCGTCATCAATGGATATTTTCCACACCCGTGCATGTTCGCGGACACCCACCTTGTGTTCATAGGCTTTGTCGCGGACGGCATCCTCACACAGCTTGCGGAAAATGCCGGGCTCAACGTCATAGCGAATGCCACCGGCCGTTTGATCGTCACCTTCGGCTGGCAACGCGCGTATACCCTCCACAAAGTCTTCGTAGCTGAAGCTTTGGTGAAAGGTCACAAAGCGAACTCTCTCTTCATTGGCGAACTCATCGAAGCGCGCCTTCAGTTGAGCTCGATCACCTACTGCACCACGAAGGAAGTCCGGGTCGAGAATTTCCAGGGTTGCTTCGATAGTGGCGTAGGTTTTGCCAGTACCTGGTGGGCCGAACAAGATCTGGTTCAGAGGTGCGGACATGGTTACATTGAGCTCTTTTGTGAAGGGGAGCCGGGGTTCTGTAGCAGCGTCGTCCAATTCATAGGCTTCGCAGAACGCGTCAAGGTCGCGAAGATTCTTGAGCGTAACCAAAAGTGCTTCAGATCCTTGCACAAGGTGTGGTGCGCAGGTGGCCAAGCCGGAGTGACGGGTACGTTCGCTGGGATAAGGTTCTGTAGAAAAGGGCGTAACTACTTGCTGCCAACGCCCTGGAGAGACGAAGGCGGAAAGTTCTTTCTTCTCCCGCACCAACGCTAACTGCCTGCCATTCACCAAGGTAAAGCCCGCCATTTTTTGAGTCGTGTTTATCGCTTCAAACCGATCAGGCTGGCTGTTGAAAAAGCCCAACGCTTGTTCAGGCAGGCTTTGCTCATATAGCCAGCGCTGCGCCTTATCCCAGAGGCGATCGGAATAGGCAAACAGGCTCTCATCGTTACGATTGGCTATCAGCTGCTGGTGTAGAGCTGCAAGATTTTCCTTGTAGCTGGCCTTCTCACCAAGAGCGGCACGCAGGTCTCTTGCGGCGAAGATGCCAAGGATCTGGGGGCGTTCTCGGTCTTGGTAGAGGAAGGCGATTTTCCATTTGAACACCGGTCCGAGATCGACCGTCTCGATTACATCCAGATCGCCCTCGCGGGCGGCATTTGCGATGGTGACAATCAACCCGCGCACGAGAGCAAAAGCTTCGTCCGCACTGTCACCGTATTTGTTCAGCCAAGCATGGTCTGTGGTAAAGCTATGGTGCGGGCTGCGCTTTTCCTCTTTGTCCAAGCGTGAGAACACACCAAACTTGAAAGATGAACCACCCCAGATCGAGCCCAAAGGTTCGGTGTGCTTTTCCAGCCAGCGGCAGAAATAGTCATCTGTGCCCGCCTGGCTGTATTGCTTCAGCGTCATGGTTGGCAAGGATTCGAGCGGCCAGCGCTCAAGGAATGCGGTCCAGAGCTTTTCGCGCTCTGTAATGGGTTCATGCATTCAACCATTTCCTTTTGGTGAGAGAGTATTCATTAGAACTGAGATTTTTGGCGGAAGGTTAGCTGCCACTGTGCCGCGTTGCGCCGGACTTGGGGATTCAAGACATAACTTGAACCCGCTGAAAAAACAACAACTTCGTTGGCCGTTCTCATCGTCCAGCAATTTGAAGTGGTTAATAGTCGCTTCCGTGGTAATAGGGAGGTGCCGCTTGGGGGGTAGCTACCCTTCGTGAAAAGCAGTTATCAGCCAAAAGTAGACGGTTAGCCTTGGTGGCAGGTGTCGAAAATGGAGTTACGATTTACCTACGAAACGAGGGGCGATTCAGAGCCTCTACTTTTTGGGATAAATTGGCTTCAATACACGAATGGCGGGAGCTGGAGCGATTATGAAGGACTCGTATAAACAGATCGTAGCCCTGAGTAAAGGCACTGTCCGAACACTTCTCGACGAAAAGAAGGTTCTCATGTCCTACCTGTATAGCCAGGCGCTTACGTACTGTATAGAGCATTCGGAGAAGCATGGTGATTACTCCCTTCTTGGTGCGTTAGTGAACGTATTTGACGGTCGTGACTTCAAGTTGTTCGTTTCAGCATGGATCTGCGAACGTCTTGGGCTGACAAGCAAAATGGGGCCAGTGGGTGCCGTCTTCGCAAGGAGCGGGAAACCTCCCAATACGCATATGAGCTTTAAGGTAAGTGTGGAAGAGTTCGCCGGAGCGAAATTTAAGGCAAAAGCGCCGGTGAAGGCTGCTGCAGCTAAGGAGAAGAAGGCTCCAAAGCGTGTTGATATGCTCGACTCATGGGCACGTCTGCCGGGTAGCTTCGGGCATGGGAAGCGGTGACCTAGTAAATCATTGAACTACGTCGCAAGTGGTTAAGACGACTTCATACATTCGTTTTGCTCGATCACGCCATCCATCATGCTTTATTTTTCGAATTTGGTTTGTAGGAACGCATAAATGAACCCTATTGCCACTTTGCAGATTGCTGCAACAGACAGCAATCGGCTGAGGCTGAGTAAAAACGTTTTAGCGCAGGGGTGAGGTATAGAACCAGAACGAAAATTGCGTTCCTACGCAAATTTCAGGTCTGCGGATTACCGAAGGACTGGTAGGTTTTATGTAGCAACGCAGACGTTGAAACGGTGTCTGCGTTTTTACACGGTCTGGGCTATAAGCTGTCGGTCGAGCGTATGGTAAATAAATCTGTCCCCTTTGCCTGCCCCCTACTTAGATAGCGGGTGGTCGCCTGCAGGTGCGGGGGTTATTTCTACGTTGAAGGCCGACTCATTACCGCTGCTACCTCACTGGGCAATCCAGCTCAAAGCCACCCTGAATGATGAAGGTACGTAGCAAGTCAGCCGCCTTGATATTCACTTTAAAGGCTGGAATGCTTTGTCCTTCGAGTGCTTCGAAATAGACCTTTGCTTTTTGTTTGTCTATGGTTGCTTTCAGCTCATCAAAGCGACCATATTCATTCAGGTTGGCCTCGGTAATCCTGGTATTCATGAGAGCGATGAGCTTGCCCGCTTCAATTCCTAGATATTTGACGATGGCTTCAGTCTCCGCATGCTTTGTCTGTGCCTGATAATCATTCAGATAGTCGCGGAAGCTACGGGCAGGATCGATAACTACATCACCACGCTGAATATCGCGCAGGAAAATTTCGGCGATTTTCTGTTCGTCCTGCGAGAGAGAAGCAAACGAGCGCTGCAGCTCGCTCAATGTGGCTTCACAAGCCTGCGCATCGCCACTTTGCAAAACCTTCAGGTATTTCGCAAAACGCGAGTTCATGTAATCCGCGTCAATCCTGCCGGTATCGATTTCCGAAATGTGGCTTTCGATCTCAAACGGAATCGCCTCGCTATTGCCGCCGCCACTGTTGCTGCCAAGCTCTTTGTAACGCTGCAGCAGCGTGAAATACTGCTGCTGAGAGACATCCAGCGTCACAACCGACGTTCCGGCTTCGGACTTGTACTCAGTTTGCTCCCAGGTGAAGCCCTGGATTCTGGCCGCCTCAAGAATGCCGCTGAAGGTTTGAAAATGTTTAGCAAACGCGGCGCGTTCGGTTAAATCGTTCGGCAGATTTTTTAAGTCTGCGATTCCCGCAGAGGTAAAAATGGTGCTGATCTCGGTAAAGCTGGCATTCAGCCGCGCAACGTTGGTGGCCAGCTTATCGGCAAACAGGCCAATCGGTTTATCACCGGAGTACAATTTTACCGCATTGGCCACATTCCGCTGCATGGTGTGCGGCTTGCGGTAGTAGCGAATGGTGCCAAACGGTTTATCTGGCCCAAACAGACGGTTGGTGCGGGAGAAAGCCTGAATAATGTTTTCGTACTGCAACACTTTATCCAGGTACAGCGTGTTCACCCATTTGGAGTCATAACCTGTGAGCATCTGGTCCACTACAATCAGCAGGTCCAGCTGTTTATCGGGGGTTGTCTCGATGCGGGTATAAGGTTTTTTGTGTGCCAGTCTGGCGGCGATGTCTTTCTTGAATCGCGCATGGCTGGCAAGGTCAAAGCTTTGCCCATAGGCTGCGTTGTAATCCTTCAAAATCTCCACCAATCCGTCGGACTTAAAGGCTTGATCATTCGCACCGTCATCATCGTTATCGATATTCGGGTCAAACAGCGCTGTGATTTTCAGCTGTGGGTATTGTGCTTTGCACAGCCGGTAATAGGTGATCGCCTCGCGGATACTGTGGGTGGAAAAGATGGCGTGGAATTTTCCGCTCTGGCTCAGGGTAAGCCAGTTGTCCGCAATATCCTGCACCACCGCGTGCAGGTGTTCACTGCGGTTGTACTGGCTATTGGGCAAATAATCTTCAATCCCTTTTTGGTAAATCCCTGCACTATCCCGAAAGCCGGCCATAGGCACATCATGTATATAACGGGTGAAAACGGCTTTTTTTCTTAGGTTGGCCAAGGCCTCGGCTACAGTGGTAGCTTTGGCTTTTTCTAGCGCCACAGCTTGGCGTAGATCGCGATCGCGGTAAGTTTTGACCTGATAAGGGTCAAAACCCAGCACGTTCTTATCGCGTATACCATCGGCGATGCTGTAGCGGTGCAATTCGTCGCCAAACACATCGGCGGTGGTATTGTCCTTACGAGTGTTTTCTTTGTGGATGGGTGTGCCGCTAAAGCCAAACAGCACTGCGCCTTTAAAGCTGCGTTTGATGTCGATCAGCATGTCGCCAAAGGTCGAGCGGTGGCATTCGTCAATGATGAAAACAGTACGCTTGGCACGTATTTTTTCCAGATCGTGCGTCTTCAGGCCATCTTCTTCATCTGTCAGGCGGCTCATTTTTTGGATAGAGGTCACAATCAGCGTATCGGCCGGGTCGCTGCTTTTCAGCTTTGCAACCAGCACGCCGGTATCTTCAGTGGCCTGCACCGCAGTCCCATCGCCGGCAAAATCTCGATACGCCAACAAAGTCTGGGTGCCCAGCTCAACACGGTCCAGCAAAAACACCACCTTGTCCGCATCTTTCGCATTTGCAATCAGCTGGGCGGTTTTGAAGCTGGTCATGGTTTTGCCTGCGCCGGTGGTATGCCAGATAAAGCCGCCTAGGCGGTTGGGGTTTTTCCAGTCGGTTTTGGCTACCTTGTCGGAAACGGCATGGGCGGCGTAGTACTGGTAGCTGCGCATCACTTTCAGCACGCCGTCAGACTCGTCGGCCACGGTGTAAAAGCCGATCAGCTGGTGCGCCATGGGAATGGACAGCAAGGCCGAGGTGAACGCCTTCCAGTTGTTGATGGGCTCGTTGTTAAAGTCCGCCCAGTGAAAAGCGTAGTCTTTGTTGAAGGTGCCATCCGGCCCCGGGTTGGCAAAGTACAGCGCCTCTTCCGGCTCCATGGCCACAAACACCTGCACGAGCGATAACAGCCCGGTAAACAGGCCTTCGCGGGCATATTTCTGGATCTGGCCATAGGCCTGGCTCACCGGAACGCCACTGCGCTTCAGTTCCACATGAATCACTGGCATGCCGTTAATCAGCAGCAGGACATCGCCCCGCCGATCGTTCAGCAGTGGCGAGCTGCGCGAAAAAGGGGGCTGCTGCACAATCTGGTATCGGCTTTGCCCAGCGGCAATTTCGTGGCGGTCGTAAATCTTTAGGCTGACTTCCTTGCCAAAGTGCAGCTCATCGTCTGGATTGTCGCGCACGATGGCCACGGTTTTGCCGTTGATCAAGCCGTTCAATTTTAGCGGAGTGCGTAGCGCTGTGATCTGCTCCATGATCTGCTGCATTTCGCCTTCAGTCAGGGGCACACTGTTCAGCCGGTCAATGCCGCGATTGTTTTCGAACAAAATCCGCGCCCAGTTGGCGAGCAAATCCTGCTCGCTCGGGTTCTTGATCACCTCTTGCTCCCAGCCGCGCTGGGTTAACTCGTGGATCACGGCCTTTTCAAAGTCGGCTTCTTTGGCAAAGGTGTTCATGCGGATGGTCCTTGTGTTGTTTTTCTGATCGTGGGCTTACTGGCACTTAAATAAACATCTTCTGAAGGCAGGCGCCTTTGACCTGCTTGAGTTTTTCCAGCTGGGTGGCGTGGCGGGAGATCAGCTCATCAAGCTGGCGGAAGTAGGTGCCGATTTTTTGTTGCTCAGCTTGAAGCGGAATTGCAATAGGGGTCTTTTTCGCTTGCTCGATAGTGTAGTGCCCAATGGTGCCGATATGCGAAATGCTCCCCAAGTATTCCCTAAAACGGGTGGAGGAGAAAAAAGTATATAAATAGATACTGTCGATACCTTCGGGCACTTTAAGCCAAAGTAAGTCTGCGTCTTTAAAATAAAGCGGATCATCAGATTTTGCCAGGAACGGAATTCCGATCGAACCACCACCGGTGATCAAAATATCTCCACGTTTGATCCGTCCGATTTTGTCGGATAGTTTTTCGTATAAGTCTAAAGAGATGAAGGCCTTCGCATTTTCTTCTCCTTTGTAAAGCGATACGACATCGCTCGTCCGGAAGAAAGGAACTCCCGAACGTGTCCATTCGTGTTTATGAACCCGTGCGGCGGAGGTAATTGGCATTAGTTCCCCCAGTTTCTTCTCCACCCACTCCCCCTTGAACTCCTTAAAACGGATTTCCGGCATAGTGGTGCCGGGTTGCGGGAACATCTTTTGTAACATCGCCTGCTTCAGTGTCACCAGCTTGTCGTGCTTGTGCTGATGCTGCTGAATCAGCTGATCCAGTTCTTGGAAATACGAGCCGATTTGGGTTTGTTCTTTTGGTGATGGTATGGAAAATTCCTTGACCTCCATCCCGCCCTTTGTGATATGAATCATCGTAGATCCATTACTATTATTAAGGATCTTCTCTTTATCTTTCTCTAGAAGCTGGAGAGCAAACTCCTTAACAAGCGTTTCGGAGAGATCAATTTTCCAAATATGGTAATGAAAAATTACCTTTTCGCCTTCCCAAATGTGCGGGCCAAAGCTCGCTGACCATGTATAAAGAAGATCCCCGTTATTTGCATAATATTTTTCAGCCAATTGCATGTCTGAAAAATACCAAGAAGAGTTGGTGTAAAAATTACCAACACGGAGCACTTTGTAAAAACCACTTTTAAGCAGCTCGTCTTGGCTGTATGCGCGTCCATTTATTAGATTGGCAACTTCGCCTAGCTTGACCTCTTTCCATTGATCTTCAAATCCGAAAAACCGAATTTGCGGCACCATACTGGCTTCAGACTGGCTCATGGTCATTACCCACCAACAAGGTCTTCAGTTCGGCCAAACCTTTGAGGTCAAATTCGTTGCCCCCCAGCTTATCCAGCATGCCCGCCAGCTCGCGCTCGCTTTGCCGAATGGCATGCGCGTTGTCGGCATAGGTGACGCGGTACTTTTCTACCAAGGCTTGCAGCTTGTTGCTTAGGGCATCCATCTGCTGGGCGGGTAAACGCAGCAGCGCTTCTTGCAGTGGGGTAATCCATTTGCATTCCAGCAGGTGGTGCACTTGCGCATCGCTCAAGCTTTCGATGGCGGTTTTGCTCAGCAGGTGCAATTCTTCTCCTTGTTTTTTTGCTGTGGCCTTGAGCGCTTTTTCTTGCGCTAGCAAATCAGCCGCCTGGATGATTTTGGCTTCGTAGCTATCTGCGGCGAAAGCGCCGTTTTGCTTTTGGTCGGCCTTGAGCTCCTTGGCTTCTCTAGCAACGACGGCGGGCACGAATTTGTCTCCAGATTCGTTAACGGCTTCGCCGTTTTTTTCTTCTTCGCTGAGGCCGTCGAGAATCTCGTCAATCGCACTGCCAATTTCGGCTAGACGTTTTTCCTCTTGGCGCAGGTCGGCCAGTTGTGAGGTGAGGTATGAGGCTTGCACCAGCTCGAAGGGCATGATCCGGCCTTTCCAGCCGTCTTGAACTTCCACTTCTTTGCCGTTTTTTTTCTTGATGACAAAGTTAGGGTCTACCACGCGGGTAGAGGCAAAGCCTTCGGTCTGGATGATTTCCAGATCCACCGCAATCTGCTGCCATTGCTCGGCCAGCAGTTGGTAGGCTTGGTATTTGTCTATCAGAGGTAGTGTGGCCAGGCGTTTGAAAATCTCTTCGCCCATTTGCGTTTTCTGTTGGGGCACCAACAGGGTGTCAATTTGGTCGATCAGGCGCTGTTTAAGATGGGCAGGAAAATCGGCAAAGGCGCTGATAAAGCGGTCGGAAAATTGTTGCACCTCGGTATGAGTGCGGATGGCTTGGGCTAGATCGGCTACTTTGGGCGCGGCGTAGGGCGTGCCATCGTCGACAAATAGCGCAGCACGCAGGTTAGGCAGTGCTTGCCAGTAGCTGGCGAGTGCATCAAGTTCGCGATTTGGCACACCGCCCAACATGGCTGCATACAGATCCCAGCTTTCGGTGGGATTTGAAGAATCGACATAGCGCGGGACATTGAGATTGTAGTCGTTTTTGCGGATTTCCTGCTTGCTGACCACGTGGCTGAAGCCCGGCACTGTAAGTCGGCCGATCACGGTATCGCAGATTTTCTTGATGTCGCAGGCACGCAGCTTGTTGTTTTTGCCTTCTTTTGCGAAGCCTTTGGAGGCATCCACGATCAGCACATCGCTCTTAGTGCGCTTTTGCTTGAGCACAAGGATGCTGGTGGGGATGCCGGTGCCAAAAAAGATGTTGGCAGGTAGGCCTATGATGGTGTCGAGGTGGTCGTTTTCGATGAGATTCTTGCGTATGACGCCTTCTTCGCCACCGCGGAAGAGCACGCCGTGCGGCAGAACAATCGCCATGATGCCGTCGGGCTTTAGGTGATAGAGGTCGTGCAGCAAAAAGGCGTAATCGGCTTTGGATTTTGGGGCCAAGCCAAAGCGGGCGTAGCGGGGGTCGCTGTCTTTGTGCTGCGGGTCCCATTTTTGCGAGTATGGTGGATTGGAAACCACGGCATCCAGATACAGCGGATTGTAGGAGTTGATCGGGTCGTTGTCGTCAAAAAAAGGCCAGTCGTCTTCCAACGTATCGCCATTGCGGGTAACGATGTTAGACGGGAGTATGCCGCGCATGATGAGGTTCATACGGGTGAGGTTATAGGTGTTTTCTTTCAGCTCTTGGGCGAAGTATTTGATATTGGTCTTGTTGCCCATGTGTTTGGCAATCGACTTGCCAATGTTGAGCAGCAAGGAGCCGGAGCCACTGGTCGAGTCGTAAATGTCGATTTTATCCTTGCCCTTCCCCCCGGTGTCAGGATAGTTGTCGCCTCTCCGAATTTTCCTGAAAAAGCATATCGGGGGCGGAAAGAGACTGGTCGTGCCGTACTATTCACCTGAACGCAAAGCCGCATTACTCAAGATGCTGCTTCCCCCGCTGAACCTGACAATGGCCGAGGTTTCCCGGCGTGAAGGGGTTAGCGAAATGTCTTTGTCCAACTGGCGCAAGAAGGTCAGTTCTGAAGGAAGCGCCGTGCCTGAAGACAAGCCACTCCCCGAGAACTGGTCTGCTGAAGCCCGGTTCGCTGTCGTCCTTGAAACCGCCGGTCTGTCGCAGCTCGAACTGGGTGAGTACTGCCGACGAAAAGGTCTGTACCCCGAACACGTCAGCGCCTGGCGCCAAGCCTGTATCACGGGGCAGCAGAGTGTTCAGAACCAACAAAAGGTCGACCGCGAACAATCTCGCAAGGACAAGAAACGTATTCAGCAACTAGAGCGCGAACTGCTGCGTAAAGACAAGGCGCTGGCCGAGACCGCCGCGTTGTTGGTGCTGCGAAAAAAGCTCAACGATTACTGGGGGATCGACAACGAGGACACCTGACCTCTTTGCCGGAACGGCAGTTGTTGGTGGCTTGGTTGATCGAAGCCATCGTGGCCGGTGCTCGAAAAATCAGAGCGTGCCAGGAGGTGGGGCTGTCGCTCAGAACCTTGCAGCGATGGACTCAGAGTGAGGATGTTCAAGCCGATGCCCGCACAACCACCGTGCGGCCCACGCCGCGTAATGCGTTGAGCGAGATCGAACGACAAGCGATCGTGACCCTGTGTAACAGCCCTGCGTATGCCCATTTGCCGCCGAGTCAGATCGTGCCGAGGCTGGCTGACGAGGGGCGTTATCTGGCGTCGGAAGCGACGTTTTATCGCATCCTGCGTGCAGCCGGTCAGCAACATCATCGGGGCCGTAGCCAGCGACCCAGACGGCATGCGGCACCGACGACGCATGTCGCCAAAGCGCCCAATCAGGTGTGGTCGTGGGACATCACGTATTTGCCGTCGCCGATACGCGGCAAGTACTACTACCTGTATTTGATCGAAGATATTTACAGCCGCAAGGCCGTGGGCTGGGAAGTTTACGAAGAAGAAAGCGGCGAAAAAGCCGCTGCGCTGCTGCAACGCAGCGTGATCGGCGAGCAGTGTTTACGCGAGCCGCTGGTGCTGCACTCGGACAATGGTGCGCCGATGAAATCGCTGACGCTGTTGAGCAAGATGTACGACCTGGGCATCACGCCGTCCCGTGGCCGACCGCGAGTGAGCAACGACAATCCGTACTCGGAGTCGCTGTTTAGAACGCTGAAATATTGCCCGCAATGGCCGCAGGAGGGTTTTGCCAGCTTGGACGCCGCACGCGCTTGGGTGAGGGATTTTATGCGTTGGTACAACAACGAGCACCGGCATAGCCGGATCCGCTTCGTGACACCGACGGAGCGGCATCGAGGGCTGGACCACCAGATCCTGGCGCGGCGACATGAGTTGTACGAACGAGCCAAAGAGAAAAAGCCGGAACGGTGGTCGGGTCGAACACGTAACTGGGAGCCGGTCGGTACCGTGCTGTTGAACCCGGATCGAGAGCAACAGGTTGAGAAAAGAGCGGCATAGTTAGACGGTTGACGCGACAACTACCTTGAAAAACGCCGCTTCACATGGTCGGCAATAATCTCGGATATCAAGACCGACACTTCATGCGGGGTGTAAAACTCGCCTGCTTTCTTACCTGCGTTGGCGGCAAACATGCTGATCAGGTATTCATAGATGAAGCCGAGTACGTCGTAACTCTGGCGGCCATCCATCGGGATGTCCTTGATCAGCTGAATCAGCTCGCTGATGGCTTTGGTCTGCTTCGCGGCCGTGTCGCCCAGTTTGCTCAGGCCAGTTTCTAGTGTTTTGAAAATGCCGTCGAAAAGTCGCTTGTGATCAGTATGGATTAGGCGGCTAAAGGCGGATAGCGCATCGCGCACGTTCGAAACCTGAAAATCGCCACCTAATTCCAGCCAGGTGGAGAATAAATGCTCGTGTGCAATGAAATAGCCAAGATTACCCTTGAAAAATTCGACCGTTTGCTCGTCTTCCTCAGAAAGGTTTTGGATATCACCTTTACTGAAGTCCTGGCTAATGGCAAAGCGTTCAAGCTTATCCGAAAGGTATTTGTAGAAAATAAAGCCAAGGATGTAGTCCTTGTATTCATTGGCTTCGATTTTCGAACGCATCTGGTTGGCGGATTCCCAGATTTTTGCTGCGAGTTTTTGCTTATTCACTGTGAGTCCAATTCAGGGAAAGTTGAGTTTTCGATTGTAAGTTTGCTGAGCGGGGAATCGTCTACACCTGCCGCCTCGAGTCAAGCTGCAGGTCAGATTGTTGGCCTTCCGGCTTGGCCATCCACGGGTGGTAACCATTGGGACGCACTTGGAGGGACTGGCAGAAACGCGTGCCGGGTCACGCTACTACTCCGACGGCGACAGAGGACTCGATTCTAACGGACTCGACAGCTTTCAGTGCAATGCATCACAAATTAGCGCAGCTTAGCGATGTGAGAGAGGCCTGCGGACAGATTCAGCTTTGATCCATTGCGTGCAGCCTTCGCAGGACCTCTTCGCGGCTGTGGTCGTGATCAAATCTAGTCCTTCCCTAAAAGGGAACTAATGATGCAACTCTCTATGGCTGTTTCTGGCTGTTATCTACCTATGGCCTTCGGCAACGGCTGGTCGAGCGCAGACAGTCAATGCCAAAGAAATCGAGTCAGCAATGGCTAACTCATCGTTTGGGTGTGGGTCAAAGTGTGGGTCAAAGATCGGGTCTTATTTCAAACCCTTATGCTGCGCGGCTTTCAGACATTAAAAAGCCGGCTTGTGGCCGGCTTCTCGGGGACTGGCTTGGTTCATTTTTGGTAAACCGCGCCAGCCTTCAAAACGTACACCCGGATCTTGCGTCCGGCTGTGGGACTTGGCGAGAAAGTCATCTGCCTTGTCGGTGCGATTCTCCGCCGCGGGGCGGGTCGATGCGCAAATGTGGGGCGCAGCATACTGATTTTTTTGGGGAATTCCCAGCGTGGTGTGCGGGGTAGAGCTATCCCGAGCCGAACGCAGGCTTCGTCAGTTGCTACAAGGTTATGGTTTACAGAAAAGGTACGGGTGGCCTGCGTTTATTCAGGGTCGACCACCAGAACACCCATCCCAGGACCCTTATGTTTTGTTCTTCGATTTGCGGAGGTCTGAAGACTTCATCCGGGTATTCGGAGCTGTTGTGGCTGCGCATGCGTATTGCGTTGCCTGGTACCCGGCTCAGGTATTTGATGCGCAACATGCCGTCGTGCTCGATTGCGTAAATCTCTCCGTCGACAATTTGCGTGAGCCCGCGGTCGATGGCGACGATGGAGCCGTCTTCAATTTTTTCGGCCATGCTATTGCCAACCATGCGGGCACAGATGGCATCGGCGTGGTTGATTTCCAGGGAGTCAAGATCGCGGCGCGGCAGGCGGATCGATTCGCTGGGGTCTTTGATGACATGGGTTTTGTCGGAGCCGGGGGCAGTGGCCGCTTCTTTGTAAAAGGGTAGTTCGATATCGACTGGCTCGATGACCCGATAGGCGCCCCGGATTGACTGGGCGTCGAAGGTGTTGCCGGATGCGTCGATCAGATGCAATTCCCTGGCGTCTTGCGGTCCTTCGCCGGATTTCAGCCATTCAGTGTTCACGGACAGTCTTCTGGCGACGTCCTCCATACGGTAGTCAGGAACTCCGCGGGTATACCAGTTATGGACAGTTTGAGGGTCGGAAATGCCCAGGAATTCGGCAAATCTCGTTGTCGTGATTTGGAGCTCTTTCAGGAGCATTCTGAATCGTGGACCGCAGGTTTTGTTCTTTTTCATAAACACGAGTCTAGCCGTGCGGCATAAGGCTTTGATTCAACAAAACGTTCAAATCTAGCGTCAAATTTAAGTCCTGATGTAAGACGTCTTTTGTAAAAATTAAACAAGAAAAAACCGGTTTGCCCGCCAGTTAAATGTGCTGTTGAATATGATATTCAAACGCCCACAAAAAACCCCGGATCAACCGGGGTTCTTCGTAGAAGCTGATCGTCAGCCGCGGCAATCAGCCTTTATAGGCAGCAACCGACTTCATGATCTCGGTACGAGCGGCTTCTGCGTCGCCCCAACCTTCGATCTTCACCCATTTGCCCTTTTCGAGGTCTTTGTAGTTCTCGAAGAAGTGCTTGATCTGTTCCAGCAGCAGAGGTGGCAGATCGGTGTATTCCTTCACGTCGACGTACAGCTGGGACAGCTTGTCGTGCGGGACTGCGATGACTTTGGCATCGCCGCCGCCGTCGTCGGTCATGTGCAGGATGCCGACCGGACGGGCGCGGATGACCGAACCTGGAGTAACCGGGTAAGGGGTCACGACCAGCACGTCGAGGGGGTCACCATCGTCAGCCAGGGTGTTCGGGATGAAACCGTAGTTGGCCGGGTAGAACATCGGGGTGGCCATGAAACGGTCAACGAACAGGCAATCGCTGTCTTTGTCGATTTCGTATTTGATCGGCGCGTGGTTGGCCGGAATCTCGATCGCGACGTAGATGTCGTTCGGCAGGTCTTTGCCAGCCGGAATCTTGCTGTAGCTCATTGGGCGGTGCCCCCGTTAGTTGACCAAAAACACTTGGCCGGATTGACCAAAAAGTGGCGGCGATTATAGGCATATTCCGCCGCCGATGCCACGATCCAAGGGTCGTAGAGACCCGGGTGTCCTGTCTCACCGACACTGTCGCTTTTTGACGGCGTCCGTTGCGACCATGCTGCGTTGCCGCTCCTCGCCATAGCCAGCTATGACTCGTCGCGGCGCCTTGCCTGGCCACAACGGCCACTCGCCAAAAGAGCAACGTATCGGTGAGACAGGACACTAGTCGCGTGCCTGATAGACAGGGTCTTCGGCCAGAAGTTGCCGCAGCCGGGCCAGTGGGTCCTGACGGTAAAACAGTTTCAGCTGCTCATAGACCCGAGGATACGCCTCGTGCAGCAAATCCGGGGCGCTGAAGAAGTATTCGCTGGTGACCGCGAAGAACTCGGCGGGGTTTTCCGCCGCGTACGGGTCGATGGCGGTTTCGGCGTCTGGATTGCGATCCAGTTGCCGATCGAGGTCGTCGTAGGCCGCTTGCATGATCTTGGCCCAGTCGCTGACCCGCATGTCGGTGTGCAGCGGTGGCAGGCCGTTGGCGTCGCCGTTGAGCATGTCGAGTTTGTGCGCGAGTTCGTGGATCACCAGGTTGTAGCCTTCCCAGCCACCGCTGGCCATCACGCCAGGCCACGCGAGGATGATCGGGCCTTGCTGCCAGGCTTCGCCGCTGTGTTCGCCGTCCCATTCGTGTTCGACACCACTGGCATCGCGATGGCGCTGGGGGCTGAGGAAGTCGTCGGGATAGAGGACTATTTCGTGGAAACCCTGATACCAGTTCAGATCGCCCAGATGGAGCAATGGCAATTGCGCCTGGGCGGCCAGCAGCAGGCGTTGCTCTTGGTGGAGTTCGACGCCGGGCAAGGCGCTCAGGTGCTTGTCTTCGAGGAACAGCACGCTGGCTTCGCGCAACCACTGGTCTTCGGCGGCGCTGATGCCATCGAGAAAACTCAAGTGATGGCGCACCCGCTGCCACATGTCGTCGGCAATTGGATGCTTGGCCAGAATGCGCCGGCGACGCCAGGCGCTAAGGGACCACATGGGGAATCAGCGCGATTGGGGTTTGGACGCGGTGTTGCCAAAGCGGCTGCGGACGATGCCGATGATCATCGGAACCAGCGACAGCAAGATGATGCCCACGACCAGCAGCGACAGGTTTTGCTTGATGAACGGTACGTTGCCGAAGAAATAACCGAGGGTCACCAGGCCACCGACCCACAGGAGGGTGCCCAGGACGCTGAAAGCGAAGAAACGCAGGTAAGGCATTTTGGCCACGCCGGCGACGAACGGTGCAAAGGTGCGAATGATTGGCAGGAAGCGCGCCAGGGTCACGGTTTTGCCGCCGTGCTTGTCGTAGAAATCGTGGGTTTGCTGCAGATAGTCGCGGCGGAAGATTTTTGAGTTTGGATTGCTGAAAAGCTTTTCGCCGGCCGTACGTCCGATGACGTAGTTGGTGCTGTCGCCGAGAATCGCCGCCAGCATCAGCAGGCCGCCCAGTAACACCGGGTCCATGCCACCACCAGCCGCTACTGCGCCAGCGATGAACAACAGGGAATCGCCCGGCAGGAACGGCATCACCACCAGACCGGTTTCGCAGAAGATCACCAGGAACAGAATGGCGTAAATCCATGGCCCGTAGTTGTTTACCAGCAAATCGAGGTAAACATCGAGATGCAGGATAAGGTCGAGCGGGTTGAAATCCATGGAGAGCACCTGTGGTGACGGCCCGACTCGGCAGGCTTGTGCGGATGACTTCGCGAAAGGCTACAGACGGGTGTAGTTTTTCTTACAAGCCGGAAAGGTCCGCATTATACGGGCTGAGAGGTGAAAAGCGCGTTGAGTTTGTAGCGGGGGATTTCGGAGCGCAGTGAGGAGAAAATCGCAGCCTCAGGCCATACCCATGAGGGCTGCGATCTTTTCGGCTTACAGCTCGTCGCTGATTGGCAACACGTAGTTCTTGAACTCGGTGTCTTCCTTGAACCCGATGGATTCGTAGGTTTTCTGCGCGACTTCGTTATTGCTGCTGGTGGAAACACGCATGCGCACGGCATTGGTTTCCTTGGCCATTTTCTTCGCGGTGCGGATGAGGTTATCTGCCACCAACTGGCGGCGGGCCTCTTCGGCGACGTAGATGTCGTTGAGGATCCAAACGCGCTTAAGCGAAAGAGACGAAAAGCTTGGATACAACTGACAGAAACCCATCAGTTTGTTGCTGTCGTCATCGGCCAGCGCCAGATAGATCACCGACTCCTTGCGACGCAGGCGTTTCTCGAGGAACGCCCGGGACGAGTCCGGATAAGCCAGGGAGCCATAAAACTCGCGATATTTAACGAACAACGGGGTCAGCAGGTCCAGGTGTTCGAGGGTCGCTTGAATAATCCGCATGGTAGGTCTCGTCTTCAAGTGGCTGTCTTCACGTACTCTGACGGCGAACGGTTCTCACTCGGGCAGCCGTGCGTCGATCCTGCCTGAAACTTGATCAGAAACGCAATGCGGAAACGGTTCAGGCTTAGGGCGGACTCAGTAGGAAATTACCTTTCGTGTCCGCTCCTGCGTCTGACTCCAGTGTCTGAATCTGGGCTTCGTCCTTAAGATTGACCCCTGACAACTGCCGCCGGCAGGCCTCGCGCATCAAATACAGCAACCGGTGTGCCGCCATGCCATAACTCAGACCTTCGAGCCGGACATTGGAGATGCAGTTGCGATAAGCATCCGTCAGCCCGATCCTGGGATTGTAAGTGAAATACAACCCCAGGCTGTCCGGGGAACTGAGGCCAGGGCGTTCGCCGATCAGGATCACCACCATTTTTGCACCCAGCAATTCGCCGATCTCGTCGGCCACCGCGACCCGGCCCTGTTCCACCAGAATCACCGGAGACACAGACCAACCCTCGGCTGAAACCTGTTCTTCCATCCGCGCCAGAAACGGCAGGGTATGGCGATGAACGGCCAGTGCCGACAAGCCGTCGGCTACGACGATCGCCAGATCCACCCCGTCAGGATGGGCCAACGCATAATCGCGCAGAGTTTGCGCCGACTCATCACTCAACTTGCGCCCCAAATCAGGGCGCTGCAAGTAACTGTTTCGATCCGCGGCCGCGCTATGCAGCAGCAAACTCTCGCGCCCGCACTCGGCCAGTTGCGAGCTCAGCGCCGCATGGTCGAACGGTAAGTGCACTGCATCCCGCGCTTGAGCGTGGGCGTACTGGAAATCCAGCTGTGCGCTGGTCGGCATGCTGGTGCCGGATCTTCCCAAGGCGATCCGCGCCGGGGTCAGGCGACGCAGTTCCAGCAAGGGGTTCTGTGGATCAACGGTTGGTTTATCCATTTCAACACTCATACCAGTTGCGCCATCGCTTGGCGGAAAGCCGGCGGCAGGCTGTCGCCGAAGTGAATCTTGCCATTCGCCTGGGTGAAGATGCCCATTTTTGCCAGCCATTGTTCGAATTCCGGCGCCGGTTTCAGGCCCAGTGTCTGGCGGGCGTAGAGGGCGTCGTGGAACGATGTGGTCTGGTAGTTGAGCATGATGTCATCGGAGCCGGGGATGCCCATGATGAAATTGATCCCGGCTACGCCCAGCAGGGTCAGCAGGGTGTCCATGTCGTCCTGGTCGGCTTCGGCGTGGTTGGTGTAACAGATATCGCAACCCATCGGTACGCCCAGGAGCTTGCCGCAGAAGTGGTCTTCGAGGCCTGCACGGATGATCTGTTTACCGTTGTAGAGGTATTCCGGGCCGATGAATCCTACGACGGTGTTCACCAGGAACGGTTTGAAATGTCGTGCCACGGCGTAGGCGCGGGTTTCGCAGGTCTGTTGATCGATGCCGTGGTGGGCGTTGGCTGACAGGGCGCTGCCCTGACCCGTCTCGAAATACATCAGATTCTGGCCCAGCGTGCCGCGATTCAGGCTCAAACCGGCGTCGTAGCCTTCCTGCAGCACGTTCAGGTTGATACCGAAACTGGCGTTGGCCGCTTCGGTGCCGGCGATCGATTGAAACACCAGGTCCAGCGGGACACCGCGATTCACCGCTTCAATAGACGTGGTGACGTGGGTCAAAACGCAGGCCTGTGTAGGAATTTCGTAGCGCTGAATGATTGCGTCGAGCATTTCCAGCATGGCGCAGATCGAAGCGATGCTGTCGGTGGCCGGGTTGATGCCGATCATCGCGTCGCCATTGCCATACAGCAGGCCGTCCAAAACGCTCGCGGCGATGCCGGCCGGTTCGTCAGTGGGGTGGTTGGGTTGCAGGCGTGTGGATAACCGGCCGCGCAAACCCATCGTGCCGCGAAACTGTGTGACCACGCGAATTTTCTGCGCCACCAGCACCAGATCCTGCACGCGCATGATTTTTGACACGGCGGCGGCCATTTCCGGGGTCAGGCCGGGGGCGAGGGTGCGCAGGCTCTGTTCATCGGCGGCGTCGCTGAGCAGCCAGTCGCGGAACCCACCGACGGTGAGGTGGCTGACCGTAGCGAAGGCGTGTTTGTCGTGAGTGTCGATGATCAGCCGGGTGACTTCATCGGCCTCATAAGGAATCAGCACTTCCTGTAGGAAATGAGTGAGCGGGATGTCAGCCAAGGCCATCTGCGCGGCAACGCGCTCGCCATCGTTAAGTGCCGCGACGCCAGCCAGGAAATCCCCTGAGCGTGCCGGACTGGCCTTGGCCATCACCTCCTTGAGGCTTTCGAAGCGATAAGTCCGGCCACCGACAGTGTGAGCAAAACTAGCCATACAGATTCTCCGTGACGGCGCAGATGGGGTCTGCGCCGTAATTTTCGGCCCTTAGTGCAGGGCTTCTTCAGCTTTCTGAATAGCCGCGAATTCTTCTTCGGGCGTGCCTGCTACGAGGTGATGCCGACTGTAGAAGGCAAAGTAAGCAATTAACACTCCATAGATGATCGCAGCGCCAATCACTACACGCGGGTCCACCAGAAAACCCGCCACCACGGCGATGCAAGCCAGCACCAGCGCGACACCCGAAGTGAAGATACCGCCCGGTGTGCGATATGGCCGGTCCATTTTGGGGCGCCGAATACGCAGTGTGATGTGCGCCGCCATCATCAAGACGTAGGAAATGGTCGCGCCGAACACTGCCACCAGAATCAGCAAGTCACCCTGACCGGTCAGCGACAAGCCGAATCCGATGATGCCGGGAATAATCAGTGCCAATACGGGAGCCTTGTTTTTGTTGGTTTCTGACAGTTTGCGCGGCAGGTAGCCGGCGCGGGACAGCGCAAAGATCTGCCGCGAGTAGGCGTAGATGATCGAGAAGAAACTGGCGATCAGACCCGCGAGGCCCACCAGATTGACGAAGTGGCCCATCCAGGTCGAGCCGCCATAGGCTTTGCTTAGCGCTTCGACCAACGGGTTACCCGAGGTCATCAACGCATTGGCGCCCGCACCGCCAGGGCCGATTACCAGAATCAGCAGGGCAAAGGTCACCAGCACCAGCATTGCGCCAATCAACCCGCGTGGCAGGTCGCGTTTCGGGTTTTTGGTTTCCTCTGCCGCCAGTGGCACACCTTCGACAGCCAGGAAAAACCAGATCGCGTAGGGAATGGCCGCCCACACGCCGACGTAGCCGAACGGCAGGAAGCTGCTGGCGCCCTTGGCCTCGGTCACCGGGATGTCGAGCAGGTTGGCGACGCTGAAGTGCGGCACCATCGCCACCAAAAATACACCCAGTGCCAGGGCGGCGACGGCGGTGATGACGAACATCAGTTTCAGGGCTTCGCCGACCCCGAAAATGTGAATGGCGATAAAAATGATGTAGAACGCCAGGTAAATGATCCAGCCACCGATGCCGAACAGTGACTCGCAATAGGCGCCGATAAATACCGCGATCGCTGCTGGTGCGATGGCATATTCGATCAGGATTGCGGTTCCGGTCAGGAACCCGCCCCACGGCCCGAATGCGCTACGGGCAAAACCGTAGCCGCCACCGGCGGTAGGAATCATGGACGACAGTTCCGCTAAGGAAAAGCACATACACAGGTACATGGTCGCCATCAGCAACGTGGCGATAAACATGCCGCCCCAGCCACCCTGGGCCAGTCCGAAGTTCCATCCTGCGTAATCGCCCGAGATGACGTAGGCCACGCCCAGGCCCACTAGCAGGACCCAGCCTGCCGCACCTTTTTTCAGTTCCCGTTGCTGGAAATAGTCGGAGTCGACTTTTTCGAAGTCGACCGAGGAGGTAGCCGGCTGCACGCTGGCTTGATCGCTACGCATAGGAGTTCACCTGTTCTTATTGTTTTTGGCCGGCGTGGTGCCGGGTTGGCACGAAGGCCCGAGGTGCAAGCAAGCTCACTCCCACAAGGAGAGTGGCTTGCTTGCGGCAGACGCTTTTAGAAGAAGCCCAGTGGATTGATGTCGTAGCTCACCAACAGGTTTTTGGTCTGCTGATAGTGGTCGAGCATCATTTTGTGGGTTTCACGACCGACGCCGGATTTTTTGTAACCGCCGAACGCGGCGTGCGCCGGGTACAGGTGGTAGCAGTTGGTCCACACACGACCGGCCTTGATGGCGCGGCCCATGCGATAGGCGCGGTTGATGTCGCGGGTCCAGAGACCGGCACCTAGACCGAACTCGGTGTCGTTGGCGATGGCCAGGGCTTCGGCTTCGTCCTTGAAGGTGGTGATGCTCACCACAGGGCCAAAGATTTCTTCCTGGAACACACGCATTTTGTTGGTGCCCTTGAGCAGGGTCGGCTGGATGTAGTACCCGGTCGCCAGATTGCCCTCAAGTTTTTCCACCTTGCCGCCGGTCAGCAGCTCGGCGCCTTCGCCCTTGGCGATTTCCAGGTACGAAAGGATTTTGTCGAATTGCTGCTCGGACGCCTGGGCGCCGACCATGGTGTCGGTGTCCAGCGGGTCACCACGTTTGATCGACAGCACTTTCTTCATCACGACTTTCATGAAGTCGTCGTAGATCGACTCTTGCACCAATGCACGGGATGGGCAGGTGCAGACTTCGCCTTGGTTGAAGAACGCCAGCACCAAGCCTTCGGCGGCTTTTTCGATGAAGGTTTCTTCGGCTTGCATGATGTCGGCGAAGAAGATGTTCGGCGACTTGCCTCCCAGCTCCACGGTGGACGGAATGATGTTTTCGGCGGCGCATTTCATGATGTGCGAGCCCACCGGGGTCGAGCCGGTGAAGGCGATCTTGGCAATGCGTTTGCTGGTGGCCAGCGCTTCGCCGGCTTCTTTGCCGAAGCCTTGCACCACGTTCAGCACGCCCGGCGGCAGCAGGTCGCCGATCAGCTCCATCAGCACGGTAATGCCCAGTGGCGTTTGTTCGGCAGGCTTGAGCACCACGCAGTTACCGGCCGCCAGCGCCGGGGCGAGTTTCCAGGCGGCCATCAGGATCGGGAAGTTCCACGGGATGATCTGCCCGACCACGCCCAATGGTTCATGGATGTGATAGGCCACAGTGTTGCCATCGATCTCGGCGGCGCTGCCTTCCTGGGCGCGGATGCAACCGGCGTAGTAGCGGAAGTGGTCGGCTGCCAGCGGGATGTCGGCGTTGAGGGTTTCACGCACCGCTTTGCCGTTGTCCCAAGACTCGGTGATTGCCAGGACTTCCAGGTTCTGTTCGATGCGGTCGGCGATTTTCAGCAGCACCAGCGAGCGAGCCTGGACGGACGTGGCGCCCCAGGCATCGGCGGCTGCGTGGGCAGCGTCCAGGGCTTTGTCGATGTCTTCGGCCGTGGAGCGCGGGAATTCGGCAATCGGTTGGCCATTCACTGGCGAGGTATTGGTGAAGTACTGACCTTTAACAGGCGCGACGAACTCGCCGCCGATGTAGTTACCGTATTTGCTCTTGAACGAAACGATAGCGCCTTCAGTACCGGGGTGAGCGTAACGCATGGTGAATTCTCCTTGGCTTTTGTGCTTATAAGGGAGAGCGCATGTGCGCTTGCTATAAGCGTAGAGCAAAGGTCGGGCCACTGCCTTGCAGGTCAGGCAAATCAAGGCCTTACACAGTTTTTGTCGGACCGGTGGACGTTGCCTGTGACGCTTTCGGTACAGCCTTGATGACACTTTGTACCGCTTCTGGCACAACGTGTGACGGGGCGGTCTCGCCAGCATTGCAATGCTCCGTTGGCTGGAGGATGCTGGGCGTCACCTCACGCACGGGTCGCCGAGCCCCGGGGAGAACAATAAGAAATGCACGACAATCATTTGAGTCGCCATGCCCAGCAGGTGCTGACCGTCACGCAGGGGAAAACCCACCTGCACGGTCCCGGCAGCGATCCGTCGATTGCCCGTTCCTGGCTGCGTTGTCTTGAGGATTATCACCTCGACCCGGCCCTGACCATGGCACCCACGGTGCTGGAACATGGCCGCGTACTGGAAAGCCGCGAGCGCTTGCAGCAAGTGCTGCACATCGCCGGCAGCGAAATGACCAGCCTTCATCAGCAACTCTCCGGTGCCGGCCATGCGGTCTTGCTGACCGACGCCCGCGGCGTGATCCTCAATTGCGTCACCGCACCTGCCGAACGGAAGATTTTCGAACGCGCCGGCCTCTGGCTCGGCGCTGACTGGAGCGAAGCGTGCGAAGGCACGAACGGCATCGGCACCTGTCTGGTGGAGCGTCAGTCCCTGACCATCCATCAGGACGAGCACTTTCGCGGCCGTCACACCGGGCTGACCTGCTCGGCGAGCCCGGTGTTCGACCCTCACGGCGAACTGCTGGCCGTGCTCGACGTGTCCTCGGCGCGCCACGAGGTCTCTCGTCAAAGTCAGTTCCACACCATGGCCCTGGTCAATCTTTCGGCGAAGATGATCGAGAGCTGTTATTTCCTGCGTTATTTCGACAATCAATGGCTGCTGCGTTTTCACCTTCAGGCCGAATCCGTCGGGTTGTTCAGCGAAGGGTTGCTGGCGTTTGACGGGGAAGGGCGGATCAGCGCGGTCAACCAAAGTGCGTTGAACCTGTTGGGGCATATTCGCGGTGGGTTGCTGGGCAAACCGGTGGAGGCGTTTTTCGACTGCTCGCTGGATGAATTGCTCGGCCGCGCCAGCGTCAATGCCAGCGCCAGTTGGCCGTTGCGCACGCGCGACGGGCGGAGTCTGTTTGCCGTGTTGCGTGGGCAGCCGCGCAGCATTCCTGTGCCAGTGGTGCAAAGCCCCGTGATCGTCGAACCTTCGCGCTTGGCGGGCATTTGTCTGGGCGACACCGGGTTGCAGGAAGACTTCCGCAAATCCTTGCGTGTGTTCGAACGGGACGTACCGCTACTGATCAACGGCGAAACCGGATCCGGCAAAGAAGCGTTTGCCAAAGCCGTCCACCAGGCCAGCCGGCGGGCAGATAAAGCCTTCGTCGCACTCAACTGCGCCGCCATCCCCGAAAGCCTGATCGAGAGCGAACTGTTTGGCTATCGCGGCGGCAGCTTTACTGGCGCGCGCAAGGAAGGCATGCGCGGCAAGTTGCAGCAGGCCGATGGCGGGACCTTGTTCCTCGATGAAATCGGCGACATGCCCCTGGCTTTGCAGACCCGGCTGTTAAGGGTGCTGGAAGATCGTCAGGTGGTGCCGATCGGTGGCGAGCCGGAATCGGTCAACGTACGAATTATCAGCGCCACTCACCGTAATTTGCTGGAGCGGGTGCAGGACGGCAGCTTCCGCGAAGATTTGTATTACCGGCTCAATGGGCTGGAGGTTGCTTTACCGGCGTTGCGTGATCGCAGTGATAAGTCCCAGTTGCTCGACTTTTTGCTGGCCGAAGAGGCGGGCGGGGAAACCGTACTGATCGACAGTCCGGCACGCCAGGCGTTGCTGGCCTTCTCCTGGCCGGGGAACGTGCGGCAATTGCGCAATGTGCTGCGCACGTTGGCGGCGCTGTGTGACGGCGGGCGGATCGGGCTGGAGGATTTGCCGGCGATGATTCGCCTGGCTCGGCCGGTGGTTGCAGCGGCGGTTGAGGAAGCGTCCGAGCATCCGCTAGACGATGCCGAGCGCTTGGCGTTGCTGAATGCGCTGGAACAGACGCGTTGGCATATGACTCACACGGCTGAACAACTTGGAGTCAGCCGTAACACCCTCTATCGAAAACTGCGTAAACACGGTATCGCCCGGTAAACCGCGTCGCGGCTAATCGCGGGCACGCCCGCTCCCACAGGGTCTGCGCTGTCCTTGTGGGAGCGGCCTTGCCCGTGATGGCCTCCGTGAGACCGAAACACAAGGTGCGATTTTCCCCACCCTACGCTAACCTGCGGCCATGTTTTACGAGGTCGACTAATGCACATTCATATTCTTGGTATCTGCGGCACTTTCATGGGTTCGATGGCGGTTCTGGCCAAAGAGCTGGGCCATCACGTGACGGGCTCCGATGCCAACGTCTATCCGCCGATGAGCACTCAGCTTGAGGCTCAGGGCATTGAGTTGACCCAAGGCTACGACCCGGCGCAGCTCGATCCGGCACCGGATCTGGTGGTGATTGGCAATGCCATGTCCCGCGGCAACCCGGCTGTCGAATACGTGCTGAACAAAGGCCTGCCGTACGTCTCCGGCCCGCAATGGCTGTCAGATCACGTGCTGCAAGGTCGCTGGGTGCTGGCCGTCGCCGGTACTCATGGCAAAACCACCACCAGCAGCATGCTCGCCTGGGTGCTGGAGCACGCGGGCATGAGCCCGGGTTTCCTGATCGGCGGCGTGCCGCAAAACTTTTCGGTGTCCGCTCGCTTGGGTGGCACACCGTTCTTCGTGATCGAAGCCGACGAGTACGACAGCGCGTTCTTCGATAAGCGCTCCAAGTTCGTTCACTACCGCCCGCGCACGGCGATCCTGAACAACCTGGAATACGATCACGCCGACATCTTCCCCGATCTGCCAGCCATTGAGCGCCAATTCCACCATTTGGTGCGGACCATCCCGAGCGAAGGGCTGGTGATCCATCCGACCACCGAGCCTGCATTGCAGCGAGTGATCGAGATGGGCTGCTGGACCCCGGTGCAAACCACCGGTGCCGGCGGTCAATGGCAGGTCAAACTGCACAGCGAAGACGGTTCGAAGTTCGAAGTGATGTTCGAAGGTGTTGCCCAAGGTGTGGTCGAGTGGGACATGACCGGTCAGCACAACGTCGCCAACGCCTTGGCCACATTGGCTGCCGCCCGCCATGTCGGCGTGGTGCCGTCCATGGGCATCGCTGCTCTGAGCGCATTCAAAAGCGTTAAGCGCCGGATGGAGAAAGTCGCGGAGGTCCGAGGCATTACCATTTACGACGACTTCGCTCACCACCCGACCGCCATCGCCACCACCCTCGACGGTCTGCGCAAGCGCATCGGCGATGCTCCGTTGATTGCGATCATCGAGCCTCGCTCCAACTCCATGAAACTCGGTGCTCACCGCGACGGCTTGCCGGAAAGCGTTATCGATGCCGATCAGGTGATCTGGTACGCGCCGGCCAACCTCGGTTGGGATCTGGGGGCTACCGCCGCGTTGTGCACGGTACCGTCGATCGTCAGCGATTCGCTGGAAGGCATCATCGAGCGCGTGAAGAGCCAGGCCCAGCCCGGCACTCACGTGGTGATCATGAGCAATGGCGGCTTTGGCGGCCTGCACGGCAAACTGGCTGAGGCGCTGCAATGAACAACGGCCCGGAACGCATCACGCTGGCGATGACCGGCGCTTCGGGCGCCCAGTACGGTTTGCGCCTGCTTGACTGTCTGGTACGCGAAGACCGCGAGGTGCATTTCCTGATCTCCAAGGCTGCGCAACTGGTGATGGCCACCGAGACGGATGTTTCGTTGCCGCCAAAAACCCAGATGATGCAGGCCTTCCTCATCGAGTACACCGGCGCTGCCGCCGGGCAGATTCGCGTGTACGGCAAGGAAGACTGGATGTCACCGGTAGCCTCGGGCTCCGGCTCGCCGGCGGCGATGGTGGTGGTGCCGTGTTCCACGGGGACCTTGTCGGCCATCGCGACGGGAGCCTGCAACAACCTGATCGAGCGTGCCGCCGACGTCACCTTGAAGGAACGCCGTCAGCTGATTTTGGTGCCGCGGGAGGCGCCGTATTCGAGCATCCATCTGGAGAACATGCTCAAGTTGTCGAACATGGGCGTGACGATTTTGCCGGCGTCGCCAGGCTTTTATCATCAGCCGCAAACCATCGACGACCTGATCGATTTCGTCGTGGCGCGAATTCTCAATCTGCTGAACATTCCCCAGGACATGCTGCCGCGTTGGGGCGAACACCATCTGACCAGCGATGAATAAGCTGCTGACGATTGTGCTGGCGTTGCAATTGGCTGGCTGCGCCACGGCGCGCACGCTGGATGCCGCCAAACCGGGGGCGCCAGTGGTGTATTCGGGGACGCGTCTGGATTTGTATGCCATGAACGGCGGCTGCTGTGCCATGGACCGCTTCGGTGCCGAAGCCCCGAGCTATCCGGGAATCGACCTGCCGGCCAGTGCGTTGCTCGACACGCTGGTATTGCCGCTGTCGGTACTGACGGTGATCGGGGTGAGTTTTCAAGCAACGGGCGGGTTGTAGCATTCGGTTTTGAATCGGTGTCGCGCCCTTCGCGGGCAAGCCTCGCTCCTACACAGGCAACGGTGAACCTGTAGGAGCGAGGCTTGCCCGCGAAGGCGTCTTCGCAGACACCACAAAGTTATTTACCGAGCTTGCGCAACTCATCCGACTCGACAATCCGCACCCCATCCTGCTCTTCCAGTGCCAGTCGCCACATCGCCCGCGCCAGTTGGCAGGCTTCTATGCCACGGTATTTTCCGGGAATCAAGCGGGATAACGGCCCGGCGAATTGCTCGGCCATACGCGGTTCCATACGCTCGCCCAGTAGCAACGAAGGTCGGCAAATGGTCAGTTGCGGCCAGTCCTGTGCGCGCAATGCATATTCCATCTCGCCTTTGACCCGGTTGTAGAAAATCGAGGACCTCCGATCGGCCCCCAAGGCACTGATCACGATCAGGTGCCGTGCACCCATTTCCCGCGCACGTTTGGCGAACGCCACCACCATGTCCAGGTCTACCGCGCGAAACGCCTGTTCCGAACCGGCCTGCTTGAAGGTGGTGCCGAGGCAGCAGTAGGCGATGTCGACGCGGCCGTTCAATTGCGGCAGGAACACCGCCGGATCGCCGACAGGGTTCTCAAGATGGGGGTGTTCGGCCAATGGCCGGCGTGAGGGGGCCAATACCCTTGAAATCGTTGGCTCATTGAGCAGACGATCAAGCAAATGTTCACCGGTTAACCCGGTAGCACCGGCAAGCAATACGTGCTGTGGCGTCAAGTACATAGTGTTTCCCCCCTGATACTGTTCAGCTTAGTTGCTCTTCGCATCCTTGCTGCTGATAGAGACACTTTGTAGTGCTTTTCGTGCCTGCTGTTTGCGTAACAGCTGCCAGTGGGAGAGGACGGTTTTCGGTGCCCAGATCTGCGGCTCGGAGGCTTCGAAGCTGTCTGCCAGTTCGCGCTCGGCGACGGTGGCCCTGGCCAGTTTGAAGGCTTGCTCCAAATCGTCGGTCTGGTTCAGTGCCTGGGCGAACAGCGCGTCACCGAAGTAGGTGAAGTTGGCTTCTTCCGAGCAGCCGAAGGACACGCGGTCAGCGCGCGAGGCGGTCATGATCAGCGTGCGTTCATCCTTGAGAGCGGGGATGAAGCCACCGGAGTAGCAGGACGAAATAACGATGATCTTGTCGCGGTTTTTCAGCGGAGCGAGCACCGTGGCGAGTTCGTCGGCCGGCAGGTCGGACAGTTCCATGCGCGGCTGGTCGAGCACCAGTTCGTGTTCGCTGGTGCCGTGGCTGGTCATGTAGATGAAGATCAAGTCTTCCGGGCCGCTGCGTTCGGCCAGGGTGGCGGCGGCGCGGCGCAAGCTTTCCCGGGTGGCCATCGGCCGGTCGACGAGGTGGTCGCGATGGTTCACCAGACGGAGCTGGCCAAACGCACCAAAGCGGCTGCTGAGCATGTTGCTGACATAATCGGATTCGCGCAGGAACACGCTTTGCTTGCCGTCACCGCCGACGGTCAGGGTGTACAACTCGACTGCCTGGGTCGAAGCCGGCACGTTGAACAGTGCATCGTCGAGCAAACGGCCCTGGGCCAGCAAACCGAGTTCCAGGCTATCGGGCAGCAGCTTGCCATCGGCATCGCGAACACGCTGACCATTGATCCACGAACCGCTTTGCACCGTGCCGTCAGTCAGCACCAGGGTGCCGCGCCCCGAGTAGCTGTCACCGTCGAATTGGCCGATGTAGAAGCTGCCGTCGGACAGGTTCAATCGACCTTGGCCGGTAAAGCGCCAGTCACTGAACTGGCCGATGTAATGGCTGCCATCGGCGCCGATCAACTCGCCCTTGCCGTTCAGCGATCCTTCCTTGAACTGACCGAGCCAGACATCGCCGTCGGCGTTCTCGTAGCGGCCCTTGCCGTGCAGTTGGTTGTTCTTGAAACCGCCGACATAAACATCGCCATCGGCGCTGTTGAACGTCCCATTGCCTTCGAGCTGACCGTCGACGAAATGCCCGGTGAACTGATTGCCGCTGGCGTCGCCGCGCTGGCCTTCGCCATTGGGTTTGCCGTGGGCGAACTGGCCCTGATATGAGCTGCCGTCTTCGAGTTCGAGACGACCGAGCCCTGAATATTGATCGGCCTTGAATTCACCGCGGTAGGTCATACCGTTTTCTTTGAGGGTGCCTTCGCCGTCCCGTCGACCGGCTTTGAAACCGCCGGTAAAGCTGCTGCCGCTGGTGGTCAGTGCGCCCTTGCCGTCGAACAGCCCTTGATTGAATTCCCCGCGATAGACTTCGCCGTTGCTGCCGTGCCACTCACCCTGGCCATGCCATTGGCCCTTGTCGAAGTTGCCGGCGTACCAGCTGCCGTTTGGGTAATCGATACGGCCCTGGCCTTGCAGCCACCCGTTGACCAGTTCACCGCGATAGCGTCCGCCGTCCGGCAATCGGGCGTCGGGGGGCAATAGCGATTCGCCGTCGCCGCAAGCGGTGAGCGATAGGGTCAGAGCGAGGAGTGCAAGTGAGCGCATAGCGGGATCCGGGCAATTAAGCGAGCGAGTATGCCGCAGCTCTATAACCTTATATAGCCGGGAAAACAGGAGAGGGCGCGAAACAGCGAGAGCTGCTTCGCATCCGGGATGGTTTACACGAAGCAGAGGGACAGTGGCTCGGCGATGTAGGCCGGTTTGTCCGAGCCTTCGATCTCAAGCGTGGCGGTGGCCTTGAGTAGCCATTGGCCGGGTTTCTTCTCGATGACTTCGTTCATGTCGACCTTGAGTCGCACCCTGGAGTTGACCTTCACTGGCTGGATGAAACGTACGCTGTCCAAGCCATAGTTGACCACCATCTTCGCCCCTTCAGGGAGGATGAGGATGTCTTCCATCAGTTTGGGGATCAGCGACAGCGACAGGAAACCGTGTGCAATGGTGCTGCCAAATGGCGTTTGCGCGGCTTTGACCGGGTCGACGTGGATGAACTGATAATCCCCTGTGGCTTCGGCGAACAGGTTGATGCGCTCCTGATCGATGGTGAGCCATTCGGAACGTCCGAGTTCCTTACCGACATAATCTTTGAGCTCTGCAACGGGAACATAGGGCATTGAGCATCTCCTTGGGTTCATCGGTTTTATAGTTTTGAGGTGGGGGGATTTGACCTCCCGGATTACTACTTTAGATCAACATGGCAAATGGCTCCGGTCAACTGTCCATGCTTTTTGCGAATGCCGGTCTATAGCGTTGGCGTGCTTATAATGGTCGGCCCGCTTGGGCGGGATGATATTGGCGGGAGATAACGGATGTTGTTACGTGGCCTGACCTGGCTGGTGCTGTTCCAATTGCTGGGCACAGCCATCAATCATTTGTTTTTACCGGTGCTGCCGGGGCCGATTGTCGGCCTGCTGTTACTGCTGGTGTTCCTGATCAGCCGTGGCGAGGTCGGCGAACCGCTGAACCTCGCGGCCAGCAGCCTGCTGCGTTACCTGCCATTGCTGCTGGTGCCGCCCGCCGTGGGTGTGATGGTTTACGCCAAAGATATTGCCGCGGATTTCTGGGCCATCGTCGGCGCGCTGGTGTTGTCACTGTTGCTGTCCCTGGCCTTCGCCGGCGTGCTGATGCAGCGCATGGTCAAGCGTCACGCTCATCGTGAGGACGGCAAATGATCTTCGACTGGCACGGCGCCTGGGCGTCGGTGATTCATCATCCGTTGTTCGGCATCGGCATTACGCTGGGTGCTTATCAGCTGGTGCTGGCGGCGTTCGAGAAAACCCGCTGGATCTTTCTGCAACCGGTGCTGGTCTCGATGCTGCTGGTGATCGGCGTACTGGTGGGCTGCGGCCTGACCTATGTCGAGTACCGCAAGAGCACCGAGATCCTCAGCATCTTGCTCGGGCCTGCGACAGTGGCGCTGGCAGTGCCGCTGTACCTCAATCTGCGACGCATTCGGCAGTTGTTCTGGCCGATATTTACTACGCTGGTGATAGGTGGCGTCGTCGCCACCGGCATGGGCGTATTGCTGGGCTGGTCGTTTGGTGCCGAACACATGATCTTGATGACCATGGCGCCGAAGTCGGTGACGTCGCCGATTGCCATGCTGGTGGCAGAGCAGATCGGTGGCGTCGCGGCGCTGGCGGCTGTATTCGTATTGATCACCGGGGTGATCGGGGCGATCTTCGGGCCGAGTCTTTTGACACGGCTTGGTGTTCACAGCCCCGAGGCACGCGGTATGGCGCTGGGCATGACCGCCCACGCGGTCGGCACGGCGGTGGCGATGCAGGAAAGTGAAGAATGCGGCGCCTTCGCGGCGCTGGCGATGAGTCTGATGGGCGTGGCCACGGCAGTTTTCCTGCCGTTGGCGGTGTCGATGGTGGTGTAAGGAAATGTCTATGAGCTTGCCGCTTTTTCCGCTGAATACGGTGCTGTTTCCGGGCTGCATCCTCGATTTGCAGATTTTCGAGGCGCGCTACCTCGACATGATCAGTCGCTGCATGAAACAGGGCGGCGGCTTCGGCGTGGTGTGCATCCTCGACGGCGAAGAAGTCGGCATTGCTCCGGCGGGCTATGCGCTGGTCGGGTGCGAGGCGCTGATCACTGATTTCAAACAGCAGGACAATGGTTTGCTGGGCATCCGGGTGGAGGGCGGGCGGCGTTTCCATGTGTTGCGCACCGAGACTCAGCGCAATCATCTGACCGTCGCCGAGGTCGAGTGGCTCGAAGACGAACCTGAGCAGCCGCTGCAGGATGAGGACGCTGACCTGGTTGCGCTGCTTAAAGCCTTGGCCGAACACCCGATGGTCGAAGCGTTGAACATGGGCACCGAAGCGACCGGGCAACAGTCACTGGCCAATCAGTTGGCGTATCTGTTGCCGTTTGCCGAAGTGGACAAGATCGACCTGCTGCAACTCGATGATCCGCAGCAACGACTGGATGCGATTCAGGCGTTGCTGGATGAGTTGCAGGGTGAGTTGTTTGCCTGATCAGTAGGCATACCGCAGCATCGCAAGCGGTAAATGCCGCAAAGCAAAGAATCCGAACAACGCCACCAGCGCCGGCAACACCAGCCACCAGACCTTCGGTGGCATGGCATTGAGCGGTGCCTGACGCTGGTTTAGCCACAAGCTCGCCGCACATACGCACGCCGCCAGCATGGCGCCGGCCACCACATCCGTAGGCCAGTGCGCGCCCAGGTACACCCGCGACAGGGCAATCGCCAGCGCCGGCAAGCAACCCAGCAGCAGCCAGGTCAGACGCATCCGCGGTGGTTGTCCGCGGCCGGCCAGCACGGCTAGCGTCAGAAACAGCGCAAAGGAGCCTGAGGCGTGGCCGCTGGGCATGCTGTAGGTGGTCAAAGGATCACTCAGCACTTCCGGGCGCACGCGGGCGAAAAAATGTTTGGTGACAGTGTTGCCCAGCGCGGTGCAAAGCAGGGTGCTACCGGCGAAGACGGCTTGTCGCCATTGTCGGGTGAGCAACAATAAGGCGGTCAACAGGGCGCTGAAGATCAGCATGTTGCGGAACTCGCCGATCAGCGTGAACGTCACCGCCACCTCATCGAGCAACGGGCTGCGGTGTTCCTGCACCAGGGTCATCACGCCCTGATCGAGAGCGGTCAGGTGCGGATAGCCGATAAACAGTCCCGCCAGAATCAGAAAGCTCATTCCTGCGATAAACATCGTGGCCTTACGATGCCGGCGCAGACTGCTCGTTGCACTCAGCCCCACCATCAGCGCAATGCTGCCCGCGACGATCCCGGCCTCAGGCCAGAAACCCTCTGGCAACGGCAAGCGAATCGCCGCCCCCGTGGCCCAGCCGGGCAGCAGATACGCGACGCTCCAACCCGCGGCAGCCAGCAGGCTGACGCCAGCGAAGCGCGGGAAGGGCATGTCGAACATTCCGGCGACCATCGGCAACATCGGCCGCAGCGGGCCGATGAAACGCCCGACCAACAGGCTGGCGATGCCGTAACGCTGGAAATAGGTTTCGGCCCCGGCGATCCATTCCGGATGATGGCGCAACCCTGGCAGGCGCCGGATGTTTTGATGGAAATGTCGCCCGAGGAAGTACGAAATGATGTCGCCCAGCACGCCACCGAGGAAGCCCAGTAATAGCGTTTCGCCCAGCGAAAGCGCACCGCTGCCGGCCAGTACCGCCACGGCAAACAGCAGAATCGTACCGGGCACGATCAGCCCGGCAATCGCCAGGCATTCCACGCAGGCCACTATGAACACCGCCACGGCCAGCCATTGCGGGTTGACCGTCAACCAACCGGTCACGCTATCGAGCCATGGGCCCATAAAAACAACTCCATCTGATGTTCATTAGTCCCATGGGACGAGCGCAATCTGTAAAACACAACAGAACCCTGGTGGGAGCGAACAGGCTCGCTCCCACCAGGGGGATTTTCATTGCTCAGGTCAGCAAAAAATAATCGCGACCTTCGACCTGCCCCCGTCGCAGCGGGTTCCGCGTGCAATACGGCGCGTAAGCCGAATCGACGAAACGGTACATCAAATGCTCATCGCGTCCGTGGGGAATGCCCAGGCGCGTGGTTTGTATGATGTGACCAGGCGCCGGGCCGACATCTTCCACCAGCAGCACTTCATGGTCGAAGCGCCTGGCGTCCCAGACCGGTACCTTCAGGCCCAGCGCCTTGCAGAGCAAAGTCTGTCCCGCGCAAAGTTTTTGCGATGGGCGAGGGCGGCCCTGAGCATCGGGATTGTTCATCAGCATCTGCGCCAGGCTCGCCGGCCCGCTCAGCTCATCAACCCATGGATAGCCGGATTTGATCAGCACCGCATTGCCGGGGCCTTTGGCGCTGAAGTTCAGGGAGTCGCCGCCCCGGGCGTAGTACATATAGATATGGCCGCCATCCAGAAACAAAGCCTTACGTTTTTCTGTATAGCCGAGAGAGGCGTGGCTGCCTTTTTCTTCGAAGTAATAGGCCTCAGTCTCGATAATCCGTGCGCTGAGCCACAGATCATCGACCCGGTGACGGATGACTTTGCCGAGTAAATCACGGGCCAGCGTTTGGGCATCTCTGTCGAAAAAAGCATCCGCGAGCCCCTTGGGCAGGCTCGTAGCGGACGTGCTAACAGTCAGGTTGGACATGATGAACGGCGTTAATCAGGGCTGATCGAGTCGTGATGATAACAATTTGCAGCTTAATCACGGCTGAACGTCGGCAAATTGCCCTCCATTTCGACCATCCGCCCGTCACCGCTGTTAGTCGGGGGACGCGCCAGCTATAATCTGCCGCTTTACTCTTTACTCTTTACCAAGACCTTAGCAAAGACCACCACAGACAATGACTGAGTCCGTTCTTGACTACATGACCCGTTTGGGTCGCGCTGCCCGCGAAGCTTCTCGCGTCATCGGCCGTGCCAGCACCGCGCAGAAAAACCGCGCCTTGCAGGCTGCTGCCAATGCGTTGGACGCTGCACGCGCCGAGCTGACGGCTGCCAATGAGCTGGATTTGGCTGCTGGCCGTGCCAATGGCCTTGAACCCGTATTGCTTGAGCGCCTGGCGCTGACCCCGGAACGCATCGACGGCATGATCGTGGGTCTGCGTCAGGTGGCGGCTCTGCCGGACCCGGTCGGTGCGATCCGCGACATGAGCTATCGGCCTTCGGGCATTCAGGTCGGCAAGATGCGCGTGCCGTTGGGCGTGATCGGAATCATCTACGAATCTCGGCCGAACGTGACCATCGATGCCGCCAGTCTGTGCCTGAAGTCCGGCAACGCGACCATCCTGCGTGGCGGCTCCGAGGCGATTCATTCCAATCGTGCCATCGCTGCCTGCATCCAGCGCGGTCTGGCCGAGGCCGATTTGCCCGCCGCCGTGGTGCAAGTGGTCGAAACGACCGATCGTGCCGCCGTTGGTGCGCTGATCACCATGCCTGAATACATCGACGTCATCGTGCCCCGTGGCGGCCGTGGCCTGATCGAACGGGTCAGTCGCGATGCACGCGTACCGGTGATCAAACACCTGGACGGCATCTGTCACGTATACGTGAGTGCCCACGCCGACCTGCCGAAAGCCCAGCGCATCGCGTTCAATGCCAAGACCTACCGCTATGGTATTTGCGGCGCCATGGAAACCCTGCTGGTGGACCAGGCGGTCGCCAAGGATCTCCTGCCGTCGATGGCTGCACAGTTCCGCGAAAAAGGCGTCGAACTGCGCGGTTGCGAGCGCACGCGGGCGATCATCGATGCTGTTACGGCCACAGAAGAAGACTGGAACACCGAATACTTGGCACCGATTCTGTCGATCCGCGTGGTCGACGGGCTGGACCAAGCCATCGAGCACATTAATACGTACGGCTCCCACCACACCGATTCGATCGTCAGCGAAAACCTTGCAGACACCCGGCGTTTTGTCGCGGAAGTCGATTCCTCGTCAGTGATGATCAACACCCCGACGTGCTTCGCCGATGGTTTCGAATACGGATTGGGTGCCGAGATTGGCATTTCTACTGATAAGCTGCACGCCCGCGGCCCGGTGGGCCTCGAAGGGCTGACCTGCGAGAAGTACATCGTGGTCGGAGATGGCCAGTTGCGCGGCCAGGCGTCGGTCTGACTTGGGCGACCTCAAAGCGTCAGCCCCGGAAACCGCCAGCGAGCCTGCGCCTCGACGCATTGGCGTGTTGGGCGGGACCTTCGACCCAGTGCACATCGGCCATTTGCGCGGTGCGCTGGAAGTCGCCGAAACGCTGGCGCTCGACGAGTTGCGTCTGACACCCAGTGCCAGACCACCGCATCGCGGTACGCCGCAGGTGTCGGCAAAAGATCGTCTGGCGATGGTCGAGTGCGCGGTGGCCGGCGTGGCACCGTTGGTGGTGGACGCCCGCGAATTGCAGCGGGACAAACCGTCCTACACTATCGACACCCTGGAGCTGATGCGCGCTGAATTGGCCGCTGAAGACCAGGTGTTTCTACTTTTGGGCTGGGACGCATTTTGCGGCCTGCCCACTTGGCACCGCTGGGAAGAGTTGCTCCAGCATTGCCACATCCTGGTGCTGCAACGCCCGGATGCCGACAGCGAACCGCCGGATGCCTTGCGCAATCTGCTGGCAGCGCGCTCGGTAAGCGACCCGCTGGCCCTCAAGGGGCCGAGCGGACAGATTGCATTCGTCTGGCAGACACCGCTCGCGGTATCCGCCACCCAGATCCGTCAACTGCTGGCCAGCGGTAAGTCGGTACGTTTCCTGGTGCCCGACGCGGTCCTGGCCTACATCGATGCGCACGGACTTTACCGTGCGTCGAACTGAAAAGGGCGCGCTTCAAGGCACGTGATCACGTGTAACGAAGCGCCCGAACATACGAGCAAAACGAGTTTTATATGACGAACAAAGACGTAACTAAAGTAAAGCGCAAAGGCACGTTCAAGAGCGCCCCGCTGCCTGAGCCGGTTCTCAGCACCGAGCCCCTGAAGGGTGATGAGCTGGTCAAGGTTGCCGTAGCAGCCCTGGAAGACGTGAAAGGCCAGGACATCCAGGTCATCGACGTTCGTGAAAAGCAGAGCATCACTGACTTCATGATCATCGCCACCGGTACCTCCAACCGCCAGATCGGCGCGATGCTGGATAAGGTCCGCGAAGCGGTCAAAGCCCTGGGCGTCAAGCCGCTGGGTGAAGAAGGCAAGGGCGACAGCGACTGGGTGCTGCTGGATATGGATGACGTCATCGTGCACATGATGACCGCCTCGGCTCGTCAGTTTTACGACCTGGAGCGTCTGTGGTCCGGTGCAGAACAGAGCCGTGCTCTGAACGCGGCTCACCACAGCCCGGAAAACACCCATGAGCACTTCGTCAAGCTCAACAAAGACCAGCAATAAGGGACCGCTGTGCGACTGCGACTGATCGCCGTCGGTTCACGCATGCCCAAGTGGGTGGAAGAAGGCTGGCATGAATATGCCAAGCGTCTTCCGTCCGAGCTGGCGCTGGAACTGGTGGAAATACCGCTCAACACCCGTGGCAAGAACGCCGACGTGGCACGCTTCATCCGTCAGGAAGGCGAAGCCATGCTGGCCAAGGTCGGGCCGAACGAGCGCGTTGTGACCCTCGAAGTCCACGGCAAGCCCTGGAGCACCGAGCAACTGGCGGTCGAGCTCGATCGCTGGCGGCTGGACTCGCGCACGGTGAACTTCATGGTCGGCGGCCCCGAAGGGCTGGCGCCGGAAGTCTGTGCCCGGGCCGATCAGCGCTGGTCGCTCTCGCCATTGACGTTGCCGCACCCGCTGGTGCGAATTCTGATCGGCGAACAGCTGTATCGTGCCTGGACAGTCCTGTCCGGCCACCCTTACCACAAGTAGTTCTGCCCTCATGCCCCAGCCGATCCGCATCAAGGACCACGAAAAAGACGCCCGTCTGGTGCGTGGCCGCGTCGTGTTCGGGGCAATTGCGGTGGTGTCGCTGATCTGTGTGCTGATCGCGCGGCTGTATTTCCTCCAGGTGATTCAGTACGAGTACCACTCGACCCTGTCGGAAAACAACCGTGTCCATGTGCAGCCGATTCCGCCCACTCGCGGGTTGATCTTCGATCGCAATGGTGTGGTGGTGGCCGATAACCGGCCCAGCTTCAGCCTGAGCATGACCCGCGAGCGCTCGGGCGACTGGCAGCAAGTGCTCGACGTGATCGTCGAAGTGCTGGAGCTGACGCCCGAGGATCGGGTGATCTTCGAGAAGCGCATGCGCCAGGGGCGCCGGCCGTTCGAGCCGGTGCCGATCCTGTTCGAGCTGACCGAAGAGCAGATCGCCCGCATCGCGGTGAATCAGTTCCGTCTGCCGGGTGTGGAAGTGGTCGCGCAGCTGGTGCGTCACTATCCGCAGGGCGCGCATTTTGCGCACTCGGTGGGTTACATGGGGCGGATCAACGAAAAAGAGTTGAAGTCGCTCGATCCGGTCAATTACAGCGGCACCCACCACATCGGCAAGACCGGTATCGAGCGCTTTTATGAGCCCGAGCTGCACGGTCAGGTGGGTTACGAAGAAGTCGAGACCAACGCTCGGGGCCGCGTATTACGTGTGCTCAAGCGTACCGATCCGATTCCCGGCAAGGACATCGTCTTGAGCCTGGACATCAAATTGCAGGAAGCGGCCGAAGCTGCACTCGGCGGTCGTCGTGGCGCGGTGGTGGCGCTGGACCCGAAAACCGGCGAAGTCCTGGCGATGGTCAGTCAGCCGAGTTTCGACCCGAACCTGTTCGTCACCGGCATCGGCTTCAAAGCCTATGCTGAGCTGCGCGATTCCATCGACCGGCCACTGTTCAACCGCGTGCTGCGCGGCCTCTACCCGCCGGGCTCGACCATCAAGCCGGCGGTGGCGATTGCCGGGCTGGATGCTGGTGTCGTGACTGCGTCGAGTCGGGTCTACGATCCCGGCTATTACCAGTTGCCCAATTACGACCACAAATACCGTAACTGGAACCGTACCGGCGACGGCTACGTCGATCTGGACACGGCGATCATGCGTTCCAACGACACCTACTTCTACGACCTGGCCCACAAGCTGGGGATCGATCGGTTGTCGGCTTACATGGGCAAGTTCGGCATCGGCCAGAAGGTCTCGCTGGACATGTTCGAAGAGTCACCGGGGCTGATGCCGACACGGGAATGGAAGCGTGCAACCCGACGTCAGGCCTGGTACCCGGGAGAAACACTGATTCTTGGGATTGGGCAGGGCTACATGCAGTCCACGCCGTTGCAGCTGGCCCAGGCCACCGCGCTGGTCGCCAACAAAGGTGTCTGGATCCGTCCGCACCTGGCCAAGACCGTCGAAGGCGAGAAGCCGAAGGACGAAAATCCGATGCCGAACATCGTCCTGCGTGACCCCTCCGACTGGACCAAGGTCAATCACGGGATGCAGCAGGTCATGCACGGTGCGCGTGGTACGGCACGCAAAGCAGCGATCGGTTCGCAATACCGCATCGCGGGTAAAAGTGGTACGGCCCAGGTGGTCGCGATCAAGCAGGGCGAGAAGTACGACCGCTCCAAGGTTCAGGAACGCCATCGCGACCACGCCTTGTTCGTCGGCTTCGCGCCGGCCGATAGCCCGCAAATCGTGGTGTCGGTGATGGTCGAGAACGGTGAGTCCGGCTCCGGCGTCGCCGCGCCGGTGGTGCGTCAGATCATGGACGCCTGGCTTCTGGACCAGGACGGTCGGTTGAAGGCCGAATACGCCAGCCCTATCAGTGCGGAGGCTACGGCCCGTGAAGAGTAATTTCGATCGCATCCTCTCCAGCGAGGATGTGATGCGTCGCCGTGCGACGCTGTTGCAACGCATGCACATCGACGGCCCGTTGTTGATCCTTCTGCTGACCCTCGCTGCCGGCAGCCTGTTCGTGCTGTATTCGGCCAGCGGCAAGAGCTGGGATCTGCTCGCCAAGCAAGCCACTTCGTTCGGTATCGGCCTGGTGTCGATGATCGTCATTGCTCAGTTCGAGCCACGCTTCATGGCCCGTTGGGTGCCCGTCGGTTATGTGCTTGGTGTGCTGTTGCTGGTGGTGGTGGACGTCATGGGCCATAACGCCATGGGTGCCACACGCTGGATCAACATTCCCGGGGTGATCCGCTTCCAGCCCTCGGAATTCATGAAGATCCTGATGCCCGCGACCATCGCCTGGTACTTGTCCAAGCGCACCTTGCCGCCGCAGCTCAAGCATGTGGGCGTCAGTCTATTTCTGATCGGGTTGCCGTTCATCCTGATCGTGCGCCAGCCCGACCTCGGCACTTCGTTGCTGATCCTCGCCGGTGGCGCATTCGTGTTGTTCATGGGCGGCCTGCGCTGGCGCTGGATCCTCAGCGTGCTCGCCGCGGCTGTGCCGGTGGCAGTGGCCATGTGGTACTTCGTCATGCACGAGTACCAGAAGCAGCGAGTCCTGACCTTCCTCGACCCGGAGAGCGATCCGCTGGGCACCGGCTGGAACATCATTCAATCGAAAGCCGCCATCGGTTCCGGCGGCGTGTTCGGCAAGGGCTGGCTGCTCGGTACTCAGTCGCACCTGGACTTCCTGCCGGAAAGCCACACCGACTTCATTATTGCGGTCTTGGGCGAAGAATTCGGCTTGGTGGGTATCTGCGCGTTGCTACTGATTTACCTGTTGTTGATCGGTCGGGGACTGGTGATTACTGCCCAGGCCCAGACATTGTTCGGCAAATTGCTCGCGGGCAGCCTGACCATGACGTTTTTTGTTTACGTTTTCGTCAACATCGGTATGGTCAGTGGCCTGTTGCCGGTTGTGGGGGTGCCGTTGCCGTTCATTAGCTACGGAGGAACTTCGCTGGTGACGCTGCTGTCAGCGTTTGGGGTTTTGATGTCGATCCATACCCATCGTAAGTGGATCGCTCAGGTTTGAATAAGGTGAAGATTTCAATGCAAGTAATGCGTGGCTGGGCGACTCGATATGCGCCATGGGTCGGCCTGGTAAGCATCCTTGGCACGGCGCAGGATGCGTTGGCCGGCGATTACGAAGGCTCACCCCAGGTGGCCGAATTCGTCGGTGAAATGACCCGCGACTACGGTTTTGCCGGTGAACAACTGATGGGCGTGTTCCGCGAAGCAGAGCGCAAGCAGTCGATTCTGGACGCTATCTCGAAACCTGCCGAGCGGGTCAAGCAGTGGAACGAATATCGCCCGATGTTCATCACCGACGCGCGCATCGCCCGTGGTGTCGACTTCTGGCGTCAGCACGAGGCGGTATTGGCTCGTGCCGAGCAGGAATACGGCGTGCCGGCGCAGGTTATTGTTTCGATCATTGGTGTTGAGACCTTTTTCGGCCGAAATACCGGTAATTTCCGGGTGGTCGATGCCTTGTCGACCCTGGGTTTCGACTATCCTCCCCGTGCCGAATTCTTCCGCAAGGAATTGCGTGAGTTCCTGTTGCTGGCCCGGGAAGAGCAGGTCGATCCGCTGACCCTTAAAGGCTCTTACGCCGGCGCAATGGGCTTGCCGCAGTTCATGCCGAGCAGTTTTCGCGCCTATGCGGTGGACTTCGACGGTGATGGCCACATCAATATCTGGACCAACCCGGACGATGCCATTGGCAGCGTCGCCAGTTATTTCAAGCGTCACGGCTGGGTCGCTGGCGAACCGGTGGTCAGCCGCGCCGATGTTCGAGGCGATCAGGTGGACAAAGGTTTGACCACCGGCATCGAACCCACTAAAACCGTCGGGGAGTTGCGGGCGCTAGGGTGGTCAAGTCATGATGCGCTGCGCGATGATATGCCGGTCACGGCTTTCCGCCTGGAAGGTGACAATGGCCCCGAATACTGGATGGGCCTGACGAATTTTTACGCAATAACGCGTTATAACCGCAGCGTGATGTACGCCATGGCCGTGCATCAACTGTCTGAACAGCTGGTCCAAGCACGGGGCGTCAAGTAATGCGGGCATTGCCTATGAATAAACCCCTGAAGCTGATGGCATTCGCCGCGTTGGCGGTGTTGGTAGCCAGTTGCTCGACCAGCCGTGCGCCGACCCAAAAGTCTTCTCCCACCGCCGTGCGCGCAACGCCAGGCCTGGACATCAACCGCGCCCACAAGGATGGCGCGCCATGGTGGGATGTCGACGTCTCGCGCATCCCGGATGCCACGCCGACCCTGCACAGCGGTCCTTATAAAGCCAATCCGTACACCGTGCTGGGCAAGACTTACTTCCCGCAGCAGGAATCCAAGTCCTACGTCGCCTCCGGCACGGCTTCCTGGTATGGCACCAAGTTCCACGGTCAGAACACCGCCAATGGCGAGGTGTACGACCTGTACGGCATGAGTGCCGCTCACAAGACCTTGCCGCTGCCAAGTTACGTTCGGGTGACCAACCTGGACAACAACAAGAGCGTGATCTTGCGTGTCAACGACCGCGGGCCGTTCTACTCGGACCGAATCATTGACTTGTCCTACGCGGCCGCCAAGAAGCTCGGTTATGCCGAAACCGGTACCGCGCGAGTCAAGGTCGAAGGCATTGACCCGCAGCAATGGTGGGCAGCCAAAGGCCGTCCGGCGCCTTTGATGCTTAACGAGCCGCAAATCTCGCAAAATAGCGCCCCGACGATTACGGCTTCGGCCGGCACCGTCGAACAATGGACACCACCGCCGCAGCAGCACGCCGCGGCCGTTGTGCCCGTGCCGATCGATGCAAAAAAAAACGCTTCTGTACCAGCCTCTGGCCAGTATCTGCAGGTGGGCGCGTTCGCCAACCCGGACGCTGCAGAACTCCTGAGATCGAAGCTCAGTGGGATGGTGAGCGCTCCGGTGTTCATCAGCTCGATCGTGCGCAATCAACAGACGCTGCATCGGGTGCGCCTGGGGCCAATCGGTTCGCCGGGTGAAATCCAGCAAGTGCAGAACAGCGTACGAATGGCCAATCTCGGTTCGCCGAGCCTGGTCACTGCCGAGTAATACGTAGTACTTGATTGACGGTTCGCTTGCGGTCTGGGGGGCGAACCGGGTTGTTGGCTCGTTGAAAAACAAAAGCCCGGCAAGGGTTAAAGAGTGAGCAACTGAACACGCGATGACTCGTTAGAAGGTCATCTGATTAGTTTTGCCTTTAGGCAGTTTCCATTAGCGATTTCGAGAGACGGATGAACATCACCACCTTTGCCAAACGCCTGTGCCTGCTAGTCCCGCTGCTCCTCTCGCCTGCCGCTTTCGCGGTCGAGATGATGCCGTCGCCACCGCAACTGGCCGCCAAAGCCTACGTACTCATGGATGCCAGCAGCGGCAACGTGCTGGTAGAGAACAACGGTGACCAGCGTCTGCCGCCGGCCAGCCTGACCAAGCTGATGACCGCGTACATCGCGACCCTGGAAATCCGTCGTGGCCAGATCGGGGAAAACGATCCGGTGACCGTCAGCGAAAACGCCTGGCGTACCGGCGGTTCGCGGATGTTCATTAAAGTCGGCTCGCAGGTGACTGTCAGCGACCTGCTGCACGGCATCATCATTCAGTCGGGTAACGACGCCAGTGTTGCGCTCTCCGAGCACATCGCCGGCAGCGAAGACGCCTTCGCTGACATGATGAACAAAACCGTGGCCGACCTGGGCATGACCAATAGCCACTTCATGAACCCGACCGGCCTGCCGAACCCTGAGCACTACTCGTCGGCTCACGACATGGCCGTGCTGGCTCGCGCGATCATCCACGAAGACCCGGCTCACTATGCGATCTACTCGCAGAAAGAGTTCTTCTGGAACGGCATCAAGCAGCCTAACCGTAACCTGCTGCTGTGGCGCGACAAGACTGTCGACGGTCTGAAAACCGGTCACACCGACGAAGCCGGCTACTGCATGGTGTCTTCGGCCGTGCGTGACGGCATGCGCCTGATCGCCGTGGTGTTCGGCACCAACAGCGAAGTGGCTCGTGCGTCTGAAACCCAGAAGCTGCTGACTTACGGTTTCCGTTTCTTCGAAACCCAGACCTTCTATCAGAAAGGCGCCGAGCTGGCTCAGGCTCCTGTCTGGAAAGGCACCACCAATCAAGTCAAGGCAGGCCTGGCCCAAGACCTGACCATGACCCTGCCGAAAGGCCAGCTGAAAAAGCTCGCCGCCAGCATGACCATGAACCCGCAACTGATTGCGCCAATCGCCAAGGGCGACGTGATCGGTAAAGTCGAAGTGAAACTGGACGACAAGGTCGTGCACAGCGCTGATCTGATCGCTCTGGACGCGGTTGACGAGGGTGGTATCTTCCGCCGCATGTGGGATAGCATCCGTCTATTCTTCTACGGCTTGTTCAACTGAATTAGTGTGGACTTGCATGGCCCTGTTCCAATCCGGAACGGGGCCATGTCCGTTGCCACGGCTTACGAGGCCGTTACGCCATGACAGACACCGAAGTAAAGGCGCCAAAGATCGAATTCCCTGCCAATGATTACCCGATCAAAGTGATCGGCGACACCATTGTCGACATCAAGCAAAAGGTCATCGATATCGTCAAGAAACACGCGACGATCAACGATGAGAAAGTGGACGAACGCCAAAGCAGTAACGGCAAGTACACCACCATCCAGTTGCACATCATCGCCACCGGTCAAGATCAGCTGTACGACATCAACAGTGAGTTGCGGGCCACCGGTTTCGTGCACATGGTGCTGTGATGTCTGGCACGCTGGGCTTTCGTGAGCTCGGCCAGCTGGCTTACGAGCCGGTCTGGCATGCCATGCAACGCTTCACCAACGAACGCGGCAGCGATGCCGCCGACGAGATCTGGCTGGTCGAGCACCCACCGGTGTTCACTCAGGGGCAGGCCGGTAAGGCCGAGCACGTGTTGCTGCCGGGGGATATTCCGGTGGTGAAGGTGGATCGCGGTGGTCAGGTGACTTATCACGGTCCCGGTCAATTGGTGGTCTACCTGTTGCTCGACGTTCGCAAGCTGGGTTTTGGCGTGCGTGACCTGGTCAACCGCATGGAACAATGCCTGATTGAGTTGCTGGCCAGCTACGGCGTCACTGCCGTGGCCAAGCCGGATGCTCCGGGTGTCTACGTCAATGGGGCGAAAATCGCTTCTCTCGGTCTGCGGATCCGCCATGGTTGCTCCTTTCATGGCCTGGCCCTGAACGTGGACATGGACCTGGAACCGTTTCGACGGATTAATCCCTGCGGCTACGCCGGGCTGGCGATGACCCAGTTGCGCGATCACGCAGGATCGATTGAATTTGCCGAGGTAAGTGCCCGGCTGCGCGCGCAGCTCGTCAAACACCTCGACTATGCTGAGCAGACGACCCTAACGGGCGGAATCGACTGATATGACTACTGATGCAGTGCAAACCATGATCCCGACGCTCGATGTCACCGAACGTCCGGCCCCGCGTGCCAAGGTTGAAGCCGGCGTCAAGCTGCGCGGCGCCGAGAAGGTTGCACGTATCCCGGTTAAGATCATTCCGACCACCGAACTGCCGAAGAAACCTGACTGGATCCGCGTGCGCATCCCGGTTTCCCCGGAAGTCGACCGCATCAAGGCCCTGCTGCGCAAACACAAGCTGCACAGTGTGTGCGAAGAGGCGTCCTGCCCTAACCTGGGCGAATGCTTCTCCGGTGGCACCGCGACCTTCATGATCATGGGTGACATCTGCACCCGTCGCTGCCCGTTCTGCGATGTGGGTCACGGTCGTCCGAAGCCACTGGACGTTAACGAGCCGGAAAGCCTGGCCATTGCCATTGCTGACCTGAAACTCAAGTACGTGGTGATCACCTCGGTAGACCGCGACGACCTGCGTGACGGCGGTGCCCAGCACTTTGCCGACTGCATCCGCGAGATCCGCAAACTGTCGCCGAACGTACAGCTCGAAACCCTGGTCCCGGACTACCGCGGCCGTATGGACGTAGCGCTGGAAATCACCGCTGCCGAGCCGCCGGATGTGTTCAACCACAACCTGGAAACCGTGCCACGCCTGTACAAGGCTGCGCGTCCGGGTTCGGATTACCAGTGGTCGCTGACCCTGCTGCAGCGCTTTAAGCAGATGATGCCGCACATTCCGACCAAGTCCGGCCTGATGCTGGGCTTGGGCGAGACCGACGAAGAAGTCATCGAAGTCATGAAGCGCATGCGCGAACACGACATCGACATGTTGACTCTGGGCCAGTACCTGCAACCGTCCCGTAGCCACTTGCCGGTGCAGCGTTTTGTGCATCCGGACATCTTCGCTTGGTTCGCCGAGGAAGGTTACAAGATGGGCTTCAAGAACGTCGCTTCCGGCCCGCTGGTACGTTCCTCGTACCACGCCGACGAGCAGGCGAAGCTGGTTAAAGCTGAATTGATGTCGTCCTTATAACAAAGCGCCCGCAAGGCTTTTCAGCCTTGCGGGCGTTTTTGTTGGCCGTGCCTACGGCCGCTACAGTCTTTTCCTGCAACCTGCGGGGCGACTGACCCTCTTCTGTTTGTCCCCGTTCCTGACTACTGTGTGCTTGATGCTTTCACGCAGGGAGATTCATGGATGACCGTTCGACCGACCCACACGCTTTGCCCTCACACACCCGTTCCGGCCTTGCCGTCGCAAGGGCTGATTGGCGTCATCGCGCCTGCCGGTCCCGCACCGCTGGACACCGATAAAGCGATCGACTGGATGCGCGCTCACGGATATTCGCTGCGGGTTTTCCCCGGCGTGTACGAGAAAGATGACTATCTGGCCGGCAGTGATGATGTACGGCTCAATGATCTGCACGGGGCGTTCGCTGACAGTGAGGTCGACGCAATCATCTGTCTGCGCGGTGGTTACGGTACGCCGCGATTGCTTGACCGTATTGATTTCGAATTGCTGCGCAACAATGCCAAGCCGTTCATCGGCTACAGTGACGTCACCGCGCTGCACTTGGCGATCAGCCGTTATGCGGGTTTCGTGACCTTTCATGGCCCGATGCTCAACGCCGACCTGCTGGGTGACAAGCAAAAACCTACCGAGTCTTCGTTCTTCAATATGCTGAGAGGACAGGTGAAGGCCGGCAGCGTGCTGACGCACCCGGTAGCCTACCCGCTGACCACGATTGGGCCTGGCATCGCTCACGGGCGTTTGCTTGGGGGTAATTTGTCGATGATCGCTGCGACCATAGGTACGCCTTACGAAATGGATGCCGAGGGCGTCATTCTGTTCATCGAGGACATCAACGAGCCGTTGTATCGAATCGACCGGCTGCTGACCCATCTGCGCCTGGCGGGCACGTTAAACAAACTGCGCGGGGTTCTGGTGGGGGATGTGGCGGGGGTTGATACGGTTGCGTTGGAGCGCTTGCTCAAGCAGACCTTTGCGCCTTTGCGGATACCGGTATTGGCAGGGTGGCGCAGCGGGCATTGCGATCCGAACCTGACGTTGCCGATGGGCGCGCTGGTGAGGCTGGATGCGGGAAACAAGGAATTGGTGTTGGAGCAGGATGTGGTGGTTAAACGTTAGATATTGGTCTTCTGACATTCAGTCTTCGCGGGCAAGCCTTGCTCCTACAGGTTCAGTGGTGTTCACAAAATGGGTGAACGACGCCAAACTTGTAGGAGCGAGGCTTGCCCGCGAAGCTTTTTAGCGGTTACGCAAGCCTTCCAGCAACTTTTGCGTCGGATACCCATCCGCCGGCCACCCAAAGGACTGCTGGGCGCTGCGGATCGCCTTGCGGGTGTTGGCGCCGATAATGCCATCGGCGTTGCCCACGTCATAATTCTGCGCGCCCAGCAAGCTTTGCAGTTCAATCCGCTCGGTACGGCTCAGCGGCAAATCATCTTTCGGCCATGTGCCGTTGATCAGACCCGCACCATTGAAACGCTCGGACAACAGACTCACGGCCAATGCGTAGGACGACGAGTTGTTGTACTTGAGGATCGCGCGGAAGTTGTCGAGGACCAGGAACGCCGGGCCACGGTAACCGGCCGGCAGCAGCAGGGCGGCTGACAGGTGCTCGGAACCTGCTGGAACCTGACCGCCATTGGGCAGGGTGACGCCCAGTTGCAGCCATTCAGCGACGCTCTTGCGAGTCGTGCCATCGGCCAGGACGTAGTTGAAGCCACTCGCCAGTTGCACTTCGAAGCCCCACGGCTGGCCTTTCTGCCAGCCGGAGCTTTGCAGGTAGTGCGCAGTCGAGGCCAACGCGTCGGCGGGGCTGCCCCAGATGTCGCGGCGACCATCGCCATCGAAGTCCACGGCGTGGGTGTTGTAGGTGGTCGGGATGAATTGGGTCTGGCCCATGGCGCCAGCCCACGAACCGAGCATTTTCTCAGGATCGATATCGCCTTGTTGCAGGATCTGCAGGGCGGCGATCAGTTGTGCGTGGGCAAATCCGGGACGCCGGCCTTCATAGGCCAGGGTCGCCAGGGAATTGATCACCGACTTGTTGCCCTGGAACTGCCCGAAGTTACTTTCCATGCCCCACACCGAGACCAGTGCCTGACGGTCGACGCCGTAGCGCTGTTCGATGCTTTGCAGGATGTCGGCGTACTGGCCGACCAGCGCCTGACCATTGCGTACCCGCAGCGGCGAAAGGGCGCCGTCGAGGTATTCCCAGACCGGGCGGGAGAATTCGGGCTGGCTGCGGTCGGCACGGATCACGCTGGTGTCCAGGCTGACATTGGCGAAGGCGCGATCGAACAGGTCGGCGCGGATGCCGGCGGCCAGCGCATCCTTGCGGAAACCCGCCTGCCATTCGGCGAAGGTCTGGGTTGGCTGGATGTCGAGGTTTTCACCGGTCGGAACCACGGGCGGAATGACCGCAGGGGCTGTCGCGACGGGAAGGGTCTGAAGCGGCTTGGCGTCGGCTGCGGTGGGTTTTTCCGCGCAGGCAACAAGCAAAATGAGGCTGGAGGCAGCTATCAGTTGGCGCAGGGGCCAACGACGGGAAATACAAAAGGGCATGCACGGGTCCAGGGAGTACGAATCAGGTGCAGACCTTAACATGTTGAGCGAACCCTTGCCTTTCAGGCCGCCAGAAAGTAAGAAGCCTCCCAGCTATTAGACTGGAAGGCTTCGCGGTGGTAGCTGCCTTTGCCCTTACCGGCGGGTTCCTGACGGCTGCGGAACAAAGGCTGGGCGATGATGGATTTGGCCTTGTTGGGGCCATGCTTCGATGGCTTTTTGCTCATGATGATTTCTCGCAAGTGAGTGAGTTTTGCGGTGCAAATCATCGGACAGAGTGGGGCTTGTGTCTATAGGGAAAATGCAGGTGTGTTGTGTAGGACGGACGATCTTATTCGGCAGGCAACGTCAGCCGTTGGCCGGCCATCAACAACGACAACCGACTCAAACTCATCCACGGTGAGCCGGCGGCCTGGCCTTTGATCTGTGCGTCGATGCGCTGCGCTTCCAGCAATAACTGCGCCCAGCGTTGCGCCGAGTAGCGTTGCAGGGCTTTGCTCATCAGCGGTTTGCGTTTGTCCCAGACCGGCGGTCGGGCAGAGCTGAAGGCTTTATCCAGCGGCACACCCTGGCTGTATTGCAGCGACAAGTTGGCCAGAAGACGCAGCTCACGGGCCAGCGCCCAGAGAATCACGGGTGGTTCGACGCCTTCACCGCGCAACCCTTCGAGCATGCGCAGGGCATGGGCCGCTTCACCGTTGAGGATAGCGTCGGTCAGGCCGAAGACATCGAAGCGCGCACTGTCGGCCACTGCCGCTTGCACGGTTTCAACGGTGATCTGACCGCCTTCGGCCATCAGTTTGAGCTTTTCTATTTCCTGGGCGGCAGCCAGCAAATTGCCCTCGACCCGTGCGGCGATTAATTCGACGGCGTCCTGGCTGGCGGAAAGCCCGGCCTGGGACAGCCGTTGACGGATCCAGCTCGGCAACTGGTTGGCCTCTACCGGCCAGATTTGCACGAACTGGGTCTGCTGACCTTCGATCAGCGCCTTGCCCCACTTGGTTTTCTGCGCACTGCCATCAAGCTTGGGCAGGCTGATCAGCAACACCGTGTCTTCGGCCGGTCGCGAGCAGTATTCGATGAACGCGGCGGCACCTTTGTCACCAGGTTTGCCGGACGGCAGACGCAGTTCCAGCAGACGCTTTTCGGCGAACAGCGACATGCTCGCGCCGGCCTGCAGCAGCGTACCCCAATCGAAACTGGCGTCGGCGGCGAAGACCTGGCGCTCGTCGAACCCCTGTTGGCGGGCGGCGGCACGAATGGCGTCGGCGGCTTCCTGACACAACAGTGGGTCATCGCCACTGATGATGTAGACCGGCGCGAGGGCACCTTGCAGGTGTTTGGCGAGTTGGGCGGGGGCGAGTTTCATAGGAGAGGGCGAACGGGGCGCCTGAGCGCCCCGTAAGTCTTACTGCTGCGGCAGTTCGATAGGCGACTGGCGCGGGGTTGCCGCTTCAGCCTTCTGCGCCGCTTCCAGTGCATCGGCTTCAGCCTTGGCTTTGGCGTTAGCGGTCTGTTGCAGCTGATCCAACTGAACCGGGGTGAACTGTTGCAGACGCAGCATCATCCGTTGAACCAGTTCACGACGGGTTTCCTTACGGGCGTCGTTGGCTTCCTGGTCGGAACCCACCAAGTTGCTGCCATCGTGGATAAAGATTTTTTGCACTTCGAGCTTATCGCTCAGCAGCGTCAGATTGCTCTCACCACGGATGTCGTAGTTCAGCACTGTGCTCACCTGATACTCGCCAGTACGACCGGCACCGGCATAGCTCAAGATGCGCTGGCTTTCCTGCTCATCGGTCAGCACCAGCTTGTAAGGTGCGCCGCTGTAGACCTTGACGCCGCTGCTTTGCAGTACCTGACGCAGTTGCGTCACGATTTCGCCGTAGGCATTGCGGGCACTCAGGTCGAGTTCCTTGATCGCCAGTTCAGTGGTGCCGGTGCCGCGTAGCTGGAAACCGCAGGCGCTCAACAGGACCGCAAGGCCCATCACCAGCAAATTGCGTTTGATCATCTTGTTGCTCCCCTTGAAACCAGGTGGGCCGATCATGCGGCCCGAAAGGTTTTACGCGGCGCCAGGCTCACCTGGCGCCTGATCCAATTAGCTGGCGACGATATTGACCAGTTTCCCGGGCACTACGATCACTTTACGAATAGTCAGGCCGTCGACAAAGCGCAGTACGTTCTCGTTGGCCCGTGCAGCGGCTTCGACTTCTTCGCGACTGGCACTGGCTGGCATTTCAATGTGGCCGCGCAGTTTGCCATTCACTTGAATGACAAGCTGCAGACTGTCTTGCACCAGAGCGCTCTCGTCCAGTACCGGCCAACCTGCATCGATCACTGGTTCGACGTGACCCAGCTGATGCCACAGTTCATGGCTGATGTGCGGAGTGATCGGTGCCAGCAGCAGTGCTACGGTTTCCAGACCTTCGTGAATCAATGCGCGATCCTGCGCGGTGCCTTGCGGGGCTTTTTCCAGCACGTTCATCAGCGTCATCACCTGGGCAATGGCGGTGTTGAATTTGTGATGCTGGCCGACGTCCTGGCTGGCTTGCCTGATGGCCAGATGGATCGAGCGACGAATGGTTTTCTGTTCGTCGTTCAGCGAGGCGATGTCCAGTTTGCCCGGCAAGCCTTGGCCGACGTGGGCTTGCGCCAGACGCCAGACGCGCTTGAGGAAGCGGTGCGACCCTTCGACGCCGGAGTCGGACCATTCCAGGCTCATGTCAGGCGGCGAGGCGAACATCATGAACAGGCGGCAGGTGTCTGCACCGTACTGGTCGATCATCGACTGCGGGTCAACGCCGTTGTTCTTGGACTTGGCCATTTTCTCGATGCCACCGATTTCCACCGGCAGGCCGTCGGAAATCAGTTTGGCGCCAATGATCTTGGCCTTGCTGTCGCGCTCGAGTTCGACGTCCGCCGGGTTGAACCAGGTGTAACTGCCGTTGGCTTCGCGACGGTAGTAAGTCTCGGCGATCACCATGCCTTGGGTCAGCAGGTTCTTGAATGGCTCGTTGGAACTCACCAGGCCTTCGTCGCGCATCAGCTTGTGGAAGAAGCGCGCGTAGAGCAGGTGGAGAATGGCGTGTTCGATACCGCCGATGTACTGATCCACCGGCAACCAGTGGTCGGCCGCGGCTTTTTCCACCAGGCCGCCTTCATAGTGCGGCGAGGCGTAACGGGCGTAGTACCACGAGGACTCGACGAAGGTGTCCATGGTGTCGGTTTCACGCTTGGCAGGCTGACCGCATTTCGGGCAGGTGCACTCGTAGAACTCAGGCATGCGCGCCAGCGGCGAACCGGCGCCGTCCGGTACGACGTCTTCGGGCAGTATGACGGGCAGTTGATCTTCCGGGACCGGCACATCACCGCAGGTGTCGCAGTGGATGATCGGGATCGGGCAGCCCCAGTAGCGCTGGCGGCTGATGCCCCAGTCGCGCAGGCGGAACTGAGTGCGCGAGGCGCCGAGGTTCTTCTTGATCAGCGCGACTTCGATGGCGTCGAAGGCACCTTCGAAGTCGAGGCCGTCGAACTCGCTGGAATTGATCAGCGTGCCGTGCTCGCCGTAGGCGTCCTGCCATGGCGACGGGTTAGTGCCGCCGGAGCTGGTACGCACCACCGATTTGATCGGCAGGTTGTACTGGGTGGCGAACTCGAAATCACGTTCGTCGTGCGCCGGGACGGCCATTACCGCGCCATCGCCGTAGTGCATCAGCACATAGTTGGCGACCCACACCGGGAGTTTCTCACCGGTCAGCGGGTGCTCGACGAACAGCGAGGTCGGCAGGCCTTTTTTCTCTTGAGTGGCGACGTCGGCTTCGGCGACGCTGCCGCCCTTGCATTCAGCGATGAACGCTTGCAGCTCAGGGTTGTTCTGCGCGGCCAGGGTCGCCAAATGGTGCTCGGCGGCTACTGCGACGTAGGTCGCGCCCATCAGGGTGTCCGGGCGGGTCGTGAAGACTTTCAGTACGCCGGCTTCGCCGATGGAATCGACGTTGTACGGGAACTGCACTTCCATGCCACGGGACTTGCCGATCCAGTTGCGCTGCATGGTCTTGACCTGTTCAGGCCAGCCCGTCAGTTCGTCGAGGCTCGACAGCAACTCATCCGCGTAGGCGGTGATCTTGAAGTAGTACATCGGAATTTCGCGTTTTTCGATCAGCGCGCCGGAACGCCAGCCGCGCCCGTCGATCACCTGTTCGTTGGCCAGAACGGTCTGATCGACCGGGTCCCAGTTCACGGTGCCGTTTTTACGGTAGATCACACCTTTTTCGAACAGGCGAGTGAACAGCCATTGTTCCCAGCGGTAGTAATCAGGCTTGCAGGTGGTGACTTCGCGGGACCAGTCCACCGCCAGGCCCAGGCTGCGCAACTGGGTTTTCATGTAGGCGATGTTTTCGTAGGTCCACTTGGCGGGCGCTACGTTGTTCTTCATCGCGGCGTTTTCCGCCGGCATACCGAAGGCGTCCCAACCCATGGGCTGCAGGACGTTCTTGCCTTGCATGCGCTGGTAGCGGGAGATCACGTCGCCGATGGTGTAGTTGCGCACGTGCCCCATGTGTAGCTTGCCGCTGGGGTAAGGGAACATCGACAGGCAGTAGAAAGTCTCCTTGCCTGGCTGTTCACTGACTTCAAAGGACTTTTGCTCGTCCCAGAACGATTGGGCGGCGGCTTCGATTTCACGGGGCTGATATTGTTCGTGCATGGCTACTTTTGAACTGAATAAGGGTGGCCTAATCCTCTTCAATGCAACGCCGGACGGTGATCACGCCAAATCGGCGTTTCGGTGTCCAGGCGAGCTGGAAGTGGAGTTACAGGAAGCGCCGTAGCATACATGACCGCGCTCTACCGAGGGAAACCCTGATTACTGCTGCAAGCCTCCCAAAACCCGCTGCGAGGGCCGTTGGTCGCAGCGCTCAGCCGGTTTGATCATGGAAGCTAAGCTCTAATTGGGGAGTGAGTCTTATCTTCAATGAGGTGAAGGATGGTTGAGTCACGGCAAAAAGTTACAAAACCGGAGCTGTACGAAAGATTGATCGATCGTCTGGGAATGGCCCTGGACGCGGCAAAAACCGCTGACCGGTTACGCGATGAGCGTCCGCTGGAGCTGGAATTGCGAGGCTTGAGCCCCGCAGAGTTTGCACTGGTCAAGGCGTATCTCGATCGCAGTGAACGTGAGACACACGGATGCCTGTCTGAAGCAGTGAAGCAACTCGACGCACCACGTTCGGCCAAGATCATCTGGCTCAAGGACAAAACACCCGGCAGGGACGCGGTAAAGGTCAGGTCTCTGCAATCAAGTAAGGGCACTTGAAGCCATGACGTATGGTTTTTTGAAGCATAGTCCTTCCGCATTAGTTGTCGCATTGCGTCAACCCACTTAGGCTTCGGGCATCTTTTGGAGATGCTCGATGCCTTTTCGATATTTCGTTAAACAACTTCTGTTGCCTCCCGGCATTCTTTTGCTGCTGTTGGTGCTTGCCTGGTGGTTCCGCCGCTCAAGACCGCGCCTTGCCGGATTGTGCTTTGCGCTGGGCGTGGGCGGCTTCTGGCTGATGAGCCTGCCGGTGGTGGTGCAGTGGGGCGCTAAGGCGCTGGAGCGTGAAGCGCCGTTGGCTCGCGACGAATGGGCAACATTGGCGCAGCATGCCGACGCGATTGTGGTGCTGGGTGCGGGGCGTGAACGTGGCGATCTGGCCTGGGGTGACGACCAGCCGACGGGTGTGGCGCTGCAGCGCGAGCGTTATACGGCGCGGCTGGCCAAGGCATCGGGCCTGCCGGTCTTGACCAGTGGCGGCCTGCATTACGGCACGCCGCCAACTGAAGCCAGGTTGATGGCCGACTCGTTGCAAGATGATTTCGGCGTGACCGTGCGTTGGCAGGAAGGGCGCAGCCGCACCACTTGGGAGAACGCGCAGTTCAGCGCCGAGGTGCTGTTGCCGGAAGGCATCAAGCGCGTGGTCGTCGTGACTCATGCCTCGCACATGCCGAGAGCGGTCTGGAGCTTCAAAAAGGCAGGATTTGAAGTGGTGCCTGCGCCGATGGGGTTTTTAGGCGTGGACAACGCTCGGCCACTGGGCGGCTGGATGCCGGAATTCAAGGCGATCTGGCAGAGCGGGCAGTTGATGAATGAGGCGGTGGGGCAGATCGGGTATTCACTTTTCTATCGCTGATTCACTGTGGCGAGGGGCAAGCCCCTTCGCCACAAAAGCCCGCCAGTCTCAGACAGTCTTGGCCATCCGGCTCGCGATCAGCGCCCAGCCAAACAACAGCACGCAAGCAATGATCAGCGGCCACGAACGCCATTCCAGATAAGGCGTCAGGTTGTGCATGGGCACCACTTCACCGTACAGAATGCCGCGTTCGAATTGCGGGATCTGCACGGTGATCTGGCCGAACGGGTTGATCAAACCAGTTACGCCGTTGTTGGTGGCGCGGATCATCCAACGACCGGCCTCAAGCGCGCGCATCTGCGCCATCTGCAAGTGTTGCAGCGGGCCGATGGAGGTGCCGAACCAGGTGTCATTGCTGATGGTCAGCAGCAAATCGCTACGCGCCGCGAGGCTGGCGGCGAATTCCGGGTAAACCACTTCGTAGCAGATGAACGGCGCAATCTGATAGCCCTTGGCTTGCAGCATCGGCTGATCGGCAGGGCCGCGGGCAAAGTCCGACATCGGCAGGTCGAAGAAAGCGATCAGCCCCCGTAACACTTCCTGCAACGGAACGTATTCGCCAAACGGCACCAGTTTCTGCTTGAGGTAAGTGCCATCGCCTTCACCCGCCACGGTAATACCGTTGAAGAAGCGCTTCTCGTGATGGAGTTCCTGGCGGATCGGTACGCCGGTGATCAGCGCGGACTTACGCTCTGTGGCGAAGTTTCCCATCATGTTCAGGTAGCCCTCGGCGGACTCCTTGAGCACCGGGATGGCCGTTTCCGGCCAGATCAGCAGGTCGACCGGTTTCGAGCTGAAGCTCATGTCGCGGTACAACGCCAGCTGTGCGTTGAGCTGCGCCGGGTCCCACTTCATGCTCTGTTCGATGTTGCCCTGAATCGCCGCGACACTCAGCGGTGCGCCCGCCGGGCTGGTCCAGGCATGCTCCTTGAGCGCCACGCCGGCCACCCAAGGGCCGACCAGCAGCAAAACGCCTGCGGCGATGAAACCTTTGCGGCCCGTGCGGACCAGGCGCAAGGCGTTATAGATCAGCGCGGCCGTCAGGGCCAGGGTGAAGGAAATCAGCCACATTCCGCCGACTGGCGCGAGCCCGGCCAGCGGGCCATCGAGCTGGCTGTAACCGGAATAGAGCCAAGGGAACCCGGTCAGGAACCAGCCGCGAAAGGCTTCCTGACCGACCCATAACGCCGCGAACGCCAAGGCATCGGCCAACGGTGCTTCGTTACGGCGCAGCCAGCGCGTCCAGATCCACGCGGGCAGGGCGAAGAACCAGGCAATCGCCGCCGTGAAGATCATCATCAGGAAACCGGCCAGCAGCACTGAGGCGCCGCCGAAGTGGTGAATGCTGTAGTAGATCCAGCTGGTACCGGCGCCAAACAGACCGAAACCGAAGCACCAACCCCGGCCCAGAGCCTGGCGAGGGTTCAGTTCACGTAAGCCGGCATAGAAGAAGCCGACCGCCAGCAACGCCAACGGCCAGATATCGAACGGCGCCAGGGCCAGGGTGGTGATTGCACCGGCCGCCACGGCCAGCAGATTACCGGGCCAGCCGGGTCGGGTTACGCGGAGCAAGGGGTGTGTCATCAGCTATTTCCTGTATCGCGCCGGGCCTGCTGTTACGCAGGGCAAGGCGCGAGGAGCGTGGTTTGGTTTTTCAAATGAGCGACGAGTAACGCAGCCCTGCGTAACAGCAGACCCGGCCCTCCGGGTTGCGCCTGAAAGCGGGCCATGCTGCGTTGCAGTCCTTGGAAAGGGAATGCCATTCCCTGCGGACTGCGCCTTGCCTGGCCCGCTTTCAGGCGCAACGCGATGCAGGAAATAGCTGATGACACACCCCTAATCCTTAACGGGCAATTGGAGTCAGGCGCAGCAAATGGATTCGACGGCTATCCGCATTGAGGATACGGAAGCGATAAGGGCCGACTTCAGTGATTTCGTTGCGTTTTGGCAGGTGTCCGAACGCGCTCATCACCAGACCGCCGACGGTGTCGAATTCGTCGTCGGAGAATTGGCTGTCGAAGAACTCGTTGAAGTTCTCGATCGGCGTCAGGGCCTTGATCAGGAAGTCACCGCTGGGCAGCGGCTTGATGTAGCTGTCTTCTTCGACGTCATGCTCGTCTTCGATATCGCCGACGATTTGTTCCAGCACGTCTTCGATGGTCACCAGGCCTGCCACGCCGCCGTATTCGTCAATGACGATGGCCATGTGGTTGTGGTTGGCGCGGAACTCGCGCAGCAGCACATTCAGACGCTTGGATTCGGGCACGAAAGTGGCCGGGCGCAGCAGGTCCTTGATGTTGAAGCTGTCACCGTTCTCCTTGAGGATCAACGGCAGCAAGTCCTTGGCCAGCAACACGCCCATCACGTCATCGTGGCTTTCGCCGATCACCGGGTAGCGGGAGTGGGCCGAGTCGACCACGGCGGGCAAAAACTCGCGGGGTGTCTGGGTCGCCTTGATGCTGATCATCTGCGAGCGCGGGACCATGATGTCCCGTACTTGCAGGTCAGCGACCTGGATGGCGCCTTCGACGATGGCCAGCGCTTCGCTGTCCAGCAACTTGTTTTGGTGTGCGTCGCGCAGCAGCTCCAGCAGCTCCTGGCGGTTCTTCGGCTCGTGGGCAAAAGCTTGGGTGAGCTTACCCAACCATGACTTTTGCCCGTTGCTCGATCGATCTTCGCTCATAGCGATTACTCTGAATCCTTTGTTGTAACGATGGGGGATGCGTCTGTTTCGTCGTCCGCATAAGGGTCGGGATGGCCCAACTCAGCAAGCAACGTTCGTTCCAGTGCTTCCATTTCTTCGGCTTCGTCGTCATCTATGTGGTCGTAACCCAGCAGATGCAAGCAGCCGTGAATCACCAGATGCGCCCAATGGGCCTTGAGTTCCTTGCCTTGTTCGGCGGCTTCACGCTCGACCACCGCCACGCAGATCACCAGATCGCCCAGCAGCGGGATATCCAGAAATTCGTCCGGGACGTCGGCGGGGAACGAAAGAACGTTAGTGGCGTAATCCTTTTGCCGCCATGCGTCATTCAGCTGACGACCTTCTTCTTCGTCGACCAGGCGAATGGTCATTTCGGAGTCGGCTGTGCGCTGGCGCAGGGCCAACTCACACCATTGGCGGAACTCGGCTTCGCTTGGGGCAGACGCTTCGGTAGCCAGTTGCAGATCAAGCTCAAGCATCGCGGCGGCTATCCTTCGGGGCTTCATCGGCCGCGCGATTTTCGAAGCGCTCATAGGCTTCGACGATGCGTTGCACCAGTGGATGGCGCACAACGTCCTTGGGCTTGAAATGGGTGAAGCTGATGCCCGGCACGTCTTTAAGTACCTCGATTACATGGTGCAGCCCGGATTTGGTGCCTTTCGGCAGGTCGACCTGGGTGATGTCACCGGTGATGACCGCCGTGGAGCCGAAACCGATCCGGGTCAGGAACATCTTCATTTGCTCGACGGTGGTGTTCTGGCTTTCGTCGAGGATGATGAAACTGTTGTTCAAGGTGCGACCGCGCATGTAGGCCAGCGGCGCAACTTCGATCACTTGACGCTCGATCAACTTGGCGACGTGTTCGAAGCCGAGCATTTCGTAGAGGGCGTCGTAGAGCGGGCGCAGGTATGGGTCGATCTTCTGCGACAGGTCGCCGGGCAGGAAGCCGAGCTTTTCGCCCGCTTCAACCGCCGGACGCACCAGCAGGATGCGGCGAATCTGCTCGCGTTCCAGCGCGTCTACCGCGCAGGCAACGGCCAGATAGGTCTTGCCGGTACCGGCCGGGCCGATGCCGAAGTTGATGTCGTTGCCGAGGATTTCCTTCACGTAGCGCAACTGATTCAAGCCGCGAGGGCGAATCATGCCTTTTTTGGTGCGCAGGGCCACGGAGGGTTCGCTGGGGGAGACGTTGTCCATCTCTTCGACGGCCGATTCCTGCAGGAACAGGTGAACGATGTCCGGCGACAGCTCAGTCCCCTTGGTTTCCCGGTACAGGCGGCGCAGGAGGTTTTCCGCGGAGGTGGTGTGTTTGGGTTCACCGATCAGTTCGAACTGGTTTCCGCGGTTGCGGATCTCGATGGTCAGGCGCTGTTCGATCAAGCGCAGATGCTCGTCGAATTGCCCGCACAGATTGGCGAAGCGGCGAGCCTCAAAGGGCTCGAGGATAAAACGATGTGGTTCTATGGGTGCGTTCAAGGTCGTATTTAGCCGCCCTGGGGCAATTAAGATGAAATCAAGGATAACGCCAGTGGCCTGGGTGCGAAAGCTCTTAAATATCGCAAGGCCAAACACCGTCCTTGTAGGAGCGAAGCTTGCTCGCGAAGAACGATAACGCGATCCGTCAGACAGATAGCGGCGTGGCCTTCGCGAGCAAGCATCGCTCCTACAGCAGCGAGCCCCGCAGCGAGTGCGGCTGGGCGGCGTCGATGTGCACGTCGGCAAACTGGCCAATCAGCGTGGGATTGTCGCAGCGGAAGTTGACGATACGGTTATTCTCGGTCCGGCCTTGCAGTTCGCCGGGGTCTTTTTTCGAATAATCGGTCACCAGGATCCGCTGGATCGAACCGACCATTTGTCGGCTGATCTCGAAACCTTGCTGGTTCAGGCGATGTTGCAGCGCATTCAGACGCTCTTTCTTCAACGCTTCCGGCGTTTCGTCGACCAGATCGGCAGCCGGAGTGCCCGGGCGCTGGCTGTAGACGAACGAGTAGGAGAAGTCGAAACCGACGTCTTCGATCAGCTTCATGGTCTGTTCGAAGTCTTTTTCGGTCTCGCCCGGGAAGCCGACGATGAAGTCCGAACTGATGCAGATCCCCGGCACGGCGGCACGCAGCTTGCGCAGTTTGGATTTGTATTCCAGCGCGGTGTGGTTGCGCTTCATCGCCGCCAGGATTCGGTCCGAGCCCGACTGCACCGGCAAGTGCAGATGCTTGACCAGTTCCGGCACGTCGGCGTGGGCCTGGATCAGGCTATCGGAGAATTCCAATGGGTGTGAGGTGGTGTAGCGGATGCGGTCAATGCCATCGACGGCGGCCACCACGCGGATCAGCTCGGCCAGGTCCGCCAGACGACCATCGTGAGTGGTCCCGCGATAGCCATTGACGTTCTGCCCCAGCAGGGTCACTTCGCGCACGCCGTTTTCGGCCAGGTGGATGACCTCGGCGATCACGTCATCGAACGGTCGGCTGACTTCTTCACCACGTGTGTAAGGCACCACGCAGAAAGTACAGTACTTGCTGCAGCCTTCCATGACCGATACGTAGGCGCTTGGACCATCGATGCGCGGCTCGGGCAAGTGATCGAATTTTTCGATTTCCGGGAACGAGACATCGACTTGCGGCAGTTTGGTCGCGCGCGCGGCGTCGATCATTTCCGGCAGGCGGTGCAGGGTTTGCGGGCCGAAAACGACGTCGACATACGGAGCACGGTCGCGGATGGCCGCGCCTTCCTGACTGGCCACGCAACCGCCAACGGCGATGACCATGTCCGGGTTTGCCAGTTTCAATTCGCGCCAGCGGCCGAGTTGGGAGTACACACGGTCCTGGGCGCGTTCGCGGATCGAACAGGTATTGAGCAGGATCACGTCGGCATCTTCAGCGCGAGCGGTGACTTCCAGGGCCTGATGTTCACCCAGCAGATCGACCATGCGCGAGCTGTCGTACTCGTTCATCTGGCAACCGTGGGTTTCGATGTAAAGCTTCTTGGCCATGGAAAGAGTCGTCACGTGATTCAAAGAACCGCGCATTATAGGGAACATGTCCCAAGGTTCCTACCGCTGTGCGTCCGGTGGCTATGCTATAGTTCGCGCCCTCATTTTTATCCCCGATGTGTTGCTCGCCTGCCATGACCAAACGTGAAGCTCCAATCTACAAGGTGATTTTCCTCAACCAGGGCCAGGTGTACGAAATGTATGCCAAGCAGATCTATCAAAGTGATCTGTGGGGCTTCCTGGAAGTGGAAGAGTTCGTCTTTGGCGAGCGCACGCAAGTGGTCGTCGATCCGAGCGAAGAGAAGCTCAAGGCTCAGTTCGAAGGTGTTGTGCGCAGTTTTGTGCCAATGCATTCGATCGTGCGGATCGACGAGGTCGAGCGCCTCGGCACGCCGAAAATCAGCGAAGCCCGCGGTGCGGTCGGCAATGTCATGCCGTTTCCGATGCCGATGCCTGAGAAGTAAGCCTCAGGACCGAGTCGCCCCTTCGCGGGCAAGCCTCGCTCCTACAGGACTGGCGCTGCCCTTGTAGGAGCGAGGCTTGCCCGCGAAGGGGCCAGAAAGTTCGACGCAGAAATTAGGGAAGGGGCGAGAACGGCGTACGCCCATCGGCGCTTTGCAGTTCCATCAGGTACTTGCGGAAGATTTGCCCGAGCACCTGGGTAGCCACCTCAAGTTCTTCGCGGGGCATTTTCTCGGCGACTTCGTCGGCGGTGTCCAACGCATCTTCAGCGCCATTGACCGCAGCCATTTTCAGCACGATATAAGCCTGGATGTTATTGGCTGGAACGCCTTCGCCGTGGAAAAACATGGTGCCGAGTTTGAACTGCGCCTGAGCGTGGCCTTGCAGCGAGGCCTTTTCGAAGTAGCCCAAGGCTTTTTTGAGGTCGCGCGGCGCGTTTTTGCCGTCGTAGTAGAACTCACCCAACTCGTATTGCGCTTGCGCATCCCCTTCATCCGACGCTTTCTGGCAGGCGGCGAGAGCCTGCGCCAGGTCTTGCGGCTGAGTATTGAGGGTGCAACGACCCATCGCTGGGATTAACAACGAGTTGCCGCCTGCTTGTGCGAGCGCGAGCAGGGGCTGAAGGAGCAACAGGCAGCCCAATGCAAGGGCGCGGCCGGTGCGGTTCATGGGAATCGACTTACCTCTGAAGGGCGCGCGGACCCATCGAGGGATCCAATAAGCGCGCATTATGAAATAAGCAGGGCCAACCTTACAAAGTCTTTACTCGTTTTTCTGCTGCGCGGGGAATATATCGCTCACTTTGCTGGGGGATATTGAGCAGAAACGTAGGAATAAGGTCGTAAAGTTAGGTGAAAGCTGACGCTGGCAATCGCCAGCGTCAGCGGCACAGCGTTATTTCAATCCGGCAAATGCACGCTCGGCGGCATCGAGCGTCAGTTTCAGCTCGGTTTCGCCATGGGCGATCGAGGTGAAGCCGGCTTCGAAGGCGCTCGGCGCCAGGTACACGCCGCCCTCGAGCATCAGGTGGAAGAAGCGCCCAAACAGGGCCGCGTCGCTGGCCATCACGTCATCAAAAGTGACGATGTCGTCGGCGCCGCTGAAGTACAGACCGAACATGCCACCGGCCTGTGTGGTCACGAATGGAATGCCCGCCGCATCGGCGCGCTGTTGCAGGCCTTCGAGCAGGCGGCTGGTGTAGTCGCTCAACTCGGCGTGGAAACCTGGACGGCTGATCAAACGCAATGTTGTCAGACCGGCAGCCATGGCCAGCGGGTTACCCGACAAGGTGCCCGCCTGATAGACCGGGCCCAATGGCGCGATGTGCGACATGATTTCGCGCTTGCCACCGAAGCAGCCAACCGGCATGCCGCCACCAATGATCTTGCCGAAGGTGGTCAGGTCAGGCGTCACGCCGTAGTGGGCTTGGGCGCCGCCGAGGGCGACACGGAAACCAGTCATCACTTCGTCGAAAATCAGCACCACGCCATGCTTGTCGCACAGGGTCCGCAGTCCCTCGAGGAAACCTGGTGTCGGCGGTACGCAGTTCATGTTGCCGGCTACTGGCTCGACGATGATGCACGCCACTTCCTGGCCGACTTCGGCGAGCAGGGTGTCTACGGCATCGATATCGTTGAACGGCAGGGTCAGGGTGTGTTTGGCGAAGGCCGCCGGCACACCGGCAGAGCTCGGCACGCCTTGGGTCAGGGCGCCGGAACCGGCCTTGACCAGCAGGCTGTCGGAGTGACCGTGGTAGCAGCCTTCGAACTTGATGATGCTGTCGCGGCCGGTGAAACCACGGGCCAGGCGGATCGCGCTCATGGTCGCTTCGGTGCCGGAGCTGACCATGCGCACCATTTCCATCGACGGCACGATCGAGCAGACCAGATCAGCCATCTGGGTTTCCATTTCGGTCGGTGCACCGTAGGACAATCCGTGCTCAAGCTGTTTGCGCACGGCGTCCAGCACGTCCGGATGACTGTGACCGAGAATCATCGGCCCCCAGGAACCGACGTAATCCACATAACGCTTGTCGTCTTCGTCAGTGACGTAGGCGCCTTCAGCGTGTTTGAAGAATAACGGAGTGCCGCCGACGCTTTTGAACGCGCGAACAGGCGAGTTCACGCCACCGGGAATGTGTTTCTGGGCATTGGCAAACAGCGTTTCGGAACGAGACATGATCGGGCTCTCAAAAATCAGGATTTGAACAATTCGTTAAAGGCGCGGGCACGGCGCGTTACTTCAGCCGTGCTCTCAGCGCCAAACAGGCCATGGACTACCGCCAGCAGATCGACCCCATGGGCCACCAGCGGGGCGGCGTTGTCGAGGGTGATACCGCCGATCGCGCAGATCGGCAGGTGCAGTTTGCTGCGGGCCTGGTCCAGCAGTTCGAGACTGCAAGTCGGTGCGCCGGGTTTGGTGTTGGAGTTGAAGAAGCGGCCGAACGCGACATAGCTGGCGCCTTCTTTCGCCGCTTGCTCGGCGAGTTCGAGCTGTGCGTGGCAGGTCGAGCCGATGATCGCTTGGCGACCGAGCAACGCGCGGGCCGGGGTCAACGGGCCATCAGTCTGGCCAAGGTGCACGCCGACGTTCAGGCGCGCGGCCAGTTCGGCATCGTCGTTAATGATCAGCTGGGTCTTGTAGCGATCGCACAGATCGCGCAGCGTTTCGGCCTCGCGCAGGCGGCGAGCTTCGTCGCTGCTCTTGTCGCGGTACTGCAGCAGGGTGACGCCGCCTTCCAGCGCCGCCTCCACGTACGAAAGAAATTTACCGGCCAGCAGCTGGCTGTCGGTAATGGCGTACAGGCCACGTAGTTTCATCGGACAAGCCTCACCGCATTGCTAATAGAAAGTTACGAACAGAAATCCAGCGGCAGACGGCGCGGCACGAACTGGCCTTTGCCTAGCTGCTCCGCGTCACGCAGGGTGCGCCAAGTGTAGTCAAGCGCGGTCTGCACGGCGCTGGCGAGGTTTTCACCCAGGGCCAGACGCCCCGCCAGGGCGCTGGCCAACGTGCAACCGGAACCGTGATAACTGCCGGGCAGACGTTGGCAGGTGAAGGTTTCGCGGTGACCGTCGCGGCTGTACAGGCGATTGTGGATTTCGTGTTCATCGCCGTGGCCGCCAGTGATCAGCAGGTGTTTGACGAACGGCAGGAGTTTTTCAGCGCACTCGTCCGCTGTGCCTTCGGGCAGTTCGGCGAGGATGCGGGCTTCGGGGAGATTAGGGGTGGCGATGATCGATAGGGGCAGCAGGCGTTCGCGCATGGCGTAGCCGACTTCGTCCTTGCCCAGGCGTCCGCCGCCGCCAGCGCGCAGCACCGGGTCGCAGACCACCGGCAAATGCGGGTGCGCCGACAGCAGTTCGACCACGGTGTCGACCATTTCCAGGGAACCGAGCATGCCCAGTTTGACCGCTGCTACCGTCGAGTCGTTGAGCACGGCATTGGCCTGGGCCAACACCCACTCACGGTCGAGGACGCGGAAGTCAGTGACGTTGACCGTGTCTTGCACGGTCAGGGCGGTGACGGCCGGGGCCGCATGACAACCCTGAGCGAGCAGGGCTTCGATATCTGCCTGCAAGCCGGCGCCACCACTTGGGTCGTGGCCGGAGAGACAGAGGACAACGGGGCGAGAGCTGTAGATATTCATGGTGCGCGAGCTTACCACCAAACATCTTTTTTCGGGTGTCGACCAATAAGCCGTGGAACGAGAAAAGGCGTGCGCCCTCAGGCGATTGTCACGCGCTGACCGGTCAAACAGCTCTATCTCAACGCATGGAGCTGGAACGCCCGTGTTAGAGCCTTTGCGGGAAAAATTTTAATAGTGCTCAATGGCCACCAATGGCTATGCTAGAGTGGATCCAAACCAATACAGGTAATACCGGTTTTACGTCTACTCAAAAGGAATGAGGGGCTTCCTGAGATAACCGGACAGGCCACGCTGGGGCTTAAATGCGCTATTTGCTGATGTTGCTGTTGTGCTTGCCCCTCATGGCGAGTGCCGTCGAGTTCGATGAATTCACTCAAAGCCTTCCTTTGGGCCAAACCCTCCAGGTGTTCGAAGACGCGGGCGGTCAGGCGACCATCGCCGACGTCCGTGCGCAAGCCGCGGCCGGAAACTTCAAACCCCACGACAAAGCCACCCTCAACGCCGGTTACTCGCGTTCAGCGTTCTGGTTGAAAATCGACCTGCATTACCGGCCGACCACTCCCGCGGTGCAACGCACCTGGCTGCTGGAACTGGCCTATCCGCCCCTTGATCACCTTGATCTGTACTTGCCCGATGCTTCCGGTGGCTATCAGTTGGCCCGACAGACCGGTGATGCCTTGCCGTTCGCCACTCGCGAGATCCGCCAGAACAACTACCTGTTCAATTTGAACTTCACCGCTGATCAAGCGCAAACCGTGTACCTGCGCCTGCAGAGTGAAGGGTCGATCCAGGCGCCGGTCACGTTGTGGTCAAGCACTGCTTTGCTCGAAGAACAACCGGTCCGCCTCTATGTGTTGGGCCTGATCTACGGCGTGTTGTTGGGCATGCTGGTCTACAACCTGTTCATCTACCTCAGCGTGCGCGATACCAGTTACCTCTATTACATCTTCTACATTGCCTCGTTCGGCCTGTATCAGCTGTCGGTAAACGGCGCAGCCGTGGAATATTTCTGGCCAGACAGCCCGTGGTGGGCCAACGCCGCCACGCCGTTTTTCATCGGTTGCTCGGGGCTCTTCGGCAGCCAGTTCGCCCGTAGTTTCTTGCAGATCACAACCTACAGCCGTTGGCTCGACCGCTTGCTGTTGGCATTGATTGCGTTCAGCGCGGTGGTGGTCGGGTTGTCATTGATGGCCAGTTACGCCTTGGCCTTGCGTCTGGCGACAGCGCTGGCACTGACCTTCACCCTAGTGATTTTTGCCGCAGGGATTTTCGCCTGGCTGCGTGGCCTGCGAGTGGCGCGGTATTTCATCATCGCCTGGTCGGCCTTCCTGCTCGGCGGCATCGTCAACACGCTGATGGTGCTGGGTTACCTGCCGAACGTGTTCCTAACCATGTATTCCAGCCAGATCGGCTCCGCGATTGAAGTGGCGCTGCTGTCCCTGGCACTGGCCGATCGCATCAATGCCATGCGCGAGCAACAGGCGCAGACCCTGTTCGATGCCGGTCAAAAGCTCGAAGTGCTGAACCAGCAATTGGCTCACAGTAACAAGCTCAAGGACGAATTCCTCGCCACCCTGACCCACGAACTGCGCACGCCTATGAATGGCGTGATTGGTTCGCTGGAGCTGATGCAGACCGTCGAGATGGGCCCGGAGTTGGAGCAATACCAGCAAACGGCTGCAGGTTCGGCGCGAGACATGATGCGCATGGTCAACGGCATCCTGACCCTGACCGAGTTGCAGGCCGGCAAACTCAAGGCGTATCCGGCCACCTTCAGTTTGCGCGGCGTGGTTGAGGCTTTGCGCCTGCAGTTCGAGGGCAACGCTCTGAGCAAGTCGCTGGACTTCAAAGTCGACGTGACGGTGGGGCTGCCGGATCGCTTGCACGGCGACAGCGCCAAGTTGGCGCAGTGCCTGGAATGCCTGCTGGATAACGCGATCAAGTTCACTCGGACTGGCGGGTTAGCGCTGCGGGTGACGGGTAAACCGGTGGAGCCCAACCGACTGGCACTGTCCTTTGCGGTGATCGACACCGGCATTGGCTTCACCGATTTGGGGGAGGCGACCCTTTATCAGCGGTTCTTCCAGCTCGACGGCTCAATGACCCGAGAATACGGCGGTCTGGGCGTCGGCCTAGCGATCTGTCGGCAACTGGTCGAATTGCTCGGCGGGCGCCTTACTCACCGCTCCGAGCCTGGCCGGGGCAGCCGCTTTCAGCTCGACGTCGAGTTCGAACTGCCCATGGTGGAACGGCCGTCAGTGCCCTTGATGACGCGGGAATTTCCTCGCCTGCGACTGCCTCAGGACTGCACGGTGCTGCTGGTCGATGACAACAGTATCAATCAGTTGGTGATGCGCGGGATGTTGCTCAAGCTGGGGTTCCGGGTGCGCACCGCCGACAATGGGGCTACCGCGCTCGATCACTTGCAGCGTGAAACCTTTGATGCGGTATTGCTCGATTGTCAATTGCCACCCATGGACGGCGCGTCCCTCTGTTGCCAGATCCACGCGTTGCCGGGCTGCAGCGAATTGCCGGTATTCGTAATTGCCTTGAGCATTGATCGGGAACGCTACCCGACCGGTGCCTTGATCGATTACCTGAACAAGCCGGTGAAGTTCGAAGACCTGCAGGCAGCGCTCTATCGTCGCGTGCTGTGTCCGAAACAAGGCGAAAGCGCCGACAGTTAGGCAGATATGACACTTTGTTCAGCTATGAGGCGGTGCTTAACTGAAGTCCCTTGGCTGACCAAAGGAGCCCCGTCATGAACCTGCATCAGTTCGCCGAAACCCACGAAGTCACCAACCAGCCACCGTCGCTGGACGGCACCAACCTGTATCGCATCGACCTGCCGTTGCAGGAGTGGTCGCGGCGTTTCGGGGCCGGGTGGGCCGAGTCGCGGATCGACGCTTACGGTGCCCTGGCCGGCGGCCCGCTGATGGAAGCGGGATTCCTGGCCAATCAGAACAAGCCGGTTTTCAGCAGTCATGACCGTTACGGCCATCGCATCGACCTGGTGGAATTTCACCCGGCCTATCACGAACTGATGCGCACGGCGGTCGAGCACGGTTTGACCTCGTTGCCCTGGGCGCATCCGCAATCCGGCGCCCACGTCGCCCGCGCCGCCATGACCTACCTGCACAGCCAGGCCGAAGCCGGTAGTGGTTGCCCGCTGACCATGACCTTCGCCAGCGTCCCGGCGATGCGTTTGCAAGCGGATCTGGCCAAGCAATGGCTGCCGAAAATCCTCTCCACCGAATACGACCCGCGCAACGTCGGCATGGCCCACAAGGCCGGGGTCACGATCGGTATGGCGATGACCGAGAAACAGGGCGGCACCGACGTGCGGGCCAACACCACCAAGGCTTATCCGGTGGGCGCCAGTGGTCCGGGCCAGCCGTATGAGCTGGTGGGCCATAAGTGGTTCTGTTCGGCGCCGATGTGCGATGCCTTCCTGACCCTGGCCCAGACTGACAAGGGGCTGACTTGTTTCTTGTTGCCGCGCCATCGCCCAGACGACACACGCAATCAGTTCTACATACAGCGTCTGAAGAACAAACTTGGCAATTGCTCCAACGCGTCCAGTGAAGTGGAGTTCCGTGGTGCGCTGGCATGGATGGTCGGCGAGGAGGGGCGGGGTGTTCCGACCATCATCGAAATGGTCGCCATGACCCGCTTCGATTGCATGGTCGGTTCCAGCTCATTGATGCGTCAGGCCCTGACCCAGGCCAGCCATCACTGCGCTCACCGTAGGGTTGGTGGCAAGTTGCTCAGCGAACAACCCTTGATGCAGAACGTACTGGCCGACCTGGCCCTGGAAAGCGAAGCCGCCCTGGCGTTGAGCCTGCGCATGGGCCAGGCGCTGGATCATCTGGATGACGACCATGCAGCCAAATTCGCTCGGCTGGTCACGGCGGTAGGCAAGTACTGGATCTGCAAACGCGCACCCGGAATGATCAATGAAGCCGCCGAATGCATGGGCGGTGCCGGTTATGTCGAAGACAGCATCTTGCCGCGGTTGTACCGTGAGGCACCGGTCAATTCGACGTGGGAAGGTTCCGGCAACGTGCAATGCCTCGACGTTTTGCGAGCGTTGTCGAAGGAGCCGGGTGTGCTCGATGTACTGTTCAGCGAGTTGGGCGATGGTCATGGCGACAAACGTCTGGCCTCACACATCAGTCAATTACAGGCCGCCTTCAAGGACACCAGCGACATTCAATACCGCGCCCGCCAGCTCACCGAAGACATCGCCTTGGGCCTTCAAGCCAAGCTGTTGCTGGAGGCTGGCAACTGCGCCGTCAGTGATGCGTTCATTGCGAGCCGCTTGGGTTCCGCCGGTCGGGTGTATGGCGCGTTGCCACGTGGGCTGGATGTGGAAGCGATTGTTGCCCGCTCGACACCACAGGGCTTCTGATCGCGCTGACTTGCAGGCAAGATGAAGCTCTGCAAGTCAGAACACAGGATGCTGATCGTGACCGAAGCTTTTATTGTCGTTCAAACCGCCGAGCAAGCCGTGGATCGGCTTGCGCTCTTGCACAATCGTGCAACCACCGCGCTGAACCAGGCGCTCAAGCGTTACCTCAAGGATCGTGTCGAACCGGACGCCGAACAGCGTGCGATGTTTCGTTATCCCGAACTGCGCCTGACCTACCTCTGCCAGGGCGAAGTCCCACAGACCACGCGCGCCTATGCCAAGGTTCAATTGCCGGGCACCTACAGCGTCACCGTCACCCATCCAGCGGCGTTCCGTAAGTACCTGCTGGAACAGCTGGTGCCGTTGATGCACGACTTCACCGTGACGGTGGAAGTCGGTATCAGCCAGCAAAACATTCCTTATCCGTACGTGGTTGAGCAGGGCGATGAACTGGCCGGCTCCGGCGTCACCGCAGCGACGCTGGCGCGGGTGTTCCCGAGTACCGACCTGTCCGCCGCCACCGACGGCATCGCCGATGGTTTGTACGATTGGGAAAACACCGATCCGCTGCCGTTGGCCTTGTTCGACGCCGCGCGGGTGGATTTTTCCCTGCGCCGCCTGGTGCATTACACCGGCAGCGACTGGCGCCATGTGCAACCGTGGATTCTGCTGACCAACTACCACCGCTACGTCGACCAGTTCATCGTTCATGGTCTGGAACAGTTGCGCAGCGATCCGCGTTTCGTGCGCATGGTTTTGCCGGGCAACGTGATCATCGAAAAGAGCATGGACCACGGCGAAGCCTCGGCGATTGCCGCGGGTGTGGTTTGGCACCGTTATCAGATGCCGGCCTATCACCTGATCGCCACCGACGGCCATGGCGTGACCTTGGTCAACATCGGCGTCGGCCCGTCCAACGCCAAGAACATCACTGACCACCTGGCGGTGCTGCGTCCGCATTGCTGGCTGATGATCGGTCACTGTGGCGGCTTGCGTCAGTCGCAGACCATTGGCGATTACGTGCTGGCGCACGCGTATATGCGTCGCGACGGGATTCTCGATCGGGTCGTGCCGCCGAATATTCCGATTCCGGCCCTGGCCGAAGTGCAGATGGCGTTGCAACAAGCGGCGGCCAACATCACCGGTGAGAAGGGCGACGAGCTGAAAAAACGCCTGCGCACCGGCACCGTACTGACCTACGACGACCGTAACTGGGAATTGCGCTGGGCTCAGGAACGTCCGCTGATCAACCTATCTCGCGCCGTGGCGGTGGACATGGAAAGCGGCACTATCGCCGCGCAAGGTTATCGCTTGCGGGTCCCGTACGGCACGTTGCTCTGTGTCTCGGACAAACCGTTGCACAGCGAAATCAAGCTACCGGGCTCGGCCAACGCCTTCTATGAGCGCGCGGTCAGCCAGCACTTGAAGATCGGGATCGAGGCGGTGGACCTGTTGCGCACCGAACTCAACTCGCTGCACTCACGCAAACTGCGCAGCTTCGACGAGCCGCCGTTCCGCTAACGGTTTGTCGTGGTCATTTGGCGGTCGGGGCACTAGCATTAGCAGCCCTGACCGTTAGATGTTGTTTTTGCCATGTCCCGTCCCCCGCGTCCCCCTTCCCGCCATCCAGGTGCGAAGCCAGCTCCTTCAGCCCCGCGTCGTGTCGCCAAAGCGCCGCCGGCCGAGCCGAAGCTGATTTTGTTCAACAAACCGTTCGATGTGCTGACGCAATTCAGCGACGGCGAAGGGCGGGCGACGCTCAAGGATTTCATCGAGATTCCCGGGATTTACCCGGCAGGACGGCTTGACCGTGACAGCGAAGGTTTGCTGTTGCTGACCAACGACGGCCAGCTTCAGGCGCGGATCGCCGACCCGAAACACAAACTGGCCAAGACCTATTGGGTGCAAGTGGAAGGCGAGCCGAACGCCGAGCAATTGCAGCGCTTGCGCGATGGCGTCGAGCTGAATGACGGCATGACCTTGCCCGCCGAGGCGCGACCGTTGGAAGAGCCCGAGCTGTGGCCACGCAATCCGCCGGTGCGGTTTCGCAAAAACGTGCCGACCAGCTGGCTGGAGCTGGTGATTCGCGAAGGTCGTAACCGTCAGGTGCGGCGCATGACCGCGGCGGTGGGGTTGCCGACGTTGCGTCTGGTGCGGGTCAGAATCGGCGACTGGTCGATCGAAGGACTTGATCAGGGCCAGTGGAAGGAAGTGCCAGCGCGTTTATAACGAGCCGGATTCGATCAGGCCGATCACCACGCTTTTGATCACGAACGCGGCCACGCCCAGGCCGAGTACGGAAAACAGAATGAACGAGCCAAAGCGCCCGGCCTTGGACTTCTTCGCCAGGTCCCAAACGATGAAACCCATGAAAATGATCAGGATGCTGACCAGGCTGGTCATCATCCACTCTTCGAATACTGCAGGATCCATCGAACATCTCCAGCGCTGGCGGGGCTAAAAGGCGCTGGAGTATACGTCATGGGGGATTGGCCGGGCATTGACCTGCGGCAGTGTGTCGCAGCTATTCGTCGCCCTGATAGCGATCGTTCAGCCGCGCAGATGAGTCAACGGCAACTCGGTACTATTGAGCACCTGGTTCAACACAAAACTCGACCGCACACTCGTCACCCCTTCAATCCGTGTGAGATGCCCCAGCAGCAGTTTCTGATAATGGTCCATGTCCGGCACCACCACCTTGAGCTGATAGTCGGCATCCATCCCGGTCACCAAACTGCACTCCAGCACCTGCGGCAACGTACGAATGGCCGCTTCGAAGTTTTCGAAACGCTCCGGTGTGTGTCGGTCCATGCCGATCAACACGTAAGCCGTCAGGCTCAGGCCGAGCATCTTGCGGTCCAGCAGGGCCACCTGACGGGAGATGTAACCGTCGTCTTCCAGCTGCTTGACCCGTCGTGAGCATGGCGAAGGAGAAAGGCCGATGCGTTCGGCCAGTTCCTGGTTGGAGATGCGCGCGTCACGCTGCAATTCCGCCAAAATGCTCAGGTCGTATCGGTCGAGTTTGCTCATCAATCAGGCCTTTGTCATAACTATTGCGGCGGATTATCTATCCAGGGTTAAAAATTGCGCAAGTGATGTTTATTTGAGCAATCTTCGCAATCCTCTGCTGGCGCCGCGAGCCTATTCTTATCACCAGAATCACTGCTCGGACAAACAGTCCACAGCGGCTCGCCCAATCAGGCCAGCTGCGGTCGCCACCCCCACAGGGGTTGAGTCGGCCCCCGAGCTACACACTGTCCAGAAGACGGCGTGAGGTGAGCCGACGTCAAAAGCGTTGAGCACGGACGAAGTTCTCAAAGGGAGGCCGACGGGTCTCCCTTTTCTTTTGCCCGGAATTTGGTGACGACGATCAATAAATAAGTTGCGCGACTGATAACCTGTTGCAGAACCGGCCGGTGCTTTCCCAGTCTTACGTACAGGCCCTAACCCGCAGTGAGGAAAAGCATGAAGTCGCGCATCTGGCGTTTGGCCGGTGTTGGTTTGCTGTGTGTCAGTGTCACTGCGCAATCGCTGGCCGATGAGCCGCAAAACCGGGGTCCCGATGGTGGACAACGTGGCTCGGACGGCCATCAGGGCAACAATCAGGGCCATGGCGGCGATAATCAGCAGCGTCCGCAAAATAATCAGCAGCAGAATCAACCGCGTCCGCAGAACAACGACATCATTCGTGGCGACAACAGCCGCCAGTTCGAGCACAACGGCCAGAATCAGCAGAACCGTCAGCCGCACGACTACAACAGTCCGGTTCGACCACCACCTCCACCGCCGCAGCTACCGGCCAATGACCTGCCGATCCAGGGTCGGCCCGACACCGTACGCCAGACCCAGCAACCGCGGCGTGGTTACTACCAGGACGTGCCGCGGCGCATCGATAACAATCAGCATTGGCAGAACAGCGGTCCGCGTCCCGATGACCATCGCTGGTCGGGTCGTCCGGATGGGCACGGTAATGGCTGGGGCTCCGGCCCGCAGTATCGCCCCGGTCATGTGATCGATCGCTTCCCGGACCGGGATTACCGCGTGCCGTATCGTGGTCAGGATTACTTCTACTCCGGCGGCTACTGGTATCGCCCGCTCGGCCCGCGTTATGTAGTGGTGCAGCCTCCACGCGGGATTCGCACCAGCTACTTGCCCGATTACGCGCGTGAAGTGTGGATCGGCGGTGCGCTGTTGTTCCTGGCGGCCGGCTCGTATTACGCCTATCAGGAAAGCACTCAGGATTACGTCGTGGTCGAGCCGCCCGTGCAACCGCAGCCGCAACCGGTCCGCAATAGTTATGACGTGGTGGCGTATCCGGCTAACGGTCAGTCGCCGGAGCAGGTCAACCAGGACGGTTACGAGTGCTATCAATACGCGGTGCAGCAGAGTGGCTTCGATCCGCGAACGGCCACTTACCAGCCGGACCCGACAGTGGTGCAAGCCTACCGTCAGGCACAGGGCAACTGCCTGAGCAGTCGCGGCTATCAGGTGAGTTACTGAGCCCTGCTGGCCTGCACCACTTCCTGCGGGTCGGCGTGCACCAGCACTTCGGCTCGCGGGTAGGCGGCGTGAATGGCATCGGCGGCTTGATCGCTGATGCCGTGAGCGACTGACAGGGTCAAGTCCCCCGGCAATTCCAGGTGCAACTGCACGAACCACTGGCTGCCGGAAATCCGTGTACGCAAGTCGTGCGCCCCCAATACTCCCGGTACGCTGCAGGCCAGTTCGAGCATGTGCTGGCTGACGTCCGACGGCAGTTCCTCATCCATCAGCACGGTAAAACTTTCGCGGGCGATTTGAATCGCGCTCCAGAGAATGTAGACGGCGATCGCCAATCCAAACCAAGGGTCGACCTGATGCCAGCCAAACCCGGCGAGCACCAGCGCCAGCAGAATGCTGCCGTTGAGCAACATGTCTGAGCGGTAATGCAGAGAGTCGGCGCGCACTGCGTTGGAGCCGGTTGCCTTGACGACCCGATGTTGCAACATCAGCAGGGCCAGCGTCAGCACCAGGGAAAACACGATCACGCCGATACTGATCCATGGCGCCCCCACCGGTTCCGGGTGTTTGAGTCGATCGATCGCCTGCCAGGCAATCAGCACCGCACTGCCACCAATGAACAATGCCTGAGCCATGCCCGCCAGCGACTCGGCCTTGCCGTGCCCGTACCGATGATCATCGTCGGCCGGGCGCAAGGCGTAATGCACCGCGAGCAGGTTGAGCAGCGACGTGACGCCGTCGAGGGCTGAGTCGGTCAGCCCGGCGAGCATGCTCACCGAACCGCTCAACCACCAGGCGATGGCTTTGGCGACGATCAGCGTACACGCCACCGCCACCGAGGCACGGGTCGCCAGCCGCAACAGGCGGGCGTGTTCGGAGCTTGCAATCATAGAGGCGGCGCTTCCTTTGAGTGATCCTTCACAGGCACGGACTATGCGGCAGGTTACAGGCCAAGCATAGCCAGTTGCTGGGTGCTGCCCTTGTGCTGAATCAGACGCGGGTCGTCCAGCGGGAAGCTGCGTCCCAGTTCGGTTTCGAGAATAGTCTGCAACTTGTGGTTATCGACCTTGCCGTCGGCGCCGATGGCTTCCTTGAGTTTTTCCGGGGCCACTTGGGTGGTCTTGCCGGGCTCGAAGTAAATCGCGCCAGTGGCGAAGTCCACGGCAAACGCGATCAGGCCGGGAATGATGTAGAACAGCAGGCCCACGGCATCGAGCGCGGCGATGGCCGGGTCGATCTTACCGTCGATCTGACCACGACGGTCAGGGTAGAAAATCGATCCGCAAGCAGTCACTTGCGTCAGCAACGTCGCGACCAATACACCGCCAATCAAGCGAAAGGGAACACGCATATGAAATCTCCTGAGTCATCTGGAAAACGAAGCGTCGTCGATATGAATTAGGACAGCAACGAGCGACAAGCAGTTCGCCGTTATACTCGCCGCGGCAGGGCGTGCCCACAGTAAATTGCGGCCGCGTCTCACCCCCACTGGAATAGTTGAGGATTGATGTTGTTTTTTCCAGATCGACAACGAGTAACGGCTGATGGACGATGTTAGAGGTTTGTAACACGATTATTGCACAGTAACATTGCTCCTGTTACTGTGCGGAAATTGTGTTATTGGACGCCGAAGTGAAAACCAGCAGGCAAGAAATCAAAGATTACTTCGAATCGATTTTTGGGATTAAGCCCGAGATCAGGCGCTGGGCGAAGACTAAAGGATTGCCCTTCTACCTCTTGGACGAATACGCCTTCGACGTCGTGACGCTCTTTGATCGCCAATGCCTCGTACTGCTTGCTCACGAACCCTTCGAAAACGCCGCGAAGGTCCGTAAACACATCGACGCTCTGAAAAAAATGCTGGATCAGCCGATCCTCTATGCAACCGGCGCACTCAAATCATACGAGCGCAAACGCCTCATCGAGTCCGGGGTTCAGTTTGTTGTGCCTGGCAATCAACTCTTCGCCCCACAGCTTGGAATGGATCTGCGTGAGTTTTATCGCAGCAGGCAAGCCGATAAAGAAGCCATGAGCCCAGCAAGCCAGGCATTGCTGATCGCAGCCATCATCCGGGGATGGGATGAGGATTATATCTTTCGAGGTGCAGACCTGGTTGATGGAGACCCGTACTCCAAAATGACGACGTCCAGGGCGATGAAAGAATTTCAGTCGTTCGGACTAATAGAGCCGGCCTCTAATGAAAAGTCACCTCGCTGGCACTTTATCGCAGCGCCTAAAACCATCTGGGAAAAAGCCCTGCCGGTGATGCAGAACCCGGTGAAGCGTGTGGTTTATTCTGATTGGCACCCTCAGCTACAGCGAGCTGCTGGTCTGTCTGCGCTCAGTAAAGTTTCCATGCTTGGGGAGCCGTCGATACCCGTTATCGCGTTCACCAAAGAAGGGTGGGACGCGGAGGTCCAGCGCTCGGGCCGCACAGAAGTCGGCCAATTCAATGACCCGGTCTTTGAAGTCGAAATCTGGAGTTACTCTCCTGATCACATTATTGGCAAAACCTGTGTTCCAGTGTCGAGAGAAAGTGTGGACCCCCTGTCTCTCTATCTCAGCTTAAGAGACGACGTTGACGACAGAGTCCAGATTAGCCTTGATGAAATGATGGAGAAGATCGAATGGTAAAAGGATTGGATACCTTTCGTGGAGCCTTTGCCGGCCATGCGGATCGATATGTGCTGATCGGCGGCGTTGCAGCCAGCCTGGCCCTTGAAGAAGCAGGCATCGAATTCCGGGCGACCCGTGATCTGGATATCGTTCTCATCATCGAAGCTTTGGATGACGTGTTCGGTGCCGAATTCTGGGAGTTCGTAAGGCGTGGAGGTTACACGGAACGTCAGGCACTTGATGGGCCGACACGGCGCTACAGATTCGGCAATCCCACCGATGACAGCTACCCCGTACTTTTGGAGTTATTCTCAAGGGCACCTGAAGGCTTATCACTGCCAGAAGGTGCTCATCTGACTCCTGTGCCTGTAGACGGAGAAATCTCCGATCTGTCTGCAATTCTGCTCGACGAGGCTTACTACGCGTTCATCGTAACGGGTCGCAACGACACTGAGGATCTTTCCTATATTGGTGTAGACCGACTGATCCCGCTTAAAGCACAGGCTTGGACTAACCTCAGCCGCCCGGAGTGCGAAGAACCGAACGCTGGCCGCAAGAGCAATAAGCACCTGAAGGACATTGTTGTTCTGTCTCGCCTTCTTTCAGTTGATCCCGAATTTGATCTGCCCGAAAGCATCGCTCAGGATCTGCGGCAATTTCTGGACGTCATGCCCGCGCTGGAAGTCGACATGAGAGCCATCGGGCTACGTGGAGTTACTATGAGTGAAGTGGCGGGGCGCATACGGAGCGCATTCAAAATCTAGTTTCTGAATACCTGGCTGCATTGGGCCGGGTGCTTCGCCGTTATACTTCCCGGCTTGTCTGGGAGCCAGCATGATTTCTTTGCCGATTGATGAAGTTTTACCCGCCCTGCGTGAAGCCTTGGCTACACGCCACGAAGCCGTGCTCGAAGCACCGCCCGGCGCCGGTAAAACCACCCGCGTGCCGTTGGCCTTGCTCAACGAACCCTGGCTGGCCGGGCAGACCATTCTGATGCTCGAACCGCGCCGGTTGGCGGCGCGGGCGGCGGCGGAGCGCTTGGCCAGTGAGCTGGGCGAGAAGGTCGGCGAAACCGTTGGTTATCGCATTCGGCTCGACAGCAAAGTCGGCCCCAACACCCGTATCGAAGTGGTCACCGAAGGAATCCTCACCCGGCGTTTGCAGGACGATCCGGCGCTCGAAGGCGTTGGCCTGCTGATCTTCGATGAATTCCATGAGCGCAGCCTCGACGCCGACCTGGCGTTGGCCTTGAGCCTGAATGGCCGTGAGCTGTTTCGTGACGATCAACCGCTGAAAATCCTCCTGATGTCGGCAACCCTTGAAGGCGAACGCCTGGCCGGGTTGCTGGATGACGCGCCGATCCTGCGCAGCGAAGGCCGCATGTACCCGGTGGCGATGCGCTGGGGCCGACCGTTCCAGCCCGGTGAATTCATCGAGCCACGTCTGGTACAGACCATCCTTGAAGCCTTGAATGATGAAACTGGCAGCGTGCTGGTGTTTCTGCCGGGGCAGGCGGAAATCCGTCGGGTGCATCAGCAACTCGCCGATGCGCTGGGCGCGAGCACGCAGGTGTTGCTCTGCCCATTGCACGGTGAACTGGACCTGGCCGCGCAACGCGCCGCGATCGACCCGGCGCCGGCAGGCTTTCGCAAAGTGGTGCTGGCCACCAACATCGCCGAGACCAGTCTGACCATCGACGGCGTGCGCGTGGTGATCGATGCCGGGTTGGCGCGAGTGCCGCGGTTCGATCCCGGTAGCGGCATGACCCGCCTCGACACCCAACGTATTTCTCGCGCCAGCGCCACTCAGCGTGCGGGTCGGGCAGGGCGCTTGGAGCCGGGCGTGTGTTATCGGTTGTGGTCGCAGGATCAGCACGAACAATTGGCGGCCTACGCCAGCGCGGAAATCCTTTCGGCTGACCTCGCCGGCCTGGCATTGCAGCTCGGTCGCTGGGGCGTTACGCCGGGACAGTTGGTTTGGCTCGACGTACCGCCCGCGGCGGCTTATGCACAGGCTCAAGATCTGCTGGAGCGCTTGGGTGCATTGGACGGTGAAGCATTGACCCGGCACGGTCAGGCCATGGCCGAACTGCCGGCTCATCCGCGCATCGCGCATTTGTTGTTGCGCGGTCAGGCGCTCGGCTTGGCAGAGATGGCGTGCGATGTTGCAGCATTGCTCGGTGAACGGGATATTTTGCGTGGCGCCGGAGCGGATCTGCACAGCCGATTGGTGTTGTTGTCCGGCGAAGAGCGGGCCGCACGCGGCGCTCAGGGTGGCGTGCAAAGGGCTCGGCAATTGGCGCGGCAGTACCGCGGTTACCTGCGGGGTAAAGCGTCGGAGCCGGTCAGCGATCCGGATCATCCGCGTTGGCTCGGTGCGTTGTTGGCACTGGCCTATCCGGATCGCGTCGCTCAACAGCGAAGGGCCGGTGGTGCGGAATATCGCTTGGCCAACGGTCGTGCAGCGCTGTTCGCCGAAGCCGACAGTTTGATGAAGCAGCCGTGGCTGGTGATCGCCGACCTCGGCAGTCGTCAGGGCCAGCGTGAAGAACGCATTTATCTGGCGGCGGATTTCGATCCGGCGTTGTTCGATTCGGTGCTGGCCGAACAGGTGCGCTGCGTCGATCAACTGGATTGGGATGAGCGCGAAGGCGTGTTGCGGGCCGAGCGTCAGCGCAAGGTTGGTGAATTGATCCTCAGCCGCGAACCGCTGACCGGCCTCGATGAAACGGCCCGCAGTCAGGCGCTGGTCAATCTGGTGCGACGCAAAGGTCTGGAGCTGTTGCCGTGGACGCCAGAACTGCGTCAATGGCAGGCGCGGGTGGCGTTGTTGCGGCAGCTGGACCTCGGCAGTAAGGAGCAGAGTGAATGGCCGGATGTCAGCGATGCTGCGTTGCTCAAAAGCCTCGAACAGTGGCTGATGCCGTATCTGGGGAGAGTTTCGCGGCTCAGCCATTTCGCCAATCTGGACCTGTCGAGCATTGTTCATAACCTGTTGCCATGGCCGCTGCCGCAACGGCTCGATAAGCTGGCGCCGCATCATTTGAGCGTGCCGTCGGGATCGTCGATTCGTCTGGATTACAGCGAGCAGCCGCCGATTCTGGCGGTGCGGTTGCAGGAGCTGTTCGGTCTGGCCGAGACCCCGCGGATTGCCGGTGGCCGGCAGGTGGTCAAACTGCATTTGCTGTCCCCGGCGCGACGGCCGGTGCAGGTGACCCAGGACCTGGCAAACTTCTGGCGCAGCACGTATGCCGAGGTGAAGAAGGATTTGAAGGGTCGGTATCCGAAGCATTACTGGCCGGATGATCCGCTGGTGGCCGAGGCAACCGCGCGGATCAAACCCCGCAAAAGCTGAAGACCAAAAGATCGCAGCCTCGTTTCACTCGACAGCTCCTACAAGGGATATGCGGTACATGTAGGAGCTGTCGAGTGAAACGAGGCTGCGATCTTCTGACGTTGATGTTCAAGAGGCGGCCTTGGCGGTCAGTTGCTCCCGGCAATAATCCGCAAACAACTGCGCCGGTTTGGTCAGTTGCCCGCGCTTGAGCCACGCCGCCACCAGCCCTGAGCCGGTGACGTCTTCGACGATGTCCACGCACACCACTTTCTGGCCGTCATAGGTGCATTCCGAATGCGGCCGGGTGACCAGGATCGAGAAACCGAACCCTTGCCCGACCATCCCCCGCACCATCTCGATCGACGGTGAGCTGAAGGCAATGTTCGGCGTCAGACCCAACTCTTCGAACAAGCTGACGAAGTAGGTCCGGCTCGGTTGCACGTCCAGCAGAATCATCGGCTCCAGGCACAGATCGCGCAGCGACACTTGCTTGAGCTGAGCAAAGCGATGATCCGCCGGCAACAACGCATAAGGGCGCTGCGCCGGCATCAGCGGTTCGGTCTGGATGGTGGCGTCGAGGTCGTGTTCGTACAGGATCGCCAGGTCGAAGGTGCCCGACGTCAGGCCTTGCACCAGCTCTTGCTGCTCGCCGTCGCGGATGCGGATTTTCACCCCCGGGTACAGCGCCGAGAACCCGGCAATCAACTGCGGCAGGTACAGCGGAGCGACCGTTTCGAAGCAACCAATATCGATTTGCCCGGCCACCACGTCGTTGTCGGCGAGGGCGTTCTGTTCGAACTCCTTGGCCATGCGCAACAGGTCTTGGGCCTTGCGATAAAAGCGCGCGCCGCTGGGGGTCAAGGACACGCCTTGGGCGTGATGACGGATCAGCAGTTGCACGCCGAAGCTGTCCTCCAGGCCTTTGATCGCCGTGGAGATCGCCGGCTGGGCGATGTACAGCTTGCGCGAAGCCTCGGCGACACTGCCGCAATCAACGGTGGTGATGAAGTATTTCAATTGACGCAGGTTGTAGGCAGCCACGGCGAACCTCGGGGTGGATGGACTCGACATCCAGGCAATTTTTGCGCCGACTGCATCCGTTCTGACGACGGTGTTGTTATGCCTGAACAATAACCACATACCGCGCCACCGGGGAGATAGGCTGCCCAGTTTTTTCATGGTCTTCGAAGATATTTTTACTATTTTTACTGGACACGGGCCTGGGCCACCATCCAGACACAAGAAAAGTCCATGGAGCATCTGAACGTGTTCGAGCTTGCATATTGGCAAAACAAAGCTGCCGCGCTGCGGTTACCCGACCAGGCCGTCATCGACGGCAAACCCCGCTCGGCACAGTCGGGCCAGACTTTCGCAGCGATCAATCCGGCCACCGGCCAGTGTCTGGCAAATGTGACTGCGTGCGGCGATGAAGAGGTGAACGCCGCGGTAAGCAATGCGCGGCAAGTGTTCGAGGCCGGTACCTGGTCGGCGCGATCACCGGGCGAGCGCAAGCAAGTGCTGCTGCGCCTCGCCGACCTGATCATGGCCCACCGCGAAGAACTGGCGCTGCTCGACTCGCTGAACATGGGCAAACCGGTGATGGACGCCTACAACATCGACGTCCCGGGCGCCGCTGGGGTGTTTCGCTGGTACGCCGAAAGCCTCGACAAACTCTACGACCAGATCGCCCCCAGTGCGCAAAACGTGCTGGCAACCATCACCCGAGAAGCGCTGGGCGTGGTCGCTGCAGTGGTGCCGTGGAATTTCCCGTTGGACATGGCCGCCTGGAAACTCGCACCCGCGCTGGCGGCGGGCAATTCGGTGATCCTCAAACCCGCCGAGCAATCACCGTTTTCCGCGTTGCGTCTGGCCGAGCTGGCGCTGGAAGCCGGCCTGCCAGCTGGCGTGCTGAACGTGCTGCCGGGGCTCGGCGAGCAGACCGGCAAAGCCCTCGGTTTGCACCCGGATGTCGATTGCCTGGTGTTCACCGGCTCCACCGAAGTGGGCAAGTATTTCATGCAGTACTCCGCGCAATCGAACCTGAAACAGGTGTGGCTGGAGTGCGGCGGCAAGAGCGCCAATCTGGTGTTCGCCGATTGCCAGGACCTCGATCTGGCGGCGCAGAAAGCCGCGTTCGGGATCTTCTTCAATCAGGGGGAAGTGTGCTCGGCCAACTCGCGGTTGCTGGTGGAGCGTTCGATCCATGATGAGTTCGTCGAGCGCCTCAAGGCGCAGGCCGAATGCTGGCAGCCGGGTGATCCGCTGGACCCGTCGAGCCGCGCCGGGGCGATTGTCGACAGCCGTCAGACCGCGCGCATCATGAAGTTCATTCAGCAGGCCGAACGCCAGGGCGCGACGAAAGTGTGCGGTGGTCTGCAGTCGATTTCCAACGGTTCCGACAACTTCATTCAGCCGACCATTTTCACCAACGTGAGCCCGGACATGCCGCTGTTTCGCGATGAAGTGTTCGGCCCGGTGCTGGCTGTCACGGCGTTCGATGACGAGGCTCACGCCTTGCAACTGGCCAACGACAGCGTCTACGGATTGGCGGCCTCGCTGTGGACCGATGATCTCAATCGCGCCCACCGCGTGGCGCGGCAGTTGCGAGCAGGCACGGTGTCGGTCAACAGCGTCGATGCGCTGGACGTGACCGTGCCTTTTGGCGGCGGTAAACAATCCGGTTTCGGCCGCGACCTGTCGCTGCATTCATTCGATAAATACACGCAGTTGAAAACCACCTGGTTTCAGCTGCGCTCATAACAGCCGCTAATTACAAAACGGAGAACTGGCGATGACCACACCACGTGAAACCCGCGACTACCAGGCCGCCGACGCTGCGCACCACATCCACGCGTTCGTCGATCAAAAGGCACTCAACGACGAAGGGCCCCGGGTGATGGTCCGTGGTGAGCGCCTGCACCTGTGGGACAACGATGGTCGGCGTTACCTCGACGGCATGTCCGGGCTGTGGTGCACCAACCTCGGTTACGGCCGCAAGGACCTGGCGGCTGCAGCGACCCGACAGCTTGAGCAATTGCCGTACTACAACATGTTTTTCCACACCACCCACCCGCAGGTGATCGAGCTCTCAGAGCTGCTGTTCAGCCTGTTGCCGGGGCACTACAGCCACGCGATCTACACCAACTCCGGCTCCGAAGCCAACGAGGTGCTGATCCGCACCGTGCGCCGTTACTGGACGATCCTCGGCAAGCCCGAGAAGAAAATCATGATCGGTCGCTGGAACGGATACCACGGCTCGACCCTGGCGGCGACGGCGCTCGGTGGCATGAAGTTCATGCACGAAATGGGCGGCATGCTCCCCGACATCGAACACATCGATGAACCGTACTTCTTCGCCCACGAGGGCAACCTGACCCCGGCTGAATTTGGCCTGCGGGCGGCGCAGCAGCTGGAAGCGAAGATTCTCGAACTGGGTGCGGACAAGGTCGCCGGGTTTATCGCCGAACCGTTCCAGGGCGCTGGCGGGATGATCTTTCCGCCAGAGAGTTACTGGCCGGAGATTCAACGAATCTGCCGTAAGTACGACGTGCTGTTGTGCGCCGATGAAGTGATCGGTGGCTTTGGTCGTACCGGTGAATGGTTCGCCCACGAGCACTTCGGTTTCGAGCCGGACACCTTGTCCATCGCCAAGGGTTTGACCTCGGGTTACATCCCCATGGGCGGATTGATTCTGTCCAAGAAAATGGCTCAGGTATTGGTGGAGCAGGGCGGGGTGTTTGCTCACGGCTTGACCTATTCCGGGCACCCGGTGGCAGCGGCGGTGGCCATCGCCAACCTCAAGGCCTTGCGTGATGAAGGGGTGGTGGCGCGGGTCAAGGATGACATCGGTCCCTACCTGCAACAGTGCTTGCGCGAGGTGTTCGGCAATCACCCGTTGGTGGGCGATATTCAGGGTGTCGGCATGGTTGCGGCGCTGCAGTTGGCGGAGGGCAAAACCAGTCGCAAGCGTTTTGCCAATGAGAACGACATTGCCTGGCGTTGCCGCACGATCGGCTTCGAAGAAGGGGTGATTATTCGCTCGACGCTGGGGCGGATGATCATGGCGCCGGCGTTGATTGCCAGTCGCGAAGAGGTTGATGAGTTGGTCGGCAAGACCCTCAAGGCAGTCGATCGCACGGCGCAGGAATACGGCCGACTCTGACACCATCTGATCGTTCCCACGCTCTGCGTGGGAATGCCTCAATGGACGCTCTGCGTCCGCTTTGGGACGCGGAGCGTCCCGGGCTGCATTCCCACACGGAGCGTGGGAACGATCATCGTCGCACCTTTTGCACCCACCCCGGGCATCCCTGCCCACGGCGCCCTTTCGCAGTGCACGCTACCCAGTTTTTTCATCACTCCCATCGACATATTTCCTAATTTTCCTAATCCCCGTCTTGGGCCAACATCGACCTCGCCAGTCAGCCAAACGCTGACCACCGAAAGGTCCATCAGAGACCTCAGGTTGCTTCTGCTCCAAGGCCACTGGCCGTACTGCCCATGACAAAACTAAATCAACAGCTTTGGGAGTGCTCCATGATCAAGTCCTTGCTTACCCGCTTCGCTCATCCACTGGCGGTCACCGCCATCGCCGCCACGGTCGCCACCAGCGCCCAGGCCGGCACTCTGTCCATCGGCCACACCACGTGGGTCGGATATGGCACGCTCTACCTGGCCCGGGATCTGGGCTACTTCAAGGAAAACGGTTTGACCGTCGAATTGCCCGTCGTCGAAGAGGCTTCGATGTACATGGCTGCGCAAGCCTCGGGAGAGTTGTCGGGCTCGGCGTCGACCATCGACGAAGTGCTCAAGTACCGCCCGCAATTCTGTTTCAAGGCGGTGGCCGCCCTCGACGACAGCCACGGTGGCGACGGCGTGCTGGTGGGCAAGGAGGTCAAAAGCCTGCAAGAACTGAAGGGCAAAGCCGTGGCGGTGAACGAAGGTTCGACCTCGCAGTTCTGGCTGTCGTACTTGCTGAAAAAACACGGCATGAAAATGAGCGACATCACCGTGCAGAACATGACCGCCGACGATGCCGCCACCGCGTTCATCGCCGGTCGCGTGCCGGCCGCCGTGACCTGGGAGCCGCATCTGTCGATGGTCCGCAACAAGCAACAAGGCAAGGTGCTGATCGACAGCAGCAGCACGCCGGGAGTGATTGTCGATGTGGTCGCGCTCAATTGCACCGTCATCGAGAAACAACCGGAGGACGTCAAGGCATTGGTGGCCGGTCTGTACAAAGCGGTCCAGTACACCAAGGACCATCCAGAAGAAGCCTACAAAATCATGGCCAAAGGTGTCGGCGGTTACCTGGCCGATCCGAAGGAACTGGCCGCTGCCGCGCAAGGCGTGCGCTTCTACGATCAGGCCATGAGCGAAAAACTCTTTGGTTCGCCGGGCAAACCGGGTGACAGCGAGCCGCTGATCAAACTGGCCAACGAGACCGCCAGTGAATTGCAGGGCAAACCCTACAACGTCAGCAATGACGACTTGATCGACAACCGCTTCGTCAGCCCGCTCTAGGAGGTTTGCATGTTCAAGCGCAATTCATGGCTGAGCCGCTGCATCACGCCAAAGACCGGTCTGCCGGTTTCGGTGATTTGGAGCGCGAGCGGTCTGGCCTGGGTGTTGTTGATCGGCCTGTGGGCCGGATTGTCTTACGGCGGCGTGGTGCCGGGCATGTTCTTACCGACACCGGGCGCGGTGGTCGAGGCCGCCGTGCGCCTGAGCCGCGACGGCACCCTCGGCCTGCATGTATGGGCCAGCCTCGAAGTGGTGATGGTCGGTTTCATCGTCTCGTCGCTGGTGGCGGTGCCGCTGGGGTTGCTGATGGGCAGCTTTCGCATCGTCCAGGCGTTCCTTGAGCCAATGGTGAATTTCATTCGCTACCTGCCGGTAACTTCGTTCGTGCCGTTGTTCATTCTGTGGATCGGCATCGGTCTGGAGCAGCGGGTCTCGGTGATCATCTTCGGCGTGTTTTTCCAGCAACTGGTGATGATCGCGGACGTGTCCAAAGGTATCTCCAAGGACCTGATCAACGCGTCTTACACCTTGGGTTCGAACCGCCGCGATGCGGTGCTGCATGTGATCGCCCCGGCGTCGTTGCCGGGTGTGCTCGACACCTTGCGCGTGACGATGGGCTGGGCCTGGACTTACCTGGTGGTCGCCGAGTTGGTCGCGGCGTCCAGCGGCCTGGGTTACCTGAGCCTTAAAGCCATGCGCGGCTTTCAAGTGGATGTGATCTTTCTGGCCATCGCGATCATCGGCCTGTTGGGCCTGGTCACCGATCAACTGTTCCGTTTCCTACGTCTGAGGATCACCGCATGGGCTCAGTAAGCGCCGTCAACCCGCGTTTCATCACGCCACAGGCGGCCCCGGTGCACGCCGCGCCACGGCTGCAAGTGGACAAGGTCAGCCTGCGTTATCAGAAACCTGACGGCGGCATGTTCACAGCGCTGGAGCAGGTGTCATTCGAAGTGCCGGATCAACAATTCGCCGTGCTGGTCGGGCCTTCGGGCTGCGGCAAGTCGAGTTTGCTGTATCTCACGGCTGGTCTGAATGAGCCCACGGAAGGCGAAATCTACGTCGGCGGCCAGCAAGTGCTGGGCCCGGGCGCGGATCGCGGCATGGTGTTCCAGAGCTATACGCTGTTCCCCTGGCTGACCGTGCGCCAGAACGTCGAGTTCGGCCTCAAGCGTCGCGGCATGGCAGCCGCCCAGCGCAAGGACATCGTCGACTACTACGTCAACGAAGTGGGTCTGACCGGGTTCGCCGATAACTACGCCAAGCAGCTTTCCGGCGGCATGATGCAGCGCGTCGCCATTGCCCGGGCGCTGGCCAACGATCCACAAATCCTGCTGATGGACGAGCCCTTCGGCGCACTCGACAGCCAGACGCGCCTGCAAATGCAGCAGCTGTTGTTGCGGGTCTGGGGCAACAGCAAGAAGACTGTGTTGTTCGTGACCCACGATATCGACGAGGCGATTCTGCTGGGTGACCGGGTCTACATGATGGGGGCCAGGCCTGGGCGCATCAAGCAGATTCTGGACGTGCCGATCGAGCGCCCACGCACCCTGGACATGGTCATGGAGCGTTCGTTCATCGACATGAAGCGCAAGATCTTCGGGTTGTTGCACGATGAGCTGGAGGAGGAGCATTGATTCAGCCCTAGGGCGCCGCAGGCAAGAGGAACCTTGCGATCACTGGCAAGTGATCGGAAATGCGCAAGGTGTCGTCCTGCCTCACCATCGCCTCGACCCGTTTGATCCGCGGACTGTAGAACAGGTAGTCGACCGTCCGGTCCGGGCCGTTCAAGCCCGGATCGTTCGGGTAGTGGGTCAGCCACCGCGCCCGATCGATGCCGCTGGCTTCGTTGTTGGTCGGGATCATCGGGTATTTGTCCCACAGCACATGCAGCGCGCTGTCGGCGGAGTAGGGCGTGCGTTGCTCATTGGGCAGGCGTTGATATTGCCCCAGCGGCAACAGGTTGAAGTCCCCGCCGATCAACCACGGCGTGCCGCGGCTTTCGAACTTGTCGAGGACTTTGGCCACGGCCGTCACCTGGGCTTGCAGCGTTTCGTCGGGCTGGGTAACGCGGTCCAGATGGGTGTTGAGCACCGCTACCTGACCGCCGTCACTCAGCGGCAGATAGGTGACCAACAAGGCGTTTTTCGGTTTGAACTGGCGGGTGACGAAGTTGGCCGGCGCGACCGGTAATTGAAGGCGTTCGGCGTGCTTGATCTGATAGCGGCTGAGGGTGGCCAGTTGCCGGCCGACGCTGCCGAAAATGTGCGACTCAGGCACGAAATCGGCTTTCCAGTCGAAGGCGTGAGCGCCGCACGGATAAAGGTCCGCGACCCGCTCCTGAAGCAGCTTGAACTGGCTTTGATAATCACTGGCCTTGGCGCCGTCATCCAGCTCCTGCAACAGCACGACATCCGGTTGCTCGTCACGGATCACCCGCGCCACTTCATCGAGGCTGAAGGCCATGTCATCGGGCGTAGGTTTTTCGTCATTGCCGGCCGCCAGGTCATTCCAGAATACGTAGCGTTTTCCCGCCAGGTACTGGACGTTCCAGGTCATCACCTTCAGCGCCTGACCGGGCACCAGCGTCGGTGCCTGGGCGTTGCAACTGACCGGTAATGCTTCCTTGGCTTCGGGACGCCAGGTCAGGTTGTAGATCAGCAAGGCCATCAGGCCGGTCATAATCAACAGGCCCAGCAGGGTGTAGCGCAGTAGACGGGTCATGGCTCGGCTTATAGCGTTACAAAAGTTGACCCCGAGCATAACCGACAGTCGGGGTTAAGCCCACGGGTCGAGCGGTCAGAGCGGCCCGTCAATTTTCTCGGGCACATCGCTGATCAGCATGAACAAGCGGAACAGCACCACGCTGGTGAACAGTTGCAGGAAGCTGTGAGCACTGTCGATCAGCAGGGAAAACACCGGGTTCTGCGGCTCCGGGTAAACCGCCAAGGTTGCGCCCTTGAGTAGCCACAACGGGGCCATTACGCACAAAATGCACACCAGAATGCGCAGGAAGTGGCCGCGGGTCAGGCGCAGGCTTTCCTTCATCGCCGCCAGCGGGGCCAGGCCGCGCAGCACCAGCAGGTACTCGCCGAACGCCAGGGTCACCATCAGCCAGATGCCCGGCAGGAAATACAGCGACAGGCCGATCAGGATCAGCAGGGTATTGAGGGCGGTGAGCAGGGCGAAGCGTGGCCACAGGGTCGCGGACATTGCCAGCAGGTCGCGATTGCGCGGCGATTCGCCACGGCTGCGGGCATCGAGAAACAGGATCAGCGCGCCGGTGTACAGCGGATAAACCAGCAAGCCGACCATCACGCTGATACCAGGAAAACTGTCCGGCTCGGTGGAGTGGTCGACCACCAGTTGCAACAGCGCCTCGAAGATCACCAGCGGCAGGCACAGCCGAACGATCTGGCCCAGATTGCGTTTGAAGAAATACAGAGAGTCACGCAGTACATCGAACGAATTCATCAGTCGGTATCGCAGGTTGGAAGCAGTGGCACACTTTAACCGATGAAGCGCTTTGGGGCGCAAACGTAAACGTTCGGTAAAGACCATTGAAACATCCTGCATCAACCTCCATTAGAGGGGTGTCCCTTATTTACAGTGGATAGGGCAGATATTCCCGGCAATCTACGAGGTCGCCATGAACAGCGAAGAACAAACCCTGATCGATGGACTGTTTTCCCGGCTGCAACAGGCCGAAACGGACTCAGCCCCGCGCGACGCCCAGGCCGAGGCGCGGATCAAGGAACACCTGACTCGCCAGCCAGCGGCAGGCTATTTCATGACCCAGGCGATTCTGGTGCAAGAGGCTGCCATCAAGAGCCTCGACGAACAGAACAAGCAGCTCGCCCAGCAAGTCCAGCAATTGCAGGCCGAACTGCAGCAGGCCAAAGTTCAGCCGGCTGCTCCGGCAACCAGCGGCGGCGGTTTTCTATCGAGCATATTCGGTGGCGGCTCCCGTGATTCGCAGCCTGCGCCAACCCAAAACCCACCCGCATCGAGCGGTGGCGGTTGGCGTGAACCGGCGCGACCGTCGTTCAACTCGCAGCCGCCACAACAGAACTTCGGCTCAGCGCCTCCTCAGCAGAATTATGGCCAGCAACAGCCTGCCGGCAGCAGTTTCCTCGGTGGTGCGCTGAAAACCGCAGCCGGTGTGGCCGGTGGCGTGATGCTGGCGCAAGGCATCAGCAGCCTGTTCCATCACAATCAGCAGCCGGAAGTGGCTGAAGTCACGAAGGAAGAACCGGCTCAGGTCAACGATCAGAGCGACAGCGGCAATGGCGGAGGCGATGATCAGCGCGTGGCTGACAACAACGCCAACGATCAGGGCGGCTTTACCGACGCCGACTATAGCGATGACAGCTCATCGTTCTTCGGCGGCGACGACGATTCCTTCATCTGACACGCCATTCGTCCGGAGCGCTACGGCGCTTCGGGCCGATTATTCGCGGAACAATCCTTCGGGCTGGCATACTGGACGACTTTTCGGGCCTGGTGCCTGATCCTGCCTGCCCGCCAAGAGAGGATGCACGGTGAAAAAAATCGCAGTGTTCGCCGATGTCCAGAACCTCTACTACACCGTGCGTCAGGCTTATGGTTGCCACTTCAACTATGCCGCCCTGTGGGCTGACATCAGCAAACAGGGGCAGATCGTCGAGGCCTATGCCTACGCGATCGATCGCGGCGACAGCAAACAGCAGCAATTCCAGCAGATCCTGCGCAACCTCGGTTTCATTGTGAAGCTCAAACCTTACATCCAGCGCAGCGATGGCTCGGCCAAAGGCGACTGGGACGTGGGCATCACCCTCGATATCATGGACGCCGCCGATCATGTCGACGAAGTGGTGCTGGCCTCCGGTGACGGTGATTTCGACATGCTGCTGGAGCGCATCATCACTAAACACGGGGTGCAAGCTGTGGCCTACGGCGTGCCGGGCCTGACGGCCAACTCGCTGATCCGCGCCGCCAGCCGCTACGTGCCGATCGAAGGCGCGTTGCTGCTCAAGAATTGATTTTTACGGAGTTGAAACAGGTTTGGAACGCATAGCAGTCATCGACTTTGAAACCACCGGGATCTCCCCGAGCAGCAGCTGCCGGGCCACGGAAATTGCCGTGGTGATCCTTGAACAGGGGCGCATCGTCGAGCGTTACCAGAGCCTGATGAATGCCGGCGTGCGCGTCCCGGCCTTTATCGAACAACTCACCGGCATCAGCAACGCCATGCTGCGCACCGCGCCGTCGGCCGAGCAGGTGATGAACGAAGTCAACGAGTTCGTCGGCATCACACCGCTGCTGGCGCACAACGCCGCGTTCGACCAGAAGTTCTGGGACTTTGAGCTCGGCCGCATCAAGCGCACACGCTTGCAGAACTTTGCCTGCTCGCTGCTACTCGCCCGCCGTTTGATGCCCGCCGCGCCGAACCACAAACTTGGCACCCTCACCACGTACGCCAGCCTGCCCAACACAGGTAAAGCTCACCGGGCCATGGCCGATGCCGAGATGGCGGCCAACCTGACGGCGCACCTCGCGCAGGAACTGCGGCACAAGCATGGGTTGCGCGAGTTGTCGCATGATCTGCTGGTCAGCTTGCAGAAAGTGCCGGCGGCGAAGATCAATGAGCATCTCAAGCGGCATCGCGGGTTCTGACTGAAACACCGCAAATCCCCTGACCCCCTGTAGGAGCTGTCGAGTGAAACGAGGCTGCGATCTTTTGATCTTGATCCTTAAAGTCAGAGTCAAAAGATCGCAGCCTCGTTTCACTCGACAGCTCCTACAGGAGAGTTATTTGCCATTCCCTTCCAGTTGCCCCAACGGCACGCGCTTCTCGATGGCGCTCGACAACACGATCGACGTCTTGCTGAACCCGAACTTGGCAATCTGGTTGATCAATTCTTCCAGCTCCGGCATCGATCCCACCGCAGCCTGCATGATCACGCACGGATCACCCGTCACCCGGTGGCATTCGGTCAGTTGTGGGATTTTGACCAGATCATCGTAGGCCTTCTGGTTGCCATGCTGGTTCAGGCGCAGTTCGATGACGCACTGGATCGGCAATCCAAGCTTGGCCATGTCGACTTTCGCCTGGTACCCGGTAATGACCCCACAGGCTTCGAGTTTGGCCACGCGCTCGGCCACGGCCGGGGCGGACAGGTTCACTTTGCGCGCCAGGTCGGCGTAGGACGCACGACCGTTTTCCAGCAGGGCGCTGAGGAGCATGCGGTCGTATTTATCCATTGTGGTATTCCTGAAAAATGACTGACTTTCGAAAGCACGGTTTATAACGGCAATCTCCGTGTTTTGAAAAGTGTACCGGCGCTATAAACAGGTTTTGTAACTTATTTTACGCCGCTGGCCTTTCTAGAATAGCTGTTCACTTGTCTTGCCTACGAGCTGCCTCATGCCTGGCCTACGCCGTTTTCCCTTGCCGTTGATCGCTGCTTTTTTCGCGTTGTACGTGATTTGGGGCTCGACCTACCTGGTGATTCGCATCGGTGTGGAGTACTGGCCGCCGTTGCTGCTCGCCGGTACTCGTTTCGTGATCGCCGGGACGTTGATGTACGCCTTTCTGCGTTGGCGCGGGGCGCCGGCACCGACCTGGGCGCAGTGGAAAGCCGCCGGGATTATCGGGATCTTGCTGCTGACGTGCGGCAACGGTGCGGTCAGTGTCGCCGAGCACACGGGTGTCGCTTCCGGCGTTGCCGCGCTGGCGGTGGCGACAGTGCCGCTGTTTACCTTGCTCTGCGGATATTTCTGGGGCGCGCGTAATACCCGTCTCGAATGGGCCGGGATTATGCTCGGGCTGATCGGCATTGCCATGCTCAACCTCGGCTCCAACTTGCAATCGAGCCCGCTGGGCGCCGCCTTGCTGATATTCGCGGCAGCGTCCTGGGCCTTCGGTTCAGTCTGGAGCAAACATTTGCCGCTGCCACAAGGCGCGATGGCCAGTGCCGTGCAAATGCTGGTGGGCGGCGTGGCGTTGTTGATCGGCAGTGCGCTGAGCGGTGAACATCTGGAAAGCATGCCGCCGATTGAAGGCTGGGCAGCCTTGGCCTACCTGACGGTCTTCGGTTCGATCATCGCTTTCAACGCCTACATGTACCTGTTGAAAAACGTGCGTCCGGCGGCGGCCACCAGTTATGCCTACGTCAACCCGGCGGTGGCGGTGTTGCTGGGGATCGTGTTTGTTGGCGAGACCATTGGTATTGAAGAAGGGCTGGCGATGCTGGTGATCATCAGTGCCGTAGTGTTGATCGGGTTGCCGCAGTGGCGTCGAGCTCCTCTTCAACCTGCCGTAGCAGTGCCGACAGAATCCCGTGTGAATTAGGGTAAACTGCGCGCCATTGCATCTCGTTTTGCACACTTGTTTTGAAAAACCCGCGCTGAATTTTCCTACGGTAATCCCATGACTTTCGCCTCCCTTGGCCTGATCGAACCCTTGCTGCGCTCTCTCGAGACGCTCGGCTACCAGACTCCTACGCCGGTTCAGGCGCAAGCCATTCCGGCGGTGCTGGCTGGTCGCGACCTGATGGCCGCCGCGCAGACCGGCACCGGCAAGACCGCCGGTTTCGCGCTGCCGCTGCTGCAGTTGCTGGCCATGGAAGGGCCGAAAGTTGCCTCCAACTCGGTGCGCGCGCTGATCCTGGTGCCGACCCGCGAACTGGCAGAACAGGTTCACGAAGCCGTGCGTCAGTACGCCGAGAATCTGCCGTTGAGCACTTACGCGGTGTACGGCGGCGTCAGCATCAACCCGCAAATGATGAAGCTGCGCAAAGGTGTCGACGTGCTGGTGGCGACCCCGGGTCGTTTGCTCGACCTGTATCGCCAGAAGGCCCTCAAGTTCAATCAGCTGCAAACCCTGATTCTTGACGAAGCCGACCGCATGCTCGATCTGGGTTTTTCCGAGGAGCTGGGGAACATTTACCGTGTGCTGCCGAAGCAACGTCAGACGCTGTTGTTTTCCGCGACCTTCTCCGACGCGATCCGTTTGCTGGCCGGACAAATGCTCAACGATCCGTTGAGTATCGAAGTCAGCCCGCGCAACGTCGCTGCCAACACCGTCAAACAATGGGTTGTGGTGGTGGACAAGAAGCGCAAGCCGGAGCTGTTCATCCATTTGCTGCGCAAGGGCAAGTGGAAGCAGGTGCTGGTGTTCGCCAAGACCCGCAATGGCGTGGACGCGCTGGTGGAAAAACTCCAGGGCCTGGGTATCAACGCCGACGGCATCCACGGCGACAAACCGCAGGCCACCCGTCAGCGTGCGCTGGACCGGTTCAAGGCCAGTGAAGTGCAGATTCTTGTGGCCACCGACGTCGCGGCCCGTGGTCTGGATATCGAAGATTTGCCATTGGTGGTCAACTTCGACCTGCCGATCGTGGCTGAGGACTACATCCATCGGATCGGCCGTACCGGTCGCGCGGGTGCAACCGGGCAGGCTATATCGCTGGTTTGCGCCGATGAAGTGAATCTGCTGTCGGCCATCGAGACGTTGACCCGTCAGACATTGCCTCGCCAGATGGAGCATGACTTCGAGCCTGAGCACCGGGTGCCGGATACCGATGCCAGCGGTCAGGTGGTCAAGAAGCCGAAAAAACCGAAGAAGCCAAAGACGTCCGGTGGCGGCAAACGCAATCTGGGCAAGTGGGTTGAGAGTGGTGATGCTTCGGCGCCGGAACCTTCGATCAAGCCTGTGCGCAAGGTGCCAGTGTTTAATACTGGGCCGCGTAAGAAGAAGCCTTGATTCTCTGCGGCGTCTGTTAAGCCCTCATCGTCGGAATGCCGCCCGGAGCTTGCTCGCGATGGGCGCGCCTCGGTCTTCAGTCCTTGTGCTTCAACCACTCCACCATCCCCAACCCCGCCGCTCTACCACTGGCGAAACACGCCGTCAGCAAATACCCCCCCGTCGGCGCTTCCCAGTCCAGCATTTCCCCCGCGCAGAACACGCCAGGCAGTTGCTTGAGCATCAATCGTTCATCCATCGATTCGAACATCACGCCACCGGCGCTGCTGATGGCTTCGTCCAGCGGACGGGCTTTCACCAACGTCAGTGGCAACGCCTTGATCGCTTTGGCCAGCAGCGCCGGATCAGCGAAGCATTCGGCCGGAGTGAGTTCGCGCAGCAACGCCGCTTTCACACCCTCGATCCCGAGCTGGCTGTGCAAATGTTTCGACATGGAACGAGACCCACGCGGTTTGCTCAGCGCAACCTGCACTTTATCCACAGGCCTGCCCGGTAACAGGTCGAGGTGAAGGGTCGCCGAGCTGTGCTGATTGATGGCTTCGCGGATCGGCGCCGACAAGGCGTAGATCAAACTGCCTTCAATCCCGGTCGCCGTGATCACACATTCGCCGAGCCGTGGGACGTCGTCATTGAGGCCAATGGCGATGTTTTTCAGTGGTGCGCCGGCGAATTTGCTGACCATCAACTCGCTCCAGGCCTGCACCTCGAAGCCGCAATTACTCGGTTGCAGCGGCGCAAGTCCTACGCCGCGTTGTTCCAGTGGCAGCATCCAGGCGCCGTCCGAACCGAGGCGCGACCAGCTGCCGCCGCCGAGGGCCAGCAAGGTTGCGTCGGGTCGAACGGTTTTTTCGCCCTCGGGGCTGTCGATGCGCAATTCTCCGCTGTCATTCCAACCAAGCCAGCGGTGGCGGGTGTGGATAACTACGCCGCTGTCACGCAGACGTTTGAGCCATGCACGCAACAGGGGAGCGGCTTTCATGTCTGTAGGAAAAACTCGGCCGGAGCTGCCGACAAAGGTTTCAATGCCCAGGTCATGAATCCATTGGCATAGCGCATCGGCGCCGAAGGACCTTAGCAGCGGCGCAATCTGCGGCGCGCGTTCGGCGTAGCGCGAGAGAAACGCCGGATAAGCTTCGGAATGGGTGATGTTCATGCCGCCGACACCGGCCAGCAGGAATTTTCGCCCAACTGAAGGCATGCCGTCGTACAGGTCGACCTTGATCCCGGCCTGGCTCAGCACTTCAGCCGCCATCAAACCGGCGGGGCCGCCGCCGATGATTGCGACGTGAGAAGTGGAGGAAGGCGAGGGCTGGGTCATGGCTAGAGCTGCGGCGTGGCGGAATAAGCCGCGCATTCTACCAGCACGAATCATTGTGGGAGTTGTTGAAGAAGCTGATCAAAAAACAATCACCCCTTTGCAGGCTATAGGCAGCATGGCCTGTAGGACCTTTCACTCAGGTTATCCACAGGCAGTTCCACAGGCATTGTGGGTAAACACCCACACCTCAATGACAACCTGATGACTGCCAGACCCGCTGCGCACTGTGATGGAGGATTCCATGACGGCGCGCCAACGCCTTGCGGTCCTTGCTGTAGCCGCCGCCGATCACGCCGACCACCGGAATATCGCGGCCCAGACAATGACGCATCACACTTTCATCGCGAGCGGCGACGCCTTCGTCTGTCAGCTTCAGGTAGCCGAGCGCGTCATCTTTATGCACATCGACGCCGGCGTCATACAGCACCAGGTCAGGTTGGTAGAGCGGCAGCAAATAATTGAGCGCATCGTCCACCACCTTCAGGTAGTCGGCATCGCCCATCCCCATGGGCAGTGGAATGTCCCAGTCACTTTCGGCCTTGCGTGCAGGAAAATTCTTTTCGCAGTGCAGGGAAACGGTCACCGCGTCCGGGGTGTTGTGCAGAATCCGTGCAGTCCCGTCGCCCTGATGCACATCGCAGTCGAAGATCAACACCCGATTCACACGGCCGCTTTCCAGCAAGAAATGGCTGATCACTGCCAGGTCATTGAAGATGCAAAACCCGGCAGGATGGTCGTAGTGAGCGTGATGGGTGCCACCCGCCAAGTGACAGGCCAAGCCATGTTCCAGCGCCTGCTCGGCGGCCAGAAGCGAGCCGCCAACTGCCCGCACCGTGCGCCGGGCCAAGGCTTCGCTCCACGGCAGACCGAGGCGCCGCTGGTCTTCGCGGGACAATTCGCCGCTCATATAGCGTTCGATATACGCAGAGTCATGAGCGAGGGCGAGAATCTCTGGCGGGCAGAGGTCGGGGCGCAGCAGGTCGGCGTCCCGGGTCAGGCCACTGTCCACCAGGTGATCGCGCAGCAGGCGAAACTTGTCCATGGGGAAGCGGTGATCCGCCGGGAACTCGGGACTGTAGTCTTCGTGGTAGATCAGGGGCAGTGGCATGACGAATTCAGTTCGGAATGAAGGAAGGATCCTACCAGCGATGTAGACTTGCGGCATGGATACGGGGGGCACGATGGAGCCGATACTGGAACTCGAGAGCGCGCGACTGCTGTTACGGCAGTGGCGCGATGAGGATTTGCCGGAGTTTGCGGCGATGTGCGCCGATCCACAGGTGATGCGATATTTTCCGGTGCCCTTGAGTCGACTGGAAAGTGCTTCGCTGATCGGACGGATTCGTGGCCATTTTGCCGAGCATGGCTTCGGACTCTGGGCGCTGGAGCGCAAGGATACCGGGGCATTTATCGGGTTTACCGGGCTCGGAGTGGTCGCTTTCGACGCGCCTTTCACCCCGGCCACCGAAATCGGCTGGCGTCTGGCCCGCGAGCACTGGGGCCTTGGCTACGCCAGTGAAGCGGCGTGGACCGCTCTGCGCTGCGGGTTTGACCGGTTGCCGCTGAAAGAAGTCGTGTCCTTCACCAGCGAAACCAACCTGCCGTCGCAGAAAGTCATGCAGGCGATCGGCATGCACCATGATTCAGCCGATGACTTCGAACATCCGAAGCTCGCGGTCGATCATCCCCTGCGTCACCATGTGCTGTACCGCATCACTCGTGAACAATGGCTGCAAACCTTGCATGGATAAGCCGGCACGGACGTTTACAATGGCTCCCATGGGCCCTGGCCAGAAATTGAATCGACCGTCGCAGCCAAGACTGCGCGGCATGCGTTGTGTGAGGAGAGTCTGAATGAGCCAAGTGTTGGATGATCTGGTTGACCTGTTGACGCTGGAACCGATCGAAGAAAACCTGTTCCGTGGCCGCAGCCAGGACCTGGGTTTTCGTCAGCTGTTCGGCGGTCAGGTAATCGGTCAGTCCCTGTCGGCGGCCAGTCAGACGGTCGAAGAAGCGCGCCATGTGCATTCGATGCACGGTTATTTCCTGCGTCCGGGCGATTCCGCGTTGCCAGTGGTTTATCAGGTTGATCGGGTACGCGACGGCGGCAGCTTCAGCACGCGTAGGGTGACGGCGATTCAGAAAGGCAACCCAATCTTCACCTGCAGCGCCTCCTTTCAGTACGACGAAGAAGGCTTCGAGCATCAGGCCGAGATGCCGATTGTGGTCGGCCCGGAAAACCTGCCGTCGGAACTGGAACTCACCCAGCAGCGTGCGCACCTGATTCCCGAGCACATGCGCGAAAAATTTCTGTGCCCCAAACCGATCGAGTTCCGACCGATCACCGAGAAAGATCCCTACAACCCGCAGCCGTCCGACCCGGTCAAATACGTCTGGTTTCGCGCCGACGGTACGTTGGCTGACTCTCCGGCGCTGCACAAATACTTGCTGGCGTACGCCTCGGACTTCGGTTTGCTGACCACCTCAATGCAGCCCCATGGCAAGTCGGTCTGGCAGAAAGACATGCAGGTCGCCAGCCTCGATCACGCGCTGTGGTTCCACGCGGACCTGCGTGCCGATGACTGGTTGCTGTATGCGATGGACAGTCCGTGGGCCGGCAATTCCCGTGGCTTCTCCCGCGGCAGCGTGTTCAACCGCGCTGGGCAACTGGTGGCCTCGGTCACGCAGGAAGGCCTGATTCGCCACCGCAAGGATTGGGCATGAGCCTGGCCGAGGTGCGGCACTGGGTGTTCGACATGGACGGCACCCTGACGGTGGCTGTGCATGATTTCGCGGCAATTCGCGTGGCGCTGGCGATCCCGGCCGAAGACGACATCCTGACCCACCTCGCCGCGCTCCCGGCCGATGAAGCTGCGGCCAAACATGCGTGGTTGCTGGAACACGAACGAGACCTGGCGTTGGGTTCGACAGCGGCACCGGGCGCGGTGGAACTGGTGCGTGAGTTGGCCGGACGCGGTTATCGCCTGGGCATTCTCACCCGCAATGCTCGCGAACTGGCGCATGTGACGCTGGAGGCAATCGGTCTGGCCGACTGCTTCGCGGTGGAAGATGTGCTGGGTCGTGATGAAGCGCCGCCGAAACCACATCCAGGTGGTTTGTTAAAGTTGGCACAGGCCTGGAATGTACCGGCCAGTGAGATGGTGATGGTCGGTGATTACCGCTTTGATCTGGATTGCGGTCGGGCGGCGGGGACGCGGACGGTGTTGGTGAACCTGTCCGATAATCCGTGGCCTGAGTTAACGGATTGGCATGCCGCCGATTGCGTGGCGTTGCGGCAGATGTTGTCGGTTTGAGGCGTCATCACTGACCGAACAACGCCTTCTGCCCCTCAGGCGAGTTGAACATTCCATCACCATCATGCCCGACCCCAGGCACTTCGATCAGTTGCTGACTCAGTCCTTGAGGATGCAGCCGTTTCAGATAAGCAAAATAATTGCGCCCGCGAATCAATCGATTGGCTCCCTGAGCTTGGGCCTCACAGCTTTTATCCAGCGCCGGTTGCTTCGGGTCGCTGTCCTGCTGCCCGAGTAGATATACGACATCGCGTTTGACGTAGTTTTCCTTCAGCTGCGCGGGTGTTTGCCCATCAGCGTAGGCAGGGAGATCCGCCAGCCCGTACTTCCAGCGATTGAAATTCGGGCAGCCGGCATGGCTGAACGCCACCGGCCGTCGTTCATCGAAGTACGCATAAGAAGACGGGTTGGCAATGACGTAACGCACCTGTATGTCGGCCGCCTTGAGCGCTGGCTGATCGTGACCCAGCAATGCATATCGCTGCACCACCTGAGCGCCACCGGAGTGACCGGCGATGACGATTTGCTTCACGTCCGGAAACTGTCGGCGATCGCCGATTCGGGCGATGATTTCGTCGAGCGCAGCGTAGGAACTCAGGGAAAACGGAGCGGTGGATAAACCGCCAACCATCCAGTCATTGCCCTGCCAGCGCAATACGCTGTCAGCCACGGGATGAAGCGCGACGTCGGTTTCATTGAGAAATTGCGGGGCGATCACCAAGGTGGTCGCGCTTTGCCCGGCCTGCTCGGCCGCGTGCTCGGCGCTCTGGCGATAGGTTTGGGCATTGCGCAATCGACCATGGATGATGATCAGCACGCGTTCGATTTTCGTCGGCGCCGGGCCGATGCCCACCGCAATTTCACCTGAAGTCAACAGCAGGCGTCCGGGGCTGACCTCCTTGACCGCGTGCTCGGCAGCCTGGGCGCTTGCGCAGGTGATCAGTAGAGCTAACAGCCACTTATTCATTTATAGGTTTTTCGCTGCAAAGGTATCGCACTGGCCGACCTGGCCTTGCGCAAATCCGGTTTTGAACCAGCGCACCCTTTGCGCCGACGTACCATGAGTAAACGAGTCCGGGACCACGCGCCCTTGACCTTGCTCCTGCAAACGGTCATCGCCGATGGCGTTGGCGGCGTTCAAGGCTTCTTCGATGTCACCGGGTTCCAGCCAGTTCAGACGCTTCTGCGCATTGTTGGCCCAGACCCCGGCCAGGCAATCGGCTTGAAGTTCCTGGCGCACCAGCAAACCGCCGTCGCCTTCCATCTGCTGGCCCTGTTGGCGGGCCGTCTGAATCTTCGCCGAAACACCGAGCAAGGTCTGCACATGGTGTCCGATTTCGTGAGCGATCACGTAGGCCTGAGCGAAGTCGCCAGCAGCTGAAAAGCGTTGGGACATTTCCTGGAAGAAACTCATGTCCAGGTAGACCTTCTGATCCGCCGGGCAATAGAACGGGCCGGTCGCCGATGTTGCCAGGCCACAAGCCGAATTGACGCGGCTACTGAACAGCACCAGGGTCGGTTCCTTATATTGACGACCCGCCTGCTGGAAAATCTGATTCCAGGTGTCTTCAGTATCGCCGAGGATCGAGCGCACGAACTCGGCCCCTTGATCATTGGCCGGCGGGGCCTTTTGGGTTTGCGAGGTGGTCGGCGCCGATTGCTCGCTCATCTGCCCGGTCAGTTGCCCGAGGATTTGCATCGGGTCCTGGCCGGTGATCCAGCCGATCCCGACGATCAAAATAATCGCCGTCAGGCTCAGGCCCTTGCCGCCACCGAAGCGCATCCCGCCACCACCTCCACGGGCATCGACCACGTTGTCGCTGCGTCGGCCTTTTTTCCATAGCATGTGGGAATCCTCTGATTGTCCGTGGGGATGAGTGTTGCTGCTGAGTGGGAGCGGCGCCAGTCCGGTCGTCCATCTTTTGTTGCGCGCAGGAGCCCTCCCGGCAACCTGTGGTGGATTGCCGGGAATACTCCAGACTCGTATTGAACACGGACAACCCATCTAATTCCTTCAGGCGATGAGTTTTTATCGGGCAGGCGACCGCCTGCGTCGGCGAGATTACTGGTCGAACGCATCCTTGAACGACACCAGGGTCTGATCGTGCGCGACAGGTCCCAGTCGGTGGTCGGCTTCGAGGAGAGCCTCGATCATGGCCGGCTCACCGAGCCGTTTGAAGGGCGGTTTTTCTTTGAAATTATCCAGCGCAAGAACGGCTATGCGGGATACGGTGCGGCCAACGTGGCGGTGCGACTGGCGGCCATGGCCAAATCCCGCAGTGGTGCCGTACGTCAGGCAAAGTTGTAGGGAAATCGTAAACACGGGTACAAACCGCCGCCGCGCGGCTTCCTTCACTGTGCGGCGCGGCCCATAATCGCCAGCCGTGCAGTGATGGCCGTGAGCCCGCAATGACAATAATTTCAGAACTCTTCCCAGCGCCCGACGAACCCATGGCCGAGCCCCGCAAGAGTCGCAAGAACAACCCGGAAAAGACCCGCGAGAACATCCTTCAAGAAGCCATTGTCGAGTTCGTGCAGCAGGGGCTTTCCGGCGCTCGCGTCGATGCGATCGCCGAACGTATTCACACCTCCAAACGCATGATCTATTACTACTTCGGCAGTAAGGAACAGCTCTACGTCGAGGCGCTGGAGAAGCTCTACGGCGATATCCGCAGCACCGAAAACCGCCTGCACCTGACCGAACTGGCGCCGGTGGAAGCGATTCGTCGGCTGGTTGAATTCACCTTCGACCACCATGATCGCAACGTCGACTTTGTGCGGATTGTCAGCATCGAAAACATTCACAACGCTGAATACGTGAAACGTTCCGATGCGATTAAGGCGATGAACAACACCATTCTCGATTCACTGGGCGAGATTTTGCGTCGGGGTGCTGAGAAAGGCGTGTTTCGCGCGGGACTTGAGCCGCTGGATGTGCACCTGCTGATCAGCTCGTTCTGCTTCTATCGCGTGTCGAACCGCCATACATTCGGTGAGATTTTTCAGATTGACTTGCCGGACGAAAGCATCAAGCAGCGTCATCGCGAGATGATCTGCGAGTCGGTTTTGCGGTATCTGCGGGCCTGATGTGCACGGAAAGGTGATGTTCAGGCCGGTGAAGTTCATGCGTTCGGCGGCTATCAACAGGTCGGGCAGGGCGCCGCTGTCGAGTTTCAACTGATCCAGATCGATCAGGCGATAGAGGTAACGCAAACCCTGTGGATCGCCTTCATGCTCGTGCAGCGCAGGGGTGCGGGAAGCCTGGATGCCGGCGCCGATCAGTCCGGCCAATACCGCGTTGTACTAAGCTTCGGGTTTTTAGCGAGGCAGATGTTCAACCAGAAAATCGATAAACGCCCTCAACCGCAGCGGCATATGGCGACTTTGCGGGTAGAGCAGGGTGAACGGCCGCGAGCGCCCGCCATAAGGCTTGAGTACCTCCACCAGCGAGCCATCGGCCAGGTCTTTTTCGACAATGAAGCGATAAGTCTGAAACAACCCTGCTCCATGTTTTGCCAGGGTCACGCCCCCCAGCACATCGTCGGAACAACTGAGGTTGCCCTCGGCCAGAATCTCTCGCGGCGCGCCATTATCGTTGAACAACCAGGCAATGCGTCGGCCGCTGCTGGGCAGTTCGTACTGAATGCATTCGTGCTGCTGAAGGTCATCCAGGGAGTGTGGGACGCCGGCATGTTTCAGATAATCGGGACTGGCAATCATCACCAATGCCGCATCCTCCAAGTGCCGGGCGATCAGGCCGGAATCCGGAATCGCCCGCACGCGGATCGCCATGTCATAGCCTTCGCCGACAAAATCAATATTGCGATTGCTGATGTGCGACTCGACCTTCACCGCGGGAAAGCGTGCCCGAAAAGCCGGCAGCAATGGCAGGATTCGGTGATGGGCATAGGTAGTGGGAATGCTGATGCGCAAAGTGCCGGAAGGCTGTTGCTGCTGGCCCATGACCTCGCGCTGAGCCTCGACCAGTTGCGCCAGCGCCTGGCGGCATTCCTCGTGATACCGCCGACCACTGTCGGTCAGTTTGACGCTGCGGGTGGTGCGGGCGAACAACCGCACGCCCAGGCGCTCTTCCATGCGCGATACCGAGCGGCTCACGGCTGCCGGCGTCACGCCAGCCACCAGCGCGGCGGCAGTAAAGCTGCCCGCCTCGGCGGCCAGACAAAACAGTTCGATGCTGCCCAACTGAAGATCGTCGAATTGTCGCTGCATGATTGATGACACCGGGGATCAAATGAAGTGCTTGATTTCGCCACTGTAGATGAAATCACCGAAGCGGTGCTTTACTTGACCAGCGCCGACTTCACCGCCGGCAAGTGGTCGGTCTTTTTTAATCACCGGACAGGAGAAACGTCATGCCTTTCGTCAGCGTACGTATTACCCGTGATGGCGTGACCCGGGAGCAGAAAGCCCAGGTCATCGCCGAAATCACCGACACCTTGAAGCGCGTCCTCGGCAAGCCTCCGGAGCTGACCCACATCGTGATCGAGGAGGTCGACACGGATAACTGGGGTTATGCCGGAATGACCACGACCGAGTATCGAAAAAATCAGCCTGGGTGATTGTGTGGCCAGCCAGGAAAGCCGTCTTCGTGACGGCTTTTTTGTGTATGCGGTGAAAGAATTGCTTACTTTTTTTCGCAGTAATCGGCAGGTTCGGCGCGACCTCGAAGGCTAGGCTTAGAAATCGAGCGATCTGCGCCAGTAGTCGGATTCTTCAAGGAAGGTCGAGTCTCAGTGCTCATTAACCTAACGGATGGGTTAGCATGAAAAGTATGCAGCTACAAAGGGTTTTGGATGGTGGTCATGTTGCGCGGCGAGCATTGTCCGCCTCACGTCCATGTAGACGCAGGTACATGGAGTGCGCGCTTCAAGTTCAGTTTCTGGCACAGCGGCGTTGAGCTCTGGGATGTCGTCCCGCTCTCGCGTCGACCACCTCTGGCGGTGCTGGAAGGTTTGCGTCAGACACTCAGGCAATCTACGTATTTGCGACGAGCCCGTGGCATTTGGTGGTGCAAATTGAAAACGGCCTGCCTCGATAATCAGTTATGGGACTGGCAGGCCAACGAAGTGGTGGTTTTGAAGAGGATGGCCAGCACGACTTACGTCATCGGCTCGGCTTACTACGAGCCAGAAGGGAACAAGACCCTGCTGACCCTGATGGGGGCACCGGAGGGCGTGGAGATCGAACTATGAAATCGATTAAGGCAAAAGTACAAGTGGATTGGCCAGTGACCGAAGAAGCACTGGACGAAGCGATCGAGCAGGGTGAACAGCGCCGCAACAGTGGTCTCAATGCGACGGCAGTGAGCTTTTTGGAACCGTGTCTGGCGGTCAGCTTCGAGGATGGCAGCGGTGTATTGCTGCCAGTGAAAAACTATCCGGAATTCGATGGTTTTGAGACCAAGGATTTCACCAACCTGATAGTCGGTTATGCGGGGACCGCCCTCTGTCATGACGATAAGGATTTGCACATCTCAATCGCCGGAATGATTTCGGCGAGTAAGCCGCTGATGGACATGGCTGCCTCAGTGATCGCCTCGCGCAATGGTCGCCAGAGCAGCGCTGCGAAATCTGCGGCCGCGCGGGCCAACGGCCGGAAGGGCGGGCGTCCGCGTAAAGCCGATATCGCCCTTTGAATACCCACAAAAAAGCCGTCGTTATGACGGCTGATTTGTTTCTGGCACCGGCAATCAACGCCGAGTCAACAACACCCCGGATTCCATGTGATGGGTCCATGGGAACTGGTCGAACATTGCGCATCGGGTGATGCGGTGAGTGTCGTGCAGTTGGGCGATGTTGGCCGCCAGGGTTTCCGGGTTGCAGGAAATATAGAGGATGTTGTCGAAGCGGCGGGTCAACTCGCAGGTGTCCGGGTCCATACCGGCGCGAGGCGGATCGACGAAGACACTACCGAACTCGTAGCTCTTCAGATCGATGCCGTGCAGACGACGGAACGGACGAACTTCGTTCAGGGCTTCTGTCAGTTCCTCGGCGGACAAACGCACCAACGTGACGTTATCCACAGCGTTTTCGCTCAGATTGCTCAACGCTGCGTTAACCGAGGCCTTGCTGATTTCGGTGGCCAGTACTTTGCGCACGCGCGTCGCAAGGGGCAGGGTGAAGTTGCCGTTGCCGCAATACAGCTCCAGCAAATCGTCGGAGCGATCACCGAGTGAGTCGTAAGCCCAGTTGAGCATGTTCTGGTTCACGGTGCCGTTGGGCTGGGTGAACGCGCCTTCCGGCTGGCGGTAGCTGAAGGTGCGACCGCCGACGTCCATCTGTTCGACCACGTAATCGTGACCGATCACTTCGCGTTTGCCCTTGGAACGGCCGATGATGCTGACGTTCAGATCGGCGGCCAGTTTCGAGGCCGCCGCGTGCCAGTGCTCGTCCAGAGGGCGGTGATAGCACAGCGTGATCATCGCATCGCCGGCCAACGTGGTCAGGAACTCCACCTGAAACAGCTTGTGGCTCAAGGCCGCGCTCGCTTGCCACGCCGCCTTCAGCTGCGGCATCAACTGATTGATACGCAGGCTTGCGATCGGGAACGCTTCGATCAGGATCGGTGTGCGTTTATCTTCCTGGGAAAACATCGCGTAGTGACGCTCGCCGGCTTCGCGCCACAAGCGGAATTCGGCGCGCAGGCGGAAATTTTGCAGCGGTGAGTCAAACACTGCAGGTTCTGGCGCACCGAACGGGGCCAGCAGGTCACGCAGGCGCGTGACCTTATCTTCGAGCTGAACAGCGTAAGCCTGGGAATCAAAAGTCATGCGTTGAACCAACCCAGCTTGATCACGAACAGAATCGACAGAATCACCAGCGCCGAGTTGAGCTCACGGGCGCGGCCGGACAGCAATTTGATCGCGGTCCAGGAGATGAAACCGAAGGCGATGCCGTTGGCGATGGAATAAGTGAACGGCATGGCCAGGGTGGTGACCACGACCGGTGCGGCGACGGTGATGTCGTCCCAGTCTATTTCGGCCAGACCGGATGTCATCAATACTGCGACGAACAGCAGTGCAGGCGCGGTAGCAAAGGCTGGAACGCTGGCCGCCAATGGCGAGAAAAACAGCGCCAACAGGAACAGAATCGCCACGACAACGGCGGTCAGGCCGGTGCGGCCACCGGCACTCACGCCGGCGGCGGATTCGATGTAACTGGTGGTGGTCGAGGTGCCCAGCAGCGAACCGGCCATGGCCGCTGTACTATCTGCGATCAGGGCGCGACCCATTTTCGGCATATGACCGTCCTTGCCCATCAGGCCGGCGCGCTTGGCGACGCCGATCAGGGTGCCGGAGTTGTCGAACAGATCGACGAACAGGAAGGCGAAAATCACGCTGACCAGCCCGATGTCCAAGGCACCTTTGATGTCCAGTTGCAGGAACGTCGGGGCCAACGACGGCGGCATCGACATTACGCCGCCGAACGGGGTGAAGCCCATCACGATCGAGGCGATGGTCACCGCCAGAATGCCGATCAGTACCGCGCCGCGCACTTTAAGCGCTTCAAGTGCCACGATCAGGGCAAAGCCGAGGGTCGCGAGGATCGGGGCCGGTTGTTTCAGATCGCCGAGGCCGACCATGGTTGCCGGGTTGCTCACCACGATGCCCGCGTTATGCAGGGCGATCAGCGCCAGGAACAGGCCGATCCCGGCGGCAATCGCCGAACGCAGCGGCAACGGGATGCTGTTGATGATCCATTCGCGGATGCGGAAGATCGACAGCAGGAAAAACAGCACCGCCGAGATGAACACCGCCCCAAGCGCCACTTGCCAGGTATGGCCCATGTGCAGGACCACGGTGTAGGTAAAGAAGGCGTTCAGGCCCATGCCCGGCGCGAGGGCGATCGGGTAGTTGGCGATCAGGCCCATCACCGTGGAGCCGATGGCGGCGGCCAGACACGTGGCGACGAACACCGCGCCCTTGTCCATGCCGGTCTCGCCGAGAATGCTCGGGTTGACGAACAGAATGTAGGCCATGGCCAAAAAGGTCGTGACGCCCGCCAGAATCTCGGTTCGCACGTTGGTGTTGTGTGCCTTGAGTTGAAACAGCCTTTCCAGCATGTCTGCTCCCCGTGGCGCGCCCGGCGCCGTGAATGTATCGACCTCAACAGCAAAGCACAGACCGCTGCAGGCGCCTGGTCATTTTCTGTGAGTCGGAAAAAGCCGCGCATCATACCAGCAGCGTGGGGCTATGGCTGCTTATGGCTGCGATCGTCGTCGATGTTTTGCGCTAAAGCGAAGTGAGCCATACTGCGCGCTGGTTTTGGGGGTACTTATGTATTGCATGAATAGACGTCTGATTGCCGTATTCGCAGTGTCGATCGCCTTGTTCCTGGGGGCACACACCGCCTCGGCTGCATCGGCGGCGCCGTTGAGTCAGGTGAAGGTACTCAAGGTCGAGTCGCCGGTCTGCGGTTTTGAAGACATCGCGCCGGGGCAGGAGAAAACACGCTGCGATCACAGTGGACCGAACATCAGAATCTACGTGCTGGAAGTCGGCTACGGCCGCGGGGCACATGTCGGGCTGGATGGTTTTGAGGTGAACGGCACCCGAACCCCGGTCTGTGCTTTTGATAATGGCAACCTGACTGAGTGCACCGTCGGGAGAAAAACCGTCGGCTATTTGTATGTCTTCGATCTGGCCGGTAAGCAAGAAGGTACTTTTACCTTCAGCAACACGTCGATCAACGCGCCAGGCAACACGATGTCCACGCAGCTTTACATCAAGTAAATGGCAGGCTTGAACCACGGGCTGGAAAGCTGACTACGCTTTAAAGATCATCCTGTGGATTGCGCCCATGACCTTTAGAGCTCTGATTACCCTCGCCGAGGGCATCGATGACCTGCAATCAGTGACCCTGATTGATGTGTTGCGCCGCGCCAAGGTTGAACTGGTGGTGGCCAGCATCGAGCGACGGCGCATGCTCACCTGCGCACGCGGCACCCGAGTGACGTCCGATGCGATGCTGGTGGACGTGCTGGCCCAGACGTTCGACCTGATTGTCCTGCCCGGCGGTGCCGTGGGGGCACAACATCTGGCGGCCCATCAACCCCTGCAACAATTGCTCAAGGATCAGGCCGCGGCCGGGCGTCTGTTCGCCGGCATCGCCGAGGCCCCGGCGCTGGCGCTGCAAGCCTTTGGCGTACTGCGTCAGCGGCGCATGACCTGCCTGCCATCGGCCAGCCATCAATTGTTGGGCTGCAACTTCGTCGATCAACCGGTGGTGGTCGATGGCAACTGCATCACCGCGCAGGGTTCAGGGGCAGTGTTGCAATTTGCCCTGACGCTGGTGGAACAACTCTGCGGTAAGGCCACGCGAGCGGCGGTGGCGGGGGAGTTGGTGGTGTAGCGCCGCGCCACAAATCAATTCCCTTGAACGCTCACTACACCCCGAAGTCGTACCCTTATGACGGCGGTTTGCCAAAACGCCGCGAACGTACGATCAACCGTGAGGTGTTTATGAGCGCTACGACTCCCGATGCTGCGCAGCCGTCATTCGTCCGCCATCCGCTAGGCCTGAACCTCAACGGTCAGGCGTGTCAGCTTGAGGTTTTGCCCTGGACCACGTTGCTGGACTTGCTGCGTGAGCAACTGGACCTGATCGGTACGAAAAAAGGTTGCGATCACGGCCAGTGTGGCGCCTGCACGGTATTGCTCAACGGCAAACGAGTGAATGCCTGCCTGACGCTGGCGGTGATGTGCGACGGTGCTCAATTGACCACGATCGAAGGCTTGGCCAATGGTGACGAGCTGCACCCGATGCAGCAGGCCTTTATCAAGCACGATGCCTTTCAATGCGGGTACTGCACGCCCGGTCAGATCTGCTCGGCGGTCGGGCTTGTCAACGAAGGACGGGCGCAAACCACCGAGCAGATTCAGGAGTTGATGAGCGGCAATCTTTGCCGCTGCGGTGCCTACAGCAATATCCGCGATGCCATCGAAGAGGCCCTGCCTGCCTGCCGTCAACGTACCGGGCAAGGAGGTGGCCAATGAACCCTTTTCATTACAGCAAGCCCGATTCGGTGCAGGATGCGGTTCATCTCGCCGGCCCGGCGTCGCGGTTCATTGCCGGCGGTACGAATCTGCTGGATTTGATGAAGGAAAATGTCACCCGCCCCGAGCATTTGATCGACATCACTGGCCTGCCGTTGCGTGAGGTCACTGAAACAACCAAGGGTGGGCTGATGATCGGCGCTCTGGTCAGCAACGCGGACCTGGCCTGGCACCCGCTGATCGAACAGCGCTATCCGCTGTTGTCCCAGGCAATCCTGGCCGGCGCCTCGCCGCAACTGCGCAATATGGCCAGCACTGGCGGCAACTTGCTGCAACGCACTCGTTGCTACTACTTCTATGACGCCAATGTGCCGTGCAACAAACGCGAACCTGGGAGCGGTTGTCCGGCGCGGGACGGCCTGAACCGAATCCACGCCATCTTCGGCGCCAGTGCGCAGTGCGTCGCCACGCACCCCTCCGACATGTGTGTGGCCTTGGCTGCTCTGGAGGCCCTGGTCCATGTGCAAAGTCGCGGTGGAGCGCGGGTTATCGAGTTCGCCGATTTCCACCGTTTGCCTGGCGATGCTCCAGAGCGCGACAACCAACTGGCCGACGATGAACTGATCACCGCCATCGAGTTGCCCGCCACGGGTTTCGCCGCGCACAGCCATTACCTGAAGATCCGTGATCGCGCGTCTTATGCTTTTGCATTGGTCTCGGTGGCTGCGGCGCTCGACATGACCGGGCCGATCATTCGCGAGGCGCGGCTGGTCCTCGGCGGCGTGGCACACAAACCCTGGCGCGACAAGGCGGTGGAGAGCTGGCTGGCCGGTAAGGCGGTCAGCCACGAAACCTTCAGCGCCGCCGCCGATGCCCTGCTGCAAAACGCCGAACCTCTCGAACACAACGCTTTTAAAGTCAAACTGGCGCGCCGGGCCATCATCCGCGCGCTGAGCGATGCCGCGCTGGGAGGGCAAGCGTCATGAATACTGACACTAAGCCAATGGGGCAGCCGCTGGATCGCGTCGACGGTCAGCTCAAAGTGACCGGTCGGGCTCGTTATGCCGCAGAGTTTCCCGAGGAAGGGCTGCTTCACGGTAGCGTGGTTTCCAGTCGTATCGCCTGCGGTCGGGTGATTCGCATAGATGCCTCCCAGGCCTTGGCGCTGCCTGGCGTGGTCGCGGTGATCGATCACACGAGCCGGCCGAAAGTCGCCAGTTATGACAAAGACTATGAAGACGCCGACTCGGCCGAAGGCTCGCCGTTTCGCCCGTTGTACAACGACCGGGTCCTGTTCAACGGTCAGCCATTGGCCTTGATCGTTGCCGACAATCTTGAGTTGGCGCGGTATGCCGGCTCGCTGGTCGTGATCGAATATGAAGCCGAATCTCATCAGACCGATTTGCTGGCCCTGCAAGGCGAAGCCCATCCGGCACCCGCCGAACTCCCCAAACCCCGTGGGAATTTTCAAGCTGAATTTGTCGGCGCGGCCATCAGCCTGGATCTGAACTACAGCACGCCGATCGAACACCACAACCCGATGGAACCTCACGCCAGTACGGTGCTGTATCAGGCCGATGGCTGTTTGCATATCCACGACAAGACTCAAGGCACGCAGAACTGTCAGTCGTACGTGCAAAAGGTCTTCGGTCTGGATAAAGAGCGCGTGCGGATTTTTGCCGCTTATGTCGGCGGCGCATTCGGCTCTGGCCTGCGCCCGCAGTATCAATTGCCCCTGGCGGTGATGGCGGCACTGGCGCTCAAGCGCTCGGTGCGCGTGACCCTGACACGTCAGCAGATGTTCACGTTCGGCTATCGGCCACGCACCTTGCAGCGTCTGCAATTGGGCGCGGCCGCCGGCGGCCGCTTGCTGGCGGTCGCTCATACCGCCATCGGCCAGACCTCGCGTTTCGAAGATTTCACCGAGCATGTCGTCGAGTGGAGCGGCATGCTCTATCACTGCGACAACGTACAGCTGAACTACAAATTATTACCCTTGGACGTTTTCACGCCATTGGACATGCGTGCCCCCGGCGCAGCGCTGGGGTTGATCGGCCTCGAATGTGCGATGGACGAACTGGCCTGCGCGTTGGCGATCGACCCGGTGCAACTGCGCTTGATCAACTATGCCGAGCTCAATCAGAACGAAGACAAACCGTATTCCAGCAAGGCGCTGCGCGAGTGTTATGCCCAAGGCGCGAAACGCTTCGGCTGGGAAAAACGCACTGCCGAGCCCCGCAGCATGCGCCAGGGCCGGCAGTTGGTCGGTTGGGGCATGGCCGGCGGTGTCTGGGAGGCGATGCAACAGAAGGCCAGCGCCAAGGCCAGTCTCGATCACAACGGCAAACTGACAGTCAGCAGCGCGACGACAGACATCGGCACTGGAACCTACACGGTGATGACGCAAATCGCCGCCCAGGCGTCGGGCGTTTCGATGAAGGATGTCACCTTTGTTCTCGGCGATTCTTCATTACCGACCGCGCCGTTGCAGGGCGGTTCGTTCACTGTTTCGTCGGTAGGCACCGCAGTCCAGCAGGCCTGCGAGGCATTAAAGGAAAAGTTGCTCGCCGTAGCGCGGCAGACGCAACCGGCATTCAGTGGCGTGACCTCGGAGCAGGCGGTTTTCGAAAACGGCCAACTGTCCTGCGGCGAAGCGCGGGTATCGCTGGCTGACCTGGCCCGGGACAGCAACGAAGAAACGCTCGATGTTCAGGTGGACGCCGAGCCCGACAAAAAACGCGAAGCCTACGCCACTGCGACTCATTCGGCGGTGTTCGTCGAGGTATTAGTGGACGAGGATTTGGGGACGGTGAAGGTCCGTCGGGTGGTCAGCGCTATCGCCGCGGGGCGAGTGGTCAACCCGAAAATGGCTCGTAGCCAGATCCTTGGCGGTGTGGTCTGGGGCATCGGCATGGCGTTACACGAAGAAACACAAACTGACCATGCGCTGGGTCGTCATATGAACCACAGCCTGGCCGAGTATCACATTCCGGTCAACGCCGACATTGGCGACATTGATGTGCTGTTTGTCGAAGAACACGATGAGATCGTCAACGCCCTGGGTTCCAAGGGCGTGGGTGAAATCGGTATCGTCGGGGTCGCGGCGGCGGTGGCCAATGCCATTTATCACGCCACCGGAAAGCGGGTGCGGGACTTCCCCATCACCCTGGACAAACTCCTTTAGACCCTGGCTTCTTCCACTGGCACATGCATTCGATCGCGGTTGGCCAGGGTCGGGAACAGTTTGATCCAGGCCTCAGTCATCACCAATATGCCGATACCGCACACCGGCAGCAACGCCGTGGCGCCACCGAGCAGGACGGCAAACAGGTCCAGCGAAATCGCCCCAAGAATGTCCGGGCGACTGCGAATGAAACGAATGCCCGCCAGCAACGAGTCCAAGGTGGCCTTGCCCTTGTTCAACGGTGTCTGCCGTGCAGGCAGGTTGAAAAGTTGTAGGGTCGGGAAATTTCGTTAGCTAGACACCGATATGCCTGGCCCAGTGAGGCAACCTGTCACGCGGCAAAAGACCACACCGTCCATCGTCAAAAATGGGACTACTCTTTTAACGTTGCTTGATCCAGATCAAGACCGTTCGTGGAAATGATCCGCAGGCCAGTTGGCCAGACTCCCTACGTTGTGATGTTTGTAAAAAAAGAACGAATTCAAATTCGCCACACTCCATATCCGTGGGGGCAGTGGGTGTAGGCCACAAGCCTTCAGCCGGTATTACCTGACAGAGGAAGACTTATGTTCGGTTTGGAGGCACTTGATCTTGCCCGGATTCAGTTCGCGTTCACCATTTCGTTTCACATTCTATTTCCCGCCATCACCATTGGCCTGGCGAGTTACCTGGCGGTGCTCGAAGGCCTGTGGCTGAAAACCCATAACGACACGTACCGCGATCTGTACCACTTCTGGTCGAAGATCTTTGCCGTCAACTTCGGCATGGGCGTGGTCTCCGGGCTCGTCATGGCCTATCAGTTCGGCACCAACTGGAGCCGCTTCTCGGACTTCGCCGGCTCCGTGACCGGGCCGTTGCTGACGTACGAAGTACTCACGGCGTTCTTCCTCGAAGCCGGTTTCCTCGGCGTCATGCTGTTCGGTTGGAACAAGGTCGGGCGCAATCTGCACTTCTTCGCCACGGTCATGGTGGCCATCGGCACGCTGATCTCGACCTTCTGGATTCTCGCCTCCAACAGCTGGATGCAGACCCCTCAGGGCTACGAAATCGTCAATGGCCAGGTCATTCCGGTGGACTGGCTGGCGGTGATCTTCAACCCGTCGTTTCCTTACCGTCTGTTGCACATGTCGACGGCGGCGTTCGTCGCGACCGCCTTCTTCGTCGGTTCCTCGGCGGCTTGGCATTTGCTGCGCGGCAAGGACAACCCGGCGATCCGCACCATGCTCTCGATGGCCATGTGGATGGCGTTGATCGTGGCGCCAATTCAGGCCGTCATCGGTGACTTCCACGGGCTGAATACGCTTGAGCATCAGCCAGCGAAAATCGCCGCGATTGAAGGCCACTGGGAAAACGTCGGTGATGAACCGACTCCGCTGATTCTGTTCGGCTGGCCGGACATGAAAGCCGAGAAGACTAGATTCGCCGTCGAAATTCCGTACCTGGGCAGCCTGATCCTCACGCACTCGCTGGACAAACAGGTGCCGGCGCTCAAGGACTTCCCGCCTGAAGACCGGCCGAATTCGACCATCGTGTTCTGGTCGTTCCGGATCATGGTCGGCCTGGGTTTGCTGATGATTTTCACCGGTTTGTGGAGCCTGTGGCTGCGCAAGAGCGACAAGCTCTATACCTCGCGGCCGTTCCTGTACCTGGCGTTGTGGATGGGCCCTTCCGGCCTGATCGCGATACTTGCCGGTTGGTTCACCACTGAAATCGGCCGTCAGCCCTGGGTAGTTTACGGTCTGATGCGTACGGCGGATGCGTCGTCCAATCACAGCTTCATGCAGATGAGCATCACGCTGATTCTGTTCGTGGTGGTGTATTTCGCGCTGTTCGGTGCCGGTCTGGGCTACATGATGCGCCTGGTGCGCAAAGGGCCGAAGATCGACGAAGGCAAGGAAACGCCCGAGGGCGGTCCAGGCAAGAAACGCACACCGGCCCGGCCGCTGTCCGCCGCCGATGACAACGGTGACGGCGACCACAGCCCCAGCCTGAACAAGGAGATTTGAATCATGGGTATTGATCTTCCGCTGATCTGGGCCGTGATCATCATCTTCGGCATCATGATGTACGTGGTCATGGACGGTTTCGATCTGGGGATCGGGATTCTCTTCCCGTTCATTCCGGGAAAAACCGATCGTGACGTCATGATGAACACCGTCGCGCCGGTCTGGGACGGTAACGAAACCTGGCTGGTACTGGGCGGTGCAGCGTTGTTCGGTGCCTTCCCGCTGGCGTATTCGGTGGTGCTCTCGGCGTTGTACCTGCCGCTGATCTTTATGCTGATCGGGCTGATCTTCCGCGGCGTGGCCTTCGAGTTCCGCTTCAAGGCCAAGGACGACAAGCGCCATCTCTGGGACAAGGCGTTTATCGGTGGCTCAATCGCCGCCACCTTCTTCCAGGGTGTGGCATTGGGTGCGTTCATTGATGGGTTGCCGGTGGTTAACCGTCAATTTGCCGGTGGCTCACTGGATTGGCTGACGCCGTTCACGATGTTCTGCGGCGCGGCGCTGGTGGTGGCTTATGCGCTGCTCGGATGTACCTGGCTGATCATGAAAACCGAAGGCAAGTTGCAGGAGCAGATGCATGACCTGGCTCGGCCACTGGCTTTCGTGGTGCTGGCCGTGATCGGTATCGTCAGCATCTGGACCCCGCTGACCCACGCCGAGATTGCCGCTCGCTGGTTCACCCTGCCGAACCTGTACTGGTTCCTGCCGGTACCGATTCTGGTGCTGGTGACCATGTACGGTCTGATCCGCGCGGTGGCTCGCAATGCGCACTACACGCCATTCCTGCTGACCCTGGTGCTGATCTTCCTCGGCTACAGTGGTCTGGGTATCAGCCTGTGGCCAAACATCGTGCCGCCGTCGATCTCGATCTGGGACGCTGCCGCACCGCCGCAAAGTCAGGGTTTCATGCTGGTGGGCACGTTGTTCATCATCCCGTTCATCCTGGGTTACACCTTCTGGAGTTACTACGTGTTCCGCGGCAAGGTCACCCACGAAGATGGTTACCACTAAACACGCGACAGCGGCGCAGTGCTGATGCCTGCGCCCTTTCAGAGGAGATTGCGATGATGGCGGGTAAACATTCCTTGCAGGAAATCGAAGCAGCAGAGAAAAAGCCGCTCTGGCAGCGACTTGGCTGGCTGGCGATGATCTGGACCGGCAGCGTTGTGGCGCTGTTCATCGTAGCCAGCCTGATGCGCATGTTCATGAATGCCGCGGGCCTGACGACCCATTGATTTTTTGACACGTGGTCCCATCCCGTTGCCTTGCGGCACGGATTTACAACCCTCCCGATGGAGGGTTTTTTTTAACCGTCATTTGCGGGCTTTAAGGATCACGAACTTGGGTGTGGCCGCCACTTGCTCGACGCCGCGGAACAACCGCGCGAGCTTGCTGTGATAACCCAGATGACGGTTGCCGACGATGTACAGCGCGCCGCCTACCACCAGAGCATCTCGGGCTTGCTGGAACATGCGCCAGGCAAGGAAGTCGCCGACGACTTGTTGTTGGTGAAACGGTGGATTGCACAGCACCACGTCCAGGGACTGAGGCTCCTGACCCGCCAATCCATCGTCGGCACGTACAACCACTTCCCGGTCACCCAGCGCCGCGCGCCAGTTTTCGGCGGCCGATTGCACGGCCATGAACGACTCGTCCACCATCGTGTAATGGGCCTCAGGGTTTTGCAAAGCGCTGGCGATGGCCAAAACCCCGTTACCGCAACCGAGGTCGGCGACCCGCGCCGAGCCGAGGTTCTTTGGCAGGTGCGGTAAAAACGCTCGCGTGCCGATATCCAGCCCTTCGCGGCAGAACACATTGGCGTGATTGAGCAGTTCGATCTCAGGCGAGTCGAGTCGATAACGAGTCGGGTAGGGGGACACGACGGGCGCTTTGGCCTCAGCGGTCGCGATCAATAGCCGAGCCTTCTTCACCGCCAACGAGGCTTGCACCGGGCCTATGTAGCGTTCCAGCAGATCGCCCGCGGCTCGGGGTAAATGCTTGATCATCGCGGCAGCAATCACCTGAGCACCCGGCGCGAGTTGGCCCTGTAGGCGAATCAATTGCTCTTCCAGCAAGGCGAGGGTTTTCGGGACCCGGATCAGTACCCGGTCAAAGGGGCCTGAAATGGCTTCGCTGGCCGGTACGCTCGGCACCGCATCAAACGCCTGGCCGTTACGGACCAGATTCTTTTCCAGCCCCTGAAAGGCCAGGAAGGAGTCGCCGCTGCTGGTCACTTGAACCTTGCCCACCAGGCTGGCGGCCAATGCGCCAAAACTGTCGTTGAGTACCAGAATCCGAGTGTCGGCCGAGGGCTGTTGGTCAGCCAGATGGTTGAGCAGGTATTCGTCTGCGGCATCAAACGCCTGCAGCGGTTCGTTCTGCTGGTCGGGCTGGCGGATCAGGTCAAGTCGGGCGAAGGGTGTTTCGAGCAAGGGCATGAGGCGGGCTCTGGGTAATCAACAGGGGGCATCAACGGGTGTCCCGCGCCCTGGGGGCGTTGTAGCGGGCGAGACCGACCGAGTGTACTGCGTCGTGAAGGTTCACACGTCATCACTCAAGAAGGACCGCAAATGGTACGTTTTTTTCTTTTGGATTACTTGCAGGTTTTTTGGGTCAACGTATCGCGCTGGTGTTGAGGAAACCTTCCTTGGTGGCGGCGAGCACTGCCGAAATCTTGTTAAAGACCCCCAATTTCAGAATCGCGCTTTGCACATGAAAATTGACCGTGCGTGCACTGAGGTTGAGGATTATCGCACTCTCATACGCAGTCTTACCCACAGCCGCCAGTTTCAATACATCGATTTCGCGGGGGGTCAAATGCGTTGCACAGGGCTTCGCAGCTTTCTTGGGCAGTGTCTGCGCGATCAACGCATGAAGATGGCGCCCGATGAACACTGAAAAACCGAGATTTTCGTACAGCTCAAACGCAGTGATCGGGCAATGGCTTCTGGCCAGGCTCAGAATGCTGCAATGATCGCTTTCCTCGTCATGGATGGATTGTGACCAGCCGTGCTGCAATCCTTGTGTTTCGAGCGCGTCCCATAACCACGGGGTTTTGGAAAACAGTTCTTCACTCCAAAGAACAGGCAATCTGGAGTGATTGCAGTGAGCCACTACTGGATCTATCGCGCTGAATTTTTTTTGTTCATATTCAATGTTCCAGTCTGTAGGGTAGTTATTGAGCTGAACAGTATTAAACTGGTCAGCTTTTGTTTGGTATGTTGTTGAAAAGGCGAAAAATTTAAAACCTATATTTTTCGCGAATCCAAGTGAAATCCGGTAGGCAGCATCAATCTCCGTTGCACGCGCTAATTGGTTGAGCTGTGACTCCTTCCACCTCTCCATCTGGTCTCTCCGTTTGTGAAATTGCCTGGGGGCTGTTGGATCCAATCCGGCACGAGGCGAGTGTAGGATGATTCCTACATAAGTGTTGAGAATTTTTCGCGTTGCTTGCGTTTGTTAAACAAGTTTCTGGTTCTAACGTTTAGCGGCACGGCATGGATAGCAGGATGTCGGTGCTTAATTTCATTGGCTTTGTAATTGTGAGTTAACTGAAGGGTTAGTATTAAATCGTTTATATGAAGTTATTAAGAATATGGGTGCTTGGTTAAAGCCACTACAAATCATCGGTGTTTAAGCCCGCCGCTTTGCGGGACACTGTGGCTATCTGTTGAATGGAGCGCCCCATGACCGCCAGTGCAGAAAAGTTCACTCGTCAGACGTTGCTCGACGTCCAGCCGCTGACCCCCAGCCTGTTCACCCTGCGCACCACCCGGGATCCGGGTTTTCGTTTTCGTGCCGGGCAATTCGCCCGGTTGGGCGTTACCAAGGCTGACGGCAGCACCGTATGGCGCGCCTATTCCATGGTGTCGTCGCCCTATGACGAATTCCTCGAGTTTTTTTCCATTGTGGTGCCGGGGGGGGAGTTCACCAGCGAGCTAAGTCGGCTGGGAGTCGGCGATACGCTGCTGGTCGAACGTCAGGCCTTTGGTTACCTGACGCTCGATCGCTTTGTCGACGGCCGTGACCTTTGGTTGTTATCCACAGGTACCGGCCTGGCGCCGTTTCTATCAATCCTGCAGGACTTCGAGGTTTGGGAGAAATTCGAACGAATTATCCTAGTCTACAGTGTGCGTGAACCCCGGGAGCTGGCGTATCAGGAGCTCATCAGCGGGTTGGCGCAGCGCGACTATTTAGCGAAGTTTGCCCACAAGCTGCGGTTCATCACTACCGTCACTCGCGAGCAGCATCCTGGGGCCATGAGTGACCGGATCACGACGCTGATCGAAAGTGGCGAGCTGGAACGGGCGGCAGGCTTGGCGCTGACGGCCGAGCATTCGAGGGTCATGCTCTGCGGCAATCCGCAGATGATCGATGACACGCGTAAATTGCTCAAACAGCGCGACATGCACTTGAGCCTCAGCCGACGCCCCGGGCAAGTGGCGGTGGAAAACTATTGGTAAATAAAACGGCGCCTCGAGGGCGCCGATTCTTGTTTCACGAAAGCGTTCAGGGCCGAGTGTTCTGGGCCTTGAGCAGATCGCGGATCTCTTCCAACAGCACCTCTTCTTTGGTCGGAACCGGCGGCAGCGTTGGCGCAACGGCCTCTTCGCGTTTCAGACGGTTGATGGCTTTTACACCCATGAAGATCGCGAAGGCGACGATGATGAAGTCAATCATGCTCTGGATGAATTTACCGTACGCCACCATTACCGCCGGGATATCGCCGTTGGCTGCCTTGAGCGTGATGGCCAGGTCGCTGAAATCCACCCCTCCGATCAGCAGGCCGATGGGTGGCATCACCACATCGCCGACAAACGATGAAACGATCTTGCCGAAGGCGGCGCCGATGATGATACCGACGGCCATGTCGACCACGTTACCTTTGACCGCGAAGGCCTTGAACTCAGTTATCACGCCCATAGGTTATTTCCTTGTTACAGATGAGGTTGGTGAGCGCAGTGTAAATCAGCAAGATGCATCCTGCTCGAAACGACTGCCTACAGAGCTTGCCTGAACCGACCGTCTCAACGGTAAAAAGTTTTAAAATGCCATCACACTTGCTCGGGATAGCCGCTTTGGACGGGGGGCTCCAGCGCGCCCGAAGAACATTTATCCGTCGATCACTCGCCTCTGCTGAGTAGAGTCACGCGCAGGATAAAACCATAGGAAGTAGGCGCGGTAGCATCACTGGGTTGATGCAAGGGCAATATGCGGTATATGACGTTTTATGTGAATGGTTTGCAGGGTGTAAAGACTCGCACCTCATACAAATTCCCTGTTTTTTATATTAAAAACGCCATTATGTTGCCATTAACTTGGCTGTTCTTATTATAAAGTTGGCTTAATAGTTGAATTGTACGTTCAGGTTTTAAATGGCAAGGATTTGTACAGGTTTTGAATGTTGTTTCATAGAGCGAGACTAGTATTCTATTGAATATGTTAGGACGGGAGGTTGTACAGGGTTTATGGTTAGTCATACGGTGAATGTATTCCAAGGGCTGAACAAGTGACTACCGAGATCCGCTGGGTAACTTCGCCGCACTGATCCACTCCAGCTGAGCTATCATCGCGTTTTTTTGTCGGGAGTTCAGATGGCCAAGGCCAAGCGCATGTACGGCTGCACCGAGTGCGGCTCAACCTTCCCCAAGTGGGCTGGCCAGTGCGGCGAGTGCGGGGCCTGGAACACGCTGACCGAAACCATGGTGGAGAGTGGTGGCGCCGCAGCACCCAGCGGTCGCACCGGCTGGACCGGACAACAGGCACAGATCAGGACGCTGGCCGAAGTCAGCGTCGAAGAAATCCCGCGTTTTTCCACCGCCTCCAGCGAGCTTGATCGGGTACTGGGCGGTGGTCTGGTAGACGGTTCGGTGGTGCTGATCGGCGGTGATCCGGGCATCGGCAAATCGACCATTCTGCTGCAAACCTTGTGCAATCTCGCCAAAGTCATGCCGGCGCTGTACGTCACCGGCGAAGAGTCCCAACAGCAAGTGGCCATGCGCGCCCGCCGTCTCGGCTTGCCTCAGGATCAACTGCGGGTGATGACCGAAACCTGCATCGAAACCATCATCGCCACGGCCAGACAGGAAAAACCCAAGGTGATGGTGATCGACTCGATTCAGACGATCTTCACCGAGCAGCTGCAATCGGCACCGGGCGGCGTGTCGCAGGTTCGGGAAAGTGCGGCGTTACTGGTGCGCTATGCCAAGCAGAGCGGCACAGCGATTTTCCTGGTCGGCCACGTGACCAAAGAAGGCGCATTGGCGGGGCCGCGAGTGCTGGAGCACATGGTTGATACCGTGCTGTATTTCGAAGGCGAGTCCGATGGGCGTTTGCGTCTGCTGCGGGCGGTGAAAAACCGTTTCGGCGCGGTGAACGAGCTGGGCGTGTTCGGCATGACGGACAAGGGGCTGAAAGAAGTCTCCAACCCTTCGGCGATTTTTCTCACCCGTGCGCAGGAAGAAGTGCCGGGCAGTGTGGTCATGGCGACGTGGGAAGGCACGCGGCCGATGTTGGTCGAGGTGCAGGCATTGGTCGATGACAGTCATCTGGCCAACCCGCGTCGGGTCACCCTGGGGCTGGATCAGAACCGCTTGGCCATGTTGCTGGCGGTATTGCACCGTCACGGCGGCATTCCGACCCACGATCAGGACGTGTTTCTCAATGTGGTTGGCGGGGTGAAGGTGCTGGAAACAGCATCCGACCTGGCGCTGATGGCGGCGGTCATGTCCAGTTTGCGCAACCGGCCACTGCCCCATGATTTGCTGGTGTTCGGCGAAGTAGGGTTGTCCGGTGAAGTGCGTCCAGTGCCGAGCGGTCAGGAACGCTTGAAAGAAGCGGCCAAGCACGGCTTCAAGCGCGCCATCGTGCCCAAGGGCAACGCACCGAAAGAAGCGCCGCCGGGGTTGCAGATTATTGCCGTGACACGTTTGGAACAGGCGTTGGACGCGTTGTTCGAATAAGCCCGGTGGGAGATTCTATGTTGCAGGGTTGTCCTGCACCATAGAATCTCCCACATTTGGCATGGCGCCGGTCTTCAGATTTCGATCAGGGCGCCCAGTTCGCGTTCCAGTTCCTCGGGATCCCCCAGGTTGAGCTCAATCAACCGCCGCAGGCGTTCGATGGATTCCAGGCTGATGTGTTTGCAGACAAATCCGAGCTGGCCATGGTCATCGTGGGTCAACATCACATCCATCTTGATCTCGACGTCTTCGTTGAGATGAATATCGACCAGGAAATGCCACTCCCGATTACCCAGCCAAGGCTCGGGCTTCTCGATCAACAGTCCCTTCAGGGATAGATCAATCAGCTTCACCGGCCAGATGAACTCCCCCTGGCTCAGCTCGGTTCGGGCATCGAACGCAATACGTTTGAAGCGGCGGCGATCGGCGGGGTGCTCGCTCATGGCGTAATCCTCGAAAAGGTTCGCTGACTATAGACCCGCATTGTCAAAACCTGCCAGCCAAGACAAGTGTCTGGATCAATGTCGTGGGTATGGCCTTTGCTGTCAGGCGAGCTAAACTCGGGATGGCTTTCTTTCTTGTCCACCCTGGCTGGAATCATAAAATGAAAAACAATAATCGCCTGCTACGCCACTTACCCTGGCTGCTGCTGGCAATCGTTGGGGCGAGCGCCCTTGGTGTCGTGGCATTGCGCCGAGGTGAGGCGATCAACGCCTTGTGGATTGTGGTCGCTGCCGTGGCCATTTATCTGGTTGCCTATCGTTACTACAGTCTGTTCATCGCTAACAATGTGATGCAACTCGACCCGCGACGGGCCACCCCCGCCGTGCTCAACAATGATGGTCTGGACTACGTCCCCACCAACAAACACGTCCTCTTCGGTCACCACTTCGCGGCCATCGCTGGCGCGGGGCCGCTGGTCGGTCCGGTCCTGGCGGCGCAGATGGGCTATTTGCCCGGTACGCTGTGGCTGATTGCCGGCGTGGTGCTGGCCGGTGCCGTTCAGGACTTCATGGTCTTGTTCATGTCCACCCGCCGCAACGGTCGTTCCCTCGGCGACATGGTTCGTGAAGAAATGGGCCGCATCCCCGGCACCATCGCGCTGTTTGGCTGCTTCCTGATCATGATCATCATCCTCGCGGTGCTGGCGCTGATCGTGGTCAAGGCCCTGGCCGAAAGCCCGTGGGGTATTTTCACGGTGATGGCGACCATCCCGATCGCGATGTTCATGGGCATCTACATGCGCTACATCCGCCCGGGCCGCATCGGCGAAATCTCCGTGGTCGGCGTGTTGCTGCTGCTCGGTTCGATCTGGCTGGGCGGACAAATTGCCGCCGATCCAGTGTGGGCCAAGGCATTCACATTCACCGGCATCCAGATCACCTGGATGCTGGTCGGTTACGGTTTCGTGGCCGCCTCGTTACCGGTCTGGCTGATTCTGGCGCCGCGCGATTACCTGTCGACGTTCCTGAAAATCGGCACCATCGTGGCCTTGGCGATCGGCATCCTGATCACCATGCCCGACCTGAAAATGCCAGCACTGACCCAGTTCATCGATGGCACCGGACCGGTGTGGAAGGGCGGGCTGTTCCCGTTCCTGTTTATTACCATTGCCTGTGGCGCGGTCTCCGGTTTTCACTCGCTGATTGCTTCGGGCACCACGCCGAAACTGTTGGCTAACGAAGGTGATGCCCGTTACATCGGTTACGGCGGCATGCTGATGGAATCCTTCGTCGCCATCATGGCCATGGTTGCCGCGTCGGTAATCGAGCCAGGCGTGTATTTCGCCATGAACAGTCCGGCGGCGATCGTCGGCGGTGACGTGGTGACTGTGGCGCAAACCGTCAGCAGCTGGGGTTTTGCAATTACCCCGGAAGCGCTGCAAGCGGTGGCCAAGGACATCGGGGAAACCACGATCCTGGCCCGTGCCGGCGGTGCGCCGACCCTGGCGGTCGGCATCGCGCAGATCCTGCACAGTGTCCTGCCGGGTGAAAACACCATGGCGTTCTGGTACCACTTCGCGATCCTGTTCGAAGCGCTGTTCATCCTCACCGCCGTCGACGCGGGGACCCGTGCCGGGCGGTTCATGCTCCAGGACTTGCTTGGTTCCTTCGTGCCGGCGCTAAAACGCACCGAATCCTGGACCGCCAACCTGATCGCAACCGCCGGCTGCGTGGCGATGTGGGGCTGGTTGCTGTACCAAGGCGTGATCGATCCGCTGGGTGGCATCAACACCTTGTGGCCGCTGTTCGGTATCTCCAACCAGATGCTGGCGGGTATCGCGCTGATGTTGGCAACCGTCGTGCTGATCAAAATGAAGCGCCAGCGTTACGTCTGGGTCACCATGCTGCCAGCGGTGTGGTTGCTGATCTGCACCACCACCGCCGGTTTCATCAAGCTGTTCGATGCCAATCCGGCGATCGGTTTCCTGGCCTTGGCCAAGAAATACAGCGATGCCCTGGCCAACGGTCAGATCCTCGCGCCAGCCAAGGACATCACCCAGATGCAGCACGTGATCTTCAACGCCTACACCAACGCAACGCTGACGGCGCTGTTCCTGTTCGTGGTATTCAGTATCCTGTTCTTTGCACTGAAGGTCGGTATCGCCGCCTGGGGCAGCAAAGAACGTACGGATAAAGAAGCGCCATTCCAGGCGCTGCCGGATGCGTAATCGAGGATTGCAGCATGTTCAATGACCTGAGTCGCCTCGGTAAATACCTCGGTCAGGCCGCGCGCCTGATGGTCGGGATGCCCGACTACGACAATTACGTCGAGCATATGCAAACCAAACACCCGGACAAACCGGTGATGAGCTACGAGATGTTCTTCCGGGAACGCCAAGAGGCTCGTTACGGTGGCAAGGGTGGGCCGAAGTGCTGTTGATCCGCTAACGGATCGCAGTTTGAACACAACGCGTCACGCCAGTCGTGGCGCGTTTTCTTTTTTACGATCAGCTACGTCCGGGAGCCTTATGACCGAGTTGCAACCCATTCCCGTCACGATCCTCAGTGGCTTCCTTGGCGCGGGAAAAACCACGCTGCTGCGCCACCTGCTCAAAGCCGAACACGGCCTGAAAATCGCCGTGATCGAGAACGAATTCAGCGACGCCGGAATCGATACCCAACTGCTGGGCGACGATCCGGTTCAAGTGATGACGCTGTCCAACGGTTGCGTCTGCTGCACGATCCACACTGACCTGACCAAGGCTCTGTACTTGCTGCTCGAGCGCCTGGACAGCGGCGAAATCGCCTTCGACCGTCTGGTGATCGAATGCACCGGCCTGGCCGACCCGGCACCGGTGGCGCAGACGTTCTTCATCGATGAAGAGCTGCGCGAGCGTTACATCCTCGACGGCATCATCACCTTGGTGGACGCCGCTCATGCCGACACTCACCTGACCCAAACCATCGCCCAGGCGCAGATCGGTTTCGCCGACCGCTTACTGGTGAGCAAGCGCGATCTGGTGGACGAGGCGACGTTCAACGCCCTCAGCGAGCGGCTGACCCGGATCAACCGTCGCGCACCGATTCGCGTGGTTGAGCACGGCAAGATTGACCTGGCCGAATTGCTCGACGTGCGCGGTTTCAATCTCAATGCCGACCTTGGTGGCGGCGTCAGCCTGCGCCCGGTGAGCAAAGCGCCGTCCATCGACCGTATTTCCAGCCTGGTGCTGCGCACCGACAAGCCACTGGATATCGACAAACTCAGCGAGTTCATGAACGAGCTGCTGGAAGACCATGGCAAGCAACTGCTGCGCTATAAAGGCGTTTTGAACATCCTTGGTGAGCCGCGGCGCATGGTGTTTCAGGGCGTGTTGAAGTTATACGGATTCGATTGGGACACCGAATGGGCGGACGATGAACCGCGCGAAAGCGTGATCGTGTTCATCGCCGATGATTTGCCGGAAGAGAAAATCCGTGAGGGGTTTGCGCGGGTAGCGGCTGGCTAAAACACCGTTGGCGTCAGGGATGACGCCATCGCGGGCAAGCCCGCTCCCACAGGGTCCGTGGTGGACACAGGAGCCGGTAACTCCAAAGATCACTGTGTGAAAATCGATAAATTGGCATGACCGGCCTGGCGATCGCACCAATCAGGAATTCAATGCCACACCTTTTTTTAGAATACTCAAAGCAAAAGTTACCTTTGATTGTTCTTCGGTTTCGGCGAGGTATATATAGCGCGAACCTCTTATTCTGGATCCTCCGACATATTTTTTTTCCCCTGACTTGATTGAGATTGGTAGATGGGGCGCGGAAATGTCGTCAAGCGTAATGACGTTGTTGCGATGGTCGGTGAGCGTAAAAGTTGTCGGGTCGGTCGTGTCGGGCTTTTTCGCGTCAAGAAGATCCAATGCCCCTGTGCATATTATCTTGTTGTGATAGTTGCCTTTATTTTTGATGGAAATAATATAGCCGTCATCCGTATGCCCAAAATGCAGCGTTAAGGATTCGATGGTTTTGCCTTGGCCTTTCGGGCGCATGCCGAGCAGGCTAGAGTGATCGCTGGGCTGGGGTGCCCCGGTGAAAAATCCTCCGCTGAACAGAGTCAATGTAACCATGATGGGTTCGCCGTACAGCACTTCAAGAAGGTTTACATCGTGGTCAATCATTCTGAGTTTGGCGGTAAACGATTTTTCAATGTTGATGTTCATAAACAATCCCTTGTTTTTTTGGGGCTAATTAAATATCGCGGGATTGAGGTTAGGTGTTTTTTAGTTGCCTTGTAGTGCTGCATTTGTTGCAAGGTTTGAAAGAAGAAAGTGTGATTGGAGCGCAGGGGAAGTTTTAGCTGTTATTGTGTTGTGGCAAAAATCAGCGCAAAAAAATGCCCACATCGTTTGATGTAGGCATTTTTTATCGCAGTCTTTAGCGGGGCTGATTAAGCGCCGTACACTGGCATTTTCTTGCAGATGGCTTTGACTTTCTCGCGAACGGCGTCGATCACCGCTTCGTTGGAAAGGTCAGCCAGGATGTCGCAGATCCAGCCGGCCAGTTCTTTGCACTCTGCTTCCTTGAAGCCACGAGTGGTCACGGCCGGAGTACCGAAGCGCAGACCGGAGGTGACGAACGGGGAGCGTGGATCGTTCGGTACCGAGTTCTTGTTCACGGTGATGAAAGCCTTGCCCAGAGCGGCGTCGGCGTCTTTACCGGAGATTTCCTGCTTGATCAGCGACAGCAGGAACAGGTGGTTTTCAGTACCGCCCGATACCACGTCGAAACCGCGCTCGATGAACACGCCGGCCATGGCCTTGGCGTTCTTCACCACTTGTTGCTGGTAGGTCTTGAACTCAGGCTGCAGCGCTTCCTTGAAGCAGATCGCTTTGGCGGCGATCACGTGCTCCAGCGGGCCACCCTGGGCGCCCGGGAATACCGCGGAGTTCAGCTTCTTCTCGATGTCGGCGTTGGCGCGAGCCAGGATCAAACCGCCACGTGGACCGCGCAGGGTCTTGTGCGTGGTGGTGGTCACGACGTCAGCGAAAGGCACCGGGTTCGGGTAGACGCCAGCGGCGACCAGACCGGCCACGTGGGCCATGTCGACGAACAGGTAGGCACCCACCTTGTCGGCAATTTCGCGGAAACGTGGGAAGTCCAGGATCTGCGAGTAAGCAGAGAAACCGGCCACGATCATTTTCGGCTTGTGCTCAACGGCCAAACGCTCGACTTCGTCGTAGTCGATCAGGCCATTGGCATCGATGCCGTACTGAACGGCGTTGTACAGCTTGCCGGAAGAGGAAACGCTGGCACCGTGGGTCAGGTGACCACCGTGAGCCAGGCTCATGCCCAGGAGGGTGTCGCCCGCTTGCAGCAGAGCCAGGTAAACGGCGCTGTTGGCTTGCGAACCTGCGTGCGGCTGAACGTTGGCGTAATCGGCGCCAAACAGTTCTTTTGCACGATCGATGGCCAGTTGCTCGACCACGTCGACGAACTCGCAACCACCGTAGTAGCGCTTGCCTGGGTAGCCTTCGGCGTACTTGTTGGTCAGTACCGAGCCTTGAGCTTCCATCACCGCAGGGCTGGTGTAGTTTTCCGAAGCGATCAGCTCAATGTGCTCTTCCTGGCGCTGAGCTTCTTGCTCCATGGCGGCAAAGAGATCGGCGTCGTACTTGGCAATAGTCAAATCACGGCTGAACATGGCGGTCCTCAAGGATCGGGGCAGAAAAGGGGGGCATTCTAACCCAATGGGTTTTAGATGGCATATGAAAGGACATCATGTCGCAGACAAGTGGGCTTCATGACGGGATCAAAGGTCTCAGTCAAACATGAAGAGCGCTTCATTGCTGAACTGCGCTTCAAACCGGCTCGCCGGCATCGGCCGCCCGAACAGATACCCCTGAACCTCATCGCAACCATGCTCACGCAGGAAGTCGAGCTGCTCGTGGGTTTCCACGCCCTCGGCGATCACCGCCAGATTGAGGCTGTGGGCCATGGCGATGATCGCGCGGGCAATCTGCGCATCCTGCTCACCCGACGGCAGGCCATCAACGAAGGTGCGGTCGATTTTCAGCACATCGATCGGGAACTGCTTGAGGTAGTTGAGCGATGAGTAACCGGTGCCGAAGTCGTCGACCGCAATGCTCAGGCCGAGATTTTTCAGCCCGGCGAGTATCTGCATCGCTTCGCTGACTTCGCGCATCAGGATACTTTCGGTCAGTTCCAGCTCCAGGCACGCCGGGGGCAGGCCGATTTCCATGAGGATGGTGGCGATCCGAGTCCCGAGTTGGCCGTCTGAGAATTGCCGGGCCGAAATGTTCACCGACACCTTGGGCACCCGGACCTTTGCCTGATGCCAGGTCTTGAGCTGACGGCAGGCCTCGCTGATCACCCAGTCGCCGACATCCACCACCAGGCCGAGCTCTTCGAGCACCGGGATGAAGTCTCCCGGCGGCACCAGACCGCGTCGCGGATGGCGCCAGCGCAGCAAGGCTTCGGCGCCGGTCAGGCGTTTGCCATCGCCGCTGAACTGCGGTTGGTAGTAGAGGACGAATTCGTTCTGCTCCAGGGCGTGACGCAAGTCGCTTTCCAGCTCCAGACGCTCCAGGGCGCTGGCGTTCATGTCGGCCTGATAGAACTGGAAGTTGTTCTTGCCACGCTCCTTGGCGTGATACATCGCGGTGTCGGCGTTTTTCATCAGTTGGCTGAGTTCGTTGCCGTCCTGAGGGCTCAGGGCGATCCCGATACTGGCGGTGACGAAGAACTCGCGGCCTTCAAGCACGAACGGTTTCACCAGGCTGGCGAGAATCTGTTCGGCCACATGAATCGCCCGGTTCAAGGCGAGTTCCCGGGTGGGCCGCGGTTGCAGTAGCAAGGTGAATTCATCGCCGCCCATGCGCGCCACGGTGTCGTCATCGTCGACACAACCGAGCAGGCGCGTGGCCATTTCCTTGAGCATGCGATCGCCGGCGGCGTGGCCCAGGGAGTCGTTGATCGGTTTGAAACGATCCAGGTCGAGGAACATCAGCACCACCCAGGACTTCTGCCGTTCGGCTGATTGCAGCGCCGTGTGCAGGCGATCCTGGAACAGCGTGCGGTTCGGAAGGTGGGTGAGGGCGTCGTAATAGGCCAGGCGGTGAATCCGCTGCTCACTGGCCTTGCGCTCACTGATGTCGCTGAAGAAGCACACGTAGCTGGCCAGATCGCCTTCGTCATCCAGCACCGCCGTAATCCCGACCCAGGCCGGGTAATGTTCGCCATTGCGCCGTTTGAGCCAGACTTCACCTTCCCACGTGCTGTGCTGATGCAGCTGCTTGAGCACGTAATGCAGATGGGCCTCCTGCTGCTCATCGACCGTCAGCATGTTTGGCAACTGGTCGAGCACCTGCTCCACCGCATAACCGCTGACACGGCTGAAGGCTTCGTTGGCCTGAACAATGTAGCCGGCCGGGTCGGTGATCAGGATCGCCGAGGTCGAGTGTTCAAACACTGTCGCGGCCATGCGCAGGTCTTTTTCGGCCCGGCGCTGCTGACTGATGTCGCGACCGACGCCCAGCACGCCTTCGAATGCACCGTGTTCGTCCCAGACCAGTACCAGCCGCAGCTCGATGGGAATCTTGCGCCCGTCGGCCCGCAGGCAGTCGAACAAAAACAGTTGCGTTTGCACCTGACTGCGCAGCAGCGCCAGTTGGTCGGGTTTATTCAGCGCTTTGCTGACCCGGTCCATCAGGGTGTAAATGCCGGTCAGTTGTTGCGGGTTGGCGATGGTCGATTGCCAGCCGTTCTGGAAAATCCAGTCGGCGTCGTAGCCCAGCACGGCTTGCACCGACGGGCTGACGTAGTTGAGCGCCATCTTGCTGTCGGTTGAGAAAATCACGTCGCTGATGCTTTCGGCGAGCATCCGGTAACGCTGCTCGCTGTCGCGCAGGGACTCACTGGCTTCGATCTGTTCGGTGATGTCCTTGGCCACGCCGATGATCCGCGTGACCTGATCGTGCTTGTCCCGCGCCAGCGCCTGTTCGCGGATATCGAAACGCCGCCATTTACCGTCTCGGTGGCGGAAGCGCAGTTGGCACTGCAGCAATTGTCTGTAGCCGGCCTGCCGCTGGGTTTGGCGCGAGCGGTGGTAGAAGTCGGCATCTTCGGGATGCAGGAGGATTTCCCAAAAATACTCGCCCATCTGGTGCAGTTCGGTACGGTTGTATCCGAGCGTCTGCCCCAAGTGGTGGTTGCTAAAAATCATTCGCTGGCTGATCACGTCTTGCACGTACAGATGATCCGGCACGGTGCGCACCACGTCGGACCAGAATCCTTCACGCTCCAGCAGCGACAGTTCGACGAGCTTGCGGCTGGTGATGTCCGTGATGCTCAGGATCACCGCTTTATAGTCGTCCAGGTCTTCCGGCAACCGCAGAACCAGCCACAAGTGCTGGTCGCGGCCATTGGCGTCCTGCAATTTGATTTCCAGTTCAAGCTGTTTCTGCTGGTTGAGCACCGCTTCGAGCACTTGATTGCCGATGGCGGTGCCGTCCTGCGGATTGCCGTCGATCAGCAGTTTCCAGGCTTGATCGCAAGCGTTGACGTTGAGCAGTTGCAGGGCGACCAGGTTGACCTCGGTGATGCGCAGTTCCTGCAGCAGGTGCTGGCGTTGTTGCGGCGTTTCGAGCCAGGCCTTCAGTTGTTCGCTGCTGTGCAGCTGAGCCTTGTCGAAGATGCTTTTAAGCCCGGACACGTCGAGCACACACAGGGCGACGCCGGTGCCTTCGAAAATATCCTGGTAGCGTCGACGGCCTTCGTGCACCTGGCGCTGGCGGCGGCGCATGTTCAGCAGGGCGATGAACGGCAGCAGAGAAAAGGCCAGGCCCAGAAGGCATTTGCCGATGAACGCCGGCAACAGGTGTTCGATCATCCGTTGCCGGTCGAACAGCCCGCGCAGTTGCCAGTCGCTGCTGCTCAGGGGCACTGTCAGCACGCTGTTGGCCAACTCATCCGGTGTCATCACCGCCGGTGTGGCCGAGGGTTGCGCATCGTCGCGGCTGATGATCTGGTGATTGACGCGGTTTTCCACTAGCCACAGCGGGCGAATACCGGCTTCGTTTGGTTTGGTCAGCGACGAGAAAAATGTCGGCCTCAGGCGCAGGGCCCAGTAGCCGCGGGTGCTACCGCTGGCTTGATGCAGCAGCAAATGCACCACCGAACCGTCATTGGCGTTGCTGAAATAATGGGCCTGGGCGTGACTGCGCCGGACCAGTTCGCTCAGGTAGTCGGCGTCGTTGCTGTCGTCGGCACTGTCGCCGAGAACTTTCCCGGAAGGGCTGAGCAACGCAAGGCTGCGCAGGTCGGGCAATGTTTTTTGCAGCTTGCGCAGCAGCATCTGCAGTTCGTCGGCGCTTTTTGGTTGTTCGACGATCGGTAGCAGATTGAGGGCGATCTGGGCGTTAAGCGCCATGTTCAGACTGACTTGCGAGGCCAGGTCGGCGGTGTAGTCGATGGTGTACTGACGCTGGTTTTTCTGGGTTTCGCGAAGCTGATCCAGCAACTGCCAAAACAGCAGCGCGAGCAGCAACAGGACGAGCGTCGCCAGCGCGCCCATCAGGGATCCGCGCAGGGGTGAGCCGGTCGCAGGATTGAGTGCGCTCACGGAAGACGGGGGAGGGACATTAGACAAACTGTAATCCTGCGGTTTGGCTGGACTGGCGCGACGTGCACTATAAGCCGGACGCCCGGAGGGCGGCTAGCATGCCTTGAGTTGTGGCAAAGTGCCAGTCCCGCTCGGCTGGACTGCCTCTCGTCATTAAGGTAGCTTTGCCGGTTACGCGGGAGCGTTCCAGCTCCTAGGGCTTTTTTAGCGCGCACGCATTGATACCCCATCAATCGGCCGACGCGCACAGCCTGGCCAGGCATCGCCTGCGCTCCACTCATTCATCAGTCACTGACCCTAGGTTCTCCATGGCTCAATACGTATTCACCATGCATCGGCTGGGTAAAGTTGTTCCGCCGAAGCGGGAAATCCTCAAAAACATTTCGCTGTCGTTCTTCCCGGGCGCCAAGATTGGCGTACTCGGCCTTAACGGTTCGGGTAAATCCACGCTGTTGAAAATCATGGCGGGCGTCGACACCGAGTTCGACGGCGAAGCTCGTCCGATGCCGGACCTGAACATCGGCTACCTGCCGCAAGAACCGATCCTGGACCCGACCAAGACTGTGCGTGAAGTGGTCGAGGAAGCGGTCAGCGTGATCAAGAACGCCCAGGCGCGCCTGGACGAGGTCTACGCGGCTTACGCTGACGAGGATGCCGACTTCGACAAACTGGCCGCTGAACAAGCCAAACTCGAAGCCATCCTGCAGGCCAGCGACGGTCACAACCTGGATCGCCAACTGGAAGTCGCCGCCGATGCGCTGCGTCTGCCAGCGTGGGATGCCAAGGTCGAATTCCTGTCCGGTGGTGAAAAGCGTCGTGTGGCCCTGTGCCGTCTGCTGCTGTCCGCCCCTGACATGCTGCTGCTCGACGAACCGACCAACCACCTGGACGCCGATTCCGTCGCCTGGCTGGAGCATTTCCTCCACGATTTCCCGGGTACCGTGGTAGCGATCACGCACGACCGTTACTTCCTGGACAACGTCGCCGGCTGGATCCTCGAGCTCGACCGCGGCGCCGGTATCCCGTACGAGGGCAACTATTCGGGCTGGCTTGAAGCCAAGTCCAATCGTCTGGCTGCCGAATCCAAGCAGCAGTCGGCCCATGAAAAAGCCATGAAGGAAGAACTGGAGTGGGTGCGCCAAGGCGCCAAGGCCCGCCAGTCCAAATCCAAGGCTCGTCTGCAACGCTTCGAAGAAATGCAATCGCAGGAATTCCAGAAGCGCAGCGAAACCAACGAGATCTACATCCCGGCCGGTCCGCGCCTGGGCGACAAGGTCATCGAGTTCAAGAACGTCTCCAAGGGCTATGGCGATCGCGTGTTGATCGACAACCTGTCGTTCTCCATGCCTAAAGGCGCCATCGTTGGCGTGATCGGCGGTAACGGTGCCGGTAAATCGACCCTGTTCCGCATGCTGATGGGCAAGGAAACTCCGGATTCTGGCAGCATCGAAGTCGGCGAAACCGTGCAACTGGCATGCGTCGATCAGAGCCGCGACGACCTGGACGGCAGCAAGACTGTCTTCCAGCAAATCTCCGACGGTTCCGACCAGATCCGCATTGGCAGCTACGAGATCCCGTCGCGCACCTACGTCGGCCGCTTCAACTTCAAGGGCGGCGATCAACAGAAGTTCGTCAAGGACCTGTCCGGTGGTGAGCGCGGTCGCTTGCACCTGGCCCTGACCCTGAAAGAGGGCGGCAACGTCCTGCTGCTTGACGAACCGTCCAACGACCTCGACGTTGAAACCCTGCGTTCCCTGGAAGAAGCCCTGCTGGACTTCCCGGGCGCTGCCATTGTGATCTCTCACGATCGGTGGTTCCTTGACCGCGTCGCGACTCACATCCTGGCGTACGAAGACGACTCGCAAGCGGTGTTCTTCGAAGGCAACTACACCGAGTACGAAGCCGATCGCCGCAAACGTCTGGGCGAAGCCGCTGCCCAGCCGCATCGTGTACGGCACAAGAAACTGGCCTGATTTCAGGTTGGTGCATGAAAAAACGGAGCCTCGGGCTCCGTTTTTTTTTGGGTGTTTTTCAGGTAGACCGCGTCGCGAAGGCGGCCTAAAGGTCACCCGATTTCTATGCCCAACACCTCAATCGACAAATCCCCCGCCGGCCGCTTCCACAGCACTTCATCCCCGACCTGCGCGCCCAGCAACGCCCGCCCCAGCGGCGAGCCCCAGTTGATCAACCCGCTCGCGGCATCTGCCTGATCCACGCCCACCAACTGCACGCGTTGTTCGTTGCCCTGTTCATCGGCAAAGGTCACCCAGGCGCCCATCTGCACTTTGTTGGTCGAGGAAGCCGGTACGACTAACTGAGCGCTTTGCAGGCGTTGATTGAAATACCGCCAGTCACGCTCAAGGTCGGCCTGGCGCTGTTTGTCCGCCAGTTCACCCCTCGAACTCTGTTCATTGAGCAGGTTTTGCACCTCGGCGACTTTCGCCTGAAGCTGCGTAAGCCCCGTGGGCGTGACGTAATTGGGCTGCGCGCTGACCTGCCGTTCGACTGGCTGATCGGCTTGCGCGGCGGCGTTATCTTCATTGACGAAAGCGCGACTCATGGTTTTCTCCCGTTATAGGGTTTGGGCCATGGTCGCAGGCTTTTAGTTTCGACGGATGTCTGTCAGCGACTCATTGCGAGCGATAGGCACGGGCGGCGTCTTGATCCTTCTGCTGCTGCCAGGCTTTGTCCCGGTCGTCCCAATGGTGGCTGCGATAATCGTCGCGATCCTCGCTTTCGCGCATGGCTTGGCACTGGCGGAAGCCATCGCTCCAGCCCTCGGCGTACTGCTTGTCCTTGAGATAACGCGGGACGTTTTTTCGAAACTCACCAGTGATTGCACCAGCGGCTTGCCGGCCACTGCTGCAACCGTCATCGAAGCCATCGGCGAACGCCGGTGGATAGCCCTTGGCGATCAGATCCTCGTGGGTCGTCTGGCAACCCGCGATCAACATCAGCAAACCCACCACACCCACGCAACGCCACATCTCAGACTCCCGGGCCGTCAACGGCCTATAGGAGAAGTCTAGGAGTGGATTCGTGAGCGGGATGTGAAAGAAAGATCAAAAGATCAGTAGTGATACCACTTCACCTCAAGCATCACTTCGTTCTCGGGCGAAGCCAGGTGGCTGAATTCGCGCTGAGCACTCAGGCGCACACCCAGGTTGCGCGACAATTCCCACTGCTGATTCAGACTCATGCTACGGCGCACTTCGCCATTGGTGAAGTAATCACCTTTGGCCTCCAGGCTGAAGTTGCCCAGCGGGTTTTTCCACAGCAGGCCCGTATTGAAACCCGCCGCCGGAGCGATAAAAGCGGCGAAGTCGTTGTTGTGCTCCACGCGCACGGTGCCCAGGGCAAAGCCGAGCATGTCGTCGCCCAGTTGCCAAGTACCGCCGCCACCGCCATTGACGTGGCTGACCAGGGTTTCGTCATCACGTTTACCGGGCACTCGCTCCAGGCCGCCGGTGACCTGCCACGAGAGCGGTTGCAGCAACTCATTGCGCGGGGTCAGGGAACGGATGGTCGCCAGGTCCAATTGCTGCAACTGCCAGTGATTGCCTTCGTACTGGCGAAGTTTCATTTGCAGGATTTCGATCTGTGCACCGAGGGGGAAGCTCTCGGCGTTGTCGTTGAGATCGTGATACGCCATGCGCAGGCCATACTCGCCAAAGGCCTTGTCGCCCCGGGTGCCGACGCCGGCCTGCCAGGTTCGCGATTCATGGCCATCCTCGGGCAGGCCGGGTTGCGGGATGTCCAGTTCCGGTGCCGGGTTCTGGTTGATCGCCCGCAGCAGTTCGAAACTGCGCTGCGCCCGTTGCGGGTCACGTTCCTGACCGTTGGCGCGGTAGCGCTCCAGGCGATAGGCCGCGTCGATGATCAGCGCCTGACGCTCGCGCGGTTGAGCCTTGAACGCCGGCGCCTGCAACTGCTTCTGGTCGGCGCTGACATTCAGCACCCAATCCTGTTCTTCATCGGTCAACGGCTCGGCGCGGCTCAGCAGTTCACGTTCGCGAGACGGTCGATACTGAATGGATTCCACCAGCCCGGCTTCTTTCACCGCTTTCACGGTGTCCGTAGGAATCGCGGTCAGCGGGAATTGTTCGGTCAAGCGCAGGCTCGGGCGGGCCACTTGCAGCAGTTCCAGCAGGCGATAGGAGCAGTTTTCGTCGAAGAAGAAATAGTCGAACTGGATCTGTTTCAGTTCCCAGACGTGCTCCACCATGCGCTCGGTTTCTGCCGGGGTCAGGTTCAGGCGATATTCCCACAGATCGCGGTTCTCGAGACTGCGGTATTCCGAGAGTTTTTCCTGATAAGGCACCAGCGCAAACAAACCAGGATAGCCGCCCATCAAGCCTTTCCAGGCATACAGGATGCTGTTGTCGGAACCTTCAATGTACGCGCCGAAGTTGATCGCATAACTGAGCAGGGCGGTTTGATCGCTCTGCACATTGGCCTGGTCGATGCGCAGCAGCGTGTGGCCGAACATCGAAGACGGGCTGTTCAGATACGCCGCCGGGAAAATCATCACCGCACTGTGGGGCGAAACATCCTTGAACCATTGCTTGAATTCAGTGCAGGGAAGCTTCGGCAGATCGCTCAGGTTGAGCTGTGCCTTCAGCCAGCGGGTGCGCGCGGGGTAGACGCATTGCGCATGTTGTTCGCCGGCAGTGGCCGGGGCGTACAGCGCTTGCACGGTCGCCGCCAACTCACGGTCAGGGTGTTCATTGCCGTCGGCGGCGAGGAAGAATTTCTTGTCGCTGACATAGCTGCGCCAGCCGCCGAGTTTGGCGGTTTCGTAGTGGCCTAGGGAAATCCAGAAGGGGTCGTTGGCCAGTTGCTGCAAACGTTGATTGTCTATGTGAGGCGCGGCGGACAGCGGGGCGCAGACACAGAGCGCCAGCCAGGCAAGGCGTTTGAGCATAGTGGGCTACTTAAACTCGAAGAATACAAAGACCAAAAAGGGTCAGGTCCAAAAAATAAAACCCGTTCCCCGAAAGGAACGGGCGGGTCGAGCTTAAGCTTGAGTAACGTACTTAGCCAGACGAGGATCGTTCTTCAGAACGGCCAGGGTGTTGGTATGCACGTCGTCAGCGGTCACGTCAGCCTTGCTGAAGATCTGCTGGAAGTGCTCATGAGTGACGGCGGCGAAGTGCGCACGGTCTTCCGGCGCCACGCCCATTACCACGGCGTAAGTGGTCAGCGCTTCGCCCTGACCCTTAGCCATGTCTTCGGACAGCTCGTTCATCATGCCATTCATGGCAATCCAGGATTTGCCGCCATAGGTCAGCGACGCATTTGTCGAGCAACCGTTGGTACCAGAGGTCATACCAAATGTTGCGTTGCCGGAAGTGCCGTTGGTGGTGGATGCCAGGAAGTGAGCCGGGGTGCCACGCTGACCTTCGAACAGCATGTTGCCCCAACCGCAATCCGGGCCGCCTGGCGCCTGAGCCATGGCATTGAGGGATACAGCGGTGAAGAGAGTACCGAGAAGAATCCGTTTCATAGCTTTGTTCTCTTTATGTGCATACCAATGGACAAGGGGTCTGGCCCGATCTGGCGCCAGTGGGCCGGTTATTGTTCCAGCCGCGCAGTTTGGAGTTTAGGCACGTTCCTGAGGTTCCGTTATTTTTTGCATAACATTCGTTGAAAACATTGATTTAGACCCGGCCCGCTTAGCGATGCCGCTTTGTCTATGCTTTGGCTAGAGGCGCGCCTTGCAAGTGAGGTATGGGCAGCGCCAGAATGCCGCTATCTGCCCCGCCTGATGTAAGGAAGCCCGATGCCTGATCCTGTAGCTGCCAGCTTGCGTTTAGCGCCCGACGCGCTGACCCGTCCGTTTTCCGCTGAACAGTTCAGCTTCTCTACCACCAATGATTTGGAGCCCTTCCGCGGTGTGCTTGGCCAGGAACGTGCGGTCGAAGCCTTGCAGTTCGGTGTGGCCATGCCACGCCCCGGTTACAACGTCTTCGTCATGGGTGAGCCCGGCACTGGCCGGTTCTCGTTCGTCAAACGCTACCTGAAAGCCGAAGGCAAACGCCTGCAGACTCCGGCGGACTGGGTCTATGTCAACAATTTCGATGATCCTCGCGAACCGCGCACCCTGGAATTGCCCTCGGGCACTGCCGGTGCCTTTATCGATGACATCAACGGCTTGATCGACAACCTGCTGGCGACTTTTCCGGCAGTGTTCGAGCACCCGTCCTACCAGCAGAAGAAAAGCGCCATCGACCGCGCCTTCAATCAACGCTATGACCGCGCGCTGGATGTGATCGAGCGTCTGGCGCTGGAAAAGGAAGTTGCGCTGTACCGCGACAGCACCAATATCGCCTTCACCCCGATGAGCGAAGGCAAGGCCGTGGACGAAGCCGAATTTGCCCAGTTGCCGGAAGCCGATCGCGAGCGTTTTCACGACGACATTGCGTGGCTGGAAGAGCGGCTGAACGAAGAGCTCGCCAGCCTGCCGCAGTGGAAGCGTGAGTCGAGCAATCAACTGCGCCAGCTCAACGAAGAAACCATCACCCTGGCCTTGCAGCCATTGCTAGCACCGCTGTCGGAAAAGTACGCGGAAAACGCCGGTGTCTGCGGTTACCTGCAAGCGATGCAGGTGTACCTGCTCAAGACGGTGGTCGAGCAACTGGTGGACGACAGCAAAACAGACGCCATCGCCCGCAAGCTGCTGGAAGAGCAATACGCGCCGAGCCTGGTGGTCGGTCATCCGTTCAGCGGTGGTGCGCCAGTGGTCTTCGAGCCACACCCGACTTACGAAAACCTGTTCGGTCGTATCGAGTACACCACCGATCAGGGTGCGCTCTACACCACGTATCGCCAGTTGCGTCCGGGAGCGCTGCACCGCGCCAATGGCGGTTTCCTGATCCTCGAAGCAGAGAAAATGCTCAGCGAACCGTTCGTATGGGATGCGCTCAAGCGCGCCTTGCAATCGCGCAAGCTGAAAATGGAATCGCCGCTGGGCGAGATGGGCCGTTTCGCCACCGTGACCCTGGCTCCGCAACATATCCCGTTGCAGGTCAAAGTCGTCATCATCGGTGCCCGCCAGATCTATTACACGCTGCAAGACCTCGATCCGGACTTCCAGGAGATGTTCCGCGTCCTGGTGGACTTCGACGAAGACATCCCGATGGTTGACGAAAGCCTGGAGCAGTTCGCCCAGTTGCTCAAAACCCGCACCTCCGAAGAAGGCATGGCGCCGCTGACCGCTGATGCGGTGGCGCGTCTGGCGACTTACAGTGCTCGCCTGGCTGAGCACCAGGGGCGCTTGTCGGCGCGAATCGGTGATCTGTTCCAACTGGTCAGCGAGGCGGATTTCATTCGCCAACTGGCCGGTGATGAAATGACCGACGCCGGGCACATCGAACGTGCGCTCAAGGCCAAGGCCACGCGCACCGGGCGCGTCTCGGCGCGGATTCTTGATGACATGCTGGCGGGAATCATCCTGATCGACACGGATGGCGCGGCGGTGGGCAAATGTAACGGGCTGACAGTGCTGGAGGTCGGCGACTCGGCATTTGGTGTGCCGGCGCGGATTTCCGCCACGGTGTATCCGGGCGGTAGCGGCATCGTCGACATCGAACGCGAGGTCAACCTCGGCCAGCCCATTCACTCCAAAGGCGTGATGATCCTCACCGGGTATCTGGGCAGCCGTTACGCCCAGGAATTCCCGCTGGCGATTTCCGCGAGTATCGCCCTGGAGCAGTCCTACGGTTACGTCGATGGCGACAGTGCGTCGCTGGGCGAGGCTTGCACCTTGATTTCGGCCTTGTCGAAAACCCCGCTCAAGCAGTGTTTTGCGATCACCGGCTCGATCAACCAGTTCGGTGAAGTGCAGGCGGTGGGTGGGGTCAACGAGAAGATCGAAGGCTTCTTCCGACTCTGCGAAGCGCGCGGGTTGACCGGCGAGCAAGGGGCGATCATTCCTCAGGCCAACGTTGCCACGCTGATGCTCGACGAAAAAGTGCTGGCGGCGGTGCGCGCGGGGCAGTTCCACGTCTACGCCGTGCGCCAGGCCGATGAGGCGCTTAGCCTGTTGGTTGGCGAGCCGGCCGGTGCGCCAGACGCCGATGGCCAGTTCCCTGAAGGCAGCGTTAACGCGCGAGTGGTAGAACGCCTGCGGGTCATCGCAGAAATGATCAGCGAAGAAGACCTCAAGGAAGCCGAAAAAGAAGCTGCGCAGGAAGCGTTAGTGGAAGCCAAACCCGCCTGACATAGAGCCCCCTGTAGGAGCGAGGCTTGCCCGCGAAGAGCGATAACGCGGTTATTCCGGTAAAACCGCGTCACGGCTTTCGCGGGCAAGCCTCGCTCCTACAAGTGCCGTCGGTCTGGCGTCAATATTCACACAATGACCATTCGGCGCCTTTCGGTCTCACCTGACGTACAAGTCAAACTTTTCTTCTATTCTCAGCTCAAGGATATCGACAGTAATCACTGGATCGAGACAGCCCTCCCGTGGGGGCTGAATACCGGATCTACCGAGGGTCGCCGCCATGTCGCGCAACCTCTGCCTCACCCGTCAATGCCTGGGCCTTGTGACCCGTATCGAGTGTGCCATCCGCCCATTGGCGGGAGATACGGGCATGTGGACCTTACTCTTTGCCGCCGGAATGGCCGGCGAACAACCTTCTGCCATCAAAGCCCAGGGCCCGTTTCATGGCCCCTTTGTGGCTGAGTCGATCCTCGACACCATCGTTGAAAGTCTCACCCTGCACGGCTATGAGCTGGCCGATGATCCGCAAATCTGGTGCCTGCACCTGCAAGCTCAGCTGCGGGAAATCAATGGTGGTCGTTGCCGCAATCCTGGAGGTTTCGAGTTTCACCCCGAACACTGAACAGGCTATTGGGCAAGGTGGGACGTGTCCGCCTTGTCGAGTTTGACCTCGAAACCATACTGCACGGTGGCGAGGTCGGTTCGTTGATAGGTTTCCAGTCGGGCAGGCTGCCCGTAGAAGTAATGCACACCCAATAATGCCGGGCCTTCTGCGCTCGCATCGTGGATGACCGAAAGAATCTCCTTCAGATAATTGCCGCTGTCGTCCTTGGCGAAGAAACGCCAGTCCTGGGCGGGAAACAGCTTCAGATCAACCACCAGCGCATTGCCTTTGAGCACCAGGCCTTGGGGCAACTGGTGGGCGTCGATGGTTTTCTTTTCGACGGTGGCGAGGAACAGCGGCATGGAGCCCACCGCGTAAGCCGGGGTTTGCGGGAACAAGTTCAAGTCGTAGGTAATGGTGCCGCGCAGGGGATCAACCTGGTAAGCCTCTGGCGGCAATTCAATCGGTTCATCGCGTTTGCCGTTACCGTCCTCGGTGAAGAAGCTGACCGGACTCTCACCAGGGTTGAAGGAGGTGCCGAGCAACTCGTCATTGAAGCTTTTGGAGTGATAGAACTCGATACGCGCGGCGCTGGGGTCTTCGACCGACTGACTGATACTGACATTCTTTTTCAGTTGTTCCTCGCCAAGCGTTGCGCCCTTGAGCCAGATCGGGGCCTGGTCGTCGTACACCACCACCGGCAAAGTCAGTGGCTGGATGGTCTTTTCCGTGGTGTGTGAGTCGAAGCGGCGGACTGACAGGTCCAGGTCCTTGCGGGTCACTGTGGCGGTTGAAAAGTCCAGTACGCTGACCTCGAGGGCCTCGATCGGCCCGTTGAAGTACACCTTGGAATAATGGTGGCTCTGTTGCTTCTCAAACGCGCGCTGCTCTTCATCGATCTGTTTTTCGAAGCTCTCACTCCAGGCCTTTTGCTGCTGCATTTTCGCCAGTTGCTGTTGATAGAAAGCAATTAGTGCGGCGGTTTCGTTGATCGAACCTGAGCGCGAGAGAAATTGCCCGGTGCTGTCCTTGGCCTGAACGATCAGCGGATTCAACGGTGTTTCGCTGACCTCGGGGGCCAGTGGTGCGCTGTTGTTGAATTCGATTTCGGCGTAGTTGTTGGCAAGGTTCAGCAGGGTGACGCTGAGGTTGTCGTTGGTGCGAGTCTGGCCAACGTCTTTTTTCGTCAGGTCGAAGCTGTAGAGCCGGCGCGGTGCGATCACTTCCACCTTGCCTTGCAGGCTCACCGGTTGTGGCTGGTTCTTATTGTCGACGTCCAGGCCATCGATGAAGGGGTAGGTCACCGTCAGGTCGTCGGGGTTGGTCAGGTTTGAGCTCGATGGGCTCAACTGTATACCGGGATCGGTTTCCGACCATTCCGGCTGAAACGGGATGACGCGTTTGTTGCTCAGGGTCACCGATTGCCATTCCAGGCCATGGGGAAAGAGAAACGCAGCCGGCATGTTGAAGTTAAGAGGGAACACCGGTTGCAGATCGGTCAGGTAGTCGGAACTGGAGTCTTTGTGCAGCACGAACAGGCCGTTGATGTACGTGTCGACCAAGGCTTGTGGCGTGGGGTAGTGCTTGAGCACGGCGAGGGCGTCTTCGCCGTATTCTGTTTCCACCGGTTTGCTGTCGAGCTTGAGTTGCGCGCGCTCGAACAACAACAGTGAGCCGCCGAGTTCAGCCACGGCATCCTTGAGTTTCGGATCCTGTATCGCATCCAGAGATTTCTCGAACTGCGCAGTCTTTTCCTCGAGGCTGACCTGGCGTTTCTCATCGCTGGGAGAACAGGCGCTCATCAGCAAAGCCAGGCAAATTCCGGCGCTCGTTAGAGGCAATCGCACATCCATTTCCCGTCTTCCTGTCCGATGTCGCTGAGCTGTCAATGCTTTGGACACTAGCAGAAAAACCTTGTCACACACGCGCAGGTTGCGGATTTCCCGACGGTTTCTGGGTGTAACGGGTGGCTGATATACTCGCGGCCATTTCCAGCCCACATGTGAGATTTAATGGAACGCTTTATCGAAAATGCAATGTACGCCTCCCGCTGGCTGCTGGCGCCGATCTACTTCGGTCTGTCCCTCGGGCTGCTGGCGCTGGCGCTGAAATTCTTCCAGGAAGTGTTTCACGTCATCCCCAACGTGTTCTCGATGGCTGAGTCGGATCTGATTTTGGTGCTGCTGTCGCTGATCGACATGGCGCTGGTGGGCGGCCTGCTGGTGATGGTGATGATCTCCGGGTACGAGAACTTCGTTTCCCAACTGGATATCGACGAAGGCAAGGAGAAGCTCAACTGGTTGGGCACCATGGACTCCTCTTCATTGAAGATGAAGGTGGCCGCTTCCATCGTGGCGATTTCGTCCATCCACCTGCTGCGGGTTTTCATGGACGCCAAGAACATCGATCCCGAGCATTTGAAGTGGTACGTGATCATCCACATGACCTTCGTGATTTCGGCGTTTGCCATGGGTTATCTGGATAAGCTGACCAAGCACTGATTGGCTAGACAGAGTCGCGAAACAGACGGGCGGTGTTGTTTGTGGCTTGTGCTTTGATGCGCCGAGGCTTATGCCTGTAAGGATCTTGGCTCGCCACTGTGTGAGGTGTGTTCATGGACCTGCAAGAGTTGAATGCCTATGCCATCGCCGGGAAGATCGATGAGCTCAACCTGATCTCGATGGAAGGTGGGATCTACCTGTTGGAAGCGCGGATGCACGGCGCGGCGTATCCATTGAGTGATGCCCGCGGCCAGATGTTTCATCTGCGCTCGGTCGAGCATGCGCGTGAAGTGCTTCACGCCTTTCCCAGCTTGCCATTCAACCTTGTACATGTTTCGGTTCATGACGAGATGTGTGGACTCGGCATCGAGGAAAGCCTGAAGGTACCGATCGCGTGGCAGCACTGACACCCCTCATCAACGCGATGGCATCTGTGCTAGTCTGCTGGCCCTTTTGGTTCCGGGCGCTTCGGAATGCGCTGTGCACGCACGGCAAGTTCCAGAGCCGTCCGCACAGCGGAGCAGTGTCATGTCCGAAGTAAATCTGTCCACCGACGAAACCCGCGTCAGCTACGGTATTGGCCGTCAGCTGGGCGACCAACTGCGCGACAACCCGCCACCGGGCGTTAACCTGGACGCGATCCTGGCGGGTCTGACCGACGCATTCGCCGGCAAGGAAAGCCGTGTGGGTCAGGAAGAAATGTCCGCAAGCTTCAAGGTGATCCGCGAAATCATGCAAGCTGAAGCAGCCGCCAAAGCTGAAGCAGCTGCTGGCGAAGGCCTGGCATTCCTGGCTGAAAACGCCAAGCGTGACGGCATCACCACCCTGGCTTCCGGCCTGCAATTCGAAGTGCTGACCGCCGGTGAAGGCGCCAAGCCAACCCGTGAAGATCAAGTGCGTACTCACTACCACGGCACCCTGATCGACGGCACTGTGTTCGACAGTTCCTACGATCGTGGTCAGCCTGCAGAATTCCCGGTCGGCGGCGTGATCGCTGGCTGGACCGAAGCCCTGCAACTGATGAACGCCGGTAGCAAATGGCGTCTGTACGTGCCGAGCGAACTGGCTTACGGCGCTCAAGGCGTTGGCAGCATTCCACCGCACAGCGTACTGGTATTCGACGTCGAGCTGCTCGACGTTCTGTAAGACCTTGATCTTGTAGGAGCGAAGCTTGCTCGCGAAGGCGGTGTGTCAGTCAACGATGATGTTGAATGTTATGGCCTCTTCGCGGGCAAGTCGGAACGCCGCACCGCTCGCTCCTACAGGGTTTTGCGCCATCTTCATAGTTCGATCTTGTGGTGCAGTTCGTTTGTCGGGCGCAATGCCCGGGCATAGCAGAACAGAAACAGATTGCGCACCAGTTCCTTGAGCACCACCGGCTCGCTGGAACTCAAGCCGTTGACGTCCAGATCACCCTGATCCTGCAGCTCGTTCAAGGCTTCTTCTTCAAGTACCGCACAGACTTCCCCGGTTTCCCGATGGAGGATCCTGAGGTAAGGGTGTGGCCGGTCCAGCCAGGCATCGATCAAATAAGTCATGGGTATCATCTCCATTGATGGGTTTCAATGAGAATAATTCTTATTCATTAAATAGCAAGGACCTATTGGCGGTTTGTGTTTTTTTCCGGGTAAAGATTGCGTAAGGCCAAAACGGCTGGCGTTTGGCTATTGCGAAGGACTGTTGGGTCAAGCGGGGAGGGTGAAACACCATCCCACGCAGGGCGCAGGATGGAATACAACAGGCTCAGACTTTTCTGACGAACTCGGATTTGAGCTTCATCGGGCCGATGCCGTCGATCTTGCAATCGATGTCGTGATCGCCATCGCACAGGCGGATGTTCTTGACCTTGGTGCCGACCTTGACCACCAGCGACGTGCCTTTGACCTTGAGGTCTTTGATCACGGTGATGGTGTCGCCGTCCTGCAGGACATTGCCCACCGAATCCTTTTTCACGGTGTCATCGGACACTGCTTCGGCTTCGCCGATGGCGGACCACTCGTGGGCGCACTCAGGGCAGATCAGCTGGGCGCCGTCTTCGTAGGTGTATTCGGAATTGCATTTTGGGCAGGGTGGCAACGTGCTCACTAAAGCTCCTTGGAGTCAGGGTCGCTAAAAGTCGCACATTGTATAGGGTTTTTAGGCGGAGGAGGGTGAGGGAGCAAACCTGTGGGAGAGGGCCCCCACAGGTTGAGGTCTGTCAGTGCGTGCGCGCGACCGCAAACTCGCTCAACTCGACCAGCGCATCGCGATACTCGCTGGCTGGCAGCACATCGAGGCATTTGATCGCGCGGGCCACGTAGTCGCGAGCCAGTTGGGCGGTGTAATCCAGCGAGCCTGACGCTTCCACGGCTTCGCGGATGCTTTCCAGGTCTTCGATACCGCCTTTCTGGATCGCCTTGCGAACCAGTGCAGCCTGCTCCGGCGTACCTTCACGCATAGTATAGATCAGCGGCAGGGTCGGCTTGCCTTCAGCCAGGTCGTCACCGACGTTCTTGCCTAGGGTTTGCGCGTCGCCACGGTAGTCCAGCAGGTCGTCGACCAGTTGGAAGGCTACGCCCAGGTGATCGCCGAAGGTACGCAGCGCTTCGCTCTGTTCCGGTGTGGCTTCGCACAAAGCTGCGGCGCTGTGGGTCGACGCTTCGAAGAGCATCGCGGTCTTGCCGCGGATGACTTCCATATAGGTTTCTTCAGTGGTGCTGGCGTCGCGAACCTTGGACAGCTGCAACACTTCGCCTTCGGCGATGATGCGCGTGGCTTGCGAAAGGATCTTCATTACCGGCATGGAGCCCAGTTCGACCATCATTTCGAAGGACCGCGAATACAGGAAGTCGCCCACCAGCACGCTCGGAGCGTTGCCCCACATGGCGTTGGCAGTCGAGCGGCCACGGCGCATGCCGGACATGTCGACCACGTCGTCATGCAGCAGGGTCGCGGTGTGCAGGAACTCGATGGTCGCGGCCAGCAGGCGCAGGTCATCGCCTTCGCGGCCCAGGGCCTTGCCACACAGCAACACTAATAATGGACGCAGGCGTTTACCGCCAGCCGAGGTAATGTAGTCGCCGATTTTCGATACCAGCGGCACTCGGGAAGTCAGCTGCTTCTTGATGATGCCGTCGACGGCGCTAAAATCGTCCGCCACCGTGCGGTAGAAAGCTTGGGGTTGCATCAGCGACAGTTGCTCCAGAAGGGTTGCGCGGCATGCTAGGACCCACGTCGGCGGGTGTCAAGGTACGATGGACGGCCTCTTGCAACGTCCCGGCAGCTTGCGTACAATCGCGCACCCTGAACTTCCTGGGCAGCACCTGCCTTACGCAATTGCAAACAGGCCTTCCAGCCTTATGCAGCCATGCCAGCCAATACCTCTTCTTATAAAGAGCTGGGTGAGCAGGATTATCGGAGAAATACCATGTCTTATGCAGTAATCGTTACTGGTGGCAAGCAGTACAAAGTTGCTCCAGGTGAATACCTGAAGATCGAAAAACTGGAAATCGCTACCGGCGAATCCGTTACTTTTGATCGCGTTCTGTTGGTTGCCAATGGCGACGACGTGAATATCGGCGCTCCAGTTGTTCCTGGCGCTACCGTTGTGGCTGAAGTGATCTCCCAAGGTCGTCACGATAAAGTCCGCATCATCAAGTTCCGTCGTCGTAAGCACCACATGAAGCGTATGGGCCACCGCCAGTGGTACACCGAGATCAAAATCACCGGTATTCAGGCTTAATTTCAGCCTAATTCCTCACTAGGAGAATTGACTCATGGCACACAAAAAAGCTGGTGGTAGTACCCGTAACGGTCGCGACTCAGAAGCCAAACGCCTTGGCGTGAAGATGTATGGCGGCCAGGTTATCATTCCGGGCAACATCATCGTGCGTCAGCGCGGCACCCAATTCCACGCTGGCTACGGCGTTGGCATGGGCAAAGATCACACTCTGTTCGCTAAAATCGACGGCGTGATCAAGTTCGAAGTAAAAGGCGCTTTCAATCGCCGTTACGTAAGCATTGTCCCGAAGACTGAAGTCGTCGCGGCATAATTACGTAGATGCTGGAAAAGCCCTGTCTTGCGACGGGGCTTTTTCGTTTGTGGGGTGAGTCTCTTGCAAAGCTGTTTGTGATGGGCTCCAGCGCTGGATTTGCGGTCGTTGATTGAGGTCGCTGCGCTCATTTTTGCAAGAGTCTTATGTCTAGGTTTTTTCGGCTCGTCCGTATGGCGAGAGGCGTTGTGTTATGAAGTTTGTTGATGAAGTATCGATTCGAGTAAAGGCCGGTGACGGCGGCAACGGTTGCATGAGCTTCCGTCGCGAGAAATTCATTGAAAACGGCGGCCCGAACGGCGGTGACGGTGGTGATGGCGGCTCGGTCTATATGATCGCCGACGAAAACCTCAACACCCTGGTGGACTACCGTTACACCCGGCACTTCGATGCCGAGCGCGGTTCCAACGGCGGCAGCACTGACTGCACCGGCAAGAAAGGTGAAGAGCTGGTGCTGCGTGTTCCGGTGGGCACCACGGTCATCGACTCTGCCACCCAGGAAATAATCGGCGACTTGACCAAGGCCGGTCAAAAGCTTTTGGTCGCGCACGGCGGCTGGCACGGTCTGGGTAACACCCGATTCAAGTCCAGTACCAACCGTGCTCCGCGTCAGACCACTCCGGGCAAACCGGGTGAGGCGCGTGATCTGAAGCTGGAAATGAAGGTGTTGGCTGACGTCGGTCTGCTGGGCTTGCCGAATGCTGGCAAGAGTACCTTCATTCGTTCGGTGTCGGCCGCCAAGCCGAAAGTCGCCGACTACCCGTTCACCACGTTGGTGCCGAACCTGGGCGTGGTCAGTGTCGATCGCTGGAAAAGCTTCGTGGTCGCGGACATTCCGGGTCTGATCGAAGGCGCTTCCGACGGCGCGGGCCTGGGGATTCGTTTCCTCAAGCACTTGTCGCGTACGCGTCTGCTGCTGCACCTCGTGGACATGGCACCGCTCGATGATGCCAGCGCGCCGGATGCTGCTGAAGTGATTGTCAGCGAACTGACCAAGTTCAGCCCGTCCCTGGCTGAGCGTGATCGTTGGCTGGTGCTGAACAAGTGCGACCAGATCCTTGAAGAAGAGCACGATGAGCGCGTCAAGGAGATCGTTGATCGCCTGGAATGGACCGGTCCGGTCTACGTGATCTCGGCCATCTCCAAGCTGGGTACTGAGCGTCTTTGCCACGACATCATGCGTTACATGGAAGATCGTGCCGATCGCCTGGCTAACGACCCGGTCTACAAAGAAGAGTTGGCCGAGCTCGATCAGCACATCGAAGACGAAGCCCGTGCTCAGCTGCAGGCGCTGGATGACCAGCGTGCCCTGCGCCGTAGCGGCGTGAAGTCGGTCCACGACATCGGCGACGATGATTGGGATGAAGAAGATGTGGATGACGAAGACGGTCCGGAAATCATTTACGTGCGTGACTGATTCGTTGCAGTAAACTTAAACGCCGCTCAATCGAGCGGCGTTTTAGTATCTGGAAATCGGTAGTCACGAATAACGTCACGGGCAGCGCTGGGTCGCGCTGTCCTCAAGCTAAGGTTGAAGATGATGCGGAGCAAGGTGACAGGTGCGCAGCGTTGGGTCGTGAAGATCGGCAGCGCTTTGCTGACAGCGGACGGCAAGGGCCTGGATCGCGCGGCAATGGGTGTTTGGGTCGAGCAGATGGTGGCTTTGCATGAGGCTGGCGTCGAGCTGGTGCTGGTGTCCTCCGGGGCGGTGGCGGCCGGCATGAGCCGCTTGGGCTGGACCGTACGACCCAGTGCGATGCACGAGTTGCAGGCCGCTGCCGCCATCGGTCAGATGGGCCTGGTGCAGGCCTGGGAGTCGAGCTTTGCCGAATATGGCCGGCATACCGCGCAGATTCTCCTGACTCACGACGACTTGTCCGACCGCAAGCGCTACCTGAACGCCCGCAGCACCTTGCGAGCGTTGGTTGAGTTGAAAGTTATTCCGGTGATCAACGAAAACGACACTGTGGTCACCGACGAAATTCGTTTCGGTGACAACGACACCCTGGCGGCGCTGGTAGCCAACCTGGTCGAAGCTGACTTGCTGGTGATTCTCACCGATCGCGATGGCATGTTCGACGCCGATCCGCGCAACAACCCTAACGCCAATCTGATTTACGAAGCGCGCGCCGATGATCCGGCGCTGGATGCGGTGGCGGGCGGCACAGGTGGTGCGCTGGGGCGGGGCGGCATGCAGACCAAATTGCGTGCTGCGCGGCTGGCGGCTCGTTCCGGTGCGCATACCATCATCGTCGGCGGGCGTATTGAGCGCGTGCTGGATCGCCTCAAGGCGGGCGAGCGCATCGGCACCTTGCTTTCACCTGAGCGCGGCATGCTGGCGGCGCGCAAGCAATGGCTGGCTGGGCACCTGCAAACCCGCGGCACGCTCGTGCTGGATGCTGGTGCTGTGACGGCGCTGTCCCAAGGCAATAAAAGTTTGCTTCCCGTAGGTGTCAAGCTGGTCCAGGGTAGCTTCCGTCGTGGCGAGATGGTGGTTTGCGTGGCGCCGGACGGTCGTGAAATCGCCCGAGGACTGGCCAACTACAGCGCGTTGGAAGCACAAAAAATCATCGGTCAGTCGTCTGAGGCGATTGTCGGTCTGTTGGGTTACATGGCGGAGCCGGAACTGGTTCACCGCGATAACCTGATCCTGGTCTGAAGGAATACTCGAATGCGCGTTGCAAAAGGATTGTTGGGCCTGCTGTTGGCGATGCCGCTGCTGGCCTCGGCCGAGGAGATTGGACAGGTGTCGACGGTGTTCAAGTTCGTCGGCCCGAACGACCGTATCGTCGTTGAAGCGTTTGATGATCCAAAGGTCGAGGGCGTGACCTGCTACCTGTCACGAGCCAAGACGGGCGGCGTGAAGGGCAGTTTGGGGTTGGCTGAAGATCGCGCTGAAGCCTCTATCGCTTGCCGTCAGGTCGGGCCGATCAGCTTCAAAGGCGAGTTGAAGGATGGCGATGAGGTGTTCAAGGAGCGCACGTCGCTAGTGTTCAAGACCATGCAGGTGGTGCGATTCCTGGACAAGAAGCGCAATACGCTGGTGTACCTGGTCTACAGCGATCGAGTGATCGAAGGCAGTCCGCAGAATGCGGTGACGGCGATTCCAATTTTGCCGTGGGCGAACGCTCGGTAATTTGAGGAAGATCAAAATGGGAGGGGCCTGGCCCTTCCCATTTTTTTGCGCTGCGTTTACTCAAATCGCAGGCAATAAAAAACCGACCTCAGGGTCGGTTTTTTAACAAGCTTATCGCTTATGCGGCAACAGCAAGGTTCAGAGCCTTGACGTGACCGTTCAGGCGGCTCTTATGACGAGCAGCCTTGTTCTTGTGGATGATGCCTTTATCGGCCATACGGTCGATAACTGGCACGGCCAGAACATAAGCAGCTTGAGCTTTTTCAGCGTCTTTTGCGTCAATGGCTTTAACTACATTCTTGATGTAGGTACGAACCATGGAACGCAGGCTGGCGTTGTGGCTGCGACGCTTCTCAGCCTGTTTTGCACGTTTTTTGGCGGAAGGTGTGTTGGCCACCGTCGAGCTCCTCGAAAGACTTTTTAGGAAATAGCAAACAAAATAGGCCGCGAATCATGCCGATGAGTTGATGTCTTGTCAAGGGCGGTTGAGACGTTCCGCTAAGTGGTAGGTATAAAGAGGCGGGATATTTATTTCCGGCGCTTGACCTGTAAACTCGCGAGCTTTGGCTCTGTGCTGCTGCGGCGCGGAGTATCGCATAAGTAGGCGCTTTGTTCGCCTGCTGTTTATCGACAGGCACAAACTCTTTCAATGAATCTGCTCAAATCGTTGGCCGCCGTCAGCTCTATCACGATGCTTTCCCGGGTTCTGGGGTTCGTACGTGACACCCTTATCGCGCGTACATTTGGCGCGGGGATGGCGACCGACGCCTTCTTTATCGCCTTCAAACTGCCCAATCTGCTGCGGCGGATCTTCGCCGAGGGGGCCTTTTCCCAGGCGTTCGTGCCGATTCTTGCTGAATACAAAAGCCAGAAGGGCGAGGAGGCGACGCGAACCTTCATTGCTTACATATCGGGCCTGCTGACGCTGGTGCTGGCGCTGGTCACCGCTTTGGGCATGATCGCCGCGCCGTGGGTCATCTGGGCGACCGCGCCGGGTTTCACCGATACGCCGGAAAAATTCGAGCTGACGTCCGATCTGCTGCGGGTGACCTTTCCTTATATATTGCTGATCTCCCTGTCTTCATTGGCCGGGGCGATCCTCAATACGTATAACCGCTTCTCGGTGCCGGCCTTCGTGCCGACCCTGCTCAACGTCAGCATGATCATCTTTTCGTTGTTTCTGACGCCGTATTTCGATCCGCCGGTCATGGCGTTGGGCTGGGCAGTACTGGTGGGCGGCCTGGCGCAATTGCTCTATCAGTTGCCGCACCTGAAGAAGATTGGCCTGCTGGTGTTGCCACGTCTGAACCTGCGTGACAGCGGCGTCTGGCGGGTCATGAAACAAATGCTTCCGGCGATTCTCGGCGTGTCCGTGAGCCAGATTTCGCTGATCATCAACACCATTTTCGCCTCGTTCCTGGTCGCCGGTTCCGTGTCCTGGATGTACTACGCCGACCGTTTGATGGAGTTGCCTTCCGGCGTTCTGGGTGTGGCGCTGGGTACGATTCTCCTGCCGACCCTGGCCAAGACCTACGCCAGCAAGGATCGCCAGGAATATTCGCGGATCCTCGATTGGGGTCTGCGTTTGTGTTTCGTGTTGGTGTTGCCGTGCTCACTGGCGCTGGGGATTCTCGCCGAGCCGTTGACCGTTTCGCTGTTTCAGTACGGCCAGTTCAGCGCGTTTGACGCCTCCATGACTCAGCGGGCGCTGATCGCTTATTCGGTCGGTTTGCTCGGGATTATCGTGATCAAAGTGCTGGCGCCGGGCTTTTATGCGCAACAAAACATCCGCACGCCGGTAAAAATCGCGATTTTCACCCTGATCGTTACCCAATTGTTCAACCTGGTATTGATCGGCCCGCTGGCCCATGCCGGTCTGGCTTTGGCCATCAGCATCGGTGCGTGCATTAACGCCAGCCTGCTGTTCTATCAACTCCGCAAGCAGCAGATGTATCAGCCGCAACCGGGTTGGGCAAAGTTCGCTGCCAAACTAGTGATCGCGGTGCTGGTGATGTCTGTTGTGCTACTGGTCGGGATGCACTTCATGCCGACGTGGGATCAGGGCCATATGCTTGAACGGTTCCTGCGTCTGGGCGCACTGGTTGTTGCTGGTGTGGTCGCTTATTTCGGCATGTTGCTGTTGATGGGCTTCCGTTTGCGCGACTTCAATCGCAAGGCCTTGAGCTAAGGTCCTTGCTTTAATAAACACGGGCGAATCGACGGTTTTGTCGGTTCGATTACTTTGGGTTACGGTGTTGCCTGTCGTCGGCCGCCGGGTGTGGTTATAATCGACCACTTTATGAGCAAGAAGCGCGTTATGCAGCTGGTTCGAGGCCTCCACAATCTGCGCCCCCAGCATCGGGGCTGTGTCGCCACTATTGGCAACTTTGACGGTGTTCACCGTGGCCACCAGGCGATCCTGGCGAGGCTACGTGAGCGAGCGCTCGAGTTGGGCGTGCCCAGCTGCGTGGTGATTTTCGAGCCGCAGCCGCGAGAATTCTTCGCCCCTGACACGGCTCCGGCCCGTCTGGCCCGGCTACGGGACAAGCTGCAGCTGCTGGCTGAAGAAGGTGTCGACCGGGTCCTGTGCCTGGCCTTCAATCAGCGCTTGAGCAAGCTCAGCGCCAGCGAATTCGTCGACACCATTCTGGTGGACGGTCTCGGGGTCCAGCATCTGGAGGTCGGTGACGACTTTCGTTTCGGCTGCGACCGGGTTGGGGATTTCGATTTCCTGCAACAGGCCGGCGTGATACAGGGCTTCACCGTCGAAGCGGCGCAAACCGTCGAACTGGACGGCATTCGCGTCAGCAGCACTCAGGTGCGAAATGCCTTGGCCGCCGCCGATTTCGCCTTGGCCGAACGGCTGCTCGGTCGTCCTTTCCAGATCACCGGGCGGGTCCTGCATGGCCAGAAGCTGGCACGGCAACTGGGCACGCCGACCGCCAACATACAACTTAAGCGTCGTCGCGTGCCGCTGACCGGGGTTTACCTGGTCAACGTCGATATCGACGGCAAGACCTGGCCAGGCGTCGCCAACATTGGCGTGCGGCCCACGGTACAAGGGGATGGCAAAGCCCACCTCGAAGTGCACCTTTTAGATTTTGCCGGCGATCTGTATGACCGGCGTTTGACGGTGGTTTTCCACCACAAGCTGCGTGAAGAGCAGCGTTTCGCCTCTCTGGAGGCGCTTAAGACGGCGATCAATGCGGATGTTGCCGCCGCCCGTGCCCTGTCGCACCTAGCGCCAATCGCTAATGAAGAGCCTTAAATGACCGACTATAAAGCCACGCTAAACCTTCCGGACACCGCCTTCCCAATGAAGGCCGGCCTGCCTCAGCGCGAACCGCAGATTCTGCAGCGCTGGGACAGCATTGGCCTGTACGGTAAGTTGCGCGAGATTGGCAAGGATCGTCCGAAGTTCGTACTTCACGACGGTCCTCCGTACGCCAACGGCACGATTCACATCGGTCATGCGCTGAACAAGATTCTCAAGGACATGATTCTCCGCTCGAAAACCCTGTCGGGTTTCGATGCGCCTTATGTTCCTGGCTGGGACTGCCACGGTCTGCCGATCGAGCACAAAGTCGAAGTGACCCACGGCAAGAACCTGGGCGCGGACAAGACCCGCGAACTGTGCCGTGCGTATGCCACCGAGCAGATCGAAGGTCAGAAATCCGAATTCATCCGTCTGGGCGTGTTGGGCGACTTTGCCAACCCGTACAAGACCATGGACTTCAAAAACGAGGCCGGTGAAATCCGTGCCCTGGCTGAAATCGTCAAGGGCGGTTTTGTGTTCAAGGGCCTGAAGCCTGTGAACTGGTGCTTCGACTGCGGTTCGGCCCTGGCTGAAGCGGAAGTCGAGTACGAGAACAAAAAGTCCTCGACCATCGACGTGGCCTTCCCGATTGCCGACGAAGCCAAGCTGGCTGCCGCTTTCGGTCTGCCGTCGCTGGGCAAACCTGCTTCGATCGTGATCTGGACCACCACCCCGTGGACCATTCCGGCCAACCAGGCGCTGAACGTTCACCCGGAATTCAACTACGCCCTGGTCGACGTCGGCGACAAACTGCTGGTGCTGGCTGAAGAGCTGGTCGAGTCGTGCCTGGCCCGTTACAGCCTGGAAGGCTCGGTCATCGCGACCACCACCGGTTCGGAACTGGAACTGATCAACTTCCGTCACCCGTTCTACGACCGTCTGTCGCCGGTTTACTTGGCCGAGTATGTCGAACTGGGCGCCGGCACCGGCGTGGTTCACTCCGCACCGGCTTACGGCGTGGACGACTTCGTGACTTGCAAGAAGTACGGCATGGTCAACGACGACATCCTCAATCCGGTACAGAGCAACGGCGTCTACGCGACGTCGCTGGAGTTCTTCGGCGGCCAGTTCATCTGGAAGGCCAACCCGGCCATCGTCGACAAGCTGACCGAAGTCGGCGCGCTGCTGCACACCACCATCATCGAACACAGTTACATGCACTGCTGGCGTCACAAGACTCCACTGATCTACCGCGCCACCGCGCAGTGGTTCATCGGCATGGACAAAGAGCCTGTCAGCGGCGACACCCTGCGCAAGCGCGCGATCAAAGCCATCGAAGAGACCAAGTTCGTTCCGGCCTGGGGCCAGGCGCGCCTGCACTCGATGATCGCCAACCGTCCGGACTGGTGCATCTCCCGTCAGCGTAACTGGGGCGTGCCGATCCCGTTCTTCCTGAACAAGGAAAGCGGCGAGCTGCACCCACGAACCGCCGAGCTGATGGAAGAAGTCGCCAAGCGCGTCGAAGTCGAAGGCATCGAAGCCTGGTTCAAGATGGACGCCGCCGAGTTGCTCGGTGACGAAGCGCCGCAGTACGACAAGATCAGCGACACCCTGGACGTCTGGTTCGATTCGGGCACCACGCACTGGCATGTCCTGCGCGGTTCGCACCCGATGGGCCACGAGACCGGCCCGCGTGCCGACTTGTACCTGGAAGGCTCGGACCAACACCGTGGCTGGTTCCACTCGTCGCTGCTGACCGGTTGCGCCATCGACAATCACGCGCCGTACCGCGAGCTGCTGACTCACGGCTTCACCGTCGACGAGTCCGGTCGCAAGATGTCCAAGTCCTTGGGCAACGTGATCGCGCCACAAAAGGTCAACGACACCCTGGGCGCCGATATCATGCGTCTGTGGGTCGCTTCCACCGATTACTCGGGTGAAATGGCGGTTTCCGAACAGATCCTGCAACGCAGTGCGGACGCCTACCGGCGTATCCGTAACACCGCGCGCTTCCTGCTCTCCAACCTGACCGGTTTCAACCCGGCAACCGACATCCTCCCAGCCGAAGAAATGCTGGCGCTGGACCGTTGGGCCGTTGACCGCACCCTGCTGCTGCAACGCGAGTTGCAAGAGCACTACGGCGAATACCGTTTCTGGAACGTCTACTCCAAGATCCACAATTTCTGCGTGCAGGAGTTGGGCGGTTTTTACCTGGACATCATCAAGGACCGTCAGTACACCACTGGCGCCAACAGCAAGGCCCGCCGTTCGGCGCAAACCGCGCTGTACCACATCTCCGAAGCGCTGGTGCGCTGGATCGCGCCGATCCTCGCGTTCACCGCGGACGAACTGTGGGAATACCTGCCGGGCGAGCGTAATGAGTCGGTGATGCTCAACACTTGGTACGAAGGCCTGACCGAACTGCCGGAAAACGTCGAGCTGGGCCGCGCCTACTGGGAGCGGATCATGGCGGTGAAGGTCGCGGTCAACAAGGAAATGGAAATCCAGCGCGCGGCCAAGGCTGTCGGCGGCAATCTGCAAGCCGAAGTGACGCTGTTCGCCGAAGAGGCGCTGAGCGCCGATCTGGCCAAGCTGAGCAACGAACTGCGTTTCGTTCTGATCACCTCGACCGCCAGCGTTGCGCCTTTTGTTCAGTCACCAGAGGACGCGGTAGTCACCGAAGTCAGCGGCCTGAAGTTGAAAATCGTCAAGTCGGCCTTCGCCAAGTGCGCCCGTTGCTGGCACTGCCGTGAAGACGTCGGCGTAAACCCGGAGCATCCGGAAATCTGTGGCCGTTGCGTCGACAACATCAGCGGCGCTGGCGAGGTTCGTCACTATGCCTAATGCTGCTGGCCGTTTCGGACGGCTGAGCTGGCTCTGGTTGAGTTTGCTTGTCCTGGTCATCGACCAGGCCAGCAAGTTCTACTTCGAAGGCAAGCTCGAGATGTACCAGCAAATCGTGGTGATCCCCGATCTGTTCAGCTGGACACTGGCCTACAACACAGGCGCGGCGTTCAGTTTCCTGGCCGACAGCTCTGGCTGGCAGCGCTGGTTGTTTGCGCTGATCGCTGTGGTGGTCAGTGCCGTGCTGGTGGTCTGGCTCAAGCGTCTGGGGCGCAACGAAACCTGGCTGGCCGTCGCTTTGGCGCTGGTGCTGGGTGGCGCGCTGGGCAATTTGTATGACCGCATTGCCTATGGCCATGTGATCGATTTCATCCTAGTGCATTGGCAAAATCGCTGGTACTTCCCGGCGTTCAACTTTGCCGACAGTGCAATTACTGTCGGTGCCGTGATGCTTGCGCTGGATATGTTCAAAAGTAAAAAGACTGGAGAAGCCGTTCATGACTGAACAGGTATTGGCTGAGCAACGCATCCGCCAGAACACGGAAGTCACCTTGCACTTTGCACTGCGCCTGGAGAACGGCGACACCGTCGACAGCACCTTCGACAAAGCCCCGGCGACCTTCAAGGTCGGTGACGGTAACCTGTTGCCAGGTTTCGAAGCAGCGCTGTTCGGCTTCAAGGCTGGCGACAAGCGTACGCTGACAATTGCGCCGGAAAACGCTTTTGGCCAACCCAACCCGCAGAACGTGCAGATCATCCCGCGCTCGCAGTTCAAGGACATGGACCTGTCGCCTGGCTTGCTGGTGATCTTTAACGATGCGGCCAATACTGAGTTGCCCGGCGTAGTGAAGGAATTCGATGACGAGCAAGTGACCATCGACTTCAACCACCCGTTGGCCGGCAAGACATTGACCTTTGACGTCGAGATCATCAACGTCAAGTCGCTGTAACTGACCGAACACGGTCACCTGTAGGAGCAGAGCTTGCTCCGGGCGGCGTTCCGACGAAGGCGTCATCACATTCAGCATCAATGTTGACTGACACACCGCTTTCGCGAGCAAGCTCTGCTCCTACAATGTTCTAACTTCTTGCGCGCAAGACACGAGGCACAGCATGCAAATCAAACTCGCCAACCCCCGTGGCTTCTGCGCCGGAGTGGACCGTGCGATCGAAATCGTCAACCGAGCCCTGGAAGTCTTTGGGCCGCCGATCTACGTGCGCCACGAAGTGGTCCACAACAAATTCGTCGTCGAAGACCTGCGTGCTCGTGGAGCGATCTTCGTCGAAGAGCTGGATCAGGTGCCGGACGACGTCATCGTGATCTTCAGTGCCCACGGTGTTTCCCAGGCTGTACGTACCGAAGCTGCCGGCCGTGGTCTTAAGGTGTTCGACGCTACCTGTCCGCTGGTGACCAAGGTGCACATCGAAGTGGCGCGCTACAGCCGCGACGGTCGTGAGTGCATCCTCATCGGCCACGCCGGTCACCCGGAAGTCGAAGGCACCATGGGCCAGTACGATGGCAGCAACGGTGGCGCGATCTATCTGGTTGAAGACGAGAAAGACGTCGCCGCATTGCAGGTGAACAACCCTGAAAAACTGGCGTTCGTGACCCAGACCACCCTGTCCATGGACGATACCAGTCGCGTCATCGACGCACTGCGTACGCGCTTCCCGGCGATCGGTGGCCCGCGCAAGGACGACATCTGCTACGCCACGCAAAACCGTCAGGACGCGGTCAAGCAACTGGCCGACGAATGCGACGTGGTGTTGGTGGTCGGCAGCCCGAACAGCTCCAACTCCAACCGCTTGCGTGAACTGGCCGAACGCATGGCCACTCCGGCCTACCTGATCGACGGTGCCGAAGACCTGCAAAAGAGCTGGTTCGAGGGTGTCGAGCGAATCGGCATCACCGCTGGCGCCTCCGCACCAGAAGTCCTGGTGCGTGGTGTGATCCAGCAGTTACAGGCGTGGGGCGCTACCGGCGCCGACGAACTGGCCGGTCGCGAGGAGAACATCACCTTCTCCATGCCTAAAGAGTTGCGCGTCCGTTCGCTGCTTTAACGCTTTTGCCCCCCGGGCACAGCGCCTGCTCAGTCTTATGGCTGCGTAGGCTGACGCGGCCGGTCGCGGCCAGCACCACCTGGAGCTGAGTGACCGGTTCGCGGGCTGCGCAAATGTGCAATGTCCCCGCTTGAAAGGCCCGTCCAGGCATCTGTGGCTCGCCAATACTGTTGAAACGTATGTATCGCCTGACCGGCCAATTGCCGACAATCGGCACCCGAGTGCCACTCGCGCGCTCAACCAGCAGCGGATTGCTGTTGTCCTCCGCCCCTTTGCCACTGATATCCAGAATGATCCGCCAGCCCTGACTCCAGTCGCCGTTGATGGCGTGAATCACGACACTCTGGTTGCGTGTGATGGCAACGGTTCTGGCGTTGCGTATACCGCTGATAAGCGACTCTGCCACCTGCTCGCGATGATTCGATTCAGTCAGCGCTGCAAACGCCGGACTGACCAATAGTAGAACAATCCCGACAATTGTCAGTCCCATGAGCAGTTCGATCAGGCTGAAACCTCGCTGATGCATGTCATCTCCCTCCCTGGAGTGCTGCGGCCCGCGCGATCCCTGCGCGAGTAATGGCAAAACAACCGAACCCCTGCCGGTCGAATGTTCTAGCGTGTAGAAGCAGGTATAGCCGACGGCAACCGAGGGCACCGATGGATCATCGTACAAAAGGTTTCACGCTGATCGAGTTGCTGGTCGCGCTCGCGGTATTTCTGGTCCTGATCACTCTGGCCGTGCCAGCGTTTACCCGTTCGGTGCAAATCACCAAGGCCGACACCGAAATCGGCGATCTGCAACGTGGTCTGAATTTCGCCCGACTTGAGGCGATCGATCGGGGTGTCACCACCCGGGTTCGCCCAACGGCGGAAGGCGGTGCCTGGACCGGGGATCTGTCGGTCTATGACGGTACTGGCAAATTGGCCAAAGTATTGCGGGTTGTTCCAGCGATGAGCAGCGGGGCGACTCTGACGCTAACCTCAGGAGTGACCCCCATCGATTTCAACAATCTGGGCGGGTTGTCGGCACCGTCCACGGCGGTAGTGATCAGCTATGTACTGGGGGCGCAAAGCAGGACGCTGAATGTGTGTTTGAACGGACGAATTCTATTGGGTGGAAGCTGCGGATGAGGGGATGGAGCAAGCGTGCACAGGAGGGCATGACGCTGATCGAAGTCTTGGTTGCGTTGTTGATTCTGAGCGTGGGGCTGTTAGGGGCTGCGGCGATTCAGCTCAATGCGCTGAAGTACACAGACAGTTCGCGGATGACCAGCCAGGCCAGTTTTATCGCCTACGACATGATGGACCGCATTCGCGCCAACTCCGGCGCCGACTACACTGTCACGCCACCGACCTCGGGCAATCTGAGCGTCGCCCGGGACCAGGACCTCTACGACTTCACCACCAACATTGTCGATTTCGGCGGCGCCACTACCACCGGAAGCGTTACGCTCAATCAGCGGGTGTACACCATCACCATCACCTGGGATGACTCGCGGGCTGCGAACATCGCCAATTCGCGGCGCAGTTTCGTCCTGACCAGTCGTGCCACCGTCGACCCGGTGCCGACGCCATGAACCGGTCCAATAGAGGTTTCGGCCTGATCGAGTTACTGATCGCCCTGGCATTGAGTTTGGTCGTGGTCCTGGGCGTGGCGCAGATTTTCATCGCGGCCAAGAACACCTATGTCAGCCAGAACGCCGCTGCCGCCATGCAGGAAGATGCGCGGTTCGTGCTGAGCAAGATGATTCAGGAAATCCGCATGGTCGGCATGTTCGGATGTCTGGGGGCGGTCACCGATTCAAGCTCGGCGGGTGACTTCAATGCCAGCCAGACAACGCCCATCAGTTGGGACAACGCCAACCTCAAGCTGACCCTGGTGACTGCGGATGTCGGCGGCAGTGGCGGGGTACCGACCTGGACGGTGGTTTCCGATTGTCGGAACAGTGCAACGGCCTACACGGGTGCCCGAGTTCCGGCGTCGGGCGAGCTGGTGTTTCCGATCCGGCGCTTGATCTACAGCTTCAGCAACAATCAACTGCTGATGGGTGTCGGTACCGGCACGCCGACTCAGGCGGTGCTGGTGAACAACGTCAGCGAATTCAACGTGAGCTTCGGCCTCGCCAGTTCGGCCACTGACGTTGCCGCCTCCAGTTACAGCCGCAACCCCTCCGATCCGGCGCGCATTCGTAGTGTTCGCCTGACGTTGACTCTCACGGACCCGAACAACCGGGTACGCAATCAAACCTTCAACGTGGTTGCCGCTCTGCGCAACCGCTTGCCATGAGGGGAGGGCCGATGAGTATTTCTCCCGAGACCCCTCACTCCCAGCGCGGCATGGCGCTGCTGGTTAGCCTGGTGTTTCTTCTGTTGCTGACACTGATCGGTCTTTCATCGATGCAAAACGCCACCCTGCAGGAAAAAATGGCGGCCAGCGTGACTTTGCGCAATCAGTCGTTCCAGGGCGCCGAGTCGGCGTTGCGCGTGGGTGAAAGTGCGGTGCAACTGGATACCTTTTCGTTGCCGGTCTGTAGCGGCACCACCCAATGCGCGCCACCAGCCGAGTCGTCGACAATCACCGGCGCCGGCTTCAATTCCACCTCGGGGGTGACCTGGATCGCCTCCGGCAGCGGTTTGTACGGGGTGCAGAACATCGGCACCACCCTGACCGCCGTGAATGTGCCGAGCAACACCTCGACAACGCTGTACCGCGTGACCGCAGTCGGCATCGCGGGCAACTCGCGCAGTGTGGTGGAGAGTATCTATGCGAAGTACTAAACGGCTGTGGCGCCTGGTTTGCGGCGTGCTATTGGGGTTTTATCTCTCAGCGCCAGCGTATGCCTTCACGCCGTCGGATTCTCCGCTGTTGAGCGCCGCTGCTGTCGCGCCTAACCTGATGTTGTTGATCGACGATTCGGGGAGCATGAACAACATCATCTGGGCGGCGGGGTTCGATCCGGCCGTGAACCGAACCCCGGCCCGGCAATGCAATGCATTGCTGGGGCTGTGTTTGGGTTTCTCCAACATCACCGGTGACACGATCTTCCTCTCCAGCTTGCCGACGTCCGGTTGTCCCAACGGTTACTACGCGTTTTACAACAACAGTCTCGCGCCCCAGTGCCTCAAGCTGCCTGACCCGGTAGGCAGTGAAAATACCCGATATTCCGCTGATTACATTTCGTACCTTGTGGGGTTGGCCAACGGCGACTCCCGGGATTTCACCACTGGATCAATCCCCACCGATTACCGAATGAACGTTGCGCGCAAGGTGTCCACTGATCTGGTGACCAATAACCGCGGGGTGCGTATAGGCCTGGCGACGTTCAACCCGGCCACCAGCAACAATGCCGGAAATGGTGGCTACATCGCCCGCTCCATTAGCGATCTGTCGGTGGAGAGCAACTTTAACGATCTGATCACGTCGATCAAAGGCTTGGGCGCTGTCGCCAATACCCCACTGGCGGAAACCTATTACGAGGTCACCCGCTACATGCGCGGCATGGCGCCGTTCTACAACTCGACGCCCACCACCTACACCAGCCCGATCCAGTACCGCTGCCAGAAGAACTATGGTGTGGTGATTACCGACGGCTTGCCCACCTATGACCGGACTTTCCCGACCACCGATCCCTTGGGCGGTACCCGACTACCCAATTGGGACGGTGTAAACAACGACGGCCCCGGTGGCGACAATGAGGGCGATACCCTTTATCTGGATGACATCGCCAAGTTCGCCTTCGACATCGACATGCGCACGACCGGCACCGATTCTGCGAGCAAAAGCTGGGACGCTGCGGATTTTCCAAAGCAGAACATGAATACCTACACCGTGGGTTTCGCCACTGCGAACCAGATGTTGTCGGACGCGGCGAGTTACGGGCAGGGCAAGTATTACCAGGCGACCGACAATGCGGGGCTCGGCAGTGCACTTTCGTCCGCGCTGAGCGATATCACCTCCAAGGCCGGTTCCGGCGGCAGTGGCGTCGCCAGCGGGACCACTCTGGCCAGCGGTTCGAGTTTCTTCCAGACCAGTTACGACCCCAAGGACTGGCGCGGCACGATCAAGTCCTACGGATTTACCTCCGGTGGCGCGGTCGACACCGCCTCGGTGTTATGGACCACCGATACCGCCATCGTGCCCGGTGCCACGGCGCCGACCTATCAATCCTGGAACACCCTGACTAATGCGGCTGTGACGTTGACCTACGCCAACTTTTCCCCTGCCCAGCAAACATCCCTCAGCCAGAGTTTGCCCACCGGCATCACCGGCAGAGATCTGGTGGAGTGGAGCAAGGGCACCAACAAGGCCGGCCTGAAAGTGCGCAGTGTGCTGCTTGGCGACATCATCAATTCGCCGTTGGCCTTGGCGTCACCCACGGATAAAACCGCGTCCGATCTGTCAGGCGACACCACTTACAGCACGTATCTGGCAACCAAAGCGGCAAGCATGAACGCCAGCCTCGTGGTGAACGCCAACGACGGCTTTGTAAACGTCATCAACACGTCCAATGGCGCACGGCGTTACGCTTTTATGCCGTCCAGTGTGTTGCCGTCACTGCGCTATATCGCCGACCCGACTTATATAAACGGGGTGAGCCACAAGTTTTTGGTGGACGGCCAAGTGGGGGTGTTCGATGCCCAACTCAACAGCGCCTGGAAAACCCTGGCATTGGGTGGAACAGGGGCGGGGGGCAGGACCTTCTACGCGTTGCAGCTGTTCGACGCCTCGGCCGGTAACGTGACCAAGGCGTTGTGGGAAATCAGCGCACCGGCCACAGCAAACTCGGCGAACGTTTTCAATGATCTGGGTTATGCCTATGCACGACCGGAAGTGGCACGCTTGGCCGACGGTCGATGGGCCGCATTCATCTCCAACGGTTATGGCAGCAACTCCGGGGTGGCAGCGTTGTACGTGGTGGACATTCGCGACGGCACGCTGATCAAGAAAATAGTGGTCGACGGCGCCGAGACTACCAACGGCCTGTCGTCGGTAAAACTTCGGGTCAACTCGCAAAATGTGGTGCAGGCCGCTTATGGCGGCGACTTGAAGGGGCGGCTGTGGAAGTTTGATTTGAGCGCCACCGCCCCGGAATCGTGGGATCTGGCGTTTTCCCGCAAACCGCTGTTTACCACCGCGGGTGGCGTCACCCAGCCGATTACCGCGCAACCATTGCTGGCGGATAACTCGTTGGGAGGGAAGGAAGTATTTTTCGGCACCGGTAAGTTCAACGAGACGGCCGACAAGACCAACAAAGACCTCCAGGCGTTCTATGCAGTGTGGGATGCGGAAGGTGGCTCCGGGCAAATCACAACGTCCACTTTGCAGGCCCAGGCGGTGACCGGTGTGTTCTCCGGTAGCAGTGGGCAATTCATCACCACCAGCCAGAACGACGTGACCTATCCGGCGAAAAAAGGCTGGTACCTGCCGTTGGTGTACAACAACGTGCTGACTGGTGAGCGGGTGATCAATCAGGCCAGTCTGGTGGCCGGCCGGATCGTGTTCACCACGGCCAGCGTGGACACCACCGACCCTTGCGCCAGTTTCGGTACCGGCAAACTGGTCGAACTCGATGCATTCAGCGGTAAGATGCTCAACTACGCGGTGCTCGACACCAATGGCGACGGTCTGGTCGACATCAAGGATTCGATTTCCAGCGGGGTGATTTTCACCGGTGGTATTCCGACGCTGAACGCGATCGTCAACAATGCGTCCCGCAAGATTGTGAACGACTCCAGCGGTGGCATCAGCTCCCTGGTGGAAAAGCCCGGCGGTGGTGTCAACCGTCGCATCATGTGGCGACAAATACAGTAAGTGAGAGTTGAGGCATGCGCAGATCCAATCGAGGTTTTACCCTGATCGAAATCATGATCGTGATTGCGATCATCGGGATCGTCATCACCATTGGCTACCCGAGCCTCACCGAGTACGTGAAAAAGGGCCGCCGCACTGAAGTCGCCGGCTTGCTCTCGGAACAAGCGCAGGTCCTTGAACGCTACTATTCGAAGAATAATGTCTACACCAATGCCACCGGCCTGAGCGCCGGTAACGACTTTTACACCATCACCCCAACCCTGACCGATCAGACCTTCCTGCTGACGGCAGTTCGCAAGGCTGGCAAAGCCATGGCGACGGACAAGTGTGGGGATTTCACCATCACCAACACTGGCGTCAGAAGCATGGTCAATGGGACGGCCGCGACCAAGGATTGCTGGGGTCGCTGAGTTCCTTTTTCGGGCGCCTTTTGCGTCCTCTGTCTATTTAACGGTTGGATCAGAACATGACCAGGCAACAGCAAGTGGTGATTGTCGGAGGCGGAGTGATTGGCCTGCTGACAGCGTTCAACCTCGCGTCCGAAGTGCAAAGCGTTGTGCTGCTGGATCGCTCGAACGTTGGTCAGGAATCGTCCTGGGCCGGCGGCGGTATTGTTTCGCCGCTCTACCCGTGGCGCTACAGCCCGGCGGTCACCGCGTTGGCGCATTGGTCCCAGGATTTTTATCCACAGCTGGGCGAGCGTTTGTTTGCAGCCACCGGTGTCGATCCTGAAGTGCATACCACCGGGTTGTACTGGCTGGATCTGGATGATGAGGCCGAGGCGCTGGCCTGGGCCGAGCGGGAAAATCGTCCGTTGCGGGCTGTGGATATCTCGGCAGCACACGACGCGGTGCCGGTGCTGGGGAGCGGTTTTTCCCGGGCGATCTACATGGCTGATGTGGCCAATGTGCGTAATCCACGGCTGGTGAAGTCCCTCAAGGCGGCGTTGCTTGCACTGCCGAACGTGACGATTCATGAGCAGTGTGAGGTCAGCGGGTTTATCCATGAAGGCGCTTCGGTGGTTGGCGTGCAGACCACAGCGGGTGCTATTCATGGCGATCAGGTGGTTCTGACCGCGGGTGCCTGGAGCGGTGATTTACTTAAAAGCCTGGGCCTGGACTTGCCGGTCGAGCCGGTGAAAGGGCAGATGATTCTCTACAAATGCGCCGCGGATTTCCTGCCGAGCATGGTTCTGGCCAAGGGGCGTTATGCAATTCCTCGGCGCGATGGGCACATTCTGATTGGCAGTACGCTGGAGCATGAAGGCTTCGACAAGACACCGACCGAAGCTGCCCTAGAGAGCCTGAAGGCATCGGCGGAGGAGTTGATTCCTGCACTGGCGGATGCCGAGGTCGTGGGGCACTGGGCCGGGTTGCGACCTGGCTCGCCGGAAGGCATTCCCTACATCGGTCGGGTGCCAGGGTTCGAAGGGCTCTGGCTCAATTGCGGGCATTACCGTAACGGCTTGGTGCTGGCGCCGGCGTCGTGTCAGTTGTTTGCGGATGTGATGCTGGGGCGTGAGCCGATCATTGATCCGGCACCGTATGCGCCGGTAGGACGAATCTGAGACTCAATCGAGTCCCAGTTTTTTGAGCCTGTAGCGCATCGACCTGAATGAAAGACTCAACCGCTGAGCCGCCGCCGTGCGGTTCCAGCGGGTTTCTTCCAGGGCCTGGAGGATCAGTTTGCGTTCGACGTTTTCCAGGTAGTCTTCCAGGTTGTCGATCTGCGTCAGGTCCGGCACACCGCCTTCCGGGTTGCAGTTGCCTTCGGCCAGTCGCAGGTCGCTGGCTTCGATCTGCTTGTTTTCGCACAAGGTGTGAGCCCGTTCGAGCACGTTCTCCAGTTCCCGCACGTTGCCGGGGAAGCGATAACTTTTCAGCGCGTCGAGGGCATCCGGGTGGAGTTTCACGGCGGGTTGGCCGGTGCTGATGGCCAAACGGTTGAGCACGTGGCTGGCGAGCAATTCGATGTCGTCACGGCGTTCGCGCAAGGGCGGCACCCGTAGTTCGATCACGTTCAACCGGTAGTACAAATCCTGGCGAAAGCGTTCGGCGGCGACTTCGGCGTCGAGGTCTTTGTGGGTGGCGCAAAGGATACGAACATCGACCACGGTTTCCTGCTGCTCGCCGACACCGCGAACGGCTTTTTCCTGTATTGCCCGTAGCAGCTTGACCTGCATCGCCAGCGGCAAATCAGCCACTTCGTCGAGGAACAAAGTGCCACCATGGGCGGCCTGAAACAGTCCGGGTTTGTCTTCGATGGCACCGCTGAAGCTGCCTTTGCGATGGCCGAAAAATTCGCTCTCCATTAATTCCGACGGAATAGCCCCGCAGTTGATCGGAATAAACGGCTGGCTGGCGCGCGATCCTTGCTCGTGGATCAGTCGCGCGACCAATTCCTTGCCGCTGCCGGATTCGCCGCTGATGTACACCGGCGCTTGGCTGCGGGCCAGTTTGTCGATGTGTTTGCGCAGGGCACGCATGGGCAGTGAGTCACCCAGCAGCCGGCGATCGATGGCCGTGCCAGTGCCGCCCGACGCAGGCAAACGCAGCGCGCTGCTGACCAGCTCCCGAAGGCGGGTGAGGTCCACCGGTTTGGTCAGGAAGTCAAAGGCGCCGGCCTTGAGGGCGTTGATCGCGGTTTCCAGGCTGCCATAAGCAGTAATCATTGCCACCGGTACTTGTGGGTGGCGTTGCTGGATGTATTGCACCAGCTCAAGGCCGGTGCCATCTGGCAGGCGCATGTCGGTCAGGCACAGGTCAAACGTCTCCCGCGTCAGCAGGGCCTGGGCTTCGCCCAGGTTGCGGGCACTGAAGGTGTCGAGTTTCATCCGTCCCAGGGTGATTTCCAGGAGTTCGCGGATATCCGGTTCGTCGTCGACGATCAGGACTTTTTGCTGGGGGCTCATGTTCAACCTTGTTTCCGTCCGTGAGCAAAGGTGATGCGAAAGCAGCCGCCGCCTTGGCGTGGTTTGAAGTCTAGGCGGGCCTGGTTGCTTTCGCACAGCTCACGGGACAGATAAAGCCCCAGGCCAGTGCCATGGGTACTCGTGGTGAAGAACGGTTCGAACAAGTGCACTTGATGCTCCGGTGTCACGCCGGGGCCATTGTCCAGGACCTCGAGGATCGGCAGCTGACTATCCGGGTCGACAAACAACTCGAGCCAGGCCTGTGCCGGGTCGTGATTCAAGGCGCTATGGCGCCAGGCGTTGCGCAACAAATTGTCGAGAATCTGGGTCAGCTGGTTTGGGTCCATCAGGGTTTTGAAGTCTCCTGAGCCGATGCGCAGATGAATCTGCTGATGCTCGGTCGCCCCCTCGCAGGTGTCGTTGACGAACTGTTCCAGCCACGGCTTCAGATCGAGCCGTTGCGCCACGGTTTGCTGGCGGCGGGACAGTTGCAGGACGTTTTCGATTACCCGATTCATTCGCTGAGAGTGGTCTTGAATAATCTGTGTCAGACGTCGATCCGCGCTGTTCAGTTCCTCTGATTCTTGCAATAGCTGCGCGGCATGACTGATGGCACCCAGTGGATTGCGGATCTCATGGGCAATACCGGCGGTCAGGTGACCGAGGGCGGCCAGCTTCAGTTGTTGGGCCTGTTGGGCAATTTGCGCAAGGTCTTCGAGAAAGACCAAGGTCTGGTGGTGTGGGCTTTGGTCCAGGGCAATGAAACTCGGTTGCAACTCCAGGCCACTGCTGGCGACTTTCAGACTCTGGGGGCGCAGCGTCGGGTTGTTGAGCCACAGTTGCAAGCGTTCAACCAGGGTGGGTAAGTAGTCGTCGATCAGCTGGCTTTCAAGACTTTCCCTGCCTAACAGGTTCAAGGCGCTGTGGTTGGCCAGTTGAACCCGCCGCTGGTCGTCGAGTACCAGGATGCCGGTACGCATGCGTTGCAGGATCAGTGCGTTGAGGGCTTCGAGACCGACGACTTCGCTGGCCCGTTGTTCGGCCAGGATTTCGCTGACTTCCAAGCGTCGGATCAGCCCCTGCACCAGCAATGCCGCAGCAAAACACAGGGCGCCGAGCGTGCCGGCTTGCAAGTAATCATTGGGGGTGGCGGGATGGCTGAAACTCAGGAGGAAGCTCAGCCCCACGATGCCGAGCGCGCCGACGGCGGCAATCAACAGGCCTATGCGCCCTCGCAACAAGGTGTTGCTGATGGCTACCGATACGATCAGCAGGTTGCCGATGGCACTGGCCACACCACCGGCGGCGTAGAACAGACCGCACAGCAGCAGGACGTCGGTCAGCGCCAGGCTGAACAGTTGCGCCGGGCGTCGGGTGTTCTCGAGGAACACCACCAGCAGGATATTCAGCACCAGGTATACCCAGCTGCCACTGCGCAGCAGGTCGTCATTGGTGAACGTCAGCAGCTGGTTGTCCATGTCGCTGGAGATCAACAGCACCAAGGTGATGCCGACGCTCAAACGGTAAAGATGATAGAGGCGCAGCAGTCGCTGGGCCTGTTTGTTGCCGGGACTGGACGTCTCAGCGATCACTTGAACCCGGGCCTTGCTCAAGATGAGCCTGGCTGCAATACCACTGTTGTTGAAGGCTCAGCGCGCGGTCGCGTGGCAGGTGTACGCCGCAATGGGCGCAGCGGACCATCGGGGCCGCTTCCAGCTCGGCAGGGGACTTGGGATTTGTAGACGATCCCTTGAACTTGCGCCAGAACCATACTGCAGCGGCAATCAGGGCGATCCAGAACAGTAAACGAAGCATGATGAGCTGCTATTTGACGAGTGATGAGCCAGTTTAGCCAAGGACATGACCAGCGCACAGCGTAATAATCGAGCTCATAAAAAAGGAGCCTCGAAAGGCTCCTTCTTGGACCACCCGACGTATCAGTCGAATACGCCGAAGGTCATGTAGCTGAACCACGAGCGGTCGCTGTTGTTGCCTTCCGCTTCGTGTTCCTCTTCCTCGATCACATCGCCATCTGCATCTTTAGGCTTGAGATCGCTTGGAATCGCGTCCTTGGCGTCCTGGAACTGCTTCTGCACGTCCTGGTTGGCGCGTGTTTCGCCCGGCGGCAGCGGTGGACGGGATTCGATCAGGCCTAGCGTCGCTTTGCTCAACCACGAGCGGTTGTCCGCTTCGTCTACCGAAGGCTTGAACTGACCGTCGACCAATGTTGGATGGTTCGGGTAGTTGAGCTTCAGGGTTTCGAGGCTTGTGTTGGCCAGATCGTCCAGATGCAGACGCTGGTAAGCCTCTGTCATCACCGCCAGGCCGTCACCGACCGAAGGGGTTTCCTGGAAGTTTTCCACCACGTAACGACCACGGTTCGCGGCGGCGACATAGGCCTGACGGGTCAGGTAGTAGTCGGCAACGTGAATCTCGTAGGCCGCCAGCAGGTTGCGCAAATAAATCATGCGCTGCTTGGCGTCCGGCGAGTAGCGGCTATTAGGGAAGCGGCTGGTCAGCTGGGCGAACTCGTTGTAGGAGTCGCGAGCAGCACCCGGGTCACGCTTGGTCATGTCCAACGGCAGGAAGCGCGACAGCAGGCCGACGTCCTGGTCGAAAGAAGTCAGGCCCTTGAGGTAATACGCGTAATCCACGTTCGGGTGCTGCGGGTGCAGGCGAATGAAGCGCTCGGCGGCGGACTTTGCAGCTTCAGGCTCGGCGTTCTTGTAGTTGGCGTAAATGAGCTCGAGTTGAGCCTGATCGGCGTAGCGCCCGAACGGATAACGCGACTCCAGGGCCTTCAGCTTGGCTGTGGCGCTGGTGTAGCTGTTGTTGTCCAGGTCGGTCTGAGCCTGCTGGTACAGCTCGACTTCGCTCAGGTTTTCGTCTACGACTTCCTTCGATGAGCAAGCAGCGGTCAATGCGAGGATGGCGATCAGCAGCAGGTGTTTCACTTGCATGGCGGCTTGCGTCCCTATGACGGCCGCTGTCTTGGGCGGGGCCGTCCTGTTATGATGAGCGCCCCGTTGAATAGCCTCGGGGCAAAAGACGCCGTATTTAACCACAAGCGCGCAGCCGAAACCAAAGGCTGTGCCGACGCCTAGTCCGAGCATGTCCGATAAAATTGAACTTCGCGCAGAGGTGCCGTCCGAATTGGGCGGCCAACGCCTCGATCAAGTCGCCGCACAATTATTCGCTGAGCACTCGCGCTCGCGCCTTTCCGCCTGGATCAAAGACGGCCGCCTGACTGTGGATGGGACGGTTATCCGCCCGCGAGACATCGTTCATGGTGGCGCCATTCTTGAGCTCACTGCCGAGCAGGAAGCTCAGGGCGAATGGATCGCTCAAGACATCGAACTGGACATCGTCTATGAAGACGACGACATCCTGGTGATCAACAAACCCGCGGGTCTGGTGGTGCATCCTGCCGCCGGTCACGCCGATGGCACCTTGCTCAATGCCTTGCTGCACCACGTGCCGGACATCATCAATGTGCCCCGCGCCGGTATCGTGCACCGCCTGGACAAGGACACCACCGGTCTGATGGTGGTGGCCAAGACCATTCAGGCGCAGACACAGCTTGTCACGCAATTGCAGAGCCGTAGCGTAAGCCGGATCTACGAGTGCATCGTGATCGGTGTGGTGACGGCCGGCGGCAAGATCAACGCGCCGATCGGTCGTCACGGTCAGCAACGCCAGCGCATGGCCGTGATGGAAGGTGGCAAGCAAGCCGTCAGCCATTACCGCGTGCTCGAGCGTTTCCGCTCCCACACTCACGTGCGGGTGAAGCTGGAAACCGGTCGAACGCACCAGATTCGTGTGCATATGGCTCACATCAACTTCCCGTTGGTCGGAGATCCTGCCTATGGCGGTCGTTTCCGCATTCCGCCGGCAGCCAGTGTGACCATGATCGAATCGTTGAAGGCGTTCCCGCGTCAGGCGCTGCATGCGCGGTTCCTGGAGCTGGATCACCCGACGACCGGTAAGCGGATGAGCTGGGAATCGCCGCTTCCGGACGATTTCGTCTGGTTGCTGACGCTGCTCAAGCAAGACCGCGAGGCGTTCATCGGATGAGTGACTGGCTGATTCCTGACTGGCCAGCGCCGGCCAGGGTGAAAGCCTGCGTGACCACCCGTGCGGGCGGCGTCAGCCTGACGCCGTTCGACAGCCTCAACCTCGGCGATCATGTCGACGACTGCCCCAAAGCCGTTGTCGAAAACCGCCGTCGCCTCACCGATCTTTTCTCTATTCAACCGGCCTGGTTAAAGCAGGTTCACGGCATTGTCGTGGCCCACGCAGACCCAAGCCAGGTGGCCACTGCTGATGCCAGTTGGACGGCAACGCCCGGTATCGCCTGCACGGCGATGACCGCTGATTGCCTGCCGGCGCTGTTTTGTGACCGTGCAGGCACTCGCGTAGCGGCGGCCCATGCCGGTTGGCGCGGGTTGGCGGCGGGTGTGCTGGAAGCGACTCTGGACACGCTGGCCGTGCCGCCTGCCGAGGTGCTGGTCTGGCTTGGTCCGGCCATTGGCCCGCAAGCCTTTGAAGTCGGCCCGGAAGTGCGCGAAGTCTTCATCCAGCAACTGCCTGAAGCCGCTAAAGCCTTCGTCCCTAGCCAAAATGCCGGCAAGTTCATGGCCGACATCTATGAGCTGGCGCGTTTGCGTCTGGCTGCTCGCGGTGTCACCGCTGTTTATGGTGGCGGCTTCTGCACCGTGACCGATCCACGCTTCTTTTCTTACCGCCGCAGTCCTCAAACGGGTCGGTTCGCCTCCCTTATCTGGCTCGAACGCTAGACTTGCCTGACCTGCATCAACGTCATGACGCTTGAAACTCCCAGAATCGGCCACATCTAGTGAGGTATCTGGCAGGTTTCTTCATTCAGGATGTTTTATCGGTCCGGCCTGCTCAAAAGGAAGGTGACCCATGCGTATAGATCGTTTAACCAGCAAATTGCAGTTAGCTCTATCCGACGCCCAATCGCTGGCCGTCGGCCTTGACCATCCTGGTATTGAGCCGGCGCACTTGATGCAGGCCATGCTTGAACAACAGGGTGGTTCGATCAAACCCCTGCTGATGCAGGTAGGTTTTGACGTCAACAGCTTGCGTAAAGAGCTGACCAAAGAGCTCGACCAGCTACCAAAAATCCAGAACCCGACCGGCGACGTCAACATGTCGCAGGATTTGGCGCGCCTACTCAACCAGGCCGATCGCCTGGCCCAGCAGAAGGGCGACCAGTTTATCTCCAGCGAACTGGTGCTGCTCGCCGCGATGGACGAGAACAGTAAGCTCGGCAAATTGTTGCTCGGCCAGGGCGTCAGCAAAAAAGCCCTGGAAAATGCAATCAATAACCTGCGCGGTGGTGAGGCCGTCAATGACGCCAACCACGAAGAGTCGCGCCAGGCACTGGATAAATACACCGTCGACCTGACCAAGCGTGCCGAAGAAGGCAAGCTCGATCCGGTGATCGGCCGTGACGACGAAATTCGCCGGACAATCCAGGTCCTGCAACGCCGGACCAAGAACAACCCGGTGCTGATCGGGGAGCCTGGCGTGGGCAAAACCGCCATCGCCGAAGGCCTGGCTCAGCGCATCATCAACGGTGAAGTGCCGGATGGACTGAAAGGCAAACGCCTGTTGTCCCTGGACATGGGATCGCTGATTGCCGGTGCCAAATACCGTGGAGAGTTCGAAGAGCGCCTCAAATCCCTGCTCAACGAACTGTCGAAGCAGGAAGGGCAGATCATTCTGTTCATCGACGAACTGCACACCATGGTCGGCGCCGGTAAGGGCGAAGGCTCAATGGATGCTGGCAACATGCTCAAACCGGCGTTGGCTCGCGGTGAGCTGCACTGCGTTGGTGCAACCACGCTCAACGAGTACCGCCAATATATTGAGAAGGACGCCGCCCTCGAACGGCGCTTCCAGAAAGTCTTGGTGGACGAGCCAAGCGAAGAAGACACCATCGCTATCCTGCGTGGCCTGAAAGAGCGTTACGAGGTTCACCACAAGGTGGCGATCACCGACGGCGCGATCATCGCCGCGGCCAAGCTCAGTCACCGCTACATTACCGATCGTCAGTTGCCGGACAAGGCCATCGACCTGATCGACGAAGCGGCCAGCCGTATCCGCATGGAGATTGACTCCAAACCGGAAGTTTTGGATCGTCTTGAGCGCCGTCTGATTCAGTTGAAAGTCGAATCCCAGGCGCTGAAAAAAGAAAGCGACGAAGCGGCCATAAAACGCCTGGAAAAACTCCAGGAAGAAATCGTCCGTCTCGAGCGTGAGTATTCGGACTTGGAAGAAATCTGGAACGCGGAAAAAGCCGAAGTTCAGGGTTCTGCGCAGATCCAGCAGAAAATCGAACAGTCCCGTCAGGAACTGGAAGCGGCCCGCCGCAAAGGCGATTTGAACCGCATGGCCGAGCTGCAGTACGGGATCATCCCGGACCTGGAGCGCAGCCTGCAAATGGTCGACCAGCACGGCAAAACTGAAAACCAGTTACTGCGCAGCAAGGTGACCGAAGAAGAGATCGCCGAAGTGGTGTCCAAGTGGACCGGCATTCCGGTGTCGAAAATGCTCGAAGGCGAGCGCGACAAACTGATGAAGATGGAAAGCTTGTTGCACCAGCGTGTGATCGGCCAGGACGAAGCGGTCATTGCCGTTTCCAACGCAGTGCGGCGCTCTCGTGCCGGGTTGTCCGATCCGAATCGCCCGAGCGGTTCGTTCATGTTCCTCGGCCCTACCGGTGTCGGTAAAACCGAGCTGTGCAAGGCACTGGCCGAGTTCCTCTTTGATACTGAAGAGGCGATGGTACGGATCGACATGTCCGAGTTCATGGAGAAACATTCCGTGGCTCGACTGATCGGTGCGCCACCAGGCTACGTGGGCTATGAAGAGGGCGGTTACCTGACCGAGGCGGTGCGTCGCAAGCCTTATTCGGTCATCCTCCTGGACGAGGTCGAGAAGGCCCACCCGGACGTCTTCAATATCTTGCTGCAAGTGCTGGAAGATGGCCGACTGACCGACAGTCATGGCCGCACGGTGGATTTTAAAAATACCGTGATCGTCATGACCTCCAACCTGGGCTCGGTACAGATCCAGGAACTGGTCGGTGACCGTGAGGCTCAGCGTGCGGCGGTGATGGATGCGATTTCCATGCACTTCCGGCCGGAGTTCATCAATCGGGTCGACGAAGTGGTGATCTTCGAACCGTTGGCTCGGGATCAGATCGCGGGCATTACCGAGATCCAGTTGGGTCGACTGCGCAGTCGCCTGACCGAGCGCGAGCTGAAGCTTGATCTCAGCCCTGAGGCGATGGATAAGCTGATCGCGGTGGGTTACGACCCGGTTTACGGCGCACGGCCGCTCAAACGAGCGATCCAGCGCTGGATCGAGAACCCGCTGGCGCAGCTGATTCTGTCGGGCCGTTTCATGCCCGGCGACACCGCAAAAGGTGTCGTGGAAAACGACGAAATCGTATTCGTTTGATCCAGGGCGGCAGCAGAACTGACGAGGCCTCGCATTGCGAGGCCTTTTTTTCGTTAGGCTGTTGAACTGAAAGGAAAAGGCTTGTAAAGTGCGCCCCGCAGTAAGTCGCCCTGAAGGGTTTCTGCTCCCCAAGCAGGAATCTGAAATAAGTTGCAAATCATTAACTTGAAAGCAATTTAAGGGGTTGACAGAGGTGCTTAAGATTGTAGAATAGCGCGCCTCAGACACACGAACGCAGCGATGCGAACGGGTCGAAGAGGTGAAGCAAGCTTCACAGTTGTAATTGAAATATGTAGTTCCGTGATAGCTCAGTCGGTAGAGCAAATGACTGTTAATCATTGGGTCCCAGGTTCGAGTCCTGGTCACGGAGCCAATTTCAAACCGGGGTATAGCGCAGTCCGGTAGCGCGCCTGCTTTGGGAGCAGGATGTCAGGAGTTCGAATCCCCTTACCCCGACCATTTTTGGGTCGTTAGCTCAGTTGGTAGAGCAGTTGGCTTTTAACCAATTGGTCGTAGGTTCGAATCCCACACGACCCACCATTTTTGAAACCAGTTAACGCTGGAATCAGATCTTAAGATCAGAGGCCAAAAGCACTGATCGAAGAAGGCGACTTGTAAAGGTCGCCTTTTTTTTACCGGGGTATAGCGCAGTCCGGTAGCGCGCCTGCTTTGGGAGCAGGATGTCAGGAGTTCGAATCCCCTTACCCCGACCATATTAAAAATCCTCGTGTCGAAAGATACGGGGATTTTTTTTGTCTGCCGAAAACGTGATTTTCTTCAAGTCATTAGATTTTCCAGACGCAAAAAAGCCGCGCTTTCTGAATGGAGAAGCGCGGCAAGTTCTCGGGTGCTTAGGCGCCGTCTTGGTCTTTCAAGTGCTCGAACAGGCCTTTTGGCATTTTTTTGCCATTGGCTTCGAAGTTGGCTTTCACGTTATCGAAAGCCTCTTGTTCGTCGATGAAGCCGTCATGGTTGGTGTCGATCTTGTCGAAATTGGACTTCGGCGCGACTTTCAGGAATTCGGCACGGGATACCTTGCCGTCGCCATCAGAGTCGGTTTTTGCCATCGACGCATCGCCACACTTGCCTTCGCCACATTTGCCTTCAGGGGTCTTCACCACCTGTTCGGCCGAGGCCAGCAGGTAGCCCTGAGTCAGAGGCTGTGAGGCGAACACGGAGCCGGACAACATCATGCCACCGGCCAAAACAGCGCCGAGCAGACCGATAGTGTTTTTGGTATTACGGGACATTTCAAATCTCCTGGGTTGCACGACACAACCGTTCGATAAAGGACGCCACGTAAGTGCGGCGACAAACCTGTGCAGGCTGGGTGCCTTGCTCGGGTGTGGCCATTTAGCGGGCGTGGTGTATCGCAACTGTGTCGCGCAAAGGGGAGTTTGTAAGCGAAGGGGCGCAATCGCGGAGGTAGATACAGTGAGACACAGATCGGAGGTGCGATGAGCAGAAGTGGGAGCAGGCAAGCCCACTCCCACCCTCAATGTCTATCAGTGCAGCTTCAGCCGCGGCTCAGTTCCTCGCCCGATCTTGCTGCCTAGCATCAGCATTGCCGTGCGGAAGGCGCCATACAGCGCCATCTGGTGCATGCGATACAGCGACACGTAAAACATCCGTGCCAGCCAGCCTTCGAGCATCACGCTGCCGGTCAGGTTGCCCATCAAGTTACCCACAGCCGAAAAACGCGACAGCGAGATCAGCGAGCCATAGTCGGTGTATTTGTACACAGGCAGAGGCTTGCCTTCGATCCGCAGCTTCAGCGATTTGGCCAACAGCGAAGCTTGCTGATGCGCAGCCTGGGCGCGCGGCGGTACATTGCGATCAGTGCCCGGCTGCGGGCAGGCCGCGCAGTCACCGAAGGCGAAGATGTTCTCGTCGCGGGTGGTTTGCAGGGTAGGCAGCACTTGCAGCTGATTGATCCGGTTGGTCTCCAGACCATCGATGTCCTTGAGGAACCCCGGTGCACGAATCCCGGCCGCCCAGACTTTCAGGCTGGCGTTGATGACTTTGCCATCGGCGGTAATCAGGCTGTCGGCCGTCACTTCACTCACGGCGGCATTGGTCATGACGTTAACCCCAAGCTTCTCCAGGGTTTTATGCACAGGGCCGCCGATACGTTCCGGCAGCGCTGGCAGCACCCGTGGCCCGGCTTCGATCAAGGTAATGTGCATGTTTTCCGGTTTGATTCGGTCCAGGCCGTAAGCCGCCAGTTCATGGGCAGCGTTGTGCAGTTCGGCGGCCAGTTCGACCCCGGTGGCACCGGCACCCACGATGGCCACGCTGATCTGCTCGACCTTGTCGGTCTGCCCGGCGTGCGCGCGCAGGTAGTGGTTGAGCAATTGCTGATGGAAGCGCTCGGCCTGTTTGCGAGTGTCGAGGAACAGGCAGTGTTGCGCCGCGCCCTGAGTGCCGAAATCGTTGGTGGTACTGCCGACCGCGATCACCAGCGAGTCGTAACCCAGCTCACGGGCCGGAACCAGCTCCACGCCGGCTTCGTCGTAGGTGGCAGCCAACTGGATTTTCTTCTGTGCGCGATCAAGCCCGCTCATGCGCCCCAGCTGGAACTCGAAGTGGTTCCATTTCGCTTGGGCAACATAGTTGAGTTCGTCTTCGGAAGAGTTCAGAGACCCGGCCGCCACTTCATGCAACAGCGGTTTCCAGATGTGGGTCAGGTTCGCGTCGACCAGCATCACACTGGCCGTGCCGCGCTTGCCCAGAGTCTTACCCAGACGGGTAGCCAACTCCAGACCGCCGGCGCCGCCGCCAACGATGACAATACGATGAGTCATGGGGATATCTCGCAAGGCTAAAAGAAATCGGTGCAGTCAACCGAGCGAGCGCGAGGCAGCTCATAGCGTCAGGTAACTGATAAGTCGGCTCAACAGGCCTAAACCAATGGTCACTGCCAACACCACCACCAGGAGCATCCACGGCCGGAAAGGCCGGCGCTCGACTCGGTGCTGGGACAGGTGCAGGTACTCTTCGACATGCTTTTGGTCGTCGGGGTTCAGGCGGCTGGTCATATTGTGCCTCGTCAGGTGTAGACGTTGCTAAATGTGTAGAAGCTACAAGCGAGGTTATCCCGCATTGAACGGAGCATAGCCGCTGGCCGGAATGGGCTCGACGCTCACTGTATCGTCCAGGCGAATGATTCCACTTTGTAACACCCGGGCCGTGATTCCGCCATGTCCGCGAACGGCCTGAAAGGTCCCGGGGCCGAGGTTGTTTTGCAGACGCGCGCAAGGCTGACACCAACCCGTGGTTTCGAAAATTGCCTGTCCAATCCTGAAACATCGGCCTTTGAGGCTGAACAAATTAATTCCGCTGACAACGATATTGCGCCGCAACTCCTCAGGTAACACGGGCTGGTCATCCGAGCGTCCCATCAGCGAACTGATTACAGCGAGATGTTCCCATTGAATCAGCGTTACCTGGCGCGCATTGCGTACGCCAGGGCGGGCGCGATCACCGGTCAAGCCAGCCTCAAGGCGCGCTTCCACGGCTTCGAGTTCGATCATCGGCGTGTGTCGCTCCGGGCGTACGCCGATCCAGCGGACGCGTCCTGTTTGCGGCACTACGGCAATCAACTCCTGCAATGGACTCACAGGCTGATCCCGACGTCGAAAACAATGCTGCGGCCCAGGTTGCTGCGCAGGAAATCCGGTGCATCCGGGTGCGCGAACAGCACACGGGCGAAGGTCGGACCGACCAGCGACAATGAGCGCCAGCCCTGGCGCAAATATTCGGTCGGCGGTGGGAAATGGCTGTTGAGGTCCAGCACTTCGCGCTTGAGGCTGGCGAAGGCGATGATGTCCAGTTCCCCCAGGTCCATGCCGCGCTCTTTGTAGTTGTGGGCTTTTTTGCGCAAGGTCGGCGCGAGTCTCAACAAAAATTCATTGGCCGGAATGCGTCGGGGCTTCGCCTCGCGGCGCACCAGCGAACTCAGGGAAAACGCGCTGCGCCGACGTTGCAGCTCATCGCGCCATTCATCGTTGAGGCGCCGACCTTCATCGAGTACGAAAAACACTTCGAAACTGGCGTCACGAAATAGCACGTCCGGTGGCTCCCCGGCCGGGGCGAATTCGTCGGCGCGATAGGGAATGTTCAGGCCTTGCAGCAGGCGCTGACAGACCCAACGCTCACGCTCCCATTTGCGGGCATTGGACAGGAACGCGTTGGCTTGCTCGGCCGCGATGGTCAGCAGGCGTAAATAATCTGAGTCATCCATAGGCCCAAGCTTAGCGTTCAAATGTGATCCTTAATAATAAAGTCGGTCGCAAAATAAAAAAGTCTGGCGCGATTTCGAGTCGTACTGCGAGACGTGGGTAAGGTAGGAGCTGGCTGAATGCTTCCTTCCTTGGCAGCAGTTTATTGGTGGCGGGTGCTCGTTCGCCTGGATGAGATCATTTTCACACCATCCCCTTTCTGCGGGGGGGAGGCTGGATGTGTATGGAGGTTGAGAGTCTTCGACCACGCCATCTTCAGATGGCCGCGTGGAGGTTGATGTAAAAATGGCGATGGTAATTGGAGTTAACTCGACGTTAGATAGACTTTGGGTATTTGTTATTGTATTTTTTTGTGCCTTGGTTTTGATGTGAGGCAATGCTGTGGTTGATGCCGTTAAATTTCTATTGTCTTCGTTTTCTGATGAAAGCTTAGCGTCTCTTCTCTCTCGTTATCACGTTGTTTCGGGTGGGTATTCAGTCACTGAAACAATTTTGGACTTGTTTGGGAAGAAAGCATTTAACCTGTCGTCATTAAGTGTTGATGATGTTAGGGGTGTGTTGAGTCGATTTGGCGATAAAAGTATAGAAGTTGCTCAAGGCTTGATATACAAAAATAGCATGCTCCCATTATATGCAGCCTTTGTTGCTCGTAATGTCAGATTTTTGGACGGTTTAGTGGGCGGTGAAGAGTTGTACTCGTCGAAGTCTATCTCAGGTGAGGAAAATAAAGTTTGGGTTTGTCCTGAATGTTTGGAGGAGGATCGTAATAAATATGGAGTTTATTTGCATCGTTCTCACCAAATCCCCGGTGTGTATTCATGTTGGAGGCACGGTATAAGAGTTTTTAGTGCGTGCCCCGACTGCTCTAGTGGTTTTTTGAAAAGAGCTGAGGTGTTAAGTGTACATATCGCCGGATGCGATTGTGGATGGCGTGGCTCAACTTTAGTCGAAGAGCGAGATATCACTGGCCAGTTATTCTCAGTTTTTTCAAGAGAATTCATGTTTGCTAATCTAGCGCCTATACCTAATGAGGTTCTAGTTAGAGCTTTTAACAAAGCTATAGGAGAGCGAGTTTCAGGGCGTGGGTGTGGATTGGATGATATAAATGATTATATTTATTCGAATTTTGATGGCGGCTTTTTGAGTAAGGTTCTTGGTGGATGGCGAAATCCTTCAGCAAGAATAATTTTCCCTAAAAATAATGTAGCAGCAGCTCCGCTATCCAGAAAGCTTTTAACTGGATTCTGTTTATTTGATACCTTCGAAACATTCTTGGCGGCCATTCAATTTGAATATGAACGCTTAAGTGCTCATGAGTCGAATCACGGGTTGAGAGTTGGCGGGCGTCAAAGACTCTATGAAGAACTGGGTTTGTGAGATGAGAGGTATAAATAGGCAGAAGATGGTTACAGTGTTAAAGGTTTGCTAATGATGTTATTAGCAGTTAAAGCCTCGTGGGTTTTTGGTAGCTTTGCCAGATTTCTAATGTATTTTTTAAGTCTGGGTACTCGATTGAATACATTCGATAGGGATAGAGATTTGTTCTCTTGCAGCGATTGTATAGCAGGAAGCAGCAGGGCCAATAGCGCGTCGTCCCTGGTTTTCCAGAGTGAAACCCTGTTATTGGTTGTGTGTTTTGTTCTCGTTTTGTTGATATTTTTAAGCCATTTTTGATCATGCCTATAGAGCCATGTGTAAGTCTGGCTGTCGAGCTTTCGGAGCCCCCTGATGGTTTCGTTTTTGTGCAGCCGAATGTTAAGGGTCCAACGCTGACGATATGACTCAATAAGGGCTTTATATTTTTCTCTCCTATGTGTCAGATAAATTTGAGGGTTAGCCCTTAGCAAAGTTTTTAAGGTCTTTATGGATACTTGATATAGATCTGAGATTTTTTGTAGATCGATGCATTTGCCTAATTCATTTAGGATGGAGGCACGTATCAGAGGCGTAAGTTTCTTCGGTCTTTTGGGGTACGGTACTCCGCAACGCTCTGCATGGATGATGAGTGTTTCAATGTTAACCCCTAATATTTTTGCTGCTTCTTTGCTACTGCATTTTACGGTGTTTTTTAATACTAATATTTTTTCACTTAGGTCCGATGTGGGCTTAGAGGTGAAAACTGCTCCTGCTGAAGCGCGGAGCGCAAAAGTGGGATGATTGTTTATAATGTTTCTGTTGTAGGCTTTCCAAAAGGTTTCCCATGAACCATATAAAAAAAAGACAAAACAAAGATGACGAAGTGGGTGTGTGTTTGAGGCTCTTTTTTTGAATAATGTTGCTAGTTGTGATTTTGCTTCTTGTGCTGTCAAGGGCAGCACGGAAAGCTCTGGTATATTGATTAGGTCGCGTATTGCAAGGTAGTAGCTATGCGAGAGTTCTGTTAGCAGCAGCTTTGAGTTGGCTCTGAGTGTTAAGGATTCCAGCGCTTCATAATGTGTTTTTAACACTGTTTCTTGGTTGAGTGATATTTCTAGAGGGAGCCTACCGTAGGCTTCGCATATTGAACTCAGTCTTGAGATGCCGGTGAGTGCTTCGGTGTTTATTAAGGTATGTCCTTCCGTGTTTAGAGGTGGCAGGGTGTTAAGGGATGGTAACTGCCACATTTTTATTCGAAATAGTTCAGGGTCGATTGGGTGTTCTTGTAATAGTAGCTTGTGCACCTTGCAGTACCAGACTCCCGGATATTGATGCGATAGATGCCAATAAGGGGTTGAGTATTTCTCTAAGTCTACCTTTATACAAGCTGAGCACGCTTTAAGAGGCAGTCTTGAGGGAAAGCTACTGCTCATTAAGCCTAATCTATATTTCGTAGATACTACGGCTTTTGTACTTGAAACTAATGCCGCATGTAGTATCTGTGATTTGAATTGCTCTGATTGCTGTCAACACCGGTTGAAAACTGACCCACCCTACCGAAGTAAAACTGACCCACCCCGGCGGTGTTTGAGGTCTGTTTATTTCTGTGGCGAGGCCGTTTCTCTCGGCACCACCTGACCTGATTTCAGCTTGTCCTTGAGTCGATAACTCTGTCCGCTGACCTGGACGATATGCGCATGGTGCAGAAGCCGATCCAGCAGCGCAGCGGTCAGTGTCGAGTCGTCCGCGAAGGTCGTTGCCCACTGGCTGAACGGCAAGTTGCTGGTCAGCACCAAGCTGCCATGTTCGTACCGTTTGGCGATCACGTTGAAGAACAAGTTGGCTTCGTCACGGCCGAACGGCAAATAGCCGATCTCATCAATCACCAGCAGTTTCGAGCGTTGAACAACGCGACTGAAATACTGAGCCAGGCGCCCTTGATGGTGCGCGGCGACGAGTTGCAAAGTCAGGTCGGCGGCGGAGATGAATCGGGTCGAAATGCCTGCCATGATCGCCCGATAAGCCAGAGCGCTGGCCAAGTGTGTTTTGCCAACGCCCGAAGGCCCCAGCAGCACGACGTTTTCCTTACGCTCGATGAAGGCCAGCCCGGCCAGTTCCAGGATCTGGCTTTGCGGCGCGCCGCTGGCGAATTTGAAGTCGTATTGTTCAACCGTTTTTACCGCCGGCAGCCCGGACTGTTGCAGCAGCGCTTGCCGCCGCCGCTCGTTTCGAGCGCGATCCTCGCTCAGCAGAAGCTGTTCCAGGAAGTCGGCATAGCTCGTTTCTTTTTCGGCCGCTTGCTGGGCCAGTGCCGGCCAGTCCGTCGCAAAAGTGTCCAGCTTGAACTGTTGGCAAAGAGACTCGATGCGCAGATGTTGAAGGTTCATGGACGTACCTCAAGCAGTGCCTGATAGACCGAAAGCGGATGCTGCAAGCTTTCCACCGGCATGGGTTGGACGACCGAAATCATGCTGCTCGCAACCCCTTGGATCTCTGGCAGGGGCAACAAGTGGTGCACTTCGGTATCCAGTCGGTGTTGCGGTATTTCGCCCGTCGTCGCATGTGTTCGGGCGTTGGCGACCTCCATCAACCAAGGGCCGATCTTGCTGTTCGCGACCTCAACGTCCAACAGCAAGTTGACCTGGTTAAGTGACGCGGCCAGTGGCACTACGAAGCTGTTTTTCAGGTAGTGGTTGAAGCGCTCGACCTTGCCCTTGGTCTGCGCCCGATAAGGCCGGCAGACTTTCGGTGTGAAGCCGTAGCGCTCTGCCAAATTCAATAGCGCAGGATTCCAGCGGTGCTGGCCGGGGCCATAAACATCGCGTTCCTGGATGATGGTTTTGGCGTTGTCGAAGAGTAGCTTTCGCGGCGTACCGCCGAAGAAACGCAGCGCCTTTTCGATACCGGAACACCAGGCTGCGGAGTCTTCGCGACGGGAGAAAACGACGTAGGTCGCACGGCTCCAGCCCAACGTTGCAACGAATGCCAACAACGGATCGCGGCCACGCCGAATGACGGTGAAGTCCACCTGCATCTGCTCACCGGGCTCGGTTTCAAAGCGAACGACGGCTTCGTTTGCCTTGGATTTCAAGGTCAACAGAAAGCTGGTGAGGATTGAGTACCCGCCTTCGTAACCCTGTTCGCGGATCTCCCTCAACAGCACGATGGCGGGAATCCAATGGGGTCGAGCGGCTTCTACGCGCTGGCGCAGATAGGCCTCGAAAGGCACAAGCTTGCCCACGCGCTGCGCGCGCGGGCCATAGACGACGGGCTGGCGCTGGGCCTGTAATTTGAGGTGGCGTCGAATGGTATTGCGAGAGCAGCCCATCTGCCGGGCGATGGCCCGAATAGACAAACCCTGACGAATAAGAACACTGATTTCCACGTGTTGCTCCTGGGACAGCATGGGCAGCTCGCAAAAGCTGCATTTTGCCCAAGTGGGTCAGTTTTCAACCGGTAGGGTGGGTCAGTTTTGCATCGGTACTGACACCTAGGGAGCGAAAGCGTCCCTTTCTACGTACCTGGCCCCGGCTTGCGGCCGAGGCTTGGGATACAGCTGAGCGACTTTTCCTTTAACGCGGAGCAACCCCAGCGCCTGCCAAAAAGCGCTGCAACTTCGCCAGTGCGTCAGTCATCAGATAAGCCTCATCATCGCTAACCGCATTGGCACGGCAGTCGTTGAAGCCGAGGCGCTTTACAAGCTGAGCCAGGGCCCAAATTTCAGCGCGCTCAAATTCGGCAAAAACAGTCTCTTCGGTGCGCGGATTTTCTGTAGTCAGTATCAGGTGAGGACTGTCGCTCATTTCGCTCATTCCCTTGGTTGTGAGCGCGAAAGCCGCGCCTTGTTACCGCGAAAGCCCCGATCAAGGGGCGTTGGTGAATCGGGAATTTCCGTCAACAGTTCAGCTTGCTCACATGTAGATCGCTTGCATCAGTCCAGCTTGCCGTGCTTCCGGTGCCATTCCCTAAGCGCCTCATCCAACCCCGTATCCAACGGGTCAAAAAGCGCATGCTCGATCAGATTGCTGTAACGCAGTGCCGAGATATATCCCTTAGCGTGCGCAGCCGCCTTTTCAGCCTCCAACTCGGTTTTGGCCTCGCTAATCTCAGCGATGGTTCCCTCTACTTGGTGCTGTACTTCTTCAGGTGTATTGAGATTCGTCATCGTTGATTCCCTATCTATTGCGGACGCGAAATGGGCGTCCTCTACTGGCTCGGCCCCTGTTTTTTAGGCCGGGGCTTGGGGGTACCTGGTGCGATTTTCCGGGATCAGTTCGTTACCTGAGCAGCTTCACGTATTGCAGTGCTGGCTGACCCGATTCTTTGTCCTTCGTTTGTTTAGGCTTGTCACTGAGAGTCCGTGCAGCGACTGCCTGCGAAGCTAAGTTGTCAGCGCCAATGATCGCCTCGACGTAGAAGCCTGGGGATCGTAGTTTTGATGCCATATTCTTTTGCAAGTCGGCCATACTCACCCGAACGACCTCTGTCGCAAGACCTTGGCCCCGATACTCGACATCAGTCGCGTAGCCGACCCCAAAGCAGGGTTTTCCTTTGAGCGGCTCAGCCAAAACGTAAACGGCGTAGGCTTTCGCCAATGCTTCGGTTACAAGCGCATAAGTCAGTCGTTGAACGCCCGGTTCTGGCGTGTCATGAAACATATAAAGGTCGGGATGACTGGCGCATTTTGCGAGTTGGATTGTTCCGTCGCGTACCGCTTCCTGGAAGCTTACGAAGCCAATATGAGGATCGACTATAACTGGCATTACGTGACTCTCCCTGTTCCATTTTTTGATTTCGTGAACGCACGAAATGAGCGTCCCTCTACGTCCTCGGCCCAGCGTTTGAAGGCTGGACTTGGGTGTCCTGGTGCGATTTTCCTTCTTACTTCCCCGTGTAGGGATAATGCTTTTTCCCCTGCTCTCTCGCAGCCTTGATCAAATCAGCCGTTGCCGTCTTCTGAGCTTCAATATTGTTTTCTTTCGCAAAAATTGCCGAGTAATGCAACGTGTAGGTTGGCATTCTTGCCTTCTCAATCTCACCCCGCTTGTATTGAGCCAGTAGCTTTGCGGCAAGGTCAGTTCCCTCGTTGTCTGCGCATTGCTGGATTTTCGCCAGAGAGGCAGCGTCATAATGTCCAGATGCCGTGGCGGTAATGTTCAATTTGCCCATGCACCCCAAAGCAATCAGCTCCTGCGATGCAATCAGGTCTTCATGAATGCCCTGATTGTCGTGAAGGTTCGTCACCAGCTTGGGTTCGGGCTGTGCCACTTCGGCCGCAAGCGCGCTGTGTGCAATAGCTGATAATGCCAACGCTATTGTAAAAATCCGGTTCATCGCAAATTCCTAGATCAGTTCGTATCTTCGGTCGGGCTTTCAGCAGCCGCTGGGCGTGATGCTTTGTAGCGCGCCTGTTCTGCGTGTTGGTCTGCTCGCTCGCGGTTGAACTGACGTACTTCGCCTTCGTCTACAGCTTCCCAAAATTCGTCTGTAGCAACGGGTTGGCCAGCTTTGAACAGCATCGACGTTTTGACGTTTGCCGCGTCAACGGTGGGCTTTGGCGCTTGCTCCAGGTCGGCTGTATCGGTGGTGACGATCACTTATTCGGATGTCATCGTGATTCCTTGTCTTCTGCGCGGACGCGAAAACCGCATCCTTCTACTGCCTCGGCCCAGCATGGCTGGGCTGGGCTTGGGCGTTCCTGGGAATTCCCTATCTGTTTTCTCAGGCGCGAAAATCGGCGGCCTTCAACGTCCTCAGCCCCGCGATATAGGTAGTCCGTTCCTTTCTCTTCCATACTGATATCGCTGGAAGTCAGTTGTCGGCGAGGAAGGAACATGCACCTGTGGGCTACGAATATGCCCGCGCAGCACTCGATGATTACGCCATCACCTTCGAGTCCACAGGTGCGCTTGCGCCCTCTAACGAATTCTCAGGGAAAGCCCGACACGGCTCTCTATATCGCCTTCGCTGGACGCAAGCATGCATGTCCCTGCATGTACTTTAGCGCCTGTTGAGGTGTTCCATGCAAACGCTCCTGTCTCAGAGTTTCACTGCTTATATCGGAATTGATTGGGCAGACACCAAGCACGACACCTGTTTGCAGATAGCTGGAGAGGCTCAGCGCAGTTTCGAGGTCATTGACCATAAGCCCGAGTCGATTGATCGCTGGGCCAGGTCGCTGCATCAACGTTACGGTGGCCCGATCGCGATCGCCGTGGAGTTGAACAAAGGCCCACTGATAGCGGCTCTGCAAAAATATGAGTTTTTTTGTATCTTTCCGATCAATCCGAGCACCTTGGCCCGGCACCGTAAAACCTTCGTCCCCAGTGGCGCCAAGGATGATCCAACGGATGCTCAATGGGCGCTTGAGCTGTTGCTGAATCACCCCGAACGGTTTCCTCAACTGGTCCAGCAAAGCTCCGCCATGCGTTCGCTCGCCAGCCTGACCGAACATCGCCGCGGATTGGTCGATGACCGGGTCAAGATCAGCAACCGTCTGGTGTGCATGCTCAAACAGTACTACCCGTTGGCCCTGGAGCTGTTTCATGACCATGACACGCTGGTTTTTTGTGAATTTCTGGCGCGCTGGTCGACCTTTGAAACGCTTAAGCGCGCTCGGCCGGCCAGCGTTTTGAAGTTCCTTCACGCGCATAATGTTCGCCATGCCGAGCTCAATCAGCAGCGTTTGGCGTTGATCGCCAAAGCCATGCCGTTGACTGAAGATCCAGGCGTGGTCAGTCCTTCAGCGCTGTATGTGCTGGCCCTGGTCTCGCAACTGAAAGGGATCATCACGGCGATCAAAGACTTTGATCGGGAGATCGAAAAAACTGCCAACACCCTGGCCGACTACCGACTCTTCAAGGCCTTGCCCGGCGCGGGACAGCAGCTTGCACCACGGTTGATGGTCGCCTTTGGTGAGCAGCGTGATCGCTTCAAGGATGCCAGTGCGGTGCAGCGATATGCCGGGATTGCCCCGGTCACCGAACGCAGTGGCAAGAAAAAAGTCGTCCACTGGCGCTATCAATGCGCAACTTTTTTGCGCCAGACCTTTGTTGAGTGGGCTGCCCACAGCATCAATCAATCGGTGTGGGCAGAGGCGTATTATCGCCAGCAAAGGGCCAAAGGCAGCTCTTACCAAGCAGCCCTCAGGGCTCTGGCGTTCAAGTGGATCCGGATCGTTTATCGGTGCTGGAAGACCAGCACCGTGTACGACGAAAACGTTTATTTACAGACCTTGCTACGGCACGGCTCGCCTTTGATCAGCGAGCCGGACACAGCAACATCGTGTTGACGGAAAGGCTCAGGGCGTGATGGTGGGGCTTGGCTGAAATATGCGGATGGGGTCTGGTGAAAGAAAGCTATGCTGACGAAGGGCCGCAGGCACCCCTATTGAGAGGTGAAGACCATGTCCGACGATAAAGGCAAAACGTATACAGAAGATGAGATTCGGCAAATGAACAAAGACGCGCAAAAAACAACGGGTCCAGACTTGCGGAAGGTTCATCCGCCAGCCGAGCCCAAGACTGTCAAAGAAACGCCTACTCCTACTCCAGCTGGTTCGACTAAATCTTAGAGTAAAGTGTGAACTCAAGCCTTCTACTGACTTATGGCCCATTCAGTAGCAAGGCTTGTCAGTCCCCCGGCGTTTTTCCCCGTTACTCAAAGAGTGCTTGGACACGGGCCAGCACATCGTCAATCACAACCTCGGGAACCGACTCAATACGCTTTGCGCCACGGGCCTCAAGGTCAACGGTGCGAACCTGGTTACACAGAACAACACCTTGAGTCTCAGTACCTGAACCACTTAACGGCACCGCAAAACCGGCGTATCGGGCAAAGTCGCCGCCCTGCGTGATCGGTGCAATGATTGCGAGGCCAGATGCGTTATAAGCCGCAGGTGTGAGAATTAATGCCGGACGGAAATCGCCCTGCTGCTCACGGCCAGCGGTTGGATTCAGGTTCAGGCGCACAATGTCAGCCCGGTTAAATTTGGCTCGCTTCAAACTTCACGTCCTACTGGCTGCATGTCGTTCCACTCAGCCAGTTCCGCAGGCTCAGGCGCATTCAAATCACACTTGGCCATCAGATCAGCCAGCCGATAGTGCAGCTTGGCTTTTGCCGGTTTGAGCGTCATCACTTCTGCGGACGCATCGAGCATCAGCACATCGCCGCTGACCAGGCTCATTTGCTTGAGCACGGTCGCGGGCAGGCGAATCGCCGCGCTATTGCCCCACTGCTGAATTTTCACTTCCATAAAACACCTCATAAAGTAGAAACATTGTAGATACTATTCGCAAACAGGGCAAGCCATTTGTATAAACATAGTATCTACAATACTAGCTCAGAACAGGATATGAAGTTAACGTCTCGGCCAAGGCCGATCAGGCTCAAGATGTCGTTTTCCGTGGTCGGTATCCGGCCTAGGTTGATCCTGAGGCCGTGGACGAGGCGGGTCCTGCGGAGGTTGTCTTGGTGGTTGTCTATCGTTACTCATTAAAAAGCGCTCCGGGAACGTAAAATTGATGATTCGGAAGCTCGGATAAAACTTGCTGTTCGCATAATTTTTTTAATCCGGCCACCTCTACTCTCTCAGGGGATTTGTCGACAAAATTTCGAAGTCTTTCTTTGATGGACTTGAAGCGGTTTTGATGCACCTTTTCGTAGCCACGCGCCTGACTGATATCGAGACGTAAATCCCTCAAGTCATATGCAATCAACCTGTAAGCTATGAGGAGTTCTTCATAGCTCTTGATCTTTTTCGCGTAGCTCAGAAACGGTTTCGCGATTGCTACTAGCGCCGCAACTGCAAGAAAACCCTGCCAATACGGCTGACCAGCAGTCGTCTTCCAAAAAGCAAATCCAGCAATCGCAGATGTCGAGGAAGTACAAGCGATTGTAATTTCAGCCCAGAAATTTCGGCGCTCGAACGTCAGAAGGCGACGTCCGTAATACAGTTGATTCAATCGAGCCGTGCGCAAAAGGTCATAAACATCCCAAACCGGGTGATCCTGATTCGACATCAAATAATTCTCCGCACAATGTCACCCAACCGCGCAGGATCGCCAGCGCAGAGCTTCTTTACTGCTTCAAGGCTCTCGATGCCCAGAATCTCGCTTATGTGCCGCAGATCGATGCCACGGCGCTTGAGCTTGACCGCGAGCGTTCGCCGCCCTGACTGCGCACTGGCTCCCTCGATCCCGGCAAGGCCAAACAGGCGCGTGTACAACCGGCTGAGCTGGTTCGCGCTGTAATAGGTCTTGCCGTCCCGGCGTTGAGCACTAATCTTTAACCCTTCGCCTGTTCGACCGGAGACGAACAAGGGCGAGTCGGGATCAAGGCCACGGAAAGCCATCACCCTGGTTGAAACGCCGTGACCGCGCACAAGTCGTTCTGCAAGGTGCGCATCTATCGCATTGGTCAGTTTCTTACTGGTCCAGCACAACGGCCTTGAACGATGGTTATAGGCAATCTCTGCACGTACCTGGGAGTCGATCAGCACAGCGCCGGATTCAGTCAGATAATCGCTCACACGTAGGCGGCAAATCTCCGTCACGGTCATGCCAGTGCCAAAGCAGGTCAACAACAACGCCGCATCACGGCCCCCATTCTCGGGGCTGCTCATTTTGGCGACTTTCACCGCATGCTCAAGCTGTTCATCTTCGATAACGATAGCCTTTGGCATGGATCACTCTAAATGCTTAATTACCATCAATCCTGACATAGTACGTCAACAAAAAGGCCGGAGATAGCCCCCAATGCTGTTCACTTAAGCGGAGCAGCTTTGCGGTTAACCGGATACCGGGTTTTTGACATCTTCACCGCCCTGGGCCTCGCCGGTCTGGGGCGTTTTGTTATGAAAAGCACACCGACGCTACCGCGAAGCTCCTCCAGGCGTCTGGGTGTGTGTGACGGCGACACTGCTCCAGCCATGACGACGAGATGGCTGGCGATGTGCCGACAGGCAAACTTGAAACTCACTTCGCTCGGCGCTCGCTTGTGAGCAACCGCCGCCTGACTGGCTTCCCGACGTACCACGTTGTAAGCCAGTAAGAGTCCCCACAACTCTTGATACACCAGATCCACGGTCTTGCTGCGCAGGGTCAAGGCATTGTCTTGCATCGAGCTTTTGATATCCCTGAAGCCCAGCTCTATTTCCCATCGCTCGTGATAAAGGCTGGCGATCTGTTCGGCGCTGAAGTGTGAGGCCGGCAGCGAGGTGAAGACGGTTTTTTCTTTCCCTTCGACTTCATAGGTGACGGCCCGTACTTGCCAGTACTCAGGCAAAAGTGGGTTCTTCTTGCGTGCCTGCGGCGAGACTTTCATCTGTACCAGGTAATCACCATCGCCGTAGTGTTCAATCTCTGTACGAACCGTACCTTTGCGCTCCGGGATCATCCAATGCCGGTTTCTCTCAGTACTTTGGATGCTCAACAACAAGTCTGCACTGAAAAAACCTTTGTCCAGCAGTGTCACCGAATGATTGGGTATGGTCTCGACGAAGTCCTTGGCCAGCGGGATTTCGCCCTTGCGGTAAGGGCTGATAGCCGCATTGGCGATGATGTGAGAGCGGGCGTTCATCAGCGCAACAAGGCGCAGCACCGGATAGGGAGTTTGACGCTCGGAGGAGGTATTGCCGGAGCCAAAATGTTCGCGCAATGATGACGTTTCCGGGGTTCGAAACAAGGCACCGTCGACGGCAAAAACCTGAAGGCCGTGCCAGTCGTCTTGCGGGTAGCGCTCGTATCCCCAGGTATTGGCGCACTGCTGAAACAGCCAGGCCACGGGCTGGTTACCCAGGCGCTGGCGCGCCTGAGACAGGCCGCTTTTGGCCAAAAGCACTTCATTGGCAAGGCCGTCGGCACAGATATTGAGTCGGCGAGCGACCTCAACTATTGGCTCTCCTCTGAAAAGCGCCATCCCCACTACCAGCCAAAGGACCATGTCCGAAGGCAGGCGTCGACGTCGGATAGTCGCTTTGTCCGCCAGAGCGGCCGCAGCGGTGATCCAATCCTGAGGAATGTGATCGGTGAACACCTCAAGGCGTGAGAGTGGCTGTTCAGCGAAGTCCAGAACAGCGCTTAAATCCTGAGCAACAGACATAAAAAATCCGGAATCTTTATCAGATTCCGGATTTTCCTGCTGTCTGAGAATTAGTCAACAATCCTTAAGTGAACAGCATTGCGGAGATAGCCCCAGCCTGTTGGTGTTACTCACGTTCACGGAAAGTGAGAGAGGGGGCATATGGGGATATACGGTATTGGCAATAAGCCAGAATTGCTTTTAGGTATGCAGTCGCATGCTGCAAGCATTCACTATCGGGCGAAACCAGAACCGAGTCGACTGTCTGCTTCTGCCTGAGGAAATGTGGTGGGCTGGACGTCGCTTCTGGCCGTTTTCTGCCTCATGCGATGGGCCGCTTTGGGTCGTTGTCTGCCCGTCGCGAGAGGCATAAAACGACCCTAAGCATTCATTCGGTTAATGGCCTTTTGAACAAAATGCACCAAAGTTGATCCAGCCCGCCACAACTACTCCCACTGTCTCTTTCACCGTTTCCCAATTCTCTGGATTTCCCCCATCGGCGCAGGCTCTTCATCGCTGTGCTGCTGGCAAAGGAATTCACGTATCGCTTCGGCAGTGCGCCTGGCACTCGTCACCACGAAAAAATGCCCTTCGCCCTTTAGGACGTGCACTTCGGAACGGCGGATGGTGCGGCGCAGGATATGCGCGTTGTACATCTGCACCAGGGTGTCGCGGTCACCGGTGAGGATCAGCGTGCGTTGGCGCAGACGGAACAGCCGCAGCAGGCTTGTCCAGCCGACCAAGGCAGCGAGCTGGTGGTAATAGGTTCGCGGGTTGACGGTGAGCATGCCGTTTCTCACACCGAAGTGAAGCAGCGTCTGTGTATCGAATTCCGGGGGCCTTCTTGCTTGCGCAGTGTGGCGCTTTTGCTCCTGCCAAAAAAATCCACGATGTCGGCGGGCTTCACCAGCACCACCGGGCCTGCCGAAGTCGCCGCGAGGATCAGCCGGCGCACCATGCTCGGGTAACGCAGGGCAAATTCTTGCGCCAGTGCACCGCCCCAACTCACGCCGAACACATCGACTTTGTCGATTCCCAATTGCTTGAGCATCTCGGCAATCAAGTCGGCATGGCGCGGCAGACGCATCGGCCAGCGGGGCATTTGCGATTTGCCGACACCGGGCACGTCAAACGTTATGGTCGTGTAGTCCACCAATTCTTTGCGCAGGGGATCGAACGCACGGATCAAACCACCCAAGCCGTTGAGCAAGAGAAGCGGTGAGCCTTGACCGCAGATTGAAATATTCAATTCCAACTCTTTGATGGTTAGTCGGTGCGTTGTCATGGGATTTCCCCTTGGCCTAACTGCTGTTAAGACAGCGTCTTGCGTTTGCTTCGCAAAAAAGGGTGCGATTTTTATTTGGCATGCCTCTGCGGGCTCTGGCAAACACCTTGATGTGCGGCGACCAATGATGATACTCATCGAAACTGCCGAGAGGCCAGAATGGAGTCTCGCCCTGAGGACACACGGACATGAGTGCGCGAAAAATTTTGATCACAGGTGCTGCTGGCAAGATCGGCAGCGCTTTTTGGACTGCGTATGGCGATAAACTGAGTTTGCGTTTAGCCGATATCGACGTAAATAGTTTTCCGGACTCAGTAGAACGCTTCGCTCTCGACATCCGGGATCAGGCCAGCTGCCTTGCGGCCTGCGAAGGAATTGACACCGTTATTCATTTAGCGGCTGATCCTAATCCAGATGCTGACTTCATGACCTCTGTCCTGCCGGTGAATATTGTTGGCACCTACAACATGCTGTTCACCGCGAACGCGCAAGGCTGCAAGCGCTTCATCTTTGCCAGTAGCGCCCAAGCCATCGAAGGTTATCCAAAGGATGTGCAAGTCCACGAATGCATGGCGCCCAGACCCGGCAATTTTTACGGGGTCGGCAAAGCGTTCGGGGAAGCACTGGCGTCGTTGTATGCAAACGAAGGTGAGATGACGACCATCGCCGTGCGCATTGCCAACGTCGCCCAATTTCAACCGGGGGAAATTCACAGTCCCAGGGACGTCGCTGCGTTTATTAGTGTGAGGGACGTCGTCGCGTTACTGCGAAATTGCGTTGAAGCCGAGCTGAACGGATTCCACGTTATCCATGGTGTCTCAGACAACAGATACAAACGCCTTGCTATTGATAAGACTAGAGAGGTCGTTGGGTACGCGCCCCTAGACGATGCATTTAAAATTCTAGAAGGGCACGCTCAGCCTGATTGAGTATGAAAGTTTTCCAGCTCACTTCGCGCTCTTCAAAAAGACAGCGAATCAGTCTTCCCGGGCAATGATGGATATCTTGCCGTTGCGCTCAATAATAACGAATTTGATTTACTCCCGCTTTCCGTGCTTGATGAGGGTAAGCGTCCGGCGAAGTCACCTACCCGATCCCCGCAATAAGGGCAATGTTCTCCACTTAAAAATACGTGGACACCATCGCCCTTACCGTCAGGATTGCCATGCGCCAACGAACCTCTTATCCCAAACCTTTTAAAGCCCAGATCGTCCAGGAATGCCTGCAACCCGGCGTGTCGATGGCCAGCGTAGCCCTGCGCCATGGCATCAACGCCAAAGCGGCCGTCTGGGGCGTCAGCGGTCTGTCATAAGCGACCGCTATTGGCCGGTTTCTGCCCCTCACGGAGGGTCGCTATGGGTCGTTCTCTGCCGGTAATGGTCACGAAGCGTGATGGTCAAATCCGATGCAAATGACTGGTCAGGTCGAATGCAAATGGGAGGGCAAGTCAGTGCTATTACCCACTCAGAAAGGGATACCCAACGTATCTACTGAAACTGGCGACCTTCACTTCCTTGTAAACCCAATTTTTGCACTGTTAATCACGGTAGTTAACAAGGCATAAAAGTGATTTACACGAAGCAATTGCTTCGTTTCCCATTAGAGCCTGGCTCAGGCTTTCATTCCCGACATGTCTCAGACCATTTCATGCGTCAATCCAGCGACGGCCTGCAAGAGCAGGCCGTCGTAGTCCCTTTCTAAGGCTTTCGTGCTGTCAGTCAGTTGAGCAAATGCAACGGCTCGTTGATTAAAACGCCGCTACACCAACCCACCTGCGTACTTAGCCGACCGCGTGACAGACTTTATTCGCAGAGGAACACAGAAAATATTGCCGTTTAGCAGCGGCGACAGACTTTCCGAAGAGATTCTTGGTTTGGAGATCTCAGGAATATCAATGCCTCCAGCGGGTTGGTCGCGACAGACTTTATTCTTCAATATCAAATGTGATCTTAATAAAGGCAGTGAGCGAAAACGACCTGACAGTCATAGTTTTACCGCGCCGCCGCTGTTTTCAATTCCCACGGTTTAAAACTCAGCCACAGCAACACCCCCGGTACTTGCAATGCAATCATCACTCCCAGCGACCACTGATAAGCCTCCACCGGGTGCCCTTGCCCAGTTGCCGGCCACAGGTTCAGTATTTCCCCCATTAGCCATTGCAAGACGAACGCCAGCACGAACACCACCAGGTTGAACGACGAGCTGACCCGCCCGGCCAGTTCAGGCGATACCGACTGAGCTACGATCGCGTAGTTCATGGTGGTGGAGGTACCGAAGAAGCTGAAACCCATAGCAATCAGCACCGGCGATACAGGCAGTCCGCTGATCATCAGCGATTGAAATACGATGAAGATCGAAACCCCTGCGCCGCACACCATGATCGGTTGCACGCCAAAGCGCCGCAGGTAGTCGGTGATCGAGCCGAAAGCCAACGAGCCTGCAACCATCGCCACGGTACCCCAGAGCAGGGTATTGGCCATGCTGGACTCGCTCAACTGGGCGACATCGCGTAGCCACGGTCCCATCCACAGCGACAGCACCGACATATAGATCGCATGGGCAAATACCGAGTACAACGCCAGTCGCCAGAATACCCACGAGGAGTAAAGCGTCCCCACGGCCTTGGACATTTCGGCGAGAGTGGTGTGTTTGGGTTTGTAGGTGCGCGGCACGCTGAGATGGATGACCACGCAGACGAACAAAGTCAGTAGCGCCAGAATCAAGAATGCTTCACGCCATGAGATCCACTTGAGCAGTTCGTGCAACGGCGTGGTGGACGCCATGGCGCCTAGGCCGCCTACCGATAACAGGCAAGCCGTACTCAGCGGCAGGCGTTCGACCGGCAGCCAGATGGCGCACGCCTTGATCGCACTCATCAGGGAACCAGCAACACCCAGCCCGATCAGACCGCGACCAATGATCAGACCCAGTTCGGTATGGGAGAAGCTGAAAATCAGCGAGCCCAATACAGCGAACAGCAGCATGGGCGCCTGCACGCTGCGCGGACCGTAGCGGTCGAGCATGACGCCGAGCGGAATCTGCGCCGCGGCGAAGGTCAGAAAGTACACGCCGGTCAGGAGGCCCAGGCTGCTGGCGGGCATGTGCAGTTCCCGTTCCAGGTCCACATAGATCAAGGCATTGACCGTGCGAAACAGATACGACACGAAATGCCCGAGGCCAAAGGGGATGAATATGGTCAAAAACAGGTACAAAAACGTGTGTTTGACTTCCTGCTCGGCCTTGATGCAAGAGCCTGTATTTTCGTTGCTCATGTCGCAAGAGCCTCGCCAGTGGAAAAAAAGGTCGTGCGTATTTCACAGCAGAAGCAACCCCGCTTTTCTTCGAGCCAAAGCTCATCGGGGCACGGTCGCATTTCCGAGAATTTTACGTGACCGGCGTTCTTCAACGAGTTGGTGATGCCGTCGAAGGACAAGGGGTTATCGAAGTCGAGGAACAACGGTTTGGGTTCGGTATCGATCTTGACGAAGTCATAACGGGGGCAAGCGTCGGGGTCATTGCCTCTGACAGTCCAGCCCCGTTTGGCGAAAAGAATCATCAAGCCGCCGGCGGAACAACCGACATCAAGCAATTTGCCTTGGGCGGGCACATCGTGCAAGTACCGACACAGGTATGCCGGCCCGAAGCCGAAGCGAATTCAAAGGGCGGTGTAGACTGAGGGCCTGTTCTCTTTCGGCAAGACAAAGGAGTGCGCCTCACCATGATCGGTGCCGAATTACTGTCACCTGAATCCCTCACGGCGGGGTGGTTGATCTATGTTCCGGTGCTGATCTGGGCCGTTGCGCGAGCACCGTGGGTCGAACTGTTCAGCGACAGCCGCCGCCAGCATCTGTTGTTCGGCACGGTGTTCGCGCTGTTCATGCTCTGGCTGGTGCGACAAGACTTCGACACCGGCGTGTCCTACCACTTTATCGGCATGACCGCCGTGACCCTGTTGCTCGACTGGCCGCTGGCAATTGTCGGCGGATTGGTCGCGCAAGCGGGATTAGTGCTGCTCGGGCGACAAGATCTGGCGGCGATGGGGGTCAACGGCGCGCTGCTGATTCTGCTGCCGGTGCTGGTCACCGAGTGCTGCGCGATCCTGGTGGAGCGTGCACAACCGCGTAATCCCTTTGTATATATCTTCGTGTCCGGTTTTTTTTCGGCGGCGCTGTCGGCGTTGCTGTGCCTGCTGTTGGCGCTGTGGTTGCTGTGGTTCAACGAACGTTTCGCCATGCCGTACTGGCTGGAAGATTTTGTCGGTTATCTGTGGCTGCTGATTTTCCCGGAAGCATTTATCAACGGCATGGTGGTCAGCGCGCTGGTGGTGTTTTGCCCCGAGTGGTTGGAAACGTTCAATCGCACGCGCTACCTTTCGGCGCCCTGGAAAGACGACGATCCCAAATCTTGATCCACATCAAATGCAAAAACCGCTCACGAATCCATGCTGGGGGAAACCTTCAGGAGCATCGAAATGAGTGTCTACGAATGGGCAAGGCAGGAGTTGCGCCAGAGTTTGGATGGGGCGCAGGAAGTGGGGTTTGATCCGGGTTTGAGCCTGCGCGCCTTGCTCAGCGCAGTGGTGCAACAGAGCAAGGCAGTGCGCAGCGCCGAAGACCTGGCCGATGAGTTGCGTTTTCTTGCGGAAAACCTCGATGACAACCAGGACTACGGTTTTATGCGGCCTTGAAGATCAGTGACGCGGGTCGAAGTCTTCGCTGAACAGTTCGTCTTCGGCATCCGGGCTGACTGGAATCTTGTGTTCTTCCGACGCCCAAGCGCCCAGGTCAATCAGCTTGCAACGGTCCGAACAGAAAGGCCGGAATTTGCTCTCGGGGCTCCATTCGACAGGGGCGCCGCAGGTTGGGCAATCGACGGTTGGGGTTTGGCTCATGACTGGCCTCCAGGCAAAGTAAGGTAAAAGTGATGCAGGCGGTCCACCTCGCTGTGCAGCCAGGCGAGGTCGCGGTCGTTGACCACAACATCGTCGGCATGGCTCACGCGGTCCTGGCGGCTGGACTGAGCCTTGAGGATCGCCTGGACCTGTTGCTCGCTGGTCTGGTCACGCTGCAGGGTGCGCTCGATCTGTAGCTGTTCCGGGGCATCGATCACCAGGACCCTTTGGGTCATGGCGTATTGCCCGGACTCGATCAGCAGCGGCGAAACCAGAATCGCGTAAGGTGATTGTGCCTTGGCCAGATGATCGGCGATTTCCTTGGCGATCAGCGGATGAAGCAGCGCTTCGAGCCAGCGGCGTTCGTCTGGCACTTCGAAGATCAGTTTGCGCAGCGCAGCGCGATCCAGTTGCCCGTCGGCTTGCAAGACGCCGGGGCCGAAGTGTTCGGCGATCGTTGCCAGCGCCTGGCGCCCCGGTTCCACCACCCAGCGCGCCGCATGATCAGCGTCCACTACGTGCACGCCCAGGTCGATGAAGTGTTGGGCCGCCGCGCTTTTGCCGCTGCCGATGCCGCCCGTCAGGCCGAGAATCCAGGGTTTTTCCACAGGGGTATTCATTTCAAACCGACAAACTGCCAATAGAAGTCGGTTATTTGACCACCCCAGAGCAAGGCAATCCAGCCGGAAATGGCCAGAAAGGGTCCGAAGGGGATCGGTGTCGACGTTTTCTCGTTGCGCAGGCGCAGTAAAATCACCCCGATGATCGCCCCCCCGAGCGATGACAGCAGGATAGTCATGGGCAAAATCTGCCAGCCACCCCAGGCCCCGAGCATTGCCAATAACTTGAAATCGCCGTGGCCGATGCCGTCCTTGCCGGTGATCAACTTGAACAGCCAGAACACTGACCACAACGCCATGTAACCGGCCACCGCGCCCCACAATGCGTCATGCAGGGACACGAAGAGCTCGAAGCTGTTGACGATCAGTCCCAGCCACATCAGTGGCAGCACCAGCACATCCGGCAGCAGTTGGTGCTCGGCATCGATCAGGCTCATCGTCAGCAACCCCCAGCTCAGGACCAGCGCCATGCAGGCCTGCCAGCCGAAACCGAAATGCCACGCGATGAGCGCCGAGAGCAAACCGCACGCCAGTTCGGTCAGCGGATAGCGTTTGCTGATCGCTGCCGCGCAGTTCGAGCACCGCCCCCGTAAAAACAGGTAACTGAGCAACGGAATGTTTTCCCAGGCACGGATGCGATGGCCGCAATGAGGGCACTTGGAATGGGGCAGCATCAGGTTGAAGGTCGGCAGCGGTGTCTCGCTTGGCAAGCCCAATACGTCACGAGCCTCCTGGCGCCATTCGCGTTCAAGCATTTTTGGCAGGCGCCAGACCACTACGTTGAGAAAGCTGCCAATCAGCAGGCCAACCAACATGGCTGCGATCACGAAGACCAGCGGGTAGAGGGTCAGAATGTCGTTCAAGGGCATGTCAGATCGCTGAGCCAAGTTGGAAGATGGGCAGGTACATCGCAACCACCAGGCCGCCGACGATAACACCCAGTACCACCATGATGAACGGCTCCATCAGGCTGGTGAGGTTATCAACCATGTTGTCCACTTCGTCCTCGTAGAAGCTCGCGACTTTGTCGAGCATGTCGTCCAGCGCGCCGGACTCTTCGCCAATGGCGGTCATCTGAATCGCCATGTTGGGAAAGATGCCGGAGGTGCGCATGGAAAAATTCAGCTGCATACCGGTGGATACGTCCTGCTTGATACGCAGCACCGCACGCTTGAATACGATGTTGCCCGTCGCGCCGGCCACCGAATCCAGGGCTTCCACCAGCGGCACTCCGGCGGCGAAGGTGGTCGACAGTGTGCGGGCGTAACGGGCCACGGCAGACTTGTACATCAGCGTGCCAATCAACGGCAGTTTCAGTAACCAGGTGTCCATCCGGTCCCGAAAGCCCTGCGAGGTTTTAAAGGCGTGGCGCACGCCGAAGATCACCGCGATCAGCACGCCAAGCATCATCCACCACCACGCCTGCATGAACTCCGACAAGCCAATGACCATCACCGTGAAAGCCGGCAATTCGGCGCCAAACCCTTTGAATACCGATTCGAACTGCGGCACCACTTTGACTAGCAAAATCCCGGTCACAATGATCGCAACGAACACCACCGCCAGCGGGTAGGTCATGGCCTTTTTGATCTTGGCCTTGAGGCTTTCGCTCTTTTCCTTATAGGTCGCCACTCTCTCCAACAGGGTATCGAGAGCACCCGCCTGCTCGCCGGCATCGACCAGGTTGCAGTAGAGCTCATCGAAGTATTGGGGCTTTTTGCGCAGGGAAGCGGCGAAGCTGTTACCCGCCGCGACTTCCTGTTTTACCTCATCTACCAGTGTGCGCATGGCCGGGTTATCAAAGCCTTCACCGATGATGTCGAAGGACTGCAACAGCGGTACACCGGCTTTCATCATGGTCGCCATCTGCCGGGTGAACAGGGCAATGTCCTGGGCCTTGATGCGCTTGCCCATGTTGAAAATCGAGGCCGACTTCTTGCGTACCTTGCCGGGATTGATGCCCTGCTTGCGCAACTGGGCCTTGATCAACGCCGGGTTCTGACCGCTCAACTCGCCCGTCATTTTGGTGCCTTTGCGGTCTGTACCTTCCCAGGTGTAGACGCCGATTTTTGCTGCTTTGACCGCCATATTCAGTCCTTGGTGACCCGGTTGATTTCTTCAAGGCTGGTAATGCCTTGCATGGCTTTGAGCAGGCCCGACGTACGCAGGTCGTTGAAGCCGTCCTTACGCATCTGGATGTCGATTTCCAGTGAATTGCCTTCGGCCATGATCAGCCGTTGCAGGTCAGGGGTGTTCTTCACCACTTCATAAATCCCGACTCGGCCTTTGTAACCGTTGTTGCAGTGATCGCAACCGACTGGCTCATAGATCGTGAATGAGCCGATGCGTTCCTCGGGGAAGCCTTCCTTGAGCAGCGCCTCCCGGGGGATTTCGATGGGTTTCTTGCAATGGCTGCACAATTTGCGCGCCAGGCGCTGGGCAATGATCAGGCTGATCGAGGTGGCAATGTTGAAACCCGGGATGCCCATGTTGTGCAGGCGGGTCAGGGTTTCGGCGGCGCTGTTGGTGTGCAGGGTCGACAGCACCAGGTGTCCGGTCTGGGCCGCCTTGATGGCGATTTCCGCGGTTTCGAGGTCGCGGATCTCGCCGACCATAATCACGTCCGGGTCCTGGCGCAGGAACGAGCGCAGCGCCTGGGCAAAGCCCAGTCCCTGCTTGGGATTGACGTTGACCTGGTTGATGCCTTCCATGTTGATCTCCACCGGGTCTTCGGCGGTGGAGATGTTGATGTCCACGGTATTGAGAATGTTCAGCCCGGTGTAGAGCGACACGGTTTTGCCCGAACCGGTGGGCCCGGTCACCAGAATCATCCCCTGTGGCTGCTTGAGGGCGGCCATGTACAGGTCTTTCTGATCGGGCTCATAGCCGAGGGCGTCGATGCCCATTTGAGTGCTGGACGGGTCGAGGATCCGAATCACCACTTTCTCGCCCCACAGGGTCGGCAAGGTGTTGACCCGAAAGTCGATGGACTTACTCTTGGACAGGCGCATCTTGATCCGCCCGTCCTGGGGTTTGCGTCGTTCCGAGATGTCGAGGCTGGCCATGACTTTCAGCCGCGCGGCGATGCGATTGGCCAGTTGAATCGGTGGTTTGGCGACTTCACGCAAAATACCGTCGGTACGCATCCGCACGCGGTAGGTTTTTTCATAAGGTTCGAAATGCAGGTCGGAAGAGCCGCTTTTGATCGCGTCCAGCAACATTTTGTGGACGAAGCGCACCACGGGCGCGTCGTCGGCATCCTGGCCGGCGATGGCGTCCTGTCTGTTGTCATCGATCGACTCGATATCCACGCCATCAAGGTCGACATCGGCCATGTCTTCCAGACCGGTACTTGGGCTGTCGAAGAATTTTTCGATGGCATCAGTGAGTTTGTCGTCCTCCACCAGGATGGCTTCGGTATTCAAGCCGGTGCTGAACTGGATGTCATTGATGGCTTGCTGATTGGTCGGGTCGGAAACGCCCACGAACAACTTGTTGCCGCGCCGCCAGAGGGGCAGGGTGTGGTGCTGGCGGATCAGTTTCTCGCTGACCAGACCCTTGGGTTGGGTTTCCTTGTCCAGACAGTTGAGGTCGAGCAAGGTCATGCCGAAGTGTTCCGACGCGATCTCGGCGACCTGGCGGCTTTTCACCAGCTTGTTCTGCACCAAGTAACTGACCAGGGAGATGTGATTGCGTTGGGCTTGCTGATACGCCTGTTGCGCGCTTTTGTCAGTGAGCAGCTCGGCCAGGACCAATTGCTTGGCCAGACCGCTAAGGGCGATGTCATTCATTGGGATACCGGACGCAGACAGTTCATGACTTATAGCCTAGTCAAGCGGGGGAACCAAACCAGCGACGTTCAGGTGACAAAAAGTGTCAGATAGTGCGGATTCTGGGGGTATGAAAGGGGTTTGTATCGATCGCACGCCCCGCCAACACGGGGCGAAGGGGTTGGCATGGGCTGTGCTGCGGCTAGTTCAGATCATGAGATGTCGACTCATGCATGGAGCTTGTCTATGAATACTCAAAAAGGTTTTACCCTGATCGAGCTGTTGATCGTGGTGGCGATCATCGGGATTCTCGCGACGTTTGCGTTGCCGCAATATTCCAAGTACCAGGCGCGGGCCAAAGTCACGGCCGGTCTGGCGGAGATTTCCGCATTGAAGGTGCCATTTGAAGACCTTATGAATCAAGGTACCAATCCGGATCTGACCAAGGTCGGTGGTACGGCAACCACTTCCAATTGCACCACTACTGCTGCTGGAGTTGCCGCGGATGGAACGGGCACGATCGGTTGCACCATTCTTAATGCCCCAGGGCCGGTACTGAGTAAAACAATTACCCTCACACGCGCGCTGACTGGCTGGACATGCGCCACCACGGTAGCGCCTGATTACGCGCCGAAAGGTTGTAACGCCACCGGGACATAGTTTCTTCATGCTAATGAATGCCCTGTCTGTAGAGACGGGGCATTTTTTTGCTTGCTCGTTACGAAAATGACTTAAGGACAGAAAACCCCCGACAATTCATGGCCTTAGGCCTACTCTAAAACCCGCAACTTGCATGTCGATAATTTAGAAGTCATGCAATTTGCATGATTCCAAAAATCAGGTGATTTTCTATCTTGTTGTTTTATAACGATTTGTTGCCTGTCTCAAAGTTGGCACAGCGTTCGCAATATCCTAAGTAACCCTGCTGACAAGATACGCAGCAGACTTTATGGAAAAACAGGAGTTACTCGTATGAAGAAGTTCGCTATCGCTGCCGCTACTGCTACCGCGCTGACCCTGACAATGGCCAACACTGCATTTGCTCAGACCCAGGCTACCCAGGCACCCATGGTTCTGGCCGCCGGTGAAGTGACCGAAGCTAAAGAAGCTACTTCCGATACCTGGATCACTACCAAAGTCAAAGCAGACCTGGTGACTGAAAAAGGCATTCCTGGTACTGACATCAAGGTTGAAACTAACAAAGGTGTTGTTTCCCTGTCTTCGACCACTGCAGTGACTGATTCTCAGAAAGACGTCGCAGTGGCCATCGCCAAGAAAATCAAAGGCGTCAAAGCGGTGTCCGCTGACGGCCTGAAAGCCGAGTAAGGCAAGACTTCTCGCCTGGGCTGGGAGAAGGCGCGACAGGCGGGCCGAGCAATACGTCTGCCGCCTCTGGAGAGTTCATGCGAAAGGCCACAAGGATGTGGCCATTACAGGCCTCGGCATTCGTGTCGGGGCCTGTTCTATTGTGGATGGGTAAAAATCTCTACAAGAGCATGCTGGAAGGTGATGGTTAATTCTCAGTTACCGCGCTTGCTGGTGATCTGCTTCAAACGATTACCTTCAAAACGCAGATATTGGTACATCCCGCCGCTGGGCCCGTAGGTCCATTCCTCGACTTGAAACTCTTCCCGCCGATTAGCGCTGCGCTTGTAGCCCAACAGATCACGGCTGACCGGTTCACCGCATTTGTGCAGCACTTCACTGGACCGGTCCCCGACACTGACCAATTGACTGCCGCAGCGCAGGGTATCGGCTGCCGAGGCCTGACTGGCGGCTATTGCCAGTGCCAGGCTCATCAGCCATTTCGCGCCCATCACTCGGCATCCAGATGCAACGGCGTAACCACCCGGCCGTCACTTTCCGCTACGCCAAGGTTAGCGTCGATGAAGTACACGCGGTCATCGGCCAACTGACCCTTCTCGACCAGATAGTCCTTGATGCTGCTGGCACGTTCCTGACCCAGCTGGCGTAAGAGAACGTCGCTGGAACTCCAGAACTTGATCACGCCTTCGCGCATTTTCGCGGCGCGTTCTTCCTTGCCCAGGTCCTTCCATTCGGCTGGAGGCTGAGTTTTCAGACGCGTGCGGTAGATGCCTTCCAGCAGCGGACCTTTCTCGCTGTCCGGCACTTGCAGCAGCGAGGCCTGAGCCGGCACTTTGTCACCGCGGCGCTGGAGCATTTTGTAGTAGTTGTACTGGTATTCCCGTTCCAGACGTTGCTCGGCGATCAGCGGGCCATCGCTGCTCGCGGCAGCCGTGCCTTCGATTTCCAGGCGCAAGGCCGGACGCTCCTTGAGGGCCTGGGACAGTTTGACCAATGAACTCTCGGTCTCCTGGCTCAGGTCGCTTGACCCTGGCGCAAACGAGACAGTGCCCAAATCTTGCGAACCACCGCCACTGACCAGCCCGCCAATCATTTTGAACGGCGCCGCGGCGGCTTTGACAATCAGATTGCGCAGGGTCTGCCAGACAATCGGCATGATGCTGAACTGCGGGTTGTTCAGGTCGCCGGTCACCGGTAGCTCAATGGAGATTTTGCCGTCGACGTCCTTGAGCAACGCGATCGCCAGTTTCAGCGGCAGGCTCAAGGCGTCTGGACTGTCGACTTTCTCACCCAGTTGCAATTGCTCGACCACCACTTTGTTTTCGGCCTTGAGCTGGCCCTTGGTGATCAGGTAATGCAGGTCGAGATTGAGCCGGCCCTTGCGGATGCGGTAGCCGGCGAACTTGCCGGAGTAGGGCGTCAGCGTGGTCAGTTCCACCCGTTTGAAGCTGGTGGTGATGTCGAGGCTGGCCATCGGGTCGAACGGATTGACCGAGCCCTTGATGGTCACCGGCGCATAGCGGTCGACCTTGCCTTTGATGTCCACGGTCGCAGGTTTCGCCTGACGGTTGTCGATGGTGCCGATCTGCCCGTTGAGCTGTTGAACAGCAGTGGCGAAGTTCGGGGTCAGGCTGAAGTCGGCGAAGTTGGCCGAGCCGTCATTGATGGCAATACCGCCAATGTGGATGCCCAGTGGTTTTTCCTTGCTGGCAGGTTTGGCTGTCGCGGTCTTGGCACCGGAGTCGGCCGGTTGCGGGATCAGCAAGTCATCGACGTTAGTGGTGCGGTCATCATTGATCATGAAGCGCGCATAAGGCTGGAACAGGGTGACCTTGTTGATCGACAGGCTGTCGCCGTGTTGATAATTCAGGCCTTCGAGCACCAACTGCTGCCACTTGAGGAAGTCGCGGGTTTTGAGGGTGTCGAGGGTATGCAGTTGATCGACCTGGGCGCGGCCTGTGACGCTGAACGCCAGTGGCTCGGTGCTTTTCAGATCGACCGCCAGATCACTGCCGAGCATGCCGCTGCGCAGTTCCAGGCGAATGAACGGGTTGATGTAGGACTGGGCGACGCGCAGGTCGATGTCCTTGGTCTGCACGTTTAACCTGGCGCTGACGGGGGCGAGATTGACGACGCCGTCTGCCATGATCTTGCCTTGCTTGCCCAGGCCCGTATCAAGCTTGAGGTTAAAAGGCGAGCCATTGAGGCTGTCGAAATTCTGCAGGTCCAGGTTCAGCGGGCCGACGTCCAGCGCCACGGCGGGTTGCGCCTTGCGGTCGGCCAGATGCACCTGGTAATCACGCAGTTGCACGTCTTTGAGCAGTACCTGCCAAGGTTTGCTTGGCGGCGCCGGCTCAGGCTTTGGTGAGTCGGCGGCTGCCGGGGTGCTGGCCGGTTCGGCGTTGGCTTTGGCGGCCGGTTTGGACGGTTGGCTGGCGAACAGTTTCTGCCAATCAAGTTGCCCGTCGGCTTCGAGGGCGGCCCAGGTTTCCAGTTTTTGGCTGCGGATCTTGCCGACGACCACTTGCTGCTTGGCCAGGTCTACGGTCGTTTCACTGATGTCCAGCCGCTTAAGCTTCGCCAGCGGCCGACCATCTGGAGCCTTGATGTTGAAAGGGGCGATGCTGACGGCGACATTGCTCAGCAGCAGTTCGGTTTTTTTGGACAGGTTCAGCTTGTAATCGGTGCTCAGGTTCAGGGTGCCGTTTTCCAGATCCAGCGGAACCGAGTCGCGCACGTAAGGCCACCAGACTTTCATGTTGGCATCGGTGACTTTCAATTTACCTTCGGAGGCGATCGGGATCAGGCTGAAATTACCGGTCCAGTCGATCTGCCCACCGGAAGGGCCGACGGCCACCAGGGTCATGTCGGCGTTATCTTCGGGCAGTGTACTGAGGTTCTTCAGCTCGAAATCGAGCTTGTCGTAGAGGAACTCGATGGGCTCGCGAGGACGCGCATCCTGGAAGTGCACATAGCCGTCGGCCAGTTTGATGCGCTCCACGCGTAGTGGGAACGGTTTGGCGTTCGGGTCGACCGGGGTCGGCTCGCTGGCAGGTATTTTGAACAGGCCGAGCAGATTGAGTTTGCCGTCCTTGCCGAAGAGGATTTCGGTCTTGGGTTTGTCTATTTCGATATCGGACAGGTGCAGCGCCTTGGTCCAGAGGCTGTCGATCTGGAGATTGGCATACAGCCGCTCGAAGCCGACCTGCTCCTTGCCCGGATCGCCGATGATCAAGCCCCACAGGGTCACTTCTAGGCTGAACGGGTTGAGTTCGATCCGCGAAATCGTGGCGGGCGTCGTCGCGTAACTGGCCAATTGTTGGTTGGCTACCCGCAACGCGATGCCCGGTAAAATCAGAAACCCCAGCAGGCTGTAGAGGACTAGAGCGGTCAACAGAGCGCCAATAGCGCGAATCAATCCTTTGGGCATGTGCGGCTTCATCTGTCTGAATCGGAGAGCATTGGAGTATGGCACGCGTTTCCGGTTCAGAAGTGATCATGCTTTACAGGATTTATCTGATTTTGCGGACGAATCTCAGAGCTGCAGAATCAGCGTTTTCAGCGGCGGTTGTTGGTCCATCGACGGAAAATCACCGCCCGGTTTCATTACGGTCCATTCACGCACCGGCCGCCCGGCTTTCTCGGCACAGCGCAAAACTTGCTCGCGCCAGTCGTCCATGCTGACCTTTGCCAGGTTGTTGCAGCAGATCAGCACGCCATTGTCGGCGGTGGTCAGCAGCGCCGGCTTCAACAGGCTCTGATAGTCGCGCAGCAAGTCAACGGTGCCGAAAGCGCTCTTGGCCCAGGCTGGCGGATCCAGCAGCACCAGGTCGTACTGACGCTGTTCCAGCCGTTGATAGCTTGGCAGTTTCTGCCCGCGGCGCAGGCTGATCGGCAGGCCGGCCAATTGGCGGATGGCCGGGAAATAGTCGGACTGGATGAAGTCCATGGTCGGCAACTGGGGATTGAGCAGACCGTTCTCGCAGCCGACGGCCAGGTTGCCCTCAGCGAAATCAAGGTTGCAGACTTCGCTCGCGCCACCGGCCGCCGCACTGAGGCCGACGCCACAGGTGTAGGCGAACAGGTTCAGCACACTTTTGTTTTTGCTGTGCTGCTTGACCCAGCCGCGCGTATTGCGCAGGTCGAGGAACAACAGCGGATCCTGGCCGGCATGGCGACCGCGAACCCGGTAATTGAGCCCCCATTCGTGGCCGATCAGGTCTTGCAGGGCGGCCTCGTCGGCGCGGTAGACGGTGTCTTCGCGGTCGATGCGCGAGTTGCCACGGGAGCGATCGTTGTAGACCAGTAGCGTTTCGAGGCCTAGGTGCTGATTGATGGTTTCGTGCAAATGCAGCAACGCATCACGTTCCAGCGACTGGTGAAAGCTTTGCACCAGCAATTGCGGGCCGTAGCGGTCGATCGTCAGGCCGCCGGCGTCTTCCTGGCTGCCATGGAACAGGCGATAGCAATCGGTGCCTTGCTGATGCAGTTCGGCCAGCAGGTCCTGGCGACGATCGAGGGCGGCGCGCAGCGCCTGATTCAAGGAAGACATGCTGGGCGCCTGGCAGGAGGGAATTTGGCGCGGGAGTTTAACAGCTTGGGACAATAAGAACCTGTAGGAGCGAGCGGTGCGGCGATCCGACTTGCCCGCGAAGAACGATAACGCGGTATATCAGCTAGACCGCGTTATCGTTCTTCGCGGGCAAGCCTCGCTCCTACAACAACCCCATCCGACGCCTGGCCCGGTGCACCGAGCCGTTACGCACCGCCCAACGCAGCATCGGCGTGCTGCGGTTGACGCCGGCGCGGATCAGCTTGCGTTGCAGTGGGCTCTGTTGGACACCCAGCATGTCACTGGCCCAGTCCGGCAGCAGCTCGATCCCGGCCTGCATCATCAAACCGCCGAAAGGCCTGGCCAAACGACTGGGGGAGGGGGCGTTCAGCAACAGCCGCAACACTTCGCGACTGCGCTCGTCGCACAGCAGTTGTGGGCGCATTCGTTCAAGGTAATCGGCCATTTCCTGCCGTGAACGCGGCACGTCACGGGCGCCCAGCCGTTCGGCGACCAACGCGATTTCCGCGTAGTAACGGTCCTGGTCGGCCAGGGACAGGTTCGGATTGCGGTAACGCAGGTGCGCGGCGAGGAAGTTGCTCACCTCGGCCACGTGCACCCAGGTCAGTAGATCAGGATCGCTGGCGGCATATGGCCGGCCATCCGGTGCAGTGCCGGTCACTTGCAGGTGGATGGTGCGGACTTTCTCGATCAGCCAGTCGGCGTCCTTTCGCGAACCGAACGTGGTGCCGGAAATGAACTGCCCGGTGCGGCGCAGTCGGCCAAGCATGTCCTCGCGAAAATTCGAATGGTCCCAGACCCCGGCCAGGGCCAGTGGATGCAGGGCTTGCAGCATCAGGGCGCTGATGCCGCCGATCAGCATGCTGCTGAAGTCGCCGTGAACTTGCCAGCTCACCGAATCCGGCCCGAACAGGCCGGGATCGCCCTTGGGGTTTTCCAGGTCGAGCTTGCCCAGAGACAGACCGGTCAGGCTCATGATCTGGGTTTCGATGCGGGTTCGAATGAATTCCATGGCGACTCAGTGGCGAAAAAAAGGCGCGGCTGTTATGGGCCGCGCGGGGAAGTTTAAAGCATGAACTTATTGGTTCAGGCGTTTATCGACCAACTCCTGGACCACGCTCGGATCGGCCAGTGTCGACGTATCGCCCAGGCTGTCCAGTTCGTTGCAGGCGATCTTGCGCAGAATGCGCCGCATGATCTTGCCCGAACGGGTTTTCGGCAAGGCCGGCGCCCACTGGATCAGGTCCGGTTTGGCGAAACTGCCGATTTCCTCGCTGACGTGAGCCAGCAGTTCTTTCTTCAATTCGTCATTGGGCTCGGTGCCGTTCATGGGGGTGACGAAAGCGTAGATGCCCTGGCCCTTGACGTCGTGGGGGTAACCGACCACGGCGGCTTCGGCAATGCTGTCGTGCAGCACCAAGGCACTTTCCACTTCGGCGGTGCCGATGCGGTGCCCGGAAACGTTGATCACGTCGTCGATACGTCCGGTGATCCAGTAGTCGCCGTCCTCGTCGCGCCTGGCGCCGTCGCCGGTGAAGTAATAACCGGGGTAGGGCTTGAAGTAGGTGTCGACCATTCGTTGCGGGTCGCCGTAGACGCTGCGGATCTGCGCCGGCCAGCTGGATTTGATCGCCAGTACGCCGCTGCCGGCGCCTTTTATCTCCTTGCCCGTTTCATCCAGCAACACCGGTTGCACGCCGAACATCGGTTGCGTGGCGCAACCGGGTTTGATCCGTTGAGCGCTAACCAGCGGGCTGAGCATGATGCCGCCGGTTTCGGTCTGCCACCAGGTATCGACGATCGGGCAACGCTGCTCACCGACGACGTTGAAGTACCAATCCCACGCTTCCGGGTTGATCGGCTCACCGACGCTGCCAAGTAGTCTGAGGCTCTCACGAGAAGTTTCCTTCAACGGTTCGGGGCCTTCACGCATCAGCGAACGCAAGGCGGTCGGGGCGGTATAGAAAATGTTCACATGGTGCTTGTCGATCACCTGCCAGAAGCGCGAACTGCTCGGGTAGCTCGGTACGCCTTCGAAGATCAGCGTGGTCGCGCCGTTGGCCAACGGACCGTAGACGATGTAGCTGTGGCCGGTGACCCAGCCGACATCGGCGGTGCACCAGAAGACTTCGCCATCGCGGTAGTCGAGCACGTACTTGAAGGTCATCGCCGCTTGCAGCAGGTAGCCGCCGGTGGTGTGCAGCACGCCTTTGGGTTTGCCGGTGCTGCCGGAGGTGTAGAGGATAAACAGCGGGTCTTCGGCGTCCATCGGCTCAGGCGGGCAATCGTCGCTGACGTCGCGCAGCGCCTGGTGATACCAGATGTCCCGGCCCTCGACCCAGTCCACTTCGCCCTGAGTGCGCTCGACCACAATGACAGTGCTGACGTTCGGACAACTTTGCAGCGCCTTGTCGACTTTCTGCTTGAGCGGCACGAATTTACCGCCGCGCACGCCTTCATCGGCGGTGATCACAGTGCGGCAGTCGGCATCGAGAATCCGGTCACGCACGGAGTCCGGAGAGAAACCACCGAACACCACCGAATGCACCGCACCAATGCGCGTGCAGGCGAGCATGGCGTAGGCGGCTTCGGGGATCATCGGCATGTAGATGCACACGCGATCGCCTTTCTTCACGCCACGGCTTTTGAGCACGTTGGCCAGGCGACAGACGTTGTGATGAAGTTTTTTGTAGGTGATCTGCGCGGATTCGGCAGGGTCGTCGCCTTCCCAGATGATCGCTATTTGATCGCCGCGCTTTTCCAGGTGACGGTCGATGCAGTTGTAACTGACATTCAACTTTCCGCCGGCGAACCAGCTCGCCTCACCGGTTTTCAGGTTATAGCGCTGGACGGTATCCCACGGCGTACTCCAATCGAGAAAGCGTGTGGCCTGTTCAGCCCAGAAAGTACTGGGGTGGTCGATGGATTGGCGGTACAGGCGCTTGTAGTCGTCTTGACTTAATTGTGCAGCCCGGCGGACGGCATCGGCTTGGGGGAACGTGCTGATATCGAACATGACGGTTCCTTATTCTTGTTTTGCGACAAGATCTAAAGATGCGCCGAGTGGGGAGAGGGTTCAAGACTTGAAAACAAACACCCCCTCAGAGCGAGGGGGTGTTTTCAGTGCTGGATCACCCGCGGTGACGACCGCGGAAGTAGTTGATCAGGCCTTGGGTTGAAGCATCGTCAGCCGGGGTTTCTTCGCTGCCGACCAGGCGGTTGTAAACGCCTTTGCCCAGCTCTTTGCCCAACTCCACGCCCCACTGGTCGAAGGCATTGATGCCCCAGACCACGCTTTGCACGAAGACTTTGTGTTCGTACATCGCCACCAATGCGCCGAGACGGCGCGGGCTGATGCGTTCGACCACCAACGTATTGCTCGGACGGTTGCCCGGGATCACCTTGTGTGACGCGAGTTTCTGCACGTCTTCTTCGCTCATGCCTTTATCGCGTAACTCGGCTTCGGCCTCGGCAAGGGTCTTGCCCAGCATTAGCGCTTGGCTTTGCGACAGGCAGTTGGCGTACAGCCACTGATGGTGGTCGGACACCGGGTTGAAGCTGACGATCGGCACGATAAAGTCGGCCGGGATCAATTGGGTGCCCTGATGCAGCAACTGGTGATACGCATGCTGACCGTTGCAGCCAACGCCACCCCAGATCACAGGACCCGTGTCGGTGGACACCGGAGTGCCGTCCTGGCGCACGCTTTTGCCGTTGGATTCCATGTCCAGCTGTTGCAAATGCTTGGTGATATTGCGCAGGTAATGGTCGTACGGCAGGATCGCGTGGCTCTGCGCGCCCCAGAAGTTGCCATACCAGATGCCCAGCAAGGCCAGCAGCACCGGCATGTTCTGATCGAAAGGCGTGCTTTGGAAGTGCTGGTCCATGGTGTAGGCACCGGACAGCAGTTCCTTGAAGTTCGACATGCCGATGGCCAGGGCAATCGGCAAACCGATGGCCGACCACAGCGAGTAACGGCCGCCAACCCAGTCCCACATCGGGAAGATGTTTTCTTCGCGGATCCCGAATGCCACAGCTGCCGCGTTGTTGCTGGAGACGGCGATGAAGTGACGATACAGCTCGGCTTCCGACCCCCCCTGAGCCAGGTACCAGGCGCGTGCGGCTTGGGCATTCTTCAGGGTTTCGAGGGTGTTGAAGGATTTCGACGAAACGATGAACAGCGTGGTTTCGGCACGCAGTTTCAGGGTCAGTTCGTGGAACTCACTGCCGTCGATGTTCGCCAGGTAATGGCAGCGCACGCCCTTCTGGGCGTAGGACAACAGTGCTTCAGAGACCAGCTCCGGGCCGAGGAACGAGCCACCGATGCCGATGTTCACCACGTCAGTGATCGGTTTCTCGGTGTAACCGCGCCACAGACCGTCGTGGATACGGCCCACGAGGTCAGTGATCTGGTTCAGGACCTTGTGCACTTCCGGCATCACGTTGACGCCATTGACCGACAGCTTGTCGCCAACCGGACGGCGTAGCGCGGTATGCAAGGCGGGGCGGCCTTCGGAGGCGTTGACGATTTCACCTTCAAACAGCGCTTTGATCGCGCCCTGGAGATCGACTTCGTTGGCCAGGCCCACCAGCAGATCGCGTGTCTCGGCGTTGATCAGGTTTTTCGAATAATCGAGAAACAGGCCGCAGCTGCTGAGGGTGAATTGGGTAAAGCGCTGCGGATCGGCATTAAAGGCTTCGCGCATGCTGAAATCTTGCATGGCTTGGCGGTGATCATTCAACGCTTGCCAGGCGGGCAGAGCGGTAACGTCGTGAGGGGTGCGGTAATACGCCATCGCTGCGGGTTTCCTTTTTACTTGAACGGCCTTTTGAACACAAAAAATCCCGGAGCGCTGTGGATGGTGCGTCCGGTCAACTGCGTCGACACGATTTCATGACACAGGGCGAATACAGTAAACCTCGCGCTGCGATCTGTCTTGACTTTGTCTGACCCGTTCCCGGTACTTTTTTATACATCGGCAGGGAACGGTCCGACAAACGGAAGGGGAATGGACTAAGACGGGATCAGGCGACCTGAACCGGAATGGCATTGCTGGTGTGGCTCAGTTCATTACCCGGCGCCATGTAGAGCATGCGTGGCTTAAAGTTGAGCAGTTCGGCTTCGCTGTAGTGGGCGTAGGCGCAGATGATCACGCGGTCGCCAACCTTGGCCTTGTGTGCGGCTGCACCGTTGACCGAGATCATGCGCGAACCTTCTTCGCCCCGGATCGCGTAGGTGGTGAAGCGTTCGCCATTGTCGACGTTGTAGATCTGGATCTGCTCGTATTCACGGATGCCGGACAGGTCCAGCCATTCGCCGTCGATGGCGCAAGAACCCTCGTAATCGAGAACAGCGTGGGTGACTTCGGCGCGATGCAGCTTGGCCTTGAGCATGATGGCGTGCATGAGTGTTTTCCCAGGTCGGAATCGAACGGTGGGCATTGAGCCCAAAGCCAATGTGGGCAGCAATACAGAGTGCGAGGCAACGCAACTCCCTGTAGGAGCGAAGCTTGCTCGCGAAGGCGTCATGTCGGTCGATGCAGATGTCGAATGACGCGACGCCTTCGCGAGCAAGCTTCGCTCCTACAGGGGATTTGTGGTGTTTAGGCGGGGGCGTCGAGGTTCAGATGGAGGTTATCGATCAACCGCGTAGTACCCAGGAACGCCGCCACCAGAATCACCAGGTCCCGATCCTCCGGGGTGGCCGGACGCAACGTCAGGGCATGACGAATTTCCAGATAGTCAGGACGCAAACCAGCCGCTTCAAGCTGCTTGATCTGCGCGCCGATCAAGGCCGGGAAATCTCGCTCGCCCTGTTTGATCGCGTCAGCAATCTGGTTTAAACCGCGATACAGAACCGGCGCAACGGCCCGCTGTTCTTCGCTGAGGAAGCCATTGCGCGACGACAGCGCCAGGCCATCGGCTGCACGTACTGTCGGTTCGCCGATGATCTGGATCGGCATGTTCAGGTCATGCACCAGGGCGCGGATCACCGCCAGTTGCTGGAAGTCTTTCTGGCCAAAGATTGCCAGGTCCGGCTGGACCATGTTGAACAGCTTCGTGACCACCGTCGCCACACCTTCGAAATGCCCGGGACGGCTGGCGCCGCAGAGGCCCTCGGAGAGTTGTGGAACACTGACGCGGGTCTGCCCGGCGATGCCGTCGGGGTACATTTCTTCAGCAGTTGGCGCGAACAGCAAGTGGCAACCGGCCTGGAGCAGTTTCTCCTGATCGGCCGCGAGGGTACGCGGGTACTTGTCGAGGTCTTCGCCGGCGCCGAACTGCAGCGGATTGACGAAAATGCTCGCGACCACGAAATCCACCCGTTGGGTGGCTTTGGTAACAAGTGCAACATGACCGCTGTGCAGGTTGCCCATGGTCGGCACGAAGCCGATTCGCTTGCCTTCGCCACGGGCACGGGCCACGGCGGCCCGCAATTCGCGTACGGTTTTTACGGTGTTCATGCAGAGAATCCGTGTTCGATACCTGGGAAAGTCGCCGCTTTGACTTCAGTGACGTAAGCGCCAATCGCCGCTTGAATGTTTTGTTGCCCGGCCATGAAGTTCTTCACGAACTTCGGCACACGGCCAGTGATCGACAGGCCGAGCATGTCGTGCAGAACCAATACCTGGCCGTCGGTGCCGCTGCCGGCGCCGATGCCGATTACCGGAATGCCCACAGCCTGGGTGATTTCCTGAGCCAGTTCGCTCGGTACGCACTCGAGCAGCAACATGGATGCACCGGCCTGCTCCAGTGCGATGGCGTCGGCACGCATTTGCCGCGCCTGGTTCTCGCTGCGACCCTGGACTTTGTAACCGCCCAGAATGTTCACCGATTGCGGTGTCAGCCCCATGTGCGCGCACACCGGGATACCGCGTTCGGCCAGCAGACGGATCGAGTCCGCCAGCCACAGTGCACCTTCAACTTTGACCATGTGCGCACCGGCCTGCATCAACAGGGAGCTGTTGGTCATGGCTTGTTCGGTGGTGGCGTAGGCCATGAAGGGCAGGTCGGCGAGGATCAAAGCGTCGGTGTTACCGCGTTTGACGGCCGCCACGTGGTAAGCCATTTCCGCGGTGGTGACCGGCAGGGTGCTGTCGTGACCTTGCAAAACCATGCCAAGGGAGTCGCCCACCAGCAACACTTCGACGCCTGCTTCATTGCAGGCGTGGGCGAAGGTCGCGTCATAGCAGGTCAGCATGGTGATTTTTTCACCTTTTAGCTTGAGACCTTGCAGAGTGGTCAGGGTGATGGCTGGCATGAAAAGTTCCTCATTCAGGCGCTGTGGAAACTACTGCGAGTAACGCGCGTGATTCTTCGTTAAATACAGGCGCACGGTCTGTTGTCGTGCTTTTAAGGCCTGGATTGCGCCCTTCAACGCCGTGTTGGCGGCAGCGGGACGCCTATAGTCGTGAGGAGAACTCGGGAAGTCAATTGCGTGTGTTACCGCGTTGTTACGCCAGGGGTGTTACCGGGGAACCTGATGCGATTCAGCAGGATTTGTGACGGCGCCCACTCAGCAGGCCGGAAGGCGCTCCAACCCGACGAACGGGCAGGCGGCGAGCAAATCCCTCAGGCTGCGACCATCGGCCAGACGCAAACCCGCAGGCGCCAGCTCGGCCAGTGGATAGAGGACGAAAGCTCGTTCCTGCATATGGTAGTGAGGCACTTTGAGGCGAGGTTCGTCGATCAGCCGATTACCGAACAGCACGATGTCGAGATCCAGCGTACGCGGCCCCCAGCGTTCAACACGCTCGCGGCCCTGTTCGTTCTCGATTACTTGCAGCGCATCAAGCAGGTCCAATGGCGCAAGCGTGCTGTCAAGGGCGGCAACCGCGTTGGTGTAACGCGGTTGGCCGGGCAGCAGCGAGTCGCTCTGATAAAACCCGGAAACCCCGATCAGTTCGGTCTGCGGCAACTGCGCCAGCGCCTCGACGGCGCAGCGCAATTGTTCGGCGGGGTGAGCCAGATTGCTGCCCATGCCGATGTAGATGCGTTCCATGGATTACTCGTCCGTGGTGCTCGGTGCGCCTGCGGTGCGTTTGCGCTTTGCGCCACCGCTGCGGCGACGTTTGCGTGGAGCGCCGGTGCCGTCATCCTTGCCGCTGAGGTCGCGGATCATGTCGCGACGTTCGCTGTCGTTGGCATCCTGATAGTCCGTCCACCATTCGCCCAGGCCATCGGTCTGCTCACCGGCGCTTTCACGCAGCAGCAGGAAGTCGTAACCGGCACGGAACCGCGGGTTGTCCAGCAACAGGTCGGCGCGCTTGCCGCTGCGGCGTGGCAGACGCTCTTGCATGTCCCAGATCTCGCGGATCGGCATGGTGAAGCGTTTCGGAATCGCGATGCGCTGGCACTGTTCGGCGATCAGCTCATGAGCGGCTTCCTGCATGGCCGGAATCGGCGGCATGCCACGTTCTTGCAGGCGCAGTACGCGGGCCGGCAGGGCAGGCCAGAGCAGGGCAGCAAACAGGAACGCCGGGGTCACCGGTTTGTTCTGTTTGATCCGCAGGTCGGTGTTGATCAACGCTTCGCTGATCAGCGTGTGGGTGTACGTCGGGTTGTATTCCAGCGCCTCGGCACTGGCCGGGAACAGCGGATCGAACAGCTGCAGGTCGACCAGCATCTCAAAGGTGTCCGCGGCATGGCCGGAGAGGAACAGCTTGAGCACTTCTTCGAACAGGCGGGCCGACGGAATCTCGCGCAGCATCGACGCCAGCTCGCGGATTGGCGCGGCGCTGTGCTTTTCGATGCCGAAATTCAGCTTGGCGGCGAAGCGCACGGCTCGCAGCATCCGTACCGGGTCTTCCTGGTAGCGTTGCTTTGGATCGCCGATCAGGCGGATCAGGTGATTGCGGATGTCGTGTACGCCGTTGGCGTAGTCGAGGATGCGCTCGCTGACCGGATCGTAATACAAAGCGTTGATGGTGAAGTCGCGGCGTTGCGCGTCTTCTTCCAGCGTGCCGTAGACGTTATCGCGCAGGATGCGCCCGCTCTCGTTGCGCGAGGACTGGTTGCTGTCTTCCTCTTCATCGTTTTGCGGGTGATTGGCGCGGAAGGTCGCGACTTCAATGATTTCGCGACCAAAGTGGATGTGCACCAGCTTGAAGCGTCGACCGATGATCCGCGCGTTGCGGAATTCGGCCCGAACCTGTTCAGGCGTGGCACTGGTGGCGACGTCGAAATCTTTTGGCGTGATGCCGAGCAGCATGTCACGCACGCAGCCGCCGACCAGGTATGCCTGGTAACCGGCGTTCTGCAGGCGTTCGACGATGTTCACCGCGTAGCGACTGAATTGGGCCTTTTGCAGCGAATGTTGGCCGCTGTTGAGCACTTCAGGCGTACTGCGAATGTGTTGCGTATGACGCTTGGGAGAACGGAATGACTGGAACAGCTTCTTCAGCATGGGATGCACTGTTTGAAGGAATGTTCGGCCAAAACGAAGAATGACCGCATGATGGGCGGGGATTCTAGCATTTAGTCGGGGGATGGTGTAGGAAGCTGCGCAAGCGCTTTAAGGGGATGCCGATTGGCGTGTCTAAACGCCAGAAACTACAAGGGGAGCCGAAGCTCCCCAAGAAAGTAGTTGCATGCTCTATTTTTATTTTTGATTCGGGCTTCTTGTTTTTGTTGAGTGCCCTCGCCATGAAGTTTTTCCTTCATGGCCCTCCCAATCGGGAGCCAAGAGCAAACGGATTGCTTTGGTCGCTGTGTTGCAGTGATCTTGCGATCCAACCAGTGCAGGCTCTGTCTTGTGACAGTTTTTATTGTTCTCGGCCTGGTCGTGGGGCAAGCCCCAAATACAACGCCTCTCCAAAAGAATCAGTTAGCTGCGCCTCTCGCCGTCTTGTTTTTATTGTGCGTGAGTCGATTCGTCTTATTTTTATTGTCTTGTGCATTGCTTGTTATTGTTCTTGTACCAAACATATAGCAGGGTGCGTGCCAACTTTTGTTAGGCCCAGCAAAACAAAGGGTTAGACCGGCTGATGAGGTTTTCAGAGGCCAAAAAAAACCGGGGCTTCGTTACCGTAAGCCCCGGCTTCTGTTACGTGAAAAAGCTGAGGTAACAGTTTTTTCACAATTTCACGTGTTACCCACGCATCAGACAGGCGAGGTTCAGCTCTCGCTGGCCACCCCGGTCTTGCGTCGTGGAATGCCCAGGCGCTGACGGCGTTCCCACAGGCATTTGCGACTGACACCGAGTTTGCGTGCCAACTCGGTTTCGGTCATGTGGTCCTGATGCTCGAGAACGAAGTGCTGGAAGTAGTCTTCCAGTGACAGGTCTTCGGTCGGCTCGTGGCTGGAGCTGCTGGAGTTGTTGCCCTGTTGGGGCGCCAGGCCGATGAAATCATCGTCTTCCAGATCGCTCAGCTCAATGTCGATACCCAGCAGCTCGGCGGAGATTTCCGGGCTCTCGCACAGGATGACCGCACGTTCTACTGCGTTTTCCAGCTCTCGAACGTTACCCGGCCAGGCGTAATGACGAATTGCCTGCTCGGCATCCGGGGCGAACTTCAGGTCGGTGCGGTTGACCCGCGCGCTCTGGCGCGCCAGGAACGCGGTGGCAATTTCGTTGACGTCCGCGCCGCGCTCGCGCAGGGCCGGCAGCTTCAGGGCGATCACGTGAAGGCGGTAATACAAGTCTTCACGGAACTGGCCGATCTTCGCCAGGCTCTTGAGGTCGCGGTGAGTCGCGGCGATCAGGCGCACATCGACTTTCTGGGACTGCACCGAACCCACACGACGAATTTCACCTTCCTGCAGCACGCGCAGCAGGCGGGCCTGGGCTTCCAGTGGCAGTTCGCCGATTTCGTCGAGGAACAAGGTGCCGCCGTCGGCCGCTTCCACCAGACCGGCACGCCCGGCGCTGGCGCCAGTGAACGCGCCTTTTTCGTGGCCGAACAGTTCGGACTCGATCAGGCTCTCCGGGATGGCTGCACAGTTCACCGAAATCATCGGCGCCTTGGCACGTTTGGATAAGTTGTGCAGGGCGCGCGCGACCAGTTCTTTACCGGTGCCGGATTCGCCCTGGATCAGGACATTGGAGTCGGTTGGCGCGACTTTGCGGATCTTGCTGTACAGATCCTGCATAGGTGGGCAGGAGCCGATGATGCCGATTTCGCCGTTGCTGTTATTGGCACCCTGTTTCGCGGCGCCATTGCCGGCTTTGCCGGCGACCGGTTCACCGCTGGCTTGCACTGACTGCCGGTCGCGCAGGATTCGCGCGACGGCCTGGAGCATCTCGTCGTGATCAAAAGGCTTGGCGATGTAATCGACCGCGCCCATCTTCATCGAGTCGACGGCCGAACGCAGGCTGGCGTAGCTGGTCATGATCAGCACCGGAGTGCCCTGGCCGAGTTTGATCAACTCGGTGCCAGGCGCGCCAGGCAGGCGCAGGTCGCTGACGATCAGGTCGAACGTGGGAATGGTGAAGCGTTCTTGTGCTTCCTGCACTGAACCGGCTTCGCTGACCTGGTACTGGTTACGTTCCAGCAGGCGGCGCAAGGCGGAGCGGATAATTGTTTCGTCTTCGACGATCAAAATGTGCGGCATTGATTCGATACTCTCGACGGTCTCAGTTCACAGCGGACGTCGCTTCGACATGACGCGGCAAGGTCACCCGGATACGGGTGCCGCGTTGGCTTTGAACATCAGCCGGGCTGTCGATGGTGATTTGTCCATAATGCTCTTCAACGATGGAATAGACCAGTGCAAGGCCCAGACCGGTGCCTTCGCCAGGATCCTTGGTGGTGAAGAAAGGTTCGAACAATCTATCCATGATGTTCTTCGGAATACCGCTGCCTTCGTCTTCCACGATCAAGTCGACCGTGTGCTCGCCGGCTTCGCTTTTGACGCGCACCGCACTGCCGGGAGGCGAGGCATCGCGGGCGTTTGAGAGCAGGTTGATCAGTACTTGCGCGAGGCGCTGCGGGTCGCCTTCGACCCAGTGATCGGGGTCGCACAGGTTGTAGAACTGCACCTCGAAATTACGTCGATTCAGAGCCAGTAGGCCTATCGCATCCTGGGCCACTTCCGCCAGACAGACGGGCTCGTCGCTGTGCTGATGACTGCCGGCGTGAGCGAAACTCATCAGCGACTGAACGATGCGCGACACGCGTTTGGTCTGCTCCAGGATCTGCCCGCTGATTTCCTTCAGTTCGCTGTCTTCTTCGCGCTCTTCGCGCAGGTTTTGCGCCAGACAGGCGATACCGGTAATCGGGTTGCCGATTTCATGGGCCACGCCGGCGGCCAGTCGACCGATGCTGGCCAAACGCTCGGAGTGCACCAGTTTGTCTTCGAGCATCTGGGTTTCGGTCAGGTCTTCTACCAGCAACACCAAGCCGCTGTTACCCGGTGCGAGCGGTTCATCGATCGCCGCTTTGTGCAGGTTCAACCAGCGGGTCTGGCCGTCGAGGGCCAGGTGCTGTTTGTGCAAATGTTCGTCCGGCAGATTGATGAAGCCTTGCAGCAGCTCTTTCCACGGATCGGCGATGGTGCTCAGGCGCGAACCGACCACACGCTGCGCGGCAATCCCGGTCAGCTCCTCCATGGCTTTGTTCCACATGAGGATCTCCTGGTCCTTGGCCAGCGAGCAAACGCCCATCGGCAATTCCTGCAAGGTCTGGCGGTGATAGCGGCGCAGGGCATCGAGTTCGGCGGCAAGCCCGGTCAGGCGCGAGTGGTAGTCCTCGAGGCGACTTTCGATGAAGTGGATGTCTTCGGTGACGTAGTTTTCGCCACCGGCCTTATAAGGCAGGAAGGTCTCGACCATGTCCTGAGCCACGCTCGGCCCCATCAGGCCGGATAGGTTGGCTTCGATGCGGTCGCGCAATCGGCGCAAGGCGTAAGGTCGGCGCTCATCGAACGGCAGATAGAGGTCGCGCAGTGCCTGTTCGACTTCTTTCTGTGCAGCCTTGGCGCCCAATGGTTTTGCAAGCTGCGTAGCGAACTCCTGGGGTGAGGCGGCGTGCAGTTCGCGGCGTTGCGGCCGGCGCACGTTGTCCACGGCGCAGGCTTCCGCCGCGCTGGCCTCTTCGCTGCTGGCGTTGGTGAACAGCGAAATCAGGGTGAACATCAGCACGTTGGCCGCCAGCGACGCGATCGCCGCCATGTGCCAACTGGTGTCGTCCAGCACATAGATCATGTTCAGCAGCGGAATGTAGAAACCCTGCAGGTTGCCCACCAGCGGCAGCAACATGGTCACCAGCCATACCAGAATCCCCGCGAGCAAACCGGCGATAAAGCCACGGCGGTTGGCGGTCGGCCAATACAGAACCGAGAGTACGCCCGGCAGGAATTGCAGGGTGGCGACGAAGGCGACAATGCCCAGATTTGCCAGATCCTGTTCCGCACCCAGCAATAGATAAAAACCGTAACCGGCCATGATGATCGCAACGATCAGCGCCCGACGGGTCCACTTCAACCAGCGATAGATGTTGCCTTCGGCCGGCGGCTGATAGAGCGGCAACACCAGATGGTTCAGCGCCATCCCAGACAGCGCCAGGGTGGTGACGATGATCAGCCCGCTGGCCGCCGACAATCCGCCGATATAGGCCAATAGCGCCAGGGCCTTGCTGTTGGCCGCGATGCCGATGCCCAGCGTGAAGTATTCAGGGTTGGTGGTGGCGCCAAGTTTCAGCCCGGCCCAGAGAATCAGCGGTACCGCCAGGCTCATCAACAGCAGAAACAGCGGCAAGCCCCAGCTCGCACTGACCAGCGCGCGCGGGTTGAGGTTTTCGGTAAACGTCATGTGGTACATGTGCGGCATCACGATCGCCGAGGCGAAGAACACCAGCAGCAACGTACGCCACGGACCTTCCTGCAACGGTGTGTGCAGGGCGGCGAGGGCGGTCTGGTTTTGCAGCAGCCACAGTTCCAGCTGTTGCGGGCCGTCGAACACGCCATAAAGGGCATACAGGCCGACGCCGCCAATGGCGATCAATTTGATCACCGACTCGAAAGCAATCGCGAACACCAGGCCTTCGTGTTTCTCGCGGGTGGCAATGTGGCGCGAGCCGAAGAAAATCGTGAACAGCGTAATCAGTGCGCAGAAGCTCAGCGCCACGCGATGCTGCACCGGCTCACGGGTGAGGATGCCGATGGAGTCGGCGACCGCCTGAATTTGCAAGGCGAGCAGCGGCAGCACGCCGATTAGCATGAAGATCGTGGTCAGCGCACCGGCCCAGGTGCTGCGAAAGCGGAAGGCGAACAGATCGGCCAGCGACGACAGCTGATACGTGCGGGTGATTTTCAGGATCGGATACAAAAGCACCGGCGCCAGCAGGAACGCGCCGGACACCCCGAGGTAACTGGACAGAAAACCGTAGCCGTATTGATAGGCCAGTCCCACCGTACCGTAAAACGCCCAGGCACTGGCGTAAACGCCCAGCGATAGGGTGTACGTCAGCGGGTGGCGAATGATCGCCCGGGGGATCATGCCCCGTTCGCTGACCCAGGCTACGCCGAACAGCACCGCCAGGTACGCGGCGCTGATCAGGATCATCTGGGTCAGGCTAAAGCTCATCGGCATCTTTTTGGCTCTGCAGGATGAAGGTCACGACGATCAGAATCAGCCAGAGCAGATAAGGGCGATACCAGGCGCCAGTGGCGTCGATCCACCAATCCATGATGGCCGGGGAGAACAGATAAATCCCCACTACCAGGAGCAGGACCAAGCGATAGATGTACATCCCGGCCTCTCTTTTTTATGCGCGTGCCCGAAAACGTGCGGGGATGGTAACGGATGGGCGCGCCACTGCAAGTGTGATCACTGTAATTGCGCTTCGGGCAGGTTGAGCGTGCGCGGAATCAATAATGCATCCCAGTGGGCAATACCCCAGTTCAGCACTTCCCGTGGTGTGGCGTAAGCCAGCTCGGCACTGGGGTTCTGCCCCAATGCACGCAATGCACGCAGCAACAAGGGGGTCGCCTGATCTTCGGTCAACGGCGGCGAACGGTAGGACTTGCCGAGTTTGTTGCCATCGGGCTGGGTAATCAGCGGGATATGCAGGTAGCGCGGTTGCGGCAGGCCGAGCAGTTCCTGCAAGTAGAGCTGGCGCGGCGTGGAGTCGAGCAGGTCTGCGCCACGAACAATGTCGGTGATACCTTGCCAGGCATCGTCCAGCACCACGGCCAGCTGATAGGCGTAGAGCCCGTCGCGGCGGCGGATCACGAAATCGCCGACGTCCCGGCCCAGGTGTTGGCGGTATTCTCCTTGCACCCGGTCGATGAAGTGGTATTCCAGCTCGGGGACGCGCAGGCGAATCGCGGCATCTTCAATGCCGTGGCCGGCATTGCGGCACAGTCCCGGATAAATCCCGTGATAGGGCGCAAGTGTTTTGCGCGAACAGGTGCACGCGTAGGCCAGACCGTGATTGAACAGGCGATTGAGGACTTCGGCGTAGGCAGCGTGCCGGTCGCTCTGTCGGACCATTTCGCCATCCCACTCGAAACCGTAGCTTTCCAGGGCTTTAAGGATCGCTGCTTGAGCGCCGGGTTCTTCCCGTGGTGGATCGAGGTCTTCCATGCGCATCAGCCAGCGGCCCCCCACCGAGCGCGCGTCGAGGTACGAGGCCAGCGCTGCGACCAGCGAGCCGAAATGCAGATGTCCACTGGGCGTGGGGGCGAAGCGCCCGATGTAGGAGGGGGGAGCGATGGCGGTCATGGCGGCTATTTAAAGTCAAAAGCTTAAAGTCAAAAAACATCAGAAACAAAAACGGAGCGTTCGCACGCTCCGTTTTTCGTTCAAGTCGACATTACTTACCGACTTGCTTTTCCTTGATTTCCGCCAGGGTCTTGCAGTCAACGCACATGTCGGCGGTAGGGCGGGCTTCCAGTCGCTTGACGCCAATTTCGACGCCGCAGGACTCGCACCAGCCATATTCTTCGTCTTCGATCAGTTGCAGCGTCTTGTCGATCTTCTTGATCAACTTGCGCTCGCGATCGCGGGCACGCAGCTCGAGGCTGAATTCTTCTTCCTGGCTGGCACGGTCTGCCGGGTCCGGGAAGTTGGCCGCTTCGTCTTTCATGTGATCAACCGTACGGTCGACTTCCTGCATCAAGTCCTGTTTCCACTTATTCAGGATCTTGGTGAAGTGAGCGCGCATGGGTTTGCCCATGTACTCCTCGCCCTTTACAGCCTGGTAGGGTTCGAAGCCGCTGATCGACTGGTTTTGCTGCTTTGCTTGGGTGGGCATGAAATGGACCGCCTCTACTCTTGTAATCCATTGCGCAGGATTGCTCCATCACCGACACCTGCCGGCCCTGCGGCTGCAAGCGGGCGAACTTACCAGATCAAATCGGACCGCGCTACTCCCGGATGTCGAGGTAGTGGCCCACTGTGCTTGCAAATGATTGCAAAGCCTTGTCTGGTGGTGCTGAAGACCTGATCAAATATTGATTTTAGTCAAACCTGGGGCACACGCTCGAGTCGTTTGTGGCCAGGGTTATAACGCGTCTGACCGCTTTAGGTTCTCGCTCGTTCCTGCGCTTGGGTAGAATCAATTTTTTCCCCCGTTGAAGGAAGGCTAATGGCTCAGCCCTACAGTGCCCGCAGTCGCGCGATCGAACCTTTCCATGTCATGGCGCTGCTGGCGCGGGCCAATGAACTGCAAGCGGCTGGCCACGACGTGATCCACCTGGAAATCGGCGAGCCGGACTTCACCACCGCCGAGCCGATCATTCAGGCCGGCCAGGCCGCATTGACGGCGGGGAAGACCCGTTACACTGCCGCGCGGGGTATCCCTGAGTTGCGTCAGGCCATTTCGGGCTTTTATCAGCAGCGTTATGGTTTGAACATCGATCCGCAGCGAATCCTTATCACCCCTGGCGGTTCTGGCGCGTTGCTGCTGGCCAGCGCCTTGCTGGTGGATCCGGGCAAACACTGGCTGCTGGCGGACCCTGGCTATCCCTGCAACCGGCATTTCCTGCGATTGGTGGAAGGCGCGGCACAGCTTGTCCCTGTAGGCCCGGACGTGCGTTATCAGTTGACGCCGGATCTGGTGGCACGCCATTGGGATCACGACAGCGTCGGTGCGTTGGTGGCATCGCCGGCGAACCCGACCGGGACGATCCTGACCCGCGATGAATTGGCAGGCCTGTCTGCCGCGATCAAGGCACGCCACGGTCATCTGGTGGTGGACGAGATCTATCACGGTCTGACTTATGGCACTGATGCGGCCAGCGTGCTGGAAGTCGATGACAGTGCCTTTGTGCTGAATAGTTTTTCAAAGTATTTCGGCATGACCGGCTGGCGCCTTGGCTGGCTGGTGGCGCCGGAAGCGGCGGTCGGTGAGCTGGAAAAACTCGCCCAGAACCTCTACATCAGCGCCCCGAGCATGGCCCAGCACGCCGCGTTGGCGTGCTTCGAACCCGCGACCATTGCCATACTCGAAGAGCGTCGCGCCGAATTTGGTCGTCGTCGTGATTTCCTCCTGCCAGCTCTACGGGCGATGGGCTTCGGTATCGCCGTGGAACCCGAAGGGGCGTTCTATTTGTACGCCGATATCAGCAAGTTCGGCGGCGATGCCTTCGCGTTCTGTCGACATTTCCTCGAAACCGAACATGTGGCGATCACCCCCGGCCTGGACTTCGGGCGCTATCAAGCCGGGCATCACGTGCGGTTTGCCTACACCCAAAGTCTTCCGCGCCTACAGGAGGCGGTCGAGAGGATTGCTCGCGGCTTGAAGAGCTGGCAAGGCTGATGCGTTTCCATCCTCCCCTCGAAGAAGGCCGTTTGATTCGTCGCTACAAGCGTTTTCTCGCCGATATCGAAACCGTTAGCGGCGAGTTGCTGACCATTCACTGCCCGAACACCGGCTCGATGCTCAATTGCCAGGTGGAAGGCGGGCAGGTCTGGTTCAGCCGTTCCAACGACCCCAAGCGCAAGTTGCCTGGCACCTGGGAAATCGGCGAAACGCCGCAGGGACGCTTGTTTTGCGTGAACACCGGGCGGGCCAACGGTTTAATCGAAGAAGCGCTGCGAGCTGGCGTCATCACCGAACTGAACGGCTTTACCGAGCTGAAGCGCGAAGTAGCCTACGGGCAGGAAAGCAGCCGCATCGATTTTCGTCTCGATTACCCGACTGGGCCGGCTTATGTGGAAGTCAAAAGCGTCACTCTGGGCTTTGATGGTTCATCAGTGGCGGCGTTTCCCGATGCTGTGACCCAGCGTGGGGCCAAGCATTTGCGCGAATTGGCGCATTTGGCTCGAGACGGAATTCGTGCGGTGCAGTTGTATTGCGTCAATCTCAGCGGCATCGACGCGGTGCGTCCTGCAGAAGAAATCGATTCGGCCTATGCCGCAGCCTTGCGTGAGGCGGTGTCGTGTGGGGTCGAGGTGCTGGCCTATGGCGTGCACTTGACCCACGAAGAGATGGTGGTCGATCGGCGTCTGGAGGTGTTGCTGAACGGCTAAAGACTGACCCAGATCCCTTGTTCGTCTTCGCGGCAAGCGACGGTGGTCAGGGACTGCCCGGCGCAAGGGCCGGCGACGCATTCTCCGTCTTCGATCAGAAACAGTGCGCCGTGGGTCGCGCACTGGATCAGGCTGTTGCTGGGGTCGAGAAACTGGTCGGGTTTCCATTCCAGTCCGACGCCACGGTGTGGGCAGCGATTGATGTAGACGTACGCCTGACCGCCACGGCGCACGGCAAAGAGTTTCTGGCCGTCGATGTCGAAACCGCGACTGCTGGCATCGGCCAGTTCAACGCCTGTACAAAGAAACTTCATGTCTATCCTCAAGTCCGGCGGCTCGTGACTGGATATGTCCGAGCTTGACGTTCAAATGCAAACAATTATCAAATGGCCGCCTTGCCTGTCGGGTTCAGGTGCCAGAGGCCGAGGATACTTGGCCTGTCATCTCGATGCCCGGGAAAACCCTTAAAGGAAGCTGTTTATGCGCCTGAGTACCCGCGTTGCTGCGCTCTGTGTCGGACTCCTCGTCGGTCACCATGTTGTAGCGGCCGAGTTGCCACAACGCTGGGTCAGTGCCGGTGGTGCTTTGTCGGAGTGGATCAGCGCATTGGGCGGTGAATCGAAACTGGTCGGTGTCGATACCACCAGTCAGCACCCGGAATCGCTCAAGGCATTGCCGAGCATTGGGTATCAGCGGCAGTTGTCGGCGGAAGGCATCTTGAGCTTACGCCCGCAGATTCTGGTCGGCACCGAGGAAATGGGGCCGCCACCGGTGCTTTCGCAGATTCGCAGTGCGGGTGTGCAGATCGAACTGTTCTCGGCGCAGCCGGATCTGCCGACCTTGCAGGGCAATTTGCAGCACCTGGGCACGTTGCTCGGCGCTGAAGATCAGGCCTCACAGTTGTTTCAGACGTATCAACAGCAACTTGATCAGCAACAGGTCCGGGTCACGCGGGCACAGTTGAAGCAGAAGTCGCCGGGTGTGCTGTTGTTGCTTGGCAACGCGGGTGGCAAACCGCTCATCGCCGGCAAGGACACCGCCGCGGATTGGTTGCTGCAACAGGCCGGTGGGCACAATCTGGCCACGCATACCGGCTACAAACCTTTTTCTGTCGAATCCCTGGTCAGTCTGGATCCCGAGATGCTGGTGTTTGCCGACCGTGCACTGACCGGCGATGCGGCACTGTTCAAGGAGAACCCGATGCTGTCCTCGACCCGCGCAGCCAAGGACGGGCGAGTCATGGAGCTTGATCCGACGTTGTTGGTCGGGGGCTTGGGGCCGCGGCTACCCGATGCGCTGAAAAAACTGTCTGACGCTTTTTACCCCGGTACTGCCGGCCAATGACCATTCTGGTTAAACCCCGCGCTTTATTCATTGGTCTGATCCTGCTGTGTGTGTTGGCCATCTGGCTGTCGTTGGCGCTTGGGCCAGTGAGCTTGCCGTTACTCGACACCATGCGTGCAGCCCTGCGGCTGGTGGGTGTACCGATCGCGCCCGACGGACTGGAACAGGCTGAGCTGATCCTCGGGCAGATTCGCTTGCCGCGAACCTTGTTGGGCTTGGCCGTGGGGGGTGTGTTGGCACTGTCCGGCGTGGCGATGCAGGGGCTGTTTCGTAATCCTCTGGCCGATCCGGGGCTGGTCGGCGTCTCCAGCGGTGCGGCATTGGGCGCGGCCATTGCGATCGTCGGTGGTTCTGTGTTCGGCGGTCTGCCTGAAGCCTTCGGGCCTTACCTGTTATCGCTGTGCGCGTTTCTCGGCGGGCTCGGCGTGACGGCGCTGGTCTATCGACTGGGCCGGCGCAACGGGCAGACCAACGTCGCGACCATGTTGCTGGCCGGTATTGCGTTGACTGCGCTGGCCGGCTCCGCCGTGGGGCTGTTCACCTATCTGGCGGATGACGCGACGTTGCGCACCCTGACGTTCTGGAACCTGGGCAGCCTCAATGGCGCCAGCTATTCGCGGCTCTGGCCGTTGCTGCTGATCAGTGCCGGCGTGGCGTTGTGGCTGCCGCGCCGGGCCAAAGCCTTGAATGCGTTGTTGCTGGGTGAGTCGGAGGCCGGTCACTTGGGCATCGACGTCGAAAGGCTCAAGCGTGAACTGGTGTTCTGTACGGCGCTGGGTGTGGGTGCAGCGGTGGCAGCCGCGGGGATGATCGGGTTTGTGGGGCTGGTGGTGCCGCATCTGGTGCGACTATTGGCCGGTCCCGATCATCGGGTGTTGTTGCCAGCGTCAGTCTTGGCGGGTGCCAGTCTGCTGTTGTTTGCCGATCTGGTGGCGCGACTGGCCCTGGCACCGGCCGAATTGCCGATCGGGATCGTCACGGCTTTTATCGGTGCGCCGTTCTTTCTGTATTTGTTGCTCAGAGGACGTGCCTGATGTTGCGAACGCAAAATCTGCAAATCCGTCGGGGTCGAAAGATTGTCCTGACGGACATCACGCTTGAGCTCAAACCGGGCGAAGTCCTCGGTGTGCTGGGACCTAACGGTGCCGGTAAAAGCACCTTGCTTGGCGCCTTGTGCGGTGAATTGAAGGCTGATCACGGCAGCGTCTGGCTGGACGAGCGCGAGTTGAGCGATTGGACCGGGACGGCGCGAGCGCAGCGTTTGGCGGTATTGCCGCAGGTGTCGACCCTGGATTTCGCCTTTCGTGTCGAAGAAGTGGTCGGCATGGGCCGCTTGCCCCATCAAAGCGGCCGGGTCCGCGATGACGAGATCGTCGCCGCCGCATTGCAGGCTGCCGATGCCGGGCATTTGAGTGGCCGTAGCTATCTGGCCTTGTCCGGTGGCGAACGACAGCGGGTGCATCTGGCTCGGGTTCTGGCGCAGCTCTGGCCGGGCGAAGCAGGGCAAACGTTGTTACTCGATGAGCCCACATCGATGCTCGATCCGCTTCATCAGCACACCACTTTGCAAGCCGTACGCGAGTTCGCCAATCGCGGCGCGGCGGTGCTGGTGATCCTGCATGATCTGAACCTGGCGGCGCGCTATTGTGATCGCCTGTTACTGCTCGAAAGTGGACGCCCGGTGGCGCTCGATGTCCCGGAGCAGGTGTTGCGCCCGGAACCACTCAAGGCCGTGTTCGGGATGGAAGTGCTGGTGCAGCAGCACCCGGAGCGTGGGCATCCGCTGATCATCGCCCGCTGAGCGTTTTATGGGGGTGAACACATGCGTGGATTTTTGATGCTGGCTTTGCTGATGCTGAGTGCCTGCCAGCATGTTTCGACTCCGCCGCCGGTTGTCGGCGAGATTCGGGATTTGCGCAGCGGCCAGGCCTTGACGGCTCAGGAGCTGGTTGCGCGGTTGAAGAAGCCATCACGGCTGATCGTGGGTGAGCAGCATGACAATCGCGATCACCATCAACTGCAATTGTGGTTATTGCAGTCGCTGGGTGAGCGGCGAGCTCAAGGCAGTCTGTTGCTGGAAATGCTCACGCCGGATCAACAGCTGCGCGTCGACGACGTTCGCCACGCCTCGCCGCCACCGGCGGATCTGCCCGGTGCATTGGCCTGGCAGCCTGGCTGGGACTGGAGTGTGTACGGGCCGGTCGTTCGTTTCGCGCTGGCCCAGTCATACCCGCTGCTGGCAGCCAATCTGGACACGCTTGAAGTCCGTACCTTTTATGCCAATCCCCCGACATTGAGCGGAACGCGCTCCAACGCTGCTTCAGTCAAGGGCGAGTTGCTGGAGCAAATCAGCGACTCCCACTGTGGCCTGCTGCCTGAATCGCAAATGCCGGCGATGCTGGCGGTCCAACAGCAACGTGATCGACGGATGGCCGAGCGCCTACTGGCGGCGCCTACGCCTTCACTGTTGTTTGCCGGCGCTTACCATGCGCGCAAGGATGTCGGCGTGCCGATTCATGTGCTTGATCTGGGAGAACCCCAGGCGCCTGCAGTGTTGATCCTGGCGCAGCAGGGGCGCAAGGTCACCCCGGCCATGGCTGATTACGTCTGGTACACGCCTGCCACACCGCCCCAGGATTACTGCGCGCAAATGCGTAAGCAATTTGGCAAGTGATCGAACGACTTTTCTCCAGGCAAAAAAAGACCCGGCAAGAGCCGGGTCAAATAACCGTGATTAGCCTGATGAGGAGATATCTGAGAGTCCGAACCAAGGGCTGTTCAAATATCGACCAGTCTCGCGACCAGTTGTGGTAATCATAGCGATTCTCATTACCAAGTCAACCGCTGATTTCTCATTCATTTGAATTACGCTGTCCACTGGCGGGGAACGCCCGTAATCATTGGGTTTCAGCCTGTTCGGTTGAGTGAACTCAGCTGAGTGATCTGCTTGTTCAGCAGGTCGATGCGTCGGGCCATGCTCTCGATCAGGCTGTGGGCGATCTTCGGGTTGCTTTGAGTCAGACTGAGAAACTGGTCCTTGGGGATCAGCATGATGGTGCTGGGTTCGCTGGTGATCACGCTGGCATTACGCTTCTCGCCGGTGAACACCGCCATGGCGCCGAAAATCTCGTCCTTGGGTACATCGCCGACTTTATGCCCGTCAACAAAGGCTTCGGCGTGACCATCAATGATGACGAATACCTGATCCGCTTCATCGCCCTGACGGATCAACACTTCGCCACTGGCCACACGCTGAAAGCCATTGGTGCTTCGAAACTCGGGTTGTTTCAGGCGGGCGACGGCGTCGGACAGCAGGGCAGACTGACCGGCCATGTATTGAAGGAACAGCTCCGAACGCTCCGGGTCAGCATAGATATGCTGAAAAACCTCGGATCGCAGGTAAGGCGTCAATGCCAGTGGGCTGTCGCTGCGAAAGTGGCAGCGCGGCAGTTCCGAGCCCCGGCGCAAGCCGATCAGATCTCCCTCTTGTAAGTAAAACAGGGCCCGCTCGTCGATGCATCCATGCAGCAGGCCGTTATCCAGCACAAACAGTTGATCGCCGGGTAATAGGGCCGCCAGATCGTCGACGGCTGAAAACGCCAGGGGCGGTCCGCAAGGCATCAAACCTTCCAGCACCCGGACGGGAATATGTTGCAGTCGATTAATCAACGCGTCGGTGTAAGCCGGTTGTTCCCCAAGTAGGTACATGGTTGCTGCGCCCGTTCAGTTCTTGTGACGTGACGAGATAGCCTCAAGCTGTTTGTTCAAGGCATCCTTGCGCTCGGCGGGAATGTCGTTCCAGTGCACATCCATCAGGGCACCTTCGATGGCATACAACAACACCTTGGACGCCCGAAACCCGCGCGTGCGCACGGCCCGATAAGCATCCACCGCCCCCAGGCGACGCAAGTCCGAGGCGCTGTGGATGCCCACGGCATGCAGCCACTGCGCCGACGTCTTGCCAAGATTCTTCAGGTGCTGCAGTTCATCATTCATCAAGCCTCCTTGCGACGGCCGAGCGGAGCGTGGGCGAGCTTCTGAGGAGTGTAGCCATCAGTAGGAAAAGCGTGATTGTTTGGTCGGTTTCGACGCAAAAGCGTCTAAGCGGCGAAGTCCCCAAGCGGCGTGAACGTCCGCGAGCGCGGTAAGAAGAGAGGGCGGTGGAATCAGGTCTCCAGGCAAAATATGCCCAGCGTTCAGCGCAAAGCGGGGGCGCCGAACGTGGTAGTTAAAGGTCGCTTTTAGCGGGTGCGATAACGCAGGCGTGTACCGAAATTCATCGACATCAGGATCTCGTCAGCACTCAGCTCTGGCGGGAAGTAGGCGCCGGAGATCTGTGCGTGAGCAAGGCTCGCGCCTTCCAGGGAGGCGTTGCGAAAGTCGATGCCGCGCAAGTCGGCGGAGCGGAAATAGGCATCGGTAAAGTCGACACCGTCGGCGTTGAGCTCACGCAGGTCCAAACCCCGGAAATCGCCACCGACCATGTCGATAGGTCCGTCTTTGGGGCGCTCGTTGTTGAAACCTGTGATGTCGTCTTTGTGCAACAAAGCAAAAAGCGGGGTGTCGAGTAGTTTCGGCTGGCTCATGTCACATCACCTGATGGTTTTATGACGCCAGTATAGTGCCACTATTTGGCAGCCGTGAAGCCGGCAAAGGCTTCACGGCTGAAATAGTTTCTTACAGGCCCGGCAGGCGCTGGCGAATCTGTGCAACGACTGTGTCGAGGGTTCCGCTTTCATTGGTCTGAACGCGTTTGCTGCAGAGAATCTCTGCTGGCGTCAGGGCCTCTCGAGTGGCTTGCTGGGCTTCGATAACGGTCAGGTTGGCGTCGGACGGGTCCTTTTTGTCTGCCTGGCGCAGGGCCAGCCAGCTCTCGATAACCGCTTGCGGCGCATTGCAATCGAGGATCAGGAATGGCGCGCCGGTGGCTTCGGCGATTTTCGCTGCGCCGTCACGCTGGTCGCGCTTGAGGTAAGTCGCATCGATCACCACCGGGAAACCAGCATGCAGGATCACCGCGGCAATTTCATGCAGACGGGTGTAAGTGGCGGCGCTGGCGTCGGCACTATAGATGCCGGCCAGGGGGTCATTGGGTAAGGTTTGCTCGCCGAACAGACGTTTGCGCTCTACATCGGAACGTAAGCGAATAGCGCCCAACGCTTCCACCAGACGCATGGCCACGTGGCTTTTACCGACGGCAGAAACACCGTGGGTGATGGCCATGAAACGCGAAGGAATGGTGCTGTAGCTTTCCGCCAGGTTGGCGTAATTACGGTATTGGCGCAGGGTGGTGGCTCGCTGCACCGGGTCGGCCTCGGCCGGCATACTGAACAGGCTGACCTTGGCGCGAACCAGTGCGCGGTAGGCTTTATAGAAGTTCAGCAACTCAAGGCCCTGGTAATCACCGGTCAGTTCCAGGTACTGGCTAATGAAGCGACGCGCCAGACTCTTCAGTCCACGGTCTTCCAGGTCCATCGCCAGGAAACCGGTGTCGGCGTAAACGTCGGTGAAGCGGAACGGTTCGTTGAACTCGATGCAGTCGAAGATCACGACCTTACCGTCGATCACGGTGGTGTTGCCCAAGTGGATGTCACCGTGGCATTCGCGGATAAAACCTTCGGCCTTGCGCTGGGCGAACAGTGGCTTGAGGCGTTCGAAGCTGCTTTCGGCCCAGGCTTGCAGGGCGTCGAGTTGCAGCAGATCAGCTTTGTCGCTGAGGAACGGACGGATCTGTTCGAAGTTCTGGCGTACCGGCGCCATCACGCTGTCCGGGGTGCCGGCTTCGTGTTCGGCAGGCACCTTCGGTGCGGTGAGGTGGAACTGGGCGATCTGCGCGGCCATCTCGTCGATGTGCGCAGTGGTCAATTCGCCGTTGGCTTGCAGCGTGCTGAGCAGCTGGCTCTGCGGGAATTGACGCATTTTCAGTGCGTAATCGACGGTCGGACCTTCACCGCCGAGTTGTGGCGCTTCGGCGCTGCCGGTGATTGGCAACACTTCGAGATACAAATCGTTGGTCAGGCGCTGGTTAAGACGCAGCTCTTCCCCGCAAAAATGCTTGCGAGCATCGAGACTGGTGAAATCCAGGAAGCCGAAATTCACTGGCTTCTTCAATTTATAAGCAAAGGGGCCGGTGAGGATTACCCAGGAGATATGGGTTTCGATGACCTGGAACCCGTCTACGGGATGCGGGTAGAGGGCCGGGTTTTGCAGGGCAGCGATCAGGGACTGGCTCACAAGCGATCCTTCAGAGTCTGGGGGAAATTCACGGCCGCCATTATGGCCGTAAGTCCGTCTGACGCAAACCTCGGAGGGCTCCTGTTGAGTATGAATAAAGTGCGTATAATCCGCCGCCATGACTCGTACTCGATCCTCCCGCACCCCAAAAAAACCACCTTCCAAGGGCTTGCGCCCCTGGCTGGGCTGGGCCCTTAAACTCAGTCTGGTCGGCCTTGTGGTGCTCGCCGGGTTCGCGGTTTACCTCGACGCCATCGTCCAGGAGAAGTTCTCCGGCAAGCGCTGGACCATCCCGGCGAAGGTGTATGCGCGCCCGCTCGAGCTGTTCGTCGGACAAAAGCTCAGTAAGGACGACTTTCTAACCGAGCTCGATGCCTTGGGCTATCGACGCGAAAGCGCGGCCAACGGCCCCGGCGCCGCCTCGGTCAACGGCAATACCGTCGATCTGAATACCCGTGGCTTTCAGTTCTATGAAGGCATGGAGCAAGCGCAGCCGGTACGGGTGCGTTTCTCTGGCGACTACGTGGCTGAACTTTCGGCGACCAACGGTTCGAAGCTTTCGGTCGTTCGCCTTGAGCCACTGCTGATCGGTGGCCTGTACCCGAAAAACCTTGAAGACCGGATCCTGATCAAGATCGATCAAGTGCCGCCGTACTTGCTCGAGACTCTGGTGGCTGTTGAAGACCGCGACTTCTATCACCACTTTGGCGTTTCACCGAAGTCGATCGCTCGGGCGATCTGGGTCAACGGTTCGTCCGGCCGGATGCGCCAGGGCGGTAGTACCCTGACTCAACAGTTGGTCAAAAACTTCTACCTGACCAATGAACGCAGCCTGAGCCGCAAACTCACCGAAGCGATGATGGCCCTGCTGCTTGAGCTGCATTACGACAAACCCGAAATCCTTGAGGCTTACCTCAATGAAGTGTTTGTCGGTCAGGACGGTCAGCGCGCGGTGCACGGTTTTGGTCTGGCCAGTCAGTTCTTCTTCAGCCAGCCGTTGGCCGAACTGAAGCTGCATCAAGTGGCGTTGCTGGTGGGCATGGTCAAAGGGCCGTCTTCCTACAACCCACGTCGTTATCCGGAACGTGCCCTTGAGCGGCGCAATCTGGTACTCGACGTGTTGCAGGAGCAAGGCGTCGCCACTGCCGAACAAGTCGAAGCCGCGAAGAAGATGCCGTTGGGCGTGACCAAACGCGGCAGCCTGGCGGACAGCTCGTTCCCGGGATTCCTCGACCTGGTTAAACGTCAGCTGCGCGAAGACTATCGCGACGAAGACTTGACCGAAGAAGGCCTGCGGATCTTTACCAGTTTCGACCCGATCCTGCAGATGAAAGCCGAAGCGTCGGTCAACGACACCTTCAAACGTCTGTCCGGGCGCAAGGGCTCCGATGAGGTTGAAGCGGCCATGGTCGTGACCAACCCGGAAACCGGTGAAGTCCAGGCCATGATTGGCAGTCGTCAGGCAGGTTTTGCCGGCTTCAACCGTGCGCTGGATGCTGTACGACCGATCGGCTCCTTGATCAAACCGGCGGTTTATCTGACAGCCCTGGAGAAACCGAGCCAGTACACCTTGACCAGTTGGCTGTCGGACGACTCCTTCTCTGTCAAAGGCGCGGACGGTCAAGTCTGGAAGCCGCAGAATTACGATCGCCGATCCCATGGCACCGTATTTCTGTATCAGGGCCTGGCGCATTCCTACAACCTGTCGACCGCGCGTCTCGGCTTGGCGGTGGGCGTACCGAATGTCTTGAAGACCCTGGCGCGTCTCGGTGTGAGTCGCGAATTCCCGGCGTTCCCGTCGATGTTGCTGGGCGCTGGCGGTCTGACCCCGATCGAAGTGGCGGCCATGTACCAGACATTGGCCAACGGTGGTTTCAATACGCCGATGCGCGGGATCCGTAGCGTATTGACCGCTGAAGGTGAACCGCTCAAGCGTTATCCGTTCCAGATTCAGCAGCGCTTCGATCCGGCCTCCATTTACTTGATCCAGAGCGCCATGCAGCGGGTCATGCGTGAAGGCACCGGCAGTTCGGTTTACAACGTGTTACCAAAAACCCTGACGCTGGCCGGCAAGACCGGCACCAGTAACGATTCGCGGGACAGCTGGTTCGCCGGTTTCAGTCAGGACCTGCTGGCAGTGGTCTGGCTGGGTCGCGATGACAACGGCAAGACACCGTTCACCGGTGCTACCGGTGCATTGCAAGTCTGGACCAGTTTCATGCGCAAGGCCGATCCGTTGCCGCTGGACATGCCGCAGCCAGATAACATTGTTCAGGCCTGGGTTGATTCGCGCACAGGACAAGGCTCTGATGCCAACTGCCCAGGTGCCGTGCAGATGCCGTATATTCGCGGCAGCGAACCGCCTCCCGGTGCCGCTTGCGGTGGCGAAAGCCCTGTTTCCGGCGAAACGGTGATGGATTGGGTCAAAGGCTGGATGAATTAAGCAAAGAGGGTTTCAAGTGAACAAGTGGTTGATTCCAGCGGTTACCGCCGTGGCTTTGCTCAGCGGTTGCTCATCCGTACAACGCGGTTCGATTCCAGTTGTGGATTCCGGCAGCGCTGTCTCCAACAGTGAGCGAGTGTCCGCGAATGGCGGTTTCCGTCAGACGACGACAAAACGTCCTGCGCAAGCCCAGACTCAGGCAATTCCACAAGGTGATACCGGCGTCGTCGTGATGGTGCCAGGTGGCGGCGCAGTGGCGTCCGCACCGATCAGCTCTTCGCCGATCACGCCAGGCCCAATTACCCCGGGGCCGATCAATACCGCGCCGGTCCAGTCGGCACCGGTCAATCAGGGCAGCTACAGCATGCCGTCGACGCCGAGCGGGATTCCTTCGGCGAACTCCGGTGGCTTGTCTGCCGACGAGCAATTGGACGGCCCGGTTCTGGCCTTGCTGACTACCGCTCAGCAGCAACAGGCGAGCGGTGATCTCAACGGTGCGTCCTCCAGTCTTGAGCGCGCCCAGCGTGTCGCACCGCGTGAGCCACAAGTGCTTTATCGTCTGGCTCAGGTGCGCATGGCTCAAGGCGATGCGCCACAAGCCGAACAGTTTGCTCGGCGTGGCCTGACCTTCGCCAATGGTCGTCCGGCGCTTCAGGCCAGCCTGTGGGAGTTGATCGCTCAGGCGCGTGAGAAACAGGGTGATTCCGCTGGCGCAGCATTGGCCCGTCAGAAGGCCAAGGTTTCGCTGTGATGGATGCACGCTTTCCGAAAATTGCCGAGCAGTTGCTGTTGATCGAGCGTGAGCTGCGGGTTCAGGGTTGGTGGGACGAAGTCTCGCCATCCGCTGAAGCGCTTTCCAGCGTCGAGCCATTCTCGGTCGACACGCTGGATTTCGAGCAGTGGCTGCAATGGATCTTCCTTCCGCGGATGAAGGTGATCCTCGAGCAGGATCTGCCCTTGCCAAACGCTTCGGGAATTCAGGAGATGGCCGAAATGGTCTTCGCCGCCCGTAATGTCCAGGGCAAGGATCGTCAGCTGCAGGTGCTGCTCAAAGAGTTTGATCTACTGATTACCGCCGCCCGTTGAGCCGGAAGCTGCCAGTGTCTACTGGCAGTTACCCGCAATCTGTTTCTGTGCTTCGGTGATGCGCTCCTGACGTTGCTGGTCGGTCAGGCGGCGCATCTCACCTTCGACATCTTCCCGTATTCGCGGATTGTTCTGCAGTTGAGCCAGGTTCGTTCGCGCCTGTTCGCAGAATACCTTCAGCTGGGCTTGCTGCTCGGTGACCTGCTTTTTCACTTTTTTGTCGATGGCCTGTTGATCGCCAATGGCACCGCTGCGTGGCGGTGGGGCCTGGTTGCTGGCAGGCGCGGAGGGCGTGACCACAGTGGTGGCTTCCCGGCCTTGGGGCGGCTGGGCGTCGAAGTGGGTAACGCCCTGGGCGTCGACCCATTTGTAGATCTGGCCTGCCATGCATAAAGGGCTGATCAGCAGTGTGACCATGAAGAAGATCGTTCGCATGCCTTTTCCTTGTCATGGGTTGCGCAATTGAAGCTAACACAGTCGCTGTTTAGCGGTTTTTTCTTGCTTTCTCATGTGCTTAGTTCAATAAAGCACATAGACGACTTGACTTGGAGAGGACGAAACAGAAGAATCCAAAGTCCGCTGTAGAGGGACTGCCAGAAGCAGGCCCGCTCAGCAGATCATGAGGCGCACATCCGCGCCGACCTGTTACACCCGCAACGCGTTACCTCGCGCTGGGTGGGAAAGGCCCGCAACACTTGGGACGATCCCAATACTTGCTCAGTCAGTGCTGACGTAGTCGGCGACCACCGTCGCTCATGCTCTGCTGAGAAGTAAACCTATTAAGACCCGTCCTTTTTTATGTGGGCGGTATTCTGGCGTTTTAGAGGTGAACAACGTGGAGCTTTTATCTGGCGGTGAGATGCTCGTCCGCTTTTTGCGTGACGAAGGCGTCAAATATATCTACGGGTACCCGGGTGGTGCTCTACTTCATGTTTACGATGCCCTGTTCAAAGAACCGGAAGTGACCCACATCCTGGTTCGTCACGAACAGGCTGCGACCCACATGGCTGACGGTTATGCCCGTGCCACCGGTAAAGCCGGTGTGGTACTGGTCACTTCCGGCCCGGGCGCAACCAATGCCATCACCGGTATTGCCACGGCCTACATGGACTCCATTCCGATGGTGATCATTTCCGGCCAGGTGCCTAGCAACATGGTAGGCACTGACGCGTTTCAGGAAACCGACATGATCGGTATCTCCCGGCCGATCGTGAAGCACAGCTTCATGATCAAGCACGCCTCGGAAATCCCGGAAGTCATGAAGAAAGCGTTCTACCTGGCGCAATCCGGTCGTCCTGGTCCGGTCGTGGTCGATATCCCGAAAGACATGACCAACCCGGCCGAGAAGTTCGAATACATCTTCCCGAAAAAAGCCAAGCTGCGTTCCTACAGCCCGGCCGTTCGCGGTCACTCCGGGCAAATCCGCAAGGCGGCAGAAATGCTTCTGGCGGCCAAGCGTCCTGTGATGTACGCAGGCGGCGGTGTGATCCTCGGTGGTGGCTCCGCGCCGCTGACCGAATTGGCGAAGATGCTCAACCTGCCAGTGACCAATACCCTGATGGGCCTGGGTGCCTACCCTGGCACCGACCGTCAGTTCATCGGCATGCTCGGCATGCACGGCAGCTACACCGCCAACCTGGCGATGCACCATGCTGACGTGATCCTCGCAGTCGGTGCGCGTTTCGATGACCGCGTGATCAACGGCCCGGCGAAGTTCTGCCCGAACGCCAAGATCATTCACATCGACATCGACCCGGCTTCGATCTCCAAGACCATCAAGGCCGACGTTCCTATTGTCGGCCCGGTGGAAAGTGTCCTGACCGAAATGGTCGCGATCCTCAAGGAAATTGGCGAGACCCCGAACAAGGAGTCCGTTGCCAGTTGGTGGAAGCAGGTTGATGAGTGGCGCGGTGATCGCGGCCTGTTCCCTTACGACAAGGGCGACGGCAGCGTCATCAAGCCGCAGACCGTGATCGAAACCCTGTGCGAAGTGACCAAGGGTGATGCCTTTGTCGCCTCCGACGTGGGTCAGCATCAAATGTTCGCGGCGCAGTACTACAAATTCAACAAGCCTAATCGCTGGATCAACTCCGGTGGCCTGGGCACCATGGGCTTCGGTTTCCCGGCAGCCATGGGCATCAAGTTGAGCTTTCCGGATGCCGACGTCGCCTGCGTCACGGGCGAGGGCAGCATCCAGATGAACATTCAGGAACTGTCGACCTGTCTGCAATACGGTTTGCCGGTAAAAATCGTGATCCTGAACAACGGCGTGCTGGGTATGGTTCGTCAGTGGCAAGACATGAGTTACGGCAGCCGTCACTCGCACTCCTACATGGAATCGTTGCCTGACTTCGTCAAACTGGCAGAGGCCTATGGCCACGTTGGCATGCGCATCACCGACTCGAAAGACTTGAAGTCGAAGATGGAAGAAGCGTTCGCCATGAAAGATCGTCTGGTGATCATCGATGTTTCGGTTGATACCAGCGAGCACGTCTACCCGATGCAGATCAAAGACGGCTCCATGCGCGATATGTGGCTGAGCAAGACGGAGCGTACTTAATCATGCGGCACATTATTTCCTTGCTTCTGGAAAACGAACCGGGCGCTCTGTCTCGTGTAGTCGGCCTGTTCTCGCAGCGCAACTACAACATCGAAAGCCTGACCGTGGCACCTACCGAGGACCCGACCCTGTCGCGTCTGACGTTGACCACGGTCGGTCATGATGAAGTGATTGAGCAGATCACCAAGAACCTTAACAAGCTGATCGAAGTGGTCAAACTGGTCGACCTGTCGGAGAGTGCTCACATCGAGCGTGAACTGATGCTGGTCAAGGTCAAGGCCACCGGTGCCCAGCGCGCCGAGATCAAGCGCACCACCGATATTTACCGTGGGCAGATCGTTGATGTCAGCGCTAGCGTGTATACCGTTCAATTGACCGGTACCAGCGACAAGCTCGACAGCTTCATTCAGTCCATCGGCACCGCCTCGATTCTGGAAACCGTCCGTAGCGGCGTAACCGGTATTGCCCGCGGCGACAAAGTACTCAGCATCTAAACCAAATTAGCGAATGGCCTGAACGGCCTGGATATATAGGGGAATTTCATGAAAGTTTATTACGAAAAAGACTGCGACCTGTCGATCATCCAGGGCAAGAAAGTTGCCATCATCGGTTACGGCTCCCAAGGCCACGCTCAAGCGTGCAACCTGAAAGACTCCGGCGTTGACGTTACTGTTGGCCTGCGTAAAGGCTCGGCGACTGTTGCCAAAGCCGAAGCTCACGGCCTGAAAGTGACTGACGTTGCTTCCGCTGTTGCGGCTGCCGACCTGGTCATGATCCTGACCCCGGACGAGTTCCAGTCCGCTCTGTACAAAAACGAAATCGAGCCGAACATCAAGAAAGGCGCCACCCTGGCCTTCTCCCACGGTTTCGCGATCCACTACAACCAGGTTGTGCCGCGCGCTGACCTCGACGTGATCATGATCGCGCCGAAAGCTCCGGGACACACCGTGCGTTCCGAATTCGTGAAGGGCGGCGGTATTCCTGATCTGATCGCTATCTATCAGGACGCCTCGGGCAACGCCAAGAACGTTGCACTGTCCTACGCCGCTGGCGTTGGTGGCGGTCGTACCGGCATCATCGAAACCACCTTCAAGGACGAGACCGAAACCGACTTGTTCGGCGAACAAGCCGTTCTGTGCGGCGGTACCGTTGAACTGGTCAAAGCTGGTTTTGAAACCCTGGTTGAAGCTGGCTACGCGCCAGAAATGGCCTACTTCGAGTGCCTGCACGAACTGAAGCTGATCGTTGACCTCATGTACGAAGGCGGTATCGCCAACATGAACTACTCGATCTCCAACAACGCTGAATACGGCGAGTACGTGACCGGCCCGGAAGTGATCAACGCCGAATCCCGTCAGGCCATGCGCAACGCCCTGAAACGTATTCAGGACGGCGAATACGCCAAGATGTTCATCAGCGAAGGCGCTACCGGCTATCCTTCGATGACCGCCAAGCGTCGTAACAACGCCGCTCACGGTATTGAAATCATCGGTGAGCAATTGCGCTCCATGATGCCGTGGATCGGTGCCAACAAGATCGTCGACAAAGCTAAAAACTAAGTCGCGCACTTGTACGGAAAACGCGGCTTAGGCCGCGTTTTTTCGTTTGGGTGACCGGTTCTGGTATAAAGCAGCATCGTTTGCGGCCGAACCGTCGTCCCAGACACCTGTCCAAACTTTCCACCCGTTGCAAGGTAATGTCCATGAGCGAACGTCCCGAAGAGCCAAACCAGGCTTCTGACGCCGAAAGTCTGCTGCCCATCGATGAACACATCGAGGAAGGGCATGACGCTGAAGGTCGTAAAGTCCGGCATCGTGGTATCTATCTTCTGCCGAATCTGTTCACCACTGCGAATCTGTTCGCAGGGTTTTATTCCATCATCAACTCGATGAGTGCCCAGAGCGCCCTGAGTGCCGGTGATTCGATTGGTGCGAGCAAGTATTTTGCTTTTGCAGCGATTGCGATTTTTGTTGCGATGGTGCTCGACGGCCTCGATGGTCGCGTTGCCCGTATGACCAATACCCAGAGCGCCTTCGGTGCCGAGTACGACTCGCTGTCGGACATGGTTGCCTTTGGTGTTGCGCCAGCATTGTTGGCGTTCGGTTGGGCATTGGGCGACATGGGTAAGGTCGGCTGGATGGTCGCCTTCATTTATGTCGCCGGCGCGGCGTTGCGCCTGGCGCGTTTCAATACCCAGGTCGGCACCGCGGACAAACGCTACTTCATCGGCCTGGCCAGTCCGGCTGCTGCTGGTGTGGTCGCAGGCATTGTCTGGGCATTCAGTGATTACGGCATCCAGGGTTCCAAGATGTCCTTCCTGGTTGCGCTGATGGTCGCAGCTGCCGGCATGCTGATGGTCAGCAACATCAAGTACAACAGCTTCAAAGAGCTGGATTTGAAAGGGCGCGTACCTTTCGTGGCGATTCTCGCCGTGGTGTTGGTGTTTGCCGTGGTTTTCAGTGATCCGCCGCGCATTCTGCTGCTGGTTTTCCTTGCCTATGCGGCTTCTGGTCCGGTGCAGTACCTGTTGCGTCTTCGTCGGCGCAAAAGCGCCGAGTGATGTAATTTCCCTCATACTCCGCAGTCTATTGGTACATCTGTCCTCCAATGCTGCGGAGTTGCCATGCTAATCAAAGTCTCCAAAGCGTCTGACTGCCATGAGTCGGACGTCACGCCTGAGTCCTTCTATCTATCTCGTCGTAATGTTCTTGGCGGCGTCGTTGCCGGTCTGGCCGTGAGCAGCCTGCCGCGTTGGGCCTCTGCTGGTGATGCTGCGCGTTATGCGGATGTTGAGCCTGGCAAGGCACCGTCCTGGTTTGCCGAAAAACTTCCTTCTACCAAGTGGGGCGCGGTCAACGTCAAGGATGAGGCGATCACGCCATTCAAGGACGCTACCCATTACAACAACTTCTATGAGTTCGGCACCGATAAAGGTGATCCCGCTGCCAACGCTGGCGCGCTGAAAACCGAGCCTTGGAGCGTGGTGGTGGACGGGGAGGTAGGCAAGCCGGGACGGTACGCACTGGAAGACTTCATGAAGCCTTATCAGTTGGAGGAGCGCATCTACCGTCTTCGCTGTGTAGAGGCTTGGTCGATGGTCATTCCATGGATCGGTTTTCCCATCTCGGCGTTACTCAAGGAAGTCGAGCCGACGTCCAAAGCCAAATTCATTCGCTTCGAAACCCTGGAGGATCCCAAGAGCATGCCCGGGCAGCGTTCCGGTTTTGCCTTGATTGACTGGCCTTATGTAGAAGGGCTGCGTCTGGATGAGGCGATGAATCCGTTGGCTATTCTTGCTGTGGGTATGTATGGGCGGGAGTTGCCTAATCAGAACGGCGCGCCTCTGCGTTTGGTGGTGCCTTGGAAATATGGTTTCAAGAGCGTCAAATCCATCGTGCGGATCAGTCTGGTGAGTGAGCAGCCGAAAACCACTTGGCAGAGCATTGCCTCGGATGAGTATGGTTTTTATGCGAACGTGAATCCTACGGTTGACCATCCTCGTTGGACTCAGGCGCGTGAGCGGCGGTTGCCGAGCGGGCTGTTCAAGCCCAATGTTCGGGACACGCAGATGTTCAATGGCTACTCGGATGAAGTCGCCTCTCTATACACAGGGCTCGATTTGCGGAAGAACTATTGATGCGATTTCCGTTTTGGCGAATTAGCGTCTTTATAGCGGCAGGGGTGTGGCCACTGCTTTGGCTGTACCAGGCCTGGGAGGATGTGCTTGGGCCTGACCCGGGCAAGGTGCTGGTTGACCGGCTGGGGCTGGGGACGCTTGTCCTGCTGCTCATTACTTTAAGCATTACACCTCTGCAGAAGCTTACCGGTTGGGCGGGGTGGATTGCTGTCCGGCGGCAACTGGGGTTGTGGTGCTTCGCTTATGTGGTTTTGCATTTGAGTGGGTATACGGCATTCATCCTTGGCTTTGATTGGTCGCAGTTGGGCGTCGAGTTACGTAAGCGGCCGTACATTATTGTCGGGACGCTGGGGTTTCTCTGTTTATTGGCATTGGCGGTGACCTCAAATCGTTACAGTCAGCGGCGCTTGGGTTCTCGCTGGAAGAAATTGCATCGGCTTTCCTACGTGGTTCTCGGGCTTGGTTTGCTGCACATGTTGTGGATTGTTCGCGCCGATCTGAAGGAGTGGGTGGTTTATGCCTCTATAGGTGCATTGCTATTAGTGTTGCGGTTACCGCCTGTAACCCGCCGAATCCCCCGTTTAATTGCTAAAAAGGCACCTTCTGCGAGAAAAGCGTAATTAGGTGTTGACGGCAGATTCTGGAAGTCTATAATTCGCCCCACTTCCGGCGCAGTCGAAACGGAAAACTCCTTGGTAAACAATGAGTTACGTAGTTTTCGACAGCGAGTTGCTTCAGGTCATCGAAGCGCGAAAGGGGGTTGAAAAAGAGGTGTTGACAGCAGCGAGTAACGCTGTAGAATTCGCCTCCCGCTGACGAGAGATCGAAAGCGCAAGTGGTTGAAGTTACAAAGGAAACTTTGAAAACTTCTGAAAATAACCGCTTGACAGCAACAGAGGCTGCTGTAGAATGCGCGCCTCGGTTGAGACGAAAGATCTTAACCAACCGCTCTTTAACAACTGAATCAAGCAATTCGTGTGGGTGCTTGTGGAGTCAGACTGATAGTCAACAAGATTATCAGCATCACAAGTTACTCCGCGAGAAATCAAAGATGTAACCAACGATTGCTGAGCCAAGTTTAGGGTTTCTTAAAAACCCAAAGATGTTTGAACTGAAGAGTTTGATCATGGCTCAGATTGAACGCTGGCGGCAGGCCTAACACATGCAAGTCGAGCGGCAGCACGGGTACTTGTACCTGGTGGCGAGCGGCGGACGGGTGAGTAATGCCTAGGAATCTGCCTGGTAGTGGGGGATAACGCTCGGAAACGGACGCTAATACCGCATACGTCCTACGGGAGAAAGCAGGGGACCTTCGGGCCTTGCGCTATCAGATGAGCCTAGGTCGGATTAGCTAGTTGGTGAGGTAATGGCTCACCAAGGCGACGATCCGTAACTGGTCTGAGAGGATGATCAGTCACACTGGAACTGAGACACGGTCCAGACTCCTACGGGAGGCAGCAGTGGGGAATATTGGACAATGGGCGAAAGCCTGATCCAGCCATGCCGCGTGTGTGAAGAAGGTCTTCGGATTGTAAAGCACTTTAAGTTGGGAGGAAGGGCATTTACCTAATACGTAAGTGTTTTGACGTTACCGACAGAATAAGCACCGGCTAACTCTGTGCCAGCAGCCGCGGTAATACAGAGGGTGCAAGCGTTAATCGGAATTACTGGGCGTAAAGCGCGCGTAGGTGGTTCGTTAAGTTGGATGTGAAATCCCCGGGCTCAACCTGGGAACTGCATTCAAAACTGTCGAG
>NZ_CM142712.1:1022500-5212500 GCF_054898005.1 Pseudomonas sp. HLT2-19-2 | reverse complement strand
CACTAGTCGAGTCGGCCTGCGCGGAAGATGTAACGGGGCTCAAACCATACACCGAAGCTACGGGTATCACTTAGGTGATGCGGTAGAGGAGCGTTCTGTAAGCCTGTGAAGGTGAGTTGAGAAGCTTGCTGGAGGTATCAGAAGTGCGAATGCTGACATGAGTAACGACAATGGGTGTGAAAAACACCCACGCCGAAAGACCAAGGTTTCCTGCGCAACGTTAATCGACGCAGGGTTAGTCGGTCCCTAAGGCGAGGCTGAAAAGCGTAGTCGATGGAAAACAGGTTAATATTCCTGTACTTCTGGTTATTGCGATGGAGGGACGGAGAAGGCTAGGCCAGCTTGGCGTTGGTTGTCCAAGTTTAAGGTGGTAGGCTGGACTCTTAGGTAAATCCGGGAGTCTAAGGCCGAGAGCTGATGACGAGTTACCCTTTGGGTGACGAAGTGGTTGATGCCATGCTTCCAAGAAAAGCTTCTAAGCTTCAGGTAACCAGGAACCGTACCCCAAACCGACACAGGTGGTTGGGTAGAGAATACCAAGGCGCTTGAGAGAACTCGGGTGAAGGAACTAGGCAAAATGGCACCGTAACTTCGGGAGAAGGTGCGCCGGTGAGGGTGAAGCATTTACTGCGTAAGCCCATGCCGGTCGAAGATACCAGGCCGCTGCGACTGTTTATTAAAAACACAGCACTCTGCAAACACGAAAGTGGACGTATAGGGTGTGACGCCTGCCCGGTGCCGGAAGGTTAATTGATGGGGTTAGCTAACGCGAAGCTCTTGATCGAAGCCCCGGTAAACGGCGGCCGTAACTATAACGGTCCTAAGGTAGCGAAATTCCTTGTCGGGTAAGTTCCGACCTGCACGAATGGCGTAACGATGGCGGCGCTGTCTCCACCCGAGACTCAGTGAAATTGAAATCGCTGTGAAGATGCAGTGTATCCGCGGCTAGACGGAAAGACCCCGTGAACCTTTACTATAGCTTTGCACTGGACTTTGAATTTGCTTGTGTAGGATAGGTGGGAGGCTTTGAAGCGTGGACGCCAGTTCGCGTGGAGCCAACCTTGAAATACCACCCTGGCAACTTTGAGGTTCTAACTCAGGTCCGTTATCCGGATCGAGGACAGTGTATGGTGGGTAGTTTGACTGGGGCGGTCTCCTCCTAAAGAGTAACGGAGGAGTACGAAGGTGCGCTCAGACCGGTCGGAAATCGGTCGTAGAGTATAAAGGCAAAAGCGCGCTTGACTGCGAGACAGACACGTCGAGCAGGTACGAAAGTAGGTCTTAGTGATCCGGTGGTTCTGTATGGAAGGGCCATCGCTCAACGGATAAAAGGTACTCCGGGGATAACAGGCTGATACCGCCCAAGAGTTCATATCGACGGCGGTGTTTGGCACCTCGATGTCGGCTCATCACATCCTGGGGCTGAAGCCGGTCCCAAGGGTATGGCTGTTCGCCATTTAAAGTGGTACGCGAGCTGGGTTTAGAACGTCGTGAGACAGTTCGGTCCCTATCTGCCGTGGACGTTTGAGATTTGAGAGGGGCTGCTCCTAGTACGAGAGGACCGGAGTGGACGAACCTCTGGTGTTCCGGTTGTCACGCCAGTGGCATTGCCGGGTAGCTATGTTCGGAATAGATAACCGCTGAAAGCATCTAAGCGGGAAACTAGCCTCAAGATGAGATCTCACTGGGACCTTGAGTCCCCTGAAGGGCCGTCGAAGACTACGACGTTGATAGGTTGGGTGTGTAAGCGCTGTGAGGCGTTGAGCTAACCAATACTAATTGCCCGTGAGGCTTGACCATATAACACCCAAGCAATTTGCGTCGAAAGGCCAGATTGCGGTGTGTGAAGACGAAACGAACCGAAAGTTCGAGATACTCACAAAACACCAAACTATCGCATACCCATTCGCTGGAGCGTGAACCTGCAAAGGCCCACGACCTGGCTACCGAATTTCTTGACGACCATAGAGCATTGGAACCACCTGATCCCATCCCGAACTCAGCAGTGAAACGATGCATCGCCGATGGTAGTGTGGGGTTTCCCCATGTGAGAGTAGGTCATCGTCAAGATTAAATTCCGAAACCCCTATCTGCGTATGCAGGTAGGGGTTTTGTTTTGTCCGCAGGAAAGTAGCTTTCAGTTACAGCACAAATTTGCACAGTTATTTTCGATCCATGACACTAGAATAGATCCAACTTTTTCGGAGCCAGTGCCTTTATGCCAGATCCGGTTGACGCCCCTGGGCTGTCAGAATTACCGCTGGACGACTTGGTAGCGTGTCATGAGTGCGACTTGCTGATGCGCAAGCCCAAGCTCGCCCATGGCGAGAAAGCCCTCTGTCCGCGCTGCGGTTACGAGCTCTACGCCCATCGGCATAACGTCGTACAGCGTAGTCTCGCCTTGGTTCTCGCCGCTCTGTTGTTGTATATCCCTGCGAACTTTTTACCCATCATGCAGCTCCATCTACTCGGGCAGTCATCGCATGACACTGTCTGGACCGGCGTTGTTGGCCTGTTCGATACTGGAATGCAGGGCGTAGCAGTCGTGGTGTTTCTCTGCAGTATGGGAATCCCGCTGCTCAAGCTGCTTTGCCAATTAGTTGTACTGCTGAGTATTCGTTTTGATATCGGACGCAGTTACGGCCTGTTGCTCTACCGCATTTATCACCATTTACGCGATTGGGGGATGCTCGAGGTTTACCTCATGGGCGTACTGGTGGCGATCGTCAAACTGGCAGATATGGCAGCAATTACCGTCGGTCTTGGCTTGGCGTGCTTTATCGGTTTGTTATTAGTTCAGGTCTGGTTGGAGGTTGTGATGTCGCCTCATCAGATCTGGCAGGCTTTATCAGGAGAGGATGCCCATGCGGGCGATTGATGCAGGCATTCTTATTTGCACCGAATGCCATGAATTGAACAAGCAGGAAGCCGATACCAACGAGCAGGTCTGCACCCGTTGCGGTGCGCAGGTTCACGCCCGTCGTCCGAACAGTGTGACGCGCACCTGGGCGCTGCTGGTGACCGCCGCGGTTCTCTACATCCCGGCCAACCTGCTGCCGATCATGACCGTCAGTTCACTGGGGCAGGGCGATCCCAGCACCATCATGTCCGGTGTGATCCAACTGGTTCAGCACGGCATGATTCCCATCGCCGCTGTGGTTTTTATCGCCAGTATTTTGGTACCAACGTTCAAATTGGTGGGCATTGCACTGCTTCTGTTTTCCGTGCAGCGCCGCCAGCCACTGTCGGCTCGCCAACGCATTTGGATGTACCGCTTTATTGAGTTCATTGGCCGCTGGTCAATGCTCGATATCTTTGTGATCGCCATTCTGGTGGCGGTTGTGAATTTCGGACGGCTTGCCAGCGTCGAAGCCAATCTTGGCGCCATCGCTTTCGCCAGTGTGGTGATTCTGACGATGCTTGCCGCAGTAACTTTCGATCCCCGACTGATTTGGGATAACACGGAGTCGGACGACGACCATGACTGATTTGCCTACAGCAAAAACCCGACCGGCCTCGAACTGGTCAGCAATTTGGGTGTTGCCCCTGATCGCCCTGATCATCGGCGGCTGGCTTGGCTGGCGTGCCTACAACGAGACCGGCATCGAGATTCAGGTGCGTTTCGAAAGTGGTGAAGGCATTCAGGCCAACAAGACCGAAGTCGTCTACAAAGGCATGTCGGTGGGTAAGGTGAAGACCCTCAAACTTGATGACGAAGGCAGCTCTAAAGGCGTGATCGCCACCATCGAAATGAACAAGGATGTGGAGCAATACCTGCGGACCAGCACGCGTTTCTGGCTGGTCAAGCCTAGCGTGACCTTGGCCGGCATCACTGGCCTGGAGACGCTGGTCTCGGGTAACTACGTCGCGATAAGCCCGGGCGAGGGTGAGCCGACTCGCAAGTTCAAAGCCCTGGCCGAAGAGCCGCCGCTGTCGGACGCCCAGCCCGGTTTGCACCTGACCATCAAGGCTGATCGCCTCGGCTCGTTGAACCGCGGCAGTCCGGTGTTCTACAAGCAGATCAAGGTTGGCCAGGTCAAAAGCTACTTGCTCTCCGAAGACCAGAGCACGGTTGAACTCAAAGTGTTCATCGAACCCACCTACGCCAAACTGGTGCGCAAACACACGCGTTTCTGGAACGCCAGCGGCATCAGCATCGACGCCAGTCTGTCGGGCGTGAAAGTGCGCAGCGAGTCCTTGGCCAGCATCGTCGCCGGCGGTATCGCGTTTGCCACGCCGGAGAACCGCAAGGACAGTCCGCCCACCGACCCAAGCCTGCCGTTCCGTCTCTACGAGGACTTCGATGCGGCCGCTGCCGGGATTCGGGTCAAGGTCAAACTCAGCGATTTCGAAGGCCTGCAGGCCGGTCGCACACCGGTGATGTACAAAGGTATCCAGGTCGGCAATCTGAAAGCGCTCAAGGTCGACCCGGATCTGTCTGGCGCCACCGCCGAATTGACCCTCGATCCATTAGCCGAAGATTACCTGGTTGAAGGCACTCAGTTCTGGGTGGTCAAACCGTCGATCTCGCTGGCGGGCATCACCGGCCTGGAAGCCCTGGTCAAAGGTAACTACATCGCCGTTCGCCCAGGCGACAAAGGCGCAGCGCCGCAACGTGAATTCGTGGCGCGACCCAAAGCTCCGCCGCTGGATCTGCGTTCTCCGGGTTTGCACCTGGTGCTGTTCACCGAGAATCTGGGTTCCCTGGAAGTCGGCAGTCCGATTCTCTACAAACAGGTCAAGGTCGGTTCGGTCCAAAGCTATCAGTTCTCGCGCACCAAAAAACAGTTGGTGATTGGTGTACACATCGAGAAGGAATACGAAGGTTTGGTCAACGCCTCGACACGCTTCTGGAATGCCAGCGGCATTACGCTGACGGGTGGGCTGACCGGTGGAATCCAAGTCAAAAGTGAGTCGCTGCAAAGCCTGATGGCTGGCGGTATCGCCTTCGAAACCCCGCAAGCGAAAGCGCCGTTGCAGAAACGTATTCCACGTTTCCGTCTGTTCGCCAGCCATGACGAGGCCAACCAGAAAGGCACCGTGGTCACGATCAAGGTTGATCGCGCCGATGGCTTACGCAACGGCACACCTGTGAGATTCAAAGGCCTGGATGTCGGCAAGATTGAAGACGTCGACCTCAGTGATGACCTGCAATCGGTGATGCTCACCGCGCGAATCACAGAAGTGCCGGAGCGTATCGCTCAGGTTGGCAGTCAGTTCTGGGTAGTCAAACCTGAGCTGGGTCTGATCAAGACGTCCAACCTCGAAACGCTGGTCACTGGCCAATACATCGAAGTGCAACCGGCAGCGAAAAACCTCGGCCCGCAGAAGAACTTCGTCGCCCTGACCAATCCGCCGGAAACCGCTAAACAAGAAGCTGGTTTGAGTCTGGTGTTGAGTGCTGCCCGCCGTGGTTCGCTGAAAACCGGTGTGCCGGTCACCTATCGCGAAATCACCGTGGGCAAAGTGACGGGCTATGAACTCGGCCAGACCGCCGATCGAGTGTTGGTGCACATCCTGATCGAGCCGAAGTACGCGCCGTTGGTGCGCAGCGGCACGCGTTTCTGGAACTCCAGTGGTTTCGGCTTTGATTACGGCTTGTTCAAAGGCGCGACGATGCGAACCGAATCGCTGGAGACGCTGATTCAGGGCGGCATCGCTTTCGCCACGCCGGACGGTGAGCGTATGGGCAGTCCGGCGCGACCCGAACAGACGTTCCCGCTGTTCGACAAGTTCGAAGACGAATGGCTGACTTGGGCGCCGAAGATTTCGATCGGCAAGTAAGCCTAAACAGCAGACATGAAAAAGGCCGCGATCCTTTAGATCGCGGCCTTTTTTATTGCTTTGGATTAACGCAAATCAGACGGCATCCAGCTCTGGCTCGTCCGCCTCAACATTAACGGCAGCCTTCACTTCATCGTGACGACGGATGTACTTCCAGTCCGCCTCGTCGATGTAGATACCGTTCGGGCCGCTGCCGCCTTCCAGGTCGATGGCGACACTGGCGCAGACCTGCGGCTTCACACTCGCCAGGATCGGTACGAAGCCCAGTTGCAAGCTGGTTTCCAACAGCGCTGCCTGGTTCTTTTCGTCGATGTCCGCCGCCTCGTCGAGGTAGTACGGCAGGCGCACGCGACCAGCCTGATCGCGGTCCATCAAGTGCAGCAACAAGTACATGTTGGTCAGCGCCTTGATGGTCATGGTCGTGCCGTTGGAGGCGGCGCCATCGATGTCGGTATGAATCACCGGCGATCCGTTGACCTTAGTGATCTCGAACGCCAGCTCGAACAAGTCCTTGAGGCCGAGTTGGTTGTGGTTCGCCGCCACCAGCCGCGCCAGGTATTCCTTGGCTTCTTCGTTTTTGTTGTCCTGATCAGCGCTTTGGCTCAGGTCGAAAACCGAAAGGGTTTCGCCTTCTTCGTACTGGCCGGCGCTGTGGATGATCTGGTCGATGTGTTTGAGCGCTTCCTTGTTCGGCGCCAGTACGATGCGGAAGCTCTGCAGGTTGGAAACCTGACGCTTGTTGATCTCGCGGTTGAACAGCGCCAGTTGATGCTCGAGGCTGTCGTAGTCGCTGCGGATGTTGCGCAGGGTCCGGGCGATGTCGGTCACCGCCGCACGGCGAGCCTTGCCCAACGTCAGCGCTTCGTCGGTGCGGTGCGCGTACGCGTTGATCAGCAGTTGCAGGCGACGCTCCATATCGTCTTCGCTGTCGAACTTGGCCACGCCCTTGAGGCGGACCTGAGCGTACAGCGCTTCGATCTGGCCATCGCTGCGCATCAAACCCTGCCAGCTGTCCTGATAGTCATTGAGCAGCGGCAGCAGGTTGTCCATGGAATCGTCGATCGGGTCCATGAACGGCGTACCGAACGGCAGGTCTGCCGGCAACAGCTGACGGCGGCGCAGGGCGTCGTCGAGGGTGCGTTGCTTGGCTTCCATGCCGCCGATCTGCCGGCCGACCAGTTGCAGCTTGGCCGACAGTTGCTGGACGCGTTCGGTGAAGGCGTCGCTGGAACGCTTCAACTCGTCCTGAGCGGCTTCCATTTGCGCCAGTTGTTCCAGCTTGTCGCTTTCCTCGGCACTCAGGGTTTGTGCGCGGCGGAAATCTTCCAACGCTTTCTGCGCATCCAGCACTTGCTGGTACAGCGCTTCGGTCTGGGTTTTGCTCGCAGCGCGGTCAGCGGCCACGGCAGCTTGAGTTTTCAGTTGCTTGAGTTCTTTGTCCAGACGCTCTTTCTGATCGCGCAACGCCGCGCGGTCAGCCAGGGCTTGCAGCGCTGGAGGCTCGATATGCGAGATGTCGATGGACAGTCCCGGCACTTCGAAACGCTCGCCTTTGAAGCCATCGAGGATCAGCTCCATGGACTTAACCCACTGACCCTCCTCATCCAGCGTAATGCCGTGCTCGCCCAGCGGCAGGCTGAACAGCGCGCTGTTGAACAGACGCATCAGGCGCTCGACATCCTGTTGCGAGAATTCCTCGCGCAAACGGGCGTAGCTGTTGTTGTCGGCGTGATCGAGTTGCTGTTTCACCGACTTCAGGCGTTTTTCCAGATCCCGCAGACGCTCTTCCAAATCTTCGGCGCTGAACTGCCGCGACTGCGCCAACGCACCGGCCAATTCATCGTGTGCGTCCTTGGCCGCGAGCAGTTGCTGCTCCAGCACTTTGACGTCATCAACCAAAGCGAAGCGATTCTTGAGCGCAGACAGTTCACCGAGCCAACGCTGGATGCCGGTGATTTCCCGTTCCAGACGCATCAGCTCCTGAGTGCCGCCGCGCTGATCGTTTTGCAGCGCGTCCTGCTCGTTGCGGTAGTGCTCGGCCTGAATCGTCAGCTCTTCCTTGCGCGCACTGGCGTAATCCGACCAGGTGCCGAGCAGGGAATCGAGCAGCGGCGAGATCCGGTGCAATTTGCCGCGCAGGATATTGCGCTGGGTCACGCCTGCCGCAAGGGCTTCGACCAATGGGCCCGCAATGACCAGCGAGTTGTAGTCCTGCTCCATGCGTCGTACATCGCGGAAGGCTTCTTCGCACGCGGCGATGTAGTCGACGCTGCCGGAACGCAAGCTGTGTTCGAAGGCATCGAGAAACAGCTGCTTGAGCTTGGCGGCTGTGATTTCGCGCATGTGCAGCAGGTTGATGAACAGTGCGCGGAAGGTCTTCAGGCTCTGTTCGCTGGTGGAACGTAACGGGATCAACGTCAGATCCAGCGGAATCGACGTGTGCCCGCCCACCAGCAAACGACGCAGTTCATCTGGCTTGAGCTCGTAGGCTTTCAGACCTTCGCGCTCAAGGTTGCTGAACAATTCTTTCTGACGCAGGCAGGTGTCGTTTTTCTGGTAGTGGGCCAAATCCAGCTTGCCAGCGTAGGCAAAAAACTGGTGACCGAAACCACCGCCCGGGCCCCGACCGACCACACCGATTACGTGCGGACCGTGCGGCAGCGCGACTTCGACCAGGATGTAGCTGGTGTCTGAAGCGAAGTAGAAGCGCCGGGATTGTTCCAGGCTGTATTTGCCGAAACTCATGTCTGACATGCGCGCCAGGATCGGGAACTGCAAGGCGTTGATCGAGGCAGATTTGCCGAGGTTGTTCGCGCCGTAAACCGACAACGGTTCTTCGAGCGGGAACAGGCCGAGGCTGTAACCGGCGGTGTTCAAAAGGGCAAAGCGGCGAATGCCGTAGCGTTCCTTGCTCATGCATCGGTCTCCTGTTCTTCGGCAATGGCGCGGATCATGGCGTCTTCTTCGCTTTCTCCCTCGAAGTCGCTCAGGTCGAGCGGATCATCGGTTTCCAATAGCTTTTCGTCGCTGTCGTCATCGATCAACACGGGCACCGGCAATGGCAGCACGCTGTGCAGGCTGGCCGCCAGATCGCGATCTTGCTGAACCGAGAGGCAGACATCGAGAAAACGGTGCATCGGCGGCAGGAAACGGTAGACGCCGTTTTCTTCGCCGGCGAAACCGAGCTGAGTCATGCGTCGCATGATTTTTTCTTCGAGTTCTTCGACGGTCTGCACTTCAGCCTGGATAAACAGGTCGCGGTACTTCTCCAACAACGATGGCAGTTCATCACGACCGAGGCTGCCGCCGTCGAGCACGGCGACTGGGTCGCGGCCCTGATCAGCCAAATGCTCGACGAGGATGAAGGTGAACAGCGCCAGACGCTGGGCAGTCTTGTTCACCGCCGCAGCGGCCAGGTCCGGCACGAAGTAGTAGAAACCACGGGTGTCGCAGACCAGTTCAAAGCCCAGCGCCTTGAACAGCGTGCGGTACTGGTCCTGGAAATTCGACAGTTGCGCGTACAGCTCCGGGTCGCGGCGGCTGACGTGGTAGCCCTTGAACAGCTCGCGAAAGATCGGCGCCAGCTGGGACAATTCGGATAGATCAAGTTGCATGGGGAGTGCTTGCATAGGGTGTGCTCGCAGAATCCTCGGCGCTGTCGCGGGCCGAGAGCAGGGCGAAGGAGCGCAGGCTGACCTGGTGCTCGTGAGTGTGGTAATCGCGGCGTTCCAGACGCTCGCGGTTGAAGCGTTTTTCCCGCGACAGGCGCGAGAACCAGTAGAGCAATTCGTCGGTAGCGCCGTCCGGCTCCTGCTCCAGCAACCAGGTCATCAGGTCCGGCATCGGCAAGGCGTCTTCGCAGCGTTCGAGCATTTCCCGAACCGTGCGTGGCGCGCGCGGTGCTTCGCCTTTCTGCGTCTTGTGGGCCTTGGGGAAGCGTGCCGGTTTCGGCTCGAAACGGGCCAGGGCGTACACGTAAGCTTCAACCTGACTGGCGCTGCCGAGGAAGGTACTTTGCGGGCGGGTGAACATCGGCATCGCGGCTTGCGGCACCGCATCGATGCCTTTGCGACGGATGGCCGACAGCGCCAGCGCGGCACCGCGGGTCACGGCGTTGTGCCGACGAGCTTCTTCACGCAACGGCAGCAGCAGTTCTCGGGCATGACGCAGGGTCAACTGGGCGCTGGTCTGCATTTCGAGGATGCGCGCGTGAGTACGCAGCAGCATGTCGTCATCGACGAGATGGCCGAGGCGCTGTTGCTCGGTGAGCATCTTCAGCAAGACGTTCTCGACCTTGCGCACGCCTTGTTCGAAGGCGCCGTCGGCGTTCACCAACTGAATCATCGGCTCGACGTATTCGTCCCACGTCGCCAGTACCTCGGCATAACGCTGACGCAGCGGGATCTGCCGGTCGCTGGTCTTGGCGCGTTCGGCGACGGCCACCAGTGCCTGTTCGTCGTTGGCGAGTTTCTTCAAAACATCGCGCACGCGCATGTCGAGCAGGCGCAACTGGCGCGCCAAGTCGTGGCCGTCACGGATGTCGAAGGCGTCCTGGATGTAACCGGCCAGACGCTCGAGGTGGCGCAAATAGGCTTCGATTTCCAGGCACAGGCCCAGACGGTGCTCACGGCGCAGGTAAGCGAGGAAGTCATGGATCTGCGCGTTGAGCTCGAAACGGTTCGGGCTTTTCGCCACGGGAACCAGAATGTCGAGACGGATCCACACGTCCAGCAGGCTGGTGATGTCCTGCGGCGTACTGTCCAGTTGCTGGGCGCCCAGTTGCGTGCGCAGTTCGTTGAGGCTCAAGGTGCCTTGGTCGAAGTGCTCGCACAGTGGCTCCAGAAGTGCCCAGTGTTCAGCGAGGGCGCGCAAGACGCGCTTGGGTTCGATCATCGGAATGGCCGGCTGGTTGTCGAATAAAAGCAGCGATTGTACTGCATCACGCCTGTTGCGATTCACTCTCGGGACGGACAGTCGGCTTTCTATCGATCAACAGCGGGCGATCTTGAGCGAAGGGCGGTAGAATCACCGCACTTTAGTTATCCACAAGTGGCCGACCTTTGCTTATCGAGTCCCGTCGCCGCGCTTATTTGACCGCCATGCAGGTGGTCAACTGGCTGCCGCGCACCGAATTGCCCTTTGCTGCGCCCTCGCGCCCCGAACTGCTGGAGGTGCCCGAGCCGTTGGTCGTCGCCCCGGTGACGCCGGCTCCTGTGGCTGAGGCGCTCGTGGAACCTGTGGCCAAACCGGCTGAACGGGTGAAAATCGAGGTGCCACGGCCATCGTTGGCCAGCACGCGCACGAACGCCAAGGTCGAAGAAGAAGCGGTTCCGGTCGCGGTCAAGGCGCCGATCGTGCCGCCGCCGCGTTTTGCCCTGCAATTGCTGCGGGCCGGGCGCTGCCTGCTGTTGGTCGAGTTACCCACAGGCGAATCGTTCCAGACCCGCGACCCCGCCTATCTGCTGCTCAAGGACATGCTGCGTGCCGCCGGTCTGCCGGACAGCCCGCAAATCGTCGGTGAGCCGGTGCGCTGGCCGTTGCTGGTTCGGGGCACCATGGATCAAGGCCCGGAAGCGGCTCGCGACTTCGTTCAAGGTTTTCTATCGGCCCGGCTGGAAGACGCTCCGTGCGTCTGCGTGTGGCTGATTGGCCTGCCAGCGGTGCGTTTCGCCGGTGAAGCGAACGCCGAATCCTTCAACCGTGAACTCCAGGTCGATGGCCTGGGCTCGGTCTGGGCCCTGCCGGGTCTGGAATTATTAATGGAAGAGCCACAGCGTAAGGCTGATGTCTGGCAAGCCATGCGTCGGCTGATGGCGCGCTGGAAAGAATCGAATGAGTGACGCTGTATCGTTCCGCCCAATGATCGAGGCGGACATGGACGCTGTACTGAAAATCGAATACGCGGCCTATAGCCACCCGTGGACCCGCGGAATTTTTCTCGATGGCCTGGGCAAGTACCAGATCTGGTTGATGTTCGAAGGTTTGCAACAGGTCGGTCACGGTGTGGTGCAGATCATTCTTGATGAAGCGCATCTGCTGAACATCACCGTCAAACCGGAAAACCAGGGCCGTGGCCTGGGCTTGACGTTACTGGAGCATTTAATGTCCCGGGCGTATGACGCCAAGGCGCGGGAGTGTTTTCTGGAAGTGCGAGACAGCAACCGTGGCGCGTTTAAGTTGTATGAGCGTTATGGGTTTAACGAGATCGGTCGGCGCCGGGATTACTATCCTGCCGTCGGTGGTCGCGAAGACGCCGTCGTCATGGCTTGCACTCTGGTCGACTGATGTATTGCTATTTTGGCAAGGGAGGCAAGCTCCCTCGCCACAGATCAACGATTACCGTCTATCGGATCGCGCTGCGCCATTTCCGCCTCATCCAGCCCATTACCACCGCCAATGTCGTCTTCATCGACAATGCTCAAATCCCAATCGGCCTGTTCGCCTTCGCCGGCTTCATGAGCATCGCGTGCACCGTCTTCACGGATCAGGTTTTCCGGGCTCATGTCGTCGTCGGTGGATTCATGGTCCTCGGTTGAGGCCCCGGTCATGCCGGCTTCACGCACTCGATCCCGAGGCATCAGCCGCTCGCGCTCCGTTTCCGGTAGCTCGTCGCCGATTTTACCGCTGGGTGTTTCCTCGTCGAAATCCAGCTCATGCATCGTTCCCATGCGGTCTTCGTTGTCATCGATGGGCTCGGGTTGCACCGCATCGTACGGACGTCGTGATTCAGTCATGGCAATTCCTCATACTGTGGGCCTTACTAGGGTGGACCCACTGGGCTGCTGGGAATTCCAACGACTCGCAATACCGGCAAAAATATGCATCTCGCGCGTGACCCCGATGGACGGTTGTCTGTCAAACCAGCGCATCATTATCGAGGCTTCTCAGCATGAACGAATTACAAGATCTGATTGATAACAACGAACGCTGGGCCGAAGCGATCAAGCAGGAAGATCCGGACTTCTTCTCCAAGCTGGCCCGCCAACAGACACCGGAATACCTGTGGATTGGCTGTTCCGACGCCCGCGTGCCGGCCAACGAAATCGTCGGCATGCTGCCCGGCGACCTGTTCGTCCACCGCAACGTGGCCAACGTGGTGCTGCACACCGACCTCAACTGCCTGTCGGTGATTCAGTACGCGGTCGACGTACTCAAGGTCAAACACATCCTCGTTACCGGCCACTATGGCTGCGGCGGCGTGCGCGCCTCGATGCAGAACCGTCAACTGGGCCTGATCGACGGCTGGTTGCGCTCGATTCGCGATCTCTATTATGAAAAACGCGAAGAACTCGCCAAGTTGCCCACCGAAGAAGAGCAGGTCGATCGTCTCTGCGAACTCAACGTGATCCAGCAAGTGGCCAACGTCGGGCACACCAGCATCGTGCAAAACGCTTGGCACCGCGGACAGAACCTGTCGATTCACGGCTGCATCTATGGCATCAAGGACGGTCGCTGGAAAAGCCTGAACGCGACCATCAGTGGCTTCGAGCAACTGCCGCCGCAATACCGTTTGCGTCCGGTCGAGGCGTTGTAACGCCCTTCAACAGAGCGTTCGCCGACGCCAGTGTTGCAAAAACAACTGGCCGTCGGCGTTCGGCGGTTCATCGTAGCCGGTGATCCAGCCTCGGCAGTCGAACGAGCCACACCGGCAAGCGAACTGACGCAGGAGTTTGTCTTCAGTGGCGGCATAGTTCATCGTCAGCTGTTCGCCTTTTTTGATGTCCTTCAGCGCCCATAACCACAGCTCGCTCATGTCGAGAAATACGTTTGGGTCGCAGGAGTGACGAAGCAACCCGCAGAAGCGCGGGTCGTAGACATGGATGCCACTGGCCAGTTGACGGGTATGCCGGCATCGATAAGGCAGCAGGTGCCCCGACGCCCGACAAATTCGGCTGATGCGTGGAAAGTCTCGAAGTGCTGCGACGGCTGCCGCCGATCCGTTGGCGTTGTCGATAATCTCGAAGTCGGCCCTGGAGGGAAATCCAAGGCGAACGGGTAACTCCGCAAATGGATAAATCCCATCGGGTGGTTGTGCAAGAGTCCGGAGCGGGGAGTGGGTTTTCATAACGATCCTTGTCGGCTAGGTGCTGGGACCTCCGTCAGCTGACGACCTTGTCAGCCCTGCAACGCATGGTACGTCTCAAGCCTCTCGCAAATGAAACAGCGGGTCTACTGTCATAACTGACAGTAGACCGGCCGTTCATCGTTTTACAGATGCGGTGCAGGGATCGCAGTCGCGGGTACCGGGGCTTTCAGCTGTTTGAGCTGAGATTTGATCGGTGCCGTCGCGCACTTGGCCACGGCTCGTTCAGGCGCCAGGTTGCGGATGGAGGTGTAGAACAGCTCGCAGGTTTTTTCTGACTGGGCCACTTGCCAGGTTTGGGTGCAACTTTTCAATTCAACGTCGGGATTGCTGTCCGGCTGGCGGCCCATGGCGGCCTGCCAGCACGCGGCACTCAAGTCCTGGCCCATAACTTTCAGGCCCGCCGCGTCGGCCTGGGCCTGGGCATCTTTACCGGTGTAGCTGTCCGGGTTGGCGGCGTACCAGATGTAACTCGGGTGGTTGGAACCCAGCACTGGCACTTTCACCCCGTCGCTCGGACTGATGCTGACAAGGCCCAGTACGTTCACGGTCGGCCCGTATTGCTGCTTGATCCAGTTACGCACTGGCGCGCCGAAGGCGACCATCGGCAATGCCGCACCGCTGGCGTTCTGGCTGAGTTGCTTGACCATCGTGGTCTGGTAGTCCTTGAAGTAGTCGTAGACACCTTCCAGATCTTTGCCGGCGCTGGAGGGGGCGGCAATCGGCGCGATGTCGATGATGGTCTGGTAGCCCGGAGTCTGGTCGGCAGGGATTCCGTTGTCAGTCAGCAGTGTGGCCCAGCGATCGGTGGTGGCCGATTTCAGGTAATCCTGAGCCTGGGTCAACGAGTAATCCGGTGGGAAGTGCAGCAACTCGACGCTTTTGCGGTTTTCCAGGGCCATACCCAGTGGCAGGAACAGATACCAGCTATAAGCCCACTTGCCGTCGGCATTCAACTTGCTGGCGCCGGTGTAGGCCAGATCGCCGGCATCGAGCAACGCCGCCAACGGTTTTTCATAGCCATTGGGTACGCCGATGATTTCGGCGTAGAGCTGATCGTTATCGGTTTTGACCAGCACTTTCGCCGCGCTGTAACCATCGCGCTGCACGCTTTGGGTCAGGTAATGCTCGACGGTCTGCTCCAGCGTCCAGTTGCGAAAGCAGATCACATTGCAATTGTTGGGGTAGGCGAACAGACGGGTGACGCGTTCGGTGTTGCCCAGCTTCAAGTCGACATCGGCATGGGCGGCGGCACTCAGGGTGAGGGCCGCGAAGGTGAGTCCTGCGAATTTGAACATGCTCAGATCCTTATCAGCGTGTGGGCCCTTAGCTTCGGGGTGCATACATACTGAAACAGACTGGACCGAACAAGAAGTAGGGGCTGATAGATATATCAGCCCTTTTTTGCTGTTACAGCGGTGCGAGTTTTGCTTTTATTGAACGGGCCGGGCTTTGAGCTGATCCGCCGCAGCCTTCGCCAGATCCTACAAATCCCCGGGTTCAAGGTGCCGGTGACCCGCTTTAAGCGCAGGTTGTCGAGGGTGTAGCGAGTGTTGTTGTAGTCGCGCACTGAGGTGTAGGGCTGACGCTGCGCATCCAGTACGTCGACGATGTTTCGCGTGCCTTCCTGCTCCAGATCATTTTTACCGCCCCTCTCATTCATTGACGTAAGAGCTTGCAAAGCAGAAACGTCTGGCTGTACTCGAGGACCCTTCCTACATAAATCCCTTTTCCCCGTTGATAACGTGCCCGCCAGTTTCGCGAGCACAGACCATGGACGGTTTGGACGTCGCGCTTTTATATCCTCTCTGCTTAAGGATAAGCGTATGTTCGGGTCGACCAATACGGCGCATTTCGCGCTGCACATCCCCGCTGTTCGTCACGATTTCAAAGTCCTTGCCTTTGACGGTGTAGAGGCCATCAGCGCCTTGTACGCGATCCACGTTGAATTGGTCAGCGAGCATCCGGATTTCGATCTGGAGAGCCTGCTCAGCCAACCCGCATTTCTCCAGTTCGGTCTTAACGGCGAAGGCCTTCATGGCCGTATCGAAGAGGTGTTCGTGGGTGAGGCCGGCAAACGCCTGACTCGCTATCACCTGACCCTGGTGCCGGCGCTGCATTATTTGCAGTTCAGCTACGACCAACGGATTTTCCAGCACCTGACGGTGCCGCAAATCATCGCTCAGGTGTTCAAGGGTCACGGCATTCAGGCCGATGCGTTTACCTTCCATGTCAGCACCAGCCCCGAGCGCGAATACTGCACGCAATATGGGGAAAGCGACTTCGAACTAGTCCAGAGGCTGTGCGCCGAGGACGGCATCGCGTGGCATCATCAGCATTCGCCAGACGGTCATCTGCTGGTGTTCACCGACGACCAGACCTGGTTCCCCAAACTGGGCGAAACGCCTTATCAGCAAAACTCCGGCATGGTGGGGGAGCACCCGGTGGTCAGCCAGTTTTCCATGCGTTTGCGCACCCGCACCAGCACGGTCACGGGCCGGGGCTATGACCTGAAACGGCCGAGTCTGCTGCTGGAGAGTCGCTTCACCGCCGAGTTCAGCCCAGAGCTTGAAGACTATCGTTACCCCGCATTAATCGAGAACGAAAAACGCGGTAAACAACTCGCTCGTCAGGCCTTGGAGCGGCACCGTGCCGATTACCAGTTGGTCGAGGGCGAAAGCGATCAGCCCACGCTGCGCTGCGGTCACTTCTTCGACCTGACCGAACACCCGCGCAAAACCTGCAACGATTTGTGGCTATTGCTCGGCGTGACGCACGCTGGAAAACAGCCTCAGTCACTGGAAGAGGCCATCACCAGCGACGTCAAACCCGAAGACGGCTTTACCCAAGGCTATCGCAACCGCTTCAGCGCCATTCCCTGGGACGTGTTCTACCGTCCGCCAATGCGTTCACGCAAAACCGTGCTGGTCAGCCAGACCGCCCGCGTCACCGGGCCGGTCGGCGAAGAGATTTATTGCGATGAATATGGCCGTGTCCGTGTCGAGCTGCCGTGGGATCGGACCGAACTCAACAGTGAAAAAAGCAGTTGCTGGCTGCGGGTGTCATCCAACTGGGCGGGTGAAAGCTTTGGGGCGGTGACCATTCCGCGCATCGGCATGGAAGTGGTGGTGACCTACCTGGAAGGCGACCCCGACCAACCATTGATCACCGGGTGTGTGGCCAACAAGGTCACGTCCGTGCCGTACGCCTTGCCCGAGCACAAAACCAAAACCGTATTGCGCAGCCACAGCTCCCCGCACACCGGCGGTTACAACGAACTGTCGATTGAAGACCGCGCCGGGCAGGAGCAAATTTACCTGCGGGCGCAGCGCGATATCGAGCAACTGATCCTCAACGACAGCGATACCAAGATCGGTAACGACCGCCGCGAACAGATCACTCGGGACAGCCACAGCCTGATCGGTAACGACCGTTTCGAACAGGTGGACAACCACAGCGCCAGCCTGATCAAGGGCGACGAGTTGCACACCACCCAAGGTGTGCGCAACACGTTGATCGGCGGCAACGAGCTGATCTCTATCAGCGGAAACAGCAGCACCACGGCAGAGGGCACGCTGGTGATTCAGGCTGGCCCTCACGCCCATGTCACCGCTGCCAACGTGGTGATTGATGCGGGCATGAGCCTGACACTCACGGCCGGCGGTCACCACATCGTGATCAACTCGGGCGGGGTTTTCAGCAGCGTGGCCATTGTCGAGGGTGGCGCGCCAGTGGCCGGCGTGCTTGTGCAAGCGGCGCTTTCATTGGTTCCTGTGACTGCGCAGGCCCTGATTGCGCCATCCCTGGCTGCGCAAAAACTGGCATTGACTCAGGCAGCACAACAGGCCTCAGCGATCTGTGCCGTGTGTCAAAAACTGGCGGAGACATCGGCATGAGTCAGGCTTACCTGCTGTTGGATCGCGCCCAGATTGAACGTCTGCCTGAGTGTCTGTTTGAGCTGGGGAGCACAACGTTTCAATCGCTTTACCTCAACACCGCTTATGGGCCATTGGAGGAAGTCGGGCCGGTCTTGGTGCCTGTTGCTACCAATAGCCCGCTGGCCCAGACCTTTTTTCGGGACTGGAGCGCGATGTGTGGCATCTGGCTGGAGTCAGAGGCGCAAGAAGCTGTGGTGCTTGAGCATTTACGTAGCCTGATTCACGTTCGTGTCGAAGGGGATATCACGGTCTTGTTCCGTTACCACGACCCGCGTATCGCGGCATTGTGGCTAGCGCAGTTGCCCGCCTGCGAGCGTGATCGCCTGATGGGGCCGGTGCGACTGATCCGGCTCCCGGAACTGGATATCCACCAAGAACATCCGGATCAACCCGCTGCACCGTATGCGCATGAGCCTTGGTTGTTCCTGTCTGCGGAGCAACTGGAGTACTTGGGCACCGCCCAACGGCAGCGCTTCGCCCAACGGTTGATCGAACACTGCCAGCAGTACTTTTCCGAATACCTGCAAGGACTGGACGCCTTTGCACTGCAACAGTGGGCATCTCACTGCCAGCACACTGCCGAACGTCACGGTTACAGCGCCATCGATGAAGTCCTGCTCTGGGCTCGCTTCCACGCTGCGCTGGGCGCTGACTTTCCCGATGCACCTGATCACGCCGCTTACCGAAGGATGTTGGCCGAGCCCGGTGTCTCGCCCGAGCAACGGCTGGATAACCTGAATGCCGAACTGACGCGTCAGCAGCTCACCGACAAGGAGTCCGGCGTATGAGCGCAGAAAAACTGGCGATGATCGACCGAGCCGCTCAGGCCGAACGCGCCGCCAAGGCTCAGCCTCATGTCGACATCAACAGCCCGATAGCGCCGTGCCCAGCCAGCCAATCCGAGCTGTTCGTGGTCCCCGTGCGCTATGCCTTGGCTGAAGAAAAAGCCGACAGTCCTTGCTGCATTCCCGGCGTCACCACGCAAAGCCGCCCCATGGCGGCGCGTCGCTTGCGCACGGGGTTTGTTTATCTGTGGCAGGACAAAGGCCCCCTTAAACGGTATGCCGTCTCGCCGAATGGTCTGCTCAAAGAGCAAGCGCTCGACGCCGATGCGACCCCGGTGCTCGACGGCACACTGACGGGCCTGGCCCTGGAAAAAATCCACGACGCGTGGATGCTCTACAGCGAGTTCCCATTGAACCCCGAGCACTGCCAATCGCTGAGCGACAGCGCCAAACGCCGTGCGCACATGCGCCATGTGGCCTTGCGCGCCGTGGCCAATGAACTGCAAGCCGAGCATTGCCCGCCGCTGGAAAAAGCCGTTGAGGTCATGGCTGAACTCATCCCGCGCACCTTCGCCCAATCCCTGAAAGCTGACCCGCAACGGGACGCTGAGGATACCGACGCGCTGGGCGAAACCGTGATGAAAGACCCGACCCCGGCCAACATCAAGGCCTACACCGACGCCATGCACCGCGTGCGTGAGCGCGAGAAAGCCATCGCCCAACATCCCGGCGCCAGCGACCAGCCGCCAGGCGAGTGGAGCGCCGAACCATGGGACGGTCAGGGCACTCAGGATTGGCTGGACAGCGCCAAGGTACAGGCCAAGGAGTTATTTCCCGTGTTCGCCTGCCTGGACGACGACCTGGGCGTGCTGCGTGATATCAACCATGAACAGGAATGGGTCGAGGCTGATCACGAAAAATGGTTGGGCGAGAATAATCTGCGGCTGAGCATCGGCGGGTTTGTGCGCAGCCTGATCAGCGAAGACGGGGCCGAACTGGCCGGGTCCATCAGCTACCGCTACAAGGCTCGCGAAATCACCCTCACACCCGAACAGGGCCAAGTCATGCTCGACACCCAGCATCGGCTGGATGAAGAACTCAAGGCTGAAACCCGGGCCCGTCAATACGGTGGCCAGCCCACTCAGGCCGAAGCCAGCGCCCGCGATGCGCGAACCGCAGCCATCGTCGCCCCGGTGCGAGCCTTTATTCCGGCGGACTTGTACACCGAAGTGGAATTCGTCGTCCGCGAATACCGCGCCGAAAAACACGCCAACCTCAATAACCATTTCTTCAGTGCCAAGGTCGGCGAATACATCGACCTCGAGGCGATGAACACCTGGTTCGCGCAGACCGCAGCGGCGCACTACCACCAGATCGAGCAGCGTCACACCGCCTTGTTTGCCGACCGGGGCGTGTACCTCAACCGCTCCCTCAGCGGCACCTGGTTTGTTGATTACGACGATCTGGCGACGCGCCACTGGCTGACCGAATTGGCCACCGGCTGCCTGACCGCCCAATGCCTGCGCGCCGAGGGCGCCGAACAATACGCCGACTACGTGCGAGCCGCCGACGGCGGTGCCTTGAAACAACTGTTCAACGCCTGGGCGCCCTCGATCGATGCGGCCGTTAACAACACCTCTCGACTGGGCGAGTTGATGGCGGCACTGGCCTCCGACAACATCAGCGCCACTCATCAGGTATTGGCGCCTTTGAGCGCAGCGGTTCTGGAAGACATCGCGGCCATGGCCCGAGACGTCAGCAGCCAATGGAGTGTGTTGGTCAACCGACTGGCGGCTTCGCTGTTGTTGCTCAAGGGGGGCAACAACTTTAGCGGCTCATGGATGGGCGTCTTTGTCGCCGCGCGCCTGGGCAGCGACACGCGTTTGCAGTCCGTCACCGAGGCCGGCCGGCAGGTGTGGAAGTTGTTGGGGCAACAGGCCGAAGCACTAGGCGACTGGGCGAAGGCGACCGGGAAAGCCATTGGTGCGGGGCGTGTGGAGCGGATTGTTAAATCCAGCCTGGTGATCAACAGCGGTGGGGTGGTGCCGTTGGCGGCGTTGTTGTTGAACGTGCTGAATGCGCACAGCTATTTGAGTCAGGCGGCGGTGTTGGAGGGGATGGACAGTCGGCGGGTGAATGACGCGGTTTCGGCTACGTTGTATGCGGCGGCGGCTTTGGTGGCGGTGGTTGATAATCAGGTGCGGAAGGGGTTGGGGAAGGATCGGTTCTTTATTCGCTCATCTGCGGCTCCGACGCTGACGCTGTTTGGTGGGGTGATAGGTGGATTGTCATTTGTCGCAGCAGGAGCAGAATTCAAGTCCCTGCAAATACAACTCGAGATCGCCCAAAACCGAGTCGACCCGTGGCTGAGGATGCGTCAGGTCGTGGTCGGTGGACAAATAGCGGCCTTCGGCGCCCAAGCGCTGTTAGGGTTTGGCTACACTGCCCGCGCCTTGGCAGGTTCAATAACCGCCGAAGCCGCCATCTCGCGTTACACGCTGTACATGGGGCCGTTGAACTGGCTCATTCTCGTGCTGGGTGTTCTGCACCTGATCACCACGGTCTTGAAGCAAACCCCGCTGCAAAACTTCCTGAGCTTCTGCTGCTGGTCAAAAGCGCGTGCTATTGATCTGGAACCTATCGCGCCCAAAGCCCAACAGGACGAACTCGACCGGCTGTACTTCATCCTTTATGCACCTCGGGTCAGCATGCAAAGCAGCTCGGTGGTGGGCAGTGGCAATGGCCCATCCGGGCTGACTTCGGTCAGTTCCATTAATGCTTTGACCATCGATTTGCCGGGGGCGGAGCCGGGTAGTGCCTATCTGGAACTGAGCATGGTCGGTGACCCGTTGGATACCCAGGCCTCCCGCGACCTGATAAAAAACAGCCCGTTCAACCACTACAAAGCACCGCGTCCCTGGCGAGACATGACGCCTCATTGGTTGTCCAGCAGCGTCTGTCAGTGGATACCGCAGGAGGAAGGCCAAGGCCTACGCATTAGAGGTCCTTTCAACACGCTAAAGAGCGTATTGGGCACGACACCCAGCACTGTTTCCCTGCGTTTGCGGTATCGCACGCCATTGACCGCGATGCTCGGCGCCCGAACCTTTATCGGCGGCGAACGAGGGTTTGCCTTTACCCTCAATCACGACACCGACGTGATAGCGCTATGGGCGGACCCGACGCCCCAACTGGATCATGTACCGAGTTACCCGCTCGGCGAGGACCACCTAGGCGCCATTTACTTGCAACCCAAGGACAAACGATGAGCACGCCACCGGCTGGCACCACGAAAAAACGGATGCTTTCGCGCAATGACTATTTGGCGCCGTTGCCCATCCCTACGGGTAGAAAACCCTCAGATGTGCTCAACACCATTTGGCGCAAGAACGAGGTATTTCTTGATATAGGCAACTACAGCATCGGTTCGGCGGTGATGGTGCTGTGGCCGGGAGTGATGTTGTTTTTATCTCTGGCTTACGGATTGAGAAATATTTCACCTGAACTTAGCGCTTTTACTCTTATTGGGGGTGGGGTTATTACTGGCATCCCAGCGCTGTTTATAATCCAAGGCCTCTTCCGCGAAGTGCCCCTACCCGTGCGCTTCAATCGCCAGCGCCGAGAAGTCTGCGTCCCCCGCGACGATGGCAACTACTGGATCGTCCCTTGGGAAACCGTGACAGCCGCCGCCACCCAGCACTCGTCGGTCAGCCAAGCCGGTAAAGCCACGATGGGTTTACTGATCATCGGTTTCGAAAACCCAGACCCACTGGCCAAGGAAGACAACAAGCATTTCTCCCTAGGCTTCAACTGTGGTGGCGGCACCACGGCCATGGCGCTGTGGGAGTGCATGCGCAGCTACATGGAGATTGGTTCGGAGGCTGTTGAGGATCAGACGGCACGTTTCGACAGGTCTAAAGGGATATGGGCGACCTATCTGGACGATCTTATAAAAGCCGCAAAAATGAGAGGCTGGCCTTTAACCATCTTGTGGGAAGGTTTCTGCGGGATCTTCATTTTCAACACGCTGCTGATCGACGTCCTTGAACGGTGGAAACTGAATCCGCCGCCAGACCTGCCCTATCCCGACATCATCGAATGGTCAAGACCATTACCCCCCGAGCAGTGGGCCAAACGCTCTCCAGAATTGGAAGAAGCCATAGCCAAACGCGAGGCTGAACTGGCCGCGCAGGCGGAACAAGCGTTGCTTATGGAACAGTCTTAGAAACTGTAATGCCCCAACTTCCCTCACTACCAATCCCCGGACACGGTGATCTACCTGTTTACGACGTGTGCCTCCCGGCGAACCTGCGTCCCGACGCCGATCGTTTGATCCGCTATCTGCACGAATTGCCACATCGGCGAGTGAAGTACTGCCCCTGGTGTGGCAACACCAACTTGAACCTGCAAAATCATTTGGCCCGACAACGGCTCCCGCGTTACTACTGCGGTTCCTGTCGCAAGTGCTGCAACAGTTTGAGCGATTCGCCCTTTGCACACATGCGCCGGATGGACCTGTGGTCGACGTTTGCCGTGTACCTGCTGGCCGGTTGGTCCAGCGTCCAGATCGCGCCTCGCTTGGGGGTGAACCACAAGGTCTACTTCAGCTGGGGGCAGGCGGTTCGGGAGGTGATGGCGGAGGAGTGTCCTGAGTTGCACCAGTGGTGGACGACACGCCATTACCGGGAAAACCTGCAACCACCCGAGCACATTGCAGCGCAGCAGCAAGCGGTCATCACTTGGATCGAGACGATGCTGAACGCACAGCACGCAACGTGCCCAAGGTGTGGGGGAACGCGGACCTATCGAATTAAAGGTATTCGCCCGAAGTTCAAGTGCGATCCCTGCGTGACCTGCTTTTCCATTCTGTCCGGGACGCCGCTGGTCGGGATGATTCGACCTGAACTCTGGGTCGATTTCGTGAAAGGGGTGATGGATGGCCAAAGTATCCCGGACCTTAAACGGCGCTCAGGGCTGGGCATGGGCGGCAGTACACGCTGGCGTGAGCAATTTTTGTTGTTGATTGAAACGTTGGGGCACCCTGAACTGTTGCAATGGATCACCTGGATGCGCAGTCGTCGTAATAACGAAGCGGTCAGCTTTGTGCGTCAGGGTGGTCACCTGGACAAGGCAACGCGCTCTATTTATCCGCAAGGAACGCGTAAAGGCAGGTTTGTTTCCCAAAAGTAGGCGCCGCGAAGGCTGCGATCTTTTGATTTTTTGCATGTCTGCAATACGTGTAGGACTGCTCCCATTGTGGCGAGGGCGCTTGCTCCCGCTGGGTGGCGAAGCTGCGCCAGATCCTGCCGCCTCATTCCTACAGGCACACCGCAGTGTCCGGTTTTACGACGACTGCGCCGCCGAACGGGGCGATGCGGCGTTCCGACAAGCCCCCTTGCCAACAGTGCTTGGTCCTACACCTCGGTTGCAGCCATCAAAGTCGACGCTTATAGTTCGCTCCGTCTGCTGGCTTCGGTCAGCGACAGGGTTTCGCAGCCCTTACGATATGAGTAGCTCTCCTTTTAGATACGAGGACGATTTACTTATGACAATGAACAACCCGCCCCACCGCTTCACCCCCATGTCCCAATTCGCCACCGACTACCCCGTCCTGCTCATCGACAGCGACGCCCCGCTACGCGAACTCCACAACTGCGTCAGCGAACGCCTCAATGCTGTCCTCAAATACTTGCATCTGATGGCCTGCACCAGCCTGCCGGACTACGCCGAGAACGATATCAACACCGTCACCAACATCGCTCGGATTATGGTCCAGGATGTAAGCGATGTATTTTGGGTGATTGAGCAGCGCGGTTTTGAAACGCCCAAAAATCAGTAGCTAATTTTCAGCCATAAAAAAACCCGCATTTCTGCGGGTTTCTTGATGCGTTACGGCATCACCGGCGCCGTGTACGTCAACGTCGTCCCCAACGCCCATAGCAGAAACAGCACCAGCGGCGTGTGCACCAGCAGTTGCACGAACGAAAACCCGATCAAGTCCCGCGCCTTCAACCCGAGCACTCCCAGCAGCGGCAGCATGTAGAACGGGTTGATCAGGTTCGGCAGGGCTTCGGCGGCGTTGTAGATCTGCACGGCCCAGCCCAGATGGTAGTTCAGGTCGGTGGCCACTTGCATGACGTACGGCGCTTCGATGATCCACTTGCCCCCGCCGGATGGGATGAAGAAACCGAGGATCGCCGAGTACACGCCCATCAGCAGCGCGTAGGTGTCGTGGGACGCGATTTGTACGAAAAACGTCGAGATGTGGTGAGCCAGCGTCTGAGCGTCAGTGCCTTTGACGGTGGTCATCAGCGCGGCGATTGAGCCGTACAATGGGAACTGAATCAGTACGCCAGTGGTGGTCGGTACCGCGCGGGACACTGCGTCAAGGAAGCTGCGCGGGCGCCAGTGCAGCAGGGCGCCGAGCATGATGAACAGGAAGTTGTAGGTGTTCAGCCCGGAAATCGCGCTGATCGCAGGTTTAGTCGAGAACTCATGGAACAGCCACCCGGCCGCCAGCAGCACTAGCAAAATCGTCAGCAGCGGGCTGTACTCCAGCCATTCGCCGGGGCGGGTGCGCGGTTGCAATGGCGGCAAACTAAAACTCGGATCGATCCCGCAGGCCTTGGCATCACGGGCCGAGTTCGGGCCGGGTGCAGTGGCGTAGGCAATGATCAGCGAGATCACGATCAGTGCCAGCAACATCACGCCGGACTGCCAGAGAAAGATCGTTTGCGTGAAAGGAATAACGCCGGTGATCGACAGAATCGACGGCGGCAGGCTGGCCGGGTTGGCCTGCAATTGCGCGGCGGACGAGGACAGGCCCAAGGCCCACACCGCTCCGAGGCCCAGATAGGCGGCGGCACCGGCGGCACGGTAATCCATTTTCAGATCGGTACGGCGGGCGAGGGCGCGCACCAGCAAACCGCCAAACACCAGCGACAACCCCCAGTTCAGCAGCGACGCGACCATGGAGATCAACGCAACCCAGGCCACGGCCGAGCGGCCATTTTTCGGGAGCCGCGCCAGCCGGTCGATCAGTTTCACCGCCGGTGGCGAACTGGCGACCACGTAACCACCGATCACCACGAAGGCCATCTGCATGGTGAACGGGATCAGGCTCCAGAAACCGTCACCGAAGGCCATGGCGGCGTCGGTGGGCTTGGCACCCATAAACAGGGTGGCCACGGCGACGATAATCACCGCCAGTGCGGCAAACACCCAGGAATCGGGGAACCAGCGTTCGGCAAAGCTTGAACAGCGCAGGGCAAATCGGGCAGAGCGGGTATCTTCGATATCAGCGGCCACGGGTATACCTCGAATTTTTATGTTTGTTGTGGTCTTCAGGGCCGCAAAGGCCCGTCCAGAAAGGTGCCAACAGTAAATCAATCGGTCCTTTTTTGTGACCAGGTTTTGCGAGGCTGAGACTTTGGTCTAACGGGTTGTCCGTTTGCGCGTTTGCGTAGACCATGGGCGCCTTGGTTTTTTGCCTATGCCAGAGTTCTTTTCATGACTGCCAATACCGATTCGCGCCCGGCGTCGTTCAACCGTTCGGACTACAAGACCCTGGGCCTTGCGGCGTTAGGTGGCGCGCTGGAAATCTACGACTTCATCATTTTCGTATTTTTCGCCCTGACCCTCAGCCAGCTGTTCTTCCCGCCGGAAATGCCGGAGTGGCTGCGCCTGCTGCAAAGCTTCGGGATCTTCGCCACCGGTTATTTGGCGCGGCCGTTGGGCGGGATTCTGATGGCGCATTTCGCCGACAGACTGGGCCGCAAGAAGGTCTTCAGCCTGAGCATCCTGATGATGGCGCTGCCGTGCCTGTTGATCGGCATCATGCCGACCTACGCCCAGATCGGCTATTTCGCACCGCTGCTGCTGTTGGCCCTGCGAATCCTTCAGGGTGCGGCGGTGGGTGGTGAAGTGCCGAGCGCCTGGGTGTTCGTCGCCGAGCATGCACCGGCCGGGCATCGCGGTTATGCCCTCGGTTTCCTGCAGGCCGGGTTGACCTTTGGTTACCTGATCGGCGCCCTGACGGCGACGTTTCTGGCACAGGCCTTCACCCCGGCAGAAATCCTTGATTACGCTTGGCGTTACCCGTTCCTGCTGGGCGGCGTGTTCGGCGTAATCGGCGTCTGGCTGCGCCGCTGGCTCAGCGAAACCCCGGTGTTTATGGCCATGCAGGCGCAACGTGATGCAGCCGTCGAGCTGCCGCTGCGCACGGTCTTGCGTGAGCATCGTCTGGCTATGCTGCCGGCGATGCTCCTCACCTGCGTACTGACCTCGGCGGTGGTGGTGTTCGTGGTGATCACCCCGACCATGATGCAGAAAACCTTCGGCATGACCGCCAGCCACACTTTTGCCTTGAGTGCCTTGGGCATTGTTTTTCTGAATGTCGGCTGCGTCCTCGCTGGACTGCTGGTCGACCGCATTGGGGCCTGGCGTACGGTGATGCTCTATAGCTTGCTGCTGCCACTGGGCATCGGCGTGCTCTATACCTGCCTGATCATCGGTGGCAACTGGATCGGCCTGGCGTACGCGGTGGCCGGTCTCAGTTGTGGGGTGGTCGGCGCGGTGCCGTCGGTGATGGTCAGCCTGTTCCCGGCGCGGATTCGTGTCTCGGGCATTTCCTTCACTTACAACATCGCCTACGCCGCCTGGGCGAGTATCACACCGTTGTTGCTGATCGGTCTGATGCCGTGGAGCCCGTGGGTCTGCGTGATCTTTTGCGCGGTGATGGGGGCTGTGGGTGTGAGCAGTGCCGCGTATTTCGGGACGCGGATGCCAAAAGTTGGAAGCTGTTCGCCTGCTGGCGCGATGTAATCGAAGGTAGGACCGTTCATGTAGCAACTATTTTTGTAGGGCAACTCTGAAACACGCTTCAGAAAATAACCCCTAGGCCGATGGCTAGGAGCGTACCGCTTTCTATCCCTATCCATCGGTGTATCCCCATGTTCAACAAACGCTTGAAGCAGGAGCTGTCGGCTCTTCGCGAAGAACTCTCCAGCCTCCAGCAAGTGAAGGAAAGTCTGGAAAGCGAGATGTTGGTCCTGACCCTCGATACCGATGGGCGGATTCAATCGGTCAACCACAATTTCCTCGGTGAGTTGCTCTACAAAAGCAACGACCTGATCGGCCGGCACATCGAAGACATCGTCCCGGCCCATGTGAAATCGGACGAATTCCACCACCGTTTCAAAGCCGCCCTGACCCGTGGCGAGCACTTTGCCGGCACGGTGCGATTGTTGCGCGGCAATGGCCAGGAAGCCTGGCTGCGCTCGATCGTGCAGCCGGTTCGGTCGGCGGACGGTCGGATCAAACTCTTCTCGATTTACTCCAGTGACCTGACCCGCACCATCGAGGCGTCCCGTGATCATGAGAACCTGATCGGTGCGCTCGTGCGCTCCACGGCGGTGATCGAGTTCGACCTCAATGGCAACGTACTGGCAGCCAACGACCGGTTTCTCAGCGGCATGGGCTACAGCCTGGCGCAGATCAAGGGCAAACATCACCGCACCTTCTGCCAACCGGAGGATTACAACAGCGCCGCGTACCAGGACTTCTGGCGCCGCTTGAATGCAGGCGAGTTCGTCGCCGACCGTTTCAAGCGCGTTGACAGCCACGGTCGCGCGGTCTGGCTGGAGGCTTCCTACAACCCGGTGGTCGATGCCAACAATAAGCTCTACAAAGTGGTGAAGTTCGCCACGGTGATTACCGATCAAGTCAATCAGGAGCAAGCCGTCGCCGAAGCGGCGAACATTGCTTACAGCACCTCGCAGCAAACCGACAGCAGCGCGCAGCGCGGTAACGCCGTAGTGACTCAGGCGGTGAACGTGATGCGTGACCTTGCTAGGCACATGCAGACCGCCGGCGAAGGCATCGAAGCGCTGAACGAGCAATCGCTGGTGATTGGCACCATTGTCAAAACCATCAGCGGGATTGCCGAACAGACCAACCTGCTGGCGCTCAACGCCGCCATCGAAGCCGCTCGGGCCGGCGAGCAGGGTCGTGGTTTCGCGGTGGTGGCAGATGAGGTCCGGCAATTGGCTTCGCGCACCAGCCAGGCAACCGATGAAATTGTCAGCGTGGTGCGTCTGAACCAGGACATGGCGCGCAACGCCGTGGCGCTGATGACTGAAGGCAAACTCCAGGCGGAGCAGGGGCTTGCGCTGGCGGCAGAAGCGGGCACGGTGATTGTCGAGATTCAGGACGGTGCACAGAAAGTGGTGAACGCGGTCGGGCAGTTTGCCAATCAGCTGGCGACTTGATACCTGCCATCCCGGTGGAAATCGCTACAATCAGCGTTTTCCCCAGGAGCAGCCATCATGAGCGTTTCTCACCGCCGTCCGGTTCCCTTGGCCAAGGCTCTGCAGCCGTAAGCAGCCGGCCTTTCACACCCAAACGTCATTCTGCGCAGTGAGCTCGCCACCTTCGTTGCCAGTGTTCAGCACACCCTTGGGTTCGATCAGCAGGAGTTTTACTTCCTGCTCGGCGAACGGTTTGTGCTCGACACCTTTTGACACCACATACATTTCGCCAGCGTTCACCAACACGTGGCCATCGCGAAAGTCGATGCGTAATTGCCCTTCGAGCACGATGAAGGTTTCGTCGGTATCAAGGTGATCGTGCCAGATGAAATCTCCCAGCAGTTTCACCACCTTGAACTGGTAGTCGTTCATTTCGGCGATGACCCGAGGCGTCCAGTAGGGGCCGATCCTGGAGATTTTTTCAGCGAAACTCAGGCTTTCGTAAGCTTTCATGAAGCTGCTCTCGTGGTTGATCGTAAAGCCACGATAACCCGCGCTTCGAGCATGCTTCTTGAACGATTGTGCGTGGCTCAGCGTCGGTGCATTTTCATCCAGCGGGCCGGCGACAGGCCGTAGGTTTTGCTGAACTGCCGGGTCATGTGGCTTTGATCGGTGAAGCCGGCGATCAGCGCGGCGCTGACCAGTGACTGGCCCTGGATCAGCAGCGAGCGGACCAGGTCGAGGCGGCGCATAGTCAGGTATCGATAAGGGCTGGTGCCGAACAACAGGCGAAAATCCCGCGACAGGCTCCAGCGATCGCGCCCGCTGTGTTGCGCCAGTTCTTCCAACGTCACGGTGCGATCCAGGGCGCAGTGAATGAATTCCCGCGCACGTTCGGCGGCCACGTAGTCGAAGCTCTGGCGGGTGGCAGGCACGCCGGAAACGCTGTTCAAGGCTTGGGCCAGATCGAACAGCGCATCCTGCTCTTCCATAGGCTCGAGGGGACAATCGATGCTTCGCAGCAGCACGGCGGTGGCGGCGAATAAACGTGGATCGGTCGACAGTCCGGTCTTGATAAACGGCAACGGCTGGCCGCCGAGTATCTGCTGGATCTGCGCCGGTTCGATGTACATCATTCGGTATTGGAACCCGGTCTCGGTGCCGGCTTCGCCATCGTGAACTTCGTCCGGGTGCAGCACCATGGTCCCGCCCGGCAGACTGTGGCGCCAGCCACCGCGGTACTGAAAACTCTGCACACCGGCCAGTGTGTGGCCGATCGCATAGGTGTCGTGGCGGTGAAGGTCGTAGCCGTGGCCTGCAAAAAACGCCTCGAAACGCTGAAGCCCGCCGACGTCGGGCGCGCGGTGGAACCAGTCGATGGTAGGCGTGTTCTTGGCCATGGTGTTAGTGCCTTGAGCTCGATGCGCAATACGTTACTCCACTGACCAGCCGCCTGTCTGCTGCCGATCGAATCTCCCGGCGGGTAGAAAATCCCGGACTAATGTTGCAAGGTGTTGCATATTTCTTAAGCCACGAAGGCGCCCCACATCATGGAATTATCCCACCTGAGCTACGCCGGTCCGTTGTTGTCGTTGGCGCTGTTATGGACGGTCGCGGTGGTGACGCCGGGGCCGAACTTCTTCAGCACCGCACAACTGGCCGCCAGTTGCTCCAGACGCCATGGCGTTGTCGCCGCACTGGGCGTGGCCACGGGGACCGTGCTTTGGGGGTTGGCGGGTGGTTTGGGTATCAAGTCGCTGTTCAGCGCCGCGCCGACGCTCTATCTGAGTTTCAAGATTGCCGGCGGTTGTTACCTGATCTATCTGGGTTTGAAGCAGTTCAAGCAAAAAACGCCGAGTGTGCCGGGCGATAGCAGCTCGTTGAATGGGGCAGGTCGCACGCTGCTATCAGCTTATAGCCGGGGCTTTGTAGGCAACATGACCAATCCGAAGGCCGCGCTGTTCGTCGCAACAATTTTCGCCACTGCCATGCCGGCTTCACCGCCACCGATGTTGCTGGCGCTAGCCGTGTTGACCATGGCGACCTTGTCATTCAGTTGGTATTGCAGCGTGGCACTGCTGTTTGCCAGCCGTCGGTTCGCGGGTGCTTATGATCGTTCGCGTAAGTGGCTGGATCGCTTCGCTGGAAGTTGCTACCTACTGTTCGGCGCGCATCTGGTGGCCAATCGTTGAGATGTTTTTAATGAGCAAACTGCGGGTAGGAAGTCGTGGTGCCGGCTGACATCAGCATCGAGTCCAGCGAGCGCATTCGTGCCCTGGCCGTCAAGGCGTTTCAGGCGTTGGGCTGTTCGGGGCTGGCTCGGGTCGACGTGTTCCTGACCAACAGCGGCGAAGTACTGATCAATGAGATCAACTCGTTGCCCGGCTTCACCCGCATCAGCATGTACCCCAAGCTATGGCAGGCCACCGGTATGACATACACGTATTCAAAGGCACCATCAGTCAATTGCAGCCCGGCGCGGTGATGCCGAAGTCTCACTGAAACTGTCAGGCAGCAATGAACGGGTGGCCATGGTGACGATGGAAAGCGTGAAGAACCTCGGCCTGGCGGTCGGCAAGGAAGTGATCGCGCTGGTGAAGGCGCCGTGAACTCCGAAGTCGTCATCCAGCTCGACGGCGGCACCGAGGTCTATTCGATCGTGACACGCCAGGCTGTGGCAGAACTGGGCCTGGCGCCCGGCCTGAGTGCGACGGCGGTGATCAAGGCGTCGCATAATTTTGGGTGTGCCGGCCTGATTTCAAGAGTCGGCTGGCACCTGGTCAAGCCTGCGTTACCGGCTTGATCAGGCTCTGCGCGGGTATCCCGAATAAATCGTGAAGTTTCCAGATCATCGGAAGCGTCAATGCACGTTCGCCATTGAGCACTTCATACACTCGGTTTGTGCGACCTATAGCGGGTGCGAGGTCTGCAGCAGACAGACTGGCCTGCTCCATACGAAACTTAATCGCATCGATCGGATTGGATAAGTCCACGGGAAACCGCTTCGATTCATAGGCTTCGATCAGCGTGATCATAATGTCAAAGTAATCACCCTCAGGGGTGCCAGGCTCTGGTTCGTTGCCGAACAACGCTGACACGTTTTTGAGGGCTGCACGGTAGTCCTCGTCGGTGTGAATGGGGCGAATGTTCATGGGTTACTCCATCTCGACGGTATCAGCGTCGATCGCGTCGTACTGTTTGTGAGTGCCGACAATATCCACACTCTATCCAAGAAGCAGTCACTTGCGGGTAGGAAAAGGCTGCGTGAAGTGGCCGATCAGGCTTTATCAGGTGTAAAAAAGGGCCCACCTCCCGGTAAGCCCTTGCTCTTTCCTGCGTACGACTCAATCCCCCAGCGCTGCTCCCTCACGTCGCGGGTCGGCCCCTCCCGCCAACGACGTTCTCCCCTGCGCATCCTTCACCCGAACAATCGCCTGGATCCCGCTGGTCATGTCGATCTCGTTGACGCTGTGCCCTTTGTCCTTCAGCGCCTGAATCAGCGCCGGGCTGAACTGCCCCTGTTCCAGTTCTGTCGGACCGTTGCGGCTGCCAAAGTTGGGCAGGCTGATGGCGGTTTGCGGATCAAGGTTCCAGTCGAGCATGCCGATGGTGGATTTGGCGACGTATTCGATGATCTGCGAGCCGCCGGGGGATCCGACGCTGGCGAGGAATTCGCCGCTCTGGCGGTCGAAGATCAGGGTTGGGGCCATGGACGAGCGCGGGCGTTTACCAGGTTCGACGCGGTTGGCGACCTTCTGGCCGTTCTCTTCGGGGATGAATGAGAAGTCGGTCATCTGGTTGTTGAGCAGGAAGCCCTGGACCATCAGGTGTGAGCCGAAAGCCGATTCCACGGTGGTGGTCATGGACACGGCGCCGCCTTCGTCATCGACCGCCACCACTTGCGAGGTGGAGATGCGCAGCGGTGAGCGGTCCGGCGCGTAGGCAACCTGAATGCCCGGAGGGGTGCCGGGTTTGGCTGTGCCCATGCTGCGATCCCCGATCAGCGCGGCGCGGCTGGCCAGGTAAGTCGGGTCCACCAGACCTTTGACGGGGACGGGCACGAAGTCGGCGTCGGCCACGTACAGCGCGCGGTCGGCGTAGGCCAAGCGCTCGGCCTCAGAGATCAGGTGCACGGCTTCAGGCGCCGGTTCGATGCCCGCAGCTTTGTTTGTCTTGACCGGCTTTAGTGGCGCTAGGGCAAAACGCGGGTCACGGGTTTCCAGGGCCTGCAAGGTGCCGAGGATCTGCGCCACGGCGATCCCGCCCGAAGACGGTGGCGGCATGCCGCAGACCTGCCAGCGTTTGTAGTCGGTGCACAGCGGTGCGCGCTCCTTGGCGCTGTAGCCGTTGAGGTCCTTCAGCGACAGGCTGCCGGGGTTGGCGTGGCCCTGAACCTTGGCGACGATCTCTTGTGCGATGGGGCCTTTGTACAACGCATCCGGTCCTTCCTTGGCGATGCGTTTGAACACAGCGGCCAGTGCCGGGTTTTTCAGCGCGGTGCCGACGGCTTTCGGACTGCCATCGGCATTCAGGAAGTAGGCCGCCATGTCCGGCGAGCTTCGCACGGACGAGTCCGAGGCGATCAGCTGGTGAAGGCGTGGCGAGATGGCGAAGCCTTGCTCCCCGAGTTTGATGGCCGGTTCGAACAGCTGCGCCCACGGCAGGCGACCGTGTTTCTGATGGGCCAACTCAAGTGCCCGCAACACACCCGGTGTCCCCACCGAACGACCGCCAATCTGCGCCTGGGTGAAGGGCATCGGTTTGCCATCGGCTTGCAGGAAAAGTTTCTCGGTGGCGCCGGCCGGGGCGGTTTCGCGACCGTCAAAAGTGCGCACGGCCTTGCCATCCCACAGCACGATCAACGCGCCACCGCCAATGCCCGAGGATTGCGGCTCGACCAGCGTCAGCACGGCCTGCATCGCAATCGCGGCATCGATTGCCGAACCGCCCTGGCGCAACATCTCCCGTCCGGCCTCGGCGGCCAGCGGATTGGCCGCGGCCGCCATGTGTTTTGCGGCGTGTTGGGTCTGCAGGTCGGCGCGATAACCCGAAGCGATTTCCGGCGCAACAGGCAACGTCGAAGAGGTCGGGGCACTACAGGCTGCGAGGGTTAAAGCCGTGGCAATCAGCGAAAAGCCTGACAGGCGATAGAGGCTCAAGTGGAAGGCTGAGAACACGTGGGGGCACTCCGTCCGTGGGAAAGATCAGGGGACTTTATCGGCCGACAGGGAGTGACGCAAACCAAGGCCTACCGCAAAGACACTTTTGTCCTTCATGAAGTAGTGGATTCTCTGTAGGGTCGAGGGCAACAGACCGGCCAGAAGATCAACAAGAGGCAAACATGCAGACCGAGTTCCCCCGCCCAGCCAAGTTACCGTACCCAGTTTTACGGCGGACGGGCACCGAGCTGGTCGACCGCACGTTGCATCAGATCATTCAAAAGCATGTTTCCCATGCCGAAGTGGCTATGTGTTTCGACTTGCACACCGGCGCCGGGGAGTACGGTCATCCGATGTTGCTGACCATTACCGAGGCTGCCTATCCAGCGCTTGCGGATGCGCAGGCCATTTACGGCCCGTGGCTCTACACGCTGCTGACCGGCGTCGACACGCTGAGCGAAACCGGCGTTGCGGCCACCGCCACCGGTTACACCTCGCAGGCGTTGATCAATGCGCTGCCGCACGTGCGGTTGATGCCGTTTGATTGTGTGCGGGACGTATCTGGGAGCGGACGTTCATCGTCATCTGCGCGACGATCACTGGCTGCACCTCTTGGGTGGCTCGGCGCGGTTATTCGGCGCACTTTTCTCGAGGCATAAAAAAACGGCCTACCTTTCGGTAAGCCGTTTTTAGTACTTGGTGGCTACACAGGGACTTGAACCCCGGACCCCAGCATTATGAATGCTATGCTCTAACCAACTGAGCTATGTAGCCAAGTGGCGCGCATTATTGGCTCGTAATGATGATGTGTCAAGCGTAAATCTAAAATATTTCTCTACGCTTTCAACCGCTTATCCACCTGATCCGAAAAACCGCGTAGGGGAGGGCGTCAACTGAGCTGAAATCTCCCGGTATTGGCACTCAAGGCCTTGCTGCCTTGGCTCAAGGTGTCCGCCGCCAAGTTCACCGCCCGCGCGCCTTCGAGCAAGCGTACCGCCGCCTGATCGACTTGCTGGATGTTGCCGCTGACTTCGTCGGCGGTGGTCGCTTGCTCGTCGACCGCTGTGGCGATCTGCGCCAGCGTGTCGGTAACGCTTTGCACGGCATCGGCAATTTCCCCCAACCGTTCGCCCAGGCCAGTGACGGCTTGGGCGTCAGACTGAGCCTGGCCGCAGGCGGCTTCCATCAAACTTACCGCTTCGTTCACCGTGTTGCGCAAGCTGTCGACTGTGCCGGCAATCTGCGCGGTGGAGGACTGGGTGCGTTGCGACAGGCTGCGCACTTCATCGGCCACCACCGCAAAACCGCGACCTTGCTCACCCGCTCGAGCGGCCTCGATGGCGGCGTTAAGTGCCAACAGGTTCGTCTGCTCGGCAACCCCGCGAATGGTGTCCACCACCAATTGAATCTGCTGCCCCTGCTCACTGACCCGGCCCAGTGCTGCAGCGGTGTCGTTCAAACGCTGATTGAGTTGCTGAATGCTTGCCGTCGTGCGCTGGCTGTCACGGCTGCTGTCGGCGGCGATGCGCTGGGTGTGCTGAGCGCTGCCGGAGGCCTGCTCGCAACTCTGGGCAACCCCTTGCGAGGTGGCGGCCAATTGTGTGGCGGCCGCGGCGATCTGGCTGATCTGCAACTGCTGAGCTTCGACTTCCCCCAGGGCACCGCTGGAGTGATGGTTGAGGGTGCGCACCGCGTTGCTCAGCTGCAAGGTTTCATGATCGACCCCCAGCAGACTATTGCGCAGTTGCACTACCGCAACATTGAGGGCGGTGCTGATGGCGGCCAGTTCGTCGCGGCCCTGCACCGGTACTTGAAGGCTTAGATTGCCGTCACGCAAGGCTTCGGCCAGCAGGGTGATGCCGCTGGCGCTGCGACGGATCGAGGCCTGCAAGCAGATGAACAGGTACAACGCGGCCAGCAGCAGGCAGCCAAAAATTGTCGCTACGAGGATGAACTGGCGAATGGCCGAACCGTGGTAGTAATCCAGACGCTGATCCAGCGACACCAGCGACTGCTGACGCAACGAAGCGAAATCGGAGAGCAGGGCGTCGAGATTGCGTTCGAACTCTTCCGGCTTGAGCTTGATGCTGCCGCCGAACACGCCGTCATCGAGGGCTTTCAACGCTGCGTCCAGGTGCTTGAGGCTGTCATGGTATTGCCCGGCCCAGGCTTGCAACGCGCTGGGCAGCCGCGCTTCCAGCAGGCTTGCGGTTTTGACCAGCTGCTCCCGGGCATCGCCGATGCGGCTGCGCAAGTCCCGCAATTGCAGACGGCTTTGCAGAGTGAACTGTCCAGACACCACTGATGCCTGACCGACGCTGGCGAGGCGGCCGATTCGTTCGATCAGGTCCGGCGCGTGCTGTGTAGAGATCTGGGTCAGCAGATAAGTTTCCAGCCACGGTGCGAGGGTCAGGCGATTATCCATGGCGATCTGCTCGCGCAAGGCTTGCAGGGCACTCAAGGCATTGGTGAACCGATCGTAACCGTCCGGCCACCAACCGACGCTGCTCAGGCTTTTCGAGTCCAGGCCGCTGAGGGCGGTTTGCAGGGTTTGATAACGGGCCAGTGTTTCGCCCTCGGCGCCTTCGGTTTGCAGCGCGTTGCCGAGGTCCGAGGTGGCTTGGGCGAGGGCTGGCTGAACCGCATCGAACGCGGCCATCGCCGCGATAGTCGCTGGCGTCGGCTGGCGATTGGTTTCCGTGGCGCGCCAGCGAGCTGCGCGGTCACGCTGAGCGGCGAGCAGGTTATCGAGAGCATCCAGGGCAAGCAGTTGCCGAACCCCGGCACGTTCGCCGGAGATCAGGTTCAGTTTGTCGCGATAGTCCTGACCGATCATCCACAGACTGCCCGTCAGCGGCAGGATAAACAGCAGGAACAACAGCTGAAATTTGCGTGCGAAACCAAAACGCCCCAGCAACCCTATCCCCGGTGATAAAAAAGCCTGCATGCCCCAAAACTCCTCTGGACACCACGCACCATCGGCGTGCGTCGAGACCGTTGCGGCCGCGACGTGTGCCCTTTTAAAAGGCCTCGAAAGTTCACCCTCGCCAGCTCTGTAGGCCGACTCTGTGGCGAAACTTCCCATTCTCGGTCCCCTTTGTAAGGGGCCGCGTTGAAGCGGATTACAGAGGCAAGATTCAGACCATGGCGTTGCGCTATCACCTATTCAACGATGAAAGTCGAGGTCGTTAGCAGGCTAAGGGGATGGCGCTGATGCACTGAAAAATGGCACATTGACGCACCTGCCCGTGTGCACCCATCTGTTGTACGGAAACTCTTATGGCTATCAGCAATGCCCAGACCGGCACAGCGCCGGCATCCGCGACTTCACAAAGCAGCCCATTGGTCATGCGCATCATCGGCGCCGTGGCGCTGGCGCATTTGATCAACGACCTGATCCAGTCGGTGCTGCCGTCGATCTATCCGATGCTCAAGGCCAACTATGGCCTGACCTTCACCCAGGTTGGCTTGATCACTTTGACGTTCCAGCTGACGGCTTCGCTGTTGCAGCCATGGGTCGGTTACCACACTGATCGGCATCCCAAGCCCTGGCTGCTACCAGCCGGGACAGTCTGCACGTTGATTGGCATTCTGATGATGTCCGTGGTGGGCAGCTTCCCGATGATTCTGTTGGCGGCCGGGTTGATCGGTATCGGCTCCTCGACCTTTCACCCGGAAGCTTCTCGCGTGGCGCGGCTGGCCTCGGGTGGGCGATTCGGTTTGGCACAATCGACCTTTCAGGTGGGTGGTAATGCGGGCTCGGCCTTTGGGCCGTTGCTCGCTGCAGCGATCATTATTCCTTACGGTCAGGGCCAGGTGGCTTGGTTTGGATTGTTCGCGGTGTTTGCGCTGTTCGTGCTCTATCGGATTAGCCGCTGGTACGCCAACCACTTGAGCCTGTTCAAACTCAAGCAAGGCCAGGCGGCGACGCATGGTTTGTCGAAGAACCGTGTGATCAGTGCACTGGTGGTACTCGGGCTGCTGGTGTTCTCCAAGTATTTCTACATGGCCAGTTTTACCAGTTACTTCACTTTCTACCTGATCGAGAAATTCGACCTGTCGGTGGCCAGTTCGCAGCTGCACCTGTTCCTGTTTCTCGGAGCGGTAGCGGCGGGAACTTTCTTCGGCGGGCCGATCGGCGACAAGATCGGGCGCAAGGCGGTGATCTGGTTCTCGATCCTCGGCGTTGCACCGTTCACCCTGATCCTGCCTCATGTTGACCTGTTCTGGACCAGCATTCTGAGCGTCGTGATCGGCTTCATCCTGGCTTCGGCCTTTTCAGCCATCGTGGTGTATGCGCAGGAACTGGTGCCGGGCAATGTCGGAATGATTGCCGGGGTGTTTTTCGGATTGATGTTCGGCTTTGGCGGGATTGGTGCGGCGTTGCTCGGGTATTTGGCGGACATACACGGCATCGAATACGTGTACTTCCTGTGCTCGTTCCTGCCGTTGTTTGGTGTGCTGGCGATCTTCCTGCCAAGAACCAAAAAAGTATAAAAATCACAGGCACAAAAAAGCCGCGTATGAACGCGGCTTTTTCGTGGGTGGGTGTTTTACACGTTGAAACGGAAGTGCATCACGTCGCCGTCTTTAACGATGTAGTCCTTGCCTTCCAGGCGCCATTTACCAGCTTCTTTGGTGCCCGCTTCGCCCTTGTACTGGATGAAGTCGTCGTAGGCGATGACTTCGGCGCGGATGAAGCCTTTTTCGAAGTCGGTGTGGATCACTCCAGCGGCTTGTGGTGCGGTGGCACCGACGCGGACGGTCCAGGCGCGGACTTCTTCGACACCGGCGGTGAAGTAGGTCTGCAGGTGCAGCATTTCGTAGCCGGCGCGGATCACGCGGTTCAGGCCAGGTTCTTCTAGTCCTAAGGCTTCGAGGAACATGTCTTTCTCTTCGCCGTCATCCAGTTCGGCGATTTCGGCTTCGATCTTGTTGCAGACCGGAACCACCATGGCGCCTTCTTCTTCGGCAATGGCTTTGACGATATCCAGCAGCGGGTTGTTCTCGAAACCGTCTTCAGCGACGTTGGCGATGTACATGACCGGCTTGGTGGTCAACAGGTGGAAGCCAAGAATCACCGCTTTCTCGTCGGCATTCATGGTTTTCATCAGGGTGCGCGCAGGCTTGCCGAGGGTGAAGTGAGCGATCAATTGCTCCAGCAGGCCTTTCTGGATTACTGCGTCCTTGTCACCGCCCTTGGCGTTGCGAGCGACTTTCTGCAGTTGCTTCTCGCAGCTGTCGAGGTCGGCGAAGATCAGTTCCAGGTCGATGATTTCGATGTCGCGTTTCGGGTCGACGCTGTTGGAAACGTGAATCACGTTCTCGTCTTCGAAGCAGCGGACCACGTGCGCGATGGCATCGGTTTCGCGGATATTGGCGAGGAACTTGTTGCCTAGGCCCTCACCTTTCGAGGCGCCAGCCACCAGGCCTGCGATGTCGACGAATTCCATGGTGGTCGGCAGGATGCGCTTGGGATTGACGATGGCCGCCAGGGCTTCCAGACGGCTGTCCGGCATCGGCACGATACCGGTATTCGGTTCGATGGTGCAGAAGGGGAAGTTCTCGGCCGCGATCCCGGATTTGGTCAGGGCGTTGAACAGGGTGGACTTGCCGACGTTAGGCAGGCCGACGATGCCGCAATTGAATCCCATGATGTTTCCCCTCGTGTAAGAGTCAGGCCTTCTGGCTGTGCAGGTTTTTCATCGCGCGGTTCCATTCACCGGCGAGGATATCCGGCAGCACGCCGAGGGCAAAGTCGATGCTGGCATCGAGTTTTTCCTGTTCGGCGCGTGGCGCACGACCCAGGACGAAATTTGAAACCATACTGGCAACGCCCGGGTGGCCAATGCCAAGCCGCAAGCGGTGAAAGGTATTCTGATTGCCCAGTTGCGCAATAATGTCGCGCAACCCGTTGTGACCGCCATGGCCGCCGCCCTGTTTGAGCTTGGCAACGCCGGGTGGCAGGTCGAGTTCGTCGTGCGCCACGAGGATTTCTTCAGGCGTGATGCGGAAGAAACCAGCGAGTGCCGCTACGGCCTGGCCGCTGCGGTTCATGTACGTGGTGGGAATTAATAAACGAACATCCTGACCCTGATGCGAATAGCGCCCGGTCAGGCCGAAATATTTACGATCCGCCACAAGGTTTACGCCTTGCGCGTTCGCGATGCGCTCAACAAAAAAGGCCCCTGCGTTATGCCGGGTCTGTTCGTATTCAGCGCCTGGATTTCCCAGGCCAACGATCAGTTTGATGGCAGTCACGATAGGGGCCCTTCCTTGGAGTGGTGGATAACATCGCCGCATTCAGCGAGTGCGGCGAAAGTGGACGACAAGTGCTCATTTACCATTATGTAAACTCCGCGTTCTCGCCCGCTTTCTCGCTACGCTCTAGTCCGCGATGTTTCCGCTCACTCCGGCGAACAGAGTGAAATTACTCTGCTGCGCCTTCTTCAGTAGCTTCTGGAGCAACACGTGGAGCGTGAACGTTGGCAACAGCCTTGTCATCACCGTGTGCCAGAGCAACAAACTCAACGCCTTTAGGGGCTTTGAGGTCAGACAGGTGAATGATCGAGCCGATTTCGGCGTTAGCCAAGTCAACTTCGATGAATTCAGGCAGGTCTTTCGGCAGGCAGGTCACTTCGATGTCCGAAACAACGTGCGAAATTTCGCCGCCTTTCTTGATCGGAGCTTCTTCACCAACAAAGTGTACAGGCACGATAGCGGTCAGTTTCTGGCCAGCTATAACGCGTACGAAGTCAGCGTGCATCACGTGGCCTTTGGCCGGGTGACGCTGCAGAGCTTTGATGATTACGTTTTGCTTGGTGCCGCCAACGTTCAGCTCGATGATGTGGCTGTAAGCCGCTTCGTTTTCGAGCAGTTTGGCAACTTCTTTAGCCTGCATGCTGATGGATTCAGGGGCTTTTTCGCCACCGTAAACTACAGCAGGTACCAGGCTTGCGAGACGACGCAGGCGGCGGCTCGCACCTTTCCCCAGGTCGGAACGCACTTCAGCATTCAGAGTAAAATCGTTCATGTTGTATCTCCAAAATAACCACATTCGCCCCAGCGTTTGCGACCAGCGCTAAAGGCGATATGGGCAAAAAAGCCCCGCCCCGACAGGAATGCCGGGGCGGGGCGCTTTTCGTCAACGAAATGTTCGAGAAGGGCAGGGCCCTTAACGGAACATCGCGCTGATCGATTCTTCATTGCTGATGCGGCGGACCGCTTCGGCAACTACCGGCGCGATATCCAGTTGACGGATACGCGAGCAGGCTTGAGCAGCAGCGGACAACGGGATGGTGTTAGTCACCACGAGTTCGTCCAGCATGGAATTTTCGATGTTTTCGATCGCCCGACCGGACAGCACAGGGTGTGTGCAGTAGGCGAAAACCTTGGCAGCGCCATGCTCTTTCAGGGCCTTGGCCGCGTGGCACAGAGTGCCGGCGGTATCGACCATGTCATCGACCAGAATACAGGTACGCCCTTCGACATCACCGATGATATGCATCACTTCAGAGTGATTGGCTTTCTCACGGCGTTTGTCGATGATCCCGAGATCCACGCCCAGGGATTTGGCAACAGCACGTGCACGCACGACGCCGCCAATGTCCGGGGACACGATCATCAGGTTTTCGAAGCGCTGATCTTCAATGTCATCCACCAATACCGGGGAGCCGTAGATGTTATCTACCGGAATATCGAAGAAGCCCTGGATTTGGTCAGCATGCAGATCAACCGTGAGAACACGGTCGATGCCGACTACGGTAAGCATGTCAGCCACGACTTTCGCGCTGATAGCCACACGTGCGGAACGCGGACGGCGATCCTGACGGGCATAACCAAAGTAAGGAATTACAGCAGTGATACGAGTAGCCGAGGAGCGGCGGAAGGCATCAGCCATCACTACCAGTTCCATCAGGTTATCGTTGGTCGGAGCGCAAGTCGGCTGAATAATGAAGACATCTTTACCGCGGACGTTTTCATTGATCTCGGCAGTAATTTCGCCGTCGGAGAACTTACCGACAGAGATGTCACCGAGAGGGATATGCAGCTGACGTACAACACGCCGAGCCAGATCGGGGTTAGCGTTCCCCGTAAAGACCATCATCTTGGACACGCGCAGTACCTGAAGGCTGAGGGTAACCTGGATGAGTATTGGAAAATGGCAGGGGCGGCTGGATTCGAACCAACGCATGGCAGGATCAAAACCTGCTGCCTTACCGCTTGGCGACGCCCCTGTATCTGTTGCAACGATTACCCAGTAATCGGTTCCTTTAGAGCAGACTTTGCAGCTTGCGATGCAACATCGAAACGTTGCTTCCCTTTGCTACAAACCCTGTAAGGGTCTCTGTAAGAAGGGCCGAGACTTTATCAGCTTCAGCTTTGCTTGGGAAGCCCCCAAACACACAACTTCCAGTTCCGGTGAGTTTTGCTTCGGTAAATTTACCTAACAAATTCAATGCGTTACGTACATCTGGATAACGCCTTGCTACCACCGGTAAGCAGTCATTTCGACTGTTTCCCTTGGGAACGGGGCGCACTTTAATGGGAGAAGAGTTACGTGTCAACAACGGATCTGAAAAAATTTCTGCTGTACTTACAGAGACTTGCGGCACAAGCACGAGATACCACGGCTCGGCGGGGTAAACAGGGGTCAATTTCTCCCCCACGCCCTCGGCGAAAGCCGCGTGCCCACGCACGAAAACCGGGACGTCCGCGCCAAGCGTCAAGCCTAAAGTGGCCAGCCGATCCTCATCCCAACCCAGTTGCCAGAGATGATTGAGGCCGAGCAAAGTGGTGGCGGCATTTGAGCTGCCACCACCGATGCCACCACCCATGGGCAGAATCTTTTTGATCCAGATATCAATCCCGAGCGAACAACCGGATTGCTCCTGAAGTTTTTTTGCGGCCTTGACGATTAAATTACTGTCGTGAGGAACGCCATCGAATTCTGTGTGCAACCGAATCACACCGTCATCACGAACGGCGAAGGTGATTTCATCGCCGTAATCGAGAAACTGAAAAATAGTCTGCAGCTCGTGGTAACCGTCTTCGCGGCGACCGAGGATGTGCAGCATCAGATTGAGTTTGGCCGGGGAGGGCAGCGTCAAGCGTGGAGCCGTCATGTTCACTGCCCCAGTTTGCGAGGTTGCCATTCCTTGATCACCAGCGTGACGTCAAGGTCGGTGCCGTGCAGTTTGATCCGCTCGGGCAGCCAAAAGCCGTTTTGCTCGGCATAGCTGAGGTATTCGACTTGCCAGCCATCCTGCTCCAGATTGGCCAGACGGCTGTCGGCATCGAGCGTCAGACGGCTTTTGCTGTTCGGAGCCGGGAGCCCGCGAACCCACCAGGCCAGATTGGACACCGGCAACTTCCAGCCCAGCTGTTCTTCGACCAGCACTTCAGGCGTCGGCGCTTCATAGCGGCCCTGGTTGGCGACTTCCAGCGAGACTTTGCCGGGGCGACCGGTCAAGCGTGCTGCACCGCGACCCAGGGGGCCGGAGAGGCGAATGTCGTAGTAATCCTGTCGTTGCAACCAGAACAACGTGCCGCTGCCCGAGTCTTTCGGGGCACGAATGCCGATTTTGCCGTTGATCTGCCAGCCGTCGAGGCTGGTCAATTGCTGTTTGTACTGGCGCCATTGGGCCGGGTTGCCTTGACCCTGGACCGATTCGCGGGCGCCGAAGCCGGCGCAACCGGTAAGCAGGGCGATGAAACTGAAAACGATGATGTGGCGCAAAAACATAGTCTTAAAGAGTCTCTGATCCGGTCAGGCGCTTGATGGTGCTGCGCAGGATAGGGCTGTCGGGCTGTTCCTTGAGGAACTTGCTCCAGATTTGCTTGGCTTCGCGTTGCTTACCGTTGGCCCACAGGACCTCACCCAGATGAGCGGCGACTTCCTGATCTGGAAAGCGTTCCAGGGCCTGGCGCAAGTAACGTTCGGCCTCATCGAGATTGCCCAGGCGGAAATTCACCCAGCCGAGGCTGTCGAGCACCGCCGGATCTTCCGGATTGATCTGGTGTGCCTGTTCGATCAAGGTCTTGGCTTCGGCGTAGCGCGTCGTACGATCGGACAGGGTGTAACCGAGGGCGTTCAAGGCCATCGCGTTATCCGGATCGCGTTTGATGATCAGCCGCAGGTCTTTTTCCATCTGCGCCAGGTCGTTGCGTTTTTCCGCTTGCATGGCGCGGGTGTACAGCAGATTCAGATCGTCCGGGTACTTCTGCAAGGCTTGCTGTAATACATTCCAGGCCTTGTCAGGCTGTTTATTGGCGGACAAGGTTTCGGTTTCGATCAAATACAACTGAATGGCGTAATCGGGCTGCTCGTCGCGCTCTGCCGCCAGACGGTTTTGGGCCTCGGCGGTCTTGCCGTTGTTCATCAGGATATCGGACTGACGCAATTGCGCCGGCAGGTAATCGTTGCCCGCGCCGACTTGGGCGTACTCGATCAGTGCGCCTTGGGGGTCATTACGTTCTTCAGCGATACGACCGAGGTTCAGGTGCGCCGAATCGACGTGGCTTTCACGGGCGATCAGGTCTTCCAGATAGCCCTTGGCCTCATCCCACGCCTTGGCTTCCAGGCACACCAGCGCCAGGGAGTAACGCAGTTCGTCGTCTTCCGGGTATTGCTGAACCAGGCTTGAAAACTCGACTTTGGCATCGTCCATGCGGTCCTGTTCAACCAGCATGCGCGCGTAAGTCAGGCGCAGGCGTTTGTCGTCCGGGTACTTCTTGATGCTTTTTTGCAGCAGCGGCAAGGCTTCATCGCCACGATTGAGCGTTTGCAGCAGGCGCGCGCGCAGCAGGATCGGTGCGATTTCGCCGTCATCCGGTGGATTGTCTTCCAGCAGGCCCAGCGCACCCTTGGCGTCACCGTCCTGTTGCAGTAGCAAGGCTTTGCCGAAAATCAGCTGGCTGTTGTTCGGATGGCGCTGCAATAAGCGGTCAAAACTTTTCATCAGGCCGTTGCGCGTGTCCTGGTCGGTATCGGCCGCAGACAAAGCGAGGAAGTCGAAATGCGTGTCGCCCTTGCCTTGCAGAACTTTCTCCATATAGACCATGGAGTCGTCATAACGCCCGGCGCGAGCCAGTTGCACGGCAGCAGCTCGTTGCGCCTCAAGGTCGTCCGGGGCGTTTTTCGCCCAGATCAGCGCGGTATCCAGTGCGGCCTGATCGGCGCCCAGGTATTCGGCGATGCGGAATGCCCGTTCGGAGATGCCCGGATCCTGGGTGTTAATAGCCTGGGTGACGTAGTTGTCCAGGGCAATGTCGAAACGATTGCGCTGGCCAGCCAGTTCGGCGCTCAGCAGGCTGAAGACGGTTTCTTCACTGAATGAGCTGTAAACCTTGGGCTTTTCAGGGGCCGGAGTGCTGTCTTCGACCGGCGGAATACCGTCCGACGAAACGGGTGCCAAAGCCTGGCAGCCGCTGAGGAAGACAAAAGCGAGGAGCAACGCGGAAGATCTATTCATATAGGAAGAGGACGACTAACCTGCGGTCGGATCATCATGACACAAGCCTTCGGCCAAACATAACCGAGTCTCAGTGATGCCTTTATAGGGGCAGGTCATGGGGACAATAGTCAGCGGTAGTTGTTCTGGCTCTGTCGAAGTAGGACAATTGCCGGCTTCACGTCACCATCAGCGACCATGAATGGCCTTCCTTGCACTCGGTATTAACCACAAGACTGCTTCAGTAGACGTCCGCGAGCGCGTGGCCTTTACCCCTGAGCAGCTGGTGGAGGCCTTGCAGCAGCTCTGCCGACTCACCGACAGCCGCGAAGCTGCGATCCTTTCCACCTGCAATCGCAGTGAACTGTATATAGAACAGGATCACCTTTCGGCTGACGTCGTGCTGCGCTGGCTGGCCGATTATCATCATTTGAGCCTCGAAGAGCTGCGCGCGAGCGCTTATGTGCACGAAGATGATGCGGCAGTTCGTCACATGATGCGGGTGGCCTCCGGGCTCGATTCGCTGGTGTTGGGCGAACCGCAGATTCTCGGTCAGATGAAATCGGCTTACGCCGTGGCCCGCGAAGCCGGCACCATCGGTCCGTTGCTCGGGCGGTTGTTCCAGGCGACGTTCAACGCGGCCAAACAGGTGCGCACCGACACCGCCATCGGTGAGAACCCGGTCTCCGTGGCGTTTGCCGCGGTCAGCCTGGCGAAACAGATTTTCAGTGATCTGCAACGCAGTCAGGCCTTGCTGATCGGCGCCGGTGAGACCATTACCCTGGTCGCCCGCCATCTGCACGAATTGGGTGTGAAGCGCATCGTGGTCGCCAACCGCACCCTGGAGCGCGCGAGCATTCTGGCCGAGCAGTTCGGCGCCCATGCGGTGTTGCTCTCGGAGATCCCGGCCGAACTGGTGCGCAGCGACATCGTTATCAGCTCCACCGCCAGCCAGTTGCCGATCCTTGGCAAGGGCGCGGTGGAAAGCGCCTTGAAACTGCGCAAGCACAAGCCGATCTTCATGGTAGACATCGCCGTCCCCCGGGATATCGAACCGGAAGTTGGCGAACTGGACGACGTTTACCTGTATAGCGTCGACGATCTCCACGAAGTGGTCGCCGAGAACCTCAAGAGCCGGCAAGGTGCAGCCCAAGCGGCAGAAGAGATGGTCTCGATCGGTGCCGAAGATTTCATGGTCCGCCTGCGTGAACTGGCGGCGGTGGATGTGCTCAAGGCCTATCGCCAACAAAGCGAGCGCATGCGCGACGAAGAATTGCAGAAGGCCCAGCGCATGCTGGCCAACGGCAGCAGCGCCGAAGACGTGCTGGTGCAACTGGCGCGGGGCCTGACTAATAAACTCTTGCACGCACCAAGCGTGCAGTTGAAAAAGCTCTCTGCCGAAGGTCGCCTTGATGCGCTGGCCATGGCCCAGGAACTCTTTGCCCTGAATGAGGGCTCATCGGATAGCTTTTCGGATAAGAAACCGCAATGAAAGCGTCACTGCTCAATAAGCTGGACATCCTCCAGGACCGTTTCGAGGAATTGACTGCCTTGCTTGGCGACGGCGAAGTCATTTCCGATCAGAACAAATTCCGCACCTATTCCAAGGAATACGCGGAAGTCGAGCCGATTGTCGATGCCTATAAACAGTTGCTCAAAGTGCAAAGTGACCTTGAAGGCGCCCAGGCGCTGCTCAAGGACAGCGACCCGGACATGCGCGAAATGGCCGTGGAAGAAGTCCGCGAAGCCAAAGAGCAACTGATCGACATCGAAGCCAGCCTGCAACGCATGCTGCTGCCCAAGGATCCGAATGACGGGCGTAACGTGTTCCTCGAAATCCGCGCCGGCACCGGCGGTGATGAGGCGGCGATTTTCTCCGGCGACCTGTTCCGCATGTATTCGCGGTACGCCGAGCGGCGCGGCTGGCGGGTGGAGATCCTCTCGGAGAACATCGGCGAGCACGGCGGCTATAAAGAAGTCATCGCTCGAGTCGAAGGCGACAGTGTCTACGGCAAGTTGAAATTTGAATCCGGTGCCCATCGCGTGCAACGGGTTCCGGCCACTGAGTCCCAGGGTCGTATTCACACCTCGGCCTGCACTGTGGCGGTGTTGCCCGAGCCCGACGAGCAGGAAGCGATCGAGATCAACCCTTCGGATTTGCGGATCGATACCTATAAATCCTCCGGTGCCGGCGGTCAGCACGTCAACAAGACCGACTCGGCGATCCGCATCACGCACTTGCCGTCCGGTATTGTCGTCGAGTGTCAGGAAGAACGTTCCCAGCACAAGAACCGCGCGCGGGCGATGTCCTGGCTGTCGGCCAAGCTCAACGACCAGCAGACCAGCGCCGCCGCCAATGCCATCGCCAGCGAGCGTAAGTTGCTGGTGGGTTCGGGCGATCGCTCCGAGCGGATCCGCACTTACAACTTCGCCCAGGGCCGGGTCACCGACCACCGGGTCAACCTGACGCTGTATTCCCTCGACGAAATCCTCGCGGGTGGTGTCGACGCGGTGATCGAGCCGTTGCTGGCCGAATACCAGGCGGACCAATTGGCAGCGATAGGTGAGTAAATGACGATCATTGCCAGTTTGTTACGCGCCGCCGACTTACCGGATTCGCCCTCCGCGCGCCTGGATGCCGAATTGTTGCTGGCCGCTGCGCTGGGCAAGTCCCGCAGTTTTCTGCACACCTGGCCCGAGCGCATCGTTCCGAGCGAAGCGGCGCTGAAATTTGCCGAGTACCTGCAACGCCGCCGTGGCGGTGAGCCGGTGGCCTACATCCTTGGCCAGCAAGGTTTCTGGAAGCTTGATCTGGAAGTTGCGCCACACACGCTAATCCCGCGCCCGGACACCGAGCTGTTGGTGGAAGCGGCGCTTGAACTCTTGCCAGCCACACCTGCCAAGGTCCTCGACCTCGGCACCGGCAGCGGCGCCATTGCCCTGGCCCTGGCCAGCGAGCGTCCAGCCTGGAAGGTTACCGCTGTGGATCGCGTGCTCGAAGCCGTGGCCCTGGCCGAGCGCAATCGCCAGCGCTTGCACCTGAACAACGCCACCGTGCTGAGCAGTCATTGGTTCAGTGCCCTGGCAGGTCAGCGTTTTCAACTGATCATCAGCAACCCGCCTTACATCGCGTCCGCCGACCCGCATCTGGTGGAAGGTGATGTGCGCTTCGAACCAGCCAGCGCATTGGTGGCCGGCGTCGACGGGCTCGACGATCTGCGTCTGATCGTCGCCCAGGCGCCGGATTACCTTGAAGCGGGCGGTTGGTTGATGCTCGAACACGGTTACGATCAAGCCCATGCAGTACGCGATTTGCTACTGACCCGCGGCTTTGAAGAAGTCCACAGCCGCACCGATCTGGGCGGTCACGAACGTATCAGCCTGGGGCGCCTGCCGTGCTGAATGATCAGGAATTGTTGCGCTACAGTCGGCAGATTCTATTGCAGCACGTCGACATCGACGGCCAGTTGCGACTGAAAGAAAGCCGCGTGTTGATCGTCGGTCTCGGCGGTCTCGGCTCACCGGTTGCGCTGTACCTGGCAGCTGCTGGCGTCGGCGAGTTGCATTTGGCGGACTTCGACACCGTCGACCTGACCAATCTGCAACGCCAGATTGTTCACGACACCGACAGCGTCGGCCTGAGCAAGGTCGATTCGGCCATTCGCCGACTGAGCGCAATCAATCCCGAGATTCAGTTGATCGCCCATCGTACCGCGCTGGACGAAGATTCCCTGGCTGCCGCCGTGGCCGCGGTGGATCTGGTGCTGGACTGTTCCGACAATTTCTCCACCCGCGAAGCGGTCAACGCTGCGTGTGTCGCCGGCTGCAAACCTCTGGTCAGTGGCGCGGCGATTCGGCTGGAAGGGCAGCTGTCGGTGTTCGACCCGCGCCGTCCGGAGAGTCCGTGCTACCACTGTTTGTATGGTCACGGCAGCGAAGCCGAACTGACGTGCAGCGAAGCCGGCGTCGTGGGCCCTTTGGTTGGGCTGGTTGGCAGCCTCCAGGCGCTGGAGGCCATGAAATTGCTGGTGGGTTTCGGCGAGCCCCTGGTGGGGCGCCTGTTGTTGATCGATGCCTTGGGCTCGCGCTTTCGCGAATTACGGGTCAAGCGTGATCCGGGCTGCAGCGTCTGTGGTTCGAAGCATGCGTGAAGCGCCGATTGGCGTGTTCGACTCCGGCGTTGGTGGGCTTTCGGTGCTGGCCGAGATCCAGCGTTTGCTGCCCAACGAGTCACTGCTGTACGTCGCCGATTGCGGGAATATTCCCTACGGCGAGAAAACCCCGGAATTCATCCGTCATCGTTGCAGCGTGATGGCCGGTTTTTTTCAGCAGCAGGGCGCCAAGGCGTTGGTGCTGGCCTGTAATACGGCGACTGTCGCTGGCGTTGCAGACTTGCGGCGCGATTATCCCGAGTGGCCCATCGTCGGCATGGAGCCGGCGGTCAAACCGGCCGCTGCCGCCACCCGCAGCGGAGTGGTCGGCGTACTCGCCACCACCGGCACCTTGCAAAGTGCCAAGTTTGCCGCGTTGCTCGACCGTTTCGCCACTGATGTGCGCGTCCTCACTCAGCCGTGCCCCGGCCTGGTGGAGCTGATTGAAAACGGCGATTTGCACAGTCCTGCCCTGCGCCAGTTACTTGCCAGGTATGTCGAACCGCTGCTCGGCGCCGGCTGCGACACAATAATTCTCGGCTGCACGCATTACCCCTTCCTAAAGCCGTTGCTTAAGCAGATGATCCCTGAAGATATCAGCCTGATCGACACCGGCTCCGCTGTAGCGCGGCAACTTCAGCGTCTGTTGGCCGAGCGTGAATTGCTCGCCGAAGGGCCTGCTCGTGCCGCACAGTTCTGGACGAGCTCCGATCCGGAACATTTCAGAAATATCTTGCCGATACTGTGGAATACCGCTGGCGTTGTGCAAAGCTTCAAAGGGTAAGTTATAGCCTGGGGCAAACGATCATTGGGGTGAACTTCTGATTAATTGTTGACGCTCCATAGCGTTAAGCAACTAAAAAACCATACGAAATCGTTCGGAAAAGGATGTTTCTAATGAAGCGACTATTCTGCTTGGCCGCGATTGCGGCCGCACTGATGGGGCACAGTTTTACCGCACAGGCGGCAGGTGTGGAGTTCGCGGTCGGTCAGACCAGCGAGTCGACCATGACCTATCGACTGGGCATGCAATTCGATTGGGACAAGAGCTGGCTGCAGAGTGATGTTGGTCGTTTGACCGGTTACTGGAGCGGTGCCTACACCTATTGGGAAGGTGACAAGACCTCCAGCAACCACAGCCTGTCGTTCTCGCCGGTGTTGGTTTACGAATTTTCCGGGCAGACCGTCAAACCCTATGTGGAGTTGGGGGTTGGCGTGGCGGTGTTCGCCAATACCGAAGTCGAAAACAACCAGCTCGGCAGCGCCTTTCAGTTTGAAGACCGGTTCGGGTTTGGTCTGCGCTTTGCGGGCGGGCATGAAGTCGGGATTCGTGCGACGCACTATTCCAATGCCGGGCTCAGCAGCCCGAACAATGGTGTAGAAAGCTACGCGCTGCATTACACGATGCCGCTCTAAGCACACTGCACAATCAATGGGGGTGGGTTTGAGTTCAGCGATACGCCGTGGTAATCCCCTGGCGTTCGTCGATGCATTCAGGCGCTCCCATCTCGAACTCCCTGCAGATCAGCGGGCGTTTCTCGTAGATGGTGCACATCATAGTGTTGCGATCCAGCGCAGCACACCAACCGTCATCCAGACGCAACATGACTTCCCCACCCCAGTCATCAGTATCGATAAAACGTTCGGGCACGCCTGTGTCGGTGATCAGCATGACTTCGAGCTGGCAGCAGCAAGCTGCGCAGGTCGAGCAAGTGACCACCGGTTCAGCGATTTGCGTGTGGGGAATGGTTTTCATGACACGCAGTGTAAGGCAGTGGGCCGGGGCTGTGTGAAAGGCCTGACGGACGCTCAGCTGTGAGTGTCGGACGCCAGCCGCTGAGCCATGAAATGCAGTGTGGGAAACAGCAGCGCCCACAGTAATCCGATGCCGATCAGTGTCGGCCATTGTCCGTAGGGAAATTGCACCCCGGCCAATTGTCCTCCCGCGTAATACGACAACGGCCCACCGACGGCGCCCAGTAGGCTGCCGAGCCACCAGGGATTGGCGGTCCATTGCAGGCAATGGCGCAAAGTGGTTGCCAGCAACGCCCACATCAGCATCAGCCACATCGGAATCAGCGGCGCGACATCGTTGAAGTCGAACACCCCCAGCCAGTGCAACGAACTGTCGACCGTCGTTCCCAGCAGCACCACGCTGAGGATCAGTAGGCCTTCATCGGCCCAGCGACTTATCCACAACAGATGAATCACCAGCACCGCCAACGCCACCAGCAACCACAGACCACTGCCTCCGATCACGCAGGCAAACCAGCCGACCTGAAACAGCGCTGCATTTGCCAATCGTTCAAGCATCGAATCGGCCGAGCAGCGGCGCCGGCATCGCGGCGGGTTTGGCAAGCAGCAATTGCGCCGTGCCGATGGTGCGTTCCAGGAAACCACCTTCGCAGTAGCACAGATAAAATTCCCACAGCCGCAGGAAATAGTCGTCGTAGCCCATTTCGCTCAAGCGACCGTGGGCGCGGCGAAAATTCTCATGCCACAGGCGCAAGGTTCGGGCGTAGTGCAGGCCGAAATCCTCCATGTGCAGCAGGTTCATGTCGGTGTCACGGCTGACAATCTCCAGCATTTTCTGCACGCAGGGCAGGGCGCCGCCGGGGAAGATGTAACGCTGAATGAAATCGACATTGCTCTTGGCTTGTTCGTAGCGCTGCTCGCGGATGGTGATCGCTTGCAATAGCATCAAGCCGTTGCTCTTGAGCAGCTGCGCGCATTGCTTGAAGTAGGTCGGCAGGAAGCGATGACCAACCGCTTCGATCATCTCGATCGACACCAGTTTGTCGTACTGCCCGGTCAGGTCGCGATAATCGGACAGCAGCAGTGTGACCTGGTCTTGCAAACCCAGGGCTTCGATCCGTTGCGCGGTAAAGGCGTACTGCTCTTTCGACAGCGTGGTGGTGGTGACTTTGCAGCCGTAATTCTGGGCGGCGTAAAGCGCCATGCTGCCCCAGCCGGTGCCGATTTCCAGCAGGTGATCGCTGGGTTGCAGCGCGAGTTTGCGGCAGATACGTTCGAGCTTGTTCAGTTGCGCCTGTTCCAGGGTGTCTTCAGGGGTGAGGAACTGCGCGGCGGAATACATCATGGTCGGGTCGAGAAACTGCTCGAACAAGTCATTGCCGAGGTCGTAATGTGCAGCGATGTTTTTCTGCGAGCCCTTGCGCGTGTTGCGATTGAGCCAGTGCAGGCTCTGCACGAACGGTCGGCTCAGTTTTGCCATGCCTCCTTCCAGCGCATCCAGTACGACAAGGTTGCTGACGAAGACACGCACCACGGCCGTCAAATCCGGCGAACTCCAGTAGCCGTGGATAAACGCTTCACCCGCGCCAATCGAGCCGTTACTCGCCACCAGTCCCCAGGCCGCGGCGTCGAGGATATGGATTTCGCCCACGGGATGGTTGCCGGCGGTACCGAAGACGTGCCGTTCGCCGTCTTCGAAGACCACCAGTTGCCCGTGTTTGAGCTGCGCCATCTGCCGCAACACACTTCGGCGCAGCAACGATCCGGTCAGGCTGTTGGTCCTTAACAGGCTGGTTTTGGCCGAGACACTAGAGGATTTCATGGCGGCGATCCTTGGGGGGAACAATGGCGGTCTGAATTCTGCCATCGGCAGCTTGATGAGCAAATATCGGTGCGCGTTTCAGTAGCAAGCGCACGGCCTGCCAATAAATCGCCAGACAGGTTTTCGCGGTCATCCACGGAAAGCGCCGCAAGTAACGGTGCAGGCTGCCGCGGTTTAGGGCTTCGCGGTGCAGGTTGAGCGTGGCGTCGAACAGTTTCAGTTCGCCTTGCCAGTCCGCCATGTGCACGCCGAGTTTTTGCGCTGCGGGGCTGAAGCTCATGCGGTATTCAATATCGTGCGGCAGAAACGGCGACACATGAAACGCCTTGGCCACGGCGAAATGCTGGTGGAAGTCCTGCACCGACGTCGGTGCCTTGGCGGGCAACACGTAGTGGTAACGCTCGCGCCACGGCGTATTGGTGACTTCGCAGAGAATCGCCGCCAGTTGGCCGTCGACCTCATGGCAATAGAAAAAACTCACCGGGTTGAACGACAGGCCCCAACTGCGGGCCTGGGTCAGCAGGCAGATCGAGCCGTGTGGCACATGGCCGATCGCCTCGGCGACTTGCTGGCGTACCGCGTCGATCAAGCGCATGCCACTGCCAGTGAAGGCTTTCAAGTAATCGGTTTCGCGAAACGAGAACGGCGCGAAACGGCTGGTGCCCGACAGCGGCGACAAGCCAAGCACCGCGTCCTGTTCGTCGAGGTCCAGGTACAGCAGACCGATCCGGTAACGGAATTCATGGCGCCGCGGGGCAAACCGCCGATGGGCGATCCAGCCGCTATAAAGGGCGCTGTTCACAACCCTTCTCCCAGCGAGCGAGCAACCCGCAGCGCACTGACCACACCGTCTTCATGGAAACCATTGGCCCAATAAGCGCCGCAAAACCAAGTGTGCTGCGCGCCGTCCAGTTCATCCCAGCGTGCCTGCGCGGCGACGGCAGCCAAGCTGTATTGCGGATGGGCGTAGATGAATTTGGCGAGCACTTTGTTCGGGCTGATGCCTGCACTCTGATTGAGGCTGACGCAAAACGTGGTGTCGCTCTGGATGCCTTGCAGAATGTTCATGTCGTAAGTGACGGCGGCCAGCGTGTGACCGGGACCATCGAGGCGATAATTCCAACTGGCCCAGGCAAGCTTTCGCACCGGCAGCAAGCGCGTGTCGGTGTGCAACACCACTTCGTTGTCGGCGTAGGGCAGGGCGCCAAGGATCGACTGTTCGGCGGCGCTCGGTTTGGCCAACAGTTTCAGTGCCTGATCGCTGTGACAGGCGAACACCACTTTGTCGAAACGCTCGCTGCCGGCGGCGCTGTGGATAACCACGCCATCTTCATCGCGATCGACCCGGGTCACCGGGCAATTGAGGCGGATCTTGTCTTTGAAGGTCTCGGTCAATGGCGCGATGTAAGCGCTTGAACCGCCCTCGATCACGCACCATTGCGGGCGATTGCTGACCGACAGCAGTCCATGATTTTTGAAAAAACGGACGAAGAATTGCAACGGGAAACCGAGCATGTCTGCCATTGACATCGACCAGATCGCTGCGCCCATCGGCACGATGTAATGCAGGATGAACCGCTCACCGTAACCGCCGGCCTTCAGGTAATCGTCGAGCGTGGTGTCAGCGGCGATTCGTCCTTCGGCCAGGTCACGCGGGGCTTTTTTATTGAACCGCAGGATGTCGCGCAACATGCCCCAGAACCCTGGCGACAACAGGTTGCGACGTTGGGCGAACAGGCTGTTGAGATTATTGCCGTTGTATTCCAGCCCCGAGACCGAATCGGTCACCGAAAAACTCATTTCAGTCGGTTTGAAACCCACGCCGATCTGGCCGAGCAGGCGAATGAAATTCGGGTAGGTCCAGTCGTTGAACACAATAAAACCGGTGTCCACCGCATAGCGCTGGTCATCGACAGTCACGTCCACCGTGTGGGTGTGACCGCCGACCCAGTCGCTGGCCTCGAACAGAGTGATCTCGTGCCTGCGATTGAGGAGGTAGGCGCTGGTCAGCCCCGAGATCCCGCTGCCGATGATGGCGATGTTCAAGGGATATCCTTGATCGGCGGACTGCTGCGCAGCATGCGCTTGCCGATGGCCAGTTTCACGACGTTGGGCATTTTTGACAGCGGCCAGAGCGCGGCCATGAACAGTCCGGGGAACGCAATCTCCAGTGGGCGGTTTTTGAGTTTGGCGAAAATGTGCCGCGCAGCTTTATCCACAGGCCAGCTTAGCGGCATCGGGAAATCGTTTTTTGCCGTCAACGGTGTCTCGACAAACCCCGGGCTGACCACGGTGACTTCAATGCCTTCCGGTGCCAGATCAATGCGTAGCGATTCGAACAAGTAGCGCAGCCCGGCCTTTGACGCGCCATAGGCTTCGGCGCGGGGTAGCGGCAAGTACGTCACCGAACTGGCGACGCCCACCAAGTGCGGCGCGGTGCCCTTGCGCAGTAGCGGTAAGGCGGCCTCGATGCAGTACGCGCTGGCGAGCAAATTGGTGCGCACCACATGCTCGACAACCGACGAATCGAATTGCTGAACGTCGACGTATTCGCAGGTGCCTGCGTTGAGAATCACCGTGTCCAGGGATCCCCAGTCTTCGGCAATTTGCTCGCCGATTTCGCGGACTGTCTGGCTGTTGGTCAAGTCACCGGGCACCACCAGCACTTGCCCCGGATAACGCAGGGACAAGACTTTCAGCACCGCCGCCGAGCGTGAACTGACGGCGACGTGGGCGCCGGTTTTCAGTATTTCTTCGGCCAGCGAGGCGCCAATGCCGCTGCTGGCACCGGTTAACCAGTATCGCCGTGGAGGTGTAAAACTCATCCCATTCTCCTTTTTAGCCAGGCAATCGCCCGACCCAATACGGGTACATGTTCGTAAAGCAGCGCCCCGGCATCGAAGTAATCCCGGTGGCGATAAACCTTGCCGCGCCAGAGCAGGTGCGAGCAGCCATCGACCCGAATCAACTGACCGCCGGCCAGGCGCGGATGGCGATAACTCATGACCCAGCGCAAATAGCCCTCGCCTTCACTGATCTGGTCGAAACCATGGAAGTCGAAGTGCAGATCGCTGACGTTGGCGTAGAGCTCTGTGAAGTAGCTGCGCATTTGCACCAGTCCCTGAACTTCGTGCAGAGGATCGGTGAAGTGCACGTCGTGGGTGTAGAGCTGATTGAGGCGTTGCAGGCTGTCCTTGTCCAAGGCTGCAAACTGTTGGGCAAAACGCCGCAGGAAATCACTCATCGTGTCCTCCTGCCTGTTGTCTTGATGGCAAGTTCTTGAACGCGGCCAGCGCCCGTTGGCGCGAGGTGTTTAGGTTGACGATCGGCGACGGATAATCCACCGCGCCGAACAACCCGCCGACGTTCGCCGGGTTGTGCACTTCCTTCTTGTTCAGCCCGGCCAGTTCCGGCAGCCAGTGCTTGATGAATACGCCTTCGCTGTCGAATTTTTCCGACTGGCTCAACGGATTGAAAATCCGGAAGTAGGGCGCCGAGTCGGTGCCAGTAGACGAGCTCCACTGCCAGCCACCGTTGTTCGCCGCGAGGTCGCCGTCGATCAGGTGCCGCATGAAAAAGCGCTCGCCTTCACGCCAGTCGATCAGCAGGTTTTTGGTCAGGAACATCGCCACGACCATGCGCAGCCGGTTGTGCATCCAACCGGTTTCGAGCAACTGGCGCATGGCCGCGTCGATGATCGGCAGGCCGGTGCGGGCTTCTTGCCACGCCAGCAGTTCTTCCGGGGCGTCGCGCCAGGCCAGGGCTTCGGTTTCCGGGCGGAAAGCACGGTGACGCGAGACCCGTGGATACCCCACCAGAATGTGTTTGTAGAACTCGCGCCACAGCAGTTCGTTGATCCAGGTCACCGCGCCGACCTTGCCGCTTTCGAACTCCCCTTGATTGCTTTGCAGGGCGGCGTGCAGGCATTGGCGAGGGGAAATCACCCCGGCGGCAAGATAAGCCGAGAGCTGACTGGTACCCGGTTTGGCCGGGAAGTCCCGCTCGTTTTTGTAATAGTCAATCTGGGCGTCGGCGAAGGTGTCGAGACGGCGCCGGGCTTCGGCTTCACCGGCAGGCCACAGTGTGCGCAGGCTGAGGGTCGGCGTTTTGAAACCCTCAACGCTTGTTGGGATTTTGTCGCTGCCGATAGCAAGTGGCATCTGAACCGCGGGTGCGACGACCAGCCTTGGTAACGACGCGCGCAGACGGTCGTAGCAGGCTTTGCGGAACTGGCTGAAGACTTGAAAGTAAGTGCCGGTCTTGGTTAGCACGCTGCCCGGTTTGAACAGCAGTTGATCGAGGTAGCTATAGAAGTCGATGCCATGGGCTTTGAGCGATTCGCCCACGGCGTCATCACGACGGCTTTCATGAATGCCGTATTCCTCGTTGACGTGCACCGCGTCGATCTTCAATTGCTGACACAGTTCAAGCAGCACCTTCGGCGCTTCATCCCAGCGTGATGACGTGCGGATCAGCAAAGGAATATTCAGTTCGCCCAGCGTACGGCGCAACTCGCCAAGATTGCGCAACCAGAAATCCACTTTGCACGGCGCATCGTCGTGCTCCAGCCATTGGTCCGGGCTCAGCAGGTACACCGCGACCGTCGGACCGCGAGCAGCGGCCGCCGAAAGGGCGGTGTTGTCATGTAGGCGCAAGTCGCTGCGCAACCAGATCAATTGCATGGTGGTGTCCGTACGTTTCATTAAATTAGTCCACGCTGAACCAGGTCCTGATGGACGGTTAACGGGTCTTCGGCCAAGAACAAATCAGCGATCTCAGTAGTTTTTACGGACAACTCGGCGTGGTGGATGCATACCGTTGGTCCGGCAATTATTTTTGGGCAACTGACACCATTCAAAAGTTTCGGCAGCTGCGAAAGATTCATGGCTTTGCTGGAATACAGCAATACGCCGCGAGCTTGCAGGTGATCGACCGCTAGCGCGAGTTCGCCAGCGGGGAGTGGCCAGTCGAACACCTCCACCGGGCAATCGGCGCTGCTGATCAGCCAAGCGGTCAGCCACAGGTGAGGTTCCAGTGGCAGGTCTGAGTGATTGATCAACAACAGTGGCGCGGTACGTAACTGACGGTTGTTATGGTAGATGCGCGCGCCAAATTTGCTGCGTAACCAGGAGTAAAAAAACACCCGCTCCATCTGCGCGCCGAACTGGCCTTGCCAGCGCTGCTCCAGTTCAGCCAGCAACGGCATCAGCAGTTGTCGGCACAAGGTACGCGGTGGATACAGCGCCATGGCCTGATTGACGGTGTCATCGAGGGTGCGTTCGTTCAGTTGAGTGACTGCTTGCAGCAGCATATTGCACATCACTTGCCAATCGTTTTCGACGGATTCGGTGAAGGCCTGCGGGGTGTCGAGCAGTTGCTTGACCTGGCTGACGGCCACGCCACGGTTGAGCCAGGTAAGGATCGTCAGAATGCGTTGAACGTGATCGGCCGAGAACAGCCGATGACCTTTGGGCGTGCGTTGCGGCACGATCAGGCCATAACGCCGTTCCCAGGCGCGCAGGGTGACGGCGTTGACGCCGGTCTGCCGCGCGACCTCACGGATCGGTAGCCAGCCTTCGTCGAGGGCTTTTTTGAAGTCGGCGCCGAGGTCTTCGCTGGCGCTGGTGTCGAGTGGGCTTTTCATTAGATTGTCATTAGATCGCGTTTCGTAGACTGAGATTTTCCGGATGCGGTTGCAGGTAAACCTGTTGCGCAATGTACGGATCCGGGTGTTGACGGAAGTAGTGTTTGAGTAGCGTCAACGGCACCACCAGCGGCACGATGCCATGGCGGTACTGGCCGATGACGTGCTGCACCTCCTGTTTGTCTTCAGGGCTGATCGTCTGTTTGAGATAGCCGCTGATGTGTTGCAAGACATTGGTGTGGGTGCGGCGCGTGGCGCATTTTTTCAAGGCCGCCATCAGCTCGCTGAAATAGTGTGGACCGAGTTCGTTCGGGTCGGTCTGGCCCATGTTGCCCAGCAGGTTACCCAAGGTTTTGTATTGCACCGGGTTGTGGGCCATCAGCAGGTATTTGTAGCGCGAGTGAAAGTCCGTAAGGCCACGGCGGGTCAGGCCTTCATTCACCAACTGCTGCCAGGCGCTGTAGGCGAACACGCGGGTGAGGAAGTTTTCTCGCAGCACCGGGTCGTTGAGCCGGCCGTCTTCTTCCGCCGGTAAATCCGGATGCAGCGCGCAGAACGCCTGGGCGTAGATGCCACGGCCACCACCGTCAACCGGCGCGCCGTTGGCGTGGTAGACCTTGACCCGATCCAGGCCGCATGACGGGGATTTCTGCATGAAGATGTACCCGCAGATATCGGTTAGCTCCGCGGCCATTTTCTGACCGTACTCGGCCAACGGTACGGTGACGTTGAGCTCAGGAGTGACGGTGCCGACAGCCTGGGGATGTTCAGGATTGCCAACCAGCCGGATCGGCTCCCGAGGAATGCCGAGGCCGATGGCGACTTCGGGGCATACCGGGACGAAATCGAAATAGTCAGTAAGGGTGCGACTACACAGCCGCGACACCTTGTGCCCGCCGTTGTAACGCACTTCTGCGCCCATCAGGCAGGCGCTGATGGCGATTTTCGGTTTCACGGGGACGTGGGGCATCGGAGCACCTCGAGTCTAAACCTGTACAGAGTGTTGATTCTGTACAACATGGTTTCATCATAGATTCAAAGGTGTACAAGTCAAATTATTTGTATAGATTTTACCGTCGCCCTCGTAGGAGCTGCGGTTTACTGCAGATGCGCATGCAAGCGGCGGGCGGCTTCCTGGCCGCTGAGCCACGCGCCTTCGACGCGGCCGGACAAGCACCAGTCGCCACACACATACAAGCCCAGATCGGCATCGGCCAGGGCTCCCCATTCATGGCTGCTGGCAGGTCGGGCGTAGAGCCAGCGGTGAGCAAGGCTGAAGGTCGGGGCAGGCATGGCGCTGTGCAGCAGCTCGGCAAATGCACCGTGCAATTGCTCGATCACTGCCTCTTTGGGCAGGTCGATATGTTGCCTGCTCCAAGCGCTGGTGGCGTGCAGGACCCAGGTGTCCAGCGTGTTGTCACGTCCTGGTTTGCTGCGGTTGCGAGCCAGCCAGTCGAGCGGGCTGTCCTGCACGAAGCAGCCTTCCATGGGCGTATCCAACGGTGTCTCGAACGCCAGCGCGACAGCCCAGGTAGGGTCCATTTTTACCCCGGCGGCGGCACCGGCGAGTTTCGGTGCCGAGGCCAGCAGTGCAGTCGCCTGTGGCGCCGGCGTGGCGATCACTACATGACTGAACGGGCCGTGGGTGAAACCTTCGGCGTCCTGCAAATGCCAGTGCTCTTCGCCACGATAGACTTCGGTGATCCGGCAGGCGAAATGCACTTCCAGATCGCCGAGCAGGCCGCGGGTGATCGCGCTCATACGTGGCGTACCGACCCAGCGAGTCTGTTCGTCCGGCGACAGGTTGAGCTGGCCCCCGTGGTAGGTGTAGAGCTGCGGAGTCCACTCAGCGACCCATCCGTTAGTTTGCCAGCGCTGGACCTCGGTGACGAAGCGACGGTCGCGGGCAGTGAAATACTGGGCGCCCATGTCCAGGGCACCCGCATCGCTGCGATTGCTCGACATGCGTCCACCGCTGCCACGGCTTTTATCGAAAAGTTGAACGATGTGCCCGACTTCTGTCAGGGCCTGGGCGGCTGAGAGCCCGGCGATGCCGGTGCCGATGATTGCGATAGGTACAGTCATAGGGGCCTCGTTTACCTTTCTGTACAGACTACGCCGTGGATGAAACCTGTACAATATTGTTTTTTGGTATAACTTTTAGCGTTCTCGTTCTGACAGCTTGGCCTATTGTTAAACACAGAACCTGCCCGATACTAAAGATCCCTGTTTATAAAAATAGACTAGTGATCAGGGTAAAACGCCACGCGAGGAAGAAGTCATGCACATATTGCTGACCGGCGGTACTGGTTTGATAGGACGTCAGCTCTGCCGACACTGGTTGAGTCAGGGGCATCGTCTGACGGTCTGGAGTCGAAGTCCTGAAAAAGTCGCGAAAATAGGCGGTACCCAAGTGCGTGGTGTTGCCCGGCTTGAAGACCTCGGCCCGGAACCGATCGATGCGATTGTAAATCTGGCGGGCGCACCGATTGCCGATCGGCCTTGGACAACCAAACGCAAAGCGCTGTTGTGGAGTAGCCGAATCGCCCTGACCGAAACCTTGCTGGCCTGGCTCGAAACCCGCGAGCAAAAACCGCAGGTATTGATCTCCGGATCTGCCGTTGGTTGGTACGGCGATGGGGGCGAGCGGGAATTGACCGAGAAATCTCCACCGGTCATCGATGATTTCGCCAGCCAGTTGTGCATCGCGTGGGAGGAAACCGCCCAGCGTGCCGAAGCCTTGGGCATCCGCGTGATCCTCATCCGCACCGGGCTGGTGTTGTCAGCCGAGGGCGGCTTTTTGTCGCGGCTGTTGCTGCCGTTCAAACTGGGGCTGGGCGGGCCTATCGGCAATGGCCGGCAGTGGATGCCGTGGATCCATATCAACGATCAAATCGCCTTGATTGATTTTCTTCTGCATCAGAAAGACGCCAGCGGTCCTTATAATGCCTGCGCGCCCAAGCCTGTGCGCAATCGCGAGTTCGCCAAGACGTTGGGGAGCGTGCTGAACCGCCCGACGTTCATGCCCATGCCGGCCCTGGCTTTAAAGGTGTGTCTGGGCGAATTGTCATTGCTGTTGCTGGGCGGCCAGAAGGCCTTACCGGCTCGCTTGCTGGAAGCGGGTTTCACTTTCCAGTTCACTGATTTGCGCGCGGCTCTGGATGACCTTTCCAACCGCCTTTGAAATAGGACGTTGCATGACCGATCACGCATTGCTTCTGGTCAACTTGGGCTCACCGGCCTCCACCTCGGTGGCGGATGTGCGCAGTTACCTCAATCAATTTCTGATGGACCCGTATGTGATCGACCTGCCATGGCCGGTGCGACGTTTGTTGGTGTCGCTGATCCTGTTCAAGCGCCCGGAGCAGTCAGCCCACGCCTACGCCTCGATCTGGTGGGAGGAGGGCTCGCCGTTGGTGGTGCTCAGCCGTCGCCTGCAACAGGTCATGACTGCCCAGTGGACCCACGGTCCGGTGGAGTTGGCGATGCGTTACGGTGAACCGTCGATTGAGTCGAAATTGGTGCAGTTGGCCGCCCAAGGCCACAAAAAAATCACGCTCGCGCCGCTTTATCCACAGTTCGCTGACAGCACCGTGACGACGGTGATCGAAGAAGCCAAACGAGTAGTGCGCGAGAAGAAGCTCGACGTGCAGTTCTCGATTCTCCAGCCGTTCTACGATCAGCCGGAATACCTTGATGCGTTGGTGGCCAGCGCCAAGCCGCATCTGGAGCAGGATCACGATCATCTGTTGCTAAGCTTTCACGGCTTGCCGGAGCGGCACCTGACCAAGATCGACCCTACCGGGCACCATTGCTTTAAAAGCGATAATTGCTGTCTGAACGCTTCGCCAGAAGTATTGGCGACCTGCTACCGCGCCCAATGCCTGCGCACGGCGTCCGAGTTTGCAAAACGTTTGGGCCTGCCGGACGGCAAGTGGTCGGTGTCATTCCAGTCGCGATTGGGTCGAGCCAAATGGATCGAACCCTACACCGAAGCGCGCCTCGATGAGTTGGCTGGAATGGGCGTGAAGAAAGTGCTGGTGATGTGCCCGGCGTTTGTCGCCGATTGTATTGAGACGTTGGAAGAAATCGGTGATCGCGGCAAAGAACAATTCCGCGAGGCGGGAGGGGAGGAGTTGGTGCTGGTGCCGTGTCTCAACGATGACCCGCAGTGGGCAAAGGCGTTGAGTACCTTGTGCGAGCGAGCGCCTCTGGCGCTTTAAAAGCTTCGCGGGCAAGTCGGGTCGCCGCATCGCTCGTTCCTACAGGGGTTTGTGTCGATCAATGGAACGATGCAACTCCTGTAGGAACGAGCGATGCGGCGACCCGGCTTGCCCGCGAAGGCATTCTTGAATGCCTGCTTAGATCAGTGGATCATTCGCCTTCTTGTGCTTCCAGCTGTCATTACCCGGCAGCAACAAGTTCAGCGCAATCGCCGTCACCGCGCACAGTGCGATGCCTTTGAGGCCGAAGTCGTCAGGCCCTGTGCCGGTGCCGACCAGTACGCCGCCAATCCCGAACACCAGGGTCACCGAGACAATCACCAGATTGCGCGCCTCGCCCAGGTCGATCTTGTGGCGAATCAGCGTGTTCATGCCCACCGCCGCAATCGAACCGAACAACAGGCACAGAATCCCGCCCATCACCGGCACTGGAATGCTTTGCAGCAGCGCGCCGAACTTGCCGACGAACGCCAGGCTGATGGCGAAAATCGCCGCCCAGGTCATGATCTTCGGGTTGTAGTTCTTGGTCAGCATCACCGCGCCCGTCACTTCGGCGTAGGTGGTGTTGGGTGGACCGCCAAACAGTCCCGCCGCGGTGGTGGCAATGCCATCGCCGAGCAGGGTGCGATGCAGGCCGGGTTTCTTCAGGTAATCGCGACCGGTCACGCTACCGACTGCAATCACACCGCCGATGTGCTCGATAGCCGGCGCCAGGGCGACCGGAACGATGAACAGAATCGCTTGCCAGTTGAATTCCGGCGCGGTGAAGTGCGGGATGGCGAACCACGGAGCGGCGGCAATCTTTGCGGTGTCGACGACGCCAAAATAGAACGCCATCGCAAAACCCACCAGCACGCCCGAGATGATCGGCACCAGGCGGAAAATGCCTTTACCGAACACCGCGACGATCAGGGTGGTCAGCAGCGCTGGCATCGAGATCAACATTGCCGTTTGGTAATGAATCAGCTCAGTGCCGTCGCCCGCCTTGCCCATCGCCATGTTAGCGGCGATCGGCGCCATGGCCAGGCCGATGGAGATGATCACCGGGCCAATCACCACCGGTGGCAGCAGACGGTCGATGAAACCGGTGCCTTTGATCTTCACCGCAAGGCCGAGGAAGGTGTAGACGAAACCCGCCGCCATCACGCCGCCCATGGTCGCCGCGAGGCCGAACTGGCCCTTGGCGAGGATGATCGGGGTGATGAAGGCAAAACTCGATGCCAGGAATACCGGCACCTGACGCCCGGTGACAATCTGGAACAGAATCGTCCCCAGGCCGGCGGTGAACAGCGCCACGTTCGGGTCGAGACCGGTAATCAGCGGCATCAACACCAAGGCGCCGAAGGCCACGAACAGCATCTGCGCACCCGACAGCACCGTGCGCCAGAGCGGATCGTTGAACTCATCCTGCATGCTCAAGCGTCCTTCTGCTTGGTGCCGAAGATCTTGTCACCGGCATCGCCCAGGCCTGGGATGATGTATCCGTGCTCGTTGAGTTTCTCGTCAATGGAGGCGGTGTAGATCATCACGTCCGGGTGAGCTTTCCCTACAGCAGCGATGCCTTCAGGCGCGGCAACCAGCACCATCGCGCGAATGTCCCGGCAACCGGCCTTTTTCAGCAGGTCAATTGTCGCGACCATGGAGCTGCCAGTGGCGAGCATCGGGTCGATGATCATCGCCAGGCGTTCGTTGATTTCCGGAACGAGTTTTTCCAGGTAGGTGTGGGCCTGCAAGGTTTGCTCGTTGCGGGCCACACCGACGGCGCTGACTTTGGCGCCCGGGATCAGGCTCAGCACGCCTTCGAGCATGCCGATGCCGGCGCGCAGGATCGGTACTACAGTAATTTTCTTGCCGGCGATTTTCTCGACCGACACAGTGCCGCACCAGCCTTCGATATCGTAGGATTCCAGCGGCAGGTCTTTGGTGGCTTCATAGGTCAGCAGGGCGCCGACTTCCTGAGCGAGCTCACGGAAATTCTTTGTGCTGATGTCGGCGCGGCGCATGAGGCCAAGTTTATGACGGATCAGCGGATGGCGGATCTCGAGGATGGGCATGGGAAAGGCTCCGGCGGCGGGCAAAAAAACCGGCCTAGATTAATCTATCCGAGGGTGTTGTCCTATAGACATACAGAACGTTAGTCCATAAACGCTTGATCTGGCCGTGAGGGATGCGTACCTTTGCCCGCTTTTCCTCAGTCCGTCACCCCCCTGGAGAGCGCCATGCCTGCTGATCTCGAGCATATCCGTCAAATCATGCGAGAGGCTGACTGCCTGTACACCGAAGCTGAAGTCGAGGCGGCCATCGCCCGTGTCGGTGCACAAATCAACGATCAGATGGCGGAAAGCAATCCGGTGGTGTTCTGTGTGATGAACGGCGGGCTGATTTTCTCCGGCAAGCTGCTGACCCATCTGAACTTCCCGCTGGAAGCGTCCTACCTGCACGCCACCCGTTATCGCAACGAAACCAGCGGCGGCGACCTGTTCTGGAAAGCCAAGCCGGAAGTCTCGTTCCTCGACCGTGATGTGCTGATCATCGACGACATCCTCGATGAAGGTCACACCCTGGGCGCGATCATCGACTACTGCAAACACGCGGGCGCCCGCAAAGTGCACACCGCCGTGCTGATCGACAAGGACCACGACCGCAAGGCCCGCCCGGACCTGAAAGCCGATTTCGTCGGCCTGCCATGCATCGACCGTTACATCTTCGGTTATGGCATGGACTACAAAGGCTACTGGCGTAACGCCAACGGGATTTTTGCCGTTAAAGGCATGTAAGCCCAAGCTACGTATCTCCTGTGGGAGATTCTATGTTGCAAGGGAACCCTGCGGTCTTAAATTCGGCTGGTATTCGCTCTGGTTTTTCATGAGAGCGAATGCCACTCGGCAAAGTTTGCGGGCGAGGATGACCTGACCCTGCGTGACGCCGAACCCGATCAGCAACAGCTGTTGCAGGTCACCGAGTAGTCGGTGGTGGTCGGCAGTCAACGCCAGTCCAACCAGCAGCCGATTCCGGTTACGTCACCGTGGCTGATCCTTCTCAAGGGCAAATCCTTGAACAAAGGCGCGACCATCACCCAGGTGCTGGTCAACTTCGATGGCGAAAGCAAAAGCCTGAAAAAGCCGATTTACGACGACAAGAGCAAAACCCTGACGCTCTTTTACCCGATGGCGCAGTACCGGGTGGTGATCGACTTGTTGCGCAATGACACGGTGTATTGCCAGTTCCTCAGCTATGCCAACGGCCATATCTGGGCCGATCTGCACACCGGCAGCGTTCGTCCGCGTTGAGCCCTGTGCCCGGGGAGGGGTAAACTGCCCGCCCCGTGAAATGTCTGCGAGCTGGAGTCGGCAATGCGTAAAGATAAGAAGCAAGTGATTGGTGACGAGATCGGCGATGAGCAGATCAAGCTGTTCCTCGATTTCGAACCGGTCGACGCCACGTCGCCGTCGCTGCACAAACTGATCAAGGCCTACCGCGGCCTGCGCATCGATGACTTCGAGCGTTTTCTGACGTTCTTTGGCAAAGCCGGTCTGGATCTGGACGGCAAGGATGAGCACGGCAATGACTTCGTTGCCTTGATCAAAGATCAGCGCAATGCGGCTGAATACATCGAACTGATCAACAAGGCTCGCGGTTAAGATCAAAAGATCGCAGCCTCGCTACGCTCGACAGCTCCTACAAATGGTAGCGAGGCTGCGATCTTTTAAAGGCAAAAAAAAACGCCCCGCTCTCAATGAAAACGGGGCGTTTTTTATGTGGCCGAATCAAGCGTAGCTTTCGGTCTCGTTGCTGGCTTCAACCAGTTCCAGCGCGACGTTGTTCTGCACGTTGAGCTTGCGATACAGCGCAGCATCGGTTTCCAGAACTTTTTCGCGAGCCGGGAAGATTTCCGCGAGCTTGGCAGCCCACTCACCAGACGCTTTGTTCGGGAAGCACTTTTCGATCAGTTCCAGCATGATCGAAACGGTCACCGATGCGCCTGGCGAAGCGCCGAGCAGGGCAGCAAGCGTACCGTCCTTGGCCGCGACCAGTTCGGTACCGAATTGCAGAACGCCGCCCTTTTTCGGGTCTTTCTTGATGATCTGCACCCGTTGGCCGGCCACTTCCAGGCGCCAGTCTTCGGCTTTCGCTTCAGGGTAGAAGCGACGCAGCGAGTCCAGACGCTGTTCCATCGACTGCATCACTTCGCTGACCAGGTACTTGGTCAGGTCCATGTTGTTTTTCGCCACGGCCAGCATCGGGCCGATGTTGCCGGCGCGAACCGACATCGGCAGGTCCATGAACGAGCCGTGCTTGAGGAACTTGGTGGTGAAGCCGGCATAAGGCCCGAACAACAGGGACTTATTGCCGTCGACCACGCGGGTGTCCAGGTGCGGCACGGACATCGGTGGCGAACCCACCGCAGCCTGGCTGTAAACCTTGGCCTGGTGGTGCTTGACCACTTCCGGGTTGTCGCAACGCAGCCACTGGCCACTGATCGGGAAGCCGCCGAAGCCTTTGCTTTCTTCGATACCCGAAGCTTGCAGCAGCGGCAGTGCCGCGCCACCGGCGCCGAGGAACACGAATTTTGCGTCGACGTCACGCGAGTTGCCGCTGTTGACGTCCTTGATGCTGACGGTCCAGCCGCTGCCGTTACGCTTGAGGCCGGTCACGCGCTTGCAGTACTTGACCTGGGCATCGGGTGCGCTGGTCAGGTGCTTGAGCAGTTGATTGGTCAGGGCACCGAAGTTGACGTCGGTGCCGTTCATGACGCGGGTGGCGGCGACGACTTCGTCGGTCGGCCGGCCAGGCATCATCAGCGGCATCCACTCGGCCATGGTGGCCTTGTCTTCGGTGTATTCCATGTCCGAGAAGGCGTGGTGCTTGCTCAGCGTCTTGAAGCGTTCCTTGAGGAAGGAAACGCCATCGTCGCCCTGCACGAAGCTCAGGTGCGGCACCGGGCTGATGAACGTCTTGCACGAGCCGAACGTGCTTTTCTTGGTCAGATAAGACCAGAACTGCTTCGACACCTCGAATTGGGTGTTGATGTGCACGGCTTTCTTGATGTCGACGGTGCTGTCGGCAGCCTGCGGCGTGTAGTTGAGCTCACACAGCCCAGCGTGACCGGTACCGGCGTTGTTCCACGGGTTCGAACTCTCCGCGGCACCGGAATCCATCAGCTCGACGACTTCCAGCTTGATCGCGGGGTCGAGCTCTTTGAGCAGTACAGCGAGGGTGGCACTCATGATGCCGGCCCCAACCAGTACTACGTCGACTGCTTCGTTATGCGCCATTTAACGCGTCTCCAAAATCTGCAGCACCAAATTGTCGGTATGGCTGCCAGGAGTGAAGGGGCGTGTCAGTGATGCCCCAGGTACCCATGGCAGTATCGCCATGTCCGAATCTTCGCAATTTATCGCAACTTCGACGGACGCTACCGGCCGAGTCTAAAAGAGCTACATGAACTCACTTCAACGCGCGGCTGGCAATTCGACTTATGGTCGATACATCCGTTTGTGCAACCAAATCCGTAGAGGACAGGCTTCAGGCTCCGGTGTTCGAGGAATACTCGGTCCTGTGTCGTTGGGCTGTTTCAGACGCTAATGGTGCATATTCAGACGCAAAACTATTCATTTGCTCGCCACACTCTTGTGAAGTTGTGAAAACCCGTTTTTTTCACGCTCTTTTGAAGACGTGAACCTCAAAAAAGGGCTGTCCCAGCCTGGCACCGTGCCCGGATGGATTGCCCCCATGGAATACATGACAGGCAAAACGGGCAAACAGCTCAGTAACCGAGCGTAATGACAGCTCTGCAGATTCGCGAAAAGTGGGGGTTTTGCTCAAGGAACAGCAAGCGCGCCAGCTTCACTCGATCTGTGTGGGCGGCTCTCTGTGGGCGGTGCGGGGTGTCAATACAAGCGCATTGACGATGCTGCGAGGCCCGATCAGGAGACGTCCTTATAATCGGGGGGAGATTGTAGCGAAGAAACGCGGGGAAATGGTCGTGTTTAATGACTTTTATTAAGCGTTCGGTCAGGTGGTCAACCACTGATGAGCCCGCGCACGTGGCTGGCGCTGGCTGACACGGGCGCCAGGGGGCAGGGGATGGTGCAACCAGTTGAGACGGATTTCTTCAATTTCGACCCAGCTATCGCCCATGGGCTGGAGGCTGCACTGTTTGAAAGCCTGGCAGTGGCCATTGCGGTCGAGCAGGGCGAAGCAGCGATGCAGAGGGCGTGGGGTGAACAGCAAGCTTAGGTAGCGCATGGCAAAGTACCGTGTGGGGTGATTGCTGTGAAGGTTGCCAGTGGACCGTGACGTGAAAGTGTATGGGCGGTGACAGATGTGTGACAGGAACCGCGGTCTGAAGGGTTTGTCAGAGATTTCAGTATTCACTGTGAGGTGCTAGTTACCCGCAGTGGCCCACCGCTATACTGCTGGCCTGTTTGTGCCTGATTCTGGAGAGAAGCGCATGTTGCAACGCCTGTTGTTCGGTTTGATCACTGTGACCAGTTTGACCCTTGTCGGCTGCGCCCACAGCCCGCAACAACTGAATCCGGAACCCAAGCTGACGACTCAGCTGGCGCCGGTTGGCCATGGCCAGCAGGTTGTGGTGCGGGTGGTGGACGGTCGTCCGTCGCCAACCCTGGGGACCCGTGGCGGTCTGTACCCTGAGACCAGCGCGATCACCGTGCAGGGCACGCAGATCGTGCCGAAGTTACAGGCTCAGGCTGAGGCAGCCGTGCGTTTGCTGGGTTTCACCCCGGTGTCCAACGGTATGAATGCACCGCAGTTGACCGTGACCCTGGCCGAGCTGAAGTATCAGTCGCCTAAAGAAGGCATGTACGTGACGGAAGCGACCATCGGCGCGACCTTCCGCTCCGATGTGCAGAATGCCAACCGTCGTTACAGCGGTCGTTACGGTGCGTCCCTGGATCAGCGTTTTGGTATGGCGCCGAATCAGGAGACCAATACCAAGCTGGTCAGTGATGTGTTGAGCGATGCGTTGACGCGTCTGTTCAAGGACCCGACGATTGGTCAGATTCTCGGCGAGTAAACGTTCGCTGGATTCAAAAAAGCCGGGTGCCAGCAATGGCCCCGGGCTTTTTAATGCCCACCGATTTTGCCCGGTTAACACCAGCTCCCACAGGGGATCTGCGGTGTCATGCAGCTTCGGAGTAAAAATCCAGCACGCTCACCCCAGTCAACAAATCCGTCTCCGGCAAATCCGCATGTTGATGCCCACCCAGCGCGCAATACACCAGCCAGTGGCGGTCCTGAACGTTAAAGGCGAGGCTGCCAACAAGGTTTTGTTGTTCGTCGCTTTGGGCGATGAGGTAGAGGCGATCCTGGTTTTCGGCGTGCAGCATGACGGTTTCCGTGTCGGTTTAGAGGGCGCCAGACTGGCGTATCCAGATGACGGAGCCGTGACACAGGGCAGCATTTGGCCAGATGTTTCGTTATTTGTCGCAAAGGCAGGGCAGCTGGGGTTGGCGCTGCTGGTGTCGTGGATCAGCACGCGAGTCTGACCGCAAAAATCGCAGCAATGAAAACGGCGCCCAAAGGCGCCGTTGTCGTATCCAGCCAAACACCTTACAGCGGCAAACCTGCTTTTACGCGGTACTGATTGCGCACCGGCGTCGCGTATTGCAGCACCAGGAACGGACGATGTTCCTCAGGGCAAGCGTCAAGACGCTGTTGCCATTGCTCCTGAGCCTTGGCCAGTTCATCGGCCGCAAACACCTCGGCAGCTTTCGGGACCTGCAATTGCGGGTCGGCGTCTTTCCATTGGGCATAGGCCAGGTAGTGCACCGGGAACAGGCGGTAGCCGCCGAGGATCTGCCGGTCCATTTCGATCGCCAATTGCTTGGTGTCGTCGAACAGCTCGGTGATCGGCGAGGCGAAGTTTACGTGGACCCGGCCCTTGTAGCCGGTGATGCCCTTGGCGATGCTCACGTCGTCCTCGCCCGGCACTTTGCAGTAGCTGCCGGTGCTGGCGCGGATGAATAGCTCGCGAGCCTTGGCTTGATCGCACGGGTCATATTCGTAGCTGATCGACACCGGGGTGACGTTCAGCGAGCGGATGACCTCGCCGAACGGCTCGTCCTTGCGGCTCATGTGGAACATCTTGAGGATGGCCGACTCGGTGCGATCGTCGCCGTCCTTGGCCCGGCCTTCGGCCTGGGCGATCCAGATCGAGGCGCAATCGTTGCGGATCGAGTGGTTGATGTAGGCCGACAGCAGTTGATACGCCGCCATCTTCTCGCGGCGACCGGTGATCGAACGGTGCACGATGAAACTCTTGTTCAGGCGCATCAGATCGCTGACGAAGGGCTTTTGCAGCAGGTTGTCGCCGATCGCGATGCGCGGTGTCGGCAGGCCGGCGTGGTATACGGCGTAGTTGACGAAGGCCGGGTCCATCACGATGTCGCGGTGGTTGGCGATGAACAGGTAGGCGCTACCGGACTTGAACTGCTCGACGCCGGTGTACGTCACACCGTCCGTGGCGCGCTCGATGGTGTGGTCGACGTACATCTCGACTTTATCCTGCAGCGTGGCCACGGAGGTGATGCCGGCGAACTCACGGCGCAGCCGATGAGCTATAAGAGGTTTAAGCGCCCAGCCGAAAGCACCAGCAAAACGCGGGAAGCGGAAGTGGATGAGGATATCTAAAAACGCCTTGTCGCCGAGCAGCCGGTCCAGCACCGCTGGGACTTCGCTGTCGTCGTACGGTCGGATGGCATCGAATTCGCCCATCATGCTCTCTTGTTAGAAACGGCTAGGGTAAGTAAAGGTTTTGATCGAAAACCAACGGGGCACGGTCTGAAGCGGTAGCCAGACAAAAATGGCCCTGCAAATAGACCGGCGATTATACGCACAAGTCACCTGGGAGACCGCGATGCTGGAAACTGCGCAGTATGAATGTCCGTATTGTGGTGAGGAGGTTGAGACAACTGTGGATCTGTCCGGGGGCGATCAGACCTATATCGAGGACTGTCAGGTGTGCTGTCGGCCGATAACGTTTGTGTTGCAGGTTCACGGAGAGGAATGGCATCTCGAAGTGTTCAGCGAAAATGAGTGAGGGGCGTCTATGCAGCGAATCTACGAGCCTGAAAACCTGATGGAAGGTGAGTTGCTGCAAGGCATGCTGGCTAGCGAGGGCATCGAGGCGCATCTGGTGGGGCGTGATTTGCTCGGTGGAAGCGGCGAACTGCCGATTTACGGCTTGCTGGGCTTGTCGGTGAATAACGACCAGGCCGAATATGCCCGGGAGCTGATCACCGCGTACAATGCCGCGCTGCCACTGCCCGGCGACGAACCGGAAAGTTTTCCCGGCACGCTGGTCTGTTAGGCTGGCGTTCGTTTTATTTAGAGTCGTGTTGCCCCATGTGTGGACGTTATGCCCTGTTTCGCTGGAACCCCGCCTTCGCGGCCCTGCCTGGCTTCCCCGCCGATCAGCAGGCCCAGTGGAATATTTCTCCCAACGATTCGGTGCTGATGCTGCGTGCAGGCGTTGACGGTCAGCGCGAGTTGGCTCGGGCACGTTGGGGTTTGACGCCGCCGTGGCTGACCGATCTTTCCCGTACCCCGGCCCATGCCCGTGCCGAAACCGTCGCTGAACAACCGATGTTTCGCCAAGCCCTGCGCGAACGCCGCTGCCTGCTGCCGGCCAATGGTTTTTACGAGTGGCGTGGCACGACTCGTAAGCGTCCGTACTGGCTGACACCGGGGGAGGGTTCGACGCTGTTCTTTGCAGCGATCTGGGAAGCGTATCCGGTGCAGGAGCAGGTGTGGCTGAGCACGGCGGTGATCACGCAGCCGGCGGCGAGTCAGCGCCGGCCGTTGATTCTCGATGCGATGGGGCAGGAGGCGTGGCTGAATCCTGAAACACCATTGCATGCGTTGCAGGCGTTGCTCGCCAGTGAACCTGCTGCATTGCGCGAGCGGGTGTTGGCGAATTTGGTGAACGATCCGAAGTTGAATGGGCCCGAGTGTCTTACTCCGGGTTGAGATATTGATCGTTCCCACCAGAGCGTGGGAACGATCATTTCTCGGTTGTCTTCAGACCTTGAACTGATTAATCAACCGCCGCTGCTGTTCCGCCAACTTGGTCAAATCCGCACTCGCCGCACTCGATTCATCCGCTCCGCCAGCCACTTCATTGGCCACTTGCCCAATGTTGATCACATTACGATTAATGTCGTCAGCCACCGCGCTCTGTTCCTCGGCCGCACTGGCAATCTGCGTGTTCATGTCGTTGATCACCGACACCGCCTGAGTAATCGTCTCCAACGCCTCGGCCGCTTTCGCCGCATGCTGCACGCTTTCGTCGGTGCGGTTCTGGCTGTCTTCCATCACGCGCACTACATCGCGCGTGCCTTGTTGCAGCTGCTGGATCATGGTCTGAATTTCTTCAGTGGCTTTCTGTGTTTTCTGCGCCAGATTGCGCACTTCATCGGCCACTACCGCAAAACCACGTCCCTGCTCACCGGCACGGGCCGCTTCAATGGCCGCGTTCAAGGCCAGCAAATTGGTTTGTTCTGCGATCCCGCGAATGGCGGTGAGGATTGCGTTAATGTTCTCGCTGTCCTTGGCCAGGGTCTGTACCACGCTGACGGCCTTGCCGATTTCCACCGCCAGTACGCCGATCGAGTTCGACGTATCGCGTACGATCTGCATGCCCTGGGCCGCCGCTTTATCCGCATGGCTGGCGGCTTGCGCAGCCTGGGTCGCGTTGCGCGCCACGTCCTGGGCAGTGGCGGTCATTTCATGCACCGCCGTGGCCACCTGATCGATCTCGGCCATTTGCTTGTGCACGCCAATGTTGGTGCGGATGGCGATGTCGGCGGTGTGTTCCGATGAGTCGCTGACGCTCTGCACCGACGTCACCACCTGAGTGATCATCGCCTGCAACTTGGCCAGGAAGGTGTTGAAGCCTTTGGCAATCGAGCCCAGTTCATCGGCGCGGTCGCTGGTCAGGCGGCGAGTCAGGTCGCCTTCGCCCTGAGCGATGTCGTCGAGCATGGCGACCATCTGCTTCAGCGGCCGGGCAATGCCGTGGCCCACCAGCCAGATCACCAGCAAACCGATACCGGCGATGAACAAACCGACCATGGCCATGCCAAAGGTGTCGGACTTGCGCTGAGCGTCCAGATCGGTCTGAAGTTTTTGCAGGTCGGCCATCACCGCGTTCAACGGCAGTTGCAGCATGAGGGTCCAGCGAGCGTCGGTCTGGCCGATGCCGAACGGCAGGTACAACTCGATCCGGCCATGGGCCTTGTCGACGGTGTAGGTGACTTCACCGCGCTTGAGATTGGCCATGTTGGCGATCTGCTGGCTGTCGAGGATGTCGCTGACTTTCTCACCGAATTTGCTCGGGTCCTTGGTGTAGGCGACGATCCGGCCGTTGCCGCCGATCAAGGCCATAACACCTGAGCCGCCGTACAGCTTCTGATTCGCGCCGAGGAGCATTTCCTGAATGAAGTTCACCGACAAGTCGGCGCCGACGATGCCTTGAAAGGCCCCGTTGAGCATGATCGGTTCAATAAAGGAGGCGAGCATGACGATCTTGTCGCCGACCTTGTAGGGCGCCGGATCGATCACGCAGGATTTTTTGGTTTCTTTCGAGCACAGGTAGTACTCGCTGGCGCGCACGCCGGTGGACAGGGTTTTCTGGTCGTCGACGTCCACCAGTTTATCCAGGCCAAGGCTGCCGTCTTCGTTGCGGAACCACCACGGCAGGAAGCGGCCGTTGCTGGCGTCGATGCCGACCACCTTGGTGTCGACGTAGGCCGCATCGTTGTGATCGAGGGCGTCTTTTTCCCAACCGACGTAGGTGCCGAGAATTTTCGGGCTCTTGGTGACGTTTTCCTTGATCAGGCTGATCAATTGCTCACGGCTCAGGCTTAACTGTGGCTGACCATCGGCGCCCGGTGTACCGATTAATGCGTTGACTCGCACCAGTCCGCCGGCAATCAGCAGTGGCGCTTCGAGTTCACGCTGAATCTGGCTGACCTGGGTTTGCGCCAGTGACGTCAGGCGCTGTTCGATGACTTGTTCGAATTGTGCCTGGGTCCGCTCCTGGACCATGTCTTGTGTCCGTGCGCCGGAAAACAGCGCGTACAGCACCAGGGCTGCCACGACACTAAGAACGATGGCGCCGGCGAGGGCTGCCACGGAAAACTGGATCGACTTGAATTTCATGGGTGCTCCGCACGCAAGAGGACGTCTGCGGTGCTGTATCGGCAGGGGTGTCGATGGCCATGAGCGGGGTTTGACGAATTGGCTGTTTTGCAGGCGTTAATGTCGCAAATGAATCATCACGGTCCGTTATCGACCGCGGTGGGCGCTGTTAGGTGAATTTTTTCCTACGGTCATGAGAGCTTTGTCTGAAATGTGCGTCTACACCTCTGTTGTATCTGGCGCCAATACAATTCACCGCCTAGGATAACCGGCATGTTTTCAGGGAATTTTTTGATGAATAAGACATTGGTTTTGTGTGCGCTGAGCGCAGGTCTGCTGCTCGCGGGTTGTCAGTCGGTCAACACCACCAGCGGTGGCGCGGTGGGCGTTGAGCGCAAACAGTACATGTTCAGCATGCTGTCGACCGATCAGGTCAATCAGATGTACGCCCAGTCTTATCAAAAGACAGTCGGCGAGGCGAGCAGTAAAGGCGTGCTGGACAAGACCAGTAGCGAGGCCAAACGTGTCCAGGCCATTGCCGACCGGCTGATTGCCCAGGCGCCGATTTTTCGACCAGATTCGGCCCAGTGGAAGTGGGAGGTCAACCTGATCAAGAGCGACGAACTTAACGCCAACTGTGGGCCTGGCGGCAAGATCATTTTCTACACCGGCCTGATCGACAGCCTAAAACTGACCGACGATGAAATCGCCGCGATCATGGGCCACGAAATCGCCCACGCCCTGCGCGAGCACGGTCGTGAAGCAATGTCCAAAGCGTATGGCATCGAAATGGCCAAGCAGGGCGCCGGTGCCTTGTTCGGTCTGGGTCAGGACAGCCTGGCGCTGGCGGACACCGTGGCCAACTACGGCATGACCTTGCCCAACAGTCGTTCCAATGAAAACGAGGCGGACCTGATCGGCCTCGAACTGGCTGCTCGCGCCGGCTACAACCCGAACGCGGCGATCACCTTGTGGAACAAGATGAGCAAGGCTTCGCAAGGTTCGCCGCCAGAGTTCATGAGCACGCACCCGGCGTCGGCCAGTCGGGTTGCTTCGTTGCAAGCGGCGATTCCGAAAGTCATGCCGCTGTACGAGAAAGCCAAAAAGTCCTGAGCCATTGATCGCTCCCACGCAGACGGTTCGACGCCTCGACGTGGGAGCGATCTGCTTAGCGCGTCAAACCCACCCGCTGCTCTGCATCGCCTTGTACACCGCGACAATGGCGAGGATGAAGAACGCCGACGCCGCCAGGCGACGAATCAGGGTGAGCGGCAATTTATCCGCGGCAAAGTTACCCGCCAAAACCACCGGCACGTTGGCAATCAACATCCCGACGGTGGTGCCGATAATCACCAGCCACAGTTCCGGGTATTGCGCAGCGAGCATCACGGTGGCGACCTGGGTCTTGTCGCCCATCTCCGCAAGGAAAAACGCGATCAACGTGGTCAGGAACGGTCCGAACTTGCGGGCGGTGCTGGCTTCGTCGTCGTCCATCTTGTCCGGCACCAGGGTCCACAACGCCGTCGCGGTGAAACTCGCGGCGAGGATCCAGTGCAGCATCGCATTCGAGAAGAAGCCACCGACCCAGGCACCTACCGCACCGGCTGCTGCGTGGTTGGCCAGGGTCGCAGCGACGATACCTGCGATGATCGGCCAGGGTTTGCGAAAGCGAGCGGCGAGAATGAGCGCGAGCAGTTGCGTCTTGTCGCCGATTTCGGCCAAGGCAACGATTGCGGTGGGAACGAGAAATGAATCCAGCATCAGGGTTTTCCTAAGGGGCGGGTCGACACGGCTATGACACGTACAGCCTTCCCGCCCCGGGTAAGGTGTTCGTGTCATAGGTCTTGTCAAACCCTGCGATCCGTCTGATGCGGACGCTTGGGTCGCATACGCCATGGTCTGTTGACCAAGTATGTTGACGTATGCCGGACGAGCATGGCGCTCGTGGGAGACTACTCCCCTAGGACGGAGCGGATTCTGCCTAGGCAAATCCGATTGGGCAAGCCTCTTTTTAAAAGAATGCCTAGCCGCGTTTGGCCCGATAGATTCTGAAGCCCTGTCCCTCAGCCTTGATTGCGCACACCCCGAGATGCTCTTCGATCAGCGGCTGGTACTTCAGGAAGCTGTTCGCCACCAAGCGCAGTTCGCCACCGTTTTTCAGATGTTTGGCTGCTTTTCGCAGCAAGTTCTCGGTGGCGAAGTAGTCGGTGTGAACGCCGACATGGAACGGTGGATTGCTCAGAATTGCACTCAAGCCCATCGGTGCAGCGTCGATGCCATCACCGGTAATCACGTCCGCTTCGAGGCCGTTAGCCGCCAGGGTCAGACGACTGCTGGCAGCGGCAAACGCATCCACATCAAGCAAAGTGACCTGGTTGTGTGGATAACGCCGCTTGACCGCCGCACCCAAAACGCCTGCGCCGCAACCGAAGTCGAGCAAATGGCCACTCGGCAACTTATCGAGATGTTCCAGCAGCAACGCGCTGCCGCGATCCAGCCGCCCGTGGCTGAACACGCCCGGCAGGCTGATGACTTTCAACGGACCTTCGGCCAGCGGCAACTCATACGTCTCGGCCAGGCTTTCCAGCGATTTGGCTTCTGGTGCAGTGGCCACGGTGACCTGCCAGAGCTGGCAATGCCGCGCGCTGTCGAGCTTGCGCGGTTTGCCGAAGGGGTTCAGTTGCTTGGCCGCGCCTTCGATGCCACTGCGTTTTTCACCCACCAGATACAGTTCACGACCGGCCAGTTTTGAGGCGAGGGCATTGAGGATGTAGTCGGTCAGGTCCTTGGACTTGGGCAGAAACACCACGGCGGTGTCAAACGCGCGCTCCGATACAGTCACACCGAAATGGCTGCGCTCGGCGAAGCGGGCGTCCAGCGCTGCTTGATCGCCGGCATGCCAGCACCAGCCATGAGCGTCGGGCAGACGGCCTAGCAGGTCATCGGCGGGCAAACCGGCCATCAGCACAGAACCCTGGAATAACTCGGCCTGACGAAGCAGTACTTCACTGCGCGGATCCATAATCTGCTCCTGTGAAAAAAAGTGCCGCAGTTTATCAACTGACGACCCGCAGCGCTTTACCGCTGAAGTATCCCTGAGCGTTTTCGGTCAACTGGCCCACGATTCGCTGCCGAGCCTCGCGACTGCCCCAGGCGTTGTGCGGGGTGACAATCAGCCGTGGAATGTCGTGGGCCAGCAGCGGATTGCCGGCGGTCGGCGGCTCGACACTCAACACATCGGTGGCCGCACCACCCAGGTGACCGTTGCGCAAGGCATCGGCCAATGCCTGTTCGTCGATCAAACCACCGCGCGCGGTGTTAACCACGAACGCACCAGGTTTCATCGAGGCCAGCTCACGGGCTCCGATGAAGTGGCGGGTGTGTTCGTTGAGCGGACAGTGCAGGGTCAGCGCGTCTATCTGCGGCAGCAGCTCATTCAGGGGCAAGCGATCCGGCCGGGCAGGGCGCCCGGGAATCTGTCCGAGCAGTACGCGCATACCAAAGGCTTCGGCCAGTCGTGCGACCGCGCCGCCCAGTTCGCCATGACCGAGCAGACCGAGGGTTTTGCCTTCCAGTTCGACAATCTGGTAATCCAGCAGGCAGAACTGTTTCGCCTGCTGCCAGCGACCTTCGCCGACAGCCTTTTGATAATCGGCCAGGCGCGTTGCCATATTAAGCAGCAACATGATCGTGTGCTGCGCCACCGACGGCGTGCCGTAACCCTGGCAGTTGCAGACGGTAATCCCGTGGGCGCGGGCAGCCGCGAGATCAACGTTGTTGGTGCCGGTGGCGGCGATCAGGATCAGCTTCAGCTCGGGGCTGGCAGCGATGGCGGCGGCGTCGATCAGAATCTTGTTGCTGATGGCAACGGTGGCGCCCTTGAGGCGTTCGATCACCTGGTCCGGCGTGGTCTGGGCGAAAAGCTGTAAGTCGCTGAAACACTCTTGCAGCGGGCTGAGGTCGAGGTCGCCCAGGTCCAGGGACGGGTGGTCGAGGAAAACGGCGCGGTGAGTGTTCGTCATCAACTGTACCTTTTGTGCAGTGAACTGAAGGCGTAATCTGCCGAGCCTACCAGATGAAACAAACAGTTACGCTTGGCCAAAAGGATCCCCCCATGTACTGGACAGAGTTTTTGACCGTTGCCCTGATTCACTTGCTGGCCGTGGCCAGCCCCGGCCCGGATTTTGCGGTGGTGGTGCGTGAAAGCGTGACCCACGGTCGTCAAGCGGGTACCTGGACGGCGCTGGGTGTTGGCACAGCGATTTTCCTGCACGTTGGCTATTCGCTGCTCGGCATCGGCCTGATCGTGTCCCAGTCGATCGTGCTGTTCAACGCCTTGAAATGGGCGGCTGCCGCTTATCTGCTGTACATCGGCTTCAAGGCCCTGCGCACGCAACCGGCCAAACCGGTGGCTGACGATCTGCATAAAGAAGCGGGCGAGCGCACGGCTCGCGGCGCCTTCACGTCGGGTTTCGTGACCAACGGTCTGAACCCGAAAGCCACGCTATTCTTCCTGTCGTTGTTCACCGTGGTGATCAATCCGCATACGCCGTTGGCGGTGCAGGCGGGTTACGGGGTTTACCTCGCGGCGGCCACGGCTTTCTGGTTCTGCCTGGTGGCGATGCTGTTCAGCCAGCAACGCGTACGCGCCGGTTTCGCCCGCATGGGCCACTGGTTCGACCGGACCATGGGCGCCGTGCTGATCGCCATCGGTGTAAAACTCGCGTTCACCGAGATGCATTGATCGATCGCAGCCCTTGGAGCTGGCTTGCTAGCGAAGACGGTGTGTCTGGCGAACCGCGTCGTCTTATTCGCCAGCAAGCCAGCTCCTAAAAAGGGGGGAGTTCGGCGAATTCGTGCAAAGGCTGGCGCAAAGCTAGCATTTGTCCGAGGTTATAAATCATTCCTTTGGCTGATTTGGCGGGCGTCCAAGGGCACTAGAGTGCTTACTTTCAGCCACGACCGTGCAGTCAGAAAAGGGACTCTTATGTTGCAGACTCGCGTTATCCCCCCAGCCGAAGGCGCTTACCAGTATCCGCTGCTGATTAAACGGCTGCTGATGTCCGGCGCTCGCTATGAGAAAACCCGCGAGATCATTTACCGCGACCAGTTGCGCTACAGCTATCCGACCCTGATTGAACGGGTTGCAAGGCTGGCCAACGTGCTGACGGCCGCCGGCGTCAAGGCTGGCGATACCGTGGCGGTGATGGACTGGGACAGCCATCGTTATCTGGAATGCATGTTCGCCATCCCGATGATCGGCGCGGTGATCCACACCATCAACGTGCGCCTGTCACCGGAACAGATCCTCTACACCATGAACCACGCCGAGGACCGCTTTGTGCTGGTCAACAGCGAGTTCGTCGGGTTGTACCAGGCCATTACCGGGCACCTGACCACGGTGGAAAAAACCCTGCTACTGACTGACCTGCCGGAAAAAACCGCCGACTTGCCGAACCTCATCGGCGAGTACGAACAGTTGCTGGCGGCCGCGAGCCCGCAGTACGACTTCCAGGACTTCGACGAAAACTCCGTCGCGACCACGTTCTACACCACCGGCACCACCGGTAATCCCAAAGGCGTGTATTTCACCCATCGGCAACTGGTGCTGCACACCATGGGCGTGTCGACCATCATGGGTGCCATCGACAGCGTGCGTTTGCTGGGCACCAACGACGTCTACATGCCGATCACCCCGATGTTCCATGTGCACGCCTGGGGCCTGCCGTATGTGGCGACCATGCTCGGGCTCAAGCAGGTCTATCCCGGCCGTTACGACCCGGAATATCTGGTGGAGCTGTGGCGCAAGGAGAAGGTCACTTTTTCCCATTGCGTGCCAACCATTCTGCAAATGCTCCTTAATTCCAAGGCCGCGCAAGGTACCGACTTTGGTGGCTGGAAAATTGTGATCGGCGGCAGTGCGTTGCACCGCACGTTGTACGAAGCCGCCAAGGCCAATGGCATTCAGCTGACCGCCGCTTACGGCATGTCGGAAACCGGACCGCTGATCTCGTGCGCGCACCTCAACGACCAGCTGATGGCCGGCACCGAAGACGAACGCACCACGTATCGGATCAAGGCCGGTGTGCCGGGGCCATTGGTGGAAGCGGCGATCGTCGACACCGATGGCAACTTCCTGCCCGCCGATGGCGAGACCCAAGGCGAACTGGTGCTGCGTGCGCCGTGGCTCACCGAGGGTTATTTTAACGAACCGCAAAAGGGCGCCGAGCTCTGGGCCGGGGGCTGGCTGCACACCGGTGACGTAGCGACCCTGGACAGCATGGGAGTGATCGATATTCGCGACCGGATCAAAGACGTGATCAAGACCGGCGGCGAGTGGATCTCCTCCCTGGACCTGGAAGACCTGATCAGTCGCCACCCTGCGGTACGCGAAGTAGCAGTGGTGGGGATTGCCGATCCGCAGTGGGGCGAGCGTCCGTTTGCACTGCTGGTGGTCCGCGAAGGCCATGTGATCGGGGCGAAGGAGCTGAAGGAGCACCTCAAGCCATTCGTGGAATTGGGGCATCTGAGCAAGTGGGCCATCCCGAGCCAGATCGCTCTTGTTACTGAAATTCCCAAGACCAGTGTCGGCAAGCTCGACAAGAAGCGTATTCGCGTCGACATCACCGAATGGCAAGCCAACAACAGCACGTTCCTCTCGACGCTTTAAGTGTCATTTGGCGTGCCCGAAAGGCACGCCAGCCCCACCAAGCAAGCGCTTGGCTTGTTAAATCTGAATTTTCAGCCATCCTTGCCGGGCCGACGGGCGTCGGCTTGGCAAAGGACTGTTCCAGAGTGGCTGGCAGCTGCAAATCACACTTTAGAGGGATCAAGCAGTACTACCTGCTGGCTATAGTCCGCTCAAGGATTTTTAAGAACGGAGCAAACGCACAAAACGGGGCGATGCATCTTTGGAATGACTTAGAGACCCTTTGGCTTCCAGTCATCCACAGCGTTTTTAGAAGTACTCACTGCCATAACAATAATGCACATGGAGTAGCGTCGATGACATCAGTAAACCAGTTCTGGCGCCGGGCTAAACTGCCCCTGGCGGTCAGTCTTGCCTCTACGCTCGCCGGGCCAGCATTCGGCGTCAGTTTCAACGTTGGTGAAATCGAAGGTCAGTTCGACTCATCCCTGTCGATCGGAGCCAGTTGGTCTACCGAGAGTGCCAACAAGAACCTCATCGGCGTCAACAACGGTGGTCGCGGCCTCTCCCAGACTTCCGATGACGGTCACTTGAACTTCGAGAGCGGGAAAACCTTCTCGAAGATCTTCAAGGGCATCCATGACCTTGAATTGAAATACGGCGACACTGGCGTTTTCGTCCGTGGCAAATACTGGTACGACTTCGAACTCAAGGACGAAAGCCGTCCTTTCAAGGACATCAGCGACAGCAACCGCAAGGAAGGCGCCAAGTCCTCCGGCGGCCAGATTCTCGACGCTTTCGTCTACCACAACTACTCCGTTGCCGATCAGCCGGGCTCCGTGCGTCTGGGCAAGCAAGTAGTGAGTTGGGGTGAAAGTACCTTCATCGGCGGCGGTATCAACTCGATCAACCCGATCGACGTGTCCGCGTTCCGTCGTCCAGGTGCCGAGATCAAGGAAGGTCTGATCCCGGTCAACATGTTCTACGTCTCGCAGAGCCTCACCGAGAACCTCTCGACTGAAGCCTTCTATCAGCTTGAATGGGACCAGACCGTTACCGACAACTGCGGCACCTTCTTCTCGCAACCGGACGTGATTTCGGATGGTTGTGACAACAACCTGGCGGTACTGCGTACCCGTAACGGACTCAACAGCGCATTGACGGCTGCGAGGCTACCGGCTTCGCTGCGTAATGCCAGCATCAACACCCTGGCTGCCAGGGGCGTGACTTGGGGTGACCCGGATGAAGGTGTAATCGTTCGTCGCGGTCCGGATCGCGATGCCCGTGACAGCGGTCAATTTGGCGTGTCCTTCAAATACATGTTCGATCCGCTGGACACCGAGTTCGGCGCCTACTTCATGAACTACCACAGCCGTGCGCCGATTTTCAGCGGCAAAGGTGCTCCGGCGAGCGCTTACAGCGCGGCGGGCCTGGTGGGCTCGCTGGTGGCCAGGGGTGTTCCTCTCGCTGTCGCGCGTAACCTGGCACCGACCTTGTTGCCATTGAATGTGGCCGGTAACTCCAGCTACTACGTCGAGTACCCTGAAGATATTCGCCTGTATGGCTTGAGCTTCTCCACCACGTTACCGACAGGTACTGCGTGGAGTGGTGAGGTCAGCTATCGGCCGAATGCGCCGGTTCAGCTCAACACCACCGACATTCTCTTTTCCGGCCTGACGCCTCTGAACCCTAACGTTTCCGTGCTCCAGGGTACGCCAGGGCAGGATCAACAGGGCTATCGCCGCAAGGAAGTGACCCAGCTCCAGACGACCCTTACTCACTTCTTCGACCAGGTGATGGGCGCCGAGCGACTGACCCTGGTGGGCGAGGTCGGCTTTACTCACGTTGGCGGTCTGGAAAGCACTTCCAAAGCGCGTTACGGTCGTGACCCGAGCTACGGCCCGGGCCCGTTGCCAGGTGGTCAGTGCCAGACATTGAACAGCGGCACCCTGGCCGGTGGACCACAAAACAACGTGAGCCGCTATTGTGAAAACGACGGATTCACCACCGCAAACTCCTGGGGTTACCGCGGTCGTGCCATCTGGGAATACAACAGCGTATTCGCCGGCGTGAACCTCAAGCCGAACGTGGCCTGGTCCCATGACGTGAGCGGTTACTCGCCTGGCCCTGGCGGCAACTTCGAGGAAGGTCGCAAAGCAGTGAGCCTGGGTGTCGATGCCGAATACCAGAACACCTACACCGCGAGCCTGGCGTACACCAACTTCTTCGACGGCAAGTACACCACCGTGGATGACCGCGACTTCGTTGCGCTCAGCTTCGGCGTGAACTTCTAAGCACTGATTATCAGGACGAACACACCTATGAAAATAACCAAGAGTCTGTTCCAAGTCGGTGTTCTGGGGCTTTCGCTGCTGGCGACCGGCGTGATGGCGGCGGTCCCTGCGGCCGAAGCGGACAAACTGGGCAAGAGCCTGACCCCGATGGGCGCCGAAATGGCCGGCAATGCTGACGGTTCGATTCCGGCCTGGAAACCATTGCCGAAAAACGCCGGCGCTGTCGACGGCAAAGGTTTCCTGTCTGACCCGTTTGCCAGTGAAAAACCACTGTTCACCATCACTGCGCAGAACGTCGACCAGTACAAGGACAAGCTCGCACCGGGCCAGTACGCGATGTTCAAGCGCTACCCGGAAACCTTCAAGATCCCGGTCTACCCGTCCCATCGCGGCGCCACCGTGCCGGATGCCGTGTTTGCCTCCATCAAGAAAAACGCCACCAGCACCAACCTGGTGTCTGGCGGCAACGGCCTGGAAAACTTCGAAACCGCAGTTCCGTTCCCGATCCCGAAGACCGGCGTTGAAGTCATCTGGAACCACATCACCCGCTATCGCGGTGGCAGCGTGACCCGCCTGGTAACCCAGGCCACGCCACAACCGAATGGCTCGTACAGCCTGGTGTACTTCCAGGACCAGTTCGTGTTCCGCGACAAGATGAAGGATTACGATCCGGCGAACCCGGGCAACATCCTGTTCTACTTCAAGCAGAAAGTGACCGCGCCGGCACGTCTGGCCGGTGGTGTGCTGCTGGTACACGAAACCCTCGACCAGGTGAAGGAGCCGCGTTCGGCGTGGGTCTACAACGCCGGTCAACGTCGCGTGCGTCGCGCGCCGCAAGTGTCCTATGACGGGCCGGGTACTGCGGCGGACGGCCTGCGTACCTCCGACAACCTGGACATGTACAACGGCGCGCCGGATCGTTACGACTGGAAGCTCGAAGGCAAGAAAGAGATGTACATCGCCTCCGACAGCTACAAGCTCGACTCACCTCAACTCAAGTACGACGAAATCATCAAGGCCGGTCACATCAACCAGGACCTGGCTCGTTACGAGCTGCGCCGGGTCTGGCATGTGGTCGCAACCCTGAAGGAAGGTCAGCGTCACATCTACGCCAAGCGTGACTTCTACATTGACGAAGACACCTGGCAGGCGGCCGTGATCGACCACTACGACGGTCGTAATCAATTGTGGCGTGTGGCGGAAGCTCACTCCCAGAACTACTACAACGTTCAGGTGCCGTGGTACACCCTGGAAACCTTGTACGACCTGCAATCGGGTCGCTACCTGGCACTGGGCATGAAGAACGAAGAGAAATCGGCGTATGACTTCGGCTTCACCGCCACCACCAGCGACTTCACTCCGGCTGCGCTGCGCCAAGAGGGTGTTCGCTAAGCGGTACTGAACAGAGGCCGCATCCTCGAGAAACGCCCCGACTGGTTCGGGGCGTTTTTTTTGAATTTCATAACGATCGTTGTAGCGGTCAATTCAGGTCAGGCGTGGCTGTCGGGTTCTACCGATACCTTTGCTTGTATTCTTTTTGTAGTCATTTGTAGCAATAACCTTCATTCCCTCTTCGTTTACCGCTAGGCTGCGGACATCTGCAACGCCGCCAACCGCCATTCAAACAAGAGCCGGCCATGACTGATCTGTCCCCACACCCGGGCCCTGCAAGCGTTGCCGTCGCGGCACTGGACGGGCGCTTTTTTCGGCCTCCGTTGCCCGACGGCCATGTGCTGCGGCCTCGTCTGTGCGAGCGCCTGAGTGCGGGGCTCGGTGGCAGGCTGTTGCTGGTCAGCGCACCGGCGGGGTTTGGCAAAAGTTCGTTGGCCGTGGAGTTCTGTCAGGGCTTGCCGGCTCACTGGCAAAGTCTGTGGCTGGGGTTGAGTCCGCGAGACAGCGATCCAGGGCGTTTTCTTGAGCGGTTGCTCGAAGGCCTCCAGGACTATTATCCGCAACTCGGCAGCCAGTTTCTGGGCCTGCTGAAAATGCGGCAGCGGCATCAGCCGTTTGCCTTTGAAGAATGGCTGGACGGTTTGCTCGATGAGTTGGCTGTGCACCTGGCATCGAGTACGCCTTTGCTGTTGGTGCTTGATGACTACCATCTGGCGCAGGGCCCGGTGCTCGATCGCTGCCTGCAATTTTTCCTCAATCATCTGCCCGACGGCTTGCTGGTCATGGTCACCAGTCGGCAGCGGCCGGACTGGCATCTGGCACGCCTGCGGCTGTCACGGCAACTGCTCGAGTTGAATGAACAAGACTTGCGCCTGACTCACGATGAAGCCTTGACCCTGCTTGATCGTCACAGCAGTTCCTTGCGCGGCGAAGCGCTGGAGAGCCTCATCCAGCGCAGCGAAGGTTGGGTTGCCGGACTGCGTTTCTGGCTACTGGCGGCGTCCGAAGCGGGCACCCAGGGTGCTTTGCCGCAGTCGCTGCATGGCGGGGAAGGGCTGATCCGCGATTACCTGCTCGAAGAAGTCATCGATTGTCTGCCCGCCGAGGTGCAGTCATTCCTTTACGACACCGCACCCCAGGAACGCTTTTGCAGCGAACTGTGCGACGCCGTTCGCGAAGCCCATGACAGTGCCGAGATCCTGCGTTTTCTGCTGGCCCATCAGGTGTTCCTGGTGCCACTGGACGAACAGGGTCACTGGTATCGCTACCACCATTTGTTTTCAGACCTGCTGCGCACCCGGCCTCCCGCGCAGGCGATCGTGCCGGCGGCCACCCTGCACCTGCGCGCCTGTCGATGGTTCAATGCCCAGGGGCTGCTCGATGAGGCGGTCGAGCAGGCGTTGCGTGCCGGGCACCTGGATGTCGCGGCGAACCTGGTCCAGAACCTCTCCGAAGAACAACTGCTGGCCGAACAGAACGTCGGCATGTTGCTGCGCTGGAAAATGGACTTGCCCGACAGCCTGCTGATCAGCACGCCACGGCTGATCGTGCTGTACAGCTGGGCATTGGGGCTGGCTTGTCAGCTGGACGCCGCGGAGGAACTGGCCAGTCATTTGAGCCGCTTCCTGCCGGCCCCGTCAGCCACTGCGCAGAAATCAATGCTGGCGCAATGGCTGGCCCTGAGCGGAATCATCGCTCGCGGGCGCGGCAATCGCGAACTGACGTTGCTCTATTGCACCGAAGCGCAGGAGAGCCTGCCGGCCAAACGCTACGGGCAACGCCTGGTGTGCCTCTCGACCCTGTCCAACCTGGCCATTGCCGACGGCGACTTGTGGCGCGCACGCGGGTTGAACCGTGAGTCTCTGGAGTTGGCGCAACGGGTTGGCAACCCGCTGTTCGAAGCGCTGGCCCATTACGACCGCGCTCGCGTGCTGCAAGCGCGAGGGGAAATCCTTCGTTCGCTGGATGAAGTGCGTCAGGGCCTGCAACGCCTGCAACAGTTATCCCCGCAACGGCTCTATGCGGTGCGCGCCCGACTGACCTTGTACGAGGGCTTTTTACTGGCCCTGCGCTTGCAACCGCAAGCCGCACGGGCACGTTTGCAAGCCGGTTTGAGTGAAGCACGAGCCTGTCGCGACATCAGCGTATTGATCGGTCACTGCGTGATTGCCAGGCTTGAGGGCAGCAGTGGCGAATTCGCCAAAGCCTTTGCCGAACTCGCCGAAGCCGAGCGCTTGATGCACATCTGGGACGTACCGCCGATTTACTACCTGGCGATGATTACGCTGGTCAAATGCGAGCTTTGGCTAGCCCAGGGTCGCACCGATCTGGCCGAAGCCTGGCTCGCTCGCTTGGGCCAGACCTATAACGGCGAACACGCTGCAGCGCCTCCGGAGTTCCATCCGCAACTGCCGCTGCATATCGAGTTGCAGCAGGCCTTGCTGGAGGTCATTCAAGGGCAGCCGATGCTGGCCGAAGGACGATTGAATGCGTTGCTTGAGCATGGGCAGCAAACCGGCAGGCAGATGCTCTGCGTGATGGCGTTGACTCAGAAAGTGACGTTGTTGCTGGGGGGCGGGCGCGAACCCGAGGCCCGCAAAGCGCTGGCTCAAGCCCTGGAGGCGGCGGCCGGTGGGGTGCTGCAACCGTTTGAGGGGCTGTTGGCTGAACATCCGGACTGGCTGCGTAACCAACTTCAACTCGGTGTGCCGACCCCCGTTTCATTGAGCCTTTCAGAAAAACTTCCGGCAGTGACAGCCCGTCCCGCAGCGGAGTCATCCGCCACGACGGAACAACTCAGTGCGCGCGAAATGGCCGTCCTGCGACTGATCGCCCAGGGCTGTTCAAATCAGGAAATCAGCGATCAACTGTTTATTTCGCTGCACACGGTGAAAACCCATGCCAGCCATATCAACAGCAAGCTTGGGGTGGAACGGCGTACGCAGGCGGTCGCCAGGGCGAAGGAGCTGGGGGTGTTGGGGTAGCGCATTTTTTTGAAGTGCATGACCGCAAATGACTCGATGCAAATGTGTGCGAAAATTGCCCATCCCCGTTTATCGAGCATGCCCTGATGTCCCAGCAGCCCACTCTCATCCGCGAAACCTTCCCCGTCGGCCCGTTGCAGTGCAACTGCACGATCATCGGCGATCCGATCACCAAAAAGGCGATCGTGGTCGATCCTGGTGGCAATCACGAATTGATCCTCGCGCGGCTCGACGCTCTGGGGCTGAAGGTGGTCAGCATCATTCACACCCACGCGCACCTCGATCACTTCCTGGCTTCCGGTCAGTTGAAGGAGAAAACCGGCGCAACCCTGCATTTGCATAAAGAAGATCAATTTCTCTGGGACAACCTGGAGATGCAGTGCCAGATGTTCGGTGTGCCTTACACGCCGGTGCCGTCGCCGGATCGCTGGTTGGCCGATGATGAAGAACTGGCGTGCGGTTGCGGCGTAGCGTTGCACACGCCGGGTCATACGCCGGGCTCCATGAGCTTTTGGTTTTCAGAGGCTAAGCTGTTGATTGCCGGTGACACGTTGTTTCGTCGCGGGGTAGGGCGCACGGATTTGTGGGGTGGCGATCAGGCGACCATCGTGCGGTCGATCAAGCAGCGGCTGTACACCCTCGATGAAGAGGCGACGGTGGTGACCGGGCATGGTCCGGACACGCGTCTGGGAGACGAAATGCGCGAGAACCCTTTTGTGCGGGCCTGATTTCTGCAGTTGGGAGGACGCCTCGCGGAATTTTTTTCATCCGCAATGATCCAACGCCCGCAAAGGTTTAATGCCTTGGTCCGTTGCACCACAGAATGCAAAAATCAGGAGCTCTTCATGTTCACCAAGCGTCGTTTGATTATTGTCGCTACTGCCGTGGCCTTGTTGTCTGGCTGCGCCTCGCCTAACCCTTACGACAATCAGGGTCAGGCCGACGGTGGCTCCACGGGCATGAGTAAAACCGCCAAATACGGCGGCCTCGGCGCTCTGGCCGGTGCGTTGGCCGGCGCCGCCATCGGTCACGACAACCGTGGCAAGGGCGCGCTGATTGGCGCTGCCGTGGTCGGTGCTTCCGCCGCTGGTTACGGGTATTACGCCGACCAGCAGGAGAAGAAGCTGCGCGCCAGCATGGCCAACACCGGGGTGGAAGTGCAGCGCCAGGGCGATCAGATCAAACTGATCATGCCGGGCAACATCACCTTCGCTACCGATTCGGCGAACATCGCGTCGAGTTTCTACCAGCCGCTGAACAATCTGGCAGGCTCGCTCAAGGAGTTCAGTCAGAACCAGATCGAGATCGTCGGTTTCACCGACAGCACTGGCGGCCGCCAGCACAACATGGACCTGTCCCAGCGTCGTGCCCAGAGCGTGGCGACCTACCTGACGTCGCAAGGCGTGAGCGGTGCCAACCTGTCGGCTCGCGGTGCCGGGCCGGATAACCCGATTGCCAGCAACGGCGACGTCAATGGCCGGGCGCAGAACCGTCGGGTCGAGGTCAACCTGAAGGCGATTCCGGGTCAGCAATATCAGCAACCGACTCAGCAGTACCAGTAACAGCCTGACTGAACCCCAGGCGTAAAAAAGCCCGCCCGATCCTCAACAGATCGGGCGGGCTTTTTTGTATTGCGCGAAACCTGATTACTTCTTCAGGCCGTAATGCTCATCGAGCATGCCCGGCGCGTTCGGGGCTTTGGGGGCGTAATCACGAGGCGGCTCCTGATTGCGCGGCGGCGTCAGGCGTTCCCGTGGGGCCACTGCAGTGTCGGCGTGCAGGGAGGCCAGCAAGCGTTGACGGGTCTGCTCGTCCAGGGCCAGACGGTTGGCACCCTCGGCGAGATGATCCTGCACTTCCTGATAGCTCTGAGTCAGCTTCTTGACCAGGGTTGCAGTGCTGTTGAAGTGGGTGACCACCTCGTTCTGATAACTGTCGAAACGTTCCTGAACGTCATCCAGCTGACGTTGTGTGCTGCTAGGAGCGGCATTCGGCACCAGGCGAGCGATCAGGAATCCAATGGCGACACCCACAACCAGGGCAAGAGTCGGCAACAACCAAACTAAGAGCGAGTGTTCCACGAGTCCTTCCTCTATAAACGGCTTTGCTTTACGTTAACGGCTCGAACCTGCGCTGTATACCGCGATTCACTCGCAATAGATTGGCACAGACAATTTGCTAGACGAGTCGACCCGATTTGAGGTCACGGAGTTCCTTCCTTGCTTATGCGCGAAACCCCTGTAGAGATTGATGGCCCGGTCGGCCAACTGGAAGCTCTTTATCTTGAAAACGAGCAGCCCCGCGGCCTGGCGCTGATCTGCCATCCTAACCCGGTGCAGGGCGGCACCATGCTCAACAAAGTCGTCTCGACCTTGCAGCGCACCGCGCGCGATGCCGGTTTGATTACTGTGCGCTTCAATTATCGCGGCGTCGGTGCCAGCGAAGGCACCCACGATATGGGCACGGGTGAAGTTGACGATGCTCAAGCGGTCGCCGAATGGCTGCGGGCCAAACATCCTGACTTGCCGTTGACCCTGTTCGGTTTCTCCTTCGGCGGTTTTGTTGCAGCAAGTCTCGGCGGACGACTGGAAGCCAAGGGCGAACAGCTCAAGCATTTGTTCATGGTTGCGCCAGCGGTCATGCGCTTGGGTGATCAGGATCAACTGCCGCAGCAAGGCGAGTTGACCCTGATCCAGCCGGAAACCGACGAAGTGATCGATCCGCAAGCTGTCTACGACTGGTCCGACAAACTCGAGCGCCCCCATGAGCTGCTGAAAGTGGCAGAATGCGGACACTTTTTTCATGGCAAGCTGACCGATCTCAAGGATCTGATCCTGCCGCGTCTTTCGAATTGATTGCAGTCTGACAAGCGATTACCCATGACGACTCGTACCCGCATCCTCACCGGCATCACCACCACCGGCACGCCGCACCTGGGCAACTACGCCGGCGCCATCCGCCCGGCGATCGTCGCCAGCCGTGACAGCAACGCCGATTCGTTCTACTTCCTGGCCGACTACCACGCCCTGATCAAATGCGATGACCCGCTGCGCATCCAGCGCTCGCGTCTGGAAATCGCCGCGACCTGGCTGGCCGGTGGCCTGGACGTGGACCGCGTAACCTTTTATCGCCAGTCCGACATCCCGGAAATCCCCGAGCTGACCTGGTTGTTGACCTGTGTTGCCGCCAAGGGCCTGCTCAACCGTGCCCACGCCTACAAGGCGTCGGTGGACAAGAACGTTGAAACTGGCGAAGACCCGGACGCCGGCATCACCATGGGCTTGTACAGCTACCCGGTGCTGATGGCGGCGGACATTCTGATGTTCAACGCCCATAAGGTGCCGGTCGGTCGTGACCAGATCCAGCACGTGGAAATGGCCCGTGACATCGGCCAGCGCTTCAATCACCTGTTCGGTCAGGGCAAAGAATTCTTCACCATGCCCGAGGCGCTGATCGAAGAAAGCGTCGCGACGCTGCCAGGCCTCGACGGTCGCAAAATGTCGAAGAGCTACGACAACACCATTCCGTTGTTCAGCAGCGCCAAGGAAATGAAGGACGCCATTTCGCGGATCGTCACCGACTCCCGTGCGCCAGGCGAGGCGAAAGATCCGGACAATTCGCACCTGTTCACCTTGTTCCAGGCCTTCGCCACCCCAGCGCAGTCCGACGAATTCCGCAGCGAACTGCTGCAGGGCCTCGGTTGGGGCGAGGCGAAGAATCGTCTGTTCCAGCTGCTGGACAATGAATTGGGCGAGTCCCGCGAGCGATATCACCAGCTGATTGAACGCCCGGCAGACCTGGAAGACATCCTGCAGATCGGCGCCAAAAAGGCCCGCTCGGTGGCGACACCGTTCCTCCACGAACTGCGTGAAGCGGTTGGCCTGCGCTCTTTCGTTGCTCAGACCCAAGTCGCGACCACCACCAAGAAGAAAACCGCGAAAGCCGCGCGTTTTGTCAGTTTCCGCGAAGAAGACAGCAGTTTCCGTTTCCGTCTGCTGGCGGCCGATGGCGAGCAGCTGCTGTTGTCGCGCAACTTCGCCGACGGCAAAACCGCAGGTCAAGTGACCAAGCAGTTGCAATCGGGTCAGCCGTTGGATGTGCGCAGTGAAGACCGCAGTTTCAGCGTCTGGCTGGAAGGTGAGTGCGTGGCTGACAGCCCGACCTTTGCTGACAACGCCGCTCGCGACGTCGCCATCGACACCTTGCGGGTTGCCCTGACCCCGGTTCAGGAATAATCAACGGCTCGGTCCGACCAAGGGCCGATTGCCATTCCCACGGGCCGTCGCTACAGTGACGGCCCGTTTTTGTTGCCTTGCTAACGAATTATGACGCCCCTAGAACGATATCAAGCTGATCTGAAACGCCCGGAATTCTTCCATGACGCTTCGCAGGAAACTGCGGTGCGCCATTTGCAGCGCCTGTACGACGATCTGGTCGCGGCCTCGCACAGCAAACCGGGTCTGTTCGGCAAACTGTTTGGCAAGAAAGACGCGGCGCCAGTCAAGGGTCTGTACTTTTGGGGTGGCGTCGGTCGCGGCAAGACCTATCTGGTCGACACCTTCTTTGAAGCGCTGCCGTTCAAGGAAAAGGTCCGCACTCACTTCCACCGCTTCATGAAGCGCGTGCACGAAGAGATGAAGACCCTCAGCGGCGAAAAAAACCCGCTGACCATCATCGCCAAGCGCTTCTCCGACGAAGCCCGGGTGATTTGTTTCGATGAGTTCTTCGTGTCCGATATCACCGACGCGATGATCCTCGGCACGTTGATGGAAGAGCTGTTCAAGAACGGCGTGACCCTGGTCGCGACCTCGAACATCGTGCCGGACGGTCTGTACAAGGACGGCCTGCAACGTGCGCGCTTCCTGCCGGCCATTGCGCTGATCAAGCAGAACACCGACATCGTCAATGTCGACAGCGGCGTCGATTATCGTCTGCGCCACCTTGAACAAGCGGAGCTGTTTCACTTCCCGCTGGACGATGAATCCCATGAAAGCTTGCGCAAGAGCTTCCGCGCCCTGACGCCGGAATGCACGGCAGCCATCGAAAACGACGTGCTGATAATCGAGAATCGCGAAATCCGTGCCTTGCGCACCTGTGATGACGTGGCCTGGTTCGACTTCCGCGAACTCTGTGATGGCCCGCGCAGCCAGAACGATTACATCGAGTTGGGCAAGATCTTCCACGCCGTGTTGCTCAGCGGTGTCGAGCAGATGAGCGTCACCACCGACGACATCGCCCGGCGCTTTATCAACATGGTCGACGAGTTCTACGACCGCAACGTGAAGCTGATCATTTCCGCTGAAGTCGAGCTCAAAGACCTCTACACCGGCGGGCGCCTGAACTTCGAGTTCCAGCGCACCCTCAGCCGTCTGTTGGAAATGCAGTCCCACGAGTTCCTGTCCCGGGCGCACAGGCCATAGAGCGATAAAAAAGTAGGACATTTTGAAAAATGAAAAAGGGCCTGCATTGCAGGCCCTTTTTTTGTGCGCTGTGTGTCAGTTTTGAACGAGAAAGCGTGCCAGTTCATCTTGTCGCTGGCAGCCGACGAGCAGCCACAGCAGGATTCGGGCTTTGCGTGGACAGAGAAATCCAGCCATCAATGCACCTTTACTGATCAGGTCCATCTCGCTGCCAATAAATCCGTAGGTCGATTGAGCCGTGGAGCCGGAACCTGTCCGGGTGGCAACGATGACAGGGATTTTTCTGGCGATGGTTTCAATGACATCGGCCCAGCTCGCGCCAACGTGTCCTGCACCGAAACCCGCAATCACCAGCCCGTCGTAACCCAGTTCGAGGATGTTCTCGATTAACAGGGTATCGGCGCAAAGCGACGCTTCCAGCAGGGCAATCTTCTGTGTGGTCAGCTGTGGCAACGGCAAGACCCTGCGCCGGACTGGCAGGCGCAGATAGTTGACGGTGTTTTCCATCAGCATGCCGGCAGGACCGACGATAGGGGAGGAAAACGCCTGCAATGCCAATGAGTCGGTTTTGCGGACGGCGTTCGCTGAATGAATCTGTCCGTTCATCACCACGTGAACGCCTCGTTGACGGCTGCTTTCAGCCAGTGCAACCCGGCAAGCATCCAGCAGATTCGCCGGACCATCGGCCCCTGCCTGGGCTGCCGAACGCATGGCTCCGGTCAGGACCAACGGCTCGTCGTGGTCCCACAAATAGTCAAAAAATGTGGCGGTTTCCTCGAGGGTGTCCGTGCCTTGAGTGATGACAACACCCATCGCACCTTGCCTGATTTGAACATTCGCCCATGAAAGGACGCTTAGCAAAAAGTCGAAATCCAGTGAGGCACTGGGTAACAGTCCGAGCGTTTCTACGGTGACCCGTGCCAAGGGCGCCAACTCTGGCACCGAGGCCAGCAGTGTTTCGCCGCTGACGGTCGGGATCACCCCTTCACCAGCGTTCCTGGCTTGCATGCTCACGGTGCCGCCGAGCGCCGCAATGGCCAGTTTGGGCAGGTCCATGTGATACCTCATTTGCTTGTGATGAAAAGTGGCTGTATCCGGATTTGAGTCCGTGATACAGCCCAATCGCGACGTTCGTCAGCTGGCTATCAGCAGTCCGATAAACGGAATGATCAGCAACGTACTGATGGCCATGGCCAGTACATTGCCGATGAAACCGTGCATGTCGGCCGGCAACCGCTTGGCAATCGCACACGCCAAAGGTGGCGCAATCAGTGCTCCCAGCAGTGCGCTTGAGGCGATGACCTGCCAGCTGCCACCGTACGTCAGAACGGCCGCCGGCACGACAGACACCAACGGAACATAGGTGGGATACCAGCCGCGCAATATCCATTGCCGACGCCAAATCACTACCCCTAACGCCGAAGTCAACGCCTGCGCGGCGATCAGTTGCGGCAGCAAGCCCGTGCCATACACCGGGCTCGTCGGGTTCAAGGTGTAAGCCAGCAAGGCGCCCGCGATCAAGCCGAGACTGGCCCATTCATTGCCGAAGAACGGCGCTTCCGAAAAGTCGGCCAACACCCGGCGTAGACTCCACACGACGCCATAGTCCGGCGTTTTGGTGATGACGGGTGCGGGCACAGGGGCGGACGGCTTCTTGAGTGGGTCGGACTTCACTAGGCTCGGCAGGTAACGGCAGAGCAGAAAAGCGCCGACGCTGGCGACCGCCATGCCCGTGACGTTGCCGATCACAGCTGGCAATCCGAGGGGAATGCAGACGTAATTGACGATCAACAAGCACATCGGAGTGACGAATACGGCGCCCATGATTGCGCCATTGATCGTGACCTTCCAGCCGCCGCCAAACATCAGCACCATCGCCGCTGGCAATGAAACAAAGGCGGCAAACGTGGGTTGCCAACTGGTGGCCGTCACCGTCCAGCCCCACAGAAGGTTGCTCAGCAACAGGCCAAGCAACGAGCTGGTGACGAGCCACGGCCATAATCCGCTGCCATAGCAAATGGTAAAGCCTTGCCAGGCTTTTCCCGTTCGATTCGCCCAGTAGGCCAAATAGGCGCCTGCAAGCAGTCCGATCGAAGCGAACTCGTGTTTGTAGAACGCAACCTCGCTGATGTCTCCCAGGACCCAGCGCAACCAGGCACTCGGCTCCGGGAGGCTAGATACCATGTGACTGTAGTCTGGCCAATGGGCTGACCAGGATGTCCGGTAGGTGAATGAAAGCCAGATGATCAACAGTGCCGTGCCGAGCATCAGCCAGATGATCGCCGTATCCAGCGGCGACCTGGCGGCAAGCCGGTTTTGCGGTTTTTCGTTTGCGGTTTCCATCGGTCATGCCCCCTTATCAGCGCGGCAGACAAGAGTGCTGGGTGTAACCGAGCATTTGATCGTAGAGATCAGCTCGACGATCGCGATGTAAATCGTTCAAGTTGTTCCAGATGGGCGCGCTGCGCGAGCTGGTCAGGTCGATGTCGGCAAACAGGATCTCCTGCTTGTCCGCTGAAGCCACTTGGCCAATTGGCCAGCCGTTGGTGCCCGCGATCAGCGAACAACCCAGGTAACGTGCACCTCGCTCTTCGCCGATCCGGCTCGCCGCCGCAATAAACACATTGTTGACGTGAGCCGCCGTCATCGTCAGGTACGACGCCATGCACTTGCCGGCGTCATCGAACAGGGGCGGCGGGGTCCAGACCCAGTTGTTCAGGCTGCAAATAATGTCGGCGCCTTGCTGGCTCAAAATGCGCGGTACTTCCGGGAACCAGATATCCCAGCAGATCAACAACCCGATGCGACCGATGGGGGTATCGAAAACCGGGAAGCCCAGATCGCCCGGCGTGAACCACAATTTTTCCAGATTCCACAAATGTGCCTTTCGGTACTTGCCGATGAAGCCGTCAGGCCCGACAAGAACGCCGGTGTTGAACAGCTGCATGCCGTCGCGCTCCGTCAAACCGGCGACCAGATAAACTTTGTGCTGGCGGGCAAAGTCCATCCAGCTCTGCACGCTCGGTCCGCTGGGAACGGCCTCCGAATGCTCGAACGCATCCTGCCGGGTTTCGAAGAAGTAACCTGTACTTGAAAGCTCGGGCAGGACGATGAGATTCGCACCGTCATTTGCCGCCTCCAACGCTAGTTTCAGGCTGTTACGCAGATTTGCTTCGCGATTTTGCATGCCGACTTGTGGATCGAATTGCACGACTGCTACACGAACAGGGCTTGTTGGCTCGCTCATTCCCGATGACCTCTTTTTATTGTTATTCACGCTGTTTAATTGCGTGCTTATGAGAGTCGAATCGGCGAGAGCGTGTAAGTCAGCTAATTCCGTTTAGGGTGTAGTCCGTATCCCAAGATGACTGCGCGAGGCGCTTGGCAGGAGGGTCGCCAAAGTAGAGCCAATGCACGTCGTGCATGGCTCCAAGCCAAGGAAGTTGATCAGGTTCTGACGTTATAGTGCGGATAGTCGCTCATGGAAAAACCGCCATGGAAGGCTGCGCCGGTTTTGTTGCAAATATGAATGACCGCATCGACGGCGCCCCGAAAGCACGGCTCGGTCCAGCCAGCATCGACTGAAAACGACTCCCCGGAAAAATGCAGACCTGAAACATGCGCGAAGTCCCGGTTGTACTTCATTAGGCTGACGGCGTCGTAGTAGGTGCCGGGTCGGTATAACTTTGCACAACCCAGCGCATTTTTATCGGTGATCCAACGTTGGACCACGGCTTGATCCAAGCCAATGTAGGGAGTGATTTTCTCCTGGATATTGGCGGAATGCATAAGGATCCGGTCCAGCTCTTTGGCACACGTGTTCACCAGTTCCTTGTCGGTGAAAGAGGCCAGTTTGGTGGCGTCATCCTCCCATGTGTAACTTAAAAGAATGCAGTCGTAACTGTAGTTATCGTTGTAGCGGTAGGTGTAGACGTCGTGAATGAAGCTGTCAGTGATGATGACTTGCGGGATTTTGCTGTTTTTCGAAAGGAAGGATTTTTTTAACGGTGCGAAGACTTTGCAACTGGTTTCCCAGTGCGCGGTTTTAAAGGCATTGATCGTCTCGAACGGCAGCATCTGTGGTGTGAAGTTTTCAAGCTTGATGCGAGTTTCGATCAGCCAGGAGGGAAGGGTCATAATGACCGAATCAAAGTCATCGTAGTGCTCCTGGATTTGCTCGGGTTGGCTATGTTTCGAGTTGTAGTAGACGCGCGTTTTCTGGTTCGTCAGTTTTTTAAGTTTTGTAACGGATGAGTCCATGAGCAAACCGTTGTTTCTTTCCCGGCAGTGTTCGTAGAAGGACTTTCCGGTTTCGTCGGTTTTCATGAACAGCAGGCATTCGTCCAGCGCTGCGAGTCCGATGTAGCGTGGCCTGTCGAAACTTAGCCCCCTTGAGTCTAAAACGGCTTCGTTGTGCAGGCAGGGTGAATCCAGCGGATCGCCCGTTGAGTCGACCCGACCATGGATCAATTGCAGCTGGCTGCTGAATCCAAAAATGGCAGTGCGCAGGGGATAAAGGGAGCAGACATCGTAAAAGGCCCCCCAGCTACCGTCGCCGATGCCAATGGCATAGAAGATCGCGGACTCCTGCGCGGACATTCCCATTCCGCCAAAGTCCCCCGGTGAGCGTTCATCCCAAGCTTGCAGGGCGGGCATGCTGACCAGGTCGCGAAACGAAACGCTCTCGTATTTTTCGACGATAGCGGCCCACATGGCTTCCCATTCCTGACTGGCGTAAACCTCTGCGACGTGCCGGGTCATGCGATCGGCAAAGGCCTTCCACTTTGCATAAACCTTTTGCAGTTCTTCACCGGGAGGTGGTGTCTGGCCATCTTCATTTTTCCAGATCAACATCTGCGGAGCCGGTCCGTCGCCCATGCTGCCCTCTCGTAGATAGATCCCGGTCGAAGTGACCCATTGGCTTCCGGGATTGGCAAAATCTGAGAACGCCAGGTCGAACGCCTTGGCGTAGTAAGCCATCATCGACCGGCCTTCTGTCGGTGACTCGTCCGCCCGGTTGAAGAAGGGCATGCGCATGGCCCCCATTTCAAACGGTGTATGACTCATCGCCGAGTTCGGGCTTCCAGGGACAGTCAGGTGTCTGCCGCCTATGCGTCTGGATTGTTCTATGAGGGTGGTATGGGTGAACCCGCAACGATAAAGTTCTCTGGCGGCAGTCAGTCCGGTAACGCCGGCGCCAATAATGCAAATTTTATGTTGCGGGTCAGTTGCCTTGGCGATGCCGTTTTCCTGTTCAACCAATGCTCGATAGTCGAAGCACAAGTCTGGCGGGTTGGGGAAACGGGCCTTCCACTTGTTTTCCGCCGAGCGTTTTGGGCGAGCGGCATCTTTGGCGGCATAGGAGGGGTAGTTGTAGCTTGATCCGATAGTCACTGTTGATCGTCCCTGATGGTGTTTTCAGGGACGATGTTGAGGTTCTGAACGCGCAGCGTATAGGAGGCAAGTAAGGCTCGCAGCTACTCTTTTTTCGTTTTTTATCGTGGGAAAAGACCTGCAGGGCTCCGGCTAAGGGATCCCTGCAGTATTGGGCCTACGCAGCCTGCTGAAACTGCTGCCGATACTGGTTCGGCGACAGCTCGGTGTGCTGGCGAAACAACCGCGCGAAGAAGCTCGCATCGTCGTAACCGACTTCATAGCTGATGGTCTTGATGCTCTTGCGGCTGCCAGACAGCAAGCCCTTGGCGGTCTCGATACGCAGTCGTTGCAGGTAATGCAGCGGCTTGTCGCCGGTGGCGGTCTGGAAGCGCCGCATGAAATTGCGGATGCTCATGCCGTGTTCGCGAGCCACGTCTTCGAAGCGGAATTTGTCGGCGAAGTGTTCTTCGAGCCAGTGCTGGATCTGCAGGATGATCACGTCCTGGTGCAGCTTCTGACCGCCGAAACCGATGCGTCCCGGCGAGTAGCTGCGCTGCACTTCATAGAGAATGTCCCGCGCCACGGCCTGGGAAACGTTGGCGCCGCAGAAGCGTTCGATCAGGTAAATGTAAAGGTCGCAGGCCGAGGTGGTGCCGCCAGCGCAATACAGGTTATCGGCGTCGGTCAGGTGCTTGTCCTGATTGAGCTGAACCCGTGGGAAGCGTTCGGCAAACGCATTGAAGAAGCGCCAGTAAGTGGTCGCTTCCTTGCCGTCGAGCAGCCCGGCCTCGGCCAGCCAGAACACCCCGGTGGCTTCGCCGCAGAGCACGGCGCCGCGAGCATGTTGCTGGCGCAACCAAGGCAGGACCTGTGGATAACGTTGGCAGAGGGTGTCGAAATCGTCCCAGAAGGCTGGAAGGACAATGATGTCGGCGTTTTCCAGACCGCCGTCCACCGGCATGATCACGTCACTGAAGCTGTTCACCGGTTTGCCGTCGGGGCTGACCAGGCGAGTTTCGAACGCTGGAGTCAGGCCGTGGCCCAGTTGTTTGCCGTAACGCAGGCTGGCCAGGTGGAAGAAATCCTTGGCTTGCATGAGGGTGGATGCGAAAACCCGGTCGATAGCCAGGATGCTGACGCGCCGCAAGGGCGTGGAGACTTGGTTAGACATAATTCAACTTTATTCTTATAGGGGAAAGTGGTCACCAGACGGCTGGATCGTCTTATTTTTTGTCTGATGTGTCCAGTGTCCTGTATCGGATGTGAGGCTTAGTCTCTGAAGGTCAATCCCTTCTAACAATAACGACAGGTGCCGCATGATCCCCAGAACCTTGTTCAGTTCCGAGCACGAACTTTTCCGCGACAGCGTCCGAACGTTCCTCGAAAAAGAAGCGGTGCCGTTTCACGGGCAATGGGAGAAGCAGGGCTATATCGACCGCAAACTCTGGAACAAGGCAGGGGAGGCGGGAATGCTCTGTTCGCACCTGCCGGAAGAGTACGGCGGGCTGGCAGCGGACTTTCTCTACAGCGCCGTGGTGATCGAAGAGGTGGGGCGTCTCGGCTTGACCGGTATCGGTTTTTCCCTGCATTCGGACATTGTCGCGCCTTACATCCTGCATTACGGCAGTGAAGCGCTGAAACACAAATACCTGCCGAAGCTGGTGTCCGGGGAGATGGTCACCGCCATTGCCATGACCGAGCCAGGCGCCGGTTCCGACCTTCAAGGGGTGAAAACCACTGCGGTGCTGGATGGCGACGAGTACGTGATCAACGGTTCGAAAACCTTCATCACCAACGGCTTTCTCGCTGACCTGGTGATCGTCGTGGCGAAGACCGATCCGAAGGCCGGCGCCAAGGGCACTAGTCTGTTTCTGGTGGAAGCCAACACGCCTGGCTTCGCCAAGGGCAAGCGCCTGGAAAAAGTTGGCATGAAGGCTCAGGACACCTCGGAACTGTTCTTTCAGGACGTTCGGGTGCCCAAGGAAAACCTGTTGGGTCAGGCCGGGATGGGGTTCGCCTACCTGATGCAGGAGTTGCCGCAGGAGCGTCTCACCGTTGCCATTGGCGGGCTTGCTTCGGCTGAAGCTGCGCTGCAATGGACGCTTGATTACACCCGTGAACGCAAGGCATTCGGCAAGGCGATCGCTGACTTCCAGAACACCCGCTTCAAACTGGCCGAGATGGCGACCGAGATTCAGATCGGTCGGGTCTTTGTCGATCGTTGTCTGGAACTGCACCTGCAAGGCAAGCTCGACGTGCCGACAGCGGCGATGGCCAAGTATTGGGGCACGGACTTGCAATGCAAGGTGCTCGACGAGTGCGTGCAGTTGCATGGCGGTTACGGGTTCATGTGGGAGTACCCGATCGCCCGAGCGTGGGCGGATGCGCGGGTGCAGCGGATCTATGCCGGCACCAATGAAATCATGAAGGAGATTATTGCTCGGTCGCTGTAACACGATTGTTCCCACGCTCTGGTCTGCGTGGGAACGATCAGTGCGGGTTACGGTGCAGGATTCGGGTGATCCTTGTGGATCGCCTCGATCCCCGCCAACACTTCATCGGACAGCTTCAAGTCGAAGCTGGCAATGTTGCTGTCCAATTGCTCCATTGTCGTGGCGCCAATGATGTTGCTGGTCACAAACGGCTGCTGAGTGACAAACGCCAACGCCATTTGCGCCGGGTCCAGGTCGTGTTCACGCGCCAGTGCGACATAACGGCTGCACGCTGCTTCCGACTGCGGGTTGAAATAGCGGCTGAAGCGGCTGTAGAGGCTCAGGCGGCCTTTAGGCGGACGCGCGCCACCTTCGTACTTGCCCGACAGGAAACCGAACGCCAGCGGCGAATAGGCGAGCAGGCCGCACTGTTCGCGGATGGCAATTTCCGCCAGACCGACTTCGAAGCTGCGATTGAGCAGGTTGTACGGATTCTGGATCGACACTGCGCGTGGCCAGCCACGGGCTTCTGCCAGGGCGAGGAAGCGCATGGTGCCCCACGGCGTCTCGTTGGACAGGCCGATGTGGCGGATTTTGCCAGCCTTGACCTGTTCGTCCAGCGCTTCGAGGGTATCCTCAAGTGGCGTCAGGTTGGCTTCGATCTGGTGTTTGTAGCCGAGCTGACCAAAGAAATTGGTGCTGCGTTCCGGCCAGTGCAGTTGGTAGAGGTCGATGTAGTCGGTCTGCAAGCGCTTGAGGCTGGCGTCCACGGCTTCGGTGATGTGCTGGCGGTTGTGCCGCAGGTTTTTGTCGCGAATGTAGTCGATGGTGTTACCCGGGCCGGCGATCTTGCTCGCCAAGATCCAGTCGGCCCGATCGCCACGACTTTTGAAGTAATTGCCGATGTAGCGCTCGGTGGTGGCGTAGGTTTCGGCTTTGGGTGGCACCGGGTACATCTCGGCGGTATCGATGAAATTGATCCCGGCGCTCTTGGCCCGTTCAATCTGGGCGAAGGCTTGAGCCTCGCTGTTTTGCTCGCCCCAAGTCATGGTGCCGAGGCAGATTGCACTCACGTTCAGATTGGTTCGGCCTAGCTGGCGATAGTCCATCGGGTGCTCCCTCGGCAAAACAATCATAAAAGCAGGTTGAATTATTTTTCGCAATCTGCATAATTGCGCACCTCTTTCTGCAGTGGAAGTGATGCGCCGCCGCCGAAGAATCTTGCCGTTGAACGGACGCGCCGACCCGAGCCCCCGAAAGCGTCTGTATCCGGCTGCCTTTGACTTGTCAAAGTACGCACTATTCAGTAAGATCCGCCGTCTAATTTACAGGGCGGCCCCTGAGGCTATAAAGAATGAAAACTTTTACTGCTAAACCGGAAACAGTACAGCACGACTGGTTTGTCGTCGACGCTGCAGGTCAGACCCTGGGTCGTCTGGCCACCGAAATCGCGAGCCGTCTGCGTGGCAAGCATAAAGCTGAGTACACTCCTCACGTTGACACCGGCGATTACATCGTCGTTATCAATGCCGAGCAGATTCGTGTAACCGGTGCTAAAACCACCGACAAAATCTACTACTCCCACTCCGGTTTCCCGGGCGGCATCAAGTCGATCAACTTCGAAAAGCTGATTGCTAAAGCCCCTGAGCGCGTGATCGAGACCGCGGTCAAAGGTATGCTGCCTAAGAACCCGCTGGGTCGCGACATGTATCGTAAGCTGAAAGTCTATGCGGGCGCTGTACACCCTCATACTGCTCAGCAGCCCCAAGAACTGAAGTTTTAACGGAATAGTTCATTATGTCGGCGACTCAAAATTACGGCACTGGCCGTCGCAAGACCGCAACCGCACGCGTTTTCCTGCGTCCGGGTACTGGTAACATCTCCATCAACAACCGCACCCTGGAAAATTTCTTCGGCCGCGAAACTGCCCGCATGGTAGTTCGTCAGCCGCTGGAATTGACTGAGACTGTCGAGAAATTCGACATCTACGTCACCGTGATCGGTGGTGGTGTAAGTGGTCAAGCTGGCGCAATCCGCCACGGTATCACTCGCGCACTGATGCAGTACGACGAAACCCTGCGTGGCGCTCTGCGCAAAGCTGGCTTCGTTACTCGCGATGCTCGTGAAGTTGAACGTAAGAAAGTTGGTCTGCGTAAAGCGCGTAAGCGTCCGCAGTACTCGAAGCGTTAATTCGCTTTCGCGTTCAAAAAGAACGCCCAGCTTCCTCGCGAAGCTGGGCGTTTTTTTATGGGCGCGATTTACCAGGGAATTGCTCTGTGACAACTTGCCACAGCCGTAGAAGCCCTATACTGCAAGGCTTGGCAGTGGAGCCCCTCGGTAATTACCTTGTCAGAATTGGGGGTTTTCATTACCATTCGGCAAAATTTTTATAAGTTCAGATTTTTACTTAGTAGATGCCTGATTTAACAGGCCACAAAGCTGATGGGAGAGGACTGAATGAGCAATGACGGCGTGAATGCAGGCCGGCGTCGCTTCTTGGTAGCAGCCACATCCGTGGTGGGTGCTGCAGGAGCGGTGGGGGCTGCGGTCCCGTTCGTGGGGTCATGGTTTCCCAGTGCCAAGGCGAAAGCCGCAGGTGCACCGGTGAAGGTGAATGTCAGCAAAATCGAGCCAGGCCAGCAGATGATTGCTGAGTGGCGCGGTCAGCCGGTGTTCATTGTCCGCCGTACCGAGGAAATCCTGGGGAATCTGAAAAAGATCGTGGGCCAGCTATCTGACCCGACCTCCAAGAACTCGACACAACCGACCTATGTCGACCCGGAAACGCGGTCGATCAAGCCAGAGGTTCTGCTGCTGATCGGTATCTGCACGCACCTGGGTTGCTCGCCGACCTTCCGTCCAGAAGTGGCACCTGCGGATCTGGGCAAGGACTGGGTAGGTGGTTATTTCTGCCCTTGCCACGGTTCCCACTACGATCTGGCTGGTCGCGTCTACAAGTCGCAACCTGCGCCTTTGAACCTGCCAGTTCCCCCGCATTCCTATGAGACCGATGAAATCATTGTCATTGGCGTCGATACGGAGAAAGCGTGATGAGCAAGTTCATGGATTGGGTTGATGCGCGCTTCCCCGCGACCAAAATGTGGGAAGACCATCTCAGCAAGTACTACGCCCCGAAGAACTTCAACTTCTTCTATTTCTTTGGCTCCCTTGCACTGCTCGTTCTGGTCAACCAGATCGTTACCGGTGTCTGGCTGACCATGAGCTATACCCCGTCGGCGGAAGAAGCGTTTGCTTCCGTCGAATACATCATGCGCGACGTCGAGTACGGCTCGATTCTGCGTCTGTTGCACTCCACGGGCGCTTCGGCATTCTTTGTCGTGGTCTATCTGCACATGTTCCGTGGCTTGCTCTACGGTTCGTACCAGAAGCCGCGTGAGCTGGTGTGGGTCTTCGGCATGCTGATCTATCTGGCGCTGATGGCTGAAGCCTTCATGGGTTACTTGCTGCCGTGGGGCCAGATGTCCTATTGGGGTGCCCAGGTGATCATCTCGCTGTTTGGGGCAATCCCGCTCATCGGCGACGACCTGACTCAGTGGATTCGTGGTGACTACCTGATTTCGGGTATTACCCTGAACCGCTTCTTCGCCCTGCACGTTGTTGCCTTGCCGATCGTGATCCTCGGTCTGGTGGTGCTGCACGTCCTGGCGCTGCACGAAGTCGGTTCGAACAACCCGGACGGCGTGGACATCAAGAAATACAAAGACGAAAACGGCGTACCGCTGGACGGCATTGCCTTCCATCCGTACTACACCGTGAAAGATATCGTCGGCGTGGTGGTGTTCCTGTTCATCTTCTGCTCGATCGTGTTCTTCTTCCCGGAAATGGGCGGCTACTTCCTCGAGAAGCCGAACTTTGAAATGGCGAACGCCTTCAAGACCCCAGAACACATCGCTCCGGTCTGGTACTTCACGCCGTTCTACGCGATTCTGCGGGCGATTCCGGACAAGCTCCTGGGCGTTATCGCCATGGGCGCCGCCATCGCTGTGCTGTTCGTCCTGCCATGGCTGGACCGCAGCCCGGTCAAGTCGATGCGCTACAAAGGCTGGCTGAGCAAAATCTGGCTCTGGGTGTTCTGCATCTCGTTCGTGATCCTGGGTGTATTGGGTGTTCTGGCTCCGACTCCAGGCCGTACGTTGCTGTCGCAGGTGTGCACGTTCCTGTACTTCGCCTACTTCATTCTGATGCCGTTCTACACCAGGCTCGAGAAGACCAAACCGGTTCCGGAAAGGGTGACTGGCTGATGAAAAAGCTATTTGCTGTACTGATTCTTGCTGCTATGCCTGTGTTCTCGTTCGCGTCGACAGCGGGTGCTCCTGAGCTGGAAAAGGTCGACATCGACGTTTCCGACAAGGCTGCAATGCAGGATGGCGCACGTACTTTTGCCAACTACTGCATGGGCTGCCACAGTGCCAAGTTCCAGCGTTATGAGCGTGTCGCCGATGATCTGGGCATTCCGCACGACCTGATGCTCTCGAAGCTGGTGTTCACCGGCGCCAAGATCGGCGACCACATGAGCATCGGCATGCAGCCGGCTGACGCCAAGACCTGGTTCGGTGCGGCGCCGCCCGATCTGACCCTTGTCGCTCGCGTTCGTGGCACTGACTGGCTCTACGGTTACCTGAAGTCCTTTTACGAAGACCCATCGCGTCCTTGGGGTGTGAACAACAAGGTGTTCCCGAACGTCGGGATGCCCAACGTTCTGGTCGGCCTGCAAGGTCGTCAGGTGGTAGGCTGTAAACAAGTTCAAATCGTCGAAGACGGCAAGAAGCAATACGATCCGCTGACCGGCACGGCTTTGACTCATGAAGCCTGCGACCAGCTGACCATATTGCCGAAAACCGGCACGCTGAACGAAGAGCAGTTCGACGAGAAGGTCAAGAATCTGGTGACCTTCCTGGCCTACTCGGCCAACCCGGTGAAGCTGCAGCATCAGCGCATCGGTACCTATGTGTTGCTGTACCTGGCGTTCTTCTTTGTATTCGCATACTTGCTCAAGCGTGAATACTGGAAAGACATCCATTGATAAAGCTGTAAGCAATTGCTGTTAATCGCGCGCGCCCAAGGGCGTCTCTGAAGGTGTAACGAGCCTGGTGATCCAGGCGTTACGGGAGGCGCTCTCTGGGCGCGTGCGTTTTTCCGCTTCCGATAATTTCAACAAGCGAGGAGGACCGCCATGGGCGTGACCAATCGGTTGGCCTGTTACTCCGACCCCGCCGACCACTATTCCCACCGAGTGCGCATCGTACTTGCAGAGAAGGGTGTCAGCGCCGAGATCATCTACGTGGAAGCTGGCCGTCAGCCGCCTAAACTGATTGAAGTGAACCCTTACGGCAGTCTGCCCACCCTGGTCGATCGTGACCTGGCGCTGTGGGAGTCGACCGTGGTGATGGAATATCTGGATGAGCGTTACCCGCACCCGCCGTTACTGCCGGTTTATCCTGTGGCGCGTGCCAACAGCCGTCTGCTGATTCATCGTATTCAGCGTGACTGGTGTGTTCTGGTGGATCTGATCCTGGATTCGAAGACCAAGGAAGCTGCCCGTGTCGTGGCTCGTAAAGAGCTGCGCGAAAGCCTGACCGGCGTGTCGCCGTTGTTCGCCGACAAGCCGTTTTTCCTCAGCGAGGAACAAAGTCTGGTGGATTGCTGCCTATTGCCAATACTCTGGCGATTGCCGATTTTGGGTATAGAACTGCCGCGGCCTGCCAAGCCGCTGCTTGATTATATGGAGCGCTCGTTTGCGCGTGAGGCTTTCCAGGCGAGTCTGTCTGGCGTCGAACGCGATATGCGCTAAGGCTTAAGGAGCCGCTATGAACTCCAGTCGACCTTATCTGGTCCGCGCGCTCTACGAGTGGATTGTGGACAACGATTGCACCCCGCACATGCTGGTCAATTCCGAGTATCCGTCGGTGCAAGTGCCTCAGGGTTTTGCCAGTGACGGACAGATTGTCTTGAACGTATCACCGGCAGCCGTGCGTCATCTGCACATGGACAACGAAGCGGTCAGCTTCGAGGGGCGCTTCGGTGGCGTGCCGCACACCCTGTACGTGCCTATCGCATCGATCCTGGGCATTTACGCTCGGGAGAACGGTCAGGGCATGGTGTTCGATCTGGAATCGCCTATGGAAGACGAGGAAGAGATCGAGCCGGATGACGATATTCCGCCACCCGACAGCGAGCCGCCGCGTCCCAGCGGTCGACCCAGTTTGAAAGTGGTGAAGTAACAAAAAAGGCGATCCGGATGGATCGCCTTTTTTGTGCCTGCGGTTTGCGTGTCAGTCGATGTATTCAAACAGCTTCACGATTTTCTGCACGCCGGAAACGCCTTGCACCAGGTTGGTGGCTTGAGCGGCTTCCTGCTTGGTCAGCAGGCCCAGCAGGTAGACGATGCCGTTCTCGGTAACAACCTTGATGCGCGAGCCCGGGATGTTCGGGTCGGTGAGCATCTGGGTCTTGACCTTGGAGGTCAGCCAGGTGTCGTTCTGGCGGGCAAGGAAACCAGAGGGTGGCAGGACCTGCAGTTCGTTGTGAACCGTCTTCACTCGCTGAACAGCCGCAGCGGCCTGTTCGGCCTTGGCCTTGAGGTCTGCACGCGGTGTTTGCCCGGCGAGCAGCACGACACCATTGAAGCTGGTGATGACGATGTGCGAGTCGTTGTCCAGGGCTGGATCGGCCTTGGCGATGTTCACGCCGACCTTGGTGTCGATCAGAGAGTCGTCGATCTTGCTGCCGAAGGTGCGGGTGCCGCGGTCATCTTCAATCGGCGCTTCACGGCTGGCGTTAACCACCGAGGTGCAGCCGCTGATACCGAGGCACAGAGTCAAGGCCAGAAGGCCTAGGCGATTAGGGGTCATTCTTCACTCCCGAACAGTTGGCTGTCGATCAAATCGCAAAGGCAATGGATCGCCAGCAGGTGGACTTCCTGAATACGTGCAGTGACGTTGGCCGGTACGCGAATCTCGACGTCCTCGGGCAATAGCAGCGACGCCATGCCGCCGCCATCGCGCCCCGTCAATGCTACGACAATCATTTCGCGATCATGTGCGGCCTGGATTGCTTGAATAATGTTCGCCGAGTTGCCGCTGGTGGAAATCGCCAGCAATACGTCACCCGGCTGGCCGAGGGCACGGATCTGTTTGGAGAAGATTTCGTTGTAGCTGTAGTCGTTGGCAATCGAGGTGATCGTCGAGCTGTCGGTGGTCAGCGCGATGGCTGGCAGGCTCGGACGTTCGCGTTCGAAGCGGTTGAGCAGCTCGGACGAAAAGTGCTGGGCGTCACCGGCAGAACCGCCGTTGCCGCAGGACAGCATTTTGCCTTCGTTGAGCAGGGCGTTGACCATCACCTGGCTGGCTTGCTCGATGTGCGGTGCAAGTACGTCCATCGCCATTTGCTTGGTGTCGATACTGGCCTGAAAAAGCTGGCGAATTCGGGATTGCATGTCCATCTGTGTGACCTTAATTAGCGCGGCTACTCGGCACATGAATGTGCAGCCCGCAAAGCAAAGAGCAAAAGTGTTGGGTGAAAGTGTCCGGTTCGGGATGCCCGCGATCAGCTGTCGAAGGCATTCTGCAACCAATTCAACTGATCGAGGTTGCTGTCGATGGCAACCACGTCGAAACGGCAGGGGGAATTGGCCCAACGCGACTCGCGCTGAAGAAAATACTGCGCGGCAAAAATCAATTTCTGCCGTTTGCGCTCATCGATGCTATCGAGCGCGCCACCCCATTGAGTGTTTTTTCTGTAGCGGACTTCGACGAATACTACTGTATCGCCATCAAGCATGACCAGATCAAGCTCGCCGCGCTTACACAACCAGTTCTGCGCCAGCAGGCGCAGACCCTGTTGTTGAAGGTGCTCGAGCGCATGACGCTCGGCATCTTTACCGCTTTGCTGGCGTGACCTGTCAGGCATCAGCGCGCGGTGTCCGGCAGGCGTTGAACCTGACCGTTAACGAACTGCGCCCATTGCAACTGACGCACGACACGTTGGTTCTGAGTCATGCCCAGGCTGCCCGATTGACCTTCAATGCGGCTGTCCGGCAAAGCCTTGAGTTGCCCCAGGCGTGGTGCCAGGCGATAGGCGTCGACACCCATTGCGTACAAACGACCCAGGCTGCCGCCGGCCTGAGGCCATTGGGCCGTGACCTGTTTGCGCAGCGGGTCGTTGGCGTCCAGCAACCATGGTGTTTCGCAGAAGCGAATGCCGTTCATGTCGTTGTACTGATTCACGTCACCGCTGGCGCTGAACACGTGGGAGGTGGCGTAAACCGGCACGTCTCCGGCGTACTGGAAGTTCAGGGTCGGTTTGATCTGCTGGGCTTGCTGAGGCGTTGCGGCCAGAAAGATGAACTCGATGTCCTGGCGACGCGAAGGCTGTGCGGCTACCTGCGCGCCAACGGTGCTTTGCAGGCTCTTGGCACGACCTTCGCTCTGACGCAGCTGGAACATGTCGGCAATCTGCTGGGCCAGTTGAACCGGTTGGTCGACGCGTTCGGTAGCTACGATGCTGCCACCGTTAGCTTGCCAATCCTGACTGAACGCCCTGAGTACGCGATCGCCCCATTCGCCTTTCGGCACCATGATGGCGGCGCGATGCAGGCCATCGGCGCGAGCACGACGCGACACTTCGCGAGCTTCGTCTTCAGCAGCAAGGCCAAACTGGAACAGCTGGGCCGGACCTTGTTCGCCTTCGCTGTAATTAAGCGCCAGGGTGGTAATCGGCAGTTGCGGGCGAGCGCTGAGCTGTTTGACCAGCGGCTTCTCCAGCGGACCGACGACCAGTTGCACGCCATCGGCCTGCGCCTTGCGATAGAACTCATCCAGGGACGTCAGGCGCGAGCTGTCATAGAACTCGATGGCTGGCGGCTTCTGCCCGGCTTGTTGCGCCTGGTAGTGAGCGGCCATGAAGCCTTCGCGCAGTGCTTTGCCGACCGACGCCAGCGGGCCGTCTTGCGGCAGCAGCAGGGCGATTTTTCCCAGGGGCTGGCTGGCCAGTTCCTTGAGTTTGGTCAGTGGCAACGGCAGTTGAATGGCGGCCGGATGCTTTGGATTCTGCGCGCGCCAGTTGTCGATCGCGGCTTGCTGCTGTTCCAGGGTACCGGCGGTTTTCACCGCCAGCGCCAGGCCCATCCAGCCGCCGAGGTCGTCGGTGGCGGTCGGCTGCAATTGATCGGTTGGCAACGAAGCGATCAGGGTCCAGATCGCTTCGTGGTTTTTGCTGGCCGCTTCACCTTCAAGCATTGGCGCGATGAAGATCCGCTCCCGTGCGGCAGCCAGGGTCTGGCCGTCGGCTTCAAGGGCGCGGGCATGAACGGTGCCGGTGCGAACCTGTTGCTCGACCGGCAGTTCGCTCAGGCGTTGCAGGCTCGGATGACTCAAGGCCGTCAGCGCCGCTTTGGGCTGATTGCGAGTCATAGCCAGTTCCGCCGCCAGGGTACTGGCGAAAACCTGTTGGCCAGGCTTGAGTTGTTCGACGGGGACTTGTTGCAGGATTTGCGCGGACTGGCCGGCATTCCCCTGACGATAGGCCAGGTCAGCCGCGCTCAGGCGCAACAAGGCGGCTTTTTCCGGGTCTTTGCTTTGGGCGGCCTGTGCGAGCAATTGCTCGATACTGGCATCCGGGGTCCGTGGAAGTTCGCCAAGGCTGGAAGAGGGCGAGCTGGCGCAAGCCGCCAGCAAGGCAGCGAGGCAGAGGGCAGTGAACAGCCGCAGGCAAGCGATCATGTAGTGTTCCTGATACTCGATCAAATTAGCGTGGAATTGTACCCAAGCACTGGCCGGGGCGCGATGTTACTGGCGTGAATCGATCAATTTAGCTCGTGCAAATGTTGCGGCGCTGCACAAAAGGCCGCAAAACCGAGGACTGCTTGCGCGTATCGCGAGCGTCACGACGCGCTACAATGGCGGCTTTTACCGATCATGAGGTGTGCGCTTTGACTGCTCCAGGTGCTTTGAATTCCGCTGCTGGCTCGCTTTATGTGGTGGCGACGCCCATCGGCAACCTGGACGATATCAGTGCGCGTGCGCTGAAGATCCTGCGCGAGGTCGCCCTGATCGCCGCCGAAGATACCCGCCATTCCCAGCGATTGATGCAGCATTTCGGCATTCCTACACCGCTGGCGGCCTGCCATGAACACAATGAACGGGATGAAGGTAGCCGCTTTATCACCCGCTTGCTCGCCGGCGACGATGTGGCGCTGATTTCCGATGCCGGCACGCCGTTGATTTCCGATCCGGGTTATCACCTCGTGCGTCAGGCCCGTGCTGCGGGAATTAATGTTGTGCCGGTCCCGGGCGCCTGCGCTCTGATCGCGGCGTTGTCGGCGGCGGGGCTGCCGTCGGACCGTTTCATCTTCGAAGGCTTCCTGCCGGCCAAGGCTGTCGGTCGGCGCGCTCGTCTGGAGTTGGTAAAGGAAGAGCCGCGCACGCTGATCTTCTATGAAGCCCCGCACCGGATCCTTGAGTGCCTGCAAGATATGGAGTTGGTATTCGGCGGCGAACGTCCAGCGTTGCTGGCGCGCGAGCTGACCAAAACTTTCGAAACCCTTAAAGGCTTGCCGCTGGCCGAGTTGCGCGAGTTCGTCGAGTCAGACAGCAATCAGCAGCGCGGCGAGTGCGTGGTGTTGGTGGCGGGTTGGTCTGCTCCCGAGACCGAGGACGCCGTCAGCAGTGAAGCGATGCGTATTCTGAATCTGTTGCTTGAAGAAATGCCGCTCAAGCGTGCCGCAGCATTGGCGGCGCAAATTACCGGGGAGCGCAAAAATGTTCTCTACCAGGTTGCGCTGGACAAACAGAAGGGCGAGTAAAACCCGACGTGTAGAAGGGGTTCAAGGCGTTTAGCACTTGTTCTTCAGACGCTCTGCCGTTAACCTTTGCGGCGGAGAGTCGATCGGACAGTCGCTGCCCTCTATGAAAATTAGGGGGGGGAGGAAAGTCCGGGCTCCATAGGGCGAAGTGCCAGGTAATGCCTGGGAGGCGTGAGCCTACGGAAAGTGCCACAGAAAATAACCGCCTAAGCGCTTCGGCGCCGGTAAGGGTGAAAAGGTGCGGTAAGAGCGCACCGCACGTCTGGCAACAGTTCGTGGCTAGGTAAACCCCACTTGGAGCAAGACCAAATAGGGTCCCAAGGCGTGGCCCGCGCTGGGACCGGGTAGGTTGCTAAAGATGTCCAGTGATGGCCATCGTAGACGAATGACTGTTCAAGACAGAACCCGGCTTACAGATCGACTCTCCACCTTTTTCTCTCCTCTGCTTAAATCATTGAGCAGGGCGACGGTGATGGCAATTCCCCTCCTTACACAATCGTCGGCAGAAGCACTTTCGTAATACCAAAAAAATCTTACTCTTAATAAATTACTTTAACTTTCGAACGCAGCCATCAGTGCTGGTTCAAGTTATTGAGCCGAAAGACACGTCTGATTCTCCTTGCCCCTCCTAATACGCTCCTAAATCTCAGTTCTGTAAGGCTTTTCCTTTAATCCGCGCCTTGACGGTGCAGTGGCCGCATTCCTATAGTGTGCGCAAGTGGCGGAAAGTGGCATGAAGTGGGTTTTTTGAACTCAAAACGCTAATATTTGGAGAAACGCTGACGTGTTTCGCGGAGCTAACGCTATCAGTCTCGACGCAAAGGGCCGTCTCGCTATGCCGAGCCGGTACCGTGACGAGCTCGTTTCGCGTAGTTCCGGTCAGTTAATCGTCACAATCGATGCCGTTGATCCGTGTTTGTGTGTTTACCCCCTCGATGAGTGGGAAATTATTGAAACCAAACTGCGCGCACTGCCTTCGCTTCGCGAAGAGAACCGCCGCCTGCAACGTTTACTGATTGGTAATGCCGTCGACCTCGAGCTCGATGGCAGTGGTCGTTTTCTGGTTCCGCCGCGTCTTCGTGAATATGCCAAGTTGGATAAGCGCGCGATGTTGGTAGGCCAACTGAACAAGTTCCAATTGTGGGACGAGGATGCCTGGGATGCGGTTTCTGCCGCTGACCTGGCTGCTATTCAACAACCGGGCGCCATGCCTGATGAACTGCGTGATTTGATCCTGTGACTATTGATAGCGGCTTTAACCACATCACCGTACTGCTTGACGAAGCCGTGGAGGCTCTCGCCGTACGTCCTGATGGCTGCTATCTGGACGGTACGTTCGGGCGCGGCGGACACAGCCGGTTGATCTTGAGCCAGCTCGGCCCGGATGGTCGGGTACTCGGATTCGATAAAGATCCTCAAGCGATTGCCACCGGGCAAACGCTAGCGGCCGAAGACGGCCGCTTTGTCGTTGTACAGCGCAGCTTTGCCGAGCTCGGTTCGGAAGTCGCCGAACGGGGTCTGGATGGCAAGGTCAGCGGCGTTTTGCTTGACCTCGGCGTGTCTTCGCCGCAGCTCGACGACCCTGAGCGCGGCTTCAGTTTCCTTAATGATGGCCCGCTGGACATGCGCATGGACCCGTCCCGCGGGATCAGCGCTGCCGAATTCGTCAACACCGCCCCGGTGGAAGAAATCGCCCGGGTGTTCAAGCAATACGGCGAAGAACGTTTCTCCGGTCGCATGGCCCGTGCCGTGGCCGAGCGTCGCGACATCAAGCCGTTCGAGCGCACTGCCGATCTGGCTGAAGTCCTGAAAGTGGCCAACCCTGCGTGGGAAAAGGGCAAGAACCCGGCGACCCGTGCGTTCCAGGGCTTGCGGATTCACGTCAACAACGAACTGGGCGATCTGGAAGCCGGCCTCGAAGCCGCTATGGAATGCCTTGAAATCGGCGGCCGTCTGGTCGTCATCAGCTTCCACTCGCTGGAAGACCGCATCGTCAAACTGTTCATGCGCAAACTGGTGAAAGGCGAAGCCGACAACCTGCCACGCAATCTGCCGGTGCGTCACGTCGCCTTCGAACCGAAAATAAAAGTCCATGGCAAAGCGCAGTCCGCCTCCGAGGCCGAACTCAAAGCCAACCCACGTTCCCGTAGCGCCGTCATGCGCGTCGCGGAGAAGCTGCGGTGAGCAAGCTTTTCGCCAAGCCACTTCCCGGCGGAAGCTTTTTCATGCTGCTGCTGTTTATTGGCGTGCTCGTGTCGGCCATCGGCGTTTCCTACAGCGCCCACTGGAACCGTCAACTGTTGAATTCGCTGTACAACGAGTTGAGTGTGCGTGACAAGGCGCAAGCGGAGTGGGGCCGTTTGATTCTCGAACAGAGCACCTGGACCGCCCACAGCCGTATCGAAGTCCTGGCTACCGAGCAGCTGAAGATGCGTATTCCTGGCGCAGCTGAAGTGCAGATGGTGGCGCCATGATGAAACTCGAGGGCGCACTCTTTCCGTGGCGGTTCCGCCTGGTGCTGGGTTTGCTCGGCGTTATGGTCGCGGCGATTGTCTGGCGCATTATCGACCTGCAAGTAGTGGACCGTGCCTTCCTTAAAGGTCAGGGCGATGCGCGCAGCGTTCGTCATATTCCGATTCCGGCTCACCGTGGTCTGATCACTGACCGTAACGGCGAGCCTTTGGCCGTCAGTACGCCGGTCACCACGCTGTGGGCCAACGCCAAGGAAATGCAACTGGCCAAAGAGAAATGGCCAGCATTGGCGGCGGCGTTGGGTCAGGATCCGAAAGCCCTGGCCGAACGTCTCGAAGCCCAAGCCAATAAAGAATTCATTTACCTGGTGCGCGGGCTGACGCCTGAGCAAGGCCAGTCCGTACTCGACCTGAAAGTGCCGGGCGTTTACGGCATCGAAGAATTCCGCCGTTTCTACCCGGCCGGTGAAGTCACCGCCCATATGGTCGGCTTCACCGACATCGATGACCATGGTCGAGAAGGTGTCGAGCTGGCTTATGACGAATGGCTGGCCGGTGTCCCCGGCAAGCGGCAGGTCATCAAGGACCGGCGCGGTCGACTTATCAAAGATGTTCAGGTGACCAAAAACGCCAAGGCCGGTAAGCCCTTGGCGTTGTCCATTGACCTGCGTCTGCAATATTTGGCCAACCGCGAACTGCGTAACGCGATCATCGAGAACGGCGCCAAGGCCGGCAGCCTGGTGATCATGGACGTGAAGACCGGCGAGATCCTCGCCATGGTCAACCAGCCGACCTACAACCCGAACAACCGTCGCAACCTGCAACCGGCGATGATGCGTAACCGCGCGATGATCGACGTGTTCGAACCGGGTTCGACCATGAAAGCGATTTCCATGAGCGCCGCGATTGAAACCGGGCGCTGGAAGCCTACCGATACCGTCGAGGTGTACCCGGGCACCTTGCAGATTGGTAAATACACCATCAAGGACGTATCCAAGAGCGAAGGTCCGGTGCTCGACCTGACTGGCATTCTGATCAACTCCAGTAACGTCGGCATGAGTAAGATCGCCTTCGATATCGGCGGCGAAACGATTTTCCGTCTGGCGCAAAAAGTCGGCCTCGGCCAGGACACCGGCCTGGGCTTCCCGGGTGAACGCGTTGGCAACCTGCCGAACTACCGCGAATGGCGCAAGGCTGAAACCGCCACGCTGTCTTACGGCTACGGTATTTCCGTGACCGCGATCCAATTGGTCCACGCCTTCTCGGCCCTGGCCAACAATGGTCGCCTCGCGCCGCTGACTCTGATCAAAACCGACAAGCCTGCGCAAACCACGCAAGTGCTGCCGGAAGCCGTCGCGAAAACCATGCAAGGCATGCTGACCCAAGTGATCGAAGCCCCGCGCGGTGTGTTCCGTGCGCAGGTGCCGGCGTATCACGTGGCCGGCAAGTCGGGTACTGCGCGCAAGACGTCGGTCGGCACTAAAGGCTACGCCGAGAATTCCTACCGTTCGCTGTTCGCCGGCTTCGGCCCGATGAGCGATCCGCGTTACGCCATCGTGGTGGTAATCGATGAACCGACCAAGGCCGGTTACTTCGGTGGTCTGGTATCGGCGCCGGTGTTCAGCAAAGTGATGTCCGGGACGTTGCGCCTGATGAACATTACCCCGGACAACCTGCCGCCGACTCAAACCGCTAACGCCACACCGGTCGTTCCGCTGAAAGCCAATGGAGGGCGCGGCTGATGTCTCTAAGCCTGAACAAGATTTTCGCCCACGCCGGCCGCGATCTGTTGATCCGCGAGCTGACCCTGGACAGCCGCAACGTGCGGGCTGGCGATCTGTTTCTTGCCGTCCCTGGCGGCAAGCTCGACGGTCGAGCGCACATTGCCGATGCCTTGCAACGCGGCGCTGCCGCTGTGGCGTATGAAGTCGAAGGCGCAACCGTTTTGCCGATTACCGATGTGCCGCTGATTCCGGTCAAAGGCCTGGCGGCGCAGCTGTCGGACATCGCCGGGCGCTTTTACGGCGACCCGAGCCGCCACCTGAATCTGGTCGGCGTGACCGGCACCAATGGTAAAACCAGCGTGACCCAATTGGTCGCGCAAGCCTTGGATTTGCTCGGCCAGCATTGCGGTATTGTCGGCACCCTCGGCACCGGTTTCTACGGCGCGCTGGAAAGTGGCCTGCACACCACGCCGAACCCGATCGCCGTGCAAGCGACCCTCGCTGACCTGAAAAAGGCCGGCGCCAAAGCCGTGTCCATGGAAGTGTCTTCCCACGGTCTGGATCAAGGCCGCGTAACGGCGCTGGCGTTCGATGTGGCGGTGATGACCAACCTGTCCCGCGATCACCTGGATTACCACGGCACCATGCAAGCCTACGGCGAAGCCAAGGCCAAGCTGTTTGCCTGGAACGATTTGAAGTGCCGGGTGATTAATCTTGACGACGAGTTCGGCCGCCAACTGGCTGCGGACAAACGTGAGTCGCGCCTGATTACTTACAGTCTTGAAGACTCGAGCGCCTACCTCTATTGCCGTGAAGCGCAGTTCAACGACGAAGGCGTGCGCGCCACGTTGGTCACGCCGCAGGGCGAGCATCATCTGCGCAGCACCTTGCTCGGTCGCTTCAACCTGAGCAACGTGCTGGCCGCGGTCGGCGCCTTGCTCGGTCTGGACTACGCACTGGACGAAATCCTTAAAGTACTGCCAAAACTTGAAGGCCCGGCCGGTCGCATGCAGCGCCTCGGCGGCGGTACTCAGCCGCTGGTCGTGGTCGATTACGCCCACACGCCAGATGCGCTGGAAAAAGTCTTGATGGCCCTGCGTCCTCACGCCAAAGGCCGTTTACTGTGCCTGTTCGGTTGCGGCGGAGATCGCGATCGCGGCAAGCGTCCGTTGATGGCTGAAGTGGTCGAGCGTCTGGCTGACGGCGTGCTGGTGACCGATGACAACCCGCGTACCGAAGACCCGGCAGTGATCTTCGACGACATCCGTGCCGGTTTTAAGGCTGTGGATAAAGTGACCTTCGTTGCTGGGCGTGGCCAGGCGATCGCCCAATTGATCGCCAGCGCTTCGGCGGATGACGTGATCGTCCTGGCCGGTAAAGGTCACGAGGACTATCAGGAAATCAACGGCCAGCGTCACGACTTCTCCGATTTGGTCGAAGCTGATCATGCCCTCACCGCGTGGGAGGTGGCTCATGCTTAAAGCCTTGAAACTGAGCGAACTGACCGGCGCGCTGAACGCCCGCTTGATCACTGCCGATGCCAGCTTCGACGGTGTCAGCATCGACAGCCGCGCGATCAAACCCGGCCAACTCTTTATTGCCCTGACCGGTCCGCGTTTCGATGGTCATGACTATCTCAATGACGTTGCCGCAAAAGGAGCCGTAGCGGCGCTGGTCGAGCGTGAAGTCGCCGACAGCGCACTGCCGCAATTGCTGGTCAAAGATACCCGCCAGGCCCTCGGCCAACTGGGCGCGATGAACCGTGCTGCTTATACCAGCCCGGTCGCGGCCATCACTGGCTCCAGCGGCAAAACCACGGTCAAGGAAATGCTCGCGAGCATCCTGCGCACCCGTGGTCCGGTGCTGGCGACCCGTGGCAACCTGAACAACGACCTCGGCGTTCCGCTGACCCTGCTCGAACTCGCGCCGGAACACACCGCCGCAGTCATCGAACTCGGTGCTTCGCGGCTCGGCGAAATTGCCTACACCGTCGCCATGACCAAACCTCATGTGGCTGTGCTCAACAACGCCGGCACCGCCCACGTCGGTGAATTCGGCGGGCCGGAAAAAATAGTTGAAGCCAAAGGCGAGATTATTGAAGGGCTGGATGCCGATGGCGTCGCCGTTCTCAATCTTGACGACAAGGCGTTCGGCATCTGGAAGACCCGCGCTGCCGGTCGCAAAGTGCTGACTTTCGCCCTGAGCAATGTCAGCGCCGATTTCTATGCCAGTGATCTGGACCGTGACGCTCGCGGTTGCCCGGCGTTCAATCTGCACAGTCCTGAAGGTATGGAACGCGTTCAACTGAACCTGCTCGGCACCCATAACGTTGCCAATGCGATGGCCGCCGCCGCTGCCGCTCATGCCTTGGGCGTATCGCTGTTCGGCATCGCCACTGGCCTGGGTGCGGTGCAACCGGTCAAGGGACGCACCGTCGCGCAACTGGCCACCAATGGTATGCGCGTGATCGATGACACGTACAACGCGAACCCAACCTCGATGTGCGCCGCCGTTGATATACTCGCCGGCTTTTCCGGCCGCACCGTTCTGGTACTCGGAGATATCGGCGAGCTAGGCGATTGGGCGGAGCAGGGGCATCGTGATGTGGGCGAGTACGCCCGCGGCAAGGTTTGCGCGCTTTACGCCGTCGGGCCAATGATGGCTCACGCCGTGAACGCTTTCGGTCCGCAGGCTTTTCACTTCGCCACTCAGGCAGAGCTGATCAAGGCCCTGGGCACCGAGCAAGACACAAACACCACCATTTTGATCAAGGGCTCGCGCAGCGCTGCGATGGAAAACATCGTCGCCGCTTTGTGCGGGACCAGCCTGGAGAAACATTAATGCTGCTGCTGCTAGCGGAGTATCTGCAACAGTTCTACAAAGGCTTCGCGGTCTTTCAGTACCTGACCCTGCGCGGGATTCTCGGTGTGCTGACCGCGTTGGTTTTGTCGCTGTGCTTTGGCCCGTGGATGATCCGCACTTTGCAGAACCGTCAGATCGGTCAATCCGTTCGCAACGACGGTCCACAATCGCACTTGTCCAAGTCGGGCACCCCGACCATGGGCGGCGCGCTGATTCTTTCGTCCATTGGCGTCAGCACGTTGCTTTGGGCTGATCTGTCCAACCGTTACGTGTGGACCGTGCTGCTGGTGACCTTGTTGTTCGGCGCCATCGGCTGGGTCGACGATTACCGCAAAGTGATCGAGAAGAACTCCCGTGGCTTGCCGAGCCGCTGGAAGTATTTCTGGCAATCGGTGTTCGGCCTGGGCGCGGCGATCTTCCTTTATATGACCGCAGCGACACCGGTGGAAACCACCCTGATCCTGCCGATGCTCAAGGACCACAGCATTGTGCTGGGCGCAGGTTTCATCGTCTTGACGTACTTCGTGATCGTCGGCTCGAGCAACGCGGTCAACCTGACCGACGGCCTCGACGGTCTGGCGATTATGCCCACCGTAATGGTCGGCGGCGGGTTGGGGATCTTCTGCTACCTGTCGGGTAACGTGAAATTCGCTGAATACCTGCTGATCCCGTATGTGCCGGGCGCAGGCGAGTTGATCGTGTTCTGCGGCGCCTTGATCGGCGCGGGCCTCGGGTTTCTCTGGTTCAACACGTATCCGGCTCAGGTGTTCATGGGCGACGTCGGCGCACTGGCGCTGGGCGCAGCCCTGGGCACCATCGCGGTGATCGTCCGTCAGGAAATCGTCCTGTTCATCATGGGCGGCGTTTTCGTGATGGAGACCCTGTCAGTCGTCATCCAGGTTGCTTCCTTCAAGCTCACCGGTCGCCGTGTGTTCCGCATGGCACCGATTCACCACCACTTTGAACTCAAGGGCTGGCCCGAGCCACGTGTGATCGTCCGTTTCTGGATCATCACCGTGATTCTCGTACTGGTTGGCCTTGCCACCCTGAAGCTGAGGTAGAACGAGTGTCTCTGATCGCTTCTGACCACTTCCGCATCGTTGTCGGCCTCGGCAAGAGCGGCATGTCCCTGGTTCGCTTCCTGGCGAACCGGGGCACGTCGTTTGCTGTCGCCGATACGCGGGAAAATCCACCGGAACTGGCCACGCTCAAGCGTGACTATCCGCACGTGGAAGTGCGTTGTGGCGAGCTGGACGTCGAGTTCCTGTGCCGCGCCGACGAGCTCTACGTGAGCCCCGGGCTGGCGCTGGCGACCCCGGCCCTGCAGGCCGCCGCCCTCCGTGGCGTGAAATTGTCCGGGGACATCGAGCTGTTCGCGCGTAACGCGAAAGCGCCGATTGTCGCCATCAGCGGTTCCAACGCGAAAAGCACGGTCACCACGTTGGTGGGCGAGATGGCTGCAGCGGCTGGCAAGCGTGTCGCGGTCGGCGGCAACCTCGGTACGCCGGCGCTGGATCTTCTCAGTGACGACGTCGAGCTGTACGTGATGGAGTTGTCGAGCTTCCAGCTCGAAACCACCGACCAACTGAACGCCGAAGTGGCGACCGTGCTCAACGTCAGCGAAGACCACATGGACCGCTACAGCGGTCTGCCGGCCTATCACCTGGCCAAGCACCGGATCTTCCGAGGTGCGAAGCAGTTTGTGGTCAACCGTCAGGATGCTCTGAGCCGTCCGCTGATGGGCGAAGGTCAGCCATGCTGGACTTTCGGTTTAAGCAAACCTGATTTCAAGGCATTCGGTATTCGTGAAGAAGACGGCGAGAAGTACCTGGCCTTCGAGTTCCAGAACCTGATGCCGGTGCGCGAGTTGAAAATTCGCGGCGCCCATAACCAGTCCAACGCCCTGGCGGCGTTGGCCCTGGGCCATGCTGTTGGCCTGCCGTTCGATGCCATGCTGTCGAGCCTGCGTACTTTCGCCGGGCTTGAGCATCGTTGCCAATGGATCCGCGACCTGAATGGCGTGGGCTACTACAACGATTCCAAAGCCACCAACGTCGGCGCCGCACTGGCTGCCATCGAAGGCCTGGGCGCGGACATCGAGGGCAAGCTCGTGCTGATCGCCGGTGGCGATGGCAAGGGTGCCGAGTTCAAGGACCTGCGTGATCCGGTCGCGGTTAACTGCCGCGCCGTGGTGCTGATGGGTCGCGACTCCGAGCTGATCGCTCAGGCCATCGGCGATGCCGTGCCACTGATTCGCGTCAACTCGCTGGACGAAGCCGTCGCGCAATGCCGCGCCATCGCCGAACCGGGCGACGCGGTGCTGCTGTCGCCAGCCTGCGCCAGTTTCGACATGTTCGAGAATTACGAAGACCGTGGTCACCAGTTCGTCCGCGCTGTGGAGGATCTGGCATGAGCCTGAGAAATATCATCAAGCCATACCCGTCGCCGATCATCACCGGGCGCGGTATCGACCTCGATTTCCCGATGCTCGCCGGCTGCCTGGCATTGATCGGCCTCGGGCTGGTCATGATTGCATCGGCATCGACCGAAGTAGCAGCGGTGCAGTCGGGCAGTGCCCTGTATTACATGATTCGCCACCTTATCTACGCGGTGCTGGGCCTTAGCGCCTGCATCGTCACCATGATGATTCCGATCGCCACCTGGCAACGTCTGGGCTGGCTGATGCTGATTGGTGCGTTCGGTTTACTGGTGATGGTGATCATCCCGGGGATCGGCCGTGAAGTGAACGGTTCGATGCGCTGGATCGGCTTCAGCTTCTTCAACGTCCAGCCTTCCGAGATCGCCAAGGTGTTCGTGGTGATCTACCTCGCCGGTTATCTGGTACGTCGCCAGAAAGAAGTGCGTGAAAGCTGGATGGGCTTTTTCAAGCCGTTCATCGTTCTGCTGCCGATGGCGGGTCTGTTGCTGATGGAGCCGGACTTCGGTGCCACCGTCGTGATGATGGGGGCTGCGGCGGCGATGCTGTTCCTCGGCGGGGTCGGGCTGTTCCGTTTTTCCCTGATGGTTATCCTCGCGGTCGGGGCGGTGGTGTTGCTGATTCAAGTGCAGCCGTATCGAATGGCGCGGTTGACCAACTTTGCTGATCCGTGGGCCGACCAGTTCGGTGCTGGCTACCAGTTGTCCCAAGCATTGATCGCTTTTGGTCGCGGCGAATGGCTGGGCGTTGGCCTGGGTAACAGCGTGCAGAAACAGTTCTACCTGCCGGAAGCCCACACCGACTTCGTGTTCTCGGTCCTGGCCGAGGAGCTGGGGGCCGTGGGTTCCTTGTGCACGGTAGCGCTGTTCGTCTTTGTTTGTGTGCGTGGCATGTACATCGGCTATTGGGCCGAGAAGGCCAAGCAATTCTTCGCTGCCTACATCGCGTACGGCCTGTCGTTCCTGTGGATTGGTCAGTTCCTGATCAACATCGGGGTGAACGTCGGCCTGCTGCCGACCAAAGGGCTGACCCTGCCATTCCTGAGTTATGGCGGTAGTTCGTTGGTGATCTGCTGTGCCTGTCTCGGCTTGCTGCTGCGTATCGAGTGGGAAAGTCGAACCCACCTGGGCAGTGAAGAGATGGAGTTCCATGAAAGCGACTTCGCCGAGGAGCCGACCCATGGGCGCTAACGTATTGATCATGGCGGGCGGTACCGGTGGCCACGTGTTCCCGGCGTTGGCGTGTGCCCGCGAATTCCAGGCCCGTGGTTACACCGTGCATTGGCTCGGGACACCGCGTGGCATCGAGAACGATCTGGTGCCGATGGCCGGCATCGAGCTGCATCGGATCAATGCCAGCGGTTTGCGCGGCAAGGGCAAGCTGTCCTTGCTCAAGGCACCGCTCATGTTGCTCAAGTCGATCTGGCAGGCGCGGGCGATCATTCGTCAGCTGCGGCCGGTGTGTGTGGTGGGCTTCGGTGGTTATGTGACCGGTCCTGGCGGCGTCGCAGCCAAACTGGCCGGCGTGCCGGTGATCGTTCATGAGCAGAATGCAGTGGCCGGTACCGCCAATCGGTTGCTGGTGCCGTTGGCCGCCCGAGTCTGTGAAGCGTTCCCCGACACCTTTACCCTGTCGGACAGCCGTCGGACCACCGGTAACCCGGTGCGCACCGAGCTGTTCCTCGAAACACCGCGACAGGCTTTGGCCGGTCGCAAGGCGCGTTTGCTGATCCTGGGCGGAAGCCTGGGCGCAGAGCCGTTGAACAAGTTGCTGCCTGAAGCCCTGTCGCAAGTCGCCCCCGACCTGCGCCCGGAAGTGTTTCATCAGGCCGGCAAAAACCACGATGAAGTGACTGCAGAGCGCTATCGCGCGGCTGGCGTCGAGGCGCAAGTGCAGGCTTTCATCAAAGACATGGCCCAAGCCTATGGCTGGGCCGACCTGGTGGTGTGCCGCGCAGGCGCGCTGACCATCAGTGAACTGGCTGCCGCCGGCCTGCCCTCGATGCTGGTGCCTTTGCCCCATGCGATCGACGATCACCAGACCCGCAACGCCGATTATTTGGCCCGTGAAGGCGCTGCCTTCCTGATGCCGCAAAGAACGACTGGCGCAGCGGATCTTGCCGCACGCCTGACAGAGGTCCTGATGCAACCACAACGACTGACCGACATGGCCACCGCTGCACGCCGCCTGGCCAAACCCGATGCAACCCGTAACGTGGTCGATACCTGCCTGGAGGTGGCCCATGGTTGATAATCAGAAAGCCATGCCGCAGCCGGAAATGCGCCGCATCCGTAAAATCCACTTCGTCGGGATCGGCGGCGTGGGCATGTGTGGCATCGCCGAAGTGTTGTTGAACCTGGGCTATGAAGTGTCCGGTTCCGACCTGAAAGCTTCGCCGGTGACCGAGCGTCTCGAGTCCTTCGGTGCCCAGATCTTTATCGGCCACCGCGCCGAGAACGCCGCGACCGCCGATGTGCTGGTCACCTCCAGTGCCGTGAACACGTCCAACCCGGAAGTCGCCACCGCCTTGGAGCGCCGCATTCCGGTGGTGCCGCGTGCCGAAATGCTCGCCGAGCTGATGCGCTACCGCCACGGCATCGCCGTCGCCGGTACCCATGGCAAAACCACCACCACCAGTCTGATCGCTTCGGTGTTTGCCGCGGGTGGCCTGGACCCGACATTCGTCATCGGTGGCCGTCTGAATGCCGCGGGCACCAATGCCCAGCTCGGCACCAGCCGTTACCTGATCGCCGAAGCCGACGAAAGCGATGCCAGCTTCCTGCATTTGCAGCCGCTGGTGGCCGTGGTCACCAACATCGACGCCGATCACATGGCGACCTACGGCGGTGACTTCAACAAACTGAAGAAAACCTTCGTCGAGTTCCTCCACAACCTGCCGTTCTACGGTCTGGCGGTGGTGTGCCTGGACGATCCGGTGGTGCGTGAAATCCTGCCACTGGTGAAACGCCCGACGGTCACTTACGGCTTCGGCGACGACTGCGATGTGCGCGCGATCAATGTGCGTCAGCAGGGCATGCAAACCTTCTTCACCGTGCTGCGCCGTGATCGTGATCCGCTGGATGTCTCGGTGAACATGCCGGGTAACCACAACGTGTTGAACGCACTGGCAACGATCTGCATCGCCACCGACGAGGGCGTCAGCGATGAAGCCATTGTCCAGGGCCTTTCCGGGTTCCAGGGTGTCGGCCGACGCTTCCAGGTCTACGGCGAACTGCCGGTAGAGGGCGGCAATGTGATGCTGGTCGACGACTACGGTCACCACCCGACCGAAGTCGCCGCCGTGATCAAAGCCGTGCGCGGTGGCTGGCCGGAGCGTCGCCTGGTGATGGTTTACCAGCCGCACCGTTACAGCCGGACCCGCGACCTGTACGACGATTTCGTTAATGTATTGGCCGACGCCAACGTTCTGCTGCTGATGGAAGTCTACCCGGCCGGTGAAGAACCGATCCCGGGCGCTGATAGCCGCAAGTTGTGCAACAGCATCCGTCAGCGCGGTCAGCTCGACCCGATCTACATCGAGCGCGGTGTCGACCTCGCGCCAATCGTCAAACCGCTGCTGCGTGCCGGCGACATCCTGCTGTGCCAGGGCGCCGGTGATATTGGTGGTCTTGCACCAAAATTGTTGAACAGTCCGTTGTTCGTGGGTGCGGTTGCCGCGCCAACTGTGGGGAAGTTGAAATGACTGCTGCTTACGCCAACCTCGTCTCCACACTCGCGCCGAAAGACTTCGGCCGCGTCGCCGTGTTGTTCGGCGGCAAGAGTGCCGAGCGTGAGGTGTCCCTGAAGTCGGGTAACGCGGTTCTCGACGCGCTGCTAAGCGCCGGTGTGGACGCGTTTGGCCTCGACGTGGGCGATGACCTTTTGCAGCGTCTGCTGAACGAAAAAATCGACCGCGCCTTCATCATTCTCCACGGTCGTGGCGGTGAAGACGGCAGCATGCAGGGCCTGCTCGAATGCCTGGGTATTCCGTACACCGGCAGCGGCATTCTGGCTTCGGCACTGGCCATGGACAAGCTGCGCACCAAACAGGTCTGGCACAGCCTCGGTATTCCGACGCCACGCCACGCGGTGCTGAGCTCTGAGGCCGATTGTATTTCCGCAGCGACGGAACTGGGCTTCCCTTTGATCGTCAAACCGGCCCATGAAGGTTCAAGTATCGGGATGGCCAAAGTGTCTTCAGCTCTTGAGTTGATCGACGCGTGGAAAGCGGCCAGTACCTACGATTCGCAAGTGTTGGTCGAGCAATGGATTCAAGGTCCGGAGTTCACCATCGCCACCCTGCGTGACCAGGTGTTGCCACCGATTGCCCTGGGCACGACGCACAGTTTCTACGACTACGACGCCAAGTACGTGGCTTGCGATACCCAGTACCGGATCCCGTGTGGCCTCGACAGCAACAAAGAAAAAGAACTGATGGACCTGACGGCGAAAGCCTGTGAGGCGCTGGGTATCGCCGGTTGGGGCAGGGCAGACGTGATGCAGGACGCCGACGGGCAGTTCTGGTTCCTGGAAGTCAATACCGCACCGGGCATGACCGATCACAGTCTGGTGCCGATGGCGGCCCGTGCTGCCGGTCTGGATTTCCAGCAACTGGTTCTGGCCATTTTGGCAGCAAGCGTTGCCAACAATGCTGCCAGCAACGAAGAGCCGCGAGGTTAAGACCATGCAAGGCGCCCAGCTGAGACATCAGCCCCCCGCACCGACCGGCCGCAAGCCGGTGCCGCGGGGTGCCAGCCGAATGGTGGCCAAAGAGCCGATGTCCGCGCGCCTGCCGAAAGCCAATTTTGGTTTTCTGAAAAGCCTGTTCTGGCCAGTGCTGCTGGTAGCGCTGGGTTTTGGCACTTACGAAGGCGCGCAGCGTTTGTTGCCGTACGCCGACCGGCCGATCACCAAGATCAACGTGCAGGGCGATTTGAGTTACATCAGCCAGCAAGCGGTGCAGCAGCGGATCGCCCCGTACGTGGCGTCGAGCTTCTTCACCATCGATCTTGCTGGCATGCGTACCGAGCTTGAAACGATGCCATGGATTGCCCACGCCGAAGTGCGTCGGGTGTGGCCGGATCAAGTGGTGATCCGCCTGGAAGAACAATTGCCGGTGGCCCGTTGGGGCGATGAAGCGCTGTTGAACAACCAGGGCCAGGCGTTTACCCCGCGTGAGCTGGCGAACTACGAACACTTGCCACAGCTGTTCGGCCCACAGCGGGCTCAGCAGCAAGTAATGCAGCAATACCAGGTGCTGAGCCAGATGCTCAGGCCGATGGGCTTCTCGATTGCACGTCTGGAGTTGCGTGAACGAGGCAGCTGGTTCCTGACCACTGGCGCCGGCAGCGCGGGTCCGGGAATCGAATTGCTGCTGGGCCGCGGCAAGCTGGTGGAAAAGATGCGCCGCTTCTTTGCCATCTACGACAAGACGCTTAAAGAACAGATTACGAACATTGCGCGCATCGATCTGCGCTACGCCAACGGCCTCGCTGTTGGCTGGCGGGAACCTGTAGCGCCCACGGCAGCCCAACCCGCTGTCGCGAAGAATTAAGAAGAGGCAGGACCCATGGCAAACGTGCAAAGCGGCAAAATGATCGTCGGTCTCGATATCGGCACCTCCAAGGTGGTGGCGCTGGTCGGCGAGGTCTCGGACGACGGCACGCTGGAAATCGTCGGGATCGGTACCCATCCGTCCCGTGGCCTGAAGAAAGGCGTGGTGGTGAACATTGAGTCCACCGTGCAATCGATCCAGCGCGCGATCGAAGAGGCGCAGCTGATGGCCGGTTGCCGCATTCACTCGGCGTTCGTCGGCGTGGCCGGCAATCACATCCGCAGCCTGAACTCCCACGGCATCGTGGCGATTCGTGATCGCGAAGTCAGCTCCGCCGACCTCGAGCGCGTTCTCGACGCCGCCCAGGCCGTAGCGATCCCGGCTGACCAGCGCGTGCTGCACACCTTGCCGCAGGATTACGTGATCGATAACCAGGAAGGCGTTCGTGAGCCTCTGGGCATGTCAGGCGTACGTCTGGAAGCCAAGGTTCACGTGGTCACCTGCGCCGTCAACGCCGCACAGAACATTGAAAAATGCGTGCGTCGCTGCGGCCTTGAAATCGACGACATCATTCTCGAGCAGCTAGCTTCCGCGTATTCGGTCCTGACCGACGACGAGAAAGAGCTGGGCGTGTGCCTGGTGGACATCGGCGGCGGCACCACCGACATCGCGATCTTCACCGAAGGCGCGATTCGTCACACCGCGGTGATCCCGATTGCGGGCGATCAGGTGACCAACGACATCGCCATGGCGTTGCGCACCCCGACCCAGTACGCCGAAGAAATCAAGATTCGCTACGCCTGCGCCCTGGCCAAACTGGCCGGTGCCGGAGAAACCATCAAGGTCCCAAGCGTCGGCGACCGTCCACCGCGCGAGCTGTCCCGTCAGGCGCTGGCCGAAGTGGTCGAGCCGCGTTACGACGAGCTGTTCACGCTGATCCAGGCCGAACTGCGTCGCAGCGGCTACGAAGACCTGATCCCGGCCGGCATCGTGCTGACCGGCGGTACGTCGAAGATGGAAGGCGCGGTCGAACTGGCCGAAGAGATCTTTCACATGCCGGTCCGCCTGGGCGTGCCGCATGGCGTCAAGGGCCTGGACGATGTGGTTCGCAACCCGATTTATTCCACCGGCGTTGGCCTGTTGATGTACGGCCTGCAGAAGCAGTCCGACGGGATTTCGTTCTCGGGCATCAGCAGCCGCGACAGTTACAGCAATGAAGAACCGAAAGTCGCCTTGCTCGATCGCTTCAAGAGCTGGGTACAAGGCAACTTCTAAAGATTTACCGCAGCACCGTTGTAGATACAGGCAGTAGGCGAAAAAACTAGAGAAATGAAAGGAGAGGGAAAATGTTCGAACTCGTAGACAACGTCCCCGCAAGTCCGGTAATTAAAGTTATCGGTGTTGGCGGAGGTGGCGGCAACGCCGTCAATCATATGGTCAAGAGCAACATTGAAGGCGTTGAATTCATCTGCGCCAACACTGATGCCCAGGCGCTGAAAAGTATCGGCGCGCGGACCATCCTGCAACTGGGCACCGGCGTGACCAAAGGTCTCGGCGCTGGCGCCAACCCTGAAGTAGGTCGTCAGGCCGCTCTCGAAGATCGTGAGCGCATTGCCGAAGTCCTGCAGGGCACCAATATGGTGTTCATCACCACTGGCATGGGCGGTGGTACCGGTACCGGTGCTGCGCCGATCATTGCTGAAGTGGCCAAGGAAATGGGGATTCTCACCGTTGCGGTGGTGACCCGTCCGTTCCCGTTCGAAGGCCGCAAGCGCATGCAGATCGCCGACGAGGGTATCCGTCTGCTGTCTGAAAGCGTCGACTCGTTGATCACCATTCCCAACGAGAAGCTGCTGACCATCCTTGGCAAGGACGCAAGCCTGCTGTCCGCATTCGCCAAGGCCGACGATGTATTGGCCGGTGCCGTTCGCGGTATCTCCGACATCATCAAGCGTCCGGGCATGATCAACGTCGACTTTGCCGACGTACGGACCGTGATGAGCGAAATGGGCATGGCGATGATGGGTACTGGCTGCGCCAGCGGTCCGAACCGTGCACGTGAGGCCACCGAAGCGGCCATTCGCAACCCACTGCTGGAAGACGTGAACCTGCAAGGCGCACGCGGCATCCTGGTGAATATCACCGCCGGTCCTGACCTGTCCCTGGGTGAGTACTCCGACGTGGGTAGCATCATCGAAGCCTTTGCTTCCGAACACGCGATGGTCAAGGTCGGTACCGTTATCGATCCGGACATGCGCGACGAGCTGCACGTGACCGTGGTTGCCACCGGTCTGGGCGCGAAAATCGAGAAACCTGTGAAGGTCATCGACAATACCGTTCATACCTCCATGGCTTCCCAGCCACAACAACAAACCCCTGCACGTCAGGAACAGCCAGCGGTAAACTACCGTGACCTGGACCGTCCGACCGTCATGCGCAACCAGGCTCAGGCCGGTGCTGCGACTGCCGCGAAGATGAATCCGCAAGATGATCTGGACTACCTGGACATCCCGGCTTTCCTGCGTCGTCAGGCTGATTGATGGAATGTATCAGGGCTATGAAGGTGATTGGTGTTCAGCAAAGGCATGGTCTGCTATTATCGCCAGCCTTTGTTGATACCAGTTCGCAATTTGCGCTGAAGCGGCCCAAGCCATGATTAAACAACGCACACTGAAAAATATTATCCGTGCTACAGGTGTAGGCCTGCACTCCGGGGAGAAGGTATACCTGACCCTCAAGCCTGCACCTATCGACACCGGCATTGTGTTTGTTCGTGCCGACCTCGACCCTGTGGTGCAGATTCCTGCCCGCGCGGAAAACGTTGGTGAAACCACGATGTCGACCACGTTGGTCAGTGGTGACACCAAAGTGGATACGGTGGAGCACTTGCTCTCGGCCATGGCTGGCCTGGGCATCGATAACGCCTACGTCGAGCTCTCCGCGTCCGAAGTTCCGATCATGGATGGTAGCGCTGGACCCTTCGTATTTCTGATTCAGTCGGCTGGCCTGGAAGAACAGGACGCCCCCAAGAAGTTCATCCGGATCCTGCGGGAAGTGACAGTGGAAGACGGCGACAAGCGCGCCACTTTCGTCCCTTTCGAAGGCTTCAAAGTGAGCTTCGAGATCGATTTCGATCACCCGGTTTTCCGTGACCGCACACAAAGTGCAAGCGTGGATTTTTCCAGCACTTCGTTCGTAAAAGAAGTCAGCCGCGCCCGTACCTTTGGTTTCATGAGTGACATCGAGTACCTGCGCAAGCACAACCTCGCACTCGGCGGCAGCGTTGAAAACGCTATTGTGGTCGACGCTGATGGTGTACTGAACGAAGACGGCCTTCGCTATGAAGACGAATTCGTGAAGCACAAGATCCTCGATGCAATTGGTGACCTCTACCTGTTGGGCAATAGCCTGATTGGTGAGTTCAGGGGTTTCAAGTCCGGACATGCATTGAACAACCAGCTGTTGCGCAAGTTGATTGAGCAGACAGATGCTTGGGAAGTCGTGACTTTCGATGACGCCAGCACAGCACCGATTTCTTACATGCGCCCTGTTGCGGCCGTGTAAGTAAAAAACCTCTCTAGTTTTTAAAGGCTGCCTTCGGGTGGCCTTTTTTTTACCTGATCGTTCCCTCGCAGAGCGTAGAAACGATCAAATTCTCAGTCAGCAGCAACCACCCGGTTACGCCCACGTTCCTTGGCCTGATACAACGCCTTGTCCGCAGCGAACAGCAGTTGTTCCAAGCTGATCTCGGCAGCTGTGGTCCAGGTACTGATACCGATACTGACAGTAATCGGCCACTCGGCACCTGCCACCAGCGGTAATTGCTCCACTGTCGCACGGATGTATTCGGCAATCTGTTGCGCACCCCGGCTGTCGGTTTCCGCGAGAATTACCGAAAACTCCTCGCCGCCGTAACGGGCGACCAAATCCGCTGGTCGCCTCACATTGGCGGAGATCACCTTGGCCACCGAGCGCAAGGCATCATCGCCACCCTGATGCCCATGACGATCGTTGAACGCCTTGAAGTGGTCGGCATCAATCATCAGCAGCGACAACGGCTGGCCGGAACGTTGAGCGCGGAACCACTCATGACGCAGGACCTGATCCAGCGTTCGGCGGTTGGCCAGGCCGGTCAAGGCATCGGTGGCCGCCAGTTGCGCCAGTTCCTGTTCGGCATTGTGGCGCAGGCGCAGTTCCCGGCTGAGCAGCCAAGTCAGCCAGAGCAAGCTGACGCACAGCGCAATAGTCGCAACGCTAACCACCACCGCCGTGCGCTTCCACGACGCAAACACTTCATCACTGGACAGTGCAACGATGACGATCAACGGCAAGCTGCCCACCTTGGAGAACGTGTACAGGCGTTTGTCGTTATAGCGGCTTGAAACACTGGTGAAGCTGCCGTTACCTTCTTTGACGATGCGCTGGAAGCTCGGACGGTTGCTGAAGTCTTTGCCAATCAGCTCTTCGGCCAGGCGGGGCTGCTGGGCCAGAAGAAAACCGTCCGAGCTGATCAGGTTGACCGAGCTGTCACGACCGATGCTCAAGCTGTTGAACAACTGATCGAAGTAGCTCAAACGCATGGCCGCTTCAGCTACGCCGAGAAATTCGCCACGTGTACCGCTGATCCGGCGGCTGAAACTGATACGCCATTCATGTTCGGCCTGTCTGGACCGGAAGGGCCGACTGATGGACATGCCTGGGTCCGGGTTGTTGACGTGGGACTGGAAGTATTCACGGTCCGCGAAATTACCTTGGCGTGGCTCCACCGACGCCGAGTCGGCAACCACCTCACCACGCGCATCGAGCAACAAAATGTCGCCTTTGTACGGCGCAGCGGTGGCTCGGTCGAACAAGGCCAAATGGCGAATGACGGGAGAAACGGTCTTGAGGTCGTCGCGGCGTGAGGCGGCGATCAAGCCTTGCAAGGTCAGGTCATAGAGTTCGACGTTACGTAACACGTCTGCGTCGATCAGTTGCACGATATTGCTTGCTGCACGAGTGGCCGACTGTTCTGCATTGGCGCGTTCGCGAATGAGCAGGAACGCCACGATGCTCAATATCGCAACCACCAGTAGCAAACTGCTGAGAACCAGAAGCCGCTCCGACCGCGTCGACCGGACCGGTTGGTGAGATGTTGCGCTGCTCACACTCATGGTTCTGACTTCTGCTAATGAGGCGTTATGAACGTTTTTTGCAAGAGTCGGGCAGAATCCCAGAAACCGTTTTCGTTCGGAGCGCCTGTATAAATCCCGGATAAAAAAAAGGCCAGCAAAACGTGCTGGCCCCTTACTTATTGAAGCTTAGAAGACATTGAGCGGGTAGTCGACGATCACCCGGTATTCATTGGTGTCCTGATCCAGCACGCCGTAGCCGTTGCCTCCACGGTTGGTCGCCCATTGCAGGCGCAGCGCCAGGTTTTTGGCCTTGCCGCCCTGAACCACATACTTGAGATCAATGTCGCGTTCCCAATGCTTGGCGTTTTTGCCGTCAGCGCTGTACCACGAGGCATAACCAGGGCTGTCCGGATCGACCTTGGTCAGGTCCAGTTCACCTCGGGAGTAAGAGACCGCCGAGGTCAGGCCGGGCAGACCGAGCCCGACAAAGTCGTAGGCATATTTTAGTTTCCATGAGCGTTCGTTCGGGCCGTTAAAGTCCGAATACTGCTGGGAATTGTCGAGGTAGACGCTGTCGCCCTGGCTGATGTAGTCGAACGGCGTGTTGCCGTTGACCCGCTGATAGGCCGCAGTAACGCTGTGATTGCCCACACCGACGGTGAAATGCAGGCTGTACGTGTTGTTGTCGATGTTGCCCAGCAGCGCATCGCCGGTGTCTTGCGTGTGATAGAAGTGCAGGCCCGGGTTGAGGCTGACCAGGTCGTTCAGCGCGTAGGTGTAATCCAGGTCGTAGTAGTACTGGTTCCAGATGTCCTTGAGTTCGGAAGCATAGAGGCTGCTCGTCAGCCCCGGCAGACCGCTCCAGGCGACGCCGGCCCAGTTCAGGTGCCGGCTTTCGTCACCCTCGGACAGACTGCCATAGGACGTGCCTATTCGGGTGTGTCCGCTCTGGTTGTAAGGCTTGGTAAAACTCGCTTGGCCCCCTTCAATCATCCAGCCGTCAAAACTGTGGTTAGTCAGGCTGACGCCGCGAAAGGTCTGGGGCAGCATGCGGGTTTCGCCGCCGGCGATCACCGGGTTGGTGAGAAACAAGTCACCGGCCTTCAGTTCGGTATCGAAGGCACGCATTTTCAGCGTGCCACCCGCCGTCGAGAACGAGCCCGGCGCTTTGCCGTTGCCATCGCTGATCGGCAGGATGCTCGACCCGTCGGTACCGCCACCGCCGTCGAGCTTGAGTCCGAGCATGGCGTGGGCATCAGCGCCGAAACCGACGGTACCCTGGGTGTAACCTGACTCGAAAATGCCGAGGAAACCCTGACCCCATTCAATGTTGTTGTCCGCTTGCTGCAGGCGGTTGCGGTTCATGTAGTAGTTACGGGCACTGAGGTTGAGGCTCGAGCCTTCGACAAAACCTTCGGCGTTTGAGTCGTCTGCGGCGTGAGCAGCAGGCGTCACCGTTACAGTGATTGCAATGAAAAACGGGCTGAATCTAAGAGGGGAAAACACTAGCGGTAAAGCTCCTTGGGTCAACTAAGAGCCTCATTGTATTGAGACTCAAAATGTTTCTTGTTAGGGGAGACGAACTAAAGCTGTTTAAAACCACAACGAAAAAAAGCCGCTGATAGCAGCGGCTTTGAAGACAACTTTTCAAAGGGAAGAGCCGATGAAAAGTGTCGAGGGAAACAGAGCGATACTTAACAATCAGCTGTCTTTCTCAACCCGTGGCTGGGCTTGAGTAGTCGACGCTTGAGGGGTTTGCGCAGCTTCCTGAGCTTTGGCCGTCATTTCGCTCTGATACTGCTCGAACGCAGCAGCTCGTGCGGATTGTTGCGCGACGAACGCCTGCGACTCTTCAGCGATGGCGAACGGTGACAGGAACAAAGAGGACAAAACGAAAGCGCTGGCAATACCCATAGTGTTGGACATCTTTAAAACCTTCTTGCTTGGCAAGTGCTGTTTGGTGCGGCAACGATAAGGGGGTTTGGAGAAGGGAAAAAGAGCGGATTGGTGAAAGGACTGTTGCGGTTAAGGCAACAGTTGGCCGCGGATCGTTCGCACGCGGAGCGTTTTAAAGCTTGCGGCGCTTCATCCAGTTATACTGCCGCCTTTCGCGGCTCGCTGACCGGGCCCGACTCTATGTGCATCACCCGGAGCTTTCATGACTTCCCCGACACAACCGCCGGTTGCCGACGCTTTGAGCGACGACCAGGCAGACCTGCCAGACAGCGTCGACTCCAGCGCAGACAGCGAAACCAAAGCCGCCATCCCGGCGTTCAAGTTCCCGTTCAAGCCGGGCGACCTGGCCGCAGCGAAGGATGCCAGCCAGCCTTGGTACAAGAACGGCGCCAAGAACGGCCATACCAAGACTCCGGGCGCAGCGCCTCCCGGCACTCGTCGCTCGATGGGTAAACGCTGACTTTCAGGCGTTTTGTTGACCGGTAATTGTTCCTCCTGTTTTTGAGACAGTTCCCACAAGGATGAGCGATTCGTCCTCTGGGGAAAAAGGTGGCCGCTCGTCGAAGATTCATACCCGTGAATTCTTGATGAAGGCCGCCGAAATGCCCATGACTGCCACATCTGCGCGTCGTGAACGGGTCGATTTCACCGATAATCCATACCCTCTGAGCAGCCGACTGGTGGCGCGCAAAGGGGCGAACCTGCAACCGCAAGTACAATCGCTCAAGGGCAAGCGTGTCAGCGTCCTGACAGGCACCAGCCGTGAAGCGTTCGCCAAATCCCGATGGGCTCCGGCGGGAGTGACGGTGCGCAGTTTCGCGCTCAACAATCAATTGGTCGACAGCCTGCTGGCGGGTGATATCGATGCAACCCTGCAAGACTCCGTTGAAATTACCCAAGCATTACTAAGTCTGTCCCAAGGTCAAGCTTTCGACTTTCCGGTCCCTGGCTCATGTGGCCAAATGCACGGTCATACTTGCCGACATCAAGGATTTAGCCGCCATGAATGCAGTTTACAGCCGCTATTTCCCGGCAGACCGTCTACCCGCTCGTACGACATTTTCAGCTAAAAAACTGGTAGTGGATGCACGGGTAGAAATTGAATGCCTGGCGGTTGCCGCTCGTTAATCCACCGCTAAATCAGCCACTGTGCAACGAGAGCTGCACGGTGGTCAGGTGTTTCAGGCCGCTCGCAGCGAGATGAACGCATAGTTGGTCGGTGCATCGGTTGCCACGTGCGCACCAGCCGCCTGCACTTGCCCGGCAATGTCCTCACCCGACACATGAAACAACCAATCAGCGTGTGACTCAGCCAGCGGCTGTGCCGCAACCTGATCGATGAACGTCGCAAACGCCGTCATGTCCGGCAGATAAGCGGTAAAGCCATCGCCCTTCAGCGCTGTAGTCCGAATTCCTAGCAATGCGCAAATCGCATCCTTTGTCCGAATGTCATCGCGATCCGCCTGGCGGGAGCGCTGGATTAATCCGACCAGTTCCTGATCCACCAACTCACCACCCACAATCAGATCCGGTCCCTTTTCCCACGACTCGGGCGGACATTCCTTCACGGACGTGTTCAGGGGAATGTGCGGATTGATTTCCATCGGGTAAATGCGGCACACCAGCGGCCGGCGTTCGTAGATGCGGCAGAGGTTGTCTTCGTCAAGATTTCGGCAAGGACCGATGTTGTAGGCGGCAAAAGTGATGGCTAGGTACGCCACGGTTGCACCGCTTCGAACCCTCACCGATCGGCGTTCGGCATGTTCGCGTTGCTGCATTGGCAGGCCCAGGCCATTGCCCAGGAAACCTTCCACCAGCACGATCACCTGACCGCCATCGGCCGCCCACATCCGGGCTTCGCTCAGGGTCAGGGGCACGTGGTGGTCGTTGCAGCATCTGCCACAACCTACGCAGGAAAACGTCGTATTCATTGAGCGGCCAGTCGCCTATGAGGGCATGAAACGGCGACAGAATGCCGCCGCAAAGGCCACTGCCGAAGCAAGTTATGCGCCAGTCATTGCGCCTTGGCGGTTGGGCGGATGGAGTCCCACTCGGTGACATAAGCGGTTTTGCTTTTCTTGTTGTAAAGGCACAGCTCGGTGCCTTGCTGGCCTTTCATGTGTTTTTGCGGATATTGGCCTTGCAACAGAAGTGCGGTGTAGCCAACCCGGTCATCAAACTGTGCGGCGTTGCCAACAGGTTTGGCATTCTTCAGGCCGCTGGCCTTGGTGCAGCTGGCGAGCACGGCTTTGTCGTAGGCGGCCCAGGCGTCGGGGCTGGAGGCGTAGGCCTGGGTGGTCAGGGCGCTGAGGCAGAGGAAGGTCAGGGTTGAGGCTTTCATATTCTGGCATCCGTGGGTGGGTATTGACCTAGGTCTGAGTATGCCAGGCCGGAACCGGTTCCCGGCGGATCACACGCATCCCGGCGCTTTCATACAAACGCTGCGCCCGAAGGTTGTCCTCAAGCACCTTCAAATCTACAAAACCTTCGCAACGTTCCTGAAACACTTTGAAAGCTTGTGCCAGCAATGCGCGGCCTAGCCCGAGGCCCTGAGCTCGAGGATGCACCACCAGGTTTTTGATGTAGGCACTTGTCCAGCATTGGCAAACACCCACAATACCTTCGGCATCCAGAGCGATGAAGCACAGGGTCGGGTCGTACTCTGGATCGGTTTCAAAACGCTGTTGCCAGATGTCCAGTGCCGGCACGCGACCGCCACCTTCCTGATAGCCCAATTCCATCAAACGATGAACGGCTTCTGCCAGATCGGGGCGGTATTCACTGAGGACGATTTCCTGAGGCCAAGGGATCGCAGGCACAACTTCAGCGAGGTTGCGCCGCATCAGAAAGCAGAAGTCCTTGGCCAAGACTCAATGACCTTGTTCAGCGACAGCCTTGGCTGCTTCGATCAGGCACTTGGTCAATTCCGGAGAGGAGAACTTGGTCAGCACCGCATTCGCGCCGGCAAGACGGGCCTTTTCGCTGTTCATCGCGCTGTCCAAAGAAGTGTGCAGCAGAACATAGAGGTGCGAGAAATCCGGGGTTTCACGCAAGGTGCGGGTAAAGGCGTAGCCGTCCATTTCCGACATTTCGATGTCCGAGACGATCAGGTTGATCTGCTGTGCCGTGCCTTGCAGGTCCAGCAGGCAGTCGATGGCTTCCTTGGCACTGCGGGCGGTGTGGCATTGCAGGCCAAGATTGCGCAGGGTGTGAACCGATTGCTGCAGCGCAACCTGGCTGTCATCGACCACCAGAATCCGCGCGTTGCCGAGTACTTCGGCGTCTTCCATGCTCAGTTCGGTCGGAGCCGTTTCGATCTGCGCCGGGGCGATGCCATGGATCACTTTTTCGATGTCCAGCACTTGTACCAACGTGCCGTCGACCGAGGTCACGCCAGTGATGTACGAACGCACGCCGCCAGAGCCGAAGGGCGGCGGACGGATGTCGGTGGTCAGGCAGTGGACGATCTTGCTCACCGCTTGAACGTGCAGACCCTGCTTGGAGCGGCTGACATCGGTGACGATCAGGCAGCCACCGTTCGGGTCTTCCAGCGGCCGTTCACCGATGGCACGGCTGAGGTCGATCACCGACAACGACGCACCGCGCAGGGTGGCGATGCCTTTGACGTGGGGATGCGACTCCGGCAGCTTGGTCAGCGGCGGGCAGGGAATGATTTCACTGACTTTCAGCAGGTTGATCGCCATCAGCTTGCCGCTGCGCAAGGTAAACAGCAGAAGCGAAAGTGAATCTGCGCGGGCTTTGTTTGAAGACATAAAAACCTTCTGTGGAAAAAGGTGATGGGCGATCGCGGGATCGCCAACAGCATCGATGCCGGGTTATCGACCTGAACGGGGTGGGCTTTAGGCGAGTTATGGGGTGGTGGTCGGATCCACCAACAATCTCAACCCTTCATCCCCAACCGCTTCGCCATCCGCCCAAGATTCGCCCGATCCAAGCCTAGCTCACGCGCCGCACTCGCCCAATTGTTATGGTGCCGTTCCAGACAGGCGTTGATCAGTTGACGCTGATAATCCTCGGTCGCCGCCCGCAAGTCTCCCGAGACCAAAGCCGCAGGGCTGACAGGGGCTGGCTCGGCTGCAAGCTCAACACTGCCAGTGGGCAAATCCAGATCCGCCGCACTCAAACTGAGAATTTTCGGCCGCTCCTTGCAGTTACCGAGCGCCTTCAAGGCACTGCGGCCAATCAAGTGCTCCAGTTCCCGCACATTTCCCGGCCATGCATACGCCAGCAATGCAGCCTGCGCATCGCTGTTCAGGCGCAGGCTGTTGAGGCCCATGCGTGAGCGGTTTTGCTCCAGAAAATAGCCGCTGAGCAACAGTACATCCCGCCCACGATCACGCAGTGCTGGCACCAACAACGGATAAACGCTCAGTCGGTGATAGAAGTCGGCACGGTAGCGGCCGTTGCGCACTTCCTCCGCCAGATCGCGGTTGGTCGCGGCGATCAGTCGTACGTCGACCTGATGCTCTTTATCCGAACCCAACCGCTGCAATTGACCGCTTTGCAGGACTCGCAGCAATTTGGCCTGGACGGTCAGGGACAGCTCACCGACTTCATCGAGAAACAGCGTGCCGCCATTGGCCAGTTCGAACTTGCCGCGCCGATCGTTCATTGCGCCGGTGAAGGCACCGCGGACATGGCCGAACAACTCGCTCTCCACCAGCGTGTCCGGCAGCGCGGCGCAGTTGAGGCTGATGATCGGCTTGTCGGCCCGGGGCGATGCGGCGTGGATGGCTTGGGCGACCAGTTCCTTGCCGACCCCGGTTTCGCCGGTGATCAGCACGGTAAGATCGCTGCCGCCCACCAGATTGATTTCTTCCACCAGCCGTTTGTGGGCCTTGCTCTGACCAATCATCTCGCGGTTCTGCTGGCCGCTGGCTTGTCGGTAAACTTCGGCGCGCTGATGTTCGTCTTCGACACGATTGGCCAGGCGTTCGATGCGCTCGGCGGCGTTGACGGTGGCGGCGGCGAGGCTGGCGAAGGCTTCCAGGGCGTCCAGTTCGATCGGTTCGAAGCGCTCTGGATCGAGTGCGTCAAGGGTCAGCAAACCCCACGGACGCTCGTCGATAAACAGCGGGCAACCCATGCAGTCATGGACTTCCAGATGATCGTCGAGGCCATCGACCAGGCCGTCGTAAGGGTCGGGCAAGTCGCTGTCAGCGGCGAAACGGGTCGGGCCGTGACTGCTGAGCAGCGCTTCGAAACGCGGGTGTTCGCTGACTTTGAAGCGTCGGCCGAGGGTGTCGGTGCTCAACCCGTCGACGGCCAGCGGCACCAGCCATTCGCCATCGAGGCGCAGCAGGGCGGCGGCATCGCAGGGGAGCAGGGCGCGCATGGCTTCGAGCAAGCGCCGATAACGCTCGCCTTCGGGGAGTTCGCGGGACAGGTCGGAGACCAGTGGCAGCAGGGCGGTGAGTAGAGATTTTGCAGTCATTGTGACTCCGTGTAGTCGGTATGACTATAAAACAGTCTGTGTCGATATGACTACCAAGAACTCAAGTGATTGATTTATAACGTTTTAATTTGTGGCACGGAAACTGATAAGTATAAGGCAGTCAGTTAGCAATCCAAGTAGTTCAGGAGTCGCCTTATGCTTAGCGTTCAAGACCGTGCAATCGTCAAATCCACCGTGCCCTTGCTGGAAAGCGGTGGCGAAGCGTTGATCACTCATTTCTACCGCATGATGCTCTCCGAGTATCCGGAAGTTCGCCCGCTATTCAACCAGGCTCACCAGGCCAGCGGTGATCAGCCGCGAGCCCTGGCAAACGGTGTCTTGATGTATGCACGGCACATCGATCAGCTCGACCAGTTGGGCGACCTGGTGGCCAAGATCATCAACAAGCACGTGGCCCTGCAAATTCTGCCGGAACACTACCCGATTGTCGGCTCCTGCCTGCTGCGAGCCATCTCCGAAGTGCTGGGCGACGAGATCGCCACACCTGAAGTGATGGCCGCCTGGGGGGCTGCTTACGGTCAATTGGCCGACATCCTGATCGGCGCCGAAACCAGCATCTACGACCAGAAGGAACAGGCACCGGGCGGCTGGCGCGGGGCGCGGGAATTCATCGTGGTGGACAAGGTCGAGGAAAGCGCGGAAATCACCTCGTTCTACTTCGAACCGGCTGACAAAGGCCCGATTCTGGCGGCAGAGCCAGGCCAGTACATTGGCATGAAACTGATCCTCGATGGCGAAGAGATTCGTCGTAACTATTCACTGTCGGCCTTGGCCAACAAGGGCCAATACCGGATCAGCGTCAAACGTGAAACCGGTGGCCGCGCCTCCAACCATTTGCACGATCAGCTGCATGTGGGCTCCAGCATCCAGCTGTTCCCGCCATCGGGCGAATTCACCCTGACCGAAAGCGACAAACCATTGGTGCTGATCAGCGGCGGCGTCGGGATCACTCCGACGCTGGCGATGCTCGAAGCGGCGCTGGCGACCGAGCGGCCGGTGCACTTTATTCACTGCGCACGCAACGGTAGCGTTCACGCCTTCCGCGACTGGATCGATGGCTTGGCCGAGCGTCACCCGCAACTCAAACGCTTCTATTGCTACGACGAAGATGATGGCGTGAGCCCGGCGGCGCACAAGGTTGGCCTGTTGAGCCAGGAGCAACTGGGCGAGTGGTTACCGCAACAGCGCGATCTGGACGCGTACTTCCTCGGGCCTAAAGGCTTCATGGCGGCGATCAAGCGTCACCTCAAAGCCTTGGGTGTGCCGGAGAAGCAAAGCCGTTACGAATTCTTCGGGCCGGCTTCGTCGTTGGAGTAACCGCTTATCTTGTAGGAGCACGGCTTGCCGGCGAAGGCGATCATGAGGACGCCTTCGCCGGCAAGCCGTGCTCCTACGAGTGTTTGTCGGTCTTTCAGCCCTTCACTTCCTTCAAATGCTTGTACACCGTCGCCCGGCCCATGTTCAGCACGTTCGCCACATAGTTGGAGGCGCTTTTACCTTTGAAGGCACCTTCGGCGTGCAGTGCCAGCACCAGTTCGCGTTTATGGTCGCGGGTCAGCAGGTTCAGGCTCAGCTGACGTTCGCGCAGCCAGGCGTGGAGGAAGGTGTTGATCCGCTCCTGCCAGTCATCGCGAAACAGCGAATCGGGTTGCGGAATCAACTTGCTCGGTGACAGGAACAGATCCAAAGCGGCCTTGGCATTTTCGAACAGCGAAATATTCAGATTGATGCACAGCACCGCCAGCGGACGGCCTTCACTGTCGCGCAGCACGCTGCTCAGGCTGCGAATCTTCTGACCATCCCAGTTGAGCTTTTCGTACGGCCCGATGTTTCGTTCGCTGATCTCTTCGCTGAGCATGTCCCCCAGCGCCGAGTCGTCACCGACTTCGCGCTTGGACAGGTTGTTGGCGATGTAGTCGACCTTCTGTGTGCGCAGATCGTGCAGCACCACCTCGGCGTGAGGAAAGAACAACGTGGCGATGGCATCGGCGATCGCTCGGAAGTTGTCTAGCGGCGAGCGCTTCAATGCAGAGTCATCAAGGGCCGGTTCTTGTTCTTGAGCGTTCATAAAGTGGAGCTCCAGGCAGAATCAGCGCCCCGTCAAAAAAGGGCGCTGGAAGTTTGCCGCAATCGTGTCGACGCGTCACCTGAGTTTGAACGTCAGCCCAGCCGCGCAGGGGAGAGCATCTCGCTGTTCAGACCGAAGCGAGTCAGTTGCTCGGGCAAGGCTTCACCGCGCACCAGTGCAGCGCTGGCCTGGCCCATGGCTGGCGAGGTCTGGATGCCATAACCGCCTTGTGCCGCTACCCAGAATAGCCCCGGTACCTGCGGATCAAAACCGGACAGCAAATCACCGTCGCTCACGAAATTGCGCAAGCCGGCCCAGGTGCGGGTCGGACGGCGGATGGTCAGGGTGGTGGCTTCTTCGATCTGGTAAATGCCCATCGCGATGTCCAACTCTTCGGGCTGCACGTCGTGCGGTTCCACCGGGTCGGCGTTGGCTGGCGAGCCGAGGAACATCCCCGCGTCGGGCTTCATGTAGAAGGATTCGTCGAGGCTGACCAGCATTGGCCAATGATGGATGTCCACGCCCTCGGGACCGGCGAAGATGAACGCCGCGCGCCGCTTGGGTTGCAGGCCCAGTGGTTTGGCACCGGCCAGCTCACCGATTTTGTCGGCCCAGGCGCCTGCCGCGTTGATGATGATCGGGGCGCTGAAGGTCTGACCGTTGGTTTGTACTTGCCATACACCTTCGGCATCACGGGTCAGGCTCAGGACTTGACTGTCGGTATGAACTTCGCCCTTGTTGCGTCGGATACCGCGCAGGTAACCCTGGTGCAGGGCATCGGTGTCGATGTCGCTGGCGGTCGGGTCGTAAATCGCGCCATGGACTTTTTCCCGGCGCAGGATCGGCAAGCGCACGCAGGCCTCATCGGCGCTGAGCAGCTGCATTTCCGGCACCGTGGCTTTGGCGCTCTGGTATTGATTGTTCAGTTCGGCGGGGTCGCCGGTGAAGTCCACGGTCATCTCGCCACGCGGGGTCAGCAGCGGGTGTTCGCAGAAACCGGCTGGCGGCGCGTCGAAGAAATCACGGCTGGCCTGGGTCAGCGCCCGAACTTGAGGCGTACCGTATGCGGCGGTAAACAGCGCGGCCGAACGTCCGGTGGAGTGGTAGGCCGGATGGGATTCGCGTTCGAGCACGATCACTCGGGCGTGCTGCGACAGCCAGAAACCGGTGGAAGCGCCGGCAATCCCGCCGCCGATGATGATGAAATCTGCCTGGCTCATGAACGTCTCCTGTGGGGCCGGGCTCAAGCGCCGTGCCGTTGCAAATGATAAAGGGCATTGGCCAGCGCTATGTCTTCCAGGCCCAGACCGATGGAGCGGAAGAACACATGGCGGTCGTAGCCTGGGCGCTGGACTTTTTCGCTGAGCAGATCCGGCAGGTCGCCGATGATCGCGTTCTTGTCCCAGCCATGCTGTTCACCGGCAATCAGCATCTCACCGGCCGAGCCCGGGGTGGTCAGACGATAGTCGCAGAACACTTGCATGTCATTGAGGCTCTGCGGCGGTACTTCATGGGCCCGTGGTGCGTTGGTGCTGATGGAGGTAATCAGCGCCGGTTTCCTCAAGCTTGAAGGGTCGATCACCGGCCCTGCGGACGAAGTGCAGAGCATGATCACGTCAGCGTCCTGAAGGGCCGCTTCACGACTGTCGACGATGGTCAGGCGTGAATCGAGGCTTTTGAGCTGCACCAATACTTCGGGATTCTTGTCGCTCAGGCTCGGCGAGTAGAGGCTGATGCTCTGCCATTCGCGCAATCCTTTCACATAGTGCAGGTGCGCCTGGGCGACCTTGCCGCTGCCGATGATCGCCAGGCGCCGGGCCTTCAGCGGGGCGAGAGCGTCGACCGCCACGGCCGTGGTTGCAGCGGTGCGCGCCGTGGTCAGTTCGCCGGCATCACAGAGCAACAGCGGCTGGCCGGTCTGCATCGACATCAGCAATGTCCAGGCGGTCACCAACGGGCCTTGTTCACGCACGATGTACGGCGAGGTCTTGACCCCGTAAACACCGTCTTCGGCCAACACGCCCAGGTAGTTGATGAAGTCGCCAGCGCCCTGCGGGAACTCAACCAATTGCTGCACCGGTTGCACGGCTTGTCCGGCAGCCAGGTCGCGGAACAGTTTGCGCAGGATCTGCGGCACGTCGACCTGCGCCAGCAGCTCGCGGGCCTGAGGTTGGGTGATCACGTAAGGCGTACTGGACATGGTCGCTCCGGGAGCTGGAAGTAAACTAATTTGTCCATTATGGACTTTTAGTTATCGCGAGCAAGCTCCTGTTGAAAAAAATCCGGACGAAAAAAAAGCGCAGTCCGTTTCCGGCTGCGCCTTTTTTAATGCTGCCCGCGTTACGGGCGCTTGCGCTCAACCGCCCGCAGCAGATGCGTCGGTGGCGTTTCACAGCTGATCTTGCGACCCAGCAGCGCCTCGATGGACGGTAGCTGGTAGGAGTCGTCTTCACCGGCAAAACTGATGGACACGCCATCGGCGCCAGCACGACCGGTGCGACCGATACGGTGCACATAGTCGTCCGGGACTTCCGGCAGGGTGAAGTTGATCACGTGGCTGATGCCGTCGATGTGAATGCCGCGGCCGGCCACATCGGTGGCGACCAGTACGCGGATCTTGCCCTCACGGAAACCTTCGAGGGTCTTGATTCGCTTGTGCTGCGGCACGTCGCCAGACAGTTGCGCGGCATTGACGCCATCACGTACCAGGCGTTCTTCGATGCGCCGCACTTCGTCCTTGCGGTTGGCAAACACCATCACCCGCTCCCAACCGTTGTCGTTGACCAGGTTGTAGAGCAGTTTGTATTTGTCGGCGCCGGCCACGGCGTAAATGTGTTGCTCGACGTTTTCGCTGGCCACGTTCTGCGACTCGATCTCGACGATCGACGGGTCGGTAGTCCATTGCTTGGCCAGGTTCATCACGTCTTCGGTGAAAGTCGCGGAGAACAGCAGCGTCTGACGCTCGTCCTTCGGCGGAGTCTGGCGAATGATCTGACGCACTTGTGGGATGAAACCCATGTCGAGCATCCGGTCGGCTTCGTCCAGGACCATGACTTCGACCATGTCCAGGTGCACGTCGCCGCGCTGGTTGAAGTCCAGCAGACGGCCCGGAGTGGCCACGAGGATGTCGCAATGACGGGCTTCGAGGTGCTTGAGCTGCTTGTCGAAGTCCATGCCGCCGACAAACGTCATGACGTTGAGGCCGGTGTATTTGGTCAGATCGGCCGCGTCCTTGGCGATCTGCACCACCAGTTCACGGGTCGGCGCAATGATCAGCGCCCGCGGCTCACCCATGTAACGCTCTTTCGGCGGTGGGGTTTGCAGCAGTTGGGTGATGATCGAAATCAGGAACGCGGCGGTTTTGCCGGTGCCGGTCTGGGCGCGACCGATGGCGTCTTTGCCCGCCAGGGTGAAGCCAAGCACCTGTGCCTGAATCGGCGTGCAATACGGGAAACCCAGGTCCTGGATGGCGTGCATCAGTTCAGGGGCGAGTTTGAAATCGTGAAAACGGGTTTTGCCTTCCTGGGGTTCGACGGCGAAGTCTTCGAGTTTCCAGGGGATAACCGGCGCTTTTGGCTTCGGTTCGCGACGCGGTTTGGCAGGTTTCGCAGCTTCGCTGCTCGGTTCTTCAGAGGCTTGAGCCTCAACGGGTTGGACGGCCGGTGTGGCCATCGGCTCGTGCTTCGGTACCGCTACGGTTGCGGTCCGGCCAGACTGATTACCGTCGGTGCGGTGGCTGGGATGGTGAGACGGAGCGCTGGAGACTGGCGCGAGCTGCTCAGTCTCGCTTTTACCGAACATTTTCTTGAGTGCTTTGAGCACGGTCATCTCATCAATTGATTAAGGAATATACGCCGGCCAGTGTAATGCAAGAATCGGGCGCGGCGTAGTGGGATGGATCAATGGGCTGTTTTTACATAAGCGGTTAACGCAAGCGCTCGGCGAGCCAGACGCCAATATCGCGAATTTCCTCGGGTAACACTTCGTGGCCCATTGGGTATTCCTGCCATGTCGCGGTGACACCATGCTGCTTTAAATACTCGTAAGCGGTGCGGCCCATGGAGTTTTGCACCACGTCATCGTACTGGCCGTGCAAAGACAGCACGGGAATGCGCTGCTGGCTGGCGCAAAGCACCAGTTCATCGCTGAAGGTCGGTGCGTAAGTCGAGAGGGCAAGTACGCCACCCAACGGCCCCTGCCATTTCAGAAACGCGGTGTGTAACACCACCGCGCCACCTTGGGAAAAACCTGCCAGAAATATCCGCGAGGCGTCTATTCCGCTGGCGCGCTGCACTTCGATCAATTTAATGATCCTGTCCGCCGACGCTTCCAGCTGTTCGCGGTTGATCGCGCGCGCGGGGCTCATGGCCAATATGTCGTACCAGCTTGGCATCTCGTAACCACCATTGATGGTCACGGCGCAGGTTGGTGCCTGAGGGAGCACGAAGCGGGTGGTCAGCAGGCTTTCCTGCAGCGCTTCGGCCACCGGCAGGAAGTCGTAGCGGTCGGCGCCCAGGCCGTGCAGCCATATAACGCAGGCGTCTGCGGGCTTGACGGGTTGAAGAATCAAGGGCTCGGTCATGAGTGCTCCATATATGTGCGTGCGCGCTCATTAAGTGCGAGATCCGAGTGCGCGCCTAGTTGATCAGTTAAGAAGATGTCGCAAGGCTACAAGTTTTGCTATTGACCTGTCGCTGAATCGCTTCTGCGAGCGGTCTGGTACGGGCTTTGCTAAGGGGAAACGGTGCAACCCATCTCGCGCCTTGCGGTAACACTATCAGTGTACTGCTGGCAGTGGGACAGCAAAGAATCCGGTGATGGATGTTCGCCAGTGGCCGCTACGGGCTTCGCGAACGTGAAAGGGCTACAGCCCGTTCGGCCGATTGGTGAGAAGTGAGTTGTCCATGATGTGGATTTTCTCCTACTAGACTCATAGCGCAGGTCTTACGTCGGTTGACCCCAAAAAAAGCCAACACGGGTCAACAACGCCTCATAAGGGTGCGACTGGACTCAAGCTCCGACACAACAAGAGCAAAACTGGAGGTTTGAATGAAGATGTTGAAATCCACCCTGGCTATCGTGACTGCAGCCGCAGTACTCGGCGTCAGTGGGTTCGCTCAGGCGGGTGCAACCCTGGATGCAGTGCAGAAGAAAGGTTTCGTACAGTGCGGTGTAAGTGACGGTCTGCCGGGCTTCTCGGTACCGGACTCCACTGGCAAGATCATCGGTATCGATGCTGACGTCTGCCGCGCTGTGGCCGCTGCCGTTTTCGGCGATGCGACCAAAGTCAAATTCAGCCAGTTGAACGCCAAAGAGCGCTTCACCGCGCTGCAGTCCGGTGAAATCGACGTGCTGTCGCGTAACACCACCTGGACCAGTTCGCGCGATTCGGGCATGGGTCTGGTGTTTGCCGGCGTAACGTACTACGACGGCATCGGCTTCCTGGTGAACAACAAACTGGGTGTGAAGAGCGCTAAAGAGCTCGACGGCGCCACCATCTGCATTCAAGCCGGTACCACCACCGAGCTGAACGTTTCCGACTACTTCCGCGGCAACGGTCTGAAATACACCCCGATCACCTTCGACACCTCCGATGAAAGCGCCAAGTCGCTGGAATCCGGTCGTTGCGACGTGCTGACCTCCGACAAATCCCAACTCTACGCACAACGCAGCAAGCTGGCGACCCCGACCGACTACGTCGTTCTGCCGGAAACCATCTCCAAGGAGCCTCTGGGCCCGGTCGTGCGTAAAGGCGACGAAGAGTGGTTCAGCATCGTCAAGTGGACCCTGTTCGCGATGCTCAACGCTGAAGAAATGGGCATCACCCAGACAAACGTTGAAGCTGAAGCCAAAGCCACCAAGAACCCGGACGTTGCTCGTCTGCTGGGCGCTGACGGTGAATACGGCAAAGACCTGAAAGTGAAGAAAGACTGGGTCGTTCAGATCGTCAAGCAAGTAGGTAACTACGGTGAAGTGTTCGAGAAAAACCTCGGCAAGGGCACTCCACTGGCCATTGACCGCGGGCTGAACGCTCTGTGGAACAACGGCGGCATTCAATACGCACCACCAGTGCGCTGATGGTTCTATCACCCGGTGGGCCAACCGCCGGGTGATGTTCTGTTCCATTATTTCCGGGGCACTTCATGCAAAATTCAATCGGCGCACCAAAGCAGAGGCTCAGCCTCAGCGATCCGAAAGTGCGTGCGTGGCTATTTCAGATCATCACCATTGTGGCGGTGGTCTCGATGGGCTGGTATCTGTTCGATAACACACAGACCAACCTTCAGCACCGGGGCATTACCTCCGGCTTCAGCTTTCTGGAGCGCAGTGCCGGTTTCGGCATCGCTCAACACCTGATCGACTACACCGAATCGGACAGTTATGCCCGGGTGTTTGTCATCGGCTTGCTCAACACACTGTTGGTGACCTTCATCGGCGTGATCCTGGCGACGATCCTCGGGTTCATCGTCGGTGTGTCACGGCTGTCGAAGAACTGGATCATTGCCAAGCTGGCGACTGTTTATGTGGAAGTCTTCCGCAACATTCCTCCGCTGCTGCAAATCCTGTTCTGGTACTTCGCGGTGTTCCTGACCATGCCAGGGCCACGCAACAGCCATAACTTCGGCGACACCTTCTTCGTCAGCAGCCGCGGCCTGAATATGCCCGCAGCGTTGGCGGCGGACGGTTTCTGGCCGTTTGTGGTCGGCGTCGTCGTGGCCATCGTCGCCATCGTGCTGATGTGCCGCTGGGCCAACAAACGCTTCGAAGCCACCGGCGTTCCGTTCCGCAAGTTCTGGACCGGCCTGGCGCTGTTGCTGGTGATCCCGGCGCTGTGTGCGCTGATCTTCGGCGCCCCCGTGCATTGGGAAATGCCGGAGCTCAAGGGCTTCAACTTCGTCGGTGGCTGGGTGCTGATCCCGGAACTGCTGGCGCTGACCCTGGCCCTGACGGTGTACACCGCGGCGTTCATCGCCGAGATCGTGCGTTCGGGCATCAAGTCGGTCAGCCACGGCCAGACCGAAGCGGCGCACTCGTTGGGTTTGCGCAACGGTCCGACGCTGCGCAAGGTGATCATCCCGCAAGCCCTGCGCGTGATCATTCCACCGCTGACCAGCCAATACCTGAACCTGGCGAAGAACTCCTCGCTGGCAGCCGGTATCGGTTATCCGGAAATGGTCTCGTTGTTTGCCGGTACGGTGCTGAACCAGACCGGGCAGGCAATCGAGGTGATTGCCATCACCATGAGCGTGTACCTGGCGATCAGTATCAGCATTTCCCTGCTGATGAACTGGTACAACAAGCGCATTGCGCTGATCGAGCGGTAAGGAAAAGCGCATGAGTACTCATACTTTCAAACCTGACATGCCACCCCCGAGCCGCAGCATCGGTGTCGTGGCGTGGATGCGCGCTAACATGTTCTCCAGCTGGCTCAACACCCTGCTGACCCTGTTCGCGTTCTACCTGATCTACCTGGTGGTGCCGCCGATCCTGAGCTGGGCGATCCTCGATGCCAACTGGGTCGGCACCACCCAGGCTGACTGCACCAAGGAGGGCGCCTGCTGGGTGTTCATCCAGCAGCGCTTCGGCCAGTTCATGTACGGCTACTACCCGGTGGACCTGCGCTGGCGCGTGGACCTGACCGTGTGGCTGGCGGTCATCGGCGTGGCACCGTTGTTCATCTCGCGTTTTCACCATAAAGCGGTGTATGGCCTGAGCTTCCTGGTGCTGTACCCGATCATTGCCTGGTGCCTGCTGCACGGCGGCGTGTTCGGCCTGAGCGCCGTGGCGACCAGCCAATGGGGCGGTCTGATGCTGACCCTGGTGATCGCCACCGTCGGTATTGCCGGCGCGCTGCCGCTGGGTATCGTCCTGGCACTGGGCCGTCGTTCGAACATGCCAGCGATTCGGGTGGTTTGCGTGACCTTCATCGAATTCTGGCGCGGCGTGCCGTTGATCACGGTGCTGTTCATGTCCTCGGTGATGCTGCCGTTGTTCCTGCCTGAAGGCATGAACTTCGACAAACTGCTGCGGGCGCTGATCGGCGTGATCCTGTTCCAGTCGGCTTACGTGGCCGAAGTGGTGCGCGGTGGTCTGCAAGCGATTCCCAAAGGTCAGTACGAAGCGGCTGCCGCGATGGGCCTCGGTTACTGGCGCAGCATGGGCCTGGTGATTCTGCCGCAAGCCCTGAAGATGGTGATCCCTGGCATCGTCAACACCTTCATTGCGCTGTTCAAGGACACCAGCCTGGTGATCATCATCGGCCTGTTCGACTTGCTCAACAGCGTCAAACAAGCCGCCGCCGACCCGAAATGGTTGGGCATGGCCACTGAAGGCTATGTGTTCGCGGCCCTGGTGTTCTGGATTTTCTGTTTTGGTATGTCCCGCTATTCCATGCATTTGGAACGTAAGCTGGACACTGGCCACAAGCGTTAGGAGCGTAGTTTATGAGTGAAGCGATCAAACAGCCTGTGAGCCCTGAAGGCATTATTCAGATGCAGGGCGTCAACAAGTGGTACGGCCAGTTCCACGTGTTGAAAGACATCAACCTGAACGTTAAACAGGGCGAGCGTATCGTCCTGTGCGGCCCGTCGGGTTCCGGCAAGTCCACCACCATTCGTTGCCTCAACCGTCTGGAAGAACACCAGCAGGGCCGCATCGTGGTCGATGGTGTGGAGCTGACCAACGACCTCAAACAGATCGAATCGGTCCGCCGTGAAGTCGGCATGGTGTTCCAGCACTTCAACCTGTTCCCGCACCTGACCATCCTGCAGAACTGCACGCTGGCGCCGATGTGGGTGCGCAAGATGCCCAAGCGCCAGGCCGAAGAAATCGCCATGCATTACTTGGAACGCGTCCGCATTCCGGAGCAGGCGCATAAATTCCCGGGGCAACTGTCCGGCGGTCAGCAACAGCGAGTGGCGATTGCCCGTGCCTTGTGCATGAAACCGAAAATCATGCTGTTCGATGAGCCGACCTCGGCGCTCGACCCGGAAATGGTGAAAGAGGTGTTGGACACCATGATCGGCCTGGCTGAAGACGGCATGACCATGCTTTGCGTAACCCACGAAATGGGCTTCGCCCGCACCGTGGCTAACCGCGTGATCTTTATGGACAAAGGTGAAATCGTCGAACAGGCCGCGCCGAACGACTTCTTCGATAATCCGCAGAATGAGCGTACGAAGCTGTTCCTGAGCCAGATTCTGCATTGATGTCAGGCTGAATCGCAGAACAAACCCGGCCTCGCGCCGGGTTTGTTTTTTGCTCAGGAAACCGTCAGCGTTTCGTGCTCTTTGTGCACGGTCTCTTTAAAGCCCCTTAAATCCGCTCCTTCACCCAAAATTTTCGCGTCGATGAGCAAATGCGGATGGCGGTCAAGCAGACGCATCAGCAGCATCAACGCCTTCGGTGGAAGTATTTCGCCGCGCTCGTAGCGGGAAAATGCGTTATGTCCGCCACCGGACAACAACAGCACCGCTTCTTTTTGGGACAGATGCAGTTTGCGGCGGATGCGCTTCATCTCGGCGCCGATCATCTGTCTGCCGGCGATGACCAGTTCATCACCTGCGTCAGAATATCGCTGTGAACAGATGTCGTCGAACTCGACTTCCGCGCACATTTGGCATTCCCAGCCGGATAGATCATCTACCCGACGTTCCATCCCCTTTACGCTCAAGGTTTCACCGCGCCCCTCGAAATGTCTCATTCCTTCAAGGGCGCCGCAGCTGAAACACTGTTGAGTTTTCATGAGTTTTTCTCCTTGAAGGAGATTACCGGAGGACCTCCGCCAGGGCGGTATGTCACCTTGATGTAAATCTCCAGACCGTGTGAACTGGCGTGATAAACGTCTTGCTTAATCACAACTAGGTTGTAATGGGGTGTGTTCTTTTCCATAAGAAGCCGCTAACCCGACCCTGAAATTACCCTTAAAGGGTAATTTTGACTAATCGAAAATCCCGCTCCATTTCCCTCTCCCTGACCGTAGGCGGTTGCCGTCCTACGTGGATCTGACTAACATGTCAGAAAATTCATCCTATGATTGGATGAAAGGGCGAATTCTATGTCAGACATTTCTCCACTAGTTAAACGGTCCCTGGTTGACCAGGCCCTGGATCAGTTACGCCTGCGCATCAACCAAGGCGTTTGGGTGGTCGGTCAGCGCTTGCCCACAGAACCTGAACTGTCCGCAGAACTGGGCATCAGCCGTAACACCGTGCGCGAAGCCATGCGCGTGTTGGCGTTTTCCGGATTGATCGAAATCCGTCAGGGCGATGGCAGCTACCTGCGGGCGGTGGTCGATCCGCTCGACACCATGAAGGCGTTGTCCCGTTGCTCGCACGAGCAAGCCCGGGAGACTCGGCACATTCTGGAAGTCGAGGCCATCGGCCTGGCCGCACTGCGGCGTACGGATGAAGACCTGGCGGCCCTGCGCGAAGCACTGGGCGTCAGCGGCAGCCACTACCACGGCGATCTCGACACCTACATCGCCTGCGACTTGGTGTTCCACCGCCGTCTGGTGGACGCCGCGCACAACCCGACGCTTAGCGAGTTGTATCGCTATTTCTCCAGCATCGTCGGTGCGCATTTGCGCGAAACCCTGAACATCAGCCCTCGACGCCAGGAGGTGTTCGACCTACATATCGCACTGCTTGATGCCGTCGAGCAACGCGACCCGGAGCGGGCCAAAGCCCTTTCGAGGGAGTTGATCAATGAACCTTGAAACCGAGAATTCCATGCCCAGCCAGCAGGTCAACAACAGCAGCATCGCCCAAGCCAAGCGCACAGCAGAGCTCGAAGAACTGCTGATCGATGCCGAGGCCAATGACGAACAGGTCCAGCAAAGCCACCCGATCCTGCATCGTCCATGGCTGTTGTTGCTGAGCTTGATCCTGGTGGCGCTGAACCTGCGCCCGGCGCTGTCGAGCATGGCGCCGATGCTCAGCGAGATCTCGAAGACCCTCGGTTTGTCGTCAGCTCAGGCCGGTTTGCTGACGACGTTGCCGGTGCTGTGCCTCGGCTTGTTTGCACCGCTGGCGCCCGTGCTGGCACGACGATTCGGCGCCGAACGGGTGGTATTGGGGATTCTTTTGATGTTGGCCGGCGGGATCATCCTGCGCAGTTCGTTCGGCACAATCGGCCTGTTTGCCGGCAGCGTGCTGGCCGGTGCGAGCATCGGCGTGATCGGCGTTTTGTTGCCGGGCATCGTCAAGCGCGACTTCGCTAAACACGCCGGGACCATGACCGGCGTCTACACCATGGCGCTGTGTCTGGGCGCGGCGATGGCGGCGGGCGCGACCGTGCCGTTGAGCGAGCATTTCGACAAGAGCTGGGCGCTGGGCCTCGGCTTCTGGGTGGTGCCAGCATTGGTCGCGGCGATTTTCTGGTTGCCACAAGTCGGTCAGAAACACGGCGCGCACAACGTCGCCTATCGGGTTCGCGGTCTATTGCGTGATCCGCTGGCCTGGCAAGTGACGCTCTACATGGGCCTGCAATCTTCTCTGGCTTACATCGTATTCGGCTGGTTGCCATCGATCCTGATTGGCCGCGGTTTGACCCCGACCCAGGCCGGTCTGGTGCTCTCGGGTTCTGTTCTTATCCAGTTGGCCAGCTCACTGGCCGCGCCGTGGCTGGCGACCCGCGGCAAGGATCAGCGTCTGGCGATCGTTATCGTCATGCTACTGACCCTTGGCGGTTTATTCGGTTGCCTCTACGCACCGATCGAAGGCTTGTGGGGCTGGGCGATCCTGCTGGGGCTCGGGCAGGGCGGTGCGTTCAGTCTGGCGCTGACGCTGATTGTGCTGCGCTCGCGGGACTCACATGTCGCGGCGAACCTGTCGAGCATGGCCCAGGGCTTCGGTTACACCCTGGCGTCCATGGGGCCGTTCGCGGTCGGTATCGTGCATGACTGGACCGGCGGCTGGAACGCCCTGGGCTGGATCTTCGGCATCATTGGCCTCGGGGCGATCATCGCCGGCCTCGGCGCCGGACGTTCGCTGTGCGTCCAGGTCGAAAGCGAAAGGGTCTGACACCCGCGCACTGTCGGTATTCGGCCCACGAATGCCGATAGTGTTCCAGGCGTTTGTTGACTATCGTGCAGGCAGTCTTTTGAAGCCACTTTGCACATCTATTTGCACATCGGGGAGCTTGCCCATGAGTGATGCCCACAGCGCATTGATCACCCAGTTCTATCAAGCCTTCCAGCGGCTGGATGCCGAGGCCATGAGTGCCTGTTATACCGACGACGTGGTGTTCAGTGATCCAGCGTTCGGCGAGCTGCGTGGCCGTGATGCCGGCGACATGTGGCGCATGCTCACCACCCGGGCCAAGGACTTTTCCCTGACGTTCGATACCGTGCGCAGCGATGAGCGCACCGGTGGCGCCCATTGGGTGGCAACGTATCTGTTCAGCCAGACCGGTAACACGGTGGTCAACGATATTCAGGCTAGATTCGTTTTTCGCGACGGCAAGATCTGCGAGCATCACGACAGCTTCGACATGTGGACCTGGTCCCGGCAGGCGCTGGGGTTCAAAGGGCTGCTATTGGGCTGGACGCCAGCGGTGAGAAACGCCGTTCGAGCTCAGGCCTTGAAGGGGCTGAAGGCATTCCAGGCCAGTCGCTGATAAGATCGCGGCTTGTTTCCTTTCAAGCCTTGATCGTCACGTGAACACCCTCAGCGAAATCTCCGTCGATGCCGACACGCCGGTGAGCAAACCCTGGTTCGTCTACCTCGTTCGCGCGGCCAATGGTTCGCTCTACTGCGGGATCAGCGATGATCCCGTGCGCCGATTCGCTACTCACCAGAGCGGCAAGGGGGCGCGATTCTTCCTCTCCAGCCCAGCCGTGGCATTGGTTTACACCGAAGCCTGCCGCGATAAAAGCGAAGCGCTGCGTCAGGAACGGCTGATCAAAAAACTCAAGAAAAGCGCCAAGGAATGTCTGGTGACGACCTTTTCTGCGGGCTTATCAATCTGAATGATCAGTACCTATCAGGCAGATCTGTAGGCTGCTAGCGGATTGCGCGCTAAGCTGCGGATTCCTTTCCCAGCGGCGGAGCCGAGCATGTCCGAGTTGATTCTTCATCACTACCCGACGTCCCCTTTCGCCGAAAAGGCCCGCCTGTTGCTGGGTTTCAAGGGGTTGTCCTGGCGCTCGGTGAAGGTTTCGCCCGTGATGCCAAAACCTGATCTGACGGCGTTGACCGGCGGCTACCGCAAGACACCGGTGTTGCAGATTGGCGCAGATATCTATTGCGACACGTCGCTGATCGCCCACCGTCTGGAACAGGAAAAAGCCTTGCCGGCGTTCTTCCCGGAAGGTCAGGAAATGATCGTTGCGACCTTCTCCGCGTGGGCGGATTCGGTGGTGTTCCAGCACGCGGTCAGCCTGGTGTTTCAGCCGGAATCGGTGGCCGTGCGCTTTGGCGCATTACCGCCAGAAGCGATCAAGGCATTCATGGCCGATCGCGCCGGGCTGTTCAGTGGAGGCAGCGCTACACGTTTGTCCGCAGAGCAGGCCAAGCATCAATGGCCGACGATCATGGGACGTCTGGAGCAGCAGCTTCAGCGCGAGTCAGGCGACTTCCTGTTCGGAGAGCCATCGATTGCCGACTTTGCCCTGGCCCATTGCTTGTGGTTCCTCAAAGCCACACCGGTAACTTCACCGTTGGTTGATGCCTATCCCGCGGTCAGTGCATGGTTCGGGCGCGTGATGGGCTTCGGTCATGGTGCGTTCAGCGAGATGACGGCAGAGGAGGCGCTGGAGGTGTCGCGCAATGCCACACCTGCCGCGTTGCCGAATGAGCAGTTCGATGAGCCGAACGGGTTTGAGGCGGGCCAACGGGTGGTGATTGCGGCCACTGACTACGGCGTTGATTCGGTGGCCGGTGAGCTGCTGTTTGCGGGGCGTGAAGAATTGATTTTGCGCCGTGAAGACGAGCGTGGCGGGTTGGTGCATGTGCATTTTCCGCGGTTCGGGTTCCGCATCGAGGCACGCTGACACAAGTATTAATTACCCCGATCGAATTATTTTAGGGCCGCGAGAATCGCATCCGGGTCATACCCGCGAATCAACGTCCCGTTCACATCGATGATCGGAATCCCGCCGCCACCCAGCGCCTCATAAGCCTTGCGCGCCTCGGCATCTTTCTCGATATCGAATTCCTTGTACGGAATGCCTTTCTGGTCGAGAAAGCGCCGGGTCAATTTGCAGTATCCGCACCATTCGGTGGCGTAGAGCACGACGTTGGCCTTGGCCTGAGTCTGCTCGGACACCACCTGCGCCGGATTGAACACCCGCTCGATCTTGCCCCAGTTCTGATAGACCACAACCACCAGCAGGATCAGCAGGAATTTCTTCAGCACGCCACCGAGCATCAGTTACGTCGCTTGAGCTGGTCGGTGAGTTGGGTCGGCAGGCCTTTGATGATCAGCGTGCCGGCTTCTTCGTCGTATTCGATCTTCGAGCCCAACAGGTGCGCTTCGAAGCTGATCGACAGGCCTTCGGCGCGACCGGTGAAGCGGCGGAACTGATTGAGGGTACGTTTATCTGCCGGGATTTCCGGGGACAGGCCGTAGTCTTTGTTGCGAATGTGGTCGTAGAAGGCTTTCGGGCGCTCTTCGTCGATCAGTTCCGAGAGTTCTTCCAGGCCCATGGGCTCGCCCAATTTTGCCTGGCTGCTGGCGTAATCCACCAGGGTCTTGGTTTTCTCGCGGGCGGATTCTTCCGGCAGGTCTTCGCTTTCGACGAAGTCGCTGAAAGCCTTGAGCAGGGTGCGGGTTTCGCCTGGGCCGTCGACGCCTTCCTGGCAGCCGATGAAGTCGCGGAAATACTCCGAAACCTTTTTGCCGTTCTTGCCTTTGATGAACGAAATGTACTGCTTGGACTGCTTGTTGTTCTGCCATTCCGAGACGTTGATTCGCGCCGCCAGATGCAGTTGGCCCAAATCCAGATGCCGGGACGGGGTCACGTCCAGCTGATCGGTCACTGCAACGCCTTCACTGTGGTGCAGCAGGGCGATCGCCAGGTAGTCGGTCATGCCTTGCTGATAATGCGCAAACAGCACGTGGCCGCCCACAGAGAGGTTCGACTCTTCCATCAGCTTTTGCAGATGTTCTACCGCCACACGGCTAAACGCGGTGAAATCCTTGCCGCCATCGAGGTATTCCTTCAGCCAGCCGCTGAACGGATGCGCCCCGGACTCGGCATGGAAGAAACCCCAGGCCTTGCCTTGTTTGGCGTTGTAGCTCTCATTGAGGTCGGCAAGCATGTACTCGATAGCGCTCGACTCGGGCAGTTCTTCGTCGCGAGCATGGAGAACTGCTGGTGTGCCGTCGGGTTTTTTGTCGATCAGGTGGACGATGCAATGACGGATCGGCATGGGCTTCTCGGCTGATTGAAGAGAGGAGGGCGTGCTCCCCGAAAAAGCGCTCAGTGTACCGCAACCACTGGTTTTGGCGCGGCACGAAGGGCGATTCGCGGGTGTCCGATGGCGCTTATGCTGTTTTTTACAGTTTTAGAGCAATAAAGCTGACCAAATGGGTAGCTAGAGGCGGATATTTCCCCGTCTCTGTGCTAGTTTTGCCCGGTCTTACGCGAAGTCACTGCGTTAAGCGTGCATTCAGCATTTGTCAGGTCGAACCAAACCCTGATTTCGGTATCTATAACCCCGATCCCGTGGTTATTGGCCGAGGGTGCCAGATCCAGAAGATCGGGCTCGATGGCTGACACTGCACTCTGCAATCCATATGAATTTGATAGGGAAGGAACACTACATGGCTCTTACTAAAGACCAACTGATCGCCGACATCGCTGAAGCTATCGACGCGCCAAAAACCACCGCGCGTAACGCTCTGGACCAACTGGGCCAAATCGTTGCCGATCAGCTGGAAAACGGCGGCGAAATCACTCTGCCAGGTATCGGCAAACTGAAAGTGACCGAGCGTCCTGCCCGTACTGGCCGCAACCCTTCGACTGGCGCTGCCATCGAAATCGCTGCCAAGAAAGTTATCAAGCTGGTTGTGGCCAAAGGCCTGACCGACGCTGTTAACAAGTAAGACGCAGTAAAAAAACCGTGCTCCGGAGCAATCCGGGCACGGTTTTTTTGCGTCTGCGATTCAGCGACTGACCAGGGGCCAATCGCTGTTTCAGTTGCTACTCAGCTTTTGCGAGCCCAGCGTTCGCGCCAGGTTTGTTGCTCGGATTTGGTTTGGAAGGTCCAGGCGACGAAGCGGCTTTGCTTCTGCCCTTGGGACATTTCCACGACCTGGCTTTCCAGTACGCCCGCCTTTTTCAGCGCCGTCTGGATCGCCGGCAGGTTCGAGGCCTTCGAAACCAGGGTGCTGAACCACAGTACTTTGTGCTGGAAATGGGCGCTTTCGGCGATCAATTGCGTCACAAACCGTGCTTCGCCACCTTCACACCACAGTTCGGCCGATTGACCGCCAAAGTTCAGCACTGGCAGCTTGCGTTTCGGGTCGGCACGGCCCAGCGCGCGCCATTTACGCTCGCTGCCCTTGGTGGCCTCGTCCATAGAGGCGTGGAACGGCGGGTTGCACATGGTCAGGTCAAAGCGTTCGCCGGGTTCCAGCAGGCCCAGCAGAATGTGCTTGGAATTGCTTTGCAGACGCAACTGGATGGCTTTGTTCAGCCCGTTCGACTGCACGATGGCTTTGGCAGCGGCCACGGCCGTCGGGTCGACTTCCGAGCCGAGGAAGTGCCAGCGGTAGTCGCTGTAGCCGATCAGCGGATAGACGCAGTTTGCGCCCATGCCGATATCGAGCACCTTGACCGGCGCGCCGCGCGGGATCTCGCCGTCGTTGACGCTGGCCAGCAGGTCGGCCAGGAAATGCACGTAATCGGCACGGCCCGGAACCGGGGGGCAGAGGTAATCGGCCGGGATGTCCCAGTGGGCGATGCCATAGAACGATTTGAGCAGCGCCCGGTTGAACACACGCACCGCGTCCGGGCTGGCGAAGTCGATACTTTCCTTGCCATACGGGTTGATGATCACGAACTTCGCCAGTTCCAGCGTGGTTTTGATCAACGCCGGGAAGTCGTAACGACCCTGATGGCGGTTGCGCGGATGCAGGCTGGCCTTCTCACGAGGCTCCACGGCTTTGGCCGGGGTGGCGGTGTCAGGCTTCTTGCGCGCAGGTCTTGGTGTACGGGGGGCGTTCATGGGCGTTGTCGATTCGGGTATGGCTAAAAGTGGCGGGTATTGTCCCACAGTCGATGGCAACGCGGGGATCCTCCTGTAGGAGCGAGGCTTGCCCGCGAAGGACGCGACATGGTCAATCAGGTAGACCGCGTTATCGTTCTTCGCGGGCAAGCCTCGCTCCTACAGAAAGCGAAAAGGGGCAGGCACAAAAAAGGGAGGCCGTCTCGGGCCTCCCTTGTTCATTGCGATTTGCCGTTACAGGCTGGCAATCCGCGCATGCTGCTCCGCCAATTTGCCCAGGGCCTGTTCAGCTTCGGCCAGTTTGGCGCGTTCCTTGTCGATGACTTCGGCTGGAGCCTTGTCGACGAAGCCAGCGTTGGACAGCTTGCCACCCACGCGCTGAACTTCGCCCTGCAGACGCAGGATTTCCTTGTCAAGACGCGCCAGCTCGGCATCTTTATCGATCAGGCCAGCCATCGGCACCAGCACTTCCATCTCGCCGACCAGAGCCGTGGCGGACAGCGGCGCTTCTTCGCCGGCGGCCAACACGGTGATCGATTCGAGGCGAGCCAGCTTCTTCAGCAAGGCTTCGTTCTCGGTGAGACGACGCTGATCTTCGGCGCTGACGTTTTTCAGGAACAGGTTCAGCGGCTTGCCTGGACCGATGTTCATTTCGCCACGGATGTTACGCGTGCCGAGCATCAACTCCTTGAGCCATTCGATGTCGTTCTCGGCGGCCGGGTCGATGCGCTCGTTATTGGCCACGGGCCAAGGCTGCAGCATGATCGTCTTGCCTTCGATACCGGCCAGCGGCGCGATACGCTGCCAGATTTCTTCGGTGATGAACGGCATGAACGGGTGCGCCAGACGCAGGGCAACTTCCAGCACCCGAACCAGCGTGCGACGTGTGCCACGTTGACGCTCGATCGGACCGTTCTCGTCCCACAGCACAGGCTTGGAGAGTTCCAGGTACCAGTCGCAATACTGGTTCCAGATGAACTCGTACAAGGCTTGTGCGGCCAGGTCGAAACGGAACTGATCGAGTTGACGGGTCACTTCGGCTTCGGTGCGTTGCAGCTGCGAAATGATCCAGCGATCCGCCAGCGACAGCTCGTAAGCCTCGCCGTTCTGGCCGCAGTCTTCGCCCTTGTCCAGCACGTAGCGCGCGGCGTTCCAGATCTTGTTACAGAAGTTGCGATAGCCTTCAACGCGGCCCATGTCGAACTTGATGTCGCGACCGGTGGAGGCCAGCGAGCAGAAAGTGAAACGCAGGGCGTCAGTGCCGTAGCTGGCGATGCCGTCGGCGAACTCGTCGCGGGTCTGCTTCTCGATCTTCTTCGCCAGTTTCGGCTGCATCATGCCGGACGTGCGTTTCTGCACCAGATCTTCCAGCTCGATACCGTCGATGATGTCCAGCGGGTCCAGAACGTTGCCCTTGGACTTGGACATCTTCTGGCCTTGGCCATCGCGCACCAGACCGTGAACATAAACGGTCTTGAACGGAACCTGCGGCGTGCCGTCTTCGTTCTTCACCAAGTGCATGGTGAGCATGATCATCCGGGCAACCCAGAAGAAAATGATGTCGAAGCCGGTGACCAGCACGTCGGTGGAATGGAACTTCTTCAGGAATTCGGTCTGCTCAGGCCAGCCGAGCGTGGAGAACGTCCACAGGCCGGAACTGAACCAAGTGTCGAGAACGTCGTTGTCCTGTTGCAGGGCAACGTCAGGACCGAGGTTGTGCTTGGCACGGACTTCGGCTTCATCGCGACCGACATAGACCTTGCCCGACTCGTCGTACCAGGCCGGAATCCGGTGGCCCCACCACAGCTGACGGCTGATGCACCAGTCCTGGATGTCGCGCATCCACGAGAAGTACATGTTTTCGTATTGCTTGGGCACGAACTGAATGCGGCCATCTTCAACGGCGGCAATCGCAGGCTCGGCCAATGGCTTGGTCGACACGTACCACTGGTCGGTCAGCCACGGCTCGATGATGGTTCCGGAACGGTCGCCTTTCGGTACTTTCAGGGCGTGATCGTTGACGCTGACCAAGAGGTCGGCAGCATCGAACGCAGCAACGATCTGCTTGCGCGCTTCAAAGCGGTCGAGTCCGGCGTATTCGGCCGGGATCTTGCCGTCGATGCTTTCGTTGAGCGTGCCATCCAGGTTGAACACCTGACAGGCCGGCAATACGGCAGCGTTCTTGTCGAAGATGTTCAGCAGCGGCAGGTTGTGGCGCTTGCCGACTTCGTAGTCGTTGAAATCGTGGGCCGGGGTGATTTTCACGCAGCCGGTGCCGAATTCTGGATCACAGTAATCGTCGGCGATGATCGGAATGCGGCGGCCGACCAGCGGCAGCTCGACAAATTTGCCGATCAGGGCTTGGTAGCGTTCATCGTTCGGGTTAACCGCTACGGCGGCGTCGCCGAGCATGGTTTCCGGGCGAGTGGTCGCGACGATCAGGTAATCGTTGCCTTCAGCGGTCTTGGCACCGTCGGCGAGCGGGTATTTCAGGTTCCACAGGAAACCTTTCTCGTCGTGGTTTTCCACTTCGAGGTCGGAAATCGCCGTGTGCAGCTTGGTGTCCCAGTTGACCAGGCGCTTGCCGCGGTAGATCAGGCCGTCTTCGTGCAGACGCACAAAGGCTTCTTTCACCGATTCCGAGAGGCCGTCGTCCATGGTGAAGCGCTCGCGGCTCCAGTCCACGGACGAGCCGAGGCGGCGGATCTGACGGCTGATGTTGCCGCCAGACTGATCCTTCCATTCCCAGACTTTCTCGAGGAATTTTTCGCGGCCCAGATCGTGGCGATTCTGGCCCTGGGCTTCAAGTTGACGCTCCACCAGCATTTGCGTGGCGATACCGGCGTGGTCGGTACCCGGTTGCCACAGGGTGTTGCGACCCTGCATGCGACGGAAACGGATCAGGGCGTCCATGATCGCGTTGTTGAAGCCGTGACCCATGTGCAGGCTGCCGGTGACGTTCGGCGGCGGGATCATGATGGTGTAGGACTCGCCCGCGCCTTGCGGGGCGAAGTAATTCTCTGACTCCCAGGTGTTGTACCAGGAAGTTTCAATGGCGTGCGGCTGGTAGGTCTTATCCATGCGCGGCGGGACCCTATTGGCATTTATTCAGGAAAAGCCGGCAAGTATAGCGGGGCATGGGGCGTAGGGCGAGCAGGTGCAGACAGGGCGCATCGTTAACAGCGGTTCAATACTTTGTAGGAGCGAGGCTTGCCCGCGAAGGCGGTGTGTCAGCCAGAATTGATATGCCTGACACGCCGCCTTCGCGGGCAAGTCGGATCGCCGCACCGCTCGCTCCTACAGGGGGGGTGTTGAATTCAGTCGTTGTACTGGCTCAACAACCGTTCCATCCGCGCGCTGAGGCGGCGTTTGATTTCGGTTTCGATGTGCGGCGCGAAGTCGTCGATCACGTCTTGCATGATCAATTGCGCGGCGGCGCGCAGTTCGTTGTCCAGGTGCAGCAGGTCGTCGGGGCCCCTGCTGGCGGCGGGTGCCGGTTGGGCGGCAGGGACGGGCGCAGCCGGTGCGAGGGTTGGCGGGTTGACGCCGACCGTATCGAACAGCATCGGAATCTGTTCCTGATCACCTTCCTCGACCGTGTCGGTGAGCAAGGGTGGTTGCAGGTTGTCATCGCCGAGTAGTTGGCGGATCGACTCGAGGTCGTCCAGCAGATGCGCGGACTTTTGTTGCGGTTTTGGAGTGTCCATCGGAATGCTCAGAGTCGCTGTAAACGGTGATCTTGCAGAGGATAGCCCTGTTCGCGGTAGAAGCGGAAACTCTCCCGCGCAGCCGTACGAATGGTCGGATCTTCCACCACCACTTCCGCCACGCGGGCGAACCGGTTGGCAAAGGCCGGGACCTTCAAGTCGAGGTTGACCAGCAGGTCCTGATGCTGACCGCAGTCATCGCCAAGACCCAGCACAATCAAACCGTCAGGCTCATTTTCAGCAGGGCCATGAGGCACGAAGCTTTCGCCCTTGAAGGCCCACAGACGCGCATCGAGATCGTCGCGCTGTGCAGCATCGCTGCAATGCAGATAGATGCGGTGGCCCATGCGCCAGGCTTTTTCGGTGAGCTTGCAGGCGAAATCCAGCCGTGCCGAAGGATCGGCGCTGGGCAGGATATAGAAGTCGACTTTGGTCATTGCGGTTCCTGAGCCAAGAGCGGCGTCACCCGGAAGTGACGCCGCCCGAGGTCATCGGTTTCAGGCTTTGGCGCGATCCAGCAGGTATTGGGTCAGCAGGGGAACCGGGCGGCCAGTGGCGCCTTTGTCCTTGCCGCCGCTGGTCCAGGCCGTGCCGGCGATGTCCAGGTGCGCCCAGTTGAGGTTCTTGGTGAAGCGCGACAGGAAGCAGGCCGCGGTGATGGTGCCGGCTTTCGGACCACCAATGTTGGCGATGTCGGCGAACGGGCTGTCCAGCTGTTCCTGGTACTCGTCGAACAGCGGCAGTTGCCAGGCACGGTCATCGGCCGATTGGCCGGCGCTCAGCAGCTGGCCGATCAGCTCGTCGTTGTTACCCAGCAGGCCGGACGTGTGGGAACCCAGCGCGACGACGCAAGCGCCGGTCAGGGTCGCGATGTCGATCACTGCTTGCGGTTTGAAGCGCTCGGAGTAGGTCAGGGCGTCGCACAGCACCAGACGGCCTTCGGCGTCGGTGTTGAGGATTTCCACGGTCTGGCCGCTCATCGTGGTGACGATGTCGCCAGGGCGCGAAGCATTGCCGCTTGGCATGTTCTCGGCGCACGCGAGGATGCACACCAGGTTGATCGGCAGTTTCAGCTCGAGCACGGCACGCAGGGTGCCGAATACGCTGGCAGCGCCGCCCATGTCGTACTTCATTTCATCCATGCCGGCGCCTGGCTTCAGGCTGATGCCGCCAGTGTCAAAGGTGATGCCTTTGCCGACCAGTGCGTACGGTTTCTCGGATTTCTTGCCGCCGTTGTATTGCATGACGATCAGGCGCGGTGGCTGGGCGCTGCCCTGGCCGACGGCGTAGAACGAGCCCATGCCCAGGTCCTTGATCTTCTTCTCATCGAGGACTTCGACTTTCAGGCTCTTGAATTCTTTGCCCAGGTCTTTGGCCTGCTCACCCAGGAACGTCGGGTGGCAGATGTTCGGCGGCAGGTTGCCCAGGTTGCGGGTGAATGCCATGCCGTTGGCGATGGCGGTGGCGTGGGCCACGGCGCGCTCGACTTCCGCCTGGGCAGCCTTGATGGTCACCAGGGTGACTTTCTTCAGGGCGCGCGGTTCGGCTTTCTGGCTCTTGAACTGGTCGAAGGTGTATTCGCCGTCCACCATGGTTTCCGCCAGCAGGCGGGTTTTGCCGTAGCTGTCGCGGCCTTTGACCACAACTTCGTCCAGGGCCAGCACCGCATCGCTGCCGCCCAGGCCTTTAAGGATGTTGAGGATGCCGGCGATGATTTTACGGAACGGGCGGTCGCCCAGCTCTTCGTCCTTGCCCACGCCCACCAGCAGCACGCGTTCGGCCTTCAGGTTCGGCAGGCTGTGCAGCAGCAGACTCTGGCCGACTTTACCCGCCAGGTCGCCACGCTTGAGCACAGCGCTGATGGCGCCACCGCTCAGTTCGTCGAGTTGTTTGGCGACAGCGCCGAGCTTGCGGCCTTCGCCGACGGCGACTACCAGAGTGGCGGTTTTCAACGTTTCTGGGCTAACGCTTTTTACAACCAGTTCCATATCCGGGTCCCTGAATTAATGGTCAACACGCAAGTGTTCGACAGCATGCGTTCGAGCTTGCTTATAAATAGAAAGACGCAGGTCACGGCCCGCGACAAAGGCCGCAGTTTGAACCTCGTGCCCCGAGCCTGACAACCCTCGGTTGTACGATCTTCAACGCTTTAACCGCCTGCTTGAGCGTGCGCAGTGACAGGCGCGCTCAATCACAGGATAATGCGCATCTTTTTCGGCGGCTCTGCCCTTCGAGCCGGCTGATGCGTTTGCTTGTTTGGCCGCCTTAGCCTGACAACCCTGGAGTGTCTGGTTTGATCGTCTTCCGTTATCTATCCCGCGAAGTCCTGTTGACCTTGAGCGCCGTCAGCGCTGTGCTGCTGGTCATCATCATGAGCGGGCGCTTCATCAAGTACCTCGCCCAGGCGGCCTCTGGCCTCCTGGATCCGGGCTCGCTATTCCTGATCATGGGCTTCCGTCTGCCGGGTTTCCTGCAGCTGATTTTGCCTCTGGGCCTGTTTCTCGGAATCCTGCTGGCCTACGGTCGCCTGTACCTTGAAAGTGAAATGACGGTGCTGTCTGCCACCGGCATGAGCCAGCAGCGTCTGTTTACCATGACCCTTTTTCCAGCCACCCTGGTTGCACTGGTGGTGGCATGGCTGAGCCTGAGCCTGGCGCCACAAGGCGCCAATCAATTCCAGTTGCTGTTGAACAAGCAGGATGCCCTGACCGAGTTCGACACCCTGGAGCCGGGCCGCTTCCAGGCTTTGCGTGACGGCACGCGGGTGACCTACACCGAAACGCTGTCGGATGACCGCGTCAACCTCGGCGGCGTCTTCATTTCGCAAAAGAACGTCTCGTCCGATAAGAAGGACCGTGGAATTTCCGTGCTGGTGGCCGAGAGGGGCCGTCAGGAAATTCGCCCGGACGGTAACCGTTACCTGATTCTCGACAACGGCTATCGCTATGACGGCAATCCAGGCCAGGCCGACTATCGGGCGATCAAATACGACGAGTACGGCGTATTGCTGCCCAAGCCGGACGTCAGTGACGAAGTGACCGACCGTGACGCAATGACCACCGCCTCGTTGCTGGGCAGTGACGACATCCGTTCGCGTACCGAATTGCAATGGCGTCTGTCCTTGCCGTTGCTGGTCTTCATCGTGACCTTGATGGCGGTGCCGTTATCGCGGGTCAACCCGCGTCAGGGCCGTTTCCTCAAGCTGCTGCCGGCGATTCTTCTTTATATGGCTTACCTGTCCATCCTGATTGCCGCTCGCGGCGCCCTTGAAAAGGGCAAGATCCCGCCTGCTCTGGGGTTGTGGTGGGTGCATGCAATCTTCCTGGCCATCGGCCTGGGCTTGCTCTATTGGGAACCCTTGCAGCTGAAGATGGCGAGTCGCCGCAGCGCGCAGGAGGTGGCTCGTGGATAAGCTCGATCGCTACATTGGTAGCAGCGTGTTCGTGGCGATTCTGGCGGTACTGGGGATCATTCTCGGTCTGGCAACACTGTTCGCTTTCATTGATGAAATGAGTGACGTCAGCGACACCTACACCTTGGTCGACGTGTTGAGTTATGTCCTGTTGACCGCGCCGCGCCGTCTTTACGACATGTTGCCAATGGCAGCGCTGATCGGTTGCCTGATCGGCCTCGGCAGTCTGGCCAGTCACAGCGAGCTGACCATCATGCGCGCTGCGGGCGTGTCGATCGGGCGAATCGTCTGGGCGGTCATGAAGCCGATGCTGATCCTGATGGTGGTGGGTGTGCTGATCGGCGAATACGTTGCGCCGGCCACCGAAGTCACCGCTCAGGCCAATCGCTCCCTGGCTCAGGGCGGGGGCGATGCGCAAAGCGCCAAGCATGGTTTGTGGCATCGCCAGGGTGATGAGTTTATTCACGTCAACTCTGTGCAACCCAACGGTCTGCTGTACGGCGTCACCCGTTATCGTTTCGACAAAGAGCGTCATATGCTGTCTTCCAGCTTCGCCAAGCGAGCGAAGTTCGATCAGGATCACTGGCAGTTGAGCGACGTCACCACCACGTTGTTCCATGAAAAGAGCACTGAAGTGGTCACCGCCCCGGTCGAGCGCTGGAATGTCGCATTGAGCCCGCAGCTGTTGAGTACCGTGGTCATGTCGCCTGACACGCTGTCGATCAGCGGTCTGTGGGGTTACATCCACTACCTGGCTGACCAGGGCCTGAACAATGGTCGTTACTGGCTGGCATTTTGGGTCAAGGTGTTGCAGCCGCTGGTCACCGCCGCGCTGGTGCTGATGGCGATTTCCTTCATCTTCGGTCCGTTGCGTTCGGTGACCCTCGGGCAGCGGGTGTTCACTGGCGTGCTGGTGGGCTTCACCTTCCGCATCGTTCAGGATCTGCTCGGTCCTTCGAGCCTGGTCTTCGGTTTCTCACCACTGTTTGCGGTACTTGTTCCGGCGGGTGTTTGTGCCTTGGCCGGGGCCTGGTTACTGCGCAGGGCCGGTTGATCAGGGGTTTCTACTGACCTTGCTGGCCACTCAAAACGCCCCTGTCGCAAGACCGGGGCGTTTTTGTAACCGCCGTCTGACCTGCGAACGTGACGCTTGCGCCGTGGATCAGGTACAATTCCCGGCTATTTTTCGGCGGGCTATGCCTGCAGCCTTTTTGAGTGTTGATCCGTGAGTGATTTGAGTCATATCCGCAATTTCTCCATCATCGCCCACATTGACCATGGCAAGTCGACGCTGGCCGATCGCTTCATCCAGATGTGTGGCGGCCTCGCCGAGCGCGAAATGGAAGCCCAGGTTCTGGACTCCATGGACCTGGAACGTGAACGCGGGATCACCATCAAGGCCCACAGCGTCACCCTGTATTACACCGCTCGCGATGGCATCAAGTACCAGCTGAACTTCATTGACACCCCAGGCCACGTCGACTTCACCTATGAAGTCAGCCGGTCGCTGGCGGCCTGTGAAGGCGCGTTGCTGGTGGTCGATGCCGGTCAGGGTGTTGAAGCGCAGTCGGTTGCCAACTGCTATACCGCGATTGAGCAGGGCCTGGAAGTCATGCCGGTTCTGAACAAGATCGACCTGCCTCAGGCCGATCCGGACCGCGTCAAAGAAGAAATCGAAAAAATCATCGGTATCGATGCCACCGACGCGGTCGAGTGCAGCGCCAAGACCGGCCTGGGCGTCGACGAAGTGCTCGAGCGCCTGGTTAAGACCATTCCCGCGCCGACCGGCAACTATGAAGATCCGCTGCAAGCGTTGATCATCGATTCCTGGTTCGACAACTACCTGGGCGTTGTTTCCCTGGTGCGCGTGCGCCACGGTCGTGTGAAGAAGGGCGACAAGATCCTGGTTAAATCCACCGGCAAGATCCACTTGGTGGACAGCGTCGGTGTGTTCAACCCGAAACACACCGCCACCGTCGACCTGAAGGCCGGCGAAGTGGGCTTCATCATCGCCGGCATCAAGGACATCCACGGTGCACCGGTGGGTGACACCCTGACCTTGAACACCACGCCTGACGTCGACGTGTTGCCCGGTTTCAAACGCATTCAGCCGCAGGTGTACGCCGGCCTGTTCCCGGTCAGCTCCGACGACTTCGAAGATTTCCGTGAAGCCCTGCAAAAGCTCACGCTCAACGACTCGTCCCTGCAATACACCCCGGAAAGCTCCGACGCCCTGGGCTTCGGTTTCCGTTGCGGGTTCCTCGGCATGCTGCACATGGAAATCATCCAGGAGCGCCTGGAGCGTGAGTACGACCTGGACCTGATCACCACGGCGCCGACGGTAATTTTCGAGCTGTTGCTGAAAACCGGTGAAACGATTTACGTCGACAACCCGTCGAAGCTTCCAGACCTGTCCTCGATCGAGGACATGCGTGAACCAATCGTGCGGGCCAATATTCTTGTGCCGCAAGAGCACCTGGGCAACGTCATTACCCTGTGCATCGAGAAGCGTGGCGTACAGCACGACATGCTGTTCCTCGGTACTCAGGTTCAAGTGACCTACGATTTGCCGATGAACGAAGTGGTTTTGGACTTCTTCGACCGTCTGAAATCCACCAGCCGTGGCTATGCTTCGCTGGATTACCATTTCGATCGTTATCAATCGGCTAATCTGGTGAAACTGGATGTGCTGATCAACGGTGACAAAGTCGACGCCCTGGCGTTGATCGTGCACAAGGATAACGCGCACTACAAAGGTCGCCAGTTGACCGAGAAGATGAAAGAACTGATTCCACGTCAGATGTTCGACGTCGCAATCCAGGCCGCCATTGGCGGGCAGATTATTGCGCGGACCTCTGTCAAGGCGCTCAGAAAGAACGTATTGGCCAAATGCTACGGTGGTGATGTTAGCCGTAAGCGCAAGCTGTTGGAAAAGCAAAAGGCCGGTAAAAAACGCATGAAGCAAGTGGGTAACGTGGAAATTCCACAAGAAGCCTTCCTTGCAGTGCTCAGGTTGGATAGTTAGGTCCTATGTCACTAAATTTCCCGCTGTTGCTGGTCATCGCCGTGTTCGTCTGCGGCCTGTTGGCGTTGCTCGATCTGCTGTTCCTGGCGCCACGGCGCCGGGCTGCCATCAGCTCCTATCAGGGGAGTGTCAGCCAGGCTGACATGGTGATCGTCGAGAAACTGAACAAAGAGCCACTGCTGGTCGAATACGGCAAGTCGTTCTTCCCGGTGTTGTTCATCGTGTTGGTACTGCGTTCGTTCCTGGTGGAACCGTTCCAGATTCCTTCCGGCTCGATGAAACCGACCCTGGACGTTGGCGACTTCATTCTGGTGAACAAGTTTTCTTACGGGATCCGCTTGCCGGTGATCGACAAGAAAGTCATCGAAGTGGGTGATCCACAGCGCGGCGATGTGATGGTGTTCCGCTACCCGAGCGATCCGAACGTCAACTACATTAAACGTGTGGTGGGCCTGCCGGGTGACCAGATTCGTTACACCGCCGACAAGCGTCTGTTCGTCAACGGTGAGTCGATTGCCGAACAACGGGTCGGCTCCGAGCCGGGCACGTTGGGCAGCGCTGAGCTCTACAAGGAAAAACTTGGCGTCGCCGAGCACCTGATCCGCAAGGAAATGAGCCGTTACCGCGCAACGCCGGACCATTCGTGGACCGTGCCGGCCGGACACTACTTCATGATGGGCGACAACCGCGACAATTCGAACGACAGTCGCTACTGGGATGATCCGAGTATTCCCAAGGACCTGCTGGGCATGGTTCCCGACAAGAATATCGTCGGCAAGGCCTTCGCAGTCTGGATGAGCTGGCCGGAACCTAAACTCAGTCACCTGCCGAATTTCTCGCGGGTTGGCCTGATCAAGTAATCACACTCGGCGCTGTTGAACACAGCGCCGAATGCATTTCTGGAACCGGCACAATCGGCGCCAGAAGCATGAAAACAATGATATTCAGGACGTAATTTTTGAACACAGCGTTAATTGTCCCAAGCCTGCGCCGCATTACGGCGATGGCGGTGGAATCCAACCACGAACTCAGCGTGGGTAAACCGTGAGCGTCTCCTTAAGCCGTCTCGAGCGTCAGCTCGGCTACACCTTCAAGGATCAGGAACTGATGGTCCTGGCTCTGACTCACCGCAGCTTTGCCGGGCGTAACAACGAACGCCTGGAATTCCTTGGTGATGCCATCCTTAACTTCGTCGCTGGCGAGGCGCTGTTCGATCGCTTCCCGTTGGCCCGCGAAGGCCAGTTGTCGCGTTTGCGCGCACGTCTGGTAAAAGGCGAGACCCTGGCCGTACTGGCCCGCGGTTTCGATTTGGGCGAATACCTGCGCCTGGGTTCCGGTGAATTGAAAAGCGGCGGTTTCCGTCGCGAGTCGATTCTGGCCGATGCCCTTGAAGCGCTGATCGGTGCGATCTACCTGGACGCCGGCATGGACATGGCACGCGAACGCGTGCTGGCCTGGCTGGCCGGGGAGTTCGAAGGCCTGACACTGGTCGACACCAACAAAGATCCAAAAACCCGCCTGCAAGAGTTCCTGCAGTCGCGTGGTTGTGAACTGCCGCGTTACGAAGTGGTGGATATACAGGGTGAGCCGCATTGCCGGACGTTCTTCGTCGAATGTGAAATCACCTTACTGAATGAAAAAAGCCGAGGTCAGGGTGTGAGTCGTCGTATTGCCGAACAGGTAGCGGCCGCCGCAGCACTGATTGCCCTGGGCGTGGAGAATGGCCATGACTGATTCAACTGCAACTCGCTGTGGCTATGTCGCCATCGTCGGCCGTCCCAACGTGGGCAAGTCCACGCTGCTGAACCACATCCTCGGTCAGAAGCTGGCGATCACCTCGCGCAAGCCTCAGACCACTCGCCACAACATGCTCGGTATCAAGACCGAAGGCGCCGTGCAGGCGATCTACGTCGACACCCCCGGCATGCACAAAGGTGGCGAGAAAGCCCTGAACCGCTACATGAACAAGACCGCTTCGGCCGCGTTGAAAGACGTCGACGTGGTGATCTTCGTGGTTGACCGCACCAAGTGGACCGACGAAGACCAGATGGTCCTCGAGCGCGTTCAATACGTAACCGGCCCGCTGATCGTGGCGCTGAACAAGACCGATCGCATCGAAGACAAATCCGAGCTGATGCCGCACCTGACCTGGTTGCAGGAACAGTTGCCGAACGCGCAGATCATGCCGATCTCGGCCCAGCACGGGCACAACCTCGAAGCGCTGGAGCGTGTGATTGCCGGTTACCTGCCGGAAAACGATCACTTCTTCCCGGAAGACCAGATCACCGACCGCAGCAGCCGCTTCCTCGCCGCTGAACTGGTGCGCGAGAAAATCATGCGCCAGCTGGGCGCCGAGCTGCCGTACCAAATCACCGTGGAAATCGAAGAGTTCAAGCAGCAGGGCAAAACCCTGCACATCCATGCCTTGATCCTCGTTGAGCGCGACGGCCAGAAGAAAATCATCATTGGCGACAAGGGCGAGCGGATCAAACGCATCGGCACCGAGGCGCGTAAGGACATGGAGCTGCTGTTCGACTCCAAGATCATGCTCAACCTTTGGGTCAAGGTGAAAGGCGGCTGGTCCGACGACGAGCGCGCCCTGCGTTCGCTGGGTTACGGCGACCTGTAACACCGGTTCCTGATACACCAGGGAACCCCTGTGGGAGCGGGCTTGCTCGCGAATAGGATGTAACATTCAGCATTGATGTTGACTGTTACTCCGCTTTCGCGAGCAAGCCCGCTCCCACATTGGTTTTGGGTTGTTTGTAAAACTGCGTTCCGCCATTGAGAACTCCATGTCCCAACCCCTCGGCCAACCCGCTTTCGTGCTTCACAGTCGCGCCTACCGGGAAAACAGCGCGTTGGTGGATTTCCTCACGCCGCAAGGTCGGCTGCGGGCGGTATTGCGCAGTGCGCGGGGCAAGGCCGGGACATTGGCCCGACCGTTCGTGCCGCTGGAAGTGGAGTTTCGGGGGCGGGGTGAGCTAAAGAACGTTGGGCGAATGGAAGCCGCCGGTGTTTCAACCTGGCTCAACGGTGAGGCCTTGTTCAGCGGCCTCTACCTCAATGAACTGCTGATCCGTCTGTTGCCCGCCGAAGACCCGCACCCTGGCGTGTTTGATCACTACGCCGCGACCCTGCTTGCGCTGGCCGAAGGCCGACCGCTGGAGCCGTTGTTGCGTTCCTTCGAATGGCGGCTGCTTGACGACTTGGGTTACGGCTTTGTCCTGACCACTGACATCCACGACGAGCCCATCGCGCCGGACGGTCTCTATCGTTTGCAAGTGGATGCGGGGCTCGAACGGGTCTACCTGCTGCAACCCGGTCTGTTCAATGGCACTGAACTGCTGGCCATGGCCGACGCCGACTGGTCCGCGCCCGGTGCACTGTCCGCCGCCAAGCGCTTGATGCGCCAGGCATTGGCCGTGCACTTGGGCGGTCGTCCGCTGGTTTCCCGAGAGTTGTTTCGAAAGCCGTAAATTCACCGTGTATGCTGTGCGCCGAACTTTTCCATTTTCAGGAGCGCTTCCGTGACCACCAGCAATCGCATTCTTCTTGGCGTGAACATCGATCACGTTGCCACCCTGCGTCAGGCCCGGGGCACGCGCTATCCGGATCCGGTCAAGGCAGCACTGGACGCGGAAGAGGCGGGCGCTGACGGCATCACCGTGCACCTGCGCGAAGACCGTCGGCACATTCAAGAGCGCGACGTGCTGCTGCTCAAGGATGTACTGCAAACCCGCATGAACTTCGAAATGGGCGTTACCGAAGAGATGATGGTGTTCGCCGAGCGGATTCGTCCGGCCCATATTTGCCTGGTGCCGGAAACCCGTCAGGAGCTGACGACCGAAGGCGGCCTGGACGTGGCGGGGCAGGAAGTACGGATTAAAGCAGCGGTGGATCGCCTGTCAAAGATCGGCTGTGAAGTGTCGCTGTTCATTGATGCTGACGAGCGGCAGATCGAAGCGTCCCGTCGTGTCGGCGCGCCCGCCATCGAGCTGCATACCGGTCGTTACGCCGATGCCGAGACGCCGTCCGAAGTGGCTGAAGAGCTCAAGCGTGTGGCGGATGGCGTGGCGTTTGGTCTGGCTCAAGGCCTGATCGTCAATGCGGGTCACGGTCTGCATTACCACAACGTTGAAGCAGTGGCCGCGATCAAAGGCATCAACGAACTGAACATCGGCCATGCGCTGGTGGCGCATGCGTTGTTCGTAGGGTTCAAGTCGGCTGTTTCGGAGATGAAGGCATTGATTCTAGCTGCGGCTTTGAAAGGCTAAATCGGCGGCGTCTTTGAAGGCAGCGAAGATTTAGAGCTGCGGGGTTTCCTGATTCGGCTTGGTCTTGTCGACGCCTGGCACATGCAGGTTGCCCTCGGCGACCTGATTGCCTTCAAGTTGCGGCTGCGTCACCCACGTCAGGATGTCGTAGTAGCGGCGGATGTTTGCCACAAAGTGAACGGGTTCGCCGCCACGGGCGTAGCCGTAACGGGTTTTGCTGTACCACTTCTTCTCTGACAAGCGCGGCAGGATCTTCTTCACGTCCAGCCACTTGTCCGGGTTCAGACCTTCCTTGGCCGCCAGTTTGCGTGCGTCATCCAGGTGACCGCCGCCAACGTTGTAGGCCGCCAGTGCAAACCATGTGCGATCCGGCTCCTGGATCGACTCATCCAGCTGATCCTTCACGTAGGCCAGGTACTTGGCGCCGCCCATGATGCTTTGTTTGGGGTCCAGTCGATTGGAAACGCCCATGGCCTGCGCGGTGTTCTGGGTCAGCATCATCAGGCCGCGCACGCCGGTCTTCGACGTGACGGCCGCTTGCCATAACGATTCCTGATAGCCGACCGCGGCCAGCAGGCGCCAATCGACTTTCTCTTTCTTGGCGTACGCCTTGAAGTGCTGTTCGTATTTGGGCAGCCGTTGCTGCAAGTGCTGGGCGAAGGTATAGGCGCCCACGTAGCCGAGAACATCGACGTGCCCGTAATAGCGGTCTTTCAGACGTTGCAGGGTGCCGTTCTTCTTCACCTTGTCGAGGTAGGTGTTGATCTCGTTGAGCAAGCTGTTGTCGTCGCCAGAGGCCACGGCCCAGCTCTGGTTGCTGGCGTCACCGAGGTCGAAGGCTACCCGCACCTTGGGGAAGTAGACCTGGTTCATCGCCACTTCGTTTGAGTCGACCAGGGTCAGATCAATCTGACCTTCATCGACCATCCGCAGCAGGTCGACGACTTCAACCGCGTCGGACTCTTCGTAATCAATGCCGGGGTATTTCTTTTTCAGCTCCGCCAACTGATCGGCGTGGGTGCTGCCCTTGAGCACCATGATCTTCTTGCCCACCAGATCCTTCGCATCGGTGGGCCGCGATTGGCCGTTGCGATAGATAATCTGCGGGGTGACTTCGAGATAGGAGTGGGAAAACCGAACCTGCTTTTTGCGTACTTCGCTGCTGACCAGGCCGGCAGCAGCGATCACTGGGCCGTTGGGTTTGCCCACCTGATTGAACAGGTCGTCGAGGTTGTCGGCGGTTTCGATTTTGAGTTCCACCCCCAGATCGTCGGCGAAGCGCTTCACCAGCTCGTATTCGAAGCCGGTTTCACCGTTGCGATCCTGAAAGTAGGTGGCGGGGCTGTTACGGGTAACCACCCGCAGCACGCCATCCTCCTTTACGCGCTCCAGCGTGTTGGGTTTATCAACACAGCCACTGAGCATCAGGAAGAGTCCGGTTGCGATCAGCCATTTGGCGTACCGCGGACGCAAAGCCGTTGGGGAGAACATTTGCGCAGTATACGCAAAGGACCACGAGCGCCATATCTCGACAGCGAAGGGCTTGTCTGCTAGAGAGCGATAAACCCGCGTGAAGCCCGCAGGAATGGGCTCGGACGCTAATGTATGACAGCAAAAATAACCCCTGGCATCACCTTGTTTCAGGCCCAAACACCCGGCCCGACGCCCGGGTGTAGCCGCCCGTACCGTTTCGGGTGATGTCGCGGGCTGTTTAGGCTAGAATGCACGGCCTCAAAGCACACCCCTTCCCGAGGCTGTCCCGAAGATGTTGATCCTGCGCGGCGCTCCTGCCCTTTCTGCCTTTCGCCACAGCAAACTCCTTGAGCAACTGAGCCAGAAGGTCCCGGCTGTCAGTGGCTTGTATGCTGAATTCGCTCACTTCGCTGAAGTCACCGGCGTCCTGACCGGCGACGAACAGCAGGTGCTCGCGCGCCTTCTGAAGTACGGCCCAAGTGTTCCGGTACAAGAGCCGACCGGTCGTCTGTTCCTGGTGTTGCCGCGTTTCGGCACCATCTCGCCGTGGTCCAGTAAAGCCAGCGACATCGCTCGCAACTGCGGCCTGACGAAAATCCAGCGCCTGGAACGCGGCATTGCGTTCTACGTCGCCGGCCAGTTCAGCGACGCCCAAGCGCAGCTGATCTCTGATGCGCTGCATGACCGCATGACCCAGATCGTATTGGGCAACCTCGAACAAGCCGCCGGCCTGTTCCGCCACGCCGAGCCGAAGCCGCTGACCGCGATCGACATCTTGGGTGGCGGCCGCGCCGCGCTGGAAAAGGCCAACACCGAGCTGGGCCTGGCCCTGGCCGAAGACGAAATCGACTACCTGGTCAGCGCCTTCGTCGGCCTGAAGCGCAACCCGCACGACATCGAATTGATGATGTTCGCCCAGGCGAACTCCGAGCACTGCCGCCACAAGATCTTCAACGCCAGTTGGGACATCGACGGTCAGAGCCAGGAAAAAAGCCTGTTCGGCATGATCAAGAACACCTACGTGATGCACAGCGAAGGCGTGCTGTCTGCTTACAAGGACAACGCTTCGGTGATTGTCGGTAACGTTGCCGGCCGTTTCTTCCCGGACCCTGAAACCCGTCAGTACGGCGCGGTACAGGAGCCGGTGCACATCCTGATGAAAGTCGAAACTCACAACCACCCGACTGCGATTGCCCCGTTCCCGGGCGCGTCCACCGGCTCAGGCGGCGAGATTCGCGACGAAGGCGCTACCGGTCGTGGCGCTAAGCCAAAGGCTGGCCTGACCGGTTTCACCGTGTCCAACCTGCAAATCCCGGGTTTCGAACAGCCGTGGGAAGTGCCGTACGGCAAACCTGAGCGCATCGTTACCGCGCTGGACATCATGATCGAAGGCCCTCTGGGTGGCGCCGCGTTTAACAACGAATTCGGTCGTCCGGCCCTGACCGGTTATTTCCGTACCTTCGAACAGTCGATCACCACTCCGCGTGGCGACGAAGTTCGCGGTTACCACAAGCCGATCATGCTGGCCGGCGGTATGGGTAACATCCGTGCCGAGCACGTGCAGAAAGGCGAGATCACCGTAGGCTCCAAGCTGATCGTGCTCGGTGGACCGGCGATGTTGATCGGTCTGGGCGGCGGTGCGGCTTCCTCCATGGCCACGGGCACCAGCTCGGCAGACCTGGACTTTGCTTCCGTACAACGCGAAAACCCTGAGATGGAACGTCGCTGCCAGGAAGTCATCGACCGTTGCTGGCAGTTGGGGGATCGCAACCCGATCAGCTTCATCCATGACGTGGGCGCGGGCGGTCTGTCCAACGCCTTCCCGGAACTGGTCAACGACGGTAATCGTGGCGGTCGCTTCGAGCTGCGCAACATTCCAAACGACGAGCCGGGCATGGCCCCGCACGAAATCTGGAGTAACGAATCCCAGGAACGCTACGTTCTGGCGGTCGGCCCGGCTGACTTCGAACGCTTCCAGGCGATCTGCGAACGTGAGCGTTGCCCGTTTGCTGTCGTCGGCGAAGCCACTGCCGAGCCGCAACTGACGGTCACCGACAGCCACTTCGGCAACAGCCCGGTGGACATGCCACTCGAAGTGCTGCTGGGCAAAGCCCCGCGCATGCACCGTTCGGCCGTTCGCGAAAACGAACTGGGCGACGACTTCGATCCAAGCACGCTGGAAATTGCAGACTGCGTAGAGCGCGTTCTGCATCACCCGGCCGTGGCCAGCAAAAGCTTCCTGATCACCATCGGCGACCGCACCATCACCGGCCTCGTTGCCCGTGATCAGATGGTCGGCCCGTGGCAGGTTCCGGTGGCCGACGTTGCCGTCACCGCGACCAGCTTCGACGTTTACACCGGTGAAGCCATGGCCATGGGCGAGCGCACTCCGCTGGCACTGCTGGACGCTCCGGCGTCGGGTCGCATGGCCATCGGCGAAACCCTGACCAACATCGCGGCTTCGCGCATCAACAAGATCTCCGACATCAAACTGTCGGCCAACTGGATGTCCGCTGCCGGTCACCCGGGTGAAGACGCGCGTCTGTACGACACCGTGAAAGCGGTCGGCATGGAACTGTGCCCTGAGCTGGGCATTACCATTCCGGTGGGCAAGGACTCCATGTCCATGGCCACCCGCTGGAACGACGAAGGCGTCGACAAGACCGTGACCTCGCCGATGTCGCTGATCGTGACCGGTTTCGCGCCTGTGGCTGACATCCGTCAGACCATGACCCCGGAACTGCGCATGGACAAGGGCACCACCGACCTGATCCTGATCGATCTGGGCCGTGGCCAGAACCGCATGGGCGCCTCGATCCTGGCTCAGGTTCACGGCAAGCTCGGCTCGCAAGCGCCGGACGTCGATGACTCCGAAGACCTCAAAGCCTTCTTCGCCGTGATCCAGGGCCTCAACGCCGACGGTCACCTGTTGGCCTACCATGACCGTTCCGACGGTGGTCTGCTGACCAGCGTGGTGGAAATGGCCTTCGCCGGCCACTGCGGCCTGAGCCTGAACCTCGACGGTCTGGCAGAAACCTCCGCCGACATCGCCGCGATCCTGTTCAACGAAGAACTGGGCGCTGTGATCCAGGTTCGTCAGGACGCCACCCCGGACATCCTCGCGCAGTTCAGCGCGGCCGGTCTGGGTGACTGCGTTTCGGTGGTCGGTCAGCCAATGAACAACGGCCAGATCAACATCACCTTCAACGGCGAAACCGTGTTCGAAGGTCAGCGTCGCCTGTTGCAACGTCAGTGGGCTGAAACCAGCTACCAGATCCAGCGTCTGCGTGATAACGCCGATTGCGCCGAACAAGAGTTCGACGTGCTGCTGGAAGAAGACAACCCGGGCCTGAGCGTCAAGCTGAGCTACGACGTCAATCAGGACATCGCCGCGCCTTACATCAAGAAAGGCATTCGCCCACAAGTTGCCGTATTGCGTGAGCAGGGCGTCAACGGTCAGGTGGAAATGGCGGCCGCGTTCGACCGCGCCGGTTTCAACGCGATCGACGTGCACATGAGCGACATTCTGGCCGGCCGTGTCGACCTGAACGAGTTCAAAGGTCTGGTGGCCTGCGGCGGTTTCTCCTACGGCGACGTCCTGGGTGCCGGTGAAGGCTGGGCCAAGTCTGCGCTATTCAACAGCCGCGCTCGCGATGCGTTCCAGGGCTTCTTCGAACGTAACGACAGCTTCACCCTCGGCGTGTGCAACGGTTGCCAGATGATGTCCAACCTGCACGAGCTGATTCCGGGCAGCGAGTTCTGGCCGCACTTTGTGCGTAACCGTTCCGAGCAGTTTGAAGCGCGTGTGGCGATGGTTCAGGTTCAGGAGTCGAACTCGATCTTCCTGCAGGGCATGGCCGGTTCGCGTATGCCGATCGCGATCGCTCACGGTGAAGGTCATGCTGAGTTCGCCAGCGAAGAAGCGTTGCTGGAAGCCGATCTGTCGGGTTGCGTAGCGATGCGTTTTGTCGACAACCACGGCAAGGTCACCGAAAACTACCCGGCCAACCCGAACGGCTCGCCGCGCGGGATCACCGGTTTGACCAGCCGCGACGGTCGCGTGACGATCATGATGCCGCACCCGGAGCGTGTGTTCCGCGCGGTGCAGAACTCGTGGCGTTCGGAAGACTGGAACGAAGACGCACCTTGGATGCGTATGTTCCGGAATGCTCGGGTCTGGGTAAACTAAAAGCGGGTTAACTAAGCGCGATGTATAAGCTCAGTTTTTTTGTTCCGGCCAGTCATGTCGAGGTGGTCAAAAGCGCTGTGTTCGCCGCGGGTGGTGGGCGGATCGGGGCTTATGATCACTGCGCGTGGCAGGTGTTGGGTCTGGGTCAGTTTCGGCCTTTGGATGGCAGCCAGCCGTTTATTGGTGAAGCAGGGCAGGTCGAGCAGGTTGAGGAATGGAAGGTTGAGCTTGTGGTCAGTGATGAGTTGATTCGCTCTGTGGTGGTGGCTCTGAAGCAGAGCCACCCCTACGAGACGCCGGCTTATGAAGTGTGGCGGTTGGAGGATTTCTGATCTTGCCGACCGCTGAAATGAGAAACCCGCTGAATGAGCGTTCAGCGGGTTTTTTGTTGTTCGGGATTTAATAACGGCTACATCGCTCGAGGAAATATCCGACAACCTTTTCAGGTTGTCCGTCGGAAGTGCCAAGTCCAGCCTTTGTCCCTCACAAACACTTCAATCCACTTGAGGTTCAAAGATGGAATTGCCGGACGCAATTACTCCCAGGGTTAACTCGAACACTGCGCTTGGGTAGGCGCTAATTTCGATGTTCAAATCCGTCGAGTTGGAACTGGTCGGTGAGCGGGCAGAGCCAGGGGCGGTCAAGGTTATCGTGTTCGGAGGGTGCGCCGTTCACCTCTACACTCATCACCGCGTGTCAACTGATGTTGACGCTGAGATTTACTATGCAAATCTCCCACAGAGTCTTCACCTACAGACCTTGCTCGCAGAAGTACCAGAACAATTTGTTGATGAGCAATCCGGCCGGTTGATGGAGCTGAACTACGATCTTCAATACAACACCAGCTTCGGTCCAATTCATGAAGACTACTGGGAACGGAGTCTTCCCCTTGCAGATTTCTCCATAGAGTCACCGCTGCATGTCCATATTGCTGCTCCTGTCGACATCGCAATATCCAAACTAGGTAGAGCGACAGACCAGGATATTGGCGACGTCATGGCGCTGCTCCGGGCGGGTTTTATACTGACCACTGAACTCCGTCGTCTGGCATTGCAGGCAATTGATGTATATGTTGGCAACAAAGAGCCACCGACCTCCGTTCTCACCAATATCTTGCAAGATTACCTGGAGACTACAGATGGCGACGCCCCATAGCGGCCACGTCCTCTCATCCGCCTTGGACACCTTGGTCAAAAAACCTTTGAATCAAGCAGATGACGCTGCGCTGGTGCGCGCAGCTAAAGTTGTCTGGTATTCGAAGGATGACCTTGTGAGTGAAGTCGAAGCCTTCCTGAGTCTTCACGCTGACGAGCTCGAAGTTCGCCGCGCAGGTTATTTGCTCGAGCGGTTCACGCGCTTTGCATGTGTTTCTGATAGCCGTGTCTTGGAAGCCTTCGGCGCTCTTAAGCTTTTTTTACGCTCGACGTCCAGACTGGAAGTGAGGTCGCAGGTAGCGACTGTTCCGCTTCGCAAGCGCCGCGATGAGCTCGCGGCTTCTTGGGGGCTGAGTGAGGGGCTTGGTCTTAAGGCTCAGACTCTCATGCCTTTCCAGACTCGACATTACGAAGCTGAGCAGCACGCCACGTCTGCTTGAGTTTATGTGGTACTACGCCGAACCATTGTGGGAGCGAGCTTGCTCGCGATGACTGATTGTCAGGCCGCCAAGATCTAAACCTTGGCACTCACCTCACTACGATTAACCAAAACCTCCAGCGCCCCACTTAAACTCGGCGCCTTGTCACCAATCAGTAGATGCCAAACCCCTCCGTCCAACTGGCTGACGCCCTGACAACCCAGCGTCGTCAAATCACACTCCGACAACGCCTTGCCATCCGCCAGTTGCAGCCGGATCCGGGTCATGGCGATGCAATCCATCTGCAGCACGTTCTCGCCACCGCCCAACGCATTCAGCCATTGCTGCGCTTGCGGCGTTGTCACCGCAGCAGGTTGCGGCGCATCGACAGCAGCAGCGGGGGAGGACACGACTGCGCGGCCCAAAGCCGGCATCGCCAAGCGAATCTCATCAGCAATGCTGTCCGCCATTGGCCCGACCACGACCTGCAAACTCCCGCCCTTGCCCGGCCGCACAACCGCCATCGCGCCCAGCGCTTTCAACGCCGCATCGTTTGCCTTGTTGCGATCCACCATGTCCAGCCGCAACCGTGTGGTACACGCCCCGACAGTAATCAAATTCTGCGCACCACCCAGCGCCTTGATGTAAGCCCCGGCTCGCTCATTCTCGGCGACCACAACCCTGTCGCCCGTCGACACCTCTTCGCGCCCCGGCGTCTTGAGATTGAAGCGGCGGATACAGAAATCAAACACGGCGTAGTAGATCACCGCATACACCAGCCCGACCGGTATCACCAACCAGCCGTTGGTGGATTTACCCCAGCCGAGAATCATGTCGATGAAGCCACCGGAAAACGTAAACCCGAGGTGGATGTTCAGCAGGTTGGTGATCGCCATCGACAGGCCAGTCAGCAACGCATGCACTAGATAAAGCAGTGGCGCGAGGAACATGAAGGCGAATTCGATCGGTTCCGTCACACCCGTTAAAAATGACGTCAGCGCCATCGACAGGAAGATCCCGCCCATGACCTTGCGGCGCTCCGGCAAGGTATTGCGGTACATCGCCAGGCACGCGGCGGGCAGGCCGAAGATCATCATCGGGAACATGCCGGTCATGAACTGGCCGCCCTTCGGGTCGCCGGCGAAGTAGCGCGACAGGTCGCCGGTGACGATGGCGCCCGTGGTCGGGTCGGTGAAGTTGCCGAAGACGAACCACGCCATGTTGTTGAGGATGTGATGCAACCCGGTGACGATCAGCAGGCGGTTGAACACGCCGAAGACGAACGCGCCGAAGCTGCCGCTCTCCATCATCAACGTGCCGAAGCTGTTGATGCCGTGCTGGATCGGTGGCCAGATCAGGCCGAAGATTACGCCGAGGCCGACGGCGGCGAACCCGGTGACAATCGGCACGAAGCGCCGGCCGCCGAAGAACGCCAGGTATTCCGGCAGCTTGATGTCCTTGAAGCGGTTGTACAGCGCGCCGGCCATCAGGCCGCTGACGATCCCGGCGAGCATGCCCATGTTGATGCTCGCGTCCAGCACCTTGAGGGTGGAGATCATCACCAGGTAGCCAATCACTCCGGCGAGGCCTGCCGTGCCGTTGTTGTCCTTGGCGAAACCGACCGCGATGCCGATGGCGAAGATCATCGCCAAGTTCGCGAAGATCACCTGGCCGGCGTCGTGAATGATCGCGATGTTCAGCAGGTCGGTGTCACCCAAACGCAGCAACAGACCGGCAATCGGCAGGATCGCGATCGGCAGCATCAGCGCGCGGCCGAGGCGCTGCAGGCCTTCGATGAAGTATTGGTACATGGCGGTTCTCCCTGTGTTCTTTTTGTTTTAGAGCTGTTGTAGTTGTTCAGCTCAGAGGCCATTGCTGGTGACAGGCGTGACGCACCGCGCTGGCGCTGCTCAGTTTGAGCAGGTCATGGCTGATGCGTCGGCATTCGGCGGCGTCGAGGCGGCGTACGCGGTCCTTGATTTCACCGATCTGCACCGGGCTGACCGACAACTCGCTGACCCCCAGGCCAATCAGGACCGGCGTGGCCAGCGGATCAGAGGCGAGTGCGCCGCAGACGCCGACCCAGCGGTTATGCACCGCAGCACCGGCGCAGGTCTGGGCGATCAATCGCAGCAATGCCGGGTGCAGGGCGTCGACCCGCGAGGCGAGGCCGGCGTGGTCGCGGTCCATGGCCAGGGTGTATTGGGACAAATCGTTGGTGCCGATGGACAGGAAGTCCGCGTGTTCGGCCAGTTGCTCGGCCAGCAATGCGGCGGCGGGGACTTCGATCATCACGCCCAGCTCCGGGCGCTCATTCACACCGAGTTCAGTGCACAACGCGTCGAGGCGCTGGCGGATGTGCAGCAGCTCATCGACTTCGGTGACCATCGGCAACAGGATCCGACACCGGGAGAGCGGGCTGACGTGCAGCAGCGCGCGCAGTTGCTGATCGAGCAATTCCGGACGGACCTGAGCCAGACGAATGCCACGCAAACCCAGCACTGGATTGGCCTCAACCGGCAGCGGCAGGTAGTCGAGTTGCTTGTCACCGCCGACGTCGATGGTGCGAATGATCACCGACTTGTCGCCCATGGCGTCGAGCACGGCCTGGTAGGCGACGCGCTGTTCCTGTTCGTCCGGCGCGGTGTTGCGGTCGATGAAGAGGAACTCGGTGCGCAGCAGGCCGACACCGTCGGCGCCATTGGCCAGGGCATCTGCCGCTTCAGCGCTGGAGGCCACGTTGGCGGCAACTTCAATCTGCAAACCGTCGAGCGTCAGCGCCGGCGTGTGAGCCTGAGCCTGTTGCTCGGCACGGCGCTGTTGATGATCGAGTCGCGCCTGATGCACTTCGGCCAACCGTTCGGCACTTGGCATCAGTTCGAGACGACCGCCATCGGCATCCAGTACAACCGCTTGGCCTTGCGGCTGATCCAGCAGCGTCGAACCCAGTGCAACCATGCACGGCAAGCCTTTGCCTCGCGCGAGAATGGCGACATGAGAAGTTGCGCCGCCCTCGGCCATGCACAACCCGGCGACACCTTGCTGGCTCAATTGCAGCAAGTCGGACGGCGTCAGTTCATGCGCGGCGACGATCGCGCCGGCCGGTACGTCGTAGTGCCAGGTTTCGCCGAGCAGGGCGCGCAGCACGCGTTGTTTGAGGTCGCGAAGATCGTTGGCGCGTTCGGCCAACAACGGGCTGCCGAGTTGCTGGAGAACCTCGCACTGCACGTCGATCGATTGACTCCAGGCGTGGGTCGCGGCCATGCCTTGGTCGATGGAAGTGTTGGCGGCGTCCAGCAGCGCCGGGTCTTCGAGCAAGGCGAGGTGCGCGGCGAAGATCGTCTCTTCGTCGGTGTTTTTATGTTTCCTGGCTTGGGTCAGCGTGTGGTCGATTTCGCTGCGCACGGCGGTCAGTGCGGTATCGAGGGCATGCAATTGCTGCTGGGGATCATGATCGCCGGCGTCCACCGGCAGGCATATCAAGTTCAAGCGAAACAACGGCCCACCGACCAGACCGGGCGCCGCGCAGACACCGTGCAGCATGCCAGCTTCGGCAGCACGACCGCGCTGGGCTATCGGCGCGGGCGCGATGGCATGGCTGTTTTCCGCCAGGGCTGTGGATAACGCGATCAACAACGCTTGCAAAGCGGCTTCGGCGTCCGGGCCCTGGCAGCTGACTTGAACCTCGTCCTGCTCGCCGACGGCCAAGCCCATCAGCCCGATCAAGCTGTCACAGGTCGCCGATTTGCCGGCGAAATGCAGCTGCGATTTGCTCTTGAACCCTTGCGCTGTCTGACGAATCAGCGCCGCCGGCCGGGCGTGCAGACCGCCACGATGGGCGATGCGAATGTGGCCGTAAATCTCTTCTCCCGACAACTCCATTTCAGCCAGCGCATCGGGTGCGTGCCGACGAGTGATGTGCAGCAATGGCTCGCCGACCTTCACTGATTTCAGCGCAATAGGCCGCGTCTGAAAGTCCTGACTGTTGGTCAGGATCATCAAGCTGACGAGGCTTTTACACCGCTGCGCGACCTTGTCCAGGTCATAGCGCAACAGCGGTTGGCCGTTGCTGACTCGCGCACCTTCCTTAACCAGCATCGAGAAGCCTTCGCCCTGCAACTCGACGGTGTCGAGGCCCAGGTGCAATAGCAATTCGGCGCCGTTATCCGCACGCAAGGTGACGGCATGGCCGGTGCGGGCGACGTGCACCACGACGCCGGCGCAGGGTGCGTGCAGGGTGTCGTTCAGCGGATCGATGGCGATCCCGTCACCCATGGCGCCGCTGGCGAACACCGGATCCGGGACTTTGGCGAGCGTGAGCACCGGGCCGCTGAGCGGGGCGCTGAGGGTCAGCTCATTATTATTGTTGTGCATGGGCTCGGTCTCATCAGGAAAAAATGTACGGGTCAGACTCAGTGCGTGCGCGTAACTTTGCTCAAGTGCCGCGGCTGGTCCGGGTCCATGCCACGGGCGACAGCCAGGCCTGCGGCCATGACGTAGAAACTCTGGATCGCCAAAATCGGATCAAACATCGGGTGTTCGGCGCGGCTCAGGGTGAGGTCGCGTTCGACGACGTCATCCGGCGCGGCCAGCAGGACGCGAGCACCACGCTGGCGCATGTCGACGGCGAGGCTCAGCAAACCGGCCTGCTCGGCACCGCGTGGGGCGAAGATCAGCAGTGGATAATTTTCGTCGATCAACGCCATCGGCCCGTGACGGACCTCGGCGCTGCTGAAGGCTTCGGCCTGGATCGCCGAGGTTTCCTTGAATTTCAGTGCGGCTTCCTGGGCGATGGCGAAACCGGCGCCACGGCCAATCACCATCAGGTGCTGGCAATCACGCAGGGCGTCGATGGCCACGCTCCAGTCCTGTTTCGCCGCGTCGCGCAAACCTTCCGGCAGCGCGAGGCCGGCCTCCAGTAATTCCACATCCTCTTTCCAATGGGCGATCAGACGGGCGCTGGCGCTGAGGGTGGCGATAAAACTCTTGGTCGCCGCGACACTGTTTTCGGTGCCGGCACACAGCGGCAGGCTGAACTCACACGCGGCCTCCAGCGGCGAACTCTCGGCATTGACCATCGAAATGCTCAGGGCGCCACGCTTGCGCAGCAGACGCATGCTGTTCACCAGGTCGGGACTTTGCCCGGACTGCGAGAAGGCGAACGCCACTTGGCCGCTGACCTTCAACGGCGCTTGCTGCATGGTCACCACCGACATCGGCAACGACGCCACCGTAATGCCCAGTTGCTGCATGGTCAGGTAGGCGAAGTAACTGGCAGCATGGTCGGAGCTGCCGCGAGCGACAGTCATCGCCACTTGCGGCGGCTGACGACGCAGGCGCCCGGCGATCTCGATCATCTGTGGGTCGAGTTGTTGCAATTGGGCTTGCACGGCCTCGCTCGAGGACAGCGCCTCTTCAAGCATTTTTGAAGTCAATGTCTTCTCCTTCGACCATGACGGCGGTCAGTTTCAGTGAGCGATCCAGCCGCACGCAGTCGGCCCAGCTGCCGGGTTGCAGGCGCCCGCGTTCGGTGATGCCGAGGTAGTCGGCGGGGAATTGCGAAAGACGTTGCGAGGCCTCGGCGATCGGCAAGCCGATCTTCACCAGATTGCGCAGGGCTTGATCCATAGTCAGCGTGCTGCCGGCGAGAGTGCCGTCGGGCAAGCGCACGCCACCCAGGCATTTGGTCACGGTGTGGCTGCCAAGCTTGTATTCGCCGTCGGGCATGCCGGCAGCGGCGGTGGAATCGGTGACGCAATACAGGCATGGGATCGAGCGCAAGGCCACACGGATGGCGCCGGGGTGCACGTGCAGTAAGTCCGGAATCAATTCGGCGTATGTGGCGTGAGCCAGTGCCGCGCCGACGATGCCTGGCTCGCGGTGATGCAGCGGGCTCATGGCGTTGTAGAGGTGGGTGAAACTGCTGGCGCCGGCCGCAAGCGCAGCCACGCCTTCCTCGTAACTGCCGAGCGTGTGGCCGATTTGCATGCGCACGCCGCGAGCGCTGAGGGCGCGGATCAACGCATCGTGGCCGGCGATTTCCGGGGCGATGGTGATCACCCGGATCGGCGCGAGCGCCAGGTATTCTTCGACTTCGGCCATCAACGCGGTGTGGGCAAAGTTCGGTTGGGCGCCGAGTTTTCCGGGGTTGATGTAGGGGCCTTCCAGGTGCACACCCAGTACCCGGGCACTGCCTTTGGGCCGCAACTCACAGAACTCGCCGAGGGCTTTGAGCACGCTGGAAATCTCTTCGCTCGGCGCGGTCATGGTGGTCGCCAGCATCGACGTGGTACCGAAACGCACGTGGGTTTTGGTGATGGTCTCGAAGGCGGTTGCGCCTTCCATGATGTCTTTGCCGCCACCGCCGTGAACGTGCAGGTCGATAAAACCCGGGAGCAGGTAAGGCAGGTCGTTGTCGGCCGGATCGCACGGTTGGCCTTCGATCGACACGACCTTGCCGTGTTCATGAATCAGCCGGCCGCGAACCCAGCCGTGGGCGGTGAGGATGTTGTCTTCGGACATGATCGGTTCTCTCGTTTAGCGGCGTGGCTGATCAGCGGCGCAGCTCTGCAACAAAGTCGTAGTAGTCGTTGCGGCAATAGGTGTCGGTGACTTCGATCGGCGTGTTGTCTTCGAGGTAGCCGACACGGGTCATCAGCAGCATGGCGGTGCCGGGGGCGATGCCCACCAGGGCGGCGAATTCATCCGAGGCGTTGATCGCCTGAATGTGCTGCAGGGCGCGGACAATCGGCTTGCCAATGCCGTCGAGGTATTCGTAGAGGGAGTCGCCCACCGCTTGCGGCTTGGGAATGATCGAGGCGGGCAGGGTGCTCATCTCGATCGCCATGACCGTGTCGTCGGCTTTACGCAGACGTTTGAGCCGCGCGACCTTGTCGTTCGGCGAGAGGCCGAGGCGAATCAGTTCTTCGTGGGTCGGCGGAGTGATTTCACGTTCCAGCCATTGGGAGCCGGGGACGAAGCCCTTCAGCCGCAGCATTTCGCTGAAACCCGAGAGGCGCGACAGCGGTTGTTCCAAGCGTGGGGTGATAAACGTGCCGGAACCTTGGTTGCGCCGGATCAGACCTTGTTCGAACAGCACTTCCAACGCCTTGCGCGCGGTGACGCGGGAGATGCCCAGCATTTCGCTGAGGTTGCGCTCCGACGGCATGGCCTGTTCGGCTTTCCACTGGCCGGCATGGATCGCCGCTTCCAGGTTGCGCGCCAGTTGCAGGTACAACGGCGTGGGCTGGGTGTCGTCAGGGCGTAGGGCCTGGAGGTCATTCATGTAGGTTTGGTCCGATGCGGATGTGGTTTTGTTGTCGCTCGGTGGTGAGAAGAAATTAATACCACTTAAATACCATGTCAATGCCACCACTTTTCTGTGGGCGCGCTAAAACCGGCCCTGTTGGGTGGGCTGATGTAGGTTGGGTTTCAAGTGGTATTGCGGGTGGGGATTGCAGAAGCAAAGATCGCAGCTTGGGACAGCGCTTGAACCGGGAATTGGTATCTCACCGGTAGACGCTGTCGCAGGCTGCGATCTTTTGATTTTTTTTTTTCGATGAGCGACCGAAGGTAGCCGTTACGGACGGATTTCGATCATCGTGCCGTCCGGCACCAGATTCCAGACTTCGCGCATGTCCATATTGCGCATGGCGATGCAGCCGTCGGTCCAGTCCAGCGTGTGGAACAGGTCTTCGGGGTTTTCTTCGGTGTCCGGGGTGCCGTGGATCATGATCATGCCACCGGGCTCGACGCCTTCGCGCCGGGCGCGGACGGAGTCACTGATGTTCGGGTAGGAGATGTGCATCGACAGGTTGAAACGGTCACTGGTCTTGCGCCAGTCCATCCAATAAAAACCTTCAGGCGTGCGTTTGTCGCCTTCCATGAGTTTCGGGCCGACGGGTCTTTTTCCCAATGAGATGCGATAGGTCTTGAGCGGCTTGCCGTCATTGATCAATTGCAATTGGTGGGCGGATTTGAGAACCAGGATTTTTTCGATGACTTTGCCGTCCAGGGTTTCCGCAACGGAAGCCTGGGAGATAACGACAAATGACAAGCAAAACAGGGCAAGCAGCCAGCGCATTGGAACGATATCCCTAAGAGGTGTCGCGACTATTAAGTTATAGGTGATTTTAGAACCAGGAGCGTTATGTGATGGCAGGCTGAGCAAGCGGCGGGATCGACTCGGACCGCACGGGGTAGACCTCGATCCGCCGGTCAGCGAAGAAGCATTCTAAGGTACGGCCCACTGTGCGGAAAGCCAGCTCGGACCAAGGGATGTCGGCTTCTTCGAAAAGCTGCACTTCCAGGCTCTCTTGACCGGCGGCAAAATCCAGGTCCGCAAGCTCGGCGCGGAAGAACACATGCACCTGGCTGATGTGCGGCACGTCGATCAACGTATAAAGGGTCAGGTTGCGCACCCGCGCGCACGCTTCCTCAGCCGTCTCGCGAATGGCCGCCTGCTCGATGGTTTCACCGTTCTCCATGAAACCGGCGGGCAGGGTCCAATAACCAAGCCGAGGCTCGATGGCGCGTCGGCACAGCAAGACCTTGGAGCCCCAGGTCGCCACGCAACCGGCGACGATATTGGGGTTCTGGTAGTGAATCGCCTGACAGCTGTTACAGACAAAACGCAGGCGCGAATCGCCTTCTGGGATGCGCTGGGTCACCGGGTTGCCGCACTGACTGCAAAATTTCATGCTTGGGTTCCTGAATGCTGTGCCTATCTTGGCGTGCGGCGGTGTCTGTCGGCAAGTTGTCGTTTAGCGACATGCAGTGGTTATGGGGTTGGGCGGTCGGTTCGATTGGTGCATGATGCAAAGTAGAGAACAAATCGAGAAGACTCATGCTGGACGAGCTACTTCACCGGGTAAGCAACCACACGCCGCTAACCCTGGAAACCGACCGACGTTTCCCCGAAGCCGCGGTATTAGTGCCCATCACCCGCAGTGACGAACCTGAACTGGTTCTGACCCTGCGCGCCAGCGGGCTCTCGACCCATGGTGGTGAAGTGGCCTTTCCCGGTGGTCGACGTGACCCTGAAGACCCTGACCTGATTTTCACTGCGCTACGTGAGGCCCAGGAAGAAATTGGCCTGCCGCCGGGGCTGGTTGAAGTGATCGGCCCGCTGAGCCCGTTGATCTCCCTGCACGGCATCAAAGTTACCCCCTATGTCGGTGTGATTCCGGACTTTGTCGAGTACCAGGCCAACGACGCCGAGATCGCCGCAGTCTTCAGCGTACCGCTGGAGTTCTTCCGCAAGGATCCGCGCGAACACACCCATCGCATCGATTACGAGGGCCGCAGTTGGTACGTGCCGAGCTATCGCTATGGCGAGTACAAAATCTGGGGCCTCACGGCGATTATGATCGTCGAGTTGATCAACCTGCTCTATGACGCCAAAATCAGCCTGCATCACCCGCCCAAGACCTCTATCAACACCTGAAGCCATCGCTCGTATGGCCTGAACCCTGCTTTTTCCAAGTGAGCCTGCCAGGCCTTGAGGACAATAAGATGAAATATCGCCTGGGCGACGCCCGCGTCGAAACCCATCCGCAGAGCTGGGTCGCACCCAATGCCGTGCTGGTGGGCAAGGTTAAACTGGAAGAGGGCGCCAACGTCTGGTTCAACGCCGTGCTGCGGGGCGACAACGAGTTGATCCTGATCGGCAAGAACAGCAACGTTCAGGACGGCACGGTGATGCACACCGACATGGGTTACCCGCTGACCATCGGCACCGGCGTGACCATCGGCCATAACGCCATGCTTCATGGTTGTACGGTGGGCGATTACAGCTTGATCGGCATTAACGCGGTGATCCTCAACGGCGCGAAAATCGGCAAGAACTGCATCATTGGCGCCAACTCGCTGATCGGTGAGGGCAAGGAGATTCCAGACGGTTCGCTGGTCATGGGCTCGCCGGGCAAAGTGGTGCGCGAACTGACCGAGCCGCAGAAAAAAATGCTGGAGGCCAGCGCTGCTCACTATGTGCATAACTCGCAACGTTATGCCCGCGATCTGGTTGAGCAGGAAGAATGAACACACCCGAACGCCCGGTTCGATCGCCCTGCGTGAATATCTGCGCGCTGGACGAGGATGATGTTTGCACCGGGTGTCAGCGCACGGTGGAAGAGATCACGCGCTGGAGCCGGATGGACAACGAGGCGCGGCGCAAGGTGTTGGGGTTGTGTCATGAGCGGGCAAAATCGAGTGGCATTCTCTGGATGCTAGGCAAAACACCAGACCTGTAGGAGCTGACGAGTGCAACGAGGCTGCGATCTTTTGATCTTGCCTTTAAAAAACAACGTCAAAAGATCGCAGCCTCGTTGCACTCGTCAGCTCCTACGGTACCCTGTGCGCCAAATTGACAGGTATCCCGCCACCCCATGCTCTTCCTGATCGCTTACATCAGCAGCGTCGTGCTGATCAACTACGCCTTTTCCACCGCTCCGCACCTCGACATCATCTGGTCGGCGTGGGGTGGTTTGGTGTTCGTTTTGCGCGACATGGTGCAAACCCGTTTCGGCCATGGCGCGATCGCGGCGATGCTGGCGGCGTTGGTGTTGTCCTACGTTACGTCCGATCCCTCCATCGCGCTGGCCAGCGCCACGGCCTTCGCGGTGTCCGAGTGCATCGACTGGCTGGTGTTCAGCATTACCAAGCGTCCCTTGCACGATCGCCTGTGGATAAGTTCGGCGCTGAGTATTCCCCTCGATACGTTCATCTTTTTCGGCATGATCGATGCGTTTACCCCGGGCGTGATCCTCACCGCCATGGGCTCAAAGTTCGCGGGCGTTACGGCCGTGTGGCTGATCATGGCCTGGCGCTTGCGCAAACAGGCCGTCACCAGCTGAAGCCAAACACCTCGGTTCATGTAAAATGCCGCGCTTTCTCCCCATGGGAAGCGCGCCAGGCGCGACCCTCGATGATCCGCTTCTGAGGACCTGAGATGACCCGTATCGGAACTCCATTGTCGCCAACCGCGACCCGCGTATTGCTGTGTGGCTGTGGCGAGTTGGGCAAGGAAGTGGTGATCGAGCTGCAACGCCTGGGCGTTGAAGTGATTGCCGTGGATCGCTACGCCAATGCGCCGGCCATGCAGGTCGCCCATCGCAGCCATGTGATCAACATGCTCGACGGCGCCGCCCTGCGTGCCGTGATCGAGGCCGAAAAGCCGCACTTCATCGTGCCGGAAATCGAAGCCATTGCCACCGCGACCCTCGTCGAGCTGGAAGCCGAAGGCTTCACCGTGATCCCGACCGCTCGCGCCGCGCAGCTGACCATGAACCGCGAAGGCATCCGTCGCCTGGCTGCTGAAGAGCTGGACCTGCCGACCTCGCCGTACCACTTCGCCGACACCTTCGAGGATTACAGCAAGGCCGTCCAGGACCTGGGCTTCCCTTGCGTGGTCAAGCCGGTCATGAGCTCGTCGGGCAAAGGCCAGAGCCTGCTGCGCAATACCGATGACGTGAAAACCGCTTGGGATTACGCGCAAGAAGGTGGCCGCGCCGGTAAAGGCCGCGTTATCGTCGAAGGCTTTATCGATTTCGACTACGAAATCACCCTGTTGACCGTGCGTCACATCGGCGGCACTACGTTCTGCGCGCCAGTCGGTCACCGTCAGGAGAAGGGCGACTATCAGGAATCCTGGCAGCCACAAGCCATGAGCCCGATTGCCCTGGCTGAATCCGAGCGCGTTGCCAAAGCCGTCACTGAAGCCCTGGGTGGCCGTGGTCTGTTTGGTGTCGAGCTGTTCATCAAAGGTGATCAAGTCTGGTTCAGCGAAGTCTCGCCGCGTCCGCACGACACGGGTTTGGTGACGTTGATTTCCCAGGACCTGTCGCAGTTCGCGCTGCACGCGCGGGCGATTTTGGGCTTGCCGATTCCGTTGATCCGTCAGTTCGGGCCTTCGGCTTCGGCGGTCATTCTGGTGGAAGGGCAGTCGACTCAGACGGCTTTCGCCAATCTGGGGGCTGCGTTGAGCGAGCCGGACACGGCGTTGCGTCTGTTCGGCAAGCCTGAGGTGAATGGTCAGCGTCGGATGGGTGTGGCGTTGGCGCGGGATGAGTCGATTGAAGCGGCTCGTGCTAAAGCGACCCGTGCATCCCGAGCAGTTGTTGTAGAGCTGTAACCCTCCACTGATCGTTCCCACGCAGAGCGCGGGAACGATCTTATGAGACCCGATTCAAATCGTTATTGCGCGTTTCCTTCAGGCACAGCACAGCAATCAAGCTCAGCACCGCCGCCCCCGACACATACCCGCCGACATAACTCAAACCACCCATCGCCACCAGCTTCTGTGCGAAGAACGGCGCCGCCGAGGCCCCGACAATGCCGCCCAGATTGTAGGCCGCCGACGCACCGGTATAACGCACGTGAGTTGGGAACAGCTCCGGCAGCAGCGCGCCCATTGGTGCAAACGTCACGCCCATCAGAAACAGCTCGATGCACAGGAACAGTGCCACGCCCCAGGTTGAACCTTGGGTCAGCAGCGGTTCCATCAGGAATCCGGACAAAATCGCCAGCACGCCACCGATGATCAGCACCGGTTTGCGCCCGTAACGGTCACTGGCCCAGGCCGACAACGGGGTGGCAGCGGCCATGAACAGTACAGCGAAGCACAGCAGCGCGAGGAAGGTTTCGCGGGTGTAGCCGAGCGTCGAAACGCCATAACTCAGCGAAAACACCGTCGAGATATAGAACAGTGCATAGCACACCACCATCGACCCGGCCCCCAGCAGCATCGGCGCCCAGTATTGACTGAGCAGCTCGACCAGCGGGATCTTCACCCGCTCCTGGCGAGCCATTGCGTTGGCAAACACCGGCGTTTCGTGAAGCTTGAGGCGCACGTACAGACCCACCATCACCAGCGCGGCACTGAGCAGGAAAGGAATCCGCCAGCCCCACGAGCGGAACTGCTCGTCATTCAGGGTCATTGCCAGCGTCAGAAACAGGCCGTTGGCCGCGAGAAAGCCAATAGAAGGGCCGAGTTGCGGGAACATGCCGAACCAGGCGCGTTTGCCCTTCGGCGCATTCTCCGTCGCCAGCAACGCCGCGCCACCCCATTCACCGCCCAGTCCCAGGCCTTGGCCGAAGCGCAATACGCAAAGCAGGATGGGCGCCCAGGCCCCGATGCTGTCGTAACCCGGCAGCACGCCGATCAGCGTGGTGCACACGCCCATCAGCAGCAGCGAGGCAACCAGTGTCGATTTGCGCCCGATGCGGTCACCGAAATGGCCGAACAGCGCCGAGCCCAGCGGTCGAGCAAGGAAGGCGATGCCGAAGGTGAGGAACGCCGACAGCATTTGGGCCGTGCCGGAGGTCTGCGGAAAGAATACCGGACCGATCACCAGCGCAGCGGCAGTGGCATAAACGTAGAAGTCGTAGAACTCGATGGCGGTGCCGATGAAGCTCGCGGTCGCCACGCGGGTGGCGGAGTTCGTCGGTTGCGCAGGTGCGGTGTCGTTATAAGTCGTGCTGGTCGTCATGCGGTAATCCCTGACAGTCATGTGCCCCAGTGGAGCGAATTATTATGGTCGAACACCCAGGGATGTGGGTTTGACGCAGAGTGCGGGTAGCACTTGGGTATGGCGGGGCTTGGGTAAGCGGCTCGCCACAGGGCACGTGTCGGGCTTTAGATAGCGGCGGGAATCGAACTGATATGCCAGATCAAAACCCGGCTGACGCGATTGTCTTCCGTCTCCAGAATCTCCAGGCGATAACGCCCGATCTTCAGGCACACCGCACTTTCCGGAATCGTCTCCAGCGCCTCGGTCACCAACCCATTGAGGGTTTTCGGACCATCGCTGGGCAGGTGCCAGCCGAGGCTCTTGTTCAGGTCGCGTATTGATGCGGCACCTTCGATCACCAGGCGGCCATCTGCCTGTGGATGGATGTGCGGGTTATCCAGGCTGTGCTGGCTTTCGAATTCGCCGACGATTTCTTCGAGAATGTCCTCCAGGGTCACGATGCCGAGCACTTCGCCGTACTCGTCGACCACCATGCCCAGGCGTCGCTGTTGTTTGTGGAAATTCAACAGTTGCAGCTGCAACGGGGTGCTTTCCGGTACGAAGTAGGGGTCGTGACAGGCTGCCAGCAGTGCCTCTCGGGTCAGGTTGGCGTCGGACAGCAGATGACGGATCTGCCGGGTATTGAGCACCGCTTCGACCTGGTTGATGTCGCTGTGGAACACCGGCAGGCGTGTGCGTTTGTTGTTGCGCAGTTGCTCGATGATGTCTGAGAGGGAGTCGTCCAGGTTGATCCCGTCGACGTCACTGCGTGGCACCAGAATGTCGTTGACCGTGATGTTGTCCAGCGCATGGATACCTGACAGCGGGTGCGGGCGGCAGACGGCGTGTTCGTGATCGTTGTGCCGATCGTTCGGTGCCTCGTCTTCGCTCTGCTGCACCACTTTGACTTTGCGGGCGAACGGTCGCATCAGCAACTGGCTTATGCCATTGAGCAACCAGGCGGCGGGATAGACGATTTTCAGTGGCGCGCCAAGCAAGGTGTTGCCCAGGGCCAGGACGGCGTCCGGATAGCGAACGGCGAGGGTGCGCGGCAGGTAGTCGGCGAACACCAGAAGCGCGGCGCCAGCCCCGAGGCAGGCCACCCATGGACCGTTTTCCGCCCAGGTGAAAATCGCCAGCAATGTGCTGATGACCACGACCAGTGCGCGGCACAGGGTGTTGCAGAGGATCAGGCTATTGAGCGCAAAGCTCAGCTTTGCCACCGGCTTGTCGCTCGAACGCGAAGCGGTCCGCTGGGCGAGCAACTGCTGTTGTGCAACCTCGATGGCGGTAAACAGCCCCGACCATAAAATCAGCAGGGCCACTACCGCGAGCATCGGCCCTATGGGCAAGTCGTCCATTAATGCCGCCCGTCAGATATGCAGGATGTATTCACGAACCAGCTTACTGCCGAAATACGCCAGCATCAGCAGGCAGAAACCGGCGAGGGTCCAGCGAATGGCCTTGTGTCCGCGCCAGCCGAGGCGGTTACGGCCCCAGAGCAGCACGCTGAAAACGATCCAGGCGAGGCACGCCAGCAAGGTTTTGTGCACCAGGTGCTGGGCAAACAGGTTGTCGACGAACAGCCAGCCGGAGATCAGCGACAGCGAGAGCAGGGTCCAGCCGGCCCAGAGGAAGCCGAACAGCAGGCTTTCCATGGTTTGCAGCGGCGGGAAATTCTTGATCAGGCCGGACGGATGCTTGTGCTTGAGCTGATGGTCTTGAACCAGCAGCAGTAACGCCTGGAACACCGCGATGGTGAACATGCCGTAGGCGAGGATCGACAGCAGGATGTGGGCGAGGATGCCCGGTTCTTCGTCGATGATCTGCACCGTGCCGGCGGGGGCGAGTTGGGCGAGAAGCACGGTGGCGGCACCGAGCGGGAACAGCAATATAAGCAGGTTTTCCACCGGGATCCGCGAGCAGGCCAGCAGCGTCAGGGCGATGACAGCGGCGGCAATCAGGCTGGCGGCGCTGAAAAAATCCAGGCCCAGGCCGATCGGTGTCAGCAGGTGGGTGAACAGGCTGGCGCTGTGAGCCAGCACGGCAAGCACGCCGAGCGTGACCAGCAGGCGCTTGTTCGCCTTGGCGCCGGTGGCCAGACGAGTGCCCTGATAGAGGGTCGCAGCGGCATATAAGCAGGCGGCGGCGAGGGTAGTTAGCAAACTGGGTGACAAGGGGAGCATAAATCCTGTTAGGCAAGCCCGAAAGGCGCTGAGTTTGGCATAGAACCCCCGTAGCACGAAAGACCATGCAACCTGACGACGAGGTGTCCGACAGACGCAGTCTTCGCTATAATCCGCGACCTGCCCACGCCGCAGGCTCGCCGAGCACATATTTATTCCGGTCTGGGCCGCCATTATCCCGGTCTACACAGGGCCTGAAAGGATCGCGCAATGTTTGAAAACTTAACCGACCGTCTCTCGCAGACGCTGCGCCATGTCACCGGCAAGGCCAAGCTGACCGAGGACAACATCAAAGACACCCTGCGTGAAGTGCGCATGGCGTTGCTCGAAGCTGACGTCGCCTTGCCGGTGGTGAAAGACTTCGTCAATTCGGTCAAGGAGCGCGCCGTCGGCACCGAGGTGTCGCGCAGCCTGACGCCAGGCCAGGCCTTCGTGAAAATCGTCCAGGCCGAACTCGAAAGCCTGATGGGCGCGGCCAACGAAGACCTGAACCTGAGCGCCGTTCCTCCTGCCGTCGTGCTGATGGCCGGTTTGCAGGGCGCGGGTAAAACCACCACCGCCGGCAAACTCGCGCGCTTCCTCAAAGAGCGCAAGAAGAAGTCGGTCATGGTTGTGTCTGCGGACGTTTACCGTCCGGCAGCGATCAAACAGCTGGAAATGCTCGCGGGTGAAGTCGGCGTTACCTTCTTCCCGTCCGACCTGAGCCAGAAGCCGGTCGACATCGCGCAAGCGGCTATTAAAGAAGCAAAACTGAAATTCATCGACGTGGTCATCGTCGATACCGCCGGTCGCCTGCACATCGATGAAGAGATGATGGGCGAGATCAAGGCGCTGCATGCCGCGATCAACCCGGTCGAAACACTGTTCGTGGTCGACGCCATGACCGGTCAGGACGCCGCCAACACGGCCAAGGCCTTCGGCGATGCACTGCCGCTGACCGGTGTGATCCTGACCAAGGTCGACGGCGACGCCCGTGGCGGTGCTGCGCTGTCGGTCCGCGCCATCACCGGCAAGCCGATCAAGTTCATCGGTATGGGCGAGAAGAGCGACGCGCTCGAACCGTTCCACCCAGAGCGTATTGCTTCGCGCATCCTCGGCATGGGCGACGTGCTCAGCCTGATCGAGCAGGCCGAACAGACCCTCGACAAGGACAAGGCCGACAAACTGGCCAAGAAGTTGAAGAAGGGCAAAGGCTTCGACCTCGAGGACTTCCGCGATCAACTGCAACAGATGAAAAACATGGGCGGCCTCGGCGGCCTCATGGACAAACTGCCGAACATCGGTGGTATGAACCTGGCGCAGATGGGCAACGCCCAGGGCGCGGCAGAGAAACAATTCAAGCAGATGGAAGCCATCATCAATTCCATGACCCCGGCCGAGCGCCGCGACCCTGAGGTGATCAGTGGTTCGCGCAAACGCCGGATCGCCATGGGGTCTGGCACCCAGGTGCAGGACATCGGTCGCTTGATCAAGCAGCACAAGCAGATGCAGAAGATGATGAAGAAGTTCTCCGCTAAAGGCGGAATGGCCAAAATGATGCGCGGCATGGGCGGTATGTTGCCCGGCGGCGGCATGCCGAAAATGTAAAGAATTTGCGCAAGGGCTTGCTCTTGCGCTGCCCACATGGAAGTGGGATCTCCAGCAAACCCGCACTTGGCGGGAGCTGACTGGCCGTTTTCAACGACGGCTCTATAGCAAATCTGGATGGCGGCCGATAGACCGCCGGAAAAAGACATTTGCAAAAGTCCGGATATTCCTTAGAATATGCGGCCTTTCGGGCACCTATGCCCGCTGTGCCTTTAGATTTGCAGCACCGACTACAGGAACGATGTTCACATGCTAACAATCCGTCTTGCCCTTGGCGGCTCCAAAAAGCGCCCGTTTTACCACTTGACCGTAACCGACAGCCGCAACCCGCGCGACGGTTCGCACAAGGAACAGGTTGGTTTCTTCAACCCTGTTGCTCGTGGTCAAGAAGTTCGTCTGTCCGTGAACCAAGAGCGCGTAGCCTACTGGCTGAGCGTTGGTGCACAACCTTCTGAGCGTGTTGCTCAGTTGTTGAAGGACGCTGCTAAGGCTGCGGCCTGAGCAATATGAACGCGACGCCAGCCATTGCTGATGATTTGATCGTTATCGGCAAAATCTATTCGATTCACGGTGTTCGCGGCGAAGTGAAGGTCTTTTCCTTTACTGATCCAATTGGAAACCTGTTGGACTACAAAACCTGGACGCTCAAGCGCGAAGGCGTTGTACGGCAGGTAGAGCTGGTCAGCGGCCGTGTACATAACGGCAAGTTTCTGGTCACAAAGCTCAAGGGTCTCGATGATCGTGAAGAAGCTCGTCTTCTGGCCGGTTATGAGATCTGCGTGCCGCGTAACCTGTTTCCAGATCTGACCGACGGCGAGTACTACTGGTACCAGCTGGAAGGTCTCAAGGTCATCGACCAACTCGGGCAACTGCTCGGGAAAATCGATCACCTGCTAGAGACTGGCTCGAACGATGTCATGGTGGTCAAGCCTTGCGCTGGCAGCCTGGACGATCGCGAACGCCTGTTGCCCTATACGGAGCAATGCGTGTTGGTAGTCGACCTCGCCGCGGGCGAGATGAAGGTGGAATGGGATGCGGACTTCTAAGCGTGGCTAATTTGCGCGTAGAAGTGATCAGTTTGTTTCCCGAGATGTTCTCCGCCATCAGCGAGTACGGCATCACCAGTCGTGCGGTGAAACAGGGGCTGTTGCAGCTCACCTGTTGGAATCCGCGAGACTACACGACGGATCGACATCACACTGTGGATGATCGCCCATTTGGCGGTGGTCCGGGCATGGTGATGAAGATCAAGCCCCTGGAAGATGCGTTGGTTCAGGCCAAGGCAGCAGCCGGGGAGGCGGCGAGGGTAATTTACCTGTCCCCCCAAGGCCGTCAACTGACTCAGTCGGCGGTACGCGAGTTGGCGAATTCGGATGCATTGATCCTGATTGCCGGCCGCTATGAAGGCATTGACGAGCGTTTTATTGAAGCTCATGTCGATGAAGAGTGGTCGATTGGCGACTATGTACTGTCTGGCGGCGAGCTGCCGGCGATGGTCCTGATCGATGCGGTTACACGACTGCTGCCTGGAGCTTTAGGGCATGCGGACTCCGCCGAGGAAGATTCCTTTACGGATGGTTTGCTGGATTGCCCGCACTACACCCGACCGGAGGTGTATGCGGATCAGCGTGTTCCCGACGTATTGCTAAGTGGCAATCACGCGCATATCCGGCGTTGGCGTTTACAGCAGTCCCTTGGTAGGACCTTTGAACGACGCGCCGATCTTCTGGAAAGCCGCTCGCTTTCTGGAGAAGATAAGAAGCTGCTCGAGGAATACATCCGCGAGCGGGACGATAGTTAACAACGTATCGATGGTAGATCCGACGATCTACCTTAGGAGCACAGCATGACTAACAAAATCATCCTTGCACTCGAAGCAGAGCAGATGACCAAAGAGATCCCTACCTTTGCCCCGGGCGACACTGTTGTCGTTCAGGTGAAAGTGAAGGAAGGCGACCGTTCGCGTCTGCAAGCGTTCGAAGGTGTTGTTATCGCCAAGCGTAACCGCGGCGTAAACAGTGCTTTCACCGTTCGTAAAATCTCCAACGGTGTTGGCGTAGAGCGTACTTTCCAGACTTACAGCCCGCAAATCGACAGCATGGCCGTTAAACGTCGCGGTGACGTACGTAAAGCCAAGCTGTACTACCTGCGTGACCTGTCCGGTAAAGCAGCTCGCATCAAGGAAAAACTGGCTTAAGTCCAGCTTCCGATGCAGAAAAAAGCAGCCTACGGGCTGCTTTTTTGTTGCCCGCGATTTATCTTCCTTGGCCGTATTACCGGTCTTGCATGAGCCTTTATGCCCGCCATTGATCATCCACTGATAGACCAATTCCTCGATGCTCTTTGGCTGGAGAAAGGTCTTTCCGATAACACTCGTGATGCCTATCGCAGCGACCTGACCTTGTTCAACGGCTGGCTGCAGGAGAAAGGGTTGGAGTTGATCAACGCCGGCCGCGAGTTGATCCTCGATCACTTGGCCTGGCGTCTGGAGCAAAACTACAAGCCCCGCTCGACGGCGCGATTTCTCTCCGGTGTGCGTGGCTTCTATCGCTATTTACTGCGGGAAAAGCTAATCGCCGTCGATCCGACGTTGCGGGTCGATATGCCGCAGCTCGGTAGGCCGTTGCCCAAATCCCTGTCGGAAGCGGATGTCGAGGCTTTGTTAAGCGCCCCGGACCTGAGCGAAGCCATCGGTCAGCGAGATCGCGCCATGCTCGAAGTGCTTTACGCCTGCGGCTTGCGGGTGACTGAGTTGATCAGCCTGACGCTGGAGCAGGTCAACCTGCGTCAGGGCGTGCTGCGAGTGATGGGCAAGGGCAGCAAGGAGCGGCTGGTGCCGATGGGCGAGGAGGCGATTGTCTGGGTCGAGCGTTACCTGCGCGATGGTCGCCAGGAATTGCTCGGCGGGCGTCCCAGCGATGTCATGTTCCCCAGCCAGCGCGGCGAGCAGATGACTCGGCAGACCTTCTGGCATCGCATCAAGCACCAGGCCAAGGTCGCCGGGATCGGCAAGTCGCTATCGCCGCATACCCTGCGTCATGCCTTCGCCACGCACTTGCTCAACCACGGAGCCGACCTGCGGGTGGTGCAAATGCTACTCGGCCACAGCGATCTGTCGACCACGCAGATCTACACCCATGTCGCCCGCGCACGCTTGCAGGACTTGCATGCCAAACACCATCCCAGAGGCTAATCACAAGGGCCTTATGTGGTAGGCTTTGCCGGTTTGCACGATGGGCGATTATGACCCGGTGTTTCGGCACGGGCGTTCTGATCGTCCCATTTGTCCGCCTTCAGGAGTTCTCATGCGTCTGACCCAGATTTTCGCCGCCGCAGCCATTGCGTTGGCCAGCACCTTTGCCGTCGCCGATGACGCGGCCGACAAAGCCATTCGTAAAAGCCTGGAAAACCTCCAGCTCGAGGTGCCAGTAGAAACCATCACCGCCAGCCCGCTGCCAGGTCTGTACGAAGTCAAACTCAAGGGCAGCCGCGTGCTCTACGCCAGCGCCGATGGCCAGTACGTGGTTCAGGGCTACCTGTTTCAGCTCAAGGACGGCAAACCGGTCAACCTGACCGAGAAGACCGAACGCCTGGGCGTTTCCAAACTAGTCAACGCAATCCCGGTCGCGGAAACCGTGGTGTACCCGGCGATCGGCGAAACCAAATCGCACATCACCGTGTTCACAGACACCACATGCCCGTACTGCCACAAACTGCACGCCGAAGTGCCTGAGCTGAACAAGCGTGGCATCGAAGTGCGTTACGTCGCGTTCCCGCGCCAGGGTCTGGGCTCACCGGGGGATGAACAGCTGCAAGCGGTCTGGTGCTCGAAAGACAAAAAAGCCGCCATGGACAAAATGGTCGACGGCAAGGAAATCAAGGCCGCCAAGTGCGATAACCCGGTTTCCAAACAGTTCGCCCTCGGTCAGTCGATCGGCGTGAACGGCACACCGGCCATCGTTTTGGCTGATGGCCAAGTCATTCCGGGCTACCAGCCTGCGCCACAAGTCGCCAAACTGGCGCTGGACGCGAAATAAATTTGCATCGTCACGGTCAGCCATTGACGATCATGGTCCGGCGGCAACATTCACCGGGCCATCAATAGAGAACCGCGAGCATGCGGTTGTTTTCACGGCCGGCCTTGAGTCGGCCGTTTTATGGGGAGTTCACAGTGAAACCGGTCAAAGTAGGCATCTGTGGGTTAGGGACCGTCGGTGGCGGTACCTTCAACGTACTTCAGCGCAATGCCGAGGAAATTGCTCGTCGTGCCGGGCGTGGAATCGAAGTGGCACAAATTGCCATGCGCACGCCAAAGCCTCAGTTCCAGACGACCGGTATTGCGATTACCAACGATGTCTTCGAAGTGGCCACGAACCCTGAGATCGACATCGTCATAGAGCTGGTGGGCGGCTACACCGTTGCCCGTGAGCTGGTACTCAAAGCGATCGAGAACGGAAAACATGTGGTAACCGCGAACAAGGCGTTGATCGCCGTTCACGGTAACGAAATTTTCGCCAAGGCGCGTGAGAAGGGCGTGATCGTTGCGTTCGAAGCCGCCGTGGCCGGTGGTATTCCGGTGATCAAGGCGATCCGTGAAGGCTTGTCCGCCAACCGTATCAACTGGGTCGCCGGGATCATCAACGGCACCGGCAACTTCATCCTCACCGAAATGCGTGAAAAGGGCCGGACCTTCGAAGACGTTCTCGCCGAGGCGCAAGCCCTCGGTTACGCCGAAGCCGATCCGACCTTCGACGTTGAAGGCATCGACGCGGCTCACAAGCTGACGATCCTGGCGTCCATCGCATTCGGTATCCCGCTGCAATTCGACAAGGCCTACACCGAAGGCATCACCAAGCTGACCACCGCTGACGTGAACTACGCCGAAGCGCTGGGCTATCGCATCAAGCACCTCGGTGTGGCTCGCAGCACGGCTGCCGGTATCGAGTTGCGTGTGCACCCGACGCTGATCCCGGCCGATCGCTTGCTCGCCAACGTCAACGGCGTGATGAACGCGGTGATGGTCAACGGTGATGCCGCCGGTTCGACTCTGTTCTACGGCGCTGGCGCTGGCATGGAGCCAACCGCTTCGTCGGTGATCGCCGACCTGGTGGACGTGGTTCGCGCCATGACTTCCGACCCGGAAAACCGCGTGCCGCACCTGGCCTTCCAGCCGGATTCGCTGTCGGCCCACCCGATACTGCCGATCGAAGCCTGCGAAAGCGCCTACTACCTGCGCATCCAGGCCAAGGACCATCCGGGCGTGTTGGCCCAGGTGGCGAGCATTCTGTCGGAGCGCGGCATCAACATCGAATCGATCATGCAGAAAGAAGTCGAAGAACACGACGGTCTGGTGCCGATGATTCTGCTGACTCATCGCGTGCTGGAACAGCACATGAACGACGCAATCGCCGCCCTGGAAGCCCTGACGGGCGTGGTAGGTCCGGTCGTACGGATTCGCGTCGAGCACCTGAACTAAGCCGTTATCGTTCACCGGGCCCGCATGCGGGCTCGGGTTTGCGAACACTGTCTATTGGAGCCAGTCATGCGTTATATCAGTACCCGCGGCCAGGCACCGGCCCTGAATTTCGAAGACGTCCTGTTGGCCGGTCTGGCCACTGACGGCGGCCTGTACGTGCCGGAAAACCTGCCACGTTTCACCCAGGAAGAAATCGCTTCCTGGGCCGGCCTGCCGTATCACGAGCTGGCCTTCCGGGTAATGCGCCCATTCGTGGCCGGCAGCATCCCCGATGCTGATTTCAAAAAAATCCTCGAAGAAACCTACGCTGTGTTCTCGCACAACGCCGTCGCACCGCTGCGTCAACTGAACGGCAACGAATGGGTATTGGAGCTGTTCCACGGCCCGACCCTGGCGTTCAAGGACTTCGCCCTGCAACTGCTCGGTCGTTTGCTCGACTACGTGCTGGAAAAGCGCGGTGAGCGCGTAGTGATCGTCGGTGCGACTTCCGGTGATACTGGCTCGGCCGCCATCGAAGGCTGCAAGCACTGCGAAAACGTCGACATCTTCATCCTGCACCCGCACAACCGCGTGTCTGAAGTGCAGCGTCGCCAGATGACCACGATCTTCGGTGAGAACATTCATAACATCGCCATCGAAGGCAACTTCGATGACTGCCAGGAAATGGTCAAGGCCAGCTTCGCCGACCAGAGTTTCCTCAAAGGCACGCGTCTTGTGGCGGTGAACTCGATCAACTGGGCGCGAATCATGGCCCAGATCGTTTACTACTTCCACGCAGCCCTGCAGTTGGGCGGCCCGGCACGTTCGGTATCGTTTTCGGTGCCCACCGGCAACTTCGGCGACATCTTCGCCGGTTACCTGGCACGCAACATGGGCCTGCCGATCAACCAGTTGATCGTCGCCACCAACCGAAACGACATCCTGCACCGCTTCATGAGCGGCAATCAGTACGTCAAAGAAACCCTGCACGCCACGCTGTCGCCGTCGATGGACATCATGGTGTCGTCGAACTTCGAACGCCTGCTGTTCGATCTGCACGGTCGCAACGGCGCGGCAATTGCCGGTTTGATGGACACCTTCAAGCAGGGTGGCGGTTTCAGCGTCGAAGAGGAGCGCTGGACCGAAGCTCGCAAACTGTTCGATTCGCTGGCCGTGGATGACGCTCAAACCTGCGAAACCATCGCCGAAGTCTTCGAGCAAACCGGCGAACTGCTGGATCCGCACACGGCTATCGGTGTGAAGGCTGCGCGCGAATGCCGTCGTAGCCTGGATATTCCAATGGTGATTCTAGGCACGGCGCATCCGGTCAAATTCCCGGATGCAGTGGAGAAAGCCGGCGTAGGAAAAGCACTCGAACTACCTGCACATCTTTCTGATTTGTTTGAGCGAGATGAGCGCTGCACCGTGCTGCCAAATGACCTGAAAGCCGTCCAGGCCTTTGTCAGTCAGCATGGCAACCGCGGCAAGCCTCTGTAACCAATTAAAACTGTCACATTTTGAAGCCCGTCTCCTGACGGGCTTTCTCATTTCTGCATGTCACACTTGTTGTGATTCGTACTAAAGAGTCGCCCCATGAAGGACGGGCGAGTTGATCACCAAGGAAGTGACAATGCTGTTTTTCAGTAGATTAAAACCAGCAGTGTGCTGGATATTTTTTTTAGCCGGCTCCCTGGGCTTTGCTCAATGGGGGATCGCGTCGCAATTGGCGGCCTCCCAGTCCAAAGGATCGGTCGCCGGCGCAACGATCGAGCTGGATGCTCAGGAGTTGAAATGGATTGCCGAGCATTCCCAAGTCATCGTCGCCTCGGTGCAGTATCCGCGGTACCTGTTCAAGGATGAGCACGGCCACTGGAGCGGTTTGAACAATGATCTGCTCAACCGCATCAGCGCCATGACGCGATTGCAGTTTGTTCATGAAGAGTCGTTTTCTACCGATCAGCTGCTTGGACGGCTGGAAAGCGGTGCCGCGGACATGAGCACGACGCTGGCGATGAATGACGAACGCAAGACGTTTCTGGATTTCAGTCATGCGTTCGGTGGCGCTGGCTGGGTGTTCGTCGGGCGGGCCGGCGCGCCAGTGGTGCAATCCTTGGAGCAGCTGTCGGGAAGGGTTCTGGTGTTGCCGACGCGGCATGCGCTGGAGGCTACGATTCGCCGCGACAATCCGGACATCGATCTGCGCTCGGTTAAGACTTATACGGAGGCCCGGGCGTTGGTCGAAAGCGGTGAGGCCTATGCCACTATTGAAAACGAAATCGGAGCACAACTCTATCCGTCCGGTCAGCTCAAGGTGGGGTATGCGGTGGAGGGCAAATGGGAGGCGGACCACCTGGCCGTGCGCAAAGGTCAGCCGCAATTGTCGAGCATTCTCAACAAGGCGCTTGAAGCGTTTCCTCCTGCCGAATTGCGCGCCATTCGCCTGAAATGGCTCAATGGGGTTGCCCCCGTTCAGGTGCCCGGCAAATGGCACCGGCTCACCCAGTGGGGCTGCTGGGGAATGTTTATCGTCAGTCTGTTCGGCCTGCTGTCTCTGCTCTGGAACCGCCGGCTCACGGTATTGATCCAGCAGCGTCTGGATGCCGAGAAAAGTCTGAGTGATCAGCTTGCCTTTCAGCATGCGTTGATGGACGCCATGCCCGATCCGATGTTTGTTCGTGACCTGGAAGGGCGTTTGATCATGTGCAACAAAAGTTACGAAGAGGACTTGTCGACCCGTTTCGACCAGATCCAGGGACGACAGTTGATTGAACTGGACGTCTTGCCCAAAGAGACTGCCGAACTGCTGCATGCAGAGTTCATGACCCAGCTCGGTACGCGCAAGACCCGCTTCAGTGAGCGTCAATTGATGTTCAACAATGGCGTCAGGCATATCTATCAGTGGACAGTGCCTTTTTTCAGTGCCGATGGACAATTGCGGGGTCTGCTGGGGGGATGGACCGATATTGGCAAGCGCAAGAAGCAGGCGTGACGCGGCTGTTTTTTCTCTGTCATCTTGGCCGTGCATGCTCTATCGACCAGAGGCGCCGGTTTTCCTGCAGTCGGTATCCAGAACTTTCTTCTCGGGCCATAGGTCATTTACTGTACGCCGCCCCAGGCACTTTGTTTTCGGACTATTGAGTGGTGATCGAGATGGAAAGTATCAGTCTATTGCTCGGTGAGGCTCTGAGCCCGTATCAGGTGACGCTGACTCCGTCGGGGACCCATGGCGAATGCCTGGTGACCCTGAAGAGTGCGACCGGCGCTATCGTGGTCGAACGCGCGTTCAATCAGGCCCAGTTGACCAGCAAACACCTGCTGACGGATGTGGTCGACGGGTTGCATCGCGACGTGCTGATCGCTGAAGGTCGCCTGGAGCCCTGCGTCATAGCGGCGTTGCGCAATGCGGCTCAGGACAAGATCCTGGCCAACCGAAATTGAATTTTTTTTTGTGGGAACCTTCCTGCGCCAATGTCAGTCAGAACATGTAACAGCAGGATCAAGCATTGTGCTCCGGTGCTTGTAGCTTGTTGTTACTGGTCTTTATGTAGGCCACGTTTAACCCCGAGTCGTCTCCCCACTTCTCGGGGTTTCTTTTTGTCTGCGATTTGTCATTGCTCGGCCTGCTGCATGAAAAATGCCCGGCTGGCTTCCAGGTAGTCGCTGCGACTTTCGGGGTCCAGCCAGGCGGCGTATGCCTCGCTCAAGTGATCGTGGGGCAGGGTGCGCAGCAGTTGGTTGATCTCGATGATCGCCTGCCGGCCTTGGGGGGTGTCGGTACAGCCGATGTAACCGGACAAGTATTTTCCCGTGCCGCGAATCGGGTAGAACTGCAATTCATCCTCCGCGATCCCTTGCTGCTGGGCCTGGTAGCGAATTTCCGGGCGGTATCCCAACAGCATCCGCAAGCGCCCTAGACGTTGCATTTGCAACAGGCTGCCCAAGGCGTCGTTACCGTAGTGGAGGGTCAGTGAGTTGGCGGGTGCTTGTTTGAGCAGCGCGTCGAGATATTCGCCATAGTTGCGCTCGGCAATAATGCCCAGCTTCTCGTGGCCACTGGCCAACAGGGCCACCAGGTCCACTTCGCCATCCTTGATGAAGGGCGTCAGCACCTCCCGATCATCGCGGCGCACGGCCAATCCATTGCTCATGGCCCGAAAAACCGGAATGGAAAACGCGATCCAGCTATCGCGCTCCTTGCTCCAGTTCAGCGCCGCATCGCACGTGAGGGATGGCTCGTGGAGCATTTGCAAGGCGCGAGCACGATTGACTCGCATCAGGGTGTGCTCGTATTGCGGCATGCGGGCGATCAGCAGCGGTAACAATTGATCGATCACTCCCTGGCCCTTTTTCGATCCTTCGAAAATCATCAGCGGTGGAAGGTCGCGCAATAACCAGACCAGGGTTTCCTTCGGTTGCGCCAACGTTGACTGTGCCTGGCCGGCGAGCAAAAGGAAAAACACGAACGCACACACTGCTCGTCCGCCGCGCGTCGGGCCGTGGTTGATGGGCCGCGCAAGCAGGCGTTTCAGCTTAGATAGCCCCGTCTTCACGCAGCTTTGCGATCTGTTCCTTGTCGTAACCAAGATCGTTGAGTACCTGCGCATTGTGTTCGCCCAACTGCGGCCCGACCCATTCTGAAGTGCCGGGTGTCTCAGAGAGTTTCGGCACTATTCCCGGCATCTTGAAATCTTTACCGTCCGGCAACTTGGCTTTCAGGAACATTTCCCGGGCCAGGTACTGTGGATCACTGAACATGTCTTCAGCGCTGAAGATCCGACTGACCGGTACGTCGGCCTGATTCAACTGCTCGATGATGGCGTCCAGCGGCAGTGAGTTGGCCCAGCGATCAATCACCCCATAAATCTCGTCGCGACGGCTATCGCGTCCGTCGTTACTCGCCAACGCAGGGTCGTTGGCCAGGTCGTCGCGACCGATGATCAGCATGAAACGTTTGAAGATCGCGTCGCCATTGGCGCCGATCTGCACATGTTTGCCGTCGGCACTGGTGTGGATCGAGGAGGGCGTAATGCCCGGCATGATGTTGCCGCTACGCTCGCGGATGAAACCGAACACGTCGAACTCGGGGACCATGCTTTCCATCATGGCGAAGATCGCTTCGTACAGCGCCACATCCACCACTTGGCCGAGGCCGCCGTTGACTTCGCGATGACGCAGAGCCATCAGTGCGCCAATCACGCCCCAAAGTGCGGCAATGGAATCGCCGATGGAAATTCCGGTGCGCACCGGTGGTCGGTCTTCGAAGCCGGTGATGTAGCGCAGGCCCCCCATGGATTCACCGACGGCGCCAAAGCCTGGCTGATCCTTCATCGGCCCGGTCTGACCGAAACCCGAGAGGCGCACCATCACCAGTTTCGGGTTCAGTGCGTGCAAGACTTCCCAGCCCAGACCGAGTTTTTCCAACACGCCCGGGCGAAAATTCTCTATCAGGATGTCCGCTTCGCTGAGCAGTTTTTTCAGAATTGCCAGGCCGTCGGGGTGTTTCAGGTTCAGCGTCAGGGACTTCTTGTTGCGCGCCTGAACGAACCACCACAGCGAAGTGCCTTCATACAACTTGCGCCATTTGCGCAACGGATCGCCGCCATCGGGGGACTCGATTTTGATCACTTCGGCACCGAACTCGCCGCAAATCCGCGAGGCAAACGGCCCGGCGATCAGCGTGCCCAATTCAATGACTTTCAGACCTGAGAGCGGTTTTCCGGTGAGCGGCATGCTGAATCCTGTAGGACAGTGGCTGAGCGAATACAGCGTTTTAACATAGCCGAACGTCAGACGACCAAGGTTGATCGCCTTCAATTCGTGGATTGCCTACCGCATCGGTTAGACTTGCCGCCTTTCCCCGTATCAAGAAGCCCGTTCATGGCCCAGCCGTCCACGACCTACAAGTTTGAACTGAACCTTACCGACCTCGACCGCAGCGTGTACGAGAGCGTGAAGCAGACCATCGCTCGTCACCCTTCGGAAACCGAAGAGCGTATGACCGTGCGGCTGCTGGCCTACGCCTTCTGGTACAACGAGCAGCTGTCGTTCGGCCGCGGTCTGTCAGACGTGGACGAACCTGCCCTGTGGGAAAAGAGCCTGGACGATCGAGTTCTGCACTGGATCGAAGTCGGCCAGCCAGACGCCGATCGCCTGACGTGGTGCTCGCGTCGCACCGAGCGCACCAGCCTGTTGGCCTACGGCAGCCTGCGCGTCTGGGAAACCAAAGTGATCCCGGCGATCAAAAACCTGAAAAACGTACACATCGCGGCCGTACCTCAGGAAGTGCTGGAAACCTTGGCCAAAGACATGCCCCGCGTTATCAAGTGGGACGTGATGATCAGCGAAGGGACGATTTTCGTCACCGACGACCGTGGTCAGCATGAAGTCCAGTTGCAGTGGTTGAGCGGCGAACGCGGCTGATTATTCGCCGCTAACCTGCGTTATCCGGTTTTATCCTACGTATTCAAGAGAAGCACCTGTCACCCCATGCGCATCGAACCTCGCCTGTTGCCCGACACCCTGCCATTCCTCGGTGATCTACCGCCGCTGCTGACCCGTCTGTACGCGGCGCGGGGCGTGCTGTCCGAGGCTGAACTGGACAAGAGCCTGGCGCGACTGATCCCGTTCCAGCGGCTCAAAGGTATCGATGCGGCGGTGGATTTGCTGGTGACGGCGCTGGAGCAGCGTCAGCGGATTCTGATCGTCGGTGACTTCGACGCCGATGGCGCGACGGCCAGTACAGTGGGTATGTTGGGCTTGCGTCTGCTGGGTGCGGCTCACGTTGACTATCTGGTGCCGAACCGTTTTGAGTACGGCTACGGCCTGACGCCGGAAATCGTTGAAGTGGCGCTGACCCGCGAGCCTCAACTGCTGATCACCGTGGATAACGGTATCTCCAGCGTTGAAGGCGTGGCGGCGGCGAAAAAGGCCGGGCTGAACGTCCTGGTCACCGATCACCACTTGCCCGGCGATGAACTGCCGTTGGCTGATGCCATCGTCAATCCGAACCAGCCGGGTTGCGAGTTTCCGAGCAAGGCACTGGCCGGCGTCGGGGTGATTTTCTACGTGTTGATGGCCCTGCGCGCGCGCTTGCGCAGCCTCGGCTGGTACGAGAGCAAGCCGCAGCCGAACATCGGCGAGTTGCTGGACCTGGTGGCGCTGGGCAGCGTCGCCGACGTGGTGCCGCTGGATGCCAACAACCGGATTCTGGTGCACCAAGGCCTGGAACGGATTCGCGCCGGGCGTGCTCGGCCAGGCATCAAGGCAATCCTTGAGGTGGCCAAGCGGGACCCTGCGCGCATCACTTCCACTGATCTGGGTTTCATTGTCGGCCCACGCCTGAATGCGGCAGGAAGGCTGGATGACATGAGCTTGGGCATCGAATGCCTGCTCACTGAAGACGCCGGTCTGGCGCGTGAAATGGCGGCTCAGCTCGACGGCATGAACCAGGACCGCAAATCCATCGAGCAGGGCATGCAGCGTGAAGCGCTGGCTCAACTGAAAGATTTGCCGGTCGAGTCGATGCCGTTCGGCTTGTGCCTGTTCGATCCCGAGTGGCACCAGGGTGTCATCGGAATCCTTGCATCGCGTATGAAAGATCGCTATTTCCGTCCGACTATCGCCTTTGCCGATGCAGGCGATGGCTTGCTCAAGGGCTCGGGGCGTTCGGTTCAGGGTTTTCATATTCGTGACGCGTTGAGCGTGGTGGCGGCGCAGCATCCGAATCTGATCAGCAAATACGGCGGCCATGCGATGGCAGCCGGCCTGACGTTGCCGGAAGCGAATTTTCCGTTGTTCGCCGAAGCCTTTGACGCTGAAGTACGTAGGCAATTGCGTGAAGAAGACCTGACCGGGCGCCTGCTGACGGACGGCACCCTGGCGGTCGAGGAATTCCACCTGGAACTGGCTCGCGCTCTGCGCCATGCCGGTCCTTGGGGGCAGCACTTCCCGGAGCCGCTGTTTCATGGGGTGTTCCAGTTGGTCGAGCAGCGCGTCGTCGGTGAGCGACACCTCAAAGTGGTGCTGAAAAGCGAATGCGGCTCGGTGAAGCTGGATGGCATTGCCTTCGGAATCGACCGCGACATCTGGCCGAATCCGACCATCAAGTGGGTGGAATTGGCCTACAAACTCGACCTCAACGAGTTCCGTGGCAACGAGACTGTTCAGCTGATGATTGCCCACATCGAACCGCGATAGCGATCTCTCGAAGACCCAATCTCGCTTGAACCCTCCCTCATCCCCCGATGTCGACTAGGCTCTAAGCACTGCTTGATTATCCTTGTGACGTCTTGTCGAATTTTTGCCCGCGGGGGCGGGTGCTGCACCTTTTTCCTGTCACTCGTCGACTTTTCAAACAGAACCCTGGAGCCTGCCCACTGATTCGAGAGGTGCCCCATGAGTCTGCTGCTTGAACCCTATACCCTTCGCCAATTGACCCTGCTCAACCGCATTGCGGTGTCGCCGATGTGCCAGTACTCCAGCGTTGATGGACTGGCCAATGACTGGCACCTGGTCCACCTCGGCAGCCGCGCTGTCGGCGGGGCCGGTCTGGTGTTTACCGAAGCCACGGCGGTGACCGCCGACGGACGCATCACCGCCGAGGACCTCGGCCTGTGGAGCGATGAACAGATCGAACCTTTACAACGCATCACGCGCTTCATTGCGGCTCAAGGCGCAGTGGCCGGCATTCAGTTGGCCCACGCCGGGCGCAAGGCCAGCACCCATCGGCCATGGATCGGCAAACATGGCAGCGTCAAACCCGAAGACGGTGGCTGGGTTCCGGTGGGCCCTTCGCCGATCGCCTTCGACCCGCAGCACACACACCCCACGCAGCTCGATGAAGGTGAGATCGCTGAGGTCATTCAGGCCTTTGTCGCTTCGGCCAAGCGAGCACTGACCGCCGGTTTCAAAGTGGTCGAAATACACGCCGCCCACGGTTACCTGTTGCATCAGTTTCTTTCGCCCCTGAGCAATCAGCGGCGCGATCAATATGGTGGTTCGTTCGAGAATCGAATCCGGCTGGTGCTGCAAGTCACCGAAGCGGTGCGTGCGGTGTGGCCTGAAGAGCTACCGCTATTCGTGCGGGTGTCGGCCACCGATTGGGTGGAAGACGGCTGGAACCCGGATGAAACCGTGGAGCTGGCGCGACGTCTCAAAGTGTTGGGCGTAGATCTGATTGACGTCTCATCGGGCGGAACCGCAGCCAACGCCGAGATTCCTACAGGTCCCGGTTATCAGACCCGCTTCGCCGAACGTGTGCGCAAGGAGTCAGGCATTGCCACCGGCACTGTAGGGATGATTACCGAACCGGCGCAGGCCGAGCACATTCTGCGAACCTGCCAGGCTGACATCATCTTCCTTGCCCGTGAGCTGCTGCGTGATCCGTACTGGCCACTGCATGCTGATGATGACCTGGGAGGGCGCAAGGCCATCTGGCCGGCGCAGTACCAGCGGGCAACCCATCGTGAACAGCCGATTCACGAGTCGTATTTACGCGACTGATTGACGCTGTAGAACCAAAAAAGCCCCGGTCGAGTTGACCGGGGCTTTTGTATTTCTACAGCCGTCAGGTGTACTTGCGCTTATCCGGTGCCGGTGGGAAATACTGGTACAACCAGGTTTCACTCAACGTCCGGTCATGGGTGCGAATGAACAGCCGCAGCTCCACAGGCGCCACGCTGTCATTGGTTGGGTACCAGTCAAAGGTAATTCGGTAACCCTTGATGTCATCCAGCACCAGCACGTTGAAATCCTTCACCTTCCCATTCGAGCACGTGACCACCGGCTCGATCCCCGCACCTTCCGGCAAGCGGTCCAGGCCGCCGCCCGTGAAGTCCACGGCAAACCGTCGAGCCCAAACCTCCGGGTAATGCTCGCCAGGGGCCCAGCCTTCGATGAAGCCGCCCATGCCCGAACGAGTAGCGTTGACCCGCGCCAACGGCGTACTCACTGGCGGCACAGCGCTCCAGTAGAGCTTGTAGCCGTAGTTCAGTGAATCACCGGCCGCGACCGGTTTCTTCGGGGTCCAGAACGCGACGATGTTATCGAGGGTTTCGCCGGTCGTAGGAATTTCCATCAGATCGATAGAGCCTTCACCCCACGCGGTCGTAGGCTCTACCCACAGGCTCGGGCGCTTGCTGTACCAGTCGACGGTGTCTTGATAGCTGTCGAACTCATGATCGGTCTGCACCAGGCCGAAACCTTTCGGATCAGTGTCGGCGAAGGCATTGAATTGCAGGGTGGCCGGGTTGTTCAGCGGGCGGCAGATCCACTCACCGTTGCCGCGCCACATGGCCAGGCGATCAGAATCGTGGATCTGCGGGTGAATCGTGTCGCACATGCGCCGTTCATGGGTGCCGCAGCTGAACATGCTGGTCATCGGCGCGATGCCCAGTTGTTCGATGGCGGTGCGCGCGTTGATGTGGGCATCGATGCCCATGACGACCTGGTTCGCCTGACAGTCGATGTCGAAACGGTAAGCACCAGTGGCGCTCGGTGAATCCAGCAGGGCGTAGACCACGAAGCGGGTGCTGTCTTTGTCCGGGGTCTCGAACCAGAACTTGGTGAAGTCCGGGAATTCTTCACGCTTCTTGGCATACGTATCAATCGCCAGACCGCGAGCCGACAGACCGTACTGGCCCGAGGCATCTACCGCACGGAAATAGCTGGCGCCGAGGAATGACAACACGTCGTGTTGGTCCAGCTCCGGGGCCTTGAACAACTTGAACCCGGAAAACCCCAGGTCGCCCGTGAGCTGCTTGGTGTCGACCGTGGTTTTTTCATAGTTGAACAGGGACGGACGGAAATGCACCTCCCGCGCCTGACGCGTCTTGGGATCGACACTGTACATGCGCACCGGTTGCTTGAAACCCATGCCAACGTGGAAGAACTGCACATCCAGCTGACCGTTGAGGTCATTCCACAGCGAATGGTTGCCGTCGTAGCGGATCGCGTTGAAATTTTGCGGCGTCATGGTCGCCAAGGTCGGTGGCAGCACCTGCTTGGTGTCCTGATATCGATTGCCGGCGAGCTGCTTGGCCTGGATCTTCAGCGTTTCAAAGTCGAACGCCTGAGCCTCGCCATCCGCTGCGCTGTTACCGGCCCAGGCCCGCGCAGCCAGCAGGCCGCTGGCTGATAATCCGGTGTAGGCAGCGATGGCCATGGATGCTTTGAGCAAATTCCTGCGGTGCATAAGTACAACCTGTCGTGAACAATCCCGCGCCGTTCCTGGCACGTGCTGGATCAAAAATGGAGGTTCGGACATGCCTTCGGCCAAACGCAACGGACATTACACAGATAACAAATAGCTTAAACCGTTCGGTTGCGGAGAAAAAATGATTGATGGCATGGCGACAGCGTGGCAATGAAACAAGAATGTCGGTTAACAATTCCGACAGGACTTTCTGATTTATAGGGCATTTCTGCTTTTTTTGACTAATTACTCTAAAAACCACTTTTCAGCGCCGATTTAATTCCTATTCTGTGTTCATGACCGGTTTCTGCCCTTCAGGCCGGCGGCGAATGAAAAGGAAAGGGCGATGCGGTTTTTGAAGTTTTCTCTGACGTATAGAAGGACATCGTCCATGTCGAAAGTACAAGGCATCACCGAACTGTTAGGAATCTTTCCCTGCCTGGCGACCGGCCGGCGAAGGCGTCGGCTCAGTTCGGACGAAATGAAATTGTTAGAGCGCTATCGGGAGCTGTCGGAAAGCGACCAGATTGCGATGCGGTATCTGGTGGATGCGATGAGGAGTGTTTCGCGGTTTTGAGTAGGCAAACCAAAGGGGCGGACTGTGAAGTCTGCCCCTTTTTCATTTCTTTACCTCACCTTCAACTGCAAGTGCCCATGATCTTGAACGGCCGTTGTACCTGCATTAGATCAGGCATGTCCCGCCACTTGATCCACGCTTGATGCTGCCAATGCAGAAGCGGCACTGAGATTCCTGCCCACTGCAACGAACTCAGACTTGGAATGTTATCCGCAGATGCCGCATTCGACTCACGCAGCAATGGGATGACTTCGTTGCTCAGCCATTGGCGTAAGTTTCGGTTTTCCGGGACGAAATGGTGCACCAGAAGGGCGTACATCCCCGATTCGCTGACCATCAATGATTCGACTGTTTTGCCGCTCTTGAGCAACCAAACATATCGGCGCTGATCGGGATCAAGTTTCAGGGTGAGGCGTTGGTCCATCGGGCGGCCCATCAAACGACCGAGGTCCTGGACGCAGAACCAGGCTTGGTTGTCCTGCATGAAGGCGTGGAGGAAGCGGTTGTGGCGGGTGAAGATGGTTGGGGTGAAGTAAGGTAGAAGCGAGTTTTGAGCGTGTGCTGACATGAAGTGACTTCCGTTTTGAGCAGGAAAGTCGCCACCAACCCTTCGACAGGTTGGGTGGCGGACCGAGTGGCGTTCGAAGTCGGGACACTTCCAATCAAAACGGAAGCCAGAAGGCCCGCGCCACACGGCCCGCCATAAAGCAGAACTGAAGGCTGAAAACAGCCGCAGTTCTATGGGGGCACGCAAGCACCGTTTTGACATTTCCCGGCTTCGACCCCGGGTCGCTGATTTGGCAGCGACGAGGTAAAGCCTATCGGTCAGGCGCTCGCGGCGCCAAGTCTACTCTGGCGCCGCGTGTTGTAGGAATCAGTGCCTTTTCTGGAAGGCTTGATCTGTAGGAATTGCCTGTTTTTGCATGAGGTGCAGTCAAACAGCATCACAACCTTGGTTTTTCCTATAGTTTTTCCCGCATTCAGGAACGAACTGCAGGTTTGCTACATGTTGATCGAATTTTCAGTTTCCAATTATCGCTCCTTCCGTGACAAACAAACCCTGTCCATGGCTGCGACGCCGCGCTTGAGCAAAAAGCGCAACATCTTCAAGTCGCCGGTCAATGGAGAAAAGCTGCCGGATTTACTGAAGGTCGCTGCGATATACGGGCCGAACGCTTCTGGTAAATCATCGCTAATCCGGGCGATGGGGATCATGGGGAGTTTGCTCGCCTCGCCCTCTACCTCAAATGATGAACCACTGCCGGTGTCACCGTTTCGTTTCGACCCACAGCTTAACGACGAGCCGAGTTGTTTCGAATACAACTTTATTCAAGGCGCACTCCGATATCGGTTTGTTCTGCGCATGACTGCACAGCGGATACTCGAGGAACAACTCGTTTCATACCCAAAAGGGAAAGAAACGCTGCTGTATCAACGTTGTTTTGGTCAGGAGGGCGAGCAGTATGTTTTTGGCCCAAGTCTTGAAGGTGGTAAAGAGGTTCACAATGCCTGGCGGCGTCTGACCAGCCCGAAGATGCTGTTTATTTCGCAGGCCGTCGCGAACAGCAGCGAAGAGCTGACTCAGTTGCGGGGGCCGTTTAGCTGGTTTCAAACCGGTCTACTCGTTATTGAGCAGAACAACATGATGGGGCTGTCAGCAGCGTCCATCAGATTTCTTCGGATGGCATCGGATTACACACATGATTTACGAAATTTTCTAAAGGAAGTGGATGTCCCGGTGTCGGCGATCCGGCTCAATACCGAAGACGCGGAGTTTGTTCAGCGGACTGAAAAACTCACACTGAAAGAGTTCTTCGCAGCAGCCCAAAAAGACAAAGTAACCCTGACGCATACGAGTCTTTTAGGAAAAGCGGAGTTTGATTTTTCAGAGGAGTCCGGCGGCACGAAAAATCTGATTGGGTTCTGGTTACCCTGGTTCATGATCAATCACGCAGAGGGGAGCGGGATACTGTCTGTCGATGAGCTGGATAGCAGTCTGCATCCTGCAATAGTCGCTGATCTGATTGGAAAACATTTGGACAGCGGACTGAATACTCAGCTGATCTTTACTACTCACGACACGCATCTAATGACTGCCAAAACGCTTCGGCGCGATCAGTTCTGGATTACCGAACGCGATGCCAATGGTGCTACCTGTCTTTTTTCTGTTCACGATTTTGAAGGGCGTGAAGGAGAGGATGTTGAGAAGCGCTACTTCGAAGGCCGTTACCGCGGATTGCCGCTGATCAGGCGAAGGTGACCAAGGTGCGCACGGTACAGTTATTTGATCGAAAGAAATCGCGGTTCAAACCGCAACCCAAGGTGCTGATCCTTTGTGAAGACAGTAAGTCAGGAAAGCGATACTTGGAGGATGCCGCCTTTCACTTTCGAGCCAATGCTCAGGTTGAAATCGCCCATTGCGGAGTGACTCACCCAAGCGGGATTGTAGAAAGTGCAATTGCACGGCAAAAAATCTTCGATAAGGTTTTTTGCGCCTTGGACCGCGATACTCATCTTTGCTTCGACAGGGCGATCAACTTGGCGAAGTCTCATCCCAAGATAAAAGTCATAGCGTCCTTTCCCTGTTTCGAGTTTTGGTTGCTACTGCACTTTGGCTACAACAGGAAGCCATTCGCCCCTGCTGGTAGAAAATCGCCAGGCGATCTTGTCGCCATGAGTCTTAGGGACCAGCCCCTGATGGGTGGTTACGAGAAGGGCGAGAATGTCAGTTATTTTGATCTTTTGAAGGGGGAACCTTTCAACACTGCAAGGACACTAGCTCCTCGAATTCTTCTTGATGTTGCTAACAGCGGCGAACCCAATCCCAGTACTGAAATCCACTTGCTGATGGACGAGTTCGAGACTCTATCCAGGCCTCAACCGATTTAACGTCGTAATAACTCGCCCCGGCACCGCAATCAGTACCGGGGCGAACACCCTTTACCGACTAACCTTCCACGCATCACCCATCGCGGCGGTGCGGCGATCCGACGATGCTTTTAGTGCTTAAACATCACATGCCGAACAACGGTGTAGTCCTCCAGCCCGTACAGGGACATGTCCTTGCCATAACCGGACAGTTTCTGACCGCCATGCGGCATTTCGCTGACCAGCATGAAGTGCGTATTTACCCAGGTGCAGCCGTACTGCAAGCGTGCAGACAAGCGATGTGCGCGACCGACGTCCGAGGTCCAGACCGACGACGCCAGGCCGTAGTTGGAATCGTTGGCCCAGCTCAGCACCTGCGCTTCATCGGTGAATTTGGTCACCGACACCACCGGTCCAAATACTTCGCGACGAACAATCTCGTCGTCCTGCTGAGCGTCGGCCAACACAGTCGGTTCGAAGAAAAAGCCATTGCCTTCCACAGTCTTACCGCCCGTGATCAAACGGATGTGCGGCTGTGCCACGGCGCGCTCGACAAACCCGGCCACGCGGTCGCGGTGTTGCGCGGTGATCAACGGACCGAGCTCGGTCGACGGATCATCCTGCACGCCGTACTTGATGCTGCTGACCGCTTCGCCGAGCTTCTCGACGAACGTGTCGTAGATGCCTTCCTGCGCGTAGATGCGGCAGGCGGCGGTGCAGTCCTGGCCGGCATTGTAAAAACCGAAAGTGCGAATGCCTTCCACAGCAGCGTCGATGTCGGCGTCGTCGAAGATGATCACCGGGGCCTTGCCGCCCAGTTCCATGTGCATGCGTTTGACGCTGTCAGCGGTGCTGGAAATGATGTTCGAACCGGTGGCGATCGAGCCAGTTAGCGAGACCATGCGCACTTTCGGGTGTGTGACCAGCGGGCTGCCGACCGTAGGACCACGGCCGAACACCAGGTTAAGCACGCCGGCCGGGAAAATATCCGACGCCAGTTCTGCCAGACGCAGGGCGGTCAGCGGGGTTTGTTCCGACGGTTTAAGCACCACGGTATTACCCGCCGCGAGGGCTGGGGCGATTTTCCAGGCGACCATCATCAGCGGGTAGTTCCACGGCGCGATGGAGGCGATCACGCCGACCGGGTCGCGACGGATCATCGAGGTGTGGCCGTGCAAGTATTCACCGCCCGCCGAACCGCTCATGCAACGGCTGGCGCCGGCGAAGAAACGGAACACGTCGGCAATGGCCGGGATCTCGTCGTTCAGCGCAGCGCTGTAAGGCTTGCCGCAGTTGTCCGATTCCAGTTTGGCCAGCTCTTCGCCGTGGGCTTCGATGGCGTCGGCGAGTTTAAGCAGCAGCAGCGAGCGTTCTTTCGGGGTGGTTTGCGACCAGCTGTCGAAGGCGCTGTCGGCGGCCCGCACGGCGGCATCGACCTGAGCTTCGCTGGCTTCATTGATCTCCACCAATACGCTGCCCAGTGCAGGGTTGAACACGGGTTGGGCGGGGCCTTCGCCGTCGATCAGTTGGCCATTGATCAAGAGTTTGGTTTGCATGGCGTTGTCCTCTTTCTACCGCAAATTCATTATTGGAATGGTCAGGAAATTCACTTGCCGCCACTGCCCGCAACGCTTTCACCGCCCCGAGTCAGGTAATAGGCGCCGAGAATCGGCAGCATGGTCACCATCATCACGAGCATCGCGACAACGTTGGTCACCGGCACGTCCCGTGGGCGGCTGAGCTGGTTGAGCAGCCACAGCGGCAAGGTGCGTTCATGGCCGGCGGTGAAAGTGGTGACGATGATTTCGTCGAACGACAGCGCAAACGCCAACATGCCGCCGGCCAACAATGCCGAGCCGAGGTTCGGCAGGACGATGTAGCGGAAGGTCTGCCAGCCATCGGCGCCAAGGTCCATCGACGCTTCGATCAAACTGTGAGAGGTGCGACGCAACCGGGCGATGACGTTGTTGTAGACGATCACCACACAGAAGGTCGCGTGACCGACGATGATGGTGAACATCCCAGGCTCGATCCCCAGCGTCTTGAAGGTCGCCAGCAAGGCAATACCGGTGATGATCCCGGGCAAGGCAATCGGCAGGATCAACATCAGCGAGATGCCTTGCTTGCCGAAGAAATCCCGGCGGTACAACGCCGCCGACGCGAGGGTGCCGAGGACTAATGCAATCAAGGTTGCGACGGACGCAATCTGCAGCGACAGCTTGATCGCTTCCAGTACGTCAGGACGCGAGAACGCCACGCCGATCCACTTCAGGGTGAAGCCCCTGGGCGGGAAGCTGAACGCTGCGTCTTCAGTGTTGAAGGCGTACATGAAGATGATCAGGATCGGGAAGTGCAGAAACACCAACCCGCCCCAGGCTGCGATGCGCAGGCCCAGAGAAGCCTGATCTTGAGAAGAAGCGTCAGAGCGCATCGAAGGCCCCCAGTCGTTTGACGATGGACAGGTAAATGGCGATCAGCACGATCGGCACCAGCGTGAAAGCCGCAGCCATCGGCATGTTGCCGATCGCGCCTTGCTGGGCGTACACCATGCTGCCGACGAAGTAGCCCGGTGGCCCCACCAGTTGCGGCACGATGAAGTCGCCCAGGGTCAGCGAAAAGGTGAAGATCGAACCGGCCGCGATGCCTGGAATCGACAGCGGCAGAATCACTTGCATGAAGGTCTGACGCGGCTTGGCGCCAAGGTCGGCAGACGCCTGCAGCAAGGACGGCGGCAGACGCTCCAGCGAGGCCTGGATCGGCAGGATCATGAACGGCAGCCAGATGTAGACGAACACCATGAAACGGCCCAGGTGCGAGGTCGACAACGTGCTGCCGCCCACCCCCGGAATGCCCAGCACGAACTGCAATACGGGCTCCAGACCCAGGTGTTGAACGAACCACTGCGCAACCCCGCCTTTGGCCAGCAGCAAGGTCCAGGCATACGCCTTGACGATGTAACTGGCCCACATCGGCATCATCACCGCGATGTAGAAAAACGCCTTGGTCTTGCCAGTGGTGTAGCGCGCCATGTAATAGGCAATCGGGAACGCGACCACGGCACTGGCGATCGACACGACGACGGCCATGCTCAAGGTGCGCAGGATGATGTCGAAGTTCGAGGGCTGGAACAGGGCAGCGAAGTTCGCCAGGGTCAGGTCGGGCGTGACCGCCATGGTGAAGTCATCGAAGGTGTAGAAGCCTTGCCACAGCAAAACCAGCAGTGAGCCGAGGTAGATCGCGCCGAACCAGAGCAGCGGCGGTACCAGCAGCATCGACAGGTACAGGTTCGGCCGGCGATACAGCAGGTTGGAAAACCTGCGCAACGGCGAGCCGCTGGCCGGGGTTTGAGTCATCGCCACGCTGTTCATCTCACACTCCGCCGACAACGGTGTCGTGCAGCGGGATCATCGCTTCCCGTGCCCAGCGCGCGCTGATGCGTTGGCCGGTCTGGTGCTGGGCGCTGACGTCCAGCCACTGGACGTTGGCCTGGCTGATGTTTAAGGTCTGGCCGTTTTCCAGTTTCAATTCATAGCGCGTAGCACTGCCTTGGTACTGGATGTCATGGAGCAAGCCGCTGACTTCAATTTCATGGCTGGCCAGCGGCCCTTCGGCGAAACGCACGTGTTCCGGGCGTATCGAAAACGGCTGTGGATTGCCGCTCAATTGCTTCGCCAGATCACCACGAATCACGTTGGAGGTGCCGACAAATTCGGCAACGAAGGTTGTCGCCGGTTTCATGTACAGGTTGCGCGGTGTATCGACCTGCTCGATGCGCCCCTTGTTGAACACCGCCACGCGATCCGACATCGACAGTGCTTCGGTCTGGTCGTGAGTGACGAAAATGAAGGTGATGCCGAGCTGGCGTTGCAGCTTCTTCAGTTCACCCTGCATTTGCTCGCGCAGCTTTAAATCGAGAGCGCCCAACGGCTCATCGAGCAGCAAGACTCGCGGACGATTGACCAAGGCGCGGGCCAGGGCCACACGCTGGCGCTGACCGCCGGACAGTTGCACCGGTTTACGCTCGCCGTAACCGCCGAGGGCGACCATGTCGAGGGCTTCTTCGGCGCGTTTCTGGCGTTCGGATTTGCCGACGCCTTTGACCTTCAAACCGTAGGCGACGTTGTCGAGTACGTTCATGTGCGGGAACAGCGCGTAATCCTGGAACACGGTGTTCACGTCACGCTGATACGGCGGCAGTCCGGCGGCTTCCTCGCCATGAATACGGATAGAGCCTGCACTCGGTTGTTCGAAACCGGCGATCAGGCGCAGACAGGTGGTTTTGCCCGAACCGGAAGGGCCCAGCATGGAAAAGAACTCGCCGTCCTGGATATCGATGGAAACCCGGTCAACGGCCTTCACTTCGCCGAACTGACGGGAAACGTTGGTGAATTGGACTGCAAGCGTCATGGTGCGGTGCTCCAAAAATCTGAATCTTTAAAAGCATCGTCGGATCGCCGCCCGGAGCAAGCTCGCTCCCATATGGAATGCGATCAAATATGTGGGAGCGAGCTTGCTCGCGACGGGGTGTTAGCGGCCGCCCATGATCGCGATGTAGTCCTGGGTCCAGCGGCTGTACGGCACGAACTTGCCACCTTCAGCCTGCGGGGTTTTCCAGAAGGCGATTTTCTCGAACTGGTCGAAACCATTGGTCTTGCAGCCTTCGGCACCCAGCAATTCGCTCTCCTTGCACCCCGCCGGAACCGCCGGCAGCGAACCGAACCATGCCGCCAGGTCACCCTGGACTTTCGGTTGCAGCGACCAGTCCATCCACTTGTAGGCGCAGTTGGGATGCTTGGCTTCGGCGTGGAGCATGGTGGTGTCGGCCCAACCCGTTGCACCTTCTTTTGGAATGACCGAGGCAACCGACTGCTTGTCCGCCACCAGGCCGTTGACCATGTAGCCCCAGCTGCTGGACGCCGCCACGCCTTCGTTTTTGACGTCACTCATCTGGACCGTTGCGTCATGCCAGTAGCGGTGTATCAAGGGCTGTTGCTTGCGAAGCAGGTCCAGCGCCGCTTTGTATTGCGCTTCGTTGAGCTGGTACGGGTCCTTGATGCCCAATTCCGGCTGTTTCGATTTGAGATAAAGCGCCGCATCGGCGATATAGATCGGGCCGTCGTAGGCCTGGACTCGACCCTTGTTGGACTTGCCGTCTGGCAGGGTCTGTTCTTCGAACACCACACTCCAGCTGTCCGGCGCTGTTTTGAAGATATTGGTGTTGTACATCAACACGTTCGGCCCCCATTGGTACGGGGTGCCGTAGGTTTGCTGATTGACGACGTACCAAGGCCCGTCCTTGAGACGAGGGTCAATGTTCTTCCAGTTCGGGATCAACACCGTGTTGATCGGCTGCACCCGCTGGCCGGCGATCAGTCGCAGGGACGCATCGCCAGACGCAGTCACCAGGTCGTAACCACCTTTGGCCATCAGGCTGACCATTTCATCGGAAGTGGCGGCGGTTTTCACATTGATCTTGCAGCCGGTTTCCTTCTCGAAACCAGTCACCCAGTCGTAGGCCTTGTCGCTTTCGCCACGTTCGATGTAGCCGGGCCACGCCACAATATCCAGCTGACCTTCGCCGGCACCGACGGCTTTCAGCGGTTCGGCGGCCTGGATACTGGCGCTGGCCAACAGCGCTGTAGTGATTGCACTGAGCAGTGCGGTCTTGTGCACGAACATGGGGTTTCCCTCTTCTTTAATTATGGTCGGGGCAGTTTTGAACGTGGTGAAGCATGCCGTTAGCGGCTTGTTATTAGCGTAGTCAGAGATGCTGTCCGTGGCGCGCCATGATGTGCCGCACCACGCTGTAGTCCTGGAGCGAATCGCTGGATAAGTCTTTGCCGTAGCCCGAACGCTTCAGGCCGCCGTGGGGCATTTCGCTGACCAGCATGAAATGACTGTTGATCCAGGTGCAGCCGTACTGCAACCGCGCCGCGACCTGCATCGCCTTGTCCAGGTTCTGGGTCCAGACCGAGGAGGCGAGGCCGTATTCCGAGTCATTGGCCCAGTCCACGGCTTGTTCGAGTCCATCAAAACGGGTCACGGTGACCACCGGCCCGAACACTTCGCGCTGGACGATCTCATCGCTCTGCTTGCAACCGGCCAGCAAGGTCGGCTGGTAATAGAAGCCGGCGCCGGAATGCACCGCCGCGCCGGTTACCCGCTCGATGTGCGGCTGGCCGAGGGCACGCTCGACGAAGCTGGCCACGCGGTCGCGTTGGCGAGTGCTGATCAGCGGCCCGATCTCGTTGTCGGCATCGCGTTTACCGGCGAAGCGCAGGCTGCTGACTGCCGCGCCGAGTTCGGCCACCAAGCGGTCATGAATCCCGGCCTGTGCATAAATTCGACACGCTGCGGTGCAATCCTGACCGGCGTTGTAATAGCCGTAAGTGCGCACGCCTTCGACCACGGCTTGAATGTCCGCATCGTTACAAACGATCACCGGCGCTTTCCCACCGAGTTCAAGGTGGGTGCGCTTCAGGGTTTTCGCGGCGGCTTGCAGGATTTTTTGCCCGGTGACGATATCGCCGGTCAGCGACACCATGCGCACTTTAGGATGGCTGACCAAATGGCTGCCAACGCCTTCACCACCGCCGCAAACGATGTTGATCACGCCGCGCGGCAGGATCTCGGCCAGCGCCGGCGCCAAGGCCAGAATCGACAGCGGTGTGTGTTCGGATGGCTTGAACACCAGCGTGTTGCCAGCGGCCAGGGCCGGAGCGATTTTCCACGCGGCCATCATGATCGGGTAGTTCCACGGCGCAATCGACGCGACCACGCCAATCGGATCGCGACGGACCATGCTGGTGTAGCCCGGCAGGTATTCACCACTGAGCTGACCGGTCTGGCAGCGAACGGCGCCGGCGAAGAAACGGAACACATCGACTGTGGCACTCAAGTCATCCTGACGGGCCAGGTGCAAGGGCTTGCCACAGTTCAGGGATTCGAGGCGGGCGAGGAGGTCGGCTTGTTTTTCGATGGCGTTGGCGATTTCCAGCAGCAGGTTCGAACGTTGTTGCGGGGTGGTCCTCGACCAACCGGCAAAGGCGCGGTGGGCGGCGAGGATCGCGGCTTCGACCTGCTCGGTGCTGGCTTCGGCAATGTGCGTCAGCACTTCACCGGTGGCCGGGTTGAGAATCGGCTCGACAAAACCCTGGCCCGCGACCAATTCGCCATCGATCAACAACGCGGTGAACAACGGGGTCTGCGCGCCAGCCATTTTTCGGGTTCTCTTTTCTTGTGTGGCCATGGTGCTCCCTGTGACTGGGGCCCGGCCGTCTTATAGATGTAGCAAGACTAGTGCTCAGGCCCGAGGTCGACAAATTCTAAATACTGAAGGTGGCATTCGATTAAATAGATGGCTTGCGCCCGCCGTGGGGTTGCTCGCGGGCGACGGTGAGGAAAGGGTCTACTAGCGCCGGGCGCGCGGTGCCGCGACGCCAAGCCAGGCCGACGTCGAGGGTCTGGCTCAGGTCGGCAATCGGTCGCGCTTCGATGATGTCGCCCTCCAGTGACCACGGGCGGTAAGTCATGTCAGGCTGGATCGACACGCCTAATCCTGCGGCGACCAGGCTTCGCACGGCTTCCGTTGAGGCGGTTCTTAATGTGATGCGCGGTTGCAGCGAGGCCGCCGACCACATGCGTTGCGCATTGCGATCCATTTCATCGACGTTCAGCTGAATCAACGGTTCGCGGGCCACATCGGCGAGGTTGATGCTGTCGTGTTCCAGCAGCGGATGTTGAGCCGGCAGCCATAACCGATGGGGTGAGTGGGTCAACACTTCCGTCTGCAAGGCGTGGCGGTCTTCGAGGTTAGAGAGGATCAGCACGCCGACATCGATTTCACCGCTGACCAGCAAATGCTCGATATAAGGGCGCTCGTCCTCCATTACCCGGATCTCGACGTTGGGGTAGGCACGCTGGAAACGGGTGAGCAAATCCGCGAGGTAATAACCGGCCACCAGGCTGGTTACGCCGATGATCAACTGCCCTGCGACCTGGTCGGTGCTCTGTTGCAAGCTGCGTTTGGCGTTGTCCACCGTCGCCAGAATCAGGTGCGCCTGACGTAGGAATTGGTGCCCCTGGTGGGTCAGCGTCATGCCCTTGGCGTGACGATTGAACAAGCCAACGCCAATTTCCTGCTCCAGTTGCTGGATCGCGAGGGTCAGGGTGGACTGAGAAATAAACGCGGTTTGCGCGGCGGCGGAGATTGAACCGGTCTCGGCCACGGCGATGAAATGGCGGATCTGACGCAGGGTCATCATGGGGAAGTACCCGGTGGGCGGTTTTATCGATTTTTCTGAGTGTATATCTTTTTTTCTGAAGGGCCGCGGTGAGCTGAAGAGCGCTGCGCAACATCTCGAAGCACTCTCGCTCCCGGACACCGGGCACTTTCGATCTAGGCTGGAGGCCTTAAAGATCTGGTTAACCCGAATGCGTGGAGGCAGCAAATGAACACCCGTGGATTGCTCGATCAGCTACTCAAGTCCGGTCAGGACATGTTGCAGAACAAGGCCGGCGGCTCACAAAACAAGACCGCTGGTGGTGGCTTGGGCGGATTGCTCGGCGGCAGCGGTGGTTCGGGCGGCCTCGGCGGCCTGCTCTCTGGCGCGGGCGGCGGAGCGTTGGCGGCCGGCGCCATGGGTTTGCTGCTGGGCAGCAAAAAAGGGCGCAATGTCGGCGGTAAGGTCCTGACTTACGGTGGCCTCGCCGCGTTGGGCGTGATTGCCTACAAGGCGTATGGCAACTGGCAGGCCCAGCAGGGCACTGCGCCGAAGACTGAACCGCAAACCATCGACCGCTTACCGGCGGCGCAAGTTGAACAGCATAGCCAGGCGATTCTCCAAGCGTTAGTGGCTGCGGCTAAAGCTGATGGTCATGTCGACGATCGCGAGCGTGCGCTGATTGAAGGTGAATTCACCAAGCTCGATAACGATCAGGAGTTGCAGCATTGGCTGCACGCCGAACTCAACAAACCGCTGGACCCGGCTGACGTCGCACGCGCTGCCAGTACGCCGGAAATGGCCGCTGAAATGTACATCGCCAGCGTGATGCTGGTGGACGAGGAGAGCTTCATGGAGAAGTCCTACCTCGATGAACTGGCGCGGCAACTGAAGCTTGAGCCGGGGTTGAAGGCTGAGTTAGAGAAGCAGGTGCGTCAGGCTTCTATCTAACGTTGTCCTAACTAACGTTGTCCTAAAAAAATCGCAGGTTTCGCCGATGCCTACATCGACCAGTAGGCACTGGCGGAGCCTGCGATTTTTTTTGCATCACAACAGCGTGCTCCGAAACGACACAAGCCTTCGCCGCGCAGGTATTTCAGCGATTTGCACAGGGATGAGACGTGGTGCGCACCCGTCATACAAATGAAACACCACCCTCAGCTATACTCCGCAACATTTGAACCGCCCCCCGAGGACTGACTGTGAAGAACTGGACGTTGCGCCAACGCATCTTGGCGAGCTTTGCGGTGATTATCGCCATCATGTTGCTGATGGTCGTCGTCTCGTATTCCCGGCTGTTGAAGATCGAAATCAGCGAAGCCAGCGTCCGTGAAGACGCGCTTCCCGGGTTGTATTACAGCTCGATGGTTCGCAGCGCCTGGGTCGACACTTATGTTCGCACCCAGGAAATGCTGGGCTTCAAGGCGGGGCAGGACTTCAGTGCGGAAGAGGCCGAAAGCTTCAAAAACTTTGAGGTGCGTCTGCAAGAGCAGATGAGAAACTACCAAGGCACCGTCATCAGGGATGAAGACAAGGTCGAGTACGCCGTTTTTGAAAAACTTCATGAGAATTACAACAAGGTGCTGGCTGCCGTGCTCGATTTGCATAAGCGCAATCAGGAAGCCGAAGCCATCAAGATGTTCAACGAGCAACTGACCCCGACATGGACCGCCGGTCGCATGAAACTCAATGACATCATCCGCGACAACAAAGCGGTGGCCGACCAGGGCATCGCGAACATCGATGACGCCGTGGTCACCGCGAAAGTCATCATGGGCATTTCCCTGCTGGTCGCGGTGCTGGCCGCCAGCCTCTGCGGTCTGCTGCTGATGCGCGCGATCATGGCGCCGATGAACCGGATCGTCGAAATTCTCGACGTCATGCGCACCGGTGATCTCAGCAACCGCCTGAACCTTGCGCGCAAGGACGAATTCGGCGCCGTGGAAACCGGCTTCAACGACATGATGGCCGAGCTGACGTCCCTGGTGTCTCAGGCTCAGCGCTCCTCAGTGCAGGTCACCACCTCGGTAACCGAGATCGCTGCCACCTCCAAGCAACAGCAAGCGACCGCCACTGAAACCGCTGCCACCACCACCGAAATCGGCGCAACGTCCCGTGAGATTGCCGCCACCTCGCGGGATCTGGTGCGCACGATGACTGAAGTGTCCACCGCCGCCGATCAGGCCTCGGTGCTCGCCGGTTCCGGCCAACAGGGCTTGGCGCGCATGGAAGAGACCATGCATTCGGTGATGGGCGCGGCCGATCTGGTCAACGCCAAACTGGCAATCCTCAATGAGAAGGCCGGCAACATCAACCAGGTGGTGGTGACCATCGTCAAGGTCGCCGACCAGACCAATCTCCTGTCCCTCAACGCTGCCATCGAGGCCGAAAAAGCCGGTGAATACGGCCGCGGTTTTGCCGTGGTCGCCACCGAAGTGCGGCGTCTGGCGGACCAGACCGCCGTCGCCACGTACGACATCGAGCAGATGGTGCGCGAGATCCAGTCGGCGGTATCGGCCGGGGTCATGGGCATGGACAAGTTCTCCGAAGAGGTGCGCCGCGGCATGTCCGAGGTGCAGCAGGTCGGCGAGCAGTTGTCGCAGATCATTCATCAGGTTCAGGCGCTGGCGCCACGGGTGTTGATGGTCAACGAAGGCATGCAGGCCCAGGCCACGGGCGCCGAACAGATCAACCACGCGCTGGTGCAGTTGGGCGATGCCAGCAGCCAGACCGTCGAGTCCCTGCGCCAGGCCAGTTTCGCCATCGATGAACTGAGCCAGGTGGCCGTAGGGCTACGTAGCGGCGTTTCGCGATTCAAAGTCTGATGAGCGAACTCACGGCCAAACGCACCGCCGTGAAGCCGGCGCTGCAATCATTGTTTCTGGTGTTCCGCATCGGCAACGAGCGCTTTGCCTTGCAGGCCATCGAGGTGGCGGAAGTGCTGCCGCGCCTGCCGTTGAAGCCAATTCCCCGCGCGCCGGACTGGGTCGTCGGGGTGTTCGCCTATCGCGGCGCGGTGGTGCCGGTGATCGACCTCAGTGCGCTGACCTTCGGCCAACCGGCCCAGGCCCGCACCAGCACGCGCTTGGTGCTGGTCAATTACCGCCCGGATGAAGCCACTGAGGCGCAATTGCTCGGGCTGATTCTGGAGCAGGCCACCGATACCTTGCGCTGCAACCCGGCGGATTTTCAGCCTTATGGCTTGGACAATCGCCAGGCGCCGTACCTGGGGCCGGTGCGCGAAGATGCTCAAGGTTTGCTGCAATGGGTGCGGGTCGCTGATCTGCTGGATGAGCGGGTTCGCGCGCTGCTGTTTCCGTCGACGCCACTGGACTTGGCGCTGTTTGAGGAGCAGCCATGAGCAGCGATCAGCGGTTTTTCGATTTCCTCAAAGAGCGCATCGGTCTCGACGTGACCTCGGTGGGGTCGGCGATCATCGAGCGTGCGGTGCGTCAGCGCAGCACGGCGTCCAACGCGCTGACGGCCGATGAGTATTGGCACACCTTGCAGGGTTCGCGGGACGAGCAGCAGGCGCTGATCGAAGCGGTGATCGTCCCTGAAACCTGGTTTTTCCGTTACCCGGAATCCTTCGCCACCCTGGCGAAACTGGCTGCCAGGCGTCTGAGCGACATCAACAACATGCGCGCGTTGCGGATTCTCAGCCTGCCCTGTTCCACGGGTGAAGAACCGTATTCCATCGCCATGGCGTTGCTTGATGCCGGGTTCCAGCCGCACCAGTTCAAGGTCGAAGGCATGGACGTCAGCCCGTTGTCGGTGGAAAAAGCCCGGTGCGCACTGTACGGCAAGAATTCGTTCCGTGGTCAGGACATCGCGTTTCGCGATCGGCATTTCACCGCCGAAGACGAGGGCTATCGCCTCAGCGGGCGGGTGCTTGAACAAGTGCGTTTGCAGGTCGGCAATCTGCTGGATCCGACGTTGCTGGCCAACGAGCCGCCTTATGACTTTGTGTTTTGCCGCAACCTGCTGATCTATTTTGATCAACCGACCCAGCAGCAAGTATTCGAAGTGCTCAAGCGCCTGACCCATGTCGACGGCGTGCTGTTTATCGGTCCGGCCGAGGGCAGTTTGCTCGGCCGTTTCGGCATGCGTTCGATCGGCATCCCACAGTCCTTTGCGTTCAGTCGTCAGAGCACACCAGAGCCTGCGCCCATTGCGGCTTTCGTTCCGACGCCTCTGCCCGTACGCCAACCGGTGCGCAGCGTGACGCCGCCGCCCGTTCGCAGTCGGCCCTTCGCAACGGTGACGCCGTTACCTGCCGCGACGACAACCGCCAACCCGGACGCCGCCGCGCTGCTGGCGAACATTGCCGCGCTGGCCAACGAAGGCAAAAGCGCCGAAGCCCGCGCCGCGTGCGATAGCTATTTGCGCAGTCACGAGCCAGTAGCCCAGGTCTTTTACTGGCTGGGCTTGCTCAGCGACGTCGCCGGCAGAGTTCTGGAGGCCCAGGGTTTTTATCGCAAGGCGTTGTACCTCGAACCGCAACATCCCGACGCGTTGATGCACCTGGCGGCGTTGCTGCAATCGTTGGGCGACACGGCGGGTGCCAGACGATTGCAGGACCGCGCCGCCCGCAGTGAGCGCGCCGCTGACAGTGAGCGTAAACGATGAACGCCGCCGACACCTTTAGCCTCACCCATGTAGATGCCCAGGCCATTGACGACTGCTGGAACCGCATCGGTATCCACGGCGACAAGTCCTGCCCACTGCTGAGCGATCACATTCACTGTCGCAATTGCGCGGTGTATTCGGCTGCCGCGACGCGCTTGCTCGACCGCTACGCGTTGCAGCAGGAAGACCGCGGGCAAGTCTCCAGCGCAGTCGAGAGCGAGGTGAAAACCCGATCGTTGTTGATGTTCCGTCTCGGCGAAGAATGGCTGGGCCTGGCCACCCGCAGCCTGGTGGAAGTGGCGCCGCTGCAAGCGATTCACTCCTTGCCGCACCAGCGCTCCCGGGCCTTGCTCGGCGTGGCGAATGTGCGCGGCGCTCTGGTGGCGTGCCTGTCGCTGGTGGAGCTGCTGGGGCTCGACGGCGCCAGCAGCGTGGCGTCCGGCGCGCGGGTCATGCCGCGGATGCTGATCATCGCCGCCCACGGCGGGCCGGTGGTGGTGCCGGTGGATGAAGTGGACGGGATTCACGCCATCGACGAACACCTCCTCGAGGCGGCGTCTCGCTCCGGCACTCAGGCCAGCGCCAAATACACCCGTGGCGTGTTGCAATTCAAAGGTCGCAGCCTGCGTTGGCTGGATGAAGAACAGTTGCTGTCCGCCGTGACCCGGAGCCTTACATGACCCCCGAGCAAATGCGTGACGCCTCTTTGCTGGAGCTGTTCAGCCTGGAAGCCGAGGCCCAGACCCAGGTGCTGAGCGCGGGTCTTTTGGCGCTGGAACGCGACCCGACCCAGGCCGGTCACCTCGAATCGTGCATGCGCGCGGCGCACTCGCTCAAGGGCGCGGCGCGCATCGTCGGCGTCGATGCCGGGGTCAGCGTTGCGCATGTGATGGAGGATTGTCTGGTCAGCGCCCAGGAAGGGCGCCTGTACCTGCGGCCCGAGCACATCGATGCGTTGTTGCAAGGCACCGATTTGCTGATGCGCATTGCGACGCCGAACAACAATCCTGAACGTGCGGATATCGAGGCCCATGTGGCCTTGATGGCGCAGTTGCTTGATCCGATGGCGGCACCCGCACCGGTCACTGCACCCGTCGTCCCAGTGATGGCGGAGCTTCAGCTCCAATCACCAGCACCCAAGGTCGAGACGCCAATCCTGGTCGCCGAACTGCCCTGCGCAGAGCCGCCGCGCAAGACCAGGCGCACCACCGAAAACGGCGAACGGGTGCTGCGAGTCACGGCCGAACGCCTGAACAGCCTGCTCGATCTGTCGAGCAAATCCCTGGTGGAAACCCTGCGGCTCAAACCGCACCTGGCCACCATGCAACGCCTAAAGCGCATGCAAAACAATGGCCTGCGGGCACTGGAAAACCTCAACGTCCACCTCAAGGATCACGCCTTGAGCCTGGAGGCCCAGGAAGCCCTCGACGATGCCCGCCGATTGCTGGCTGAATCCCAGCAATTGCTGGTAGAGAAAAACGCCGAGCTGGACGAGTTCGCCTGGCAGGCCAGTCAGCGGGCGCAAGTGTTGTACGACACCGCGCTGGCCTGCCGCATGCGGCCGTTTGCCGATGTGTTGGCCGGGCAAGAGCGTATGGTCCGCGACCTCGGTCGCAGCCTCGGCAAACAGGTGAGACTGGAGATCGAGGGCGAGAAAACCCAGGTCGATCGCGACGTGCTGAAGAAGCTTGAAGCGCCGCTGACCCACTTGCTGCGCAATGCAGTGGATCACGGCATCGAATCGCCGGAGCTACGACTATTGGCGGGCAAACCCGCTGAAGGCCTGATCCGTTTACGCGCATCCCATCAGGCCGGTCTGTTGGTGCTGGAGTTGAGCGATGACGGCAATGGCGTCGATCTGGAAAAGGTCCGCCGCAGCATCATCGAACGCCAATTGTCCCCGGCCGAAACCGCCGCGCAGTTGAGTGAAGAAGAGCTGCTGACCTTCCTGTTTCTACCGGGTTTCAGCTTGCGCGACACGGTCACCGAGGTCTCCGGGCGCGGCGTCGGTCTGGATGCGGTTCAGCACATGGTCCGCCAGTTACGCGGCGCGGTCGTGCTGGAGCAGGCGGCGGGCGAGGGCAGTCGCTTCCATCTCGAAGTGCCGCTGACCCTATCGGTGGTGCGCAGTCTGGTGGTGGAAGTCGGTGACGAGGCGTATGCCTTCCCGCTGGCCCACATTGAACGGATGTGCGATCTGCAGCCGGCGGACATCGTCCAGGTCGAAGGCCGTCAGCATTTCTGGCACGAAGGCCGGCATGTCGGGCTGGTCGCGGCCAGTCAGCTGTTGCAGCGTCCGGCGAGCCAGAACAGTCAGCAAACCCTCAAAGTCGTGGTGATTCGCGAGCGCGAGGCGATTTACGGCGTGGCGGTCGAGCGTTTTATCGGCGAGCGGACGTTGGTCGTACTACCGCTGGACGAGCGCCTGGGCAAGGTGCAGGACATTTCCGCCGGGGCCTTGCTCGACGACGGTTCGGTGGTGCTGATCGTCGACGTCGAAGACATGCTGCGTTCGGTGGACAAACTGCTCAATACCGGGCGTCTTGAGCGCATTGCCCGTCAGGGTAGTCAGGCGGTTGAAGCTGCTCGAAAACGGATTTTGGTGGTCGACGATTCGCTGACCGTGCGCGAGCTGCAACGCAAGTTGTTACTCAATCGCGGCTACGACGTGGCGGTGGCGGTGGACGGTATGGATGGCTGGAACGCTTTGCGTTCGGAGGATTTCGATCTGCTGATCACCGACATTGATATGCCGCGCATGGATGGCATTGAACTGGTGTCTCTATTGCGCCGGGACAATCGCCTGCAATCGCTTCCGGTTATGGTGGTGTCTTACAAAGATCGTGAAGAGGACCGTCGTCGTGGATTGGACGCTGGAGCCGACTATTATCTAGCCAAAGCCAGTTTTCATGACGACGCCCTGCTTGACGCGGTGGTTGAGCTCATTGGAGGAGCGCGGGCATGAAAATCGCAATCGTCAACGACATGCCCATGGCGGTGGAGGTCCTGCGCCGCGCCCTGGCGTTCGAGCCGGCGCACGTGGTGGTTTGGGTCGCCAGCAATGGGGCCGAGGCGGTGCAACGTTGTGCCGAAAACACGCCAGACCTGATCCTGATGGACCTGATCATGCCGGTGATGGATGGCGTGGAGGCGACCCGGCGGATCATGGCTGATACGCCGTGCGCAATAGTCATTGTCACGGTTGACCGTCAGCAGAACGTGCATCGGGTGTTCGAGGCCATGGGCCACGGAGCGCTGGATGTGGTCGATACGCCGGCCCTCGGTGCCGGCAATGCCCAAGAGGCGGCGGCGCCGTTACTGCGCAAGATCGTGAACATCGGTTGGCTGATCGGAGACAAGGGCAATCGGGAGCGATCGGCTCCGAGCCCGCTTCGCAGTTCGGTCTCGCGCCAGCGTCTGGTAGCGATCGGCTCATCGGCAGGTGGGCCGGCCGCGTTGGAAGTCTTGCTCAAGGGGCTGCCGCGAGAATTTTCGGCGGCCATCGTGCTGGTGCAGCATGTTGACCAGGTATTCGCCGCTGGTATGGCCGAATGGCTCAGCAGCGCCAGCGGCCTGAACGTGCGCCTGGCCGAGGAAGGTGAGCAGCCGCAAAGCGGCACGGTGCTGCTGGCGGGTACCAACCACCATATTCGCTTGTTGAAAAACGGTACGCTGGCCTACACCGCCGACCCGGTCAACGAGATCTACCGACCCTCGATCGATGTGTTCTTCGAGAGCGTGGCCAATTACTGGGATGGCGATGCCGTGGGTGTTTTGCTCACCGGCATGGGACGTGATGGCGCGCAGGGGCTTAAACTCATGCGCCAACAGGGCTACCTGACCATCGCTCAGGATCAAAACAGCAGTGCGGTGTACGGAATGCCGAAGGCGGCAGCGGCCATCGATGCCGCGATGGAAATTCGCCCACTGGACAAGATAGCGCCACGATTGCTGGAGATATTCCCCAAATGAAGAACTTTCACAGCAATCCTGGCCCAAGTAGTACTCAGGTGACTGCCTATGAATGATTTACAGCTTGATGACTTCAAAACCGACGAAAACGCCGCCATGGTGTTGTTGGTAGACGATCAGGCGATGATCGGCGAGGCGGTGCGCCGCGGGTTGTCGAACGAAGACAATATCGACTTCCACTTCTGCTCCGACCCCCACCAGGCCATCGCCCATGCGATCCGCATCAAACCCACGGTGATCCTCCAGGATCTGGTGATGCCGGGTCTTGACGGCTTGAGCCTGGTGCGCGAGTACCGCAATCATCCGGCGACCAAGGACATCCCGATCATTGTCCTGTCGACCAAGGAAGACCCGCTGATCAAGAGCGCGGCGTTTGCGGCCGGGGCCAATGATTATCTGGTCAAGCTGCCGGACAACATCGAACTGGTGGCGCGCATTCGCTACCACTCGCGCTCCTTCATGACCTTGCTGCAGCGTGACGCGGCGTACCGCGCGTTGCGGGTCAGCCAGCAGCAGTTGCTCGACACCAATCTGGTGCTGCAACGCTTGATGAACTCCGACGGCCTGACCGGGCTGTCGAACCGCCGGCATTTCGACGAATACCTGGAGCTGGAGTGGCGCCGCTCGCAGCGTGACCAGACCCAACTGTCGCTGCTGATGATCGATGTCGACTACTTCAAGTCCTTCAACGACAGCTTCGGCCACCTTGAAGGCGATGAAGCCTTGCGCAAAGTGGCCACGGCGATTCGTGATGCCGGTGCGCGGCCTTCGGACCTACCGGCCCGTTACGGCGGTGAAGAGTTCGTTCTGGTGCTGCCCAATACTTCGCCGGGCGGCGCGCGGCTGGTCGCGGAAAAGCTCCGCCAGACCGTTTCGGCGCTGAAGATCCCGCACATTTTCCCGGCCGAAGGTTCGAGTTTGACCATCAGCATCGGTTTGTCGACTATCACCCCGCAACCGGGGAGCGATTGCCGGCAATTGATCTCGGCGGCGGACAAGGGGCTGTATTTGGCGAAGAACAATGGGCGTAATCAGGTGGGCATCGAGTAGTCTTCGGATTCAGTGAAGCTCCCAAGCCTGGCACAAACACTGTAGCGATGGGGCTTGCCCCCGTTGGGTCGCGTAGCGGTCCCCTTGCATTCTCTCATTCATACCCTGCAATCAGGTTTCACGACTCCTTCGCAGCCAAACGGCGCGATGCGGCGTTCCGGCAAGCCCCCTCGCCACAGGTTTAGTGTTTGCCGCCCCTTTCCTTTAATTAAAACTCACGACCCATTCCGGCCGATAGTTTGTCTGGCGTGAACTCCCGCCAGGCCACTGGTGTTATTGGCGCGCATCTTGTTACGGATAATGCAGCTCAGTGGTGGTGGGAAACGGAGCATCTGTTCATTGCGAAACTGATTGGCAGCGGCACGCGCTGGATGCTCACCTCCATGGCTAATGAACGTAAATTCCTTGTGTACCTTGATGACGCCTTCCCGGTACAACGATACCCGCCAAGCCATTGCTCCCGACTTTTTGTGACGAACTCGGATGATTGCGTAGTCGTTAGCGCTTGCTGGCGCATCCGGCTTATCAGTGAACATCTGCGCCCCGTTCTCGGGTGGTGGCTGATCAATCGACATACGTCACATATCTCGACATCAAGTTCGGTCGCTCAAACGTGTCGATGGTGTCGACGCGGTGGTGCATCTCGGCGATGACGTGCTTGAACGTCGCATCGTCCATGTCGATCCAGTAACGCGGGTTGCGACCGGTGAGGCGGTCGTGTTCGGCGGTGGTGGGGTCGAGGTGGCGGTATTCCTCGTATTGGGGCAGGTCTGGCAGGGGGCGGCTGACGTCCATGTAGTTCTGGATGAAATCCCATAGGGCGCAGGGTTGTTGCGTGTCAGGGCCGGGGCAGACCAGCGCACCGAAGTTGATCATGATGTTGCGGTAGCGATGGGCGAGGTAGAGCACGTTCATCGGCATGCCCTGACTGTCCGGGGAAGTGGCGATGTAGGCGTCGAACTCGTAGAACGGCGCGGTGAGTTCGCCGATGGTGCCGTTCTTTTTGTATTCACCGTTGTTTTTGTAGTCGAAGACGGTGACCAGGCCGGTACGGCGGTTGAGTTCCCAGATGGGACCTCGGGAGGGTTTTATCCAGAGGCTTTGGAAGAATTTTATTACCACAGTGCCAGCCAACCAACACACTAAAGGGATTCCCAAAAAAGTAAAGAGAGTCGCGGAGTAGTCGGATATAACGTTGAGTAATATTTTTTTGGTATCTAGAAGTTCAGCCATGAAAATGAAAAATGTGATGGCAAGAAAAAGGAAAAACAAAAAACGTCCCCCTCCTAGCATGTACATCCAGAAGTGGGAGCTCGCGGGGAGAAGGGCATATCTAAAGCGTTCGTGGTCATCCCTTATATGAAAATCAATATGTTCGAATGGGCTCGATGAATAGGTTCCTGTGGTTTTTTGCTCTTCGCGTTCTTTATTGAATTTCTCCCAGAAGCGAAGGTTGTTCGGTGAGTTTTTATCAAGAAAGCTGGTCGGACATATGTCATCCGCATTGCCCCAAGGCAACCTGACCTTAGCAAAACGCATGATCCACGGACGTTCAGTCGAACATTTTTGCTGAGGTACCTCGCTCGCCCCATAGGCAGTCTCGGAGTAATGCGATTCGATGGTCATTTGTTACTGTCTCGTGATTTATTCGTCATTTCGTCTGCCCAGTAAAGTTTGCCTTCGCTGTCGAAGTTTGGTTTTTTGTGGGTTTCATCAAATGGCGTGCCGTCCTTTGGCGGTGGCGCAGGAAAGTGCCAACGTTGATTTTGTTGTTCCAGTACGCACTGAGCTCTAACTTGCCATTGGTGTGAGATGCCCGATGATCCTGTGACCAAATCAAAGGCGTAATTGGGTGGGGTTTCGAAAAGCAGTTCCAGGCCCTGCGGTATCAGCCTTTGCGCTTTGGGTAAGACGAGTTGACTATTAATCAGTTTTTTGAACGGCACGGTTTCACTTTTGATGCGCCCGCCTTTGACTTCGAATGTATTGAGTCGGCAGTGAGCATTGATATTGAGTGTGCCCAGGTTTGAAATTAAGCCTGGTAAGTTACTTTCGATGCGAATGCAGGTATTGGACGAAGTAACTTGAAAAGGTGTTTTGGCATGAACGTCATGTTTGGCATTGGGTATGAATTCAGGGTTGATACCAATGTTGATACGAATGTCAGCAAACAAACTGATCAGGTAGTAGAAGCCGCGTTGCGGATCCAGCAGGTGCGCATTGTCTGAATGAACTTGAGTGCCGAAAGGGCCATTGACCAGCCATTCTTCGATGGGCTTGTCGGTCAGCCACCAAGCCAGTCCTGCACCGATCACGATCAATATCAGCGCTACCCAACCTGCCGGACCCAGTCCCAGAAAGGTGACGGTACTAATGACCAGATTGCTGAGAGCGCTGATAGCGCCGCCCACTGCCATCATCAGATAAGCCCGACTGGCGTCATCGCCCCATGTCCACGCATACCAGGCATCTGTAAGGCAAATGGCCGTAAGAAACAGCCCAGAACCAATTTGAGCAAGGATTCGCCCGGTAAATTCCTTTGCTAAGCGTTTGCCTAGAGAACCTAAAGCTTTCGCAGTCTCATTTGAAATAATGAAAATAACCTTGCGACCCACCACCAAAACAGACTGGGTACCGGAAAGTTTTACCGTCAACATCTCCAGCGCGATAGCTAGATCTAGTCCTGCGGCAACTACAGCTAGCTGAGATCTATATTGTCCTTTTTCTCTCCGGACTTGCTCTCTACCTGCCCACTCCATACGCACATTCCAAACCTCCAACATCAAAACCCCCACCGCAAACGGCAACGAGCCCAGCACCCGATAAACCCGGCTGTTAGCCAACTCGACATGCTCATCCACTCCCCGCTGCAACGCACTTTTCACTCTGGCGTTGTCCGTCCCCCGCGCTTCCACATCTTCTTTATGCACCACATTAATCCGCTGGTTCAGCGCACTAAGATTGCGCACCGTCGGATGGTCCACCGGCATCGCCAGCAGTTTGTAATTACCTGTGCGAGGGACGCCCGGTGTCTCGAACGCATCAATATCCCCCACCTTCAACGGCTCGCCCCGGGCATTCAAATACTCACCAATAACCCGTCGTGGCCGCTGCTCGCCGGACGGCACGTCGGACAGGCCAAAGAGGTGATAGCGCTGCGGGTCGGCATCACGACGATTGATGAAGTGCATTTCACCAAAAGTCTTGGGCATCACGCTGCGCAAAAGTCCCACGCCGAGCCCGTGCAGATAGGCGCTCGTGGGTGCGGCGTGGGTGGTGTGTGGCCCGGACGGTTTGTTCACCGCGCTGCTGGCAGTTTCGAGTGCGCCTGCAAGGTTTTCGTAGATACCTATCAGGGTCCCGACCGCCGCTTTCGATTGGCCGGTGAGTGTGCTGTTCAGGCTGCCGCTGGCCAATAGGCCTTCTAGCAAGTGGCCGTCGAGGTGTTCGACCTGTGGGTAGTAAGGTCCCGGATCGCTTTCGAATACCGCGAGGTGTTCGGCGCGCAACCGCCCATCGCCCTCGTTAAGTGTTTTCTCGGTGGGCGGCAAATAAGGCGCGCCCAGTTCCGCGTCATTGACGGCGGGCCAGAGCATCACGTGCAGCGGGTGCGCCGGGTCGTGGGCGATGTCGTTGAGCAATGTCTGGCCGACGCTGGCCTGCGGACTGTAGAGGCTCAAACCAGTCATCGCGTTGGTGACGTCGCCATTGCTGGCCAGCGGATCGCGTTGCGCGGGCACGGTGGCGAGGGCCGCGAAGGTCTGGCTGACGGCGAACAGCGCGGCGAGGTAGTCAAAGCCTTCCAGGCTCAAATGATCGGCCAGGGTTTGCTGCGTGACCGGTTGTTGCAGGCACTCGGCAAGTAGCGTCTGCGCCATGTTCAGTTGTTGCCAGAGCAGGGCGCGTTCTGCGGTGGCGGTGAAGCGGTTGATGTCACGGCGGCCGGCCTCCTTCACTTTGTCGAAACAGGCATGCAGCGGGTTTTTCTGGCCGCCGAGGGCGGCCGGCACGATCAGTTGCTGGACCATTACGGCGCTGGCATGGTGTGGGTGAAGGCTGGCGCGTTCGGCATACAGCGTCAGCAATTGCTGTTGCTGCTGGATCTGTGAAACCAGATGCCGCAAGCGGTAACGAGGGTCTTCAAGCAGTACGCCACATAAGCGCCGTTGGCGAGCCGCATCCAGCACATCGACGACGGTGGGCTGGGGTTGCCAGAGATCCGCTTCATCGGCGGTCGGTGTTTTTCCTCGCAGTTGATCCAACAGCGTGGCGAGGCAATCGGCCCAGGCGCTGCTTTCGAAGGTTGCAGGTAAAGAAGGTGTGGCGCCTTGCTCCCACTGATCAAGGCAGCCCTTGGCTTCGGCGTTGCGTTGCGCAGCGAATTGTCCCGAGAGGTCGCACACGTAACGCCCCGGATGCTCCAGCACATATTCGAAACCGCTTTGACGTGCTCGTTGTGGGGCAATCTGGCTGAGCGGAAAGGCGCGCTCGGCCAGGTTGCGCCAGGTGATGCTGGCTTTAGTCGCGGTATCGGACGTTTGTGCATCCCACGCATTGAAGCGACTGAAGGCCTCCAGCATCGCCTGCCCATCGGGCTGCTGGTCAAAAAGTCGTTCGAACGTGTGGCTGTCGCATTGCAACGCGGGGCTCTGACAGCGCTGGGCGCGCAACGCCGGGTCTTCCTCGAGGCATTTGAGGCGTGCAGCGCTGAGCTGGATGTCGCTGAAACACAGTTGCACGGTTTCAGCAGGTTGATGGTTCCAGGTGGCGGGCAGCCAGATGTCACTGAGATCGACACCGCCCGCCTGCCGGTAATCGCCGCTCAATTCGTGATTCTGGCGATACGCCTGCAGGTCGATGTCGCGGTAAGTCGTGAGTTCGCCGTCCTGCTGCACTTCCAGTTCACGCCAGAGGTGATCGCGGTAAAACACATACACGTAGCCGCTACGACACAGTACCGGCGTGCCGAGGTCATAGTGGCTTCGAGTCCCGGGCAGCGCGGCGAAAGGCAAGATCGGTACGATCTGATTCCACTGGGCTTCCAGTTGACGCGGGGTGACACGCACGTCCTCCAGCAACGGCAGACGAATGGGCGGCCCTTGGATGGTGGCGATTTCCAGCCACAATTGATGCTTGAGCTGTGCGGACCAATCCCACACAAACAGCTCGCTGTGGACGTCGTTCGAACGCTCGGTTTCGCACACCACCTCATCGGTCAGGGCTTGGAGTGCTTCGAGGCCCGACTGATCGAACATCACCAGTCGCTGGCTTTTTGAATGAGCGGTGCCAATGACCTGAACAATCAGCTTGTCGCGCTCGCAGCCGGGGCCATCGGTCAACCTCCCGAGCTGCTTCATGACTGAGCCTGCGTGCAGTGGACGCTCAGGAATTCGCTGATGGCGTCACTTTCATCGATGCCCTGGGTCAGCGCTTGTTCCATCAGTTGATTGGCATGCACAAATGAGTGCTGTGGATGTTGCTGCCACCAGTTAAAGAGAAACTGTTCGTTGCGCTGGCGCGTCAAGGCTTCTTCCTGGGCGGCGCTCAGGAACATCGCCCCGCTTGTCCGTTCTATTCGCCAGTCTGTCGCGTGGAGGTTGTTCAACTGCTGCCAGCCGGCTTCACCTGTCGCTTGGGTGGCCCAGGTCGCACCGAACCAGCGCAGACGATCGATTGGACCCAGCCACAGGCTGAGGTCTTGCGCCGAACAGGCGCCAAAAAAATAGCTGGCGACGGTCGGGTTGCTGTAGCGCAGGACACCTTTGCGTTGCTGGTCGAACTTGACGATTAGAATCTGTCGCAAATGAGCGAGTACCAATGGCGTGTCGCAGGTACTTTCGATCAGCAGCCCTGGCCATTCAGCGGGGTTTTGCTCGATCGCCTGGTTGAGCGTTGGCTGGTTGTTCAGCCTGACCAGCAGAGGGCTTTGCTCGGCGAAACTGCTTAGTGGGGTGCCGGCGAACAGCATCTGTGTGTCGGGATGGGTCGCCATGCTGTACAGGGTTTTGAGCTGCGCGGCGGGGCGCTCCAGCAGCATCCAGATATTCATGAACGATCTCCGTAGCCCAAGGCTTTGCGGCATTGGCAGTCGCTCAGCGGGCAGTCCATCGGCGTACCACCGCTGGGCATCTGGCAGAGTTCAATCAATGCTTCGTCGCCGAGTAGTTGTTTGAGTAGCGCGGTTGAAACCGTTTCGGGTAGTGGTGGTTCGCTCGCGTCGAGCGCCACCGGTGCGGCCGCCATGAGTGGCATCGGCGTACCGCCCACTTCAATGGGCACACTGCTGAAAATCCCTGCGCCATTGATCGTGATCCACATGCCGCCGGCCTGAATCGTGGCGCTGGCGCCGCCATCAATGACGATGTTTTGGCCGGCACTGACGTGGACCTGCTGTTGAGCGCTCAACCGATGGCTGGTGGCGCGAATATGACAGTTGCCATGCACCGTGAGATGGTCATCCTGTCTGATTTCAGTCCGCCGGTTGCCGTGGGTGATGTGCTGTTCTTCGGCGCGCAGTTCATGGCGGGCGTTGCCCCCGACCACGATGCTGCGCTGGTTGTCGACTTGCACACGCTCGTCGTTCAACACGTGTTGTGCATAATCGCGTTGGGCGCGGATGGAAATTTCCTCGGCCCCCTTGCGATCTTCGATGCGCAGCTCGTTGAAACCTTCTCCGCCAGGGCTGCTTTGGGTCCTGAAGGTGCTGCGGGTTTTATCGGCGGGGAGGTCGAGCGGGGGGCAATTGGCGCCATTGGACAGGCAGGCGACGATCAACGGTTTGTCCGGGTCGCCCTGATAGAAGCCGACGATCACTTCCATGCCGACGCGGGGGATCAGCACGCTGCCATAACGGTCGTGAGCCCAGCCGCTGGCGACACGCACCCAGCAACTGGAGTGATCGTTGTGGTCGCCGTCACGGTCCCAAGGAAACTGAACACGTACGCGGCCGTATTCGTCGCAATGGATTTCTTCGCCGGGCGGGCCGCAGACCACGGCATGCTGATAGCCGTTGATGGTGGCTTTGGGGTGGTCGAGCGCAGGTCTGAAGGGCACGTCCCACGGTGTGGCGAGAAAAGTATTGCGGTAGCCCTGAGAGAACTCGCCGCTTGAGGCAATGGTGATCGACTCTTGCAGCACTTGCGGTTGTTTGCCGGTATGGATGACTTCGGTCAGCAACCACAAATCATTCCATTCCTGGCGCGGGTGGTCGGTCAGGGGCAGGAAATGGCCACTGAGCAGCATCGGCTGATCGCTGCGTCCAGTGGCTTGCCGATAATCGCTGCGGTGCCGTCCAAGTGCTCGTCGGGCGCGGTGCTTGCCGTGTTCTCGGTCGGTGAAATGGCCGGGAAAGCCGTAATCTTCAAGTCGCAGCGGCGAAGGGTCTTTCGCGGCACTCTCCAATTGCAGTAAAGGCTTCTCGAAGTCGTAGTCGCGGCGAGTTACGCCAGTGGGGCGGGTTTCCAGCGCGAGGGTGAAGGCGTTGATTACCGGCTTATCGGCGACCAGTCCGCTGTCTTGCAGGTAAGCGGTGGGGCGGTGGAGTCTGGGGAATACCGTTTGATCTTCGCCGAACACCAGCACATGCCTCTCGCGGCTGTGCTCAAAGTGGTAATGCAGGCCTTCTTCTTCGCAGAGTCGCTGCAGGAAATGCAGACAACTCTCGCCGTACTGGACGCAATAGTCCCGTGGGCGGTAATCCGCGCCGAGGGCAAAGCGATAGCCATCGCCATCGCCGAGGATGCCGTGGGCGTCCAGTACCTGGGCGATGATCTGCGGCACGCTCAGTTTCTGAAATATTTTCTGGTCGAAACGGTGGCCCAAATAGGCAAGGCTTGGCATCAGGCTGAGCTGATACTGAGTTAGACGCTTGCCTGCGTCGCCCTGACCGACGCTGTAAACCTGGCCATGAATTCCAGTGCCATAGCGATCAAAGTCGAGGAATGCCGGGCGATGTAGAAGGCTTTCCAGATCCAGGTCGGGACGTTCGCTGACCAGTTTCAGATCGAAGCGGAAGGGTTGACTGATGGCTTCTTTGCCGGTGAACTCAAGGACTTGCAGGTCGTGTGTAAAACCCTCGATGTCCAGGAGGAAAGAGGCTTGGTTGGCAGGGCTGAACATCACACATCCCTTGTGCTGATTTAGATGGGCGGGACTGTGAATGAGTGAATGCAGGTTTGATGCAGGGCAAGTCTGTTTCTGTTGTAGGAAGAGTACTTTTGATGGTTGGGATTTTTCTTAGAGAGGTTTCCTTCATTTGAGGCTGTCAAAACGGAATTGGACGGCATTCAGTCCGCCAGGCGGGCTGCCGTGACAGCCTGATTACGTTATACTCGCCGGCTTTCAAAAGTTCGCCAACGAGTGCTGCCCGCCATGGAAATCAACCCGATCCTTAACAGTATCAAGGACCTGTCCGAGCGCTCCGAAACTATTCGGGGGTATCTTTGACTACGATCAAAAGCATGAGCGTCTGACTGAAGTCAATCGCGAGCTCGAAGATCCGAATGTCTGGAGCAACCCGACGTACGCTCAGGAGCTGGGCCGCGAGCGGTCCCTGCTGGCTCAGATCGTCGAAACCCTCGACGAAATGAACACCGGCCTGGCCGACGCCAAAGACCTGCTGCTGATGTCCGCCGAAGAAGAAGACCAGGCTGCCGTCGATGACGTCGCTGCCGAAGTCGAGCGTCTGCGCGAGTCCCTGGAAAAACTTGAATTCCGTCGCATGTTCAGCGGTGAGATGGACGCCAACAACGCCTACCTGGACATCCAGGCCGGCTCAGGCGGGACCGAGGCTCAGGACTGGGCCAACATCCTGCTGCGCATGTACCTGCGCTGGGCCGACAAACGCGGTTTCGTCGCAACCATCATGGAGCTGTCGGCCGGTGAAGTCGCCGGGGTCAAGGGCGCCACGATCCACATCAAGGGCGAATACGCTTTTGGCTGGTTGCGTACCGAAATCGGCGTGCACCGTCTGGTGCGCAAGAGCCCGTACGACTCCGGTAACCGTCGCCACACCTCGTTCTCGGCCGTGTTCGTGTCGCCGGAAATCGATGACAACATCGAAATCGACATCAACCCGTCGGACCTGCGCATCGACACCTACCGCTCCTCCGGTGCCGGTGGTCAGCACGTAAACACCACCGACTCGGCCGTACGTATTACGCACGTACCGTCCAACACTGTGGTCAGTTGCCAGAACGAACGCTCCCAGCACGCCAACAAAGACACCGCGATGAAAATGTTGCGGGCGCGCTTGTACGAGCAGGAAGTGCAGAAACGCAACGCCGCCTCGCAAGCCCTGGAAGACACCAAGTCGGACATCGGCTGGGGTCACCAGATTCGCTCTTACGTGCTCGACCAGTCGCGGATCAAGGATCTGCGCACTAACGTCGAACGCAGTGACTGCGACAAGGTGCTCGACGGCGACATTGACGAATACCTGGTGGCCAGCCTGAAACAAGGGCTGTAAACCGCCAGTCAAGACCTTAAGTCCCCTGCCACCAGTGGGGGCAACGAACCTGTGATGGAATTTTTAAAGACATGAGCGACCTAGAACTCGACCCGCAAGCCCTGCAACAGGAAGAAAACTCCCTGATCGCCCTGCGCAAGGAAAAGCTGGCTGCCGAGCGCGCCAAGGGCAATGCCTTCCCGAACGACTTCCGCCGCGACAACTACTGCGAAGACTTGCAGAAACAGTACGCGGACAAGACCAAGGAAGAGCTCGCAGAGGCTGCAATCCCGGTCAAGGTTGCCGGTCGTCTCATGCTCAACCGTGGTTCGTTCATGGTGATCCAGGACATGTCCGGGCGGATTCAGGTTTACGTCAACCGTAAAACCCTGTCCGAAGAAACCCTGGCCGCGGTGAAAACCTGGGACCTGGGCGACATCATTGCCGCTGAAGGCACCTTGGCGCGTTCCGGCAAGGGCGACCTGTACGTCGAAATGACCAGCGTGCGCCTGCTGACCAAGTCCCTGCGCCCGTTGCCGGACAAGCACCACGGCCTGTCCGACACCGAGCAGCGCTATCGCCAGCGTTACGTTGACCTGATCGTCAACGAAGACGTGCGCCAGACCTTCCGCGTTCGTTCGCAAGTGATTGCGCACATCCGCAGCTTCCTGATGCAGCGTGACTTCCTTGAAGTCGAAACGCCGATGCTGCAAACCATCCCCGGTGGTGCTGCGGCCAAGCCGTTCGAGACTCACCACAATGCGCTGGATATGGAAATGTTCCTGCGTATCGCGCCGGAGCTGTACCTCAAGCGCCTCGTTGTTGGCGGCTTTGAGAAAGTCTTCGAGATCAACCGCAACTTCCGTAACGAAGGCGTTTCGACGCGTCACAACCCTGAATTCACCATGTTGGAGTTCTACCAGGCTTACGCCGACTATGAAGACAACATGGACCTGACCGAAGAACTGTTCCGCGAACTGGCTCAGCTGGTTCTGGGCAGCACCGACGTGCCTTACGGCGACAAAGTGTTCCACTTCGGCGAACCGTTCGTGCGTCTGTCGGTGTTCGACTCGATCCTCAAGTACAACCCTGAGCTGACCGCTGACGACCTGACCGACATCGACAAGGCCCGCGCCATCGCCAAGAAGGCCGGCGCCAAGGTGCTGGGATTCGAAGGTCTGGGCAAACTGCAGGTGATGATTTTCGAAGAGCTGGTCGAGCACAAGCTGGAGCAGCCGCACTTCATCACTCAGTACCCGTTCGAAGTGTCGCCGCTGGCCCGTCGTAACGACGAGAACCCGAACGTCACCGACCGTTTCGAACTGTTCATCGGTGGCCGCGAAATCGCCAACGCCTACTCCGAGTTGAACGACGCGGAAGACCAGGCCGAGCGCTTCATGGCTCAGGTGGCCGACAAGGATGCCGGCGATGACGAAGCCATGCACTACGACGCCGACTTCGTTCGCGCGCTGGAGTACGGCATGCCGCCAACCGCCGGTGAAGGTATTGGCATCGACCGTCTGGTGATGCTGCTGACCAACTCCCCGTCGATCCGCGACGTGATCCTGTTCCCGCACATGCGGCCGCAAGCGTAAATGTTTCAACTAAAAAGCCGCCTAAAACAGGCGGCTTTTTATTGCCTGTCTGGTACAAATGTATCAATTGGTTACTTTGAAGTAGAGAGGAATACCTGTCGTGAACCGTGCAATTGCTCAAGAGGGTGCAGCGGACGTCGCCACTGCGGTCGCTGAAAGTGTTCAGTACCAGGGCCGCAAGGCCAGCCGACAGGGCAGCGAGCAGCGTCGACAGGACATTCTCGATGCGGCGATGCGCATTGTCGTGCGCGATGGCGTACGGGCTGTGCGTCATCGCGCGGTGGCTGCCGAGGCCGGTGTGCCGCTGTCAGCCACCACTTACTATTTCAAGGATATCGATGATCTGCTCACCGATACCTTTGCCCAATACGTGGAACGCAGCGCGGCGTTCATGGCCAAGTTGTGGGCCAGCAACGAAGGCTTGCTGCGTGAAATGGTTGCTTATGGCGATGGCAGCCCTGAAGCCCGTTCACAGCTGGCTGACGAGATTGCGCGTCTGACCGCCGATTATGTGCAGCGCCAATTACACAACCGTCGCGAACACTTGATGGCCGAGCAGGCGTTCCGTCAGGAGGCTTTGTTGAACCCGCGTCTGGCGATGTTGGTGCGCTCGCATCAGCAGATTCTTCTTCAAGGCACTTGCCATTTTTTCGAGGTGTTGGGTTCCCGCGAGCCACAACAGGATGCCAAAGTGTTGACGGCGATTATCGGACGGATGGAATATCAGGGCCTGCTCAACGACGCCGAGCCTGGGGCCGAAGCAGAAATGCTCGGCATCCTGACCCGCTACATGCATTTGGTATTGGCGTCGGTATAGGAAGAAAGCCAGTTGTTGCGTGTGATGAGGGAGTGTTGAATGAAAGCCTGGCGTGTCGTTGTGATCGCCTTGTCGATCCTGCTGCTCAGTGGCTGTCTGGTGACCTTCAAGGAGCCGCTGCCCTCGAGTGAACCCGCGCCCAAAGGGTTGCTCGGCAAATGGACCAGCACCAATGCCTGGGGCGAGCCGCTGAATCTGGAGCTGACGCGCCTGGGCGATAATCACTACCAGGCGGTCAGCTACTTCAAGGCTAAACCCATGGAACGCGAAGCCTACCCCTTCACGGTGACCCGCCATGGCAGTCGCTGGTACCTGTCGGCGAAGGTACCAGCGCAGTTCGGTGGGCATTACACCATCGCTGGTTTCGAACTCACCGATAAGCACGAACTGGTGGTCTACAACCTCGACCTCGATCAGATCAACCAGGCCCTGGGGCAGAAAGTCCTGAGTGGCAAAGGCTTCCAGACCGGCGATGGCGACGGCGTATTGATCAACAACAACCTGGACCAGGTGTTCGCCTACCTCGACGACCCGGCCAATTCCGATGTCTTCGTTGAGGCGGTGCGCTATCAGCGTCTGGCCAAAGCCAAAGCTAAAGTTAAATAAAGCCAGCACCTAACGGTTTTTCTACAGGAGTTTCGGGTGGACGATTACCAGCAGACGATACGCATTTTGTCCGATCGCATTGTGCTGGCGCAGACGCCGATTCGCGTCCTCGATGCGGTCAAGTGGGACGACAGCATCCGCAAGGGTTTCCTCAAGGCCAAGGGCAAGGAAATGCCGGCCGTGGACCGTGACTATTACCTCAGTCGGCCGCTGTCTTTTGACTCCAGCAAAGTGAAACTGGAATTCCAAAACATCGAGCGCGACATCACCCGTCAGTTGGGTCAGTTCAGCCCGGTCGGCCAGATCATGCGCCGCATGTGCAAGGAATACCGGATGGTGGTGCGCATGCTCGAAGCGCGCGGCACCGAGGATTTCGGGCTGATTTCCCAGGAGTTGTACGGCGCCGCGTCCGACGCGTTCCACGCCGGCGACCCGACCCTGGCCGACTTGGGGCTGATGCTCTCCGATTACCTGAACAACATCGACGGCCGTGGCGATCTGAAGGACGAACCGAAAACCCTCACCGCCAAGGAGGCCGTCAGCCAGCTGCAACATCGATTGAACAAGGTGTTTGGCGAGGCCGAAGAAACCATTCGGGTGTTCGAGTCCGACGGGATCGTCGCCGATGCGGCGGCCGGCGCCGACTACATCAAGATTCGCGCCGACGCGATGTTCAACGAGCGTGACGTTCGCGCTCTGGAAGTCCACGAAGGGTTGGTGCATGTGGGCACCACGCTCAATGGTCTGAACCAGCCGATCTGCACCTTCCTCTCCAAAGGTCCGCCGTCGTCGACGGTGACTCAGGAAGGCCTGGCGATCCTGATGGAAATCATCACCTTCGCCTCTTACCCGAGTCGTCTGCGTAAACTGACCAACCGCACCCGCGCCATCCACATGGTGGAAGAGGGCGCGGACTTTATGCAGATCTTCGAGTTCTTCCGCGAGCAGGGTTTCGAAATGGCTGAAAGCTACGGCAATGCCAGCCGGGTTTTCCGCGGCTCGGTGCCCAATGGGCTGCCATTTACCAAAGACTTGTCCTACCTCAAGGGCTTTATCATGGTTTACAACTACATTCAGTTGGCCGTGCGTAAAGGCAAACTCGAGCAGATCCCGCTGCTGTTTTGTGGCAAGACCACGCTCGAAGACATGCGGACCTTGCGCCAGTTGGTGGATGAAGGGCTGGTGGTGGCACCGAAGTATCTTCCGGATCAGTTCCGTGACCTGAACGCGCTGTCGGCGTGGATGTGCTTCTCCAACTTCCTCAATCACCTGAGCCTGGACCGGATCGAAGCGGATTACTCAAACATTTTGTGAGCAAACACTGATCGTTCCCACATCACTGCGAGGTTTCTACGGATGAGAATCCTCGGCATTTTCTGCCTGCTTCTGACCCTCGGCGGTTGCAGCTCTTTGTTGTTCTACCCCGAGCCCGGCCAGCTGTTCACCCCGGAAAAAGCCAAACTCGAATTCCGCGACGTTACCCTGATCACCGCCGACGGCCTCAAGCTGCACGGCTGGTGGTTGCCGGCGAAAAAAGGTGTCGAGGTCAAAGGCACCGTGCTGCATCTGCACGGCAACGGCGGCAATCTGCCCATGCATCTGGGTGGGAGTTGGTGGTTGCCCAAAGAAGGCTATCAAGTGCTGCTGGTGGACTATCGCGGTTACGGTTTGTCCGAGGGTGAACCGACGCTGCCAGCGATCTATCAGGACATCGACGCAGCGTTCAAATGGCTCGATCAGGCGCCCGAGGTCAAGGGCAAGCCATTGATCCTCTTGGGGCAAAGCCTCGGCGGTTCGATGGCCGTGCATTACCTGGTTCAACACCCCGAGCGCCAAAAACAACTCAAAGCCTTCGTCCTCGATGGCGTGCCCGCCAGTTACCGCAGTATCGGTCAATTTGCCCTGAGCCATTCCTGGCTGACCTGGATGTTTCAGGTGCCGCTGTCCTGGCTGGTACCGGACGGCGACAGCGCGATCAATTCCATGGCGCAGCTGGGCGGCGTACCTAAACTGATCTACCACAGCATCGACGATCCGATCGTGCCCCTTTCCAACGGCATCCGACTGTATCAAGCTGCGCCGCCGCCGCGAGTGCTGCAACTGACCCGTGGGGGGCATGTGCAGACGTTCGCCGACCCGGTCTGGCGCAAAGTCATGCTGCGTTATCTCGACGACCCGCAGCATTTCAACGGTTTGCGCCGACTGGGTGAAGTCCCGAATTACCCGACGCCGAAAAATTCTGAAGATGAACCACCAGAGAGTCCGCAATGAGTGAAGAACGTAACGCCATCCCGCTGATCATCACCGGTATCTGCAGCATCCTCGGCACTGTCGGGGCCCTGTGGTTCTACGGCTACCTGCACTTCGCCAAACCCGAAGATGCGCTGTTGCTCAGCGACTTCACCCTGCTCAAGACTGTTCCGGGCGAAGACTACAAAGTCTCGCTGGAACCGGCTGCTCAAGTGGCGCAGTGCATTGATGGTGTGCTGGTGATGTTCGACACCGAACAGAAAGGCCTGAGTGGTGTGTTGGTCAACAACAAGAAAAAAGCCGTGCGCTGTATAGGTCAGGAAACCCCGCAAAAACTGCAACCGTAACGCGCCTTTTGATCTTAAAAACAAAAGCCCCGCCTGATCAGATCAGGCGGGGCTTTTGTGTTTCAGCAGACGAAGCTTAGTTCGAGCTAATAGCCGAACGCGGGATCACCGGCTGGTTGTCGTTGGAAATGGTCACTTCCACCCGACGGTTCATTGCACGACCCGAAACGCTGGTGTTCTCGGCCACCGGGTATTCCTTGCCATAACCCTGGGCCACGATGCGCGCTGGATCTACACCCATCTTGATCAGGGCCACTTGCACGGAAGTCGCACGGCGTTCGGACAGCGACTGGTTGTAGTTCGGCGCACCCGTGCTGTCGGTGTAGCCTTCGATAATCACTTTACGGTCCGGGTTTTCTTGAAGGAACTGGGCCAGTTTGTTGATATTCACCAGACCGCTGGACTTCAGCTCCGCCTTGTTGGTGGCGAACAGCACGTCACCGAACGTCACCAGCGTGCCGCGATCGGTCTGCTTGGCGTTCAGGCTGTCTTGCAATTGCTTGATCTGCGAGTCGCGCGCGTCCAGACGGGCCTGGGCACGTTGCGCAGAGGCATTTTTCAGATCGGCTTCAGCGGTGCGCAGCGCGATGGTCTGCTTCGCCACTTCGACACGTTGATTGGTCAGGTATGCCAGTTGGTCGACCTTGGCCTGGTCCTCTCTGTCCATGTAAGCCTTGTCGGCCTTGCCCAGGTAATCGCTGGCTTCTTTGGTTTCCAGCGCCGCGACTTTGCTGGCTTGCGGGTTGGTTTGCAGGCCGGTGTAGTTGGTACGGGCCTGTTCCAGGTTCGCGTTTGGCGGGGTGGAGCAGGCGGCCAGTGCAACGCTTGCGGCCAGCAGGGCAGGGATCATCAATTGTTTGCGCATCATGGTTTCGTCCTTTTAGTCGAGTAAGAAATACGTCGTGCCGCGTCGCTTATTGCACGGTGCGCTGGCTTTCCTGACGCAGTTCCTGAACCCCTTTCTGAGAGTCCTTCACCGCCAGTTCGGCTTTAATCGCCTGGGCTTTGCGTTCAGCCACTCGAGCGTCCCACTCGGCCTGTTCGGCCAGGATCTTGGCTTCGTCATACTTCTTGTCGTGCATGGCGATTTCGGCTTGTTTGAGCTTGTCCTGGGCGGACTTCATCTCCACTGCCGCGAATTCGGTACCGCCGGCACTGACGGCACTGTTGACCGCCGATTCCGTCACGGCGAATTGCTCGCTTGGCGGGTTGCCGGCACAACCGGCCAGAACGACGCAGCTACCGATTGCCAGTGCAGCCAGTTTCAGGCTACGCAGAGGTGGGAACGAGGATTTGGCAGTTCGGGTTTTCATGGTCTTCAACTCCATTGGAATAACTCCTGAAAAACTTAAAAATCCATCCTGGGCAAGGAGCCTCAACCTTCAATTTCCGGAGGCGTTATGAAACGGCCGTCCCAGGCGTGGTTAATGGGTGTGACCCGAGACGTTTTTCAAAAGTTCAGAGAATATGGCCCATTGCCTGAAAAAACTTTGACCGAACGGACAAGGCTCTAAATCGGTGATTACCATCCTATGCAGCAGTACTCCCGGCGCTGAGCGAGCCCGAGAATATGCATTTTGGAGGGGAAAAGAAGCGCGGTAATCAGTGTTTCTGTTTGTCGTCAATGGACGACAAATCGTGCAAATGACGACGGGATAACGCGAGGAAGCGCGGAGTTGGACCGACGTCTTCGTACAGCGGATCACCTTCTTCGTCGGTGGCCACCACCGTTGAGCCCTTCACATACGGGAAGCTCTTTTCGAGCTCTTCAAGCGCGGCGCCGATCAGCTCGCCGAGCAGTTCTTCGGGGTGTCGTTTGGGGTACATCTCGATAATTGCCGCCAGCCGTGCGGCGGCTTCCACATCCAGATGAATCGAGTATCCGGTATCGGTCAGGCGACCCTTGGCGTTTTCTTCCCAGTGATGGGCGAGCTCGCGGATTTTCATAGTGACCTCATTGCGCACCTGCTCGTGGCAGGCAGTGTCAGTGTCCGGCAATGGCCGGCGGCAGCCGTTGTACGGCTTACTCTTCAGACTAGCTTTAACGCCCAAGGTTTAAAGTCCCTTCGTCGTCTAATGGTGGGGGGTCATTGGGGGGATTGGGTGTATATCCGTTTTTGCGGTAGCGGCGGCTATTGGTTTCGCTTTTACAGCGAGTCACTTGGAAATACGGAATGCCGCCCAACCCCAAGTAACCAAGGGCTCTTGCCCCTGACGTTCGGTGCCTCGCCTAGGCTCGGCATGCCCTCGCTCCGGTCCTGCTCCGTGGGCCCGCCGCCATCGACCATCCATGCCGGGTTGCCCACTGCGCAGAACCTCCACTCGGCCTCTCGAGGGGGCGGTGCATCAAGATCAAAAGCTGCAGGCGAGCTAACGCTCGGCCTGTTGAGTGGTGAGGAGCGTGCGTACACCGCCTCCCCCCTGTAGGAGCTGTCGAGTGAAACGAGGCTGCGATCTTTTGATCTTGCTGTGGCTGTGGCTGTGGCTTTTGATTTTGATCTGTTGCCCCTTTCCCAGAGGCCGAACGCAGGCGTTGCGCAGGGGGCACCGCGGCAAGGATGCCGCGGTAGCCGCCCCCGGCCATGGATGGCCGATGGCACCGAATGGCGGGGCAAAAGCCTTTGGTTACTTGGGGCTTTTCCAAGTGACTCGCTGTAAAAGCGAAACCAATAGCCGCCATCACCGCAGAAACGGATATGTACCCCACCAATCCCAATCCCAATCCCAAAACTTTCCCAGGTAAACAGCATTCCCTTCCTCGTCTGCTTGTAAGAACCGCTTTACAGCGGCACTCTCTAACGAAGAAGCACACCCGGATTTTCGCTGGAGAACTGCTGATGACCGATATTGATGCACGCTTGCGCGAGGATGTTCACCTGTTGGGTGAGCTGTTGGGCAACACCATTCGTCAACAGTACGGGGACGGCTTTCTCGACAAGATCGAGCAGATCCGCAAAGGCGCCAAAGCCGACCGTCGCGGCTCGATGGACGCTGAACTGAGCGCCAGCCTCAACCAATTGAGCGAAGAAGAGTTGCTGCCCGTGGCGCGGGCGTTCAACCAGTTTCTCAACCTGGCCAATATCGCCGAGCAATATCAGCTGATTCACCGTCGCGAAGAGTCGCAGCCTGCACCGTTCGAAGCGCGAGTACTGCCGGAATTGCTGGCTCGCCTGGGTGCCGAAGGACACAGCGCCGAATCCCTGGCCCGGCAACTCGGGCGACTGGAAATCGATCTGGTGTTGACCGCGCACCCGACCGAAGTGGCGCGCCGTACGCTGATCCAGAAGTACGACGCCATTGCCGCGCAGCTGGCCGCTCAGGACCATCGCGACCTGACCACTGCCGAGCGCGAGCAGATCCACGCGAAGTTGCAGCGCCTGATCGCCGAAGCCTGGCACACCGAAGAAATCCGCCGCACCCGCCCGACGCCCGTTGATGAAGCTAAATGGGGGTTCGCGGTGATCGAGCATTCGCTGTGGCAGGCGATCCCCAACTATTTGCGCAAGGCCGATAAAGCGCTGCATGACGCCACCGGCCTGCATTTGCCGCTGGAAGCTGCACCGATTCGCTTTGCTTCGTGGATGGGCGGCGACCGGGACGGCAACCCGAACGTGACGGCCGCCGTCACCCGTGAAGTCTTGCTGCTGGCGCGTTGGATGGCCGCCGATTTGTACCTGCGTGATGTCGATCACCTGGCGGCCGAGCTGTCGATGCAGCAGGCCAGCGACGATTTGAAGGCCAAGGCCGGGGACAGTGCCGAACCGTACCGCGCGGTCCTTAAACAGTTGCGTGAGCGTCTGCGCGCCACGCGCAACTGGGCTCACGCCTCGTTGACGACGGCCACGCCAGCAACGGCCGATGTGTTGCAAAACAACCGCGAGCTGCTCGATCCGCTGGAGCTGTGCTACCACTCGCTGCACGAGTGCGGCATGGGCGTGATCGCCGATGGGCCGCTGCTCGATTGCCTGCGCCGGGCGGTGACGTTCGGGCTGTTCCTGGTGCGGCTCGATGTGCGACAGGACTCGACACGACATACCGCGGCCATGACCGAAGTCACTGACTACCTCGGCCTCGGTCGTTACGAAGACTGGAGCGAGGAGGAGCGCATCACTTTCTTGATGCGCGAACTGAACAACCGTCGGCCGCTGCTGCCGGCGTACTTCAAGCCGTCGGCCGACACCGCCGAGGTACTGGCGACCTGCCGGGAAATCGCCGCGGCACCGGGCGCATCGCTCGGTTCTTATGTGATCTCCATGGCCGGCGCTGCTTCCGACGTGCTGGCCGTGCAACTGCTGCTCAAAGAAGCTGGCGTGTTGCGGCCGATGCGCGTGGTGCCGTTGTTCGAAACCCTCGCCGACCTCGACAACGCCGGCCCGGTGATCGAAAAGCTGTTGCTGTTGCCGGGTTATCGCGCGCGCCTGCAAGGGCCGCAGGAAGTGATGATCGGCTACTCCGACTCGGCCAAGGACGCCGGCACGACGGCGGCGGCCTGGGCGCAGTATCGGGCGCAGGAGCGCTTGGTCGATATTTGCCGCGAGCAGCAAGTAGAGCTGTTGTTATTCCACGGTCGTGGCGGCACCGTGGGTCGCGGTGGCGGTCCGGCGCACGCGGCGATTCTGTCGCAGCCGCCGGGTTCAGTGGCGGGGCGTTTCCGTACCACCGAGCAGGGGGAAATGATTCGTTTCAAATTCGGTCTGCCGGACATCGCCGAGCAGAATCTCAATCTGTACCTGGCGGCGGTATTGGAAGCGACCTTGCTGCCGCCGCCTCCACCGGAGCCTGCCTGGCGCCATTTGATGGACGAATTGGCCGCTGACGGTGTCAGCGCTTATCGCGCCGTGGTGCGGGAAAATCCGCAGTTCGTTGAGTATTTCCGCCAGTCCACCCCGGAACAGGAACTGGGACGCTTGCCACTGGGCAGTCGCCCGGCCAAGCGCCGCGCCGGCGGGATTGAAAGCCTGCGGGCGATCCCGTGGATCTTCGGCTGGACCCAGACGCGTCTGATGCTACCGGCCTGGCTTGGCTGGGAAGCGGCGTTGAGCAAGGCACTGGAGCGCGGCGAAGGCGAGCTGCTGGGGCAGATGCGCGAGCAGTGGCCGTTCTTCCGCACGCGCATCGATATGCTGGAAATGGTGTTGGCCAAGGCAGATGCCGATATCGCCCGGTCCTACGATGAGCGCTTGGTCGAGCCGGATCTGCTCCCTTTAGGTGCGCATTTACGCGACCTATTGTCGCAGGCCTGCTCGGTGGTCCTTGGGTTGACGGGGCAGTCGCAGCTACTGGCACATAGCCCAGCCACGCTTGAATTCATCCGCTTGCGCAACACCTACCTCGACCCTCTTCATCTATTGCAGGCTGAGTTGTTGGCGCGTTCGCGACAACAGGAAGTGGCACAGGGCAGCCCGGTAGAACAGGCGCTGCTGGTGTCTGTGGCGGGGATTGCCGCCGGTTTGCGTAATACCGGCTAAGGTTTTCGTCGTGGGACAAGGCACTCGGCGCCAGCGTCGAGTTGCCTGTGGGCGAGGGGTTGAAAAGTGCTGCCAGGCGACAGTTAGTGATGGGGTTGCGACTAGGGTTACCCCGACGAAAGGCCACATCAGGCGCGGGTTTCTCCGACTTTCGGCGGCTTGTGTGGTCCGGGCCTGCTGTGTATCTTGATCAGCCTTTGACCGTTTGGGCGGTCACGACCCTTATTTTGAGATTGGCCCCACGAGGCGAATCTGACGTTATCTATATAAAAAATTGAGGAGCACATCGATGCGCGTCATTCTGCTGGGAGCTCCCGGGGCCGGTAAAGGTACTCAGGCTAAGTTCATCACCGAAAAATTCGGTATCCCGCAAATCTCCACCGGCGACATGCTGCGTGCCGCGGTCAAGGCTGGCACCGAGCTGGGCCTGATCGCCAAGAGCGTCATGGACAGCGGTGGTCTGGTTTCCGATGACCTGATCATCAACCTGGTCAAGGAACGCATCAGCCAGGCTGATTGCGAGAACGGTTTTTTGTTCGACGGTTTCCCGCGCACCATTCCTCAGGCTGAAGCCCTGGTGAAAGCCGGCGTGGAGCTGGATCACGTGGTCGAAATCGCCGTTGACGACGAAGAGATCGTTCAACGTATCGCCGGTCGTCGTGTTCACGAAGCCAGCGGCCGCGTGTACCACACCGTCTACAACCCGCCGAAAATCGCCGGTAAAGACGACATCACCGGTGAAGCACTGGTGCAGCGCAAGGACGACACTGAAGAAACCGTGCGTCATCGCCTGTCGGTCTACCATTCCCAGACCAAGCCACTGGTAGCGTTCTACCAGAACCTGGCCGCTGATCAGGGCAAGCCGAAGTACAGTCACATTGCGGGCGTCGGCTCGGTTGAAGCGATCACCGGTAAGGTGCTTGAAGCACTGAACTGAAAACCGCTTCATCTTCTACGGCCCGCTTGCGGGCCGTAGTTGTTTATACTGGCGCACTTTTTCTGAACTCTCTTACGGAAACATCGATGAGCACCTTGCTGGCCCTGGACACCGCGACTGAAGCTTGCTCCGTTGCCTTGCTGCATGACGGCAAGGTTACGAGCCATTACGAGGTGATCCCGCGCCTGCATGCGCAGAAGTTGCTGCCGATGATTCAGCAATTGCTGGCCGACGCTGGCACCACCCTGCAAGCGGTCGATGCCATCGCTTTCGGACGTGGTCCGGGTGCGTTCACGGGTGTGCGGATCGCCATCGGTGTGGTGCAGGGGCTGGCGTTTGCGCTGGATCGCCCAGTGTTGCCGGTGTCGAACCTGGCCGTGTTGGCGCAGCGGGCGTATCGCGAACACGGCGTGAGCCAGGTCGCGGCCGCCATCGATGCGCGGATGGATGAAGTGTATTGGGGTTGCTACCGCGAAACGGCGGGGGAGATGCGGCTGGTCGGCAATGAAGCGGTGTTGCCGCCGGAAGTGGCAGCGTTGCCAACGGATGCCAGCGGTGAGTGGTTTGGCGCCGGCACTGGCTGGGGTTATGCCGAGCGTATCGCCGTGAGCCTGACCGGGCAGGATGCGAGCATGCTGCCTCACGCTGAAGACCTGCTGACCTTGGCGCGTTTTGCCTGGGCGCGTGGTGAAGCGATCGTGGCTGATGAGGCGCAGCCGGTTTATTTGCGAGACAAGGTTGCAACACCGAAAGCACGGTAATCCGCGTTGCTTTTGTGGCGAGGGAGCAAGCTCCCTCGCCACAATAAGTATTCCAGTTCAAGCCAATCGTCGTTTTATACCCCTAGCTTTAAACCTTTTCCATTTTCTGTGTTCTAGTTATCACTCGGCGGTTTGCGAAGTGGGTTAGGTGCCACTAAACTGCCATTACTGATACCGGACATGTACTCATGCGTATAGACGGCGTTTCCTCCCAGTCCTACCCCATCAAGCGCAAGCCTCGCAAAGGCACTGTGGCGGATGACGACTACGTCGATATCGACGGCGAACTGGAAATTCCTTCCGAAGAGCAATTGGCCGCCCGTGCCGCCAAAGCTTCGGCGCAACGCCTGAGCAATCTCCCGGCTCGTCAACAAGACATGATCTACCACCGCGCCATGAGCAAAAGCGTCGCCACGGCAATCGCCAGCTACCTGAGCACCGCCGGTTTTGTCGATTGGGATTCGGATGTGCTAGGCCTCGACCTGTACATCTGATGTTGCTGCCTTACTACCTCGGCTGCCCGTCCTGGAGTGAAAATGCCTGGCGCGACTACCTGTATCCGCAAGACGCAAAACCCGCCGAATTTCTGAATCTCTATTCCCAGGTTTTCAACGCCGTGGAAGGCAATACGACCTTCTACGCGAGCCCGGCTGCGACCACTGTGCAGCGTTGGGCCGAGACCATGCCCGAACACTTTCGCTTCACTGCCAAGTTCCCAGGTGACATCAGCCACAGCGGTGACCTGCGCGAACAATTGACCGCTGCCGACACCTTCCTGCAATTGCTCAGCCCCCTCGGTGAACGGGTTTCACCGCTGTGGCTGCAACTGTCCAAAAGCTTTACACCTCAGCGACTGTCAGAGCTTGCCGGTTTTATCGACGCTGTGGACCGGCCTTTGGCGGTTGAAGTACGGCATGACGAATTCTTCGCCAAGGGCGATGCCGAGAGAAGGCTCAATCGTCTGCTGCTGGATCGAGGGGTCGAGCGTATCTGCCTCGATCCCCGAGCGTTGTTCAGCTGCACATCGACCGATGCCTCGGTACTTCACGCCCAATCGAAAAAGCCCAGAGTGCAGACCCGTCCGGCAGCCTTCACGCAATGTCCGCAGGTACGCTTCATTGGCCATCCGCAGCTTGAGGCCAACGACCCGTTCCTGGTGCCGTGGGTCGAGAAAATCGCCGTGTGGATCGAAGAGGGCCGCACGCCTTATATCTTCCTGCACACCGCCGACAATCTGCTGGCCGCCAAACTGGCGCAACGTTTTCACGCACAACTGATGCTGCGTTTGCCTGGCCTGCCGCCGCTGCCTGAGCTATACAGAGAGCCCGCTGCCGAGCAACTTGGCCTGCTCTGAAGCGGATTCCTTGCCCTTTTCAGGAGCCTGCCAATGGATGCGCAAACCCTTCGAGCCCAAGCGTTCAAAGCACTGCACGAACGCGAGGGTGCTTTTGTCATTCCCAACCCGTGGGACGCTGGCTCGGCGAAAATGCTCGCTAGCCTTGGTTTCGAAGCGCTGGCGACCACCAGTGCCGGTTACGCCTTTTCCAATGCACGCCCCGATGGCGGGCTGACGCTGGACGACACTCTGGCAAACGTTCGGGCGATTGTCGCGGCAACTGATCTGCCAGTAGCGGTCGATTTGGAAAACGGCTTCGCTGACGACCCCACAGAATGTGCACAAAGTATCTTGCGGGCCGCGGCGGCCGGAGCTGTCGGCGGCTCGATCGAAGATGCCACCGGCCGTGAAGACGCGCCGATTTACTGCTTCGAACATGCCGTGGCGCGCATCGAGGCTGCTGTGGCAGCAGCTCGCAGCTTGCCGTTTCCCTTTATGTTGACCGCGCGAGCGGAGAATTTTTTGCATGGCAACCCTGATCTCGCCGATACCATTCGCCGCTTGCAGGCCTTCGCCGAGGCGGGTGCCGACGTACTTTATGCGCCGGGTCTGCGCAGCGCTGAAGATGTGTTAGCGGTGGTCCGTGCCGTGGCGCCGAAACCGGTCAATGTGTTGATGTCTGGCGGACTGAAATTGACGGTCGAGCAGTTGAGCGAAATGGGCGTCAAACGTATCAGCGTCGGTTCGGCGCTGGCCCTGGCAGCGTATGGCGAGTTTTTCCGCGCTGCCGAAGAGATCAAGACATCGGGCACGTTCGGGTTCACATCGCGATCCATGCCGTACGCCCAGGCCAATCAATTGTTCAAAGGCTGACGATGCGGTTTCGCTGGTGGCTGCTGTTGATGCTGTTGATCGTGGGTGCGGCGGCCGTGAGCGTCGGGCGCGGCTGGATCTCACTGCCGCCGCAGTGGAATCCTTGGGCGCCACTGGACGTGAAGGCCGCACCCAATTTTCTGACCCGCTACAAACTGATGCGCCTACGCGATGATCCGCAATTGTGCGATCAAGCCCTGAGCAGCTCCGGGTTGCACGTGACCCGTCAGGCCAACAGCCCCGACGCGACGTGTCCGTTGATCAACACCTTGCGTGTGCAAGGCGGAGAGGTGGCGCTGAGCAGCAGTTTCCTCGCCAGTTGCCGCCTGGCGGTGTCGTTTGCCCTGTTCGAACACCACGCCCTGCAACCCGCCGCACAAGCGGTCTACGGTCAAGCGGTAACGCGTGTCGACCATCTCGGCAGCTTTGCCTGCCGCAACGTCTACAACCGCGAAAACGGCAGACGCAGCCAGCATGCCAGCGCCAATGCGCTGGATATCGCCGGTTTTCGCTTGGCCGATGGCCGATCCATCAACGTGCTCAAGGATTGGCCGAAGGATAATCAGGACGCACGGTTTTTACGTCAGGTCCGCGATGGCGCTTGCGACATGTTCAGTGTGGTATTGAGCCCGGATTACAACGCCGCCCATCGCAATCACTTTCATGTGGATGTCGGGCCGTGGTGGGTGTGTCGCTGAGGGCCTGTTATTGAAGGTCAGGCGGCGATGCGCAGGTTCTGCAGGACGATCCGGCGAGCCCAGCCGTTGTCGAAATCGAGTTGCTTCTGTTGTTCCACCAGCGCTTCGGGCGAGAACGGCGGGAATGGCTTGTCCAGCAGATCGAGTTCGAATTCGGCGATTGGCAGGTGCAGCGGACGCGGTTGCGGTGCGGTGCCAGGCGTTGGCAGCGGTTGACCGGCCGTGAGCACGATCGGGCGGACCCAACCGCTTTCGAAGTCCTGTTGCTTCTGTTGATCGACGATTTCTTGTGCCGGGAACGGTGGGAAAGGTTTGTCGGCCAGGTCCATGTCGAACTCGGCAATCGGCAGGAACAGTGGCTCGGGAGGGCGGACCTCGGTTTCTTTCACATCGCATTCGCGCTGGGAAATGATGTGAGCCAGCAGTTCGCTGCCAACGGTGGGTTCGACCGGGCTGTCGAGATCGACCGGTGGAAAGTTGAGAGAAGCCGGAACGACATCGCCCGACTGATCGGCCAGGGCCTGGGCAAAGAAATCTTGCCACAGGTGACTGACGCCGCTCAGTGCTTGGGAGTTCCGTAGGCCAAAATCGCCGTGGGGCGAGATGTAGCCTATCGATGTGCGTTGAATGTCTGACATTTCTCTCGGTCGACGCTCAGGTCTGGCAAAATGCTCGATAGTTTTGTTATCGGCCGTTTTTGCCGATCATTAATTTTTTGAGCGTGTTTTCCCATGATTGAGCAACCTGCGGCCTGCCGCATCCATGTCGAGGCCCTGGCCGAGACTTATCAGCCACAGGCCGAACAATGGGCCGAGCGCCTGGGTTTGCCGATGCAGGTGGATGATGGTGAGTTTGCCTTGCAGGTCGGCGACATGGGTTTGCAGCTGCAGCAACTGGGCCCGGACGCGCCGGGGCCGGTGCGGGTGGACTTCGTCGAGGGGGGCGCGGCCCATCGCCGTTTGTACGGCGGCGGTAGCGGTCAAATGATCGCCAAGGCTGTCGGGGTTGCCCAAGGCGTGCGTCCGCGGGTGCTGGATGCCACGGCGGGGCTGGGCAAAGATGCGTTCGTGCTGGCGAGCCTGGGCTGCGAGATGAGCCTGATCGAGCGTCAGCCGCTGATTGGCGCTTTGCTTGAAGATGGCCTGGCGCGCGGCGCGGAAGACTTTGACGTGGCGCCGATCGTGGCGCGGATGCGCTTGCTCAAGGGCAATTCGATCGAGGTGATGCGCAATTGGGAAGGCGAGCCGCCGCAGGTGATCTACCTCGACCCGATGTTTCCCCATCGTGAGAAAACTGCCTTGGTGAAGAAGGAAATGCGCCTGTTCCGGCCGCTGGTCGGCGATGATCCGGATGCGCCGGCGTTGCTTGAAGCTGCGTTGGCGTTGGCCAGCCACCGGGTGGTGGTCAAGCGGCCGCGCAAGGCGCCGTGCATTGAAGGGCCGAAGCCGAGCCATGCGCTGGATGGTAAATCCAGTCGGTATGACATTTATCCGAAGAAGGCGCTGAAGCCTTAAGACTGTTTGCTGATCATTCCCACACTCTGCGTGGGAATGATCATCGTTAAGGCCGATAAGCCCGCATAAACAACCCCACCACTTCCCGAATATGGCTCTCCGCCGCATCCCCGGTCAACGGCTCGCCGCAGCCATACAGCAGCCTGAAATTCCCCGCACCCTTGAGCAGGCAGAAGAAATGCTCGGCCGCATTGCGCGGTTTGTCGATGCTCAAGGCGCCGCTCTGATCAACCTTGACCAGCAACCGCTCCATGCCATGCAGCATGCGCTCAGGCCCGGCCTCGAAGAAGATCAGCGAGAGTTTCGGGTCTTGGCTGCCCAGCGTCATCATCAGCCGATGCAGGTTGACCGATTCGTCGCTGTTGATCAGCTGATGAAAACCACGCGCGATGTTCAGCAGCACCGTTTCAACGGCAATGCCGTCCGGCAACTCAAAAAACAGTGTCGGCAACTGCTCTTCGCACTTGGCCATCACGGCGGCAGAGAACAGCGTCTCCTTGTCGTTGAAATGGCTGTAGACGGTCAGCTTCGACACACCGGCCTCGGCCGCCACGGCGTCCATGCTGGTACTCGCATAACCCTTGCTCAGAAACAGAATTTTCGCCGCATCGAGGATCGCTCGGCGCTTGGCCAAATCCTTGGGACGGCCTGGGCCGTTGGGTGCTGAAAGATTATTCGACATTCTTCGCTTTTAATACTGGACTGGTGAGTTTGCTATTAATAACATACTGCCCAGTATAATTATTCCAAGCACCATTAGCGAAAGGTCCTTCACCATGTTCCGCTATGCCTTGCCCCTCGCGTTGCCAGTCAGTCTGGCGTTTTTATTGTCTGCGTGTGGTCACGAAGAGGCGCCTCAAGTCACCGTTCGCCCGGCCATGGTCGTGCAGCCAGAGCCTTCGGCTCAGGCGATGGAAAGTTTTCCCGGTGAAGTCCGCGCTCGCTTTGAGCCGGACCTGGCGTTTCGCATTGGCGGCAAAGTCAGTCGACGACTGGTCGAAGAGGGACAGCGGGTCAAGGCCGACCAACCGTTGGCGGAGCTCGATCCTCAGGATGTACGCCTGCAACTGGAAGCCACCCGCGCCCAGGTCGCCGCTGCCGAGGCCAATCTGAGCCTGGTGCGCGCCGAACGTGATCGCTACAAGACCTTGATGGACCGTCAGATGGTCAGCCGTTCGCAGTACGACAATTCTGAAAACCTTTACCGATCCGGTGAAGCACGTCTCAAGCAAATCAAAGCCGAATTCAACGTCTCGACCAATCAGGCCAGTTACGCCGTGCTGCGTGCGCCTCAGGATGGCGTGGTGGCCAAACGTGCGGTCGAAGTCGGGCAAGTCGTGGCGGCCGGGCAAACGGTGTTTACCCTCGCCACCGATGGCGAGCGCGAAGTGTCGATCAGCCTGCCGGAACAAAGTTTCGGCCGTTTCAAGGTGGGTCAGCCAGTCTCGGTAGAACTCTGGACCCAACCCGACCAACGTTTCGCCGGGCGCATCCGTGAGCTGTCGCCTGCTGCTGATCCAAAGTCGCGCACCTTTGCCGCCCGCATCGCTTTCACCACCGGCAAGGTCCCCGCAGAGCTCGGTCAGAGCGCCCGAGTGTTTATCCAGACCGCCGACGTGGTGTCGCTGTCGGTACCACTGTCGGCCGTCACCGCGGAAAACGGTGCCACCTACGTTTGGGTGCTTGGCGCCAACAATACCTTGAAAAAAGCCCCGGTCCGGGTCGGTGCCTTTGGCGAGAAAACCGTGCCGGTGCTCGAAGGCCTGAACGCCAGCGATTGGGTGGTGGCGGCTGGTGTTCATGTGCTTCATGACGGGCAGCAAGTGCGCCCGGTGGATCGCTCCAACCGCGTGGTCAATCTGGCGGACAAGGAGTAATCCCCGATGGGTTTCAATCTTTCCGAATGGGCGCTGCGTAATCGCCAGATCGTACTGTTCCTGATGCTCTTGCTGGCAGTTGTCGGCGCACTGTCCTACACCAAACTCGGCCAAAGTGAAGACCCGCCGTTCACCTTCAAGGCCATGGTGATTCGTACCATTTGGCCGGGGGCCACGGCGCAGGAAGTGTCGCGTCAGGTCACTGAGCGCATTGAAAAGAAACTGATGGAAACCGGCGAGTACGAGCGCATCGTTTCGTTCTCCCGTCCGGGTGAATCCCAAGTGACTTTCGTCGCCCGTGATTCCATGCACTCCGTGGAAATCCCGGCCCTCTGGTACCAGGTTCGCAAGAAGATCAGCGATATCCGTCATACCCTGCCGCCGGGCATCCAGGGGCCATTTTTCAACGATGAGTTCGGCACCACCTTCGGCAATATCTACGCGCTGACCGGCGACGGTTTTGATTACGCGGTGCTCAAGGACTATGCCGACCGCGTCCAGATTCAGCTGCAACGGGTCAAGGATGTCGGCAAGGTCGATCTGCTCGGGTTACAGGACGAGAAGATCTGGATCGAACTCTCCAACGTCAAACTCGCCACCCTCGGCCTACCTTTGTCAGCGGTGCAGCAGGCCCTTGAAGAGCAGAATGCGATGTCCACCGCCGGGTTTTTCGAGACCACCAGCGAGCGCTTGCAGCTACGCGTCTCGGGGAATTTTCAGACAGTCGAAGAGATCAAGAGCTTCCCGATTCGCGTAGGAGATCGCACCTTCCGCATCTCCGATGTGGCGGATGTGCGTCGCGGTTTTAATGATCCGCCGGCGCCGCGTATGCGCTTCATGGCCGAAGACGCCATCGGTCTGGCCGTGGCCATGAAGGACGGTGGCGACATTCTGGTGCTGGGCAAGGCGCTGGAAATCGAGTTCGACCGGATCCAGAAAAATCTCCCTGCCGGTATGCAGCTGCGCAAGGTCTCCGACCAGCCAGCCGCAGTGAAAAGTAGTGTTGGTGAATTTGTTCAGGTGCTGGTGGAAGCGCTGGCAATCGTCCTGCTGGTGAGCTTTTTCTCCCTCGGTGTGCGCACCGGCATGGTGGTAGCGCTGGCGATTCCTTTGGTATTGGCGATGACGTTCGCCTGCATGTATTACTTGGGAATCGGCCTGCACAAGATTTCCCTCGGGGCGTTGGTGCTGGCGCTGGGTTTGTTGGTGGACGACGCGATCATCGCCGTGGAAATGATGGCGATCAAAATGGAGCAGGGCTTCGACCGGATCAAGGCGGCCAGTTACGCCTGGACCAGCACCGCATTCCCCATGCTCACCGGTACGCTGATCACCGCTGCCGGCTTCCTGCCGATTGCCACTGCGCAATCGGGTACCGGCGAATACACCCGTTCGATCTTCCAGGTGGTGACCATCGCGCTGCTGGCCTCGTGGGTGGCCGCCGTGGTGTTTGTGCCGTATCTGGGGGAGAAGCTCCTGCCGGATCTGGCGAAAATTCATGCAGCCAAACACGGCACCGGCGACGGCCAGCCCGACCCTTATGACACGCCGTTCTATCAGCGCGTCAGACGCCTGGTGGAGTGGTGCGTGCAGCGGCGCAAGACGGTCATTGTCCTGACGGTCGTGTTGTTTATCGGTTCTGTCGTCCTGTTTCGCTTTGTGCCACAGCAGTTTTTCCCGGCATCGGGTCGTCTGGAATTGATGGTCGATCTGAAACTGGCCGAGGGTGCATCGCTAAGCAACACCAGCGATGAGGTCAAACGCCTCGAAGCACTGCTGAAGGATCACGCCGGTATCGATAACTATGTCGCTTACGTTGGCACCGGTTCGCCGCGTTTTTACCTACCGCTGGATCAACAACTTCCTGCGGCGAGCTTCGCGCAGTTTGTAGTCCTGGCCAAGACCATCGAGGAGCGCGAAACCCTGCGCACCTGGCTGATCGAAACCCTCAACGAACAATTCCCGGCCCTGCGTTCGCGGGTTACGCGTCTGGAGAACGGGCCGCCGGTTGGCTATCCGGTGCAGTTCCGGGTCACCGGTGAGCACATCGAGGAGGTCCGCACGCTGGCTCGTAAAGTCGCGGCCAAGGTTCGCGAGAACCCGCACGTGGCCAACGTCCATCTGGACTGGGAGGAACCGAGCAAAGTTGTTTATCTGAACGTTGATCAGGACCGTGCCCGGGCGCTTGGCGTGAGCACTGCGAACCTGTCGAAGTTCCTGCAAAGCTCACTGACCGGCTCCAGCGTCAGCCAGTACCGTGAAGACAACGAATTGATCGAGATTCTGTTGCGCGGCACGTTGCATGAGCGCACTGAGCTGTCGTTGCTGCCGAGTCTGGCCGTACCGACTGACAACGGCCGCAGCGTAGCGCTGTCGCAGATCGCGACGCTGGAATACGGTTTCGAAGAAGGCATCATCTGGCACCGCAGCCGCTTGCCTAACGTGACGGTGCGCGCCGACATTTACGGCAAGGAACAACCGGCGACGCTGGTGCAGCAGATCATGCCGACTCTCGATCCTGTTCGTGCCGAGCTACCGGACGGGTATCTGCTGGAGGTCGGTGGCACGGTGGAGGACTCGGCTCGCGGGCAGAATTCGGTGAAGGCTGGTGTGCCGCTTTTCATCGTGGTGGTGCTGACGTTACTGATGCTGCAACTGCGCAGTTTCTCACGCACGGTGATGGTGTTTCTTACAGCGCCGCTGGGCTTGATTGGTGTGACGCTGTTCTTGATAGTGTTCCGTCAGCCTTTTGGTTTTGTGGCGATGCTTGGGACCATCGCGCTGTCCGGGATGATCATGCGTAACTCGGTGATTCTGGTGGACCAGATCGAGCAGGACATCGCCGCCGGGCTCAAACCGTGGCAAGCGATTATCGAAGCTACGGTGCGGCGTTTCCGGCCGATTGTGTTGACTGCGCTCGCGGCGGTGCTGGCGATGATTCCGCTGTCGCGCAGCGTGTTCTTCGGGCCGATGGCGGTGGCGATCATGGGTGGGCTGATTGTGGCGACGGCGTTGACGTTGCTGTTTTTGCCGGCGCTGTATGCGGCTTGGTTCAGGGTCAAGAAAGAGGCCGTTTGATCTTTTGATCTTGGCGGCCTTCGGGCCGACCAAGCTCTTGTTGTTGGTGTACATATCCGTTGCTGCGGTAATGGCCACTAATGGTTTCGCCCTTACGGCGACTCCCTTTGGCAAACGCCGGAGTGCCGGCCCAGCCCAAAGGAAGCAAAGGTCTCGCCCCAAGCGTCCGGCCCCTCGCTAAGGCTCGGCGTTCCTTCGTTCCGGTATTCATCTGGGGGCATCGCCTCCGGTCGGCTTCGCTTCGACCTCCTCTCGATGTGTTCGACTGCGTCGAACGGCGCTGCGCGCCTCCCCCCAGATGAACACCTCCACTCAGCCTCCCGAAGGGGCGGGTGGATCAAGGTCAAGAGCTGCAGGCGAGCTAACGCTCGGCCTGTTGAGTGGTTTGGGGCGATTCAACAGATGATTTCGTTGGCAGCGTTGTTGGTATATCGCGTCCTGGAACACCTTGATCCGCAGCAATAACGCAAACGAAAAAACCCGCTGAACCTATAAAGGTCAGCGGGCTTTTTGTGAGTTTCAGTCACTCAATAATTACAACGTGCCAAACACCTTCTTCGCCAGACTGGTCGCTGCCGCTGCAGGATTCTGGCGAATGGTTTCTTCCTGTTTACCAATCATCTCGAACAAACCGTTCAGCGCCTGCTCGGTCACGTAGCTTTCGATGTTGGCGTTCTTCGCATCCAACATACCCAGCGTCGCGGCTTGCCCTGCGAACGAGTTGTACTGTTTGGCCAGGCCTACCTGATCGGTGGCTTGCTTGACGATCGGCAGGAATTTCACGCGGATCTGTTCGCGGCTGGTTTTGCTCAGGTACTGAGTGGCGGAGTCTTTGCCGCCGCTGAGAATGCCCTTGGCATCCTCCACGCTCATCTTCTTCACCGCATCCACCAGGATCGGCTGGGCCTGGGTCACGGCGGTTTCCGCCGCTTTGTTCATGCTGGTTTCCAGCTGATCGACCTGAGCGCCCATGCCGAAGGCTTTCATCTTGCTGGCGACCTTGCCAAGCTTGCCCGGCAATTCGATCTTCACGTCCGGGTTGTTACTGAAGCCGCCCGGCGTGCCGAGTTGTTTCACGGCCAGTTGCGCACCTTGAGTCAGGGCATCCTTGAGGCCGCCGGTGGCGTCTTGTTGCGACAGGTCGTTGAGCGACAGCGCTAGGGCACTCGCGGAGATCATCAAGCCTGCGCACAGGCTGGCGAAGCAAAGGGTAGGGCGGAGCATGGCTGCTTCCTTGTTCAGAAAAGAGGATTAGCGGACGGCGTCGACGCGGATTTTCAGTGGCTGCGGGTCGCTGCCATCAAGCTGTACGGCGTGATGTTCGGTGGTGATGAACATCAGTTTGCCGTCGACTTCGATGCGTGCGCTGACTGAATAGCGATGACCCGGCTTGACCTGCGCTGGATCGTAACTCAGATGAAACGGCAGCGGCACCTGGCCTTTGACCGGGCCTTTCTGTTCATCGAGGACCACGGCGGGTGCGTCGGCAAGAGACACGTCCTGCAAGCTGACGCTCAAGGTGGCGCTTGGCGGGAGGGCAATGCGTTGGAGGTAAAACACTTCGCCATCAAGGCTGGTTTTAGCGGCCGGTTGTAGGGTATGGCAAGCTCCGAGCAATGCAGTAAGCCCTAGTAGCGAGAGTTTTTTCATGAGTTAAATCCCTGTCCTTGGCGCCCGGAGAAAAACAGCGCCAACGACAATTTAACTGATTTTTAAGGTGATTTCGCCCCATGTGATGTCGGGCAGTTGGGCTTAGGCGTTGTTGTCCGGATTTTTACGGACGTTGCGGACCACGACGTCCTCAGGGCGCAGATGGTTGACACCCAACTCCACTCGGTGAGGTTTGGTTGTTGCGAAGATCACCTCGCCGTTGGTTTCGATGCGTGCGGTGATTCCATAGCTGTGGCCGGGCAGCACATCAGCGGCCGCGTATGTCAGATTAAAGTCCAGGCCTGCGGTTTCTGCATGAGGGATAACTTGCTGGGCAAGTTCTTTGACAGGCGCAGCCGGAGTGACATCTTGCAGGCTGACGTGAAGTGTCGAGTTCGGCGACAGCAGAATCTTTATCAGATAGTGCACGGTACCGCTGATGCTCATTACATGTTCGTTGCTCATTTGATCTCCTTATCAAATTAATCGTCGGAAATGACGAACCGTCAGCATATCGCTGGGGGCACCGAACCGTGTGTAGGAGTATTCCTGCGTTTGGGGGCGAATTTATAGCGGGATAGATCAGAAGCATCCTTGCTTCTGAATAACGGTGCCGCGTAGTTCCCTCGATGGATCAGAGAGGCTTTACCAGCTCCGCCGCATCTTCACTGCGATGCAACGCCACCTGGCGGATCGACAAGCGAATCTCCGCCGACAACACCCGTTTGGCCGCACCTTCCGCCAGGTCTCCCAGCAGTTCGTGATAACTCAATTTGCCGGCCTCATCACGCTTGAGTACGTCCAGATCCAGCATGGTCTGGATGAAGTGGCGGAACAGGCTCTTGTCGAAGAACTCCGGGGCGTTGAGGCCATGGAGGATCGAGAGGCGTTGCGCCATGACCGTGCACAGGTCTTCCAGTTCTTCGGCGCTGATGCTGTTCTGGCCGCTGTTGAGCAGCAGCGAGACCGTCATATAGAAGCGTTGCAGGGTCTGGGCGATGCTTTTCGACAGCAGCGTCAGCAGCACGAAATGCCGCGAACTCGGCGCCGGACGTAGGTAGACGTCATTCTCAAAACGCAGCAGACCTTGCTCGACGAACGCTTCGAGCCATTGATCAATCACCGCATCCAGCTCGTCCAGCGACCAGCGAATGAACAGCTCCGATTGCAGGTACGGGTACAGCGCGCGGGTGTAGCGCAGGATCTGTTCGCGGCTCATGCGCGAGGCGCTCTGGAAGAAACTCGCCAGCAGCGCCGGCAAGGCGAAGATGTGCAAAACGTTGTTGCGGTAGTAGGTCATCAGGACGGCGTTCTGCTCGTCCAGATACAGAATCTTGCCCAGGGCATCGCTCTGCTCGGACAACAAATCCATGTCTTTCACATGCTCTATCAACGCTCGGCCGTCACCTTCCGGCAGTGTGGTGTGCGGCGAATACGGCACCTTGCGCAACAGCGCCAAATACAGATCAAGTACCCGCGCCATGGCGCGATCATCCAGGGCCAGACGGCTGGTGGACAGCAGGGCCAGGGCCACGAGGTTGACCGGGTTGATCGCCGCGGCTTCGTTGAGATGCTGTGCGACTTTCTCGCCGAGGCGGTTGGTGGTTTCGTTGAGCCAAGCCGGTTTGAACTGCGGGCCGTGTTCCTGTTTACGCCAGTCCGGCTGTTCGCTGTCGAGGAATTCCGCCAGTTTGATCGGTTCGCCAAAGTTCACCGCCACTTGGCCGAAGCGCTGCTTGAGGGCGCCGATGACTTTGAAGATGTCGAAGATCGATTCTTTCTTCTTGCTCGCGCCACGCAGTTCGCCGAGGTAGGTCCGGCCTTCCAGTACGCGCTCGTAGCCGATGTAGACCGGGATGAAGACAATCGGCATCCGCGACGAACGCAAAAAGCTGCGCAGGGTGATCGCGAGCATCCCGGTTTTCGGTTGCAGCATGCGCCCGGTGCGCGAACGGCCGCCCTCGACGAAGTACTCCACCGGGAAGCCTTTGGTGAACAAGGTGTGCAGGTATTCGTTGAACACCGAGGTGTAGAGCGGGTTGCCCTTGAAGGTGCGGCGCATGAAGAACGCACCGCCGCGCCGCAGCAGGCTGCCGATCACCGGCATGTTGAGGTTGATCCCGGCGGCAATGTGCGGCGGGGTCAGGCCATTGCGGAACAGCAAGTAGGACAGCAGCAGGTAATCGATGTGGCTGCGATGGCACGGCACGTAAATCACTTCGTGACCTTGAGCGACCTTCTGCACGCCTTCGATGTGGTTGACCTTGATCCCATCGTAGATCTTGTTCCAGAACCAGCTCAGCACCACTTCGAGAAAGCGGATCGCGGTGTAGGTGTAATCCGAGGCGATCTCGTTGCCATAGCGCAGGGCCTGGGCCTTGGCTTTCTCCGGGGAGATGTTCTCGCGCTCGGCTTCGTCGAGGATCGCTTGTTTGACCAGGGGCTGATTGAGCAGGCCCTTGACCAGGTTGCGACGATGGGAAATGTCCGGGCCGATCACGGCGGCTTTCAGGTTGCGGAAGTGCACCCGCAGAATTCGCTGGGCCATGCGCACGGTGCGCTCGTGGCCTTTGTTGTGGTCGATCAGCTCACGCAGGTGAATCGGCGCCGAGAACTGCACCCGGGTTTTGCGCCCCAGCACGATGATGCTCAGCAACCGGCGCAGACGCCCGGTGACCGCCCAGCTGTCGGCGAAGAGCAGTTTCCACGGGCTCGATTCGCTGTCTGGCGACTGACCCCAGAACACGCTGACCGGAATGATCTGCGCATCTTCAGCGGCGTTCTGGCTCAGGGCACTGACCAGGCGAGTCAGGGTCGGCGGTGCGCCACGTTTGTCCTGGCGGCCGAGCCAGTCGGGCTCCGGCGTCAGGTAAAAGAACGCGGCGGGTTCCACCAACGTACCTACCGATACCGGCAACACCGGGCGCGGCAGGCCGGCCTTGCTGCACTCGGTATCGACCACGGCAAGGTCGGTCAGCGAAGGGTTTTGCAGGACGTAGAACACCGGACGACTGCGGTCGAGGTTGAGGGTGAACGACGACTGGTTGATCGTCTCCGAGCGAACCCAGAGGTAGAGCAGTCGGCGCAGGGTGCCAAACACAAGACGGCGGAACGGGGAACGGGTCATACGGCATCTGCATGAGTGAATAAAACCGAGCGTTTGCTCGGGCGGCCGGTAGTGTGCCGTATTCGCCGAAAATCGGCAAAAAAGCGCCTAAGTAAACTTGAGTTGAGAGTTTTGGCGGCTGTCATATACTCGGCCGTTCAAAATAAAAACAAGGGGGTACTGACATGGCTACGCGCGAAACCGGCAATGTGAAGTGGTTCAACGACGCCAAGGGCTATGGCTTCATTCAGCGCGAAGACGGGGTGGACGTGTTCGTGCACTACCGCGCGATTCGCGGCGAAGGGCATCGCTCGTTGGCTGAAGGCCAGCAGGTTGAATATGCCGTGGTGACCGGCGAGAAGGGCTTGCAGGCTGAGGATGTTGTAGGCCTCTAGAGATCGTTCCCACGCTCCGCGTGGGAATGCCTCAATGGACGCTCTGCGTCCGCTTCTGGGACGCGGAGCGTCCCGGGCTGCATTCCCACGCAGAGCGTGGGAACGATCAGTGTCAGGCGGTTTTCCAGGTGATTTCTTCCTCACCATCAGCGCTGATGCGCATCCAGCGATCGGCCGATTCCTCACCTTCTTCCTCGACCCAGCTACCCGGTGCACAACGCACTTCGACGTTCAGCGCGGCAAACGCAGCGCGGGCGCAGGCGATGTCGTCTTCCCACGGGGTCTGGTCGCTTTCCAGATACAGGCTGTTCCATTTGCCCACGGCTTTCGGTAGCCAGGTCACGGGCACATTGCCGGCCTTGCACTTGTAGGTCTGGCCTTTCTGGACCCAGTCGGTGCATGGGCCTAAAGCTTCGCCGAGCCACGCCGCGATGGCCTTGTAGTCGACGTCGGCGTCTTTCAGGTAAATCTCGATATCGGGTTGGCGCATGGATGTCCTCACTGCGGGTCTGAAAAATCCATTCGCGGATTTAGCCGGCCTTGAGCCGTTGCTCAAGACCAAAAATTATTGAAGTACGAAATAATCGTAGCGCATCGATACGGTGACTTCGAACGGCTCGGCCTGTTCGATCACCGCCGTCCGGCGTTCAGCACTGGCGCGCCAGCCGTGTGGCGTCATGGCCAACAGGTTGGCGCGATCCTGACCCTTTTCCAGCGTCAGCTTGAACTCCAGGGTTTCACTGTGTTGCAGCGCCATGCCTTCCGGTACCAGAGCCAGATGCTTGTCGTCGGTGTACTCACGCACTTCGTCGTACAGCCGCTCGCGCAATTCCATCAGATGGCCACTGGTCGGCCCGACTTTCATCAGACCGCCGCCAGGGCTGAGCAGGCGTTTGGCTTCCTCCCAGTCCAGCGGGCTGAAGACGCTGGCGAGAAACTGGCAGCTGCCCGAGGCCAACGGCACCCGCGCCATGCTGGCGATCAACCAGGTCAGTTGCGGGTTGCGTTTGCAGGCGCGTTTGACGGCTTCCCGGGAAATATCCAGCGCGTAACCGTCGGCGTTCGGCACGGCATCGGCGATTTGCGCGGTGTAGTAACCCTCGCCACAACCGATGTCCAGCCAGCGCTGTGGTGTGTATTGCGCAGCCAATTCAGCCAGACGCTTGGCCACCGGAGCGTAATGACCGGCGTTCAAAAAATCTCGCCGGGCTTCGACCATCGCCAGGTTATCCCCAGGGTCGCGGCTGTTCTTGTGCTGCACCGGCAGCAGGTTCAGGTAACCCTGACGAGCGCGGTCGAAACGATGCCCGGCGGGGCAGGCCACGCCGTTGTCCACCGCGTTCAGCGGTTCGCTGCAGATCGGGCAGGCGAGCATCAGGCGAGCAACTTGATCAGGGTCTGGTAGTAGATTTCGGTCAGCACATCGAGGTCGGCGGCCAGCACACGCTCGTTGACCTGGTGGATCGTCGCGTTGACCGGGCCCAGTTCAACCACCTGAGTGCCCATGGTCGCGATGAAGCGCCCGTCGGAGGTGCCACCACTGGTGGAGGCGCGGGTTTCGCGGCCGGTGATGTCCTTGATGCTCGACGCGACGGCATCCAGCAATGCACCTGGCTCGGTGAGGAACGGCAGACCGGACAGCGCCCAGACGATGTGCCAGTCCAGGCCATGTTTGTCGAGGATGTCGGCAACGCGCTTTTGCAGGCCTTCGACGGTGGATTCAGTGGAGAAGCGGAAATTGAATACCGCCACCAAATCACCGGGGATCACGTTGGTCGCGCCGGTGCCGGAGTTCACGTTGGAAATCTGGAAGCTGGTCGGCGGGAAGAAGTCGTTGCCGTGGTCCCAATGCTCGGCGGCCAGCTCGGCCAGCGCCGGGGCGGTGAGGTGGATCGGGTTCTTCGCCAGGTGCGGATACGCCACGTGGCCCTGCACCCCGCGCACGGTCAGCTTGGCGCCGAGGGAGCCGCGACGGCCGTTCTTCACCACATCACCCACCAACGTGGTGCTAGACGGTTCGCCAACAATGCACCAGTCCAGACGCTCCTTACGAGCAACAAGGCGTTCAACCACAGCCTTGGTGCCGTGGTGCGCCGGGCCTTCTTCGTCGCTGGTGATCAGGAAAGCGACCTTGCCCTTGTGGTCCGGGTAGTCGGTGACGAAACGCTCGGCCGCCACGGTCATGGACGCGAGGCTGCCTTTCATGTCCGCCGCACCACGGCCGCAAAGCATGCCGTGTTCGTCGATTACCGCGTTGAACGGGTCGATCTGCCAGGCGGTCACCGGGCCGGTTGGCACTACGTCGGTGTGGCCGGCGAAGCACAGCACCGGACCGTCGTGTTTGCCGTGGATCGCCCAAAAGTTATCCACATCTTCGATACGCATGGGCTCAAGCGCAAAACCGGCATCGCCCAGGCGCTGCATCATCTGCTTCTGGCAATCGGCGTCGACCGGCGTCACGGACGGACGGCGGATCAGGTCGATGGCGAGTTGAAGGGTCGGCGAAAGGTCGGCGTGGGCCGTCATGGGGAACTCCGAAAGCTGGGGGCAAGGCGCGCAAAATGGCGGTTATCTTAAAGCAAAACGGCGGCCATTGGCCGCCGTTTAGTGCATCTGTCACGATTTAGACCGCTGGTAGAGTCTCTGCCTCGACTGCCGGTTTTGGCAGAGAAGACAAGAACGCCATGATCAGCGCCGCCAGGTATGGCAGCGACTGCACCAGCAACATGGTCACCCAGAAACGCATGTCGTTGCTCGGCATGCCGTTCACCAGGTATATCCCCAGCGCCGCGCCCCACAACAGCAGCATGATGAACACTTCTTCGCGAGCCTCCGAAATCGCCACCCAGAAACCGTGATTATCGGCGTTCTTCGGTGTACGGAAAAACGGAATGCTGCTGGTGAAGAAGCCGTACAACACCGCTTTGGCGATGGTGTGCGACAACGCCAACCCTGCCAGTGCCGCGCAGAATGCGTCCTTCAGGTTGACCCCGACCGCACGACGGTAGAGGAAGATGATCTTGCCAACCTTGAACACGAACAGCGCCAGCGGCGGGATCGCGAAAATCAACAACGGCGGATCGACCCGCTGCGGCACGATGATCATCGCCGCCGACCACAACAAGGCGCCCACGGTGAAGAAGATGTTCATGCCGTCCGCCACCCACGGCAACCAGCCCGCGAGGAAGTGGTAACGCTGGCCACGGGTCAGCTCGGTACCCTTGCCGCGCAACAGGCTGGTGGTATGACGCTTGATGATCTGAATCGCGCCATAGGCCCAGCGGAAGCGCTGTTTCTTGAAGTCGATAAAGGTATCGGGCATCAGGCCTTTGCCGTAGCTGGTGTGGTAATACGCCGCCGACAGACCTTTTTCGAACACGCGCAGACCCAACTCGGCGTCTTCACAGATGCACCAGTCAGCCCAGCCCAGTTCCTCGAGCACCGAACGCCGGGTCATGGTCATGGTGCCGTGCTGGATGATTGCGTCACGATCGTTACGGGTAACCATGCCGATGTGGAAGAAGCCTTTGTATTCGGCGTAGCAGAGCTTCTTGAAGGTGCTTTCGTTCTGGTCGCGGTAATCCTGTGGCGACTGCACCACGGCGATTTTCGGATCGGCGAAGTGCGGCACCATGTGCTTGAGCCAGTTCGGGTCGACGCAGTAGTCCGAGTCGATCACCGCAATCACTTCGGCATCCTTGGCGGTGTGCGGAATCAGGTAATTCAGCGCGCCACCTTTGAAGCCGGCCAATGGCGCGACGTGGAAGAACTTGAAGCGCGGGCCGAGGGTTTCGCAGTAATCGCGCACTGGTTCCCAGACGGCCGGGTCCTTGGTGTTGTTGTCGATGATCAGAACTTCAAAGTCCGGATAGTCGAGGTTGGCCAGGGCATTGAGGGTCTGTTTGACCATCTCCGGCGGCTCGTTGTAGCAAGGGACGTGAATCGAGACTTTCGGTCGGTAGTCCGAATCACCCACCACCGGCAGGAATTCGCGCCGGCGTTTGTGGGTCCAGACTGCTTCGGCCAGTTCGTGCGCCTCTGTCAGCAATACGATAAAGACCCCGAGTGCACCGAGGGCAAGCAGGAAGCCCACCGTCAGGCTGAACCAGGTGCTGTATTGCAGGCTGTAGTCGTAACCGATCCACACCAGCACCGAACCGCAAAGGAACGCGATGAAGGTCAGGAAGGTACGGCCGCGTTGACGCAGGGCCGAACCGTCGATCATCAGCAAGGTCAGGGAGAGCAGGGCCAACACCACCGAACCGACAGCGAGCACGCGCCATTGCGGAATGGCGACGACCGGGCCTTCGAAGTTGAATTTCTGCTGACGAGCGGCGTTGAACACGCCCCAATAGGCGCCTACCGAGCCTTCGTCGCTGGCTTTCCAGGGTTGGTCAAACGCTTCGATCACGAAGTAGTTGAAACCCTGGCGGTTGAGCTTGTTGACCAGTGTGCGCAGGTAAATCGCCTGGTCTGCCGGCGACGCATCGGCACCGCCGCGCATGCGACCGTTGCTCGGCCAGCCGACTTCCGACAGCAGCAGCGGCTTTTTCGGGAACATCTTTTTCAGGTCGCGGGCACGGTCGAGTACGAACTGCCCGGACTGCTCCATCGGAACATGTTCCCAATACGGCAGGACGTGAGCGGCGATCAGGTCGACGTGCTTGGCCAGGCTTGGGTTTTCTTCCCATACGTGCCATTGCTCGGAGGTGGTCACCGGCACTTTCACTGCCGCGCGGACGCGATCCAGAATAATGCTGAGCTCCGCGGCGGTAATTTCCTTACGGAAGATCGCCTCGTTGCCCACCACCACGCGAACCACGCTGCGGGAGGTATTGGCCAGGTCGATGGCGCGCAGGATTTCACGCTCGTTGCGCGCAAGATCCGGGCTGATCCAGATACCCAGCGTCACGCGCAAACCGAACTCTTCGGCGAGCTTGGGAATATCGCCCAGCGTGCCGTCGACCGAGTAAGTACGGATGTTGTCCGTCAGCTTGCTCATGATCTCCAGATCGCGACGCATTTCATCGTCGGTCGGATACTGTTCTTTTTGTGGGTACTGGCCTTGCTGGAACGGCGAGTACGAAAAGCCGGAGATCTGTTCAGGCCAGTTCGGGGCGGTGACCGGGCGATTGATCAGCGCCCAGAAGCCGGTAAACAAGGCAGCGATGGCGAGCACCACGACCAGGTTGAGTCCAAATTTACGCGATGACATAGCTATTTCAGGTTCCAGGGGCTGCAGAACGAAGGAACGGTCGGCGGCTGGTTGCCAAGAGGCCGGGGGCGCGCATCCTACACCGTGCTTTCACTTACCGTACAGCAGGCAAGGAAAAGCTTGACGTTGGGCAATCCGGTTTCATTTAAGTTCTTTCACTTTGTCGCGTGTAACTTAAAATTTGTCGCTGTGTAGCCCTTATAATGCGCGCCGGTTTTTGGGGTAATGGATATGAGTACAGAAGATCCGCGATTTGCAGGCATCGCCCGTTTGTATGGCATCGACGGCCTGGAGCGCCTGCGCGCGGCCCACGTGGCGATCGTCGGCGTTGGTGGCGTCGGTTCCTGGGCGGCGGAAGCCGTTGCCCGGTGTGGCGTGGGCGAGATTTCGCTGTTTGACCTGGACGACGTCTGTGTCAGCAACGCCAACCGTCAACTGCATGCGCTGGACAGCACCGTCGGCAAACCCAAGGTCGACGTGATGGCCGAGCGCCTGCGCGGGATCAACCCGGACTGCACGGTGCACGCCGTGGCGGATTTCGTGACCCGCGAGACCATGGCCGAATACATCACGCCGAACATCGACTGCGTGATCGACTGCATCGACAGCGTGAATGCCAAGGCTGCGCTGATCGCCTGGTGCAAGCGTCGCAAGATCCAGATCATCACCACCGGCGGCGCGGGCGGGCAGATTGATCCGACACTGATTCAGGTCTGCGACTTGAATCGGACATTTAATGATCCATTGGCCTCGAAAGTGCGCTCCACATTGCGCCGCGACTACAACTTCTCCCGTACCGTGACCCGTCATTACAGCGTGCCGTGCGTGTTTTCCACCGAACAACTGCGCTACCCGAAACCGGATGGCAGCATTTGCTTGCAGAAGAGTTTTGTCGGTGATGGTGTGAAGCTTGACTGCGCTGGAGGGTTTGGTGCGGTGATGATGGTGACGGCGACGTTTGGCATGGTCGCGGCGACCAAGGCTGTGGATAAGATAGTTGCCGGCGTGCGGCGGCCGGCTGATCGCATTAAACCTGCCTGACCCGATCGTTCCCACGCGGAGTGGGAACGATCAGTGCGCCAACTCTCGCATCCGCTGCAGCACGGCGTTGAGGCCATTGCTGCGCGATGGCGACAGCTGCCGCGACAAGCCCAGCTGATTAAACCACTCCGGCAAATCCACCTGCTGTAACTCGACAGCCGACAACCCGTTAACCCGCGCCAGCAACAACGCCACCAACCCGCGAATCAACCGCGCATCACTGCTCGCGGCAAACTGCCAGTGGCCACCTTGCAACTTGCCCACCAGCCACACCTGGCTTTCACAGCCATTTACACGGTTGGCGTCGACCTTATACACATCGCTCAACACTGGCAGGCGATCACCCCATTGCATCAGCAGACGCGCTCGCTGTTCCCAGCCAGCGGCATTCTGAAAAGTGTCCAGCGCCGTAGCGGCATCGGTGGGCAAGCTCATCGCAGCAACTCCAACGCCTGATCCAGCGCTTCAAAGAATCGCTCAAGGTCTTCGGAGTCGTTGTACAACGCCAACGACACCCGGATCGCCCCGGCCAGCTCAAAACGCTTGAGCAACGGCATGGCGCAATGATGACCGGCGCGCACCGCGATCCCCTGTTCCGTCAGCAAATGCGCCAAATCAGAGTTATGCACACCCTCGACGACAAAACTGGCCAGCGCCAGCTGCGGCTTGCCCAGCAACCGAATGCCGTTGCGCGCTTCAAGGCCTTTGAGCAAACAGTCATGCAGCGCTGCTTCATGGGCAGTCACGGCGTCCTGATTGAGCCCTGCCAGATAATCCAGGGTCGCGCCCAGACCGATCACACTGGCGATCGGCGGCGTTCCCGCCTCGAACCCCAGTGGCGCAGGGCGAAAGCGAGCGCTGTGGTAATCCGCGTCCAGCACCATTTCACCGCCGAATTGCCAATGACGCAGTTGCTCAAGCGCTTCATTGCGCCCGAACAGTACGCCCAGACCCTCGGGGCCATAGAGCTTATGGCTGGAAAACACATAAAAATCGCAACCCAGCGCCTGCACGTCATGCCGACCATGGACCACGCCTTGAGCGCCATCGACCACGGTCAGCGCGTTGTGCGCCTGGGCCATCGCCAACAGCGCGGGCAACGGCTGCCAGGCACCGAGGACGTTGGACAGCTGACTGACCGCCAGCAAACTAGTTTGCGGACCAATCAACTGCGCGGCGGCATCAAGGTCGATCAAACCGTCGGTATCCAGCGGCAGGATCACCAGTTTCAGCTCGCAACGGAGGGCAAGCTGCTGCCACGGCAACAGATTGGCGTGATGCTCCAGGGCGCTGATGACAACTTCATCGCCCGGATTGAAAAGATGTTCCAGGCCATAAGCCAGGAGGTTCAGCGCAGACGTTGTGCCATGGGTAAAGATGATCTGCCCGCAATCGCCGGCATTGAGCCAATGGGCGACTTTGCTGCGGCTGGCCTCGAACGCCTGGGTGGCGTGGGCGCCGGGCAAATGTTGCGCCCGATGCACGTTGGCCGCGCCGTTGGCGTAGTAATGCGCCAGGGCATCCAGCAGGGCTTGAGGTTTTTGCGTGGTGGCGGCGTTGTCCAGATACGTCTGGTCTTGCCGTTGCAATGCGGCGATGGCCGGAAAATCGGCGCGCCAGGGGGAGCGAATCAACATGTTATTCGGCCCTATTGAACATGGGCGGGTGTACGCCTGACCCTGTAGGAGCAAAGCTTGCTCGCGAAGCTTTTGGCGGCCTCAAGGGCCCCTTCGCGGGCAAGCCTCGCTCCTACAGTTTAATCGTCTGACGCTCTGCTTAGTTGTGAGCGTGCAGCGCTTCGTTCAGTTCGATGGCCGACTTGTGGGTTTTGCATTCCACGGCACCGGTCTCCGAATTGCGGCGGAACAACAGGTCAGGTTGACCGGCCAGTTCACGGGCCTTCACGACTTTGACCAGTTTGTTGTGCTCGTCCAGCAGCGCCACTTTGGTACCCGCAGTGACGTACAGGCCCGATTCAACGGTGTTGCGATCCCCCAACGGAATACCGATACCGGCGTTGGCGCCGATCAGGCAGCCTTCGCCGACCTTGATCACGATGTTGCCGCCGCCCGACAGGGTGCCCATGGTCGAGCAACCGCCACCCAGGTCCGAACCCTTGCCGACGAACACACCAGCCGACACGCGACCTTCGATCATGCCTGGGCCTTCGGTGCCGGCGTTGAAGTTGACGAAACCTTCGTGCATCACGGTGGTGCCTTCGCCGACGTAAGCGCCCAGACGAATACGTGCCGCGTCAGCGATACGCACACCGGCCGGTACCACGTAGTCGGTCATTTTCGGGAACTTGTCCACCGAGAACACTTCCAGCAGCTTGCCGCGCAGACGAGCTTCGAGTTGACGCTCGGCCAGTTCGGCCAGGTCGATCGCGCCCTGGTTGGTCCACGCCACGTTCGGCAGCAGAGGGAACACGCCGGCCAGGTTTAGGCCATGCGGCTTGACTAGGCGATGGGACAACAGGTGCAGCTTCAGGTAAGCCTCTGGGGTGGAGGTCAACTGAGCGTCTTCGGCCAGAAGGGTCGCGACCAGCGGCTTGTGGCTCTCGGCCAGACGAGTCAGCAAGGCAGCCTGGGCAGCGTCGACGCTTTTCAGGGCGTCGGCCAGTTGCGAAGCTTGAGCGGTGCTGAACGCGATGGCCTGATTGCCTTCGGTGTAGCCCAGAACAGGTGCGATAGCTGCGACCAGTTCGGCCGACGGGTTGAGCAGTGGCTGCGCGTAAAACACTTCCAGCCATGCGCCTTGACGGTTTTGAGTGCCGACACCAAAGGCCAGGCTGAACAGAGTAGTGGACATGTTGATACCTCTAACAAAATGGAACGGGCTGCCTTACTTGAGCGCTGCCGCGTAGATATCTGGCTTGAAGCCAATCAGGGTTCGGTCACCGAGATCAAGCACCGGGCGTTTGATCATCGAGGGTTGCGCGAGCATCAGCTCGATGGCTTTCGGCTGGTCGAGATCGGCTTTGCGTTCGTCGTCGAGCTTGCGAAAGGTCGTGCCTGCACGGTTCAACACCACTTGCCAGCCGTGCTCGTCGCACCATTGGGTCAGGTGTTCACGGTCGATTCCGACCGTTTTGTAATCATGAAAGTCATACCTGACAGCGTGTTCATCGAGCCAGGTGCGCGCCTTTTTCATGGTGTCGCAGGCTTTGATGCCGAAAAGGTGCAACGTTTTGCTTGAAACGGTCAAGGAATTGCCCCCTTTGCAGGTGCTGGAAATTAATGGTGACGGATTATGCCATGACCGGACGGTTTCGCGTCGGCCGTGGTCGGGTTTGTCCGTTGGTCATGGCGCTCAGGCGTTGGCCTGCGACATTGGTGTAACTACTGCCCAAAGCGTCACGGTCGCCCAGGACTACCCGATATACCTCCCGTCGGCGTCAAGCTGGCAGCAAGCACCTCTAGCAAAGCACTGACCTTGGGAAGTGCTTGACGACTTTTCATCCAGGCGAGATTGATCGCCATTCCCTCGGTTGCTAGATGGGGAAGCACTTCCACCAATGTCCCCTCTTCCAGCTCTCGCTTAATCAACCACGACGGCAACTGCGCGATACCGCTGCCCGCTGATACCGCCATCAACAAACCCTCGCCATTGCCCACCACGAACTGAGCGGGTACCTGCCTGCGTTTCGTTGCGTAGGGGTGGTCTCCTGCGAAGTTCCACGGGGTCACGTTTCCGTCCACCCAGCCATACGCGATGCACTGGTGATGCTCCAGATCACGATCAGTCAGGGGGATGCCATGCTTGGCCAAATACGCGGGCGATGCACAGAAGGTATGCCATTCACTGGTCAGGTAACGATGCCCCACTGTATGTATGCGATCCATGAAGCACACCTACCGTCAGATGCGCTTCCCGTTTACCGTGGCATTTCCGGTGAGCAGTTCCACGGCAGCAATGCTTCATAGTCGGTTACTGACTGCGCATGCGGCAGTCGCTCCAGTACGTGGCGCAGCCATGTATAGGGCTCTTGGCCGTTGACCTTCGCGGTTTCGACCAGGCTGTAGATCTGGGCGCTGGCAGTCGCGCCTTTGGGCGTATCGCTGAACAGCCAAGCCTTGCGACCGATCACAAACGGCTTTATTGCGCGCTCTGCCGGGTTGTTGTCAATCGGTAAAAAGCCAGCCTCCACGTAGCGCTCCAGCCGGCTCCAGTTGCTGGCCAGATAATTAACGGCCTTGCCAAGCGCACTTTGCGGCGTCACCTGCGACTGCGTTTTATCCAGCCAGCTTTTCAACTGGGCTAGGATCGGCAGGCTCTTTTCCTGACGATTAATAAAACGCTGTTCATCGCTGACATCCTTGAGTTCACGCTCGATGCCGTACAGCTTGTTGATCATCGTCAGCGCGATATCGGCACGTCCCGTCTTGCCCTTGGGCTGCACTTTTTGCGCATCGACGAACTTGCGCCGTGCATGGGCCATGCACGCCAGACGTTCCACACCCGGTTGCAACGCCAACGCGTTATATCCCGCGTAATCGTCGGTCATGACATAGCCGCGATAACTTTCCAGCAGGCGCAACGGTACGTCCTGCGCACGGCTGGAGGTGTAGTCGAACAGCACGACTTTTCGATCGGGTGGCCCGCTGGCCTGCACCCACATCCAGGATTGGCTGGTCGGGTCTCGATCCGGTTCCTTCAGTACCTGGACGCGGGTTTCATCGCAGTGGATGACCGGGCTTTCCAGCAACCGGTCGCGCATCAAATTCAGCAGCGGCTGGAGGTGCTCGCCGCACTGGATAATCCAGCGGGCGAGGGTCTGACGCGGGATCTCTACACCGTGTCGACTCAACACCGTCTCGAAACGATGCAGCGGCAAGCCATCGACATACTTGGTGGTCAACAGCATCGCCAACACGCTCGGACTGGCCATGCTCTTTTCGATCAATTGAGCGGGCTTGTCAGCGGTGACCGGAGCCGTTTCACAACCGCGGCAACCGTAGACTTTGCGGATGTGTTTGATCACCCGGATCTGCATTGGCGCGATGTCCAGCTGCTCGCTGGTTTCTTCACTGATCACATGCTTGCGGCAACCGCAGGCACAGGTCAGTTCGTGTTCGGGCAGTTCGTGGATGACTTCTATACGCGGCAGATCAGCCGATAGTGGCTTGCGCTTGCCACGGCGCGGAACTGGAGCAACGACTTCCTCATCGGCATCGCCGACGACGGGCATTGGTTCGCTTTCGGGTTCGTTGAATAAGGCCAGTTGCGGCGTGTTGGGCTCGACTGTTTGCTCGGATTTACGACCGAACAAACGGTCGCGTAACAACTTGATCTGTTCTTTCAGGTCAACAATATGCGTTTCGTAAGCCTGACCCACTTCCTGCTGGCGAGCGAGCGCGTCGAACGCATCAAGCAGCATTTGCTTGAGAAGTTCTGGGTCATCAGGAAGGTGTTCGGGCATCGAAATCATGCCCCGGATTATACCCGTCAGGCGACGAATCTTGGAGTCAAAACCTGATGAGGGCGATTGCGCCACAGGTCAAAACCGTCGAGCAACCAGTTCAATTCCTGAACAGTTAATACGATGGCTTCATCGGTAGCGTCGGGGGATGTTTTGAAACGTTCGGATTCCAGGCGCTTGAGCCAAAGGCAGAAGCCGTTGCGCTCCCAGTAAAGGATTTTCACTCGATTACGGTGGCGATTCAGAAAGACGAAAAGCACCGGGTCGAACACCGCGACTTTGATATCCAGCTCGACCAGAGCGGCCAGGCCGTCGATGGATTTTCGGAAGTCCACGGCCTTGGGATAGAGGTACACTTTTTCGACTTTAGCGTCGGGTCGCATCATGACGTGCTGGCTCCAGAGAGAAATCGGAGTACAGCTTCGGGGATCAACTGCTGGCTTTGAATGTGGGGTTTATGGAGCGGTTACCACTGTATCGGGCCAGACATCCGAACCACCAATGCGTATAACAACGTCCACACCTTGCTGGAAAGGGTCGATCAATCCGTCCGAGAAGGAAATGTGCGGTATCAGCAACGGATGATCCTGAACAAACCGCAGGATGATTGGAAGTACTTGCGCACGACCGAAAGCACCTGGAAGGTCAATTCGAATCCTGCCACACGGCTCGGTATTTTCGGCCTGTAGCGAAAGCTCGGCCTCTTCGAGGTCTGCAAGCACACTGGTGCATGTGCGATAGAAAGCAATCCCCGCATCGGTCAGCGACAAGCGTCGTGTCGTGCGATGGAACAGCCTAGTCCCCAACCTGCTCTCCAGCCGAGCAATGCTTTTACTGATTGCAGAGCCCGTCAAATTCATTTTCTCGGCGGCGGCCTTGAAGCTGCCGGATTCCGAGACGCAGACAAACACATCGATACCTTTCAAGCGTTCGGAGGAAAACATAGACATCCTGTATTCATGAATTCAGTTCCACCAATCTGGTAAGAATCATCATAAATCAGAACGCCATTCCACAGTAAGCTTGGTACTCGAGCACCAGTCAGCGATACGCTATTAGCAAACCATATAAATGACCTATTGAACGATGAGGCAAGGATGCTGACCACGTTAAAAAACTTTTCGACGACCGTAAATTTTCGCTGGCGCGACAAGTTCGAGATGCACGAGGCCTTTTCTCAGGCTGGTGTACGCTCGATCAGACACTTCAAGTCGGATTCGTTGTCGAAGATATTGGAGTGGGTAAGCGAGCATAAGATTCTGCCTGTAGTGTTGAAGCCGATCAAAAGCGCCGGCTCTGACAATATTCATATTTGCACCCAGGAAAACGAAATCAAACATGCTTTCCAGATCATAAAATCGAGCCAGAACATCTTTCTGGAAAGCAACGAAGAGATACGGGTACAGCAATATCTGGATAATTCAGATTTCAAATCCGAGTTGTTGCTTCGCAAGTCTAAGGATGTGGACATCAACTACTGCGTCAACACCGTGAGTGTCGACGGTCTGCACTATGTCAGCGAAATTATCCGCGTGTACCGCACCCGTATCGGAGACTCGCCGGTGCATGACTACAACCAGCTGATGTGTCCGGTGGACAATGCCGACGCATATAGTCGTCTGTCGACTTACATATTCTCCGTGCTCGATGCTCTAGGCATTCGGCAGGGCGTGGGTCACAGCGAGTTGATGATCGTCGATGATCAGCCCGTTTTGCTGGAGACGGCTGCTCGCATGCCGGGCGGCATCGATCTTTCGGCCTATACCCGGGCCCTGGGGCATAACCAGTTGAGTCTTTGGATTGACTCGCTGATTAACCCGCAAGCGTTTCTCGAATACCGGCAGCGGCCAAGAAACAAACTCTACTTTCAATCCAGTTGTGTGTTCCTGATCGCTCGTCAAGCTGGGCCGATCAAGCGTACGCCGGACATTACGCCCTGGAAGGCGATCCCCGGCGTGCACAGTATAAAAATCCAGGATGAAGGGATCCTCAAGAAAACTATCTCTCTGGAAAACTGCCCCGGCCACGTTTTCATTCTGAGTAACGACCGTTTAGCCATTCAGACCAGTATTCAGTTGCTGCGTGAGCACGAGCCATACGACTACAAGGAAATGCTGGAATGAAAGATGTCTCGGGGGGGCTGGCGATTCAAGGCGGGGCCAAGGTCTATGAGAGACCTGTGATTCTGCTGCTGTTGGCGACCTTTATCTTGACCATTGCACGGGCACTGGCTTTGCCCTATCTGGTCGTGTACTTCTCCCAGGCCTTCGGTCTGGGAGTAGCGGATATTGGTTTCGCGGTTGGCGGGTCGCTAATCGTCAGTTCGATTCTTGGGGTATATGGCGGCTTCCTGGTGGACAGGTTCTCCAATTATCGGATCATGCTCGGCGCAGCCACGGTGTTCGCACTGGCTTTCGCGTTGGCCTTTCAGGTAACCAGCCTGGTGCCGTTCATCATTGCTATCGTGGTGGTGAACCTGTCCTATGCGGTGATCGATATCGCAGTGAAATCTGGAATAGGTTTCCTGGTGGCGCCGGACAAGAGGGGAGGCGTGTTCTCTATCAAGTACACGCTGACCAACGTCGGTTACGCCATCGGCCCTTTTCTCGGCATGCTGCTCGCGAAAATCAGCCCCGGTCTGCCCTTTGCGGCGGCGGCCTTGATCGGGGTTGCTTTTGTAGTGCTGTATGGGGTGTTGGGTGGGCGGATCCCCCGCCCTGTGGGCGTTGAGAGTTCGGGTAACGGTTTTGCCAGTGTGCTGGTCCATTTGTTGAGTAACTACCGGTTGGTCTGCTTTACGATTGGGGGAATTCTCAGTGCAATCGTGTTCGGGCAGTTCACTGCCTATCTGTCGCAATACCTGATCGTGACGAGTGACCCGGAAAACACCTATCGCATTATCAACTACCTGGTGACCACCAACGCCTGTGTGGTCATCAGTCTTCAATACCTGATCGGCTCTCGGATTAACCAGAACAACCTGTTCCGCATGTTGATGTTGGGGATGTTGTTCTTTGTGGTTGGACTCATGGGCTTTTGCTATGCACAGATGCATGCCGTCTGGATAGTAGCCATGATTGTTTTTACCGTGGGCGAAATAATCATTATTCCTGCGGAATACCTATTTATTGATTTCATTGCACCGGAGGACATGCGAGGCGTTTATTACGGGGCTCAGAACTTGTCCAATCTTGGAGCTGCGCTCGGGCCCGTATTGTGTGGTGTCGCGCTATCGTTATATGCACCTCAGGTAATGTTCTATGTTTTGTCTTTTTGCATTGTGTTGGCGAGTATTTTCTACTTTATGGGTTCACGGCGCAGAGGTTGATTGATGATTCATCTTAATGCCGCGGGTTCGGGACTTGTATCCGCCGAGACATTGAGCTTGAACCTGTAGCCGAGAGCCTCGCTCTCTTTTAACGTATCCGATCCATGAACCACACCTACCGTAAGACAACCGCCTCGTTTACCGTGGCATCTCTGGCGAGCAGTTCCATGGCAGTAGCGCTTCGTAATCGGCCACCGACTCCGCATGCGGCAGCCGCTCCAGTACGTGGCGCAGCCACGTATAGGGCTCCTGGCCGTTGACCTTGGCGGTCTCGACCAAGCTGTAGATCTGCGCACTGGCGGTGGCGCCTTTGGGCGTGTCGCTGAACAGCCAAGCCTTGCGCCCAATGACAAACGGCTTTATTGCGCGCTCTGCCGGGTTGTTGTCGATCGGTAAAAATCCGGCCTCCACGTAACGCTCCAGACGGCTCCAGTTGCTGGCCAGGTAGTTCACTGCCTTGCCCAGCACACTTTGAGGGGTGACCTGAGGCTGCGTTTTATCCAGCCAGCTTTTCAACTGAGCCAGGATCGGCAGGCTCTTTTCCTGACGAACGATAAAACGCTGCTTATCGCTGACATCCTTGAGTTCACGCTCGATGCCGTACAGCTTGTTGATCATCGTCAGCGCGATATCGGCACGTCCCGTCTTGCCCTTGGGCTGCACTTTTTGCGCATCGACGAACTTGCGCCGTGCATGGGCCATGCACGCCAGCCGCTCCACACCCGGTTGCAACGCCAATGCGTTGTAACCCGCGTAATCATCAGTCATCACGTAGCCGCGATAACTTTCCAGCAGGCGCAACGGCACGTCCTGCGCACGGCTGGACGTGTAGTCGAACAGCACGACTTTTCGGTCTGGCGGCCCGCTGGCCTGCACCCACATCCAGGATTGGCTGGTAGGGTCTCGATCCGGTTCCTTAAGTACCTGGACGCGGGTTTCATCACAGTGGATGACCGGGCTTTCCAGCAATCGGTCGCGCATTAAATTCAGCAACGGTTGTAAGTGCTCTCCGCACTGGATAACCCAGCGAGCGAGAGTCTGACGCGGGATATCGATACCGTGTCGGCTCAGCACCGTTTCGAAACGATGCAGCGGTAAGCCATCGACATACTTGGTGGTCAGCAGCATCGCCAGTACGCTCGGACTGGCCATGCTCTTTTCGATCAACTGAGCAGGTTTATCAGCAGTGACCGGAGCCGTTTCACAACCACGGCAGCCGTAGACTTTGCGGATGTGTTTGATCACTCGGATCTGCATCGGCACGATGTCCAGCTGTTCGCTGGTTTCTTCACTGATCACATGCTTGCGGCAACCGCAGGCACAGGTCAGTTCATGTTCTGGCAGTTCGTGGATGACTTCGATGCGCGGCAGATCAGCCGACAGTGGCTTGCGTTTGCCACGACGTGGCGTCGGAGCAACCACTTCTTCGTCAGCGTCGCCGACTGAAGGCATCGGCTCGCTTTCGGGCTCGTTGAATAACGCGAGTTGAGGCGTGTTGGGTTCAACGGTCTGCTCGGATTTACGTCCGAATAAACGGTCGCGCAGCAACTTGATCTGTTCTTTTAGATCGACGATATGAGTCTGGTATGCCTCAGCCGTTGCCTGCTGACGGCTGAGTGCCTCAAGCAACATTTGCTTGAGCAGAATAGGGTCATCAGGGAGGTCTTCGGGCATCAAATTCATGCCCGGATTATACCCGTCAAGCGACGAATCTTGGCGTTAAAACCTTGTGAGGACGGTTGCGCCAGAGATCAAATCCATCCAGTAGCCAGTTAAGTTCCTGAACGGTCAGCACGATAGCCTCGTCCACCTCATCAGGTGAACTTTTAAAACGCTCGGACTCCAGGCGCTTGAGCCAAAGGCAGAAGCCGTTGCGCTCCCAGTACAACACTTTGACGCGGTTACGGTGGCGATTCAGGAAAACAAAGAGCACGGGGTCAAACACCGCGACCTTGATATCCAGTTCGACCAGCGCAGCCAGGCCATCGATGGACTTTCGAAAGTCTACCGGCTTTGGATAGAGGTACACTTTTTCAACGCTGGCATTGGGACGCATCATGGTGATGGGCTCCTCATGGAAATCGGGAGCACAGCATCAGCCGTCAGCTATCCGCTTGGAATGTGGGGTTCATGGATCCCTTACCTTTTAACAATGTGGCGAAAATGAATGTGCAGCGATCAATGAGTCGAGCGGATATTCTCGCGTCGGGCACGTGTTTGCCCGTGGTCACGAGATGGCCTTCATGGGGCTTGGCCTCGCTTGGGGCTGCTTGTTACTGACAGTCGGTGGAGTACGCGGGGCGGTGACGTTTGGCACAAAACCGCCGAAGCAGCCATTCATGCGCTCGAAGCTGAAGAGGCCAATCCTCAGGATGCTGCCCAGTTAGCGTTGCCGCCGAACTCAAGGCGCGGATCATGTCCATTATCGACATCAGCTGGAAGAGTTCAACGATTCGGCGGAGGCTCAGGCGCTGGCGTTTCAGATGAATTTGCTGGAGCGGCGTTTGCGATTGAAAGCGTTGCGAGCGCAGCGCCTGGAGTTATATAAGCTCAGTCGTCATCACCAGATTGGTGATGATGTGTTGCGAGAAGTGTTGTTTGAACTGGATTTGAGTGAGGCCAATCTTGGTGTGGTGAAATAGACGGTGCTCACTCGACTCTATGACCGCTTGACTGCTAACGTTTGGGATAAAGCAACTTCATGAGTTTTATATCTTTTTTACTAATCTTTCGGTTGATAGGGATTTCCCAATCGCCCAGTGTCAGTGTGTTAGCCACCGGGTGGTGCATGATGGACTTCTTGTCGTAAGGCGTATAAATAGCTTCGATTGTATTGAAAGGCTCAAAGAGGTTACTATCGACATCTTCTTTGGTCAGTGGACCCATCTCTCGGTTTTGGTAGAACTCATACACTTTCGGTTTGTCCCAGGGAATATTCGCCTCGGGGTGTTGATGTTCGTGCATCGCGCCTAATGCATGTCCGAATTCATGAATCACGATCACTTCGAAGTCTTCATGTTCAGGTTTGACGCCGAGATCCATGGTTGGCCAGTCCGGATGAATCAATAGCGCATCGGTGCCCAGCATCGAGCTGTTGTGATTGTTTTTTGTTGCGATTCGGATATCACCTTCGAGCCCCGCAACGAAATCGAAGCTCAGATTGATATGGGGCAGCCACTGGCGGGCCGCCTTGATGATCTTCTGTTTGTGTTCATCGTTGGGGCCGTCGATAAACGCGATCTTGAGTGTACGTCCGTTTGCCCACAGTTTTGAGTAATTGATCAGAGAGCGCTTGCGACGAGTGCCGCCGCCGGTACCGGCATTCTCGGGGTTCTCGTTGACGGCGGCTTCGTAGGATTGTTGATCGTCGGGCCATTGGATAAGGGTGCAGTCTTCAATACTGTTCATAGGCTACTTCTTCCTTGAAGTAAGTTGTGTGAATGCGCACGCTAATGCGCTGCATTAGAGTAGGGGGGACTCTGCAGTTCGGTGAGTTTTAATTTCGGCTGAAGTGTTACCGGGTATAAAGGTGTGCGCGCACTGCGTTGCACAGTGCGGGCGGGAGATTACTGGTTGCGGGTAATAAACGCGCGAATTCGTTCTGCGGCTTCTATACATTCGGCCAGCGGTGCGACTAAAGCCATGCGTACACGACCAGCGCCGGGATTAGCACCGTCGACGTCACGGGACAGATAAGAACCCGGCACTACCGTCACATGTTCTTCGACAAACAGGTCACGGCAAAACGCTTCATCGTCACCGCCAACGCTCGGCCACAAGTAGAAACCGCCATCCGGACGCTGCACGTCCATCACCGGGCTGAGGATTTCCAGCACCGCATCGTATTTCTCGCGATACAACGCGCGGTTGGCGCGTACGTGCACTTCGTCATTCCACGCAGAGACGCTGGCCAGTTGGGTCTGAACCGGCATCGCGCAGCCGTGATAAGTGCGATACAGCAGGAAGCCTTTGAGAATGTCCGCATCACCGGCCACGAAGCCTGAACGCAGGCCCGGCAGGTTGGAGCGCTTGGACAGGCTGTGGAACACCACGCAACGCTTGAAGTCTTTGCGGCCCAGTTCCACGCAGGCGCTGAGCAAGCCGGCCGGCGGGGTTTGTTCGTCGAAGTACAGTTCGCTGTAGCACTCGTCGGCGGCGATCACGAAGTCGTATTCGTCGGCCAGGGCGATCAGCTTTTTCAGGGTTTCAACCGGGATCAAGGCGCCGGTCGGATTGCCCGGCGAGCACAGGAACAGGATCTGGCAGCGCTTCCAGATATCGGGCGAAACCGCATCGAAATCCGGGTTGAAGCCGTTTTTGTCCAGGCACGGCAGGTAATGCGGCTTGGCCCCGGCAAGGAATGCCGCGCCTTCGTAGATCTGATAGAACGGGTTCGGGCTGACCACCAGTGCGTCGTCACCACGGTTGACCACGGTCTGGGTGAAGGCGAACAGCGCTTCACGGGTACCGTTGACCGGCAGCACATTGCGCGCCGGGTCGAGCCAGCCCTTCGGAACGCTGAAACGGCGTTCGCACCACGCAGCGATGGCTTCACGCAGGGCCGGGATGCCGAGGGTGGTCGGGTACACGGCCATCTGATCCAGATTGCTGGCCAGGGCTTCGGCGACAAAGCTTGGCGAACGGTGTTTCGGCTCGCCAATGGACAGTGCGATGGCGCGTTTGTCCGGGTTTGGCGTGACGCTGCCGAGCAGGGCGCGAAGTTTCTCGAACGGGTAGGGCTGCAATTGGGTCAGAGCGTTGTTCATCGGTACGGGGTCTCGTTCAAAGCGGCTGAATCCTGGCGCGCGGCTAGATGCTGATGTGCGACAGTTTGATATCGGGTTCGTGGCTGACGCTGAGCTGTTTGACGATCGCATCCTGCAAGCGGCTGCACAGCAGCGGGTCGGACAGCGGCTGGTTGTTCGCGTCGGTAATAAAGAACACGTCTTCCACGCGTTCGCCGAGGGTCGCGATCTTGGCGTTTTGCAGCGACAAGTCGAACTCCAGGAAGATCGTGCCGATCCGCGCCAACAGGCCGGGGCGATCCGGGGCGCTGAGCTCCAGCACCGTCACCTGGCGCTGGGCGTCGTTGTGGATCGTCACCTGTGGCGCAAACGCGAAATGCTTGAGCTGGCGCGGCACCCGACGCTGGATGATCGTCGGGTAATCGTCCGGGTTGCGCAGGGCATCGGTCAGGCCTTCGCGGATTTGCTTGACCCGTGCCGGGTTGTCGCCAATGGAGTCGCCGTCGGTGTCGAGCACGATGTAGGTGTCGAGGGTGAACTGGCTGCTGGAGGTGATAACCCTGGCGTCGTGAATGTTCAGGTTGAGCTGGTCCATCGCGGCCACCGTCACGGCGAAAAAGTCGTGCTGGTCCGGTGCATAGATGAAGATCTGTGTGCCGCCTTCGAATTCGCGCTGGGTGGTTTCCTTGATCAGCACCAGCGGCCCGCCGTCGGCCGGCTGCTGGAGGATCGCGTCACTGTGCCAGGCCACGTCGCCGGCGGTGTGGCGCAGGAAGTAGTCATCGCCCAATTGCGCCCACAGCTGCTCAACGTCGTCCGGATCGGTACCGCCGCGCACCAGAATGTCCAGCGCCGCGCTCTGGGTCTGGCGAATCTGTTCTTCGCGGTCCACCGGGTTTTCAAGGCCGCGGCGCAAGGCACGCTTGGTCTCGGTGTAGAGCTGACGCAACAGACTGGCGCGCCAGGAATTCCACAGCGTCGGGTTGGTGGCGTTGATGTCGGCGACGGTCAGCACGTACAGATAATCGAGGTGGGTTTCGTCGCCGACGATCTGCGCGAAATCGTGGATGACCTGCGGGTCGGACAAATCCTTGCGCTGGGCGGTGGTCGACATCACCAAATGGTTCTGCACCAGCCAGACGATCAGGCGACTGTCCCACACCGGCAATTGATGGCGCTGGCAAAAGGCTTCGGCATCCACTGCACCGATCTCCGAGTGATCGCCATGCCGGCCCTTGCCGATGTCGTGATACAGGCCGGCCAGGTAGATCAGCTCGGGTTTGGGCAGTTTGCCCATGAGCTTGCTGGCCAGCGGGAATTTTTCCGACACCTGGGTGTACTGCAACTTACGTAGATGTTTGATCAGGTTCAGGGTGTGAGCATCGACCGTGTAGATGTGGAACAGATCGTGCTGCATCTGCCCGACAATAAAGCCGAACTCGGGCAAGTAGCGCCCGAGGATGCCGTAACGATTCATCCGTCGCAGGTTGCGGTGGATGCCGATCTTGCACTTGAACAGCTCTATAAACAGGCTGGTATTGCGGATGTCGTTGCGGAAATCGTCATCGATCAGGTGGCGATTTTCTCGCAGCAGGCGAATGGTATCGGCGCGCACGCCTTTGATTTCCGGCTGCTGGGCCATCAGTACGAAGATTTCCAGCATGGCGAACGGTGTGCGGCGGAACACGTTGTCGTTCCGTGCCTCGATGTAACCGTCGTGCAGCTGGAATCGCGAGTTGATCGGCTGCGGCGGCGCTTCGTCTTCCGGCGCGAGGATGACTTCCTCGAAATGCTGGATGATCAGGTCGCTGAGCTGGGCAATGCTCATGACCACCCGGTAATACTGCTGCATGAAGTTTTCGATGGCTTGCTTGGCGTCATCGCCTTTGAAACCCAGCAGCCCGGCAATGGTGCGCTGGTGATCAAACAGCAAGCGGTCTTCGGAACGGCCGGCGAGCATGTGCAGGGCGTAACGAACCTTCCACAGGAATTCCTGGGAGGAGGCCAGCAGGGCGTTTTCGCTCTCGACCAGGAAACCTTCGCCGGCCAGGGCCCGCAGGTTCAGGGTGCCGTATTCACGACGGGCCACCCACAGAATCGTCTGAATATCCCGCAGGCCGCCAGGCGAGCCTTTGACGTTGGGTTCCAGGTTGTATTCGGTGTCGTTGTACTTATGGTGACGAGCCTTCTGTTCGGCGCGTTTGGCCAGGAAGAAGTCCTTGCTCGGCCACATGTGCGCGGTGCTGGTGACGTCGAGCATACGTTGGCGCAGGCGCTCGGGGCCGCAGATGGTGCGGCTTTCCATCAGGTTAGTGACTACCGTCAGGTCGGCGCGGGCCTCAACGGCGCATTCGTCCACCGAGCGCACGCTCTGACCGACTTCCAGGCCGATGTCCCACAACAGCGTCAGAAAACGCTCGATGGAATCACGGAAAACTTCGTGATCGGCGTTGTCCAGCAGGATCAGCAAATCGATGTCGGAATAAGGGTGCAACTCGCCGCGACCGTAGCCGCCGACCGCGACCAGCGTGATGTCGGCGTCTTCGCTCCAGCTGAACTGCTCCCAGGCCTTTTGCAGGATGTTATCGACGAACCAGGCACGATCCTCGATCAACCGGCGAATGTCGCGGCCGCTGCGAAAGCGCTCGTCGAGCACCTCGCGGGCCTGGCGAATCGCTTTCTTGAAGGCCGCGATCGGGCTTGCCTTCAGGGCCAGTTCCGCCTGGAACTGACCACGGTCGAAGAGTTCGGGATCCACCTGCGGCATCGATTGGCTTTCCTGTCTATAAAGCTGAGGAGCTACGCGCTCGGATCAGGCCGAAACGCGGGGGATGGTGTCATCGGCGCGCAGGGTGAAGATCTCGTAACCGGTGTCGGTCACCAGCAGGGTGTGCTCCCACTGTGCCGACAGCTTGCGGTCCTTGGTAATCGCGGTCCAGCCGTCGCCCAAGACCTTAGTGTCGGCCTTGCCCTGGTTGATCATCGGCTCGATGGTGAACGTCATGCCGGCTTTCAGTTCCATGCCGGTGCCGGCGCGTCCGTAGTGCAGGATCTGCGGCTCTTCGTGGAACACCTTGCCGATGCCGTGACCGCAGAATTCGCGAACCACGGAAAAACCGTTCTTTTCAGCGTGCTTCTGAATGACTTCACCGATGTCGCCCAAGCGGCAGCCGGGTTTGACGATTTCGATGGCCTTGTACATGCATTCCTGAGTTACATGCGACAGGCGCTCGGCCCAGACCGGGACGGTGCCGACGTGGAACATGCGGCTGGTGTCGCCGTGGTAGCCGTCCTTGATGACGGTGACGTCGATGTTCAGCGTGTCGCCGTCCTTCAATGGCTTCTCGTTCGGAATACCGTGGCAGACCACGTGATTGATCGAGGTGCAGATCGACTTCGGGAAGCCTTTGTAGTTGAGCGGGGCAGGGATGGCTTTCTGCTCGTTGACGATGTAGTCGTGGCAGAGGCGGTCCAGTTCTTCAGTGGTGATGCCCGGCTTGACATGTTCGGCAATCATTTCCAGCACATCGGCGGCCAGTTTGCCGGCGATACGCATTTTTGCGATGTCCTCGGGGGTTTTGAGGGTGACGGTCATACAGGCTCTCTCTGCGCTCGATGGCGCTTTCTAAAACGAAATGGGCGTTTCGCGATCGATCTTCGCGGCCCTGAAAAACGCGATTCTAACAGACGAGCAGCGCAAATCTGAGCCTCTGTGCATCGCTTCTCCTTATAGAATGGCGCATTCTTGGAGGATTCCAAGGGAAGGAACCAGCGCACGCGCCAGGATTTAACAATCCGGGTTCCGTTTTTTTCAGCCTTGTGATATAAAATGCGCCGCTTTCCGGGGATCCCCTGAAAAGCCTAAATCCACACACGTGTCGACACGATGACCTGGGTGCCTTCAGCTGATGCTGCTGGTTGGTCATTGGGATACGTGGAGGCCAAACCCGACTTATTAAGGAACTATCATGTCCCAAGTCAACATGCGCGATATGCTGAAGGCCGGTGTGCACTTCGGTCACCAGACCCGTTACTGGAACCCGAAAATGGGTAAATACATTTTCGGCGCGCGTAACAAGATCCACATCATCAACCTTGAAAAAACCCTGCCAATGTTCAACGAAGCTCTGACTTTCGTAGAGCGTCTGGCCCAGGGCAAAAACAAGATTCTGTTCGTCGGCACCAAGCGTTCCGCTGGCAAGATCGTTGCTGAAGAAGCAGCACGTTGCGGTTCGCCGTACGTCGATCACCGCTGGTTGGGCGGCATGCTGACCAACTTCAAAACCATCCGTGCTTCCATCAAGCGTCTGCGTGACCTTGAAGTGCAAGCCGAAGACGGTACTTTCACCAAGCTGACCAAGAAAGAAGCGCTGATGCGCACTCGCGATCTTGAGAAGCTCGATCGTTCCCTGGGTGGTATCAAGGACATGGGCGGTCTGCCAGACGCACTGTTCGTTATCGACGTTGATCACGAGCGCATCGCGATCACCGAAGCCAACAAGCTGGGCATCCCGGTTATCGGCGTAGTCGATACCAACAGCAGCCCGGAAGGCGTTGACTACATCATTCCAGGCAACGATGACGCAATCCGCGCTATCCAGCTGTACATGGGTTCGATGGCTGACGCTGTAATCCGCGGTCGCAACCACGTTGCTGGCGGCACCGAGCAGTTCATTGAAGAAGCTCCGGTAGCAGCCGCTGAGTAATTGACGCCTTGGCGTTAACTCAGTAAGCAAAAAGGGGGCTTGGCCCCCTTTTTGCCACCTCGAGAACCGTTTGTCGGCGGCGCAGTTACAGCTCTGTAACCTGCAGCAGCCAGCAAGGGTGGTTCGGGAAGAATTGATCGCCCGTTCGATCGGGTGGAATGGTTGAAAACCTATCCAAGAGGAATTTTGAAATGGCAGAGATTACTGCAGCGTTGGTTAAAGAACTGCGCGAGCGTACCGGCGAAGGCATGATGGACTGCAAGAAAGCCTTGACCAAGGCTGACGGCGACATCGAAAAAGCCATTGATGACATGCGTGCTTCCGGCGCCATCAAGGCTGCCAAGAAAGCTGGCAACATTGCCGCTGAAGGCGCGATCAGCATCAAGGAAGACGGCAAAGCTGCTGTCATCATTGAAGTTAACTCGCAAACCGACTTCCTGGCTCTGCAAGACGACTTCAAAGCTTTCGTTGCTGCCAGCGTAGAAAAAGCCTTCGCCGACAAACTGACCGACGCAGCTCCGCTGATCGCCGCTCAAGAGCCGGCTCGCGAAACACTGGTTGGTAAAGTAGGTGAGAACGTCAACATTCGCCGCCTGGCTCGTATCGAAGGCGACGTTGTAGGTTCTTACCTGCACGGCAACAAGATCGGCGTTGTTGTAGCCCTCAAAGGCGGCGACGTTGAACTGGCCAAAGACATCGCGATGCACGTAGCTGCCAGCAACCCTGAGTTCCTGCTGCCGTCGCAAGTTTCCGCTGAAGCCATCGAACGCGAAAAAGCTGTGTTCATGAGCCTCAACGAAGACAAGATCAAAGGCAAGCCAGCCGAAATCGTTGAGAAAATGGTTGCCGGTCGTATCAGCAAGTTCCTGGCCGAAGCAAGCCTGGTCAACCAGCAGTTCGTCAAGAACCCTGAAGTGACCGTTGGCGACCTGGCCAAGAAAGGCGGCGCTGAAATCGTTTCCTTCACCCGTTTCCAAGTGGGCGAAGGCATCGAGAAGCCAGTAGACAACTTCGCTGAAGAAGTTGCTGCTCAGCTGGCTGCCAGCAAGAAGTAAGACGGTTTTTTAACTGTCGCCCTGAAGAGGCTGCCCGCTCACGCGCGCAGCCTCTTTTCAGGTGGGGCGCCAATTTTTAATTGGTTTCCTTTTGGAACTGGCTTACAAAGCCATGTTCCGATGGCGCTGAAGAAGTGCCAAGCTAGAGTGAACGCCAGCTGTAAACAGCTCGCAAAGAATTTTTAAAATACGCCGCAGGAGAGATTCGCAATGGCTCAGCAGGGCAGTGGTTATCAGGCTCGCTATAAACGCATTCTACTCAAGCTTAGCGGCGAGGCCCTGATGGGCTCGGAAGAGTTCGGGATCGATCCGAAAGTTCTGGATCGCATGGCGCTGGAAGTCGGTCAATTGGTCGGCATCGGTGTTCAGGTCGGTCTGGTGATCGGCGGCGGTAACTTGTTCCGCGGTGCGGCACTGAGCGCGGCCGGCATGGATCGGGTCACTGGCGACCACATGGGCATGCTGGCCACTGTGATGAACGCCCTGGCCATGCGCGATGCGCTGGAACGTGCCAATATCTCGGCCATCGTGATGTCGGCCATTTCCATGGTTGGCGTGACCGATCACTATGATCGCCGCAAAGCCATGCGCCACTTGAACGCCAAGGAAGTCGTGATTTTCGCGGCCGGTACTGGCAATCCGTTCTTCACCACGGATTCGGCAGCGTGTCTGCGTGCAATCGAAATCGATGCCGATGTCGTGCTCAAGGCGACCAAGGTCGATGGCGTCTACACCGCTGACCCATTCAAAGACCCGCATGCCGAGAAGTTCGATCATCTGACTTACGATGAAGTGCTGGATCGCAAGCTGGGCGTGATGGATCTGACCGCCATTTGCCTGTGCCGCGACCACAAGATGCCGTTGCGCGTATTTAACATGAACAAGCCCGGCGCCCTGCTGAACATCGTACATGGCGGCGCTGAAGGGACCCTGATCGAGGAAGGCCAACAATGATCAACGAAATCAAGAAAGACGCTCAAGAGCGTATGCAGAAATCCCTGGACTCTCTGTCACATGCGTTTGGGCAGATTCGTACCGGCAAGGCGCACCCGAGCATCCTCGGTAGCGTGATGGTGCCTTACTACGGCGCTGACACCCCGTTGAGCGGCGTTGCCAACGTTACTGTAAAAGATTCCCGGACCCTGCAGGTCGTGGCGTTTGAGCGCAACATGCTCGCGGCCGTCGACAAGGCGATCCAGAGTGCTGGCCTGAACCTCAACCCGACCAACTTGGGCGAGTTGCTGTTGATCTCCATGCCTGCCCTGACTGAAGAAACCCGCAAGGGCTTCACCAAGCAGGCGCGTAGCGCTGCTGAAGACGCTCGTGTTGCCGTGCGCAACATTCGCCGCGATGCCCTGGGTGAGCTTAAGAAGCTGGTCAAAGACAAGGAAATCAGCGAAGACGAAGAGCGTCGTGGTGCAGCCGATATCCAGAAGCTGACCGACAAGGCTGAGGCTGATATCGATGCGGCCACCAAGCAGAAAGAAGCGGACCTGATGGCCGTATAAGGGTCCCGTTTTCATGGATAAGACCAAGCAGACTGCGCCGTCCGCGGTGCCGCGCCATGTCGCGATCATCATGGATGGTAACAATCGCTGGGCGAAAAAACGCTTTATGCCGGGTGTCGCCGGTCATAAAGCGGGTGTGGATGCAGTTCGTGCGGTGATCGAGGTGTGTTTCGAGGCCAAGGTCGAAGTATTGACCCTGTTCGCCTTCTCCAGCGAGAACTGGCAGCGCCCGGCCGACGAGGTCAGTGCCTTGATGGATCTGTTCTTCAAGGCATTGCGCCGCGAAGCCAAGCGCCTGAACGAAAACAACATCAGTCTGCGCATCATTGGCGACCGTTCGCGATTTCATCCCGAGCTTCAAGCTGCCATGCGTGAAGCTGAAGCAATGACGGCGGGCGCCAATCGCTTTGTTCTGCAGATCGCCGCCAACTACGGCGGTCAGTGGGACATCGCGCAGGCCGCACAGCGTTTGGCGCGGGAAGTTCAGGCCGGGCACCTGCGTCCGGAAGACATCACCCCGGAACTGTTGCAAACCTGTCTGTCGACCGGCGATCTGCCGTTGCCGGACTTGTGCATCCGTACCGGCGGCGAGCACCGCATCAGCAACTTCCTGCTGTGGCAACTGGCTTACGCCGAGTTGTATTTCTCCGACCTGTTCTGGCCGGACTTCAAACACGATGCCATGCGTAATGCGCTGGCCGATTTTGCTTCTCGCCAGCGCCGCTTCGGTAAAACGAGTGAGCAGGTCGAGGCTGGGGCCCGGGTTTAATGCTTAAACAACGAATCATCACCGCGCTGATCCTGCTACCGATTGCCCTGTGCGGTTTTTTCCTGCTCGAGGGCGCCGGTTTTGCGCTGTTCATCGGACTGATCGTGACCCTCGGTGCATGGGAGTGGGCTCGCCTGGCGGGCTTCACTGAGCAGCCGCTCCGCGTTGCCTATGCGGCAGTGGTCGCGTTGATGCTGTTTTTCATGCATATCCTGCCAGGGCTCGCGCCTTGGGTGTTGGGCGCTTCAGTGCTTTGGTGGGGTGTTGCAACCTACCTGGTGCTGACTTATCCGCGCACCAGCGAACATTGGGCCAGCGCTGTGTGCAAGCTGGTGATCGGTCTGCTGATCCTGTTGCCGGCCTGGCAAGGTCTGATTCAGATCAAACAGGAACCGTTGGGTAACTGGCTGATCATGGCGGTGATGGTGTTGGTCTGGGGCGCTGATATCGGTGCCTACTTTTCTGGACGGGCCTTTGGCAAACGCAAGTTGGCTCCGCAGGTCAGTCCCGGAAAAAGCTGGGAGGGCGTCTACGGCGGCCTGGCGCTAAGTCTGGTTATCACTGTCGTTGTCGGTCTGGTCCGCGACTGGACGGTGGCTCAGTTGTTTAAAGGTCTGATAGGTACTGCCATCATTGTGTTCATCTCGGTGGTAGGTGATCTCACCGAAAGCATGTTCAAGCGTCAGTCCGGGATCAAGGACAGCAGTAACCTGCTGCCAGGCCACGGTGGCGTGCTGGACCGTATCGACAGCCTGACGGCAGCAATTCCGGTGTTTGCCGTGCTGCTGTGGATGGCGGCACCGTGAGCCGCCCACAGCAGATTACTGTTCTGGGGGCGACCGGCTCGATTGGTCTGAGCACTCTCGATGTCATCGCTCGTCATCCTGAGCGTTATCAGGTTTTCGCCTTGAGTGGTTTCACTCGTCTGAGCGAGCTGCTGGCGCTGTGCGTTCGCCATACGCCGCGATTTGCCGTGGTGCCTGAGGCCGGTGCTGCCCGAGGCTTGCAGGATGACCTTCGCGCCGCAGGTCTGCCGACTCGCGTGCTGGTGGGTGAGGAGGGGTTGTGTCAGGTTGCCTCCGATCCTGAGGTCGATGCGGTCATGGCCGCCATCGTTGGCGCAGCGGGCTTGCGACCGACCCTGGCAGCGGTCGAGGCCGGCAAGAAAATCCTCCTGGCCAACAAAGAAGCACTGGTGATGTCCGGTGCGCTGTTCATGCAGGCGGTGCGCAAGAGTGGTTCGGTGTTGCTGCCGATTGACAGCGAGCACAACGCAATTTTCCAGTGCATGCCACAGGATTTCGCTCGTGGGCTGGGTGCAGTCGGGGTCCGTCGGATTTTACTCACAGCCTCTGGCGGTCCGTTCCGACAGACACCTATGGCTGAACTGGTGCATGTTTCCCCTGAGCAAGCGTGTGCCCATCCGAATTGGTCCATGGGGCGCAAGATTTCGGTGGATTCGGCCAGCATGATGAACAAGGGGCTTGAGCTAATCGAAGCTTGCTGGCTGTTTGATGCCAAGCCGTCCCAGGTCGAAGTGGTCATTCATCCTCAAAGCGTGATTCATTCGCTGGTCGATTACATCGACGGTTCGGTATTGGCCCAGTTAGGTAACCCTGACATGCGCACGCCGATCGCCAACGCGCTGGCCTGGCCGGAGCGAATCGACTCGGGCGTTGCGCCGCTGGACCTGTTTACAATTGCGCGGCTGGACTTCCAGGCGCCTGATGAAGAGCGATTCCCGTGTCTGCGCCTTGCGCGTCAGGCAGCCGAATCCGGCAATAGTGCGCCGGCCATGCTTAATGCGGCGAATGAAGTGGCTGTCGCGGCCTTTCTCGACGGGCGGGTTCGCTACCCGGAAATCGCGAGTATCATCGAAGAAGTCTTGAATCTTGAGCCTGTCGTTACGGTTGATGATCTCGAGGCAGTGTTCACGGCCGACGCGAAAGCGCGAGTTCTGGCCGAACAATGGTTGAGCCGTCACGGGCGTTAAGTGCTGCAATACGTTGGCCCATGCAGCACTGGATAGGATTGCGGAGAAAGTAGATGAGCGCGCTCTATATGATTGTCGGCACCTTGGTGGCTTTGGGTGTGCTGGTCACCTTCCACGAATTCGGCCATTTTTGGGTCGCGCGTCGCTGTGGGGTCAAAGTGCTGCGTTTCTCCGTGGGCTTCGGTATGCCGTTGCTGCGCTGGCACGACAAGAAAGGCACTGAGTTCGTCGTCGCCGCGATCCCGTTGGGCGGTTACGTAAAAATGCTCGATGAGCGCGAAGGCGACGTGCCTGCCGATCAGCTTGATCAATCCTTTAATCGAAAAACCGTCCGTCAACGCATCGCTATCGTTGCTGCTGGCCCGATTGCCAACTTTTTATTGGCGATGATTTTTTTCTGGGTGCTCGCAATGCTCGGCAGCGAGCAAGTGCGCCCGATCATCGGTGCAGTCGAATCCGGCAGTATCGCCGCCAAGGCGGGTTTAAACCCGGGCCAGGAGATCATCGCCATCGATGGCGAGCCAACGTCCGGCTGGGCTGCGGTGAACCTGCAACTGGTCCGTCGTCTCGGGGAGAGCGGTTCCCTGCAGTTGCTGGTCCGTGATCAGGGTTCCACGGCGGACTCGCCTCATGAGCTGGCGTTGGATAAATGGCTCAAGGGTGCCGATGAGCCGGACCCGATTCGCTCGCTGGGCATACGCCCTTGGCGTCCGGCGCTGCCACCGGTCCTCGCTGAACTTGACCCGAAAGGCCCGGCACAGGCTGCAGGCCTGAAGACCGGTGACCGACTGTTGGCTCTGGATGGCAAGGCGGTCGATGACTGGCAGCAGGTGGTGGACACGGTCCGTATGCGCCCTGATACCAAAATCATGCTGCGCGTCGAGCGTGATGGTGCTCAAATCGACATCCCTGCGACGCTGGCCGCTCGCGGCGAGAAGAAAGCACCCAGTGGTTATCTGGGTGCTGGGGTGAAAGCAGTCGATTGGCCGCCAGAGATGATTCGCGAAGTCAGTTACGGTCCTGTGGCCGCGATCGGAGAGGGTGCTCGACGCACCTGGACCATGAGCGTACTGACCCTCGATTCGCTCAAGAAAATGTTGTTCGGTGAGCTCTCGGTAAAAAACTTGAGTGGACCGATAACCATTGCTAAAGTGGCGGGCGCTTCTGCCCAGTCGGGTGTCGCTGATTTCCTGAATTTCCTTGCTTATCTGAGTATTAGCTTGGGGGTTCTGAATTTGTTGCCCATTCCTGTACTGGATGGGGGACATTTGTTGTTTTATCTGATCGAGTGGGCGCGTGGTCGCCCCTTGTCGGATCGGGTGCAGGGTTGGGGGATACAGATCGGTATCAGTTTGGTGGTCGGGGTGATGTTGCTTGCTCTGGTCAATGATCTGGGTCGACTGTAACGCTTCGCTGAATTGCGAATCTGCCGCATTTTGCGGCAGTTTGTTTATTGCCAGTTGGAATAAGAAAGGACTTCATGAAACGTCTGCTGCTAACTGCGGTTCTCACCGTATTGATGATCGCCGAAGTTCACGCCGAGTCCTTCACTATCTCTGATATTCGCGTCAATGGCCTCCAGCGGGTCTCCGCGGGTAGCGTCTTTGGTGCTTTGCCGTTGAACGTCGGTGAACAGGCGGATGATCGTCGCCTGGTGGAATCCACTCGTGCGTTGTTCAAAACCGGTTTCTTTCAAGATATCCAGCTGGGCCGAGATGGCAACGTCCTGGTCATCACGGTAGTCGAGCGCCCGTCGGTCGCCAGTATCGAGATCGAGGGTAACAAGGCGATCTCCACTGAAGACCTGATGAAAGGCCTCAAACAATCCGGTCTGGCCGAAGGCGAGATCTTCCAGCGCGCCACCCTCGAAGGTGTGCGTAACGAGCTGCAGCGCCAGTACGTCGCTCAGGGTCGCTACTCGGCCACTGTCGACACCGAAGTGGTGCCGCAGCCGCGTAACCGCGTTGCGCTGAAGGTCAATATCAACGAAGGCACGGTTGCTGCCATCCAGCACATCAACGTAGTGGGTAACACCGTCTTCCCTGATGAAGACCTGATCGACCTGTTCGAACTCAAGACCACCAACTGGCTGTCGTTCTTCAAGAACGATGACAAGTACGCTCGTGAAAAACTTTCCGGTGACCTGGAGCGTCTGCGCTCCTATTACCTGGACCGTGGCTATATCAACATGGATATCGCTTCGACCCAGGTGTCCATCACCCCGGACAAGAAGCACGTATACATCACGGTCAACGTCAATGAAGGCGAGAAGTACACCGTCCGTGACGTCAAGCTGAGCGGCGACCTGAAAGTCCCTGAAGACCAGGTCAAGTCTCTGCTGCTGGTTCAGAAAGGCCAGGTGTTCTCGCGCAAGCTGATGACTACCACTTCCGAGCTGATCACTCGCCGTCTGGGTAACGAGGGTTACACCTTCGCCAACGTCAATGGCGTGCCTCAGCCTAACGATGAAGACCACACGGTCGATATCACTTTCGCCGTTGACCCAGGCAAGCGTGCTTACGTGAATCGCATCAACTTCCGTGGCAACACCAAGTCCGAAGACGAAGTGCTGCGCCGTGAAATGCGTCAGATGGAGGGAGGCTGGGCTTCGACTTACCTGATCGACCAATCCAAGACTCGTCTCGAGCGTCTGGGCTTCTTCAAGGAAGTCAACGTCGAAACCCCAGCTGTACCGGGTGTTGATGACCAGGTTGATGTGAACTACAGCGTTGAAGAACAGGCTTCCGGCTCGATTACCGCCAGCGTCGGTTTTGCCCAGAGCGCCGGGCTGATCCTCGGTGGTTCGATCACTCAGAACAACTTCCTGGGTACGGGTAACAAGGTCAGCATCGGCTTGACCCGCAGTGAATACCAGAGCCGCTATAACTTCGGATATGTCGACCCGTACTGGACTGCTGATGGCGTGAGCCTGGGTTACAACGCTTTCTACCGCACCACCGACTACGACGATCTCGATGCCGACGTGTCCAGCTATGCCGTAGACAGCCTGGGTGCGGGCGTGAGCGTTGGTTACCCGATCAGCGAGACTTCGCGTCTGACCTTCGGCCTGAGTGCGCAACAAGACACGATCAAGACCGGTCAATACACCGTTGATGAGATCTTCGACTTCGTTAACAAGGAAGGCGACAACTACCTGAACTTCAAGGCTTCGGCCGGCTGGTCCGAGTCCACACTGAACAAAGGCGTATTGGCAACCCGTGGTCATTCCCAGAGCCTGACTCTGGAAACCACCACGCCTGGCAGTGACCTGTCGTTCTTCAAACTTGATTACCGTGGCCAGTTGTTCCAGCCATTGTCTGAAAACTACACCATGCGCCTGCACACCGAGCTGGGCTACGGCGATGGTTATGGTTCTACCGATGGCTTGCCGTTCTATGAAAACTACTATGCTGGTGGTTTCAACTCGGTTCGTGGCTTCAAGGACAGCACCCTCGGTCCTCGCAGTACCCCAAGTCGCGGTGCGGCTGTGACGGGTAACACCGGTACGCTCGCTGACCCGGACCAGGACCCGCTGCCGTTTGGTGGTAACGTTCTGGTCCAGGGTGGTGTCGAGGTGTTGTTCCCGATGCCATTCGTCAAGGATCAGCGTTCGCTGCGTACTTCGGTATTCTGGGATGTGGGTAATGTATTCGATTCCAAGTGCGAAAAAACCACGAACGCGAATGTCGGTTCAACCGCTCAAACAGCGTGCAACGAGATCAGCCTGAGCAACGTGGCCAGCTCCGTCGGTGTAGGCGTGACGTGGGTTACCGCACTGGGTCCTCTGAGCTTCGCGTTGGCCATGCCGATCAAGAAACCGGATGAAGCTGAGACTCAAGTGTTCCAATTCTCCCTCGGCCAGACGTTCTAAGCGTCTGACCCAAGATAACGACAATGGATTTTGTAGGAGTGCATCGTGCGTAAGTTGACTCAATTGGTTCTCCTGGCGACCGTACTGGTAGCAGGTCCGGCTTTTGCCGACATGAAAATCGCCGTTCTGAACTATCAGATGGCTCTGCTGGAGTCCGACGCGGCCAAGAGATACGCTGTGGATGCCGAGAAGAAGTTCGGCCCTCAGCTGACCAAACTCAAGACTCTGGAAAGCAGTGCCAAAGGCATCCAGGATCGTCTGATGGCTGGCGGCGACAAGATGCAACAAGGCGAGCGTGAACGCCTGGAACTCGAGTTCAAGCAAAAGGCCCGTGACTTCCAGTTCCAGTCCAAGGAGCTGAACGAAGCCAAAGCCGTTGCCGACCGTGAAATGCTGAAGCAGCTCAAGCCGAAACTGGACAGCGCTGTGGAAGAAGTCATCAAGAAAGGTGCTTTTGACCTGGTCTTCGAGCGTGGCGCAGTGATTGATGTCAAACCTCAGTACGACATCACTCGCCAGGTTATCGAGCGCATGAATCAGCTGAAGTAACCATGACAGCGACTATAAAGCTCGGCCAATTGGCCGAGTTCCTCGGCGCCACACTGCGTGGCGACCCGGAGAAAGAAATTACTGGGCTAGCCACTTTGCGAGAGGCTGGCCCAGCTCAGTTGAGCTTTCTCGCAAACCCCCAATACCGTAAGTACGTGGCTGACAGCCGGGCCGCAGCCCTGTTGCTGAAGGCCGTTGACGCTGAAGGTTTTGCAGGTAATGCGCTGGTGGTGCCTGATCCGTATCTGGCCTACGCGCGGGTTTCCCATCTGTTTGATCCCAAGCCAAAGGCCGCTGCCGGTATTCATCCGACAGCCGTTGTGGCAGTGGATGCAGTGGTCGATCCGGCGGCGAGCATTGGTGCCTTTGCGGTGATCGAAAGCTGTGCGCGTATTGCTGCGGGTGTGACCGTTGGCGCGCACTGCTTCATCGGTGCGCGCTGCGAGATTGGCGAGGGCGGCTGGCTGGCCCCGCGAGTTACGCTGTACCACGATGTTCGCGTCGGTAAACGGGTGGTGATTCAATCGGGTGCCGTACTCGGTGGCGAAGGTTTCGGTTTTGCCAACGAGAAAGGTGTCTGGCAGAAGATCGCCCAGATCGGTGGTGTCCTGGTCGGTGACGATGTGGAAATTGGCGTGAATACCGCTATCGATCGCGGTGCACTGGCCGATACCGTTCTGGGTAACGGTGTGAAACTCGACAATCAGATTCAGATCGCCCACAACGTCCAGGTTGGTGATCACACCGCCATGGCCGCGTGCGTGGGGATCTCCGGCAGCACCAAAATCGGCAAGCATTGCATGCTCGCCGGTGGCGTAGGGCTGGTGGGGCATATCGAAATTTGCGACAACGTATTTATCACCGGGATGACCATGGTGACCCACTCGATTACCGAAAAGGGTTCCTATTCTTCCGGTACGGCGATGCAACCAGCGGCCGAATGGCGCAAAAGCGCGGCCCGTATCCGTCAGCTCGATGACATCGCGCGGCGTCTGCGACAGCTGGAAAAGCGAGTAGGGGAAGTGACCCCTGACGGCAATGCTTCATCAGATGGCTGATACCATTTCCATATCAAGTGTGCACAGCCGCTAGACTGCCTCCTTGATTTGCTAGAGGGGTGCGCGTCAGTCGCGCGCTCCCAATCTTTACATAGGCTTCCCCCCGAAATGATGGACATCAACGAGATTCGCGAATACCTGCCTCACCGTTACCCGTTCCTGCTGGTGGACCGAGTCGTGGAACTGGATGTGGAAGGCAAGCGCATTCGCGCCTACAAGAATGTCAGCATCAACGAACCGTTCTTCAATGGTCACTTCCCTGCGCATCCAATCATGCCGGGCGTGTTGATCATCGAAGCGATGGCTCAGGCTGCCGGTATCCTTGGCTTCAAAATGCTCGACGTGAAGCCCGCCGACGGCACGCTTTACTACTTCGTCGGCTCCGACAAGCTGCGTTTTCGCCAGCCTGTCACCCCAGGCGATCAGTTGATCCTCGAAGCCCGCTTCATCAGCTGCAAGCGCCAAATCTGGAAGTTCGAGTGCCAGGCTTCGGTCGATGGCAAGCCAGTCTGCTCCGCTGAAATTATCTGCGCGGAACGCAAACTATGAGTTTGATTGACCCTCGCGCAATCATCGATCCGACGGCCATCCTGGCTGACGGCGTCGAGGTCGGCCCCTGGTCGATCATCGGCGCAGGTGTGGAAATCGGCGAGGGGACAGTGATCGGGCCGCATGTGATTCTCAAAGGCCCGACCCGAATCGGAAAGCACAACCGCATCTACCAGTTTTCTTCGGTAGGCGAGGACACGCCCGATCTGAAATACAAGGGTGAAGAAACCCGTCTGGTCATCGGTGACCACAACGTCATCCGTGAAGGCGTGACGATTCACCGTGGGACCATTCAGGATCGTTCTGAAACGACCCTGGGCGATCACAATCTGATCATGGCCTATGCCCACATCGGCCACGACAGTGTCATCGGCAACCACTGCATCCTGGTCAACAACACCGCGCTGGCGGGGCATGTGCACGTTGAAGACTGGGCGATCCTGTCCGGTTTCACCCTGGTTCACCAGTATTGCCATATCGGCGCCCACAGCTTTTCCGGTATGGGCACCGCCATCGGCAAGGATGTCCCGGCGTACGTCACTGTGTTCGGCAACCCGGCCGAAGCCCGCAGCATGAACTTCGAAGGCATGCGTCGTCGCGGTTTCAGCGAAGATGCGATCCACGCGCTGCGTCGTGCCTACAAGGTGGTTTACCGCCAAGGGTTGACGGTCGAACAGGCGCTCGCCGAACTGGCCGAACCGTCGGCCCAGTTTCCGGAAGTCGCGGTATTCCGTGATTCCATCCAGTCTTCGACCCGCGGCATCACTCGTTAATCATGGCTAATCTGCGTATTGCGCTGGTGGCGGGCGAGGCTTCTGGTGACATTCTGGGCGCGGGTCTGATGCGCGCACTCAAGGCTCAGCATCCGGCGGCCGAGTTCATCGGTGTCGGCGGTCCGCTGATGCAGGCTGAAGGCCTGACCTCGTATTTTCCGATGGAGCGTCTCTCTGTCATGGGCCTGGTGGAAGTGCTGGGCCGATTGCGTGAGCTGATGGCTCGTCGCAAAAAGTTGATTGCGGACCTGATCGCCCAGAAGCCGGATGTGTTCATCGGCATCGATGCCCCGGACTTCAACCTCAATATCGAACTGAAGCTGCGTCAGGCCGGGATCAAGACCGTGCATTACGTCAGCCCGTCGGTTTGGGCGTGGCGGCAGAAGCGGGTGCTGAAGATTCGCGAAGGCTGCGACCTGATGCTGACGTTGTTCCCGTTCGAAGCGAAATTTTATGAAGAGAAGGGCGTGCCGGTGCGGTTTGTCGGGCACTCCCTGGCTGATGCTATCCCGCTTGAAGCGGATCGCGCTGCAGCGCGGGCTGAACTCGGCTTGCCAGACGGGCCGTTGGTTGCGCTGATGCCGGGCAGTCGCGGTGGCGAAGTCGGCCGTCTGGGTGCGCTGTTCCTCGATACCGCCCAGCGCCTGCGGGCCTTGCGCCCCGGCGTGCGTTTCGTCATGCCGTGCGCCAGCCCTGAGCGCCGAGCGCAGCTGGAAGAATTGCTGGCCGGTCGCGATTTGCCATTGACCTTGCTCAATGGCAACTCCCATCTGGCCCTGGCAGCCTGTGACGCAGTGTTGATCGCCTCCGGCACCGCTACGCTTGAAGCGTTGTTGTACAAGCGGCCGATGGTGGTCGCTTACCGTTTGGCACCGCTGACGTTCTGGATTCTCAAGCGCATGGTGAAAAGCCCGTATATCTCGTTGCCTAACCTGCTGGCACAGCGCCTGTTGGTGCCCGAGTTGCTGCAGGACGACGCGACAGTTGAAGCCTTGGCCCAGACGCTGTCGCCACTGATCGAAGGCGGTGAAGAACAGACCCGCGGCTTCGATGAAATTCACCGAACCTTACGTCTGGACGCCTCCAATCAGGCGGCGGACGCGGTACTGAACCTGATCGGCAAAACACAATGAGCAAAGCAAGCACTCAGATGGGCCTGGACTTCACTCTGGTCGCCGAAGTTGAAGATCTGGTCGCCGGCGTCGACGAAGTCGGTCGCGGCCCGCTCTGCGGTGCGGTGGTGACAGCCGCGGTGATCCTCGATCCGAACCGTCCGATCCTGGGCCTGAACGATTCGAAGAAGCTCACCGAAGCCCGCCGTGAAAAGCTCTACGACGAGATCTGCGAAAAAGCCCTGAGCTGGTGCATCGCCCGGGCCGAAGTCGAAGAAATCGACGAGCTGAACATCCTTCACGCCACCATGCTGGCCATGCAGCGCGCAGTCGAAGGCCTGCACATCACACCGAAACTGGCAATGATCGACGGCAACCGTTGCCCGAAACTGTCCATGCGCGCCGAAGCGGTGGTGCAGGGCGACGGTAAGGTGCCGGCCATCGCTGCCGCGTCGATTCTGGCCAAGGTCAGCCGCGACCGCGAGATGGCAGCGTTTGAGCTGATTTACCCGGGTTACGGCATCGGTGGCCACAAAGGCTACCCGACGCCCGTTCATCTGGAGGCGCTCGCCCGCTTGGGGCCAACGCCGATTCACCGCCGCTCCTTCGCCCCCGTACGTATGGCTTACGAGGCTCGGGAAAACCTGATCGAGAGTTAGTCACAAGGCTGATGTTTTTGCCAAGGCCCGGTACAATCCGGGCCTTGTTGTCTTCCACGTTTCTAGTTTCTAGACAGGATCACTATGCCGGCTTCATTCGTTCATCTACGCCTGCACACTGAGTATTCCCTGGTCGACGGTCTGGTGCGGATCAAACCGCTGGTCAAGACACTGGTCGGCATGAACATGCCTGCCGTAGCGGTCACCGACCAGAACAATATGTGTTCCCTGGTCAAATTCTACAAAGCGGCCATGGGCGCCGGGATCAAGCCGATCTGCGGCGCCGACCTGTGGCTGTCGAACAAGGACCCGGACAGTCCGTTGAGCCGGATCAGCCTGCTGGCGATGAACGCCGTGGGCTATCGCAACCTCACCGAACTGATCTCCCGCGGCTTCATCGACGGCCAACGCAACGGCTCGGTCATCATCGAGCGCGAGTGGGTGGCTGAAGCCAGTGAAGGCTTGATCATGCTGTCGGCGGCGAAAGAAGGCGAGATCGGCCTGGCGATGCTCGGCGGCAACCCGGCCGAAGCCGAGACCCTGGCCCGCGAATGGATGGCGGTGTTCCCGGACCGTTTCTATCTGGAGATCCAGCGCACCAACCGCCCCTACGATGAAGAGCAATTGCACGGCGCCGTGGCCCTGGCCGAGAAAATCGGTGCGCCACTGGTGGCGACCAACGACGTGCGCTTCATCAAGCAGGAAGACTTTGCGGCTCACGAAACCCGCGTTTGCATCGGTGAGGGGCGTGCCCTCGACGATCCGCGGCGTTCGAAGAATTACAGCGATCAGCAATACCTCAAAAGCACCGAGGAAATGGCCGATCTGTTCAGTGACTTGCCCGAGGCGCTGGAAAACACCGTCGAAATTGCCAAGCGCTGCAACATCGAAGTCAAGCTGGGCAAGCACTTCCTGCCCAACTTCCCGATTCCCGATGGCATGACCATCGATGAATACTTCCGCAAGGTTTCCTTCGACGGTCTGGAAGAACGTCTCAGTGTTCTGTTGCCCAAGGACACCACCGAAGACTACGAAGCCAAGCGTCAGGTCTATGTCGACCGGCTGAATTTCGAGCTGGATATCATCATCCAGATGGGCTTCCCCGGTTACTTCCTGATCGTTATGGACTTCATCCAGTGGGCCAAGAGCAACGGCGTGCCGGTAGGTCCTGGTCGTGGGTCGGGTGCCGGGTCGCTGGTGGCCTATGTGCAGAAGATCACCGACCTCGATCCACTGGAATATGACCTGCTGTTCGAACGTTTCCTTAACCCGGAACGGGTATCGATGCCCGACTTCGACGTCGACTTCTGCATGGATGGTCGCGACCGGGTCATCGAATACGTGGCCGGAAAATACGGCCGCAACGCCGTAAGCCAGATCATCACCTTCGGTTCCATGGCAGCAAAAGCGGTGGTCCGTGACGTGGCTCGGGTGCAGGGCAAGTCCTACGGACTGGCGGATCGTCTGTCGAAGATGATCCCGTTTGAAGTCGGCATGACCCTGGAAAAGGCCTACGAACAGGAAGAAATCCTGCGTGACTTCATCAAGGTCGATGAAGAGGCCGCAGAAATCTGGGAAATGGCCCGCAAGCTTGAAGGCGTTGTGCGTAACGTCGGCAAGCACGCCGGTGGTGTGGTTATTGCGCCAACCAAACTGACTGACTTTTCGCCGATCTATTGCGACGAGGCCGGTGATGGTCTGGTAACCCAGTTCGACAAAGACGACGTTGAGGCTGCCGGTCTGGTGAAGTTCGACTTCCTCGGTCTACGGACGCTGACGGTCATCGACTGGGCGCTGAAAACGATTAACCGCGACCGCGCCAAGGTTGATGAGCCGCCGCTGGACATTGCTTTCATCCCGCTGGATGACAAGCCGACCTATCAGTTGCTGCAAAAAGCCGAAACCACGGCGGTGTTCCAGCTCGAGTCCCGGGGCATGAAGGAGCTGATCAAAAAGCTCAAGCCTGACTGCCTGGAAGACTTGATCGCACTGGTGGCCCTGTTCCGTCCGGGCCCGTTGCAATCGGGCATGGTGGACGACTTTATCAACCGTAAGCACGGTCGCGCCGAACTGGCGTACCCGCACTCGGACTATCAGTATGAAGGCCTTAAGCCCGTATTGGCACCGACTTACGGCATCATCCTGTATCAGGAACAGGTGATGCAGATTGCCCAGGTCATGGCCGGCTACACCCTGGGTGGCGCGGATATGCTGCGTCGGGCCATGGGTAAGAAAAAGCCCGAAGAAATGGCCAAGCAGCGCGGCGGTTTCATTGAAGGTTGCACCGCTAACAATATCGACGCGGACCTGTCCGGTAACATTTTCGACCTGGTGGAAAAATTCGCCGGTTACGGCTTCAACAAGTCCCACTCCGCGGCTTACGGCCTGGTGTCTTACCAGACCGCGTGGCTGAAAACGCATTACCCGGCGCCGTTCATGGCGGCGGTGCTGTCGGCGGATATGCACAACACCGACAAGGTCGTGACCTTGATCGAAGAAATTCGCACCATGAAGCTGCGTCTCGACGCGCCGGATGTGAATACCTCTGAGTTCAAGTTCACGGTAAATGACGAAGGCCGCATTATTTACGGCCTCGGCGCGATCAAGGGTGTGGGCGAAGGTCCGGTGGAAGCGATCACCGAGGCGCGTCGGGACGGTCCGTTTACAGATCTGTTCGATTTCTGCGCCCGTGTCGATCTCAAGCGTATCAACAAACGCACCTTGGACGGTTTGATCCGCAGCGGTGCGCTGGATCGTCTAGGGCCGTTTTTCCATGACGAACCGAAAGCCTATCAAGCCAACATCGACCAAAACCGCGCGGTGTTGCTGACAGCGATGGAAGGGGCGATCAAGGCCGCCGAACAAACCGCTCGCACCCACGACAGTGGCCATGCCGACCTGTTTGGCGGGCTGTTCGTCGAGGAAGACGCCGATGTCTACGCCATTCACCGCAAGGCCAAGGAACTGACCCTCAAGGAACGCCTGAAAGGGGAGAAAGATACCCTGGGCCTGTACCTGACCGGTCACCCGATCGACGAATACGAAGGCGAGATCCGCCGTTTCGCTCGTCAGCGCATCATCGACCTGAAACCGGCTCGTGATACCCAGACCGTCGCGGGCATGATCATCGCCTTGCGAGTCATGAAGAACAAAAAGGGCGACAAGATGGGTTTCATTACCCTCGACGACCGCTCTGGACGGATCGAAGCGTCGCTGTTCGCCGAAGCATTCCATTCGGCGCAGTCGTTGTTGCAGACTGACGCGATGGTGGTGGTCGAAGGCGAAGTCAGTAACGACGATTTCTCCGGCGGGCTGCGGCTGCGGGTCAAGCGGGTGATGAGCATGGAAGATGCGCGCACCAATCTGGCCGAAAGCCTGCGCTTGAAGCTGCAGACCAAGGACCTCAAGGGCGATCAGCTACGCTGGCTGGGTGAACTGTTCAAGCGTCACCGTGGTGCGTGCCCGATCACCATGGAATACACGAGCCCCGATGCGAAAGCCTTGCTGCAGTTCGGCGAGACCTGGCGAATCGACCCGGCGGATGCTTTGATTCAAGCCCTGCGTGACCAGTTCGGGCGAGACAACGTCTTCCTCCAATACCGTTGACGGTCAGGTCCTATTGAAGGGACCTGATCTCGACCTGAATCTTTAATCTCGACCTGAACGCGCCTCTCCCTTAAGGTAGGGCGCGAATAGACAACCGGCCGGCCCAAGCTCTCTTGGATGTCGACCCAAGACGGACGCCTATGAACCCGAATTTTCTAGATTTCGAACAGCCGATCGCCGACCTGCAAGCCAAGATCGAAGAGTTGCGCTTGGTCGGTAATGACAATTCGCTGAATATCGGCGATGAGATCTCCCGCCTGCAGGACAAAAGCAGCACGCTGACCGAAGACATCTTCGGCAAGCTGACCAGCTGGCAGATCGCGCGTCTGGCGCGTCACCCGCGTCGCCCGTACACCCTGGACTACATCGAACATATCTTCACCGAGTTCGACGAACTGCACGGCGACCGTCACTTCTCCGACGACGCCGCCATCGTCGGCGGTATCGCCCGTCTGGACGATGAGCCGGTGATGATCATCGGTCACCAGAAAGGCCGTGAAGTGCGCGAGAAGGTTCGCCGCAACTTCGGCATGCCGCGTCCGGAAGGCTACCGCAAGGCGTGCCGTCTGATGGAAATGGCAGAACGTTTCAAAATGCCGATCCTGACCTTCATTGACACTCCGGGCGCCTACCCGGGTATCGACGCTGAAGAGCGCAACCAGAGCGAAGCGATTGCCTGGAACCTGCGCGTCATGGCACGCCTGAAAACCCCAATCATCGCCACCGTAATTGGTGAAGGTGGTTCCGGGGGCGCTCTGGCAATCGGCGTTTGCGATCAACTGAACATGCTGCAGTACTCGACCTACGCGGTCATTTCGCCGGAAGGTTGCGCTTCGATTCTGTGGAAGACCGCCGAGAAAGCACCGGACGCCGCTGAAGCCATGGGCATCACTGCCGAGCGCCTCAAAGGCCTGGGTATTGTGGATAAAGTGATTGGCGAGCCTTTGGGTGGCGCGCACCGTAATCCAGCCGCTGCGGCTGCATCGATCCGTGCCGAGCTGAGCTCGCAGCTGGCGATGTTGAAGAAGTTCGACAACGAAGCGCTGTTGGCTCGTCGTTACGAGCGTCTGATGAGCTACGGTCTCTGATCTGACCTCGCCATACCCATGTGGGAGCGAGTTCGCTCCCACATTTGATTTGGGCGAAGTGGACACTATGAGCTCATCCAAGATTGATCTGCCTTCCAGGCTTCTGCTGAATCTTGCACCGTGGCGCAACGCCACAACCTGGCACATCGCCTTCTCCGGTGGTCTCGATTCTACCGTTCTGCTGCACCTTCTCGCCCACCTCGCAAAAACCGAATCCCTACCGGCGCTAAACGCCATTCACGTCCACCACGGCCTTCAAGCTGCGGCTGATGCGTGGCCGGATCATTGTCAGTCGGTCTGCGATGCTCTGCATGTGCCGCTGCAAGTTGTTCGCGTGCAGGTCCAGCCCGGCGCCAGCCTTGAGCGTGCAGCCCGGGATGCGCGATATGCCGCGTTCATCGAGGCGACTCAGGCCAATGAAGTGTTGATGACCGCCCAGCACCGTGACGATCAGGCAGAAACCCTGTTGTTTCGGATGTTGCGTGGGGCAGGGGTGAGGGGATTATCGGGGATGCCACGCCAGCGCCCGCTCGGTAAAGGGCAGCTGCTTCGTCCATTGCTCGATGTCACGCGGGCTGAACTTGAGGCTTATGCGGCCGAGCATCGGCTGAACTGGATCGAAGACCCTTCGAACCAAAACCGACAGTTCTCGCGTAATTACCTGCGGCATCAGGTTTTCCCAGTATTGACTGAGCGCTGGCCGCAAGCGCTGGCGACCATGGCCCGCAGCGTTGCACATCTGAGTGAAGCGCAGGGATTGCTCGATGAGCTTGCGCAAATCGACCTGACCGACGCCAGCACGACCAATGATTTTGATTGGCTGGGATTGCCGTCGCTGGAACTGACGGCATTGGAAAAGCTCTCCGCTGCTCGTCAGCGTAATGCGTTGAGTCATTGGCTCGAACCGCTGACGCGACTGCCAGACACTGACCATTGGTCGGGTTGGGAGGATTTACGCGATGCCACCGGCGATGCCCACCCGATCTGGCGGCTGGCGGATGGCGAACTGCATCGGGCGGGTGGGCGTATCTGGTGGTTGTCCGGTAGCTGGTTGCGCACGCCGCCCGCCGTCGGAAATTGGCCTGATCCCTCGCTATCGCTGGTGTTGCCTGACAACGGCGAGCTCACACTCACCGGCCAAATTCCCGATGGTCCGCTGCATATCCGCTATCGTGAAGGTGGTGAGGTCATGAGTCTGCCCGGTCGCGGCCATCGCGATCTGAAGCGATTGCTCAACGAAAGCGGCGTGCCGGGTTTCGCCCGTGGCAGATTGCCGCTGCTCTACCGCGGCGAGCAATTGCTGGCGGTGGCCAACCTGCGGGGCTTGGGCGGCAGTGCAAAGGACCGTTGGAATTTGCATTGGCAGCCGCCGCATGAAGATCAAGGTTTGAGCTGAAAGGGGCTTTCCGGTAGACTACGCTCCCTTCTTGATACAACTTCTGTGGATTCGCCTGAATTGCAGGAGTTGCCGATTACCAAGCAGTCTTTGCTGGGCGATTCCAAAAAATGTGTAGCGAGCAACGTACCGGTGTTTCATCTTCCGGTCTGTCCCAACGCGGCGGTTTTTTTGAAAGGTGCACTGTGATTAATGCAGGTGATCGGGGGCTTCGGCCTTCCTTCGCTTTCCCCGGCGGCTCGGACCGCTTTAACGCAGACTTCTAGGGTTTTTCATGACGCGCTACATATTCGTCACGGGCGGTGTTGTTTCTTCATTGGGGAAAGGCATCGCATCGGCTTCATTGGCGGCCATCCTGGAGGCGCGGGGACTTAAGGTCACCATGCTGAAGCTGGACCCGTACATCAACGTTGACCCGGGCACCATGAGCCCGTTCCAGCACGGTGAAGTGTTCGTCACCCACGACGGCGCCGAGACCGACCTGGACCTGGGCCACTACGAGCGGTTCATCCGCACGACCATGACCCAGAACAACAACTTCACCACCGGCCGTGTCTACGAACACGTCCTGCGCAAAGAGCGCCGTGGTGATTACCTGGGCGCCACCATTCAGGTGATCCCGCACATCACCGACGAAATCAAGCGCCGGATCATCAAGGGCGCCGGCGATGCCGACGTGGCCATGGTCGAAATCGGTGGCACCGTGGGTGACATCGAATCCCAGCCGTTCCTCGAAGCGATCCGTCAATTGCGTTTCGAAGTCGGCGCCAAGCGCGCGATGCTGATGCACCTGACACTGGTGCCGTACATCGCCACTGCCGGTGAAACCAAAACCAAGCCTACTCAGCACTCGGTCAAGGAACTGCGTTCCATCGGTCTGCAACCAGACGTCCTGGTCTGCCGTTCCGATCACCCGATCGACATCTCTTCGCGTCGCAAGATCGCGCAATTCACCAACGTTGAAGAACGTGCGGTGATCGCGCTGGAAGACGCCGACACCATCTACAAGATCCCGGGCATTCTGCACTCCCAGGGCCTGGATGATTTCGTCGTCGAGCGTTTCGGCCTGCAATGTGGCGGCGCCGATCTGTCGGAGTGGGAAGCTGTGGTCGACGCCAAGCTCAACCCTGAGCATGAAGTCACCATCGCCATGGTCGGCAAGTACATGGAACTGCTGGACGCCTACAAGTCGCTGATCGAAGCGATGAGTCATGCCGGCATCAGCAACCGCACCAAGGTCAACCTGCGCTACATCGACTCCGAAGACATCGAAAACCAGGGCACTGCGCTGCTGGAAGGCGTCGACGCGATTCTGGTACCTGGCGGCTTCGGCCTGCGTGGCGTGGAAGGCAAGATCACTGCCGTTCAATACGCTCGCGAAAACAAGGTTCCCTACCTCGGCATCTGTCTGGGCATGCAAGTGGCTGTGATCGAGTTCGCTCGTAACGTGCTGGGCTGGAAAGACGCCAACTCCACCGAGTTCGATCGCGCCAGCGGTCACCCGGTCGTGGGTCTGATCACCGAGTGGGAAGACGCCACCGGCGCTGTCGAAATCCGTACCGAAGCCTCCGACTTGGGCGGCACCATGCGCCTAGGCGCTCAGGATTGCCTGCTTGAGCCAGGCTCCCTGGTGCACGATTGCTACGCCAAAGACGTGATCGTCGAGCGTCACCGTCACCGCTACGAAGTGAACAACAACCTGCTGCCGCAAATCATGGAGGCCGGTCTGAAAATCACCGGTCGTTCCGGTGATGGCGCGCTGGTTGAAGTGATTGAAGCTCCGGATCATCCATGGTTCGTCGCTTGCCAGTTCCACCCTGAGTTCACCTCGACGCCACGCGACGGTCACCCGTTGTTCAGCGGTTTCGTTAAAGCAGCTTTGATTCAACACCAGAAGAAGGCGCAAATCTGATGGCGCAGAAGATCATTCGCGTAGGCGATATCGAGATTGCCAACGACAAGCCAATGGTGCTTTTCGGTGGCATGAACGTGTTGGAAAGCCGCGACATGGCGATGCAGGTCTGTGAAGAATACGTAAAGGTTACCGAGAAACTCGGGATCCCTTATGTGTTCAAGGCCAGCTTCGACAAGGCTAACCGTTCCTCCGTGACCTCTTACCGTGGCCCTGGCCTGGAAGAGGGCATGCGGATTTTCCAGGACATCAAGCAAGCTTTCGGCGTGCCGATCATCACCGACGTCCACGAGCCTGATCAGGCCGCGGTCGTCGCTGAAGTCTGCGATATCATCCAGCTGCCGGCCTTCCTGTCTCGCCAGACCGACCTTGTGGTCGCGATGGCCAAGACCGGTGCGGTGATCAACATCAAGAAAGCCCAGTTCCTCGCCCCTCAGGAAATGAAACACATCCTGAGCAAGTGCGTGGAAGCGGGTAACGATCAGTTGATCCTCTGCGAGCGCGGTTCGAGCTTCGGCTACAACAACCTGGTCGTCGACATGCTCGGCTTCGGCATCATGAAGCAGTTCGAATACCCGGTGTTCTTCGACGTGACCCACGCGCTGCAAATGCCTGGCGGTCGCTCCGATTCCGCCGGCGGTCGCCGCGGCCAGGTCACCGATCTGGCGAAAGCCGGTATGAGCCAGTCTTTGGCCGGTCTGTTTCTCGAAGCTCACCCGGACCCGGACAACGCTAAATGCGACGGCCCTTGCGCCTTGCGTCTGGACAAACTGGAGCCATTCCTGGCCCAGCTCAAAGCTATGGACGAACTGGTGAAGAGTTTTCCGACGGTAGAAACCGCGTAATCCTCGTTTCTCCGGTAAAGTACCGCACGAATTAATGCTCAGGCCCTCGGGCCTGGGCCTTATCGTCCGCAAGTCTGCCCGCTGCACATCACTTGCCGGCGATACAAGATTTCCTTCAGCTGCGTCGTTTTCGTCAACTTTGGAGTGTTTACAACAATGGCAAAAATCGTCGACATCAAAGGTCGTGAAGTTCTCGACTCCCGTGGCAACCCCACCGTGGAAGCGGACGTGCTTCTCGATAACGGCATCATCGGTAGCGCTTGCGCGCCGTCCGGTGCTTCCACTGGCTCGCGTGAAGCGCTCGAGCTGCGTGATGGCGACAAGAGCCGTTACCTGGGCAAGGGCGTACTCAAAGCCGTCGCGAACATCAACGGTCCGATTCGCGACCTGTTGTTGGGTAAAGACCCAAGCGACCAGAAAGCCCTGGATCACGCGATGATCAAGCTCGACGGTACTGAAAACAAAGGTTCCCTGGGCGCCAACGCGATCCTCGCCGTTTCCCTGGCAGCAGCCAAGGCAGCAGCACAGGACCAGGACCTGCCGCTGTACGCTCACATCGCCAACCTGAACGGCACCCCGGGTGTTTACTCGATGCCGGTTCCGATGATGAACATCATCAACGGTGGCGAGCACGCCGATAACAACGTCGACATCCAGGAATTCATGGTTCAGCCGGTTGGCGCCAAGTCTTTCTCGGAAGGCCTGCGCATGGGCACCGAGATTTTCCATCACCTCAAAGCCGTTCTGAAAGCCCGTGGCTTGAGCACTGCTGTCGGTGACGAAGGTGGTTTCGCGCCGAACCTGGCCTCCAACGAAGACGCTTTGAAAGTGATCTCCGAAGCCGTGGCCAACGCCGGTTACAAGCTGGGCACCGACGTGACCCTGGCACTGGACTGCGCGGCCAGCGAATTCTACGAAGACGGTAAATACAACCTGTCCGGCGAAGGCCAGGTATTCACCGCTGAAGGTTTCGCCGACTACCTGAAAGGTCTGACCGAGCGTTACCCGATCATCTCCATCGAAGATGGCCTGGACGAGTCCGACTGGGCTGGCTGGAAAATCCTCACCGACAAAATCGGCGAGAAGGTTCAGCTGGTAGGCGACGACCTGTTCGTCACCAACACCAAGATTCTGAAGGAAGGCATCGATAAAAAGATCGCCAACTCGATCCTGATCAAGTTCAACCAGATCGGTACCCTGACCGAAACCCTGGAAGCCATCCAGATGGCCAAGGCCGCTGGTTACACTGCCGTAATCTCGCACCGCTCCGGCGAAACCGAAGATTCGACCATTGCCGACCTGGCTGTGGGCACTGCGGCTGGCCAGATCAAGACCGGCTCCCTGTGCCGTTCCGACCGCGTTTCCAAGTACAACCAACTGCTGCGTATCGAAGAGCAGTTGAATGGCAAAGCCAAGTACAACGGTCGCAGCGAATTCCGCGGTTGATCGCTAGATAGTAAAAAAGACACCGGATTGTGTCGTAAAAAATCGCTGCAGCGATGGATTTGCCACTAATCTGATGCCTTTATTAGCACAAGCCTGGTTTTTCCAGGCTTCGTGCTATCAGACGCTTCAAAGTTTTGGCATGGCTGTCTTTTTTCACTGGATACCTGATATTCGATGCGCAGTCCCAATTGGTTGTTCCTCGTCTTGCTCCTGCTGCTGGCTGGCCTGCAATACCGCCTGTGGGTGGGTAATGGCAGCCTGGCGCAAGTGGCCGAACTGACTCAGCAGATCGCGGATCAACACGCTGAGAATGAAGGTTTGCTGGAGCGCAATAGGGTCATGGACGCTGAAGTCAATGAGTTGAAAAAGGGCATGGAGACCGTTGAAGAACGGGCCCGCCATGAGTTGGGCATGGTCAAGGACGGTGAAACCCTTTACCAGTTGGCCCAATGATTCAGTCGTTACCGGCCTTCTGGGCCGTGATTCCTGCCGCGGGCGTCGGTGCCCGTATGGCCGCGGACCGTCCCAAGCAATACTTGCAACTGGGCGGGCGCACAATTCTAGAACACAGCCTCGGCTGTTTCCTTGATCATCCTTCCCTGAAAGGGTTGGTGGTCAGTCTTGCTGTTGATGATCCTTATTGGCCGAACCTGGCGTGTGCTTGCGATCCGCGTATTCAGCGGGTTGAAGGCGGCTCCGAGCGCTCCGGGTCGGTGCTCAATGCGCTGCTGCATTTGCATGCGTTGGGCGCTGATGATGAGGATTGGGTGTTGGTTCACGATGCCGCACGGCCGAATCTGGCCCGGGATGATCTCGATAAGTTACTGAGTGAACTGGCTGACGATCCGGTTGGTGGTTTGTTGGCTGTTCCTGCACGGGACACCCTCAAGCGCGTCGACAAGCACGGGCGTGTGCTGGAAACCGTGGACCGCAATGTGATCTGGCAGGCCTATACACCGCAGATGTTTCGCCTTGGTGCGCTGCATCGGGCATTGGCCGACAGTCTGGTGGCAGACGCGGTCATCACTGACGAAGCTTCGGCAATGGAGTGGGCAGGTATGGCTCCGCGGTTGATCGAAGGCCGATCCGACAACCTCAAGGTCACTCGCCCTGAAGACCTCGAATGGTTGCGTCAACGTTGGACTAACCGTCGCTAGGCAGCGTACTCCGGCCGCTCGGCCAATCCTTCCTTCAAGTAATCCACCAACTTGCGCACCTTCGGCGACAAATGCCGCTGTTGTGGATAAAGCGCCCACACGGCGGTGTTCGGCGGTTGGTGGGCTTCCAGCAGCGAAACCAACTCACCACTTTTAAAATGCTCCAGCACGTAGTAGTCCGGCAGCTGGCACAATCCAACCCCTTGTAGCGCCGCATCCAAAACCGCTTGCCCACTGTTGCAGCGCCAGTTTCCCTGCACCCGCTGCGAAAATTCCCGCCCGTTCTGTTCCAGTTGCCAGAGGTCCGAGCTGCCGATGAGGCAGTTGTGGCGGCTCAGTTCCGACAAGCTATGCGGGCGACCATACCGTTCCAGGTAGGACGGCGATGCGCACAGGTACATCCGCCGTGGCGCCAGACGCGCCGCCACCAGCCGCGAGTCCTGCAGGCGACCAAGGCGTATGGCCAGGTCCAGGCCTTCATGCACGAGGTCGAGTTGACGATTGCTAAGTTCGATGTCAATTCGTAGTTGTGGATAGAGCCCCATGAAACGGGTCACCAGCGGCACGATGAAGCGTTCGCCATACGCCACGGCGCAGGTCATGCGCAGCATGCCTTTGGGTTCGCTGGTCAGGTCACCCACCGCTCGCAGTGCTTCTTCTCGACCATCCTGTAAACGCTGGCAATGTTGCAGAAAGGTTTGCCCGGCCTCGGTCAAAGTGACCCGGCGGGTGCTGCGGTAAAGCAGGCGCGTTTGCAGCCGCTCTTCAAGGCGTACAATTTGTCGACTGATGTGGGAGGACGAAACCCCAAGGCGTTCCGCGGCGGCCGTGAACTGGCTGCATTCGGCGACGGCGACGAATTCGTCGATACCTTCCCAGCGGTTTTCGGGCATTTGATTATCCCTGTACAGCAATAATGTTTTGCTTTTGTCCTGATTATTCACCGTAGAGCGCTGTATTACACTCCCTGTCTCGCTTTTATTAACCGGAGAATCCACATGATCAAGTCGCGCGCTGCCGTTGCCTTCGAGGCCAAGAAACCCCTCGAGATCGTTGAAGTCGATGTCGCCATGCCCAAGGCCGGTGAAGTTTTGCTGCGCGTGGTTGCCTCCGGTGTCTGCCATACCGACGCCTACACGCTGTCGGGCGCGGACCCGGAAGGCATTTTCCCATCGATCCTTGGTCATGAAGGTGGTGCAGTGGTTGAAGCAATCGGCGAGGGCGTAACCTCCGTCGCCGTCGGCGATCATGTGATCCCGCTGTACACCCCGGAATGCCGCCAGTGCAAATTCTGTCTGTCGGGCAAAACCAACCTGTGTCAGGCCATTCGCGCGACTCAGGGTAAAGGCCTGATGCCAGATGGCACTTCGCGCTTTTCCTACAAGGGCCAAGCAATTTTCCACTACATGGGTACGTCGACATTCTCCGAGTACACCGTGTTGCCGGAAATCTCCGTCGCCAAGATTCCTAAAGAAGCGCCCTTGGAAAAAGTCTGCCTGCTGGGTTGCGGTGTCACCACCGGCATTGGTGCGGTGCTCAATACGGCCAAGGTAAAACCGGGTGATACGGTGGCCATTTTCGGCCTCGGCGGCATCGGTCTGTCGGCGGTCATCGGTGCCGTCAAAGCCAAGGCTGCGCGGATCATTGCCATCGACATCAACCCGTCCAAGTTCGAGATCGCCAAGCAGTTGGGTGCAACCGATTGCGTGAACCCGAAAGATTTCGATCGTCCGATCCAGGAAGTCATTGTTGACATGACCGATGGCGGCGTCGACTTTTCCTTTGAATGCATCGGCAACGTCCAATTGATGCGTGCTGCACTTGAGTGCTGCCACAAGGGTTGGGGCGAGTCGGTGATCATCGGTGTTGCCGGTGCCGGCCAGGAAATCGCCACCCGTCCATTCCAGCTGGTGACCGGTCGCGTCTGGCGCGGTTCGGCATTTGGCGGCGTGCGTGGTCGCACCGAGCTGCCGAGCTATGTCGAAATGGCCGAAACCGGTGAGATCCCGCTGGATACTTTCATCACCCACACCATGGGTCTGGAAGATATCAACAAGGCGTTCGACCTGATGCATGAAGGCAAAAGCATCCGCAGCGTCATCCATTTCTGAGGTCGGTCATGAGCCTGGAAAATATCTCCTGTCAGAAAAGCTTCGGCGGCTGGCACAAGCGCTACCGGCACCGCTCCGATGTACTCGGCTGCGACATGGTGTTTGCCGTGTACCTGCCGCCACAAGCGGAGCAGGGCGGCAAGTTGCCGGTGCTGTACTGGTTGTCCGGCCTGACCTGCACCGACGAGAACTTCATGCAAAAGGCCGGTGCGATGCGCATGGCCGCCGAGCTGGGGCTGATCATCGTTGCACCGGACACCAGTCCTCGCGGTGCCGATGTGCCGGGTGATCCGGATGGCGCCTGGGACTTCGGTCTCGGTGCCGGGTTTTATCTGAACGCCACGCAGGAACCCTGGTCCCGGCACTATCGGATGCATGACTATGTCGTGCAGGAATTACCGACATTGGTTGAGGCTCATTTCCCGGCATCGGACAAGCGCGGTATCAGCGGTCACTCCATGGGCGGCCACGGCGCGCTGGTCTGCGCGTTGCGTAATCCGGGGCGTTATCAGTCGGTGTCGGCGTTCTCGCCAATCAACAATCCGATGGATTGCCCGTGGGGCCAGAAAGCCTTTTCCCGCTACTTGGGGGAAGACCGATCGAAGTGGCGCGAATGGGATGCCTGCGCGTTGATCGCCGAGACAAACGAGAAGCTGCCCCTGCTGGTCGACCAAGGTGATCGCGATGATTTCTTGGCCACTCAGCTCAAGCCTGCAGCCTTGCAACAGGCGGCCAAACTGGCGGGTCATCCGCTGACGTTGCGCTTGCAACCCGGCTACGATCACAGCTATTTCTTCATCGCCAGCTTCATCGGCGACCACTTGCAACATCATGGGCGCGCTCTAAGCGGCTAATGTCCGACAAAGCAGGTAGAATCACGCCCTGACAAAAATCGGGGCGTTTTTTTATGCGTATTGGCCACGGCTATGATGTGCACCGTTTCGCTGAAGGCGATTTCATTACTCTGGGCGGCGTGCGGATTGCACACGGCTTCGGGCTGCTCGCTCACTCAGACGGTGACGTCCTGCTGCACGCCTTGAGCGATGCCTTGCTCGGCGCCGCTGCGTTGGGTGATATCGGCAAACATTTTCCGGACACCGACCCGACATTCAAGGGCGTCGACAGTCGCGTGCTGTTGCGTCACGTCGTCGCACTCATCCACGCCAAGGGCTGGAAGGTCGGCAACGTCGATAACACCATCGTCGCCCAAGCCCCAAAAATGGCCCCGCATATCGAATCGATGCGCGCGCTGATTGCCGCGGATCTTCAAGTTGAGTTGGATCAAGTGAACGTGAAAGCTACCACCACCGAAAAGCTCGGCTTTGTCGGTCGCGAAGAAGGCATTGCCGTGCATTCCGTTGCCTTGTTGCTGCGCGCATGAACGAGGCGCAATTGCTCGGCCCACGGGCCTATGGTGACGCTCTCGGCACCGCGGTGTTGAAAGCCACGGCGGAAGATTTTCAGGTCGACGAAGTGCTCAATATTCCCCTCAGTGGCGATGGCGAGCACCTGTGGATCTGGGTGGAAAAGCGCGGTCTGAATACCGAAGAAGCGGCACGGCGGATCGCCAAGGCGGCAGGCGTGCCATTGCGCACCGTCAGTTACGCGGGCCTCAAGGATCGTCAGGCGCTGACTCGCCAGTGGTTCAGCGTGCAGCTGCCGGGCAAGGCCGATCCTGATCTGTCGGCGGCGCAAAACGATACGCTGAAAATCCTCAAGACCGGTCGGCATAAGCGCAAGCTGCAACGCGGTGCCCACTCGGCCAATGGCTTCACGTTGCGCCTGACGCAATTCGCGGGCGACAAAGCGGCGATCGAGGAGCGTCTGCAACTGATCGCCAAGCATGGTATTCCCAATTATTTCGGCGCTCAGCGTTTTGGGTTTGACGGCGGTAACGTGGTCGATGCCCGTGCATGGGCTGCTCGCAAAGCCTTGCCGGAACAACGCAACGTGCGTTCGCGGTTGCTCTCCACCGCGCGCAGTTTTCTCTTCAATCAGGTGCTGGCGGCGCGCGTCGCCGATGGCACCTGGCAGCGTGCCCAGGTCGGTGATCTGCTGGCCTTCACCGACAGCCGCAGCTTCTTTCCGGCAGGTGTTGCCGAGTGCAGCGACCCGCGTCTGGCGATTCTCGATCTGCACCCGACCGGTCCGCAGTGGGGCGAAGGTGACTCGCCGGCGACTGGCGCTGTCCATGAACTGGAGCAGGCAATCGCCACTCGCGAAGTGGACTTGCGTGATTGGTTGATTAACGCCGGTATGAGCCACGAACGTCGCATCCTGCGGCTGCCCATTTGTGGGTTGACGTGGCATTATCCCGAGCCTGACATTCTGCAACTGGAATTCGTCCTCCCGGCCGGATGCTTCGCCACTGTATTGGTGCGCGAGCTCGTTGATCTGGTGCCGGTGGGGCAGACGGACAGCCCATGCGTATTCTGATTTCTAACGACGATGGGGTAACCGCACCCGGTCTCGCCGCGCTTTATGCTGCGCTGGCGGATTACACCGAATGCGTGGTTATCGCCCCGGACCAGGACAAAAGCGGCGCCAGCAGCTCGCTGACGCTCGACCGTCCGTTGCACCCGCAAACCCTGGCCAACGGCTTTATCAGCCTGAATGGCACACCCACCGATTGCGTGCACCTGGGCCTCAATGGCTTGCTAGAGCATGTGCCGGACATGGTGGTTTCGGGCATCAACCTGGGCGCCAACCTGGGTGACGATGTGTTGTATTCCGGCACCGTAGCGGCGGCCCTTGAGGGACGTTTCCTGGAGCGCCCTTCGTTTGCCTTTTCGTTGGCCTCACGGCAAGTGGAGAACCTTCCCACAGCCGCGTACTTTGCGCGCAAACTGGTAGAGGCTCACGCGGATCTTGAACTGCCACCGCGTACGGTACTGAACGTGAATATTCCCAATTTGCCGCTGGACCACATCCGCGGTATTCAGCTGACCCGCCTCGGACATCGCGCACGTGCTGCAGCGCCGATGAAAGTGGTCGATCCGCGCGGTAAATCCGGTTACTGGATTGCGGCGGCGGGGGATGCTGAAGACGGCGGCCCGGGCACCGATTTCCATGCGGTGATGCAGGGCTATGTTTCAATCACTCCACTACAACTGGATCGCACCTTCAATGATGCCTTCAGAAGTCTCGATGGCTGGCTGGAGGGGCTGCACTAATGGGTCGTGAACAAGACGATATGCTGCGTCGCGGCATTGGCATGACCTCTCAGCGGACTCGCGAACGCCTTATTCAGCGGCTTTATGAGGAGGGGATTTCCAACGCCAAGGTGCTGGAAGTCATCCGCCGTACGCCGCGTCACCTGTTCGTCGACGAGGCGCTGGCCCATCGCGCTTACGAAGATACTGCGCTGCCGATTGGGCATAACCAGACCATCTCGCAGCCTTATATGGTGGCTCGCATGAGCGAGTTGCTGCTGGAGGCAGGTCCTCTCGACAAGGTGATGGAAATCGGCACCGGTTCGGGCTACCAGACGGCGGTGCTGTCGCAACTGGTTGAACGGGTATTTTCGGTCGAGCGCATCAAGGTTTTGCAGGATCGGGCCAAGGAGCGCCTGGTGGAACTGAACCTTCGCAACGTGGTGTTCCGCTGGGGCGATGGTTGGGAAGGCTGGCCGGCACTGGCGCCGTACAACGGCATTATCGTGACCGCGGTGGCGACCGATGTACCTCAGGCACTGCTTGATCAATTGGCGCCGGGAGGGCGTCTGGTGATCCCGGTTGGATCGGGTGAGGTTCAACAATTGATGCTGATCATCCGGGAAGAGCAGGGCTTTTCCAGGCGTGTTCTGGGGGCTGTTCGCTTCGTCCCGTTACTCAATGGGCCGCTCGCCTGAGCATTTGTTTCAGCGCGCTGAATTCTCTTCGATTGATCCTGTCTTACAGCGGCACCGATCAGTTAAACGGGATTCATCGTCAGGCAGCAAACGTGTGCGCGAAGCCCTTTCGCTTCATTAAAGGTGAAGCCTGCACGGCCCGTTATACTTGCGACATTTCATGCCGGAACACGGCAATCCACATTTTCAGCCACCACAAAGGGAGCGGCGGGTGAGTCTCACAGTCATTGCGCAGCGAATGGGTAAAACGAGCTTTCAGTGCCTGGTGACTGGCCTTGTTTTGAGCACCTTGCTGGTAGGTTGCTCCAGCAACAAGTCGAGTGATGTACGCGTCGTCGATCGCAACAACGCCGTCGCCCAGCGTCCGGCAGTGACCACGGGTCAATACGTCGTCCGACCTAAAGACACCTTGTTCTCCATTGCCTTTCGCTACGGCTGGGACTACAAAGCCCTCGCGGCACGCAACAACATTCCTACGCCTTATACGATCCATCCGGGTCAGACGATTCGCTTTGACGGTCGCACCGGTTCAACGCCGACAGCGGTGGTCAGTTCGTCAAATTCAACGCCTTCGTCATCGAGTAAAACCACGGTCTTCCGTCGTCCGGTAACAGGTGCGGCCACGGGTACAGCGACGGTTGTACCGTCCGTCGCGAACAAGCCCGCACCCACTTCGTTGCCTCCGGCAGGCCCGGCCCCGACCGGCTGGGGGTGGCCATCTAATGGCATTCTCATTGGAAAATTCTCTTCAAACGGCAGTTTGAATAAAGGAATTGATATCGCCGGGGATTTGGGACAGCCTGTTTTAGCTGCGTCTGATGGGACGGTGGTATACGCCGGGAGTGGCTTAAGGGGCTACGGCGAATTAGTCATCATCAAACACAGTGATACCTACGTCAGTGCCTACGGACATAACCGCAGGCTGTTGGTTCGGGAGGGGCAGCAGGTCAAGGTCGGACAGACAATTGCCGAAATGGGGTCAACGGGAACAGACCGGGTGAAGCTGCATTTTGAGATTCGCCGTCAAGGTAAACCCGTAGATCCGCTGCAATTCCTGCCACGTCGTTGATCGCTTTCCAGCCTGTTTCTTCACGTAGAGGGAACAGGCTCCAGCGTTGCCAAGGATAAAGGCGCCGCTTGAGCCTGAGGTCGAACTCACCAAAGGACTATAACAATGGCTCTCAGTAAAGAAGTGCCGGAGTTTGACATCGACGATGAGGTTCTCCTGATGGAGACCGGCATCGGTACGGATTCGATGTCGAATGATGAAGGGGCTGCTCCACCTTCCGTTCGTGCCAAATCCAAACACTCCGCCTCGTTAAAGCAACACAAGTACATTGACTACACGCGTGCACTCGATGCCACGCAGCTGTACCTCAATGAGATTGGCTTTTCCCCTCTGCTGTCCCCCGAAGAAGAAGTTTATTTTGCGCGCTTGTCGCAAAGTGGAGATCCGGCCGGGCGCAAACGCATGATTGAAAGTAACCTGCGGCTGGTGGTGAAAATCGCCCGGCGTTACGTCAATCGTGGCCTGTCGCTGCTGGACCTGATCGAAGAGGGCAACCTCGGTCTTATCCGGGCAGTAGAGAAGTTCGACCCCGAACGTGGCTTCCGCTTTTCGACCTACGCGACCTGGTGGATTCGTCAGACCATCGAGCGCGCGATCATGAATCAGACCCGGACCATCCGGTTGCCGATTCATGTGGTCAAAGAGCTCAACGTGTACCTGCGGGCTGCACGGGAGCTGACTCAAAAACTCGATCACGAACCCTCACCCGAAGAAATCGCCAACCTGTTGGAAAAACCAGTGGGAGAGGTCAAGCGCATGCTCGGCCTGAACGAGCGGGTTTCTTCGGTCGACGTCTCGCTGGGTCCGGATTCGGATAAAACCCTGCTGGACACCCTTACCGATGACCGTCCAACCGATCCATGTGAACTGTTGCAGGATGACGACCTGTCCCAGAGCATCGATCAATGGCTCTCGGAGCTGACCGACAAGCAACGTGAAGTGGTGATACGCCGCTTCGGACTGCGCGGTCACGAGAGCAGCACGCTTGAAGATGTCGGACTTGAAATTGGCCTGACCCGGGAACGGGTCAGACAGATTCAGGTTGAAGGCCTGAAGCGTCTTCGGGAGATTCTCGAGAAGAATGGCCTGTCGAGCGAGTCGCTGTTTCAATAAGTCATTTGCTGGCTGGCATTAAAAACCCCGACTGGTTCGGGGTTTTTTATTGCCTGAGAGAAAGGTTGTGAGTTCCCTCTCTAATTGCCTCTGGTTTGTAGTCTCTCGCTGTAAGTGTTTGCTTACTCTTTCGTAAGTGTTCGCTAACTCCATGAGTAGCAGTCGTATATATTCTTACGTGAGAAAATATTAACTTATTGATTTATATGATTATATTTTTAGATGAACAACGTATGCCAGGCAGTTTCAACTATCCGGGGCAATTGCTCTTGGTAGGGAACTCTCTAGTATCTGAACTGTGTCGACGGACAGACACGCCCTTCAAGGATGAGGGGAGAGGACATCGCAGGAAGCGATTCATCAGGACGATGAAAAGGAATGCAGGGAATAGGGAAAAAATGTGGGCGGGTCAAACCGCCCCTTTTTTTGCCTGCAGAAAAGCAAAAAGGCCCGCAAGGGGCCTTTTCGAAAACGCGGGGGTAATCAGCGTTCGAGGTCTTTGATCTTGCCTTTGACGCCATCCCACTCTTCGGCATCGGGCATCGATTCTTTCTTCTCGGTGATGTTGGGCCAGATTTCCGCCAGCTCAACGTTCAACTGAATAAATTCCTGCATGTCTTCCGGGACTTCATCTTCGGAGAAGATGGCCACGGCAGGGCATTCTGGTTCGCACAGTGCGCAGTCGATGCACTCATCCGGGTGAATCACCAGGAAGTTCGGGCCTTCGTAAAAGCAGTCCACCGGACAGACTTCTACGCAGTCGGTGTACTTGCACTTGATGCAGTTGTCGGTGACGACGAAGGTCATTTCTAATTTTCTCCTCAGGCGGCGGCAGCGGAGCCCCTTCACGTTGGGGTCGCCAGGTTTGGGAGCGATAGTCTGCTGGTCAGGCTATTAGCCAGCAGCATCCCAAACCGCGCGAGATTCTAACAGCTTGCAGGCAAGTGCGTTAGATCCGTGTCTTAAGTGTATAGAGCATTTCGAGCGCACGACGCGGGGTCATGTCGTCCAGATTGAGCTTTGCCAGTTCATCCAACACCGGATGCGGCAGGCTGGCGAACATATCGCTCTGCTGCGGCGCGGCTGGTTTGCCCTTGGTTGGCTTCGGCACTTCATGAGGCAGGGCGGTGGCTTCCAGTCGGCCCAGGTGTTCACGAGCGCGCACGATCACTTCGCTCGGCACACCGGCCAGTTGCGCAACCGCCAGGCCATAGCTCTGGCTGGCAGGTCCGGGCAGCACGTGGTGCAGGAACACGATGCGCTCGTTGTGCTCGGTGGCATTAAGGTGAACGTTGGCCACCAGCGGTTGCGCTTCCGGTAGCACCGTCAGTTCGAAGTAGTGGGTGGCGAACAGCGTATAAGCCCGCAGATGCGCCAGGCGTTCGGCCGCAGCCCACGCCAGGGACAGACCGTCAAAGGTGCTGGTGCCGCGACCGACTTCGTCCATCAGCACCAGGCTGCGCTCGGTGGCATTGTGCAAAATGTTCGCGGTTTCACTCATTTCGACCATGAAGGTCGAGCGCCCGCCGGCCAGGTCATCGCTGGAACCGATCCGGGTAAAGATCCGGTCCACCAGAGACAACTCGCAACTGGCCGCTGGCACGAAACTGCCGATGTGCGCCAGCAATACGATCAAAGCGGTCTGGCGCATGTAGGTGGATTTACCGCCCATGTTCGGACCGGTGATCACCAGCATGCGGGTGTTGTCGTCGAGGCTCAGGTCGTTGGCTACGAACGGCGTCGTCAGCACTTGCTCGACCACCGGGTGACGACCCTGGCTGATGCGCATGCACGGCTCACTGACGAAGCGCGGGCAGTTCAGATCGAGGTTCAGCGCACGCTCGGCGAGGTTGCTCAGCACATCCAGCTCGGCCAGTGCCGCGGCGGTGTCCTGCAGCGGTGGCAACTGGGCGATCAAATCTTCGAGCAGTGCTTCGTAGAGCATCTTCTCGCGAGCCAGGGCGCGGCTCTTCGCCGACAGGGCCTTGTCTTCGAACGCCTTCAGTTCTGGCGTAATGAAGCGCTCGGCACCTTTCAGCGTCTGGCGACGGATATAGTCTGCCGGCGCTGATTCGGCCTGCTTGCTCGGCAACTCGATGAAGTAGCCGTGAATGCGGTTGTAACCGACTTTCAGATGAGACAAGCCGGTGCGGGCCTTCTCCCGGGCTTCGAGGTCGATCAGGAACTGCCCGGCGTTTTCGCTGAGCGATTGCAAATCGTCCAACTCGGCGTCGTAACCGGTTTTCAACACGCCGCCGTCTCGGATCACCGCGGGCGGGTTGTCGATGATGGCTTTTTCCAGCAGTGCCGCCAGCTCCGGGTAGGTGCTGGTGGTTTTCGCCAGTTGAATGATGTGCGGAGCTTCCAGCTCAGTCATCGCCACTTGTAACTCAGGCAATGCACCGAGCGCATCGCGTAGGCGAGCCAGGTCACGAGGACGGGCATTGCGCAGGCCGATCCGCGCCAGGATCCGCTCGATGTCGCCGATTTCCTTGAGCTGCGGTTGCAGCTTTTCGAAACGGTAGGCGTCGAGCAGGCAGGTAATCGAGGTCTGGCGCGCCAGCAATACGGTCAGATCCCGCAGCGGACGGTTCAGCCAGCGGGTCAGCAGACGGCTGCCCATGGCGGTCTGACAGCGATCGACCACTGATTGCAGTGTGTTGTCGCGACCGCCCGCCAGATTGGTGTCCAGTTCGAGGTTGCGGCGGCTCGCGCCGTCCAGTACCACGGTGTCGTCCAGACGTTCATGCCGCAGGCTGCGCAAATGGGGCAGGGCGGTGCGTTGGGTTTCCTTGGCGTAGCTGAGCAGGCAACCGGCAGCGCCGATGGCCAGGGTCAGGTTTTCGCAGCCGAAACCTTTCAGGTCTTGGGTGGAAAATTGCTGGCAAAGACTTTTCAGCGCCGAGTCGCGCTCGAAATCCCACGGCGCACGGCGACGAACCCCACGACGTTTCTCCGCCGGCAGGTCCTTCGGCCAGTCGTCCGGGATCATCAGCTCTACCGGATTGACCCGCTCCAGTTCTGCCAGCAGGTTTTCCCAGCCCTTGATCTCCAGCACGGTGAAGTTGCCGCTGGTGATGTCCAGAACCGCCAAGCCGAACAGACGCTCATCACCCAGAACTGCCGCAATCAGGTTGTCCCGACGCTCATCCAGCAGCGCTTCATCGCTGACCGTACCCGGCGTGATGATCCGCACCACCTGACGATCCACCGGGCCCTTGCTGGTCGCCGGGTCGCCGACCTGCTCACAGATCACCACCGACTCGCCGAGCTTGACCAGTTTCGCCAGGTAACCTTCCGCGGCGTGGTAAGGAATCCCACACATCGGAATCGCCTGACCCGCCGACTGCCCACGGGCGGTCAGGGTGATGTCCAGCAATTTGGCGGCCTTCTTCGCGTCTTCGTAGAAGATCTCGTAGAAGTCGCCCATGCGGTAGAACATCAGCTGGTCAGGGTGCTGGTTTTTCAGGCGCCAGTACTGCTGCATCATTGGCGTGTGGGAGGACAGATCAGAGAGCGCTTTATTCATCGGATAATCAGGCAAATTCGTTGAAAGGTGTAGGGCAAAGGAGGGGCATCGGCCCGGCTTTTCCGCGATGGGCGCAAGGTTAACATGGGCGGTCCACCCGACGCAGGCATGAAAGCCCTGCGATACATTTCTTCAGTCTATGCACGAGATATGCGAAATTTATGCAATTTGGCATTTGTCTTCCGCGAAAAGAACAAGCACTATGCGCTTTATGCAAAAACGCAATGTTTCTACGGTACTAAGAGCGCTGCTCGATCAGCACGGGATCTCCCCCACGGAGCTTCACCGTCGCACCGGCGTGCCTCAATCCACTCTCTCGCGGATTCTCAGCGGGAAAATCGTCGATCCCTCGGATAAACACATCTCGAAGATCGCCGAGTACTTCGCCGTGAGCACCGACCAGTTGCGGGGCCGTGCGGATGTCGCGCCGGCAGCCAACACCGGGCGCGATCAATTGCATTCTGAACTCAAGGACATAAGTCTGTGGGACGACGATACGCCCGTCGATGATGATGAGGTATCGGTCCCCTTTCTTCGCGAGGTTGAATTGGCTGCAGGATCAGGAAGGTTCGTCATCGAAGAGAGCGAGCGCTCTAGCCTGCGCTTCGGCAAGCGGAGCCTGCGCCACAACGGCGTTCAGTTCGATCAGGCCAAATGCGTGACGGTACGCGGCAACAGTATGTTGCCGGTACTGCGCGACGGCGCCACCGTCGGCGTTAATGCCGGCAAGTGCGGGATCGGCGATATCGTGGATGGCGACCTTTATGCCATCAACCATAACGGCCAGCTGCGGGTGAAACAGCTTTATCGCCTGCCGACAGGCATTCGCCTGCGCAGCTTCAATCGCGATGAGCATCCGGACGAGGACTACACCTTCCAGGAAATCCAGGAAGAGCAGATTGTCATCCTCGGTCACGTCTTCTGGTGGGGCATGTACGCCCGTTAACCTCAACGTTGTCAGATAAAACCCGCCACCGAGCGGGTTTTTTTTCGCCTGCCGAAAACCGCGAGCGCCATTGTCTACGGGGCGCTCATGCGTAAATGCATTTTCTGCGCATAAATAAATGCATTCATGCATTGACTGTGTATGCATTCATGCATATCCTTTGTCTCAAGCCGCTCAACAAAGCAGCTCGAAACGAAGCTCTTTAGTTCCACCACAAAGGCAGCGATGAACCGGCCTCAACGGTTCAGAGGGTTGGCAACTGACCCGGGTGTGCAGCGTAAAGCACCACAAGCAGTTATCCGGCGGGCAGGGACCGCGGTCGGAAAAACAATTTGAATCGATCCGTACCGCGCCAGTAGCGCCGAAAGATCAGCAGGATCGCATTACTGAAAAGCCTGGGTGACCGGGCTTTTTGGAATGCCTGCCTACCGTCAGGCACCTCAAGCCTCATCTCGGAACCGTCAGTGCAACAGGAAGGATCCGGCAGAAACTAAAAGGCATTGCAGATGTTGAAAGATTGCAGATGTGGACATTGCAAAAGACTTCTCGCCCGAGTGGGCGAGTACTCCGAGCTCCAGATCAAATGTTCCCGATGCGGGACGTTGAATCATGTGAAGGCCAAGAGCCTAGAGCAATCGCCTGTGAGCGACATGAGTGCGGCAACCGTCGCGCGATCAATTCATTCGACTCATTAGGTGAAACCATGAAAGTTTTCAAAAACCACGTTGGCCCGCTGTTGGTATCCGTTGTTCTTCTCGGCGCTGGAGGTAGCGCTGTTGCCGCCAATCTTTTGGTCAACGGAAGCTTTGAACAGCCCGGCTGCAGTGATAGTTGTGTACTGGACACCACGGCTAAAGCCAATTTCATCACGGGCTGGACCACCTTTCTGTCCGGTGCCGAGTATTTCAACGTCCGCGCCTCGATTCCTGGCTCCTCGGCAGCGGAAGGCGCGGCGATTGTGGATCTGGCCAACAACGTTTACGGCAACGGCGGCGGGATTCAGCAGAACTTCTCCACGGCGGTCGGAGCCAAGTACCGATTGACCTTCAGTGCGGGTAATTCGCTGTACGCCAATCGCTCCGGTGACGGCGTCGTTCAGGTGAAAGTGGCCGGGAAAACAGCCACTTTCAACACCCCGACCGCCAAAGGAGGGGTGGTCGAGTGGAGCACCATTACTTATGACTTCACTGCAACCACAGCTCAAACGACCCTGGCTTTCTCCAACGAGCAGAACCCCTACGTCAACTTCGCATTTATCGACAACGTAATCGTTGAGCGACTGTAATTCTTCGTCGCCTGACTTCAAAAGGAACAGCTTTGTCACCGCCTCATAGGCGGGTACCGGGCACACCCCCCCCCCCGCAATACACACAACCCCATCCACTCATCAATCACTCCCCAGGAGGCGTGACATGACAAACGAGCAACAAGCGTTGCTGGACATGCCGATCTGGCTGGTCATCGTTCTCGCCCTGGTGGGTGGGGTGTCCGGCGAAATGTGGCGCGCCGACAAGGAGGGCGCCCGCGGCTGGTCATTGCTGCGGCGCCTGGCCCTGCGATCCGGGGCCTGCATGGTCTGCGGGGTCTCGGCAATCATGCTGCTGTATGCCGCCGGCGTGTCGATCTGGACGGCTTGCGCGTTCGGTTGCCTTACGGCGATGGCCGGGGCAGATGTTGCCATTGGTCTATATGAGCGTTGGGCAGCCAAGCGGATTGGCGTTTGCGAAGTACCGCCGCGAGATACCCGCCAGGACCAATGAACACAAAGCCCAATGGAATGGCGAGCAGCGGTGCCGACCGGCATCCGACCTGCAAGGATGCGGGTTTCCCACAGCCAGTACCTCTCATTCAAGCCCGCTCCCAGCGGGTTTTTATTGCCCGGTAAAAACACCATGAAGATCACCCCACTGATCACCCAACTGCGTGATCACTGCCCAACCCTCGCCAATCGCGTGGCTGCCGGCATCGACCTCGAAACGCTACAAGCCAGCAATCCGCTGCAAACCCCTTGCGCCTATGTCGTACCGCTCGCCGATCTGGCAAGTAAAAGCGTGGCGCAAAACCAAACCCTGCAACCGATCCGCGACCGCTTCGAAGTGACCCTGGTGCTTGACACCACCGACGCTACAAAAGCGCTGGATCTGTTTCACGACCTGCGGGCCGAACTGTGGCGGGCGCTGGTGGGTTTCAAGCCCGGCAGTGATTACGACGCCATCGCCTATGACGGCGGCGAACGGGTTTCCATCAACAGCAACCGCGTGCTGTATCGCCTGCGCTTTTTTGCCGAGTTCCAGCTCGGCCGCAATCTGCCTGGTCAGCCTGCGGAGAGCTGGCACGAACGTGAACTGGACGGCTTGTCGTCCTTTACCGGGGTCACCGTGCGGGTCGATGCGATTGATCCAGCGGACCCCAATCTGAAACGCCCTGGCCCCGACGGACGCCTGGAACTGACTTTCTCTGGAGACGTAACCCCATGAGCAAACGCATCACCGTGCTGCCGGCCCCAGGCCGTGCCGTGCCCGACCCGGAAGCGGGCGATCTGTTGCCCCTCGAGGGCCGTGAAGTGCCGGACAACGCCTGGTGGCGTCGACGTCTGGCCGATGGCGATATCACCACCAAAGCCGTGAAAGCGGCAAAACCACAGGGAGCCAAATAATGGCGATCGGATTCAGCAACATCCCCGCGGACATTCGTGTTCCGCTGTTTTACGCCGAGATGGACAATTCGGCCGCCAATAGCGCGTCGTCGGCCATGCGCCGTTTGATCGTCGCTCAGGTCAACGACAACATTGCGCCGGCCGAGGTTGGCAAACTGGTGTTGGTGTCCAGCGTGGCGCTAGCCAAAAGCATTGGCGGCCAAGGCTCGATGCTCGCCTCGATGTATGAAACCTGGCGCAAGACCGATCCGATCGGCGAGATCTGGTGCCTGCCGCTGCACAACACTGAAGGCAGCATCGCCAAAGGCGTGTTGACCCTGACCGGCGCCGCCACTCAAAGCGGTGTGCTTAACCTGTACGTTGGCGGCGTTCGCGTTCAAGCGGCCATCGTCAACGGCGCTACGGCAGCTCAGGCCGCTACCGCGCTGGCGCTGAAAATCAACGCCTCGGCAGATCTGCCGGTCAGCGCTGCAGCGGTTGAGGGCGTCGTGACCCTGAGCGCCAAATGGACTGGCAACAGCGGTAACGACATCAGCCTGCAATTCAATCGCCTGGGCAAGAGCAACGGCGAAGAAACTCCGACCGGCCTCACCACGGCCATCACCGCCATGACCGGCGGTGCCGGTGTGCCGGATCAGGTCGCTGCGGTAGCGGCGCTGGGCGATGAACCGTTCGAGTTCATCTGCATGCCATTCTCGGACCTGTCGACCCTCAACACCTGGCAAGCCGTCATGGATGACAGCACCGGTCGTTGGTCCTGGGCCAAGCAATTGTTCGGGCACGTCTACAGTGCCAAGCGCGGCACCATCGGTACCCTGGTGGCGGCCGGTCAGGCGCGGAACGACCAGCACATGACCCTTCAGGCGCTGGAAACTGGCGTACCACAACCGTTCTGGGTTCAGGCCGCCGCACTGGCGGCACGCACGTCGGTGTTCATCTCCGCCGACGCCAGCCGTCCGACTCAAAGCGGCAGCCTGCCAGGTCTTGACCCGGCGCCGGCCAGCGAGCGTTTCACCCTGACCGAGCGTCAGTCGCTGCTCAATTACGGCATCGCTACTGCGTACTACGAAGGCGGCTACGTGCGCATTCAGCGTTCGATTACCACCTATCAGAAGAACGCCTACGGCCAGGCAGACAATTCCTACCTGGACAGCGAAACCATGCACCAGTCGGCCTTCATCGTGCGTCGTCTGCAAAGCGTGATCACCAGCAAATACGGTCGCCACAAACTGGCCTCTGACGGCACCCGTTTCGGCGCCGGCCAGCCGATCGTTACCCCGAGCACGATTCGCGGCGAGCTGATCGCCCAGTACGCCAAGCTCGAACTGGAAGGCCACGTAGAAAACGCCGAACTGTTCGCCGAGCACCTGATCGTCGAGCGCGACATGCAGGACCCGAGCCGGGTCAACGTGCTGTTCCCGCCGGATTACATCAATGGCCTGCGCGTGTTCGCGCTGCTTAACCAATTCCGTCTGCAGTACGACGACGCGGCTTGATTGCTGCGCTTTAACTGTAAGGACTGTGTGATTTCAGCCCACCTCGCGTGGGCTTTTTATTTGAAGGGAGAAACACCATGGGTCAACTGATTGCGGGCACCTGCTACGTCAAAGTGGACGGCGCTCAATTGACTATCAATGGCGGCTGCGAAGCGCCGTTGATGGCTGTGAAACGGGAAACCGTCGTACCGGGTTTCTACAAGGAAACCGACATTTCCCCGTCGTTCAAAGTGACGGCGCTGCACACCGCGGACTTCCCGCTCAAGCAACTGATCGCAGGCACTGACATGACCGTCACTTGCGAATTCAGCAACGGCAAAGTCTACGTACTGGCCGGCGCCTACCTGGTTGAAGAGCCTGTCTCCAAAGGCGACGACGCCACCATCGAACTGAAATTCGAAGGCATCAAGGGGACCTGGCAATGACTGGCGCCGTGAAGCTTCAGGTTGCGATCGAAGCTCACGGCGAGCCCTTGACCGAACTCAACCTGCGCCGTCCGACGGTGCAGGAAGTTCGAGCGATCAAGGCGCTGCCGTACAAGATCGACAAGAGCGAAGAAGTCAGCCTCGACATGGACGTCGCGGCCAAATACATCGCGGTCTGCGCCGGCATCCCGCCGTCGTCGGTCAATCAGTTGGACCTGGCTGACCTCAACGCGCTGAGCTGGGCTGTCGCGAGTTTTTTCATGAGTGCGGCGTCGGAGCCATCACCGACCTGATTTCAGTCGCCTATGACCTGGCCTGGTTCTGGAAGGTTGACCCCGAACAGATGATGGCCAGGCCACTGGATGTGCTCCGCGAATCGCTGGAGCACGCGCAACGGATCAATGCGATGCAGCAGGTGCAGTGATGGCAGACATAGAAAAGGAAGATGAAAAGTCGGTCCGGCTGACCGGGATCGATGAACTGACCCCCAAGCTCGCCGGCCTTCGAGCGAAGGTCGAGGGCTTCAGAACACATCTTGAACAAACCGGGCTGGGCAAGCTGGATATCAGCGGTCTGTTCAAGGGTGGCAGCGTGATCACGCCCTTCGTGGACGGGATCAAGGCGTCCGCTGCGTTCAAGGGCCAATTGACCGAGGTCAATGAGGCCGCCAAAGGTGTCGATGTGCCGAGCGTACCGACCAGCGCCGCGCAAACCATGAATGTGTTCAGTCGGTCGATGGAGCAGGTGTCGGCTGCCGCTAATACCGCGTTACAACCTGCCGTCGCGACCGTCACGGCAGGGCTTCAGCCGCTGCTCATTGGCTTTGGCAGTCTGCTCAATGACAACCCGAAGCTGGTCGAGGGACTTGCGGCCGGTGCCATTGCGTTTTCGGCGATGCAAACCGCCGTGACCGGCGCGACCCAAGTGTTCGATCTGATGAACATGGTGCTCAAGACCCATCCCATCGTGTTGATTGCCACGGGCATCGCCTTGGCAGCCGGTTTGATTGTGGCCAACTGGAAACCCATTTCGGCGTTCTTCGCCGGGCTTTGGCAAAAGATTTCTCCGGTCGTGATGCCCATGGTCGAGTTCTTCAGGACGATGTTTGCGTTCACGCCGCTGGGACAAATCATCAGCCATTGGGGACCGATCACCGCCGTGTTCGCGGCGATCTGGGACGTCATTAAAGCGGCGGCCACGCCGGTAATTGGATTTTTTCAGACGCTTTTTTCCTGGTCACCACTGGGTTTGATCATCAGCAACTGGACTCCGTTGACGGGCCTGTTCTCGGCCATCTGGGACTTGCTCAGAGCACTGTCGGTGCCGGTCATGGATTTTCTGCATGGTCTGTTCGACTGGTCGCCGCGGGAGATGATCATCACTGGCTGGGGCGCGGTCACCGAATTGTTTTCCGGGATCTGGGACAGCATCAAGGTCCCGGCGCTGGTGATGTACGGCACGCTGCGCAGCCTGTTTGACTGGTTTCCGTTGGAGGAGATCAAAAAGCGTTGGGAGCCGATCACCGAATGGTTCAGCCATTGGTGGGACAGGCTGCAAGGCGTCGTCGCGCCGATCAAGGAATTCTTTGCCGGTGGTTTCGGCAGTCTTGTCGCCAGTGTGACCGGCAAGGTCGAAGGCCTGACCGAGGCTCAAGAAAAAACCAATGCCGAAGGCAACGGTAAGTTTGCGCCGGCGTTTTTTGGCACCGATACCGAGCAACCACAAAGCCTGTCGGTGCTGCCCGGTAATCTGCCGCACAAACCCTCGATGCAGCCTGGATCCCTGACACAAAACTCCAACGCTCTGATTCAGCAAAGCGCCGCCAACAGCCGCACACAACTCGAAGGCGGCCTGACCGTGCGCTTCGAAAATGCGCCGGCCGGCATGCGCACCGATCAGCCGCAAACCAATCAACCGGCGCTGGCGCTCAATTCACGCATCGGCTACCGCACACTGTCCCTTGGAGGTTCCAATGAGCTGGCGTGATCGTTTGATGCCGGCGTCGTTTCGCGGCGTCCAGTTCTGGGTCGATCAGGCGAAAAACCCGGTCGGCCAAAAGGGCCAGTTGCACGAGTACCCGCAGCGCGATCTGCCGTATTTCGAGGGCCTTGGCCTGCAGGCGAAGATTCACGATTTGACCGCATTTATCGTCGGCCCCGATTGCCTGGAGCAGCGCGACAAACTGCTCAAGGCGCTGGAGCAGGGCAGTGGTGAGCTGGTTCACCCGTGGCTGGGACGTCTGCAGGTCAAGGTCGGCGAATGCGACATGACTCACACCCGCCAGGACGGCGGGCTGGTGACCTTTACCCTGAAGTTTTACCCCGATCAACCGGTGCCGTTTCCGACGGCGGCGGTCAGCACGCAGAAGTTATTGCTGGTGTCGGCCGACAGCCTGTTGGGCTCCGCGGTGAAGCGCTTCGAAGACGCGATGACTTTGATCAAGGCTGCGCGGATCGGCATTGCCAACCTGCGCAACAGCATCAAGGAGGCTTACGAGGTGATTCAACAGCACCTTCAGCCGTTGATCGATGAGTACCAGCAGATCAGCGATCTGGTCAAAGCCGTCAAGGAACTGCCCAAGGACGTGGCGGCGGAATTCAAGGGATTGATCGGCGACATCAACGAACTGAAGGACTTCGCCCGTGAAGGTTATCGTGGCGTGATTGCCAACGTCTCCCAACAGGTCGAAGCCATCAAGAAGGCCGATGCGCCGAAGCTCACCACCGGCAAGGACACCACCGCTGCGGCCCAGGCGCTGACCAATCTGGTGCAGGACACTTTGATTGTGCAAATGGCCCAGTGGGTCGCGTCGATGCCGGTGGCTTCGCAGGCAGTCAAGCGGATCACCAACCTGCCGGTCGGGCATCAGGCTGTGCAACCGACCACGCACCAGGACGTTCCGGTGGTCGACGACTTAGAGGCCTTGCGTGTGGCACTTGAGGAAGTGTTCAAGCTGCCCGAGGCCAAGGCGGATCCTGCGCACTATCTGGCGATGAGCAATCTGCGCCAGGCGCTCCGGGCGCATTTGAAAGCGGTCGCGTCGTCCGGCGTTCGACTGGTCAGCAAGTCTTTCAAGCAAAGCCTTCCGGGGCTGGTCGTGATCTATCAGCAAAGTGGAGACGCCACGCGAATCGCTGAAGTACTACAGCGCAACGGCATTATTCATCCGGGGTTTCTCCCGCTGGACGACGTAAAGGTCCTGGGGGAATAGACCATGAATGAACTCGACAACAGCGTGTTGCTGACCGTTGACGGTCTGGAGTATGGCGGCTGGAAAAGCGTTGAAATCACTGCAGACCTAGAGCGCCAGTTCCGCACTTTCAAGCTCGATATCACCTGGCAATGGCCGGGGCAGACGGTCGATCGACCCATCCGCCCGGGTGCGCCCTGCCAAGTGCGAATCGGCTGCGATCTGGTGCTCAGCGGGTATGTCTTCAAGGCGCCGATCAGCTATGACGGGCGGCAGATCAGCCTGAGTATCGAAGGCAGTTCAAAGACTCAGGACCTGGTGGACTGTGCGGCGATCAACACGCCCAACCAATGGCATCAGCAATCGTTACTCAGCATCGTCGAAGCGCTGGCCTCGGCCTATGCCGGGAAAGTGGTCAGCGAAATCCCGGAAACCGCGCGGCTCGGCAGCCACACCATCGTGCCGGGGGAAACGGTCTTTCAGTCAATCGACCGCTTGCTCACGCTGTTTCGGGTGTTTTCCACCGATGACGCTGAAGGTCGGGTAGTACTGGCCCGGCCGGGCAGCGGTGGGCGAGCCAGTGATGTGCTTGAGCTGGGCAAGAATATTCTGTCGGCCAACGCGCCGATGGACTTCAGCCAGGTGTTCTCCGAGTACCGGGTGATCGGTCAGCACAAGGGCGGCGACGAGAAGAGCGGTGCGGCCGTGAGCGAAGTGTCCGGGGTTTCCACCGACCCGATTATCGGGCGCAAGCGGATCACCGTGATCAACGAAAGCGCGCAATTGACCCCGGAACTGGCGCAGCAACGTGCCGATTGGGAAAGCGGTATTCGCGTCGGCAAGGCTGGCACCACGACCTATCGGGTACAAGGTTGGCGGCAATCCAACGGTGATTTGTGGAAGCACAACACCTTGGTGCGGGTGATCGACAAGGTATTGGGTTTTGACCACGACATGCTGATCTCCAAGGTGACTTACTCGCTGTCCGAACAGGGCTCGGTCACCACACTTCAAGTGGCGCCGCCTTACACCTTCGATGCGAACCCGGTGCCTCCCAAAACCTGACACCCCGCTAAGCCTCGCTCCTACAAGGTAATCCACATGAGCCTACTGACACGCCTCCTGGCGCGCGGCACTGTCGTGCTCGCCAACTCGGCTACCAAGCTTCAATCCCTGCAAATGCGCCTCACCGCCGGCGAAGTGAACGACGACATGGAACACTTCGAACCTTACGGTTTCACCAGCAATCCGCTGGCCGGTGCTGAAGGTATCGCCACGTTTTTGGGTGGCGATCGTTCTCACGCCATTGTGCTGGTGGTCGCCGACCGCCGCTATCGCCTCAAGGCACTGGCCCAGGGCGAAGTAGCGATCTACACCGACGAAGGCGACAAGATCCACTTCAAGCGTGGACGGATCATCGACATCGAAACCACTACCCTGAACATCCGCGCCAGCACTGCCGTAAATATCGACACACCGACCCTGAACCAGACCGGCAAGATCGTCTCTCAGGGCGATCAGATTGCCGGTGGCATCAGCCAGATCAAGCACGTGCACGTCGGCGTGCAGGCGGGCAACGGCCAGACCGGCGTGCCGGCGGGAGGCCAGTGATGTTTATCAGCCAAAACCTCCACGCCGCACTGACCCGTTCAGTGCTGATCAGCCTGTTCACCTGGCGCCGCGCCGCCGATGACGATGCCCTCGATGACGAAGAACGTTTCGGCTGGTGGGGCGACACCTTTCCTACGGTCGCGGACGACCGTATCGGCTCACGCCTGTGGCTGCTGCGGCGGGTCAAGCTGACCCGACAGACCCAGATGGACGCCGAGTTCTATGCCCGCGAAGCCTTGCAATGGCTGATCGACGACGGCCACTGCAGCGCCATCGACATCATCAGCGAACGCCTCGACGCTCAGCGCCTGAACCTGCGCACGGTCCTGACCCTGGCCGACGGCGAGCGCCTGGACATCAACCCTGATAACAGTTGGCAGGTGATCTATGCCGTTTGAAACCCCTTCGCTGCCGGTGCTGATCAAGCGCACCCAAAGCGACCTGGCCAGCGATTCGCTGCGTCAGTCCGATGCGCAAGTGCTGGCCCGCACCCTCGGTGGCGCCGCCTATGGTCTGTATGGCTATCTGAACTGGATCGCCGAGCAGATCCTTCCGGACAAGGCCGATGAGTCGACCCTGGAACGGATCGCCGCACTGCGTCTTAACCAGCCGCGCAAAGCCGCACAATCGGCCAGTGGCAGCGTCAGCTTTACCGCCAGCGCCGGTGCTGTGCTGGACGTCGATACTCTGCTGCAATCGAACGACGGTCGCATTTACAAAGTCACTTCCGCCCGCACCGCCAGCAATGGCTTGAACAGCACCACCATCGCCGCCCTCGACGCCGGCAGCCTCGGTAATGCCGACGCCGGCATGACGCTGATTCCGGTGCAGCCGATTCTGGGCATTATCGGCAACAGCTTCACGGTGCTGGCGCCGGGGTTGACCGGCGGAATCGCTCGGGAAAGTCTGGAATCCCTGCGGTCCCGGGTGATTCGTTCTTACCGGATCATTCCTCACGGCGGTTCGGCGCAAGACTACGAAACCTGGGCGCTCGAATGTCCGGGGGTGACCCGTGCCTGGTGTCGCGGCAGCTATCCCGGTCCCGGGATTGTCAGTCTGTACATCATGCGTGACGACGATGCGCAGCCCGTCCCCAATCCCGAGCAACTGGCTGAAGTCCAGGCCTACATCGAACCTCTGCGCCCGGTCACTGCCGAGTTGCGTGTGCTGCCACCGGTACAAGTGCCGGTGACCTACCGACTGAACCTGAAGCCCGACACCACGGCCGTACGCGCCGCTGTTGAAGCGCAACTGCGCGATCTGCATAACCGCGAAGGCGGCCTGGGCGACACTTTGCTGGTAAGTCACATCCGTGAAGCCATCAGCAGCGCAACCGGCGAAAGTGATCACGATCTCAAGTCACCTACCGCCGACGTCGAAGCCGAGAGCAACCAGTTGCTGACCTTCGGAGGTTGCGTATGGCAGTGATCAGAACCGCCGCACAATACCAGGCCCAACTGCGCAGCCTGCTACCCAGCGGTCCCGCGTGGGACCCCGAGCGGGTCCCGGAACTCGAAGAAGTCCTTGAAGGCGTCGCCCAGGAACTGGCCCGCCTCGACGCCCGCGCCGCCGACCTGCTCAATGAAATGGACCCCGCCGGCGTCAGCGAACTGGTGCCGGATTGGGAGCGGGTGATGAACCTGCCCGACCCGTGCCTGGGCGCGACGCCATTGTTCGACGACCGCCGCCTCGCCGTACGCCGTCGACTGCTCGCTGTTGGCAGCCAGGCCATCAGCTACTACGTCGAGATCGCCAAAAGTCAGGGGTACCCGAACGCCACCATCACCGAGCTTGAAGTCCCGCGAATGGGACGGGCCCGGTTTGGCCAGGCGCATTTCGGAACATGGCAGGCGCATTTCATGTGGACGCTGAACACCGGTGGCCGCCAGCTGCTGGGCCGACGTTTCGGCGCCAGTTACTGGGGCGAACGCTTCGGTATGAACCCGGGTTCTGCACTGGAATGCCAGATCCATCGCAGCGCACCGGCGCATACCAAGGTGCACATCAATTATGACTAGGGAGTAGAGGGATGGACTATCCGAAAAGTGTGCCCAGCGCCGGGTTGGTGAATGGGAAGTTTGTGGATGAGAACCCGTTGATGGGGACGCCGGGGTTGTTGATTCCGGCGAGGTGGGGCAACAGCGTCACGGATGAAATCGTCAATGTCATTACCGCCGCCGGTCTTGTGCCTGCTGAAGCGGATAGCACTCAGCTCAGAGCGGCGATCTCGGCGATTGTCGAGAAGAATAAGGCCGACTCTTTCGCGAGCAAGGAAGAAGCTGAGTCAGGAGCAAGCAGCAGTCGATTGATGACGCCGCTACGGGTGTTTCAGGCGATAGAAAAGAAAGTGGTGCAAGCGACAGAGTCGATCTTTGGCTGGGCACGCATCGCTTCTCAAGCCCAAGTCAATGCCACAGCAGACGACACCACAATCGTGACACCGAAAAAACTCTGTCTGGGTGTCTCCTACAGTTTTGCGGAAAACGGCTACATCGCGTTTCCGGCCTGGCTGGGCGACTTCATGATTCAGTGGGTACAGGTTTCTATCAGCGTCAATGGCGGCTACGTATCCAAACCTTGGCCACTGGCCTTTAAAAACCAGTGCCGGGGCGCATGGGCCAGTTACTCGCACTCGGGGAACGCTCCGTTTGTTGATATCACTACCGCACCCCTGGTCACTTACTTTGACGCCAGTCAGGTTCAGGTCATGAGCAATTCCGGTGGTACTGGCTGGATCGCTGTCCTGAGTGTGGGGAACTGAAATGAAGCGTTTTTATAGCCGCAGTACCGGTAACACCTACCTGGCGGGTTATCACACCAGGCTTCCCGAAGATGCCGTTGAAATTGACGACGAACGCTATAGCGCGGTGATTGCCAATCCGAAGGCGGGAACAGATAGATCTCATGACGATCAGGGCCTGCCGGTGTTGGTTGAACTTGCGCCGCTCTCGGAAGAACAACTTTTGCAGGAAGCCAAGGCATGGCGCGACAACGAATTTGCGCGCGTGGTCTGGCTTCGCGACCGACATCGGGACGAGTTGGAACTGATGAAGGCCACCACGCTTTCCGACACTGACTATCAGGCGTTGCTGGTTTATCTGCAGGCACTGCGCAAGTGGCCTCAGGCGAATAAGTTTCCCTCCAAACGCTCGCGTCCAAAAAAGCCAGCCTGGATGACTGTCGAGTGAACGGATACCGCTGGTATGAACGCTTGATTCAAGCGCGCTATCGGTATCTCCAATGAATATTCCAGACAAGGAATGAAATATGGATTATCCAAAAAGCGTCCCCAGTGTCGGGCTGGTCAATGGACGGTTTGTTGACGAAAACCCGGTGGCCGGTTCGCCCGGATCGTTGATACCAGCGGTTTGGGGCAATGCTGTTACGCAAGAGATTTTGAGTGTGGTGGCCGGCGCCGGAATGGCGCCGTTGGAGGCGGACAACGGCCAGTTGCTCAAGGCCATCCAGACGATCATTGGCGTGACGAGCCCGATGCGTTCGGTGGTCACCCGGCTAGCGGCATCAAAGTTGCTGGCGCCGGAAGAACTCGGTCTGGTGTTGATTGATGCAAGCCCCGGCGCCGCCACCATCACTCTTCCGCCAGCCAACGTTGCGATGGGCGTTCGCGACGTCATTCTTCGACGCGTAGACAATAGCGGTAACCGCCTCGTTATCCAGGCTGCCGGCACTGACCGACTCAAATTTCATACCCATCTTTCGGGAGCCGGTTATACGTTTATCGTACTGATGGGCGGTGGTGACTGGTGGCATCTGCGCAGTGATGGCGTTGGCAGTTGGTGGCCGGTGGGGCGGTTTGACAATACCCCCTTGGGTCGACCGTTTTTCGAAACGACCACGCTGCTCAGTCCCGGTGGCTATGGGGCACTCAACGGCACGGTCATGAACCGTGCGCAGTGGCCGTGGTTGTGGGATCACGCCCAGCAATCGGGAATGCTCGGGACCGAGGCCGCGCGGGTCGGGAACGAAGGTAAGTGGACTAGCGGTGACGGTGCGCTGACGTTCCGTGGACCTGAAAATCGCGGGGAGTTTTTAAGGGTTCTGGACGAAGGCCGTGGCGTGGATGCCGGGCGTGTAGTGGGTGCCTTCCAGCCCGGAACTTCTCATTCCTATGCCATGGGGGCGAATGGCGGCGGTGCAGTAGGGTCACGATGGAGTGACAGCCTGGCTGCCGTCGGTGCCGACACCCGTGAGGAGCCACAATATATCGGCTCGCTCAGCAATGGCGGCCCCATCTATCCGGCCGGAACCAGTTACCAGATGGATCCTGCCGGCACCTTGCTCTATCTCTTCAAATCCCGTCCTCGCAACATCGCCTATCCCGGCCGCATCAAACTTATCTGAGGTGTCCATGTTTAATTATCTGATTGATAACTCGGGCGCCTTGTCGGGGCCCGTGGAGTTCTTCGTGACGCCGGGAATCGGTATTCAACTGCCCAGTAATTCCGTTGAACTTTCATTTGAATTGCCGCCTCCGGAACAGGGCCGTACATGGGCACTGGTCAATAATGTCCCGCGCGAAGTGATCGACCGGCGCGGTCTGGTGTATCGCAAAGAGGGCGGGGCTCAGCAGATCTGGAGTGAACTTGGGGAGCTGCCTGACGCCTTTACCACGGTTCCATGGCCGGGTGAGTTTTATGTCTGGCGTGATAACACCTGGGAGTCGGACGACCAGGCGCGGTTGGCGGATGTCAGGAATCAGGTGTTCACCAAACGAGACGCGCTACTTCGTGACGCAGTCCTGCGTATTGCCCCGCTTCAATATGCCGAAGATATCGGTGACGCCACTCATGATGAGCAACTGGCATTGATGGAATGGAAACTCTACAGCGTTGAGTTGAATCGCCTTAAACGGCAAGCAACCTTTCCTGCAGAGATCGACTGGCCTCAGGTTCCAGGTTCGACCGAGTAACTGCACGGCCTGTGTTTATGCCCTACAACTTGAGTAGATCAAATGGATTATCCAAAAAACGTATCGGGCGCGGGACTGGTCAACGGTAAATTTGCCGATGAAAACCCGATAGCCGGAACCCCCGGCTCCTTGATTCCAGCCAGTTGGGGTAATAGCGTCACCCAGGAAATTCTCAACGCCATCACCGCCGCGGGACTGATGCCTTCCGAGAATCAAAATGATCAGTTGAGCCTGGCCATTAAAGAGTTGGCGAAACTCGACCCCCAACAGAGTTTTCCCGTGCAGGTTTATCGCAAAAACCTGCTGATTAATGGCAACTTCGATATCTGGCAGCGCGGTACAGGCAACTTGGGGCCTTACACCGGTGCTTATATCGCTGACCGTTTTCGTTGCGACTGGAACGGGAACGCCGGGGTGAACATTTCGCGGCAGAACTTTGCACTGGGTCAGGGGGAGGTGCCCAATGAGCCCCGTTACTTTATGCGTTGGCAGCAAGTCACTGCGGGAGTTGGCGCCAGCGTGCATAAAATTTCCCAGGCTATCGAGTCGGTCAGGACCTTGGCGGGGAAAACCGCGACGCTGACGTTCTGGGCCAAGGCCGACACGGCGCGTCAACTCAATGTGACTGTCGCGCAGTATTTCGGAGCGGGCGGTAGTGTGGATACTGTGACGCCGGTTGGCAGCTTTCAACTCAAAACCTCCTGGACCCGATACAGCTCGACGATTCAAGTACCGTCCCTGGTGGGCAAAACGTTGGGAAGTAGTGGCAATGACTTTCTGCGGCTCTCCTTTGACCTGCCTTTGAATGTTTTGCAGGTTATAGACCTGGCGCAGATCCAGTTGGAAGAGGGGCGGGTGTCGACGCCGTTCGAGCTCCGTAGCCCTGGCGATGAGTTGATGATGTGTCAGCGTTATTACGAAAAAACCTATAGCCAGGATCTGCCGCCTGGAAGCATGACAGGTCCCTACGGTGCACTGTTATCCACAGTGAAACAGGGGCAAACGAGCTTTGCCTCACAGCCCTTGGCTCAGTGGACCTTCAAGGTTGAGAAGAGAGCTACTCCAAGTCTCAGTTTGTTTACCATTACTTCGAAGGGGGTCGCTGGGCAATGGCGTTCTGGGAGCGATGAAGTTTCATCGGCTAATGCTCGACCTCTTGGGGTGTCGACTCGCGGCATCTGGGTCGATAACTCCGATATCGGGCTGGTTACTCAGACTTATTACATCCACGCCACCGCCGATGCCGAACTTTAAGGAGGTTTTCCCTATGCACTATCAACTCACTAAAGACCCGGCCACTGTCATTCGTCTGCCTGACGGAGCAACCGTGCCTCGGCATCACCGTTTCTGGGATGAATACCAGCAATGGCTGGCGAGTGGTGGCGTGCCGTTGCTCGCCATGCTGGAAGACGATCCGGAGGCAGAACCTGAACCAGCCACAGTTGCCCGAGCCTGGCGGAACCAGGAACTGGCCGCCAGCCAATGGCTGGTCGACCGTGATCGCGATGAGCAAGCTGCCGGCACTCCGTTGGCTTTGAACAGCGATCAATATCATGAACTGCTGGATTACCGGCAGGATCTGCGCGACTGGCCCTCGCTAGCCAACTTTCCAAAAGACTTCAGCAAACCACTGGCGCCGGTCTGGTTCAAAACAACGGCAAATGGAACATGACCCATGTCTCTCACTTCAGCGCAGTTGCAACAAATTTTCCCCAACGCCCGCCCTCAAGCGGGCGTTTTCATTTCCGCCCTCAACACCACCATGGCCCACCGCAACATCAACACCCCCAAACGCATCGCCGCTTTCCTCGCGCAAGTCGGACACGAATCGGGGCAGTTGCAGTACGTACGTGAACTGGGCAGCACTCAGTACCTGAGCAAATACGACACTGGCACCCTGGCCGCCCGCTTGGGAAACACTCCAGAACCCGACGGTGACGGTCAAAAATACCGTGGCCGTGGCCTGATCCAGATCACCGGCCGCAACAACTACCGTCAATGCAGTCTCGGCTTGTTCGGCGATGAACGTCTGCTGTCTCTGCCTGAACTGTTGGAGCAGCCCCAATGGGCGGCCGAGTCTGCAGCATGGTTCTGGGCGCACAACGGCTTAAACGAACTGGCCGACCGCGACCAGTTCAACAGCATCACTCGCCGGATAAACGGTGGGCTGAACGGTTTGCAGGACCGTCTGGAAATCTGGGCGCGGGCGAGGGCGGTGCTATGCCAGCCTTCGGTCTGATCGGCTGGCGACTGATCGGTCTGCTGGTACTGGCCGGTTGTTCGGCAGCATTGGCCTGGTAGTTTCAGGATTGGCGCTACGGCCAACAATTGGCGGAGCAGGCCAGGCTGCACGCCGAGACCCTTAATCAACTGACTCTCGCCGCTGCCACCCAGCAACAGGCCGAGCAGGACAAACACCTGGCCCTGGAGCAGCGTCTTTCGACCAGCGAACAAGGCTGCTCAGTGCCAGCCACCTCCAGCACCGGCGGCATGGTTCATGGAGCCGCGCGCGCCCGACTTGACCCGGCGCATGCTCAACGAATTATCGCCATCACCGACGCCGGCGACCGCGGATTGATTGCCTTGCAGGCCTGTCAGGCTTATATCAGAGCCTTCGCTCGCTAACATTTTGATCGATCCTGCGCCTTGCAAGCGCGTGACGCTCGTGTACGGTAGTTCTCATTCCGCTTGCTCAGGAGATGACCGTGAAAGAAATCACCCAACTGGCCGCTGAACTTGGCAGGCGTTTGCAGGTTCTCAATGCTCACGTCACTGCCGCCGAGTCCTGTACCGGCGGCGGGATCAGCGAGGCGATCACCCGGATTCCGGGGAGTTCGGCATGGTTTGAGGCCGGTTATGTCACTTACTCCAACCCCCAGAAAACCGAGCAATTGAATGTCCCGGTCGAGTTGTTTGCGACGGTGGGGGCGGTCAGTCGCGAGGTGGTCGAGGCCATGGTCCGAGGCGCGCAGGAAAAATGCCAGGCGCGTTTTGCCGTGGCGGTCAGCGGTGTGGCGGGGCCGGATGGCGGTTCGCCGAGCAAGCCGGTGGGCACCGTGTGGCTGGCCTGGGGCGTTGGCGAGCAGGTGTTCAGCGAGGTGCAGCACTTTCCCGGTAGTCGTGACGACGTCCGCCGACAAACGGTGAAGGCCGCGCTAGAGGGGCTGCTGCGCCATGCCGCTGGAGAAATCTCAAATCAGGGGTAGGCGATCCTGAAACGCTGTGGAATAATACTGGCTACTTATACAGGTGTTGGCCGTCAGGCCTTATTGATTACGTGAGGACTTTAATGGACGACAACAAGAAGAAAGCCTTGGCTGCGGCCCTGGGTCAGATCGAACGTCAATTCGGCAAGGGTGCCGTAATGCGTATGGGCGATCAGGACCGTCAGGCGATCCCGGCTATCTCCACTGGCTCTCTGGGTCTGGACATCGCGCTCGGCATTGGCGGTCTGCCAAAAGGCCGTATCGTTGAAATCTACGGTCCTGAATCCTCTGGTAAAACCACGCTGACACTGTCGGTGATCGCCCAGGCTCAAAAAGCTGGCGCGACCTGCGCATTCGTCGACGCCGAACACGCCCTCGACCCTGAATATGCCGGCAAACTGGGCGTCAATGTCGACGACCTGCTGGTTTCGCAGCCGGACACCGGCGAGCAAGCCCTGGAAATCACCGACATGCTGGTGCGTTCCAACGCGGTTGACGTGATCATTGTCGACTCCGTGGCCGCTCTGGTTCCAAAAGCTGAAATCGAAGGCGAAATGGGTGACATGCACGTGGGCCTGCAAGCCCGTCTGATGTCCCAGGCGCTGCGTAAAATCACCGGTAACATCAAGAACGCCAACTGCCTGGTTATCTTCATCAACCAGATCCGTATGAAAATCGGCGTGATGTTCGGCAGTCCGGAAACTACCACCGGTGGTAACGCGCTGAAGTTCTACGCTTCGGTTCGTCTGGACATCCGCCGTACTGGCGCGGTGAAAGAAGGTGATGAAGTCGTTGGTAGCGAAACCCGCGTCAAGGTTGTGAAGAACAAGGTGGCTTCGCCGTTCCGTCAGGCCGAGTTCCAGATTCTTTACGGCAAGGGTATCTACCTCAACGGCGAGATGATCGACCTCGGCGTGCTGCACGGTTTCGTTGAGAAGTCCGGTGCCTGGTATGCCTACGAAGGCACCAAGATCGGTCAGGGCAAGGCCAACTCGGCCAAGTTCCTGGCGGACAACCCGGAAATCGCCAAGAAACTTGAGAAGCAACTGCGCGACAAGTTGCTGACTCCAGCACCGGACGTCAAAGCATCGCCAGTCAAAGAGACTGCTGATGACCTGGCTGACGCTGATATCTGATTGATCCGATGACCGCCGTACTCGATACACCTGTCGCTGTGCGGCGAACCGCAATGGACCTGCTCGCGCGACGCGAGCACGGTCGAGTCGAGTTGACGCGTAAACTGCGTCAACGCGGCGCCCTCCCTGAAATGATCGACACGGCACTCGACCGTTTGACGGAAGAAGGTCTGCTGTCCGAGTCCCGTTATCTCGAAAGCTTTGTTTCTTACCGTGCCCGTTCCGGCTATGGCCCTTTGCGTATTCGTGAAGAGTTGAGTCAGCGCGGCCTGCAACGTACCGACATAGAACTCGCTTTGCGCGAGAGCGGTATCAACTGGCAGGAACAACTGGAAGACACCTGGCGGCGAAAGTTTTCCGGGCATTTACCGATAGACGTCCGGGAGCGTGCCAAACAGGGCAGGTTCCTGAGTTATCGGGGATATTCCATGGAAATGATCAGCCGCTTGTTCAGCGGCCGAGGGATGGACGATTGACTGAAACGGCTCGCTATTTCGATAGCGGGCCGTTTTTTTACCTACGTAACCTTGGACGGTTCCCGCGTGCGCTGTTGCTCCTGGGTTTTGGACTGCGCCCAGTTTTCCGACAGGTTGATGTAATCCACCAGTTCCCGCAGACGACCATGATCACGCGCATTGAAGGTGAAGGCTAGTCGCGCCAGGTGGCTGAACTGCGGTTCGTCGTGTTCCTCACCGCTGTAGGCATGCTGATGGAAATGATCGCTCAGACACAGGTCGGCAAATGCCTCCTGCATGTGTTCGAGTGCCTGGTCGCTTAGTTTGTGATTCATGCGAATCACGAACTGATGCTTGAGCCAGCGGCTGGAGTGGAAGTTGCTGTAAAACTGGTTGATCTGCTCCACAGCCTCTTCCGCGCTATAGACCAGACTCACGAGCTTCATATCGGTCGGCAGGATGTAGCGATTTTCCTCCAGTTGATGGTGAATGAAGTCCAATGCACCTTGCCAGAACTTGCCGCCAGGAGCGTCCAGCAGTATCACGGGCACCAGCGGGCTTTTACCCGTCTGGATCAGAGTCAGCACTTCCAGCGCTTCATCCAGGGTGCCGAAACCGCCAGGGCAGAGGACCAGCGCATCGGCTTCCTTGACGAAGAACAGCTTGCGGGTAAAGAAGAAGTGAAAAGGCAGCAGGTTGGTGGTGCCATTCACGGTGGGATTGGCATGCTGCTCGAAGGGCAGGGTGATATTGAATCCCAGGCTGTGTGCCAGGCCGGCACCTTCGTGAGCCGCCGCCATGATGCCGCCACCGGCACCGGTGATAACCATCAGGTCTGAGCGCGCCAGTGCGGCGCCAAGCTCCCGGGCCAGACCGTATAAAGGATGTTCTATCGGTGTTCGGGCCGAGCCAAAAACGGTGACCTTTCGGCGCCCCCTGAACTGTTCCAGCGCACGGAAGGCATGTTCCAGTTCGCGTAGGGCTTGCAAGGTGATCTTGGCATTCCAGCGGTTGTGATCTTCCTGGGCCATGCGTAGCACGGTCAGGATCATGTCGCGGTAGATCGGGATGTTCGGGCTGTTGGGTGAAACCAGGTTGAGTTGCTCTTCGACCTTGCTGATGAGGTCGTGGCCGCTTTCTTCAAAATGACGGCTCAGGAGGTCATTCGGTTGGTAAGGCATCAACTTCTCCTTCCGTACAGGCTCTGTTTTTCCCTTGGATGAAGGAAACATTCGCACAACAAGACGTGTAATGGGCGGCCCCCTTCCTGCCCTGAAAAGTGAACGTGAACACTATGAATCTAGACCCTCGCAGAGATTTTCGCTGACTTGATCATTGCGCGGTAAAGCCTTTCCTGGCAACCGCTTATTGGCGATTTGCAAGGTGCTTTCACCGCTCGTCTGAACGCAGTCCGCGTGTGCGATAGTCTGATTTACTAAATGACAGGCATGACACGATAACTTTGCGTCAAAGGCAGGGCGCACGGTACAAGCGGTTCAAGGATTTTATCGCTCAAGCAAGGGCGAGGTGCAAGGAGGCGAGAGCTATGGCCAGAGTCATTCTGGAGATCGATACGCAACTGTATCGATTACTGAAGTCATCGGCCGAGACCAATCATGTGAGTCTCGAAGAGGAGTGCTGCCGGCGTCTGGAGGGGGCCGACCGGCGTTCACGTTACTTGCAGGCGCTGGTGGCAGAACTGCGCGCCGAGGATGAACAGCGGCGCGCCAATTCCCATTGATTACTTCTTCTTGGCTGGAGCCGCTTTTGGGCAATCCGATTCCTGATAGCTGGCGGAGCCAACTGAGCGGTTGGTCTTCACCTCAGTGAAGTCGTAACGCATGACCGCGCCCTTGGCCATCAGCTTGCGGAACGATGGGTTGTTGCACACAGAGGCGCCCAGCTGGAAATACACGGCTTTCGGGTCGGCACGCATCTTGTTGGCGTGGCTGCTTTGTACACTCAGATGATTGATCAGCGTGTTGCCTTCGACGGTGTATCCCTGATCAAGAATGTCTTCGTTGATCGCCCGTGGAGTGCCAGCACTGCTTTGTGTGGCGACGTTTCGCAGCTCTCTGGTGAGATTCTGCTCACTCAAGGACGCAGCTTGAGCGCTGAAGGACGACGCCAGCAAAATGGCAGCGGTGGGAACGATAAGGCGCAGCATGAAACTCTCCTGGTTCAGTGACTGGTGGTTCGACCCATCACATGACTGTGCGTTCAGTGGCGGCGAATTATAGGGGACGAGACCTGGACGGTACAGGCTTGCGCCGACTGCTCTGATAAACTGCCGCCACTTTCTGCCCTGCCGAGTGTTTTTCGTGTCGATTTTCTTCCCCTGCCGGCGTCGCCTGCGATGAACCCTGCAACCCCACGCTTTGCTGCAAACGCAGTAGCCCGCTTGCGCGATGAGCGGGAGGAAGAAGGCGTCAAGCCGATTCAGGCCCGAGGCTGGAGGGCGCCGCGTTGCCGAGCCTGCCGCGTGATCGAGAGCCATTGCCTGTGCGCCTGGCGCCCGCAGGTCGATGCCCGCTCTGGCGTGTGCCTGATCATGACCAACAAGGAAGTGTTCAAGCCGAGCAACACCGGTTGGCTGATCGCCGATGTGGTGCGCGACAACCATGCATTTATCTGGTCACGCACGGAAACTGATCCGCAGTTGCTGGCGTTGCTGGCCGACCCGCAATGGCAACCGTATCTGGTGTTTCCGGGTGAGTACGTCGAACCCGAGCGTGTAACAAACAGCGTCGATGCCGATAGTTCGAAGCGTCCGCTGTTTATCCTGCTGGATGCCACCTGGACAGAAGCGCGGAAGATTTTCCGTAAAAGCCCGTATTTTGATGCGTTGCCGATCCTGAGTCTGTTGCCCGAGAAGCTGTCGCGGTACCGGTTGCGCAGGTCGACCCGCAGCGAGCATTTGTGCACGGCCGAGGTGGCGGCGCTGTGTCTCGATCTTGCGGGCGATACCGAGGCGGCATCGGCGCTGGACGCTTATTTCGACGTGTTCAGTCAACATTATCTCGACGCCAAACATCAGCTGGACATGAACGTTGCAACGCCAGCCCACGCCGAACTGATGCCTTTTGTGCAGAGCACGGCCCCGGTCATCTCCTGATTGTCGCCCATACTGCAAAGAACTGTACCGGCCATGCACCTTGACCACCCCGGTTTCGCTGGGCATGCTTGGCGCCGATTAGGGCGCGGCCGAAGTTTGATACGCCGTATTCTTTACGTGAATAGCCACGTTATTGGCGTTGAACGTGCCCTGTTGGTGCAGCTCCGTGGCTGCACCTCGAGTTGTTTGAAAAACAGGATCATTTGAAAAATGGCCACATACGAAATCCTGATTGCCGATGACCATCCTCTTTTTCGTAGCGCCCTGCATCAAGCGTTGACTCTGGGACTGGGCCCCGAAGTCCGTCTGGTGGAAGTAGCGAGCATTGCCGAGTTGGAAACCCGTCTGGACGAGAAGTCCGACTGGGATTTAGTACTGCTGGACCTGAACATGCCGGGGGCCTACGGTTTTTCTGGGTTGGTGCTGCTGCGCGGTCAGTATCCGCAGATTCCGGTGGTCATGGTATCGGCCCAGGAAGAGGCTTCAATCATGGTGAAGTCCCGTGAATTCGGCGCCAGTGGTTTCATTCCCAAGTCCAGCGACCTGAGCGTCATCCAGAAAGCCGTACGCGCGGTGCTCGATGGTGATGTGTTCTGGCCGCCCCAGGCGTTCGAGGCGGTCAGCGTTTCCGCCGAAGCCAAGGCCGCCAGCGAAGGCCTTGCGAGCCTCACGCCCCAGCAATTTCGTGTCCTGACCATGGTCTGTGAGGGTTTGCTGAATAAGCAGATTGCTTACGAGCTGAGTGTTTCCGAAGCGACGATCAAGGCCCACGTGACAGCGATTTTTCGCAAGCTGAATGTGCGGACACGGACTCAGGCGGCGTTGCTCCTGCAACAACTTGAGTCAATTTCGAGCCACTAAGGCGCTGCATGTTCACGCTTTTTTGACTTTGCTTGAATTAGCTTACCCACTTCCTTTTTAGGTCAGTTGCCTACTTTATGTCACCTTTCAAAGGCCAGACCGGCCTCAAACGCATCCTCAACGCCTCCGGTTATTCCCTGGACGGCCTGCGCGCAGCCTTCACCGGCGAAGCGGCTTTTCGGCAACTGGTGTTGCTCAACGTTATATTGATCCCGCTGTCGTTCTTCCTGAATGTCAGCCGCGTCGAACAGGCGTTGCTGATTGCAGTCTGCCTGTTGGCGTTGATCGTCGAATTGCTCAATTCGGCAGTGGAAGCGGCCATCGACCGCATTTCCCTCGAATTGCACCCGCTGTCCAAGAACGCCAAGGACATGGGCAGCGCCGCTCAGTTCGTGGCGTTGAGCATGATCGCGCTGGTGTGGGCGGTGATTCTGCTTTAAGCGATGGTGGGCAGCACAATCTCGTCGCTGCGCTGAACCCCGGCGGTGAAAGCGCGGCACAGGTCGAGGAATTCACGCATCGCTGATGTCTGATATTTCTGTTTGTGCCAGATGAAATAGAATTGCCGCGCCAGATCCAGATCCGGTGTCTCCACGGGCACCAGGCTGCCACGGCGGAATGCATCGCGCAGTGCCAGGCGAGAAATGCAACCAATCCCCAACCCGGACTCCACAGCACGCTTGATCGCTTCGGTGTGTTCGAGCTCCAGTCGAATATTCAACGAGCTGCGATGGTGACGCATGGCCTGGTCAAAGGTCAGTCGCGTGCCAGAACCCTGTTCACGCAGAATCCAGGCTTCGTGGGTCAGTTCTTCCATGGTCGCCGTGCCGCGCTTGGCTAGTGGATGCTGTGGCGCGCAGAACACCACCAGCTCATCCTCGACCCAGCTCTGTACTTCGATGTCCGGATGGCTGCAGTCGCCTTCGATTAGACCCAGATCAATTTCATAGTGGGCAACCTGCTGCACAATGTTGGCAGTGTTCTGCACGTGCAGCTTCACCTGGCTTTCTGGATGGCGCTGCATAAAGCTGCCGATCAGCAAGGTGGCCAGGTAATTGCCGATGGTCAGGGTTGCGCCGACCGCCAGAGAGCCAAATCCCGACTTGCCATTGAGCAAGTCTTCGATTTCTTTGGACTGATCGAGCAGCGCCACCGCTTGCGGTAGCAGCTGTTTGCCGAGGGCGTTGAGGCTCAGCCGTTTGCCGGCGCGGTCGAACAGCTGACAGCTGGACTGACGCTCTAGCTCGGTGATTGAGGTGCTCGCCGCCGACTGCGAGAGGTTGAGCAGACCCGCAGCACGGGACACGCTTTCCTGCTGGGCGACGGCGACGAATACTTGAAGTTGACGGAGAGTAAATCGCATATCTATATAACCGATAACCCTTATCTTAATAATCCAGTTAACAGATATTGTGGCTGCCATTAGAATGCGATGCAATTGTGCACAGCAGCTCATTTTTCGCAGAGCAGGCGCAGAGCAAGCGCAGACAAAATCCCCAGGAGTCCCACGTACATGAGCAACATGAACCACGAGCGTGTCCTCAGTGTTCATCACTGGAACGACACTCTGTTCAGCTTCAAGTGCACCCGCGATCCGGGCCTGCGCTTCGAGAACGGTCAGTTCGTGATGATCGGCCTGCAACAGCCCAGCGGCCGGCCGCTCATGCGCGCTTACTCGATTGCCAGCCCGAACTGGGAAGAGCATCTCGAATTCTTCAGCATCAAGGTGCCTGATGGTCCGTTGACTTCCCAGCTGCAGCATTTGAAGGAAGGCGACGAGATCATCATCAGCAAAAAGCCTACGGGCACGCTGGTGCTGGATGACTTGAAGCCTGGCAAACATTTGTACCTGCTCAGCACCGGTACCGGTCTGGCGCCATTCATGAGCGTCATCCAGGACCCGGAAACCTACGAGCGTTTCGAAAAAGTGATCCTGTGCCACGGCGTGCGTTACGTCAACGAAGTCGCTTACCGCGAATTCATCACCGAGCACCTGCCGCAGAATGAGTTCTTCGGCGAGGCCCTGCGTGACAAGTTGATCTACTACCCGACCGTGACCCGCGAGCCGTTCGAGAACGAAGGTCGCCTGACCGACCTGATGCGCAGCGGCAAGCTGTTCAGCGACATCGGTCTGCCACCGATCAACCCGCAGGACGACCGCGCCATGCTGTGCGGCAGCCCGAGCATGCTCGACGAGACCAGCGAAGTGTTGAACAGCTTCGGCCTGAAAGTTTCGCCGCGGATGCGCGAGCCGGGTGATTACCTGATCGAGCGTGCGTTTGTCGAGAAGTAAGCAAACCGTATCACCAAAAAGCCCCCATTACCTGTGCAGGCATGGGGGCTTTTTTTATGCCTGACGCAAACCTTGTAGGAGCTGTCGAGTGAAACGAGGCTGCGATCTTTTGATCTTGTTTTTAAAAGCAACATCAAAAGATCGCAGCCTCGTTTCACTCGACAGCTCCTACGGGTTGGAAGCGGGGATGACTTCAAGAACGCGGATCACCCCCGCCTCGGGGTAATGCCAACGCACATCCAGATCCCAGAACTGTGCGCCGTATTCCCGTTCGGGTGTAGGAATCTGATACGCCGGACGTGGGTCTTGTGCCAGGCATTGCTCGATCAACGCCACCAGCGGTTCTTCAAGGCGCTGAGCATGGCTGTGAGCCTGTTGCAGCGCTGAATCTGTCCACTGCACGGGAATCAGCTGCGGCGCAGCGCTGGCGATGCTGTTGGAGGCCGTGTCGATGATGTCGGCGTAAGGCACGTACGGTTTGATGTCGAGAATCGGCGTGCCGTCCAGCAGGTCGATACCGGATATCCACAGCCGATTGGCTTCAACCTTGTCCAGCTTGACCACTGACTGGCCGATGCCATTGGGTCGATGCGTCGCGCGGGTGGCGAACACGCCCATGGATTTGTTACCGCCGAGGCGAGGAGGGCGGACTTTCAGGCGTGGCTTTTCTTCCAGGGCCTGGTGAAACAGGAACAGCAGCCAGACATGGCTGACCTGCTCCAGACCTTGCACAGCGTCACCCTGATCGAACGGCGCCACCAGTTCCAGCACGCCGCGAGCGGCCGGGGCCAGTTGTGGCTGGCGCGGGATGGCAAACTTCTCCTTGAAGCAGGAGCGCACGAAGCCGATGGGGGAAACGCTGTAGGTCATGGTTTAGGGTCGAAGCGGGGTTAGGGCGGGCATGATAACCCACCCAAAGATCGTTCCCACGCTCTGCGCTCATCGTTCTACACAACTCTCGATGAGCGCGTGCTGGGCTTCCAGTGTGATAACAAATTCCCGTATTCGCTGCAGCCCGATCTATACAGCCTGGCCTTGAGCTACAGGTTTGCAGCTCAAGGCTGGCGGACGCTTACTGCGGGCGCACGCGCAGGGTCAGGCCCTTGAGGAAGTTGCGCAGCAACTGATCGCCGCACGGACGGTAGTTGGTGTGGCCGAATTTGCGGAACAGCGCGCTCAGCTCAGGCTTGGACACCGGGAACTCGGACGCCTTGAGAATCGTGTGCATGTCGTCTTCTTTCAGTTCGAAGGCCACGCGCAGCTTTTTCAGGATGATGTTGTTGGTCACCGGCACTTCGATCGGCTGTGGTGGACGGCTTTCGTCCTTGCCGCGCTTGAAGGTCACCAGGCCATCGAGGAAATGCGCCATGACTTCGTCCGGGCAGCGTACGAAGCCTTCCTCGTCTTCCTCTTTCTTGTCGAGGTACGTCACCAGGTCTTCCAGGGTCACGTCCATGCCGCCGAGCTTGATGATCTCGATGACTTTCTTGTCGCTGATGTCGAGCATGTAGCGCACGCTGCGCAGTACGTCGTTATGAATCATGGTGTGCAATCCTGATATTCAGCAGTGGGCGCCGCATACACAGCGGCGCCGAAAAGTGTGGCGGCGTGAAAAGTATTAGAACTTCTCTTTGCCGGACAGGTAGCGCCATTGCCCCAACGGCACTTTACCGATGGACACGCCGCCAATGCGGATGCGGCGGATGGCGACGACCTTCAGGCCTACGGCCTGGCAGAACAGGGCGATCACACCCGGTTGCGGGTTCTTCATCGCAAAGCGCAGACGGTTTTCGTTCTGCCAGCTGGCCTTGACCGGCGGCAGTTCCTTGCCCTTGTAAGTCAGTCCGTGGTTCAGGCGGTTAAGGCCGTGTGCCACCATGTCGCCCTCAACTTCGACCACATACTCTTGTTCGATCTTGGCGGAGTCGGCGGTGAGTTTGCGCAGAATCTTCCAATCCTGGGTGAACACCAGCAGACCGCTGGCATTGGCCTGCAAGTCGGTGCTGGCGGTCAGGCGCAGGAAGTGGCCCTTGAGCGGACGTTTGCTGAAGCGATGTTCTTCGCTCAAGGTCTCGGCGCTGATCGTCGCCATGGCCGTTTCCGCATCCATGCCCACGGGCACGTTCAGCAGGATGGTCACCGGCTCCGGCGCAGTGGCCTTGGCTTCTGGATCAAGCTCGACTTTTTGCGTGTCGACCTTGAACTGCGGCTCGTCGATGACTTCGCCGTCCACGGTGACCCAGCCGCCCTCGATGAACAGCTCAGCCTCCCGACGGGAACAGCCGACGAGTTCGATGAGGCGTTTGGAGAGACGAATCGGGTCAGTCATGACAGGGCCGTAACAAAAAAGGGGTGGGCATTGTACCTGCCTGGCGCCGGTTAATCGCGGGTCCATTTGCGCAGTAAAGCTTTTAGCCACGTTGAGCGCGCTGATTCGCCTGTTTCATGCGCATGTGCAGTAGCGGATAAGGCTGGCCCATGCCGTCATGCTCGGAGCGACCGATCACCTCGAAACCTTGTTTGAAGTAGAAACCCAGCGCTTGCGGGTTCTGTTCGTTGACGTCCAGTTCATCGGCATTCAGGTGTTCCATGGCATAGCGCAGCAACTGCTTGCCCAGGCCCTGGCCACGGTGAGCCGGGTCGATGAAGAGCATTTCGATCTTGCCCGCCGCCACCCCGGCAAACCCGGTGATGCGCTGGCGCGAGTCTTTGGTGCAGATCAGCATCACCGCGTCGAGGTAGCGGGTCAGCACCAGGTTCTTCAGCAGTTCGATATAACTGTCCGGCAGAAAGTCATGGGTGGCGCGTACGGAGGCTTCCCAGACCTGAGTGAGTTCTACGTAGTCGCTGTGTTTCGGCGTGTGGATGACCGAATGTTGGCGCATGGCCGGCTACTCCTTCTTTTTTCTCGCTGTTTCTGTGAATGTTGAGAATCCTTTCCTCACAAAACGATAGCCGTAAAAAAGCCCCGCATCTCGTCAAGAGAGCGGGGCTTTTCGTATTTTTTGCGTTTAGATCTGTTCAGCCCACAGGTCGTATTCGTCGGCGTCGGTCACTTTGCACCAGACTTTATCGCCTGGTTTCAGGTTGCTGCCGTTGTCGATGAACACGTTGCCGTCGATTTCCGGGGCATCGAAGAAACAGCGACCGACGGCGCCTTGCTCGTCGACTTCGTCCACCAGCACTTCGATTTCACGGCCCACGCGCAGTTGCAGGCGCGCCGAGCTGATGGCTTGTTGGTGCGCCATGAAGCGGTCCCAACGGTCTTGTTTGACGTCGTCCGGCACGATGGCCGCGTCCAGCAGGTTGGCTGGTGCGCCTTCGACCGGCGAGTACTGGAAGCAGCCGACGCGGTCGAGCTGCGCTTCAGTCAGCCAGTTCAACAGGTACTGGAAGTCTTCTTCGGTTTCGCCGGGGAAGCCGACGATGAAGGTCGAACGGATGATCAGGTCAGGGCAGATCTCGCGCCAGTTCTTGATGCGGGCCAGGGTCTTGTCTTCGAAGGCCGGGCGTTTCATGGCTTTCAGGACTTTCGGGCTGGCGTGCTGGAACGGGATGTCCAGGTACGGCAGGATTTTCCCGGCGGCCATCAGCGGGATCAGCTCGTCGACGTGTGGGTACGGGTAAACATAGTGCAGACGCACCCAGACACCGAGGGTGCTCAGGGCTTCGCAGAGTTCGGTCATGCGGGTTTTCACCGGCGCGCCGTTCCAGAAGCCAGTGCGGTATTTCACGTCGACGCCGTAGGCGCTGGTGTCCTGGGAGATCACCAACAGCTCTTTGACGCCGGCCTTGACCAGGCGCTGAGCTTCGTCGAGCACGTCACCGACCGGGCGGCTGACCAGTTTGCCGCGCATCGACGGGATGATGCAGAAGCTGCAGCTGTGGTTGCAGCCTTCGGAAATCTTCAGGTAGGCGTAGTGGCGCGGGGTCAGTTTGATCCCTTGCGGCGGCACCAGGTCGATCAGCGGGTTGTGATCCTGACGCGGCGGCACGGCGTCGTGCACGGCGTTGACCACTTGCTCGTACTGCTGCGGACCGGTCACGGCCAGCACGCTTGGGTGAATCTTGCGAATGTTGCCTTCTTCGACGCCCATGCAGCCGGTCACGATGACCTTGCCGTTTTCCTTGATGGCTTCTCCGATCACTTCCAGAGACTCAGCCTTGGCCGAGTCGATGAAACCGCAGGTGTTGACCACCACGACGTCGGCGTCCTGATAGGTGGACACAACGTCATAGCCTTCCATGCGCAGCTGGGTAAGGATGCGCTCGGAGTCGACCAGTGCTTTGGGGCAACCCAGGGATACGAAGCCAACCTTTGGATTGGCCGGCGCAGGAGTGGTGGACATGTCTAACCTCGGTGTTTTGTGACGCCTCCAGCCATGAACGGCAAGGCGACAGACGGGCACTCGGTGTGCCTCTGATCAAAAAGTGCGCAATTCTAGCGATGGGGAGCTCACTTGACCAGCTTTATGCAGGGAAATACGACGAGTGCTGCGCTATGCTTCGCGCCGTTACGCTTTACCGATTTTTTACAGTCAACAAAACGTCTGTAACGTGAAGTAAAACAGCGCATGCTGCACGGCAAAGCATAGTGCTTCTTCCAAAGAAGTCCGGTCTGAGTAGTAGGAGTAGTGGATGGGTCAGGCAAGTAGTCAGGCGGCGGGCGCCGAGCATTCGGCCGCGAAGCCGATCGGCATGCTGGTCGCGGCGGTCGGGGTGGTTTATGGCGATATTGGCACAAGCCCGCTGTACACCCTCAAAGAAGTGTTTTCCGGTCATTATGGTGTACCGGTCGACCATGACGGCGTGTTCGGGATTCTGGCGCTGATTTTCTGGTCGCTGATATGGGTTGTCTCAATCAAATATGTGCTGTTCGTGCTGCGTGCCGACAACCAGGGCGAAGGCGGGATCATGGCCTTGACCGCCCTGGCTCGGCGGGCTGCGGCCGGGCATCCGAAGTTGCGCACTTTGCTGGTGGTCTGCGGGCTGATTGGTGCGGCGTTGTTTTATGGTGACAGCATGATCACGCCGGCTATCTCTGTGCTCTCGGCGATTGAAGGCCTTAAGCTGGCTTTCGAGGGTATAGACCATTGGGTGGTGCCACTGTCGTTGGTTGTGCTGGTGGCGCTGTTCCTGATTCAGCGCCACGGCACTGCGCGGATCGGCATTCTGTTCGGTCCGATCATGGTCACCTGGTTTGTGGTGCTAGGTGCGCTCGGTGTCCACGGCATCCTGCAGCAACCGGAAGTGTTGCAAGCGATGAACCCGATCTGGGGCGTGCGCTTCTTCATCGTGCACCCGGGCATGGGCGTGGCGATCCTCGGCGCGGTGGTGCTGGCATTGACCGGCGCCGAAGCGTTGTACGCCGACATGGGCCACTTCGGTCGCAAGCCGATTGCCCGTGCGTGGTTCATCCTCGTGCTGCCGGCGCTGGTGTTGAACTACTTCGGTCAGGGCGCCTTGCTGCTCGGTGACCCGGAAGCCGCTCGCAACCCGTTCTACTTGCTAGCGCCAAGCTGGGCACTGATTCCGTTGGTGGGGTTGTCGACCATGGCCACGGTGATCGCTTCTCAGGCGGTGATTTCCGGTGCGTTCTCCTTGACCCGTCAGGCGATCCAGCTCGGCTATATTCCGCGCATGCACATTCAGCACACCTCCAGTGCCGAACAAGGCCAGATCTATATTGGCGCGGTGAACTGGGCGCTGATGGTCGGCGTAATCCTGTTGGTGCTGGGCTTCGAGTCCTCCGGTGCCCTGGCCTCGGCCTACGGCGTGGCCGTGACCGGGACCATGATGATGACCAGCATTCTGGTGTCGGCGGTGATATTGCTGCTGTGGAAATGGCCTCCGATCCTCGCGGTTCCGCTGTTGCTCGGTTTCCTGTTGGTGGACGGTCTGTACTTCGCTGCCAACGTGCCGAAAATCATTCAGGGCGGGGCGTTCCCGGTGATCGCCGGTATCGTGTTGTTCGTGCTGATGACCACCTGGAAGCGCGGCAAGCAACTGCTGGTCGACCGTCTGGACGAAGGTGGATTGCCGCTGCCGATCTTCATCGGCAGTATTCGCGTGCAACCGCCGCATCGCGTCCAGGGCACAGCCGTTTTCCTGACCGCGCGACCCGATGCCGTGCCTCATGCGCTGTTGCACAACCTGCTGCATAATCAGGTGCTGCACGAGCAAGTGGTGTTGCTGACGGTGGTGTACGAAGACATCCCGCGGGTGCCGCCGACCCGGCGCTTTGAGGTCGATTCCTACGGCGAAGGTTTCTTCCGGGTGATCCTGCACTTTGGCTTCGTCGACGAGCCGGATGTGCCGCAAGCGCTGAAGCTGTGTCATCTCGATGATCTAGACTTCAGCCCGATGCGCACCACCTACTTCCTCAGCCGCGAGACGGTCATCGCCTCCAAGCTCGAAGGCATGGCGCGCTGGCGTGAGACGCTGTTCGCCTTCATGTTGCAGAACGCCAATGGCAACCTGCGCTTCTTCAATCTGCCGCTGAACCGGGTGATTGAGTTGGGTACACAGGTCGAGATGTAACCCCATCGAAGAGCCCCCGTTGCCATTGCGGTAGCGGGGGCTTTTTTGTATCTGGTGTCTCGGTGCCTTTAATCGCGCTTAGGCAGCTATTTTTTAGATTCAGCCTTTGTCCGAGCAGGTGGCGGCGTCAGCACCTTCACTACATCATCAATCACTGCCTTACTCATTGCCGTCAGGTAATGCGCGGCCCAGATGTGCCGGTCGGTATCACGGTTGAAGGCAGCATCTCTGGTCAGCTCCTTGGCAAGGAACAGAAAATCAGAGGCCATGGCTAACGCATCACCGAGGGGAACGTCTCGACTGACACGGAACAGCGCCTGGTTTGAGCAGTAGATGAAGGGGGTGAGGCCGATGGTTTTCAGCTCTGAGGGTTCGGACGGATTTGTTTTTGTCATGGTTTTGCTCCAGGGTTCGAGGAGCTGCCACGTTCGTTTCCAAGCGAATGGGTGGCAGCTGTACGCAGGTTGGAAAACCGGGAACCAAGGAACCGGCACGCCCGAAGGCGTCCCACGCACAGCCGCCATTACTCAAGATCGCTGCCATGAAATCGGCTGCATTCGTGAAGGGTGCTGTAGCGTTGCGGTTCGACGGGTTTCCAAGCCCGATCGCTGAATGGTCAGCGAAGTCCGGAGAGTATCCCGTCGAAGAAAAGTGCAACAAGGCATCAAAGTGCCCAAAAAGCACGATTCGGAGTTTGCCTACAAGGTCTGCGGGCGTCATCCGATATTTCGACACCTTAAGTAAACGAATTTAAACGGGCATCAACTATACGAGTCGCTGGAGTTTTTGCGTTGTTGCAGCAGACGAATGAAACCGGTGTTGTCACTATCCCGCCTGTTGGCGAATTGGCGGACATTGACAGGTTTCCCAGTGAAACCTGATAAATATCGAAAGATCTTGACGGTTCGATATTTTCGATGAGACGAGTGTCCACGTTTTATGGAATGTGGACACTTGGAGTTTTTAGCTTCATGAAGAGTCAAGACATTTTGCTTTTGTTCAAGATGGCCAGCCTGCACGCCCAAGAAGAAAATCTTTATGGGAAGATGGAATCTGAGTCGAATTCGAACGCGGTTGAGGAATTGTTGAAGCCTCAGCAGATAAATCGAATGACGGCAGGGGGGCGAGTGGGGCAGCCGCGAGTCACCTACTCCGCTGATGGTGAAGAAACTGTATTCCACCGTCAGGAGTTCGACTCACCCTTGGGCGACGAGGATGGGTGGGAAGGGTGGTCGGAGCCAGTACCTTCTCCGCCGCTGGCTAGCTGGAGTGAAGGTTATTCGTTGCGTGCGCTGTCCGCGTCTCTTGGGCTAAGCAAAAGTGAGATTTCAAACTCCATAGCCAGATGTCGCGAGTCTGGAATACTTACCAGCGATTACGACACCGGGCTGCCGAAAGTTAATCGGCGAGAGCTGCTGAAAATCACCGAGCACGCTTTGAAATACTTCTTCCCCGTGAAACCGGGTGCAATGGTTCGCGGTATTCCAACGGGCTTTGCAGCGCCAGCACTGTCCCAAAGCATCAAGAGCGCTGGCGGGCTGATTCCGGTTTGGCCTGACGCCCTGGGAACTGAACGTGGTCAGGCAATAGAGCCGCTCTACAAGACCGTGCCGGAAGCGGTGAAGAAGGACAGAACCCTTTATCATTATCTTGCGCTTGCTGATGCGTCCCTCTTGGTGGCCCTAGAGAGTGTGGTGTGGCGGTTAACATTCTAAAGGCAGGGATGGGGCTGAAATAACATGTCATCAAACGCTGATGCGCATGTGGATGATTCGGCCTCTACCCGGATTAGCCTGCACCGAGCCCGAGCTTCCAATCACGTAGTCGATACTGAAGGACCAGGGCAACGCATGAGATACGACACCAGATCAGTAATGGGACGGACCAGGAAAGCCAATCATGACTGTGCTGGAGCTCTCTGCGACGACGACAGAGGGCTGTTCGTCATCACGGACGGTACGTCGAAGCCCGGCAGTGGCCAACTGGCTGAATGCTTCGTAAAAGGTGTTTTAGCGGCCTACCCGAAACATATAGATCAGGGGGGCGATATCACTGAGCACGGAGCAGTTGAGCAGGTACTTAGTTCAGTGCTGGCCGAGCTTCACCCCACTTTGTTTGCGGACTTTGTTTTTCACCCATTGTCTGTCGGTGCGCGACTGGTGTTCGTAACCGATGGCTTCTGGGCAGAATTGACGGAGTCGCAGCAAAGCAGCTTGCTGGCAGCACCGGATAGCGACTTTATCGCTGTTGAAGATGACGTAACGTGGATAGACGTTCATCTTTAGCCTTGGACGCACAGAACATCGACATAAAGTCCGGCTAGTGGGTAGCGCTTCATGTTTGTACATGTAAAAAAGCCCTCGCAACCCTAAGGCTGCGGGGGCTTTTCGTTTGGCGGGGCTCAGATCACTCTTGAGCCGCCGTCTCCTTCGCTTGACGCTTCTCGATCACATCCACCAACCGTTGCGCCAGTTTCGGGTAGTTTTCGTCGAAGTGGTGACCGCCAGGCAGTTTCATCGCTTCGCCCACCGCTGTCTTGTCGGTGCAGCCGCTCTCGTCGACTTCTTCTTCACCGTAGATGCACACCACTTTCTCCGGCGGCAGCTTGGCCATTTCCGGGCCGGTGGCGGCTTCTTTGCCGGCGTTGCCGAGCCAGCCTTCGACTTCGATTTCGAAGCTGCCGGTACGGGCGAAGGCCAGCAGGATGATCGCATCGACCCGTTGCTGTTCCGATGGCTCCAGACGGTTGTAGATCGCTGGCAGAACGTCGGCGCCGAACGAGTAGCCGGTCAGGATGAAGCGTTTGGTGCCCCATTTCTGACGGTAGTGCTGCATCAGTTCGGTCAGGTCCAGAGCGCTTTGCTCGGGGCTCTTGTGCTGCCAGTAGTAACGCAAGGTGTCGATGCCGACCACTGGATAGCCGATCTTCGCCATTTCGCCCGCGACGTCACGGTCCAGGTCGCGCCAGCCGCCATCACCGGAAAGGAACAGGGTGACAGTGTCCTTGGCCTGGCCGGCCGGTACTTCGATCACCGGGATCTGCAGACCGCCGGCGGCTTTATCGCCACCAACGAGGATCTTGCGCAGTTCGTTGTTCAGCACTTGCGGCAGGTTGATGTCGTAGTCGCTGATGCTGGTTTCGGCGTTGGGTTGATCTCGCACGAAGCCGGCGCTGGTGTCGTCAGGGTTGTCGTTCCACGCCACCAGCCAGTGACCGTGAGCGGCGCTTTTCGGCAGCAGGTGCGTGCAGCCGGGTTTTTCCAGGGCCAAATCCACCGAGACGGCTTGAGCCTTGACGTCCTTCTGCTCGGACAACCAGCGCCACGCCAGCACGGCGCCAGGGCCGATGCCGCTGACTAGGGTCGCCGGGCCTTTGAGCTCTCTGAGGGCCGATTGCAGGGCGCGACTTTGCAGCAGGCAGTCTTTGGGCAGGATCACCTGAACAATCTGCGCCGAACCGGTGCGGCTCAGGGTCATCAACTGTTTGTCGCTGAGCTTCTGGTCTTCATTGACCGCCACCAGCACCTGGGCGCGTGGCGTGTTACCGGGGATGACACGGGTCATCACGGTGCCATCGGCCGGCGTCAGCAGTTCGAGGGTCGGTTCGGGTGCCGGGCGTTTCAGGTACCAGTAACCGCCACCGAGAACCAGGGCCAGCACTACCAGTGTGGCCAATACGTACCGCAAGGAGCGTTGAATCATCAGCGTTTCACCAATCCAGTCAAGCCGCCCGCAATCAGGGCGGCAGTGTCAGCCAGGGCAACCAGCGGATCGAGTCCGGCGGGCACGGCCATATAACGGGGTTCCCAGTCAGGCTGGAATTTGTCTTTGAAGCGGCGCAAACCTTGGAAGTTGTAGAGCTGCTCACCACGGCGGAAAACCATAGAGCCCAGACGCTGGGTCAGTGGTGCACCACGACGGGGTTGCAACCCCGACAATGGCACCATGCCCAGGCTGAAGCGCGCGTATCCATGATTTTTATAATGTTGAATCAGGCCGACCATCATGAACTCCATGGTCAGCTTGGGGGCGTCCGGGTGTGCGCGCATCAGGTCGAGGCTGGCCAGGTCATGGCCGTAGGTCTCGAGCAGGTTGGCGAACGCCACCGGGCGCCCTTCGAAACGAATCACCGCGACGCGGAAATGCTTGAGGTAGTCATTGCTGAAGCGGCCGAGCGAGAAGCCTTTCTCGCGTACGTTTTTGCCGGTCAGCCAGGCATCGGAAATCACCTTGAGCTCATCCATCGGCGCTTGCCCCGGATCAAAGATCTCCAGCGACAGGCCGTCGCGAGTGCCACGGTTCCAGGTGTAGCGCAGGTCTTTCATCTCTTTGCCTTTGGCTTCGAGATCAAAGCGAAGCAGGTCGACGCGGGCTTCTTCGCCGAGCTTGATCGCGGTCAGGCCGATGTCCATGTAGTACGGCAGGTTCTCGGCGCGCACTTGGTAGAACACAGGACGGGCGTGGTGGATGTCGCAGAGGTCGCGGAACTGCCAGATCATTTCCGCCCGCTGCTGGGTCGGGCCGATCGGGTCATACAAGGCCACCAGGCTGCGACCACGGCGGGCGTACATCAGGAACGCCTCGTCGTTGGGGTGAAACAGCAGCGCCTTGTCACCGGTCAGGGCCAGGCCGCCATCCGGTTGTGCGGAGGCCATGAGGATCTTTATCGCGCGGTCCAGCTCATCGGGCGTCGGCTGATGGATCACCGGGCGCGCGGTGCGCAGCAGCCAGGTCAGGGACACCACCACCAGCAGGACTGCGGCACCGAGCAGCGAGCGTAAGCCGCGCGGGGCATCGGCGTCGAGGGTGAACTGCCACCAGAGTTGATGGCTGTACGGGACGTCCTGATAGGCGAACAGCAACAGCCAAATCGACGCACCGAGTACGCACAGGCTGGCCACCAGATACAGCGGCGAGAACGGAAGTTCGGTCAGACGACTGGGGCGATAGAACGAGCTGCGGAAAACCCCCAGCAGGCTCGCAGTCAGGGTCAGCAGGCAGGCTTCTTCCCAGTCGAAGCCTTTGAGCAGCGAGAGCAGGGCGCCGACCAGCAACAATATGGTGGTCAGCATCCAGGCGGCCGACAGTCGGCGGCGCAGCCCTTGAGCCAGCAGCAAGCACAGTACGCCAACCAGGCTGGCACCGAAGTGCGAGGCGTCGACCAGTCGATGCGGGATCAGAAAGCCGATGTGTTCCAGGCGTGTGTCGATTTCCGGGGTGACGCCGGAGAACAGCAGCACCACGCCGGACAGAAATACCAGCACCGCCAGAATCGGCGCGGCCAGGCCGGACGCCACCCTTAAAGACTGGCGCGATTGAAACAGGCGCTGACCTTCGTTGATCAGCAGGAATAAGCAGGCCACCAGCAACGGCAGCACCACATAGATCAGGCGATAGAGCAGCAGGGCGGCAGCGAGTGGCGCGGCGCCGAGTTTGTCGGAGAAGGCGGCCAGCAGAATTGCTTCGAACACCCCGACCCCGCCGGGAACGTGGCTGAGCACACCGGCGGCCAGGGCGAGCAGGTACACCAGGAGGAACGCGCCAAAGGGCGGCGCTTCAGGCAGCAGCAAATAGAGCACGGTTGCCGCGGCGGCGACGTCCAGTGCGGTGATGATCAATTGCAGGAACGTCAGGCGACGGCCCGGAAGGCGCAAGGTGCGGCGTCCAGCCTTGACCAGCAGGTTGTCGGGATAAGGCTGTTCTGGCAGGCGGCGGCGGTAGATGCCGATGGCCAGTATCGTGAACAGCAACAGCACGGCCACCGCAATCGCGCCGAGCAACGTCTCGGACAAACCCAGTGCGGCAGAGGCGGCAGGCAGGTTGCTGAGGGTGGCGAGGGCGGCCAGTGGCGGCAGGGCGCAGCCGAGCGAGAGGCTGGCGAACAGCGTCATGTGGGCGACTTCAGAAGCTCCCAGACCATGACGCGCATATAAACGGTAACGAACCGAGCCACCCGAGAGCATCGAAAGGCCGATGGCATTGCCGATGGCGAAGGCGGTGAACCCGCCCAGGGCCAGGATTCGCGGCGCCAGTGTCACGCCCGCGTAGCGGCTGGCCGACCATTCGTAGCCCAGCAGAATGATAAAGCCGACCACGGTTGCGCCCAGCGCGCCCAATAATGCCGGTTTCGGAACGTCGAGAATCGAGTCATGCAGAGCGTACAGATCGAGTTCGCTCAGCAGGTGGCGACAGGCAATCAGCGCGATAGCGAACAACAGCAAAGTAACTGCCAGGCCGATGGGCTGGCGGTATTTGCTGATTCGATCAAGCAAGCGCAGACGCTCGTTCTTGATCGGTTGTGTCGCTGTGACGGTGTCTTGTGAATCAGACAAGTTGGCGCGCATCAATCACCTCTTGGATTGTGCGCGACAGGATGGGGGTATCCAGCCAAGTTACCAATCCCTGTAGAAAAAAATAATCACAAATATTAACGATCACACCGGGTATCGGTGATGGTGCGTCATCAGGCATAGAGGTTTTGTCTGCGGTTCAGCTAAGTCTGGGCTCGCAGTATGGGTGATCCCGAACGGCTGACTACACAGTGGCAGGTCATTGTTGCGAAAGGACTTTTTCAACAGATACAAAAAAGGCCACTCTTTCGAGTAGCCTTTTTTGATGTTTGGTTGCGGGAGCCGGATTTGAACCGACGACCTTCGGGTTATGAGCCCGACGAGCTACCAGACTGCTCCATCCCGCGTCTGTGTGGCGGCATTCTATAGAGATACGCCTAGGTGTCAACCGTTAATCCTGAATAAGGTCAAATAAGCGTAAATGAGCGGCGAACGGTCGTGGGGGAGACTTAAGTTTCGGAATCAGAACAATTTCTCATTTCTGCGCCGTGTAGGCGTAGCCTTCATTTTTACAAAACAAGCACGCACAAAAAAGGCCACTCTTTCGAGTAGCCTTTTTTGATGTTTGGTTGCGGGAGCCGGATTTGAACCGACGACCTTCGGGTTATGAGCCCGACGAGCTACCAGACTGCTCCATCCCGCGTCTGTGTGTCGGCATTCTACAGAGGATCGGCGGGCTGTCAACCTTCAATCCAGAGAAAACCTCTTCCTGTTCAATCGCTTAGCTTGAAAAGAGAGGCGGGTGATTGGCTGTAAGGCTGGTATGGCAAGGCTTTCAGCTCTATCGGGTGGCGCTTTTCGATTGAAAAAATAAATTCATCAGACACTTTTCCTACGAGTGGAAAAGAACATTCTGAGTACTGGTGCTATATACAGGTGTCAGTGAGATACTGCCGATCTGACTCGCCAAGACTCCATTTCTTCACCATGAACACTGCTTTTATATGACGCAGCGAAAAATCATCCACGTCGATTGTGACTGCTTCTACGCCGCCATCGAGATGCGTGACGACCCGCGCCTGGCCGGTAAACCTCTGGCGGTGGGCGGTTCGGCGGATCGACGTGGTGTGATCGCCACCTGCAATTATGAAGCGCGGGCATATGGGGTGCGCTCGGCCATGTCTTCCGGCCATGCCTTGAAACTGTGCCCGAACCTGACCATCGTCAAGCCGCGCATGGATGCCTATAGAGAAGCCTCGAAGGAAATTCACACGATATTTCGCGATTACACCGACTTGATCGAGCCGCTTTCGCTGGATGAGGCCTACCTCGACGTGTCGGAGTGCGCGCATTTCGGCGGCAGCGCCACGCGGATCGCCCAAGACATTCGCCGTCGTGTCTCTAATCAGCTGCACATCACCGTTTCGGCTGGCGTAGCGCCGAACAAGTTTCTGGCCAAGATCGCCAGCGACTGGAAGAAGCCCAACGGCTTGTTCGTCATCACGCCGGATCAGGTCGAGGATTTTGTCAGTGGCTTGCCGGTGAGCAAGCTGCACGGCGTTGGCAAGGTGACCGCAGACAAACTGGGCAAGCTGGGCATCGTTGATTGCTCACATCTGCGCGAATGGGACAAATTGGCGCTTGTGCGGGAATTCGGCAGCTTTGGCGAGCGACTCTGGAGCCTGGCTCGAGGGATCGATGACCGAGTGGTGCACAACGACAGTCGCCGGCAGTCGATCAGTGTCGAAAACACCTACGACGTGGATCTGCCGGATCTGGTGAGCTGCCTTGATAAATTACCTGAGTTGCTGGAAACCCTCGCCGGCCGCATGGCGCGGATCGACAGCAGCTATCGGCCGGGCAAGCCGTTCGTCAAAGTGAAATTCCATGACTTCACCCAGACCACTCTGGAGCAAGCCGGGGCAGGGCGGGATTTGGGGAGCTATCAGTTGTTGCTGACCCAGGCGTTCAATCGCGGCGGCAAACCGGTGCGGTTGCTGGGGATTGGTGTGCGGCTGGAGGATTTGCGGGGCGGGTTTGAACAGCTGGAGTTGTTTGAGCGTTAATTCAGCGGTGGTTGTCAGGGTCGCATCGCGAGCAAGCTCGCGATGCTTTTAGGCTTTAATTCGGTCCCGGATCCGCTACCAGTCGCCCGGCATCCTTGGTCAACGACTTGAGGAATTCGGTCTGCAACTCAGGATCGTTGCGCGTCAGTTCGATCAGGCTCTGTTCCAGCTCGGTGGCTTCTTCTTCCAGACCCAGTTCCGACAGGCGTTTGACCCGGTGTACCCACTGGCTCACTTCGTCGTCTTCGAGGTCGTCGTAAATCAGCCCGTGAGCTTCGAGCAGCTTGCCACGCAAAGAGCTACTGACCGCCAGGGACGAGTCGGTGTGCACATCGTCCTGGGCATCTTCGACACTGATCAGCAGTCGGCTCAGATGATTGATGTCATGTTCAGCGAATGGGCTGTCCAGCAGGTTCACGCGCAAAACGCCGTTTTTGTCGGTATTCAGGTTGAACGTTTCCTTACCGGCCTTGACCTCAACCGGACGCTCGCTCCATGGCAGGCTTGAGTATTCGGTGCGCTTGTCGAGCTGGACCTCGTCGATTCCCGCCAGGTTCTGTTGCGCGCGACCATGAGACTGCGTGTTCATGAACGGGTTGAGCCCGGCGAAACCGTAGCTCAACCAATCTTTCGTCACGCTGTCCGGCAAGTTGCCGAGAGCGAACACGTTGGCTACGTTCGCACCGAGACCAGCCACCACGGCTACCGCACCCAGCGGGATCTCGTAAGCCTCCCGCCAGGGTTGGTAAGGCGTGTAGCGGTCGTAGTGGCGGGTGACTTCGAATTCGGTGACTTCGAAAGTCTTCTGCTCGTGGATCTTCACCCGACGTTGCGGCAGCTCAAGCACCTTTGGCTCGCCGACATCGATCTGCAGGCTGTGATCAAGCAATTTGCGCTCGACACGTTCCTCGTGCTCGCTGCGTTGCGACATGTGATTGGCACAGCCGCTGACCAGCAGGGTGCCGCACAGGGCGGCGCCACCGAGGCCTAAGGTGTTTCGCTTGAACATGACTTCTCTATCTGGTTTCAGCGGCGGATACGGGCCTGGAGGAAGGACAGCACGTCAGCGACCGGCAGCGCTTGCGCTTCGGGTTCGGTGCGGCTCTTGTATTCCAGATTGCCTTCGGCGAGGCCGCGGTCACTGACCACGATCCGGTGAGGAATGCCGATCAGCTCCATGTCCGCGAACTTGATGCCCGGGCTGGTTTTTTTGTCGCGGTCGTCCAGCAATACTTCGAAGCCGGCTGCAGTCAGTTCTGCATACAGCTTGTCGGTGGCTTCGCGAACCTGTTCGGTTTCGTAGCGCAGCGGCACCAGAGCGATCTGGAACGGGGCCAGCGTGTCGCTCCAGATGATCCCGTTGGCGTCGTTGCCCTGCTCGATGGCAGCCGCCACCACGCGGGAAACGCCGATGCCGTAGCAACCCATTTGCAGGGTGACTGGCTTGCCGTTGTCGCCTAGCACTTCGCACTTCATCGCTTTGCTGTACTTGTCGCCCAGCTGGAAGATGTGTCCGACTTCGATGCCGCGCTTGATTTCCAGGGTGCCCTTGCCATCTGGGCTCGGGTCGCCGGCGACGACGTTGCGCAGGTCAGCAACGGTCGGAACCGGCAGATCGCGCTCCCAGTTCACGCCGAAGTAGTGCTTGTCGTCGATGTTGGCACCGATGCCGAAGTCGCTCATCAACTCGACGGAACGGTCGATGATGATTGGCAGCGTCAGGTTCAACGGGCCGAGGGAGCCGGCACCGGCGCCAATGGCGTCGCGCAGTTCGGCTTCGGATGCCATGACCAGAGGGCTGGCAACGCCCGGCTGGTTGCCGGCCTTGATTTCGTTCAGCTCGTGGTCGCCACGGATGATCAGGGCAATCAGCTTGCCTTGCTCTTCAGCGTGAACCACCAGGGTCTTGATGGTTTTTTCGATCGGCAGATTGAAGCCTTCGACCAGTTGCGCAATGGTCTTGGCGTTCGGCGTGTCGACCAGGCGCAGCTCTTCGCTCGGTGCGGCGCGGGAAGTTTCGCGCGGCACGGCTTCGGCTTTTTCGATGTTAGCGGCGTAGTCGGAGCCGTTGCTGAAGGCGATATCGTCTTCGCCGGACTCGGCCAGCACGTGGAACTCGTGGGAGCCGGCACCGCCGATGGAGCCGTTGTCGGCTTCAACCGGACGGAACTTCAGGCCCAGACGGGTGAACACGTTGCAATACGCCTGGTGCATGCGGTCGTAGGTGACCTGCAGCGATGGCTGGTCAGCGTGGAAGGAGTAGGCGTCCTTCATGATGAATTCGCGACCGCGCATCAAACCGAAGCGTGGACGGATTTCGTCACGGAATTTGGTCTGGATCTGGTACAGGTTGATCGGCAGCTGTTTGTAGCTGCTCAACTCGTTGCGCATCAGGTCAGTGATCACTTCTTCGTGAGTCGGACCGGCGCAGAAGTCGCGACCGTGGCGATCCTTGAAGCGCAACAATTCAGGGCCGTATTCTTCCCAGCGACCGGATTCCTGCCACAGCTCAGCCGGTTGGGTGCTCGGCATCAACACTTCGAGAGAGCCAGCGGCGTTCATTTCTTCACGAACGACGGCTTCAACCTTGCGCATCACTCGCAAGCCCATCGGCAGCCAGGTGTACAGGCCCGAGGCGAGTTTGCGGATCATGCCGGCGCGCAGCATCAGCTGATGGCTGATTACGACCGCGTCGGAAGGCGTTTCTTTCTGTGTGGCGAGCAAAAATTGACTGGTGCGCATGGTTGGCCGTTGTCGGTTGCTGATGACGAGAAATGACGGAGCATTGTACGGGCGAGATCTGCTGGCGTACAGGCGTGCGGTCGGCGGTGTGGCAGGAGGGCGGGAATCGCCGCGCCCTCTGCGATGCTTCCTTTATTACGAGTCTACGATTCTTCCGCGACCTGGGTCGGAACCGGTTCTGGCGTTGGTGTCGGACCTGCACGACGGCTCTCCTGGAACCAGTGCAAGGCGATCAACAGCAAGGTCGGCACGCCCAACAGGGCGGTGATCAGAAAGAAGTTGTGATAGCCGAACTTCTCCACCATGACACCTGAGTAACCGCCGATCAGGCGTGGCAGCAAGAGCATGATCGAGCTGAGCAGGGCGTACTGGGTCGCGGAGAATTTGAGGTTGGTCAGGCTCGACAGGTAGGCGACGAACGCCGAAGTCGCCAGGCCCGAGCTGAAGTTGTCCAGGGAGATGGTGCCAATTAGCATATTCAGGTTGGCGCCCATGTCGGCAAGCATCAGGAACAGCAGGTTGGTGCTGGCCGACGTGATGCCGCCGATGAATAGAATCGGAAGGATGCCAAAGCGCACGATCAGCAGGCCGCCCATGCCGGCGCCCACCAAAGTCATAATCAGGCCAAAGATCTTGCTGACGCTGGCAATCTGATCCTTGGTGAAGCCCTGATCGATGTAGAACACGTTGGCCATCACGCCCATGACCGTATCGGACATCCGATAGGTGGCGATCAGGCCAAGCAGCAGCAAAGCCTGCCAGCGGTAACGCAGAATGAAATCGTTGACCGGCGTCAGCACTGGCGCCAGGCCGCGGCGGCCGATGGCCGACAGGCATATAGCCGTGAGCGTGGTATAGAGGATTGCTCGCAGTAACGCGCGGTCTTCAAGCAGCAGGTCGAGCACACTCGCGCCGTCGAACAGCACGCTGGCAAAATCGGTGTTGTAGAGCTGGGTGAACATGGCCGGTACGGAAACCAGCAGTACGATCAGTACGAACACCGACGCCAGTTGATGCACAAAGCTGTAGCGCCCGGCCTGCAGTTGCGTGCGCAGGGGCACCGGCGGTTCGCGCATGAAGAGGGAGGTCAGCAGCGCCGGAACCATCAAGGCGCCGAACAGGATGTAGGTGCCGGCCCATGCCGAATGTTTATAGTTGAAACCGGTGGAACCGAAGCCTTCCGCGAAGAACAGGGCGCCGGCGGTGGCCAGCAACGCTGCAATCCGATACCCGGCCATATAACTGGCGGCAAGGGCGGCCTGACGACTGTCGTCGGCGATTTCCAGGCGATAGGCGTCGACCGCGATGTCTTGCGTCGCCGAAGCGAAGGCGACAACCACGGCAATGGCGATCAGCCAGGACAAATGCTTTTGTGGGTCGCAGAAACCCATCCCGATCAGGCCGAGGATGACCAGCGCTTGGGAAAGCACCAGCCAGGAACGTCGTCGACCGAGCTTGCCGAGGAATGGCAGGCGCCATTGGTCGAGCAGCGGTGACCAGACCCACTTAAAGGCATAGGCCAGGCCGATCAGGCTTGCATAGCCGATGGTTTCGCGAGCCACGCCGGCTTCGCGCAGCCAGACCGAAAGTGTCGAAAACACCAGCATGTAGGGCAGGCCGGCGGCGAAACCAAGCAGCAACAGTACGAGCGTCGAGGGGCTGGCATAGGCGGCGAGCGCGGCGCGCCAGGTTTTACGGGGCATGGGCTGAAGTCTGCCTCAAGAAATACGGAAACAAAGCGCGCACTTTAACCGCTGTGCTCTACCGGGCGCCAGCCATGGCGCTGAATATCAACACGATTGTTCAGGATACTGATGCCCTCCATGCGCAAACGCGCGCGTTGTTCATCCCCCGAAGGGCTGCCCGCAGGCAGGCTGAGGCGCCCGCCGGCACCGAGTACGCGGTGCCAGGGTAATTTGCTGTCACTCGGCAGTTGGCTCAGTGTCCGCCCGACAAAGCGGGCGGCGCGACCCAATCCCGCCAGCTCGGCAAGTTGGCCGTAACTCACGACTTTGCCCTCGGGGACTTGGGCCAGCGTCAGGTAGAGCGCCGTGCGTCGGATTTGCGCCGGACTATCGGTTTCAGTGGTTGAGTCGGTCACGTCCGCAGTTCCTGGAAAAAAGTTTGCATTACCGTCTGTAGAGTAATTCCTGGATCACCCATTGAGAAATGAACTCAATAGAAATAGTCGGGTCAGTCCTTGCTAGGGTTTTATTCGTACGGATAATGCCGACTTTTTTTCGCAAACTTGAGCCTGTATTGCTTATGTTGTCCAGAACTCTGCTGTGCCTCGCTGTCGCCAGTGCTTCCACGCCCTTGCTCGCCGATACCGTCTGGTTGAAGAACGGTGACAAGCTGAGCGGCAAGATCACCGTTTTCGATGGCGGCAAGCTGTTGATCCAGACCGAATACGCCGGTGCCGTCCCTATCGACTGGAAGCAGGTTAAAACCCTGGAAAGTGATCAGCAGTTGCTGGTCAAGCAGGATACCTACACGGGCGAAAAGGCCAAGGCGCTGCATGCGGCAGATGACGGCAAGGTCACCTTGGCCAATGGCGACGGTCCCAAGACCGTCGAGCTGGCCAGTATCCAGCAGATCCTCAAGCCCAAACCGGTGGTTGAGGATTTGGTGTGGAAGGGGAATGTCGACATGGCGCTGGATTACCAGCGGGCGGAAAAAGACACTGATGACTATGACATCGGCTTCAAGACCAGCGCGCGCCATGGCAGATGGCGGCATACCGCGGAAGGCGAGTACAACCGCGAATTCCAGGATGACGTGGTCACCACGGACAACTGGCGGGGCGAGTACTCCCTCGACCGTTTCCTGACCGACAAATGGTTTTGGCAAGGTCGGGCGGTCTATAAACGCGACAAAGTTGAAGACCTTTCCCGCCAGCGCACGGTCGGTACAGGCCCTGGTTACCAGTTCTGGGACGACGAGTTGGGCGCATTCTCCCTGGGCTCGCTGGTCAACCGCACGGACTATGAGTTCGCCGACGGCGGCAAAGAAAACTTCTATTCCCTAGCGATGAAATGGGATTACAACCGCTACCTGATCGGCAAGAAGGTGGAGTTTTTCACGAATGGCGAAGTGGGTAAGCCGTTGTCGGGCGTTGCGGATTACGCGCTCGATGCCGAAATGGGCTTGCGCTACAAGGTGACCGAATGGGCGTCGCTTAACCTGAAGGCCGAGCGAGACATTATCAGCGGTACCGACGATGCCGATCTGGACAAGACTCGCTACACCGCAGGGTTTGGCGTGGCCTGGTAAGACGCAAAAAATCGCAGCCATGGGCTGCGATTTTTTTTGCCTGCAAAACAGACAGGCACAAAAAAGCCCCGCTTTTGAGGGCGGGGCTTTTTACTAAAGCAAGTACAAGTTAGATAACTTGAACTTCTTCAGCTTGCATGCCTTTCTGACCGCGGGTAGCGATGAAAGAAACCTGTTGGCCTTCTTTCAGGCTTTTGAAGCCGTCGGATTGGATAGCTTTGAAGTGAACGAACAGGTCGTCACCGGATTGTGGAGTGATGAAGCCGAAGCCTTTTTCATCGTTGAACCACTTAACGGTACCAGTTTGGCGATTAGACATGGTGTAACTCCTTGAACAAAGATAACTGCGACGCAGGAAGAACCCTGGCCGAGACTGAGTGCAAAGAGCAGGAAAAATTCTTGTAGATGGTTGGATCGAAATTCAACATATCGTGTAGAGATTCTCAGTGACACAAGCAGCACAGTGGCGCCACCTTAACCCTTTTTCCGGAACGTGCCAATGCTTCCTGCGAAGGTTTCTCTATTTTCATGACTGACGGTGCACCCGATTGCGGCGATGGGCCAGATTTCACGGGGGATTGGCGAGAATTGTGTGCCTCGGACTTTGAACCCGAAGCGCGCGCCCGGTAAGATGCCGGACAGATTTTCTCCACCTCGCTATTCAGGACACCCGCCATGAGCATCAAATCGGACAAGTGGATTCGCCGCATGGCGCAAGAGCACGGCATGATCGAGCCCTTCGTAGAGCGCCAGGTACGCGGCGAAGGCGCCGACCGAGTGATTTCCTACGGCGTGTCGAGCTATGGCTACGACGTACGTTGCGCCGATGAATTCAAAGTGTTCACCAACATCAACTCGGCGACCGTTGATCCGAAGAACTTCGACGAGAAGAGCTTCGTCGACGTCAAGAGCGATGTCTGCATCATCCCGCCGAACTCCTTTGCCTTGGCGCGCACCGTGGAATTCTTCCGTATTCCGCGCAATGTGCTGACTATCTGCCTGGGTAAAAGCACCTACGCTCGTTGCGGCATTATCGTCAACGTGACGCCGCTCGAGCCTGAGTGGGAAGGCCACGTGACCCTTGAATTCTCTAATACCACCACGTTGCCGGCAAAAATCTACGCCAACGAAGGTGTGGCTCAGATGCTGTTTTTCGAATCCGACGAAGAGTGCGAAGTGTCCTACAAGGACCGTGGCGGCAAGTATCAGGGGCAGCGCGGCGTCACCCTGCCACGCACCTGATCGGTTTGTCTGGCAAGTCGTGGGAATTCTTGAGCGGGTAGACACTCTATTGGGTGTACTGCCCGGTTCGCGCAATGCGCACGGGGCCATCGCTCAGGAGTGCTGTATGAAGATTGATCCGCGAATAAGTGCCGAACTGGCAAAGCTTGAGCCCAATCAGGTTGGCGTTTTGGCCTGGTCCTTGTTGGCACATCCACCCATCAGCATGGCAGGGGGCATCCCCGGTCAGCCTGATCCCGATACCCCCAACGAACAACCTACCGAGCCCGGTGAGCCCACCCTGCCGGATGAGCCGCCTCCCGCGCCTGTAGTCTGATCTGTTGCTGAAATGAATGGCCAGTCAGCTGATGTCCTTAAAGACTTCAGCTGACTGGCCATATTTCATTGGCGCCGATGACAAAAATCCTACAGCTATCGTCCCGTTCGACTTGATATCCGCCGGTGAATGCGCCGAAGGCCGGTAGCAGGCTAATTTCCATACCGAGCCTGAAACACGCCAGCCGCAGACTCTGCCGTCCCCGGCCGTTCAGCCGAAAAACCGGGTGCACATGGCCTGCGATTACGTGCCGGCCTGGGTGCGGGTCGGGTTCATGCTGCAAGGCAAACGGCCCCAGCAGCAACGGCTCGGGCACCACACGAATGTTTAACGAGGCCGGCGGATCGCCCGCCCGCCTGTCGTGGTTGCCGCGGATCAGTGTCATAGGCAAATCGCGGTGTCGGGCGCGCCATTCAGCCAGGGCGTTTAGTGTGGCCGTTGCGTGGGAACCGGGGCCGTGAAGAAAATCCCCTAGGAAAATCAGCTGATGGCAGGGCAGGGCGGCCAGTATCCCGTCCAGCACGGCAATGTTGCTGGCGGTGGTGCCATGAGGCACGGGTTGGCCGAGGCTTCGATAGGCCGCAGCCTTGCCGAAATGCACGTCGGCAATCAGCAGCGCTTGTTGGGCGGGCCAATAGATGGCTTTTTCTGGCAGCAGCCACAGTTCTTCGCCAGCCAATTGCACGGGATAGGGCGTGTTCATCTGGCTTTCCCGGTTCCGGCAGTTTTTTCAAGGTCTGTGACCATGCGCCTGATGCGATCCGCGAGTTTTTCCGAGCTCATGCTTTCCCGCATGCGCTCCACCAGCAGCGGAAACCCGAGCGGCGTAGGACGTTTAATGTGATGCAGGTCCAGTTTCAGTCGGTTGATCCGCTCCAGCGTCTGTTTCAGTCGATGAATATCCAATTCCTCCCGTAGGACTTCTTCCCCTGCCTGGGCCAGTAGCAGATTCCCGGCGTCGTATTGCTTGAACACTTCGAAGAATAACCCGCTCGAGGCCTGAACCTGGCGGGTGCTTTTCGGTGCGCCGGGGTAGCCGGCAAACACCAGCCCGGCAATTCGTGCGACTTCCCGAAAACGGCGAAGCGCGAGTTCACCGGCATTCAGACTGGCGAGCACGTCCCTGAGCAGATGCTCTGGACTTAATAGTCCGGTGGGCAGAGGGTCGGACCAATCCACGCAGGTAGCGCTGAGTAACTCCAGCCCGTAATCATTCACCGCAATAGAAAACGTCACCGCCTGCTGCTGACTGACCCGCCATGCCAACAAACTCGCCAACCCCAGATGGACCTGACGCCCGGCGAACGGGTAGAGAAAAAGGTGCCAGCCTTCGCGTGATTTTAGTGTTTCGGCCAGCAAAGTGTCCGAGGTCGGTAGCCCGGACCAGCGTTGTTGCACCGCTAGAAGTGGGCGCAGCGCCTGCATTTCCGGCCCAGCGAACTCGCCCTGCGCCGCCGCACTAAAGCGCGCGACCACCGCATTGGCCAACTCGCTGGACAATGGCATGCGCCCGCCATTCCAGCGCGGCACCGCAGCTTTTTTCGCGATACTGCGTTTTACATAGGCGGTCATGTTTTCCACCCGCACCAACTCCAGCAAGCGCCCCGCGAACAGAAAACCGTCACCGGGCTTGAGCCGTGCGATAAAACCTTCCTCGACGCTGCCCAATTGCTTGCCGCCGCCACTTTTGCTCCAGAATTTCAGCTGGATGCTTGCATCGCTGACGATCGTGCCGATGCTCATACGATGCCTTCGGGCCAATCGCGCATCGGGTACGCGCCAGACACCGAGTTCATCCGGTTCGACCCGGCGATAATTCGGATAAGCCGTCAGGGAAAGTCCGCCGTGGCGTACGAAAGCCAACGCCCACGTCCAGTCCGCCGGCGTAAGGTCGCGATAAGCCCAGGCGCCGCGGACTTCCTCGTACAACTCATCGGGCAGAAAACCACCCCCCAGCGCCATGCTGACCAGATGCTGAACGAGCACATCCAGCGGTTTATGGGGAGACTCGCGTGGTTCAATTCGCCGTTGTTCTACGGCGTCCCGTGCCGCAGCGGCCTCGATCAGTTCGAGGCTATGCGTCGGCACCAGCGTCACCCGCGAAACCCGCCCGGGTGCATGACCGGAACGACCCGCACGCTGCATCAGTCGCGCCACGCCTTTGGCCGAACCGATTTGCAGCACTCGCTCCACTGGCAGGAAGTCCACCCCCAAATCCAGACTGGACGTGCAGACAACGGCTTTGAGCTGACCTTCCTTGAGTGCCCGTTCGACCCAGTCGCGGGTGTCGCGTGACAGTGAACTGTGATGCAGGGCAATCAATCCAGCCCAATCGGGGCGCGCTTCCAATAGGGCTTGATACCAGATCTCCGATTGCGCACGGGTGTTGGTGAACACCAGGCTGCCGGGGCTGGAATCGATCTCGGCGATGACCTGTGGCAACATCTTCAGCCCGATGTGCCCGGCCCATGGAAATCGCTCGATGGCGGGCGGTAGCAGCGTGTCGACGCGTAGTTCTTTGTTGGTTTGGCCCTGGACGCTGATGCCAGCGCCCTGTGGGATTAATACCTGTTCGGCGTGGGCCTGATTACCCAGAGTCGCGGAAACGCCCCAGACAATCAGCTCAGGATGCCAGCGGCGCAAACGGGCAAGGGCCAGCTGCAGTTGCACGCCGCGCTTGTTGCCCAACAGTTCGTGCCATTCGTCGACCACCACCATACGCAGTGTCGACAGCGCCGTTTGTGCGTCCGCACGGGCGAGCATCAGGGTGAGACTTTCCGGGGTAGTGATTAGCGTGGTGGGCAATCGTCGACTCTGACGCGCACGTTCGCTGCTGCTGGTATCGCCGGTCCGCAGGCCGACGCTCCACGGAATCTGCAAGTCGTGTAGCGGGGTTTCCAGTGCGCGAGCGGTGTCGGCGGCCAAGGCGCGCATGGGCGTTATCCACAGCACCGTCAGCGGTTCGGCAACCGGTTTTCGTTTGCGAGGTTGTTCAACACAAGAGGCGTAGCGATTAAGCGCGCCAAACCAGACGGCATAGGTTTTACCGGCGCCGGTGCTGGCATGCAGCAACCCGGACTCACCGCGTTTAACTGCCGCCCACACGTGTTTCTGAAAGACGAAAGGCTTCCAGCCGCGAGCGGTGAACCATTGTTTTGCGAAGTCGGGGGAGGTTCCCATGCCGGCGGTGTGCGCTCTGAAAGTCCTCTTTCAGTGACCACGGCGGCACGGGATTAGTTTTACTTGAGATTACCGCTCAGGAACTGCTTTAGCCGCTCACTTTTCGGACTGCCCAACACGTCTTCCGGTGCGCCTTCTTCCTCCACCAACCCTTGGTGCAGGAACAACACCTGACTCGATACTTTGCGGGCGAAGCTCATTTCGTGGGTCACCATGATCATGGTCCGGCCTTCTTCGGCCAGGCCCTGGATCACTTTGAGCACTTCGCCCACCAGTTCCGGGTCGAGCGCCGAGGTCGGTTCGTCGAACAGCATGACTTCCGGTTCCATGGCCAATGCGCGGGCAATGGCGACCCGTTGCTGCTGACCGCCGGAGAGGAACGCCGGATACTGATCGGCCACCCGCGCTGCCAGCCCGACCTTGTCGAGGTAACGTCGGGCACGGTCTTCGGCCTCTTTCTTACTGCAACCCAGCACCCTTCGCGGGGCCATAGTGATGTTTTCCAGCACCGTCATGTGGCTCCACAAGTTGAAGTGCTGGAACACCATGGCCAGGCGGGTGCGGATCCGTTGCAGTTCATCGGCGTCAGCCACGTGCATGCCGTGGCGATCCTTGATCATGCGGATGTTCTGGCCGTCCAGGCTCATGGCGCCATCGTTGGGCTGTTCGAGAAAGTTGATGCAACGCAGGAAGGTACTTTTGCCCGAGCCGCTGGCGCCGATCAGGCTGATGACGTCGCCGGTGTTGGCCTTGAGTGAAACGCCTTTGAGCACATGATGATCGCCATAGCTTTTATGCAGGCCTTCGATGGTCAGTTTGTACATGGGGCATGCATCCTCAAGGCGAAAGTAGGTAGCCGCTGCGATAGGCCTCGGTGCCCGCGACGTGCGCGATCACCATGCCGGCAGTGGCCATGCGCCGTAGCGAGCGGGCGTACATCAGGCCGGCGGCGGTGCAATGAACGGGGGTGACGCGATCAGTGATCGGGTCGATGATTTCGGCGATCAGTTGCCCGGCTTCGAGGTATTCCCCTGGAAGCGCGGTGAACACCAGCAACCCGCCGACCGGTGTTGCCACCGGTTCAACGCCGGCCAGCGGTGTCGCCGGGTAGGGCAGCTCAGGCAGCGACGCGGGTTCGCCAGCAATGGCGCCGAAGTGCATCAGGTAATCGATCAGCGCCTGGCAATCGAGGCTGGCCATCGGGTGATTGACGTCGCCCTGACCGCGCAATTCAACGGTGACCGAAAAACTGCCCAACGGAATGTCGAAGTGTTCGCCGAAGCGCTCCTTCAACTGCCACCAGAGCAGGGTGAAGCATTCATCGAACGACCGACCGCCGGAATCGGTGGCCAGCAGACTGGCTTCAGCCCCGATGTACCGCGCCAGCGGCTCGACCTGCGGCCAGGCCTCGGGCGTGGTGTAAAGGTGGGCGACCGCTTCGAAATCGCAATGCAGGTCCAGCACCATGTCGGCATCGCAGGCCAGCCGTTGCAGGGCCAGGCGCAGGGATTGCAGTTGCGTGCTGGCAGTCTGCTGAGCGAGGGCATTGCGCAGGCAGCTTCGAATCAGTTGGAGGTTGAGCTGCGGATCGTCGCCGAGTTGGCCTTCGAGCTCGTTGCCGACGGCTTCGCTCAAATCGACGAACCAGCGATTGAAGTTCTGCCCGCTTTCGAACTCGTAACGGCCCAGCGGTACATCCATCAGCACTTGTTCGAGGCCGACCGGGTTGGCTATCGGCACCAGCACGATTTCGCTGCGCAGACGGCCGGCGGCTTCCAGCTCCGCCAGGCGTTGCTTGAGGTGCCAGGCCACCAGCATGCCGGGCATTTCATCGGCATGCAGTGACGACTGGATGTAGATCTTGCTTTTGGCCGACTCGGGGCCGAAGTGGAAACTGTGAATCTGTCGTGCGGTCCCCGGCAGTGGGGCCAGCAGGTCATGAATCTGGTGGCGCATGTTCGTCTCTTTATTCCTGAAAGCGGGTCCTAGTGGGTCGGCCCGAGGAAGGCCAGCCATCGGCGTTCGGCGAGGCGGAACAGGCCGACCAGCGCAAAGGTAACGGTCAGGTAGATCAGCGCGGCGGTGCCGAACGACTGGAAGGTCAGGAAGGTCGCCGAGTTGGCATCCCGCGCGACTTTCAATATGTCCGGGATGGTCGCGGTGAACGCCACGGTGGTCGAGTGCAGCATCAGAATCACTTCGTTGCTGTAATAAGGCAACGAACGACGCAGGGCCGAAGGCATGATCACGTAGGCATAAAGCTTCCAGCCTGTCAGACCGTAAGCCTTGGCCGCTTCGACTTCACCATGAGCCATGCTGCGAATTGCCCCGGCGAAAATCTCCGTGGTGTAGGCGCCGGTGTTCAGGGCGAAGGCCAGGATGGTGCAATTCATCGCATCGCGAAAGAACGCATCGAGTACTGGCTGGGCGCGCACGGCGGCCAGGCTGTAGATACCGGTGTAGCAAATCAGTAGCTGGATATAGAGCGGCGTACCCCGGAACAGGTAGGTGTAGAACTGAACTGGCCAGCGGATGTAGAAGTGCGGCGAAACCCGGGCGATGGAGAGCGGAATCGACACCAGAAAACCGATGAAGATCGACGCACTGAGCAGCCACAGGGTCATGGCCAGGCCGGTGATGTTATAGCCGTCGGTATAAAGGAAGGGTTTCCAGTATTCCTGCAAGAGTTCGATCATCGTACGGCCTCCCGGGAACCGGCGGCGTAACGGCGTTCGAGCCAGCGCAGGACAACGTTGGACGCGCTGGTGATCAGCAGGTAAATCAGCGCGGCAAGCACCAGGAAGTAAAACAGTTGATAGGTGCTTTTACCGGCATCCTGCGCAGCTTTGACCAAGTCGGCAAGGCCGATAATCGAAACCAGTGCGGTGGCCTTGAGCATCACCATCCAGTTGTTACCGATGCCCGGCAGGGCGAAACGCATCATCTGCGGGAACACCACGATACGAAAACGCTGGCCGCGTTTGAGGCCATAAGCGGTGGCGGCTTCGACCTGACCCCGAGGCACGGCGAGGATCGCCCCGCGGAAGGTTTCGGTGAAATACGCGCCATAAATGAAGCCCAGGGTGATGACCCCGGCGCTGAACGGGTTGATCTCGATGTATTCCCATTCCATGAAATCGGTAAACGACGTCAACCAGGTTTGCAGGCTGTAGAAAATCAACAGCATCAGTACCAGATCCGGTACACCGCGAATCAGCGTGGTGTAGAGCTGCGCCGGAACACGTACCAGTTTAACTTTTGACAGTTTGGCTGTGGCGCCAAGCAGGCCGAGCAATACGGCCACCAGCAGTGACAATGCCGATAATTTGATGGTCATCCAGGTGCCTTCCATCAGCAACGGACCGAAGCCCTTGAGGCTGAAGGCTGAGAGCCCCAGATTTTGTAAGAGGTTTTCGAACATAAATCAGCAACCTGATCGGATAAAAAAAGCGCCCATCGTGAGATGGGCGCCGCGCATTATTTGCCGCTGTACAGATTCAGATCGCCAAAGTGTTTCTTTTGAATGGTGGCGTAGGTGCCATCGTCGTGTAACGCTTTGATACCTTTATCCAAAAGTGCATTGAGGTCTTTGTTACCTTTAGAGATACCGATCGCTGTTTTGGCCGGCAGCAATTCGCTGTCAACCGGCTTGCTGACTTCGTAGCCCTCGCCCTTTGGCGACTTCAAAAACCCCAGTTCAGCTTGCAGCATGTCCTGGATCGCCGCGTCGAGACGGCCGGACATCAGGTCGGAATACACCTGATCCTGGTTCTGATAGGCCTGGGTTTTCACGCCTGCCTTGTCCAGAACAGCTTTGGCGTACGCTTCCTGAATGGTGCCTTGCTCGTAGCCGACGGTTTTGCCCTTCAGCGAAGCGACGTCTTCGGTCAGGCCAGATCCTTTCTTGAACACGTAGGCGGTTGGGCCTGAGAACAGCTCGCTGGAGAAGTCGATGACTTTTTCGCGGGCCGGGGTGACGGTCATCGAAGAGATCACACCGTCGAATTTATTGGCCTTCAGGCCCGGAATCATGCCGTCGAAATCGCTTTCGACCCATTTGCACTTGACCTTCAGCTCGGCGCAGATCGCGTTACCCAGATCGATGTCGAAGCCCACCAGGCTACCGTCAGCCGCTTTCGATTCAAACGGAGCGTAGGAAGGGTCAACGCCAAAACGCAATTCCTTGTATTCCTTCGCCAGCGCGGAGCCGGCAGCCATGCACAACGCCAGTGCAGAAAGGGTCAGCAATGCTTTTTTCATTATTCAATCCCTAAGAACCAATATGAGCGCTTGTGGCGCAGAATTATTGTTACTGGAAAGCGTAAGACCTACTGAAAGTAGCAATTTCCGAACCAGAGTCCCGAACAAGTGTTTTAAAAGGTGATTCAAGAAATGGCAAGAAGGGTTTTTTGCACGAAAACGGGTATTTAAAATTTGATGCGCTGGCGTGGGGCATATCCTGGTCAGCTGAGTAAATCCTGCAACGTCCCAAGATTGTCAGCCTCTTCAACCGACTTATCCCGCCGCCAGCGCAACATCCTCGGAAACCGCACCGCAATCCCGCTCTTGTGTCGTTTGGACAGGGCGATGCCCTCAAATCCCAGTTCAAACACCAGACTCGGCGTCACACTGCTTACCGGCCCGAATTTCTCTAAGGTGGTCTTGCGCACGATGCTGTCGACCTGACGCATTTCTTCGTCGGTCAGTCCTGAATAGGCCTTGGCGAACGGCACCAGTGTGCGTTCGCTCGCCTCAGGCGGCCCGTCCCACACCGCGAAGGTGTAATCGCTGTAGAGACTGGCCCGGCGACCATGGCCGCGTTGCGCGTAGATCAGCACCGCGTCAACGATGAATGGGTCGACTTTCCATTTCCACCACACCCCCATGTCCTTGGTCCGCCCGACGCCATACAGCGCATCCCGAGCTTTGAGCATCATGCCTTCGACACCGAGACTGCGGGAGGCTTCCCGTTGTCGGGCGAGGTCGAACCAGTCTTCGCCAGTGAGCACAGGCGAGGGCAGCAGCACCGGGTTAGCACAGGTTTTCACCACCTGTTCCAGCTGAGTGCGACGCGTGGCCTGAGGCTGGTTGCGCCAGTCTTCGCCCTGCCATTCCAGCAGGTCGTAGGCGAGGACTACCACCGGCACAGCTTCGAGAATTTTTTTGTCCAGGGTTTTACGGCCGATCCGCTGTTGCAGCAGAGCGAAAGGTTTTACCGCGGGTATGGCTGGGGAGGGTGGGTCGAAGGCGTCCTCGGTGGTGGGTTGTGCGGCTTTCCAAGCAACGATTTCACCGTCGATCACGGTGCCATCGGGCAAGCAGTGAACCAAACTATCGAGTTCGGGGAAGCGCTCGGTGACCAGCTCTTCACCTCGCGACCAGATCCACAGTCGCCCGTCGCGTTTGACGACCTGCGCGCGGATGCCGTCCCACTTCCATTCCACTTGCCAGTGGCTGGCGGGGCCAAGCAGGGCTTCGAATTGTTCAACGGGTTGTGATAGCGCGTGGGCGAGAAAAAACGGGTAGGGCTGTCCACCGCGTTGCGCATGTTCGTCAGATGATTCAGCGGCGATCAGCTTCAAATAACCGGGTGCGTTCGGGCGGTTGGACAGGTCGGTGTAACCCACCAGTCGCTGGGCCACTCGTTTGCTGTCGATCCCGGCCATGGCCGCCAAGGCACGGGTTACCAGCAACTTGGATACGCCGACGCGAAAACTCCCGGTGATCAGTTTGATGCAGAGCATCAGGCTCTGGCGGTCCAGTTGCGACCACAGGGCTGGCAGTCGCTCGGCGAGGATTTGCGGGGTTTCACCGCGCAGTGGCAGCAGTTTGTCTTCAATCCAAACCGCTAATCCATCGTTGGAGCGGTGAAGTGCTTCGGGCAATACCAGTGAGATGGTTTCCGCCAGATCGCCGACCGCTTGATAACTCTCTTCAAACAGCCACGGCGAGAGGCCGGAGGACGCCACCGCCAGCTCTCGCAGGATGCGCACCGGCACCAGTTGTCGAGGTCGCCCGCCGGACAAAAAGTAAACAGCCCATGCGGCATCTTCCGGCGCGGCTTTGGCGAAGTAGTTTTGCATCGCCGCGAGTTTGGCGTTGCTCGATGTTGTGGCGTCGAGTTCGGCGTATAACTCGGCGAAGGCCTTCATGGCAGCACCTCGACGTTCTCGGGTTCGACGGCGGCGTTTTCTTCCTCATCGTCGCCGTACTCGGTGCTGAAACTTTGAGCATCAAGACCCTGTTCGCGCAGATGGCGCACCAGTACACCCACCGAGCCATGGGTCACCATGACCCGTTCCGCCCCGGTCTGTTCGATGGCCCAGAGCAAGCCCGGCCAGTCGGCGTGGTCAGACAGTACGAAGCCACGATCCACGCCGCGCCGCCGCCGGGTGCCACGCAAGCGCATCCAGCCGCTGGCGAAGCCGTCGCTGTAGTCGCCGAATCGGCGCATCCAGGTACTGCCGCCAGCCGAAGGTGGGGCGATGACCAAGGCTTTGCGCATCATCGGATCGCTCTTTTTGACCTCGCCGGCATAGATCGTTGGCGGTAAGTAAATACCGCTCTCGCGATAAACCCGGTTCAGCGGCTCCACAGCGCCATGCACCAGAATGGGGCCGAGGCTGGCGTCGATGCCGTGGAGAATGCGCTGGGCCTTGCCGAAGGAATAGCAGAACAGGACGCTGGTTTTGTCGGCGGCGGCATTGGCCAGCCACCACTGATTGATCTCGGCAAAGACCTGCGACTGGGGTTGCCAGCGATAAATCGGCAGGCCGAAGGTCGATTCCGTGATGAAGGTATCGCAACGCACGGGTTCAAACGGTGCACAGGTACCGTCGGGCTCGATCTTGTAGTCGCCCGAGGCGACCCAGACTTCGCCGCCGTATTCCAGCCGCACTTGGGCTGAGCCAAGCACATGGCCTGCCGGGTGAAAACTCAGTTTTACGCCGTGATGAGTCAGAGGTTGACCGTAAGGCAGGGTCTGCAGGTTGATGTCTGCGCCCAGACGAGCGCGCAGGATGCCTTCGCCGGGCGCGGCTGCCAGATAATGCTGATGGCCGCCTCTGGCATGGTCGCCGTGGGCGTGAGTGATGACCGAACGCTCGACTGGCCGCCACGGGTCGATATAGAAATCCCCGGGTGGACAGTACAAACCTTCAGGACGCGCGATAACAAGGTCCATGTTGTTACCAAAAATGGAGGGACTTGTTAGCTATGAGGTTTGCGCGAGGCGAGAAGTTCTATTGGTTTCAGAACCGCTAACCGATCGTTCCCACGCGGAGTGGGAACGATCAGTCACATCAGTCGCGAAAGGGACTACTTGCCAGGTGTCAGCGTCAACCGCGTCTTCCCATACACCTTGTCAAAGTTCTGCGGCTGCATCGGCAAGCTCATGTATTGCCCCTTGAGCCAAGGATCGATGCTGTTGAGGTAGTTCGGGCTGGCCGGGTTACCGGACTGGCCGGTGCCGTTCTGGCCCATCAGCGGTTCGGCCTGGCCGAAGTCGACGATAAAGCGCATGGCCGGCGCCAAGGTGATGTTGAAGTCCTGACCCCAGGCGAACGCCGAGGTATTGAGCGTGGTGTGATCACCACCCGCCGCGAATGGACCGCGCACGGTCTGGCCACTGGCATTCTTCCATTCATAGCGGTGCAGTTTGCCCCACTGCCAGGCTTTGTGATCGCCGCCCAACTGACTGTCGCCAGCGCTGATCGCCGCCGCCAGACTGCGGGCGAGGATCACCGGTTTGTCTTCTTTGTGCGGTGTGCGAGTGTCATCCCAGAACGGACTGTCCTCACGCCCCAGCAGGTGGTCGGCCTGCGCCGTGTAGGACAACTTACCGTTGGCGATAAAGGCTTTCCACGCCGGGCTGCTTTCCGGACCCAGTTCATCGAGGAAAATCTGTTGGGTACTTTGCTGCAGGAACAGCTCATAAATCGCCGCATCGGCGGAGGTTGGGCTGAGTTTGCCGTCGAAGGCCATCAGGCGGGTATACGCCTCGCGAGCCTTGCCGCGATCCGCCTCAGGCAACGCTTCGATGGCCTGCTTGAGCGGCTGGGACATGCCCGGTGCTGCAAACATTTTCTTCAGTTTGGCGGCGAAGGTGGTGGTCTGATCGTATTGCATGGCGATCACGCTGCGCGTGTCGTGTTTGCCCACACTTGCCAGTTCGGCCAGGCGTTCGCCACGTTCCGGCGCTGACCAGGAGTTGGACAGTTGCATGCCGTAACCATGGGGAATGACCCGCTGGTTGGCGGTGCCGAGCCAGCCTTGGGCCGGATCCTGGTCATAGGGATGGAGCATCGGGTCGGCGTAACCGTCCCAATCGTAGCGACCTTCCCAGCCCGGCGACGGCATCAGGCCTTCACCTTCGCGTCGGTTGGGGTAGCGACCGGTGACTTGCCAGCCGATGTTGCTGGCGTCGGCAAATACCAGGTTCAGCGCAATGGCGCGGATTTCACGGCTGGCGTCCGAGGCTTTCTCGACGGTCTGGGCACGGGACAGGTCGAAAAACGCGTCCAGTGTCTTGTCGTCGGTGAAGTTTGGCGTCTGCAAGGCCAGGCCGAAACCGTTAGCCAGCGTCGTGCCTTGGGCACTGTTGAGCAGCGGGCCGTGACGGGTTTCGTACACCACTTCGCGAATCGGCCGCTGGCCTTTGACGAAGTAGGTTTCGTTACGCACGATCGCCGGCTGCCATTTGCCGCCCACCTCGTAGGAAAGTCCGTTGCCCTGGCGTTTGATTTTTTCCAGGAACAGGTCCTGGTTGTCGCCCATGACGGTGGTCATGCTCCACGCCACTTTGCCGTTGAAACCGCCGAGCACCATTGGCAAACCGGCAATTGTCACACCAGAAGCCTGGTACTTCGGCGCGCGAATCTGTACGTAACTGAACAACGACGGCACGCCCAGTGGTCCATGGCTGTCGCTGGCCAGCAAGCTTTTGCCGCTGCGGCTGCGTTGCGGGCCGATCGCCCAGTTGTTCGACGAGGTGGCGCCCAGCAGATTCAGATCGGACAGTTGGCTGGTGGCTTTGCTGATGTCGGCCAGGCCCGGGATTTGCCCGTTGAGCTTGATGCCCTGAAGTTTTTCAGCGTCGGCCAGCGGCAGTTTTTCATCGGGGGCAGACGGCGTCAGCCACGCGAGTTTGTCGGTGCTGATGGTCTGAGCCAGCAACAGTGAGGAAATTTCCTCGGGCAGGTTGGCTGATTGGCTGAAGTTCAGCAGGCAGAAAATCAGCGCTGAATCTTCCGGCTTCCAGTATTCAGGCTTGTAACCAGTGGCCGCGAGGTCTGCTGGCAACTTGTCGCGGTAGCGGAACAGGTAGGCGTTGACCCCGCGCGCATAGACTTCGAAGAAGCGTTTGAGGCGCGGCGATGACGCCTTGTACAGCTCGCCGGCGCTTTTCTTCAGGTTGACAGCGCGCATGTAGCGGTCAGCGTCCAGCAGGTCCGAACCGGACATCTCCGACAAACGGCCCTGAGCCAATAGGCGCAGGGTGACCATTTGCGTGATGCGGTCGCTGGCGTGGACGTAACCAAGGGCGAACAGCGCGTCGTGGAAGGTGTTGCTTTCGATCAACGGCATGCCCATGGCATTGCGGCGTACCGAAACGTTCTGCGCCAGGCCCTTGAGCGGCTGCACGCCGGTGGTCGACGGGAGGGTGTCCTGGGTGTTCCAGGTCTGACAACCGGTCAGGCTTAAAACACTGGCCACTGCTGCGGCAACGCCGAACCGGGGAAGGAAATGTGTAGGGGCTGGCGAGGCCATGGCAAAGCTCCTGCGGGGGTAGTGGTGCCCGGCCTCGAAAGTCGCTGTTTACTTTTGACGGCGTCTAATGTCGCCAGACTGCGTTGCCGCTCCTCGCCATAGCGGGCTATGACTCGTCGCGGCGCCTTGTCTGACAACATTAGCCACTCGTCAAAAGATGAACGGACTTCCGAGGCCGGGCACATTAAAGGCGCTACGTTAGTGAGCAGGAGGTAGCCGCGCAAGCGGCGGCGGGGTTATTTCTTCACCTGTGGCGAGGGGATTGCGTCGTTTTTCAGGATTCGTCCTGTTTGCGACGATCGCTTGCCTGTAAAAGCAGGTGATGCTGAAGTGCGTGAAAATCAATGACCCAGCATGAGACAAACCGGCATGGAGCTCAAAACGAACGCGGCGCTGATCATCATCGATCAACAAAAAGGCATCCTGCATCCCAAACTGGGTCGCCGAAATAACCCTCAGGCCGAGGAGCGAATCCTCGATTTGCTAACGCATTGGCGGCGAACCGGGCGACCGGTGATTCACGTGCAGCACCTGTCCCGGTCGCCGGAATCGGTGTTCTGGCCGGAGCAGTCCGGGGTGGAGTTTCAGGTGCGGTTCCAGCCACGAACCGGTGAGCAGCTCATACAAAAGCAGGTCCCGGATGCGTTTTGTTCGACCCGTTTGGAGGCGAGTTTGCGCAAGGCTGGGATTGATCAACTGGTGATTGTTGGCGTGGCGACTAACAACTCGGTGGAGTCCACGGCGCGAACGGCCGGGAATCTGGGGTTTGATGCGTGGGTGGCGGAGGATGCGTGCTTTACCTTCGACAAGGCTGACTTCTTTGGTAAAGCCCATACAGCCGAGGAAGTGCATGCGATGTCGCTGGGTAATTTGCAGTGCGAATACGCGACGGTCGTGAGCACCGTGCAGATCCTGAATTGAGGGTGCTCCCACATTAGACGTGTGAACGACACGAACCCTGTGGGAGCGAGCTTGCTCGCGATAGCAATTCAACAGGCGAAGAAGATCTCCACCCGAAGCATCAAGCGCCGTGGCACTTCTTGAATTTCTTGCCGTTGCCGCAGGGGCAAGGGTCGTTGCGACCGACGTCTTTCAGGGCGTTGCGCACCGGTTCCTGGTGGGCGTGGCCGCAGTTCGGACCGTGAACATGGCCGTGGTCGTGGTCGTGATCATGGTGGTCGTGATGGTCATGATCGTGGTTGCAGTCAGGGCCATGGACATGGGGTTGCTGGGTCATCGGTTTTGCTCCGGAATTAAATCGGCGGGGATTATCACGCCATTACGCGCCAGGTGCACGTAGTGGGCGATGAATAAACCGGTTTCCAATTCACCTTCCAGGCGATAGGGGATGGGCTGGTCGGGTTTTTTCAGCAGTTTCACCAGATCCCGGACCTTGGGCCACAGATTGGTGCGGATCGGCACCTTAAAGTAGGCACTGCGCTTGGGACCGACCGTGAACCAATGCTCGTGCTCGCCTTCGGTCAGCAGCATGTCGCCCAAGTGAATGCGGTACTCGATGCCTCGAACCGTCAGGTCACTGTCGTTGGGGTTGTCGATGCGAAAGTACAGGAGGAATCGTTGCTGCATCAGTTTGGCCTGGACCACTTCGACCTTGACCAGATGCACCTGCGGCTCCGGCAGATCGTCGCCGAACCAGGACGCGCAGCCGCCGAGCCCCAGAAACAGGAGCAAGGTGATGGTTTGAAAGACGCGCCGCTGACTAAGCATGGAGTGACTCCCTTTGATGCCCAGTCTAGTCTCTTGCGATTACCTCAACTGCTGAAATAACCCGCACAACACTTCTTGAATTTCTGTCCGCTGGCGCAAGGGCACGCGTCATTGCGTCCGGCCTTGAGTTGTACGGTGGGGTCGATGAAATACCAGTGGCCGGCGTTCTGCACGAACGACGAGCGCTCGCGGTGGCTGTGTTCACCGCTGCCATCGTGCCAGCGCGCGGTGAAGGTCACGAAGGCGTGTTCCGGCTGACCGCCGAAGACCTCCGAGCTTTCCACTTCAAGGCCCAGCCAGGTGCTTTGGGCGCTCCAGTCGCTGATGGATTGTCGATCGAGGCCGGCCTGTTGCGCGGGCAGGGTGGTTGTTACCAGGTAATCGATCAGCCCCAATACATAGGCGCTGTAGCGCGAACGCATCAAGGCTTCGGCACAAGGCGCCGGATGGCCGGCATGGTAATGACCGCAGCAGGCATCCAGCAGGGTGCCGCTGCCGCAGGGGCAAATGGACGTACTCATTGCGTTACCACCAGTATTTCCCGAAGTTTTCCGGATTGGCCCAGAACCGTGAGTTTAGCCAGTCAGGTACTTGTTTGTAGTCAAGCAGATCATAGGTGAACAGGGTCAGCACCTGATCGTCGCGCTGGAAGCGTTCGCTGGCCTGCAGGGCCAGGGAGAAAAAGTCGGTCTCCTGCCAGCCGCTGGCCGGCAAGTCTGCGAGCACCGCGATGCGACTGGCGTTGAGGTTACGGATCCCGCCAAGCAGGTTCAGGCCATCGCGCTTGGGCAAATGTTCGAGGCAATCGACCACCAGCGCCAGGTCAAACCGGCGCGCGGCCAATTCGTCAGGCAACGCCCCGGGTGCCGCGTGTGCAACACAGGTGTCCGGGTGCGCCAGCTTGAAGGCCTCAAGCGCGGGGAATTCGCTGGCGCCAATCAGCAACAGGCGCGCGGGGGCGTAACGATCAAGCAAAGCGGCCAACGCCTGCTGGGGCGTGCGCGAAGAAATACTTGCAATCATCGAAGTTCCTCAATCAGAGCTGCCAAGACTAGCCTGCTCAAGGGGCCGGGCCTAGAGGTGGATTCTCCAAAAAGCGTCGATCTCCCGTGAACACGGGACGAAACCGCAATGGCCTATTGCTGGCGGAGATTAAAACTCGGGTCTTTACTACCTGAATCGGTCCTAAGCCGATCCCCTCAGGAGAAAACTAGATGAGCATAGTACGCACAGCATTACCCTTGGTTCTGCTAACCAGTGTGTTGACTGGTTGCGCAGGTTTGCAGAAAACCGACTGGCCATCCTGTGCGGCGGTCGGTGGTGTCGTGGGTGCCGGTCTCGGCGCGACCGAGAGCTCGGCATGGGCGGGGTATGGCGCGCTGATCGTCGGCGGCACGGCTGCGGCCTATTGCTGGGTTCACGGTGATGGCGACGAAGACGGCGATGGCGTGCCGGATAGCCGCGACAAATGCCCGGGAACACCTAAAGGCGTGCAGGTCGATGCCGACGGCTGCCCTCCACCGGTGCCTGCGCCAGTGGTCGAAGAAGCGGCCGTGGTTAAAGAAGAAGTCATCGTCATTCGCGATGTTCACTTCCAGTTCGACAAAGCCACGCTTACCCCTTCCGATAAAGATGTACTCAACACCATCGCCACTCGCCTGAAGCAGGAATCGAGCACCGCGCAGTTGACCGTAACCGGGCACACCGACAGCGTGGGCAGTGACGCCTACAACCAGAAACTGTCGGATCGTCGTGCGCACTCGGTGGTCGAATACCTGATTTCCCAAGGGGTACCACGCAGCAGCTTCGTATCTGTCACCGGTGCCGGTGAAAGCCAACCGGTCGCCGATAACAAAACCGATGACGGCCGCTCGTCGAACCGTCGCACGGAAATCAAAATCAACCGCTAAACCCCTCGTAATCCGTGGCTTGTGCAGTCGCGGATGCGAGTCTTTACTCCTGTGTAACCGGCATTGGCCGGTAACACAGGAGCTTTCACCATGAGTGTTCTTACACGGACCGCGCCAGTAGCGTGGCGGCCTACCTGTTGAGTCAGGGCTTGGCGCCAAACAAAGTCACCAGCGAGGGCAAGGGCGAAACTCAGCCGGTGGCCGATAACGAAACGGATGAAGGACGGGAGAAAAACCGTCGGGTGGAGTTGCACATCAATCGCTGAGCCCCGTGATAGAGCCGTCGGATGACAATTGAGGTCGGTCCGGCGGCCATTCGGCGGCCTTCATGAAGAATTTTCCGTTGGCCTCTGGCTTCTCCCGCGTGGAAGCCGGTACTGTGCGCGCAAAGGATAATTCTCAACGGGGGAGCGTATGAACGTGTTTTGGGGGCTGGGGAAGTTGTTGACCCTGCTGTTCTGGCTGGTGGTGCTGGTCAATCTGCTCACGCCGCTTATCAATCCTCTGCATCTTTTGATCGATCTGGTTGGCAGCCTGTTGGCGCTGCTTCATTTTCTGGAGGCGGTGTTCTGCTACCGCAGTCTCAGAGGTCGCGCTCACCCTTGGCGTGATCGCCTGAAGATCCTCTTTTTCGGCGTTTTCCACCTGCAAACCATCCCGGCTCCCACCGTACCGAAGGCTTCCCATGCGTAAACTCTGTCTGCTCGCCGTACTCATCAGCCCATTGGCTTGCGCTCAGGTGGTGAGCGTCGAAAGCAACTCCTTGATGCGCTTGCCCAACACCGCCAGCACCTTGCAGCTGGAACGCCTGGAAGTGGCCGATTACGGCACGTTGTTGATTCCCTCGAATGTGACCGAGGTCACCGTCGGTGAGTTGCGTCTGGGTCGTGAAGCGCGGATCGCCATCGTACCCAGCGAACAGCCGCTTGAGCTGAAGGTCAGTCGTGCGCAGTTGTCCGAAGGTAGCCAGATCACTGCTCGCGGTGCGCCGGGTACTTACCTCAAGGCGGCCCGCTCCGGGCGTAACCTGAATGTGCAGATCAAGGCACTGAATGCGCCGCTATTGTGGGTGGACGCTCGCGGTGGCGCGGGCGCACCAGGTTTCGTCGGTCTCGATGGGGCCAACGGTCAGGCCCCGGGTTGTACCTGGGGTCAGGCCGGTCGCGGTGCTGATGGCAGTAATGGCAGCGACGGTCAGCCTGGAGCGCCGGGGGCGCTGGTAAGGTTGGAAGTGCCGCGCGATTACCCAGCAGAACAGATCAAGGTTCAGGTGGCCGGTGGTGCCGGTGGTGTGGCCGGGCCTGGCGGCAAGCCGGGAGCAGGTGGCAAGGCCAAGGGTTGCTTCGTCTACAAGGCCGATGGCGGAAAAATTGGTCGTCCTGGGGTTGATGGCCAGCCTGGGTCAGCGGGTGCGACGGGTTCGGTAACCGTGCAGCGGTTGTAACCTTTTAACTGATTGTTCCCACGCAGAGCGTGGGAACGATCACGGCCGCGCCGCAGCAATCGCCACCAGCCCCAACCCGACAATCAGATTAATCCCCACCAACTTGCGAATCCTCCCCAGCACCGAGGCCCCCGTCGGCCAATCCTGCGCCGCCACCGCCGTGCGCAACTCCGGCAACAACAACGCCTGAATCCGGATAAAAAGCGCCGTCATCACCACGTACAACCCCATCATCACCTGCACATACCGCGGCGCCGCTTCAAAACCGCTGTACTGCAAATGAATCATGCCCACACCGCTGATCGGCAAAAGCACCACCGCGACCCAGACCCAGCGGAAAAAACCTTGAAACACTTCTACCCACAGCTTTAAACGGGCAGGGCCTTCCAAAGCCTTCATCGCCGCCGGGCGCAGGACCATCCAGGCGAAAAACATGCCGCCGACCCACACCAGGGCGGACAGAACATGCAAGGTGTAAACGAGGCTAAAAGCGGTCATTAAGGTACTCCGTTCTGCGCGGGATTAATTAGCGCGGTATGATAGCCGCCGATCCGAACCACTGAAAATTTATCCAGCGTTTTTTGCGCCCGACAATCCATGATCAGCACCGAACTCAAAACCACGATCCAGGGCGCCTACTCGCGTTTTCTCGAAGCCAAGAGCCTCAAACCGCGCTACGGGCAACGCCTGATGATCGCCGAAATTGCCAAGGTCCTCGGTGACATCGACACCGACGACGAAGGGCGGCGCAGTGGCGACCCCGCGATTGTCGCGGTGGAAGCCGGCACCGGTACCGGTAAAACCGTGGCCTACAGCATGGCCGCAATCCCCACGGCGAAGGCCGCCGGCAAGCGTCTGGTGATTGCCACGGCCACCGTGGCCCTGCAAGAGCAGATCGTCTACAAGGATTTGCCTGACCTGATGCGCAACAGCGGGCTGAATTTCAGCTTTGCCCTGGCCAAGGGGCGCGGGCGCTACATGTGCCTGTCCAAGCTCGACATGTTGCTTCAGGAAGGTCACGCGCAAACTGCCACGGCTCAGCTGTTCGAAGAAGAAGGCTTCAAGATCGAGGTCGATGAGGCCAGCCAGAAGCTGTTCACCAGCATGATCGAGAAACTCGCCGGCAATAAGTGGGACGGCGACCGCGACAGTTGGTCGACCGCACTGGAAGATGCCGATTGGGCACGCCTGACCACCGATCACAGCCAGTGCACCAACCGTCATTGCCCGAACTTCGGCCAGTGCGCCTTCTACAAGGCCCGCGAAGGCATGGGCAAGGTCGACGTGATTGTCACCAACCACGACATGGTCCTGGCCGACCTGGCGCTGGGCGGCGGGGCGGTGCTGCCGGACCCGCGCGACACGATCTACGTGTTCGACGAAGGCCACCACCTGCCGGATAAAGCCATCGGCCATTTTGCCCATTACACACGTCTGCGTTCCACCGCCGACTGGCTCGAAACCACCGCCAAGAACCTCACCAAATTGCTGGCCCAGCATCCGCTGCCGGGCGACTTGGGCAAGTTGATCGAGCAGGTGCCGGAACTGGCGCGGGAGATCAAGACCCAGCAGCAATTCATGTTCACCGCCTGCGAGCAGGTCGCCGATTTCAAGCCCGGCGAAGACGTCGAAGGTCGCGAGCGGCCACGTCATCGCTTCGTCGGCGGGGTCGTACCCGAGCACATGCGCGAAATGGGCATCGAGCTGAAAAAGGGCTTTGCCCGTCTGACTGATGTCTTTACCCGACTGACCGAACTGCTCAAGGAAGGCATGGACGGCGAGGTCAACATCGGCATCGCCAGTAACCAGGCTGAAGAGTGGTATCCGCTGTTCGGTAGCCTGTTGTCGCGCTCTTCGGGCAACTGGGAATTGTGGGGCGCGTTCACCGCTGAAGACCCGGAAGACACCCCGCCCATGGCTCGCTGGCTGACCCTGGCCGAAAGTGGTTCGCTGTTCGACATCGAGGTGAATGCCAGCCCGATTCTCGCGGCGGAAATGCTCCGTCGCAATTTGTGGAACGTGGCCTACGGCGCTCTGGTGACCTCGGCGACCCTGACGGCACTCGGCACCTTCGACCGGTTCCGCATGCGTGCCGGGCTGCCGAAAAAAGCCGTAACCGCTGTAGTCCCGAGCCCGTTCCATCATGCCGACGCTGGCGTGCTGCGGGTGCCGGACCTGAAGGCCGATCCGCGTGATGCGCCGGCCCACACCGCGGCGATCATCCGCGACTTGCCAGCCTTGGTGGAAGGTTCGCGCGGCACCTTGGTGCTGTTCTCCTCGCGCAAACAGATGCAGGACGTGTTCGACGGCCTCGATCGCGACTGGCGAAAGCAAGTGTTCATTCAAGGCAACCTGTCGAAACAGGAAACCCTGAACAAGCACAAGGCACGGGTCGATGGCGGTGATTCCAGTGTGTTGTTCGGCTTGGCGAGTTTTGCCGAAGGGGTCGACTTGCCCGGTGCGTACTGCGAGCACGTGGTCATCGCGAAGATTCCGTTCTCGGTGCCCGACGATCCGGTCGAAGCGGCCCTGGCCGAGTGGATCGAGGCTCGGGGCGGCAATCCGTTCATGGAAATCTCCGTGCCGGATGCATCGTTAAAGCTGGTCCAGGCCTGCGGTCGCTTGCTGCGTACCGAAGAAGACCGCGGCACCATCACCTTGCTCGATCGACGTCTGGTCACCCAGCGTTACGGCAAGGCAATCCTCAATGCGTTGCCACCTTTTCGTCGTGAAATTTCCTGATACAGGGCTGGGTAATTTTGCCCAACCCGTTGTCTATCTCTCAGCCATCGCTTTTCCACTGGCCATTGTTGGTCGTTAGGGAGAACTTCGTTCTTATGATCCGCCGTTCGTTGCCCGTTGTTTTCGCTCTGATGTTCGCAGCCCCTTTGTTGGCAGCCCCTGCCGGCCAACAGACGCTGTTCAACTTCGTGCGCCCCGCCGACGTAGTCCAAGTGGCGACTCAGGACGCCAGCCTGCCGCAATCCAACGCCGAGCAAACGGCCGAGGGCGAAGTGCTGCGTCGGGTGACGTTCAACCCGGTGGCACAACCGACCTTGCGTCTGACCCCGCAGGCCGGCGCCTGGGACTGGTCGCAGTCGGGCTTCATGAGTTTGCGGATTCAGAGCGCAATGGACTGGGCCGTGACCCTGTACGTGAAAATCCAGAGCAACGACGGCAAGACGCTGATAAGCCGAGTCGACTTGCCGGCCGGCCCTGCGCAAACGTTATTGGTGCCGCTGCAGCCCTTTTCGCCATTGAGCCTTGGCCTGAAAGCCGGCCCGCCGATGCCGATGATGTTTGAGGGGCAACGCGTATTGCTGGCCAGCAGCGTCGGTGAGCTGGAGCGCAGCCAAGTGGTATCGGTGACCTTGTCGATGGATCAGCCGAAAGTCGCCCAGAGTATTCTGCTTGAGCGCTTTGGTGTGCAGGACGGCGATGCGCTCACCCAAGCGGCTTTTGGCGGCCTTGTAGACGCTTACGGCCAGTCAACCCGGGCCAAATGGCCGGAGAAAGTCGGTAGCGACGAGCAACTGAAAAGCGCCGCCGCCAAAGAACAGCAGCAACTGAAAACCTGGCTGGCCGAGCGCGAGAAGTCATCCCTGGACAAGTTCGGTGGCTGGACCAAAGGCCCGGCATTCAAGGCTAGCGGGTTTTTCCGCACTGAGAAGCGCGACGGTCGCTGGTATTTGGTGACCCCGGAAGGGCATCCGTTTTATTCGCTTGGGGTCAACACCGTCACCCCGGACGTCAACCAGACTTACATCGCCGGTCGCGAATGGATGTTCGAATCCCTGCCAAAACCCGACGAGCCGCTGGCCAGCCACTATGGCGAAGGCGACAACCGCGGTGGCAACGGTGTCGATCAGGGCCGTGGATATAACGCCGGTCGCTGGTACGACTTCTATGGGGCCAACCTGCAGCGCTTGTATGGTGAACCTTGCGCATTGGGCAGCGACACCAAGGCCGGTGTCGCCGAAGCCGCCAAGGCTGACGTCGCTGAGGCAACGGCCGATAAGGCCGCTGAGCAATCTGTCGTTCCTTCTACTACCGAATCCGGTGTCGCCGAAGCAGCCAGGACCGGCGCCGTCGACGCGACAGCCGAAAAAACGGCTGAGCAAACACCTGCCGAACCCTGCAAAGCGGTTGTTGATGAACAACGCTGGGCCAGCCACACCCTTGATCGCCTGCGAGCCTGGGGCTTCAACACCCTCGGCAACTGGAGCGACCCGGCGCTGGCCAACGCTGACCGCATGCCGTACACCTTACCGCTGTCGATCGTCGGCGATTACGCCAGTATCAGCACCGGCAGCGATTGGTGGGGCGGCATGCCCGACCCGTTTGACCCGCGTTTCGCCATGGCCACCGAACGTGCTGTGGCCATTGCCGCCCGCGACCATCGCGACGATCCATGGCTGATCGGTTACTTCGCCGACAACGAACTGGCTTGGGCCGGCCCCGGCGACGACCCGAAAGCCCGCTACGCCTTGGCGTACGGCACGTTGAAGATGACCACCGACGTCCCGGCCAAACGTGCGTTCCTCAAGCAACTGCGGGATAAATACCGCAATCAGGCGGGCCTTTCCAAAGCCTGGGGCATTGATTTGCCGGCCTGGGAACTGATGGAAGACCCGGGCTTCGTGCCGCCGCTGCCAAGCGCCGAACACCCGGAAATTGAAGCCGACTTCAAATACTTCCAGAAGGTCTTCGCCGACACGTACTTCAAGACTATTTCCGACTCGCTCAAGTGGCACGCGCCGAACCAGCTGTTGCTGGGCGGCCGATTTGCCATCAGCACCCCGGAAGCGGTTGAGTCCTGTGCCCAGTATTGCGACGTGCTGAGCTTCAACATGTACACCCTGCAACCGCAGGACGGTTACGACTTCGCCAAGCTGCGCAGCCTGGACAAACCGGTGCTGATCACCGAGTTCAACTTCGGCTCGGCGGATCGCGGCCCGTTCTGGGGCGGCGTGACGCAATTGGCAAAGGAAGAGGACCGTGGGCCGGCGTACGCCAATTTCCTCAAACAGGCGATGAGCGAACCGTCGATCGTCGGGGTGCACTGGTTCCAATACCTCGATCAACCGGTGACCGGTCGTCTGCTGGATGGCGAGAACGGGCACTTTGGTCTGGTGGGCATCACCGATCTGCCGTTCCAGGGGTTCGTCGACAGCGTACGCAAGAGCAACTTGCAGACCGTCGATCAGCTCGGTAAAGACGCCGAGAAGGCCAAGGCTGAGGCGGACAAAACCGGTCACGAAGCTGAGGGCGGCAGAAAAGGCGATGCTGGCAAAGGCGCAGGGCAGGGCGCTGGCCATGAGGGTGGGCATTCCGACAAAGGCCTCTGATTGCTGATAAGTACGTAAAATTTTCTGAGTGTTTCACCGGGCGGGAGGGCGACCGCCCGGCCCGGCCCTGTTCCCAAAACCTTCAATGGCTGGAACAATGTGGCACTTTGTAGAGCGTCTATCCAGGGGAGTTGCGGGTGCAGATTCAGGGTTTTTACGAGCTGAAGTTCGAAGCGGTACGTGAAGCGTTCGCGGCGTTGTTCGACGATCCTCAGGAACGTGGCGCAGCGCTGTGCATCCAGATCGGCGGTGAAACCGTGGTCGACCTTTGGGCCGGTAGTGCCGATAAGGACGGCGCTGAAGCCTGGCACAGCGACACCATCGCCAACCTGTTTTCCTGCACCAAGACCTTTACCGCTGTGACCGCCCTGCAACTGGTGGCCGAGGGCAAACTGCAGCTGGATGCCCCAGTTGCTCGCTACTGGCCGGAGTTCGCCGCCGCTGGCAAAGAGTCGATCACCTTGCGTCAACTGCTCTGCCATCAGGCCGGTCTTCCGGCGGTGCGTGAGCTGCTGGCCCCGGAAGCCCTTTACGACTGGCAAACCATGGTTGACGCCCTGGCGGCTGAAACGCCTTGGTGGACGCCCGGTCAAGGCCACGGTTATGCGGCGATCACCTACGGCTGGCTGGTCGGTGAGTTATTGCGTCGTGCCGACGGTCGTGGTCCGGGTGAGTCCATCGTGGCGCGGGTCGCGAAGCCTTTGGGGCTGGATTTCCACGTCGGCCTGGCGGATGAAGAGTTCCATCGCGTGGCGCACATCGCCCGTGGCAAGGGCAATGTCGGCGACGCCGCCGCACAGCGCTTGCTGCAAGTGACTATGCGCGAGCCGGCGGCCATGACCACGAGGGCGTTCACTAATCCGCCGTCGATCATGACCAGCACCAACAAACCCGAGTGGCGACGCATGCAGCAGCCGGCCGCCAATGGCCACGGCAATGCCCGCAGCCTGGCCGGGTTCTATGCCGGTCTGCTCGATGGCAGCTTGCTGGAAAGCGAAATGCTTGACGAACTGACGCGCGAACACAGCCTCGGCGAGGACAAGACTTTACTGACCCGGACCCGTTTCGGCCTGGGTTGCATGCTCGATCAACCGGACGTCCCCAACGCCACTTACGGCCTCGGCCCTCGTGCGTTCGGCCATCCGGGTGCCGGCGGTTCCATCGGCTTTGCTGACCCGGAACACGATGTGGCTTTCGGCTTTGTGACAAATACCTTAGGGCCTTACGTCTTGATGGATCCGCGCGCGCAAAAGCTTGTACGGGCACTGGCCACTTGTCTGTAAATCGCGCTCAGGGGTTCCAGGGCCGGAACCCCGAGGCCTTTATGGTTTCCAAGCGTCTGTTTATCCGGGTCAATCCGGCCTGATTTTTCATTACCTTCATTTTGTGGATGTCCAATGTCTTCCAATAAAACTTTCGCTTTGGCCCTGTGCTTCGCTATTACCGGTTGCGCACAAACTCCACAAAATGACTCGGATGGCAGCAGCTGGTGGCCGTTCGGTTCCTCCGACAAAGTCGCCGCTAAAGATCCGGCTCCGGCTAAGGCTCCCGCACCCCTGAAGCCCGCCGCGACTGCTCCGGTAGCCAAAACTGAAAGCTCCAGCCATTGGTACTGGCCGTTCGGCTCCGATGATGCCGCCGACAAGACCCCGGCCAAGCCAGAAGTAAAACCAGAGGTAAAACCTGAAGCTAAACCTGCCGCTGTGACCAAGGCTGAGGCCGATGCAGGTGGCAAATGGTGGTGGCCGTTCGGCGGTAAAGAGCAAAGCACTGCCAAAGTCGTGCCGATGCCTGATCCGAAAGTCACCCAGGCCTGGCTCGATGACTACGAACCGCGCCTGCGCGAAGCGATCAAGGGCAGCAATCTGCAACTCGAGCGCCGTGAAAACGTCTTGGTGGTGACCGCGCCGGTAGAAGGCTCGTTCAACCCTGACCGTCCGGCCATGCTGCTGCCGGTGACTCTCGGTCCGTTCACTCGCGTCGCGAAAATCCTTGAAGTCGACCCAAAGACTGCCGTGCTGGTGCTCGGCCACAGTGATACGTCGGGCGCTGCACCGGCCAACGTGAAGCTGAGCCAGGAGCGTGCCCAGGCCGTGGCGGCGATTTTCCGCCTCAGCGGTCTGCAGCGTGATCGCCTGATGCTGCGCGGTATGGGTGGCGAAGCCCCGCGTGCTGCCAACGACAGCAATGAAGGCCGTGCCTTGAACCGTCGAGTGGAACTGCTGGTGACCCCGCAAAACACCATGGTCGCGTTGCTGAGCAAGTACAACATGCCGGCCCCGGCGCCAGTGAAGATGGTTGCTGCCCCGGACATCAAGCCAGTGGTCAAGCCTGTTACTCCTGCACCGGCCGCCAAGAAAGCAGCTGTACCTGCCGCGAAAAAGGCCCCGGCCAAGAAAGCCGCCGCCAAGAAGACGCCTGCTAAAACCGCGACTCCGGCGAAAAAGACCGCGCCGGCCAAAGCTGCTGCCGACTCGAAAAAAGCCACCGCCGCTGCTGCAGACGGCGACGCCACAAAGAAGTGATTCGTTAACCAAAAGGAATGCGCCATGACCCAGGGCTTGGCTGATATGCGTCGCGACTACACCCGTGATGGCCTGACCGAAGCACAAGCCCCGGCCGAGCCATTCGGGCTGTTCCATCAGTGGTTCGCCGACGCGGTGAAAACCGAGCAACCGCCGGTGGAGGCCAATGCCATGACCTTGGCCACCGTCGATCAGGACGGTCGGCCGCATTGCCGCATTCTGCTGCTCAAGGGGCTGGACGCGCAGGGCTTCACTTTCTTCACCAACTACGACAGCGCCAAGGGCCAGCATCTGGCCGCGAACCCGTTCGCGGCCATGACCTTTTTCTGGCCGGCCCTTGAGCGCCAAGTGCGCATCGAAGGGCGAGTGGTGAAAGTCACGCCTGAAGAGTCCGATGCCTATTTTCAGGTTCGCCCACTGGGTAGCCGTCTCGGTGCCTGGGCTTCGCCGCAAAGCTGCGTGATCGCTGACCGAGGCGAGCTGGAAGCATTGCTCAAGAACACCGAGCAACGTTTCAGCGACACGCAACCTCATTGCCCTGAGCACTGGGGTGGTTACCGTTTGTTACCGGAGCGCATCGAGTTCTGGCAAGGCCGTCCGAGCCGCCTGCACGATCGCCTCAACTACCGATTGCAGGGCGCCAATTGGATTCTTGAACGTCTGGCACCCTAAGCAGTCTACCGATCAAGATAGCCTGCCGCAGCGGCTTCCAGCCACTGTGGCAGGTCTCGGCGCTTGATCTTCTGCGCTTGAGCGCTCGCCAGTTGCTGGAGCATGAAAGCCTTTTTATGCTCGTCTTTCCCAGCCAGTGCCAGCGCCAGATCGCGGTCCATCCAGCGTTTGATCCGCACGTACAACCACCAGTGGAAGTACAGACCGGCGACGGTGGTGACGACAATGATGAAGTAATCCATGAAAATCCTTGGTTCAGTGGCGCAGATTGCGGAATTTGCCGCTACTGTGTGTCATGTTCGTGGTAGCGCCCTGTACCGGGCCTGAATCAAACCAATTTTATCCGGGCAAGGCCGTGACAGGCGTCAAGCTGCGGAGTTTAATGAATACCTGTCCTTTGGAGTTGATGCTATGCGTAAGTCTGTTCTGCTGGTTGCTTCCTTTTCCACGATGGCGATGTTGCTCACTGGCTGCCAATCGAGCCTGACCGGTGACTCCTACTCCCGTGACGAAGCGCGTCGCGTGCAGACGGTTCGCATGGGCACCATCGAATCGCTGCGTCCGGTGAAAATCGAAGGCACCAAAACGCCTATCGGCGGCGCAGCTGGCGCAGTTGTCGGCGGTGTTGGCGGTAGCGCCATCGGCGGCGGTCGTGGCAGCATTGTTGCTGCCGTTATCGGTGCCGTCGCTGGCGGCCTGCTCGGTTCGGCCACCGAAGAAGGCCTGACCCGCGCCCAAGGCGTGGAAATCACTGTTCGCGAAGACGACGGCAGCATGCGCGCCTACGTGCAACAGGTTCAGGAGAATGAAGTGTTCCGTGTGGGTGAGCGGGTGCGGATTGCTACGGTTGATGGGACTAGCCGCGTTTCGCATTAAGCGGGAACGGGTAAAAGAAAACCCCGATCAGGTGACTGGTCGGGGTTTTTTGTTTGAAGTGAGAATTATACGGCGCTATTTCTAGACGTTGCAGGTGAGTTGAAAAAGAAATGCTGGATTATAAATTTTCTTTCCGAGTATTTCTTCCAAGGCATCGAGCTGCTCGGTCGTGAGGTTGTATCCCTCCCAGCCTTGTTGATCCGCTGTCCATCCCATAATTGCTTTCAGTTCTTTATCGTGGCCGTTCGGCAGCTCTTCTTCGAATGCGAGGAGTTCCGTTTTTTTATCAAATGCCTCTATGACGTAAATCATGGTTCTACTTTCCTAGTGTTATCCGCTGGTTTGGTCTGCTCGCCAGTAGTCGGATCATATTCCCCGAGATGACGGCCACGTTTGTCGTACATCTCGACAGCCCCATGCTGTGAGTCCCATTCAAAAATTTTTCCGTTTGGAGTTTTCCAGCGTTTTCTAAGGCCGCCGCCACCTTTGACCGGGGTCTTACGAGTTGCTCTCGTAGCATCGGGAAAAGCGGCCAGTCCATTTGGCGCCGGATAATATTTGTGGTTAGAAACACCGACCACAATATAAACCGGCGGCACCCCCGAACTCGCAGGGAATACCAGAATGAGATCCTTGTACGCTGGCGGGTAAACCGGATTCACGATGATACTGTCAGCCGCTTTCGTCGGCGGATAAACCCAAATGTGCGGCGCTTGCGGCGCTGCTTCCAGCGCGGGAATCCTGAGGATGTCGGAACCATCCACAGCCGGTGTCCAGATCAGCTCAACGCCATCCCCGAGATCCGCCACCTCCTGGCTGCCGCGCACACTGAACTGCACGACATCGACCATTTCCCAATCGCGGTTCTTGCCGGTGTAAAACCCATAGCCTTTGAGACTGCCGTCAGCTTGTTGCTCTACCTGTAGACGAACGCGGGTTCTTGCCCGTTTCAGGGCGCGCAACTGGTCTTCGGTATAGAGCGCGCTGTCGCCCAGGCTTGGCGTCCAGAACAGTGCGACCACCGTGGCCAATGCGGCGGTTCCAGCAGCACCGACTGCTGCGGCCGGAACGGCGAGAGCCGGCGCGCTGAGTGCAAGGCGGCCAATGCCGAGCGAGAGGGTGCTGCCGCTAATCGTTTCCAGGTTCAGCAGACCTGCATCGTCTACCTCGCGAGCGCCGAGCCAGGCGACTTCTCCGTAGGCCTTAAGGCTGTCGGTGGGCACCATTCCCGAAGGATTCGAGTAATCGATGATGGCGTCGGGAAGCTTGCAGGACTTGGCAAAGACGCATCCGGCGCGGTGAGTGACGTGATGACCGTCGCCTGACAGTGGGTTTTTAACCCTGGGGACTTCCTTGTTGCCAGCCACTGATCTTCCTTGCGTTCGTACGTCGACAGCCCTCAAAAAAGGGGCTGTGCGACGTTAACGAACGAGGCTAATCGTGGCTATAGGACGAATCCTGAATGTCGCTAAGAGTGTTCTCTATCTCTCAGGATTGCAGCGCAGTGCGCTTGCGACTCGCTGCCGCCGTCACCGCATAACCAATCAATGCCGCCAGAATCGATCCGGTCAAAATCCCCATCCGGTCCATCCCGGCGTATTCACTGGCGCCGGGGACGAAGGCCAGGGAGCCGACAAACAGGCTCATGGTGAAGCCGATGCCGCAGAGGATCGCAACGCCCAATACCTGGCCCCAATTGGCGCCTTGGGGCAGGGCGGCGATGCCGATTTTTACCGCCAGCCACGTCAGGCCGAAGACACCGAGGGTTTTGCCCAGCAGCAGGCCAACCGCGATGCCCATGGGCACGTGGTGGGTGAAGCTTTCCATCGTCACGCCACTCAGGGACAGGCCGGCGTTGGCGAAGGCGAACAGCGGCAGGATGCCGTAGGCCACCCACGGATGCAGCGCGTGTTCGAGGGTCAGCAGTGGCGAAGGTTCGGCGTTTTTCGTGCGCAACGGAATGCAGAACGCCAGGGTCACACCGGCCAGTGTCGCGTGGACACCACTCTTGAGCACGCAAACCCAGAGGATCAAACCGATGATCATGTACGGTCCGAGCTTGACCACGCCGAGCCGGTTCATCGCGATTAGCGCCACAATGCACGCCGCGGCAAGCGCCAGCGAGAGTGTCGACAGCGTGCCCGAATAGAAGATCGCGATGACAATGATGGCGCCGAGGTCGTCGATGATCGCCAGGGTCATCAGGAACAGTTTCAGCGAAACCGGCACGCGTTTACCGAGCAAGGCGAGTACGCCAAGGGCGAAGGCTATGTCGGTGGCCATCGGGATGGCCCAGCCACCCATGGCGGCCGGGTTGTCGCGGTTCAAAAACCAGTAGAACAGCGCCGGTACCACCATGCCGCCAATCGCCGCCGCGCCGGGCAGGACGATTTGCGACGGTTTCGACAGTTGACCGTCAAGGACTTCGCGCTTCACTTCCAGGCCGATCAGCAGGAAGAACATGGCCATCAGACCGTCGTTGATCCACAGCAACAAAGGTTTGGCGATCTTCAGCGCGCCGATCTGGGCGACCACGGGGGTGTCCAGCAGGCCGTTATAAAGCCACGACAGCGGGGAGTTGTTGATGATCAACGCCAGGGCTGCGGCTGCGATCAATAACAGACCGCTGGCAGCTTCCAACTGAAAGAAACGCGTGAACGTGCTACGCAGAGGCAAGGTCGCTCTCCATCGATAATTCAAAAGGTGGCATACCCTAACCCGTACCGTTAGTTGTTAAAACAAAAGTTATATTCTTTTTTGTTATATGCCGTTACAACGCGAACAGCCGTGAAGGACCTGAGCCTAGCAGTTGCCGAACGTATTGGACCTCAGCTGTACCTGTGCGTGATGTAGGTTTTTTCCTAAGCTTGAAGACTGAGCCTTGCGACAAGGCCGACTTTTGCCCGATTCGACGAGAAAACCACCATGAGCGACAACCGACAGTGGGCCCGCGAAGCCATCCGGATCATCGAAGCCGACTTCCAGCGCAGCGCCGACACCCACCTGATCCCCTTGCCGCTGCCGGGTTTCCCGGGCATCGAGTTGTATTTCAAGGATGAGTCCAGCCATCCCACCGGCAGCCTGAAACACCGCTTGGCCCGCTCGTTGTTCCTCTACGCCTTGTGTAACGGCTGGCTCAAACCCGGTGCGCCGGTGATTGAAGCGTCCAGTGGTTCAACGGCCATTTCCGAGGCGTATTTCGCCCGTATGCTAGGTTTGCCGTTCATTGCGGTGATGCCGGCGAGTACCTCCAAAGAGAAGATCGCGCAGATCGCCTTCTACGGCGGCAAAAGCCATCTGGTTAACGATCCGACACAGATTTACGCTGAATCCGAACGTCTGGCTCGTGAACACGACGGGCATTTCATCGACCAGTTCACCTACGCCGAACGCGCTACCGACTGGCGGGCGAACAACAACATCGCCGAGTCGATCTTCCAGCAAATGCGCTTCGAGCTGCACCCCGAGCCGAGCTGGCTGATTTCCAGCCCCGGCACGGGCGGCACCACCGCGACGCTGGGTCGTTACGTGCGTTATCGCCAGCATTGCACCCGCGTGCTGTGTGCCGACGCCGAGCGTTCGGTGTTCTTCGATTACTACCAGACTGGCGACGCTAGCCTGTGCCTGGACCATGGGTCGCGGATTGAAGGCATTGGCCGGCCGCGGGTGGAGGCGTCATTCCTGCCCAAGGTGATCGATGCGATGATCAAAGTGCCGGACGCCCTGTCACTGGCGGCCATGCATTACCTGGCGCAGCGTTTGGGTCGTCATGTTGGCGGGTCGAGCGGGACCAACCTGATCGGCGCCTTGATGGCGGCCCAGCAGATGGCGGCGGCGGGAGAGTCGGGGTCGATCGTGGCGATTCTGTGTGATGGCGGCGAACGCTATGCCACCACCTATTACGATCAGGATTGGCTCAAGGCCCAGGGGTATAAGTTGAGTGGTTTGATGGATGCGGTGGCGGCGAGTGTCGAGCGCGGTGAGCCGCTGCCGGCCACCGTGCTCCGTGCAAACATTTAAGTTGCTGACCTTGTAGGAGCGAGGCTTGCCCGCGAAGAACGATAATGCGGTCTTTCAGGAGAGACGGCGTCAACTTCTTCGCGGGCAAGCCTCGCTCTACAGGTTTTGTGTTGTCTGTGGGATTTGGATCAGGCCTCGAGGCCGAGGATGTCGCGAGCCACGGCTTCGGCAATCCGAATCCCATCGACACCCGCCGACAGAATCCCGCCCGCATAACCCGCGCCTTCACCCGCCGGGAACAGACCCTTCACGTTCAAACTTTGCATCGACTCGTTACGGGTAACCCGCAACGGCGACGACGTACGCGTCTCGATCCCGGTCAACACGGCGTCGTGCAGCGAGTAACCACGAATCTGCTTCTCGAACGCGGACAACGCTTCACGAATGGCTTCGATGGCGAACGGGGGCAATGCCAACGCCAAATCACCCAAGGCAACGCCCGGTTTGTAGGACGGTTCTACGCTGCCCAATGCGGTGGACGGCTTGCCGGCAATGAAGTCGCCGACCAGTTGCGCCGGCGCTTCATAGTTGCTGCCACCCAGCACAAAAGCGTGGGATTCCAGGCGTTCCTGCAACTCGATACCCGCCAGCGGGCCGCCCGGGTAATCGACTTCCGGGGTAATCCCGACGACGATCCCGGAGTTGGCGTTGCGCTCGTTACGCGAGTACTGGCTCATGCCGTTGGTGACCACACGGCCCGGCTCGGACGTCGCCGCCACTACGGTGCCCCCCGGGCACATGCAGAAGCTGTAGACCGAACGTCCGTTGCTGGCGTGGTGCACCAGTTTGTAGTCGGCAGCCCCGAGTTTCGGGTGGCCGGCGTACTTGCCCAGACGCGCGCGGTCGATCAGCGACTGCGGGTGTTCGATGCGGAAACCCACGGAAAACGGCTTGGCTTCCATGAAAACGCCACGGCCATGCAGCATGCGGAAGGTGTCCCGGGCGCTGTGACCGAGGGCCAGAATTACGTGTTTCGAATGAATCTGCTCGCCGCCATTGAGTTCTACGCCGACCATTTGACCGTCCTCGATCAACACGTCGGTGACCCGCTGCTGGAAGCGCACTTCGCCACCCAACGCGCGAATCTGCTCACGCATGTTCTCCACAACGCCGGTCAGACGGAACGTACCGATGTGCGGTTTGCTGACGTAGAGAATTTCTTCCGGCGCACCGGCCTTGACGAACTCATGCAGGACTTTGCGTCCGATGAACTTCGGATCCTTGATCTGGCTGTACAGCTTGCCGTCGGAGAATGTCCCCGCGCCGCCCTCGCCAAATTGCACGTTGGATTCCGGATTAAGCACGCTTTTACGCCACAGGCCCCAGGTGTCCTTGGTGCGCTGACGCACTTCGGTGCCGCGCTCGAGGATGATTGGCTTGAAGCCCATTTGCGCCAGCAGCAGCCCGGCGAAAATCCCGCACGGACCGAAACCCACGACGACAGGACGTTGCTCAAGATCAGTTGGCGCCTGGCCGACCACTTTGTAGCTGACATCCGGCGCCACGTTGACGTTACGGTCATCGGCGAACGTGTGCAGCACCGCCGCCTCATCGCGAACGTTAAGGTCGATGGTGTAAATGAAACACAGTTCGGAGGACTTTTTGCGCGCATCGTAGCTGCGCTTGAACAAGGTGAAATCGAGCAGGTCATCACTGGTGATGCCCAGGCGCTGCACGATGGCAGGGCGCAGGTCTTCATCGGGATGGTCGATCGGCAGCTTGAGTTCGGTGATTCGTAACATGGCAGGATCCGTTTCGCGGGGCGCACAACTGCGCCAAGGCGTTTGAAGCTCGCGATTATAAGCCTCAAAGAATGATTCCCGTGAGGCTAAAACGATCAGTCGTTACGCGATCCGCCGAAATACCCGCAGCCGCGCTGAACCTGGCCGTCGACGCGCAGTTCGGCGCTCATGTGCTGGACGCTGCCGGTGGTGCTGTCGACGCAACGTTGTGGCGCAACCCACAATTCGATGTGCTGGTTATTGGCTTCAGTGCTGAGATTGAAGCGGCCATCGCCCAGTTGCTCTTCAACGTAAGGTACGGCCAATGGCGGCTGACCGGCGCGGTCGATGACCATGCCTTTGCCGCTGACTTTCACGTTCCATTCCGGCCCATGGCCGGTGGCGCGCAGAATCAGCAGTTTGAAATTCGGATCGTTGCACACGGTGCCCGAGCGCTCGACGCGGTACAACTGCTCCAGATCGAGGCGGCTATCGGCGCCGTGTGCAACGATCTGGCCGCGTACGTCAGCAAACAACTTCCCTTGGGCATCGGCCAGGGTCGCGGCCTCTTGCAGGACACTGGTTCCGCCGGTGTCGTTGACCACGTAACTACGTTGCTCATTGCACGGCTGGAACAACAGCTTGCCATCGGCCGCCGTCAACTGGCCTTGCATGCGGGTCTGGCCCACGTGGGACGCACTTTCACGCGGGCCATCGAGCAACTGGCAAGCGGCGAATAGCGGAAGCAGGGCAACGAGGACTAAGTAACGGGCAACACGCATCTTTGAGTCTCCTGACAAGTGCCGCCACGTTACGCAGCCTGACCGTTCATCACAAGGGCTTAGCCCACGTGAAAGGTCTGACCTGTTTGCAAGCCTTCTACGCTTTTGGCGTAGGCCAATGCCACATCGACTGCCGGAACCGGTTTATAGCCGCGAAAGTACGGCGCGTATTTGCCCATGGCTTCGACCAGAACGTTCGGACTCACCGAATTGATGCGCAGACCACGAGGCAGTTCAATGGCGGCTGCGCGGACGAAGCTGTCCAGGGCGCCATTGACCAGCGCTGCCGAGGCGCCGCTGCGAATCGGGTCGTGGCTGAGGACGCCAGTGGTGAAGGTGAACGAGGCGCCGTCGTTGGCGTACTCGCGGCCGACCAGCAGCAGATTGACCTGGCCCATCAGCTTGTCTTTCAGGCCCAGCGCGAAGCTTTCTTCGGTCATTTCGCCCAAGGGCGCGAAGGTCACGTTGCCGGCGGCGCAGACCAGCGCATCGAACTTGCCGGTCTGTTCGAACAGTTTGCGAATCGAGGCGCTGTCGCTGATATCCACATGGAAATCACCGCTGTTGCGGCCGATGCGGATGATCTCGTGACGCTCGGACAGCTCCTTATCGACCGCCGAACCGATGGTGCCGCCTGCGCCTATCAAAAGAATTTTCATCATGCTGATCCTTGAGTGGTTTGAATGAGGTCTCAGTCTAGAGTGGTTTTTTCCATTGATAAGCGCGCTAATAGGCAACCTTTGGTTTTCAAATGGAAACAATCCATGAGCGAAATGGATGATCTGGCAGCGTTCGCCGTGTTGATCGAAGCCGGGAGTTTTACCTTGGCGGCCCAGCAATTGGGTTGCAGCAAGGGCCAGCTCTCCAAGCGTATCAGCTTGTTGGAGACGCGTTTCTCCGTGGTCTTACTGCAACGCACCACCCGCCGCTTGAGCTTGACGGCAGCGGGCGCGGCGCTGTTGCCGCAAGCGCAGGCGCTTGTAGTCCAGGTCGAGAGGGCGCGTCAGGCATTGGCGCGGTTGAAGGATGATATGGCTGGCCCGGTGCGTATGACGGTTCCGGTGTCGCTGGGGGAAACCTTCTTCGATGGGCTATTGCTGGAGTTTTCCGGCAAGTACCCCGAGGTGCAGATCGAGCTGGACCTGAGTAACAGCTATCGTGATTTGTCCCGCGACGGCTTTGACCTCGCGGTTCGCTCCGAGGTGGGCAATGACGAGCGCCTGGTCGCCCGACCGCTGCTGGCCTGGCATGAAATGACCTGCGCCAGTCCGGCCTACCTTAAGCAATATGGTGAACCGCTGACGCCGCAGGCACTCGCTGAACATCGCTGCCTGCTCAATAGCCATTACAGCGGTCGCGAAGAGTGGCTTTATCACCAGCAACACGAGTTGTCGCGGGTACGGGTTTCGGGGCCGTTCGCCAGCAATCATTACAGCCTGCTGAAGAAAGCGGCACTGGCCGGCGCCGGCATTGCGCGGTTGCCGTCGTACTTACTGCAAGCGGATTTGGCTGACGGCGGTTTGCGCTGGCTCCTGCGTGATTACCAGACTCGTCGCATGCCGATGTACCTGGTGCATCCGTATCAGGGTGGATTGCCGAAACGTACGCAAGTACTGGCAGATTATCTGATCGGCTGGTTCAAGCGCAGTGGCGAGGCACTGGATCGGCTGCGCTAGAAAATGATCGTTCCCATGCTCCCGCGTGAGAACGATCGGTTGCCTCAGGAACCCTGTTGGTCGATGGTGTCCAGCGCCCTATTCACCGCCAGTTCGCCAAGCATGATGCTTTGCTGAATGCCGAGCATCATGTTGCGATTCGAGCCTTCCAGGAATGCGGCGAAATTGCTGGCCATCACACTCGCCGAGGCCAGTGATTCACAGGCATGGCCCAGCAGGGTTTGCACATCGATACCGGGAGCGACGACAAACATCGGGCTAGGGTTGTGTGGGGGGGTGGGTGAGTTCTTGAACATTTACGGGTTCTCTCTCTATGAGGCTGCAACCCGCTCGCGACTAAACGAAAAGGTGGCGGCTGTGCACAGGTTAGTCGACCGATCGAGAACCCCGGATATCGGCGCGCCCGAGGGCGCCCTGCACACAGCCACCGTCAAGTGCAGGGATGGAAGACCTGACTTTTTGGCGCTTATGCGAACCGGGGGAACTACCGAGCGACTAAACCCGACCACTGATGGGCAGTGGCGGAGAAACGATAGAGGCTGGGCCAGAGGCGCACAAGTCGGCGGATTCTGGCGTAGCTGTAGGCAACGACGCAAGGCGTTGTAGCTTGCAGGAAGTAACACTGACACGGATTAAACACACTCTCCAAAACACAAAAAATTTCCGGTAGGAGCTGCCGAAGGCTGCGATCTTTTGATCTTGATCTTCGGTGGTCCTGGTGAAAATCAAGATCAAAAGATCGCAGCCTTCGGCAACTCCTACACGGGGTTTTCATCGTAGCTGAGTATGTGTAAGGCATAAAAAACGGCCCGAAGGCCGTTTTTTGTTTACCGCAAAGACTCAACCACCCAGGTACGCTTCACGCACTTTCGGATCAGTCAGCAGCGCTTCACCAGTCCCTGTCATCACCACCCGGCCGTTCTCCAGAACGTACGCGCGGTCAGCAATTTTCAGCGCCTGGTTGGCGTTTTGCTCAACCAAAAACACCGTCACGCCATCCTTGCGCAGCTGTTCGATGATGTCGAAGATCTGCTGGATGATGATCGGTGCCAGGCCCAACGAAGGTTCGTCGAGCAACAGCAGCTTAGGTTTGCTCATCAGTGCACGACCGATGGCGAGCATTTGCTGTTCGCCACCGGACATGGTGCCGCCGCGCTGGGCGAAGCGTTCTTTCAGGCGTGGGAAAAGTCCCAATACCTTGTCCATCTGTTCTTGATAATCGCCCTTGTTGGTGAAAAAACCACCCATGGAGAGGTTTTCTTCCACGGTCAGGCGGGCAAACACCCGACGACCTTCCGGGACCACGGCGATGCTCTTGCGCATGATCTGCGATGAGCTCTGACCGACCAGTTCCTCACCCATGTAGCGGATGCTGCCGCTGTGGGCCTGCGGCGAACCGCAGAGGGTCATCAGCAGGGTCGACTTGCCAGCACCGTTGGCGCCGATCAGGGTCACGATTTCGCCCTGACGGACTTCGACGTTGACGCTGTGCAGGGCCTGGATCTTGCCGTAGAAGGTGGAAACGTTTTCGAATTGCAGCATTTACGCTTCCCCCAGGTAGGCTTTGATCACTTCGGGATTGTCGCGGATCTGTTCCGGAGTGCCGTTGGCCAAGGGCGTGCCCTGGTTGATCACGACGATGTGGTCGGAAATGCTCATGACCAGTTTCATGTCGTGTTCGATCAGCAGCACGGTGACGTTGTGCTCTTCACGCAACATGCTGATCAGCGCCTTGAGGTCTTCGGTTTCCTTGGGGTTCAGACCGGCGGCCGGTTCGTCGAGCATGAGGATCCGCGGTCGGGTCATCATGCAACGGGCGATTTCCAGACGACGTTGCTGACCGTAGGCCAGGGTGCCGGCCGGACGGTTGGCAAACGCCGTGAGGTTGACCTTGTCCAGCCAGAACTCGGCGAATTCCATCGCCTCGCGCTCGCTCTTGCGAAACCCCGGGGTCTTGAACAGGCCCGCCAGGAAATTGGTGTTCAGGTGACGGTGCTGGGCGATCAAGAGGTTCTCGACCGCGGTCATGTCCTTGAACAACCGCACGTTCTGGAAGGTGCGCACCACGCCTTTGAGGGCGATCTTGTGGCCGGGCAGGCCTTCGATCGGCTCGCCGTCCAGCAGGATGCTGCCGCCGCTCGGCTTGTAGAAGCCGGTCAGGCAGTTGAACACGGTGGTCTTGCCGGCACCGTTGGGGCCGATCAGCGCCACGACCTGTTTTTCGTGCACGGTCAGGGCCACGCCGTTGACCGCCAGCAAGCCGCCGAAGCGCATGCTCAGATTTTCGACTTTAAGGATCTCGCGGCTCATTTGTGCAGCTCCATGTGAGGGCGTTGCATGGGCAGCAGACCTTGAGGACGCCAGATCATCATGAGCACCATCAAGGCGCCGAACATCAACATGCGGTATTCACTGAACTCACGCATCATTTCCGGCAACAGGATCATCACCACGGCGGCCAGGATCACGCCCAGTTGCGAGCCCATGCCACCCAACACCACGATGGCGAGAATGATCGCCGACTCGATGAAGGTGAAGGACTCCGGCGTCACCAGGCCCTGACGCGCAGCGAAGAAGCTGCCGGCAAAACCGGCGAAGCTGGCGCCCAGGGTGAAGGCCGAAAGCTTGATGACCGTAGGATTGAGACCCAGTGCACGGCAGGCGATTTCGTCTTCACGCAGCGCTTCCCACGCGCGGCCCAGAGGCATGCGCAGCAGGCGGTTGATGACGAACAGCGCAGCCAGTGCCAGGAACAACGCCACCAGGTAAAGGAAAATCACCTTGTTGATCGAGTTGTATGCCAGGCCGAAGTACTCGTGGAAGGTCTGCATGCCTTCGGCGGCTTTACGTTCGAAGGTCAGGCCGAAGAACGTTGGTTTTTCGATGTTGCTGATACCGTTCGGGCCACCGGTGAGGCCAGTCAGGTTACGCAGGAACAGACGGATGATTTCACCGAAACCCAGGGTTACGATCGCCAGGTAGTCACCGCGTAGACGCAGTACCGGGAAACCGAGCAGGAAGCCGAAGGTGGCCGCCATCAGACCGGCGATCGGCAGGCAGATCCAGAAGCTCAGGCCGTAGTAATGCGACAGCAGCGCGTAGCTGTAGGCGCCGACGGCATAGAAGCCGACGTAACCGAGGTCGAGCAGGCCAGCCAGACCGACCACGATGTTCAGGCCGAGGCCGAGCATCACGTAGATCAACACCAGTGTGGCGATATCCACCGCCCCGCGAGAGCCGAAGAACGGCCAGACCAGCGCGCCGGCGATCAACGCAATGATGATCCAGCGCTGGGTGGTCGGCAGGGTCAGGAAGTTACTGGCCTTGGCCGGAATCAGCGGCATGTTTGGCGAGGAGCGCCAGGCCGAGCTGATCTGCTGATCGAAGAGCACCCGCAGGAACATCAATACCGAGCACACGGCGATGGTGATCAGGGTGGCGTCGCTGGTGCCATGGACTTCGAGGTTGATGCCGACGATGGTCAATTTCAGACCGAGTACCGGGTAGGCTACGGCCCACACCAGCAAGGCGCTGAACAACGCCTGTTTAAGATTCCTAGTCATACTTTCTCAACCTCCGGACGGCCCAACAGGCCGGTTGGCCGGAACAACAACACCAGAACCAATAGACCGAACGCCACGACGTCCTTGTACTGGTCACCGAAGATATCGGCACCAAAGGCTTCCGCCACCCCAAGTACGATCCCGCCGAGCATGGCTCCAGGGATGCTGCCGATGCCGCCCAGTACCGCTGCGGTGAAGGCCTTGAGGCCGACGAGGAAACCGGCGTTCGGGTTGATCACGCCGTATTGCATGCTCAGCAGCACGGCCGCGATGGCCGCCAGTGCGGCACCGATGACAAAGGTCAGGGCGATGATGTTGTTGGTGTTGATACCCAAGAGGTTGGCCATCTTGATGTCTTCGGCACAGGCACGGCAGGCGCGACCCAGACGAGAGCGGGAGATGAACAGCGTCAGGCCGAGCATGGCGACCAGGGTCACCACGAACACCACGATTTGCATGTAGGAAATCAGCACTTCATGTGCGCCACCTGGCCCGAAGGTAAAGTTGCCCGGAATCAGGTTGGGGATGGATTTATCCTTGGAGTCTTGCGCCAGCAGAACCGTGTTCTGCAGGAAGATCGACATGCCGATGGCGGAAATCAGCGGGATCAGACGGTTGCTGCCGCGCAAGGGGCGGTAGGCGATCCGTTCGATGCTGTAACCGTAGGCACTGGTCACGACAATGGTCGCGAGAAAAGCGGCGGTCATCAACAGTGGAACACTGTCGAGTCCCATCATGGTCAGCCCGGCGATGGCGATGAACGCCACGTAAGAGCCAATCATGTACACCTCGCCGTGGGCGAAGTTGATCATTCCAATGATGCCGTAAACCATCGTATAGCCGATGGCGATCAGGGCATATGTGCTGCCAATGGTCAGACCATTAACCAGCTGTTGGAAGAAGTGATAGATGTCAGGCATTACAGCGCTCCTAAAAACCTGATACGCATTTCACTGGTGGAGTCATTTTCCCGCTCGAGCCCCGTGGATCTGCATCCACTTCGAACGCGAGGTTTGCCAGCGAACCGCTGATGACGGTTTTGAGATTTTCAGGTGGGGAGACTGGCGGATCACGCCAGCGCGGCCCTATACGTTCGTAAAACAAAGCCCACGGCACGCCGTGGGCTTTATTGGCAGTCAGTTTGGCCGCGCCTTACTGAGGTTTTGCTTCAGTTTTAGGTTTGCCGAAGTGCCACTCGTAAACCACAAATTTGAAGTCTTTCAGGTCGCCCTTGTCATCGAAGCTCAGGTCGCCGGTAGGCGTCTTGAAGGTGCCTGCGTGGATGGCAGCAGCCACTTTGGCAGTGTCTTCGGACTTGGCAGCCTTGATGCCGTCGGCAATCACGGTCACAGCCGAGTAGGCCGGGAACACGAATGGACCGCTCGGGTCTTCTTTCTTGGCTTTGAACGCATCAGCCAGGGCGATGTTGGCCGGATCCTGGTCGAAGGATTTCGGCAGGGTCACCAACAGACCTTCGGAAGCGTCTTTGGCGATCTGCGAAATCGAGTCGTTACCCACGCCTTCCGGCCCCATGAACTTGGCTTTCAGGCCTTTTTCCTGGGCTTGGCGCAGGATCAGACCCAGCTCCGGGTGGTAGCCGCCGTAGTAGACGAAGTCAACGTTGGCTTGCTTGAGCTTGGCGATCATCGAAGAGAAGTCTTTATCGCCGGCGTTGATGCCTTCGAACACGGCAACCTTGACGTTTTTGCCTTCCAGGGTTTTCTTCACGGCGGTGGCGATGCCTTCACCGTATTGCTGTTTGTCGTGCAGAACAGCAACGATCTTCGGTTTTACGAAGTCGGCAATGTAGTTGCCAGCGGCAGGGCCCTGGGCGCTGTCGAGACCGATGGTGCGGAACACCATTTTGTAACCACGAGCTGTGATGTCCGGGCTGGTGGCAGCCGGGGTGATCATGATCACGCCTTCGTCTTCGTAGATGTCCGAAGCCGGTTGAGTGGAGCTGGAGCACAGGTGACCGACCACGAATTTGACGCCGTCGTTGACGACTTTGTTCGCGACCGCTACCGCTTGTTTTGGATCACAGGCGTCATCGTATTCAACGGCTTCGAGTTTCTTGCCGTCTACGCCGCCTTTGGCGTTGATCTGTTCGATGGCCATTTTGGCGCCACTGAACTGCATGTCGCCGTATTGGGCTACAGGACCGGTTTTAGGGCCGGCGATGCCGATCTTGATGGTGTCAGCTGCGAACGAATGGCTGGCAACCCCGGCCAGAACCATAGCGGCAAACAGTTTGGAAATCTGCTTAGTAGCCTTAGTCATAGTGCTCCACTCTTACTGTTGTAGTTTTTATAGTCCTGGCGCCGTAGCAGCAGAACCGGGTCAGATATCTTCGATATCCTCCGGAAAATGCCCCCGGCAACTGTACCGGTACAGTGTAGAGCGCCAATTGTTAGCCTGGGAAGCTGGCGCCAGGGGGCAAAACCAGAAGGTGTCGCTTTATTGAAAGAAAAAGACAGAATCGCGGCGGGGGTTCAGGCTGAATGAACAGCAATCCTTGGCTTTCCTGCACTTTTCCATCGGTAACTCAATTGCATCCGGGTTTTTCTGCCAGACCACCGACGTTATGATTACGTCAATTTATTTTCTGGACAGGACCCATGACTCAAGAACCTAGCACCCTCTATGCCAAGCTGCTTGGTGAAACCGCATCTATTACCTGGAAGGAGTTGGAGCCGTTCTTTGCCAAGGGTGCCCTATTGTGGGTCGACCCCGGTCTGGATTTGATTGCCGCAGCGGAGGCGGTGGCAACGGATGACGGCGAGAAAGTCGCTGCCTGGCTGGCCGCCGACAACGTCGCCAAGCTGTCTGAAACGCGGGCGCTGGATCTGTTTGAGCGCGATCCGGCGCTCTGGGCAGTGGTTGTTTCTCCATGGATTCTAATCCAGGAAAGAGCGACGAAGTGAAGGCTTGCACAGTATTGGTGCGTCGATTTGGCGGCTAAAAGTGTGTAGGTGAGTAGCGTGATGGCATGTTGCCGTAGAGAAAGGCCACAGAAGGGTCTTGGCGAGGGTGACGTAAACGTAACGGGAACAGTTTTGTTAGCAGCCTGATGGCTGGTTAATTGTTTCTGAATGTGATCGTTCCCACGCGGAGCATGGGAACGATCGTGACCGAGTCTTAGAAGGTCTTGCCGGTGTGGTTGTTGAGGGAAATAACCTTGGTCTTGCCAATCCGGTGACGGTAGATCTCGCGCAGATACTTGATCGCCTTCTTCACGCAATCCCGGGACAAACGAATGTCGTTGATCGAGACGAACTTATCCTTGTCATTGATCAGCTCACGGTACTTTTTCTCGTACATCGGCTTGATCGCGTACCAGTTGGTGTCGAGGATCTTCGCCGGGTTCTCGAATTCATTAAGTAGTTCGTCGATCCGGTCCTCGTCGAAATCTTCATTAATGATGAAGTCCAGGATCGAGTTATCCAGGGTCTCGTCAAAGCGGTACGGGTTTTTCGCAAAACAACGCTTGATGAAGGCCACGATCAGCGTCAGGAAGTCGTCCGACAGGCACGGGCTCTTGGCGATCAGGGTGGTCAGCGACAGGTTGGCCGAGGCGCCGATCACCAGCGCATAACGCTTGAGCGTGGTGTTCGGAAACAGGCTGTTGAGGTGGGTCTTCAACCGGTTCAGGTCCATGTAGGACAGCTTGTAGTCCTTCGGCAGCGAAACAATCGAGACTACCGACGAGCAGTTCTTGAAGAAGTGCAGGTCGTGCAATGCGGCCGCGTCATAGCCCGAATTCTTGTACTGCTCCAGCGAGGCGCGATAGCGCTTGGACTCGATCGGCAACAGGCTGATGCCTTCGATCGCCTGGGTCACTTTGTTGAAGTGCGGCAAGTCGATGGAGCGGAAGAACAAGTCATCGATGTTCAGGCGCTGCGGCTCTTTCTCGAACACCTTGAATTTGTCGCTGCTCGGCGGCGGGGTTTCCGGCACCACGGACTCGGCGTAGGCAATCGCTACGGGGCCGGCCAGACTCATGAACAGGTCGTTGGCGTCGAGGCGAATGGTTTCGCCAATGTCGATGCCGGCCCGACGGAAATAGTTCTGGTCGTAGTCGGTGGTGACTGCCTGCGCCGTCAGAATGTTGAAGATCTGCTGTGAGATGTATTGGTTGGCGTGCTTTTCCATCGCGTTGACGTCGATGTTCTGAATGTTGCCGTCATCGCTTTCTTCGGCGTAACGCATGATGTCGTTGGAGATCAGCATCATCGCGTTCCATGGTCGGATCCGGCCCATGACACTGGCTTCGCTGCTGTCTTCATTGTCGAAGTTGTACGAGAAATCCCATTCTTCCGACAGGTATTTGCACAGCAGGCGACCGGCGTTGATGTGCAGCGCCTCGGACATTTCGCTGCGGTGATCGGAAATGTTGGGCAGCACGCAGATACCGCTGGTGAAGATCGGCTCGAAGACGAAAGCATGGCCGCTTTTGCTGTCGTGTTCGTCCATTGGTTTGGTATCGAACGTCTTGTTCATGTACGAGTGCTGCTGGGCCAGGCCGAATTCCGAGGCCATGCCCGAACCGGTACCGCCGCCGGCACTGAAGATCGAGAAATACAGGCGCGACTGGTTGGCCTTGATGCCGCAGCTGTCGATCAGGTACGAGTGAATCATCTTCCAGTCAGGGCTGGAGAAACGCTGGGTGTCCTTGTTCAGGATGATCTTGGCCAGGTATTGGCCGAGGATCGGCGCGTTACCGGCGCCACCGGCGTGGACTTCCGACAAGTCCATGATCTTCATTTTGCTGTAGTCGCGCAGGAAACCGCTTTTTTCGCCCTTGCGCGAGAAACGGATGCGACCGGCGATGTCTTTGTCCAGGTCGCCGAGCATGACCAGCGGTTCAACCAGGAACACCGGTTTTGGGGCCTTGTTCGGACCCAGACGCAGATTGTTGCGAATCCACTGTGCCGGGCTGTAGCCCTTTTCGGCGTAGCGCTTGTCCGGCGAAAGACGGTCTTCGTTATTGAATTCGTTGAGGTAGAACTTGCGGGCGTTGTATACCAGTTCGGCGACGTCCAGTGCGATGTTCGAACCGCAGCGGCCCAGGCCTATCAGGCATACCGACGGGAATTCCTGATCGCTGTGCTGTTCACTGTCGCCTTCCAGGTGCGGTGGGCGCGGGAACACCATGTCGCGCAGGCCGTCGAGGTTGTCGAGGATACGGTCGGTGTTGGTTTCGGTGAAGTACAGGTATTGCTGAGTCGCCAGCGAGCGCGATGGGGTCAATGGCTTCGAGGGGGCGGGGCTGTTCGCCGCAGGGCTCAGGGGCAGATCGGATATTGCAGTAGCCGGATTGTTTTTAGAAGTCATTGTGCGCCATGTACCTGGACTGGTTGGTTGGGCGACAGGCTGTCGTCAAACCATCACGGAATGGGAGCTCGCGTCTTTTTTCAGCGCGTATATTGGCCAAGCGTCAGGGTGTTGGCCTGAGCATCACTCGGGGGAATCCTTTCCTTAGTCACGATGAATCGGCCAATATTCGGTGATCTTTAATCAAAAGGAGGCTAAATGATGGCAACGTTACCTTCACTTGGGTTTGCCGGGATCGGCCTGATGGGTTTGCCGATGTGCCGGCACCTGCTAGCAGCGGGTTATCCACTGACCGTGTGGAACCGCAATCCGGCAAAGTGCGCGCCGCTGGTCGAGGCTGGTGCCCGGCAAGTCGCCACGCCTGCGCAACTGTGTCAGCACGCCGACGTGGTGATGTTGTGTCTGGCGGATACTTCGGTGGTTCGAGAGGTGATTTTTGGCTCGGCTGGCATTGCCGAGGGGGCGAAAAGGGGTCAAGTGCTGGTGGACTTTTCCAGTCTGGAACCTACGGCGACCCGGGAAATGGCCGAGGCGCTGATCAACACTACCGGCATGAGTTGGATGGATACGCCCGTGTCTGGCGGTGTGGCTGGTGCCGAGGCTGGCAGCCTGGCGATCATGGTGGGTGGCACAACGGCAGATCTTGAGCGTGTGCGCCCGGTGTTGTTGACCCTTGGCCAGCGCGTGACGCACATGGGGGCTGTCGGAGCAGGGCAGGTGACCAAGGTTTGCAATCAGATGATTGTCGCCTGCAATGCGCTGGTGATCGCCGAAGTGATGGCTTTGGCTGAACGTTCCCAGGTCAATGCCGGCATGATTGCCGAGGCACTGGCCGGCGGTTTCGCCGATTCAAAACCCTTGCAGATTCTCGCCCCGCAAATGGCCGACAGCCGTTTCGAGCCCGTGAAGTGGCACGTACGCACGCTGCTCAAGGATCTGGATGCTGCGGTGAAATTTTCCCGCGAACAGGGTTCGGCCACACCGATCAGTGGATTGGCCGCACAACTGATGCGACTGCATGGGGCCCAAGGTTTTTTGGAGAAAGATCCGTCAACGTTAGTGCAGTTATACCGCGAGCCAGGCTCAGGGAACTGACTGTGTGCGGGTGCTTGCGCTGGTTGATTTCGTTCAGTACCGGGCGTAATTCTTCCAGCGGTACCGGGCGGCTGAGCAGGTAACCCTGGACGAAATCGCTGCCCTGGCGTTCGAGAAAGTCATATTGCTCGAAGGTCTCGACGCCCTCGGTGACCACCTGCAAATGCAGGGTGTGCGCCATGACGATGATCGCCTGGACGATTTCCATGTCCTGAGTGGCCTTGGGAATGTCCTGAATGAATGAGCGATCGATCTTCAGTGTGTTCAGCGGCAGGCGCTTGAGGTAGGCCAAGGATGAGTAGCCAGTGCCAAAGTCGTCGATCGACAATGAAACCCCGAGGGCGCGGATCTGCCGCAGCAGCATCAGGGTGTTGGCGATGTTGCCCATCAGCGCGTTCTCCGTGACCTCCAGCTCCAGGCGCTCGGGCGCAACCCCGGCCACGCGCAGGGCGTATTCGATTTCGTCGGCCAGTTCCTCGCGCGCCAGGTTCAGCGGCGAGCAGTTCACCGCAATCTTCAGTTCTTCACAGCCGTGGCGGGACAACTCGCCCAGGTCTTCACAGGCCTTGCGCAGTACCCAGTTGTCCAGTTCGGCGATCAACCCGTTGGCCTCAGCGATGCCGATAAAGCGCTCCGGCGTGAGTAAGCCGTGAATCGGGTGTTGCCAGCGAATCAGCGCTTCCAGTTTGGTGACCTGGCCGCTTTTCAGGTCGTAGATCGGTTGGTAATGGATCATCAGCCCCGTGTCTTCGCGCAGGGCATGGCGCAGTTCTTCTTCCAGTTGCAGTTCCATCGTAGCCCGGGTTCTGAGGCTCGAACTGAAGAAATGCAGGCTGTTGCGGCCGCTGCCTTTGGACTGATACAGCGCCAGGTCGGCGTTTTTCAGCAGTTCTTCGCATGTCTTGCCGTCTTCGGGGAACAGGCTGATGCCGATGCTGGTGGTCATGACCATGCGCCGGCCGGACAGCTCGATGGGCTCCTTCATTTTCAGCATGATGCGCTGGGCCATGTGCCGGGCTTCTTCACGGTCGTGCAGGCCGATGAGAATGCAGAACTCGTCGCCACCGAAGCGCGCCACCACGTCGTCGTGGCTGCGTACCGAGCTTTTGATATGGCTGGCCAGGACCTTGAGCAATTCGTCGCCGGCGTCATGGCCGAGGCTGTCGTTGATGCGCTTGAAATGGTCGATGTCGAGGAACAGCACCGCCAGCATGCCTCCCTCGTTGGTTTTCTCGATCAGTTTCTCGGCAAAGATCTGATTGAAGCCGCGGCGGTTAATCAGGTTGGTCAGGGCGTCATAGTGCGCCACCTGTTGCAGCGACATGCGCGCCTGATCCAGTTGACTAAGCAGAGCATTGACCCGTCGCAGGTCGTGTTCCTTGTTTTGTAGTTTCTTGTCGGCCAGTGCCGCGCTGATGCAGCTACCGATGATCAACAGGGCCATGATCGCCACCGTCAGCCCCAGTTGCAGGTGGTTGTTTTCAGCGGGCAGCATCGGCAGGTTGCCGGTGGGCACCACCAAGGTCAGCGCGGCCATGCCAGTGAAATGCATGCTGACGATACCGGCCCCGAGCACGAGGCTGGCGGTTAATTTGACCAGTGGGTGATACAAACCGGTATCCCGCAGGTGACTGGAAATCAACAGGGCGGCGAGGCTGGCGCCAATCGCGATCACGATGGAGAGGACGAACAGGGCGGGGTTGTAATAGGCCGTTGCAACCGAACGCATGGCAGCCATGCCCACATAGTGCATGGTCGCGATGCCCATACCGATCCAGACCGCGGCCCGCAGGTACTGCCAGAAATTGAGGTCAGGATGACTGAGCGTGTGCATCGCCAGCCACGAAGCGGTCAACGCGAATAACAGCGAGAGCAGAGTGATGGGCAGTTGGTAATGAATTTCGACCGGCGCCTGGAAGGCCAGCATGCTGATGAAATGCATGGCCCAGATCCCGCCCGCCAGGCAACCGGCGCCGACCCAGCGCCAGAGCCGTTGCGAAGCGATTTTTTCGGCGTGACCCACCCGTTCGGCCATGTCCAGTGTGGCAAAGCTGCCGACACAGGCGACCAAATAAGCCAGTAACACCAGAAAAGGGTCATGTGCGCAATTGAGTATTACCTGCCCGCTTTTAGGAAGCTCGGTAATGAAAAGCAAACCAAGCCACTCCATAGCATGCCCCGTCTTTGTCATCCTGGCTGCGCCATGAACGCTGGCGAATGCTTTGGAGTATAGAGGGCGTATAAATAGTGCAAGCGATGGTGGCACATTGGCGGCAACCATTTTGGAATGAGCGATAGAGTGTTTGGAAATAAACTGTTGCACAGGCTGCGACATCTTCCATGGTCGGATATCAGCTTTACAAATAATGACAGACAGCTTTGGCGGGCCTGACTAAATTGCAGGTTCCGGGCTCGGATGCGCTGGCAGTGAAGCCCCAATAACAATAAAAGAGACGGACCCATGCAGAACTCGACCCAAGCGGCGAATGCCTGGCGCATTCTGTTCCTGCTGTTCCTCGCCAACCTGTTCAACTTCTTCGACCGCACCATTCCGGCCATCATCATCGAGCCGATCCGCATGGAATGGCACCTTAGCGACTTTCAGCTGGGGATCATCGGTACCGCCTTCACGATCGTCTATGCGATCGCCGGCCTGCCCTTGGGGCGGATGGCCGATACCGGTTCGCGCAGCAAATTGATGGGCTGGGGCCTGGCGGCCTGGAGCGGGCTGACAGCGGTCAACGGACTGGTGGGGAGTTTCTGGAGTTTCCTGGTCGTACGCATGGGCATCGGCATCGGTGAGGCCAGTTACGCACCGGCCGCCAACTCTCTGATCGGCGACCTGTTCCCGGCCCACCGCCGGGCGCGGGCCATGGGTATCTTCATGCTGGGGCTGCCGTTGGGCCTGCTGCTGGCGTTCTTCACCATCGGCTGGATGGTCAAGGTGTTCGACAGCTGGCGCGCACCATTTTTCATCGCGGCGGTGCCGGGGCTGATCCTGGCGATCTTCATGTTCTTCATCAAGGAACCGAAACGCGGCGCTGCGGAAAGCGTTCAAGTTTCGCAGGAACGCGTAGACCGGCCGATCCGTCGGGTGCTAGCGGTGCCGACTTTCTTGTGGTTGGTGATGGCGGGGCTGTGCTTCAACTTCGCCACGTATGCCTGCAACTCGTTTCTGGTGCCGATGTTGCAGCGGTACTTCCTGATGCCGTTACAGGAAGCGGCGGTAGCGACCGGGGTGATCGTCGGCGTGACCGGGTTGTTCGGCCTGACACTGGGCGGTTGGGTCGCTGACAAGATTCACCAGCGGGTGGCCAGTGGTCGTCTGTTGTTTGCGGCATTCAGCTTGATCATCTCGACGGTGTGTACCGCTTGGGCACTGCATTCCGGGCGGATCGAGATCGGGGTGTTTGTGGCGGTGTTCAGTGTGGGCTGGTTGTTTGCCTACAACTTCTACACCTGTGTTTACACCGCCATTCAGGACGTAGTCGAGCCGCGCTTGCGGGCCACGGCCATGGCGCTATTCTTTGCCGGGTTATATTTGCTGGGTGGCGGTTTGGGCCCAGTAGTGGTGGGCGGCTTGTCCGACCACTTCGCGCATACGGCGATGCTCTCGGCGGGTGCTGAACAGATGACTGAGGCGTTCAAGGCTGTCGGCTTGCATGACGCGATGTACCTGATCCCGGTGGCGCTGTTTTTCACCATGGTGTTTCTATTCCTGGCTTCTCGGTGTTTTGTGCGCGATGCCAAGCGGATGAAGGAAGGGTTGGTGGCGGTGGTTGAGCCAGGGGTTTCTGTAGCGACTGCGTGATCGCGAAGGGGCCATCAGCAACACCTCAACATTCCAGCAGACAAAAAAAGGCCCGCATCGCTGCGGGCCTTCTTTGTTTTAGCGGTGTAGAGGAGGGGTTATCCCGCCACCAGCACCCGAATCGCTTCCAGTCGCAACGCAGCCTTATCGAGCATGGCCAGGCCTTGCTCGCGTTGCTTGCGCAGGGCAACCAGTTCGCTGTCGCGCACCGTCGGATTGACCGCTTGCAAGGCGGTCAGGCGCGCCAGTTCTTCGTCGGTGTCGGCGGCCAGACGACGTTGCGCCTCAGCCACGCGCTCGGCGTGACGCGGGAAGATCTTCTCTTCGCCGGCGTTGATCCGTGGCGTCAGCTGATCGCGCTGAGCCTGGATGAACTTGTTGGCGCTGGCGCGCGGTACGCTTTCCAGTTGATCGTTCAGGGTTTCGAACGACACGCGACCCGACAGGTCGTTGCCATTAGCATCGAGCAGGCAGCGCAGGGCGGCCGGCGGCAGGTAACGGCCCAGTTGCAGCGAGCGCGGGGCAACCACTTCGCTGACGTAAAGCAGTTCCAGCAACACGGTGCCAGGTTTCAGCGCCTTGTTCTTGATCAGCGCCACGGCGGTGTTGCCCATGGAACCGGACAAGACCAGGTCCATGCCGCCCTGAACCATCGGGTGCTCCCAGGTGATGAACTGCATGTCTTCGCGAGACAGCGCCTGGTTGCGGTCGTAAGTGATGGTCACGCCTTCGTCGTCGCCCAGCGGGAAGCTGGCGTCGAGCATTTTTTCGCTCGGCTTGAGGATCAGTGCGTTTTCCGAGTGATCTTCGCTGTCGATGCCGAACGCGTCGAACAGGGTTTCCATGTAGATCGGCAGGGCGAACTGGTCGTCTTGCTCGAGGATGTCCTCGACCAGCGCGTCACCTTCGCCAGCGCCGCCGGAGTTGAGTTCCAGCAAGCGGTCTCGGCCGCTGTGCAACTCGCCTTCCAGTCGCTCGCGCTCGGCGCGGGCTTCGTCGATCAGCGCTTGCCACTCGCCGTCGTCGGCGTTTTCCAGCAACGGCAGCAGGCGCGGGCCGAACTGGTGCTGCAAGGCATTGCCGGTCGGGCAGGTGTTGAGGAATGCGTTCAATGCTTCGTGGTACCACTGGAACAGCCGCTCTTGCGGGCTGGTTTCCAGGTACGGCACGTGCACTTCGATGATGTGCTTCTGGCCGATCCGGTCCAGACGACCGATACGCTGCTCCAGCAGGTCCGGGTGCGACGGCAGATCGAACAGCACCAGGTGGTGCGAGAACTGGAAGTTGCGACCTTCACTGCCGATTTCCGAGCAGATCAGCACTTGCGCGCCAAACTCTTCGTCGGCGAAGTAGGCGGCGGCGCGGTCACGCTCGAGGATGTTCATGCCTTCGTGGAACACCGTGGCCGGGATGCCGGAACGCACGCGCAGGGCGTCTTCCAGGTCCATGGCGGTTTCGGCGTGGGCACAGATCACCAGCACTTTGGTGCGCTTGAGCATCTTCAGGGTGTCGATCAGCCACTCGACGCGGGGGTCGAATTTCCACCAGCGCTCTTCTTCATTGGCGTCCGGCTGGGCCTGGAAGCTGACTTCCGGGTACAGCTCGGCGTGATCGCCCAATGGCAGTTCGAGGTATTCGTCGGGGCACGGCAGCGGGTACGGGTGCAGTTTGCGCTCCGGGAAACCCTGCACGGCGGCGCGGGTGTTGCGGAACAGCACGCGGCCGGTGCCGTGGCGGTCGAGCAGTTCGCGGACCAGACGGGCGCTGGCTTCGATGTCGCCATCGTTGACGGCGGCCAGCAGGGCTTCGCCTTCGTTGCCGAGGAAACCGTGAATGGTCTTGTGCGCTTCAGGCGACAGACGCCCCTTGTCCAGCAGCTCCTGAACGGCTTCGGCCACCGGGCGATAGTTTTCACTCTCGGCGCGGAAGGCGTGCAGGTCATGGAAACGGTTCGGGTCGAGCAGGCGCAGCCGCGCGAAGTGGCTATCCTGGCCAAGTTGTTCCGGGGTCGCGGTCAGCAGCAGAACGCTCGGGATCGTTTCAGCAAGCTGCTCGACGAGGGTGTATTCGGGGCTGGCCTTTTCTTCGTGCCACACCAAGTGGTGCGCTTCGTCGACGACCATCATGTCCCAACCCGCCGCGAACAGCGCGTCTTGGGCCTTCTCGTCGTCCACCAGCCACTCGAGTGCAACCAGCGCGAGCTGGGTGTCTTCAAACGGGTTGGCAGCATCGCTTTCGATGAAGCGTTCTTCGTCGAACAGCGCGACTTGCAGGTTGAAGCGGCGGCGCATCTCGACCAGCCACTGGTGCTGAAGGTTCTCCGGAACCAGGATCAGCACACGGCTGGCGCGGCCCGAGAGCAGTTGGCGATGAATGATCAGGCCGGCTTCGATGGTTTTACCCAGGCCCACTTCGTCCGCCAGCAGAACCCGCGGCGCGATGCGGTCGGCGACCTCACGGGCGATGTGCAACTGGTGCGCGATCGGTTGCGCACGCACGCCACCCAGACCCCAAAGGGAGGACTGCAATTGGCGGCTGGTGTGTTCCAGGGTGTGGTAACGCAGGGAGAACCAGGCCAGCGGGTCAATTTGACCGGCGAACAAACGATCGCTGGCCAGACGGAACTGAATGAAGTTCGACAGTTGGGTTTCCGGCAGGGTGACCACTTCGTTCTGCCCGTTGAGGCCGTGGTAGACCAGCAGGCCGTCGACGTCGTCGACTTCTTGTACGGTCAGTTTCCAGCCTTCGAAGTGAGTGATCGAGTCACCCGGCGAAAACCGCACGCGGGTGAGGGGCGCATTCCGTAGCGCGTACTGGCGAGTTTCGCCAGTGGCCGGATAGAGCACGGTCAACAAGCGGCCGTCCTGTGCCAGAACGGTGCCTAAACCCAGCTCGGCTTCGCTGTCACTGATCCAGCGTTGCCCCGGTTGATACTGCTGCGCCATGCTGCCTGACTCCCACCTTGAAAAAGCGGGCTATCTTAACGGAATCGGGCCTGCAGACCAAAGGTTTACGTGCATAGGCGCTGCCGATGTCGGACGATCTTTCGATCTTCGGGAACGCTTGAGTTCTGCGTTGTCCGATGAAAGATCGCAGCGGGCGGCAGCACCTACAGTGCCAACCGGGTCACAATTTGCGACCGATGGCTCAAGTCACCATCCCCGCAGCCGACAGCTTGCTGACAGGAGACCAATAATTATGCTGCCACCGATGCTCCCCTTGAGTGCCGTGCCGATCACCTCACAGCAGGATCCGGTTCGCCAGCGGCCGGACATTCCACCCGTGGTGCCGGTGCAGGAAAGCTCCAGCGAAAGCACTATCGACCTGCAAAAACGCGACCCCGAAGAAGCCGCCTTGCAGCTACGCGAGGAGCAGCGCCGGCAGCAGGAGCGTGACCGACGTCGCCGTGAAGCCGATGAAGATCCCGAAGAGCACCTAGCGATTCCCGGGGACGAGCTCAATGCCGACAATACCGTGCCGGTGGCGCCATTGATGGACGATCAGCCTCGGCAAGGTTTGTGGGTCGATATCCAGATTTGAGGTGGTGGCTGGTCAGCGATGCGATCAGACCGCATTATTGACACATCCTTGCCTGCCGATACGGCAGCTGAATTTCACCACAAGCGATGCACTGAGCACCATGAGCCAAGACGACAAGCTGATCGACCTCAATTCTGAACGCGCCAAGCGGATTCATGACCTTAACGAAAAGCGCCTGAACGAAGTACGCCAGGCGTTCGAGCAAGCCCTGCCGTTGGGTAAAGCGAAGAAGAAGCCGAAGAACAAACCGAAAAAGCGTTGAAACACGCTGCATTGGTTGATGCAGGTCAGTTAATCCCCCTCCTTTACGCCCAGTCTCGGGCGACATTGATCCCGGTCAATTTTTTCTCCTGCCTGATTAGTTAATTTAGCCCTATCGCAACAAGGCAACCGCAGGAGGCCAGTCATGTTTTTCGACAACGTGGTGATCGCCGGAGTGCTGACTGTCGGCCTCATGGTTATGTTTTTTGCAGGGTTTGGATTTTTTATCTGGAAGGATTCGCATAAGCGCAAGCCGTAGGTCTTTCTGGAAGCAATGAGCACGCAAGGCATTTTGGGCAACTTCGGTTGCCCTTTTTTTTTGCGTGCGATTTGCCTGAAGCGTGGGAACGATCAACTTTCCAGCAGCCATAAAAAAGGCGCGAACCTTACGGAACGCGCCTTTTTTGTGCAGCTTGTATCAGTTGCTCAGTGCTTTCGATGCCAGCCAGAACAGGCCGGCTGACAAGGCCACTGTGGCTGGCAGGGTCAGGACCCAGGCCAGCAGGATGGTTCTGACGGTGCCGCCTTGCAGGCCGCTTTTGTTGGCAACCATGGTGCCAGCCACGCCTGATGACAGAACGTGGGTGGTGGACACCGGCAGGCTGAAGATGTTGGCCATGCCGATCAGGGTCGCGGTAGTGATCTGTGCCGACATGCCTTGGGAGTAAGTCATGCCCTGCTTGCCGATCTTCTCGCCGATGGTCAGAACCACGCGTTTCCAACCGACCATGGTGCCCAGGCCGAGTGCCAGTGCGACCGCCAGAATCACCCAGAACGGAGCGTATTCGGTGGTGGTGGTCAGGTCTTTGCGCAGCTTGTTCAGGTCAGCCTTTTCACGGGCCTCGAGGCCTGGCAGCTTGCCGACTTTCTTCGCCGTGTCGTCCAGGCAGAGCAGATAACGACGCACTTCGATGCGGCTTTCCGACGGTAGCGAGTGGTAGTCTGCTACACCTTTAAGGGTGCCGAGCAGGGCGGTGATGGTCGGTTCGGTCTGTTGCGGGTTGCAACGGAATTTCTCCGGCAGATCGCCTTCCACGCTTTTGCCCAGGGCCAGGTAGTCACCCAGTGTTGCGGCGTTGCGCTTATAGAACTGGCTCAGGTGCAAGGTCGCATCGCGTGTCCGCTCGATCTGGTAGGTGGTGCTGCCCAGGTCGAGTACGAACTGCGCCGGGACAATACCGATCAGCACCAGCATGATCAGGCCGATACCTTTCTGGCCATCGTTGGAGCCGTGCACAAAGCTCACGGCCATCGCCGAAATCACCAGCACCAGGCGGTTCCAGAACGGCGGGTGTTTCTTGTCATCGATCTTGCGGCGCTGTTCCGGCGTCTTGTGCATCTTCGACAGCGGACGCCACCATTTAAGGCCGATCAATATCAGGGCTGCGACCAGGAAGCCGGCCATCGGCGAGAACACCAGGGAGGCACCGATATCGATCGCTTTCTGCCAGTTCACACCATCGGCCAACGGAATATCGTTGATCAAGGCGTTGGCAAGGCCGACACCGAGGATCGACCCGATCAGCGTATGGGAGCTGGAAGCCGGGATACCGAAGTACCAGGTGCCCAGGTTCCAGGTGATGGCGGCGGCGAGCAGCGAGAACACCATGGCCAGCCCGTGACCGGTGTTCACATTGATCAGCAACTCTACCGGCAGCAGGTGGACGATGGCATACGCCACGCCGACACCGCCCAGCAGCACGCCAAGAAAGTTGAACACACCGGAAAAGAACACTGCCAGATGAGGCGGCATGGCTTTGGTGTAGATAACAGTGGCCACCGCGTTAGCGGTGTCATGAAAGCCGTTGATGAACTCGAAGGCAAGGACAAAGGCCAGGGCGAGCAAGAGGCTCACAAGCACCCAAGCATCCAGTCCGCTGAATAAATCGATCATGAAGGTTTTCTGACCCGGTCGTAAGGGGGCGCGATTATGCCAGAAAAGACTGCTAATCGATGCACTAGGTGCTCATCGGTAACATTCTTCAATGAATTAGTTTGTGACGACAGCCTAAGCCCCAGGTTTTTACGGGGTTTTGCAAGTCTTTGAATTCTTTGAAAAGGCCGCAGCCACAAGGGTTCCTCTCGTAGGGAGAAGAGGCTTGAAAGCTTGTGCGAAATATCTGAAAAGAGGGCCAGACACGAGCCATTTGCCTCATCCGACAGGTGAGGTGGCCGCTGCCCGCTCATAGCGGGCGCGAAAGGCATCATCGATACATCCCGCTTTTAGCGGGTGCAGACGCAGACCCTTGAAAGAATTCAGGCCAAGGCCGTTATGGCTCTTCGGCTTTGAGTTCCTTTTCCATTTTCTGCAATTCCTGAGTGAAAGCCTGATCCTGAACGGTGGCGCGTTTACGCCAGGGTTTGCGCTCTGGTTCGGGCTGAGCGGCGTAGGTGGTGACTTCCCCGCCGTAAACTTCCTTGTAACGTTGTTCCTGGCGCTCAAGTTCCGCGCGCAGTTCGTCTTTTGTCACAGTGCTACCTGATTGAGTTGAGATTAATTCTGGTGAAACGCGCTACATCAAACGTATTGACCACGCTCGCCGAAAGGACAAGGCCGGTGAAGGCATCGTTTTTACGGCATTGTGATCAATACTTCCATGTTGCAGGCGGCCACGGCACCAGAGATAAACAGCTGACGTAGCATCAGTTTCCTGTTTCAGCGAACGCTTTGGCGAAGCCTATAAATGAGCGTCAGGCGCTTGCTGCAAGCAGCGCCAGTGGAACATCGCGCTACCAGGTGGCGAATCGGCAATTAAAAACCGGTCGCCACTGATTTGCATTATAGCGGTCGATTCGAAGAACACTATCGCCAAAGAGTTAAAAGTGGGTCTTGATGTGTGATTGTTTGGGTACCCGCAACTTTTACGGCTAACTAGGTCGTTCCGCGTCGCCGACTTTACAGTGATGTCTTTCTGACGCCATTAAGTCGAATAAGTTACGGTAATTACATCGACCCTTTTAGTCTGCGTCCAAGCCAGTGTAAAGATAGGTAATAGGGGGTGCAAACCCGTTCAATAGTCGGTTGGACGCTTTCACAGTGCGCAGTCAGCAACGGATGGCTGGCCAAACTCAAACCGGTCAACGGTCCCGACAAAACAGTCACCGCCGGCAATGCTTGCGGTGTGAACGACGGTGCGGCGGCATTGATTCTGGCCTCTTGCCTCTGGCGATGCGGTGAAGAAACACGGTCTGACCGCCCGCGCAAAAGTGCTGGGCATGTCCAGCGCCGGTGTTGCACCACGGGTCATGGGCATCGGTCCGGTGCCTGCAGTGCGCAAATTGATCGAGCGCCTTGGTTTAAATGAAGTGCCCGCCGGACGGCGGCGTCACCGCGTCTTCGGTGCCGGCGACGACCAGTCCGGGGCTGCCGCGTCACACCCGCAGTCTGATCACCATCGCTATGCTGATCGGCATGAACCGCAATGAGGAACTCAAACTGCATCTGCGCGCCGCCGCCAACAACGGCGTGACCCGCGGCGAGATCAAGGAAGTGATCATGCAAAGCGCGATCTACTGCGGCATTCCGGCAGCGAATGCGACGTTTCATATCGCGGAGTCGGTGTGGGATGAGCTTGGGGTTGAGTCGCGAGAGTAGAGTAACGGCTTCAAAAAAAGCCGCCCGAACGCGGCCCGAACCTGCGGCAGCTCCAGGGGAATGCGTTCACTTGGAGCTGGCGAAGGCTGCGATCTTTTGATCTTTAAACCGTGGCGACAATGAATATCCGCTTGAATGGAAACAACGTGTGTCCGTCGCTCTCCGGCGGGTAATGCGCATGCACGCGCATCAGGTAGTGGTAGATGAACCTTGCCTGTTCATCGTCCTTCAGACCCTGCATCACCGGTCGCAGCGCCGAGACTTTGACCCAGTCATAGATCGGCGACTTGCCGTCGACAACCTGTAGCTGCTCAGTCTCCCAGATATCCAGTGTCTGGGTGATCGGTGAGAGCAACCGGTAGTAACTTGCCAAAGACAACAGCGGCCGTGCAGCCATGGCCTCGCGCAACTGCGGGGTACCGAGTGGTTTGCCACCGGGGCCAGCCTCTTCAAGGGTGTCGAGCATCAGTTGGTACCACAGCGCATCCCGCCAGTCGGGCATGTGCGCCGCCAGGCAACCACCCGGATTGAGCTGGCCGAGCAGTCGCGGCAATAACTGTTCGTGACCACTGACGAAGTGCAGTACGGCGGCGGCGAACAGCAGGTCCGCCGGTTGTTCGGGTTGCCAGTCGAGTAGATCGCACTGTTTCCACAACGCCTTGATCGGCAGACAACGGGCCTCGTCCAGCATTTGCTCGGAACTGTCGATGCCCTGCAACTGCGCTCGAGGCCAACGCTTGGCCAATAGTTGCGTGGCGATGCCGGTCCCGCATCCCAGGTCATAGATGCGCTTGGGCTGTTTGAGTTCGACACGGTCGAGCAATTCATTGACCGGTCGTTGCCTGAGGCGGGAAAACTGCTGGTACGCCTTGGCGTCCCAGTGGGTGCAGGCTTTCCCTGCCGATTCAAGTTTGACGCTCATGAGGTGATCCTCTCTGGCGGTTACAGTTGTCTTCCGATGACGTTCAGTGATTTCAGGACAACCGCCACGCCTTTGCGCGTGTCCGGGTCGTTCAGCAGTTTGATCAACGCATAGGCTCCCGGCGGCACGGGGGCAGCTGCGACCTCGGCCTTGGCCAGGCGCACGGCGTTACTGACTGTCCAGGTGGCCGCCGTAGCGGTTTCGAACAGACGCGCCAGTTTTTCCACCATCGCTGCGTCCAGCAGGTCGGTCATGTCCGAGACCAGCGATAGCACATCGACAATGTTGTCCAGCCGACCGCCTTCGATCAGCGGCTGAATTTTCGCCATTACAGCGGCGAGTCCTGGCGTCGCTGGCATGCCGGCAGCACTGGTCGCCAGCGTTTCATCTGATAGGTTCGTCACGATTTACTCCTCCCTGAGCAGATCAAAGCATTCCACGGGCAACCGCCCAGTACAGGCCACGATTGAAGCCATTTCTCAGCAGACCGCCGAGTCTGGTCGGCGGTGTCGGCAGGACGTCATGGACGTAGTCGTACCACAGCGGCATTCCGGCGTTGAGACCCATCTGTGCCACGGCCTGAACCCTTCCGTCGTAGACGCTGTTGGGCGCGCCAAGGCGAATCTCGGCGGCAATGTTGTTGGCGATGACCGGCGCCTGGTTATGGCAGGCACCACCGGCCTTACTCACCGGCAGATCGACTGTGTCGCCAATCACGTAGACGTGTTCCAGGCCATAGACCTGCAGGGTTTCGTGGTGGGTCGGCAGCCAACCTTCGTTGTTGGGCGCTTGTGACGCACCGGACTCCAGCACGGCATCGACGGCGCGGATCGGCGGTGTCGCCATCAGGATGTCGAAGGGTTGCTCTTCGCCTTCTTCGGAGTAGGCGATTTTTCGCTCGGGATCGACACGGCTGAGGGTGAAGCCGCGTTGGAAGCGGATATTCTTCTGCTCGAAAATGCCGGGCAGGATTTCCCCGGTGGGGCGTTGCAGAAACAGGCAGTTACGCAGTAACTGAGCCGTGGTCGGGTAGGTGTAGACGATTTCCACCTGGTCCCGCACGCCCCGACGACGCAGCAAGTCGTCGAGCATCAACGTCGTTTCTACCGGTGCAATGCCGCATTGGTGCGGCACGTTGGGTGTTTGCGGGAAAGACACCGTGATGAAGATCCGGCCTTTTTTGATCGTACTCAGCCGTTCTGCCAACTGCCGGGCGGGCTGATATTGGTAGAAGTGGTCGCCGGCTTCTTTCAAGCCCTCGATGCGCTCCGGCGCGGGCACGCAACCGGTGGCGATGACCAGAAAGTCGTAGCCATAGCGCTTGCCGCTACGGGTTTTAAGGCATTGTCCGGGGAAATCGAAACACGTGACCTCTTCGACATAAAAGCTGATTTCCGGGCGCAACAGTGAACGTTCCGGGCGCTTGAGTTCTTCTTCAAAGAACTGATTGAACGCCACGTACATGAACGCAGGTTTATAGAAGTGATCGGGGGAGTTGGACAGCAGTGCAATCGAGACTTCGCCGCGCAGGATTTCTGGATACAGCTTGCTGGCCAGTTGATTGGCCAACATGGTTCCACCTACGCCGCCACCGACGATAACTATTCGCTTGCTCATACCTGACCTCCGTGGTCATGGCAGCTTCGCGTACAGCATCCGGAGATAACGGAAGTAAAAGGGGGCTCCTACATCAGACTGGAGAATTAAACACGCTTCTTGACTGTATCTGCCCCTGTGCAAAGCGCCAGTTTGTACCGACAGGCGGTGAGAGGCAGGCGACCGTTTTCATCCTGTGGTCGCTGCCTGAGTTCCGCTATAGCAATCTGATTGGATAGATGATGATCAACCGGTTCTCATCGAACTCGTTGTTGCTGTAGTCGCGGCGGATTGTCGAGTTGCGCCATTTGACGGTCAGGTCTTTGAGCGCTCCGCTCTGCACGGTGTAGCCCACCAATCGGTGGGCTTCTTGTTTTACAGCGCTATCAGAACAACTTCAGCTTCGGCGCTTCTTCTTTCAACGGCTCGTTCTTCGCTGTCTGCTCGTTCCAGCCACCGCCCAGTGCCTTGTACAGATTTACCGCGCTGACCAGTTGCGCCAGACGGTCGGTGATCAGTACTTGTTGGGCACTGAACAGCTGGCGCTGGGCATCGAGGAAGGTCAGGTTGCTGTCGACACCAATGCGATAACGACGCTCGGCCAGGCGGTAGTAGTCCTGGTTGGCGGTGACGAAATCACGCTGGGCCTGTAACTGATCGGTGTAGGTCTGGCGGGCAGCCAGGCCGTCGGCGACTTCCTGGAAGGCCGTTTGAATGGACTTCTCGTAGTTCGCCACGCCGATGTCTTTCTGGATTTTTGAATAATCCAGGCTGGCGCGCAGGCTGCCGGCATTGAAGATCGGCAGGTTGATCTGCGGCTGGAACAGCCAGGTGCCCGAACCGCCCTTGAACAGGCCGGACAGGTCTGGGCTCAGGCTCCCGGCATTGGCGGTCAGGCTGATGCTCGGGAAGAAGGCAGCACGTGCAGCGCCGATGTTGGCGTTGGCGGCTTTCAGGTTGTATTCGGCCTGGAGAATGTCCGGACGACGTTGCAGCAAGTCTGACGGCAGGCCGGGCGGCACGTCGCTCAGCAGGTCGTCAGCCAACGGCTTGGGCGCTTGCAGATTGGCCGGGATTCCCGAGCCGAGCAGCAGCACCAGGCTGTTTTCATCCTGAGCGACTTGACGTGTGTATTTGGCGTGTTGCGCGCGGGCGTTTTCCACCGAGGTACGCGACTGTGCCAGGTCCAGGGCCGAGGCTACACCCACTTCGTTGCTGCGGGCGGTGAGCTTGTAGCTCTCGTCGAATGCACCCAGGGTGTCCTGGGTCAGTTTCAGCAGCTCCTTGTCGGCTTGCCAGGTCAGGTAGGCATTGGCCACGCTGGCCACCAGGCTGATCTGAGTGCTGCGGCGTGCTTCTTCAGTGGCGAAGTATTTCTGCAACGCTTCTTCACTCAGGCTGCGAACCCGACCGAACAGGTCGAGTTCATAGGCGCTGATGCCGACCGTGGCCGAGTAGGAACTGGTGATACCCGCTTCGCCGGTCTGCGAGGCGCGTGCCGGGACGCGCTGACGGCTACCAGTGCCGTTGGCCGACACCGCCGGGAACAAATCGGCACGCTGGATGCGGTATTGAGCCGCGAAGGCGTCGATATTCAGCGCCGCGACACGCAGATCACGGTTGTTTTCCAGGGCGACCTGGATCAGCTGTTGCAGTGCCGGGTCGTGGAAAAACTGCTTCCAGCCCTGTTCGGCGGCAGCTTGGGCAGGCGCCTGGGCCGACGAATACGCCGGACCTTGCGGGTACTGGCCCGCCACCGGTGCTTCAGGCTGCTGATAATCGGGTATCAGCGAGCAGCCGCTGAGCACGAAGGCGGCAACAGCCAGGGAGAGTAGCGACTTGCTCATTAGCCAGCCTCTTTAGAAGGTTCAATAGCGTCGTCCTGGTCAGCGGTTTTGCGCTGCCCCATGGCCGACACGGTGACGAAAAACAGTGGGACCCAGAAGATCGCCAGGATCGTGGCCGTGAGCATACCGCCAATTACCCCGGTACCGATCGCATGTTGGCTGCCTGAACCGGCGCCCGTGGAAATTGCCAATGGCACCACACCGAGGACGAAGGCGAGCGAGGTCATGATGATCGGTCGCAAACGCATCCGGCAGGCTTCAATCGCGGCATCGCGCAGGCTACGCCCTTGTTCATGCAGTTCCTTGGCAAATTCGACAATCAAAATGGCGTTTTTCGCCGCCAGACCGATGGTCGTCAACAAGCCCACCTGGAAGTACACGTCGTTGGACAGGCCGCGCAGGCTGGTCGCCATCAGCGCACCGATGATCCCCAGCGGCACCACCAACATCACCGCAATCGGGATCGACCAACTTTCGTACAGCGCTGCCAGACACAGGAACACCATCAGCAGCGACAGGGCGTACAGCGCTGGCGCTTGCGAACCGGACAGACGTTCTTCGTACGACAGGCCGGTCCAGGAAATACCGACACCGGCCGGCAGTTTCTTGGCCAGGGCTTCGACTTCGGCCATGGCTTCACCGGTGGAATAACCGGGCGCCGGGGCACCGAGGATTTCCATCGCTTCGACGCCGTTGTAACGCGACAGCTTCGGCGCACCGTAGATCCACTCTCCCTTGGCGAACGCCGAGAACGGAACCATGGTGCCGGCGCTGTTGCGCACGTACCATTTCTTGACGTCTTCAGGACTCATGCGCGCGCCCGGCTCACCTTGCACGTAAACCTTCTTCACCCGACCGCGGTCGATGAAGTCGTTGACGTAGCTACTGCCCAAGGCAATCGACAGGGTGTTGTTAATGTCGGTGAGCGTCACGCCGAGGGCGCTGGCCTTTTCGTCATCGATTTCCAGTTGGTATTGCGGTTCGTCGTTCAGGCCGTTGGGACGGACTTGCGACAGAATCTTGCTTTGCGCCGCCATGCCGAGGAACTGGTTGCGCGCTTCCATCAGCTTGTCGTGACCGATACCGGCGCGGTCCTGAAGGAACACGTCAAAACCGGTGGCGTTACCCAGTTCCAGGACCGCTGGCGGTGCGAAGGCAAACACCATGGCGTCACGGAAGGTGAAGAAGTGCTGTTGGGCACGGTCCGCCAGCTTGAACACGCTGTTATCGGCGTTACGTTCGCCCCACGGTTTGAGCATGATGAACGCCATACCCGAGCTCTGACCACGGCCGGCGAAATTGAAGCCGGTCACGGTAAACACTGAGGCTACCGCGTCGCCTTCACCGCCGTCCTTGGTCGGACGCAGCAGGAATTCACGCATTTCATCCACGACTACTTGGGTGCGCTGGGCACTGGAACCGGCCGGGGTTTGCACCTGGGCAAACAATACACCCTGGTCTTCTTCCGGCAGGAACGCCGTTGGAATGCGGGTGAACAGCCAGATCATGCCGACCAGGATAATGAGGTAGGCCAGCAGGTAGGGAGCCTTGTTCGAGAGCATGTTGCCCACGCCACGCTCGTAGCTTTTGACGCCACGGTCGAAATTGCGGTTGAACCAGCCGAAAAAGCCGCGTTTGGGCGTGCCGTGTTCGCCTTTCGGGATCGGCTTGAGCATGGTGGCGCAGAGTGCCGGGGTGAAGATCAGCGCAACCAGTACCGACAGGGCCATGGCCGAGACGATGGTGATCGAGAACTGCTTGTAGATCACACCGGTGGAACCGCCGAAGAATGCCATCGGCAGCAGTACCGCCGACAGCACCAGGGCGATACCGACCAGTGCACCCTGGATCTGCCCCATGGATTTCTTGGTGGCCTCCTTGGGTGACAGGCCTTCTTCGCTCATGACCCGTTCGACGTTTTCCACCACGACGATGGCGTCATCCACCAGCAAGCCGATGGCCAGCACCATACCGAACATGGTCAGGGTGTTGATGCTGAAACCGAACGCCGAGAGGATCCCGAAGGTACCCAGCAATACCACTGGTACGGTCATCGTGGTGATGACGGTGGCGCGGAAGTTTTGCAGGAACAGGAACATCACCAGGAACACCAATACGATCGCTTCGACCAGGGTTTCAACCACACCCTTGATCGACTCGGTCACCACCGGAGTCGTGTCGTACGGGAACACCACTTCCATCCCTTGCGGGAAGAACGGTTTGAGGCTCTCGATGGTCTTGCGCAGGGCTTTCGCGGTGTCGAGGGCGTTGGCGCCGTTGGCCAGTTTCACCGCCAGACCGGAGGCCGGGCTGCCGTTGAACTGGGCGCTGATCGAGTAGTTTTCACCGCCCAGACCGACATCCGCAACGTCGCCGACACGCACTTGCGAACCGTCTTTGTTAACCTTGAGCAGGATCGCCTTGAACTGCTCGGCAGTCTGCAGGCGGGTCTTGCCGATGATCGTCGCGTTCAGCTGTTGGCCTGCCACGGCAGGCAAACCGCCAAGTTGACCGGACGACACCTGAACGTTCTGAGCGGCGATGGCGGTTTTCACGTCCACCGGGGTCAGGTTGTAGTTGTTCAGCTTGGCCGGATCGAGCCAGATCCGCATCGCGTACTGGGCACCGAAGACCTGGAAGTCACCGACACCGGCGGTCCGCGAGACCGGATCCTGCATGTTCGACACGATGTAGTTGGCCAAGTCGTCCTTGGTCATGCTGCCGTCGCGCGAGACCACGCCGATCACCATCAGGAAGTTCTTCACTGCCTTGGTCACGCGGATCCCCTGTTGCTGCACTTCTTGCGGCAGCAGCGGGGTGGCCAGGTTCAGTTTGTTCTGGACCTGAACCTGCGCGGTATCGGAGTTGGTGCCCTGCTCGAAGGTTGCGGTAATGGTCATGCTGCCGTCGGAGTTACTTTCCGAGGAAACATAACGCAGGTTGTCGATACCGTTAAGTTGCTGCTCGATGACCTGCACCACGGTGTCCTGCACGGTTTGTGCGGACGCGCCCGGGTAGGTCACCTGGATCGCAATGGCCGGAGGCGCAATACTTGGGTATTGGTTGATCGGGAGTTTGAGGATCGATAGTGCCCCGACCAGCATGATCACCAGGGCAATTACCCAGGCGAAAATCGGACGGTCGATAAAAAATCTGGACATGGTTTACTCCCCTTTGCCGCTGGAAGCCTTGCTAGCTGCCTGTGCGGGGGCCGGGTTCTTTGCGCTAACGTTGGTCGCTTCACTGGCTTTTACTTCAATGCCAGGTTTGACGTATTGCAGCCCTTCGGTGATCAGGCGATCGCCTGCCTTCAGACCGTCTTCAATCAGCCATTGACTGCCGACAGTACGGCTGGCCTTGAGCTGACGCAGCTCGACCTTGTTGTCCGCACCGACGACCAGCGCGGTCGGGGTGCCTTTGAGGTCGCGGGTCACGCCTTGTTGCGGCGCGAGGATCGCCGCGCTGTTTACACCGGCCTGCAATTGGGCGTGTACAAACATGCCTGGCAGCAGGGTGTGATTAGGGTTGGGGAATACCGCACGCAAGGTCACGGAACCGGTGGTCTGGTCCACCGAGACTTCGGAGAACTCGAGCTTGCCGTCGAGCTTGTATTGGCTACCGTCTTCGAGGGTCAGTTTGACCGCTGCCGCCGTGTCGCCGGCCTTTTGCAGGCGACCGCTTTCCAGTTCGCGGCGCAATTCAAGCAGCTCCACAGAAGACTGGGTCACGTCGACGTAGATCGGGTCCAGTTGCTGGATCACCGCCATGGCGTCGGCTTGGCCGCTGGTAACCAGCGCGCCCTCGGTCACGTTCGAGCGGCCGATGCGACCGGAGATCGGTGCGTAGACCTTGGTGTAACGCACATTGATCTGCGCGGTCTGCAGGGTAGCTTCCGATTGCAACCGGTTGGCCAGGGCCGTGTCGTATTCCTGACGGCTCACAGCCTGTTCGCTGACCAGTTGCTTGTAGCGATCCGAAATCGATTTGGTCTGCTGCAAGTTGGCTTGGGCGCTTTTCAGCGTGGCTTCATAAACCGCCGGATCAATCTGATACAGCTGTTGGCCGGCCTTGACGTCGCCGCCTTCCTTGAACAGGCGCTTGAGAATGATGCCGTTCACCTGAGGGCGAACTTCGGCAATGCGGTACGCGCTGGTACGGCCTGGAAGCTCAGAGGTCAGGGTGAAGGCTTGAGGTTGCAGAGTAACGACGCCGACCTGAGGGGGTGGTGCGGCAGGTGCTGCCTCTTCCTTTTTGCATCCGCTGAGCAGCGATGCCAAGGCGAGGGCAGTGACCAGAGCGGTAACAGCTGGCTTGAATTGCATGAAAATCCTCGGGTCAGGCGCGCAAGTTGCGCACTCGAAAGGTGGAAAGGTAAAAATGTGCGCTGAGTGGATAAGTAGCTTGCTAAGCAATATACTTACGTTCATGGTTGTTTGTAAACACCCCGTCCGCGTATCCACACCGTTACAAAAGCCGTTCAAAGATCCGAATAGTAGGCCGGGGACGACGCCTAAGAGCGCTTGCCCCACTTTTGTTCAGCGAATAGTCAGAAATCGCTGAAGCATCCTGATTGAGGTTGTACTGCCATGGTTCGTCGTACCAAAGAGGAAGCTCAAGAAACCCGTAGCCAGATACTCGAAGCGGCAGAAAAAGCCTTTTTTGAGCGGGGCGTAGCGCGCACGACACTGGCGGATATCGCTACCCTGGCCGGGGTCACTCGCGGCGCCATCTACTGGCATTTCAGCAACAAAGCGGATCTGGTGCAGGCCATGCTTGATACCTTGCAAGAGCCGCTGGACGAAATGGCCAAGGCCAGTGAAAGCGAAGATGAACTCGACCCCTTGGGCTGCATGCGCAAGCTGCTGATTCATTTGTTTCATCAAGTTGCCCTGGACCCGAAAACCCGACGCATCAATGAGATTCTGTTTCATAAGTGTGAATTCACCGATGAAATGTGCGACCTGCGCCAGCAGCGTCGAGCGGTCAGTCTTGATTGCAACGTGCGAATCGCCCTGGCCCTGAGTAATGCGGTCAATCGGGGACAATTACCGGAAAGCCTCGATACGGCCCGCGCGGCCATCAGCCTGCATGCGTACATCGACGGCATCCTGTATCAGTGGCTGTTGGCGCCCGACAGCTTTGAACTGCACATCGATGCCGAGCGCTGGGTCGATACAGGGTTGGACATGCTGCGCTTGAGCCCCAGCCTGCGCAAATGAAACAATATACATAAATCGGTTGGTGTCACTAATCAAGTGAGCGTAGCAATGCTATCGCTCACACTCTGTGGCGCGACGGCCTTTATAAACCGATGCGGTCTGTGTTGATAGGCAAACAATTGTGAATTTTGTAGGGATTTTGTTGAGCGTTTGTGAAGGTATGTAAATGCCCGTCAAAACAACCACGGGGCAGCATTCTCAATCCAGTGTGATCTCTAGGCTAAAGCTGTAGGGGGCGTCATCTTCCGCACGAGTAATTCGGCTCGTGCATTGGATCGGGGTGGCGCCAATGGAGACAACCTTATTTGTACGAACAGGTGTCAGTGTCGGACTAAAAACACCAAAAGTAGTATTGACGCGCAACCCGAAGTCAAAGCGGAAGCCGAGACGCTGGTCGCCGAATAAAATAGAGTGCTTGAACATGTCCTTGCTGGGTGTTCCTAATTGCCTGGAGTAATCGAAGTCGCAATGGAATGCTTTAATTTCGCGGGGGAGTATTTTTATATAGTCTCGCTCATCAGCGGTCAGCGAAAGATTGTTTTCGCCAACGTCAAAAGCATGGGAGGTATTGTTTTTTAGTTTGACGATGAGGCGTGTCTGATTTGCCTTGATCCTCTGCCTCTCCCAAGCTTTAACTTCCTGGTTGACCTTTTCGTCAAGTTTCGAATGTTCTAGAAGAGTATCGAGAAGCTCCATGTTTTTAATGTCCAAAGCGTCATTGTCCATCGTGAATTCCTTTTCAATCATATTTGTTTATAAGGCGTTTATTGGCAGGTTGTTAAGCCTGCTGCCAAATATGAAGAGTTTGAAGGGTTCTTGAAAGCCTGGAAGTTGTACTGAATATTTAATGCTGACAATAAAAGCCCCGACTTTTTAAGTCAGAGCTTTATTGTTTTAGTTGTTACTTAGAGCGTGGGGTAATCGATGTAGCCAACCGGACCTTTGGCGTAGAACAATTCCGGACGCGCTTCATTCAACGGCGCATCGGCCTTCAGGCGTGCCGGCAAGTCCGGGTTGGCAATGAACGGCACACCGAAGGCGACCGCATCGGCCTTGCCACTCGCCAGCCAGGCGTTGGCGCTGTCTTTGGTGAAGCTTTCGTTGACGATGTACGGTCCGCCGAACGCTTCTTTCAATTGTGGACCGAGGCTGTCGCCGGCTTCTTTCTCGCGGGAGCAGATGAACGCGATGCCACGTTTGCCCAGTTCGCGAGCGACGTAGGTGAAGGTCTCGGACAGGTTGTCGTCGCCCATGTCATGGGAATCGGCGCGCGGTGACAGGTGCACACCGACGCGGCCGGCGCCCCAGATTTCGATCGCGGCATCGGTCACTTCCAGCAACAGGCGCGCACGGTTTTCCAGGGAGCCGCCGTAGTTGTCGGTGCGTTGGTTGGTGCTGCTTTGCAGGAACTGGTCGAGCAGGTAACCGTTGGCGCCATGGATTTCCACGCCGTCGAAACCGGCCGCCTTGGCGTTCTCGGCGCCGATGCGATAAGCGTCGACGATGTCGGCGATTTCAGCAGTTTCCAGAGCACGCGGTGTTGGGTAGTCGGCCAGTGGGCGAACCAGGCTGACGTGGCCTTTTGGCTGAATGGCGCTCGGTGCGACCGGTGCTTCACCGCCCAGGTACGACTCGTGGGAAACCCGGCCAACGTGCCACAGTTGCAGGAAAATCTTGCCGCCCGCGCCGTGGATCGCTTTGGTCACATTAGCCCAGCCACGCACCTGATCGTTGGACCAGATGCCCGGCGTGTCCGGGTAGCCGACGCCCATCGGCGTGACCGAAGTGGCCTCGCTGAGGATCAGGCCGGCCGAGGCGCGTTGTACGTAGTACTCGGCCATCAGCGCGTTTGGCACGCGGCCCTCGTCGGCGCGGCAGCGGGTCAGCGGCGCCATGATGATGCGGTTGGACAATTCGAGGTCGCCCAGTGTGATCGGATCGAAAATAGTCGTCATGAAATAGCTCTCTTGTAGAGATCAGTGGGTAGCAGGAGCCAGCTCGGGATCACCGCTCTGACGGAAAGTAATCAGGGTCACCAGCAGGGCGAGTACCGCCAGGGCTGCTGCCGCGAGAGGTACGCTGGTCAAGCCGAAGCCGTGAGCGATAACGCTGCCGCCGACCCAGGCACCCAGTGCGTTGCCGATGTTGAAGGCGCCGATATTCAGGGTCGACACCAGGTTCGGTGCCGCCTTGCCGTAGGTCACGACATTCACTTGCAGGGCGGGTACGGCGGCGAAGCACGCGGTGGCCCAGAGGAACAGGGTGATTTCGGTCGGAATCAGCGCGACGCTGGTCCAGGTCAGCACGGTAGAGATCACGGCCATCGAGATGAAGACGCCGATCAGCGTCGCGGCCATGCCTTTGTCAGCCAGCTTGCCGCCGATGATGTTGCCGACGGTCAGGCCCAGGCCGATGAGCATCAGGGTCCAGGTCACGCCTTTTGGCGAGACGCCGGTGACGTCGCCGAGCAGCGGGGCGACATAGGTGAACAGGGTGAATACGGAAGCCGCGAACAACGCAGTCATGCTCAGCGACAGCCAAATCCCGGCGCCTTTGAGGGCGCGCAGTTCGGCGCGCATGTCGAGTTTCTCTTCATCGCGCTTGGCCGGCAGGAAGCGGATCAGGCCGATCAATGCGATCACACCCATCACGGTCACCGCCCAGAAGGTCGAACGCCAGCCGGCTTGCTGACCGAGGGCGGTGCCCAGCGGGACGCCGAGCACGTTGGCCAGGGTCAGGCCGGTGAACATCAAAGCTACCGCCGAAGCGCGTTTGTTCGCCGGAACGAGACCTGCCGCCACCACCGAACCGATACCGAAGAACGCACCGTGGCAGAGAGCGGTGACCACACGCGCAAACATCAGCACGTTGTAGTCGGTCGCCATTGCACAGAGCAGGTTGCCAATGATGAAGATGCCCATCAACGCTACCAGTGCAGCCTTGCGCGGTAATTTGGCAGTGGCCAGTGCCATGAACGGCGCACCGATGGCCACGCCCAGGGCGTAACCGGTCACCAGCCAGCCGGCGCCAGGGATCGACACGCCGAGGTCAGCTGCCACGTCGGGCAACAAGCCCATGATGACGAACTCGGTGGTGCCGATGGCGAAGGCGCTCAAGGCCAGAATAAGTAGCGAGAGGGGCATTGTTTAATTCCTGGTCGGAGCGCTGAGCTCCTTGACGATGGCGTCGAGGAACGCCTGAATCACGTCCTCGTTGCGTTTGAAGAAGTGCCATTGACCGGCTTTCTGGCTGCTGATCAGCCCCGCACGTTGCAAGTTCGCCAAATGGGCGGACACGGTCGACTGCGACAGGCCGCAGCGTTGATCGATCTGTCCAGCGCAAATGCCGTACTCGTGGTTGTGGATCTGTTCCGGGAACTGGGCTTTGGGGTCTTTCAGCCAGGTGAGGATGTCTCGGCGTACTGGGTGTGCCAGGGCTTTTATTATTTCGTCGAGGTCGATGGTCATGGTTTGGGCTCGTGATGAGTAAAACGCTATATCGCGATGAGGCGAACTTTAAATCGGTACTTCACGATATACCAATATGATTTTGGTCTGACGACCGCCTAAATCGGTATATCGGGTTATAACGATATTTGATGCGCAGTGCTAAGCTGCGCGGCATGAACTATCTCGCACATCTGCACCTCGGTGGCCAGCGCCCCGGTCAATTGCTCGGCAGTCTGTATGGCGATTTCGTCAAAGGACGGCTGCGAGGGCAGTTCGATCCGGAGATCGAAGCGGCCATCCAGCTGCATCGAAGCATCGATGTCTTTACCGACCGCCATCCGTTGGTGGACGTTTCGTTGTCGCGGTTTTCCCTGACCCGCAGGCGCTACGCCGGGATCGTGCTCGATGTTTTTTTCGACCATTGCCTGGCGCGTGACTGGACGCTGTACGCAGACCGGCCGCTGGAGCAATTCACTTCGGACGTGTACCGGGTTTTGTCCGCCGAACCGCAATTGCCGGAACGTCTGGCGCAGATCGCGCCGCACATGATAGCCAATAACTGGTTGGGTTCTTACCGGGAGTTCGCGGTGCTGGAGCAGGTGCTGCAGGGGATTTCGCGGCGGTTGACGCGACCGGAGGAACTGGCCGCAGCGATGCAGGAATTGCGGGTTTTGTATGAGCCGTTGAGTGATGACTTTCGGTTGTTCTATCCGCAGCTCCTGGACTTCGCGCAGAACCATTCAACGACATAAAACCAATGTGGGAGCGAGCTTGCTCGCTCCCACAGGGTTCTTTGTTGCATCAGAGATCGTGTCAGGCCGCGATAGCGGGGCGCATTGGGACTTGCTGTGTTTCCGGAATCGCTCCAAACAACGCCTTCTGCACTGCCTGCTGTGCCTCGAACGCCAGCGCCGCACGCTCGCGACCTTCGCAAGCGATCGGCTTGAGCAGATGAATCTCCACCTCACCCCGATCATTGGCAAACAAGCGCATCAGGTGCGAGAGCAAATCGTCATCGCCAATGAACGGCGCCAGCGAATCGAGCTCACCGTCGCGCAGATAACGAATCGCCACTGGCTGCAACTTCACTTCGGAATCGATCGCCGCAGACAGCAAGCGGCCATGAAACGTACGCAATGTGCGGCCATCGGTGGTCGTGCCTTCCGGGAACATCAGCAGCGGATGATCCTGCTCCAGATGACGAGTCATCTGTTTGCGGATCAACTGACTGTCACCTGAACCGCGACGGATAAACAGGCTGCCGGCCTTGGCCGCCAACCAGCCCGCCACCGGCCAGGTGCGCACTTCGGCCTTGGACAGGAACGACAGTGGCGTGAGCATGCCCAGCAGTGGAATGTCGGTCCAGGACACGTGGTTGCTGACCCACAACATCGGTGCTTTCGGCAATTGACCGTGCACGGTTACGCGAAAGGGCAGGGCGTTGCTCAAGCGCGCCATGAAGAACCGCGACCAGCGTTGGCGGCGGACCATCGAATGAGCGATCCCCAAACGTTCGAACAGCCCGAATACACCGGCCATGCTCAACCCCAATGTCACCACCACCAACACTCGCGCAATCCGCGCGTACACTCGCAGACGGCTCATTACATGGCCGCCTTGAAGTGCTTGGCGTAACGCGGGCAGAGTTCGTCGCGCTTGAGCAGGATGAACACGTCGGCAACCTGGAAGTCTTCGTCCCAGCACGGCTCGCCGCAGATCTTCGCGCCAAGGCGCATGTAGGCCTTGAGCAGCGGTGGCATTTCGGCGATGACGTTGGATGGGATATCGAGACTCGGCAGCGGTTTTTTCGGTTCGGCCCGCAGGTGTTCTGTGCACAGGTAACGTTCGCGCAGGCGCTGCATGATCGCGTGGGCCTGAATGCCGCCGTCCTGCATCGGGATGCTCGCGCAACCCATCAAATAGCTGTAGCCACCCTGGTTCAGCACTTCGGCCAGTTCGCCCCACAGTACGGCAATGGTACCGCCGTTGCGGTAGGCGGGGTCGACGCAGGTACGGCCGATTTCCAGGATTGGGCCTTTCAAGTGGACCAGGCCGTGCAGGCTGAATTCTTCTTCGCTGTAGAACTTGCCCAGGCTGCTGGCGGCCGTGTGGTCGAGCAAACGGGTGGTCGCCACCAGACGCCCGGTATTCAAGTCACGCACGCCGATGTGGGCGCAGTGAACATCATAGTCATCCATGTCCAGACCCTGCTCGGCGCCTTTCAGCTTGGCGTTGAATTCGCCGCTGAACACGTTGAAGCGCAGGGCCTGGGCTTCCTGCAAGGCCTCGGCGCCCACCAGGCGTTCGGCTTGCAGGCGGCGTTCATTGCCGGTGTCGCTGATGCGGGCGATCTGAGTCATTGCGAATCTCCGTACGGGGCGGTCACCCGTCTTGGGTTGCAGCCGATCGACTTTCTTTATGCAGCCGTGTTGTGCAAAGTCAGGCTATGTAGCCCCGGTGTCATCGCCATGAAGCTTTGGTGATGCTTATATGACAGCCCACGAGGAGCCCCTTATGCCCTGGCAAAACCTGTTGAGCCGCCGCGATCGTCTGCCCGCCAACCCGGGCCTGGGCGAGGGGTTCGCGACCTTGTTGCACCCGTTGGGCAATGTCACACCGATCGAACTGGTATGGCGGCGGGTGCGCGGGGCAAGCGGTTGGCCAAGGCACTCGCTGGATCTTCGTTGAATTGACTGGCCTCATGGGGAACACAAATCCCGGAACTGTCATCAACCGCGACTAGGCTCAGCAGGTCCATCCCCCCGAGCGCCCACCATGTTCAAAGGCTTGTCCCTGATTTTCGGGCTGTTGTTCAGCCTCACGGCCCACGCCGAAAACTGGCCTGCCGAGCAATGGTCGACCGCCCCGACAGTCACCGGGCCGGCGCTTCAAGCCCTGGAGACTTACGCCTTCCCACCCCGTGATGAGGCCACCCGAAAAGGCATCCGCACCGACGCCTTGCTGGTGATCCGCGACGGTCAGTTAATCTACGAACGCTACGCCGCCCCAACCACCGCCGACACCCCGCACCTGACCTGGTCCATCAGCAAAAGCCTGATGGCTACGATCCTCGGCGTGGCTTATGGCGAGGGCCTGTTCAAGCTCTCGGACCCGGTGCTGAAGTTTTATCCACCGCTGGACAAGCACCCGACGATGACCATGGCCGATCTGCTGCACTGGGCCTCGGGCCTGGACTGGCAGGAAGACTATGAATACGCGCCGTTGAAATCCTCGGTGGTCGCGATGCTCTACACCCGTGGCCACCAGGACATGGCCGCGTTTACCGCTGATCACGCTGAATACGCCAAACCCGGTCAGGCATTCCGTTACTCCAGCGGCGACAGCAATCTGTTGTCCGCCGCGCTGAAAAACATCGTCGGCCCGAACCGCTATCCGGACTATCCATGGACTGCTCTGTTCGAGCCCTTGGGGATTCGTCACGCCGTCTGGGAAACCGATGCCACGGGGACGTTCGTCGCGTCATCCTATGCCTATCTCACCGCCAGGGATCTGGCCCGAGTCGGTCTGCTGATGGCGCGCGACGGCCGTTGGGGCGAGCGCCAATTGCTGCCCAAGGACTGGACCACTTTCAACCGCGAACCATTCGCCCGCTATCAAGCCAATCAGGAAGACGCCGTGCCTGGCGGCCATTGGTGGCTTAACCGCGTGGTGGATGGCGCGGTAAAGCCCTGGCTCGATGCCCCCGACGACACCTTCGCCGCGCTGGGCCATTGGGGCCAGGCGATGTACGTGATTCCCAGCGAAAACTTGGTGATCGTGCGCTACGGCGATGACCGCGACGGCAGCTACCGGCACAACGATTTTCTCAAACTCGCGCTCAAGGCATTTGCGGCGAAGGTGCAGCCATGAACCGCCGCAGCTTTGTTCGTCGCCGACCGTTCAGCACGCTGATGTTGATCCTGCTGATCGCCTTGCTCGGCTGGGTCCGGCAAGAACGCGTCGCGCTGTGGGCGTTCCCGGACATCATCAGCGCCTACACTGCCAAGGAATATTGCTCGTGCCGTTACGTGATGAACAACCCGGCCGAGTACTGCCACAGCTATGTGAATCAGTGGTTGCCGACCAGCGGCTTTACCGATGACGCCGCCAGTAGGCGCGTGACAGTCAGCGGCATGGGTCGCAGCAACAGCGCCGAGTGGGTCGGCGAGCGCCAAGGCTGCCGCCTGAATCCCTGAATGCTGCTACAAGTTTGCAATTGGCTCCCGGGCGGTTAAGGTTCGTGCAGGTTTATCTGCCCCACGAGTCTCTATGTTCAACCGCTCTGTCTCCAACACCCTCGCCTTCCTGCTGCTGGCCGGTACTGTCCTGTCGGCCCATGCCGATTGGTATCTGGACGGCGAGTCCTCGCGGCTGTCGTTCATCAGCACCAAAAACACCAACATCTCCGAAGTGCAGCGCTTTCTGGTGCTGCACGGCAAGGTTAGCCCCAAGGGCCTGGCCGAGGTCGAAGTCGAGCTGGACTCGGTCAACAGCGGCATTCCGCTGCGCGATGAACGCATGCGCAAGGACCTGTTTGAAATCCAGGCCTTCCCTGAAGCACTGATCACCGCGCAAATCGATCTGCGGCCGATCAACGATCTGGCGCCCGGTGCGCAACTTGAATTGCGCCTGCCGCTGACCGTCAACCTCCATGGCAAACAACACGAATACACCGCCGAACTGTTGGCAACCCGTCTCGATGACCGACGCTTCCAGGTGGTGACCCTCGAACCGCTGATCATCAACGCTGCGGATTTCGACTTGGCACCCGGCCTGGAAAACTTGCGCAAGGTTGCCGGTCTGTCGGCCATCAGTCTGTCGGTACCGGTGAGCGCGGTACTGATTTTTACGGCGCGCTGACATGGCCGGTGCAATATTTCCCTGGCGTGAAGGCAACAGTTTTGAACTGCTGATCGACGGTCCGCAGTTTTTCCCTCGGATGTTAGTCGCGATTGCCCGTGCCGAAGAACAGGTCGAGCTGGAGCTTTACCTGGTGGAGGCGGGTGCCTGTGCCGAGGCAATGGTTCAGGCATTGGTCCAGGCTGCCGAACGTGGCGTGCGCGTGCGCTGCCTGTTCGATGATTACGGCAGCCTCGCGTTCACCCTGACCTTGCGTAAGCGTTTGGCGGCGGCGGGTGTGGAGCTGCGTTTCTACAATCGCCTGAGCTGGCGGCGCTGGGTCGGCAACTTCTACCGCGATCACCGCAAGCTGTTGCTGGTGGATCAGAGCATGGCGGTGGTGGGCGGCACCGGGGTGACTGATGAGTTCTGGACGCCGGGTGAAGACACCAGCGAATGGCACGAAGTGATGGTGGAGATCACCGGCGCCTTGGTCATCGACTGGCAGTTGCTGTTCGACCGCCAATGGATCGCTAACCGGCATCGGCGTGCCTGGAAACCCGCTGCGCATTTTGGCTTGCCGCGTCTGCCGCGCGTGCCGTCCATGGGCGAGGGCATGGGCCGGGTCGCCTATGCCGACGCACGCCAGCACCGGGACATCCTGCAATCGCTGATTCGCGCGCTGAACAGCGGCCAGCGGCGGATCTGGCTGGCGACCCCGTATTTCCTGCCGACCTGGAAAGTCCGTCGTTCATTGCGCCGGGCGGCTGCGCGCGGTGTTGACGTGCGACTGCTGCTGACCGGGCCGCGCACCGATCACCCGTCGGTGCGTTATGCAGGGCATCGCTACTACCCGCGATTGCTCAGGGCCGGGGTGAAGATTTTCGAATACCAGCCGTGTTTCCTGCATCTGAAAATGGTCCTGATCGACGACTGGGTAAGCATCGGCTCGTGCAATTTCGATCACTGGAATTTGCGTTTCAACCTGGAAGCCAACCTTGAGGCGCTGGACCCTGGGCTGACGAAGGCGGTGGCGGCGAGTTTTGAGAAGGACTTTGCGCAGAGCCAGGAAGTCAGCCTGGAGGTATGGAAACGCCGACCGCTGTGGCGGCGGGTGAAGCAACGGGTGTGGGGATGGGTGGATCGGCTGGTGGTGAATCTGCTGGATCGACGGGGATAGTCGTCACACCAATTACCACTGTGGGAGCGAGCTCGCTCCCACAGGTTTTTGCAGTGTTTGTACGGTTACAGCAATTCAAAGCTCTGCTGCGTCACGTCCTGGGAATCCAGGCCGATCTGCACGTTGAACATGCCCGGTTCCGCAGCGTACTTGAGCTGGGCATTGAAGAACTTCAGGTCGTCCTCGGTGATGGTGAAGTGCACGACTTTCTGTTCGCCGGCCTTGAGCATGATTTTCTGGAAGTTCTTCAGTTCCTTGATCGGCCGGATCATCGAGCCGGTCACGTCCTGGATGTACAACTGCACCACGGTTTCGCCGTCGCGCTTGCCGGTGTTTTTCAGCATGACGCTGGCGTCAAGCTTGCCGGTTTTGTTCAGCGTGGTGGATGACAGGGCCATGTCGCTCAGACTGAAATCGGTATAGCTCAGACCGAAGCCGAACGAGAACAAGGGGCCGGTGGTGTCATCGAAATACTGTGAGGTGTAGTTGCCCGGTTTGCCTGGGGTGAACGGCCGGCCAATGCTCAGGTGGTTGTAGTAGGTCGGAATCTGACCCACCGAGCGCGGGAAGGTGATCGGCAATTTGCCCGACGGGTTGTAGTCGCCAAACAGCACGTCGGCGATGGCGTTGCCGCCTTCGGTACCGCTGAACCAGGTTTCCAGAATCGCGTCAGCCTGTTCTTTCTCTTCGAGAATCGACAGCGGACGGCCATTCATCAACACCAGCACCAACGGTTTGCCGGTGGCCTTCAGGGCCTTGATCAAATCGCGCTGGTTGGCCGGGATGTTCAGGTCGGTGCGGCTCGAGGATTCGTGGGACATGCCACGGGACTCGCCCACCGCCGCGACCACTACATCAGCGTCCTTGGCGGCCTTCACGGCTTCGTCGATCAGCTCTTGGGCCGAGCGCGGATCGTCCACCACTTCCGGTGCGTCGAAGTTGAGGAAGTTCAGGTAATCCAGCACCTTCTTGTCGCTGGTGATGTTGGCGCCACGGGCGTAGATCAGCGTCGATTGCGCGCCCAGTGCGTTGGTCATGCCATCAAACAGAGTTACCGATTGCTCGGGTTTACCGGCGGCGGCCCAGCTGCCCATCATGTCGATCGGTGCCTTGGCCAATGGACCGACCAGGACGATTTTCGCAGTTTTCTTCAGCGGCAAGGTTTCGCCCTGATTCTTCAGCAACACCATGCTGCGGCGCGCAACGTCGCGAGCCTCGGCACGGTGCAGGCGGCTGTCGGCGTTAGTGTCGGCCGGATCATCTTCAGCCTTGCCGATGCGCAGGTACGGGTCCTTGAACAGGCCCATGTCGTACTTGGCGTCGAGCACCGCACGCACGGCGTTGTCGATGTCGCTCTGCTGGATCTCGCCGGCCTTCAGCAGCCCTGGCAGTTCTTTGCCGTAGAGCGTGTCGTTCATGCTCATGTGGATGCCGGCCTTGATCGCCAGCTTCGCGGCTTCGCGTCCATCGCGAGCAACGCCGTGTTTGATCAGCTCGAAAATCGCCCCGTGGTCGCTGACGGCCAGGCCTTTGAAGCCCCATTGCTTGCGCAACAGGTCGTTCATCAGCCAGGTATTGGCGGTGGCTGGCACGCCGTTGATCGAGTTCAGAGCGACCATCACCCCGCCAGCACCGGCGTCGATTGCCGCACGGTACGGAGGCAGGTAGTCCTGAAACATCTTGACCGGGCTCATGTCGACTACGTTGTAGTCGCGACCGCCCTCGACCGCGCCGTACAGGGCAAAGTGCTTGACGCTGGCCATGATGCTGTCGGCCGCGTTCGCGCCTGTGCCCTGGAAAGCTTTGACCATGACGCCGGCGATGCGCGAAACCAGATACGTGTCTTCGCCGAAGCCTTCGGACGTCCGGCCCCAACGCGGGTCGCGGGAGACGTCGACCATTGGCGCGAAGGTGATGTCCAGGCTGTCAGCCGCGGCTTCCTTGGCGGCGATGCGCCCGGACAGGCCGATGGCGTCCATGTCCCAGCTCGAGGCCAGGGCTATCGGGATCGGGAAAATGGTCCGATGACCATGGATCACGTCATAGGCGAAGAACATCGGGATCTTCAACCGGCTGCGCATGGCCGCGTCCTGCATCGGACGGTTTTCCGGGCGGGTGATCGAGTTGAATGTGCCACCGATGTTGCCGGCAGCGATTTCCTTGCGGATCATCTCCCGAGGCATTTCCGGGCCGATGCTGATCAGGCGCAACTGGCCGATCTTTTCATCGAGGGTCATTTGCTTCATCAGGTTGCTGATGAACGCGTCCTTGTTTTCCAGAGGTGCGGGCGTCGTGGCGGCCAATACGGTATGACTGGCCAGACAGACGAACAGGCCCAGCAAACACAGCTTCTTCATGAATAGTTTTCTCAAAGGCTCAAACGGCAGTGAATACGCGCCGGTCAGCCAAAAATTGGGGAGCGACTATTGTTGTTCAGGTAAATGCATGCACACTTGCGCAGTGTTTTAGCGCTGGGGCATCTTTTAGCCCATTGGCTCAATGCAATCCAGTGGCGGTGCAGATTATGCCCGAAGAGCCGGGTTCAAAGTTCGAAGGTCGTTTTTCAACGGAATGTGCAAGGGAGCGTCAACCAGATGAATGTACGACACCACTATCGCTCGAGCCTGCAGGTTGCAGCCTTGATATTGCTGACCACACTGCTGGCAGGCTGCGGCATCAACACGATCCCGACCCTCGACGAACAGGCCAAGGCCGCCTGGGGCCAGGTGCAGAACCAGTACCAGCGCCGCGCCGACCTGATCCCCAATTTGGTGGAAACCGTCAAGGGCTACGCGCAGCATGAGCAGGAAACCTTGACTGCGGTGATCGAAGCCCGGGCCAAGGCCACTTCGATTCAGGTGGACGCCAGCACGCTCGACAATCCAGAAAAGCTCAAGCAGTTTCAGCAGGCCCAGGATCAACTGACCGGTGCCTTGAGCCGTTTGATGGTGGTGTCCGAGCGTTACCCGGACCTCAAGGCCAACCAGAATTTCCTGACCCTGCAATCGCAACTTGAAGGCACCGAGAACCGCATCGCCGTGGCGCGTCGCGACTTCATCCTCGCGGTGCAGAAGTACAACACGGAACTCCGTACCTTCCCCGGTCGCCTGTGGCACACGGTGATGTACAGCGAATTGCCGATCCGCGAAACCTTCGAGGCCACCAGCCCCGATGCGCAAAAAGCGCCAGAAGTGAAATTCAAGTAAATACCGGATGGGTTTGAAGCGTCACCACGGATGAGGTTGCCAATGCGCGTGTTGAAAGTTGGCCTGGTGCTGTTGCTGTGGGTGTTTGCCCTGACGGCCCAGGCCGAGTTGAAGTTCCCGGAACTGACCGGACGGGTGGTCGATAACGCCCAGATGATCGAGCCGTCGGTGCGCGAGCAGCTGACGCAACAGCTCCAGGCCCATGAAAAAGCCACCGGCGAGCAGCTGGTGGTGGTCACGTTGCCGGATTTGCAGGGCACCGACATTGCGGACTTCGGCTATCAGTTGGGGCGTTATTGGGGCATCGGCCAGAAGGACAAAAACACCGGCGCGCTGCTGATCGTTGCGCGTGACGATCGCAAGCTGCGGATTGAAGTCGGTTATGGCCTGGAAGATCGTCTGACCGATGCGCAGAGTTCTGTGATCATCAATCAGGTGATCACCCCGGCGTTCAAAACCGGCAACTTCAGCAAGGGCATCAGCGACGGGGTCGCGGCGATGCTCGTGGTGCTGGGCGGCAATCCGCTGGATGAGCCGTCCACTGTGTATGACTCCGGAGGCAATCAGGAAAGCGACTTCGTGTCGCGGCATCCGGGGGTATTCGTGTTTCTGGTGATGCTGTTCATCCTGACGATGTTTGTCGGCCAGATGTTCGGGATCCTGCCCAGCGGTGGTGGTGGCCGAGGCGGTTCCAGCGGCGGTTTCGGCGGTGGAGGTTTTGGTGGCGGCGGAGGCGGGGGCTTCAGCGGCGGCGGGGGCAGTTTCGGGGGCGGCGGTTCGTCAGGCGGCTGGTGATCACACTGCAGGTAACAACAATAGCGAGTGGGCATTCTTAAACATGGCATTACTGACTGAACACGAACAACGCAAAGTTGCCGAGGCAATTGCCCGGGTCGAGCGCGACACCGACGCCGAGCTGGTGACCGTGCTCGCGGCCCGCGCCGACGACTACGCGTACATCCCGCTGCTCTGGGCCAGCCTGGTGGCGCTAGTGGTACCGGGTATCGTGCATTACCTGACCGGCTGGCTGACCATGCACAGCTTGCTGCTGGTGCAATGGATCACGTTCATCGTGCTGTGCCTGGTGTTCCGGATTCCGAAAATCACCACGCACCTGATCCCGCGCTCGGTGCGTCACTGGCGCGCCTCGAACCTGGCGCGGCGGCAGTTTCTGGAGCAAAACCTGCACCACACGGTGGGCAGCACGGGCATGCTGATTTTCGTCTCCGAGGCTGAGCGCTATGTGGAGATTCTGGTGGATGAGGGGATCTCCACGCGCCTGGATAACAAGAATTGGGACGTGATAGTTGCCGCGTTTACTCAACAGGTGAAACAGGGGCAGACGTTGCAGGGATTTGTGTCCTGCGTAGAGGCGTGCGGCGAGTTGCTTAAGGTGCATGTGCCGGTGACGCATGTGAGGAATGAGTTGCCGAATCGGTTGGTGGTGTTGGGGTGAGGGGTGGTTTTCGAGACTGTCAGAAATTTTGTGTTCGGGCATAACATGTTGAAAAGGAGCATGTATGCCGACCAAAAAGAAACCGGCCTCGGAGGCCAAACCCCAGTTTCCTTCGATCCCGAAAGAGCTGATTGATCAGTTCGTTAAAGGCCCAATGAGCGCCGAGGCGATTCAGGATGCGTCGATGGCGTTCAAAAAGGCGCTTATCGAGCGAGCCCTTGGCGCGGAGCTGGGTCAACACCTTGGCTACCCTCAGGGCGCGGAGCGCCCTGAGGGGGCGAGTAATCAGCGCAACGGCTCGAGTGGCAAGACCATACTGACCGACGATGGCCCGCTTCGTCTGGACATTCCCAGGGATCGCGATGGCAGTTTCTCTCCAATCCTGATCCCCAAGCATGAGCGTCGTTTTACCGGCTTCGACGACAAGATCATTGCCATGTACGCCCGTGGCATGACCGTCCGCGAGATTCGGGCGTTCCTCTCGGAGCAGTACGGGACTGACGTTTCCCATGATTTCATCAGCTCGGTCACCGACGCGGTGCTGGAGGAAGTTGCTGCGTGGCAGCAACGCCCACTTGAGCCGATGTATCCGGTGATTTTCTTCGATGCTCTGCGGGTCAAAATCCGTGAGGAAGGACTGGTTCGCAACAAGGCAATCTACCTGGCTTTAGGTGTATTACCGGACGGCACCCGAGATATCTTAGGGATCTGGATCGAAAACACTGAGGGAGCCAAGTTCTGGATGAAGGTCTTCAACGACCTTAAAACCCGTGGCGTCGAGGATGTATTGATCGCTGTAACTGATGGCCTTAAAGGCATGCCAGAAGCCTTGAGCGCGGTGTTTCCGACGACGACCTTGCAAACCTGCATCGTGCCCCTGATCCGTAACAGCCTTGATTACGCCGCCTGGGACAAGCGTCGCGAGTTGGCCAAAGCCCTGAAACCGGTTTATCAGGCACTGAATGTCGAAGCGGCCGAGCAAGCTCTTAACGCATTTGAAGCTGGGCCTTGGGGCAAACAATACCCCACCGTCGTAGCCGCTTGGAGACGCGCCTGGGATCGAGTCATCCCGTTTTTCGTCTTCCCGCCAGCCATCCGAAAAGTGATCTACACCACCAATGCCATCGAGAGCATCAATTCTCAGTTGCGCAAGATCATCAAGACAAGAGGCCACTTCCCGACTGACGATGCAGCGACGAAGCTGATCTGGCTGGCACTGCAAAATATCACTGCCAATTGGGGCAGCGCGGCGCACGACTGGAAGACAGCAATGAATCAGTTTGCGATTCTTTATGGAGATCGATTTACCAGGTTGAACTGGTGAAAGAAGGGCTTGCCTTACGGCAGGCCGTTACCGGCCCGCACACAAAAAATCTGACACTCCCTGGTTTTCAAACCGTTCGGTAAATAACCGCGTGTCCCAAACCCCCATCCCCCCTAAAATACCCGCCATTCCCCGCCCGAGGCCGTTTTTCCCATGTCAGTTACCGCCACCCCCGCCAGCCTCGCGCCGGATCACCACGCCCAGTTTATCGACCTGCTGCAATCCAGCCTCGACGACAATGCCTTCATCAAACTGGTGCTGGCCAAGTACGTCGGCACTGAGGCGGACCTGCAGCGGCTGATCATCAAACAGCTGACGGTCAAGGATCAGCCCTGCCTGTCCTTCGTCTACCGTTACAAGACCCGCGACATCACCAAGAATCTGCCGATTGCCGAGGGCGTAGCGACTATCGCTGCGCTGCTGCCGGCGTCGTTCAAAAATGCGCATTTACTGTCGCTGACTGATGAAGCCCAGCTCGAATACAGCAAAAAGGGCAAGTCTTCGCTGTTCAAGAGTAAACCTCAGCAATTGCGCGAGGTGCCGTCCGCCGAGCATAACCGCGAGAAAAACCGCTTCCTCGACCTGAGCCGACCGTTTCTCGCCGACCTCGGCGTCACCAACAAGCAACATGAGCTGATCCCGGCGATGTCGCGCAAGTGGAAGCAGATCAACAAATTCATCGAGGTCTTCAGCCATGCACTGACCACCTCGCCCTTGGCGCTGGACAAGCCGGTGCAGGTGGCGGACTTCGGTTCGGGCAAGGGTTACCTGACGTTCGCGATCCACGACTATCTGCGCAACACCTTGAAGGCCGAAGGCGTGGTGACGGGTGTCGAGCTGCGCGAAGAAATGGTCAACCTGTGTAACGCCGCAGCCGCAAAACTCGAGCATCCAGGGCTGGTGTTCAAGTGCGGTGATGTGCGCAGCGTGGCGCCGAGCGAGCTGGACGTGATGATCGCGCTGCATGCCTGCGACATCGCCACCGACTATGCAATTCACACCGGTATCCGTTCCGGCGCATCGATCATCATGTGCTCGCCGTGCTGCCACAAGCAGATCCGCCTGCAAATCCAGAGCCCGGCGCTGCTCAAGCCGATGCTGCAATACGGTCTGCATTTGGGGCAGCAGGCGGAAATGGTCACCGACAGTTTGCGTGCGTTGTTCCTGGAAGCCTGCGGTTACGAGACCAAGGTGTTCGAGTTCATTTCACTGGACCACACCAACAAGAACAAGATGATCCTGGCGGTCAAACGCGCCGAGCCGGTAGACCCGACTCAGCTATTGGTGAAGATTCAGGAGCTGAAGGATTTCTACCACATCAGCGAACACTGCCTCGAAACCCTGCTCCGAGCCGACGGCTACCTCTGATCCTGTGGGAGCGGCGGTGCGGCGATCCGACTTGCTCGCGATATAGGTAGTCCGTTCCTTTCTCTTCCATACTGATATCGCTGGAAGTTGGTTGTCGGCGAGGAAGGAACATGCACCTGGTGGGCGTTTGGTTACGTCTCGATAAACCGGGGGCAATGCTCTGTTACAGCTAGGTGCAGAGTGATCCGTACAGTTGAAGGATGAGCGTAGTAGCTGGTTATTACCCGACCCTGCGGATAAGGACTACCTTGAAGACTCCTGCATGACCCCATATTTCCCAGAGGAGTCCTCCCCATGGCGGCTAAAAAAATTCTGATGCTGGTCGGCGATTACGTCGAAGACTACGAAGTGATGGTGCCGTTTCAGGCGCTGCTGATGGTCGGCCATACGGTGCATGCCGTTTGCCCGGACAAAACCGCCGGTCAGACCGTACGCACGGCAATCCACGACTTTGAAGGCGACCAGACCTACAGCGAAAAGCCCGGCCACCTGTTTGCCCTGAACTTCGATTTTGCCAAGGTCGATGCCGCGGACTACGACGCGCTGCTGGTACCGGGTGGTCGTGCGCCGGAGTACCTGCGCCTGAACGAAAAAGTCTTGGAACTGGTGCGAGCGTTCGACAAGGCCGGCAAACCGATTGCCGCCGTGTGTCACGGTGCACAATTGCTGGCGGCAGCGGGGATTCTCGAAGGTCGCGAGTGCAGCGCTTACCCGGCGTGTGCTCCGGAAGTGCGCCTGGCCGGTGGTACGTTCATCGATATCCCGGTGACGGAAGGTCACGTTCAAGGCAATCTGGCCACTGCTCCGGCCTGGCCGGCGCACCCGAGCTGGCTCGCCGGTTTCCTCGGGTTGCTGGGCACCAAAATCACGCTGTAACGAGGGACCTGTCCATGTGCGAGCTCTACGTCAAAGCCGATCCGATTCTCTACGAATCGCGCTCCCGCTCGCTGCGCATCTGTGGGGTGGTCACCACCCTGCGGCTGGAGAATCAGTTCTGGGACATCCTCAGTGAAATCGCCGAGGTCGACGGCATGACCACCAACCAGTTGATCGCCAAGCTGTATGAAGAGGTGATGGACTACCGCGGCGAGGTGGTGAATTTCGCCTCGTTTTTGCGGGTCAGCTGTACGCGGTACCTGAGTCAGCGGCGGGTGCAGGCGCCGGAATTATCGGTGGTTCGGGCGGTGGTGAAGTAGGGCAGGTTGGTCTTTACTCTGAAGCGCGAAACCTCTCAATTGCCAAGGAGAAAGAGCATGTCTGGATGGTATGAAGTGAGCAAAAGCAGCAATGGTCAGTTCAAGTTCCTACTGAAGGCCGCCAATGCGGAAACCATTCTGACCAGCGAGCTGTACACCACCCGCGCTGCCGCCGAAAAAGGCATCGTGTCGGTTCAGAGCAACAGCTTGCTGGATGAACGCTACGAGAAGAAAACCACCAAGGATGGCCACCCTTACTTCAATCTCAAGGCTGGTAACCACGAGATCATCGGCAGCAGCGAGGCTTATGCCTCCGCTGCCGCGATGGATAAAGGCATCGCCGGCGTGAAGGCCAACGGGCCGACCACGGTGATCAAGGACAAGACCTTGCCGGTGCTCTGACTGTTCGAGATCGTTCCCACGCTCCGCGTGGGATTGATTTTCAGGCTTCGACTGGAACTGTGAGCTTGGGGCTACCCAGCGCATGGGTCTTCGAATCAAAAAACCGCAGTTCCACACCCGTGCCCTCAAATACCTTCGCGTAATGCCGCTTCTGGTGCTGAATGAACGCCTTGCTGCGCGGATTAATCGAGATCGCCACCCCCTGCGGTTTCGCCTGGCGCAAGGCGTGGATGATGTGGCTGTCCTGCTCACCCAGGGCGTGACCGAAGAGGCACAACCCGTCGCCATGACCGAGTAGCTGGTCGTAACAGAACGACAGATAGTCCGAGCTGCGAATGGTTTTGAGCTTGTCCTGCGCCGGACCTTCATTGACGAATAGCGGCACATCGTCGAGGGTCTTGATCGTGTTGTTGATCGCGAAGCTGCCGAGCAACGTGCCCTCGGTCGACATCAGTTTGCGCGCCGTGCCGTCCTGATTGCGCACCAGATGCAGGCCGCCGTGCAGGTACAGCAGGCGGGTTTTATCGGTCGCCGTGGCGCTCAGATCGAAGCTCGGCTCTGCACCCTGGAACAGGTCGCTGATCGCGTCAGGCTGGTGCTGGATCGCCCAGTAGTTGAGCAGGTCGTAGTTGGTGGTGAACACCGTCCGGTAGCGGCCCAGTTCCTGATTGATCGCCGCCAGCGTCGAGGGCACCACCAGCCGCCACGGGATGTGCACCGCGTGCACGCTGTTGATCAGCGCTTCCTTGATCGCGTAGTAACGATTGCGCGGTGCGGCGGAACTCACGGCCAAGGCCTTGTTGACCCGGCTGGTGGTTTTCAGCGCGCTGAGCACCTGCTCGAAGCTGCGCGTCTGCAGGGCGTCGAACACGCTCAGCTCGGACTGGCTCAGGGGCTTTTCTTCGACGGTGCGGGCGTTTTCAAACAGCGAGTCGTAGCCGAAGTCGTCCCACACGGCGCGGCTGGCGCCGTTGCCCACCAGCAGGCCGCCGAACGAGGCGGTGGTGCGCAAGGCGTTCCAGTCTTCAAGTTGGGCATCAACATCCTGGAAATCGGTCATTGCGGTCAAAATCTCAATGCAAAGGGTCTGATGGGCGGCGACTTTATCACGACCAAGACTTGAGCTAGATCAAGTTACTGCGCGGCCGATAGGTCAATCCTGTGGGTACCCGCTGGATCGGCGCTGCCGATTCGGCCTCAGCCAGGAGACTCGCTCATGAGCAGCACGTTTTTCATCCCCGCCGTGAACATCATGGGCATTGGTTGCCTGGACGAAGCCATGGACGCCATTCGCAAGTACGGTTTTCGCAAGGCGCTGATCGTCACCGACGCCGGGCTGGCCAAGGCGGGTGTCGCGAAAATGATTGCCGATAAACTGGCGTTGCAGGACATTGATTCGGTGATTTTCGACGGCGCCAAACCTAACCCGAGCATCGCCAACGTCGAAAGCGGTCTGGGTCTGCTCAAGGAAACCCGCTGTGATTTCGTGGTGTCCCTGGGCGGCGGTTCACCCCATGACTGCGCCAAAGGCATCGCGTTGTGCGCGACCAACGGCGGGCAGATACGCGATTACGAAGGCGTCGATCAATCCACCCAACCGCAACTGCCGCTGATCGCCATCAACACCACCGCCGGCACCGCCAGCGAGATGACTCGTTTCTGCATCATCACCGACGAATCCCGTCACGTAAAAATGGCCATTGTCGATCGCAACGTCACGCCATTGCTGTCGGTCAACGACCCGGCGCTGATGGTCGCCATGCCCAAGGGTCTGACGGCTGCCACCGGCATGGACGCGTTGACTCACGCTATCGAGGCTTACGTTTCCACGGCGGCCAATCCGATCACCGATGCCTGCGCACTGAAGGCGATCACGTTGATCAGCAACAACCTGCGCCTGGCCGTCCGTGACGGTAGTGACATGGCCGCACGGGAAAACATGGCTTACGCGCAGTTCCTCGCCGGCATGGCGTTCAATAACGCATCCCTGGGTTATGTCCACGCCATGGCTCACCAGTTGGGCGGGTTCTACGACTTGCCCCATGGTGTGTGCAACGCGGTACTGCTGCCCCACGTACAAAGTTTTAACGCACTGGTTTGTGCCGATCGCCTCACTGATGTTGCCCTTGCAATGGGCGTCGATGTTCACGGCTTCACCCCGGAAGCGGGCGCACAGGCAGCCATCGCGGCAATCCGCAGCCTGTCCAAAGACGTGGAAATTCCCGCCGGTTTGCGTGAGCTCGGCGCCAAGCTCAACGACATCCCGATCCTCGCCACCAATGCCTTGAAAGATGCGTGTGGCGTGACCAATCCTCGAGCGGCGGATCAGCGCCAGATCGAGGAGATTTTCCGCAGCGCGTTTTAAGAAGTTTTGCGACCGGGCGCGAGCATCACGCAGAGCATTGCGCCCAACGCCAGCAAGGTACACAACAGCGACAACGGCCAGGCCTGCGGGCTTGCGATCAAACTGGCGATCCCGCCGATAACGGCGGCCATCAATTGATGAATGAAACCGCTCAACGCCATCGCATACGCACCCCCGACCGGCGAAACGTCATTGGCCAGGGACAGGCTGATCGGGTAGGTCAACGATTGGCCGAACACCGCAAAGCAATAGGGCAACCAAAACAGCAGGGCCACTGAAGTGCCCGCGACACTCCCCAGCAACATCACTGCGCTGCCGGCCAGCACCAGCCCTACGCCCGCCTTCATCAACCCGCGTTGACCGGTGTGAAGTACAAAGCTATTGACCCCCAAAGCCCCCAGAAAATACGCCGCGCTGATCGGCCAGCCTAACAACCCGTATTCCACGGCCGACCAGTTGAACGGTCCTTGCAGAATCAGCGGCGCTGCGGTGTTGAACGCGACAATCACTCCGTACCCGAGGCCGCCGGTGAGGGCCGGCAACAGAAAGGCTCGATGACGCAAGATGCGCCAGTAGCTCGGCCAGGCGGATGACGGGGCATTCTCCTCGGCCAGCACCGGGAACCTAACCCTGGCCACGATTAGCGCCATCATCAGACTCACACCACCCAACAGGTAGAACATCGCTGGCCAGCCCAGCGCCACCTGGATGATCGACCCCAAGTATTGGCCGATACCCAGCGCCACCACGAAGGAAATCGAAATCCAGGACAACGCCTTGGCAAGTAGGTCGCCGCGGAAACCGTCGCGGATCAGCACCCGCGCCATGACCGAAATGCCGCTGGCGCCAATGCCCTGAACCAGTCGAAACGCCAGGAACGATTCAAGCGTCTGGCTCAGGGGCAGCGCCAGATTTCCCAAGCCGTAGATGCCGAGTGCGGCGAGCAGCACCGGTTTGCGGCCGATGCGCTGGCCCAGGCTGCCCCAGAACAACATCGGCAGCGCCATGCCGATCAGATACACCGCCAGCCCCCAGGAAACCTGCGAGGCGTCGGCGGACAGATCCCGAGCAATGTCCGGCAGTGCCGGCAAGTAAATGCTCATGCCTAATTGAGCGAGAAAAACCGTGCTGCAGGTGACGAGGAGGGTGGTGCTGCTCTTCATTGAATCTTCCCTGGTTTCACTTCAAAAGCCGATTTCCCGGCCTCGAGTGCGTAAAAGCTCGGTGATGAGTTCACAAAAGTGTCGGATCAGCGTCGGCTCCATGTCGGCGCGCAGGGTAATTCTGATGGCTGCCTTGCCTTGTGCGACCACTGGGAAAAAGACTGCCGAGGTGAAGAAACCGTGATTGGCCAGTTCCATGGCGATGCTGTTCGCCAGTGCTGCTTCGCCGCAGTTGACCAGCCGAATGGCCATGTTGCTTTTGTGTTGATCGGTTCGTATGAGGCTGTCGAACAGCTGGATATTTGCCTGAAGTTTTTCCTGTAACGCGGCAAATTCCGGTGTGCGATGAAGCTGGATGGACGCTCTGCCCGCGCCAATGGCTGCACTGTTCAGACTTTGCGACCAATTGCTGGGGCCGCCGTAACGCGCAATGAGCCTCTTCTGCCGTTCATTGCCCAGCATCACCAGACCGCCGCTGGCGCCAAACGACTTGGCCAGCGAGGCGACGATCAGGCAGTCATCCTCCAGGGCATGCAACCTGGGGCGCACGAGGCCCGTGCCATATGTTCCGACGGCGGACAGCGCGTGGGAGTCGTCCAGATAGAGAAACAACCCGTAGCGGTCCTTCAGGTACAAAAGACTGTCCAGGTCCGCGACCCCGCCCATGCTGTACGCACCGTCGGCAACATACGCAACGGTGCGGTGTTGCTGACACTGCGTCTCAAGAAAATCCATGTCGTTATGAGGACAGGTCACGACCGTGGTTTCATCCGCGCAGGCGGCTTTCAGGTGATTCATCGAGTAGTGCGCCAACCGGTCAAAGACCATCACGGGAGGGCGGTTTTGCGTGAACACGCCGCTGGCCAGCAACGGCAGAATGGCGGCACTCGCCGCACTGCACGACAGGGTGCTCAGGCAACTGGCGCCGAACAGCTCGGAAAGTTCGGTTTCGTACTGTTCCAGAATCGCCAGCTTGCAGCGGTTCTTTGAATTGGCGACGCGAAGGGTGCCGGTTTCCCACAGTGTGTTCATGGCGCCGTCGAGAATATCGGGATGGTGATCCAGGCCCAGGTAAGACGTCGTACAGAAATGATGAAAAGCGCGCCCGTACTGATCGAGCATCCGGTTGGCACTTTTGATTTCGACGTTAAGCCCCGAAATTTTTCCGGCTTCAGCGCTCTCCCAATCGTGATCGGCCAACGCGATGACTTTGCGATAGTTGGTGTAGAGGTTTGCCGCGTGTGTTGTCTGGTCCATGTGAAGATGACTTCCTTGAGTGAAACGATCCATGAGTGTGTTGCAGTCCGTGTGTGTTTCCAGACTTTACAGAACGCGGCGGGGGCTTTGAATCGGCTGTTTCCGGTACGGCTGAGTGTTACAAGAGATTTATGTGTAGGGCGATGCCTCGTGATGTTGTGGGCTAAATGCTTGGAAGCAGGGCTATCCTGCCGACTCAGCCGAACCCAAGCATCGAGCCCCCTTTTCCGAGCGTCATCCTCAGGTCAAGACCGACCTCGAAGAACGCCCCCGCAGCGGAGTGATTCAGGGAGTGCTGGATGGCGTGGCCGACCTGGGAATCTGTTCCAGTGGCAGTGATGTCAAAGATCTGCAGGATGGTCCAGGCCAACATGGGCATCGGCCGCGAGCAAAGAAAAAGCTGCTGGCCAGCCGTATCGCGCACCATGAACCGTACAAGAGCGGCGGCTCGTTGCTCGCCGCGCTGCTGTTCCCGGGTTTCCTGACCCTCGGGCTGATCTACTTCCTGATTCAAGTGGCGTCCTACGGCTTGAATTTTCTGGGCCCCGCAGCGGGGACGCTGTATGTCATCGGCGTCGCTGCGCTGATCGTCGCTGCGCTGCTGATGTGGGGGTTGCCGCAGAAGCTGCGCACGCTCGACAAGTTTTAAAAGATCGCAGGCTGCGCCGGTCCCTGCATCGACCACGCATCCTTGCAGGGCTGGCGCAGGCTGCGATCGCAGGATCAGGATGTCGCGATCACCGCTTTGGCCGGCATATCACCGAACTGAATCAACACCACACCGGCAATCAACAACACCGCCCCAAACACCCGCGGCAACGTCATTTGCCGTTCCATCAAGCCAAACAATCCAAAGTGATCCAGCACCAGCGAAGCCACCACCTGTCCCGCCAGCGCCAAAGCAATAAACCCCGACGCCCCAAGCTTGGGCAGCAGCATCAGTGCCAACGAGATAAAACACACCCCGAACGCACCACCAGCCCACATCCACAGCGGCGCCCTGGTGATGAACGCCAGTGATGGCAGCGGCAATCGCATCGCCAACATAATCGGCAACACCACCACGATACTCACCAATAACGACGCGAGCGTCGCCCATAACGGATGACCCAACCCACGCGTGAGGTTGGCGTTGATCGCACTCTGAAAAGGCACCACCGCCCCGGCAATCACGGCCAGCAGCAACAGCCCGGCCCAATGCAACGTACTCATGATAATTCTCCAACAGGTTTTGCTGGACTCTAGAGTATTCGTCGCGCAGATTTAAATTCCAAATTGCTATCCAGAACATGCATCAGATGAATCTTCGGCGCATCGACCTCAACTTGCTGGTGATCCTCGACGCCTTGCTCAGCGAACAACACGTGACTCGTGCCGCCGAGCGCCTGCACCTGAGTCAGCCGGCCGTCAGTCATGCCTTGGCGCGACTACGTGATCTGCTCGGCGATCCTTTACTGGTGCGGGCGGGCGCCAGCCTTGTACCAACCCCACGAGCCCTGGAGTTGATGGCGCCTTTGGCCGAAGCCCTGGCTCAGGTGCAATCGCTGCTGGCACCGAATACTTTCGATCCGGCGACCGCCAAGCGCACCTTTCGCCTGGCGATGTCCGACTACGGCGCCGCCATCGTCCTGCCGAGTTTGATACGGACCTTGCGCCGGGAAGCACCGGGCATCGACCTGCAAGTCAGCCACGCCAGCCGCGAAGGCATGCTCGATGCTGTGCTCAACGGCGACATCGACATGGCGGCAGGCGTCTTTCCAGAGTTGCCGAACGAATTGCGCAGCACCCCGCTGTTCGAAGAGCACTACGCCTGTCTGGTAGACCGCAAAAGCCTGCCCGCCGATGGCGTACTCGACCTGCCAACTTACCTCGCCCGACCCCACGTCCTGCTGGAAATGCGCGGCAGTGGCACCCCGGAAATCGAACGGGCTCTGACTGCGCTGCGTGAACGCCGCCGAGTCGCGATCAGCCTGCCGCACTGGAGCGTTGCCCCGGAATTCATCAGCGGCACGGACCTGATCCTCACCGTCGCTTCCCGAGGGTTGCTCAATATCGATGAGCAGTCGTTGATCGTGGTCCCGCCGCCGTTTCATATTCCGTCGTTTACGTTTGTGTTGGTTTGGCACAAGCGGCGGGGCGGGGATCAGGCGTTGAATTGGTTGAATGGGCGGATCGAGGAGGGATCAGGCGGGATTGATCTTCAGGGAGGCGCACGCTGAAATCTACCAATTGGTGGGGGGAAGTCGCCGAGTATGGAAGACCCTAAGCACTTGTAAGCGACCTTGGCGAACTCGATAGGGAATCAGATACGGCCGGTCGGGCATAACCCATTCACGAGTCCCGGGCAAGCGACCTTCTCGGCCTGTCGCGGGAAATCGAGCAAGGTGATCAACGCTGGCGAGAATGGCTTGAACAAAATCAGCTGCAGCTTTTGGATTCTCTATTGCTATGTATGCGGCTTCGTCATCCAGATTCTTTAACGCAGCACGCAACCACTCAACGCGCATTGGCTGCCCACTTGTCGGCGATGGCATCCACTTCCTCTGGAGTTGCGAAGTCACCCGCATCGGCTTCTATAAGTGCTTTCTGAATTTCTTCGATTTGCCAGGCTTCACGGGCCAGATATTCACGCAATGCATCCACGGCAAGAAATGATTTGCTGCGGCCAGTGGCTTTGGAAAGATTGGCGAGGGAATCGGCGATTTCGTCTGGCAAGCGCAACGACATGACGGACATGGCGATCTCGATGTAGTGGTTTGTAATACAACATACTACAGCGTCATATGGCGGTAGAGGCCAGCCCCGTTCGTCTGCCGTAACAATTGATTGAATGGACTCACTGAGCCAAGGATAGTGCGCGCCTGAAATTGCCTCGCATTCGAAGTACATAAGGAAGATGAAATGACAGTGAAGTCCGGTTTGATTAGTTGTGTAGCCGTGTGCAATCTGATGATGGCCGCTCAGGTTCTCGCTGAATGTGCGAAGCCAGTATTGAGTGACAAATTCGGCTTTGCTGTCTGTAAGGACTGGCCTGCATCCCCTGACCTGACACTTACTGCGACTTCGGAACATGAACCGAATCCGGCTTTCGAAAGTTCGGGTTCTGACGGGATCTATGACCTCAGTCTTGCCGTGGTATCGAGCAGTGATTCGAAACCGCTTGCATCCTTCCATCAGGCGTCGGCGTTCGTGTCTGATGCCATTGCCATTGAAGATCTGCAACTCGACACCGCTCGCTACATGCTAACGCCTGACCTGCGAGCCTTTGGCGTGCGTACCACGTTCAAAGGTTCATCCCGCGTCAATCCATTAAACGAAACGTTGCTCTCGCTCTATGTGAAAGAGGGCGATGCGTTGCGGTCGGTCATGGATCGGCTCATCACTTATGAATTCAGCGGCGAATGGGATGGCAATTGCGCCGGGGAACGTTATGAAACCTTGCGAACTGTAGAAATGACCAAAACCAGTTCCCATGGTTATGCCGATTTGATCGTCAAATCGGTCACTACCGATCTGATCGGTGTTGGCGAGGCTGAAGCCTGCGAACTCAAATCGACCACCCATAAGCCAGTACTCACAACACTTCGATATGACGGCAACACTTACGTCCTTCCACAAGGACTCAAAGGCCTTTAAGTTCTGCCTACCAAACTCTCATAAGGACCGAACCCATGCTCACCGGCCTCAACCACCTGACCCTAGCAGTCACCGACTTGAACCGCAGCGTGGCGTTCTATCACGATCTGCTGCAATTGCGCCTCGAAGCCACGTGGGACACCGGCGCCTATCTCTCGCTGCCGGGCCTGTGGTTGTGCCTTTCCCTCGATCCACTGCGCAACTCCGAACTCGCCGCCGATTACACCCATTGCGCCTTCAGCATCAGCGCAACAGACTTCCCGCTCTTCGTCGAACGCCTGCAATCGGCCAACGTGCAGGAATGGCGCGACAACCTTAGCGAAGGCGCATCCTTCTATTTCCTCGACCCGGACGGGCACAAGCTCGAAGCCCATGTCGGCGATCTGTCATCCCGACTGGCAGCCTGTCGACAACGACCGTATGCAGGGATGAAGTTCTTCGAGGATCAGTCAGTCGATCCCGGAGACCTGAGATAGACTTGCGTGCATTCACCCCAGCTCAACAGGACTCCCCATGACCCCATCGCTGCTAATGGCCGTTCTCGCCTCGGGCTTTATCTACGGCATCACGCCGGGGCCGGGTGTGTTGGCGGTGTTCGGCATCGGTGCGGCGCGTGGTCGGAGGGCAGGGGCGGGGTTTCTCTGCGGGCATTTGCTGGGGGATGTGGTCTGGTGCAGCACGGCGCTGATCGCGATTGTCGGTGCGCGGGAAATCGGCAGTACCGCGTTCGATGTGCTGGGCGTGCTCAGCGGGCTGTATCTGTTCTGGCTCGGCCTGCGCGCGGTTCGCGCTCGTCGCAGCAGTGTCGAGGCGCCACAGGGGCCGGCGCGGCAGCCATTCTGGCACGGCATTCTGTTTGGCCTGACCAATCCGAAGGCTTACCCGGTGGCGGTGGCGACGTTTACCGCGCTGCTGTCCAGCCGTGCCGAATTGCTGCATTGGTCAATGCTGCCGTGGTTGATTGTCCTGAGCTTCGTCGGTGGCCTCATGGCCTACGCTATCCTCATTTGCATTGTCGGAGCGCGACAGGTGCGCAACGTGTACCAGCGCCATGAGCTGTTGATCACCCGGCTGTGTGGGGTGATGTTTATCGGTTTCGCCATCAACGCCCTGGCGCATGCATTGCCGGGACTGGTGACGAACAAGGCTTGAAACTGATCGCAGGGAAGCGTCAGTGGCAACGTCATCGCACGGGCGTATGACCGGTCAGGGAGGGTTTTTAATGCTGCATTGTTCGGACATGCGCCCTGCACCATGGCAACCAGAAATTCCGCGCCGTCGGCGAGTTACATTGATCTCTTGCTGGACGCTGTCTGTGCGGTCGACACACAAGGTCGCTTCGTATTTGTCAGCGCGGCCTGCGAGCGTATTTTCGGTTATACCCCCGAAGAGCTGATCGGCCAGCCGATGATCGACCTGGTGCATCCCGCCGATCGTCAGCGCACCCTCGACGCCGCGCAGGAGATCATGGGCGGCGAACCCAAGCTCAATTTCGAAAACCGCTACCTGCGCAAGGACGGCCGAGTGGTGCACATCCTCTGGTCGGCACGCTGGTCGGAGGTCGACCAATTGCGCATCGCCGTGGCGCGCGACATCACCGAGCGCAAGCAGGCCGAGTCCCGGCAAGCGGCGCTGTATGCGATTTCCGAAGCCGCCCACGCGGCGGAAGATTTGCTGGCGCTGTTCAAACGCGTCCATTTGATTATCGGTGAATGGCTGCCGGCACTGAATTTCTCCGTGGCGCTGTATGACGAACACTGCGCGCAGCTGAATTTCCCCTATCACGTCGATGACAATGAGCTGCAGCCTGAGCAGCCCGGGACTATCACTGGACGTCTTTGCGCCGAGGTGATTCGCAGTGGCCAGCCGATTCTGCTGACCCCGGATCAGGACAATTTGCCGGAAGAGTTTGAGGCGCTGGTCGCGAGCCAGCATTCGCCCTGCTGGCTGGGCGTGCCGTTGAGTTCACAAAACGGCACCATCGGTGCGCTGATCGTTAAAAGCGTGCCCGGTGGCGAGCGCTACACCGAACAGGACAAGGAGTTGCTGCAATACGTGTGCGCCCAAGTCGCGACCGCCATCGAACGCAAGCAATTGCATGCCCGACTGCAGCGCATGGCGCAATACGATCAACTGACCCAGCTGCCGAATCGAGAATTGCTCCGTGACCGGCTCAAAGCTTCGTTGACCCTGGCCCGGGCGGACAGCGGCCGAATGGCGTTGCTGTACGTCGACCTCGACCGCTTCAAAGAAGTTAACGACACCCATGGCCATGCGGTGGGCGACATGCTGCTGCAAGCGGTCGCCAATCGGCTCAAAGGCTGCGTGCGCGAAACTGACACCGTGGCGCGCATCGGCGGTGATGAGTTTGTGGTGTTGTTGCACAGCATCCATGCCTCGGAAGACGCCGACAGCGTGGCGAGAAAAATCCTTCACGTCCTTGCTCAACCCCTGCGGCTGGATGGCCACAGCCTGATCATCCAGACGAGCGTCGGCGTTGCGCGATACCCCGACCACGGCACCGAAGAAAAGCAGTTGTTCCGACACGCCGACGAGGCGATGTACACCGCCAAACGCCAGCATCACCTGCGCACCGAAGTCTGACTTTCGCCACCGTTCGTCGCGGCGATGCCAGGTTTTCTAAACCTTTTTGGACATTGAAATTCTGATCCTATGCGGGCTCCTGCTCGCCGCGATCATCACCAAGAGGTAGAGAATCATGCCTAATTCAAGAAACTCGAACTCGGGAAACCCCCCCAGCGATCGAACGAAGGCGTCTGAAGCCGGTCGCAAAGGTGGGAAAACTACCACCACGACTGTCGATAAAGAACCTGCGAAACCTGATATGGGCCGCAAAGGTGGTCAGAAGTCGAAGTAGCGGTGGAGGTAGTTTTGATTGAGAGGCGGGAGCGTAAGCTCCCGTTTGAATTTTTTACGAGGAGGGCGCGACCATGAGCCGGATGGCCACCCGATTACGCAATGCCAGTTTTGCCACGTTGTTGGGCCTGTGTGCCAGCAGTGCCTTTGCCCAGTCCCCCGCCGAATTCATTAACGATGCGTCGGCCAAAGGCATGGCCGATATCGAAGCCAGCCGCCTGGCGCACCAGAAAACCGAATCCAAAGAGGTCAAGGACTACACCATCGTCGTCATCAATGACCGCACCACCGCCAACCAGCATCTGGCGAAAATCGCCAAGCAGCTCGATTTGCCGGTGGCCCCGCGCGAAGAGGTCGTCGATAAAGCCAAAGCCTTGATGCCGCAAGTGAAGGACGGCGCGAGCTTCGACCAGGCCTACGCGGCCAGTCAGGTGAAAACCACCCAGGAAGCCATCGAACAGCTTCAACAGCAAGCGCAGACCACCGACGTGCCTGAAATCAAAGCCTTTGCCGAGGAAACCCTGCCCAAACTGCAGAACCACCTGCAAATGGCCAGAGCGTTGCAAGCTAGCCGATAGTTGTCCGGTGCGCGGGTGACCTGGTCACCCGCGAATACTGGATCAACATTCATTTAAATCCTGCTTCTTGGTGTCCTGGTCGACGATACCGTCCAGTGAAATCGTTTCGCCCTCGCCAAGTTGCCGATACTGCTTTCTCAGCGCTTCCAACTGCTTCAGGTCCAGCGCCTCAAGCCCCAGCATCGCGTTCTGCGCCTCCTTCGTCACCCGCAGCAACTCATCGACCTTCAAGTGCAAAATGTCCGTGTCGCGGTTCTGAGTGTTCTGGATCAGGAACACCATCAGGAACGTGATGATGGTGGTCGAAGTATTGATGATCAGTTGCCAAGTGTCGTTGAAATGAAAAACAGGCCCGCTCAGGCCCCACAGGAAAATCAGAACAATCGCCCCTATGAACGTCTTGGGGCTGCCCGCCCACAGGGCCAGTTTCTGAGCGACTTTTGCGAATTTCATTGCCGTGTTCCTTAAAGGGATGCGTCTGAATTTGTGACAGCGCGGGCATGATGAAAATTCTGCTTACATTTAATCATTCATCCTGATCGGCTTTTCTATCGGGGCCATGCACGCTCATCGCGCCGGGCGCAATCCGGCGCAACCAACTCACCAAGGCGTGGGTCACTACATTCAGACCCCTAGACTCCGGAGAACGACATGAACCTAGCCCGCACCCTTTGCCTTTGCTGCTGCCTGTTCGCGTTGCAAGGCTGCTTCGACAATTCTGATAACGAAACCAAGGACAACACTGATGGCACCAAGTCTTCGGTGCAGATGCAGGAGAAGGGAGATAAGTAGTGTCGTGAACGCGGATAGTTGAGTGGTCGGCGTCCCAATTTGCGAGGGGCGCTCGATCTGCCGTCTGCACTTCAATCGTTCACAGAAGTACCCAGTAAGGGTTATCGACTTTCTGGCAGCTCGGCACCGACGGATTGCTGGTGTTGGGGACGGCGACACAGGCGGTAGCCGAACATCAGCAAGAATCCTCCGTAGCCAACGCTGATCGACGTCAATCATGTGTACATGGTGAGTGAATGCCTGGCATCTTTACAGGCACAACAACGCTTGCTTGCCTTGCGCCGTTGCGAAAACACAGGGGTTGGGTCAACTGACATCTTTCGCCATAGTTCGGATAGAGCAGAGCACATCGGTCGGCGTATCGTAGCGAACCGTTATCTGCCCTGCCCATGACAACGCACCGACAGGAGAACGCAATGAGTTGGTCCGCCAAACAATACGTCGCTTTTGAAGATGAACGCACACGCCCCGCGCGTGACCTGCTGGCCGCAATCCCCGCTGTGGATGCGCGCTCGGCAATCGACATCGGTTGCGGCCCCGGCAATTCGACCGAGTTGCTGGTTGAGCGTTTCGCAAATGCCACGGTGCGTGGCTTGGACAGTTCAACCGATATGATCGACGCAGCCCGCAAGCGCTTGCCGCAGGTGCAATTCGATACGGCTGACATTGATACCTGGAGCGAACCGGGTCCGTTCGATGTGATCTTCGCCAACGCGGTGTTGCAGTGGGTGCCCGATCACGCGAAGTTACTGCCTTCGCTGGCCGCCCGACTGACCCAGGGCGGTAGCCTGGCCATTCAGATGCCCGACAATCTCAATGAGCCGTCACACCGCTTGATGCGCGAAGTCGCTGCCGATGGGCCGTGGGCCAGCAAGTTGGCGGACGCCGCCGGGCAACGCACGGAAATGGCGAGCGCCAGCGACTATTACTCGATGCTGCGCTCCCACTGCGCCCGGGTCGATATCTGGCGCACCACCTACCATCACCCGCTCGCGGGTGGCGCGTCGGGTGTGGTCGAGTGGTTCAAAGGCAGCGGATTGCGGCCGTTTCTCGAACCGCTGGATGAGGCGGAAAAAGCGCAATACCTCAACCAGTATCAAGCCGCGCTCGAGCAGGCGTATCCCGCCCTAAGCGATGGTTCGGTGCTGTTGCCATTCCCGCGGTTGTTTATCGTCGCGACCCGTTAGTGCAAAAAGGGACGGATCACGCTGAACGTTATCTGTCCCTTTGCTTGGCACTCAGCGCTGAACGCTGACCAGCATCATCATCGGGCGCTCCCGCTCTTCGGCCAGGGCCGGTTGCGCCGCCATTTCTGCATTGGTCGGCCCCCATTCGTTGACATGCTGGATCCTGAAACCTGCGCCAATCAGCGTATTGAGCAAGGTGCCGATGGTTCGGTGCTGCTTGATCACGCCTTCGGCCAACCAGTTGGTCACACGCTCTCCTTCCAGTTGATAACTGTCCACCGGCCAGCGCTTGTTACCTTCGCTATCAATCAGCCAGCCCGGATTGCGCGGGGCCATGAAGATCGGGTGTTCAATTGAAAATACGAAGCGTGAACCGGGTTTAAGTGCCGCGTGGATGTTGGCGAACAGTCCTGGGAGATCCTTTATGTAGTGCAGCGCCAGAGAGCTATAGGCGAGGTCGAAACTCGCTGCGGGTAAAGCGAGTTGTTCCAGATCGGCACGGGCGTATTGGATATTCGTCGCCGACGTAGTGTTGCGTGCCTGCTCCAGCATTTTTTCCGAGACGTCCAGGCCGAGCACGCTGTCGGCACCTTGATCACTGGCCCAGCGGCAGAACCAGCCGTAACCGCAGCCGAGGTCGACCACCTTCAGGCCTTTCATGGGTGGCAGCATTGCTTTGAGCGAAGGCCATTCCGGTGCTGCGTCGAGGCCGTCAATGGAGCGGGCCATCTGGCTGTAGCCCTGGAAAAATTCTGGGTTGTCGTAGATGTTTTGAGTCATGTTTTGGGGGGCTCTGTTGAGATCGTTCACGGGCAGCACTTGATGTGCGGCCGATTGGGTTCCCTCGGAGGTTTATGGCGCGTGTTCGCTGATAGCCGCGCAGGGGAGAGGGCGGTTGAAGATAGGGGAGATGCTAGCGGGTTGAGCGGGGAAGGGGAACGGCTTGAGCGTTGGGGATTTGTAAGCAGTGCTCATATCAAAGAGAGCCGGCCATTCAGGGGTATGACCGATCATTCGCCAGCGGCTACAAATTGAGGACACCCCGAAAGAGGCGTCCCGTATCACATCAGAACTATTGTGCATCCATACGTCGAGCAATGACGTCCAGCACATCGCAGCCATCGCGCAAGGGGATGCAGCAGAGCATTGCGAAGTCGCTGAGAATCACCGAATCGGTGGTGATGTCGCCGCGCATTGCGAGGTTTTCCAGGATCTGCGTAACCGCACCAATTCTGTAGCGGGCGGAGCTGAGCAGTGAATGAAGCGGTTGGGTGGTATTGACGTAGAACGTGGGGAGGTCGTCGGCGTTGCTGGTTAAAGCCATGTATTCATTCATGAGTGATCACCATATCGGAGGGAAGACCTACCACTCAATCGTCGCCAAACAATAGGGTGGTAGCTGTACGTGGGTTGGCGAACCGGGACATGGTAAAACCGGCAGACCCTAGGGTCTCCCACGCACAGCCACCAAAAAAAGGCAGCCAAGTGCGTTCAAAAGCGCTCCGAGAGATTCTCGGAGGCTTCTGTACCAGTCATCGAGTCGCCAAACCCGATACGCCATTTGGCGCGCTCGGACTATAGGTCTCATGACAAAGGCACAGCAATGCGCAAGTGTACGGACAATTCCCAGTGTCGTGTAGGACGTTGCCTTTTTGAAAATAGGCTTCGCTCGTGCGCCCGGAGAATGGGCAATCGGCACTCAATTGGCACACGGTGAATGGCTGATCACAGAGGAAGAATCAACATTTAACCAAATCCCGCCCACAAAAAAACCGGCCACTCGAGGTCGGTAGATACATCTCTGAAACAAGGTCATCAGCTCTGCTGCAATACCTTAAGTTCTGCCGAGGCCAGAAAACCCGAACGGCTTTTCTCTTCCGGGTGGTGCTGTGCGGCTCCTGACCACAGCGGCAGTCGGTGCCCTTGATCGGGTGTTTCGCCCGGGTTTTAAGTACAGCAAGGCCGAAGTACTGCTGCTGAACCTGTGCCAGCCAGGCGAATACACCGACGATTTGTTTGCTCCCTCCCAGCCGGCCGACGCCACCCGGGTGATGACGGTGCTGGACTAGATCAATGAACGCTGGGGCCGGGGAACGCTGCGCTCGGCCAGTGTGCCGGGCCATCCGGAGTGGGCCATGCGTCGCGAGCTGATGAGCCAAAGTTACACCACGCGCCTCGATCAGTTATGGACGGTGTGGCCTGTCGTTGAAGGGAGAGCTTGCGCGCCTTAGAATTCGACGGCAAAGCCCTTGAGTCCGAGGTGGACGGTGAACTTGCCAACGGCGGTCAGGCTGGCCCAAGTGCGGAAAAAATGTTGTGTCACAGGCAGCTAACGGCCCAGAGTGTGTAAAAACGCGCTGATGCACTGTCGGCGCGCAGCGCCGACGGTTGTTAGCTGAGTAATTGCTCGCAACAAGTCCTGCGGATCATTACTAGGGCCTGGGAGCCCCCAGCGCCGCTTCTACCTTGCTGGGTGGCCAAAATACAGACCTCTTCAGGCCGACAGCGCCTTCATTAAACCGCTGGTACCGAGAATTTTCATGACCCGCTTCAAGTTGTAGGCGAGGACGTTCAAGCTCATCTCCGCACTTACTCCGTTCAGCTTTCGTGTCAGGAAATGCGTGGCGCCCATCCATTGTTTGAGTGTCCCGAAGGGATGCTCGACCGTACGCTTGCGGATCCGCATCATGTCCGGCGCATTGCTCAGCCTGTTCTGCATTTCCTCCAGTACGGCTTCATGCTCCCAGCGTCGAACCCGCCGTTCCGTGCTCGGTGTGCACTGCGGTTTCATTGCGCAGCCCCGGCATTTCGAACTCCAGTAACGGTGCAACGTCAGGCCTTTTTCAATGTTGGTATAGCGCCAGATCAGCGCCTCTCCAGCCGGGCAAATGTATTCGTTTTTTGCCGCGTCATAGATGAAGGCATCATTATTGAAACGCCCGTCTGCTTTGGCTCCAGAGGTCATCGGCTTGGGCACATAGGCGGTGATGCCTGCATCGTGACAAGCCAGGATTTCTTCGCTTTTGAAGTAACCTCGGTCAGCCACTACCGAAAGCGTTTCTGACGCCATCGCTTCGCGGGCCTGCTTGGCCATCGAGCTGAGTTGATCGCGGTCGGAACCGACGTTGGTCACCTCATGTGCAACGATCAAATGGTGCTGGGTATCGACCGCTGTCTGCACGTTGTAACCGACGATTCCAGTGCCACGAGTCATCATGGAGCGGGCGTCTGGATCGGTCAGTGAGACCTGTTTATCCGGCGATTCGTTGAGCTGAGTTTCAATGACCTGTAACTCTTTCATCTGAGCTTTGAGCTTGTCGATTTTCTCTTGCAGACGAGTAGCCTTGGGCTGTGCGATCGAGGGTTCTTGCCGATCGGCTTCGTCGAGCGCAGTCAGGTACCGATTGATACTTGATTCAATTTCTTCCATTCGCCGCTTCAGTTTGGCGCTGGTGAAATTGCGGTCGCGGTTGTTGACCGCCTTGAATTTACTGCCGTCGATGGCAACCAGATTTTCTCCGAATAATCCCAGCTGCTGGCACAGCACCACGAACTGGCGGCAGACGCCTCGGATGGCCTTACTGTTGTCTTTTCGGAAGTTGGCAATGGTCTTGAAATCGGGCATCAAACGCCCGGTCAGCCACATCAGTTCGACGTTGCGTTGGGCTTCTCGTTCCAGGCGTCGGCTCGACTGAATGCGGTTGAGATAGCCGTAGATGTAGATCTTCAGCAGGACAGCGGGATGGTAAGCCGGCCGGCCAGTATCTGCCGGTATGGCGCCTTCAAAACCCAGTTTGACCAGGTCAAGTTCGTCGACAAAGACGTCGACTACGCGCACCGGATTGGTATCCGTGACGTAATCGTCGAGGCTCTCCGGAAGGAAGGTTCCTTGGCCTCGATGTTCACCTTGGATAAAGCGCTTCATGGGCGATCCCTGCGATGAAATCCTCAGAAATCATAGCAAGGGTTTGTGAAAGCGTTTTTACACACTCTGGGCCAGAAGCGGTCACTTCGTATCACTCGAAATGTCAGAGTCGTAGAGAATACGAGCATCGCGAAAACCTTCAGCATTCTCTGCCACCCACATCCACAATGGAATCATCCGCGCTAGCAGGCCCCGCCCCAGCTCGGATAATTCGTAGTCGACACGTGGCGGCACCTCATTGTAATCCCGGCGTAAAACCAAGCCGTCTCTTTCCAACTGGCGCAAGCTGCGGGTCAACATCCGCTGCGTCACGCCACTCATGCGCCTGGTTATCTCCGCATGCCGCAGCCGTCCCTCCACCCCTAGTGTGTGGACGATTCCCAGCGACCAGCGATTACCAGCATGAGTGAGAACTTCCCGCTTCAGACCATCATCTTCTGCGCTGAGCGCTTCGCACGCAGCTTGCGACTGCCTAATGATTTCTTCGTTATCCATTCGCCCCCCAGGATCATTCGTGTACCTACTTATGGGCAGGCTCCAATGGTGACAGGATAACTCTCACTCACCTTGATCAGCACATTGGAGAAAATTTATGCAAACGCCAAAACCAGTGGAAACCGACAACGTTCTGGTGCTGGGGGCCGGTGAACTCGGCATGTCCGTGCTGCGCGAGCTGGCTAGAACTACGCCAAACAAGAAGGATGCAGGCGTTCGTATTACCGTGCTTCTGCGTCCACCGGCGGCCGTGATTCAAGACGCTTCTAAAACGCACGCCATTGAAGAAATCCGTGGGCTAGGCATAGACATTTTGCAGGCTGACGTCATTAACGATTCAGTTGAGGAACTTGCCGAGCATTTCGCCCGATTCGACACGATCATCAGTTGCGTAGGTTTCATAGCCGGTGCCGGCACTCAGCTGAAACTCACCCGTGCAGTGATTCAGGCAAGCGTAAAACGCTACGTGCCGTGGCAATTTGGCGTGGACTACGACGTGATTGGCAAAGGCAGTGCGCAGGATTTGTTTGATGAGCAACTCGAAGTCCGTGAGCTACTGCGTGCGCAGCGCGCTACCGAATGGATCATCATCTCCACCGGGATGTTTACAAGCTTCTTGTTCGAGCCAGCGTTTGGCGTGGTTGATCTGGCAAAAAATACCGTTCATGCGCTAGGCAGCTGGGATACTCAGGTCACCGTTACTACGCCAGAAGATATAGGGATGCTGACGGCGAAGATTGTGTTCGCCAAGCCGCGCCTCGCCAATCAGGTGGTCTTCGTGGCCGGAGACACCCTGACCTACGCACAGTTGGCGGATGCGGTTGATGCAACACTCAACCGAACGGTATCTCGCATCGAATGGAGCATTCCCAAATTGAAGGACGATCTCAATGCTGCTCCGAATGACCAGCTAAGCAAGTACCGAGCCGTGTTCGCTGAAGGTAAAGGAGTCGCTTGGGATAAGAGCCAGACCTTCAACGCCGCACACGGTATTGATCTGACAACGACGGCCGGTTGGATTGAGCAGAACCTGAAGTGAATGGGGCGGTCTGCTCCGACAGCAAGGTCGTGATTGGGTAAGTCAGCCAAGGGCAGCTTTGGGTCGATAGCTGCCTACTGCGAAGGTCCGCAACCGACCCAAAGTGGACATCGCAAAAGCGCGTTGAGAGTCGTGCCTCGTTCGTCCCGGCTTCAAGCTATTGCGATACTTGCGATACTTGCGATACTTGCGACAACGCTAACCACATCGGCAACCATCTTTTCAGCACTGTCCATCCCGTCGATTCGCAACACAGGAGCCGATTGCTCTGAGATCCACGCCTCGTGCCACGCTCGGTTGCGTCCTGAAAAGTTTGGATCGTCGTACTGCGAGGCCCACTCCCGAAAAGCCACATGTATCCCATGCATGTCACCACCTGGGGCTATTCGATTGCCAAAGCGCTGCTTTTCACGTGCGGCCAGGCGTTCAAGACGAACGGGCGTTGGTGTCACAACGAACACAATCAGATCGACATGGGTTATCAGCGCATCTCCCCAACCCATACAAGAACCGGTCAGCAGCCCATCTTCGTCAGCGAATTTTTGCTGGATCAGTGACACGCGCTCACTGGGAGGTCGCTTGGTCGTGAAAGGAGGGTTCGTGGGCATCCAGTAATAATCATCGACATCGACATGTCGTACGCCGAGCACAGTGGCGACGTTTTGACCCAAAGTGGTCACACCCGCACACGAAGCACCTGTAATGTAGATCCGCAATTTTTCCTCCATGAATACCAGCCGGTTTTGAGGCCAGCAAGATATCCCATATTGGCCGGTTGCGGACCTTCGTAGCAGGCAGCTATTGGCCGATTGCTGCCAGTCAGCTTTTAATCAGGCGACATCAGCACCGCAAGCGTCAGCTTGATGAATTCTTCGTTCTTATCGATGGTTTCCAGAGCACCGCGTACGTTGTCCGCGACTTCGGAGGCGCCTCGCTGCTCGACCCAATTGGACAGTTCAAGGATGGCGGCCTCAAGGGCCAATTGGTTTTCATTCAATTTGAAGAGAAGGGGAGGGTAAGTCTGAATCAGGCATCGCGAATCCTCCGTGGAGAGTTCAGCGTAGCAGGTGCTGATGCGCATCGCTGGAATCAGTTTTAGGGCAAGTTCTGGACCGCCATAGGCCTATTGAAGCCATCATGTCTGGCTTCAAGCGCCTGATTTGGCAGCCTATAGCGGTCTGATGGACGACTAGTTCGGGTTCGAATCCCTATCTCAGAGGATCTACTGCGCCGGTTGAGAGTATTCTTCTGGAAGCTCCAATTGCTAGAAATGATGAAACTTCACCAGCTCCTTCCAAATGTAACCGTAGCTGTAGCGAAGCCAAGTAACTTTTAACAGGTCGAAGCTACGTCGTAGCCAACTGTTTTCTCGCGCTTTGAGTTCTTTGGCGATTTCATCTAGTAACCATTCATCCTGAAAACCACTCCAAACGGGAGGGACGGGCGTTTCAAGGTTGCTGAAACAAACAGGCGCGACCTCTGAGTACAAGATGTCTTCAACGACCTTTGGGTCATAGCTCCGGATTCGTTCTGCGATAGAGGCATAGTCGACAGTGCTGTCTACGAAGGCTTCTGCCAGCGCGATCTGGATACTTGCTCGTTCCGCAGGAGTTAGAATATGTCCCAATGGGCCAGCTCCTCGAACTCTGCGTCGAACGTATCAGCCGCAACCCCGCCTACAATGCCTCCGGCAATGCTTCCAATGACAACGACGGCTATGGCGCAGGCCGGAGCTCCAGGACCACAAATAGCGGATATGCCCAAACCCGCCAGAAATCCACCTGCCGCACCAACACCCAGGATCGTGGCTTGACGAGCCGTTTCCTTGGCCTTGTCATCTGCGTTCAGTATTTGGTAAGTGGCCAGCACCGCTGTCATGATGATGCCAACCTTGCCCATGACGGACATGATTTTGGTTCCAGCAGAGAACTTGGCATTGGCGCTGCCGGACCGCTCCAAAGCTTTGTACAAGACTTCTTTCTGTTGAGCCTTTGAGAGTTGTTCGTAATTCTTGTTGAACTGGGTTTGAGATTTTTCATTCAGGATTTCGCTGTGTGTTCGGCCTGTCTTCTTCTTTTTTTGCACGATGGCCAAGCCCTGTGCAGAGGTCAGCTTGCGGTGTTCGAACATGATTTTGTTGCGCATCTCGTTGCTAGACTTTGTCGCGTCCTAGAGGAGACCGGTCGAGCGTATGTTCGCTTTTGACAACATAACTTCCGGTTACCAAGTTTGGTTCCGTCACGAGAATATCCTTATCCCAAAATGTCGTTCAGCAGTCCGTCGATACCTGCGACTGTGCAGGTGTTCTCGTCTTGGGCAAATGCCAAGGTATGGCATGTCTTTCCGGTGGGGTTGGAGAATTTGACTGAGTTGTTTGCGTCAAAGACGCCGGGCATGGAGGATCCGTCGTCAAAGTGAGCCGTGCAGGAAAATCTTTCATAGCTTTCTTCTGCGGGAATCTTAAAGCCGATCCAGTTTCCATGGATGACCATGGGCGTGGGCGGAATAAAGGGGGCAGGGGTATGGGCGCTGCCGATGATGACTGTACCCGAACCGCCGATCACGACGTCGCCATGGGTGCCGACAGTACCGAGTAGTGCGGCATTTTTTCCGTTGATAAACACGGTGCCAGATACTTCCGAGGCTAGCGCGCTGCCGCAGGTACACGTGTCATCTTTGCGAGCGCTGCAAGACCGTCAAAGAACACATCAGGAGAGCCGGACGCGATAGCTTTGGGGCCGTGCCCAGGTACGGGACAACTGGTTGGGTCGGTGATACGTGCAGCTGGCTTCGCCATGCTTGACTCCCTGTCAAAGAATTTAACGGGAACAACTGTATCAGACCTGCTCTGAGAAATGGCTCGCGAAAATGTTCGCAAGGTCATGCCTAGGGCGTGCGATGGGAAATGATGGAGCCCAAGTGCTATTACCAAGCTTGATCAGCTGTGGGAGGTGGCGCGCAAGTGGGGGGTATCGGCTGACAGCATGCCGATGGGGAGAATTGATTTCGGAGCGTGACTTAGTGTTGGTGTCTGTTTCTGCTGGCAGGCGTTCGGTGAGAACTGGAAACAGACACCTTAACAGACACCTTGGTGGCGCGGGGTAGGCTGGAGGCCTTGAAAATAGTGGAGCGGGTGAAGGGAATCGAACCCTCGTTATCAGCTTGGGAAGCTGGAGTAATGCCATTATACGACACCCGCTCAGAGCGGCTGACTTTGTACCAGATGTGCGCGTGGAAATGAAGTTTTTCTTTGCGCGCGATGGCTTTAGCGCCGGGTGAAACACATGCAGTGACCGCGTGACGGTCATTCGCGGGCAAGCCTTGCTCCTACAGGGCGAAGCTTGCTCGCGATGACTCTGTTTCAGATGGCCAATGCATGCTGGTCCTGGACGTAGTGGTAACGCGGTCGGCTGACGTGTTGTGCCGGTTTCAGGAAACCTAACAGTGCGTTGCGGCTGTCTCGGCAAGCAGTTTTGTGCTCCATGTCGAGAAAGTGGCCGGTGGCCTGCAGGGTGGTGAAGGTGGCGTGTTGCACATGGTTGGCGAACAACTGAGCGCCGTCGGCAGCGGTGTACTCGTCCCATTCGCCGTTCATGAACAGCACGGGCACCTTGATTTTCTCCGCGGCTTTCAGAAAGCACTGGCGATCGCTGTTGAGCAGGTCGCTGATGTGGTAGTGCATCTGCCCGTATTCATGCTCGGCCAGGGAACTGACGTGCCGATAGTTGAAGCGCTTGAACAGTGTCGGCAGGTGTTTACCGATGGTGCTGTTTACCAGGTTGCCAACCCGGTCCCCGTCCCGGCTGCCGAGGTAATCGACACCGCGCTCGAGGTAATCAAGCATGTGCGCGTTGATCTCCGGGGAGAACGAGCTGATCACGGCTTTTTCGATTCGCCGTGGCTGGTGGGCCAGGGCGACCAGGGTTGCGGCGCCACCCCAGGAAAACGACAACACGTGTTCGGCGCCAAAGTGGTCGATCAGCTCCAGGAGGATCTGCCCTTCGACTTCCTTGGACAGCATTTTCTCATGCAGGTTGTGGGCTTTGGACTTGCCCGCATAGGGCTGGTCGTAGCAAACCACATTGAACTGCGGGTGAAGGTTTTTAACGGTTTGTGCAAACGACGCAGTCGTGGCCATCGAGCCGTTGACCAAAATAATGGTCTTCTCTGCGGCGTCTGCGCGATAGAACTCCGTGTAAACCCGATACTGACCCTGTATATCCAGCACAGCGATTTCTGGCCTCATGTCATAAGACTCCTGGCAAGCGGGTATGCGTGCAAATCAGATTGCACGAGCTTTGTGACAGGTAGGCATACGCCTGGAATTTGAGAGGCCCATGTCGATCCATTGCAGTCCGGTCGACGGGTATTATTATTGGCGGGCAGTCTGCCGGGGGAAAGGCGGAACCTGAGGGTTCTCTACCGGCAAAAAGTTTCTTAGAAGTATGTTGTGACTCGTCGGTCACATTTCGGCCGACGTGCTGATTCAAGCAGGGGGCACGTCATCGCGCAAGTATCGTTGGCAAATTGTTCGACAACTTCTGCTGAGCGGTCGCCTGCTTAGATCAATTGAATCTCTTCAATGCGTAATGCGCGGTACTCGCCCGGTTTCAACGCACTGTCGAGCACCAGCGGGCCCATGCTTTCGCGGTGCAAGCGCAGCACCTTGTTGTCGAAATGGCCGAACATCCGTTTCACCTGGTGATACCGACCTTCAACAATGCTCAGCCGCGCCGATTTTGCCCCGAGCAGCACCAACTCGGCTGGTTGCGTGGTGAGATCCTCAAAGGCGAAGTACAGCCCCTCGGTGAACGCGACTGCATATTCTGGGCCGATGTCCTGCTCGGTCTCGACGTAATAAACCTTGGGCAGTTTGGTCTGTGGTTGGGTCAGGCGTCGCGACCAGCTGCCGTCGTTGGTGATCAGGATCAGACCGGTGGTGTTGAAATCCAGCCGACCGGCGATGTGCAGCTCATCCTTGTCCGGCTCATGGATCAGGTCGAGTACGGTCGGGTGCTCCGGATCACGGGTGGCGCTGACGCAGCCGGCTGGCTTGTGCAACATGAAGTGACGCACCGGTTTGCCAACTTGCAGCACCTCGTCATCGACGTCGACACGGCTGAACTCGCGTACTTCGGCATGAGGGTCACTGACGATTGTTCCGTCGATCCTGACGCGTTTTTCCACCAGCAACAGACGTACCTGCTTACGGTTGAAGCGCGGCAGGTTGCTGAGGAAACGGTCAACACGCATGGCTAGAGGTCGGTGGGAAAAGGGCCGCGCATCTTACGTGATCGGCCAGGCGGAAGCTTGCAACTGCGCCTCGACCTGAGCGCAGCCGGGGCACAAACAGGATATGTCGCGCAGGCCGGCCGGCAGCGCTTCGAGCACTGCCGGGTCGATGCTGACGCCGTAGCACCAGCAGGCTCGATCGGCGGTTCGCGGGTCGGCCAGCGTACAGTCGTTGGAGGCGCCGCACGCCGGGCAGAGGTCAGGCTTGCTCATTTAGGGTTATGCATAATGGAGTGTGGCATTTCCACGCAGGTTCGGCAGACAATGTCGGAGTGTCGCAGACAGCTCTCCAGATCTCGAGCGAAACCAATCAGCACCTGATCGCCGGCAAGGTGGCCGTAGGTGTCGTTCAAGGCCTTGACGTGGTCCAGATCCAGCAGCAAAGCAGTCAGTGGTTTGGGCTCGCGCTGGGCTTTGTGCATGGCTTGCGCCGCCAGCAAGTCGACGCCGCGATGGTTCGGCAACTCGGTCAGGCTGTCGAGGATAGCCTGGGCCTGGATCTTGCCCTGATAGCGCTTGATCACCCGGTTGAGCAGGATCAGCACAATCAGCGTGACGATCAGGCAGATCAACAGGTTGAGGTACAGCGACTGGCGGATTTCACTGAGGGCGCCGTCTTCGCGTTTGTCGACGAACAAGTACCAGTTCAGCTCTGGAATCAAACGCACATTGAGGAAATGTCCCTGGCCCCGGACGGAATATTCGTAGCCGCCGCTGTGAGGTTTGGGCAGTTGGCTGACCATGCCCTTCATGCTGTCGAGCTCGCCGAGGCTCTGCCCGATCCGCGCGCCGGCCAAGGCATACAGTTGATTGTTCGGTGAGCTGAACGTTGTCTCGACTAACCGAGCCCCGCGCCGCTTCAACTGCCAGTTCAGCGCGAGCCCGTCCAGATGCGCGCCACACACCACCCATCGCGCCCGGTCATTACGCGCGGCAGCTGTCGGTGCGGGCGCGGCCGAACCTTGCTGGCGTTGCAAGGCATCCGCCACGCTCAACAAATATTGATCGGTTAATGCCCGGCCAAACAGCGTTACGCCCCAAGGCAAAGCATTACCCATTGGTTCGCAGTTGCTCCGTAATGGAGCGCAATTTGATTAAAAACCTTTATCGGCGAGTTGTTTCAACTTGTTGCGAGAGCGCACCAGATTTCTAATTCGATGTCTGATCCTTTGACAGTCACCGAATAATTGACTGCCGCCTACCAGCGTCGCTGGTGTGGCTCACTCGCGGTCCAGGAGGCCGCCATGCTCCGTCGAAAAAAGCTCCGCCCAATTCTTCTGATAGCTGTATTGGGATTGTCTCTTGGTGCGTGCGTGCCCTATTCCGATGGAGGAGCCACTTACTACCGTTCCGAGGTTTACACGTCCCCAGCGCCGTATTACTCCGGTGGCGGGTCTTATTACTCCAATGACGGTTATTACACGGCGCCGCGCAGGTATTACTCACCGCCTGCCCGGTATTACCAGCCAACACCGCGGTATTACCACCAGCCGCGGATTTATCAACCGGCTCCGCGCTACTACCAGCCGGCGCCACGAGCCGACTACAGGGCCCATCAGCATCGCGGTTGGGATGGTCATGGCCGTGGCGGTTGGGAGGGTCATAATCGTGGCGGTTGGGACAGTCGTAACCGTGGCGGTGGGTACAAGGACTACCGCGGCGGACGCAACAATCACGGCGGATGGGGCGACCACAACGGTCGCGGCGATGGCCGAGGCAGCCACCGCTAACTGTCCACAAAAGTCCTCCACAAAAAAAAGCGGCGCATGAAGCGCCGCTTTTTTTTGTGCCCGATTTTCAATACACCGATAGATCGGCCAGCGGATGCCGACCTTCCCAGGCCTTTTGGAAATGGGCTTGCACCACCGCATCCGGTACGTTGTTGATGTCCGGCCAATGCCAGCGAGGTTTCTGGTCCTTGTCGATCAACCGCGCACGCACGCCTTCGCTGAACTCCGGATGACGGCAGCAGTTGAGGCTTAGGGTGTATTCCATCTGAAAGACTTGCGCCAATGACAGGTGTCGGGCGCGAGTAATCTGTTCCCACACCAGATGAGCGGTCAGTGGCGAGCCTTCGCTCATGGTTTTCGCGGCACGGCTGAGGAGCAGATCCGTGTTGTCGCGCAGCTGGCTGATGGCCTTCCAGGCGCAGCGCACGTCACTGACATCCAGCAGCTCATCGATCTGCTGACGTCGTGGCAGCCACTGGGCTTCGGGCATTTGCGCGAGCGCTTCTTGCTGCAACGCCTTGAGCAGACTGTTCAGCTGCATCGGCGTCTGTTCCTGCCAGTTCAATTGCAGCAGGCCTTCGATCAGCTTTTCTTGCTGTTCATCGAGCAGGAAACGGTCGGCAAGGTCCAAATCGATCGCATCGCGACCGTTCATATGGGCGCCGGTCAGACCGAGGAATAATCCGAGCTTGCCGGGCAGGCGCGACAGAAACCAACTGGCCCCGACGTCCGGGTACAAACCGATACTGATCTCCGGCATCGCCAGTCGGCTGCTCGGCGTGACAATCCGGATGCTCGCCCCTTGCAGCAGCCCCATGCCGCCGCCGAGCACATAGCCATGCCCCCAGCAGATCAGCGGTTTAGGGTACGTATGCAAATTGAAGTCCAGGCGATATTCCGCCGCAAAGAAGTGCGCGGCCAACGGCGGCACTTCGCCTGGATGGGTGCGACAGGCTTCCACCAGGCTGCGGACTTCACCGCCGGCGCAAAAGGCCTTGGCGCCCTTGCCGCGCAACACTACGCAGACGATTTGCGGCTCTTTGGCCCAGACGTCCAGTTGATCGCGCAAGGCGTTGATCATTGGCAAGGACAGGGCATTGAGGGACGTTTCGGCATCCAGGCTGGCGATGCCGATGCGTGCGCCGTCGGTGCCGGTGAGTTCTTCGAAGTGCAGATTCATCGTGACCTCGATCGGGAATTTGAGCGTTCAGTATGATCGCTATGCAGGAAAGTGCCGGATCTGCGTCAGATCAATTGACAAGCGTGATGGGCTTTCCTAGGGTTCGCTCCATTGTTTTTGCCGGATGTAACCATGACTGCTGACGACCGTATCAAACTCGAACCGAGCTGGAAGGAAGCACTGCGTGCCGAATTCGACCAGCCCTACATGGCAGAGTTGCGCAACTTCCTGCAAGAAGAGCGCGCGGCAGGCAAGGAAATCTACCCGCCAGGACCGATGATTTTCAATGCGCTCAATTCGACGCCGCTGGATAAGGTCAAAGTCGTCATTCTCGGCCAGGACCCTTACCACGGTCCGGGACAGGCCCACGGCTTGTGCTTCTCGGTGCAACCGGGCGTACCGGCGCCGCCGTCATTGGTGAACATCTATAAAGAGTTGAAACGCGACCTGAATATCGACATTCCGGGCCACGGCTGCCTGCAAAGCTGGGCCGATCAGGGCGTGCTGATGATCAACACCACCATGACCGTGGAACGCGCCAACGCCAATGCACACAAGGACAAGGGCTGGCAGTTTTTCACGGATCGGATCATTGAAGTGGTCAGCCAACAGCAACCGCATCTGGTGTTCATGCTGTGGGGCGCCCATGCCCAGAGCAAGCAGAAACTGATCGACGCCACCAAGCACCTGGTGCTGACCTCAGTGCATCCATCACCGTTGTCCGCTTATCGCGGCTTCCTGGGCTGTGGGCACTTCAGCCGAACCAATAAGTATCTTGAGCAGAATGGCGAGACGCCGATCGAATGGCGGTTGCCGCCCGTTGCTTAAGAGAATCGTCACGAAGAACGTCTGGCGATGCGGGTAACCGTTCATCCGGTAACGCTGCATACCTGTTATTTCTGACAGTAGACGGGATCGATGACGACCTGTCCAATCAATCTCCGGCAGGCATCCAGGCCTTGCCCGGAAATCAAATTGGAACAGGAGTTCAGTATGAAAGAGTTAACTCTCAAGGAAATCAAAGCCTTGCCTAAAGGCACGGGCAACCTTTTTGCGAAAACAAAGCGCTGGGAGACTTCCGATCCGCGAAGCACTATCGACACTCAGGACGTACGTGTCAGCGATAATGGGGACGGCACTTTCGACGTAATAGCTGTGGTTGAAGAGGGTCATTATTTCACGTCAGTGATCTTCGAGATTCCGAAAAGTACCGCAAGCGGAGAACATGATCTCGGGCCTAAGGGGATTGGCGTCCGATACTTTGTTGCTGTAGGTGATGATGAGGAGAACTACAGGGCTATAAGTGGAAAAATTAATCTTGTCGTCGATTCTGCCGGCACTAAGTTTGAAGCCTCGGAGTTTCGCTTTATAGCCAGAATCGGGAGCTCCGGTAATACGGCAGAAGTCCACTTGGGAAGATTCAGCATATCTTCGTAAGAGCTCAAAACGTGCCCCAAGGCAATGCGTTACGTGAATTGGGGCGCATTTTTCCCTTCGCGTAAATCGCCATCTTTACTAGCGTTCCGGCATCCTATTCCAATACTTGAACAACGGCTCTGCCAGAAACAGCACAAACAACAGCCGCATCACCTGCATCGCCGTCACCAGCGGCACCGACAATTGCAGGGTCTCCGCCGTCAGGCTCATCTCCGCAATCCCGCCGGGCATCATGCCTAGCGTCAGGGAGCGCAAATCCAGGTGGGTCAGCGCACTTAACCCCAATGCCGCCAACGTAGCGATCAACATGGTCAACACCGTGCCGATCAAGGTCCGCCCCATGAACGATGGGGCGCGACGGAAAAACTGCCTATTGAAGTGACACCCCAACCCGCTGCCAATCAGCCATTGGCCGATCTGGCTGCCGCCGTTGGGCAAACCGATGTGCAGGTCCCAACCAATGCTCACCGCCGCACTCACCAACAACGGTCCGAACAACCATGGATTGGGTTGACGAAGACGTTCCCAGAGCCACGCCGCCAAGGCCCCCGCCGGGAAGAGAAGAGCGAGCCACCACCCGTTGACGGTGGACGGATGAAAAATCGGTGCGTCGCCGCCTAGCAAATACTTGAACGCCGCCGGCACACACAGCACCACCACCAACACCCGCAGACTTTGCCCCGCCGCAACACGACTGAGCACCGCGCCGTTACGCGCGCCGAGATTGACCATCTCCCCGGAACCGCCCGGCATGCTGGAAAAGAATGCGGTGGCGCGATCTTCACCGGTACGCCGCATCAACCAGACCCCGACCACGGCCGACAGGCTGGTGACCAACGCACCGAAGAAGATCAAACCGAAGTGGCTCAGGACCTGCTCCATCACCACCGGGGTGAAGTGCAGGCCGATGCCGATGCCGACAATCCACTGGCCGCACTTGCGGCCGCCAGGGATTTCCGCCAATTGCCAGGGTGTCAGGCAGCGTACCAGGATGATCGCCAGCAACGAGCCGACCATCCACGGCAGTGGCCAGCCAATCTGGCTGGCCAGGTAACCGCCCAACAGACCGACCAGCGGGGTTCCCCACCAGGCTTTGAAGGGTGTTCGATCAGACATCGGCGATAGCGCGCCGGGCTACCGAACGTTTGCGCCAAATTCGCAGGATCGGCACCAGCAGCATCACGGCGATCAACGCCCAGACACCCATGGTGATCCCGCTCGACCAGAGAATCTCCAGTGAACCGTTGGAGATCGACAAGGCTCGGCGCAGGTTCTGTTCCATCAAACCTCCGAGGATGAAGCCCAGCAGAACCGGCGATAACGGAAAGTCCAGCTTGCGCAGAATGTAGCCGAAGATGCCGATACCAATCATCAGGAACAGGTCGAAGGTGGTGGCATGCACCGCGAAAACGCCGATGGCGGTAATGATCGCGATCATCGGCACCAGCGCCCAGTTCGGCACGGCGAGGATGCGGGTGAAGATGCGGATCATTGGAATGTTGAGGATCACCAACATGATGTTGGCGACAAACAACGAAGCGATCAGGCCCCAGACGATGTCCGGTTGCTGTTGAAACAGCAGTGGGCCAGGGGTGATGTTGTACAGCGACAGGGCGCCGATCATCACCGCCGTCGTTCCCGAACCGGGAACACCCAGCGTCAGCATCGGCACCAGAGCGCCGCAGGCTTCAGCGCCGATGGCGGTTTCCGGAGCGGCGAGACCACGCTTGTCGCCTTGTCCGAATTTTCCACTTGGACCCGCGATACGTTTCTCGGTCATGTAAGCCACTGCGCTGGCCAGTGTTGCACCGGCACCGGGCAACACACCCATGAAGAACCCGAGCACACCGCAACGTATGTTCACCCAGAACACCGAAGCGGCCTCCTTGAAATTGAACATCATGCGCCCAGTGGCTTGGAACGCTTCCTGGCCACGGTGGGTTTTTTCCAGCAGCAAGAGGATTTCACTGATCGAGAACAGACCCAGCACCAGCACCACGAACTGGATGCCATCGGTGAGGTGGATGTTGTCGCCGGTGAAGCGGTAGACACCGCTGTTGGCATCAATGCCGACCGTCGACAGGAACAGGCCGATCAGCGCCGCAATAAACGTCTTGAGCGGTCGATCCCCAGCCATGCCGCCGAGGCAGACAATCGCGAACACCATCAGCACAAAGTATTCCGCCGGACCGAAGGCAATCGCCCATTTCGCCAGAATCGGTGCGAACACCACCATCCCGCAGGTCGCAATGAAGGCACCGATGAACGAACTCCACGCCGATAGCGACAGCGCAACGCCGGCCATCCCTTGACGGGCCATCGGGTAGCCGTCGAGGGTGGTCATAACGGTGGAGGCTTCGCCCGGAATGTTCAGCAGAATCGAACTGATCCGGCCGCCGTACTCGCAACCCAGATAAACCGCGGCCAGCAGGATCAACGCCGATTCCGGCGGCAGGCCGAGGGCGAAGGCGATCGGGATCAGCAATGCCACGCCGTTGATTGGGCCCAGGCCGGGGAGCAGGCCGACGACGGTGCCGATCAGCGTGCCGCTGAGTGCGGTCACCAGGTTGTAAGGGGTCAATGCGACGCCGAAGCCGTGACTCAAATAACCAAGCGTATCCATATCAGTTCTCCAGAACGTCGAGCAGGCCCAGAGGCAGTGGCACGTCCATGACTTTGTCGAACAGCAGGTACAGACCGATACTCATCAGGCTGATGATCACTGCGCTCGGCAACCAGCGTCCGCCGTAGAGGCGCGCCATCGGAATGCCAATCAGCATGCTGCTGAGGATGAAGCCCAGTGGTTCGAACAGCCCGGCGAAGAACAGCAACAACAGCACGCAAAGGCCAATCTTGTTCAGGGTTTCGCGATCCATGGGTGGATCTTCATCGGTGTGTTTGATCGGCGAAGGGCGATACACCATATAAACCAACCCCAGCCCCATCAGCCCCAGCATCAACAGGGGGAAGGCCCGTGGGCCGATCGGCTCGTAGGAAAAAGGCGCCTGATAGGGCCAGGCCATAAGAACCAGGCTGAGACAGGCCAGCAACAGCACCGAAGCGAAAATGCGTTGTAAGAGCATGGGGAACTCCTGTGCCGCGGCCCCGCAGAACGGGGGCCACAGCCGCTAGACAGAGGCGATCACTGAATCAGGCCGAACTCTTTGGCCAGCACTTTGTAGTCCGCAACCTGCTTCTTCACGTAGGTGTCCAGCTCCGGGCCGGTCATGGCGAACGGGAAGAGCTCACGTTGATCGCGCAGCTTGGCGAAATCGTCGGATGCCAGCAGTTTGTCGAAGGCGTCTTTCCACCAGGCGTAGTCTTCGTCGCTGACTTTTGGCCCGAGGTAGAAGCCGCGAACCACTGGCCAGACGATGTCGTAGCCTTGCTCTTTAGCGGTCGGAATATCTTTCATTTCCGGCTCGTCCAGACGCTTCTCGGAGAACACCGCCAGCAAGCGCATGTCCCCGCTCTGGATGTGCGGCATGGAGTCGGAGATGTCGGTGCTGCCCACCTGGATGTGGCCGCCGAGCAGGGCAGTGGCGATTTCACCGCCGCCTTCGAGGGCGACGTAACGCAGGTCGCGCGGGTTGATCCCGGCAGCCTTGGCGATCAGTGCGGTTTGCATCCAGTCCTGGCTGCCGACGGTGCCGCCGGAGCCGATCACCACTTTGCTCGGATCTTTCTTCAACGCCTGAACCAGATCGTCCAACGTCTTGTAAGGCGAATCGCTTTTCACCGCGATGGCGCCATAGCTGGTTCCAACCGCCGCCAGCCAGCGCACGGCGTTTTCATCGAAGCGACCGAACTTGCCTTGGGCCAGGTTCAGCAATGAACCGCTGGACCACGCCACCAGCGTGCCGGCGTCGCCAGGGCGCTGAGCGACCACCGCGTTATACGCCACCGCGCCGACACCGCCGGGCATGTAGGTCACGCGCATAGGTTTGGTCAGCAGCTTTTCGTTGATCAGCGCGCTTTGCGCCAGTTTGCAGGTCAGGTCGAAACCGCCGCCAGGGGATGCCGGGGCGATGCATTCGGGACGTTTGGGCTCGGCCATCAGTTGGCCGGCAAACAGCAAGCAGCTGGCGGCTAGAGCAATTTTACGCAGTGATAAATTCATTTGAGTCTCCACGAGAATTATTGTTATTGGACGTGATGTTTACCAAAGGGCAACGCTATAGCTCACCAGCAAACGCACTTCATCGGCGTCGCGGGCGGAGTAATTGGAGCGGTAAGTGGCATTGCGCAGGCGCACGGCGACGTCCTTGAGCGCACCGCTTTGTACGACATATTTGATCTCGGTGTTGCGTTCCCACTCTTTGCCTTCGTCACCGTTCTTGAGCTTGATGTTGTCGCCGCTCAGGTAACGGCTCATGAAACTCAAGCCGGGGAGGCCTAGTTTGGCGAAGTCATAGTCGTAGCGCGCTTGCCAGGAATGTTCTTCGGCTGCGGCAAAGTCGTTGATCTGTACGAAGTTGACCAGGTACGGGTCGGCGCCATCAACATAGGGGAACGCGCTGTCACCGGACATGTGCTGATAACCGGCGCTGAACTTATGCCCGCTCAAGGCGTAGCTCACCAGACCGCTCAGGGATTTGTTGTCGATCTTGCCGCCACGGGCCGCGCCTTGGTCATCACTGATGGCCAGTCGAAGGTCGGTGCCGAAAGTGCCAGGGCCGAACGGCTGCGAGGCGACGACGCCGAGGAAGTGTTGGTTATAGACTTCATCGAGTTGCGCGAAGTGGTAGCTGCCGGTGATTTTGTCGGTGAACTTGTAGTCCACGCCGCCAAAATCGAAGTGCTTGCCAGCGGCGGTGCCGGCAAAACGGCTGTTCTTGTTGTTGAGGGCAATGTCCTCGAAGTCGGTGCTGTTGCGGTCCTTGGCTTTCTCTAGACGGCCGCCGGTGAAGGTCAGGTTCTTGATCTCTTTGGAGGTCAGCAGGCCGCCTTCAAAGGTCTGCGGCAGGATGCGTCCGTCGTTGGGCTTGAGGATTGGCAGCTCCGGAATCAGGCTGCCGATTTTAAGTTCCGTCGCCGAGATTTTCACTTTGCCGGTCAGGCCCAGTTTGGAGTACTCATCAGCCGCGCGGCCATCATCGTGGGTTGGCAACAGGCCGGTGCCGGTACGGTCGGGACTCGAATCGAGTTTAACTCCGAGCATGCCCAGCGCATCGACACCAAACCCCACGGTGCCGTCGGTATAACCCGATTGCAGATTGAGCATGAAGCCTTGTGCCCACTCGTCACGCTTGGATTGCTGGGCGCTGGTACCGTCGCGAAAATCGCGGTTGAAATACATATTGCGGGTTTCGAGGGTTGCCGTACTGTTTTCGAAAAAAGCAGCCTGGCTCAACGGCGAAAAGCCGGCGAAGGCGGCGGCACTGGCGAGGGCGGTCTGGCTGAGGCGGGGGAAACGAGCAGGCGGGCGAGCCTGAAGCTGCATGGACAGCATCGTGTAGTACTCCGTTTATTGTTCTTATTGGCGAAAACGCTTCGTGGCGTTCTTCGTATCGCGACGGCAGTCGAAACTGTCCGTGGCCTGACTCTAACGGGCTAACCTTTCGCTAACCTTTCAGCTGACATACAGCGTTTTTGCGCTTCACAGCGGCAGATGCGGCTGTAAACTCCGCGCCAAAGAATGGCGTCGACCATCCCTGAATGAGGTAAAGATCCATGCGTGTTCTGCTCGTCGAAGACCATCTGCAGCTCGCCGAAAGTGTCGCCCAGGCGCTCAAGAGCACCGGGCTGACCGTGGATGTGCTGCACGACGGTGTGGCGGCCGACCTGGCGTTGAGCAGCGAGGAGTACGCCATGGCGATCCTCGACGTCGGCCTGCCGCGCATGGATGGTTTCGAAGTGCTGGCGCGCCTGCGGGCGCGGGGCAAGAACCTGCCGGTGTTGATGTTGACCGCCCGCAGCGACGTCAAGGATCGGGTCCACGGCCTGAACCTCGGCGCTGACGATTACCTGGCCAAACCTTTCGAACTGACCGAGCTCGAAGCCCGGGTCAAAGCCTTGCTGCGCCGCAGTGTGCTCGGCGGTGAACGCCAGCAGCGCTGCGGCGTGCTGGTCTATGACCTGGACACTCGGCGCTTCACCCTCGGCGAAGAACTGCTGACCCTGACCTCTCGCGAACAGGCCGTACTCGAAGCCCTGATCGCCCGTCCCGGTCGGGTGATGAGCAAGGAGCAACTGGCTGCGCAAGTGTTCGGCCTGGACGAAGAGGCCAGCCCCGACGCCATCGAGATCTATGTCCATCGCCTGCGCAAAAAGCTGGACGGTCAACCGGTTGTCATCGTGACCTTCCGCGGGCTCGGTTACTTGCTGGAAAGCCGTGATGCATAAGCCCAGCAGTCTGCGCTGGCGGTTGCTGTGGAATCTGGCGCTGTTGCTGGTGGTGTTGATGCTGGCCAGTGGTTTGAGCGCGTACTGGAACGGTCGCGAAGCCGCCGACACCGCCTATGACCGGACCTTGCTGGCGTCGGCGCGGACTATCGCCGCGGGTGTCTCGCAGCGCGACGGCACGCTGAGCGCTGACGTGCCGTATGTGGCCCTCGATACCTTCGCGTACGACAGCGCTGGTCGAATTTTTTACCTGGTCAACGACATCAATCAGAAACTGATCTCCGGTTACGAAAACCTTCCGCCGCCGCCGCCAGGGACGCCGCGCACCGATGACTATCCGGCACTGGCGCGCTTCTATAACGCCCAATATCAGGGACAGAACGTACGCGTAGTGAGCCTGCTTAAACCTGTGAGCGAGCCGAACATGAACGGCATGGCGGAAATCCGTGTTGCCGAGACCGATGAAGCGCGGGTCAGCATGGCTCGCAGTCTGGCAGCGGACACGCTGTTGCGTCTGGGCATGCTGTCGGTCGGCGCGTTGTTGATGGTTTGGTTTGCGGTCAGCGCCGCGCTGCGTCCGCTAGAGCGCTTGCGCACGGCGGTGGAGGAGCGGCAGTCGGACGATCTGCGGCCGTTGCCGCTGGTGGAGGTGCAGCACGAATTGTGGCCGCTGGTGCGCGCGCTCAATCACTTTACCGAGCGCCTGCGTGAGCAGTTCGAGCGTCAGGCGCAGTTCATCGCCGATGCCGCCCATGAATTGCGCACGCCCCTGGCGGCGCTCAAGGCGCGACTTGAACTGGGTCTGCGTTCGAGCGAAGCCAAAACCTGGCGCAGTACGCTGGAATCCGCCGCCCAAGGCACGGACCGCTTGACCCACCTTGCCAATCAATTGCTCTCACTGGCACGGGTCGAAAATGGCGCCCGGGCCATCGCCGAGGGCGGCGCGCAGTTGCTTGACCTCAGTCAGCTGGCTCGCGAACTCGGTATGGCCATGGCACCGCTGGCCCACGCACGCGGTGTGGCGCTGGCGCTGGAAGCGGACGAACCCGTCTGGTTGCGCGGCGAGCCGACGCTGTTGAACGAACTATTGAGCAATCTGGTGGATAACGCGCTGGCCCATACACCGCCCGGTGGCAATGTCATTCTTCGGGTCACGGCACCGGCCGTGTTGGAGGTCGAGGACGACGGCCCGGGGATTCCTCTTGAAGAGCGCGATCGGGTGTTCGAACGCTTTTACCGGCGCAACCAGCAGGTGGCCGGTTCGGGGTTGGGGCTGGCGATTGTCGGCGAGATCTGCCGCGCACACCTGGCGCAGATCAGCCTGCACGATGGCGAGCAGGCGGGGCTGAAAGTGCGGGTGAGTTTTATTGCGGGGTAGTTTTGTGGTGTCTGGACTGACCTCATCGCGGTCTCTCGATCAATAAAACATCGACCGCGACTCTTCCAGATCGCGGCACATCGCCTCGTTTTCCGGATCAATCCCCAGCTTCTTGAACGCCGGCACGCTGAATGCGTCGATACGGGCGAGGGGATGGTCGGTGTCCTTGTGGCAATACAGGCTGGCCACTTGCACCAGATCGACATAATCGACCCGCTCCGACTCTCGCTTGAAGTCCAAATAAAGCCCCGGCACCTGTACCAGCATTTCCGGAAACTCCCAGACCCTGAGCAATTTGTCGCCGATCCACGGATGAATCTGGTCGATCACATGGTTGAGGCTGACCGCGTCAGACAGCAGTTCATAGTGATCTTCGGCGTAAGTCAGGATCGGCAGTACACCGATTTGATGCACCAGTCCGCCAAGGGCTGCCTGATCGGGTTTTAGTTGGGTGTAGCGGCGGCACAGGGCGTAGCTGACTCCGGCGATTTCCAGGCTTTTGCGCCAGACTTCGCGCATTTTCTGTTCCACCACCTCGGAGCGGGCATGGAAAATCTGCTCCATGACCAGACCGATGGCCAGGTTACTGCTGTAATTGACACCCAGTCGAGTGATCGCCGTGTGCAGATCAGTGACTTCCTGAGTCGCGCGCAATAACGGGCTATTGACCACTTTGATCAGGCGCGCCGACAGTGCGGTGTCGCGGCCGATCACTTTGCTCAAAGTGCTGACACTGATTTCCGGGTCTTCTGCGGCCTTGCGAATCTGCAGGGCCACTTCCGGTAACGTTGGCAGAACCAGGTCATCGTTATCGATGGCCTCAACCAAATCCTGTTGGACCTTTTCCGCCAGCTCGCTCATTTCGTTTCTCTAGGTGTTGCGACAAGTGCTGCTGTTAACGCTGGATTTCGCGATCGCGATCCAGTAGGTACGGCAGGTCGAGCAGGTGCAGGGCTGGGCCATCGAGCGCGCCCAGATGGATATCGCCACCGTCTGCTGCTTCGGCTTGCAGCACGGCCAGGAGTTCAATGTTTTTCTCGGCGCGGGCGGCCAGCACCACTTCACCAATAGAACTGCCATGGGTGGGGGAGAACAGTGGTGTGCCCGGTTCAGGTAACTCGATGGCATCCAGTTTCAGGCGATACAAGCGGCGCTTGAGCTTGCCCAGGTACTGCATGCGCGCGACGATTTCCTGGCCGGTGTAGCAACCCTTTTTGAAACTCACGCCGCCGACGGCTTGCAGATTGAGCATCTGCGGGATGAACAGCTCGCGAGTGCTCGGCATGACCTGACCGATCCCTGCGCGGATCTGGCCCAGCAGCCATTGATTCAGATCGCCTTCAGCCAACAGGGCGGACAGCGTGCCCTTGATGAGGTCTGCCTGATCGGCGGCGACCCAGAGTTCGGCACGATCCGGCGAGACGCGAATGGCGATCAGACCTTCATTGCGCACGACGCTATCGGTTTCTGCCGGCAGCTCAAGTCCCAGGCTGATCAGTGCAGCCTCACCATGATCGACGCCGAGGCGGACCCAGGCAGCGCTTTCGTCGGTCAGTTTGGATTTGGAGAACACCGCGTACTTTTTCAGGTCCGCCAGTTGCGGCTCCAGCAACTCGGTGGCCATGGCCATCAGAACGCCGTCACCTTCCAGCAGGATGCGGAAGCTCGACTGCATCCGGCCTTTCTGTGTGCAGCGAGCGCCCAGGCTGGCCTGGGTTTCGCTCAGGTAATCGAGGTTGCAGGTCAATTGGCCTTGCAGGAATTTGCTGGCATCCGCGCCGCGTACTGCGAGAACGCCTTCATGAGACAGGGTGCAGAAAAAAGCAGAATCGGCCATGGGTCATCGCAGGGTAAAGAGTCTGGGGGACATCATAAGGGTGCGCTCTCGAAATGGGTAGTTCACAAAGGATCGTTGGTGGCCGACCAAAGCCGAGTGCCCGACTCCGCCTGGGGCTGTATACTTGCCGCCTATTTGAGGAGCGCTCCATGGTCGAAGATGTTGAACTGAATCGCCTCTACTGGCACAGCCGCCGCGGCATGCTTGAGCTTGACGTGTTGCTGGTGCCGTTCGTAAAAGAGGTCTATCCGCACCTCAATGATGTCGACCGCGATTGCTACCGCAAGCTGCTCGAGTGCGAAGATCAGGACATGTTCGGCTGGTTCATGGAGCGCGCCGAATCGGAAGATCCGGAGCTTCAACGCATGGTTCGCATGATCCTGGATCGTGTCCAGCCCAAGTAATGCGTTCGAATGCCGCTGGCATGCCTCACGGCAGTTGCTGGCGGCGTATCTTTTGGCCCAGCTGTTCGCGCTGGGTTCGCTGTTTCTTCTCTCAATTCCAGTCTGGGCCAGTCTGCTCGGCGTTGTCCTGTGCGTGGTTCATGGCTGGTGGGCATTGCCGAGGCAGATTCTGCTGACGCACCCTCAGGCATTTCGCGGCTTGCGTCGCGATGCCGATGGCTGGCAGTTGTGGAATCAGGCTGCAGGTTGGCAACCAGTGCAGTTGCGACCGGACAGCTTGGCATTGCCATTGATTGTGGTGCTGCGTTTTCGACTGCGAGACGAGTGGCGGGTCAGATCGATCTGCGTTCCCCGCGACTCGCAGGCGGCGGATCTGCACCGACGCCTGCGGGTTCGGCTCACGTTCAGTCGGCGTAGGTGGGCGGCACCAGAATAGTGTCCAGGGCGACCGGCAACATGTTCGGGTAGTCGAGGGTGTAATGCAGACCGCGACTTTCCTTGCGCTCCATGGCTGACTGGATCATCAGCTCGGCCACTTGGGCCAGGTTACGCAATTCGATCAAATCGCGACTGACCTTGTAGTTGCTGTAGAACTCATCGATTTCGTCCAGCAAAAGCCGCACGCGATGCTGCGCCCGTTGCAAGCGCTTGTTGGTGCGCACGATGCCGACATAGTCCCACATGAATCGCCGCAGTTCGTCCCAGTTGTGCGCAATGATCACGTCCTCATCGGAGTCGGTGACCTGGCTCGCATCCCAGACGGGTAGGGCGATCGGAATCGAAACCTGCGGCAGTTGCTCAAGAATGTCCGCCGCCGCCGAGCGCGCATAAACAAAACACTCCAGTAACGAGTTGCTGGCCATGCGGTTGGCGCCGTGCAGGCCGGTGAAGCTGGTTTCGCCAATGGCATATAACCCCGGCACGTCGGTGCGACCGTGCTGATCGACCATCACGCCGCCGCAGGTGTAATGCGCCGCTGGCACCACCGGAATCGGTTGCTTGGTGATGTCGATGGAGAATTCGAGGCAGCGTTCGTACACCGTCGGGAAGTGAGTCTTGATGAACGCTTCCGGCTTGTGGCTGATGTCAAGATAAACGCAGTCAACGCCCAAACGCTTCATTTCGTGGTCGATGGCTCGGGCGACGATGTCCCGTGGCGCCAGCTCGGCGCGTGGGTCGAAGCGCTGCATGAAGCGTTCGCCGTTGGGCAGCTTAAGATGTGCGCCTTCGCCGCGCAGGGCTTCGGTGACCAGGAAGCTTTTGGCTTGCGGGTGATACAGGCAGGTGGGGTGGAACTGGTTGAACTCCAGATTCGCCACCCGGCAGCCCGAACGCCAGGCCATGGCGATGCCATCACCGCAGGCGCCGTCGGGATTGCTGGTGTAGAGGTAGACCTTTGCAGCGCCACCCGAGGCGAGGATCACAAAGCGAGCGCCGTAGGTGTCGACTTCACCGGTCCCTCGATTGAGGACGTAGGCGCCGAGGCAGCGATTACCTTCAAGGCCAAGGCGCTTTTCGGTGATCAGATCGATCGCGACTCGTTGCTCCAGCAGTTCAATGTTCGGTCGTTGCCTGGCCTTGTCGAGCAAGGTTCTGAAAATTGCCGCACCCGTGGCATCGGCGGCATGGATGATGCGCCGATGACTGTGACCGCCTTCGCGGGTCAGGTGAAACTCGAATCCGCCATCTTCGGTACCGGACTGTTCATCGCGGGTGAAGGGCACACCTTGATCGATCAACCATTGAATCGCCTCTTTACTGTGCTCGACGGTAAAGCGCACGGCGTCTTCGTGGCACAGGCCGCCGCCGGCATTGAGGGTGTCATCGACATGAGATTCAACGGTGTCGGTATCATCCAGGACGGCGGCGACGCCACCCTGGGCCCAGAAAGTCGAGCCATTGGCGAGGTCGCCCTTGCTCAGTACGGCGATGCGCAAATGATCGGGTAAGGTCAGCGCAAGGCTCAAGCCGGCAGCACCGCTGCCAATGACCAGTACATCGTGTTGAAACTGTTGGCTCATTTCAGGATTCCGCTCAAAGCGACCCGGGTCGGGGTTGGCGCAAGACACCTGGATCGGCGAGTCAAGACAGCCACACAGCCCACTAGTATATAGAGGGGGGGAGCGGCACAATAGCCGAGCCCACATGGCATTGTGAAACTACTGTGACGGAAAAGACTGGACGCTTCGTCGGATGTTTTTTTCACCGGTTCGGCGACACGGAGACTGTATCGTGGATTTAACAGTCTTTTTCTATTCACGGTTGCACAATGTCGGTCTTGCGCAGCTATAAATATTTGGAACTTTTGCCAAAGGCCCAAGATCAATAGCCCGTTGCCTGATTTAAGGGACAGTGTCGGCTTCAACGCAGGATCTGTGTTTTGATCCTTGCCGGCGAATCCGATGACAAGATTATTCGCGCAGCCGGGTTAGCCCGAGCTGCGCTTTTCGTGCGTGCCAAATCAGAGCCCGCAGGAAACTTGCTTGGAGGGGGAGAACTTTTGCGAAAAGCCCGAGTCTATGTTTGCAAGTCTGGTTGTTTAGTTATGCAAGCCTCCTCCAAGCTTATCGAGGAGTGTTCATGCTAACCCAGGAAGAGGATCAGCAGCTGGTCGAACGCGTACAGCGCGGCGACAAGCGAGCTTTCGATCTGCTAGTGCTGAAATATCAGCACAAAATTCTCGGGTTGATCGTGCGTTTCGTGCACGACACCCATGAAGCCCAGGATGTGGCGCAGGAAGCCTTTATCAAGGCGTACCGTGCACTTGGAAATTTTCGCGGAGACAGCGCGTTTTATACGTGGCTTTACCGCATCGCCATCAACACGGCGAAAAACTATCTGGTTTCACGCGGCCGCCGGCCGCCGGATAGCGATGTAAGTTCCGAGGATGCAGAGTTCTACGATGGCGATCATGGCCTCAAGGATCTCGAGTCGCCAGAGCGTGCATTGCTGCGGGATGAGATCGAAGGCACCGTCCATCGAACCATTCAGCAACTGCCAGAAGATTTGCGTACGGCGTTAACTTTACGTGAATTCGATGGTCTGAGTTACGAGGACATTGCGGCTGTCATGCAATGTCCGGTGGGTACCGTGCGCTCCCGGATTTTCCGCGCTCGGGAAGCCATCGATAAAGCCCTGCAGCCGTTGTTGCAGGAAAACTGAGACAGCGGCGACAGCCAAGAGAGGAACGCCATGAGTCGTGAAGCCCTGCAGGAATCGCTGTCCGCAGTGATGGATAACGAAGCGGACGAATTGGAATTGCGTCGGGTATTGAATGCCTTTGACGATGTTGAAACCCGTGAAACCTGGGCTCGTTATCAGATCGCTCGGGCAGTTATGCACAAGGATTTGCTGCTTCCGCGTCTGGATATCGCTGCGGCAGTCTCTGCTGCGCTGGCTGACGAAGCCGTACCGGCAAAAGCCTCCCGTGGTCCATGGCGCAGCCTGGGTCGTCTGGCGGTCGCTGCATCGGTAACCGTCGCGGTACTGGCGGGTGTTCGTCTGTATAACCAGGACGAGATCGCTGGTGTCGAATTGGCTCAGCAATCCAGCCAACCGGGTCTGGCCGTTCCTCAAGTCAAGGGTCCAGCTGTTTTGGCAGGCTACAATGAGAGTTCGGAAGCCGCTGGTCCTATGGCCAACGGCGTATTGCAAGGTCAGCCAGGCTGGCACGATCAGCGTCTGCCAGGCTACTTGCGCCAACATGCTCAGCAGGCTGCATTGAAAGGTACTGAGAGCGCTCTGCCTTACGCTCGTGCAGCAAGTCTGGAAAACCGTTAAGGAGGATCATGCGCGCCATACCTCTACTTACGCTTCTGCTTGGTGGCTGGTTTGTTGTTCCAGCCAATGCTGATGAAGCCCAGAACTGGTTGACCCGACTGGGCCAAGCCGAGCAACAGCAAAGCTTTCACGGTACATTCGTCTACGAGCGTAACGGTAGTTTTTCTACCCACAACATCTGGCACCGTGTCCAGGATGGCAAGGTCCGCGAGCGTTTACTCCAGCTCGACGGCTCGGCACAGGAAGTCGTGCGCATTGATGGGCATACTCAATGCGTCAGCGGCACCCTGATAGCAGGGCTTGGGGATTCCCCCAACTCCGCTGCTCGTGCACTCGATCCACAAAAGTTAAAGAATTGGTACGATCTTGCCGTGATTGGCAAGTCGCGTGTGGCCGGGCGTGCGGCAGTGATCGTTTCACTGAGACCTCGCGATCAACACCGATACGGTTTTGAATTGCATCTGGATAAAGAAACCGGCTTGCCTCTCAAATCATTGCTTATGAATGACAAAGGGCAATTGCTGGAGCGATTCCAGTTCACCCAACTGAATACCGCCGATGCTCCATCCGAGAGCGACTTGCAGCCGGGTCCGGATTGCAAAGCCGTCACCTTCGATAGCGATAAGGCTTCGGTGGTCAAGGCCGCTCAGGTCTGGCATTCGGACTGGTTGCCTGCAGGCTTTGAGCTGACAAGCAGCACCTCGCGCAAGGATCCAGAGACCAAAACTCAGGTTAACAGCCTGATGTATGACGATGGTCTGGCCCGTTTCTCGGTTTTTCTGGAACCGTTGAATGGCGCAACAGTCACTGACACTCGCACCCAGTTGGGACCAACCGTTGCAGTCTCCCGACGCTTGACTACCCCGCAAGGTGAGATGATGGTGACCGTGGTCGGTGAGATTCCGATTGGCACCGCTGAGCGGATTGCGCTATCCATGCGCTCCGACGCCACTGCAACCAAGTAGTGAGCGGTATCGAAATGTTTGGTGAGCATTTCAACTTGCAAATATCTTCGAATTTTTCTATAGGTCAGAGCCCCTCGGCTCTGGCCTTGTTTGTTGTTCCCGGAACAAAAATACCGGCGTATCGTTCCCGGTGTTCCTTGCTCCATATCGCTTAACCATGCTCGTCGTAACGGGAGCCGTATGTCGATACCACGCTTGAAGTCTTATCTCTCTATTTTTGCCACCGTGCTGGTGCTTGGTCAGGCGGTCGCTGTTCAAGCGGCCGAGTTGCCTGACTTCACACAGTTGGTCGAGCAGGCCTCGCCCGCGGTGGTGAACATCAGTACCACGCAGAAATTGCCGGACCGCAAAGTGTCGAGCGAGCAGATGCCTGATCTTGAAGGCTTGCCGCCGATGCTGCGCGAGTTCTTCGAGCGTGGGATGCCACAGCCGCGTACGCCTCGCGGTGATCGTCAGCGTGAAGCCCAATCCTTGGGCTCGGGCTTCATCATCTCGCCTGATGGCTACATCCTGACGAACAACCATGTAATCGCCGATGCCGACGAAATCCTCGTTCGACTCGCAGACCGCAGCGAATTGAAGGCGAAGCTGGTCGGCACCGATCCACGTTCCGACGTGGCTCTGTTGAAAATCGAAGGCAAGGATCTGCCGGTCCTGAAACTTGGCAAATCGCAAGACCTGAAAGCCGGCCAATGGGTCGTGGCTATTGGCTCTCCATTCGGTTTCGACCATACCGTGACCCAAGGTATCGTCAGTGCCATTGGTCGCAGCCTGCCGAACGAAAACTATGTGCCGTTCATCCAGACCGATGTGCCGATCAATCCAGGTAACTCTGGTGGTCCGCTGTTCAACCTGGCCGGTGAAGTGGTTGGCATCAACTCGCAAATCTACACCCGTTCCGGCGGCTTCATGGGCGTATCGTTCGCGATCCCTATCGACGTAGCCATGGACGTTTCCAATCAGCTCAAAAGTGGCGGCAAAGTCAGCCGTGGCTGGTTGGGTGTGGTAATTCAGGAAGTGAACAAGGACCTGGCCGAGTCGTTCGGTCTGGAGAAACCGGCCGGTGCGTTGGTGGCTCAGATCCAGGATGACGGCCCGGCTGCCAAGGGTGGCCTGCAAGTGGGCGACGTGATTCTGAGCATGAATGGCCAACCAATCGTCATGTCCGCCGATCTTCCGCACTTGGTGGGCGCGCTGAAGGCCGGCTCAAAAGCTGATCTGGAAGTGATACGTGAAGGCAAGCGCAAGAATGTCGAGTTGATTGTTGGCGCTATCCCGGAAGAAGGCAAAGAGCTGAACGCCCTGCCAAAATCCAGCACCGAGCGCAGCAGCAACCGCCTGGGTGTTTCCGTGGCCGAGCTGACTGATGAACAGAAGAAAACCTACGATCTCAAAGGCGGCGTCGTCATCAAGGAAGTCCAGGACGGTCCTGCTTCTCTGATTGGCCTGCAGCCAGGCGATGTAATCACTCACCTGAATAATCAGGCGATCGGTTCCACCAAGGAGTTCACGGATATCGCCAAGGCGCTGCCGAAGAACCGTTCGGTGTCGATGCGGGTTCTGCGTCAAAATCGCGCCAGCTTCATCACCTTCAAACTGGCTGAATAAACCGGTTGTTGGCTGAATAAAAAACCGCCTCGAAAGAGGCGGTTTTTTTGTGTCTGCTGAAAAGAGTCAGCCCATCATGTCCTTGATCATGCGCTCTTGCTCCATCAGCTCACGTTGCCGTGCGTCGATCCGCGACGACAGCGGGAAGTTGGTGCCGGCCTTGCGCTTGGCGAAGTCCAGTTGCTGAATGGCCTGACGGTAATCCCCGACCAGGGCGAAATACTCGGCGCGGGCCTGATGCAGGCCGATGATGTTGCCTGACAGGCCGCGAGTCTCGGCCACCATGTACCAGACGTCGGGATCGTCGGGGCGACTCTTGAGTAAACTTTCCAGCGCTTTTTCCGCTTCGGGCGCGCGGTTCTGCTTGAGCAGCAGATCAACACGCACCGAATTCAGCGGATAGTTGCCGGGATACTGAGTAAGCATTCGGTCAACCCGGGACTGGGCATCCGGCAGGCGATTGTTGGTGATGTCCAGGTCGACCTGAGCCAGGTTATAGATGATTTCGTTCGGCGACTTGGCCAGCAGCAGCTTGAGGTTTTCCCGTGCTTCATTCAGCTGGCCACCCTTGATCTGGGCGATGACCAGGCCGTAGCGCGCGACATCGTTTTTCGGGTTTTCATCAAGCTGGGCGCGGAAGCGTTTGGCGCCCAGGCCAGGGGTTTCTTCATAGATCAACTGGACCCGTGCACGAATCAGCTGATACCGGATGGTGTCTTCGATACCGCCCGGTTTTGCCTGTTCGGCGCGGTTGCGGGTGTCGGCGATCCGCGATTCGGTAACCGGGTGAGTCAGCAGAAATTCGGGTGGCTTGGCGTCAAAGCGATATTGGCGCGCCAATCGCTCGAACATGGTCGGCATCGAGCGTGGGTCGTAACCGGCTTTTTCCAGATTGAGGATGCCGATGCGGTCGGCTTCCTGTTCGTTCTGGCGAGAGAAGCGCCGCTGTTCCTGAATGGCCGCCGCCTGCGTGCCCGCAATGGCCGCGATCCCGGCATCGCCGGCACCGGCTGCGGCAATCACGATCCCGGCCAGCAGCGCGGCCATCATCGGAACCTGCATGCGTTGCTGGGCTTCGACGCCGCGGGCGAAGTGGCGTTGCGACAAGTGAGCCAATTCGTGAGCGAGTACCGAGGCGTATTCGCCCTCGGTCTGGGCATTGAGAAACAAACCGCCATTGACCCCGACAATTCCGCCTGGTGCCGCGAAGGCGTTGAGTTGCGGGCTGTTGATCAGGATGAACTCCAAGCGCCGGTCATTGACCTGGCTGGTCTCCACTAGCCGGTAGACGCTGGATTCGACGTAGTCCTTGAGCTGCGGATCGTTGAGCTGGGAAACCTGACTACGTAACAGCGCCAGCCAGGCACGGCCCAATTGGTGTTCCTGTTGCGGCGAGACGATGGCAGAACTGGCGTCGCCGAGTGACGGCAGGTCGTCGGCGAAGCCTGGTGAGGCAAGCAGGCAAGCGAGCGTCAGCAGGGTAGGGCGCAAAAAAGTCATGCACAAAGCCTTAGTCGACAAAGACCTTACTGTAGCCGGACACTACGCTTCGGACCAGATATTCTAGCCGCTCAACCAACTGATCCCGGAGTGATGCAATGACCGACGCTGTAGCCCATGACGCCGAACTCGACGCCAGCGGCCTGAATTGCCCGTTGCCTTTACTGAAGGCCAAGCTGGAACTCAATCGACTGGCCAGCGGCGCAGTGCTCAAGGTGATCGCCACCGATGCGGGCTCACAGCGCGATTTTCGCACCTTTGCCCGATTGGCCGGTCATACGCTGCTTCGTGAAGAAGATGAAGCGGGCGTTTACCGCTACTGGTTGAAAAAAGCCTGAATTCTGCTGCGTTCGTTTGTAAGGGATTACTGATGTTCAAGGTGTTACGCGACTGGATTCAGCGTTATTTCTCCGATGAAGAAGCCGTGGTGCTGGCGGTCCTGCTGTTTCTGGCGTTTACCGCCGTGCTTACGCTGGGCGGCATGCTTGCGCCAGTGCTGGCCGGGATGGTGCTGGCGTATCTGATGCAAGGGTTGGTCGTCACTCTCGAACGCCTGCGCATGCCCGGTGGGGTAGCGGTGGGGCTGGTCTTCGCATTGTTCATGGGGGTTTTGCTGGTATTCATTATTGTCGTGGTGCCGTTGCTCTGGCATCAGCTGATCACCTTGTTCAACGAGTTACCCGGCATGCTCGCCAAGTGGCAGTCGCTGTTATTACTGCTGCCCGAGCGCTATCCGCATCTGGTATCCGACGAGCAGGTGCTGCAGGCCATCGAAGTGGCGCGGGGCGAGATCGGCAAGTTCGGTCAGTGGGCGCTGACGTTCTCGCTGTCGAGTCTGCCGCTGCTGGTGAACATCATGATCTACCTGGTGCTGGTGCCAATCCTGGTGTTTTTCTTCCTCAAGGACCGGGAAATGATCGGTCAGTGGGTGCGTGGCTACTTGCCCCGTGAGCGGGCGCTGATCACCCGCGTCGCGCAGGAAATGAACCGACAGATCGCCAATTATATTCGCGGCAAGGTCATCGAAATCTTCATTTGCGGTGGCGTGACGTACATCGCTTTCGTCGCCCTGGGGCTGAACTACGCGGCGCTGCTGGCGTTGCTAGTGGGTGTGTCGGTGGTGGTGCCCTATGTCGGGGCCGTGGTGGTGACCGTGCCGGTGCTGCTGATTGCGCTGTTCCAGTGGGGCTGGAGCGATCAGTTCATTTATTTGATGGCGGTTTACGGGATCATCCAGACACTGGACGGCAACGTGTTGGTGCCGCTGTTGTTCTCGGAAGCGGTCAACCTGCATCCGGTGGCGATCATCTGCGCGGTATTGCTGTTTGGCGGGCTGTGGGGTTTTTGGGGCGTGTTCTTTGCGATTCCCCTGGCGACGCTATTCAAGGCTGTGCTTGATGCGTGGCCGCGCAATGAGCCGGTGGTGGCGCCGCTGTTGTAAACAGTCTGTGGGAGCGGGCTCCCACAGCATTCAACGATCAGGCCTTGTTCAGCGCTTGAGCAGCGGCCAACACCGCATCTACATGCCCCGGTACCTTCACACCCCGCCATTCCTGACGCAGCACACCGTCCTTGTCGATCAGGAATGTGCTGCGATCAACGCCCATATACTCTTTGCCATAAAGCTTCTTCAGCTTGATCACGTCGAACAACTGGCAAAGTGCTTCTTCCTTGTCGCTGATCAGCTCGAAGGTGAACGCTTGCTTGGCCTTAAAGTTTTCGTGGGATTTGAGGCTGTCGCGGGACACGCCGAAGACTTCAGTGTTGGCGGCTTTAAAAGCGTCCAGCTGATCGCGAAAGCCCTGACCCTGGGTGGTGCAGCCCGGTGTGCTGTCCTTCGGATAAAAGTAAATCACCACCTGCTTGCTTTTGAGGCTCGCGAGGCTGACGGTCTGCCCGCTGGTGGCGGGTGCTTCGAAGTCGGCAACCGGTTGGTCGATGGCAACGGCCATGAATGCTTCCTTACATTGGGTTTTGTGGGCGCCACGGTTCGATCAGGGCATCCAGGTTCAGCGCGTCGGCGAAATCCAGGAATTGATCGCGCAGCCAGCTGATCTGCACACCGGCCGGCAAGGTCACGGTAAACGTGGCATTGAGCATGGTGCCGCCGGTTTGCGGAGCCTGATAGGTGTCGCAGGTCAGGTTTTCCAGCTCGACGTTGTGGTCCATGAAGAACTGGCACAGCTCGTTAATGATGTCCGAGCGGTAAGCCGAGCTGACATAGGCGACGTACGGCAGGGCCTGAGGTCGATTCTCCAGCGCCGCGCTGCGCACCACGTTGACCGTAAAGGCGTGCTTCTTGGCGAGGCTCGGCAGGCTGCCTTCGAGGCGCGCCAAGGCGTCCCAGCTGCCGGAGATCTCGAGGATCAGCGCACTGCACTCGCCATGACGCGTCAGGCGAGAGGTGACCACGGCGCAGCGGTTTTCATGGCTGGCGCGGCACAGGACGTTAGTCAGCTCCATGGGGTTGGCGCCGAGGGCACTGATGACAAGGAATTGTTCGCGAACTGTGGGGGTGGACATGCAGCATTCCTAAAGCGATGAGCGGTCGATACTTCTACAGGCTTTTTACCGGGAGCGAGCCTGCGGATGCGAATTCAGAAAACCCGAGCCGCAAGGTTGCAACGTGCTCCAGTGTGGCAAGAGCGAGGGGTGGCAACGCTGGATCGGGGCTTGTGATGCCGAAAAAGGAGGCTGGAACCCGGCGTACGAGCTTATCAGTACCGATCAAAGTCTGAAGGGTAGCGAAAAGCAGCGCCAAGGGGAATGGCAGCAGCGCAGTACTTTGCTTGTACAAGCATCTTGGCGCCAGTACCATTACCGCTCTCTTTTTCCGGCAGGAGCGGTTGCATGATTGCGGGCAGTATGGTGGCACTGGTCACACCCATGGATGCACAAGGTCGTCTCGACTGGGAGAGCCTGAGCAAACTGGTGGACTTTCACCTGCAAAACGGCACCCACGCCATCGTGGCGGTCGGCACCACAGGTGAATCGGCCACCCTTGACGTGAACGAGCACATCGAAGTGATTCGTTACGTGGTGAAGCAGGTTGCAGGGCGAATTCCGGTGATCGCCGGTACCGGCGCCAACTCGACTCGCGAAGCCATCGAGCTGACCACCAATGCGAAGACCGCCGGCGCCGATGCTTGCCTGTTGGTCACGCCGTACTACAACAAGCCGACCCAGGAAGGCTTGTACCAGCACTTCAAAGCCATCGCCGAAGCCGTCGACATCCCGCAGATTCTTTACAACGTGCCGGGCCGTACAGCCTGCGACATGCTGACCGAAACCGTGATCCGCCTGTCGACCGTGAAAAACATCATCGGCATCAAGGAAGCCACCGGCGACCTGACGCGTGCCAAAGCCATCATCGACGGCGTTCGCAAAGACTTCGTGGTGCTTTCCGGTGACGACGCCACCGCAGTCGAACTGATCCTGCTCGGCGGCAAAGGCAACATCTCGGTGACCGCCAACGTTGCACCGCGCGACATGAGCGACCTGTGCAACGCTGCTCTGAAAGGTGACGCCGTGACGGCCCGCGCGATTCACGAAAAGCTGATGCCGCTCAATAAAACCCTGTTTATCGAATCCAACCCAATCCCCGTGAAATGGGCACTGCATGAAATGGGCTTGATGCCGGACGGTATCCGTCTGCCGCTCACCTGGCTTAGCGCTGCCTGTCACGAACCGCTGCGGCAGGCCATGCGCCAGTCCGGCGTCCTGGTTTAATTGAGGAAGTACTACGCATGAAGCGAATGGCCGGACTTTCCGCACTTGCCTTGATCATCTCCAGCACCAGTGGCTGCGGATGGGTTTGGGGCCCGGAAGGTTATTTCCGTGACCGTGGTAGCGATTACCTGGAAGCGCAACAAACTGCACCCATGCAATTGCCGACGGATATCAGCACTGCCAAACGTCTGGATCCGCTATTGCCGATCCCGCGTAACGTGGCCGATGATACCGCTAAGGGCGAGTACATCGTTCCTCGTCCGCAACCGTTGTCGGCAGCGGCCGACGCCAGCGCCTACTCCCTGCAAAAGACCGGTGATTCGCGTTGGATCGTCGCCCAGAACCCGCCGGCCGAAGTCTGGCCAGTGGCCGTGCAGTTCTTCCAGGACAACGGTTTCCGTCTGGACGAACAGCGCCCGCAAACCGGCGAATTCACTACCACCTGGCAGCATTCCGAGGAACTGTCCGCCGCCATGGCCAAGCGCCTGAGCGCAGCCGGTGTCGGCGCTGACAGCGAAACCCGCGTGCGGGTCCGCATCGAGCCTGGCGTGCAGCGCAACACCAGTGAAGTCTATGTGGTCAGCGCCGAGCGTCCTGCCGGTAGCACTTCCGACGTGGCCTTTACCAACCGTTCGGTCAACACGGGCCTGGACGCGGCACTGGTCGACGACATGCTCGCGAGCATGAGCCGCACCTCGGAGAAGGGCGGTTCGGTTTCCATGCTGGCTTCACGTGATTCCGATACGCCAAGCCGTGTCAGCCTGAGCGAAGACGGCAGCGGCAACCCGGTTCTGAACGTCGGCAACGATCTGGATCGTGCCTGGTCGAGCGTCGGTCGTGCGCTGGAACAGGGCGAATGGCGCGTTGAAGACATCAACCGCAGCCTGGGCCTGTACTACATCAACCTGGCCGAAAAAGCCGAGAAGAAAGACGAGAAGCCTGGTTTCTTCAGTGGCCTGTTTGGCAGCGCGCCGAGCAAGGAAGAAGTTGAATCCCGTGCCGAGCGTTATCAGGTTCGCCTGAGCAAGGTTGGCGAGAACGTCCAGGTCACCGTCGAGAAAAACATCAATACCGTGGCGCCGGCAGATGTGGCGCGCAAAGTGTTGAGCGTGATTCAGGACAACCTGGGCTGATCACATGCGTTTTGCCGTTCTCGGCAGCGGTAGCCAAGGGAACGGCACGCTGATAGCCAGCGATGACACGTATGTACTGGTGGATTGTGGTTTCTCCCTGCGGGAAACCGAAAAACGCTTGCTGCGCCTGGGTGTAAGTCCTGCGCAACTGAGCGCGATACTCGTGACCCACGAACATGCCGACCACGTGCATGGCGTGGGTTTGCTGTCTCGGCGTTACAATCTGCCTGTCTACCTCAGTCGCGGCACCCTGCGCGGGATGCGCAAACCTATTGAACCGGCTGGCTTTCTGGCCGGCGGCGAGCAACTGCAGATTGGCGCACTGAGCATCGGCGTTATTGCCGTGGCACACGATGCACAGGAGCCAACGCAATACGTATTCAGTGACGGTGAGCGGCGTTTCGGCCTGTTGACCGACCTGGGCTCGTATTGCAACAAGGTGCTGGACGGCTATCGGGACCTCGATGCGTTGATGATCGAGTCCAACCATTGCCGTGACATGCTGGCTCGCGGTCACTACCCGTACTTTCTCAAGCAGCGGGTGGGCGGTGAATTGGGACATTTGAACAACCATCAGGCGGCATTCCTGGTGTCTGAGTTGGGCTGGCAAGGCCTGCAACATCTGGTCCTGGCCCATCTGAGCAGCAAGAACAACCTGCCGCAGCTGGCCCGGCAATGTTTTGTCGACACCCTCGGGTGCGACCCGGACTGGCTGCAACTGGCCGATCAAGATTCAGGGCTCGACTGGCGACACATCGCCTAGCCCACCTACTTAGCAAGCGGAGCCCATCATGGAAAAACGTGAAGAACTCTACCGCGGCAAAGCCAAATCGGTTTTCAAGACCGACGACGCTGACCGCTTGATCCTGCTGTTTCGCAACGACACCTCGGCGTTCGACGGCAAGCGCATCGAGCAGCTCGACCGCAAAGGCATGGTGAACAACAAGTTCAACGCCTTCATCATGCAGAAACTCGAAGCAGCCGGCGTGCCGACCCAATTCGACAAACTGCTGGGCGACAACGAATGCCTGGTGAAAAAACTCGACATGATCCCGGTCGAGTGCGTCGTGCGTAACTACGCCGCCGGCAGCCTGGTCAAACGCCTGGGCGTCGAAGAAGGCATGAAGCTCAACCCTTACACCTTCGAACTGTTCCTGAAGGACGACGCCAAGGGCGACCCGTTCATCAACGAATCCCACGTCGTGGCATTCGGTTGGGGCACCGCCGAGCAACTGGTTCGCATGAAAGAACTGTCGCTAAAGGTCAACGAAGTCCTGAACAAACTGTTCGACGACGCCGGCCTGCTGCTGGTCGACTTCAAACTCGAATTCGGCGTGTTCTCCGACGGCTCCATCGTTCTGGGCGACGAGTTCAGCCCGGACGGCTGCCGTCTGTGGGACAAGGCCACCGGCAAGAAAATGGACAAAGACCGCTTCCGTCAGGGCCTCGGTGACGTCATCGAAGCCTACGAAGAAGTCGCCAATCGTTTGGGCGTACCGCTTTAATCGACGCAAGCATCTGATAGCACGGAAAAATTTCGCTTAGGGGGTTCGCTTCCGGCAAAAGTGTTGTTATGATGCGCGCCGTTGGAGAGATGCCAGAGTGGCCGAATGGGACGGATTCGAAATCCGTTGTACCTTCACCGGTACCTAGGGTTCGAATCCCTATCTCTCCGCCATTACATAGAAAAAGCCCCGTAGCTGAATAAGCTACGGGGCTTTTTTGTTTCTGGTGCCTCGTTGAGCTTTGGTTCGGCGACAAGTGGTGAGGGCTGCGGAGAGGCTCCACTGCGGAACTCAGGAAACAAAGCGCATCCACGTCATTAGCTATCATGCATACAGAGCAATTAACCGGATGACGGGGAATAGCATGAACAGATGGCGACGGCTTTGGTTGTCTGTGAAGCTGATAGCAGCCGTTGCGGCCTGCCTGGCGGTTGCAGTTCAGGCTTTTCAATACATGTTGGAAAGCCCCGATGCAGTGCGAATCCACCCGTTGAGCATTGTGGTTGTCGGGCTGATTTTTGGCTTCATCACCTTTGGGCTGCTTTCATTGAGTGAAAGGATTGTCCGGGGTTTCTTTGCTTCTCCTGATCCGGTAGTCCTCCAGCCTCAAGCAGAACTTGAAAGTAATGTGGGGCTAGCAGTTGAACAGCCGCTAACCCTGCCACCTGACGACCCAACCCAGCAGAAAAATCTGTGAGCTGACGTGTGTCAGCTTTCGAAAAGAACTGCTTGGATGGACTCACGGAGAGAATTCTGAGCTGACACAATGAAGCGAATCTTCTTACTTCATACACAGATACGTCCGGGATTGATCGGGGGTATATTCGATTTTGCAGCGGTGACCTAAGTAATGTCTTCTCGGTCGCGCATGTAACTGAACGTGACACACCATCCCATGGTTTTTCGCTTAATCGATGATTTATCCCTCAAGGAAGAGGTAGCCATGTACTACGACTGTAAAGAAGGTTTTCAGAGTTGTTTTCAGATCGGGAATGTCCCGAGGCTAGCCAATGCTTAGGGGTTTTCATCTGGATACAGGGCGGTTAGCCAAAATTTTCAAAGAGCGAATAAAGAATACCGAATGCCCATTCTGTGAGCATGATGAGTGGGAATTGCCACTCCAAACTGGTGCAACAGGTGTAGCGTTGCCTTGGGCACGTGGCAAAGAGTATTTACGATCCGGCACGCCGGCGGTGATGCTTAACTGCAAATATTGTGGATTTGTACGCCTGCATTCTCTCAATGTACTGGCAGATATAATCGTCGAACAGGGAAGCAAAGCCGGTTGCCTGGAGGACAGCGATGAGAGAGCCTTTTGTGCTGGTAAACCTTGATGAGCATTACCCCGACCGCTTCCCGAGCAACAAAAGGAGTGTTGGTGACGATAATGGTCGAAGACCACCAGATCCCCCAGGAGACAACCCATTGGAACCGCGAGTATCCAAACTTGAGACGCATATCGAATACGTCCGACGTGACCTTGGTGAGCTTCGTGTGGATTTTCGAGAGCACCGCAAAGAAACCAGAACAGACTTTCGGCTTCTGTTCAGCGCATTGATCACTGCCGCGCTGGGTTTGGCGGCCATGATGGGAAAAGGATTTGGTTGGTTGTAAGCGAATAAAAAAACGGTCAGGCGCTGGTTTTTTTGTTCAGTTTACGGGGCACGTAAATTTTGCCCGTGATCACAATGTATCGAACACCCGACGCTCAAAACGATGGCGGCGTAATCACCCAAATCACCACCGCATCCACATCGCCAGGATTCCCATACCGATGCGGCTCCTGGCTCGAAAAACTAAAACTATCCCCTTCACCCAACTGAAAATACCGATCCCCCACCCACAACGCAAAACTCCCCGACAGCAAATACCCCGCCTCTTCCCCTTCATGGCTGTAACTTTGCTGACTGTAAGTCCCGGGCGGAAACCGGAGTGCAGCATCTCCAACTGCCGATTTGGCTGCGGCGTCAGCAGCTGATCCACATCCCGTCTTCGTAATACACGCTCATTCGGGTGCCGGCCAGTTGATTGTGCACGTACAGCGGCAGATGTTCCCCGCATGGGTACTGTTGACCGCCAGTCGCACTTGATGCCCGGCGCGCACCAGACGTTCGGCAATGCCGGGGCCGATCCAGTCGCAGCGCCAGTCGACGACCCTCACTGAACGGCCGATTTTGCACCTCATCGCGCAGTACTTGCCAGGCATCTACAATCTGAAATTCACCTCCGCGTTCGAACGCCGGCCAATACGGCTCGGCACCGGTGGCGACGATCACCATGTCCAGTCGCTCGCGTTCCACCAGTGCCCCGTCGACGCTGGCGTTGCGCACGACGCGCACACCTGTCGATCAGGCCAAGCGTTTTATTGCCTTCGCTAACCGGATGCTCAGGTCAGGTATGCAAGCAGATTCCTTATGACCCGACCAATACCAATGCCGCGGCCAGGCTGGATAGCAAACTTGCGCAATGGGTGCCCACGGCGCCGCAGAACCTCAAGGGCGCGCTGTCTATGGACGTGGCGTTCTGGGTCGATCACGGCGAAGAAATCGAAGAACGCTTCAACGCTGGGCTAGCAAGTAATCACAGTCGGCTGGACATCTCAAAGCGTCCAGCCCGTCCCGTCCATTTTTTCGTGACCCTCCTTTGCGTTGAGTTTTTGCGTCGGAACAGGCAGCGCTGCAGCGTAAGAAAAATATGCTTCTTCAGGGGAAAAGTTACTCAGCCCAGTCACTCTATTTACCACCCCCCGAATCTATTGGTTGTCCCGCAAATCAAGGCTGTATCTGCGAAACATCCCCTGACATTGAAAGGCCCTGCGGCAAAAAATCCTCATCTACTCTGGTTTCGCAGGTCACTGATCTGCCGTAACCAGCAATCGCAAGGAGCGAGCAATGTATTTTGAGATTTACAGGCAAACCCGTGGCATAGCCCAGACTGGCAAAGGTCAATGGCGGTGGCGTTTGAGGGCGGGAAATAATGAAACGATTGCCAGCGGGGAGGCTTACGTCAATAAGTCTGATTGTGTGCATGCCATCAGTTTGATCAAAGGGACCCACGATCAGACGCCGGTCAAGGAAATCTAGGCTTCAGGCGGTGAAGCTGCTCAGTCAGAGCAGCTTCGTTTTAATCGGACGGCCTTACGGTTGTGAGTGGCCCAATTTTCGTTTGATCAGATCGTAGACGTCTTTGTGGGTGGAGTTGTGCAGGGATTTATCCTTGCAGGCTGATGCGAGGAACGTTTTGACCTCTTCCTTTACGTGAGGGTAAAGGCCGGCGACGTAGTCGGCTTCATGAGCTTGAGTGCAGTTGAATTGTCTGTCGTCTTTCGCTTTATCTCTAGCCATTGGGAGGCTCCTTTGAGTTCAAATGGTTTTGGTGGTCAGGGCGGTTTTGCCCTAAACATTGTCGAGCTTAGAGACGCAATCGCTTCCCGCCAGATGAACGAAGAAATCAGGAAGAGGATGTAAGACGAAGCCGTTGTCTGAATTTGAATTAAACGCAAACTGCACGGGGCGCATAGACGCCGATTACGACACTTACCTAAACTGTCATCAGATTTGGGAGTGGGGGCAGTGGATGAATCGCAACGAACTACGCAAGGCCGACATCAACCTGATGGTGGTGTTTGAAACGCTGATGCTCGAGCGCAACGTCACCCGGGTGGCGGAGAAGTTGTTTCTTGGTCAGCCGACCATCAGTTCGGCGCTCAATCGCTTGCGCACGCTGTTCAACGATCCGCTGTTCATTCGCGTCGGCCATCGCATGGAGCCGACGGCGCGGGCCGAGGAGATCATTCTGCACCTGTCGCCGGCCCTGGATTCGTTGTCGGTGGCGTTGAGCCTGACCCATGATTTCGACCCCGCCAGCAGCACCATGACCTTTCGAATCGGGCTGTCGGACGACGTCGAGTTTGGCCTGTTGCCGCCGTTGCTGCGTGCCTTGCGCCAGGAAGCACCGAAGGTGGTGTTCGTGGTGCAGCATGTCGATTACTGGCGGATTCCCGACTTGCTGGCGTCAGGTGATATCACGGTTGGTATCAGCCAGACTCGTGGCTTGCCAGCCAACGCCAAGCGCAAGTTGTTGCGGCACATCCAGCCCAGCATTTTGCGCGCGGATGCATCGGACACACCGCTGACACTCGATGAATATTGCGCGCGACCGCACGTGCTGGTTTCCCACACCGCCAATGTCAGCGGCTACGCCGATGAGTGGCTGGCGGAGATTGGTCGTACGCGTCAGGTAGTCCTTTCCGTGCCGCAGTACAGCTCGCTGCCGGCCTTACTCGCCGGGACTGACCTGATCGCCAGTCTGCCGGATTACACCGCCGAGGCGATGGCCGCGTCCGGCCAGCTGTTTAAGGAGCCGTTCCCGTTCAAGACACCGACACTGGATCTGTCGATGGTCTGGCTCAGCCATGTCGATACCGACCCCGCCGAGCGCTGGTTGAGGTCGAGACTGGAGGCGTTCATGAGTGAACATCCTAAGTTGCGGATCTGAATTTTTGCCAGGCGGGGCAGGTGACGAGCGAGCCGAAACTCGCTCGGATCGAGAGGCAAGTGATCAAGCTGCCGGGATATGGGTTTCCTGTAACTGACACTTCTCTCCGATTTGCAGCTTTTTATCCTGGGTGTACGGCTGGCCCTGCCTATTGATCAGGAAGAACACTTCGAATAGATACTGTTTGCCGCCTTGGCTCGCACAACGAAATGAGGTGTTGGACGGAAACAGCGCTTTTAATTTTTCCAGATCCAGGGATTTACCCTGATATTCGTTGAACTCCGTACTGTAGTTGACGGCGCTGCGCAGCTTCACAAAATCCTCGAAGTATTCACGTTGGCTGGTTCCATAGCAGGTGCCGTGTTTTTGCCATTCGTGTTTCATCAGGTATTCAGGTGACTCGGTGACAATTTTAGAAAAGCGATTGTCGGCCTGGGCCTGTGCCTGGACAGTTGTTGAAAGTTCGCAAACGGCTTCAGTCTGATTACATCCTGCGGACTTGATGCAGGAAGAGGGGTGCCGATTGGCCGATTGGTCGGTGCTGTTGTAATACGGCCAGATACCGTGGGTGTAAAAGACGTTTTTCGGTTTGTTACATCCGGCTGTGGCGGGTTTCAACAGGCAAAATGTCGGCTGCCAAGTGACGGCATAAGCGAGATAGTCAAAGTTTGCGCTAGGAGCTCCTTCCCGGCTTTCTTCACCAGGGTCAAGAGCATGTGCGTAGTGAGAAATAACGGACAGGGCCATTGCGACGTAGAGACGATTCATGGTGTTCGATCCTTGATTCAGAATTTTTCGGGTTACCTCCTCACTGCTGGAGAGGACGCTTGCTGTTTCAGCGTCATGATCAATTAACGGCACACTTCTAATTTCAGACCTGATCTGGAAACGATAGTAGAGTACGGAGCATTTGGGGAAACAATTGAATGTGCGGCTATCGTCTTCATTCTTTTTTTTCGCACTGCCATTAATTTAGGAGCGCCGTCATGCCTCACCTGCACATGGAATACACCGCCAACCTGCCCGAGCTCAATGCCGACGTGGCGTTGATCCGGCTCAACAATACGTTGGTGGCGTCCGGTCAGTTTGCTGCCGAATACGACATCAAGAGCCGAGCGGTGAAGGTCGAGACGTTCAAGGTCGGCATGGCGTTAGGTGAACGGGCCTTCGTGCATGTGAAACTGGCACTGCTGAGCGGTCGCTCGGCGCAGATCAAGAAGCAGTTGTCCGAAAGTCTGCTGGCGGTGGTGCAGGATTTGTGTGAGTGGCCGAAGGACGTTGAAGTCCAGTTGGCCGTGGAAATCCTCGACATCGATCGAGAGTCCTACACCAAGATAGCCATCAGCAACTGAGTTTCAGGTCATTTCTTTCTTGGTGCAGGCTTTGACCACTTGTTCGCGCAGCCAGGTGTTGGCGCTGTCCTGATCGACATTCTGGTTCCACTGCATGTCGAGGCTGAAACCCGGCAAGCCGTCAGGCACTTCGCAGTGATTGAAGATTGCCTCGTTAGCCAGCAATTGCTGGATGCGCCGAGGCAGGGTCACGATGAAGTCGGTGCCGGTGATCATCTTCAGCGCCGCGCTGTAGCTGTTGGAGCGCGCGACGATCTGCCGTTTTTGCGCCTGCTGCGCCAGCCAGCCGTCGACCATGTTGGTGGTGGATGTCCAAGGTGTCGGGAACACGTGCCGGCGTTCGACAAAGGCTTGCAGGCTTAAACGCGGCTCCGGCGGTGTGGCACGTTTGTCGAAGACACAGACCAGGTCATCCTCCAGCAGCCTCCGGGATTTGAAATCGCCGTGACTGCGATGAAAGTTCGGGCCGAAGCAAATCACCAGGTCGAGGCTGCCGTCGCGCAGATCCTCGGCCGGGATGTCGGTTTCGAACTTGTGCATGTTGACCATCACCGGCAGGTCGGCGAAATCGAAGCTTTTCAACAGGCGCGGCAGGATCAACTGCTCGAAGTATTCAGGTGCGCAGATATTGAAGGTGACCGGTTGCAAGGTGGGGTCGAACGCCTGCGTACCGACGTGGCACAGGTTGATGCTTTCGAGGATCTTCAGCACGTGGGTGTACATGGTGCTGGCTTTGTAGGTGGGGCGCATACCCGCGCGGGTATTAATGAACAGCTCGTCTTCGAAACTGGTGCGCAGTTTTTTCAGGCAGTAGCTCACAGTGGACTGGCTAACGCAGAGTGCCTCGGATACACCGGTGACGCTGCTTTGCTCATACACAGCGATAAACACCATGAGGTCCTGCATATCGAGCTTTCTAAGCAAGTTACTGTTCAGCATCCGTTCCGTCTCGCTGTGCTCCTTGCGCTGACTGTGCGCAAACTTGTGCGAGTGATCCTAACGGAACGATGGTGCCAGGAGAATGATCTGTAGGAACTTTCATGGAAAGTTGTGGGGTAGTTCCAGAGGCCTTCAGTCCCTGAATGGCTGCAGGCGTTTCATGATGTGGGTTCCGGGTCAGTGAATGTGTTGGGCGTAATGTCGCGGATCGAGGCGCAAGACCATCAGGATCATCAGTGCCATGACGCCGGTCAGTGACCACCAGGCCCATTCGAAGCTGCCGAGCTGATCGCGGATAAACCCGGCAATAAGCGGCGAGAGACCGGCAATCAGATAGCCGATGCCTTGCACGAACGCGGTCAGGCCGCCGGCACGCTGGGGATTATCCAGATGATCCAGGGACACGATGAGGCTCATTGGGAACAGTCCGCCGATGCCGAGCCCCAACAGACATGGCCACAACAGGCTCAGGTGTTGCGGGCTGAGAATAAGCCCGCAGAAACCGGCCATGATTAGCGCCAGCAACACCATCAGCACCACGCGTCGGTCTCGGCTGCGGTTGGCGATGGCCGGTGTCAGCAGGCCGGACAACACTTCCATGGCGGTCAAGAAGCCCAGCAGCAACCCGGCGTTTTGTTCGCTCCAACCCTTTTCGACGTAGTACGGCGCCAGCCAGGCCAGCACACAGGTGTAGGACGCCGTGCCCAGCCCGAAGAAGATTGCGAGTAACCAGGCGCGGGAATTGCCGAAGAAGGACCCATTGCGTTGCGCCTGAGCAGGCTGCGCCGGCATCCTTTCGCGTTGCATCGACCAAAACAGCAACGCTACCAGCGCCAGCGCCGCCCAGATCGCCAAGCCCATGCGCCAGCTGCCGGTGCGGATCATCACCAGCGGTGCAAACGACGCCGCAATCGCTGCGCCGCCCATGATCGACGTGACGTAGAGCCCCATGCACACGGAAACGTTATCGCTGAAGCGGGATTTGATCAGCGCCGGCATCAACGCCTGGATCAGCGCGATACCGATGCCCGCCAGCACGGCGCTGAGGATCAGTTCGGCCGCCGAATCGAGGAACAATCGCGACACCGTAGCCACGCCGATGATCAGCAGGGAGAGCACCACGGTGCGTTGTTCGCCGATTCGTTGACTGACGCTCAGCCCAAAGAACATCGCCAGCCCCATCGCCATCACTGGCAGCATGGTCAGCAGCGAGGCCAGGCTGAAGCTCAGCGCAATGTCGCCACGAATCGCCGACAGCAAAGGACCCAGAGTGTGTAAAAACGTTTTTCAGCGAGATTGGCGCCCAAATCAGAGCTGAAAATCACGCATCTACGCAAAATCCAGGTCTGCCAACCAGCCGATAAATTTCAGATTTCACATAGAAGCGCAGACTTCAATTTTGACTAAGCGTTTTTACACACTCTGGACCGACAGCGGCCATGGAGGGTCGCAGGTTCAGGGCGACCAGGATGATGCTGAACATCAGCCAGAGGGCAGGGCGGGAGGTTGCGCGAACGTTTTCCATCTATCGGACCTTGAATGACAAGGAGCCGATTAGGCGCGCGAGGTCTGCAGGCCGCAAATCAGAAAGTCCGGAGCAGTATTTAGAAATTGAATACAGCGGTGTGAAGCTGAAAGGCGCGAACAATGTTTAGCGAGTCCGCAACCAAGGTTCTTCAAATCACGATTTAACGACTTAACCGCCCGTGTGACGCTGCTGGTCATCTGTTCTCTGTGGTTTTTTCTATGGACGGTTGTCCCGTCACACTTCCCTCCGAATTAGCCTTCTGGGCGCTGTGGCACTGCCGTCACGCGCGCCCACCGGATTCCTGCATTTCCCGTTGATTGTTCTTACAGGTCCCGCGCCGCGCGCCGGGATCAAAGTGGCGGCGCCTGTGCGTTTGCCTGACGCGGAAAGAAGAGAATTCCCATGAGTTTTGCCACGACATCCTTCGCCTCCAAGCAAGAAGCCCTGACCTTTCTTGAACAGAACCCGGATATCGAGATGTTTGAGTTGTTCATCCTCGACAACAACGGTGTGCCTCGGGGCAAGTTGCTGCATCGCGATGAATTGCTGGCGGTTTACGAAAGCGGACGGCCATTGCCGAGCACCATTCTTGGCCTGACCATCAACGGCGATGACGTGGAAAACTCCGGCCTGGTCTGGGACGTTGGCGATATCGACTGCCGGGCGTACCCGATCAGTGGCAGTTTGACGCGCATGCCGTGGCGGCTGATTCCTACGGCGGCGGTGCAGGTCAGCATGCACCCGAAGGAGGGGATGCCCGCGACGATTGCCGATCCACGGCATCTGCTGGCGAAAGTCATCGAAGGCTTGCAGGCCGACGGTTATTACCCGGTGATGGCGGCGGAGCTGGAGTTCTACCTGCTGGATCAGCAGCGCGACAGCAATGGTCGGCCGCAACCGGCGCGGGATGTCGATGGTGGAAGACCGCGGGGCACTCAGGTCTACGGCTTGCGTGAACTGGAACAGATCGAACCGTTTCTGGCCGATCTCTACAGCGCCTGCAAACTCCAGGGCATTCCGGCGCGCACGGCGATTTCCGAATACGCGCCGGGGCAAGTGGAAATCACCCTCGAACACCGCACCGACGCTTTGCAGGCGATGGACGAAGCGGTGCGCTACAAACGGCTGGTCAAGGGCGTGGCCCACAAGCACGGGATGACGGCGTGCTTCATGGCCAAACCGTTCGATGACTTGGCGGGCACTGGCATGCACATGCACGTCAGCCTGGCGGACAAGGAGGGCAACAACCTGTTCGCCAGCGAAGCCCCGGAAGGTACGCCGTTGCTCAAACAGGCGGTCGGCGGGATGCTCAGCACCTTGCTCGATTCGTTGCTGCTTTTCTGTCCGAACGCCAACTCTTACCGTCGCTTCCAGACCAACAGCTATGCGCCGCTGGCACCCACGTGGGGCGTGGACAATCGCACCGTGAGTTTGCGCGTGCCCGGCGGGCCGGCGTTTTCCCGGCATATCGAACATCGCATCTGTGGTGCCGATGCCAACCCGTACCTGGCGGCTGCGGCGATTCTGGCCGGGATTCATCGCGGTATTCGCGAACAACTCGACCCAGGCGCGCCGGTGGAGGGTAATGGATACGCCCAGGCCACGGAACTGTTGCCGACCGACTGGCTGACCACGTTGCGAGCGCTTGAGGGTTCGAGCTGGGCACGGGAAGCGTTCGGCGGTGAGTTCCTCGGCGTGTACTTGGCGGTGAAACGTGCCGAGTATCGACAGTTCATGGGCGAAGTCGGCGAGCAGGACTGGCGTTGGTATTTGAATCAAGCCTGAACAGAACCTGAACCATTCTCAAATAAGTTAAAAGATTTGGCCTAGTGCCACAAGCCAACTAATCGTTGGCTTCTTTTTCACAAAAAATTGATGGTTGGCTGCTTAAAGTTAGTGCTGTCGCGGTAAATGAAATTTTCACATTTACCGAAGGCACTTCTTTTCAGGAACAGCCAATCACCATGTTGAAGATTAAAGCCGTGCGCCCCGAGTGGGTGACACTGATTGCCAGCGCCTTTTTATTAACGGGTTTTAATTTTGTGCTCTGGCAACACCTGTTTGACATCACGGCGTCTGACGGTAAGGGCATCATCATGCGCGTGGCTTTCGGATTGATGATCCTGGCCGCTTTTAACATTGTGCTGACCCTGCTGGCTTTCCGGCCCGTGATGAAACCGATCCTGACGCTGATCTTCATGGTCAGTGCGGGCGTGGCGTACTTCATGAGCCAATATGGTGTTTTGATTGACACCGGCATGCTGCGTAACTTTGCGCAAACCAATGCGACGGAAGTGCGTGACTTGCTGTCATTGAAATTGCTTGTTTATATACTTTTTCTGGGCGTTTTGCCGTCGTTGTTGTTGTGGGGGATCCCGGTTAATTATCGCCGCTGGCACCGTGAGCTAATAAGTAAAACACTGGTAAGTGTCGCGTCGGTTGCCGTGATCGGAGGCGTTGCACTGGTTAACTATCAGGGCCTGTCTTCGTTGTTTCGCAATCACCATGAGTTGCGCCTGATGATAGTACCCAGCAACTACATCGGTGCCTCGGCTGGCTATCTGCGTGAGCAAGTCGCGTCGGCGCAACAGCCCTTCGTCACACTGGGCGAAGATGCCCAGCGAAATCCCGCCTGGCAAACCCATGGTCGCAAATCACTGACGGTGCTGGTGGTGGGCGAAAGTGCCCGAGCCGAGAACTTCGGCATTCTGGGGTATGACCGCGACACCACACCCAAACTGAATAAAGAAGCTGGCCTGATCGCTTTTACCAACGTGCATTCCTGCGGGACGGAAACAGCGGTGTCCGTGCCGTGCATGTTTTCCGACATGGGCCGCAAAGATTACAACGCCAGCAAGGCAAAGAATCAGGAAGGCCTGTTGGACGTGCTCAAACGCGCGGGTCTCGACGTGATCTGGCGCGATAACCAATCGGGTTGCAAAGGCACTTGCGATCGGGTCACCCACGACGACGTCAGTAACCTGAAAGACCCGGTGCTGTGCGCCAATAGCGAATGCCGCGATGAAATCCTGCTGCAGGGTTTGCAGCATTTCATCGATACCCTGGATAAAGACACGGTACTGGTGTTGCACCAGATGGGCAGTCACGGTCCTGAATACTTCAAGCGATACCCGAAAGAATATGAACGCTTCACTCCGGTGTGTGAAAGTAACGCCCTGAACAATTGCAGTCGCGAAAGTATCGTCAATGGCTACGACAACACCTTGGTGTATACCGACCACGTGCTGTCCACCCTGATCGATTTGTTGCGTAACAATCAGGACAAAGTCGACACCGCGATGCTTTATTTGTCGGACCATGGCGAATCCCTGGGCGAGTACAACTTGTTCCTCCATGGGACGCCTTACATGCTCGCGCCGGAACAACAAAAGCATGTCGCGATGCTGGCCTGGTTCTCCGACAGCTATCAAAAGTCGTTCTCCGTGGACACCCATTGCCTGCAACTGAGTCGCGAAAAGCCCTTGAGCCAGGACAACCTGTTCCATTCGATGCTCGGTTTGCTGGAGGTCAAGAGCAAGGTGTACAACCAGGATCTGGATATGTTTGCCGGATGTCGCGGTGCGGTGATTGACGGCGTGTTGGCCAAAGACTGAGTGCTTCAACCTTTTTTTCACGCACCGGCCGCTAACCTGCGGCCGGTCGAGTTTCCCCCCAAGAGCCATTGCACATGTCCGCCCAACCCCCATCCGCCATCGAGCTTGAGATCGCCCGGCGCTACGATCAGGAGCACGCCCGCGTCTGTCTTCAGCCGCGACCGCGTGGCCTGGCTGGACGGTTGACGCTCTGGCGTGATGAGCAACTGGTGCGCAACGCGCTCAAGGTTGCTGGCGAGCCGGGCCTGGTTCTCGATTTGGCCTGTGGTGTCGGGCGCTTCTGGCCGGTACTGGCCGAGCATGCCAACCGGGTGATCCTCGCGGCCGACCCGTCTCAGGACATACTCGATCATGCCCGAACCCATCATCCGCAGAACCTGCTGAAGCGGGTCAAGACCTTTCAGAGCTCAGCGTTCACCATCGGCTTGTCGGCGAACGCGGTTGACTGCATTTTTTGCATGCAGCTGTTTCAAGACATCGTCAGCCCCGAGCATCGCTTGGCCATGCTTAAGGAGTTCCATCGGGTCAGTCGCGATACGGTCATTGTGGCGGTAAAGGTCGATGCTCATTTCAAAGGCCGGCGCACGGATGCACAGGGCGCTCCGCCCCGACAGTTGGCCAGCAAGGTCGACGTGGAAGCCGAGTTCAAGCGCGCAGGTTTGCGTTTGCTCAGTCACCAAGACTTCCTGCCGGGTTGTGCGCGGATGCGTGTCTACGTACTGCGTAAGGCCAGCTAGGCTCCGCTTGTCAGACATTTCTTGCTGTCTGGCAGGCATTTTCGCTAAAGCTCTTGTTCAGTGGATGCGCGGAAATCGCCGGGGGCGATATATACTGCGCGCCATTCTTCAAGGGAGAGCCGTGTGGCCATCGATATTCACTGGATTCGCGACAACGATAGCCTCGGTCAGTTTTGTGCCGAGTGGCAGCAGCTGCCATTCGTTGCCCTCGACACCGAATTCATGCGGGTCGACACCTTTTATCCGATCGCAGGCCTGCTGCAGATCGGCGATGGCGTACGCGCTTACCTGATTGACCCCCTTACCATCGACAACTGGCAACCTCTGGCCGCGTTGCTGGAAAACCCGGCCGTGGTCAAAGTCGTCCACGCGTGCAGCGAAGACCTCGAAGTCTTGCTGCTCCTGACCGGCAGCCTGCCGGCGCCACTGTTCGACACCCAACTGGCCGCCGCTTATCTGAACCTGGGTTTCTCCATGGGCTATTCGCGGCTGGTGCAGGAAGTGCTTGGCATCGACCTGCCCAAGGGCGAGACCCGTTCCGACTGGCTGCAACGCCCACTATCGGACACCCAAATCAGCTACGCCGCCGAAGATGCTTTGCACCTTGCGGAGGTTTTCGTAGAGCTTCGTCCGAAGCTCTCTGACGACAAATACGCCTGGGTCCTGGAAGACGGCGCCGAATTGGTGGCCAACCTGCGCCGCGAGGTCGATCCGTACGAGGTCTATCGCGAAGCCAAGCTGGCCTGGAAGCTCTCCCGCGCCCAACTCGTGGTGTTGCGTGAACTGTGCGCCTGGCGCGAGCACGAAGCCCGTGCCCGTGATCTACCGCGCAACCGCATCGTTCGTGAGCATTCCCTGTGGCCGTTGGCGCGCACGCAACCGGACAACCTCGGCGCGTTGGCGAAAATCGAAGACATGCACCCGCGTACCGTGCGTCAGGACGGTGAATTTCTGCTTGATCTGATCAAGCGCTCTGGCAGTGTGTCGCCAGATCAATGGCCGCCAGCGGTGCCGGAGCCATTACCGGTGGACGCCGCTGCGCTGGTCAAGCAGCTTCGAGCGATCGGCCAGGCCGAAGCCGAGCGCCTGAACATCGCGCCGGAGCTGATGCTGCGCAAGAAAACCCTGGAAGCGCTGCTCAAGAGCGGCTACCCCAACGGTCCTTACCAATTACCTGATTCGCTGCGTGGCTGGCGCCGCGAATTGATGGGCCAGGCGCTGCTCGACAGCCTGGCCACCGCCGGAGAACAGCCTTGAAACGTATTTGCTCCATTTATCGAAGCCTGAAGAAAAACGAGATGTACCTCTATGTGCTCAAAAGCGATGCACTGGAGCGCGTCCCGGAAAGCCTGATGGCTGCCTTCGGCAAACCGCATCACGCCTTCGACCTGGTGCTGACCCCCGAGCGCAAACTGTCGCGCGAGGACATCACCGTGGTGCTGGAAAACCTTGAGAAGCAGGGTTATCACTTGCAAATGCCGCCGGCCGAAGACGAGTACATCGAACACCTGCCAGAAGAATTGCTGCGACGTAACGACCCGATGTGATCGGCAGACAGGCTCTGTTCAGAGCCTTTATTAAACACTGGAATGATTTTGGCGATGGCCAGGGCGATGGAGCGATACTCCGTCGGTGGCCGTCTGCACTGTTTTCGAAAGGTTTGAAACATGCGCGTTCTGATAGCTGAACACGACCACCCTGTGTACGCCCAGCTGTTGCGTCAAGCAGCGCCTGACCTGGAAGTGCTGACCAGCGGTGACTCCGCCGAACTGGCCAGCCAGGCCGCCGATTGTCCGATCTGGCTAGGTCAGCCGGACCTGCTGGCGACCCTGCTGCGTCAGGGCCACGAGCCACAATGGCTGCAATCGACCTGGGCGGGTATCACGCCGCTGCTGGCCGACGGCTTGCCTCGGCACTATCGCCTGACCCGGGCGGTGGGGATTTTCGGTCAGGTCATGGCCGAATACGTGCTGACGTACATGCTTGGCCACGAGCGCGAAGTGCTGCCGCGGCTGGTCAGCCAGGTCGAGCGCAAGTGGGACAGTCGCCAGGGCCAAAGCCTGGCCGGCCGCAAAGTGTTAATCGTCGGCACCGGTGACATCGGGCAGACCGTGGCGCAGTTCCTCGTGCCGTTCGGCGTCGAGTTGTACGGCATCGCCAGCGAAGCCCGTGAGCAGACGCCGTTTGTCGAAGTGGGGGCGTTGGCTGATTTGCCGCGTCTGGTGGGTGAAGTGGATTACGTGATCAATCTGCTGCCGAATACGCCGAACACCCACGACTTGTACGACGCGGCGCTGTTCAAGCAATTCAAGGCGACCGGTTTGTTCATCAACGTCGGACGCGGCGTGGCAGTGGTCGATGCGGACCTGGTGGAAGCCTTGAAAGAAGGGCATCTGGCCGGTGCCGTGATCGACGTCTGCCGTCAGGAGCCGTTGCCGCAGCGTCACCCGTTCTGGACGGCGTGGGGCTTGCTGCTGACCGGCCACAGCGCGGCGCCGACTTCGCCATCGATGATGGTGAATCTGTTTGTCGAAAACCTGCGGGCGTATCAGGCGGATGAGGCGTTGCGCGGGGAAGTGGATTTCAATCGCGGGTATTGAGTACACCGCAATGATCGTTCCCACAAGAGCGTGGGAACGATCGTACCGTCACGCTTAGAGGGTGAAGTCGCCTTCGGCGGCCAGTTCGTTCAGCGGACGACGCGGGCTCGGTTCTTCACGCGCTTGCAGGTAATCCGCCAGCGTTGCCTTATCGCCCAGTTTGCCCACCGCCACCGCAGCGTGCAGCGCATAACCCTCAGGAATGTTCAGCGCCTTGCGGGTCAGTTCCTGGTCGAAACCGGCCATGCCGTGAGTGTGCCAGCCGCTGATGCTCGCTTGCAGCGCCAGATGGCCCCAGGCCGAACCGGTGTCGAAGGTGTGCCACAGCGCCGGGGTTTCTTCGGTGGCGCCAGGCACTGCGAAGGTGGTTTTCGAGATTACGATCACCAGCGCCGAGGCGTGTTGCGCCCAGCTGCGGTTGAATTCGTTCAGCAGCCCCAGATAACGCTCCCAGTTTGGCGTGTCGCGACGCGCGTACAGAAACCGCCATGGCTGCGAGTTGTAAGCCGATGGCGCCCAGCGTGCGGCTTCAAAGAAGCTCAGCAGGGTCTCGATGGGAATGGTTTCGCCGGTGAAGGCGCGGGGCGACCAGCGATCGGTGAACTGAGGGTGGATGGCATAATCGGCAACGCGTGGATTAGCACTCATCAAGAGATTCCTTGCTACGTTTAAAAGTTGGGAGCGACGCAAAACCCTACTGGGCGGCGCAATAACTGACAAGTCCTGTTCTACCGGCAGTCGCCAATGCTTGGCCGACAACGGCCTTGGCACTAGACTGGCGGCCTTTTCACCACCTGATGTTGATGCTTGAGCCATGGCCGCCAAAGTCGAACCGTTCTGGATACGCAAAACCCTCGATCAACTTGATCAAGAGGAATGGGAATCGCTGTGCGATGGCTGTGGCCTGTGCTGCTTGCAAAAGCTCGAAGATGAAGACGACAACAGCGTTTACTACACGCGCATCGCCTGCAAACTGCTGGACCTGAAAACCTGTCAGTGCACCGATTACCCCAACCGCCGCGATTTCGTCCCGGACTGCATCCAGCTCACACCGGGCAAGGCCGATGAGTTCAAATGGTTGCCACCGACCTGCGGCTATCGACTGGTCAGCGAAGGGAAGGACCTGCCGCTCTGGCATCATCTGGTGTGCGGTGATCGCGATGCGGTGCACCACGAACGTATTTCCCAGTCCGGGCGCATGCTCGCTGAAGGCAGCGTGGCCGAAGAGGATTGGGAAGACCATCTGATATTCAGGGCGGGTTGAACGCCTAACGTTTCACGAAGGAGTGTGTATGGCTGTGGGATTGCGGCTGGCGTTGGCCTTTGGGCTTTTTGCCCTGAGTTCGCCCGTGTGGGCGGCGAAGAAGGTCGATCTGGATTACCACGTTCGCCTGTTGCCGCAAAGTGATCAGGCTGAAGTGCGACTGACCCTGGCCCAGGGTTCGGCGGTGCGCAGTCTGGATTTCGACCTGGGCGACGGCAGCCACTACAGCGACTTCAAGGCCGATGGTCAATGGCAGCTCACGCCGGGCAAACAGGCCCGTGGTGTCTGGCGTCCGGCCGCCGACAAGTCCAGCCTGACCTACCGCGTACGCATCAGCCACGGGCGCAAGAGCGGCAGCTTCGACACGCGCATGACGCCAACTTGGGCACTGATGCGCGGCGATGACCTAGTGCCGGCGGCCAGACTCGATCAGCAGGATGGCATCGAGTTGGTTTCGCGGCTTGAGTTCGAATTGCCCACCGGCTGGAAAAGCGTTGAAACCGCCTGGCCGCGGATCGGCAAGAACAAGTTCCGGGTCGATAACGTTTCTCGCTTGTTCGACCGGCCCACGGGCTGGATGCTCGCGGGCCACCTCGGCAGCCGTCGCACGCGATTGGGGGAAACCGAAGTCACCGTCGCCTCGCCTCAAGGCCAGGGCATGCGCCGCATGGATGTACTAACGCTGCTGACCTTTATCTGGCCGCAAGTGCAGGCGGTGTATCCCCGTCATCCCACCAAACTGCTGGTCGTCGGTGCCAACGACCCGATGTGGCGCGGCAGTCTGGGCGCGCGCGAATCGATCTATCTGAATACTCGTCTGCCGCTGGTCAGTGAAAGCGGCACCAGTGCGTTGGTGCGGGAATTGGCTCAGGTGTTCGGGCGGATCAACGACAAGCAGCGCAGTGACTGGATCAGCGAAGGATTTGCCGAGTATTACGCCATCGAACTGGTGCGCCGCGCCGGCGGCATGAGTGATGAGCGGTATGAGAGTTTGCAGAAAAAGTTGGCCAAGGACAGCCAGAAGGTCAGCACATTGCGCGGTGAGCAGGTCAGTGCGGCGCAGGTCTCGAAAGCGATCGTGTTATTGCAGGAACTGGATCGCGAGATTCGCTTGAAGACGCGCAACAAGCGGTCGCTGGATGATGTGTTGCAAGGGGCGATGCATCTCGACAGCGTGGATACCAAGGAATTTGTTCAGCTTGCGGAAAGCGTCATTGGCGAGTCTTCCAAAGTCCTCGATACCGAGTTGCTGCAGTGATCGTCCCCTCGAGCGTGGGAACGATCGTCGTCTGGATCAAACCCCGGTTTTTGGCGACGTCAAAGAATCATTGCCCGTCACGGTAGCGGTATTGGTCGCCGCTTCAGCATTTGCCTTCAACCGGTTCAGCTCTTCACCCGCCCGCTGAATCTTCACCCGCACGTTGTTCATGTCCTGACGGCTTTTCTCCAGCAGGCTTTTCACCGAACTGTGCCCGGTAATCCCACGCGCCAGGGCCACACCGCCGATCGCCACTTGAATCAACCCGAACACGCCACCGCGACGCAGGCCCTTGCCGACCATCACCACGCCGCCGGCCAGGGAAGCAACGCGTTCCCAACCCTCAACGTTCTGGTCAGTGTGAGTCTGGAACGGGGTGGATTCGATGCGTTCTACGCGTTTGAGCTCGCTCATGATCTGTCTCCTGGCGGGAATAGCTGCTTCAACAATAGATAATTAAGCTGACTGCCGAGGCGGGCGGCTTGTTCCATCGGATGTGTGGTGAATCAGCGAAATTTCGCCCCGGAACGAGTATTGAGTCCCTTGGACAGGCGATCATAGAGCACGACGTTGACGGTGGCCGCCAGGTTCATGCAACCGGTGGTCGGGATGTAGACCACGTCTTCGCACCAGTCACGAATGTCTTTATCCAGCGAGCCGTCTTCCGGGCCAAAAATGTACAGCGCGCGGTCCGGGTGGGTGTATTCCGGCAGCGAACGGGCGCCGTCCACCAGTTCCACAGCGACCGGAACGCAGCCCAGCGGCAGGATTTTTTTCAGGTCGTCGATGCCGATCAGCGGAATGTCGTAATGGACCCGTTTGGTGTCGGTGACGAAGTCAGCGGCACGTTCATAACGCTTGCCGGTGTAGAACACGGACGCGACGCCATAACAGCCAGCGGCGCGCATCACCGAACCGACGTTCTCCGGTGATTTGGGGTTATACAAACCAATGCAGCTGTACCGTTTGTCTGCCACGAGCGGGTGCCTTCGGGGAAAAAACGGCGATTATACGGGGATTGGGGGAGGGGTGTTCAGTGATCGTTCCCACGCTCTGGTGGGAACGATCATGCGGGGCTCAGTCTTCTTTCTTCATCAACCCCGCCAACGCCGCAAACGGGTTATGCGTCGCCTTGGCGATTTTCGGCGAGCTCAGCGAGCCTTCACCGAAATACTGTTGGTCGGTGTACCGCGAGTGTTCGTTGTCGTGGCAATACAGGCACAACAACTCCCAGTTCGAGCCGTCCTGAGGGTTGTTGTCGTGGTTGTGGTCGCGGTGGTGCACGGTCAGTTCGCTCAGGCGTTTGCCGGAAAACTCACGGGCGCAGCGACCGCATACGTGCGGGTACATTTTCAGGGCCTTGTCGCGGTAACCCATTTCCTTGTCGCGCTGGTTGTCAGCAAGGATGCGGTCCAGCTTCGACGTGTTGGACGGAGGCGTTGACGAACTCATGGGTTCACCTTTGTAAAAGACTAATGACGGTAATAAACGCAGTTTAGCTCAGCCCTTGAGCTTCTCGGCAATCCAGATGGTGTGACGGGTGCCTTTGTTGCCGTGGGCGAAGACCTGGACTTCCTCGGCCTTGAAGCCGGCCTTCTTCAGTTTGTCGGAAAACTGTCGGTCAGCGCTCGCGGACCATACGGCCAGCACACCTTTGGGCCGCAGCGCTTTGGCGCAGGCGCTCAGGCCGCCAGCGGAGTAGAGCCAGCTGTTGGCCTTCTGGGTCAGACCTTCCGGGCCGTTGTCGACGTCGAGCATGATCGCGTCGAAACCTTGTGGCTCGGCTTGCAGCACTTTGGCCACGTCTTCCATGCGAATGACCGTACGCGGGTCGAGCAGCGGGTTCCCGGCTTTCTCGCCCAGCGGTCCACGGTTCCACTCCACCACCCCCGGCACCAGTTCGGCGACGACTACTTCAGCAGTCTTGCCCAGGTGCTTGAGGGCCGAGGCGAGGGTGAAACCCATGCCCAGGCCGCCGATCAGCACGCGCGAATTCGGCCGGCCGGCCACTTTACGGCACGGGATCTCGGCCAGCGCATCTTCGGAGCCGTGCATGCGGGTGTTCATCAGTTGCCCGCCGTCGCCGCCCTGGATCTTGATGACAAAATCCTCGCCGTATTCGAACAGGCACAAGGCACCGCCATTTTCAGGAATTGGAGTGGTGTCGAGCAGAACGAAACGTTTCATGGGACTCACTTGAGGAGAAATTGGCATAAAGGGAGGAAGGCAAACACGCGCCGTTGGGAGTAGCCTGCAAAAAGACAACAAGGCCAACGGAGCCATTGATGAAGCGCACCATTCTAACGGTCATTGCCTTGGCCGCGCTCTCGATAACTGCAGTGCAGGCCCAGGTGCTGCAAACCATCCCCACCAGCCCCGCGCCGCTGCCCGGTTCGCCCGGCACTGCGACCCCGACACCGTACCCGCAAATCACTCCGACCAGCGTGCCCAAGGTTGGCCCTGGCAGTGGCGGTCCGCCGTTGGTGCCCATGGAAATGCCTAGCCCACCCTCCAAGGATCAGCCACTGCCGGGGCTGGAGCAAAACCCGTCAAAAGCCAAATCACCCGGCGGTTAAATCTGCTGCGAGAGCAGTTGCCCGTCGGCCATGCGCAGGCGTTTCGAGAGGGAAACGGCAAGCGCGCGGATGACTTTGGCGGCGATTTTAGGTGCATCGTTGAGCATCTTTTCCAGCGAGTCCTTGCCCAGATTGAGCAACTGGCAATTGCTCGCGGCCACGCAACTGGCTGAACGTCGTTCGCCGTCAAGTACGGCCATTTCTCCGAACGCCCGACCGCTGCGCAACGTTGCCATGGTCACCCGTTGCCCGTCGCTGTTGGTTTTCTGCACTGCCACCTGGCCGGTGTGGATGATGCACATGAAGCTGCCGGCATCGCCCTCATGAAAAATTTCTTCGCCTTGAGCAATGGTGCTGATGCTGAAATAACCCGAGGCAGCGGCAAAGTCCGCCGGCAGCAGTTGATCGAACAGGCCACAGTCCATCAGCCAGTCGCGAATTTCGTTGTTCAGTAAGGTCGGTTCTGACATGTCGTCATGGTCTTTTTCTTGTGTCTGGTTCTGGTTCGGGCCCGAATCCCTAGTAGGAGCGAGGCTTGCCCGCGAAGAGGCCGTAACATCCAACATCAATGTTGACTGTGAAAATGCCTTCGCGGGCAAGCCTCGCTCCTACACGGGGGCGGCGTCCGGTGTTCAGAGTTAAGACCGGCACGCCGAACGGAGTTCCTCAGGCGATGCCCAAAACCTTGAAAACAAATGCGTATTCGAGTGCTACGTCACGCAATCCCTGATAACGACCGCTCATCCCGCCATGCCCGGCACCCAATTCTGTCCTGAGCAGCAGGGGATGGGTGTCGGTTTTGGTCGCGCGTAATTTTGCCACCCACTTGGCCGCTTCCCAGTACTGCACGCGACTGTCGTTGTAGCCGGCGATCACCAGGGTCGCCGGATAGGCTTGCGCGGTGACATTTTCGTACGGGGCGTAGGCCTTGATTCGCTCATAGACGTCCGGCTCTTCAGGATTGCCCCACTCGTCGTACTCGGTGACGGTTAACGGCAGATCCGGGTCGAGCATGGTGTTCAGCACGTCGACGAACGGTACTTCGGCAATCGCTACGCCGAACAGCTCCGGCCGCTGATTGAGCACCGCGCCGATCAGCAGGCCGCCGGCACTGCCGCCGCTGATCGCCAATTGCTGTGGTGTGGTGAAGCCATCGGCGATCAGGTGTTCGGCGCAGGCGATGAAGTCGCTGAAGGTGTTGTGCTTGTGTTCCTGCTTGCCAGCGCGATACCAGGCTTCGCCCAGTTCACCGCCGCCCCGCACGTGAGCGATGGCGAATGCCACGCCACGATCCAGCAGACTCAAACGCGCGTGGGAGAACCACGGGTCGAGGCTTTCACCGTAGGCGCCATAGCCGTACAGATAAAGCGGCGTCGGCTGGCCAAGTGCTTCGCGTTTGACGACGAAGCTGATCGGCACTTTCGTACCGTCCGGTGCCGTCGCCCACAGACGCTGACTGACGTAAGCATCGGCGTCGAACGGCCCGAGCACCGGGGTTTCCTTGAGGACTTTCTGCTCGCCGCTGTCCAGCTCAAGCTGGCGGATTTGCGCCGGACGGTTCAACGCTTCGTAGCGCAGGCGGATCCTGTCGCTGACGAATTCCAGACTGTTTTGCACGTGAAGGCTGTAGGCCGCATCCGGTAGTTGCACACGATAGCTCGGCAAGTCTTGCGGATGAACTTCGATGATCGGTAAGCCGCCGACCCGCAGGCTCAGGGTCATGGCCCCGGCGTTGAGGCTCATGCCGTCGATCATCACCGTGTCGCTGTGCGGGATCAGGTTTTGCCAGTGGGCCTCGGTCGGCGCCACGCCGGTGTCGACGGCGTGGTACAGGGCAAAGTTGATGCCGTCGCGGTTGGTGCGAATGAACCAGGTCCATTGACCGTCGAGCGCGCCGTGGTCGACGTCGTACTCATGGTCTTCAACCCTCGGTGCGATACAGGTAAAAGCTTGCTGCGGCTGGAACGCGTCGAGCACCCAGACTTCGCTGGTGGTCTTGCTGCCCAGGGACAGCAGCAATTGCTGCTCGGAGCTCGAGCGGTAGCAATGCATAAAGAATCGGCCGTCCTGCTCATGGAACACTTCTTCAGCCGCCGTACCGTCCAGCCGATAGCGGAACAGTTTGTGCGGGCGATGGGTGTCGTCCAGCTCGCCGAAGAACAGCGTCAGGCTGTCGTTGGCCCAGGTCATGCTGCCGTCGCAGTCCTGGAATTCCAGTTCGCTGACACGGCCGTTGGACAATTCCTTCACGAACAGCGTGTAAATCTCGTCGCCCGTGGCGTCGATGCTGTAGGCCAGACGCTGGTGGTCCGGGCTGATACTGAACGCGCCCAAGGAAAAGAAGCCGCCTTTGGCCAGCGCATTCGGGTCCAACAACAGCTGTTCCTGGCTTTCGTCGAGCTGCAGGCTGTCATCGGCCGGGCGCGGGCAGCGGTAGTGACGGGCGTATTCGTCACCGGCCGTGGTGCGCGTGTAGTACAGGTACGGACCCCAAGGGGAGGGCAAGGACAGGTCGGTTTCGAGAATTCGGCCCTTGATCTCCTGGAACAGGGTTTCACGCAGCGCGGCCTGATCGGCGGTTTGCGCCTCTTGATAGCTGTTTTCCGCTTTCAGGTAGTCGAGCACAGCGTCGGTGTCGCGTTCCTGCAGCCAGGCATACGGGTCGTCGCCTTCGGCCTTGTGGGCAATGGGAGCGTCGCAAACGTTGACGGATAAGGGCATGAAGGACTCTCGAGCGGTTTACAAAAAGGGGTCTCGCAGACGGCGGGCAAGCCTGACGTGCGAAAAGTCGTTACTATAAGCGCCTCTTTGCCTGCCTTGCCATGGACACCATGACCGAGAACGACTATCTGATCGCTTGGGGCCTCTACGCCTTTGCCGCTTTGGGCTGCCTGTTGGTGTGGATGCGCTTGACCCGCTGGATGTGGCGCTGGCTGCGTGAACCGCTGCGGCTGCTGGTTGCCGTGTTGCTGTTCAGCCCCACCATCATCGACCCGGTGAAGGAAAAAGTCGCTCCGGCCATCGCCATTACTGCCCTTGATCTAATGTTCAAGGTCGGCAACAACGCCTGGCGGGCGGTTTCCGACCTGTTCATGTACGGCATGATCGCCTTCGGCATCTACCTGGTGTTCGTGGCGATCCGGTTCACTATCGAACGTGCGTCCAACGCTCGCAAGGAACAGGCTGCCGCTGCCAAGGCTGCGGCGCGGGCCGACGAACCAGAAGAAGATCATCCCTTCGGCGGTGCGGGCGATGATCGTTACGGTCGCCCACCGGTGCCGAGCAACCCTCAGCGTTTGCGGGTTGAACCACGTCTGTAACCTTGCCCCTGCCTTTCAGCGAGAATCCGAGCATGTGTGAGTTATTGGGCATGAGCGCCAATGTGCCGACCGATATCGTGTTCAGCTTCACCGGGCTGATGCAGCGCGGCGGCCGCACCGGTCCGCACCGTGACGGTTGGGGCATCGCCTTTTACGAGGGCCGTGGCCTGCGATTGTTCCAGGACCCGGCGGCGAGCTGCGAGTCCGAAGTCGCCAACCTGGTGCAGCGCTATCCGATCAAGAGCGAAGTCGTGATCGGGCACATCCGTCAGGCCAACGTCGGCAAGGTTTGCCTGTCCAACACCCATCCGTTCGTGCGTGAACTGTGGGGGCGCAACTGGTGTTTCGCCCACAACGGTCAGCTCGCGGACTTTCAACCGATCAAGAGTTTTTACCGCCCGGTCGGCGATACCGACAGCGAAGCGGCGTTCTGCGATTTGCTCAACCGTGTGCGCGCAGCGTTCCCGGAACCGGTAGAGGTCGAAGAACTGTTGCCAGACCTGGTAGCCGCCTGCGCCGAATACCGCAGCAAAGGCGTGTTCAACTGCCTGCTCAGCGACGGCGATTGGTTGTTCTGCTATTGCTCGACCAAACTGGCACAAATCACCCGCCGCGCGCCATTCGGCCCGGCGCGCTTGAAGGACGTCGATGTGATCGTCGATTTTCAGGCCGAAACCACGCCCAACGACGTGGTCACGGTGATCGCCACCGAACCCTTGACCGAAAACGAAACCTGGACCCGCTACGAACCGGGCCAATGGAGCCTCTGGCGACGCGGTGAATGCGTCAGCCAAGGCAAGACCGAATAAGGACTGCCCCTCATGTTGCTCAGTTATCTACGGTTGGTGTTGTTCGCGGCGGGCCTGTTGATCGGTGTCCAGGTGCCGGGGTTCATCAACGATTATGCCAAGCGGGTCGAGGCGCATCTGATTGAGGCGCAGACCGGCTTAGGCGGTTTTCAGGGTACTGCCAATCAGTTCTTCAAGGGTGACATGCAGGCGCTGGTGGCCCATTACCGCGCGAGCGAAGACCCGATCTTTCGCAGCGACGCCGACAGCCTGAACACCTTACTGACCCGTCAACTGGCCCTCGATAAACAGTTCCAGGCCATGCAGGGCCCGTGGTACATCCGCTTCCTGCAGGTTGCGCTGGCGGCCGACCCGGATATTCGCAAGGAAACCTGGAACGGCTACAGCTACCAGATTCTGCTGACGCCGGAAGCGATGATCTGGGGCATGAGCGGGGCGTTGCTGTTGTCGTTCGGCATTGAATGCCTGTTCCGGCTGATCGACTGGGTGGTGCTGGGTGGCAAGCGCCTGCGTCAGAGCCGACCGATCGAAGATCGGGATGTGCGGGGGTTGTAAGATTGATCGTTCCCACGCTGTGGGAACGATCAGTGCGCCAAAACGATGTAGTCCTCGCCCACCTTGCGCGCATACCCGTCCAGCACCTGCTGACACAACGCAACAATCTCCTCGACCCACTCCACGCCAACCCGCCACGACACTACCACCTGCAAATTCGGCGGCCGTTGCTCGATGGCCAGCAAGGTCAGTTCACCCCGTGCCAGTTCTTCGGCCACCAGCACCGGCGGCAACGCGCCAATGCCGAAGCCATCGCGCAGCAAACGGGTAATCGCCGATACCGAGTTCACGCAGTTGAGCCGTGGCGCCATGACGCCATTGGCCTGCATCAGACTCAGGATGTCCTGATGCGGGTGTGAGTTTTTCGAGTAAGTAATGATGCGCTCGCGTGCCAGATCGGCAACGCCTGAATACTCGCGGTTGTAGATCGAATTGCTGGCCACAATCCACCCCATCGGGTGGCTGGCCAGCTCAAGGCTGCGCACACTTTCCTGTCGCAACAGGTCGGTTTGCAGGATCAGATCGAGAAAGCCTTTTTGCAGCTGATCGCAGAGGTTGAGCGCGGTATCGGCCACTAACTCGATTTCCACCAGCGGATAGTGATCCATCATTTGCGCCACCAACGGGCTCAGCCAAGTATGGATGACCGTGTCCATCACGCCGATGCGAACCCGACCGACCTTGCTCGAACGGGTCTCGATCGACTGCTTGAGCGCCTGCATGGTGTCCATCATTTGCTCGGCGTATTCGAGCACTTTCAAGCCTTCGGGCGTCAGGCTCACGCCGCGTGAATCGCGCAGGAACAGCTTCACCCCGAGCTCGCCTTCGAGCACTGCAATGCGGCTGGATATCGACGCCTGGGTGGTGAAGAGTTTGTCTGCCGTCAGGCGAAAACTCTTGAGTCGGGCGACCCAGACAAAGGTCTCGAGAAACTTCAGGTTCATGGGATCTGCTCGGGGATAAAGAATTCTTATGTCTAGTGCGGGTTTTTATTAGTTGGACGTAGCAGGGCAAGGCGCCCAAAAATCAGGCCATCCGGTTCCCACGATAGGCGTCGTCGGGGCTCAGAACAATACCAATAAAATTAGCGCGGAGATTTGCCATGAGTGCGCCCGACACGCTCGACATCCCCAAAGCCACGGTTCGCCCGGGACCTTTCGACTGGTACCGCAACATCAATCAGCAGGAACGCCGCACCTTCTGGAGCTGCAAGATCGGCTATGGCCTCGACGGCATGGACACCCAGATGCTCAGCTTCGTGGTGCCGACCCTGATTGCGATGTGGGGCATCACCACCGGCGAGGCAGGGCTGATTCACACCAGCACCCTGATCGCCTCGGCCATCGGCGGTTGGGTGGCGGGGATTCTCTCCGACCGCATCGGTCGCGTACGTACCTTGCAACTGACTGTTCTGTGGTTTGCCTTCTTCACCTTCCTTTGCGGTTTCGCCCAGAACTACGAGCAACTACTGATCAGTCGCACCCTGATGGGCTTCGGTTTCGGTGGCGAATGGACCGCCGGCGCCGTGCTGATGGGTGAAGTGATTCGTGCCAAGGACCGCGGCAAGGCCGTGGGCATGGTGCAATCCGGCTGGGCGCTGGGATGGGGGATGACGGCGATTTTGTATGCGCTGCTGTTCTCGGTGCTGCCGCCGGAAGACGCTTGGCGCGCACTGTTCATCCTCGGCATCGTGCCGGCGATTTTTGTGATCTTCGTCCGCCGTTTGGTCAAAGACCCGGAAATCTACCGCGAGGCCAAGGCTAAGCAAGAGCCAAGCAATCCGGCAAAGTTCTATGAGATTTTCGCTCCCGGCATCCTCTTCACTACGATTCGTGCTTCGGTGCTGACCACAGGTGCCCTGGGCGGTTACTACGCAATCACTTCCTGGTTGCCGACATTTCTGAAGAATGAGCGCGGTTTGAGCGTACTCGGCACCGGTGGATATCTGGCGATGGTGATCGTCGGATCCTACGTCGGCTATGTCATTAGTGCGTACTTGACTGACATCCTCGGGCGTAAAAAGAACTTCATTCTGTTCGCGGTCGGCTCATTCACCATTGTTCTGCTCTACACCCAATTGCCGGTCAGCAATGGCGTGATGCTGTGGCTGGGCTTTCCTTTGGGCTTCTTTGCCTCGGGGATTTTCAGTGGTATGGGCGCGTTTTTGACCGAGCTGTTTCCAACGCGGATTCGCGGTTCGGGTCAGGGCTTTTGCTACAACATTGGCCGGGCGCTGGCGGCGTTGTTCCCGCTGTTGATTGGCTTGATGAGCCAGACGGTGCCATTGAGCGTAGGCATCGGTGCTTTTGCGGCGGTGTCCTACGGGGTGGTGATCCTTGCGGCCTTGAGCCTGCCGGAAACCCGTGGCAAGCAACTTGAAGCCCAATAACTAAATGCCAGTAGCTGATAATCTGCGGGCAAATGCCTACAGCTAAAAAGAATCAAACCTACAGGAGTGTTCACCGTGAACCGCCTGCTATTGAACTGCGACATCGGCGAGAGTTTCGGCAACTGGACCATGGGTCTGGACGCCGAGGTCATGCCCTTCATCGATTGCGCCAACATCGCCTGCGGCTTCCATGCCGGCGACCCGAGCATCATGCGCAAGACCGTCAGCCTGGCCCTGAGCAACGGCGTGCAGATTGGCGCGCATCCGGCGTATCAGGATCTGGTCGGCTTCGGCCGCCGCTCCATGGCCTACACCGCCCAGGAACTTCAGGACATTTTGCACTACCAGATCGGCGCCCTCGACGGCATCTGCCGGGCTCAGGGCGGGCGGGTGAGTTACGTCAAACCCCACGGTGCGATGTACAACGACATGATGGCCAACCCGGCGCAATTGCGCGCCGTTCTTCAGGCGGTAGCGTCCTATGATCGCCAGTTGCCGCTGATGTTGATGGCCACTCGCGACAACCGCGCCGCACAGCAATTGGGCGATGAATACGGCGTGACCCTGTGGTTCGAAGCCTTTGCCGATCGCGCTTACGACAGCGCGGGCATGCTGGTTTCGCGGCAATTGCCGGGCGCGGTGCATCACGATCCCGAGACCATCATCGAACAGGCGCTGGTCATTGCCCGTGGCGGCAACCTCACGGCCAGCGATGGCAGTGCCTTGCACTTGCAGGCAAACACCCTCTGCGTACACGGCGACAACGCCAGTTCAGTGGCCGCCGTGCGACGCATTCGCGAAGCCCTTGTTCAGCAGAGCGCACCATGAAACTTCGGGTGGAAGTGGTGGCGCTGGATTGCCTGATGGTGCGTCTCTTTGATGAGATCAGCGAGGCCAACATGCCGTGGATGCTCGCTGCCAGTGAAGGATTGCGTGCTGCGTTCGGCGGGCATCTGATCGATCTGGTGCCGTCCTATACGACGTTGATGGTGCATTACGATCTGACCGCGTTGAGTCCGGCTCAGGCTCGGGAGCTGATCGCCGAGGCCTTGATCGATCTGTCGCCCAACGCCTGCACTCGCGGCAAATTTCATGTGCTGCCGGTCTGGTATGACGTGAGCGTTGGCCCCGAATTGAGCCTGTTGTCCCAGCGCTGCGGGCTGGCGGTGGATGAAGTGATCCGCCGCCACAGCGAGCGTGAATATCAGGTGTTCGCCTTGGGTTTTGCGCCGGGTTTCGCCTTCATGGGGTTGGTGGAAGAAGCGCTGGCGGCGCCGCGTCTGAACACTCCACGTAAAAAGGTAGCCGCGGGCAGTGTCGGCATCGCCGAACGCCAAACGGCCGCTTACCCGGTGGTGTCCCCGGGTGGCTGGAATCTGATCGGTCGCACCCCGGCCAAACTGTTCGACCGCGAACGCGACGGCTACAGCCTGATGCAACCCGGCGACACGGTGCGCTTCGAAGCCGTCAGCCATGCCGAATTCATCAATCTGGGCGGTGACGACACGCCGTTGGAGGCGCAGGCATGAGTCGTTTATTAATAGAAGCGAGTATGCCGCTGTGCCTGTTACAGGACGCCGGGCGATTTGGCGTGCGGCATCTGGGCGTGACCCAGGGCGGGGCGGCGGATTGGCGATCGATGTTCTGGGCGAATTGGCTGCTGGGTAATGAGCTGGATGCACCGGTGATTGAAATCACCCTCGGCGGGTTCACTGTCGTTGCCGAAGAGGATTGCGTGCTGGCCTTGGCCGGGGCGGATCTGGGGGCGCTGGTGGATGGCGAGGCGTTGGCACCGTGGCGCAGTTTCAAGCTGAACAAAGGTCAGCAATTGCAATTCACTCAGCCACGGCTTGGCGCTCGGGCTTATTTGGCGGCGCCCGGCGGATTTGATGCGCCAACAGTGTTGGGCAGTAGCGCAACGGTGGTCCGTGAGGAACTCGGCGGGCTGGATGGCATGGGCCGGGCGTTGGCCACAGATGCGCAGTTGAGTTATTCGGGGTGCTCACGGCTCCTGCTGCGGGAGTTGGCGCGCGAACAGGCGCCGGATTTCAAACTCAACTCGCCGCTGGATCTGGTGCTCGGTGCACAGATTGGCGAGTTCAGTGGGCAGAGTTTGTTTGATGCGTTCAACAGCGTCTGGACCCTCGACAGCCGTGCCGACCGGATGGGCATCCGCTTGCTGGGAACGGCGTTGGAGTATCAGGGTAAGCCGATGATTTCCGAAGGCATCCCGCTGGGTGCGGTTCAGGTGCCGCCGGACGGGCAGCCGATTGTATTGCTCAATGATCGACAGACCATTGGTGGTTATCCGCGATTGGGCGCCTTGACGCCGTTGGCATTGGCACGGTTGGCACAGTGTCTGCCGGGGGCAACGGTGCGGTTGCGGCCGGTGGTGCAGGATGTTGCCCACCGGGAGCAGGTCGAATATCTGCGCTGCTTCATAAATCGCTAAAAGCTTCGCGGGCAAGCCTCGCTCCTACAGGGAAATGCATTCCGATTGTAGGAGCGAGGCTTGCCCGCGATATAGGTAGTCCAGACAACCCAATTATTTGGAGAGGAACCGCATCCCTTCCTCCAGCCCCCGCAATGTCAGCGGATACATCTGGTCGTTTATCAAGTCCCGCACGATATTGGTCGAAGACGTATAGCCCCACGTATCTTTCGGATATGGATTGATCCAGATGACCTTCTTGTACTTCTCCATGAACCGCTGCATCCACACATAACCCGCTTCTTCATTCCAGTGCTCGACGCTGCCGCCGGCCTGGGTGATTTCATACGGCGCCATGGCGGCGTCGCCGATGAAGATCACTTTGTAGTCCGCGCCATACTTGTGCAGCAGGTCCTGGGTCGAGGTGCGCTCGGAGGTACGGCGCATATTGTTCTTCCACACCGATTCATAAACGAAGTTGTGGAAGTAGAAGTACTCCAGGTGCTTGAACTCGGTCTTGCAGGCTGAAAACAGCTCCTCGCAGATCTTTACGTGGGCGTCCATCGAGCCGCCGATGTCGAACAGCAGCAACAGCTTGACGGTGTTGCGCCGCTCCGGACGCATCTGGATATTCAGCAGACCGGCATCACGCGCGGTGTGGTCGATGGTGCCATCGATGTCCAGCTCTTCCGCCGCGCCCTGACGTGCGAATTTGCGCAACCGGCGCAGGGCGACCTTGATGTTGCGCGTGCCCAACTCCACCGAATCATCGAGGTTCTTGTACTCACGCTGATCCCAGACCTTGACCGCTTTGCCCTGGCGCTTGCCGGCATCGCCGACCCGAATACCTTCCGGGTTGAAACCTCCCGAGCCGAATGGGCTCGTGCCGCCGGTGCCGATCCACTTGTTACCGCCGGCATGGCGTTCTTTCTGTTCTTCGAGACGCTTCTTGAACTCTTCGATCAGCTTGTCCAGGCCACCGAGGGACTGGATCGCGGCTCGCTCTTCGTCGGACAGGGAGCGCTCGAATTCCTTGCGCAGCCAGTCTTCCGGGATCAATGCCTGAAGGTGATCATCGAGTTTTTCCAGGCCATTGAAATAGGCACCGAACGCCCGGTCGAACTTGTCGAAATGCTTTTCGTCCTTCACCAGAATCGCCCGGGACAAGTAATAAAACTCGTCCATATCAGCGAAGGTCACGCGCTGTTTCAGCGCGTTGATCAGGTCCAGCAGCTCCCGTACCGAGACCGGCACTTTGGCTGCACGCATTTCATTGAACAGGTTAAGCAGCATGGCTATCGCCCTCTATCTTGTTAAACAGAGGGATCAGCGAGTGCCGCGACGGCTCATGAACGCCAGACGCTCAAGTAATTGCACGTCCTGTTCGTTCTTCACCAGGGCGCCTGCCAGCGGCGGAATGGCCTTGGTCGGATTGCGTTCGCGCAGTACCGCTTCGCCGATGTTGTCGGCCATCAGCAGCTTCAGCCAGTCCACCAGTTCGGAAGTCGATGGCTTTTTCTTCAGGCCAGGGACCTTGCGAACGTCGAAGAACACGTCCAGCGCTTCGCTGACCAGGTCCTTCTTGATGTTCGGGTAATGCACATCGACGATTTTCTGCAGCGTGACGCGATCGGGGAAAGCGATGTAGTGGAAGAAGCAGCGGCGCAGGAAGGCGTCCGGCAGCTCTTTCTCGTTGTTGGAGGTAATGATGATGATCGGACGCTTCTTGGCCTTGATGGTCTCGTCGATTTCGTAAACGTAGAACTCCATCTTGTCGAGTTCTTGCAGCAAGTCGTTCGGGAACTCGATGTCGGCCTTGTCGATTTCGTCGATCAGCAGGATCACCCGTTCTTCGGACTCGAAGGCTTCCCAGAGCTTGCCCTTTTTCAGGTAGTTGCGAACGTCGTGGACCTTTTCCGTGCCCAGCTGCGAGTCCCGCAGGCGGCTGACCGCGTCGTACTCGTACAAGCCCTGATGCGCCTTGGTGGTGGACTTGATGTGCCAAGTGATCAGCTTGGCGCCGAAGGATTCGGCCAGTTGCTCGGCGAGCATGGTTTTACCGGTGCCCGGCTCGCCCTTGACCAGCAGCGGACGCTCCAGGGTGATGGCGGCGTTGACCGCCAGTTTCAGGTCATCGGTGGCGACGTAGGCCGGGGTGCCTTCGAACTTCATCTGCTAATCCTCGAACGGTAACGCCGACCTGAACGAGGCAGGGCGGGGCGCAATAATTGTAGTACCCGACTATAACGCGGTGCCCGGTCGACTGTGAACGCAGACGGCTTATTCAGTCTCTGAATGGGGCGTCACATCTTGACTCAGTCTCGGCTGCTAGCCAGTATTGACCAGGACTGCAGCCATTGTTGACGGCTGGCGCTTTCGAAGGTGCAACCTTGGGCGATGATGGCTGGAGCGTCGAGTGGCCTGGGCTGGACATCCAGATCGGCGCCGACACTTTGTATCTTGATGCGCTCGCGCAAAACGCATCGGACGAAAACACCCGGATCTTCATCGACTGGCGCGCTCGAACTGGGTTGCCGTTGAATCAGGCGGCCGAAGCGCTGGGAGTCAGTGCCCGTAGCATCACTCGTTACAGCAGCGGTCGTGAAGCGGTACCCCGGTCATTGGCTCTAGCCTGCCTGGGTTGGGACTTCTTACAACAGCAATCGAACCCGGCGCGGGCGGCTGAAGAAACCGGTCGCTATACCATCACACGCAAGTCTTAATCGGCATCCGGCTTCGGCCGTTCATACCGGGCATTGAACGCCTGAATGAAGCCATTGCGTAAAATCTGCAAAAACGCCTGAAACGCGCTGATATCTTGTCGATGTACATTGCCACTCAGTTTGACGCGAGTTGCAAATTGGTTCTTGCCCTGGTTTTTCAGTACGGTTTCGGAGCCACCAACGATGGCCTCCCAGATGGAGCGGAACAGCCCTTTGTCCTTGTTCTCTACGTCCTGCTGCCAATTGAACACGTCAACATCCTTCAGCAGCGGTTTGATGTAACCCGTTAATTGAGCTTTTTTAGCCTGCGCTTCAATGACTACATCACCGTGACCTGCATTGAAGTCGAATTTGCCGTAGGCCGAGGCGAAGTCGTTCATGCGTTTGAGTTCGATGTTCCTGGCTCGCAGACGGAATTCGAAGTCTTCGAAATTGCTCAAAGGGTCGAAGGTGGCGGTGGTTTCCAGTGGCGCGTGCCCTAGCAGCAGCGCCTTGCCTTCGAAGCGAGCGTCGCGTTTGCCTTTGGTGTCGACCACGTTGGTCAGGTTGTAAAAGCTGGCGTTGACCTGAGTGGCGTTCATGTTCACGGGGGGCTTGGAATTGAAATTGCGAAAAGTGATCTTGCCATCGTTGATCCGCACTTCGTTCAAGGTGATCGGCGCCAGTTTGCTCAACTGCGCACGCCAGTCGGTGCCCTGACCGGTTTGAGAGTTTTTCTTGTTGGCGCCGCCGTCGACGAAGTTTACCTCGGGGTTGAAGAACTGCACCTCGGCCACGACGGCGTGGTCGGACCAGAGCGAGTGCCAACTGACGGAAAGGTCGATCAGCGGCGCGTTGACGAAAGGCACCGGGACCTTGCCGTCGACCTTGACGATTTTCAGCCCGTTGATTTTGTAGGCGCCGCGCCACAGGGCCAAGTCCACATCGGCGATCTGGCCACGGTAGTCGCCCATGTCCGCCAGTTTGTCATTCAGGTAGTCGCGCACTATGTAGGGCAGGGCGATGTGCAGGGCAACCAGCAGCACAACGAGGCCGGCGAGGGTCCACAGCAGCCAACTATATCTGCGTCTCATGATGGCAAATCTCTGGCGGTGTAAAACCATTGACTGCGGCGGTTACAGGACGTTCGACTGACTGGACGACCACGGGCAACAGGCATACCTTGGAGAGCTTATTTAACGCTGTACAAGGACCCAGCCATGAGCCGTATCTACGCTGACAACGCCCACTCCATCGGCAATACGCCGCTGGTGCAGATCAACCGTATCGCCCCGCGAGGGGTGACCATCCTGGCCAAGATCGAAGGGCGTAACCCCGGTTACTCGGTCAAGTGCCGGATCGGTGCGAACATGATCTGGGACGCCGAAAGCACCGGCAAATTAAAGCCTGGCATGACCATCGTCGAACCGACCTCGGGCAATACCGGTATTGGCCTCGCGTTCGTTGCTGCGGCTCGCGGATACAAGCTGATGCTGACCATGCCGGCATCCATGAGTATCGAGCGACGCAAAGTGCTTAAGGCACTGGGGGCCGAACTGGTGCTGACCGAACCGGCCAAGGGCATGAAAGGAGCGATTGAGAAAGCGACTGAAATCTTCGCCAGTGACCCGTCCAAGTACTTCATGCCCGCACAGTTCGACAACCCGGCCAACCCGGCCATCCACGAAAAAACGACGGGTCCGGAGATCTGGAACGACACCGACGGTGCAGTCGACGTATTGGTGGCAGGCGTGGGAACGGGTGGAACCATCACCGGGGTTTCGCGGTATATCAAGAATACCCAGGGCAAACCGATCATCTCGGTGGCGGTGGAGCCAGCGGTGTCGCCGGTCATCACTCAAGCAATGGCCGGTGAAGAGATCAAGCCCAGCCCTCACAAGATCCAGGGTATTGGTGCCGGTTTTGTGCCGAAGAATCTTGATCTGTCGATGGTCGATCGGGTGGAATTGGTCAGCGATGACGAATCCAAGGCCATGGCCCTGCGCTTGATGCAGGAAGAAGGGATTTTGAGCGGCATTTCCTGTGGCGCCGCCATGGCTGTGGCTGTCCGTCTGGCGGAAACCCCGGAAATGCAGGGCAAGACCATCGTGGTGATCTTGCCGGACTCCGGCGAGCGCTACCTGTCGAGCATGCTGTTCAGTGATCTGTTTACCGAACAGGAGAATCAGCAATAGGAGCTGCCGCAGGCTGCGATCTTTTGATCTTGTTTTTGATCTTGTGTAGGGGGGGATTCAGGTCAGCCCCTGTTCAGGCACCTTATGTTAAGAAGTGCTTTATTGCGTGATCCTTAAAACTGAATGTTGAGAGAGTCGGGTTGTTCCCGAGGCCGGTAATGTTGATCATGGCCGGCTGCCACGTCGGGTAAATGGCGTTGAGCAGAGTTGTCTACTATCAAGGAGTTGTTGATGACCGTTTCCCTTGCCGCGAAGGCGTCGCTGTTGCTGCTGTTCCTCGGCAGCACTCTCTATGTGCATTTACGCGGGAAGGCGCGTTTGCCGGTCCTGCGTCAGTTCGTCAACCATTCGGCTTTGTTCGCGCCCTATAACGCCTTGATGTACCTGTTCTCCAGCGTGCCATCCAAACCCTATCTGGACCGCAGCAAGTTCCCGGAGCTGGACGTGCTCAAGGACAACTGGGAAGTCATCCGCGACGAAGCGATGGAACTGATCGACGAGGGTTACATCCGCGCCGCCGAAAGGAACAACGACGCCGGATTTGGCTCGTTTTTCAAGAAAGGCTGGAAGCGCTTCTACCTCAAGTGGTACGACAAACCACTGCCATCGGCGCAAGCCCTGTGCCCGAAAACCGTGGCACTGGTCAGCAGCATTCCCAACGTCAAAGGCGCCATGTTCGCGTTATTGCCCGGTGGCAGTCACCTCAACCCGCACCGTGATCCGTTTGCCGGTTCCCTGCGTTATCACCTGGGGTTGTCGACACCGAATTCCGACGATTGCCGGATCTTCGTCGACGGTCAGGTCTACGCCTGGCGTGATGGCGAAGACGTGATGTTCGACGAAACCTACGTGCATTGGGTCAAGAACGAAACCGACAAGACTCGGGTCATCCTGTTCTGCGACATTGAACGACCGCTGAGTAACCGCCTCATGACCCGCATCAATCGCTGGATCAGCGGATTCCTGGGCCGCGCCACTGCGCCGCAGAACCTCGATGACGAACGTGTTGGCGGTGTTAACCAGGTTTACGCCTGGAGCAAGAACTCCAGTGATAGGTTCAGCGGTGTGATCAAACAGTGGAAGCGTCGTAATCCCAAGGCCTACCGTGTGCTGCGACCGGTGTTGGCGGTAGTGGTATTGACGTTGTTGGGGTATTGGTTGTTTGGGTAATTCCAGTCTTGGAAAAAACAACCGCTCCATTGAGCGGTTTTTTTTGCCCGTCAATTTCATCGGCGCCCGGCGAGCACGTTAGGTTCTTCGCCTTCGATGCCCGTCGCAATAATTTGTAGAATGCGTCGCTGACTGGCTGTGAGCACTAGAGCAATCTGTTTTCTTTCCAGTGCGGATGAGCGTTTTTTTGTAGGGGATTTCTTAATTGATTTACCCATTGTCCCTCCGCTATTGATCATTAATTGAGCAGTTTTTTCACGATACTAGGCTTTCCACTGCTTTGACAAGTCGGCGTTCAGCATCGTAATAAAAGCCAAGTTGTTGATAGGTTGGAATTGCACCTTTCAGCGGCTCCTGAACTTCGATGACTCCACTGCCGATAATTGTGGCGTACTGCTCAATGACCAATAGGGACAATGGAGCGATACGTTTTTTCAAAGGATGGACCTTTCCTGGCCGTCCCTCCAGTCGAACGATGCGAATTCGTTGCCGACTTTTGTTTGGATTTGCGAAGCAAAGTCCGCACAGTAGTTCATCGAACCAGATGGATAGATCCAGCGCCAAAGGTTCCTTCGCTTTCCATCCAACAACTTCATTCCATGAAAAATGTGGATCATCCCAGCGCTCGCAAGCATCCAATGCCTGTGCGTCGATCGGTTCAAATCGCACCTTCGATAAATCGAGAACGGTAGGGCCGAACTGTTCCTTTTCCTCTTGCAGCGCGGCAGTGCTGACGGTTGCAAGCTTCCTGGCTCTCGACCTATACAACTGATACCGAAGATGCGTCCGTTCCCTTGGCATTTGAACTCTTGCATTCCATGTCTCCCGCAGCGGACGATTCCACTTCTCCCAGAGTAAGCAGCAGTTCTTTTCCTGTCTTTACTGGCCCTTTGTCCAAGTCATTGCAATCCTTGTCAGTCGCTGGTTATAGTCGGTGCTCGGTGGTTTACTAACCCACCTTTCTACCCATCAAAAAAGATCAGCCCATGCCAGCCTCCCTCATCAACGCGGTAGTCGATTCAGCGGTCAACGCTGGCGTCGTGCCGTGCGGGAATCAGCAGCCTGCGCAGATCAGTCATTACCCCCCACCTGTCAGTAGCACGCCGGTGTGCGCAGTCGTATCACCGCCAGGCGTTGGCTTTTCGGGCTGATCAGCTTTTTTCTGCTGTTCCCATGCCCGTCTGAAAAAGCGTCCGCTTGAAAAAACTACTGAATTTCAGCTTCGGCTGAGTTGGCTTTTTGCCTGACTACAGGTGGTATTCATGTTTGTCCTTTCGAAAAAATCCGCGCTCGCGGCGGCGTCCACGAGCCTGTTCGTTCTGCTGTGGAGCAGCGGGGCGATCTTCTCCAAATGGGGCCTGGCCCACGCGGCACCTTTTGCCTTTTTGCTGTTTCGTTTCGCCATCGCGCTGTGCGGTCTGGTGCTACTGGTGCCGTTGCTCAAGCTCAAACTGCCCAAGGGCGGCAAGCCGATGGTGTATGCGATGGCCACGGGCGTGGTGTTGCTGGGGGCTTATCAGATTTTCTATCTGCTGGCCCTGGACCTGAAAGTCACGCCGGGGGTGATGGCGACGATCATGGGCGTGCAGCCGATTCTCACTGTGGTGTTGATGGAGCGGCAGCGTTCCTGGAGCCGGATGTTCGGCCTGGCACTGGGGCTGGCGGGGTTGATCATGGTGGTCTATCAGGGCATCGGTCTGGCCGGCATGTCGTTGGCCGGCATGCTCTTCGGTTTGCTGGCGCTGGCGAGCATGACGTTCGGTTCGATCATGCAGAAGCGCATCACCGAAAATCCCCTCGGCACACTGCCAGTGCAATACCTGGCGGGACTGTTGCTCTGCGGGATCTTCGTGCCTTTCCAACCCTTTCATTTCGAACACGGCGCCGGTTTCATCGTGCCGGTGTTGTGGATGGGATTGGTCGTGTCGGTGCTGGCGACCTTGCTGCTGTATCGCTTGATCGCCCGGGGCAACCTGGTCAATGTCACCAGTCTGTTTTACCTGGTGCCAGCGGTGACGGCGGTCATGGACTATCTGATTTTTGGTAATCGACTGGCGGCATTGAGCATGCTCGGCATGTTGCTGATCATCGTCGGTCTGGTGTTCGTTTTCCGTCAATCAGCCTGAACTGAGCCGACTACCTATATCGCGAGGCAGGCTCGCTCCCCCAGGTTATATGCGATCCCTGTGGGAGCGAGCCTGCTCGCGATGGCAATTTCAATAACGGCACATATTACCGGGCAACCACTTCACCCTTCTTCACCACCGCCGGCTTCAACACCAACCACAACGCCGCCGCGATCAACACCCCGCCATAAATGTGCGCCATCGACAACGGCTCATCCAGCAACAACGCCCCCCACAACACTCCGAACGGAGGGATCATGAAGGTCACGGTCATCGACTTTACCGGGCCAACCGAGCTGAGCAAACGGAAGTAAATAATGTACGCAAACGCGGTGCACACTAGCCCCAACCCGAGCAACGACAACCAGACATTCCAGCCGCCCCAGCTCGCCGGTGGCTGGCTGATCACGCTGTAGCCGAACAGCGGCAGCAAAAACAACGTCGCGCCGAGCATGCTGCCCAAGGCTGAGAGACGACTGTCGAGACCACCGGCCTGATCAAGCCAACGACGCGCGAGGAATCCGGCGAAACCGTAGCAGGTCGTGGCGAGCAGGCAGGCGAGGGCGCCCGTCAGCAGTTCCATGTCGAACGCCACCGGACCCGCACGCGTCAGGACTCCAACGCCAAACAGCCCGAGAAACACCCCGCCAAGCTTGGCGGCGGTGAGCCTTTCATGAAAGAACAGACCGCCGATCAGCACACCCATCAGCGGCGTGGTGGCGTTGAAGATGGCCGAGTAACCGGCCGGCAGCACTTGCGCGGCGACCGAATACAGGGTCGCCGGAATCCCTGAGTTGATCACCCCGAGCAGCATCACGGTTTTGAGCTTGCCTTTGAAATCCCAGCTGATGCGCATCAGCCCAAGGATCACCAACAGGCCGACAGCGGCAATCGATACGCGGAAAAACGCAGTGGGGATTGTGCCAATCACCGGGGCGATGATGCGCATGAACAGAAAACTCGCGCCCCAAATGGCGGCAAGCGACAGCAAACGCAGAGTATCGACGGGGTTCACAGCACATTCCTTCCTTGATTGGCGCGCAAGTGTCGCGCCAGTCAGGACGCAAGGCAATGGTTGCGTTGCGCAACAAAGGGCCACTAAGCTCAGGCCCTAACGATAAGATTCAGCCGCCGAGGTTTTACCTATGCCGCAGCAATGGCCAGCCGCCGACATCGCCCGAATGATCCTCGATGGCTTTGACGATTATCGCGAGCATTTCCGCCAGATCACCGACGGCGCCCGAGCCCGCTTCGAGCAGGCCAAGTGGCAGGAGACGCAATCGGCGTCGGCGGCGCGGATCAATCTGTACGAAGAAAAAGTCGGCGAAACAGTGGAACGGCTGCGCATCGCTTTCGATGCCGACACACTGGATGTCAGTTGCTGGCCGCTGGTCAAAAGCGCTTACATCACCTTGATCGACCTGCGCTTCGACGATGAACTGTCCGAGACCTGGTACAACTCGATCTTCTGCGGGCTATTCAGCCACGACCTGATCAGCGACGGCTGCATGTTCATCCACACCACCCGGCCGAGCCTGCGCCGGGCCCGCGCCGCACAAACCCGCATGTACAAGCCTCAGGGCCAGTTGTCCGGCATGTTGGCGAGCATTTTTGTCGACTACCGCTTCAGCGAAGATTACGCCAACCTGGCGGGCGACCTGAGTCGTCTTGAAGGGCAATTGCGCGAGAACCTGCCGGACTGGGTCTGCAAGGACCCGGAGTTGAGCGTCGAACTGTTTTCCTCGGTGCTTTACCGCAACAAGGGCGCGTACCTGGTGGGGCGCATCTACACCCAGGACGAACAATGGCCGCTGGTGATTCCGCTGCTGCACCGCGAAGGCCGAGGGATTCAGATCGATGCGCTGATCACCGATGAAGCGGACGTGTCGATCATCTTCTCGTTCACCCGTTCGTATTTCATGGTCGACGTGCCGGTACCGGCGGAGTTCATCGGTTTCCTCAAACGCATCCTGCCGGGCAAGCACATTGCCGAGCTGTACACCTCGATCGGTTTCTATAAGCACGGCAAGTCCGAATTCTACCGGGCGCTGATCAATCACCTGGCCAACACCGACGACCAGTTCATCATGGCCCCGGGCGTGCGTGGCATGGTGATGAGCGTGTTTACGCTGCCGGGTTTTAACACCGTATTCAAAATCATCAAGGACCGCTTCTCGCCGTCGAAGAACGTCGACCGCGCCACAGTGATCGAGAAGTACCGTTTGGTGAAGAGCGTCGACCGGGTCGGGCGCCTGGCCGACACCCAGGAATTTGCCGACTTCCGTTTCCCATTGAGCAAATTCGACCCGGCGTGCCTGGAAGAGCTGCTTGAGGTGGCCGCGTCCACGGTGTCGGTCGAGGACGACACCGTGCTGATCCGCCACTGCTGGACCGAACGGCGGATGACGCCGTTGAACCTTTATCTGGAGAACGCCAACGACGCTCAGGTCCGCGAGGCGCTGGAAGATTACGGTCTGGCGATCAAGCAACTGGCGGCAGCAAACATCTTTCCCGGCGACATGCTGCTGAAGAACTTTGGCGTCACTCGTCATGGGCGGGTGGTGTTTTATGACTATGACGAGATCTGCTTCCTGACTGAAGCCAACTTCCGTCACATCCCGCTACCGCGTACGCCGGAAGATGAGATGGCGTCCGAGCCGTGGTATTCGATTGGGCCGCTGGATGTGTTTCCTGAGGAGTTTCCGCCGTTCCTGTTTGCCGATTCGGGGCAGCGCAAGTTGTTTGATCAGTTGCATGGTGAGTTGTACAACGCTGATTACTGGAAGAGCCTGCAGGAGGCGATTCGGGCGGGGAAGGTGATTGATGTGTTTCCGTATCGGCGTAAAGGCCTGGACAACGAATAGTCGCAATTGCACGACTTCGTAGCAGCTGTCGAGCCCCGAACGCAGCCTCGCTGGGGCTCGACAGCTGCTACAAGGATCTCATTCGTTCTTTAAATCTGCGACAATCCGCCCCCTGCGCCACCAGACAACTTATTGCGTACCTGATGACTGACGAATCGCCTTCAATCGACAAGCTGCTGAAAAACCTCGATCACGCCATGCTCGCCGACCGCCACCGGCTGCGGCGGCAGTTGCTTGAACTGCGCGATAAACCTAATGAGGCCAAGCTGGCCCAGTGGGTGACGCGCATGCAGGCATCCTGTGATCAGGTGTTGGCGCGGCGTGCCAGCCTGCCGGTGATTCGATACGACGACAGCCTGCCGATCGCCGCCAAACGCGACGAAATCAAAGAAGCGCTGCTCAAGCATCAGGTGCTGATCATTGCCGGTGAAACCGGTTCGGGTAAAACCACCCAGTTGCCGAAGATCTGCCTGGAAATCGGTCGCGGTCAGCATGGTCTGATCGGCCACACCCAGCCCCGTCGAATCGCCGCCCGCAGCGTCGCGAGCCGGGTTGCCGAAGAACTGGCGACGCCGTTGGGCGCGCTGGTCGGTTATCAGGTGCGGTTCGAGGACCAGAGCGATTCCAACACCCTGATCAAACTGATGACCGACGGCATCCTGCTGGCGGAAACCCAGAACGACCGCTACCTCGAACGCTACGACACGATCATCGTCGACGAAGCTCACGAACGCAGCCTGAATATCGATTTCCTGCTGGGTTACCTGAAAACCCTGCTGCCGCGTCGTCCGGACCTGAAAGTCATCATCACCTCGGCGACCATCGACCTGGAGCGCTTCTCCAAGCACTTCGACGATGCGCCGATTGTCGAAGTCTCCGGCCGCACCTTCCCGGTGGACACCTGGTATCGCCCGCTGACCCTGGAGCAGGACGAAGAGGGCAACCGCGTCGAGGATGACTTGACGGTGGATCAGGCCATTCTCGCCACCCTCGACGAAATCGCCGCGTTCGAACGCAGCGAGCGCAAGAGCCCCGGCGATGTGCTGGTGTTCCTGCCCGGCGAGCGCGAAATTCGCGACGCCGCGGACATGCTGCGCAAGGCTCAGCTCAAGCACACTGAGATTCTGCCGTTGTACGCACGATTGTCGCCGGCCGAACAGCAGCGGATTTTCCAGTCGCATCCAGGCCGTCGCGTGGTCCTGGCGACCAACGTCGCGGAAACCTCGCTGACGGTGCCGGGCATTCGGTACGTGATCGACAGCGGCACCGCGCGCATCAGCCGCTACAGCTACCGCGCCAAGGTCCAGCGTCTGCCCATCGAAGCGATTTCCCAGGCCAGCGCCAACCAGCGTAAAGGTCGCTGCGGGCGGGTCGAACCGGGCATTTGCATCCGCCTGTATGGCGAGGAAGATTTCATCGGTCGCCCGGAGTTTACCGACCCGGAAATTCTGCGGACCAACCTCGCAGCGGTGATTTTGCAGATGCTGCATCTGCGCCTCGGCGAGATCACCGATTTCCCGTTTATCGAGCCGCCGGATGGCAAGGCCATCAGCGACGGTTTCAACCTGCTGCAAGAACTCTCGGCGGTCGACCGCAACAGCCAGCTGACCCCGCTGGGTCGGCAGTTGGCGCGGTTGCCGGTGGACCCGCGCATGGGCCGCATGCTGCTGGAAGCGGCGAAACTCGGCAGCTTGCAGGAAGTGCTGATCGTCGCCAGTGCCATGTCGATTCAAGACCCGCGCGAACGTCCGCCGGAGCGTCAGCAAGCGGCGGATCAGGCGCACGCGCAGTGGAAAGACGTGGACTCGGACTTCGCCGGGCTGGTCAATCTGTGGCGTGGTTTCGAAGAGCAGCGCCAGGCGCTGACCGCCAGTCCGCTGCGTAATTGGTGCCGTAAGAACTTCCTGAATTACCTGCGTCTGCGCGAATGGCGCGACTCTCACCGCCAGTTGAGCCTGATCTGCCGCGACATGCAGTTGAGCCTCAACAAAGAGCCGGCGGATTACCCGAAACTGCACAAAGCCGTGCTCTCGGGGCTGCTCAGCCAGATCGGTCAGAAAACCGAAGACGGCGACTACCTTGGCGCCCGTCAGCGGCGCTTCTGGATTCACCCGTCATCGGGTCTCGGTAAGAAGCGCCCGCAATGGCTGATGGCTGCCGAGCTGGTGGAAACCACCAAGCTTTACGCGCGGATGGTCGCCAAGATCGACGCCGACTGGATCGAGCCGTTGGCCGGGCACCTGATCAAGAAAAACCACTTCGAACCCCATTGGGAGAAGAAGCGCGGTCAGGTCGTGGCCTTCGAGCAAATCACCTTGTTCGGACTGATCGTGGTCGGTCGCCGGCCGGTGCATTACGGGCCGATCGACCCTGTGGTGTCTCGTGAGTTTTTCATTCGCGAAGGCCTGGTGCGCGGCGAGATTCAGTCCAAGGCCAAGTGCCTGACGGCCAATGCGCAGCTGCTGGAGCAACTCGACGAACTGGAGGCAAAGGCCCGTCGTCGCGACATTCTGGCCGACGAAGAAACGCTGTTCGCCTTCTACGACGCGCGACTGCCGGCAGAGATTCACCAGACCGCCACGTTCGACAGCTGGTACCGAGTCAACAGCCAGAAAGACCCGCAACTGCTGATCATGCGCGAAGAAGACGTACTGGCTCGCGAGGCCAGTGAAGTCACCGCCCTGCATTACCCGGACACCTTGCACATCGGTGATCTGGAGTTGGCGCTGAGTTACCACTTCGAACCGAATCACCCGCGCGATGGCGTGACCCTGCGTGTGCCAGCGCCGTTGTTGCCGATGCTGCCACCGGAGCGTCTGGAATGGCTGGTGCCGGGCGTCATCGAGGCCAAGTGCATCGCGCTGGTGCGCAACCTGCCCAAAGCCTTGCGCAAGAACTTCGTGCCGGTGCCGGACTTCGTTAAAGCCGCGTTGCAGCGCATGACCTTCGCCGAGGGCTCGTTGCCGCAGGCGTTGGGCCGTGAACTGCTGCGCATGACCGGTGCGCGGGTCAGCGATGAAGCCTGGGCGCAAGCGTCGCAACAGGTCGACAGTCATTTACGGATGAACCTGGAAATCGTCGACGGCCAGGGCAAGTTTCTCGGTGAAGGACGTGATCTGGCGGAATTGACTGCACGCTTTGCCGAAGCCAGTCAGGCCGCGCTCGCCGTACCGCAAACCGCAAAAAACCAGCATCCGGTCGAGCCGAAAGTCTTCGCCGCCGTCGCCGAGAAAACCCAGCAAAAGATCGCTGGGTTGTCGATGACGGTCTATCCGGCGCTAATGGAGGAAAGCGGCATGGTCAAGGAAGGGCGTTTCTCGACCCCGGCCGAGGCCGAGTTCCAGCATCGCCGTGCCTTGCAGCGCCTACTGATGCAGCAGCTGGCCGAGCCAGCGAAGTTCCTGCGCGGCAAGTTGCCGGGGATGACCGAGCTGGGTTTGATGTACCGCGAATTGGGGCGCATCGATGCCTTGGTGGAAGACATCCTTCTGGCCAGCCTCGACAGTTGTATTCTCGACGGTGAAGACCCGTTGCCGCGTGATGGCGCCGGGTTGGCGTCACTGGCCGAACGCAAGCGCGGCGGCTGGACTGAGCACGCCGAACGGTTGGCGAAGCTGACGCTGGAGATTCTCAAGCTCTGGCACGGCCTGCAAAAACGCTTCAAGGGCAAGATCGACCTGGCGCAAGCCGTGGCCTTGAACGACATCAAGCAGCAACTCAGTCATTTGGTGTATCCGGGTTTTGTACGGGAAACCCCGATGCAGTGGCTCAAGGAGCTGCCGCGCTATCTGAAAGCTGTCGAACAGCGCTTCGAGAAAATCGGCGCTCAGGTTCAGAGGGACCGAGTCTGGAGCGGCGAACTGTCCGGCCTGTGGACGCAATACCAGACTCGCGCGAAAAAACACGCCCAGGAAGGCAAACGCGATCCGCAACTGGAACTCTATCGCTGGTGGCTTGAGGAATACCGGGTTTCGCTGTTCGCCCAGCAATTGGGGACCAAGGTGCCAATTTCCGATAAGCGTTTGAACAAACAATGGACACAAGTCGAGCCGTAGCAGCGGACTGCTTTTTTGTAGGAGCCAGGCTTGCCGGCGAAGGCGTTCTTCAGGGCGCCTTCGCCGGCAAGCCTGGCTCCTACAGTTAGAGGAGCCCCGGCGGCAGGCGTTTGATCCAGCAAAAGGGGCCAAACCCCAGCGTTTATGGCAAACTTCGCGCCTATAAACGCGGCCCCGCAGTTTTGAGCCTTCACAGGCCAGGGCGGATCGAAATAAAGCGATGCCAGGTTTGCTTCCCGTGAGGGGAATAGACTCTTTGTGTATTGGTACGTCGGTGCCACTACTTTCTGCCTGACCAGATTAGAGAAACGACCATGCATAACGTCGTCATCAGCGGCACCGGCTTGTACACCCCGGCCAACAGCATCTCGAACGAAGAGCTGGTGCAGTCTTTCAATGCTTACGTCGCGCAATTCAACGCCGACAATGCCGACGCCATCGCGCGCGGCGAAATCGAAGCGTTGACCGAGTCCAGCGCGGCGTTTATCGAAAAAGCGTCTGGCATCAAAAGCCGCTTTGTCATGGACAAGGACGGCATTCTCGACCCGCAACGCATGGCGCCATGCCTGCCGGAGCGCTCGAATGACGAGTGGTCGGTGCTTTGCCAAATGGCCATCGGTGCCGCCGAGCAAGCCTTGCAGCGCGCCGGCAAGACCGCCGCGGACATCGACGGCGTGATCGTCGCCTGCTCCAACCTGCAGCGGGCCTATCCGGCCATCGCCATCGAAGTTCAAGAAGCCTTGGGCATTCAGGGGTTCGGTTTCGACATGAACGTCGCCTGCTCCTCGGCAACCTTTGGCATTCAGGCCGCTGCCAACAGCGTGCAACTGGGCCAGGCCCGGGCCATCCTGATGGTCAACCCGGAAGTCTGCACCGGTCACCTGAACTTCCGCGACCGCGACAGCCACTTCATCTTCGGCGACGCCGCGACTGCCGTGGTCATCGAACGCGCCGACCTGGCGACGTCCAAGCACCAGTTCGATGTCGTCAGCACCAAGCTGCTGACCAAGTTCTCCAACAACATCCGCAATAACTTCGGCTTCCTTAACCGCGCTGCGGAAGAGGGCATCGGTGCCAAGGACAAACTGTTCGTGCAGGAAGGTCGTAAGGTATTCCGCGATGTCTGCCCGATGGTCGCCGAGCTGATCGGTACGCACCTCGAAGAGAACGCGCTCGACATCAGCGACGTGAAACGCTTCTGGCTGCATCAGGCCAACCTCGGCATGAACCACCTGATCGTCAAGAAACTGCTGGGCCGTGAAGCCACTGAAGAAGAAGCTCCGGTGATTCTCGACACCTACGCCAACACCAGCTCCGCCGGTTCCGTGATTGCGTTTCACAAATATCAGGATGATTTGACCGCCGGATCGCTGGCAGTGCTCAGCTCGTTCGGCGCCGGTTACTCGATTGGTAGCGTGATTCTGCGCAAACGCTGAGTTCGTCAAAAAAAGATCGTCCGAGTTCGGACGATTTTTTTGCGCAGACAAAAAAACTCGCGTTGCTGTATCGGACGGATGATGGGGACCGATACAGCAACGCGAGTTTGGTAAAGCAGCTCAGGCTTCCTTGCCCGAGCCGTGTAGCGTGGATCAGAACTTGGCTTCAGCATCCAGTTGCAGGGTGTTGATTTTCGAATCCCGCAGGGTGGCGTTGGTGTAGTCGGAGTCAGCCATGAGGTACGTCGCGCCGAGGGCGAAGTTCTTGTCGATTTCGTAGCTCACTTTCAGCTTGCTGCCGCGCGAACCGGTGAAACCGTTGGCGAAGTCGGAGTCGGTGAAGGCGCCGACCACCGCGTTACGCTGTACGTCGCGGTAGTTGTAGTCAACTCCGAAGCCGTAGAACTTGGTCTTGACGCCCGCCAGCCAGCCCATGTCCTGATCGTTGCTGGCATCGTCGTTGGTGACGATTTGACCGTAAAGCGACAGCGGCATTGGCAGGCCGCCGATGTCAAGCTGACCAAAGCCTTCGTACAGTTTGAACTGTTCGTTCGCAGTGTTGCCGTTGACGGCCAGTCGGCATGTTGCCGCGGCACACGTATTGTTGATGTCGTTGTCGTTGTCGTAAGCGTAGAGACTGCCGCCCAGAGTCATTTTCAAGTTGTCGGTGATCGCGAAACGCGCGCCCAATTGGCCCGCGTACAGACGCAGGTCATGACGGAACTGCTTGCCGTCGCCGTCGACGTTGTCCTTGAGCGTGTAGTGACCGGCGCTACCGAACATCTCGACAGGGCCCAGCGCGTGCTTGTAGGTTGCTGCCAGACCTTCAGGGCTGATGTCGCTATCCCAGATGATGTCGCCGGTGCTCACCCACGGTTGCGCCATCTTGCCGCCGATCAAGTGCAGGTCCTTGATGGCCGTCGGGTGGTAATCAACGTAGCCCTGGTCCAGCCAGATATTCTTCTTGGTGAAGTTGTTGTCCAGGCTCTGGTTGGTGGAGCGCGAATCGTTGTCGCTGCCCGTGGCGATCCGGATACCGGTGTCGACTTGCGGGTTGATTTCGGTGTAGGCACCCAGGCGCACACGAATGCGTTGACGGTCCTGGTCGCCAGTGTTGGAAACACCATCGTTCTTGACTGTTTCCTGACGGAAACGAACATCGCCCTTGAATTGGGTCTTGGCAGCCCACGCCAGTTTCTGGTCGAAGGTGCTCAGTTCATTGGTTTTCTTCGCGGTCGCCGCGATCTGCTCGTTGCTCTCTCGCTGAGCCTGACGGGCGATGTGCTGGTCTTTCTGATCCCTGGCCAGCTCGGCTTGCAGTTCGGTGTACTGCGCAGGCGAAATCGAGCCGTTTGCCTTGAGCATGTCGAGCAGTTTGGCGTCGACTGCGGCGCTGGCCGGAACGCTCATGGCCAGCAACAGCCCGCCACACAGGGCTGCCGCAGTTTTCGTGGAAGCAAGACGCATATCAATCTCCGAAGATAAGAGAGGATGACTGAGCCATCCAGGACACAACCGACCGATGACGGGCGGAAAACAGTGGCCGGGCTAGAACCCGACGCTCTAAAAACAGGCGCCAGTATCGCGATGGTTTATGACAGAGCGGTGGCAATGTGATGGCATCTCGATGACGATATAAAGTCGTCTCGAACTATCGAGCTAGAGCACTGTCGTCGAATTGCTCGTGTGCAATGCAGAGCGATAAGCGATACTCGCGGTGCTTTCACGCCATTGAAGAGTGAGGATGGTGATGCCGTTGCATCGTCTGCAAAGCCTGTCGGAAATCGCCCCGCACATGTGGGATGCGTTGATCCCCGATACTCAGCCATTTTTGCGTCACGCTTTTCTGAGCGCGCTGGAAGACAGCGCCAGCATTAGCCCCCATTCCGGATGGCAGCCCGAGCATTTGCTGCACATCGAAGGCGATCGTCTGATCGCCGCGCTGCCCAGTTACCGCAAATGGCATTCCTACGGCGAGTACGTGTTCGATCATTCTTGGGCTGACGCGTGTGAGCGTGCCGGTATCGATTACTACCCCAAACTGTTGACTGCCGTACCGTTCAGTCCGGTCAGTGGCCCGCGTTTGCTGGCAGCTACTCTCGAGGACGGATTCGAACTGTTGAAAAGCCTGCCCGGCTACCTTGAGATCGAACAACTTTCCAGTGCCCACATCAACTTCACCGATCCTTTCACCGACGCAGCATTGGCCGAGCAGCCGGGCTGGTTGCAGCGAATCGGCTGTCAGTACCACTGGCAGAATCGCGGGTATCGGGATTTTCAAGACTTCCTCGACGTCCTCAGTTCGCGCAAACGCAAGCAGATGCGCAAGGAGCGCGAGCAAGTGGCGGGGCAGGGCATTGATTTCGAATGGCTCGAAGGTAGGCAACTCGATCAAGCGCAGTGGGATTTTGTGTATGCCTGCTACGCCAACACCTACGCAGTGCGTCGGCAAAGGCCTTATCTGACGCGGGAGTTTTTCAGCCTGTTGGCCGAGCGCATGCCGGAGTCGATTCGTGTGGTGTTGGCCAAACAAGGTTCACGCCCAGTGGCGATGGCTTTCAGTCTGGTGGGCGGAGACAGTTTTTACGGGCGTTACTGGGGGTGTCTGGCAGAGTTCGACCGCCTGCACTTTGAGACCTGTTTCTATCAAGGCATGGACTACGCGATTGCCAATGGTTTCCGGCGATTCGATGCCGGCGCCCAAGGCGAGCACAAGTTGATTCGCGGGTTTGAACCCGTGATCACTCATTCATGGCACTACTTGCGTCATCCTGGTCTGAAAGCCGCCGTCAAAGACTTCCTGCAGCAGGAACGCGTTGGCGTTCTGGCGTATGCCGAGGAAGCGAGGACGGCCTTGCCTTACCGGCAAGACTAATGGGAACGATCGGCCGGGAGGTTCAATCGATCCCGACAAAACCACCGGTTTGATGCTGCCACAACCGCGCATACAACCCGCCATGGGCCAGCAGTTCGGCGTGGCTGCCGGTTTCGGCGATCTTGCCGTTTTCCAGCACCACCAGTCGGTCCATCCGGGCGATGGTCGAGAGCCGGTGGGCGATGGCGATCACGGTTTTGCCCTGCATCAGGGTTTCGAGGCTTTCCTGGATCGCCGCTTCGACCTCCGAGTCCAGCGCAGAGGTCGCCTCGTCCATGATCAGGATCGGCGCGTCCTTGAGCAGCACGCGAGCAATCGCAATCCGCTGGCGCTGGCCGCCGGAGAGTTTCACGCCGCGTTCACCAACGTGGGCATCGAAACCGGTGCGGCCTTCGGCGTCCGACAACAACGGGATGAACGCGTCGGCTCGGGCTTTGTGTGCCGCTTCCCAGAGTTCGGCGTCGGTGGCGTCGGGTTTGCCGTAAAGCAAATTGTCGCGGATCGAGCGATGCAGCAAGGACGTGTCCTGGGTGATCATGCCGATGCGCTCGCGCAGGCTTTCCTGGCCGACTTCAGCAATGTTCTGCCCATCGATGAGGATGGCTCCGCCCTCCACGTCATAGAGGCGCAGCAGCAGGTTGACCAGGGTCGACTTGCCGGCACCGGACGGACCGATCAGGCCGATTTTCTCGCCGGGCTTGATGGTCAGATTGAGGTCGCCGATGATCCCGCTCTTCTTGCCATAGTGGAAATCCACGTACTCGAAACGCACTTCGCCACGGGTGACCGACAGCGGTTTGGCCTGTTCGCGATCGGTGACGCTGACTGGTTGAGAGATGGTCTGCAAACCGTCCTGGACCATGCCGATGTTTTCGAAAATGCCGGTGACCACCCACATGATCCAACCGGACATGTTGACGATGCGGATGACCAAACCGGTGGCCAAGGCAATGGCGCCTACGGTGATCAGCGACTGGGTCCACAGCCACAGGGCCAGGCCGGTGGTGCCGACGATCAGCAAGCCGTTCATGCTGGTAATGACCACGTCCATGCTGGTGACCACGCGGCCAGCCAGTTGGGCTTTTACGGTTTGTTCTTCGATCGCTTCCTTGGCGTACTGCTGCTCGAAATTGGTGTGGGCGAACAGCTTCAGGGTGGTGATGTTGGTGTAGCCATCGACGATCCGCCCCATGAGTTTGGAACGCGCGTCGGACGACACCACCGAACGTTCTTTGACCCGTGGTACGAAGTAGCAGAGGGCGCCGATATAAGCGGCGATCCACGTCAGTAGCGGGATCATCAGGCGCCAGTCGGCTTCGGCGAATAGCACCAGCGAACTGATCGCGTAGATCAGCACATGCCACAGCGCGTCCACTGCTTGCACGGCCGAATCGCGCAACGAGTTGCCGGTCTGCATGATGCGCTGGGCGATGCGCCCGGCGAAGTCGTTCTGGAAGAAATTCAGGCTCTGTTTGAGCACATAACTGTGGTTCTGCCAGCGGATCAGGCTGGTCATGCTGGGGCTCAGGGTCTGGTGCACCAGCAGGTCATGCAGGCCAACAAAAATCGGCCGAAAAACCAGGGCTACCACCGCCATCCAGGCCAGCTCGATGCCGTGTTCCTTGAAGAAATCGACGTTAGGCGTGCCTTGGGTCAGGTCGATGATGCGACTCAGGTAACTGAACAGCGCCACTTCGATCAGCGCACCGATCAGACCGACGAACAGCAGGACGGCGAAACTCGGCCAGACCTGCTTCAGGTAATAGGTATAGAAAGGCAGAACCCGATCCGGCGGAGCGGTCGTCGGGGCATCGCGGAAAATGTCGATCAGTTTCTCAAAACGGCGATAAAGCATCAGTTCTCCGCCCGCGCACGGGCTCTCCTTTGAACAGTGTGAGCGGCGCGCTCCGGCAGCCGCTCATGACTTGCTGTGCAGCTTAGTCGATGACTTTGGCCGACTTGATGAACACAGGGTCGGCTGGCACATCTTTCATGCCGCCACGGGTGGTGGTTTGCGAGTTGACGATGACGTCCACCACGTCCATGCCTTTCACGACTTTACCGAAGACCGCATAGCCGTCACCGCTGTCGAGGAAGTCGTTGTCTTTGACGTTCACGAAGAACTGGCTAGTGGCCGAATCAGGACTAGAGGTGCGGGCCATGGACAGCGTGCCACGGACGTTATGCAGACCGTTTTTGGACTCGTTCTTGATCGGTGCCTTGGTTTCTTTTTGCGTCATCTCTTTAGTAAAACCACCGCCCTGGACCATGAAGCCAGGAATCACACGGTGGAAAATCGTGTTGTTGTAGAAGCCGCTGTTGACGTAATCAAGGAAGTTCTTGGTACTGATCGGGGCCTTGACCGGGTCCAGTTCGATTTCGATCTGGCCATTAGTGGTCTCCAGCAGCACGTGCGGCGCCTTGGTGGGCGTTGCGGCCATCAGGTTGGCGGCAAACAGAACGGAGCCAGCGACGAGGGCGATTTTTTTCAGCATGGGTCAGTAATCCTGAGTGAGGTGGTGTCGACTGCGGTGAGAAACTCGAGCAGGGTTTGGTTGAAGTGATCGGGTTGATCCAGCGGGGTGGCGTGGCGCGAATCGGCGATCACCACCAGCCGCGCATCGGGCAGCAGTTTTATATAGGTCTCTTTTAGCGAGACCGGTGTGTAGTCACGGTCGGCGCTGACGATAAGGGTTGGACAGGAGACCTTCGAAAGTCGTTCCTGAACCCCCCAGCCAACGATCGCATCGAAGCTGGCGAGATAAGCATGTTTGTCGTTTTTTGCCCAGCGCTCGGCCATCTTTTGTCGCAAATCAGCCTGTTCCGGTTTAGGGAACAGCTTGGCGCCCAGAGCCTTGCCGATAGCGCCCAGGCTGAGGACGCGCATCAGGCTCCAGCGCTTGAACCACTGCCAATAGTCGTCGCGGCTGCGCAGTTTGACCTCGGGCGCGCTGTTGACGATGCACAGGCTTTTGAGCAATTGCGGCTGATCCACGGCCAGTTGAAAACCGATCATGCCGCCCATGGACAAGCCCACGTAATGAGTGGGGCCCAGGTTCAGGTGTTCGATCAGGGCAATCAGGTCGGCGCTGAACCCGGCGATGCTGTAACGCTCGCGGGGCTTGTCTGAGCGGCCGTGGCCGCGTACATCCGGGACGATCACCCGGTAGCGGGCCGACAGCGCCGGGATCTGCTCTTCCCAGTCCAGGGTGCTGGAACCCAGTCCGTGAACCAGCAGCAACGGCGCACCGTGACCATATTCCTCATAGTGCAGGTTGCAACCTTCGTGTTCGAAATAGGCCATGTTTACACTCCGTGTCAGGCTTGTTCAGGGGCGGCGAAAGGGGTATCCAGCGGCGCGGTGTCGAAGGTGCGCAGCAGTTCGATGAGAATCTGCGTGGCCGGACCCAAGGGTTTGTCCTTGTTCGAGTAGAGGTAGAAGCTCGGGTTACGGCTGCCACCCTGGTCCAACGGTAGCAGCTTGAGCAGACCTTCCTTGAGTTCTCGTTCGATCATGTGCCGAGGCAACCAGGCGAAACCCAGGCCACTGCTGACAAAAGTCGCCGCGGTGGCCAAGCTGCCGACGGTCCAGCGCTGTTCCGCGCCGAGCCAGCCAACGTCCCTTGGCTGCTGGCGACCGGAGTCGCGGATGACCACTTGCAGTTGGCTTTCCAGGTCCTGGAAATTCAGTTCGCGATTGAGGCGATGCAACGGATGTTCGGGATGGGCCACCGCGACGAACTCGACGTCGCTCAATTCCGCGCCCAGGTAACCCGGGATGCTGAAACCACTGATGGCCAAGTCGGCCACGCCTTCGAGCAGGACTTCTTCCACGCCCGACAACACTTCTTCGCGCAGACGCACCCGGCAGCCACGGCTTTGCGGCATGAACGCGGTCAAGGCGCGGACGAGGCGGGCGCTCGGGTACGCAGCGTCGACTACCAGCCGCACTTCCGCTTCCCAGCCTTGTTCCATGTGATGGGCCAGGTCTTCCAGCTGACTGGCCTGTTTCACCAGTTGCCGGGAACGACGCAGCAGCACCCCGCCGGCTTCGGTCAGCACGGCTTTGCGGCCGTCGATACGCAACAGCGGCACGCCAAGCTGATCCTGCATGCGCGCCACGGTGTAGCTGACCGACGATTGCGAACGGTGCAGCGCTTCGGCGGCCTGGGCGAAACCACCGTGGTCGACCACGGCCTGCAACGTTCGCCATTGATCAAGGGTCACGCGGGGCGCTTTCATGAATAGCTCCTCTTGTCTAAGCTGGCAGTCCTAATTGGAGACTGCTGAATGAAAAAGCTTTGTTGTGTGGTATCGGGTTGTGTGCTGCTGGTGATGTTGCCGCTGACGGCATTTGCCTATCCAATCGATGTTCAAAAACAGCTGAATGGCTTGAGCATCGACTACAACGCGTATGACACAGATAGCGACATTGCCTCCATTCAGGTGAACAACTACGGCACCACCGATGCGATCTGTAAGGTGGTTTTCAACAATGGCCCGGAAGCACCGCGCACCCGCAAAATCGAAGTGCCAGCCGGCAAACACACCAATGCCACCGCGAAGTTCACCCGAACCATCATCAAGATGCGTATCAACCTGAGTTGCACCCCAAAATGACGTCCAGCGGAGCATGGCAACGGGTCATGCTCCGCTTATAAACGAATTTATTGATGGGTTATAGCAGTTATTTGCGCTTTTTCATCGATATGGTTCTGTTTAACCTTCACTCCATCGCCTTACAGCATTCTCAGATGGAGCCTACATCCCCATGTCACGTGTTCTGATCATCGAAAGCAGCGCCCGTCAGCAAGACTCGGTTTCCCGTCAACTGACCCAGACCTTCATCAGCCAGTGGCAAGCGACTCACCCGGTAGACCAGATCACGGTGCGTGACCTGGCCGTCAACCCGGTGCCACACCTGGACATCAACCTGCTGGGCGGGTGGATGAAGCCCGCCGAACAGCGCAGCGACATCGAACAAGTTTCCCTGGAACGCTCCAACCAGCTGACCGACGAACTGCTGGCCGCCGACGTGCTGGTTATGGCTGCGCCGATGTACAACTTCGCGATCCCAAGCACGTTGAAAGCCTGGCTCGATCACGTGCTGCGTGCCGGCGTGACCTTCAAGTACACCGACACCGGCCCACAAGGTCTGCTCAGCGGCAAGCGTGCCTATGTGTTGACTGCTCGCGGCGGGATCTACGCCGGCAGCACCGCGGACCACCAGGAACCGTACCTGCGTCAGGTCATGGGCTTCATCGGGATCCACGACGTGACCTTTATTCACGCCGAAGGCATGAACCTGGGCGGTGACTTCCAGGAGAAGGGTCTGAACCAGGCCAACGCGAAGCTTGCCCAGGTCGCCTGAGGCTTTAATCGCCAGATAATCCCTTGATGTTCAAGTGACCTGGCGCAACCCCTTCAAGGCTCTACGCGCATCGAACCTCCCTTTGCACTTGTTGCTCCTGAGTGCTGTAGCCCGATTGAACGCTTTAGCGAGATCGGGCTTTTTTTTGCCTGGGATTTAGCGATGGCCGGCAAAAACCGCTATCGTCGCCGCCATTCGAAATGAGGCGAGCATGGGCTATCTACTTTTTGTGACGCTGATTCAGGCGTTTTCCTTCAGTCTGATCGGCGAATACCTGGCCGGTCATGTCGACAGTTTCTTCGCGGTGCTGGTGCGCGTGGTGCTGGCGGGGCTGGTGTTCATTCCGTTGACTCGCTGGCGTTCGGTTGAGCCGGCGTTCATGCGCGGCATGCTGCTGATCGGCGCGTTGCAATTCGGCGTGACCTACGTCTGCCTGTACCTGAGCTTTCAGGTGCTGACAGTGCCGGAGGTGTTGCTGTTCACCATCCTCACGCCGCTGCACGTAACCCTGATTGAAGACGCGCTGAACCGGCGCTTCAATCCATGGGCATTGATCGCAGCATTGGTGGCGGTGATGGGCGCGGCGGTGATTCGCTACGACCGGATCAACCCGGATTTCTTCATGGGGTTCCTGCTGCTGCAACTGGCCAACTTCACCTACGCCGCCGGGCAGGTGCTCTACAAGCATCTGGTCGCCCGTCATCCGAGCGATCTACCGCATTATCGGCGCTTCGGTTACTTCTATCTCGGCGCATTGGCGGTGGCGTTGCCAGCGTTTCTGCTGTTCGGTAAACAGAACTTCCTGCCCGAAGCACCGCTGCAATGGGGCGTGCTGGTGTTCCTCGGCCTGGTCTCGACTGCGCTCGGGTTGTACTGGTGGAACAAGGGCGCGTGCCTGGTGAATGGCGGGGTGCTCGCGGTGATGAACAACCTGCATGTGCCGGTGGGATTGCTGATCAATCTGCTGATCTGGAATCAGCATGAAGCGCTGGGGCGGTTGTTGTTTGGCGGGATGGTGATTCTGATGGCGGTGTGGATCAGTCGGTTGGGTGTACGTCAATCGGCAGTCGCACACTGAACCCATGTGGGAGCGAGCTTGCTCGCGAAAGCGGTGTGTCAGATAACATCTATGTCGACTGACACTCAGCCATCGCGAGCAAGCTCGCTCCCACAGGGGATTGCGGTGCTACATGATGTGTTTTTCGGGCTCTGGAATGTGGCTAGAACCCAGCAGCGCCGGCAATAACCCGGCCCTTAAATCACCACCACTGGGCTGCTGATACAGGCTCAAGCCAAATTCCGGCAACACCGCCAGCAGGTAATCAAAAATGTCCCCCTGGATCCGCTCGTAATCCGCCCACGCAGTGGTGCGAGTAAAACAGTAAATTTCCAGCGGAATACCCTGGGCGGTGGTCTGCATCTGCCGAACCATGCACGTCATGTTTGGCTGGATTTCCGGGTGGCTTTTCAGATACGCCAGCGCATAGGCGCGGAAAGTCCCGATATTGGTCATCCGCCGACGGTTGGCCGACATTGCGGCCACATTGCCCTGGGCTTCGTTCCAGGCCTTGAGTTCAGCCTGTTTGCGGCTGATGTAATCGGTCAGCAGATGCACCTGGGACAGTTTCTGCTCTTCGTCATCGCGGATGAACCGCACGCCGCTGGCGTCGATGAACAGGCTGCGCTTGATCCGTCGTCCACCGGACTGTTGCATGCCGCGCCAGTTCTTGAACGACTCGGACATCAGGCGCCAGGTCGGAATCGAAACGATGGTCTTGTCGAAATTCTGCACCTTGACCGTGTGCAGCGTGATGTCGACCACGTCACCGTCCGCGCCGACTTGCGGCATCTCGATCCAGTCGCCGACCCGCAGCATGTCGTTGCTGGTCAGCTGCACGCTGGCGACGAACGACAGCAGGGTGTCCTTGTAAACCAACAGGATCACCGCCGACATGGCGCCCAGACCCGACAGCAGCAACAGCGGGGAACGGTCGATCAGCGTCGAGACAATGATAATCGCGCCAAACACGTACAAGACCATTTTCGCCAGTTGCACGTAGCCTTTGATCGAGCGGGTGCGGGCATGCTCAGTGCGCGCATAGATGTCCAGCAGGGCGTTGAGCACGGCGCTGATGGCCAGCACCAGAAATAGAATGGTGAACGCAAGCGCGACATTGCCAAGGAAGATCAGGCTGGTTTTGCCCAACTCCGGCACCAGGTGCAGGCCGAACTGAATCACCAGCGACGGCGTCATTTGCGCCAGGCGATGAAACACCTTGTTGTGCCGCAAATCGTTGACCCAGTGCAGCGCCGGCTGGCGGCCGAGCATTTTGGTCGCATGAAGAATGAGGTAGCGCGCCACTCGTCCGAGGACCAGCGCAATCACCAGCAACACCATCAGCGCCAGGCTGGAATGCAGGAGCGGGTGCTGATCGAGCGCACCCCAAAGGTCTTGGACGTTGAGCCAGAGCTGTTTGATATCCATGGTCGAAAACGGTTCTTCTGTAGGACGCGACGGGGCGATTAGAGCATTTAAGACGCTTTGGATGACGTTTTTGGACAAAAGACGCAACAAAAAAACCACTGTTTAGCGCCGTTTGTATAAAGAAACTCGGCCTTAGCGCTCGAAACCGTTACCCTATGCAGCTGTTTTTTTGTATTTCTTCGAGGTAGCACCCGTGTTTTCCCAATTCGCCCTGCACGAACGCCTGCTCAAAGCCGTGGCCGAGCTTAAATTTGTCGAGCCAACGCCTGTGCAAGCAGCGGCTATTCCGCTGGCGCTCCAAGGGCGTGACTTGCGGGTGACAGCGCAAACCGGCAGCGGCAAAACCGCTGCATTCGTTTTGCCGATCCTCAACCGTTTGATCGGCCCGGCTAAAGTTCGCGTCAGCATCAAGACCCTGATCCTGCTGCCGACCCGCGAGCTGGCTCAGCAGACCATCAAGGAAGTCGAGCGCTTTGCGCAGTTCACGTTCATCAAGTCCGGCCTGATCACCGGCGGTGAAGACTTCAAGGTCCAGGCCGCCATGCTGCGCAAGGTGCCGGACATCCTGATCGGTACGCCGGGCCGGATGATCGAGCAACTGAACGCCGGCAACCTCGACCTCAAAGAAGTCGAAGTCCTGGTCCTCGACGAAGCCGACCGTATGCTCGACATGGGTTTTGCTGAAGACGTCCAGCGCCTGGTGCAAGAGTGCACCAACCGTCAGCAGACCATGCTGTTCTCCGCCACCACCGGTGGTTCGGGCCTGCGCGAGATGGTCGCCAAGGTGTTGAACAACCCTGAGCACCTGCAGCTGAACAACGTCAGCGATCTGAACGCGACCACCCGTCAGCAGATCATCACCGCTGACCACAACCAGCACAAAGAACAGATCGTGAACTGGCTGCTGGCCAACGAGACTTATCAGAAGGCCATCGTGTTCACCAACACCCGGGCCATGGCCGACCGTATCTACGGCCGTCTGGTGGCGCAGGAATACAAAGCGTTCGTGCTGCACGGTGACAAAGACCAGAAGGACCGCAAGCTGGCCATCGATCGCCTGAAGCAGGGCGGCGTGAAAATCCTGGTTGCCACCGACGTCGCCGCTCGCGGCCTCGATGTGGATGGCCTGGACCTGGTGATCAACTTCGACATGCCGCGCAGCGGCGACGAGTATGTTCACCGCATCGGTCGTACCGGCCGCGCCGGCAACGATGGCCTGGCCATCTCGCTGATCTGCCACGGCGACTGGAATCTGATGTCGAGCGTCGAGCGCTACCTCAAGCAGAGCTTCGAGCGCCGCACCATCAAGGAAGTCAAAGGCACCTACGGCGGACCGAAAAAGGTCAAGGCCTCGGGTAAAGCCGTTGGCGTGAAGAAGAAAAAAGTCGACGCCAAAGGCGACAAGAAGAAAACCGGCGCCAAGGCCCCGACCAAACGCAAAATCGCCAACCGCCCGAAGACCGACGCCCTGTCGCTGGTCAGCAAGGACGGCATGGCCCCGTTGAAGCGCCGCAAGCCGGAAGCACCGGCTGCTGAATAAAGCCGCGTCGTGACCCCATAAAAAAACCGGACAAATGTCCGGTTTTTTTATGCCTGGGATTCCTGGGTGGGATCAACCCTCGGTTTTCTTCTCCGCCGATTTCAACTCCTTGAGTCGCTGATCGATCAGCTGGCACTTGTCGGGCAAATCCTTGCTGGCTGTGCCCAAATCCATCTTCTGCAACTCAGCGTTGATCTCCTTAGCCTTGGCCGGGTTCTGCTCGGTGAGTTTGGTTACCTCCTTGGCCAATTGTTCGCGTTTGGCGGTGGCTTCCTCGGGGGTGCAGGCCCAGACGGGAAGGGCGCAGGCGAGGGTGGCGGCGAGGGTGAGTTTCAGCAGGGTTTTCATGGGTTGGGCCTCAATATCTGCATCGCGACGATATTGAGTGGAGGGTCGAGCGCTCTGAAAAGTTCAGGAAGCCTGCGAAGACCAGCGGCCTAGAACGGTTGTAAAAAAGCCCGAAATCAACTTATTGACGCCAGAATGGTGGCAGCTTAACATTGCGCCATCATATTGATATCACTTTGTCATTTCGAGGGATCGAACAGTCCTGACGCCTGCCGTCGCGAAGGACAGTGCACCATGCCCCTGGACGTCCTGACCGGGCGCGCACTTATCCCCATATGAAGTCCGACCCGCTGCGAGCACCCATCGTGCTGGCAGTGTCGGAATCGCTTTGCCTTCGATTTTTGTCCTCAACCATCGCTCCGACGAAACGAGATCTTTGACATGGACGTTCGCCACTACGCTTTTCTCGCTCGCCAGCCCTCTGCGGATCTGAAAGCCCGAGAACACTTCTGGGGTATGCCCAAGCGCGGATTGGCGTTCCTGTTGGCCAACGTTATGTTCTGGCAGCCGATGTGGGCCCAGGCCGAGGGGATCGTCGTGGCGACGCCCGGCACCAGTCTCGGTCAGGCGGGCAATGGCGTGCCGATCGTCAACATCGCCACACCCAATGGCAGCGGCCTGTCGCATAACCAGTTTCACGATTACAACGTCGGCGCTCAGGGTGTGATCCTCAACAACGTCGCCGCGCAAACCGGTGCGACGCAGTTGGGCGGCATCATCATCGGCAACCCCAACATGACCAACCGGGTCGCGGCGCAGACCATTCTGAACGAAGTGGTCGGCGGCAGCCCGAGCCAGTTGCGCGGTTACACCGAAGTGGCGGGACAGTCGGCGCGAGTGATCGTCGCCAACCCGTATGGCATCAGCTGCAACGGTTGCGGGTTTATCAACACCCCGCGCGTGACATTGACCACTGGCAAGCCAGTGCTCGACGGCGGCGGTCGTCTGGATCGCTTTCAGGTCGATCAGGGCAGTGTCTCCATCGAAGGTGCCGGGCTCAACGCCAACAACGTCGACCGCTTCGAAATCATCACCCGCAGCGCGAAAATCAACGCCGAGATTCAGGCGAACAATCTGACCCTCATCGCCGGACGCAACGACGTCAACGCCGACAGCCTCAACGCCACCGCCCGCGCCGATGACGGCAGCGCCAAACCAGGGTTGGCCATCGACTCTTCGGCCTTGGGCGGTATGTATGCGGGGGCGATCAAACTGGTCGGCACCGAGGCCGGGGTCGGGGTGAAACTCGATGGCAAACTGATCGCCAGCGGTGGCGATATCCAGCTTGATGCCAATGGCCACTTGAGCCTGGTCGACACCTCGGCGACTAACGGCGCGGTCAATGTCAAAGCCGCCAGTTTAGACGCTCGTGGCCCGGTCTATGCGGGCACGGCGCTGAACGTGCAAACCCAGAGCAACCTGACCAACCAGCAAACCCTCGCCGCCCGGGACAGCATCACCCTGACCGCCGGCGGTGTGCTGACCAACAACGGCATCATCGAAGCCGGGGTCAACGCCGACACCAGCCGCAACGCCAGCGGCGATGTGAGCCTGACCGCGCAGAACCTCAACAACACCGGTAAGACCGTGGTTGCCAGTCGCAATCTGGCGGTCAATACCGCGCAGACCCTGAACAATCAGAGCGGCACTTTGAGCACCGCGCAAACCGCAAACATTACCGCCGGCACCCTGGATAACCAGAACAACGGCCGGGTGTTGAGCAATGGCAACCTCAATCTCACGGCCAAGCAGGTGCTCAACGCCAAAGGTCTGATCAACAGTTCAGGCGATCTCAGCGCCACCCTTGGTCACCTGAACAACCACAATGGCGAGGTCTTCAGCGCTGGCATCACCACGGTTGCGGGCCAGAGCCTGGACAACAACAGTGGCAGCCTTGTCGCTCAGCGAAAGCTGGATATTCGCTTCGACAATACCTTGAGCAACATCGGAGGTTTGATCAGTGGCAAAAGCGCGACCACTGTCACGACCGGTACGTTCGACAACACCCTGGGCGGTCAATTGATCAGCGGCGATACGCTCGACCTGACCGCGACCCAAGTCAGCAACGGAGTTGCCAGCCGAATCGCCAGCGATAAAACCCTGACCGCCAGTGTCACCGGCTTCGATCAGCAGGGCGGTCAGCTGTTCAGCAAAACCGCCCTGCGCCTGGACTTGAATCAGGGCCAACTGAATAACCAGAACGGACTGATCAACGCGCCTTTGCTGATGTTGAAAAACCTCAAGGACATCAACAACCAGAACGGCGAAATTTCCAGCACCGAGGCGTTCACACTGGCCGCTCAGAATCTGGACAACAGCAACGGAAAACTGCTGAGCAATCAGAGCCTGACCCTGCGCCTCGATCAGGCGCTTACCAATCTCAAAGGCCTGATCGCCGCCGCGGCACTCGACGTCAAGGCCGCCAGCCTGGACAACAGCGGCGGCACCCTGACCAGCCGTGCCAACCTCAATCTGAATCTCGACGGGCTGTTGACTAACCAGAACCAGGGGCTGATCAAAGCCACCACCGATCTGACGATCAACAGCAGCGGCCTAAATAACCAGAACGGCTCTTTGCTGGGCAGCGCCATTGCCATCGATTTCGGGGCCGCCACCGGGGACCTGAACAACAGCGGCGGTCTGATCACCACCGCAGGCTTGCTGACCCTTCAGCACCTGCGCGACCTGAATAACCAGAACGGCGAAATCTCCAGCAGCCAAACCCTCGACCTGACTTCCCGTGCCCTGGATAACAGCGGCGGAAAACTGATCAGCAGCAACCTGCTGACGGTCACCGCCGACACGGTACTTAACCAGGCTGGCCTGATCTCCGGCTGGCAAGGCCTGAGCGTCACCGGCAACAGCCTGGACAACCGCAACAAAGGCACGCTGTCGAGTCACGACGCTGATGTGGCCATCAGCGTCAGCGGTGCACTTCTCAACAGCGGCGAAGGCGCGCTGGTCAGCCAGAAAACCCTGAGCGTCAATGCGGCGAGCCTGGACAACAGCAACGGCGGCATCCTCTCCAGTGGCGGCGCCCAGACCCTGACTATCAGCGGGCTGCTGAACAACGCCCAGGGCGGTTTGATCGACAGCGGCGCAACCCTGGTCATGCAGGCCATGACCCTGGGTAACGCCGGCGGCACGGTCAACACAAAACAGGACCTCAGTTTTACCGGCACGGCACTGGATAACACTGGCGGCAATCTGGTCGGTAACGCTGCCGTGACCTTGGACCTGCTCGGCGCCTTGACCAACACCAACGGCAAACTGGCCAGCGCCGGCCCGCTGCTGGTGCAACGCGCCACACAGATCAATAACCAGGGCGGGCAACTCGCCAGCCAAGGCTTGATGACCCTGCTCACCGGTGGCCTGGACAACCGTAATCGCGGCACCATCGCGGCCAACGATCAACTGACCATCACCACGGGCGGTATGCTGCAGAACAGCGCCGACGGCCAGATCTACAGTCAGACTGGCGACCTGCAAATCCAGGCTGCCAGCCTCGCCAACGCCAAGGGCACCCTGCAAAGCCAGGGGGCTTTGAACCTCACCATCGGCGGCGATATCGACAATCAAAGCGGCCGGATCGTCGCCAAGGACGGCGACCTGTCGATCAAGGCCGGCAATCTCGATAACCGCGGCGGCGTGCTCGCCAGTCTGCAAGCGGCGTTCACGGCCAACCTGAGCGGCGTGCTGAAAAACGGCTATGACCTGAACAACAACCGCCGGAGCGGCGTCACCCAGGCGGCGCGCCTGAACCTGACTGCTCTGGCCGGCATCGACAACTATGGCGGGCATATCGCTGCGCAAAGCGGCGACGCGATCATCGTCATCGGCAACTTCGACAACCGAAACGGCGGCCTCTATGCCAAAGGCAAGGTCAATGTTACTGGCCACGATTTCGATAACAGCGGCGACAATGACGGCCAGATTGCCGGTCAACAGATCGACCTGAACCTCAGCGGCGCGCTGAACAATCGACTGGGCATCATCAAGAGCGACAGCACCCTATCGATCAAGGCCGCCAGCCTCGACAACCAGACCGGCCAACTGCGCGCCCTCGGCGCCAATGGCAAAACCAGCTTCCAGATCGGGGGCCTGTTCGACAACCGCAACGGCACTCTGGAAAGCGCCAACACCGACCTGACACTGGCAGTGGGCAGCTTTCTCAACGGCGGCGGCAGTCTGCTGCATGTGGGCAACGGCACTTTCGACATTTCCACCGCCAACGTCACCGGCGCCGGTGGCACCATCGTCACGCGCGGCGGCCTGACCCTCAACGCCGACAGCTGGACCAATAGCAACGTCATCCAGGCCGGGCGCCTGAACGTCAACGTCAACAGTTTCACCCAGACCGCAAGCGGTCAGTTGCTGGCCTCGGAGAGTCTCGTTGGTACCGGTGTCAACTGGACCAACGATGGCTTGATTGCCAGTGATGGCAGCCTGCGGCTAAACCTGAATGGTGCCTATACCGGTGCGGGTCGAGCCACCAGTCTGGGTAGTCTTTCGCTCAACGCGGCAAGTCTGAATCTGTCCGAGGCGGGCCGAATTGCCGGCGGCGGGCCCACAGATATCAGTGCCTCCGGCCCGATCATCAACCATGGGCGGATGACGTCAAATGACGATCTGCTGCTCAATACGGCATCCCTCAGCAACTACGGCACCGTGGGAAGTGCGCAAGACCTTACGGTTAACGCCTCGCAACTGCTCAATCAGCAGGGCTTGATCTTTAGCGGCGCGAACATGCAGCTGCGCAGTAATACGCTGACGAATAACTATGGCGACATTTACAGCCTGGGTGATTTGACCGTCTCTCGGAACGCGGTGGGCGAGCGGGCAGACGTCATCGAGAACATCTCCGGTAGCCTGGAAAGCGCCGGCGACATGCGGTTGCTGGCGACTTCAATCAGCAACCGCAAGGAGGTGCTGACCTTCGCTGAGCAACGCGTGAATGGTCATATCACCCACAGTTGCAGCCATTGTTCGGATGAGTGGAACGTCTGGTACTACGTCAATGAAGTGTATGAGCGCACTGTCGATAAAGACTCGCCGTCTGCCTTCCTGACAGCCGGAGGCAACCTCGATGTCACCGGATCGAACTTCCTCAATCAATACAGTTCGGTATCGGCCGCCAAAAACATCAACATCACGGTCGATACGTTCAAGAATGAAGGTGTGAACCTAGAGACCATTACCTATCGCAGCCACTATAAAAATCCGGCCGACAAGGAGCCGGGAAGCATCTATCTGGGATTGATCGATCCAGGCGGTGCGGTCAATGAGTACAACAAGTACAGCGCCAAATACGTGCCGTTATACCGGCGAGCCGATGGCGGTTACTTCTACCAACAGGAGAGCGGATTAAGCACCGAGCTCAACCCTGATTACGATCCGTCGAAAAACCTGCCGGTGCCTGAAGCGGTCACCAAATATGGGGTTTTTTCGGCAACGCAAACCGCCAGTACGGGTAAAAGCATCAACGCCGTTATTCAGTCTGGCGGCAATACGACCATCACGGCTTCGACTTCTTTCAACAACAGCGTGCAAACGGTCAACGCTCCCATTGTCACCAGCGACAGCAAGGTGGACGACACCGGCACCAAACGTGCGACTAGCCCGTTTATCGTCCACCTCAACAGCCAACTCCCACCGAATCTGTCCCAACAACGGGTCGATCCCCTGACGCTGCCCGGCTTCGTGATACCGGAAGGCCAAAACGGCCTGTTCCGCCTCAGCACGCAGGGCACCACCTCTGGCGCCGCCAACAACGCTCCGCAAAGCTGGACCATGGGCGGTGCCAGCATCACCCCGACGCAACGGCAGCAAACGGTACCTGCCGCCAGCGCCGTCACGGTCAACCGTGTCCAGGGCTTACCGGCCAGCAGCGGCCAGTCCAAACCGCAGAAATACCTGATCGAAACCAACCCGGTACTCACCGACCTCAAGCAATTCATGAGCTCGGATTACCTGCTGTCCAACCTCGGGTACGACCCGGACAACAGTGCCAAACGACTGGGCGATGGCCTCTTCGAACAACGTCTGGTGCAACAGGCCGTGATCGCCCGCACCGGCCAACGCTTCATCAATGGCCAGACCACCGACGAGGGCTTGTTCAAATACCTGATGAACAACGCCGTCGCCAGCAAACAGGCACTAAACCTGTCCTTGGGCGTCAGCCTGACCTCCGAACAAGTCGCGGCACTGACCCACGACATTGTCTGGATGGAAAATGCCGAGGTGAACGGCGAGCAAGTGCTGGTGCCAGTGCTGTACCTGGCCAACGCCAACAATCGCCTGGCCGCCAACGGCGCGTTGATTGCAGGCAACGACATAACCCTGATCGCCGGCAAGGACCTGAACAATGCCGGCACCTTGCGCGCCTCCAACAATCTGTCGGCCACCGCCACCAACGACCTGGTCAACAGTGGCCTGGTGGAAGCCGGCAATCGCCTCGACCTGCTGGCTACCAACAACCTGACCAACAAGGCCGGCGGCATCATCGCCGGTCGTGACGTCTCGCTGACCACCACCCGTGGCGACGTGATCAACGAACGCACCGTCAGCAGTTACTACGACCAGAACGGTCAATGGTCCTGGTCCCAGGGCTTTGCCGACAGCGCGGCGCGGATCGAAGCGGCCAACCACCTGACCATCGGTGCCGGGCGCGACTTCAACAACATCGGCAGCGTGCTCAGCAGCCGGGCTGATCTGACGATTGGAGCGGGCCGGGACGTAAACATCGTGTCGGCGCAGACGCACAACAGCATCACGGATGGCCGAGATCATAACGATGCATCGGTGACTCAGCTGGGCGCGCAGGTGTCCGCGGGTCGCGACCTGACCATTACCGCCGGGCCGGCCGCGACCTGACCGCCATCGCTAGTCAGATCGATGCCAAAGGCGACATCACCATGGCCGCCGAAAATGACCTGACCCTGGCCTCGGCGGCGGATGAACAGCACTCGTACAGCAAAACCAAGAAGGTCACCAGTCAGGAAGACCATGTCAGTCAGGTGTCTACGACGGTCACTGCGGGGGGCACAGTTTCGCTGAATGCGGGCAAGGATCTGGACCTGATTGCCAGTCGGGTGAGTGCGGGGGATGAGGCCTATCTGTTTGCGGCTAACAACCTGACGCTCCAGAGCGCAGAGGACAGCGATTACAGCTTCTACAGCAAAACCAAGAAAAGCTCCTCGGGCAAGAAGAGTCGACTCGACTAGGTGGCCAGCAGCACCAACATCGCCAGCGCAGTGACCTCCGGCGGCAACAGCACCCTGCTGGCCGGTAACGACATGCTGATAAAAGGCAGCGAGATCGCGGCCGATAAAGGCGGTGTGCAACTGGTGGCCGGCAATGACGTGCAGATCGTTGCTGTCGCTGATTCGAACAGTGCCCGCCATGAGAGCAGCGCCAGTAAAAGCAGTTGGGGTGGCTTGAAGTCGAGCAAGGTCAAGGATCAGGTTTCCGAGACGCAAACCACTGCTGTCGGTAGCGTGATCTCGGGTAATACCGTGGATGTCGCTGCTCGTCGTGATGTAACGGTGACTGGGTCGTCATTAGTCAGCACCCAAGACCTTAAGGTTGCAGCGGGACGCGATCTGACCATTAATGCAGCGGAAAATACATTAACCCGTAACGAGCTGCACAAGGAAAAGAACCGTGACCTGGCGGGCGTACTGACGGCCAATAACCTTGGCGTCGATGACATTACCGGCAACCAGCACCTGTCGGTCAGCAGGCAGAACCATACCGGCAAGTCGTCCCAAACTACCTTGACCGGCAGCACAATTGGCTCCAGTGCAGGGAGCATCAGTCTGTCTGCGGGACGCAATCTTGGGGTCATTGCCAGTGATCTGGTCAGTACTCAAAACATGACCCTTAATGGCTCGAACGTGACCATTGCCGCAGGCATGGAAAGCGCGAGTCAGAGCAGCACCGATAAATCCAGCAGTCTCGCTGTTGGGCGAGTAATCGGGGGGGCTGTCGTCGATACTGCCAATAGCATTCGTGCGGCAGTTAAAGCGGCCAACGATGCCGACGACCCTCGACTCAAGGCAGTGAAGTTGGCTCAGGCAGCGCTGGCGGCCTACAACCTCAATGGAATGGCATCCCAGACTGCTGGAGAGAGTTCGGGTTTCAAAGACAAACAAGGTGGAACTGCCAGCAACGGTTCGTTGATAAAAATTGGTACAGAACTCGCCAATACTCATAGCAAAAGTACCAGCGAGTACACCAGCCAGACCGCCAAACAAAGCACGCTCAACGCCGGTAAAGACCTCACCATCACCGCGGCAGGCAACGCAGCAGGAACCCTTGGTGATATTCATATTGTGGGTAGTAGCCTGAAGGCGGCAAATACCCTGTTGCTAGCAAAGAACGACATCACCCTTGAGAGTGCACGGAACACCGCAGACTGGACCAACAACAGTACCAACAATAAAACCAGCATTGGCGCCAGTTTTAATATCGGTCAACAAAATGGCTTCACCCTGGACCTCGGAGCGCAGATTGCCAAAAGCATGGGGACTGGGAGTTCAGTCACCCAGGTCAACAGCACGCTGGACACTGGATCGCTGTTGCTGCGTAGCGGCAACGACACCACCCTGGCTGGTGCCCAGGTGCGTGCTGACAGTATCCAGGCGTTGATCGATGGCAACTTAAATATTATTTCTCGTCAGGACAGCGAGACACAGAAAAACAAGCAAGGCAGCGGCGGTTTCGGCGCCAGCATTTGTATTCCTCCCTTCTGCTACGGCTCGACGGTGGCAGCGTCTGCAAACCTTGCCGCGGGCAATATGAGCAGTGAATACAAGCAGGTGACCGATCAGAGTGGTCTATTTGCCGGCACGGGTGGTTATAGCCTTGATGTTGGCAAAAACACCACACTACAAGGCGCGGTTATTGCGAGCCAAGCCTCTGCCGACAAGAACCTGCTTATCACCGACCGGTTGATCGTCAGTGACATCAAGAATGTCAGCGAGATCAACAGCCAATCTGCTGGAGTGAGCGTCTCCGGCAGCTATGGTGGCGGAGCAGCAAGTGCATCAGTGGGCGGTTTGTCTGGTATTGCGCTGGAAGAGTCTGATCACAGCAGAACCCGCAGTGCGGTCAGCGAAGGCACGATCATTGTGCGCAACGCCGAGGGCGCACATGATCTGGTCGGCCTGAATCGCGACACCGCAAGTGCCAACGAGACGCTTGATAAACCTGACCAAAAAGCCATGGAAGAACGCATGGAGCTTGTAAGAAGCTCCATGGAACTGGTCAAAGGTGTCGGCGACGCCATTACTGCGGCAAAAATCAAAGAAGCTAACGATCCCGATAGCGAAACATCAAAAGCTGCACGTCAGAAGTTGCTCGACAACGGGGTAGTCGATCCGAGTAACGAGCAGGTCGCCAAACAGGTTCAGAGTGATTACGGCGTCGGCAGCAGTTTCCAGAAAGCCAACCAAGCGGTGACGGCCATCGTTCAAGGGCTGGTCGGCGGAAATATCGGCGGTGCTCTGGCGGGCGCTACTGCGCCTTATCTGGCGCAAACGGTCAAGGACATGACGGAGGGGGACGGAACAGCCAATTTAATGGCCCATGCGGTTTTGGGCGCTGTGATCGCGAGAGCAGGTGGTAATTCGGCGTTAGCGGGGGCGGCTGGCGCAGTCGTCGCCGAGGAAACTGCACGACTGATTAGGGAAGAGCTTTATGGTGGAGTCAGCAACGAACAGCTGACGCAAGAGCAAAAGCAAACAATCTCTGCATTGGCCACATTGGCAGCCGGGATTGCGGGCTCAGTCACAGGCAAGGATGCGATATCTGCTGTGGCATCGGCTCACGTCGGGAAGAATACGGTAGAAAACAATTTTCTTAGCCCGGCCGACCAGACGTTGCTGGATCAACTTCGGCAACAGCGGTTGGATAAAGATACCCGCGTTTCCGTTGCTCAGAAACTGGTCGCGTTGGATAAGCTGGATCAAATCTCAAATGCACTGATGGAACGCTATCGTCGGCATCCTGAGACGATGTCTGATGCTGACAAGGCTCAGCTCAACAACTATCTGCAGGAATATACGTACGCACTGATCAATGCTTACGGGCCAGAGGTAGCACAAGCAAAAATTGATGCGCTAACAAGGAGCGGGCCGTTAAAGCAAAGCGATACCGTCGCCTATGCGAGCTACAGCGCAGAAAAGCAGGCTTCACTGGATAGACTGTACCCAGGTGGACTCATTGAGCAGATGAGTCGCCCGTTGAGTCAAAACGAGCAGCTTTATCTCGACTCCCTTGGCACGCTGCGTATCAATCAGAACTACCAGGCGCTTGCTGATGTAGGCACCCCCGCGCTGTACGTAATGAGCGGTAGCTTGGGTCTGGGTATACGCTTGGTCGCTGCTGAAAGTGGGGCACTTCAGATCGTGTACGGTGGGGTGCAAGCCTACAATGGCGACACGTGGGCTGCGGCCGGCAACATAGTGATGGGCGCTCTGAACATTGCGGGTTCAGGGGTGAATGGGGCGTTGAAAGGGGGTGGGGTTGGTAGTGGTGCAAAAGCAATTGATAACTCAGTAATAGGGAAGCCAAGAGTCGGGAGCGCAAACAAACTTCCTGATGGTCAGCATGGATTTAATGACATAATTGATAACTATGCTGGTGATGCAGCTAGATTTGAGATACCAACCAAAGGTCCTGGTGGCGAGGTGGTTAGGGTGTCCGAGTTAAGACAAATTGAAGGTAGCAATAACGGAGCTAGTGGGGTCTTTGAGTGGATTGTTGATGAAGGCAATGTAACTCATCGACGTTTTATTCCTGGTGGCCAAGTCACTGGGTTGCCTAACCAGATTCCGAAGAAATAGGGAGAAAGTAATGTCACCGCTTAACGTGTTGATTAGTTTGGGTTTGGCTTGTTGGTCAACCATTTTTTTTGGGTTTAGAAAACGCTGGATAAGGCGAGATGATGTTTTTGAATACGCCATTAGTCAGCTTTTGAACGGTTGCGAAAGCGAGCGTGTTGCTATCATTGCGGGAGGCGAATACTTAAGTGATGAAGAGCTTCTTGCCATTATCTCAAAACAAATGGAGATGACGGACTGTGTTGCCGACATGGATAAGTGGCGTTTGGCTTTTCTGCTTTGTATTGATGCATCAGATGACAGTGACGAAAATAAAATAAATAGGCTTCAAGAGATCTATGCGGACTTTGGTTATCCGGAAGACATGGCTTCGTGCAGTATTTACTCTCAAGATGGTGTTTGCCCGCTTGTGGCTATGAACCAGGTTGTGAAAAGGTTAAGAGAGAGGTTTTTTCTTCGGTAGTTTGATGGTGCAAAAGAGGGGGTAAGTGTTGGAGGGGGCGTTGTTCAAAACGGTGACTCCGCTACGGGCCTTCTGAGTACTCAGTTAGCCAAAGATGCCAAATCGTATCTCACTGATATTCAGAGTTTGACAGGCAGGCAGTTCACTCCTCAGCAGCTGGATCTTTTGAAAGCGGATCTTCGGGAAAATTCTTACTCGCGTCTCTCCAAAGAAGGTGTTGAGTTGAACCGGGTTGATTTTGAAAAGAAACTGCCAAGCCTCCGAAAAGAATGGGAGAAAAACACCGGCGAGAGCTGGCCAAAAGAAACCTACACTGATAAAAATGGCAGTGTGAAAACCAGAAATTACGATGCTCATCATGTGATAGAGAATAAATTTGGTGGTAAAGCTGAATGGTGGAATATTACACCTGCAATGCGAGGTGTAGAACATCAGGGAGGCATTCATAGAGCGCAAGGTCCAGCAGAAAAATTATTTGGTAGATAACTATGAAAAATTCAGTAGAAATGCGAAAGCTTATAGACGCAATAACATCCGCTGAGCTTTATGAAGGGGATTATGGTGACTGTATATCTAATGTTGATGCCATACTGAGCGGCGTTGACGATTCGGACCGAAAAGGTGTACCTACTGATTATCTGGCGTTTCTTGCGGATTTTGGATTCGGTGAGCTAGACGCTGCGTTTTATGTAGATGATGGTCCAGTAAAGTATTCTTTTATGTCTGGTAGAGGAATAGATGGGTATGAGGGTATGTATGTATTTGCTGGTAACTCAAGTGATGTGCTATATGCTTTTGATTCCAGGAATAATTGGTCGGTAGTGGAGATTAGCTCTGAGGCTGATGGGTTTAAAGTATTGTCGGTGGATTTTTCTAGTTTTATGTTGGATAAGCTTAAGTATGTTAAGGGTCTAGTCGATTGGCGTGTAGATAACTGAGCGTCGAAAGATTCTTAAGAATGGCAAGACCCAAAAGGCGCAATACTTCAACCAAGGGCAATGGGGTAAGCTGCTCTTGGATGCCGCAGGCGATGGCGGAGCTATTGCTGGAGCATTGGCCCCTGTTTTAGGGAGCGGTTCGAAGGTTCTTGCCGGGGCGGGTGGGGCCGTTGACGAGGTAGCTGCGGGCGGAAAAGGCATTCAGAAGGTTCCTGGTTTTGGAGAGGTAGATGACTTCTTTGCATCACAATCGACTAACCTCAATAAAAAGCTGGGAGCAAAAATTGGTGAGGGTCGCTTACCCTATGAAGCAAGCAGGACTGGTGTAGAGCAGGCTAAGGCAACGGTTAAAGAAATCTTAGAGAACGCTACATCTGTGAGCCCAGTAATCCCCAGCTCAACTGTTCGAGGTAGTTACGACCTCATTCACGTGTACAGCTCCAAAACAAATAGCACCGTGAGCTTAAGGGTGTTGCCTAACGGAAAGTATGAATTTGATACGTTAATTCCAGAGAAGTCATCGAAGTTTTAATGTGGAGGTTGAGAGTCCATGCTGAATAAAGAATTTTTATGTGATGTCAGATTTCGTTCGTTTTTTATGAGTGGAGATTTGGTTTGTGAGTTTTTGGTTTTGTTTTTTAGGATGTCTATCGCAGGGTGGGTATCACTAACGATTAGCGATGGTGTATCAAAATTTACAGTGTTAAATTCAGAGCCGGCATTGCTGGAGTTGTCAGAGATAAGTGATGATTTTGCGTATCCAGTTAAGTCGCTAAATGGTCTGGATGAGTTTTTAGGGTTAGAGGTTTTGGCTGTGTACGAGTACAGAATTAAGAATGTCGAGGAAGGTTGTGTTGGGGTGTATTTAGATTTTGGCAGTAGTGGGCTAAGTATCATTGAGTCTGATGAGTGCCTGTCGGTTGTAGAGGGTGTGGTGCAATATTTGAAAGGCGAGATTTCTCTGTATAAAATAGAAATTTAGTTGGTGCAAAAGGCGGTGCTGCGGAGAGTCCAGGATCAATTGGTGCTATAGCCGATAATGAAGCTGGAGGATTTTCTTACTACGACCAGTTTAAGAAAGCTGACGGAGGGTGGGAATGGCCGAAAAACTTAGGTTTCGCTGAAGACCCTGTTAAAAATACGTTACCAGTTGGTACCAAACTGGATCGCTATGGTGGGCCTGATGGTTCATTTCTGTCGCCAAAAGGTACTCCGTTCGTATCCGATCCATGAACCACACCTACCGTAAGACAACCGCCTCGTTTACCGTGGCATCTCTGGCGAGCAGTTCCATGGCAGTAGCGCTTCGTAATCGGCCACCGACTCCGCATGCGGCAGCCGCTCCAGTACGTGGCGCAGCCACGTATAGGGCTCCTGGCCGTTGACCTTGGCGGTCTCGACCAAGCTGTAGATCTGCGCACTGGCGGTGGCGCCTTTGGGCGTGTCGCTGAACAGCCAAGCCTTGCGCCCAATGACAAACGGCTTTATTGCGCGCTCTGCCGGGTTGTTGTCGATCGGTAAAAATCCGGCCTCCACGTAACGCTCCAGACGGCTCCAGTTGCTGGCCAGGTAGTTCACTGCCTTGCCCAGCACACTTTGAGGGGTGACCTGAGGCTGCGTTTTATCCAGCCAGCTTTTCAACTGAGCCAGGATCGGCAGGCTCTTTTCCTGACGAACGATAAAACGCTGCTTATCGCTGACATCCTTGAGTTCACGCTCGATGCCGTACAGCTTGTTGATCATCGTCAGCGCGATATCGGCACGTCCCGTCTTGCCCTTGGGCTGCACTTTTTGCGCATCGACGAACTTGCGCCGTGCATGGGCCATGCACGCCAGCCGCTCCACACCCGGTTGCAACGCCAATGCGTTGTAACCCGCGTAATCATCAGTCATCACGTAGCCGCGATAACTTTCCAGCAGGCGCAACGGCACGTCCTGCGCACGGCTGGACGTGTAGTCGAACAGCACGACTTTTCGGTCTGGCGGCCCGCTGGCCTGCACCCACATCCAGGATTGGCTGGTAGGGTCTCGATCCGGTTCCTTAAGTACCTGGACGCGGGTTTCATCACAGTGGATGACCGGGCTTTCCAGCAATCGGTCGCGCATTAAATTCAGCAACGGTTGTAAGTGCTCTCCGCACTGGATAACCCAGCGAGCGAGAGTCTGACGCGGGATATCGATACCGTGTCGGCTCAGCACCGTTTCGAAACGATGCAGCGGTAAGCCATCGACATACTTGGTGGTCAGCAGCATCGCCAGTACGCTCGGACTGGCCATGCTCTTTTCGATCAACTGAGCAGGTTTATCAGCAGTGACCGGAGCCGTTTCACAACCACGGCAGCCGTAGACTTTGCGGATGTGTTTGATCACTCGGATCTGCATCGGCACGATGTCCAGCTGTTCGCTGGTTTCTTCACTGATCACATGCTTGCGGCAACCGCAGGCACAGGTCAGTTCATGTTCTGGCAGTTCGTGGATGACTTCGATGCGCGGCAGATCAGCCGACAGTGGCTTGCGTTTGCCACGACGTGGCGTCGGAGCAACCACTTCTTCGTCAGCGTCGCCGACTGAAGGCATCGGCTCGCTTTCGGGCTCGTTGAATAACGCGAGTTGAGGCGTGTTGGGTTCAACGGTCTGCTCGGATTTACGTCCGAATAAACGGTCGCGCAGCAACTTGATCTGTTCTTTTAGATCGACGATATGAGTCTGGTATGCCTCAGCCGTTGCCTGCTGACGGCTGAGTGCCTCAAGCAACATTTGCTTGAGCAGAATAGGGTCATCAGGGAGGTCTTCGGGCATCAAATTCATGCCCGGATTATACCCGTCAAGCGACGAATCTTGGCGTTAAAACCTTGTGAGGACGGTTGCGCCAGAGATCAAATCCATCCAGTAGCCAGTTAAGTTCCTGAACGGTCAGCACGATAGCCTCGTCCACCTCATCAGGTGAACTTTTAAAACGCTCGGACTCCAGGCGCTTGAGCCAAAGGCAGAAGCCGTTGCGCTCCCAGTACAACACTTTGACGCGGTTACGGTGGCGATTCAGGAAAACAAAGAGCACGGGGTCAAACACCGCGACCTTGATATCCAGTTCGACCAGCGCAGCCAGGCCATCGATGGACTTTCGAAAGTCTACCGGCTTTGGATAGAGGTACACTTTTTCAACGCTGGCATTGGGACGCATCATGGTGATGGGCTCCTCATGGAAATCGGGAGCACAGCATCAGCCGTCAGCTATCCGCTTGGAATGTGGGGTTCATGGATCCCTTACAAAAAGTACTGGTGCCGGTGCTTTACCTGGCCAGTGCCAACCAACGCCTGGCCTCCAACGGCGCCCTGATCGCCGGCAAGGACGTGTCCCTGATTGCCGGCAAAGACCTGATCAATGCCGGCACCTTGCGCGCCAGCAACAATCTGTCGGCCTCGGCGGGCAACGACCTGGTCAACAGCGGTCTGATCGAGGCCGGCAATCGTCTTGACCTGCTGGCCGGCAACAACCTGGTTAACAAGACCGGCGGCATCATCGCCGGTCGCGACGTCAGCCTGACCACCCTGCGTGGCGACCTGATCAACGAACGCACCGTTACCTCGCACCAGAGCGCCAGCGGCGATCTGAAGGACCGTCACGACTTCCTCGACAGCGCCGCGCGCATCGAAGCCGCCAACGACCTGACCCTCAACGCCGGGCGCGACCTCAACAACACCGGTGGCGTACTGCAAGCCAAACGCGACACCACCATCAACGCAGGCCGCGATGCCAACCTCGTCGCAGTGGAAGAGCAAAACAGCGAAACCCGCAGCCGCTTCCTGCGCGAAACCATCACCCAACACGGCAGCGAAATCACCACCGGCCAAGACCTCAGCATCAGGGCCGGTCGCGACCTGACCGCCATCGCCAGTCAGATTGAAGCCAAGCGCAACCTCAGCATGGACGCCGGGCAAAACCTCACCCTGGCGTCTGCGGCGGATGAGAGTCACTCGCTCTCCAAGAGCAAGAAAATCACCAGTCAGAAAGACCATGTAAGCCAGGTGTCCACCAACGTCACGGCGGGCGGCAATGTGGCGTTGAGTGCGGGTAAGGATCTGGATTTGATTGCCAGTCGGGTGAGTGCGGGGGATGAGGCCTATCTGTTTGCGGCTAACAACCTGACGCTCCAGAGCGCAGAGGACAGCGATTACAGCTTCTACAGCAAAACCAAGAAAAGCTCCTCGGGCAAGAAGAGTCGACTCGACGAGGTGGCCAGCACCACCAACATCGCCAGCGCAGTAACTTCTGGCGGCAACAGTACGCTGCTGGCCGGCAATGACATGCTGATAAAAGGCAGCGAGGTCGCGGCCGATAAAGGCGGTGTGCAACTGGTGGCCGGCAATGACGTGCAGGTCGTTGCGGTCACTGATTCGAACAGTGCCCGCCATGAGAGCAGCGCCAGTAAAAGCAGTTGGGGTGGCTTGAAGTCGAGCAAGGTCAAGGATCAGGTTTCCGAGACGCAAACCACTGCTGTCGGTAGCGTGATCTCGGGTAATACCGTGAGTGTGGCGGCCAATCGTGACGCCACGATCACCGGCTCATCCCTGGTCAGTACCCAGGATCTGACCGTACAGGCTGGTCGCGACCTGACCATCAATGCGGCAGAAAACACCTTCACCCGCGACGAATTCCATAAGGAGAAAAATCGTGATCTGAGCGGCGTACTGACGGCCAATAACCTTGGCGTCGATGACATCACCGGCAACCAGCACCTGTCGGTCAGCAGACAGAACCATACCGGTAAGTCCGCGCAAACCACTTTGACTGGTAGCACCATTGGCTCCAGCGAGGGGAACGTCAGTCTCACCAGTGGCCGTGAACTGAGCATGATCGCCAGCGATCTCGTCAGCACCCAGAACATGAGCCTGATCGGCTCCAAGGTGACCATCGCTGCCGGCATGGAAAGCGCGAGCCAGAGCAGTACCGACAAGAGCAGCAGTTTGGCGGTGGGACGAGTCGTTGGCGGCGTGATCGTCGATACGGTCAATACGATTCGCAGTTCGGTAAAAGCGGCCAATAACGCCGACGACCCTCGACTCAAGGCGGTGAAGCTGGCTCAGGCAGCCATGGCGCTCAACGATCTGGGAGGTATGGGCGGTGACGCCGAAGGCGCCGGCTCGGATTATGGGAAAAAGCAGGGCACTGCCAGTAATGGGTCCCTGATCAAGATTGGCACCGAACTGGCGAATACCCACAGCAAAAGCACCAGCGAGTACACCAGTCAGACTGCCAAGCAAAGCACGCTCAATGCAGGCAAAAACTTATTGATCATCGCCGATGGCGGTGCGCCGGGAACGCTGGGTGATATTCATGTGATTGGCAGCAGCTTGAAAGCCGCCGACACCGTATTGCTGGCGAAAAACAACATCACCCTGGAAAGCGCGCAAAACACCGCCAACTGGGCCAATAACAACAGCAACAATAAAACGGCCATAGGTGCCAGCTTCAACCTCGGCGAGCAGAACGGATTTACCCTCGACCTGGGAGCGTCCATCGCCAAGAGCATGGGGACTGGTAGCTCCGTTACCCAAGTCAACACCACCCTGGATACCGGCTCTCTCTCCCTGCACAGTGGGCAGGACACGACCCTGGCTGGCGCGCAGGTACGGGCCGACAGCATCAACGCGTTGATTGACGGCAACCTCAACATTACGTCCCGCCAGGACACCGAGACCCAGAAGAGCAAACAAGGCAGTGCCGGTTTCGGTGGCAGCATCTGTATTCCGCCGTTCTGCTACGGCGCACCCGTGGCCGTGTCTGGAAGCCTGGCCGCTGGCAACATGAACAGCGAGTACAAGGCTGTAACAGACCAGAGCGGTCTGTTCGCCGGCAAGGGCGGTTACGACATCACCGTCGGTAAAAACACCACCTTGCAAGGTGCGGTGATTGCCAGTGAGGCGTCTGCCGACAAGAACCTGCTCAGCACCGACCGTCTGATCGTCAGCGACATCAAAAATACCAGCGACATCAGCGCCCAGTCGGCAGGCTTTTCGGCTTCCTACGGCAGCAATGCCGGTTCAAGTGTGGGCGGTAGCGTTCCGCTGTCACTGAACGACTCGGACCACAGCAGCACCCGCAGTGCTGTCAGCGAAGGCAGCATCATCGTGCGCAACGCCGAGGGTGCGAATGATCTGGTTGGGCTGAATCGCGATACAGCAAACGCCAACCAGACGCTGGACAAGCCTGATGAAAAAGCGATGCAGGAGCGGATTGATCTAATCCAGAGCACAGTCGCGCTGTCCAAAAGCATCATCGGCAAAGTAGCCAATGCCCAGCAGCAAGCGGCCGGTGAGAGAGCCAAAGCAGCGACGACTGAGAAGGAACGACAGGCTGCTATTGATGATTACAACAGTTGGGGGGTTGGTGGTGACAAACGCTTCATGGCGGACATCGCCGCAGGCGTGATTGCCGCCGGCATGGGGAGTGTGGGTGGGGCGACGGCGATAGGCCTGGTTGCCAATACTACGGCGGCGGATACCTACAAAAAAATAGGCGACTATGCCGACCAACAACTAGCGGATGCGATACGCAGCAAGGACACAAGCCTGCAAGCGGCATGGGCTGAAGGCGGCTCTGCACGTGTCTTGTTACACAGCTTGGCAGGTGCCGTACAAGGCTTATCCAGCGGCACGGCGGCGAACGGCGCCCTCAGCGCCGGCGCGTCGGCGGCGATGATGCCGGCATTGGACGAGGTGCTGAAAAGTTACGGCGTCGGACTGGCAAGCCGGGATGCGTTCGGCACATTGATCGCCGCCGGACTGGGGGCGGCAGCCGGCAGCGGTGGTTCGGTTGCGCAGATGAGTGGTGCTGCCACTGCTGCCAATATCGAAAAATACAACCGTCAGGTCCACCCCACAGAAGCGCGGTTGATCGAACAGGAAGCGCCAAAACTCGCGGCCCGACTTGGCATCACAGAAGCGGAAGCTGAGCAACGAATGGCTCGTGCATTCGCCTTTTATACGGATGCTCAGTGGCAAAAAACGATTGGCGGCACCGACAGCCAGTTCGATGCGGCCACGTTAGAGCACCTCGGCATTGCTCTCTCGCCACTGGCGGGTCGTTATGACACCGTTGTGTCAGTACTCGAGAATGGGAATAAGGCTTATACCGTCGATGAAACGCTGAGTTTGATAAAAAACTACAATGTGGTTCATTCAGCTGACTTTAAAAACTATGATATCAACATCGGCTATCTCGGCGATCCCGAAAGGTTCAATACAAATAGCCTGGTGGACTTCTACAACCTGAATCTGGATTTTAGTGGAAAGACAGCTGGGGTCTTTGATCCTGTTACGGGAGCGGTGGCGGGTGGCGCTTTAAGTGTCTGGACTGGCTTACGATCAATGGCATCAATGGGCAATGAGCTTCTGTCCGGCCATGCGTTAAATGCTGCAAATAGTCTTCTAGATCCGTTTGTCGATCCAGATGCATCAATGGTTTCCAATTGGTTGGCCACCAACAGCGGTCAGAATTTTGTCTTTGGGCTGCAAAACAACAGCTATCAGAAGGCCTTGCAAACGGGGCAGAATGTTGCTGATCTTGCTACGCTTATAATACCTGGGGCGGGAGAGGCTGCCGGATTCGGGAAAATAACTAAAACTTCTGTGTTGGGTGGGAAGCTTGTAGATGAGGAGGTTTTCTTTCGCGCTATGACTCAGGAACATTATGATGCGTTGTTAGAGACAGGGAAGGTGTCGGCAACAGGAGAAACATTTATTTCACCTGCACAGGGTTTTTCTTCAAATTATAAAGGTGTTCTAGTGCAGTTTAATTTGTGGCCAGGTGCGCTTGATGCGCTTTCCGGACTAGGAGTCCGTGATGCTTCTAAAGCGGTTAAAAATGCATATCCAGACATGCCTCCAATGTCTTCACTGCCTGAAGGTTGGTCTTTTACCAATGTATATTTCAAAAAGGAAAGGGACCAAATCAACATCGGTCTAGGTAAAGGGCCGGGGTTGGATGTTTTTAATTATTATATAAAGTCGTTTTCGGAGATTAAGCGATGAACCATGAGCAGCAAGAGTTGGTGTTTGATCTTATGTTTAAAAGAATTTCAAGGGAAAAATTTATTGAATTGTTTTTCGTGGGGGGTGACATCCCGGAAGATTACGTGTGTCAGGAGCTAGAGGTAGCGCTTGCAATTAAAGACGCTGATAGCGTGGAGTGTTTGCTGATTTTTAGTTTTATATTTGGCTTTTCGACGGGTTGCCCAGATATTTTGAGCCGCCTGTTAATTGAAGATTGGCATGTTTGTCATGAAGATATTGCTAGTGCATTGCAATCGCTTAAATACCCTGGTGCTGTTGATTATTTATTTAAAGCGGCGCTGGCTGATCATCCTTATATAGGTTCTGAATACTCTTTAGGCGTTAAATGTATACATGCGCTGCATGATATAGGTACAGATAGCGCTAAGGAAAAACTGCGAATTTTGGCGCAGGCAGAAAATCCTGTTTTGTCCGAACGCGCAGGCCGACTACTAGCATCTATGTAATGAGTTTTTAGCTCAAGTTTGGTTCGGAGCTACGATGTTGTTTGTTGCTGGGTAATATGTTTTTTCGATTGGAAGCATTTCTCGTGCTTTTTCGATTTCGTTGTCTAGGACCAAGTCGTGAAGATTGTGCGCCAATGATGTTATATCAGTTATGTTCTGTATCCATTCATTGACGTAAAGCTCTACGGCTTGCCTGCTTAGGCCTATCTGAATCGCGCGATGTGTTTGCGGTTGTAGGTACAAGTCTCGTTCTGGATCCCACTGGATGCGGACTGGTGCATTCTCCTTCACATTGAGCCACTCCTCTTTGCTCATTAATTCGTCGGGATGGCTGGGGCAGCTATGGGCTAATGCCCACTCGAAGCCTTTTCGTGAAATATCGATTGCCAAAATTCGGGACTGCCCCGCCTCCTTCAGACCCCAGCCGGCTCGGTACATCATCCATAGAAATGATGGCTTTATCCATGTCATCCGTTCCATCTTGAACGGCGGTGACGCAAAGGTGCCAAGGGTCAGCGCTGCATCGGCGATAGCATCCGAATAAGCCTGGTAGACGCGAATTGTCTTATCGTCGTACAAGCCGCGAATCTGGCAGAGAGGTGTAATTTGAGAGGCGAACCCCCACTGATTTTGCATGCACGTACTCAACATTTAGTGAAAATAAAGGATTGACTATGTCTTGGGGTGTTTTTGACTCATAGGACAGATTTATTTTTTGTATCTCGATTTTCTTGGCGCATTACGTCTTGGAACAAGTTTTCCCATCAGCCAAAAAAACCGTAAAGGACATTCATACGTGAACAAAATCTCACTATTGCTGCTAACCCTAATTCTCGCATTGCCAGGCTGCCATTCCAACGTCAGGGATTCTTCGCCCAGCCTACTGAAAGACGGTGTCCAGCTGCACCAGAACAAGGTGACAGTCGATGCGCAGCACGCCAAGGTCATCATGAAAACCTCAGGTAACACTTCTCCGGTAGAGTTCGCGATCAGGCGTGCAGCAGATCCTGACCAGCGTATGGAGGTGCTTGGAACCGTGGTGGATTCAGGCCAGGGGAAGGTGTTCGGCTGGATTGCCAAACTCAACGAAGTGGCCAACAGTGCCACGGTTAAACGCTTCCCGCAGTTGGAAGTACAGGCCGATGCCGACAAACCGTTCGAGGTGTCGGGATACTCGAATGGCAGGGGCGCCGGGGATACCTATAGCTGTGGTCCGCTGAATAGCACCTTTACGCCAGAACGAAGCAAGGTATATCTGGTGGAGTTCCAGTTTGTGGGTGAGCGCTGTGAGCAGCATGTTTACGATGTCACCCAGCCTCAGCAGCGTATTCCCGTGACGAGCGCACCTGCGGTGTGAAAGGGATTTGTCTATTGCTCACAATATGAAACGGGCAACCCAAAAGGTCGCCCGTTTTCATTCACCCCGCAGCCTGCGCCCGCAACCGCCGACCGATTACATCCATCAAATCACAGCCATCACGCAACGGGATGGCGAGCAATTTTGAGAAGTCGGATAGCACGACTGTGTCGCAGCCGATTTCTGCGCGAAAGGCGATGTTTTCTAGAACTTGGGTGACCGTGCGAATGCGGTAGTCGGCCATGGCTTGCAGGACATCGAGCGGGGCTTGGGTATCAATAAGCAGGGAGGCCGGGATCAGGTCGATTCCGGTGAGGGGCATGTATCTATCCATAGCTGGAGTCTCTTGCAATTAAAAGGACTCTCTGTAATCAGGTCGCCAAACCCGGTTGCCTTTTGGGCGACGGTTTCACTATAAGGATCTGCCACCCAGCGGTACAGAGCGCCGGTTCTGAACTTGATGTAGGGGAAATGTCCTGGTGCGGTCGGACAGTCTCCGGCATTTTGCTCATTACTAAACACTGCCAACACCGGTGGGAGCGAGCTTGCTCCGGGCGGCGATCCGACGATAGCGGTGTATCAGTCGATATCAGTGTTGAATGTTTGTCAGTCATCGCGAGCAGGCTCGCTCCCACAGAGGATTTTCGGTGTTTGGAGAAAGTGTGTGCGGCACAAATCCAATGTGCTCTATGGGCTATCCTCCATGGCAGCAACCGGCTGGGGCCTCGTCGTCATACTGATCGTGAAGCCTCACCCACTCCATAATTTCCTCTTCGTTACGCCCCTTGGGCGTCAGGTCGAGATAGTTATAGGCCCCGACCAACATGTCCAGACCCCGGGCATAGGTGGAATAGGTGTGGAAAATCTCACCCGCTTCGTTGCGATAAAACACGCTGAGGCCGGGGAGTTCTTCTTCGGTGCCGTCGGATTTTTCGTAGTTGTAGGTGGCTTTGCCGGCGGCAACGTCTTCTGCTCGGGCCGAGACGCCGAAGTCGTAGTTGAAATCGCAGCCTTCTGACGACACCCAATCGAATTTCCAGCCCATGCGTCGTTTGAAGGCCTGGAATTCGGCGAACGGTGCGTGGGAAACAGCCACCACGGCGACGTCATGGTGGGCCAGGTGTTGGTTGGCGCCGTCAATGTGGTCGGACAGGAACGAACAGCCGGAGCAGCCTTCGTCCCAGCCTTTGCCAAACATGAAGTGGTAAATGACCAGCTGGCTACGGCCGCCGAACAGGTCAGCCAGTTTCAGTTCGCCGTTTGGGCCCTGGAAATGATAGTCCTTGTCGATTTTCACCCAGGGCAGGGCGCGGCGTTCGGCGCTGAGTTTGTCTCGTTCTTTGGTGAAGGCTTTTTCGTGGGCCAGGTGTTGCTTACGGGCGGCGAGCCATTCTTCTCGGGAGACGACGGGATGATTCTGAATGTTCATTGGGATTCTCCTGCGGGGTGCTGGGAGGTGACTTACACAGCCTAGTCGTTTGGCCTACGCCCAATTCGACATACCGCCGGTCGGTACAGGCAAAAACCTCGGCTGAACGGCTTCAAGCCGCGCCGGTCACAACTTAAGAAGGCCATCTCACTCACAGGCTTTGGAGGTTGAATCAGGATGACAACTTACAACTGGGATTTGATTGAACGCTTGCTGCACGAAGTGCAACACGGTGAGGCCAGTTTTACGCCGCGACCGTATGCCGAGCAGTACGTGGCGGAGAAAGCAACGGAGGGCGAGGAGACGGAAAACCTGGATCACCTGAAAGCGGTGGCCGGTGAGTACGAAAAATTACTGTTGGAGCGCGGTTATATCGAGCCACGGCCTGAGGAGCAGGGTGGCACCGGCTCGAATTACATTTTGACGGCGCGGGGTTCTAGCCTATTGAGCTTGATCGACAGCAGTATTCCAGGCCATGACCATCCGCGGCAGGTGTTGGATGAGCAGGAAGATGCGCTGGATGAGGTGACGTTTGATGGGGTGGCGTCGAAGGCGCAGATTGCCTGATGCCGTAAAAAGCTTCGCGGGCAAGCCTCGCTCCTACAGAAATTCACCGTCTGTAGGAGCGAGGCATGCCCGCGAAATGTTGCGTTCACAATTTATTCCTGCTTTGCCGCCTTCAGGCACTTCAAATCATTGAAGTCCTTGCGCACCCCTTCTATTTTTTTCAGCAACTGCTGGCGCTGCTCCGGCGTGCTTTCGGCCATCAAATCTACAAACAGTCCCCGTGCCTGGGCTTCGGTGTTGGCGAAAGCCTGGCGATAAGCGGGCGTCCACAAGCTCTCGCGATTGACCAGAAGCGTCTCGATACGCTGTGGGAATTCTGGACTCTGGCGCTGCGCAACCGCTGCACTGAACTGCTTCTGCCAATGGACTCGGTTGGCGATCCATTGCGTATTTTGGTCACCCAAGCCGTTTGACCACGCGACAACGCGTAGCTGCTGGGTTGCGCTGAGCGGGCCGAGCCAGTCATTCAGGCGTTTTTCCATGCGCTGGCCACGTCCCTTGATCTGTTGGTCGAGGGACGGTTTGAGGTAACGCTCCTGGCGTTTCTTCTGGTCCTTGGCGAAGGAGTCGTTCATCTCTGCGACTTGCTTGTCATCCAGCCCCTGTAATAGCTCAGTGGCCGACGGGGTGATTTCCCGGGCGGTCTGGGCGATGGCGGCTTTAGCTTCCTGAGTGCGGGTTTGCAGCGCGGCGTCGGTGACCTTGTTGGTCTCGACCATGACCTGTAAGCGGTCCAGCCAGTCGAGATAGCCCGGCAGTTGCGTGGTGCAATGCCAGCTCAGGTGCTCTTTGAGGCGCTCGTCGAACCATTCTTTCTGCTCCCCGTGCATGTTCAGGTAATCGCTAAGCGTCCAGGGAATGATCACGTCGAGGTTGCGATAGGCCAAGCCCACCCGGCTGCACGCACCGAGGGCGAGATTGAGGGTGATAACGAGGGCGAGATACTTCAACCAGCGCGACATGGGCGAATCCTTTGCGAAGGTCTGGTTTTTTTAATTGGCTTCTCTATGTGAGCGCAGAATGAGCCGCGCAGTTCAGCCGATCAATAAAAGGCGCGTTCGGCCTTGAGGGTGACCAGCCCGTCGCATTGGCTGTTGCGCCCGGAATAGGCGGAGCAGCTGCTGCCGCTCAAGCTGGAGTCACTGTAGATCAGGTCCAGATCGACGCCCATGAACGGCCGAGAAAGTTGCACTGACCAGTCGGTGAAATTGCCTACATTTCCACCGTCGACGGACACCGGCGTGTTGAGCTGGTGGGTGGTGTATTTCATGCTGATCCCGATACCGAACGGCTGATTGCCACCGAGGTCGGCGAATACGGTGCTGTTCTGTTTGTCCGGGTCATTGCTGAAGGCTGCGCCAAAACGGCTGCCCAGAAAGGTCAGGCCACCGAAAAGCTCTTGGCTGTCGAGGGTGTCCTCTTTCGGATAGCTGTAACGGATCATGCCGACTTCGTACCCGAGGGTATTATCGAAAGGCTGTTTAAAACCCATGTAGGAGTCGACTTCAAGGTTGGCCCCAGGCGTTAAACCCATGCTTGGTGCCCATTGGCCCACGTAAAAACCGCTGTCGTGACTCAGGTCGAGACCACCGTGGAACGAACCGGTGCTGGCAGGTTTGACCAACCCCTGGGCCATGCTGCGGCTTGGGGTGGTGCCGAGTTTGAGATCGAAGTCGCCCAGTTCACGCTGAAAGATTTGCGCGTTGGCGACCGAACACGACAGCAGGGTGCCGAGCAATAAATAGGAGGGTTTGAGCATGCGTCACTCCATGACAGCGAGGGGCAGGAACAAAAACCTACTGAAACGCTTGATCTAGACGTGTGCAAGCATACCGGCGAATGCTCGGCATTGAAGGCCGTTCGTCGATTTTTGAAATATTGATGTGTTTGGCGGGGTGTTGCGAGGAGGGTTCCAGTCCAAGCGCTTCGAAGCTCAAAGCGCTTAGGGACCAGGTGACGCGGCGGATCTTGAGGAAGTTACTTCTTGCCCAGAGTGATCTGCTTGGACGGGCCGAACGTCTGGCCGCTCACGCCTTTGGCAATTTGCTGGATCTCGCCGCCGGACTTGAGGAACGCAGCAATCTGGTTGTTGATCGATTCGCTGGTTTCAACGGCTGGAGCTGGCTTTGCTTTGCTGTTGGATGCTTTTACACGCATGGCGGCCATTAACCTATAGAAAATTAACTTGGCCAGCTATCGTACAGGAAATACTTGACAATTGCTTGGCAAATATCCCCCCGAAATTCACAAGACAGATGAAGAGATTATCGCCAGTTATTATTCTGCATAACCCCCTAAGCTGCTGTTTTGACTAAGAACGATCGTGAAAAAAACACAGTTTTTTGCCTGGCTGACAGGTGCGCAAGTCACCAGATCGGCCTGACGAGCGGCCAGGCGCGAGCGGTAAAACCCAGGAAAATTAAGCCCTTTAGAGGATTTTCTTCCGCCACCGGGCTGGCCAGCGAACGCGGCCCGCAAAACCGGGTAGAATGCCGCCCACGCAATGAGGGTATTGGAAATGGCTTTAGTCGGGCGCTACAACAGTTTGCAAGTGGTTAAACACACTAACTTCGGTCTATATTTGGACGGTGGCGCGGAGGGCGAAATCCTCTTGCCTAATCGTTATATTCCCAAAGATATTCCCAGCGAAGATGAAGATTGGCTCAACGTTTTTATTTATCTGGACAGCGATGACAAACTCATCGCAACTACCGAAAAGCCGAAAGTTCAAGTCGGTGAGTTCGCCAGTTTAAAAGTCGTTGAAGTCAACAGCATCGGTGTTTTCCTGGATTGGGGCTTGCCGAAGGATCTGTTGCTGCCGTACTCCGAAGAAAAGCGCCAGATGACCGCCGGCGAGTATGTTGTGGTGCACGTCTACCTCGACAAGCACACCCGCCGCATCACCGCGACGGCGCGTCTGGACCGCTACCTCGACAAGACCCCGGGCACCTACACCCCGGGCCAGGAAGTTGATTTGCTGGTGGCCGAAGCCACCGATATGGGCTTCAAGGCGATCATCAACAACAAGCACTGGGGCCTGATTCACAAGAACGAAATCTTCAAGTTCATGCGCGCCGGTAAAGAAGAGAAGGGCTTTATCAAAGAAGTCCGTGCCGACGGCAAGATCAGCCTGAGCCTGCAACCGGTCGGCGAAGAAGCCGCCACCAGCCTGAATTCGAAGATTCTCGCCAAGTTGCGCGACAACAATGGCAGCCTGCCGGTCAGCGACAAGAGCGACCCGACGGTGATCAGCAGTATGTTTGGTGTGAGCAAGGGCAACTTCAAAAAGGCCATCGGTGCGTTGTACAAGAACGGCCAGATCGTCATTCATGCCGATCGCATTGAGCTGAGCTGAGCTGACCTCACTCTTACCGGTATGGGCCCGAGCATGTACGTTCACTGCACCGGAGCTTTGCCTTTACTGTCGAGTCACTGCCATGGATTGTGTTGTCGAGGTGTTTAGGTGAACGCCACCCGGCGCAGCGCCGATGGGTTTGCCCTGCAAGTAATGATTGGGTTGTGCCTGATCTGGGGTATTCAGCAGGTGATGATCAAATGGGCGGCGCCAGATATCGCGCCGGTCATGCAGGCCGCCGGGCGTTCGGGTATTTCCGCATTGCTCGTAGGATTGTTGATCTGCTGGAAGGGCGGCTGGGATCAAGTGGGCCGCACCTGGCGCGGTGGACTACTGGCGGGCGCGCTTTTTGGCTTGGAGTTCTTCTTCATTTCCGAAGGCCTGCAACTGACCACGGCCGCGCACATGTCAGTGTTCCTTTACACCGCGCCGATCTTCACCGCATTGGGCGTTCATTGGTTGTTGCCGAGTGAGCGTTTAAGACCGGTCCAGTGGCTGGGAATTTTCCTCGCCTTCGTCGGGATCGCCATCGCGTTTGCCGGTGGGGTGTCCTGGGACAACCTCGATCACCGTATGTTGATGGGCGATGCGCTGGGCGTACTGGCCGGCGCATCCTGGGGCGCGACCACCGTAGTGGTGCGCGCTTCGCGCCTGTCGGAAGCGCCGGTGACCCTGACGCTGTTCTATCAATTGATTGTAGGTTTCGTTGGTTTGTTGCTGATTGCGATCCTCAGCGGCCAGGTCACCCACGTCAGCCTGACCACCGTGGCGGTGGCCAGTGTGTTGTTTCAGGGATTGGTGGTGTCGTTTTTCAGTTACCTGACCTGGTTCTGGCTGCTGCGCCGTTACCTGGCGGCGAACCTGGCCGTGTTTTCGTTCATGACGCCGCTGTTCGGCGTCACGTTCGGTGTGGTGCTGCTGGGCGAAGAGCTGAGCTTCAACTTCGTCATCGGTGCGGTGCTGGTGCTGCTGGGTATCACGTTTGTCAGCGCTGAGCAGTGGGTACGCCGTCGTTTGCGCAAAGCCCTCGGGCAGAGTTGACCGGACGCAACAACAGACCGCCGGCGACAATCAAACCGCCGCCGGCTAATACCAGCGCTGGCTGCAATCCGCCACTGAAGTGGCTGCTCAACGCCGCCAGCAACGGCCCTCTGAGCTGGTCTACGGCAAAGCAAATCGTCAGCAGCCCGGCCGTTGCGTGGGGCGCCAGTCGGCGTCGAACCAGGCTCAGGCGATGGCTTGAACTATCGGTCAGGTATTTTGATCAATTCAGTAACAGATCATTGCGACTTTGGGCGAGCATTGCGTAGGACTTCGGACTATTATCAGTGCGAAGTGGCTACAGAATTTTTGGCTACTCGGCACTACCCTGAAGGGGGCACCATGAAAGAGAAAATCCAAAACTGGCTGCACGACTTGGGTGTCGCACTCGGTTTGATCGAACCGCCTCTGCAACCTGTGCCCATTCGCACTGACGACGAACAACGCCGACGCCAGCAGCGCCGCCGGTAATCGTGACGCAGCCGATGTAGCAGCTGCCGAAGGCTGCGTTCGGCTGCGAAGCAGTCGTGGATTCTGCGCGCGGTAACACTGACGGAATGCAATTGTATGTTTTGCGACTGCTGTGTCCGAACGCAGCCTCGCAGGCTCGGCAGCTACTACAGGAGAACGGGCGAGTTCATGAAGTGGCGAGCTCAATCCCGCCCGATCACGATCAAAAACCGGCTCAAGTCATTCGCCGTCCCGGCGGTCTTGAGCATCTGATCTTCCTCCGCCGTAAACGCCGTCAAACCCAGTTCATCTTCCAGATGGAAGATCAGCTCTTCGATATCTTCTTTATCCAATCCCAATTGCGCCAGGCTGGCGTTGTCGTCGAGTCATCCTGACGCTCCAGAAGGCGGCTCTTCGATCAACCCGGTGGCTGGGGCCGCTTTGACCCGGTACTCGGCGTAGCACAACGGGCAGTCAGGGTGAGCCTAGAACATCTCGTCACCGACAAAAGCCTTGCTCAGTGTGTTCTCGCTGTCCGGCGACGCGAGGAGTGAATGCCGTCGCTGAGTTGTTTGACCTCAAACCACTGATGACGATCTTCATAAGCAGATTCCTTCAGACGAAAAAAAACGGGTGTGGCAACCGACGCCACACCCGTCGAAGAAAGCATCAAGTCGTTATGTTCAGCTTAGGCGGCGCTGGCCACCGCTGCAGGGCGACGGGACAGCAAGCTGACCACGACGAAACTCACCAGACCCACGCTGAGGCTGTAGTAGATCGGGGTGTTGGCGTCCATTCCGTCCTTGATCATGAATACCAGCGCGGTGGCAAAACCCAAGCCCATGCTGGCGATGGCGCCGGCGGTGGTTGCGCGTTTCCAGAAGATTGCACCGATCAGCGGGATCAGCATGCCGCCCACCAACAGGTTGTACGCCAGGGTCAGCGCGCTGATCACGTCGTTCACTACCAACGCGATGCCAAGTACCGCGATGCCGGTCAGCAGGGTGAACAGGCGGTTGATGCCCAGGCTCGACTGTTTACCGCCGCGCAGTTTCGGCAGCAGGTCTTCGGTCAGGGTGGTGGACGCAGCGAGCAAGCCGGCGCTGGCGGTGGACATCATGGCGGCCAGGGCAGCAGCGATCACCAGGCCACGGATACCGTCCGGCAGGGACAGTTTGACGATGGCGGCGAAGGCGTTGTTGACGTTGTCCAGGTCCGGGATCAGTACGTGAGCGGCCATACCGATCAGGGCACAGGCCAGGCCGTAGAAGATGCAGTAGATGCCCGCGAAAGTACCGGCGTACTGAGCGACTTTGGCGGTCCGGACGGTGAACACACGCTGCCAGATGTCCTGGCCAATCAGGATCCCGAAGAAGTAGATCATGAAGTAGGTGATGATGGTGTCCCAGCCGATGGTGCTGAAGTTGAAGGCTGCTGCCGGCAGTTTCAACACCAACTCATCCCAGCCGCCCACGCGGTACAGGCAGATCGGCAACAGGATGAACATCAGGCCGACGGTCTTGATCACGAATTGGACGATGTCAGTCAGGGTCAGGGACCACATGCCACCGATGGCCGAGTAGACCACTACCACACCACCGCCGAGCAGTACCGAGATCCAGAACGGCAGGCCGAACAACACTTCCAGAACGGTGCCGATCGCCAGGATCGAAGTCACGCCGATCATCAGCGCGTACGCCAGCATGATCGCCGCGCTCGCGGAGCGGGCCATCGGGTTGTAGCGTTTTTCCAGGACCTGGGTGACGGTGTAGATTTTCAGCTTCAGCAGCGGTTTGGCGAGGAACAGGTTCAGCGCCACGATCCCGCAGCCCAGTGCGGCGCAGAGCCAGAAACCGGAAATGCCATGGACGTAGCCCAGACGCACGGTGCCGACAGTGGACGCACCACCCAGAACGGTAGCGGCCATGGTGCCCATGTACAGGGTAGGGCCGAGGTTACGCCCGGCGACCAAGTAGTCTTCGTTGGTCTTGGCCTTGCGCATGCCGAAGTAGCCGAGTACCAGCATCGCGGCGGCGTAAATGAGAACGACGAATAAATCCAATGCCATGATGGCGTGTCTCCGATTGTCTTTTTTATGGTGAAACGAAAATCAAACTTTGTAGGAGCAAGGCTTGCCCGCGAAGGAGACGCCGCGGTCCATCAGGCCGACCGCGTTATCGTTCTTCGCGGGCAAGCCTCGCTCCTACACTACCGCCGGTTTAGCGAGCGAATCCGTGCCCTTGCTGCGTGGATCGCTTGGTCCGAACACCGCTGCCGATTCCGGGAACAGGGTCAGTAGCGCCAGGTACACCAGCGAGGCCAGGCCGAGGGTGACCGGCAGGCTGATGTCGATACCGCCAGCCAGATTGCCCAACGGACCCACAAACTGCCCCGGCAGGTTCACGAAGCTCAAACCCACCAGTGCACTCGGGATCCAGGCACCCAGGCCACGCCAGTTCCAGCCATGCGTGAACCAGTAACGACCCCCTTTCTCGCCGCGGGTGAACACTTGCAAGTCATCCGGGCAGTAGAAGCCGCGACGCACCAGCAGACCGATGATCATGATCACCATCCACGGGGTGGTGCAGGTGATGATCAGCACGGCGAAGGTCGACACGCTCTGCACCAGGTTCGCGGCAAAGCGCCCGATGAAGATGAAGGCAATCGACATCACGCCGATCAATAACGTTGCCTTTACCCGCGACAGCACACGAGGGAACACGCTGGACATGTCCAGCCCGGTGCCATAGAGCGAGGTGGTGCCGGTGGACATGCCGCCGATCACTGCGATCAGGCACACCGGCAGGAAGAACCAGCTCGGCGAGACGGCCAGCAGACCACCCACGTAGTTGTTGGCTGCGATGTAGTCCGGTGCCTTGATCGCCACGATGGTTGCGGTGGCGAGACCGAACAGGAACGGGATCAAGGTGGCGACTTGCGCGGCGATCACGGCGAACATGATCCGGCCTTTTGGGGTTTCGCGCGGGATGTACCGCGACCAGTCACCGAGGAACGCACCGAAGGAAATCGGGTTGCTCATGGCCACCAGCGCGGCGCCGATGAAGGCTGCCCAGAAGCCGGCCTGGCCCATGGCGACGGTGCCGGCGAACTGGCTATCGAAGGTCGGGGCGAAGGCGAAGATGCCTAGCAGGAACAGGGCGCTGGCCGCCCACACCGCGATGCGGTTGACCCACAGCATGAAGCGAAAGCCATAGATGCACACGGTCAGTACCAGGATCGCGAACAGACCGTAGGCCAGGCCCAGGGTCAGGTCGGTTTCCGGAAGACCGATCAGGCGTTTGGCACCACCGATCAGCGCATCACCCGAACTCCACACCGAGAGCGAGAAGAAGGCGATGGCGGTCAACAGCGACAAAAACGATCCGACGATCCGCCCGTGCACGCCAAAGTGCGCACCGGAAGACACAGCGTTGTTGGTGCCATTGATCGGGCCGAACAGGCCCATCGGCGCGAGGATCAGCGCACCGAGTAACACGCCCAGCACGATCGCCCAGACACCGGCCTGGAACGACAGGCCGAACAGCACCGGGAAACTGCCGAGCACGGCGGTAGCAAAGGTGTTGGCGCCGCCGAAGATCAAGCGAAACAGGTCGCTGGGTCGGGCGTCGCGCTCATGATCCGGGATCTGTTCGACCCCGTTTGTTTCGATGCTGCTAAGGCTTTTTTCTTTGTTGTTGTTATTCATGATCAGCTCCGATCATAAAGGCGCGCTCATCGATTGTGAGCGTCACCTGTTTGGCTAAGGGGGTGGCAGCCCTTCCGGCATCGCGGACAAATGTTCGTGGCAGGCCAGCCATAGGCCTTGTTGTTCTTGGCCAGACGCTTGTTTTTTGAAAACAATCGTCTCGCGCTCCTGGCTGAAGTGTTGCTCCCCTTGCATGCGCAGCTCGGTGGCCACGTCATGGATGAAAATCGCCACGTCACCCTGCAGGCTGACGAAGGCGTTGCTCGAGGTGCACGAAAGCACCTCGAAGCCATCCTCCGAGCGCCAGGTGTCCCACAACGCCTCATAGGCATCGCGCGACAGCAGGGGCTGCTCGAGGGTGTGGAACACGAAGCTGGCGTCGGCGCTGAACGCGCCGAAGTAGGCTTCGCGATCGTTACCGGCAAAGGCTGTCACCAAATCGGCGGCAGCTTTCAATACCTGATCACGTTCGTTCATGACCGATCCTCAGCGGTGGGCCACGCCAGGCAGTACGCAGAGCATTTCGTACAGCAAGTTTGCGGCCAGCAGCGAGGTGTTGCCGGTGGTGTCGTAAGCGGGCGAGACTTCTACCAGATCGCAACCGATCAGGTCGAGGCCTTGGCAGCCGCGAATGATCTCTATCGCCTGAATGGTCGTCAGACCACCGATTTCCGGGGTGCCGGTGCCTGGCGCCCAAGCGGGGTCGATGCCGTCGATGTCGAAACTCAGGTACACCGGACCGCCGCCGACTTTCTCGCGAACTTCGGCCATCAGCGGTGCCAGGGATCTGTGCCAGCACTCTTCAGCCTGAACCACGCGGAAGCCCTGTTTACGGCTCCAGTTGAAGTCTTCAGAGGTGTAACCCTGAGCGCGCAAACCGATTTGCACCACGCGATCGCAGTCGATCAGGCCTTCTTCGGCAGCGCGACGGAAGGTGGTGCCGTGGGCGATTTTCTCGCCGAACATGTGATCGTTCACATCGGCGTGAGCATCGATGTGCACCAGACCGACCTTGCCGTGCTTCTTATGAATTGCACGCAGGATGGGCAGGGTGATGGTGTGGTCGCCGCCCAGGGTCAGCGGGATCACGTTGTGTTCGAGGATGGCGTCGTAGGATTCTTCGATGATCCGTACGGCGTCCAGCAGGTTGAACGTGTTGATCGCCACGTCACCGATGTCAGCGACCGACAGCGAGTCGAACGGCGCAGCGCCGGTGGCCATGTTGTACGGGCGGATCATGACCGATTCCGCGCGGATTTCGCGAGGTCCGAAACGGGTGCCAGGGCGCAGAGACGTGCCGATGTCCAGCGGGACGCCAACGAAGGCAGCATCCAGCCCGGCAGCGGTGGGCAAATGGGGAAGTCGCATCATGGTGGCGATGCCGCCGAAGCGCGGCATTTCATTGCCGCCCAGTGGTTGGTGAAGAATCTTGTCCACGGGTAGGGCCTCATCATTTTTATATTAAGAGCTTTATTAGGGGTCGATTCTGCGAAATGTAGTGGGCGGGAAGAATCGCTACGGGCAAATACTTAGTTCAGGTTTTTCTAAACTAATGGCTGGAGCAGAGATAGACTTGAAATTCGACTGGTGTCTGGAGCCCCCCATGGCCAACGCGTTACCCGACCTGAAACTGTTGCGCATCTTCGTCAGCGTGGTTCGCCATCAGGGGTTTGCCAGCGCCCAACAAGAGCTCAACCTATCGACCTCGGCCATCAGCACTTACATGAGCCAGCTCGAAGCCGCCCTCGGCCTGGTCCTCTGCCATCGCGGCCGTGGTGGTTTCAGCCTGACCAGCAAGGGCGAACTGTTCCATCAGGAAACCCTGCGTCTGCTCGGCGAACTCGAAGGCTTCGAACAATACGCCGCTGCCCTCAAAGGGGAACTGCGCGGCACTCTGAATCTAGGAGTGATCGACTCCACCGTCAGTGACAAGGCCTTGCCCTTCGCCGAAGCCATCGGCGCCTACAGTCAGGAACACCCGGCCGTGCATTTGCACCTGTCGGTCATGAGCCCTTACGAACTGCAACTCGGTGTGCAGGACAACCGCCTCGACCTGGCCATCGGTGCGTTCTCCACGCGCATGAGCGGTCTGGTGTACATGCCGCTCTACCGCGAACAACACTGGTTGTATTGCAGCAGTCGTCATCCGCTGTTCACCGAGCGGCGCATTCCCGAGCAGGTCATTACCCAGCAGCGCATGGTCGGCCGCGGTTACTGGAGCCAGGCCGAACTGGCCCGCCACGGCTTCAAGCACAGCGCCGCGACCGTGGAAAGTATGGAAGCCCAGCTGATTCTGGTGCTGTCCGGTGCCTACATTGGCTACCTGCCGGAGCACTACGCGCAGGCGTGGGCGGATAAGGGTGACTTGCGGGTTTTGCTGCCGGCGACCTTCGGTTATCAGGCGCCGTTCTCGATGATCGTGCGCCGTGGCCGCAGCCGCGAGCCGCTGATCCAGACCTTCCGCGACCTGCTTAAAGCGCAACTGAATCAGGCCGCTTAAAGGGAAAACAAGTGATGTCTAGAATCCAATGTCCACGCTGCCTGCGTCCGCAAACCCATTGCCTGTGCCCACTGATCCCGAGCCTCGACAGCCGCACTCGGGTGTTGCTGTTGCAGCATCCCAGTGAAGTGAACCATGCGCTGAACACCGCGCGGTTGGCGGCGATGGGGTTGAAGAATGCCGAGTTGATTGTGGGCGAGGTGTTTGAAGATTTGCCGGCATTGTTGAACTGGCCGGGCTACCAGGCGCGACTGCTGTTTCCTGCCGATGATGCGCAGCCGTTGCAGCCTTACGCCGCCAATGAGCAACCGTTATTGCTGGTCGTCCCGGACGGCACCTGGCGCAAGGCGCGCAAGCTGTTGCACCTCAATCCGTTGTTGGCGGCGTTGCCGAGGGTGACGTTGGCGGAGGGCGGGGTGTCGAGGTATCGGTTGCGCAAAGCACCGGGGCCGGGCGCGTTGTCGACGGTGGAAGCGATTGTTCAGGCGTTGCAAGTCCTCGAAGCGCCGACCACTTTCGAGCCGTTACTACGGCCATTTGAAGCCTTGATTGAAGGGCAGATCGCGGCGATGGGGGAAGAGACCTTTTTGCGTAATCATGGCGACACATGATCGTTCCCACGCTCTGCGTGGGAACGATCAGAGGTTAACGTTCGCGCATCGCTTCGGTCCGGGCTTTCAGCACCGGTTTGAGCAAGTAGTCCAACACACTTTTCTCCCCAGTAATAATGTCCACCGTCGCCACCATCCCTGGAATAATCAGCAATGGTTTTGCATCCCCGCCCAAATGGTTTTTATCCGTCCGTACCTGAATCAGATAAAAGCTGTTGCCCTTGTCATCCGTAATCGTGTCTGCCCCAATCAACTCCAGCTTCGCACTCAGCCCGCCATAAATCGTGTAATCGTAAGCACTGAACTTGACCATCGCTTTCTGCCCCGGATGCAGGAACGCCACGTCCTGCGGCCGCACCTTGGCTTCGATCAGCAGGTTGTCTTCAATGGGCACGATTTCCACCATGTCGCTGCCCGGCTGAACCACGCCGCCGATGGTGTTGACCTTCAGCACTTTGATAATCCCGTGAACCGGCGACACCACGGTGGTGCGGGTCACTCGGTCATCGATAGCAATGCTCGATGCCGTTATTTTCGACAGGTCGGTGCGTTTTTCATTCAGCTCTTTCGCCGCGTCGGAACGGAAGGATTGCTCCGATTCGTCGATTTTGCTTTTGATCTCATTGATCGCCGATTCCGCACGGGGAATCGCCAGCGTCGTGGCATTCAATGAGCCGCGAATCTCCACGGCGCTACGTTTGAGGCGCAAAATTTCCACCGGTGAAACCGCCCCGGAGCCGACCAACGGCGCGGACATGTTCATCTCTTGTTGCAGCAACGCCAGGCTTGAACTGTATTGGCCCTGTTTGGAGCGGAACTCCGCCAGCTCCTGGGTTTTCTGCCGAAGTTGCTCACTCAGCGTGCGCTGTTCGCTCGCCAATCGACGCTGCCGTTGTTCGTGCAACGAGCGTTCGTCTTCGGCCACTTGCGGCGCCTTGGCGATCACTTCGGGGGACAGCTTGAACGGCCGGCCTTCAGCCTCGGCCGACAGCCGTTCGACCTGCGCCGTCAGCGCATAACGATCCGCCTCGCTTTCGCCCTTGTTCGACAGGAATCGAGTGTCATCGAGGCGCAGCAAGGTGTCCCCCTTGTTCACCATTTGCCCTTCGCGAACGAAGATCTCAGTGACGATGCCGCCCTCCAGGTTCTGGATCACTTGGACTTTGCTCGACGGAATCGCCTTGCCTTCGCCCATGGTCACTTCTTGCAGCACCGCAAACTTTGCCCAGACCACCGCGGTGATAATCAGCGCTGCCGCCAGCCACACGGTGATCCGCGACCAGCGCGGTGAATCCTGCAATGAGGCACCGGCGGTTTCCGGCATGAATTCGCTCTCGGCGCTTTTGCTGAAACTGCCGAAATAGCCGCGCGGCTTCGAATTAGAGCGCGATGTGTCGGATGATGAACGGGCCATGGGTAGCTCCTAGACAGCCGCAGAGCCGACACGGCCCTTGCGCAGTGCATCGATGACCGCTTCTTTCGGACCGTCGGCGACGATCCGCCCGTAGTCCAGCACCACCAGCCGATCCACCAGGCTGAGCATCGAGGTGCGGTGGGTCACCAGCAGCAGGGTTTTGCCCTGGACCCAGCCGTGGAGTTTTTGCCGCAGAACGTCTTCGCTGCTGTTGTCCATGGCACTGGTGGGTTCGTCGAGCAACATGATCGGCGGATCGAGCAACAGAGCGCGGGCCAGCAACACTGCCTGACGTTGCCCGCCGGAAAGCAGTTGTCCGCGTTCACCCACTGGCCGGTCGAAGCCTTGCGGATGCTGACGAGCCAGCTCGGTGACGCCGGTCAGCTCGGCGACTTCGAGCATCCGTGAGTCGCTGATGTAGCGGGCGCCGAGGGTCAGGTTGTCGCGCAGGCTGCCGGCCAACAGCGGCAGATCATGGGCGACGTAACCGATTTGCTGGCGCAGGTCGGCGACGTCCAGTTGCCGCAAGTCCAGGCCATCAAGCAGCAACTGGCCTTCTTCCGGTGCGTAGAACCCCATCACCAGTCGCGCCAACGTACTTTTGCCCGAGCCGCTGCGGCCGATGATGCCGATCCGCTCGCCGGGTTTCACGCTGAAGCTGATGTTGGCCAGGGCGGGAGCGTTCTGGCCGTTGTAGTGGAACGTCACGCTGCTGACGTCCAGTGCACCTTGCAGTTGTGTGCGCTCCAGCGGCCGTTGTTTGGCGTCGCGTTCCTGCGGCAAGGACATCAGCGCATCGGTGCTTTTCATCGTCAGTTGCGCTTGCTGATAGCGGGTGATCAAACCGGCAATCTGCCCCAGCGGCGCGAGCACCCGGCTGCCGAGCATGTAGGTCGCCACCAGCGCGCCGACACTGAGGTTGCCGGCGATGATGCTGTAGACCCCGGCGACGATGGTCGCCATGCCGGAGAATTGCTGAATGAACAGCGTGCCGTTGGTGGCCAGCGCCGAGAGGTTGCGCGCATGGCTGTCGAGTCGGGTGAGGGCGCCGTGGGTGCTTTCCCATGTGTGCTGGCGTTCGCTTTCGGCGCTGCAGGCCTTGAGGGTTTCCAGGCCGCCGAGGGTTTCGATCAGCAGCGCCTGGCGTTCGGCGCCCAGGGTCAGGCTTTTCTGCACGGTGTCGCGCAGACGCACCTGAATCACCATCGCGAAGAGGATCGTGATCGGAAACGCCAGCAGAGGAATCACCACCAGCCAGCCGCCGAGCAGGCCGATCACCACCAGCATCAGCACGGCAAAGGGCAGGTCGATCAGGCTGGTCAGCGTCACCGCGGTGAGGAATTCCCGCAGGCCCTGGAAGTCGTGAATGCTTTGGGCAAAACCACCGATGGTCGCCGGCCGGGCTTTCATCGCCATGCCGGTGATGCGCTCAAATAACGTCGCCGAAAGGATCACATCGGTTTTCTTCCCGGCGGAGTCCAGCAAGTGCGCGCGAACCACCCGCAGCGCCAATTCGAAACCGGTGCCGATCAGCAAGCCGATGGACAGCACCCACAAGGTCGACGTGGCCTGGTTCGGCACCACCCGGTCGTAGGTCTGCATCACGAACAGCGGCACCATCAACCCCAGCAGGTTGATCAAAAAACTTGCCAGAATCGCGTCGCTGTACAACCACTTCGACAGCTTCAAGGTGTCGCGAAACCACGCCTCCACGCGTGGCACCAGCGGTGAGCGCAAGTCTTCGAGTTCATGCCGTGGCCGCGCGAACAAGGCCTGGCCGCTGTAATTCTCGGCCAGCTCAACGCGGCTGACCCATTGTTCACCCCCGTCGGCTTCGCTGGGCAGAATCAGCAACTGACCGTCATCGCCAAAGCGTCGCAGAATGGCGGTGCGGCCGTTGTTGAGGATCAGCATCACAGGCAGGTTGAGGGCGCAAATATCCGCCAGTTCACGACGCAGCAATCGCGCCTGCAAACTGGCCCGGGCCGCTGCGCGAGGCAGCAAGTCCAGGCTCATGCGTTGCTTGTTCAGGGGAAGCCCGGCACTCAGGCTGGCGCGGCTGACCGTCGCGCCGTGAAGTTTGCAGAGGATCAACAGACCGTCCAGAAGCGGGTCATCGAAACTCAGGCGCGGATCGACACCGATGTTGCCGGGTTCCATGCTGGTCACATTGATCTCTCCACAGGCCTACTTCAGTTCAGGCAAACGGGCTTCGTTTTTCACTTCGGTCTGGGCGATCGCATCGGCGGGCAACACCACCCGTTGTTTGCTCAGCAACTGACCCATGTTCGCCAGCACGCGGTACATCGAGTACTCCTCGGTGTAGCGCACTTCGGTGTAACGGCGGTTGGCGTTGTAGAGCTCGTTTTCACTGTCCAGCAGGTCGAGCAGGGTGCGTTGACCGAGGCCGAACTGGTCCTGATACGCCACGCGTACGCGCCCGCTGGTGTCCGCGTATTCGCGGGCGGTCGGGGTTTGTTTCTTGGCGTTGACCATGGCGTTCCAGGCCAGGTGAATGTTCTCGTTGAGTTGGCGCAGGGCATTGTTGCGGATGTCCATCGCCTGGTTGATCTGGTGCGCATTGGAGGCCAGGCGAGCCTTATCGCTGCCACCGCGGAACAGGTTGTAGTTCATCACTATGCCTACCCGCCATTCGTTGTCGTGGCCTTCATCGCCCTGCACGTTGTTGTTTGCACCCACGGCGGCTTCGGCGTCGAAACGTGGGTAGAACGGCGACTTGGCCACTTCGTACTGGCTCTCGGCCGATTGCACATCGGCTTGGGCAGATTTCAGGTACGGGTTGTTTTCCACCATGCTTTGCTGGGCTTCCTGCAGGGTGGCGGGCAGCTCGCCTCGGGTCGAGGGCGGTGCTTCGATTTCATCGGGCATGCGCCCCACGACGGCGTAGAAGTTCGACTCGGCGTCCGCGAGGTCGACTTCAGCGGTATCGAGGTTGTTTTGCGCCAGTGCCCGACGAGCGACGGACTGGTCGGCGTCGGCGTTGCTGCCAATACCACGCTGGGTGCGCAGACCGATTTGATCGTTGACCCGCAAGTGAGCCTGCAGGTTGTTCGTGGCCAGGGTTACCAGTTCGCGGCGCTTGAGCACTTCGAGGTAGACCTCGATGGTGCGCAGGGCCAGATCCTGTGCGGTGCCCTGAGCGTAATAGGCCCGGGAATTGACCACGCCTTTGGTGCGCTGGACTTCGTTGGCGGTGTTGAAACCATCGAAAAGCATCTGCCGCAGGCGCAATTCCGATTGGGTGTAGGTCAGGATTTCGGTGTGGTGATTACCGAATGCCCGGGTGTTGGTGTTATCGCTGTACCCGCGCCCGTAGGCGGCATTCAGATCAACCGATGGATAAAAGGCCCCTTTGGCGACTTTCACTTGTTCATCGGCCGAGAGGCGGCTGTCCACTCGCGACGCCAGCTCCGGGTGGGTCGCGATCGTGCTCTGGATCGCCTCCGTCAATGACATGGCTTGGGCCTGAGAAGTGCAGGCCATCGCCAGCAGAATTGCGCTGCATAGGGGGGTTAATACGCGCATGGGTGCCTCTCCCTGAATCCTAATGGTGCTTATAATTCGCCAAATATTTGACGACATTTGTAGTGGAAACCGTTTCACTCTTGTAACAACAGAGCTAAGAACATTTTTGAGAGAACCTAAGAAGTGTTTCTCATAAGGCTTATGCCAAAAAAAACTTATACTCCCTGCTAAATCCAGCACATTGTTCACTCCGAAAGCCCTTGATTTAGGAGCGTTAGGGAGCTCAGCAGGGCTTGAGGAAAGTTTCAATTCACCTATCGACATAGGGCGGGGAAGTGCTGGAGGGGAGGGAAGCGGGCGGTCTGGAAGGTGACGGTTTTTTGTCACTTGGTGGATCAAGATCGTTACGCATCGCTCGAAGGGCAAGTTGTTGCGCAAGTGGATCCCGATGCCATTGATTGCATAGGGTTTTATCCCGCAGCAGACACGTCGCCCGCGAGCGGCAGGCTTGGCGAGAACGGCGCCAGGGCAGCGGCTTACTTCAGGTAACCACTGCCATCAGGCGATTCCGCCAGGTAACCCGTTGGAGCCATGAGCACGTTCTTCGCAAAAACAGGATGCCGACATCGGTTGGCAGCGGAGGAAGTGCACATGGCTACGCTCATCGGTATCGTCAGTAAGGTTATTGGTCAGGTGTTCGCGGTCGCGAGCGATGGCACCCGACGCGCGCTGGTCGAGGGGGATCGATTGTTCGCCGGCGATCAGGTAGTCACCGGGGCCGAAGGCGCGGTGGCGGTGCATCTGCAAAATGGCCAGGAACTGACACTTGGGCGTGACAGCAGTATGGGGATGACGCCTCAGTTGTTCGCGCATCAGGCACCCCCTGTAGACACCGCTGAAGCGGTGACGCCGACTCAGGCGCAACTGACCGATGTCGAACAACTGCAAAAAGCCATCGCTGCCGGCGACGACCCGACCCAGACCGCTGAAGCCACGGCGGCCGGACCTGGTTCGACCGGCGCACCCGGTGGTGCACTCGGCGGTGGCCACAGTTTCGTCATGCTCGAAGAGGTGGGCGGGCGGGTCGATCCGACGATTGGTTTTCCTACCGCAGGCTTCAACGGCATTCCCGAATTTCCCCTGGAGCGGCTGGCCGGAAACCCGGACAACGGCGACAACGGCGACAACGGCGACAACGGCGACAACGGTGCAGGCGGTTCGGGTGGTGCAGGCGATTCGGGTGGTTCAGGCGGGACAGGCGTTCTTCCTGTGACACCGGTTTTTCCTGATGTGCCGAACAATCCGGTCACCCTCACCGGCCTATCGGTGGCAGGGGGCGAACTGACCCTCAATGAGGCCAACCTGGCCGACGGTTCGGCCCCCAACCCTGGGGCACTGACCAAGACCGGCACGTTCAGCGTGTCTGCTCCTGACGGGCTGACCAGCCTGAGCATCGGTGGGATCAACGTGATCAGCGGTGGCGTTGCCGCCGGCTTCCCGCAGTCAATCACCACCCCGTTGGGCAACACCCTGACCGTCACCGGCTACAACCCGGCCACGGGGGTTGTGAGTTACAGCTACACCCTCAACGACAATGAAACCCATCCGGCCGGGGACGGCGCCAACAGCATTACCGAGAATTTCGACGTCGTCGCCACCGATACGGACGGCAGTACGGCGACCGGGCAAATTAACGTTAACATCGTCGATGACCTGCCGACCGCCCATGCCGACACGACCTCGGTCGCCGAAGGCGGCATCATCAGTGGCAACGTGCTGTGGAACGACGTCGGCGGCGCCGATGGTCCCGCCGCCGGTGGCGGAGTGGTCGGCGTGCGTGCCGGTTCAGACACCTCGACCTCGGCCATCGGCGGCCTGAACAGCCAGATCAATGGCACCTACGGTTACCTGACGTTGGATGCAGCGGGCAACGCGGTCTACCACAGCAACCCGAACGCCGTGAACGGCCCGGGTGCAACCGACGTGTTCACCTACACCTTGCGCGATGCCGACGGTGACGAAAGCACCACCACCATCACCATCGACGTGAACAACAGCTGCATCAGAGCGGTCAGCGACCACGACGCGACCGTCTACGAAAAAGCCCTCGACCTGAACAAGGACGGCCTGGATCTGGCCGCCGGGACCGTCACCGGCAGCCAGCCCGGCCACATCGGCGAAACCGCCTCCGGTACGTTGGTTGGCTCCGTCACCGGCGCCATCGGTGCAATCACCTACACCCTGGTCGGCAGCGCCACCGGCACCTACGGCCAGATACTGCTCAATCCCAACGGCACCTACACCTACACGCTGACCTCGCCGGCCAGCACCACGCCGCAGGCGAACGACGGCGCCAACACCCTGAGTGAAACGTTCACCTACCACGCCACCGATTCGCTGGGCAATGTCGTCACCAGCACCATCGTGGTCAACATCGTCGATGACGTGCCGACCGCCCATGCCGACACGGCCTCGGTCGCCGAAGGCGGCATCGTCAGTGGCAACGTGCTGTGGAACGACGTCGGCGGTGCCGATGGTCCCGCCGCCGGTGGCGGAGTGGTCGGCGTGCGTGCCGGTTCAGACACCTCGACTTCGGCCATCGGCGGCCTGAACAGCCAGATCAATGGCACCTACGGTTACCTGACGCTGGATGCAGCGGGCAACGCGGTCTACCACAGCAACCCGAACGCCGTGAACGGTCCCGGTGCAACCGACGTGTTCACCTACACCTTGCGCGATGCCGACGGTGACGAAAGCACCACCACCATCACCATCGATGTGAACAACAGCTGCATCAGAGCGGTTAGCGACCACGACGTGACCGTGTATGAAAAAGCCCTCGACCTGAACAAGGATGGCCTGGATCTGGCCGCCGGCACCGTCATCGGCAGCCAGCCCGGCCACATCGGCGAAACCGCCAGGGGCACCTTGGTCGGCGCCGTCACCGGTGCCACCGGCGCAATCACCTACACCCTGGTCGGCAGCGCCACCGGCACCTACGGCCAAATCCTGCTCAACCCCAACGGCACCTACACCTACACCTTGACCTCGCCGGCCAGCACCACGCCGCAGGCGAACGACGGCGCCAACACCCAAAGTGAAACGTTCACCTACCACGCCACCGATTCCCTGGGCAATGTCGTCACCAGCACGATCGTGGTCAACATCGTCGATGACGTACCGACCGCCCATGCCGACGCGACCTCGGTCGCCGAAGGCGGCATCGTCAGTGGCAACGTGCTGTGGAACGACGTCGGCGGCGCCGATGGCCTCGCCGCAGGAGCGGTGGTCGGCGTGCGCGCCGGTTCAGACACCTCGACCTCGGCCATCGGCGGCCTGAACAGCCAGATCAATGGCACCTACGGTTACCTGACGCTGGATGCAGCGGGCAACGCGGTCTACCACAGCAACCCGAACGCCGTGAACGGCCCCGGTGCGACCGACGTGTTCACCTACACCTTGCGCGATGCCGACGGTGACGAAAGCACCACCACCATCACCATCGACGTGAACAACAGCTGCATCAGAGCGGTCAGCGACCACGACGTGACCGTGTATGAAAAAGCCCTCGACCTGAACAAGGATGGCCTGGATCTGGCCGCCGGCACCGTCATCGGCAGCCAGCCCGGCCACATCGGCGAAACCGCCTCCGGTACGTTGGTTGGCTCCGTCACCGGCGCCATCGGTGCAATCACCTACACCCTGGTCGGCAGCGCCACCGGCACCTACGGGCAAATCCTGCTCAACCCCAACGGCACCTACACCTACACCTTGACCTCGCCGGCCAGCACCACGCCGCAGGCGAACGACGGCGCCAACACCCTGAGCGAAACCTTCACCTACCACGCCACCGATTCGCTGGGTAATGTCGTCACCAGCACGATCGTGGTCAACATCGTCGATGACGTACCGACCGCCCATGCCGACGCGACCTCGGTCGCCGAAGGCGGCATCGTCAGTGGCAACGTGCTGTGGAACGACGTCGGCGGCGCCGATGGCCTCGCCGCAGGAGCGGTGGTCGGCGTGCGCGCCGGTTCAGACACCTCGACCTCGGCCGTTGGCGGCCTTAACAGCCAGATCAATGGCACCTACGGTTACCTGACGCTGGATGCAGCGGGCAACGCGGTCTACCACAGCAACCCGAACGCCGTGAGCGGCCCGGGTGCAACCGACGTGTTCACCTACACCTTGCGCGATGCCGACGGTGACGAAAGCACCACGACGATCACCATCGATGTGAACAACAGCTGCATCAGAGCGGTTAGCGACACGGACGTGACGGTCTACGAAAAAGCCCTCGACCTGAACAAGGACGGCCTGGATCTGGCCGCCGGCACCGTCATCGGCAGCCAGCCAGGCAGCACGGTCGAAACCGCCAGTGGCACTCTGGTCGGCTCCGTCACTGGTGCCACCGGCGCAATCACTTACACGCTGGTCGGCAGCGCCACTGGCACCTACGGCCAAATCCTGCTCAATCCCAACGGCACCTACACCTACACGCTGACGTCGGCGCCAAGCACCACGCCGCACGCCGACGATGGCTGGAACTCCCTCAGCGAAAGTTTCACTTACAAAGCCACCGACGCCTTGGGCCATTCCACCACCAGCACCATTGTGGTGAACATCGTCGATGACGTGCCGAGCGCCACCCGCGACGCGACCTCGGTCGCCGAAGGCGGTATCGTCAGTGGCAACGTGCTGGGGAACGACTTCGGCGATGCCGATGGTCTCGCCGCAGGGGGTGGGGTGGTCGGCGTGCGCGCCGGTTCAGACACCTCGACCTCGGCCATCGGCGGCCTGAACAGCCAGATCAATGGCACCTACGGTTACCTGACGCTGGATGCAGCGGGCAACGCGGTCTACCACAGCAACCCGAACGCCGTGAACGGCCCCGGTGCTAGCGACACCTTCACCTACACCTTGCGCGATGGCGACGGTGACGAAAGCACCACGACGATCACCATCGACGTCAACAACAGCTGTATCAAAGCGGTCAGCGACAACGACGTGACTGTGTATGAAAAAGCCCTCGACCTGAACAAGGATGGCCAGGATCTGGCGACCGGCACCGTCAGTTCGATTGCCAAAGGCGCGGACTTCACCGGCAGCGGAGCGATCAATTTCGTCGGCACCAGCAACTACAGCGCGGCTAACCAGGCATTGGCGAATGTGCGGAGCGCCTTTGCCGGCAACGCGGCGACCATGACCGCGCTGCTGGTCGTGAGCGGTTATCTGGGCGCCGTCACCCATGTCAATGCCAACGATGAGAACCGCATCACCGTCAACCTCAAACAGGGTGAAACCCTTAACCTGGATCACAACCTGGCGGCCGGTCACATCGCGATGGAGTACTCCGTCAACGGTGGGGCTTTCATTGCCATCGCCGACGGCCAGACCATCACCGCCGCGGCGGACGGCAAGTACCAGATCCACATCAACATCGACAACGATGGTCCGGGCATCAGCGGGAAGGGGGCGGAAAACTACCAACTGACCATGACCGTCAACTACGCCGGGGCCCACGATGTCACCCCGGACTACCACGGCACCTACACCGCCAACGACAGCCATGGCGGCAGCGATAACGCCGCCGTGACCATCACCTATCAGAGCGGCCACACCCTCAACGGGACGGCGGGCGATGATGTACTGGTGGCGGGCGCTGGCAACGACCTGCTCGACGGCGGCACCGGCGTCGACACGGCGAACTATGCCCACGCCACCGCAGGGGTTACGGTCAACCTCGGTGTGCTCGGTGCGCAAAACACCCTTGGCGCCGGCACTGACGCCCTGACCGGCATCGAAAATCTCACGGGCTCGAACTTCAACGACACCCTCACCGGCGATAACCACAACAACATCATCAACGGCGGCCTGGGTAACGACATGCTCAACGGCGGGGGCGGTGATGACTTCCTGATTGGCGGTCTGGGCGACAACACCCTCACCGGCGGCAGCGGCGCCGACACCTTCCAGTGGCTCAAAGGCAACAGCGGCCACGACGTGGTCACCGACTTCACGCCGGGCACCGACAAACTCGACCTGTCACAACTGCTGCAAGGGGAAAACGGCACCACGGCGTCGCTGGATGACTACCTGCACTTCAAAGTCACTGGCAGCGGCGCCTCACTGGTCACCAGCATCGACGTCAGCGCCATGGCCGGTGCCACGCCGAACCAGACTATTGATCTGGCGGGCGTGAACCTGGCCAGCCATTACGGCGTAACGCCGGGGGCGGGTGGAGTGATTGCCGGTGGACACGATACGGCGACCATCATCAACGGGATGCTCAATGACCATTCGTTGAAGGTAGATACCGTGTGAACTGAGGGCTGAAACGACAAAACCCGCCATTCCTGTGGAAAGGAATGGCGGGTTTTTTGTTGTCCGTAGCATCGCTATCTCGGTTCATCTGATGAACCGCAATCGCTGTGGTGAGGCAGTCGGTATCGATCTACAACCGCGAGCGACCGCACCTGTCATTGAAATACAAAAATGCCCGATGCGATGCATCGGGCATTGGGGTGAAATAGGTGTAAACCAATTTCAGGACCAGACAATGCCTAATGTTGGGCAAAACCATCAGGTAGGAACAAAACAAATCGTTTGACATTGATGCGGCAAGCCCGGAACTAGCCCCCATGCAAGACCAGCAATATTCCCCGCAGCATCACATTGCATATAACTAATTATTTCTCCCCCTGCCGGACTAGGTCCAACATTATACCAACGTCTGCCTCCATTGCCGATCTGTGTGAATATCTGACGCTTGTCGCTAAAATTGTTAACAAGAACGACTGAGCCAAAAACATCGTTCCGAAGTGCCCCCCCTTGACTGCTTACCCAGGTGATAGCTTGGTGAGCAGTCATTAAAGTATTGTTTATCAGCACTCGACTGACATTAGAAATGACAACTAAATAAGTTGCACTGGCTTTGGTAGCGTCGGTGACTCGAATTGTCGTTGTTCCATTTTTCCTCCCGCTTACTTTTCCGTTTGAATCTACTGTGGCAACACTAGTGTCAACACTGGCATAGACATAAGGTGATGTACCCTGTTTTGGGGTTCGTATTTCGGTGTTGCCCGCAACTTCTTTGGAGGCCCATCCATAGCTTTGAAGAAGCTTTACGCCATCCAACACCATTCGGGTTTGATCAATAACCAGCTGTAAAACCACGCTAAAGGTCCGAGCGGCAGAGACTTGGCCACTACCATACAAGGCTTTGGCCGTGAAACTGTGAGCCGCCACTGACAGCGCCGTTAACGCAAGGGTCCAAGCACCCGTTGTGGCGTGGGCCGTTACAGTGCCCTTGGGCGTGGTGCCGTCAAAAATCGTGACCTGTTGACCCTTGCTGGCCGTACCACTGAGCGTGACAGTGGTATCTACCGTGGTTCCGGCGTTTGGAATCTCAACACTTTTGGAGTCTTTCACCGAGCTGATCACTGGCGCGACGAGTGCAATGACCGTCATGGTTCGGGCGGTAGATACCTGCCCGCTGCCATACAGTGCCTTGGCCGTGAAACTGTGAGCTGCCACTGGCAGCGCCGTTAACGCGAGGGTCCAAACACCCGTTGTGGCATGGGCCGTTACAGTGCCCTTGGGCGTTGTGCCGTCAAAAATCGTGACCTGTTGACCCTTGCTGGCAGTGCCGCTGAGCGTGACAGTGGTATCTACCGTGGTTCCGGCGTTCGGGATCTCCACGCTTTTGGAGTCTTTCACCGAGGTGATCACTGGCGCAACGAGTGCAATGACCGTCATGGTTCGGGCGGCAGATACCTGCCCGCTGCCATACAGTGCCTTGGCCGTGAAACTGTGAGCTGCCACTGGCAGCGCCGTTAACGCAAGGGTCCAAACACCCGTTGTGGCGTGGGCCGTTACAGTGCCCTTGGGCGTTGTGCCGTCAAAAATCGTGACCTGTTGACCCTTGCTGGCCGTACCGCTGAGCGTGACAGTGGTATCTACCGTGGTTCCGGCGTTCGGGATCTCCACGCTTTTGGAGTCTTTCACCGAGGTGATCTCGGGCTTCAGCTCCACCAGTGCCTTGACGTTGTAGGTACGCACCGGAAAGATCACCGCCGTGGATTCATCCATGCTGCTACCAAACGTCGTCTTGAACTCCACCCGCAATTTACTTCCGTGCGCCAGATCCTTGAGGTAGCTGTACGGCGCAATGGGGGCGTAGTAGCCCTGGTTCAGCCATGCCTGGTGCACTGCATTACTGGCGCCAGTCATCACTGCCAAATCGTGAGTTCCGCCGCTGGAGTTTTTGCCTCGCATGTACAGCCAGACGCGGTGCCCAAAAGCAATCAGTGGATAACTGTTGACACGTACCGACGCTCCGGAAGTCAGCCCGCTCGTATCCAGCTCAGGCCCTTCACCGTTGTTGGCTGCCTGTGTGATCTTAGGCGCCTCCAGTGCCGGATCTTCATTCGGAATCTTTTGCACCGTCAGCTTCAACACTTTGGACTTCTCATCAACCCCGTTACGAATCACCGTGTAGGTCACCGTCACTTCCAGGCCGAAGTTGGGGATCACCACCGTATTCGGGATCATGATCTCCTTGACTCCCACGGTGCCCACCTGCACCGTTGCCGATGTGTGCGAGCCGGCCCCCGATGTGCCGAGCCATGTCACGCGAATATCATCCGTGCCCAACATGCCGGGGTAACGCGGAACCATCACGGTGAGTCGGTCCTTGGTCGCGAGGGGATTCAGACTGGTGTTGTTCGGTGCTTCCTTCACCGTAGGGGCAATCAAATCCATGGCTTTGATCGTGTACGTGCGATCCGGAAACACCGTGGCTGTGGCCGGGTCATTACTTTTATCCAGCGACGCCTTGAACTTTATGGTCAGTGTGGAGCCCTTCCCGAGTTGCGTCAGGTAGCTGTTGGCCAGCGCGGCCGGCCAGTATCCCTGTTTGATCCAATTAGCGTTGGTCTGGGCCGGCAGACCGTTCCACAACGCCAGGTTGTGCGCCGAGCCGTCCGGTTTCTTGCCTTCCAGGCTCAGCCAGCACGGTTGGTCGGCCTCGATCAACGTATAAAGCAATGCATGGATGGTCGCGTTTTTTGTATTCAGTGCTATCACGTCAATCACATTATCGGCACCGGCCTCAACGATCTTCGGCGGGATCAGCGCCGTCGCGGGCAGTGTCAGGATGTTCAGCGCCAGAGGCAATGAGGTGGAAGAGTTCCCGCCACGTTCGATGACATAGCTGACCGTGACGCTTTTGCCCAGGCTGTAGGCCAGCACCGAGCGTGGCACGACAAACTCCAGCCCGGCGCTGACCAGCCGTTGCGGGCTGGTGAAGGAGGCCGCCGGCGTGCTGATCGCGCCTTGCCAGATCACGCTCACCTTGTCGGTCGGCAGCAGCGAGCCTTGCGGCACAATTACGCGGATGTCCTGCAGGGTCGGGCTGAGGTTGTTGCCCGTCTGGCCCTTGACGGTCGGGGCCGGCAGGGTAAAACGGTCGAGGTGGATGTCCAGCCGCTTCTCTGCGGATTTCACCCGATTGCCCAATTGGTCGACGACAAAAAACTCGGCCACCGCACTGGTGTTGTCCCCTGCCTTCTGAAACGTGTCCGTGAACAGTGTGTGGGTGATTGGCGCCGTGCCATCGGGGACATCGAACCTGACCAGCGCATCGCCCAGCAGAAACTCGATACGGTCGAATGGTCGCCGGTTGGCGTAGGTGAACCCGAACTCCACCCCTTGCGCCGCCCGATCAGCGTTCACGCCGTCCTTGATCACGTCGGGCGGGATCATCAGATCCAGGCCATCTGCAGGCCGCAGGTGGTACAGCACCTTTAGATCCCGAGAACTTTCAACGTTCCCGCCGACACGGGTGACCTTGTAATGCAGTCGATTGACACCCTGTGTCAGATACCCTTGCGGCACATACAGACGCACGCGCAGACCTTCATCCTCCGTGCTGACGGTCTTGCCCGTCACAGGGGTCGGATCGTCGTTGACATACAGATCCACACGATCATCGACCGCCATTGTCCAGGACCGAAGCTGAAGCTCGGTCCATGGGTCGACCAGACACTCAAGGCCCTGAGCCTGGCCGTCGTAAAGGGATTTTGGAATGCCGCCGTGAGCGATATCGGGTGGTTTTACCGGAGAGACCCAGCCCGGGATGATCACGGGATACAGCACAAACAATTCGGTCAATACGGCGGACTGGATATCCATCAAGTTCTCCTGAAAGGTGACAAGCCCTGAGTCCTCTCGGGACGCGGGTTCATCACACACCAGGCTGGGAAGACTGGCTACTGTCAGATCTGACAGGTAAATGCAGGTTTAAGACGAACGGTAGTACCGTTCACATCGGCTCCGGCGGCCCAATCAACCGTTCCATCACCCCAAACAACTCCAACTCCCGGATCACCTCCAACTCTCCTTTGGTCTCTACCATCTCCGCAATCAACGGCAAATCAATGCTGTTAGTCGCCGGTTGGGGCGGTGATGACTTCCTGATTGGCGGTCTGGGCAACAACACCCTCACCGGCGGCAGCGGCGCCGACACCTTCCAGTGGCTCAAAGGCAACAGCGGCCACGACGTGGTCACCGACTTCACGCCGGGCACCGACAAACTCGACCTGTCGCAACTGCTGCAAGGGGAAAACGGTACCGCGGCGTCGCTGGATGATTACCTGCACTTCAAAGTCACCGGCAGCGGCGCCTCACTGGTCATCAGTATCGACGTCAGCGCCATGGCCGGGGCCGCGCCGAATCAAACCATCGACCTGGCGGGTGTGAACCTGGCCAGCCACTACGGCGTAACGCCGGGGGCGGGTGGGGTGATTGCGGGTGGGCACGATACGGCGACGATCATCAACGGCATGCTCAATGATCATTCGTTGAAAGTGGATACGGTGTGAGCTGACGGCTGAAACGACAAAACCCGCCATTCCTGTTGAAGGAATGGCGGGTTTTTTGTTGTCCGTAGCATCGCTATCGCGAGCGTGCTCGCGATGAACGATAACGCGGTTCATCTGAAGAACCGCGATCCCTGTGGCGAGGGAGCTTGCTCCCGCTAGGTTGCGAAGCGGCCCCAAACTCTGCGCACGCGGTGCCGCTGACCAAACCCTTTGTGGCGAGGGAGCAAGCACCCTCGTCACAAGTCCATCGCTAGTCCTGCGGATCGATGTTGTCCAGCGCCCGATTCACCGCCAGCTCCCCCAGCATGATGATCTGCGCAATACCCAACAGGGAATTGCGACTCGGCCCCTCCATTTGATCCGCCAGGTCCATGGTCATGACATTGGCCGAGGCCAGCGACTCGCAAGCGTGGGCCAGCAGGGTCTCGGTATCGAGCTCCGGATTGACGGTGAACATAGTGCCGGGTGTGCGCGGGGTGGCTTTGATGTGGGCGGCCAGATTGAGGTAGTGATCGAGGGCGCGGTGGGCGGCTTCGTGGAGTTTTTTGGAGTCGAGGGAATCGTAGGGGGAAACGTCGTCGGTTTTCGGGGGATTGGGTGTTGGTTTGAACATAGTGAAACTCCTAGTTAAAACAAAGGAGCCTTCACCCTTGCTACCAAACGAAGGGTGGCGGCCATACGCGGGTTGGTAGACCGGTAACTAGGACCCGGCGCCCCCGAAGGAGCCCTGCGCATGGCCACCATAAAACAGAAGCCTGGACAGGCCTGCAAATGGTGCGCTATGCGACTAGTTAATCCGGGCTACCAAACCCGATCGCTGTTTTTCAGCGACAGGGAAACGATAGAGCCCCAGACCCAAGGCGCACAAGCCGGCGGATTCTGGCGCAGTCGTAGGCAATGGCGCAAGGCTGTGTAGCCTGAGTGAGTATCTGAAGGTGTCTATTAAACATCAACGTTCATGCTCACTTTTATGGACAAATAAATGTGTCCGCTTTTGCCCCTTTTCTTATTCTTCCTGTCTCGCTGAACGAGGAGATATCGCCTTGAGCAGCATGGCCATGGAGCTGTCCTGCGCAATTTGATCCTGTGGGTCGTAGCTGACGATATGGCCGGGTGTGGCTGCCAGATCCACGTGGACAATCGGTAAGAAACGAGCTCAGGCTCGTTACATAGGCTCCGGCGGCCCGATCAACCGCCCCATCACCCCAAACAACCCCAGCTCCCGGATCACCTCCAACTCCCCCTTGGTCTCTACCATCTCCGCAATCAACGGCAAATCAATGCTGTTGGTCGCCCGAAAAATCGCCTCGATGAACAGCTTTTTATCACTCTGCTCATCAATATGGCGGATGTAAGCGCCGTCGATTTTCAAGTAAGCCAACCCCAGCTGGGTCAGATTGCCGATCTGACTAAAGCTGCCGCCAAAATGCTGCAGACCGATGCGGTAACCGGTGTTGAGCAAGCTGTGGCTCAGGCGTTGCAGTTCTTCCTGAGGGGGCAGTTGGCGTTCGTCGATTTCCAGAATCAGCAGGGGCGCGAGTTCGGGCAACGATTCGAGCATGTCGAGGATGTGTTGCAGCTGCGCGGGATCGCGCAGGGTGCTGCCGGACAGGCTTAACGCCAGGGGCCAACGATTAATGACGAGGTAATCGAGGGTGGCTTCGAGCATCGCCAGGTCGAACCGGGCCGACCAGCCGAGGCGTTCGATCCATGGCAGGCAATGCCCGGCGGCTATCGCCTCGCCCTGTGGGTCCAGCAGGCGCGCGAGGACTTTGTGATGCAACACCTGGCTGGTGTCGGCGCATTGCACGACGGGTTGGAAATACAACTGCATCTTGCCTTGGTTCAAGGCGTCGTCGATCCAGGTTTGCCAGTCGTTTTGAGACGGGTCCGGCGCGGTATTGGAATAGGCCAAGTGGACCCACGGGCGCTCGGGATGTCGCTGGGCTTGAGTCAACGCCTGATCCAGTCGCGTCAGCACGTCACTGGCCGGTTCACCGGGTTGGAAAGCGACGATCCCCAAGTGTGCGACCGGCATGCAATCGCTGGCACCGGTCAAGCGCAGGTTTTCCAGGGTGGCGCTGATTTCGGAAGCCAGGCGTGCCGCGTCCTTGGCGTCGAGGCCCGGTGTCAGCAGGCTGAACTCGCCACCGCGATTGCGTGCCGCCAGCCAGGTGCGACGTTCCGCAAGTTGGGTCAGACGCTTGAGCAGTTCACCGATGGTGCTGATCAACGCGTCAGTGCGCTGACCACCCAAGCGTTGGTTGAGACCGACCAGGTCGTTGATCCGCAGCATCAGCAAATGGCCGTCGCTGCTCTGCTCGGAGACCAGCAATTGGTCGTCCAGTTGTTCATCCAGCAAGCGTCGATTGGCCAGGCCCGTAAGGTTGTCCTGATAGGATTCGGCCCGCAGTTTTTCACTGCGCGCGACCTCTTCGGCGAACAGCGCTTTTAGCTTTTCGACCATCTGGTTCATGGCCAGTACCACGCGTTTCAACTCCGGTGTGCGCGGCAGTTTTGGCAGGCTGAGGAACTCGCGTTTGCTGATGGCTTCGGCCTGTTTGACCATGGTGTCGAGTGGACGAAATTGCCGGCGCAGCAACCAGCCACCAAACACGGCGCTGAGCAGTCCGCAAATCAGCAACCAGATCAGGCTGCCGAGAGTGCTGTCCCAGAGTTTGGCCAGGGCGAATTGCGGGTTGCTCAGCACTTCGACCCGTGCCGCCTGCACCCAGCCACGCATGACCAGCGCTTCGCCACCGGGTGGGTGCAGATTGACCAAACTGACAAACCAGGTGGGAACGCTTTTGATTTCCGCCGATACGCTGCGCTCCACCAGCACCTGCTCATTCTCGATATTGATGACTCGGATGCTGCTGAAGTAACCACTGTCGAAAATCGAGCTGACCATCAATTCGGTCATCGCCTGGTCATCGATCTGCGCCGTCAACGACAAACCCAATGCCGTGGCGGCGTCCTGGGCGTGGGAGCGCAATTGGCCGAGCATCTGGTCGCGAGAGCTTTCCAGGCTGACAAAAAAACTGCCGCTGAAAGCCACCAGCAAGAACAGGCAAATGGCGAGAAACAACTGTTTGCGCAGTGACATAAAACGCTCCTTGCGATGGTGGCTAGCCGTCACCCACGGCGAACCCTTCGGCCTGCATCTTTTTCAATACGTCCTGCCAGCGCGACAGGTTTTTCGAGTCGTTGCTGCGTTTACCGCCATTGGCTCCCGGCAAGTAGAGGCCTTCGGCGTTGAAGGCGTACACCGGCAGCAGGTCTTTGCGTTGGGAGGCGGGGCGGATTTCGCCGATCAAGTTGTCCAGCACCAGCGGATCGGCCGTGGGACTGTTGTAGAACGTCAGCACCATGTGCGCCTGGTTCTGGGTCAGGGCTTTGACGTAGGTGATGCGCAGTTTCTCGCTGGGAATCCCGAGGTGGCGCAGGCTGAAATACTTCGCCAGTGCGTAGTCCTCGCAGTCAGCGGCACCTTTGATCAGGGACTCGACGGGCGTGGCCCAGTAATCGGTCTGCCGCCAGATGCGGGTGTCGTCCAGAAAGCTCAGTTGCTGATTGAAGAAACGATTGACTGCGTTCAGTTGCTCGCGCTCGGGGGCATTGACTTCGCTTCGCAGCATCTGACTCCAGGCCTCGATCCGTCCTCGTTCCGGGCCGAGGGTGCCGTAGCGTTTTTCTGCGGTTTGCAGAATCTGCGCAAAATCCCAGTTGGCCCAGACACTGCCCAGCCCGGCCAATAGAAAAGTGATCAGCAACAACCATTCGCCGAGCCGAAGTCGGAGCGTTGACCATCCTGGACTACGCGGACTGCGGGACATGTCTGGCTGCTCGGGTACAGATGCCTGAAGTCTAGGCGGTGTTTTTTGAAAGGTAGGGTCGATCGTCGGACCGAGACGGCATGATCGGGGTGCTTTCAGGGCTTTTGCAGGGTTTTCTGTTTGAGGATGTAGACGGTCACCAGAACGGCGCTGGTGAGCATGAACCCCCGCGCCCACGGCAGGGGCACCAGATAGCAGGAGAGCAGAATGCTCGCCCACATCAGCCCGATGGCGTAGACCTTGCCTTTGAGCGGGATGCCGTTGCCGCTCAGGTAATCGCGTACCCACGGCCCAAGCCGTGGATGCTCAACCAGCCAATGATAGAAGCGCGGAGAGCTGCGGGCGAAGCAAGCGGCCGCCAGCAACAGGAAGGGCGTGGTGGGCAGCACCGGCAGGAAAATCCCGATCACCCCCAGCGCTACGCTCAGCCAACCGATGGCCAGCAGCACGTAACGCAACATCAGGGAGCGGTTGCCTATGGGGTTGTCCATAGGCAAAACCTTAGTGGTGACGAGGCTTGAGTATCGCCGGTTTTTCGTCTGGTGCCTGGCACAGCAGGTACAGCGCAGTCAGCGCTTCCGGGATCTGTACGATCATGTCGTCCATCAGGTTGGCGTCTTTGGCGATGTCTTCGAACTCAGGCTGTTCGTCGAACAGACCCGAACCGACCATGATCGGCAGCAGCATTTCGCTGACTTCGTCTTCGGCGGTTTCGAACCAGGCCGCTTCGCGCAGGAACACGCCTTCCATGAAACCGATGCACCAGCCGCGCAGGTCGGAATCGTCCGGCTCCTCGCCCAAGTCCAGGTCGCATGGCAGCTCGAATTCTTCATCGGCAGCCAATTGGCGGGCGATGTGAGCCTTGAGCAGCAGCAGGGTGGATTCAATCGCTTCACGCTCGGTGTCGTCGGCGTAATGCGGCTCTTCGGCGAAGAGGGCGTCGATCCATTCACGGTCGGGAACGGTTTCGGAACAGATCGACAGCGCAGTGAGGTAGCCGTGGGCGGCCACGTAGTCCAGCGCCTCGTCATGCAGTTCGTCGGCGTCGAGGAAGACTTGCAGGCGGGTTAATTGCTCAGCGAAGGACATTAAAGGGCTACCTTGGGAATTAAACAGATGCGCGAATTCTAGGCCTTCTTGAGCACTCAGGCCAGCCGCGCGGCATATTTGCGCGCACAGGCCTCTTATCAGCGGCGCCCTTTGCCGGACAGGGGTCGGGTATACTCGCGCGTTTTGTGATGCCCTGCCGGCGTCGCGGCTGAAATGTGAAGCGTCATGCAATGCGCACTTACGATTTGTCAGTGCAGCCTGCGTGGTTCTGAACCAGCCTTGCAGGGATGTTTTTGTGATTTTTGGAGTTTCTATGCTCGAACAGGCTCAACGCGTCCTCAAGGACATCTTCGGCTACGACAGTTTCCGTGGCCGTCAGGGTGCAATCATTGAGCGCGTGGCCAGTGGCGGCGACGCCCTGGTGTTGATGCCTACGGGTGGCGGCAAGTCCTTGTGCTTTCAGGTGCCGGCGCTGTTGCGCGAAGGCCTGGCGGTGGTGGTGTCGCCGCTGATCGCCCTGATGGACGACCAGGTCGCGACCCTCGAGGAACTGGGCGTCGCCGCCGCTGCATTGAACTCCACGCTGAGCGCCGAGCAGCAACGTGATCTGGCCGTGCGGATCAAGCGCGGTGAAGTGAAAATGCTTTATCTCGCGCCCGAGCGTCTGGTTCAGCCACGGATGCTGGCTTTCCTGCAAAGCCTTGAAATCTCCCTGTTCGCCATCGACGAAGCCCACTGCGTGTCCCAATGGGGTCACGACTTCCGCCGCGAATACCTGCAACTGGGCCAGTTGGCGGAATTGTTCCCCAACGTTCCGCGTATCGCCCTGACCGCGACCGCCGACAAGCGCACCCGGGAAGAAATCGTCGACCGCCTTCATCTTCAGGATGCGGAGCGTTTCCTGTCGAGTTTCGACCGCCCCAACATCTTCTATCGCATCGTGCCCAAAGAGCAGCCACGCAAGCAATTGCTGGCGTTCCTCGCCGAGCGGCGCAGTGATGCCGGTATCGTCTATTGTCTGTCGCGCAAGAAAGTCGATGAAGTCGCGGTGTTCCTCAGCGAACAAGGCTTCCCGGCGCTGCCGTACCACGCCGGTCTGCCCAACGATACCCGGGCTCACCACCAGAAGCGCTTCCTCAACGAGGAAGGCCTGATCATGGTCGCCACCGTGGCGTTCGGCATGGGCATCGACAAGCCCAACGTGCGCTTTGTCGCTCACCTCGATTTGCCGAAATCCCTGGAAGCTTATTACCAGGAAACCGGTCGCGGTGGCCGTGATGGTTTGCCGGCGGACGCCTGGATGGCTTACGGCCTGCAAGACGTGGTGATGCTCAAGCAGATGTTGCAGAACTCCGAGGGCGACGAGCGCCACAAGCGACTGGAACAGCACAAACTCGACGCCATGCTCTCGCTCTGCGAAGAAACCCGCTGCCGTCGCCAGACGCTGCTGGCCTACTTCGACGAAGACATGCCCGAGCCCTGCGGCCACTGCGACAATTGCATCGATGGCGTGCAGACCTGGGACGCCACCGAGCCGGCCCGTCAGGCGCTCTCGGCGATCTTCCGCACCGGCCAGCGCTACGGCGTCGGGCATCTGGTGGACGTGTTGCTGGGCAAGGACAACGAAAAGGTCCGCAGCTTCGGCCATCAGCATCTGTCGGTTTACGGTGTCGGCAAGGCGATGGGGGAGAGCGAGTGGCGCTCCTTGTTCCGACAGCTGGTTGCCCGTGGTCTGGCCGACATCGACCTCGAAGGCTACGGCGGCCTGCGCTTGAGTGACACGTGCCGGCCGCTGCTCAAGGGCGAAGTGACTCTGGAACTGCGTCGCGACCTCAAGCCGCAAACCACTGCCAAAAGCAGCAAGAGCCAGGCGAGTCAACTGGTTCGCGGCGAAGAACGCGAACAGTGGGAAGCCTTGCGCGCCCTGCGCCGCAAGCTCGCCGAAGAGCATGGCGTACCGCCGTACGTCATTTTCCCCGATTCGACGCTGCTGGAAATGCTCCGAAGCCAGCCGACCTCGCTGTCGGAAATGGCCACGGTCAGTGGTGTTGGCGCGCGGAAACTGGAACGTTACGGCGAGGCCTTCCTTGAAGTCCTCGGCGGCCAGGTCGAAGCGCCGAAAGTGGTGGCCGACCTGCGTCACGAACTGATCACTCTGGCTCGTGCGGGCATGACACCGTTGCAAATCGCCGGCCAGCTGCAATGCTCGGAAAAGAACGTCTACACCCTGCTCGCCGAAGCGATTGGCAAGCAACAGTTGTCGCTGGAGCAAGCGCTGGATCTGCCTGAAGAGTTGATGGGCGAAGTCCAGGACGCGTTCCTCGACGGCGAGGGCGAATTGCCGCCCGTGTCAGAGATTGCCGCATTGTTCGCCGGTCGCGTGCCGGAAGGGGTGTTGTACTGTGTGCGGGCGGCGCTGCAATCGGAATTTGAAGTTTAAGTGACCTGTTACGGTGATGTAACGATTCACTAAAGAGCAAACCTTGCCTCAAGCCAACGGCCATGCTTAGCTGACTAATAATTAGTTTTCTCTATTTCAGTCTAATCATGAGTGTTTTATGCCGTTTACCGACCAACACCGCTTTGGCATGCAACTGGCCCAGATGTCGCGCGGCTGGCGTGCCGAACTGGACCGCCGTCTGGCTGGCCTGGGTCTGTCCCAGGCGCGCTGGCTGGTGCTGCTGCACCTGGCGCGTTTCGAGGATGCCCCGACCCAACGTGAACTGGCGCAAAGCGTCGGCGTTGAAGGGCCGACGTTGGCCCGACTGCTCGACAGCCTCGAAAGCCAGGGACTGGTGCAACGTCAATCGGTGCTGGAAGACCGCCGTGCCAAGAAAATCGTCCTCTGTGCTCCGGCGCGTCCCTTGATCGAACAAATTGAAACCATTGCCACTCAACTGCGCCACGAATTGTTCGAAGGCGTCGATGAGGCGGATTTGAAGATCTGCATGCGTGTCCACGGGCATATTCTGACCAACCTGGAAAAATCTTGAGGCATAACCGCGCGCCAGACTTTTGAGATACCCCGTTGGGCAGACTATAAAGAACTACTTGGCAATCTCGTGTTCGTACCGGATGTGCGAACGCGTACAAGATGGTTATGGTTATCTAAGGGATGCTCATGCTCGAGAGTTGGCACGTGGTTTTGCGGTGTTGCGCCAGGCTGCTACTGGTCGGTGGTGCTGTCACTTACTCGGCATTGGCGCCCGCGTTGGGCTTGGGTGATATCACTCTGCATTCTGCACTGAATCAGCCATTGCGCGCCGACATCGCCCTGGTGGATGCCGCGGGTCTGGAGGAGGGCGAGCTCTCCGTCAGTCTGGCGACACCTGAAGAGTTCAGCCGCGCCGGCGTCGATCGGGTGTTCTTCCTCAACAATCTGAAATTCACACCGATCTTGCGCGGTAACCGCGGCCTGATCCGGGTGAGCTCCAACAAGCCAGTCAATGAACCCTTCTTGAATTTCCTCGTGCAACTCAATCAGCCCAACGGGCGGGTGCTGCGCGAGTACACGGTGCTGATCGATCCGCCGGGTTCACCGGGGATTGTTCCCGTCACTGACGAACCGGTCACCGACGTTCAGTCCTCTGGATTCCCGACGGTTGAACCGGCCGTTGCGCAGCCACCTGCGGCGAAGGGCCAAATGCCGCCAGTCTCTCGCGTCGATCAACCTGCTGCCACGCCGGAGAGTGATCCGATTGCCGAACAACTGGCGGCCAGCGTGCTGCAAAACCAGCAGCTGCAAGCAACCATCGATACGTTAAATGCGAAGCTTCAAACCCAGGAGGAGCAAGTCGCCGGCCAGAAAAAACAGGTGACTGAACTGCAAACCCCATTGGCGGGGATCAAACAAGCGTCGGTGGAGCCGGTTGCACCCGTTTTTGCGGCTCCAGCGCCGGCCATTGTTGAAGAGCCTGAGGCCACTCATTGGCTGCTGATTTTCGGGTTGCTGGCGCTGGTGGCTTTTGTTTTGTTGGGGCTGTTCGTTAGGCGTCAACGACAACAGGTTCAGGCATTGCCCGACGCTTTACCTGTTTTGCCATCACAGCATGTGGCGGTGCTCAATCGCGCTGCAGAACCGGTCGTGCAACCAGCAACCGAATCGGGTGAAGAGACGCCCGCAGGCGATGTGCTCGAAGGGGTAGGTATCTATCTGGCCTATGGCCGTTTTTCCGAAGCGGCCGGTTTGTTGCGGGAGGCGCTGATCAATGAGCCACAACGCACGGATCTGGCCGTTCAGCTGTTGGAAGTATTGGGTAAACAGGGTGACGTACCGGCTTACGAAGCACAGGAAAACAACCTGCGTGACGCCGGATACGACCTGCAAAAACTTCAGAATATTCGCGCCCAACACCCGAAACTGAGCAGAGCGGTACCGTTGGGCGTCGCAACGACAATCACTCCCCTCCAGCCTTTAATACCTCAAGCAGCGCCGAACGATGAGTTCCAGTTGAACCTGGATGACCTGTCGATGGATTCGAGTTGGGACCTGATCAGTCCTTTTGAACACTCGCTGTCTGCCGCGAAGCCATCGAGCGAACCCGCGCCGGACGAGCCCGAACTTGAATGGGTCGCCGAGCCTGACTCGCAGTCTCTGGATGACACCTTTCTCAACGAGTTCAGCGATCCCGGCCAGTCGCTGGAGTTGGAACCGTTGAACCTGGAACGGGCCGAGCCGAGCAGCGCCATCAAACTGGAACAAGCCCAGAGCTGCATCGATGACGGCGATCTGGACAGTGCCATCGAACTGCTCAACGAGTTGCTCAAGGAAGGTGACGAGCCGCTTAAGCAAACAGCGCGGAACCTGCTCGCCGGGCTATCATAGCGGCGACCTCTGGCTCAGGAGTTTCGCCGATCATGACTGCACGCAAACCGGAAATCATCATCACTTATTGCACGCAATGCCAGTGGCTGTTGCGTGCTGCATGGCTGGCCCAGGAACTGCTCAGCACCTTTGGTGACGACCTCGGCAAAGTGTCGCTGGTGCCAGGCACCGGTGGGGTGTTTCACATTTTCTGTGACGATGTGCAGATCTGGGAGCGCAAGGCTGATGGCGGTTTCCCGGAGGCCAAAGTGCTGAAGCAGCGGGTCCGCGATCAAATTGATCCGGACCGCGATCTGGGGCACAACGATCGCACTCAGTGAGAGGCAGCTTCTGCCGCAACGGTCTTCTTGCTTGAGCCGCCCGAGAGTCGGCTGGAGACCACGATCGCCACGAGAATCAACGCGCCACCGATCAGCATGCGCAGTGTCGGGTTTTCATCAAACAGCAGCCAGGCCACGGTGATGCCGTAAACCGGCTCTAGGGCGAAAACCATTGCCGCGGTCCGCGCCTTGATCACTGCCAGGCTGGCGACAAACAGACTGTGAGCGACGCCGGTGCAGAACACCCCGAGCAGACCGATCCACAGCCAATCGATGGTGCTCACTTCGCTCAACTGCGGTGCCGCCACCGGCAGCAGGCACAACGCGACCACCACGTTCTGACACAGCGCAGCCTGCACCGCCGGGATTCGCCCGGAGCTGGCGCGGTTGGTCAGCGATAGCAGAGAGAACAGCAAACCTGAGCCCACCGCCCACAGCAGGCCAATGGTGGCGCCGCTCGCCAGGTCGAAATCAGGGGTGACCAGCACCAGCCCGACACTGACCAGCACTACCAGCAGGATTTCGTTGGCGCGAATTCGCTCGCGGAAGATCAACCCTTCAAGGATCACGGTAAACGCCGGGAAGCTGGCGAAACCCAAGGTCGCGATTGCCACGCCTGCGACCTTCACCGCAATGAAAAAACTCACCCAGTGTCCGGCCAGCAGTAAACCGCTGAGCAACAGTCGGCGCAAGTCCATAGCCTCGAGTTTCTGCCAGCGAGTATTGCTGGCGAACAGCGCAAAAAAGGCTAACGCCAGCACAGCGAACGCGGCACGACCAAAAACGATAATGGCGGGGGACGCAGCAGCCAGTTTGCCGAACACACCGGTCAAGCCGAACATCAGTGCGCCGATATGCAGGGCGCCAAGGGCGGTGCGGGGAGTCATCGCAATCCTTAATAACAAGCGAACAGAGATGTAGGAGCAGCCTTCGGCAGCTCCTGCATTGAACCGTGATAACGCCTGTTGTGTCTGTCGGTAAACTATTGCCTTTTGCCGCCAACCTCGCGCCGCAATTTGCCGGGTGAGACACCGAACTCCCGCAACACCCGACCGGCGTTGTCGAGCAAACGACGGCTGAGGATCGGTCTCATCGCAGGTCTCGAGGGCTTGGCTGCCAGTCTACGCCGAGGGCAATCGTGGGGTGCTGTCACAGGACTGACTCGCCACTGTCATGGGCAATTAACCCGACCGGCGCAAAGTTGCAAAAACTTTTGCAGAGGGTTGCCCATGACCAGCGCCGAGCTCGCCAAACCCAGTCGTAAGCAACGTGTGCGGACCTTGTGGATTTCCGACGTGCATCTGGGCACCCGGGATTGCCAGGCCGAACACCTTTCGCAGTTTCTCAAGGGCTACCACGCGGACAAGATTTACCTGGTCGGCGACATCATCGATGGTTGGAAGCTGCGCGGCGGCATGTACTGGCCGCAGGCGCACACGAATGTGATCCGCCGCTTGCTGACCATGAGCAAGCGCGGCACCGAGGTGATCTACGTCACGGGCAACCACGACGAATTCCTGCGCCGCTATTCGAAGCTGATTCTGGGCAATATCCAATTGGTGGATGAAGCCGTGCACGTGACCGCTGATGGCCGCCATCTGCTGGTGATCCACGGCGACCAATTCGATGTGATCACGCGGTATCACCGCTGGCTGGCCTTTCTCGGCGACTCGGCCTACGAATTCACCCTGACCCTCAACCGCTGGCTCAACCATTGGCGCGCCCGTTATGGTTACGGTTACTGGTCGTTGTCTGCCTACCTCAAGCACAAGGTCAAAACCGCGGTCAGCTTCATCAGTGATTTCGAAGAAGCTATTGCTCACGAATGCGTCAAGCGCGAGTTGCACGGCGTGGTGTGCGGGCACATTCACCATGCCGAGATTCGCAAGGTCGGCGGGGTGGATTACTTTAATTGCGGGGATTGGGTGGAGTCGTGCACAGCGCTGATCGAGCATTGGGACGGGTCGATTGAGTTGTATCGATTGGCGGATGCCCAGGCGCGAGAGGCCGAGTTGAAAGAGGTGAAAGTCGCCGAACCGGCGTGAAGAGCAAAATCAAGAGATCGCAGCTGGCGCGTATTCCTCCATCGCGGCCTTGTAAATGGAGTTCTTCGGCTGCGCAAACAACCGCTTCATCATCGGCTCAAAGAAACTCAGCGGCAGCGTGTCATACGCCGGATCAAACGCCGCAGCGTCATATGTGGCACAGAACTCAATGGTCGCCTGATATTGCGGATGGCCGCTGAATTGCTCGCGCAGATGCCGGTCCATGCCCAAATGATGGAAGAAATAGTATCCCTGGAAAATCCCGTGTTGCTCGACCATCCACAGGTTCTCGGCGCTGACGAAGGGCTTGAGGATCGCTGCGGCGATGTCCGGGTGGTTGTAGGAACCCAGGGTGTCGCCAATGTCGTGAAGCAGCGCGCAGACCACATATTCTTCATCGCGGCCATCGCGCCAGGCACGGCTGGCGGTTTGCAGGGAATGGGTCAGACGATCCACCGGGAAACCGCCAAAATCACCCTCCAGTAATTTCAGGTGCGCCACAATCCGTGTCGGCAATTGTCGCGCGTAGGCACTGAAGTCTGCGGCGATAATCGCCCAGTCTTCCTGCGTCCCGTCCTGCATATGGGTGAAACGGGCGTTGGCATTCATCGGCTAATCTCTCTTTGCTTATCTCTCTAAATAGCGGCTGCGCCTAGAACGGCACGCGACCCAGAATCATGTCTCGGTACATGACAAAATCGCCGAGCAGGCTGTAAAGCGGATGTTGAAAGGTCGCAGGACGATTCTTCTCGAAGAAGAAATGCCCCGCCCAGGCGAAGCTGTAGCCTGCCAGCGGTAGCGCCAACAGCAGCAGCCAGGCGCCTTTGCCGATGGTGAGGGCCAGAATGAAAATAACCAGCGTCGTGCCGATAAAGTGCAATCGCCGGCAGGTACTGTTGCTGTGTTCGCTGAGGTAATACGGATAGAACTCAGCGAAGCTGTTGAAACGTTTGACGTTTTCCACGACTGCGATCTCTGTGGTTATTGTTCTGACTGCAAGTTGTTCTGCAGGTAGCTTATTTGAGTCTAGAGTGATCATTGGCATCAGCCAGTGACAATAGGCGCCACTTTAGTATCCTTCGGAAATTGGCCGTAGCATGCGGCTCATCATGTAAGTGGACGACATGAGCGAACGAACGACTTCTGCAAGCTGGGCGATGGGGATTGTCAAAGCACTGGAGATGGACGGCCTGGATTGCCGGGTTCTGTTCAAGCAGCTGGGGCTCGACTACGCGGCACTGGATGATCCGGATGCGCGCTTCCCGCAAGATTCCATGACACGACTTTGGCAACGCGCGGTTGAGCTGTCCGGCAACCCGGCGATTGGCCTGAACATGGGCAAGGTGGTGCGACCGGCTTCCTTTCATGTGGCAGGCTACGCCTTGATGTCCAGCCAGACCCTGGCCGAAGGCTTTCAACGGCTGGTGCGCTATCAGCGGATTATTGCGGAAAGTGCCGACCTGAGCTTCCGGTTATTGGATGAGGGTTATGCGCTGATTCTGACGGTTCACGGCGACCATCTGCCACCGACCCGGCAGAGCGCCGAAGCGTCACTGGCCTGTGCCCTGGCGCTGTGCGGCTGGTTGACCGGGCGCACTCTGCAACCGCGCAAAGTGCTGGTGCAGGGCGATCAGCCCGTCGATCTCGAACCCTATAAACAAGCCTTTCATGCACCTTTGGTGTTCAACGCGCCTTATGACGCCTTGATCTTCGAGCGTGCTGACATGGAGGCTCCGCTGCCTACTGCCAACGAGGCGATGGCGCTGTTGCATGACCGGTTTGCCGGTGAATACCTGGCGCGGTTTTCCGAGAGTCGCGTGACCCACAAGGCGCGACAGGTGCTGTGCCGTTTGCTGCCCCAAGGCGAACCCAAGCGCGATACCGTGGCGCAGACGCTGCACCTGTCGCAACGCACCTTGCAGCGACGCTTGCAGGAAGAAGGCACGAGTTTTCAGACGTTGCTCGACGACACTCGACGTGAACTGGCCGAGCAATACCTGGCGCAGCCGACCATGACCCTGCTGGAAATTGCCTACCTGCTGGGGTTCGCCGATCCGAGCAACTTCTTCCGTGCTTTCCGCCGCTGGTTTGATGCCACCCCCGGCGAGTACCGGATACGGCTGATGGAAGCGCCGGCGCCTGTCAGTGACGCCAGAACGCCGGAATACACAGAACAAACACCGTAATAATCTCGAGTCGGCCCAGCAGCATGCCGACCGACAGAATCCACTTGGCGGCGTCCGGCAGGGTGGCAAAGTTGCCCGCCGGGCCAATCGTCTCGCCCAGTCCGGGACCGACGCCGGACACCGTGCTTGCCGCGCCGGTAAGGGCGGTCATCCAGTCCACACCGAGCAGCGACAACAGCAGCGCGATCACACAGATGGTGATGGCGAAGAAGAATGAAAACGTCAGAATCGAACGCACAATCTCTTCGTCGAGCCGGTGTCCGTTGTACTTCTGTTTGATCACCGCGCGAGGGTGAATCAATTGGTTAAGGTTGGCCTTGAGCAGAATGTAGGCGACCTGGAAGCGGAAAATCTTGATCCCGCCAGCGGTCGAGCCCGAACAGCCGCCGACAAAACCCAGATAGAAGAACAGCATCAGCGAGAAATTGCCCCAGAGGCTGTAGTCTCCCAGCGCAAATCCTGTGGTAGTCACCACTGATGTCACGTTCAGCGCCACGTGCCGCAGGGCTTCCAGCCAATGCAGCTGGGTGGTCCACCAGTACCAGGTGCCGAGCACCAGCCAGGTCACCAGCAACATGCCAAGCAAACCCTGAACCTGCTGATCCTTGATGAGGGCCCTGCGGTTACCGCGCAAGGTCGCTACATACAGGGTGAACGGCAGACTGCCGAGGATCATGATGACGATCGCCACCCAATGCACCGCCGGCTGCGTCCACTTGGCCAGAGACTGGTCGGACGTTGAGAAACCGCCGGTGGAAATCGCCGACATCGCATGGTTGATCGCATCGAACGGGCTCATCCCGGCCCACCAGAGCGCCAGGCTGCCGAAAATGGTGATGCCGACGTAGGCCGCAACGATCAAGCGCGCCACCATGTGCGAACGGGGCATGACTTTTTCGGAACGGTCCGACGATTCGGTCTGAAACAGCCGCATGCCACCGATGCGCAGCAGTGGCAGAATCGCTACCGCCATGCCGATAAAGCCGATGCCGCCGATCCAGTGCAGCAACGAGCGCCACATCAGGATGCCGGGGGACATGGTGTCCAGGCCCGTGAGCACCGTTGCCCCGGTGGCGGTGATGCCGGACATGCTTTCGAAGAACGAGTCGGTGTAGCTGATGCGCTGGGTCAACAGGAACGGCAGCGCAGCGAAGATGCACACCGCCACCCAACTGCTGACGGTCAGCAGGTACATGTCTCGCGGACGCAGGTGTATGTGTTCGGGGCGACCGGGGATGACCAGCGCGAGGCCGGCGACAAAGGTAATCATGCTCGCCCAGAGGAACGACGGCAGGTCGCTGGTGCGGTCGAAAATCACCAGCGTGGCCATGGGCACGACCATGGCGATGGCCAGCGTGATCAGGAAGATGCCGATGATGAAACCAATAATCCGTAAGGTCGGCAACGCCATGAAGTCCGCTCGGGCTGAAATAGGGAAGGGCGCCATTCTACCTGTGGGGCAGGGCATGTAAACCGGCACCGTCGGGCACTTACCGCTAGAATAGCCGGACAATTTTTTCAGGAGGTGGCCGATGCAGGCTCTCGACGCTTTGCTCAACCGTGTTTCCGTTCCACGACTGCTGGAACCAGCACCGACCGCAGAACAGCGCGAAGTGCTGTTTGCCGCCGCGATGCGAGCGCCAGACCATGGTCACTTGCAGCCTTGGCGCTTCCTGACCGTCGAAGGCGCGGCGCGTGAGCAAATGGGCGCGTTGCTGGCCGAAGCGGCGAAGCTTCAAGACAGCGAGGTGTCCGAGGCCGCGCTGGACAAGGCGCGTAACGGCCCGCTGCGTGCGCCGCTGGTGGTTGTGGTGATCGCGCGGTTGCAGGAGCACGTCAAATATCCGAAGTCCGAACAACTGCTGGCGGCGGGTTGCGCGGCTCACGGGATTTTGCTGGCGGCTTATGCACAAGGGATTGGCGCGGTGTGGCGCACGGGAGAGCTGGCATATTCGGCGCATGTGGCCAAAGGGTTGGGGCTTGCGGAAGGGGAAGAGGTGATTGCGTTTCTTTATCTGGGTACGCCGCAGAAGGAACCGCGGGTGGCAGAGAAGGTTGATCTGGCGGAATTTGTCAGCGTCTGGCCCGGAAGGTAAGTAAGGATCGTTCCCACGCTCTGTTCTGCGTGGGAACGATCACCTAAGAGGCGACTCCCGGCACCAGAGGCAACTCCAGGCTGGCGATAAACCCGCCATCCGGATGATTAGCCAGCACTAGACTCCCGCCATGCCGTTCCGCCGCGCGACGCGCAATCGCCAACCCCAAACCATGCCCAGCCGCCGTCTGCCCCGGCGCCCGATAGAACGGCTTACCTAACTGGTTCAAATGTGCAGCCTCTACACCCGGCCCATGGTCACGCACGCTGACCACAATCCGCTCACCCTGACGCACCGCCTGCATTTCAATGGATTGCCCCTGCGGGTTGAACCGCTGAGCATTGCGCAGCAAGTTGTCCACGGCGCGCTCGATCATCGTCGGCCAGCCTTTGAGATTCAGCTGCGGCTCGGCCTCAAGGCGCACGTTCTGTTCGGGCGAACTCAATTGAGCATCCTTTTGCAGTGTGTTGAGCAGTGCGTTGAGATCAACCTCTTCGGCGCTGGCGTTGTCGGCATCGACCCGTGCCAGTACCAGGATTTCGCTGATCAACGCTTCCAGTCTGTCGCACTCACGGGTAAGGCGCGGCCAGAGCTTTTCCCGTTCTTCAGGGTTGGCCCGCTCGGCCAGTGCCAGCGCAATGCGCAGCCGGGCTAGCGGTGAACGCAGCTCATGGGACACATCCCGCAGCAACTGCCGCTGACTGCCGATCAAACTTTGCAGGCGCGCGCCCATGCGGTTGAAGTCGTTGGCCAGCACGCCGAACTCATCGCGGCGGTTGGCCAGTTTTACCAGGCTGTTTTGTTGGTAGGTGGTTTGTCCAAGGTCATGCACCGCGCCGCGCAAGCGGTTGAGTGGGCGAGTAATGGACAACGTCACCAGCAGGCTGAACAAGGTCAGCACCACCAGCGCGATACCCAGCGCACTCAACGGCCACAGCAGGCTTTCGCGGTGCCATGAGTCCAGTTCCGGGTGTCGAATGCGGTAGATCAGCAGGTACGTGTCGCCGGTTTTTTCGCTGGTGTACTCAGCGGTCAAGCGACGCCATGGCAGGCGACGGTCGTCGTTGTTCTGCCGCGCTTCGAAGGCCGCCGCGCGACGTGGGAAGGTGCCGCGCACCACCGGATCGCCGCTCTCGTTGAGCACTTGAACGTCAATGTGATACTGGCGTTTGCGCTGTTCCAGAATGTCCTGGGCCGCGTCTTCACCCTGCGACTCATAGGTTTGCGTCCACTGTTCGGCGAGGGTGTTGAGGCCCGGGTGGCGACTGAGAATCCACGCGTCCTGGTTGAGCATGTGCCCGAGCAGAATGGAGAGCCCTGCAACCAGAGCGATAGCCAGCCAGAAACTGGCCAGGATACGCCAGAACAATGAGCGCACAGAAAATCCTCAAACGAAGAAAGCCCAGCGGCGATTAACCGTTGGGCTGGAGAGTGTCGCTAAAACATTATTGCGCTTTTTGCGGTTGTTGCGCTTTCCAGGCCTTGAACTCGGCCCATTCGGCGCGACGCTCGGCCTTTTTCTTCTGGATCTCGTCAAATTGCTTCTGTTGATCCGGTTTCAGCAAGGCACGCACGTCGGCTTCAGCTTTCTTGTGGTTGGCCGCCATTTCATCTTTCATGGCTTTCTGGTCGGCTGGCGAAAGTTTTTCCAAGTACTTGTCGACCACTTGCTTACGCTCATGCATCTGCTCGCCCATGATCTTGCGGATCTGCTCGCGCTGTTCGCGGCTCAGGTCCAGCTGGCTGTACGGGCCTTTGCCGTGCATGCCGTGCATCTGACCGCCATGGCGTGAGCCGTCCATCGGGCCGGCACTTTCGGGCATGGCCATGGCAACGGTCGGCAGGGCGGCAGCGAACATCAGAGCGATAAGAGTCTTGCGCATGGTGAATCTCCTTGTCTCGTTCCCGGTACGTTCCGGATGTGTGCAGATTACGGAGATCAAGGTCAGCGGCGGTCAGCGGAGCGTAAAGCTTGGGTAAAGACGATTTCTCGCTGACCTGACAAAACTTACAGGCTGTAGTAATAGCCACGGCTGCGCAGGGCCACGATGCGCGGGCGGCCGTCGGGGTGCGGGCCGATCTTTTTGCGCAGGTTGCTGACGTGCATGTCCAGGCTGCGGTCGTACAGCGTCAGCTTGCGGCCGAGGGCGATTTGCGCCAGTTCCTGTTTGTCCAGCGGTTCGCCAGGTTGCTTGAGCAGGGCTTCGAGCAAACGGCTTTCGGAAACGGTGAGGGTAAATTCCTGTTCATCGATGCTGACGACGCCACGCACCGGGCTGAAACACAGGTCGCCCAGTTCCATCTGGCTGGACACCGCCGTCGGATGACTGCGGCGCAATACGGCGCGCAGGCGGGCTGTCAGTTCCCGTGGGTCGCACGGTTTGGCCAGGTAATCGTCGGCGCCGAGTTCCAGGCCGAGGATGCGGTCCAGCGGCTCGCCGCGCGCCGAGAGCATCAGCACCGGCAAGTCCGGGTGGTCGTTGCGCAATTGCTTGAGCAACTCCAGGCCGCTGCCGTCCGGCAGCATCACGTCCAGTACCACGGCTGCCGGCGATGTTTCAGCCAGTGCGCGACGGGCACTCTGACCGTCGTGGCAGGCGCGGACCTGGAAGCCTTCCTGGCTCAGCCAACTGCTCAGGAGCTCACACAGCTCCTGGTCGTCATCAATTAATAACAGCTCGCTCATGACTCACTCAATTTAGCCATTGCCTACGTTTTCTGGTGGCACCACTGGCGAAGATACCGCAGAGCAGCGCCAATAGCGCTACTCCAGCCCCGATGACGAACCACTGCTGCTGATCAGTCAGCAAGCGCGGCAGCGGGCTGCTGGCCTGGGCTTCCTTGAGTTGCAGCTTCAGACGCTGGTTCTCCTGGCGCAACCGGCTCAGTTGAACGCTTTCGCGTTCGCCATCGACATTCTGCAGTTGTTTGCTCAGTTCTTCTCGTTGCTGCTCGCTTGCCTTCAAGCGTTGCTGCAAATCGGTGATCTGGCTGCCGGCGCTCAAGGACAGCGGCGTCGAACTAGCGCCTGCAGCGCCTTCTTCACCGTGGGCGGGGGCCATGATCGACAACGTCACCAACATCAGACACAACGGACCTTTGCGCATCGCGACTCCTGATTCCAATACGAGTATTGGGCAGGTTGTCGGCCGGTAAACGAGAATAATGAGCGTTGAGCGCGCGATGAACCGATTAGGTTCACCGCGCCAGGGGATATTACGGCAGGACTTGCTTGAACGGCTTGACCGAAACGTTGGCGTAGACGCCTGCGGCGATATACGGATCAGCGTCGGCCCAGGCTTGGGCGGCGCTCAAAGAATCGAATTCGGCGACGATCAGGCTGCCGGTGAAACCCGCAGCACCTGGATCATTGCTGTCGACCGCCGGGTGTGGACCGGCCAGAACGATGCGACCTTCGCCTTTAAGCACTTGCAGGCGCTCAAGGTGTGCAGGGCGTGCGGCCAGGCGGGCTTCCAGTGAGTTGGCGACGTCTGTGGCAATAATTGCGTAAAGCATGTCAGTCCTCGGTTTTTGGCGTTGTGGTATCGGCGTCATGCAGGTGGCGGGACAGGTAGATGCCCTGGGCGACCAGGAACAGCAGCGTCATGCCCAGGCTGCCGAACACCTTGAAGTCGACCCAGTAGTTCTGGAAGGTGAACGCGACGAACAGGTTGGCGGCACCGCAGAACAGGAAAAACCCGATCCAGGCGATGTTCAGGCGGGTCCAGACCTGATCCGGCAGGGTCAGCGCGTGGCCCATGATGCGTTTGATCAGCAGGTTGTCACCAACAAAGTGGCTGCCGATGAAAGCCAGGGCGAACAGCCAGTTCACCACCGGAGCTTTCCACTTCAGGAAGGTTTCGCTGTGGAACGCCAGGGTCAGGCTGCCGAAGACCAGGCAGGCGACGAGGGTCAGCCACTGGCTCTTCTCCAGCTTGCGCTGCTTGATGAACAACGTGCCGTAAACCACCAGGGAACTGATGATCAGCATCGCGGTGGCGCTGTAAATACCGCCTACAGTCAGTTGATGACCGGCGATGTCGACGACCCGTGGATCAAGTTTGAAGACGATGAAAAACAGCAGAAGCGGGATGAAATCGATGAATTGTTTCACAGTGGCAGCCAGAAGCAGGATGTGGCGGCATAATAACAAACATACGGGCGCGCGATAGCGCCAGCTGATTTGAGGTAACACATCCCCGTGAATGTTGATTTGCACTGCCATAGCACGGCCTCCGATGGCGCTCTCGCGCCTGCAGTTCTCGTTGCGCGTGCGTTCGAAAAAGGCGTGCGAGTCCTGGCCTTGACCGATCACGACACCCTTGAGGGCCTCGACGAGGCCCGCCACGCTGCGACTGCGCTGGGGATGCAACTGGTCAATGGCGTCGAATTGTCCTGCACCTGGGGGGGCGCGACCATTCATGTACTGGGCTACGGATTTGATGTAAATGCCGCACCGTTGGTCGAGGCAATCGCAAAATTGCACGACGGCCGCTGGCTCCGGTCCGAAGAAATAAGCCGCAAGCTGGCGTTGAAAGGCATGCCGGGAGCGCTCGACGGTGCCCGGGCCATTCAGCAGGAACTGGGCGATAGCGGCAACGCGCCGGCCCGTCCGCACTTCGCCGACTGGATGGTGCGTGAAGGTTTCGTCAAGGATCGCGCCGAAGCGTTCCGCAAATGGCTGGGCGCCGGCAAGCTGGGGGACGTCAAGCAACACTGGCCGACCCTGGAAGACACGGTCGAAACCCTGAGAGCCGCGAAAGCCTGGGTCAGCCTGGCGCATCCGTGGCACTACGATTTCACTCGCAGCAAACGTCGCCGGTTGATTGCCGACTATATTCAAGCAGGGGGCCACGCTATCGAAGTGGTCAATGGCCATCAGCCCGCCGAGCAAGTGGGCAGCCTGGCGATTCTTGCCCGTGAATTCGGTCTGCTGGTCAGCGCCGGCAGTGACTTTCATGGCCCTGGAGGCTGGTCCGAGATCGGTGAATACCGCCCGCTCCCGGAGGATCTGCCACCACTGTGGTGTCGATTCAAACATGACCCAATTATTGCCGCCGTCTGAACAGGTAGAGAATGTGAGTCAATTTTTCCAGATTCATCCGGAAAACCCGCAAGCGCGCCTGATAAAACAAGCTGTCGAGATCATCCGCAACGGCGGGGTGGTGATTTACCCCACAGACTCGTCCTATGCCATTGGTTGCCAGATCGGCGACAAGAATGCCGTGGAGCGCGTGCGTCGCTTGAGACAGCTGGACGAAAAGCACAACTTCGCGCTGATTTGCAGCGACCTGTCGCAACTGGGGCTGTTTGCCAAGATCGACACCGGCACCTTCCGCCTGCTTAAAGCTCACCTGCCGGGGCCATACACCTTCATTCTCAACGCCACCCGCGAAGTCCCGCGGCTGTTGTTGCACCCGAAAAAACGCACCATCGGCCTGCGCGTGCCGAGCCATCCGATTGCCCTGGCGCTGCTGGAGGAACTCGGCGAACCGCTGATGAGCGTGACGCTGATCATGCCTGGCGACACCGATCCGATGACCGATCCTTACGAAATGCGTCAATTGCTTGAGCATCAGGTCGAACTGATCATCGACGGCGGTTTCGGCGGGATCAAGGCGTCCACCGTGATCAACCTCGCCGACGGCGAGCCAGAAGTGATCCGCGTCGGTTGCGGCGACCCTACGCCGTTCATGGCCGAGGCGTAGATGTCTGCAGTAGAACCCGTTATCGACAGTCAGGCCGGAGCCCAGCAAGAGCTGCCCTTCGCCATGGTCTATGGCCAGGCGGTCATGGAAATGCCGCTGGACCTGTACATTCCGCCTGACGCATTGGAAGTCTTCCTTGAAGCGTTCGAAGGCCCTCTGGACCTGCTGCTGTACCTGATCCGCAAACAGAACATCAACATTCTCGACATCCCGGTGGCGGAAATCACTCGGCAATACATGGGCTATGTCGAGTTGATGCAGTCGGTGCGCCTGGAGTTGGCCGCCGAGTACCTGGTCATGGCCGCGATGCTGGCCGAGATCAAGTCGCGGATGCTGCTGCCGCGTGCCGAAACGATCGAGGCCGAAGAAGACGACCCTCGCGCCGAACTCATCCGCCGCTTGCAAGAGTACGAACGCTTCAAGGCTGCTGCCGAAGGCATCGATGGTCTGAGCCGCGTGGGCCGCGATGTGGTGGTGCCCAAGCTCGACGCTCCGCAAGCCCAAGCGCGCAAACTGTTGCCGGACGTGCGTCTGTCAGAGCTGCTGCTGTCCATGGCCGAGGTCCTGCGCCGCGGCGACATGTTCGAAAGCCACCAGGTCAGTCGCGAGGCGCTGTCCACGCGCGAACGCATGAGCGATGTGCTGGAACGGCTCAAGGGTGGTGGTTTCGTGCCGTTTGTCGAGCTGTTCACCGCTGAAGAAGGGCGTCTTGGGGTAGTGGTGACCTTTATGGCGATTCTCGAACTGGTCAAGGAATCCTTGGTCGAGCTGGTGCAGAATGAGCCGTTCGCGGCGATCCATGTCCGGGCCCGAGCCGAATAACGAGTTGAATCATGAACCTGACTGAACCCCGCGAGCTGGCGCCACTGCTTGAAGCCTTTCTGTTGGCCTCGGGAAAACCGCAATCGCTTGAACGCCTGTTCGAACTCTTCGAAGAGGGCGAGCGGCCGGAGCCGCCCGTCTTCAAGAAAGCCCTGACGATTCTCGCCAAGTCCTGCGACGGCCGCGCCTTCGAGCTGAAGGAAGTGGCCTCCGGGTATCGCTTGCAGATTCGCGAAAAGTTCTCGCCGTGGGTAGGACGATTGTGGGAAGAACGCCCGCAGCGTTATTCGCGCGCCATGCTCGAAACCATAGCCCTGATTGCCTATCGCCAGCCGATCACCCGGGGCGAGATCGAAGATGTGCGGGGCGTGGCGGTCAACAGTCACATCGTCAAAACCTTGCTAGAGCGCGAGTGGATTCGCATTGTCGGTTACCGCGACGTGCCGGGTAAGCCGGCGATGTTCGCGACCACCAAGGCCTTTCTCGATCACTTCAACCTGAAAAACCTCGACGATTTGCCACCGCTGGCCGAATTGCGCGAGCTTGAACCTGATCCAGTGCTCGATTTCGACGACGCGCCAGTGCCTGCCGGTCTGCAAGCGTTGGCCGACGCCAGTGCCGAACCGGAAGAGCCGAAGGAAGAAACCAGTTTCCATACGTTGCTGCTGGAACTGGACACCATGGAGGAAGGGATCAAAACCGACTTCGACGATTTGTTGCGCGATGAAGCAGTGACTGAGACTGACGAAGGCGTGGATCAGGCTGAGCCTGAAATCGAAGTTGAACTTCAGGTTGAGCCAGAAGCCACAGTCGAAGAAGAGCAGGAAGACGATGTGCTCGGCGTCGCCGAAGCTCGCGAAAAACTCCTGGCCGCTGTGGCTGCACTGGAACAAGCCAAGCCCGAACCTGAACTGAGCGACGAAGAAGCCGAAGCCCGGGCTCTCGCCGAAGCGATCGAAAACGAACGCCGCGAATTCGACGACTGACCCCAATCCTGAGCCGAGCTTGCTCGCGATAGCGGCCTTCCAGTCACTTTGATGTTGAATGTGCCGTCGCTATCGCGAGCAAGCTTGGCTCCTACACAAGGTCGACAAGCGCACGGTTCTCGCCGAAGCGTCGCTCAGGCTGATCAAACTCGACGCCGGTCGGCGGAAAAATAAGTAAGTCTCCATTGATCAGCTAGTCTCTGATGCGCGAACGCTCCCATGAGCGTATGATTCGCGACCCTTCGGCGATCCCTTTGCCAAGTACCAGTTTTACATCGCTTCAGGACGCTCAATTCAGGGCTGCCTGAACAGACCACACCGGGAGGTGCCCAGATGAGTATCAAAGAACAGAAAGACGACCAGGAAATCGGCCCAGCAGGCGAGAAACTGCAGAAAGTCCTCGCCCGTATCGGGGTCGGCTCGCGCCGTGACGTAGAAGCCTGGATCAGCCACGGCCGCATCAAGGTCAACGGCAAAGACGCCACCCTTGGCCTGCGCGTCGACCTGCATGACGCCATCACCATTGATGGCAAGGTGATCAAGCGCGAAGAAGCCGCCGAGTCGGTACGCCGCGTGATCATGTACAACAAACCCGACGGTGAAATCTGCACCCGCCTTGACCCGGAAGGCCGTCCGACCGTTTTCGACAAGATGCCGCGCCCAAAAGAAGGTCGCTGGATCAACATCGGCCGTCTGGACATCAACACCACCGGTCTGCTGATGTTCACCACCGATGGTGAGCTGGCCAACCGCCTGATGCACCCTTCCTATGAAATGGACCGTGAATACGCGGTACGTGTGCGTGGCGAAGTCGATGACGAGATGATCGAGCGTCTGAAGGCAGGCGTCGTCCTCGAAGACGGCCCGGCCAAGTTCACCGACATCAAGCAGGCCCCAGGCGGCGAAGGTTTCAACCACTGGTACCACTGCGTGGTGATGGAAGGTCGTAACCGCGAAGTCCGCCGTCTGTGGGAATCCCAGGGCCTGGTGGTCAGCCGTCTGAAGCGCGTGCGTTTCGGTCCGGTGTTCCTCAACTCCGACCTGCCGATGGGTCGCTGGCGCGAAATGAGCCAGTACGAAGTCGACATTTTGAGTGCTGAAGTGGGCCTGACGCCTGTGGCCATGCCGCAGATGAACGCCAAAAGCAAAGATAAGCTCGATCGCATGCAGCGTAAATCGTCGCGTCCATTGGGCAAGACCGAGCGCGTGCGTTCGTTGCGTCCAGCCATCGGTAACCAAACCGCTGCTACACCGCGTGACTCCCGTGAACCGCAGATCGAAGGCGATCGTCCGTCCCGCAAACCAGCCGCGCCACGTGCGGATGGCGAGCGCGGTCCGCGCGCGCCGCGTCCGGCCAACGGTCGCACTGAACGTGGCGAGGGTCGCGGTGCGCCAAGCGGCGGTCGTAGCGATCGCGGTGCTCCAGCCGGTCGTGGTACGCCAGTGGCAGACCGTCCTTCCGACACCAAGCGCCCGGCCAAGCCAGCGCCGAAGAAGCGCCCGGGCATTGTTCTGGTCGACAAGGACGCGCCATCGGGCAAGCGCCGTGGTGCGCCAGCCGGTTCGGGCCAGCGTCCGGGCTTCGGTCGTCGCAAGCCTGAGTAATTGGTAAGCGCCCCATAAAAAACGCCAACCTTCGGGTTGGCGTTTTTTTTTTGCTTGGCTGATCGTACCCACCCCGTTTAGAACACAAACCGCCCATCAAACACCGGCTCATCATCCAGCGCCAACACGCCGCTGGAGAAGATCAGGTCCAGATGATGGCTGCCCTTCGCGCCACCGCCCAATCCGAGATGCAGGCCGCAATGACGCTCCTCGAACCCGGCATTGCGTGCATACAACGTCTTCACGCCTTCGTTGGTGCCGACCCCCAACTCCTCGATCCGTCGATTGGATGGATTGGCTTCTAGATACTTGTTGAAGTCATGTTCCAGCCCGGGTACATCGGTGGCGATTTTGCTGATGGTCGAGTTCTCGATCCACAGTTCCAGCGGTGACTCCAGCACCCCGTATTTGCGGGCAAATGGAATAGTGCCGAGAAAAGTCCCCATGAACCTGACCCGGCCGTTAATGGCTTCGCTGTGCGTGGCAATTTCACCGGGCGCCAGATCGAAGTTGCCGACACCGTTAATGTCGGTCCACTTCTTGATGCTGCTCAACGGTGTTTCGAACCATGACCCGTGATCATCTTTGAAACTTAACGTGGTGGCGTGAGACATGCGCTGGATCAAGTGGCTGTTCAACCCGGCGATGCGCTGCGGGGTGACACTGAAGGTATCGTAGAAGTAATCGCCGTAATCCTTGAACAGCAGCGACTTCTTCCAGTTCTCGGCCATCACGCCTTGCAGCGCGCGGACAAATTCCGGGCCGTCGGGGCGTGGGTTGGGCAGGGTGGAAGAGTCGTAGAAGAAAATATACAGATCGCTGTCGGCTATCGCCTGGGCCAGCAATGGCGTGGGTTCCAGATCCAGTCGCATCGCGCTGAAACCAAAACGCGGGCTGTCACCGGCCTGTTCGGCAATGGCGCCGGTCAGTGCTTCGTAATCAGCCGTGTGGCCGAGCAAAACCTTCGCCGGGTTGATGCCGGCAAGGGCAGGGTGGTGTTCGAGGTAGTAAAGGAAATGCGAGATGGCGCGTTGCTTATCCATGTAGTCCTCCCTGACAAACCGAGAAAAAGTGGCAGGCACAACCGGCCGGATCGTGCCTGCCGGGCCTTTCTACAAAGGCCACATCGCCGTGCCGAACGGAACAACCGCGTCGGCTTGCATCATTTCAACGGCGGCTTCATGGGTTGGTGCTTCAAACCAATCGTCCAGTTGCAGTTCAGTTTCCAAGTCTTTGTCCAGTGCTTGCATGGTGAATCTCCTAGATGACTTTTGAGTAAGAACAACTTGCCGATCGATGCGGCTCGGCAAGTCGCTAAAACCTAGTTCAGAGATTTTTAAAATGCAAAAAAATAATTAAATAAGATTTATTTTGAACTTTTTATTCTGTTTTGTAGGAAGCTATTTGTTAATAAAAAACAAAAAACTAACCCGACGTTTCCATAAGGAAACGTCCTACCGTCAATTTGCAGTCAGCTTACATCCAGATCTGATTCGGAAAATTTACGTTACGGCATGTAAAGAAATGCTGACGAAAATCAAGCCTCAAAACCCTTGGATTGACGTTGATGAAGTGAATGTAAGGAAAACCTTCCGCTCAGGAGCCATTTAACCCCTGCGCAGGGCTCTGGCCCGCTTGTTTCAGACGCGGTTGAAGGGTGAGATGCGCCGCATGCCTGTCGTGCAGGTGCATAACAAGAAGGAGGCGCAATGTACGCCGTGACTCATTTTCATCTCTCCCCGTGGGGCAATTTTTCCATTGCTCCCGTCAGAGACCTGCAAAGGTCTGACTCAATTTTTGCAGCCGCCCGAGGCACTCGAGGCGGACACTGGCAATCCCGGCAATCGACACGCTGATCCAGCGGTGTCTGGCAGCAGGGGGTTACAGGTGTACAATGCGCCGCGTTTTAACTGTGACCTCCTGCGCATCTGCGCAAACCTTAAGGCTATCCGCCTTGTTCACTCCGCCGCGTTACGAGCGTGTCGGGTTCGATTTCGTCACAGATAAAAACAAACAGGTGACGCATGACTGTTGTAAATACGCTGAACGTGAGAGCCTTTTCATGAGTGGACAAAACTCGCATTCAGGCGAGCTGAAACGCGGCCTGAAAAATCGCCATATTCAACTGATCGCCCTCGGTGGTGCGATCGGTACCGGGCTGTTCCTCGGCTCGGCCGGCGTCCTGAAATCCGCCGGCCCGTCGATGATCCTCGGCTACGCCATCTGCGGCTTCATTGCTTTCATGATCATGCGCCAGCTCGGCGAAATGATCGTCGAAGAGCCGGTGGCCGGTTCCTTCAGCCACTTCGCTCATAAATACTGGGGTGGTTTTGCCGGCTTCCTGTCGGGCTGGAACTGCTGGATTCTGTACATTCTGGTGGGCATGTCGGAGCTGACCGCGGTCGGCAAGTACATCCACTACTGGGCGCCGGACATCCCGACCTGGGTATCGGCAGCCGGATTTTTCGTCCTGATTAACCTGATCAACCTGGCCAACGTCAAAGTCTTCGGTGAGGCCGAGTTCTGGTTCGCGATCATCAAGGTCGTGGCCATCGTCGGCATGATTGCGCTGGGCAGCTATATGCTGGTCAGTGGCCACGGCGGCCCGCAAGCGTCGGTGACCAACCTCTGGGCTCACGGCGGCTTCTTCCCGAATGGCATCAGCGGCCTGGTGATGGCCATGGCGATCATCATGTTCTCCTTCGGCGGCCTGGAAATGCTCGGTTTTACCGCAGCGGAAGCCGACAAACCGAGAACTGTGATCCCGAAAGCCATCAACCAGGTGATCTATCGGATCCTGATTTTCTACATCGGTGCGCTGGTCATCCTACTGTCGCTGACGCCATGGGACAGCCTGTTGGCGACCCTGAACGCGTCGGGTGATTCCTACAGCGGCAGTCCGTTCGTGCAAGTGTTCTCGATGCTCGGCAGCGACACCGCCGCGCACATCCTCAACTTTGTGGTCCTGACCGCGGCGCTGTCGGTGTACAACAGCGGCACCTACTGCAACAGCCGTATGCTGCTGGGCATGGCCGAGCAGGGCGATGCGCCGAAAGCCTTGTCGAAGATCGACAAGCGCGGCGTGCCGGTGCGTTCGATCCTTGCGTCGGCGGCGGTGACGCTGATCGCGGTGCTGCTGAACTACCTGATCCCGCAAAACGCGCTGGAACTGTTGATGTCGCTGGTCGTGGCCACCCTGGTGATCAACTGGGCGATGATCAGCTTCTCGCACTTCAAGTTCCGCCAGCACATGAACAAGACCCAGCAAACGCCGCTGTTCAAGGCCCTGTGGTACCCCTACGGTAACTACGTCTGCCTGGCGTTCGTGGTGTTCATTCTCGGCGTAATGTTGTTGATTCCGGGCATCCAGATCTCGGTGTATGCGATTCCGGTGTGGGTTGCGTTCATGTGGGTTTGCTACGGCATCAAGAACAAGCGTCGTGACCGGCATGCGCTGCAGGCTGCGGGTTCCACCGCGAAGTAAAACGCATAACGCAGAAACAACAAACCCGGCCATGTGCCGGGTTTATTATTCGTGACACGCTAACTTTACGATTGTGCTGAAGTCTCGTTCCTACAGGGGTAGTTATTATTCACTACAGTAATTTCTGAATTGTGAAAAAACAGAAGCAGGCACGTTAATTCAGAACCGGCCTACAATCTGCCTTGTCCTTTTTGTCATAGGCTGGCGCTCCAAGTACATTAAGGAGCCGTATGTATGGCCAGTCAAAGCTACATGACTATTACAGGTAAGCGGCAAGGTTTGATTTCTGCTGGCTGCTCCGGTCAAAGCTCTATCGGTAATAAATGCCAGTTCGGCCACCAAGACGAAATCATGGTGTTGGCCTATTCGCACGATATGGTGACGGGTAATGACGGCAGCATGTCAGGTGGTCGCGGCAAGCACATGCCTATCATGATTACCAAGGGTATCGATAAATCATCACCGCTGTTGGCGAGCGCGCTTCATGAGCGTGAAGAAGTGGAGTGTATTATCAATTTCTACCGTACAGCCTCGGCTGGGGGGGCAGGAGCGATATTATTCAATACATCTCACCGGTGCGCGTATTGCACATATCAGCCAACAAGTCCCCCACGCTATTCGTATGAACGATGCAGAACCGCAAGAACAGGTGGCTATTCGTTATAGAGATATTGCTTGGGCGCATGTGCCTGGGGCAACAAGCGCATACAGTACGTGGGCAAATGAGGATGAATGAAACTTCGTGCGATATTCATGATGTGACTAGGGCGGCTTCTGATCTGGTAGCGGTAGGATGCAATATTGGCATGACACATTTGCCGGACGGTGTTACACGGTTGCGATTCAGTTCGGTTATTTCATCCTATGCTGATGAGGTGATCCAAGCTGTTGATGAAGGACTCATCAGCGTGTGGCAAGGGGTTCAGGAGTTAAGGGCGGAACAGGAAGAATTATTATCGAGGGCTCGATTTTACCTTCAGAATGGTGTCGGGGTTGTGGCTGGTGTAATGCAGGTTAGGACGGGTGTTTCGGTCATTGGTAGCTCAGGAGGGCTAGGGGTGGTTCCGGGGGGGCTGATGGTCGGACATGGTGCGAATAATATCTATGAAGGCTTGGGTAATATCTATCATGAGCCGGGAACTCCAGTAAGGGATCCATGAACCCCACATTCCAAGCGGATAGCTGACGGCTGATGCTGTGCTCCCGATTTCCATGAGGAGCCCATCACCATGATGCGTCCCAATGCCAGCGTTGAAAAAGTGTACCTCTATCCAAAGCCGGTAGACTTTCGAAAGTCCATCGATGGCCTGGCTGCGCTGGTCGAACTGGATATCAAGGTCGCGGTGTTTGACCCCGTGCTCTTTGTTTTCCTGAATCGCCACCGTAACCGCGTCAAAGTGTTGTACTGGGAGCGCAACGGCTTCTGCCTTTGGCTCAAGCGCCTGGAGTCCGAGCGTTTTAAAATTTCACCTGATGAGGTGGACGAGGCTATCGTGCTGACCGTTCAGGAGCTGAACTGGCTACTGGATGGATTTGATCTCTGGCGCAACCGTCCTCACAAGGTTTTAACGCCAAGATTCGTCGCTTGACGGGTATAATCCGGGCATGAATTTGATGCCCGAAGACCTCCCTGATGACCCTATTCTGCTCAAGCAAATGTTGCTTGAGGCACTCAGCCGTCAGCAGGCAACGGCTGAGGCATACCAGACTCATATCGTCGATCTAAAAGAACAGATCAAGTTGCTGCGCGACCGTTTATTCGGACGTAAATCCGAGCAGACCGTTGAACCCAACACGCCTCAACTCGCGTTATTCAACGAGCCCGAAAGCGAGCCGATGCCTTCAGTCGGCGACGCTGACGAAGAAGTGGTTGCTCCGACGCCACGTCGTGGCAAACGCAAGCCACTGTCGGCTGATCTGCCGCGCATCGAAGTCATCCACGAACTGCCAGAACATGAACTGACCTGTGCCTGCGGTTGCCGCAAGCATGTGATCAGTGAAGAAACCAGCGAACAGCTGGACATCGTGCCGATGCAGATCCGAGTGATCAAACACATCCGCAAAGTCTACGGCTGCCGTGGTTGTGAAACGGCTCCGGTCACTGCTGATAAACCTGCTCAGTTGATCGAAAAGAGCATGGCCAGTCCGAGCGTACTGGCGATGCTGCTGACCACCAAGTATGTCGATGGCTTACCGCTGCATCGTTTCGAAACGGTGCTGAGCCGACACGGTATCGATATCCCGCGTCAGACTCTCGCTCGCTGGGTTATCCAGTGCGGAGAGCACTTACAACCGTTGCTGAATTTAATGCGCGACCGATTGCTGGAAAGCCCGGTCATCCACTGTGATGAAACCCGCGTCCAGGTACTTAAGGAACCGGATCGAGACCCTACCTGCCAATCCTGGATGTGGGTGCAGGCCAGCGGGCCGCCAGACCGAAAAGTCGTGCTGTTCGACTACACGTCCAGCCGTGCGCAGGACGTGCCGTTGCGCCTGCTGGAAAGTTATCGCGGCTACGTGATGACTGATGATTACGCGGGTTACAACGCATTGGCGTTGCAACCGGGTGTGGAGCGGCTGGCGTGCATGGCCCATGCACGGCGCAAGTTCGTCGATGCGCAAAAAGTGCAGCCCAAGGGCAAGACGGGACGTGCCGATATTGCACTGACGATGATCAACAAGCTGTACGGCATCGAGCGTGAACTCAAGGATGCCAGTGATGAGCAGCGTTTTATTGGCCGTCAGGAAAAGAGCCTGCCGATCCTGGCCCAGTTGAAAGGCTGGCTGGAAAAAACGCAGCCTCAGGTCACCCCTCAAAGTGTGCTGGGCAAGGCAGTGAACTACCTGGCCAGCAACTGGAACCGGCTGGAACGCTACGTGGAAGCCGGTTTTTTACCGATCGACAACAACCCGGCAGAGCGCGCAATAAAGCCGTTTGTCATTGGGCGCAAGGCTTGGCTGTTCAGCGACACGCCCAAAGGCGCCACCGCCAGTGCGCAGATCTACAGCTTGGTCGAGACCGCCAAGGTCAACGGCCAGGAGCCCTATACGTGGCTGCGCCACGTACTGGAGCGGCTGCCGCATGCGGAGTCGGTGGCCGATTACGAAGCGCTACTGCCATGGAACTGCTCGCCAGAGATGCCACGGTAAACGAGGCGGTTGTCTTACGGTAGGTGTGGTTCATGGATCGGATACGAACTCCAGGTACGGTCGGACCTGTTAGGCGTATCTACAGAACTTTACTTGATGATTATCAGGGAGATATGGCTTATTACTCTATGGATTTGTTTATTTCGGGGTACGGAGTTTCGAGGGAAGGGCGTAAGCCTGGAGCGGTGGAGTTTTTCAGGCGTGATCCAATTAACTACGAGAGAGCTTACCGGCAAACGGGAAAGCTGGCGTTGGCTTTCGAGGCGCTAGTCGATTTTCTAACCATAAATATAATTCTTTCAGAAGAAAAATCTTCCAATTGATGTAATAGTGCTGTGAGGATTAACTATTTATGTTCTGCCTCGCATTCTTGGGATGTAAAAAACTAATCCCAAAAAAACAATAATTGCGTATGTTACTAAGTAGGTAATATTTAGATTATTTTTGTCTATGTGGATTGCTTTTTTTATGCAAAACACAACTAGTCCGGCGGGAAGTCCGGAGCAGCCTAAGACCATGAGAGTGACAGAAGTGTAGTATCTAATATTTTCAAGGTTCATTAGCCAATGTAATCCGTCGATGTAAAGTCTTAGATTAATATTGCTATTCGAAACAAAGCAACTCCCCATTTGTAAATCCGAGAACGCTGTAAGAAAAATCCGGGAGAGCTTTTCATATCTCGCCTGCGCCATTGATTACCTGCTATTGAGAGCGTCTTTCGCGGTATCCTGACCACCCTGAACCCGGACGCTTTTCCATGCTGGTGATTTCCAACAACGTGCATCTGCCGGATGCCGAGATCGAGTTGACCGCTATTCGCGCTCAGGGCGCGGGGGGGCAGAACGTCAACAAGGTCTCCAGCGCCATGCACCTGCGCTTCGACATTCCGGCCTCGTCCTTGCCCGAGTTTTACAAGGAACGGTTGCTGGCGCTGCGGGACAGCCGCATCACCAGCGAAGGGGTGTTGATCATCAAGGCCCAGCAATACCGCACGCAGGAAGCCAATCGCGCCGATGCGCTGGAGCGGTTGACCGAGTTGATTCTCAGCGCCACCAAGGTCGAAAAGAAACGTCGCCCGACCAAACCGACCCTCGGTTCGAAAAAGCGTCGGTTGGAGTCCAAGACCAAACGTGGCAGCATCAAGGCTGGACGCGGTAAGGTCGACTTCTAACGCGCGTCTCTTTCTTCGCGATACTTTGGCGCTTGCCGGTACAGATAAACGCTAAGCATCAACCCGCTTAAAGCGGCGAGGGCGGCGAACAGGAAAATCGAGGCAAAGCCAAAGCCTGCCGCAACCGCTCCGGCCAACGGCCCGGTGATTCCCAGCGACAAATCGATGAACAGCGAATAAGCCCCGACCGCAGCACCACGGCTGGAGGCTGGCACCAGATTGACCGCTTCCACCCCCAGCGCGGGGAACACCAGCGAAAAGCCGAACCCGCTCAGCGCCGCACCGGCCAGTGCCCAATGAGCATCCGGTGCCAGCCATAGCAGCAGCAAGCCGAGGGTTTCCACCGACAGGCAGGCAATCGCCACGCGAAAGCCGCCGAGGCGGTTGATCAGGTTGCCGAACAGCAGCCGCGCACCAATAAAACTGGCACCGAACACGCTCAAGCAAAGCACCGCATTGGACCAATGCTGAGTCGCGTAGTAGAGGGTAATGAAGGTGGCGATGGTGCCGAAGCCGATCGAGCCCAGCGCCAGACTGCAACCATGTGGCAGCACGCGCCCCAGCACATGCATGAACGGCAAGCGTTCACCGACAACGATCGGTGCGGCGGTTTTCGGCCAGGCGAGTGCCAGGCCCAGCACGGCCAGCAGCAAGATGCTCACGCCCATGCTCCACAAACCCAACTCACCGACCAGCCACACCCCCAGCGGTGCGCCGATGGCGATGGCGCCATAACTGGCGATGCCGTTCCAGGAAATGACCTTGGCAGTGTTCGCCGCGCCGACCCGGCCGATGCCCCAGCCGATCGAGCCGGAGCCCACCAGGCTTTCCGCGCTGCCGAGCACCAGACGACCGATCAGCAGGCTGATCAGGCTCACGGTCGGCAGGCTCTGGGTCCAGGCCGAAATCAGCATGAACACCCCGCTCAAACCGCAGCCGGCGAGGCCGTACATCACGGCGAGTTTGCTGCCCTTGTTGTCGATGATTTTCCCGGCATAAGGACGGCTGAGCAGGGTGGCCAGGTATTGCACGCTGATGACCAGACCGGCGATTACCGCGCCGAAGCCCAGGTCGCTGTGGACGTAGCCCGGCAACACGGCCAGGGGAATGCCGATATTCAGGTAGCCGATGAAGGTGAACAGGACGATGGAAACGACTTGCAGCGTGACCGCCAGGGGGCGCTGGTTTTCAGACATGGGTAAAAGGTCCACGGGGAAGCAGGATAGATAGGCTGCTTATGATAGCGGCGCGAGCGGACGCGGGTCGTGGAAAAGTAAAACTATTTGCCGTGTGGGGTGAATCAGGGTTTGGCGGGAGCAACCAGGTGCGTTGTGACCAGGGCGGCCAGGGCGTTTTCTTCGGAACCGAAGCGGGCCAGGAGGGCGGCTTGCTTTTCGGGGGACAGGCGATTCCAGATCTCGATCATCTTCTCGGTGGTGCCGATCAGAATGCTGGCCTGAGCTTCGCTAAAGGTAGGGCTGAAGTCGTCGGTCATGGAGGGGCTCAAGGGTTCAGGCGGTGTGGAAAGCGCATGTTAGCGCTTTCCACACGGTCTGGCATTGCAGGTGAATCAGTCTTCGCTGTCGGCCTTGCGGCGTTCAGTGGCTTCTTTCGGCTCGGGCTGTTGGGCACCGGCTTGTTGCGTGGGCGTCTGCTCAGTTTCGTGCAGGCTTGGGAAGGGGAGATTAGGGATCTCGTGCATATCGCGCTCCTCGCAAAGTCTGTTGATAGATCTGGTAGATCCGCGCTTTTAAAAAGCCTGGGAAGGATACAGCAGGAGAAATGACAAACAGAGTTTTATATCCATTTGTTGCGACGGATGGGATTGTCTGGACAGGTCTGTAGCAGTTCCGAGCTGCATTCCCACGCGGAGCATGGGAACGATCAGTGGAGGGCGGGGTTATTTGCAGACTTCGGCAATCGCCTCGGCCAGCAAATCCAGACGCGTCGCATCAATCCCGGCCACGTTGGCGCGGCCTGAGTTGACCATGTAAACACTGTGATGATCGCGCAGTTGTTTCACCTGGTCCGGCGTCAATCCGGTGTAGGAAAACATTCCGCGCTGCACGCCGATGTGCGCAAAGCGCTCGCGCAACCCATGAGGTTCAAGGGCTTCAACCAATCCGCTGCGCAGTTGGGCGATACGCAAACGCATGGCTTCCACTTCGTCAGCCCAGAGGCTTTTCAGCTCTGGATCACCGAGGATGGTCGCCACCACAGCAGCGCCGTGATCCGGCGGTGTCGACCACAGGTTGCGGGCGATGTTGGCCAGTTGGCTGCGGATGTCCACTAACTTGTCAGCGGTTTTCGCGCAGACAATCAGCGCGCCTGTGCGGTCGCGGTACAGGCCGAAATTCTTTGAGCAGGAACTGGTGATCAGCACTTCCGGCAACGCGGCCGCGAACAAGCGGGTCGACCATGCATCCTGTTCCAGACCATCGCCGAAGCCTTGGTAGGCGAAGTCGATCAACGGAACCAGATCGCGGCTGCGCACCACCTCCAGCACCCGGCGCCAGTCGTCATGGGACAGGTCGAAACCGGTCGGGTTGTGGCAGCAGGCGTGCAGCAGCACCACATCGCCCTTCGGCGCTTCATTGAGTACCGCGAGCATCGCTTCGACGTCGAGGCGGTTATCGCTGCCGACGTACGGGTAATGACCGACCTTGACCCCGGCCGCCGCGAAAATGCTTTCGTGGATTGGCCAGGTTGGGTTGCTCAACCACACGCCACGGCCCGGCAAGCACTGGGCGATGAAGTCGGCACTCAAGCGCAGCGCGCCGGTGCCGCCCGGCGTTTGCGTCGCGCCGGTCCGTTGTTCGGCGATCAGCGGGGAATCGGCACCCAGAACCAATTCAATGATGGCCTTGCCGAACGCCGGTTCGCCGTGGCCACCGATGTAGGTTTTGGTGGTCTGACGATCCACCAGACGTTGCTCGGCGAGCTTCACGGACTGAGGAATCGGTGTCAGGCCCTGGGCATCTTTATAGACGCCCACACCGAGGTCGAATTTGCGCGGGTTGGGGTCCTGCGCATAGGCCTCCATCAGGCCGAGAATCGGGTCGCCGGGTACTCGACCTATGGCGTCGAAATGCATTATTTGCGGCCCTCGGCGTCCTTGGCCACTTCGTCAGTGCGCGCTGCCATGATGAAGTCGTTGCGATGCAGGCCTTTGATCGAGTGGCTCCACCAGGTCACAGTGACTTTGCCCCACTCGGTGAGCAGGCCTGGGTGGTGACCTTCGGCCTCGGAGATTTCACCGACGGCGTTGGTGAACGCCAGCGCGTGTTTGAAGTTCTTGAACAGGAACACTTTTTCCAGCTGCATCACGCTGTCGCGCACTTCAATGTTCCAGTCCGGGATCTGCTTGATCAGTACCGGCAGTTCTTCGTCGCTGACCTGAGGAGCGCCGGCTTGGCAGGCTTCGCAGTGGGCTTGGTTCAATGTGGACATGATGGGTTCCTGAAATCGAATGATTGGAAATCGGCTGCCAGTTCACCACGCTAAAGCAAAGCGTCGGTTCCTGACAGACTCACTTGATCGTAAAAGTCGCGGATCACGCAGCTTTTGGTTTTGGCGCAAACTTTGGTGCGCGCAAACCCAGCTGCATGCCTTGCTTGACCATACCCATGATGTCTTCGTGGGCGAGGTCGAACAGGCGCTTGAGGTTTGGCAGGGCAAAGTACAGCGGCTGCAAAATGTCGATGCGGTAAGGCGTGCGCATGCATTCCAGCGGATCGAAGGCCTGATGCTCAGGTTCGTCCGACAGGCAGTAAACGGTTTCTTTCGGCGAGGAGAGAATGCCGCCGCCGTAGATGCGCAGGCCTTCTGGCGTGTTGACCAGACCGAACTCGATGGTCATCCAATACAGACGCGCCAGGTACACGCGTTCTTCCTTGGATGCTTGTAGGCCAAGTTTGCCGTAGGTGTGGGTAAATTCGGCGAACCAAGGGTTGGTCAGCAGCGGACAGTGGCCAAAAATCTCGTGGAAAATGTCCGGCTCTTGCAGGTAGTCCAGCTCTTCGCGGGTACGAATAAACGTTGCCACCGGAAACTGCTTGTTGGCGAGCAATTCGAAAAAGGTCTGGAAGGGGATCAGTGCGGGTACCCGGGCAACCTGCCAGCCGGTGGTTTCACCGAGGACCTTGTTGATCTCACCGAGTTGAGGAATGCGGTCGTGGGGCAGACCGAGTTTTTCGATACCGTCCAGGTATTCCTGGCACGCACGCCCTTCGATCACTTTCAGTTGGCGAGTGATCAGCGTGTTCCACACCGCGTGTTCTTCGGCGGGGTAGTCGATAAAACCTTGCGCATCGGGCTCGCGAGCCACGTATTGCGTCTGCTTCATGCTGCTCTCCTGCTAGGGGATTTCGTTCTTGTTATGTCCTGCTATGGACCTAGAAATACTCCAAGGTGTGCGGTGTTGCAGCAGGTGATTGGCATCGTGTGTAGGAGAATTCGCCAATTTTCGTAAAGTATTCGTTACGGTTTGGCGCTTGTCGCGCAGCTATTGAGATTTTCGAGTTTGAAACTGCGTACAGGTGTCACATAATCTTGACGACTAAGTTGGCGCCTGCGCAGAAAATTTCTGGCTCAGGCCCTCGATCACTCCTGTTTCGGGCCTTTATATGCGTATCAAAGTCCACTGCCAGAACCGCATCGGCATCCTGCGCGACATTCTCAACCTGCTGGTGGAATACGGGATCAACGTCGCACGCGGCGAGGTCGGCGGTGAGCATGGCAATGCCATCTACCTGCATTGCCCGAACCTGATCAACATTCAGTTCCAGGCGTTGCGTCCGAAATTTGAATCGATTGCCGGGGTTTTTGGCGTCAAGCGCGTAGGTCTGATGCCCAGCGAGCGTCGGCACATGGAACTCAATGCCTTGCTCGGCGCCCTGGAGTTTCCGGTGCTGTCGATCGACATGGGCGGCTCGATCGTCGCGGCCAACCGCGCAGCGGCGCAGTTGCTCGGGGTGCGCGTGGATGAGGTTCCAGGGATCCCGCTGTCGCGTTACGCCGAAGATTTCGACTTGCCTGAACTGGTGCGCGCCAACAAATCGCGGATCAACGGGCTGCGGGTCAAGGTCAAGGGCGACGTGTTTCTCGCCGACATCGCGCCACTGCAATCGGAACATGACGACAGCGAAGCCATGGCTGGCGCGGTGCTGACGCTGCACCGCGCGGATCGGGTAGGGGAGCGCATCTACAACGTGCGCAAACAGGAATTGCGTGGGTTCGACAGCATCTTCCAAAGCTCAAAGGTGATGGCCGCCGTGGTGCGCGAAGCCCGACGCATGGCGCCGCTGGATGCGCCGCTATTGATAGAAGGTGAAACCGGTACCGGTAAAGAGTTGCTGGCGCGAGCCTGCCACCTGGCGAGTCCGCGGGGGCAGTCACCCTTGATGGCGCTCAACTGCGCCGGCCTGCCGGAATCCATGGCTGAGACGGAGCTGTTCGGCTACGGCCCCGGCGCTTTCGCGGGGGCGAGGGCAGAAGGCAAGCTCGGGCTGCTGGAGCTGACAGCGGGCGGTACGCTGTTTCTCGATGGCGTCGGGGAAATGAGCCCGCGCTTACAGGTGAAATTGCTGCGTTTCCTGCAGGACGGTTGTTTCCGTCGTGTAGGCAGTGATGAAGAGGTTTATCTGGATGTACGAGTGATCTGTGCGACGCAGGTTGACCTCTCGGAATTGTGCGCACGAGGCGAGTTTCGCCAAGATTTGTATCACCGCTTGAACGTGCTGTCGTTGCACATTCCGCCACTGCGCGAATGCCTCGATGGTTTGACCCCGCTGGTGGAGCACTTCCTCGATCAGGCCAGTCGGCAGATCGGTTGCCCACTGCCAAAACTGACGCCGGCGGCGATGGAACGGCTCAGTCACTACCATTGGCCGGGCAACGTGCGACAGTTGGAAAACGTGCTGTTCCAGGCCGTTTCCCTGTGCGAAGGAGGGACGGTCAAGGCCGAGCATATTCGCCTGCCGGATTATGGCGTGCGTCAGCCACTTGGCGATTTTTCGCTGGAGGGCGGGCTGGACGAGATTGTCGGGCGCTTTGAGAAAGCGGTGCTGGAGCGCTTGTACTCCGAGCACCCGAGTAGTCGGCAGCTGGGCAAGCGCCTGGGTGTTTCCCACACCACCATTGCCAATAAGTTGCGTGAGTACGAGGTCGGTAAAGACAACACCTGACTGATCGTTGCCACTTACCGGCATAACACCGCCGGTTTTTCGTCTTTGACACAATCCCTGATTCCCGCCTGTATCCCTCAAGTCCTTTGTTTGCCGGGCCCCGTGCCGCCAGAAAAAAGTTGGTCTGCAAATTGCTTATCGCTCAGCAGTACAGCAGTGGACGGCAAACGTCCGGCATGCAGAGGAAAGAGTGTGGACAAGTACCTTTATGTGGCAATGACCGGCGCCAGCCAGAATGCACTGGCGCAGAAGGCTCATGCGAACAACCTGGCGAACATCTCCACCAACGGTTTCCAGAAAGACCTGGAGCAGGCTCGTTCGATGCCGGTGTTCGGTGACAGCTTTCCGGCGCGTGCGTTTGCCTTGTCCGAGCGTCCGGCCACCGATTTCTCCCCTGGCGCGCTGGTGGAAACCGGTCGCGACCTCGATGTCGCCGTGCAAGGCAGCGGATGGATCGCCGTGCAGAACCCTGACGGCGGCGAAAGCTACGTGCGCACCGGCAGCCTGAACGTTGACGCCTTGGGCGTGCTGCGGGCCGGCAATGGTATGCCGGTGATGGGCAATGGCGGGCCGATTGCCGTGCCACCCGAGCAGCAAATCGAAGTGGGCGAGGACGGCACCATCAGCATTCGTGCGATGGGCGAAGGTCCTCGCGTGATGGCCGAAGTCGACCGCATCAAACTGGTCAACCCTGACTTCAGGAACATGACCAAAGGCCTGGACGGGTCGATCCACACCAAGGATGGCAAGCCGGCGCAAGCCGATGCCAATGTCAAGCTGGTGTCCGGTTTCCTTGAGTCGAGCAACGTTAATGCCGTGGAAGAAATGACCTCGGTGCTGGCCTTGGCCAAGCAGTTCGAACTGCACATCAAAATGATGAACACCGCCAAAGACGATGACCAGGCCATGGCTCGGGTCTTGCAGATCAGCTAATTATCAGAACGTCGCGCCGTAAAACAGGCGCACGAGGAGAATCGAATGCTTCCGGCTCTATGGGTTGCCAAAACAGGTCTGTCCGCCCAGGACACCAACCTGACGACCATTTCCAACAACCTGGCCAACGTGTCGACCACGGGTTTCAAACGTGACCGCGCCGAGTTTCAGGACTTGCTCTACCAGATCAAACGCCAGCCAGGCGCCCAGTCGACCCAGGACAGTGAACTGCCGTCGGGTCTGCAATTGGGTACCGGTGTGCGCATCGTCGGCACCCAGAAAAACTTCACCGCCGGCAGCCTGCAAACCACCGAGCAGCCGTTGGACATGGCCATCGACGGTCGCGGTTTCTTCCAGATTCTGCAGCCGGACGGCACCACGTCCTACACCCGTGACGGTACTTTTCACCTGGATTCCAACGGTCAGATCGTCAACGCCAGCGGCTTCGCCCTGGAACCGGCCATTGTCATCCCCAACGATGCCCAGACCTTCACGGTCGGTCGCGACGGCACCGTCTCCGTCACCGTTGCCGGCAACCCGGCATCCCAGGTGATCGGCAACCTGCAAACCGCCGACTTCATCAACCCGGCCGGTCTGCAGGCCGTGGGCAACAACCTGTTCCTGGAAACTGCTGCCAGCGGCGCGCCGCAAGTCGGCACCCCAGGCCTGGCCGGTTTCGGCACTACGCTGCAGAACACCCTGGAAACGTCCAACGTCAGCACCGTTGAGGAGATGGTCAACATGATCACCACTCAGCGCGCTTACGAGATGAACTCCAAGGTGATCTCGACCGCCGACCAGATGCTCTCGTTCGTAACGCAGAATCTGTAATCAAGTCTATGAGGCGGCCATCAGGTCGCCTGCAACACCGTGAGGTAGGGTCATGAATCGCTTTGTATCTGTTCTGGCACTGAGTGGGGCCGTCGTGCTCGCGGGCTGCGTTGCCCCGTCGCCCAAGCCCAATGACCCTTACTACGCCCCGGTGTTGCCGCGCACACCGTTGCCGGCAGCCGCCAATAACGGCTCGATCTACCAGGCCGGTTTCGAACAGAACCTGTACAGCGACCGCAAGGCATTCCGGGTCGGCGACATCATCACCATCACCCTGAACGAACGCACCCAGGCCAGCAAGAACGCTAACTCGCAAACCGCCAAGAACAGCAAGACCGACATCGGCCTGAGCTCGTTTTTCGGTGGTGGCCTGAGCACCAGTGATCCAGTGGGCAGCGGTAGCCTGAGTCTGGACGTCGGTTACGAAGGCGACCGTGCGACCAAGGGCGACAGCAAGTCCGGCCAGAGCAATAGCCTGACCGGTTCGATCACGGTGACCGTCGCGGACGTGTTGCCCAACGGCATCATCGCCGTGCGCGGCGAGAAGTGGCTGACCCTCAATACCGGCGATGAGCTGGTACGGATTGCAGGGCTTGTTCGGGCCGATGACATCGCTACGGATAACACCGTTTCGTCGACCCGCGTCGCCGATGCGCGGATCACCTATTCGGGCACCGGTGCGTTTGCCGATGCGAGTCAGCCAGGCTGGTTCGACCGTTTCTTCCTCAGCCCGCTGTTCCCTTTCTAGGTGGCTACGTTGAACTTCAAACACCTGATGGTGGCCGCTCTGTTGCTGTCCGCAGCCTTCAACGCTCAAGCCGAGCGGCTGAAGGACATCGCCAGTATTTCCGGCGTGCGTTCCAACCAATTGATCGGCTATGGCCTGGTGGTCGGGCTTAACGGCACTGGTGATCAGACGACCCAAACCCCGTTCACCCTGCAGACCTTCAACAACATGCTCTCGCAGTTCGGCATCAAGGTGCCGGCAGGTTCAGGCAACGTGCAGTTGAAGAACGTCGCGGCGGTGTCAATCAGTGCCGATCTGCCAGCGTTTGCCAAGCCGGGTCAGCAGGTCGACATAACCGTAGCGTCCATCGGTAACTCCAAGAGCCTGCGCGGCGGCACCTTACTGCTGACGCCTCTGAAGGGTATCGACGGCAACGTGTACGCGATCGCTCAGGGCAATCTTGTAGTCGGCGGTTTTGATGCTGAAGGTCGCGATGGTTCGAAAATCACCGTCAACGTTCCGTCGGCCGGTCGTATCCCGGGCGGTGCATCGGTTGAGCGTTCGGTGCCGAGCGGTTTCAACCAGGGCAATAGCCTGACCCTGAACCTCAATCGTTCGGACTTCACTACGGCCAAGCGCATCGTCGACAAGATCAATAACATGCTCGGCCCTGGTGTTGCCCAGGCAATCGACGGCGGCTCGATTCGTGTCAGCGCACCACTCGATCCGAGCCAGCGCGTCGACTACTTGTCGATCATCGAGAACCTTGAAGTCGACCCGGGTCAGGCGGTGGCGAAAGTCATCATCAACTCCCGTACCGGCACCATCGTGATCGGCCAGAACGTCAAGGTTTCCCCGGCCGCCGTGACCCACGGCAGCTTGACCGTGACCATCACTGAAGACCCGATCGTCAGCCAGCCCGGCCCTCTGTCCAATGGTCAGACGGCGGTCGTGCCGCGCTCGCGGGTCAACGCCCAGCAGGAAGCCAAGCCGATGTTCAAGTTCGGCCCGGGCACCACCCTCGACGAAATCGTGCGTGCGGTGAACCAGGTCGGCGCGGCACCGGGTGACTTGATGGCCATCCTCGAAGCACTGAAACAGGCCGGCGCATTGCAAGCCGACCTGATCGTGATCTGAGGACGACGACCATGGATATGCGCAAGGGCGGTTTGGGTGTCAGCAGCAACGATTCGGGTTCCTATTCGGACCTCAATCGTCTGAACCAGCTCAAGGTCGGCGACAAGGACAGTGACGCGAACATGCGCAAAGTTGCGCAGGAATTCGAGTCGCTGTTCCTCGGTGAAATGCTCAAGTCCATGCGCTCGGCCACCGACGCGCTGGGCCAGGACAATCCGCTCAACACGCCGGCAGCCAAGCAGTACCAGGAAATGTACGACCAGCAGTTGGCCGTTTCCATGTCCCGTGAGGGCGGCGGTATCGGTCTGGCTGACGTGCTGATGCGTCAGATGTCGAAGAATAAACCGTTGGCCCCCGGCGAGGCCGCTGCCGCGTCAGCCGCGAAGCAAGCTGCCGCGAAAGCCGCCGTGGAAACGCCAATTGCCGCCGGTACGGTCGCCACCAACGGGCCGCTGTCGCGCCTCAATGGCGAGCGTCCGTTGTGGGCTTCGCGTTCGGTGAAGTCGCCGGCAAATGCGGGCGAGGGCGCTCATCACAATGATATGGCGCTGATCAATCAGCGGCGTCTGGCGCTGCCGCCGAAACTGGCCGACCGCTTGCTCGCAGGGTTGGTGCCGTCGGCATCGACCACTGCCGCGACCGCCATGGCGGCGCAGAACAAAATCCAAATGCCGCAGAGTACCAAGACCGGTTCGGGTCCCATGTACAACGGCGATTGGCTGACTTCGCAAACGGATACGACACCCAGTGGGCGCCTGCAGGTTTATGGTCGTGCCATGGCTCAAATACCCCTGGCACCGGCGAAGAAAGCGTTCAGTTCCGCCGACGAATTCGTCAACACCATGTTGCCGATGGCCAAAGAGGCCGCCGAACGCATTGGTGTCGATCCGCGTTATTTGGTGGCGCAGGCGGCCTTGGAAACCGGTTGGGGTAAATCGGTCATGCGCGCCCAGGATGGCAGCAGCAGCCATAACCTTTTCGGCATCAAGGCCAGCAGCAATTGGAAGGGCGAGTCGGCGCGGGCAATCACCAGCGAATTCAGGAATGGCGAGATGGTCAAGGAGACGGCGCAGTTCCGTTCCTATGACTCTTACAAGGACAGCTTCCATGACCTTGTGACGCTGCTGCAAACCAACAATCGCTATCAAGATGTTGTGAAGTCGGCCGATAACCCAGAACAGTTTGTACGCGAGTTGCAAAAGGCCGGTTACGCAACCGACCCGGACTACGCAAGCAAGATTTCGCGGATAGCCAAGCAGATGACGAGTTACCAGAACTACGCTGCGGCGGGCGCTACCACCACGCCTCTATAGGCATAAGCTATAAGGTCTGAACCATGAGTTTGCTCAACATCGGGATGTCGGGGCTGTCAGCCAGCCAATCGTCGTTGATGACTACGGGTAACAACATCGCCAATGTCGATACCGCGGGTTACTCGCGTCAGCAGACCGTGCAGGGCACCAAAGCCTCGCAGCAGTTCGGCAATGTCTACATCGGTACCGGCACGACCCTGGCCGATGTACGCCGGGTGTACAACAGCTACCTCGATGCTCAGTTGCAGACCACCACTTCGCTCAACAGTGATTCGGCAGCGTACCTGGGGCAGGTCACCCCCCTGGACAAATTGTTGTCGGACAGCGGTACCGGCCTGAACGGCGCCTTGACCAAGTTCTTCGCCTCGGTGCAGAACGTCAACGCCAAGCCTGGTGACGATGCTTCCCGCCAATTGCTGCTCAGCGATGCCCAGGCCTTGAGCAACCGTTTCAATTCGGTGTCCAGCCAGTTGAACGCGCAGAACGCGAACATCAACGGCAACCTGACGAACATGGCCGATCAGGTCAACAAGCTGGCCGCCACCGTGGCGCAGTTGAACCAGAAGATTACCGAGATTTCCAGCTCTGGCGGCATGCCGAACGAGCTGCTCGACGCCCGTAACGAGACCGTACGCCAGCTCTCGACATTTACCGGCGCGCAGATCGTCGAACGCGAAGGCAATGTCGATATCTACTTGGGCAGCGGCCAGCCGCTGGTGATGGGTAACACCGTCAACAAACTCGAAGTCGTGCCGGGCAAAGACGATCCGGGACGGTTATCGCTGCAGCTCAATCGTAGCTCCAGCACCATCGATATCACGTCGATCATGACCGGCGGCGAAATCGGCGGCTTGTTGCGTTATCGCAGCACCGTGCTGGACCCGGCCATGAACGAACTGGGCCGTGTGGCGCTGGTCGTCGCCGATCAGATGAACAGTATTCAGGCCCAGGGTATCGACAAGAACGGTAACTCCGGCTCGACCCTGTTCAACAGCATCAACAGTGCCGCGCAGATGGCTCAGCGTAGCATCGCCTCCGGCAATAACAGCGTAGGCTCGGGCAATTTCGATGTCAGCATCGAAGACACTGGCAAGCTGGCCATCAACGATTACAAGGTGACGTTCACCAGCGCCACTGACTACACCGTGCAGCGCCTGCCAGACAATACGTCTGTGGGCAGCTTCAGCACGACGACCACACCGGCGCCGGTGATTGACGGTTTCTCCTTGAAGCTTACCGGTGGCACCGCGGCTGCAGGCGATACCTTCAAGATTACCCCGACCCGCAACGCGGCCGCCAACATCAAGACCGAGATGACCGACTCCAAACGTCTGGCCATCGCGGCACCGTTGGGCGCGGCAATTGCAGCGAGCGGCAGCGGCAGCGGCACCCTGACGATCCCGGCCAGCGGTCAACCGACCCTGACCACCAAGTTCGATATCTACGACGCGGCGACCACCACCGCGATGCAGAACGGCCTGAAAAACTCCACGCCGACCAAGGTGGTATTTGGTGCGGTGTCCGCCGACGGCACCAGCCAGGTCTACCAGTTCCTGGATGTCAAGGGCGGGTTGATCAGCAGCGGCACCATCAAGCCAGGTGAGAGCAACACCCTGAACCTGAGCATTCCGCTCAAGGATGCCACGGGTGCGCCGATCCCGCCTGCGCCTGCCACTCAGTACACCGCGACCTTCAGAATGACCTTCGCCGGTGCCCCGAGCAACGGCGCGGCAATTAACGTCTCGCTCAGTCAGCCGGGCAGCCTGGACAACCGTAACGGCACCACACTGGCCGGCTTGCAGACCGCGCAGACCGTGGACACCGGCTCCGCCAGCAAAGGTATTTCCCTGAACGACGCTTACGGCAAACTGGTCGAAGGCGTTGGCTCCAAGGCCGCCCAGGGCAAGCTCGACAGCGCCGCGACCTCAGCCATCCTGGCGAACGCCAAAGGTGCGCGCGACTCGCTTTCGGGTGTCGACCTCGATGAGGAGACCGGCAACCTGGTCAAGTATCAGCAGTACTACACCGCCTCTTCGCAGATCATCAAGGCTGCGCAGGAAATCTTCAGCACACTGATCAACAGCATTTAAGGAGTCGTAGCCCATGCGCATCTCTACCGCCCAGTTTTACGAGTCCTCGGCTGCGAACTATCAGAAGAACTTCGCCAACGTGGTCAAGAGCAGCGAAGAGGCCAGCAGCCTGGTTCGCGTGAATACAGCTGCAGATGATCCGGTCGGCGCCTCGCGTCTGCTGCAATTAGGCCAGCAGGCTTCGATGCTCGATCAGTACGCTGCCAATACCAACACCCTCAAGGCAACCCTCGGGACGGCCGAGTCGGTGATGACCAGCATCAACAATGTGCTGACCCGCGCCAAGGAATTGGCCGTCAGCGCCGGTAACGCCGGTTACACCGATGCCGATCGTCAAACCACGGCGGCGGAGCTGGGCCAGATTGAAGAGCAGTTGCTGAGCCTGATGAACTCCAAGGACGAAAACGGCAAGTACATCTTCGCCGGCTCCAAGGGCGAAACCGCGCCATTCACGCGTAACAATGACGGCACCTACAGCTACAACGGCGACCAAGTGACCCTGGACTTGGCGATCGGCGACACCATGTCGATGGCCACCAACAGCACCGGTTGGGACACGTTCCAGAAGGCGATCAATACCAGTCGTACCGAGACCAACATGACGGCGACCGGTGTGAACGGCAGTAAAGTGCAACTGAGCAATGGCCAGGTTTCGTCGGACGTCTCCTACAGCAGCAAGTTTCGTGGTGGCGAGCCGTACACCGTGCAAATTATCAGTGGCACCCAACTGAAGATCACCGACTCGGCAGGCATCGACAGGACATCGGAAGCCAGTCAGGGCGGCACGTTCGATCCCACAAGCAAAGCCGGGCAGGCTGTGACGTTTCGCGGTGTAGAGTTGACGCTGAACATTAATCTGGCAGCCGGCGATGTGGCGGCTACCGATTTGCCGGGTCATACATTCACACTGGCGGCGAAACCCGACACGTTCACCCCGTCCCGCAGCCCAAGCAATTTGACGGGGGCGCAGGTGACGGCCAGCAGCATCACCAACGCAGCCAGTTATCACGCCAGTTTCCCGGAAGGTTCGGCGATCGTGAAGTTCACCAGCGCCACCGCGTTTGATTTGTACGCCGCGCCATTGACGGCTGACAGCCAGCCAGTGTCCAGCGGCACCATGGTGGGTGACGTCGCAACCGCATCGGGTGTTAGCTTCACCTTGACCGCTGCACCGAATGCGCCGGGTGCGGGCGATCAGTTCAGCGTGGCGGTTAATACACACGAAACCCAGAATATTCTGGACACCGTGAACCAGCTGAAAACGGCATTGAACACCCCAACCAACGGTAACGCGCTGGCGGTCCAGAAGCTTCAGGCTTCGTTGGCGTCGGGTCTGGGTAACCTGGCCACCGGCACCGACCAGTTGTCCAGCGCGCTGAGTTCGGTTGGTGGTCGCGGTTCGGCCCTGGCCACCCAGAGCGACACCAACCAGAGCCTGACCCTGGCCAATGCCCAGACCCAATCGTCGATTCGCGATTCCGATCCGGCCGAAGTGATGACCCGTCTGACCTTGCAACAAACCATGTTGCAGGCCTCGCAACTGGCGTTCAGCAAGATTGCTCAATTGGGCTTGTTCAACAAGGTCTGAGCCTGTGCCTGCCGAGCTGCCAACCGTCTTTTCCTAAGCGGTTCCGCGGCCTCTACCTGAAAGGGTGGAGGCCCACCGCTCGAGAGTTCCCGTCGTGAATCAACGCCCCCTCGTCAGTATCGTCATCCCTGCCTTCAACCCGCGCTTTTTCAGCCAGGCGCTGGAAAGTGCACTCGCCCAGACCTACGAGCAGATCGAGATCGTCATCTGCGATGACTCCTCCAGCGACGAGATCCGCGACATCGTCGACAGCTTTGCCGAGCCGGCGCACCCGATTCGTTATCTGCGCAATCCTCAGCGTCTGGGGCTGCAGAAAAACCTGCTGCGTTGCGTGGAAGAAGCCCTGGGCGAGTTCATCAAAGTGCTGTGCGACGACGACCGTCTGTTTGCACCGAGTGTTGCCTTGCAGGCTCAGGTTTTGATCGACCATGCTGATGTCAATGTGGTATTTGCCCTGCGGATGCTCAGCGATGCCGGAAATTTCCTTCTGCCACCGCGGGTCGATAACTGCCGCTTCTCGCCAAACGATGCGTTGCTCAAGGGCGACGATATGTTGGCGATCTTCGAAAGTACGCCAGTAAATTTTCTCGGTAACTTCAGTTCGGCCATGATGCGTCGCGCCGATGTGTTGGAGTTGTTGCCGGCGCTGATCCAGGAAGGTGCCGGTTTCGTCGCGATGCTCGATTTCGCCCTGTTCGTTTGTCTAATGCGTCGCGGTAATCTGGTGTCGCTCAGCACCGTGCTGAGTACCGAACGGCTGTATCCGGAGCGCCTGAGCAAGACCCCGGAGATGCTCAAGGCTGCTGCGGTGGAGTGGAGTTGGCTGGCGCAGATGCTCGCGGTACGCAGCGGCGAATCGGCGCCGGCGTCGGGTTGGGTCCGTTACATCGACCTGGCCAATGTCACGAATCAACCCCATGCCTGGCAAGAACTGTGCGTGACGCGCATTCTCGGTAACCGCAACACGGTGGTCAGTGGCCGAGTGGGCGGAGAAAGTGAGAGTTACGAAAATTTTTATCGTGAATGGCTGGCGATCCGGCGGTTCTCGCAGGTTGTGCAACGCCTGATGCCACAGCGCATCGACAGTTGGTCGTCGCGTCCGCAAATCGTACCGATCGTGATCGACGGGGGTGCTGACGCGGCGGCGATGGAGATTACGTTGCAGAGCCTGCGAGCCCAGCTCTATGCGCCGCAGGCGGTGGTGGTGCTGTCTGATGCTCATTGCGAAGCAGATGAGCGTCTTCTGCAGTTGCCGCTCCAGGCAGACTGGGCACAACAGCTCAATGCCGTGGTGCCTCAACTGGAGGGTGCTCATTGGTTTTACTTGCTGCGGGCAGGCGACACCTTGCGCGAGTCGGCGTTGTTGATTCTGGCTGAGCGTATCGCCGGATTGCCGGGCATTCTTTGTGCCTATAGCGATGAAGGTGCATTGACTGATGGCGAGTCGATCGACCCGGTGTTCAAGCCGGATTTCAACCTTGACCTGATGCGCGCCTATCCCTATGTCGGCCGAACCCTGGCGTTTGAGCGCCAGCGTTTTATGGCCTCGGGCGGATTTGATCCGGTGCACGGCGAGTTGGCTCCCCATGACCTGATGTGGCGTTTGGTGGAAGAGGTCGGGCCACAGGCCATCGAGCACATCGCCGAGATTCAAGTGGAGTCGAGCCTGGCCTTTGCCGATTGGCTGTCGCTGCCCGAGGTGATCGAGCGCAATGCCGGTATGGTCGGGGCGCATCTGGACCGTATCGGCACGCCGCACCGGATACGTCACGAAGCGCTGCCGCTGATCAATCGCATCGACTACCTGCACGCCGCGCGGCCGTTGGTATCGATCATCATCCAGGCCGGTGCCTCGCTGTACGCGTTGCAGCGTTGTACCGAAGGCTTGATTGAGCGTACTGCTTACGCTCAGTACGAAATTCTGATCGTCGACAGCGGTAATAATGATCCGGCGATGATCGAGTGGCTGGCGGCGATGGCGCAACTCGGTACCGCCATGTTGCGGGTACTGCGTTACGCTGGGGACGCCAACGAAGCTGCCATTCGTAATTTCGCAGCGAGTCAGGCCCGGGGCGATTATCTGGTGCTGCTCGATGCGCAAGCTGTGATTTGCGATGGCGACTGGCTGGACGAATTGCTCAACCATGCTCAGCGTCCCGAGGTGGGCGTGGTGGGGGCCAGACTGCTGAGTCCCGAGGGCGCCATCGTCAGCGCCGGGTTGATCCTGGGACTGGCCGGGCCGGTCGGTTCACCGTTTGCTGGCGAGGCCGCGAATGGCCGTGGTTACATGCAGCGTTTGCAGGTCACCCAGAACTGGAGTGCGGTGAGCGGCCAGTGCCTGATGGTGCGTAAACAAGTCTTTGAAGGGCTTGGCCAACTGGACGAGGCCACGTTCGGCCTCGGCTTGAGCGATGTCGATTTGTGTTTGCGGGCGAGCAAGGACGGCTATCTGGTGGTCTGTACGCCGTATGCCAGTGTCGTATTGGCGCCGGAGGCGGGTGCGTCACTGTTGTCTTCGTCGGCTGTGCTGCGTGAGTGTGAGGAAGAGGCGTTCTACCGCAAATGGTTACCGCAGATTGCCAAGGATCCGGCTTACAGTCCTGCGCTGAGTCTTGGGTTTTCCAGTTTCAGCCTGGAGCCGTCGTTGCGCGACAACTGGAACCCTTTTTGCACCCGTGCCTTGCCGCTGATTCTTGGTCTGCCGGTCAACAGCACTGCGGTCGGACATTATCGGGTCACTGGGCCATTGAAGGAGCTCGAGGCGGCGGGACGAGTGATTTCACGCTTCGCCTATGAATCGCCATCGACGGTGGAGATCGAGCGGTTATCCCCTGACACCATCATTTTGCAATGCCGCTACAGTGAAGGGGCTGTCAGTGACATTTTGCGCATAAAGAAGTACTCCAGTGCACTTAGGATTTTCGAACTGGACGACTACGTTGTCAGCGCGCCGAAGAAGAACACCCACACCCGCAACAAGCCAGTCAACACTGAACAGATGCTGCGCGAAGGCATCGCACTGTGTGATCGTGTGGTGGTGACTACCCAGCCGTTGGCCGATGCGTTGTCGAGCATGCACAGCGAGATTCGCGTAGTACCGAACATGCTGTCGCCGGACCCATGGGCGACACTGACCAGCCGCCGCCGAACCTCCAGCAAGCCGCGCGTTGGCTGGGGTGGCGGCACCAGCCACAGCGGTGATCTGGAGATCATTGCCGACGTAGTGCGAGAGCTGGCGAACGAAGTCGAGTGGGTGTTTTTCGGCATGTGTCCTGAAGGGTTGCGGCCGTATGTCCATGAATTTCACTCCGCCATCAGCTTGCAGAGCTACCCGTTCAAACTGGCGAGCTTGAACCTCGACCTGGCACTGGCGCCGCTGGAATTCCACATCTTCAACGATTGCAAAAGTAATCTACGGTTGCTGGAGTACGGTGCTTGCGGTTATCCGGTGATCTGCACCGACACCGAGGCCTATCGCGGCCACTTGCCTTGCACCAAGGTCTACAGCAACAGCACGGACGAATGGCTACAAGCAATTCGCATGCACTTGGCCGATCCGGATGCGAGTTACCGCATGGGCGATGAACTGCGTGAAGCGGTACATCGGGATTTCATGCTGCGTGGTGACAACCTTCAACATTGGCTGTGGGGCTGGTTGCCGGACTGATTCCGTCGCTGGCAATCAACCTTAAAAAAACGTCCGAATGCAGCCCGTGTTCGGACGTTTTTTTTGTCCTGTGCAATTGGCTCACTTCCTGCAAGTCACCCTAATATCGCCATAAAACCTTCACCCCATGGGCGTGAACGGCCAATGGCTGCAGGCAAATGATGTGCATCTGACGGTTCGGCTACCCCAGCGGGGCGGGCCGCGCGAAGAGCAAGAGGACAGCGATGAAGGCAGTAATTCTGGCAGGTGGTCTCGGCACGCGGATTAGCGAGGAGTCGCACCTCAAGCCCAAGCCGATGATCGAGATCGGCGGCAAGCCAATTCTTTGGCACATCATGAAACAGTACTCGGCCCACGGGATTCATGACTTCGTGATCTGCCTTGGCTACAAGGGCTACGCGATCAAGGATTTCTTTGCTAACTATTTCCTGCACACCTCCGATGTCACCTTCGACATGCGTGAAAACCGCATGGATGTTCACCAGAATTACAGCGAACCATGGCGTGTCACCCTGATCGACACGGGCGAAGAGACCATGACCGGCGGACGTTTGCGGCGTGCCGCGCGTTATCTGGAAAAAGAAGAAGCCTTTTGTTTCACCTATGGCGACGGCGTGTCGGATCTGAACATCGGAGCGCTGGTGGATTTTCACCGGTCTCACGGCAAGCTGGCAACGGTGACCGCTGTGCAACCGCCAGGCCGTTACGGCGCCCTGGAGCGCAATGGCGACACGGTGTTGGGCTTCACCGAAAAACCTCGCGGCGATGGCGGCTGGATCAACGGCGGCTTCTTCGTGCTGTCACCCAAAGTGCTGCCGTACATTGCAGATGATCAAACCTCATGGGAAGCCGAACCGCTGACGAGACTGGCGGGCGAAGAACAATTGCATGCGTTTCAGCACGACGGCTTCTGGCATCCCATGGACACTCTGCGCGATAAGAATTATCTGGAAACGCTGTGGCAGAGCGGGGAGGCCCCATGGAAGCAGTGGGATTGAGCGCGGAGTTCTGGAGTGGCAAGCGAGTCCTGATCACCGGCCACACCGGTTTCAAAGGCAGTTGGCTGACGTTGTGGTTGCAAAGCCTCGGGGCCAAGGTCAGCGGGTTTTCCCTTGATCCTTCCACCGAGCCGAGTCTGTTCGAACTGGCACGGGTGGCCGAAGGCATCAACGATCAACGCGGCGACTTGCGTGACCTGGGTGCCTTGCTTGAGGTCATCGCCGAAACCGAACCTGAAATCGTCCTGCACCTGGCGGCCCAGCCGCTGGTGCGTGAAAGTTATCGCGACCCGTTGGGCACCTATTCCAGCAATGTCATGGGCACCCTCAACCTGCTCGAAGCGATCCGCCAGATCGGTGGCGTCCGTGCCTGTGTGCTGGTGACCACCGACAAGGTTTACGCCAATCAGGAATGGCTGTGGCCATACCGTGAAAACGAGCCGTTGGGCGGGCATGACCCCTATAGCAGCAGCAAAGCTTGCTGCGAGCTGCTGGCGCAGTCCTATGCCGCCTCATTTTTCGCCGCCGATCGTTATGACGAGCATGGCCTGGCCTTGGCGACTGCCCGTGCCGGAAATGTACTGGGAGGTGGTGACTTCGCCCCGGAGCGGCTGATCCCGGATGTACTAACGGCTTGGTCCGCAAATGAACCCGTCACCTTGCGCTACCCGCAAGCGGTACGTCCCTGGCAGCACGCGTTGGGGCCGCTGGCCGGCTACTTATTGTTGGCAGAACGGTTGTTCGAGCAGGGCCCGGCGTATTCGGGGGCCTGGAACTTCGGTCCGGGTGATGCCGATATGTGTACGGTCGGAGAAGTGGTTGAGCGGTTGGCCAGCCGCTGGCCGCAGGCGCCCGGGTTGCGTATCGAGGCCAGTGACATGCATGAGGCCGGCCTGTTACGGCTGGACAGCAGTCGTGCGCAGCAATTGCTTGGCTGGCGCCCTTGCTGGTCGCTGCAGCAGTGTCTTGAACATACGCTGGACTGGCATCTGGCCTGGAAGAATGGCGAGGACATGCGTGCGGTCACCCTGAATCAATTGAATCTTTACAAGGAACGGTCATGAGCGAGCTCACGCTCCAGGCGCTGGAGCTGGAAGGATTGTTTTTGATTCGGCAGAAAGTGTTCTGTGATGATCGAGGCCGGTTTGCCCGTTTGTTTTGCCAGACCAGTTTGACGGTGCAGGGCCGACCTTTCGCTATCCGCCAGATCAATCATTCGCGTACTGCTGAGAAGGGCAGCGTTCGAGGTCTTCATTATCAAAAAGCCGGGTTCGCCGAGTCCAAATTGATTACCTGCGTACGCGGCGCGGTCTGGGATGTGGTGGTAGACCTGCGCCCGCAGTCGCCGACGTATTTGCACTGGCACGCTGAAGAGCTGCGTGCCGACGACGGGCGCAGCTTATTGATCCCGGCGGGTTTTGCCCATGGTTTTCAATCCCTGACCGACGACTCGGAAGTGCTGTATCTGACGGATGCGGATTACGCCCCCGCCCATGAAGCCGGCCTCTCGGTCAATGACCCTGCGTTGTCCCTACCTTGGCCGTTACCCGTCAAGAACTTGTCGGCAAAGGATGCCTGCCATCCACTGCTGGATGACCACTTCATCGGTGTCGTGCTGTGACAGCCCGCGCAATGAAAGTGCTGGTCACTGGCGCCACTGGCTTTGTAGGGCGACATCTGGTCAGCGCCTTGCTCGCCAAGGGCTTCAAGGTTCGGGCCGTGTCGCGAAATATCAAAGCGGCCCGTGCGATGCCATGGTTTGGCGACGTGGAGTTCATCGCCGCTGATATCCAGGCCATGGATCTGAATGTGGCGGCCTTGGCCGAGGGGATCGATGCCATCGCGCACCTGGCCTGGACCGGCTTGCCGAACTATCAGGCGCTGTTCCATTTCGAGCGCAACTTGCCGCTGGATTACGCGTTTCTGAAACGAGTGGTCGAGGCCGGCGTTAACCAGGTGCTGGTCACCGGAACCTGTTTCGAGTACGGGCTGCAAAGTGGCCCTTTGAGTGAGGCGGTGGCGGCACAACCCAATACCCCCTATGGCTTGGCTAAACACACCTTGCGGCTGTTTCTTGAAGCCTTGCAGCGTGAGCGTCCGTTCACCTTGCAATGGGCTCGACTGTTTTATCTGCACGGCGAGGGGCAAAACCCCAGCAGTCTCCTGGCCAGTCTCGACCGAGCCATCGACGCCGGTGATCCGCAGTTCAACATGTCGGCGGGCGATCAGCTGCGTGATTACCTGGAAATCAGCCAAGCCGCCAGCCTGCTGGCGTCACTCATCGCCCGTCGCGATGTTGAAGGCCTCATCAATTGCTGCAGCGGGCAACCGGTTTCCGTAAGGGCATTGGTTGAGCAGCATGTTCGTCAACGTCAATCGTCCATCGTCCTGAATCTGGGGCACTACGGTTACTCCGCCCATGAACCCATGGCGTTCTGGGGCGTGGCCCAGCGGATTTCGCTACTGGCAGGAGAAGAACATGCAGCGTGAGCTATATCGAGTGGCCGGGCTGCCGGTACTCCAGAACCGCACGTTTGCCAGCGCCGAGCAGGCCCGGGCTTCGGGCAGCGCCGATATCGTGCTGGTGCAGGACAGCCAGAGCGGGTTGATCTTCAACCAGGCGTTCGACGTCAGCAAGCTCAGCTATGACGCCGACTATCAAAACGAACAGGCCCATTCGGTGCAGTTCCAGCAGCACTTGAATGATGTCGAGGCCATCCTCGCTCATCATTTCAATGGGAAAAGCCTGATTGAGGTCGGCTGCGGCAAAGGTTATTTCCTTGAGATGCTGCGCGGGCGGGGTTATGCCATCACTGGTATCGACCCCTCCTACGAAGGTGACAACGCCGACGTCATCAAGGCCTCTTTCACCAAGGAGCTAGGGCTGGCCGCCGACGCGATCGTCTTGCGCCACGTTCTGGAACATATCAGCGATCCGGTGAGCTTCCTGGCCGAAATTGCCAGCGCCAATCAGGGTGGGCAGATTTACATCGAGGTGCCTTGCTTCGACTGGATCGTCGAACATAACGCCTGGTTCGATGTGTTCTACGAGCATGTGAATTACTTCCGTCTTGCGGATCTGCGCGGCCTGTTCGGCACGGTGCACGAGGCGGGTCACCTGTTTGGCGGGCAGTACCTGTACATCGTCGCGGACCTGTCGACCTTGCGCCGAGCACCGGTCGAGGCGCCGCAACTGCTCACGCTCGCGGATAACTTCACCGCCAGCATCGGGCGAGCGGTGCAGATCATTCAGGCCAGCGGCAGTCAGGGCGCAGGCATCTGGGGGGCTTCATCCAAGGGCGTGATTTATTCGCTGTTCCTGCAGCGCGCCGGTGTGACGGTCGAGCATGTAGTGGACATCAACCCGTCCAAGCAGGGCCGTTATTTGCCACTGAGCGGGGTGCGTGTGTCATCGCCGCAAGAGGCCCAGGACGGTCTGCCTGAAGGCGCGAACCTGTTTGTGATGAATTCCAACTACCTCGAAGAAATCGAGCGGATGACCGGTGGACGCTACGTCTATCACGCCGTCGACAGCGCTTCGTTCCAGTGACTATTGAGATTACAAAAATGACCGACAACACGATTCATAAAGCCTTTGACGCGGAATGTCAGGCGGAAATCGCCCGTCAGGGTGACGACCAGGAGCTGACTGCTTTGGCCCAGGATTTCTTCAACAAATCGGCCAAACACAAATACAGCTACCACTTCTCGTGGATGGGCCGTCCGATCATCCAGCTGCCGCAAGACATGATGGCGATGCAGGAGATCATCTGGCAGGTCAAACCGGATCTGGTCATCGAGTGTGGAATTGCCCACGGCGGTTCGATCATTTACTACGCATCGTTGCTGGAACTGCAGGGCCACGGCGAAGTGCTGGGCATCGACCTCGACATCCGTGCGCACAACCGCGAAGCCATCGAAAGCCACCCGATGAGCAAACGCATATCCATGATTGAAGGTTCGAGCACCGACCCGGTAATCGCTGCTCGAGTACGCGCGTTGGCCGAAGGCAAGAAAGTCATTCTGGTGCTCGATTCCAACCACACCCATGACCACGTGCTTGAAGAGCTTCGCCTTTATGCACCGCTGGTTTCAGTGGACAGCTACTGCGTGGTCATGGACACCGTTGTCGAAGACATGCCGGCGGACTTCTTCCCGGATCGTCCATGGGGCCCGGGTGACAACCCGAAGACTGCCGTGTGGAAGTACCTGGAAGAAAACAAGGACTTTGAAATCGACCAGCAGCTGCAAAACAAGTTGCTGATCACTGTTGCGCCTGACGGTTACCTGCGTCGCGTTCGTTAATCAATATTTGGATCAGGTTATTGGCCGCTGGCCAGTTGCGGGGATAGAGATATGCAGGTTCAAAACAGTACTCAAGACAACGTTGCGCCGCTGAGCGATCGGTTCACGGTCGTGGTGATCACCCACAACCGGAGCGCGTTCCTGCGGCGCACTTTGCAGTACTACGGCAACTATCCCTGCACGGTGCTGGTTCTGGACTCGTCCGTTGCAGGTGATGAGCACATCGCCCGGGACTTCCCGTCGGTCGACTATCGCCATTTGCCTCAGTACACCTATCAGGGGCTTCAGGAAAAACTCAGCTATGGCGTCACCCAGGTCACCACGCCTTACATGGTGTTTGCAGCCGATGATGATTTCCTGCTGCACGACGCGCTGACCGCGTCGCTGGAGTTTCTCGAAGCCAATACCGACTATGGCATGTGCCATGGCTACGGAATGATGTACCTGGCCCGCGCCACTGAGGTTAACTACTACCGGCGTGATTGCAGGGTGCAAGAGGATTACAACTCGAAGCAGCCTGAAATTCGGGTCATTGAGTTCATGGAGCAGTTCCTGCCGCCGTTTTATGCGGTGACTCGCACCGACCTGCTGCAGCAGTGGTACAGCCAACTGCCTTCGGGCACCAGTTTCGAGTGGCAGGAAATCGGCCATGCGTTCTATCTGCTGGCCTGTGCCAAGGCGCGGATTCTGCCGATCCCCTACGCCGTGCGGGAGGCCAACTACGGCGCCTCGGACCACAACACCAACGTGTTGACCGTGCTCACATACAAGGACGCGAAAACCGTCGCCGAGCGCGAGCAGTTTGCCGAGTTCCTGGCTTCGATTCCTACCCAGTTCAGCGGCAAGGAACCGGCCGAGGTCAAACAGTTAGCACTGGACAGTTTTGCCGCCATGGCCGAGTGCTTGCTCGCAGGTCGCTCGCTCAAAGGCACCATGATCTTTCGCTCGGCCTGGATCGAGGCCGGGCAAGCGCCGGTTCGCTCGTTCGGTCCCGAGCAGTTTGTCGAAATGCCGTTCTACAACAAAACGATGTTCGACCTGCTGACCGAATTCGAATTTCTGTTGCACGCCATGCCGGCCGGCCGCCTGCAATTGCAGGAACTCGAAGGCATCCTGCTCAAGCAACAGGAGCTGATGCGAATTCAGCCTAACGACAACGACCGCACCATTCGTGCTCGCCTGTGGGAGGCATTGAGTCTTAACCGGTTCAACCGGTCGGTGGTCAAGCGCTTGATCGAGTCACTCGAAGACACCGAGGAACAGGACGAGAAGCTCAAGCTTCAAGCATGGGCCAAGCGCCTCGATTCGGTCCCGGGACAGGATGACCGCACGTTGCTGCAGAGCATGCCGTCCGGGCGTTTGCTTGACTGGCTAGATGCTCGCAATCCTGATGCCGTCCAGCTTTCAGATATCACCGGGTATCTGGGCAAGCACAACGGCGGCCCTCGGTTCGCCATTTTGCTGCTCGACCTGGACGCCGACATGTTCAAGTTGCAGGCCACGTTCGACAGCCTGGTCAACGGGCATTGCAAGGCGTTCAACGTGGTGGTGTTCACCACTGGCGAGCTGCCGGCCACTACCAGCGTCCGGGACACCGTGCACTTCGTCAAAGTCAGCACAACCAATTACGTCGATCGGATCAATCAGATTGTCGTGCAATCCACGGCTGACTGGCTGCTGCTGGCCGAGGCCGGAGATCAGTTCACCCCGAGCGGGTTGTTACGTGCCAGCCTCGAGCTGATGGGCGCCGAAGGCGTGCGCGCGGTGGCCATGGACGAAATTCAGCGTCAGGTTAACGGCACGTTAGTGGATGTATTTCGTCCTGGGGTCAACCTAGACCTGCTGCAAACCGTACCGTCGCTGATGGCACGGCACTGGTTGATCCAGCGTGACGTGTTGGCCCAGGCCAAGGGTTTCTCGACCGAGTACACCCAGGCCCTGGAGTTTGACCTGTTGCTTCGTCTGATCGAAAACAGTGGTCTCGGGGGGCTGGCGCACCTGGCCGAACCCTTGCTGATCTGCAACGCGCCGGCCACTGAAGAAAATGCTCAGGAACGTCAGGTTTTGACTCGTCACCTGGCCAGGCGTGGGTATCGTGGTCAAGTCAGCTCGATGCTGCCGCAGACCTGGCAGATCGACTATCAGCACGCTGAACGACCGATGGTATCGATCGTCCTCCAGAGCCAGGACAACCTGGAACACTTGCAACGTGCATTGGTCAGCGTACTGCAACGCACCCGCTACCAACGCCACGAAGTGCTGATTGTCGACAACTACAGCCAATCGCCCGAACTGGCCGAATGGCTTATCAGTCTGCAAGGCAAGGGCGAGCGCATTCGTGTACTGCGCACCGGTCAGCGCGTGAGCGGTTCAGCGTTGTATAACGTTGCCAGCGCCGAGGCCAAGGGTGAGTACCTGGTGCTGCTGTCGGCCGAAGCCCAGGTATTCAATGCCAACTGGCTCGACGCCATGCTCAACCAGGCCCAGCGTCCGGAAGTCGGCATTGTTGGCGCCAAACTGATGGACATTAGTGGCACCACCAACCAGGCCGGGTTGGTCCTCGGTTTGAATGGCGATATCGGCTCGGTCTTTGTCGATGAACGCAAGGACGCCAAGGGTTACCTCTATGGCCATCAAGTGGAGCAGAACTATTCGGCGGTTTCCGGTGCATGCCTGATGATTCGCAAGGAGCTATATGAAGCGGTTGGCGGGCTGGATGAAGAGCATTTCGACGAAGCTTTTGGCGATATCGATTTGTGCCTGAAAGTTGCCGATGCCGGTTACCTCACCGTCTGGACGCCACAAGCGCAACTGTTGCACCCGGGCCTGTTGCCTGAGGCGCCACAGGCCCGTGCGGCCCTGCGTGACAAATGGCAGGCCCGTTTCGAACAGGACTCGGCCTACAACCAGAACCTGGCCTTGATTGGCAAGAGCTTTACCCTCGGCAACGCTTGCAGTGTGAACTGGGCACAGTTGCTTGCATAAGCCTGATTGACAGGGAAATGCCAGCCCAAGCGTGTGGTGGTGTTTTCCCGCGATGAGATCAAGCAGTACGAAATGCAGCAGACGTTCAACGCGCCGTGCATGCGTTAATTCATCGGTGATGTGCGCGGCGTTGACTGTTTGCGTCAGGCCATGCGCGGTATCGATTACGTGGTGGGTGTTCCTGAGCAAGGATCGCCTATGACCAGTTCAAGATGGGCAACCGCTCGATCGGCGTAGATGCGCCGCTGTTCATCATTGCCGAGATGAGTGGCAAACATAATCAGTCGCTGGAAGTGGCACTGCCGAGCGCAAGCCCCTGGTATACCGCCGCTCGCTCTACGTGACTCAGGACATGGCTGCCGTCGAACCCCTCACCGTCACCAACGTGCGAGCCATTCGTCCTGGTCTGGAGTTGGCCCCAAAATACGCGGAAACGCTTCTGGACCGCCGTGCCCGTCAGGCCGTCCAGCGCGGAACGCCGCTGAACTGGTCGTTGGTCGAATAACTCCTTGTGGCGCTGATTCGGCAAAATAGCGTGACCTGCGAGTCATAACGCGCATCTTCACTGTATTGTATTAATCGGGAAGGTGGCGCCTGGCCTGTTTTTGGCCCAGTGATAGCCTTTTATTTTTCCCGCAATCGTCTCAGTGAGGCGACATTTTTTATCCGTTTGTCGGCGCCCCTCGAATCATTACGAGCGGTGGTATTGGGCTGTTTATTATTGGGAAGCCGTAATGATTGGCATAAAAAGCATTGCGAGCTACGTTCCTGTAGCCGGCGTGGACAATTACGCACAGGGTGCAAAATTCGAAAAGGATGAAGAGTTTATCCTGGGCAAGATCGGTTCAGCCTTCCTGCCGCGCAAAGACGCCGGGCAGGAAACCTCGGACCTGTGTGTCGAAGCAGCTAACGCGCTGTTCGCCAACAATCCCGACTTGAAACGTGAAGACGTCGACGTGCTAATCGTTGTCACCCAGAACGGCGACGAAGAAGGCCTGCCGCACACCGCAGCTATCGTTCAGGACAAACTGGGCCTGCCAACTACCGTGGCCGCGTTCGATATTTCCCTGGGCTGCTCCGGCTACGTCTACGGCATCTACGCCATCAAGGGTTTCATGGAAGCCGCAGGCTTGAAGAATGGCCTGCTGATCACCGCTGATCCTTACTCCAAGATCGTCGACCCGGAAGACCGCAACACCACCATGCTGTTTGGTGATGCCGCCACTGCCACCTGGATGGGCGAGAACGCGCCATGGCATTTGGGCAAGGCCAAGTTTGGCACCGACGGTTCCGGTGCGCCGCACCTTAAGGTCACCGATGGCGTGTTTTTCATGAACGGCCGCCAGGTGTTCAACTTCGCGCTGCTTAAAGTCCCGGCGCATTTGCACGAGTTGCTGGCTGATTCGCAGCTGACCGCTGACGATATCGATGCGTTCTGCATTCACCAGGGCAGTGCGGCGATTGTCGATGCCGTGGCGCGACGTTTCGAGGGCGAACCCGAGAAGTTCATCAAGGACATGGTCGAGACCGGCAACACGGTGTCGTCGAGCATCCCGCTGCTGCTGGAAAAACATGTGCTGGACTCCACCTGGAAGCGCGTGGCGTTGAGCGGTTTCGGCGTTGGTTTGTCGTGGGGCTCGGCGATTATCTATCGCCCTTGATTTTTCAAAAGCCAGGCACAAAAAAAGCGTTCAAGGTGCAACCTACCTTGAGCGCTATTTTTTTGCCCGAATGAAAAGCGAAGCTCCATGAGCGAGTTCTTTGAGCGCAACGGCGAAGTCATACAGCGGCACTGGCCGCTGCTGTCGGCGCGCTCGCTGGCCCAAGGGTGAACTTTATGTGGGCGGTAGAGTGACTTCCCCCGTGGTGGACCTTGGATGAAGATGGGTGCAGCGCAGATCATCCTGTTCGGCGCCCACTTTGCATTTCCTCGCCAATCTGTCGCCGGCATTTCCATGGCGTCATTTTTTTAGCTGCTTGAGTGTGGTCAAGTCCTTTGTTTACGGGGGGTGGCAACGTGATGGCAAATATTTTTGAAAATCCCCTAAAGCAAGTTGCAATGCCGACGATAACTATTACGAAGGTTCTCTAGGCCATACCCGGCGGTTGCCAGGGCCGGAAGCCGCAGTACCCAACCAACGAGGAATTCGTCATGGCTTTAACAGTAAACACTAACGTTACATCGTTGAACGTACAGAAAAACCTGAACAAGGCTTCTGATGCTCTGTCGACTTCGATGACTCGCCTGTCTTCCGGCCTGAAAATCAACAGCGCTAAAGACGACGCCGCCGGCCTGCAAATCGCTACCCGTATGACCTCGCAGATCCGTGGTCAGACCATGGCGATCAAAAATGCTAACGACGGTATCTCGATTGCTCAGACCGCTGAAGGCGCGATGCAAGAATCGAGCAACATTTTGCAGCGTATGCGTGAACTGGCTGTTCAAGCACGAAACGATTCCAACGGCACCGACGACCGTGCAGCTCTGAACAAAGAGTTCGCAACCATGTCGGACGAACTGACCCGTATCGCCAAGTCGACCAACCTGAACGGCAAAAACCTGATTGACGGCACCGCTGGCACTATGACCTTCCAGGTTGGTTCCAACACTGGCGGAACTAACCAGATCACCATCACTCTGGCCAGCGGCTTCGATGCTGCTACCCTGAGCGTAGGTTCGGCCACCATCGCTGTAACCGGTACCGACAGCACCACTGCAGAAGCCAGCACCAAGGCTGCAATCGACGCAATCGACGCGGCACTGAAAACTATCAACACCAGCCGTGCTGACCTTGGTGCCGCGCAAAACCGTCTGACCAGCACCATCTCCAACCTGCAGAACATTAACGAAAACGCCAGTGCTGCACTGGGTCGCGTACAAGATACCGACTTCGCTTCTGAAACTGCACAGCTGACCAAGCAACAAACTCTGCAACAAGCTTCCACCGCAGTTCTGGCCCAGGCCAACCAACTGCCATCCGCTGTACTGAAACTGCTTCAGTAATAGCCGGGTAGTTTTTGGCGGGGGAGTGCGTACGTCGCGCTTTCTCGCTTTTTTACTTTAAGAGGTGATGGACATGGATATGAGCGCGAAGCTGAACTTGTCTTATCCTGCGGCCCGGCAGGTGGCGACACCTATTGCCGAAAAGGCAGCGCAGAAACCTCTAGCGGAAACTGCGCCAGTGGTTGCCGTCAAGGATGAAAGCAAAGGTACCCAGACCGAGCAGGAACAACTGAAGATGGCCGTCCAGGAAATTGAAAAGTTCGTTCAGTCGGTCAAGCGTAATCTGGAGTTCTCGATTGACGAGCCTTCAGGCAAGGTTGTGGTAAGGGTGATTGCCAGTGACTCCGGTGAGGTAATCCGTCAGATCCCCAACGAAGAAGTTCTTAAGCTGGCCAACAGTTTGAATGATGCAAGTAGCTTGTTGTTCAGCGCGAAAGTCTGACAATTGGCATGAATTTTGTTGCTATGTTCTTTTGGGCGTTGTAGTGGTCAAAAGGCCGGCGACACACTGAAGGGAGTTTCACATGGCAAGTCCAATTTTACCGGGCGCAGGTCTTGGCTCCGGTCTTGACACCGGTGCTATCGTCAAGGCTTTGGTAAGCGCTGATAAAGCAGCCAAGCAAGGTCAACTCGACCGTGGGACTGCGACCAGCACCGCAAGCATCTCCGGTATCGGGACCTTAAAGTCCTTGATGGCTGCATTTACCAAATCCATGACTGATCTGGGTAGCAAAACCAGCCCGCAGTTCCCCGGGTTTGCCGCGACTTCCTCTGATGTGAAAATTGTCACAGCCACGGCGGGTAACTCGGCCGTGGGTGGCAGCTACGCCATCAATGTCAAGAATCTCGCCACCTCTTCCAAAGTGACCAGTCAGGCTTTTGCCGGTGGAACGACCAGTGCTATCACTGATGGGACGCTGGTCATTAAGCAGGGCACCACCGGGACATATAATCTTGATGTAAAGCCCGGCGCTACACTGCAATCGGTTCGAGATTCGATCAACGCCGATGCCTCGCTCAAGGGCGCCGGTATCAGCGCCAACATCGTGACTGACTCATTCGGTTCGCGTCTGGTGTTGGGTTCGACTACTACAGGGGCCAAGTCGGATATTTCCGTCAGTGGCATCCCTGAATTGGTCATCGACGGCACGAAAGTCGTGGGTACTGACGCCTCTCCAATGACTAGCGCTTCTGCTGGTTCTATCGGTGCTTTGGCTGTGGATGCAAACTTCACCGTCGATGGCATGGCGCTGACCAGCAAGAGCAATACCGTGGATAAGGCGGTTTCCGGGTTGACCTTCAACTTATTGGCAACGGGGTCTTCGACCGTTACGGTTTCTACCAACACGGATGGCCTGAAAGCTTCGATCCAGAAGTTTATAGACGCCTACAACGCAATCGCCAACAGCGTTACGGCGCTCACAAAGCCTTCGCTCGATAAAGAGGGTAAGCTAACCGTGCCAGCGGCGTTGACCGGTGACGCATTGCCGCGTTCGATTTTGTCGGCCATTCGCACGCCTTTGTCTGAAGCCGGTGCGGGTGACAAACTTACCGTGCTGGCGCAGTTGGGGATTACCACCAACCAGAAGACTGGCGCTCTCGATTTTGACAGCACCAAATTCACTGCTGCGATGAATGACAAAAAACTGGGCGGTGAAGTCCAGGAGTTGTTCACCGGTAGTAACGGCTTGCTGGAGCGTATGGGCAAGGCGATCGCGCCGTTTGCAGAGACCGGCGGAATTCTGGATCAGCGCACGACCAGTCTGAACAAGACCAAGACCAAGCTGACCAACGATCAGGCTGCCCTGGATCGCCGCATAGCAACCTTGACGGCGGTGCTGACCAAAAAGTACAACGACATGGATACTCTCGTTGGCAAGCTGAAAGCGACAGCCAGCAACATCACTTCGATGTTCGAAGCCATGACCGCGCAGCAGAAGAACTCTTAACTCCCAAAGTGCCAAAAGCCCGGCAGCGTTTCACGCTCCGGGCTTTTTGTTTTTTGAATCTAAAGTTTTTTGACGCATCGTCGATACACTGGTTATACGAACCACAGATTTTTGATGAGGTACAACATGAATCCAATGTTAGCCCTTCGCCAATACCAGAAGATTGGCGCCCAGGCGCAAACTTCCGAAGCCAGTCCTCACCGTCTGGTGCAGATGCTTATGGAAGGCGGCCTGGACCGCATCGCGCAGGCCAAAGGCGCCATGGAGCGAAAGGATATCCCGAACAAAGGGGTTCTGATCGGCAAGGCCATTGGCATCATTGGCGGTCTGCGTGAAGGTCTGGATCTTGAGAATCAGGCTGCATCGGTAGGGGAGTTGGACAACCTGTACACCTACATGATGAAGCGTCTGACAGAAGCCAACGTCAAAACCGATCCAAAGATTCTCGACGAAGTCGCCGACCTGCTTCGCACCGTCAAAGACGGCTGGGATGCTATCGCCGCGCCGGGTCCGCAGTTTTAAGGAGATCACCATGAGTCTTGTATTGCAGCGAATCGAACAAACCCGTGATGGCCTGGTCGGTGCTTTGGCTGAGCGTAACTGGGAAGCCATTGGTGAATTGGACCTGGCTTGCCGTTCCTGCATGGAAGATGTCTTGAGTGAAGCTTCGGGGGACGAGGCCGCGTTGCGCGATAACCTTGAGGAGTTGCTGGGGGTGTATAAACAGCTTCTGGAGGCGGCGACAGGGGAGAGGCAAGCGATAGTCGATGAGATGTCGCAGATCCACCAAGCACAAAACGCGTCAAAGGTTTACCATCTGTTTGGTTAATTAATCCCCGGTTAATCCAAACATAGTGCGCCATAAATTTGACTGTGCACGGTTTTTTGACTTAACTAGTGGCTGGTTGAACATTTCAGGCGTCTACAGGCATCAACGTGTCTGCAAGCGTCTAGCTTGCCCCTCATTTCGGGCATTGAGTTGACTAGGGAAGTTGCAATTGCATGTGGCGTGAAACCAAAATTCTGCTAATTGATGACGATAGTGTCCGCCGTCGCGACTTGGCGGTGATATTAAATTTTCTTGGCGAAGAAAATTTTCCCTGCGGTAGCCATGACTGGCAGCAGGCTGTCGGCTCATTGTCGTCAAGTCGTGAAGTGATCTGTGTCCTGATCGGGACGGTCAATGCGCCTGGCGCACTTACGGGCTTGTTAAAGACACTCTCAACCTGGGATGAGTTCCTTCCGGTTTTGTTAATGGGCGATAATTCTTCCGTTGACTTGCCAGAAGACCAGCGTCGCCGAGTGCTTTCAACCCTCGAAATGCCACCCAGCTACAGCAAATTGCTCGACTCCCTGCACCGTGCCCAGGTCTATCGTGAGATGTACGACCAGGCCCGCGAGCGCGGTCGTCATCGCGAACCCAATCTTTTCCGCAGTCTTGTCGGCACCAGTCGGGCGATTCAACACGTCCGTCAGATGATGCAGCAAGTCGCCGACACCGACGCCAGCGTGCTGATCCTCGGCGAGTCCGGGACCGGCAAGGAAGTGGTCGCGCGCAACCTGCACTATCACTCCAAGCGTCGTGACGCGCCGTTCGTTCCGGTCAACTGCGGGGCGATCCCGGCCGAGTTGCTGGAAAGCGAACTGTTCGGCCACGAAAAGGGCGCGTTCACCGGTGCAATCACCAGCCGTGCCGGACGTTTCGAACTGGCCAACGGCGGCACGCTGTTCCTTGATGAAATCGGCGACATGCCGCTGCCAATGCAGGTCAAGCTGCTGCGCGTGTTGCAGGAGCGCACCTTCGAGCGCGTGGGCAGCAACAAGACCCAGAGCGTCGACGTTCGCATCATCGCCGCGACGCACAAGAATCTCGAAAGCATGATCGAGATCGGCACCTTCCGCGAAGACTTGTATTACCGCCTGAACGTGTTCCCGATCGAGATGGCGCCATTGCGCGAACGTGTCGAAGATATTCCTCTGCTGATGAACGAGTTGATCTCGCGCATGGAGCACGAGAAGCGTGGTTCGATCCGTTTCAATTCCGCGGCGATCATGTCGCTGTGCCGTCACGGTTGGCCGGGCAACGTCCGCGAACTCGCCAACCTGGTGGAGCGCATGGCGATCATGCATCCGTACGGAGTGATCGGCGTGGTCGAATTGCCGAAGAAATTCCGTTACGTCGACGATGAAGACGAGCAGTTGGTCGACAGCCTGCGCAGCGATCTTGAAGAGCGGGTGGCCATCAACGGTCATACTCCGGATTTCTCTGCCGGGGCCCTGCTGCCGCCGGAAGGCCTGGACCTGAAAGACTACCTCGGTGGTCTGGAACAAGGGCTGATTCAGCAAGCGCTGGATGATGCCAATGGCATCGTCGCCCGCGCGGCAGAGCGGCTGCGAATTCGTCGAACCACACTGGTGGAGAAGATGCGCAAGTACGGCATGAGCCGTCGTGACGGTGATGAACAGGCGGATGATTGACGCCTGTTTTTCAAGTCCTTCATTTATAGGCGGTTTTTTTTAGGCACGGGTATTGCTACATCCCTCGCAACGTTCCGTTTAACTGACGGTCAGCCAAGCGAGAGTGCACGATGCCCCAAGCCGCCCAGATGTCTCCTGTCCCTGACGCTTCGGGGCAATCGTCGTCCGCAGAGCAGGTGAGCCTGCTTGGTCTTGAGCAGGCGTTTGCACTGTTCAACCAAATGTCGAGCCAATTGACCGACTCTTACAGCATGCTTGAGGCCCGGGTCACTGAGCTTAAGGGTGAGCTGGCGGTCGTCAGCGCTCAGCGCATGCAGGAGCTGGCGGAAAAAGAGCGTTTGGCCAACCGGCTGCAAAACCTCCTCGACCTGTTGCCCGGCGGCGTCATCGTTATCGACGCCCAAGGCATCGTGCGCGAAGCCAACCCCGCTGCCTGCGAACTGCTCGGTCTGCCCCTCGAAGGCGAGTTGTGGCGCCATGTCATTGCCCGCTGCTTTGCGCCTCGTGAGGACGACGGTCATGAAATCTCTCTCAAGGACGGTCGACGCTTGTCGATCGCCACTCGCTCGCTGGATGCCGAGCCCGGCCAGTTGGTGTTGCTCAACGACCTGACTGAAACCCGTCATCTGCAAGATCAGCTGGCCCGCCACGAACGACTCTCGTCCCTCGGCCGAATGGTCGCCTCGCTGGCTCATCAGATTCGTACACCGTTATCCGCCGCCTTGCTCTACGCCAGTCATTTGACCGAGCAGGCGTTGCCGGTCGAGACCCAGCAGCGTTTTGCCGGGCGCCTGAAAGAGCGTCTGCATGAGCTGGAGCATCAGGTTCGTGACATGCTGGTGTTTGCTCGCGGCGAGCTACCGCTGACCGATCGCGTCACGCCCAAAGTGCTGATGCAGTCGCTGCAGGCGGCCGCACTGACCCATGTGCAGGACCTGCCGATTCGCTGGCAGTGCGACAGTCATTCTGGCGAGTTGCTGTGCAATCGCGACACACTGGTCGGGGCGATCCTGAACCTGATCGAGAACGCCATCCAGGCCAGTGCCGGCGACGTTCGTTTGAAAGTCCATCTCTATACCCGTGAAAACAACCTGCGTGTCTCGGTCAGCGACAGCGGTAGCGGCATCGATACGAAAGTGCTGGCGCGCCTGGGTGAACCCTTCTTTACCACTAAAAACACCGGAACCGGCCTCGGCCTGACCGTGGTCAAGGCTGTGGCCCGTGCTCATCAGGGAGAATTGCAACTGCGCTCGCGGCTCGGTCGCGGCACATGTGCGCAGGTGATCCTGCCGCTTTTTTTGGGTGACAAGCCCAGCGCGCAGGGCGCGGAGTGAAGGACATGGCAATCAGGGTTTTACTGGTCGAGGATGACCGCGCGCTACGCGAAGCATTGGCGGATACGCTGCTGCTCGCGGGGCACGATTACACGGCGGTAGGCTCGGCGGAAGAAGCGCTGGCGGCGGTCGGTGCCGAGGCGTTCAACCTGGTACTGAGTGACGTCAACATGCCGGGCATGGACGGCCATCAACTGCTCGGATTGCTGCGCGCTCGCCAGCCGCAGCTGCCGGTGTTGCTGATGACGGCTCATGGCGCCGTGGAGCGGGCAGTCGATGCGATGCGACAAGGCGCGGCGGATTACCTGGTCAAGCCGTTCGAACCCAAGGCGTTGCTCGATCTGGTGGCGCGTCATGCGCTGGGCAGTCTCGGCGCAGCCGAGGGCGAGGGGCCTGTCGCGTTCGAGCCGGCCAGTGCGCAATTGCTGGAACTGGCTGCGCGGGTGGCGCGCAGTGATTCCACGGTATTAATCTCCGGTGAGTCCGGGACCGGTAAAGAAGTGCTGGCGCGTTACATTCATCAGCACTCCCATCGTGCCAGTCAACCGTTCATTGCGATCAACTGCGCAGCCATCCCCGACAATATGCTTGAAGCCACGCTGTTCGGTCATGAGAAGGGCTCGTTCACTGGCGCCATTGCGGCTCAGGCCGGCAAGTTCGAACAGGCTGATGGCGGGACCATCCTGCTCGACGAAATTTCCGAAATGCCGCTGGGCCTGCAGGCCAAGTTGCTGCGCGTGTTGCAAGAGCGCGAAGTCGAGCGGGTCGGGGCGCGCAAACCGATCACGCTGGATATTCGGGTCGTCGCGACCACCAACCGCGACTTGGCAGGGGAAGTGGCGGCGGGGCGTTTCCGCGAAGATCTTTACTATCGCCTGTCGGTGTTTCCGCTGGCCTGGCGTCCGTTGCGCGAGCGTACCGCCGACATCCTGCCGCTGGCCGAGCGTCTGCTGGCCAAGTACGTCAATAAAATGAAGCATGCCGCGGCAATGCTGTCGCCTGAGGCACAGGCGTGCCTGATTGGTTATCCGTGGCCGGGTAATGTGCGTGAACTGGATAACGCGATTCAGCGCGCGCTGATCCTGCAGCAGGGCGGTTTGATACAGCCTGAGGATTTCTGCCTGGCCGGGCCAGTCGCCTGTGCGCCGTTGCCAGCCTTGGTGTCGACGTCCGTGCGAGCCGTGGAGGTCGAATCCGTGCCGGCCGGGGCATTGGGTGATGACCTGCGTCGCCGTGAATTCCAGATGATCATCGACACCTTGCGCTCCGAGCGCGGCCGTCGCAAAGAGGCCGCCGAGCGTTTGGGCATCAGTCCGCGCACCCTGCGCTACAAGCTGGCGCAGATGCGTGATGCCGGAATGGACGTGGAAGCTTATTTGTTCGCCACCTGATTTGTTAGCAATGCAAAGCCCGGGACAGTTTTTGTTTAGAGCGGCCACGGAGCTGGCACCCTTGTTGCTAACACCTCACTACCCGCCGAGTGAGTGTCAAAAAATTGCGGGTCGCCAAAGACGTAGCTCGTCAAAGAGAGTAGACCATGAGCCAAGGTATTGAATTTAATCGATTGATGCTGGACATGCGCTCCATGCAAATGGATGCCATGTCTGCGTCAAAATCGACTGCCGCAGTCCCTCAACTGGGTGGCAGCAGCTTTGCCGACATGCTCGGTCAAGCCGTCAATAAAGTGAACGACACCCAGCAGGCGTCCAGTCAGTTGGCCAGTGCCTTCGAGATCGGCAAGAGCGGCGTCGACCTGACGGACGTGATGATTTCCTCGCAGAAGGCCAGCGTGTCTTTTCAAGCGTTGACGCAAGTACGCAACAAGCTGGTTCAGGCATACCAAGACATCATGCAGATGCCGGTTTAAGGACGAATTGAGTCATGGCAGAAGCAGTCGCCGATAATGTACCGGCCAAGACCACTCCAATAGACGGCAAGCCGCCGCTGTTCGGGTTGTCCTTCCTGGAAAACCTCTCCGAGATGACCATGTTGCGTCAGGTGGGCCTGTTGGTCGGCCTGGCTGCGAGCGTGGCGATTGGCTTTGCCGTGGTGTTGTGGTCCCAGCAGCCGGACTACCGGCCTCTGTACGGCAGCCTTGCCGGTATGGACGCCAAACAGGTCATGGATACCCTGGCCGCAGCCGATATTCCCTATACCGTTGAACCGAATTCCGGTGCCTTGCTGGTCAAGGCCGATGACCTGTCCCGTGCGCGAATCAAACTCGCGGGCGCTGGTGTCACTCCCAGCGACGGTAACATCGGTTTTGAAATCCTCGACAAGGACCAGGGCCTGGGAACCAGCCAGTTCATGGAAGCGACCCGATATCGTCGCGGTCTCGAAGGCGAATTGGCCCGCACCATCTCCAGTTTGAACAACGTCAAGGGTGCCCGCGTGCACTTGGCGATTCCGAAGAGTTCGGTGTTCGTACGTGACGAGCGCAAGCCGAGCGCTTCGGTTCTGGTGGAGCTGTACTCCGGCCGCTCGCTGGAGCCTGGCCAAGTGCTGGCGATCATCAACCTGGTGGCCACCAGCGTTCCCGAACTCAGCAAATCCCAGATCACCGTCGTCGATCAGAAGGGCACCTTGCTCTCCGATCAGGCGGAGAACTCCGAACTGACCATGGCAGGCAAGCAATTCGATTACAGCCGTCGCATGGAAAGCATGCTGACTCAGCGCGTGCACAACATCCTGCAACCGGTGCTGGGCAACGATCGCTATAAAGCCGAAGTCTCGGCCGACGTGGATTTCAGTGCTGTCGAGTCAACCTCTGAGCAGTTCAACCCGGATCAACCGGCCTTGCGCAGCGAGCAGTCGGTCAATGAACAACGCACCGCCAGCAATGGCCCGCAAGGTGTGCCGGGTGCTTTGAGCAACCAGCCACCAGCCCCAGCCTCCGCGCCGCAAACCACCGGTGGCGCTACCGCGTCGGCCGCCATGGTGCAGCCAGGCCAGCCATTGATTGATGCCAACGGTCAGCAAATCATGGACCCGGCCACCGGCCAGCCCATGCTCGCACCGTACCCGGCGGACAAGCGTCAACAATCCACCAAGAACTTCGAGCTCGACCGCTCCATCAGCCACACCAAACAACAGCAGGGCCGTTTGAATCGCCTGTCGGTGTCAGTGGTGGTGGATGACCAGGTCAAGATCAACGTGGCCAACGGTGAAACCACTCGTGCTCCGTGGAGCGCCGACGAATTGGCGCGCTTCACTCGCCTGGTGCAGGACGCCGTCGGCTTCGACGCCAGCCGTGGCGACAGCGTCAGCGTGATCAACATGCCGTTCTCCGCCGAGCGCGGTGAAGTGATTGCCGATATTGCGTTCTACTCCCAGCCATGGTTCTGGGACATCGTCAAACAAGTGCTGGGTGTCTTGTTCATCCTGGTGCTGGTGTTCGGTGTGCTGCGTCCGGTGCTCAACAACATCACCGGTGGCGGCAAAGATAAGCAGTTGGCGGGCTTGGGTAGCGACGTCGAACTGGGTGGCATGGGCGGTCTGGACGGCGAACTGGCCAACGACCGCGTCAGCCTCGGTGGCCCGACCAGCATCCTGCTGCCGAGCCCGAGCGAAGGCTATGACGCACAGTTGAACGCAATCAAGAGTCTGGTGGCAGAAGATCCGGGTCGCGTGGCCCAGGTCGTGAAAGAGTGGATTAACGCAGATGAGTGATAACCGAGCCGTTGCCGCCAAACTGACCAAGGTCGACAAAGCCGCGATTCTGCTGCTGTCGCTGGGGTCAACCGACGCCGCCCAGGTGCTGCGCCACATGGGGCCCAAAGAGGTCCAGCGTGTGGGTGTGGCCATGGCGCAAATGGGTAACGTGCACCGCGAGCAAGTCGAGCAGGTGATGAGCGAATTCGTCGACATCGTCGGCGACCAGACCAGCCTCGGCGTCGGCTCCGACGATTACGTGCGCAAAATGCTCACCCAGGCACTGGGCGAAGACAAGGCCAACGGCCTGATCGACCGCATCCTGCTGGGCGGCAACACCAGCGGCCTCGACAGCCTGAAGTGGATGGAACCGCGCGCCGTCGCCGATGTGATTCGTTTCGAGCACCCGCAGATCCAGGCGATCGTCGTGGCGTACCTCGATCCGGACCAGGCCGGTGAAGTGTTGGGCAACTTCGACCATAAAGTGCGTCTGGACATCATTCTGCGAGTTTCCTCGCTGAACACTGTGCAACCTGCGGCCCTGAAAGAACTCAACCAGATTCTCGAGAAGCAGTTCTCCGGCAACTCGAATGCCGCGCGCACCACCCTGGGTGGCATCAAGCGTGCGGCAGATATCATGAACTTCCTCGACAGCTCGATCGAAGGTCAACTGATGGACTCGATCCGCGAAGTCGACGAAGACCTGTCCGGTCAGATCGAAGACCTCATGTTCGTGTTCAACAACCTGTCCGATGTCGACGACCGCGGGATTCAGGCGCTGCTGCGCGAAGTGTCCTCCGACGTGCTGGTGCTGGCCCTCAAAGGTTCGGACGAGGGCGTCAAAGAGAAGATCTTCAAGAACATGTCCAAACGGGCGGCCGAACTGTTGCGCGACGACCTCGAGGCCAAAGGCCCGGTGCGTGTCAGCGACGTGGAAACCGCGCAGAAAGAAATCCTCACCATTGCCCGCCGTATGGCCGAAGCCGGAGAAATCGTTCTCGGCGGGAAGGGCGGCGAAGAGATGATCTAAGGTCGCTATGTCGTCCAAACATGATGAGTCCAACACCGACCTGATCCGTGCCAAGGACGTCGGTGGTTTTGACGTCTGGTCGCTGCCCAGCTTCGACCCTTTTGTGCCGGAGCCCGAGCCTGAACCTGAGCCCGAGCCTCCGGAAATGGAAGAGGTGCCGCTGGAAGAAGTCCAGCCACTGACCCTCGAAGAGCTCGAAAGCATTCGCCAGGAGGCCTACAACGAAGGCTTCGCCACGGGCGAGAAAGAAGGTTTTCACAGCACCACGCTCAAGGTCCGTCAGGAAGCCGAAGTGGCGCTGACCGCTAAGATTGCCGCTCTGGAGCAACTGATGGCGCATCTGTTCGAGCCCATTGCCGAACAGGACACCCTGATCGAAAAATCCCTGGTCGACCTTGTGCAGCACATCACCAAACAGGTGATTCAGCGCGAACTGGCCATCGACTCGACGCAGATCGAACACGTCATGCGCGAGGCTCTCAAGCTTTTGCCGCTGGGCGTGGGCAATGTGCGGCTGTACATCAATCCGCAAGATTTCGAACAGGTCAAAGCCCTGCGCGAACGCCATGAAGAAACCTGGCGCATCGTCGAGGACGAGGCGTTGTTGCCTGGAGGTTGCCGGGTCGAGACTGAACACAGTCGTATCGACGCCACGGTCGAAACCCGCGTTGCGCGGGTCATGGACAAGTTGTTCGATCAGTTGCACGAACAGGCATTGCACCCGGCCGCGCCGGACCTGAGCCTGGAACTGCCGATTGACGACAAGCCCGCGATCGCGCTGGTTGAACCCGAACTGGACGATCCCGATGCGCCTTGATCGCACCAGCTTCGCCAAGCGTCTCGGCAGCTACGCCGAGGCCACGGAGTTGGAAGGCGCGCCGATCCTTGAAGGCCGCTTGCTGCGCATGGTCGGCTTGACCCTCGAAGCCGAAGGCTTGCGCGCCGCCATGGGCAGCCGCTGCATGGTCATCAATGACGACAGTTATCACCCGGTGCAGGTCGAAGCCGAAGTCATGGGCTTCTCCGGCAGCAAGGTGTTTCTGATGCCAGTCGGCAGCGTTGCCGGCATCGCTCCCGGTGCCCGTGTGGTTCCTCTGGCTGATACCGGTCGTCTGCCGATGGGCATGAGCATGCTCGGGCGGGTGCTCGATGGCGCTGGTCGCGCGCTGGACGGCAAGGGCGGAATGAAGGCCGAAGATTGGGTTCCGATGGACGGCCCGACCATCAACCCGCTTAAGCGCGAACCGATCAGCGAGCCGCTGGACGTGGGTATTCGCTGCATCAACGGTTTGTTGACAGTCGGCCGTGGTCAGCGACTCGGCCTGTTCGCCGGTACCGGCGTGGGCAAGAGTGTGCTGCTGGGCATGATGACCCGCTTCACCGAGGCCGACATCATCGTCGTCGGATTAATCGGTGAGCGGGGTCGTGAAGTTAAAGAGTTCATCGAGCACATCCTCGGCGAAGAAGGGCTCAAGCGTTCTGTCGTCGTGGCGTCCCCGGCGGACGATGCGCCACTGATGCGTCTGCGCGCGGCCATGTACTGCACGCGAATCGCCGAGTATTTCCGTGATAAGGGCAAAAACGTCCTGTTGCTCATGGATTCCCTGACCCGATTCGCCCAGGCCCAGCGAGAAATCGCCCTGGCCATCGGCGAGCCGCCGGCGACCAAGGGTTATCCGCCATCGGTGTTCGCCAAGCTGCCGAAACTGGTTGAGCGGGCCGGTAATGCCGAGAAGGGTGGCGGTTCGATCACTGCGTTCTACACCGTATTGTCCGAAGGCGATGACCAGCAGGATCCGATTGCCGATGCCGCGCGGGGCGTGCTCGACGGGCACATCGTGCTGTCCAGGCGCCTGGCCGAGGAAGGTCATTACCCGGCCATCGATATCGAAGCGTCCATCAGCCGGGTCATGCCGTCGGTGGTATCGCCGGAGCACATGATGCGCGCCCAGTATTTCAAGCAGCTGTGGTCGCGTTATCAACAGAGTCGAGATCTGATCAGCGTCGGTGCCTACGTCGCGGGTGGTGATCGGGAAACCGATCTGGCGATCTCCCTGCAACCGCAGCTGGTCAAATACCTGCGCCAGGGCCTGAACGACAGTATCAGCCTGGGCGAAAGCGAAGCGTATCTCGCGTCGATCTTCGCCCCCGCGGCCGGCGGGTAACCGGCCATGGCCCAGAGCCGCGCCTCGCGCCTGGCCCCCGTGGTCGAAATGGCTGAAAAGGTCGAGAAAACCGCGGTCCAGCGCCTCGGGCACTTCCAGGGGCAGGTCCGCCTTGCAGAAAGTAAACTCGCCGACCTCGAAGCCTTTCGCCTCGACTATCAGGAGCAATGGATCGTGCGCGGCAGCAGTGGCGTGTCGGGCCAATGGCTGCTGGGTTATCAAGGCTTCCTTGCGCAGCTGGGTACCGCCATCGATCAGCAGCGACAAAGCCTCGTGTGGCATCAAAACAATCTGAACAAGGCGCGCGAAACCTGGCAACAGGCTTATGCCCGGGTCGAAGGCCTGCGCAAACTGGTGTCGCGCTACATGGATGAGGCGCGGCGGCTGGAAGACCGGCGCGAGCAAAAGCTGCTGGATGAGTTGTCCCAGCGGTTGCCGCGTCAGGATCCTTATTAAGCGTTGCCTTCGAAAAGATCGCAGCCTTCGGCAGCTCCTACGGGTTCGGGTTTACACGCGGATAATGTAGGAGCTGCCGAAGGCTGCGATCTTTTGATCTTGCTCCTGTTTCCGCCAAGTGCTAAACCTTGTACACGTAAGTTCACCAATGACAAGGAAGCCGTTCTATGTCAGTTGTTACAGAAGTATCTCAAGGTGGGCAAAAACTGACGATATCGATCAAGGGACGATTCGATTTCGCCAAGCATCAGGAATTTCGTGAGTCCTACGAGAATCTTGAGCCAAAACCCGACTCCTTCGAAGTGAACTTGAAGGACGCTACCTACCTCGACAGCTCAGCGCTCGGCATGTTGTTGCTATTGCGTGATCACGCCGGTGGCGAAAGTGCCGAGATCACGTTGACCAACGCTAATGCAGATGTGCGCAAGATCCTCGCCATCTCTAACTTCGAACAAATCTTCGACGTGGCGTGAGCGCCATGCAGTCTTTGTTCGAGCCGCTGACGATCCTGATCGCTGAAGACAGCGCGGCCGATCGCATGCTGCTGTCGACCATCGTCCGTCGCCAGGGCCATGAGGTGCTGACGGCCGCCAATGGTGCCGAAGCCGTTGACGCGTTTCGCCAGCAGCGACCGCAACTGGTACTCATGGACGCCATGATGCCGGTGATGGACGGTTTCGAGGCGGCGCGACAGATCAAGGTATTGGCCGGGGAAACCCTGGTGCCGATCATCTTCCTCACCTCGCTGACCGAAAGCGAAGCGCTGGCCCGCTGTCTGGAGGCCGGTGGCGACGACTTTCTGGCAAAGCCCTACAACCAGGTGATCCTCGCCGCCAAGATCAAGGCGATGGATCGCTTGCGGCGGTTACAGGCCACGGTGTTGCAGCAGCGGGACCAGATCGCCAGGCACCACGAATACCTGCTCAACGAGCAGCGGGTGGCCAAGGCCGTGTTCGATAAGGTGGCCCACTCCGGCTGCCTGAATGCACCCAATATCCGCTACCTGCAATCGCCCTATGCGCTGTTCAACGGCGATCTGCTGCTGGCTGCGTTTACCCCGGCCGGTGACATGCATGTGCTGCTCGGTGATTTCACCGGCCATGGTTTGCCTGCCGCGGTCGGTGCGATGCCCTTGGCCGAAGTCTTTTACGGCATGACTTCCAAGGGTTATGGCCTGTCCGAAACCTTGCGCGAGATGAATGCCAAGCTCAAGCGCATCCTGCCGGTGGACATGTTCTGTTGTGCAACGCTGCTGTGCCTGAGTTTTCAGCGACGTTCGGTGGAGGTCTGGAACGGCGGGATGCCGGACGGGTACCTGCACAGCATCGCCAGTGGTGAGTGCGCGGCGCTGAAGGCTCGGCATTTGCCGCTCGGCGTGCTGAGCCCGCAATCGTTTAATGACCGCACCGAGGTGTTTCCGATGGCGGTCGGGGATCGCGTCTTCCTGTTGTCCGACGGGGTGATCGATACCTGCGATGCCAACGAACAGTTGTTTGGTGTGGAGCGATTGCAGCAGGTGTTTGCGGCCAATCGTCAGCCTGATGCGTTGTTCGAACAGATCGAGCAGGCGTTGCGGGACTTTCGCGGCGAGGCCCGCGATGACGTGAGCATGGTCGAGGTCAGTCTGCTTGACGCCGCGCAACTGAGCCCGCCGGCGCTGGTGTATTCCGACAGTGGTGAGTCTTGCCCGCTGGACTGGTCAGTGAGTTTCGAGTTTCGCGCCGCCACGCTCAGACGTTTCAATCCTCTGCCGTATCTTCTGCAATTGTTGCTTGAGGTCCACGGTCTGCGGGCTCAGAGCGGGGCGCTCTACAGTGTTTTGGCCGAACTGTATTCCAATGCCTTGGAGCATGGCGTGCTGGGGCTGGATTCGGCGCTCAAACGCGATGCCTCGGGTTTTACCCGTTACTATCAACAGCGCAAAACGCGCCTGGACGATTTGCAGGACGGCTTCGTGCGGGTGCATTTGCAGGTTGTCCCGAGGGGCGAGGGCGGTTGCCTGACGGTTCGGGTCGAAGACAGTGGCAAGGGTTTCGATGTCGCGCGAGTGATGGAGCAGCCCGTCGATGGCGTCCGTCTGTCGGGACGTGGCGTCAGTCTGATCCGTCAGTTGGGCCACAATGCGAGTTGGTCCGATGAGGGTCGAAGTGCCCGCGTGGAATTTTTCTGGGAGGCTCTGGCATAATCCACGCATTCTTGATCAAGGAGTGAGCAAGTGGCTGACACACACCTGGACCGCGACGTGCTGAGCGCGTTGCAAGAGGTCATGGAGGATGAGTATCCGATGTTGCTGGATACCTTCATTGCCGATTCCGAAGAGCGTTTGCGCATCTTGCGAAACGCCGAAGATGCCGCGCAACTCATGAATGCTGCCCATAGTTTCAAAGGCAGTAGCAGCAATATGGGCGCCATTCGCCTGGCTGAGTTGTGCAATGAGCTGGAACAACGCGCCAAGCAAGAAAGCCTCGCCGGAATTAAAAAACTGGTGGGCGAAATTGATGGCGAATTTGCCATTGTTCGACCGCTCTATGAAGCCGAGCGCCAGCGTTCTCTTGGTGACTGAGGCGACCGTCCGGCGCTTTTAACACCGGTCACTCAAACCTGGCGCGACCTTTGCAATAATCTCCGTCAACTGTACCTACGATCCCAGTGCCGCGGAGACCGTTCCATGCCCGTTACCCCCAATATGCTGCTTCAGGCCGCCGCGCAGGCCAAGACTCAAGCTGCCGCCGCCAATACACCGGCGCTGGCCGCTGAGCCTGGGGACAAGGCGTCCAGCTTCGCTCAGGTTTACGCCAATCAAGCCCAGAACAAGCCCTCCGCCGTGTCTGACGGATCGGCAAAGCCGGTACGCGATAAAACCCCGGACAGCCCTGGAAAAAAGGACGTCGACAACGACAAATCTGCCGCCCCGGAACCCGCGGTTGCCGATAGCGGCAAATCCTTGCCCGCCGATAAACCGGCGCCGGCTGACGACAAGGCTGCCAGCGATAAAGCCTCGGATTCCGCTGAAACGTCGGTCGCCGATGCCGCGCCTGTTGACCCGACTCTCGATCCTGCATTGATGCAGGCAGCCCAGCCGGCGGCGCCAGTGCCTACGACTGCGCCAGTGATAGTCGCCGCGCAGGTCGAAGCGCCGATCGCTGCGGCCGTTACAGCGGCAATCTTTCCCGCCGCAACCACTGACACCGATTTCGACCCCGAAGCCGATCCACTCGACGCGCTGCCAGCCGTGCGCATGGCCATGGAGCAGAGCGGTCACGTTTCCGCCTCCAGTCAGGCTCAGCCCAAAGCGGCACCGACCTCGGCGCAGGCTCAGGCCGACGGCGAATCGACCTCGGCGCAGAACTTTGCCGCGGGCATGGCGAGCATGCTCGACGTGCAAGCCGACAAGGACAGCACTGGCCAGGGCGGCGACAAGGCCTTCAGCGGTCTTATCGATGACGGTCTCAAGGACCTGAAGTCCGCGACCAGCGATACCCGAGTTGACGATTTCGCCAACCGTCTGGCGGCGCTGACCCAGGCGGCCACGCCGAAAACTGCCAATGCCTTGCCGGTGAACCAGCCGATCGCCATGCACCAGAGCGGCTGGACCGAAGAAGTGGTGAACCGGGTCATGTACCTGTCCAGTGCCAATCTCAAGGCGGCCGACATCCAGTTGCAACCGGCCGAACTGGGGCGCCTGGACATTCGGGTGAACATGGTTCCGGATCAACAGACTCAGGTGACTTTCATGAGCGCCCATCCAGGCGTTCGTGAAGCGCTGGACGGGCAGATGCATCGCTTGCGTGACATGTTTGCGCAGCAGGGCATGGGCCAGGTCGACGTCAACGTGTCCGACCAGTCCCGTGGCTGGCAAGGTCAGGGGCAGGATCAGGCTCAACAGGGCCAAGGCCAGGGCGGGCGCACCAACGCCAGCGGTGGTCGCCTCGATTCCATGGACGAAGAACTTCCGGTTAACGTTGCCGAAGTAGCGGCCAGCACCACCAGCGTGATTGGCTCCAGCGCAGTCGACTACTACGCCTGATAATTCTCGACGCCCCCTAAAAGATCGCAGCCTTCGGCAGCTCCTACAGGATGTACACATTCCAATGTAGGAGCTGCCGAAGGCTGCGATCTTTTGCTTTTCGGCCACGGTCGACTGTCCTTCCAGTTTTCCCTCAGACACTTCTGGCATAACACTTGCTCTTGCCTTGCCGTGCAACTGTGAAAACCCGAATAGTGACGGATTATTGGCATGGCGAAGAGCGAAGCAGCAGTAAAAGACCCCGCAACCAAAGGCAAACTCAAGCTGATCATCGTGATCGTGGTGGCCCTGCTGCTGGCGATCGGTTTGTCCGTGGGGGCGACCTGGTTCTTCATGCACGGCGCCCAGAGCAAGCCTGCCGCGGCGGCCGAAACCGCCCCGGTCGGCAAACAGCCAGCGATTTTCGAGCCCATGGCTCCGGCCTTCGTGGCCAACTACAACCAGAACGGTCGTCAGCGCTACATGCAGGTGAGCATCACCCTGCAGGGTCGCAATCAGGCTGAGCTGGAAGCGCTCAAAGTCCACATGCCGGTCATCCGCAATAACCTGGTCATGCTGTTCTCCGGCCAGGACTTCGCCACCCTGGCGTCGCCAGTCGGCCAGGAAATGTTGCGTCAGAAAGCCACGGCCAGCGTCCAGGAAGTGGCGCAAAAAGAACTCGGCAAAGTGGTCATCGAACAGTTGCTCTTCACTAATTTCGTACTGCAGTAGGAACACGACATGGCCGTGCAGGACCTGCTGTCCCAGGATGAGATCGATGCGCTGTTGCATGGCGTCGACGATGGTCTGGTGCAGACCGATACCGCTGCCGAACCCGGCAGCGTCAAAAGCTACGACCTGACCAGCCAGGATCGCATCGTCCGTGGACGCATGCCGACCCTGGAGATGATCAACGAGCGTTTCGCCCGCTACACCCGCATCAGCATGTTCAACATGCTGCGCCGCTCGGCGGACGTTGCCGTCGGTGGCGTGCAGGTGATGAAGTTCGGCGAATACGTGCACTCGCTGTACGTGCCCACCAGCCTCAACCTGGTCAAGATCAAACCGTTGCGCGGCACCGCGCTGTTCATCCTCGACGCCAAACTGGTGTTCAAGCTGGTGGACAACTTCTTCGGCGGCGACGGCCGCCACGCAAAGATCGAAGGGCGTGAATTCACCCCGACCGAACTGCGTGTGGTGCGCATGGTGCTGGAGCAGGCCTTCATCGATTTGAAGGAAGCCTGGCAGGCGATCATGGAAGTGAACTTCGAGTACATCAACTCGGAAGTGAACCCTGCCATGGCCAACATCGTCGGTCCGAGCGAAGCCATTGTGGTGTCGACGTTCCACATCGAACTCGATGGCGGCGGCGGCGACCTGCACGTGACCATGCCGTACTCGATGATCGAGCCGGTACGCGAAATGCTCGACGCCGGCTTCCAGTCGGACCTCGACGATCAGGACGAGCGCTGGGTCAATGCCTTGCGCCAGGACGTGCTGGACGTTGACGTACCGGTCGGTGCCACGGTTGCCCGTCGTCAGTTGCGCCTGCGGGACATTCTGCACATGCAGCCGGGGGACATTATCCCGATCGAGATGCCGGAAGAGATGATCATGCGCGCCAACGGCGTGCCTGCGTTCAAGGTCAAGATGGGCTCGCACAAAGGCAACCTCGCGTTGCAAGTGATCGAGCCGATCGAGCGCCGTTGATTGGCGCTCGCACACATTCGCTTTTAACTGACGGCTTCTAATTGATTGGTTGCCCGCCGAGGACACATGATGGCTGACGATATGAATACCCAGGACGACCAGGCGCTGGCCGATGAATGGGCTGCTGCCCTGGAAGAAACCGGCGATGCCGGGCAGGACGACATTGACGCCTTGCTGGCCGCCGACGCCGCCAGTTCGCCGTCCAACCGTCTGCCGATGGAAGAATTCGGCAGCGTGCCGAAAAACAACAATCCAGTCACCCTGGACGGTCCGAACCTGGACGTGATCCTCGACATTCCAGTGTCGATTTCCATGGAAGTCGGCAGCACCGACATCAACATCCGTAACCTGCTGCAACTCAACCAGGGGTCGGTCATCGAGCTCGATCGTCTGGCCGGTGAACCGCTGGACGTGCTGGTCAACGGCACGCTCATTGCTCACGGCGAAGTGGTGGTGGTCAACGAAAAGTTCGGCATCCGTCTGACCGACGTGATCAGCCCAAGCGAACGCATCAAGAAGCTGCGCTAAGTGAAAAAGGTTCTAAGCGCTCTGCTTGCCTTGCCGTTCAGCGTTCTGGCTGCCGAGCCGGTGGCGACGGCTGCCACCGCTGCCGCGCCCGTGGTCAGCAGTGGTGTGGGCGGGCAATTGACACAGTTGGTGTTCGGTTTGCTGCTGGTACTGGGGTTGATCTTCTTCCTCGCCTGGTTGCTGCGTCGGGTGCAACAGGCCGGGCCGGCCGGCAAAGGGCAGGTGATCGAGCTGATCGGTTCCCGCGCGCTGGGCCCTCGCGACCGGTTGATGCTGGTGCAGGTCGGCAACGAGCAGATTCTGCTTGGCTTGAGCCCCGGCACCATTACTGCGTTGCATGTGCTCAAGGAGCCGGTGCAGTTGCCGGTCACCGAGAAAGCGACCCCGGAGTTTGCCCAGCGCCTGATGGAGCTGATGGGCAAGGATCAGAAGGATAAGAAGTAATGGGTGCGTTACGCATCGCCTTGACGCTGGCCCTGATGCTGGCCGCGCCGCTGGCGTTCGCCGCCGATCCGTTGTCGATCCCGGCGATCACCCTGGGTACCAATGCCGAAGGCGCTCAGGAATACTCGGTCAGCCTGCAAATCCTGCTGATCATGACCGCACTGAGTTTTATCCCGGCGTTCGTCATGCTGATGACCAGTTTCACCCGGATCATCATCGTCTTCTCGATCCTGCGTCAGGCCCTGGGCCTGCAGCAGACACCGTCTAACCAAATCCTCACGGGTATGGCGCTATTCCTGACGCTGTTCATCATGGCGCCGGTGTTCGACCGTGTTAATCAAGATGCCTTGCAACCGTATCTGGCGGAGAAACTCACCGCTCAAGACGCCGTGGCCAAGGCCCAGGTGCCGATCAAGGACTTCATGCTCGCCCAGACCCGCAGCAGCGATCTGGAGTTGTTCATGCGCTTGTCCAAACGCACTGATATCGCGTCGCCGGATCAGGCTCCGCTGACCATTTTGGTCCCGGCGTTCGTCACGTCCGAGCTGAAAACCGCCTTCCAGATTGGCTTCATGATCTTCATTCCGTTCCTGATCATCGACCTGGTCGTGGCCAGTGTGCTGATGGCCATGGGCATGATGATGCTCTCGCCGCTGATCATTTCGCTGCCGTTCAAGATCATGCTGTTCGTGCTGGTGGATGGCTGGGCGTTGATCATCGGTACGCTGGCGAGCAGCTTCGGCGGTGTATCGCCATGACGCCAGAAGTTGCGGTAGACATCTTCCGGGAGGCGCTGTGGCTGACCACCATGATGGTTGCCGTGCTGGTGATTCCGAGTTTGCTCGTGGGTCTGTTGGTGGCAATGTTCCAGGCCGCTACGCAGATCAACGAACAGACGCTGAGCTTTCTGCCGCGCTTGCTGGTGATGCTGGTGACGCTGATTGTCGCCGGCCCGTGGCTGGTGCAGACCTTCATGGAATACATCCTGCAGTTGTACGGCAATATTCCTCAGGTTATCGGCTAAGCCATGTCGCTGCTCCAGTTGACTGACACCCAGATCAGTACCTGGGTGGCGACGTTTATGTTGCCACTGTTTCGCGTCGGTTCGTTGCTGATGGTCATGCCGATATTCGGTACGAGCCTGGTGCCCACGCGGATCCGCCTCTATTTCGCTGTGGCCATTACCGTGGTCATCGCCCCCGGCCTGCCACCCATGCCGCCGGTGAATGCGCTGGATCTGAGCGGGCTGCTGCTGATCGCCGAGCAGATCATCATCGGCGCGGTACTGGGGTTCTCCTTGCAGCTGTTCTTCCAGGCCTTCGTGGTTGCCGGGCAGATCGTCTCCATTCAGATGGGCATGGGCTTCGCTTCCATGGTCGACCCTACAAACGGTGTGTCGGTGGCAGTGATCGGGCAGTTCTTCACCATGCTGGTGACGCTGTTGTTCCTGTCGATGAATGGCCATCTGGTGGTGTTCGAAGTCCTCACCGAAAGCTTCACCACGCTGCCCGTCGGTAGCGGGTTTATGGTCAATCATTTCTGGGAGCTGGCCGGCAAGCTCGGTTGGGTCCTTGGGGCTGCTCTTATGCTGGTGCTGCCAGCGATCACCGCGCTGCTGGTAGTGAACATTGCGTTTGGCATCATGACTCGGGCGGCGCCGCAGCTGAACATCTTCTCCATCGGCTTCCCGCTGACCTTGGTCCTCGGGATGTACATCCTCTGGGTGGGGCTTGCGGACATCCTCAATCAGTATCAACCGCTGGCCTCCGAGGCCTTGCAGTTTTTACGCGAACTGGCACAGGCGCGCTGAGTCATGGCTGAGAGCGAAAGCGGTCAGGACAAAACAGAAGACCCCACGGAGAAACGTAAAAAGGACTCTCGCGAGAAAGGCGAGATTGCGCGCTCCAAGGAGCTCAACACGCTGGCGATCATGCTGGCTGGTTCCGCTGCGCTGCTGATTTTCGGCGGAGCCCTGGCGCAGGATTTGATGGAGTTGATGCGACAGAATTTTTCCCTGCCGCGAGAAGTCATCCTCGATCAGCGCTCGATGGGCACTTATCTGATGAACTCGGGGCTGATGGCGTTGCTGGCGATTCAACCCATCATGATCACCCTGGTCCTGGTAGCATTGATCGGGCCGATTTCTCTGGGCGGCTGGCTGTTCGCGGCCAGTTCCCTGGCACCGAAGTTCAGTCGGATGAACCCCGCTGCCGGCCTCAAGCGCATGTTTTCGTTCAAGGCTGTGGCGGAGCTGCTCAAGGCGCTGGCGAAATTTTTCATCACCCTTACCGTGGCGCTTTTAGTGTTGTCATCGGACATTGATGACCTGATACGCATCGCACACGAACCATTGGAACTGGCCATCATTCACTGCTTGCAGGTGGTGGGCTGGAGTACGTTGTGGATGTCTTGCGGGCTGATCGTTATCGCCGCGGTGGACGTGCCGGTGCAGCTTTGGGAGAGCCACAAGAAACTGCTGATGACCAAGCAGGAAGTGCGTGACGAGCATAAAGATCAGGAAGGGAAGCCAGAGGTTAAACAACGGATTCGCCAGCTGCAGCGCGACATGTCCCAGCGCCGGATGATGGCGGCAATCCCCGACGCCGATGTGGTCATCACCAACCCGACCCACTACGCCGTAGCGCTCAAGTACGATCCGGACAAGGGCGGGGCGCCGATGCTGATCGCCAAAGGCAGCGACTTCCTGGCCTTGAAAATCCGTGAAATCGCTGTGGCCAACGACGTGCTGCTGCTTGAGTCGCCGGCGCTGGCACGTTCGATCTACTACTCCACCGAACTTGATCAGGAAATCCCTGGCGGGCTCTATCTTGCCGTCGCCCAGGTGCTCGCTTACGTCTACCAGATCCGCCAGCATCGCGCCGGCAAGGGCAAGCGCCCGGATCCGCTCAAGGGCGATCTGCCAATTCCACCGGATCTGCGGCGCGATTCCTGAAAGAGGCGCTCGTAGCAGCTGCCGGTCCACAGTACAAATCCCGCTGATAAATCCCTCTGTTTCAACCCCCCGCAGAAGTTGGAAGGTTTCTTGCAGTAGCCGCTTTGCGCCTGCTTCAGGCGTCAAAAGTTTGCTTTAAAGGAACGGGGAAAACCGGTGGATCGCTCTCAGTTACTCAACAGTGCTCGCACAAACGTTGCCGACTTAAGTCGGGGCAATCTGGGTGTGCCGTTGTTGCTGCTGGTCATGCTGGCGATGATGATGTTGCCGATCCCGCCGTTCCTGCTGGACGTGTTCTTCACGTTCAATATTGCCTTGTCGATCGTAGTGTTGCTGGTGTGCGTTTATGCCTTGCGACCGCTGGATTTCGCGGTGTTTCCGACCATTCTACTGGTGGCGACGCTACTGCGGCTGGCGTTGAACGTGGCCTCCACCCGGGTGGTGATGCTCCACGGTCAGGACGGTCACGCCTCCGCCGGTAAGGTGATCCAGGCCTTCGGTGAGGTGGTGATCGGCGGTAACTACGTGGTCGGTATCGTGGTCTTCGCGATTTTGATGATCATCAACTTCGTCGTAGTGACCAAGGGTGCCGGGCGGATTTCCGAGGTGAGCGCGCGCTTCACCCTCGATGCGATGCCCGGCAAACAGATGGCGATCGACGCCGACCTGAACGCCGGCCTGATCGATCAGAACCAGGCCAAATTGCGCCGTATGGAAGTGGCCCAGGAAGCCGAGTTCTACGGTTCGATGGACGGTGCCAGCAAGTTCGTGCGCGGCGACGCCATTGCCGGCCTGCTGATTCTGTTCATTAACCTGATCGGCGGCATGGCCGTCGGTATCTTCCAGCACGGCATGACCTTCGGCGATGCCGGTCGGGTGTACGCCTTGTTGACCATCGGTGACGGTTTGGTGGCGCAATTGCCATCACTGCTGTTGTCGACTGCCGCAGCGATCATGGTGACTCGTGCGTCCGGCTCGGAAGACATGGGCAAACAGATCAATCGCCAGATGTTCGCCTCGCCGAAAGCGTTGGCAGTGGCGGCGGGTATGATGGCAGTCATGGGCCTGGTGCCCGGCATGCCGCACTTCTCCTTTCTCAGCATGGCGGCCGTGGCGGCCGGCGGCGCGTACCTGTTCTGGAAGAAGCAGAACGTGGTCAAGGTTCAGGCCTTGCAAGAGGTCAAGCGTCAGCAGGAACTGTTGCCATCGCCCGCTCGCGCCCAGGAAACCAAGGAGCTTGGCTGGGACGACGTGACCCCGATCGACATGATCGGCCTGGAAGTCGGGTACCGGCTGATTCCGCTGGTGGACCGCAACCAGGGTGGTCAGTTGCTGGCGCGAATCAAAGGCGTGCGCAAGAAGCTGTCGCAGGATCTGGGCTTCCTGATGCCGACTGTGCATATCCGTGACAACCTCGACCTGGCGCCGAGTGCCTATCGCCTGACTCTGATGGGGGTGATCCTGGCCGAAGCGGAGATTTACCCGGACCGCGAACTGGCGATCAACCCGGGGCAGGTCTACGGGACGCTCAACGGCATTACCGCCAAAGATCCGGCTTTCGGTCTGGAGGCGGTCTGGATCGAAATCAGCCAGCGTGCCCAGGCGCAATCCCTCGGTTACACCGTGGTTGATGCCAGTACTGTAGTGGCAACCCACTTGAACCAGATTTTGTACAAGCACTCGAGCGAGTTGATCGGTCACGAAGAAGTGCAGCAACTCATGCAATTGCTGGCCAAAAGCTCACCAAAACTGGCTGAAGAGCTGGTGCCTGGCGTGGTGTCTCTGTCGCAGCTGCTCAAAGTTTTGCAGGCTTTGCTGGCCGAACAGGTGCCAGTACGGGACATTCGCAGCATTGCCGAGGCCATCGCCAACAATGCCGCCAAGAGTCAAGATACTGCCGCGCTGGTGGCCGCCGTGCGCGTCGGCGTATCCCGCGCTATCGTCCAAAGCATTGTAGGCACTGACTCCGAGCTACCAGTGATCACCCTTGAGCCAAGGTTGGAACAGATATTGCTCAATAGTCTTCAGAAGGCAGGACAAGGCTCGGAAGAGGGCGTTCTGCTGGAGCCAAGCATGGCTGAGAAACTGCAACGCTCGTTGATCGATGCGGCGCAGCGTCAGGAAATGCAAGGTCAGCCGGTGATTCTGCTGGTAGCCGGTCCGGTTCGCGCGATGCTGTCGCGATTCGGCCGATTGGCAGTCCCGGGTTTGCACGTGTTGGCGTATCAGGAAATTCCTGACAACAAGCAAGTGACCATCGTTGCGACAGTAGGGCCCAACGGCTGAGGTAGTGGTTTATGCAAGTTAAGCGTTTTTTCGCCGCCGATATGCGTCAGGCCATGAAACTGGTTCGTGATGAGCTGGGCGCTGAAGCCGCCATCATTGGCAACCGCCGGATCGCCGGTGGTGTCGAGTTGACGGCTGCCCTGGATTACAAGTTGTCGGCGCTGGCCCCGCGCGTTCCGAACATGGAACTCGAAGACGAGCTGCGCAAGACCCAGTCGCGGATCGTTACCGCCCAGGCCGAACTGAGCCTGCGAGGCGAAGGCGAGAGCGACAAGAGCACCAATCGCCAGTTGTTCGCCGGCCTGCCACTGACTGCCGCCGAGCCGCTGATCGAACCGACCTACGCCGAACCCCGTCGGCCTGCACCGGCCGCTGCGCCAGCCTCCGGTGGTGTGGACCCGCGGGCGTTCGACTCGATGCGTTTCGAACTCAACAGCTTGCGCGAACTGATGGAAGTGCAACTCGGCTCCCTGGCCTGGAATCAGCTGCAAGGCAGCCGTCCGGCCCAGGCCAATCTTTGGCGTCGCCTGCAACGCATTGGCCTGTCCGGCCCGTTGTCGCGCGATTTGCTGGCGCTGATTACCGATATTGAAGAACCTCGTCAGGCCTGGCGCATGTTGCTGGCGCACCTGGCGCGGATGATCGCCACACCGGAAGTCGAGCCGCTGGAAGAGGGCGGTGTGATTGCCATGGTCGGCCCTGCCGGCATGGGCAAGACCACCACGCTGGCCAAGCTCGCTGCCCGCTACGTGCTCAAGTACGGCGCGCAGAATATCGCGTTGGTGAGCATGGACAGCTACCGTATTGGTGCTCAGGAGCAGCTCAAGACCCTCGGCCGGATCCTCAATGTGTCGGTGACTCACGTCGACCCGGGTCAGTCGCTGGTGCAGGCGCTGGAGCCCTTGCTGCGCAAACGCGTGGTGCTGATCGATACCGCGGGCCTCCAGGCCAGCGATCCGGCACTGCGCATGCAGCTCGAAAGCCTGGCCGGTCGTGGGATCAAATCGAAAAATTATCTGGTGTTGGCAACCACCAGCCAGAAACAGGTTCTAACGGCCGCTTATCACAGTTACAAACGCTGCGGCCTCGCTGGCTGCATCCTGACTAAACTGGATGAAACGGCAAGTCTGGGCGAGGTGTTGAGCCTGGCCATCAGTCATGAATTGCCGGTGGCCTACCTGACCGATGGCCCGCGGATTCCGGATGATTTGCATCTGCCGCGTCGTCATCAGTTGGTCAGTCGCGCCGTAAGCGTGCAAATGCAAGAAGAACCCAGCGAAGAAGCCATGGCTGACATGTTCGCTGATATTTACCACAGCCCGACCAAGCAGGTCGGCTGAGGTATTAATGAACTGTTTTTGTACCTACATCGATGGTCTGCCATGCATTGTTCATTTTGTGAACGCGCAGCCAGTAATGTGGCCTCCGTCTAAGTAAGACAAGGTAAAGAAAATTCATGGGCAGCATGCATCCCGTACAGGTGATCGCGGTGACCGGCGGCAAAGGTGGCGTCGGGAAAACTAACGTGTCAGTGAACTTGTCCCTGGCTCTAGCTGAACTCGGCCGGCGCGTCATGCTGCTGGACGCCGATCTGGGGCTGGCGAACGTTGACGTCCTGCTGGGACTGACACCCAAACGTACGTTGGCCGACGTGATCGAAGGCCGCTGTGAGCTGCGCGACGTTCTGTTGCAGGGCCCTGGCGGCATCCGCATCGTCCCGGCCGCGTCCGGCACTCAAAGCATGGTCCATCTGAGCCCGGCCCAACACGCCGGCCTGATCCAGGCGTTCAGCGATATCGGCGACAATCTCGACGTATTGGTGATCGACACCGCTGCGGGCATTGGTGACTCGGTAGTCAGTTTCGTTCGTGCAGCGCAAGAAGTCTTGCTGGTGGTCTGCGACGAACCGACCTCGATCACTGATGCCTACGCACTGATCAAACTGCTAAACCGCGATTACGGCATGAACCGCTTCCGCGTCCTGGCCAACATGGCCCAGAGCCCGCAGGAAGGTCGCAACCTGTTCGCCAAGTTGACCAAGGTCACAGATCGCTTCCTCGACGTCGCCTTACAATACGTCGGCGCGGTGCCTTACGACGAAAGCGTGCGTAAGGCTGTGCAGAAACAGCGCGCCGTCTATGAAGCCTTCCCGCGTTCCAAGTGCTCCCTGGCGTTCAAGGCCATTGCACAGAAGGTCGATACCTGGCCGTTGCCTGCCAACCCGCGTGGGCACCTGGAGTTTTTCGTCGAGCGCCTCGTGCAACAAACGGCAGGACCGGTGTTATGACAGCCAGCGGCTACAACCTCTACAAGAAGTCGGCACGTGACGCGCAGTACGAGCTGATCGAGCGTTACGCGCCACTGGTTAAACGCATTGCCTACCACTTGCTGGCGCGTCTGCCGGCCAGTGTCCAGGTCGAAGACCTGATCCAGGCCGGGATGATTGGCCTGCTTGAAGTGTCGACCAAATACGACGCCAGCAAAGGCGCGAGTTTCGAGACGTACGCGGGCATACGAATCCGCGGCGCGATGCTCGATGAAGTACGCAAGGGGGACTGGGCGCCACGTTCGGTCCACCGCAATACCCGGATGGTCAGCGACGCCATTCGCTCGATTGAAGCTAAAACCGGTCGTGACGCTAAAGATCACGAGGTTGCGGCCGAACTCCAATTGAGTCTCGACGATTATTACGGGATTTTGAACGACACCCTGGGCAGCCGGTTATTCAGTTTCGACGATCTGTTGCAGGACGGCGAACACGAAGGGCTGCACGAGGATGGCGCCAGTGCTCATCTGGAGCCGTCGCGCGATCTGGAAGATGAACGCTTCCAGATGGCACTGGCGGACGCGATTGCCAATTTGCCGGAGCGTGAGCGACTGGTGTTGGCGCTGTACTACGACGAAGAGTTGAATCTCAAGGAAATCGGTGAAGTCCTGGGGGTCAGCGAATCGCGGGTCAGCCAGTTACACAGCCAGTGCGCGGCCCGTTTGCGGGGGCGTTTGGGGGAGTGGCGAGCGCGCTGAAGGCAGTGTGGGGGCACTGCGAACGCGGCTGGTGGGGTGTTGAACCGCACGGGTCCCGATCTGTTGTGCTCCAGACAGTCATTGAGTGCTTTGCCGGATTGATTGAAATGGCGCGTCCAGGTGCTGGGCGCGTTTAAGACTGCTTGGAGGTCGAATTGAACAAGAACATGAAAATCCTCATCGTTGATGACTTCTCAACGATGCGGCGGATCATAAAAAACCTGTTGCGTGACCTTGGGTTCACCAACACGGTCGAGGCCGATGATGGCATCACTGCCATTCCTGTTCTCAACAGCGGGAGCATCGACTTTCTGGTAACGGACTGGAACATGCCTGGCATGACCGGTATCGATCTGCTGCGCCATGTGCGTGCCGATGAAAAGCTCAAGCATCTGCCGGTGCTGATGGTGACCGCTGAAGCCAAGCGCGAGCAGATCATCGAGGCAGCCCAGGCCGGTGTTAACGGCTATGTGGTCAAACCCTTTACGGCCCAGGCGTTGAAAGAAAAAATCGAAAAGATTTTCGAACGCATCGGTTGAGAAACTGCGCCACGGGGGAGCTATGGAGCATAACGAATCTTCACAGGGCGATTTCGAGTCGACCCTGAAAAAACACGCTGTTGAACTGGTCGAAAGCCTTGAAAAAGGCAGGTTCGGCGACGCCGTGCAACTGATCCATGAGCTCAACCAGACCCGTGACCGCGGCCTGTACCAGGAAGTGGGCAAGCTCACTCGCGAGCTGCATAGCGCGATCGTCAATTTCCAGATTGACCCGAACATGCCGCAAGCCGAGGAAGTGTCACAAATCACGGACGCCACCGAGCGTCTGGGCTATGTGGTCAAGCTGACCGAGGCCGCGGCCAACCGCACCATGGACCTGGTGGAAAACGCCACGCCGCTGGTCAACGGCCTGAGCAATGAAGCGCAGGCCTTGAGCACCGACTGGGGACGGTTCATGCGGCGCGAAGTCGGGGCTGAAGAGTTCCGCGAACTGGCCCGGCGAGTCGACGGTTTCCTGACACGCAGCAGCGAAGACAATCGCGTTGTGTCGAGCAACCTCAACGACATTCTGCTCGCTCAGGATTACCAGGACCTCACCGGTCAGGTGATTAAGCGTGTGACCCAATTGGTCACCGAAGTTGAAAGCAACCTGCTCAAGCTCGTGCTCATGGCCAGTCAGGTGGACCGCTTTGCGGGCATCGAACATGACCGTGAAGCGATGCTGGCTGAAAAAGATCCACAAAAACATCTCTCTCAGGGTGAAGGTCCGCAGATTCATGCCGATAAAAGAGAAGATGTTGTGTCCGGTCAGGACGATGTGGACGATTTGTTATCCAGCCTAGGATTTTAGAGTTTTAGCATTTTAGGTTTTTTAGGTTTTTAGACCTCGGGAGCACCCCCTTAATGAGCTTCGGCGCCGATGAAGAGATCCTTCAGGATTTCCTGGTTGAGGCCGGCGAGATTCTAGAGCAACTGTCCGAACAGCTGGTCGAGCTTGAAAGCCGACCTGATGATGCGGACTTGCTCAATGCAATTTTTCGCGGTTTTCACACTGTAAAAGGAGGCGCCGGCTTCCTCCAGCTCAACGAGCTGGTGGAGTGCTGTCACATCGCCGAGAACGTGTTCGACATCCTGCGCAAGGGTGAACGTCGCGTCGACTCGGAATTGATGGACGTGGTTCTCGAAGCGCTGGATGCGGTGAACAGCATGTTTACCGAAGTCCGCGAGCGCAGCCCGATCACTGCTGCCACGCCTGAATTGCTGGCAGCTCTGGCCCGTCTGGCCGAGCCGAAAACTGAAGAATCCGCACCGGTTGCCGAAGTGTTCGAAGCACCGGCTGCTGACAGCGAGTCGGGCGACATCACCGATAACGAATTCGAACAATTGCTGGACTCGCTGAACGCCGTCAAGGCGCAGGCAGAAGCCCCGGCAGCTGTGCCAGCGCCGAGTAGCAATGCGGCGGGCAGCGACGAAATCACCGATGCCGAGTTCGAGTCGTTGCTCGATCAACTGCACGGTAAAGGCCAGTTCGCCGTCGATGCGGTAGCTGCGGCGCCAGCCGCACCGGCTGCCCCGAAAGCGGCAGGCGACAGCTCCGATATCACCGACGACGAGTTCGAAGCACTGCTCGATCAGCTGCACGGCAAGGGTAACTTTGCCGTTGATGCGCTGGAATCGGCCATTGCTGCGGTCCCGGCCCCGGCTGCGCCAACCGCTAAAGCGGCTGGCGGCGATCTGATCTCCGATCACGAGTTCGAATCGCTGCTCGACGAATTGCACGGCAAAGGCAAGTTTACTGAAGTCGGTACCGCGTCGGGCGCCAGCGCTTCGGTTGCGGCGCCAGTTGCCAAGGCTGTAGCAGCGAAACCCGTTGCCAAAGCGCCCGAGCCTAAAGCCGAAGCGCCGAAGCCTGTTGCTGCTGCACCGGCTCCGGCTCGTGCCCCGGCCGCGCCACCGGCGGAAAAACCGGCCAGCGAAGCCGAGACGACCGTGCGGGTCGATACCGCGCGTCTCGACGAAATCATGAACATGGTCGGCGAGTTGGTACTGGTGCGTAACCGTTTGGTCCGTCTGGGCCTCAACAGCGGCGACGAAGCCATGTCCAAGGCGGTGTCGAACCTCGATGTGGTCACGGCCGACCTGCAAACTGCGGTCATGAAGACCCGGATGCAACCGATCAAGAAGGTCTTCGGGCGCTTCCCGCGCCTGGTTCGCGACCTGGCTCGTCAGCTCAAGAAAGAGATCAACCTGGAGCTGGTCGGCGAAGAAACCGACCTCGACAAGAACCTCGTCGAGGCCCTGGCCGACCCGCTGGTCCACTTGGTGCGCAACTCGGTTGACCACGGTATCGAAGAGCCGGCCGAGCGCGAAGCGATGGGCAAGCCTCGCAGCGGCAAGGTGATCCTGTCCGCAGAACAGGAAGGCGACCACATCCTGCTGTCCATCTCTGATGACGGCAAGGGCATGGACGCCGATGTTTTGCGCGGTATCGCGGTGAAAAAAGGTTTGATGGACAAGGATGCAGCAGATCGCCTCAGCGAGTCCGACTGCTTCAACCTGATCTTCGCGCCGGGTTTCTCGACCAAGACCGAAATTTCCGATGTCTCCGGACGCGGCGTGGGCATGGACGTGGTGAAAACCAAGATCGCCCAGCTCAACGGCACCATCAATATCTACTCGACCAAGGGCAAAGGCTCGAAGATTGTCATTAAGGTCCCGTTGACCCTGGCGATCATGCCAACGCTGATGGTCATGCTCGGCAACCAGGCGTTTGCGTTCCCGCTGGTGAACGTCAACGAGATCTTCCACCTCGACCTGTCGCGCACCAACGTGGTGGACGGCCAAGAAGTGGTGATCGTGCGGGACAAGGCACTGCCATTGTTCTACCTCAAACGCTGGCTGGTCGCCTCCGCCGCTCACGAAGAGCAGCGCGAAGGCCATGTGGTGATCCTTTCGGTGGGCACTCAGCGGATCGGCTTCGTCGTCGATCAACTGGTGGGCCAGGAAGAAGTGGTCATCAAGCCATTGGGCAAAATGCTCCAGGGAACCCCGGGCATGTCCGGCGCCACCATCACCGGTGACGGCCGAATTGCGCTGATTCTCGATGTACCGAGCATGCTCAAGCGTTACGCCGCACGGCGTATTTGATTCTGATGGAGCGGGGCGACTGAGCCTCGCTCCGTCTAACGGAGTGTTTATGGCAGTCAAAGTCCTGGTGGTGGACGATTCGGGGTTTTTCCGCCGCCGCGTCTCGGAAATTCTTTCAGCGGATCCGAACATCCAAGTTGTCGGTACGGCGACCAACGGAAAAGAGGCGATTGATCAGGCGCTGGCCCTCAAGCCAGACGTGATCACCATGGACTACGAGATGCCGATGATGGATGGCATCACGGCGGTGCGGCACATCATGCAGCGCTGCCCGACCCCGGTGTTGATGTTTTCCTCGCTGACACACGAAGGCGCTCGGGTCACTCTCGATGCGCTGGACGCCGGCGCGGTGGATTTCCTGCCGAAGAATTTCGAAGACATCTCCCGCAACCCGGAGAAGGTCAAGCAACTGCTGTGCGAGAAGATTCTCAGCATCTCGCGCAGTAACCGTCGTGCCAGCACTTACAGCGCTCCGGCACCCGTCGCCGCACCAGCCCCGACGCCTGCGCGTTCGAGCGTCAGCAGTTACGGCAGCAGCGCGCCTGCGCGTCCGGCACCGGCGCCGATTCCGGCGCGTACGCACGCATCCGCCTCGTCGTCGCCGAAACGCAAAGCCTACAAATTGGTCGCCATCGGTACGTCCACTGGCGGTCCGGTTGCCCTGCAGCGGGTTCTGACCCAATTGCCGGCCAACTTTCCCGCACCCATCGTGTTGATCCAGCACATGCCGGCCGCCTTCACCAAGGCCTTCGCCGAACGTCTGGACAAGCTCTGCCGCATCAGCGTCAAGGAAGCCGAGGATGGCGACATCCTGCGTCCGGGCCTGGCGCTGCTGGCGCCGGGTGGCAAGCAAATGATGATCGACGGCCGTGGCGCGGTGAAAATCCTCCCGGGCGACGAGCGTTTGAACTACAAGCCCTGCGTGGACATCACCTTCGGTTCCGCGGCCAAGACCTACGGTGACAAAGTTCTGGCGGTCGTGTTGACCGGCATGGGCGCCGATGGTCGCGAAGGCGCGCGTCTGCTCAAGCAGGGCGGCAGCTCGATCTGGGCCCAGGATGAAGCCAGCTGCGTGATCTACGGCATGCCGATGGCCATCGTCAAAGCCGAACTCGCCGACGCGGTGTATGGCCTGGACGATATTGGCAAGCATCTGGTCGAGGCTTGTATCTGATGGATGTTTTAAGTCTTATCGGGATCATCCTGGCGTTTGTCGCCATCATTGGCGGCAACTACCTTGAAGGCGGTCACCTCGGCGCGTTGGCTAATGGCCCGGCAGCGTTGATCGTACTCGGTGGGACCCTCGGTGCGGCGCTGCTGCAGGCGCCGATGAGCGCCTTCAAGCGCGCCATGCAGATTCTGGCCTGGATCCTGTTTCCACCTCGCGTGGATCTGGCCGGTGGCGTCGATCGTGTTGTGAACTGGAGCCTGATCGCGCGCAAGGAAGGTCTGCTCGGTCTGGAAGGGGTGGCCGACGCCGAACCCGACAACTACTCGCGCAAAGGCCTGCAACTGCTGGTGGACGGTGCGGAGCCGGAAGCGATTCGCAGCATCCTGGAAGTGGATTTCTACACCCAGGAAAGCCGCGACATCGAAGCCGCCAAAGTCTTCGAAAGCATGGGCGGCTACGCGCCGACCATCGGCATCATCGGTGCGGTGATGGGCCTGATCCACGTGATGGGTAACCTGGCCGATCCATCGCAACTGGGTAGCGGCATTGCCGTGGCCTTCGTCGCGACCATCTATGGCGTGGCCAGTGCCAACCTGGTGCTGCTGCCGATTGCCGCCAAACTCAAGTCCGTCGCTTTGCGACAGTCGCGTTATCGCGAAATGTTGTTGGAAGGCATTCTGTCGATCGCCGAAGGTGAAAACCCTCGCTCTATCGAGTTGAAGCTTCAGGGCTTCATGGATTGATGGGAGACATGGACCATGGCACGTCGTCGCCAACCTGAAGAACATGTAAACCATGAGCGTTGGCTGGTTTCGTACGCCGACTTCATTACATTGCTGTTCGCTTTCTTCGTGGTGATGTACTCGATCTCTTCGATCAACGAAGGCAAGTACAAAGTCATTTCGGAAGCATTGATTGGCGTGTTCTCCGATTCGGATCGTGCGCTCAAGCCGATCCCGATTGGCGACGAGCGACCGAAGACCGTGACCCCGGCCAAGCCGCTGGTTAAAGATGCCGAGCAGGTCGACGCCGGCATCGCGGGTGCCAGCGATCCGCTCAAAAGCATCGCCGACGACATCAGCGCCGCGTTCGGCGACTTGATCAGCTCCAATCAGATGACCATTCGCGGCAATGAGCTGTGGGTCGAGATCGAACTCAATTCCAGCCTGCTGTTCGGCAGTGGCGACGCCATGCCCAGTGACATCGCGTTCAACATCATCGACAAGGTCGCCGCGATTCTGAAGCCGTTCGACAACCCGATTCACGTTGAAGGCTTCACTGACGATCAACCGATCCGCACCGCGCAATACCCGACCAACTGGGAGCTGTCCTCGGCCCGTTCGGCGAGCATTGTGCGCATGCTGGCGATGCAGGGTGTGAACCCTGGTCGTCTGGCGTCGGTGGGTTACGGCGAGTTCCAGCCAGTGGCCAACAACGCCACTGCCGAGGGACGGGCGCGTAACCGTCGGGTCGTACTGGTGGTGTCACGAAATCTTGATGTACGCCGCAGTCTCACCGGTACCGGAACGGCCAATGCACATCCGGATGCCGCGTTGAAGCGTGCTGGCACACAAACTGCACCGACCCCGGTCAAGTCGCCGGTACGAGAGAGCGCCGTCAATTCTCCGTCACCTGCATTAATACGTTGAGCTATTTCTCGGTCGACCCTTTCGACCGGGAGGAACAATCCGAATGAGAGTCTGGGCAGTCGCCAATCAAAAGGGTGGTGTCGGTAAAACCACTTCCTCTATCGCTTTAGCCGGTTTACTGGCCGAGGCGGGCAAGCGCGTGGTCGTGGTCGATCTCGACCCCCACGGCTCCATGACCAGCTATTTCGGTTATGACCCCGACAGCCTGGAACACAGCAGCTACGACCTGTTCCTGAATAAGGGCAGCGTGCCGCAAGGCTTGCCGGGACAGTTGTTGTTGCCCACCAGCCACGAAAGTATTTCTCTGTTGCCATCGAGCACCGCACTCGCGACCCTCGAGCGCCAGTCGCCGGGTCAGAGTGGTTTGGGCCTGGTGATTGCCAAGAGTCTGGCGCAATTGTGGCAAGACTTCGATTACGCGGTGATCGACAGCCCGCCGTTGCTCGGTTTGCTGATGGTCAATGCCTTGGCGGCGAGCCAGCAATTGGTGATTCCGGTGCAGACCGAGCACTTGGCGGTCAAAGGCCTGGAGCGCATGGTCAACACCCTGGCGATGATCAACCGTTCACGCAAACAGGCGCTGCCCTTCAGCATCGTGCCGACCCTGTTCGACCGCCGCACGCAGGCTTCCCTCGGCACTCTGCGGGTGTTGCGCGACAAGTACCCGGAAGAAATCTGGCAGGGCTACATTCCAGTCGACACCCGCTTGCGTGACGCCAGCCGTGCCGGCGTAACGCCTTCGCAATTTGACGGCAAGAGCCGGGGTGTTCTCGCCTACCGTGCACTGCTCAAACATTTGCTGGCAGCACAACTTGTCCCGCAGGTGGCGTGACATGAACCGCCCGGTAAAAATCACCTCGCGCCCGCAACTCGCGCTCCAGTCTTATCTGGACAACTTGCTGATGGAAGCGACCGAAGAGTTGCCGCCGGAAATCGAGGCGCTGCCCGAGGTTGTAGAGGTTGTAGCTGCTCTGGACGAGTTCCAGGCGGCGGTGCTTGAAGAGCAGGCTCGTGATGCGCAGAAACCCGCCGTGGTCGCCGCGCTGAAAGTAGCGCCAGTGGTGAAAGCACCTGTTGTGATCGAAGAAGCACCGGCACCGGTTCTGGCGTCTGTATCGACTATCGCACCGCTGCTGCAAGCCTTGGTGCCGCCGGTGGTCGAAGTCCATTTGCCGCCGAGCAACACGCCGCCGCCGGTGGAAACCGATGGTCGTCCGTCCTGGGCCGCCGAACCCTTTGAATGCCTGTTGTTCGATGTCGCCGGGTTGACCCTGGCGGTGCCGCTGGTGTGTCTGGGTTCGATTTATTCTTTGGCCGGCCACGAGCTGACACCGTTGTTCGGTCAGCCGGAATGGTTCCTCGGAATTCTGCCAAGCCAGGCCGGCAACCTGAAAGTGTTGGACACCGCGCGGTGGGTCATGCCCGACCGCTACCGCGACGATTTCCGTCAGGGCCTGCAGTACGTTATTTCGGTTCAGGGTTACGAGTGGGGGCTGGCGGTGCATCAAGTCAGCCGCTCATTGCGCCTGGACCCGAACGAAATCAAATGGCGCAGCCACCGTGGTCAACGGCCATGGCTGGCGGGCACCGTGATTGAACACATGTGTGCGTTGCTCGATGTTTCCGCACTGGCCGAGTTGATCGCCAGCGGCGGGGCAAAGCACATGAGCAGCGTTAAACCAGCTCACAAACCGACATAAAAACACGTGACGGCAGTGACTGCCGTCGCACAGAACATACACCGCTAGGGCGGTTTTCGAGGGGTCAGGGTATGAATGATAAGGCGTCGTCTGCAAAGGGTTCCGAAGATCCGATCCTGCAATGGGTAACCTTCAAGCTGGACAACGAAACCTACGGCATCAACGTGATGCGCGTTCAGGAAGTCCTGCGTTACACCGAAATCGCCCCGGTCCCGGGTGCCCCGAGCTACGTGCTGGGCATCATCAACCTGCGCGGTAATGTGGTCACCGTGATCGACACCCGTCAGCGCTTCGGCCTGATGAATGCCGAGATCAGCGACAACACCCGAATTGTCATCATCGAAGCCGACAAGCAAGTGGTCGGGATCATGGTCGACAGCGTGGCCGAAGTGGTTTACCTGCGTCAGTCGGAAATCGAAACCGCGCCGAACGTCGGTAACGAAGAATCCGCCAAGTTCATTCAAGGCGTGTGCAACAAGAACAACGAGCTGCTGATTCTGGTCGAGCTGGACAAGATGATGAGCGAAGAAGAATGGTCGGACCTGGAGAACATCTGATTGATTCTTGAGGTGGCGGTCATTGTCCTGTTCCTCTTCTGGGCAGGCACGCTGGCGATGTTTCTGGCGTACATACGAGGCCAACGACTGATCGCTGCGCAACAGGCTCAGGGCGATGCGCTGCGTGATCAGCGCATCAAGGACCTGGCCCGGCGTGTCGAGGACTACCAGAGCGGCACCGTGCGCATGGGGGAAGACCTACACGAACTGCGCGCGGTGGTGGGCCCGTTACCGGACAAACTGGCTCAGCTGGAACAGCGCGATCCGTCGAGCCTGTCGTTTGCCCAAGCGGCACGATTGGTGGGGATGGGGGCCAGTGTTGATGAACTGACTCAGTCTTGCGGGTTGACCCAGGCTGAGGCGGAGTTGATGAGCAAGTTGCACAAAAGCTAAGAAGATCAAAAGATCAAGAGATCGCAGCCTTCGGCAGCTCCTTGGGGTGTACACAAATCCCTGTAGCAGCTTGCCGAACGCTGCGATCTTTTTGCGTTTAGACACCGTTAGATTCAGCTCCCCTTTGCGAAATATATTACGGCTCACCCCGTCGATAATCTATGTTCCGTTCGTCTGAACTGGTATTTCTGACAGTAGAGTTTTTCATGTTGTATGGACCAGACTTGAAATTAATTTATATTTCAAGAGGGTAAGGTCCATGAGGGCTCTAGTTGTTTTAATGTTTTGTTGTGTCACACAAGTTCATGCCATGTCCGGGCAGGCGCTGGTCACCGATCTGAACGCCAAGTACATGAGTAATGTTGCGCAGTGTTCGAATGGTTCTCCGGCCTACCATTGTTCCGGTGTATTACTTCGGGCTGTGGATTACAGCACCTTTTTCAAGTTTTGGGATTATGGGTCGAATGCAACGACGTTGGGTTCGGTCGCCTTTACGTATATTCGCTCAGATGTCGGAAGTACGAGATTGAATGGCGACAGGAAGAGCGGCTTCATCCTCAAAGATCAAGCGTCGGCGCTGGCCGCAGGAAAAGCACTAAACCTGCGTTGTATCTTTCCTTTTCCAACCGAATCACTCGATGTTCGCGCAGATCATGGATGCGGGTTCGCGCCCAAAGCGGAACAACTGAGCGCGGATCTCGCCAATTGTGCAAAATTGGCGGTTCCGGCGACAACAGCAGCAGCTTGGCTGAAAAACTTTCAGGAGCACCAGTCGTTACCCAAAAATCAATGCTCGCTTAGCACGGTGGCGGCTGCACAGTTCAAGGCCAGCCTTGAAGCGCACAAACTCGTTGGTGCGGCTTGGACTGCCAAACCCACTGAGGTGCTGATTCAAACATGGGATGAGAGCAAACCCGAGAAGCTTCCAATCGAGGCAGTGTTCTATGAGGCATCGACGCCGGCCAAGTTGGCAGACGCCCAGAAGTTCCAGAGAGATTATTATCTGGAAACGTCGCTTTATGTCCCTATTGTCAAGATAAATATTACTGCTGCAAACCACAATATTTTCAGTTTTGACGCAAAAGATCAGAGGTTTGGACAACTGGTGGCTGAGCGCCTGAATGGTCGTTATAACAACGTCTCAAACAATTGTACTGGGAAGCCCGCTTATTATTGCAGTGGTGTACTTGTGCGCACAACAGGCGCAAAGCCGGCCTATCACGCTTGGGATCCTAGTCCGACGGCAATTACCAAAAAAGGCGTTCCTTTTTCCTACCTTCGTAAAGATCTCGGAATTACCATTCTTGCTTGGGGGGACCTCCACGGCTTCATCTTCAAGGACTTCGCTACGGCTGAGCGGTTGGCAACTTCCGCCATAAGCCTGCTGTGTTCCTTTCCCTCGGATGCTGCGAGTTGGCGGCGGGCAGGCATAGGGGGGTGCGGGCCACATAATACTTATCCAACAAACAGTCGCTCATGTCCGGAGGAAGGGGCAGTTTCTATTGCGGCATGGAAGACGCATTACCGAGCAGTACCCGGATCCGGCTATTTTTCGGCAAGGAATGAGCACCAGTGTGGCTTTACTTCCAGTGTCGAGCAATTTTCTTTAAGTCTGCAAGCGCGAGGTAACTTTGAGATTCCAGCCGCCCGATCGCACCATAATGAAGTGATTCTTTCTCTTTGGCCACAGAGCATCCCAAAACAGCTGCCGCTGTACGCGTTCTTTTATCTCCAAAATCAAGGCGGCGGCGCGGGAGTGGCTGGGGCCAAGTATATGCAACAAGACTATTTCAACATCACAGGTGATTTGCTTCCTGTTATTAGAGTGGATTTGGCTCCAGGAGTGTCCGAAGTATTCAGTTATCACGGGAATGATCAGGTCGTTGCGCTATTTGGACGTTGATCGTAAACAGTGGTTTTGATCTTTCAATAAAAAAGGCGCGGGATGCAATAAAACTGCATCCCGCACCTGCGTTCACTTTTGGCCCTCGCTTATTCAAAAAGAGACGCGTAGCAGGCGAGAAAACATCAGGTTGTCATTTGAGTTCGATTGGTGGACGCTATAGTTGATTAGCACAGCTTTGTTAGTGTTCTCTGATACCCAGCTAGCCGGAATATTGAATGCCATTGATGAACTGTTCTGAATTGGTTGGGTTTCGGTATTCCGCACAACCACTCCGTGCCACCTGACTCTTACCGTATAACCGGTCGTCATATTTAAAAACTTGACGGTCACTTCTTTTCTGTCAGCAGAGAGCCTGGGTTTACTGAGATCATATAATTGCCCGTCTACATTTAACGTCAGCGATTTTGAAATGATCAGCGGCGCATCTGGTGTGAGGCGAACGCTGTAATTGACTGCTACGATGCTGTCAATGGAGTCGATAACTTCGAGGCGTGGGATCTTGAAGAGCATCGGTCCCGGGGTGCCAACGGTCAACGTTTCAGTCTTGTATACATAATTGCCTGTTGCCCAGCGAACTTGTATTTGATGTCCTCTCGACAGGCCTTCGAAGTTTACTTGAGCATTGATGTGTGGGTTGTTGTATACATCATTAAAGTTAAGTCGATCTCCGTCAGAGCCATAGGCTTCAAGTACCTTCGGCGCGATAAGATTCAGTGCATTCAGTTCGGCGTCCATGTTTCCTGTGCTCCATTCGTATAGGCGAATGAGTTCGCCTACGCAATCGGTCTTATTGGTGGTGTTAAAGGTCTACTCTTAATACTTGAGAGAACATGCTTTGTTCGTCGATGCCCGGTCGATTGACGCTGTAGTTGATCAACACAGTTCTCCCCTTGTTTTCCTCTATCCAATTTGCCGGAATACTGAACTCTTCCGTGACATCGGTTTGTAAGTCTTGCCAGTCAGTTTCCCGAGTAACGACGCCAGTGAGGCGTACGCAAGCGTGGTAGCCGGTGACCATTCCCGGATAACGGACGGTGACCGTGGTTCGATCGGGAGTAAGCCTTGGCGGTGTCAGAACAAATTTTTGAGCATCCACGGCCAGCAGCAGGGCGTCGGAGCGGTGCAATGGGCCGTTGGGATACGTGCGTACCGTGAAACTGACCGGAACAGTACTGCCAATGGCATCCACAACTTCGAGTCGAGGAACATTGAAAGTCATCGGGCCAACCGTTGTAACGGTTGTGATCGCACTGTCATAGACATGCCGGCTGGAAGCCCAACGTGCCCGGATGGTTTGTCCGATAGCCATCCCAAGGTACTTTTGAACCTGAATCGTTACATGACTGGCCTCATAAATATCAGCCATTTTCAAACGATCACCATTAGGACCGTAGGCTTCCAGTACCCTGGGCGGTTTTAGCTCAATTGTGGTTTTGATTGTCAGGTTGCGAGGCTCAGAGGTGAGCGGTCGCCCTGCTCGCCGCACCCGGGTGGTGACGCTCACGGCGCTTTCAGTACTTTCATTAGCCCAATTGAGTGGAATGGGAAACCGCAGCACCCCGCTTCCAGAGTACGGAACTGTTGTTGTCTCTCTTTCGACGCGGCCCTGCCAGTTGATCCAGACGCTGTCACCCGCGATCAGCCCCACTCCCGAAGCAACTGCTTCGATTTTCGTCACGTATGCAGTATCCAGTACGCCGCCTTGTTCACCTGTTACCGTCGGAGCCGGGATACGGAGCAGATTGACAGTTACTTCAGTGGGTATTGCCCATGGCGCATTAACATGCGGACGGTTGCCGCAGCGGTCTATCACTTGGTAGGTTACTAAATGCCTACCGTCACCTGCGCGCTTGATCAACTGCTCATCGAACGAGATCAAGATCGGATGATTTAGCGGGTCCTTGATCTGATCAGGGGTGACGGAATAATGATCCGCCTCTTCGTTGTTACCCCAGCGCGCGACGATAGAATCGTACACAGTGATGTTCTGATAAGGTTCGATATGCATGGCAATGCCGTTTTTTGCCATATCCCCATCGACCCCGGTGCTGATATCCGGATTGAAGGAGTAACGCAGTCTGGGGTGACCCAGTGGCTCGGGTTTGTCGAGAACACCTCCCGGCAGTGTGCGTTTGATCAATACATTGAGCTTGATTGAATCGATTTCGTTATGGCTGGCGCGTATTAAACGGTAAAAAACCGGGAAAGCGCTGCCATCTAGAATCTGGCCTTTTGGCACATAGAATCGGCATGGTTTGTCGAGCTTTTCCTCTGTGTCAATGATCTCTGTGCTCATGGGGTTCACGGCGTCATCCCAGAAGAGAAGGCATCGGTCACCTATTGCCATGTCAAACCAGGGATCAACGATGACAAGCAGATCCGTTTCCAAGGCATCGGCGCCAATGCCGCCATCGTAGCCTTCGTCGCCATCCAGTGGCGTGATCAATGCGGGAATATTGGGCGCCCAAAGGGCCAGCAAACTGCTGTCCTCAAAGGTGGCACCGGGGGGCGTGGGCAAAGTCATCAGAGCGCTCCTGTGATAAGGGCAGCGCCTGGAAAGGGTGGGTCAACGCTGCTTGTCTATCTGGCAACGAAAGCAAGGATGCTCGCTACTGTCAGATCTGACAGTAGCGACGAATGGTAAAAAGCCACCAGTAGCTTTGGGTCGGGCGAATCCTGGGGTCAGTAATCCTCGCCGCGTTCGGTGATGTCCTTCTCCGCCATTGGCGCATCCGGATCTTGCCCCTCAGGAAACTTACCCTTCAGATTCCACGCAAACGCAATAATCTCCGCAATCGTGCGATACAACTCCTCCGGAATACTCTCCCCCAATTCCATCCGCGCCAGCAGTTTCACCAGCTCGGCGTTTTCATAGATGGGCACTTCATAATCGCGGGCAATCTTCAGAATGGCTTCGGCCAGTGCTTCGTCACCTTTGGCCGTGAGGGTAGGGGCGTGGCTGCCGTCGTATTTGAGGGCGATGGCTTGGCGCGGGGCGTTGGGGTTTCTCATGCGGTTTCGTCGACCCAGCGTTGTTCGAGACGGGTTTGAGGGCCTTGCGGCGGTGTGCCGAGGTGGCAATCCAGATCGCCGACATTCAGGCCGGACGCCAGCAGACGCTGGCGCAGTTCGGCCAGATGACTTTCGATCAGGCTGGCGGTGTAAGGCCGTTCGGCCCACAGTTGGCTGGACAAGCTGCCGTTGATCAGTTGCGCCTGAATCTGCAGCGGGCCTAAAGGCTCCATGTCGAATGCCAGATCGACCCGCCAGAGCTGTTGCTTCGGTGGACGTTCTTCATTGCGTTCTTTTGGTTGTTCTTTCTCGGGGGCTTCTTCACGCTGGAACTTTACCTGCAACGGCACGATGTCCTGCAGATTGCGCATCGGGATTTCCAGCTGCCAGGTGCTCATCAGCCGACCGTCATCAGTGACGCCGGTCTGTTCCAGGCTCGACAACTGATGGCTTTGCAGGCGCGAAACTGCCGCTGCCGCCAAACGCAGCAGGTGCTCCAGATCGTTTTCACCGTCCTGGCTCTGCAACAGGCGTTCGGGGAGCGGGAAACTAGTCGGTAGCGGTTTGGCGCTGACTTGCCCGAGCATGCCGAGGGCGCTGCGCACAAAGTTCGGCATGGCTTGGGCCAGTGTGTTGGCGGCAATGATCGCGTTGAGATTGGTGTTGGCCGGCAGGCCTGGCGTCAATTGTGCGATCAGCTTGAGCAGATCGCCTTTCATGTCCGGGGTTAGCGTCGGGTTCTGTCCGGCGAGCAGTTTTCTTTCCAGGAACATTCCGCTATTGGCCAACGCCAAGGCCAGGCCTTTGGGCGTGCTGAGTTGCCGAACATCGGGCAGGCCCGCGAGCAGCTTGTCGACGGCGGCACGCAGGTCGCTTGAGGTCTGGTCCGATGCTGGCAGGTTTTGCAGAAGCTTGATCAAGCCGTCCAGCGAACCTTGGCGGCTTTGTTGGCTGACCAGTTGCTGCGTGACGGCCAATTGTTCCTGACGGCTGCTCAACGGCACGAACTTCAGCGTCTGAGTGTCCTGCACCAGCGCGCTCAGCAAGGTGCCGATGCGCAGCGGTGTCGGGCTGTCGATGCTCAGGGTGCTGCCGCTCAACGCGGTGTTGAGCAAGCTCACCATCGAGCGAAACACGGTCGGCTGGCCCGGGACCTGCGGCATCACCTGAGAGGTCAGCACTTTGCCTTGCAGCAGGGTGCCAACGGGCAGTTGCGCCGTGTCGATACGGGTGAGGGTGGCGACGCTGGAGGCGATGGCCTGTTGCACGGTGACGGCCAGATTACCCGCCGATGGCTGGGTGATCGCCAGGCTGGTGCCCTGAGGCAGCGGTTGGGTGCTGGTGGCCTGGACCGTGGTCTGACGGCCGCTGTCGAGGGTGACCTTGAGCAACAGTTGAAAGGTCTGATCCGCCTGCTTGAGCGACAGCACTTCGCCCCGGGCAGTCTGACCGGCAGTAATCAGGCCCTCCATGGGCGTCAGCAGCTTGAGCAAATCGCCACTCACCACCTGCGGCCGCGAAGTCGCAGGCGTGGTCTGCGGTAGCGGGAGGATGTTCATTTCGCCTGTCATACGCGGTCACAACCTGAGGAAATTGCCCTCTTTAGAGTAGGGCATGGCATGTATAATGCGGCCCCGTTGCAACCGGAGCGCTGGGAACATTTGCAAAAAACTTGATCTGGCTCCTTAGAACGGGCCACCACTGCATTTATCCTGCATCTCTTTAGCGGCCGCACCGCTGCCGACTTGAACCGTAAAGGCCCGTAATCTCTTGACCAGTCCAGTCCTGCAAACCGTTGCCCTTGCTTGTGAGCGAGACCTTCGGCTGCTCTTCGAAAATCTCGAATTGAGACTGGCCAGTGGCGAAATGTTGCAAATCAGCGGCCCCAACGGCAGCGGCAAGACCAGCCTTTTACGTCTGCTTTGCGGTCTGATGCAGCCGACCGCCGGTCAAGTGCTGCTCAACGGCCGGCCACTGAACGAGCAACGCTTTGAGCTGGCGCGCAACCTGCTGTGGATCGGCCATGCCGCCGGGATTAAAGACCTGCTGACGCCGGAAGAGAATCTGAGCTGGCTTTGCGCCCTGCATCAACCGGCCGCCCATGAGGCGATCTGGCAAGCGCTGACGGCTGTTGGATTGCGCGGTTTCGAGGATGTTCCCTGCCACACGCTGTCTGCCGGGCAGCAACGCCGGGTCGCGTTGGCGCGGTTGTACCTGGAAAGCCCACCGCTATGGATCCTCGATGAGCCGTTCACCGCGCTCGACAAACAAGGCGTGGCGCAACTCGAAGAACACCTGGCCGCCCACTGCGAGCGCGGTGGCATGGTGGTCTTGACCACTCACCACACGCTGACCCGGATGCCTGCCGGTTATCGCGACATTGATCTGGGGAACTGGGCCGTATGAGTGTTTTCGGCCTGTTGGTCGCCCGCGAGGCTCGTTTGCTGTTTCGCCGTCCTGCGGAACTGGCCAATCCGCTCGTATTCTTCGCGATCGTCGTTTCCCTGTTCCCGTTGGCGGTCGGACCCGAGTCTCAATTGTTGCAAACCTTGTCTCCGGGACTGGTCTGGGTAGCAGCCCTTTTATCGGTTTTGCTCTCGCTGGACGGGCTTTTCCGCAGTGATTTCGAAGACGGATCGCTTGAACAGTGGGTCCTTTCGTCGCACCCCCTGCCTCTTCTGGTGTTGGCCAAGGTACTGGCACACTGGACCTTCTCTGGCCTGGCACTGGTTTTGCTCGCTCCACTGCTGGCATTGATGCTCGGTTTGCCAACCGCCTGTCTGCCGGTGTTGCTGCTTTCTTTGTTGCTGGGTACACCGGTGCTGAGCCTGCTCGGTGCGGTGGGCGCAGCCCTGACGGTGGGATTGAAACGCGGTGGCCTGTTGCTGGCGCTGCTGATTCTGCCGCTGTACATCCCGGTGTTGATTCTTGGCAGTGGCGCCTTGCAGGCGGCATTGCAAGGCATGCCGGCGACCGGTTATCTCCTGTGGCTTGGTAGCCTGACCGCCCTGGCGATAACCCTGACACCTTTTGCAATAGCTGCTGGCCTGAAGATCAGCGTCGGCGAATAATGAGGTCTGGTCATTTTTTGATCAGTAAAGACCCTGGCTACTCGTGAAACGAGCAGCAACCGTGATGGAAACAGTAATGAACTGGACTTGGTTTCATAAGCTCGGCTCGCCCAAATGGTTTTACGGCATCAGCGGTAAACTGCTGCCGTGGCTGAGCGTCGCGGCGTTGCTGCTGATTGGCGTTGGCGTAGTCTGGGGCCTGGCCTTCGCGCCGCCGGACTACCAGCAAGGCAACAGCTTTCGCATCATCTATATCCACGTTCCGGCCGCCATGCTGGCGCAATCCGTCTACGTGATGCTGGCCGTGTGCGGCATCGTCGGGCTGGTGTGGAAGATGAAACTGGCCGACGTCGCCCTGCAATGCGCGGCGCCCATCGGTGCCTGGATGACCGCGGTGGCGCTGGTCACCGGGGCGATCTGGGGCAAACCGACCTGGGGCTCGTGGTGGGTCTGGGATGCACGACTAACGTCCATGCTTATTCTGCTGTTTCTGTACTTCGGTCTCATTGCTCTGGGCAACGCCATCAGCAATCGTGATAGTGCCGCCAAGGCCTGCGCGGTATTGGCGATTGTCGGCGTGATCAATATCCCGATCATCAAATACTCGGTGGAGTGGTGGAACACCCTGCACCAGGGCGCGACGTTCACCCTCACCGAAAAACCGGCGATGCCGGCCGAGATGTGGCTGCCACTGCTGCTGATGGTGCTGGGTTTCTACTGTTTCTTTGGCGCGGTGTTGCTGCTGCGCATGCGCCTTGAAGTGCTCAAGCGCGAAGCCCGCGCCAGTTGGGTCAAGGCCGAAGTGCAGAACAGTCTGGAGGCCGCAAGATGAGTTTTGCTTCATTCGGCGACTTCCTCGCCATGGGCCATCATGCCCTGTATGTCTGGTCAGCCTATGGCATCTGCCTGGCGGTGCTGGCCCTCAACGTGGCGGCGCCGATCCTGGCCCGCAAGCGGTATCTGCAACAAGAGGCGCGTCGTCTGCGCCGGGAGAACGGCAAGTGAATCCGCTACGCAAAAAGCGTCTTATCATCATTCTCGCGATCCTGGTCGGTGTCGGCGCTGCTGTCGGCCTGGCCCTGAGCGCCCTGCAGCAGAACATCAATCTGTTTTACACCCCGACCCAGATCGCCAACGGCGAAGCCCCGCAAGACACGCGCATCCGCGCGGGCGGCATGGTCGAAAAAGGTTCGCTGCAACGTTCCGGCGATTCGCTGGACGTGACATTCATTGTCACCGACTTCAGCAAATCCGTGACCATCAGCTACCGCGGCATCCTCCCGGATCTGTTCCGCGAAGGGCAGGGCATCGTTGCCCTCGGCAAGCTCAACGCCGACGGCGTGGTGGTAGCCGACGAAGTGCTGGCCAAGCACGATGAAAAGTACATGCCACCGGAAGTGACCAAGGCCCTGAAAGACAGTGGCCAGTCGGCGCCTTCACCTGCGAAAGAGGGTTAAACGATGACATCTGCTCTCTATAGTTCAGGGCTGTTCATCCCCGAGTTAGGCCACCTGGCGATGATTCTGGCGCTGTGTTTCGCGCTGGTTCAGACAGTGGTGCCGTTGCTCGGTGCCTGGCGCGGTGACCGTTTGTGGATGAGCCTGGCCCAACCGGCCGCCTGGGGGCAATTCGCGTTTCTGCTGTTTGCCTTCGGTTGCCTGACTTACGCCTTCATGGCCGACGATTTCTCCGTCGCCTACGTCGCTAGCAACTCCAACAGCGCGTTGCCGTGGTACTACAAGTTCAGCGCGGTGTGGGGCGCTCACGAAGGTTCGTTGCTGCTCTGGGCGTTGATTCTCGGCGGCTGGACCTTCGCGGTGTCGGTGTTCTCCCGGCAATTGCCGCAAGTGATGCTGGCTCGCGTACTGGCGGTGATGGGCATGATCAGCACCGGTTTCCTGCTGTTCCTGATCCTCACGTCCAACCCGTTTGCACGGATCCTGCCGCAAATCCCTGCGGACGGTCGTGACCTCAATCCCTTGCTGCAAGACATCGGCCTGATCGTTCACCCGCCGATGCTGTACATGGGCTATGTCGGTTTCTCCGTGGCGTTCGCTTTCGCCATCGCCGCGCTGCTGGGCGGTCGTCTTGATGCCGCGTGGGCGCGCTGGTCCCGTCCGTGGACCATCGTCGCCTGGGCCTTCCTCGGTATCGGCATCACCCTCGGTTCGTGGTGGGCCTACTACGAACTCGGCTGGGGTGGCTGGTGGTTCTGGGACCCGGTGGAAAACGCATCCTTTATGCCATGGCTGGTGGGCACGGCGCTGATTCACTCGTTGGCGGTCACGGAAAAACGTGGCGTGTTCAAGAGCTGGACCGTGTTGCTGGCCATCGCCGCGTTCTCGTTGAGCTTGCTGGGGACCTTCCTCGTGCGTTCCGGCGTGCTGACCTCGGTTCACGCGTTTGCGTCCGATCCTGAGCGCGGCGTGTTCATCCTGATCTTCCTGCTGTTTGTGGTCGGTGGTTCGCTGACGCTGTTTGCCCTGCGCGCTCCAGTGGTGAAGAGCCACGTCGGCTTCAACCTCTGGTCCCGGGAAACCCTGCTGCTGGGTAACAATCTGGTGCTGGTGGTGGCGGCGTCGATGATCCTGCTGGGCACCTTGTATCCGCTGATTCTCGATGCGATGACCGGCGCCAAGCTGTCGGTCGGCCCGCCGTACTTCAACGCACTGTTCATTCCGTTGATGGCCTTGCTGATGATGGTGATGGCGGTCGGCATGTTGGTGCGCTGGAAAGACACGCCAGTCAGATGGCTGTTGAGCATGCTGACCCCGGTGTTGCTCGGCAGCGCCGCGCTGGCCGTGGTAGCCGGTGTCGCTTATGGCGATTTCAATTGGGCAGTGATTGCGACCTTCATGCTCGCCGCCTGGGTATTGTTGGCCGGCGTGCGTGACATCTTCGACAAAACTCGCCACAAGGGCCTGATCAAAGGCCTGCCGACTCTGACCCGCAGTTATTGGGGCATGCAGGTCGCTCACCTCGGCATCGCCGTGTGCGCCCTCGGCGTCGTGCTGTCGAGCCAGAACAGTGCCGAGCGCGACCTGCGTCTGGCGCCGGGCGAGTCCATGGACCTGGGCGGTTACCAATTCGTGTTCGAAGGCGCCAAGCATTTCGAAGGCCCCAACTTCACCTCCGACAAGGGCACCGTACGGGTAATCCGCAACGGTAAGGAAGTCAGCGTGCTGCACCCGGAAAAACGCTTGTATACCGTGCAGAACTCGGTGATGACCGAAGCCGGGATCGACGCCGGTTTTACCCGCGACCTCTACGTCGCACTCGGCGAACCGTTGGGCGACGGCGCCTGGGCCGTTCGTGTCCACGTCAAACCATTCGTGCGCTGGATCTGGTTCGGTGGTCTGCTCACTGGGTTGGGCGGGTTGCTGGCGGCGCTGGATCGCCGTTACCGGGTCAAGGTGAAAAGCCGTGTGCGTGAAGCACTGGGCATGACGGGAGCCACGGCATGAGACGTTGGTTGATGCTGTTGCCACTGGTGATTTTTCTGGTGGTGGCTGTTTTCCTTTACCGCGGTCTGTACCTGGACCCGGCCGAGTTGCCCTCGGCGATGATCAACAAGCCATTCCCGGAGTTTTCCCTGCCGGCCGTGCAGGGCGACAAGACCCTGACCAAGGCCGACATTCTGGGTAAGCCTGCGCTGGTCAACGTTTGGGGCACCTGGTGCATTTCCTGCCGGGTCGAGCACCCGGTGCTGAACAAACTGGCCAAGCAGGGTGTGGTGATCTACGGCATCAACTACAAGGACGTCAACGCGGATGCGTTGAAATGGCTGGACGAATTCCACAATCCGTACCAGCTGGATATCCGTGACGACGCAGGCACATTGGGTCTGAATCTCGGTGTTTACGGTGCGCCGGAAACCTTCTTCATCGACGCCAAGGGCATCATCCGCGACAAATTCGTTGGCGTGATCGACGAACAGGTCTGGCGCGAAAAACTGGCGGCCAAGTATCAGGCGCTGGTCGATGAGGCCAAGCCATGAAGCGCTGGATAGCCGCCGCGGTATTGGGTTTGAGCATGGCCGGCGTGGCGCACGCGGCCATTGACACCTACGAGTTCGCCAAAGAAGGTGATCGCGAGCGTTTTCGCGAGCTGACCAAAGAGCTGCGTTGCCCCAAGTGCCAGAATCAGGACATCGCCGACTCCAACGCGCCGATCGCCGCTGACCTGCGCAAAGAGATTTTTCGCATGCTCGGCGAGGGCAAGGACAACCAGCAGATCATCGATTTCATGGTCGACCGCTACGGTGATTTCGTCCGCTACAAACCTGCTCTGAACGCCAAGACTGCTGTGCTCTGGTTCGGCCCTGCCGGCCTGCTGCTGGGCGGTTTTGTGATCATCGCCGTGATCGTCCGCCGTCGTCGCGTGCAACGCACTGACACCAAGGATGAGCTCTCTGCCGAGGAGCGCGAGCGCCTCGACCACCTGTTGGATAAAACCAAGAATGATTGATTTCTGGCTCGCTGCAGGTCTGCTACTTCTGGTTGCCCTGAGTTTTCTGCTGATTCCCGTTCTGCGTGGTCGTCGCGCGCAGCTTGAAGAGGATCGTACTGCCCTGAACGTCGCGCTGTATCAGGAGCGCGTGGCTGAGTTGCAGACTCAGCAGGAAGAGGGCGTTCTCGATGCCGCGCAAATGGACACCGGCCGCGCCGAAGCCGCCCGTGAACTGCTCGCCGACACCGAAGGCGTCGAGGCGCCGCGTGTGTCCCGTCTGGGCAAACCGTGGCCCTTGCTGGCGGCGATTCTGGTGCCGGTGCTGGGTCTTGGCCTGTACCTGCATTTTGGTGCCAGCGACAAGGTCGAACTGACCCGCGAATTCGCCCAGGCGCCACAGTCGATGGAAGAGATGACCCGTCGTCTGGAACGCGCGGTCGCCGCTCAACCGGATTCGGCCGAGGGCTTGTACTTCCTGGGTCGTACTTATATGGCCCAGGACCGTCCTGGCGACGCGGCGAAGATCTTCGAACGCACGGTGAACCTGGCCGGTCGTCAGCCGGAACTGTTGGGCCAATGGGCTCAGGCCCAGTACTTCGCCGACGGCAAGAAGTGGTCGGACAAGGTCCAGGCCTTGACTGACGAAGCGCTGAAAGCCGATCCGAAAGAAGTCACCAGCCTTGGTCTGCTCGGCATCGCCGCCTTCGAAAGCGAGCGCTATCAGGACGCCATCGACTACTGGAATCGCTTACTGGCGCAACTGCCGCCGGAAGACAGTTCCCGCGCTGCGCTGCAAGGCGGCATCACTCGGGCCACTGAGAAGCTTGAAGCCAGCGGCGGCAAGGTTGCCCAGGCGCCGGCGGCCAAGGTTGCGGCGCTGCTCAAGGTGCGTGTGGATCTGGCGCCAGACTTGAAAGCCAAGGTCCAGCCGGGCGACAGCGTATTCATCTTCGCCCGCGCCACCTCAGGCCCACCGGCACCATTGGCCGCCAAGCGCCTGACCGTGGCCGACTTGCCAGCGACCGTCGAGCTGGGCGATGCCGATGCAATGATGCCGCAGTTGAAACTGTCGAACTTCCCTGAAGTCCAACTGGTTGCACGCATCTCCCGCGCCGGCCAACCGACTGCCGGCGAATGGATCGGTCGCAGCCAGCCTCTGGCCAGCAGCACCACCGCGCCGCAAACACTGACCATCGACAGCCCGGACAAATGACAGGAAACTCCACTATGACCGCCATCGCTCGTATCACCCTGCTCAGTATGGTTTTGGGGTTAAGCGCTTGTGTGGTCCAACCGCAGCAGCCTGAACGGCTGCCACCGATCCCGCCGTCGCAGCCGCGTCCGACGCCGTCCCCGACACCGACACCGGGCAAGCCGAGCATTCCGGCCAAGCCCGCCAAACCGCTGCCACGTACCTCCGCCAGCTTCGCGCCGCCACCGGGTGGCAACAGCCATTGGGATGCCAAGCTCGGCGTGTACGTTCTCGATGATCAGACCAACACTTTCTACCGCCAGCGCACCTACTATCGCTGGAATAACGGCTGGAGCCGGTCGATCAGCCCGAACGGGCCATGGGAGGACACCGATATTCAGGGCGTGCCGGGTGGGTTGGGCAGGCAGTTCGGGCAGTAAACAGAAACGGCGATCTAAGGATCACAGGGGTTGGTGTTGTTGGTTAGAACGCCGCTTTACCTATCGAAGCGCCACCGTCGACAAACAAGGTTTGCCCGGTAATAAACCCGCTCTGCTCGGACAGCAAAAACGCAATCGCCGCAGCGATCTCTTGCGGCTGCCCCAACCGAGCCATCGGCACGCCGGCCAGATAACGCGCTTCACCCTCACTGCCCGGCGGATTGTTGGCGCGAAACAGTTCGGTTTCGGTCGGACCCGGCGCCACGGCGTTCACCGTCACGCCGGTTTGCGCCAGTTCCAGCGCCCAGGATCGCGTGAAGCTGATCAGCGCCGCTTTGGCCGCCGCGTACGCCGTGCGTTGGGTGATGCCAAGCACGGTCAAACTGGAAATGTTCACCACCCGACCCCAGCCCTTGGCGCGCATGTTCGGCAGCAGTGCCTGAGTGGCCTGCAAGGCCGAATGCAGGTTGACCCGCATCACGTCGTCGAACGTCTCGAGGTCGATTTCGCCCAGCACTTGCGGGCGAACCAGGCCGACGTTGTTGACCAGCCCGTCGAACTCATAAGTCTTGGCCAGCTCCGCCAGCACTTGCTGGGTCAGCACCCTATCGCTCAGATCCAGCGGAAACAGAATGCCGGGAAAGCTCAGGTCGGGCGATCGGGCAATACCGACCACCCGATGACCCGCACGATCCAGGTGCTCGGCTACCGCACGGCCAATGCCTTTGCTGGCGCCGGTGATGAGAAAGGTACGTCGGGTCATTGCACACTCCTTGAAAGAACATGCCGCGAGTCAGGCGGCATTTGATCGGTTAGCCGCGAATCGCATCCCGCATCGCTTCAGGCTCAGGTCGCTGAGTGTAATCCGGGTTCACCTCGGCGTGACGGTTTACGCAGAGAAAAATGATTCATTTTTGGTGGGAGTGAGGTGCCTTGAATCACACTCTGTAAAACAACCGAGCGTCGCGTCCCGCACTTTTGTGCTTGAGTAAAGATAACTCTAGGGTTACTTTTATTCGAGCCTGAGCAAGGAGGCGAGTGGTGCAGAGCAGGCTATTGATCAAGGAGTTGGAGGAGGCGGGCTGGACACTGGATCGGATTACCGGCAGCCATCACATCTTCACTCACCGATACAACCCATACACGATCCCCGTCCCTCATTCGAAAAAGGATTTGCCGATCGGGACGGTCAAAAGCATCAGGAGGCGAGCCGGGCTGTATTGCCCGGGAGCCAGTTACGCAGGAGATCCATAATGCAATATCCAATCTGTATCGAGTGGGGCGACGAGAACACCGCCATCGGTATTCAGATCCCCGATATTCCAGGCGCCGTAACGGCCGGGGATACGTTTGAAGACGCCTATAACGCAGCGGTCGAGATTGCCCACATCCTGCTTCAGGAAATAGCGGCTGACGGGGATTCGATTCCGATGCCGACTTCTGCGGCTACTCATCGCGGACATCCGGACTTTGCCGACATGGGCTGGGGAATGCTGGAGCTGGACATCGCGCCGTACATGGGCAAAACCGAGAAGGTCAACGTGACGCTGCCTGGCTATGTGATTCAGCGCATAGACCGATATGTGCGTGAGCACAATGTCAAAAGCCGCTCTTCCTTTCTGGCAGATGCGGCGATGGAGAAATTGGTTCGGCATTGAGTGGTACCAGTCACATCACCTTCGCGGGTAAGCCCGCTCCCACAGGGTCAGCGAATAACCTGTGGGAGTGGGTTTGCCCGCGATGCTTTTTGACGATTCAAGCGGTAGCGAGCGAACGCCCCTCTGACACACTAAAAAGCCGCAACAACGCCAACAGCGCAAACGCGCTGCCCACAATCACGATCCACAACCAGCCGCCGTGTTCATACACCGCACTGGCACCGAGGAACCAAATGCGCCGCCGATAAAAATGCTGATCATGTACAGCGCATTCAGGCGGCTGCGGCTTTTGGCGTCGAGGGCGTAGACCGCGGAACGATCAGTCAGCGTCGACAAAAAAGGCGACCTTCTCAGGTCGCCTTTTTCATTGGGTTCAGGAATTACTGGCCGCTGTAAATCTGATCAAAGATCCCACCATCATTGAAGTGAGTCTTCTGCACAGTCCGCCAGTCACCAAAGGTCTTCTCTACCGACAGGAAATCCACTTTCGGGAAACGATCGGTGTACTTGGCCAGCACCGCCGGATCACGCGGACGCAGGTAGTTCGCCGCCGCAATCTCCTGGCCTTCCGGCGACCACAGGTACTTCAAATATTCCTCAGCTGCCGCGCGGGTGCCTTTCTTGTCGACTGTTTTGTCGACCACCGACACTGGCGGCTCGGCTTCAGCAGAAACACTCGGGTAGATCACTTCAAACTGGTCACGACCAAACTCACGCGCAATCATTTCGGCTTCGTTTTCGAAGGTCACCAGCACGTCGCCAATCTGGTTGGTCATGAACGTGGTGGTGGCTGCACGGCCACCGGTGTCGAGGACCGGCGCTTGTTTGAACAGCTTGCCGACGAAGTCTTTGGCTTTGCTTTCGTCACCCCCGTTTTTCAGCACATAACCCCAGGCCGAAAGGTAGGTGTAGCGGCCGTTACCCGAGGTTTTCGGGTTCGGCACGATCACCTGCACACCGTCCTTGAGCAGGTCCGGCCAGTCTTTCAGGGCTTTCGGGTTACCTTTGCGGACGATGAACACGGTGGCCGAGGTGAACGGTGCGCTGTTATTCGGCAGGCGGGTGACCCAGTTGTCCGGCACCAGTTTGCCGTTGTCCGCGAGGGCGTTGATATCGGTGGCCATGTTCATGGTGATGACGTCAGCCGGCAGGCCGTCGATGACCGAACGCGCCTGTTTGCTGGAGCCGCCGAAGGACATTTGCAGGGTGATGTTTTCGTTGTGCTCGGCTTGCCAGTGTTTCTGGAAGGCAGTGTTGTAGTCCTTGTAGAAATCTCGCATCACGTCGTAGGAAACATTGAGCAGGGTCGGTGCGGCCTGAGCCACGCTGGTCAATGCCAGGCCAGCGGCCAGAAGTGAGGCGCCAAAGAGTTTTTTCACTGCGCATTCCTTGTTCTAGAAGTTTTTATTTAGAAAGTGGGGCAATTTGCCAGCGACTATAGCCGGGCTCGCATAGTCCTTTAAAGATTAAAAAGCACTTTGCTTATTCCAGTTTCTTGAAGAGTTGATTGCCGCACCGCGAGCAGAATGCCGCGCCGTGTTCGTGGTTGTTTTTCTTGCACACCGGGCAGTCGTGTTGCAGTTGTTCGCCACGCATGGCGTTGGCCAGTTCGGCGGTAAAAATTCCCGTGGGCACGGCGATGATCGAGTAACCGGTGATCATCACCAGCGACGAGACCACCTGGCCCAACGGCGTCTTGGGCACGATGTCGCCGAAGCCCACGGTGGTCAGTGTGACGATAGCCCAATAGATGCCTTTGGGAATGCTGGTGAAGCCGTGTTCCGGGCCTTCGATCACGTACATCAGCGTGCCGAACACCGTGACCAGCGTGCAGACGCTGACCAGAAACACTACGATTTTCTGCTTGCTGCCGCGCAGCGCCGACATCAAATAGTTGGCCTGCTTCAGATACGGGCTGAGCTTGAGCACACGGAAAATCCGCAGCATCCGAATGATCCGGATGATCAGCAGGTACTGCGCATCGGCGTAATACAGCGCGAGGATGCCGGGCACGATGGCCAGCAAATCCACCAGCCCATAAAAGCTGAACGCATAGCGCAACGGCTTGGGCGAGCAGTACAGCCGCAGGCCATATTCGATGGCGAAGATAATGGTGAAGCCCCACTCGATGTACGCCAGCACGTTGGCGTAGTTCTGGTGAATGGAGTCGATGCTGTCGAGCATCACGATCACAATGCTGGCGAGGATGATCAACAGCAGAATGCCGTCGAAGCGCCGACCGGCCTTGGTGTCGCTCTGGAAAATCATGATGTAGAGGCGATGGCGCCAGTCGTTGTTACTTTCCATAAGGTCTTGCCCAAGCCGAAAAAGAGAGAAGCCTGGGTGATTGACGAGGATTGCGCAAGCGGGACGCCGGGTACGCCATGTTCAGCCGGTTGTAGTCGTTCATGGCTTAAGAAATTGATTGTCTCGTCGATATATCGACTTCTCACAGAACAAATACCTTTGTCTTGATGTGCAGCTTGGATTTCAGGCTATGGATTTCAGAACCTCACGGAAGTGATATGGATAGTAATTTCTTCAAGAAAAGCCTGCTGGCAATGGTTGTCAGCGCTTCGACCGCTCAGGTATTTGCCAGCGAGTACGATCTGAGCCAGGGTTTCAAGGACTGGACTGGTCAAACCCTTGGTGAAACCTTGACCCTGACCGGGCAACGAACCCGCCAGAGCAACACGGACAAAACGGGTGTCACGTTCTTCCAGAACACTGTCGCGGGCTCACTCATTAACCGGGGCGACTTCACTTTCGACGCTCAAGGCACGACGGTGACCGGGATCGGACTGGATGCCGGTTTCCATGCCAACAACGCCAGCGGCAGCAACATCCAGGGTGACTTCATCAACGCCGGCAAGCTATCTCTTACCAACGTGAATAGCGCTGAGGGAGTCGAGATCGGCAATACCAATATCACCGGCAATGTCATTAACGCCGGGACTATCTCCATCACCCAGGCAACGGGAGCCAGCATCTATGGCGAGCCTGAAGGTATCTACCTCCATGGGACCACTATTGGCGGCGATCTGATCAACAGTGGTGTTGTCGATGTGCAGGGTAACTATGCCCTGGGGCTGATTCTGGATTCCCATTCCGGACATCCTGTGAGCATCGCCGGCAGGCTTCTCAACTCAGGAACGATTCGTGCCACGGGTCAGAACGCCTCCGCTTTTCACGTCGAGACCCAAACCAGCGCGTTGAGGATCGAGAACAGCGGCTCGATCCTAAGCGTTGGCAAGAACTCCGCGGCTATCGGGTTTTTGGATGGTTCAGTCGATCATTTGCTCAACACCGGGACTATTGAGGCATCGGGTGAAGACGCCGTGGGCATCAAACTCGGCGGTGCTACTTTCACGCAGAATGCTGTGGCTGGCGCTCGGGGCATTATCAACTCCGGCAATATCACTGCAGACGGTGTTGCGATCCGGGTCGATGCGGACCAGACATCAGCGTTCGAGATCAACCAGCAGGGTGGCGAAATTCGCAGCAATCATGCGGCGGCCATTGATGGCGCAGGGTTGGCGCAACTGAACTGGACCGGCGGTGCAATCAAGGGCGATCTGCTCAATCTAAATGGGGTGAATGTTGCTGGTCGGGCCAATTACACCGGTAGCAAAATTGACAGCACGGTTTCCATCGTTTCGGGATCTCTAAACCTTCAGAACCAAGGGGTCGAAATTACCGGTGACCTGAACGTCGGTGCCGACAGTGGTATCGATATGTTGCTTTCGGATCGAGTCACCCCCGGTACGCCTTATTTGACGGTGGACGGCAAGGCCACCTTCGCCCAGTTCTCCACAGTGACGCTGAATGCCAAACCAGGTGATTTCACGCCGACCGCTGCCGGCACTCAATACACACTGGTCAAGGCCAGCAGCCTGCAGAACAACGGTTTGAGCGTTAGCAGTTCGTCCTCGTTGTTGAACGTCGCCAGCTATACAACCGATGCCCAGACTGTCAACGCGCTGGTCACACTGAAAAGTGACAGTCAGGTGGATGAAGAGCAGGGGAGTATCGGTACTTCCAGCAGCACCCGCGAGATTCTCAATCGCTTCAAGAATGGCCCGCTGGGACAATTGAACAGTGATGATGCGGTCTTCAAAGCCTTTGCCAACGCCTCCTCTCAAGAGGAACTGGCAAAGCTCGGTGAGCAACTGGCTCCGGAAGTCAGCGGTGGGGCGGTCAATGCGGCAGTGTCGGGTCAGGCGATGATGAATGGAGCGATCAGCAACCGCGTGTCCGGTCTGCGCTCGGGGCTCTCATCAGGGGATTCGCTGGCAGAAACCGGCGTATGGTTTCAGGGGTTGAGCAGCAACCAGGATCAGGACAGTCGTGATGCGGTCGCCGGTTATTCGGCCAACAGCAGCGGTATTGCCGTCGGGGCGGATGGCAAGCTGAATGCCAACTCCACCGTGGGTCTGGCCTATTCCTATCTGAACACTAACGTCACCTCCGATACCGGAAATAAAACCGATGTACAGGGCAGCGCATTGACGCTGTACGGTAGCTGGGATCTGCGCAACTGGTTTGTCGATGGCAGCCTCAGTTACGGGCGCAATGACAATGACAGCAAACGTTATGTCGCCGACAGCGTGGCCAAGGCCAGCTACAACAGTGACGCATGGGCACTAAGCGTCTTGAGCGGTTATACCTTCAAACTCACCGACCAACTGATTATCGAGCCGCGCGTCGCCGCACGTTACACCAATATTCAGCTGGACAGTTTTAATGAGCATGGCTCTTCGGCCGCCCTGCACTCCGATGCCCAGCGCTTCGAAATTGGCGAGCTGGGTGCCGGGTTGCGAATGGCCGCTGACGTGCCACTGCTCAATGGCACCCTTACACCTGAAGCGAGCGTGATGGCTTACCATGACTTCATCGGTGACCAGATCAATCAGACCTCCAGTTTCACCTTGGGGGGCTCGCCGTTCATTGTCGCGGGAGCCAGTCCGGTGCGTGATAGTTATGAAGGTCGCATAGGAGTGAAGTATCAAATTGATGCTCTAACCCTGGGGACCCATTACAGCTATCAAGCGAAGACCGGTTTTAACGCCGACACCTTTACCCTTGAAGCGCGCTACGCTTTTTGATCGACTGGATTGCAACGATTCGCGCTGGCGGAACGTTGCGTCTGATCAACAGGTTAAAACCATGTTTAAAGCACTGGCCGCCATCGGCTTCGCGCTCCTCGGGCTCGGCGGGTGCGCGGGTAAAGTCGATTTGCAGGCGGTAAGCCAAGGCACTTCGCTTACTCCTGGCACGCTTGATAGTTCACCTTACACACTCATGGCCTTGTTACCGCCACCAGGGGGCTACAAGCATCTGCGTGTTTACATTGAAGGCGATGGTCGGGCGTGGGCGACACGGTCTCAACCGAGTCTCGATCCGACCCCTCGCGTGTCCTTGATGGCGAGATTGGCCGCTGGAGATCGGGGGCCCAGCGCCTATCTGGCGCGCCCTTGTCAGTTCGTGACATCACCGGGTTGCAACACTGATTTGTGGACTTCCGGTCGTTTCAATTCTTTGGTCATAGAGACCATGAGCGCGGCCCTTGATCGTCTGAAAAGTCGCTTTGCAGTGGAGCAGTTCGAACTGGTCGGATACTCGGGGGGCGCGGCGATTGCCTTGATCCTTGCGGGTTCTCGTAACGACGTAACTCAGGTGCAAACGATTGCCGGGAATCTCGACCCTGTAAAGTGGGCGAAGCTGATGCAGCTCGCGCCATTCTCGAAGCCTGTGACACCTCTGGAGTTTCGCGACAAGTTGCGTGCGCTCCCGCAACGCCATTTCATCGGTTTGAATGACAAGGTCGTGCCGCCTCAAATGCTCCAGGTCTACACCACGCAGCTTCAGGGCAAATGCCTGGAAGTCGTCGAAACGCTCGCCACCCACGATCAGGGATACGATGAAAGTTGGGGCTCGCGGTCGGCTCTGCCATTGGCTTGCGAGACTGACCCATTACGCTGAATGCAGATTCAGCCCTTTCAGGCGCCACCATTGGTTTGGCGCTCAATAGCGCAAGGCGCGCTATCCACGACGGCTTGGCGCAGCACCCGAATGCCGGCACGGATCAGCCAGCAGGCGAGGATGAAGGGCGCAGTGAGCGTGGCCAATCCTAGCGCGGCGAAGCCCGGTGTGAGCAACACGGCCAATACAATGCCCAGCAGCGGCAACCAGGGTTGACGGCGATTTTGGCTGAAGGCGAGGGCGGCGAGCACCGCGTTGTAACCGCTCAAACCCAGCAGCGCGTTTGACGTTTCGTGATGCAGCAACGCGAAGCCGAGGCCGGTGGCGGAGCCCAGCAGCGCCCAAAGGAAAGCGCGGCGATCTGCGATCAGCAAACCCGCAGCAATCAGAGCACCGGCCAGCGGATGCCCCAGAAACATCACCTGACCGAGCCCTTTCAATGGAGCGACGAGCAGGTTGAGTGTGTTCATCTCGATCACAGGCGCGGGTAATTGAGGCGTGGCAAACGACAGCAGGATCCAGCTCAACCCGACAAAGGGCGCGGTGTAGGCGGGCAGGCAATGATGATTGCGGGCACGCTTTAGCCATTGCTGAGTCAGCATCGCACTCAGGCCGCCAGCGGCGATGATCAGCGGCGGTAACATCGCTGACCATGGGAAGTAGAGGCTCAGCAGCAAACCGAGCAAGACACCGTTGTAACTGAAGAGCCCAGCCTGTCGATCGGCCTTGGCATAACCGCGTCGTTGCGCGGTGAGCAACCCGGCGACACCGCCCAGCAGTGCACCGCCGAGCAGGGCGGGCGCGGTGAAAAGAATGGCCAGCAGGCACAGCAGGCCGCACAGCGGATGACGCTGGAGGAAGACCTGACTGAAACCGTTGAGCAGGGCAGTCGCCCAGTCGGGGCAGTGGGTGTTGAAGTGGTTGGCAGGCATTTTAGTTCTGTGTGTCAGGAAGACCGTGTCATCGTTCTTCGCGGGCAAGTCGGATCGCCGCCCGCTCGCTCCTACGGGATTTGCGTTGTCGCCCATCACGCGGCCAACACAATTCCTGTAGGAGCGAGCGGGCGGCGATCCGACTTGCCCGCGAAGGGGTCGCTACAGGCGCTAAATTAGCGTCTCAATACGCAGTGAGTTAGTCGACCCCGGCTGCCCAAACGGCACACCCGCCGTGATCAATAAAGTATCCCCGCGCTTGGCCATCCCTTGCGCCTGCGCAATCTCCAGCGCCGTCGAGCACACCTCATCCACCTGCCGCAGCCGGTCATTGACCACCGAGTGCACGCCCCACGCCACCGTCAACCGGCGAGCGGTTTGCAGGTTCGGCGTCAGGTTCAGGATCGGCACCGTCGGCCGTTCCCGCGCGGCTCGCAAACTCGACGTGCCGGACTCGCTGTAATTCACCAGCACCGCCACCGGCAGCACATTGCTGATGCGACGAATCGCGCAGCTGATCGCGTCGGACACCGTCGCTTCAGCCTTCGGCCGACTTACGTCCAGTTGCGCCTGATAGTCCGGCCCGTTTTCCACCTGACGGATGATTTTGCTCATCATCTGCACGGCTTCCAGCGGGTATTCGCCGGACGCGGTTTCCGCCGACAACATCACCGCATCCGCACCTTCGGCCACGGCGTTGGCAACGTCGGTCACCTCCGCACGGGTCGGGGCAGGGGAGAAGCGCATCGACTCCAGCATCTGCGTCGCTACCACCACTGGTTTGCCGAGTTCGCGGCAGATGCTGATGATGTTTTTCTGAATCTGCGGCACGCTTTCGGCCGGCACTTCCACGCCGAGGTCTCCGCGAGCAACCATGATCGCGTCGCTCAACTCAGCGATCTCGCGCAATTGAGTCACCGCCGATGGCTTCTCGATCTTGGCCATCAGAAATGCTTTGTCGCCGATCAGTTCGCGCGCCTCGCGAATGTCTTCCGGACGCTGCACAAACGACAGCGCCACCCAGTCCACACCCAGCTCCAGACCGAAGCTCAGATCGCGACGATCCTTGGCCGTCAGCGGGCTCAGTTCCAGTACCGCTTGGGGGACGTTCACGCCTTTGCGGTCCGACAGCTCACCGCCATTGAGCACGGTGGTATCGATCGCGTCAGAGTATTTGGTGACCACACGAAGACGCAGTTTGCCGTCGTCGAGCAGCAGGTCCATGCCCGGTTCCAGCGCCGCTATGATTTCCGGGTGAGGCAGGTTGACCCGGCGCTCATCACCCGGCGTCGGATCAAGATCCAGACGCAGAGCCTGACCGCGATGCAGTTGCACCTTGCCCTCGGCGAACGTGCCAACCCGCAGTTTCGGGCCTTGCAGGTCCATCAGAATGCCCAGCGGATAATTCAGCTGGCGCTCGACTTCACGAATCCACTGATAGCGCTGAGCGTGGTCGGCGTGATCGCCATGGCTGAAGTTCAGGCGAAAGATGTTGACCCCGGCCTGCACCAACTCACGGATGTCGTCGATCCCGTCAGTGGCAGGACCGAGGGTGGCGAGGATTTTAACCTTCTTGTCAGGCGTCATTTTTAGGGTTCTCGAGAATCAGGATGGCTCGGAAGTCGTTAACGTTGGTGCGGGTCGGCTCGGTGACGATCAGCGCGTTCAGCGCCTCGAAATAGCCGTAGCCATTGTTGTTGTCCAACTCGTCGCTGGCGCTCAAACCGAGTGCGGCGGCGCGGGCGTAACTGTCCGGGGTCATGATCGCGCCAGCGTTGTCTTCGGAGCCGTCAATGCCATCGGTGTCGCCGGCCAGCGCGTAGACGCCGGGCAGGCCTTTGAGGCTGTCGGTCAGGCTCAGCAGAAATTCGGCGTTGCGTCCGCCACGACCATTGCCGCGTACGGTGACCGTGGTTTCACCGCCGGAGAGGATCACGCAAGGCGCCGCCAATGGCTGACCGTGCAGCACGACTTGACGAGCGATACCGGCGTGAACCTTGGCCACTTCGCGGGACTCGCCTTCCAGGTCGCCGAGGATCAGCGGGCTGAAACCGGCCTGACGTGCTTTCACCGCAGCGGCTTCAAGCGATTGCTGCGGACGGGCGATCAACTGGAAATGACTGCGCGCCAAGCTCGGATCGCCGGGTTTGACCGTCTCCGATTCCGGGCTCTGCAGCCAGTTCCGCACCGAGGCCGGAACGTCGATGGCGTAGCGCTTGAGGATCGCCAACGCTTCGGCCGAGGTGCTCGGATCGGCCACGGTGGGACCGGAGGCGATGACCGTGGCGAGGTCGCCCGGTACATCGGAAATCGCATAGGTGTAAACCGTGGCAGGCCAGCAGGCTTTGCCGAGTCGGCCGCCCTTTATCGCCGAGAGGTGTTTGCGTACGCAGTTCATCTCGCTGATGGTGGCGCCGGATTTGAGCAGGGCTTTGTTGATCGACTGCTTGTCGGCGAGGGTGATGCCGGCCGCTGGCAATGCCAACAATGCCGATCCACCGCCCGAGAGCAGGAAGATCACGCGGTCGTCTTCGCTCAGGTTGCTGACCAGTTCCAGCACGCGTTTGGCGACCGCCAGACCCGCAGCATCGGGCACCGGGTGAGCGGCTTCGACCACTTCGATTTTTTCACACGGGGCGCCGTGACCGTAACGCGTCACCACCAAACCTGTCACTTCACCCTGCCAGCAGCGCTCGACGACCTGGGCCATGGCCGCGGCGGCTTTGCCGGCGCCGATGACGATCACCCGACCGCTGCGATCTTTAGGTAAATGGGCTTCAAGGACTTGCTGCGGATGGGCTGCGTCGATGGCTGTGGCAAACAGCTCGCACAGGAATTGTTGCGGATCGACCGACATGGCGGGCTCCCGGATTTCTTGTTATAGGGGATATCGGGCCTTGCATCGCCCTCTGTAGGAGCGAGGCTTGCCCGCGAACCGGACACCACGGTGTTTCTGCTGCACCGAGGCGATCCCTTCGCGGGCAAGCCTCGCTCCTACAGGGGAGCGGGGAGGTGGCTTACTTATCGCGAATCGAGAAATTCGCCATGTGTTCCAGGCCCTTGATCAGCGCCGAGTGGTCCCAGTTGCTGCCGCCAATGGCCGCGCAGGTGCTGAACACTTGTTGGGTGTTGGCGGTGTTCGGCAGGTTGATGCCCAGCTCGCGTGCGCCGGCGAGGGCCAGGTTCAGGTCCTTCTGGTGCAGGCTGATGCGGAAGCCTGGGTCGAAGGTGCCTTTGATCATGCGCTCGCCGTGAACTTCGAGGATCTTCGAGGACGCGAAACCGCCCATCAGCGCTTCACGGACCTTGGCTGGATCGGCACCGTTTTTCGACGCAAATAGCAGGGCTTCGGCCACGGCCTGGATGTTCAGCGCAACGATGATCTGGTTCGCCACTTTCGCGGTTTGACCGTCGCCGTTGCCGCCCACCAGAGTGATGTTCTTGCCCATGGCCTGGAACAGCGGCAGAACGCGTTCGAAAGCGTCAGCGTCGCCGCCGACCATGATGCTCAAGGTCGCAGCCTTGGCGCCGACTTCACCGCCGGACACTGGCGCGTCAAGGTACTGAGCGCCTTTTTCGTTGATCTTGGCGGCGAAGGCTTTGGTGGCTGTCGGCGAGATCGAGCTCATGTCGATCACGACTTTGCCTTTGCCGACACCGGCCGCAACGCCGTCGGCGCGGAACAGCACGTCATCGACCTGCGGGGTATCCGGCACCATGATGATGATGAATTCGGCTTCTTGCGCCACTTCTTTCGGGTTCGCCAGGGCGACGGCGCCACCTGCAACCAAGTCGGCCGGGGCTGGGTCGTGATGCGCCGACAGGAACAGGCTGTGACCGGCTTTCTGCAGGTTCAATGCCATTGGGTGGCCCATGATGCCGGTGCCGATAAATCCGATTTTAGCCATGAGAAATTCCTCTTGTTTTTATAGCTGCCCCCTCATACATGGGGAGCGCTTCAGATAGCGTTATGAGTCTTCAACCAACCCAGACCTGCTTCAGTAGTGGTCAGCGGCTTGTATTCACAGCCAACCCAACCCTGATAACCGATGCGGTCCAGGTGTTCGAACAGGAAGCGGTAGTTGATTTCACCGGTGCCGGGTTCGTTGCGCCCAGGGTTGTCGGCCAACTGGATGTGGTTGATCTCGCCCAGGTGCGCGGCCATGGTGCGGGCGAGATCGCCCTCCATGATTTGCATGTGGTAGATGTCGTATTGCAGGAACAGGTTGGCGCTGCCGACCTGTTCGCGAATCGACAGGGCTTGCGCCGTGTTGTTCAGGTAGAAACCCGGGATGTCGCGGGTGTTGATTGCTTCCATTACCAGTTTGATGCCCGTCGCTTGCAGCTTGTCGGCGGCGTACTTGAGGTTGCTGACGAAGGTTTTTTCCACGGTGGCATCGTCGACGCCTTGTGGACGAATACCGGCCAAGCAGTTGACCTGGGTATTGCCCAACACTTTCGCGTAGGCAATCGCCAGGTCGACACCGGCGCGGAACTCTTCAACCCGATCCGGCAGGCACGCGATACCGCGTTCGCCCTTGGCCCAGTCACCGGCCGGCAAGTTGAACAGCACCTGGGTCAGGCCGTTGGCGTCGAGCTTGGCCTTGATGTCGGCGGAGCTGAAGTCGTAAGGGAACAGGTATTCGACACCACTGAAACCGGCCTTGGCGGCGGCTTCAAAACGGGCAAGAAAATCCTGCTCGGTGAACAGCATGGACAGGTTGGCTGCGAAACGCGGCATGGTGGTCTCCTGTAAAAATAGGTGCCTGTAGCAGCTGCCTCGTGCCTCGGCAGCTGCTACAGGTATCAGGTCGTCTTAATCGAGCAACGAAATCGCCGTTGGCGCATCGTTGCCAACCAGCGCCAGGTCTTCGAATTCGTTGACGGCGTTGATCTCGGTGCCCATGGAAATGTTGGTCACGCGCTCCAGAATAATCTCGACGATGACCGGCACCTTGAACTCTTCGATCATTTCCTGAGCCTTGCGCAAGGCAGGCTGGATCTGATCCGGTTCGAACACACGCAGCGCCTTGCAGCCGAGGCCTTGAGCGACCGCGACGTGGTCGACACCGTAACCGTTGAGTTCCGGAGCGTTCAGGTTATCGAAGGCCAGCTGCACGCAGTAGTCCATGTCGAAACCGCGCTGAGACTGACGGATCAGCCCCAGGTACGAGTTGTTGACCACAACGTGGATGTACGGCAGCTTGAACTGCGCGCCCACCGCCAACTCTTCGATCATGAACTGGAAATCATAGTCGCCCGACAGCGCCACGACCTTGCGGGTCGGATCAGCCTTGACCACGCCCAGCGCTGCCGGAATGGTCCAGCCCAGAGGACCTGCCTGACCGCAGTTGATCCAGTGACGCGGTTTGTAGACGTGCAGGAACTGCGCGCCGGCAATCTGCGACAGACCGATGGTGCTGACGTAGCAAGTGTCTTTGCCGAACACCTGGTTCATCTCTTCGTAAACGCGTTGCGGCTTGACCGGCACGTTGTCGAAGTGAGTCTTGCGCTGCAGGCTGGATTTGCGCTGCTGGCAGTCTTGCAACCAGGCACTGCGGTTTTTCAGCTTGCCGGCGGCTTGCCATTCGCGAGCGACTTCGATGAACACGGTCAGCGCGGCAGCGGCGTCGGAAACGATGCCCAGGTCCGGGGTGAACACGCGGCCGATCTGGGTCGGTTCGATGTCAACGTGAATGAATTTGCGGCCTTCGGTGTAAACGTCGATCGAACCGGTGTGACGGTTGGCCCAACGGTTACCGACACCCAGTACCAGGTCGGACTTGAGCATCGTCGCGTTGCCGTAGCGGTGCGAGGTTTGCAGACCGACCATGCCGACCATCAATGGGTGATCGTCCGGAATGGTGCCCCAGCCCATCAGGGTCGGGATCACCGGGATACCGGTCAGTTCGGCGAACTCGACCAGCAACTCGCTGGCGTCGGCATTGATGATGCCACCACCGGCAACCAGCAATGGACGTTCGGCCTGGTCGAGCATGGCCAGAGCCTTCTCGATTTGCACGCGGTTAGCGGTTGGCTTGGCCAGCGGCAAAGGCTCGTAGGCGTCGATGTCGAATTCGATTTCGGCCATCTGCACGTCGAACGGCAGGTCGATCAACACTGGGCCTGGACGGCCGGAGCGCATTTCGTAGAAGGCTTTCTGGAACGCATAAGGCACCTGGCCCGGTTCCATGACGGTGGTTGCCCACTTGGTCACTGGCTTGACGATCGCGGTGATGTCGACAGCCTGGAAGTCTTCCTTGTGCATACGGGCGCGGGGTGCTTGCCCGGTGATGCAAAGGATCGGGATCGAGTCGGCCGAGGCGCTATAGAGCCCGGTGACCATGTCGGTACCGGCAGGGCCGGAAGTGCCGATGCACACGCCAATGTTACCGGCCTTGGTGCGGGTGTAGCCCTCGGCCATGTGCGAGGCGCCTTCAACGTGGCGAGCGAGGACGTGATCGATGCCACCGACCTTCTGCAAGGCGGAGTACAGCGGGTTGATCGCGGCGCCTGGAATGCCAAAAGCGGTATCAACCCCTTCACGGCGCATCACCAGAACGGCGGCTTCGATTGCTCTCATTTTGCTCATGGTTTTGGTGCCTCGTACGTTTTGTAATTGTATACAAGTGGCTTTGCGCAGAGTGTATTCACGGCGGACGGCGCAGGTCAATCCATTTTCTCAAGCAACTGTTTCATTCGTCGGAAGCCCGATCTACTGTGGCTTTTCGTCGCATGTGGCGCTTTTCGAGAATTATTGTATACAAAAAAATAACTCATTGTGTTCTATTTGTTGCATCGGACTCTGAGCGAAAACAGTCCAGCAGCTTTCCCTATAACAAAATGAGGACGGCACCATGAGCGCTTTAACCTTGAAAGTAGCAGTCAACCTGATCAGTCAGGCCATCTCCGCGGGGCGTGCAATATCGGCGGCTCCATTGACCATCGCGGTGCTGGATGCCGGTGGGCATTTGGTCGCCCTGCAACGCGAAGACGGCGCCAGTCTGCTGCGCCCGCAGATCGCCATCGGCAAAGCCTGGGGCGCCATCGCCCTGGGCAAAGGCTCGCGCCTGCTCGCGCTGGACGCCCAACAACGCCCGGCGTTCATCGCCGCTTTGAATAGTCTGGGTCAGGGCAGTGTGGTGCCGGCACCGGGCGGCGTGCTGATCCGGGATCAGGACGGGAACGTGCTGGGGGCGGTGGGTATCAGCGGGGATCTTTCTGATATTGATGAGCAATGTGCGATCAGTGCGATCGAGGCGATGGGGTTGCGGGCGGATGCGGGGGTGACTGCTTGATTTTGTAGTGACTGATCTACCGCTTCGCGAGCAGGCTCGCTCTCACAGGGGATTATCTGAATAGCAGAGATCTACTGTGGGAGCGAGCCTGCTCGCGATATAGGTAGTCCCCCAGACACATCCAGCTAAAAATCTGCCCCACTCTCTAACACTCACAGGTCTAGCCTTCTTCATGACTTCATCATGAAAAGGGCAAAGGAATGCCGGATTTGGCTGCTTCACACCGCCTACGCGTCGGCCGCTTCGCCGAACCCGACCGGATTTACCTGCTGACCACCAACACTCTCGGTAGAGAACCTGTTTTCAATGACTTTGTCTTGGGCAGATTAGTCGTCGCTCAATTTCGCGCCGCACAAGATCAAGGCTGTGCTAACTCATAGGCTTGGGTGGTCATGCCAGATCACTTTCATTGGTTGATCGAGTTGCAGCAGGGGTCGCTGAGTGGACTGATGCAAAAGACCAAATCATTGAGTACCAAATTGGTGAACCAGGCCACCGGTCGTAAGGTCACCCTTTGGCAGCAAGGTTTTCATGATCGAGCACTGCGCCGTGAGGAAGACTTGATAAAGTTGGCTCGGTACATCGTGGCCAACCCATTGCTCGCGATGGCCGCGCCGCGGTTTAACGGTCCGGCTCACACCCCTTCAGCACCAACCGGATAATCGTCTGCGCCGCCGCTTCATAATCTGCCTCATCCAGTTTGGCCTTGCCGGTAACCGCAGAAATCTGCCAATCAAAGTCGGCATAGGTCTGGGTCGCGGCCCAGATGCTGAACATCAGGTGGTTGGGGTCGATGGGGGCGATCTGACCGCGGTCGATCCAGGTCTGGATGCAGTCGATGTTGTGCTTGGCCTGGCCGTTGAGCCGTTCCACCAGATCGGCGCTCAGGTGCGGGGCGCCGTGCATGATTTCGCTGGCGAATACCTTGGAGGCGAAGGGCAGGTCGCGAGAGATGCGGATCTTCGAGCGGATGTAGCCGCTCAGCACTTCACTGGGCACGCCGTCGGCATTGAATGGTGTCGAGGCCTGCAGGATCGGCTCGATGATGCTTTCCAGGACCTCGCGGTAGAGGTTTTCCTTGGATTTGAAGTAGTAATAGACGTTGGGCTTGGGCAATCCCGCCTTGGCTGCGATGTCACTGGTTTTGGTCGCAGCGAAGCCCTTGTCGGCAAATTCTTCACTGGCGGCACGCAGGATCAGTTGTTTGTTGCGCTCGCGGATAGTGCTCATAAACCGGGGGGTTCCTTGCCTGTTCTGGCGGTTGCGCATGGTAGCACCGGCCTCGCGCGGCGCTCAAGAATGCCCCGCAGCGTGTTAGGCCGCGCTATGCTGCGCAGCATTCATTATTCGAAGGGAGCCTGATTCATGGCAGGAAGCAGTTTGCTGTTGCTGATCGACGACATTGCCGCGGTACTCGACGACGTGGCATTGATGACCAAAATGGCCGCCAAGAAGACTGCCGGCGTGCTCGGGGACGATCTGGCGCTCAACGCTCAGCAGGTTTCCGGCGTGCGTGCCGAGCGGGAAATTCCGGTTGTCTGGGCGGTGGCCAAGGGCTCATTCATCAACAAACTGATCCTGGTGCCGTCAGCTCTGGCCATCAGCGCATTCATTCCCTGGCTGGTCACACCGTTGTTGATGATCGGCGGCGCCTACCTGTGTTTCGAAGGTTTCGAGAAACTCGCCCACAAATTCCTGCACAGCAAAGCTGAAGACCAGGCCGAACATGCCGAGCTGGTGGAAGCGGTAGCCGATCCTGCGATCGATCTGGTGGCGTTCGAGAAGGACAAGATCAAGGGTGCCATCCGCACCGACTTCATTCTTTCGGCGGAAATCATCGCCATCACTCTGGGTACCGTGGCTGATGCTTCGCTGACCCAACAAGTCATCGTGCTCTCGGGCATCGCCATCGTCATGACTATCGGCGTCTATGGCTTGGTAGCGGGCATCGTCAAACTCGACGACCTCGGTCTGTGGCTGACCCAGAAGCCGGGCCAGATGGCCAAAAGCATCGGCGGCGGGATCCTGCGTGCGGCACCGTACATGATGAAAAGCCTGTCGGTGATCGGCACGGCAGCGATGTTCCTGGTGGGTGGCGGAATTCTTACCCACGGCGTGCCGGTGGTTCATCACTGGATAGAAAGCGTCAGCACGGGGGCGGGCGGTGCCGGGTTTATCGTGCCGACGTTACTGAATGCGGTGGCGGGGATTGTGGCGGGTGCGGTGGTGTTGGCGGGTGTGATGGTTGCCAGCAAAATCTGGAAAACCCTCAAAGGCTGAACCTGTGTGCGAGCTTGCTCGCGATAGCGGTCTGGCAGTCAACATTGATGTTGGATGCTATGGCCTCATCGCGAGCAAGCTCGGTCCCACTGGTGATTTGTAATTTTGTTGCCGTCGGACTTACTCGGCGATCTGCAACTTGCGCGACTCGGTGTAGACGTAACGCACTTTCTCGTACTCGAACGGCGTGTTCAGCTGGCCGTAGCGGAAGCCGGTCTGGTAGCGCTTGTCGACGCTGCGCAGGACCCAGACCTCGGGGTGGTTGGAGCTGACTTCGGAGACGTTCAGGAAGTTGATCGCCGACTCGGCCGTGTAGTCCACTGCCAGGCCACCGGTGTCGCGGATGTTCGAAGGGCCAAGGATCGGCAGCACGAAGTAGGCGCCGCCCGGTACACCGTAGAAACCCAGCGTCTGGCCGAAGTCTTCGCTCTGGCGTTGCAGGCCCATGGCGGTGGCCGGGTCCCACAGGCCGGCGATGCCGACGGTGGTGTTGAGCAGTAGCCGTGCGGTGGTTTCCATTGATCGCTGCCCCTTGAACTGCAGCAGGCTGTTCAACAGGTTCGGTACGTCACCGATGTTGTTGAAGAAGTTGCTGACGCCAGTACGCAGGAAGCTCGGAGTGATGTAGCGATAGCCGTCAACCACGGGCAGGAACACCCATTGGTCGAAGCGGTAGTTGAAGTGGTAGACGCGGCGGTTCCACTCTTCCAGCGGGTCGTAGACGTTCAGCGCGTTAAGCGTCGAGCGTTCGAATTCGCGCTGATCCAGCCCCGGGTTGAATTTGAGTTTGCTCAGCGGCTCCTTGAAGCCGTCACTGTCGATGACAACCGGTGCGTTGGCTTTGCTGTTGTCGGCATTGGCGACGCCTGCACAGAGTAACGCTGCGATAAGCAGGAGGTATTTAGCCACGGAAAAACTCCAGCATGGCGTCGCTGTTGACGCGGTAATTAAGGTTGCCGCAATGGCCGCCCAGTGGATAAACGGTCAAACGATCGCCAAAGGTCTTGCGCAGGAAACCGAGGTCGCCAGGGCCGAGGATCACGTCGTCGGCGTTGTGCATGACGGCAATTTTCGGGCTGTCATGCAGATAGTCCTTCAACGCATACAAACTGACCTGATCGATCAGTTGCAGCAGGCTGCCGCCGTCAGTGCGGGCGCGCCACATCGGGATGACCTGTTCGGTGATGTAGCAGTCGAAGTCGCACTGCAGCGCGCGTTTGAGGAACGGTGTGAGGCTAGTGCCTTCGGTAATCGGGTATTTCGGCGGGGTGATGAGGCCGCGGCGGTTGATCAGGTCCGAGGTGAAGGCAATGTCTGCTGCCGAGAAACGGAATGAGGTGCCGATCAGCATGGCCATCTGTTCATTGCTCAGGTGCTGCTTGGACTGCTGAAAGTCGTAAAGCAATGCATCGTTAAGGTCGATGTAGCCTTTTTGCTGGAAGTAGCGGGTCAGTTTGTCCAGCACCAGTTCATAGAACGTTGTGCTGTTGTTAATGCCCTTGACCTCGGTCTGGACCAGCTTGTCGAGGTTGGTGATTGAGGTGTAGAGGTTGACCGGTGGGTTGAGCAGCAAGACTTTCTTGAAGTTGAAGCTGCGGCGGGTTTCGTCCAGGTGCGCGACGAATGCCGCGTCCAGTGCGCCCAGGCTGTAACCGGTCAGGTAGTAATCGGTAACGTTCACATTCGGGTTTTGTGCTCGCACGGCCTGCATCACCCGGTACATGTCTTCGGCATCTTCCTTGGTGATACCGGGCGTGGCAAAGCGTGAGGCGGCGCTCATGAAATCGAAGCTGGTGGGCGACGACAGTTGCACCACATGGTAGCCAGCCTTGTAGTAGAGTTTTTTCAGGTACTCGTTGTGGCTGCTGTCATAGCGCGCGCCGGTGCCGGCGATCAGGAAGATCAGCGGTGCGGCTTTGTCCTGGGTGGCGATGCGATAGGTGAGTTTCTTCACCGGCCAGAAGTTGTCCGGTAGGTCGAATGCACGCTCCGGGCGCAACGTGACGCTGCGAGTTGCCTGATCGATGTCATCGTCCAGCGGTAACTCCGGACGCAGGTCCGGCGGCGTCGTCGCGATTGTCGCCTCGAACGGGTTGGTCAAGGGGTAGCCATAACTGGCGGCGTCGATGTCGACGGCCAGTGCGGACGCACTCAAAATAAGGCCGCCAAACAGGGCGGCGAAGCGCAAGGAACGGAGCATGACTAGATCTCTTAGAGAAAGGTGCCAAATGAAGTTCGCAGGCTATGACCACGGGGTTTGCGCCAAAGTGCCATGGATCGGCACCAATCAGGCCTAGTTTCGGAGTAATAGTAGCTGGACGATACACTTTGCAGCTATTTCGTGACCAATTATCTGTTGCGCGCGTTTGCTTACCGCTGGCGGGAGATTAAGCTGGCCGCCGTTTTCGTTAATTGGAGTGCTTCATGTCCCGCCGTCTGCCTGTGATTCTGCTGCTCGTTCTCCTGCCGTTATGGCTGGCCGCCAGTTATGGCGCGCGTTATGGCTTTATGGAGGATGCTCAATGGGTCGGCATCTGCGTGGAAGAAGCGAGTCGCTGGGAATGCCAGATACGTTCGAGCCTGGGGTTGATGATTCACTTCAAGGTGTTGGGTTGGGCGGCGTTGGCTGCTGCCGTGATCGGTTTTGTGCTACCGGGTCGGGCAGGGTGGTGGCTGGCGGTGCTGGCGCTGGTGTTCGGGTTTCCGGCATTGGCGTTGTACAACACGACTTTGGCGGTGTTTTCGGTGGTGATTGCCGGTTTGCGTCTGGTTCGGGCTTCCCGCGGCGTTTGACAGTCAGTATTCGTGAGCAAGCTCGCTCCCACATCCGACCGCATCTAGCATGAGAACGCGGTTAAATAATGTGGGAGATTCTATGTTGCAGGGGAACCCTGCGGTCTTAAATTCGGCTGGTATTCGCTCTGGTTTTTCATGAGAACGAATGCCACCCGGCAAAGTTTGCGGGCGAGGATGACCAGGGCCTGGGTTTTAGCCAAGCCTCTGGCCAGATAGGACTCATAGTACGGTTTCCAGGCGGGAGACCGACAAGCTGCCATTGCCGCGTTGTGTGCCAGACGCCGTAACTCCGCATCGCCTTTTTTGGACAGGTGGCGGGGACCGTTCTTCTTCCCTGAATCCTTTGCTCTCAGGTCCATCCCCAAAAAGGCAATGAATGCATCGCCGCTGGCGAAGTGACCACGCATGAAAGCGGTTGCCAGGCCAACTGCCGTAAGCTCGCCGATCCCCTCAATGGCTTTGCATCGCCTGATGTTTTCGGTGATGCCCGCCTTTGGCTGACTTTGCGCAGTATGGCCTGATCAGCTTGTTCGTAGGACTTCAGCAGCGTAAGCATGAAACCTAAAGTTTCGACATTTATTGACGATCTAAACCTTACAACCAAGGAGCGTAAGGCATGATCTATAAACCTATGTCATTCGGTATCAGTCTTTACTTTGCTTTGAGTGGTGTGTGCCTGGCGGCAACGCCAGCGACTCAGGGCGTCATTGAGTTTCGAGGCAGTATTGTCGAACCCAGCTGCATGTCCCGTTTTAGTGAGAATACAGGATTTGAGCTGACGGACTGCCCATCCCCTGGCCGCGCGCCAGCCATCAATGCGCGCCGTATTGAACCGGTCGCCAGCATCAGTACAACCGCTCGCCCTGCCGTAAATGTTAGGCAGTTGGCCGATAGTGGCCAGCGGAGCCGCTATCAGCATTACCAATTGGCAGATGACGCCGGGTCGCCGGTTCGGTCGGGGATGTACTTGGTTACGCTGACCATGCCCTGAGCGCAGTTACTGATAGATGATGGTGTAAGTAGCCACCGCGCTCGCTTTGCCCGTTGCAGGGCCAATGCATCTTTCAGAAGCGGTTCGCCGGACCAGCTCAGCGTGATACTCACACGCACTTTGATTAGTTGTGCACGTCTACTAAGCAGGCTTTTCAATACGTTGTAGGCCTGTGGAGGCGAATTCCAGATACGCAGCCGCTCCTGCTCGCTAGTCAGGTAACGCTAGCGAGCAAGCTCGCGAAGAGGCCGGTAGGGCCCCCGAAGATCAGCCCTTGCGAACCCGCAAACTGCGCCACAATGCTGCAACCATCAACACACTCACCAGCGCCCAACCCCAGGCCTGCTGGTTCTGCAACCCTTCTTGATACAGCTGCGGCGCAATGCCAGCGCCAATGATGAAGGTCAGCAGGGCTATCTCACGACGCGGCACGCTTACCGGGCGGCACAGATAAACCAGGGCCGGCAATAGGAAGGCGACACTCGGAAAGCTGCGATAGCGCGGGTCGAACACCAGTTCCAGCATCATCACCGCAGCGGCAAACCCCGCCGCTGCCACCCACCAGCCAGCCCGACGTTCCAGCGCATTGAATGCACGTTCACGCCAACCGGTGCGAGCGCTCAGGGTCAGCGCGGCATGGGCCAGCACCAACAGATTCAAACCCGTCAGCAGCGCCACCCACAACCATTCACTGGCAAAACGGGTGGTGACACGCGCCAGATCGCCCCAGGCACCAATCGAGCAAGCCGCCAGCGCACCCAGCAGCGGCAGGACCAGCGCTGCGCGAGTGCTGCGAACACGTCCGCCGAGGATCAGTGTGCCGAGGAAGATCAAGCCGCCCACCACCAGCCACTGCGACCAGTACGGCACGTTCGACACCGGACCTGCCAGCACGCCCTTGTCCTGACGATCGGCGTCGAACAGCCCCCAGTAACCACCGACCGCACCTTCGCTGGCGCGTTTCCACGGCTGGTCAAAAGCTTCGATCAGGTTGTAATGCCAGCCTTGCTGCTCGGCCATGATGACAAAAGAGCGAATGAACTTGGCTTCATTGACTCGGCTCGGCAGGGCGGTTTCGCGCTGACGGCCTTCGCTCGGCCAACCGGTTTCGCCAATCATCACGTCCTTGGGCGCGAATTTGTTACCGAACACCTGACGCACCTCAGCTACATGTTGCAGCGCGGCGTCGATATTCGAAGGATCGTCTTCCCAGTACGGCAGCAAATGGATGGTCAGGAAGTCCACTGCCGGGGCGATTTCCGGGTGCTTGAGCCAGAACTCCCAGACGTCGGCGTAAGTGACAGGCTGTTTGACCTGACTTTTGACTTTATGAATAAGCTTGGCCAACTGCGCGCCAGTGACTTCCTTGCGCAACAGGGTTTCGTTGCCGACGATCACTGACGTCACCACGTCCGCGTTCGCATTGGCTGAGGCGATCAGCAGGTCGACTTCCTTGGCGGTGTCTACCGGATTGCTGTTGACCCAGGCGCCAATCATCAGCTTCAGCCCGTGCTTGCGCGCCAAGTCGGGCAGGGCCTCAAGGCCGGTCATTGAGTAGGTGCGGATGCATTCGAAGCGCGTCGCCAGCAGCGCGAGGTCGGCGTCCATGCGCTCGGGGCGCAGCTTGAACGGCTGATCGAACGGCGATTGATCCTTGTCGAAAGGGGTGTAGGAGGCGCATTGCAGCTTGTGCGTCGCGCTGGCCACATCCGGCAGCATCACCGGTTTACCGAGGCCGTACCAGAAGCCACCGAGGGCAAAAAGCCCCAACAGGCAGGCAAATAGATAAGCAAAAAAAGGAAAGCGTGATGTCGCGGGCATGGTCAGGCCGTCTGGGAGCAAAGCCGCGCATGTTACCTTCATTTGCCGGGTGCTTGGTGGCTTGCATAATTTTGACATGCAAAGTTCAAGCGGATTGGCCGGCGGACGTCCGGTGGTCTAGATTAATGGCGTTCTGATGTCGTTTCTCGATGCCTTGAGGTCGCTGGCAGAGAAGGTCGCCTTTGGCGTGAGGTTGATGATCGACGCATCAGTGCTCTCATAGATAAATCGCGCTGATGTTCGGACGAGTTTGCGGTGGGCGTGATGGGGGCGCTGTGCACCATAACAATACGTTGACGCGACTCGGCATCCGTCGAGCGCAGCACTTTCGGGGAAGTAACGATGAAGATGCGACGACTTTTAGGCGTGAGTGCCGCTCTGGTGCTTGCGATTGGCTCCACATTCGCCAATGCCGAGAGCAAAACCCTGAGCATCGGCTACGTTGACGGTTGGTCCGACAGCGTTGCCACCACTCATGTGGCGGCCGAGGTGATCAAGCAGAAGCTGGGTTATGACGTGAAGTTGCAAGCCGTCGCCACCGGCATCATGTGGCAGGGTGTGGCCACCGGGAAACTCGACGCCATGATGTCTGCGTGGCTGCCTGTGACTCACGGTGATTACTGGACCAAGAACAAGGATCAGGTCGTCGATTACGGTCCGAACTTCAAAGACGCGAAAATCGGCTTGATCGTGCCGGAGTACGTCAAAGCCAAATCCATTGATGATCTTAAAACCGACGACAGCTTCAAAAAACGCATCGTCGGCATCGACGCCGGTTCAGGCGTGATGCTTAAGTCCGAGCAGGCGATCAAGGACTACGATCTGACCGGCTATCAACTCAAGGCCAGTTCCGGTGCCGGGATGATCGCCGAGCTGACCCGTGCCGAGAAGAAAAACGAATCCATTGCCGTCACCGGTTGGGTGCCGCACTGGATGTTCGCCAAGTGGAAACTGCGCTTCCTGGATGACCCGAAGGGCGTTTTTGGCGCGGCTGAAACCGTGAACAACATCGGCAGCAAAGAACTGGCCACCAAGGCTCCGGAAGTTGCCAAGTTCCTGAAGAGCTTCCAGTGGGCGTCGAAAGACGAGATCGGCGAAGTCATGTTGGCCATTCAGGATGGTGCCAAACCTGAAGCCGCAGCGAAGGATTGGGTGGCCAAACACCCGGAACGCGTTGCAGACTGGATCAAATGATTTGAGCTGACGCTTCTAGTCAGCACCTTCCAGGGCCGCTTGGTATCACTGCCAAGCGGCCTTTTTGCATTCCCGCATTCTTGTAGAGAGAAGACGGGTGCAAAGCAGGCTAATTATTAATTGCTGAAAAATGGCAAAACCGTCATGTCGTTCTAATACTAAGGTCGTCTGGAACCAGTTCTGTAGCCGCATAGAGTGGATGACGTTACAACTTCATCTGTGCTGCGAGGATAAAAACAATGAACGACAGCATTTACCTCTCGATTCAAAACAGCCCGCGCTTCAAGGAGCTGGTTAGTAAGCGAGAAAGGTTCGCCTGGATTCTTTCGGCGATCATGCTTGGGCTTTACTCCGGATTCATCCTGTTGATTGCTTACGGGCCGCATATTCTGGGCGCGAGAATCAGCCCTGAGTCTTCGATTACCTGGGGGATACCCATTGGTGTCGGGCTGATTCTCTCGGCCTTTATCCTGACTGCAATCTACGTGCGACGCGCCAATGGCGAATTCGACGACCTGAACAATGCGATTCTCAAGGAGGCTCAGCAATGATCCGGCGTCTAATGGCTCTATTGAGCATCGCAGCTTTCGCGCCAGGCGCCTGGGCCGCTGAAGCTCTGACTGGCGAAGTCAACAAACAACCGCTTAACGTCTCTGCGATTCTGATGTTCGTGGCGTTCGTCGGGTTGACCCTGTGCATCACCTACTGGGCCTCCAAGCGCAACAATTCGGCGGCTGACTACTATGCGGCGGGTGGCAAGATCACCGGCTTCCAGAACGGTTTGGCAATTGCCGGCGACTATATGTCCGCGGCGTCCTTCCTGGGTATTTCCGCCCTGGTGTTCACCTCCGGCTACGACGGCCTGATCTACTCGATCGGCTTCCTGGTGGGCTGGCCGATCATTCTGTTCCTGATCGCCGAGCGCCTGCGTAACCTGGGTAAATACACCTTTGCCGACGTGGCGTCCTATCGTCTCGGGCAAACCCAGATCCGCACGCTGTCCGCTTGCGGTTCGCTGGTGGTGGTGGCGTTCTACCTGATCGCGCAAATGGTCGGTGCCGGCAAGCTGATTCAGCTGCTGTTCGGTCTTGACTATCACATTGCAGTCATCCTGGTCGGTGTCCTGATGTGCTTGTACGTGCTGTTCGGCGGCATGCTGGCGACCACTTGGGTGCAGATCATCAAGGCAGTGTTGCTGCTGTCTGGTGCCTCGTTCATGGCGCTGATGGTGATGAAGCACGTCAACTTCGACTTCAATGCGCTGTTTTCCGAGGCGATCAAGGTTCACCCTAAAGGTGAGGCGATCATGAGCCCCGGCGGTCTGGTGAAAGACCCGATCTCCGCGTTCTCCCTTGGCCTGGCACTGATGTTCGGTACCGCTGGCCTGCCGCACATTCTGATGCGCTTCTTCACCGTGAGTGACGCAAAAGAAGCTCGTAAGAGCGTGCTGTATGCAACCGGCTTCATTGGCTATTTCTACATCCTGACGTTCATCATCGGCTTCGGCGCGATCCTGCTGGTCAGCACCAACCCTGCCTTTAAAGATGCTGCTGGCGCGTTGTTGGGCGGCAACAACATGGCGGCGGTGCACCTGGCTGATGCGGTCGGTGGCAGTATCTTCCTGGGCTTCATCTCGGCAGTCGCGTTCGCAACCATTCTGGCTGTGGTGGCTGGTTTGACGCTGGCCGGTGCTACGGCGGTGTCTCATGACCTTTACGCCAGCGTGATCAAGAAGGGCAAGGCCAACGACAAGGACGAGATCCGCGTCTCGAAAATCACCACCATCTTTCTGGGGGTGCTGGCGATCGGTCTGGGCATTCTGTTCGAAAGCCAGAACATCGCGTTCATGGTGGGCCTGGCGTTCTCCATCGCGGCGAGCTGTAACTTCCCGGTGCTGTTGCTTTCCATGTACTGGAAGAATCTGACCACCCGCGGAGCGATGATCGGTGGCTGGTTGGGTCTGATCAGCGCCGTTGGTTTGATGGTCCTTGGGCCAACCATCTGGGTACAGATCCTGCATCACGAGAAGGCTATCTTCCCGTATGAGTACCCGGCGCTGTTCTCCATGGCCATTGCGTTTATCGGGATCTGGTTCTTCTCGATCACTGACAAGTCGACTGCGGCTGACAATGAGCGGGCGCTGTTCTTCCCTCAGTTTGTTCGTTCGCAGACGGGGTTGGGGGCGAGTGGGGCGGTTTCTCATTAAGGTTTCAGGTTTGCTTATGTAAGCTGCGTTAAACAGAAATGCCCCGGTCGAGAGATCGGGGCATTTTTTTGTTGGGCGGTTTGATTGTGTACATATCCGTTACCGCAGAAACGGATATGTCCCCAGTCCCATATAACCGACACAGCACAAACAAAAACGGCCTCTATATAAATAGAAGCCGTTTCCGGTGCAGGCTAAGACGTTATCGCAAGACAGGTCTTATTTGCGGTCTTCCAGCTTGGTGATGTCACGCGACTCGTAGCCGGTGTACAGCTGGCGCGGACGGCCAATCTTGTACGGGCTGGAGAGCATTTCTTTCCAGTGGGAAATCCAGCCGACAGTCCGCGCCAGGGCGAAGATCACGGTGAACATGCTGGTTGGAATGCCGATCGCCTTGAGGATGATCCCCGAGTAGAAGTCGACGTTCGGGTACAGCGAGCGTTCGATGAAGTACGGGTCGGTCAGGGCGATCTCTTCCAGGCGCATGGCCAGTTCGAGTTGCGGATCGTTGGTGATGCCCAGTTCTTTCAGTACTTCGTCGCAGGTCTGCTTCATGACTGTGGCGCGTGGGTCGCGGTTTTTGTAAACCCGGTGACCGAAGCCCATCAGTTTGAACGGATCGTTCTTGTCCTTGGCCTTGGCGATGTACTTGTCGATGTTCGACACATCGCCAATTTCATCGAGCATGGTCAGAACAGCTTCGTTCGCGCCGCCGTGGGCAGGGCCCCACAGTGCAGCGATGCCGGCGGCGATACAAGCGAACGGGTTGGCACCCGAAGAGCCGGCCAGGCGTACGGTGGAGGTCGATGCGTTCTGCTCGTGGTCGGCATGGAGGATGAAGATCTTGTCCATGGCCTTGGCGAGTACCGGACTGATCGGTTTGATCTCGCACGGGGTGTTGAACATCATGTGCAGGAAGTTTTCCGCGTACGTCAGGTCGTTGCGCGGGTACATCATGGGCTGGCCCATGGAGTACTTGTAAACCATCGCTGCCAGCGTCGGCATCTTGGCAACCAGACGGATCGCGGAGATTTCGCGATGCTGCGGGTTATTGATGTCCAGGGAGTCGTGGTAGAAGGCCGAGAGGGCGCCGACTACACCGCACATGACGGCCATCGGGTGGGCGTCGCGACGGAAACCGTTGAAGAAGGTTTTCAGCTGCTCGTGAACCATGGTGTGGTTCTTCACGGTGCTGACGAACTGGGCCTTCTGTTCTGCGGTCGGCAGTTCGCCGTTGAGCAGCAGATAGCAGGTTTCCAGGTAGTCCGATTTTTCAGCCAGCTGTTCGATCGGGTAGCCGCGGTGCAGCAGGATCCCGTTGTCACCGTCGATATAGGTGATCTTCGACTCGCAGGCAGCGGTCGACATGAAACCCGGGTCAAAGGTGAAGCGGCCCGTGGCCGTCAGGCCCCGAACATCAATTACATCGGGACCAACGGTGCCGGTTAAAATGGGCAGCTCGACGGGGGCTGCGCCCTCGATGATCAACTGCGCTTTTTTGTCAGCCATGTGGCCTCCTATTTATGCTTGAAATCATCAGACAGACCCCCCACGCAGGGCCCGCACCACTATAGTGAGATAAATTCGAATGTCAATTTGCCTAAAGTCTTGCTCCAGAAGGCTTTAACCGGACTTTTTCCTCGAAATTGACTGCCATTTACGCCTTTTATCCAACTTGTGCAATGCGCTATTAGGGGAAGGTGAACGCGTTGTCATTAGTAGCCTAACTGTCTATACTCGGCCTCCGACCGCCAGGGGCTTTTGGGCCTGCTTTACTGGGGGTCGCACTCCCTGGGTGGTGGGTACCTGACCAGTGCACTCCCCAACAACTTTGCCCTGATTGTTAGGGGCTCTTCAGTGTGAAAAAGCCGTGAATAGCCAACGACCTGTAAACCTAGACCTAAGGACCATCAAACTCCCAGTCACTGCTTACACGTCCATTCTTCACCGAATCTCCGGAATCATCCTCTTTGTCAGCCTGGCCATCATGCTTTATGCATTGGACAAGTCGCTCGACTCGGAAGAAGGCTTCAGTCAGGTGAAAGCGTGTCTGACCAGTCCGCTAGCCAAGCTAGTGACATGGGGCATCCTGTCCGCTCTGCTGTATCACCTGGTTGCCGGTGTGCGCCACTTGATGATGGACATGGGCATTGGCGAGTCGCTTGAAGGCGGCAAACTGGGCTCGAAAATCGTTATCGCCGTTTCCGTGGTGGTAATCGTTCTGGCAGGAGTTTGGATATGGTAACTAACGTCACGAACCTGTCGCGTTCGGGCCTCTATGACTGGATGGCACAACGTGTGTCTGCGGTCGTTCTCGCGGCTTACTTCATTTTCCTGATCGGATACGTCGTCGCCAACCCTGGCATCGGCTACGCCCAATGGCATGAACTGTTCGCAAGCAACTGGATGCGTATTTTCAGTCTCCTGGCCCTCGTTGCCCTCGGCGCTCACGCCTGGGTCGGCATGTGGACCATCGCGACCGACTACCTGACGCCAATGGCGTTCGGCAAGTCTGCGACTGCAATACGTTTCCTCTTCCAGGCAGTATGCGGCGTTGCGATGTTCGCCTACTTCGTCTGGGGTGTGCAGATTCTTTGGGGTATCTGATTCATGTCTAATACAGTTAACACGCTTTCGTTCGACGCCATCATCATTGGCGGCGGCGGTGCTGGCATGCGCGCTGCGCTGCAGCTGGCACAAGGTGGTCACAAGACTGCCGTGGTTACCAAGGTTTTCCCGACTCGTTCGCACACTGTATCCGCCCAGGGTGGCATCACCTGCGCCATCGCCTCGGCAGATCCGAACGATGACTGGCGCTGGCACATGTACGATACCGTCAAGGGTTCCGACTATATCGGTGACCAGGACGCTATCGAATACATGTGTTCCGTAGGCCCGGAAGCGGTCTTCGAGCTCGAGCACATGGGCTTGCCGTTCTCCCGTACCGAACAAGGCCGCATCTATCAGCGTCCGTTCGGCGGTCAGTCGAAAGACTTCGGTAAAGGTGGCCAGGCTGCCCGTACGTGCGCCGCTGCCGACCGTACCGGTCACGCGTTGTTGCACACCCTGTACCAGGCCAACCTCAAGGCCGGCACCGTATTCCTCAACGAATACTACGGTGTCGACCTGGTGAAGAACGAAGACGGTGCTTTTGTCGGCATGATCGTCATCTGCATCGAAACTGGCGAAACCTCCTACGTCCGCGCTAACGCCACCGTATTGGCGACCGGCGGTGCAGGTCGTATCTACTCGTCCACCACCAATGCCCTGATCAACACCGGTGACGGCGTCGGCATGGCTCTGCGTGCTGGTGTGCCGGTACAAGACATTGAAATGTGGCAGTTCCACCCAACCGGCATCGCCGGCGCTGGTGTACTGGTGACTGAAGGTTGCCGCGGTGAAGGCGGTTACTTGATCAACAAGCACGGCGAGCGTTTCATGGAGCGTTATGCTCCGAATGCCAAAGACTTGGCTGGTCGTGACGTGGTTGCTCGCTCGATGGTTAAAGAAATCATCGCCGGCAACGGTTGCGGTCCGGATGGCGACCACGTAATGCTGAAACTCGATCACCTCGGTGAAGAAGTTCTGCACAGCCGTCTGCCAGGCATCATGGAACTGTCCAAGACCTTCGCCCACGTCGATCCAGCCGTGTCGCCGATTCCGGTCGTTCCAACCTGCCACTATATGATGGGCGGCGTGCCGACCAACATTCACGGTCAGGCGATCACTCAGGACGCCGACGGCGTTGACCAGATCATCCCGGGTCTGTTCGCAGTAGGCGAAGTGGCCTGCGTATCGGTTCACGGTGCCAACCGTCTGGGCGGTAACTCGTTGCTCGACCTGGTGGTATTCGGTCGTGCTGCCGGCCTGTTCCTGGAACAGACCCTGAAAGAAGGCGTCGATTACACTCGCGCTCGCCAGTCCGACATCGACGCTGCCCTGGCGCGTCTCGATGGCCTGAACTCGCGTACCGAGGGCGAAGACGTCGCCACCCTGCGTAAAGAGCTGCAAAGCTGCATGCAGAACTACTTCGGTGTATTCCGTACCGGCGAATACATGCAGAAGGGTATTGCCCAGCTGGCTGATCTGCGTGGCCGTATCGCCAACGTCAAGATCAACGACAAGAGCCAGGCGTTCAACACCGCTCGTATCGAAGCTCTGGAACTGCAGAACCTGCTGGAAGTGGCTGAAGCTACCGCCATCGCCGCAGAGATCCGCAAAGAGTCCCGCGGCGCTCACGCCCGTGAAGACTACGAAGATCGCGACGACGAAAACTGGCTGTGCCACACCCTGTACTTCCCGGGTGACAAGCGCGTAACCAAGCGTGCTGTGAACTTCTCGCCGAAGACTGTTCCGACTTTTGAACCTAAGATTCGGACTTATTAAGGGTGGCCGCCATGTTGCAAGTCAGTGTTTATCGCTACAACCCTGATCAGGACGCTGCGCCGTTCATGCAGGAATTTTCGGTCGATACCGGTGGTAAAGACCTGATGGTGCTGGACGTGCTGGCCCTGATCAAAGAGCAGGACGAAGGGTTCTCCTATCGTCGCTCTTGCCGTGAAGGTGTTTGCGGTTCCGACGGCATGAACATCAACGGCAAAAACGCTCTGGCGTGCGTCACGCCGCTGTCCGCTGTCGTAAAAGGTAACAAGCTGATCGTTCGTCCTCTGCCAGGTTTGCCGGTTATCCGTGACCTGGTCGTCGATATGAGCATCTTCTACAAGCAATACGAGAAGGTTAAGCCATACCTGCAGAACGACACGCCGGCTCCGGCCATCGAACGTCTGCAGACCCCTGAAGAACGTGAAAAGCTCGACGGTCTGTACGAGTGCATCCTGTGCGCTTGCTGCTCGACCTCTTGCCCATCCTTCTGGTGGAACCCGGACAAGTTCCTGGGTCCAGCTGCTCTGCTGCAAGCGTATCGCTTCCTGGCAGACAGCCGCGACACCAAGACTGCCGAGCGTCTGGCTTCGCTGGATGACCCGTTCAGCGTATTCCGCTGCCGCGGGATCATGAACTGCGTCAACGTCTGCCCGAAAGGCCTGAACCCCACTAAGGCCATCGGTCACGTACGTAACATGTTGCTGCAAAGCGGCGTGTGATTCAGCTGCTATACCCGGCTGTTGTAAATGCACTACCGCTGTACCCGTAGATGCTACGGCGCAGGCTTCAACCGGCGCCGTAGTTTTAACCTGAGCAGCAGCTTATAAGGCTGCGGCTCTTATTTTGAAGAAATGAGACAAGCAGGGGCATCCGGGCTGGTACCCGGACTATCAGCGTGATCCTAGTGGCTTGTTTTAGTCGCTGCATTCGGACTTCTGCAAGCGTGCTCGGTGTCGACGCCGGTGGTGTTCCCCTAACCGAGGGTGACCAAGCATGCAAGAAAGCGTGATGCAGCGCATGTGGAACAGCGCCTACCTATCCGGTAGTAACGCTGCCTATGTGGAAGAGCTCTATGAGCTCTACCTGCACGACCCTAACGCTGTGCCAGAAGAGTGGCGCACCTACTTTCAGAAGTTGCCAGCTGACGGCAACACTGCCACCGATGTTTCGCACTCGACAATTCGCGATCATTTCGTCTTGCTGGCAAAGAACCAGCGCCGCGCCCAACCGGTTTCCGCCGGCAGCGTGAGCAGTGAGCACGAGAAGAAGCAAGTTGAAGTGCTGCGATTGATCCAGGCCTACCGTATGCGTGGCCACCAGGCAGCCCAGCTTGACCCGCTGGGGCTGTGGCAGCGTCCTGCACCTGCAGACCTGTCGATCAATCATTACGGCTTGACCAATGCCGATCTTGATACGACCTTCCGTGCCGGCGACCTGTTCATCGGCAAAGAGGAAGCGAGCCTACGCGAAATTCACGAAGCGTTGCAGCAGACATATTGCCGCACCATCGGCGCTGAATTCACGCATATCACCGATTCCGAGCAGCGCCAGTGGTTCCAGCAGCGTCTGGAAAGCGTGCGTGGCCGTCCGACGTACTCCGCCGACATCAAGAGTCATCTGCTCGAGCGCGTCACGGCCGGCGAAGGCCTGGAAAAATACCTGGGCACCAAATACCCGGGTACCAAGCGTTTCGGTCTGGAAGGCGGCGAAAGTCTGATTCCGATGCTCGATGAGCTGATCCAGCGTTCCGGTTCCTACGGCACCAAGGAAATCGTCATCGGCATGGCCCACCGTGGCCGTCTGAACGTGCTGGTCAACACCTTCGGCAAGAACCCGCGCGAGCTGTTCGACGAGTTCGAAGGCAAGAAGAAGGTCGAGCTGGGGTCCGGTGACGTTAAGTATCACCAGGGCTTCTCGTCCAACGTCATGACCACCGGTGGTGAAGTTCACCTGGCCATGGCGTTCAACCCGTCCCACCTGGAAATTGTATCTCCAGTGGTCGAGGGGTCGGTTCGCGCCCGTCAGGATCGTCGCAACGACCCTACCGGTGAGAAGGTTCTGCCGATTTCCATCCACGGTGACGCGGCATTCGCCGGTCAAGGCGTGGTGATGGAAACCTTCCAGATGTCGCAGACCCGCGGTTTCAAGACCGGCGGCACCGTGCACATCGTGATCAACAACCAGGTCGGTTTCACCATCAGCAACCCGCTGGACTCGCGTTCCACCGAGTACGCGACTGACGTTGCGAAAATGATCCAGGCGCCGATCCTCCATGTGAATGGTGATGACCCGGAAGCCGTATTGTTCGTGACCCAGTTGGCCATCGACTACCGCATGCAGTACAAGCGCGACGTGGTGATCGACCTGGTCTGCTACCGTCGTCGCGGCCACAACGAAGCCGACGAGCCAAGCGGTACCCAGCCTCTGATGTATCAGCAAATCGCCAAGCAGCGCACCACGCGTGAGCTGTATGCCGATCGTCTGACCCAGGGCGGTGTACTGGACGTTGAGCATGTTCAGGCGAAAGTCGACGAATACCGCAACGCGCTGGACAACGGTCTGCATGTTGTAAAAAGCCTGGTCAAAGAGCCGAACAAAGAGTTGTTCGTGGACTGGCGTCCGTATCTGGGCCATGCCTGGACCGCGCGTCACGACACTCGCTTCGATTTGAAAACCCTGCAGGAACTGTCTGCCAAGCTGCTGGAAATTCCGGAAGGCTTCGTGGTTCAGCGCCAGGTCTCGAAAATCTACGAAGACCGTCAGAAGATGCAAGTCGGCGGCCTGCCGATCAACTGGGGTTACGCCGAAACCATGGCGTACGCAACCCTGGCGTTCGAAGGTCACCCGATTCGCATGACCGGTCAGGACATCGGCCGGGGTACGTTCTCGCACCGTCACGCTGTCTTGCACAACCAGAAAGACCCGGGCAGCTACATTCCGCTGCAGAATCTGTACAAAGGTCAGCCACGCTTCGACCTGTACGATTCGTTCCTGTCTGAAGAGGCCGTACTGGCGTTCGAATACGGTTACTCGACCACCACGCCTGAGGCGCTGGTTATCTGGGAAGCCCAGTTCGGCGACTTCGCCAACGGTGCCCAGGTGGTTATCGACCAGTTCATTACCAGTGGCGAGCACAAGTGGGGCCGTCTCTGCGGTCTGACCATGTTGCTGCCGCACGGTTATGAAGGTCAGGGTCCGGAGCACTCTTCGGCTCGTCTGGAGCGTTACCTGCAACTGTGCGCCGAGCACAACATTCAGGTAGCGGTACCGACCACGCCGGCTCAGATCTACCACTTGCTGCGTCGTCAAGTGATTCGCCCGCTGCGCAAGCCATTGATAGTCCTGACGCCGAAGTCGCTGCTGCGCCACAAACTGGCCGTGTCGACGCTGGAAGATCTGGCCGAAGGTTCGTTCCAGACCGTTATCCCGGAAATCGATGTTCAAGACCCGAAAAAGGTCGAGCGCATTGTTTTGTGTAGCGGCAAGGTCTACTACGACCTGCTGGAAAAACGCCGTGCCGAAGGTCGTGATGACATCGCCGTCGTGCGTATCGAGCAGCTGTACCCATTCCCTGAGGACGACTTGAACGAAGTCCTGGCTCCGTATACCAACCTCAAACATATCGTTTGGTGTCAGGAAGAGCCGATGAACCAGGGTGCCTGGTACTGCAGCCAACACCACATGCGCCGCATCGTTGGTAATCACAACAAGTCTCTCGTACTCGAGTACGCGGGCCGTGATGCCTCTGCTGCACCTGCTTGTGGTTACGCATCGATGCACGCTGAGCAGCAAGAAAAGCTGCTGCAAGACGCCTTTACTGTTTAACGCCTTCGCGCACCTGAAACCGAATTTAAGGACCCACAGATAATGGCTATCGAAATCAAAGCCCCCACTTTCCCGGAATCGGTTGCCGATGGCACCGTTGCCACCTGGCACAAGAAGCCGGGCGACGCCGTCAAGCGCGATGATCTGATCGTCGACATCGAAACCGACAAAGTCGTACTGGAAGTGTTGGCCACCGCTGACGGCGTGCTGGGCGCTATCGTCAAGAACGAAGGCGAAACCGTTCTGTCCGACGAAGTCCTGGGCTCCATCGAAGCGGGCGGCGCTGCTGCCGCTCCAGCCGCTGCCGCTGCTCCGGCTGCTGCACAGGCTGCTGCTCCAGCGGCTGAAGGCGAAGACGATCCTGTTGCTGCACCGGCTGCTCGCAAGCTGGCTGAAGAAAACGGCATCAACATCGCTTCCGTTGCCGGTACTGGCAAAGGCGGTCGTGTAACCAAGGAAGACGTAGTAGCCGCTGTTGCCGCCAAGAAAGCCGCTCCGGCTGCCGCGCCTGCCAAGGCTGCTGCGCCTGCCGCCGCTGCGCCAGTGTTCGCCGCCGGTGACCGCGTTGAAAAACGCGTTCCAATGACCCGTCTGCGTGCCAAGGTTGCCGAGCGTCTGGTTGAAGCTCAGTCGAACATGGCGATGCTGACCACGTTCAACGAAGTCGACATGACTGAAGTCATGGCGCTGCGTTCGAAGTACAAGGACCTGTTCGAGAAGTCCCACAACGGCGTGCGCCTGGGCTTCATGTCGTTCTTCGTGAAAGCGGCCACCGAAGCGCTGAAACGCTACCCGGCTGTCAACGCCTCGATCGACGGTGCCGACATCGTTTACCACGGCTACGCCGACGTTGGTGTGGCTGTTTCCAGCGACCGCGGTCTGGTTGTACCGGTTCTGCGTAACGCCGAACTGATGAGCCTGGCTGAAATCGAAGGCGGCATCGCCACCTTCGGCAAGAAGGCTCGTGACGGCAAACTGTCGATGGACGAGATGACCGGCGGTACGTTCACCATCACTAACGGTGGTACCTTCGGTTCGATGATGTCGACCCCGATCGTCAACCCGCCACAAGCGGCCATCCTGGGCATGCACAACATTCTGCAGCGTCCTATGGCGATCAACGGTCAAGTCGTTATCCGTCCGATGATGTACCTGGCTCTGTCCTACGATCACCGTCTGATCGATGGCAAAGAAGCTGTGACCTTCCTGGTTACCATCAAGAACCTGCTGGAAGACCCGGCTCGTTTGCTGCTGGATATCTGATTTCGTTGCGCGGGCCGTCCAGTGATGGACGGCCCTTCTGTAATGACCAGCTTCGTCCTACGACGGTCCTCAAAAGGGGCCGTCCGGTTTGATTCGAGAAGGAATGACACATGACTCAGAAATTCGACGTGGTAGTGATTGGCGCGGGCCCTGGCGGCTACGTGGCTGCCATTAAAGCAGCGCAACTGGGCCTCACCACTGCCTGCATCGAGAAATACACTGACAAGGAAGGCAAACTTGCCCTCGGCGGTACTTGCCTGAATGTCGGTTGCATTCCATCCAAGGCGCTGCTGGACAGCTCCTGGAAATACAAGGAAGCCAAAGAAGGCTTCGCGATCCACGGTATCAACCACGCTGGCGTGACCATGGACGTGGCTGCAATGGTTGGCCGTAAAGCCAACATCGTCAAAGGCCTGACCTCTGGCGTTGCAACCCTGTTCAAGGCTAACGGCGTTACTTCCCTGCAAGGCCACGGCAAACTGCTGGCCGGCAAGAAAGTGGAACTGACCAAGCCAGACGGCACCGTCGAAATCATCGAAGCCGAGAACGTGATCCTGGCTTCGGGCTCGCGTCCGATCGACATTCCACCGGCTCCGGTTGACCAGAACGTGATCGTCGATTCGACTGGCGCGCTGGAATTCCAATCGGTACCTAAGCGTCTGGGCGTGATCGGCGCTGGCGTAATCGGTCTGGAACTGGGTTCGGTCTGGTCCCGTCTGGGTTCTGAAGTCGTGGTTCTGGAAGCACTGGAGAAGTTCTTGCCAGCGGCTGACGAAGCGGTTTCCAAAGAAGCCTACAAAACCCTGACCAAACAAGGTCTGAACATCAAGCTGGGCGCTCGCGTCACCGGTTCCAAAGTGAACGGCGACGAAGTCGTTGTGAACTACACCGATGCCAATGGCGAACAGAACATCACCTTCGACAAGCTGATCGTTGCCGTCGGTCGCCGTCCAGTGACCACCGAGCTGCTGGCAGCTGACAGCGGTGTAAACATCGACGAACGTGGTTTCGTTTTCGTTGACGACCAATGCGCGACCAGCGTTCCGGGCGTTTTCGCGATCGGTGACGTGGTTCGCGGCATGATGCTGGCGCACAAGGCGTCCGAAGAAGGCATCATGGTTGTAGAGCGCATCAAGGGCCACAAAGCCCAGATCAACTATGACCTGATCCCGTCTGTTATTTATACTCACCCGGAAATCGCGTGGGTCGGTAAAACCGAGCAAACCTTGAAAGCTGAAGGCGTTGAAGTTAACGTCGGCACTTTTCCGTTTGCAGCCAGTGGCCGTGCCATGGCAGCCAACGATACCGGCGGTTTCGTGAAAGTCATTGCTGATGCCAAGACTGACCGCGTATTGGGCGTCCACGTGATTGGCCCGAGCGCTGCAGAACTGGTTCAGCAGGGCGTGATCGGTATGGAATTCGGCACCAGCGCCGAAGACCTGGGCATGATGGTTTTCTCCCATCCGACCCTGTCCGAAGCCTTGCACGAAGCTGCTCTGGCAGTGAATGGCGGCGCCATTCACATCGCCAACCGCAAGAAGCGTTAAGACAAGACAATAAGAAACCACGGCGGAAGGCCCGTCGTGAGCCTTGCGTGCAAGACTCACCGCGGAATGTCCGCCGGACGCAGCCTTGCGTAGTTCACCGGTTATCCGGAACACCTACGCAAGCAGCAGTCACAGGTGGTGCGGCACTGAACAAGTGCAGCACCGAATGCGCAGTACCTAACGAAGACGGTAATAAGCATGAATCTTCACGAGTATCAGGGTAAGCAGCTGTTCGCCGAATACGGCCTGCCAGTTTCCCAGGGTTTCGCCGTAGACACCCCGGAAGCAGCAGCAGAAGCGTGCGACAAGATCGGCGGGACCGAATGGGTTGTCAAAGCCCAGGTTCACGCAGGTGGTCGCGGTAAAGCGGGCGGCGTTAAGCTGGTTCGCAGTAAAGAAGACGCCAAAGCATTCGCTCAACAGTGGTTGGGCAAGCGTCTGGTGACTTACCAGACTGATGCCAATGGTCAGCCAGTCACCAAGATCCTGGTTGAATCGTGCACTGATATCGCTAAAGAGCTGTACCTGGGCGCTGTCGTTGACCGTTCGAGCCGTCGCATCGTGTTCATGGCTTCCACCGAAGGTGGCGTGGACATCGAGAAAATCGCTCACGACACCCCTGAGAAAATCCTCAAGGCCACTATCGATCCACTGGTTGGCGCTCAGCCATTCCAGGGTCGCGAGCTGGCATTCCAGCTGGGTCTGGAAGGCAAGCAAGTTGCTCAGTTCGCCAAGATCTTCGTAGGTCTGGCCAAGCTGTTCAAGGATCACGACCTGGCTCTGCTGGAAGTGAACCCGCTGGTGATCAAGGCTGACGGCGATCTGCATTGCCTCGACGCCAAGATCAACATCGACGCCAACGCCATGTACCGTCAGCCTAAGCTGAAGACTTTCCACGATCCGTCGCAAGACGATCCGCGCGAAGCGCACGCTGCCAAGTTCGAACTGAACTACGTAGCACTGGAAGGCAACATCGGTTGCATGGTCAACGGTGCTGGCCTGGCCATGGGTACCATGGACATCGTCAACCTGCATGGCGGCAAACCAGCCAACTTCCTCGACGTGGGCGGCGGTGCTACCAAAGAACGCGTGACCGAAGCGTTCAAGATCATCCTGTCCGACACTAACGTCGCTGCAGTATTGGTCAACATCTTCGGCGGCATCGTTCGTTGCGACATGATTGCCGAAGGCATCATCGGCGCTGTGAAAGAAGTCGGCGTGAAAATCCCGGTTGTTGTTCGCCTTGAAGGCAACAACGCTGAGCTGGGCGCTAAAGTATTGGCAGAAAGCGGTTTGAACATCATCGCTGCTACCAGCCTGACCGACGCTGCTCAACAAGTTGTCAAAGCTGCGGAGGGCAAATAATGAGCGTCCTGATCAATAAAGACACCAAAGTTATCTGCCAGGGTATTACCGGTTCGCAAGGTAGTTTCCACACCCAGCAAGCCATCGAATACGGCACCAAGATGGTTGGCGGCGTAACGCCTGGCAAAGGCGGCACCGAGCACCTGGGTCTGCCAGTGTTCAACACCGTGAAAGATGCTGTAGCTGCCACTGGCGCCACCGCCAGCGTGATCTACGTTCCAGCTCCTTTCTGCAAAGACTCCATCCTGGAAGCAGCCTTCGGCGGCATCAAGCTGATCGTTTGCATCACTGAAGGCATTCCTACCCTGGATATGCTGGATGCCAAGGTCAAGTGCGACGAGCTGGGTGTAATCCTGATCGGTCCTAACTGCCCAGGCGTGATCACTCCAGGCGAATGCAAGATCGGCATCATGCCAGGTCACATTCACTTGCCAGGTAAAGTCGGTATCGTTTCCCGTTCCGGCACCCTGACCTACGAAGCTGTTAAGCAGACGACTGACGCCGGTTTCGGTCAGTCGACTTGCGTCGGCATCGGTGGTGACCCGATCCCGGGTTCGAACTTCATCGACATCCTGAAGCTGTTCCAGGAAGACCCGAAGACCGAAGCGATCGTAATGATCGGTGAGATCGGCGGTTCGGCTGAAGAAGAAGCGGCTGCCTACATCAAGGCACACGTGACCAAGCCGGTTGTTTCCTACATCGCTGGTGTGACTGCCCCTGCAGGCAAGCGCATGGGCCATGCTGGCGCAATCATCTCTGGCGGCAAAGGCACTGCAGACGAGAAGTTTGCTGCCCTGGAAGACGCAGGCGTTAAAACCGTGCGTTCGCTGGCAGACATCGGCAAGGCTTTGTCCGAGCTGACCGGTTGGGCAGTCAAGTAAGCCTCGCGCTTATCTGACGCTTTACCAGACAAAGGCCACCTTCGGGTGGCCTTTGTCGTTTCCGGGGTTTGTGTTGGCCGTTCGGGCCCCTTCGCGAGCAAGCCCACTCCCACATTTGACCGCATTCCACTGTGGGAGCGGGCTTGCTCGCGATGACGGACTTACAGGCGACCACCATTAATATGCAAAAACACGACACGCAAATGTCGCGTATCGGATAGTTCGCACCCTAACAGTGCGTTTGTCGGACAAATTCGTTAGGCTAGCAGCCATTTTTGCGTCCGCGGCCCACAAGGTTGCTACGCGCTAAACGGGTCAGTCCTATACGGACCGACAACATTTCCCTCACCCTCAGGGAAATCCCTCTCTAAATTCCGATTCAGTAGTGTGGTATTTCCTTAATGAAAGTGTTGAAAGGCCAGGACATCCTGGCACTTGGTTTTATGACTTTTGCCCTGTTTGTCGGGGCTGGCAACATCATCTTCCCGCCGATCGTCGGTCTGCAGTCCGGTCCAAATGTCTGGATGGCGGCGCTGGGCTTTCTGATCACCGCGGTCGGCTTGCCAGTGATCACCGTTGTCGCCTTGGCCAAGGTCGGTGGCGCCATGGATGCCTTGAGCAGCCCGATCGGTAAAGTCGCCGGTGGCCTGCTGGCGGCCGCGTGCTACCTCGCTGTCGGCCCGCTGTTCGCGACACCGCGCACCGCCTCCGTGTCGTTCGAAGTGGGCCTGGCGCCGCTGACCGGCGAGAGCCCACTGGCGTTGTTCCTCTACAGTTCGGTGTACTTCCTGCTGGTGTTCTTCATCTCGCTCTATCCGGGCCGACTGCTGGATACCGTAGGGCGTTTCCTCGCGCCGCTGAAGATCATCGCCCTGGCCGCTCTCGGCATCGCAGCGTTTGCATTGCCGGCCGGTGATGTCGGCGTAGCCACCCCGGAATACGTGGCGGCACCGTTCTCCCAAGGCTTCATCAATGGTTACCTGACCATGGATACCCTGGGTGCGCTGGTATTCGGCATCGTCATCGTCAACGCGATCCGTTCCCGTGGCGTCGAGTCGCCAGTGTTGATTACCCGTTACGCGATCATTGCCGGGCTGATTGCCGGCGTGGGGCTGGCGCTGGTTTACGTCAGCCTGTTCCGTCTCGGTTCTGGCAGCCATGAAGTGGCTGCGGGTGCTACCAACGGCGCGGCGGTGTTGCACGCTTACGTGCAGCACACCTTCGGTTCTCTGGGCAGCGGTTTTCTGGCGGTGCTGATCTCCCTGGCCTGTCTGGTGACAGCGGTGGGTCTGACCTGCGCCTGCGCCGAATACTTCAGCCGTGTGCTGCCGCTGTCCTATAAGACATTGGTCATCATCCTGGCCGTGTTCTCGCTACTGGTGTCCAACCTGGGCCTCACCAAGCTGATTGCGTTCTCGATCCCGGTGCTGACCGCGATCTACCCGCCGTGCATTGCCTTGGTAGCCCTGAGCTTCTGCAAGGACTTCTGGCATGAGCAGGGCCGCATCGTCGGTCCGGTGATGCTGGTGTCGTTCATCTTCGGCCTGATCGACGCCCTCAAGGGCGCGGGCCTGGCGGACTGGATGCCGACTCAGATGTCCCACCTGCCGCTGAGCGAGCAAGGCCTGGCCTGGCTGGTGCCGTCGGTCATGACCCTGGTGGTCGCGGTGGTCTGCGATCGTCTGCTGGGCAAGCGCGAAGAAGCCCTGGCTTAAGCTGCTTCATGGCCCGCCACAAGCGGGTCTCAAGCACATATGGAAATGCCCCGTATCAATCGATACGGGGCATTTTTTTTGGAGTCGGTGCAGTGTCTTTTTCCTTGAGCTAACGTCGAAGCACTACTTGCTTTGCCAAACACATCACAAGGACCTGCATGTCGTTCATCCACATCAATATGATCCACATCCTCGCCGCGCTCTGGTTCGTCATCTGCTGGGGCGGCTACACCCGTTATGCGTCGTGGAAGGGCCGTGACACCGCGTGCCTGGCCAGCGTGCTGCACTTGTATCGCGAAGACTGGATGCGCCGCATGCTGTTGCGCGACAACCGTATCGCTGACGCCAGCGTGGTTGGCAACCTGGAGCGCAATGCCTCGTTCTTCGCCTCCAGCACACTGATTATCCTGGCCGGCATTCTCACGGTGCTCGGCGCCTCGGAAAGGGCCGTGTCGTTGCTGGCGGATATCCCGATGGTGCAGCAGGCCTCTCAAGGGATGTCGGAGATCAAGTTGCTGTGCCTGGCGCTGGTGTTTGTCTATGCATTCTTCACGTTCAGCTGGTGCATGCGCCAGTACAACTTCGCGGCCATTCTGATTGGCTCGGCGCCGATGGTCGGTGAGCGTCACGTTTCCGAGCAGGAGCGCAAAGCCTTTGCTGCCCGTGCGGCGCGCGTCATCTCCATGGCCGCCAACCAGTTCAACTTCGGCCTGCGCGCTTACTACTTCGGCATGACCATGCTGGCCTGGTTCGTCAGCCCCTGGTTGTTCATGTTGATGAGCGCTGGCGTCGTGTTGGTGTTGTATCGCCGGGAGTTTCATTCCGACGTTCTCGACGTGATGGTCTATACACCTACAGAGGCGCCATTGCCCGAAGCGAACAAAGAGGCCGCTTGATGAGTATTCCGTTCTGGTGTGTGTTTATCAGTGCCTTGCTGATTTTCGTGGCAAAGATTCCCGTGGCCAAAGCGATGAACGAGCAGGGCGGTTACGACAACCATCTGCCGCGTCAGCAACAGGCGCAACTGACAGGCTTTGGTGCCCGTGCGTTGGCGGCTCATCAAAACTGTTTTGAGGCGTTCATTCTGTTCGCGGTGGGGGTATTGATGGCTCACACCACGCAGACGGCGGGGTGGCTGATCGACTTGTTGGCAATCGTCTTCGTCATTACGCGAATCATTTATTTACTGTGCTATTGGGTCGATCTGGCCTGGCAACGGAGCTTGGTGTGGTTCGTTGGACTAGTGTGCTCGTTGTTGTTGATGATTAGTCCGACTTTTAGAACTATTTTGCTGTAATGCCTGCCGTGCAAAAAAAAACAGCAGGCAAAAGAAAACCCGCACTTGGCGGGTTTTCTTTATCACGCTAAAAACTGTTTTAGTTTTTAGGTGCTTCTTTTGCTGCCGCTGCATCCGATTCAGCCTGAGCTTTGGCGGCTTCGGCGTTTTCTTTCGCAGCGTCGTTCACTTTATCCTGAGCTTTGTTCATGTCTTGCTGAGCTTGCTCAGCATGTTGGTTGGCATCTTGAGCTTTGTCCTCGGATTTTTTATCGCAGGCAGCGAGACCGAGGGAAGCGGTCAACATCAAGGCAATAGCTAAAGTCTTACGCATGGGGTGTTTCTCCTTATGGAAAATATATCTACTGACCTTTCGAGCGTAGTCCGCAACGTTAAGTTCCTCAATTTATACAGATATATAAGATTATTCTGACGGGAACTTTTACTAAAGCGCCAGTGCGTTGCCAGAACACTAAAAAGAGTGGGATAAAAATGACCGAAAACCCCGTTTTTGAGCGCGCGACGCGATTTCTATCGGCGCTGCGACATTGTCAGGTACTTGGGCTGCGGGTTCGCAGCGCTAGCAGCGAAGGGCTAACCGTCATCCTGCCGTACAGTCCTCAAATTGTTGGCAACCCGCAAACCGGGGTGATCCATGGCGGAGCGCTGACCTCGCTGATGGACACTGCCTGTGGCATGTCGACCCTCTGCGTGCTACCCGAATTTGAGGTCTGCCCGACCCTCGATCTGCGCATCGACTACATGCACGCCGCTGAACCACACAAAGATGTCTACGGTTTTGCTCAGTGCTACCGGGTTACCACGGATGTGATCTTTGCTCGCGGTTTCGCCTATCAGGACGATCCCGAGCAACCCATTGCCCATGTGGTGGGTACGTTCATGCGCATGGGCAAAGCCATCAAAGGCACCAAAGGTTTTGGCGGCGCCATCGCCAGAGGTGAGAAATGACCGACGACTTCAAGGAACAACTTCAGAAGGCACATGAGCAAGGCGACTACGCCTCGCTGCTGCACCTGATTCCTTACGCCAAACTGATCGGCGTCGAATGTTCGCGGGTGGGGGATGAGCTGCTGTTTCGCTTGCCGGCCAACAAGGACAACATTGGTAACCCTTTATTGCCGGCGATTCATGGCGGCGTGATCGCCGGGTTCATGGAGCTGTCTGCAGCGTTGCACCTGCTGATTTTCACCGGTTCGCCGGGTGTGCCGAAGATCATCGACTTCTCCCTCGACTACCTGCGTGCGGGGCAGTTTCGCGACACCTGGGCCCGATGCCAGGTTTGCCGTCAGGGTCGCCGGGTGGCCAACGTTGCGATTACGGCCTGGCAAAGTACCGAAGCTGAACCGATTGCCACGGCCCGCGCCCATTTCAAAATCGAAGAGCCCTTGAAATCCTGAACACTGCCCCCAACTTTGATGACAACCCGCCGCCGACCCTCAAGGTCGCGGCCACTGCCATCTGATTGGAGTTTGATAACCATGAGTGTGGAAACTCAAAAGGAAACCCTGGGCTTCCAGACCGAGGTGAAGCAACTGCTGCACCTCATGATCCATTCGCTGTATTCCAACAAGGAAATTTTCCTTCGCGAATTGATCTCGAACGCCTCTGACGCTGTCGACAAATTACGTTTCGAAGCCCTGTCCAAGCCTGAACTGCTGGAAGGTGGCGCCGAGCTGAAAATCCGTGTGAGCTTCGACAAGGACGCTAAAACCGTCACTCTCGAAGACAACGGCATCGGCATGAGCCGAGAAGAGGCGATCACCCACCTGGGGACCATCGCCAAATCCGGCACTGCCGATTTCATGAAACATCTCTCTGGCGATCAGAAAAAAGACTCGCACCTGATCGGTCAGTTCGGTGTGGGTTTCTACTCTGCATTCATCGTCGCTGACAAAGTTGACGTGTTCAGCCGTCGTGCCGGCGATGCTGCCAGCGAAGGCGTGCACTGGTCGTCCAAGGGCGAAGGCGATTTCGAAGTTGCCACCGTTGAGAAAGCCGAGCGCGGTACCCGCATCGTCCTGCACCTGAAGGCGGCTGAAGACGAATTCGCCGATGGCTGGCGTCTGCGCAACATCATCAAAAAGTACTCCGACCACATCGCTCTGCCGATCGAGTTGCCAAAAGAAGTGGCAGCCGTCGAAGGCGAAGAGCAACCGGCCGTTGAATGGGAAACCGTCAACCGCGCCAGCGCCCTGTGGACCCGTCCGCGTACCGAAGTCAAGGACGAGGAATACCAGGAGTTCTACAAACACGTCGCTCACGACTTCGAGAACCCGCTGAGCTGGAGCCACAACAAGGTCGAAGGCAAGCTCGAATACAGCTCGCTGCTCTACGTGCCGGCCCGTGCTCCGTTCGATCTGTACCAGCGTGAGGCGCCGAAAGGCCTGAAGCTGTATGTGCAGCGCGTGTTCGTGATGGATCAGGCCGAGTCGTTCCTGCCGCTGTACCTGCGCTTCATCAAAGGCGTGGTCGATTCCAACGACCTGTCGCTGAACGTCTCGCGGGAAATCCTGCAAAAAGACCCGATCATCGATTCCATGAAGTCGGCGCTGACCAAGCGCGTTCTCGACATGCTGGAAAAGCTGGCGAAGAACGAGCCTGAGCAATACAAAAGCTTCTGGAAAAACTTTGGCCAGGTCATGAAAGAAGGCCCGGCAGAAGACTTCGCCAACAAAGAGAAGATTGCTGGCCTGCTGCGTTTCGCATCGACCAACGGTGATGAAGGCGAGCAAGTGGTGGGTCTGGCCGAATACCTGGCTCGCGCCAAGGAAGGTCAGGACAAGATCTACTACCTGACCGGCGAAACCTACGCGCAAGTCAAAAACAGCCCGCACCTGGAAGTCTTCCGCAAGAAAGGCATCGAAGTGCTGCTGCTGACCGACCGCATCGACGAGTGGCTGATGAGTTACCTCAGCGACTTCGACGGCAAGAGCTTTGTCGACGTGGCTCGCGGTGACCTTGATCTCGGCAACCTGGACTCGGAAGAGGACAAGAAAGCTGCGCAAGAAGTCGCCAAGTCCAAAGAAGGTCTGGTTGAGCGTCTGAAAACTGCACTGGGCGACTCGGTCGCTGAAGTGCGGGTTTCGCACCGTTTGACCGATTCCCCGGCGATTCTGGCCATCGGTGAGCAGGACCTGGGCATGCAGATGCGTCAGATCCTGGAAGCCAGCGGTCAGAAGGTTCCGGAATCGAAGCCAATCTTCGAATTCAACCCGGCTCACCCGTTGATCGAGAAGCTCGACAACGAGCAGAGCGATGAACGCTTCGGCGATCTGTCGCACATTCTCTTTGATCAGGCGGCCTTGGCAGCCGGTGACAGCTTGAAAGACCCGGCTGCTTACGTGCGCCGTCTCAACAAGCTGTTGGTTGAACTGTCGGTTTAACGGCGTTGTAAAAAAACCCGCTTCGGCGGGTTTTTTCATTCTGGTGTCTTTTGCTGGGAGTTAGTCATGAGCCAAATCACTGTTCGTTCCGTCGCTTATCAGATTGATGGCCAGTCGTATGAAGGTCGTCTCGCCTTCGACGTTGACCATAAAGGCCCGCGCCCGGGGTTGTTAATGGCGCCGAACTGGATGGGTGTCAGTGCCGGTGCCGAGGAGATCGCCAAGTCCGTGGCGTCCAAGGGTTATGTGGTGCTGATCGCGGACCTCTACGGCCAGTCGGTCCGTCCGCAGAACGGCGACGAGGCGGGTGCAGCAATGATGCCGCTCAAGCATGACCGCCCGTTGTTGCGTAAACGCATGCAAGCGGCGTTCGATCAGCTGCAAATCCAGGACGAAGCAGCGGTCGATGCCTCGAAACTGGCAACCTTTGGTTTCTGCTTCGGCGGTTGCTGCGCCCTGGATCTGGCGCGCACCGGCGCGCCAGTGAAAGCAGCAGTGTCGTTCCACGGAACGCTGGATTCGCCGAATCCGGCGGACGCCAAAAATATCAAAGGCTCGGTGTTGGTGCTGCACGGTGCATCCGACCCATTGGTGCCGAAAGACCAACTGCCGGCGTTTGAAGAAGAAATGAATGCGGCAGGCGTGGATTGGCAACTGCTGAGCTACGGCGGTGCGGTGCATTCCTTCACCGATCCGCATGCCAATGTGCCGGGCATGATGATGTATGACGCGAAGACGGCGGGGCGTGCGTTTACGTCGATGCATAATTTGCTGGATGAAGTGTTTAGCGGCTAATTGCTGCTTTTTGATCGTTCCCACGCAGAGCGTGGGAACGATCATTACAGCGGGGTTGGCCCGCTTCGTCCTTTTGGCAACTCGATCCGCTCGCTTTCCCCCGGCACCGTCGGCCAATCTCCGGCCGCCCAACGCCGACGAGCCTCATCGATCAACGCGGGATCACTCGCCACAAAATTCCAGTTGATCCGCCGTGGCCCATCCAGCGGCGCCCCACCAAACAGCACGGCATGACAGTTGCTCTCGGCGAACAGCGTCATCTCTTCCCCGACCGGCAACACCACCAGCGAATGCGGTTCTATCAGCTCGCCATCCAGTTGCACCTCGCCGTCCAGCACGTACAACGCCCGCTCTTCATGCTCGGTAGGAATCAGCAGCGTCGTCGCCGTTTGCAGGTTCAATTCGGCATACAGCGTCGGAGAAAGCACCGGGACCGGTGATTCCAGGCAAAAGCCTGACCCGGCAATCATCCGGATCTTCACCCCAAGGTTATCGCTGACCGGCAGCGTGGCCGCCGGATGGTGACTGTAGTGTCCGGGCCCGTGCTCTTTATCTTTCGGTGAGGCCAGCCAAATCTGTAAACCGTGCATCGTGAAGCCCTTGTCCTTCAACGCCTCAGGCGTGCGCTCGACGTGGGCAATCGCGCTGCCTGCAGTCATCCAGCTGACATCACCGGCGTCCACCACTTGATCGGAGCCGAGGCTGTCCTTGTGCTGGATTTGCCCTTCGAACAAGTAGGTGAGGGTGGACAGACCAATGTGCGGATGCTGTCGGATGTTCATGCCTTTACCCGCCGGATAACGGGTTTGCAGCATGTGGTCAAAAAACACGAAAGGCCCGACGCTGCGGCATTTGGCTGACGGCAGCGGGCGAAGAATCGGTTGGCCTTCGACATCTTCGGTGCGGGGGCGGATCACGAGCGGAGTGTTCATGGGGCATTCCAAGCTAAGCGGGTGACGCGTGGAGCATAACCCGCCTGCACAGCCCTTGCCGCTATTGGCTGAAAGCGCCTTCGGACAGATGGGTTTCGACACTCACCTCGGTGTCTTTCTTCTTCGCGTACATCTTCAGGGGCAGGGCTTTGCAGGCACCCAGCGCCGCGTCGAAGTAATCGTGTGGCTCGGGCGCCGAGCCTTCGCCGCCGGCAGATCTCGGAACGTCGGCAAAGCGTTCGTGGTCATCGATCTGGACGCTGTGACGAAAGCCTTCGACACGACCGGCTGGCTGCGCAAGTTGCGGGTGGCGCCATCCAGGCCTATGGTCCAAGCGAGACTTTGCCTGTGATTGGTGCGCGATTATTCGCCGCCGGTTGCTGTCCATCCAGTGCTAATTTGCGTAGCGAGGTGACGACATGCCCACTGACTCCCGTCCCGCCGTACTCGAACTGATTGGCAATACGCCGCTGGTGCGCGTCAGCCGTTTCGATACCGGCCCGTGCACGCTGTTCCTCAAGCTCGAATCGCAGAACCCCGGCGGTTCGATCAAGGATCGCATCGGCCTGGCGATGATTGACGCCGCCGAGCGCGATGGCCGCCTGCGACCCGGTGGCACCATCGTCGAGGCCACCGCCGGCAACACCGGCCTCGGCCTGGCGCTGGTCGGCCGTGCCAAGGGTTACCGGGTGGTGTTGGTGGTGCCGGACAAGATGTCCACCGAGAAGGTCCTGCACCTCAAGGCGATGGGCGCCGAGGTGCACATCACCCGCTCCGATGTCGGCAAGGGTCATCCCGATTATTACCAGGACGTTGCTGCGCGGCTGGCGCAGGACATTCCCGACGCCTTCTTCGCCGATCAGTTCAACAACCCGGCCAACCCGCTGGCCCACGAATGCAGCACTGCGCCTGAGATCTGGGCGCAGACTCAGCATGATCTGGACGCCATCGTCGTCGGCGTCGGTTCGGCAGGCACGCTGACCGGGCTGACCCGCTTCTTTCGCCGCGTGCAGCCGAACCTGACCATGGTGCTCGCCGATCCGGTCGGCTCGGTGATGGCCGAATACAGCCGCAGCGGCACCCTCGGCACACCCGGTTCGTGGGCGGTTGAGGGCATCGGCGAGGACTTCATTCCGTCGATTGCCGACCTGTCCAGCGTGCGCCACGCGTATTCGATCAGCGATGAGGAAAGCTTCGATCATGCCCGCCAACTGCTGCGCGCCGAAGGCATTCTCGGCGGTTCCTCGACCGGCACGTTGCTGGCGGCGGCGCTGCGCTACTGCCGTGAGCAAACCGAGCCGAAGCGGGTCGTCAGCTTCGTCTGCGACACCGGCACGCGCTACCTGTCGAAGGTCTACAACGACCAGTGGATGAACGATCAGGGCCTGCTGCAGTACAAACATTACGGCGATCTGCGTGACCTGATCTCACGACGCTTCGAGGATGGCCGGGTGATCAGCGTGGGCCCGGACGACACGCTGCTCACCGCTTTCCAGCGCATGCGCCTGGCTGATGTCTCGCAACTGCCGGTACTGGAGGGCGGACAGCGGCTGGTTGGCGTGATCGACGAGTCCGATATTCTGCTTGGCATGCAAGAAGATGCTTCGCACTTTCGCACGAGTGTTTCCAGCGCGATGACCGATAAGCTTCAAACCCTGCCTCCCGGCGCCAGCCTGGCTGAACTGCGGGCGGAGCTCGACCGTGGGCTGGTGGCAATCATCGCCGACGCCTCGGGCTTCCACGGCTTGATTACTCGAGTCGACATGCTCATTCACTTACGGAGATCCCTTGCATGAGTCAACACGATGAAACCACTGTGCCACGTGCCTTCGCCACCCGTGTGATCCATGCCGGGCAGACGCCCGACCCTTCAACCGGGGCGCTGATGCCGCCGATTTACGCCAACTCCACCTATTTGCAGCAGAGCCCCGGCGTGCACAAGGGCTTCGATTACGGGCGCTCGCACAACCCGACGCGCTTTGCGCTGGAGCGTTGCGTCGCGGACCTCGAAAGCGGCACCCAAGCCTTCGCGTTCGCCTCCGGGCTGGCGGCGATCTCCACGGTGCTCGAGCTGCTCGACGCGGGCTCGCACATCGTCTCTGGCAATGATCTGTACGGCGGCACCTTTCGACTCTTCGATAAGGTGCGCAAACGCAGCGCCGGGCATCGCTTCAGCTTTGTCGATCTGACTGACCTGGCGGGATTCGAAGCATCACTGCAGCCCGACACGAAGATGGTTTGGGTCGAGACGCCAAGCAATCCCTTGCTGAGCCTGACGGACCTCGCGGCTGTCGCGCGCATCTGTCGCGCGCGAGGCATCATCTGTGTGGCCGACAACACGTTTGCCAGCCCCTGGATACAGCGCCCGTTGGAGCTTGGCTTCGACATCGTGCTGCACTCGACCACCAAGTACCTGAACGGCCACTCCGATGTGATCGGCGGCATTGCGGTGGTTGGAAAAAACGCAGACCTGGCGGAGCGTCTGGGCTTCCTGCAGAACTCAGTTGGCGCTATCGCCGGGCCGTTCGACGCGTTCCTCACCCTGCGCGGCGTGAAGACCCTGGCGCTGCGCATGGAACGCCACTGCAATAACGCGCTGGATCTGGCGCAATGGCTGGAGCGTCAGCCGCAGGTGGCGCGCGTCTATTATCCGGGCCTGCCGTCGCACCCGCAGCACGAACTGGCGCAGCGGCAGATGCGCGGTTTCGGCGGGATGATTTCCCTCGATCTGAACAGCGACCTGGCGGGCGCCACGCGTTTCCTCGAGAGTGTACGGATCTTCGCCTTGGCCGAAAGCCTGGGTGGGGTGGAAAGCCTGATCGAACACCCGGCGATCATGACCCACGCCAGCATCCCCGCAGACACCCGCGCGCAACTTGGCATCGGCGATGCGCTGGTGCGTTTGTCAGTGGGTGTCGAGGATGTCGAAGACCTGCGCGCCGACCTGGCCCAGGCGCTGGCGCGGATTTGAATTGTAGCGGGCATAAAAAAATCCGGAATCCTTATCGGATTCCGGATTTTCGTGTGGATCCGGATTAGCTGCCTTTGACAGCCTTGCCGTTGACCGTACCGTCCAGGAGCATGATGTTGTACTCCTTGCCGTCGGTTTCAACCTGTTGCAGACGAACCAGCAGGTAATCCCAGTCCTTGGCGAACCACAGGACGGTGATGCGCTTGCTTTGTGTCGGGTCGCGCACGCGCTCGACTTTGATCGCTTCAATCTGGCCAGCCTTGGTGTCGACTTTTTCCGAACCCAGCACGCGGAAGTCATAGGTATCGACTTCGCCATCGTCGACGACCTGATAGCTCATGCTTTTCTTGCCCGCGGCCACGTCGTGCTGCAGGGCCAGCTGATAAGTGGATTTGTCGACCATGCCGCGGTTGAGCGGGATCTTGACCGGGTCACCGCGATCGGTGCCGGTGACCATTTTGTTGGTCCAGTCGAAATCCAGGTCAGCTTTCTTGGTTTTTCCCAGACCGCCACGTTCGAAGTGGTAGGACTGCGGCAGCAGCGTGTCCTTGTCCAGGGTCAGGGTGCTTTCTTCGGTCAGGCTGGCGATCATCATTGAGGCCTTGAAGCTGAGCTTCCAGGCGCCATTGGCTTGCTTGGTCAAGCTGCGTTCAGCGGTGCCGCTCATGGGCAGCTGCTTCCAGTCAGCGGTGTAGCTGGCGGAGAAAGGTTGAAGTTCTGCAGCCTGCGCAAAAGGCAGGGCGAGCAGAGCGCAAGCGAAGAGCAGGGCGCGACGCATAAAGTCTCCTAGGTTCGAATCAAGTGGCCGCTGGCCGCGAGTAACTTTCCATCCAGTAAAGCACCTTGCTCGCCGAGTGATAAACGACCTTCGGCAAACCAGCGTACAGCCAGCGGGTAGATCAGGTGTTCCTGAACGTGGACCCGCTGCGCCAGACTCTGCGGCGAATCGTGCAACTCTACCGGTATTACTGCCTGTACGACCAGTGGTCCGCCATCGAGTTCCTCGGTGACGAAATGCACGGAGCAGCCATGGTCCGTGTCGCCGGCTTCCAGCGCGCGCTGATGAGTGTGTAACCCTTTGTATTTGGGTAGCAGCGAGGGATGGATGTTGAGCAGGCGACCTTGGTAGTGGCGCACGAAGTCAGCGCTGAGAATGCGCATGAAGCCGGCCAGTACCACGAGTTTGGGGTTGAACGCGTCGATCAGATCGATCAGCGCGGCATCGAAGGCCTCACGGCCTTCGAAAGCCTTGTGATCCAGGGTGCGGGTGTCGATACCCGCGTCCGTGGCGCGTTGCAGGCCGTAGGCGTCGGCGCGGTTGGAAATCACCGCAGCGATGCGGGCCGGGCTGTCGCCGGTCCGCGTGCTGTCGATCAAGGCCTGCAAGTTACTGCCGGTGCCGGACAACAGCACCACCACATCACAGGTCTGGGACATCCGCTCTTGCATCAGTGTGCCTTGAGGTTCTTCAGTTCAACCTGAGCCGCGCCTTCGGCAGCGGTGGAGATCTGACCGATCACCCAAGGCTGCTCGCCGGCTTCGCGCAGGACGTTCAGGGCGGTTTCAACGTGCTCTTGAGCGACGCAGATGACCATGCCGACGCCGCAGTTCAGCACACGGTGCATTTCGTTTTCGTCGACGTTGCCTTTCTCTTGCAGCCAGTCGAACACGGCAGGACGGGTCCAGCTCGCGACGTCAACCACCGCTTGTGCGCCTTTTGGCAGAACGCGCGGGATGTTGTCCAGCAAGCCACCACCGGTGATGTGGGCCATGGCTTTGACGGCGCCGGTTTCTTTGATCAGCTTGAGCAGCGGCTTCACGTAGATACGGGTCGGGGCCATCAGCAGGTCGGTCAGTGGTTGGCCGTCGAGCTGGATGTTTTCGATGTCGGCACCGGACACTTCGATGATCTTGCGGATCAGCGAGTAGCCGTTGGAGTGCGGGCCGGAGGACGGCAGGGCGAGCAGGGCATCGCCGGCAGCGACTTTCGAACCGTCGATGATTTCGGATTTTTCCACGACGCCGACGCAGAAGCCGGCCAAGTCGTAGTCTTCGCCTTCGTACATGCCCGGCATTTCAGCAGTTTCGCCGCCGACCAGGGAGCAGCCGGACAGTTCGCAGCCAGCGCCAATGCCGGTCACGACCTGGGTCGCGGTTTCGACGTTAAGTTTGCCGGTAGCGTAGTAGTCGAGGAAGAACAGCGGCTCGGCGCCGCAGACCACCAGGTCGTTCACGCACATGGCAACCAGGTCGATGCCGATGGTGTCGTGCTTGTTCAGGTTCAGCGCCAGACGCAGCTTGGTGCCGACGCCGTCAGTGCCGGAAACCAGCACGGGCTGCTTGTAGCCGGCCGGGATTTCGCAGAGGGCGCCGAAACCGCCCAGGCCGCCCATGACTTCCGGGCGCGCAGTACGCTTGGCGACGCTCTTGATGCGTTCGACCAATGCTTCACCGGCGTCGATGTCTACACCGGCGTCCTTGTAGCTCAGGGAGGGTTGCTTGCTCATGATCCAGGCCTTTAGGGGGGATTCAGGGGTAACGACCGAGTCCAGTGGGACCACCGAAACTGACGAAGGCGATTGCCTAGCGCATATTTCAGGGTGCCCGGCTGTTGCCGGTCTGCGAAGGCGCGCGATTTTATCAGGCTTGAGGGGCAGCGGCCATCCTCAGGCCGACGGCAGGGGCATATCGGCTTAAAAAAACCTTTATTGCCCGTGTTGGTCGCCTCCTTCATGGCTGTATAAGGTATCGCTATTAACCGTCTATCGTTACGACAGTGCAAAAACTTACCGGGGTCGGGTGAATGTTTTGCTGGGGGGCGTGGTCACAGCCTTGCTCAATCTGGTTCACGCGGCCTGTTCCAGCCGCTCTTGTCGTCAGGAATCCTCCATGCGTTTTTTTTCTAGATATTTGTTTGCGGGCTGTTTGTCAGTGGTCAGCCTGGCGAGTCATGCCGAGACCGTCAAAAACCTGTATCAGGTGCGTCAGCCTGTCAGTGGTCAATCCCCTGAGGTACGCGATCAGGCGACCCAGCAAGCGTTGGATACGCTGGTGTTGCGTCTGACCGGTGATCCCAAGGCTGCGCAAAGCCCGGGGTTGGCAGCACTGCGCAAGGACCCGCAGCAGATCATCAGTCAGTACGGCTTTGACGCTGGTCCACCGGAAGTGCTGAAGGTCGATTTCGACCCGGCCAGCACCGAGCAAGCGTTGCGCCGTGCCGGGCTGTCTCTGTGGGGGGCGAACCGGCCATCGATCCTCAGCTGGTGGTTGAACGATTCCGCTGAGGGTTCGAGCCTGGTGGGCGATGGCCAGGCCAGCGCTGCACCGCTGCGTCGAGCGGCGCAACACCGTGGTCTGCCGCTGCGCCTGCCGCTGGCCGATCTGAATGAGCAAATTGTCGCCACTGCACCGAATCTGGAAGGTGCTGACGCAACGCCACTGCGCGGAGCATCGGAGCGTTACAACGCTGACGCTTTGCTCGCGGTGCATGCCCGTGAAGAGGGCGGCCAGTGGCAGGCCAAGTGGCAGTTGTGGCTGGGCGACAAGAAGGAGGCGGGCAATGTTCAGGGCGCGGATCAGGCTGCTGTGGCTGATGCGGTGATGCTGGCGGTCAGTCAACGGCTGGCGCCTCGGTTTGTGGTCAAGCCAGGTGCTTCGGGCGAACAATTGCTCGAAGTGCAGGGCATGAATCTGGAGCGTTACGCGGCGCTTGGGCGCTTGCTGGAGCCGTTTGGTGCGCGTCTGCAAAGTGTCGACGGCGACCGGATTCTCTACCGGGTCAATGGCAGCGCCGATCAGTTGAAGGCGCAATTGTCGCTGGCCAAATTGCAGGAAGTTCCAGCCGGTGAAGCGCCGGCGCCAGTCGCACCGGTTCAGCCGGCCGAGGGTTCGGCGCCGGTAGTAGCGCCTACTCCGGCACCTGTGCCGCAGTTGCGATTCCGTTGGTAACGGTTTTCTTTCTTTATATAGATGCATAGGGAGTTGTACATGGCCGATACGCGGCGTTGGTTCTGGTTGGGCGGGATAATCCTGCTCTGTGCGTTTGTCTGGCTGTTGCATCCGATCCTGACGCCGTTCCTGGTGGCGCTGCTGTTGGCTTATCTGTTCGATCCATTGGTGGATCGGCTGGAGAAGGCCGGGCTGTCTCGCACCTGGGGCGTGGTGGCGGTGTTTGCGCTGATTACCTTGATCTTCACGACATTGCTGCTGGTGTTGGTGCCGATGCTCGCCAAGCAGCTGTTTCGCTTGTACGAACTGGCGCCGCAGATGCTCGATTGGTTGCAGAACACCGCGCTGCCGTGGGCGCAATCGAAGTTCGGGTTGTCGGATGGCTTCTGGAAATTCGACAAGCTCAAGGCTGCGATCAGCGAGCACATGGGCCAGACCACCGACATTGTCGGTGTGGTGCTGAGTCAGGCAACGGCTTCCGGCCTTGCATTGATTGGCTTGCTGGCGAATCTGGTGCTGATCCCGGTGGTGGCCTTCTATCTCCTGCGGGACTGGGACCTGATGATGGCCAAGATCCGCAGCCTGCTACCCCGTGATCGCGAAGAGCGCGTTGTGATCCTGGCGGGTGAATGCCATGAAGTGCTGGGTGCGTTCGTGCGCGGACAGTTGTTGGTGATGGTGGCGTTGGGCGTCATCTACGCGGCGGGCCTGATGCTGGTGGGGCTGGAACTAGGGCTGTTGATCGGTTTGATTGCCGGTCTGGCGGCGATCGTGCCGTACATGGGGTTTGTCATCGGAATTGGCGCGGCCTTGATAGCCGGGTTGTTCCAGTTTGGTGGCGATCTGTATCCCATGATCGGTATCGTCGCGGTGTTCATGGTCGGGCAGGCGCTGGAAGGCATGGTGCTGACGCCATTGCTGGTGGGAGACCGGATTGGTCTGCACCCGGTGGCGGTGATCTTCGCGATTCTGGCAGGGGGTGAGCTGTTCGGTTTTACCGGTGTGCTGCTGGCGCTGCCGGTGGCGGCGGTGATCATGGTGTTGGTGCGCCACGTGCATGATTTGTATAAAGATTCTGGTATGTACAGCGGTGTTGATGAGCCCGAGCTTTAAGGTGATGCTGTTCACTTAAGCTTGATGTTTCCAGGCACACACACATGCGTAGCGAGGGGGCGGTGGATCAAGAGCAAAAGCGAGGCGGCCGACCTGGCTTTTGTTGATCGTGTGCATATCCGTTTCTGTGGTAATGGCCGCTATTGGTTTCGCTTTTACAGCGAGTCACTTGGAAGAGCCCCAAGTAACCAAGGGCTCTTGCCCCTGACGTTCGGTGCCTCGCCTAGGCTCGGCATGCCCTCGCTCCGGTCCTGCTCCGTGGGCCCGCCGCCATCGGCCATCCATGGCCGGGGGCGGCTAACCCGGCATCCATGCGGGGTTGCCCACTGCGCAGAACCTCCACTCGGCCTCTCGAGGGGGCGTGCACCGCAAACGCCAAAGCGAGGCGGCCTACCGGCCGGTCTGGCTTCAAGTGAACGCATTTTCCTGTAGGAGCTGTCGAGCGAAGCGAGGCTGCGATCTTTTGATCTTGCCGTTGCCGTCGCTTTGCTTTGGCTTCAGATCTGCCGCCCCTTTCCCAGAGGCCGAACGCAGGCGTTGCGCAGGGGGCACCGCGGCAAGGATGCCGCGGTAGCCGCCCCCGGCCATGGATGGCCGATGGCGGCGGGCCCCCGGAGCAATGCCGGAGTGAGGGCATGCCGAGCCTAGGCGAGGCACCGAATGGCGGGGCAAGAGCGCTTTGGTTACTTTCGCGCTTTTCGAAAGTGACTCGCTGTAAAAGCGAAACCGCCAGCCGCCGTGACCGCAGAAACGGATATGTACCCAACCTAAGGTCTCTGATCACCCGTCGCGGGCAGCCTGGTTCATCGCCAGGTTGACCCGAATCCCTCGCGCTGCTGTCACATGCGCCAGCAAAGAAACTGTCATAAAACCAGTGTGTTAACGCAAACCGTTGATTTTGCTTGTGGTCTGTCGCATTGTGCGGTCAGCTTCACGGGTATAAACTTCGCAAACTTTACACAGAGGCCACTAACGGTTCCTTTGGAACTGTTCAGTCAGCATGAAACCGATTCAGCTGCCCCTAGGTGTGCGTCTGCGTGATGACGCTACCTTTATCAATTACTACCCAGGCGCCAATGCCGCTGCACTCGGCTATGTCGAGCGGCTATGCGAAGCCGACGCCGGCTGGACCGAAAGCCTGATTTATCTCTGGGGCAAGGACGGGGTAGGGCGTACGCACCTGTTGCAGGCGGCCTGCCTGCGCTTCGAACAACTGGGGGAGCCCGCGGTGTATTTGCCGTTGGCCGAGCTGCTTGATCGTGGCATCGCCATCCTCGACAACCTCGAACAGTATGAACTGGTCTGCCTGGATGATTTGCAGGCGGTAGCCGGTCGGGCGGATTGGGAGGAGGCGCTGTTCCATCTGTTCAATCGTCTGCGTGACAGCGGTCGACGCCTGCTGATCGCCGCTTCGACGTCCCCGCGCGAACTGCCGGTGAAGCTGGCGGACCTCAAATCCCGTCTGACGTTGGCGTTGATCTTTCAGATGCGTCCGCTCTCCGACGAAGATAAATTGCGTGCTTTGCAACTGCGCGCATCGCGTCGAGGTCTGCACTTGACCGATGAAGTCGGGCATTTCATTTTGACCCGCGGTACCCGCAGCATGAGCGCGCTTTTCGAGCTGCTTGAACGCCTCGATCAGGCCTCCCTTCAAGCTCAGCGCAAGCTGACGATCCCCTTTCTGAAAGAAACGTTAGGCTGGTAAAGCCCAAGCCTGTCGCGGGTTTTGGCATATTTCAGGCGTCAACAATTGCGCTTTCCTGCAGGGCTGCAGGCTGTGCGAACGTCTAAAACGGGCTTAAGCGCTTAGATGTAAACGAGAAACCGATAAGTCACATCAAGATCGATTGAATTTGCAAATGAGATTGATAGTGGGCATAGTCTCGCCTTCTTTAAAACTATCAGACACGGTCGTGCCCATGCTAAATCGCTTTGCACCCCTCGTGCCCCTCGCATTCGTCACCCTGTTGTTCGGTTGCGCTGCTCACTCTCCAGTGTCCCAGCAAGAGCAGCAACAGCAGGCTAAAAATTCTGTTTCTGCCCAATCTTCCGTTCTTTATCAGCAAGCGCTTGAACAGGAAGAGGCGGCCACCGAAAAAGAATTGGTAGACTTCGCCGGCGGCAAGTCGTACCAGCTTCCGGTTCTGGCCGACAGCATCCTCGAACGTGGCATGTCCCTGATCGGTACCCGTTACCGTTTCGGCGGCACCTCCGAAGCCGGCTTTGATTGCAGTGGCTTCATCGGTTACCTGTTTCGTGAAGAAGCCGGCCTGAACTTGCCACGCTCCACTCGCGAAATGATCAACGTGGACGCTCCGTTGGTTTCGCGCAGCAAACTGAAGCCTGGCGACTTGCTGTTTTTCGCCACCAATGGCCGTCGCGGCCGCGTCAGTCACGCCGGGATCTACCTGGGTGACAACCAGTTCATCCATTCCAGCAGCCGCCGCAGCGGTGGTGTCCGGATCGATAGCCTGGGCGACAGCTACTGGAGCAAGACCTTCATCGAAGCCAAGCGCGCACTGGCGATGACGCCAACTGCAGCCCCGTCTATCGTCACGGCACGCAAGTAAGCGGACATTTTGTAAGGTGAACTTAAAGTCTTACTTGAAGTTTGCCGCGTAGCCGCTAGAATCCTGATCTATTATTGATGGCAAACCGCCTGCGTCCTGCGCAGGCGGTTTTCTTTTCTGTCCTCCCGGCAGAAAAAGCCGCAGCCAGATCAGGATGTTCTGCATATGTCGACGTCGGCCCGCCTCGCAATCATGTTCTTCGCAGCGCTGCTCAGCGCCTGCGCCAGCCGTACACCGCCTCCTGCGCCGGTGGTTCGCGCGCCCATTGTTTTCGGTTCCTCCCAAGCATTCTCCCCTGAGGCAGAAGACGTGTTGTTCCGCGCGCTCGGCCTGGTGGGCACCCCGTACCGTTGGGGTGGCAACACGCCGGCTTCGGGTTTCGATTGCAGCGGGCTGATCGGTTACGTCTACCATGACGTCGCCGGCATTTCCCTGCCGCGTACCACCCGCGAGATGATCAGCATGCAGGCGGCCAGTGTGGGCAAGGAAGGTCTGCAAACTGGTGACCTGATCTTCTTCGCCACCAATGGCGGCTCCCAGGTCAGCCACGCCGGGATCTACGTCGGCGAAGGTCGCTTCGTCCATGCGCCCGCCACCGGCGGCACGGTGAAGCTCGACAGCTTGTCCAAAGCTTACTGGCAGAAAGCCTATCTGAGTGCCAAGCGCGTCTTGCAACCTGAGCACTTGGCACGCAACCCCTAAATTGCAGAGGTTGTCATGACCGCTCGCACACTCAATCTCGACGATTCCCTGTATCAATACCTGCTCGACGTTTCCCTGCGCGAAACGCTGCTGCTCAAGCGTTTGCGTGACGAAACCCAGGCGCTGCCCATGGCTCGCTGGCAAGTGGCGCCGGAGCAGGGCCAGTTCCTCGCGCTACTGGTGAAACTCACCGGCGCCAAGCGTCTCTTGGAAGTCGGCACCTTCACCGGTTACAGCGCCTTGTGCATGGCGGCTGCATTGCCGGATGACGGCTCGCTGATCTGCTGCGACATTCCTGGCGACTACAATGCCACCGCGCGCCGTTACTGGCAGGAGGCGGGGTTAACCGAACGAATTGACCTACGCTTGGCACCTGCGCTGGAAACCCTCGCTCAGATGGACCAGCAAGAGCCGTTCGACCTGATCTTCATCGATGCCGATAAAGCCAACTATCCACGCTATCTGGAGCACGCCCTGCGTCTGCTGCGAGTCGGCGGTCTGGCGGTGTTTGATAACACGCTGTGGAGCGCACGGGTGCTTGAGGGCAATCCCGAGAGCGAGGACACCCGAGCCATCCAGGCGCTCAATCGCGCCTTGAAAGATGACTCGCGTGTGGATCTGTCATTGTTGCCGTTGGGCGATGGATTGACGCTGTGCCGCAAGCGCTAAGCGCTTACTTGGTCGCCGATACGCGCCACACCTTGTTGCCCACGTCATCCGCCACCAACAAATCACCCTGCTGATCAATCACCACGCCTACCGGACGGCCCATGGCTTTTTCCTCGTCATTGAGGAAACCGGTGAGCACATCAACCGGCTGCCCGGTCGGTTTCCCTGCGCTGAACGGTACGAAAATCACTTTGTAGCCACTGTGCGGCTTACGGTTCCACGAGCCATGCTGGCCGATGAATGCGCCTTCCTTGAACTGCGCCGGCAGCGTGTTGCCCTCAGCGAACGTCAGGCCCAGCGATGCGGTATGCGGGCCGACCGCGTAGTCCGGAGCAATGGCCTTGGCCACGAGGTCGGGGTTTTGCGGTTCGACGCGAATGTCGACGTGTTGACCGTAATAACTGTAAGGCCAGCCGTAGAACCCGCCGTCTTTCACTGAAGTGATGTAGTCCGGCACCAGGTCGCTGCCGATTTCGTCGCGCTCGTTGACCGCCGTCCACAGTGCGCCGCTCTGAGGTTCCCAAGCCAGGCCGTTTGGATTACGAATCCCCGAGGCGAAGATTCGATGGTTGCCGGTGGCGCGATCTACTTCCCAAATCGCCGCGCGACCTTCTTCCTTGTCCATGCCGTTTTCGGCGACGTTGCTGTTGGAGCCCACCGTCACGTACAGCTTGTGGCCGTCCTTGCTGGCGATGACGTTTTTGGTCCAGTGGTGATTCAGCGTACCGCCCGGCAGGTCGATCACCTTCATTGGCTGTGATTTGATCGCCGTCTCGCCGTTTTCATAGTGGAAGCGCAGCAAGCGGTCGGTGTCGGCGACGTACAGGTCATTGCCGACCAGGGTCATGCCGAAGGGCGAGTTGAGGTTTTCCAGAAACACCGTGCGGGTTTCGGCGATGCCGTCGTGGTCCTTGTCCCGCAGCAGCGTGATGCGGTTCGGGCTCGGTACTGTGGCGCCGGCACGGCCCATGACTTTGCCCATGACCCAGCCACGAATGCCTTTGCCGTCATCGGGTTTGGGCGGTGCATTGGTTTCGGCGACCAGCACGTCGCCGTTGGGCAACACGTAGAGCCAGCGCGGGTGATCGAGACCTTCAGCAAAGGCCGCCACTTGAGTCCCTGTCGCAGCGATGGGTTTAGCGCCGTCCGGCCAGCCGATCGCCGGGGCGATGTTCACCGTCGGGATCAGGGTTTTGTTTGGTTCTGGCAGCTTGGGAGAGGGGCCGGTGCCGTCGGAGATTTGCAGCCTGGAGGTTTCACCACAGGCGGCAAGCCCTCCGGCGAGCACGATGACGAGAGCGAGCTGAGGCTTGCGCATGCTGATCTTCCCTATGAATGCATTGACCTAATCAATAGAGAAGCGCAGGTGCGCGATGGTTCAACCGGTCAACCGCGGGCTTCCTTGAACAGCACGGCGATGCCGGGGTGATAGTTGCCGGCTTCGTTGCGCAATTTGCGATAGGCATAGGGGAAATACCAGGCCACCGCGCAGGTGTGTTCCTTTTGCAGGTCGTCGACCATGTCCTGGAGTTCTTCCGGAGTAGCGCTTTGTTGGGCTTTTTGCGGCGCAACGAACAGGCAGCCGAGTTTCAGGTCGCTGGCGTAGCTGATGCGCTTGGCGTCGCTGGTGATGTCCTGCAATGCTTGAGTCAGGTTCAGGCTGTTGACGCGTGGCCAGCGCTGGGTCGCCTGAAGGTAAGCGCGTTCTTCACGGGTAGCGATAAACAGATCGGCGCGGCCATTGCGTTCGCCTTCTTCGGTCTGTTTACGGGTCGGCGTTTGTTGCAGCGTCACCATTTCCGCCATCCACGCAGCGGCGGACAGCAGGCTCAGGTTGGCTTTTTCATCGAACCAGTAAGGCGTGTCGTTATCGCCGCGCACGGCGTTGTAGCGGTCGATACAGTCAAACCAGCGTTCCAGCACCGGGCGCAGGAATTCCAGCTTCGGATTGCTGATGATCATGCCTTGCATGTGGCTCACCTTTTTATTGTGCTGTGAGATTGTGGCTCTTTGATATCACTGTCGTGAGTGTGGCACAAGATTGGCGTCAGATAATTGATCGACGGCAGTTATTCGCTCGCAGGCCGCCCGTCTTCAATTGACGCTCCATCCCCAACCCTCTAACCTTCGCGGCTTGTTTCAGGTGCTCTGTGACTGCGGTCGACAGAGTGAAACAGGGAAGCCGGTGAGCGATCTCTTCAATTGATGAAGGCTCACGATCCCGGCGCTGCCCCCGCAACGGTAAATGAGTGAAGACTGCGCCTTGAGCCACTGTGTCGAGTGTCGACATGGGAAGGCGCGCAGTCAGGCGAATCGCCGCTCATGAGCCCGGAGACCGGCCTGATCCATTCAGCGGCATCACGGTGGGCGATGCCAGGCTTTTTGCCGTCTATTCTTGTGCCTGCCCGCCGTTATCCAGCCTCAACGGAGAGCTCCCCATGACTGATACCCCCGATCGTGACGAACGTCATCTGGCGCGCATGCTGCGCAAAAAAGCCGTGATCGACGAACGCATCGCCAACTCCCCGAATGAATGCGGCCTGCTGCTGGTGCTGACCGGCAACGGCAAAGGCAAAAGCAGTTCGGCCTTCGGCATGCTCGCCCGGTCCATGGGCCACGGCATGCAGTGTGGCGTGGTGCAGTTCATCAAGGGGCGCAACAGCACCGGCGAAGAATTGTTCTTCCGGCGCTTCCCGGAACAGGTGCGTTTTCATGTGATGGGCGAGGGCTTCACCTGGGAAACCCAGGATCGCCAGCGTGACATCGCCGCCGCTGAAGCTGCGTGGGCGGTGTCCCGCGAATTGCTGCGTGATCCGTCGATTGGCCTGGTGGTGCTCGACGAATTGAACATTGCGCTCAAGCACGGCTACCTCGATCTGGATCAGGTGCTCAGCGATTTGCAGGCGCGTCCGCCGATGCAGCACGTGGTGGTCACCGGTCGCGGTGCCAAGCCGGAGATGATCGAACTGGCCGACACGGTCACCGAAATGGGAGTGATCAAACACGCGTTTCAGGCCGGGATCAAAGCGCAAAAAGGCGTCGAGCTGTGAATACTACTTTATGAAAATCAGCCGTCACTGCCCGGCGGTGCTGATTGCCGCGCCGGCTTCCGGTCAGGGCAAGACCACCGTCACCGCCGCGCTGGCCCGTTTGCATCGCAATCAGGGGCGCAAGGTTCGCGTATTCAAGTGCGGCCCGGACTTTCTCGACCCGATGATTCTCGAGCGCGCCAGCGGTGCGCCGGTGTATCAACTGGACATGTGGATGGTCGGCGAGCAGGAAAGTCGTCGTCTGTTGTGGGAAGCCGCCGGCGAAGCCGACCTGATCCTCATCGAAGGCGTCATGGGGCTGTTTGACGGTACGCCGTCCAGCGCTGATCTGGCGCGACACTTCGGTGTGCCGGTGCTGGGTGTGATCGACGGCACCGCCATGGCCCAGACCTTTGGCGCACTGGCGTTGGGGCTGGCGCGCTATCAGCCGGATTTGCCGTTTGCCGGTGTGTTGGCCAACCGCGTTGGCACAGTGCGTCACGCACAATTGCTCGAAGGCAGCCTGACCGAAGGCTTGCGCTGGTACGGCGCGTTGTCCCGGGAAACCGGGATCGAATTGCCGAGTCGTCATTTGGGTCTGGTTCAGGCCAGCGAGTTGAACGATCTCGACCTGCGCCTCGATGCAGCGGCCGATGCACTGGCCAGCAGTTGCGAGGTCGCGCTGCCACCGGCGGTGGAATTCGCGGTTCCTGATGTGATCGCTGCCGAGCCGTTGCTGGCCGGTGTGCGAATTGCCGTGGCCCGAGATGAAGCGTTTGCCTTCACCTACGGCGCAAGCCTGGATCTGCTGCGCGCCATGGGCGCCGAGTTGCTGTTTTTTTCGCCGATCCGTGATGCGCAACTGCCGGAGGCAGACAGTCTTTATCTGCCGGGTGGTTATCCCGAATTGCATCATGTGGCGCTGTCACAGAACACCACAATGCTGACTGCAATCCGCGCTCACCATGCGGCGGATAAACCGTTGTTGGCCGAATGTGGGGGCATGCTGTATCTGCTCGACTCGTTGACCGATGTCGAGGGCACTCGCGCTGAATTGGTCGGCTTGCTGGCAGGGGAGGCGGTGATGCAAAAACGTCTGGCCGCGTTGGCGTTGCAGGCGGTCGAATTGCCGGAAGGTTCGTTGCGCGGGCACACCTATCACCATTCGCTGACCAGTACCGAGCTTGAGCCAATCGCTCGTGGCCTGAGCCCTAACGGCGGGCGTGGGGCAGAGGCGATTTATCGTGAAGGGCGGATGACCGCCTCTTATGTGCACTTCTATTTTCCGTCCAATCCATCGGCGGTTGCCGCGCTATTTGCGCCTGACCAAAATCCTGTGGGAGCGGGCTTGCCCGCGAAGAGGCCATGACTGACAACGCCTTCTCCGAAGCCGAACGCGCAGCGGTCTACCGAGCCATCGCCGAACGCCGTGACATGCGCCATTTCAGCGGCGGCACCGTCGAGCCGCAATTACTGCGGCGCCTGCTCGAAGCGGCGCATCAGGCACCGAGTGTCGGCCTGATGCAGCCCTGGCGGTTCATCCGCATCAGCGATCGAGCCCTGCGCGGCAAGATCCAGCTACTGGTGGAAGAAGAACGCATCCGCACCGCCGAAGCCCTCGGCGAGCGCACCGACGAATTCATGAAGCTGAAAGTCGAAGGCATCAACGACTGCGCCGAAGTGTTGGTCGCCGCGCTGATGGACGATCGCGAGCGCCATATTTTCGGCCGTCGCACCTTGCCGGAAATGGACATGGCCTCGTTGTCCTGCGCGATTCAGAACCTTTGGCTGGCCTCCCGCGTCGAAGGACTGGGCATGGGCTGGGTGTCGTTGTTCGAGCCGCAAGCCCTGGCGGACCTGCTGGGTTTGCCGGCCGGCGCCAAACCCTTAGCCGTTCTTTGCCTGGGGCCGGTCAAGGAATTTTATCCGGCGCCGATGCTGGTACTCGAAGGCTGGGCGCAGGCGCGTCCGCTCAGTGAGCTGTTGTACGAAAATTATTGGGGAGTGAGTCAATGAGTGTGGCGTTGTTGAGTGTCGCCGCGGTTGCGCTGGATGCGCTGCTGGGTGAACCCAAACGCTGGCATCCGCTGGTGGCGTTCGGCCGTTTTGCCGATCGCATCGAGCAACGTTTCAACTCCGGCGGTCGCGGCTGGCGCAGTCATGGCGTCACTGCCTGGGTAATTGCAGTGTTGCCGCTGACGTTGCTGGCCACGGCGTTTTCCTGGGCGCCCTATGTCGGCTGGATCGTCGAAATTCTCGCGCTCTATTGCGCCCTCGGCCTGCGCAGCCTCGGTGAACACGTCGAACCGGTGGCCAAAGCCCTGCGCAGCGATGATCTGGACGAGGCGCGCAAACGCGTGGGTTATCTGGTCAGTCGCCAGACCAGCGAACTGGGTAAAACCGAAGTCGCCCGGGCTGCCACCGAATCGGTGCTGGAGAACGGCAGTGACGCGGTGTTTGCCGCGTTGTTCTGGTTTGCCGTGGCCGGCGCGCCCGGTGTGGTGCTCTACCGATTGAGCAACACCCTCGATGCGATGTGGGGTTACCGCAACCAACGCTTCGAGCGTTTCGGCTGGGCGGCGGCAAAGATCGACGACATCCTCAATTACATTCCTGCACGCCTGGTGGCGTTGACCTACGCGCTGCTGGGCAAAACCCGACTCGCTCTAAAGTGCTGGCGCACCCAAGGCCCGACCTGGGACAGCCCGAATGCTGGCCCAGTGATGGCGGCGGGTGCCGGTGCGCTCGGTGTCGAGTTGGGCGGGGCGGCGATTTATCACGGTGAACTGCATCAGCGTCCACAATTGGGCGAAGGCGTGCCGGCGGACGCCGACTCCATCGACCGTGGCTGGCAATTGGTCCAGCGCGGGGTATGGTTATGGTTGCTGATCCTCTGCGTGGGGGCTGAATTCTATGCTTGAGCACGGTGGTCGGTTACGCAAGGCGGCGCTCGAGTACGGCATCGCCGAAGCCGATTGGCTCGACCTGTCCAGCGGCCTCGCACCCTGGCCGTTTCCGGTCCCGGAGATCCCGTTGCGGGCCTGGGCGCGTTTGCCGGAAACCGATGACGGTCTGGAGCAGGCGGCCTGTGATTATTACGGTGCCGCACAGGTGTTGCCGGTGGCCGGTTCGCAAATGGCGATCCAGTTGCTGCCGCGTTTACGCCGGGCGGGCAAGGTCGGCGTGCTCTCGCCGTGTTACGCCGAACACGCCGAAGCGTGGCGACGCCATGGCTACATCGTGCGTGAAGTGCTGGAGCAGGAAGTCGACTTCTATCTCGACAGCCTCGACGTGCTGGTGGTGGTCAACCCGAACAATCCTACTGGCCTGAGCCTGACACCGAGGCGGTTGCTCGACTGGCACTCGCGGCTGGCCCAGCGCGGTGGCTGGCTGGTGGTGGACGAGGCGTTCATGGACAACACGCCGTCGCTGAGCCTCGCACCTTTTGCCCATCAGGTCGGGATGATCGTGCTGCGTTCCTTCGGCAAGTTTTTCGGTCTGGCGGGTGTGCGCCTGGGTTTCGTGCTGGCGGAGCGCAAGTTGCTCAAATTGCTGGCCGAGCAAGTGGGACCGTGGGCGGTCAGCGGGCCGACGCGGGTGCTGGGCCAGGCTTGTCTGCTGGATACCGAAGGGCATGCCCGGCAACGGGTTCGCGCTGAAGAGGCCAGTGAGCGTCTGGCGCTGCTGCTTGAACAGCACGGCTTCACACCCCAGGGCGGCTGCGCCTTGTTTCAATGGCTGATCACCGAACGCGCCGAAGCACTGCATGAGTTCATGGCCCGGCGCGGCATTCTGCTGCGTTTGTTCACGCACAACAGCAGCCTGCGTTTCGGTTTGCCCGCCGATGAAGCCGACTGGACACGTCTCGCGCAAGCGTTCGAAGCCTACGCTAGGGAAACCCAATGACTACGTTGAAGGTGCAAGGCGCCACATTAATGGTGCAAGGCACCACTTCCGACGCCGGTAAAAGCACGCTGGTGACGGCGTTGTGCCGCTGGGTCACGCGTCAGGGCGTGAGCGTCGTGCCGTTCAAGCCGCAGAACATGGCACTCAACAGTGCCGTGACCGCCGACGGTGGCGAGATCGGTCGCGCGCAAGCGGTGCAGGCTCAGGCGGCCAACCTTGAGCCGCACACCGACATGAACCCGGTGCTGCTCAAACCCAACAGCGATACCGGCGCCCAAGTGATCATCCATGGTCGTGCGGTCACGACGATGAACGCCGTTGCCTATCACGACTACAAAACCATCGCCATGCAAGCGGTGCTGGCCTCCCATGAGCGGCTGAGCGCGGCGTATCCGGTGGTCATGGTCGAAGGCGCGGGCTCGCCGGCCGAGATCAATCTGCGCGCTGGCGACATCGCCAACATGGGCTTTGCCGAGGCGGTGGATTGCCCGGTGGTTTTGATCGCCGACATCAATCGCGGCGGGGTTTTCGCGCATCTGGTGGGCACCCTGGAACTGCTGTCGCCCAGCGAGCAGGCGCGGGTCAAAGGCTTCATCATCAACCGTTTTCGCGGCGACATCGCCTTGCTGCAACCGGGCCTCGACTGGCTGGAAGAGCGTACCGGCAAACCGGTGATCGGCGTTCTGCCTTACGTGATGGACCTGCACCTGGAAGCCGAGGACGGCATCGACCAGCGTCAGACCGACAAGGCTGACCAGGTGCTGAAAGTGTTGGTGCCGGTACTGCCGCGCATCAGCAACCATACCGATTTCGATCCGCTGCGCTTGCACCCGCAGGTGGATCTGCAATTCATCGGCCCCGGCCAGGCGATTCCACCGGCCGACCTGATGATTCTCCCCGGTTCGAAAAGCGTGCGCAGCGACCTCGCGTATCTGCGGGCCAATGGCTGGGATACTGCGATCAGTCGTCATCTGCGTTATGGCGGCAAAGTGCTGGGCATCTGCGGTGGTCTGCAAATGCTCGGTGATCAGGTACACGACCCGCTGGGCCTCGAAGGTGCACCCGGTTCCAGCGTCGGTCTGGGTTTGCTGGCGTTCGAAACCCAGCTCGAAGAAGAGAAGCAATTGCGCAATGTGCGCGGGCGTCTGGCGCTGGAAGACGCGCCGGTCAGCGGCTATGAAATTCATGCCGGCGTGACCACCGGGCCGGCGTTGGAAAACGCCGCGGTGCAGCTGGAAGACGGTCGCTGCGACGGTGCGCAAAGCGAGGACGGGCAGATTTTCGGCACCTATCTGCATGGGCTGTTTGAATCGCCTGCAGCGTGCAGTGCGCTGTTGCGCTGGGCAGGTTTGCAGGCGGTGCAGGACGTGGATTATCACGCGTTGCGAGAGCGCGATATCGAGCGGCTGGCGGATCTGGTGGAAAAGCATCTGGATACCCGACTGCTGCGTGAGCTCTGCGGGTTTTGAGGTGTATTTTAGGACGCCTTCGCGGGCAAGCCTCGCTCCTACAGGATCAAGCGCGCTCAGGTCCTGTAGGAGCGAGGCTTGCCCGCGAAGAGGCCCGTCGCCACACCGACAATTTGAAGGAATGAACCATGCTGCAACTGATCCTCGGCGGCGCCCGTTCCGGCAAAAGTCGCCTGGCCGAAAAACTCGCCTCCGACAGCGCTCTGACGGTGACTTACATCGCCACCAGTCAACCGCTCGACGGTGAAATGAACGAACGGGTCGCCCATCACCGCGCCCGTCGTCCGGCCGAATGGGCGTTGATCGAAGAGCCTGTGGCGCTCGCCCGCGTCCTGCGCGAAACCGCCAGCGCCGATCGGTGCCTGCTGGTGGATTGCCTGACGTTGTGGATGACCAATCTGCTGATGCTCGACGACACCGAGCGTCTGTCAGCCGAACGTGATGCGTTGCTGGACTGCCTGGCGTCGCTGCCGGGTGAAATCATTTTTGTCAGCAACGAGACCGGCATGGGTGTCGTGCCGCTGGGCGAATTGACCCGCCGCTATGTCGATGAAGCCGGTTGGCTGCATCAAGCGTTGGCCGAGCGCTGTGAGCGAGTTGTCCTGACCGTCGCCGGCCTGCCCCTGACTTTGAAAGGAACTGCGTTATGACTCAATCCTGGTGGCTGAACCCCTGTAAGCCGATCGATGCTCAAGCGGTCGAGCAGGCACAGGCCCGTCAACAGCAGCTGACCAAGCCTGCCGGCTCCCTCGGTCGGCTTGAGTCGGTGGCCGTGCAATTGGCCGGGTTACAGGGGCAGGTCAAGCCGAGACTCGATCAGCTGTGGATCGCGATTTTTGCCGGTGACCACGGCGTGGTCGCGGAAGGGGTGTCGGCATTTCCTCAGGAAGTCACCGGGCAGATGCTGCACAACTTCGTCAGCGGTGGCGCGGCGATCAGCGTGTTGGCGCGGCAACTCGGGGCCCCCCTGGAAGTGGTCGACCTCGGGACCGTCACGCCGTCGTTGAATTTGCCGGGTGTGCGTCACTTGAACATCGGCCTGGGCACGGCGAATTTCGTCGAAGGATCGGCCATGACACCGGCTCAAGGCGAACTCGCTTTGCAGGCTGGCCGCGACAGCGTGCAGCGCGCCATCGCGGCCGGTGCGCAGTTGTTTATCGGTGGCGAGATGGGCATCGGCAATACCACCGCGGCCAGCGCGTTGGCCTGTGCCTTGCTCGATTGCCCGGTGGTGCATCTGGCCGGGCCGGGCACGGGTTTGAACGCCGCGGGTGTCAGCCATAAAGCTCTGGTTATCGAGCGCGCTTTGGCATTGCACAACGCTCAACGCGGCGATGCTCTGCGAACCCTGTACAACCTCGGCGGTTTTGAAATAGCTGCGCTGGTCGGCGCGTATCTGGCGTGTGCCCAGGATGGTGTCGCGGTGCTGGTGGACGGTTTCATTTGCAGCGTCGCGGCATTGGTGGCGGTGCAATTGAATCCTGAATGCCGTCAGTGGCTGTTGTTTGGTCATCGCGGCGCCGAGCCGGGTCATCGTCATGTCCTGGAAACCTTGAATGCCGAACCGCTGCTGGACCTCGGCCTGCGTCTGGGCGAGGGCAGTGGCGCGGCGTTGGCCGTGCCGTTGCTGCGTCTGGCGTGCGATCTTCACGGGCAGATGGCGACCTTCGCCGAGGCCGCCGTGGCGGACCGTCCGGCATGACCTTGCGCCTGGACCTGTTGCGCCACGGCGAAACCGAACTCGGCGGCGGCTTGCGCGGCAGCCTCGACGATGCGCTGACCGACAAGGGCTGGGCGCAGATGCGCGCAGCGGTGATCGAGCAGGGGCCATGGGATCGTTTGGTCAGCTCGCCGTTGCAGCGTTGTGCGCGATTTGCACAAGAACTCGGCGCGCAACTGGGTTTGCCGGTGCAGTTGGATAAAGACGTGCAGGAGCTGCACTTCGGCGCCTGGGAAGGGCAGAGCGCCGCGGCGCTGATGGAAACCGATGCCGAGGCGTTGGGAGTGTTCTGGGCCGACCCTTATGCGTTTACGCCGCCTGAGGGTGAGCCGGTCGTGGATTTTTCGACGCGGGTGTTGGCGGCCGTTGAGCGTTTGCATATCGCCTACGCCGGCGAGCGGGTGTTGCTGATCAGTCACGGCGGGGTCATGCGTTTGTTGCTGGCTCAGGCGCGGGGTTTGCCTCGTGAGCAGTTGCTCAACGTCGAAGTCGGGCATGGTGCGTTGTTTTCGCTGTCGGTCGAATCCGGCGTGTTGTTAAGGGAAGCGACCTGACCATGTTGCCGTTCTGGATCGCCCTGCAATTTTTGAGCAGTTTGCCGGTTCGTCTGCCGGGCATGCCGACGCCACAGGAGTCGGGACGGTCGCTGCTGTTTTACCCCCTCGTCGGCCTGCTGTTTGGCGGGATTTTATGGGCGTTCAACTGGCTGTTACTCGGCACCCCGTTGTTGCTCCATGCAGCGCTGTTGCTGAGCGTTTGGGTGTTGCTCAGTGGTGCCTTGCACCTCGACGGCCTGGCCGATAGCGCCGATGCGTGGCTCGGTGGGTTCGGTGATCGCGAGCGCACGTTGACGATCATGAAGGACCCGCGCAGCGGCCCGATTGCGGTCGTGACGCTGGTGTTGGTGTTGCTGCTCAAGTTCGCCGCGTTGCTGGCATTGATCGAGCAGCAACACGCCGTTGTCCTGATTATCGTTCCGATGATTGGGCGCAGCGCGATGCTGGGGTTATTCCTGACCACGTCATATGTGCGTGCCGGGGGGTTGGGGCAAGCGCTGGCCGATCATCTGCCACGTTTGGCGGGCAAGCAGGTGTTGGCGGTCAGTGCGTTGGCGTGTGTTTTGATCGCCGGGCTCAGCGGCGTGTTGGCAGTGGCGTTGGCGGCGTTGGTGTTTGTCTGGTTGCGACAAGTGATGCTGCGCCGATTGGGCGGCACGACGGGCGATACGGCGGGGGCGTTGCTGGAAATCCTGGAAATGACGGTGATCGTAGGGCTTGCATTAGTTTTGTAGGAGCGAGGCTTGCCCGCGAAGAACGCACCGTAGTCTTGCAGAAAAACCGCGCTTTCGTTCTTCGCGGGCAAGCCTCGCTCCTACAGGTAACATGTCTTAATAATTTGCATTCAGTTAACCGCGGGTATATACACGCACCATGCTCGACTCCCAATGTTTATGCATCAACCTGCGTCGCGCCGCCCGCGGCGTCAGCAGGCACTACGACGGCGCTCTCGACGGCTTCGGGATCAACGTTGCCCAGTATTCTCTGCTGTGTAATTTGCAGCGTCTGGATAAACCGAGTATTTCCACGTTGGCCGAGGCCATGGGGCTGGATCGCAGCACCTTGGGGCGCAATCTACGGGTGCTGGAAGGCGAAGGCCTGCTGATGCTGGTCGAGGGCGAAGACATGCGCAACCGCATCGTCATGCTCACCGAGACCGGTGTTGAACGGCTGACAGCGGCCTTGCCGGCGTGGGAAGCGGCGCAACAGCGGTTGATTGATCGCTTGGGTGCCGAGAAACGTGAAACCTTGCTGCGACTGCTGGACGAGCTGGCGTGATGCCGGTTTTTCCGATCTTAAGCGGGTATATACCCGCTACCGGAGAATAAGAATGACATCGATGTGGCGTACGTGCGGTTGGGTTCTGTTGGGGAGTGCGCTGATTCTCGCATTGTCCTTGGGCGTACGGCACGGCTTCGGGCTGTTTCTGGCACCGATGAGTGCCGAGTTCGGCTGGGGGCGCGAGACGTTTGCCTTCGCCATTGCCTTGCAGAACCTGATCTGGGGCCTGGCGCAGCCCTTCACTGGCGCGCTGGCCGACCGCTTTGGCGCCGCGAAAGTAGTGCTGGTCGGCGGTGTCCTGTACGCATTGGGTCTGGTGTTCATGGGCCTGTCGGATTCGGCCGTGACCTTGTCCCTGAGTGCCGGCTTGTTGATCGGTATTGGCCTGTCGGGCACTTCGTTCTCAGTGATCCTTGGCGTGGTCGGCCGCGCGGTGCCGCCAGAGAAACGCAGCATGGGCATGGGCATTGCCAGCGCCGCCGGTTCTTTCGGCCAGTTCGCCATGTTGCCCGGTACGCTGGGGTTGATCGGCTGGCTCGGCTGGTCTGCTGCGTTACTGGTGTTGGGCCTGTTGGTGGCGCTGATCGTGCCGCTGGTGAGCATGCTCAAGGACAAGCCGCTACCGGTGTTCGGCCATGAACAAACGCTCTCCGAAGCATTGCGCGAAGCCTGTTCCCATTCAGGGTTCTGGCTGCTGGCATTCGGCTTCTTTGTCTGCGGTTTCCAGGTGGTATTCATCGGCGTGCACTTGCCAGCTTATCTGGTGGATCAGCACCTCCCGGCGACTGTCGGCACTACGGTGCTGGCGTTGATCGGGCTGTTCAACATTTTCGGTACCTACACGGCGGGCTGGCTCGGCGGGCGGATGTCCAAGCCGCGTTTGCTCACCGGCCTGTACCTGCTGCGGGCAGTGGTGATTGGGTTGTTCCTGTGGGCGCCAGTCACGACGACCACCGCGTACCTGTTCGGCATGGCGATGGGGTTTCTGTGGCTGTCGACGGTGCCGTTGACCAACGGCACCGTCGCGACCTTGTTCGGCGTGCGAAATCTGTCCATGCTCGGTGGGATTGTTTTCCTGTTTCACCAGCTCGGATCGTTCCTCGGCGGCTGGTTGGGCGGGGTGGTGTACGACCGAACCGGAAGCTATGACTTGATCTGGCAGGTAGCGATTCTCTTGAGCCTGTTGGCCGCAGCCCTGAACTGGCCGGTGCGTGAGCGACCGGTGGCGCGTCTGCAAACACAGATGAGTGCGCTATGAACAGCCTCTGGCCGCGGATCGCTGTCATCGCTGTCTGCGCATTGCTGCTGGCCCTGTCGTGGTGGGGCTGGCATCAGGGCGGGCTGGCGTTGATGCAACTGGGCATGGGTACTTGCTAGCAGGAGGTGATGGCGAGTAACTTCGTTTTTGACGACTTCTCAAGGATGCACCGACATGCTGATGCGCTGGCTCGCAGTTCCCGCATTACTGGTAGCGTTTAGTGGATGGGTTCAAGCGGCAGAGTGCCCGGACCTTTTGCAAGGCTCGTTGCCCAAGCTGCGCGCCAAGGAATCCATCGACCTGTGCCAGCGCTTCGCCGGCAAACCGCTGGTGGTGGTCAATACCGCAAGCTTCTGTGGTTTTGCCCCGCAGTTCAAAAGCCTTGAGGCGCTGAATCAGCGTTACAAGGATCAGGGGCTGGAGGTGATCGGCGTTCCGTCCAACGACTTCAAGCAAGAGTCCAAGGATGGCGAAGAGACTGCCAAGGTCTGCTACGTGAACTACGGCGTGACGTTCACCATGACTGAACCGCAGAAAGTCCGCGGTGATGACGCGACTCACTTGTTCAAGATCATCGCCAAGCAGAGCACTGCGCCGAAGTGGAACTTCTACAAATATGTGGTCGATCGCAAGGGTAAGGTGATCGCCAACTTCTCCAGCCTGACCACGCCTGACGATCCTGAGTTCATCCAGGCCGTGGAGAAAGCCCTGGCCTCGAAACCCTGATCGACGCCCGTTAAAAAGCCCCGCCTCTGTACAAGAGAGCGGGGCTTTTTTGATTCATGCGGCGAGTGGTTCAGGCTCGCCGGGAATCATCAGAAGCGGTAGGTCGCACCGACACCGAAACCGTTCGCCGAGTTTTCATACTTGGCGCTATAGGTCTGGCGGCCGTTGCTGTTGTTGACCTTGACCGACTCTTCGACCAGGTACGAGTACGCTACGTCGATGGTCAGGTCGTCGGTCGGGCTCCAACCAGCGCCCAGGCTGAAAATCTTGCGATCGCCAGTCGGGATGCGTGGGGAACGGTTTTCGTTATTGGTCGGTGCCTGGTCAACCGACAAACCGGTACGCAGGACCCATTGTTTGTTCAGCTTGTAGGAAGCGCCGATGGCGTGAGCCCAGGTGTCGTGCCAGTTCTGTTCTTCAGTGATGGTGCCAAAGCCGCGTGCGGCCAGAGCGGCAGGAACGCCTTCGTTCTCGACGGAGATTTCTTTCAGGCGGCTCCAGCGAGTCCAGGTGCTGCCTGCGTAGAGAGTCCATTGGTCGTCCAGCTGGTGAGTAACCGAGAAATCGACCGACTCAGGCGTGGTGATGTCCAGCGACGCGTCGTACTTCTGGCTTGGGTTCTGACCCAGTGCGCCGAGCAGGCTGTAATTGACCTTGGTATCGCCCTCAAGCTTGTACTTCACTTTCGAGTGGTAGGTCAGGCCGACGCGAGTGCTGTCGGTGGCTTGAACCAGGACACCGATGTTGTAGCCCAGCGCAGTGTCGTCGCCCTTGATCTTGACGTTGCCTTCCGTTCGCGGCACCAGCGACACGTTCGATTCCAGCTTGCCGTCAATGCGGTTGATGGTCGGCCCGAAACCGATCGACACCTTGTCGTTGAAGGCGTAGCTGACGGTTGGCTGCAGGGTTACGATTTTTACTTCGCTCTTGCTGCCGAAATAACGGCCGGCAAAGCCGTTTTCATAATCGGTCACCAGACCGAATGGCGCGTACATGCCCACACCGAATGCCCAATGCTCGTCGATTGGCTTGACGTAGTAGCCCATCGGCACGGCGATGAATGGAACCATATCGCCGTCGTTGGTGCCACCGTTCGGACGGGAACTGGCATCACTGATATCGGTGTGTGCGTCGAGGAATGCGGCGCCGCCGGTCACTTGTTCGCGCTTGAGACGCGACATGCCGGCAGGGTTGCCAAAAATAGTGCTTGCGTCGTCGGCAGATGAAGATCGCCCGGCAAAACCTGTACCCATCCCGCTGATGCTCTGTTCGTTGATGGCGAAGCCACTTGCAAAGATCTGGGTGGATGCCAGGGCAACGGCGAGGCTAAGGGTAGTTTTGAGCATTACTTTTTTCATTATTAGAACTCCTGGTGATCACCGGGGCGAAAATTACCAACATTTTCGTCCCAGCGCTATAGGCTGTATCGCTTGATTTAGAGCGGTTTTGTAGGACAATCCAACCAAATTCGCAGCATTTACGCGATCTTGTGGAAATAGCGGATTAGCAGGCGACCTGATTCAGCGGTGATACACAGGTTCGCCAGGCGCAGGTGAAGTCTCTCAGGCGTCCTTGAGGCTGGAAGGTCTGGCGCCAGATACGGGCCATTCCCAGCAGGTCGTCTGCTTCGGGGAGCGGGGTGTTCTGTTCTTCTACCAGCAGCCAGGCGATGGCAGTGGCGTAACGCAGGTTGACGGTCAATTCGAGGTGCGGACCACTCAGGAAAGCATGTTGGCTGGCCAAACCGCGAACCAGGCTTGCGCGTTCCGGGTCCAGTGCCAGGTAGTGGTCCCAAAGTGCCTGATGGCGGGGTTCGGCGATTCGGTACAGGCCGTGTCCACGGCGGTCATGCAGGGCAGTACCCAGAGCTGACTGGCTGGCGGCGATGCCCAGCAGCAGGGATTCGGCAGTTGCGCTATGACGCCCGAGATAAATCAACGTCGGGCGGATCACATATCGGCACAGTTCGCTGGCAGCGATACCCATAAAGCCCTCGAAACTTGAAAGGGTCGGCGATACCTGAAGGGAGCGTTGGCAGCGGGTGAATCGACTCAGGCTCGCCGGAAGCGGATGAATCCGCTTGAGTTGAAGTGTAGTGTCATATTCGCGCCGTAAAGGCCTGTTTTTAAAATATTTCCGGCTCCGAGTTATAACCGTTATATCGGTTAGTGCTTAAGCGGTGACAGCGAAAAGAGAAATTTCGTGCAATAAAAAGCCCCGCTTTTTGAGCAGGGCTTTTGAGGTTTTCAGTCTTTCTGGCGTGTCAGGCAATCAGTGCCTGACGGGTACGATCGATCACGGCCTGCAGCGGCTCAGCGCTGGAGTATTGATCGGGGTACAGGCGTTCGCTGTGACGAGCGATGCCGTGTTCGTTGACCAGAGTAAAGCTGAAGCAGCCTTTGCGAGCAGCCATGATCAGGCAGTTCATTGGTGCAAAAGCGTTGGTCAGGGTGCGGATGGCATCCTGGGTGTGGATTTGAGTAGACATAGTCATTGGGTGTTCCTACAAGCGACACGGATAAGAACCGTGCAAAGTTAAAACGTTCCAGTGACGTCGACCACCATTGGTCGAACGAAGAACCCGACTGGAACAAAGCAGCCAGTTTGAAGCGCTGATAAATTGGCGCGCTTGGGCTGGCAGGTAGGTACTTAGGAGGGCAGGCAACACATCAAGGGCAAAGGTTCTGGGCCCGGGGTGAAGATCCTGATCAATTTGCAGGTTGGTTCGGTCAGAGTAAGTGAGCTTCGCAACACCCTTTGCTTTCGATTCAAAGGCTGTGTTGGCGCAAGGTTTACCTGGAAACCATCGAGGTGGTCGATCCCGCTTTGTCGGTGGAGGCTTCTTTGGGGAAGGCTGACCGGGGGGATTTGTTCGACCAGAATTGACTTTCAGCTTGGTACTAACGCCGCGGATACTAACGGATTGAATTGGCAAAGGGAAGTGTGTTTGCGAAAAAAGTTCTTTAACCCCCCTCATTCAACGTCAAGCTTGGCGCTCGGAAACGTCACTATCCGCAGAAGCGCCCTGTAATAGCACAGATTCCGGCGGTTGGTAGTCGAGGTTCAATGGTCCAGGATCAGCCTGGGTCGCGGGTTTGCCAAGGTTTATACCCAGGGTTAACGCTCAAATGCGCCGAAAAAGCGCATCGATATAACTGCCTCGAAGGGACTTGTGCACATTTGTCACGCACGTTGTCACGCCGCTGTCATTTTCTCTTCAAACGCAGTGGGTGCCTGTAACCAAAATTTAAGTCAATGAAAAACATCGCTTTTTTTTGCTGGTGAAAAAATCGTCAGTTTGACTGCGGGCCCCATTCCATAGGGCTTTGCGAGAGTTCAAAGGCGGTTGTCCACTGAGTTATCCACAGCTTCTGTGGATTGTCCCGAGCGCTTGCTCTAGGACGGTCGTGCAGGGTTTTTTAGGCTTTACCTGTAAGAAAAAAAGAGTAGAGTGGCGCGCCTTCCGATCTGCCCCACAGTGCTTTATGAAGTTTCGTTCAGTATCAGTTTCTGCAACCTCGACACCTCCCAGCGTTACCCCGCCCAAACGATTTTCGATGCGGGTGGCTGAGTGGTTGCTGGACAGCCCGCGTCTGGGCGAAAACCCCAACGTCAAACATTTCGCCGGACGTTTGCTCAAACTGCCGGCCAGCAGGAGCTTGGTCTGATCGAAGACTGAGCTGTCCAAGACCTGACGCCTTGGTTAACCTTCAAGCTTTATTCAATTGGCAGGAGTGGCTATGGTTATGGACTTGACCAGCGCATTGCTCGGTCTGGCGGGCGCTGCGCTGCCGTTATTGGTACTGGCCTGGCAACTTCAACGTCGAGCGAGCGCCACGCAGTCAGAGGTTGCGCTGCTGGAAGAGCGCCTGGCCACGGCCCATCTGGCCAAGGACGGATTGAACGCCCAACTCGAAGCCTGTCGCGATGAACTCGGTGATCTGGGCCAGGCCAACGCCGCCAAACAGGCAGACCTGGCCGCCGTGCGCCGTGAAGTCGAACTGCTGCAGATCGAACGTGACGATGCCCGCGATGCCGCCCACGCCTGGAATCTGGAACGCGCCGGCAAAGAAGCCGAGTTACGTCGTCTGGACGCCCAAACCGCCTCGCTCAACGCCGAGCTGCGTGAGCAGCAGGAAAGCCATCAGCAGCGCCTGAACGACCTGCAGGGCTCGCGAGACGAACTGCGAGCGCAGTTCGCGGAGCTTGCCGGCAAGATCTTCGACGAGCGCGAGCAGCGCTTTGCCGAAACCAGTCAGCAACGCCTCGGTCAGTTGCTCGATCCGTTGAAAGAACGCATCCAGTCCTTCGAAAAGCGCGTCGAGGAAAGCTATCAGGCTGAAGCCCGCGAACGTTTTTCCCTGGCCAAGGAACTGGAGCGGCTGCAACAGCTGAACCTGCGCCTGAGCGACGAAGCCACCAACCTGACCCGCGCCTTGAAAGGCCAGAAAACCCAGGGCAACTGGGGTGAGCTGATTCTTGAGCGGGTGCTTGAACACGCGGGCCTGGAAAAGGGGCGCGAGTATCAGACCCAGGTCAACCTCAAAGGCCCTGACGGTGAGCGTTATCAGCCGGACGTGATCATTTATCTGCCAGGCGACAAGCAGGTGGTGGTCGATTCCAAGGTCAGCCTCACGGCCTATCAGCAATACGTCGCGGCCGAAGACGATGCCATCGGCCAGATCGCGATCAAGCAGCATGTGCTGTCCTTGCGTAATCACGTCAAAGGACTGGCCGGCAAGGATTACAAGCGTCTCGATGGCTTGCACAGCCTGGATTTCGTCCTGCTTTTCGTACCGATCGAAGCGGCGTTTTCCGCCGCATTGCAGGCTGAGCCGACGCTGTTTCAGGAGGCCTTCGACCGTAACATCGTGATTGTCAGTCCGACCACTTTGCTGGCGACCCTGCGTGTTATCGACAGCCTGTGGAAGCAGGAGCGCCAAAGCCAGAACGCCCGGGAAATCGCCGAGCGCGCCGGGTGGCTGTACGACAAGTTCGTGTTGTTCATCCAGGATCTGGATGAAGTCGGTAATCGCTTACAGCAGTTGGATAAGGCCTACAGCTCTGCGCGCAATAAACTGACGGAAGGCCGCGGCAATCTGGTCAGCCGTAGCGAGCAGCTCAAGTTGCTTGGCGCGCGGGCGAGCAAGAGCCTGCCGGCAGACTTGCTGGAGCGGGCGATGACCGATGTGGATGGCTTGGTCGAGTTGCCGGAGTAAATGATCGTTCCCACGCAGAGCATGGGAACGATCTGAGACACAACCTGCCGCGCTACAACGGCAAATGCCGACTCAGCAACGCCCGCAACGCCGCCGGTTTTACCGGTTTTGCCAGGTAATCCAGTCCCGCTGCATGCACCTGGGCCACCATCTCCGGTCGCCCATCGGCGCTGATCACTACCCCTGGCAGCGGTTCACCCAGTTGGGTGCGTAACCACGCCATCAACTCGGTTCCGGTCTCGCCATGGTCCAGGTGGTAATCCACCAGCGCCAATTGCGGCCTCACGCCGTCACTGAGCAGCGCCGCGCATTCATCGCGGTTACGGGCGGTCCAGACCTGACAACCCCAGCGGGTGAGCAAGCTGTTCATGCCGATCAGGATGCTGTCTTCGTTATCGATGCACAGCACCTGCGCGCCGCTCGGCAATTTGCCGTTGAGTTCGGCGATTTTGGTCGGCAGGGCGGTTTGAGCGCTAGCCAACGGCACACTGACGCTGAACACGCTGCCGCGCCCCGGCCAGGAGCGTACGCGCAAGGTATGACCCAGTACGCGACACAGTCCGTCAGCAATGGCCAGGCCCAGCCCCAGGCCTTTTTCCGCACGGGTCTGGTGGCTGTCGAGGCGTTTGAATTCCTCGAAAATGACCCGCTGCTTATCCTCTGGAATGCCCGGACCACGGTCCCAGACCTCCAGGCACAGCTCGCCCTTGCGCCGGCGAACGCCCAGCAGCACCGGGCCTTTGGCGTAGCGGAAGGCATTGGTCAGGAAATTCTGCAAGATTCGTCGCAACAGTTTGATGTCGCTGTCGATTCGCAACGTACTGCCCCTGACACGGAATTTCAGCCCCTGGTCCCGGGCCAGCGCCTTGAACTCGGTACCGAGGATGTCGAACAGTTCGTTGAGCACAAAAGGCTTGGGATCAGGGTTGATCATGCCGTTTTCCAGGCGGGAAATGTCCAGCAAGTCGCTGATCAAGTCCTCGGCCGAGCGCAGTGAACTGTCCAGGTGATGGACCAGTTTCTGCGCCTCGCCGGATAAGCCGTCGTCTTGGTGGGAAAGGGCGGCGGAGAACAGTCGCGCGGCGTTCAACGGTTGCATCAAGTCATGGCTGACCGCCGCCAGGAAACGGGTTTTCGACTGGTTGGCCGACTCCGCGGTGCCTTTGGCGTCGGTCAGGGCAACGTTGAGTTGCGACAGTTCGTGGGTCCGCTCGGTAACCCGTCGCTCCAGGCCTTCGTTGGCCTCGGTCAGCGCCTGCTCCGACTCGCGGAACGCGGTGATGTCGGTGAAACTCATGACGAAACCGCCGCCCGGCATCGGGTTGCCGATCAGCTCGATCACACGGCCATTGGGGAAAAGTCTTTCAGAGGTGTGGGCGCGGCCCTGACGCATCCAGTGCAAGCGGCGGGCGACGTGCACTTCGGCTTCGCCGGGGCCGCACAGGCCGCGCTCGGCGTTGTAGCGAATGATGTCGGCAATCGGTCGGCCAAGCCTGATCAGCCCATCAGGGTAATTGAACAACTCCAGATAGCGCCGGTTCCAGGCCACCAGTTTCAACGACTGGTCGACCACGCTGATGCCCTGGGTGATGTTCTCGATCGCGCCTTGCAGCAGTGCGCGGTTGAATTGCAGCACCTCCGAGGCTTCATCGGCGATTCGGACGACGTCCTCAAGTTGCATCTCCCGACCTTCGATGGCGGCTTTTACCACTGCCCGGGTCGAAGAAGCGCCGAGCACACCGGCCAGCAAGCGTTCGGTATGGGCGATCCATTCACCGTCGGCGTTCTGGTTCGGGTTGAAGCCTTTGCCTTGGCGGTAGGCGAAGCGGATAAAACTCTGACGGGCGCGTTCTTCACCGACGAAGCGAGCCGCCAACTGCAACAAATCGTCGATCTGCACCGACAGCATCGAACGGGCGCTGGGGCGGGCACTGATTTCCTGACCGATAAAGCGACCCGCCTGCCAGTGTTCCGAAACCCTCGTACGGGACAGCACCGAAACCCAGGCGAACAGCGTGAAGTTGCCCGCAAGAGACAGCACCACGCCCTGCGTCAGCGGGGTAATCGGCAGGTTCAATGGGTTGCTGTGTAACCAGGCCAAGCCGGGAAAACTGCTCAAGGACAAGCCGAGGCTGTTGGCGGCAATCGGCAGGATCAAGGTGTAGAACCACAGGAACGTCCCGGCAGCGAGACCGGCGAACACACCGCGACGATTGGCCTGTTTCCAGTACAGCGCGCCGAGCATGGCCGGGGCCAATTGGGTCACGGCGGCGAAGGCGATCTGGCCGATGGTCGCCAGGCTCGCCTTCGAGCCGAGCAGGCGATAACTGACGTAGGCCAGCAGCAGAATCACCACGATGCTCACTCGGCGCACCGAGAGCATCCACTGGCGGAACACTTCGAACGGCCGTTCGGCGTTGTTGCGCCGCAGCAACCATGGCAACAGCATGTCGTTGGAGACCATGGTCGACAGCGCCACGCTGGCGACAATCACCATGCCGGTTGCCGCCGAGGCGCCACCGATAAACGCCAGCATCGCCAGGGCAGGATGGGATTGGGCCAGCGGCAGGCTGATGACAAAAGAATCCGGCAGTACCGAGCTCGGCAGCAGCATCTGGCCGGCGAGGGCGATGGGAACGACAAACAGTGCCGCCAGCGCCAGATAGGCGGGAAACACCCATTTGGCCAGGCGCAGATCCTGAGGGTCAATGTTTTCCACCACGGTCACGTGGAACTGTCGGGGCAGGCAGATGATTGCCATCATTGCCACGCCGGTTTGCACCACCATCGACGGCCAGTTGATGGTTTCCTTCCAATATTCTTCGAGGCGCGGTGCGAGCATGGCCTGGTCGAACAGGTCGTCGAAACCGTCGTACAGGCCGTAAGTCACAAACGCGCCGACCGCGAGAAAAGCGAACAGCTTGACCAGCGATTCGAACGCAATCGCCAGCACCATGCCGCGATGGTGTTCCGTGGCGTCGAGGTTGCGGGTACCGAAGACGATGGTGAACAGCGCCAGCACTAGCGACACGATCAACGCGGTGTCCTGGGCGCGAGTGCCCATGGCGTCGGCACCGGCGCCGATCAGCAAGTTCACCCCGAGCACGATGCCCTTCAGTTGCAACGCGATATAGGGCAACACGCCGACCAGGCAGATCAGCGCCACCACCACCGCCAGCGACTGGGATTTGCCATAGCGCGCGGCGATGAAGTCGGCGATGGAGGTGATGTTCTCCTGCTTGCTGATCATCACCATTTTTTGCAGGACCCACGGCGCGCACACCAGCAGCAGGATCGGCCCGAGGTAAATCGGCAGGAAAGACCAGAGCTGTTCGGCGGCCTGGCCCACGGCGCCAAAGAAGGTCCAGCTGGTGCAATAGACGGCCAGCGACAGGCTGTACACCCAAGCGCGCACCCGCGGCGGCAACGGCGTGCTGCGACGGTCGCCGTAGAAGGCGATGGCGAACAAGATGGCCATATAGGCCAGGGCGACGGCGGCGATCAGCCCGCTGGACAGCGACATGGGAACTCCCGACAAAAGACACCCGGGACTCCCGCCCGGACAGACAGTCTCGCACGATGTCAGGGGTTAGTCAGTGTCGACCAAGGTCGCGGCGCGGCGGGGTGCCGCAGGGTGTTTGTCAGTTGGATCTTTGGCGCCTAAGCGGGCCTCTTTCGCGGGCAAGCCTCGCTCCCACAGGTTTCGTGTCGTATCTGAATCATGCGGTCAACACGAAACCTGTGGGAGCGAGGCTTGCCCGCGAAGCTTCTTTGGCACCGTCTCTGGTTCGCACGGCCACCGGATCGACCTCAAATCTGATTGGCGGTGCGACGGTGGCTGTGTTGACGGTGACTGGCGCGTTGATGGTCGCCGGATGTGGTTTCGGCGCCGGTTTCCTGGGTGCGTTGCGCAGTGTCGTGCCGCTGGCCTTGCCCCATGAGCGGGCAGGGTTGATGTCGGCTTTCTATGTACTCAGTTACTTTCTGCTTGCCGTCGTTGCTGGCCGGAAACTTGACCCGGACCTGGACTGGTGGCAACCACCGATGGTTACGGCGCGGTGCTGATTATTCTCTCGGTCGGCGCTCAACTCGCATTGATGCGTAAGCGGTCCATGAAAGTCTGTGGCGTCGATGTGCGATGACCGCTAGCCTTGGCACCGCCATTCATTTCGACGGACCGACGCATGAAAATCATCCGCAGCAAATCCTTCACCGCTGACCGTGCCTGGGGCGCTTTGGATATCGCCAACATGAACGGCATCACAACGCGTTTGCACTGGACTGATCAGCCCTATAAATGGCACGTCAATGATGGGCAAGAAGTGTTCGTGGTGCTGGATGGAGTCGTGCAGATGCGTTATCGCGAAGACGGTCAGGAGAAACAAGTGGTGTTGGGTGTAGGGGATATCTTTTATGCCGATGTCGGCACCGAACACGTTGCCCATCCGCAGGGGGTGGCGCGAATTCTGGTGATCGAGACTGAAGGCAGCGTCTGACGCTATATCTGCAAAACAGATAACAGTTAGAGATATTACCCGTTATATCGATATTCAATTTAGATCTACCATGGGCGCCACCTCAACTGAGGACAGGAGTTCACCATGACATGCCCCAACACCGCTCCATCCGGTTTCAGACCTTTCAGTCATTTACAGCACCCGCGCGAAGTTATCCGCCAGTTCACGCCGAACTGGTTCGCCGCCACCATGGGCACCGGCGTGCTGGCGTTGGCGCTGGCGCAACTGCCTACGGCAAATCCCGTTTTGCACGCGATTGCCGAAGCCCTTTGGCTGTTTAATATCGTGCTGTTCGTTTTGTTTACGGCGCTATACGCGGCGCGTTGGGTGCTGTTTTTTGATGAGGCGCGGCGGATTTTCGGCCACTCCACGGTTTCGATGTTTTTTGGCACCATCCCCATGGGCCTGGCGACCATCATTAATGGCCTTCTGTTGTTCGGTTTGCCGCGTTGGGGTGAGGGCGTGATTCATGTCGCCGAGGTGCTGTGGTGGCTGGATGTGGCGATGTCTCTGGCGTGCGGCGTGCTGATTCCCTACATGATGTTTACCCGCCAGGAACACAGCATCGACCAGATGACTGCCGTCTGGCTGTTGCCGGTGGTGGCGGCGGAAGTGGCGGCCGCCAGCGGTGGTCTGTTGGCGCCGCACCTGGCGGATGCCCATTCGCAACTGGTGGTGCTGGTGACGAGCTACGTGCTTTGGGCCTTTTCCTTACCGGTGGCGTTCAGCATTCTGACCATTCTGTTGCTGCGCATGGCGTTGCATAAATTGCCCCACGAAAACATGGCCGCCTCCAGCTGGCTGGCGTTGGGCCCGATCGGCACCGGAGCGCTGGGCATGTTGCTGCTGGGGGCCGATGCGCCGGCCATCTTTGCGGCCAACGGTCTGCCGGGCATCGGTGAAATCGCCGCAGGGCTGGGGTTGGTGGCCGGGATCACCCTGTGGGGTTTTGGTTTGTGGTGGATGCTGATCGCGGTGCTGATCACCCTGCGGTACCTGCGCGCCGGTATTCCTTTCAATCTCGGCTGGTGGGGTTTTACCTTCCCGTTGGGCGTCTATTCTCTGGCGACGTTGAAACTGGCCAGCACCTTGAACCTGACGTTTTTCAGTGCTTTCGGCTGCGTGCTGGTGGTGTTGCTGGCGGTGATGTGGCTGATCGTCGCCAAACGTACGGTGCTAGGGGCGTGGCGGGGCGAGTTATTTGTCTCGCCGTGCATAGCCGGATTAAAGAAATAACCGGCGAAGATAGGTAATGTGTGGCCTGGATCGTCGTTCGATATTCCAATAACGGTATCCACGCCACTCTCTACCCAACATCAGGGACACATGGAAGATGAGTCACCCCTCACAGTTCACCTTGCTTCGCACCCGGCGCTTCCTGCCATTCTTCGTCACGCAGTCGCTCGGGGCGTTCAACGACAACATCTTCAAGCAGTCGCTGATCCTCGCCATTTTGTACAAGCTGACTATCGAGGGCGATCGCTCGATTTGGGTCAACCTGTGTGCGCTGCTGTTCATCCTGCCGTTTTTTCTGTTCTCGGCACTGGCCGGGCAGTTCGGTGAAAAGTTTGCCAAGGACGCGTTGATCCGTCTGATCAAACTCGGGGAGATCGCCATCATGGCGGTCGGCGCGGTCGGTTTCATGTTCGATCACCTGTCGCTGATGCTGGTGGCGCTGTTTGCCATGGGCACTCACTCAGCGCTGTTCGGGCCGGTGAAATACTCGATCCTGCCGCAGGCCTTGCGTGACGAAGAGCTGGTGGGTGGCAACGGCCTTGTGGAAATGGGCACCTTCCTGGCGATCCTCGCCGGGACCATCGGCGCCGGGATCATGATGTCGTCCAGTCATTACGCGCCGATCGTCTCCACCGCGATCATCGGTATTGCGGTGCTCGGCTATCTGGCCAGTCGCAGCATTCCACGGGCGGCGGCCGCCTCACCTGAAATGCGTCTGAACTGGAACATTTTCAGCCAGTCCTGGGCCACGTTGAAACTGGGCTTGGGGCAGACCCCAGCGGTGTCGCGTTCGATTGTCGGCAACTCGTGGTTCTGGTTTGTCGGGGCGGTTTATCTGACGCAGATCCCGGCGTACGCCAAGGAGTGGATGCACGGCGATGAAACCGTGGTGACGTTGATTCTTACCGTGTTCTCGGTCGGTATCGCACTCGGTTCGATGCTCTGCGAAAAACTGTCCGGACGCAAAGTCGAGATCGGTCTGGTGCCGTTCGGCTCGTTCGGTCTGACCGTGTTTGGTCTGCTGCTGTGGTGGCATTCCGGTGGAATACCGGACAGCGTTACCGGTCATGGCTGGATCGAAGTCCTGAGTTTTGGCCATGCCTGGCTGGTGTTGATCGACATTCTGGGGCTTGGCGTGTTCGGCGGTTTCTACATCGTGCCGCTGTACGCGCTGATTCAGTCACGTACCCCCGAGAACGAGCGGGCGCGGGTGATTGCCGCCAACAATATTCTCAACGCGCTGTTCATGGTGATCTCGGCGATTGTCTCGATTGTCTTGCTGAGCATGGTCAAGCTGTCGATCCCGCAGTTGTTCCTGGTGGTGTCGCTGCTGAACATCGGCGTCAACGCCTACATCTTCAGCATCGTCCCCGAGTTCAGCATGCGCTTCATGATCTGGCTGCTCAGCCATTCCATGTACCGCGTGGAACATCGCAATCTGCAGCTGATTCCCGATGAAGGCGCGGCGTTGCTGGTGTGCAATCACGTGTCCTTCGTCGATGCCTTGCTGATTGGCGGCGCGGTGCGTCGGCCGATTCGCTTTGTGATGTATTACAAGATCTACAACATGCCGGTGCTCAATTTTATCTTTCGCACGGCCGGGACCATTCCGATCGCGGGGCGGCAGGAAGACATTCAGATCTACGAAAAAGCGTTCACGCGCATTGCTCAGTATCTGAAGGACGGCGAGTTGGTGTGCATCTTCCCTGAGGGCAAATTAACCGCCGATGGCGAGATCAATGAGTTCAAGGGCGGGCTGACGCGGATTCTCGAACAGACGCCGGTGCCGGTGATTCCATTGGCACTGCGGGGTTTGTGGGGGAGTTTCTTCAGCCGCGACCCGCAAAAGGGTGTGTTTCGTCGGTTGTGGTCGCGGGTGACGCTGGTGGCAGGGCCTGCGGTGTCGGTTGAATCGGCAGAACCCTCCCGGTTGCAAGGGTTGGTGGGGGATTTGCGCGGTACTAGTCGCTAATACCTGTCCATACGGACCGCTGCACCAGCGAGCCCGCTCTGGCGGATGTTCAGCCCGCCATCGCCAATCGGTTGCGCCCCTCGCGCTTTGCTACATACAACGCACTGTCGGCCCGTCGCAACAGGCTATCGGCAGACTCGCCGGGCATTAGGGTCGAGCAGCCAAGGCTGACCGTCAGCTCGACCCTATTACCATCGGCAGCATAATCTTCAGCCTGCGCGGCAAACCGCAGTCGCTCGCCGACCAGGGCTGCCGCTTCCCGGTTGGTGTTGGACAGCAGAATCAGGAACTCCTCGCCGCCAAACCGGAAAACCATGTCCACGTTGCGCAACTGGCTTTTGATCGAGGCTGCGACGGCCTTGAGCACGTCATCGCCGGCGCTGTGTCCGTGGTTGTCGTTGATGTGTTTGAAGTGATCGATGTCCAGCATCAGCAGCGACAAGGGTTGCAGATGCCGACGCGCCATCTCGATTTCCCGCTGCAGGGTCTGATCCATGGCGATGCGGTTGCCGGTGTCCGTGAGCGGATCGCGCAAGGCACTTTGGGTGGCGGCGCGGTAGAGCAGGGCATTGCGCATCGGATACATCAATGCGGACAGCAGCGACTCGAGGTTGCCTTGTTCCTGCTCACTGAAGCGCTGATTGCGACGAAATATCAGATCACCCAGGTGCTCGCCTTCATGGCTGAGGCTGTAGCTGATCGAGTGATGGCCGCGCAGGCCGAACTCTAGGCGCAAGTCGCTGGCCTTGTGCTGATAGATCAAGGTGTCGAGCGGTACAAGTCGCTGAATTTCACGAAAGAAGAGCCCGAGAATGCGTTGCGGCTCAAGACTGGTTTGCAGCTGCAGGCTCAGCTTCTGACGCAGTTGCGCAAGGCTGACTGGCCTCTCCCGAAGGGAAGACTGTTGACCAAGGCCCAGGCGTTGCAATTTGGCAACATCGAAGTCAATGGCGTTGGTCTGGGAAGGTGATTTCATTTGGCGTCCGCCCGTTTGCTTTCACACTGCGTGTCTGAGCAAATTTAGAGCGAAAGTCGTGCCATTCAGTTCCTTCAAATAAAATACGTTATAAATCAATCACTTGGTGATTGTTTTAAAATTTTTCCCGAATGCGGTGGCAGTTGTTTGACTTGCCATTGGTGTGTGGTTGCGCCGCACTTTGAGGGCCGCGACGGGAAGCCGTCGCGGCCCAAAAGCGACGCGCGGGCGTTACTGAGCGTTGAACGCCTGGCCGTTGACGCCGGTGCTGTCCGGACCCATCAGGTAGAGGTAGACCGGCATGATCTCCTCGGGCGTCGGGTTGTTCAGCGGGTTTTCACCCGGGTAGGCCTGGGCGCGCATGCTGGTGCGGGTAGCGCCCGGGTTAATGCTGTTGGAGCGCATCGGTGCCACGGTATCGACTTCGTCCGCCAGGGTTTGCATCAAGCCTTCGGTGGCGAACTTTGAGACGCCGTAAGCGCCCCAATACGCGCGCCCTTTGCGACCGACGCTGCTGGAAGTGAACACCACCGAGGCGTCCTGAGACAGCTTGAGCAGCGGCAGCAGGGTGCTGGTGAGCATGAACATGGCGTTGACGTTGACGTGCATGACGCGCATGAAGTTTTCGCCAGATAGCTGCTCGATCGGCGTACGCGGGCCAATGATCGACGCGTTGTGCAGCAAACCGTCGAGATGGCCGAATTCGGTTTCGATCATCGCTGCCAGCTCATCGTATTGATGGGGCAGGGCGGTTTCCAGGTTGAACGGGATCACGGCCGGTTGTGGATGGCCGGCGGCTTCGATTTCGTCATAGACCTGAGTCAGGTTGGCTTCGGTCTTGCCCAGCAACAGCACGGTGGCACCGTGCGCGGCGAAGGTTTTCGCGGCGGCAGCGCCGATGCCACGGCCAGCGCCGGTGACCAGGATGACCCGGTCCTTGAGCAAATCTGGGCGGGCGGAATAATCAAACATAAAAATCCTCACAACAATTCAGTAGGCACGCATAGATCGTTCCCACGCTCCGCGTGGGAATGCAGGCAGTGACGCTCCGCATCGCCACTCAGCAACCACACAAAGCGCTGTCCAGCACCTTGCGCAACTCCAGCGGATGATCCACCACCACATCCGCGCCCCAATGCCGCGGGTTATCGTCCGGATGAATGTAGCCATAGGTCACGGCAGCCGTTCTGGTGCCGGCATCGCGACCGGACTCGATATCGCGCAAGTCATCACCCACAAACAGCACGCAGGCCGGGTCTAGGTCGAGCATCTTGCACGCCAGAATCAACGGCTCGGGGTCCGGTTTGCTGTTTTTCACGTGGTCCGGGCAGATCAACAGCGCCGAGCGCTCGGCCAATCCAAGCTGCTGCATGATTGGCTCGGCAAACCGCAGCGGCTTGTTGGTGACGACGCCCCAGATCAGGTTGGCCTTCTCGATGTCGGCCAGCAGTTCGCCCATGCCGTCAAAGAGTTTGCTGTGAACCGCGCAACCGGCGAGGTAGCGCTCCAGGAACTCCAGGCGCAATTCCTCGAAACCCGGTGATTCCGGGTCCATGGAGAAGGTCACGGCGACCATCGCCTTGGCGCCGCCGGAGATCTCGTCGCGAATGTGCTGGTCGTTCATCGGCGGCAGGCCGCGGTCGGCACGCATCGCCTGACAGATCGCAATGAAGTCCGGCGCGGTGTCGAGCAGCGTGCCGTCCATGTCGAAAAGAACTGCTCTGATACGCATCGGCTTACTCCTCGCGCAGGGTCTGGATCATGTAGTTGACGTCCACGTCGGAGGCCAGTTTGTAGTGCTTGGTCAGCGGGTTGTAGGTCAAGCCGATGATGTCTTTGACGGTCAGGCCGGCCATGCGGCTCCAGGCGCCGAGCTCGGACGGGCGAATGAATTTCTTGAAGTCGTGGGTGCCGCGCGGCAGCAGCTTCATGATGTATTCCGCGCCGACGATGGCGAACAGGTACGCCTTCGGGTTGCGATTGATGGTGGAGAAGAACACCTGGCCGCCGGGTTTGACCATGCGGAAACAGGCGCGGATCACCGAGGAGGGGTCCGGCACGTGTTCAAGCATTTCCAGGCAGGTGACCACGTCGAACTGCTCAGGCATTTCTTCGGCCAGCCCTTCGGCGGTGATCTGCCGGTATTCGACACTCACGCCGGATTCCAGTTGATGCAGTTGCGCGACCGCCAGCGGCGCTTCGCCCATGTCGATGCCCATGACGGTAGCGCCGCGCTGGGCCATGGCTTCGCTGAGGATGCCGCCGCCGCAACCGACGTCGAGGACTTTCTTGCCGGCCAGACTGACGCGTTCGTCAATCCAGTTGACCCGCAGCGGGTTGATGTCGTGCAGCGGTTTGAACTCGCTCTCGCGGTCCCACCAGCGATGGGCCAGGGCTTCGAATTTGGCGATTTCGGCGTAGTCGACGTTGCTCATGGTTAAGTCCTCTAAAACTTGAAAAATCCTGTTGCCCCGGTGGTAGGTCCGGGGTGCTTACGATTCGGTATGGCCACTGATGCGCTGGCCCCAGGCCTTGGCGGTGGCGCAGAGCTGTTCTTCATCCAGGCGAGTCAGGCGACGGTCGTCGAGCAGTTGCTTGCCGGCGACCCAAAGGTGTTTCACGCAGTCGCGGCCGGTGGCATATATAAGCTGCGAAACCGGGTCGTACACCGGTTGCTGCGCCAGGCCGGAGAGGTCGAACGCGACGATGTCTGCCGCTTTGCCGACTTCCAGCGAACCGACGTCAGCCTCGATCCCAAGCGCACGGGCGCCGTTGAGCGTGGCCATGCGCAGGGCGCGATGGGCGTCGAGCGCGGTGGCCGAGCCGGCGACGGCTTTGGCCAGCAACGCGGCCGTGCGGGTTTCGCCGAGCAGGTCCAGGTCATTGTTGCTGGCCGCGCCATCGGTGCCGACAGCCACATTGACGCCAGCCTGCCACAAGCGCTCCACCGGGCAGAACCCGCTGGCCAGCTTCAGGTTCGACTCCGGGCAATGAATCACGCTGGTATTACTTTCTACCAGCAACACCAGGTCTTCATCGCTGATCTGAGTCATGTGAACCGCCTGAAAGCGCGGCCCCAGCAAACCCAGGCGCCCGAGGCGGGCCAATGGGCGTTCGCCGCGCTGCTCGACGGACTGCTGCACTTCATAAGCCGTTTCATGCACGTGCATATGGATCGAGGCGTCCAGTTCTTCGGCGATCACCCGGATTTTCTCCAGGGTCTCGTCGCCCACGGTGTAGGGTGCGTGAGGGCCGAAGGTCACTTTGATGCGCTCGTGGAGCTTGAGATCGCCGAACAATTCGACGCCCTGACGAATGGCTTCGTCCACCGTACTGGCACCCGGGATCGGGAAGTCGAGGATCGGAATCGCGATTTGCCCGCGAATGCCGCTGATATGGACGCGCTCGCTGGCAACCTTCGGGAAGAAATACAGGTCAGAAAAGCAGGTGATGCCACCTTTGATCTGCTCGGCGATCGCCAGGTCAGTGCCGTCACGTACGAACGCTTCATCGACCCACTTGGCTTCGGCCGGCCAGATGTGGTTTTCCAGCCAGGTCATCAGCGGCAAATCATCGGCCAGACCACGGAACAGCGTCATCGCCGCATGCCCGTGGGCATTGATCAAGCCAGGGCAAAGCAACATGTCCGGCAATTCGCGGACTTCGGTTGCGTTAAGCTTCAGTGCTGCGGCGCGCGGGCCGATAAAGACAATGCGCCCGTCACGGATGCCGAGGGCGTGCTCTTTGAGGACAACGCCAGCGGGTTCGACCGGTACCAGCCAGGTCGGCAGTAATAACAGGTCGAGCGCAGCAGAGTTCGGCATCGAGAGTCGGTTCCAGAGCTTTTGTAAAGGATGGCGAAGTATACCCGAGCGTCTTCGCAGGGGGATCGCTATAATCGACGGCTTTTGTTCATGAGTGCGGGGTGAGGGATGCGCGATCGACTGTTGGCTGCGGAGAAGGTGAAGGCCATCGATTGGCGTGATGGCGCCCTGTACCTGCTGGATCAGCGTATTTTACCGTTTGAGGAAACGTGGATCGCCTACACCAGCGCCGCTGGCGTGGCCGAGGCCATTCGTTCGATGGTGGTGCGCGGCGCGCCGGCGATTGGCATCAGTGCCGCCTATGGTGTTGTGCTGGCGGCCCGCGCGCGGTTTGCCCAGGGCGGCGACTGGCAGGCGGCGCTGGAAGAGGATTTCGCGCTGCTCGCCGATTCCCGTCCTACCGCGGTTAACCTGTTCTGGGCGCTGGGCCGCATGCGCGACCGACTTGAGCGTCTGAAGCATCACGCCGATCCGCTGGCGGTGCTGGAAGCGGAGGCTATCGCCATTCATGAGAGTGATCGCGAAGCCAACCTGACCATGGCGCAACTGGGTGTGGACTTGATCCGCAAGCATCAGGGCAACGCCCAGGCGATTCTGACCCACTGCAATACCGGCGCACTGGCGACCGGCGGCTTCGGTACGGCACTTGGCGTCATTCGTGGGGCGTTCATCGAGGGCATGGTCGAGCGCGTCTATGCCGACGAAACCCGTCCCTGGCTGCAAGGTTCGCGGCTGACCGCATGGGAATTGGCCAACGAAGGCATTCCCGTGACGGTCAATGCCGACTCCGCCGCTGCGCACATCATGAAGACCAAAGGCATTACCTGGGTGATCGTCGGCGCTGACCGGATCACCGCCAATGGCGACGTGGCCAACAAGATCGGCACCTATCAGCTGGCGGTGAACGCCATGCACCACGGCGTGCGCTTCATGGTGGTGGCGCCGAGTTCGACCATCGACATGAACCTGGCCAGCGGTGATGACATCCCGATTGAAGAGCGCGACGGTCGCGAGTTGCTGGAAGTCGGCGGCACGCGGGTCGGCGCTGATGTCGATGCGTTCAACCCGGTGTTCGACGTGACGCCGGCTGACTTGATCGATGTGATCGTCACCGAAAAAGGCATCGTCGAGCGCCCGGACACCGCGAAAATGACGCAGTTGATGTGCCGCAAGCGCCTGCATTAAAGATATCTGGCGTCTGATAAATCGTCTTCGCGGGCAAGCCTCGCTCCTACAGGATCGCGCGATCTGTAGGAGCGAGGCTTGCCCGCGAAGAACGATGACTCGGTCTCCCGCTCCTGATGCCCCAAATTTGCTTGCGAATCTTGGGTTGTGACGGCTCTAAGCCTCTCTCGTCCCCTTCAAGCCTGCCACCAGTCAACTAACTACACTCCATGCGCATCAGGGGGATAGGTGCGTGGCGGCTCTTGTGATAATATCCGGCGGTTTCCAAGGTAGCCCGATGTGGCTGCCTTTACTGCGCAGATCCATGGCATAACTCGTTGATTTGTCGTAAGTCGTTGCATGGCACTCAGCCTGCAGCGGCGAGCTTCGTTCGTCCCATATGGATGTGACGAGGTTTCACCAGAAAAAGGAATCAGGCTTCTCATGGGCGAACTGGCCAAAGAAATCCTCCCGGTCAATATCGAAGACGAGCTGAAGCAGTCCTACCTCGACTACGCGATGAGCGTAATTGTCGGGCGGGCACTGCCGGATGCGCGCGATGGCTTGAAGCCCGTGCACCGGCGTGTGCTATTCGCGATGAGCGAGCTGGGCAACGACTTCAACAAGCCGTACAAGAAATCTGCCCGTGTTGTCGGTGACGTGATCGGTAAGTATCACCCTCACGGTGATACCGCGGTGTACGACACCATCGTTCGGATGGCGCAGCCATTCTCGCTGCGCTACCTGCTGGTAGACGGTCAAGGCAACTTCGGTTCCGTGGACGGCGACAACGCCGCCGCCATGCGATACACCGAAGTGCGCATGACCAAGCTGGCGCACGAGCTGCTGGCTGACCTGCACAAAGAAACCGTGGACTGGGTGCCGAACTACGACGGCACCGAAATGATCCCGGCGGTCATGCCGACCCGTATTCCCAACCTGTTGGTCAACGGCTCCAGCGGTATCGCCGTGGGCATGGCGACCAACATTCCGCCGCACAACCTCGGTGAAGTCATCGACGGTTGCCTGGCACTCATCGACAACCCCGAGTTGACCATCGATGAGCTGATGCAATACATCCCTGGTCCGGACTTCCCGACCGCCGCGATCATCAACGGTCGCGCCGGCATCATCGAAGCCTACCGCACCGGTCGTGGCCGCATTTACATGCGCGCCCGCTCGATGATCGAAGACATCGACAAGGTCGGTGGCCGTCAGCAGATCGTCATCACCGAACTCCCTTACCAGTTGAACAAGGCCCGTCTGATCGAGAAGATCGCCGAGCTGGTAAAAGAGAAGAAGCTCGAAGGCATCACCGAACTGCGCGACGAGTCCGACAAGGACGGTATGCGCGTTGTGATCGAGCTGCGTCGCGGCGAAGTGCCTGAGGTGATCCTCAACAACCTCTACGCCCAGACCCAGCTGCAAGCGGTGTTCGGTATCAACATCGTCGCGCTGATCGACGGCCGTCCGCGGATCCTGAACCTCAAGGACCTGCTGGAAGCCTTCGTTCGCCACCGTCGCGAAGTCGTTACCCGCCGTACCGTGTTCGAACTGCGTAAAGCCCGCGAACGTGGTCACATTCTGGAAGGTCAAGCGGTTGCACTGTCGAACATCGACCCGGTCATCGCCCTGATCAAAGCTTCGCCGACGCCGTCGGAAGCCAAGGAAGCGCTGATCAAGACTGCGTGGGAATCTTCCGCCGTGGTTGCGATGGTTGAACGTGCCGGCGCCGATTCGTGCCGTCCAGAGACTCTGGACCCGCAATACGGTCTGCGCGAAGGCAAGTACTTCCTGTCGCCGGAACAGGCGCAAGCCATTCTGGAGCTGCGTCTGCACCGTCTGACCGGTCTGGAACACGAAAAGCTGCTGGCCGAGTATCAAGAGATCCTCAACCAGATCGGCGAACTGATCCGCATCCTCAGCAGCGCCACGCGCCTGATGGAAGTGATCCGCGAAGAGCTGGAAGTGATCCGCGCCGAATACGGCGATGTGCGTCGCACCGAGATTCTTGATGCCCGTCTCGACCTGACCCTGGGTGACATGATCCCGGAAGAAGAGCGCGTCGTGACCATTTCCCACGGCGGCTACGCCAAGACCCAGCCGTTGGCTGCGTACCAGGCTCAGCGTCGTGGCGGTAAAGGCAAATCGGCTACCGGCGTCAAGGATGAGGACTACATCGCTCACCTGCTGGTCGCCAACAGCCACACCACGCTGCTGCTGTTCTCCAGCAAAGGCAAAGTGTACTGGCTGAAAACCTACGAAATTCCGGAAGCGTCTCGCGCTGCCCGTGGTCGTCCGTTGGTCAACCTGCTGCCGCTGGGCGAGGGTGAATACATCACCACCATGCTGCCGGTCGATGAGTACACCGAAGGTCACTTCATCTTCATGGCCACCGCCAACGGCACCGTGAAGAAGACCCCGCTGGAATCCTTCAGCCGTCAGCGCAGCGTTGGCCTGATCGCGCTGGAACTGGACGAAGGCGACGTGCTGATTTCTGCCTCCATTACCGATGGCGAGCGCGAAGTCATGCTGTTCTCCGACGGCGGCAAGGTCACTCGCTTCAAGGAAACCGACGTTCGCGCCATGGGCCGTACCGCTCGCGGTGTACGCGGCATGCGCCTGCCGGAAGGCCAGAAGCTGATTTCGATGCTGATCCCGGAAGAAGGCAGCCAGATCCTCACCGCTTCGGCGCGAGGTTACGGCAAGCGTACGGCGATCACCGAGTTCCCTGAGTACAAACGTGGCGGTCAGGGCGTTATCGCCATGGTCAGCAACGACCGTAACGGCCGACTGGTCGGTGCAGTCCAGGTGCTCGACGGTGAGGAAATCATGCTGATTTCCGACCAGGGCACCCTGGTGCGTACGCGTGTTGACGAAGTCTCCAGTCTGGGTCGTAACACCCAGGGCGTGACCCTGATCAAACTGGCCAGCGATGAAAAACTGGTAGGTCTTGAGCGGGTTCAAGAGCCGTCGGAAGTCGAAGGTGAAGAGCTGGAAGGTGAAGAGGGTGCAGTGTTCGACGGTGAAGTCGTGATTGACGACGTTGCCGAAGACCAGCAACTCGACGCCGCAGCCGACGAAGAACCGCAGGAATAAGCGGGCAAGCAGGGGGCGGATGAAAATTCGCCCCCTTGTTGTTTGTCCCTGTTGAAAATATCGACACCCACGAAGATCCTGTGTGAAAGGGCTTTTGTGGGAGCCGGGCTTGCCCGCGATGCAGGCGCTGCGGTGTGTCTTGTGCACCGCGGTGATGCAATCGCAGGCAAGCCAGCTCCCACAAAAGCTTGTTCCAAATAAGGTCTGTGTCGCTGATTATTTATTGCGTGATACCACCAAATCAGAGCGAGATTGGATGTGAGCAAGAGAGCCTATAACTTCTGTGCCGGTCCTGCGGCGCTTCCTGAAGCTGTTCTGAAGCGCGCTCAGGGTGAACTCCTTGATTGGCACGGCAAAGGCCTGTCGGTCATGGAAATGAGTCATCGCAGTGATGAATTCGTGTCCATCGCCACCAAGGCCGAGCAGGATCTGCGTGATCTGCTGAACATCCCCTCGAACTATAAAGTGCTGTTTCTGCAAGGTGGCGCCAGCCAGCAATTTGCTCAGATCCCTCTGAACCTGTTGCCGGAAAGCGGGACCGCCGACTATATCGACACCGGTATCTGGTCGCAGAAAGCCATCGAAGAAGCCTCGCGTTACGGCCACGTCAACGTTGCCGCAACCGCCAAGCCTTACGACTATTTCGCTATTCCCGGCCAGAACGAATGGAACCTGTCCAAAGACGCGGCCTACGTTCACTACGCGCCGAACGAAACCATTGGCGGCCTTGAGTTCCAGTGGATCCCGGAAACCGGTGATGTCCCTCTGGTCGCCGACATGTCCTCGGACATTCTTTCGCGTCCGATGGATGTCTCGCGCTTCGGCATGATCTACGCCGGTGCCCAGAAAAACATCGGCCCGAGCGGCATCGTCGTGAACATCGTTCGCGAAGACCTGCTGGGTCACGCCCGTTCCCTGTGCCCGACCATGCTCAACTACAAGGTCGCGGCCGACAACGGCTCGATGTACAACACCCCGCCAACCCTGGCCTGGTACCTCTCGGGTCTGGTATTCGAGTGGATGAAGGAGCAGGGTGGTGTTGAAGCCATCGGCAAGCTCAACGACGTTAAACAGCGCACGCTGTACGCCTTCATCGACGCCAGCGGTTTGTACAGCAACCCGATCAACAAGTCGGATCGCTCGTGGATGAACGTGCCGTTCCGCCTGGCGGACGACCGTCTCGACAAGCCATTCCTGGCCGGTGCCGAAGAACGTGGCCTGTTGAACCTCAAGGGTCACCGTTCCGTGGGTGGCATGCGTGCCTCCATCTATAACGCCGTCGACATCGTTGCGGTCAACGCACTGATTTCGTACATGGCAGAGTTCGAGAAGGAACACGGTTAATGTCTGAGCAAGAACTCAAGGCACTGCGCGTTCGCATTGATGCTCTGGACACCAAGGTCATGGAGCTGATCAGTGAGCGCGCACGCTGCGCCCAGGAAGTTGCGCGCGTAAAGATGGCCTCGCTGGCCGAAGGCGAAGTGCCGGTGTTCTATCGTCCTGAGCGTGAAGCTCAGGTGCTCAAGCGTGTGATGGAGCGTAACCAGGGGCCGCTGGGCAATGAAGAGATGGCGCGTTTGTTCCGCGAAATCATGTCCTCGTGCCTGGCTCTCGAGCAACCGCTGAAAGTGGCGTACCTCGGCCCTGAAGGCACCTTCACCCAAGCGGCGGCCATGAAGCACTTCGGCCACGCGGTGATCAGCAAGCCGATGGCGGCGATCGACGAAGTGTTCCGCGAAGTAGCGGCCGGTGCGGTTAACTTTGGCGTGGTCCCGGTGGAGAACTCCACCGAAGGCGCGGTCAACCACACCCTCGACAGCTTCCTCGAACACGACATGGTGATCTGTGGTGAAGTCGAGCTGCGGATTCACCACCACCTGTTGGTCGGTGAAAACACCAAGACCGACAGCATCAGCCGCATCTATTCCCACGCCCAGTCCCTGGCCCAGTGCCGTAAATGGCTGGACGCGCATTACCCGAATGTCGAGCGCGTGGCGGTGTCCAGCAACGCCGAAGCGGCCAAGCGGGTCAAGGGTGAGTGGAATTCGGCGGCGATTGCCGGCGACATGGCCGCAGGCTTGTACGGGCTGACCCGTCTGGCCGAGAAAATCGAGGATCGCCCGGACAACTCCACGCGATTCCTGATGATCGGCAGCCAGGAAGTGCCACCGACCGGCGACGACAAGACCTCGATCATCGTCTCCATGAGCAACAAGCCCGGCGCACTTCACGAGTTGCTGGTGCCGTTCCACGACAACGGCATCGACCTGACGCGAATCGAGACGCGTCCGTCGCGTAGCGGTAAATGGACTTACGTGTTCTTCATCGACTTTGTCGGCCACCACCGCGATCCGCTGATAAAAGGTGTGCTGGAAAAGATCAGTCAGGAAGCAGTGGCACTCAAAGTGCTGGGTTCCTACCCGAAAGCAGTTCTCTAAGGGCGGTAGCAAATGAGTGGTGACTTCCTCGCTCTGGCACAGCCGGGCGTGCAACAACTTTCGCCTTACGTTCCCGGCAAGCCCGGGGACGAACTGGCGCGCGAGCTGAACATCGATCCGGCCAGCATCGTCAAACTGGCCAGCAACGAAAATCCGTTGGGCGCCAGTCCCAAGGCGCTGGCAGCCATTCACGAAGCGCTGGCCGAGCTGACCCGTTATCCGGATGGCAACGGTTTTGCGCTCAAGACCCTGCTGGCCGATCAGTGCCGCGTCGAACTCAATCAGGTGACGTTGGGCAACGGTTCCAACGACCTTCTGGAACTGGTTGCGCGTGCCTATCTGGCGCCGGGTTTGAATGCCGTGTTCAGCGAGCACGCGTTTGCGGTCTATCCGATCGTGACCCAAGCCGTTGGCGCCCAGGCAAAAGTGATCCCGGCCAAAGACTGGGGCCATGATCTGTCGGCCATGCTGGCCGCGATCGATGCCAATACCCGTGTGGTGTTCATCGCCAACCCGAACAACCCGACCGGGACTTGGTTCGACGCCGAGGCGCTGGACGAATTCCTGCAGGATGTACCGGAACACGTGCTGGTGGTGCTGGACGAGGCCTACATCGAATACGCCGAAGGCAGCGACTTGCCGGATGGTCTGGACTACCTCGCGGCCTATCCGAACCTTCTGGTTTCGCGCACGTTCTCCAAGGCCTACGGCCTGGCGGCGTTGCGGGTCGGTTATGGCTTGTCCACTGCGGTGGTCGCGGACGTGCTGAACCGTGTGCGTCAGCCGTTCAACGTCAACAGCCTGGCCCTGGCCGCTGCGTGCGCTGCGCTGCAAGACACCGAGTACCTGGCTGAAAGCCGTCGCCTGAACGAATCCGGCATGCAGCAACTGCAAGCGGGTTTTCGTGAGCTGGGGTTAAGCTGGATTCCGTCCAAGGGCAACTTCATCTGCGTCGATCTGGGGCAAGTGGCGGCGCCGGTCTTCCAGGGTTTGCTGCGCGAAGGCGTAATCGTGCGTCCGGTGGCCAACTACGGCATGCCGAACCACTTGCGCATCACCATCGGTCTGCCGGCAGAAAACAGCCGCTTCCTCGAAGCGCTGACCAAGGTTCTGGCTCGTGGTTGATGTCACTGCACTGCCATCTGCTGAACCTATGATCGGTCGCCTGGTGGTGGTTGGTCTGGGGCTGATCGGCGGTTCGTTTGCCAAGGGTTTGCGTGAAAGCGGCCTGTGCCGCGAAGTGATCGGGGTCGATCTCGACCCGCAGTCGCGCAAGCTGGCGGTTGAGTTGGGCGTGGTGGATCGCTGCGAAGAAGACCTGGCCGTTGCTTGCCAGGGCGCCGACGTCATTCAACTCGCCGTGCCAATCCTTGCCATGGAAAAAATGCTCGGCCGATTGGCCGCCATGGACCTGGGGCAAGCGATTCTGACCGACGTCGGCAGCGCCAAGGGCAATGTGGTGCGTGCGGCAACCGAAGCGTTTGGCGGCATGCCTTCGCGTTTCGTGCCGGGGCATCCGATTGCCGGTTCAGAGCAGAGCGGGGTGGAAGCCTCCAACGCCGAGCTGTTCCGCCGCCATAAAGTGATCCTGACGCCGCTGGATCAAACTGATCCGGCAGCGCTGGCAGTGGTCGACCGTTTGTGGCGCGAATTGGGCGCCGATGTCGAGCACATGCAGGTTGAACGTCACGACGAAGTGTTGGCGGCGACCAGCCATTTGCCGCACTTGTTGGCGTTCGGTTTGGTCGATTCGTTGGCCAAGCGCAATGAAAACCTTGAGATCTTCCGGTACGCTGCGGGCGGTTTCCGCGATTTCACAAGAATTGCGGGTAGCGACCCGGTCATGTGGCACGACATCTTCCTCGCCAATCGCGAAGCTGTCCTGCGCACACTCGATACATTTCGCAGCGACCTCGACGCCTTGCGCGACGCGGTCGATGCAGGGGATGGGCACCAATTGTTGGGCGTGTTCACTCGCGCCCGGGTTGCCCGCGAGCATTTCAGTAAAATCCTGGCCCGCCGGGCCTATGTGGACGCTATGAACTCCAACGACCTGATTTTCCTGGCACAACCTGGTGGCCGCCTGACTGGGCGGATTCGTGTACCGGGCGACAAATCGATTTCCCACCGTTCGATCATGCTCGGCTCCCTGGCTGAAGGCGTCACCGAAGTGGAAGGTTTCCTCGAGGGCGAAGATGCCCTGGCAACCTTGCAAGCCTTCCGTGACATGGGCGTCGTGATCGAAGGTCCGCACCACGGTCGGGTGACCATTCACGGCGTCGGCCTGCATGGCTTGAAGCCTGCGCCGGGCCCGATCTATCTGGGCAACTCCGGCACGTCGATGCGTCTGCTGTCTGGCCTGTTGGCTGCGCAGAACTTCGACAGCACGCTGACGGGCGATGCTTCGCTGTCCAAGCGTCCGATGAATCGCGTGGCCAATCCGCTGCGTGAAATGGGCGCCGTGATCGAGACCGCTGCTGAAGGTCGTCCACCGATGACCATTCGTGGCGGCAATAAGCTCAAAGGCCTGACCTACACCATGCCTATGGCCAGCGCTCAGGTTAAGTCCTGCCTGCTGCTGGCGGGTTTGTACGCCGAAGGCAAGACCACCGTCACCGAGCCGGCGCCAACCCGCGACCACACCGAGCGCATGCTGCGTGGCTTCGGCTACCCGGTCACCGTCAACGGTGCGACCGCTTCGGTCGAGTCCGGCCACAAACTGACCGCGACCCACATTGAAGTGCCGGGTGACATTTCGTCGTCGGCGTTCTTCCTGGTGGCCGCATCGATCGCCGAAGGTTCGGAGTTGGTGCTCGAGCACGTCGGCATCAACCCGACCCGTACCGGCGTGATCGACATTCTGCGTCTGATGGGCGCTGACATCACCCTGGAAAACCAGCGTGAAGTCGGCGGCGAGCCGGTGGCGGATCTGCGCGTACGTGCAGCTAAACTCAAGGGTATCGAGATTCCCGAAGCGCTGGTTCCGCTGGCCATCGACGAATTCCCGGTGCTGTTCGTGGCCGCCGCTTGTGCCGAAGGGCGCACCATCCTGCGTGGCGCTGAAGAGCTGCGGGTCAAGGAGTCGGACCGGATTCAGGTCATGGCTGACGGCTTGCTGGCACTAGGCGTCAAATGCGAACCGACCCCGGACGGCATCATTATCGACGGCGGCCAGATCGGCGGCGGCGAAGTGCATGGCCACGGCGATCACCGGATTGCGATGGCCTTCAGCGTTGCTTCGCTGCGCGCCACTGCACCGATCCGCATCCATGATTGCGCCAACGTCGCGACGTCGTTCCCGAACTTCCTCGCGCTGTGCGCGCAGGTCGGTATCCGTGTTGCACAAGAGGCTCAGTCGTGATTATCAAGCCACCGGTCATCACCATCGACGGGCCTAGCGGTTCGGGCAAGGGCACTATTGCCGGGATTCTGGCCAAGCGTCTGGGCTGGTGCCTGCTGGATTCCGGTGCGCTGTACCGTCTGCTGGCATTCGCGGCGCGTAACCATGGGGTCGATCTGACCAATGAAGAGTCGCTGAAGCTGCTGGCCGCTCATCTGGACGTGCAGTTCGTCGGCGCGACCGAAGGTCATCCGCAACGAATCATTCTCGAAGGTGACGATGTCACTGATGATTTGCGCAATGAACAAGTCGGTGCATGGGCCTCGCAAGTGGCCGCTCTGCCGGCGGTGCGCGACGCCTTGCTGCAGCGCCAGCGGGCGTTTCAGGAGCCGCCGGGTCTGGTAGCCGATGGTCGCGACATGGGCACGGTGGTTTTCCCCGATGCGCCGCTGAAGATATTCCTGACTGCCAGTGCCGAGGAGCGTGCTCGCCGTCGATACTTGCAGTTGAAGGGCAAAGTCGATGGTGTTAGTCTGTCGAGTCTGCTAGATGAGATACGTGCACGCGATGAGCGTGACACCCAGCGAGCGGTAGCCCCGCTCAAACCGGCGGCTGACGCCATACAGCTGGATTCCACGGAATTATCCATCGATCAGGTGCTGGAACGCATCATGAGTGAGATCGCCATTCGCGATATCGCCGGGTGACCAAGAAGCGCCACAGGGGACCAGTCATAGTCTTGCGGTGCTTCTTCTAATGAACATAACCCACGTCGTCTGGGATGTGGAGATGGGCGTATCCTTCGCCCTTATTCAACAGGAATTAAAATGAGCGAAAGCTTTGCGGAACTCTTTGAAGAAAGCCTAAAAACCCTGAACCTTCAGGCAGGCTCCATCATCACCGGTGTTATCGTTGATATCGATTACCAAGCTCGCTGGGTAACCGTTCACGCTGGCCTGAAGTCTGAAGCACTCATCCCGCTTGAGCAGTTCTACAACGATGCTGGCGAACTGACTATCAACGTCGGTGACGAAGTTCACGTTGCTCTGGACTCGGTTGAAGACGGCTTTGGTGAAACCAAGCTGTCCCGTGAAAAAGCCAAGCGCGCTGAATGCTGGATTGTTCTGGAAGCAGCCTTCGCAGCCGAAGAAGTGGTCAAGGGCGTTATCAACGGTAAGGTTAAAGGCGGCTTCACTGTCGACGTTAACGGCATCCGTGCGTTCCTGCCAGGTTCTCTGGTTGACGTTCGTCCAGTGCGCGACACCACGCACCTGGAAGGCAAAGAGCTGGAATTCAAGGTCATCAAGCTTGACCAGAAACGCAACAACGTTGTCGTTTCCCGTCGTAGCGTCCTCGAAGCCGAGAACTCCGCTGAGCGTGAAGCTCTGCTGGAATCCCTGCAGGAAGGCCAACAAGTCAAAGGTATCGTCAAGAACCTCACCGATTACGGCGCATTCGTCGATCTGGGTGGCGTCGATGGCCTGCTGCACATTACCGACATGGCTTGGAAGCGTATCAAGCATCCTTCCGAAATCGTCAACGTTGGCGACGAGATCGATGTCAAGGTTCTGAAGTACGATCGCGAACGCAATCGTGTTTCCCTGGGCCTCAAGCAACTGGGCGAAGATCCATGGGTTGCTATCAAAGCCCGTTACCCAGAAAGCACCCGCGTTACCGCTCGTGTAACCAACCTGACCGACTACGGCTGCTTCGCTGAGCTGGAAGAAGGCGTTGAAGGCCTGGTACACGTTTCCGAAATGGACTGGACCAACAAGAACATCCACCCTTCGAAAGTCGTACAAGTCGGCGACGAAGTGGAAGTTATGGTTCTGGACATCGACGAAGAGCGTCGTCGTATCTCCCTCGGCATCAAGCAGTGCAAATCTAACCCATGGGAAGATTTCTCTGGCCAGTTCAACAAGGGCGATAAAATCTCCGGCACCATCAAGTCGATCACCGATTTCGGTATCTTCATTGGTCTGGACGGCGGCATCGACGGTCTGGTTCACCTGTCCGACATCTCCTGGAACGAAGTGGGCGAAGAAGCCGTTCGCCGCTTCAAGAAGGGCGACGAGCTGGACACCGTTATCCTGTCGGTTGACCCAGAGCGCGAGCGTATCTCCCTGGGTATCAAGCAACTGGAAAGCGATCCGTTCTCCGAGTACGTTCAAGAGAACGACAAAGGCGCAATCGTTAAAGGCATCGTGAAAGAAGTTGACGCTAAAGGCGCCATCATCACTCTGGCCGACGATATCGAAGCGACTCTGAAAGCCTCCGAAATCAGCCGTGACCGCGTTGAAGACGCGCGCAACGTTCTGAAAGAAGGCGAAGAAGTAGAAGCCAAGATCATCAGCGTTGACCGCAAGAGCCGTGTAATCCAGCTCTCCATCAAGTCGAAAGACGTTGAAGAAGAGAAAGAAGCAATCCAAAGCCTGCGCGACAAGCCAGCTTCGGATGCTCCTGCTGCTGGTCCTACCACTCTGGGCGACCTGTTGCGTGCACAAATGGAAAAACAGAACTAAGTTCTGTCAGACCATAGAAAAAGGGCGACTTCGGTCGCCCTTTTTTTTGTGGGCGGAATTCGGCGAACGCACCGCTCAGGACATACATGATCACTTGTAGGAGCTGCCGAAGGCTGCGATCTTTTGATCTTGATTTTTTGCTACCTCACATCCAACGATGAACCATTGTTCCTCCCTAACTGTCTCTTTCTTTAACAGGATCAATCGTTTATTTACAGCTAGTCTCTAGCCTGAAGCGAACGACAGTCGGGCGGCGTGCCCGGCCTAAGGAAGCGAATGAACAAGCTCATTGTCGTAATAGCAGTACTGGCATTGGCGGGTTGCACTACTAGTGCCAAGACTCGCGCGGTGCGTGGGGTCAGTGGCATCGAGATCGATTGTTCCGGACTGGGATCGGGATGGGAGAAGTGTCACAAGCGAGCGAACAAGGAGTGCAAGGCGGCGGGCTACAAAGTTGTGGTCAGGTCCGATGATGCCAAAGACGAGGATGAGTACCCCTTTGGCTTCAATCCTGCGGGCTATCTGACGCGCACCATGCTGGTTATCTGTAGATGAGTGCGTGAGTGCACGATCAGTGTTCCGCTGCTCTGGAAGAGGGCATCTCATTGCGGGTGGAGTATGTCAAAAACTCGGGCTGTTCAAATTCATCCGGGCGTGCTAAAACCTTTGAAGCGCTGATCTAGCTGCTTGAAAAAGAAGGGAAAAATATGACGAAGTCGGAGTTGATCGAACGAATTGTCACCCATCAAGGGCTGCTCTCATCCAAGGATGTGGAGCTGGCCATCAAGACCATGCTTGAACAAATGTCCCAATGTCTGGCCACCGGTGATCGCATCGAGATCCGTGGGTTTGGCAGCTTCTCTTTGCACTATCGCGCGCCGCGCGTAGGTCGCAATCCAAAAACCGGTCAGTCCGTCAGCCTCGACGGCAAATTCGTGCCGCATTTCAAGCCAGGCAAAGAATTGCGCGATCGTGTGAACGAGGACGAGGAGGAAGGGCTTTGACGGCCGCCGCAGTTCAAGGAACCGCTCATGCGTAACCTCAAGCGCGTACTGCTCGCCGTATTCGTCCTGTTGCTGGTTTTGGCAATCCTCGCGTTCGTTCTCGAGAATCAACAATCGGTTTCCCTACTGTTCCTGGGTTGGACGGGGCCGCAACTACCGGTATCGCTGATCATAGTTGTTGCATTGTTGATTGGGATGGTTATCGGGCCGATTCTTGGCTGGTTTCTGGGGCGTACGTCCAGAGTCTCACGCAAGCGCCTTGTCTGATTGCGACATGACGCGCAAGGCGCACTAAACTTTAGCCACGGCTTGTCTATATCCATTAGTAAAACCGTCATTAAGCTGTAAAATGCTGCGCTTGTCCGATAGTGGCATATGCCCACGTCGGTTCAAACTGACTCTGTCAGAGGCCTCAGCTGACTTGATGGCTTCTGCATTCATGGATTAGACAGTGCTCGGTTGGCGGCCCTGTCAGTAGCTCAAGGGTATGGCTTCGCGTGAGAATTCTAGTAACCGGCGGCGCCGGGTTTATCGGCTCGGCGGTCATCCGTCATATCATCTCCAACACTGCCGATGCTGTCGTTAACGTCGATAAGCTTACTTACGCCGGTAACCTTGAGTCATTGGCCGAAGTTAGCCAAAACTCGCGGTATGTGTTCGAGCGCGTCGACATCTGCGACCGCGATCAGGTCGACCGTGTCCTGCGTGAACACCAACCGGATGCGATCATGCACCTGGCCGCAGAGTCCCACGTTGATCGCTCGATCTCTGGCCCGTCTGAATTCATCCAGACCAACATCATCGGCACTTACACCCTGCTGGAAGCTGCACGCCACTATTGGGCGGCGCTGGATGGTGCGCGTAAAGCCACCTTCCGCTTTCACCATATTTCGACTGACGAAGTTTACGGAGACCTCGAAGGTCCGGAAGACCTCTTCACCGAAACCACGCCGTATCAGCCAAGCTCGCCATACTCCGCCAGCAAAGCCAGTTCCGATCACCTGGTTCGCGCCTGGAGCCGTACTTACGGCTTGCCGACCTTGGTCACCAACTGCTCGAACAACTACGGTCCGTGCCACTTCCCCGAGAAGTTGATCCCGCTGATCATTCTCAATGCTCTGGAAGGCAAGCCGCTGCCGGTCTACGGCAAAGGTAATCAGGTCCGCGACTGGCTCTACGTCGAAGATCACGCCCGCGCACTGTACAAAGTCGTGACCGAAGGCGTTCTCGGCGAGACGTACAACATCGGTGGCCATAACGAAAAGCAAAACATCGAAGTGGTGCATACCCTGTGCGCGCTGCTCGACGAACTGCGTCCCGATTCTGCTCACCGTCCACATGCCAGCCTGATCACCTATGTTCAGGATCGCCCGGGCCATGACCAGCGCTACGCGATCGACGCCAGCAAAATCCAGCGTGAACTGGGTTGGACGCCGGAAGAAACCTTTGAAACCGGCATCCGCAAAACGGTCGAGTGGTACCTCGCCAATACTGAATGGGTCGCTCACGTGAAGAGCGGCAGCTATCAGCAGTGGATCGATCAGAACTACGCAGATCGTTCGAACAAAGCATGAAAATCCTGCTGCTTGGAAAAAACGGCCAAGTGGGCTGGGAGCTGCAGCGCTCCCTCGCACCGCTTGGCGAGTTGATCGCGTTGGACCGACATGTTGTCGATGGTTTGTGTGGCGATCTGTCCGATCTCGACGCCTTGCGCGCGACGATCCGCCAGGTCAAACCTGACGTCATCGTCAACGCTGCGGCCTACACCGCCGTCGATAAAGCCGAGTCCGAGACTGGATTGGCTGACCGTGTGAACGGTCAGGCAAGCCGAGTCATGGCCGAGGAGGCCACGACCCTGGGTGCGTGGCTGATTCACTACTCGACCGACTACGTCTTCAGCGGCCTGGGTTCAGCGCCGTGGCGAGAGTCAGATGCAGTCGCCCCGGTGAATCACTACGGCACCAGCAAACTGGCTGGTGAGCGGGCTATTACCGCGTCGGGCTGCAAGCATCTGATCTTCCGTACCAGTTGGGTCTATGGCGCCCGCGGCAAAAACTTCGCCAAGACCATGCTGCATCTGGCCAAGGATCGCGAAACCTTTAGCGTCATCGCCGACCAGATCGGAGCCCCGACGGGTGCAGACCTGATTGCCGATGTGACCGCGTTGGCCATTCAGCAAGTTCTGCAACGTCCCGAGCTGTCGGGCTTGTATCACTTGGCGGCCAGTGGCGAAGTGTCCTGGCACGGCTATGCTAGCCATGTGATCGACTTCGCTCAAGCCAACGGTGAGCAGCTTGCCGTCACGGCGATCAATCCGATTGAAACGATCGCTTATCCAACACCGGCGCGCCGCCCTTTGAATTCGCGTTTGAATACTCAGAAGCTGCGTGACAATTTTTCTCTACACTTGCCGGATTGGCAAAGTGGCGTAACCCGAATGCTTAGGGAGGTTCTGAATAAATGACCACGACCAATCGTAAAGGCATCATCCTCGCCGGTGGTTCGGGTACGCGCTTGCATCCGTTAACCCTCGGTGTGTCCAAGCAGATGCTGCCGATCTACGACAAGCCGATGATCTTTTATCCGCTTTCAGTGCTGATGCTTGCGGGCATGCGTGAAGTCCTGATTATCTCCACGCCTGAAGACTTGCCATGTTTCCGCAAGTTGCTGGGTGACGGCAGCCTGTACGGCATCAAGCTGACCTACGCCGAACAACCTAGCCCGGATGGTTTGGCGCAAGCCTTCATCATTGGTGAAGAGTTCATCGGCGAGAATCCTTGCTGTCTGATCCTCGGTGACAACATCTTCTACGGTCAGCACTTCTCGGATAACCTGCGTTCCGCCAGCTCTCAACAGCATGGCGCTACTGTATTTGGCTACCACGTTTCCGATCCGGAGCGCTTCGGTGTTGTTGAGTTCGACAAAGCCGGTCGTGCACTGAGCATTGAAGAGAAACCGTTGAAGCCAAAATCCAACTACGTGGTGACTGGCCTTTACTTCTACGACAACAAGGTCGTTGAGATCGCCAAGAGCATCAAGCCGTCCCCACGCGGCGAGCTGGAAATTACTGACGTCAACCGCGCCTATCTTGACCAGAATGCTCTGAACGTCGAAATTCTTGGTCGCGGTTTCGCCTGGCTCGACACCGGTACTCATGAGTCTTTACTTGAAGCCAGTCACTTTGTGCGCACTATCGAACAGCGTCAGGGACTGAAAGTGGCTTGCCTGGAAGAGATTGCTTACAACAATGGCTGGATTACCCCAGAGCAATTGGGTGCTCAGGCAGAGCGTCTCAAGAAGACTGGCTATGGTCAGTACCTGCAGAGGTTGTTGGGCTAGTGTTTCCACTGACCTGTGAGCGTCCTCTTTTCGATTTGAAGTGTTAAACCAATGCAAGCAGGATTGGCATGCCAGTAAAATATCCACAGGTAGCAGTTTTGCTGGCTGCGTACAATGGAATGCGGTGGATCGAAGAGCAGATCGCCTCGATCCTAAGTCAGTCAGCGGTAGATGTTACCGTCTATATAAGTGTTGATCCTTCGACAGACGGCACCGAAGCCTGGTGCGCTAGCTTCTTCGCTGAACGCAGCGATGTGGTTTTGCTACCGGCTGCCGGCAATTTCGGTGGCGCAGCACGCAATTTCTTCCGTCTCATTCGTGATGTCGATTTCGAGGGTTATGACTTCATCGCGTTCTCTGATCAGGATGACATTTGGCACTCGGACAAGCTCGAGCGGGCCACCCAGGCTTTGCTGACACGTGAATTTGATGCGTATTCAAGTAATGTAACGGCTTTCTGGTCGGACGGTAAAACACATTTGTTGGACAAGGCGCAACCGCAAGTTACCTGGGATTTTTTGTTTGAGGCTGCTGGGCCGGGTTGTACTTATGTGTTGAGCAAGAGATTGGCGGACTCGCTGAAGGACTCCATGCTTGCCAATTGGCAGCGATTACAGGAAGTCAGTTTGCATGACTGGTACTGTTACGCCTTTGCCCGAAGTCACCAATACAAATGGTTCATCGACCCGGTTCCATCCATGCTGTATCGCCAGCATGATAGTAATCAAGTAGGGGCTAATACTGGATTGGCTCCTTTGATTGCCCGATATAAAACGATTCATGACGGCTGGTGGTTTACTCAAGTGCGATTGATTGCTTCATTGGTGGGCCAGAGCAGAGAACCTTTTGTTGAAACCTGGCTGGAATTAGGACACAGGCAGTTATTGAAGCTTGCCTTTAGCGCCTGGATATGCCGGCGACGGTTCCGCGATAAAGTGTTCTTCTTTTTTATCTGTTGTACCACTGCAGTTGTTGGAAAGAGGACTAAATGAAAGGCCCACAAGTTTTGGTGACGGGGGCGAACGGGTTCGTTGGTGAGGCATTGGTCTTCCGGCTTTTACTCGATAAAAAATTCACCCCGGTTGCCGCCGTGCGCAGTGTTACACGATTGCTTGGTTTGTGCCGGGTAGTCCCTTTCGACCTTACTGACACAGCTGCATCGCCGGCCCTGAATGACGTTCAAGTAGTGATCCATGCCGCGGCTCGAGTGCATGTGATGAACGAAACCTCAACGGACTCTCTTTCGGAATTTCGCAAAGTTAATGTGGACGGAACCGTTAGGCTCGCCCAGAAAGCTGCCGAGTCAGGGGTGAAACGATTCATTTTTATCAGCTCAATCAAGGTTAATGGCGAAAGTACCGCACCACGGAGTTCTTTTAAGGCTGACGATCCTCCAGCACCTGTAGATCCGTACGGAGTCTCGAAACAAGAAGCTGAAGATGCTTTGAAGCAGATTGGCCTGAGCACAGAAATGGAGGTTGTTATTATCAGACCGCCACTCGTGTATGGCCCGGGGGTGAAAGCCAATTTTTTATGCATGATGAGTTGGCTGCACCGAAACATACCGTTGCCATTGGGGGCCATTAATAATCAACGCAGTCTGGTGGCGCTTGAGAACCTTGTGGATCTCATTGTGACCTGTATCGATCATCCTTCGGCGGCGAATAATATCTTTCTGGTTAGTGATGGTGAGGACCTATCTACAACTTTGTTGCTTCGGCGCATGGCTCACGCCTTAGGCACGAAAGCATGGCTGCTCCCGATACCTGATTTTGTATTGAGTTTAAGTGCTTCACTCCTGGGTAAAAAAGCAGTTGTTCAGCGTTTGTGCAGCTCGTTGCAGGTTGATATTAGCAAGACATGTGATGTTTTGAATTGGCGTCCTTCGGTAAGTGTGGATAAAGCTTTACGCAAAACCGCCGACCATTATCTGGATAAGTTAACGAAATGACTTTTTGGTTGTTGCTATCTGCTGTGCTCGCAAGTTCCTGGTTGCTGACCTATGTCTTACGTCGTTATGCCTTGGCCAAGAGTTTAATGGACATACCAAACGAGCGCAGTTCCCATACTGTACCTACGCCTCGCGGAGGCGGGGTGGCTATTGTGGTGGCATTTGCAGGGGCGCTGCCGATGTTGGCTGCTCTGGGTCTGCTTGGTATGCCTTTGCTTACAGGATTACTGGGCTCGGGAGTTTTGGTCGCGCTTATAGGCTTCGCCGATGATCATGGTCATATTGCTGCTAGATGGCGGCTCTTGGGGCATTTCATTGCAGCTGGCTGGGCGCTGTACTGGCTTAATGGCCTCGCATCCATTTCATTTTTTGGTACGGCGATTGACTTGGGCTGGTTTGGCAATGTTCTCGCGCTGATTTACCTTGTCTGGATGCTGAACCTCTACAATTTTATGGACGGGATTGATGGCTTGGCCAGCGCTGAGGCCATATGTGTATGTCTGGGGGCATGTGCGTTGTATTGGCTTGGTGGTTACGCCAACCTGATATGGGTTCCGTTCGTTTTGGCTGGAGCGGTGGCCGGGTTTCTATGCTGGAATTTTCCTCCCGCGCGCATCTTTATGGGAGATGCGGGCAGTGGATTTCTAGGCTTCATTCTCGGTGGTTTAGCGCTCCATGCGGCTTGGACTGCGCCGGAGTTGCTTTGGAGTTGGTTGATTCTGCTCGGAGTTTTCATTGTTGATGCTACCTGGACGTTGCTGCGACGTTTGATGCGTGGAGACAAAGTTTCTCAGGCGCATCGCAGCCACGCCTATCAGTATGCATCCCGTCGTTTCAAGAGCCATCGAGTCGTAACGCTTGGGGTTGTCGTCATTAATCTTGTTTGGTTGGTGCCAATTTCGATTTTTGTTGGGCTGGGATTGCTGAACGAAATGCTCGGAATATTACTTGCGTACACTCCGCTCATCTTTATAGCCTGTTTATTTAATGCGGGAGCGTTGGAGGAAAAGGCTGATTCTTGAGTAGTAAGGCTCTCCATTTGCCACGTTAGGAAATATATTTCGTAAGCGCTCCATCGTGCCAAGTGAGAGTTTATTGCGGTGCAGAGAATAAAAACATACTTCCGTTTGGTTTTAATGTGGCTGCCATTTAAACTATTGGGAAGTTCGGGTGCCAGTTGGTGAAAGATAATTCGTTGTAAGGTTAGCCAAAGCCGTGTTGGGAAATGGCTTTTGCAAGTTCCCATTTTACGAATGAGTCACCCACAACAAATAGCCGGGGCTCTGAAGGTAAACAGAGAACGTTGCAAAACAGAGCTCCACAGGCGATGTAGTCCCTGGCTGATGACGTTACTGGCGACATTTTATTGATCCGTTTTTTAGATCTTGAATCTTATCATTTGTTGAAAGTCGCCTACCAGAAAGGAGGTGAAGAGGCCTTTCTGGAATCTCCAGACGAGTTTTGGACATCAGTCGACTTCGACGTATGCCCTTGGCTGATGTGAGTGGCAGGTGGTGTTGGCCCGGAGATGGGGTAGAATCAGCATTTTTACTCTTGGCGGCATCACAAAGCCTCCTCCTGTGATCGCTTGATTTTTGTTTAAAGGGATTGTGAATGGCCTTCTTTCCGTGCTTTTTGTCTGTGGTTTTTGTCGTTCGCAATCAGTCGCAAGGAATCGAAAAAATACTGGCAGACGCGGCTTCTGCTGTCGCCCTGACCGTCAGCGATTACGAGTTGATCGTTATCGATAACGCGTCTGACGACGATAGTATTTCGCTCCTCAAGCGACTGGCAGGCGAGAGCGGGCTCGCCAACTTGCAGGTCTACGCGCTGACCAAAGAGGTCGACACTGATACCGCGTCGTGGGTTGGTCTGGAAAACGCGCTGGGTGACTTCGTGGCCGTGATCGATCCGCTGTCCGATGACATTGGCTTTATCCCTGAAATGCTTGAGCAGGCGGTTCGCGGTGCTGATGTGGTGTTTGCGAACAACCAGCAGAAACCCGCGCAAAGCAGAGCCTATCGTAGCGCTTACGCGGTGTTCCATTGGCTCTATAACTGGTTCAATGGTGTTCACCTTGCCAGGGAAGCGCCGCAGTACCGCATTATCAGCAAGCGAGTCATCAACTTCATCCTTCAGCATCCTCAGCCAGCCATGACCTACCGGCACCTTCCCGCAACGGGCGGCTTTGCCCGTGCTTACCTGAGCTACAGCGCAAAACCGAAGGCCTGTGGCCCGAAGCGACTGGGGGACAGCATCGACCGTGGCATGCGACTGCTGGTATCGACCACCCGAGCCCCCATGCGGCTAGTGACTTCGCTGTCGTTGTTCGGTGCCGTAGCCAATCTGCTATACAGCGTCTACGTGCTTGCGATCGGTTTGTTCAAAACGGATGTAGCCCCAGGCTGGGTCAGTTTTTCGCTGCAACAATCGGGTATGTTCTTCCTGATCTCTCTGGTTCTCCTGGTACTAGGGGAGTACATCTTGAACATGGCGAGCTTGTCGAACGAAGGACCGCAGTATCATGTCGGTCAGGAGTTCACCAGTGCCCGCATGACTCGCCATGAAAAGCTCAACATCGAAGAGGTCCGTTCGCCTACGGTTGATAGCGACACGATGCCACGCGAGCAAAACGTCTGATGTTGGGCGTCACCACAGATTTTGATGCCGTTGTGATTGGTGGTGGGTTTTATGGCGCCGCCATTTCGATCTATCTCGCCAGACAGCGTGGGCTCAAACGTGTCCTGTTGCTTGAGAGTGAGCCTGCACTGTTGAGGCGTGCTTCTTATAGCAATCAGGCACGGGTACATAACGGCTATCACTATCCGCGCAGTTTCACGACGGCTTATCGCAGCAGGGTCAACCTGCCGAAGTTCGTGCGAGACTGGCCTGATGCGGTCAAGCAAGACTTTACCAAGCTCTATGCCATTGCCCGACGCAACTCCAAGGTCACCGCCAGGCAGTTTGAACGGTTCTGCCGGGAGATAGGCGCGGCTTTTCAGCCGGCAGATGCGTCGTTGCGAGGGCTCTTTGAGCCGAGGCTGATCGAAGAAGTGTTTCTGGTTGAAGAGTACGCGTTTGACTCGACGAAACTAGCCGGCTGGGCCGAGCGGGAGTTGAAAGAGAGCCGGGTCCAGGTTCGTTGTTCAACCCAAGCGAGCGGTATTTCCAGAGGGCCGGACTCTACACTGCGCGTGGCAGTAAAAACGCCAAACGGCCAGTTGGAACAGGTCGTGTGTCGTTACGTATTCAATTGCACTTACAGTGGTCTCAATCAGTTCTCTGGCGAGTTTCCCGGGGTGAAGGCTGAGCTCAAGCAAGAAATTACTGAAATGGCCCTGATGCAGATGCCCCCATCCCTTGTCGGGCTGGGTGTTACGGTGATGGACGGGCCATTTTTCTCGATGATGCCTTTCCCTGCCCGCGACCTGCATACCCTGTCCCATGTGCGGTATACCCCGCACTTGCATTGGACTGATCGGCAAGGGGTTGACCCCTATGAGAAACTTCGCCATTACCCGCGGGACTCACGCGTTGATCGAATGGTGAGGGATGTGGGGCGCTATATCCCGGCCGTTCTTGAGGCCAGGCATATTGACTCGTTGTTCGAGGTCAAAACCGTTCTGGTGAAGAACGAGGGCGACGATGGGCGGCCGATTCTTTTTGAAAAACACGCAGGGCTCCCCGGTTGTTACTCGGTGCTCGGCGGCAAAATTGACAATATTTATGATGTTCTTGAGAAACTCGATACAGAACAGTTCTCGTGTATCGATAGTCAGGAAACCATCAAGTCTGGAGTTGTGAATGGCTAATGCACTTATCGGGTTTTCAGGGTTTGTTGGCAGTACGCTGCTGAAGCAGAAAACCTTCACGTCGCTGTATCGTTCAACCAACATCGGCGATATCGACGGTCAGGTGTTCGATACCGTTGTGTGTGCTGGTGCGCCGGCACAAAAGTGGATCGCCAACCGTGACCCTGAGGCTGATCGGGAAAAAATCGACGGTCTGATTGCACATCTCAAGACCCTCCGGTGCACGACCTTCATTCTGATCAGCACAGTCGATGTTTTCAGCAATTCCATGGGGGTTGATGAAGAGACGCAGGTGGATGTGTCGGGTCTGCATGCCTATGGTCTGCACCGCCGATTGCTAGAGGAATTTGTTGAAAGCCATTTCGCAAACTACCTGATCGTGCGTCTTCCGGGGTTGGTGGGGCCTGGTCTGCGTAAAAACGTCATTTTCGACTTCTTGAATCAAAACAACCTTCATTCGATCGATGGTCGTGGCGTCTTCCAGTTCTATCCGATGGTCAATCTCTGGCACGACATCCAGCTGTCGCTCGATGCCGGTTTGAAGTTGGTTCACCTGACGGCGCAACCCGTCAGTGTGGCCGATATTTCGCAGAAGGGCTTCGGCACACCTTTCACCAACGCCCTCGCGAATCCCGCTGCAACCTATGACATGCAGACCCGGCATGCGCAGGTATTCGGTGGGGCTGGGCGGTATCAATACAGCGCTCGCGAGACACTTCTCGCGGTTCGTGCCTATGCCCAGTCAGAACCGCTAGCTGTGAAAACCGATCCAGGAGTAAACCCATGAGGCTGGCGATTTCCAACATTGCGTGGGATATCGCGCAAGACGAAGGCGTCGCCGATTTGCTTCGGCTTCATGGTGTCGACGCAATCGATGTGGCACCCGGAAAGTACTTTCCCGAGCCCGCCAAGGCTTCGGACGATGGCATCATCCGGGTTAAAGACTGGTGGGCGATGCGAGGCATCGAAATCACCGGGATGCAGGCGCTGTTGTTCGGTACAACCGGTTTGAATGTCTTTGGTTCGCAGCAATCTCAAGAAGATTTGTTAACGCACTTGAGCGCTGTGTGCCGTATTGGCGCTGGCCTTGGTGCTACCAGAGTGGTCTTTGGCTCACCGAAGAATCGTGATCGCAGCGGTTTGAGCGATGAGCAAGCGTTCGCGGTGGCTGTGCCTTTTTTCAGGCAGTTGGGGGACATCGCTCATTCCAATGGGGTGACGATCTGTCTTGAACCCAATCCAGCCTGTTACGGCGCCAACTTCATGACCACCAGCGCAGAGACTGCAGCCGTGGTCAGAGCAATTGATCATCCTGCCATCCGCATGCAACTGGATACCGGTGCGCTGACGATCAACGGCGAAGACCCCCAGCAGGTGCTGAACGAGTGTGCCGGACTGATCGGGCATGTGCATGCCAGCGAGCCGGATTTGCTGCCCCTCGGGGATGGCGGCACCGATCATGCGCAGATGGCGTTGGCTTTGAAGTGTTATTTGCCTGGTCATGTTGTATCGATCGAGATGGTTGCCACCAAGGATGAGTCACATCTGCACTCTATTGAACGTGCCTTGGGCGTAGCGTTGAAGTCTTACCGTGTAGACAGCGTCGAGGATGGAGCATGAAATGGATCATTCTGTTTCTGGGCATCCTTTCCAATGCATCTGCCAGCGTACTGGTGAAGATGGCAATGATGCCGCCACGCAAGTTTCCGTCGCTCAGTGATCCACTGACGGCAATCACCAACTGGCCCTTTTGGCTGGGACTTGGGCTGTATGGCATGGCGTTTCTGCTCTATGCCGCTGCGCTGGCTCGTCTTCCACTCAATGTGGCGCATCCGGTGTTGACTGCGGGGGCGGTGGCGACTGTCGCCTTGTCTTCGATATTGATTTTTCGTGAGCCCTTTCACTGGACGACAGCGGCAGGGGTTGTGTTGGTAATTGCTGGCGTCGGGCTAATCACAGCTCGCGTAGTTTGATGGTAGAAATAATGACCGCTTCTGATATTGATCCAGCTGTGCGCAGCACCTGGCAAGTTCCTTCTTTTGATACTCCACTGTGGCTTGGGCGTAAACATCCCTGGTGCGTGGTTATTCCCGTCATTAACGAAGGCGATCGCATCAGGAACCTGATTGCCAAGATGGCAGAGGCAAAAATTTCTGACATTGCCGATATCATCATTGTCGACGGTGGTAGCACGGATGGTTCTCTTGAGTTGCAGGCTCTACAGGATAAGGGCGTCAGCGGTCTTCTGGTGAAAACCGGCCCGGGCAAGTTGAGCTCGCAGTTGCGTTGCGCCTATGCATTTGCCCTGGATCAGGGTTATGAAGGCATTGTCAGCATCGACGGTAATGATAAGGATGATCCGGTTGCCATTCCGCGCTTTATTGACGCCTTGAAACAAGGTGTCGATTTTGTCCAGGCTTCTCGTTTCCTGCCGGGTGGTGTGGCAGTGAATACGCCAAAGTCGCGCGACCTGGCCATTCGATTGATCCACGCTCCGGCATTGTCGTTCAGCTCAGGTTTTCCATGGACAGATACGACCCAGGGCTTTCGGGCGTACAGCCGTAAAATGCTGCTGGACCCGGCAATCAGCCCGTTCCGCGACGCCTTTCGAGAATACGAATTACTGGCTTACCTCTCTCATCGAGTACCGCAGATGGGGTATCGATGCTTGGAATTATCCACTAGTCGCATCTATCCCGAAGGTGAAGTTCCGACCAAGATCAGTGCAGTTAGGGGGAACCTCAAAGTCCTGAAGACCCTGCTCTTCTCATGCGTGGGGGCTTACAACGTACCCGGTACTGAAAGGAAACTCTTGCCCAGTGCTTGGCCAATAGCTCTTGTATGCTTTATTGGTTTTCTGTTTAGTGTGCTGGCGTTTTTTCCCGGGTGGATGAGTCCGGATTCTTTTGCGCATTACGTCGATGCATCAAAAGAAGTTTATAACGATTGGCAGCCTGTAATGATGAGCTGGTGGTGGCATCAGCTCAGTCGCATTTACTCTGGTCCTGCGCTGTTATTAATTCAGAACCTGATTTTCTATTGGGGGGCGTGGGGGTTGATTGCTCTCGCTAGCCGTCGGAAAATTGGTCGCTTTGCATATCTTATTCCTTTGATCGGATTCTGGCCTGGGTTGCTTTTTCCTTTGGGTCAGATCTGGAAAGACGTTGCTTTTGCTTGTTCCATGTTTTTTGCGTGGGCAATCCTAATCAATGTATGCGCGCAGTCTAGAAAGCTACAGTTTATCGAACGTTTTGGAGTATTCGCTCTAGGAGTCTTTGCCTTCGGTGTAAAAACAAATGGGTTGGTTGCTCTACCGTTCCTGTTTGGGTTTTGGGTATTCATTGAGGGGTGGAAGAAGTCCAGCTGGGCTATGCAAGTTGGTCTTATGCTAATCATCACTGTGGGAGCCGTAACAACTGCCCATTTTACGGTGCCTCAAGATCGTATCGTCAAGACGAGTTCGTTCCAGTACACCCAAACCTACGATCTGCTCGCTATCTCAGTAAAAACAGACCAAAATTTGCTACCTTCATACATCAATGCTCGCATTGATGGTGCGCCTGGCTCGTTGAAAAAATTCTATTGGGTTGGAGGCAATAATGCACTTTTTTACAATACGGCAGGTAATCTGACCACTACAAATGCCAACGAGCTTGCTGAGTTGAAGAATCTCTGGGTACGGGCAGTGATTAAATATCCACGAGAGTATCTGGCACATCGATTGGATAATTTTTTAGCGTTGCTCCGATGGGGGGAAACTACGCCAGCATACGTTGCCGTCGTTGGAATCGATGAGAATCCGTATGGGCTGAAGTTTGAAAAAAATAAGTTTTCGGATGGGTTGGCCTCGCAGCCTGATCGTCACCCATGGATGTTCTTACCCTGGATTTATGCGGTGTTGCTCTTGACCTCGACAGGAGTGCTGGTCTGCCTAAAATGGCATAGGGGAATGGTGTTAAGCTTGAGTGGTTCTGCGGTCGCTTTTGTGGCTCCGCATTTCTTCATTGCTCCCTCCGCTGACTATAGATATCTGTATTACGCATATTTTTGTGCGTTGATATTGGCGTTCTTTGCAATTGCCGAGATGTTTCGACGGGTTGCTGCCAAGGCGATGCGGGCGGGTTGATACGGCTCGGCTGGTCCCCTCTGCCTCGTCAAGGTAAAGCCCCGTTATGGGATACGGATGCATAGGTCGCTTGCGCGGACAGACAATGAGCGACCTGGCTAGTGCAGTCAGGCGCTCCCAATTCAATCGGTTTAGCTGGTTCCGGCGTTTAGGGGTATTGAACGCGGCGATATACAGTGAACCGATGATTTGGTAGGAGCCCTACCGCACAGGTACAAAAAGGCCGGCAACTGGGCGGGCGGGCGTTCGGGAGGATCTGCAGCAGTTGCTGCGATGTGATGGGGTTTTCTCCAGCGAAAATATTAGTGGTCCAGTGCTATCATGTGCGCTGACAAAAAAACATAACGGACTGGTCACCTATCGTGCAAAAACACGTTCCTGTCGGAGAGCGCAGCTTGTGGGCACTATTTCTATCGATGCCTATTGCCTACCTGCTAACCTCAAAATTATTACCGTTTATTGTGGTGACTTTATTCGGAGTCCAAACCTCCGTAATCGAATTACAGGCAACAGGAGCGAAATCTGCCGACTCAAAGGGGGCAGAAGTGTGGGTTGAAAGGCCTCAGTACATGGATGGCACAGTGCCTGCCGGATGGGAGGCCCGGGGAAACAGGCTGGTTTCCTACATTCCTCCATATGGCCCTCTTACCTTAGAAGTGCCTTCTAACAGTCCAGGCCTTGAGTTTGTCAAAACTGATTGGTCGGGGCATGCATCAATAAAAATCGGCGCAGAGAAAAGTACAGTCGATCTTTATAGTAAGTCTGAATCGAAGGTATCAATCTCTGGTTATGAACTGCTGCTAAAGTCCAAGGGTATATTCGTTCCTTTCGTGGCGGTTGTTTTTTTTACACTGCTGGCTTTTATGATGCTCATCACCCATCGCGTTCTCCGCGTTGATGGCGCTCTCTCGACAGTGGTGGATCGGCCTGTCGGCTCTAAGAACCTAAAGTATGACTCCCGCCTTGACCATCTCCGTTTTTTGGCCGCCGCAATGGTGATTTTTTATCACTGTTTTACCGATAACTTTGGTCTTGGTCATAGTACCTATAACCCCCTTTTAGGGCTCGTCGAACAGGGGCATATGGGTGTTGGACTCTTCATGGTACTTAGCGGTTATCTGCTCACGAAAATCGCGTCAGGCAAAGAAATAAATTATTTTGACTTTATAAAAAATAGAGTTATACGAATCTATCCTCTGTATATACTGTGCGTCTTGATAATGCTGTGTGGGTGGAGCCTTAACTATTCTTTCACGCAGGCGCTCAGTTTGTTTTTTCCATTTGTGAATGCTCTGCAAGACGTAAAGCTTCCAATGTTTGCCCACCTATGGACAATTGCGGTAGAGTTTCAATTTTACTTAATATTCCCATTTCTTGTCTTGTTTCTAGATAAAGTTGGTCCGAGGTACATCGTAGGGCTTCTGGTACTCACAATATTCTTCAAATATCTCATGTGGACGAAAATGGGTTCAGTGACCAATGTGGCCTACATGACCCTGTTAGGACGCATTGATCAGTTTATTATCGGTATGGTTGCGGCCTTTTTGACTAAGCAATATTTGGCCGATAGTAAGATAACAACTGCGTGGCTTGTTGCTGCAATCGCAAGTGCAGCCGTTGTAATGAGTATTTTCTGCGGACAAAAAGGTCTAATCGGAATTGATCAGTCTTGGGTGATGGCGTTTTGGCCATCCATCGAGGCGGTGATGTGGGCTACCCTGATCGTCAGCTACTCGCATGCACGAATTCGGATCCCTGAAGCCATCAATGTAAGCCTAGCGCGCTTAGGTCAGCTTAGCTTCTCTATGTATTGCATGCACTACGTCGTGATTCCATTCACTAATTCCCATTTCGTTCGCATTGGGCAGGCCCCCGGTGGGTTGGCTGATGTCCTTGCACAGACTGCCTTTCTAACGGTTCCTGCCATCGTGATCTTCTCTATGCTGACTTACGGAATTATTGAGAAGCCATTCTTTACCCTCAAGAAAAAGTACGCCATGCCCTCCCCGGCGGAGCGATCTTTGCGCCAAGAGAAAGAACGTGAAAGCGTCAAGTGATTGGACGTTCTGGACAGAATTACCTCTTTCGGAACCTGTCTGCGTATGTCGCTCATCTAGGCCGGTCAGCCAAAACGATGAATTAATGACTCCAACTTATCATTGTTGTTTCATCGAGTATTTAGCAGGGTGACTCATTATTCCGTGAATGGCAGATTTATCAAACCGGGCGTGCCGATATCGCCCTGAATCTGATCAACAAGCTGTACGGTATCGAGCGAGATTTAAAAGAAGTCGGCGATGAACATCGACACGAAAGTCGACAGCAAAACAGCCTGCCGGTGTTGGCGCAGTTGCAAGCATGGTTGGAGAAAACCCGGCCACAAGCGACGGCGCAAAATGCACTGGGCAAAGCCATCAGTTACCTGGCCAGCAATTGGATCAAGTTGGTGCGCTACACCGAGGCCGGTTACTTGCCGATCGACAACAATACGGCCGAGCGTGCGATCAGGCCCTTCGCGCCAGAATTGGCTGTTCAGCGACACGCCCAGAGACGCGACGGCCAGCGCTCAACTTTACAGTTTGGTCGACACGGCCAAAGCCAACGGCCAAGAGCCCTTTGCGTGGCTGCCACAGGCATCGTCGGTGGACGATTACGAAGCCTTGCTGCCTTGGAGTTGCTTGCTTGCTCGCTCGCCTCGCCAAGCGCGCCGCCTATTTTTGAATAGGTGGGGTTCATGGAGCACTTACCAGCATTCAGCCAAGCCGTTCAAGTGGAGTAGAACGGCTGAGGCCATCATTAGCGAGTATATAAGGCGAAGCCAAGCGTGATAAAAAATTAAATTAATGGATTAAGCGCTCAGGCCACTAGTCAGCTTTTATTACGGATGTTTCGCCGTTGGCTCTAGTGATAGTTGCCTTTGAGTATTGAGGTAAATCTGGAAGTATCATTTCACCCTCAATGTAGGTTAGAGCGCAGCCCTTCCTGGCTTTTAGAAGCTCAGCGGCATTGTCCGAAGATTTGTATTCGTAGATTCCGTGGTTGAACAGAAGGTTTGCATAACCTCTCACAGCAATATTTGATGCGTAGACGGTACATTCTTGATCTGATGCTCCAATGACTTTGTTTGCAAGTACTCTGTTGGATTTATCCTTTTCACCCCAGAATGCGTATCTGGCGAGGTCCTCCCGGTAAGAGCAGTATCCCTGGTAGCTGGCAATCGCAAGTGCACCTATTAGCCCCAATCTACCGAGAAGCCTTGAGTTAGCAAAGCAAACTGAAAATATAATTGTTGCTGGGAATATGAACTTTAGTCGATCGAAGGTATATGCAGATGCATGCTGAAGCATTACCACGTTCTCAATCAGTGGAATACACGCCGCTAAAAATACAAAAACCAAAACGCCGGATAACTGAGATTTCTGTGCGTGGCCTCTTGTAAAGCTCGAAATCGCTGATATCCCAACGGCTAACAGGAGAAATAGTCCGTATGAGAGACCATAGCCATAGATGAGCAGGGTAACGCTACCTGTCGATGCGCTGCGGTCGACGAACCTATGTAGAAGGGAGTTAATCGCTGGAGAGAGTCCGATAGCCGCGCTAAGATGCGCGATGGTGACTATACCCGCCAGTCCAGTGGAAATAAAAATGTAGAAAGACATTTTTCGATCTGCCCTGCATCCTCCCGCACCAAACCAGAACAACAGAACAAGCCCCGCGTTGAATATATAACCAGTCCACTCTGTAAGAGCCCCGCAGAAAGTAAGTATAAGTAAGGAGAAGAGATGCACTTCTCTTGTACGACCAGAAGGTGAAATTAAATACTTCAGTACGGTAAGTAGTGATAGCGCTAGGATCACTTGATATAAGCAGTGTGCCCAGTAAGTGAGTCCGGTGGATAAAAGTGCTTCTCTACTGAAAATCGATATCAAGGATGCGGACAAAGATGCTACTGATGATGTAAGTTGGGCGTAACCGGTAGACCGTAACAAAAAATAGCAAAGTATCAGAATTAATACGCTGGTGACCCCGCCAAGCATAAAATTGAAGTAGGCAAGGTTCGTAGTTGACTTCTCAATGGGTAAAATTTTAAACCATAAGTAGGGGGCGATGAACCCAGGGAAGCTAAAGCTCGTATAGATATAGTTTCCACTTTTTGTCGGAACAGTAGCGCCCCATGAAATACCTTTATCTAACGTACCTCCGAGCGAAATCAATGGCAGGTAAAGATGCGCGGCGACAGGATTTTCGCTTATAGCTTTAATGGTCAGCAGAGTGTGATATGTAGCCTCCAAATTCTGAGAGCCATTAGGCTCAGAAAATTCTGACTTTCGTAGTTCAAAGGAGATAGCAAGTAGTGTGATCAATGCCAGCAGGCAATAAAAGATAGGCGATCTGAATATTTTTGTTGACGTGAAGGACATGGGACTTCCTGTAATGGAGCCGGGCGCTCAGAAACGCCTGGATTTGTAGTGCGATAGTAACCCGCGGCGCGCATGCTACCTCTTACACAGTCAAGGCAAAAGGGTCAATTCCACGGTCGCGCATCGCCTAATCATTACGAAGGTAGGTCTTTGCGCTGCGAAACAGTTTTTATACGTAAGCGCACCATAATCCCCATCTATCCCAAAATGGGGTAGGCGGGGATTATGGTGCGCTTAACTAAGCATCTACCGTCTGCGAGACTTCATCCGATAACGTTTGACCGCGTTGGCCACCGTGAAGAGAGCAATAAGCACGGTCTTGTGCACGGGACCAATTCCATTGAGGTGCTTGATTCCGGAGGTCCATTGAACTCGACGGATGTAGTCCATCACCTGCCGACGCGAAGTGCTACTGAATGGGGAAAGAAAGATCGTAGATAATGCCGGAGCCTGATTCTTCTGGAAGATATCACCGAAGCCAAAAACGTCGTGTTGAGGTGTATGGATGAAGATCTTTGCCAAGTCAGCATCCGGATTGACACTGAGTTTGTTCCAGACATGCACAGCCGACGCGCGCAGTTCCGCGGAGCCCACCACATAACGCTCCAGGTACGGTCCCCATATTTGGGCAGCCAGTTCGACACCCTCCTGGAAGTGAACGGAAAATTCACTGTGGGAACTATTTTCCTCGGCTGAGACATTGCGATAAGCAGTAGCCTTGCCTTGCGACCTTACGTACTTCTCCGTGCTGCCCATGTTTGATGTGCACAGCATTTCAAGTACAGCAAACGCTTCAAACAGCTTGCCTGTATCAGCATCAACCCGTTCATCAGCACCGTAGGCACGCTTTGAAACATTCGACGCTTGGGGATTTAGCATCTTTCGCAGACCGAGATACATCCCGTGAAAGTGTGTCGCAGGCTTTATCCGCGCAAGATTGTCCTGGATTGTCCCGCGCCAGCCAATATCAACCAGGCCGACCTTGTCGTTTTGTGAAATACCTTTTTCTGTAAGGTATTCATTCAATAGCTCGCGTTGTTCCAGTATCTTTTTGTTTACGGCAGCCGTGAATGCCGGTGCCCGGATCAGCTTGCTTAATGACTCGTTCTCATCAGGGCGCTCAATAATATCCGAGGCCTCTAACCCAACCTCAGATAAAAGGTCAGCAAAGTCCGCGTATTCCAGACCCAGCGTGGAAAACAGCCCGGAAATCTTTTGCGAGCGGTTCAGGCGCCAAATACGATTGAACTCATCATTCGAGACTTCTTCCATTGAAGCGACGAACGTAGAAAGTCGACTGACCTCAAGCTCCGCATATGCTGGCAATTGATGCCCAAAAAGCGTCTGATCTGGAAAGACAATTTCGTATATACGGCGGAAAAACTCGCCCTCTCGGGTAAGAAAGAAGACTCGATCCAGACGCTCAGCGACTGCCTGCTCGGCAATCCACAAGGCAAAGCCCAGGAACAGTGGCGCGGCCTCTACTCCGAAACGAAATGCTGCCGCTTCGGTCTTTTGCCGCGCAAGTATTGACGACTCCACTGCTTGGATACTGAGCTGTCGAAGATGCTGGAACAACGCCTCACGCGAAACAAACAGGCTCTCTCGCTCTTTCCTGGCCGCGTGAGATTTGTCCGGGACGAATGAAATGCCGGTAACGCCCAGTTGCGCCGGGGACTCAACATCCGACCAAGGGTGATCGCCTACATGCACATGTTCGGGAGGAGTGATCCCGTAGACCTCGTGCACATGCTTGAACAGTGTTCCTGAACGTTTATTCAAGCCCACGTCGCACGAGCTCACGCCATCCTCAAAGAGATGACTGAGCCCCTTCTGCTCGAGCAAGTGTTTGAGCATGTCAGAGGTCATGTAGAAATCAGAGAGGAATATCGTTCTTTCGGCAGAGTGCTGCTTGAGAAACTCTTCGATATCCGGATCCTGAAAAGTACGGCGCACTTCTACTGAAAGCTCATAGTCGGCAAAGCGCTGGGGCAGACTCTCATCGAAGGGAGAGAGCAGAATTGTCTCCAGCCATTCCTTGAGCACATGAACGATTTCGTACTCTTCGTCCTTGTTTGCTTCTCGAGCCGTCCGCGCAAGACGGGCTTCTGTATCCACCCGTGCCTGATAGATCTCCCAGTAGCCCGTGTAGAGCGGTTTGAAGTGTCCAGCCAGCTCGAAAAATACATGAGCAGCAGTCGCCAGCTTGATGCATTCAGGGTGGCAATCTCTTCTAAGCAAGGTGTCCCAGACATCAACCGTCTTGATTTTGTAGATCATCGTACTTCTCGCCCACCAAAAATCACTTCACCCACTGCTTCCAGCTGTTTGATCCGAAGCTTGAGCCACGCGGGGAGTTTGGCGGCAAGTTCACTGAGTTTGTGACGGCGAACGACCCAACGATTTGAATTGAGACGTTGCTTTTCCTGAACGGAGTACTCGTTGAACGCCTTTACAGTCAACTCTGTAAAAACAGATTTTTCCATGAGTGGACCTTCCAAACTCTTCTCTACCCAGTCGCAGAAAAGAGCCGAAGAGTCATGCCAGGAAGGCCAAATGTCGGCCGTCTGGCGCGCTCCCTCCTGAAGACGCAAAAGCTCCGTACGGTCGCATATGAGTGTTTTTAGGACACTGACGACGCCTTCAGTGTCACCTGTGGAGACTACGACCGCATTTTTTCCATTAACGATATATTCGTCATGTCCGGAAACATCAAAGACTACGGCGGTGCCGCCACAATGAAACAGCTCAAGCGGCGGACCAAACATTCCTTCAACCGTACTGAGCTTGATCAAAATATCGCAAGAGCGATAAATTTCGGCAGTCTTGACCATGGGCACCCGGGAAAACACCCGCGAGACTCCGGGAAGCCACTTGATGGGGGAGCCCGTCAGTACCCAGATGTCTTTCGCGCCAGCTTCTCTGGCTAATCGAACACCCAAGGCCGTATTTTTGAATGAGACACCAAAATGTCCCTCTACCAGAATTCTGGGTTGCGCATCAATAGGGCGAGGAGCGCTTGCGACACCCGTTTGTGAGTACACATCCTTGCGAACACCGTTGCGTACCAGAGTGGTATCCCGATTGAAATCGTCTTTCAGGTAATGCTGGATCCACGTAGCTTCAGTCACGTATTCGATTGGGAAGTGGTAGGTAGCGTCAACCAAAGCACGCAATGGCCCTTCCGATTCAGGATAAAACCTGGATTCGATCGACTGTACGAAATACGCATACCTTCTGGCGTCGAAATTGCCAAGCTCAAAAGCGGTCTTCCACCATGTGGCGATGACCAGGTCGAAAGACTCTTGCTTGGCCTCTTCTATGGGCAGACAACGAAGCTTCGGCGCTTCGTCATGCCAGGAAAGCGTCGCTGCCGAAAAAGGTTCCTGAACCGCCAACGTTACGTCATATCCATGATTACGCAGGTAGCTGGCATGTTGAATGATGACGTAAGTGCCACCGCTAATAGCCATCGAGCCTACGAGAAAGCAAATTCTTCTATCGTTCAATTTATGATTACTTCTGAAAATAGCGGATTAATCCGTATAAGTTGGCTATTGGGCGGCCAACCCGCTCATCGAGCTTCTTCCATGGCCAGAACCCAAGCAATCCTCGTCCGTTGCGCCTCAGGACGGTGAGCATGAACTTCAACCTATCAGAAAAGCTCGGGACCTTGTGCGCGCCGGTAAAGAAAGAACGCTCAAACACACCGTAGTTTTCAACATGAAATACTGAAGAAAACCAGTCGATCTCGGACTGTGAAGGTTGGAAAACCAAGCGCGCATGGCTGCGAGCGATCTGCTCAATACGTAGCGACTGCGTACTGGCTTGCAGTGTCATGGCTTCCAGCAACTGGTTGTAACGAGCGAAGATGTGACGCTGAACAGGAAACACCAGAGCCTCCAGCATCTCTTGCTCATGGAACGTGTCATGGACGGCACTAGCCCTACCATTAGTGTCTATTTGGTAGCTGGCCGCTGAACCATGATCTGCTGCCAGGAGAATTTCGAACAGGGCGCGGTTTTCATTAAAGACATGAAACCGCGACGTACGGCCTGCAATGGATGAAAACAGAAGGCCGTGCTTGGGATTCGCAGAACCTGCCGCCCCTGGCGCAATAAGCCCGATGTAGTAGCCCGTAACTGATTTGACTGGCGATGCCGGTCCCTTGCACAACAGCGCGTAAAGGTTGTCCTGAATCGTGCCCTTCCAGCCGACGTCCACGACCACAAGGTTTTCGGGAACATCACCTTCCGAGAGGGTAGAAAGATACTGCCCAAATGCCTTTCGACGACTCAGCCGTTGCTCGTCATATACCGCAATGAATCGTGGCAACGCCTTAAGTCGGGAGAAGAGGTCACTTTCGGGAAAGTCCTCCTGCCTTTGATTCGACTGTTCAGTCGTCAGGCCCAGCAAGGCCGACAGCTCTGTGCAGAACTCATCCAGCCCAAGGCTCGAGAGAAACTCCAGCAGCGACATTCGCCGATATTGCCTGAAAAGCGTTTCGAACCGCTCTTCACTCAACGCATTCAGAGAAGGCAGCAGCGTTGATCTGCGAGAAACCTCCAGGTAACGGCTCTGAATCGGGACGCCCATGCGAACGCAATAGCAGTCGAACATTTGCTTGAGCGGTTGTCCCTCTCTGGAGAGAAAGAATACCTGCTTGACGCCGTTCTCGATGAGTTTGCGATGCAGTTCGCACACCCAAAACAGAAGCGTGTCTGCCATTTCTCCGAAAAGTTCGAACGAATCAGATCTTCCTTCAAAGCTAGCTCCTCTGATGTCACTCGTCGCCGATGGAGGTTTTTTCACTGCATATATTCCGTGTAGTGGGATCGATGTCGATTAGCGTTTTGAGGAGTGTGATAGCGGATAAGGCAGGTATATCCGGTAGACTGCGATACCGGAATGACTGCGCCAACCTACGCTCAAACCGTTTCGCATGCCGCAGGCTGATCCGAGCCTACGGCATCCCCTGCTTTCAAGTACGGCTGTCGATCGCTGTAAGGCTTTCAAAGTACTGACCAAACTTTGCAGCCTTTATAGACCAGTCCCACTCTTTGATTCTTTCAATGTTTTCTGTTGAAAGCCGAGTCAGCAACGCAGGCTCTTCGACAAGCTTGCGGATACTGTCCTTGAGCGCTTCAACCGTTCTCTCAGGCAAGATAAAGGCTTTCTGCAACTCACCGAAAGCCTGCGGCACGATGCCGACATCAGTACTGATAACCGGTACCCCGCAGGCCATCGATTCCAGAACAGGGTTAGGCGTACCTTCTATCTTCGACGTACACACATAGACGTCGATCTTTGAGTAGTAGTTAGGCATCTGGTCATGGGGAATGAATTGATCCTGTCGGTCAGCGAACAGGCTTTTTACAGCAAAACCTTCTTGCTGAAGTTGCTCAATTGCTGGCTTGAGGATCGAATTCACGCCTTTGAAGTCTTCGAGCTCTGCCGCCCACTTACTGTTTCCAACCCAGCCAATGACCAGCTCACGCTGACCGACTTCTCGAAGGCGTTCAATATTCATGGGCATGAATTTTGTCAGGTCGACACCATCCTCAATTACGCGGGTGGGTTCCGGATAGCCGCTTACTTCTGAATAAATGCAGTTTAACTTTTCAGAGCCCACAGTGTAGCCAGCAACTATCTCGGTAAAAAGATGGGCGCGGCCACTGAGTTCGTCTTCTTCCAGAAGCAGGTGGTCGTAAACACTTGTGCTGAGCTTTTTAGTGGCAATAAAGCGCTCATGGAACAGCTCATATGGCATGCCAAGGCTTTCAACATAACTTCTGTAGTACGGCGTACCGATGAGTGTTAAATGTTCTCTCCAGAAGAAGTGCACAATGTCACAGTCTTCGGTCATCATGAAGATTTTGTCGATGTTATCGATGATATCCATCGGTATCACAACGAAATCAAACTGCTCACTCAAATAGCGTTCCAGTTGCCGGGCGATATTTCCAAACGCCCAGTTATCCGTATCGATGATCAGTGCGATTTTCGTCTTTTCATGCTCTACCGATACCACCTTTACGGGAGCGGAAATGTGATCGGCTTCATTGTTGAGCCCCAGTTCATCGTGCCGTGACTGGACCCAATGGTCTACCGCATCACCCCAGATCTTGAAACCGTGTTTTGCCTCAAGGTGCATCGCAGACTTGTGAAGAACACCGCGAGAAAAACGTTCTTTTTCATAGTTGCGATCAGCGTCTGAATCAGGCATTGGGTGGTCATGCACCAAAGCACATACCGATGCGCAACCGACTTTGTAGCCCTGCTGGAACAGGCGTACCGAAAAATCGATATCCTCGAAGCCAACAAACATACCCTCGTCATAACTACCGACACGAGTGAACGTGTCCTTGTTAACGACGCAAGCACCACCAAACAGGAAAGTCCCGAGGAACGGCTGACTGATAACGTCCTGTATTTTTGTCTGTAGGGAAGCGCTTCCAGCACCGATATGAAGTTCGCCCTCTTCATAGGACACATAAACGTGACCGCCCCTGGCGAAGATTGTTTGACCATCTGGGTCCAGCAAGGGAAGGCTCATGAAATGACATCCAAGAACCGCTAGATCATGCTGAATCTGCTTTAGCGGATTCATCGTGAAGTAGATATCGTTGTCCAGACACATCAGCCATTCCGTTGTGACGTGTGGAATGGTTCTATTACGGCCGCCTGAAACACCGAAATTTTGCCCAAGCTCAACAATACGGGTGCGGAAAGATAGCGTTTTGCACGCCTCGCGCATTCGCTCGATTTCTTCTGCCGAAGAGCCGTTATCGATAATCAGCACTTCACCGGCGAAATGCGGCAAGAACTCTTCGATGGACTTGAGCAGCTTGATCGATAGCGACGAGCGGTTCATCGAAAGGAAAGAGATCGTCAGGTTCTCGCCACTACTGCCGATGTTCGGCCCCGTCTCCCGCCAGGCATCAGACGCCAGAAGAGCGTGCGCATTGTCATAAACGTAGAGCCCGCGCGAAAGCCCCGGGATGATATCCAGCCCTAGAACTTTCATTAGTTAGGGTTCCCGCGAACAATTCTGAAGACCTTTTTTATCAGCGCTCGAGCATGGCGAGGAACCAGCCCACCCAAACGGAGATAGCGGTAATAACCGACTCGCATTTGATCACGTTCTGCGGTCACTCTTGCCACTTCGGCCTGAAGCGCATGCACTACTGCATTCAACTCATGCTGAGTGGAGTTGAACACATGCAATCTTTCTTTTACCAGTTCGTTTTCCGTCAGCGTTGCCTGATAGTTAAGTCGTGTTTTTCTCAAGTCCGCCTTAAGCGTATCAGCTTGAATTTGAAGGGCTGTCAAACCCTGATGGAGAGTGTCCACCTTCAACCGTTCGTCCACAAGCAATGTGCCGTCCATTGCATGAACCATGCGCGCATACGCGTCCATACTGATCGGGAAAACAGCAGCACCATTAGTGATTTCAGGAGCATTCCAGATGCCGAAATAATAGCTGCAGTTCTCAGTATTAAATTCCGGTTTTTCACCACCATTTACAAGGTATGCACCTTGGACTGAGTTGTATTTCATCCAGCTATCAGGAACAGTTTCATAGTCTCGCTCGATATCTAGCGACGTTGAGCCGAATCCAAAGACCGCGGTTCCTATGCTCCAATTGACGTTGTCTCCCAGTACGCTGCTGGCGAGTTGCTGAAACTCTTCGAATCGGTATTTGCGCAAGTGGTACGGGTTGCGCTGATGTTCTTCCGGGAAATACCAATAGTCATTTGGGCAACTAATGATAATGATCGCGTCTTTCTTTGCGATGCGTTTCAGCGATTGTAAATAGGCTGCCGGATCTTCAATGTGCTCAATGGTTTCACACGAAACGATAACGTCAAAGTATTCGGGCGGAAACTTGTCTTCGATGGTTGTCGCGTCAGCCGCAGTAAACTCGATCCCAAGACCACCAAACGAACGGGTAGCGCGATTCACTGCGTCGACGAACACATCTACGCCGACGACCTCTTCGGCTCCAGCCTGCTTTAAAAGGTAACTTCCATAACCCTCGCCGCAGGCGATATCCAGGACTCGCTTGTTTTTAACAAAGGGCGTGGCAACCGAGTATCTCGCGAAATGGATTGACGCTTCTATGTTCGCTCTCTCTGGAGCAGAGTTGATATCTAACCGTTCCATTTGTGGCCTATTCAAATACTGTTGAGATCGTTTGGTTGAAAATTCCACTGTCGCGGAAGGCTTAACATGCCAACCGCTTTGAAGTTATCTTCAACACGGAACGAGCACGCATTTTTTGCTTCTGCGTAAGTTATGAATCCAACATTGTCGTTAATTGCTACCCGCCACTTGTACTGACCGCTCAGCAGGGGGAGATCTGCAAAGTCAATCGATACAGTTCCTGCGCTTGAGGAACGGTAGGCCGGGATTTTGTCCATCAATGTGGTAGCGCCACATAGATACAGCTCATCATGTCTATATAGATTGAAGACGAAACTGATCTCTTCCGGCGGTGTATCAACCAGTGCGACAAAATCGAAACACACACTCACAGATTGCCCGGTTGTCACGGTTTCCAGTGCCGTGCCTTCGGTGTCAGTCAGGCGGACATCCGTAATTTTAAAAAGCTGATCCGCAGACTCGCTGTTACTCAGAGTCGCTTTGGGGGCGACTCTTTTTGGCTTGTCGGCATCTGACTCGCAAGTGTCGTGACTTTCAGCAGCAGCCGCTGCTGCCAGCGTGGCTGCGAATGCTGCAGTGGTACTTTGAGCAACCTGAGCCTCCATTTCGATCATGTATTGATCGATGACTCTAGGCGCAGGACCGAACATGACTTGTCGGCCTTCTTTGAGGTACAGCGCTCGTTCACACACCGATTTAACTTGATACTGATCGTGGGATACAAAAAGGATGGTGCAACCACGATCACGTATTTCGTAAAACTTCGAAAGGCAACGTCGCTGGAATGCCGCATCACCGACAGCAAGAATTTCATCGACGATCAATATTTCGGGTTCAACGTGAACAGACACCGAGAATGCAAGCCGGGCAAACATACCGCTCGAGTAGTGTTTTACAGGGCTGTCGATAAACTGCCCAATGTCAGCAAAACCGGCAATTTTATCAAATCGATTATCAATTTCTTCTTTTGACAATCCAAGTATCGACGCACTTAGATAAACGTTTTCACGCCCTGTAAACTCTGGATTGAAACCAGAGCCGAGTTCAAGCAAAGCTGACAAACGACCTTGACGCTCTACGTGACCATGCGAAGGAGTAAGGGTCCCGCAAATGATCTGTAATAGTGTGGATTTACCTGAGCCGTTACGCCCCACAATACCGACGGTTTCGCCTTTCTTTACATCAAAATTGATATCCCGCAGCGCCCAGAACTCATCGCTGGGGTTAGTAGCGCCTTTCCAGAGAATTTGCTTCAGTCGGTCTTGTGGTTTTTCATAAAGATGATAAATCTTTGATACACCTGCAACCGAAATTGCTAAGTCATTAGAGGACATCAGCAAACCCCTTTCTTGTCTTCTGGAACCAGATATAGCCTAGCCATGCAATGATGACTGCGCAGAGTGTGTAAACCGCCAAACCCTGAAAGTTCGGGAGTCTCCCCCATATCATCACTTCCCTTGCTTGCTCAATAATGAAGGTAAGCGGGTTGATCAATAACCATGGACGTACGGCCTCAGGCAATGATGTGGCAGGGTAGAAAACCGGTGAAAGAAACATTAGCACTGTGGTGAAAAGACCAATAGTTTGAGCCACGTCGCGTAAGTACACACCCAGCGAAGCGAGAAACCAGGCAGCCCCCAGCGAAAGTATGATCAGTGGCAATATTACCAGCGGTATAAATACAGCGGTCCATTGAATAAAACCGTTGAAAATCAAGAAAGCGATCAATAGAACAACAAGACTTACCGTTGCATGAAAAAGTGCCACGCCAATGCTGATGGCCGGAAGTATTTCAATAGGAAATACAACTTTTTTGACGTAATTAGCATTATCCAGGATCAGTCTTGGAGAGCGATTCAGAATTTCTGAAAACAAGCCGTGAACGATCATGCCCACGAACAATATAACGGCAAAATCAGTCTTGCTATCGGTCCCGCCCGTGCCCCAGCGTGATTTGAACACTACTGCGAAAAAGAAGGTGTATACCAACAACATCAGCACCGGGTTAAAAAAAGACCATGCCAAACCCAGCATCGACCCGCGATACCGTCCGATTACTTCTCTCTTTGTCATTTGAAGAGTGAGTCGACGGTTGCGCCACAAACACGAGATCAAGGTGGATGGAGAAATTGAATGCTTACTATGTGGATTGATCGGCGTTGCCTTTTGCATCGATACGCTCACTGTTTAAATCCTTGGGAGGCTTGCACAGTATTGATCGATATCTACGCAAGGAGTGACTGGAGTTTTGGAAAGGTAAGGTTTTTTTAAACAGGTACTATTAAGGGGGAGGGCGGAGCGTGAAGTTGTCTGGCCGATACTTCTAAATTCGGCGAGCTCACTAGCTGCGTTATGAAGTGCACCGATATTAAAATGTACGGCGTTCAATTTATCACCCACTGATCTCTAGATTCAGTCCTCAAAGCACCTTCGCTAGCTAGATTACTGTCTTGGCTATTGCAAGTGTTCGGCGCGTTGAACCGCATAGCCCAAGCGTAAGGGCGCGATCATACCAGCTCGATGCTCGTATTATAACCCCAAAAAATACGTGTCGCTCGCCCATGCGTCTTTGTAGTGGTCTAATGAAACCGGACACCCATTTAGGCGAGAATGCTCGCCAGATCGAGGTGTCAGATGACCAAACAACGCCGTTCCTTTTCTGCTGAATTCAAACGCGAGGCTGCCGAACTCGTGCTCAAGCAAAACTACAGCTACATCGAAGCCAGCCGTTCACTCGGCGTCGGCGAGTCGGCACTACGCCGTTGGGTCGACCAGGTTCAGCAGGAGCGCAAAGGTGTTACCCCGCAGAGCAAAGCGCTGACACCGGAGCAGCAGAAAATCCAGGAGCTGGAAGCCCGGATCGCCCGGCTTGAACGGGAAAAATCGATATTAAAAAAGGCTACCGCGCTCTTGATGTCGGAAGATCACGAGCGTACGCGCTGATCAATCAGCTGAGCGTCCATGAGCCGGTTGATTGGCTATGCAACGTATTTGAAATCAACCGCTCAAGTTACTACGCCCACCGCCTAAAGCGCCGAACGCCGGATGTCGAACGGCTTCGGTTGCGCAGCCGGGTGAGCGAGTTGTTTTCACAAAGTCGCAGTGCTGCCGGCAGCCGTAGCATCCTCTCGTTGATGCGTGACGATGGTGAGCAACTCGGTCGGTTCAAAGTGCGCAGCTTGATGCGTGAGCTTGACCTCGTCAGCAAACAGCCAGGTTCTCATGCCTATAAACGAGCGACGGCTGAACGGTTGGATATCCCGAACATCTTGAATCGGGAGTTCGATGTCCCGGCACCCAACCAAGTGTGGTGCGGCGACATCACCTACATTTGGGCTCAGGGGAAATGGCACTATCTGGCTGTCGTGATGGACCTTTGCGCGCGTCGGGTGGTGGGCTGGGCGCTATCGGAAAAGCCGGACGCCGAGCTGGTTATCAAGGCGCTGGATATGGCTTACGAACAACGGGGAAGGCCTCAGGGGCTGCTGTTTCACTCGGATCAAGGGTCGCAGTATGCGAGTCGTTTATTTCGCCAGCGACTGTGGCGTTATCGCATGCGTCAGAGCATGAGTCGTCGGGGGAATTGCTGGGACAACGCGCCGATGGAGCGCGTGTTCCGCAGCTTGAAAACCGAATGGATACCGACCACGGGCTACAGGACGGCTCAAGAAGCCCAACGCGATATCAGTCATTTCTTGATGCATCGGTACAACTGGATTCGGCCCCATCAATTCAACGGTGGGCTGGCGCCAGCTCGGGCCGAAGAAAAACTTAACGTCGTGTCCGGGATTAGTTGACCACTACACTTTCTCTCAGGGGGAGAAATCATCATCGGGCCTGCTCCCTGTGTTATCTAGGTGGTGTGCTGCATGGGCCCTCCTTACGCTGCAAGAAGGGGTGCGTCAAACCCAGCCAGGACCGCCTACATTAGGTGCTCGGCGGTCTCGGCTAGTAACCTCTTTGGAGTGGCTTTGTACTGGAGCTACTCTGATGGACATCCCAGCAGGCGGGCCAGCCCTACCTTCATAGGGGTCGGTTCCGGAAATTTAAATCTTTCAAGTAATCTCTGGTTGTTCGCCCTTGAATGGCGTATGTCACCGGAGCGGGGCGAGCTGTAACTCACCGGTGGAAGCTCTCCTACTACTTCGGCTAATTTTTCCAGCATCTGATTGAGTGTGGTGGCTTTATTCATTCCAACGTTGATAGCACCAGCTTCGACGTGCGGAGCTTCCACGGCTTGCACCAATATCTTCACCAAGTCCTCAACGTAAACGAAGTCTCGAGTTTGTTCTCCGTCGCCGAAGACGGTAATGGGTAGGCCTTTCTGTGCCCGCTCGCTAAAAATGCTAATCACCCCCGAGTACGGTGACGAAGGGTCCTGACGAGGGCCAAAAATGTTGAAAAAACGAAACACAACGGGTTCGAGAGCATGCTGACGGCGGTAGAAGTCGAAGTAATACTCGCTTGCCAGTTTATCGGAGGCATAGGGTGTTAACGGGGCCTTTGGTATTTCCTCGTTAATAGCTTGCCCCTCTCCATTGTTGCCATAAACTGCTGCACTTGAGGCAAATACAACGCGTTTGACATTAGACTGACGCATAGCTTCGCAAACGTTCAAGGTGCCGATGAAGTTGCTCTGGTGCGTGCGAACAGGGTCGTCCACCGAGGCTTGGACTGAAGCAACCGCTGCTAAATGAACGACTGCCTGGCACCCCTTCATGACCTTTGCAACAAGGGCGGCATCGGCGACATCGCCTTCGACAAATTCGACGTGGTTTTTTTCCAACGGTAGGTTACTAAGCTTTCCGGTGGATAAATCATCGAGAATTCGGACTGCATAGCCTTTGCCAACCAAAGAATCGGTCAGATGTGATCCAATAAAACCGGCACCGCCGGTGATTAAAATAGGGGCGTTAGACATTATGGTAAACCTATCAAATGATTTCTGAGCTTTTTGCCACGAGTGCAGCCCGGTTCTGGAATACGGAATTTTAACGAGCGGATTCAGAAAGCGCCTCATCGATATCTTGGCGCAGATGGTTTTCTGATGCTCTATGGTACTAGTCTCCCATACTGGCGCCTCGCAATCGAGACGTCTCTGCCAGCGGGCAGTTTTCTTCCTTGTGCCGTACCAGGAATTTTCTAGAGGTGGCAGAGGTTTATCTTTTGGGCGTCTACTATGTTGTCGGCTGGCACAGCTTGGTTTAAGGGTAGCGTAGGAACGTAACCATTCGTGTCGCGAAAAGGGTAGTGGCGTTTCGCCTTTTTATGGGATCTGACAATTGAACGGGCCTAGAGACTTGGGTTAAAAAGGGGGGGGGCGATTTCGACTAAATCCGTACAATGGGAGAACATTGTGAGAGGGATCAGGACCGGGTCGGTTGAAGCTTATGGATAAAACACGTGGTTTTTTGCTGGGTTTGCCTCGCAGACAAAAAAGACTGATTCAGGTCCTTACAGACGTCGTTTTGGTTTGGGCGGCTCTCTGGTTGGCTTTTATTGTGCGATTGGGCATCGATGAGATGGTCAACCCTTTGAAGGTACATCTCTGGTTGTTCGCCTGCGCTCCTGTCGTCGCAATCCCGCTCTTCATCCGTTTTGGCATGTACCGAGCCGTCATGCGGTACTTCGGTAATGATGCACTTATTGTCATCATTAAAGCCGTAAGCCTCTCGTCCCTGATTATGGCGCTGGTCGTCTATTGGTACAGCAACCACGAAGCCGTCGTCCCTAGGTCCATCATCTTCAATTACTGGTGGCTAAGCCTCGTCATTATCGGCGGCCTGCGCCTGTGCATGCGTCAATACTTCATGGGCGACTGGTTCAATGCCGCCCAGCACGTACCATTCACGAATCGCGATGACGGCCTTACTAAAGTCGCCATCTACGGTGCTGGCGTAGCTGGCAATCAGCTTGTCGCAGCACTTCGAATGGGCCGTGTCATGCGTCCCGTGGCGTTTATCGATGATGATCCGAGCATCGCGGATCGTTCGATTGCCGGGTTTCAAGTCTATAAACCCAAGCACATCCAACAGATGATTGATGAAACAGGCGCTCAGGAAATCCTCCTGGCTCTCCCGTCATCGACCCGCGCACGCCGTAGGGAAATTCTCACGATGCTGGAGAGGTTTCCGCTTCATATCCGAAGCGTACCCAACTTCACCGATCTGGCCAGCGGTCGGGTAAAGGTCGAAGACATCCAGGAAGTGGATATTGCCGATCTGCTAGGTCGCGACTCGGTACCAGCGCAGCCAGACCTGCTTGAACGCTGTATCAAAGGCAAGACAGTGATGGTCACGGGTGCAGGCGGATCGATCGGCGCCGAGCTGTGCCGGCAGATCTTCTTGCTTGGCCCGACTACGCTTTTACTGTTTGAACACAGTGAATTCAACCTCTACAGCATTCTTTCGGAGCTTGAACGGCGCGGTTGTAGGGAGTCGGTCTCTGTCCGTCTGCTTCCGATCCTTGGCTCGATCCGCCACCAGGACAAACTTCTGGATGTGATGAAAACCTGGGGAGTGGACACCGTCTACCACGCTGCCGCGTATAAGCACGTCCCGATGGTCGAGCACAACATTGCCGAAGGCGTGCTTAACAACGTCATTGGCACGCTCAATACCGCGCAGGCTGCGTTGCAGTCAGGCGTGTCCAACTTTGTGTTGATCTCCACCGATAAGGCCGTGCGCCCGACCAATGTCATGGGCAGCACCAAGCGGTTGGCCGAGTTGACTCTGCAAGCCCTCAGTTGTGAAATTGCCCCTGTGCTGTTTGGCGACAAGGCCAATGTATCCCGAGTCAACAAGACCCGGTTCACCATGGTGCGCTTTGGTAATGTGCTGGGGTCTTCCGGCTCAGTGATCCCGCTGTTTCACAGCCAGATCAAATCCGGTGGCCCGTTGACGGTCACCCACCCGAAAATCACTCGCTATTTCATGACCATCCCCGAGGCCGCGCAACTGGTGATCCAGGCGGGTTCCATGGGGCAGGGCGGTGATGTGTTCGTTCTGGACATGGGTGAGCCGGTGAAGATTGTCGAGCTGGCAGAGAAGATGATTCACCTGTCGGGTTTAAGCGTTCGCTCGGACAAGAATTTGCAGGGTGACATCTCCATCGAATTCACCGGTCTGCGTCCTGGGGAGAAGCTTTACGAGGAGTTGCTGATTGGCGACAACGTGGCAGCGACGCAACATCCGATGATCATGAGCGCCAACGAAGATCATTTGCCTTGGGATGTACTCAAGGGCCGTTTGACGGAGTTGCTGATTGCTGTCGATCATGACGATTACAGTCGCGTCCGTCAGCTCCTGCGCGAAACCGTCAGCGGCTACACCCCCGATGGCGAGATCGTTGACTGGATCTACCAGCAACGTCGCCTCGAACCCTGATTGTTTCACATCCTGTAACGGACACATTTTTGACAGGCTCCAGACATCGCCTAAGTTTGGGAGGCAGCTTCGGAAAAGCTGCTTTCTCAATTGATGTCATGGAGCGTCATTTATGCGTACTGGCTATTTCTACTCTCTGGTTTTTGCCCTGCTCACCAGCGCTTCTATTGCTGCCATTGCTGCGCCGACGGCCAAGCCTGAGGCTGGCAATGCACCCTTGGTGCTGGAAGTTTCTCCCACGGCACAGTCCGGCAAGGTCGATCTGAATCAGGCCGATGCGCCAACCCTTCAGCGTGAGTTGTCTGGTGTAGGCGAGGCCAAGGCCAAGGCGATTGTTGCTTATCGTGAGAGTAATGGACCGTTTGCATCCGTGGACGAGCTGCTCGAAGTGAAGGGAATTGGTAAAGCCATTCTGGATAAAAATCGCGAGAAGCTTGAGGTGAACTAAGCTTATACGTCAGCGCCAGGGGCCGGTCATTGATCGGCCTTTTTGCTTTTTGGCGAACGCTGTGATGGTGCGCCTTTCGTCGATACGATAAAAATTACGCCTATCATATACCGCTCAGATTATGCCTATAATAAATTGGTTTCCGCCAAGCGTTCTGAGCCTCAGGCGCTTGTCTTTCCCTTAGGCATCTCCCAGGAGCACAGTCATGAATTCTGTCCAGTCCCAAGGTACGGCCCTCGTCACCGGTGCTTCTTCCGGTATCGGTGCGATTTACGCCGAGCGGTTGGCGGCGCGTGGGTTTGATTTGTTATTGGTCGCCCGTGATCAAGCGCGGCTGGAAGCGGCGGCGACCACGTTGCGCGCCGAACATGGCGTTCAGGTCGAGGTGCTCAAGGCGGATCTGACGCAAAAGGATGATGTGCTGAAGCTTGAGCAGCGTCTTCGCAGCGATTCGAGTATCAGTCTGTTGCTGAACAACGCCGGTGTTGCCGCTGATGGGTTGTTGGCCAATTCCGACATGGATCAGCTGGAACGCTTGATTCAACTGAACGTGACAACGGTCACGCGGTTGGCGTCGGCAGCGACCGCCAGTTTTGCCAAGGCGGGTCGGGGGACGATCATCAATATCGGGTCAGTAGTTGCCTTGTTTCCTGAGCGCTTCAATGCCACTTACAGCGCCAGCAAGGCTTATGTGTTAAGTCTGACGCAGTCGTTGAACGCTGAACTGGAGGGCACCGGGGTCAAGGTGCAGGCCGTGTTGCCAGGTGTAACACGCACCGAAATCTTCGAGCGCTCCGGTATCGATGCGACCCAGATTCCGGCGGAGATGGTTATGGAAGCTGGGGAGATGGTCGATGCGGCGTTGTCGGGGCTGGACCAGGGTGAGTTGATCACCATTCCTTCGTTGCCGGATGCGGCCGACTGGGACGCCTTCGTTGCGGCGCGTCATGTGATGGCGCCGAATCTTTCCAAAAGTAAGGCCGCCGCGCGTTACACGTGAGGCGTCATGAATCGGCTTGAGGTATTTGCGGTATGAGTGATCGTCGAGTAGTTGTAACGGGCATGGGCCTGGTGTCTCCATTGGGTTCTGGTGTCGAAGCCGTCTGGGCGCGTCTGTTGGCAGGGCGTTCCGGGTTGCGCAATTTGCCGGACGAGGTGGTTGCGGATTTACCGGCCAAGGTCGGTGGTGCGGTGCCGACGCTGGAGGACGATGCCGAGGCGGGTTTTGACCCGGATCGGGCGACGCCGCCTAAAGAGCAGAAGAAGATGGACCGCTTCATTCTGTTCGCCATGGAAGCGGCACGTCAGGCGCTGGAGCAGGCTGGTTGGCAAGCGGCGGACGCCAATGCCCAGGAGCGTACTGCAACCATTATCGGTTCCGGTGTGGGTGGTTTCGGTGCGATTGCCGATGCGGTGCGTACCACGGACAGTCGTGGACCGCGACGCTTGTCGCCATTCACCATTCCTTCATTCCTGGTCAATCTGGCCGCGGGTCATGTGTCGATTCAGCACGGTTTCAAGGGCCCGTTGGGTGCTCCGGTGACGGCGTGCGCGGCCGGTGTGCAAGCGATTGGTGATGCGGCGCGGCTGATTCGGTGTGGCGAGGCAGACATTGCGGTGTGTGGCGGCGCGGAAGCGGCGATCGATCGCGTCAGTCTCGCCGGGTTTGCCGCTGCTCGCGCCTTGTCCAGTGGTTACAACGAAACCCCGGAGCGTGCCTCGCGGCCGTTCGACAGTGGCCGCGATGGCTTTGTCATGGGGGAGGGCGCAGGCCTTCTGGTGATTGAATCCCTGGAGCATGCCTTGGCCCGCGGTGCTCAACCGCTGGCGGAGCTGGTCGGTTACGGCACCAGTGCCGACGCCTATCACCTGACGGCGGGTCCCGAGGATGGCAGCGGTGCACGACGGGCGATGTCGCTGGCGTTGGCCCAGGCGGGCATTTCGCCGGCGCAGGTGCAACATCTCAATGCTCATGCGACCTCGACGCCGGTCGGGGATCTGGGGGAGTTGGCGGCCATCAAGGCGTTGTTCGGCACGGATAACAAAATTGCGGTGACGTCGACCAAGTCGGCCACCGGGCATTTGCTCGGCGCAGCGGGCGGTATTGAGGCGATCTTCACGCTGTTGGCGATTCGCGATCAGGTCGTACCGGCCACCCTCAACTTCGATAACCCGGACCCTGCCGCCCAAGGCGTCGACATCGTCCACGGTAAAGCACGGCCGATGGCAATCGAATACGCGCTGTCCAACGGCTTCGGGTTTGGTGGGGTGAATGCCAGCGTGCTGTTCAAGCGTTGGGAGGGTTAGTCCCGAGTTTGTTTAAGATAGGCGCGAGTCACGTCGAGAATCCGCTGGGCCAGCTCAGGATTCTCGACACTGCGTGACAGCAGTAACGCCCCGACCAGCGTCGACATGATGACGATGCTTTGGTCGGCGGCGACGTCTTCGTCTTCAAGGGTGCCTTGCACTTGGTCGAGCCGGGCGTTGAGTACCACGTCAGTGGTCGGGCTCTGCTGCCCGCGCAAGCCGAGTTCCGATGACATGGTCGGCAACGGGCAACCTTGATCGGGTGAAGTCTGGTGCCATTCGGATAAATAGGCGTCGATGAACGCTTCCAGCGGGCGATCCTGAGCGAAGAGCTCGGCGCAAATGATATCGACCTGCTCGCCTGCGGCTTGCAAAGCCTTTTCTACCAGTTCGTCCTTGGACTTGAAATGCGAGTAGAAGCCACCGTGAGTCAGGCCCAGTGCTTTCATCAGCGGTTGCAGACCTGTCGCGCCAATGCCATCGCGGCGAAAACGTGCTGAAGCCTCCTTAATGATGCGTTCGTGGGTCTGGGCTTTATGGTTCTACTTCTAAAAAGCATGCAGATGCGTCCAGCTCCATTCGACTGTTTCGAATTAACTGGCACGAATAGTGATTACTCATTACTTGACGATTGTTGAACAATCACGAGGCAATGAGTATGAACAGCGGACTGTCCCTCGCCGACCACATCACCCTTGAGTTGCGCGCCGATATCATTGGCGGTCGTTTGCTGCCCGGCGGGGCAGGAAGGCCTGACCCGTTATGTGCGCAATCACGTTTTCAGGCGCCCTGGCTGGCGCGCGACCGGCAAATACATGAGTGGCTGGCCGAGGGCGACAAGCGCGCGGCCGAGGACGCCATGAGCCTTTATCTCGACGATTCCGAACACCTCCTGTTGCAGATGCTTACCCGTTCTTCCCATCACTGATCGAGGATTTGTGCCATGTACAAAGACTATCCGGCGGCCTATCAAGTCAGCAAAGGCTCCGCGTTGCAGGTGAACAAAGCCTTCTACGAGCGGATTCGCGATGCGAAGGACGGGCGCACGCTGATCGAGGCATTCGAGGTGCCGATCCGCACCGGGCGCGCCTGGAAAGTGCCGGCCGGGCATGTGTTCCGGGTGACCACACCCGTCGGCCCGCAAGTGGGCGACTTCAACGTCTGGAATGCCAACGATCCACGGGAGCGTTTGTGGGCGGCACGGACCCGGCAATTACAGGGCGCTCACGTCAGCACCCATGACCGGCTCTGGTCGAACCTGCCGTTTTTACGTCCGATGGTGACCATCACCGATGACAGCTTGGCCGGTTACGGCATCGACGAACATGGCGGTCGCTTGCATGACTTGCTGGGCACCCGCTGCGATCCCTATGTGAACAAAATGCTCACCGGCGAAGACTTCCATCATCACTGCCACTCCAACTTGACCCGCGCGGTGCTGCCCCATGGCCTGACCGAGTTTGACGTGCATGACGTGCTGAACATTTTCCAGTGCACGGGCCTGAACCACGACGACATGTACTTCATGAAAGCCTGTCCGGCGCAGAAGGGCGATTACCTGGAGTTTTTTGCCGAAATCGATCTGTTGTGTGCGCTCTCGACCTGCCCGGGCGGTGACCTGTCGCTGGCCATGTGGGGACCGGATGCGCAGGATCCGCTGAGCGTGTGTTGCCCGCTCGGGGTAGAGATTTATCGTTTGGAGGATTCGTTGCTTGAAGGCTGGAGCCAGCCGGAACGAGCGGCCTATAAAGGGCTGCATGGCCTGCACATCGCCAAGGCGGAGTGGGAGAAGTAGAAACGCAAAACCCTGTCATTCAATGAGAATGACAGGGTTTTTGGTTTAGCGGTCCTGCGCATCCTTGGCATCCGCTTCCGCGTTGCGTTCAGCGACGCGTTTGCGTTGCTCATCGGTCAGTTCGACCTTGTTGGCGGTGTCACGCAACATCATCAAACCACCAACGATCGAGCCGATTGCAACGATCAGAATTAACCAGGCATACCAGGGCATAGGGCTCTCCTTAAGGGCAGGCCGATTGGCGGGTTTCGCCAATCGATCGTGCATACCACTTTGAGCGATGGATTTTCGCACTGGTTCCATCGCAGCCACTCCATTCTATGCCTGATATGACAGCAACACTTCGCCTGTTTACAGCCCGGTCAGCATCGCGTCCGCCGGCGCATCGGCACGCAGTTGCGCCGTGAGCATGAAGTACACGAACCCCACTGCCATGAAGCCCAGGAAGATCAACCCGATCAAGGTGTTGAACCAGGCCATCGCCACCAGGCAGACCACCGCCAGCACCAGCGCAATCATCGGCACCAATGGGTAGCAAGGCGCGCGAAAGGTGCGCTCCAGATTGGGTTCGGTTTTGCGCAGTTTGAACAGGCTGAGCATGCTCATGATGTACATCACGATCGCCCCGAATACCGCCATCGTGATCATCGCTGCCGTCAGCGTCATGCCGCCCAGGTTGATCAAGCCATCACTGTAGATCGCGGCAATGCCGATCACGCCGCCAGCGATGATTGCCCGGTGCGGGGTCTGAAAACGTGACAGCTTGGCCAGGGATGCCGGCAGGTAACCGGCACGGGCAAGGGCGAAGAACTGCCGCGAGTAGCCGAGGATGATTCCGTGGAAACTCGCCACCAGACCGAACAGGCCAATCCACACCAGCATGTGCAACCAGCCCGAGCTTTCGCCCACCACGGTTTTCATCGCTTGCGGCAGCGGATCGTTGATGTTCGACAGGGTGCGCCAGTCACCGACGCCGCCAGCAAAGAACATCACGCCCATGGCCAGCAGCACCAGCGTCAAAATACCGCTGATGTAGGCCTTCGGAATGGTGCGTTTCGGGTCCTTGGCTTCTTCGGCGGCCATGGCGGCGCCTTCGATGGCCAGGAAGAACCAGATGGCAAACGGAATCGCCGCGAACATCCCGGCAATCGCCGGGGCGCCAAACACATCGGAACCGGCCCAGCCGTTAAGCGCGAAATTGCTGAAGCTGAACGCCGGGGCGACCACGCCCATGAACACCAGCAGTTCCGCTACTGCGAGTACGCAGACCACCAGTTCGAAGGTTGCGGCCAGTTTCACCCCGAGGATGTTCAGGCCCATGAACACGATGTAGGCGCCGACTGCTGCGTGCTTCGGATCGAGAGCGGGAAACTGCACGTTGAGGTAGGCACCGATTGCCAGTGCAATGGCCGGCGGGGCGAAGACGAATTCGATCAGTGTCGCCAGCCCGGCGATCAATCCGCCTTTCTCGCCAAAGGCGCGACGGCTGTAGGCAAAGGGACCGCCGGCATGGGGAATCGCCGTGGTCAGCTCGGTGAAACTGAAGATGAAGCAGGTGTACATGGTGGCGACCATGAAGGACGTCACCAGAAAACCGAGTGTGCCCGCCACGCCCCAGCCGTAACTCCAGCCGAAGTACTCACCGGAAATCACCAGCCCGACCGCAATGCCCCACAGGTGCAGCGTGCCCAGCGTGGGTTTGAGTTGTGTGTTCATGCGTTTGCTCCCTGAACGGTTTGGAAAGCTCGGGGGAGGGCGTTTGCAGCGGGCGTGCCAGTGTTGTGATGGCGGTCGTAAAGCGCAGAAATGCGTCGTATCGAGGATGTTCGGTGCTGGATGTGCGTTTTTTGTGCGCCAGTTGGGAGCAGTGTCGCTTGTTATGCCGCCTTCGCGAGCAGGCTCGCTCCCACATTTGGAATGCAGTTGCCCAGACACCCCGAACCCTGTGGGAGCGAGCCTGCTCGCGAAAGCGGTCGCCCTGCCACCGTGTAACCCCAGCGTAAACCCACTCTTTACTCTTTCTTTATGCACAGCCAACACCCTCGATCTCGTTCCTTTACAGCCTCCCTGCCGACAATGGCTCCACACGCGGCAATACGCCGTAACACGGAGAATTTCCATGAGCGTTCTGGACGGGGTGTCACTGCTATTGGCAGTGGGGCTGTTCATTTATCTGTTGGTTGCGCTGTTGCGCGCGGACCGGAACTAGGAGCGGATATGCACAGTTATGACTATTGGCTGATCCTCGCCTTCTTCGCCGTGGTGCTGATTCCGGCACCGTTCCTGGGGCGCTTTTACTACAAGGTGATGGAAGGTCAGCGCACTTGGCTTTCACCGATCCTCGGACCGGTGGAGCGTGGATGTTATCGGGTGGCCGGCGTTGATCCGCAGGCCGAACAGAGCTGGCAGAAGTACACCCTGGCCTTGCTCGCCTTCAACCTCGCGGGCTTTTTGCTGTTGTTCGCGATTCTGTTGTTCCAGGACCACTTGCCACTGAACCCGCAGAACCTGCCGGGTCAAGAGTGGACGCAAGCGTTCAATACCGCCGTCAGCTTTATGACCAATACCAACTGGCAGTCGTACAGTGGCGAAGCGACCCTGAGCTACCTGAGTCAGATGGTCGGCCTCACCGTGCAGAACTTTGTCAGCGCCGCCACCGGCCTCGCCGTGTTGGTTGCCCTGTGTCGCGGGATCGGCCGCAAGTCGAGCAAAACCCTCGGCAACTTCTGGGTCGACATGACCCGCGCCACCCTCTACGGCTTGTTGCCGCTGTGCTTGTTGCTGGCGCTGTATCTGGTCTGGCAGGGCGTGCCGCAAACTTTCGCGCAGTACGTGAATGCCGTGACGATGCAAGGCGTCGATCAGGTGATCCCGCTCGGCCCGGCCGCCAGTCAAATTGCGATCAAGCAACTGGGCACCAACGGTGGTGGCTTCTTCGGCGTCAACTCCGCGCACCCGTTCGAGAACCCGACGGCGTGGAGCAACCTGTTCGAGATGGCCTCGATCATCCTGATACCGGTGGCCCTGGTCTTCACTTTCGGCCACTACGTGAAAGACCTGCGTCAGAGCCGCGCGATCATCGCCTGCATGCTGGCGCTGTTCCTGATCGGCGGCGCGACGTCGCTGTGGGCTGAATACCAGCCGAACCCGACCCTGAACAACGTCGCCGTCGAACAGACCGCGCCGCTGGAGGGTAAGGAAGCACGGTTCGGCACCACCGCCACGGTGCTGTGGTCGGTCACCACCACCGCGGCGTCCAACGGTTCGGTCAACGGCATGCACGACAGCCTCAACCCATTGAGCGGCATGGTCGCGCTGGTCAACATGATGGTCGGCGAAGTGATCTTCGGCGGCGTCGGTGCCGGGCTCTACGGCATGTTGTTGAACGTGTTGATTGCCGTGTTTCTCGCCGGCCTGATGATCGGCCGCACCCCGGAATACCTCGGCAAGAAACTGCAAGCCAAAGAGGTCCAGTTGCTGGTGGTGACCTTGCTGGTGATGCCCATCGGCGTGCTGGTGCTCGGCGCGATTGCCGCGAGCCTGCCCGGTCCGGTCGCAGCAGTCAGCAACCCCGGTGCTCACGGCTTCAGCCAGTTGCTGTACGCCTACACCTCGGCCAGTGCCAACAACGGTTCGGCGTTCGGCGGTTTCGGGGCCAATACCACGTTCCACAACTTGATGCTGGGACTTGGCATGTTGATCGGTCGCTTCGGTTACATCCTCCCGGTTCTGGCCCTGGCCGGCAGCCTGGCGATGAAGAAAACCGCGCCAATCGGCCAGAACAGCTTCCCGACCCATGGCCCGCTGTTCGTGACCTTGCTGACCGTGACCATTTTGCTGGTGGGTGGTTTGACCTTCCTGCCGACATTGGCGCTGGGTCCTATTGCTGAACATTTGAGTTTGGCTGCTTTTGGGTTAAAGAGCTGAGGATTGAATGATGAATATGCCCGCAACTAAAACCGCCACCGTCAAGGCGCCGGAACAACCGAAAACCGCGATCTCGGCCCTCTGGCGCCCGGCGCTGGTGCAAGCCTTCGTCAAGCTCGACCCACGGCAATTGCAGCGTGCGCCGGTGATGCTGGTGGTCGAACTGACCGCGATCCTGACCACCGTGCTGTGCTTCATTCCCGACAGCAGCGTGCCGACCTTTGTCGCCGCGCAAATCGCCTTGTGGCTGTGGTTCACCGTGCTCTTCGCCAACTTCGCCGAAGCCTTGGCCGAAGGTCGCGGCAAGGCCCGCGCCGACAGCCTCAAAGCGGGCAGCGAAGGCTTGAGCGCTCGACGCAAAACCAGCAACGGTGCCTTTCAAGTGGTGCCCGCCACCAGCCTGCGCAAGGGCGATGTGGTCCGCGTTGAAGCCGGGGAAATGATCCCCGGTGACGGCGAGGTGATTGAAGGCATTGCGGCGGTCAACGAAGCGGCGATTACCGGTGAATCCGCGCCAGTGATTCGCGAATCCGGCGGCGACCGCTCGGCCGTCACCGGCAACACCCGGCTGGTCTCAGACTGGTTGCTGGTGCGCATCACTGCCAACCCTGGCGAGTCGACGCTGGACCGCATGATCGCCCTGGTCGAAGGCGCCAAACGCCAGAAAACCCCGAACGAAGTGGCGCTCGACATCCTGCTGATCGGCCTGACCCTGATCTTCCTGTTGGTGGTCGTCACCCTGCAACCGTTCGCCCACTTCGCCAACGGCAGCCTGCCGCTGGTGTTCCTGGTGGCGTTGTTGGTCACGTTGATTCCGACCACCATTGGCGGTTTGCTGTCCGCCATTGGTATCGCCGGGATGGACCGTCTGGTGCGCCTGAATGTGATCGCCAAATCCGGTCGCGCCGTGGAAGCGGCGGGGGACGTACACGTCCTGCTGCTGGACAAGACCGGCACCATCACTTTCGGTAACCGTCGTTGCACCGCGGTTTACGCGGCACCTGGCGTCACCGCCAAGGAACTCGCCGAGGGTGCGTTGTTCGCATCGTTGGCCGATGACACGGCTGAAGGTAAATCCATCGTCGAGTACCTGCGCGGCACTCACCCGCAGCCTGAGCCGTCCACCGAACTGCTGAGCGTTGTACCGTTCAGTGCCGAGACGCGCCTGTCCGGTGTCGACTATCAGGGCCGTGTGTATCGCAAAGGTGCGGTGGATTCGTTGCTGGCCTTCGTTGGCCTGAAACGCGCCGACCTCGCCGCGCCTCTGTCCCGGGAAATCGACAAGATCGCCCAGAGCGGCGGCACGCCGTTGCTGGTCTGCGCCGACGGTAAATTGCTCGGCGCGATCCACCTCAAGGACGTGGTCAAGCCCGGCATCCGCGAGCGTTTCGCCGAGCTGCGCAAACTGGGGATTCGCACGGTCATGGTGACCGGCGACAACCCGCTGACCGCTGCGGCGATTGCGGCCGAGGCGGGCGTTGATGACGTGCTGGCCGAAGCCACACCGGAGAAGAAACTGGCGCGCATTCGCCACGAGCAGAACGACGGTCGCCTGGTCGCCATGTGCGGCGACGGCGCCAACGACGCCCCGGCCCTGGCCCAGGCTGACGTGGGCATGGCGATGAACGACGGGACGCAAGCGGCGCGCGAGGCGGCGAACATGGTCGACCTCGACAGCGACCCAACCAAGCTGCTGGATGTGGTGCAGATTGGTAAAGAACTGCTGGTGACCCGCGGCGCGCTGACGACGTTTTCCATCGCCAACGACGTGGCCAAGTACTTCGCGATTCTGCCGGCGCTGTTCGCCTCGATCTACCCGCAACTGGGCGTGCTGAACGTCATGCACCTGAGCAGTCCGCAGAGCGCGATTTTGTCGGCGATAGTGTTCAACGCCTTGATCATTGTGGTGCTGATCCCGCTGGCGCTCCGTGGTGTGCGGGTGCAAGCGGCGAGTGCGGCGGCGTTGCTGCGACGCAATCTGTTGATCTATGGGCTGGGCGGGCTATTGGTGCCGTTTGTGGGGATCAAGGCGATCGACATGCTGCTCACTGCGTTGCATTTGGTTTGACTTTGAAATCCACCCCTCTCCCCAGGGGGTGGATCCACCTGACACACCACAGTTCCAACCCCAGATTCGAGGATTCTGAAATGTCCACAATGATACGCCCGGCCCTGAGCCTGCTCGTCCTGATGACCCTGATCACCGGCGTCGCTTACCCCTTGGTGGTCACCGGTGTCGCCCAGGTCGCATTCCCCGATCAAGCCAACGGCAGCCTGGTCCACGACGCCGATGGCAAGGTCCGCGGCTCGTCGCTGATTGCCCAGGATTTCGTCGGTGACGCCTGGTTCCATCCGCGGCCATCGGCCGGTGCATTTGCCACCGTGTCGAGCAGTGCCAGTAACCTCTCGCCGAGCAACCCGGCCCTGGCCACTCGGGTGATTGACGATGCCAATAAACTGCAGGTGCCGGGTCAGGGGCCGGTGCCATTGGCCCTGTTGACCACCTCGGGCAGCGGTCTCGATCCACACTTGCCACCGGCAGCGATTACCTATCAACTGGCGCGTGTTGCGGCCGCGCGCAATCTGCCGGTGGCGACCCTTCAGCAACTGCTGGATGCGCACATCGAACAGCCGCTCGTTGGCCCGCCAGTGGTGAATGTGCTGGCGCTGAACCTGGCGCTGGAAAACCTGTAGAAGATGATCGTTCCCACGCTCCGCGTGGGAATGCAGCCCGGGACGCTCCGCGTCCCAAAAAGCGGACGCAGAGCGTCCATTGATGCATTCCCACGCGGAGCGTGGGAACGATTAATTAGAGAGAACTTCAAGCATGAGTGACTCCGGCCGCGCCGACGCGTTGTTAGCAGACCTGCCCCGGGATGGCCGTGGCCGGCTCAAGGTTTTTCTCGGCGCCGCACCCGGTGTCGGCAAAACCTACGCCATGCTGCAAGCGGCCCACACCCAACTGCGCCAGGGTGTGAAGGTCATCGCCGGCGTGGTCGAAACCCATGGCCGCGCCGAAACCGAAGCGCTGCTCGGCGGCTTGCCGCAGCAACCGTTGGTGCGCTCGGAATACCGTGGCGTGATGCTCGAAGAAATGGACCTCGACGGCTTGCTCGCGGCCAAACCGAAACTGGTGCTGGTGGACGAACTGGCCCACAGCAACGCGCCCGGCAGTCGCCACACCAAACGCTGGCAAGACATTCAGGAACTGCTCGCTGCAGGCATTGACGTGTTCACCACGGTCAACGTCCAGCACCTGGAAAGTCTGAACGACAAAGTGCGTGGCATCACCGGCGTGCAGGTCCGTGAAACCCTGCCGGACTGGGTGCTGCAAGAGGCCTACGAACTGCTGCTGATCGACCTGCCGCCGCGCGAGCTGCTCGAGCGTCTGCGCGATGGCAAAGTCTACGTGCCGGAGCAGGCGAGGGCGGCCATCGACGCTTTCTTCACCCAGACCAACCTCACGGCCCTGCGTGAACTGGCGATGCAAACCGCCGCCGCTCAGGTCGATGATGATTTGACCCAGGGCTATCGCCAGCTCGGCCAAGCGGCGCCGGCGGTACGCGGTCGCCTGTTGGTCGGTGTCGATGGCGATGCTCAGGCTGAGCGCCTGGTGCGTCACGCCAGTCGCGTCGCCCAGCGTCGGCATTTGCCGTGGAGCCTTGTGCATGTGGACAACGGCAGCGTGCGTGACGAGCAGTCGCGGTTGCGTCTGCAAAGTGCCCAGCAATTGGCCGAACGCCTCGGCGGCGAAGTGGTGTTGTTGCGGGCTGGTGAGGTGGCGAAAACCCTGATCCAGCACGCCGCCGAACGTCGCGCCAGTCTTGTGTTGGTGGGGCAATCCCGGCAGCGGTTGCGTCGGCGCTTGTTCGGTGGCGGTCTGGCGTCACGTTTGCTGCGCAATGCGCGCGGGCTGGAAATTAACGTCCTCGACAGCGACCACGAACAGCATCAGCCGCGTCAGCGTTCGGCGCAGACGCTGGTGTGGTTCGACTACGCGCTGGCGCTGGTGGCGACGGTGCTCGCCAGTGCCTTGGCCTGGGCGGTGGCGAGTGTCTTGCCACTGCCCAATATCTCGCTGGTGTTTCTCGCCGCGGTGTTGCTGGTGGCGGTGCGCAGCAGTCTCGGCCCGGCGCTGGCCTGTGCGGCGTTGTCGTTTCTGACCTACGACTTTTTGTTCATTCCGCCGACTTTCTCTTTCAGCATCCAGCGCGAAGAAGACGTGCTGACCTTGTTGTTCTTCCTGCTGATGTCGGCGCTCACCGGTAACCTCGCGGCCCGACAGCGGCGGCAGTTACAAGCCCTGCGCGACACTCAGGAAGAAACCACCGAACTGCTCGACCTGTCACGCAAACTCACTGCCGCCACCGACCGTCAGGCGGTGGTCAGCGCAGCGGCCCAGCACCTCAACGGCTGGAGTGACCTGCAACTGTGCCTGCTCAATCAAGACGGGCAGGGCGGCTGGAAAGTCGAAACCGGTGGCCCGTTGGAGTTTTCCGAAGCCGAGCGCGCTGCCGCTGATTGGGCCTGGCAACATGATCAACCGGCCGGCGCGGGCACCGGCACGCTGCCGTTCGGACGCTGGTGGTGGTGGCCGTTGTCGGTGGAAGACGGGCCGCTGGCACTGCTCGGTGTGTGTGCCAAAGAGGGCCAGACCTTGAGCGGGCAGCGGCGCCGTTTGTTGACCGCGTTGAGCCAACCGCTGGCCCAGGCGCTGGCGCGTGCGCAATTGGCCGAAGACCTGGAAGCCGCTCGGCTGCACGGCGAAACCGAGCAACTGCGCAGTGCCTTGCTGGCCTCGGTGTCTCACGATTTGCGCACGCCGCTGACCTCCATGCGCGGCAGCATCGACAGCCTGTTGGCCCTCGGTGAAGCGATCCCGCTGGAGGATCGCCGCGAACTGCTCGAAGGCACTCGCGATGAAGCCGAACGCCTCGATCGCTACATTCAAAACCTGTTGGACATGACCCGCCTCGGGCACGGCGCCCTGAAGCTTGCGCGGGACTGGGTGTCGCCGGCCGACATCGTCGGCAGTTCACTCAATCGTCTGCGCGCAGTGCTGGCGCCGTTGCAAGTGACCACCGAAGTGCCGCCTGAGTTGCCGCTGCTTTACGTCCATGCCGCGTTGATCGAACAGGCGCTGGTCAACGTGCTGGAAAACGCCGCGCGGTTTTCACCGCCTCACGGCCGCCTGCAATTGCGCGCCGGGGCCGATGACAGCGAGCTGTTTTTTTCGGTAAGCGATGAGGGACCAGGGATTCCGCAGGAGGAGCGAGCGAAGATTTTCGACATGTTCTACACCGCTGCGCGCGGTGATCGTGGCGGACAGGGCACCGGGCTGGGGCTGGCGATCTGTCAGGGCATGGTCGGTGCCCATGGCGGGCGGATCAGCGTCGCCGATGGCATCGACGGGCGAGGCACCTGCATCACTTTGCACCTGCCGTTGCAGGCTCAGCCGGCCTTTGAAAATTAAGAGCCGAAAGTGAAGCCTGATCACGTTTGCGCTACTCTCTTGCCACTTCTTAGTGTTGATGTGAATTCATGAGCCAGACCGCGACCATTTTGGTCATCGATGACGAACCACAGATCCGCAAATTCCTGCGCATCAGCCTCGCCTCCCAGGGCTATAAAGTGCTCGAAGCCGGTACCGGAACCGAAGGCCTGGCCCACGCCGCGCTGAATAAACCGGACCTGCTAGTGCTTGACCTTGGCTTGCCGGACATGGACGGCCAGCAAGTGCTGCGCGAGTTTCGCGAGTGGTCTAAGGTGCCAGTGCTGGTGCTCTCGGTGCGTGCCAGTGAAGGGCAGAAAGTCGAAGCGCTCGATGGCGGCGCCAACGACTACGTGACCAAACCGTTTGGTATTCAGGAGTTTCTGGCCCGGGTTCGTGCGTTGTTGCGTCAGGCACCGGCGGGAGAAGCTCAACCGGCGGCGCTGACCTTCGGCCCGTTGACCGTCGATCTGGCTTATCGCCGGGTATCACTCGATGGCACCGAAGTGGCGCTGACCCGCAAGGAATACGCAGTGCTGGCGCAACTGGCGCGGCATCCAGGGCGGGTCATCACCCAGCAGCAATTGCTTAAGGACATTTGGGGGCCGACACATACCGAGGACACTCACTATTTGCGGATTGTGGTCGGGCACTTGCGCCAGAAACTGGTAGACGACCCGACGCAACCGCGGTTCATCGTCACCGAGGCGGGAGTTGGTTATCGGTTGTTGAGTGAGGGCAGCCTTTAGTTCTGAGTTGTCCGGGCGGACTACCTATATCGCGGGCAAGTCGGATCGCCGCACCGCTCGCTCCTACGGATTAGCGTCGTTCACAAACATTTGTGATCACCTTAATCCTGTAGGAGCGAGGCTTGCCCGCGAAGGGGGCCTGTCATTCACCCGAGAGTCTCAGGAATCCCGCTCACTCTCATACCGATCCATCGTATCCCGCGCAATCTCCCGCCCCAGCGCGATCAATTCCGGCGCTTTATAGAACTCGAAAAACCGGCACACCCGTTTGGGCACGTTGATCAAAATATCTGGCGGATAACCGGCGATCTTGTACTGCGCCAATGAGGTTTGCATCACCTCGAAACTCTGGTTAATCAGGTCCAGCAAAGAGGCCGGGCCGACGTTGTCGATGATGAACGAGCCTGTCGCAGATTTCGGCGCGCCGGCGCGCTCAGGGGCGGCTGCCGGTTGCTGGGCTTCGGGTTCGGCGGACTCGATCCACGGGTTGATCTCGGCCGCTTCTGCCATCAACGCTTCCTTTTCCAGCAACAGCAATTGTTCCGCCTGTTTGCGGCGAAATGGCAATTTTGAACCGAGCGAGTTGATCAGGCTGTCGAAACGGCTTTTGAACGCCGCCGGGCGTTGGATAACCGGCAATTGATAGTGGCGCTGGTTGGTGGAGTTGAGGTTGACCGCGATGATCAGGTCGCAATGACTCGACACCACCGGCACGATCGGTAAAGGGTTGAGGATGCCGCCGTCCACCAGCATGCGATTGCCCTGCATCACCGGGGTGAACAGGCTGGGAATCGCCGCCGAGGCGCGCATGGCCTGGTGCAGGCAGCCTTCCTGAAACCAGATCTCCTGCTGGTTGGTCAGGTCGGTCGCCACCGCCGTGTAAGGGATGCGCAGGTCTTCGATATTGATCTCGCCGACGATCTTGCGGATCTGCCCGAAGACCTTCTCCCCGCGAATCGCCCCCAGACGAAAACTGACGTCCACCAGACGCAAGACGTCGAGGTAGTCCAGGCTTTCGATCCAGTCGCGATATTCATCGAGTTTGCCGGCGGCATAGATCCCGCCGACCACCGCGCCCATGGAACAACCGGCGATGCAGGCGATGTCGTAGCCACGCCGCTCGATCTCTTCAATGACACCGATATGAGCATAGCCCCGGGCCCCACCTGAGCCCAGCACCAGTGCGACACGCTTTTTCATGAATCGCCCTCGTCTGACAAGGTTCAACAATGCACCCATCGAGGGGCGCGCTTCAATCGCTAAGGTCGTTTCGTGAGGCGAGTGCGTCGTTTTTTCGACACTCCATGGCGGCAGATGGGTATTCTCGCGAGCGCTAGAGTTTGTGCGGCGAGGCCAAGGCACTTTTCACGCGCCAGACCGTCTTAACTGCACGACTGTTGACCTATTTTTGAGGTGTAAGTGATGAAAGTCTGGATCTGTTTTCCTTTGATTGCCCTGGCACTCGCCGGTTGCGCCGGCAAAACCGCTTACCGTGACAGCTGCGCCAACGGGATCGATGCGGCGTGGCATGAGCTGGACCTGGCCAAGGCTGAAGGTTTCGCCGGGAATGTCAGTTACTCCAAGGCGCTGTCGCTGTTGACCGGCGCCAAGACCCAGCAGCAATTCGAAGCGTTTGAAGGCTGCGCCAAGAAGGCCGAGAAGGCGCGCTTCTATATTCGTGAGTCGCGCGCTGGCCGTTGAGGCATGATGTAGGCATTAAGGGCAATTCGATTCAGGGAGCAAGCGATGTCTGCCTTGGTTGATCGGTTGGTGGCTCATGTCCTGGGCCTGGAAGTTCGGTTACTGGCCTGTCAGGCACGCTTGAGTGCCCGCACCGACGCCGAAGCGCTGCACGATCTGCGCACCACGGTTCGCCGTTTGCGCAGTCTGTTGCGGCCATTGCGCGGCTTGCCTGGGGTCGAACAGCTGGAAGCGTCGGCGTCCCGGGTCGGCGACCTGACCACGCCGTTGCGCGATCGCGAAGTGCTGGCGGCGTACTTGCTCCAGCATGATCAGCCCGAGGCTGCCCATCGGCGCATGGCGCAAATGGCCGAGGCTTATCCGGCGGTGGCGGCGAGTCCTGAAGTGGCGCAGTTGCTGATGATCCTCGACGCCTTTCCGCGTTTTTTGCGGGCCTCCCAGCGTCAGGGCTTGCTCAAAGGCTTGCGACAGCGCATCGAAAAACGCCTGGCCAAACAATGGAAAAAACTCGATAAGGCCCTGCACGACCCTGCCCATGATCGCCATCGTCTGCGCCTGCTGATCAAGCGCGTGCGCTATGGTATCGAAGCCTATCCAGAGCTTGATCGATTGCCGAAACCGGCGCTGCCCAGACTCAAATCGGCCCAGGGTGCGTTGGGCGATTGGCACGATTGCTGGCAATGGCTCGCCCGGTCCGAACAGGAAGCCGATTTGCAGCCTTGTGTGGCCGTCTGGAAAACCACCATGGCCAAGGCCGAAAGCTGCGCCGACCGCGTCCTCGACAAACTCAGCGCCACCTGTTTCAAATCCTGAAACCACCACCAGACAGATCTATGTAGCAGCTGCCGAACGCAGCCTTCGGCAGCTGCTACAAGGGGCGGCGGTACTATCCGGCTAATTTGTCAGCCACTTTGGCCGGAATAGGCGCTGTGCCATCCTCGCAGGCTGGTTAAGATCCCTCCATCCTTTTCCCGCACTGAGGTTTTCATGCGCTTTTCCGATCTGATCGACGCTGTTCGCAGCCAGCCGCTAGAGCTGTCTATCCCGGCCGAATGGGCTCAGGGGCGTGCCAGTTTCGGTGGCCTGGTGGCCGCTTTGCAGTACGAAGCCATGCGCGCAAAAGTCCCGGCGGATCGTCCGGTGCGCTCGTTGGCGATCACCTTTGTCGGCCCTGTCGAGCCCGAAGTGCCAGTCAGCTTTGAAGTCGATGTGCTGCGCGAAGGCAAAGCGGTCAGCCAAGTGCTGGGCCGGGCGATGCAGAAGGGCCAAGTGGTGACGTTGGTCCAGGGCAGCTTCGGCGCCTCGCGACCGTCGGAAGTGGCGGTGACCGCTGAACCGGCACCCGAGATGAAGCACTGGGACGACTGCCAGGAATTGCCTTACATCAAAGGCGTGACCCCGGAGTTCATGCGGCATCTGGCGATGCGCTGGAGCGTCGGCGGTCTGCCGTTTACTGGCAACACATCCCGCGAGATGGGCGGCTGGGTGCGCTTGCGTGGGGACGTGAAGGAAGAAGCGGTCAGCGAGTCGCATATCCTGGCGTTGGTCGACGCCTGGCCACCGGCGCTGTTACCGCACCTGAAGAAACCTGCGATGGGCAGCACGCTGACCTGGACCATCGAATTCGTTCAGCCATTGCTTGAACTGAGCACGCTGGACTGGTGCAAATACCTCGTCGACATCGAGCATGCCGCTGACGGCTACGGTCATGCGGCCGCGAAGCTGTGGAGCGCGGACGGTCAGTTGATTGCCATGAGCCGGCAGACGGTGACGATTTTCGCCTGATCAGTGACGACGGTGGCGTTGCAGGCCGAGCGCTGCGAGCAGGCCGATCACACCGATCGCGACATTTGCGAAGCTCAGACTGAACACCCCCGAGACAATCAGCAGAAACGCCACGATGAACAGCGGCACAGCAATCAGGTGCAGCACCAGATTGGTCGGGTGCTGGTGATTGTTCGGGGACCCTCGCCATTGCCAGGCGGGAAGGTTGGGGTGACGTTTGCCCATGATGGTAATCCTCGATCCATGTTGAACACATGATTGAAGAATAGGCGTGGCACTGACGGGCGGCGAATCAAGGTTGGCTATCGAAGTGATAGGTGTCATGGTCAATATTGATGGTGACCGGGCTGACGCTATCGCGGGCTTGCCCGCGATGGGGCCGTCAAAGCTTCAGCTGCCCGATAGCCTTGCTCAATTCCCCGGCCAACGCCGCCAGTTCATGACTGGTGGTCGCCGAATTCACAGTCTGCTGCACAGTGGTCTCGGTCACATCCCGAATGCTCACGACCGACCGATTCATCTCCTCCGCCACGTGGCTCTGCTGCTCGGCGGCCACGGCGATCTGCGTATTGCTTTCGCGCATCTGCGCCACTGCGCTGGTGATTTCCGCCAACGCTGCGCCGGCCTCCTGAGCCTGCTGCACGCAATCGTCGGCCTTGAACGAGCTTTCCTGCATGAAGTCCACTGCGTCCCGAGTCCCGGCCTGTAACGCCGAAACCATGATCGTGATCTCGTCAGTGGACGTCTGGACACGCTTGGCGAGGTTGCGCACTTCATCAGCAACCACCGCAAAGCCGCGACCCATTTCACCGGCGCGGGCCGCTTCGATGGCCGCATTCAGGGCCAGCAGATTGGTCTGCTCGGCGATGCTGTGAATCACACTGACCACGCCGTTGATCTTCTGACTGTCCTCGGCCAGACGCTGAATCATCTCGGCAGTCTGCTGCACCCCGCTGGACAGCCCGGCAATCGACTTCTGTACCCGACTCACCACTTGCTGCCCGCTGCCGGCCAGGGTGTCGGCGGTTTGCGAGAGGTCGCGAGTGGCGCCGGCGTGCTGGGCAATGTGATAGACCGTGGCAGTCATTTCGTTGATCGCCGTGGCGGCCTGATCGGTTTCACTTTGCTGACCGAGCATGCCGTGACGCACCTCGTTCATGCTCGACGCGAGCCGCGCCGCGCCGACATCCAGTTGCCGGGCGGTGCTGGCAACGGTGTTGACCACCCGCTGGTAACCGGCCTGCATGGCGTTGAAAGCGTTGGCCATCTGCCCGACTTCGTCAGTGCAGGCCAGCGGCACACGGGCCGACAGGTCACCGGTTTTCTCGACGTGAAGCATGACGTCCTTCAGCGTATTGAGCTGGCTGAGCAGGAAGCGGATCAACAACTGCGAAGCGCCGAGCATCGCCAGCATCAGGATCGCCACCGCCACCGCATAGTTGGGAAAACGCTCGCCAAATACCTGGGTCAGGCTCGGGCCATGGGCAATCACCGCGACCTGATTGCCATCCGTGCGCGTAAACACTTCGGCGCCCATCAACGGATTGTCGCCGAACAGCGGCATGGCATTGATCCCGACCCAGCCATTGGTATCCGTCAGTTCCAGTACCGGCTGCCCGTTCAGCAACGGCGCCTGCCCGCGACTGTAAGTCAGCACGTTATCGGCTTTGGGGAGCGGTTGCCCGGCGGGCCAGGCGCCGAGCAGTCGCGCCTGGGCTTGGGCCGATGCCTGTGAGGCATGGCTGCGGGACTGTTGTTCGAGTTGCACGGCATAGATCACCAGCAACAAGGTCGTGACGAAGGCGACGGCGTTGACCGCCCAGAATTTGTATTTCAGTGAGATATTGCTAAGCCAGGCACCCATGGAGGTCTTCTCTGATAGCGGAAACAGTTTCGGCAAGGTGCCAGTATTTTGCCGCTACTCAGTGCGTCAGACCTTGATGTGTGTCAACAATCCCGACCCTGCTCGCGCACAGGAATTGCGCGGCGTAATGCGCTATCCTTCGTGGCTTCAAAATTCCCTCGCTACAGGATTCAGCCCAATGAAAGCCGCACTCGTCGAACTCATCAGCAAAATAAGCTCCGGGTGCATGAGCGATGAGGAAATCCTGAAAGTCGCTGACGAAGCGGCCCACGCCTACGCCGATCCCGAGGCTTTTCTGACGGCCAATCCGGACATCAACTACGACGACACGTTCCCGATTCCGCTGGGGGAGTGGGTAGTCGTGGGCAGCCTGCCGGAAACCGTGCTGTTCCAGGCTGACACCTACATGGACCTGTTCGCCCAGATCGTCGCTTCATTCGGGCCCGGCGTTGATTTCAACATCAAACCCAAGCAACTGGCCAAGACCGAAGCCCTGACCGCGCTCAATCGCATTCAAGTGCAGATGAGCAGCATGAACAAGGAAAGCGGCGGCTACGTGCTGATGAACTTCAGTCAGCTGCTCGACGACGAACTGCAAGTGGTGCTGGTCTACGGCAGCGACGTGCCTCGCGTGCTCGAGTTGTGCGCCGAAGTCGGCATCACTGCCGCACCGTCCCTGGAAGCCCTGAAAGTGGCGATCCACGTCTGAAGCCTAAAAGGCGCTAATAAAACGGAACCCTCGCAATGGCCGGCTATCCTAAGAGTGCATACCACTCTTAGGGAGCGTCACCATGGGTTCCACGTTCAACGGTCTGATTGGCCTGATTATTCTTGCCCTGGACATCTGGGCCATCATCAACGTGCTGAAAAGTGGCGCCACCACCGGGATGAAAATCGTCTGGGTGCTGTTGATCCTGCTGCTGCCGGTCCTGGGCTTGATCATCTGGGCGATCGCCGGACCACGGGGTAACGTGCGGATCTGAGCAGGCACTCAAGGCCGACACATTTCCCCTGTGGGAGCAAGCTCGCTCCCACAAGGTTCTGTGTTTTTTCATGCTTGCGCGCGGTAATCGATTTGAACGATCAGTCAGGGCAAAAGTCCAGATAGATGTAAGCCCATTTGCGGGTTTGATCGAGGAGGCACTGATGCAAAAGTGGAAAATCACTTTCGTGGATGATCACGGCGAAACTGTCGACGAAGTCTTTGAGTGTGACGAGTGCCCGGATAACGAGCACGCCGCCAGACTGCTTAAGGAGCGCCTTTTTCCTGTCGCCGCTGAACTGGATCTGAACGATCTGGAAGGGCGAACCGCTGATGCGAGCGTCAAAAATCTTAAAACCCAGAACAGCATACAAATCCTCGGCATTACTCCTGTCTGATACCTCTCCCGTCACATTCACAACCAGGCCTTGGCAGCGGCTCTATCTAGGGGCTACTCTGCAAACGAGATCAGCGAACGGATCGCTAAGGTCTGGTCTTGTCAGCTACATGCTTGCTTCCCACCGGCAATGTTGTTGCCGCATCGCTCGCCCCATTCGGTTGCGAGTGCCGGGAATACGGAAAGTCTATCCATCAATCTGAGGGGGACGATTCATGAGCACAGCCTATCAAGAAGACATCAGCAGCAGCGTGTTGCGCCGCATGAAAGAAGGCGGTTTTGACTTTTCACGATTCCATCCCATCGAGTTCTACGCCATTTTCCCGGACGAGGAGCGGGCGCGCAGGGCGGCGGGGCATTACTGTGGTGAATCCTTGAATGCACAAATCAGCGTGCGCGACGACGGCGCGTGGTACCTGGAACTGAGCAAAGTGATGTACGCCACCTATGACGGCATCGGCGACTTTGAGCAGGACTTCGAGGCGGTGGTCGAGCCTTTGGGCGGCATCATCGAAGGATGGGGCGTCAAGCAGGAGGTACGAGGGCTACTCGCATAACCTTATGAACAGTAACAACACTCAGCAACGGCTGACCTCAAGGTTGGCCGTTTTCGTTTTCGCGGGGCAGAAAACGTACTTGGCAAAACCCTGAAACAAGAATCCGGCGCAAAAAAAAACGCCTGAGCAGGCGGCTATAGGGAAGATCGTCAAGATTTCCAGCGAATGCGCGGATTATCCGCATCGACTCCCGAGCAGTGAAATCAACTCTGACTATGCTGGTGATAGCCGACAACATTGCTTCGCAATGAAGCGGGGGCGATCAGGTGGGGGTATTTACCGCACAGGATTGGTGCGGTGCGTGCAGCGCGATTATCCAACTGATTGATATCAAAGCGTTTATGCCGATGGCACGGGCTTTGCGAAGCCCAGATGTCCGGGTGACAAGGAGTACGGCATGATCCGCACCTATTTTGATGAGATGTACGATGCCGGCGGCCAGGTCCGCCCGCATTATCGGGAGTTTGCCCGTTGGCTGGCCGAAACGCCTGACGAGCTTTTGGCTCAACGGCGTCGCGAGGCCGATCTGTTATTTCATCGCGCCGGGATTACGTTCACGCTCTATGGTGATGAGCAAGGGACAGAGCGCCTGATTCCCTTCGACACCATCCCCCGCAGCATCCCCGCCAGTGAATGGCGAGTCGTCGAGCGCGGCTGCATTCAGCGGGTCAAGGCGTTGAACATGTTCCTCACCGACCTTTATCACGAGCAGCGCATCATCAAGGCCGGCATCATCCCGGCCGAGCAAGTGCTGGCCAACGAGCAATACCAGTTGGCGATGCAAGGGCTCGATCTACACCGCGATATCTATTCGCACATTTCGGGCGTCGATCTGGTGCGTGATGGCGACGGCACGTACTACGTGCTCGAAGACAATCTTCGTACACCGAGTGGCGTCAGCTACATGCTCGAAGACCGCAAGATGATGATGCGACTGTTCCCCGAATTGTTTGCGGCGCAGCGCGTTGCCCCCATCGACCATTATCCAAACCTATTGCTCGACACTCTGAAAAGCTCCAGCCCGATCGATAACCCGAGCGTGGTGGTGCTGACCCCTGGCCGTTTCAACAGCGCGTTTTTCGAGCATGCGTTTCTGGCCCGGGAGATGGGCGTTGAACTGGTAGAAGGTGCGGACCTGTTCGTACGTGACGACAAGGTCCTCATGCGCACCACGGACGGGCCGAAAGCCGTCGATGTGATCTACCGTCGCCTCGACGATGCGTTCCTCGATCCGCTGGCGTTCAACCCGGACTCGATGCTCGGCGTTCCAGGGCTGCTGTCGTCGTACCGCTCCGGCAACGTCGTGCTAGCGAATGCTATCGGTACCGGGGTCGCGGATGACAAGTCGGTGTATCCATTCGTCACGGACATGATCCGTTTCTACCTGGATGAAGAGCCGATTCTGAAGAACGTGCCGACGTGGCAGTGCCGTAATCCCTCCGAACTGTCCCACGTACTGGCCAATCTTCCTGATTTGGTGGTCAAGGAAACCCAGGGCTCCGGCGGTTACGGAATGCTGGTGGGGCCGGCGGCGACGGCGGCGGAAATCGAGTCATTCCGCGCGCGGATCAAAGCCAAGCCCCATGCGTACATCGCGCAACCGACGTTGTCGCTGTCGACCTGTCCGACCTTTGTCGAAAACGGCATCGCTCCACGCCACATCGACCTGCGTCCGTTTGTATTGTCTGGCCGCGAAACCCGGGTTGTGCCCGGCGGTTTGACCCGTGTTGCCCTGCGCGAAGGCTCTCTGGTGGTGAATTCATCCCAGGGTGGCGGAACCAAGGACACCTGGGTGGTCGAGGATTGAAGGAAGCCTGCCATGTTAAGTAGAACTGCCTCGGATTTGTATTGGATGTCGCGTTACCTGGAGCGGGCGGAAAACCTCGCACGGATGCTCGACATCAGTTATTCGCTGTCGCTGATGCCCCAGGATGGTCGCGGTGATGGCCTGCACGAACTCGCCATGCCGTTGCTGATTACCGGCACCCTGGACGATTACCTGGAGCGCCACGGCGAATTGCACGCCGAACGGCTGCTGCATTTCTTCGCCCTGGACGCGGCCAACCCGGCGAGTATCTACAGCTGCCTCGGCGCGGCGCGGGCCAGTGCCCATGCGGTGCGTGGGCGAATCACCGCGGACATGTGGGAAAACATCAACGCCACCTGGCTGGAAATTCGCGGGATAGCCGATCAGGGCTTGAGTCGCTATGGCATGAGCCGTTTCTGCGAGTGGATCAAGGAACGTTCCCACCTGTTCCGCGGCGCATCCTACGGCACGATCATGCGTAACGATGCGTTCCGTTTCATTCGCCTGGGGACGTTTATCGAAAGGGCTGACAACACGTTGCGCCTGCTTGATGCCCGCTACGAAATGGCCGGCGATCATGCCGAAGCGGTCAGTGATGGCACGGCGCACGCTTACTACCAGTGGAGTGCTTTGCTAAGGGCGTTGTCCTCTTTCGAGGCCTACACCGAAATCTACCGCGACGCCCCCGGCGCCCGGCATGTGGCAGAACTGCTGCTGTTGCGGGCCGATGTCCCGCGTTCCCTGCGCGCCTGCACCGAAGAAATCGACCAGATCCTCGCCCAACTGCCGGGGGCCAACGGTCGTCCTGCGCAGCGCCTGGCCGCGGAAATCGACGCACGCTTGCGCTACACCGGCATCACCGAAATTCTCGACGAAGGCCTGCACGCCTGGCTGACCGAGTTCATTCCGCTGGTGCGCCAGTTGGGCAACGCCATTCACAGTTCCTACCTGGAGGCTGCATGAGACTTTCCATTAGCCACGAGACCACCTATCACTACGAAGATCAGGTGCGGGCGAGCATCCAGTATTTGCGACTGACACCTCAAGACAGCGAGCGCCAGCATGTGCTCAGCTGGCAGCTCGACCTGCCGCGCCCGGTGCGCGCGCAACTCGATCCGTTCGGCAATATCCTGCACGTGCTGACCATGGACGAGCCCCACGAGGCGATCATCATCGGCGCGCGTGGGCAGGTGGACATCGACGAATTGCGTGAGGCGGAGCATGAAAGCCAGTCGGCGCTGCCGTTCCTGCGTTTCACGCGCCTGACCGAGCCCGATGAAGCACTGCGCGCTTTTGCCGAAAAAGAATGCAAACAACGCCGGGATCGCACAGCGCTGATCGACTTGATGCATGGCTTGAACCAGCACATGACCTACACGCAGGGCTCCACCGAAGTGGACACCAGCGCTGCTCAGGCCTTCGCCGGGCGTTCGGGCGTCTGCCAGGACCACACCCACGCGTTTCTCGCCTGTGCTCGCAGCCTGGGCATTCCTTCACGTTATGTGTCGGGCTATTTGTACAGCGAGAACAGCGAACACCTGGCCAGTCACGCCTGGGCGGAAGCCTGGCTCGATGACGCCTGGTACAGCTTCGACGTGACCAATGAATTGGCGCGGCCGGAGCGTCATCTGAAACTGGCGGTGGGCCTGGATTACCTGGATGCCTGCCCGGTGCGAGGCATGCGGCGTGGCGGTGGTTGCGAGCAGATGCATGCGAAAGTGTTTGTATCACCGACACCGATGCCGGTTATCTCCGTCCAGCAGCAATAATCCAGATCACCACCAAACCCTGTAGGAGCGAGGCTTGCCCGCGAAGAAGGCGCTGCGGTCTAATCGAATGACCGCGTTATCGTTCTTCGCGGGCAAGCCTCGCTCCTACAGGGGATAAGGGTCAGGGTTTAACTTTGCGCCCAGCCATATGCTTCAAATACCCCACCAACATCTCCAGATCCCCGTCCGGCAACACCGTCGCCGGGAACCCGGGCATCTTCGCCTGCGACCACTGGCGCAAACTCTGCGGATCACGAATGTAGCGCTTAAGGAAATCCGCGCCGAAGTACTCGGTCGGGTTAAACGGAATATTCAGGTCAGGCCCGAACTGCGCATCCCCGGCACCATTCAATCGATGACACGCCAGGCAATTCTTCTGAAACAGCGCAAAGCCCTTGTTCACCGGATCGTCGACCTTAAGCGTCGGATCTGGCAGCAGGGCAGGGAAGCGCTCGGCCACCGGTGCCATGCGCTTGATGCTCGCCACTTGAAATGGCCATTGCTCGGGGCTGATGTCGCCCGCCTGCGGATCGGTCCAGACCAGATAGAACGGTCCGGCGCCGGGCTTGCCTTCCGACAGCGCTGGCCACGGCTTGGTGGACTCTTCAATCGCCAACCATGCACGCGCACCCTGGGTATTGAGCAGCGGCGCAGCCGACAGTTCTGCGGCAAAACCATCCAAGGCAACAGCCTGTAAATGATCTTCAGGCTTGATGCCGGTCAACAACGCAGCCACCGGAACAGCGCGATAGCTCATGTCCCGTTTGTAAGACACGTCGTTACTGATGGTGATGGTCTGAACCTGAGGATGCTTGAGCAATTCCTCGGTTTGCCAGGTGCGACTGCTCGCGCCCAGCTCTAAGTTCAGCTGTGCGGCAGACAGAGGCGTGCAGAGCAGCAAGACCCCGAACAGAATGAGTGTTTTCAAGTGATCGCCGTCCATGTCGTGGAAGTGCCGCAAAGGTTGGCACACCCACGCTGGCCCGGGTAGCGAGCCAGTCACATTTTTAAGAGGGCGACATAAAATCTGTAGCTAAGTCAGCCGATCACCTTAGTCAGGTTCGGCAAAATCAACAACAGCGTGGTGGCGAATAGAATGAGCCCGGCTTGACGTACTTTCGATTGTTTGAACATGGCTTGACCGCCTTTATTGTTATTTCCTGATGCCTGCCTGCATTTCTCCATGACGGCAGAGCGTTGCACTTCCTGTTTGACGAGCGCCTCGGCAAAACCCGACGACAACTTCGTACAACTTCACCTTAGAGCCCGCGTCACGCTTGGTTTAGATCCATTTCGTATGGGCTTCATATAAATTGCGCTTAAAAAGGCATGAGGCTTAATGCCAGCTTCTTGGGCGCCCGTTTGCTAGACAGCTTGGTGTCCTGAATCGGTTGAGCCGGAGGTTGACTACCGTCCGTCTGAGCGTGACCGTCAACGTCAGTGAGCGCTGCGGTCATTGAATCCATGCCCGCTCGGCCTAAGGTGGGAACTCTGGATTTAATCCCCGCCCAGGTTCGAGGACGTCATGACCGAAGCTTTGATTTTCGACGCGTTACGCACGCCCCGCGGCAAAGGCAAGGCGAATGGCGCCTTGCACAGCGTCAAACCGGTGAACCTGGTAGCCGGGCTGCTAAAGGCGCTGCAACAGCGCACTTCCCTCGATACCCGTCAGGTCGATGATGTGGTGCTTGGCTGCGTGACGCCCATCGGCGACCAAGGCTCAGACATTGCCAAAAGCGCGACCCAGGTGGCCGATTGGGACGTCAGTGTGTCGGGTTTACAGATCAATCGCTTCTGCGCATCGGGGCTGGAGGCGGTAAACCTCGGGGCGATGAAAGTGCGTTCCGGCTTCGAAGACCTGGTGGTGGTCGGCGGCGTCGAGTCCATGTCCCGCGTGCCGATGGGCAGCGATGGCGGCGCTTGGGCACTGGACCCACAAACCAATCTTCACAGCCATTTCACCCCTCAGGGCGTGGGCGCTGACCTGATTGCCACGCTGGAGGGCTTCAGCCGTCAGGACGTCGACGCCTATGCGCTGCACTCCCAGCAAAAGGCGGCGCGGGCAAGGGCCTACGGTTCGTTCAACAAGTCGCTGGTGCCGGTGCAGGACCAGAACGGCATCATCCTGCTCGATCACGATGAATTCATCCGCGCCGAATCGACCCTGGAAGGCTTGGGCGCGCTCAAGCCGAGCTTCGAAATGATGGGGCAAATGGGCTTCGACGCCACCGCGATTCGGGTCTACAGCCATGTCGAGCGGATCAACCACGTGCACACCCCGGGCAATAGCTCCGGCATCGTCGATGGCGCGGCGCTGATGCTGATCGGTTCCGAGGCCAAGGGGCGGGCGTTGGGCTTGCAGCCACGGGCGCGGATCGTTGCCACCGCAGTCACCAGTACCGATCCGACCATCATGCTCACCGGCCCCGCACCGGCCACCCGCAAGGCATTGGCCAAGGCCGGGTTGCGGGTCGAAGACATCGACCTGTTCGAGGTCAACGAAGCCTTCGCCTCGGTGGTGCTGAAATTCATCAAGGACATGGCGATCGACCCGGACAAGGTCAACGTCAACGGCGGCTCCATCGCCATGGGCCACCCGCTGGGTGCCACCGGCTGCGCAATCCTCGGCACGTTGCTCGATGAACTGGAAACCCGGCGTCTGCGCTATGGCCTCGCGACGTTGTGTGTCGGCGGCGGCATGGGCATTGCCACCATCATCGAACGCCTCTGAGCCCCGACCTTAAGGAACAAGTGACATGACCGAAGCCATTCGTTACGAAAAAGGTCAGGACCAGATCGTCGTCCTGACCATCGACATGCCGGGCCAGAGCGCCAACACGATGAACGTGGTCTACCGCGAAGCCATGGCTGCTTGTGTCGCCAGACTCGTTGCCGACAAGGATTCCATCGCCGGCGTGATCATCACCTCGGCCAAGAAAACCTTCTTCGCCGGCGGCGACCTCAATGAACTGATCAAAGTCGGCAAGCCCCAAGCCAAAGCCTTCTATGACAGGGTGCTGTCCCTCAAAGGGCAACTGCGCACCCTGGAAACCCTCGGTAAACCGGTGGTCGCGGCCATCAACGGCGCCGCGTTGGGCGGCGGTTGGGAAATCTGCCTGGCGTGCCATCACCGGGTTGCGCTGGATGATTCTTCGGTGCAACTCGGCTTGCCGGAAGTGACCCTCGGCCTGCTGCCGGGCGGCGGCGGGGTGGTGCGAATGGTACGGATGCTCGGCATTGAAAAAGCCTTGCCGTACCTGCTCGAGGGCAAGAAAGTCCGGCCGCAACAGGCGTTGCGGGCAGGGTTGATTGATGAGCTGGCGACGGATCGTGATGAACTACTGGCCAAGGCTCGCGCCTGGATTATCGCCAATCCAGCGGTTGTGCAGCGCTGGGACGTGAAGGGTTACCGGATTCCGGGTGGTACGCCGTCGAACCCGAAAGTCGCGCAAATGCTGGCCATCGCGCCGTCGATCCTGCGCAGCAAAACCAATGGCTGCATGCCCGCACCAGAGAAAATCCTCTGCGCCGTAGTGGAAGGTGCTCAGGTGGATTTCGACACTGCGCACCTGATCGAAACCCGTTACTTCACCGAATTGACCACCGGACAGGTGGCGAAAAACATGATTGGCACGTTCTGGTTTCAGCTCAACGAGATCAATGCCGGTGGCTCGCGACCCCAGGGCTTTGCGCCTTACGTGACGCGTCGCGTGGGTGTGCTGGGCGCCGGCATGATGGGCGCCGGTATCGCCTTTGTCAGCGCGTCGGCCGGCATCGACGTGGTGCTCAAGGACATCAATCTTGCGGCAGCGCAGAAGGGCAAGGCGCATTCGGCGGCGCTGCTGGACAAGAAGGTTGCTCGTGGCCAATTGAGTGCCGATCAGCGCGATGCAACGCTGGCGCGCATTCACCCCTCTGAAAGCGACGCCGATCTGGCCGGTTGTGATCTGATCATTGAAGCGGTGTTTGAAGATCGCGATCTGAAAGCCAACGTCTCTTCGGCGGCGCAAAAAGTCGTTGGCCCGGATGCGGTGATTGCTTCCAACACGTCGACTTTGCCGATCAGTGGCCTCGCGACCGCCGTGCCGGATCAGAGCAAGTTCATCGGTCTGCATTTCTTCAGCCCCGTGGAAAAAATGCCGCTAGTGGAAATCATCAAAGGCGCCCACACCAGCGACGAAACCCTGGCTCGCGGGTTCGATTTCGTCCTGCAAATCAAGAAAACGCCGATTGTGGTCAATGACAGTCGCGGCTTCTTCACCTCGCGGGTGTTCGGCACGTTCACCAACGAAGGCATCGCCATGCTAGGCGAAGGCGTGAGCGCGCCGATGATCGAGACCGAGGCGCGCAAGGCGGGCATGCCGATCGGACCTCTGGCGATCTCCGACGAAGTTTCCCTCAGCCTGATGAGCCATATCCGCCAGCAAACCGCCAAAGACCTGCAAGCAGAAGGGAAACCGCTGATTGAGCACCCGGCGTTCGCCGTGATTGACTTGCTGCTCAACGAATACAAACGGCCCGGTAAAGCTGCAGGAGGCGGTTTCTACGATTACCCGGCCGGTGGCCAGAAGCACTTGTGGCCGGAATTGAAAACCCGTTTCGAGAAGGCTGACGGGCAGATTTCGCCGAAGGATGTGCGTGATCGGCTGCTGTTCGTGCAAGCCATCGAAACCGTGCGCTGCGTGGAGGAAGGTGTGCTGACCTCGACGGCGGATGCCAACGTCGGTTCTATCTTCGGTATCGGCTTCGCCGCCTGGACCGGCGGCGCGCTGCAGTTCATCAACCAGTACGGGGTGAAAGACTTCGTCGCCCGCGCCCAATACCTGGCGGAGCAGTATGGCGAGCGATTCGCACCCCCTGCGCTGCTGCTGGAAAAAGCGGCCAAAGGGGAGGCCTTCTAAGGGACGTATTACGCCTTCCGGGGCTTGCCTTATCATGGTGTTTCGAGGCAGGCTCTGAGGTGTGCATTATTGCCATCACGTGTCAGGTATTTTTTATGTCGTTACGCATCTGCATTCTGGAAACCGACATCCTGCGTCCAGAACTGGTCGATCAATATCAGGGATACGGGCAGATGTTCCAGCGTCTGTTCTCGCAGCAACCCATCGCTGCCGAATTCACCGTCTACAACGTGATGCAGGGCGAGTACCCGAGCGATGATCTGACCTTCGACGCCTACCTCGTCACCGGCAGCAAGGCCGATTCCTTCGGCACCGACCCGTGGATTGAAAACCTCAGGACTTACCTGCTGGCCCGCTACGAGCGCGGCGACAAACTGCTGGGCGTGTGTTTCGGCCATCAACTGTTGGCGCTGCTGCTGGGCGGCAAGAGCGAACGTGCGCCCCAAGGCTGGGGCGTCGGCACCCACAGCTACAAACTCGCCGCCAAGGCGCCGTGGATGAGCCCGCTGAGGGAAGAGCTGACCTTGCTGATCAGCCACCAGGATCAGGTCACCGCGCTACCGGAAAATGCCACGGTTATCGCTTCCAGCGAATTCTGCCCGTTTGCTGCGTATCACATTAACGATCAGGTGCTGTGCTTCCAGGGGCATCCGGAATTCATTCACGATTACTCGCGTGCGCTGTTGGATATTCGTCAGCAAGCGCTGGGCGAGCAGATTTATTCGAAAGGTATGGCGAGCCTTGAGCACGAGCATCACGGCACTACCGTTGCCGAGTGGATGATGCGGTTTGTGGCGCACAAGCCTCAGAGTGTCTGAAACTGATCGTTCCCACGCTCTGCGTGGGAATGCATCCCCCGACGCTCCGCGTCACAGCCACCCGGACTTCTTGAAGCTCACCCACAAACTGACGCACCCTACACCGATAAACCCCAGCACCCCGAAATACCCGTAATGCCACGTCAATTCCGGCATGTTCTGGAAGTTCATCCCGTATATCCCGGCCACCGCCGTCGGGAACGCCAGAATCGCCGCCCACGCCGCAAACTTGCGCTGCACCAGGCTTTGGCGTGACGCCTCCAGCAACACTCCAACCTCAATGGTCTGGCTGGCAATATCCGCCAGGGTCGTCAGGTCTTCCATCTGCCGCGTCACATGGATCTGCACATCGCGAAAGTACGGCCGCATGTTCTTGTCGATGAACGGGAAGTTCAGCTTCTGCAGTTCCTCACTGATCTCCACCATCGGCGCCGCATACCGGCGCAAACGCACTACATCGCGGCGCAAGCTGTGGAGCTTCTGGATGTCGTGCTCATTCAGGTGGCTACACAGAACGTTGACCTCCAGCGCATCGATCTCGGCATGGATTGCTTCGCCCACCGGCTGGTAGTTTTCGATCACGAAGTCGAGGAGGGCATAAAGAACGAAATCCTCCCCATGTTCGAGCAACAGCGGACGCGCCTCACAACGCTGTCGGACATGAGCGTAGGACGCCGAGTGGCCGTTGCGTGCGGTAATGATGTAACCGTTGCCGGCAAAGATATGAGTCTCGATGAACTGCAGTTTGCCTTCATGCCGGATCGGCGAATACGTGACGATAAACAGCGCATCGCCGAAGGTTTCCAGTTTCGGTCGACTGTGTTTTTCCAGGGCGTCTTCGATGGCCAGTTCGTGCAGGTTGAACTGGCGTTGCAGGTTGGCCAGCTCTTGCGCGTTCGGCTCTTCCATGCCGATCCACACAAAATGGTCAGGCTTTGCAGCCCAGGCAGCGCCTTCGTCGAGGGTGATATTGGTGACTTTTTTACCGGCGCTGTAAACCGCAGCAGCAACAACTCTACCCATGATGGTGGTTCACTTCTTAGTGGCGCTGTTTATTGGCAGCTTTCTATTGGTAAAGAATGGCAGTGCCAGGCGGTGCTCAGCTTAGCCCTGTCTGCTGCTTGAGAGTCAGCAAAGTCTGCAGAGTTCGCAGGCAAAAGAAAACCCGCACCGGGCAGGTTTCTTTTACGCGGCTTGCAATTGCCGATCCATTGACGCGATGCACTCGCGCATCTGTTCGCGGCACTGGGCAATCAGCAGCGGCATGTCATCAAGGCTCAATCCAGCCGTAGGAATCGCCGGTAGCGAGCGGATCAGAATCTTCCCACTGCGCCAGCGATTCAATCGCATGTGTTTAACGTAACTGCTGACACACACCGGAACGATCGGCACCCCGGCGGCAATGGCCATTTGAAAGGCGCCTTTCTTGAACGGCAGCAACTCTTCGCCCAGGTTGCGCGTGCCTTCCGGGAAGACCCAGATAGAGGTGTCTTCATTCTGCAGCGTGTGGGTCGTGGCCAACATCGACTGGCGCGCTTTCTGCGCATTGCCGCGATCAATCAGCACGTTGCCTGCCAGCCAGAACAACTGACCAAACAGCGGCACCCACTTCAGACTCTTCTTGCCGATACACACCGTGCGGCGGGGTACCACGTTGCCGAACACAAACAGATCGTAGTTGGACTGGTGGTTGGCGATGATCACGCAGCTGTCGGGTTTATCCATCAATGGTCCGACTTCGGCCTTCACCCGCAGACGCAAAATGCACATCGCCGGCCATGCATAAAGACGCGCGCACAAACGGCTGTTGTCCGGATTGAACGGTCGGCACAGACCGAGAATCACCCCGAGCACACCGGCCAGAATAAAGTGCAGGCCCATCAATAACATACGAAACACAAAGAGCATTTACAGGCCCCACCGAGACAAAAGGTGGCGCAGTGTACGGATGTGCACTGTTTTCGGCAATTGCCACTACAGAGGTGGGAGATAGGCGATGTTTGAGCGCATGTTTCCGACTTGTGGGTCAGACGCAACCTAGAGCGGTTGTAGGCTTTTCAACAGAATGCGTAAGAAAAAGCCCAACACGACGGTCGGGCTTTTCGATTTTTCAGGTTTGGTTTAAACCAAATGCTCCTGATCCTGGATGATTGCGTTGTCCAGCGTCTCCAGCAACGCTTTGCGCACTTTCAACTTGGTGTTTTTGTGAGCAGTCATGTTGATCTTCTTCAACTGACGAGCCGCCGCCAGCGCCGCGCCCTGCAACTCCTCGGCCGACACCACCAGATCGAGGAAACCGGCATCCACGGCGCTCTGCGGATTAAACATCTCACCGTTGATGACGGAGCGGTGGAACGCCGACTTGCGCAGGCGATCGCGGGCTAGCTCGATACCGGCGTGGTGCATGGTCATGCCGATCTGCACTTCGTTCAGACCAATGCTGAACGGGCCGTCGACACCAATGCGGTAATCCACCGACAACAGCAGGAACGCGCCCTTGGCCACCGCATGCCCAGGGCACGCCACGACCACCGGGAACGGGTGCGACAACAGACGACGAGCCAGCGTCGAACCGGCAGTCACGAGCGCAACGGCCTCTTTAGGGCCTGAGGTCATCACCTTCAAGTCATAACCGCCCGACAGAATCCCGGGCGTACCGGTAATGATCACCACCGCACGATCAGTCACCGCCTGATCCAGCGCAGCGTTAAACGCAACAATCACGTCCGGGGAGATGGCATTGACCTTGCCATTGCTCAAGGTCAGGGTCGCGATACCGTCTTCGAGATGGTAGGAAATCAACTCACTCATGACGCTATTCCTTTGAATAAAGTAGGGCAGACGTTACCCACCGCCGTAGGCCAGGTAAAGCGCCGTGACCGACCACCCAGTCACCCTTTTCCCGCCCGGCGAGCATCGCCCGCCACGCCAGCCGCGCATTCCCCTCTATATAGAAGCGGGGCGTGACGCCGGAGATTGGCCGGTTTGCCATGGCCCGGAACTCACCGGAACGACTAAATCGCTAACCGCATGAAAATTCTGAAAAAAATATTTGCCATCGGAAAAGCTTTCGACTACATTAGCGCGCCTCGACAGACAGAACATGTTTGAAGAGATACGGTGAAGTGTCCGAGTGGCTTAAGGAGCACGCCTGGAAAGTGTGTATACAAGAAATTGTATCGAGAGTTCGAATCTCTCCTTCACCGCCAAATTCGATGTGACCAAAACCCCTGATTTCGAGAGAAGTCAGGGGTTTTGTGGTTTCTGGTGTCTGGATTTCGTGTATGGCAATGTTACGTTTCGGAAGGGGTATTTGGTGCGCCTTTAGGGTACAAAATGAATCAACGGGCAAGGCACATGACGCGGCCCATTATCTGGATGGACGCATGCACGTTATGCAGGAATTCACCATGAAACAGGCCGAACTGGAAAAGGTTCACGTGGAGATCGTCAAGCTGATGGCTGAGCAGCGCAAGCTGAACGCCGAAGCCGGGAAGATGACCCGTGAAACTTTTTGGTATCCGGTGGCTGTGGCGACTGGGTTGATTGGCACGGTGGCCACTGTCACAGCAGTGTTGGTCAAGCTGCTCTAATACTTTGGGCCGTCCACCTGATGGACTGCCCGACCCCCTCGAATGGAATCGACACCATGTCTCATCCTCGCGCCGCTTCCCGCCGCATAGCTATTTCCATCGCTGTCGTGTTGATGAGCACCGTCTCCTTATTCGCCACCGCATCCACGACTAAGACTTTCCCCTGCCCACGATCAACGTTTAACGGGGGCTGGGCGCACCGGTTCCATTGGTATCGGCGCTGCGCAAAGACATCGATGCGATCAGTTTCGTCATGACGGCACGTTCAACGGTCAGCAAATCGTGCCCAAAGCGGTGGTCGACGATATCCGCAGCAGCGGCGGCAAACAGGCATTCGCCCAGGCCGGTTACGATTTGTTGAAGGGTTGGAGCTACCGTTCGATGTGGTGGGTGACGAACAAAGAGTGCGGAGCCTTCATGGCGCGCGGGGTCCATGGACAACGCATTTATGTCGACCCGAAAGCCGAGATGGTGATTGCTCGCTACGCCTCGCATCCTGTTGCCAGTCATTCGGCCAACGATCCGGTCACCTTGCCGGCGTTTGATGCGTTGGGCCAACATCTGTCCAGGTTACCTTGAGTAAATATCCGCTGGCCATGAAGAAGGAAATTTAATGATCACCACCACAACCCACACCATCGAAGGCCGGCAAATCACCGCCTATCTGGACATCGTCAGTGCCGAGTCGGTGCAGGGTGTCAACGTTATGCGCGATATGTTCGCCGGGATGCGGGATTTTTTCGGTGGACGCTCTCAGACATTGGAGCGGGCGTTGAAGGACGCACGAATTCAGGCAACCGACGAGCTCAAGGAGCAGGCACGGGCGCTTCAGGCCGATGCGGTGGTGGGGCTGGATTTTGAGATCAGCATGCCTGCCGGGAAGGGCGGGATGGTGGTGGTGTTTGTGACCGGGACGGCGGTAAAACTGCGGTGAGTGAAGCAAGGCGCCATTCGTCGGGCATGCAACAATCTGAATCACAAGTCCAGTAATGACCGACTAGTCTCAGAATCCTGGGTGGTCGATATTTTTTGGCAAAATAGGCTTGCCGGTGTCGACCCTTTTGAGAGGGGAAAGGTATGACTGATCCGTATATCGAAGAGGAAGGGGCGGAGTTTCCGATCAACAATTGCGTCCAGTGTGGCCAAACGGAGTATGTGGCGAGCTTTGGCGAAGACCCGGTCCAAAACAACAAATTGAAATCAGCGGTGCGCCGAGGGCCCAAGGCGAAGTTTATGCCCAAGGTGGCGCCTACCAGGAAATAACTATCAACCGTACAGCCCCCCGCCATTGAGCGGGGTTTTCATTTTTGGACTACAGACACACAACCAGCGGATGATTTTTTTCACAAACTTTTCACACCTACCTACGTAGGCTCAACACATCCGTTAGAAAGCAGTACCTGGCCCGTTCCCCAGCGGGCTTTTTTTTGCCTGCCATAAAACCTTTTCTATAAACGCTGTCCAACCGTCGCCTACGGCGTTTTTCAAGGTAGTTGTCGCGTCAACCGTCTAACTATGCCGCTCTTTTCTCAACCTGTTGCTCTCGATCCGGGTTCAACAGCACGGTACCGACCGGCTCCCAGTTACGTGTTCGACCCGACCACCGTTCCGGCTTTTTCTCTTTGGCTCGTTCGTACAACTCATGTCGCCGCGCCAGGATCTGGTGGTCCAGCCCTCGATGCCGCTCCGTCGGTGTCACGAAGCGGATCCGGCTATGCCGGTGCTCGTTGTTGTACCAACGCATAAAATCCCTCACCCAAGCGCGTGCGGCGTCCAAGCTGGCAAAACCCTCCTGCGGCCATTGCGGGCAATATTTCAGCGTTCTAAACAGCGACTCCGAGTACGGATTGTCGTTGCTCACTCGCGGTCGGCCACGGGACGGCGTGATGCCCAGGTCGTACATCTTGCTCAACAGCGTCAGCGATTTCATCGGCGCACCATTGTCCGAGTGCAGCACCAGCGGCTCGCGTAAACACTGCTCGCCGATCACGCTGCGTTGCAGCAGCGCAGCGGCTTTTTCGCCGCTTTCTTCTTCGTAAACTTCCCAGCCCACGGCCTTGCGGCTGTAAATATCTTCGATCAAATACAGGTAGTAGTACTTGCCGCGTATCGGCGACGGCAAATACGTGATGTCCCACGACCACACCTGATTGGGCGCTTTGGCGACATGCGTCGTCGGTGCCGCATGCCGTCTGGGTCGCTGGCTACGGCCCCGATGATGTTGCTGACCGGCTGCACGCAGGATGCGATAAAACGTCGCTTCCGACGCCAGATAACGCCCCTCGTCAGCCAGCCTCGGCACGATCTGACTCGGCGGCAAATGGGCATACGCAGGGCTGTTACACAGGGTCACGATCGCTTGTCGTTCGATCTCGCTCAACGCATTACGCGGCGTGGGCCGCACGGTGGTTGTGCGGGCATCGGCTTGAACATCCTCACTCTGAGTCCATCGCTGCAAGGTTCTGAGCGACAGCCCCACCTCCTGGCACGCTCTGATTTTTCGAGCACCGGCCACGATGGCTTCGATCAACCAAGCCACCAACAACTGCCGTTCCGGCAAAGAGGTCAGGTGTCCTCGTTGTCGATCCCCCAGTAATCGTTGAGCTTTTTTCGCAGCACCAACAACGCGGCGGTCTCGGCCAGCGCCTTGTCTTTACGCAGCAGTTCGCGCTCTAGTTGCTGAATACGTTTCTTGTCCTTGCGAGATTGTTCGCGGTCGACCTTTTGTTGGTTCTGAACACTCTGCTGCCCCGTGATACAGGCTTGGCGCCAGGCGCTGACGTGTTCGGGGTACAGACCTTTTCGTCGGCAGTACTCACCCAGTTCGAGCTGCGACAGACCGGCGGTTTCAAGGACGACAGCGAACCGGGCTTCAGCAGACCAGTTCTCGGGGAGTGGCTTGTCTTCAGGCACGGCGCTTCCTTCAGAACTGACCTTCTTGCGCCAGTTGGACAAAGACATTTCGCTAACCCCTTCACGCCGGGAAACCTCGGCCATTGTCAGGTTCAGCGGGGGAAGCAGCATCTTGAGTAATGCGGCTTTGCGTTCAGGTGAATAGTACGGCACGACCAGTCTCTTTCCGCCCCCGATATGCTTTTTCAGGAAAATTCGGAGAGGCGACAACTATCCTGACACCGGGGGCCTATAGCGAGGTTGAACCCGTGCGTGCCTGGATTTTTCTCCTCTAAAGCATTCAGTCTCGCCCCTTTCTGTTACCCCTTTTTTGAGGTTCTTGTCATGCGTTTAACACTGCCTGCTATGGTTTTTGGGCTTTTGGTTGCTCAAGGTGCAATGGCTGCTGGTGACGGCACTGCCGCGATCGGTGGTGGTTTGGGTGGCGCGCTGGGCAATGTGGTCGGCCAGAGAATGGGCGGCAGCACCGGTGCAGCGATTGGTGCGGGTGTCGCGGGTGCGGCCGGCAGCGCTGTTGCCGCACGCAAAGGCAGCCGCACTAAAGCAGCCATTGGTGGTGGTGTCGGCGCGGCTGGCGGCTCGGTGATCGGCAACAGCCTGGGCGGCAAGACCGGTTCCACCATCGGCGCAGGCTTGGGCGGCGCATTGGGCGGCGGCGTTGGCAGCAACCTGGCCAAAGGTCACAAGCGTCACTGATCCTGATCGATAAGTTTAAAACGCCCGGCTTGATGCCGGGCTTTTCGTGTCTGGATGTTTCTTCCTCCTACTCTTCAGGTCTACAGCTGTCCAACGATCAGCGCTGACGTGGGGAAAAAGATAGACTCACGCCATCCGTAACGCGTTCTCTTACCCCCGATACGGAATTTAGAGGTTCATATCATGCGTTTGACATTGTCCACGTTGGTTCTGGGACTTTTGGTCGCTCAAGGTGCAATGGCAGCCGGTGACGGCACCGCTGCAGTTGGCGGTGGTATTGGCGGTGCGCTAGGTAACGTGGTCGGCCAGCAAATGGGCGGCAGCACGGGTGCAGCGATTGGCGCCGGTTTGGGCGGCGCGGCAGGTAGCGCGGTCGGCGCAAACAAAGGCAGTCGCACAGAAGCGGCGATTGGTGGTGGTTTGGGGTCGGCGGGTGGCTCGGTGATCGGCAACAGCCTCGGCGGTTCTACCGGTTCGACCATTGGCGCAGGTTTGGGCGGCGCGGCGGGTGGGGCGGTCGGCAACAACTTGGGTAGCGACAGCGGCAGTTCGCACTCCGGTAGCGGCCACAAGCATAAGCATAAAAACAAGCATAAAAACAAACATCACTGATTCGACATCAGCTACACCAGAAACCCGGCCCAGCGCCGGGTTTTTCTTTTTTGGTAGTAGGACTCTGGAACGTTTGGTCGTAGGTCGCCTCGAACTTCATACACCCCAGAACGTTGTGAGGCATGCCATGACTCCTAAAACCGAAGGCAAGGAAGAAAAAGGCCCTAGCGCGCTTCCGTTTATTAACGATCCCGGTAACGAAGACCCTGGCTCGCTGATGGACGACGCAACGGTACCGCTCAACGATTCCGATGATGCAGGCGATGTCGGAAATATCGAAGACGAGGATGAGGGCGACGATTGACATGCTTTACGACAGACTCGACCGATCGTCTCTCTGATCGAACGCATGTATGGCGCAATCCTCGAAATGTCAGGGCCTGCTTTTCAGGTCCCTCGAGAGGTGCTTTATGAACGCTGATCCGAAAGACGCCGACATCGACGAAACCCCGGAATATCCGTTGCCTTCACCGACCGATTCCCTGAGTCGCGATCAACGTCCACCTGACGACGACACTGCTGTGGAGCAATTGCCGTCTGAGGAAGTGAAGCGAGGGAACGTGGAAGCTGACCCTGAAGATCCGGACATTGCTGGTGATGATGGCTCAAACGAATCGAGCTGAACATCCGAAGCTCTGGGAGTGGGGCTGGAGGCTCCAGTAGTTTCGGGTGGTTAAGTAACCCAATATTTACAATTGAATGCCCAGTAAATTGCTGGGCATTTTTGGCTCACCCTAATCCATTGAAGTTTGAGACTTCGCTAATAGCGATCTGAGCTCAGGTTCAACCTCCTCGTGTGGGGTTGAGTTTATAATTTCAATTATGGCAGTCGCATATTTATTTTCTATTGCGACCTCGGCCCAATCTAGTTCGTAAATTGCAATTGTGCGGGCATCAATATATGAAGACTCCATGAGGACAAGCTTCATTATTTCAATTGCTTCTGGTGAGCGGTTCTCTCCTAAGGAAACGATACAACGCTGCTGCCAGTATTCAGCTTTGCTCAACACTGTTGCTGCAAGTTTCATCCAGTCTTCGCCTGCAAAATCACACAACACCACTTTGGCCACAAGCTCGCTGGAATAGGCAGTCCAGTTGGAGTTTTCTGAATCACCAATCCAGGCCTCAAGTTTCTGAAAAATGTCGTTCTTATCTTCTGGCCTCACGGTTTACCTCCCGTTGGATAGGATGAGGTGATCTGATCGTTTTCTTTGATCACTTGCCATTCAACGCCATCAATGATTTTTGTGTGTTGGGTGATTTTCGTTCCAGCCTCATCGCGAATAATTGCACCTGGTGTACGTGCTACCTCATCCGTAGCTCTTAGGATCTTTTCGTCACTCCAGTTTTCAGGCGCAAACGTATGTCGATTCGGTGATTTCGCGGCTGACCAGCCTACTGTTCCATCTTTACGCTCAAGAATCATCTTGAAGTTTTTTGCGCTGATGGTGCCATCTCTATTCGTCTGAAGTACGTCCACTTGATATTCCGGGGAGTTGAGTACTTTTGCAGAGTGCCCACCAATTGGACTGTTATGCCTAGGGCTACGAACCCCGTACAGAATTTTGTTCTGCATTGCGGCGGTAATGGTCCCTGAGTAGGGAAGGTTTGGCTCTCCCTCATTTACCTTGGCATTGTTAGTCTCATCCGCAGTTAAGCAACTTCCTATTCCCGCCTGTGGGCAACTCCCACTCAACCCCAACGGATCAACCCATCCCGTAGGGTTCTGTGTGTACTGATACCCGTTTAACCCACCCGCCAGCCTACTCGGGTCCGGTGTCAAATACCGTCCAACATCCGGATTGTAGTAGCGATGCCGGTTGTAATGCAGACCCGTTTCCGCATCGAAATACTGTCCCTGAAACCTCAACGGCTGATCATGCACTTGATGAGTGTCGCGGTTGAGGCGGGTCAGGCGGCCATACGCTGTGTATCGGGCGGCCCAGATGATGTCGCCGCTGTAGTCGGTGAGTTCTTGTGGCGTACCGAGGTGGTCGAGTTGGTAGTAAAACGGACAAGCCTGGCGTGGGCCTTTGCCGTCGAGCATGGCGAGCGGGCGGAAGGTGCCGGGTTCGTAGAGGTAGCTGCGGTGGTGTTCCTTGCTGCTTTCAGCGACGAGGTTGTCGCCCTGCCAGAAGAATTCGGTGGTGTTGCCATCGACAGTTTTGGCGATGCGGCGGCCGAAGGCGTCGTAGCGGTAGGTGGCCTGATTGCCGTTAGGGAGGGTGGCGCTGATCAACCGATGTTGGCAGTCGTAACGGTACTCGGTGACCAGTTTTTGTGCAGTGCCGCGGCGCTCGCGGATCAGGTTTCCAAAGGCGTCGTAATCGTAGTGGCGGTCGCCTTGTATCAATAGGCGATTGCCTTTGACGGTGGTCGGGCCTGGACAATCTTGCATCACCAGGTTTCCGGCCGGGTCATGGGCGAAGCTTTCGGGCTGTTGGTCGCGGGAGTGGCGGACGCGGATCAGGCGGTCGAGGGGTTCGTATTGATAACTGCGTTGGCCGTGACGGCTGTCGGCAATGTTGTCGAGATTGCCGTTGGCGCTGTAGGCATAGTCGCGGCGATACAGCGGTTGTTGCTGTTGGCTGACGGCGTGGGCTTTCAGGCGACCCTGATCGTCGTAGGCATATTCGCTGAGCAACAGGCCTTGCTCGCGTTGCTGTTCGCGACCGGAGGCGAAGTGGTGGGTGGTGAGCCGGGCGCCATTGAGGTCGATCGCCGTCAGCGCACCGCCCTTGGCGTGGTAGTCGAGTTTGCTGTTGTCCGGCAGGCGCAGGTGGTTGAGCTTGCCGCAGTCGTTGTAGGCATAACGCAACGTGCCCCAACCCTGATGCTCGGTGATCAGGCGATTCTGTTTGTCGTACTCGAACTCCAGCGGGTGATCGTTGCTGTCATCGACGCTGACCAATCGGCCGAGGCTGTCATAGCGATACTCGACGTTGACGCCATCGGGCAGGTTTTTGACCAGCAGTCGTCCAGCCGAATCCCGTTGGTAATTCGTGAACAGCTCTGAGCCGTTATCGCCGAACTCGATTTTCTCCAACAGGTGGCCATTGAGGTCGTAGGCATACGCCGTGCGTCGGCCATCGAAACCGGTTTCCTGTCGGATCAATCCGTTGGGTGTGTAGTCCAGTCGATAGTGTTCGCCGGATTCATTTTCGATTTCCGTCAGCAGTAGCTGCGCGTTGTCGTAGCGATAACGCAGGTGCGTTCCGTCAGGGTTGATCCGGCGACTGACAAGATGCAGGTCATCGTCGTACTCAAAACGGGTGACGCGCCCCAGTTCATTGCGTTCGGCGGTGATTTTGCCGTAGGCGTTGTAGCTGAAGGCGCGGCTGGCGCCTGTGGGAAGCGTCGTCTGGATCAGTCGGCCGACGGCATCCCATTGGTACTGGGTGACGGCGCCGTGTTCGTCCTGACGGGTAATCTGCCGACCCAAAGCGTCGTAGGAAAACCGCCGCTGACCACCGTCCGGCAACGTTTCTTGGAGCAGTTGCCCTAAGGCGCTCCAGACGAAGACATGCCGGCTGTTGTCCGGGTAACGGATCGACAGCAGCTGGCCTTTTTTGTCGTAGTGATAGTGGCTGACATGGCCGTCGGGATCGGTCGCTTCGGTGATAGCGCCCTGAACATTGCGCTGATAGGTCCAGACCGCTTTACCGCAATACCGCGCGTGCAGGAAACCATTGCGATATTCGTAGGACGTCGGTTCGTCTTCGGGCGGAATCAGCGCAATCAGCCGTCCGATCTCGTCATAGCGGTATTGGGTAATTGCCCCCAGCGGATCCTGTTCGCTCAGCAACCGACCGTTGTCGTCGTAAGCCTTAAGGTGTTCTGCGCCATTGGGGTCGACCCGACGCACCAGTCGCGCCTGTTCGTCGTGCTCGTAAACCTCCTCGCTGCCGTCGGCGTTTTTAACCACCACACTGCCGTTGTCATCCCAGACATACCGCGTGTCCATCTGCGAAAACGACGCCCAATGGCGGACGCATCGGGCAGCCTTGCCGGACCTTTCCCACTCCCAGTAGAAACTTGCTCCACCGGCCAATTGCCGTTGCAGAATCACGTGCTGCTCGTCGTAGTCGTATCGTTCGCTTTCGCCGGCGGCATTGGTCGCTTCGATCAAGCGCTGACACGCGTCGTAGCGGTAGGCAACCAGTGTTTGCTCGGTACGCCAGGCGTTTTCCAGGGTCTCGGCGGGATGAAAGCTTTGGTACTCGACGGCAACTATGTGTCGGCGCTCATAGCGCAACAGCAGGGAACGCCCGGCACCGTTGTCGAGGCGCTTGATCCTGTCAGAAGTGTCCCGCTGCACCGTCAGCCGATTGCCATAGGCATCGCTGATCGCCATCAGTCGCCCTGTACGAAAGTGGTAAAACCGCGCTGTCTCGCCAGCCAGAGCGAGGATCAGTTCTTCGGGCTCATCACCTAGATAAATCGCCGCGCGCGACAGGCTGTTATGAATCGCCGGGCGCTCGACACTCGGAAGAGGAAAAGTCGTACGACGGTTTTCGTGGTCGGTCCAGACAACCTGTGCTTCATCGACGTCCAGCCGATGAGCGAGGGAATGACTCCAGCCGAATCCGAGCCCGCAATCGATCTCCACAGCACTGGTGCGATAGAGCCGGGTGAAGTCGAACGGTAAAATCCCATCCAGCGAACCGTCGGTGAGGGTCAGCAATTCTTCGCCCGTAACCATCGATACCGGACAGCCGTTGGTACAGGTCAACGGTGCGCAATCGGCGCTGTCGCCGTTGGGGTTTTTCGCCTGATCGGGAGCATCGTCGCGGTGTTCCTGACGAACCAGGCGGGTCTTGGCCTCGGACTTGTCGCGAGCGATGGCGACCGGATTCTTTACCAGCACAGCCGGTGCAGCCCCCGCGCTGATCTGCAGTGACACCGCGGGTGCGGGTTTAAGCGGAACATTCCGGGCGCTGACTGCGAGGGGTTTGAGTACGCCAGCGTGGGCGGTCAGGTCGGACTTGGTGGTCAGTTCGGCTAGCCGCAAACTCGCGGCCGCCAGCCAGTTCCGTGCTCGCTCCGACTTGACCTTGTTCAGCACCATGGCGCTTATGCCAAGTTTCAGTCCTGTAGAACCTGTGAAGCGTGCCAACAGCAATCCGATCAATATTCCTGTACGAATTTCCGCCACGACCTCAGCGATATGCTGCGGCGGCAACCTCCTCAGCCAACTGGTGATCGCCGCGAGATGAATGAACATCAACGGTTCGTCGCTCAGCATCAGCAACACATTGGCAATGGTCTCGGCCGAAGCGTCCAGCAGCGCTTTAAGTTCGACCTCGGTCAGGTACTCAAGGAGCTTTTCGCTATTGGCTTGCAGGTCCGCGATCAAGGCGTAAACCTGCTTTACGTCATCCCACAACCCGTTCAGCGAGTTCTCGAAACCGCGCCAGTCAGCCTGTTGCAGCATGCCGTAGCGTTCGGTAAAACCGGCCTCGGAAAACGCTGCCCACAGCGGTTGGAACTCGGTGTTCCATTCGTTGCGCAGCCAGCCTTCCAGTTCGCCGATCACGCCCTTATACGAGTCGAACAGCGCTTTGACATGCGCCGTGGAAACATTCGGAAAGAAGGTGATGCGATAACGCAGGCTGCGTTCGCAATCGGGGATTTCCAGAATGCCGCTGGGACCGATCTCGCGGTAGATCGGTTCGCCAAACATGCCTTCAGAGAGGTAAGGTTCAAGCATCACCGGCGTATTGCCGATCGGCACAAACCGCGCGGCATCGAACATGTGCACCAGGGTCAAAGAACCACTGGCCGAGCACGAAGTGACTGTTGAACTGACTGGCGTGGTGGAATTCTTCGGCACGCTAAGACGGACTTCATTGCCGACCTTGAACACCTGCTCGACATCCAATGCCCTGCCGGTCCAGAAACTTTCAGCCCAGGCGTCGTAGTCATTGATACACAGCCGAAAATCACCGAGCAGCGCTTCGACATTCGGCTGCTCAGGGTCCATGGCGGCGACCACCAGCAGCCCGATGGTGTTATTCAAGGCCAGGACCTTGTCAGGTACGAACATTCACAGTCTCTCGCGCGGATCAATTCAGAACGCGGGACTTTGCGGGGGATCGGCGTGGAAAGAAGTCGGGAAAGTAGGTGTTTGGTGTAGGGGGAATCGCTAAATGACGAAGAGCACTTCGGCGCTGGTTTTGTACCGTTCAGGCATTGGCCGTTGCCCTATGCCAGTCGCGCTCGCTATGCTGCTGAATCCTTTAATCGATCGCGGACCCGGCCGTACCTGAGCCGCCTCTGGGATGTCATTAGAAAACGGATCAGACGCGATGAATGCACCGCTGAATGAATTCGGCCCGATCAAGGCCGTGATTTTTGATATGGACGGCCTGTTGCTGGACACCGAGGGCATTTACACCGAGGTCACGTCCATGATTGCCGCGCGTTACGGTCGGGTCTTCGACTGGAGCGTCAAACAGAACATCATCGGCCGTGGTGCAGGAGATCTGGCGCGCTATGTGGTCGAGGCGCTGGACCTGCCGATCACCGCCGAAGAGTTTCTGGTGATCCGCGAACCGCTGATGCGCGAACGTTTTCCTGCGGCGTTGGCGATGCCTGGCGCACAGGAGTTGGTTCGGCACTTGAAGGCCAACAACATTCCGATCGCGGTGGGCACCAGTTCTTCGCGTCAGTCGTTCGGCCAGAAAACCACCTTGCACCGCGACTGGTTCGCGCTGTTCGATTTCATTGTGACGGCCGATGATCCGGAAGTCGGCGCGGCCAAACCGGCACCGGACATCTTCCTCACGGCGGCGCGGCGCCTGGGTGTCGCGCCCGAGGATTGCCTGGTGTTCGAGGATTCGCCGTTCGGTGTCACAGCGGCGAAAGCGGCGGGGATGACGGCGATTGCGATCCCGGATGCGGCGATGGCTGACGAAAAATACGCACACGCCGATGGCATTCTTCGTACGCTGACAGCGTTCAAACCGAGCGCCTTTGGCCTGCCGGCGCTTGAATGGGCTTAAAGCTGCGTACATAAAAACGTGATTCAGAACATCAGGCGCCGAAACCACCGTCGATGGTCAAGCTGGCACCAGTGATGTAGCCGGCTTCGGGGCTGACAAGGTAGGCGACAAAACTGGCGATTTCTTCCGTTTTTCCGTAGCGACCCACGGCCATCAACGGGATCAGGCTTTCGGCGAAGTCACCACTGGCCGGGTTCATATCTGTGTCGACGGGGCCCGGTTGCACGTTGTTGATGGTGATCCCGCGCGGGCCGAGGTCGCGAGCCAGGCCTTTGGTCAGGCCGACCAGCGCCGATTTGCTCATGGCGTAGGGGCCGCCACCGGCGAAGGGCATGCGGTCGGCGTTGGTGCTGCCGATGTTGATGATGCGACCGCCTTCGGTCATGTGTTTGGCAGCGGCCTGGGTGGCGATGAATACGCTGCGCACGTTGATCGCGAGGGTGTGGTCGAAGTCTTCAAGTTTGAAGTCTTCCAAGGGTGCAACGGCCAGCACGCCTGCGTTGTTGACCAGAATGTCCAGGCGACCAAAGGCTTTAACGGTGGCGGTCACGGCGTTGCGGATGGCCTCGGCGTCGGCGCTGTCAGCCTTGATGGCGAGGGCTTTGCCGCCGTTACCGGTGATGCTGTTTTGCAATTCTTCGGCTTTGGCGGTGGAGCTGACGTAGGTGAAGGCGACTGTCGCGCCTTCAGCAGCCAGGCGTTTGACAATGGCGGCGCCGATACCGCGGGATCCGCCTTGAATCAAAGCCACTTTGCCGCTGAGGTTCTGAGTAGTCATATCGATCTCCAAAGTCCCGAGGCGAAATGTCTCGGTTGATGGAGCCTAGTATCGATGCGGGATTAGAGGCTGTGTAGACGGTAATTGCGATAGTCTGTGTAAACCAAAAGTTTATAGTGGCGCTTATGGAAACCTTCAGCAGTATCGAATGCTTCGTACGCAGTGCCGAGGTCGGCAGCTTCGCCGAAGCCGCGCGCCGCCTGAGTTTGACCCCGGCGGCGGTGGGCAAGAGCGTCGCCAAACTTGAGGCACGACTCGGTGTGCGGCTGTTTCAGCGCAGCACTCGCAGTCTGACGCTCACTGAAGCGGGTCATCTGTTTCTCGGCGAGGTGAGTTCCAGTCTTCACACGATCCAGAATGCCGTGGCCAATCTGGCCAGTGCCGAGGGTCGACCGGCGGGGACACTGAAAGTCAGCATGGGCACGGTGTTCGGGCGTTTGTACATCGTGCCGTTGCTCGGTGAGTTTCTGCGGCGCTTTCCGGCGATCAACCCGGACTGGCATTTCGATAACCGTCAGGTCGACCTGATCGCTCAGGGTTTCGATGCGGCGATTGGCGGGGGATTCGAGCTGCCGCAGGGTGTGGTGGCGCGCAAGCTGACGCCGGCGCATCGGGTGCTGGTGGCATCAGCCGAGTATCTGGCGGGGCGTGAGGCGATCGTCGAGCCGGATGATCTCAAACATCACGATGGCATCCTGATTCGGTCGCCGCAGACCGGTCGTGTGCGCTCCTGGCAATTGACCAGTCGTATTCAGCAACATAGCCCGCTGACGCTCAAGGCACGGATGACCATGAGTGATTCGGAAGCGGCCTGCGCTACGGCTGCCCAAGGGTTGGGCATTGCGCTGGTGAGCCTGCCGTTCGCCGTGGGCTATCTGGAGGCCGGGACCTTGCAGCGAGTATTGCCCGATTGGTACGTCGACGATGGCAACATTTCTATCTATTACGCGGAGCACAAACTGTTGCCGGGCAAGACCCGGGCGTTTGTGGATTTCATCATTGAGCAGTTTGTGGCGCAGGGGTTGGGGCTGCGGTTTAGTGCGCTCTGAGTCAGGCTCAAGAGCGAGGCTCAAGAGCGAGGCGCGGTCTACTTGCCAAACCGCCCCGGCCAACCAATGATGTTTTTCGGCCGCGGCGTCGCATAAGTCCGCACCTTGGAAGTTGACAAGCCCAACCGCACCAACGACTCGGCAATGGTCACCGCCGCCGTCACACCATCCACCACCGGCACGCCAGTGCGCTGACGAATCTGTTCATCCAGCCCGGCCATGCCGCCGCAGCCCAGGCAAATCACCTCGGCCTTGTCTTCAAGCACTGCCAATTCCGCCTGACGAACAATCGCCTCCAGCGTACGCTCGGGATCGAATTCCAGTTCCATTACCGCCAGGCCACTGGCCCGTACCGATGCGCAGCGGTCCCAGAGCCCGGACAGTTTGAGGCGATCCTCGATCAGCGGCACGGTGCGGTCCAGCGTGGTGACCACCGAGTAGGCATGGCCGAGGAACATGGCGGTGCTGGCCGCCGCATCGGTGATGTCCACCACCGGCACGTTGAGCAGCTCCTGCAAACCCTCGCGGCCGTGCTCGCCGTAACCGGCTTGGATCACGGCATCGAAGGGTTGGTCGTAGGACATTACTCGGTCCATCACCGCGATGGCGGCCAGATAACTTTCGAAATTGCCTTCAATGGAGTCAGCACCGAAGTAGGGCGTCAGGCCGATGATTTCCGTGCCCGGCGCGGCCACGGACTGAGCCGCGTGTGCGATGGCCTGGGTGATGGATTCGGTAGTGTTGACGTTGACCACGAGAATTCGCATGTGAGGTCCTTATAGCGGGTGGTTGTGCGGCCCGACGATGCCGGGCCGCCAAGGGGGATAGGGCGCTTCAGGTTTGCGGATCAGAAGTGTGTGTATGTGTTGGTATGATTGTATACAAAACATGTATGCACCTAAGCCAGATCCATGCCAGATCCCGATCTATGAATTTCATCGCTAATTTTCGTTTTGTTATCAGTCGGCGATAAGTGGCTGAAAAAAAGGCGATATAAATTGACCGGTTGAACAGGCATCTATTTTTCGGTGAGGTTTGTACGAAAGATCGACTGAGGAAGTCAGGGTGGGAGTGTGAAACTTTTGGGGCGTAGAAATGAAAAATGCACACACAAATGGCACCGATGGTGACAGTCGTGTGTACACATCTTTGTAGAGGGTTAGGCCTTGGATTTGCTGATGATGTTGCCGGCATGCAAGCCGCATTCTTTCTGTGTCGCTTCCTCCCACCACCAACGACCTTCGCGCTCATGCTGGTTCGGCAACACCGGACGGGTGCACGGTTCGCAGCCGATGCTGATGAAGCCGCGTTCGTGCAGGCTGTTGTACGGCAGCTCCAGCATGCGGATGTAACCCCAGATCTCTTCGCTGGTCATTTGTGCCAGCGGGTTGAATTTGTACAGGGTGCGTTCCGGGGTAGAGAACGCGGTGTCGATTTCCAGCACTGCGACGGCGCTGCGAGTTCCAGGGCTCTGATCCCGGCGCTGTCCGGTGGCCCAGGCCGTCACCCCCGAGAGCTTGCGACGAAGCGGCTCGATCTTGCGGATGCCGCAGCATTCGCCATGGCCGTCCTTGTAGAAACTGAACAGGCCCTTTTCCTTCACAAAAGGTTCGAGCTTGGTGTAGTCCGGCGACACCAGTTCGATGTCGATCTTGTAGTGCTCGCGCACCTGATCGATGAAGCGGTAGGTCTCGGGGTGCAAGCGGCCGGTGTCGAGGCTGAACACGTTGACGTTCTTGTTCAGCTTCCAGGCCATGTCCACCAGCACCACGTCTTCGGCGCCGCTGAAAGATATCCACAAGTCATCGCCGAACTCGGCGAATGCGAGTTTCAGGATGTCCTGAGCGGATTTATTGGCATAAGTCGTGGCGAGTTCCACGACATCGAACGATGGGCTCATCAGGGCGGCTTCCTACAGGTCGGTGGCGCTGGGCGCTCTATATGGCCCTGATGGTAACAAAATCCTGCAGCCGCTGGCGCGCACTCTGCGTTGCGCAGGCCTGCCTGAGTCGCTAGAGTTCGGCAGTCCTTTTGCTCGCTCGACTCAATAATCAATACAAATGGGAGTGTCTTGTGGAAATTGCCTGTCTGGATCTTGAAGGTGTACTGGTCCCGGAAATCTGGATCGCCTTCGCCGAAAAAACCGGGATTGAATCTTTGAGGGCTACCACCCGGGACATCCCCGACTACGACGTGCTGATGAAGCAGCGCCTGCGGATTCTCGACGAGCACGGTCTGAAACTCGCTGATATCCAGGAAGTGATTGCCACGCTCCAGCCGCTGGACGGTGCCATCGAGTTCGTCAACTGGCTGCGAGAACGCTTTCAGGTGGTGATTCTGTCGGACACGTTCTACGAGTTCTCCCAGCCGCTGATGCGTCAACTGGGCTTCCCGACCTTGCTTTGCCATCGTCTGATTACTGATGATTCAGGGCGGGTGACGAGCTATCAATTGCGTCAGAAAGATCCGAAGCGCCAGTCGGTATTAGCCTTCAAGAGCCTTTACTACCGGGTGATCGCGGCGGGGGATTCCTACAACGACACTACGATGCTGGGTGAGGCGGATGCGGGGATTCTGTTCCATGCGCCGGACAATGTGATTCGCGAGTTTCCGCAATTTCCAGCGGTGCACAGCTTTGAAGCGCTGAAGCAGGAATTCATCAAGGCTTCGAATCGTGCGTTGAGCTTGTAGTCGTTTTCGAGGACGCCTTCGCGGGCAAGCCTCGCTCCTACAGAGGATCGTCGAACCCTGTAGGAGCGAGGCTTGCCCGCGAAGCTTTTAAAGGTTTTGCAGGGTATCGAGCAACACCTTCACCTTGGTTATCGATTCCTGATACTCGGCCTGCCATTCCGAATCCGCGACGATTCCGCCACCGCCCCAGCAACACACTTGCCCATCCTTGACCAGCAAACTGCGAATCGCGATGGAGCTGTCCATCTCGCCGCGAACGTCCAGATAGAGCAAAGACCCGCAGTACAACCCACGACGCGTCGGCTCCAGCTCGTCGATGATCTGCATCGCGCGAATTTTCGGCGCACCGGTAATCGAACCGCCGGGGAAGCTGCCGGCGATCAGGTCCAGCGCATCCCGGTCATCCGCCAGTTCCCCGGTCACGCTGCTCACCAAGTGATGCACGTTCGGGTAGCTTTCCAGGCTGAACAACTCCGGCACCCGAACCGAACCGATACGGCAGGTGCGGCCGAGGTCATTGCGCAGCAGGTCGACGATCATCAGGTTTTCTGCGCGGTCCTTGGGGCTGGCCAGCAGTTCGGCCGCGTTTGCCGCATCTTCGGCAGCGGTCAGTCCGCGAGGACGGGTGCCTTTGATCGGGCGGGTTTCCACATAGCGTTCACTGACTTTGACGAAACGCTCCGGCGACAGACTCAGCACCGCGCCGCCGTCGGGCAGGCTCTGAAAACCGGAGAACGGCGTCGGGCATGCGGCCCGCAGCGCGCAATACGCAGCCCATGGATCGCCCTGGCACTGCGCGCGGAAACGCTGGGCAAAGTTGACCTGGTAGCAGTCGCCGGCCTGGATGTAGTACTGAATGCGTTCTAGCGCGTGGCGATACTCATCAGCGCTCAGGTCGGCCTTCATCGGGGCTTTCAACTTGAAAGGCTCGACCGCTTCAGCCAAAGGCTCACTGAATAGCGTAATCAGACGCTGACGTTCGCTGTCGATCAGCGAGGGGTGGAAGACCAACTGACTGGTACTCAGTTGGTGATCGCTGATCAGTGCCCAGTCATACAAGCCGAAACGTGCGTCGGGCAATTGCAGATCGTCCTGCGCCTGACTCGGCAGATTCTCCAGATGCCGACCGAAGTCGTAGCTCAGGTAACCGATCAAGCCACCCGCGAAGGGCAGGTCAGCAGGCACCGTCGCTTCACCGAGTCGTGTCAGATGGTCGCGAAGACGTTGCAGGAAATCGCTGCCACTTTCATCAGGCAACACCGCCAGTTGTTCCAGCGGCCAAGCGCTGAGCAGGTCATAACGCCCACGCTCGGCAGTCGGCCGGCCACTGTCGAGCAGCACGGCACCGGGGCCATGACGAATCGCCGCGAAGTACTCGGCGGGGTTGGCGCGATAGGGGAGCGGGTGTACGGAACAGGTCAACATGGGCGGGGCAGATCAGCCATCGAGGCGGGGGTGGCGATTGTAGTCCCCTCGGGGAATTGCTCCTAGAGGGGATGTCGGGAAGAGATTGATCAGGATCAGCCTTCGACGGCCGGAATATGCCCAAACATTTCCTGAACAAACTCAACCCGCTCCTCAACCGTCTCAACAATCCCGCGAGCCTTCAACGCTTCCAGCCGCGCTTCAACCGCATGGGTGCGCAACGTCAATCCACAATCGTTGGCAATCTGAATGTTCAGCCCAGGCCGGGCATTGAGCTCAAGAATCAGCGGCCCTTTCTCCTGGTCCAGCACCATGTCGACACCGATGTAACCCAGCCCGCACAGCTCATAGCAGCCGGCGGCGAGTTTCATGAAACCGTCCCAGTAGGGCAGTTGCACGCCATCCACCGCGTTGGTGGTGTCCGGGTGTTTGGTGATGATGTTGTTCAGCCAGGTGCCGCGCAAGGTCAGACCGGTGGCGAGGTCGACACCGACGCCGATGGCGCCCTGGTGCAGGTTGGCCTTGCCGCCGGACTGGCGGGTGGGCAGCCGCAGCATGGCCATCACCGGGTAGCCCATCAGCACGATGATCCGAATGTCTGGCACGCCTTCATAGCTGATGCTCTTGAAGATCTGGTCCGGGGTCACGCGGTACTCGATCAGCGCCCGATCCCGGTGACCGCCCAAGGAGTAGAGGCCGGTGAGGATGCTGGAGATATGGTGCTCGATTTCCTCATGACTGATGATCTTGCCGGACACCGTGCGATAGCGGCCCTCAAAACGGTCGGAAATCACAATGATGCCGTCGCCGCCGGCGCCCTGGGCCGGTTTTATCACGAAGTCGTTGCGCCCGCCGATGATCTCGTTGAGGTTGTCGATTTCTTTCTCGGTGGAGATCACGCCATACAGTTCTGGAACATGAATGCCGGCGGCGATGGCGCGCTCCTTGGTGATGATCTTGTCATCGACGATCGGGTACAGGCTGCGCTTGTTGTACTTGAGCACGTAATCCGCGTTACGCCGATTGATCCCCATGATGCCCCGGGCTTCCAGGGCCTTCCAGGTCTTCCAGAAGCCGAACATCAGGCGTCAGCCTTCTTCAGGAAAGCCTTGAAACGCACCAGTTCGGTCAGGCGGTAGCCGCGATAGCGACCCATCGCCAGCATGAAGCCGACCAGGATCAGCAGGATCGCCGGGAAGGTGAACACGAAGTAAACCAGCTCCGGAACGCTCATGATCAGGTGCGCCAGCGACGCGGCGAACAGCGTACCGATCGCCACTTTCATGGCATGGCCGGAACCGCGTTCTTCCCAGGTAATCGACAGGCGTTCGATGGTCATGGTCAGAATTACCATCGGGAACAACGCCACCGACAACCCGCGTTCCAGGCCGAGTTTATGGCTGAGCAGGCTGATCGCCGCGATCAGCACCACCACGAAGGTCAGCACCACCGACAGCCTCGGCAGCATTTGCAGCTTCAAGTGTTCAAGGTAGGAACGCAGCGACAGCCCCAGCGCAGTGATGATGGTAAACAGCACGATGCCGAAGCCGAGCTGGGTTTCCCGGAACGCCAGGGCGATCAGCACGGGAGTAAAGGTGCCGAGGGTTTGAATGCCGATCAGGTTGCGCAGGATCAAAATCACCAGCACACCGATCGGGATCATCACCATGATCATGAACGTCTGCTGGGTTTGCAGCGGCAAACCGTACAGCGAGTATTCGAGAAAGTTGGCGTCGGTGTTTTCGTCGGTCAGCTTGGCCAGGCGGATCGCATTCATCTCGCTGTTGTTCAGGCTGAAGGTCACGTTGGCTTTCTTGCCGCCATCGACAGTGATCAGGTTTTCGTCACCGGTCCACCACAGCAGGCGGTCGGTCGGCAGGCCCTGTTCACCGGTTTCCGGATTGAAATACAGCCAGTCGGTACCGTTGAAACTGCGCAGCCAGAGTTCCGGCATTTGCGGTTGGTCGGCCATCAGACGAATGGTGTGGACCTTTTCCACCGGCACGTGGGCGATGGACAGCACCAGCTCGACGATTTTCGCCTTGTGGCCCGCGGACGCATCGCCGCCCAGCAGCAGTTTAACGTTGTCGTCGTTGAGGTTATTAACCCGCTTGATGGCTTCGCCGATGAAGGTTTCGACGTCGGCCGAGTGTTGGCGAATCGGCGCGAGCAAGGCTTCGGCGGCGACTTTTTCCGCGCCTTCAACCGCAATGCTGTCGCGGAAGGTCGGGCCTTTAATCTTGGATTTTTCGCCGGTGTAACGCTTGGTCAGCACCAAGCGGTAATAAAGCGTCTGATTGCCCTTGGCTCGGCGCGCCGACCAGGTGACCTTGCGGTTGCCGTCGACGCGGTTCACGGCCACGCCGTAGTTATTGGAAATGAAACTCTCATTGAGGCTGACGTAATCGCGGCTCAGCGGCGGCACGAACATCTGGATCTTGACCGGGTCCTTGGCGTTGGCGACGAACTCGACTTTGGCGTCGATGTTCCATAAGTCGTCGGTGGCGTCTTCGGTCACGGGGATGCCGAGTACGAAGATCTGATAGGCCGTGACTGAAATACCCAGCACCACCAGGATGGCGATCAGGAATTTCAGATGGAGGGTAAGAGAGCGCATTGGAATTACTCTGCGGTATGAGCGTCGGTGGCGCAGGCGGGTTTGCCAGCAGCGTATTTAAGACTGGGGTCGACCAGCGCATCGAAGCGTTTCAGTGCTTCGGAGCCGATCAGGAGCGGGTATTGGAAAGCGCTGCGGTCGGTCAGGTTCACTTCGATACTGCGCAAAGCCGAACCCATGCAGATATCCAGCTCGATGACCGGACGGGCGGTGTACTTCTTGCCTTCTTCCGGGTCGAAGTCGCCGGCCCGGCGCTTGATCTTGCTGACCCGGGCCAGTGGCCGTTCGATGGGATGCGAGTGCGCCGCGTCGATCGCCAGATAGAAACGCACCCAGGACTCGCCATTGCGTTTGAAGCGTTTGATGTCGCGGGCACTCAGCGACGCGGTTTTCGCCCCGGTGTCGAGTTTGGCGGCGACTTCCAGGTCGATGCCCCCCAGGGAGGCGTACTCGTTAAGGCCGTACACGGTCTTTTCCCCCGCCGCGGCAACACCTGGCAGGCAAAGAAGGTAAAGGAAGGTGGGGAAGGGCTTGAGTCTCATAAATCCTGGTGCGCAGCGGTCTGTACTTCTATTCAAGGCCCTGGCATCGCTGCGCAAGCTCCTTCGTATGCCTATCAACTGTTTATGACAAGCAGTGCAGATGTCACAAACAAATGCGGCCGGCATTCTAGCACGGTGGTTTCATGGCGCCAGCGCCAGGAGGCGGTCTTAAACAGAGGGGCTGCGTCGTTATGGTGCTGTCGGTTATTAGACGATTGTCGACAATACCTATTTATCCTTTGACTAGAAGGTTTGTATTCGCTAGTTTTTGCGGCATCAGCTTTCAAGGTGTCGACAATATGCTGGATCAACTCGATCCCCCGGTGATTGCCCAGGACGAATCGGAAACACTTTCCGAGAACGTCTTCCGACGCATTCAGGCGGCCATCGTCAAGGGCGAGATCGCCCCGGGCAGCAAGATCTCCGAGCCGGAGCTGGCGCGCACCTATGGCATCAGCCGCGGGCCGCTGCGCGAGGCGATCCACCGTCTGGAAGGCCAGCGCCTGCTGGTTCGCGTGCCGCACGTCGGGGCGCGGGTGGTGTCGCTGAGCCACGCCGAGCTGCTGGAACTCTACGAGATCCGCGAATCCCTCGAAGGCATGGCCTGCCGTCTGGCGGCCGAGCGCATGACCCTCGAAGAAATCGACGAACTGCGCCGAGTCCTCGAAACCCATGAGCGTGATGCGGCGTTTCAGGCCGGTGTCGGCTACTACCAGCAGGAAGGCGATTTCGACTTCCACTATCGAATTATCCAGGGCAGCGGCAACCGCACCTTGACGCAGATGCTCTGCGGCGAGCTTTATCAACTGGTGCGCATGTACCGCATCCAGTTTTCCACCACGCCCAATCGCCCGCGTCAGGCCTTTGCCGAGCACCACCGAATTCTCGATGCCATCGCCGACCGTGACGGTGAACTGGCCGAGTTGTTGATGCGCCGTCACATCGGCGCCTCCAAGCGCAATATTGCCCGTCACTACCAGGACGGCGCTAACCCGACAGCCACTGAACGAGGTGAGTCATGAGTTTGAACAAGAGCACTCCAGGCCAGCGTTTCCGCGATGCGGTCGCCAGTGAACATCCTTTGCAGGTGGTCGGCGCGATTAACGCCAACCACGCACTGCTGGCCAAGCGCGCCGGATTCAAGGCTATTTATCTGTCGGGTGGCGGGGTGGCTGCCGGCTCCCTCGGCGTGCCGGACCTGGGCATCACCGGCCTGGACGACGTGCTGACCGACGTGCGCCGCATCACTGACGTCTGCGACCTGCCGCTGTTGGTGGACGTGGACACTGGCTTCGGTTCCTCGGCGTTCAACGTCGCGCGCACCGTCAAGTCGATGATCAAGTTCGGCGCGGCGGCGATTCACATCGAAGACCAAGTCGGCGCCAAGCGCTGCGGTCACCGTCCTAATAAAGAGATCGTGTCCCTGCAGGAAATGGTTGACCGCATCAAGGCTGCCGTCGATGCGCGCACCGATGACAGCTTCGTGATCATGGCCCGCACCGACGCCCTCGCGGTGGAAGGTCTGGAATCTGCACTGGATCGCGCCGCGGCGTGCATCGAGGCTGGCGCCGACATGATCTTCCCGGAAGCCATCACCGAACTGGACATGTACAAGCTGTTCGCCAGCCGCGTGAAAGCGCCGATCCTGGCCAACATCACCGAATTCGGCGCGACGCCGCTGTACACCACCGAGCAACTCGCCGCTGCCGACGTGTCGCTGGTGCTGTACCCATTGTCCGCGTTCCGCGCGATGAACAAGGCGGCGGAAAACGTCTACACCGCGATCCGCCGCGACGGCACGCAACAGAACGTCATCGACACCATGCAAACGCGCATGGAGCTTTACGATCGCATCGACTACCACACCTTCGAGCAGAAGCTCGATGCGTTGTTTGCCGCGAAGAAGTAACGCGCTGCTCCTGAAAATAGCCTGTCCCTAATAAATTCAAGAAAGGAGAAGACAATGGCCGAAGCAAAAGTACTCAGTGGCGCCGGGCTCCGTGGCCAGGTTGCCGGGCAAACCGCACTGTCCACCGTGGGCCAGTCGGGCGCAGGCCTGACCTATCGCGGCTACGACGTTCGCGAATTGGCGGCTGACGCACAATTCGAAGAAGTGGCGTACCTGCTGCTTTACGGTGAACTGCCGACCAAAACACAACTCGCTGCTTACGTGAGCAAACTGGGCAAGCTGCGTGACCTGCCGCAAGCGTTGAAGGAAGTGCTGGAACGCATTCCCGCCGACGCCCATCCGATGGACGTGATGCGCACCGGTTGCTCGTTCCTGGGCAACATCGAGCCGGAGAAAGACTTCTCTGAACAACACGACATTACCGACCGCCTGCTGGCCGCGTTCCCGGCGATCATGTGCTACTGGTATCGCTTCAGCCACGACGGCAAACGCATCAGCTGCGTGAGCGACGAGCAATCCATCGGCGGTCACTTCCTGCACCTGCTGCACGACAAGAAGCCGAGCGAGTTGCACGTCAAAGTGATGAACGTTTCGCTGATCCTCTACGCGGAACACGAGTTCAACGCATCGACGTTTACCGCACGGGTGTGCGCCTCGACCCTGTCGGATATGTATTCGTGCGTCACGGCAGCCATTGGCTCGCTGCGTGGCCCGCTGCACGGCGGCGCCAACGAAGCGGCGATGGAAATGATCGAGCGCTTTAGCTCGCCGGAAGAGGCGATCAAAGGCACCCTCGGAATGCTTGAGCGCAAGGACAAGATCATGGGCTTCGGCCACGCGATCTATAAGGACAATGATCCGCGCAACGAGGTGATCAAGGGCTGGTCGAAAAAACTCGCTGACGAAGTGGGCGACACGGTGTTGTTCCCGGTCTCCGAAGCCATCGACAAGACCATGTGGGAGCAGAAAAAACTGTTCCCGAACGCCGACTTCTACCATGCGTCGACGTACCACTTCATGGGCATTCCGACCAAGTTGTTCACACCGATTTTCGTCTGCTCGCGCCTGACCGGCTGGGCGGCGCACGTATTCGAACAACGTGCCAACAACCGCATCATCCGCCCGAGCGCCGAGTACGTCGGCGTCGAACAGCGCAAGTTCGTGCCAATCGAACAACGCTGAATGGTGGGGGCGCTGGTGCTGAATGGGCCAAGCCCCCTGTAGGAGCGAAGCTTGCTCGCGAAGACGCACTGACATTCAACATTTATGTCAGCTGACAGACCGCTTTCGCGAGCAAGCTTCGCTCCTACGGGATCGGGTTCATTTCAGCAGTAATGCCAGGCCCCACCTCTTGTAACCCCCGTGACCGAGTCCTGACGATGAACACTGAATTCCGCAAACCGCTGCCCGGCAGCCATCTGGATTACTTCGACGTCCGCGCGGCGGTCGAAGCCATCCAGCCCGGCGCCTACGACACCCTGCCGTACACCTCCCGCGTGCTGGCGGAAAACCTGGTGCGTCGCTGCGACCCGGCCACGCTCACCGAATCCCTGAAGCAATTCATCGAGCGCAAACGCGACCTCGATTTCCCGTGGTTCCCGGCCCGCGTGGTGTGCCACGACATTCTCGGCCAGACCGCGCTGGTGGACCTCGCCGGTCTGCGTGACGCCATCGCTCTGCAAGGTGGCGATCCGGCGCAAGTGAACCCGGTGGTGCCGACGCAATTGATCGTCGATCACTCCCTGGCCGTCGAGCGCGGTGGCTTTGATCCGGAGGCGTTCGAGAAGAACCGCGCTATCGAAGACCGTCGCAACGAAGACCGTTTCCACTTCATCAACTGGACCAAAAAGGCCTTCAAAAACGTCGACGTGATCCCGCCGGGCAACGGAATCATGCACCAGATCAACCTGGAGAAAATGTCTCCGGTGATTCAGGTGCGCGACGGCGTGGCGTTCCCCGACACCTGCGTCGGCACCGACAGCCACACCCCGCACGTCGATGCACTGGGCGTGATCGCCATCGGTGTCGGCGGTCTGGAAGCGGAAAGCGTGATGCTCGGCCGCGCGTCGTGGATGCGTCTGCCGGAAAGCGTCGGCGTCGAGCTGACTGGCAAGCTGCAACCGGGCATCACCGCCACTGACATGGTGCTGGCGCTGACCGAGTTCCTGCGTCAGCAAAAAGTGGTCGGCGCATGGCTGGAGTTCTTCGGCGAAGGCGCCTTGGCGCTGACCCTCGGCGATCGCGCGACCATCTCCAACATGGCCCCGGAATACGGCGCCACGGCGGCAATGTTCTACATCGACCAGCAAACCATCGACTACCTGAAACTCACCGGCCGCGAAGACGAACAGGTGCAGCTTGTGGAGCAATATGCCAAGACCACAGGTCTGTGGGCTGACAGCTTGAAGAATGCGCAATACGAGCGTGGGTTGACCTTCAACCTGTCCTCGGTGGTGCGCAACATGGCCGGCCCGAGTAACCCGCACGCCCGTGTCGCCACCGCGGACCTCGCCGCCCAAGGCATCTCCGGCCAGTGGACCGAAGTGCCCGGCCAGATGCCGGACGGTGCGGTGATCATCGCCGCCATCACCAGTTGCACCAACACCAGCAACCCGCGCAACGTCATCGCCGCCGGCCTGCTGGCGCGCAATGCCAACAAGCTTGGGCTGACCCGTAAACCGTGGGTCAAATCGTCCCTGGCGCCGGGTTCGAAAACCGTCGCGCTGTACCTTGACGAGGCCGGCCTGACCCGCGAGCTGGAGCAACTTGGTTTCGGCATCGTCGCCTTTGCTTGCACCACCTGCAACGGCATGTCCGGCGCCCTGGACCCGGTGATCCAGCAAGAGATCATCGACCGCGACCTGTACGCCACGGCGGTATTGTCCGGCAACCGCAACTTTGACGGCCGGATTCACCCGTACGCCAAGAACGCGTTCCTGGCTTCGCCGCCGTTGGTAGTGGCTTACGCCATCGCCGGGACCATCCGTTTCGACATCGAAAAAGACGTGTTGGGCCTGGATGCAGAAGGAAAGGAAATCCGCCTGAAAGACATCTGGCCGAGCGACGAAGAAATCGACGCAGTGGTCAAGGCTTCGGTCAAACCGGAGCAGTTCCGTCAGGTCTACATCCCGATGTTCGCCATCCATGAAGACACCGGTCCGAAAGTGACGCCGCTGTACGACTGGCGCGAGATGAGCACCTACATTCGTCGCCCGCCGTACTGGGAAGGCGCGTTGGCTGGCGCTCGTCCGCTCAAGGGCATGCGCCCGCTGGCAGTGCTGCCGGACAACATCACCACCGATCACCTGTCGCCATCGAACGCGATCATGCTCGACAGCGCCGCCGGCGAATACCTGGCGAAAATGGGCTTGCCGGAAGAGGACTTCAACTCTTACGCAACTCATAGGGGCGACCATTTGACTGCGCAGCGCGCAACCTTCGCCAACCCGAAACTGTTCAACGAAATGGTTCAGGAAAACGGCAAGGTCAAACAGGGTTCGCTGGCTCGCGTCGAGCCGGAAGGCCAGGTCATGCGCATGTGGGAAGCCATCGAAACCTACATGGAGCGCAAGCAGCCGCTGATCATCATTGCCGGCGCCGACTACGGTCAGGGTTCGTCCCGCGACTGGGCGGCCAAAGGTGTGCGTCTGGCGGGTGTGGAAGCGATTGCGGCCGAAGGCTTCGAGCGCATTCACCGCACCAACCTGGTGGGCATGGGCGTGTTGCCACTGGAGTTCAAACCAGGCACCGACCGCAAGACCTTGGGCATCGATGGCAGCGAAACCTACGACGTGATTGGTTTACGCACCCCGCGTGCCGAGCTGACGCTGGTGATCAACCGCAAGAATGGCGAACGCGTCGAAGTGCCGGTGACCTGCCGCCTCGACACCGCCGAAGAAGTGTCGATCTACGAGGCGGGCGGCGTGCTGCAACGCTTCGCTCAGGACTTCCTCGAATCGGCGGTTGCCGTTTAAATCACGACGTGCGGGCAGGGGATTTTATGTCCCTTGCTCGCCTGCTTTTAAGGTAAGGAGTAGGAGCACCATGGCTCGCGCACCTCAGATCAAAATCCCCGCCACCTACATGCGTGGCGGCACCAGCAAAGGCGTGTTCTTCAGCCTGCAAGACTTGCCCGAAGCGGCACAGATTCCCGGCCCGGCTCGCGATGCTCTATTGCTGCGGGTGATCGGCAGCCCCGACCCGTACGACAAGCAAATCGATGGCATGGGCGGTGCGACCTCCAGCACCAGCAAAACCGTGATCCTGTCGAAAAGCATCAAGGCCGATCACGACGTCGATTACCTGTTCGGTCAGGTCTCCATCGACAAGCCCTTCGTCGACTGGAGCGGTAACTGCGGCAACCTGTCGGCAGCGGTGGGTTCGTTTGCCATCAGCAACGGCCTAGTGGATGCCAGCCGCATCCCGCAGAACGGCGTTGCGGTGGTTCGCGTGTGGCAGGTCAACATCGGCAAGACCATCATCGCCCACGTACCGATCACCAATAGTGAAGTACAGGAAACCGGCGATTTCGAACTCGATGGCGTGACCTTCCCGGCTGCGGAAGTGCAGGTCGAATTCATGGACCCGGCAGCGGAAGAAGAGGGCGGCGGTGGTTCGATGTTCCCTACCGGCAACTTGGTGGATGACCTGGAGGTGCCGGGTGTCGGGACCTTCAAGGCGACCATGATCAATGCCGGTATTCCGACCATCTTCGTCAACGCCGAAGACATCGGCTACACCGGCACTGAACTGCAAGGCGCGATCAATAGCGATCCGAAAGCGTTGGCGATGTTCGAAACTATTCGGGCTTACGGCGCGTTGCGCATGGGCCTGATCAAGGATCTGGACGAAGCGGCCAAGCGTCAGCACACGCCGAAGGTTGCGTTTGTTGCCAAGCCAGCGGACTACGTTGCCTCCAGTGGCAAGGCGATTGCGGCGGGTGATGTCGACCTGCTGGTGCGCGCGTTGTCGATGGGCAAGTTGCATCACGCGATGATGGGCACGGCGGCGGTGGCGATCGGTACGGCGGCGGCGATTTCCGGCACATTGGTGAATCTTGCGGCGGGCGGCATCGAACGCAATGCTGTGCGCTTTGGGCATCCGTCCGGCACCTTGCGCGTGGGTGCTGAAGCCAGTCAGGTGAACGGCGAATGGACCGTGAACAAAGCCATCATGAGCCGCAGTGCGCGGGTGTTGATGGAAGGGTTTATTCGTGTGCCGGGTGATTCTTTCTGACTGACACCTATCCCCTGTAGGAGCACGGCTTGCCGGCGAAGGCGTCCTCAAGATCGCCTTCGCCGGCAAGTCGGATCGCCGCACCGCTGGCTCCTACAGGACCGCATTTCAACAATAAGAATCTTGTAACCGACTGAGATTGTCCCCTGAACCGAGGTCCCATCAACGAACCACTTCAAGAGTGAATCGAACATGAGCGCCAACGTCGACCTGAACAACCGCCCCGACTACGACACGGTCCTGCAGGACATCGCCGATTACGTCCTGACCTTCAAAATTGAATCCCAAGAAGCATTGGACACCGCCCGCAACTGCCTGATGGACACCCTCGGCTGCGGTCTCCTGGCCTTGCGTTTCCCCGAATGCACCAAACACCTTGGCCCGATCGTCGAAGGCACCGTCGTTCCGTTCGGCGCGCGCGTCCCCGGCACCCCTTACCGTCTCGATCCAGTCAAAGCTGCGTGGGACATCGGTTGCATCGTCCGCTGGCTCGACTACAACGACACTTGGCTTGCGGCCGAGTGGGGGCATCCGTCCGATAACCTCGGCGGGATTCTTGCGGTGGCCGATCACCTGTCGCAAAAACGCCTGGCCAATGGCGAGGCGCCGCTGACCGTTCGCGCGGTACTCGATGCCATGATCATGGCCCACGAGATCCAGGGCGTGATAGCGCTGGAAAACTCCTTCAATCGCGTGGGCCTCGATCACGTCATCCTGGTGAAAGTCGCCTCGACCGCCGTCACCGCCAAGCTGATGGGCGCCAATCGCGAGCAATTGTTGTCAGCGTTATCCCACGCTTTTGCCGACGGTCAGGCGCTGCGCACTTACCGTCATGCGCCGAATGCCGGATCGCGTAAATCCTGGGCGGCAGGCGATGCGTCCAGTCGCGGCGTGCGGCTGGCGGACATTGCGATGCGTGGTGAGATGGGCATTCCCGGCGTGCTGACTGCCAGGCAATGGGGTTTCTACGACGTGCTGTTCAGCCACACCAACAACGACTTGGCGCTCAAGCCTGAAGACAAACGCGTGTTCAGCTTCTCCCGGCCCTACGGCAGTTACGTGATGGAAAACGTGCTGTTCAAGATCAGCTTTCCGGCCGAATTCCACGCGCAAACGGCGTGCGAAGCGGCGGTGACCCTGCACCCGCAGGTCAGAAATCGCCTGCACGAAATCGACAAAATCGTCATCACCACCCACGAATCGGCGATCCGCATCATCTCCAAGGTCGGCCCGCTGGCCAACGCCGCGGACCGTGACCATTGTCTTCAGTACATGACTGCCGTGCCGCTGGCGTTCGGTAATCTGGTGGCCGAGCAGTACGAGGACGACTTCCACGCGGCGCATCCGATCATCGACGTGCTGCGCGAAAAAATGGTCATCGTCGAAGACCCGCGCTACACCCGCGAATACCTGGAGGCCGATAAGCGCTCCATCGCCAATGCGATACAGGTGTTCTTCAAGGACGGCTCCAGCACCGAGAACGTGTTGGTGGAGTACCCGATCGGCCATCGCCGTCGCCGCAGCGACGGCATTCCGTTGCTGGAAGACAAGTTCAGGGCCAACCTGGCGACCCGCTTCAACGCTCAGCGCAGCGCTGAGATCTTTGCGTTGTGTAAGGACCAGGCGGCGCTTGAGGCGACACCGGTGAATCGGTTTGTGGATTTGTTTGTGATCTGAGCCTACGGCGCTGGCGTACGTCCGAGGGCGGGCGCCAGCCACTTCTCAACCGGCAGCTTGGTAATGGCAAACCCTGTCAGCAGCACCGCCGAGTAAACCATCAGCTGCGGCGAAAGACTCTGCCCCTCTTACCAGGCACCGATGATCACCGCGAACACCGGAAAAATGATGAACACAAACGACAGAATGATCGGGCTCAGTCGCTTGAGCAGCAGGCGCTAAACAATTACTTGAACCGCCGCTCCACGCCTTTCTCCACCAGGATCTTCGCCGAAATCTCTTCCACCGAAAAATGCGTGGAATTGATGTGCGGAATGTTCTCGCGGCGGAACAGATTTTCCACCTCGCGCACTTCGAACTCGCACTGGGCGTAGCTCGAATAACGGCTGTTGGGCTTGCGCTCGTTGCGGATCGCGGTGAGGCGGTCCGGGTCGATGGTCAGGCCGAACAGTTTGTGCTGGTGAGCACGCAGGGTGCCTGGCAATTGCAGGCGCTCCATGTCGTCTTCGGTCAGCGGATAGTTGGCCGCACGGATGCCAAATTGCATGGCCATGTACAAACACGTCGGCGTCTTACCACAACGCGACACGCCCACTAGGATCAGGTCCGCCTTGTCGTAATAATGCGTGCGCGCACCGTCGTCGTTGTCGAGGGCGAAGTTCACCGCCTCGATCCGCTCCATGTAATTGGAGTTGCTGCCAATCGAGTGGGACTTGCCGACGGTGTAGGAAGAATGCTCGGTCAGTTCCTGTTCAAGAGGCGCCAGAAAGGTCGAGAAAATGTCGATCATGAAACCATTGGACGTTGCGAGGATCTCACGGATGTCCTGATTGACAATGGTGTCGAAGATGATCGGCCGAAAGCCGTCGTTTTCGGCGGCTTTGTTGATTTGTTGTACCATGGCTCGCGCTTTATCCACGTTGTCGATGTAGGGCCGCGTGAATTTGCTGAAGGTAATGTTTTCGAACTGCGCCAGGAGGCTTTGGCCGAGGGTCTCGGCTGTGATGCCAGTGCCGTCGGAAATAAAGAAAGCAGATCGTTTCATTTGCACCTTGGGCCTTAAGCTAGTGACGAATCTTGGATATAGTAGGCTCGGTTTGCCGGCCGCCAGTGGCCCGCATTCTCACTTATTTTCCAGGTCCAGGCCATACAGCCGGCAAACGCTCCCTGTAGCAGCCGGCTTCTGAGCTTTTCCAACACAGTTAGTGGAGAGATCACCTTGGTAGAGTACGTAGTTTCCCTCGATAAGCTCGGCGTCCATGATGTAGAGCACGTGGGGGGCAAGAACGCATCCCTCGGCGAGATGATCAGTAACCTTGCAGGTGCCGGTGTATCGGTGCCTGGTGGCTTCGCCACGACAGCTCAGGCTTATCGTGATTTTCTGGAACTGAGCGGCCTGAACGATCAGATACATGCCGCTCTCGACGCCCTGGACGTCGATGATGTCAATGCCCTGGCCAAGACCGGCGCCCAGATCCGTCAATGGATCATGGAAGCTGAATTCCCCGAGAAGCTCAACGCCGAAATCCGCACCGCGTTCGCCACGCTGTCGGCCGGCAACCCTGACATGGCCGTGGCCGTGCGCTCTTCCGCCACCGCCGAAGACCTGCCGGACGCTTCCTTCGCCGGTCAGCAGGAAACCTTCCTGAACATCCGTGGTGTCGAAAACGTTATTCGCGCCGCCAAAGAGGTGTTCGCTTCCCTGTTTAACGACCGCGCCATTTCCTATCGCGTGCACCAGGGCTTCGACCACAAGCTGGTGGCCCTGTCGGCCGGCGTGCAGCGCATGGTCCGCTCCGAAACCGGCACCGCCGGCGTGATGTTCACCCTCGATACCGAGTCGGGCTTCCGTGACGTGGTGTTCATCACCGGCGCCTACGGCCTGGGTGAAACCGTCGTACAAGGCGCGGTGAACCCCGATGAGTTCTACGTCCACAAAGGCACGCTGGCAGCCGGTCGTCCGGCCATCCTGCGTCGCAACCTGGGCAGCAAAGCCATCAAGATGATCTACGGCGAAATCGCCACGGCCGGTAAATCGGTCAAGACCATCGACGTAGACAAGGCTGATCGCGCACGTTTCTGCCTGAGCGATGCCGAAGTCAGCGAACTGGCCAAGCAAGCGATGATCATCGAGAAGCACTACAAGTGCCCGATGGACATCGAGTGGGCCAAAGACGGCGACGACGGCAAGCTCTACATCGTTCAGGCACGTCCTGAAACCGTGAAGAGCCGTACCTCGGCCAACGTCATGGAACGCTATCTGTTGAAAGAAACCGGCACCGTGCTGGTTGAAGGTCGCGCCATCGGCCAGCGCATTGGCGCGGGCAAGGTGCGGATCATCAAGGACGTGTCCGAGATGGATAAAGTCCAGCCAGGCGACGTTCTGGTCTCCGACATGACCGACCCGGACTGGGAACCGGTCATGAAACGCGCCAGCGCCATCGTCACCAACCGTGGCGGTCGCACCTGCCACGCGGCGATCATCGCTCGCGAGCTGGGCATCCCGGCCGTGGTCGGTTGCGGCAACGCCACCCAGCTGTTGAAAGACGGCCAGGGCGTGACCGTTTCCTGCGCTGAAGGCGACACCGGATACATCTTCGAAGGTGAACTGGGCTTCGACATCAAGAAAAACTCCGTGGACGCCATGCCTGATCTGCCATTCAAGATCATGATGAACGTCGGCAACCCGGACCGCGCCTTCGACTTCGCACAGCTGCCGAACGCCGGTGTGGGCCTGGCCCGTCTGGAGTTCATCATCAATCGCATGATCGGTGTTCACCCCAAAGCGCTGCTGAACTACGCCGGGCTGCCGCAGGAAATCAAAGACAGCGTCGACAAGCGCATTGCCGGCTACGACGATCCGGTCGGTTTCTATGTTGAGAAGCTGGTTGAAGGCATCAGCACCCTGGCCGCTGCGTTCACGCCGAAAAAGGTCATCGTGCGTCTGTCGGACTTCAAGTCCAACGAATACGCGAACCTGATCGGCGGCAAGCTCTACGAGCCGGAAGAAGAAAACCCGATGCTGGGCTTCCGCGGCGCCTCGCGTTACATCAGCGAAGCGTTCCGTGACTGCTTCGAACTCGAATGCCGTGCCCTCAAGCGCGTGCGCAACGAGATGGGCCTGACCAACGTCGAAATCATGGTGCCATTCGTCCGCACCTTGGGCGAAGCCAGCCAGGTCATCGACCTGCTAGCGGAGAACGGTCTGAAGCGCGGCGAAAACGGCCTGCGCATCATCATGATGTGCGAACTGCCGTCCAACGCGATCCTTGCGGAAGAATTCCTCGAGTTCTTCGACGGTTTCTCCATCGGCTCCAACGACCTGACTCAACTGACACTGGGCCTGGACCGTGACTCCGGGATCATCGCTCACCTGTTCGACGAGCGTAATCCAGCGGTTAAGAAACTGTTGGCCAACGCGATTCAGGCGTGCAACAAGGCTGGCAAGTACATCGGCATTTGCGGTCAGGGCCCTTCGGACCACCCTGATCTGGCCAAATGGCTGATGGAACAGGGCATTGAAAGCGTTTCGTTGAACCCCGATTCCGTACTGGAAACCTGGTTCTTCCTGGCTGAAGGTCAAGCTCCGGCCTGATGTGAATGAAGCCTCGGTCAAGTGGCCGAGGCTTTAAGAATCAAGTAGGGCGGGCTCCGCTGGAAGCCGCCCTTTTTTGTGCAAGAGCATTATGCAAAGCAGCAGCAACCTATTTCCTGTCGCCCTGATCAGCGCCGAGCGGCGCGGCGATCTGAGCGAAGACGTCTATCGTCTGAAACCCGGCAACAGCCCTGATGGCACCGTCGAACTGGCTGTGACACGTCTCGGCATGGCCGACGAGCCAGCGGTGCGTGGCGTGCCGGTGATCCTGTTGCACGGCAGCTTTTCCAATCGCCGGTTCTGGTTTTCGCCAAAAGGCCTGGGTCTGGGCGCCTACCTGACGCGCCTAGGATTCGATGTATGGATTGCGGAAATGCGCGGTCATGGCCTGTCCCAGCGCAACCAGAACTACCGCAAGAACCGCGTCGCCGACTACGCTCGTTACGATCTGCCGGCCATTGGCGCGTTCGTGCGTGAGCAGAGCGGCCAGGTCCCGCACTGGATCGGTCATTCGCTGGGCGGGATTACGCTGGCGGCGGCGCTGGGTGGCAAGTACATCGGCGAGCCGGTCGTAGCTTCCGCGGCGTTTTTTGGTACGCAAGTCAGTCGCACCTACTGGCCGTTGAAGATTCCGCCAGTGGAGTGGAGCGGGCGTTTCATTCTTAAACGCTTTGCCCAGTTGTCCGGTTCACGGCTCAAGCGCGGCCCGGAGGACGAGCCGATTGGCCTGGCCCTGGAAAGCATGCGCTGGTATGGCCTGTTCGGGCGCTTTGGTGATGCCGACAAGGATTGGTGGGACGGGTTGGCCGAGGTTCAGTTGCCGGTATTGGCTGTGAGCGCAGTGGGCGATCATCAGGACCCGACCTGGGCCTGTCGCAAACTGTTCGATCAGCTCGGTTCCGAGCAGAAGCAATTTATCAACCTGGGTCGCGACCAAGGCTTTGGCGAAAATTTCGGTCATGTGGAAATGCTCGTCAGCAAAGCCGCCCAGACTGAAGTCTGGCCGTTGGTGGCGCGCTGGTTGGTAGATCAGCAGACGCCATTGCTGGGTGGAAAACCGGATCTGGCCGCGGCGATTTGAGCCTGATGCTCTAACAAGGGCATTTCGCTCCGTTCGGCTTGCGGCTAAGATATGACGCATTAAGCTTTTCTGGTCACTTTGCGACATCCTCGATTGTCTTCCTCTTTACAGGAGTTTCTCGATGAACCATTACCTCACGCCTGACCTGTGCGACGCCTATCCGGAACTGGTGCAGGTGCTGGAACCGATGTTCAGCAATTTCGGCGGTCGAGATTCCTTCGGCGGCGAAATCGTGACCATCAAGTGCTTCGAAGACAACTCGCGGGTCAAGGAGCAGGTCGAGCTCAAGGGGAATGGCAAGGTGCTGGTGGTCGATGGCGGCGGTTCCCTGCGTCATGCGTTGCTGGGTGACATGCTGGCCGAGAAAGCCGCAAAAAACGGTTGGGAAGGGCTAGTGATCTACGGTTGTATCCGCGACGTCGATATCATCGCGCAGACCGATCTGGGCGTTCAGGCCCTCGCCAGCCACCCGAGGAAATCAGACAGGCGCGGGCTCGGCGATATCAACGTTGCGGTGACCTTTGCTGGCGTGACCTTCCATCCAGGTCACTACATCTATGCGGACAACAACGGCGTGATCATTTCGCCAAGCCCGCTTGCGATGCCTGAATAAAGCACTGCTGGCTTTTTGTTTCAAAAATAGGGGTGAGGATGTTCGAGGAAGAAAACGCGCAGTGGGGCCTGGTGCATGCCCTGGTACTGGACGGTAAAGGCGGTGCGCGTTCGATAGCCCGGACTGAACTCGATGACTTGCAGCTGCAGGCCCATGAAAGCCTGTGGCTGCACTGGGATCGAAGTCACCCGCAAACCCAGACCTGGCTGCGCAAATCCAGCGGTCTGAGTGAATTCAGCTGTGACCTGTTGCTTGAAGAAAACACCCGGCCGCGTCTCGTACAGCTTTCGGTTAGCGAACTGCTGCTATTTTTGCGTGGGATCAATCTAAACCCGGGCGCCGAGCCGGAAGACATGGTCTCGGTACGGATTTTTGCGTCGGCCCAGCGGGTTATTTCTCTGCGTTTGCGTCCGTTGCGCGCCACCGATGAGTTGCTGGTGCAACTCGCCGAAGGTAAAGGACCGAAAACTGCGTCAGAACTCATCCTTTGTATGGCGCAATACCTCACCAACAAGGTGCAGGATCTGGTCAGTTGCCTCTCGGAAGTGGTCGATGAGGAAGAAGAAAAGCTGGATGCCGACGAACGGTATACACCCGAGCACGGAGCCGTTTTGCAGATCCGTCGCAGGGCTGCCGCGTTGAAACGATTTCTTGCGCCGCAGCGGGATATTTTCGGTCAGCTGACACGGATAAAACTGCCTTGGTTCGTCGAAGACGATGGCGATTACTGGAACGAATTGAACAACAGCCTGACCCGGTATCTCGAGGAGCTTGAATTGGCCCGGGAGCGGGTGGGGTTGGTCCTAGAGGCCGAAGATAGACGTTTGAGCGTGCGCATGAGCCGCACGATGTACCGCTTCGGGATCATCACCGGGATCTTTTTGCCGATGAGTTTTCTGGCAGGTCTCTTGGGTATCAACGTCGGCGGGATTCCGTTCTCCGCAAGCCCTTATGGCTTCCCGATTGCCTGCCTGATGATGGTCTCGGTGGCACTGGGGCAGTGGTGGTTATTCCGACGTTTGCGCTGGGTCTGAGGGTGAGTCATGTGACCCGACCAAATTTGATCGCGTCTTTCACAGACATCACGAGAGGTGCGTATGCACGATCCGTTTGAACAGTCTTTGCGTGACATGCTCAAGGCATCACCGTCCACCCGGGACGACGATGCGTGCCTGGGGCGTGTACTGAAAACCGCCAACCGTCAGGTCGGCGCCGGTGATCTGTTCAGTCTGCTGGGCCGTTGGCTGCCCGCGCTGATGATTGCCCTCAACAACGGCTCGGCCCACGTTTCGCCGGTATCCCGCCACCGTAAACCTACCGTTCGCACTGCTGATAAGGCTGATTGAATATGGAACTTGATCTCTGGACTCAGAGCCTCGTCACTGCAATGACTGCGTTATGGACCAAGGTTGCAAATTTCATCCCGAACCTGTTCGGCGCACTGGTTGTGCTGCTGTTGGGTTTCGTCGTGGCGAAACTTTTGGATACTTTGTTGTCCAAGTTGCTCGCCAAGCTGGGACTTGATCGCCTGATGGGCGGCACCGGTCTGACTAAATTGCTGTCCCGGGCCGGCCTTCAAGTGCCGATCTCGACGTTGATCGGCAAGATCGTCTATTGGTTCGTTTTGCTGATTTTTCTGGTTTCTGCCGCAGAATCCCTTGGACTTGAGCGAGTTTCGGCTACGCTTGACATGCTTGCGCTGTATTTGCCGAAAGTGTTCGGCGCCGCGCTGGTGCTGCTGGTGGGTGTATTGCTCGCGCAACTGGCCAATGGGCTGGTGCGTGGGGCGGCAGAGGGCGTAGGGCTGGATTACGCTGCGGGTCTGGGGCGAATTGCCCAGGGCCTGGTGATTATCATCAGTATTTCGGTCGCAATCAGCCAGTTGGAGGTCAAGACTGACCTGCTCAACCATGTGATTGTGATCGTATTGATTACCGTTGGTCTGGCAGTTGCGCTGGCCATGGGGTTGGGAAGCCGGGAAATTGCCGGTCAGATTCTTGCGGGAATCTATGTGCGTGAGTTGTATCAGGTTGGGCAACAAGTGCGTGTTGGCGAGGTCGAAGGTCAGATCGAAGAGATCGGCACGGTTAAAACCACATTGCTGACCGATGAGGGTGAGCTAGTCTCTCTCTCCAATCGGATCCTACTGGAGCAGCATGTGAGTAGCCGCTAATCCGGCAAATCCTGCTAGTGTATGCCGCCGCAAAGTGCCCTGAAAGGGCGCGGCGGACATTGACCTGACTGTCGGCCTGACTTGTTTTGAATAAAGCTCAATCGCTGTCCACGCGCTACGACCCCCGCGAGCTCTCTGATGAGGAGTTGGTCGCGCGCTCGCATACCGAGCTGTTTCACGTAACGCGCGCCTATGAAGAACTGATGCGGCGTTACCAGCGAACATTATTTAACGTCTGTGCGCGATATCTTGGGAACGATCGTGATGCAGACGATGTCTGTCAGGAAGTGATGTTGAAGGTGCTGTATGGCCTGAAGAACTTCGAAGGTAAATCGAAGTTCAAGACGTGGCTATATAGCATCACGTACAACGAATGCATCACGCAGTATCGGAAAGAACGGCGAAAGCGTCGCTTGATGGATGCTTTGAGTCTGGACCCCCTCGAGGAAGCGTCTGAAGAAAAGGCGCCGAAACCTGAGGAAACGGCTGGACTTGATCGCTGGTTGGTGTATGTGAACCCGATTGACCGTGAAATTCTGGTGCTACGATTTGTCGCAGAGCTGGAGTTTCAGGAGATCGCAGATATCATGCACATGGGTTTGAGTGCGACAAAAATGCGATACAAACGTGCTCTAGATAAATTGCGTGAGAAATTTGCAGGCATTGCTGAAACTTAGTTCGGCGCAAATATCTCTTACGTGTAGGCAAGTTCTGATAGACTTGCCGCCGAGTTGTCCCCCGGTTTGCGGGACTGCTTCACAATCACCAGATGGGGATTTAACGGATGAAACTGAAAAACACCTTGGGCTTGGCCATTGGTTCTTTGATTGCCGCCACTTCGTTCGGCGCTCTGGCACAAGGCCAAGGCGCAGTTGAAATCGAAGGCTTCGCAAAGAAAGAACAATTCGACAGCGCTCGTAACTTCAAGAACAACGGCAACCTGTTCGGTGGTTCGGTTGGTTACTTCCTGACCGACGACGTTGAACTGCGTCTGGCTTACGACGAAGTGCACAACGTGCGTTCCGACGACGGTCGTAACATCAAGGGCGCTAACACCGCTCTGGACGCTCTGTACCACTTCAACAACCCGGGCGACATGCTGCGTCCGTACGTATCGGCTGGCTTCTCCGATCAGAGCATCGGTCAGAACGGCTCCAACGGTCGTAACCGTTCCACCTTCGCTAACGTTGGCGGCGGTGCCAAGCTGTACTTCACCGACAACTTCTACGCCCGTGCTGGCGTTGAAGCTCAATACAACATCGACCAGGGCGACACCGAGTGGGCTCCAAGCGTCGGTATCGGTGTGAACTTCGGTGGCGGCTCCAAGCCTGCTGCTGCTCCAGTTCCAGCACCAGCCGAAGTCTGCTCCGACAGCGACAACGATGGCGTGTGCGACAACGTTGACAAGTGCCCGGACACCCCAGCCAACGTAACTGTTGACGCTGATGGCTGCCCAGCAGTTGCTGAAGTTGTTCGTGTTGAGCTCGACGTGAAATTCGACTTCGACAAGTCGGTAGTTAAGACTAACAGCTACGGCGACATCAAAAACCTCGCTGACTTCATGAAGCAGTACCCATCCACCAGCACTACTGTTGAAGGTCACACTGACTCCGTCGGTCCTGACGCTTACAACCAGAAACTGTCCGAGCGTCGTGCAAACGCCGTTAAGCAAGTTCTGACCAACCAGTACGGTGTTGAATCGACCCGCGTTCAGTCTGTTGGCTACGGCGAATCCCGCCCAGTTGCTGACAACAAAACTGATGCTGGTCGCGCTGTAAACCGTCGCGTAGAAGCGCAGGTTGAAGCTAACGCTAAGTAATTAGTCGCAGCTCTGAAAAGCCCGGCTTAGGCCGGGCTTTTCTTTGTCTGCGATTTGGTGAGGGCAGGGTTGAAGCAGGGAGAGTCAGACTGACTGATTGACTGCATTCGCGGGGAAATCAGCTACCGACAGGGATACTTCTGTACAGGCCGCGACCGCGCCGATGACCAGGATTGCCGGACTCTTCAACTCAAAGGCGTAGGCATCTTCTTCCATCGCTGTCAGATCGCTCCTACATTCCCGTTGGTGTGGCAGGGAAGCATTTTCAATCATCGCCACCGGTGTATCCGCCGCCATTCCGCCGGCCAGCAGGCGCTCACGGATCTCGCTCAGTTTTGCGACACCCATATACACCACCAGCGTCGTGCCACCTTGCGCCAGGGCTTGCCAGTTCAAGCTGCTGCCATCCTGAGTGTGGGCGGTGACCAGCGTCACGCCACGCGCGACGCCTCGCAGGGTCAAGGGAATATCGCATTGCGTTGCGCCGGCAAGCCCGGCTGTGATGCCGTTGACCAGCTCAACCTCGACGCCGCGTTCACGCAGCCACTGTGCCTCTTCACCGCCACGGCCGAAAATGCACGGATCACCGCCCTTGAGCCGCACCACGCATTGACCGTGGCGGATATAACGCAGCATCAGGCGATGAATGAACGCCTGAGGCGTAGAGCGACAGCCGCCGCGCTTGCCCACGGGAATGATCCGCGCCTGGGGGCAATGCTCCAGCACTGCGTCGTTGACCAGGTCATCAATCAGCACCACATCCGCCTCTCTCAACGCTCGCACTGCCTTGAGGGTCAACAATTCCGGATCTCCAGGGCCTGCACCCACCAGCCAGACTTTTGCGCTCATAGTATTTTCCTCACGAGATGACGGCGATCGGCTGGGCAGTGGCGGCCAGCAAACGCTTGATTTCCGGGACGCAGGAGCCGCATTGCGTGCCGCAACCCAATTCTTGTTTCAAACCCTGCAGATCCAGGCCGCGACTAATGCCTGCGCAGACCGCGCTCTGGCTGACGTTTTTGCAGTTGCACAGGATGTTGTTACCGACGGCCGGTGTATTGGCGTTGCCCGGTGGTGCGCTCAGCGGTGCCAGCAGCCAGCGCCGCAGTTGTTCATCGGCGCGACCTTCGAGCCACAGACTTTGCAGCCAGTGTTGGGCGAGGGTTTCGCCGGCCAGACGAATCGCGGTGATCCGACCGTTCTCAATCCGCACGCGTTTGCCGATGGAGCGTCGTGGGTCGTCGTAAGCCAAAACCGTGCCGTCGTTGAGCCCCATGCATTGATCGATATCACGCAGCAATTGTGGATCTGGCGCGCTGGCGCTGGCAGCGCGTATCAGCAGTGCGGGGCGTTCACGGCCGGCCAAGCTGAGGCTAACGTAGGAAAACGCCTCACAGAACGGTCGTAGCGTCTCAAAATGCTGTTGAACATTGCCCTCTATCAGGGCGAAAAGGTTCCACGGCAGTTGCACAGGTTCGAGGCGCACGCCGCTGTGCTTGAGTTCGGGTTGTTTCGACATCGGGTCGAAAGCCGGTTGGGTGAGCGCATTTACGCCACCCTTGAGGAAGCGGTCACCCCAATGCATCGGCAGAAAGGCCTGGCCCGGGCGCACGCTGTCGTCGCTGCCGACGGCGACAATCACCGCGCCACGGCGACTTTTCAGGCTAACCAGGTCGCCCGATTGCAGCCGATGCCGACGCAGTTCATCCGGGTGCAAACTCAACACTGCTTCGCTGACGTGTCCGAATAACTGCGCGGCGGTGCCAGTGCGGCTCATGCCGTGCCATTGATCCCGCAGGCGGCCGGTGATCAGGGTCAGCGGGAAGCGCGCGTCGCGTTGTTCCTTGGCGGCGCGATACGGGTCGGCCACGAATTGCGCACGTCCACTGGCAGTCGGAAAAATCCCGTCCAGGTACAGCCGAGCCGTGCCTTCACTGGCGCCCGTGGGGAAGGGCCATTGCTGAGGGCCGAGGCGGTCGATCAGCTCGTGACTGATGCCGGACAAGTCCAGATCACGCCCGCGGGTCAGTTGTTTGTACTCATCGAAGACTTGCGCTGGCGTTTCAAAGGTAAACAGGCTGGTTTGCCCCGGACGCAGATGTTGTTCCAGGCGTTGTGCGAAATCTACGGTGATCGCCCAGTCGGAGCGGGCTTCGCCCGGTGCGACGATGGCTCGACGAACGTGGGAAATGCGCCGCTCGGAGTTCGTCACCGTGCCGTCCTTTTCGCCCCAACTGGCGGCCGGCAACAGTAGATCAGCGAACGCTGCGGTTTCGGTGGTGCGGAAAGCTTCCTGCAACACCACGAACGGGCAGGCTTGCAGTGCCGCGCGCACGGCGGTTTGATCCGGCATTGACTGCGCGGGGTTGGTGCAAGCGATCCACAGCGCCTTGATTTTCCCGCTACGCACCTGCTCGAACAGTTCAATGGCGGTTAATCCGGTGTTCTCGGGAAGTTGTTCAACGCCCCAATAGGCGGCCACTTCCGCGCGATGTTCAGCATTGGCGGCTTCGCGATGGCCAGGCAGCAGGTTCGACAAACTGCCGGTTTCCCGACCCCCCATGGCATTCGGCTGACCGGTCAGCGAGAAAGGCCCTGCACCGGGGCGGCCGATTTGCCCGGTGGCCAGGTGCAGGTTGATCAGTGCACTGTTCTTTGCGCTGCCGGCGGTGGACTGGTTCAGCCCCATGCACCATAGCGATAGAAAACGCTTCGAGGTGCCGACCCATTTGGCGCATTGCTGCAGTTGCTCGACGCTGATCCCACAGAGCTGCGAAACCATCTGCGCCGTGTAATCGCGCACCAGGTTTTTCAGTTCGGCCAAGCCTTCGGTGTGGGCCTTGATGAAGTCGCGGTCGACCCAGTCTTCCCACAACAGCAGGTGCAAAATCCCATGGAACAACGCGACATCGGTACCCGGCAGAATGGCCAGGTGCAGGTCAGCCAAATCGCAGGTGTCGGTACGACGCGGGTCGATGACGATGACTTTCATCTGCGGCCGACGGGATTTCGCTTCCTCCAGCCGACGGAAAAGTATCGGGTGGGCGTAGGCCATGTTACTGCCGACGATCATCACGCAGTCGCTCAGCTCCAGGTCTTCGTAGTTGCACGGCGGTGCGTCGGCACCCAGGCTGCGCTTGTAACCGACCACTGCTGAAGACATGCACAGGCGCGAATTGCTGTCGATGTTGTTGGTGCCCACCAGCGCTCGTGCCAGTTTGTTGAACGCGTAGTAATCCTCGGTCAGCAATTGCCCGGAGATGTAGAACGCCACGCTGTCCGGGCCGTGTTCGGCGATGGTCTCGGCAAAAACGCTGGCGGCGTGATCGAGGGCAGTGTCCCAATCGGTGCGGCTGCGGGCCAAGCCTTTGCCGAGGCGCAGTTCGGGGTATAGCGCCCGGGCCGCGAGATCGCCGGTCAGGTGCAGGGTCGATCCTTTGCTGCACAGTTTGCCGAAGTTGGCCGGGTGGGCCGGATCGCCGCTGACGCCGAGAATGCGCTCGCCGTCATGCTCGATCAGCACGCCGCAGCCGACCCCGCAGTAGCAGCAGGTAGAAGCGGTGATCTGGCGATTCATCAGCTTGCTTCCCGCAGAGCCAGCAGCACCCGGCCATTCTCGACCCGTGCGCAATGGTGGTGAGCGCAACCGATGTCCGGGGCCTGTGCTTCGCCGATCAGGTAATAGTTGAGCGCCGGGCGGCACGTGGCGCAGCCGTTCGGGGTGCGCCAGTTCAGGTAGCTCAGTGTGCCAGCGATGGTCAGCAAGTGCTGCTCGCGGATGGCCTGGCGGATTTGCCCGTGGTTCAGGTCGCTGCAACCGCAGATGGCTTTTTCGCTTTTCGGTTTGACGTCCGCCGCGCCGCCCACGGTGTTGATCAGGATATGTTCTACCAGCCCTGCGCAGGAACCGCAGGAGCTAACCGCCTTAGTGTGTTTCTTGACGTCGTCGACGCTGAACAATCCGTGCTCCTGAATCGCCTTGACGATGGTGCCTTTGCACACGCCGTTGCAGCCGCAGACTTCGGCGGTGTCGGCCATGCTCATGGCGTTGTCCTGGCCTTGATGCCCTACGTCGCCCAGGGCCAGCTCCATGGATGAAGAGCCGCCGAACATCAGGTGATCGCGGATCTGCGCGATGTCGTGATTCTCACGGATCTGCCGGAAATACCAGCCACCGTCTGCCGTATCGCCGTACAGACAGGCCCCGACCAGCACGTCATCCTTGATCACCAGTTTTTTGTAGATCCCGCCGATGGGGTCGGAGAGGGTGATGGTTTCGGTGCCTTCGCCGCCCATGAAGTCGCCGGCGGAGAACAGGTCGATGCCGGTGACTTTTAATTTGGTCGACGTCACCGAGCCCTTGTAGGTGGCGAAGCCCAGTTGGGCGAGGTGGTTGGCGCAGACCTTGGCCTGTTCGAACAGCGGCGCCACCAGGCCGTAGGCGATGCCGCGGTGGCTGGCGCATTCGCCGATGGCATAGATGCGTGGGTCGTAGGTTTGCAGGGTGTCGTTGACCAGAATCCCGCGGTTGCAAGGGATGCCGGATTTTTCCGCGAGTTCGGTGTTGGGGCGAATGCCGGCGGCCATCACCACCAGGTCGGCGGGGATGATGTCGCCATTCTTGAACTCAACCGAACCGACCCGGCCATTGCCGGCATCGTGCAGGGCTTGGGTTTGCTCGAAAAGACGAAAGTGCAGGCCGCGGGCTTCCAGGGCGGTTTGCAGTAACTGGCCGCTGGTTTTGTCCAGTTGCCGTTCCAGCAACCATTCGCCGATGTGCACCACGGTGACGTGCATGCCGCGCAGCATCAGGCCGTTGGCGGCTTCCAGGCCGAGCAGGCCGCCACCGATCACAACGGCGTGCTTGTGGGTTTTCGCGGTGTCGATCATCGCCTGGGTATCGGCGATGTCGCGGTAGCCGATCACGCCGTGCAAGGTGTTGCCGGGGATCGGCAGGATGAACGGGGTCGAGCCGGTGGCGATCAGCAGGCGATCGTATTCGGCCTCGCTGCCGTCTTCAGCGATGACCCGGCGTTTGACCCGATCGATCTCCACCACTTTGCGGTTCAACATCAGCTTGATGTTGTTGTCCAGGTACCAGTCCATATCGTTCAGCACGATGTCTTCAAAGGTCTGTTCACCGGCCAGCACGGGCGACAGCAGGATGCGGTTGTAGTTGGTATGGGGTTCGGCGCCGAAGACCGTGATGTCGTACAGCTCATTGCTCAGCTTGAGCAGCTCTTCCAGGGTACGAACCCCGGCCATGCCGTTGCCGATCATCACCAGTTTTAATTTTTTCATCAGGTTCTCCGGGGAGCTCAGACCCGCCTCATCAGGGCTTTCAGGTCTTGCTCGACACATTTTGCGCAAACAAAAAAAGGCGTCCCGCTAGTTGCCTAGCGAGGACGCCTTTGTCCTGGTCCCGTTCTCTCGGGAAGCGCATCCTTCGTCGTTGAAGGCTGGGCTTTATAGTTGATGAGAGAGGTAATGCAGTGGTTGTGCCAAGTTCCTCAGAGTCCCGGATTTGTTGAGTTTGGTCGCATTGTCAAAGCGAGGGGTGTGATTTATTGCACCGAATCAAAGCGCCTTGCCCGTTAATGGAGCGCCACAACCAGCAGCACCAGATTCACCAGCAATGACGCCAGCGCCAAAGTCCGCCAGACCTTCAATGGCTCGCGCTCAAGCAACGGTCTCGGTCGCACGCTCAAACTGTGTCGCTCACCCTGTTCCAGCAGCAACAACCATTCTTCCGCCGTTTCAAATCGTTGACCCGGATCCACCGTCACGGCGCGCTCCAGACTTTGCGCGATCCATTCCGGCAGGTCGGGTCGATAGCGATTGGCGCTGACAGGAACCCCAAACCGGGGGCGTTGGAAGGCTTCGATTTCGCCGTAGGGATAATGCCCGGTGAGCAGGAAGTACAAGGTCACGCCGACGGCATACAGGTCCTGTTGCGGTGTCGGCGCTTCCCCGCGAAAGGCTTCCGGCGCGATATAGCTGGGCGTTCCGGGCAGGACAGAAGGCTGATCTTCGGACAGGCCGGGGCAGTAGGCGAGGCCGAAGTCCAGTAGGCGTAATTCGCCGTCGTCCCCCCGCAGCAGGTTCTCCGGTTTGATATCGCGATGGAGAATTTGCCGTCGATGCAGCATGCCAACGGCTCGCAACAGGCGTTCGGCCAGATCCTGCCATTGCGGCAGAGGCAGCGGTCCGACATCTGCGTGCAACGCTGCCAACGTAGATCCGGAATATTCCCGCATCACGTAGTACAAATGCTGACGCTGACTGGCGGCATGGACTTCAGGGAAATGCCGGCCGGCCACGCGCTTGAGAAACCATTCTTCCGACAGCAACGCTTGCCCGGCCAAGTGATCGTCGCGCAGCGCACCGGGCAAGGTTTTCAACAGCCAGGGTTGTTGTTGCCCGTCGCGTACCCGATAGAGCAACGACTGCTGGCTCTGAGCGAGTATGCCTTCGACTTGCCAGCCCTCGAATGTTTGACCCGGTTTCAGTGTTGGCGGCAGCGGCCATTGCTGCAAATGAATCAACGCATCGCCGATACTCGTTTCACCGAGGGCATCGACCCGCACCAGCAAGGCGCTGGCGTTATCCTGGCTGCCGGCCAGATGCGCAGCGTTGACCAAGGTCTGCGCAGCGCTGTTCAGATCCGGTTGATCGCGCAGAATCGCGGCAATGGCCGTGTCTCCCAGCACGGCCCAGACGCCGTCGCTGAGCAGCACGAAGCTCTCATTAAGGCGCAGTTCGCCATCGAGAAAATCCAGCACCAAATGCTGATCGAGCCCCAGCGCGCGCTTGAGCACATGCTGCATGCCCGGTTGGTCCCAGACGTGATCCTCGCTGACCCGCTGCAACTGATCGGCGTGCCAGCGATAAACCCGGCAATCGCCGACATGGGCCAGGGTAAAACGCCTACCGCGCATGACCAAAGCACTGACAGTGGTCAGCAGCGGTTGCCCACCGCCATTGGCCTGTAGCCAGCGATTTTGCGCCAGTAGCAGGCGATCCAGCGCTTGAGCGACGCCCCAGGTTTCCGGTGTGGCGTAGTAATCCAGCGCCAGGGCCTGCAACGTCGAGCGGGCGGCGAGGCCACCGTCGGCGCACTGGCTGACGCCATCGGCGATGGCGAACAAATAACCCTTGCTCGCTGCCAGCGCCGGGGCCGGGGTCACCAGGCGCAGGGCGTCCTGATTCTCCTCGCGAGGGCCGATGGCGCTGGCTTCGGCAAAACTCAGTTGCAGGCTCATTGAGGCTTCAGACCCGTGCAGCTGTCACTGCGGCCGAACCCCACGTGGTTCTCCAGCGACGTTTCACACCGTGCAGGCCGAACCAGGCGAGTACGCCGAGGCTGGCGAACAACCACAAGGCCAGTTGATAACTGCCGGTGCTTTGCTTGATCGCGCCCATGCCCGCTGCCAGTGCAAACCCACCGATCCCGCCGGCCATGCCGATCAAACCGGTCATCACTCCGATCTCCCGGCGAAAACGCTGTGGCACCAACTGGAAAACAGCGCCGTTACCTGCACCCAAACCGAGCATTGTGCAGACGAAAAGTGCCAGTGCAGCGTAGGAACTCGGCAGATTAAAACCCACCGCCGCGATGCAGACCGCCGCCACCGTGTACATCCCCAAGAGGGTGCGAATGCCACCGAAACGGTCGGCCAGAGCACCTCCCAACGGACGCATCAAACTGCCACCGAACACGCAAGCGGCGGTGTAATAGCCGGCGGTCACCGGGCTGAGGCCATATTGGTCGTTGAAATAGCCGGGCAGAGCGCTCGCCAGACCTATGAAGCCGCCGAAGGTCACGCTGTAGAAAAACATGAACCACCAGCTGTCGCGGTCGCCCAAGGCCTTGAAGTAGTCGGACATGGACTTGGCTTTTGGCCGCTCAGGCGCGTTTTTGGCCAGCCAGGCAAAGATGATGATGGTCAGAATCAGCGGGATCAGGGCGAAGCCGAACACGTTACTCCACCCAAATGCGGCGGCCAGGACCGGGGCGAGCAGGGCGGCGAACACCGTGCCCGAGTTGCCGGCACCGGCGATGCCCATGGCTTTGCCTTGGTGTTGTGGCGGATACCATTGCGACGCCAGCGGCAGGGCGACGGCGAAGGACGCGCCGGCCATGCCGAGGAACAGGCCCAGCACCAGCGCCTGCTCGTAGCTGTGGATACCGTGTTTCCAGGCGACGAACAGGGCGCAGATGACGATCACCTGGCCAATCAGTCCGGCAGTTTTTGGCGACAGGCGATCAGCCAGCAAGCCCATCACAAAGCGCAGCACGGCCCCGGCCAGAATCGGCGTGGCCACCACCAGCCCGCGCTGTTGGGTGGTCAGGTGCAAGTCGGCGGCGATTTGCACCGCCAGTGGGCCGAGCACGTACCAGACCATGAAGCTCAGGTCGAAATAGAGGAAGGCCGCGAACAATGTCGGGGTATGGCCAGATTTCCAGAAGCTTGAATTCATCGCGCACCTCAGCTGTTAATAGTCTCGAGAAGGAGTCATGAGCTTGCAGGTGGGGCGCCGCATCGGCCGCACCACCGGCCCCGGTCTCTGGGGCCAAAACAAAAAAACGCCGCCACCGGATTCGCCAAAGGGCAAATGAGGTGAGCGACGTCTTTGTCGTAGGTGGGGCAACCGCCGTTGGTTACCTGTGGTGATTACCTAGCGAGATCTGTGCCAGGTTCAGGATCGTTTACCCGAGCAACTCGCTCATGGCGATGATCTGTTCCGCCACCTGAATCAGCTTCTGCTGCCGGCTCATCGCCTGGCGGCGCATCAGGGTGTAGGCCTCTTCCTCGTTGCAGTCCTTCATTTTCATCAACAGCCCTTTGGCCAGCTCGATGCGCTTGCGCTCGGCCAGTTGCTGGTCGCGGGCGTTAAGTTGGGCGCGCAGGGCCTGGTCGCTTTCAAAGCGTGCCATGGCCACATCGAGAATCGGCTGCAAGCGCTGTGCGTGGATGCCTTCGACGATGTAGGCACTGACCCCGGACTTGATCGCCTGACGCATCACATCGGGGTCATGTTCATCGGTAAACATCACAATCGGCCGCGGTTGGTCGCGGCTCACGAGCACCACTTGCTCCATCACATCGCGGCTCGGTGACTCGGTATCGATCAAAATCACATCCGGACGCACCGTTTCGACGCGCGCAGGCAGGTCGATGGTCAGGCCCGACTCGTCGATTACCTCGAACCCGGCTTCGGTCAGCGCCGCCTTCAGGCGACCGACTTTCTTCGCGGTGTCGTTGATCAGCAGGATACGCAACATATTCGCAATCTCCTGTCAGCGGCTGGCGAGAAGGGGCGAGCTGTCGCTCATGGCGTGCAGCTTGAAGCTGCGGGCATAGCCGGCGGGGTCCGAGCCGTCCCAGACCTTGCCGTCGATCAACTGGCTGCTGCGCATTTCCTGACCCGGGGCGGCTACACCCACCGTCGTGGCGGCCTCTCGATACAAGTCTAGTTGCTGGACCTGGCGGGCCACGCCCAGATAGTCCGGGTCATCGCGCAACAAACCCCAGCGGCGGAACTGGGTCATGAACCACATGCCGTCGGACAAGTAAGGCAGGTTGACCTCGCCGTCCGCATGGAACCGCAGGGAATGCGGATCCTGCCAACGATTACCGAGGCCATCGGCGTAGTCACCGAGCAGCCTCGGCGCGATGCAGTCGAGTGGCGCGTCGAGGTATTCGGGCGCACTCAACAGCTTTGCGGTGCTGCAGCGATTTTCCGTGCTTTGTTCGATGAAGCGGCTGGCTTCGAGGATCGCCATCACCAGCGCCCGGGCGGTGTTGGGGTATTGCTCGACAAAAGCGCGGGTGCAACCGAGGACTTTTTCCGGATGATCGGGCCAGATGGTCTGGGTGGTGGCCAGGGTGAACCCCAGGTTCTGCTGCACCGCGCTGGCGGACCATGGCTCACCGACGCAGAAACCATCGATGCGTCCGGCTTGCAGGTGCGCGACCATTTGCGGCGGCGGCACCACCACGCTGTTGACGTCCTGCAGCGGATGGATGCCCTGACTCGCGAGCCAGTAATACAGCCACATGGCGTGAGTGCCCGTAGGAAATGTCTGGGCGAAAGTGAGTTTTGGGCGACTTTGGTGCACGTGCCGGTCGAGTGCTTCAGGACTGGTCACGCCCAAGGCCTGTAAGCCATGGGAGAGATTGATGCTCTGGCCATTCTGATTCAGGCCCATGAGCACCGCCATGTCGGTCGACGCGACACCGCCGATGCCCAAATGCACGGCGTAGATCAAACCGTACAGGCTGTGGGCGGCGTCAAGTTCGCCACTGACCAGTTTGTCCCGCAGGTTGGCCCAGGACGGCTGGCGCTTGAGGTTCAGGGTCAGGCCATAAGGTTGCGCGAAGCCCTGCGTGGCGGCGACCACCACGGAGGCGCAGTCGCTGAGGGCCATGAAGCCGAGGTTGATTTCGGTCTTTTCCGGGGCATCGCTGCCGTTGACCCAGGCCAGAGGGGTGGCTGGAACTTCAATCATCAGTAAACACCTTCCATAAAAAAGCGCCGTACCGGGCTGCTTGCCAGAGCAAGGCCAAGTGACGACACCTTTGTCTTTCGACTCATCCCGCCGTTGGCATGAGTGCTGATGTCAGTGACGGTGCAAGGCATATGCCATCGCTCACTGATTTTGTCGCGCGCCTCGCCTGCAACCTCGATGCCCGGCTATAATCGCCGCCACTTTTCGTAGCCCAGAGTCAAAGCCGCCCATGTACACCCTGGCCCGTCAGCTGTTGTTCAAACTTTCCCCGGAAACCTCCCACGATCTGTCCCTGGACCTGATCGGCGCGGGCGGGCGTTTGGGCCTCAACGGCTTGCTGTGCAAGGCACCGGCGAAAATGCCGGTGACCGTCATGGGCCTGGACTTCCCGAACCCGGTAGGTCTGGCGGCCGGTCTGGACAAGAACGGCGCGGCCATCGACGGGTTTGCCCAACTGGGTTTTGGTTTTGTCGAAATCGGCACCATTACGCCACGTCCGCAACCGGGCAACCCTAAACCACGGATTTTCCGTCTGCCGGAAGCCGAGGCGATCATCAACCGCATGGGGTTCAACAACCTCGGCGTCGATCACCTGCTGGCCCGAGTGGCGGCGGCCAAGTACAAGGGCGTGCTGGGGATCAATATCGGCAAAAACTTCGATACCCCGGTTGAGCGGGCGGTCGACGACTACCTGATCTGTCTGGACAAGGTCTACGCCCACGCCAGCTACGTGACGGTCAACGTCAGCTCGCCGAATACCCCGGGCCTGCGTAGCCTGCAGTTCGGCGATTCGCTGAAGCAATTGTTGGCTGACTTGGCTACGCGCCGTGCAGAACTGGCGCTGCGCCACGGCAAACATGTCCCACTGGCGATCAAGATTGCGCCGGACATGACCGACGAAGAAACCGCTCAGGTCGCGCAAGCGCTGATCGAAACCGGGATGGATGCGGTGATCGCCACCAACACCACCCTGAGCCGCGTCGGCGTTGAAGGCATGGAGCACGGCGACGAGGCGGGCGGTCTGTCCGGCGCACCGGTTCGCGACAAGAGCACCCACACGGTGAAAGTGCTGGCGGCAGAGTTGGCCGGTCGCTTGCCGATCATCGCCGTGGGCGGCATCACCGAAGGCAAGCACGCGGCTGAAAAAATCGCTGCGGGGGCGAGCCTGGTGCAGCTCTATTCCGGTTTCATCTATAAAGGCCCGGCGTTGATTCGTGAATCGGTGGATGCGATCACGGCTATGCGTTAAACGACAGGCATAAAAAAGGGCTCCTCGAAGGAGCCCCTGGGCCGGAGCCCGCCGCCCGGATGGGGCGTGCGTGGTAAGTCGTTACGTAATCAGATTGTCGTGTCGGAGTGTGTGCCCTGTGTTAGCCGACGGCGTGAAGTTCGTTGAGTCTATGGATTCCCGCAGTGCCGGTCATACCGTCCCAATTGTCGCCGCGTCCTTCTCGCCAGCCGTTAATCCAGGCTTGGCGTACCGACGGTAGAGTAAATGGGCAAAGCTCGCGGGATTTGCCACCAACGCCATATTGATATCCGCGCAAAAATGCTTTTTCCAACGGATCACGCTTAAGTCTTCTCATAGGGTGTTGCCCTCACTTGTTGACTGTATTTATCGCGTCGACCTCAATCGAGGTCTGGCAGAAAAACTCCTGCCGTTGGGGCTCGCTGCCGGCGTCACGAGCCAAGGTGTTGACGTCATTGCGGTGTCAACCTGTGTGGAGTTCTAACCAATGCGTCACATCGAGGGAATGATCGTTTTGTCATAAGGACGTAACTATTAAGGTGGTATGGCCATAAGTAACACGATGTTGTCCCGTGTTTATTGGCAAAACCCCGGTATGATCGGCCCTGCGCTGCATGATGAATTGAACCCCTAAGTGAGAATGCCTCCTGTTGTGCGGGGGGACTATTCGACGAAGGGTCGACTTATGACATTTTGTTGCATCACCTTTTTTATCTGCCTTTGCATCTAAGCTCTTTTAACCCGAGCAGCAAGGGTGGAACGGCACACCTTCGTGCCACGCGGGCGCTCTTTTAGAAAAGCGCCTGATTGAAAACCGGGCCGGCAATGCGTTGTCGGTTCACTTAGCCAAAGGCTCTGAAATTCCAATGTCCGATCAATTCGAAATCTTCCTCACTTGCCCAAAAGGCCTTGAAGGCCTGCTCATCGAGGAAGCCGTCGGGCTTGGCCTTGAAGAAGCGCGTGAGCACACCTCTGCCGTGCGCGGCATGGCAACCATGGAAATCGCTTACCGCCTGTGCCTGTGGTCGCGTCTGGCGAACCGGGTGCTGCTGGTGCTCAAGCGTTTCCCGATGAAAGACGCTGAAGACCTCTATCACGGCGTGCTGGATATCGAGTGGCAAGACCACATGCTCAACGACGGCACCCTGGCCGTCGAGTTCAGCGGTCACGGCTCGGGCATCGACAACACCCACTTCGGCGCCTTGAAGGTCAAGGACGCCATCGTCGACAAATTGCGCACCCCGCAGGGCGACCGTCCATCCATCGACAAGCTCAATCCGGACCTGCGCATTCACCTGCGCCTGGATCGCGGCGAAGCGATTCTGTCCCTCGACCTCTCCGGCCACAGCCTGCATCAGCGTGGCTATCGCTTGCAGCAGGGCGCGGCGCCGCTGAAGGAAAACCTCGCGGCCGCGATCCTGATCCGTTCCGGTTGGCCTCGCATTGCGGCCGATGGCGGCGCGCTGGCTGACCCGATGTGCGGTGTCGGTACGTTCCTGGTGGAAGCGGCGATGATCGCCGCCGACATGGCGCCGAACCTGCGCCGCGAGCAGTGGGGCTTCACCGCCTGGCTCGGTCACGTCCCGGCGCTGTGGAAAAAGCTTCACGAAGAAGCCTCCGACCGTGCCGCTGCCGGCCTGGCCAGGCCACCGCTGTGGATTCGCGGTTACGAAGCCGATCCGCGCCTGATTCAACCGGGCCGCAACAACGTCGAACGTGCCGGCCTGAGCGAGTGGATCAAGATCTACCAGGGCGAAGTAGGGACGTTCGAGCCGCGTCCGGACCAGAACCAGAAAGGTCTGGTGATCTGCAACCCGCCGTACGGCGAGCGTCTGGGTGACGAAGCGAGCTTGCTCTATCTCTACCAGAACCTCGGCGAACGTCTGCGTCAGGCCTGCTTGAACTGGGAAGCGGCGGTATTCACCGGCGCCCCGGACCTAGGCAAGCGCATGGGCATCCGCAGCCATAAACAGTATTCGTTCTGGAACGGCGCCTTGCCGTGCAAATTGCTGCTGATCAAAGTCACGCCGGACCAGTTCGTCACCGGCGAACGTCGCACCCCGGAACAGCGTCAGGTCGAGCGTGAACAGGCCGAAGTCGACGTCGCAGACAACGACGTAGCACCTGGCAAGTACGAGAAATACAACAAGAACGGCAACCCGATCAAACCGGCACCGGTAGTGATTGAGCAGCCGCGCTTGAGTGAAGGCGGGCAGATGTTCGCCAACCGCCTGCAAAAGAACCTCAAGGCCCTCGGCAAGTGGGTCAAGCGTGAAGGCATCGACTGCTACCGGGTCTACGATGCCGACATGCCGGAATACTCCATGGCCATCGACCTGTATCAGGATTGGGTGCATGTCCAGGAGTACGCCGCGCCGAAATCCATCGATCCGGAAAAAGCCTCGGCGCGTATGTTCGATGCCCTGGCCGCCATTCCGCAGGCCCTGAACATCGACAAGAGCCGCGTGGTGGTCAAGCGTCGCGAGCGTCAGAGCGGCACCAAGCAGTACGAACGCCAAGCGGCACAGGGCAAGTTTGTCGAGGTCAACGAAGGCGGCGTGAAGCTGCTGGTGAACCTCACGGATTACCTCGACACCGGGCTGTTCCTCGACCACCGGCCGATGCGCATGCGCATCCAGAAAGAGGCCGAAGGTAAGCGCTTCCTCAACCTGTATAGCTACACCGCGACCGCCAGTGTTCACGCAGCCAAGGGCGGCGCACGCAGTACCACCAGCGTCGATTTGTCGAAAACCTATCTGGACTGGGCGCGTCGTAACCTGTCGCTGAACGGTTTCTCTGACAAGAACCGTCTGGAGCAGGGCGATGTGATGGCCTGGCTCGACGCCTGCCGTGACGAGTACGACCTGATCTTCATCGACCCGCCGACGTTTTCCAACTCCAAGCGCATGGAAGGGATCTTCGATGTGCAGCGCGACCAGGTGCAATTGATCGATCTGGCCATGGCGCGATTGGCACCGGGCGGCGTGTTGTACTTCTCCAATAACTTCCGCAAATTCCAGCTCGAGGAAAACCTCACCGAGCGTTACTCAGTCGAGGAAATCACCGCCCAGACCATCGATCCGGATTTCGCCCGTAATGGCAAGATCCACCGTGCTTGGAAAATCACGGCCCGTTGACACTTTCCCGCATTGGATCCACAGAGCCTTGATTTTTAAAGGCTCTTGGCTTCTTTTCGGGGCTGGTCAAATTGATGGCTAATAGCTATAACTCAACGCATGGCCAATGGGCTTTCCCGCACCTGGCGTTTTGAGTTGCGTCTATGTCGTTGCACGCCGTGCGCCCGAAGATCCTGGGTTTTATCAGTGAAGATGTCTCGGCCTGGTTGGTCGCGCTGCTGGTATTAGTCGTCGGCGCAATTCTCACGGGATTGCTGGCGTGGTCGACGCTGAATCTGTTTCACCATCAATTGCGGCAACGTTTCCAACTGCTGGCCAGTGAACGTTACAGCCGTATCGAAGAACGTTTCGAAGATCAGGAGCAGCGTCTCGATGGCCTGCGCCGATTCTTTGCCAATTCCGATTCGGTCTCCCGCGAGGAGTTCGACGGTTACACCCAACCACTGCTGCACCGGACTCAGGCCTATACCTTCGCCAAGCGGGTGACCGGTGCCGATCGAGCGGAATTTGAACGCCAGGTGCGTGCAGAGGGTTTACTCGACTTCACCCTGCGTGAACTCAATGCCGACGGCCAACTGCAACTGGCGGCCGAACGAGATGAGTACGTGGCGGTGCTTTACAGCCAGACCCAAAGCAAGCTTGGCTCGCCGCTGGGCTACGACTTGTTGGCTCAACCCTTGCGCCGTTCAACCCTTGAACGGGCCGATCAGCACGGCGGCATGGCGGTTTCGCAGCCGATGCATCTGGTCAATATCGAGCCGGCCTATGCGCGCGGCGTGCTGCTGGTCGCGCCGGTGCTGCGGCGCAATAAACCGGCAACGACGGGGTTTAAACCGTTCGGTTATGTCATGGCCGTGATCAGCATGCGCCAGTTGCTCGCGGACGGGCTGCCGGAGGCGGGCCGTGACTACCTTTCGGTGCGCATCCTCGACTTGTCCACAGACGATCAGCACGAAGTGCTTTATGAGTCTCCCAACGCACCGGCCCCCAGTGAATTGGCCGCGACCCGGCTGCTGCGGCTTGCCGACCATGACTATCAAGTCGACATCAAGCCCAGCGATGCCTTCCTTAAAGCCAACCACTCTTCGGTGACCAGCCTGGTGGTGCTGGGTGGTTTGCTCAGTCTGTTGCTCAGTGCCTTGCTCTATGTGCTGGTCAGTCAGCGTCAACGGGCGCTGAAAATGGTCGAGCAACGGACCCAGGAACTGCGCGCCCGCGAGCAGGAGTTGCGCGGCACCCATGGCCAGTTGCGCGGCGTGCTGAATGCCGCGACCCAGGTGGCGATCATCGCCACTGACTTGCGCGGGGTCATTAGCACCTTTAATGCCGGTGCAGAGCAAATGCTCGGCTACACCAACGCTGAGGTGGTGGGCCACATGACCCTGGAAAACCTGCACCTGCCCCGGGAGCTCCTCGCCCGCTCAGCGGAGTTGAGTGCGCGCTATGGCAAGCCGATTCCGACCTGCCAGGCGATGTTGGTCGAGGGCGGCGAGGAGGGCGGTCACGAAGCGCGGGAATGGACGCTGCTACGTAGCGACGGCAGCCATTTGACGGTGAACATGCTCGCGACCCCGGTACTCGACGAGCAAGGCCTGTGGGTCGGGCACTTGGCGATCTGTATCGACATCACCGAGCGCAAGCGCGTCCACGAGGCTCTGGCGGCACGGGACTTGTTGCTGAAGAAACTCAGCGCTCATGTGCCCGGCGGGATCTACCAGTTCAAGATGGAGTTCGATGGGCGCTTCAGCGTGATCTATGCCAGCGACGGCATTCGCGAGATCTACGAACTTGAACCGGATGTGCTGTTGCTCAACGCCGAAGCAATTTTCACGCGAATTCATCCGCAGGACACCACCCGAGTCCGCGCCTCGATCCGGGCGTCGGCGGACACCCTCAGCCCTTGGCGCGAGGAGTACCGCGTGCAGTTGCCCCTGCGCGGCCTGCGCTGGCTTCGTGGCGAGGCGACGCCGGAGGAACTGCCCGGTGGTGGCGTGCTCTGGCATGGCTACATTTCGGACATCTCCGACCTCAAGCGGGTGCAAGAAGAATTGCGCGCGCTGTCGATCACTGACTCGCTGACCGGGATCCACAACCGCCGCTATTTCCAGGAACGCCTGATCACCGAAATGGCGCGGGTCGAGCGCGGTGGCGGCGAACTGTCAGTGATCATGCTCGATATCGACCACTTCAAACGTATCAATGACCAGCATGGCCACGCTGTCGGCGATCGGGTGTTGCAGATCGTGTGCGAACGCATCGGCCATCGGCTGCGCCGCACCGACGTGTTCTGTCGCCTGGGTGGCGAGGAGTTCATGGTGCTTTGCCCGGACATCGACGGCGGCCATGCGCATGTCCTGGCCGTGCAGTTATGGCAAGGGTTGCGCAGCTCGCCGATCGAAGGCGTCGGGACAGTGACCGCAAGTTTCGGGATTGCCAGTTGGCGAGTCGGCGAGGGCGCGGATGCGCTGCTACTGCGGGCGGATTCAGGGGTGTATGCGGCGAAACAGGCAGGACGGGATCGGGTAGAAGGGGAGATGAACTAGGCGATTCTGCGGTGAATTGAAAAGATCGCAGCCTTCGGCAGCTCCTACGGGGTCATGTGTACACCTGTAGGAGCTGCCGAAGGCTGCGATCTTTTGATTTTAAAGGTTAGAGCACCGAAGCCGTTTCCGGTAGTTTCGGCTGGCGATACAGGTCCAGCAGCACCTGATCCAGCACCGAAGAGGCACCAAACGGTGCCTTGTCGTTGAGGATCGCCACCACCGCCCAGGTATTGCCGTTGATGTCGCGGCTGAAGCCGGCAATGGCCCGAACGGTATTCAGGGTGCCGGTCTTGATGTGCGCTTCACCGCGCATCGCCGTGGTCTTCAGGCGTTTGCGCATGGTGCCGTCAGTGCCGGCAATCGGCATCGAGCTGATGAACTCGGCCGAGTAAGGGCTTTTCCAGGCCGCTTGCAGCATGCCCGCCAATTCACGCGCACTCACGCGCTCGGCACGGGACAGACCGGAACCGTTCTCCATCACCAGGTGCGGCGCGGTGATGCCTTTCTTCGCCAGCCACTGACGCACGACACGCTGCGCAGCCTTGGCATCATCGCCGTCGGCCTCGGTGCGGAACTGCGCGCCCAAACTCAGGAACAGTTGCTGAGCCATGGTGTTGTTACTGTATTTGTTGATGTCGCGGATGATTTCCGCCAGGTCCGGCGAGAAGGCCCGAGCCAGGACCTTGGCGTTTTTGGGCGTTGGCGCCAGACGGTCCACGCCCTGAATGCTGCCGCCCAGCTCCTTCCAGATCGCCCGCACGGCGCCCGCGGTGTAGGTCGCGTGGTCGAGCAGCGACAGATAAGTCTGGGAGCTGCAGCCCTCGCCCAACTGGCCGCCGACCGTCACGGTCACGCTGCCATCGGCCTGGGTCACCGGGTTGTAACGTACGCCACCGGTGCATTGCTTGGAGTTGACCGCTTTTACCAGATTTTCGATGCGAACCGTGGCAATCGGCGGTTCTACCGAGATCAGAACCCTGCCGTTGTCGTTACGCGCCACAAAACGCAGGGCCTTGAGGTTGACCATCAGCGAATCGGGTTTGACCAGGAACGGTTTGTTGTCGTCATTGCCGTCGTCGTTGAACACGGGCAGCTGCGGTTGTACGAAGAAGTTGCGGTCCAGCACCAGGTCGCCGGTGATTTGCGTCACGCCATTGGCGCGCAGGTCGCGCATCAGCAGCCAGAGTTTTTCCATGTTCAGCTTCGGATCGCCGCCACCCTTGAGGTAGAGGTTACCGTTGAGGATGCCGCCACTGAGGGTGCCATCGGTGTAGAACTCGGTTTTCCACTGGTGGTTCGGGCCGAGCATTTCCAGGGCCGCGTAAGTGGTGACCAGTTTCATGGTCGAGGCCGGGTTGACCGATACGTCAGCGTTGTAAATGGTCGGGGTGCCAGGGCCGTTGAGCGGGATCATCACCAGCGACAAGGCGTTGTTCGGCATTTTGCTGGCCTTGATGGCCTTTTCAACGTTGGGCGTCAGCCCGGTGTTGATGGGGGCAGCGGAAACGGAGAAGGCCAGGGGAAGCAGAAAACCGGCCAGCAACAATGGACGCAAAGATTTGATCATGTGAAATAAAACCCTACAGCCGAGGGGGAAAAAGACGAGGGCATGAAGATAAATTCCCTCAGCGGTCATGAAAGTGTCGGCATTATGCCCCAAGGTGTAGCGGCTTGTGCCGTACCCTGGTCCTCTAATCCGCTATTTTTTTACCGACGGTAGGGCCTGCAACCCAGAGAGACGGGCAATCGGCGCCTTAAACTGCTAAAGTGCCGCCCGTTATTACTTATGAGGATTGTTCCAATGGCGACTAACCGTTCCCAGCGTCTGCGCAAAAAACTGTGCGTCGATGAATTTCAAGAGCTGGGTTTCGAACTGAACCTGGATTTCAAAGAAGATTTGGCTGATGAAGCCATTGATGCTTTCCTCGACGCGTTCCTGAAAGAAGCCATGGAAGCCAACGGTCTGGGCTATGTTGGCGGCGACGACTTCGGTCTGGTTTGCCTGCAGAAACGTGGCTCGGTTTCCGAAGAGCAGCGTGCCGCAGTTGAAGCCTGGCTCAAAGGCCGCAGCGAACTGACTGAAGCAACCGTCAGCCCGCTGATCGACGTCTGGTACCCGGAAAAGCCGATCAATCCGGTAACTTGATGTTCTAAAAAACGGCGACCCTTGGGTCGCCGTTTTTTTTGTGAAGATTAAAGGCGATCTTTTGCTTTTCAAGCCTTGCGCCAGTTCAAGATCACCAGCGTCAACACCCCCGCCACAATCCCCCAGAACGCCGAACCGATGGAAAACAGCGTCAGCCCCGACGCCGTGACCATAAAGGTAATCAGCGCCGCTTCACGTTCCTTCACTTCGCTCATGGCAATGCTCAAGCCATTGATGATCGAGCCGAACAAGGCCAGTGCTGCAATCGACAGCACCAACTCTTTCGGCAGCGCGGCGAACAACGCCGCCAGCGTTGCGCCGAACACCCCGGCGATCCCGTAGAAAATACCGCACCAGACGGCCGCCGTGTAGCGCTTGTTACGATCCTCATGGGCATGCGGCCCGGTGCAAATCGCCGCACTGATGGCCGCGAGGTTGATCCCGTGGGAACCAAACGGCGCCAGCAGTAATGAGGCGATGCCGGTGGTGGTGATCAGCGGCGAGGCCGGCACGGTGTAACCGTCAGCGCGCAGCACGGCGATGCCCGGCATGTTCTGCGACGTCATTGCCACGACAAACAGCGGGATGCCGATGCTGATGGTCGCGGCCAGGGAGAAGTGCGGCGTGGTCCAGGCCGGCGTCGCCACTTCCAGATGGAAACCGCTGAAGTCCAGCAGCCCCATGAACCCTGATAGCGCCGTGCCGATCAACAGCGCGGCCAGCACGGCATAACGCGGCGACAGGCGCTTGACCACCAGGTAAGTGAAGAACATCCCCAATACCAAAGCAGTGCGATGCTGGGCGGCGACGAAGATTTCGCTTCCGATCTTGAACAGAATTCCCGCCAGCAAGGCTGCGGCCAACGACGCTGGAATCTTTTTAACCAGCCGTTCGAAGCTGCCGGTCAGGCCGCAAATCGTCACCAGCACCGCGCACGTGATATAGGCACCGATGGCTTCGCCGTAACTCACGCCGCCCAGACTGGTGATCAGCAACGCCGCGCCGGGGGTCGACCAGGCGATCGTGATGGGGGTGCGATAGCGCAAAGACAGGCCAATCGAGCACACCGCCATGCCAATGGAGATCGCCCAGATCCACGACGAAATCTGCCCGCTGGTCAGACCTGCCGCTTGCCCGGCCTGGAACATCAGGACCAGCGAGCTGGTGTAACCGGTCATCATCGCGATGAAACCGGCGACGATTGCCGAAGGCGACGTATCGGCCAAAGGGCGGAGCTGCGTGTGCGTAGCGTCGTTCATGACCGCGGTGTTCCTTATACTTTTGAAAGGTAAAACCTGGGTGCAAGCCTAAACTCAAAAATAACCAACCATTGCAATACAGCCGAGGCCGCAAACAGCCGTACAGTCGTGTTGCCACCGTCCATTGTGTACAATCGCAGTGTTTTTTACGCGATACTTGCCAGCGACCCACTGTGCCGTATTACAGTCACGGTCAATTCGCCGCAGTTCTTCCGACTCGAGTGCCCATGAACGAACAGTTGCAACCCCTAAAGAAACAACCGCGAGCAGGCAAAGCCGGCCGTAGCGGTACCCAGGACGATATTGTCTACGCGCATATCTTCGAGGCCATCCTCGAACAACGTCTGGCGCCCGGCACCAAGTTGAGCGAAGAAGCGCTGGGGGAAATTTTCGGGGTCAGTCGCACCATCATTCGCCGCGCGCTGTCGCGCCTGGCCCATGAAGGCGTCGTGCTGCTGCGTCCGAACCGTGGCGCCGTCGTCGCCAGCCCGAGTGTCGAAGAGGCTCGCCAAGTGTTCTTGGCCCGTCGTCTGGTGGAACGAGCGATCACTGAGTTGGCTGTGCAGCACGCCACTGCCGAACAGATTGCCGAGTTGCGCCAGATGGTCAATGACGAGCGCGACAGCTTCTCCCGTGGCGATCGCGGTGCCGGCATCCGTCTGTCGGGCGAGTTCCACTTGAAGTTGGCCGAAGCGGCGAAAAACGCGCCGCTGATCAGCTTCCAGCGCAGCCTGGTGTCCCAGACTTCGTTGATCATTGCCCAGTACGAAAGCGGCAATCGCTCCCACTGTTCCTACGATGAGCACACCCAGCTGATCGACGCCATCGAAGCGCGCAACGCTGAGCTGGCGGTGGACCTGATGATGCATCACATGGATCACATCGACAGCAAACTCAACCTCGACGAAGAAAGCGCGTCGGATGATTTGCATGCGGTGTTCTCGCATTTGTTGCAGACCAAGAAGCCAGGGCGGCCGGTCGCGAAACTCTGACTTCCTGACGCTGATCGTTCCCACGCGAGCGTGGGAACGATCAAATCAAAAAATCCCCCGCAACCGTCGATTGTGGGGGATTTTTTTATGCCCGGAAAAACCTAGCGCTGATGCACCTGATTCCCCGCCGCATACGTCTGCAACACCGTCCGGTCATCCCCCAGCGTCATCAATACAAACAACGTCTCAGCAATGTTATTGGCCTGCTTCAAGCGATAGCTCAGCAGCGGTGTGGCGTTGTAGTCCAATACCAGGAAGTCGGCGTCGGTGCCCGGTTGCAGGGTGCCAATCTTGTCTTCCAGGCGCAACGCGCGGGCGCCGCCGAGGGTCGCCAGGTACAGCGACTTGAACGGGCTCAGTCGCGCACCTTGCATCTGCATGACCTTGTAGGCTTCGTTCAGGGTTTGCAGCAGCGAGAAACTGGTGCCGCCACCGACGTCTGTGCCCAAACCAACATTCAATTTGTGCTTCTCGGCCATCGGCAGGTTGAACAGGCCGCTGCCGAGGAAGAAGTTCGAGGTCGGGCAGAAGGCGATTGCCGAGCCGGTTTCCGCCAGCCGCGCGCACTCGTCGTCGCACAGGTGCACGCCGTGGGCGAATACCGAGCGCTCGCCGAGCAGTTTGTAGTGGTCGTAGACGTCCAGGTAGCCCTTGCGCTCCGGAAACAGCTCCTTGACCCACTCGACTTCCTTGAGGTTTTCGCTGATGTGGGTCTGCATGTACAGGTCCGGGTATTCGCTGAGCAACTGGCCTGCAAGGGTCAGCTGTTCCGGGGTGCTGGTCGGGGCGAAGCGCGGGGTGACCGCGTAGTGCAGGCGACCCTTGCCGTGCCAGCGTTCGATCAGCGCCTTGCTTTCGACATAGCTGGATTCAGCGGTGTCGGTCAGGTAGTCCGGGGCGTTGCGGTCCATCATCACTTTGCCGGCGATCATCCGCAGGTCCAACTGCTCGGCGGCCTCGAAAAACGAGTTTACCGATTGCGGGTGCACGCTGCCGAATACCAGCGCCGTCGTGGTGCCGTTGCGCAGCAGTTCCTTGATGAAAATGCCCGCGACTTCGTCGGCGTGAGCCTTGTCGGCGAACTGGCTTTCGCATGGGAAGGTGTAAGTGTTGAGCCAGTCCAGCAGTTGCTCGCCGTAGGCACCGACCATGCCGGTTTGCGGCAAGTGAATGTGGGTGTCGATGAAGCCTGGGGTGATCAACGCATCCTGGTAATGGGTGATTTCGATGTCGGCCGGCAGGGTCGGCAGCAATTCGTTGGCGTGGCCGATTGCGCTGATCTGGCCGTTATCGACCACCAGCAGGCCGTCCTCGAAATACTCGTACGAGGCTTCGATGCCCACTTCAGCGGGGTCGGCGATGCTGTGCAAAATGGCGGCGCGGTAGGCTTTTCGAGTCAAAGGCATGGGGGTTCTCAGTTTGTCAGTTCGAGGCTTGGCTGCGGCGTGAAGCAGGCAGCAGTTTGGCGATCGATCCGGCGCTGGCAGTGTGCTGGCCGAAATTGGCGTTATAGGTGGCGATGATTTCGCCGGCGATGGAGATGGCGATTTCCACAGGCAACTTGCCTTTGACTTCGCCGATACCCATCGGGCAGCGCATGCGTTGCAGCACGGCGCTGTCGAAACCACGGTCACGCAAACGGTGTTCGAACTTCACTCGTTTGGTCTTCGAACCGATCAGGCCGAAGTAGGCGAAGTCGTTGCGTTTGAGGATCGCGGCGGTGAGTTCGAGGTCGAGCTGATGGTTGTGGGTCATGACGATGCAATAGCTGCCGGCAGGCAGGTCATCGATTTCATCCACAGGTTCCTCGGCGACGATTTTGCGTACGCCGTGGGGGATATCTTCAGGGAACTCGGCTTCCCGCGAATCGATCCAGCGCACCCGGCAGGGCAGGCTGGCGAGCAGCGGCACCAGCGCCCGACCGACATGGCCGGCGCCGAACACGGCGATCTGCGCCTGGACCTGGCCCATCGGCTCGAACAGCAACACGGTCACGCCGCCGCAGCACTGGCCCAGACTGGCACCGAGGCTGAAGCGTTCCAGATGGGTGTCCTGCTTGCCGCTGGCAAGCATCTCCCGGCCGATCTGCATGGCCTTGTATTCCAGATGCCCGCCACCGATGGTGTCGAAGGCCTGGGTGGTGCTGATGACCATCTTCGAACCGGCATTGCGCGGCGTTGAGCCGAGCTCTTCGATGATGGTCACCAACACGCAGGGTTCACCCCGGGTTTGCAGGTCGGCGAGGGCGTCGATCCAGTTGTACATGTTTCACCTCAACATCTCTGTTGTCTGTTCGGGCCTCTTCGCGGGCAAGCCTCGCTCCTACATTGGATTGCGTTCCTTTGTAGGAGCGAGCGGTGCGGCGATCCGACTTGCCCGCGAAGGCCGCGCCGCGGTCTAGAGCGAAGCCAACTCAACCTCGGCTTCCACGGCTTTCGCCGCCTTCAACTGGCGCATCTGCTCACAGCCCCACAACACCCGCTCCGGCGTCGCCGGCGCGTCGATTTTCGGTTGATGCTTGTAGTCGCCAAGGCTCGCCACTGCGTCCTTGATCGCACACCACGCCGCGATGCCAAGCATGAATGGCGGCTCACCCACGGCCTTGGAATGGAACACCGTGTCTTCCGGGTTTTTACGGTTTTCCACCAGCTTCACGCGCAGGTCCAGCGGCATGTCCGCCACCGCCGGGATCTTGTAGCTGGCCGGGCCGTTGGTCATCAGTTTGCCTTTGTTGTTCCACACCAGTTCTTCCATGGTCAGCCAACCCATGCCCTGGATGAAACCGCCCTCGACCTGACCGATGTCGATCGCCGGGTTCAGCGAGTCGCCGACGTCGTGGAGGATGTCGGTGCGTAGCATCTTGTACTCGCCGGTCAGGGTGTCGATGATCACCTCGCAACAGGCTGCACCGAAGGCGTAGTAGTAGAACGGCCGACCACGAGCCTGGCTGCGGTCGTAGAAGATTTTCGGGGTCTTGTAGAACCCGGTGCTCGACAGCGAAACCTGAGCGAAATACGCCTGCTGGATCAGCGATTCAAAGGTCAGGATGTGATCGCGAACCCGCACGTGACCGTTGTGGAATTCCACGTCTTCTTCGCTGACCTTGTAGTGCCGCGCGGCAAATTCAACCAGGCGTTTCTTGATGATTTCAGCGGCGTTCTGCGCGGCTTTACCGTTCAAGTCGGCACCGCTGGAAGCGGCGGTCGGCGAGGTGTTCGGGACCTTGTCGGTGTTGGTGGCGGTGATCTGTACGCGGTCCATTTCCACCTGGAACACTTCGGCCACAACCTGCGCAACCTTGGTGTTCAATCCCTGGCCCATTTCAGTGCCGCCATGGTTCAGGTGGATGCTGCCGTCGGTGTAGATGTGGATCAGCGCGCCGGCCTGATTGAGGAAGCTGGCGGTGAAGGAAATACCGAATTTCACCGGGGTCAGCGCCAGGCCTTTTTTCAGGATCGGGCTGTTGGCGTTGTAGCGACGAATCGCTTCGCGGCGCTCGGCGTACTGGCTGCTTTCTTCGAGTTCGGCGGTCATTTCCTCGAGCATGTTGTGCTCGACGGTCTGGTAGTAATGGGTGACGTTGCGCTCGGTCTTGCCGTAGTAGTTGGCCTTGCGCACGGCCAGCGGATCAAGGGCCAGATGGCGGGCAATCGCGTCCATCACTTCTTCGATGGCAACCATCCCCTGCGGGCCGCCGAAACCTCGGTAAGCGGTGTTCGACGCGGTGTTGGTCTTGCAGCGATGACCGTTGATGGTCGCATCGCCCAGGTAGTACGAGTTGTCGGCGTGGAACATTGCGCGGTCAACAATCGACGCCGACAAGTCTGGCGAGCAACCGCAGTTACCGGCCAGCTCCAGGGCGATTCCGTGCAGCCGACCGGTGCTGTCGAACCCGACGTCGTATTCGACGTAGAACGGGTGACGCTTGCCGGTCATCAGCATGTCTTCGACGCGCGGCAGGCGCATCTTTGTCGGCTGGCCGGTGAGGTGCGCGATCACCGCGCACAGGCACGCCGGGCTGGCGGCCTGGGTCTCCTTGCCGCCGAAACCACCGCCCATGCGGCGCATGTCGACGACGATTTTGTTCATCGATACGTCCAAAACCTCGGCCACCAGCTTCTGCACTTCGGTGGGGTTCTGCGTCGAGCAATAAACGATCATCCCGCCGTCTTCAGTCGGCATCACCGAAGAGATCTGGGTTTCGAGGTAGAAGTGTTCCTGACCGCCGATGTGCAGCGTGCCCTGGATGCGATGCTCGGCGGTGGCCAAAGCATTGGTCGAATCGCCGCGCTGATGGGTGTGGCTGTCGAGTACAAAGTGGCGTTTGCGCAGGGCTTCGACCACGTCCAGAACGGGTTCGAGATCCTCGTATTCGATGATCGCGGCCATGGCGGCTTTGCGTGCGGTTTCCAGGTCTTTCGCGGCGACGGCGAGCACTGGTTGACCGACGAATTGCACATCGTCGATGGCCAGCAGCGGGTCGCCCGGCAGCAATGGACCGATGTCTTTCAAGCCCGGCACATCTTCGTGGGTGATGGCGATGCGCACGCCTTCAAAGGCGTAGCAAGGCCGGGTGTCGATGCTGATGATTTTCGCGTGGGCGCGGTCCGACAGGCGTGCGTAAACGTGCAGCTGATTCGGGAATTCCAGACGATCGTCGATGTACTGTGCTTCACCGGACACATGCTTGTCGGCGCTGTCGTGCTTGACGCTGCGGCCGACGCCGGTGGTCAGGTCCTTGGCGAACAGTTCAGCCAGTTCGGCTTGAGTCTTCTCTACGGCGTGATGATTAGACATAAGCGGTCACCCGAGTCTCGATGTGCGGTGTTTGCAGTTCGATGAAGTATTTACGCAGCAGGTTTTGCGCGCTGAGCAAGCGGTATTCCTTGCTGGCGCGGAAGTCCGAGAGCGGCGTGAAATCTTCGGCCAATGCGGCGCAGGCGCGTTCGACGGTGTCTTTGTTCCAAGTGGCGCCGAGCAATACAGCTTCGCAGGCCTTGGCGCGTTTTGGCGTTGCCGCCATGCCGCCGAAGGCGACGCGGGCGTCGGCGATCACGCCATTGTCGATGCGCAGGTTGAACGCGGCGCAGACGGCGGAAATGTCATCGTCCAGGCGTTTCGACACCTTGTAGGCGCGGAACAGTTGTTCGGCGCTGGCACGCGGCACGATGATCTTTTCGATGAACTCGCTTTCCTGACGCGCGGTGACCCGGTAATCGATGAAGTAATCTTCAAGGGCCATGGTGCGGCGGACTTCGCCTTTGCACAGGACAATCTGTGCGCCGAGTGCGATCAGCAGCGGTGGGGAGTCACCGATCGGCGAAGCGTTGCCGATGTTGCCGCCGAGGGTGCCCTGGTTGCGGATCTGCAAAGAGGCGAAGCGCTGCAGCAATTCGCCGAAGTCCGGGTATTCGGCCTTCAAGGCCTCATAGCAATCGGAGAGGGCCGTGGCGGCGCCGATTTCCAGGCGATCGTCGAAGCGTTCGACGCGCTTCATCTCGGCGACGTTGCCCACATAAATCATCACCGGCAGGGTGCGGTGGAACTGAGTGACTTCCAGCGCCAGATCCGTACCGCCAGCCAGCAGGCGAGCTTGTGGATACGCGTCGTAGAGGTCAGCCAGATCGGCGACGGTCAGCGGCACCAGGCAGCGTTTGTCGCCGCTGTTGAGTTCGCCGATGTCGGTAGGTGCAATGGCTTTCAGGCGGGCGATGGTGTCGGTTTCGCGAACATCGAACTGATCCGGTTGCTTGCCGCAGCAGGATTGTTCGGCGGCGGCCAGAATCGGCCGATAGCCGGTGCAGCGGCAGAGGTTGCCGGCCAGGGCTTCGTGAGCTTTATGAGCATCCGGTTGATCGCTGTTCTTTTGCAGCGCGAACAGCGACATCACAAAGCCTGGCGTGCAGAAGCCGCATTGCGAGCCGTGGCATTCGACCATGGCTTTCTGCACGCTGTGCAGTTGGCCCTGGTGCTTGAGGTCTTCGACGCTGATCAGTTGTTTGCCGTGCAGTGACGAAACGAACGTCAGGCACGAGTTGAGGCTGCGATAGCGAATGTGTTCGCGGCCATCGTCCTCCGTTTGCAGCTCGCCGACCACCACGGTGCACGCTCCGCAGTCACCGCTGGCGCAGCCTTCTTTGGTGCCGGGTTTGCCCACATGGTCGCGCAGATAATTGAGCACGGTCAGGTTTGGGTCCAGGGCGTGCTCGCTACGGAGTTCCTGGTTAAGTAAAAACTGGATCACGGAAGGCCTCGCAGACTCATTATTGTTGTTAACCGACTTGAACCGAATTTATCAGGTCTGACTTTCCGGTCAATGATTTTCTGACTTAAAGGTCAGGAAATAGCATTTTGTCGATCAACGACTCGTTCCTTCATTATTGACCCTCACGGGATAGCCTGCATTTTGCTTGAATCGTGCCAAAAACCGCCGAGTGGGCACTCCGCCATGACCCTTTATGTGCTGTACACTGCGCCGCTTGTGCAGATCGAAGAGTTTGAAGGGACAACCATGACGTTCAAGGCGCCGGACAGCCTCGCCGAGCAAATTGCTCACTACCTCGCCGAACGCATCATTCGTGGCGAAATGAAGCCCGGGGAGCGCATCCAGGAACAGAAGGTCACGCTGGCCCTCAATGTCAGCCGCGGTTCGGTCCGCGAGGCCTTGCTGATCCTCGAACGCCGCCACCTGATCGCGATTCTGCCGCGACGCGGCGCCCACGTGACTGAGCTCACGGTCCACAAGGTCCGGAGCCTGTGCACGCTGATGAGCGAGCTTTACATTCTGCTGGGCAATGCAGTGGCCAGCGGCTGGCAAGTCCAGGCCGACATGGCGCCGTTCGTGCAGATCCAGCAGCGCCTCACCGCCAGCTACGAGCGTCAGGACATCCGCACCTTCGTCGACGACAGCTTTAATGTGATGCGCGCCGCGTATCCGTTCGCCAACAACCCGTACTTGCAGGAAACCGTCGAGAATCTGCAGCCGGCCATGAGCCGCGCGTATTTCCTCGCCCTGGAACAGCGTAAGGCCTCGATGAGCGAGTTCCTCGAACTGTTCGAACGCTTGCTCACCGCTGTGCTGGCCCGTGATTTTCAGCAGATCCGCATTGTGCTGACGGCGTATGCCCAGCGCAGCTCCGATCTGGTGGTTTCTGCCCTGACGGACGCTTAAGCGTGCGGCTAAAGTGCATCAAGCTGGCGGGGTTCAAATCCTTCGTCGACCCGACCACGGTGAACTTCCCCAGTAACATGGCGGCGGTGGTCGGGCCCAATGGTTGCGGCAAGTCGAACATCATCGACGCCGTCCGCTGGGTGATGGGCGAGAGTTCGGCCAAGAACCTGCGCGGCGAGTCGATGACCGACGTCATCTTCAATGGGTCGACCAGCCGTAAACCGGTGAGTCAGGCCAGCATCGAGCTGGTGTTCGATAATTCCGACGGCACCCTGCTCGGCGAATACGCCGCCTATGCGGAAATCTCCATTCGCCGCAAAGTGACCCGCGACAGCCAGACCACCTACTACCTCAACGGCACCAAATGCCGTCGCCGCGATATCACCGACATCTTTCTCGGTACAGGCCTGGGCCCGCGCAGCTATTCGATCATCGAGCAGGGGATGATCTCCAAGCTGATCGAGTCCAAACCCGAAGACTTGCGCAACTTTATTGAAGAAGCGGCGGGCATCTCCAAGTACAAGGAACGCCGGCGCGAGACCGAAAACCGTATCCGTCGCACCCACGAAAACCTTGCCCGTCTGACCGACCTGCGCGAAGAGCTCGAGCGTCAGCTCGAACGCTTGCACCGTCAGGCCGAGGCCGCCAAGAAGTATCAGGAATACAAGGGCGAGGAGCGTCAGCTCAAGGCCCAACTGTCGGCCCTGCGCTGGCAGGCGTTGAACGAGCAGGTCGGTCAGCGCGAAGCGATCATCGGCACTCAAGAAGTCACTTTCGAAGCGTTGGTGGCTGAGCAGCGCAACGCCGACGCGGCTATCGAACGCTTGCGTGACGGTCACCACGACCTGTCCGAGCGCTTCAATCTGGTGCAGGGGCGCTTCTATTCGGTTGGCGGCGACATCGCCCGGGTCGAGCAGAGCATCCAACACGGACAGCAGCGCCTGCGCCAATTGCAGGACGACCTGAAAGAAGCCGAGCGCGCGCGACTGGAAACCGAGTCTCACTTGGGCCACGACCGCACCTTGCTGCTGACCTTGGGCGAAGAGCTGGACATGCTCACGCCGGAACAGGAAGTCACCAGCGCCGCCGCCGAAGAAGCCGCCGCTGCGCTGGAAGAATCCGAAACCACCATGCACGGCTGGCAGGAGCAGTGGGACACGTTCAACCTCACCGCTGCCGAGCCTCGTCGTCAGGCTGAAGTCCAGCAGTCGCGCATCCAGCAGCTGGAAACCAGCATGGAGCGACTGGCCGATCGTCAGAAGCGTCTTGGCGAGGAACGCGCGTTGCTGTCGGCGGACCCGGAAGACGCGGCGATCATGGAGCTCAGTGAGCAACTGGCCGCTTCCGAGGCAACGCTTGAAGACCTGCAGGCCAGCGAAGAAGCCCAGGTCGAACGCCTTGAGCAACTGCGTCAGGAATTGCAATTGGCGCTGCAAAATCAGCAGCAGGCTCAGGGTGATTTGCAGCGTCTGAACGGTCGCCTCGCCTCCCTTGAAGCCTTGCAGCAAGCCGCGCTTGATCCGGGCACCGGCACTGCTGAATGGCTGCGCGAACAACATTTGGCGGACCGTCCGCGTCTGGCCGAAGGTCTGAAAGTCGAAGCCGGTTGGGAGCTGGCGGTGGAAACCGTGCTCGGCGCCGACCTGCAAGCAGTGCTGGTGGATGACTTCGGCGATTTCGATCTGGCCGGTTTTGCCCAAGGTGATTTGCGCTTGCTCAGCCCGGCCAGTGATGGCGTGCGGGTGCCCGGCAGCTTGCTCGATAAAGTTGAAGCGCAGATCGATCTGTCGCCGTGGCTGGGGCAGGTTAAACCGGTCGACAGCCTTGAACAGGCCTTGGCCCTGCGCAGTCAATTGACCGCCGGCGAGAGCCTGATCAGCCGCGATGGTTACTGGGTCGGTCGGCACTTTTTGCGCGTGCGTCGGGCCAGCGAAGCGGAAAGCGGTGTGCTGGCTCGTGGTCAGGAAATCCAGCGCCTGGGCCTTGAGCGCGATGAGCGCGAAGCCACGGTCGAAACCCTGGAAACCCAACTTCAAAATCTCAGGGCGCAACAGCGTCAGCAGGAAAACGGTCGCGAACATTTGCGTCGTCTGCTGCAAGACGAAGCGCGTCAGCAAGGTGAGTTGAAAGCCCAGTTGTCCGCCGGTAAAGCCAAGGCCGAACAGCTTGAGTTACGTCGTACCCGTCTCGACGAAGAGCTGACCGAGCTGGGCGAGCAGCGCGCACTTGAACACGAAAACATCGGCGAAGCGCGTCTGCAATTGCAGGAAGCCCTCGACAGCATGGCGCTGGACACCGAGCAGCGCGAATTGCTGCTGGCTCAGCGCGACAGTTTGCGCGAGCGACTTGATCGAGTGCGTCAGGAAGCTCGGCAGCACAAGGATCACGCGCATCAACTGGCGGTGCGCCTGGGCTCGCTAAAGGCCCAGCACGATTCCACGCGTCAGGCGCTGGAACGTCTGGAAATGCAGTCCGAGCGCCTGACCGAAAAACGCGAACAGCTGAGTCTCAACCTGGAGGAGGGCGAGGCGCCGCTGGAAGAGCTGCGGTTGAAACTTGAAGAGCTGCTCGACAAGCGCATGACGGTCGACGAAGAACTCAAGACTGCGCAGATCGCTCTGGAAGATGCGGATCGCGAATTGCGCGACGCCGAGAAACGCCGCAATCAGGCCGAGCAGCAATCCCAATTGATCCGCGGCCAACTCGAACAGCAACGCATGGAATGGCAAGCCCTGACCGTGCGCCGCAAGACCCTCGAGGATCAATTGCTCGAGGACGGCTACGACCTCCACGGCGTGCTCGCCACGCTGACGGCCGAGGCCAACGAGAAGGACGCCGAAGAGGAGCTCGAACGCATTGCCGCACGCATTCAGCGTCTCGGCGCGATCAACCTCGCGGCCATCGACGAATACCAGCAACAATCCGAGCGTAAACGTTATCTGGATGCACAGAACGCCGATCTGGTGGAAGCACTGGACACCCTAGAAAACGTGATTCGCAAGATCGACAAGGAAACCCGTAACCGCTTCAAAGATACCTTTGATCAGATCAATGGCGGATTACAGGCGCTTTTCCCAAAAGTTTTCGGTGGAGGCCGCGCGTATTTGGAACTGACGGGCGAAGATCTACTCGATACAGGGGTGACGATCATGGCGCAGCCGCCCGGAAAGAAGAACAGCACCATCCATTTGCTCTCCGGTGGCGAAAAAGCCCTGACCGCACTGGCCCTGGTTTTTGCGATCTTCAAGTTGAATCCGGCGCCGTTCTGCATGCTCGACGAAGTTGACGCACCCCTGGATGACGCTAACGTTGGACGCTACGCACGGCTGGTCAAAGAGATGTCCGAGACGGTGCAGTTCATCTATATCACCCACAACAAGATCGCCATGGAAATGGCTGATCAACTGATGGGGGTGACGATGCATGAACCGGGATGCTCGCGTCTGGTGGCAGTGGATGTCGAGGAGGCGATGGCGATGGTGGATGCGTGAGGGGTACTTGTAGGGCAAGTATTTTTAGTCTGTAGGACTTATTTACCCACCTCTACCTGCTGGCCAATCGACATATTCGCGCAAGCCATTGTGACAGACGGTGTAAAGTTGCCTTTGGTCGTGCTAGTTTAATGTCAATTTTTCGTATACGTGGGCAAAACGCCTGTCAGAACATAGAGTTGGCGCCACGTTTTAAAGCGGTTTGCGAGTTGTAAACCCCTTATTTTTCAGCATTTTTTATAGAGGCACGGGATTACATGGAAATCGGTCTGCGCGAGTGGCTGATCGTCATCGGCATTATTGTCATTGCCGGTATTCTTTTCGATGGCTGGCGCCGAATGCGCGGCGGCAAGGGAAAACTGAAATTTCGTCTTGACCGGAGTTTGTCCAATCTGCCGGACGAGGAAACCGGTGCCGAGCTGTTGGGCCCGCCCCGCGTGCTGGATGCCCATAAAGAACCGCAACTGGACGAGCACGATCTGCCGTCGGTGAGCATGCCTGCCCGTGAATCGCGTGAGTCGGGTTCCAAGCGCGGCAAGCGTGGCCACGGCGAGCCTTCCCAGGGCGACATGAACCTCAGCCTGGATCTGGACGGCGGCCCGAGCTTCAGCAGCCGTGACGACGATTTCCCGGATGACACCAAGGCGTCAAGTTCGACCAGCGAAAAGGAACACCCGCAAGCCGAAGAAGTGCTGGTGATCAGCGTGATCTGCCGCGACGCCGCTGGCTTCAAAGGCCCGGCGCTGTTGCAGAACATTCTGGAAAGCGGTCTGCGTTTCGGCGAGATGGACATCTTCCACCGTCACGAAAGCATGGCCGGCAATGGCGAAGTCCTGTTCTCGATGGCCAATGCGGTCAAGCCGGGCGTCTTCGATCTGGACGACATCGACCACTTCAGCACGCCGGCGGTGAGTTTCTTCCTCGGTCTGCCAGGCCCGCGTCATCCCAAGCAAGCCTTCGACGTGATGGTGGCCGCAGCGCGCAAACTGTCCCAGGAGCTGAACGGTGAGCTCAAAGACGATCAGCGCAGCGTGCTGACCGCCCAAACGATTGAGCATTACCGTCAGCGCATCGTTGAGTTCGAACGTCGCGCCCTGACCCAGAAGCGCTAAAGTCAAAAGATCGCAGGCTTCGCCAGCTCCTACAGAAGCTTGCGATCCCTGTAGGAGCTGCCGCAGGCTGCGATCTTTTGATCTTGATTAGATGAGATAGAGCAGCCTCGGCTGCTCTTTTGCTTTATGAGAGAACACCCATGACCGCCGCCAAAAACCGCATTCTAGAGCTGCGCGCTGAGCTGGATCAGCACAACTATCGCTACCACGTGCTGGACGAGCCGAGCATTCCGGACGCCGAATACGATCGGTTGTTCAATGAGCTCAAGGCCCTCGAAGCGGCCAGTCCCGAATTGATCACCAGCGACTCCCCGACCCAGCGCGTCGGCAGCGCGGCGCTGTCGGCGTTCACTCAGGTGCGTCATGAAGTGCCGATGCTCAGCCTCGGCAACGCCTTCGAAGAAACCGACATGCGCGAATTCGATCGTCGCGTAACCGAAGGGCTGGACCTGCCGGTCGGTGATCTGTTCAGTAGCGGTGCGGCGGTGGAATACAGCTGCGAACCCAAGCTCGATGGCTTGGCGGTCAGCCTGCTGTATCAGGACGGCGTGCTGGTGCGCGGTGCCACTCGCGGCGATGGCACTACTGGCGAAGATATCAGCGTCAACGTACGCACCGTGCGCAACATTCCGCTCAAGCTGCACGGTGCTGGCTGGCCAGCGACCTTGGAAGTGCGCGGCGAAGTGTTCATGTCCAAGGCCGGTTTCGAGCGCCTTAACGCCACGCAACTGGAAGTCGGCGGCAAGACCTTCGCCAATCCGCGCAACGCGGCGGCCGGCAGCTTGCGGCAGCTGGATTCAAAGATTACCGCCAACCGCCCGCTGGAATTCTGCTGCTATGGCATCGGTCAGATTTCGGCCGATATTGCCGACACGCACATTGGCAACTTGCAGCAACTCAAAGCCTGGGGCATGCCGATCAGTCATGAGCTGAAGCTGGCGCAGGGTATCGATGAATGCCTGGATTACTACCGTGACATTGGTGAGCGGCGCAATTCGCTGCCGTATGAAATCGACGGCGTTGTATTCAAGGTCAACAGCATCGCGTCCCAGCGTGAACTGGGTTTTCGCGCGCGTGAACCGCGCTGGGCAATTGCCCACAAATTCCCGGCGATGGAAGAGCTCACCGAACTGCTCGACGTGGAATTCCAGGTCGGTCGCACCGGTGCGGTGACGCCCGTAGCGCGCTTGAAACCGGTCAAGGTGGCCGGCGTCACCGTGGCCAACGCGACGTTGCACAACATGGACGAAGTGGCGCGCCTTGGCTTGATGATCGGCGACACCGTGATTATCCGCCGCGCCGGCGACGTGATTCCGCAAGTGGTGCAAGTGGTCACCGAGCGTCGCCCGGATAGCGCGCGGCCGGTGCAGATTCCCGAGAAGTGCCCGGTCTGCGGTTCCCATGTCGAGCGCACGCAACTGGTCAAGCGCAGCAAAGGGCGCGAGACCGTCAGCGAAGGTGCGGTGTATCGCTGCGTCGGTCGTTTGGCCTGCGGTGCGCAGCTCAAGCAAGCGATCATTCACTTCGTCTCCCGTCGCGCGATGGACATCGAAGGCCTGGGCGAGAAGAGCGTTGAGCAACTGGTGGACGAAGGCCTGGTGAATTCGCCGGCCGATCTGTACGCCCTGACGTTCGAGCAGATTGTCGACCTGGAAGGCTTTGCCGAGCTGTCGAGCAAGAACCTGCTCAGCGCCATCGAAGACAGCAAGAAGCCGAGCCTGGCGCGTTTCATCTATGCCCTCGGGATTCCTGATGTCGGCGAAGAGACGGCCAAGGTGCTGGCGCGTTCCCTCGGCGCTTTGGAGCGGGTTCAGCAGGCGTTGCCGCAAGTGCTCACGTACTTGCCGGACGTTGGCCTGGAAGTGGCTCATGAGATTCACAGCTTCTTTGAAGATGCGCATAACCAGCAGGTAATCAAGGATCTGCTCAAGCACGGCATGCAGATTCAGGATCAGGGCGAGCTGGGTGCCGAGTTTGCCGCGAGCACCACGTTGGGTGGCTTCCTCGACAAGTTGCACATCCCTTCGGTTGGGCCGGGTGGGGCGCAGAAATTGGCCGACAAATTTGGTTCGCTTGAAGGGGTTTTCAGCGCCGACTGGCTGGATATGCGCCAGGCACTGCCGGAAAAGCAGGCGAACTCGGTTCGCGAGTTCTTCGCGGTTGCGCAAAATCGTCAAGTTGCTGAATCCGCCGAGAAACAGCTGCGCGATTTCGGCATGCACTGGCAGAGCGAAAAGAAAGTCGTCGAAGGCTTGCCGCTGGCCGGGCAGACCTGGGTGCTGACCGGTTCGCTCGAATTGATGAGCCGCGACATCGCCAAGGACAAACTTGAAAGCCTTGGTGCCAAGGTGGCGGGCTCGGTATCGGCCAAAACCCATTGTGTGGTCGCTGGGCCAGGTGCAGGTTCCAAGTTGACGAAGGCTAATGAGCTGGGATTGAAGGTTCTCGATGAAGAGGCATTCGTCGAGTTTCTGAAGAATCACGGTATTTCGATCTGACACTGAACCTGTGGCGGAACGATCTTCACGCGGGAATGCTCTAGTCTTGGCAAGCCTCACGGAGAGATCGCCATGTACCGCTTCTTCGAACAGCTCAGTTCACGCATCGCTGCGCCCTTCATTGGCGAAAGCTCGCGCAACTGCAAGGTCTGGCAGTGCCGCTGCGGGCAGTCGCTGTTTTTTCGCAACAGCCAGTGTCTGGCCTGTTCGGCGGCGTTGGGTTATCAGCCGGAGCAGAGTCGCTTGTCGTCGCTGCAGCCCGGCTTGCAGGCCGATACCTGGTTACTCGACACCGATCCCGAAGCGGGTGTCTTTCGCCGCTGCGCCAACCTCGATTCCCCGGCCGCGTGCAATTGGCTGCTCCCCGCCAATGACCACGATGCGTTATGCATCGCTTGTAGCCTGAACCACACCATCCCCGACCTGTCGATTGTCGAAAACCACGAACGCTGGCGCAAGGTTGAAACGGCCAAGCGTCGTCTGGTCGCACAGTTGGTCAGCCTTGGTTTGCAGGTGATTCCCAAAACCGTGGACGAAGAGACTGGCCTGGCTTTCGACTTCATTGGTGTCGACCTCGAAGGCAAGCCGCCGACCACCGGTCACGCCAACGGTCTGATCACCCTCGATATCAAGGAAGCAGACGACGCCCATCGCGAGCAGATTCGGGTGCAGATGCATGAACCTTATCGCACGCTGCTCGGGCATTTCCGTCACGAGGTCGGGCATTATTACTGGGATAGGCTGGTCGCCAACAGCCATTGGCTGGAACCGTACCGCGGCCTGTTCGGCGACGAGCGCGCGAGTTACGCCGAGGCCCTCGAGCGGCATTACCAGCAAGGCGCACCGTTCGACTGGCAGCAACATTACGTCAGCGCCTACGCGACCATGCATCCCTGGGAGGATTGGGCCGAAACCTGGGCTCATTACCTGCACATGATGGACGCGGTGGATACGGCGTTGGGATTCGGCATGAGCGCGCGGGAAATGGACTTCGACTACAAGCCATTCCCGGCCAGCACTCTCTTCGACCCGCAGCATCCCGGCGGCGCGGCGTTCCTGTCATTCGTCAATGCGTGGATCGAACTGGCGGGCATGCTTAATGAGCTGTCACGCAGCATGGGTCAGCCGGATTTCTATCCGTTTGTCCTGCCGCCAGCAGTGATTGCCAAGCTGCACTTCATCCACCTGGTGATCCAGCAGGAGGGCGGCCGGGCGGATGAAGTGTTGCAGGGGTAGGAGCTGCCGCAGGCTGCGATCTTTTCAGGGCTTGCGCATGTCCTTGAAGCAGCACATATTTTTTAATCCGCCCGAACGGTTGTAACTTCGTCTCAGATAGGTACAATGGCGCCGTTCGCCGTCAGGTGAGCGTCGTTATGGTGACCCCATCGGTCCCTCCGCAACGATTACCCGTGAACCTGGTCAGACCCGGAAGGGAGCAGCCACAGCGGGAACATTGTGTGCCGGGGTGTGGCTGGTGGGGTTGCCTCCATAACGCACCGTGAGTCCTCTCTCGCGTTATCTGTCTAAAAATACGTTCTTGTTGCTCTGCCATGGATCTTGTCCAGGGCGGTGTTTTTTCGTTTCCGATTTTTCAGAACGAACCTATAAAAGGAGGCCGAGTTGTCGAATGCGACACTCGGCCTCCTTTTTCATTTCTGGCACTAAGGCTTGGACAAGGCCTGGTCAACCGCCGCAATCAGCTTTCCCAGATCCTTCGGGGTGGCTTTATGTATGACACCGAACAGATACGCCCGCTGTTCATCTTCATCGCCTGAATCTGCGAAAAAGGCGTTCAGCTTCACGCCCAACACATCGGCAAGCAGGAACAAGGCTTCCACGCTGGGGGTGTAGGTGCCGGTTTCGAAGCGGCTGATGGTTTTGGGATCAAAACCGGTTTTTTCGCCGAGTTCAGCCTGAGTAAGCCCGGCGACCTTGCGGTAGCGCCGAATGGCCGCACCCAAACTTGAAATTTGCATCGCTTAATTCCCATTTAGAATCAAGAACTTAACGATAGATTTTTGCATAAGACAACTGCATGATCCATCACCTTGCTTTGCAAAATGTGATGCGTTTCGTAGAATCGCCGCTCAAAAAGGGTATTTGGGGTCTTTAAGGTTAGTTGATCTCTGCTGTCAGGAGGCCATCAATCGCTGTTCATGGAGTGATATCGTGTTGCTGCGCATTACCTATAAAAACATCTCTTCCGGGCATCCTGCACTGGTCGAGCGGTACCACCGCTAACCAACGCTAACCACCGCGAGCCTGACTCATGGATGAGAAATACCGCAGGGCCGTGGATGCCGCCGCGATTTTTTCCGAGACCGATCTGAGCGGCCGGATCACCCACGTCAACGATCAATTCTGTGCCGTGTCCGGCTATAGCCGCGAAGAACTGCTCGGACAGAACCATCGTCTCCTCAATTCGGGTCTGCACCCCGCTGATTTCTTCGCAGCTATGTGGCGCACCATCGCCTTGGGCAACGTCTGGAAAGGCGAGATTTGTAATCGCGCCAAGGATGGCAGCCTGTATTGGGTCGAAAGCACCATGGTGCCGGTGCTCGATGACGCCACTGGGCGAGTTGATCGTTATCTTTCGATTCGTTTCGACATCAGCGAAAAACGCCAATTGCTGCACTCACTGCAATGGCGGGTGGGGCATGACGTGCTGACCGGGCTGCCGAACCGCACGTTTCTCTCGGATTTGCTGGATCAGGCGCTGGAGTTCTCCCGGAACGAAAACATCCCGCTGGCGGTGTGCATGCTCGACCTCGACGGCTTCAAAGCGGTCAACGATGGCTACGGGCATGCCAGTGGCGATCTGCTGTTGGTCGAGGTGGCCAAGCGTTTGCGCGCCATTGTGCGCGGCGAAGATGTGGTGGCGCGGCTGGCCGGTGACGAGTTTGTGCTGGTGTTGCGTTACGTGCGTGATCTGCCGGAACTGCGTGCGGCGTTAAACCGGGTGCTCGGCGCCATTTCGGCGCCGTACTCGCTGCATGGCAAGGGCATCAATGTGTTTGCCAGTATCGGCGTCACCCTGTTCCCTCACGACAATGAAGATGCCGAAACTTTGTTGCGTCATGCCGATCAGGCCATGTACGTCGCGAAACAAAGCGGTCGCAATCGCTTTCATTTGTTCGACGTGTCCCGGGATCAGGAGGTCAAGGCTACTCATCAGACGGTCGAGCGAGTGCGCCAGGCGCTGGCTGCCGGTGAGTTTCGCGTGCATTTCCAGCCCAAGGTGAATATGCGTCGTGGTGAGGTTGTCGGCCTCGAGGCGTTGTTACGTTGGGAGCATCCGCAGCAGGGCATGGTACCGGCCCGGGAGTTTTTGCCCCTGGTGGAGGAGACGGACCTGATCATCGATATTGGTGAATGGGTGATGGATCAGGTCCTGTCGCAACTGCACCATTGGCAGCAAGCGGGGCATGGCTGGCCGGTCAGCATTAATATTGCGGCGCGACATTTTCAGCGCGCTGATTTCGTCGACCGGCTCAAACACGTGCTCGCCCGGCATGCCCAAGTGGCTCCGCAGATGCTCGATCTGGAGATTGTCGAGTCGGTGGCGATCGAGAACATTCAACATGTCAGTGAATGTTTACAGGCCTGTCAGGCGCTGGGGGTGCAATTTTCACTGGGGGACTTTGGCACCGGTTACTCGTCCCTGAGCTACCTCAAGCGTTTGCAAACCCAAACTATCAAGATCGACAAGTCGTTCGTGCGCGACATCGTTAATGATCGTGATGATCTGGCCCTGACCATGGCGGTCATTGGCCTTGCTCGGGCCTTTGGTCGGCAAGTGATCGCCGAAGGGCTGGAAAGTATCGAGCACGGTGAATTGCTGCTACGCCTGGGCTGCGAAGTTGCTCAAGGCTATTTCATTGCCCGGCCGATGCCGCCCGCAGACGTGCCGGGCTGGGTCGCGGGGTTTGTCGCGCCGACGCAATGGCAGGTGCTGGACCAAACAGGCTGAACGGTGACGCGGTTCAGGTAGCAAGCGCACATAGCCCCCGACGCTCTGTTTCTGCGGCAAAGACCCTCTTAGGCAGATTAGACGAGCGCACCGGATGCAATTTTGGCCTTGCTCCGCTAGCATTAGCCGCTTGTGTTCCTTCGTTGCGACGGTTTTCGATGAGTTATCAGGTTCTTGCACGTAAATGGCGTCCGCGCTCGTTCCGCGAAATGGTCGGCCAGACCCATGTGCTCAAGGCTCTGATCAATGCCTTGGACAGCCAGCGGCTGCACCACGCCTATCTGTTTACCGGTACCCGCGGGGTCGGCAAGACCACTATCGCGCGGATCATCGCCAAATGCCTGAACTGTGAAACAGGTATCACTTCAACGCCTTGCGGCGAGTGTTCGGTGTGCCGCGAGATCGATGAGGGCCGCTTCATCGACCTGATCGAGATCGACGCCGCGAGCCGGACCAAAGTCGAAGATACCCGCGAACTGCTCGACAACGTGCAGTACGCGCCGAGCCGCGGACGCTTCAAGGTCTACCTGATCGACGAAGTGCACATGCTTTCCAGCCATTCCTTCAATGCGCTGTTGAAAACCCTTGAAGAGCCGCCGCCCTACGTAAAGTTCATCCTGGCGACCACCGATCCGCAGAAACTTCCTGCAACGATTCTTTCGCGGTGCTTGCAGTTCTCTCTGAAGAACATGACGCCGGAGCGGGTGGTCGAGCATTTGACCCACGTGCTGGGTGTCGAGAACGTGCCGTTCGAAGACGACGCGCTGTGGCTGTTGGGCCGTGCTGCTGACGGTTCGATGCGCGACGCCATGAGCCTGACCGACCAGGCGATCGCCTTCGGTGAAGGCAAAGTCATGGCTGCCGACGTACGGGCGATGCTCGGCACGCTCGATCACGGTCAGGTCTACGACGTTCTGCATGCGCTGATCGAAGGCGACGCCAAGGCATTGCTCGAAGCCGTCCGTCATCTGGCCGAACAAGGCCCGGACTGGAACGGCGTGCTCTCGGAAATTCTCAACGTGCTGCACCGTGTCGCCATCGCCCAGGCCCTGCCTGAAGGCGTCGACAACGGTCATGGCGATCGTGATCGGGTGCTGGCACTGGCCCAGGCGCTGCCGGCCGAAGACGTGCAGTTCTATTACCAGATGGGCCTGATCGGCCGCCGCGACTTGCCGCTGGCGCCGGACCCGCGCGGTGGTTTCGAAATGGTCCTGCTGCGAATGCTCGCGTTCCGACCGGCAGACACCGCGGACGCTCCGAGGCAACCGCTAAAGCCGGTGGGGATCAGCCAGGCCACAGTTGATTCCGCAAACTCAGTGGCTGCCGCGTCCGTTGTTGCGCCGGTAGTCGCTACGGCAGTTGCACCGGCAGTGGTAACAGTTGCGCCTGCGCCGGTTGCTGCGGTGGTTGCTCCAGTGCGATCGCCCGAGCCTGAGCCAGTTGCGCCCGTCGTCGTGCCCGAGCCTGTGGTTGAGGCAGTAGCGGTCGAAGCAATCGTCGATCTGCCCTGGAACGACCCGATAGAACCCGAAGTCGTTCAGGAACCCGCCGTCGAGCCGGTGCTGGAAACTGCTGCCGAACAACCCGAATTGGCGCCGATGCCATTGCCGACCCCCGACAGCGTGGTGCCGGACGCGCCGGAGTGGGCCGCTGCGCCAATTCCAGAGCCGTCGGTGGCCGAAGTCGACGCCGCGACGCCGGGCATGGACCTGGACGACGAGCCGCCGCTGGACGAGGATTACATCGAGCCGGATATGGAATCGGCCTACAGCTACCTCGACGAACTGGCCAGCGAACACACCGCCGAGCCAGTGCCGGAACCCGAGCCAGAACCGGCCGCCATGCCGGCCACCGGTCTGGCGCTGCAATGGCTGGAGCTGTTCCCGAAACTGCCGATCTCCGGCATGACCGGCAGTATCGCCGCCAACTGCACGCTGATCGCCGTCGAGGGTGACAACTGGCTGATGCACCTGGACCCGGCCCACAGCGCGTTGTTCAACGCGACTCAACAGCGTCGCTTGAACGATGCGTTGAATCAGTTTCATGGGCGTACGCTGAACCTGAGCATGGAGCTGATCAAGCCCGAGCAGGAAACCCCGGCCCAGGCCGGGTCCCGGCGCCGTGCGAACCGTCAGCGCGAGGCGGAAGAGTCGATCCACGGTGATCCGTTCATCCAGCAAATGATGCAGCAGTTCGGTGCGGTGGTCCGTAACGATACTATTGAACCTGTCGAGACCCTGGTCACTCAGGGCTAATACTGAAGACGTTCGGCCGAACGGGCCGGGCGCTGTTTTTATCCAAGTACTTTTGAGGTGATTCCCATGATGAAAGGTGGCATGGCCGGCCTGATGAAGCAGGCGCAGCAGATGCAGGAAAAAATGGCCAAGATGCAGGAAGAGCTGGCCAACGCCGAAGTCACCGGTAAAGCCGGTGGCGATATGGTCACGGTGGTGATGACCGGTCGTCACGACGTCAAGCGCGTGACCATCGATCCAAGCCTGGTCGAAGGCTTGAGCGAAGACGACAAAGAGATGCTGGAGGCTGTGTTCGCCGCCGCCGTCAACGATGCCGTGCGCAAAATCGAAGCCAACAGCCAGGACAAAATGTCCGGCATGACCGCTGGCATGCAACTGCCACCGGGTATGAAACTGCCATTCTGATTCGCTAAAGCGCGTCGGATGGGCTACAAAAAAAATGCCAGGCATCGCGCCTGGCATTTTTGTTTCTGCCATACGCAGAGCGTTGGAACGATCGGGACCAGAAACATCGAACGCGAGACCGTCACAACGGTCTGCTCCCCTATACCGTCGAATTCATCGATCAAAGGAGACGCTCACATGCCAGACGCATTGACCCTCAACCAACGTATCGTCCTGGCGTCCCGCCCGGTAGGCGCGCCGACGCCGGAGAACTTCCGCCTGGAGCGCGTTGCGCTGCCGGACCTGGCCGACGGTCAGGTGCTGCTCAAGACCCTTTTTCTGTCTCTGGATCCCTACATGCGCGGACGCATGAGCGACGCGCCGTCCTACGCCGCACCGGTTGAAATCGGCGAAGTGATGACCGGTGCCGCTGTAAGTCGGGTCGAGCGCTCTTTGAATCCGAAATTCCACGAAGGTGATCTGGTGGTCGGTTCCACCGGTTGGCAAAGCCACAGCATCAGCGACGGTCGCGACATCATGCCGGTGCCGCCCGGGCTGCCGAGCCCGTCGATGGCGCTGGGCGTGCTGGGCATGCCGGGGCTGACCGCCTACATGGGGCTGATGGACATTGGCCAGCCCAAGGCTGGCGAAACCCTGGTGGTTGCGGCGGCGTCCGGGGCGGTGGGTTCGGTGGTCGGTCAGGTGGCGAAGATCAAGGGCCTGCGTGTGGTCGGCGTGGCCGGTGGCGCGGACAAATGCCGTTATGTGGTTGAAGAGTTGGGCTTCGATGCCTGCATCGACCACAAGAGCCCGAACTTCGCCGATGAATTGGCCAAGGCGTGCTCCGAGGGCATCGACATTTATTTCGAAAACGTCGGCGGCAAGGTTTTCGAAGCAGTGCTGCCGCTGCTCAAACCTAAAGCACGAATTCCTCTGTGTGGCCTGATTGCGTCCTACAACGCCCACGAAGCGCCGAACGGCCCGGATCACCTGCCACAGTTGCAACGGACGATTTTGACCAAACGTGCGCGCATCCAGGGCTTCATCGTGTTCGACGACTACGGCGACCGTCAGCCGGAATTCGTCAGTGCCATGGCGCCGTGGGTGCGCGACGGCAAGGTGAAGTTCCGCGAAGACGTGGTCGATGGCCTGGAACAGGCACCCGAGGCGTTCATCGGTCTGCTGGAAGGGCGCAACTTCGGCAAACTGGTTGTGCGGGTCGACCAGGACTGAGTAATTGACGCTAAACAGAGGCGCGGGTATAAACCGCGTCTCGTTGTTTTGTCGGACTTTTCCCCATGAGCTTCAGCCCTTTGATTCGCCAACTGATCGACGCCCTGCGAATTTTGCCAGGTGTGGGTCAGAAAACCGCCCAGCGCATGGCATTGCAGTTGCTCGAGCGTGATCGCAGCGGCGGCTCGCGACTGGCCTTGGCACTGAGCCAGGCCATGGAAGGGGTGGGCCATTGCCGGTTGTGCCGCACGCTGACGGAAGATGACCTCTGCCCGCAATGCGCCGATACCCGTCGCGACGACACCTTGCTCTGCGTGGTGGAAGGACCGATGGACGTCTACGCGGTGGAGCAGACCGGTTTCCGTGGTCGCTACTTCGTGCTCAAGGGCCATCTGTCACCGCTCGACGGGCTCGGGCCGGAAGCTATCGGTATTCCGCAACTGCTGGCGCGGATCGAGGAGGCGGGCACGTTCACTGAAGTCATCCTTGCGACCAACCCGACCGTGGAAGGTGAAGCCACAGCGCATTACATTGCCCAATTGCTCAGCAACAAAAGCCTGATCGCCTCGCGTATCGCTCACGGCGTGCCATTGGGCGGCGAGCTGGAATTGGTGGATGGCGGGACGTTGGCGCATTCGTTTGCCGGGCGTAAGCCGATCGCTTTGTAGCTTCTACCGTGTCACCTCTTGAAAACCAAGCAAGCGCTCGGTTAACTTCGCTGAATCTTCAGTGGAGCTTGCCCATGCCTGCCTTTCAGGAATACTTCGACCCCAGCCACCAATTGGTCCGCGACAGCGTCAGACGTTTCGTCGAGCGCGAGATCTTGCCAGACATCAACCAGTGGGAAGAAGCTGAAAGCTTCCCCCGTGAGCTCTACCAAAAGGCCGGCGGGGCGGGGATTCTGGGGATCGGTTATCCCGAAGCCCTGGGTGGCAGCCACGAAGGCGATCTGTTCGCCAAGGTCGCCGCCAGCGAAGAGCTGATGCGCTGCGGCTCCGGCGGCTTGGTGGCGGGGCTCGGCTCGCTGGACATCGGCCTGCCGCCGATCCTCAAGTGGGCCAGGCCTGAAGTGCGCGATCGCGTTGTGCCGCAGGTGCTCACCGGCGAGAAAATCAGCGCCCTGGCGGTTACCGAGCCCAGTGGTGGCTCTGACGTCGCCAACCTGCAAACCCGCGCTGTGCGTGACGGCGACGTCTACCGGGTCAGCGGCAGCAAAACCTTTATCACCAGTGGCGTCCGCGCGGATTTCTACACCGTCGCGGTGCGCACCGGTGCGCCGGGTTTCGGTGGCATCAGCCTGCTGTTGATCGAGAAGGGCACGCCCGGTTTTACGGTCGGCCGGCGCTTAAAGAAAATGGGCTGGTGGGCGTCGGACACCGCCGAGCTGTTCTTCGACGATTGCCGGGTACCTGTAGGAAATCTGATCGGCGCTGAAAACATGGGCTTCGCCTGCATCATGGGCAACTTCCAGAGCGAACGCCTGGCGCTGGCGCTAATGGCCAACATGACCGCCCAAATGGCGCTGGAAGAAAGCTTGAAATGGGCTCGCCAACGCGAAGCATTCGGTAAACCCATCGGCAAGTTTCAGGTGCTGAAGCATCGCCTCGCCGAAATGGCCACGGCGCTGGAAGTGTCACGGGAATTCACTTACCGCCAAGCGGCGAAAATGGCGGCGGGGCAGAGTGTGATCAAGGAGATTTCCATGGCCAAGAATTTTGCTACCGACACGGCTGATCGCATTACGACCGATGCGGTGCAGATTCTGGGTGGCCTGGGTTATATGCGCGAGAGCCTGGTGGAGCGGCTGTACCGCGATAACCGTATTCTGTCGATCGGCGGCGGAACGCGGGAAGTGATGAACGAGATCATCAGTAAGCAGATGGGGCTTTGAGTCTTTGCGGTGTGCAGATGACGCTTTCGCGGGCAAGCCTCGCTCCTACAAGAGCACCGCATTATCTGTAGGAGCGAGGCTTGCCCGCGAAGGCGTCGGTGCAGGCGCCGCCTTACTTATCGCTCAACGCAAACTGCGTCAGGCAAAACGTCGGAATCCCCATATCTTCCAGACGCTGCGACCCGCCCAACTCTGGCAAATCAATGATTGCTGCCGCTTCATGAACCCGAGCACCCATGCGTCGAATCAGGTTCGCCGCCGCAATCAGCGTACCGCCCGTGGCGATCAGGTCATCGAACATCACCACCGAATCGCCCTCGCACAGGCTGTCGGCGTGGACTTCGAGGAACGCTTCGCCGTATTCGGTCGCATAGCCCTCGGCCAGCACGTCGGCCGGCAGTTTGCCTTGCTTGCGGAACAGCACCAGTGGCTTGTTGAGTTGATAGGCCAGGACCGAACCGATCAGAAAACCACGAGCGTCCATCGCACCGATATGGGTGAAGTCGGCCTCGACATAACGATGGGCAAAGCTGTCCATCACCAGGCGCAGGGCCGTGGGGGACTGGAACAGCGGGGTAATGTCGCGAAAGATCACGCCCGGCTTGGGAAAGTCGATCACGGGGCGGATGAGGGATTTGATGTCGAAGGAGTCGAAGGCCATAGTCGAAGAATCCTGGCAGGTGCAAACGACGCAGTATAACGGCGGCTGAACCGTTTCGCTCAGCCGCACTCGCCGAAATCAGCCTTCCAGCGAACCGCCGGCCAGGGCGCAGAGCTGGATCGGGTCGAGGATATGGATTTCCTTGCCTTCAGCGGCGATCAGTTCGTTTTGCTGGAAGCGAGTGAACACCCGAGACACGGTTTCCACCGCCAGGCCCAGGTAATTGCCGATTTCGTTGCGCGACATACTCAGGCGGAACTGGTTGGCCGAGAACCCCCGGGCGCGAAAACGGGCCGACAGGTTGACCAGGAACGTGGCGATGCGCTCGTCGGCGGTTTTCTTCGACAACAGCAACATCATTTGCTGGTCGTCTCGAATCTCGCGACTCATCACGCGCATCAACTGACGACGCAGTTGCGGCAGTTGCAGCGCCAGTTCGTCGAGGCGTTCGAAAGGGATTTCACACACCGACGTGGTTTCCATGGCTTGTGCAGAGACCGGGTGTTTTTCGGTGTCCATGCCCGACAGGCCGACCAGTTCACTCGGCAGGTGGAAACCGGTGAGTTGTTCTTCGCCGCCATCGCTCAGGCTGAAGGTCTTCAGGGCGCCAGAGCGTACTGCATAAACGGAATCGAACGTGTCGCCCTGGCGGAACAGGAATTCGCCCTTTTTCAGCGGGCGGCCACGTTTAACGATTTCGTCCAGCGCATCCATGTCTTCCAGATTCAAAGAAAGTGGCAAGCAGAGGGGGGCCAGGCTGCAATCCTTGCAATGGGCCTGGTTATGAGCGCGCAGTTTTACTGGCTCGGACATTTCTTCAATCCTTGTGGGAAAACACACATAAGCCGTAAGGGTAACCCACGGGAGGACGTTCAGGCACGCGGCGATTTTGTCGCAGGGTCGTTAATCAGCGTTTAGTAGACCGGCAGTGAGGTGATTGCTAGATCACCCGTGAAAACCGCTGGCGATTTTGCTGTTCCAGGTACGCGTCGAACACCATGCACACCGAACGCACCAGCAATCGTCCGGCGGGCAGTACGGTAATCCGTTCGTTATCAAGCTCGATCAGTCCGTCGTCGGCCATTCCCTGCAACTGTGGCCAGAGTTCGCCGAAGTAGCCCTGAAAGTCGATGTTGAAGGCTTGTTCGATCTGGGCGAATTCCAGGCTGAAAGTGCAGATCAGTTGTTGGATGACCGCACGTCGCAGGCGGTCATCGGTGGTGCACAGCAGACCACGGCTGGTGGCCAGCTGTGCGCTGGCCAACGTGTTCTGGTACTGATTCAGGTCGCTGCTGTTCTGGCAATACAAGTCGCCGATCTGGCTGATGGCGGAGACGCCCAGGCCAATCAAGTCGCAATGACCGTGGGTGGTGTAGCCCTGGAAGTTGCGTTGCAGGGTCGATTCTTCCTGAGCAATCGCCAGTTCATCGTCGGGCAGCGCGAAGTGGTCCATGCCGATGTAGCGGTAACCGGCCTTGGTCAGCTGCTCGATGGTGCCCTGGAGCATGTCCAGTTTCTGCGCCGGTGTCGGCAGTTCGTCGCTGTTGATTCGCCGTTGCGGCATGAAGCGTTCCGGCAGGTGCGCGTAGTTGAACACCGAGAGGCGGTCCGGTTGCAGGTTGATGACTTCATCGACGGTGCGGGCGAAATTCTCGGGTGTCTGTCTTGGCAAGCCATAGATCAGGTCAATGTTGATCGAGCGAAACTGCAGGGTGCGGGCTGCGTCGATCACCGCGCGGGTTTCTTCCAGGCTTTGCAGGCGATTGACCGCCCGTTGCACCACCGGGTCGAGGTCTTGCAGGCCGATACTGACCCGATTGAAACCCAGCTCACGGAGCAGGCCCATGGTCGACCAGTCGGCTTCGCGAGGGTCGATTTCGATGCCGTAGTCGCCGGAATCGTCGTCCAGCAAGTTGAAGCTTTTGCGCAACTGTGCCATCAACTGGCGCAGTTCATCGTGATTGAGAAAGGTCGGGGTGCCGCCGCCGAAATGCAGTTGCTCGACTTTCTGCGCGGGGTCGAGGTGGCAGGCGATCAACTGGATTTCCTGCTCCAGACGCTGCAAATAGGGCAGAGCCCGGCCGCGATCCTTGGTGATGACTTTGTTGCAGGCGCAGTAGTAGCAAATGTTCGCGCAGAACGGCACATGCAGGTACAGCGACAACGGACGCAGAGCCTTACGGCTTTCGCGCAGCGCATGGAACAGGTCGAAGGTGCCGATATGACCGTCGAATTGCACGGCGGTCGGATACGAGGTGTAACGCGGTCCCGCCAGGTCATAACGGCGGATCAGATCGGTGTCCCAACGAATGGCGTCGAGCAACATGCGGGCATTCCCCCGGATAGGCTGGCAGTGTCAGCGAGTCTATGGGGAGGCGCGGTGGGGCATCTTGATTTGCATCAAAGGTCGATTAATGCCCCATCAACCAGTGCTGATGCGGGCCCGGCAAGGTCCAGACTCCGAACAACATCACCAGCAAGCCGCCAGCCATCCGCACGCTACGCTTGCGCAACAACACCGTGACCCGTTCAGCCGCCAGCCCCGTGGCGAGCAACACTGGCCAGGTGCCCAGCCCGAACGCGAGCATCAAAAGCGCACTGTCCAGCGCATTGCCCTGACTCGCCGACCACAGCAACGTGCTGTAAACCAACCCGCACGGCAACCAGCCCCAGAGCGCGCCCAGCAGCAACGCACGGGGTACGCTCGACACCGGCAGCAGTTTATTGGCAACCGGCTGGATGTGCCGCCACAGGCCGCGACCGAGGCTTTCGATGCGGGTCAGGCCGCTCCACCAACCGGCGAGGTACAGGCCCATGACGACCAACAGCAATCCGGCGATGACGCGCATGAACATCGCCGCCGGGCTGTTGGCCACCGCCCAACCGGCCAGGCCGATCAGCAGGCCGGCCGTTGCATAGCTGAGAATTCGCCCCAGGTTGTAGGCCAGCAGCAGTCGAAAGCGTCGGCTGCGTTGTTCCTTGGGAATCGCCAGGGTCAGCGCGCCCATCAAACCGCCGCACATGCCCAGGCAATGCCCGCCACCGAGCAGACCGAGAATCACCGCAGACACCAGCAGCGGCGCCAACTCAAGCATGGGGTGGGACCTTGTCGTCCGGTTTGGCCGGATGGCCGCTTGCCTCGTCGACGGCCGCCTTGTGGTTAGGGTCCTGGTCGTCGAACAAAATGCTGTGGGCCGGGCCGTCGAGGTCGTCGTACTGACCGCTGTCGACTGCCCAGAAGAAGATGTAAATGGCGATGGCCACGATCAGCAGCGCGGCCGGGATCATCACATAGAGAGCTGGCATCTGGACTCCATGCCCACGCGGCTCAGGCCGGCAGCGGGCGGGTTTCTGGCGTGGCGCTGACCGCAGGCGTGTTTGGCATGCGGGTCAGGCGCAGGGCGTTCAGCACCACGGTCAACGAACTGATGGACATGCCGACCGCGGCCCATACCGGCGTGATCCAGCCGAGGGCGGCGAACGGCAACATAAGGCCATTGTACAGCCCGGCCCACAGCAGGTTCTCGATGATTACCCGACGGGTGCGTCGAGCCAGGCTGAAGGCTTGTACCAGTGCGTCGAGGCGGTTCGACAGCAATACCGCATCGGCACTGGTTTTCGCCAGGTCGGTGGCAGAACCCATGGCCACGCTGATGTCGGCGGCGGCCAGCACTGGCACGTCGTTGACCCCGTCACCGAGCATCAATACCTTGCGGCCTTCCTTGTGGAGCAGTTGCAAGACCTGCAATTTGTCGTCCGGGCGCAAGCCGCCGAGGGCTTCATCGATGCCGAGTTCCGCGGCGACACTGGCGACCATCGGCGAGCTGTCACCAGACAGCAACAGCGTGCGCCAGCCGCGAGACTTGCAGGCGGCGAGCAGCGCGGGTGCGTCGGCGCGCAGGCGGTCGTCGAGAACAAACCATGCCAACGGTCCCTGGCTGTCGCCGAGCAACAGCCATTGACCGGCTTCATGCGGCATCAACGGCACGGCAGCGCCACTGAGTTCACAGACAAAACCCGGTTGGCCGATGCGCAGGCGTTGTTCACCGACCAACCCTTCGAGGCCTAGCCCCGGCGTGCTGTGGACTTCTTCGGCAGCGAGCGGCGCACGGCCAAATGCGCGGGCGATCGGGTGTTCAGAGCGGTTTTCCAGGGCCGCGGCCAGGCTCAGGCATTGATCGCTGTTGAGTGCGCCGAGCGGGCGAATCGAACGCAAGGCTAGGCGACCTTCCGTCAGCGTGCCGGTCTTGTCGAAAATCACCGTGTCGATCTGATTGAGGCCTTCCAGCACATGGCCGCGAGTCAGCAGCAAACCGAGTTTGTGCAGTGTTCCGGTGGCGGCAGTGAGGGCGGTCGGCGTGGCGAGGGACAAGGCACATGGGCATGTCGCAACGAGCATCGCCAACACAATCCAGAAGGCCCGCGACGAATCCAGTTCCCACCAGATCAGGCCGATGACGGCAGCGGCAATCAGCGACAGCAGCAGGAACCATTGCGCGGCGCGGTCGGCGATTTCCGCCAGTCGCGGTTTCTCGGCCTGAGCACGGTCCAGCAGGCGGACGATGGCGGACAGTCGGGTGTCTTGACCCAGCGCCAGGACTTCCACGGTCAATGCACCTTCTACATTCAGGGTGCCGGCGGTGACGGCATCGCCCGGCGTGCGCGGCTGTGGCAGGTATTCGCCGGTCAGCAGGGACTCGTCGATGCTCGATTGACCGTCGAGGATCTTGCCGTCAGCCGGAAGGATTGCGCCGGGATGCACCAGCACTTGATCGCCGACGCGCAGTTCGCTGAGCAGGATTCGCTCGCTCTGACCGTCGGCACTCAAGCGCAGACACGAGGCGGGTAACAGGTTGACGAGTTGCGCAGTGGCGGCGGCGGTGCGTTCGCGGGCACGGCGTTCCAGATACCGTCCGGCCAGCAGGAACAGCGCGAACATGCCCACGGCATCGAAATACAGTTCACCGACGCCGGTGATCGAAGTCCAGATCCCGGCGATATAGGCACTGCCAATGGCCAGCGAGACCGAGACGTCCATGGTCAGGTGGCGGGTGCGCAAGTCGCGCATCGCGCCTTTGAAGAATGGCGCGCAGCTGTAGAACACGATAGGGGTGGTGAGAAATAGTGCGACCCAACGCAGGATAGTGTGCAGCTCGGGGCTGAGATCGATGTTGAATTCCGGCCAGGTGGCCATGGTCGCCATCATCGCCTGGAACCACAGCAGCCCGGCCACGCCGAGTTGGCGCAGGGCCAGGCGGTTTTCGCTGGCCAGTTGTTCGCTGGCGCGGTCGGCTTGATACGGGTGGGCGGCGTAGCCGATGTGGCGCAACTCACTGAGTACTTGGCTCAGTGGCAGTTGCGCGTCAGCCCAGCGCACGTGCAGGCGATGGTTGGACAGGTTCAGGCGCGCTTCGGCCACCGCCGGCAAGCCGCGCAGGTGTTTCTCGATCAACCAGCCGCAAGCCGCGCAACTGATGCCTTCCATCAACAGAGTGGTTTCGGCGAGTTCGCCTTCGTGGCGGACGAAGGGTGCTTGTACATCGGCGCGGTCGTAGAGCGCCAGTTCGTCCACTAACTGCACCGGCAGCGCTTCGGGGTTGGCCGATGACTCGCTGCGATGCTGGTAATAGCTTTCCAGGCCGCCGGCCACGATTGCTTCGGCCACGGCCTGGCAACCCGGACAGCAGAACTCGCGGGTTTCACCGAGGACGGCAGCGGTGAAGCGGCTGCCGGCCGGGACGGGCAGGGCACAGTGGTAGCAGGGGGTTGGCGTGGTCATGAGGGGAGTCTATATCGTCCGGGAAAGGCTCATACCTGTAGGAGCTGACGAGTGAAACGAGGTTGCGATCTTTTGATGTTGTTTTGAAAGAGCAAGATCTAAAGATCGCAGCCTCGTTTTACTCGACAGCTCCTACAAGTGTTCCGCACCCTGCAGCGGCTCATCACCCAGCAGCAAATCCTTGTCATGGCTGACCTGTTCTTCTTCGAACATGCGCCAGGTATTGTCGTCCTGTATGCCCAGCAGTTCTACAAAGCGGCGACCATCGACCTTGTCGTTCAGTTGGCCAATGTAGCGGCCCTGTTCGGTTTCGCTGCGCGCCAGGGTGATCTTGCGATCCTTCTCGGGCTGGGTCGGCGAGATCAGGTTCAGCTCCAGGGTTTTGGGCTGGCTGTTGCCGTTCAGGCGCAGATCGACTTCGCCGGTCACATCGTCCAGATGAACGCTGGCGCGCAGCAGCAGGGTCTGCGCCAGCAGTTCACGGTCGAGGGAGCGGTTGATGCCTTTGCCGGCCTCGTAATAGTTGTCATTGACCAGGTTGTCCGGGTTGTTCACCGCGATCGTCACCATGGACAAGGTCAGGGTCACGGAACACGCCAGAATGGCGATGATGATCCACGGCCAAAGGTGCTTGTACCAGGGACTTGCGGCAGTTGGTGCGGGCATGATCACTTCTCTCAACGAACTTGTGGGCCGATGAACCGGCTCTGGGCTTCAATGTGGACGTTGTCGTCATCGGCATCCTTGAGGATGAATTTCACCTCGTTGGTGCTCGATGGCAGTTTTTCCGGGGCCATGGACAGTTCGACCGGTTGGCTGAAAATCTCCCCTGCGGCGACCTTGATCTCGCGCCTGCCTTGCAGCTTGAGGTCCGGCAGGCCAGTGGCTTCGAGCACGTAGGTGTGGTCGCGCTGATCCTTGTTCATGATCTTCAGGCTGTAGACGTTTTCGATTCGGCCTTCGGCGTTCTCGCGGTACAGCACGCGGTCCTTGCTGACGTCGAAACCGACCAGCGAACGCATGAAGAACGCGGTCATCAGCAAAGCGATCATCGCCAGCAGCACCGTGGCATAGCCGATCAGGCGCGGGCGCAGTTTATTGGTTTTTTGCCCGGACAGGTTGTGCTCGGTGGTGTAACTGATCAGGCCGCGCGGGTAATCCATCTTGTCCATGATGCTGTCGCAGGCATCGATGCAGGCCGCACAGCCGATGCATTCGACTTGCAGGCCGTCGCGGATGTCGATACCGGTCGGGCAGACCTGGACGCACATGGTGCAGTCGATGCAGTCGCCCAAGCCCATGGCCTTGTAATCGGCGCCTTTCTTGCGCGGGCCGCGGCCTTCACCACGACGCGGGTCGTAGGAAACGATCAGGGTGTCTTTGTCGAACATCACGCTCTGGAAGCGCGCGTACGGGCACATGTAAATGCACACCTGCTCGCGCAACCAGCCGGCATTGCCGTAGGTGGCGAGGGTGAAGAAACCGACCCAGAAATACGACCAGCCATCGGCCTCGCCGGTGAAGAAGTCGATGGTCAGCTCGCGAATGGGCGAGAAGTAACCCACAAAGGTCATGCCAGTCACAAAGCCGATCAATAACCACATCGAGTGTTTGCTGAGTTTGCGCAGGAATTTGTTGGCGCTCATGGGCGCTTTGTCGAGCTTGATGCGCTGGTTGCGGTCGCCTTCGGTGACCTTCTCGCACCACATGAAAATCCAGGTCCAGACACTCTGGGGGCAGGTATAGCCGCACCAGACTCGCCCGGCGTACACGGTGATAAAGAACAGGCCGAAGGCGCTGACGATCAGGATCCCCGAGAGCAGGATGAAGTCCTGTGGCCAGAAGGTTGCGCCAAAGATGAAGAATTTGCGCTCCGGCAGGTTCCACCAGACGGCCTGATGGCCACCCCAGCTCAGCCAGACCGTACCGAAATACAACAGAAACAGCCCGGCACCGCCCATCATCCGCAGGTTGCGGAACAGGCCGGTGAAGGCGCGGGTGTAGATCTTTTCTCGAGAGGCGTAGAGGTCGACACTGTTGTTCTTGGCAGGTGTGACGTCGTGTACCGGAATCTGGTTGCTCATCATTGCATCCCACGGCAGTGGAAAATTGCCCCGGTCAGTACATGCCGACCACGGTCAAAAAGAGGTGTTGCAGTAGCGCAATGATACGCCTGTAGCTCTAGCCCAAGGGTGCGACCTTTGGTCGCGTTGGGGAAAAATCTCGAATGGTGTAGCGAATGTAACAAAACGTGATGCAGGTCAATTGACTATAGACGAATCATATTCCTCCTTGGCAACCGACGCGCGATACAGGAGTGCAGCGCGCTGCGCTGCACTCCATAACGGCGGCGGTTAGCCCAGCCTCAAATAAGCCGGCCGCCTCCCAAGCTGTCCAGTCCGCCGGTACCGCGTTTTCTATCTGCGCTGCTTTCGATATCCGCGAACTTTGCACGAGTTTTCGAAATGCTTGTCTCGTTGACCACTTCTGTCAGCGGTGCGTCTTCATTGTTCGTTGGATGTTCAATGTTGTCAGGGTGGGTGCTAGTGTTTTGCTCGGACATAATGACTTCCTTGTGTGTTGAATAACTGTTGGGTTAGCTTTGATGAGGGTGTTTAAGAGGTAGTCTTTTTACCCCGTCATCAAGCTGGAAGTAAAACTATCACCTGTCAGGAGTCAAAGGCTATCAAGCATCGGTTTCAATTTGTTAAATATGCAGTGGATGAGTCTTGTAATAAGTTTTGCCGCGCGGAGGGTTGCGTAAGTTTGTTTTAGACGTCGCTTTACGTTAGTTTTGCGTTGGAGTTGTAACTCGACTGAAAATTACGCTGTTATGGAAATGGAATTCTATGTTAATTAATATTTATAAAGTGTTGAGCTGTCTTGCCATGTTGTCGGTCATGTATGGGGCATACGCTGTAGATTCGCCTCGGCATATGATATTTGCTTCAGATCCGCAGTACCCGTGGAGCGACCTCACCGATGAGAACAATACGGACCCGAATAAAGACGTACGATCACGAGAACTGATAGAACTTCAGTACTCCGACATTGCGAGCTTCAGGAAGCTCAATGGCGGCGCGTCGCGGATACCAGTGATGATTAACGGAGATGTCACCGCATTTGGTCATGGGGGCGAGCGCTCATATATCAGATCGGTGTTCGAGAATAAACTGGAGGGGCTCTATGATTACGGTTTAGGTAATCATGATTATGCCAATAATGTAGACGATTGTTTTTTGAATAGTTGTGCGGCCGGGAGTATCAATGACCTCAAGGCGCGTTATTGGGGGAAGGGGGTGTCCATGGATCTGGCGGCAAGAAGCGCGGGTCTTGGGACGATTTATTACGGCAGCCTCGCCTATTCAAAGGCGTTCGGTGATGTACATTTGGTTCAGTTGAATAACGAGCCGACTTATGCCGTAAATTTTACTTCCGGTAATCCGGTTGCTCGAACGTCCTTTGAAATTACTGATGCGCTGGACTGGCTTGAGCGTGACCTGAAGAATGCGAGAGCGCAGGGAAAAATTATTATTCTCAATATGCACAAGGTTTATGACTGGGCAGGCAGTGATGCGCAAATTTCCCGATTTAAACAGATGATCGAGCAATACAAAGTGACCGCTGTGTTTGGCGGGCATGATCACTGGGGGGTAGGGATCCATAGGTTTTCCAAAAAATGGGAGTTGTTTGGCGAAGTGCCGGTATTCATGAGCGGATCTGCTTCTCAGCAAACCTATCTGATTGGCAGTTTTACCGAAGATCGAAAGTCTCTGAAAATCAGCGCAGTACACAAAAGCAACTGGCCTAGTCGTGAAGTCGTGAGTCTCATTCCTGCCTTGAAGTAAGCAGGTTTAAGGCTGAAATGAAAACGGCCCCGCCAATTCACATTGGCGGGGCCGTTTTTTTGTTGCATCAAGCGTTTGCCTTACTGGGCGTCCGCCACTGGCGCTTTCTCACCGTGAGACAGGCTGTAGACGTAAGCGGCCAGCAGGTGAACCTTGTCGTTGCCTTGCAGCTGTTCTTGCGCAGGCATCTGGCCCTGACGGCCGTAACGGATGGTCTGCTGCAGTTGAGCGAAGCTCGAACCGTAGATGAACGCGCCCGGGTGAGTCAGGTCAGGTGAGCCCATTGCTGGTGTACCTTTGCCTGCCGGACCGTGGCACGCCACGCAGTTGGCAGCGAACAGTTTCTGCCCGGCAACCGGATCCGCCTTGGTGCCTTCCGGCAGCTTGCGGCCATCAAGGTTGGTCAGTACGAATGCGGCAACATCGCTGACGCCTTGCTCGCCGATCACTTCGGCCCACGCCGGCATGACCGCGTGACGGCCACCCATGATGGTGGTCTTGATGGTTTCTGCCTCGCCACCCCAGCGCCAGTCGGCGTCGGTCAGGTTAGGAAAGCCATAAGCGCCCTTGGCATCGGAACCGTGGCAAACCGAGCAGTTGGAGGCGAACAGACGGCCACCCATTTTCAGGGCTTGCGGGTCCTTGGCCACTTCTTCTATGGGCATGGAAGCGAATTTGGCGAAGATCGGGCCGAACTTGGCGTCCGACTTGGCCATTTCCTTTTCCCACTCGTGCACCCCGGTCCAGCCGCTCTGGCCGTTGGCGAACGCGGTCTGCTTGTCGTTATCGAGGTAGTTGTAACCCGGCAGCAGGCCTTTCCAGTTACCCAGGCCCGGGTACAGAACCAGGTAGCCGAGGGCGAAGATGATGGTGCCCACGAACAGCATGAACCACCATTTCGGCAGTGGGTTGTCGTACTCCTCGATCCCGTCGAAGGAGTGGCCAACCGTTTCTTCGGTGGCTTCGCTGCGCTGGCCCTTGCGGGTGGACAGCAGCAGCCAGGTCAGGGCGAAGATCGTGCCGAGACTGAGGACTGTGACGTACAGACTCCAGAACGTAGTCATTCTTTGTTACTCCTAGAAGCTTGCTCGACGTGCTTGATGGCTTCGGGATCATCCGCGAAAGGCAGCAAGGTCGCGTCTTCAAACTCCGACTTGCGCTTGGGGCTGAACACCCACAACGCCAGACCGATGAAGGCCACCATCACAACAACGGTGCCCAGGCCACGAATCATCCCGATATCCATCTAAATCACCGTTTGCTTTTGATGATGGTGCCCAGGCCTTGCAGATAGGCCACCAGCGCGTCCATTTCGGTTTTGCCCTTCACAGCATCCTGGGCACCGGCGATGTCTTCGTCGGTGTAAGGGACGCCGAGCGTGCGCAAGACTTCCATTTTCTTGGCGGTTTCTTTGCCGTCGAGCTTGTTTTCCACGAGGAACGGGTAGGCCGGCATTTTTGACTCAGGCACCACGTTGCGCGGGTTGTACAAATGCGCACGCTGCCAGTCATCGGAGTAACGACCGCCGACACGGGCCAGGTCCGGACCGGTACGCTTGGAACCCCACAGGAACGGGTGGTCCCAGACGCTTTCACCGGCAACCGAGTAGTGGCCGTAACGTTCGGTTTCAGCACGGAACGGGCGGATCATCTGCGAGTGGCAGCCGACACAACCGTTGGCGATGTAGATGTCGCGGCCTTCCAGTTCAAGGGCGGTGCGAGGCTTCATGCCTTCGACCGGCTTGTTGGTGACATCTTGGAAAAACAGCGGAACGATCTGGGTCAGGCCGCCGATGCTGACGGCGATAACCATGAAGAAGGCCAGCAGGCCAATGTTCTTCTCGACTGCTTCATGCTTCATCAGTGAGCTCCAACTACAGCAATCTGAGCGGCGGCTTCGGCTTCAGCCGGGGTCGAGGCACGTACGGTACGCCATACGTTGTAGGCCATGAACAGCATGCCGCTGGCAAAGAACGCACCGCCCAGGGCGCGAACGATGAAACCAGGATGGCTGGCTTGCAGCGCTTCGACGAACGAGTAGGTGAGGGTGCCGTCGTCGTTGATTGCACGCCACATCAGACCCTGGGTGATGCCGTTGACCCACATCGAAGCGATGTACAGAACGGTACCGATGGTCGCGAGCCAGAAGTGCGCGTTGATCAGACCGATGCTGTGCATCTGCGTACGACCGAACAGTTTCGGGATCATGTGGTAGATCGCGCCGATCGAGATCATCGCCACCCAGCCCAACGCACCGGCGTGTACGTGGCCGATGGTCCAGTCAGTGTAGTGAGACAGCGAGTTGACGGTCTTGATGGCCATCATCGGGCCTTCGAAGGTCGACATGCCGTAGAAGGCCAGCGATACAACGAGGAAGCGCAGGATCGGGTCGGTGCGCAGCTTATGCCAGGCGCCCGACAGGGTCATCATGCCGTTGATCATGCCGCCCCAGCTTGGCGCCAGCAGGATGATCGACATCGCCATGCCCAGCGACTGAGCCCAGTCTGGCAGAGCGGTGTAGTGCAGGTGGTGCGGACCGGCCCAGATGTACAGGGTGATCAGCGCCCAGAAGTGCACGATCGACAGACGATAGGAGTAGATCGGGCGCTCGGCCTGCTTCGGAACGAAGTAGTACATCATCCCCAGGAAGCCGGTGGTCAGGAAGAAACCGACCGCGTTGTGGCCGTACCACCACTGGATCATCGCGTCAGTCGCACCGGCGTAGGCCGAATAGGACTTGAACAAGCTGACCGGCAGGGAAGCGTGGTTGACGATGTGCAGCATCGCCGTCACAACGATGAAGGCACCGTAGAACCAGTTACCCACATAGATATGTTTGGTGTTGCGCTTGGTGATGGTGCCGAAGAACACCACGGCGTAGGTGATCCAGACAATGGCCAGCAAAATGGCGATAGGCCATTCCAGTTCAGCGTATTCCTTGGAAGTGGTGTAGCCCAGCGGCAAGGAAATGCCTGCACCGACGATCACCGCTTGCCAACCCCAAAAGGTGAAGGCCGCGAGTCTGTCGGAAATCAGTCGCGTTTGGCAGGTTCGCTGCACGACGTAATAAGAAGTGGCAAACAGTGCACAACCACCGAAGGCGAAAATCACCAGGTTGGTGTGCAACGGGCGCAGGCGTCCAAAGCTCGTCCATTCCAGACCGAAGTTCAACTCCGGCCAGACCAGTTGCGAGGCGATGAAGACACCGAGCCCCATGCCAAGGATCCCCCAGACCACCGTCATGATGGCGAACTGGCGGACTACCTTATAGTTATAAGCAGTCGGACTGATTGCTGTGCTCATTCTAAGGTTCCACGGTTTGGGTGTTTTATTAGGAGTAAAAATCGGCCGCAAGTATGGAGAAAGCGGGGGGTCATTGCAACGCGCCATGACCTGGGTCAATGCTTTCAAAAGCTGATTCTGCGGCCTTTCCATGCGCCGCGTAAGGACAAAATTGCCCAAGGGCAAATGTCGCGGCAGACGAAAATGGTGAGGGGGTCAGGTCGGATGTAACGGGGTATGTTCAAACATAACGATCGGGTGACAGATGGCAATTGGCAGGACAGCCGGTATCTACCAGCCTTTGCGGCTTGTCATCGAGCAGATTCGTCGAACACATCAGGTTGGGTCGACCTGGAACCGGCTCACGCCAGTCCGCATCGGAGCAAGCTTAGCCCCAAATCCGGGGAATCGAAAGGAGGACTAACGGAGGGTGCGACAATGGGTCGCAAAGGGGCGGGGAACTGCCGCATCCGGAAGAATGCGGCAGCACAGCGGTCGAGATTTATTCGTGTTTGCCTGTAGCCTGCAAACGCTCGGTGTTCAGACCCTGAGACAAACTGTAAACGTAGGCGGCCAGCAGTTGCACTTTGTCGTTGCCGAGCAGTTCGTTCTGCGCCGGCATATGGCCCTGGCGGCCATGACGAATCGTTTGTTCAAGCTGCGTCAGGCCTGTTCCATAGATAAAACCGGCCGGTTGCATCAGATTCGGCGCACCCATGGCTTCAGTGCCCTGGCCGTTGGCCCCATGACAGGCTACGCACATCGTGCTGTACGCTTGCTGTCCAGCATGCAGGTCGGCACCGTTGTCGGCAGGCAACGGCAGGCCGGCCAAGTCATGGCGCACATACGCCGCGACGTTCTTCACGCCGGCATCACCAAGAATTTCACCCCAAGCCGGCATCGCGGCCATGCGACCGCCCATGATCGTGGTTTTGATGGTGTCGGCGTTGCCGCCCCAGCGCCAGCTGGTGTCCGCCAGGTTCGGAAAGCCGAAGGCACCCTTGGCATCCGAGCCGTGGCAGACCGCGCAATTGGACGCAAACAGGCGACCGCCCATTTTCAACGCTAGCGGGTCCGCGGCCACTTCTTCCAAGGGCATCGCCGCGAATTTGGCGAAGATCGGTCCGAACTTCGCATCCGACTTGGCCATTTCCTTTTCCCACTCGTGGACGCCGGTCCAACCGTCCTCGTAACCCGGCAGAACGCCTTTCCAGTTGCCCAGCCCTGGGTAAAGCACCAGATAGCCCACGGCAAACACCAGCGTGCCGGCGAACAGCATGAACCACCACTGCGGCAGCGGGTTGTCGTACTCCTCGATGCCGTCGAAGCTGTGGCCCATGGTCTGGTCGACGCTGCCCTTTGTTTCGCCCTTGCGGGTGCCAATCAACAGCCAGGTCAGGCCGATCAGGCTGCCGATGGTCAGTACGCAGATCCACGTACTCCAGAAGGTGGTCATGGCCGGGTACTCCTTGTTGTTGCAGGTTCTAGAGTGTTGTCGTTTTCGGCTTGTGGCTCATCGGCGAAAGGCAACAGACGCGCTTCGGCGAATTCGGAATTGCGCTTGCCGTTGAACACCCACAGCGTCAGGCCGACAAAGGCCAGGAACACCACGACCGTGCCCAGGCCGCGGATCATTCCACTGCTCATTTCGCTCACTATTTCAAAGGGCATGGCCATGGCTCACCTCTTGCTCTTGATGGATGTGCCAAGCACTTGCAGGTAAGCGACCAGTGCGTCCATTTCGGTCTTGCCCTTGAGCGAGGCGACTGAGCCTGCAATGTCGTCGTCGGTGTACGGCACGCCGAGGGTGCGCATCGCCTTGATCTTGCTTTCGGTGTGGCTGCTGTCGAGTTGGTTGTCCACGAGCCACGGATAGCCAGGCATTTTCGATTCCGGCACCACGTTGCGCGGGTTGTACAAATGCGCGCGATGCCAGTCTTCAGAGTAGCGACCGCCGACCCGGGCCAGGTCCGGTCCGGTACGTTTCGAGCCCCACAGGAACGGGTGATCCCAGACGCTTTCACCGGCCACCGAGTAGTGGCCGTAGCGTTCGGTCTCGGCGCGAAACGGGCGGATCATCTGCGAATGGCAGCCGACGCAGCCTTCGCGGATGTAGATGTCGCGACCTTCCAGTTGCAGCGCGGTGTAGGGCTTCATGCCTTCCACCGGCTTATTGGTCACGTCCTGGAAGAACAGTGGGACGATCTGGGTCAGACCGCCAATGCTCACGGCCAGCACCATCAACAACATCAGCAGGCCGACGTTTTTCTCGATTGTTTCGTGTTTCATGGCGGCCTCCTCAGGCGATCTGCGCGGCAGCGGCGACTTCGGCAGGCTGCGAGGCCCGCACGGTGCGCCAGGTGTTGTAGGCCATCAGCAGCATGCCGCTGAAGAAGATCGCACCGCCTACCAGTCGCACGACGAAGCCTGGGTGGCTGGCCACCAGGGTTTCGACGAAGGAGTAGGTCAGCGTGCCGTCTTCATTGACTGCGCGCCACATGAGGCCCTGGGCGATGCCGTTGACCCACATCGAAGCGATGTACAGCACGGTGCCGATGGTGGCGAGCCAGAAGTGCGCGTTGATCAGGCCGATGCTGTGCATCTGCGTGCGGCCAAAGATTTTCGGAATCATGTGGTACAGCGCGCCGATGGAGATCATCGCTACCCAACCGAGGGCGCCGGCGTGAACGTGGCCGATGGTCCAGTCGGTGTAGTGGGAGAGGGCGTTGACCGTTTTGATGGCCATCATCGGGCCTTCGAAGGTCGACATGCCGTAGAACGCGAGCGAGACCACGAGGAAGCGCAGGATCGGGTCGCTGCGCAACTTATGCCAGGCGCCCGAGAGCGTCATCATGCCGTTGATCATCCCGCCCCAGCTTGGCGCGAGCAGGATCAGCGACATCACCATGCCCAGCGACTGCGCCCAGTCCGGCAGCGCGGTGTAGTGCAAGTGGTGCGGGCCGGCCCAGATGTACAAGGTGATAAGGGCCCAGAAGTGCACGATCGACAAGCGGTAGGAATACACCGGACGCTCGGCCTGTTTCGGCACGAAGTAGTACATCATCCCGAGGAAACCGGCGGTGAGGAAAAAGCCTACGGCGTTGTGTCCGTACCACCACTGAACCATGGCATCGGTCGCACCCGCGTACACCGAGTAGGACTTGGTGAAACTCACCGGCAGCTCAAGGTTGTTGACGATGTGCAGAATCGCCACGGTGATGATGAATGCACCGAAGAACCAGTTGCCGACGTAGATGTGCTTGGTCTTGCGCTTCGCCAGCGTGCCGAAGAACACCACGGCGTAGGCGACCCAGACGATGGTGATCAAAATGTCGATCGGCCATTCCAGCTCGGCGTATTCCTTGGAGCTGGTGTAACCCAGCGGCAAGCTGATGGCCGCCAGCAGGATCACCACTTGCCAACCCCAGAAGCAGAACGCGGCGATTTTCGGCGCGAACAGTTGCGTTTGGCAGGTGCGTTGCACCGAGTAAAACGAACTGGCGAACAGGGCGCAGCCGCCGAAAGCGAAGATCACCGCGTTGGTGTGCAGCGGGCGCAAGCGGCCGAAACTGGTCCACGGTAAATCAAAGTTGAGTTCAGGCCAGACCAATTGAGCCGCGAGAAAAACCCCGAGCCCCATGCCGACGATGCCCCACACCACCGTCATAATGGCGAATTGGCGGACCACCTTGTAGTTGTAGGCGGTACTGATAGAAGTGTTCATGGTTCCCCATCCACGGTTCAGCCGAAGTGAAGGCGTTTGCGCTAGGCAGACGCTCCCTTCGCCTGGAGTTATAGGCAGACTAAAAGCGAGGCAAGCATGGACAAAGAGCACAAGGCCAGTATTGACGGGGATCAATGGGCGCAGTGTGTGGCGGAACATGGCTGGCTGTGGAACGCCGCCTCGGCGCCGTCATCGACGACGCTGATTCTGGCTCACGGTGCCGGTGCACCGATGGACAGCGGCTGGATGAACGACATGGCTGCGCGCCTTGCTGCATCTGGGGTCAACGTGCTGCGTTTCGAGTTTCCGTACATGGCGCAACGGCGCATTGATGGCGGCAAACGCCCACCGAATCCGGCGCCGAAACTGCTCGATTGCTGGCGTGAGGTGTATGCCGTGGTGCGACGCCATGTCGCTGGACGTCTGGCCATTGGCGGCAAGTCCATGGGCGGGCGGATGGCGAGTTTACTGGCCGATGAGTTGGGGGCGGATGGGTTGGTGTGTCTGGGTTATCCGTTTTATGCGGTGGGCAAACCGGAGAAACCTCGGGTCGAGCATCTGGCCGCGCTCAAGACGCCGACGTTGGTTGTGCAGGGTGAGCGTGATGCGCTGGGGAATCGAGAAACCGTCGAGGCTTATACGTTGGCACCGAGTATCGAGGTGTTCTGGCTGGTGGCGGGGGATCATGATTTGAAGCCGTTGAAGGCTTCCGGGTTTACCCATGAGCAGCATTTGGACGCTGCGGCGCATAAGGTAGCTGATTTCCTTGGTTAAGCGATCGTTCCCACGCGTGGGAACGATCAGAACGATCAGCGGTTAAACCGCTCCACCAACGAATACTGAGTATTCGCCGTCTTGGTCAGCTCTTCACTCAACAACGCCGAGTGTTGAGCCTGTTCCGACGTCTTATCCGCCAGTTGCGAGATGTTGCTGATGTTGCGGCTGATTTCTTCGGCAACAGCGCTTTGCTCTTCGGTAGCCGCGGCGATCTGGGTGGTCATGTCGGTGATGTTGGCCACCGCTTCGCTGATGCCCACCAGCGCCTGGTCCGCTTCCAGTACCCGCGCCACACCTTCTTCTGCCTGGCGATGCCCGGCTTCCATGGTTTGAACTGCAGTGCTGGCGGTTTGCTGGAGCTTGGCGATCAGCGCGTGGATCTGCCCGGTGGATTCGCTGGTGCGTTGCGCCAGTTGACGGACTTCGTCGGCAACCACCGCAAATCCTCGCCCCATCTCGCCGGCACGGGCCGCTTCGATGGCGGCGTTCAAGGCCAGCAGGTTGGTCTGGTCGGCGATGCCTTTGATCACATCGACCACACCACCGATTTCGTCGCTGTCCTTGGCCAGTTGAGTCACGGTCATACCGGTTTCACCGACCACCACCGACAGACGCTGAATGGCTTCGCGAGTTTCCCCGGCGATGTCGCGGCCGCGACCGGTCAGGCGATTGGCTTCCTGGGTGGCGTCGGCAGTGCGCTGCACGTGGCTGGCAACTTCTTGAGTGGTGGCGGCCATCTGATTGACGGCGGTGGCCACTTGCTCGGTTTCGACGCGCTGACGTTCCAGGCCGGTGGAGCTGTTGTGCGCCAGGGTGTCGGACTGTTTCGCTTGTTCGGTCAGGTGCTCTGCGGTGTCCTGCAGACGGGTCAGGCAAGTTTTCAGACGCGCTTCCTGGCTGAGGATCGACATCTCCAGACGTGCTTGAGCGCCACGGCTGTCGGTGTACATCTGCGCGATCAACGGGTCGGAGGTCGTCTGCCCGGCCAGTTGCAGCAGCCGCTTGAGGCCGCGCTGCTGCCAGCTCAAACCCAGCAAGCCCAATGGCACGGAGAGACCGGCGGCCAACGCAAAACCCCATTGGGAGTTGAGCGACGCACCGATCATGAAGCTCAACTGGCTGACCAGAATGAACGGCAGCCAGTCCTGCAGCACCGGCAGCCATTTGTCTGTTGAAGGAATCGCCGACTTGCCCTGGTTGATGCGTTGATAGAGTGCTTCGGCACGGCGGATCTGCTCGGCGGTGGGTTTGACCCGCACCGATTCGTAACCGATCACCTGATTGCCTTCGAAAACCGGTGTGACATAGGCGTTGACCCAATAGTGATCACCGGTCTTGCAGCGATTTTTGACGATGCCCATCCATGGCAAGCCTTGTTTCAGTGTGCCCCACATGTGCGCGAACACCGCGGCCGGAACGTCAGGGTGACGGACCAGGTTATGCGGTGCTCGGATCAGCTCTTCACGAGAAAACCCGCTGATCTCGACGAACGCATCGTTGCAGTAGGTGATCACGCCCTTGGCATCGGTGGTGGAAATCAACCGTTGCTGAGCCGGGAAGGTCCGTTCGCGTTGTGTGGTGGGTTGGTTGTTACGCATGGCAATTTCAATCCGCAAGGCTTTGAATGGTTGTCGGCGCTGTCAGGAATTAGTTGAAATTATTTTTCAGTAATCAGCGGCGCGTCGCAAAACGGCCATTGCGTCAGCCGGCAAGCATCGGATAGGTGAACAGGCCGAAGTGCAGCAGGTTCAAGCCGAAATGGGTGGCGATGGCGGCCGCCAACCCAGCACGACAGAGATCCCGGCCCACCAGCCGAGTCGGCCTTAGATCAGTGGATGTTGCGAGGGCGGCAATTATAAACAGCACACAAACAAAAACACCGCCCGAAGGCGGTGTCTGTGTCAGCAGGCTGTTACGACGCAATCAACTGCCGCAACACGTAATGCAAAATCCCTCCTGATTTGAAGTACTCCACCTCGTTAAGAGTATCGATCCGGCACAGCACCTCGATTTTCTCGCGGCTGCCGTCTTCACGGGTGATCACCAGCGTCAGGTTCATCCGCGGTGTCAGCTCGATGCCTGTCAAACCAAGAATATCCAGCGTCTCCTTGCCGGTCAGGTTCAGGCTCTTGCGGTTTTGATCCAGTTTGAACTGCAAGGGCAGCACGCCCATGCCCACCAGATTGGAACGGTGAATCCGTTCGAAACTTTCGGCAATGACCGCTTTGACCCCCAGCAGATTGGTGCCCTTGGCCGCCCAGTCGCGGCTCGAACCGGTGCCGTATTCTTGCCCTGCAATCACCACCAGCGGCGTGCCCGAGGCTTGATAACGCATGGCCGCGTCGTAGATCGGGATTTTCTCCCCGGTGGGCATGTAGATCGTATTCCCGCCTTCTTCGCCGCCGAGCATCTCGTTACGGATGCGGATGTTGGCAAAGGTACCGCGCATCATCACTTCGTGGTTGCCGCGACGGGAGCCGTAGGAGTTGAAGTCTCGCGGTTCCACGCCTTTCTCGCGCAGGTAATGGCCCGCCGGGCTGTCCGCCTTGATGTTGCCGGCCGGGGAGATGTGGTCGGTGGTCACCGAGTCGCCGAGCAACGCGAGGACCTTGGCGCCGGCGACGTCTTTGACCACCGGCGGCGGGCCGCCGATGTCATCGAAAAATGGCGGGTGCTGGATGTAAGTCGAATCGTCCTGCCAGATATAGGTCGCCGCTTGCGGCACTTCAATCGCCTGCCACTGCTGGTCGCCGGCAAACACTTCGGCGTACTCCTTGTGGAACATCGCGGTGTTGACCTGATTCACCGCGTCGGCGATCTCTTGGGTGCTCGGCCAGATGTCCCGCAGATAAACCAGATTGCCCGCTTTGTCGGTACCCAAAGGTTCGCTACTGATGTCGGTGCGCACCGTGCCGGCCAGCGCGTAAGCAACGACCAGCGGTGGGGAGGCCAGCCAGTTGGTTTTCACCAGAGGATGCACGCGACCTTCGAAGTTGCGGTTGCCCGACAGCACCGAGGCGACGGTCAGGTCGGCGGCCTGAATGGCTTTTTCGATGGGCTCCGGCAAGGGGCCGGAGTTGCCGATACACGTGGTGCAGCCGTAGCCGACCAGGGCAAAACCCAGTTCATCAAGGTACTGGGTCAGGCCGGCAGCCTTGTAGTAGTCGGTGACCACTTTTGAGCCGGGGGCCAACGAACTCTTGACCCACGGTTTGCGCTTGAGGCCTTTCTCCACGGCTTTCTTCGCCACCAGGCCGGCGGCCATCATTACGCTCGGATTGGAGGTGTTGGTACAGGAGGTGATCGCAGCGATCACCACCGCGCCGTTTTTCAATCGGTAGGTCTCACCGTCATATTCGTAGTCTGCTTCACCAGCCATATCGGCATTGCCCACCGCTACGCCACCGCCGCCTTCACTTTCGAGACGACCGACTTCCTTGCTGGTGGGTTTGAATTGCAGTTCGATGAAGTCACTGAACGCTTGCGCGACATTCGGCAGCGATACCCGGTCCTGGGGGCGTTTCGGCCCGGCAAGGCTGGCCTCGACGCTACCCATGTCCAGCGCCAGACTGTCGGTGAACATCGGTTCCTGGCCCGGCAGGCGCCACAGGCCCTGGGCTTTGCTGTAGGCCTCGACCAGTTTCACGGTTTCGCTGGGGCGACCGGATAAACGCAGATAGTCCAGGGTGATGTCGTCCACCGGGAAGAAGCCGCAGGTGGCGCCGTATTCCGGGGCCATGTTGGCGATGGTTGCACGGTCGGCCAGCGGCAGGTCGGCGAGGCCGTCGCCGTAGAACTCGACGAACTTGCCGACCACGCCTTTCTTGCGCAGCATCTGGGTGACGGTCAGCACCAGGTCAGTGGCGGTGATGCCTTCCTTGAGCTTGCCGGTGAGTTTGAAGCCGATCACTTCCGGGATCAGCATCGACACCGGTTGGCCCAGCATCGCCGCTTCCGCTTCGATCCCGCCGACACCCCAGCCGAGCACGCCGAGGCCGTTGATCATGGTGGTGTGGGAGTCGGTGCCGACCAGGGTGTCCGGGAAGGCATACGTGCGGCCGTCCTCGTCCTTGGTCCAGACCGTGCGCCCCAGGTATTCCAGGTTCACCTGGTGGCAGATCCCGGTGCCCGGCGGCACCACGCTGAAGTTGTCGAAGGCGCTTTGGCCCCAGCGCAGGAACGCATAACGTTCACCGTTGCGCTGCATTTCGATGTCGACGTTCTGTTCGAAGGCGCTGGAACTGCCGAACTTGTCGACCATCACCGAGTGGTCGATCACCAGATCCACGGGGGAGAGCGGATTGATTCGTTGCGGGTCGCCGCCGGCCTTGGCCATCGCGGCGCGCATGGCGGCGAGGTCGACCACGGCGGGCACGCCGGTAAAGTCCTGCATCAATACCCGCGCGGGACGGTACTGAATTTCGCGGTCGGAGCGACGTTCCTTGAGCCAGGCGGCAATCGCCCGAAGGTCGGCGCCGGTGACGGTTTTTTCATCTTCCCAGCGCAGCAGGTTTTCCAGCAGCACTTTCAACGACATGGGCAGCTTGTCGAGATCGCCCAGGCTTTTGGCGGCATCCGGCAAGCTGAAATAGTGATAGGTCTTGTCGTCGATTTGTAAGGTTTTAAGGGTTTTCAGGCTATCGAGGGACGGCATTGAAATGACTCCTTTGGGTCCGCACGGCTACGGACTGAGGGAACGAACTGAGGTTTAAACCTAGTCCTGTTTGGTGCTTAAGGCTAATAACTGGACTCTATGGCCAAGTCCAAGGTTCCGAACTCGGCTATCATGCGCCGGTTTTCGTGACAGGCTTTGCTTCAACGCAAGTCTGGGCATCGCGCAGTGGTTGAATTTCTCGCCATCTGCCCAGGAGTAAGAATGAACACCCTCTTTATGCATTGCCGGCCGGGCTTCGAAAGCGAAGTCTGTTCCGAGATTTCCGAACATGCCGCGCGGCTGAACGTGGCCGGTTATGCCAAGGCCAAGACTGCCAGCGCCTGCGCTGAATTCATCTGCACCGAAGAAGACGGCGCCGAGCGCCTGATGCGTGGGCAACGTTTCGCCGATCTGATCTTCCCGCGCCAATGGGCTCGCGGGATCTTCATTGATCTGCCGGAAACCGACCGCATCAGCGTAATCCTCGCCCACATGGCAGACTTCCCGCTGTGCGGAAGCCTATGGCTGGAAATGGTCGACACCAACGATGGCAAGGAACTGTCGAACTTCTGCAAGAAGTTCGAAGGCCACCTGCGCAAGGCGCTGATGGCGGCTGGCAAACTGGTTGAAGATGCCCACAAACCACGCCTGCTGCTGACTTTCAAAAGTGGCCGCGAAGTGTTCATGGGGCTGGCCGAGTCGAATAACTCGGCGATGTGGCCGATGGGCATTCCGCGTCTGAAGTTTCCGCGCGACGCGCCAAGCCGTTCGACCCTGAAGCTGGAAGAGGCGTGGCACCACTTCATCCCGCGCGATCAGTGGGATGAGCGTCTGCACAGTGATATGACTGGCGTCGACCTTGGCGCCGCGCCCGGTGGTTGGACCTGGCAACTGGTCAATCGCGGCATGCTGGTGACTGCGATCGACAACGGTCCGATGGCCGAAAGCCTGATGGACACTGGTCTTGTGCAACACTTGATGGCCGACGGTTTCACGTTCAAGCCCAAGCAACCGGTGGACTGGATGGTCTGTGACATCGTCGAGAAACCGGCGCGCAACGCCGCGATGCTGGAAGAATGGATTGGCGAGGGGCATTGCCGCGAAGCGGTGGTCAACCTCAAGCTGCCAATGAAACAGCGTTACGCCGAAGTGAAGCGATTGCTGGAGCGCATTGCCGACGGGTTCAAGGAGCGCGGCATTCGGGTCGAGATCGGCTGCAAACAGCTGTACCACGACCGTGAAGAAGTGACGTGCCACTTGCGCCGGCTGGATGTGAAGAAACCCAAGTCCCGCTGAATCACACGAACCCCATGTGGGAGCGGTGTACGCCACAGATGACGCTAAGCCCGGCAATGCGCGACAATGCCGGCCAGTTTCAGGAGTGAATCATGAGTGAAATGATTGATACGCCGGTAGACGGCACCCTCGACGCCACCGGCCTCAACTGCCCGGAACCGGTGATGATGCTGCACCAGCACATCCGTGACCTGGTGCCCGGCGGTTTGCTGAAGGTGATCGCCACCGACCCGTCGACCCGTCGCGACATTCCCAAGTTTTGCGTGTTTCTCGACCACGAACTGGTCGCGCAGCACGAAGAGGCAGGCACCTACCTCTACTGGATTCGCAAGAAACTCGCTTAACCTGCCGAATGACTGATACGAATCCGCTTGCGCGCGCTGCGCGTCAGGCGGATCGACAGCATCAGCGCCGCGCAACTCAAGCCGACGATCAAACCCTGCCACAGCCCGCTCGGGCCGCTCGGCGGGCCAAGCCATTCGGTCAGGCCCAGCGCGTAACCCACCGGCAAACCAATCCCCCAGTAAGCGAACAGCGTCAGGATCATCGTCACCCGAGTGTCCTGATAGCCGCGCAACGCACCGGCTGCAGTGACCTGGATCGCATCGGAAAACTGGAACAGCGCCGAATACACAATCAGCATCGCCGCGACATGAATCACCGTCGGATCAGCCGTGTAGATCGTTGCGATGTGTTCACGCAGCAACAGCATCATGCTCGCGGAAATGCATGCGTAAGCCAGCGCCGTGCCCATGCCGACGCCGGCGGCGAAGCGTGCTTCACGAGGTTCACCACGGCCCAGTGCCTGGCCGACGCGCACGGTGACGGCCATTCCCAGCGAGTAAGGGATCATGAACACCAGGGAGCTGACGTTCAGCGCAATCTGGTGGCCCGCCACGACAGTCGCGCCGAGGCTGCCGATAAGGAGGGCAATCACCGCGAAGATACTCGATTCGGCGAACACCGCAATGCCGATCGGCAGGCCGATGCCCAGCAGGCGTTTGATCACCGACCATTGTGGCCAGTCGAAGCGGCTGAACAGCTCGCTTTTCTGGTAGGACGGCGCCCAGCGTGTATAGGCCATCATGCCGAGGGCCATGAACCACATCACAATCCCCGTCGCCCAGCCACAACCGGCACCGCCCATGGCGGTCACGCCCAAGTGGCCATAAATGAAGACGTAGTTCAGCGGGATGTTCAACGCCAAGGCGCACAAACCGAGGATCATCGCCGGGCGAGTGCGGCCCATGCCATCACTGAAGCAGCGCAACACATGGTAGAACGCGACCGCTGGTAAACCGGCGGCAATGCCGTGGAGGTATTGCATGCACGGGCCGATCAGCTCGGGGTCGACCTTCATGATGTGCAGGATGGGTTCGGCGGCGATGAGCATGCCGGTCGCCATCAACCCCACCACCAATGCCAGCCACAGCGCCTGACGCACAATCGGGCCGATCTCGCTGTGGTTGCCGGCGCCGAAACGCTGGGCGACTTTGGGCGTGGTGGCCAACAGAGTGCCGGTCATCAACAGAAACACCGGCACCCAGATCGAGTTGCCCAGCGCCACTGCCGCCAGATCCCGTGGCCCGACCCGGCCCGCCATCACCGCATCGACGAAGCCCATGGCGGTGGTCGCCAGTTGCGCGATCATGATCGGCAGGGCCAGGCCGAGCAGGTTTTTCAGCTCCAGGCGAACCCGGGCCGGGCGGGTGAGGGAAGTAGCGGCGAGGCTGTCAGTCACGGAATTCAAGGGCGAAACGTCCAAAGATATTGATGCGCTAGGCGGCGCATTCTACGCCCTGACGCAGTGGTCAGGAAAAGAGCTGTGTTGCGGATTTGTAATTACCTGTGCACGGTATTCGCTTTCCCACAGGGTGAGTTGTTCGCCATATCAAGGTGAGCAATGCCTGCTGGCCCACTACGGTCGTCTCCGCCTACACTGCCGATCCGCCAAAGGAGCCTGCCATGCTGATTGTTGCCGACGAAAATATCCCGCTGCTCGATGCCTTCTTTGAAGGTTTCGGTGAAATCCGCCAGGTGCCGGGACGTTCCATTGACCGCGCCACCGTCGAACAGGCCGATGTGCTGCTGGTGCGTTCGGTGACTAACGTCAACCGCGCGTTGCTCGAAGGCAGCAAGGTGCGCTTTGTCGGTACCTGCACCATCGGCACTGATCACCTGGACCTGGATTACTTTCAGCGGGCCGGCATCACCTGGTCCAGCGCACCCGGCTGCAATGCCCGCGGCGTGGTCGACTACGTGCTCGGCAGTCTGCTGACCCTGGCCGAAATCGAAGGCGCTGACCTGACGCAGCGCACCTACGGCGTCGTCGGTGCCGGTGAAGTGGGCGGCCGTTTGGTCAAGGTTCTACAAGGTTTGGGCTGGAAGGTGTTGGTCTGCGATCCGCCAAGGCAAGCCGCTGAAGGTGGCGATTACGTCAGCCTCGAACAGATCATCGAGCAGTGCGATGTCATCAGTCTGCACACGCCATTGAAGAAACACGGCGCTCAGGCGACTTGGCATCTGTTCGATAAAAACCGGTTGAACCGGCTCAAATCCGGTACCTGGCTGATCAACGCCAGTCGCGGCCCGGTGGTGGACAACGCCGCCCTGCGCCAGGTGCTGCTGCAACGCGAAGATTTGCAAGCGGTGCTGGACGTTTGGGAAGGCGAGCCTGAGGTCGATGTGGCGTTGGCCGATCTCTGCGTGCTGGCGACCCCGCACATCGCCGGTTACAGCCTCGATGGCAAACAGCGTGGCACCGCGCAGATCTATGAGGCGTATTGCACATTTATCGGGCAACCGGCCCAGGTCGCGTTGAGCGATTTGCTGCCGGCGCCCTGGTTGTCGCAAGTGACCTTGAACGCTGAAAGCGATCCGACCTGGGCGCTGGCCATGTTGTGCCGTGGCGTGTACGACCCGCGCCGCGACGATGCGGATTTCCGTCGCAGCCTTGTAGGCAATGTGAACGAGCAGCGAGCGGCGTTCGATTCACTGCGCAAGCATTACCCGCTGCGGCGGGAGATTGATGGGTTGAAGGTGCGGATCGAGGGGGATTCGCTGGCATTGCAGCGGATCGTGTCGGCACTTGGTGCTTCGGCTGTCTAGAGACAGCGATAGGGTGCGCAGCACCCAAAAACCAGCCATAAAAAACCCGGCCATCAGGGGCCGGGTCAAGAAGACGGTGGCTATATCACTTTTGTTTGGCAGGCTTGACCAATCGCTGCTCCAGTTCGCGGCAAGCGTCCTGGATCATGCCTTCAGTGATCGGTACTTCGCGCCCTTTTTCGTCAATGATTGAGCAACCCAGAGACTGGTCTGGCTGTGTGCGGATCACTTCAATCTTGTCATCACTGCTGTTTTGCAAGGACATGGCCTGTCTCCTCATCAGGTTGTGTGCTTACTGTAGAACCGCCAGGTGACCGGGCTGTGACAGCTCCCTGCGATCTTCCAGAACGGCGACATCAGTCCACCAGAAATACCGCGGCGTTGCCACCCGGACTTTAGACCAATACCGTCTAGGGCCTAGTCTTTGCGGTCATAATTAACCTGACTCATTATGATTTACAGCGTTCAATCCCATAGACCGGTGTAGGCTTGATCGCGTCAAACCCTACTGGTTGCGCCATCGAATGATCTCCGTCCTTTCATCCCGTCAACGACGCGCCATGCGCCTGGCCTTGCGTTTCGTCGCGCCTTATCGCTGGCCGGCCTTCGGTGCCTTGCTCGCATTGATCGTCACGGCGGGCATCACCTTGTCCATGGGGCAGGGGATTCGCCTGCTGGTGGATCAGGGTTTCATGACCCAGTCACCGCATTTGCTCAACCAGTCGATCGGCCTGTTTTTGTTGCTGGTGGTCGGCCTTGCGATTGGCACCTTCGCGCGTTTTTACCTGGTCTCATGGATCGGCGAGCGCGTTGTCGCGGACATCCGCCGTCAGGTGTTCAACCATCTGATCTACCTGCACCCAGGATTTTACGAAGACAATCGCAGCTCCGAAATTCAGTCGCGCCTGACTGCCGACACCACGTTGCTGCAATCGGTGATCGGCTCTTCGCTGTCACTGTTCCTGCGCAATCTGTTGATGGTGATCGGCGGGATCGTCTTGCTGTTTATCACCAATCCCAAGCTCACCAGCATCGTGGTGGTCGCCTTGCCGTTGGTGATCGCGCCGATCCTGATCTTCGGCCGTCGGGTGCGTAGCCTGTCGCGCCTGAGTCAGGACCGGATTGCCGATATCGGCAGCTATGTCTCCGAAACCCTCGGCCAGATCAAAACTGTGCAGGCCTACAACCATCAGGTCCAGGACGAGCAGCGCTTTGCCGTAACGGTGGAAGAGGCCTTCAGCACTGCTCGCAAGCGGATCTTCCAGCGGGCCTGGCTGATTACTCTGGTGATCGTGCTGGTGCTTGGCGCGGTCGGGGTGATGCTCTGGGTCGGCGGAATGGATGTCATCGCCGGCCGGATTTCCGCGGGCGAGCTGGCAGCGTTTGTGTTTTACAGCCTGATCGTCGGCAGCGCCTTCGGCACGTTGAGCGAAGTGATCGGCGAGCTGCAGCGTGCCGCCGGCGCCGCCGAACGGATCGCTGAGTTGCTGCGCTCGGAGAACATTATCCAGCCACCGACCACGGGCCTGGTGACCTTGCCTGAGCGGGTGAAGGGTGACTTGGTGCTGCAAAACGTGCGCTTTTGCTACCCCTCGCGTCCCGAAAGCTATGCCGTTGATGGGTTGAATCTGACCATCAATGCTGGCGAAACCGTCGCGTTGGTAGGACCCTCCGGTGCCGGCAAGTCGACGGTGTATGACTTGCTGCTGCGCTTTTACGACCCGGTCGAAGGACGCATCCTGCTCGATGGCGTGCCGCTGACTCAACTCGATCCGCTGGACCTGCGCCGCTGCTTCGCCCTGGTCTCGCAAACGCCGGCACTGTTCTTTGGCAGCATCGAAGAGAACATCCGCTATGGCAATCCAACGGCGACCCTGGCCCAGGTTCAGGAAGCGGCGACAATCGCGTACGCCCACGACTTCATCGAGCAAATGCCCAGCGGCTACCAGACCCATCTTGGCGACGGTGGCCTCGGTTTGTCCGGTGGCCAGCGCCAACGCCTTGCCATTGCCCGGGCGCTGCTGGTTGACGCGCCTATCCTGCTGCTGGACGAAGCCACCAGCGCCCTCGACGCGCAGAGCGAACACCTGATCCAGCAAGCCCTGCCGAGCCTGATGAAAAACCGCACCACGCTGGTCATCGCCCACCGGCTGGCTACGGTGAAAAACGCTGACCGGATCGCGGTGATGGATCAGGGGAAACTGGTAGCGGTGGGCACACATCAGGAATTGATTGCGAGCAACGCGCTGTATGCGCGGTTGGCGGCGTTGCAGTTCAGTGATGGGCGCCATGTTCCAACCGACCAGGTACCGACTAAGTAACCGACCAAGTAGAGCACCCAAAAAAATGCCCGCATCAATCGATGCGGGCATTTTTGTCAGCGCTTCAAAGCTTATTGGTCGTCAAAGTAGCGCTCATGCCAATCCACCAGCGGCTGTGGTGAATTGAGCTTCTGGCCGTAGATCACCGAGTACGACAACACGTTTTGCACGTACTGGCGGGTTTCGTCGAACGGGATGCTTTCCACCCACACGTCGAAGCTCAGGTGGTCCGCACCGCGCAGCCACTGACGTACGCGGCCCGGGCCGGCGTTGTAGGCGGCGGAAGCGAGGACGCGGTTGCCGTTGAACTGGCTGTGGACCTGGCTCAGGTACGCGGCGCCGAGCTGGATGTTCTTGTCTGGATCGAACACTTGCTGCGGCGAAGCCAGCGGGATGCTGAACTTGCGCGCGGTCTCCTTGGCGGTGCCGGGCATCAGTTGCATCAGGCCGCTGGCGCCGACGCCGGAACGGGCGTCGACCATGAAAGCACTTTCCTGACGGGTGATGGCGAACACCCAGCTCGAATGCAGGCCACGAACCTTGGCTTCGCGCACCAGGGTTTCGCGGTGGGCCATCGGGAAACGGATGTCCAGGTCGTCCCAGTACTTCGCCTGACTGATGGTTCGGATTGCCGGGAAATACCATTTCAGGTCGTAAGCCAGTTTCGCCTGGGCAACCATTTCGTCGCGGCTAAAGTGGCGGCTGACGTGGTACCACTCGCGGCGACCGTCGACGATCTGTCCGCGAGCGTGAAACTCAAGCGCCCGACGCACGCCAGGGGTATTGCGGACCTTGTTGATCAGCGCCTGGCTGAGCACCAGCGGTTTGTTGTTCAGCGAGTAGGGCAGCTGCGAGCGATCCGCCGCGAGGAACCCATAAAAATCACGTTCGCGGGCGAGGCCCTTATAAAGCGTCTGCGCTTCCGGGTTCTGCGGCTGCGCCAGTTCCAGGCTGCGGGCCTGCCAATAACGCCAGCGGTTGGTGGTCGCCAGGTCCGGCGGCAGGCGGCGAGTCAACTGATAGGCATCGTCCCAGCGGGCCAGGCGCAGCAGCAGACGCAAGCGCCATTCGGACACCGTGTTGTCACGCAGTTCCGGGTCGTATTTAGTCATCATGTCCAGCGCGCGGCTGTCGAACCGTTTAGCCAGGGACAGGCCGATTTCCCGGGCGATCGCCACTTTTTCGTCACGGGAGAAGTGCATGCTGCTGGCATAACTATCGAGCATCTGCATCGCCCGGTCAGGATCCTGCCGCGCCAGACGGCGCAGGCCAAGGCTGACCACGTCGGACATCGGCTCGTCGGCCGGAATGAACCGTGAAGGAGCGTTGAGCAGTTCGGGTTTCTGCGCCACCTCCACCAGCAAACGACCGCGAGGGGCGAGGGTGGTCAGTCCGTTGACCAAGCTGTTGGCCAACGGATAGTTGCGTGCCTGGGCGGCAAGCTTGGCGCGCTCCCAGCGTTTCTGCTCGGTCAGTTGACCTTCGGCGGCCCAAATACCAAACAGCGCATCGCACGCGGCGGGTTGGGATTTGCCGGTCAGCCAGAGTTTATTGGCGTTGGCGTAACCCTCGGATTTCTGGTTATGCCCGATCTGATACTGCGCGTTCAGGCAGTCCAGTTCGGTGAAATTGAGCTTGGGATCGTAGTACTTGACGAAGGTCGCCCAGTCGCCGCGTTCGGCCAGCCAACGCAACCAGCGCAACTTCATCCAGTTGGCCTGGGGCAGGTCACCGTGCTCAGCGAGGAATTTCTCGATTTCGACATTGCTCGCGTTTTTAAGGCGGGCGGTCAGTTCGTCATACGCCAGATATGGTTCCAGCGGGTAATCGCTGAGGGCCTGGCTGTAACGGAAATAAGGACCGGTATCCCCCTTGGCGAGGGCACGCTTGGCTTCATCGTAATACTGGCGCTGGGTGGACAGGTCCACCGCCTGGGCGGTTTGAACGGCAGTGGCAGAAAGAAGAAAACAGGATAAAAGACTGAAAAGGCGACTGCGCATGAGACGTCCGGGCAGAGAAATCATGACAAGCGCGGGCAATGCCCGCGCTGAATTACCTGTAGCTTAGCCTTTTGCCAGCAGCGGGCGAAAGCTTTGCCGGCCTGTCAGCATCAGTTCGCAACATTTGTCATGCAGAGTGTCGGGAAGGTGAAATTGCCGGCCTTCTGAAGCCTTAAGTCAGGTAGAATGCGCGCCCGGTTTTTGGAGAAGCTCATGACCCTGCTCAAATTCAGCGATGTGTCCCTTGCTTTCGGCGCTATGCCGTTGTTGGACAAGGTGTCCTGGCAGATCGCCCGTGGTGAGCGGGTGTGCATCATCGGCCGCAATGGCACTGGCAAGTCCAGCATGATGAAGCTCGTCAAGGGCGACCAGAAGCCTGATGACGGTTCTGTTTGGCGTGCACCCGGCCTCAAAATTGGCGAATTGCCGCAAGAATTGCCGGTAGCCGATGAGCGGACCGTGTTCGACGTGGTGGCCGAAGGCCTGGACGGTGTCGGCGAACTGCTCGCGCAGTATCACCATCTGAGCCAGAACATCGTCACCGACGCCGACCTGGACAAACTGATGCACGTCCAGCACGACCTTGAAGCCCGTGACGGCTGGCGTTTGCAGCAATTGGTCGACAGCACCTTGAGCCGTCTGCAGTTGCCGGCCGACAAGACTCTCGCCGAATTGTCCGGCGGCTGGCGTCGTCGTGTCCTGCTGGCTCAGGCTCTGGTTTCCGAACCTGATCTGCTGCTGCTCGACGAGCCGACCAACCACCTGGACATCGGTGCGATCGCCTGGCTTGAAGAGGCACTGAAGGATTTTCAGGGCGCCGTGCTGTTCATCACGCACGACCGTTCATTCCTGCAGAACCTCGCCACCCGCATCCTCGAACTGGACCGCGGCGGCCTGATCGACTGGAACGGCGACTACGCCAGTTTCCTCGTGCACAAAGAAGCCTCGTTGGCCGCTGAAGACACTGCCAACGCGCTGTTCGACAAAAAACTGGCCCAGGAAGAAGTCTGGATCCGCCAGGGCATCAAGGCTCGCCGCACCCGTAACGAAGGCCGCGTGCGCGCCCTCAAAGCCCTGCGCAACGAGCGTAGCGAGCGCCGTGAGCGCAGCGGCAAGGCCAATATTCAGCTGGATACCGCTGACAAGTCCGGCAAGCAGGTAATGGTCCTCGAAAACGTGAGCTTCGCTCACCCGGGCGGCCCGTTCCTGATCAAGGATTTCTCGATGGTCCTGCAGCGCGGCGACCGTATCGGTCTGCTCGGCGCCAACGGTACCGGCAAGACAACCTTGCTGAAACTGATGCTCAACGGTTTGCAGCCAACCAGCGGAACAGTGGAAGAGGGGACGCGCATCGACGTGGCCTACTTCGACCAGTTACGCCATCAGCTGGACCTGGAAAAAACCGTAATCGACAACGTCGCAGAAGGTCGCGACTTCATCGATATCGATGGTCAGAGCCGTCACGTGCTGAGCTACCTCGGCGACTTCCTGTTCAGCCCGCAGCGTGCCCGCACGCCGGTCAAGGCGCTGTCCGGTGGTGAGCGCGCCCGTCTGTTGCTGGCCAAACTGTTCAGCAAACCGGCGAACCTGCTGGTCCTCGACGAACCGACCAACGACCTCGACGTCGAAACCCTCGAGTTGCTGGAAGAGGTCTTGCTGACCTTCAACGGTACCGTGCTGATGGTCAGTCACGACCGGGCATTCCTCGACAACGTGGTCACCAGCACCCTGGTCTTCGAAGGTGAAGGCAAGGTTCGTGAATACGTCGGTGGTTATCAGGACTGGCTGCGTCAGGGCGGCTCGCCGCGCCTGCTGGGCGTGACCGAGAGCAAGTCTGGCAAAGCCGACCTGACCTCCGCGGTCGTGACAGCCGAAGCGGCGCCAGTTGATGCGGTAGAAGCGCCGGTGGCGAAGAAGAAGCTCAGCTACAAGTTGCAGCGTGAGCTGGAAATGTTGCCGGCTCAGATCGAAGCCATGGAACAGCAGATCGCTACCGTTGAGGCGCAAATGGCCGATGCCGGTTTCTATCAGCGTCCTGCTGCCGAGACCGCTGCAGTGATCGCCCAGTTGGAGCAGTTGCAGGCTGAGCACGATGTAATGGTTGAGCGCTGGGCCGAGCTGGATGCCTGATTGATCCTGCTATAAAAAAGCCCGGCGTTCAGTGATGAGCGCCGGGCTTTTTGTAGGAGTCGTTTAGCTTCTGAGCAGGCGCACCGCGAGCACATCGCATGGCGCACCGTGCAGCACGTCATTGGCGGTCGAACCCAGCAGCAATGCCAGGCCATGTCGGCCATGACTGCCCACTACGATCAGGTCGCAGGTTTGTTCCTTGGCCAGGTGGTGGATCTCCTGGCGTGGCTGGCCGTAGGTCAGGTGGCTGTATTCTTTGGAAAGCTCCGGATACTTCACGATCAGTCGGTCCAGGCGTTCCTTGGCCTGATCAAACTGCTGTTGTTGCAGTTGTGACAGGTCCATGGGGACGTCGCCGCCAAAGGCCATGGCCATCGGCTCGACAATATGCACCAGGGACAGTTTCGCGCCGCTGCTCAGCGACAGTTCGCGGGCGCGGTGGATGACAGGATCGCACTCTTCGGTTAGATCTACAGCGACCAGAATGTGGGTGTAGGGCATGAGGTGCTCCTCCTGAGGATTGCAATATTGGTAAGTATGGCTGGTTTCAAGCGCATTGGTTTCAAAGTGACTCAATGGGCTCATCAAGAATCGGGAGTACACATATGACGGTCTGGATAGTGGTGTCAATCCTGCTGGTGGTTCTGAGTCCGCTGGCATGGTTGCGGCCGTCACGCCACCAGAGCGGCCGCATGGCCTTGCGCATGGAGGCGCGACGCATCGGATTGGCGATGCAACTGGCGCCACAGGACTGGCCGCACTGGCTGAGCCAGGAGCCACCGAGCCCTTGCGCCCAGTACCATCGGCCGCGGCGTGGCAATCAGCCGGTGTGCTGGAGTTACTGGCAAAAAGCACCCGGTGTGTGGGTAAATCAGTGGCAGGAGGTCTGCGAGGATCGAGCGCTGCTTAATCATTTCGAAAAATTGCCAGCTAACGTCTACAAGATCGAAGCGGACAAGCAGATGATCACTTTGTATTGGGGTGAAAAGGGCGAAGCGACGGTTTTGCAGGATATTGATGCGCTGCTGAAAGCGCTGGCATAAATTGCGGAAATTTCGCGCCGCAATGGCGCGAAACGTCCGGCAGGCAGGCAATAAAAAGCCCGACATAATCATCGGGCTGGGGTTGGCCAGGCAGGCCGGTAATTCGGTGTGGAGCTGATTTTGCGCTGGGCATTCGCCAAAAGCGTTGATGTTTTTTTCCTCAAGGTCCCGCCAGCGTAGCTTGTTAAACAAAGGCTGCAGAGAATTAGGGCGACTTTTCTAACTATTGATCCTATGAATGGCCTCACATGCAGCGGCGTGTTGCAGGTCTTCGTGGTACGGAAATGACCGGAAAGTCGCGTTTCAACCAGTATTTTGGGCGATTGACAATTGTCGGAAATTCCGTGAAGGTGACGTACCCAAATCAAACGGGCGTATGAATTGAGCGTTTGTATTACAAACCGCTCCTACAGAATCCCGACTATCGCGTTGGCGGGTGTGCCGGGTGGATTGGCGTTAGCATCGACGATAAACGTCTCTGCCGTGCCATTCGCCTGCGTCCGACGTGTACTGTTCAGCTTCCATATCGTGGAGATCAGTTGATGATTTACGAAGGTAAAGCCATCACGGTTACGGCTCTTGAAAGTGGCATCGTCGAATTGAAATTCGACCTCAAGGGTGAGTCCGTCAACAAGTTCAACCGTCTAACCCTGAACGAACTGCGTCAGGCCGTAGACACTATCAAGGCAGATGCTTCGATCAAGGGTGTGATCGTCAGCAGTGGCAAGGACGTGTTCATCGTCGGCGCCGACATCACCGAATTTGTCGAAAACTTCAAGCTGCCTGATGCAGAGCTTGTTGCTGGCAATCTGGAAGCCAACAAGATTTTCAGCGATTTCGAAGACCTCAATGTCCCGACTGTCGCCGCGATCAACGGCATCGCCCTGGGTGGCGGTCTGGAAATGTGCCTGGCGGCGGACTACCGCGTCATGTCCACCAAGGCCAAGATCGGTCTGCCGGAAGTCAAGCTGGGCATCTACCCCGGCTTCGGCGGTACCGTGCGCCTGCCGCGGATCATTGGTGCCGATAACGCCATCGAGTGGATTGCCGCCGGCAAGGAAAACCGCCCTGAAGATGCGCTGAAAGTCGGCGCAGTCGACGCCGTGGTCGCCCCGGAGAAATTGCACGAAGCGGCGCTGAACCTGGTCAAGGGCGCCATCTCCGGCGAATTTGACTACAAGGCCAAGCGTCAGCCGAAACTGGAAAAGCTCAAGCTCAACGCCATCGAACAAATGATGTCGTTCGAAACCGCCAAGGGTTTCGTGGCCGGTCAGGCTGGCCCGAACTACCCTGCGCCGGTTGAAGCGATCAAGACCATCCAGAAAGCGGCGAACTTCGGTCGCGACAAGGCGCTGGAAGTCGAAGCCGCCGGTTTCGTCAAACTGGCCAAGACCCCTGCCGCGCAGAGCTTGATCGGTCTGTTCCTGAACGACCAGGAACTGAAGAAAAAGGCCAAGGCCTACGACGAAATCGCTAAAGACGTGAAGCAGGCTGCCGTATTGGGCGCCGGCATCATGGGGGGCGGTATCGCTTATCAGTCGGCTTCCAAAGGGACGCCGATCCTGATGAAGGACATCAACGAGCACGGCATCGAGCAAGGTCTGGCGGAAGCCGCCAAACTGCTGGTAGGCCGCGTTGATAAAGGTCGCATGACCCCGGCGAAAATGGCTGAAGTGCTTAACGGCATTCGTCCGACCCTGTCCTACGGTGATTTCGGTCACGTCGACCTGGTGGTTGAAGCTGTCGTCGAGAACCCTAAGGTCAAGCAAGCCGTTCTGGCCGAAGTCGAAGACAAGGTCAAAGAGGACACCATTCTCGCGTCCAACACCTCGACCATTTCCATCACCTTGCTGGCGAAAGCCCTCAAGCGTCCGGAAAACTTCGTCGGCATGCACTTCTTCAACCCGGTGCACATGATGCCGTTGGTAGAAGTGATCCGTGGCGAGAAGTCCAGCGAGCTGGCCGTTGCCACCACCGTTGCCTACGCCAAGAAAATGGGCAAGAACCCGATCGTCGTGAACGACTGCCCGGGCTTCCTGGTCAACCGCGTGCTGTTCCCGTACTTTGGCGGTTTCGCCAAACTGGTCAGCGCTGGTGTGGACTTTGTCCGTATCGACAAGGTTATGGAAAAATTCGGCTGGCCAATGGGCCCGGCGTACCTGATGGACGTGGTCGGCATCGACACCGGCCACCACGGTCGCGACGTCATGGCTGAAGGCTTCCCGGATCGCATGAAAGACGATCGTCGTTCGGCCATCGACGTGCTCTACGAAGCCAAGCGCCTGGGCCAGAAGAACGGCAAGGGCTTCTACGCCTACGAGACTGACAAGCGCGGCAAGCAGAAGAAAGTCGCCGATCCGTCGGTACTGGAAGTGCTCAAGCCGATCGTTTACGAGCAGCGCGAAGTTACAGACGAAGACATTATCAACTGGATGATGATCCCGCTGTGCCTGGAAACCGTGCGTTGCCTGGAAGACGGCATTGTCGAAACCGCTGCCGAAGCCGACATGGGTCTGGTCTACGGTATTGGTTTCCCTCCATTCCGTGGCGGTGCGCTGCGCTACATCGATTCGATCGGTGTTGCTGAGTTCGTTGCCCTGGCTGACCAGTACTCTGATTTGGGCGCGCTGTACCACCCGACCGCGAAGCTGCGTGAAATGGCCAAAACCGGCCAACGGTTCTTCGGTTAAGCGTCCAAACACTTGAGCGAGAGTGAAATTTTATGAGCTTGAATCCAAGAGACGTCGTGATTGTCGACTTCGGTCGTACTCCGATGGGCCGCTCCAAGGGCGGCATGCACCGCAACACCCGCGCCGAAGACATGTCGGCGCACCTGATCAGCAAACTGCTGGAACGCAACGTCAAGGTCGACCCGAGCGAAGTCGAAGACGTGATCTGGGGCTGTGTGAACCAGACCCTGGAGCAGGGCTGGAACATCGCTCGCATGGCGTCCCTGATGACGCAGATCCCACACACTGCTGCCGGTCAGACTGTCAGCCGCCTGTGTGGCTCGTCGATGAGCGCATTGCACACTGCCGCGCAAGCGATCATGACCGGCAACGGTGACGTGTTCGTGGTGGGCGGCGTCGAGCATATGGGCCATGTGAGCATGATGCACGGTGTCGATCCGAACCCGCACATGTCCCTGTACGCGGCGAAAGCCTCGGGCATGATGGGCTTGACCGCTGAAATGCTGGGTAAAATGCACGGCATCACTCGCGAACAACAGGACGCTTTCGGCGTGCGCTCCCACCAGCTTGCTCATAAAGCAACGCTGGAGGGCAAGTTCAAAGACGAAATCATCCCGATGCAGGGCTACGACGAGAACGGTTTCCTGAAACTGTTCGACTACGACGAAACCATTCGTCCGGAAACCACCCTGGAAAGCCTGGCGGCTCTCAAGCCTGCTTTCAACCCTAAGGGCGGCACCGTGACAGCCGGTACGTCGTCGCAGATCACCGACGGTGCTTCGTGCATGATCGTGATGTCGGCGCAACGTGCGCAGGACCTGGGCATCCAGCCGATGGCGGTTATCCGCTCTATGGCGGTGGCAGGCGTGGACCCGGCAATCATGGGTTATGGTCCAGTACCGGCTACGCAGAAAGCACTGAAGCGCGCGGGTCTTGGCATTAACGATATCGACTTCTTCGAGCTCAACGAAGCTTTCGCTGCACAGGCCCTGCCAGTGCTGAAAGATTTGAAAGTACTCGACAAGATGAACGAGAAGGTTAACCTGCACGGCGGCGCGATCGCCCTGGGTCACCCATTTGGTTGCTCCGGTGCGCGTATCTCCGGCACTCTGCTGAACGTGATGAAGCAAAATGGCGGCACCTTCGGGGTGGCTACCATGTGCATTGGTCTCGGCCAAGGCATCTCCACCGTCTTCGAACGCGTTTAAGCGTTTCGTCGAAGGAAGCCGGGGCCAAGTGCCCCGGTTTTTGTTTTTCTGAATTTATTTTTATTTTTATTTTGAAAAGATTTGAGTGAGGGCCAAAGCATGCCGATACAACCTGGGCTCTACCAACATTACAAAGGTCCGCAATACCGCGTGTTCAGCGTTGCGCGGCATTCTGAAACCGAAGAAGAAGTGGTCTTCTACCAAGCCCTGTATGGCGATTACGGCTTTTGGGTGCGTCCCTTGAGCATGTTCCTGGAGTCGGTCGAGGTTGACGGCGAACAGGTGCCGCGCTTTGCTTTGGTGCAAGCCGAACCGAGCCTTTTTTCGAAGCCATAAGCTGAGTGCGCGCAAAACCCTGCGCTTGACCTCACCTTGTAGCCACTATATATAGCGGTGCCGCGTCAGGCGCCAACCGCCTTTCACTTCTAGAATTCAGGAATTTTCTGATCCATGGGCAAATCGCTGGTCATTGTGGAATCCCCGGCTAAGGCCAAGACCATCAACAAGTATCTGGGTAACCAATACGTGGTGAAGTCGAGTATCGGCCATATCCGAGACCTGCCCACCAGCGGTTCGGCTAGCGCCAGCAAAGAGCCAGCCGCCAAGCGCGGCAAGGCCGCCGCGGGTGAAGGTCCGGTGCTCACGCCGAAAGAGAAAGCGCGCAAGCAGCTGGTCTCGCGCATGGGTGTTGATCCCGATCATGGCTGGAAAGCCAAGTACGAGATCCTCCCGGGCAAGGAAAAGGTCATCGAAGAGCTGCGCCGGCTCGCCAAAGATGCTGACACCATCTATCTCGCAACCGACTTGGATCGCGAGGGGGAAGCCATTGCCTGGCACCTGCGCGAAGCCATCGGTGGTGACGACAGCCGCTACAAGCGCGTGGTGTTCAACGAAATCACCAAGAAGGCGATTCAGGAAGCCTTCTCCAAGCCGGGCGAGCTGGATATCGATCGTGTAAACGCCCAGCAGGCGCGTCGTTTCCTCGACCGCGTAGTGGGTTACATGGTTTCGCCACTGCTGTGGGCCAAGGTTGCCCGTGGCTTGTCAGCCGGTCGCGTGCAATCGGTTGCCGTGAAGTTGGTGGTCGAGCGTGAGCGCGAAATCCGCGCGTTCAACCCGGAAGAGTACTGGGAAGTTCACGCCGACCTCGGCACCGCCAAGGGCGCCACCGTGCGCTTTGACGTGGCTCGCGAGAAAGGCGAAGCCTTCAAGCCGCTCAACGAAGCCCAGGCCATGGCCGCGCTAGAGAAGCTCAAGGCTTCCAGCTACAGCATCGTCAAGCGCGAAGACAAACCGACCAGCAGCAAGCCGTCGGCACCTTTCATCACGTCCACTCTGCAACAGGCTGCGAGTAACCGCCTGGGCTTCGGCGTGAAGAAAACCATGATGATGGCCCAGCGTCTGTACGAAGCCGGCTACATCACCTACATGCGTACCGACTCCACCAACCTTTCGGTTGATGCGGTGACGATGGCGCGTACATATATTGAAGGCGAGTTCGGCAAGAAGTACCTGCCGGAAAACCCGAACGTCTACAGCAGCAAGGAAGGCGCACAAGAGGCTCACGAAGCGATTCGTCCCTCCGACGCCAATACCGAGCCAAGCAAGCTGTCGGGCATGGAGCGTGACGCAGAGCGGCTTTACGAGCTGATCTGGCGCCAGTTCCTCGCTTGCCAGATGCTGCCTGCGCAATACCTGTCGACCACGGTGACCGTGGGTGCCGGTGATTTCGAGCTGCGTGCCAAGGGCCGCATCCTGAAGTTCGACGGTTACACCCGCGTGATGCCGCAAATCGCCAAGCCAGGCGATGACGATGTGCTGCCGGACATGGCCCAGGGCGACGCGATCAAGCTGATCAAGCTTGATCCGACCCAGCACTTCACCAAGCCGCCGGCGCGTTACTCGGAAGCCAGCCTGGTTAAAGAAATGGAAAAACGCGGCATCGGTCGTCCTTCGACCTACGCAGCGATCATTTCGACCATCCAGGACCGCGGCTACGTGGCGCTGCACAACCGTCGTTTCTACTCGGAAAAGATGGGCGACATCGTTACCGAGCGTCTGGCCGAGAGCTTCTCTAACCTCATGGACTACGGCTTCACCGCCGGCATGGAGGAGAACCTAGATGACGTGGCCCAAGGCGAACGCGACTGGAAAAGCGTGCTCGACGAGTTCTATGGCGACTTCAAGAAAAAACTCGAAGTAGCCGAAAGCGCCGAAGGCGGCATGCGCGCCAACCAGCCGGTGATGACTGACATTCCGTGCGTGTTGTGCGGTCGTCCGATGCAGATTCGTACCGCTTCGACCGGTGTGTTCCTCGGCTGCTCGGGCTATAGCCTGCCGCCGAAAGAACGCTGCAAGGCCACCGTCAACCTGGTGCCGGGCGACGAAATCGCGGCGGACGACGAGGGTGAATCGGAATCGCTGGTGCTGCGTGGCAAGCACCGCTGTCCGATCTGCAGCACAGCGATGGACGCTTACCTGCTGGATGAGAAGCGCAAGCTGCACATCTGCGGTAACAACCCGGATTGCTCAGGCTACGAAATCGAAGAGGGCACTTACCGCATTAAAGGCTATGAAGGTCCGAGCCTCGAATGCGACAAGTGCGGCAGCGAGATGCAGCTCAAGACCGGCCGTTTCGGCAAGTTCTTTGGTTGCACCAATGCGACGTGCAAGAACACCCGAAAACTGCTGAAAAGCGGTGATGCAGCGCCGCCGAAGATGGATCCGGTAAAGATGCCTGAGCTGAAATGCGAAAAGGTCAACGACACCTACATCCTGCGCGACGGGGCTTCCGGCCTGTTCCTGGCGGCCAGCCAATTCCCGAAAAACCGCGAGACGCGTGCGCCGCTGGTCATGGAAATTGTGCCGCACAAGGATGAGATCGATCCGAAGTACCACTTCCTCTGCGAAGCACCGAAGAAAGATCCAGACGGCCTCCCCGCCGTAATCCGTTACAGCCGCAAGACCAAAGAGCAGTACGTGCAGACAGAGGTCGACGGTAAGCCGACTGGCTGGAAGGCGTACTACGACGGCGGCAAGTGGAAGGTTGAAGATAAGCGTCCATCAGCCAAGGCTTAAAAGGCGCTGTACACAAAAGGCCGCATGACAACCCTCGGGTTTTCATGCGGCCTTTTGTTTTGTGCTTGCGGTGAACTTGGGTGATCCACGACACTGTCTGGCCTGTGTGAAGCAATTATTTCGTTGTGGAGGCTGCCGTCATGGCCCACGAACTCTATACCCGTACCAACCAGAAGATTTACTTCGCCGGCCTGTCGCTGGAGGCGCTCGCCATAGCCGAAGAGGGGCGGGCGATTAACTCCCTGGCGCTGATTCAGGCCGGACGCGAATCGGCGTTGTTTCACTTGTACGGTGCGTTGCTGGGGCTATGCCATGAAATCGCCGGTTTCTATCGCTTGCCTCAGGCCAATGCACCTCGGGCCGAGCTGCTGCTGACTCGTGAAGTGCTGGAAGCCATCGCTATTCCCGAAATGGCCGAGATGGTCGAGTTGGTCAATAACTCTGAAACCTGGCTGGCCAAACTGCTCGCGGCCCATGCTGCGCTGTTTCAGCCGCCACGGGCGCCGCACAAACCCAAGGGTGACGTGACGCAACCGCTGATCCTCGCCGTTAACCTGGATGAAGAAGAGGCTCCGCAAGAGCTGAGCCGGGAAGAGTTGGAGAGCTGGCGTCAGAACCTCAAAGCCTTGGCGATTCGCTTTCGCGAAGGTCTGAACGAATGCTGAAGGATCGAGCGGAATAACGGATGACCCGGTGGGTTATCCGCTCAGGGATGAGCGTTGTCGGAAATTTCTCTTTGTAGTGGCATCTGGTCAAGATCTCGAGCGAAGCCTGGCCGATGCCTATATAATCCCCGCCTTTCGTGGAGAACAGACCTTTATGCCAACGTCCTTTCTAGAAATTGTCGAGTTACCAGACGGTCGTATCGAGCTGCGCAGGGCCGAGGACGAGGGGTCTCTGGTTACTTTGGATTTCTCCGAGGATGCCAAAGCGTTCCTGCAAGGCCAGCACGTTGAGGTCGCGAAGGCGATGCTGAGCGTCGGCGTTCAGATGGCCGGGCGCCTGGTTGAAGGCGATTTCAATACAGACGAGGGCGCGCGGGTTCTTCATTGATCCCGCTCGTCGGTTTTTTTGCTGGTATTGCTACAGATCGGCTTCTCTATCCTGGAGAAGCCCCGCGCTGTTTAAAGCGCGTATTGTTTGTCAGTTAGCCCAATCGAATATTCAGACTTTGTGCGTCCCCGATCCGGGCGGCGCTGATCAACTGTTGCCGTGAAGTTGTGCTTAATGGGTTGAGCCAACTGACCACCGTGTGGCTGCGGCCCAGGCGCAAGGCCTCGCAGGTCAACTGCTGTGCGCTCTGAGCGCCACGTGGTTGCAGCAGCAGGATGCGTTCGCGGTTAAGGCCGGCGTCCCGCAACCAGGTCTGGGTGAGGCTGGCGGGTGGGGCGATCAGCGTCAGCCAGCGCGCGTCCTGTTCCTGGCTCAGTTCCCTGAGGATCGGCGCAAGAAGGTTCAGGCAGTTCCCGGCTGCACCACGCAGCGACAGCTCACTGAAGACTTCGGGCTCGGTGCTCCAGGGTGACTCGACCACGTCTTTCAGGATCGGCGCCAACGGCTGCACCATGAAAGCTTCGAACAACGGCAGTTGGGCTTGCTGTGATGTGTGTGGGAACTGCATAAAGCCTCCTTTAGCGGCGAATGACGCCGACACTCAAGCCTTCGATCACCAGTTCCTGATCTTTCAGGTTCACTTCGATAGGGGCAAATTCAGGGTTTTCCGCAATCAACCAGACCTTGCTGCCATCGCGCTTGAAGCGCTTGACGGTCACTTCGTCACCGATCCGCGCCACCACGATCTGGCCGTTGCGGGCTTCACGGGTGGTGTGCACTGCCAGCAGGTCACCGTCGAAAATGCCCACGTCCTTCATGCTCATGCCATGAACCCGTAGTAGATAATCGGCACGAGGATGGAAGAACGACGGGTTGATGTTGCAGGACTCTTCGATATGTTGCTGGGCGAGGATCGGAGCCCCGGCAGCCACTCGGCCAATAATCGGCAGGGTGGACTCGTCGGCCTTGGCTTCGAAGCCGGGAATGCGAATGCCACGGGAAGCGCCGGGCGTCATCTCGATCGCACCCTTGCGAGCCAGCGCCTTGAGGTGTTCTTCCGCGGCGTTGGGTGACTTGAACCCCAGTTCCTGAGCGATTTCCGCACGGGTTGGCGGGTAGCCGTTGTCTTCGAGACAACGTTTGATGAAGGCCAGAATCTCTGCTTGGCGTGGCGTCAGCTTTAGCATATTGATCGCTCTGTCTTTTTATACAGTGACTGGGATTATATACAGTGAAACGGTCTTGGCAATGCCCCTTTTTTTACCGACCGCCAGACGGTCGATCAGCCTGCTGATTCACGCTCGGGAGTTGTATGGTTAAATAGCTGACCGACCATTCCCGAAACGAACCGGCAGGCTTGACAATGCACAGGCTGAAACGTATGTTTCAAACAAGTGTTTGTCAGGCGGAGTAGCCATGGCCCAGTCGGAAACCGTTGAACGCATTCTTGATGCTGCCGAGCAATTGTTCGCGGAAAAAGGTTTCGCTGAAACCTCACTGCGTCTGATCACCAGCAAGGCTGGTGTCAATCTGGCGGCGGTGAACTATCACTTCGGCTCGAAGAAGGCGCTGATCCAGGCAGTTTTCTCGCGCTTTCTTGGGCCGTTCTGCTTAAGCCTTGATAAGGAGCTGGAGCGGCGTCAGGCCAAGCCAGAGAATAAGCCGACACTTGAAGAACTGCTGGATATCCTCGTCGAGCAAGCCCTGGTGGTGCAACCACGCAGCGGTAACGATCTGTCGATTTTCATGCGTTTGTTGGGTCTGGCCTTCAGTCAGAGCCAAGGGCACTTGCGGCGTTATCTGGAAGACATGTACGGCAAGGTGTTCCGCCGCTACATGATGCTGGTCAACGAAGCGGCACCGCGTATTCCGCCGATTGAGCTGTTCTGGCGCGTGCACTTCATGCTCGGTGCCGCCGCGTTCAGCATGTCCGGTATCAAAGCCCTGCGCGCAATTGCCGAGACCGACTTTGGCGTCAACACCTCCATCGAGCAGGTCATGCGCCTGATGGTACCGTTCCTGGCTGCCGGCATGCGTGCCGAAACCGGCGTCACCGACACGGCCATGGCCACTGCGCAGTTGCGGCCGCGCAGCAAATCGACCCCTGTTGCCGCCAAGGTTTAACCGCACACGGGTGGGCGCGGCAGCTGACATCCGCTAAGCTAGCCGCCCATGCCGACTCTCGTTCTGAACCTGTTCCCCATTTATGTCGCCGACCTGCCGGGTCCAGCCCGTGGCGGTGAATTCGTGCGAGCCGGGTTTATCGTTATCAAGGAATCTCTATGACTGCTGGCCTGCAAGGCTCATTGATGGTGGACGTCGCCGGTACCTGGCTGACGGCTGAAGATCGCCAATTATTGCGCCAGCCTGAAGTAGGTGGCTTGATCATTTTTGCCCGCAACATCGAACATCCCCGTCAGGTGCGCGAGCTGAGCGCCGCGATCCGTGCCATTCGTCCTGAGCTGCTGCTGGCGGTGGACCAGGAGGGTGGTCGGGTGCAGCGCCTGCGCCAAGGCTTCGTGCGGCTGCCAGCCATGCGCGCTATCGCTGACAACCCGAATGCCGAATACCTCGCTGAACAGTGCGGCTGGATCATGGCGACTGAAGTGCTGGCCGTCGGCCTCGACCTGAGCTTCGCTCCGGTACTGGACCTCGATTATCAGCGCAGTGCCGTGGTCGGCACCCGTTCATTCGAAGGTGACCCCGAGCGCGCAGCGTTGCTGGCCGGTGCATTTATTCGTGGTATGAACAGCGCCGGCATGGCCGCTACCGGCAAGCACTTCCCCGGTCACGGCTGGGCCGAGGCAGATTCCCACGTCGCAATCCCTAATGATGAGCGCAGCCTCGACGAGATCCGCGCCAACGACCTGGTGCCGTTCGCCAAATTGAGCAAACAGCTGGCCGCCGTCATGCCGGCCCACGTTATCTATCCGCAAGTCGATTCCCAACCCGCCGGCTTCTCCCGCCGCTGGTTGCAGGACATTCTGCGCGGCGAACTGCAATTCGACGGCGTCATCTTCAGCGACGACCTGTCCATGGCCGGTGCCCACGTGGTCGGCGATGCTGCCAGCCGGATCGAAGCGGCGCTGACCGCCGGTTGCGACATGGGTCTGGTGTGTAACGATCGCGCGGCTGCCGAATTGGCCCTGTGCGCCGCCCAGCATCTGAAGGTAAAACCGTCCGAGCGCATCGCGCGGATGCGCGGCCAATCATACGCCAACATCGAATACCGTCAGCACCCGCGCTGGCTTGCAGCGGTCGGCGCGCTCAAAGAAGCTCAATTGATCGAATAAGGACTTTTTGTTATGACGGTTTACGCGATTATCGGCGGCACCGGACTGACTCAACTCGAAGGCCTGAGCATTCGCCAGTCACTGGCGGTGGACACTCCTTACGGCGCGCCTTCGGCTGAAGTGCAGATCGGTGAGTACGCCGGCAAAGAAGTGCTGTTCCTCGCGCGCCACGGTCATCCTCATCGTTTTCCGCCGCATCAAGTAAATTACCGCGCCAACCTCTGGGCGCTGAAGCAGGCTGGTGCCGAAGCGATTCTCGCGGTCAACGCCGTGGGTGGGATTCATGCCGTGATGGACACCGGATATTTCTGCGTACCGGATCAATTGATCGACTACACCAGTGGTCGCGAACACACCTATTTCGCCGATAATCTCGAACAAGTTACCCACATCGATTTCAGCTATCCCTACAGCGAAGCACTGCGTCAGCAGCTAATCGCGGCATTAGCGGCTGAAGGCGTTGGTTTTGCGAGCCAAGGCGTTTACGCCTGCACCCAGGGGCCACGGCTGGAAACCGTCGCTGAAATCGCGAGACTGGAGCGCGACGGATGCGACATCGTCGGCATGACCGGGATGCCTGAAGCGGCATTGGCTCGCGAGCTTGAACTGGATTACGCCTGTCTGGCGTTGGTGGTGAATCCGGCAGCGGGCAAGTCCACGTCGGTGATCACCATGGCCGAGATCGAGCAAGCGTTGCATGACGGGATGGGCACGGTGAAGTCGGCGTTGGCGCGAGTGCTGAAAAGCTGAGTTGGGTACCGGTAAACTTCAGTCACTTTAAGAAGCGTTTATTTTATGCTGACAATTATTGAGCAACTTCATGAACTGCCGTGGACGGAGGCGTTCAGTCGTCGCTCTCTGGATAAGGCTTGCGGATACGCGCAGGACAACAGGGTGCAGATCCGCAAAGTCGAGGACACTTCCATCTTCGCGACGTGCAAAGGCTCCCAAGGAAACGTCTACGAGCAAATCATTGAGCTTATCCAGGTTGTCGGTGAGTTTGAGCTGGCCTGCAGTTGCTCTTGTCCTGTGGTGGTTAATTGCAAGCACTGCGCAACCGTGCTTTACAGCTTGCAAGAACTCCCCGGGGACTCATTCAAAAGTGACGCTCCGGCCAAGCTGAATCTTGAGTTAGAGCGCTGGCTCGATGGTATTCCCCTTGAGACCGAAAATCGCGATGGGGTTGCTCAGAGTGCCGGCACGTGCTGGGTATATAAACTCAAACCGACGTCTGCTGCCGGCAAGTGGTTACTGGAAATTTACAAGGCTCGTCAGCTCAAGGACGGCCGCTTGCAAGACATCAGATCGGTGTTGTCGCCGTCAGACGCGCTAATGAGAGAACCAGGCTATCTGTCCGAGCTTGACTTGCGCATCGCCAGATTGCTGGTCGCCGTCCACTCCTACCACTCGTTTTACAGTGGTTACCCCCTCCAGGGCAGTAGTGGAGCTGAAGTTCTCCGATTGGTATTGCAAACCTCAAGGCTGTTTCTCGACTTGCAAAAATTGCAGCCGCTGGTACCTGGAGCGAGCAGGCTGGGGCATTTCGCTTGGGCCGAGCAAGCCAGCGGCGGCTTCCGGCCTCAATGGCGGAGCGACCACGCACCCGAAGAAACGGTTCTTGCACTGGAACCCTTGTACTACCTGGACCGCGAGCGGATGGAGATCGGACTGCTGCAAGGCGAGTTGGACGAGAAACTGGCCTGCCATTTGTCATTGGCGCCTGAGATTCCGGCGCGCCAGGCCATGCAGTTCAGTCATCGCATCAGTGCTGTGACTCGCGTTGTGCCCCCTCCGCATGCACTGATCGAGCGGATAGTCGATGACATCGAACCCCAAGCCTTGCTGACGCTTGCTACCAACCGTTTCAGACACTGGAAGTATGAGCCCGAGCACCGCGCCGCGTTGGCGTTTACCTACAACGGCCATGTGGCGGCGGACAAGAAATCCGCGGAATTACTGATTCTGTCCGGCACTGAAACCCTGCGAATTCAGCGCAAACCCGCTGCTGAAAAAGCCTTGCGCCTGGCCTTGCAAAAACAAGGTTTCAAAAAAGCTACCCGTAAAAGTGATGCGTTGCCCGATAGCGCGGGTGAAATGTTCAATATGCCGGATGACTCGGCGTGGATTGCCTTCGTGCAATCCGGAGTGCCCGTGCTCAGAGAGGCTAATTGGCAGATCAGCATAACCGACGGCTTTCATTTCAATTTTCAGCCCGTGGATGAATGGTATGCCAATGTCGAGGAATCGCCGGGGCGCGAATGGTTTGATCTGCAGTTGGGTGTCGTGGTCAATGGCGAGCGACACAGTTTGCTGCCGATCCTGCTGCAACTGTTGCGCAGGCAACCGCAGTTGATGGAACCGGGCAACCTGGCCATGCGCGACGATGACGATCAGGTGCTGATCGATCTCAACAGTGGTCAACTCGGTGCCAAACCTGGCATCAAAGTCGCGCTGTCCCTCGGGCGGATCAAGCCGTTAATGGCTACGCTCAGTGAGTTGTATTTGAACGTGACCAGCGGTGATTCGCTGCGCTTGAGTGGCCCTGATGCGGCGCGCTTGAGTGCGCTTGAAGGCCTGCCATTAGTGTGGCAGGGCGGCGAGCGTTTACGTAGTTTCGCAAAACGCTTGCGTGAATCAACTCAGCAAAACGTTGCTGCTCCTCAAGGCCTCAACGCCGCACTGCGGCCTTATCAGCTTGAAGGCTTGAACTGGATGCAAACCCTTCGTGAGCTGGAGGTCGGCGGTATCCTCGGCGACGACATGGGCTTGGGCAAGACGCTACAAACCCTGGCTCATCTGCTGTTGGAAAAGCAGGCGGGTCGACTCGATCGGCCAGCGCTCGCGGTGATGCCGACCAGCCTGATTCCCAATTGGCTAGACGAAGCGGCACGCTTCACTCCGCAATTGAAAGTCCTGGCACTGCATGGCGCCGCTCGGCAAAAGGACTTCATCAACCTTGCTGAATACGATCTGGTGCTGACCACCTATGCGTTGCTGCCGCGTGATCTTGAGGTTTTGCAACCACTGGTCTGGAGCGTGCTGATTCTCGATGAAGCGCAAAACATCAAAAATCCGCTCAGCAAGGCCGCTCAAGCTGCCCGGGATCTGGAAGCTCGGCAGCGTTTGTGTTTGTCCGGCACGCCGTTGGAGAATCACCTTGGCGAGTTGTGGTCACTGTTTCACTTCTTGTTACCCGGCTGGCTTGGCGACAGTAAAACCTTCAATCGTGACTACCGTACCCCGATCGAGAAGCACGGCAATATCGAACGGATGCAGCACCTGACGGCTCGAATAAAACCCTTTCTGCTGCGTCGCAAGAAAGAACAGGTCGCCACCGAGTTGCCGCCTAAATCCGAGATTGTGCATTGGGTCGAACTCAGCGATGGGCAGCGGGATGTCTATGAAACCGTGCGTGTGGCGATGGACAAGAAGGTGCGTGACGAAATTGCCCGAAGCGGTGTTGCGCGTAGCCAGATCATCATTCTCGATGCCTTGCTCAAGCTGCGTCAGGTGTGCTGCGATCTACGGCTGATCAAAATGCCCCTGACGGCAAAAGCACTTCGTGCGGGCAGCGGCAAGTTGATCGGCCTGATGGAGATGCTCGAAGAATTGCTCAGCGAAGGCCGCAAGATTTTGTTGTTCTCGCAGTTCACGTCGATGCTTGCATTGATTGAGGAAGAATTGCAGCGGCGAGGGATCGGTTATTCATTGTTGACAGGTGAAACGACGGATCGGCGCACGCCGGTCAAAGACTTTCAGGGCGGAAAGGTGCCGTTGTTCCTGATCAGCCTCAAGGCAGGCGGGACAGGACTGAATCTGACAGCGGCGGACACGGTCATCCACTTCGATCCTTGGTGGAATCCTGCCGTTGAAAACCAGGCGACGGACCGTGCTTATCGTATCGGTCAGGATAAGCCGGTGTTCGTCTACAAGATGATTGCGCGCGGCACGGTGGAAGAAAAAATACAGGCGCTGCAGCAGGAGAAGGCGGCGCTGGCCGGGGCGGTGCTTGAAGGTGGGACGACCGGCGGGTGGAAGCTTGAGCAGAGTGACATTGAAGCGCTGTTTGCGCCATTGCCAGATGTGAAATCCTGATAAAGGGTTACTTCAGTCAGTCCGAGTTGAACCCTTCGCGGGCAAGCCTCGCTCCTACGCGTTTTGAGTTGATCGCGACATTTGTGGTCAATATAAAACTGTAGGAGCGAGGCTTGCCCGCGAAGGCAATCTAACAATCACCGCTATTTTTCGAGTTTGTCCGGCAGCGGCGCAAACAACGCTTCAATATCATCACTCTGCAACTTCCAGTCCCCGGTCTTGCGCCCATCCAGCACGCCGGCCGCCAAGTCGGATTTTTCCTTCTGCAGATGCTGAATCTTCTCTTCTACCGTGCCTCTGGCAATCATCTTGTAGACGAACACCGGCTTCTCCTGACCAATGCGATACGCCCGATCAGTCGCCTGATTTTCCGTCGCCGGATTCCACCACGGATCGTAATGAATCACTGTGTCGGCTTCGGTCAGGTTCAGGCCAACGCCACCGGCCTTCAGGCTGATCAGAAAGATCTGATGCTTGCCGCTTTGGAAGTCTTTGACCGGGGCGCGCCGGTCGCGGGTCTGCCCGGTCAGCAGCGCATAATCGACCCCGCGCTTTTTCAGCTCATCTTCAATCAAGGACAGCATCGAAGTGAACTGTGAGAACAGCAGAATCCGCCGACCCTCATCGAATAACTCTTCCAGCATTTCCATCAGGCTGTCGAGCTTGCCGGACGTGCTGCCGCGAGTGGGCAGGGCGGCGTCATTGACCAGGCGCAAATCGCAGCACACCTGACGCAGTTTCAGCAGCGCCTCAAGAATGATGATCTGGCTGCGCGCTACGCCCTTGCGGGTAATCTCGTCGCGGACTTTCTTGTCCATGGCCAAACGCATGGTTTCGTACACGTCACGCTGGGCTTCGTTGAGCTCGACCCAATGGATGATTTCGGTTTTCGGCGGCAGCTCGGTCGCCACCTGTTCCTTGGTTCGGCGCAGCAGGAACGGTTTTATCCGACCATTGAGGTGCTGAAGTCGTACCTCGCTGGCGCGCTTTTCAATCGGCACACGGTAATCGCGGTTGAAGCTTTTCACGTCACCAAGCCAGCCGGGCAGCAGGAAGTGAAACAGCGACCACAGCTCGCCCAAGTGGTTTTCCAGCGGCGTGCCGCTCAGGCACAGGCGCTGACGAGCATTCAACTCGCGGGCAGCGTGGGCGGCCTTACTGTTGGGGTTCTTGATGTATTGCGCCTCATCCAAAACCAACACGTGCAATGGCTGCGCCGCCAGACGTTCGACGTCCTTGGGCAGCAACGCATAGGTGGTCAGGATCACGTCGTAATCGGCCAGATTGTCGAAATGCTTTTTGCGACTGGCACCGTACAACGCCAGCACCTTGAGTTGCGGTGTGAAATGCGCCGCTTCGTCGAGCCAGTTGGGGATCAGGCTGGTGGGCATCACCACCATGCACGGCCGATCGAGGCGTCCCGCGTTCTTCTCACTGAGAATGTGCGCCAGGGTCTGTAGGGTTTTGCCCAGTCCCATGTCGTCCGCGAGGATCCCGCCAACTTCCAGTTGCCGCAACGACTGCATCCAGCTCAAGCCTTCCAGCTGATAGGGGCGCAAGGTCGCGTTCAAGCCTTCCGGTGCGGTCGTGGTGAAGTCCTTGATGTCCCGCAGGCGCTGGGCAAAGGTGCGAATTTGCTCGCCACCTTCCCAGAGCAACTGCAGGTCTTCCAGCGGATTCAATCGCGTGGCATCGGCCTTGCTCAGGCGCAGCGCAGTTTCGCCGGGCCCTTGCAGGTAGAACTCGCCGAGGGTCGCCAGCACCGGTTTCAACCGACCGAAGGGCAGGGCGACTTGCAGCGGGCCGTACTTTGAGTTTGGGCGGTTGGGGATGTTCACCAGGATCAACTCATCGTCGCGACGTCGGGCGAGGCGTTCCGGGTTGAGGATCTCGGTGTGGGAGCGCATCAGGTTCAACAGGATCGGCAACAGGCTCAGCCGTTCGCCGTTGACGATGATCCCCAGTTCCAGGTCGAACCAGTCACGCTCCGGCGCCTGCTCTACGGTGGCGTACCAGTCGTCCACGGCAGTCAGGTCGAAACCGAAGTCTTCGTCGATCTGCAGTTCCCAGCCCTGAGTGCGCAGCTTCGGCAGTTCATTGAGGGTGAAGGTCAGCCAGGCGCTGTCGTTGACCATCTCGAAGAGCTCGCCGGCACTTTCCGGCAAGGCCTTGCTTTGCCGGGTGGCGATTTTGAAGCCGAGGATTCGCAGTTGTTCCCGGTAGGTCTGTTCGACTTCCGGGTGACGTTTTATCCGCAGTGTCTGGGTTTCCTGACGAATCAGGATGTCGGCGTTCTTCTGCCCGCTAACGTATTCATCCAGGTAGTTAAAAGACAGCGCCGCGCGATGTTGGATGTAGCGCTGCATCTTGCCGTTGCGCGGTTCGAACGCGCTGAATTCAATGCTCGCCAGCCACAGGCGCGGCACCGGTTGCACGTTATCCACCAGCACCTGCGGCGGCGCTTTCGCGCTTCGGTTTTCCAACACCGCCTGAAGTTTTTCCAGTAGCTCCGCGTCTTGCGCCGCAGCGGGGTAGGCGAGGGTTTCCTGCACTTTCAGTAGCACCGCCGCGCAGTGTTTGCAGTTGCTGTGGACCGGGCAGGTGCAGGTGGCCTCAATCATCAGCAAGGTGGCTTTGGCCGACTCGCGCAGGCGAATGGTCTGACGGTAAACGTTACCGCCAGAGCCTTCGCAGGCGGCGATGATCGTGGCGTCGCCGGCCTCGACGATCCTGACGCGGTTTTCCAGCGCGTAGCGGCGGCCACGCTCCAGGCTCTGTTCCTTGAATCGGCTGACCCAGGAAGATGCCAGGGGTTTGCTCAGGGTCGGGGGCATAAGGACTTCAATCAGTCCGGAATTTCATCGGGGACTGGCCGAGGCGCAGGGGCGGTCAGGGACGTGATCTTGATCAGCAGGCCGAGGTGGCCGTTGTCGAGGAAGTTCAGCTGGCCGTTCTTGGTGTGGCTTTCCTGTTTCAGGCGTTCGCTGGCGGTGACCATGCCGCTGGCGTCGATCTGGTTGACCCAGAAGTCGGCGTCGACGTCGGTGAAACGTCCCAGTTTCATGCTCAGCGTGCCCTCGATCGGGAACTGGCCGAACTGTTCTTTGCCCTCGCTGATCGCAACTTTGCTGGCTTCTTCGCCAAGGTTCTGTTGCCAGGCCTTGTGCAGCAACACCGTGTATTCATTGCTGGCGGTGAGTTTTTCCACTTCAGCATTGAGGCTCGGCGTGCGCTGGCTGTCGGGGCTGATGGGCTGAGCTCCGGCAGCCCAGTCTTCCGGCGCGGCGCGGCTGACGATGGCGGGCACGGCGTTTTGGCGGACCAGAATCATTTCAATCTGATACAGGTCATCGGCAAATGCCGTAGGGGCGACCAGCGCTGTTATTAACAATGTCAACAAGGTCAGTAAGCGAAACAGGCGCATGCGGCGTCCTTCAAGCAGTTTTCGGAATGAGGTGCTCAAACAGCGCCTCTACAGTATTAAAGCGCTCTTCCGAGCGCTCCATCGGCACCTGGAATTTAAACATCGTGGCGCCTTCGAATTTGTAACGTTTGGGCTGGCTCTGGATCAGCTTGATCAGCGTCAGCGGGTCAACCGGCGTTTGCGCCGCGAACTCGATTCGACCCCCTTGCGGGCCGCCGTCGACTTTCTTGATGCCCAGTAGCTCGGCCTGCAATTTCAGTGCGGTGATGCGCATCAGGTTCTTGGTTGGCTCCGGCAACAGGCCGAAACGATCGATCATCTCCACTTGCAGGTCCTTGAGGCCTTCCTCATCGGTGGCCGAGGCGATGCGTTTGTAGAGAATCAGTCGAGCATGCACGTCCGGCAGGTAGTCCTCGGGAATCAACGCCGGTACTCGCAAATTGACTTCCGGGCCGCCACCCAGCGGTTGATCGAGGTTAGGTTGTTCGCCCTTGCGGATCGACTTCACCGCGCGCTCGAGCATTTCCATGTACAGCGTGAAACCGACGGCCTGAATCTGCCCGCTCTGACCATCGCCGAGCAGTTCGCCGGCGCCACGGATTTCCAGGTCGTTGGTGGCGAGTACAAAGCCCGCGCCAAGATCCTGTGTGTTGGCGATCGCTTCCAGACGTTTTTCCGCATCGGGAGTGATCTGCTGACGCGGCGGCGTCAGCAAATAAGCGTAAGCCTGGTGGTGACTGCGACCGACTCGGCCGCGCAATTGGTGCAGCTGCGCCAGGCCGAACTTGTCGGCGCGCTCGATGATGATGGTGTTGGCACTCGGTACGTCGATGCCGGTCTCGATGATGGTCGAGGCGATCAGCACGTTGAAGCGCTTGTGGTAGAAGTCGCTCATCACCTGTTCGAGATCGCGTTCGCGCATCTGCCCGTGGCCGATGCCGATCCGCGCCTCCGGCACCAGTTCGGCGAGGTCGGCGGCGCACTTCTCGATGGTCTTCACGTCGTTGTGCAGGTAATAGACCTGACCGCCACGCAACAGCTCACGAAGCAAGGCCTCTTTGACCGTGCTCTTGTTTTGCTCCATGACGAACGTCCGTACCGACAGGCGACGGGCCGGGGGCGTGGCGATGATTGACAGGTCGCGCATGCCCGAGACCGCCATGTTCAGCGTGCGCGGAATCGGCGTGGCGGTCAGGGTGAGGATGTCGACTTCACTGCGCAGGGCCTTGAGCTGTTCCTTTTGGCGGACACCGAAACGGTGCTCTTCGTCGATGATCACCAGCCCCAGGTTTTTGATTTTTACGTCGTCTTGCAGCAGCTTGTGCGTGCCGATGACGATGTCGATCTTGCCTTCGGCCAGATCCGCGACCGCAGCATTTATTTCTTTGGTCGACTTGAATCGGCTCATCACTTCCACGCTCACCGGCCAATCGGCGAAGCGGTCGCGAAAGCTGTTGTAGTGCTGCTGCGCGAGCAGGGTGGTCGGCACCAGAATCGCCACCTGACGACCGCCGTGTACTGCGATGAAGGCTGCGCGCATCGCCACTTCGGTTTTGCCGAAACCGACGTCGCCGCAGACCAGGCGATCCATCGGTTTCGGCGCGAGCATGTCGGTACGCACCGCTTCGATGGTGGTTTGCTGGTCCGGGGTTTCTTCGAACGGGAAACCGGCGCTGAAGGTTGCGTAATCGGCTTTCGGGTCGGCGAACGCATAACCTTCGCGAGCTGCGCGGCGGGCATAGATGTCGAGCAACTCGACGGCGACGTCGCGCACTTGTTCGGCGGCTTTGCGTTTGGCTTTCTGCCAGGTCTCGGAGCCGAGACGGTGCAGTGGGGCCAGGGCATCGTCGCTGCCGGTGTAACGGGCGATCAGGTGCAGGTTGGCCACCGGCACGTAAAGCTTGGCGTTTTCGGCGTATTCAAGGGTCAGGAATTCGGCGGCCTGATTATCGATCTCAAGAATCGTCAGCCCGAGGTAACGCCCGACACCATGATCGATGTGCACCACCGGCGCACCTTCGCGCAGCTCGGTGAGGTTTTTGATGACAGCATCGTTGTTGGCGTCGGCGCGTTTCTCGCGGCGACGGCGCTGCATCACGCGCTGACCGAACAACGGGCTTTCGGCGACCAGGGCCAGCGCCGGGTCGTCGAGCACCAGGCCTTCGTCGAGCGGCGCGATGGTGATCGCCAGGCGCTCCTTGCTCGCGACGAAGTCCGGCCAGCTGTCGACGGTTTTCGGTCGCAGCTTCAGGCGTTCCAGCAACTCCAATAGCACTTCACGACGGCCCGCAGACTCGGCGGTAAACAGCACGCGACCGGGGAATTCATCAAGGAAGCCTGCCAGCGCCGCCAACGGTTGAGTCGCCTTGGCTTCAATGGCCAGGTTCGGCAGTTCTCGAGCAGGGAAGCGCTCGCGGCCGACGCCCGTTTCCACGTCCTGCTGACTGGCGACCACGCGCGGCCAATTCTTCAGTCGAGCGAAGCAATCTTCCACCGGCAGGAATAACTCGGCTGGCGGCAATAAAGGACGAGCCGGATCGACGCGGCGTTCTTCATAGCGATTGCGCACGTCGTTCCAGAAGTTTTCCGCCGCCTGCTCAATGCCCGGTAAGGAAAACACTTGCGTGTCCTGCGGCAGGTAATCGAACAACGTGGAGGTTTCATCGAAGAACAGCGGCAGGTAGTACTCGATACCGGCCGGTGTAATCCCGCTGCTCAAATCCTGAAAGATCGGGCAGCGACGGAAATCCACATCGAAACGCTCACGGAAGCGCGCCTTGAAGCGGGTGACTGCATCTTTCTGCAGTGGGAACTCGCGAGCTGGCAGGAGGCGAACCGTTTCCACTTTGTCGATGGAGCGCTGGTTTTCCGGATCGAATGTACGAAGGGTCTCGATTTCGTCGTCGAAAAGGTCGATGCGGAAAGGTAATTTGCTGCCCATCGGGAACAGATCGATCAGCGAGCCGCGTACGGTAAATTCGCCATGCTCGTAGACGGTATCGACGTAGCGATAGCCACTGGCCTCAAGCCGGGTGCGCATTTGCTCGACATCGAGCTTCTGGCCGATGTCCAGCACCAGGCTGCTGCCGAGCAGGAATTTGGTCGGCGCTAGGCGATGCAAGGCCGTTGTGATCGGCACGACCAAAACGCCATGACTCAGCTCCGGCAATCGATACAGCGCGGAAATTCGCTGGGAAATAATGTCCTGGTGCGGCGAAAACAGATCGTAGGGCAGGGTTTCCCAGTCCGGGAAATGCAGCACTGGCAAATCCGGGGCGAAGAAACTTAGCTCCTGTTCCAGCCGTTCGGCACTTTGGCTGTCGGCGGTCAGTAGCAGGGTAAAGCGCTTGGCAGCGCTGGCGGCCTCGGCGATAGCCAGGCTCAGGGCTGCACCGGGCAGATTGCCCCAGTGCTGTTTACCTGCCGCAGCAGGGAGAAGCGGTAGACGCAGAACGGGCACGGAAGGTTGAGCTCCAAGCGTTGCGACAAAGTCGGTAATTGTAGCGGTCTCAGGTGCCGGCTGTCAGTTGCATATATGTCTATTACGCGGGTTGGGCGAAATGTAGTGGTAAAGACAAAATCCGGTCGTTTTTTAGTGAAAACTACCAATTATGTAGTGGCAAAACGAACAGGTGTTACGGATGGTTACGGATAAGGCAGCGCTAACCCCAAAAAATTGACGGCGCTGGAGGCCCCGGTTTTAATGGGCTTTAGCGGTGCGTGGTTTTTTTGAAGAGGATTTTGTTACTGGCCGCGCGACAGGCGCGCATTGCTACGGGAGGCACTCGGCGGCATAATGTAGCCCCTTTTTTCTGCCCCTACATGTGGAAGGTTCCCGTGACTCAGAAGCCCGACCAGTGTCTTGGTGAATGGATCGACCGTGAAGCACTCGCAGAAGCGATGATTCCGCTTATCGGTCAGCTCTACCGCAACAACAGCGTGGTGAGCTCGATCTATGGCCGCAGCCTGATCAATCGTTCAGTCATTGCGATTCTCAAAGCCCACCGCTTTGCCCGCCATCGCCAGTCCGACGACAGCGAACTGTCCGTCCACGAAACATTCCCGCTGATCAAAGCCATGAGCGAGCTCAAACTCGGCGCCGCTTCGGTAGACCTGGGCAAGCTTGCAGTCAAGTTCAAGGCCGAAGGCAATGGCCGCACTGCCGAGCAGTTCGTCCGTGAAGAAATGGCTGACGTCGTTGGTCAGCAAAACATTTCCGCCCGCAAAGGCACCGACGTTGTTCTGTACGGCTTTGGTCGTATCGGCCGTTTGCTGGCGCGCATCCTGATCGAGAAAACCGGTGGTGGCGACGGCCTGCGCCTGCGTGCCATCGTCGTCCGCAAGGGCGCCGAGAACGACCTGGTGAAACGTGCCAGCCTGCTGCGTCGCGACTCGGTTCATGGTCCGTTCGATGGCACCATCACCATTGATGAAGCCAACAACACCATCACCGCCAACGGCAACCTAATCCAGGTTATCTACGCGAAAAACCCGACCGAAGTCGACTACACCCAGTACGGCATCAAAGACGCGCTGCTGGTGGATAACACTGGTGTGTGGCGTGACGCCGAAGGCCTGGGTCAACACCTGGCTTGCCCGGGCATCGACCGCGTTGTTCTGACCGCACCTGGTAAAGGCAAGCTGAAGAACATTGTTCACGGCATCAACCACGGTGAAATCACCGCTGACGACAAGATCGTTTCGGCCGCCTCCTGCACCACCAACGCCATCGTGCCGGTGCTGAAAGCGGTTAACGACAAGTTCGGCATCATCAATGGACACGTCGAAACCGTTCACTCGTACACCAACGACCAGAACCTGATCGACAACTTCCATAAAGGCGATCGCCGTGGCCGTAGCGCCGCGTTGAACATGGTTATCACCGAGACCGGTGCTGCCACCGCTGCTGCCAAGGCACTGCCTGAACTGGCCGGCAAGCTGACTGGTAACGCGATCCGCGTTCCGACGCCAAACGTGTCGATGGCCATTCTCAACCTGAACCTTGAGAAAGCCGCCACCCGTGAAGAGATGAACGAATACCTGCGCTACATGGCGCTGCACTCCGATCTGCATAAGCAAATCGACTACGTCAATTCGCAGGAAGTGGTTTCCACCGACTTCGTTGGCTCGCGCCACGCAGGCGTTGTGGATGCTGAAGCAACCATCACCCAAGACAACCGCGTTGTTCTGTACGTTTGGTACGACAACGAATTCGGTTACAGCTGCCAGGTGGTTCGCGTGATGGAAGACATGGCCGGTGTAAACCCGCCCGCATTCCCGCGCTAAGCATTAGCTGCACATGAAAACGCCCCGACTATGTTCGGGGCGTTTTTATTTGTGCGGTGTTCGCTCCCACTCTTCTACCGCATAATGGCGAGCCTTGGCGTTGTGTCATGGGACTCTCCAGGGGATGCAGGATTGTTGAAATGGCGGCTGTGCGGTTTTGTGGTCCTGATGGGCGCCCTGACAGGCTGCGGAAACGGAGATTCCATGGAAAGCTTCGGCGGCCCGACCATGGGCAGCACGTATTCGATCAAGTACCTGCGCCATGCCGGTCTTCCCGCCCCGGCCGAGGTCCGTGTCCAGGTCGAAAAGATCCTCGCTGAAGTCGATCAACAAATGTCGACCTACCGCAGCGACTCGGACATCGAGCGCTTCAACGATCTACCCGCCAATCGCTGTCAGAAAATGCCCGCGTCGATCCTCAAACTGGTGCGCGTCGGTGAGCGTCTGTCGGAACAAAGCGAAGGTTCCTTCGACTTGACGGTGGAACCTCTGCTCAACCTCTGGGGTTTCGGCCCGCAGGCTCGCGAGGAAAAAATCCCCGCGGCCCAAGCGCTGGCCGAAGTGCGGCAGCGAGTCGGTTACCAGCACCTGCGTATCGATGGCGATCAACTGTGCAAGGACGCCGCCGTCGAGGTCGACTTCAATAGCATCGCCGCCGGTTACGCGGTCGATACGATTGCCGCAAAACTCGACGGGATGGGCATCCATAACTACCTCGCCGAAGCCACCGGCGAACTCAAGGCTGCCGGTAAAAAACTTGACGGCTCACCGTGGCGCATCGCCGTGGAAGAACCCCGCGACGACCAGCAAGTGGCCGAGCGCATCATCGCTGTCGACGGTTACGGCGTTTCTACCTCCGGCGACTATCGCAACTATTTCGAGCAGGACGGTCGGCGTTATTCCCACACCTTCGATGCCCGCACCGGGGCACCGGTCTTACACACCTTGGCGTCAGTCACGGTGATTCATCCTTCAGCATTGATGGCCGATGGCTTATCGACGCTGTTGCTGATTCTGGGTCCCGAAAGGGGTTGGGACTATGCCGAAACGCATGACATCGGTGCATTCTTTGTGATCCGTGCCGATACAGGTTTCGTCACACGAACCAATCAGGCTTTTGAACGCTTGAGTGGCGGAAAAACCGAGTGATGACGGCGATTCAAGCATCGAAGACTGGCGTTGTAGTGCAGGCAAAAGTAGCCTACGACGCGACCAAGGGTTAATGTGCCCGGCGTTGACGCTTATATAGACTGTGTCCGGGTTCTGCACTGGCCCCAAATTGTTCCTTCACGCCGCAGATCGGCGTGATTTAGCCGCAGGTGCCGATGGCGCCGCGGCCTGTTCTGAGGAGTACGCATGGCTGTCTACAACTACGACGTGGTGGTGCTGGGTTCCGGCCCGGCGGGAGAAGGCGCGGCAATGAACGCCGCCAAAGCAGGGCGCAAGGTGGCGATGGTCGATAGCCGTCGCCAGGTCGGCGGCAACTGCACCCACCTGGGTACCATCCCGTCCAAGGCACTGCGTCACTCGGTCCGGCAGATCATGCAGTTCAACACCAACCCGATGTTCCGGGCCATTGGTGAGCCACGCTGGTTCTCGTTCCCGGACGTGCTGAAAAGCGCCGAAAAAGTCATCTCCAAACAAGTCGCATCGCGCACCGGCTACTACGCCCGTAACCGCGTCGACGTGTTCTTCGGCACCGGCAGCTTCGCCGACGAGCAAACCATCGAAGTGGTCTGCGCCAACGGCGTGGTCGAAAAACTGGTGGCCAAGCACATCATCATCGCCACCGGTTCGCGCCCGTATCGCCCGGCGGACATCGATTTCCACCACCCGCGTATCTACGATAGCGACACCATCCTCAGCCTCGGCCACACCCCGCGCAAACTCATCGTTTACGGCGCTGGCGTAATCGGTTGCGAATACGCCTCGATCTTCAGCGGTCTGGGTGTACTGGTTGAACTGGTGGACAACCGCGGTCAGTTGCTGAGCTTCCTGGACTCGGAAATTTCCCAGGCCCTGAGCTATCACTTCAGCAACAACAACATCACGGTTCGCCACAACGAAGATTACGACCGCGTCGAAGGCGTGGACAACGGTGTGATCCTGCACCTCAAGTCCGGCAAGAAGATCAAGGCCGACGCCTTGCTCTGGTGCAACGGTCGTACCGGCAACACCGACCAGTTGGGTCTGGAAAACGTCGGCGTGAAGGTCAACAGCCGCGGCCAGATCGAAGTCGACGAGGCCTACCGTACCTGCAAGCCGAACATCTACGGCGCCGGTGACGTGATTGGTTGGCCGAGCCTGGCCAGTGCTGCTCACGACCAAGGTCGTTCGGCTGCTGGCAGCATCGTTGACAACAATAGCTGGCGCTTCGTCAACGACGTGCCGACCGGCATCTATACCATTCCGGAGATCAGCTCGATCGGCAAGAATGAGCAGGAGCTGACTCAGGCCAAGGTGCCGTACGAAGTGGGCAAGGCGTTCTTCAAGGGCATGGCGCGTGCACAGATCGCCGGCGAGCCTCAGGGTATGCTGAAGATCCTGTTCCACCGCGAAACCCTGGAAGTGCTTGGCGTTCACTGCTTCGGTTATCAGGCGTCGGAGATCGTTCACATCGGTCAGGCGATCATGAACCAGCCGGGCGATCTGAACACGCTGAAGTACTTCGTCAACACGACGTTCAACTACCCGACCATGGCCGAAGCCTATCGGGTAGCGGCGTACGATGGCCTCAACCGGCTTTTTTGAGCGGCTCCGGCCGGTGGCCTGAGCCGGCCGGGGAGACCGATTTCAGCAATTCTCGAGCGTGGCGCTGGCCAAACCGGGAAAGTCTGTAATCAGGCTGTCAACGCCGAAGTCGGCGAGTCTGCGCATAAGCGCGGGCTCGTTGACTGTCCATACCGACACATGCAGCCCCTGACGCTGCGCCTTCTGCAGGCGTTCCGGCGAACACAGGGTCCAGTTCAGCGCGAGAATCTCACAGCCATAGCTTTGCGCGACCTTCAGCGGGTCGAGCCAGGCGTACTCGGCCACCAATCCGCGGGACACGTCCGGCACCAGGTCCAGTGCGGCTTTCAAAACTTCGCGTGAACTCGAGGTGATCGTGACTTTGTCGAGCAGGCCGAAACGCTGAGCCATTTCGCGAATCGCCAACACCGTCGTCGCGGCGCGGGTGCGTGAAGCGCTTTTGACTTCCAGCTGCCAGTGCTCGAAATCGCATTTCTCGAACAGTTCTTCCAGTGTTGGAATCGGGCAGGGCTTGATCCAGCCCGGGCCGCCCTTGCGCGCGTCGTAAGTCACCAGCTCGGCCGCCGTGTGCTCGACGACTTTGCCGCGACGGTCGGTGGTGCGCTTGAGCGTCGGGTCGTGGATGACCATCAGTTCGCCGTCCATGGCCAGGTGCAGGTCCAGTTCGCAGCGGCGCACGCCGTGCTTGAGGCATTGCTGAAAGCTGGTCAGCGTGTTTTCCGGTGCTTCGCCCTTGGCGCCGCGATGGCCGTAGATGTGAGTCACGGTTCTTCCTTAAATTAAATGCCTGATTCGTTTTGTTCGCGGGCCAGACGTCGTTCCTGAGCCTGCTTCTGCAAAATGTAGCGGGCCAGCAATTGGCGCTGGGCATCGGTCGGGTACTCGAACTCGGTACCGACGTCGTAGCCGTCGCCTTTGCGATCGCAATGGGTGACGCGAGCCCGCAACAAGAGTCCGAGGGCTTGCGGCATCAGCACCAGTTTGACCGACAGGCGTGCGTCCTCGGCAATGGGCGTCGGATGCTGAAACTCGATCCCGCCTTCGGAAATAATTACCGGCTGCGGCTCGCCGATCTGCCCGAGCACGGTGATTGCGATCACCTGGCTCAGCAAATCGATGCGTTTATTCTGAGATTTCAGGAACGCCGCGAGGTTCCGGTCGCGCTCACTGATTTGGCGCAACAAGTGCTGTGACTCGAATTCGCTCAGGTGCAGTTCGCTGAGCAAGTTGAACAGAGGAGAAGCATCCTGCAACACTTCCTGGCCTGCGGCTTCGGGAGCGGACAGGGGCCGAATTTCCAGTGCGATCGTGTCCTCGATACGGTAGTATTCGCGGCGATCTTCTTCATCTAATGTCGACATGGCGAACCCATGGTAGCGGCGGTGGTCTGAGTGTAAAGCTGGTTATCGACCCCCGCCACAAGGACGTTCCTTTTCCCTCCGAACAAGCCCCGACATGTTCAGACCTCTCTTCGTATTTATTGGCACGCGTTATACCCGTGCAAAGCGTCGCAATCATTTTGTGTCATTCATTTCCCTGACCTCGATGATCGGACTCGCCCTTGGCGTGGTCGTGATGATCGTTGTGCTGTCGGTCATGAACGGCTTCGATCATGAAATGCGCACCCGCGTGCTGGGCATGGTGCCCCACGCGACCATCGAGTCCGGTGAGCCGATCAGCGACTGGCAAAGCCTGGCCGCCAAGGTCAAGCAGAACCCGCAGGTGACGGCCGTGGCGCCGTTTACCCAGATGCAGGGTTTGCTGACCAACAACGGCAAAGTCTCCAAAGTCCTGCTCAATGCCATCGACCCTGCGCTGGAACGCCAGGTCTCGATCATTGATAACTTCATGCAGCAGGGCAAACTCGACGACCTGGCGCCGGGCAGTTTCGGCATTGTCATCGGCGACAAGGCGGCGGCCAAGCTTGGCGCTGCGGTCGGTGACAAGCTGACGTTTGTGGCGCCTGAAGTCACCGTGACCCCGGCCGGGATGTTCCCGCGCATGAAACGCTTCACGGTGGTCGGCATCTTCCACGTCGGCGCCGGCGAGCTGGATGGCTACCTGGGCATCACCAATCTTCAGGATCTGGCCAAATTGCATCGCTGGAAACCGGATCAGGTCCAGGGCATTCGCCTGAAGTTCGATGACCTGTTCCAGGCGCCACGCGTCGCGTGGACTATCGCCCAGGAGCTCGGCGAAGACCATTTTTATGCCCGCGACTGGACGCGCAGCCACGGCAATCTGTATCAAGCGATCCGTATGGAAAAAGCCATGATCGGTTTGCTGTTGCTGCTGATCGTCGCCGTCGCTGCGTTCAACATTATTTCCACACTGGTGATGGTGGTGAACGACAAGAAGGGCGACATCGCGATTCTGCGCACCCTTGGCTCCACGCCAGGGCAGATCATGGCGATCTTCATGGTCCAGGGCACGGTCATTGGTGTGATCGGTACGCTGATCGGCGCCGTGGTCGGGATCTTCGCGGCGCTGAACGTCAGCGCCGCGATCTCGGCCCTCGAAGGCCTGATCGGGCACAAGTTCCTCAACGCCGACGTGTACTTCATCGATTACCTGCCGTCGCAAGTGCAGAGCCAGGATGTGTTGATGGTCTGCGCCGCCGCGTTGGTCCTGAGTTTCCTCGCCACCCTGTATCCAGCCTGGCGTGCCGCGCGCACCCAGCCTGCGGAGGCGCTACGTTATGAGTGAGTCGGGCATGAGTGATAAAGCAATCTTGAGCTGCCGCAACCTGGGCAAATCCTACGAGGAAGGCCCGGAGTCGGTTGAGGTTCTGGCGGGTCTGCAACTGGAACTGCATCCGGGTGAGCGCGTGGCGATTATCGGCACCTCGGGTTCGGGCAAAAGTACGTTGCTCAATCTGCTGGGCGGCCTCGATACGCCGACCAAGGGCAGCGTCTGGCTCGACGGCGAAGAACTCTCGGCACTGAGCGAGAAGAACCGTGGCCTGCTGCGTAACCGTTCCCTCGGCTTCGTGTACCAGTTCCATCACTTGCTGCCCGAGTTCACCGCACTGGAAAACGTCTGCATGCCGCTGCTGATCGGCAAAACCGCGATCCCTGAAGCACGTCAGCGTGCCACCGCGTTGCTGGAGCGGGTAGGGCTGGGCCATCGTCTGGAACACAAGCCTTCGGAACTGTCCGGTGGCGAACGCCAGCGTGTGGCCATCGCCCGCGCCCTGGTGAACAAGCCAGGCCTGGTGATGCTCGACGAGCCGACCGGCAACCTCGACTCCCACACTGCCCAGGGCATTCAGGATTTGATGCTGGAACTCAGCACCTCGATGCGCACGGCGTTCCTGGTGGTGACTCACGACATGAACCTGGCTCGCCAGATGGATCGCGTCCTGCATTTGCAGGAAGGTTGCCTGACGCCCATCTGATTGACCGAAACCCGGCGTACTGAAAAGTGCGTCGGGTCTTTTATTTTTATACGGTGCCCCAGCGAATGTTCAGACCGTTATCGATCTTTATCGGCACGCGCTATACCCGCGCCAAGCGCCGCAATCGCTTTGTTTCCTTCATCTCGATGACCTCGATGATCGGCCTCGCCCTGGGCGTGCTGGCGATGATCGTGGTGCTGTCGGTGATGAACGGCTTCCAGCGCGAAATGAGCTCGCGCATCCTCGGCATGGTGCCTCACGCGACGATCGTCGGCGTCAATCCGATCGATGATTGGCAGCCCGTCGCCGCTGCGGCCATGAAGAACCCTGAAGTGACGGCCGCCGTGCCGTTCACCGAGATGGAAGGCATGCTGTCCTACAAGGGGACGATGCAGCCGATCCAGGTCAGCGGCGTTGATCCGGCGCTGGAAGGCAAGGTATCGATCGTCGCCCAGCACATTGTTCAGGGCCGTCTCGATGCCTTGAAACCGGGTGAGTTCGGCGTGGTGATCGGCGAGATCACGGCACGCCGCTTCCGCTTGAACGTCGGCGACAAGATCACCCTGATCGTGCCGGAAATCAGCAACGCACCGGGCGGCATCACCCCGCGCATGCAGCGGTTGAACGTGGTCGGCGTGTTCAAGGTCGGCGCCGAACTGGACGGTTCCATGGCGCTGATCCACGTGGCCGATGCCGCGCAGATGCAGCACTGGGCGCCGAATCAGGTGCAGAGCGTGCGCCTGGCGGTGAAGGATTTGTACGCGGCGCCGAAGGTTTCCAGCGATATTGCTGGCGGGCTGGGCACCGCTTACAAGGCTGACGACTGGACCCACACTCAGGGCAGTCTGTTCAGCGCGATGAAAATGGAAAAAACCATGATCGGCCTGCTGTTGCTGATGATCGTCGCGGTGGCGGCGTTCAACATCATCGCAACCCTGATCATGGTGGTGAACGACAAGGGCGCGGACATCGCGATCCTGCGCACCATTGGTGCCACGCCGGGACAAATCATGGCGATCTTCATGGTCCAGGGCACGGTGATCGGGATTGTCGGCACTTTGATCGGTGGCGTGCTCGGCGTGATTGCGGCGCTTAATGTCAGTGAACTGGTGGGCTGGATGGAGCGGGTCAGCGGACAGCACATCTTCAGTTCCGACGTGTACTTCGTCAGTAACTTGCCGTCTGAACTGCAGGGTGGGGATGTGTTGTTGATCTGCTCGGCGGGTTTCATTCTGAGCTTCCTCGCCACCGTTTACCCGGCATGGCGTGCGGCGAAGATCGAACCTGCTCACGCGTTGCGGTATTCGTAAGTCACCTATGATCGTTCCCACGGCAGAGTGGGAACGATCAGGTTCGCGGCAACTCAATCACAAACCGTGTCCACCCGTTATCCGATTCGCAACGAATCTGCCCGCCATGGGCACGGATGATTGACTGAGTAATCGCCAACCCCAGTCCTGCATGTTCACTACTGCCTTCCTGGCGCGCCGGATCAGCCCGGTAGAAGCGATCGAACAAGCGCGGCAGCAACGCCCCGTCAATTCCGTCTCCACTGTTCTCAATCGTCACGCTCAATCCTTTGGCTTGCTCGACTATCCGCACCCGAACCTCGCCTTGGGCAGGCGTACACCGCAACGCATTGTCCAGCAAATTGGAAAGCGCCCGACGCAACATGCTGCGATCGCCCTCCATGCGCGCACTACCTTCACGACTCAACCTGACTTGAGCGTCCTCCGCCAGCGGCGCAAAAAACTCCAGCAATAGATCCGCTTCTTCCGCCAGCTCCAGCGGTTCGCGCTTGGGCATCAACAACCCGTGGTCAGCCTTGGCCAGGTACAACATGTCGTTGACCAGTTGCGCCATCCATTGCAGTTCTTCGAGGTTGCTGTGCAGTGCTTCGCGGTAATCCTCGATGGGACGTGGGCGGGTGAGGGTGACCTGGGTGTGGGTCAGCAGGTTCGACAATGGCGTGCGCAATTCATGGGCGATGTCGGCGGAAAAGGCCGAGAGCCGTTGAAAAGAGTCGTCAAGGCGTCCGAGCATGGCGTTGAAGTTGTGGGCCATTTCCGCGAGTTCTGGCGGCATGTTTTCTACTGGCAGCCGTGCATTGAGCGATTGCGCTGAAACACCGCTCGCCACTGCACTCATGCGCCGCAATGGCCGCAATCCGCTGCGCGCTGCCCACGCACCGAGCAGGGCCGTGGCCAGTGCTGACAAACCGACGGTCAGCCAGATCAGGTGTTGCATGCGTTGCAGAAAGTGCTGGTGATGGGTGATGTCCAGCAGCAAGGTCAACTGCGGCGATTCGGGTTTGTCGAGGTAAAGCGGAGCGTTGAGGACGCGGTAATCAGTACCGTTGTTGCTCACCGTGGACAAACCCGGTTGGGTAGGCAATGCCTGGGGCAGGCGCGTTGAACTGTCATACCAGCGTTTGCCGTCGCTGCCGGTGATCCGCAGCGACAGATCAGCCTGTCGGCTCAATTCATCGGCCAGCTTGACTTCGCTTTCACTCGACTGAATGTCATGAAGTGCTCGGCGCAAACCTATCAACTTGCCGTCCAGCAGCTGCTGATCGAGTTCAACGAAATGCGCTTCACTGGCCCGGCTGAACAACACCCCGGCGAATAATGAAACTACGGCGGTGCACGCCGCAAACAGCAGCGCCAGACGGCTGCTTAACGAAAGTCGACGCATCAGGCGTGGCGCTCTTCAAGGACGTAACCCATGCCACGTACGGTGTGGATCAACTTGTTGGGGAATTCATCGTCGATCTTCAGGCGCAAACGACGGATCGCCACTTCGATGACATTGGTGTCACTGTCGAAATTCATGTCCCAGACCTGGGAAGCGATCAGTGACTTGGGCAGGACTTCGCCTTGCCTGCGCAGGAGCATTTCCAGCAGGGCGAATTCCTTGGCCGTCAGGTCGATGCGCTGACCGTTGCGCTCGACGCGGCGGCGGATCAGGTCAAGGCGCAAGTCCGCCAGTTGCAGACTGGTTTCCTGAGGTGTGGCGCTACCGCGGCGCAATAGGCTGCGGACCCGGGCCATCAGTTCGGAGAACGCGAAAGGTTTGACCAGGTAATCGTCGGCGCCCAGTTCGAGGCCGTGGACCCTGTCCTCCACCGCGTCTCGCGCTGTAAGAAACAGAACCGGTGTGTCGAGGCCGGCACCGCGCACCGCTTGCAGAATCTGCCAGCCATCGCGACCGGGCAGCATCACATCGAGAATCAACAGGGCGTAATCGCCCGTCAGCGCCAGTTGCTGGCCGGAGCTGCCGTCCGCCACCAGTTCAGTGTTGAAACCGGCCTCGGTCAGGCCCTGGCGCAGGTAGTGGCCAGTTTTCGGTTGGTCTTCGACAATCAGCAGTTTCATGGGCGACTCGGGGCGAATGGAACGAACGCTTTATACCGTGGGCGGCGTTAATACAGGCCAGCCTGACAAAATTGTAATCTGGCTGTCAGGTTGCGGGCAGTCGCAGCAGTTTAGAGTTTTCCACAGGCTGAACCTTACCTTGTTGGAGTATGACTATGTTTTTGCGCAAATCCCTGGTGCGGGCTGCCTGTTTGCTGGCGCTGAGCTCGCCAGCGTGGGCTTCCCCGGCGCAGACCTATGACTTCGGTCAACCGGCCCCGGCGGCCTTGGCGACTCGTAGCGTTGAAGTCGTCATGGGTGACATGTCGTTCACTCCCAAGGCGATTGATATCAAGGCCGGTGAGACGGTTCGTTTTGTGCTGGTGAATAAAGACCCGTTGTTGCACGAATTCAACCTTGGTGGCGCGGTGATGCATGCCAGGCATCAGCAGGAAATGATGAAGATGCAGCAGAGCGGCATGCTCACGCCGACAGGCATTGCGGATATGGACCACGGCTCAATTCCCGGTATGGAGCACTCATCTCAAGGGCATGGTATGAAACACGACGACCCTAATAGCGTGCTCGTCGAGCCGGGCAAAACAACCGAGCTGACCTGGACCTTCAGCAAGGCGACCAACCTGGAATTTGCCTGCAACATCCCCGGTCATTACCAGGCCGGGATGGTCGGCAAGTTGACTGTCAGTCAGTAAGCACTCAAAGGAGGGAGCAAAGACTGGTAGAATCCGCTGATTCTTCAGTCAGGTTTCCGCCATGCATCCCGCAGCCGAACACTCGCCGCTGGGCAAATCCAGCGAATACATCGCCACCTACACACCGTCGTTGCTGTTCCCGATCCCGCGCACCGCGAAGTGGGCCGAACTGGGCCTGACGGCTGAAACCCTGCCCTACAAAGGCGTGGATTTCTGGAACTGCTTCGAATTGTCGTGGCTATTGTCGTCGGGCAAGCCAGTGGTGGCCATTGGCGAATTCAGCATCCCGGCGGATTCACCGAATATCATCGAGTCGAAGTCGTTCAAGCTGTATCTCAACTCCCTGAACCAGACGCCGTTTGACGACACTGCAAGCCTCGAATCGACGCTGGTCAAAGACCTGTCGGCCGCTGCCGGTAAACCGGTCGGCGTGCGGATTCGCAGCCTCAAGGACGTCGAGGCCGAAGGCGTCGTGGCGTTGCCGGGTGTGTGCATCGATGATCTGGATATCAGCGTCAGCAACTATGAGCATCCGCGTCCGGAACTGCTGCGTTGCGATGAATCGCGCATTGTGGAGGAGAGCGTGCACAGTCATTTGCTCAAATCCAACTGCCCGGTCACCAGTCAGCCGGACTGGGGTAGCGTAGCAGTGGAATACCGTGGCGCGGCGCTGGATCACGCGAGTTTGCTGGAATACATCGTGAGCTTCCGCCAGCACTCCGACTTCCACGAGCAGTGCGTGGAGCGGATTTTCCTCGACCTGCAACGGTTGCTGAAACCGGAGAAATTGACGGTGTATGCGCGGTATGTGCGGCGTGGTGGGTTGGACATCAACCCGTATCGCAGCACTGAAGAAGTGCAGCTACCGAACCATCGGCTGGTCCGCCAGTAAGAGCAAAAAAGCCCCGCTGATCTTGACGTATACCCTGACGGTACATAGTTTCGTGAGTTAGTACAGGAGGTCTAGCAGGTGTAAGCTTTCGAGCATCAATGCCTTGCGATGCAAAAATACATCGTAAGCCATCGCAACTCCTAAGCGCCGACAGCGATGTCGGCGCTTTTTTTATGTGCGCCCAGCATGGGCGCAATCTTGTGGGTGAAAGTCCCGCCGTAAGCTGACCACAGCGAACGAAGTGAAGCGCAACTGCATAAGGGCGACCGAGTGTGGGAAGGAAGCGTGAATCGAAGCCATGAGCCGATGTACAAGAATCGGATACAAGGCGGAGCCGATCAGGGCGAGCGGGCATAAAATCGCGAAGCTCTTGTGGTCAAGGATCAGGCTGCGTAAATCCGGCGGTTGTGTGGTGAAGGATTGCGTTCTTACCTGGGGAGATCTCGCCTTGTGCCTGAAAGGGCGACGGCCAGCCGGAGCGAGAAGTCAGCAGAGGCCGTAGTAGTTTTTTTTAGACGAAGGGCCGAACGAGAGAGAGCGTTATAGGCCATGTTGATGCGAACGACCGAAAGTCAGATGCCTGCCAAACGCGGGGCGGATGGAGACTGCGAACGGTGAAGCCGTGAGAAGCTCCGTCAGCGACGAGGTCAATCGCCCGCAAAATGAAACCGACAACGCAGGGCAAGGGCTGCTGGAGCGGGCCTTTGCGAGAGAAAACCTGAAGCGGGCGTGGAAACGAGTCAAGGCCAACAAAGGCGCAGCAGGAGTTGATGGTCTGGACATTGAACAGACCGCCGAACATCTGCTGACCCAGTGGGCGGCGATTCGCGAACAGCATCTTTCAGGCGTCTACCGGCCTCGTCCGGTACGGCGTGTGGTCATTCCCAAGCCTGACGGCGGTGAGCGCGAGTTGGGTATCCCAACGGTCACTGACCGTTTGATCCAACAAGCACTGCTGCAAGTCCTGCAACCGCTACTCGATCCGACGTTCAGTGAGCACAGCTACGGCTTTCGCCCGGGACGCTGCGCGCAGGACGCCGTTTTGGCGGCCCAGCGCCATGTGTCTTCAGGGCGCAAAGTGGTGGTGGATGTTGATCTGGAGAAGTTCTTCGACCGGGTCGATCACGACATCTTGATTGATCGTCTAGGCAAAAGGATCGCGGGCCGGGCGGTTATTCGCCTGATCCGGGCTTATCTGGATGCGGGAACGCTGATCAATGGCGTGGTCGAGAAAAGCCGCCGCGGGGCGCCACAAGGCGGCCCGCTGTCGCCGCTGCTGGCGAATGTGCTGCTAGACGAAGTGGATCGTGAGCTTGAACGTCGAGGCCATTGTTTTGTGCGCTATGCCGACGATGCGAATGTGTATGTTCGCAGCCGCAAGGCTGGTCAGCGGGTGATGACTTTGCTGAAGCGCATGTATGAAAAGCTGCACTTGAGCGTCAACGAGAGCAAGAGTGCGGTGGCGAGTGCATTTGGTCGCAAGTTTCTAGGGTATGCGTTTTGGGCTTCTCCAAAAGGCGTCAAAAGGGCAGTAGCGGTCAAAGCGCGTCAGCGCTTCAAACAGTGCATCCGCTGGTTTACCCGGCGCTCAGGTGGCCGCAGCTTGCAACAAGTTGTCGACCGATTAAGGCCCTACATGCTTGGCTGGAAAGCTTACTTCGGCTTGTCGCAAAACCCCGAGAGTCTGGCGAGAGCTGGATGAATGGATACGGCACCGACTACGGGCAATCCAGCTCAAGCAAGGGCGGAGAAGCTCAACGATCTATCGCGAGCTGCGCAAGTTGGGGGCAAGTGAGGCTGTTGCTCGCAAAGTGGCGGGAAACTCTCGCGGCTGGTGGCGCAATAGCGCTCTTGAGCTCAATCGGGTGCTAGATATAGCGAGTTTCGACAGGATGGGTTTGCCGCGTCTCTCCTGACCTCAATCTCTCGAACCGCCCGGTGCGGAACCGCATGCCGGGTGGTGTGGCAGGGGAACGGCCTATGAAGGCCGTCCCCTATGCCGATTACGGGATTTATACTCACGTGAGGCTTTGCGTCCGGACTTCCATCCTCAGCGTGGATAGCTGCACGGACTTGTGCATCCTATTTGGATTCGATCTGACCGGCCGAAACCGACGGTGGCGACAGGCAGAAATCGGCCAAGAGCTGCCGGTGGTCGTTGCATTTCGCTTGTCGCCGACGTTTGGCTAAGCTGAACAAATCGGGACGAACTGAAACCTGAGTGATAGCGGCCATCCGCGGATCTGGATTGGCATTCAGACGGTAACTCACAAAGGAGATGAATATGCATGCGGTAATCAGAACCTACTCGGGTGCTGGCGCAAAGCAGCTTTTCGATATTTTAGAAGAGCACAAGTCCGACGTCGAAGCTGCCCTGCGCAAAGTGTCTGGCCTCGTAAGCTACACACTGCTACCTAACGGTGATGGCGGTATGTCGGTGACTGTTTGCACGGACAAGGCCGGCACCGATGAGAGCTCGAAAGTCGCGCGCGACTGGATTCAGAAAAACGCTTCGAATGTCCACGCGAACCCGCCGGTCGTCACGGAAGGCGAAGTCATCGTGCAGATCAATTAGCGCGCCCTTGCGATCTCTCACGACAATACTGCTGACTCGGATCAGTCTCCGTCAGCTTGCGGAGTAAGCGAACGACGGCTCGGGGTCGTTTGATGCCGACCGTCGGCGTTGGCCTTTTGTTGCAACGCTTGAGCGTCAGCAGTGCCCCTTTGCGGTCGGTGACGTCGGCGGTAGTCACCGCAACAGCATGGGGTAATCCCTGGGTGTCCCTTAGCCGAAAAACCAGTAGCACACCACAATCGAGGCCACCACCCCGACCAGATCCGCCAGCAGGGCGCAGCCCACGGCATGGCGGGCGCGTTGCAGGCCGACTGAGCCGAAGTACACCGCCAGCACATAGAAGGTGGTCTCGGTGCTGCCCTGCATGGTCGCGGCGACCAGCGCCGGGAAGCTGTCGACGCCGTGGGTCTGCATGGTCTCGATCAGCATGGCGCGCGCCGCGCTGCCGGAGAAGGGTTTGACCATGCCGGTGGGCAGCGCCTCGACGAAGCGCGTATCCCAACCTAGGCCCTCGACCAGCCAGCGGATGCCGTCGAGCGCCAGGTCCAGGGCACCGGAGGCGCGCAGTACACCCACGGCGCAGAGCATGGCGATCAGGTAGGGTAGGAGGTTTTTCGCCACCTCGAAACCTTCCTTGGCGCCCTCGACGAAGGTCTCGTAGACCGCCACCCGCTTTAACGCGCCCAGCAGTAGGAAGGTCAGGATCAGGCCGAACAGGGTCAGGTTGCCGAGCAGCGAGGAGAGCGCCGCCAGCGCGGTCGCTGAAAGCCCGGCGAGTATCGCCATAAAGCCACCGAGCAGCAGCGCGCCCGCGCCGAACCACGCCAGTAGCACCGGGTCCCAGAGTTTCAGGCGCTGCATCACGGCCACCGACAGCAGCCCGCTGAGGGTGGAGACGCTGTTGGCCAGCAGGATCGGCAGGAACACCATGGCCGGATCCGCCGCCCCTTGCTGGGTGCGGTACATAAAGATCGACACCGGCAGCAGGACGAAGGACGAGGCGTTCATCACCATGAACAGCACCTGGGCGTTGCTCGCCGCGATGTTGCTCGGGTTGAGTTCCTGCAAGGCCTTCATCGCCCGCAGGCCGATGGGCGTGGCGGCGTTGTCCAAGCCCAGGCCGTTGGCGGTGAAACTCAGGGTGATCAGGCCCAGGGCCGGGTGGCCGCGCGGCACTTCCGGCATCAAGCGGGCGAACAGCGGGCTCAGCAGGCGCGCCAGCACATCGACCAGGCCGGCCTTCTCGGCGATGCGCAGGAAGCCAAGCCAGAGCGTCAGGGTGCCGAACAGCAGGACCATGACTTCGACCGACAGCTTGGCCATGGCGAACAGGCTTTCGACCATTGCGGCAAATACCGCCGGATCATCCCCCAGCAACCAGCGGGAAAAGCCGGCAATCGCCGCCACCACGAAAAACCCCAACCACAAGCCGTTGAGCATAGTTATCTTCCCGTTTTAATTGGCGGGATAATAGCGCGGCTTAGCTGGCCGGGCTGCGCTTATAAATCTGAGTGGCGGCTGGGCGGTTATCTATGTTGGCGAATCAGATTGGCCACCCGATACACATGATTAATGGCGTAAGTCCGGGCTTACGTTGGGGACACGAAGCTAACAGGCCGTTGAAAAACTATCTGCGTTGACAATACAGCGTTAAAGACGGCCTCAAAATGCTCATTTACAGCTCGTATACTCCGCTTTTTCGGCCGTTTTTGCTTTGTCTTGCCTGCCCTCACCTACGTTTTCAATGGCCTGCTAGTGGGCCCTTGGGCAAGCCCATTAGCAGGCATCAGCGATCAATTCCGCTCGGATTGCAGCAGGCGTGGCTTGAACATGCCGTTGGCGATATCGGCGCGGGCTCTTCATCGCCGTGCTGCCGGCAGAGGAATTCGCGTATCGCTTCGGCGGTTCTCCTGGCGCTGGTCACCACGAAAAAATGCCCCTCGCCCTGCAGGACTTGCAGTTCGGCACGGCGAATGGTGCGGCGCAGGATGTGCGCGTTGTACTGCCGCACCAGGGTGTCGCGTTCGCCGGTGAGGATCAGCGTGCGCTGGCGCAGACGGAACAGCCGCAGCAGGCTGGTCCAGCCGACCAAGGCGGTGAGCTGGTGGTAATAGGTTCGCGGGTTGACCGTCAGCATGCCGTTCACCACACCGAAGCGCAGCAGCGTCTGTATCGAATTGCGCGAGCCTTCTTGCTTGCGCAGTTTGGCGCTTTTGCTCCTGCCAAAAAAATCCAGGATGTCGGCGGGCTTCACCAGCATCGCCGGGCCGGCCGAGGTCGCCGCGAGGATCAGCCGGCGCACCATGCTCGGGTAACGCAGGGCAAATTCTTGCGCCAACGCACCGCCCCAACTCACGCCGAACACATCGACCTGGTCGATTCCCAATTGCTTGAGCATCTCGGCGATCAGGTCGGCATGGCGCGGCAGACGCATCGGCCAGCGGGGCATTTGCGATTTGCCGACCCCGGGCACATCCAACGTAATGGTCCTGTAGTCCACCAGTTCATCGCGCAGGGGATCGAAGGTACGGATCAACCCACCCAGGCCGTTGAGCAAGAGCAGCGGTGAGCCTTGGCCGCGGATTGAAACGTTCAACTGCAATTCTTTAATGGTTAATTTGTGCGTTGTCATGGTTTCCCCCTTTGCCTACCCGCTGTTAAGAACTTGTGCTCGTGAGCCGGTACCGTACTGCAAATACCATATGATCCCTGGCCACTTAGACGAGGAAAAATGTTCAACATCATCCCTAATGAAATTAATCAGTTGAACGATCTCGATCTGCGAGAGTTGGTGGGGCGTCTCTGTGAGGCCGAGTTAGATCACGGGATGGCTTTCACATTCGAAGAGCAAAAAAATACCCCTCGGAGAGGGGTATTGGTATAGCAAAAACCTGAAAAGACCCTAACTATGCATTTCCAAGTGGGGGAAATAAATCACTGGCGGGGCTTTTTGCGTATTCGGCGGATTCAGATTCCCATATTTCCCAGCGCTTGCACGATGTTGCGCAAGGTGCCGGCCAGGGTCGGGTGTTCTATTTCGAAGCGTTCGACGGCCAGGTTCACATTGTCGGCGAGGTTGGTGTCCTGGGTTTTGGTTTCAAGTTCAAGCTCACGTTCGATTTGTGCCATCAGCGCGTGCAGGTCTTCGCGCTCGGCTTCGGTCAGCGGTGGATTCTGTTCCAATTGCTCGCGCAGAGTATTGAGCTGTTGTTGCAGTTCGCGGGCAGGCATGGCGTTCTTCCTTTTATCGATAGGCACTGGCATAGACCGCAGCAGCACGCCAAAGGTCTATGGCTTGACCTTTAGATTAATCCACTCGCGCGCAACCTGCATGATCTCCATCAGGGCTTTTCGCCCTTGAGTCGGCGCAGGCTGATATCTGCCAGGCAAGTATCAAGTTCACCGAGGTGATCGATCACCGAATGCACACCCAGACCGAACAGTTGCACCGTTGCCTTGCCGCGTTTGAATTCCCGTTCCTGCTGAGTCAGCGCCTGCCAGTCGTTGGGTGCCAGGCCGCAGAGTGAGCCGCAGGACGCCAGACCAATCGTCCACAACCCGGCATTGAGCCCCGCTTGCAGCAATCGCGGTTCGCCGCTGACCAGCACGCAACCCTCCAGTCGTTCAACATTCAGCGTCATCAAGGCTTGCCAGCAGGCATGCGGTGCCGGCCATGGATTGTTTGTTTCGGGGTATTGCGAGGGTTTGATCCATGAAGGCAATGCGGCGGCCAGGGAATCGCTGAGGGCAGGGGGGAGTTCGTCGAGCCAGGCACAGGGAATCTGCTGATGCTGCAAGCTGCGCAGGCTATCCAGCGCACCGGGCGTGGCTTCGGCGTGCACGGCAGAGTGGCTGTTTTGCGTACGCGTGCGTGCGCCGAAATCCACCAGGCAACCACTGAGTCCGAACAGCACGGCGGTCAGGCTGGGCGCAATGTGGGGCAATGTTTCGGCGTGCGGCATATCAACATCCCTGAAATAGCCTCAAGGCTAGGGGGCGACGGTGACAGTTGAGTGACACTGATGTGAATCGCTCACAATTATCGCGAATGATCCAATAGGCTGCCTCGCACGGTGCTGCCTTAAGCGGCTTTTCCGTCTTATACTAGCCAGCTTCACGCTTGGGCCAAGCGCCCGCGCCAGTACAACCAAGGAGTTTTTCTATGCGCTGGAGCAATCATCTAGCTCAGCTTTGTGTGTTTGCCAGTGTATTGCTGGTTCCGTTCGTTGCCCAGGCAGCCTCGGAAGACGACCCTTGGGAAAGCATCAACCGCCCGATCTACACGTTCAACGACGTAGTCGATACTTATGCACTGAAGCCTTTGGCGCAAGGCTATCAGTTCGTGACGCCACAGTTTCTTGAAGACGGCATTCACAACATGTTCCGCAACGTCGGTGATGTCACCAACCTTGCCAACAACATCTTGCAGGCCAAACCGGCCGCCGCTGGCGTCGATACCGCACGCTTGATCTTTAACACCACCTTCGGCCTGCTGGGCTTCATCGACGTGGGCACCAAAATGGGTCTGCAACGCAGTGACGAAGACTTCGGCCAGACACTCGGCTACTGGGGTGTGGGCAGCGGCCCGTACGCGATGTTGCCGTTGTTGGGGCCAAGCACGCTACGTGACGCGCCGTCCAAGTATGTCGACGGCTACACCGGCCCGTACCCGTACATCCACGACGTGCCCGTGCGTAACTCGGTCTTCGGTCTGAACATTGTCGATACCCGCGCCAGCCTGCTGTCGGCCGAGAAGCTGATCAGCGGCGACAAGTACACCTTCATCCGCAATGCGTATTTGCAAAATCGCGAATTCAAAGTCAAAGACGGCCAGGTCGAAGACGATTTTTGATCTCGACCTGTAAAACCGAGAAGGCGGCCAGTTGGCTGCCTTCTTTCGTTGAGCCTCCGGGACCGGTTTGACGCAGGGGTTCGAACCTTCCATTACGTTACGGTTTTGCCTGTTCTTATAACTCCCGGTGATTTGAAATGGAAAGACGTCAAGCGACCATCGGCGTGAGCTTGAAACGCCCCGCGGATGGGAGTACCGTCTGCGCCTTAGAAGGGCACCTCTGGTGTACCTGTGTGTAGGGCAAAGGCTCGAAAACAGTGCAGTAGAGAGGCTAGAAAGCGAATCCAGTAGTGTGAGCCGGGACAAAGCCCCTGCCTGCTACGCCAACCTAATTCTGGCGCCGTTTGCCCACATGCCAAAAACCAGTGCCACGCTGCTGATAATCGATGATGACGAAGTAGTGCGCGCGAGCCTCGCGGCCTACTTGGAAGACAGTGGTTTCAGTGTCCTGCAGGCCAGCAATGGCCAGCAGGGTCTTCAGGTATTCGAGCAAAACAAGCCCGACTTGGTCATCTGCGATCTGCGTATGCCGCAGATGGGCGGGCTCGAACTCATTCGCCAAGTCACCGGGCTGTCGCCACAAACCCCGGTAATCGTGGTTTCGGGTGCCGGCGTGATGAACGACGCGGTCGAGGCCCTGCGCCTGGGCGCTGCGGACTACCTGATCAAGCCTCTCGAAGATCTTGCCGTGCTCGAGCACTCTGTGCGCCGGGCCCTGGATCGTGCGCGCCTGCTGCTGGAAAACCAGCGCTACCGCGAGAAGCTGGAAAAGGCCAACCGCGAGCTCGCCGCCAGCCTGAACCTGCTCCAGGAAGACCAGAACGCCGGTCGCCAGGTGCAGATGAACATGCTGCCGGTTAGTCCCTGGACCATCGACGAGTTCCAGTTTGCTCACCAGATCATCCCGTCGCTGTACCTGTCGGGTGATTTCGTTGACTACTTTCGGGTCGACGAGCGTCGGGTAGCCTTCTACCTGGCGGACGTTTCCGGTCATGGCGCCTCTTCAGCCTTCGTTACCGTGCTGCTGAAGTTCATGACCACGCGCTTGCTGTTCGAGTCCAAGCGCAGCGGCACATTGCCGGAATTCAAGCCTTCAGAGGTCCTTGGTCATATCAACCGAGGCCTGATCAGTTGTAAGCTGGGCAAACACGTCACGATGGTCGGTGGAGTCATCGACGAGGAGACAGGTTTGTTGACCTATAGCATCGGTGGTCATTTGCCGTTGCCTGTGTTGTACACGCCAGACAGTGTTCGTTATCTGGAAGGGCGTGGTCTGCCGGTCGGCCTATTTAATGAAGCCACCTACGAAGACCACGTACTGGAGCTGCCGCCGACGTTCAGCCTGACGCTGATGTCTGACGGCATCCTGGACCTTTTGCCAGAACCTACACTCAAAGAGAAAGAAGCGGCTTTGCCCCAACGGGTCAAAGCAGCGGGCGGCAGCCTGGATGGTCTGCGGCAGGTTTTTGGATTGGCCACGCTAGGGGAGATGCCGGATGATATCGCCCTGTTGGTGTTGAGCAGGAATCTTCAATGAGTACCGGTAGAATCCAGTTCGCCGAGCAGGATGGCACCTTCGTCCTGAAGTTCGTCGGTGAAGTTCGCCTGACCCTGTGTTCGGCGTTGGATGCGACTATTGAGCGGATCTTCACGGCGTTGAACTTCAATGCGATCGTGATCGACCTGACCGAAACCCGCAGCATCGACAGCACCACCCTTGGCCTTTTGGCCAAACTGTCGATCCTGTCGCGGCAAAAGGTCGGCCTGCTGCCGACCGTCGTCACCACCCACGAAGACATCACCCGTCTGCTGCAGTCCATGGGCTTCGAGCAGGTGTTCAACATCGTTGACCGCCCGATCCCGTGCCCCGAGTGCCTGACCGACCTGCCAGATCAGGATCAGTCCGAAGAAGTGGTGCGGATCAAAGTGCTCGAAGCACACAAGATCCTCATGGGCCTCAACGACTCCAATCGTGAAGCATTCCATGATCTGGTGAACGCCCTCGAGCGTCACTGATACCATAAGAGACCGCACACAAAAAAGGGCAAACCTATGAGGGGTTGCCCTTTTTGCGTTTGCTCTTATTGGATCAGAGCTTGGCTTGCAACAATGCTTCGAGTTTTTCCTGGTCGCGAGCAAACTGACGAATACCCTCAGCCAATTTCTCGGTCGCCATCGCGTCCTCGTTGGACAACCAACGGAACTGCGCTTCATTCAGGCTCAAACGTGCTTCACCGGCATGGCCCGGCGCCAATTTGCGTTCCAGCTTGCCGGTATCCGCCGCCAGCTTATCAATCAAATCCGGGCTGATGGTCAGACGGTCACAACCCGCCAGCTGCTCGATCTGATTCAGGTTACGGAAGCTCGCGCCCATGACCACAGTCTTATAGTCATTGGCCTTGTAGTAGTTGTAGATGCGCGTCACCGACTGCACGCCCGGATCATCCGCGCCGGTGTAGTCGTTACCATTGGCCTTCTTGTACCAGTCGTAGATACGACCCACGAACGGCGAAATCAGGAACACCCCTGCCTCAGCACACGCCGCAGCCTGAGCGAACGAGAACAGCAACGTCAGGTTGGTCTGGATGCCTTCCTTTTCCAGTGTCTCGGCGGCACGGATGCCTTCCCAGGTAGAAGCGATCTTGATCAGCACGCGGTCACGGCCAATGCCGGCCTTGTCGTACAGGTCGATCAGACGGTGCGCACGCTTCAATACGGCGTCAGTGTCGAACGACAGGCGCGCATCCACTTCGGTGGAAATACGGCCAGGGATCACCTTCAGAATTTCTAGCCCTACCGCAACGCCAAAACGGTCGCTGGCCAGGCCAACATCGCCTTTGCAGTCACTGACGCACGCGTTCAGCAACTCGGCATAACCGGAAATGGCCGCCGCTTTGAGCAGCAGGGAAGGGTTGGTGGTAGCGTCCACGGGTTTAACGCGAGCGATAGCTTCGAAGTCGCCGGTGTCGGCAACCACGGTGGTCATTTGTTTGAGTTGTTCCAGCTTGGAAGTCATGGGCGTGCTCTGTCCTATGGGTCTAATGACATTACCCGAGCGCTGTCAGCCACTCAAGGGTGCGTGTACGTATCGATGGCCCCAGCGGCAACAACCGGAAAACGGCTGTTTGAAAGGCGGGGCGCGGTGTCGGTAAATACGATGCCAAATCAGACCACAGGTTCAACCCAAGCGACCGTTAACGGCCCTCAAGCAACTCTGCCGCCTGATCCAGCAACACCAAAGGCTCCTTGGCCTTATGAATATCCACCGACAACAACTGTCGAAACTTGCGCGCCCCCGGAAACCCGGTGCCCAGCCCCAGCACATGCCGAGTGATGTGGTGCATCGAGCCGCCCGCATCGATGTGTGCGGCTATATAAGGCCGCAACTGCGCCAGCGCCTCGGCTCGGCTAATCACCGGCGCCGTGCTGCCGAACAGTTGCTGATCCACCTCAGCCATTACATAAGGATTGTGATACGCCTCACGCCCCAGCATCACACCGTCAAACGTCTGCAAATGCTCGTGACAGGCTTCCAGGGTCTTGATCCCGCCGTTGAGAATAATCTCCAGCTCCGGAAAATCCGTCTTCAACCGCGCCGCCACGTCATAGCGCAGGGGCGGAATATCGCGGTTCTCCTTCGGCGACAACCCCTCCAGAATCGCAATCCGCGCATGCACCGTAAAACTCGTGCACCCGGCATCCCGAACCGTGCCGACGAAATCACACAACTGCTCGTAGCTGTCCCGCCCATTAATCCCGATCCGATGCTTCACCGTCACCGGAATCGACACCGCATCGCGCATCGCCTTCACACAATCCGCCACCAACTGCGGATGCCCCATCAGGCACGCACCGATCATATTGTTCTGCACACGATCACTCGGGCACCCGACATTCAGATTCACCTCGTCGTAACCGTGCTCCTGCGCCATGCGCGCGCACATCGCCAGGTCCAGCGGCACACTGCCGCCGAGTTGCAGGGCGAGCGGGTGTTCGGCTTCGTTGTGCCGCAGGAAACGGTCGTGGTCGCCGTTGAGGAGTGCGCCAGTGGTAACCATTTCTGTGTAGAGGAGGGCGTGCTTGGAGAGCAGGCGTAGGAAAAAACGGCAATGGCGATCGGTCCAATCCATCATCGGGGCGACGGAGAAGCGGCGGGAGAGCGGGGCGGGTGTGGCGGTGATTGGGGGCATGGGGGGATCTGAGATGGGTGGGGCTGGGAAGTGGGGGAGTTTAACAGGATTGGGGTTGCAGGGCTTAGGCGAGCTTTTCTGCGATTGCTCAGTACATCTGAGCAAAAGCATGGGAGGAAATCGACTGGATCGCTACGAGTAAATAAATCTGTCCCCATTTTTTTGCGGATCCGTGAGTCTGGCGGCCGTGGACGATCTGCACCAGTCCACCGGTCGTGATCTGAATTTGGTGGTGGCGCAGAAGCACAACGCCACGGTGGGTGGCGACATGCAGGAGAAGATTCAGGGCCTGCGCGAGAGCGGGTCTGAAGGTGTGAACCTGTTCCAGCTGGTGTGCGACATGCTGGACCTGCTGCAGCAGATGAACACACAGCCGGCTGCACACTCTCACGTACTAGGACCAGCGCCGAGCCCGACCGATGCAGCAATATTCACGGCCAAGGCAGCGCAAGCGTTGGCTCTATCAGCGAAGCTCAAGCCGATCACACTATGAATTAATCTTTCGCGAGAATTCTGGCTCTCTAGTTTCTATAGGGTCTACCCTAATTTTTTTTCGTAGCGGGCTTGGTAGAAATTTTATTTTTCCCGAGGGTGCTTTCGGCAGAGCTCGGGCTATCTAGTTTTGCAAGCACTTCTGCGAGTTTAGTATTCGGGGAGTTTAATTGCTCGAGAGCTTTTGCAAGTTTTGAGTCTGGGGCGCTTAGCTGCTCAAGAGTTTTTGACAGCGCTGAGTTGGGGGCGCTTAGCTGTTCGAGAGCTTTTGCAAGTTTTGTATCTGGGGATCTTAGCTGCTCAAGAGTTTTTGCAAGCTCATTGTTTGGTGATCTCAAATCGTCGATAAGCTTTGCGAGACTGCTGGTCCGGTTGGTTACTCTGCTTATGGATTTTAAATATTCAGGGTCTGTTGTTAGCAGCTTAGAATTGAAAATATCTGACGAGTTACTTGCAAGTATCTGCGCTAATCCGTAAGTCTTAGATTTTGCTGTGTTCTTTTCTTTGATGTTGTCAACGCTAGTCTGAAGTGAGTCAATAGTTGTTTTTGAGGCGCTACCCTCAGATTTTAATTTGTTGATCTCTTGTTGTAATGCCTCTATGTCAGAATCTCTTGCTGCCAGGGCGGCCTCACCTTCGAGGATTGCTGTGTCTGTTGTTTTGATTAGCTGATCAAGTTGTATTACGAATGACCCCATGTCATCTGCGGTGCCGGATAATCCGTTGAATAAGTCAAGGTAGTGGATTAGCAAGCTGTTTTCAGAGAAGTCTGGATACTTGACTTTATGGTCTATTTCACTCCAGCCTTCTTGGAATATTGTTCGGACTTGTACCTCTACTAATATCGGTTCCTTCTCTGCGCCATAGGAAAAATCGTAGTGTATTGACCGATAACCTGCGTCGTGAATATCTTCTTTAGCACCACGTTCAATGATCTCGGTAAGTTCTCGATCACCATTTCTCTTGAAAATTGATGTGTCTGTGATATTCCAAGTTTCCCGGATCTGCTCGTCAATTGCGAAACAATCCTCTTTCAATAGATGAAGTGCTCTGACGCCGATAAGGTCAGATACAACAGATCTATAGTTTTTGGATGTGATACCGACCCACTTTTCTTTTGGGAGAGGCTCTAGGTTTTTTCTTAGTATTTTTTTTAGAAGCCCGAAAGTATCTTTCACTCGCCACCTAACGGAGTGTACTCCATTAAATTCTTGGAGCCTGTTTGCGATGGAGCCGCCGTGAAGAGACAGGGTTTTCAAGGCGTTGTCATGATGTTTTGCAATCGTCTCCAACTGAGACCAGTCAAGCGTTGATTTTTCCCAATCTTTAGCAGTGTATCCAGCCTTTGTAAGAAACTCTTCAAGCGTCAATGTAAATGACATCGATCAACTCCATGTAATAGGTAATCAGCGTCGCTATAAATCATGCGCTGTTTAATAATGAAAAAAACCGCACTGGACGGGGTTGCAATGTCATGGTCAGCTTAGCGTGACGTGATCAGCGAGGATAGCTGGAAAAATCAGACGGCAAGAAAAAACAGCATGAAAAAGCACTTATCCTCCTCCCGCCGACGGGCTTTGCGTGCTTTTTTTGCAAAGAGTATGGAGGGGCAACCAACGGCCCAGCTTAGGCCAGCTGCCGGCTCGGTGACGCGATCGACAGTTTCACTGTGTGCAAAACTTTGTAAATAGGTTAAGACTTTTTGCGCGACTCTCAGGGAGTGCGAAAGCAGCGGTCGATTTCTGAGAGCTAAAGGGACGGATTTATTTTCTATGTTGTTTCTATGTAAGGGATCCATGAACCCCACATTCCAAGCGGATAGCTGACGGCTGATGCTGTGCTCCCGATTTCCATGAGGAGCCCATCACCATGATGCGTCCCAATGCCAGCGTTGAAAAAGTGTACCTCTATCCAAAGCCGGTAGACTTTCGAAAGTCCATCGATGGCCTGGCTGCGCTGGTCGAACTGGATATCAAGGTCGCGGTGTTTGACCCCGTGCTCTTTGTTTTCCTGAATCGCCACCGTAACCGCGTCAAAGTGTTGTACTGGGAGCGCAACGGCTTCTGCCTTTGGCTCAAGCGCCTGGAGTCCGAGCGTTTTAAAATTTCACCTGATGAGGTGGACGAGGCTATCGTGCTGACCGTTCAGGAGCTGAACTGGCTACTGGATGGATTTGATCTCTGGCGCAACCGTCCTCACAAGGTTTTAACGCCAAGATTCGTCGCTTGACGGGTATAATCCGGGCATGAATTTGATGCCCGAAGACCTCCCTGATGACCCTATTCTGCTCAAGCAAATGTTGCTTGAGGCACTCAGCCGTCAGCAGGCAACGGCTGAGGCATACCAGACTCATATCGTCGATCTAAAAGAACAGATCAAGTTGCTGCGCGACCGTTTATTCGGACGTAAATCCGAGCAGACCGTTGAACCCAACACGCCTCAACTCGCGTTATTCAACGAGCCCGAAAGCGAGCCGATGCCTTCAGTCGGCGACGCTGACGAAGAAGTGGTTGCTCCGACGCCACGTCGTGGCAAACGCAAGCCACTGTCGGCTGATCTGCCGCGCATCGAAGTCATCCACGAACTGCCAGAACATGAACTGACCTGTGCCTGCGGTTGCCGCAAGCATGTGATCAGTGAAGAAACCAGCGAACAGCTGGACATCGTGCCGATGCAGATCCGAGTGATCAAACACATCCGCAAAGTCTACGGCTGCCGTGGTTGTGAAACGGCTCCGGTCACTGCTGATAAACCTGCTCAGTTGATCGAAAAGAGCATGGCCAGTCCGAGCGTACTGGCGATGCTGCTGACCACCAAGTATGTCGATGGCTTACCGCTGCATCGTTTCGAAACGGTGCTGAGCCGACACGGTATCGATATCCCGCGTCAGACTCTCGCTCGCTGGGTTATCCAGTGCGGAGAGCACTTACAACCGTTGCTGAATTTAATGCGCGACCGATTGCTGGAAAGCCCGGTCATCCACTGTGATGAAACCCGCGTCCAGGTACTTAAGGAACCGGATCGAGACCCTACCAGCCAATCCTGGATGTGGGTGCAGGCCAGCGGGCCGCCAGACCGAAAAGTCGTGCTGTTCGACTACACGTCCAGCCGTGCGCAGGACGTGCCGTTGCGCCTGCTGGAAAGTTATCGCGGCTACGTGATGACTGATGATTACGCGGGTTATAACGCATTGGCGTTGCAACCGGGTGTGGAGCGGCTGGCGTGCATGGCCCATGCACGGCGCAAGTTCGTCGATGCGCAAAAAGTGCAGCCCAAGGGCAAGACGGGACGTGCCGATATTGCACTGACGATGATCAACAAGCTGTACGGCATCGAGCGTGAACTCAAGGATGCCAGTGATGAGCAGCGTTTTATTGGCCGTCAGGAAAAGAGCCTGCCGATCCTGGCTCAGTTGAAAAGCTGGCTGGATAAAACGCAGTCGCAGGTGACGCCGCAAAGTGCGCTTGGCAAGGCCGTTAATTATCTGGCCAGCAACTGGAGCCGTCTGGAGCGTTACGTGGAGGCCGGATTTTTACCGATCGACAACAATCCGGCGGAGCGTGCAATAAAACCGTTTGTGATCGGGCGCAAGGCATGGCTGTTCAGCGACACGCCCAAAGGCGCCACCGCCAGTGCGCAGATCTACAGCTTGGTCGAGACCGCCAAGGTCAACGGCCAGGAGCCCTATACGTGGCTGCGCCACGTACTGGAGCGGCTGCCGCATGCGGAGTCGGTGGCCGATTACGAAGCGCTACTGCCATGGAACTGCTCGCCAGAGATGCCACGGTAAACGAGGCGGTTGTCTTACGGGAGGTGTGGTTCATGGATCGGATACGTTTCTATGAGAAAAATAGATCTGTCCCTTTGTTCCATTGAAACCAATCACGCTGTAGTCTTTTGCTTAATGTGTCCTTACCTTCGCAGGGAAGGGCATAGCTAGCTCTAGTAAAAGATTGCCTTTTGTTTATAGGTTTTCCTTAGGGAGAGCATTTTTTAAACTTGTTGCTTTTGTTTTTATTTTTTTGTATAGGTAAGTATATTGAACATGTCCATGCTGGACATGCAGGAGTGTTTAATGGTTTTTAAGTTTTCGTAAAACTCATCTGAGTTTTTTGTATCTTTTAATAAGAATATGATTTGTGGTACGCCTAGAAAAAGACAATCGAAAAATGCTTGTCTTTCGTCAGGTTTGAATTTAGATATTTCTGTTGTTTGTGATAGTAGGGTTTCCAGAAGTTTGTTGCATTCGTCAAGTGCAATTTTTTGAGCTTCTGTACCCTGTGTTGCTGATATTTGTGCTGTGAATAGGGTCTTTATAATGTTGTCGGCTACCGTGCGGTCTTGAAGGCTTCCCCAATCGAAAAGCGTTACTGCAATACGCTCAATTTTTCTTCCTTCAAGTTTGATGTGTCGTCCGTCGATAAAGTTTATTCCGTTGTTTTCTAAAAGCTCTATTTCCTGATATGACAGTTGAGTCTGAGACTTTATCATAGAGCGACTAAGATCAATCAGTCCCTCAAGGCTACGGCCTCCCATAGCTGCTTTTGTGAGGGGTTTCTTTTTTATTTCAAATAGTATTACGGCGTTGTCGCACTCAATAGCTAAGTCACAATCGAGTGTTTTTTTTCCTACTTTGTATTGGCTGGAGAGCGCGGATGGAGTGATACCGTGATCGGCGAAAATACGTCCTAACATAGGCTCTATAGCCACGCCTATTTTATTGTCTGTTTCACGCTCATTTTCCCGTGTGACCCTAGCTAAAGATTCAAAAAAACCTATTGAACAGATTGGAGGGGAAATAACTAATAACTTATTGCCGGGTTGCCATATAAATGGTTTGTTGTGAAAGTCGGCTTTTGAAGAGTCTGTTGGTGAAAAAAAATCATGGTTGATAGAATCAGTTTTATGCGTAAAGTGATCCGCGATATTTTTAACAAATTTAGATGAACACCCCATCTGTTTCGCCAGGTCGCTGTGGCTTATAATCGCGTTGACTGCCTCCGGGCGTACCATCGTAAATGTTGCTTCAGCAAGACGTATTGCGTCAGTTACGTCCCATCCTAACTTGGTTCGCATCTTGGGGCTGTCGACCCATGTGAACAACTCGCGCATCATCTTTACAACGTCTCGGGCAATTACCTGTCGAAAACTGAGGCAGAAGTCACCAAGTGTAAGTCGTTCAATATATTTAGGTAGTTGCTCATGGTCGGTGAATATGTTTGCGTACATTGAATAGTCTTCAACGTCAAAAATAGAAACAATGTCTCTAGCTAATTCGAATATCTGATTGATTTCTGGAGTGAAGGTTTTTTCGTGGCTTTTTTTTCTTAGGTGTCGGACTGACATGTTCAACAGGTATCCATGTGGATATGCTGGCATTCTCACTTCGCCATGAGGGCTATCGGCCTCGCGCCCGGCCAAATAACGCTCATTACTGAATTTTTTTCTATGATGAAACATCCAGAAAATCCAAAAAATTATCGCTGCACCTCCGACCGTGCTAATCGATTTATCTAGATTTGTATATGCTAGTTTAAGTTGCCCTTCCTCGAAGAAAAATTCTCCACCACGAATTCCAATTTCATAGCCTTGCGATCTTAGCCTAATGGCTGCTTGCGTAACTGCTATGTCACGATCGTTTCCTATACCACTTGGCGTATGGCCCGGAATTGCCATCAAGCAGTACACCGCACGAAGTGCAATTCGCCAGTGACTGACCTCGGACAACGAACGGAATTTCTTTTCGTTAACTCCGAATAATATCCAAACTACCAAAGTGTGATATACGAATGTCGACCCGAGATATAGGTGTTGTCTTAAAAGCGCTCGCTCGAGCTCGCGCAGATTTATTCCATCTTCGCCCGATGTTGCAACAATAGACTCTCTGATAAGTTGGAATAAGGCGTCGCAAACCTGATGCTCTAATAAATCGCTCTGATTTAGTAGTCTGCAGTGATAGTCATAGTCCGAAAAGTTTGATTTTTCGAGGTGCACTGAGTTTGCTAATTCTCTGAAAGCGTCCGTGTCTTCATTGCTAATCATAAACTCACCGAATTTCTGTTATGGGATTAATCTGCAGCGATTGTTCGGAAGTCGCTTTTCCGTGGAGGCATTCTGCCAGTTTCAACGAGAAAATCACCCACAAACAAAAAAATCTGAAAAAGAGCAGAAAGGGGGGGACGGTTTTATTTTTCGTAACCGGCATTCAAGCCTACGTTGTACTAGAAAGCTTGCCAGTGATCACAAACGTATCAAACAATTTCTGCCCATCACGTACTGCTTCTCGAATATCCAGGAACGTCAATTCTTTACGAATGACTTTTCTGTAACGTTGATCGGTTTTTTTGGTAGTGGTCATCGGAGATTCCGAAGGGTGCGCATTCATGCTGATTAGTTAATGTGATTGATAGTACTCGGGCAAACCGCAAGAGCGGTAAACAGGACGGCTTATGCTGCCGGTCCCCTGTGTGGGCTGAGAGGCGTCCGAGGAGGGCGCCCCTTTGTGACGTCAGGACGGTTCAGCATCCATGCGTCGAGCGATGACGTCCAATACATCGCAGCCATCGCGCAAGGGTATGCAGCAAAGCATTGCGAAGTCGCTGAGAATCACCGAGTCCGTGGTGATGTCGCCGCGCATCGCGAGGTTTTCTAGGATCTGCGTGACCGCACCAATTCGGTAGCGTGCGGTGCTAAGCAGGGAGTGCAGTGGCTGGGTGGTATTTACATACAGCGAGGGAAGGTCGTCTGCGTTGCTGGTTAAAGCCATATATTCTTTCATGAGTGATTGCCTTGAAGTGAAGTGAGATCACCTACCACTCGTTGTCGCCAAACAAAGGGTGGTAGCTGCACGCGGGTTGGCGAACCGGACAAGGCACAAACCGGCAGACCCGAAGATCTCCCACGCACAGCCACCAAAAAAAGGTAGCCAAGTGCGTTTAGAAACTCTCCGAGCTGGCTCGGAGGTTTCTGTGCCTTATCATCGAGTCGCCAAACCCGATACGTCATATGGACGCGGATCGGACTATAGGCCTCGTGACAAAGGCACAGCAATGCGCAAGTGTACGGACAATTCCCAGAGTCGTGTAGGACGTTGCTCTTTTTGACAGTTTGTCTGGGGAATGCCCTTTTTTGCCTCAAGCAATCAGTACCTGAACCAACGCTGTCGCCCAGCAAAGTTTCATAATTCCTGTTGCTCTTGCGGCATAGGATGACTCCCTAAGGTCACCGCGCTTCCAACCCACAGGGAACTGAAAAATGATCTCGAACCTCTTCAAAGTCGTGTTGATCGCCGGTGCATTGCTGTTGAGCGCCTGCTCGGGTGTCAGCACCAGCAGCTGTTTTTCAGAAGACTGCCAATCGTTTGATGGCCTTAGCCCCAACAACCCCAACAAGTTGAACTTCGGCGGGAGCGCAATCGGTAGCAGCTTCAGTGAGTACAGCGAGGGTTTGCTGCACGACTAAGGGCGGGCGCAACGGCTTAGGTGTTTCTGCCGTTGCGTTGCCCTTGAAAGGCGACTGCTGCGCAGCCGGACGCAGGCTGCGCCAGCTGCTACATGGATCGAGTAGGTGGCGGCTATTTGGGCTCGGGTGTCGCTATCCACTGGCCCAAAACTTTTTGGTAGTTGCCCGTGACTTTGGCCAGGTGTAGCCACTGATCGACATACAACTTCCAAGTGATGTCGTCGCGGGGCAGCAAGTAAGCCTTCTCGCCATACTGCATGAATTGCGTCGGGTTGACCGCGCACAGGCCGGGTTTGAGTTTCTGCTGGTACAGCGCTTCCGAGGCATCGGTAATCATCACGTCAGCCTTCTTGTCCAGCAGCTCCTGAAAGATGGTCACGTTGTCGTGTAGCCGCAACTGCGCCTTCGGTAGAAAGGCGTGAACAAAGGCCTCGTTGGTGCCGCCGGCCGGTTCGACCAAACGAACCGAAGGCTGGTTGATTTGTTCGACGGTCTGGTACAGCGCCTGTTCTTCGCAGCGCACCAGTGGGATTTTGCCGTCGACGTCCAGCGTGGTGCTGAAGAAGGCCTTTTTCTGGCGCTCCAGCGTGACTGAGATGCCGCCGACGCCGATGTCGCATTTACCCGCCAGTAGGTCGGGCATCAGGGTTTTCCAGGTGGTCTGCACCCACTCGACCTTGACGCCCAAACTGTCGGCCAGCGAGCGGGCCATGGCGATGTCGATGCCCGAGTATTCGCCGTCCTCGGCCTTGTAGGTATAGGGTTTGTAGTCGCCTGTTGTACACACGCGCAGTTGACCCTGTTGGATGACGCTGTCCAAATGCGATTGCTCTGCCTGAGCGGCAAACGATAGAGCGAGCAGGCCACCGAGCATCATCGTGCTTTTTATGTTTTTCATTGTTATCCGGCTTCCATGATGGAGTGGGGGCTGAGGGTACTTATTTTTTACTGCACCGCTCAACATCATCCTGAGTTTTTAAATCAGCCTCGATTCCCAGCCAGGGTGTTTCTTGATAGGGGGACGTAGCGTTAAGAAGAAGGGCGGCCGGATAGGCTGCCCTTTTTTATCAGATCTTATTCGGCCTGGACGCATCCGCAACAGTGCCGCTGCCGCAATTGATATACGAAGAAGACTTCAACCAACGCTGATCCGGGTAATACGAAAACAGCAATTGCCCATCCTTCATCGAATCAATCAGCCGATGAGCAATCGCCGGCCGCACGGCAGGGCAGCCCAAGCTTCTGCCAATCCGTCCATTCGCACGGGCGAGCACCGGGCTGACATAAGGTGCACCATGAATAACGATTGCCCGGTCAAACGCGTTGTCATTGAAACCCGGTTCCAGGCCTTCCATGCGCAACGAATAGCCGTTCTGTCCGACATAGCTCTGTTGAGTGCGGTACAAGCCGATACTGGTGGCAAAGCTTTCATTCTGGTTGGAGAAGTTGACCGCCATGTTCTCGCCACTGTTGCGTCCGTGGGCGACCAGTTCATGAAACAGCAACTTGCGCTTCTTTAAATCGAACACCCACAACCGTTGTTCGGTCGAAGGCAGGGAATAGTCGATGACGGCGAGTCTTTGGACAGGTGCTTTGCCTTGAGCAATGCTGCACTGGGATGCGCGTACGGCCAGTCCAATCACCTTGGCGTTAGCATTGGGGGCCGCTTTGATGAGGGCGGCCGCGAGCGAATCGGCGTAGGCTGACGGTACTGACGTTATCGTCAGTAGCAGTGCCGTGAGTAGGAGGCCGAAGCGTTCTGGCGCCATATAGATGTCTCATCATGATAGTTTCGAGTCTAGCAGTGTGTGGAAAGCTAGCCGTTGAATGCGGGAGATTAAGGATTATCCATGGGGCAGTTAACAAGGTTATTCGTCATAAGCCGCGTCTTTTTTATGGGCTTTCTGATCAGCGGCGCTGCGATCGCCGAAAATTCGCCGATTGAGTCGACAATTGCGCCGAACACCGTAATGGAAGCCGCAGCGGACGATAACGTCGCTCAGGCGATTCAGGCCACGCTTGCTCCACTGAAAACAGCGTTTCCACCGTTGCTCACTTCACCGCGCCATCGGCGGGTGGATGTCAGCCGCCTGGTCATGGATTTTTATACGCATCGCGCCTATCGCGCGGCCTGGTCGAATGACACCGACGTCGGCCAGTTAATTAAAAGCCTGAATGACACTCAGGCCGACGGTTTGAACCCGGCGGATTTCCATATTGATGAACTGGTCAGGTCTCAGTCATCGATGCAGACCTCGTCGGCCACGCCCGAGCAACGGGCAGCCTTTGATATGGCGATGACTCATACCTTCATCACTGCATTGATGCAATTGCGGCGGGGCAAGGTCGATCCTTCACGGCTCGACATCCACTGGAATTTCGACCCGTCCGGCGTCGATCCCCGCGACGACGTCAATAACTTCTTCGCCGCACTCGACAACCATGATGTCGCCCGTGCCTTTGCTCAAGCGCCGCCGCAGGAAGCGGTTTACGTCGGCTTGCGTCAAGCCTTGGCGCAACTGCGCAAGGTTCGGGACATGGGCGGCTGGCCGAAGGTTGCTGAAGGCCATTCCCTCAAGCCTGGCATGGACGAACCCGCTGTCGCGCAGTTGCGGGCGAGGTTGGCCGCAGGCGGTTTTCTGGACCCGCGAATTACGCGCGGGACGAACTACGACGCCGCCGTCACCGCCGCGGTTAAAAAGTATCAAATCGAGCAATATCTTGGGGCGGATGGTATGGCAGGCGCAGCGACGCTGGCGGCGCTGAATGTGTCCGTTGATGCGCGCATCGATCAGGTGCGGGTGAACATGGAGCGGGCGCGTTGGCTGCTTTACAAACTTCAGGGCACGTTCGTCATCGTGGATATCGCCGGGTACAAGGTTGCGATGTATCGCGACGGTCACCCGATCTGGCGTTCTCGGGTGCAGGTCGGTAAACCGGTGCGCAATACACCGGTATTTCAGGCCGAGATTTCTTACATCACGTTCAATCCGACCTGGACCGTGCCGCCGACGATCCTCAAGCAGGATGTGTTGCCAAAAATTCAGAACGATCCAGGTTACCTGGCCGCCAACCAGATTCGCGTGCTTGATAGAGAAGGCAATGTGCTCGATCCGTCGACTGTCGACTGGAGCAATCCGCGCGGCCTCACCCTGCGTCAGGACGCCGGACCTGACAGCTCGCTCGGTCAGGTGGTGATCCGGTTTCCCAACGACTATGCGATTTACCTCCACGACACACCGCATCGCGAGTTGTTTGCCAAAACTATCCGCGCCACTAGTTCGGGCTGCATTCGGGTAGAGAACCCGCTGCAACTCGTGGAGCTGTTGTTCAATGACCCGGTCCGCTGGAATAGCGAAGGCATTCAAAAGCAACTGGCTAACGGCAAGACCGAGAACATCCGGCTTCCGGTGAAAGTGCCGGTGTTGCTGGCGTACTGGACGGTGGATTTGGGCAGTGATGGTCGAGTGGCTTTCAAACCTGATGTGTATGGATACGATGCGCCGGTGTTGCGCGCATTGAATCGGCCTTCGCAAATGCCTGTGCTGGATTTACACACATCGGCGGGTTCGGTGGTGGCGGCGGGGCCGAGTCAGCAGTAGGGATCAGGCTTGATTAAGTAAGTCTGTCCCCTATACGGCATGGCCGGCGAAGGGCAGCCGGAAGCGACCGCGTTCTACATCCACGCGAGACTGCATCAACAACTGCCGAGGGTGAAAGTGGCGTTCCATATGCACATGCCGCACGCCACGGCTTTGTGCCTGCTGCAAGGCCCGCCGCTGTTGTGGCTGGGGCAGACGGCCTTGAAGTTCTGCGGCCGTACGGCGGTGGGCGAGGATTACAACGGTCTGGCGCTGGACGAGTCTGAAGGCGACCGGATTGCCCGCGTCATGGGCGATGCCGACATCCTGTTTTTGAAGAACCACGGGGTGATCGTCGCCGGGCCCACCATCGCCGAGGCGTGGGACGATCTGTATTACCTTGAACTTGCCGCCCAGCTGCAGTTGATGGCGATGGCGACCCAGCGCGAACTCAAGCCGGTGCCCCATGAGATTGCGTAGCGGGCGTACGAGCAAATGCGCCTGGGGGATGCAGAAAGTGCTCAGGCACATTTGCAGAGTGCGATGCGGCGGCTATCCAAAGGACATTTGCCCGTTACCCTCCCCGTAGACTAAGCTCACAAAAAATAAGGGTTTTGGGTCTTCTACCCATGCCTTACCCTTGCAGGATGAGCTTTTGCCAATCCCTCTTCACGAGCCGCACAACGCCACGGGTGTCACCCTGAAACGGTTACCGCTGCGCAAAGCAGCGGTGCTGTTTATTGCGGTCGTGTGCCTGAGCCTGTGCGGTTTGCTTTACCTGCAACTGGAGCAATCGCGGCGGCACGATCTGGCATTGGCGCAAGTGGCGTCTTCAAACCTGACGCGGGCCATGGCGCAGCAGGCCGAAGACACCTTCATGCAAGCCGATCTGGTGCTGACCAGCCTAGCGGACTGGATTCAGGCTGACGGTTTCGGCGCGCCCCAAAAGGCACGCTTGCAGAAAACGTTCGCCCTGCGGGTGCAGGCGCTGAATCAATTGCACGGGATATTTCTGTTCGACCAGAAGGGGCAGTGGGTCGTTACCTCTTTCGACGATCTGCCACGCGGCCCGGGTGTGGCGGATCGCGATTATTTCAAGTTCCACCAGCAGAACGTCTCCTCCCTGGCGCACATCGGGCCGGCAATTCGCAGTCGGAAAAATGGCGAGTGGATCATTCCGATATCCAAGCGTGTGAACGACAAGAATGGCAATTTCCAGGGCGTTTTGTTGGCCGGAATCAAGATGGCGTACTTCGATCAGTTTTTCAAAAGCTTCAGCATTGATGATAACGGTTCGATGTTTTTGGGGTTGACCGACGGAACGCTGCTGGCGCGACGGCCGTTTGTGGAATCGCTGATTGGCACATCACTGGCCAAAAGCGAGATCTTTGAGAAATTGCTGCCCAACGCGTCCTCCGGTAATGCGATGTTCAGCTCACTGGTCGATGGTGTTGTGCGGTTGTATGGCTACCGTCAGCTCGACACTTATCCGCTGGTAGTGTCCGCCGCCTCGTCCAGGGAATCGATTCTCAAGGACTGGTACGACACCGCGTTTCATTCCACGGTCATCGTTGCCCTGGTGGTGCTGGGCGTGGGGCTGTTCGGTTGGGTGTTCCTTCATCAGGTGCGCCTCGGCGAACGGGTTGAGGCGGATTTGCGCAAGGCGAAGGAAGCGCTGAAGCTGATCGCGACCCATGACAGCCTGACCGGCCTGGCCAATCGCCGGTTGTTCGAAGGGGCGCTGGACATCGAGTTCGGCCGTGGCGCCCGGCAGTCGAGTTCGCTGAGCCTGATCATGCTCGATATCGATTACTTCAAACCCTACAACGACGCTTACGGCCACGTGGCGGGGGACCATTGCCTGGCTGAGGTGGCGCGGGCGGTGAAGGGGTGCTGCCATCGAAAGGCCGATTTGGCCGTGCGTTACGGTGGTGAGGAGTTTGCGGTTTTGCTGCCCGACACCGACATTCACGGCGCGATGGTGATTGCCGAGCAGATTCGCCGTAGCGTCATGGACAAGAACATCATCCACAGCGGTTCACCCACGGGATTCGTGACGGTCAGTCTTGGCTGTTATTCGTTTGTGCCGACTGGGCGGGACAGCATGGAAGTGTTTATCGAACGAGCGGACGCGGCGCTGTATCAAGCCAAACATTCGGGGCGAAACCGTTCGGCGGTGCTGTCGATGGAAGGCGGTGTCGAGGCACTGCTGCGTTCGGATCGTTGAGGTGTAGGTTGTTTCACCCGTGCAACACTTCGGCCAGCCGGCTGTCCGCCTGTCAGATCCTCTTGAATTGATCGTCTAGAGTTGCGGTAGCCCTGCCGATTCCGGCAAGTCTCCCCACCGAACGGACGATCGCCACAATGTTGATAATTCAAGCATTGACAGCCGTTGCTCTAACCGTCGCAGTCACCGCTATTTTTCCGCTCGCGAGCCGCGCTCAATCGACAGTCACAGCCACGGAAGCTCACGCAATCGGCGTGGATGCCTACCTTTATTTTTACCCGCTGTTGACGATGGACATCACCCGCAAGCAATTCACCCCTATCGAACCGGGCAAGGAATTCGGTAAAGGTCCGACGAACAAGTTTGTCAACGTGCCGCAGTATCCACTTTCAGATATCAAAGGGGTGGTGCGCTCGAACGTCGACTCCGTGTATTCCATTGCCTGGCTGGATTTGACCAAAGAACCTCTGGTGATCGCGGCGCCCGATACGGCCGGGCGTTTTTACGTTCTGCCGATGCTCGACATGTGGACCGAGGTGTTCGCCTCACCGGGCTGGCGCACCACGGGTACACAAGCGGGGCAGTTTTTGGTGACACCGCCGGACTGGATCGGGACGGTGCCTGCCGGACTTAACCATCTGCCGGCGCCTACACCCTTTGTCTGGGTCATTGGCCGCACCGACACCGACGGTGCGGCGGACTACGCGGCCGTGCACAAAATTCAGGCTGGTTATACCGTGACCCCGTTGTCCCTGCTGGGTAAAAGCCCCGAGCTTGCCAGCGTGAAAGGCGACCCGACCGTGGACCTGAAGACGCCGCCAAAGATCCAGGTCGACACCATGTCGGTGGCCGACTACTTCGCCTACGCCGTCCAGTTGCTCAAAGTGCACCCTGCGCACATCTCCGATCAACCGATCCTGGCGCAGATGAAGCGTATCGGTCTCGAACCCGGAAAATCGTTCAACATGGATGCGCTGGAGCCTGAAATCAAAGCAGCGCTTCAGACCGTGCCCGAAGACGCGCAGACGCTGATGACGTGGAAGGTTCCAACACTCACGCGCGTGGTCAACGGCCGAAGGATAGGTTCAACCTGACCACGCGTTTGTATGGGCTCAAGACCGAGGTGTTGAACGGCAAGTGGAACCTGCCGGCGGTCACAAGCCGGGGTAAAAACCGGTTACATCCTTTACGTTTGAGACCGGGGACATGGTTTACAGGTATCAATCAGGGTCAGGAGGCTGACCATGCCCTGGAATCGAGAGTCCCCGATGGATCAGCGAGTGAAATAAATCAGTGACTGGCTTAGCGGCAGTTACAGCAAGAGCCAACTGAGTGGGCTCTATGGCGTTATCCGGGCGCCAGAGCCCAGCATGGCTGCTATGTTCAGTGAACGTTCGATGAGTGCTCTGGTAAAAAAGTATTGCGAGCGTCGCATCCCGATCAGGCAATCGATTGACAGGATCAAGTGCATGGATATGACTGCCGTTACCACTGTCGCCGCTCCCCGTCATACGCCGATAACCCGCAACCTGGTGATTGTCGTCGGCCTGCTGTTTGTTCTGGGTGTGTTGATCGCCCTGTTGGCCTTGTTCAACATTGCCGGGCGGCTGGACGCCCAGGACTTGGCCAAGACCACTTTCTACACCCAGCGTGCGCTGGAAAACCGCATCACCGCCTCGAAAAACTACGTCGTCAGTTATGCCAACTGGACGACCGCCTACGACCATTTGAACGGCAAGGTCGATGTGCAATGGGCCTATGCCGAGCAGAACCTGGGCAAAACCTTGTTCAGTATCGATCACTACGATGGCGTCTTCGTGGTCGATCATCAGCAAACCAAATACGCCGTGGTGCGTGGGCTTCAGGTGCAGGAGGCGGCGACCACCTATCTTTCGGCATCGATGGCGACGCTGATACAGGCAGTCCAGAGTCAGGAAAGCCTCATTGATCCCATCAGCCAGTTCACGCTGTTCGAGGGCAAACCGGCATTGCTGACGGCTGCCGCGATCGTCCCCAATGACGAAAGGCCGGCGGCCGATCCTCAAGGCACCTCGGTGCTGGTATTCGTCGACCCATTAAGCCCTGACAAGCTCAGCGCCCTGAGCACCGATTACGGTTTGCATGATTTAAACCTGGCGCCTGATGACGCCATCGCGCCCGGCAGGCCAGCCGTGGTACTGGCGGGCACCGGCTACAGCCTGGTTTCCCGACTTGAACAACCGGGTCATCAATTGCTCTGGTCGCTGCTGCCGCCATTGGGCGGCGCGCTGTTGGTGCTGGCGTTGTTAACGGCTTATTTCTTCCAACATGTCTTACGCGCGTCCGGGCACGTGGATGCCAGCTACACCAGCCTCGATTTATCGAACCAGGCGCTGGAGGCCAGTGAAGATCGTTTTCGTGCAGTGGCTGAGGCCGCTTCCGACTGGATCTGGGAAATCGACGACAAACATTGCATCTCCTATCTGTCAGGACGTTTCGCCACCGTCACCGGTTATTCCGATCAGCAATGGATAGGGCAGGACATCGGGCAACTGCTCAATTGCGATACGATTCCCTTGTCGCTGTGGCTGCATAAGCTCAATGAAGAACAGCCCGTCAGCCATTTGCGCTGCTCCTATCGCGACCCGTTGGGGCAACAGCGTATTTGCCGGATTTCGGCACGACTGATCCGTCGCAAGGGCGCGGTACTGGGCTTTCGCGGAACGGCCAGCGACATCACCGATGAAGTCGCCGCCCATGCCCAGATCCAGCACCTGTCGTTGCACGATGCCCTGACGGGGCTGCCGAATCGCAACAAGCTGGCGCGTTTCCTCGATGAGGCCCTGGCGCAGAAAGAGCATTCGGCGGCGCTGGCGCTGTTGATGATCGATCTGGACAACTTCAAGCCGATCAACGATTCCCTCGGCCACCCGGCCGGCGACGCAGTGCTGCTGGAAGTTGCCACCCGATTGCGCAAGTGCACGCGGGACATTGATCTGGTCGCTCGGCTCGGTGGTGATGAGTTTGTGCTGGTGCTCAACGGCATGGACAGCCACGCTGAAATCGACCGGTTCTGCGAGCGCTTGCTCGAGAGCCTGCACCAGCCGATTCATTACGAGCATCACACGCTGCACATCGGGGCGAGCATCGGTGTCGCCTTGAGTCGGCGTCAGGGTCACATCCCCAATGAGTTGATCCGGTGTGCTGACATTGCGCTGTATCAGGCTAAATCCGATGGCAAGAGAACCTGGAGCTACTTTGCGTCGCACATGAACCATCAGATCCAGCACCGCCGGCGCCTGGAAAACGACCTGCGCCGGGCAATCAAGAACAACGAGTTCGTGATGCATTACCAGCCGCGCTACAACATGGGCGGCAAGCAGGTCGTCTCGGTGGAAGCGTTGCTGCGCTGGCAGCATCCGGAACAGGGGCTGCTGAGCCCCGATGCGTTTATCCCATTGGCCGAGCAGACCGACCTGATCGTGCCTTTGGGGCGTTGGGTGCTGCGCGAAGCCTGTGAAACGGCCCTGACTTGGCCCGGTGCGTTGATGGTGTCGGTCAATTTGTCGCCTGTTCAATTTGCCCGCAGCGATGTGGTGGAGGACGTCAGGGAGGCGTTGATCCAGACCCGTTTACCGGCCAGTCGCCTGGAACTGGAGATCACTGAAAACGTGATGCTCATTGATGTGGAGGGCGCGTTGGCGACCATGAATGCGCTCAAGGAGCTGGGTGTGCGGTTGAACATGGACGACTTCGGCACCGGTTATTCGTCCTTGGGTTACCTGCGCACGTACCCGTTCGACGGGTTCAAGATCGACAAGCGTTTCATCTCGTCCATGAGCAGCGGCGGCAATGACCGCGCCGTGGTGCAGGCAATCATCAACCTGGGCAAGGCCATGGGCCTGACCGTGACGGCAGAGGGGGTCGAAACCCTGGAGCAAATGGACTTCCTGATCTCGGATCAGTGCCATGAGGTGCAGGGATTCTACTTGAGTCGACCCATGGAAAAGCAGGCGTTGCTGCCATTGCTCAAGGCGTCGCAGGACGAGTTTCCAGTGTAGGGGCGTGCCTTTAGTCGCCTGTCTCGCTCGCGGCGGCAACTGCCGGGGCGCACCCCGGTCACAACTGGATATCGATCCGCCATTGCGAGCGTTGGGACATGAAGAACCTGAGAATCGCGACGTTCAACGTCAACGGCATGCGCGCCCGACTGCCGAATTTGCTGGCCTGGCTTGAGCGAGAGCAACCCGACATTGCTTGTTTGCAGGAGCTCAAGTCGGTCGACAGTGCATTCCCCGCCGCCGAGCTTGAGGCCGCTGGCTACGGCGCGATCTGGCAAGGTCAGTCTTCATGGAACGGGGTGGCGATCCTGGCGCGGGATGCACAGCCGCTGGAGAGTCGTCGAGGTCTGCCGGGCGATGACAGCGACACCCATAGCCGGTATCTGGAGGCCGCCGTGCACGGGATTCTGGTGGGCTGCCTGTACTTGCCCAATGGCAACCCGCCGCCGGGGCCGAGGTTTGATTACAAGCTGGCGTGGTTCGAACGGCTGATCCACTACGCGCAGACGCTGCAGGCCAGTGAGCATCCCGTGGTGCTGGCCGGTGACTACAACGTGGTGCCCACCGACCTGGACATCTACAACCCGAGATCCTGGCTGAAGGATGCGTTACTGCAACCTGAAAGCCGCGAGTGTTATCAGCGCCTGTTGGCCCAGGGCTGGACCGATTCCTTGCGCCAACTGTATCCGGAGGATCGGCTCTATACGTTCTGGGATTATTTTCGCCAGCACTGGCAGAAAAACTCAGGCCTGCGCATCGATCATCTGCTGCTTAACCCGGCGCTGAGCCCTTATCTGCATGAGGCGGGAGTGGATGCCTGGGTTCGCAACGAGCCGCATGCCAGCGATCACGCGCCGACGTGGATTCGCTTGAGTTCGCGCAAGCGGCGTTGATCTTGACGTGTACGGCGATTGGCTAAATCAATTGTCAGTCGAACCGCTTTATCCCTTATACATGGCGCCCATCGGCCCAGAGATCCGCGGCCCCCTGCATAAGGACAGATCAATGAGCGAGCCACACCTGACGAACAGAGCGTTGTACTTGCAGCGTCTTGGCTTCGACGCGCCCCCGGCGCCGACCCTGGAAACCCTGCGCCAACTTCAACTGCGCCACACCGGCGCCTTCCCGTTCGAAAATCTCACCACGTTGTCGGGTCAGCCGGTGGTCATCGACCTGCCGTCCATCGAGCAAAAGGTCCTGCACGACGGTCGCGGCGGTTACTGCTACGAACTCAACAACCTGTTTCTGGTCTTGCTTCAGGAACTGGGCTTCGATGCTCGCGGCATCTCCGGCCGAGTGGTCATGGGCCAACCCGAAGACGCGTGGACCGCCCGAACGCACCGCTTGAGCCTGGTAACCCTGGACGGCGTGCGCTACATCACCGACGTCGGCTTCGGCGGCATGGTTCCCACCGCACCGCTGATGCTTGATAGTCCGACTGAACAGTTCACACCTCACGAACCCTATCGCATCGAACAGCATGAGGATGGCTACACCCTCCGTGCCAACGTCGCCGGCGAGTGGCGGGCGATGTACATTTTCGATTTGCAGCGCCAGGAAGACATCGATTACGCCGTCGGCAACTGGTATGTCTCGACCCATCCAGAATCGTCTTTTGCCAGACAGTTGATGGTGGCGCGCGCCGGGGAAGGGTGGCGCCGCACACTGAACAACGGCAGTTTTGCGATTCATCGTATCGGCAGTGAGACTGAACGGCGGCAAGTGGCGGATGTGGATGAGTTGATCGGGTTGCTGGAGCGTGAGTTCGGAATTCTGGTGCCGGTGCATGCAGGGTTAAAGCGGGTGTTTGAGGGGCTGATTGAATCAAGTGCAGCTTTAATACCAAACAGCGGCACTCGGGCGTGAATCGCTCGACAGTGCTCATGAGGCAGGATCAAGACTCCATCACTCGATGGATTTCGCTGAGTACCTCTGAGAGTTTTTTTTCCAGACTGCGCAGTTCGCAGGCCGTAATCCCTTCTTTGAAATGTCCTGCGTTCGCGACAGCGGTGCACTGATCCGGCTCCGCCGTTTTGCCTTTATCGGTGAGTAAGGCCTGGCGCAAGGTGTTGTTGATCACAGTCTGATAGCCAAATCCCTCGCTCTCGGCCATAGAGCGAGCAGCCTCTATGACGACATCATCCAGCATGATGGTAATTCGGGTTTTGCCTTTGCCAGAAGCAACTGCTCCGCGTTTGGCATTGCTGAAGTCGTACTCGTCTTTCATTGATCAAACCTCCGTATAGCGCCGGCGCTCGTTTTTGGTGGCGATGCGCGCAGAAATAATTCGAACGAAATTCGGATCGCGATAGGTGTACGCGACGACCAACAAACGACCTTTGGCATCCAGCCCCATGATGATCCACCGCTGCTCATCGTGATGGTTGTCTTGCAACGAGAGGGCTCTCTCGTCATAAAACACGGCCTCCGTTTCCGCGAGGCTGATCCCTTGATGCTTTAATTTGTTAGCTGCGTTCTTTGCCTTGTGATACTGAATTTCGAATGGCTTCATTATGCATACTTTATATGTATAAGCGAGAGGCGTCCGTGCCGGCGGTCGCTTGGAATTCCAAAGACTAGCGGGCGAGGGAGGAGGCAAAGAAAGGATGTATTTCAAAAGTTTTGGGGGGGGAGGCTGCGTAGGTAAAGGACCGCGTGGACAGGTGTCCGTAATCTGACTGGTTAGTTGTATACAACTCTATAGACATTTGTCCTGACTCTTGCATACAGTGTGCGCACAACAAAAACCAGGGAACCCTCCAAACCATGAAAACGCCCCCTGTTTCACACCAACGGCCTGAGGATGAAAATCTCGGTGTCGGCGCGAATATGGCTTACGGCCTGCAACACGTTCTGACCATGTACGGCGGCATTGTCGCGGTGCCTTTGATCATCGGCCAGGCGGCCGGGCTCTCGCCGGCGGACATTGGTTTGCTGATTGCTGCTTCATTGTTTGCGGGTGGCTTGGCGACATTACTGCAAACGCTGGGATTACCGTTTTTTGGCTGCCAATTGCCGCTGGTACAGGGCGTGTCGTTCTCTGGTGTCGCGACGATGGTGGCGATTGTCAGCAGTGGCGGGGAGGGCGGGTTTCAATCGATTCTCGGGGCGGTGATAGCCGCGTCATTGATCGGGCTGCTGATCACTCCGGTGTTCTCGCGAATCACCAAGTTTTTCCCACCGTTGGTGACGGGCATCGTGATCACCACCATCGGCCTGACGCTGATGCCGGTAGCCGCACGCTGGGCCATGGGCGGCAACAGCCACGCTCCGGACTTCGGCAGCATGGCGAACATCGGTCTGGCGGCCGTGACGCTGATGTTGGTGCTGCTGTTGAGCAAGATCGGCAGTGCGACCATCTCTCGATTGTCGATTCTGTTGGCCATGGTCATCGGTACGGTGATCGCAGTGTTCCTCGGCATGGCAGACTTCTCGTCCGTCACCCAGGGCCCGATGTTCGGCTTCCCGACACCCTTCCATTTCGGCATGCCGACTTTTCACTTCGCCGCGATCCTGTCGATGTGCATCGTCGTCATGGTGACCCTGGTGGAAACCTCGGCGGACATCCTCGCGGTGGGTGAAATCATCGACACCAAGGTCGACTCCAAACGCTTAGGCAACGGCCTGCGCGCCGACATGCTGTCGAGCATGATCGCGCCGATCTTCGGCTCCTTTACCCAAAGCGCCTTCGCCCAGAACGTCGGGCTAGTGGCGGTGACCGGCATCAAGAGCCGCTTCGTGGTGGCTACCGGTGGTGTGTTTTTGGTGATCCTCGGTTTACTGCCGTTTATGGGCCGGGTCATCGCCGCGGTACCGACTTCTGTTCTCGGCGGCGCCGGTATCGTGCTGTTCGGCACCGTGGCGGCCAGCGGTATTCGTACGCTGTCCAAGGTCGACTACCGCAACAACGTCAACCTGATCATCGTGGCCACCTCCATCGGTTTCGGCATGATCCCCATCGCAGCGCCGAATTTCTACGACCAATTCCCAAGCTGGTTCGCAACGATCTTCCATTCAGGCATCAGCTCCTCGGCAATCATGGCCATCGTGCTCAACCTGACCTTCAACCACCTCACCGCCGGTAATTCGGATCAGCAATCGGTGTTCGCGGCCGGTACTGAGCGTGTCCTGCGCTATCAGGATCTGGCGGCGCTGCGCGAAGGGGATTACTTCAGCGAAGGTATACTGCGTGACTGCGACGGGAATGAGATTCCGGTGGTGGAGGCGGACCATGGTTCGACGGAGCCGCGAGCGGTGCATTCCAAAAGCAGTGAACATGTCTGACGGCTGCACTCGCTAAAAGGGCTGTAGATCTGCCGCCCACAAAAAAGCCCTTGAACCTTTCGATTCAAGGGCTTTTCGATATTACTGTCTGGCACGGCCTGGACTCGAGGTCTGCCCTTTGCGCATCGGGCGCGATCGCCGGCCCATCGTGTGTGTCGTCATGAAAGCGCGGCAGGCGGTCTATCGCTGGTCAGATCAGCTCCTGGTGGTTTCTGGAAGCTTGGCGATCACCTTGATCTCGAACTGGAAGCCATAGAGCCACGTTACGCCGACGGCGGTTAACGTCGGGTGCGGCGAGTGACCCCAAAACTCCGGGACAACCTTCCAGATCGCTTCGAACTTCGATTCGGGATCGACGATGAAGATGGTTATGTCAATCACGTCGTTAAATGTGCAACCGGCAGCTACCAGGATCGCGTTCAGATTGTTGAACGCGAGCCGGACCTGCGCCTCCAGGTTGGGTTCGGCCGAGCCGTCTTCGTTGCTACCGACTTGCCCCGAAACGAACAAAAAGCCATTGGAGCGGATCGCCGGCGAATAGCGATTGCGCTCATAAAGCGCCTGGCGTCCGGGCGGAAAAACAACATCACGCTTTGTCATATCTTGCCTCCATCAACGGGTCAAACCGACCCTGAACTAACGATGAAAGGACTTTAAGGACTTGTGCTTGCCCGATAAACGAGCAACTGTAGCTATCACTGTTCGTAAAACCCAAACAATCCGATAACTATCCGGGGCAGTAATGGACCGTTTCGATGCGATGCAGGCATTTGCTCGGGTGGTGGAAGTTGGCAGCTTCACCAAGGCGGCCGAAACACTGCATATGAGCAAGACCAGCGTGACGCAACTGGTGCAGCAACTGGAGGCACGGTTGCGCGTCAAATTGCTCAACCGCACGACCCGCAAGGTCAACGTAACGGCCGACGGCGCCGTCTATTACGAACGCGTGGTGCGGCTGCTGGCCGACCTGGACGATGCCGAGACTAGCCTGTCCAGTGCCTCAGCGCTGCCCAGGGGCCGGTTGCGAGTGGATGTGCCCAGCCCGCTGGCTAGTATGATTCTAGTGTCGGCATTGCCTGCGTTTCATGCTCGATACCCCGATATCCAGATCGACATGGGCGTAAGCGATCGCATCGTGGATCTGATCGGTGAGAAGGTGGATTGTGTCGTGCGCGGCGGCGAGCTAACCGATCAGTCTCTAATGGCACGGCGGGTAGGCGACCTCCAACTTGGCGTTTATGCGGCGCCGAGCTACCTGGAGCGCCTCGGTACGCCCTTGCATCCGCGAGAACTGGAAGATTCGCATCATCGTATCGTCGGCTTCCTGTGGGCGCGCACCGGCAAGGCCCTGCCGTACGCCATGCGCCGCAACGGCGAGAGTGTCCAGATCCAGGGTCGCTACGTGTTATCGGTTGACGATGGCAATGCCTACATCGCGGCTGGCCTGGCCGGCCTGGGAGTTCTTTGGCTGCCAGACTACATGTCCAAGGCCCACCTGGCGCGCGGCGAGCTGGTGCCCTTGTTCGAGGACTGGCGTCTCGATCCGATGCCGATATACGTGGCATTTCCGCCGAACCGGCATATCAGCATCAAGGTGCGCGTGTTCATCGATTGGGTCGCTGACCTGATGGCACAACATGCGCCTATGACTGACCGACGTGATTCGTGACTACAGCGTTGGAAGTGGGGTGAGGTAATTCGATATCGGGGCCGCTTTGACCAATGATCGCTCCTGGCCGTTTGCTGTCTGTCGGGATCGGCTGCTTTGGGGCGATTACGGGACAAGAAAAAAGAGATCTGCATTCTCATACACGGGTAATGCTGAACAAACAGCTCTACATGCTCTTCCAGTGTTTGCGGCCACATCAGGTCCTGTTCAGAGCGAAGTACTTGAGTTGACCGGATGAGTTTGCGCGAGGCTTCGCGTTGCAAGCGTAGCGATTGCGTCGGTGTGGTCGCCTGATCGATAAGATCGGCTTGGCCGAGCGGCAAGCGGAATCGGAGAGTGGAGCGGTGGTGCAGTGGTGCGCGACATAAGGGGACTCCCTTTTATCGAACTGACCTATATCCCAAACTCTACCCTTAAACGGTTGGCACCCATCGGAATCCGAAGGAACGCCAAAACGAAAAAACCCGCCAGAAGGCGGGTTTTTCAGGGGTTTCAGAGATTTTGGAAGCCTTCTCTGGAACCTTGTATGGCTCCACGACCTGGACTCGAACCAGGGACCCAGTGATTAACAGTCACTTGCTCTACCAACTGAGCTATCGCGGAATGGCGTGTATGTTACTGATTCAAAAAGAGAAGTCAAGCACCTGTTAGCCACTTGACGGATTCATGGGGACGGACGGTGGTTTATCGACGGTGGGCGGTTACCAGAATTGCCTCAGAGGTCTACCATGGCCGCCCGGAAGTGGTTACACGCGCTGCCGGCCATTCGCCGAAAAGGTACGCGCCATGAATCAACTAACCACCACGCCTCGCCACAATGGGGTGTTCGCATGAGCATCGCTCAGATCAGCCTGCCCAAAGGCGTCGGTCCTCACGCCGAAAAACTGTTCGACGCAATCACTCAGGCCAGCACCGCTGACGAATTGAACCGTGCCGGTGGCAAGGCCGAAGGTTTCGTCCTGGGCCTGGAAAGTGCCAAGGCCATCAAAAGCCAGGTCGCCGAATCCCTCTACGTCGCCTATGACGACGCTGCCAGCCAACGCGCAACCGAACTGGCTTAACCGCCGAAGGTGACGGTGGCGAGCATCAATTTGGTATACAGCATCGTTGCGGCCAGTTGCACCAGCCACAAGGCCAGGCCGCCGAGAAACACGCCGGCAGCGACTTGCATCATTAGGTTATTACTACGTTTGGCCGGGGTGCGAGGCGCGAAGTGATTCAGCTCATCGCGGTCGGCGCGTAGGTCATCGTTTTTCATGTCGGCTCTCGTAAGAATTTCGGGGTATACATAAAACCTGTGGGTGCAGTCTAGAGCTCTCGGTCGATGCATTGAGAATTATCTGAGACAAATAAAAAACGGGAAGCCCAAGGGCTTCCCGTTTTTTTACCACTCAACGACTCAGATCACCTTAACGATGGCCTTGGTCACGACCTCGATGTTGCTCTGGTTCAGCGCGGCAACGCAGATGCGGCCGGTGTCCAAGGCGTAGATACCGAATTCGTTACGCAGGCGGGTCACTTGCTCAACCGTCAGGCCGGAGTAGGAGAACATGCCACGCTGGCGGCCGACGAAGCTGAAGTCACGCTGGGGCGCTTTCTGGGCAAGCAGGTCGACCATCTGCATGCGCATGCCGCGAATCCGCAGGCGCATTTCAGCCAGTTCTTCTTCCCATTGGGTGCGCAGTTCCGGGCTGTTCAGCACGGCGGCGACGATGCTTGCACCGTGGGTCGGCGGGTTGGAGTAGTTGGTGCGGATCACGCGTTTGACTTGCGACAGCACGCGCGCGCTTTCTTCTTTCGATTCACTGACGATCGACAGGGCGCCAACACGCTCGCCGTACAGCGAAAAGGATTTGGAGAACGAGCTGGAAACGAAGAACGTCAGGCCCGATTCAGCGAACAGACGCACGGCAGCGGCGTCTTCGTCGATGCCATCGCCAAAGCCCTGATAGGCCATGTCGAGGAACGGCACGTGACCTTTGGCTTTCACCACGTCCAGAACGTTTTTCCAGTCCGCCGGGCTCAGGTCCACGCCGGTCGGGTTGTGGCAGCACGCGTGCAGCACAACGATCGAACCGGACGGCAGAACATTCAGGTCTTCCAGCAGGCCGGTACGGTTAACGTCGTGGGTCGCAGCGTCGTAGTAGCGATAGTTCTGAACCGGGAAACCGGCCGTTTCGAACAGCGCGCGGTGGTTTTCCCAGCTCGGGTCGCTGATCGCCACGACAGCGTTCGGCAGCAGTTGCTTGAGGAAGTCGGCACCGATTTTCAGCGCGCCAGTACCGCCAACGGCTTGGGTGGTGATGACCCGGCCCGCGGCGATCAGCGGCGAGTCGTTGCCAAACAGCAATTTCTGCACGGCCTGGTCGTAGGCGGCGATGCCGTCGATTGGCAAGTAGCCACGGGAAACGTGTTGAGCGACGCGAATCGTCTCGGCTTCGACAACGGCGCGCAGGAGTGGAATTCGCCCCTCCTCGTTGCAGTAAACACCGACCCCCAGGTTGACCTTGTTGGTACGGGTATCGGCGTTGAATGCTTCGTTGAGGCCCAGGATTGGATCACGTGGTGCCATTTCGACAGCGGAGAACAGGCTCATTTTGCGGCGGCTCTGAATGGAGAGTGGAGGGACGTGTCGCGCTCCAGCCGAATGCACTAGAGCGGTGCACAAACGGGGAGCTAGTATAGAGGCCATCAGCGATTGATGGCGACAGACGATTCTGCTTTTACGTTAAGTTTTTCCGATTATTTTTCGACCGTTAGTCGATTGGCAACGTCAAACGTTTTACCCGATGTAGGACGTTTGCCTTGAAAGCGCGGGCAATCGGCTCCACATTGAGCGCAATCCAGTTTTTTCCTCGGGCGACATCGGTCGTTTGCGGTCTTTCTCGTTGCTGTCCGGTTTGACCGTACAAGGCGCGACTCCTGCTTCGAAACCGAGAGGTTATTTCATGTCTGAATTCCAGCTAGTCACCCGCTTCGAGCCCGCTGGCGATCAGCCGGAAGCCATCCGTCTGATGGTCGAGGGCATCGAAGCCGGGCTGGCACACCAGACGTTGCTTGGTGTAACCGGCTCGGGCAAGACCTTCAGCATTGCCAACGTGATCGCCCAGGTGCAGCGTCCAACCCTGGTGCTGGCGCCGAACAAAACGCTGGCTGCACAGTTATATGGCGAGTTCAAAGCGTTCTTCCCGAACAACGCCGTCGAGTACTTCGTTTCCTATTACGACTACTACCAGCCCGAAGCCTACGTGCCGTCGTCGGATACGTTCATCGAGAAAGACGCCTCGATCAACGATCACATCGAACAGATGCGACTGTCCGCGACCAAGGCGTTGCTGGAGCGCAAAGACGCGATCATCGTCACCACGGTGTCGTGCATTTACGGTCTGGGCAGCCCGGAAACCTATTTGAAGATGGTTCTGCACGTGGACCGCGGCGACAAGCTCGATCAGCGTGCATTGCTGCGCCGTCTGGCGGACCTGCAATACACCCGCAATGACATGGATTTCGCCCGTGCGACTTTCCGGGTCCGCGGCGATGTGATCGATATCCACCCGGCAGAATCCGATTTTGAAGCGATCCGCATCGAGCTGTTCGATGACGAAGTCGAGAAGATTTCCGCCTTCGATCCGTTGACCGGCGAAGTGATCCGCCAGTTGCCGCGCTTCACCTTCTATCCGAAAAGCCACTACGTGACGCCACGGGAAACCCTGCTCGGCGCCATCGAAGGCATCAAGGTCGAGCTTCAGGAGCGCCTGGACTACCTGCGTTCCAACAACAAACTGGTGGAAGCGCAGCGTCTGGAGCAACGCACCCGGTTTGACCTGGAGATGATCCTCGAGCTGGGTTACTGCAACGGCATTGAAAACTACTCGCGCTACCTGTCTGGCCGTGAATCTGGCCAGGCGCCACCGACCTTGTTTGACTACCTGCCGGCCGACGCCTTGCTGGTGATCGACGAATCCCACGTCAGCGTGCCGCAGGTCGGCGCCATGTATAAAGGCGACCGTTCCCGTAAGGAGACGCTGGTGGAATACGGTTTCCGTCTGCCGTCAGCGCTGGATAACCGGCCGATGCGTTTCGACGAGTTCGAAAACATCAGCCCGCAGACGATCTTTGTTTCGGCCACGCCGGGCAATTACGAGGCGGAACACGCCGGTCGCGTGGTCGAGCAACTGGTCCGTCCGACTGGCCTGGTGGACCCGCAAATCGAAATCCGCCCGGCGTTGACCCAGGTCGACGATCTGCTCTCGGAAATCGGCAAGCGCGTGGCGCTAGAAGAACGGGTGTTGGTCACGACGTTGACCAAGCGCATGTCCGAAGACTTGACCGATTACCTGGCTGACCACGGCGTACGGGTGCGTTATCTGCACTCGGACATCGACACGGTTGAACGGGTCGAAATCATCCGCGACCTGCGTCTGGGCACCTTCGATGTATTGGTGGGGATCAACCTGCTGCGTGAAGGCCTGGACATGCCGGAAGTGTCCCTGGTGGCGATTCTCGATGCGGACAAGGAAGGCTTCCTGCGTTCCGAGCGCTCGCTGATCCAGACTATCGGCCGGGCGGCGCGCAACCTCAATGGTCGGGCGATTCTCTACGCGGATCGCATTACCGGCTCGATGGAGCGGGCGATCGGCGAAACCGAGCGCCGTCGTGATAAGCAGATCGCCTTCAACCTGGCCAATGGCATCACGCCCAAGGGCGTGTTCAAGGACGTTGCCGACATCATGGAAGGCGCCACCGTGCCGGGCTCGCGCAGCAAGAAGCGCAAAGGCATGGCCAAGGCCGCCGAGGAAAACGCCAAGTACGAAGCAGAATTGCGTTCGCCGGGCGAAATCGCCAAGCGTATTAAGGCGCTGGAAGAGAAGATGTACCAGCTTGCGCGCGACCTGGAATTCGAAGCCGCGGCGCAAATGCGTGATGAGATTGGCAAGTTGCGGGAGCGGTTGATCACCGTTTGAGTTTTGCAGCACCCGAGCGGGCCTCTTCGCGGGCAAGTCGGATCGCCGCCCGCACGCTCCCACAGGTTTTGTGTCGTTTATCAATTATGCGAACGACACAAAACCTGTGGGAGATTCTATGTTGCAGGGGAACCCTGCGGTCTTAAATTCGGCTGGTATTCGCTCTGGTTTTTCATGAGAGCGAATGCCATCGGCTGATATTCGGCCATTCACCGCGGCATGCGTGCGTTGTAGGCGCTACCTTGGCTTAAATGCCCTGCTCACTGGAGCCGGGCGGGCAACGCCTGTTACCATTCGCCCTTTGTTTTATCTTCATTTCGAGACTTGCCATGACCACCGTCCGTACTCGCATCGCGCCATCGCCTACCGGGGATCCCCATGTAGGTACCGCTTACATCGCTTTGTTCAACTACTGCTTTGCCAAGCAGCATGGCGGTGAGTTCATCCTGCGCATTGAAGACACCGACCAATTGCGTTCGACCCGCGAGTCCGAACAACAGATTTTCGATGCCCTGCGCTGGTTGGGTATCGACTGGAGCGAAGGCCCGGACGTCGGCGGTCCGCACGGTCCTTACCGCCAGAGCGAGCGCGGCGAGATCTATCAGAAGTACTGCCAGCAGCTGGTTGAAATGGGCCATGCGTTCCCTTGCTTCTGTACGGCCGAAGAGCTGGACCAGATGCGCGCCGAGCAAATGGCTCGCGGCGAAACCCCGCGTTACGACGGCCGTGCGCTGTTGCTGTCCACGGAAGAAGTCGCTTCCCGATTGGCCGCCGGCGAACCGCACGTGATCCGCATGAAAGTGCCGAGCGAAGGCGTTTGCGTCGTTCCAGACATGCTACGGGGCGACGTCGAGATCCCGTGGGATCGTATGGACATGCAAGTGCTGATGAAGACCGACGGCCTGCCGACGTACTTCCTGGCCAACGTGGTCGATGATCACCTGATGGGCATCACCCACGTGTTGCGCGGCGAAGAGTGGCTGCCATCGGCGCCGAAACTGATTCTGCTTTACGAGTACTTCGGCTGGGAACAACCGGAGCTGTGCTACATGCCGCTGCTGCGTAACCCGGACAAGAGCAAGCTGTCCAAGCGCAAGAACCCGACCTCGGTGACGTTCTACGAGCGCATGGGCTTCATGCCGGAAGCGATGCTCAACTACCTGGGCCGCATGGGCTGGTCGATGCCGGATGAGCGCGAGAAGTTCTCGCTGCAGGAAATGGTCGACCACTTCGACCTGAGCCGCGTCTCCCTCGGAGGCCCGATTTTCGACATCGAGAAACTGTCGTGGCTCAACGGCCAGTGGCTGCGGGACCTGCCGGTGGAAGAGTTCGCCAGCCGCTTGCAGACTTGGGCGCTGAACCCGCAATACATGATGAAGATCGCGCCGCACGTGCAGGGTCGGGTTGAAACCTTCAGCCAAGTCGCACCGCTGGCCGGTTTCTTCTTCGCCGGTGGCGTGAACCCGGACGCCAAGTTGTTCGAATCCAAGAAGCTGTCGGGCGATCAGGTGCGTCAGTTGATGCAGTTGATTTTGTGGAAGCTGGAAAGCCTGCGTCAGTGGGAAAAGGACAGCATCACCGCAACGATTCAAGCAGTGGTCGAATCCCTGGAACTGAAGTTGCGTGACGCCATGCCGCTGATGTTTGCCGCGATCACTGGCCAGGCCAGTTCGGTGTCGGTGCTGGATGCGATGGAAATCCTCGGTCCGGACTTGACCCGTTTCCGTCTGCGCCAGGCGATCGACTTGCTCGGTGGCGTGTCGAAGAAGGAAAACAAGGAATGGGAAAAACTCTTGGGCAACATCGCCTAAGATCGTTTTACCCCCGTTTTTCGGGGGGAGGGCGGTAAGTGATTGTTATGGCGACAAAAAATTTTGGAAATTGTTGAAAATATGTTTGACAGCCTTCCGAAGCGCCATTAAGATTCGCCCCGTCCTCAGCGATGAGGGGCTATAGCTCAGCTGGGAGAGCGCTTGCATGGCATGCAAGAGGTCGACGGTTCGATCCCGTCTAGCTCCACCAATTTACACTTCAAGGTCTGGCCACACGGGTCTTGAAGCGATCAACTCTCAGGGTTGGTCAGTTGTATAGAAGGGTTTGCGTCCCCTTCGTCTAGTGGCCTAGGACACCGCCCTTTCACGGCGGTAACAGGGGTTCGAGTCCCCTAGGGGACGCCAGTTTTACAGAAGCGATGTTGCAAAATGTCGCTCCGCCGTGAGGCGAAAAATCCGGGGCTATAGCTCAGCTGGGAGAGCGCCTGCATGGCATGCAGGAGGTCAACGGTTCGATCCCGTTTAGCTCCACCAATTTTACAGTTCAAGGTCTGGCCACACCGGCCTTGAATCGATCAGCTCTCAGCACTGATCAGTTGTATAGAAGGTTTTGCGTCCCCTTCGTCTAGTGGCCTAGGACACCGCCCTTTCACGGCGGTAACAGGGGTTCGAGTCCCCTAGGGGACGCCACGATTACCCGCTCTGCGGGATTTTATAAGGGTCATTCAATTATTGAATGGCCCTTTTGTTTGTCTGGCGTTTGCCAAATCCCCTATTTCTTTCAAACTGTTCTTCAGACCAGCGGTCACATCCACGACTTGCGAAAAATTATTATGAGAATAATATTCTAGTCGTAATATTCGGAGGCAACGATGAACGATAAAAAAGCTCAAACCCGCGAACGCATCCTCAAGGCTGCCAGCGCAGCGCTGATTCAGCGTGGCCCGGCCGAACCGAGCGTGGGCGAAGTGATGGGTGCAGCGGGCCTTACCGTCGGCGGCTTCTATGCGCACTTCGAAAGCAAGGACGCGATGATGCTGGAAGCGTTCAAGCAGTTGCTCGGTCACCGCCGTGGCTTGATCGCCGACATGGACGCCGAGTTGACCGGCGAAGAGCGTCGCGCGTTGGTTGCTGCGTTTTATCTGTCACGCAAACACCGTGACTCCTCTGAGTCAGCGTGCCCGATTCCGGCTTCGGTCGGTGAACTGGGCCGGCTGCCGGACGAGTTTCGTGTTGCACTGAATGAGCATGTGGAGTTGATGGTCGCGCAGTTGGCGGCCAGCCCGGAAGACACCGACAAAGCCTTGGCCGACATGGCCTTGATGGTCGGTGGTTTGGCTCTGGCGCGCGCGCTGGGACCCGGAGAGTTGTCCGATCGATTGCTGCGCGCCGCCAAATCGGCGGTGCTATGACCTAAAGGCCTAGGCCTGAGGAGTGAGAGCGATGAGCACGTTGAAGTGGGTTCGTGGCGTTAATGGCACCTTGGGTTGGGTCGCACCAAAACTGGTTGCGAACATAATGCGACTGGCATTCATGACGCCGCGCGAGCTGCCGCCGCGTGATTGGGAATTGCCCCTACTGGCGAAATCCGAGCGGATCACCTTGCGCTTCGGCCTCTCGGCACTGCGTTGGGGGCAGGGTCCGGCCGTGTTGCTGATGCACGGTTGGGAGGGTCGGCCAACGCAGTTTGCCAGCCTCATCACCGCACTGGTTGATGCCGGTTACACCGTGGTTGCTTTGGACGGCCCGGCTCACGGTCGCTCGCCGGGCAGCGAAGCGAACGTCGTGCTGTTTGCTCGAGCCATGCTTGAAGCCGCTGCCGAGTTGCCGCCGCTGCAAGCGGTCATCGGTCACTCCATGGGGGGCGCCAGTGCCATGCTCGCCGTTCAACTGGGCTTGCGCACCGAAACTCTGGTCACTATCGCCGCCCCGGCTCGGATTCTCGGCATGTTGCGCGGTTTCGCCCGTTACGTGCGGCTGCCACCGAAAGCCCGTTCGGCGTTCATTCGCCAGGTCGAGAAAGACGTCGGGATGCGCGCTGCGGCGCTGGATGTCGCGCACTATCAACTCGATATGCCCGGCCTGATCGTCCATGCCGAAGACGACTGCTACGTTCCGGTCAAGGAATCGCAGCTGATCAACGAAGCCTGGTTTGACAGCCGTCTGTTGCGCCTGGAAGCGGGTGGTCATCAACGGGTGCTGGCTGACCCTCGGGTGATCGAAGGCGTTCTTTCGCTGCTGGCCGGTCGCAGTCTGCAATCGCGCCAATCGGCTTGAGCATCCGTTACACTGCCCCGGTCAAAATTTTCTGACCAGGAGTGGGGCATGGGCTGGGATCGGGCAACGCCATTTATCATTGATCTGGAAGTCGGCGCAGAGGACATCGATGGGCTGGGTCACGCGAACAACGCGGTGTACGTGACCTGGCTCGAACGCTGTGCCTGGCGCCACTCCCAGCGGCTGGGTCTGGACCTGGTCGAGTATCGTCGGCTGGACCGGGCGATGGCGGTGGTGCGGCACGAGATTGATTACCTGGCGGCCGCCTATGAAGGCGATGAATTGCAATTGGCGACCTGGATTGTCGATTGGGACCAGCGCCTGAAAATGACCCGGCACTTTCAGTTGAAGCGCCCCAGCGACAACACTACGTTGCTGCGGGCGCAAACCACCTTCGTCTGCATCGAACTGTCGACCGGCAAGCCCAAGCGTATGCCGACCGAATTCATCGAGGGCTACGGCCCCGCGTTGCAAGTCGCGATCTAATCGATGCTTTCGAGTAAACTGCCGCACGTTTTTCGTTGAGTGTGTTTTTCATGCAAATTGCTTTGGCGCCCATGGAGGGGTTGGTCGACAACATCCTGCGGGACGTGCTGACCCGTGTGGGCGGTATCGATTGGTGCGTGACCGAGTTCATTCGGATCAACGATCAACTGCTCACGCCTGCCTATTACCACAAGTTCGGCCCTGAACTGCTGACCGATGCCCGGACCGCGTCCGGCGTGCCGCTGCGGGTGCAACTGCTCGGTTCCGATCCGGTATGCCTGGCAGAAAACGCCGCGCTGGCCTGCGAGCTGGGGTCCGAGGTTATCGACCTGAACTTCGGCTGCCCGGCCAAGACCGTCAATAAGTCCCGTGGCGGCGCGGTGCTGCTCAAAGAGCCAGAACTGCTGAACCAGATCGTCGAGCATGTCCGTCGTGCCGTTCCGGCGCATATTCCAGTGACCGCAAAGATGCGCCTCGGTTTCGACAGTCCGGACGGTGCACTGGTTTGCGCCACGGCCCTGGCCGAAGGTGGCGCGGCGCATATCGTCGTTCACGCGCGGACCAAGACCGATGGCTACAAACCGCCGGCCCACTGGGAATGGATTCCTCGGGTGCAGGACGTGGTCAAGGTGCCGGTGTTCGCCAATGGTGATATCTGGAGCGTCGAAGACTGGCGTCGTTGCCGCGAAATCAGCGGTGTGGAAGACATCATGCTCGGTCGCGGTCTGGTCTCGCGTCCGGACCTGGCGCGGCAAATCGTGGCAGCGCGGGCCGGTGAGGACGTCGTCGAGATGACCTGGGCCGAGCTGCTGCCGCTGATTCAGGACTTCTGGCTGCAAGCCAAGGCGCAGATGACGCCACGCCAGTCGCCGGGTCGCTTGAAGCAGTGGCTGGCGATGCTGACTCGCAATTATCCCGAAGCGGTCGAGCTGTTCACCGTCCTGCGTCGCGAGACCGAACTGGATCAAGTCTCGCGTTTACTGGGCCTACAGGTGTCTGAAGCGGCCTGAATCCAATCCGGTCAACGGGACGCAAAACCCAGCGCTGCCGCACTAAGGCAGAGCAATAACAAGGTCTGCGTCATTTGAGCAGCTTTTGAAACTCCTCCACCGGCAGCGGCGGGCTGTGCAAATACCCCTGATACAAATGGCAGCCTAGCCCCTGCAAAAAATCCAGCTGCTCCGGTGTCTCCACCCCTTCGGCAATCACTTTCAATTCGAGGCTGCGGGCCATGGCGACGATGGCTCGGATAATCTCGGCGTCGTTGGGGTCGGTCGTCGCGTCGCGGATGAACGACTGGTCGATTTTCAGGGTGTCGACCGGCAGGCGCTTGAGGTAAGTCAGCGAGGAATAACCGGTGCCGAAATCGTCCATCGCAAAACTCACGCCGAGTTTTTTCAGGCGACGCATTTTGCTGATGGTGTCTTCCAGGTTTTGGATCACGATGCCTTCGGTGATTTCCAGTTTCAGCAGCGAGCAGGGCAGGCCATGACTGCTGAGGTTGTGTTCGATGCGTTCGACGAAGTCGTTCTGCCGAAATTGTCGCGGACTGATGTTCACGCACAGGCTGAAGTCGAGCGGGTCGATCAAGCGTTTGGCGATCAGCTGTTTGAAGGCACTGCAGGCTTCGTCGATGATCCAGGTGCCCACCTCCAGAATCAGCCCACTGTCCTCCAGCACCTTGATGAACTCGGTGGGCGATTGCGCGCCGAGTTCCGGATGGTTCCAGCGTACCAGCGCCTCGGCGCCGACGATGCGCTCGTTACGGGCGTCCACCTGAGGTTGGTAGTGCACGCAGAACTCACCCCGGGAAAGGGCCAGGCGCAGGTCGGTTTCCATGCGCAGGCGTTCGCTCGCAGCCTTCTGCATGGTGTTGTGGTACATCTGCGTCGTGTTGCGGCCTGAATCTTTGGCCCGGTAGAGGGCGATGTCGGCGCGTTTGAGCAGGTCGGTCGGGGTCGAACCATGATCGGGAATCAGCGCGATGCCGATGCTCGGGGTCACTTGCAGGCGTTGTCCGTCGAGGAACATCGGCTCCGACAGCAGTTCACGCAAGGTGTCAGCCAACTGTTGAACCTGCTCGCTGACCTCGTTGCGTGAGCCTTCGAGCCCGCTGAGCAGCACCACGAATTCGTCACCGCCCAAACGGGCGACGGTGTCCTCCATGCGCACGCTGGCTTCGAGGCGCGCGGTGATGATTTTCAGCACGGTATCGCCCACCGGATGACCGAGCGAATCATTGATGTGCTTGAAGTGATCAAGGTCGAGAAACATCAAGGCGCCGCGCAGGTTGTGGCGCTTGAGCAGGGCGATCTGCTGGCTCAAGCGATCCATCAGCAGCGCGCGGTTGGGCAGGTTGGTCAGCGGGTCGTGGTAGGCCAGGTGACGGATTTGCGCTTCAGCGTTTTTCAGCAGGCTGATGTCCCGCGCGGTCAGCAGCAGGCAAGCGGTTTCGTTGAGGGTGATCGGCTCCACTGAGACCTCGACAGTCAGCAGCTCGCCGCGTTTATTGCGCCCAAGCATTTCCTGATGATGCACCCGGCCCTTGATCTGCAGTTCGGCGAGCAGTGCCGAACGTTGTTTTTCCTCGGCCCAGATGCCGACCTGATACACCGTGCGGCCGACCACTTCATCGGCGCGGTAGCCGGTCAGGCGGCAAAAGCCATCGTTAACCTCTAAATAACGCCCGGTGTCGCGCTCGGTGATGGTGATGGCGTCGGGGCTTGAGTGGAACGCCTTGGCGAACTTCTCTTCGCTGGCCTTGAGCGCCGCTTCCGAGCGCTGTTGCTGGGTGATGTCGCGCAGGGTGGTGACGATGCACGGCTGGTCGCCAACGCTGATCTGGCGGCTGGAAATCACGCAGGTCAGGGCTTGCCCGTCTTTGTGCTGAACCAGGATCGCCACGTTGTTCAGGCCTTGCTCGCGGATGACCTGCTCGATCCGTCGCAGGCTTTTCGCCGACGCGTCCCATAAACCGATTTCGTCGGCGCCGCGGCCAATCACGTCGGCGGCGCTCCAGCCGAAGGTCTGGGTGAAGCTGGAGTTGATCTCGATGAATTGGCCGGTGTCCTGCCGGGTCACGCAAATCGGGTCCGGGCTGACCTGGAACAGGGTGGCGAACTTCTCTTCGGACGCCACCAGCAACTGCTCGCGCTCCACCTGATCGGTGATGTCAAGCAGCGTGCCGGCCATGCGCAACGGGGCGCCGTTGTCGTCGCGATAGAGTCGCGCGCGGCTTTCCAGGAAGCGCGAGCTCCCATCCGGCAATTGCACGCGGTAGGTCAGTTGATAATTGCCGGCAGGGCCTTCTCGCAGACTGCGATAGGCGTCGCGCATTGTGCCGCGCTCTTCGTCGGGCACGCCTTCGAAAAACTCGTCGAAGGATTCATGGAAAGGTTTGGCTTCCATCCCGTGTAACTGGGCGGCGCGTGCCGAGCCGTACAACATGCCGCTGGGGATATGCCAGTCCCAGGTACCCAGTTGCGCCGAATCCAGAGCAAGGTCGAGCCGCTCCTGGCTGTCTTTCAGGGCAAGCTCGGCGGCTTTGCGTTCGGTGGTGTCCAGAAACGTACTCAGCAGATAGGGCTGGCCTTCGAGCTCCACCTTTTGTGCGCTGAGAATGCCGTCATGGACTTGGCCATTGCTGGCGCGAAATTGCACCTCCATGCTGACCAGTTCGCCCTTGGCCTTGGTGGCCTTGACCAGTTGTGCCCGTTGCTCCGGGTGCACCCACAGGCCCAGTTCCACAGTGGTACGACCAATGGCGTTTTGCACGGGCCAGCCGAACAGGCTTTCAAAATACTGGTTGGCTTCGGTAATCAGGCCGTCTTCCTGGCGGGTCAGCAGGACCATGTTCGGGCACAGGTGGAACAGCGTGGCAAAACGCTTTTCCGAGCTGCTCAACGCCTGTTCGCGCTGGCGCTGGTGGGTGATTTCGCGGATCACGCCAATCATCCGTGGCCGGCCGTGTTTGTCCGGCAGCAGGCTGCCATTAATCTCCAGCCAGTGCAGGCTGCCGTCGGGCCAGCGAATGCGGTGGTGCATCGCCTGTTCCAGCGGAGCGCCGGCGATCACCGCGTCGAAGGCGCGAATGGTTTTCGCCCGATCTTCTGGCGGCAGCAAGTCGAGGTATTCCAGATCTGCCGGCAGCGGTTGCCGGGGATCGAAGCCGAACAGCGCCTGGGTACCGCGCGACCAACTGATCTGCCCGCGCTCGATGTCCCAATACCAGGCGCCCAGACGTGCACCGTTGAGGGCGGCCAGCAATTGTGGGGCGCTTTCCCAGCTCTGCTCGGACCTTTTTGGGTCAAGCGCCTGTATACGCGGCATCGGCGGAATACGGTCAACAGATTTCGGCATGGGCAAGCCTTAGCTGAGTGGGGTGTCAGGTTCAGTAACTCGAGGCCCTATAAGAAGTAGCACAGCTTAGCCGAGAGTCCCTGGCAGATCGATTTGTGCATCCAGCAAGGCCATGAAGGCTCGCGCCGCATTCGATAGCGTCCTTTCTGTGTGCAGGATATAGCCTAGCTGGCGAGTCAGTTGTATGCCCGGTAAAGGTATTCGCGCAACCTGATCATCAAGCATGGTGCGCGGCAACACGCTCCAGGCCAGGCCAATCGAGACCATCATCTTGATGGTTTCCAGATAATTCGTGCTCATGGCGATGTTCGGCGTCAGGCCTTGAGCTTCGAACAGGCGCCGGACGATGTGGTGGGTAAAGGTGTTGCCACCCGGAAATACCGCCGGGTGCAGGGCAATGTTCGCCAGGCTGACCGGGCCGTCGCTGATCAGCGAGTGCTCCGGGGCGACCACGAAGTCCAGCGGGTCGTCCCACACCGGGGTGGCCTTTACCAGTGCGTGGGGCTCCGGCGCCAGGGTGATGACCGCCAGTTCGGCGCGGCCATGGAGAATTTCTTCGTAGGCCACTTCCGAATCGAGGAACTGAATATCCAGCGCCACCTGCGGGTAACGTCGGGTGAATTCCCTTAATAAGGGGGGTAAGCGGTGCAGGCCGATGTGGTGGCTGGTGGCGAGGGTCAGGCGGCCGGACACTTCGCCGGTCAGGTTGGTCAGGGCGCGGCGGGTGTCGTCCAGCACATTCAAGATTTGATAGGCCCTCGGCAGCAAAGCGCGACCGGCCTCGGTCAGGCCAACTTCACGGCCCAGGCGATCGAACAGGCGCACCTTCAATTGCTGCTCCAGTCCGGCAATGCGTTTGCTGATGGCCGGTTGCGTCAGGTGCAGCCGTTCGCCAGCGCCGGAGAAACTCCCGGTCTCGGCAATCGCGATAAAAGCGTTGAGGTTGGCCAGATCCATTGTGGTATTCCAGTTGGTTATCCAAAGCATAAAAAATATGAATTTGAGTTATTTAATGTAACCCCCTAGGATCGACCTCACAAGCCAAGGGGTTATTGAACCGTGCATGACCCAAGGCATAGAAAATAGAAGCAAGCTGATGAGGACCGTCTGATGGCCGGCAAAACGCTTTACGACAAGCTCTGGGATTCCCATGAAGTGAAACGGCGCGACGATGGGTCGTCGCTGATCTATATCGACCGCCACATCATCCATGAAGTGACTTCGCCCCAAGCTTTCGAAGGCCTGCGTCTGGCCGGGCGCAAGCCTTGGCGCGTCGACTCGATCATCGCCACCCCGGACCACAACGTACCGACCACTCCGGATCGCAAGGGCGGCATCGAAGCGATTACCGACCAGGTCTCGCGTTTGCAGGTTCAGACCCTCGATGACTACTGCGATGAATACGGCATCACTGAATTCAAAATGAATGACGTGCGCCAAGGCATCGTTCACGTGATCGGTCCGGAGCAGGGTGCCACCTTGCCGGGCATGACCGTGGTCTGCGGCGATTCGCACACCTCGACTCACGGCGCGTTTGGCGCCTTGGCCCACGGCATCGGGACTTCCGAGGTCGAGCATGTGTTCGCCACGCAGTGCCTGGTCGCCAAGAAAATGAAAAACATGCGGGTGTCGGTCGAAGGCAAATTGCCGTTCGGCGTGACGGCCAAGGACATCGTGCTCGCGGTGATCGGCAAAATCGGCACCGCCGGCGGTAACGGCCACGCCATCGAGTTTGCCGGCAGCGCCATTCGCGATTTGTCCGTTGAAGGCCGCATGACCATCTGCAACATGTCCATCGAGGCCGGTGCTCGCGTAGGTCTGGTGGCTGCCGACGAAAAAACCGTGGCTTACGTCAAGGGTCGTCCATTCGCTCCGAAAGGCGCGGAATGGGATCTGGCGGTCGAAGCCTGGAAAGACCTGGTGTCCGACGCTGACGCCGTGTTCGACACCGTGGTCGAACTCGACGCCACTCAGATCAAGCCTCAAGTCAGCTGGGGTACGTCGCCCGAGATGGTCTTGGCGGTTGATCAGAACGTTCCCGATCCTGCGAAGGAAATGGACCTGGTCAAACGTGGCTCCATCGAGCGCGCCTTGAAATACATGGGTTTGAGCGCCAATCAGGCGATCACCGACATTCAGCTGGACCGGGTATTCATTGGTTCCTGCACCAACTCGCGGATCGAAGACTTGCGCGCTGCTGCGGTGATCGCCAAGGGCCGTAAAGTCGCTTCGACCATCAAGCAAGCCATCGTGGTGCCGGGCTCGGGCCTGGTGAAGGCACAAGCCGAGGCCGAAGGCCTGGACAAGATTTTCCTCGAGGCCGGTTTCGAGTGGCGTGAACCGGGTTGCTCGATGTGTCTGGCGATGAACCCGGACCGTTTGGAGTCGGGCGAGCATTGCGCCTCGACCTCCAACCGCAACTTCGAAGGGCGTCAGGGCGCCGGTGGTCGTACTCACCTGGTCAGCCCGGCCATGGCCGCGGCGGCTGCCGTCAACGGTCGTTTCATCGACGTTCGCGAACTGATCTGAGGAACCGCACATGAGAGCTTTTACCCAACACACCGGTTTGGTCGCACCCTTGGACCGTGCCAACGTCGATACCGACCAGATCATTCCGAAGCAGTTCTTGAAGTCGATAAAACGCACCGGTTTTGGTCCGAACCTGTTTGACGAATGGCGCTACCTGGACGTGGGCTATGCCTATCAGGACAACTCCAAGCGTCCGCTGAACAAGGACTTCGTCCTCAACGCCGAGCGGTATCAAGGCGCCAGCGTGCTGCTGGCTCGCGAGAACTTCGGTTGCGGCTCGAGCCGCGAGCACGCGCCGTGGGCGCTGGAAGAGTACGGTTTTCGCAGCATCATCGCGCCGAGCTACGCCGACATTTTCTACAACAACAGCTTCAAGAACGGCTTGCTGCCGATCATCTTGAGCGACGCTGAAGTCGATGAGCTGTTCCAGCAAGTCGAAGCGAATCCTGGCTACGAATTGACGGTCGACCTGCAAGCCCAGACCGTAACCCGGCCTGATGGCAAGGTTTACAGCTTCGAGCTTGACGAGTTCCGCAAGCATTGTCTGGTCAACGGCCTGGACGACATCGGCCTGACCTTGCAGGAAGGTGAGGCGATCGCGGCGTTTGAAGCCAAACACCGTGCGAGCCAGCCGTGGTTGTTTCGCGACGCATGATTGTTTGTAAAACGTGATGACGCCTTCGCGGGCAAGCCTAGCTCCTACGGTTGTAATGCATTCTCCTGTAGGAGCGAGGCTTGCCCGCGAAGAGGCCCGCCCAGACAACACAAATATCAGGACATTACGATGACCAGCACCGCCCACAGTCAGGTTGTACAGAAGCAATTCGGTGAACAGGCCTCGGCCTATCTGAGCAGCGCCGTTCACGCTCAAGGCACCGAATTCGCACTGCTACAGGCTGAACTGGCAGGGCAGGGAGATGCCCGTGTGCTGGACCTGGGCTGCGGCGCCGGTCACGTGAGCTTCCACGTGGCCTCGCTGGTGAAAGAAGTGGTGGCCTACGACCTGTCGCAGCAGATGCTCGACGTGGTGGCCGGTGCCGCCGTCGACCGCGGCCTGAGCAATGTGTCCACGGTGTTGGGCGCCGCTGAACGGTTGCCGTTCGCCAATGGTGAGTTCGATTTCGTCTTCAGCCGTTATTCGGCGCACCATTGGAGCGATCTCGGCCTGGCCCTGCGGGAAGTTCGCCGGGTGCTAAAACCGGGCGGGGTGGCGGCGTTCATCGATGTGTTGTCACCGGGCAGTCCGTTGTTCGACACTTACCTGCAAAGCGTCGAAGTGCTGCGCGACACCAGCCATGTGCGCGATTATTCCGCCGGCGAGTGGTTGCGTCAGGTCAGCGAAGCGGGGTTGCATACTCGCAGCACCACCCGTCAACGGCTGCGTCTGGAGTACACCTCCTGGGTTGAGCGCATGCGCACGCCAGAGGTGATGCGCGCGGCGATCCGCGAGTTGCAGCAGTCGATGGGCAACGAAGTGCGTGAATATTTTGAGATTGAAGCCGATGGTTCGTTCAGTACAGATGTGCTAGTGCTGATGGTTGAACGATAAGCGTCGAGCGATAGACTTTTTCCCGGCTAACCCGCGACCCCAGGGCACGCCGACTGATGACATGAGGAAAGCATGAGCAAGCAGATTCTGATTCTCCCAGGTGACGGTATTGGCCCGGAAATCATGGCCGAAGCGGTCAAGGTGCTGGAGCTGGCGAACGACAAGTACAGCCTGGATTTCGAGCTAAGCCACGACGTAATCGGCGGCGCCGCCATCGACAAGCATGGCGTGCCTTTGGCCGACGAAACCCTGGACCGTGCGCGCGCAGCCGATGCTGTACTGCTCGGCGCTGTGGGCGGCCCTAAATGGGACACCATCGAACGTGACATCCGCCCTGAGCGCGGCCTGCTGAAAATCCGCGCGCAACTGGGCCTGTTCGGCAACCTGCGTCCGGCGATCCTCTACCCGCAGCTGGCCGAGGCTTCGAGCCTGAAGCCCGAGATTGTTGCTGGCCTGGACATCCTGATCGTCCGTGAACTGACCGGCGGTATCTACTTTGGCGCGCCACGCGGTACCCGCACCCTGGAAAACGGCGAGCGTCAGGCTTACGACACCCTGCCGTACAGCGAAAGCGAAATCCGCCGTATCGCCCGTGTCGGTTTCGACATGGCCATGGTGCGCGGCAAGAAGCTGTGCTCGGTGGACAAGGCCAACGTACTGGCCTCCAGCCAACTGTGGCGTGAAATCGTCGAGCAAGTGGCCAAGGATTACCCTGAAGTCGAACTGAGCCACATGTACGTCGACAACGCCGCCATGCAACTGGTGCGTGCACCCAAGCAATTCGACGTGATCGTCACCGATAACCTGTTTGGTGACATTTTGTCCGACCAGGCATCGATGCTCACCGGTTCCATCGGCATGCTGCCGTCGGCGTCGCTGGATACCAACAACAAAGGCATGTACGAGCCGTGCCACGGTTCGGCGCCGGACATTGCCGGCAAAGGCATTGCCAACCCGTTGGCGACCATTCTGTCGGTGTCGATGATGCTGCGTTACAGCTTCAATCTGCAGGATGCGGCCGATGCGATCGAGAAGGCCGTCAGTCTGGTTTTGGACCAAGGCCTGCGCACTGGCGACATCTGGTCGGCGGGTTGCACTAAAGTCGGTACGCAGGAAATGGGCGACGCTGTAGTCGCCGCGCTGCGGAATCTGTAATCTCTTGGGCCCGCTGCAACTTTCACTCTTGAAAGCAGCGGCCCACTTTTTAAAGAAGGTGTAGTTGCGATGAAACGTGTAGGTCTGATCGGTTGGCGCGGTATGGTCGGTTCCGTGCTCATGCAGCGGATGCTGGAAGAGCAGGATTTCGATCTTATTGAGCCGGTGTTTTTCACCACTTCCAATGTCGGTGGCCAAGGCCCGTCCGTGGGCAAGGACATTGCTCCGCTCAAGGACGCTTACAGCATTGAAGAGCTGAAAACCCTCGACGTGATTCTGACCTGCCAGGGTGGCGACTACACCAGCGAAGTCTTCCCGAAACTGCGCGAAGCCGGCTGGCAGGGTTATTGGATCGACGCCGCTTCCAGCCTGCGCATGCAGGATGACGCGGTGATCGTGCTGGACCCGGTGAACCGCAAGGTCATCGACCAGCAGCTCGATGCGGGCACCAAGAACTACATCGGCGGCAACTGCACCGTCAGCCTGATGCTAATGGGCCTCGGCGGCTTGTTCGAAGCCGGTCTGGTCGAGTGGATGAGCGCCATGACCTATCAGGCGGCCTCCGGTGCCGGCGCGCAAAACATGCGTGAACTGATCAAGCAAATGGGCGCGACCCACGCCGCTGTCGTCGATCAACTGGCCGACCCGGCCAGCGCGATCCTTGACATCGACCGCCGTGTCGCCGAAGCCATGCGCAGCGACGCGTACCCGACCGAAAACTTCGGCGTTCCGCTGGCCGGCAGCCTGATCCCGTGGATCGACAAGGAACTGCCGAACGGTCAGAGCCGTGAAGAGTGGAAGGCCCAGGCCGAGACCAACAAGATCCTTGGTCGCTTCAAGAGCCCGATCCCGGTCGACGGCATCTGCGTGCGCATCGGCGCCATGCGCTGCCACAGCCAGGCGCTGACCATCAAACTGAACAAAGACGTGCCGATCGCCGACATCGAAGGGCTGATCAGCCAGCACAACCCTTGGGTCAAACTGGTGCCGAACCAGCGTGACGTCAGCATTCAGGAGCTGAGCCCGACGAAAGTCACCGGCACCCTGAACGTACCGGTTGGCCGTTTGCGAAAACTGAACATGGGCACGCAGTACCTCGGCGCGTTCACCGTCGGCGACCAGCTGCTGTGGGGCGCGGCCGAACCGCTGCGTCGCATGCTGCGGATCCTGCTTGAGCGTTGATCGATTGAAGTAAACAAAGAGCCCGTGCCTTGAAAGATGTGCGGGTTTTTTTATGGGAAATGTGTCGTCAAGACGGTCCCCTTCGCGGGCAAGCCTCGCTCCTACAAGTGCAGCGCGATCCCATGTAGGAGCGAGGCTTGCCCGCGAAGGGGGCGGCGCAGGCACCACAAATCCCCGGCAGAATTGCCTGCATGCCAACCACCCGGTAAAGTGCCGCTCCCCCCGTTTCGCCAGAGGTAGAACCATGAGCCAGTCCTTTGATATTGCCGTGATCGGCGCCACCGGTACTGTTGGCGAAACGCTCGTGCAGATTCTCGAAGAGCGCGACTTCCCGGTCGGCAATCTGCACCTGCTCGCCAGCAGCGAATCGGCGGGGCATTCGGTGCCGTTTCGCGGCAAGAACGTACGGGTGCGGGAAGTCGACGAATTCGATTTCAGCAAAGTCCAGCTGGTGTTCTTCGCTGCCGGCCCTGCGGTGACCCTGAGTTTCGCTTCGCGTGCCACGGCGGCCGGTTGCTCGCTGATCGACCTGTCCGGCGCCTTGCCGGCTGATCAGGCGCCGCAAGTTGTGCCTGAAGCCAACGCCGAAATCCTGGCCGGTTTGAAAAAGCCGTTCCAGGTCAGCAGTCCAAGCCCTTCGGCCACTACGCTGGCGGTAGTGCTCGCACCGTTGCTCGGTTTGCTCGACCTGCAACGCATCAACCTGACCGCCAGCCTGGCCGTGTCTGCCCAGGGGCGCGAAGCCGTCACCGAGCTGGCCCGGCAAACTGCCGAGCTGCTCAATGTGCGTCCGCTGGAGCCGACCTTCTTCGATCGGCAGATGGCCTTCAACCTGCTGGCGCAAGTTGGCAAGCCCGATGATCGGGGGCATACGCTGCTGGAAAAACGCCTGGTACGCGAGCTGCGTCAGGTCATGGCACTGCCTTTATTAAAGATTTCCGTCACTTGCATTCAAGCCCCGGTGTTTTTTGGCGATAGCTTTAACGTGACGTTGCAGTCAGCGAGCGACATCGACCTGACGAAAGTCAACGCCGCCCTGGAAGACGCGCCCGGTATCGAGCTGGTGGAAGCCGGTGATTACCCGACGCCGGTAGGCGATGCGGTAGGGCAGGATGTGGTCTACGTTGGTCGGGTTCGCGGCGGGATCGACGACCCGTCGGAACTTAATTTGTGGCTGACGTCAGATAACGTACGAAAAGGCGCCGCGCTCAATGCTGTGCAGGTGGCTGAATTGTTGATAAAAGACCTGCTGTAAAAGATACTTCGCAACAATTCACAGAATGATTCGGGCCGAGCGCTATGCTTGGCCAGATTGCCGAAGGCGGGCCACCCTCCGGGGCTTTGCGTGGCATGAATGAAACGATCGCGCGCGACGACTCTTCGCCGCCGCGCGCAATGCCTTACGGCAGCGGCTATTAACACCTTCTCGCTGGCCGAGGAATGTTCAGACAAAGGATTAGGCTATGGTTCAAGTTCGCAAACTGGTGTTAGCAATAGCGGCCGCCTCGGCGCTGTCCTCCGGTATGGCGCATGCCCTCGGGCTCGGGGAATTGACCCTGAAGTCGACGCTGAATCAGCCCCTGGTGGCGGAAATTGAGTTGCTCGACGTCAAGGACCTCACCGCTGCCGAAGTGGTGCCGAGCCTGGCTTCGCCCGAAGATTTCGCCAAGGCCGGTGTCGACCGCCAGGCGTTTCTCAATGACCTGACCTTTACCCCGGTGCTCAACGCCAGCGGAAAAAGCATCCTGCGTGTGACATCCAGCAAGCCACTCTCGGAACCCATGGTGAAATTCCTGGTTCAAGTGATGTGGCCCAACGGTCGTCTGCTGCGTGATTACAGCGTGCTGCTTGATCCGTCCAAATTCTCGCCGCAAACCGCTGATGCGGCTGCGCAACCGGCACCGACTCAAACCGTCACTGCGCCAGTAACCGCCGCGACCACGCCGACCCAATACACCACCACGCCGCGCGATACCCTGTGGGAAATCGCAGCGAAGGCGCGCAACGGCGGTTCGGTCCAACAAACCATGCTGGCCATCCAGGCGTTGAACCCGGATGCCTTTATCGACGGCAACATCAACCGGTTGAAAACCGGTCAGGTGCTGCGTTTGCCGGATCAGGCACAGAGCACCAGCCTGCCGCAACCGAAGGCCATTGCTGAAGTCTCCGCGCAGAACACCGCTTGGCGTCAGGGTCGTCGCTACGTGGCGAAGCCCGGGGCCGGACAGCAGCAGCTCGATGCCACCAAGCGCGCTCGCGGTGAAGGCACTTCGTCGCAAACGGCGAAAGACAGCCTGAGCCTGGTCTCTGCCGAGTCCGGCAAGGCCGGTGGCAAAGGCGCCGCAGGTGATGCGAAGAACCTGAGCAACAAGCTGGCCGTGACCCAGGAAAGCCTCGACACGACACGTCGTGACAACACCGAACTGAAAAGCCGAATGACCGATCTGCAAAGTCAGATGGACAAGCTGCAACGCCTTATCGAGTTGAAGAACAATCAACTGGCCAAGTTGCAGGCTGAAGGTGCCGCGGGCGCACCGGTTGCCGCGAACGCTCCGGCGATGTCAGCCGAATTGGCGGTCAACCCTGCGGACGCGGCTCCGGTGGCACCTGAAGCTGCTGCTGCGCCTGAGGCCACGCCGGCTCCGGTCGAGAAGCCAATCGAGCCGACGCCTGTAACGTCCGACGATCAAAAATTCAACGAGCTGCTGACCAATCCGGTGCTGCTCGGCCTGGTGGGCGGCGGTGCGGTGGTTCTGCTGCTGTTGCTGCTGTTGCTGGCGCGTCGCCGCAAAGCCCAGCAAGAAGCCGAGAAGCATTTGCGCATGGCCCGTGACTTGGCCGAGGAGCAGGAGTTCTCCGCTGACCTCGACCTGCCGAAAAGCATCTTCGAAGACCTGGAAGTGCCGCCGCCGAGCGTGAAGCTTGCTACCGTGCCAACGCCTGCACCAACCCCGGCACCCGCACCGGCGCCGGTGATTGCTCCGGTTGTGGTCACCCCGCCGATCGCCGCGCCACTGGTATCACCTGCTGCCGAGCACGATGACGACGTGCTGAGCAAGGCGCAGTCGCACATCACTGCCGGTCGTCTGAATCAGGCGGCTGCCTTGCTGGAAGACGGGATCAAGCAAGAGCCGCAACGCAGTGACCTGCGCCTCAAGCTGATGGAAGTCTACGGTCAGCAAGGCGACCGCGATGCATTCGTTGCCCAGGAACGCCAACTGGTGGCCAACGGTGACAACTTTGCTCAAGTCGAAAAACTCAAGAGCCGCTTCCCGGCCATGGTCATTGCGGCTGCCGGTGGCATCGCAGCAGCTGCGATCGCTGCCGAACTGGACGCGGAGTACGTCAAGGATCTGCTGCTGGACGAGCCTGAAGCGTCGGCGTCGCCAGTGCCCGATGACTTCGACAGTGCCTTCGATTTGAGCCTGGATGATCTGGAAACTGCCTCGCCGGCAGTGGTTGCACCAGAAGCAGAAGCAGAAGCTGAGCCAGAGTCTGCGGCGGAGCTGGACGAGTTCCCGTTGGATGACGACCTGAGCTTCGAGTCGGTGTTGCAGCAGCAGACCGACATCAAGGAAAACCTCGACGACCTGTCGGACTTTGACCTGGATATGGATCTCGGTGGCAATGCCTCGCCGGCGACCCTGGCCGAAGACGACTTCCTGCTGAGCCTGGATGACGGCGTCAAGGACTTGGATTTACCTGCCGCTGAAGCGCCGGCTGTTCCCGAGGTTGCGCTGGACGATCTGGAGCTTCCAGCCGATTTCGACCTGTCGCTGGCGGACGAAATGGACGCCCCTGACGCTCCGGATGCTTTCGCAGCCGAGCTGGATGACGTCAACGCCGAGCTGGATCGTCTGTCGCAGAGCATTGGCGAGCCGACTTTCACGGCGGAAGACGCTATGGCCTCCGCAGCTGACGAGCCGGAATTCGACTTCCTTTCCGGCACTGACGAAGTCGCTACCAAGCTCGATCTGGCCCAGGCCTACATCGACATGGGCGACGCCGATGGTGCCCGGGACATCCTCAATGAGGTGGTGACCGAAGGTGACGACGGCCAGAAGAGCGAAGCCAAGGAAATGCTTTCGCATCTGGCTTGATTGATTGGTAAGGCGTAAACAAAACGGCAGCCCATTGAGGCTGCCGTTTTTGTTTCTGTCCTGGGTGCCCGGCAGGCCACAAACAACACGCGCCTCTGGCGTCCTGGTCCGGCGGCCTTATAATGCCCGCCTTTGCGTACATCTGCAGGCTGTCACTCCTTGGCAAATATAGATAATCCGGCCGCCGAAATGGCGGCCGACGGCTTATTCCGGATCGCGTTGGGCGTTGAATACAAAGGTTCGCGCTATCGCGGCTGGCAACGCCAGGCCTGCGGCGTGCTCACCGTGCAGGAGACGCTCGAAAAGGCCTTGTCCAAAGTCGCCGATTCGCCCGTGTCGCTGCTCTGCGCCGGGCGTACGGATGCCGGCGTGCATGCGTGCGGCCAGGTCGTGCATTTCGATACTCAGGTCGAGCGTTCGATGAAAGCTTGGGTCATGGGCGCCAACATCAACTTGCCCCATGACGTCAGTGTCAGCTGGGCCAAAGTCATGCCAGCGCATTTTCATGCTCGGTTCAAGGCCATCGCCCGGCGCTATCGCTACGTGATCTACAACGATCAGATTCGTCCGGCGCACCTGAACGATGAAATCACCTGGAACCACCGCCCGCTGGACGTCGAACGCATGGCCGAAGCGGCCCAGTATCTGGTCGGTACCCACGACTTCAGCGCCTTCCGCGCTGGCCAGTGCCAGGCCAAGTCACCGATCAAGGAACTGCATCACCTGCGCGTCACACGCCACGGCAAGATGATCGTGCTGGATATCCGTGCCAGTGCCTTCCTGCACCACATGGTGCGCAACATTGCGGGCGTGCTGATGACCATCGGTGCTGGCGAGCGCCCGGTGGAGTGGATGAAAGAGGTGCTGGAGAGCCGTATTCGCCGTTCCGGTGGCGTGACGGCGCATCCATTCGGCCTGTACCTGGTGCAGGTCGAGTACCGCGACGAGTTCCAATTGCCCGAGCGTTACATCGGGCCGCACTTCCTCACCGGCTTCTCTGAACTTGACGGCTGACGCCCTCGAACGCTTTTGTTACCATCCGGGACTTTCACGGATTTGCCTTGGGGTTCTATCGACATGTCGTCCGTTCGCAGCAAGATTTGCGGGATTACCCGCATAGAAGATGCGTTGGCAGCGGTTGAGGCCGGGGCCGATGCCATCGGATTTGTGTTCTATGCCAAAAGCCCGCGGGCCGTGACGTTCCAGCAGGCGCGCTTGATCATCAAGGCGCTGCCGCCATTCGTGACCACCGTGGGGTTGTTCGTCAACGCCAGCCGCTGCGAGTTGGGCGAAATCCTCGACGCCGTGCCGCTGGATCTGTTGCAGTTCCATGGCGACGAAACCGCAGCCGACTGTGAAGGCTGGCACCGCCCGTACATCAAGGCACTGCGGGTCAAGGCCGGCGACGATATCGCGGCGGCATGCGATGCGTTTCCGAACGCCAGCGGTATCCTGCTCGACGCCTACGTTGAAGGCGTACCCGGCGGAACCGGCGAAGCGTTCGACTGGTCATTGATACCGCAAGGCTTGAGCAAACCGCTCATCCTCGCTGGCGGACTGACCGCGGATAACGTCGCCGAGGCGATTGCCCGGGTCCGGCCTTATGCCGTGGATGTCAGCGGTGGGGTAGAGGCGAGCAAGGGCATCAAGGATCACGCAAAGATTCAGGCATTCATCAAGGCTGTACGTAGTAGCACGTAGTTGATGTGACGGCTGGCAGACTGCCGCCGTCCCAAAATGCACTGCGCTGCACAAAGCAGGCATGGCTGAGGATTTATGCGTTGTACGCAGGTCACGTTTTTCGCTGACCGTGGCAACCCACCGATCATCGCCACACACATGAATTTAGCTCAAGGGCATACGCGGGGCTGCGAACCAAAGTGTTCGGGCCGCCGGTACTGGAGAAAGAAAGCATGAGCAACTGGTTAGTAGACAAACTGATCCCTTCGATCATGCGTTCCGAGGTCAAGAAGAGCTCGGTGCCTGAAGGTCTGTGGCACAAATGCCCGTCTTGCGAGGCTGTGCTGTATCGTCCGGAGTTGGAAAAGACCCTGGACGTTTGCCCTAAGTGCAATCACCACATGCGTATCGGCGCTCGCGCTCGTATTGATATCTTCCTCGACGCTGAAGGCCGTGCCGAACTGGGCGCGGACCTGGAGCCGGTTGACCGTCTGAAGTTCCGCGACGGCAAGAAGTACAAGGATCGCCTGACCGCTGCGCAAAAGGCGACCGGCGAAAAAGACGCACTGATCTCCATGAGCGGCACTCTGCTGGGCATGCCGGTGGTGGTTTCGGCGTTTGAATTCTCCTTCATGGGCGGTTCGATGGGCGCCATTGTGGGTGAGCGTTTTGTTCGCGCTGCCAACTACGCGCTGGAAAACAAATGCCCGATGATCTGCTTCGCCGCTTCCGGTGGTGCGCGGATGCAGGAAGCCCTGATCTCCCTGATGCAAATGGCCAAGACCTCTGCGGTGCTGGCCCGTCTGCGTGAAGAAGGCATTCCGTTCATCTCCGTGCTGACCGACCCGGTCTACGGTGGTGTTTCCGCCAGTCTGGCGATGCTCGGCGACGTGATTGTCGCTGAGCCAAAGGCCCTGATCGGCTTCGCCGGTCCGCGCGTGATCGAGCAAACCGTGCGTGAAAAACTGCCGGAAGGCTTCCAGCGCAGCGAGTTCCTGCTGGAACACGGTGCGATCGACATGATCATCCACCGTCAGGAACTGCGTCCGCGTCTGGGCAATCTGCTGGCACAAATGATGGGCCTGCCGACACCGAAATTCGTTGCCGCGCCAATCGAACCCATCGTTGTTCCACCGGTACCTGCCAACCTATGACCCAGCGTACCCTTGGCGAGTGGCTCGCCTACCTTGAGCAGTTGCACCCTTCGGCCATCGACATGGGCCTTGAGCGCTCGCAACAGGTAGCGTCCCGCATGGGGCTGGGCAAGCCGGCGCCTCGGGTGATTACGGTCACCGGCACCAACGGCAAAGGTTCCACCTGCGCATTCGTGGCTTCGTTGCTGCGGGCGCGGGGCCTGAAAGTGGGTGTCTACAATTCTCCGCACCTGCTGCGTTACAACGAGCGGGTGCAGGTCAATGGCGTCGAAGCCACCGACGCCGAGCTGTGCGAAGCTTTTGCTGCAGTCGAGGCGGGGCGTGGCGACACTTCCCTGACGTACTTCGAAATGGGCACCCTGGCGGCGTTCTGGCTGTTCCAACAGGCAGGGCTAGATGCCGTGGTGCTGGAAGTCGGGCTGGGCGGGCGTCTGGATACCGTCAACGTGGTGGATGCCGACATGGCGCTGGTCACCAGCATCGGCGTCGATCATGCGGACTATCTGGGCGATACCCGTGAGTCCGTGGCTTACGAAAAAGCCGGCATCTTCCGCCAGGGCGCGCCTGCGCTGTGTGGCGATCTGAATCCTCCACAACCTCTGCTGGATAAAGCGCGCGAGCTCAATTGCCCGTTTTTCCTGCGTGGACGCGATTTCGACCTCGGCATCACCGATCACAACTGGCAATGGCGCGGTCTTGACGCTCAAGGGCGAGTGGTCGAGCTGCATGATCTGCCGTTGCTCGATCTGCCGATGGAAAACGCCGCGCTGGCATTGCAGGCTTACCTGTTGCTCGGCTTGCCTTGGGTGGATGCACAGCTTATTGACGCCCTGAAAGCGACGCGCGTGGTCGGTCGCCTTGATCGCCGTCAGTTCGATTGGCAGGGCAAGCGCCTGAATCTGTTGCTGGACGTGGGGCATAACCCCCATGCGGCAGAGTATCTGGCTCGTCGCTTGGCCAGCCGACCACCGGTTGGCAAGCGTCTGGCGGTGTTCGGATTGCTGGTGGACAAGGATCTGGATGGTGTTGTCGGTGAATTGAATGCTAGTGTCCAGCATTGGGCCGTCGCGCCGCTGGATTCACCGCGAGCACGCCCGGTTGCCGATTTGCACGCGGCGTTGCAGAACCTTGGCGCCTCGGTAACGTCCTATGATAGCGTGGCCGCCGCCCTGGAAGGGCAGTGCGCGCTGGCGACGAGCGACGACGAGATTCTGTTGTTCGGATCATTTTATTGTGTTGCCGAGGCCCTCGAATGGCTGGCCCGGCGCTCCACGGAGGAAGCGGCAAATGGCATTGCTGGATAAGGCATACAAACAGCGCATGGTTGGCGCCCTGGTTCTGGTGGCGCTGGCGGTGATTTTCCTGCCGATGCTGTTTTCCCGTCAGGATGAACAGCGTCAAGTGACGGTTGAAGCCCCGGCTGCGCCGCAAGCGCCTTCGATGCCGCAAGTGCAGGTCGAGCCTGTGGTGGTGCCTGAGCCGCAAGCGCTGCCTCAGGAACCTGTGCCGAGTGATGATGAAATTGCTCAGCAAGAAGCGTCGTCGACACCAATTGCCCCAAGTGTCCCGGTTGCACCTGTGCCTGCCGCCAAACCGGTCGCTCCGGCTCCTGTGCCGGTCACCAAGCCTGCGACAGCGCCAAGCCAGCCGATCACGGCCGCACCGGGCAAGCCGGACACGACTCAAAGCCGGGTCGATGCCAATGGCCTGTCGGTCAGCTGGTCGGTGCAACTGGCCAGTCTGACTAGCCGCGCAAGTGCAGAAAATCTGCAGAAATCCCTGCGCAGCCAAGGCTACAACGCCTACATCCGCACTGCCGACGGCAAGAATCGAGTGTTTGTCGGACCGCTGATCGAGCGCGCAGAAGCCGATCGCTTGCGTGACTTGTTGAGCCGCCAGCAGAACCTCAAGGGTTTTGTGGTGCGTTTCCAGCCTGAGCGTGGTTAAAACTATCGCCCGATTTGAAGTGCACTGACAATCGCAGCTTACCGATAAGCATGGGCTCTGCTAAAATACGCCGCCTTATCCGTCTGTAGGCTGCACTGTGCCATTTACCTGGGTTGATTGGGCGATCGTTGCAATCGTCGCCATCTCCGCATTGATCAGTCTGAGCCGCGGCTTCGTCAAAGAAGCACTATCGCTGGTGACCTGGATCATCGCAGGAGTCGTCGCCTGGATGTTCGGTGGTTCATTGTCCGAGTACCTTGCCGGATACATCCAAACGCCGTCGGCTCGTGTGATCACGGGCTGTGCCATCATGTTTGTCGCCACGTTAATCGTAGGCGCAATGATCAATTATCTTATCGGCGAATTGGTTCGCGTCACCGGGCTGTCCGGGACCGATCGATTCCTCGGCATGGCCTTCGGCGCCGCGCGTGGCGTGTTGCTGGTGGTCGTGGCGGTCGGGCTGTTGAGCCTGGGGCCGGTACAGCAGGACGGGTGGTGGAAAGAGTCACAACTCGTGCCAAAATTTTTATTGGTCGCAGACTGGTCCAAAAACCTGATCCTCGGGTGGAGCAGTCAGTGGCTCGCCAGCGGAATCAGCGTGCCCGCTGAAATTCCGTTCAAGGAACACCTCTTGCCGACGGCCAAAACGCCTCAGTGAGTTGTGTTCAGTTCAGATCCATTAAGTAGGGGTTGCGTCGCATGTGTGGCATCGTCGGTATCGTCGGTAAGTCGAACGTCAATCAGGCGCTGTATGACGCGCTAACCGTCCTCCAGCACCGCGGCCAGGACGCTGCCGGTATCGTGACCAGCCATGATGGCCGGTTATTCCTGCGCAAGGACAATGGCCTGGTGCGTGACGTGTTCCATCAGCGTCACATGCAGCGCCTGGTCGGCCACATGGGGATTGGCCATGTGCGTTATCCGACCGCGGGCAGCTCGACTTCGGCCGAAGCCCAACCGTTTTACGTCAACTCGCCTTACGGCATCACCCTGGCGCACAATGGCAACCTGACCAACGTTGAACAGCTGGCGAAGGAGATTTACGAATCTGACCTGCGCCACGTCAACACCAACTCTGATTCGGAAGTGCTGCTCAACGTGTTCGCACACGAACTGGCCCAGCGCGGCAAGTTGCAGCCAACTGAAGAAGACGTGTTCGCAGCCGTCACTGACGTGCACAACCGTTGCGTCGGTGGTTACGCGGTCGTGGCGATGGTGACCGGTTACGGCATCGTCGGTTTCCGCGACCCGCACGGCATCCGCCCAATCGTCTTCGGCCAGCGTCACACCGACGAAGGCGTCGAGTACATGATCGCCTCCGAAAGCGTCTCCCTGGACGTGCTCGGTTTCACCCTGATTCGAGACATCGCGCCGGGCGAAGCGGTCTACATCACTGAAGACGGCAAGCTGCACACTCGTCAGTGCGCGACTAACCCGTCCCTGACCCCGTGCATCTTCGAACACGTCTACCTGGCGCGTCCGGACTCGATCATCGATGGCGTGTCGGTCTACAAGGCCCGCCTGCGCATGGGTGAGAAACTCGCCGAGAAGATCCTGCGCGAGCGTCCAGAACACGACATCGACGTGGTTATCCCGATTCCGGACACCAGCCGTACCGCGGCCCTGGAGCTGGCGAACCACCTGGGCGTCAAATTCCGCGAAGGCTTTGTGAAGAACCGCTACATCGGCCGGACCTTCATCATGCCGGGCCAGGCGGCACGGAAAAAATCCGTACGCCAAAAGCTCAACGCCATCGAGCTGGAATTCCGCGGCAAGAACGTAATGCTGGTGGACGACTCCATCGTTCGTGGCACTACCTGCAAGCAGATCATCCAGATGGCCCGCGAAGCCGGCGCCAAAAACGTCTACTTCTGCTCCGCGGCCCCGGCCGTTCGCTACCCGAACGTCTACGGCATCGACATGCCGAGCGCACACGAGCTGATCGCCCACAACCGTTCGACCCAGGACGTGGCCGACCTGATCGGCGCTGACTGGTTGATCTATCAGGACCTGCCTGACTTGATCGAAGCGGTCGGTGGCGGCAAGATCAAGATCGAGAAGTTTGATTGCGCAGTGTTCGACGGCCAGTACGTGACCGGCGACGTCGACGAGGCTTACCTGAACAAGATCGAGCAGGCACGTAACGATGCCTCCAAGGTCAAGACGCAGGCAGTCAGTGCGATCATCGATCTGTACAACAACTGAGTTTCTACCGGCCCTGAGGGGCCGGTTTTGTATCGACTAAAAACTCTCTAAATCAAGCGCAGGGCAAGGAGTGACAGCATGAGTCAGGATTGGGATGCCGGTCGGCTGGACAGCGACCTCGAAGGCGTAGCGTTCGATACCCTGGCCGTACGCGCCGGTCAGCACCGCACGCCAGAAGGCGAACACGGTGATCCGATGTTCTTCACTTCCAGCTACGTATTCCGTACCGCCGCGGACGCGGCGGCGCGCTTTGCCGGTGAAGTGCCGGGCAACGTTTACTCGCGCTACACCAACCCGACCGTGCGCGCGTTCGAAGAGCGCATTGCCGCGCTGGAAAGCGCCGAGCAAGCCGTGGCCACGGCGACTGGCATGGCCGCGATCATGGCGGTGGTGATGAGCCTCTGCAGCGCTGGTGATCACGTACTGGTGTCGCGCAGCGTGTTCGGTTCGACCATCAGCCTGTTCGAGAAGTACTTCAAGCGCTTTGGGATCGAAGTCGACTACGTGCCCCTGGCGGACTTGTCCGGCTGGGATGCGGCGATCAAGGCCAACACTAAATTGCTGTTCGTCGAATCGCCGTCCAATCCGCTGGCCGAGCTGGTGGACATCACCGCACTGTCGCAAATCGCTCACGCCAAGGGCACGATGCTGGTGGTCGACAACTGCTTCTGCACCCCTGCGTTGCAGCAGCCGCTCAAGATGGGCGCGGACATCGTCGTGCACTCGGCGACCAAATTTATCGACGGCCAGGGCCGTTGCATGGGCGGTGTTGTGGCCGGTCGCAGCGAGCAAATGAAAGAAGTCGTCGGTTTCCTGCGGACTGCCGGGCCGACTCTGAGCCCGTTCAATGCCTGGATCTTCCTCAAGGGCCTGGAAACCCTGAACCTGCGGATGAAGGCGCATTGCGCCAACGCTCAGCAACTGGCCGAGTGGCTGGAGCAGCAGGAGGGCATCGAAAAAGTCCATTACGCCGGCCTCAAAAGCCATCCGCAGCACGCGTTGGCCCTGCGTCAGCAGAAGGGCTTCGGTGCGGTCGTGAGTTTTGAAGTCAAGGGCGGCAAAGAGGGCGCCTGGCGCTTTATCGATGCGACTCGTCTGATTTCCATCACCGCCAACCTCGGTGACACCAAGACCACCATCACACACCCGAGCACTACCTCCCACGGCCGTCTGGCGCCGCAAGAGCGTGAAGCAGCGGGCATCCGTGACAGTCTGATCCGCATCGCGGTCGGTCTGGAAGACGTGGCAGACCTGCAAGCCGATCTGGCGCGCGGGTTGGCTGCCTTGTGATCGAGTTGCCCACACCGACTACCGGCACCAATGGCCGCGTTGCGCTGGTCACGGGGGCTGCCCGGGGCATTGGGCTGGGTATCGCGGCGTGGCTGATCAGCGAAGGCTGGCAGGTGGTGCTGACAGATCTTGATCGAGTGCGCGGTTCGAAAGTGGCGAAAGTGCTCGGCGACAACGCCTGGTTCATCGCCATGGACGTCGCGAACGAAGGGCAGGTGGCGTTGGGTGTCGCCGAGGTGCTGGGGCAATTCGGGCGCCTTGATGCGCTGGTGTGCAACGCGGCGGTTGCCGACCCACACAACATCACCCTTGAAAGTCTTGATCTGGCGTACTGGAATCGGGTGCTGGCAGTCAATCTCAGTGGGCCGATGCTCTTGGCCAAGCACTGTGCGCCGTACCTGCGCGCTCACAGCGGGGCAATCGTCAACCTGGCCTCGACCCGGGCCGGGCAATCGGAACCCGACACCGAAGCTTACGCAGCGAGCAAGGGCGGCCTGTTGGCCCTGACTCACGCTTTGGCCATCAGCCTCGGGCCGGAAATCCGCGTCAATGCGGTCAGCCCGGGCTGGATCGATGCGCGAGACCCGTCCGTGCGTCGAGCCGAACCACTGACTGATGCCGACCATGCCCAGCATCCGGCGGGCAGGGTAGGGACGGTCGAGGACGTGGCGGCGATGGTCGCTTGGCTATTGTCAAAGAACGCCGGTTTCGTCACAGGCCAGGAGTTCGTGGTCGATGGCGGCATGACCAAGAAGATGATTTACAGCGAGTAATGCGAACAGGGGCCGCGACAGCGGCGGCTTGAGGCTGCAGGTGGCCATTGGCAGCGTCGCGGGAAAAGACATGATTTTGTCTTTTTCAGAAAAACTTCAAGCGGGGTATTGACTTAGCTTCGGTACCTGCGTAAATTTCGCGGCCTCGGAGATGCAAACGGGTGATTAGCTCAGCTGGGAGAGCGTCTGCCTTACAAGCAGAATGTCGGCGGTTCGATCCCGTCATCACCCACCACTTCCGAGAGTCTTGCGCAAGCAAGATGGAAGCTTTAAAAGCCTCCACCGACGCGCAGCGGTAGTTCAGTCGGTTAGAATACCGGCCTGTCACGCCGGGGGTCGCGGGTTCGAGTCCCGTCCGCTGCGCCATATTTTCCGAGTCAGGTTAGCCTGGCTCGAGATTGAAAAGCCTCGAAGCTTTCCAGTCAGACGAGTTAATTGGACGTAAGTCCAAAGCGATACGCAGCGGTAGTTCAGTCGGTTAGAATACCGGCCTGTCACGCCGGGGGTCGCGGGTTCGAGTCCCGTCCGCTGCGCCATATCTGCCTCAAGGCCCACTGAACGCCTTGGAGCTACGAAGAAAGCTGCTGGTAAAGCCAGTATCTCCTTCGAGTCGATAGCAAAGACCCTGGTCGAAAGACCGGGGTTTTTTGTGTCTGCGATTTGGCTTTTGTCCTTTGATCCGCAACCACGGGTATTCGTGTCTGCCGACCAGTGTGGCCGTGCATCGAATTCTTACTCATCTCGACGATTTCCCTCAATAACGCTCAGCCCTGATTAACCGGTGGCTGCGTGGCAGAAACACCTGTCTCTCTTTCGCGTATTCAAATTTTCCTGGGGGCAAACCGCACAAAGGGCTTGGTTTGAAGTCTCAACACTAATTAGAATGAGTCGCATTTAAAATATTTCTTCGCGCAGGGTTCCTTTTAGATGAGTGATGCGTCGATGCCGGCGGGGCAAACCTTCCACGACCTGTACCGCGACCATCGTGGCTGGCTTGAAAGTTGGTTGAGGCGACGCATGAGCAATGGCCATGATGCGGCGGACTTAAGTCAGGATACGTTCGTGCGGGTACTCGCCAGCTCCCAGCGCATTGCCGACCTGCAAGAACCCCGCGCCTATCTGGCAACCGTGGGCAAACGGCTGCTGACCAACTTCTATAAGCGTCGCAGCCTGGAGCAGGCTTACCTCGATGCTCTGGCGCTGCTGCCGGAGGATTGTGTACCGTCTCCCGAGCAGCGATGGTTGCTTTTGGAAACCCTGCACGCCCTGGACGAACTGCTCGATGGATTGCCGATAGTGGTGCGACGGGCATTTCTCTGGAGCCAGTTGGAAGGCCTGGGTTATCACGAAATTGCCGAGCGCCTGCAAGTTTCGGAGCGCACGATCAAACGCTACATGGCACAAGCCTACGAACATTGCCTGCTGGTGGAATTGTGATCGGTTCGGCACCTTCGGCGCAAGCCCGACAAGTCGTGCGGGCTGCCGCTCAATGGCTGGCACTCATGGAGTCAGGCGCCGCCAATGAGCGTGATCGTGCCAATCTGCAGAGCTGGCGTGACAGCCATTCCAGTCACGAACAGGCCTGGCAGAAAGCTCAACTCTTGCGCCAACGATTTGCCGACCTGCCGTCGGCACTGGCCATGGCCAGTCTGGATCGTCCGCATGCGAGTCGGCGCACGGTGCTCAAGCGCGCCGTCGGGGCGGTGGCGTTGGTGCCGACCGCCTGGCTGGTCAGTCGGCAGTTACCTCTGGATGTCTGGAGCGCCGACCTGCGAACCGCGACCGGGGAGGGCAAAAAAGTCCAGTTGGGCGATGGCAACTCGCTGCAATTGAACACCGCGAGTGCCGTCGATATCGACCAGAAGAACCGGCGACTGAAACTCGTGGAAGGCGAAATAGCGCTGAATGTGCCCGGGACCTCGCCGCTGACGATCCAGACCCACTTCGGGCAAGTGGTCGTCAGTCAGAGCGAAGTGTGCGTTCGTCAGGGGCAGACGGGTTGCAAGGTGTCAGTGCTTGAGGGCACGGTGCAGTTGCAGCCCTTGCGCGGACCGGTCTTTTCATTGCGCGCCGGCCAGCAAGTCAGCCTTCAGGCAATGGGTGCTGGACGCGTCGAACCTTTCGATGTGTTTGCCCCAGGCTGGCGCGACGGCGTGTTGATGGCGCAGAACCAGCCCTTGGGCGATTTTCTGCGCGAACTCAGCACCTATCGTCCAGGCGTGCTGCGCTGGGAACCGGAACTCGAATCATTACGTGTCACCGGCAGTTTCCGCCTGGAAGACACCGATCGCATCCTGACGTTGCTGGCGGCAAGCTTGCCGCTGGAGGTGCATAGGCGAACCCGCTACTGGGTTACGTTGCTGCCGCGCAAAAATAGTGTTTGAGGCGTGTCCCCTTTTTTCGCGTCGCTTGTCATTAAAGGCAAGTGAACGAAATCAGAGAGATTCTCAATGCCCGTAGTGATGCCCTGCAGTATGCGTCTGGGTTCTTCCAGGCTGCGCCCGTTGTTGCACTTGAGCCTGTTGCTGAGTCTGAGTGCCTGTCCGTTGTTTATCACTGCCGGTTGGGCCGAAGATGCGCCACGACGCAGTTATCAGGTGCCGGCTGGAAGCCTCAGCGCCGCGCTGACGCGTTTTGCCGGACTGGCCGGGGTCAATCTGTCAGTGGACCCGGCTCTGGTGGGTGGACGCACCAGCCCTGGTCTTTCCGGCGAATTCGCGGTCGAGGAGGGCTTTTCCCGGCTGTTGCAGGGTTCCGGTCTGCAACTGCAGCCGGTGGGTGAGCAGGCGTACATCCTGACCCCTGCGCCAGAAGGCAGCAGCCTGCAACTGGCACCCACCTCGATTCTCGGTGCCACGGGCGGGGCGGATGGCGAGGTGTATGCCGGTGGCCAGGTCGCGCCGTGGTTCGCAAGGCTTGCTGGGCTCGCGAGACTTTATGGAAACGCCGTTCAGCATGACCACTTACACCAGCGAGGCGGTCAAAAACCAACAGGCTCGTACCCTGGGCGACCTGATCGCCAGCGATCCCTCGGTTCGCGCCACCAACCCGGCGGGTGGGCGCTATGAGCAGTTCACCATTCGCGGGTTGAGCCTGTTCAACAGTGATGTCGCCTACAACGGTCTCTACGGCGTCCTGCCGACCTATACGATCGACATGGAGATGGCCGACCGCGTCGACGTCATCAAAGGCCCGAGCCAGCTCATCAACGGCATCTCGCCGCGGGGCAGCGTGGGTGGCGGGATCAACGTGGTGCCCAAGCGCGCGACCGACAAGCCCATCACTTCGTTCACCGGCAGTTACGCTTCCGACAGCCAGGTCGGTGGGGCCGTGGATGTCGGCCGGCGCTTCGGTGAGGACAACAAGTTCGGTCTTCGTTTCAACGGCGTAAAGCAGTCCGGCGATACCGAATGGGATCACCAGAATGTCGACCGCGAGATGGCCGTGCTGGGCCTGGATTTTCGCGGTGAACGCCTGCGGCTCTCGACGGATATCGGGCGCACTGAGCGTGATACCGACGCCCCGCAGGAGCGCGTACAGGTTGCCGCCAACGCGCAGGTTCCGCATGCCAGCGATGTACGCCACAACTATGCGCAGCCCTGGAGCAAGGCGAGTACCAACGACACGTTCGGCATGGTGAGCGGCGAATTCGATGTCAGCGATTCCGTGATGCTGTACGGCGGCGTAGGGGCGCGCAAAAGTAACCATGATTTCCTCCGGCATGCCGTTGCGGTCACCAACGACGCTGGCAATTTCAGCGTTCAGCCGCGTGACTTCACTCGAGACGAAAATGTCCGGACGGCCACGGCAGGGGTGCGCAACTGGTTTCATACCGGCCCGGTGAGCCATGAAGTCAACCTGGCCGCCAGCTATTTCTACATGGACTTCGAGAATGGCGGGGCCCGTTATGCCGCAGCCCGCAGTAACCTCTACGACCCCGTGGAAACACCAGCGCCTGTCAGACCCACGCGACAGGATTCGCAGGTCTATACCGAGAACCGCTCCAGCGGCGTGGCGTTGTCCGACACCCTGGGTTTCTTCGATGACCGGCTGCTGTTGACCCTCGGCGCCCGCTGGCAGCGCGTGAAAGTTGACGACTGGACCGATAATGTCAGAGGCGACACGGCCTACGATGAGGAAAAGGTTTCGCCGTCGGGCGGCATCCTGTTTAAGGCCACCGACAAGCTGTCGCTGTATGCCAACTACATGGAAGGCCTGAGCCAGGGCAAGATCGCACCGTCGACCTCGGTCAACGAGGACGAAATCTTCCCGCCGTTCATCAGCCGGCAGGTCGAGGTCGGCGCGAAGTATGACGCCGGTGCGTTCGCCATCACCGCCGCCGTGTTCCGGATCAAGCAGCCGGCCTACGAGACCAACGCCACGACGCGCGTCTTTGGGCCGAACGGCAAGCGTGAGAACACGGGTGTGGAGCTGAGTGTGTTCGGTGAACCGCTCGATGGTTTCCGCCTGCTCGGCGGTGTCATGTACATCGACAGCGAGTTGACCAATACCACCAATGGCACCTTCGACGGCAACCGGGCGCCGGCCACGCCGAAGTACAACGTCAACCTGGGCGCCGAGTGGGACGTGCCGACCGTCCAGGGCCTGACTCTGACCAGCCGCGGCATTTATTCCAGCTCGCAGTATCTGGACCAGTCCAACAACAAGGAAATCGAGTCTTGGGAGCGTTTCGACGTGGGCGCACGCTATGCGTTCAAGGTCGAGGAAAAGAACATCACCCTGCGTGCCAATATCGAGAACGTAGCGGACAAGCGCTACTGGAGCTCGGCCGGGGCCTCGGATGACAGCGAACCTGGCTTGACGCTGTCGACGCCGCGCACCTACCTCCTTTCGGCGACCGTCGACTTCTGATTCACCCGTGTCATGCGCCCCAGGGACCGGGGCGCCATCGTTGGACCATGACCTGATTCGTATAGAGGAAGGACATATGCACACCCTCAGTTAATGAACGATCGAGACACTTGCGGTACTTTGGCCTTGGGGCACAATCATCCGGCCGTCATGGCCAGCCTCGACAGCTTCCTCGCCTCAGGCCTGCCGATGCACACCCTGGACCTGACCACCGTGGTCAAGGACGCCTTCAGCGAAACATTGCTCAGCCTGTTGCCGAAGTGCGCTGACGCAGACCAGTCTGCAGGCGCTGGCGGATCGGCCAGTGGATGCCTTGTCCGGTGGGCAGCGTCAACGTGCGTGGATCGCCATGACCCTGGCCCAGGACACCGGCATCGTGCTGCTGGATGAGCCGACGACCTTCCTCGACCTGGCTCACCAGATTGAAGTGCTGGACCTGCTGCGCGACCTCAACCGGCTCGAGAACAAAACCATCATCATGGTGCTTCACGATCTCAATCTGGCCTGTCGCTATGCGGATCATATGGTCGCGGTGCATGAGCGTACGGCTTTTGCCAAGGGCCGGCCTGAGGACGTCTTGACTCAGGCGCTGGTCAAAACCGTGTTCGATCTCAATTGTCGGATTATTCCTGACCCGTTTTTTGGCACGCCGATGTGCATCCCGTTTGGTCGGGAATTGCCGCAATGAGTCTGGCTCGCCACTTCCGCCGTCCACCGACACTGCTCGACGAGGGGCAGCGCAGTATTCGTTTTCGACGGGCGTCGTTCTGGTGATCGAATGTGTGGGCGACGAGGAGTGTGGTTGCTGGGGCGAACTGCGCACCCTAGCCGCGTTGATCTAAGAGTTGGCCGGGGTGGTGGTGTCGGGTGCGGTCACGGATGTCAGCGCATTGCGTCGCCATGGTTTGCCGATCTTTTGTCGGGACGTCAGTGCGTACACGACTCGCGGTATTGGCGCCCGTGGGGAGGTCAATCAGTCGATCGATGTGGGCGGGGTTCAGGTGCCGCCGGGGGATTTGGCCATTGGTGATGATGACGGTGTCTTTATCCTCGATGCTCAGCGTGCGGCCGAGCTGCTTCCCGAGCTCTTGGCCAAAGAGGAAATGGACCAGCAGCGCAGGGTCGAATTTTTGCAGAGGCTCAATCAGCGAAAGAGCTGACTTCCCGAGCTGAAATGAAAAGGGGCAACTGTGCAGTTGCCCCTTTTTTGCGTCTGTCGATCAGAAGCCGAATTTGTCTCGCAGTCCGTAATACCAGGCACCCAACGCAGCGAACGGTGTACGCAGCAGTTGTCCACCCGGGAACGGGTAGTGGGGCAGGTCGGCAAAGGCGTCGAAACGCTCGGCCTGGCCCCGCAATGCTTCGGCCAGCACCTTGCCCGCCAGGTGCGTATAGGTCACGCCATGGCCGCTGCAGCCCTGGGAATAGTAGATGTTATCGCCCAGGCGTCCGACTTGAGGAAGGCGCGACAAGGTCAGCAGGAAATTGCCGGTCCAGGCGTAATCGATCTTCACGTCCTTGAGCTGCGGGAAGGCTTTGAGCATCTTCGGCCGAATAATCGCCTCGATGTTCGCCGGATCCCGTGCGCCATATACCACGCCACCGCCGAAGACCAGGCGCTTGTCGCCGGTCAAACGGTAGTAGTCGAGCAGGTAGTTGCAGTCCTCGACGCAGTAATCCTGCGGCAACAGGCTCTTGGCCAATGCGTCGCTCAAGGGTTCAGTGGTAATCACCTGAGTTCCGCAGGGCATCGATTTGGCGGCCAGTTCCGGCACCAGATTACCAAGATACGCGTTACCCGCGACGATGATGAACTTGGCCCTGACCTTGCCCTGAGGCGTATGCACCACCGGATTCGCGCCGCGCTCGATGCGCACCGCCGGCGACTGCTCATATAGGGTGCCGCCCAACGACTCGACGGCCGCCGCTTCGCCCAGCGCCAGGTTCAATGGATGAATGTGCCCGCCGCTCATGTCGAGCATGCCGCCGATGTATTGATCGCACGCGACCACTTCACGGATGCGATGCTGATCCATCAGTTCAAGCTGCGTGTGACCGAAACGCTCCCATAGACGCTTCTGGGATTCCAGATGGCCCATTTGCTTGGCGGTAATGGCGGCGAATACACCACCGTCCTTCAGGTCGCACTGGATATTATATTTGGCGACCCGCTCACGAATGATCCGCCCGCCCTCGAACGCCATTTGACCCAGCAGCTGCGCTTGCTTGGGCCCGACGTTGCGCTCGATCACATCGATGTCACGGCTGTAACTGTTAACGATCTGGCCACCATTACGCCCCGATGCACCAAAACCTACCTTCGCGGCTTCAAGCACCGTTACCCGGAAACCGTTTTCCAGCAGAAACAGGGCAGAGGACAGGCCGGTGTAACCGGCGCCGATCACACAGACATCAGTCTCTACGTCATCCTGCAGGGCCGGGCGCGGCGGAACCGCATTGGCGGATGCGGCGTAATAGGATTCCGGGTAGGGTGTGTTCGCCATCCTGCAGCCTCTGTTTAATATATTTTACGAGTACATCGATCCTACCCGAGATAAAAATCGACCGCCAGCCACCGCAAAATCTTCTTTGCAGCGGCAAAATTAAAAATTTTGCATATTCATAGGGTTAGCTCGAAAAAAGGTGTTGACACCCCTCCGGAATTCCGTAGAATGCCGCCTCACAGCAGGCACGTAGCTCAGTTGGTTAGAGCACCACCTTGACATGGTGGGGGTCGTTGGTTCGAGTCCAATCGCGCCTACCAAACAAAATCCGCTCTGCTGGGCGGTCTAGAAGGGCTCACCGAAAGGTGGGCCATTTTTTGTTGTCTGCGATTCAGGCGTAAGATAGCGGTGCTACCTCATCAAAAGGAGCCGCATATGATCGCCGACCAAATGAACAAGCAGGTATCTGAGGACAGAACTGTTTGGGATCAATACTTCTGTGCTGCGTTGATTGCGGAAAGCAATCTGACGGCACCGGTTGTAGGAGGGGCTACTCATGAAGACAGGCAGAACCTGTTGATTGAAAGGGCCAAAGCTCTCGCCGACAAGATGATGGAAACCAGAAAATAACCAGAGCCTAGCCATCGCGCTGGGCGCATCGCATCTAGGTTTCGGCATCGGTGCAGCGCTTGCTGTCAGGCAGGGCAGAGGCATGGGTTTGGTCGCCTTTAACACCGAGTGCCTCAAATACCTTCCAGCGTTTTCAAAAACTCCGGGATGTGTCCGGCGGCCTCTTCAGGCGCAACCTGAAGCAGACAGTGCGGTGCTTCGATTTCAATGATTCGTGTATCTCGGTTCATTGAAGAGACAAGCGCGGACGCTGTCCCTGGAACCACTGAATCATGCGTAGCGCGAAGGTAAATAGTCGGTACGCTGACTTGGGCGAGCTTGGCGGATACGTCAACGGTAAGAACCGATCGTAGTCGTGAGCGCATAACCGAAGGGCTCACTTGAGTGATGGCCTGGCGTAGAGCTGCGCGCAAGGCACTCGTGGAAAACCGGCCGAGCAATACTTTGCTGATCCACCCGACTGGAAGGCCCGCAGCGCAAGACGATGCTGGTGCTGCAACAGGTGATCATGATGGGTGAGTTAGCGGTCAATCGCGTACTGGATAACCACAAGCCTGGGTAGTCGCCAGGCACTGTAACGAGGGGATTGCCCCCTCGTTACAAATGTTGCATGAAGAGCGTGAATCACTACTGGCGTGGTTCATCTCAACAACGTCGGACCTGCGTGGTAGGTCCAACCTGGATTTGCCCCTACAAAACCAATCTTACTTGGCGTTCAACTTCTTCAGTTCTTCATAAGTCGCCGACTGTACAAACCAGAAGCCGGAGATGATGCACCACGTCAGGGTGCCGGTAATGAAAACGCCTGCCCCGGACCAGAAGCCCTGAACGAAGATCATGACCACTGCGGCGATCCAGATAACGGCCAGTGCGACGTACAGAACTACGTTGTTTACACCAATTACGAACTCTTTCACGTCTATTCCCTTTTGAATGATTATCCTCTGGCTCCTTGCGCAAGGGCCAGTGGGCGGCATGATAGGGGGATAGCTGGCTGTTCGCCAGTCATGTCACGGCCTCGATAGGGATCCATCGGGGCATCAGGGCGTTTGCCGTGCTCGCCTAAACTCAATGACCAGGCGTGCGGCCTCATCGGTTGCCGCCTGAGCAGCCAGTCATGCTTCGAAAAAATCGCCCTCAGCCCGTGGGTGCCTGGTAGGCAGATTTCCAGTTTTTGGACTACTACTCACAGCCCATTTCCTTTTCCCTGTCAGGAGCATCCCTATGCTGTCTCACTGGTTTCTTGCGGCGATCCACCTCTTGGCTGTTGCCTTGGGCCTCTGGGCGGTGCTCACCCGAGGGGCGGCGTTAAGCCGCCTGGTCGTCGGTACGGCGCAGGTTCGCAGCGTGCTGGTTGCCGATAACGTATGGGGCATCTGTGCGGGTATTTTGCTGATCACAGGTTTGTTGCGGGCCTTCGGTGGGTACGAAAAAGGCACCGACTATTACCTTCATCAGCCGTTGTTCCATCTGAAGATGACGCTATTCGTGATCATTCTGCTGCTTGAAGTGGCACCAATGATCACCTTGATCAAGTGGCGGATCGCCTTGGGCAGGGGCGCTTCGATTGACCAGGGCCGAGCCAAGCTGTTTGCACGCATTAGCCATATCGAAGCGCTGTTGTTGATGTTGATGGTGGTTGTGGCCACCGGCATGGCGCGCGGTGTGACCTTCGGCTAATAACGGCGTGATTCGTCGGAGTTAAAGCGAATAATCTGACAGCCACGGCGTGGCCGAAGCCGGTAGCATCGGCTTCACGTAATGGGGGGAGGAGGCGAGGTGCTCAGCAAAATGCCGCGCATGAATCTTTAGCCAGCCATTGCGCTGTAACGAACGGGCTGGCTACTGACTGCAACAGGATTCAGGGGGTCTGTGGTTTGTCTGGAGCGGTGAGGCCAGCCTGAATGCGCTGATAAATTTCTTCGCGATGCACCGCAACGTCTTTCGGGGCGTTGATGCCAATCCTGACTTGCTGGCCGCTAACGCCAAGAATGGTGATCGTAATGTCATCACCAATGTTTATGCTTTCACCGACTTTGCGGGTGAGTATCAGCATGGTCTTCTCCTTGATTGCTTTGTAGGGCACCTGATTCGGACAGTGCAGGGGTCGGTGGTATGTATAGATTAGTGTGAAGTCTCACGGTTTGGGTGCCTCTTTCTGACGTGCAGATGCTGCATTAATTCCCAAGGTGTAACTATACAGAGGCCGCAACCATCATTCTCGTTGTTTTGAGCCCATTTTGTGGCACTCGGGAAGTATTCATGAATGGTAAAATCGCCGCTTTAAGCATTCTGAGGGAAACGTTGTGCGCAAAATGGTCTGGGTAATCGCGGTATTGGCACTGGCGGGATGCGGTGAGGGCAAGAGCGTTGACGCGCAAAAGCCGCAGCCGGCAGCTGCGGCTGCACCTTCGGTGGCATCCGCGCCACAATGGGATCTCGAAGTTCGAGGCGAAACTACTCAGGCGGTCAGCGACCTTAGCGGCTGGCTGATTGAGCACAGTTTCGTTTCTAATGTCGTCAGGGAAAATGGAAAAACCCGGATTCTGGTCGGGCCATTCAGTTCCAAAGCCGAGGCCGAGGCCAAACAGGCAGCAGTGCGCGCGGCGCTCGTCCGGGCGAAGAAACAAAACATCGAATTGCTGGTTGTCGAACGTCCAGTGGCCCAGTAACAGTCTTTTCCAGGGATCGCCAAGGCGTTACTGGCGCTGCAAAAAAGTGGGCGGTTAGAAACGAACAAAGGCCTCGGGCATTAAACCCGAGGCCTTTGTGTTTTCAGCGAACGCTTACCCGCAGGCTTTCATATCGACCGGGCCGACAAACTCGTTGCCACGTCCCATGACGCACGCCACGCTCTGGTTACGCTGACGTTCCCAAGCCTCTACCGGATAGGTTTTGTTCCAGGCTTCGTACAGTTGTCGATCCTGTTTCGACAGGCGCAAACCGTACTGCTTGCTCATATAGAAATACGTCCGGGCGATCATGCCGCGTATGGACGGGCGGGGCATGACCTTCTTCGCCTTGAAGTCGACCTGGGTCAGGCACGAACCGTATTGGCCCGACTGCACCGGCAACCAGCCGAAGCTGAAGTTGCTGCGATCACCATTCACCTCACCAATGCTCGGCACCAGGTTGTGCAGGTCAGCTTCGGCCTTCTGATAGGTCGGATCGTAACGCGTGCAGTTCTTGCGCCCACCTTCTTGCCAGCATTGACGCTGATGGCCGATCTGCCAGGCCGGAACAATGTGCTCCCACTCGATGCGGGAAGCGCGCTTGGCGTTTTTACGCGGTACATAACCGCAGGCTGCGAGGTTGACCTTGTTGCCGGTGTATTTGCACCCGCAATAGAACTCCGTGGATTGCGGTGCGTAGAGCTTCCAGGCAACTTTCTTGGCTTCGTTGAAGGTACGCGGCGCTCCAGCCTGGGCGCCGAGAGTGATAAAGAGAAATAGCAAAGCAAACCAGCGAACACTCATTGACTCAATCTTCCTTCGGCACAACCCAGAAAATCTGCACGCCGCCATCGTCGCGATAGGCGAGGGTGACGTTGTCGTTCTCGTCGATTTCTTCGAGCAATTGCTCCCACTCGTCCACGGGTTCGTCCGGTAGACGGAAGATCAATGCGGCTTTGGCTTTTTGTGCGGTGGGGGAATTGATGATTTTCTGAACGCGCATGCCCATGCGTTCATAGGAGTCAGGAGAGGCAGAGGTGTTGGCCACGGAATTATCCTTATTAAGCTGTACGTGCATACAGTATTTAACTGTAGGCATTTTCGCAACTGCTTAAAATTCAAGAAAATCCTCTGACAGCGGTTTTTTCCGTTTGGTGTAGGACGATGAGAAAATTTTTATCGGATTATCGGAAGGAGACGTGAGCCACTCGCCTGGGTTGGCGAGTGGTGAAAACGGTGCCCGACCGGAACCGGTCAGGCGAGGGAGAATCAGTATTCCCAGAACATCCGTTGCAGCTCTTTGCTGTCGTTGGTCTTGGTCAGTGCGACCATGGCCAGGATGCGGGCTTTTTGCGGGTTCAGGTCATGCGCCACAACCCAGTCGTACTTGTCGTCAGGCTGTTCGGCGTTACGCAGTACGAAACCGCCGGCGTTGACGTGGGACGAACGAATGATTTGCACGCCGTCCTTGCGCAGGGCTTGCAGCGCTGGGACTACACGGGACGAGACTGACCCATTGCCGGTACCGGCGTGAATGATGGCTTTGGCGCCGGATTGAGCCAGCGCTTTGTAGGCGGTGTCGCTGACATTGCCGTAGGAATAGGCGATTTCGACGTCAGGCAGGCTCTTGATGGTTTTGATGTCGAATTCCGAGTCCATGGTATGGCGCTTGGCAGGCAGACGGAACCAGTAGGATTTGCCCTCGACCACCATGCCGAGTGGGCCCCAGGCACTTTTGAACGCCTCGGTCTTGATGTTGATCATTTTGCTGACATCGCGACCCGACTGGATTTCATCGTTCATGGTCACCAGTACGCCTTTGCCGCGTGCATCTTTGCTGCTGGCCATGGCCACAGCGTTATACAGGTTCAGCATGCCGTCGGCCGACATCGCGGTGCCCGGGCGCATGGAGCCGACCACGATGATTGGCTTGTCAGTTTTTTCCACCAGGTTCAGGAAGTAGGCGGTTTCTTCCAGGGTGTCGGTGCCGTGGGTGATGACGATGCCGTCGACGTCGTTGCTGTCGGCCAGCTCAGCCACGCGACGACCCAGTTGCAGCAGGTTGTCGTTGGTGATGCTTTCGGACGCGATCTGCATGACCTGTTCGCCACGAACGTTAGCCAATTGGCTGAGTTCCGGGACCCCGGCAATCAATTGTTCGATGCCGACTTTTGCCGCTTGATAGGTAGCGCTGTTAGCCGCGCTGGCGCCCGCGCCGGCAATGGTGCCACCGGTGGCCAGGATCACCACGTTCGCCAGTTTCTGTTGGGTTTCGACTTCTTTTGCCTGAAGGGCGGTGGGCAGGAGCAGCAAGAGGGCCAAGGCGCCCGGAACGAAGGTCTTGAAAGCAGATGTCATTATTTTTCTCTCTAGTAGTGAGACGGTGCTGATGCAGGTTCATCTAGATACGCCCCAGGCTGATCTGAACGCTTGGGGTGCAGGAGAAGAGCAGGATCTGTACCAGTCGTACTTTGAATGAGAAGAATTTTTAACATGTTGATTTTTATAAGAATTTTTGTGAGGTGGTGAAGTGGTTACACAGTCGGATGTCCGGCTTTCCGAACGTGTTAAGCATTTGTGTTCGGCTCTCCGAAAAGGACTACGACCTCTGTAGAGCAAACCGCCTTGCCAGATTGTGAATTAGTGCTAAAGAAACCCGCGCGCAGGTCGATGCCCCTTTAAAGGACCTTTCTTTTTCAGGAGTTGACATGTCGTTATCTGTTGGTATCCCAAATGCCGTAGGCGTTACCATCGGCGGTAAGTCCGCCGCTACGATTCGAGCGTTAAGCGATGAGGCGGCCGATGCCGCGAATCAAGCGTTGGGTACGAAGGAAAGCGACAGCAAGCAAGTCAGAACCGGTGCTGTGGGCCTGGGCAAAAGTGCGGAATCGACTGAAACGAATGGCGCCGACAATGCCTCTGTCGCGGAAAAGGTTTTGCTGCAGCGTCTGAAAGAGCTGCAAGAGCAACTGCGTCAACAGCAGCAACAATTGGCAGCAGCCCAAGCAGCGTCTTACCCGACGCCTGAAGCCAAGACCACAGTCGTGATGGCGATTCAGGGACAAATGGCCGATACCACAGCTGCAATTCTGGAAACGGCCAACAGCCTGTACAAGGAAATCGCCAAGGGCTCCGGTGCTGGATCGGTGGTTAACACGACGGCATGACATGGATACCCTGCTTTTGCGGGTTGCCCCGGCAAAACGGCTTTTCTGGTCGTTGACAAATGTAGGCAGGGTTCGCATAGTTCGCTCTACGCAAACGTTTGCGCGGTGCTCTCGGTAGTTATTCATCGGGGAGTGCTTTGTAGCCTATGCCAGCGCAAGCGTTGCTCACAATAATCATAAGATCGGAGTGAACCCATGAAGCTGCCATTCGCTGGACGTCTTCTCGCTGTCGCTATGCTGGCTGCCGCATCCGCTGCGTTGCCTGTCTCTTCGGCCTTCGCCGAGACCCCTGAAAAACCAAAAGTCGCGCTGGTCATGAAATCCCTGGCCAACGAATTCTTCCTGACCATGGAAGACGGCGCCAAGGCCTATCAGAAAGACCACTCCGGCGATTTCGAGCTGATCTCCAACGGCATCAAAGACGAAACCGACACGGCTGGCCAGACGCGCATCGTCGAGCAAATGATTCTGGCCAAGGTCAATGCGCTGGTCATCGCACCGGCTGACTCCAAGGCCATGGTTCCAGTGATCAAGAAAGCCATCGATGCCGGTATCACCGTGATCAACATCGACAACCAGCTGGACCCGGCTGTGGTCAAAAGCAAGAACATCACCGTACCGTTCGTAGGCCCGGACAACCGCAAAGGCGCGCGTCTGGTGGGCGAGTACCTGGCCAAGCAACTGAAGGCCGGTGACGAAGTCGGCATCATCGAAGGCGTGTCCACCACCACCAACGCCCAGCAGCGCACCGCAGGTTTCAAGGATGCGATGGAAGCAGCCCAGATCAAGGTTGTGTCCTTACAGTCCGGCGATTGGGAAATCGACAAGGGCAACAAGGTTGCTGCCTCGATCCTCAGCGAGTACCCGCAAGTTAAAGCCCTGCTGGCCGGCAACGACAGCATGGCCGTCGGCGCTGTTTCCGCTGTTCGCGCCGCGGGCAAGGCTGGCAAGGTGCAAGTGGTCGGTTACGACAACATCAACGCCATCAAGCCGATGCTCAAGGATGGCCGTGTCCTGGCCACCGCTGACCAGTTTGCAGCCCGGCAAGCCGTGTTTGGCATCGAGACTGCGCTGAAGATCATCAAAGGTGAGAAAGTCGACAGCGGCGCCAATAGCGTCATCGAAACTCCGGTAGAGCTGGTCACCCAGTAGTCCTTCTGGTGACACAACGGTGCTCGCCCGTCCGGGCGAGCACATGGAGAGTTTTATGTCAGTTTCCGCCCCGAACGCTGTCCTCTCGGTCAGCGGTATCGGTAAGACCTACGCCCAACCCGTCCTGACCGGCATCGACCTGACGCTGATGCGCGGTGAAGTGCTGGCGCTGACCGGCGAAAACGGCGCTGGCAAAAGCACCTTGTCGAAAATCATCGGCGGGTTGGTCACACCGACCACCGGCCAGATGCAATTCCAGGGTCAGGAATACCGCCCCGGCAGCCGCACGCAGGCCGAAGACCTGGGCATCCGAATGGTGATGCAAGAACTCAATCTGTTGCCGACCCTGTCGGTGGCGGAAAACCTGTTTCTCGATAACCTGCCCAGCAACGGCGGCTGGATCAGTCGCAAGCAATTGCGCAAGGCTGCGATCGAAGCCATGGCCCAGGTCGGCCTCGACGCGATTGACCCGGACACGCTGGTGGGCGAATTGGGCATTGGTCACCAGCAAATGGTGGAGATCGCCCGCAACCTGATCGGCGATTGCCACGTGCTGATCCTCGACGAACCGACTGCGATGTTGACGAATCGTGAAGTCGAGATGTTGTTCGAGCAAATCACTCGTCTGCAAGCTCGCGGCGTGTCGATCATCTATATCTCGCACCGTCTCGAAGAACTGGCGCGGGTTGCCCAGCGTATTGCGGTCCTGCGCGATGGCAACCTGGTTTGCGTCGAGCCGATGGCCAATTACAACAGTGAGCAACTGGTTACGCTGATGGTCGGTCGTGAACTCGGCGAACACATCGACATGGGTCCGCGCAAGATTGGTGCTCCAGCCTTGACGGTCAAGGGGCTGACCCGTTCCGACAAGGTTCGCGACGTATCTTTCGAAGTACGCGTCGGCGAGATCTACGGGATCTCCGGTTTGATCGGGGCAGGGCGCACCGAGTTGCTGCGGCTGATTTTCGGTGCTGACATCGCAGACAGCGGCACCGTTTCGCTCGGTTCGCCAGCGCAGGTTGTCAGTATCCGGTCACCGGCTGACGCGGTCGGTCATGGCATCGCCCTGATCACCGAAGACCGCAAGGGCGAAGGCTTGCTGCTGACTCAATCGATCAGCGCCAATATTGCCTTGGGCAACATGCCGGTGATTTCCAGCGGTGGCTTCGTCAACAACGGTGACGAGATGGCCCTGGCCCAGCGTCAGATCGACGCCATGCGCATCCGCAGCTCTAGCCCGACACAACTGGTTTCGGAACTCTCCGGCGGCAACCAGCAGAAAGTCGTGATTGGCCGTTGGCTGGAGCGCGATTGTTCAGTGTTGTTGTTCGACGAGCCCACGCGTGGCATCGACGTCGGCGCCAAGTTTGACATCTATGCCTTGCTCGGCGAGTTGACCCGTCAAGGCAAAGCGCTGGTGGTGGTGTCCAGCGACCTGCGTGAACTGATGTTGATCTGCGACCGGATCGGCGTGCTCTCGGCGGGGCGTCTGATCGACACCTTTGAGCGCGATAGCTGGACCCAGGATGATTTGCTTGCCGCGGCGTTCGCCGGCTACCAAAAACGTGATGCGTTGCTCAATGAAGCAGCGCCTAGGGATCTCACATGAATACTGCAGTGTCTGCCGGCAAACGTAGTGGCAACTTTTACGGCTTCGGCACCTATCTGGGTCTGGCCGGTGCCTTGCTGGCAATGGTTGCGCTGTTCTCGGTTCTGAGCAGCCATTTCCTGTCATACGACACTTTCAGCACCCTGGCCAACCAGATTCCGGACTTGATGGTGCTGGCGGTCGGCATGACGTTCGTGTTGATCATTGGCGGCATCGACTTGTCGGTGGGTTCGGTGCTCGCGCTCGCGGCGTCAACGGTCAGCGTGGCCATTCTCGGTTGGGGCTGGAGTGTACTGCCTGCGGCGCTGCTCGGAATGGCGGCGGCGGCACTGGCCGGGACGATCACCGGGTCGATCACCGTGGCGTGGCGGATTCCGTCGTTCATCGTGTCCCTCGGCGTACTGGAAATGGCCCGGGGCGTGGCGTATCAGATGACCGGATCGCGCACGGCCTATATCGGCGACGCCTTTGCCTGGTTGTCCAACCCGATCGCCTTTGGCATCTCGCCGTCGTTCATCATTGCCTTGCTGATCATCTTCATTGCGCAGGCGGTGCTGACGCGTACCGTGTTCGGTCGTTACCTGATCGGCATTGGTACCAACGAAGAGGCGGTGCGTCTGGCAGGGATCAATCCAAAGCCCTACAAAATCCTGGTGTTCAGTCTGATGGGGCTGCTGGCGGGTGTTGCCGCGCTGTTCCAGATTTCCCGTCTGGAAGCGGCGGATCCGAATGCCGGCTCCGGGCTGGAACTGCAAGTGATCGCCGCGGTAGTGATCGGCGGTACCAGTTTGATGGGTGGTCGCGGTTCGGTCATCAGCACGTTCTTCGGGGTTCTGATCATTTCCGTGTTGGCGGCCGGTCTGGCGCAGATCGGCGCGACTGAACCCACCAAACGCATCATCACCGGCGCGGTGATCGTGGTGGCGGTGGTGCTTGATACTTATCGCAGTCAGCGCGCAAGCCGGCGGACCTGAGTCATGGCAACGATCAAGGATGTGGCAGCGCTCGCGGGAATTTCCTACACCACGGTTTCCCACGTGGTGAACAAAACCCGGCCGGTCAGTGAAGAGGTACGGGTCAAGGTCGAGGCCGCGATCAAAACCCTCGACTACGTGCCCAGTGCCGTGGCCCGGTCCCTCAAGGCCAAAACCACGGCGACCATCGGTCTGCTGGTGCCCAACAGCCTCAACCCGTACTTCGCCGAATTGGCGCGAGGCATTGAGGATTACTGCGAGCGTAACGGCTACTGCGTGATCCTCTGTAATTCTGACGACAACCCGGACAAGCAACGCAGCTACCTGCGCGTACTGCTGGAAAAACGCATCGACGGGCTGATCGTCGCTTCGGCCGGCGGTGATGCAGGGTTGGCAGAAGGCCTGGCAGGCGTGCGTACACCGATGGTGATCGTTGACCGTGGACTGGAAGGTGTAAATGCCGATCTGGTGCGCATCGATCACGAATACGGCGCGTATCTGGCGACCCGCCACCTTCTGGAGTTGGGGCATCGGGACATCGCCACCATTGGTGGGCCGGCAAGTACCAGTGTGGCGCAGATGCGACTGGCCGGTTATTGCCGTGCCCTGAAAGAGGCGGGTGTCGAAGTGCCCCGCGAGCGCATGCTTGAAAGCGACTTCACCAGCACCGGCGGTTACAACGCCGCCGCGATCCTGCTGGAAAAGAACCCGCCGAGCGCGATCTTCGCCGGTAACGACATGATTGGCATCGGTGTGCTGCGAGCGGCGGCCGAGCGCAATATTCGTGTGCCGACGGAGCTGTCGGTGATCGGCTTCGACGATATTCAGATGAGCCGCTATGTGTACCCGGCGCTGACCACCGTGGGGCAGTCGATTCTGCAACTCGGTGAGATGGCAGCCGAAGTGCTTTTAAGAAGAATCGCCACACCGGATATGGCCACCGATCAACGGATCGTGACGCCCAGTATTGTCCTGCGGGAGTCGACTGCGCCGCTGGCCGGCGTATTCGCCCAGTTCCGTTGAAATGGAAAGCCGCTAAATCAAAAGCACCGCCGAAACAGAATTGATGAGTAGTGATGTATGCCAGCAAAAGTAGTGGTTATAGGCAGCCTGAACATGGACCTGGTCACCCGGGCGCCACGGCTGCCCCGTGGCGGTGAGACGCTGATCGGCGAGTCGTTTACCACGGTTTCCGGTGGCAAGGGCGCGAATCAGGCGGTTGCCGCGGCGAGGCTGGGGGCACAGGTATCGATGGTCGGTTGCGTGGGCAGCGATGCCTACGGCGAAGAACTGCGCGGGGCGCTGTTGGTAGAACAGATTGATTGCCAGGCGGTCAGCACCGTCGACGATTCCAGCGGCGTAGCGTTGATCGTGGTCGATGACAACAGCCAGAACGCAATCGTGATCGTTGCCGGTGCCAATGGCGCGCTGACGCCTGCGGTGATCGACCGTTTCGATGCAGTATTGCAGGCGGCGGACGTGATCATCTGTCAGCTGGAAGTGCCGGATGCCACTGTCGGTCATGCGCTCAAGCGCGGCCGTGAATTGGGTAAGACCGTGATTCTCAATCCGGCACCGGCCAGCCGCCCGCTGCCGGCGGACTGGTACGCGTCCATCGATTACCTGATTCCCAACGAAAGCGAGGCCTCGGCCCTGAGCGGTTTGCCAGTGGATTCTCTGGCATCTGCCGAAACCGCTGCGAGCCGGTTGATCGCCATGGGCGCCGGCAAGGTCATCATCACCCTGGGGGCTCAGGGTTCGCTGTTTGCCGACGGCAAAAGCCTCGAGCATTTCCCTGCGCCGAAGGTGAAAGCTGTCGATACCACGGCGGCTGGTGACACTTTCGTCGGTGGTTTCGCCGCGGCACTGGCGGCCGGCAAAAGCGAAGCCCAAGCAATCCGTTTCGGCCAAGTCGCCGCAGCGTTGTCGGTGACCCGTGCTGGCGCGCAACCCTCGATCCCCACCTTGTCCGATGTACAGGCCTTTAAAGCACCATGAAAAAGACACCTTTGCTCAACGTCGCGCTGTCGCGGCTGATCGCATCCCTGGGCCATGGCGACATAGTGGTGATCGGCGACGCAGGTCTGCCGGTGCCACCAGGCGTTGAGCTGATCGACTTGGCCCTGACCCATGGCATCCCGGATTTCGTCAGCACGTTGAAGGTTGTGCTCAGCGAAATGCAGGTCGAGAGCCATGTGCTGGCCCAGGAGATCCTGGACAAGAAACCTTCGGCGTTGGCGACGCTCGATGAGCTGAATGCCGAAGGTGCACTAGGTCGGCGTGAGCTGCTCAGTCATGACCAATTCAAAGTCCTCAGCCGACAGGCACGGGCGATTGTTCGTACAGGCGAATGTCAGCCGTATTGCAACATCGTGCTGGTGGCGGGGGTAACGTTCTAACTCACTGTTGTCTTCTGCTGTCCCACGCACAAGGAGTGCGCTATGCACCGCTATGCTCAGAAACTGCACCACCTGCTCCGGAGTTTGCTGCTTTTGTCTCTGATTACCGCAACAAGCGCCCAGGCGGCGGAAAAAATCGACTTGATCATCGACACTGACCCGGGAGCCGACGATGTGGTCGCTTTGCTGTTTGCCCTGGCGTCGCCGGAAGAGCTGAACATTCGTGCGCTGACCACCGTCGCCGGCAATGTGCGTCTGGACAAGACTTCGCGTAACGCGCGGCTGGCCCGCGAATGGGCGGGGCGCGAGGAGGTGCCGGTCTACGCGGGCGCACCGAAGCCGCTGATGCGTACGCCGATTTATGCCGAGAACATCCACGGCAAGGAAGGCCTGTCGGGCGTCACCGTACATGAGCCAAAGAAAGGCCTGGCCGAAGGCAGTGCGGTCAATTACCTGATCGATACCTTGAAAGCCGCCAAGCCCCATAGCATCACCATTGCCATGCTGGGTCCGCAGACCAATCTGGCCCTGGCGCTGATCCAGGAGCCTGAAATTGTTAAGGGCATCAAGGAAGTGGTGATCATGGGCGGTGCGCACTTCAATGGTGGCAACATCACTCCGGTGGCCGAGTTCAACCTGTTCGCTGACCCGCAGGCTGCGGAAGTGGTTCTGAAAAGTGGCGTGAAGCTGACTTATCTGCCGCTGGACGTGACCCACAAGATCCTCACCAGCGAAGCGCGCCTGAAGCAGATCGCGGCAATCAACAACAATGCCAGCAAGTTGGTAGGCGATATTCTCAACGAATACGTCAAAGGCGACATGGAGCACTACGGTATTCCGGGTGGTCCGGTGCATGACGCAACCGTCGTCGCCTACCTGCTCAAGCCTGAGCTATTCACTGGTCGTTCGGTCAATGTGGTCGTTGATAGCCGCGAAGGCCCGACGTTCGGCCAAACCATCGTCGACTGGTATGACGGCCTTAAAGCGCCGAAGAATGCCTTCTGGGTTGAAAGTGGTGACGCCCAGGGCTTCTTTGACCTGCTGGCCGAGCGTCTGGCTCGTCTGAAGTAAGCCATACACCTGCAGGTGACAGACTGCGGGTTTTACTCTCTCTCATTATGTTCTGCGCCTTTGTAGTCGACCGGGTACTTCTCGAACACCTGCGCGATAAAGGATCGTGCAGCTTCAGTCCCCAACTCCTTGACCAATAGATCGATGCCAATGATTGCCAACTCTTCAGGGCTGCCCGGGCTGTAAGAGCTTTGGCCCTGAGGCCACTTGGCTTTTATGTCGGCGTCGATGCTTACGGTGGTCATGATGGCGCTCGTGAAGTCGGGAAAGTCTGAGTATCGAGTTAACCATTTTGCGCGGCTTTTGACACTCCGACTTAGGCATGAGGGGAGGGCTATGCGACACTTGGTCTTTGACGAATTTTCAAGGACTGTGCTGTGCAGATCGATTTGAACGCTCCCGACGGCTTGACCCTTGAGGCGGTGCGTCAGCTGCTGGCCTCCGCCAGCGACGATGAGCACACTCAATTGCGGGTGACCAAGGGTGGCATCGCCTACATTTCATCAGGTGTTGTGGGCGGCACTGATATCAGCGGGCTGCTGTTTCGTCTGGAGACGTGGGCCAAGGGTTCCGGTTATGTAGGATTGGTCGCGGCCAGTGACGAGGTCTGGGTCATGCAGATTTTCAATGCGCTCAAGGAAAATTGGCCGAATCCACCGTTCGACTACATTGATGTCTATTGAGCGCTGTTCATATTCAGTCACGATTACGAGATGAGCGGCAGGGAATACTCAGGCAAACTCCCCGCTTTTCCGGATCGAGGGCAGGGTGCTAGTACTCCATGTGAAACGAAACGCCAGATTGGCGGTCGCACGATCTCAGCTTAACTATTGAAAAAAGGAGGCTTCATGCCTTGGAAGCTCGCGTCATTGGGTACTTTGTTGGCCGTTGCCATGCTGGCCGGTTGTAGCACTACCTCCACCGAGTCGACAACAGACCCTGTCACGACGACTGATACGGGTCACAGCCGTTGTGAAGCCAAGGCTGCCGAATTCACCATTGGCAAAAAGGCTTCGCCTGAACTGCTGGAGCAGGCGCGTACTCGCGCAGGCGCACAAAATGCACGGTTCCTCTTGCCTTCCGACATGGTGACCCTGGAGTACCGCTCAGATCGCCTGAACCTGAACACCGATGCCAGTCGGGTCGTCACCCGCGTCAACTGCGGCTGATCACTCAGGCTTTTGTTTCGCCCATAAAAAACCCCGTCACATGGACGGGGTTTTTTTAGTGCGGCTGAAAATTACTCAGCGCGGACTTGTGCAGCTTGCATACCCTTTTGGCCTTTCTCAGCCACGAAGGAAACGGTTTGGCCTTCTTTCAGGCTTTTGAAACCATCGCTTTCGATAGCTTTGAAGTGTACGAACAGGTCGTCACCGCCACCTTGAGGAGTGATGAAGCCGAAGCCTTTTTCATCGTTGAACCATTTAACGGTGCCGGTTTGGCGATTAGACATGGTGTATCTCCAAGAAACATATATTTTCAGTAGTGCTGTGCTGCTCAGGCCAACTGGGCACACCGGGGTATCATAGTCGAAATGTTCGCTTTGGGAGCCCCCCGGACGTGCTGTTTGCCCTGCAGTCGCACTCTCTTTGCTGCTTTGTTTGGCTGCAAGCCCCGGTTTAAAAGGCTTTCAGCCAAAAGTAAAGACAATAAAAAAACCTGTAAAACCTGAATAAATTGTACAAAAAAGCAGTTTTCAGAGGCTTTTTGCTGTCGTTGCAGGCTCAAAAAGCGCTCGGTCGGGCTTATTTTTTCGCCTTGTTATCGGCTTTGCAGGCGCCAATTTGAGTCAGTGCTTTTTGTTTCAGGGCATCAGTGGCGGTGTTGTCCATCAGGGACTGGATGTCTTTGGCAGGGTACGATTTGATGGCATCGGCGCCGCAAGCGCAGTGAGCCTTCGCTGCTGCAGCACCGATCTGCGGAGTGGCCGCTTCTGTGCACTGAGCCATGTATTTCTCGCGCTCGCCTTTTGGCCAATCGGCATGGGCGGCCAGTGGCAGCAGCAGAACGATTGGGACGATTACTGCGAACAAACGATTCAGACGCATGCTGGGATGCTCCTTGAGGGTCAATGTCTTGTTATCTGAGCGGTAAAGCGGGGTTCAAGTTCAGCACTCTGGCATAAAATTGCCCGATTTGCCCCGGTACAAATCCTCGTTGCATCGACGACCGTTCATCTGTGCTAGCATGCCTCGCTCGGGCGTTTGCGGCCCCCGGATGACCTTCAGTCCCGGTAGCGGCAAATGTGCGAATAACCCTGATTTTGAATCCCAGTCACTCTGGTTCGGTTTTCCGGTTGGCCGCAAGGCTCCTGCCGCTGTAAGGCAGGCGTTCGTCATTGAATGGCCTGGATCGGATCTTGTACTGGCTCATCCCAACCCACGTGACCTTTGGTAGGGGTCACCACTAGGAGAGGAGGCGCCATGCCAACTATTACTCTTCCCGACGGCAGTCAACGTTCATTCGATCACCCGGTTTCCGTAGCCGAGGTCGCCGCATCCATTGGTGCAGGTCTGGCCAAAGCCACCGTGGCCGGCAAGGTCGATGGCAAGCTGGTTGACGCCAGCGACATCATCGACAGCGACGCTACGCTGCAAATCATTACGCCAAAGGATGAAGAGGGGCTGGAGATCATTCGCCACTCTTGCGCCCATTTGGTGGGTCACGCGGTCAAGCAACTGTACCCTACGGCGAAGATGGTCATCGGTCCGGTCATCGACGAAGGCTTCTATTACGACATCGCCTTCGAGCGTCCTTTCACTCCGGACGACCTGGCCGCCATCGAACAGCGTATGCAGCAGCTGATCGAAAAAGATTACGACGTGATCAAGAAAGTCACTCCGCGCGCCGAAGTGATCGAAGTGTTCAAGGCCCGTGGCGAAGACTACAAGCTGCGCCTGGTCGAGGACATGCCGAACGAACAGGCCATGGGTCTGTACTATCACGAAGAATACGTCGACATGTGCCGCGGTCCGCACGTGCCGAACACGCGCTTCCTGAAATCTTTCAAGCTGACCAAGTTGTCGGGCGCCTACTGGCGTGGCGATGCCAAGAACGAGCAATTGCAGCGCGTTTATGGCACTGCATGGGCCGACAAAAAGCAGTTGGCGGCATACATCCAGCGCATCGAAGAAGCTGAAAAACGCGATCACCGCAAGATCGGCAAGCGTCTGGGCCTGTTCCATACTCAGGAAGAGTCGCCTGGCATGGTGTTCTGGCACCCGAACGGCTGGACTCTGTATCAAGTGCTTGAGCAGTACATGCGCAAGGTTCAGCGCGACAACGGCTATCTGGAGATCAAGACTCCGCAGGTCGTTGACCGCAGTCTGTGGGAGAAGTCCGGGCACTGGGCCAACTACGCCGACAACATGTTCACCACTCAGTCGGAAAACCGCGACTATGCCATCAAGCCGATGAACTGCCCTTGCCACGTGCAAGTGTTCAATCAGGGCCTGAAAAGCTACCGTGAGTTGCCGATGCGTCTGGCCGAATTCGGTGCCTGCCACCGTAATGAGCCATCGGGTGCGCTGCACGGCATCATGCGTGTACGTGCGTTCACTCAGGACGACGCCCACATATTCTGCACCGAAGAGCAGATGCAGGCCGAATCCGCTGCATTCATCAAGCTGACCATGGACGTCTATGCCGACTTCGGCTTTAAAGACGTCGAGATGAAGTTGTCCACTCGTCCGGAAAAGCGTGTCGGTTCCGATGAGCTGTGGGATCGCGCCGAAGCTGCATTGGCTGCAGCCCTTGATAGCGCTGGCCTGCCGTACGATCTGCAGCCGGGCGAGGGTGCTTTCTACGGTCCGAAGATCGAGTTCTCGCTGAAAGATTGCCTTGGCCGCGTCTGGCAGTGTGGTACTCTGCAGCTCGATTTTAACCTGCCTGTCCGTCTGGGAGCCGAATACGTCTCCGAAGACAACAGTCGCAAGCACCCGGTGATGTTGCACCGGGCGATCCTCGGCTCCTTCGAACGTTTCGTCGGAATCCTGATCGAGCACTACGAGGGTGCATTCCCTGCGTGGCTGGCTCCGACCCAGGCAGTAATCATGAACATCACAGATAAACAGGCCGATTTTGCCGCTGAGGTTGAAAAAACTCTCAATGAAAGCGGATTTCGTGCCAAGTCTGACTTGAGAAATGAAAAGATCGGCTTTAAAATCCGCGAGCATACTTTGCTCAAGGTTCCTTATCTCTTGGTTATTGGAGATCGGGAAGTCGAGATGCAGACTGTCGCTGTGCGTACTCGTGAAGGTGCTGACCTGGGCTCGATGCCCGTCGCCCAGTTCGCTGAGTTTCTCGCGCAAGCGGTTTCCCGGCGTGGTCGCCCAGATTCGGAGTAATTACTATTAAGCGTGAAATGAGACAAGATAAACGAGCTGCACCGAAAGCCCCGATCAACGAGAATATCTCGGCACGCGAGGTTCGGTTAATTGGGGCTGAAGGTGAACAGCTTGGGATTGTGTCAATTGAAGACGCGCTTCTTAAGGCTGAAGAGGCCAAGCTGGATCTGGTGGAAATTTCCGCCGATGCAGTACCCCCTGTTTGCAAACTGATGGACTACGGCAAATCGATCTTCGAAAAGAAGAAGCAGGTTGCCGCGGCCAAGAAAAACCAGAAGCAGATTCAGGTTAAAGAAATCAAGTTTCGTCCAGGGACGGAGGAAGGGGATTACCAGGTAAAACTGCGCAACCTGGTACGTTTCCTGAGTGATGGGGACAGGGCCAAGGTATCCTTGCGATTCCGCGGCCGTGAGATGGCCCACCAGGAGCTGGGGATGGAACTCCTCAAGCGAGTTGAAGGTGACTTGCTCGAGTACGGTTCGGTCGAACAGCATCCTAAGATGGAAGGACGCCAGCTGATCATGGTCATCGCCCCGAAAAAGAAGAAATAATCAATAGGGCACGGCAGGCCTTCTGATTATGTTTATCAACTGAATGCGGAGTATCCGAACATGCCAAAAATGAAAACTAAAAGTGGTGCTGCTAAGCGGTTTCTGAAAACTGCTAACGGTATCAAGCACAAGCACGCTTTCAAGAGCCACATCCTGACTAAAATGTCGACCAAGCGTAAGCGTCAACTGCGCGGTAGCAGCTTGCTGGCACCGTGTGACGTGGCAAAAGTCGAGCGCATGCTGCGCCTTCGTTAATTTAGTCAAGAATAGAGGAAGTAACTCATGGCTCGTGTAAAGCGTGGCGTCATTGCCCGTAAACGTCACAAAAAAATTCTGAAACTTGCTAAAGGCTACTACGGCGCTCGCTCGCGCGTATTCCGTGTTGCCAAGCAAGCGGTAATCAAGGCAGGCCAATACGCCTACCGTGACCGTCGTCAGAAAAAACGTCAGTTCCGCGCTCTGTGGATCGCTCGTATCAACGCTGGTGCACGTATCAACGGTCTGTCCTACAGCCGTTTCATCGCCGGCCTGAAAAAAGCGTCCATCGAGATCGACCGTAAGGTTCTGGCTGATCTGGCAGTGAACGAAAAAGCGGCGTTTGCTGCGATTGTCGAGAAAGCTAAAGCCACCTTGGCTTAAGTACCCCCGACAGTCACCCAGCCTCACCTCTGTGGGGCCAGGTGTTAAACGTCATAAATAGGGGAAGAGCCTTCAAGCTCTTCCCCTATTTTGTATCTGGAGTCTGTACATGGAAAACCTGGATGCGCTCGTCTCTCAAGCACTAGAGGCTGTGCAAAGCGCTGAAGATATCAATGCCCTGGAGCAAATCCGGGTTCACTACCTTGGCAAAAAGGGCGAATTGACTCAGGTGATGAAGACCCTGGGGAATTTGCCGGCAGAAGAGCGTCCGCAAGTCGGTGCTTTGATCAACGTTGCCAAGGAGCGTGTCACAGAGGTTCTCAATGCGCGCAAGGCATTGTTTGAAGAGGCTGATCTAGCCGCCAAACTCTCCGCCGAGTCCATTGACGTGACCCTGCCTGGCCGTGGCCAGACCTCTGGTGGTCTGCATCCGGTTACCCGCACTCTGGAACGTATCGAACAGTTCTTCACCCACATCGGCTACGGCATCGCCGAAGGCCCTGAGGTCGAAGACGACTACCACAACTTCGAAGCGCTCAACATCCCAGGCCATCACCCGGCCCGGTCGATGCACGACACCTTCTATTTCAATGCCAACATGTTGTTGCGCACCCATACCTCGCCGGTACAGGTCCGCACCATGGAATCGAAACAGCCGCCGATCCGCATCGTCTGCCCGGGCCGTGTGTACCGTAGCGATTCCGATATCACCCACTCGCCGATGTTCCACCAGGTCGAAGGCCTGCTGGTCGATCGCGACATCAACTTCGCCGACCTGAAAGGCACCATCGAAGAGTTTCTGCGCGTGTTCTTCGAAAAAGAACTGGCCGTGCGATTCCGTCCTTCCTACTTCCCGTTCACCGAGCCATCCGCTGAAGTCGACATGGAATGCGTGATGTGCAGCGGTAAAGGCTGCCGTGTCTGCAAGCAGACGGGTTGGCTGGAAGTGATGGGCTGCGGCATGGTTCACCCGAACGTGCTGCGCATGTCCGGGATCGACCCGGAAGAGTTTTCGGGCTTTGCCTTCGGCATGGGCGTCGAGCGTCTGGCCATGCTGCGTTACGGCGTGAACGACTTGCGTCTGTTCTTCGACAACGACTTGCGGTTCCTCGCGCAATTTCGCTAGTCGTAACGAATTCTTAGGAGAGCAGGATGAAATTCAGTGAACAATGGCTGCGTGGCTGGGTAAGCCCGCAGGTAAGTCGCGACGAGCTGGTTGCTCGTCTGTCGATGGCCGGTCTTGAGGTCGATAGCGTTACGCTGGCCGCCGGTGAATTCAATGGCGTGGTTGTGGGCGAGGTGCTGAGCACCGAGCAGCACCCGGACGCCGACAAGCTGCGCGTTTGCCAGGTCAGCAATGGCTCGGAGACCTTCCAGGTAGTATGCGGTGCACCAAACGTGCGCCCGGGCCTGAAGATCCCGTTCGCCATGATCGGTGCCGAACTGCCGGGCGACTTCAAAATCAAGAAAGCCAAGCTGCGCGGCGTTGAGTCCAGCGGCATGCTTTGCTCTCAGGCCGAGCTGCAAGTGGGCGAAGGCAATGACGGCCTGATGGAATTGCCGGCCGACGCGCCGGTGGGTCAAGACATTCGTGAGTACCTGAGCCTGGACGACGCCAGCATCGAGGTCGACCTGACCCCGAACCGCGGCGACTGCCTGTCCCTCGCCGGTCTGGCTCGTGAAGTGGGCGCGCTGTATGCCGCCGAAGTCACCCGTCCGGTCGTTGCTACCGTTCCAGCCGTGCATGACGAAGTGCGCTCGGTTGAAGTGCTGGCGCCCGCCGCTTGCCCGCGTTACCTCGGTCGCGTGATCCGTAACGTCGACCTGTCCAAGCCGACACCGTTGTGGATGGTCGAGCGCTTGCGTCGTGGCGACGTGCGCAGCATCGACGCTGCCGTCGACATCACCAACTACGTGATGCTGGAACTGGGTCAACCGCTGCACGCGTTCGATCTCGCCGAAATTAATGGCGGCATTCGCGTGCGTATGGCCGAAGAGGGTGAGAAGCTGGTGCTGCTCGACGGTCAGGAAGTCAGTCTGCGTAGCGATACGCTGGTGATTGCCGACCACACCCGCGCCTTGGCTATCGCGGGCGTCATGGGCGGTGAGCACAGCGGTGTCAACACCACGACCACTCGCGACGTATTCCTGGAAAGTGCGTTCTTCGACCAGATTGCTGTTGCTGGCAAGGCTCGTTCCTACGGCCTGCACACCGACGCGTCGCACCGCTACGAGCGTGGCGTGGACTGGCAACTGGCCCGTGAAGCCATGGAGCGCGCCACTGGCCTGCTGCTGGAAATCACTGGCGGCGAAGCCGGCCCGATTATCGAAACCGTCAGCGAGCAGCATTTGCCGTCGATTGCGCCGGTTACTCTGCGTGCGCAACGCATCACTCAGATGTTGGGCATGGAAATGGATTCGGCCGAAGTTGAGCGACTGCTCAGCGGCTTGGGTCTGAAGATTTCTGCCGATGGGGCAGGGCAGTGGCGCGTTGAAGTGCCAAGCCATCGCTTCGATATCAGCCTGGAAGTTGATCTGATCGAAGAGCTGGCCCGTCTGTACGGTTACAACCGTCTACCGGTTCGCTACCCGCAAGCTCGTCTGGCGCCGCAAGCCAAAGCAGAAGCGCGTAGCGATCTGCCAGAGCTGCGCCGTCTGCTGGTAGCCCGTGGCTATCAGGAAGCGATCACCTACAGCTTCATCGATCCGAAACAGTTTGAGCTGTTTAATCCAGGTGTCGAACCGCTGTTGCTGGCCAACCCGATTTCGAACGACATGGCCGCCATGCGCTCGTCTTTGTGGCCAGGTCTGGTCAAGGCGCTTCAGCACAACCTGAACCGTCAGCAGGATCGTGTTCGTTTGTTCGAAAGCGGCCTGCGTTTCGTTGGTCAGCTGGAAGGCCTGAAGCAAGAGCCGATGCTGGCGGGTGTTGTTTGCGGTAGCCGCCTGCCGGAAGGCTGGGCACAAGGTCGCGATGTCGTGGACTTCTTCGACGTCAAGGCTGATGTGGAAGCGGTGTTGGGCTTTGCCGGTGCACTGGATTTGTTCACTTTTGTACCGGGCATACATCCTGCGCTGCACCCGGGTCAAACAGCACGCATCGAGCGCGAAGGTCGTCTGGTCGGTTACGTCGGTGCCATCCACCCTGAATTGTCGAAAACCCTCGGTCTCGACCGTCCGGTCTTCGTTTTCGAGCTGGTTTTGGCTGAAGTGGCATTGGGTAAAATGCCTAAATTCCAGGAGTTGTCGCGTTTTCCTGAAGTGCGTCGTGACTTGGCACTGATTGCGGCCAAGGAAGTTGCATCCAGTGCCGTACTGGACGTAATCCGTGAAAATGCAGGCGAATGGCTGACAGACCTCAGGCTATTTGACGTATATCAGGGTAAAGGCATTGATCCTGATAGAAAAAGCCTTGCAGTCGGCTTGACCTGGCAGCATCCATCGCGCACTCTTAATGACGATGAGGTGAATACCACGACGCAAAACATCCTCACCTCGCTCGAACAAAGGTTGAACGCCACGTTAAGGAAGTGACGTATGGGGGCTCTGACGAAAGCTGAGATGGCGGAACGTCTGTATGAAGAGCTGGGCCTGAATAAACGGGAAGCCAAGGAATTGGTCGAACTGTTTTTTGAAGAAATCAGGCACGCTCTTGAAGACAACGAACAAGTCAAATTGTCCGGTTTCGGCAATTTTGACCTTCGGGACAAACGCCAGCGGCCTGGCCGCAATCCGAAAACGGGTGAAGAAATCCCGATCACGGCTCGCCGTGTGGTCACCTTTCGTCCAGGGCAGAAGTTGAAGGCCCGAGTTGAGGCTTATGCTGGAACCAAGTCATAACGACGAGCTACCCGTCATCCCAGGCAAACGCTACTTCACCATTGGTGAAGTCAGCGAGCTGTGTGCGGTAAAACCGCACGTGCTGCGCTACTGGGAGCAGGAGTTTCCTCAACTCAACCCCGTCAAACGCCGCGGAAACCGCCGGTATTATCAGCGACAAGACGTGCTGATGATCCGGCAGATCCGCGCGCTTCTTTACGATCAAGGGTTCACCATCGGCGGCGCACGCTTGCGATTGTCCGGTGATGAGGCCAAAGACGACACCACTCAATACAAGCAAATGATTCGCCAGATGATCGCCGAACTGGAGGATGTTCTGGTGGTACTCAAGAAATAAATTCCTGCTTTTAAATACTTTCAGTTTTCAAAAGCTTGCGATATATTCTTGAGCTCTCTTCGAGAAGAGGGGCGAGTTTCACGCCTAGTCGGGGCGTAGCGCAGTCCGGTAGCGCACTAGCATGGGGTGCTAGGGGTCGAGTGTTCGAATCACTCCGTCCCGACCATAATTTACGGGGATCAAGTACTTAGCGGCTTGGTCCCCTTACTCGTTTCAGGGTTGCGCAAAACCCGCGCAAAACTACCTGGTGATTTCGCTGATATTCAGGTCCGGAATCGCCTCGGGTCGACGATTTTCTCGTGGTCCCGCTAGTAGTTTTTGGTCATGTCCTCACGCGCGTGCCTCGCAATTTTCTGCCCATCCTTCCGGCTTTCTTGTACAGGTGACAACGCACGGACTTCATGAAAGCCCGGCACCTCCTCTTCCTTCCATCCCGGCAGCCAGAAATTAGCTGGTACTTCTGCCCCGGACTGATATCGCCGCGACATTCATTGTATGCGTGCGCCTTGCGAGCGATGGGTGTGGATTCAATTTGAAAATCGGACCTAGGGATTCCTCGCCCGTCGTTCGCCGGCAGGCTGGTAGGATCAGGTGAATCGTTGCTGCTTCAGCTTTCCACACTGCTCGCATTGAGCGAGCCAGTACTCGCCGCGACATTTGCGATCGACAACGCTGAGTAATCCCTTCCGCCGCTTCCGCGGATTGCATCGAGCCCCGAGCGTAGCGGGGCGCACGCTGCAAAATACACCGAGCCGTTTCCGGCTGGCCCTGAAGCAGTGTCAAGCGAGCGATCTGAATGGAGCTTCTGCATTTACCCGGGGGCAATAATTGTCGGCGACTAGTCCGGTCGTTCGGCAAAAAAAAGCCGCGGTTGCGGCGATCAACACCGCTTCACAGCGCGCTTCATCATTCGCAGTTGCGTCCTGCTGAAAACAGTCTGTCTGTCCTTCTATATAGAAGGATTGGTTTAGCTCTTTCTATAGATGGGAGCGGGCGTTTCCAGCTTTCTGCAAGTGATTGATAGAAAAGCGCAATTAAGGGTTGACGGCAGATACTGGAAGTCTATAATTCGCCCCACTTCCGGCGCAGCCGAAACGGGAAACTCCTTGGTAAACAAAGAGTTACGCAGTTTTCGACAACGAGTTGCTTCAGGTCATCGAAGCCCAGAAGGAGTTGAAAGAGCGGGGTTGTTTGGCTCTTTTAACGGTTCGATCTTCTCGGTCGAAAGCGGTGTAAAAGAGGTGTTGACAGCAGCGAGTAACGCTGTAGAATTCGCCTCCCGCTGACGAGAGATCGAAAGCGCAAGTGGTTGAAGTTACAAAGGAAACTTTGAAAACTTCTGAAAATAACCGCTTGACAGCAACAGAGGCTGCTGTAGAATGCGCGCCTCGGTTGAGACGAAAGATCTTAACCAACCGCTCTTTAACAACTGAATCAAGCAATTCGTGTGGGTGCTTGTGGAGTCAGACTGATAGTCAACAAGATTATCAGCATCACAAGTTACTCCGCGAGAAATCAAAGATGTAACCAACGATTGCTGAGCCAAGTTTAGGGTTTCTTAAAAACCCAAAGATGTTTGAACTGAAGAGTTTGATCATGGCTCAGATTGAACGCTGGCGGCAGGCCTAACACATGCAAGTCGAGCGGCAGCACGGGTACTTGTACCTGGTGGCGAGCGGCGGACGGGTGAGTAATGCCTAGGAATCTGCCTGGTAGTGGGGGATAACGCTCGGAAACGGACGCTAATACCGCATACGTCCTACGGGAGAAAGCAGGGGACCTTCGGGCCTTGCGCTATCAGATGAGCCTAGGTCGGATTAGCTAGTTGGTGAGGTAATGGCTCACCAAGGCGACGATCCGTAACTGGTCTGAGAGGATGATCAGTCACACTGGAACTGAGACACGGTCCAGACTCCTACGGGAGGCAGCAGTGGGGAATATTGGACAATGGGCGAAAGCCTGATCCAGCCATGCCGCGTGTGTGAAGAAGGTCTTCGGATTGTAAAGCACTTTAAGTTGGGAGGAAGGGCATTTACCTAATACGTAAGTGTTTTGACGTTACCGACAGAATAAGCACCGGCTAACTCTGTGCCAGCAGCCGCGGTAATACAGAGGGTGCAAGCGTTAATCGGAATTACTGGGCGTAAAGCGCGCGTAGGTGGTTCGTTAAGTTGGATGTGAAATCCCCGGGCTCAACCTGGGAACTGCATTCAAAACTGTCGAGCTAGAGTATGGTAGAGGGTGGTGGAATTTCCTGTGTAGCGGTGAAATGCGTAGATATAGGAAGGAACACCAGTGGCGAAGGCGACCACCTGGACTGATACTGACACTGAGGTGCGAAAGCGTGGGGAGCAAACAGGATTAGATACCCTGGTAGTCCACGCCGTAAACGATGTCAACTAGCCGTTGGGAGCCTTGAGCTCTTAGTGGCGCAGCTAACGCATTAAGTTGACCGCCTGGGGAGTACGGCCGCAAGGTTAAAACTCAAATGAATTGACGGGGGCCCGCACAAGCGGTGGAGCATGTGGTTTAATTCGAAGCAACGCGAAGAACCTTACCAGGCCTTGACATCCAATGAATCTGCTAGAGATAGCGGAGTGCCTTCGGGAACATTGAGACAGGTGCTGCATGGCTGTCGTCAGCTCGTGTCGTGAGATGTTGGGTTAAGTCCCGTAACGAGCGCAACCCTTGTCCTTAGTTACCAGCACGTCATGGTGGGCACTCTAAGGAGACTGCCGGTGACAAACCGGAGGAAGGTGGGGATGACGTCAAGTCATCATGGCCCTTACGGCCTGGGCTACACACGTGCTACAATGGTCGGTACAGAGGGTTGCCAAGCCGCGAGGTGGAGCTAATCCCAGAAAACCGATCGTAGTCCGGATCGCAGTCTGCAACTCGACTGCGTGAAGTCGGAATCGCTAGTAATCGCGAATCAGAATGTCGCGGTGAATACGTTCCCGGGCCTTGTACACACCGCCCGTCACACCATGGGAGTGGGTTGCACCAGAAGTAGCTAGTCTAACCTTCGGGAGGACGGTTACCACGGTGTGATTCATGACTGGGGTGAAGTCGTAACAAGGTAGCCGTAGGGGAACCTGCGGCTGGATCACCTCCTTAATCGACGACATCAGCTGCTCCATAAGCTCCCACACGAATTGCTTGATTCATTGAAGAAGACGATAAGAAGCAGCCCTGAGGGGTTGTAGCTTGGTTGGTTAGAGCGCACCCCATGCTTTGTGGTAGAGAGCAGGGTGAGGTCGGCCTTATAGCTCGAAATTGGGTCTGTAGCTCAGTTGGTTAGAGCGCACCCCTGATAAGGGTGAGGTCGGCAGTTCGAATCTGCCCAGACCCACCAATTTTGTGTGGGAAACGCCTGTAGAAATACGGGGCCATAGCTCAGCTGGGAGAGCGCCTGCCTTGCACGCAGGAGGTCAACGGTTCGATCCCGTTTGGCTCCACCACTAACTGCTTCTGTTTGTTGAAAGCTTAGAAATGAGCATTCCACCAAGACGGTGATGAATGTTGATTTCTAGTCTTTGATTAGATCGTTCTTTAAAAATTTGGGTATGTGATAGAAAGATAGACTGGGCGTTACTTTCACTGGTAACGGATCAGGCTAAGGTAAAATTTGTGAGTTGCTCTTTATGAGCAAGAATCGAATTTTCGGCGAATGTCGTCTTCACAGTATAACCAGATTGCTTGGGGTTATATGGTCAAGTGAAGAAGCGCATACGGTGGATGCCTTGGCAGTCAGAGGCGATGAAAGACGTGGTAGCCTGCGAAAAGCTTCGGGGAGTCGGCAAACAGACTTTGATCCGGAGATGTCTGAATGGGGGAACCCAGCCATCATAAGATGGTTATCTTAAGCTGAATACATAGGCTTAAGAGGCGAACCAGGGGAACTGAAACATCTAAGTACCCTGAGGAAAAGAAATCAACCGAGATTCCCTTAGTAGTGGCGAGCGAACGGGGACTAGCCCTTAAGTGGCTTTGAGATTAGCGGAACGTTCTGGAAAGTACGGCCATAGTGGGTGATAGCCCTGTACGCGAAAATCTCTTAGTCATGAAATCGAGTAGGACGGAGCACGAGAAACTTTGTCTGAATATGGGGGGACCATCCTCCAAGGCTAAATACTACTGACTGACCGATAGTGAACTAGTACCGTGAGGGAAAGGCGAAAAGAACCCCGGAGAGGGGAGTGAAATAGATCCTGAAACCGTATGCGTACAAGCAGTGGGAGCCCACTTTGTTGGGTGACTGCGTACCTTTTGTATAATGGGTCAGCGACTTATTTTCAGTGGCGAGCTTAACCGAATAGGGGAGGCGTAGCGAAAGCGAGTCTTAATAGGGCGTCTAGTCGCTGGGAATAGACCCGAAACCGGGCGATCTATCCATGGGCAGGTTGAAGGTTGGGTAACACTAACTGGAGGACCGAACCGACTACCGTTGAAAAGTTAGCGGATGACCTGTGGATCGGAGTGAAAGGCTAATCAAGCTCGGAGATAGCTGGTTCTCCTCGAAAGCTATTTAGGTAGCGCCTCATGTATCACTGTAGGGGGTAGAGCACTGTTTCGGCTAGGGGGTCATCCCGACTTACCAAACCGATGCAAACTCCGAATACCTACAAGTGCCGAGCATGGGAGACACACGGCGGGTGCTAACGTCCGTCGTGAAAAGGGAAACAACCCAGACCGTCAGCTAAGGTCCCAAAGTTATGGTTAAGTGGGAAACGATGTGGGAAGGCTTAGACAGCTAGGAGGTTGGCTTAGAAGCAGCCACCCTTTAAAGAAAGCGTAATAGCTCACTAGTCGAGTCGGCCTGCGCGGAAGATGTAACGGGGCTCAAACCATACACCGAAGCTACGGGTATCACTTAGGTGATGCGGTAGAGGAGCGTTCTGTAAGCCTGTGAAGGTGAGTTGAGAAGCTTGCTGGAGGTATCAGAAGTGCGAATGCTGACATGAGTAACGACAATGGGTGTGAAAAACACCCACGCCGAAAGACCAAGGTTTCCTGCGCAACGTTAATCGACGCAGGGTTAGTCGGTCCCTAAGGCGAGGCTGAAAAGCGTAGTCGATGGAAAACAGGTTAATATTCCTGTACTTCTGGTTATTGCGATGGAGGGACGGAGAAGGCTAGGCCAGCTTGGCGTTGGTTGTCCAAGTTTAAGGTGGTAGGCTGGACTCTTAGGTAAATCCGGGAGTCTAAGGCCGAGAGCTGATGACGAGTTACCCTTTGGGTGACGAAGTGGTTGATGCCATGCTTCCAAGAAAAGCTTCTAAGCTTCAGGTAACCAGGAACCGTACCCCAAACCGACACAGGTGGTTGGGTAGAGAATACCAAGGCGCTTGAGAGAACTCGGGTGAAGGAACTAGGCAAAATGGCACCGTAACTTCGGGAGAAGGTGCGCCGGTGAGGGTGAAGCATTTACTGCGTAAGCCCATGCCGGTCGAAGATACCAGGCCGCTGCGACTGTTTATTAAAAACACAGCACTCTGCAAACACGAAAGTGGACGTATAGGGTGTGACGCCTGCCCGGTGCCGGAAGGTTAATTGATGGGGTTAGCTAACGCGAAGCTCTTGATCGAAGCCCCGGTAAACGGCGGCCGTAACTATAACGGTCCTAAGGTAGCGAAATTCCTTGTCGGGTAAGTTCCGACCTGCACGAATGGCGTAACGATGGCGGCGCTGTCTCCACCCGAGACTCAGTGAAATTGAAATCGCTGTGAAGATGCAGTGTATCCGCGGCTAGACGGAAAGACCCCGTGAACCTTTACTATAGCTTTGCACTGGACTTTGAATTTGCTTGTGTAGGATAGGTGGGAGGCTTTGAAGCGTGGACGCCAGTTCGCGTGGAGCCAACCTTGAAATACCACCCTGGCAACTTTGAGGTTCTAACTCAGGTCCGTTATCCGGATCGAGGACAGTGTATGGTGGGTAGTTTGACTGGGGCGGTCTCCTCCTAAAGAGTAACGGAGGAGTACGAAGGTGCGCTCAGACCGGTCGGAAATCGGTCGTAGAGTATAAAGGCAAAAGCGCGCTTGACTGCGAGACAGACACGTCGAGCAGGTACGAAAGTAGGTCTTAGTGATCCGGTGGTTCTGTATGGAAGGGCCATCGCTCAACGGATAAAAGGTACTCCGGGGATAACAGGCTGATACCGCCCAAGAGTTCATATCGACGGCGGTGTTTGGCACCTCGATGTCGGCTCATCACATCCTGGGGCTGAAGCCGGTCCCAAGGGTATGGCTGTTCGCCATTTAAAGTGGTACGCGAGCTGGGTTTAGAACGTCGTGAGACAGTTCGGTCCCTATCTGCCGTGGACGTTTGAGATTTGAGAGGGGCTGCTCCTAGTACGAGAGGACCGGAGTGGACGAACCTCTGGTGTTCCGGTTGTCACGCCAGTGGCATTGCCGGGTAGCTATGTTCGGAATAGATAACCGCTGAAAGCATCTAAGCGGGAAACTAGCCTCAAGATGAGATCTCACTGGGACCTTGAGTCCCCTGAAGGGCCGTCGAAGACTACGACGTTGATAGGTTGGGTGTGTAAGCGCTGTGAGGCGTTGAGCTAACCAATACTAATTGCCCGTGAGGCTTGACCATATAACACCCAAGCAATTTGCGTCGAAAGGCCAGATTGCGGTGTGTGAAGACGAAACGAACCGAAAGTTCGAGATACTCACAAAACACCAAACTATCGCATACCCATTCGCTGGAGCGTGAACCTGCAAAGGCCCACGACCTGGCTACCGAATTTCTTGACGACCATAGAGCATTGGAACCACCTGATCCCATCCCGAACTCAGCAGTGAAACGATGCATCGCCGATGGTAGTGTGGGGTTTCCCCATGTGAGAGTAGGTCATCGTCAAGATTAAATTCCGAAACCCCTATCTGCGTATGCAGGTAGGGGTTTTGTTTTGTCCGCAGGAAAGTGGCGCGACGAAAACGGGATAGTCGCTCGGCTATCCCTGGTTCCGGCAGCATCGTTAGTGAAACTTCGGCAGAACGCATTCAGCGATCTCTGCAATAACCTCGGCAACGTGGGAATCCTCCGAACAATCCGCTGCCTTACAAGGTAGCGTGTTGAGGCAGACGGACCGGCAGTTGCTAGAAGCCCAATCTTTTCAGGTTGGACTTTTTTCATGCCTTGAGAAAGTGAGTTTCACTGATCTTTTTCGCAATTCACCATCCACGACACACCAAACCGATCCACCAGCATGCCGAAGCGAGCCGCCCAGAACGTGGCTTCCAGTGGCATTTCAACTTTGCCGCCGTCCGACAACGCAGAAAACACCCGCTCTGCCTCAGCAATGCTGTCGACGTTCAACGAAACCGAACAACCGCTCATTTCGTCAGTGGGACGGTCAGGTGTTGTGTCAGAGCCCATGATCGCCTGATCGCCTACCAGCAGGCGGGTGTGGATGATCAGGTTGTGGTAGTCCGCCGGAAAGTGCTCGCGCGCGGGGCTTTCGCCGAAGGTCATCATGACTTCGATCTGGCCTGGCAGGCTTTGGGCATAGAAGGTGAATGCGGCTTTGCAGTCGCCGTTGAAGTTCAGGTAGGGATTGATTTTCATTTTTGGCTCCCGGTGGCGGAGGTGGCGGAGGGAGGCTGGATTCACCTCCGGCTCCGCAGTGATTGGGCCCCATTTAGCTAAGCGTTATATGGCGCGATTGGCAGGAATCGTTTAGACGTTTTCTCTATTGAAGTGGCGTGGCTTATAGCTTCCGGCACCCACGGGTCAATCCACGATCACGGGGATATCGTCCTGGGTTCCTCAGGCCACTGCGCGTGGCGCCGAGGGGCGCAGCAAACGTTCGATGGCTCCACTCACCAGACTATCCAACAGCTCGACGCGCTCTCGCTCATCCAACGAATGTTGCGCCAGCCAGCCCGGTGCGCTGTTGAGTAAGTTGGATATTGCATGTCCGGCGGCCAGCAGACCCTCTTTACTGAAGTGGGACCGGGCCCCGAGCATCAGCAACAGTTTGCGCTCATATTGCTCGCGCAATTGCCGAACCCGTTCCTGCTGCTCTTCATTGAGGCATCCGCTGTCACGCTCTGCCAGACGAAAATGCCAGGGCATCTCCTGATGCAGGTTCAAATGCGCTCGGATAAGGGCATGGAGTTTGTCACGTTTTGCCGGGGCCTTTTGCTCGATGCGCTCCAGGGTTGCCAGCAGTTCTTCGTAGAATTCCTCGATCAGGTCGAGCAGCAAGTGCTGTTTGCTGGGGTAATGGTGATACAACGAGCCGGGGGCGAGCCCCAGGCAGTTCGCGAGCTCACGCATGCCGACCTGGCCGAAACCCTTGCTGGCGAACAACTCCAGCACCTTGTCCCGGTACTCGGCAAAGCGCGAGCAACGCTCAGGCATAGGCATGGAAGCCACGCCCCGTTTTGCGCCCCAGGTAGCCGGCGGCGACCATTTCCTTGAGCAATGGAGCAGGGCGGTATTTGCTGTCGTTGAAGCCATCGTAGAAGGCTTCGAGGATCGCCAGCACGGTGTCCAGACCGATCAGGTCGGCCAACGCCAGCGGCCCGATCGGCTGATTGCAGCCCAGGCGCATGCCGGCATCGATGTCTTCGGCACTGGCCAGGCCTTCCTGAAACACCAGAATCGCTTCGTTGATCATCGGCACCAGAATCCGGTTGACCACGAAACCCGGACGGTTGCCGGCGGTGATCGCGGTTTTGCCGAGTGTTGTCGCCATGTCCAGCGCCAGTGCGTGGGTGGTGTCGCTGGTTTGCAAACCGCGAATCACCTCGATCAGGCCCATCACCGGCACCGGGTTGAAGAAGTGCAGGCCGATGAAGCGTTCAGGCTGGCTCACGCTGGCAGCGAGCTGGGTGATGGACAGCGACGAAGTGTTGGAGGCGATCACGCACTCGGTGCTGACCTGCGCAGCGATTTGCTGCAGCACGCGCAGTTTCAGGTCGAGGTTTTCGGTGGCGGCTTCGATCACCATTTGCACGTTCAGCAGATTGCTGTAGTCGGTGCTGGTGTGGATTTTGTCGAGGGCGGCGAGCTTTTGCTCTTGCGTCAGCGTGTCCTTGGCGATCTGCCGATCGAGGTTTTTGCCCACGGTCGCGATGGCTTTTTGCAGGGCGCTCTCGGAGATGTCGAGCAAGGTCACGTTGAAACCGGCCAAGGCGCAGACTTGCGCAATGCCATTGCCCATGGTGCCTGCGCCGATCACGCCAATGTTTTGCAGATTCATGTTCCGTCCTTCCGATCAAACCCCGCGATACCTTGGCCGCCGTAGTGGCCGAAGGCGTACTATTGGCCGCGAGTCTAGAGCCGGCAGGGCGGTTGTCCTATGCCGAAACTGTTCAACGGCACTGGTGTTTTTTGCCATTTCAGGTGATGGGGAGAGAAGCGTTCACATGCGGGAAAAGGACTCGGTTGCCGCCTACTTCGTGCAGGCAATGATCCATGGGCTGGGGGAAGATCCGCAGCGTCTGAGGGTTGCGCTTGAACAGGCGGGCATCGACCCGACGTTGATGGAGCAGCCCACTGCGCGTGTGCCGGCGAGCGCGTTCGCCGCGTTGTGGTTGATACAGATCCGCGAACTGAACGATGAATTCTTCGGGCTCGACTCCCATGGCATGCCACCGGGCAGTTTCGCCCTGATCTGCCGGGCATTGATTCAGGAACCTGACCTGCACAAAGCCATGCGCCAGTGCCTGGCCAATTTCGCGCTGTTCCTCCACGACTTTCGCGGCACGCTGACGGTGCGCGGCAAACGCGCGGTGATCAGCTTGCAGAACCACTCGCCAAACTGCGACGTCAGTCGCTTGGGCGAGGAAACGTTTCTGGTGTTGATGATCAGTCTGCTGTGCTGGCTGGGTGGGCGGCGCATCCCCATCGATCGCGCAGACTTTCGCCATGAGCGTGTGTCGCTCAGCGATGACCGTTTGCTCTGGGGACCGAACCTGACCTTTGGTGCAGAGCGCACTGAGATCGAATTCGCCAGCCACTACCTGCGTCTGCCTGTGGTCCAGGATCTGACGTCGCTGAAGGTATTTTTGCGCACCGCGCCGCAATGGCTGGTGATCCGTTTTCGTAATCAGCACGGCCTGGCGTCGCAGGTCCATCAGCGCCTGCGTAGCAGCCATTACAGCCAGTGGCCGACCTTGCAGGCCTTCGCCCTGGAACAGCACCTGAGCCCCAGCACCTTTCGCCGAAAACTGGAGCGTGAAGGGTGTTCGTATCAGGAGATCAAGGACGAGGTACGCCGCGGTGTTGCGTTCGAGCAACTGCGTCAGAGCAAGGCGAGTATCAGCGATATTGCCGAGCAGCTTGGCTTTCAGGAGCCGAGTGCGTTCCATCGGGCGTTCAAGAAGTGGACGGGGGAAAGTCCGGGACGGTATCGGGCCAGGCATCAGGGGGAACTCACGGAGTGAACCCTGTTCTTGATCGTTTCACCTCATTACTTGACCAGGCGAGGCGCGCCTTACTGCTGGTCTGGGCAACGTCTCGCGGACTGTTTCTGGGATTGGTGCTGGCGACGCTGATCGCCGGGGTGCTTCCGGCAATGGCGGCCTGGTTGGGGCAGCAGATTGTCGATGCAGTGGTCACCGCCATGCAGTTGCACGAGCAGCAGGGCAGTGCGCCGTTGTGGCCGGTCGTGCGTTACGTGTTATTCGAAGCGGGCGTGCTTGCGTTGCTGTCCGGGGTCCAACGTGCGCTGTCAGTCCAGCAATCGCTATTGCGGGTGCAGTTGGGGCAGAAGGTCAACACGATGATTCTGGAAAAGGCCCAGACGTTATCGCTGGTGCAGTTCGAGAATTCCGAGTTCTACGACAAGCTGGTTCGGGTGCGACGCGAAGCTTCGACCCGGCCGCTGGCGCTGGTGATGAAGTCATTAGGGCTGATCCAGAACCTGATCGTGTTGATCAGTTTCGGTGTGTTGCTGGTGCATTTTTCGCCGTGGGCGTTGGTGCTGCTGGTGGTCGGCGCGTTACCGGTTTTCTTCGCCGAAGCGCATTTTTCTGGTGATGCTTTCAGGCTTTTCACGCGTCGCGCGCCGGAGAGTCGACAACAGAATTACATCGAGACGCTGCTCTCCCACGAGGGCTACATCAAGGAAGTCAAACTGTTCGGCTTCGCGCCGTTGCTGTTGAAGCGTTACCGCGAGACGTTCGCACGCCTCTATGCCGAAGACCGGCGCCTGACGCTACGTCGAGATGGCTGGGGATTTGTCCTCGGTCTACTGGGCACCGGCGCGTTTTATCTGGCGTATGCCTGGGTTGTGGTCGATACCGTCCACGGCAACATCACCCTCGGGCAGATGACCATGTACCTGGTGTTGTTCAAGCAGGGGCAGACGGCGGTCAGCAGTAGTTTGAGTGCGATCAGCGGTCTCTACGAGGATGGCCTTTACCTCTCCAGCCTCTATGAATACCTGGCCGAGCCTATTGTGGCGGATACCGGGCATCTCACCGTGGGCGCGATACCCGGCGATGGCCTGCGTTTCGAAAACGTCGGTTTCCGTTATCCGGGCGCCAGTCGCGCTGCGCTGGAAGGCATCGATCTTCACCTAGTACCCGGGCACAGTCTGGCGCTGGTGGGGGAGAACGGTTCGGGCAAGACCACGCTGATCAAATTACTGACTCGGCTGTACCGCCCTGATCAGGGTCGCATCCTGCTGGACGGCAGCGATCTGCAGACGTGGGAAGAAGACGCGCTGCGTCGGCGCATCGGGGTGATTTTTCAGGACTATATCCGCTACCAATTCTCCGTCGGCGAGAACATTGGTGTGGGTGACACGCTGGCGTTCAACGATGAGCAGCGCTGGCAGGAAGCTGCCGCCGAGGGCATGGCCGCCCCCTTCATCGAGGGACTGGATCGAGGGTATGCCACGCAATTAGGGCGGTGGTTCGCCGGGGGGCAGGAGTTGTCCGGCGGGCAATGGCAGAAGATTGCGTTGTCGCGCGCCTACATGCGGCGCAACGCGGATATCCTGATTCTGGATGAGCCGACCTCGGCACTCGACCCGGCGGCGGAAGCGGCGGTGTTCGAGCATTTTAGTGTGCACACCGAAGGCCGCATGACGTTGCTGATTTCCCACCGGTTTTCCAGCGTGCGCAATGCGGATCACATCATCGTGCTAGATCAGGGCGCGATCCTTGAGCGGGGCGATCACGACAGTTTGGCGGCGGCGGGTGGGCGCTATGCACAGCTGTTTGATTTACAGGCCCGCGGTTACCGATAGATCTCAAGACTCCCGAGAAACCCGAGTCACCGCCGGGGTTGTCAGTTCCTTTTGTCATCGCCCGGTTCACCGCCGACATGCACGCCGTGGTCGTCACCGACTTCACCCGAGCGATGCACACCGTGGTCATCGCCCACTTCACCGGCACGATGAACGCCGTGATCATCCCCAGGTTCAGCGTGAGTGCCACTGCGCCCGGAGGAGGATGAGGCTGAGTTGCCGGAATGCCCCGAGCCATGGTCGCTGCCACTGTGGCCGCTGCTGCTATTGCCGCTATTGCCGCCACTGCCGCTTCCACCATGACCACCACCATTGCCGCCATTGCCGCCACTGCCGCTTCCACCGTGACCGCCGCCATTGCCGCCGCCACCGTTTCCACCGCCGCCTCCACTACCTCCGCCGCCACCGTGACCGCCTCCACCACCTCCACCACTGCCTCCGTCTTTGGCTTGAGCACTCGACATACCGGACAGGTTGTCCGGGATCAGAACGGTGGATGCCGACAGAACTGCACCAACAGCCAATGCCAGCAAAAGCTTTTTCATGTGCATATCGTTCTCCGTCTTCTTATTCAGATTGAAACGTTGATGAATGCAACTTGTTGCTTGATTCAGTCGGTAAACACCTCAACGTATGGATTTATTCAGTTGTATCGTCGATGAGCTCTAAAACGTCCATCTCGATCCCGTTCCAGGGGTCAGTGAATACTTGAGGCCAGCTCGAAAATCGGGATGTACATCAGGATCACGATCACCCCTATCAGCAGGCCGATGAAGGTCATGAGCAAGGGCTCGAACAACCGCACAAACCATTCGATCCAGCGGCTGATTTCTTCGTCGTAGAAGTCGGCGCTGCGCTCCATCATTTGCCCAAGGTTGCCGGACTGCTCGCCGGCGCGCAGCAAGCGCAGGGACACAGGGGTCACCAGATGATTGAGCTCCAGCGCGGCCGACAGCGACTGACCCTCGCGCACCCGTTCGCAGGCCTGGTCCAGGCGCACGCGGGAGGCGACGGTGAGCAGGCCGCGAACCATGCTCATGGCGGTGACGAGGGGAATACCGCCTTGCAGCAGAATCCCCAGCGAGCGATAGAACCGCGCCAGTTCGTACATGAAGATGCGTTGATGGACTGCCGGGAGTTTTTCAATCACGCGGTCGACGCCCCGACGAAAGGCTGGTTGGCGCTGGAGGAAGCCGAGGGCGACGATGATCGCCAGCAATGCGCCGAAGAATTCGCCCTGATGGGCGTGGAGGAACATCCCGCTGCTCATCAGGATCTGCGACAGCCACGGCAGGTTCGAGCCCAGCCCTTCGAACACCAGGCTGAAGCGCGGGACCACGTAGCCCATCAGAAACAACACCACGCCACTTCCCACCACCAGCAACAGCATGGGGTAGATCGAAGCGCTGACAATTTTTTGCCGGACTTCGTCCATGCGCTGGCGATAGCTGACATATCGGCCCAGGGCATCGCCCACGGCGCCGGTCTTCTCGCTGGACTGTACTAGCGCAACATAGAGAGGGGGGAAAACCGCCGACAACTGACCGAGCGCCTGGGAGAACGATTTGCCTTCGTAAAGCAGGCGCACCAGTTCGCTCAAGGTTTTGCGGGCCTGAGGCGCGTTCTCTTTTTCCGCCAGGCTTTCCAGCGCATCGATCAGCGGCAGGCCGGCATTGAGCAGCGTGGTCAGTTCCTGGCTGAACAGAACCAGGTTGAAAGTCTCGCGCTGTCGTAAGCGCAACGCACGCCAGTGCCGCTCGGCGTACAGGCTCACCACCCGATAGCCCTGGTCTTCGACGATGCGCCGGGCTTCGCTGTGGCCGAGCGCCTCGACGGTCATCGAGACTACGCCGGCCTTGCCAACGGCTTTGAGATGAAATCGCATGGTTGCCACTCCCGTCATTGCCAGCTGGTGACTTCTGCGTTTTCGCCTTCGCCGCCGGGTTGGCCGTCCTTGCCCATGGACAGCAAGTCGTATTCGCCGTTTTCACCGGGGTAGCGATAGGCGTAGTTACGGCCCCACGGATCCTGCGGCAGTTTTTTCTGAAGGTAAGGGCCGGTCCAGCGGGTTTCATCGCTGGGCGCGGTGACCAGCGCCTGCAAACCCTGTTCGGTCGACGGGTAGTGACCGACCTCCAGACGGTACAGATCCAACGCTTTGCCCAGGCCTTCTATTTGCGCCTTGGCCACCTTCACTTCGGAGCGGCCCAGTTGGGCGAAATACTTCGGCGCAACGATGCCGGCCAACAGCCCCAGCACCACTAACACCACCAACAGTTCGAGCAGGGTGAACCCGCTTTGAGTACGCGGGGTGGAACGCAAACGCTGATTCATGATGACCTCACACAGTTGGCAGATGGGTCGCCGTGAAGGGTTATGCAATTGCCATGCACATGCTCGGACATTCTTCTGCACCCCCTGAATTACGGGCCTTCGCGCATCCGGCACAGTGCTTGCGTATGGCTGCTTTACTACCGGCCATTGGGGCATTAGCCCCATTTTTCGGGGCCGGCAGGGGAGGCAAAATTATGAAAACACTCACCACAGGACTGCTCGGTCTGCTGATGCTGACCGGCGTCGTACAGGCCGATGTGTTCGTTTCCGTGGACACCAAGGGCAGCTACGTTCTGTCCAATGTCCACCGTCCCGGCCGCACCTATGAACGGGTGATTCACGAGCCCGAACCCGCCAGGGTCAGCGTGGATCAACAACCACAGATGATTGCCCGACAACCCTATGCCGAACTGGTCTCGGCCGCTGCTACGGCCAATCAGTTACCGGCGGCGCTGTTGCATGCAGTGATTCAGGCCGAGTCCGCCTACGACTCCGGCGCGCGGTCACCCAAGGGGGCGGGAGGGTTGATGCAGTTGATGCCCGACACCGCTCGGGAACTGGGGGTGAAAGACGTCTATGACCCCAAGGCCAACATCCAGGGCGGCGCCCGTTATCTGAAGCACCTGATGACCCTGTTTGACAACGACATCAGCCTCGCCGTGGCGGCTTACAACGCCGGGCCGCAAGCGGTGCTCAGCCGTGGCGGGGTGATCCCGCCGTTCGCCGAAACCCAGCGATACGTGCCCAGTGTCTTGCGCCAATACCGGCGCTTGCAGGGCCTGTCCGCGGATGCGCCGCTGTAACGGCGAGCGTGGGGGCGCGTTCCCCCAATAGTGGGGCATGGGGGCCCCGGCGGAAAAGTGGGGAATAAGTGGGGAATATCCCCCGAGTTATTAAGTCGTTTACGTAAGTGACTGAAAAACATCTAAATTATTTATGGCATGCGGATTGCTCAAGGGATTTGTCAAGAACTATTCCCTGTGAGCACCCACAGCGAGGCCCGTGATCATGACCGGCATACCCAACGCCCCGTCCGTTTTTAGATTGCTGCTGTTGGTGGTGTCGATGCTTGGTATCGAGCTGGCCGAGGCGGCCGTGCGCTGCGAGCGCAATCTGGTGGCCAATGTCGTGGCGTTGGATCAGCCGCTGATGTTCAACCGCCTCGGCGCGCAGAACGTCAACGGCATGATGTTCGCCCTGCGCCGCGATGTGGTCGATGACCACGAGATGTCTCTGGCTCAAGGCGGAGCGGCGGTGCCGGGCAACGTGTCGCTGCGGCCCGACAAACGTCCGCGTCCATTGGTGCTGCGCGTCGCCGCCGGTGACTGCCTGACCATCAACCTGCAGAACTTGCTCGCCTACCAGGCCAACCCCGGCAGCCACGAAGATGGGGGGGAGGAAGAGGGTGAGATTGGGGGTGAGGTCGAAATCGGCAACGAAGACGAATTCAAGGTCGATGAGCAGGTCGCCGACCGCCACGTCGGCTTCCAGGTCAATGGCCTGCAAGCGGTCAACAGCATCGACGACATTGCGTCCTATACCGGTCGCAACGCCAATACCTTGATTCCCCCCGGCGCCACCCGTTCCTACACCTTGTACGCCGAGCGCGAAGGGGCGTTTGCCGCCAGCAGCCGCGGTGCGACTTTTGGTGGGGAAGGGGATGCGGGCAACGTGGCCAACGGGCTGTTCGGCCAGGTGGTGGTGGTGCCCAAGGGCGGCCGCACCTATCGCAACACCGTGACCGAAGAGGAAATGCGCCTGGCCAGCGTCGGTCGGACCCCGGTCGGTCAGCCGATCGTCGATTACCAGGCGCGCTACCCACAGCGCGAGCCGTGGATCCGTGAAGGCAAGGCTGGCACGCCGATCATCAACATGGTCGACGGTAATGAAATCATTTCCAGCGAGAGTGACGCGGTCGTGATGGGCAGCAACGCCGATGGCAGCTTCCCGCCGTCGACCTATCCGCTGGAAGCCATCGGCAAACGCAACCCGGCGATCCCGAATCGTCTGGAACCGTTCCGCGATTTCGCCTCGCAGTTCCAGGATGAAACCGCCGCGACTCAAGCGTTCCCCGCTTACTGGGCAGACCCGGTGATGGCTCACGTGCTGGAGCCGACCCGCGACTCGTTCATGATCAACTATGGCTCCGGCGGCATGGGCGCCGAAGTGGTTGCCAACCGTTTGGGCGTCGGGCCGATGCACGATTGCCTGTCCTGCGCCTATGAAGAATTCTTCCTCAGTTCCCACACCGTCGGCGATGTGGCGATGCTGGTGGACGTGCCGGCCAACGCCGGCCTGGAAGGCATTCTGCCCGGTCAAGTGCCGAGCGCCGATCAGGTCGGGGTCAAGGCGACCATGGCGCTGTATCCGTCCGAGCCGTCCAACGTCAACCACAGCTACATCGGTGACTTCATCAAATTCCGCAACACCCACAACGGCCACGAACAGCACATCTTCCACCTGCACGGGCATCAGTGGTTGTTCAACCCCAACGACGACAACTCCGACTATGTGGACGCCCAAGGCATTGGTCCGGGCGCCGGCTACACCTACGAAATCGCCAACGGTGGTTCGGGCAACCGCAACCGGGTTGCGGGCGATGCGATCTATCACTGCCACTTCTATCCGCACTTTGCCCAAGGCATGTGGAGCATGTGGCGGGTGCATGACGTCTTTGAAGAAGGCACCAAACTCGAGGTTTCCCAGCAGGGCACAGACGGATATCACAGCGAACCTTATGCGCTGCGCAGCGGTAAACCGGCTGCAGGCGCCCGGGCCTTGCCCGATGGCGAGATCGTTGCCGGTACACCGATTCCAGCCGTAGTGCCGCTGCCCGGCAAAGCCATGGCACCGATGCCGGGCAAAGTCGCGGTCGTGCCGAAAATCGGCGAAACCCTGCTGGCTGGTGGCGATGACGGCGCTCGAACCATCGGCTCCCTCGCCCTGGTGGATCGCAGCGAAGCCAACCGCACTGCCGACGGCAGCCTGAAAAACCCTGGCTATCCGTTCTGGATTGGCGGTATGGAAAGCTCGGTCGGCCAGCGTCCACCGACCCCACCGCTGGACATGCTCGACGCTGCCAAGGCGCAGTCCCTGAAAACCAGCGGCAACGCCTTGTGGGCCAACCTCGACCCGGCTCAGTCCGGTGGCTGGGACGGCGGTCTGGGGCGCCATACGCTGGACGGCTTCTCCTCCGGTGGCCAGGCGCAAACCATTACCACGTCCCTGGATTTCTCCAAGAAAGTGACCCGGGCCAAGCCGATTTACATGCCGGAAGAGGGCACCGAAGTCGAACAGGCGGCCATGGCGTTCCATGCCAAAAAAGACCATCCGAGTTTCGCCGTGCTACCCGGCAATCAAGTCGTGGCGCGCAACTTCCGCACCAACGGTGCCTTGCCGATAGCGGGCGCACCGTATTACGAACCGTGCATGGATGATCGGCAAAAACGCCTGACCAGCAGCGCCGGCACCGGCGAGTTCGCCAGTGGCGAACGGATCGACGGCATGTCCTTCACCGGTACGTCGTCGTTCACTGCCGACCGTCCACGCGTCTACAAAGCCGCAAACATCCAGTTCGACGCGGTCTACAACAAGGTCGGTTACCACTTCCCGCAAGCACGCATTCTCGCGCTGTGGGAAGACGCCTGGCCGGTGATTACCAAGCAGCGTCCGCCAGAGCCTTTGGTGATGCGCATGAACACCTTCGACTGCGTGCAATACCAGCAAACCAACCTGGTGCCGTCCACCTATGAAATGGACGACTATCAGGTGCGCACGCCAACCGACGTGATCGGTCAGCACATTCACCTGCCGAAATGGGACCTGACGGCCGCCGATGGTTCGGCCAACGGCTGGAACTACGAAGACGGCGTCCTTTCCCCGGGGGCAGTGCAAGAACGCATCCGCGCGATTCGCGAGTTCAACCAATGCGAAGGCACCGACCCGCGTGACGGCACGCCGGCCTGTCCGAAAGCTAAAAATCACCCGTACTTCGGTCAATTTGGCCGTGCTGACTGGGTCGGCGCGCGCACAGCGATGCAGCGCTGGTTTGTCGATCCGGTGGTGAACACCAAAGGTGTCGATCGTGGCCTGGGGACCATTTTTACCCACGACCACTTAGGCCCATCGACTCACCAACAGGTCGGTCTGTACGCCACTGTGCTGGCCGAGCCGGCCGGTTCCACCTGGTTCCACGCTGAAACCGGCGAGCCGTTGTACAGCGGCGCGCGGCAGGATGGCGGGCCGACTTCATGGCAAGCGGTGATTTCCACTGGTGACATCGATGGTGACGGCAAGAACGATAGCTTCCGTGAGTTCTTCCTTGAGTACAGCGACTTCCAGCACGCCTATGAAGCGGGTGTGTATGTTGGCGCCGGCCCCAATGGTGTGCCCGATCCGCAAGCCTTCCCGGCCACCGCCAACAGCTTCCGCTACGCGATCAACCCGCCGGTGCGCAATAACGCCAGCAACCTGCTGGAAGGGATCGTCGAAGTGCAAGGCGGGCAAGTGCCCGGTTGCCCAAGCCGGCCATGCCCACAAGCCATATCGGTGGATGACCCTGGCATGTTCGTGGTCAATTACCGCAACGAACCGCTGGCCCTGCGGGTGTACGACCCGAACAAGGTCGGCCCGGACGGCAAGCGCGGCATGCAGGCCGACGGCCTCGGCGGCGACCTGGCGTACGCCATGCAAAGCCGCACCGACCGCGCCATCCCGGCGATGAACCTGGCGCCGAACCTGGTGACCGCGGCCACCGGTCCCACTGGCGGCACTACGCTGTTCCCGCCGCACATCAACCGTGGCGGCGCAGAACCGGGTGACCCGTTCACCCCGATGCTGCGTACCTATACCGGTGACAACGTGCGGCTGCGGGTGCATGCCGGCGGTCACGAAGAAGAGCACAACGTGACCCTGCATGGCGTGAAATGGCTGCAAAGCGGTTCCGGGTTCGGCAACAGCTCCAACTCGGGCTGGCGTTCGTCGCAGATGGTCGGGATCTCCGAGCAATTGGGCTTCAATGCACCGGTGTCGATGGTCTCCAGCTCGGCCGCGACCACGGGTGACTACCTGTACTCGATGGACGCCTCCCTGGAAGGATACTGGAGCGGGATCTGGGGCGTGATGCGCAACTACACGGCCCAGCGCAGCGATCTGTTCGCGCTGCCGAACAACGCGAAGCCGATGGGTATGCGCAACACTGTGGCGTTCGATGGTATCTGCCCACGGTACGGCGCCAACCCGAATGGCATCGGTACCCGGCCGACCGTGCAACGCAACTATGAAGTGGTCGCGGCGCTGGCCAACGACATCCTTGGCAACCCGCTGAACCTGTCCATCGGCGATCCGGCGGGGATGGGTCAGCATGTCGGTGGGCCGTTGAATCCGGCGGGCGGCACCCTGGTGTTCAACTCGCGTCCCGTGAGCATTGCGCAGGTCACCGTGACCGATCCCGAAGACGGTGAGACCTTCACCATCGGCGGGCAAAGCGGGCCGCTGCATGACCCGACGGCGATCCTTTATGTGCGCAAGGGCGATCTCGACCCGATCACCGGCAAGCTCAAACCCGGTGTGCCTGTCGAACCGCTGGTGCTGCGCGCAGCGGCCGGTGATTGCATCAAAATCACCCTGGAAAACCGTCTGCCCATGATCATGCCGGACCTGACCCAGACAGCGGTGATGCAAGGCATGGTCAAACGTGATCGCAACAGCGGCCTGGGGGCGACCACCTTCAGCAATAACCTGATGCGGCCGTCCAGCCACGTTGGCCTGCACGCGCAACTGCTGGCGTACGACATCACCAAATCCGACGGCACCAACGTCGGCACCAACTCGATCCAGACCGTGCCGCCGCGTGTTGGCAGTGTCGGCGCGTACCCGACGCGTACCTATCAGTACTACGCCGGGCACCTGGAGCGTGAAGGCAAGCCGATCACGCAACTGGGCCGCAGTGTCGACAACATCAACGCCACGGCGGTGGAGTTCGGCGGGTTGAATTTCACCCCGGCGGACGTCATCAAACAGCCGCAGAAAGGCCTGGGCGGGGCGATGAGCATCCTGCCGATCGGGGCGACCTGGGTTGACGATGCGCGCAAAGTGACGGCGACTGTCACCGCTGCGGGGCAAACCACCTACCGCGACTTTGCGATGGTCTGGCAAAAAGCCCTGAACATCCGCTGGGCCAACGGCCGACCGGTCGAAGGCATTGCCGCCGAAGGCTTGGGTGTGCCGACCGATCCGCAGGACAACTCGAGCATGGCCATCAACTACAAGGCCGAGCCACTGTGGTTCCGCTTCGGGCTGGCACCGGATGCGCCGTTCGGCCGTGCCGACGGCCATGGTTATGGTGACGTGCCCAATGCGCACATGGCTTACAGCAACGCGCTGGTGGGAGGCGATCCGCAAACGCCGGTGCTGTATGTGAAGCCGGGGCAACCGTTCCGCACCCACATCATGATGCCCACCGGTGGCAGCCGCGGTACGACCTTCCAGCTTGACGGTCACGTCTGGTCGGTCAACCCGTTCCAGTCGGAGAAGAGCGATACCGGCGGTTATCCGACGAATACACCAGGGGTGGGTTCGGTGCGGTTCGGCTACAACCCGATGTCGATGTACATCGGCGCCCGCGAAAGCATCCTGCCGGCGGCGCACTTCAGCTTCATGCACCCGAGCGCCGGGGGCAGCAACGCGATACCGGGCGACTACCTGTTCCGTGATTACGGCGCTTATGGCAACACCGCCGGGCTTTGGGGATTGCTGCGGGTGACCAACGAACCTGAACCGGCTCCGGCACCGTAGGTGTAGGAGCGAAGGGGTCACTTCGGTTTTGGCGGAGTAGCGGATGACGCCTTCGCGGGCAAGCCTCGCTCCTACAGGGGGCGGTGCGGCAGCATGGATCTGTAAGGGGAGAAACGATATGAACAGGACCATCATAGTGGCCGTTTGGGCGCTGGTTGTAGGATTGGCGCTGATCTGGCTGGGGGTATGGCGCGCGTCGCAGCCGCTTATGCTCAACGACGTGGCACTGCCGAAGACCTGGAGCAAAAACACGCTGGTGCGCGACGGGTTGTCGGTGGCGCTCGAGGTGCGGCCGCTGGCGGAGGACGGCGTGCTGCGCGAGGGTGGATTCGCCGATGTGCGCTTCCGGGTCACTGACAGCGCTTCGGGCCAACCCTTGTCGGGTGTGAACCCAGGGGCCTGGCTCGATCCGGAAACCGTCGCCGCCGACAAGGCTCAAGGCCGGGAGCACAGCTGCAAATCCCGGGTCGGGGTGTTTCTGAAATCGAGCATCGGCGCGCGGCCGTTGCTCGACCTGAACAGCTACTTCCTGCTGGTGATGAACCGCGATGCCAGCGTCTCGGTGGTCGACCCGTCGGTGTCGGTGGGCGGGATCACCAGCACGATGGCGCGGATTGATATCAAGCAGCCGCCAATGGACTGGGTGACGCCCCGTGACAACAAGCGGGTGTTCGTTTCGATGCCAACGGCCGCTGAGATTGCGGTGATCGACAGCGAGCAATTCAAGTTGATCGACTCGGTTGCCGCTGGCAGCAACCCGGTGCGGCTGGCATTGCAACCGGATGAGCGTCTGCTGTGGGTCGGCAACAACGCGAAGTCGGCCGAGGAGTCCGGGGTGACGGTGATCGACACGCGCAGCCTCAAGACCCTCAAGCACCTGGCCACCGGTGCCGGGCATCACGAAATCGCCTTCAGCAAGGACAGCCGTTTTGCCTTCGTCACCAACCGCGATGACGGGACGCTGAGCATTATCGACATCGCCAGCCTGACCATCAGCAAGCAACTCAAAACCGGCTCGCACCCGTTGTCAGTGGCGTACTCGCCGCTGTCCCAGGCGGTGTATGTCGCCGACGGCAAGGACGGCACGGTGACCGTGGTCGACACCGCCAGCCTCGCGGTTCGGCGGGTGATCAAAATGAAACAGGGCCTGGGCCCGATGGGCTTCAGTGCTGACGGTCGTTTCGGCATCGTGCTCAACACCCTGGAGAACCAGGCCTCGGTGATCGACGCGGCCACCGATTCGTTGATCCATGAACTGAACGTGTCCACCGAACCCTATCAAGTGGTGTTCACCAAGGCCTATGCCTACATTCGCGGACTGGCCTCGGCCAAGGTCACGATGATCAACCTGTCATCCCTCGGCGAGGGCCGCACGCCCATCAGCCAGGGTTTTGAAGCCGGGCCTCAGGCGCCACGGTTGGCGGGTGATTTGCCGTTGGCATCGAGCCTGGCCGTGTCGCGGGACGACAACGCGGTGTTTGTGGTCAACCCGGTGGACAACACCACCTACTTCTACGCCGAAGGCATGAACGCACCGATGTCCGGCTACCCCAATCGCGGGCAAGTGGCGCGGGCGGCGATGGTCATCGACCGCAGCCTGCGCGAAGTCGAGCCGGGGCTGTACAGCGCCCGGATCAAACTGCCCGCCGCCGGGCGTTTCGACGTGGCCTTCCTGCTGAACCAGCCGAACATCATCCATTGCTTCACGGCATTGGTTGAGCCGGATAAAAACCTCAACCCGCACGCGGGTGTGCCGAAGGTGGAATTCATGCTCGACAAATCCACGGCAGCGCTCGGCAGTCCTTACGTGGTGCGCTTTCGCATCGTTCAGGGCAAACAGAAGGTCCAGCGCAGCGGGGTCAAGGACGTTCAGGTGCGCTACTTCCGGGCCCCGACATCCCGGGCCCAGGAAGTCGCCGCGCAAGAAGTGGGCGATGGGGTGTATGAAGCCCCGGTGACCCTCGACCAGAACGGCGCCTGGTACCTGCACGTGCGGGCGGCGTCGCTGGGCGCGAGTTTCGACGACAAGACTTTTGCCAGCGTTCGGGTCCTGCCCGGCGATGCCCACTAAAAGGAGTTCGACATGAACCGATTCGCACACCGTGGACTGCTGACGTTCTGCCTGTTGGCCGCCGGTATCGGTCAGGCCCTGGCCCACTCGGCGGATGAGCACGCCGGTCACGAAATGCCGGCCAAAAGCGCCCGTTCGGAGAGCGCCCAGGTCAAGTTCGCCAACGTGGCGCTGGTGGACCAGAACGGCAAACCGGTGCGCCTGGAACAAGACCTGGTCACCAACAAGATTGTGGTCATGAGCTTCATCTACACCCGTTGCACCACGGTCTGTCCAGTGGTGTCGTCGATCATGGGCAAGGTGCAAAAGCAGCTGGGTGCGCGGGTCGGCGGCGAGGTGCAGCTGGTGTCGATCAGCATCGACCCGCAGCGCGACGACGCCAAACGCCTGAACGACTACGCCCGCAACTTCCAGAACGGTCCGGGCTGGAGCTGGCTGACCGGCAGCTTGCAGTCGATCAACGAAACGCTCAAGGGCCTGGGCACCTTCAGCGGGGACTTCAAAAGCCATCAGCCATTGATTCTGGTGGGGGACGGCAACAGCCGCCACTGGACCCGCTACTACGGCTTCACCGACTCGACGGTGCTAACCCGTGAAGTGGAGAGACTCAGCGGCCAGCGCAACGTCCACGCCAAGCACACCGCTATCGCTATGGAGCAGCAGCCATGAGAGCCCTCGACTGGATCACCCTGACGGTTTGCTTTTACCTGTTCAGTTCGCTGACGTTCGCCCACGAAGGGCACGAAGAGCCGGCACCCGCGGTGGCCGCCGTTGCCGCACCGCCAGCCAGCGGTACCCGCGATGCGAGAACCTGGTTTACCGACACGCCGTTGCAGGACCAGAACGGCGAGACCCTGCGTTTCTACAGCGACGCGCTGCAGAACCGCGTGGTGCTGCTCAATGTGATTTTTACGAGTTGCAACGATGCCTGCCCGCTGATCACCCGCAAGCTCAAGGAGGTGCGTGAGTTACTGGGCGACAAGGCTGACGGCATCACTTTTATCTCCCTTACCAGTGATCCGCTGCGGGACACCCCGGCGGTACTCAAGGCTTACACCTTGAAGCAGGGCGTCGATGGTCCCCACTGGCTTTTTCTTACTGGCGACAAGGCGCAGATGGACCTGGTACTGGGGCGCATCGGCCAGATCGTGCCAACTCCCGAGCAGCATTCAACACAACTGATCGTGGGTGACGTGGCCAACAAACGCTGGAGCAAAATCCGTCCCGATGCCCCGGCCGCCGCCATTGCCCAGCGCTTGCAATTGCTGACAATGCCCGTGGCCGGCCGTTGAGCCTGCGCCATGAAAACCTCACTCATCCTCGGTCTGTTACTGCTCGGCGGCCTCCATTTCGCCGCCGAAGCGTTGCCGCTGAGCCCCGATGAAAGCGCCGGTAAACGGCTGTATCGAGAGGGTCTGTCCGGGAGTGGCGAGCCGATCATGGCGCGGGTCGGGGCGGCGGGTATGCTGTTGCCGGCCACCAGCCTGCCGTGCGCCAACTGCCACGGCGCCGATGGCCTGGGGCGGCCCGAAGGCGGGGTGCGACCGCCGGATCTCAGCTGGTCGCGGCTCACCAGTACCTACGGCCAGCAGCAAATCAATGGCCGTCATTACCCTGCGTATACCGAAGGCACGTTGGCGCGTGCCATTCAGGAAGGGCGTGATCCGGGCAACAATCGGCTCGATCCGGCGATGCCGCGATTTGTCCTGTCGACGAATGATCAGCGCAACCTCACGGCCTACCTCAAACGCGTGGCCGATGACCGCGACCCCGGCCTGGCCTCCGACAGTCTGCACCTGGGCACGTTGTTGCCACGCCAGGGATCGTTGAGCGAGGAGGGTGCCACGGTGGCGGCGGTGCTCAAGGGCAGCGTCGCGCGAATCAACGAAGCGGGCGGGGTTCATGGCCGGCAGTTGCGCCTGACCATCGTCGATCCGGGCCCGGACCGCGCCAGTGCCGAGCAGGCGCTGGATCGATTGATCGAGCAAGAACAGGTGTTCGCCCTGATCGCGCCGCTGGCACCGGCACTGGACCTGGACCTGGCCGCGCGCCTGGAGCGGGCCGGCATTCCGCTGATCGGACCGCTGTCGTTGCTGGGCACGGCGCAATCCAGTCGGCAGATTTTCGAACCGCTGCCGGGTTTGCGCGAGCAACTGATCGCCCTGGCCGATTACGCCACCGACCGTTTGCGGGTGCTCCAGGGGCCGACGCTGATCACCTACCCGGACGAGCCCAGTCAACGGTTGGCGGCGCAGAACCTCGGCCAGTACCTGCAAGATCACGCCTGGCAAAAGGTCAGTCTGAAAGCCTACGACTCGGCGCAGGACGAACTGCCACTGGGCTCGCGTTCGGTGTTTTACCTGGGCAGCGGCGGCGGTTTCAGTCGCCTCGCCGAGCGCTTGCAGGCGGCGGGGCAGGTGCCTTACCTGTTCGCCGCGTCGAACCAAGTGGCGGGTGATCTGTTGCAGGTGCCCAGTGCTTTTTCCCGGCGGGTGTTTCTGGCTTATCCGTTCGTACCCAGTGACTGGACGCTGGCTGGACGCCTGGCCCTGACCCAATTGCGCAAGCATCAGGGGCTCGGCGGTCAGCATGCAGTGCTGCAAGTCGGCGCGTTCAGTTCGATGTTGCTGCTCAGCGAAGGCATGAAACAGGCCGGGCGCGATGCCAGCCGCGAGAAACTCATCAGTGCGCTGGAAGGCCTGCACGACTTCGATACCGGGCTGACCCCGCTGATCAGCTTCGGCCCGGGCCGCCGCCTGGGCTTGAGCGGCGCGCATATCGTCACCGTGGACTTGCCCGGCCAGCGCTTTTATCTGGTCGCTCCCTACAAACCTATTGCCGCTACACCCTGACCGGAGGTCTCGATCATGATGCTCAAGACGCTGCTGCTCCTGTTCACGATGTGGGTGCCCTTGGCGTTCTGCAGCGATGGCCCGGCCGCCGCGCGGGTCAATGACGAGGAAATTTCCGAGTTTCGCCTGGAGCGCTATTTCGCCGAGTATCTGGAGGACCAGGGGCGGGCGCTGGGCAGCATCCGCAATCCCAAGGCCTACAAGCAGTTGCGTCAGTCGGCACTGACGGCCTTGATTGACAAAGAATTGCTGTGGCAGGAAGCCGTCAAACGCGGGGTGGTGATCAGTGACGAGGTGGTGCAAAGCCAGGTCGATCAGACCCGGCAAGCCATGGGCGGTGCCGACGTATTCGCCCGGCGCCTCGAAGACGCCGGTTTTGACGAGGCCGCGTATACCGAGTACACCCGCCGTGAGCTCGCGGCCCAGCGGGTGTTTGCTGACCTCGCCAAGGTCGCCGGGCCAGACGAAAAAAAGGTCCATGCGTTCTATGAGGAGCATCGCGCCGAGATGAGCCGGCCGGAAGAAATCCAGGCACGGCACATTCTGATCAAAGTGCCTCAAGGTGCTGATTCCGCCACAGTTGAAGCAGCCCGGCTACGCTTAGAGGAGATGCGTGTGAAAATCAGTCAGGGTGAGGACTTTGCCAGCGTGGCCCGGGCCGGTTCCGAAGACGCTTCTGCGAGCGAGGGCGGTGATCTGGGCTATTTTCCGCGTGGGCGGATGACGCCGGAATTCGAAGCAGTGGCCTTTGCCCTGGCACCGGGGGCTGTCAGTACACCGGTGCGTACACCGTTGGGCTGGCATTTAATCTACCTGCAGAACCGCCTGGAGGCGACCGATGTCTCAGAGGTGCAAGGGCTTGAAATGGTCAGGGCTTACCTAGCCCGACAGCAACAGGCTCAGGCTCGTCTACAGGTTCTCGCACAGCTGCGATCAAGCAATCGAATCGAACGGATTGACGATGATTGAAGGTTCCCCCCCCAATAGTGGGGAATAGCTTCAAGGCACATCCGAGCGCTTCCCCGCCTTTGGGGGGTGGAGTTTCTGGATGAAATGGTTTTTTCATGAAAATCAAAGACCTGCAACGGTAAAAGAACCGGCGCTCAGCCTGGCATGAAGTGTGCGTTAGCCTCAGTGAAGGCGCGTACTCCCAGGGCTGGAACATCGGACCTGCGGTTTCAAGGAGTCGACCTTGTTAAACAAAGTACTGGTTGTCGAAGACGAACAGCTCCTTGCCGAAAACCTCAAGGATTACCTTCAGGCGCAAGAGCTCGACGTCCGGATCGCACATGACGGTGTGACGGGTATCGGTGAAGCCGAACAGTTTGCACCTGATGTGATGGTGTTCGATTACCGCTTGCCCGACATGGAAGGCTTTGAGGTGCTCGATGCTGTCCGCCAGAACAGGAAGTGTCATTTTGTGCTGATTACCGGGCACCCAACCGCTGAAGTCTGTGAGCGGGCCCGGCAACTGGGAGTCAGCCATATCCTGTTCAAACCGTTTCCAATGGCGGAATTGGCCCGAGCAGTCTGCGACCTTCTGGGGATGAAGCGCGAACTCAAAGCAGGCATGAGCACATCCGAAGGTTTTGTCGAACGACGCCAGAGCAGGACCGAGAGTTTCCCGCTGCAGTTGTACGACGGCAGTTGGGTGCTGGCAGATCGTCGACGAAGTCCATCGACCTCCAAGGCACCAGACGACGAACAATTGCTCACCGGGAAGTAGTGGCGCGACAAGACGTTCCGGCATCCGCCGCAATGGCCTGCCGCGTCGACAGGGCTCAAAGCCCCCGGCGTTGGAGAGCATGCCATGGACCGTCTATCCCTTGCCGTCGAACCGGCGCTGTTGGACTGTGTATCGTCTCGATTTTCCAGTGAGCAACTGGCTCAGGCCCGGGCCAGGGCCACCCGTTCCGGCGAACGTATCCTGGAAGCCCTTGGGGTGTTGTGCGAACTGGCCCCCATGCCCTTCATCCACTGCCTCGGCGCTACCCTGCATTATCCGGTGCTCGACACCGACGCCCTGTTTCAAGCCACCCCGGTGTTCGACCGGGTCACCCTGGCCCAATGCCTCAAACGCGAATTCATCCTGCTGCGTCACGACGATGCGGTCATTGGTGTGTTTGCCGACCCCTTCGACACGACTCGCCTGGCCTGGATCGACGACTGCCTGCACGGCGCGCCGCTGTACCTGGTGCATGCCGACGACCTGAAAGCCTACCTGGCACGCCACGAAGAGAGCTTCCACGCCGTGGAATCGCTCAACGCCCAAGCCGACGCCAATATCGAAATTGATACCCTGCAAAGCCTGTCCCTGACCAGCATCAGCGAAGACGCCAGCGTGGTGGTCAAACTGGTCAACTCGACCCTCTACGACGCGCTGAAAATGCACGCCAGCGATATCCATCTGGGCACCACCGGCAGCGGCCTGGTGATCAAGTACCGGATCGATGGCGTGCTGAACAACATCAGCAAAATCCAGGGCAGCGAATTCGCCGAGCAAGTGATTTCCCGGGTCAAGGTCATGGCCGAACTGGATATCGGCGAAAAACGCGTGCCCCAGGACGGTCGCTTCAAGATCGGCATCAGCGGCCGGCAGATCGACTTTCGGGTCTCGATCATGCCGAGCATTTTCGGCGAAGACGCGGTACTGCGGGTCCTAGACAAACAGGACCTGGCCGACAAGGTCTGCGGCGTGCAGTTGCAAGCCCTGGGCTTCGAAGACGAAACCCTGCGCCATCTGCGTCGGCTGGCGGCCGAGCCTTACGGCATGGTGCTGGTGACCGGCCCGACCGGTAGCGGCAAAACCACCACGTTGTACGCGATGATCACCGAGATCAACCACGGCGTTGAAAAGATCATCACCATTGAAGATCCGGTGGAGTACCAACTGCCGGGTGTGCTGCAAATCCCGGTCAACGAAAAAAAAGGCCTGACCTTCGCTCGTGGTTTGCGCTCGATTCTGCGCCATGACCCGGACAAGATCATGGTCGGTGAAATCCGCGACCCCGACACCGCACAGATCGCCGTGCAATCGGCGCTCACCGGGCACCTGGTGTTTACCACCATTCACGCCAACAACGTGTTCGACGTGATCGGCCGCTTCACCCAGATGGAAATCGACCCTTACAGCCTCGTTTCGGCACTCAATGCCGTGCTGGCCCAGCGCTTGATTCGACTGGTCTGCGCCAGTTGCAGTGCGCCGGCCAATCCGACCGAAGAAGAGTTGCGCCTCTCCGGCCTCGATCCGCAAAAGGTCGATCACTACCACTTCGTCCACGGCAAGGGCTGCGGCCATTGCCGGGGCACCGGTTACCGCGGGCGTACAGCGATTGCCGAACTGCTGCACCTCGACGACGAGCTGCGGCAAATGATCGTCGAGCGTCAACCCATTTCGAAAATCAAGGCCCTGGCGTGCAGCCGTGGCTTGCGCCTGTTGCGCGAGTCGGCACTGGAGCTGGTTGCAGAGGGGCGGACCACGCTCGAGGAGATCAATCGTGTCACTTTTATCTCGTGATCGTTTTGTCGCCGTGCTCGGCGCCAGTGGTGTCGGTCTGGGCCAGCGCCGTGGCAGTGAAACCCTGTGGCTGGGCAGCGTCGGTTTTATCGACGAAGGCTTCCATGCCTGGGCCGTGGCGCTGGAAACGCTCGACCGTCTGCTGGCCGAACACACCCATCCCGGTGCCGAATTGAGTGTGGTGATCTCCGGGCACTTCAGCCGCTTCTGTCTGGTGCCCTGGAGCGAACAGATCAGCAGCTCTGCCGAATTGCTTGGGTTTGCCCAACTGTGTTTCGAAGACCTTTATGGTGTGCCGACTCAACCCTGGAGCATGGTGCTGTCGGCTGAACCGGCGGGCTACGACCGGGTCGCCACCGCGCTGCCGCAAGACTTGCTGACGCAGTTGCGCACGCAGGTCGCTGCTGGTGGCCTGCGCCTGCGTTCGGTGCAGCCGTACCTGATGGCGGCGTTCAATCATTTCGATAAAAGCTTCGACGCCGAAGACTTCCTGTTCGTGGTCGCCGAGCCGGTGCGCAGCGTGTTGCTGCTGGCCCGGGAAGGGCGCTGGACATCGGTGCGTTCGGTGGGCAGCAGCGACAGCGACGCCGCACTGACGGCATTGATCGGTCGTGAAAACCAATTACAGGCGTCCATCAGCGACCGGCCGCTGAGCGTTTATCTGCATGCGCCGGCGCGCATTGACTCGCACCCTGACGTACCCGGTGCGCACCTGCGCACCCTCGAAGAAGACCGGACATCCGTACGCGATGGCTTGTACGTCATGTCCCGGGCGGTGGCCTGATATGCGCGCCCTGATGCTCGATTTCCAGCCGCCTCGCCGCTCGGGCCCTTTGGGCTGGAGCCTGCTGGCCGGTGGCGTGGTGCTGACGCTGACCTGCTTGCTGGTTCAGCAACACCTCAGTGAACAGGCCGCGCAACAACAAGGTCATTTGCAAACCGCCCAGCGCGGACTCACCGGCGACACCGGCGGCAAAGTCGGCCTGACCCCGGCCGAAACCCGCGAACAGGCACACAACCTGGCCGAGATGCGCAAGGTATCCCAGCAATTGCGCCGGCCTTGGGAGCGTCTGTTCGCCATGCTCGAAGCCATGCCCCGGGACGACATTGCTTTATTGACCCTGACCCCGGATGCCCGCAAAGGCCAAGTGCGAATCAGCGCCGAAGCGCGGGATCTGGAAGCCATGCTCGACTTCCACCGCAGCCTCGAAGCCAGCGACGAGCTGTCCGATGTGTCGCTGCTCAGCCACGAAATCGTTGCGAACGTGCCGGAACACCCGGTGCAATTCAACCTGTCGGCTACCTGGGAGATTGGCGATGCAAATCCCTAGATTGATCGTCCACGAACACTTGCAAGGCTTGGGCACTCCCGGCCTGGCAGGGCTGGCGATGTTGCTGCTGGCGCTGGCGTATGGCCTGGTGGGCCTGATGCCTGACTGGCAGTCGCTGCAAACCCTCAGCCAACAGACTCGGGAAGCCGGCGAATACCTGGCCAACGTCGAAGACGGCACGGTTGCCGCTCCGGTGGTGCCGCAACGTCAGCTCGACGATTTCCGCAGCAAGTTGCCGTCCCAGCCTCAGGCCACCGTGGCCATCGACAAGATCTACGCGCTGGCGGCCCAGGAACACATCACCCTGGCGCGCGGTGAATATTCCCTGGGCATCGACCCCAAAACGCACCTGGCCCGGTATCAGATTCTGCTGCCGGTGCGCGGCAGCTACCCGCAACTGCGGCGCTTCCTGCATGCCTTGCTCGGCCAGTTGCCGGCGGTGGTGGTGGAAGACGTGGAGTTCCAGCGTAAAAAAATCGCCGACACCGACCTCACCGGGCGGATCCGCATGACCCTTTACCTGTCGAGGTCATGATGAATACCAAACGCGTAGTGGGCTGGGTGGCGTTCTTCGGCATGGCGGCGGCGCTGTCCTGGCTGCCTGAATATTTCACGTCGTCGCAGCAGGGCGATGCTTCGGTTGCCGCCCTGGCTACCCCGGCTAAAAGCAAAATCCGCGGTGCGCTGCCCGCCACGTCCGCCGGTAAAACTGCGGCGGCAGTCAAGGACCTGGGCCCGGCTGGCGACCTGTTCGCCGCCCGTAGCTGGAAGGCTGCGCAGCAGCTCGCCACCGTCACTGAACAACCCGTCAACCTGACCCCGGTCGTGCAAGCCCCCAGCGCACCACCGATGCCTTTCCAGTTCATTGGCAAGCTGAGTGACCGTTCGGACCTGCAAGTGTTTTTGCAGAACGGCGAAAAAATATACGTCGTACGCAAGGGGGATGTGATCGACGAAACCTGGCGGATAGAAGGGATTTCCGATGTGGAACTCAGCTTTGTCTACCTGCCTCTGCATTTGTCTCAGACTTTGTCTGTGGGGAGCACGCAATGAACAGATCCCGTTTGCTGATGAGCCTTTGCCTTTGTGCAGGGTTGGCCGCGTGCAGTTCCGCGCAGGTCGCCAAGCAAGAGGCGACCGACCTGATGGAGTCGGGACAGTACGAAGCCGGCCTGGCCCGCATCCAGGAAGGGCTGAAGGAAAACCCTCGCAACACCGAGCTGCACCTGGCCCTGAACAGCGGCCGTGCCCGTGCGGTGACGGCGCTGTTGACCCAGGGCGACATGGATCGCGCCCAGCGTGATTTCGCTTCTGCCCGCCAAGCTTACAGCCGGGTGTTGACCATCGAACCGAACAACCGCCGAGCCCAAGACTCGCTGCGCCAGCTTGATCACATGCGCAGCCTGGATGAGAAACTCGAATTGGCCCGTGGCGACCTGCGTCGCGGCGACATCTACGGTGCCGACCGTCAGGTGAAACAGATCCTCGATCTGGACCCGAAAAATGAAGGGGCGCTGGAGCTGCAAAGCAACGTCCGCCTGGTGCAAAGCCGCAACGTGATTGCGTATCCACAACTGCGGACCCGTCTCGACCGTCCGGTGACCCTGGAATTTCGCGACGCCAACTTGAAAACCATCTTCGAAGTGCTGTCGCAGGTCGCCGGTTTGAATTTCATCTTCGACAAGGACCTGCGCCCGGACATGAAAGCCACGATCTTCGTGCGTGACGTGCGCATCGAAGACGCTGTGGAATTGCTGCTGCAACAGAACCAGTTGCACCAGAAGGTGGTGAACGAAAACACCTTGCTGATCTACCCGGACTCGCCGCAGAAGCTCAAGGATTATCAAGAGCTGGTGATGCGCACCTTCTACCTGACCAGCATCGATGCCAACACCGCGCTGAACATGATCAAAACCATGCTCAAGACCCGCGATGTGTTCGTCGATGAACGCCTCAATACCCTGACCATGCGCGACTCTGAAGACGCGATCCGCATGGCCGAAAAACTCCTGCAATCGCAGGATCAGTCCAACCCTGAAGTGGTGCTGGAAGTGGAGGTGATGGAAGTCGCCACCCAGCGGATTCTCGACCTTGGCCTGCAATGGCCGAACACCTTCGGCGTGGTCAACAGCGACGGCTCGGCCGTGACCCTGCTCGATCAACTCAAAGGCATCAACTCCAGCCGGATCTCCATCTCGCCGTCGCCGCAGGCCAAGATCAACGCCCAGGACAACGACATCAACACCCTGGCCAGCCCGGTGATTCGGGTCAGCAACCGCGAACAGGCGCGCATCCACATCGGTCAGCGCGTGCCGATCATCAGCGCCACCTCGGTGCCCTCGACTCAAGGCCCGGTGATCACTGAAAGCGTCACCTACCTGGACGTCGGTCTGAAGCTCGAAGTGCAGCCGACCGTGCATTTGAACAACGAAGTGGCGATCAAAATTGCCCTGGAAGTGAGTAACGCCACGCCACTGGAACCGACCCGTCAGGGCACCATTCCGGTCCAGGTCGACACCCGCAACGCCCAGACCACCTTGCGTCTGCATGACGGCGAAACCCAGATCCTCGCCGGCCTGATGCGCAACGACCATGGCGCCACCGGCAACAAGATCCCCGGCCTTGGCGATATTCCCGGCCTGGGCCGCTTGTTTGGCAGCAACAAGGACACGGTCGGCAAGTCGGAGCTGGTGCTGTCGATCACGCCGCGGATCGTGCGCAATCTGCCGTACCAGAGCCCGTCGGACATGGAGTTCACCACCGGTACCGAAACCAGCATGCACATTCAGGCACCGGACCGTGGGGTGGACTCGGCGATTCGCTCAGAGACCCTCGGTGCTCCGGTTGCCTCCACCCACGTTGGCGTCGAGAAGCCTTGATCATGAGCGCCTCGCAACGCGGTTTTACCCTGATCGAAGTCGTGGTGACGCTGGCGCTGATCGGCTTGCTGGCCGGCATGGCCGCGCCGCTGACCGAGACCGTGGTACGCCGGGGCAAGGAGCAGGAACTGTGCGCTGCGCTGTACCAGATTCGCGATGCCATCGACGCCTACAAACGTGCTTTCGACGCCGGCTACATCGAGAAATCCCTGGACAGCAGCGGCTATCCGCCGAACCTGCAAGTGCTGGTGGACGGTGTGCGTGATGTACGCAGCGCCAAGGGCGCCAAGTTCTTCTTTTTACGGCGCGTGCCCCATGACCCGCTGGCGCCGGTCAAGCGTAACGACGAAGGCGGCTGGGGCGTGCGCTCCTACGACAGTACGGCTCAAAACCCGCGCGAAGGCGAAGACGTCTTTGACGTTTACTCCAAGGCTCGCGGCAAGGGTCTCAACGGCATCGCCTACCGGGAGTGGTGAGATTATGCGTCGGGAAAAGGGGTTTACCCTGCTGGAACTGATGGTGGTCATGGCAATCATCGCCACCCTGATGACCATCGCGTTGCCACGTTATTTCAACAGCCTCGAGGCCTCGAAAGAGACCACGCTGCGCCAGAGCCTGTCGGCCATGCGCGAAGCACTGGATCACTACTACGGCGACACCGGGCGTTATCCCGATTCCATCGAACAGCTGGTCGAGCAGCGTTATCTGCGCAACCCGCCGATGGACCCGATCGCTGAACGCAAAGACCTCTGGGTGCTGGTGGCGCCGCCTGACGGCGTCCCGGGCGGGGTCGCCGATATCAAAAGCGGTGCCACAGGGAGGGCGCGTGATGGCAGCCTTTATTCCGAGTGGTAAACCCTCAAACGAGGCCGGTTTCACTTACCTGGGCGTGCTGTTTCTGATCATGTTGATGGGCATGGGCCTGGCCAGCGCTGGCGAGTTGTGGTCCACCGCCTCGCGCCGTGATCGTGAGCGCCAGCTGCTCTGGGTCGGTACTCAATATGCCCAGGCATTGCGCAGCTACTACCGCACTTCACCTGGCCTGGCTCAGTACCCAAAAGAGCTGGCGGACCTGTTGCAGGACGAGCGTTTTCAGTCGCCCAAACACCACTTGCGCAACCTGTACCCTGACCCGATCGGGGGGGGCGAATGGACGCTGATGCGCGGTTTCGACGGGCGCATCACCGGCCTCAACAGCCCCTCTACGGACACGCCGCTCAAGCAGGCGGATTTCCCCGCTCAATGGTCGGACTTCACCGGCATGGCGAGTTACAAGGACTGGCAGTTCGTTGCCGAGAAGGCCTTCCTCGAGGGTGCGTCCGCACCGAAGGGCCCATCCCAAAACGCCTCAGGCGTTGGGGCGGTGATGCCATGAACAGACACTGGCTACCGGCCCTGGTCCTGATGCTGATGACCTCTTTCGTGTCGGCCGCCGAAGAAGACGAAATGTTGGGTTTTATCGTCGATGACACGATCTCGCACATCGGCCACGACTTTTACTACTCGTTCAGTGAACGCCTGCGCGCCACCAGCCCGATGGATTTCAACCTGGTGGTACGCGAACGACCTTCGGCACGCTGGGGCAGCCTGGTGACCGTGGAATATCAGCAACGATTGGTTTATCGGCGCTTCCTGCCGCCGAACACCGTGGAGTTGAAGGACGAGGCCTATGAGGCTGCCGATCTCGTCCGCGTGCAGATCGTCCAGCGCAAGCTGGAAGCCTTGTTGCAGGACACCACCGACCTTGAGAGGGACGAACTATGAACATTGGAGCTTTCTCGCTACGCACGGGCATGTGGCTACTAGGGCTGGGCAGTTGTGGGCTGGTCCAGGCCACGGAGCTGGTCTACACGCCCATCAACCCGTCGTTTGGCGGTAACCCGTTGAACGGAACCTGGTTGCTCAACAACGCCCAGGCGCAGAACGACTACGACGACCCTGACTTGAAGGACCGTGCATCCGTGGCCGGCGCTTCGGCCCTGGAGCGTTTCACCAGCCAGCTGCAATCACGACTGCTAGGCCAGTTGATGGACAACATCTCCGCGGGCAATGCCGGGAGCCTGACCACCGACGCTTTTGTTGTGAACGTCATCGATGACTCCGGCGCACTGACTATTGAAGTGACCGACCGAGCGACCGGTGAAGTTTCCGAAATCCAGGTGAATGGCCTGGCCCCTTGACGGGGATTTGGGTCGACGGGGAGTTAAGGACATGAAAAAAATAATAGCGCTAGGACTGATGTTGGCGGCATTACAAGGGTGCAGTTTGCGCGAGCCGATGGGGGCCGAGCAGGACACCGAATCACCGACCCTGACACCTCGGGCGTCGACCTATTACGACTTGCTGAACATGCCACGACCCAAGGGCCGGTTGATGGCGGTGGTGTATGGCTTCCGGGATCAGACCGGGCAGTACAAACCGACCCCGGCCAGTTCGTTTTCCACCAGCGTGACCCAGGGGGCGGCCAGCATGTTGATGGATGCGTTGCAGGCCAGTGGCTGGTTTGTGGTGCTGGAACGGGAAGGGCTGCAGAACCTGTTGACCGAACGCAAGATCATTCGCGCCTCGCAGAAAAAGCCCAATACACCGGTGAATATCCTGGGTGAGTTGCCGCCGTTGCAGGCCGCCAATTTGATGCTGGAGGGCGGGATCATCGCCTATGACACCAACGTGCGCAGTGGCGGGGAAGGGGCGCGGTATCTGGGGATCGATATTTCCCGTGAGTATCGGGTGGATCAGGTGTCGGTGAACCTTCGTGCCGTCGATGTGCGCAGTGGGCAGGTGTTGGCCAATGTGATGACGAGTAAGACGATTTACTCTGTTGGGCGCAGTGCCGGGGTGTTCAAGTTTATCGAGTTCAAGAAGTTGCTGGAGGCTGAGGTGGGGTACACCACGAACGAGCCGGCGCAGTTGTGTGTGTTGTCGGCGATCGAGGCGGCCGTTGGGCATTTGCTGGCGCAGGGGATTGAGCGGAATTTGTGGCAGGTGGCGGGGGATAATTCTTCGCCTGACAACAATGCGACGCTTGACCGTTACCTGACTCAGAACAAGGTTGTGCCTGAGGGTGAGGAAGAGTGAACCGAGGCGGCCTTCGGGCCGACCTGGTTTTTGATCTTTTGATCTTGGCGGCCTGATAGCCGACCTATTTCTTTCAGGTGTACATATCCATTTCTGCGGTAACGGCCGCTAATGGTTTCGCCCTTACGTCGAGTCCCTTTTGGCAAACGCCCCAAAAGGAACCAAAAGGTCTCGCCCCGGGCGTCCGGCCCCTCGCCTAGGCTCGGCGTTCCTTCGCTCCGGCATTCATCTGGGGGCATCGCCTCCGGTTGGCTTCGCTTCAACCTCCTCTCGATGTGTTCGACTGCGTCGAACGGCGCTGCGCGCCTGCCCCCCAGATGAACACCTCCACTCAGCCTCCCGAAGGGGCGGGCAAAGCAAGATCAAGAGCTGCAGGCGAGCTAACGCTCGGCCTGTTGAGTGGTGGGTTTGTGTTGTGCTTTAGCTTTTTAAACCTGAGTTCGACTCGATATCTCAGGTCGCAGAATTTCTTTTAAACACATCGGTCGGTCCCCTCGCCCCGTTGGGGAGAGGGTCAGGGTGAGGGGTGGATCTTACTGCCACCCACATTTCCTACAAGCGATGAAAAACAATCAAAAAAGCGAGGAAGTTTCCGACGCCTTTTTAAGGTTGCCCGTCGGAAGCGCGACATCTAGCCTCTGGTCGTCGCTGCCAATTCAGCGGCCGGGATTGGAAACCCTGACGAGCAAACGGCGTAAGGAGTTTTGCCATGGTCAAATCAACACCCCCCCCCCCGAATCAGAAACCGAAAGCACTACCGCCAACGGCACTTCCAACCTCCACCTCAACCCCGCCATTCTAAAAAACTCCGCCCCTCACAATCCCAGCAGAATGTTCGCCATCGTCCTGGACATGGACACCGAAAGCCTGTTGGCCCACGCCTGTGAGTCGTTGGCTTCCGCCAGTGTCATGGCCACTGATTTCGCGGTGTTTCTGGAGGGGCCGCAGCGCAGCATGTTGTTGGGCATCCAGCAGGTCATCATGCTGGCCGACCTTGCGGTAAATCGGGCGCTGGATAACATCGATCCGCAAGAGTAAGCGCTGAACCATTGTGGCGAGGGGGCTCCCCCCCGTTGTGTTGCATCAGCCCATAAAAAAACCGCGCCCCCCACCCAGGGCCGCGGTTTTTTATGCAGCACGATTATTGCTGTAGCACGGTTGCCCTGTTGTCGCTGCCCAGCTGTTGCACAGTCGCCATCTGGGTCATGCCACTCTGATCAACATTGGCAATGTTCCCTGTACCACCCTGTGTCACATAGGCCACGTTCATGGTGTCAGCCTGTTTGACTGTGATCATGTTGTCGCTGCCATACAGCTGCGTGGTGAACGCCTGGTTGCCAGTGCCGGACTGGTCGAACTCGGTGGTGTTGCCAGTGCCCGTGCTAGTGCCCTGGGCCAGGTTGGTGGTGCCGCGCTGGTCGGCGATGAGGATGTTGTCGCTGCCGTTCTGGTCGAAGTACAGCTCGTTGTAGTTTTCAGCCTGTTTGACCGTGGTTTTGTTGCCGGTGCCCGTCTGGCTGGTGGTCATGATGTGGCCGACGCCGTCTTGTTTGAAGCTGGCGGTGTTGTTGTTTCCCGCCTGGGTAATGGTTGCGCGCTGGTTGCTGCCGAATTGGCCGCCCAGTTGCGGGCCTTTCCAGTCGCTGGCGTAGACCTTGTTTTCAGTCCCCACGGAGGTGGCGTTCAGCACATGGCTGTCGCCGCTCTGATAGGTGAAGTGCACGTTGCCGGTGCCTTGTTGATAGAGCGCCAGGACCGAGCCGACGGAGTCGAACTGGTCGGCGTAGATCGCGTTGACGTCGCCGACTTGCAGGACCTGGGCATTGTTGTTTTCGCCGAAGCTTTGGTCGACCACGGTCTCGTTGGTTTGCCCGTACTGGTTGACGGTGGCCTCGCTGGCGGTTTGCCCGCCTTGCCAGACTTCGGCGCCGTTGAAGTCGCCGAACTGGTTGATGGTCACGGTGCCGCCGTTGCCATCGCGCTGGTCGCCATAGGCGTAGTTGCCTTCGCCCGCCTGGTTGAGATTGATCTGGCCACCCATGTGGGCGATCTGTTCGGCGGTGGCGTAGTTGGCGGTGCCGTACTGGATGATCACTGCGTTGTTGGCAGTGCCCAGTTGGATCTGTTCGATATTGGCCTCATTGCTGTCACCAAACTGGAAGGTTTGGCCTTTGGTGGCTTCCTGACTGTCCTGATAAATGAACGAGAAGTTGCCGGTGCCTTGCTGTTGTTGCAGCGCTTCGTTGCCGCCCATGCCTATCGACTGGCTGGCATGGCTGGTGTTAGTGCTGCCGACTTGTTGTTGGGTGATGGTGCTGCCGTCCTCGAACAGTTGCTCGGCGTAACCGGCGTTGTAGTCACCGAGTTGGTCTTGGGTGATGGTGCCGGTGGCGGTGTCTTGCACCGCGGCGGCATCGTTGCCCTGGCCCACTTGCTGCTGGGTGGCGGTACTGAACGGGGCCGCGGTCTGTTTCACATCAGCGACGTTGGCGGTACCGAGCTGGTCTTGGGTGGAAACGCTGTCGTCGGCCATCGCCTGGATACTGACAATGACCAGGATGGCGGCGGTGAGGGGCGTCAGTTTGAACATGATGAAACCTCCAAATGGTGCAGTGCTTTAGCGGTATTGTTTGACCGAAACGCTCATGCCATTTCCGGACTGGGTCACGGCGCTTGAAAGCCCCGTACCGGCCTGGTCGATGCTGGCGTCGTTGTTGTTACCGTTCTGGGAAATCTGCGCGCGGTTGTGGCTGCCGGTCTGAGTGATCGAGGCGGCGTTGCCAGAGCCTTGCTGGGTGATCATTGCCATCAGGTCGCTGCCTTGTTGCAGGATGTAGGCTTCCTGATTACTGCCCGACTGGACGATGCGACCGAGCAGCGACTGGCCGTTCTGTTGCAGCAGCGCAACGTTGGCCTGGCCGTTCTGATCGATCAGTGCTTGCTGGCCAATCGGCGGTGGTAACTCGCCGAGGTCGGCACCGGGGGCCAGGTCGTCGTTCTCCATCAAATCGTCGGCGCGCACGCCCGCACTGCTGCAGAGCAGAAGCAGGCAGAGCAGGGCGGCGGTCGGCGTTTTCATGGCTGCGTCCTTTAGGAAGAGGTCGGCCCACCCACCGAATCGGCGGGTGGGGCAAGGGCTCAGTTGGAGATCACCGACACCGTGCGCACGGTGCCCTGGGACGAGCGGATGGTCGCCGTCGGATTAGCCGACGGAATCACCGTGGTGCTGTTGCTCACCGTCAACCGCCAGCGCCCGGTCACCGGCACCGTGGTGGTGCCCAGGGTTACCAGCCCGGTCGGGGTGGTGACCTGCACGGTGATGGTGTTGCCGGTGGTCACCGATGAGGTGCCCGCAAAGTCCCAGGTGAAGCGGTTATTTGAACGGGCCGACACCGTTGCCGTGGTCACCGCAAAAGTTTCCGCAGCAGGCCTTGGCGAGACTTGCACCGTGACCGTGGCCGGTGACGTCGACAGGGCGCCGAAGCTGTCCCGGGCGATGTAGGTGAAGGTCGTGGTGAAGGCCGTCGTGACCGTGGCCGGTGGGGTGTAGGTGAGCACCGTGCCGTTGCTGCTGACGGTGCCGCGACCTGCCGGTGGTTGGGTGAAACTGGCGACGGCCAGAGGCACGTTGCCTTCTGGATCGGTGTCGTTGGCCAACACGTTGATCGGAACCGCCACGCCCAGGGTTGCGATGCTGTCGGCAACCGCCACCGGAGGCCGGTTAGGCGCAACGGTAATGGTCACGGTCGCCGCAGCGGTCGAGGCCAGACCTTTGACGTCTTGAGCCTTGTAGGTGAAGGTCGTGGTCAGCGGTGCATTGACCACGGCGGGTGGGGTATAGACCACCGATGCCGCTCCGTTCAATGCCACCGTGCCTTGGCCGGCGGCCGGTTGGGTCAGCTCGGTGATGCTCAGCGGCGTGTTGCCGTCCGGGTCGCTGTCGTTGGCCAGCAGGTTGAGGGTGATTGGCACCCCGAAGCTGGTGCTGCCGGTATCGGCAACGGTCAGCGGCGCCTGGTTCTCGCCGGTATCCGGTGCGGTACCGACGACCACGACGAGCTCGGTATCGCTGCCGCCCGCCGCCGATTTGACCGTGACGCTGGCCGGTGGCAGAGTCAGGTCGGCGACGGTCAGGCGTTGCAAGGTGCCGGATTTCGACAGCCTTCCGTAGCCCTGGGCAACCATGTCCGGAACCGCCACTTCATCGGTGGAGGTCGCTTCGATCAGCAGGCTGTGATTGCTCCAGTTGTAGCGAGCGGTTTGGATTTTCACCAGGTCAGTGAGCTTGCTCGACACCGCCGTAGGGCGAGTGGTACCGGCCGGGTTGGTGGCGGTGAGCACCACCACCGGAGGCACGGGGCCGCTGAACAGACGCTGGCCGAAGTACAACCCGGTGCCGTCACCCACCATGTTGGTCAGGCATGGCGTAGGCGGTGGGCCTGGCACAAGGGCGACGGTTTCGCGGAAGCACAAGCTAGAGCTGTTGTCCGCTTTGCCAACGACTTCGACCCGGGTGCTGGTGCCGGTGCCCGAGGCAGTGCGGCGGTAGGTTGCACGGCTAAGGTCTACATGGGTTTGCGCGCGATTGTCGAGAACTTTGCCGGCCAGCGTGAACAGGTTGCTCTCGATCGTCCCGGCCGGGCCCTGGATGCGCACAAAGTTGGTGTTGTTGGGGCTGCCGGTGACTTGTTCAGTGAGGTTCGGGTCGCCGACGAAGGTTTCGATCGAGCCGGTGTCCGGGTTTACTTCGATGTAGGGGCCGTTGACGCTGCGCAGGAAGGGTCCGATAGCACCGTTCAATGCCCCGTTGAAAACTCCCGGCACTCCGACGCCGATGTCTCTGGTGATGTTGATTGCGCGCCGACCGGGGGTGGTGACGTTGACCGTTTCCACGCCATAAGGGTGAGTAATGGTGTAGGTCCCGGCGACGGGCACATTGATCCGCATACGAATCCGCGCAAAGCTGATTTGATCGCCGTCTTGCGGATTCCCGCCGGCAAAAGCTGCTTCTATCCCGGCTACGTAGGCGTCCATTCCATAGCCAGCGGCATTGTTGGGAATGTTCGTCCCGGCGAGGAACCAGAAGGCTTCGTCTGGCCAGTTATCCGGGAACACCATCGGCAGGGTGTCGTCGAAAATGCCCGGTGTCGGCAGCAGGGTGCACATGTAGGCCGGTGGCGTGGCAGCCGGTACCCGCGAACTGGCGGCTCGGGATTGGCACAGTTCCATCGACAGCAGATTGTTGTCCTGATACCAGATCGGGAATTTCCCCGAGGCGAAGGTATAAGGACCGGGGTCGACGGCAGCGAGTTGCGCGTAAGCACTGCTGGACAGCGATAGAGTCAGTCCCAGGGCGTTAAGCGCCAGGCGTGGCCAATTGTTCATGATGCCTCCCGATGAGGATCTGGGCATGTGAGCGTTCATTGCACGATGACCACTTCTTCGGTGTCGCTGCCGCCATTGGATGACGTCACTCGAACCTTGGCCGGTGGAATCGGCGTGATGCCAGTGGCCAGGGATTTCACAGCGCCATCGCCACTGAGGGCGCCGATGGCGACACCTGTGCCAGAGGTGGCAGTGAGCACCGGTGGCGAAGTTTCATCGCTGGTCGAGGCCACGACCGTTATTTGCCCAGTGCTGAGGCTGTACTCGGCACGTGAAATCACCACCAGGTCAGTCAGAGGCATGGATAAGGTGGTCGGCGTGCTGCCAGCGATGGCCAGGTGGTTGTCGGCGGTCACTTGCAAAGTGCTCGGCAAGCTCGGGTTGGTCGAAGACTGCGCGTACCAGTTGCCGGTGGTGTCGGCCTCGGAGAAGTTCAACACGGGGTTGTTGCTGTCCAGGGTCACTTTGGCCGGTGGCGGCGGGGCCAGGACGAACACGTCCTGCTGGGCCACGGGAGCGCTGGCGCCGGGTTTACGCGAGTAGGTGCTGCGCAGGGTGATCATGGGTGTCGGCCGGGCCACGGTCGACAACTTGCCGGAGATGGCCATCACCGTAGTGCGCAAGTCCAGCCCGTTGGGTCCTTCAATGCGGATGTAGTTGGTATTGAAAGGGCTGCCGGTGAAGGCTTCCACCACGTTCGGATCGCCGACGAATTGCTCGGCTGAGCCGGTGACCGGATTGGTCTCGGTGTAGGGGCCATTGACGCTGCGCAGGAACGGTCCAACGTCACCTTTGAGCGCGCCGTCGTAGGTCTTCGGCACGCCGATGCCAATGTCCCGGGTCATGTTGATTGCCCGACGCCCGGGGGTGTCGACGTTGAAGACATCGACGCCATAGGGGTGGGTAATGACATAGGTGCCCGCGGTCGGTACATCGATACGTATGCGTATGCGGGCGAAGCTGATCTGGTCACCTTCCACTGGGTCGCCACCGCTGAAGGCGGCTTCAACGGCGCTGACATAGGTCAGGTCGATACCTCGGGCTGCGTCGACGATGGTGCCGTCGCCGGTGAACCAGAACGCCTCATCGGGGAAGTTGGTCGGGAAGACGAGCGGTTGCGTGTCGTCGAAGATCCCGGGAGCCGGCAGCAAATTGCACATGTATGTCGGTGCGCCCGGCGCACCGGGCACTCGCGAGCTGACGGCCTTGGACAGGCAAAGATCGAGCGTTCGACCGTGAGTGTCCTGATACCAGGCGGCGAACGAGCCGTTGGCGGGTACATAGGGGCCGGGGTCGACGGCAAAAAGCGCCGCTTGAGCGACGCCTTGGGCCAGTGCGCTAACGACCAGAGCGGCCGCGGTTTTGGTCAGTAAAGGGTGCATGAGTTAAGCCCTCTATCAAAATGCCTGCCCATGGAGACGGGTCAGTTGAGAGGTCGTTCGGCAACTTCCATACCAACCGGCTAAAACGGCCGGCAGAGGCCCGAGCCATGGGCATGTCACGCACAAACGGCTTCAAATCGCGGATTTTGGGAACGGGCCACAGTGCCCAGCATTGGGGGTAGATGGGGATAAGGAGGAAGTGGGGGACAAGACCCATCGTCGGGCAAACGGCCATGAGTGGGCTATAACCCTATAGGGGAACCGTCGGGAACACGTCCATGGACATGCCTACTCAAACACTCCATTACGAGGAGGGTGATGTTCGCCTGAGCGCGCGCAAGCCACCGTTCAATTTGCTGCGCTGGTTTTCGCTCATCAGCCTGGCGGTGATTGGCACGGTGGCGGTGGCGTTGGGGTCGGTGTCCACCCGGTTCGTGATTACCGAGAGCGTGCAGCGTGATGCATTGTTGACGTCCCAGTTCATTCAGGCGATTGCCTCGGCCGAGGTGCGTCATGTGTCGATTCCTAACGTGCGGACCCTGGGTGAACTGCTCGATCCGCGCAAAGACAAGGACTTTCCCGACGTCGATCCGCTGGCCCGTGCCGATGCCCGGGGCGAATTCCTCGACCATATCGAGCACTTGCCGGACGTGATCCTGGTCAACATCTACGCCCCCGACCGCATGGTGATCTGGTCGACCAACCCGGCGTTAATGGGCACCACGATCCACGCCGACGAAGACCTGGATCGAGCCTTTGCTTCCAAAATTCCGGTGTCGGCCAGTTATCACGATGTGGATAAAAGCCGCCAGGAACAGAAGTTCGTGACGCCTCCGGAATACATCTTTATCGAGAACTACATTCCGCTGTTCGATGCCGACGGCGACAAAGTCACGGCGATGGTCGAGATCTACAAGGAACCCAAGGACCTGATCAGCCGCATGGAGCGCGGTCTGGTCCTGATCTGGCTGGCCACTGCACTGGGCGGCGGACTGATCTATCTGGGGCTGTACTGGATCGTGCGCCGGGCGGCCATTCTGTTGGCAGTGCAACAAAAGCAACTGATCACCAACGAAACCTTTGTCGCCTTGGGCGAGATGTCGTCGGCGGTGGCCCACAGTTTGCGTAATCCGCTGGCGACTATCCGCTCCAGTGCCGAACTGGCGCTGGAATTCGACAGCGGCCCGGCCTACAAGAACATCAACGACATCATCGGCCAGGTGGATCGCATGTCGAAGTGGGTGAGGGAGCTGCTGCAATCCTTGCGCCCGCTCAACGACGAGGCTGAGCCTGTGAACCTGGTGGCGGCGCTGCATGACAGTCTGATGGCTTTCGAGCACCAAATCGAAAAAGCCTCGGTCCACGTGGTGTTCGACCCACAGCTGACCCCCATGGTCCTGAGCCAGCAGGTGCAGTTGACGCAGATCCTCAACAGTTTGCTGGCCAATGCACTGGAAGCCATGGACAAGGGCGGCACGTTGACCATCACGCTGGAGCCGACCGACTCCCGTGGCCTCAGCGTGGTGGTGAGCGACACCGGCAAAGGCATGAACGAAGAACAGCGAAGCATGGCCTTTCGGCCGTTTTTTACCACCAAGCAAGGCGGGCTCGGTGTCGGGCTGGTTTTGGTCAAGCGGATCATGGAGCGGTTCAGCGGTACGGTGACCTTGGAAAGCCGTGAAGGCGAAGGCACCTGTGTCCGACTGTCGTTCAATTTGGTCCCCTGAAAATGGGGGGGAACTTTCCCCGTTAGCGGGTGCCATTCCCCAGTCGTTTCCCCGGTCATGGCAAATTGATGTTGATAAGCCATTGTTTTATTAGTCTTAATGCTTTTGTACAAAACCGTTACAAATCTGGCGAGGTCCTTGCACGAGCCCCATTACCCCTTCACGACTTTGAGGCGGCTGGTAATGGACAGAAAAGAGCGGTATCCGTTCAAATGGTTCGACCTGACGCGTGTGAGCGTCCTTCTGTCTATGACGCTAGGCACAGCGACTCTACAGGCCAGCCCGATCGACGATGAGCGACAGCCCGAACCGTCCGACCCCTCGGCGTACCACGACGAACCGGCTGACAAAGCAGGCGCCTTGAACGCTATTTTGACCATGCCCCCGGCTAACCTGGATTCCTTCGATTTGCCGGGTGGCGTCAAAGGCACCCGAAAAACCCCGCTCCAGGAAAACATCCTGCCGCCAGCGCTACAGACCAGTTTCAATTACCCTAGTAACGGGAAACCCAGCCCACTGTACGGTGCGCTGCCGTTCACTCAGCCGCTGATGCTGTTCGAAGAATTCGGTTTGGAAAAACTCGACCCCACGACACCGGCGGCACTGTTGCCGTTTCCACCCGCCGCCATCGGTCCGCTACCGCAACAAGACCCCACCAGCGTCGCTCGCAGTGCCCCGCCAAGTGCGGCGCTCGACGCGTTCTTGCGTCAACCGGGCTTGACCCCGTTCCCGAGCCAGTATTCCAACGTGGTCGACCGCAACCCTTGGCAGAAGCAGATTGAATTTTTCCTCAACCGCCGTATCGGCTCGTCGGCGGAAGGCCGTCCGCCAGGAAAAGGCTGGTCACACCAGCGCTGGAACGAGTTTTACCCGCAGGTGGCCTACAAGACCGTGCAAACCGGCGCACGGGTGAATACCGGTTTGCGTGACAGTCGTCAGATGCACCGCTATGCAATGGGCGAGTTTGGCCCCAATGGCCTCTATTACAATGTGGCAGGCGTGCCGGCGACCGCTGGCACCGCCAAGGGCGTTGAACCGCGTTTGCACCCGAAAATGCCGGTGCAGAAACACAATTCCCTGTGGACCTTCGACGGTACCCTGCCGCCCAAATTGCTCATGGTGCGTTATGGGCAACCACTGTTGATGCGCCATTACAACGGCTTGCCGATCGACCCGTCGGCGAACATGGGGTTTGGCTTGCACACCATCACCACCCACGAACACAACGGCCACGTGCCGGCGGAAAGCGACGGTTATGCCAACGCGTTTTTCTTTCCGGGGCAATTTTACGACTATCGCTGGCCGATCCAGTTGGCGGGCTACGACAGCATCAACACCACGGCTGCAGACCCGCGTGCAGCGTTCCCGTGCTCACCGGGCGAAACCCTGTGGACCAACGACCTCAACCCCAGCCGCAAGACCTGCAACAACGGCACGATCAAGATCCGCGGCGACTGGCGCGAAACCATGAGCACCCACTGGTTCCACGACCACATGCTCGATTTCACCGCGCAGAATGTCTACAAGGGCAACGCGGCGGCGATGAACTACTACAGCGCCCTGGACCGCGGCAATGAATCGGTGAATGACGGCGTCAACCTGCGCCTCCCCAGCGGCAGCTCCTTGCCCTGGGGTAACCGCGACTACGACGTCAACCTGATGTTTTCGGACAAGGCGTGGGATAAGAACGGTCAACTGTGGTTCAACCCCTTCAACACTGACGGCTTCCTCGGTGACCAGGTGCTGGTCAACTGGAAATGGAAACCGGTCCTGGATGTGCGCGCCCGCAGCTATCGCTTGCGCATGCTCAATGGTTCCGTGTCGCGCTACTTCAAAATGGCGCTGGTGCGCGAGATCAAGGGCACCACCGGTGAGTTCCAAGGGCCTGCCGGGTCGGGCGTGTCGTATGCCCGGGTGCCGTTCCACATGATTGCCAACGACGGCAATATCATGGAACACAGCGTACCGTTCGACGGCAGCATGGACCTGGATGTCGACGGTGACAAACAGAACCACAACGCGATTTTGCCAACCCTGGGCATCGCCGAGCGTCACGACATCATCGTTAACTTCTCGAAAAACGGGATCAAACCGGGCGACAAGCTGTTCTTCGTCAACCTGCTGGTGCACGAAGACGGCAAGGGTCCGGAAGAACCCGTCGCCCTGGCTGACGTGCTGTCCGAGAAATACCGGGCGATCATCAAGCAAACCAGCAAGGGGCCAAAGTGGGAGGACGGTGATCCGGCGGTAGGCAAGGTGTTGCAACTCAACGTCAAGGCTTACACCGGTCAGGACCTGGCCATGGACCCGGCCGCTTATGAGCCGGCCAAACCGGGCAAGGCTGAAGGTCTGTTTATGATCCCGCTGAAGATTCACCGCGACAATGCTGCCGACAAGGCGCTGCTCGCCAAAGCCCGCCACCGCACCTTTACCTTCGGCCGTTCCGATGGCACCGATGAAGCGCCCTGGACGGTCAAGACCGACGGCGGTTTCGGGTATCGCATGGACCCGCGCCGCCTGAACGTTTCGACCAAACTGGCCAGCGGTCCGACCGACGCCGGCGTCACGGGTTTCGGCACGCTGGAAGTGTGGCTCATCAAGGGCAATGACACGGGCTGGGGCCACCCGGTGCACGTGCACTTCGAGGAAGGGATCATCCTCAGCCGTGGCGGCAAGCCACCACCGGAATGGGAAAAATGGGCACGTAAGGACGTGTATCGCGTCGGTTCGGAAAAGGATGGTACGGACAATGTCGAGATTGCGATCCAATTTCGCGAATTCGCCGGCACCTACATGGAGCACTGCCACAACACGCAACATGAGGACAACTCCATGTTGCTGCGCTGGGACGTTGAGAAACCCGGGCAATTCCAGCTGATGCCGACACCGCTGCCAAGTTGGGATGGTGTGCGCTACGTGAACTCCGCCGCGCTGCCAACCTTCCGCACTGGTGACGGCGTCGGCCCCCAAGTGGTGGTCAAACCATGAACCGCGAGGGAGACGACATGAAAATGCATACGTCGCGCTCCCGCGCCCTGGGCATGCACCTGATTTTGCTACTGGTCACCTGTGTGCTGGCCGCTTGGCTGCTACTCGCTCATGAAGGTTCACCGTCGTCGACGGAATCGGCGACACCCTGGGGTGGCGATTACTTCCCCAACACCTTGCTGACCGATCAGGACGGTCGGCAGGTGCGTTTTTTCGATGACCTGATCAAGGGCAAAGTGGTGGTGATCAACTTCATCTTCACCACGTGCAGCGACTCCTGTCCGCTGGAAACCGCGCGCCTGCGCCAGGTGCAACAGTTGCTGGGGGACCGGGTCGGCCAAGACATCTTTTTCTACTCGATCAGCATCGACCCGTTGAGCGATACACCGCAAGTGCTCAAAGCCTACGCGCAGCGCTACAAGGTCGGGCCAGGCTGGCAGTTCCTCACCGGGGAATTCGAGGCCGTCACCGACCTGCGCAAAAAGCTCGGGCTGTTCATCGAAGGCGTCGACAACGGCCGCAGCAAGGACCACAACCTGAGCCTGATCGTCGGCAACCAGACCACGGGCCGGTGGATGAAAGCTTCACCTTTCGAAAATCCTTGGATTCTGGCCGATCAATTGGCCAACACTCTGCAGAACTGGAAACAGCCCAGCATTGAAGAAAGTTATGCCGATGCGCCCGAGATCCGTCCGCCGAGCAATGGCGAAGAGTTGTTTCGCACCCGCTGCGCGTCGTGCCACAGCCTGGGTCCGATGGACGGGCAGGGCATCGGCATGCGCAGCATCGGCCCGGACCTGATCGGCGTCACTCGCCAGCGTGATCCGGCATGGCTGAGTCGCTGGATTCGCGAGCCGGACCGCATGCTGGCGGAAAAGGACCCGATCGCGATGGAACTGTTTGAACGTTTCGACAAAATCCCCATGCCCAACCTGCGTCTCGATGAGAACGCTGCGCAGTCAATTATGGGATTTTTGCAAGAAGAAACCGATCGTCAGCAACCGCTACAGGCAGCGCAAACGCAATAGCGGCGAAATACTATCATTGGCGCCGCCAGTCTCGATCAATGCCACCTACACTGATCCGAACCACGGCTGAAAAGGCTTGATGCAAGGCATCCGGGAAGGTCCTATGCAGATACCAGGACAACAAAAAATACCTGCGCCGGTTACGTCGGCAGCAGTAGCCAAGGGCTGGCGAGGACAGTTCAATTTGCTGCGCTGGTTTTCCCTGGGCAGCTTTTTCATCATCGCCGCCGTGGCGCTGGGGTTGGGCTACATTTCCACGCGCTTTGTGGTCGAGGAGAGCATCGAGCGCGATTCGATGCTGACCGCGCAGTTCATCCAGGCCATTGGTGATGCCGAAATTCGCCATGCCGCAATTGCCCCGAACAGAACCATGGGTGAAATGCTCGACCCGCGCCAGGACAACGCCTATCCCGACGTGAACCCAGCCTCCCGCGCGGCTTCGCGCATTGAGTTTCTCGATCATGTGAAGCATCTGCCGGACATTCTGTTGGCCACGGTGTACGCCCTGGATCGTACCGTCGTCTGGTCGACCAATCCGGAGCTGATTGGCGTGCGCATCGTAGATGACGAAGAACTGGACGAATCTTTCGAAATGAAGGAACCGGTGTCCACCAGCTACCACGAAATCAATGAGGAGCGTCCCGAGCAGAGGCTGCTGCGTGAGCCTGAATACCTGTTCATCGAGAACTACATCCCGATGTTCAATGCCGACAAGAGCAAAGTGATCGCCATGGTGGAGATCTACAAGGAACCCGTAGACCTGGTGGAACGTATCCAGCGCGGTTTCAGGTCGATCTGGCTGGCAACCTTCCTCGGGGGTCTGGCCATCTACCTCGGGCTGTTCTGGATTGTGCGGCGTGCGGCAAGGCTGCTGCAGAGCCAGCAAAAACAACTGATCAACAATGAGACTTTTGTCGCGCTGGGGGAAATGTCCTCGGCAGTGGCTCACAGCTTGCGTAATCCGTTGGCCAACATTCGTTCCAGTGCCGAACTGGCTCAGGAAATCGCCAGCCAGAACGCGCAGAAGAACATCGGCGACATCATCAGTCAGGTCGATCGCATGTCGCGCTGGGTTCGCGAGTTGCTGGTGTCATTGCGACCCATGAACGACGACTACGAAACGGTAGACCTGGTGCTGGTCATCGACGACACGCTGAGTGCGTTCGACGCGCTGATTAAACGCTTCGACGTCGACGTGCGTTTCACGCCTCGCAGTTGTCCGCCAGTCGTCAGCCAACAGGTGCTGCTCACGCAAATCCTTAATAGCCTGTTTTCCAATGCCCTGGAAGCCATGCCCAAGGGCGGCGTGCTGAGTATCGATATCGAAACGCCGCAGCCCGGGATGGTGCGCATGACCCTGAGCGATACCGGCAAGGGCATGAACCCACAGCAACAACAAATGGCCTTCAAGCCGTTTTTTACCACCAAACAAGGAGGGTTGGGCGTGGGCTTGGCCTTGGTCAAAAGAATAATGGAGCGTTTCGAAGGCTCGGTCGAATTGACCAGCCGCGAGCAGGAAGGAACCCGCGTCTGTCTCATTTTTAAAGTGGCAACGGGAGGGGAATATGGAGCACAGCATTCTGCTGGTCGAGGATGACGAACTCCTCGCCGAGAATATTCAGACCTACCTGGAGCGCAAGGACTTCGAGGTGACGGTCTGCCACTCGGCTGAGGATGCACTGAAGCAATTGGGCACTTTCGTCCCTGACGTGGTGCTGACCGATAACTCGCTGCCAGGCATGAGCGGTCACGACCTGATCCAGAAGCTGCGCATCAGCGCGCCGGATCTGAAAGTGATCATGATGACCGGCTACGGCAATGTCGAAGACGCCGTGGTGGCGATGAAAGAGGGCGCTTTCCATTACGTCACCAAACCGGTGGCCTTGCCGGAGCTCAAGCTGCTGCTGGACAAGGCCCTGGCCACCGACCGAATGGAACGCACGCTGTCGTTCTATCAGGAGCGCGAAGCGCAGAAGTCAGGGGTGCAGGCATTGATTGGCGAATCGGCACCGATGCAGTACCTGAAAAGCACCATTGGCCAGTTACTCGACGCCGAACGGCGCATGGCCAATACCGATTTGCCGCCGGTGTTGGTGGAAGGCGAGACCGGCACTGGCAAGGAACTGGTGGCCCGTGCGTTGCACTTCGATGGCCCGCGCGCCAAAGGCCCGTTTATTGAATTCAACTGCGCCTCTATTCCTTCCAATCTGGTGGAGTCGGAACTGTTCGGCCATGAGAAGGGCGCCTTCACCGACGCCAAGGACCGCCGCGTCGGGCTGGTGGAAGCGGCCGATGGCGGAACGCTGTTTCTCGATGAAGTCGGTGAGATGGACCTGTTGCTGCAAGCCAAATTGCTGAAGCTGCTGGAGGACCGGACCATCCGCCGGGTTGGCTCGGTGAAGGAGCGCAAGGTCGATTTGCGGGTGATCAGCGCCACCAACTGCAACCTCGAACAAATGGTCCAGCAGGGCAAGTTCCGCCGCGACCTGTTCTTCCGTTTGCGGATCATCTCGATCAAGGTGCCGCGCCTGTATGCCCGTGGCGAAGACATCCTGTTGCTGGCCCGGCACTTCCTGGCGATCCACGGCAAACGTTATGGCAAACCGAACTTGCATTTCAGCGACCAGGCCGAAGCGTTGATGCTCAGTTACAGCTGGCCGGGCAATGTGCGCGAGTTGCGCAATATGCTTGAGCAAACCGTGCTGCTGGCCCAGAGCGATACCATCGCCGCGCATCAGTTGAATGTGTGCCTGAGCCTGGTGGATGAGCCGCTGATGTTTCAACAAGAGCCGCAACACAGCGAGCCGCGTCCGGGCTACAACGGCACCGAGTCCATGAACCTGCCGGAAGTGGAGCGCGACATGGTGCGCAAGATGCTCGACAAGACCGACTGGAACGTCACCAAGTCCGCACGACTGCTGGGCCTGAGCCGCGACATGCTGCGTTACCGGATCGAAAAACTTGGCCTCGCGCGCCCGGACAGACGCCAGTGGTAGGCCTATTGCATCAATGGCCCCTGACGGCTGAGGCACGCGAACAGGCACGTGGGGTCGAGGACTTCTTCGTTCACGTAGACACCGCGTTCCTGATCGTAAGAGCGGATGAACACGCGCACAGCGGCATCCGCTACCGTCGGCAATCTTGAGTCGTAGAACTCATGCTGGCTCGAAATGGGGATGAAATCCTGAGGGGCGGTCGGGATGTAGGACCCGGGGGGCACCGTGCTCAGGGACGGAGGCACGGGGTGAGCGAAGGGTTGGTCGGCCCCGTAATAGCTGAACTCACTGCTGTAATCGCTAGTGAAAGGCAGGCTGTCGTCCGCGTGAGCACCGGTTGTGGCGGTCAGGCAGAGGGCGAACCGTAGCGTCAAATCGGTTTTTTTCATGGCGACACCTGCGAAATCGGTTTTCCCGCATTTCCCCAAGGTCATTAACTATAGCTGCCGTACGAGCGCGTGTTCGCGATGCCCGGATTACAAGATTTGAACAAAGACTCGATGGGGTTTTTCGAAACCCTGATCTAGACTCGTGCCGGTCAATCAAGACCCCAGTCTGGAGCGCGCAATGGAAATGCCGACAAAAGAAAAAGCCATCGCCAGCAACCGCGATGCCTGGAATGACTCCGCCCGACACCACAAAGACACCCCCGAATGGCAGGCCCGTTTGACAGCTGTTGGTTATGGGGATTTTTGCTGCCTGGACGACACCCTCCGAGGTTTGCTGGAACACGTGGGTGTCGACGGCAAGGACGTCGTCCAATTGGGCTGCAACAACGGGCGCGAAAGTATCTCGCTGTTTGCGTTGGGGGCCCACAGCGTCGTGGGCGTCGACCAGTCCGAGGCCTTCCTCGATCAGGCGCGCGAGCTGGCGTCACGCTCACCCCATGCGCCTGAGTTCATCGAGGCGGATATTCATCATCTGCCGCTTGAGCTACACAGCCGTTTCGACGTGGCGCTGATCACCATTGGCGTGTTGAACTGGATGCCGGACATCGCCGAATTCTTGCGCCATGTCGCACAAACCCTCAAGCCCGGTGGCAGCCTGGTGGTGTACGAAACCCACCCTTTCCTGGAAATGTTCGACCCCGAGTCAGCCGATCCGTATCGGCCGGACAGCTCGTACTTTCGCAGTGAACCCTTCGTGCAGGATCAGCCGATCGTCTACGAAGGTAAAGTCGACCAGCCGGCGCCTTCGTCCTACTGGTTTGTCCACACCCTGGGCGCCATCTTCACGGGGGCGATCGACGCCGGATTGCAGATCAGCCACTTCAAGGAATACCCGCATTCCAACCGCGAGGAACTCTATGATCGGTATGAGCAGCAAACCGCGCAGCTGCCGTTGTGTTTTACGTGGGTGGCGGTGAAGCGAGCAGTCGAGTCAGAAGAGACTCTCAGTGAGTCGAGTGATTGATTAAATGACCCGGCTGCGCGCAGAGATCAATGCCAAGGGCATGTACGACCTTTAGAACCGTATCGAAACGTGGTTTTGCACCTGGTGCGAAGGCCTTGTACAGGCTTTCGCGGCCCATACCCGAATCCTTGGCTACTTGTGTCATTCCACGCGCTTTCACCACGTAGCCGATAGCGCGAAGAAATTCTTCGTTGTCGCCGTCTGCGAGCACTTGCGAAAGGTACTCGCTGATGGCTTCGTCACTGTCCAGCAGAGCCGCCATATCGAAAGTAGTCAAAGTCTGGCTCATGTTTAAACCTCCTTTGCCAATTTTTTCGCCCGCCTGATGTCGGCGGTTTGCGAAGATTTGTTGCCACCAGCCAACAGCACAATGACGACGCTATCTCGCATAGTGAAGTAGACCCGATAGCCTGCACCGACGTCCACGCGCATTTCGGAAACGCCATCACCCACCGGTTTGATGTCGCCCAGATTACCCGCAGAGGCACGGTCAATGCGACGAGCGATCGCTAACTTCGCCCGCAAGTCACGAACTGAGGCATGCCATGTCGCGAAGATCATAGTTTGTTGAACAAGATAATTCATTGCTCATATGTATCCATATGGATACAAATGAACAGTCAGACATTTCCTTGGTCATGTATGTTTTTTCCCTAAAGTGTGTGGGCTATGGGGTCTCTGAACCGGCCTATTCGCGGTACTGCTGTCGTCCGCTATCCTTGCTCCACGCTCATCGAACGGTTTTCCCCATGCTTACGGTCCAAGGCGTCTTCAAAAGCTACGCCACTCCCCAGGGCCCATTACCGGTTCTGCAAGGTGTCGACCTCACCTTGAAACCCGGCAGCAGCCTGGCGTTGATGGGTGAGTCGGGCAGTGGCAAAAGCACTTTGCTGCACCTGATTGCCGGGCTGGACAAGGTCGATCGCGGCAGTATCCGCAGCGGCGAACATCGGCTGGAACAGATGAACGAAGGGCAACTGGCGAACTGGCGGCGGACCGAAATCGGCCTGGTGTTTCAGCAGTTCAACCTGATCGGCAGTTTGCGCGTGGAGGACAATCTGGCATTCCAGGCGCGATTGGCGGGGCGCCATGATCCGCGCTGGCAGGCGCTTCTGGTGCAACGTCTGGGCTTGGGGGATTTGCTGCGGCGATATCCGGAACAGCTGTCCGGCGGCCAGCAGCAACGGGTCGCTTTGGGCCGGGCCTTGGCGTCCCGGCCAAAACTGCTGCTGGCCGACGAACCCACTGGCAGCCTCGATGAAGCCACCAGCGATGAGGTCTTGACGCTATTACTGGAGTTGCTCGACGACAGTCCCACCACTTTATTAATGGTCACTCACAGCCCACGGGTTGCCGCGCGGCTTGCAGAAAAAGTGGTGCTCCACGGTGGCCGTCTGGCTGGCGCGGACGAGCGCTGAGGTGCGGGTCTTTCGCGAGACGCTGCGGGCGCTGCTCAGTCATTGGCGGCAGCATCCGGTGCAGTTTTTCAGTGTGCTGACCGGGCTCTGGCTCGCCACCAGTTTGCTGACCGGCGTGCAGGCGCTGAACAGCCAGGCGCGTGAAAGTTATGCCCGGGCCAGTCAGTTAATCGGCGGCGAACCCCAGGCCAGCCTCAGTGCGCCCAGTGGCGCAACCTTCTCCCAACACGTGTTTGTCGACCTGCGCCGTGCGGGTTGGCCGGTGTCGCCGGTCCTGCAAGGTCGAGTGACGCTCAAGGGGCATGACGACCAGCGCTTGCAGCTGATGGGGATCGAGCCGGTGTCGCTGCCCGCGGGTTCCGCAGTGGCCGGGCAGGCGTTGGCGATTGAGCAGATTGTCGAGTTTTTCAGCCCGCCGGGTAGTACCTGGATTTCGCCGCAGACGTTGCAGGCACTGGGTCTGCACGAGGGCGAACGCACGGTGAGTTCCAGTGGACAGAGCTTGCCGCCGCTGCATGCCCAGTCCGATATGGCGCCCGGTGTATTGCTGGTGGACATCGGCTTCGCCCAGCAGATCCTCGGCCTGCCGGATCAACTGTCACGCCTGCTGCTGCCGAAGGATTTCACCACGCCCCTGCCTGATCAATTCAAGGGACAACTGCAGTTCAAGACCAGCGACGAAGAGAACAATTTGTCGCGCCTGACCGAGAGTTTTCACTTAAACCTCGACGCTCTGGGTTTTCTGTCATTCGTGGTCGGCCTGTTCATCGTCCACGCCGCGATCGGCCTGGCGCTGGAACAACGCCGTGGCTTGCTCAGAACCCTGCGTGCCTGTGGCGTCAGTGCGCGAATGCTCATTACCTGTCTGGCAGTTGAACTGGGTGGCTTGGCGTTGATCGGCGGACTGGCCGGGGTCGCCAGCGGCTACCTGCTGGCCAGCGTGCTGTTGCCGGACGTCGCCGCCAGTCTGCGCGGGTTGTACGGCGCCGAAGTGGCGGGGCAGTTGAACCTCAGTCCGTGGTGGTGGCTCAGCGGCGTCGGCCTGAGCCTGTTCGGTGCGTTGTTGGCCGGTGCCAACAGTTTGTTGCGGGCCGCGCGTCTGCCTTTGCTGGCCCTGGCCGATCCGCAAGCCTGGCATCAGGCTCACGCGCGCTGGTTGCGGCGCCAGGGTTGGGTCGCCGTGATTGCCGCGGTAGTCGCGCTGCTGGCGTTGATCTTTGGCGACAGCCTGAGCAGTGGATTCGTGCTGATGGCGGCCCTGTTGATCGGCGCCGCACTGGCGTTGCCGGTGGTACTCAACATTGTGTTGAACCTGGTGCTGCATCGCAGTCGCTCGGTGCTCGGCCAATGGTTCCTCGCCGACTGCCGTCAGCAACTGCCGGCCCTGAGCCTGGCGCTGATGGCGCTGTTGTTGGCACTGGCGGCGAACATTGGTGCGGGCAGCATGACGGCCGGATTTCGCCAGACCTTCAGCGATTGGCTCGAACAACGCCTGACCGCCGAACTGTACGTTAATCCGCAAAATCCGGCCCAGGCCAGAGAGCTGCAAACCTGGCTCAAGCAGCAACCCGGACTCACAGCGGTGCTGCCCAACTGGCAAGTGTCGATCCAGTTGCAAGGCTGGCCTGCGGAAGTCTTCGGCGTGATCGATCACCCGACGTATCGCCAGCATTGGCCGCTGCTGGAAGCCTTAGGCGACAACCCTTGGGACCGACTGGCCAAGGACGATGCACTGATGCTCAGCGAACAACTGGCCCGTCGGCTGAAGGTGCGTCTGGGCGATCACCTGACGATTCCCACACCGAGCGGCGTCTGGTCGCCACGGATCGTCGGCATCTACGCCGATTACGGCAATCCCAAGGGCCACATCCTGGTCAACGTCAACCATCTGCTGCGCGGCTGGCCGCAGCTGACACCGAGCCGTTTCAACCTGCGCATCGACCCGACGTTGATCCCCGCGTTCCTGACCGCGCTGCAAACACGCTTCACGCTGGACGACAGTCGCATCGTTGATCAGGCCCGGCTAAAGGGTTGGTCCACGCAAGTGTTCGAACGCACCTTTTCCGCGACCGCCGCGCTCAACAGCCTGACCCTCTGCGTGGCGGGCGTGGCGCTGTTCATCAGCCTGTTGACCCAAAGTCAGAGCCGCCTCGGACAACTCGCCCCCCTGTGGGCGCTGGGTGTGACTCGCCGGCAATTGATGCTGCTCAATCTCGGGCAGACTTGGTTGCTGGCGGTGCTGACCCTGGTGCTGGCGTTGCCGTTGGGGATCGCGCTGGCGTGGTGCCTGGACACGGTAATCAACGTCCAGGCCTTCGGCTGGCGCTTGCCGCTGCGGGTGTTTCCGATGCAGCTGTTGCAGTTGATGGGGTTGGCGCTGCTGGCGACGTTACTGGCGTCGGCGTGGCCGCTGTACTCGCTGTATCGCTCGCAACCGGCGGATCTGTTGAGGTCCTTTGCTCATGAAGATTAAGGTCGGCGTGTTGCTATTGGCTTTGTTAGGCGGGTGCGATAACTCGGCGCCTGTTGAGAAAGGCTTCGCGGGTCTGGGCAATCAGGCCACCGCGTTTACGCCGGTGGTGCCCGGTCGGGTGTTCAGCTTTCCGGCGGATCACGGTCCTCATGACGGTTTTAGAATTGAATGGTGGTACGTCACCGCCAACCTCAAGGACGATCAGGGGCGCGAGTTCGGCGCGCAGTGGACGTTGTTTCGCAGCGCGCTGAAAGCGACGCCCGAGGTCGCTGGCTGGGGTAATCAAATTATCTGGCTTGGCCACGCGGCCGTGACGTCGGCGACGGTGCATCACGCCGCTGAGCGCTATGCCCGTGGTGGCGTGGGTCAGGCTGGCGTCAGTCTCGCGCCGTTCAACGCGTGGATCGATGATTGGCGTTTCAGCAGTCAGGGTCCCGATCCTTTGGCGGATCTTCAACTCAGCGCCCGGGACAAGAATTTTGGCTATCAACTGCGGCTGACCTCTACGCGTCCTTTGGTGCTTCAGGGAGACAAAGGCTTCAGTCAGAAATCCGAACAAGGGCAGGCGTCGTACTACTACAGCCAGCCGTTTTTTCAGGCCCGCGGCACGCTGGAAATCGACGGAAAAACGTATCAAGTCAGTGGCCCGGCCTGGCTCGACCGTGAGTGGAGCAGCCAACCCCTGACCGCCAACCAGACTGGCTGGGACTGGTTTTCCCTGCATCTGGACAGCGGCGAGCAGCTGATGCTCTACCGCATGCGGCAGAAGGACGGCGCGCCTTATCTCACCGGCACCTGGGTCGACGTTCAGGGCCAGACGCAGTTGCTAAACGCCGCCGACATAAGCCTCACACCGCAAGACAGCGCCACAGTCGCCGGACGTTCGATGCCTGTTCGCTGGTTGATCAAAATCCCCGACAAACACCTCGACATAACGATCAGCGCCCTCAACCCGAATGCGTGGATGGCGTTGCGCATTCCCTATTGGGAAGGGCCGGTGCAATTGAGCGGCAGCCACGGAGGGCAGGGTTATCTGGAAATGACCGGGTATTGAGTCGGAACTCTCGGTTGGGCGACAGCCTCCTAAGTTAAGACACCGGTACACAGGAGCCCGCCATGAGCGACGACCTCAAACCACCTGACCTTGCCTCGTGGCAACGCCTTTTCGACGACAAGGCCTACTGGCAGCAGTCCCCCGACGCCCATTACACCGAACTGCTGCGGGTGGCCGATGACTTGCTGGGGCAGGGCGCCATCGACCTGGAACAGTGGCAAGCCCTGAAAGCCAAGGCCGATCAATCCCATAAAGACTCGCCTGCCGTGAACGTCGCCCATGAGGTTGACGATCCCGAAGCTTGAGGAGAACCCACATGAAACCGACAACCCCCACTGAGCACCCTGACGAACCGCGGCCACCGGGTGAAGTCGAGCGCGACAACGATGCCCTGCGCCCGACCGATCCGACCCGACGCAAGGAAAGCGGCAAGGGCACAGACAGCGGCGAATCCACCGCACAGGAAACGGCAAAAACGCCCTGATCAGCGCCTTTTTCTTATCTGCACAGAGGGCGCTGGCCTGGGGGGCAGCGCTCTTTCCGACCGCCATCAACATCGAAACCTGAAATTCAGAAGAAACTGAAGGATCTGAAAGCAGGGCAGAGCGTTGTGGTGACCTACACCGTTATATTGAAAATGACCCGTCATTACGACAGTTGAGTGTTAGCTCTATATATTTTTGTACAAGTTTTTGTACAAGAATAATCAGTTTTAATGGTCGACTTGGTTAATCTAAGTCGCTTGTTAAAATAGTATTTGGGGCGACATTTAATCAATGTTGTTTCGATAAATTTCATGTTCATATACGCGGACATATTCGAAAACTTCAATTAATATACTTCCCGTTCGCCCAGTGTCAGGGCTCTTTACCAGTGCATGGATTGCCAGGCCATTCCACTGGGCGAACACCTTCTCGACGTGCGATACAATCGCGCCCTGCAGCACATCAAAGTCATCAACCTGAAACTGGCGTCAACGAGTGAGCGGCTTATAAGAATCGAGTGTTGGTTAAGTACGCGGTTGAGGCGCTACTTGAAATGCCGGTTGGAATATAAAAAAAACGGGCGATCTTAAGATCGCCCTTTTTTTTATCCTTTAAATCTGAGCCTGAATTGATTTCGCGGATTGGGGCGCTGACGGCGCGGATGCGTGGGATGCGTGGGATGCGTCGAGGGAGTCGAATCATTAATTGACGCCAGAATAGTGGCTATCTAATATCGCGCCACTATTGTGCTACCACTCTCCATTCGAGGGATCGAACATGTACCCACCCGCCCTCGTGGCGAGGTTGTGCCTGGCGTTGCTGTGCCTTTCTCCGCTAAATCTGGCTCACGCCGCTCCCACCCCCGGTGAAACCGACCTCATCCGCGAACGCCAGGATCGCCTGCTCGAAGAGCAACGTCGGCGTCTCGAAGAGCTCAAGGAATTGCCCGGCAAGGCCGCCAAACCCGCGCAACCGGCAGCCCCCGCCGACACCCGTTGTTTCCCGATCAAGGACATCGAACTCAAAGGCGCCGACAGTCTCTCGGACAGCGAGAAAAATCGCCTGCTCAAGCCTTACATCGGCCAATGCCTGGGCGTTACCCAGCTCAATGAACTGCTGAAAGTCATCACCGACCACTACATCGAAAAAGGCTTGGTCACCAGCCGTGCCTACTTGCCGCAGCAGGATTTGTCCGGCGGGCATTTGAAGGTGCTGGTGGTCGAAGGCAAGCAGAAGGCTTGAAAGTCGCGGAGGGCAGCAAGCTGTCGGACCGCGAGTTGGCCATGGCTTTTCCCGGCAAGACCGGTGACCTGGTCAACCTGCGTGAGATCGAGCAACTGGTCGATCAACTGAACCGCTTGCCGTCGAATCAGGCGCAGATGGAGTTGACGCCGGGCAAGAACGTCGGTGGCAGCGAGGTGTCGGTCAAGAACACCCCGCAAAAGCCGTGGCGTGCCGGGTTGTCCCGCAGCAACGATGGCCAGCGCAGCACCGGCGAGCAGCAGTGGGGGACGACGTTTGATTGGGACAGTCCGTTGGGCTTTGCCGATCAGTTGATGCTGCGTGGTGGCCACGATGCGATGACCGATCACCAGCACACGTCTAACAACGCGATGCTCTATTACAACCTGCCGTGGGGCTGGTGGAACTTCAGTTACACCTACAGCCAGAGCGAGTACCGCTCGCAAGCTCAAGCTAACGGCTTCAACTTCAAGCAGACCGGCGACAGCCAAAACCATCAGCTGCGCGCCGAGCGGGTGATCCATCGCGATGCCGTGAGCAAGACCTCCCTCAGTACCGGTCTCTCTTACCTGCGCACCAACAACTTCATCGAAGACAGCAAGCTCAAGCTGAGCAGCAACCGCCTCAGCGAAATGCAGTACGGCATCAACCACGGTCGACGGGTCGGCAGTGCGTTCGTCAACCTCGACCTCGGTATGCAGCAAGGCATCGGCGCGTTCGACGCCCAGGGCAATGGCCATCCAGGTCCTGGCGAACCGGACGCGCGCTACCGCAAATACACCGCCACCGCGAGTTACCTGCAGCCGTTCAAGGTGTGGGGTGAGTCCTTCAGTTTCACCAGCCTGATGACCGGCCAGCGCAGCGAAGACGTGCTGTTTAGCCCGCAGCGCACCAGCCTCGGCGGGCAGTCGTCGATTCGCGGTTACAAGGACCAGTCCTTGTCCGGTGACAGCGGCGGCTACTGGCGCAACGACCTGCGCTGGAGCCGCCCGGTGACGCTGGAATGGCTACGCCCGGTGTTCGCCGAATACGGCACCAGCCTCGGCTACGACCAGGGCGTGATTCGTGGCGATCGCTACAACGGCGATCAACACGGACGCATGTCCAGCAACTCGGTTGAGCTGTTTGCTCGCGGTCAGCATGTGGCCGCAAGCGTGACGTTCGCCCATTCCCTGGAACGCCCGGACACCCTGACCGAGCGCGAAGCGCCGATCTATTTCCGCGTGGATTTCTTCCTCTAATTACGCCTCTTCGAGACTACCGACATGGACGTTCGCCACTACGCTTTTCTCGTTCGCCAGCCCTCTGCGGATCTGAAAGCCCGAGAACACTTCTGGGGCATGCCCAAGCGTGGGTTGGCGTTCCTGTTGGCCAACGTCATGTTCTGGCAGCCGGTGTGGGCCCAGGCCGAGGGCATCGTCGTGGCGACGCCGGGCACCAGTCTCGGTCAGGCGGGCAATGGCGTGCCGATCGTCAACATCGCCACGCCCAATGGCAGCGGTCTGTCGCATAACCAGTTTCACGATTACAACGTCGGCACCCAGGGTGTGATCCTCAACAACGTCGCCGCGCAAACCGGTGCGACGCAGTTGGGCGGCATCATCATCGGCAACCCCAACCTGACCAACCGGATCGCGGCGCAAACCATCCTCAACGAAGTGGTTGGCGGCAGCCCCAGCCAGTTGCGCGGTTACACCGAAGTGGCGGGGCAGTCGGCGCGGGTGATCGTCGCCAACCCGTATGGCATCAGTTGCAACGGTTGCGGGTTTATCAACACCCCGCGGGTGACGTTGACCACCGGCAAACCGGTATTGGATGGCGCGGGTCGGCTGGATCGTTTTCAGGTCGATCAGGGCAGCGTCTCCATCGACGGGGCCGGATTGAACGCCAACAACGTCGACCGCTTCGAAATCATCACCCGCAGCGCGAAGATCAACGCCGAGATTCAGGCGAACAACCTGACCCTCATCGCCGGTCGCAACGACGTCAACGCCGACAGCCTCAACGCCACGGCCCGCGCCGATGACGGCAGCGCCAAACCGCAACTGGCCATCGATTCCTCGGCCCTCGGTGGCATGTACGCCGGGGCGATCAAACTGGTGGGTACCGAAGCCGGGGTCGGGGTGAAACTTGACGGTAAATTGATTGCCAGCGGCGGCGACATTCAGCTCGATGCCAACGGGCACTTGAGCCTGGTCGACACCTCGGCCACAAACGGCGCAGTCAACGTCAAAGCCGCCAGCCTCGATGCGCGCGGCCCGGTCTACGCCGGCACGGCGCTAAACGTGCAAACCCAAGGCAACCTGAGCAACCAGCAAACCCTCGCCGCCCGTGACAGCATCGCGCTGAGCGCTGGCGGCCAGTTGACCAACAGCGGCGTCATTGAGGCCGGGGTTAATGCCGACACTAGCCGCAATGCCACGGGCGATGTGAGCCTGAGCGCGCAGAACCTCAATAACACTGGCAAGAGCGTGGTGGCTAGCCGCAACCTCACCATCAACACCGCACAGACCTTGAGCAACCAAGGCGGCACGCTCAGCGGGCAAACCACCAGCATTACCGCCGCAACTCTGGACAATCAGAACAACGGGCGAGTGCTGAGCAACAGCGCGTTAAATCTCAATGCCAACCAGGTGCTCAACGCCAAAGGCGTGATCAACAGCACCGGCAGCCTCTCTTCGAACATTGGCCGACTGAGCAACAGCAACGGCGAGCTGAGCAGCCTGGCTGATGTTGTCCTGAACGTAACCTCGCTGGATAACGTCGCCGGCTTGATGACAGCCGGTCGCCTGCTGGACATCACCGCCAGTGGCGGCATCAACAACTTCGGCGGCACCCTGGGGGCGAAACAAGCTCTGACAGTCCGCGCACAAAACCTCGACAACAGCCAACAAGGAAAGCTGAGCAGCGAAGGCCAACTGACCACCCGAGTCAGCGGTCTCCTGAACAACAGGAGTAAAGGGCTGATCCAGGCCAACGGCGCGATGGATGTGCAAGCCACGCGGCTAGACAATCGGAACGGCAAGATATCCGGCCTGAACACCCTAAACGTCAGCAGTAATAACACCGACAACCGCAACGGCGTGATTCGTGCCGATCAGGCGTTGAAGCTGCTGGTCACTGACTTGGACAACCGTGACAAAGGCCGCCTCGAAAGCAAGGCTGCACTGAGCCTGGACGGCCATAAACTGGACAACCGCGATGGTGGCCTGCTGACCGCCACCGGTCCGCTGACCCTCAAGGCCAAAGAAGTCGCCAACGATGGCGGCCGAATTTCCGGCAAGGGTGACATCGAAGCCAATATCGATACCTTGAGCCAGCAGGCTGGCGAACTGGTTGCCGAGGGCAATCTGAAGTTGACCGGCAAGACGCTGGACAACCGTAAAGACGGCCTGGTCGCGTCGCTCAAATCGCTGACGGTCAACGTCGATCAGATCGACAACCGTGGCGGCTCACTGTCCAGCCAGACCGACCTGCACATCACCGGTGCGAACCTGAACAACAGCGACAGCGGCAAAGTGCTCTCTGACACGACGCTGGCGCTGAAGGTCGATCAGATCATCAATCAGACCGCCGGGCTGATTTTCAGCAAAGGCGCGAACACGCTCAGTGGCGTCGGGCTCGACAACTCGGGCGGCAAGATCGTCAGCCAGAACAACCTCGCGTTGACCTTCGACGGCATCAAGAACAACCAGCAGGGGCTGATCAGCAGCGAAGGCACACTGGTGCTCAGCGGCGGCAGTCTGGACAACCGTCTGGGCAAGCTCTCGAGCCTCGAAGCCATGACGCTCAACGTAGCGGCAGCCCTGCAAAACCAGGGTGGTTTGATCGCTTCGCAAAAAGGTCTGACGCTGGCCAGCGCCAGTCTCGATAACAGCGATAAAGGCATCATTAGCGCCAAGGCGGCATCGAACGTCACTACGGGTGAATTCAACAACAGCAAGGGCGGCAGTCTGGCGACTGACGGCACCCTTGGTCTGACCGCCAAACACCTGGAAAACTCGGCCGGGCAAATTGGTAGTCAGCAACAGCTGAATGTTTCGGTCACGAGCCTGGATCAAGACGGCGGTGAGCTGTTCAGCAACAGCGACCTGACCGTCGACCTGAACAATGGCCTGCTGAACAACCAGCGCGGCAACCTCCATACACCGGGTCTGTTGCTGTTGAAAAACCTCAATGAGGTGAACAACAGCGGTGGCGAAATCTCCGGTGCCAAGGCCTACAGCATTAACGCCAAAAGCCTGAATAACGATGACGGCAAACTGCTGAGCAATGAAAAACTCACTCTCGTCATCGACCGCGCACTGAGCAACATCCATGGCCTGATCAAGTCTGCCGGCCTCGCCAGTCGCATTGCGAGCCTGAATAACAACAACGGTGAAATCCGTGGTCGTGGTGAGGTTGATCTGACGGTCACCGATGCCTTCGATAACCAGGCCGGGGTGGTCATCGCCGATGACGGCCTGACCGTGAAAGCCACCAGTCTCGATAACCGTCAGAAGGGTTTGGTGGGGGCGACAAAAGCGCTGAAACTGACCGTCGACAACCTCGATAACCGAAGCGGCGAGTTGTCGAGCAAGGCGGACGTGACGCTGATTGGCCAACAACTCGACAACAGCGACGCCGGCTACATCCTGGCGGGTGGCAACCTGGCACTGACCGTGGACAAGGTTATCAACCGCAACAAAGGCCTGCTGTCCGGCGACGCCGGGTTGACGCTGACCGGGCAAACCCTGGAAAACAACGGTCGGCTGACCACGCTGAACAACCTCACGGTGAACCTCACTTCGGATCTGGACAACAATCAGGGCAGCCTCGTCAGCGAGGGTAAATTGGTGATCAATGCCCAGAGCCTGAGCAACAACGGCGGCACGATTTCCAGCGCCAAGGCGCTCACAATCGATAGCAAAGGCGCAGTCAGCAACCAAGGCGGCAAGCTGCTGACCGACACCACACTGACCCTCACTAGCACCAGCCTGGATAACCAGCAAAAAGGTGCGATCAGCAGCAAAGGCAACTCCAGCATCAGCACCGGCGCGCTCAATAACAGCAACCAAGGAACGATTTACGCAGGCGATCGTCTGGACCTGAGCGCCGGGCAAGTCACCAATACCGGGGGCAGCCTCAACGCGGCCACCGGGCTGATCGCTAACATCACAGGTCTTGATCAGCAGGGTGGCAGGCTGTTCAGCAAAGGCACTTTGAGCCTCGACCTGAACGGCGGGGCGTTGAATAACCAGGACGGTTTCATTAGCGCACCGGGCCAATTGCTGCTGAAAAACCTTGCCAACGTGAACAACCGCAACGGCGAAATCTCCAGCGAAGAGGCCTTCTTACTGGCGGCCAAGCAACTGGACAACAGCGACGGTCAACTGCTCAGCAACCAGAAACTTACCCTGCAAATCGACAATGCGCTGACCTCGGCCAAAGGCAAAATCGCCGCCGCTACCTTGCAGGTTCGTGCCGCGAGCCTCGATACCAGCGCCGGCAAAATGCTCAGCGATGGCGACATGCAAATCACCGTCGACGGTCTGCTGACCAACCAGAACCAGGACCTGACCAGAGGTCTGATTAAAGCGACCGGGCAACTCACTCTCAACAGCAACGGCTTGAACAACCTGGGCGGTAACCTGTTCGGTGGCACCGGCATCAGTATCGATCTGGGCACCGCACCTGCCGACCTGAACAACCAGGATGGCTTGATCAACACCAAAGGCCTCCTGAGCATCGCTCACCTGCGCGACCTGAATAACCAGAAAGGCGAAATCTCCAGCGTCCACAGCTTCAACCTGAGCGGCAACCAACTGGATAATCGCGGCGGCAACCTCATTAGCAATGATCAGCTGACGCTCAACGCCGCCAGTCTGAACAACCAGGGCGGTCTGGTTTCCGGTTGGAACAAACTGGCCGTGACGGGCGGCAGTCTCGATAACAGTCAGGCAGGCGCAGTCTCCAGTCAGTTCGGTAACCTGGACATCAACCTCAGCGGTACGTTGACCAATACCGGCAAGGGCGGCATGGGTGGCAACGGTGACGTCACCATTACCGCTGCCAGCCTCGACAACAGCAATGGCGTTGTCAGCAGTAATGGCAAGCAAACACTGACGATGACCCAAGGCCCGATCAACAACACCGCCGGCGGCGTGATCGAAAGTGGCGACACCCTGGATATCAATGCGTCGAGCCTGTACAACCGCACCGGGAAAATCACTGGCAAAAAAGCCCTGACTTTCACGGGTATTAGCCTGGATAACAGCAACGGCAGCCTGGTCGGCAACGACAGCGTCACCCTCGACTTACTCGGTGCGCTGACCAACACCAACGGTGCGCTCGGTAGCACCGGCCCGCTGGTGATCAAACGTTCCGGCAGCATCGACAACCAAGGCGGCCAGTTGCTTAGTCAAAGCCTGTTAACTCTGTTGACTGGCGATTTGAACAACAGCCAGCACGGCACCGTTTCTGCCAATGGACAACTCGACCTCACCGCCACCGGCAGTGTTCGCAACAGTGCCGATGGTCTGATCTACAGCCGTGATGCCGGTGTTAATTTCAAAGCGGCCTCCCTCAACAATGCTGGCGGTGCGTTGCAAAGCCTGGGCGCAATGACCCTGGACGTGACCGGCGGTGAAATCGATAACCAGAGCGGAAAAATCATTGCTCAAAACGGCGACCTGAACATCACCGCCGCCAATCTCGACAGCCGCAGCGGTGTGCTCTCGAGTCTCAAAGGTTTACTGCAAACCCGCCTCACTGGCGTATTGCGCAACGGCCAGGGCGGCAAGATCGAAGGCCGTCGTCTCGACCTGCAAGCCTTGGGCGGGATCTACAGCGATGGCGGACGTATCGCCGCCAACACTGGCGATATCTTGCTCAACGCTGGCAATGCCGCAGTCGATAACAGCGGCGGCGGGATCTACGCCAAAGGTCTGGTCAAGGTCATTGGCGACTCGCTGAACAACAATGCAGGTCAGATCAGTGGTAACGGGATTAATCTGGGGCTTAACGGCAACCTCAGCAACCGCAGCGGCTTGATCGAAAGCGGCAGTGCTCTGGCCGTTCGTGCCACCAGCGTCGACAACCAGGGCGGCAAACTGCGTGCGCTGGGCAACAGTGGGAAAACCAATTTCCAGATCGGCAGCCTGTTCGATAACCGCAATGGTTTGCTGGAAACGGTCAACACTGACCTGACCCTCGCGACACCGACCTTCCTGAACGCTGGCGGTACCGTGACCCATGTGGGCGTGGGAGAGTTCGACATCTCGACGGCCAACGTCATGAATTCTGGCGGTTCGCTGGTGACGCGTGGCGGGCTAACGCTGAATGCGGACAGCTGGACTAACAGCAGTGTGATTCAGGCGGGGCGACTGCGAGTTAACGTCAATAACTTGATACAGACCGCTGGCGGCCAGTTGCTGGCCTCTGACAGTTTCATCGGCAGCGGGGTCAATTGGTCCAACGAAGGCCTGCTGGCCAGTAACGGCACCTTCAGCCTCGACTTGAGCGGAGCGTATGGCGGAAACGGACGGGTCAGCAGTGTCGGGAACCTGAGGCTTACAGCCTCTCAGATCGACTTGACCGCTGCGGCCAGTATTACTGGCGGCACTACTGCAACCGTCACCAGCCGTGGCAGCCTGACCAACCTGGGGCGGCTCACATCGGCTGACAGTCTGACCGTCAATGCCGCCTCGCTGACCAACAACGGAACCCTCGGTGGTGCCGGCAAGTTGCGCATCAGCAGCAACTCATTGCTCAACCAGAACGGGCTGATTTTCAGTGGTGGCGACATGGCGCTGCGGGTGGGGACGCTCACCAATCGCTACGCGGACATCTATGGCATGGGCAACATCAGCATCGCCCGGGATGACAGCAATGGCTGGAGTTCATCGATCAACAACATCTCGGGGACGATTGAAAGTGTCGGCGACCTCACCATGGCAGCCGGTTACATCGAGAACCGCAAGGACGTGTTCGAGGTGGCCGGTGGCGGGCTGATTTCTGGGGCCATTGGTGTCCAGTGCAAGTCCTGTTCTTCATTTGACGATTACATGCAGCAATACCCAAGCTACTTGGTTTGGGTGGAAAACTATCAATCTGAAATCGTCCGGGACTCGGCTTCGGCGACTTTCACCGCTGGACGAAATCTGCTAGTAAACGGCGGGACCTTCCTTAACAAGGTTTCCACCGTCACTGCCGGCAACGACATGACACTCAACCTTCAGGATTTCACCAGTGAAGGTGCGTCGGTCGGTACTTATAGCGTCAGGAAGTCGTTTGAGATTCCATCCAAAAGTTTGAGTTTCTGGCGCTCAATATTGGATTACAACGCAGCCAATGATCCCCTTTATGATTCTGGCGAACTCGGCTACATCGCCGGTCAAGGGGATTTTGTCCGACCGAACATTCGTTTGTGGAACAGTAACGGTGATGAATCGTATACGCGGGTATTGACCAAGCAAGGAGGAGAGTCGACTCCTTACGTAAAGTTTGGCCCTGTGTGGATCGAGTTCGGGGGAGGAGGGTTCAACGTACCCGCACCTCACTATAACGACGGTGTACGCACCGAGGCGCCTGTCCTCGTCAAAAATGCCGGTTTTTTTGAGAACACCATTACCGAAAGCAGCCCGTCGTCAACCGCCAATGCTGTCGTTCAGGCCGGCGGCAAGGTCTACATCAACGCTACAAAAAACCTGACCAATACCGTGCTTCGTGACGGCTACGCTCCTGGCACCCGGGGACCCCGCGTAGGGTCGACGCAACTTGCCGGGCAAGTCACCCCGACCGTCATCAGCATCAACTCACAGTTGCCGCCGGGCCTGGCCCAGCAACAGGTCAACCCGCTGACGTTGCCCGGCTTCACCCTGCCGACTGGTGACAATGGCCTGTTCCGTCTTAGCGGCAAAGGCGGCACCGAGCAAACGATCGTACCCGGACAGAGCTGGACTATTGGTTCCGTTTCGGCCGGTACCACGGAGCGTTCGGACGGCATGCCTGTCGTGCGTGCCACCGAATTCCAGTTCGACAAGAACGACCCGGTATCCGTCAAAAATCGCGAGCTGGCCCTGGCCAGTCGTCCGTCGGTGAATCTCAACGACAAGACCGCTCAGATCAACGTCAATGCCGCCGCCGGTGACGGTCCGGTCGGTATGTTGTTGCCCAATCGCGGGAACATTTCCTTCGACGTGCCGCGCGTTCAGGGCTTGCCTGACACCAGCGTGCGCTCCAACCCGCACAAGTACCTGATCGAAACCAACCCGGTACTGACCAACCTCAAGCAGTTCATGAGTTCGGACTACCTGTTGGCGAACCTCGGCTACAACCCGGACACCAGCGCCAAACGCCTGGGCGATGGTTTGTTCGAGCAACGCCTGGTCCAGCAGTCGATCGTCGCACGCACCGGCCAGCGCTTCCTCGACGGTCAGACCTCTGACGAAGCGATGTTCAAATACCTGATGAACAACGCCATCGCCAGCAAGGATCAACTGAACTTGTCCATGGGCGTGACGCTGACCTCCCAACAAGTTGCCGCCCTGACCCACGACATTGTCTGGCTCGAAGAGCATGTGGTGAATGGCGAAAAAGTATTGGTGCCGGTGCTTTACCTGGCCCAGGCGAACAATCGTCTGGCACCCAATGGCGCCTTGATCCAGGGAGGTGACGTCAAGCTGATCGCCGGCCAGGACCTGAACAACGCCGGCACCCTGCGCGCCACCAACAACCTTTCGGCCGAGGCCGGCAACGACCTCACCAACACCGGCCTGATCGAGGCGGGTGATCGCCTGACGCTGAAGGCGGGCAACAACATCGTCAACAAATCGGGCGGGATCATTTCCGGTCGCGACGTGACCTTGACGGCGACCAACGGCGATGTGATCAACCAGCGTGACGTGACCGGTGTTGATGTCCGTCGGGGTGGAAGTCTGCTGCATCGCGATTATCTCGATAACGCGGCACGGATCGAGGCGGCCAATGACCTGAGCATTAATGCCGGTCGAGACATCAACAACATCGGTGGCGTTTTGCAAAGCGGGCGTGATCTTGAGCTCATCGCCGATCGTGACGTCAACATCACCTCGGTCCAGGATCGCAGCACCAATGCGCGTGGCAGCCATTTTCTCAACCAGACCATTACCCAGAATGCTGCTGAGGTGACGTCTGGCCGGGATCTAACCATCCGTGCCGACCGCAACATCACCGCCATTGCCAGTCGGTTGGATGCCAAACTCGATGTTGAATTGAGCGCGGGCAATGACATTCTCCTGGCCTCTGCGGCCAACGAGAGCGATTACGTATCTCGCAGCAAGAAAAGGGCGCAGGAGAGCCACAGCATCAGCCAACAGGCCACAGTGCTGAACTCAGGGCGGGATATTGCGATTTATGCGGGCAATGATCTGGGCATTATCGCCAGCCGAATCAAGGCCCAGGAGGACATCAGTCTCGGTGCTGAGCAGGACATCATTGTCGCTTCAGCCAAAAATGAAAACTCTTCTTACTACTACAAGAAGAAAAATGGTTCTTTCGGGCGCAGTAAAACCACTCAGAGCGAGAGCTACGACAGCTCTAACGTCGCTTCGGTCATCGACGCAGGCCAGGATCTGACCGTCAACACCAGAAAAGACGAAGACGGCAGTGTCAGTCTCAACGGAGGGCGCAATGTCACTATCATCGGCAGTCAACTGAAGGCCGGTGATGATTTGGTAGTGGGTGCCACGAATGACGTCTCGATACTTTCAGGTATCGAAGAAAGCGGCTCCTACAACAAAAAAACCAAAACAGGGTTGTTCGGGATGTCGTCGAGCGGCAGCAGCCAGCTCAAGACCAACCTTACCCAAGTCGGTAGCGAGCTCACTGCCGGTAATGATGCAGTCATCATTGGTGGCCGTGATGTGAATTTGAATGCCAGTGTCATCAACGCCGACCAACAATGCAGAACTGCATGCCGGACTGTTGGATAAAACCGGTGACATCAATCTCTCTTCCGCTGACAACGAAGCCTACAGTCGTGCCGAAGAGTTCAAGAAAAAGCTTGGTTTATCGCTCAAAGACACTGTAGGTCTGTTCGCGGGCACACCGGGCGCGGGCGCTGACATCACGCTGAATGCTTCGCACAAGGGCGGACGCGAAGTCGTCAATTCCACCAGTGTTGGCAGTCAGATCAATGCCGGCAACGACGCCATTTTGAAAGCCACTCGGGATATCAACATCATCGGCAGCGGTATCAACGCCGGTCACGACGCGAACATTGATGCGGGCCGTGATGTGAACGTAGTGGCGAGTACCGATCAGCAGCGCAGCAGCAGTTGGGAAACTGATAAGAGCTACGGCATCAAGCAAACAATCGATAACAATGGGTTCAGCACGTTTGTTGGTAATGAAACCATTAAGCACGGGGTCGACAGCAGCGGTCACACCGCAGCAGGTAGCTCGATCTCTGCCGGGCAAAACCTGAAGGTCAACGCTGGTCGCGACGTTAATCTGCAGGGCTCGGACTTGCAGTCGGGTATCGATCTGAAGTTGAAAGCCGAGCGCGACATCAATATCGACGCCGCAGAGCAGGCCAGTGCAATCACTACCTGGGACAGCGTGAAGCGTAACGGCACCACGACTACGGTTGCCTACAACATTGGTAACACGATCGATGGCCTCAAAGGCACCGGTAAAGGTGAGGATGGGGTTAGCAAAGGATCAAGTGTGTTGAAGGCGGTCGATACCCTCGATCAATTCTTCAGCGGGCCCAAGTTCGATGGCCATGTGGGGGCTTCGAGTACCAGCCAGACTCGGACGCAGACATCTGTTACTAATCGCCCTTCGACTCTTTCGGCGGGCAATGACATCAGTCTGGAAGCCGGCAACAACGTCAGCGTGCACGGGAGTCAGTTTGATTCGGGGCGCAACATCAATATCACGGGTCGCAACATTACGCTCGATGTCGCTCATGGTGCGGAAGGCGGTGACGGAAATCAGACCCAGAGCAAGGGCGGCCTCAAGGGCGGCACAACCGGTGGTTTCAAGCTCGGGGTCGGCATCAGCAATGCCGGAAGCCAGGATGAGTCGACTCAAGGCAACTCCACACCAACACATCTCAATGCTGGTGGCAGCATCAATCTGGATGCCAAAAACGACCTGACACTGATCGGCACCCAAGCCATCGCTGAACGCGATATCAAGCTCAAGGCCGGCAACGACTTGAATATCCTGTCGGCGCAAAATGCGTCGAGCAGTGAAAACAGTCGTCGCAGTTGGGGCGCTGAAGGGGGCGTGATTGCCGGACAGGACGGGTTTGGCTTCTATGGCTCCGTCAACGCCGGTCTTGGTGACCTTAAACGACAGGGTGTTCAGCAGCAAGAAGCCTACCTGTACGCGGGCAATAGCCTGAACTTCGAAAGCGGTCGTGATACCACCATTGCCGGCGCCACATTACGTGGCGACGAAGTGATTGGTGATGTCGGTCGCAACCTCACCGTGACGTCAGTGCCCAACACCGGCAAGGTCGAAGGCAAAGAGTTCGATGCCAGCCTCACCGTGGCCTTCAGCATCGGCGCCACCGTCAGCGGTTCTCTGGGTTATGGCCAGACCACTGGTAAAACCAACTGGGTCGAAAACCAGAGCGTCATTAGCGGCAAAAGCAAAGTCGATATCCGTACCGAGAAACACACCCAACTGGACGGTGCTGTGCTGTCTTCTGACAGCGGCAACCTGAAACTCGACACCGACACGCTGGGTACACGCGACATCATCGGCAAAGACAAAGAGCACGGTTACTACCTCAGTGTCAGTGGCAGTTATGGATCTTCCGGCGGTGCGCAGACCGACAAGCCGAACAAGGGCATGGAAGGTAAGGACAAGAGCAGCTGGGCCGTCGAAGGTTACAACTACAACAAGGATCGCGAGCAGATTGTCCGCGCCACTGTGGGTGCCGGTGACATCATCGTGCGTGACGATAAAGTCACGGGCAAGGACTCGACTGCTGGCCTGAACCGGGATCTGGATAAGGCCTATGAGATCACTCGGGATGATGAACATCGGACGGAATTGTATGTCAGTGATACGTCTTTAAAAGCGGCTTCTGAACCGACCAAGACAGCCAAGGAGTGGGCCACAAGTCTTGTCAATTATGACAAAACTGCATTTTCCAACTTTGAACTGGCGGGCCAAATCATTGGGAATCAACTAGACGCTCTGGAGCATCCAGGCGCGGGCGCAGAAGCAATCGAGGCTGGTGGTGCCGAGATCGCGGCGCAAGCACTATCCGGACTTCTTGAAGCTGGTATTGATCGTGAAGATGCACGCGCACTACTGGAGGATAAGGATTTCCAGAGCAAAGTGCTGTTGCAGTTGAGCTCGTTGGTAGGTCAGGATCCTGGCTCGATTGCTGATGCAAAAGCTGCTCTTGAGCCGATCACTGGTGAAAAAAATATCGTGGTTAAGGGCAAAGCCTTTACCTTGGATCAGCGCATTGTGTATGGCGCTGCCACCATCAGCGAATACATCCAGAATAATCCCGATAAAGCAGAGGCTGTGGAGTACGTTCTAGCTGCTGCTCAAGGTCCCAAGGGATTGATTTTACTAGCGGCCCAAAAAGCGCTAGGTGCTACTTCCGCAGGCCAGGCTATTGCTGAGTATGAAAATACAGCAACGGAGAAAGTTGGGAAGCTGATAGCCGACAGCCTGGATGGGAAAGAGCATAAGCTGAATAACGCAGACGACGCCTGGGTTGTCGGGGGCGGCAAGCTCATGGCTACCCTGCTGATTGGGGCGTCCGTAGCTGGTGGGGCCAAGACTATCAGTGCGGGTAGAAAAATTAGCTTCGAAGGAAATGATAGGGTAAAACTTGATGGCCTGAACGGTCCGAAGGTAGTAAGCAGACCGGGGGCCTTAAATGCTGCAAAGAGAGACTTAGGCATTCCACGCTCACAGCATCCTGATGCCGTTAATCGTGTTCCGATGACTCGAAATGGTGAAAAAATTCTCGGTTCTGACCATAAACCCATTATGACTCGTGAGTACACGTACACACGCCCAGATGGGAGCAAAGTAGTTATTCAAGATCATTCGGCAGGCCATGAGTTTGGCCAGGGTGGTGTTGGAGACCAAGGACCTCACCTCAACGTACGACCACCTGAAAATACCCGCAATGGCACGGTGCCTGGTACTGAAGAGCACTATTATTTTGAATAGGACTGAAATGAGTAATTGGACTGATTTTCTGACTGATGCCGCCGGTCTGCAGGCGATTTTTGGCGATGAATTACCTACTCTGAATCAGGTCGATCTGCATGAGGTTATAATGCATAGGGATGGTCCAAGAGTGGTGCTGCGGTTTGACTTATCAGAGTTTCCATTAACCTCCCCCAAGAAATGGGTGCAGGCTGGATATAACTGCGTACAACTAAAGTTAGTGGCAATAGGAATTCGTGAATTTTTTGTTGACGGGTGGTGCTCGGAGTGCAAGTGCAATATTGTTGTTGGCTCTTGTGGCGGTTCTGTTGAACTGCGTGTTGAAAGTGAGTTGGTTAAAATAAAAATTGTTGCTGATTTTTTGGTTTTTGATGGCGTAAGTGCCTATCGAGCTACATAAAAGAAGCAGAGGGAGAGGGAAGGGGCGAATTTATTTGAGCCAAAGCAGTAACCCCGAGGGTGTAATTAGTTTTGTGTAAACGGTCATTTGGCAGGAGACTGCCTACCCCAAGGAAATCCAATGACCGAGTCAAAACCCAAGCGAGCCAAACGAGTCAAGCCTGATCCTGAGCTGGTTAAACTGGCCGACAGTCTGTTGGCCAATTACAAAAAGCCCGAAGATCTCATCGGCGAAAACGGCCTGCTCAAACAGCTCACCAAGATGCTGGTCGAGCGGGCCCTTGAAGCCGAGATGACCGAACACCTGGGGCACGACAAAAGCGCGACGATCACCAACACCGCCGCCAATGCGCGCAACGGTCACAGCGGTAAAACCCTGAAGGGCGACTTCGGCGAACTGCCGCTCGACATCCCTCGCGACCGGCAGGCGTCCTTCGAGCCGCAGTTGGTGGCCAAGCATCAAACCCGCTGGACGGGCTTCGATGACAAAGTCATCTCGCTGTACGCTCGCGGTTTGAGTGTCAGAGAAATTCAGGCGCACTTGCAGGAAATGTACGGCACCGAGGTCTCTCCCAGCCTGATCTCGGCGATTACCGACGCGGTGAGTGATGAGGTCAAACTCTGGCAGGCGCGGCCGCTGGACGCGCTGTACCCGATCCTCTATCTGGACTGCATTCACGTCAAAGTGCGCGATGCCGGCGCCGTGCGCAACAAGGCGGTTTATCTGGCCATCGGCGTCAACATGGCGGGTCACAAAGAGGTGCTGGGCTTGTGGATCGCGCAAACCGAAGGCGCCAAATTCTGGCTGCAAGTGGTGACCGAACTCAAGAATCGGGGCGTGCAGGACATCTTCATCGCCTGCGTGGACGGCCTCAAAGGCTTCCCTGAGGCGATTGAAACGGTTTACCCGAAAGCCGTCGTTCAGCTGTGCATCGTGCACATGGTGCGCAACAGTTTGAACTTCGTATCGTGGAAACGGCAGAAGGAAGTCGCGGCTGACCTCAAGCTGATTTACACCTCGGCCACCGCCGAGCTGGCTGAGCAACGGCTCTGCGAATTTGAAGCCAAATGGGACGCCGAGTACCAATCGATCAGCCTGTCATGGCGACGAAACTGGGCTCGGGTGATTCCGTTTTTTGACTATCCAGCCGAAATTCGCAAGGTGATCTACACCACCAACGCCATCGAATCGATCAACATGAGCCTGCGTAAAGTGATCAAAACGCGTGCGTCATTTCCGACCGACGAGGCGGTGATGAAGCTGTTTTATCTGGCGCTGAACAACATCAGCAAAAAGTGGACAATGCCGATCCGGGACTGGAAAGCGGCTTTGAATCGCTTCAGTATCCAGTTTGAAGATCGGCTGTTAACGGTTTAATAGAAATCCCGTTTACACAAAATCAGGGACACCCTCGTAACCCCCCCCTTTGTTTCCTTAAATAACTTGAACATCCCCCCAATCTCGTAAAATATCGCTCTTAAATTAACATAACCTTCCACAAGGACGAATTGACATGCGTGTGTTGGCTTTACTGTTGGCAATCTTATTTTTGTCGGGCTGCGCCTCGAAGCCGGATTACTACATCTCCCCCTCGCCGGTTCAGATCCCGGCGACCGCTACCTACTGGATCGATACCTTCGACGTTGAACTGATCGGCAAGAATGAGCGGTTTCTGCCGCAAGACACGTTGCGCGAGCAGCTCAGCGTTGAGCTGATCAATCAATTGTCGAGCGCTAATCGCTATGCAGCGAGCAAGGAAAGTGCCGACTACCTGCTGGATGTGAACACCGTCTACAAGCGCCGGATCGGCAACTCGAATGGCGGATTGGTGTCGATCATCGTCGACGACGATACGATCCTTGCCAGTGTCGATTTCAGTTATCAGGTCAAGGTCAAAAAGGCCGGCACCGAAGTCTTGCATTTCTCCCATGCTCGCGAGGGGCTGCAGCCTGGCGGTGCACTTGGCCAGCTTCGCAATATGAAGACGATGGTGGCGGCGCTGACTCACAAGGATAATTCGGACGTGGAGCCTTTCTATATCCGTACCTTGCCGAAATATATCGTGTCCGACATCAGGGATATTCCTTCGCGCTAGACATCCCACAGATGCGGCGGATCCGGTAATCGCATTAACCGGTTTTGCGGCTGCTGCGCAGTCGAGCGGGAGCAAACTCCCTCGCCACCGGTGTGGTTCAGCGCTTCTTTAGAGAACAGGGGACTCCCCTTTTCGATTAGTCCCCTTTTCGGTAAGGAAAGCGCCAACACGGACCCTGAGTCTGGCTGTCGGTGGTTTCCTCAATGTCGGCGGCAGCCTGTTGCACGTCGGCACCGGCACCTTCGACATTTCCACCGCCAACGTCACGGGGGCCGGCGGCTCCATCGTGACCCGTGGTGGCTTGACCCTCAACGCCGACAGTTGGACCAACAGCAGCGTGATCCAGGCCGGACGCCTGAACGTCAACGTCTACAACTTCAGCCAGCCGCCCGCGGTCAGTTGCTGGCCTCTGACAGTTTCGTCGGTAGCGGTGTCAATTGGTACAACGAAGGTTGGTTGCCAGTGATGGCAGCCTCAGCCTGAGCCTGGGCGGTGCTTACTGGGGCGCTGGTCGTCTCAGCAGCCAGGAGACCCTTGGCCTGAGCACCGCGCAAGTGAGCCTCAATAGCGTTACTTCCAGCATCGCCGGCGGTAGCGACACCAGACTCAATGTCAGCGGCCAACTGAACAACGCCGGTCGCCTGACTTTCAAAGTGAGTTTGATTGGCCGGCGCGAACATCCCTTGTTCCTCGCGCAGTGCTGCGGCGTTGCCAATACCGGAAAAAGGAATCAGCAGACGCAAAATTCTGGAAGGGCGAAAACAACATCGACCAGCAGAGCTGGCCGATGCTTGAAACGGTCGGCCAGACTTAGCCAGCGACTGGGGAACGCCAGTCATCGGAACCCGAAGTACCGGATACTTCGTGGGTCCAGGTGATTTTGCGGTAGGTGAATTGCACTTCTTCCAGGTGAGTGAAGTGCGAGTTCGACGGATCCTGGCAGTTGTGCATTTTGTTGTTGATGGCGACGATGATCGCGTCTTCAAGTTTGGTGGTGTAGTAGTGCTCTTGGGTACCTTGAGCCGAGGTGCGGTACCACTGGATAACGATTTCGCTCATGCGCTCGCCGGAGGTCAGAGCCGCCTGCAGCAGTGGCGAAGCCTTGTCGTATACCTTGGTGATCACGACTGGCTTGTGTACGCGCTGACCGGTCGGTTGGCCGGACTGCGGGTCACGCGGGATGATCACGTCGTGGCTGAACGCCTGAACCATGACCTGGTCTTCGTGACCTTCCTGGTAGGTGTTGCCAACCGAGTCGGCAGTGAACGCGCCGGCAGTGATCAGACCTTGTTTTTCGCCAGTGACGGACATATACGCTGGTGTAGCCATGGATGTGCTCCTTGCTAAAAGTGAGGGTGCCCGGGAGGCGGTATCGCCCGGTGGGTGCCTGACTGTTATCAAAATCCGTGCCAGAAACGGTTAACGCTATATAAATCAAGTGGTTGAGGTATTTTTCAGCGTTTGCTGAGAGTTTCTGGCAGAGATCGCCTGTGAATGTGCGCAAGAAGTTGCGCAGTACTGCGCAACTTCTTGCGCACTTGGCTGGAGCGCCTGACAGGCCGGGCGATCAGCGACCCGGAAAGGGCTTTCTCAGCGTTGAGTGCGCAACTTCTTGCGCATCAAGGCGGTTAGCCATCATCCGGGTGAGCAATCGTCTTATCGGCCGAAAACCTTTAGCAGAACCGCTAGGGTGACAGGTGCAACGAACAGTGCCGCCTGGAGGTCAAACTCAGCGCCAAGATGAATGAACATCTGCGAACTCAAGGAGAACGAGATGAAGATCCTGATGGTTTTAACGTCCCACGATCAATTAGGTAATACGGGTAAGAAAACCGGCTTCTGGCTGGAAGAATTCGCCGCTCCGTATTTCGCCTTCAAGGACGCCGGCGCTCAGCTGACCTTGGCCTCGCCCAAGGGCGGCCAACCACCGCTGGACCCAAAAAGCGACGAGCCGGACGCGCAAACCGCGGCCACTGAGCGCTTTCGTAAAGACTCCGCCGCCCAGTCCGCCTTGGCGTCTACCGCTCTGCTGAGCAGCGCGAGAGCTGAAGATTACGATGCGATTTTCTACCCGGGCGGCCATGGCCCACTGTGGGATTTGACCGAAGACAAAATTTCGATCGCTCTGATCGAGGCGTTTTACAAGTCGGGCAAGCCGGTCGCGGCCGTCTGCCACGCCCCCGGGGTGTTGCGTGACGTCAAGGGCGCGGACGGCCAGCCGTTGGTCAAAGGCAAGCGCGTGACGGGCTTCACCAATTCCGAAGAAGAGGCTGTGCAACTGACGGACGTCGTGCCGTTTTTGGTGGAGGACATGCTGCAGGAGAAGGGGGGTATTTATTCCAAGGAGGCGGATTGGGCGAGTTATGTGGTCACGGATGGGATGTTGATAACCGGTCAGAATCCAGCGTCGTCTGAGGCCGCCGCCGAGGCGTTGTTGGCGAAGCTGAAATAAGATCAAAAGATCGTCCGTAAGCAGCCCGAGGCTTCGGACGATCTTTTTGAGGCGTTAACGTTTAATCGTCCAATGCGGCGAAACATTCCTCGATCGAGCGCCGCTGCGTCTCGGCATACAACGCCAGCTCATCAATCGTCGATCGCCCCAGGGCCTTCTCGAACACCTGTCGGTTCGAATGCACGCCATAGTGGGTTTGCGCCGCATCCCCCAGGTTCGACTGAAAAATTCCCGCTGCGCTAACCGGCAGGAAATCTTCGTACACCAACGGTTCAACCTGCAAATACCCGCCGCTGAGCAGATCTTCCAGCGTCAACGATTTCAGCTCATCGGCCCCCAAACCTTTTTCCGTGACGAAGTAGCGAAAGTACGCCAGTTCCTGTTGGCGCATGCCTTCGTAGGTGTCAGGAAATTCGCTGAAGTGCTGTGCCATCAGCGCGTTGTAACGTGCGGCATTGCCCTCATTGGGGAAATCCTTGAGTTCGTCCCGGGCCGCATTGAGCAAGCGGTCGTAAAGCGTCCGGCCCTTGGGGGTGAGTGCGGCACCGCGTTGCTCGATTTCGCCGAAACGGGCGCTGTGGCTGCCGCGAGTCTCGGTTTGATCGGTGAAGGAGACAGGTTCGTCCAGGGCTTTGAAACTGGTCTGGCGCAGCAGGATCGGGCACTGACGGCGGGGCGGGCCTTCGATCACCGCTTTGGGGGTGATGCCGTGGGCGGGCATTTGCGCCTGGACGATGTCGATGTCCAGGGTGCGCGGCGTCAGGTGGTTGATATGCGGGCCTGTGAACGCCACCACGTCGGCGATCAGGCGATGCTGGGCGCTGAGTTTGCGGTACTGCTCGGCGGTAACGGTGGCGGTGTGGTGCCAGCGAAACGTTTCCAGCGCCTGCTCGACGAAGTTCCGGGCTTCTTGTTCGGTGAGGCCGCCCTGGGTTTCGGCGCGATCGATGAGGGCCAGCGCGGTGGGCGTGAAGATCGAACGCTTATCCAGCACCGATTGGGCGAACGCTCGCAGTTCCAGGTCGTCGATCAGTTCCAGGCGCAGCAGGGAGGTGAAGACCCGGAACGGGCTGACCTGCAACGCCGCCTCATGCACCGCGCGAAAAGCCGTGGAATGCACCGGCACGCCGGCCGGAGTCAGGTCGTAATAACCCACCGGCTGCATGCCCATCACCGCAAACAGCCGGGCGAGGGTCGCCAGTTCATCGGCAGTGCCGACGCGGATCGCGCCATGCCGCTCCAGGTCCAGGCGCTGGATTTCGCCGGTGCTGTCCAACTGTCGGGCGATCTGCGGGTTGCTGTCCAGCACGTGATGGTTGGTCTGTTCCACCAGTTCCATCAGCTTGCCGTACAGCGGCACTTCTTCGCGGTACATGTCGGACATCGCTTTGGAGAAGCGTTGGCGGATCAGGTCAGGGCTGACGAAGTTCGGGTGGTTCATGAACAAATTCCTGGTGCGGTGACGTAAAGGATGCGGGAAAAGATCGCAGCCTTGCGCGGCGCCGACAAACGAAGAATCTTACGAACTTCATTCTGCAAAGGACTGCTGGTTCAGTGCAGCCGCTGATCCTGGGGGCTTTCCGAGCGCAGCGATGCCAAAAACTCCAGATATAACCGTGCCGTGTTCGTGGGCTGTTCCACCATCGGCATATGACCGGTGTGGTCCCAGACTTCCACTCGCAGATCAGCGATGCCTTTGCTCCAGATCGCCACGCTGCTGACATCGATCAAGCGGTCCTTGTGCCCCCACAGCAACAGCGCCTGGCACTTGATGTCGGGCAGTTTCGGCTCCATCGGCGGGCTGGCGCGCAAGTCTTTGAAGATTTCTTCCAGCTCCTCGCATTGCTGTTCATAGCGCTGGGCGATGGCGTCCAGTACCACCTTGGGCACCCACGGTGGTTCGGCCATGGTCATGGCGTAGAAACGCTGGAATTCTTCCCGTGAATGAATAAGGAACGGGTTGTGGCCCTTGGCCAAATGTCGCTCCAGGTCGCTGACTTCGGGGGCGGTGACGCCCGCCGGGTCGATCAGGGCGACCGAAACAATGCGATCGGGATACGTGGCCGCGAGCCACGCCGCCATGTAACCGCCCATCGAGTTGCCGATCACATGGACTTTCTCGACGCCGCAGACATCGAGCAACTGGATCATCCGCTTGGCCTGCAAAGGAATGTCGTAGCCGCCACCCGCCTTGAAGCCGGTTTCGCCATGGCCGGCGATGTCGGGGATGATCACCCGATAGCTGCCGACAAAGTGCCGGGCAAAACGCAGCCAGATGTTCTTGTCGGCGCTGAAACCGTGGAGCATCAGCACACTGCTGGACGCTTCGTACGGCCCGCCTTGCCAGGTCGAAACGGTCATTTCGGCGATCGGCACAACAATTTTGTGCAGTCGATACAGCTTCGCCTCTATCGACATGCTCAAGTCATAGAGCCAATGACCGATGGCCGGGTAACTCAACCAGCTCCAGGCCACGAAAACTGCGATTGCGACAACCAACACAAGCATCAGGCATCTTCCTTCTACGTGATCAGGACAGAATGTGATCGGCGGGTTTCAGCGCCCGGGTCAACCGGTGATAGCTGAAACTGAACCCCGGAAACATCGCAATCACATGGCCGCTCTTGCTTTGATACCAACTGTGGCAGCCCCCGGACTTCCATACGGTGCGTTCCATCTCCCGGTGGATCATTTCAGTGTAGGTACGTTCTGCTTCGGGGCGTACTTCGATGCTGCGCAAACCGTGTTCTTTTAACGTGCGGATGCAATCAAGAATGTAATTCATCTGTGATTCGATGATGAACAACGCCGAGGTGTGGCCGATGCCCGTGTTGGGGCCGGTGACGATGAACAGATTGGGGAAGTCCGGCAGGCTGGTGCCGAGATAGGCCCGCGGGTACTGCGCCCAGAAATCGCTGAGTTGCTTGCCGTTTTTTCCGGTGACCGGGTAAGAAATCACCCCATCGGTGGCGTCGTAACCGGTGGACCAGACGATCAGGTCCAGGTCGATGTGTTGGCCGTCCTGGGTGACGATGCCGGTTTCGTCGATGGAAACGATGCCTTGCTCGCGGCTGTGTAGCGTCACATTACTGCGACCGAGTGCCGGGTACAGGGTGCTCGAGACGATTATCCGTTTGCAGCCGATTGCGTAATCCGGCGTCAGTTTTCGCCTCAGTTCCGGATCGGGCACTTGCCGTTTGAGAACGCGCAGTGCGTGTTGCTGGACCAAACGGATTGCCGGCCGTGAGTATTTGAAGGCAATCACTCGGGTTTCGAACTGCCAGTAGATCATCCAGCGCAACAGCTTGTAGGCGGGTTTGAGTCCCAGCAACCAACGCTGGACAGGCCCGAAGGCGCGGTCGGCTCGAGGCAATACCCAGTGGGGCGTGCGCTGGAACACATGCAGATGCTCGACGTCCGGGGCAATCGTCGGAATCACCTGGGCCGCGCTGGCGCCGCTGCCAACGATGGCCACGCGTTTTTGCCGGTAATCGTAGGCGTGGTCCCAGTTGTTGGTGTGAAAGGTCTTGCCCTGAAACCGCTCCTGGCCGTCGAAGTGCGGGATCACGGGTTGGCTCAACGGCCCTGTGGCGTTGATCAGGAACTGCGCATGAAACGTGCCTTTGCTGACGGTGTGCACCGCCCAGCGTTTGCCATCGTCGTCCCATTCGATGCGCTCGACATTGGCCTGCAGTTCCAACTTGTCTCGCAGGCCGAAGTGTTCCACCACGTACTGGGTGTAGTGGTGCAGTTCGGCCTGTTCGGCGAACATTTGCGTCCAGCGGTAGGGCGCGAAGGACAGCGAATAAAGCGGCGAGGGCACGTCGACCGCGGCACCTGGGTAGGTGTTTTGGCACCAGGTGCCGCCGAAAAAGTCCCGCCGTTCCAGCAGGCGGAAATCGCTGATGCCTGCCTTGAGCAAATTGATCGCCGCGCACTGGCCGCCAAAACCGCTGCCGATGATCAACACTTGAAAGGTTTGCATGGGCCTCCTTTTTTATCGTTAATGATCGAACCCTCCTTTCATGTATAGCCAAACATTGGGCGCCCGCCTCATGGCTATGCCTGGGTATTCAGACCGCCAGCCGGTGATGGCTATTTGCCGTTGCCCTGATAGACTCTCACCACACTTGAAACCCTGTGTTTCAGGTTCCGTTCTGTGGCGCAGAGGCTCCTATGGGAAAAACGGGAGGAAAAGGACTTTCACTGGCCAGGAGGCTTTATACATCGCGAATCCTGGGATTAGCTTTGGGGCTGTTGCTCGTGAGCGCGGCGATGTATCCACTCAACCCTGCACCGTGGGTCTGGGTGGCGATGCTGCTCAACGCCGTACTCTGGCCGCACCTGGCTTATCAATGGGCGCGCCGCGCGCAAGTGCCTTATCACGCCGAACACCGCAACCTGCTGGTGGACGCCTTTCTCGGCGGCTTTTGGGTCGCTGCCATGCAGTTCAATCCGCTTCCCGGCGCGACGACCCTGGCCATGATGGCGATGAACAATGTGGCCATTGGCGGTTTGCGTTTCCTGTTGGCGGGAACCGTGGCGCAGATGCTCGGGATAGGTGTCGGACTGCTGATTTTCACCCCCGCATTTATCCCGCAAACCAGCCAAATGCAGCTGTATGCCTGCCTACCCTTAATGTGTTTGTATCCGCTGGCATTGGGCTGGATCTGCTTCCGCCAGGCCCACACCCTCGGCCGCCAAAAGCGTGAGTTGCTGGCCCTGAGCCGCACCGACAGCCTCACCGGCCTGCTGAACCACGGCGCCTGGAAGGATCAACTGGAAGTCGAATTCCAGCGTTGCAAACGTCAGCAGCAGGGCGGGGCGATTGCGCTGATCGACATCGACCATTTCAAAACCATCAACGACACGTACGGCCACGTTGCCGGGGACATCGTCCTGCGTCAGTTGAGCAAAATGCTCAAGCAGAACCTGCGCGCGGCTGATGTTGCCGGGCGCTACGGTGGCGACGAGTTCTGCGTGATCCTCCCGGACCTTCCGCTCACGAGCGCTGCGGTCGTCATGGATGCCCTGCGTGATCGCTTCGCCACCTTGGGCTACGAGCAGAGCCCGACGCTGAAAGTCAGCCTGAGCATTGGCCTGGCCGCCTTCGACCCGGCCCACACCGACGCGACCCTGTGGCTCAACGACGCCGACCAGGCGCTCTACGAAGCCAAAGCCACCGGTCGTAACCGCGTCATCTGCTGCGGCGATGGCAATCTTCATCACGAATTACTCGATTCGGTGTGAAACGTGATGTGATCGTTCCCACGCAGAGCGTGGGAGCGATCAACTTGTGGCGCACAACTTTCCAAGACGTTTCCTACGACGTACCCTGTTGCCGCGTTTCGGCATCGACCCCTATAGTTCGGGCTCGCGGAAAACACCGCGAGCGACCTTGGCCGGTCGGTCACCCCAAACGCATCAGCGTCATTGTTTAGACCTTTTTATGTCTGAGCATCGTGTTATGGCAGCTGTGCGCGGGACACCCTCGGGTGTGCCGGATGTGGGTGTGCCGGTCGGCCAACCCGCACACAGCTGCCACCTTATTCGCTTGGCCGCGAACGGTGGTTGCTCTATTTGGAGTTACACCCATGTTCGACCAAGTCATGCCCCGTTACCTCCCCATCGACACCTACGACGCCGAAACCCCGGTGCTCTTCATCAACACCCACAAAGAACTCAGCGACATCGCCGCTTGCGCTGCGCATCGCTTCACCGTGGTTCGTGATCTGGCGGACACCTTGTCCAGCCTGAACCTCAAAGACATTTCCGATTGCGATCTGACGCGCGTTACCCGGGCGGTTCATCTGTTGATGCGTGAAGGCTGCGCGATGCTGGATGTGGTTCAGGCGCGGGCGTTGCAGCGGGAGGTGGAGTTCAAGACTCCGGCCTGACAGGCGAGTGAGTTCTGTGTCGAGGGCGCAAGCTCCCTCGGCACAGGCAAAACACTCTGGCCATCATTACTCTTTAACACTCATAAACTCTTCCGCCCAACGGATGTATTCCTCAGGCTGCGTATAGGTGTGGGTCAACTCGGTAGCGCTCAGGTCCGACGCCTGAGTAAAGATCTGCCGTTGTTCCCGCAGGCTGTCGTAAGTGGCCTTGATCGCGGCGAAGTAGGCGCCGTGACCATCGATAGTGACCCGCACGCCAAGTTCGGCCAGACGTTTATCGTCACGCAACAGTGGATTGCCGTAGGTGACCAGCATCAGCGGCACGCTCAGGTGCTCGGCGATCTGTTCCAGTTGGTCAAAGTCCTGCACACCCACCATGCAAATCCCGTCCGCACCGGCCTGTTGGTAGTGCTTTGTGCGGCTGATAATTTCCTGGATCGGCAAAATCCCCGCGTTGGTGCGGGCAATGATCGCCATCTCCGAGTCGACCCGGGCTTCCAGCGCCGCGCGAATCTTGCCGACGCCTTCCGCCACCCCGATCAGGTCGGTGGACTTGCGGCCGAACTGGGCCGGCAGCAGCGTGTCTTCGATGGTCAGGGCCGCCACACCGGCGCGTTCGAGTTCGACGATGGTGCGCATGACATTGAGCGCGTTGCCGTAGCCGTGGTCGGCGTCGGCGATGACCGGCAACTGGGCAACACGGCCGATGCGGGTGGCCTGCTCAGCGAACTCGCTGAGGGTGATCAAGGCAAAGTCGGGTGCGCCCAGTACCTGCAACGACGCAACCGAACCGCCCAGGATCCCCACTTCGAAACCCAGGTCAGCAGCAATACGGGCCGACATCGGGTCGAAGACCGACGCCGTGTGATAGCAGGCGTTGGAAGCGAACAGCTCGCGAAAGTTACGGCGTAAATCCTGATGAGAAAGCCTGGACATATGAGTTCCACCACTGCAATGGGAATGGAAGGGCTTGAGCAAAAGTGTCAACGCCGAAGGAGTAAAAGGCTATCACGCGGGCGAGGGAAGGATGATGACGAATTTGTAGAGGCCTGCAGTTGATCGCTGAGCGATACCTCTTGGCGAAAAAAAGGCTGCAGACCTTGTCAGTCTGCAGCCTTGGCAGTGCGCTTAAAAAGAGAGCGATTTCAGCCTTGGGCCGGCACGCCCCAGATTTTCTTGATCTCGTGGATATTACCCACGTTATAACGAGGCATGAAGTTGGAGCATGGAGCTACCGACGTTGTCTTGACCGGCGTGTTGATTACGTTGGTTCCAGCGCACAGAAGCGGAGTTTCGTTCCAGTTGTTCATTGGCTTGTTCATAATGATTTCCTTTTAAAGATTAGTGGGGTAGCCAATGGCTACTCGCCTTGAAGCAGTGACAGCGTGCTTTCAAAGAATGCTGTTTCCTGCATAGCAATACCGGGGTAAGTCGGTACATGGTTTTCGTCGAAGCACCAAGCTTCTTCGGTTATATCCGATCGTTGAGGATGAATAAGTAAACTCAACGATGCGGACATTGTTCTGGGTGGAAGTTGTTTATGTATTTCCTTTAGTGGGAGCATGTGCAGAACCTCTCCGGGTGCTAGTTTAAGTACGCGCTCTTCACTGAGTGCTGGTCTGGCACCGGTTTGTATTGGTGTATTGTCAAGTATCTTTCGTGTGACAGTTGTGTACCCATCGCCGCTATAACCCACGGCATAGATTTCAAAGTCGTGTGTGTGGTTTAGATCATAGATGAACGTTTCACTTTCGTCTTGTGACGTGACCGGAGACCAGAAGCCCAGGCGAACTGTAAACATATCATTGTAGGCCAGTACAAAAGCATAAGAACTGTAGAGGCTGTTATTAGTACTAAACCCTTCTCGCTGAATAGTGGTGTAAAGGTGCTCGCTCAGCAACGTTCGATTTGTAGCCAGTTGACGCAAATCTTCTATGATTTTTGGCTTGTCTCGCTCAAGGTCGTAAGTTGTCATACGCTCAATAAACGCCTCCAGTTTCATGCCGCCTCACTTTGCTCGTCGAGTAAATGGTTCAGGCGACTGTTTTGCAGTTTTCTCAACAGCGGCACGTAATGCAGTGCGGCCTGCGGATCGGTTTGCTGAATCAACTGAAACGCTTTCCATGCAACGGCAGGGTGGTAGTGATAAACCAGTTCTTCGGCCACTTTTCCGGCCTCGGGATCTTGTGCGGCTTCAAGTAACTCAAGGCTCACCAGGTAACGGGCGGCGCTATCGTCATGAGGGAACCAGGCGATTTTGCGCAATGAGGTGCGATCAAATACACCAATGTCTGCACTCCTGTCTGGCAGGTTGATGCTGCCGATAAATGCCGCATGCCCGGTGCCCATTGGATTGCTGTCGAACAGGACCTTTGAGCCATCAATGAACAATGGGTTGTCGGCGTCGATGATGATCTGCTTCCCGAGTTTCAGGTGGTTATCCTGTACCGCATAAAGCTGAACGGGAAATGATTGATCGTTGATGGCGAACAAAATACTGTTCCCTGGAACGGTGTAGAGCAACTGTGATGCGGGTGCGCTGTCAGGTGCCTTGAGGCTGATATTTCCACTTTCGTTGCAGTGCAGTAGCAATGTTCCGGTATGGATGTTCGTTAACTTCATGATCGCAGCGGATTGAGAAACGGCATGGGGGCGTACGGTGTCTTCGCGCACCTTGCTGACCAGTTTATTAATGTCGGAGGTGATGTCGAAGGTTTTGATAGTGGTCATAAGTCGGGCTGGCGATAAATCGGCGTTTAAAAGTGTCTCGATCATGAAGGGCTCTGCTTTTTATTTTTTGAGGTTGGACAACTATTAGTCGGGGTGCGCAGTCAGTGCTGGTTTTTCGCGCTAGTTAAGTTTTTAATGTCGTTGTGAGGTTTTTGGTAAAAAAGAATGCGGGTCTCAGTGTTGATCATATGAAAAATATAAAATGCGGTATTGGTTATTTTTATGGGTTGTATGGTTAATTCGTTTCGTGTGGCCGGTTGATGTTTTGGAGTATGGAGGGGGCGATTTTTAAAGGCAATTAGGTAGTTGTTAGTTAATGTTGTTAGTTGTCAGCGGATATTTTTGGAGAATGCAGATTGCAGCTCCATGCACCGCTTGCGCAGTGGCTGGCCATTAGCGGTAGTTCGAGAGAGGCGCTTCAGAATACGGTGATCGTAGTTGAACCTATACTGGCTCGATCCGTTTCAAACTGGAGTGAATCACGCCGCAACAGCTTGATGCTGTTGATTGAGCAACGGCACGGCGCGTACCGAGTTGCCGGGTTGCAGTTGCAGGCGTTTGGCGGTGAGGCGGTCGACAATCAGGCTGTTGCCCACCTGTCTGGCCTGGGCGGCGGTGATGCGGCAGTTTTCCAGGCGACGGTTGTGGATCATCCACACCGGGGCCTGCTCGTCGGGCGTGCCGATGGCCAGCACCAGCGGTTGGCTGTCGCGCACGGTACGGATAGTCGAGACCGGGGCTTCGATCACCGGGCCGGCGTCGAAGATGTCGATGTAACCCTTATGGGCAAAGCCTTCGGCGGTGAGGATTTTCAGGGCCGGCTCGGTGTTCGGGTGCGCCTTGCCAATCACGGCTTGAGCCTGTTCGGTGAGCAGACAGGTGTAAAGCGGCTGGCGCGGCATCAGTTCAGCGATGAACGACTTGCTGCCCAGCCCCGACAAGTGATCGGCATGGCTGAAATCCATTTTGAAGAAGTGCCGGCCCAGACTGTCCCAGAACGGTGAACAGCCTTTTTCGTCTGCGCTGCCACGCAGTTCGGCAATGAGTTTATCGCCGAACAGGTGCGGAAATTCGGCAACAAACAGCAAACGCCCCAACGACAGCAATCGACCATTACTGCCCCGGCGTTGATCGGGTCGCAGAAACAGCGAGCAAATCTCCGATTGGCCGGTCATTTCATTATTCAGGAACAACGTCGGAATCTGCCGTTGAATACCCAGGTCCGGTGACGAACTGACCGTGAGCCCGACCCGGTAGTTGTACCAGGGCTCGCGCAGGCCCACGGCGCCCGCCAGGCCGCTGACGCCCACCAGTTGCTGATCGTCGTCTTCGAGCACGAAGAGGTAATCGGCATCGGCGCGTTCGACCTGTTCGGCGAAGGTTCGTTGCGCCCAGCGTATCCGGTGGGTCAGGCGTTCTTCGTTGGCCGGCAGGGTTGTGAAGCCGGGGCCTGCCTGGTGCACCAGATTCAGCAAGGCGGGCAGGTCGGTGACGTGAACCGGGCGGACAATCATGATGCAACTCCTTCTGCACGCCTGCTCGGGCGCTGTCGTTGGGCACGGGGCCGGGTGATGCTCACAGGGCGATCAACCGGATCGGGCAGCCTTCGGTCACGTTCAGGGCGGCGCACATCTCGGCGCTCAACCCCACAGGTTCCCCGGTCTGGTAATCCAGATCGGCGACGATGGCGCGATAGTCTGTCAGCGAATCGTTGCTGACCAGAAAGCTGCCGCGTGCGTCGATGGACAAATCCAACCGAGCCGTGCCGGTCTGGCTCTGGGCGATAGAGCGGATACCCGGGGTGCGCGCATACAGCGTCGGACCACCGTCGAACAGGTCAATGTAGCTGTTGGTCTCGAACCCTTCGCGCTCGAGGATATCGAAGGCCTCCTGGCCATCGGGGTGAATACGGCCGATGCAGTCCTGCGCAGCCTGGGGCAGCATCGGCACGTAGATCGGGTATTGCGGCATCAGTTCGGCGAGAAAGGTTCGGCTCTCCAGACCGCAAAGCCGCTCGGCCTCGGCGTAGGGCAGGTCGAAGAAATGCTTTCCCACTGCGTCCCAGAACGGCGATTGCTCTTCATCGCTGCTGAAGCCGACGATCTCGGTGATGACGGCTTCGGCAAAGCGCCGCGAGTGCGCGGCGATGAACAATAGCCGCGCCCGGGACAGCAGTTCAGAGAACCGTGTTCGTACCAGCGCTGCGTCAATATGAAAACCTCGCAGCAAGGTATGGCCACTGAGGTCGTGACACAACGACAGTGCCGGCACGCCGTGCTCGATGTTCAGCTCCCGCGAGGCACTGGTGAAATGCCGGTTGCGCAGGCTGTAGAACGGCTCGCTGAAACCGGCGGTGGCAAGGATCTCCGAGCAGCCCACCAAACGCTCTCGGGTGAGATCTTCCAGCACGAAGAAATAATTCTCCGGACCCTGACCCTCAACGTCTTTTTCGAATGAGGCGCAGGAGTCGAGAATCTTCTCGCGCAGGCATTCGGTGTCGTCCGGCAAGGACGTGACGCCTACCAGACTGTCGCGAGCCAGTTGCTGCAACTGGGGCAGGTCGGTTAACTCGACTGGGCGTAAGACCAGCATGGATGCACTCCTGTATCAAAGGGTTCGGCGGTTAGCACCGAACCTGACTATCACTGTCGGTTTCCACGCGATATGTCGGCGGTCGCCTGAATTTTTGTCAGACGCCGCTCTTTTTCTTGTCAGCCGTTGCTCGGGTCGGGCAGTACCGTACCGGTGCCCAATTTGTTGAGTACAAACAGGTAGACCAGGCCCAGGGCAATCCAGATCAGGCCGAGTTTCTGTGCATCGACGCCCATGTTGTACATGATGGCCGCGACGATGATGAAGCCGATCACCGGGCAGATCAGGTGACGGATCACCTGTCCGGATTTCTGCCGACGCCAGTAGTAGTTGATGACCGTCAGGTGCAGCAACATGAAGCCGCTCAGTGCGCCGAAGTTCACCAGCGAGGTGAGGGTGTCCACCGAGTTGATGAACAGGTAGCAGATCACCAGCGACAGCACGGCCACCAGATAAATGCTCACGTACGGCGTGTTGTGTTTGGGGTGAACCTTGGCCAGTACTTTCGGCAGCTTGCCGTCTCGGGCCATGCCGAACAGCAGACGAGACACCGCCGCTTGAGAGGTGATTGCCACCGCAACGCCCCAGGCCAGGGCCGTAGCCACGGCGGTCAGGGTGGCGAGCCAGCTGCCGGCTGCGATTTCAGCGATTTCATAAAACGCCGTGTCAGCTGATTTGAAACCCATGCCGGCCGCCAGATCCGTCGCAATCCAGGTCTGCACGACAAAGATCACGCCCATGACCACCAGCGTTATCAGCGCGGCCTTACCGACGCTGCGGCCCGGGTCACCCTTGACCTCTTCGGCGAGGGTGGAAATCGCATCGAACCCGAGGAACGACAGCACCGCAATCGACACCGCTTGCATCAGCAGGGCGAAGTTGAACGTCTCGGGGTTATACAGCGGCGCCAGTGTCAGCTGACCGTTACCGCCGCCGCTGTGCAGCGCGTTCCAGGCGTAGAACAGGAAGATTCCCAGCACCACCAGCTGCGCCAGCAGAAAGATGATGTTCATTCGCGCGGTGAAAGTGATGCCCCGCAGATTGACGAAGGTCGCGCTGACCAGGAAGGCCAGGATGAAACCGACCTTCGGAATGTCCGGGTACAAATGATTCAGCGCCATGGCCGCGTACACATACAACAGCGGCGGAATCAGCAGGTAATCGAGGAGCATTAGCCAACCGGCGATAAACCCTACGTGCTGGTTCAGGCCCCGCTGGGCGTAGGAGTAAACCGAGCCAGCAATCGGAAAGGCCCGAGCCATGCTGCCGTAACTCAGGGCAGTGAAGAGCATCGCCACCATGCCGATGATGTAGGCCAGCGGTACCAGCCCCGGTGCCTCGGCGTTGACGTAGCCATAAACACCAAACGGTGCGATGGGGATCATGAAGATCATCCCGTACACCACCAGGTCGGTCAGCGACAAGCTGCGTTTCAATTCTTGCTTATAGCCGAATTCTTCTAATTCCATGAAGCCATTCTCCTAGGGATGAAAGCAGCTGCAAGCTGCGAGTTTGAAGCGATTCCTTTACAGCAGCGGCGCCAGGTATTCGGTCCAGCGACTGATGTCTCCAGGCGTGCGCAGCAGGTCGTTGCGTACCTCGATCAACACCGACTCCAGGCCTCGTGCATCGCCGTGGACCGGCACGGTCATATCGCCCAGCGGGTTGATTTTGTACGGTTCATTACCGGCAACCTTCAAAGGGTGCTGGCTCAAACCGTCAATCAAACGCTGGGCATAGGTCGTGGCTTGCCCATACAACACGCCGATTTCCAGCATGCGTGGCTGGCCGTGATAGACCGGCGTGAAACTGTGAATGCCCACCACCCGTACAGGCCGCCCTTGAACGACACGTTGGTCAATCAAGGTGTGCAGTCGAGCATGAAAGGGCTCGAACAAGGATTGCCGACGGTACTCGCGGGTGGCTTCGTCGAGATCCCGGTTGCCCGGGACCTGATAGATTTCACTCTGCGCCGGAATGCTGTCCGGGGCTTGGCGCGGTCGGTTGAGGTCGACCAACAGTCGCGAATAATTGGCCGCCAACAACGTTGCGCCCAATGCCTGCGACAAACCCTCGGCCAGCGCCAGGGCACCGATGTCCCAGGCGATGTGCTCGCGGGCCGCCTCGTGACTCAGGCCCAAGTCATTTAACCCGGCAGGAATAAAACGACTGGCGTGCTCGCACACCAGAATCAACGGGTGCTGGGAGTCTTCCCGGCTCAAGGTGTACGCGGGCTCGGTGTAAAGACCGAGCTCAGCAGATTCAGTACAGGCGCGCATAGTGCTCGCAGCGTTCGGCGGTCGACAGCTGTTCCGTCAGTGTCAGTTCCTCGGTTTTAAGGGCGAAGTAGGTGTCCAGCAACGCCCTCGGCAGGGCTTCGATCAGTGCCTCGCTGTTGCGCAGGCAGTCCAGGGCCTGGGCAAGGGAAGCGGGCAGGGCGACGATGCCGCGCGCCTGGCGTTGTTCATCGTTCAGGGAATCGGGGACTTCATCGGTGATGGCGTTCAAGGCCAGGCGTTGCTCGATGCCCAACCGACCGGCAATCAGCAGCGCGGCCATGGCCAGGTGCGGCGAGGACGTGGCGTCCATGGCGCGAAATTCCAGGTTGAATTGCGTCGCCACCGATTTGCCGCCCAGGCTCGTCGTCGGGCAGATTCGCAGCGCCGCTTCGCGGTTGCGCTGCCCGAGGCACGCGTAGGACGCGCTCCAGTGATGGGGCTGCAAACGCTCGTAAGACACCGGCGTCGGTGCAGTAAACGCACAGAGCGCAGGCAAGTAATGCAGGATGCCAGCGGCCCAGTGCTGGCCGAGGGTCGACAAGCCATTGGTGGTGCCGGCGTCGTACATCACCGGTTGGCCGGCCAGGTCCAGCAGGCTGACGTGCAGGTGCACGCCGTTACACACCGCCTGCTCCGAGGGCTTGGGCGCGAAGCTCAAATCCAGGCCCATTTGCCGGGCGATCTCGCGGGTGATTTCACGAACGTTCACCGCGCGGTCGGCAACCGCCACCCCAAGGGTCGGGCGACAGGTGATTTCGTATTGATGCTTGCCGTACTCGGGCAGGAACATTTCCGGTTCGACGCCACCCGCGCGCAAGGCGCTGAGCAGCCAACCACCAAATTCGGCACCCTGACGCTGGGCTTGCAGAGAAAACGCCAGGTGTTCAACTTCGCCGGTGTTCATGTTGAACTCATGCTCGAATGCAGCATTGACCTGCAAACCCAACTCGGCGCGATAACGCTCTACCTCGTTGCGCAACAGCGTACGCGGGCAAGCACCCCAAGGGCGTCCATCGGTTTCGCGAATGTCGCTGTGAATAAAATCCAGCGCCGGGGCGTCGGGATCCGGGCCGTTATTGACCGTCACTCGGCTGGCCAGATCGGGCATCAGCCGCAAATCACCATAAGCGCCCCAAGGATTTGTGGAGGCGATGATGTCTTGTGGGGTCAGGGCACTGTTGGCCGGCACCCAGCCACACCCCGCCCTTTGATAGTGCTCGAGTTCGTCCGTGGGAAAGGAGCGCCCGCGAGTCACGCCAATCAGGTCGGTGGTGACGAGGGTGGTCATGGGCAGTGGCAGCAGGCGCTCGCTCATGGCTGCATCTCCTGCAACCGGCCGAGCACGGTCTGGGTGTCGGTGATCCAGCAGTAACCCTTGATTGCATTCAGGCAGGCCTGATGCCGCTCGGCTGTGTAAGTCGCGCAGGCATCTTCCACCAGCGTCACGAAGTAACCGCGGTCGGCGGCATCACGCACGGCCATGTCCACGCACTGGTCGGTGACGATGCCGGCGATGATCAGGTGCCGCGTCTCGAGGTTGCGCAGCACGTAGTCGATATTGGTGGAGTTGAAGACCCCGGACGAGGTCTTGGGCAGCACGATTTCGTTTTCTACCGGGGTCAAGTCGTCGATGATCCGCGCTTGCGGGCTGCCATTGGGCAAGTGCATATCCGAGAGTTTGTGGTCCAGCGAGCGGTCGCGGCCATCAGCGGTGAGGCTTTCGATGATCGTGTGCAGCACGTTTTGCCTGGCGCTGCGAAAGGCGCTGAGCAGCCGGCGTTGATTGGGCACCACCTGCAGGCGGGTGCGGGTCAGGAAGTACTCGGCGTCCGGCCCGTCGAGGTGCGGGTCGAACTGCGGCTCAAGCCAGGCGCGTTGCATGTCCACCAGCAATAGCGCGGTGTGATCGGTGACGAACGGTAAATTCCGAGGCGAGTGGTGGGGGAGCGTGAACATCCTTATTTTTCCTCCAGCAGGTGAGTGTCGAAGTCGGTCCGCAGGGTATCGATGCCTTCCAGGCGATCGGCCAGATCAGGACTGCGCAGGGTCAGGCAGGCAATCAGCGCCTCGACCTGAGCCAGCGCCGGGACCAGGGAGTCGAAGGCCGACACCGATTCCACCGGCGCACTGATAATCAGGTCGGCCATTTCTCGCAGCGGTGAAGCATAGATGTCAGTGAACAACACCACGCGTGCATATCGATTTTTCGCCGCATTGGCCACGCGCAGAGCCTGTGATTGGTAGCGGCGATAGTCGAACACCAGCACCACGTCCTGACGCTGCACGTCGAACAATCGGTCTGGCAGTTGCGCGTTGTCCTCCAGCGCGAAACAGCCAGGACGCAACAGGCGCAGGTGATTGAGCAAATAATTGGCGAGGAAACTGCTGAAGCGCCCGCCGAAGCAATGCACCTGATGGCGGGTGTCGAGCAGCCATTCCACCAGAATCCGCACATCTTCGGGCTGGGTCAGGGCGTGGGTGTCCACCAGCGCGCGATGGCTGTCCGCCAGATAATGGCTCCAGGCGTCGCCTTTCGGAAGATGAGAACGAGGCTGCAACAGGGTGCTGGGGGACCGGAGGCGGTGGTCCATGTCGCTGAGCAGGGCATCCTGGAAATCGGCGTAACCGCTGAAACCCAGTTTTTTCACCAGCCGCACGATGGTGGGGTCGCTGACACCGGCATGTTCGGCCAACCGTGACATCGGGCCCAGTCCGTTACGCGGGTACTGGTCCAACAAGGCACGGATGACTTTGCGTTCCGACGGCGTAAGGTCCAGGCCGGGATCGGTGAACAGGTCTCTGAGAGAAGGCATCCGGGCTCCTGCTGGATGGATGTGTCGGTTTCGTTTCACAAATTGCTAAAACAGTATTTATGTAGCGGACTCTACATGTCTAGTGAATTTTTTCATGGTTTTTTAAAGCCCCAAAATGGGGCGAAAGCTAGGTGCGCCCGGGGCTACACGGAAGTCGACAGAGCTTGTAGGTCATTGCCCCTAGCGGTGTCGGATATCGCCAATTCTCAAGTGAAATAAGTTTTTGAACGTGTATGACTGGATCAAACGAAACGTCCTGGATCGCGCTTCTTACGGCACAATTGAGCAATTGCCGCGGCGTGAAGCCGTTTCCCATTCCCATCGACCGAGTGATCCTTCGTGCAGGCAACCCGTGTGACCCTGATGTGCCACGCTCGAACCGTCGCACAGAAATTGGCGCGTTTTCCTACGAATGAGCCGTTGGAAATGGATTGGCTATCGGCAAGGGGATCTCGTTGTGCTCAGTTCAAAGGGACGCCACGATTGGTGTGTGGACCTGAACTGAGAACCCGGCAAACCGCCGAGCTGTTCGGCAGCGACGTGGAGATTGTCACGGCACTGAGGGATTGCGATTTCGGGAACTGGAAAGGCGCGCGGATCGACGATCTGCAAAAATCCGCAGCCACAACGCTGCAGATCTGGCTCGATGACCCGAACTCGGCACCCCACGGTGGCGAGTCGGTGGCGCAACTCTCTGAGCGGGTGGCCGCTTGGCTGAAAACGCTGGAGGCAACGCCCGTGCACACCGTTGCCATCACCCATCCGTTTGTCATTCGCGCCGCGCTGACGCAGGTGCTGCAAGGTGCAGCGTTCAACCTGATCGACGTTGAACCGCTGTCGGCCATCGAGTTGCGGTTCAACGGCCGCTGGCGCCTGCGCTTGCTGGGCACTGACTCTGAGGGAGCACATTGATGAAAAAACTTCTGGTCATTGGCATCGGCGCCGGCAACCCCGACTACATCACGATGCAAGCCGTGAAAGCGCTGAACCTCGTCGACGTGTTTTTCCTCATGGACAAGGGCCAGAGCAAAGACAAGCTGATCGACCTGCGCCGCGAGATCTGCGAGCGCTACATCACCGATCGCGACTACCGCTTCGTCGAAGCCCATAGCCCGGAGCGCGAACGCGGCGATGTGGACTACAAGGCCAGCGTGGAAGACTTGAACCTGGCCAAACAGCAGACCTTCGAACGGTTGATCAACGAGGAAATGACTGACGACCAGTGCGCAGGTTTTCTGGTGTGGGGCGATCCGGCGTTGTACGACAGCACGATTCGGATCTTGCAGGCGATTCTGGCTTCAGGCCGGTGCGTCTTTGAGTTCGAAGTGATCCCCGGCATCACCAGTGTCCAGGCGCTGGCGGCGCAGCATAAGGTGCCGCTGAACCGCATTGGCCGTTCGATTGAAATCACCACCGGCCGGCGGCTGGCGGCGGGGCAGGTGAGCGATGCCGACAGCCTGGTGGTGATGCTGGATGCGGAGGATTCCTACCATCAAGTGGTGGATCAGGAGACAGAGATTTACTGGGGGGCCTACCTCGGGACGCCGGATGAAATCCTGATCAGCGGCAAGCTCAAGGAGGTGGCGGATGAGATCGAACGGGTGCGCAAGGCGGCTCGGTTGGCCAATGGGTGGATTATGGACACGTATCTGCTGCGCAAACCTTGATCTCACGCCCAAACCGCTCCCGATACACCGATGGCGGCACGCCGACTACGCTACGAAACGCCACCCGAAAACTCTCCACCGAGCGATACCCACAGCGTTGGGCAATCTGGTCGGTGTTCTGATTCGTGCTCTCTAGCAGCTCGCGGGCCCGGCCCAGGCGCTCATGCTGCAACCAGGCTTTAGGTGGCATGCCAGTGGCTTCAGTGAACCGGCGCAGAAACGTCCGTTCACTCATGGCCGCCTCACTTGCCAGCTCGCGAACCTCCAGCGGTTCATGCAAACGCTCCCGCGCCCACTGCATGACGCGGGACAAATCGCTACGCGGCGTAGGACTGACCGGTGTCGGTATGAACTGCGCCTGTCCGCCGGTGCGTTGCGGCGCCATCACCAGCCGCCGCGCTACCGAGTTGGCCACCTGCGTACCGAAGTCCCGCGCCACCAAGTGCAGGCAGGCATCGATACCTGCAGCGCTGCCGGCCGAGGTGATCAACTGACCTGAATCAACATAAAGAACGTCCGGGTCCACCAGAATGTTCGGAAAACGCTCGGCCAACTCAGCGGTGTAACGCCAATGCGTCGTGGCGCCGCGACCGTCGAGCAACCCGGTGGCCGCCAGCACGAACACGCCCGAACAGATCGACAGCAGCCGCGCACCCCGTGCATGGGCCTGGTGCAGGGCCGCGATCAATGCCTCAGGCACCGGGGCGCTGCGATCACGCCAGCCGGGAATGATGATGGTCCGGGCGTCCTCGAGCAGTTCCATGCCGCCATCGGCCAGCACCTGAATGCCGCCCATGGCACGCATCGGGCCTTGATCGACAGCGGCGATCCGATGCTCGTACCAAGGGAAGTCGAACTCCGGACGTGCCAGGCCGAAGATCTCCACGGCGATGCCGAATTCGAACGTACAGAGGCCGTCGTAGGCCAGAATCGCAACTAATCCAGGGGTGGGCTGCATTTGGCGGAAAGTTCCCGGTGAGTGTCTTGTGCGCCACTGTAGCCGCAAGCGCCGGGCGGATAAAGTTTCTCACACCCACAGAGACTTTGGAGTACAGCCCATGACCAGCCTGGTCCGCGAGATTCCCGCCGCCCCATCGGCCATCGCCCTGATGCATTTCAGCAACCGTCTGACCTTCGAAACCGACTGTTCCGACGTCCACGGCAGCCAACAGGCCGGCGAGGTGGATTTTGTCCTGGTGGACGTGCGCGGTCCGCTCGCGTTCGAGCGTGGCCATGTGCCGGGAGCGATCAATATTCCGGGGCGACTGCTGAGCGCTGAAGGTCTGGCGGCTTACCCGAAAACCAGCTTGTTCGTGGTTTATTGCGCCGGACCCCACTGCAACGGCGCTAACAAGGCGGCGGTGAAGCTGGCAGCGCTGGGTTACCCGGTCAAGGAAATGATCGGCGGGGTGACCGGGTGGCTGGATGAAGGGTTTGAGTTGAGCACTGCAGTGCATCGGTCGGTGAATGCTGTGATCGGTTGCGAGTGCTGATCAAACGGTAGCCTGCGCCTCCCACCACCCATCCAGCGTCGTCTGTAACCACTCGAACACGGTTGCGTAGGCGGCGCTGTCCTGTTGATCCCGAGGCAGCGGTGACTCGCCGGAAAAATGCGCATTGAGCGTCGCCACTGATTCAGCATTCCACTCTGGATGAAACTGCACACCCACCCGCGTCGGCCCGACGCGATACATCTGCTGCTTGCACTGATCACTGCTGGCCAGCAACTGCGCGTTGGGCGGCAAGTCGATGGCGTCTTCGTGCCATTCCAGCACCTGCAACGTCGGGCCATCGACAAAGGTCACGGGCGTCCATCCGGTTTCGGTGCGGTCCATCCGCCGCACCTTCCCGCCCAGGCTCAGCGCCAGCAACTGCGCCCCCAGACAAATCGCAAACACCGCCGCGCCTTGATCCAGGCTGCCCGCCAGCCACTGGCGTTCAGCTTCCAGCCAAGCCGGCCCGGCGTTGGATTCATAAGGCCCGCCCAACAGGATCACGGGTGCTGCACTGACTGACGGCAACTGGCCGAGGTCGGCGCGAAACACGTTTAGCGTCAAACCTCGGGACGCAGCAAACTCGGCAATGGCGCCAGGACCTTCGGCGGGGTGGTGCTGGATCAGATTCAACGTTGGCATCAGGGCTCACTTGTAGTTTTTGCTTGTAGGTTTTGTCTGAAAGAAGGGCTTGTCCTACAGTCTTTGCACCGGCTTGGCGCACGCTTCAAGGAGGTTTAATTCGCCGGCCACTTTTCTATAAGTATTTGTCGCTTAAACACAATTTGCGCTCCTGAAGCCGCTCTAGACTTCCGGCCACTTCGGTGCTCTCCAACCGGACGCAGCCTACCGAAAGCTGCCAATAAAAGCCTTCGCATACAGGAGTTATAAATGAAGAAGCTAGTGATGTTCGGTGCCCTGGCACTGTCGATGTTGTCCCTGACGACCGTGGCCGAAGACGCCAAGCCGATCCGCCTCGGTATCGAAGCCGGTTACCCGCCATTCTCGATGAAAACCCCTGACGGCAAACTCACCGGTTTCGACGTGGACATCGGCGACGCGCTGTGCGAGCAGATGAAAGTGAAGTGCACCTGGGTCGAGCAAGAGTTCGACGGCCTGATCCCGGCCCTGAAGGTCAAGAAAATCGACGCGATCCTGTCGTCCATGACCATCACTGACGATCGCAAAAAGAACGTCGATTTCACCATCAAGTACTACCACACCCCGGCGCGCTTCGTGATGAAGGCCGGCACCGACGTCAAAGACCCGTTGACTGAGCTCAAAGGCAAGAAAGTCGGTGTGCTGCGCGCCAGTACCCACGACCGCTTCGCCACTGAAGTGCTGGTGCCGGCCGGTATCAATCTGGTCCGCTACGGCTCCCAGCAGGAAGCCAACCTGGACATGGTCGCCGGTCGTCTCGACGCGATGCTGGCCGACTCGGTCAACCTGGATGACGGTTTCCTGAAAACCGACGCCGGTAAAGGCTTCGCTTTCGTGGGCCCGACTTACGAAGACGCCAAGTACTTCGGCGGCGGCGCCGGTATTGCTGTGCGCAAGGGTGATAAAGAGCTGGCGGACAAATTCAACACCGCCATCACTGAAATCCGCGCCAACGGCAAGTACAAGCAAGTGCAAGACAAGTATTTTGACTTTGACGTTTACGGCCAGTAATTACGCCGTTCAAAAAAGTGGCAACCGTTGACGCGGTTGCCATTTTTTTTTATGTGATTTCGCAAGGTTTACATCCAGTCCCGGCTGCATTCCCACGCAGAGTGTGGCAACGATCGTTAGGGCGGCGTATCCGAAAAGAGATGTTAGGCTCTGCCCCGAATCCTGCACTTGTGAAGGAAGGTTTATGTTGAAGTTTCTCGCTCTGCTGACACTCCTGGTGTCTGCCACCGTCCACGCTCAAACCCCGCTGCAAACCGATCTGCCGCTCAAGTACCTGGAGCAGGTCAACCCCGAATCGCGCAATCAGCCCCTGGTGATTTTCCTCCACGGTTACGGCAGTAACGAGGAGGATTTGTTCGACATCAAGGATGAGTTGCCCGCGCCATACAACTACCTGTCGGTACGCGCACCGAGGGTGATGGAGGAGGGTAGTTACAAGTGGTTTCGCGAGAAGGGCAACGCTGCCTACAACGGTGAGACCGATGATCTGAAGTCCAGCGGCGAGGTCTTGCTGGATTTTGTCGCACAGGCGGCGAAGAAGTATCACACCGAACCCAACAAGGTATTCCTGGTGGGTTTCAGCCAGGGCGCGATCATGTCCTACGAGGTAGCCCTGCGTCATCCCGAGGCGGTGGGCGGGATCGCGGCGTTGAGCGGGCGGATTTTGCCGGTGCTCAAGTCCGAGCTGAAACCGGATGAAAACCGCCAGAAGCTGGCGATTTTCATCGGTCATGGCACGGCGGACAAACGCCTGCCGTACATTGACGGCACCGACGCCGACAGTCTGTTGCAGAGCCTGGCGCTAAAGCCTGAGTTTCATGCCTACCCTGGCGTCGGTCACAGCATCAGTGCCACCGAGATACAGGACTTGAGCGCCTGGTTGCAGCGTCTCAATCCCTGATGCTTATTTGCCGGTGACGATCTGTTTGACCAGCGTCTCGTGGCCGGCATTGTCACTGAGGCGGGAAATCACCTGAACGATCGCCATGCGCGTGTTGGACGCGGCCATCAGCGTGGTGTCGAGGGTTTTGCCGCCGCCCTGGGTGGCGGTGCTGTCGATCTGCCGCAGCCCCAGTCCGGTGCCTTTCTGGGTCAGGCTTTTTTCGCTGAGTTTGGTGAAGTCCGGCAGCGCCTGGGCTTGTTCGGTGGCGAAGTCGGAGGCCGCCGAGTCGAGGAACTGACCGTCGTTGTCTTTGACGTTGAGGCCGCCGGGGATGGTGTTTTCAGCCGCGATTACTACGGTTTTAGTGGCTTGATTGGTGTACATGGTGCCTGTTGCCCCGGCGGTACCGGTGGCCGCGTCGCCGGCGGGTAACGGGTTGGCGACGAAGCCCTTGGGCAGGGTGAACTTGAACTTGCCGCCGAGCATCGAGACTTTCTGTGCTGGCGCGGTATCGCTGGCAGTAGCCTTAGCGGCCTGCGCATTCAGCGCTCCCAAACTGGCAACCGCCGTCAGAAACAGGACAACGGTTTTTTTACTCAACAATGACATTCAGAAACTCCAGGGGATGGTCGGTCTCGCGATGGGGGGCGATCATCCCATGGAGGTTGCGGCGCATTCCAGCGCGGTCTAACGGACGGTCACGTTCCTTTGGCCAGCTTAGCGGGGATGGAAAGATGGGTTCACTGTTTGCTTACGGTGCGGCCGTAACGCGACACACCCCAAATAATGTCGGACGCGACCTCGATTCTTGGAAAGCTTTTGCACGGACCATAGCAACCAGCCCTGATTGGGAGTCAGGGGTATTCCTGCCTGGCATGCAAAACGGTCACGATCTCGATTCGATCCGTCACCCGGTAGACCACCAGGTAATTGGGGTGCACAACGATTTCCCGCGTACCGGGTACACGACCAAATCGATAAAGGTAGGGATGTTGCGGAAGGGCTGAGGTAGCAGCCTCGATGGCTTGGTACAGCTCGCTCGCCGCTACAAGGTGGCGGTCGCCAATATAATTAATGATTTGCCACAGTTCAGCCCGCGCTTCGGGCCGCCACTCAACCAGCATCGCGCTTATTGCGCTTGGCTTCGAGAAGGGATCGCATATCAGCCATTACCTGATCGTGCGGGACATTCGGGCGTGGATCATCGAGCGACGCCTGCACTTTGGCACGGAACCAACGGTCGTAGCTGGCGGCCTGCTCTTCGGTTTCAAACTCTGAAACGATGGGGGAAAGTTCGGCGCTCATAGTGACCTCCGGGATCAATACCTAGCAGTCTAATCGGTATGTGGCTTACTGTCGTGGGTGTCAAGATGAAATGCAACCTGCCAAGCACCACGTGGCCCTATCTCCCTACCTGATGGGAGCAACCACACGAAACCTCTCGCTTGCGACAGCCAACCCCTAAAAAATGTCAGAAGCTTCCTCAATTTTTTGAACGCTCTCATGCGTTTAACGTACGCGTTTAAAGACACCCGCTGTTACGTCCTAACGGCTACAACACCTTGCGTCGTTCCCTACGCGTGCGCCAGAATTCGCTGGCTTGTGCGGCTGTGGGGCGGGCTATATCGTTTCCCTGTCACTGAAAAACAGTGATCGGGTTTGGTAGACCCGTAGCATCGACGCATAGCGTCACCTTTGGCGGCCCTTTCCCAGGGCTGCGGTTTCATGGTGGCCATGCGTAGGGCTCCTCCGGGGGCGCCGGTTCCGATGCCCGGTCTACCAACCTCCGTATGGCCGCCACCCTCCGTTTGGTAGCGAGATGGTGATGGCTCCAATTAAGTAGCATCGGAGTTCCATCTATGTTCAAAGTTACGCCCAACCCCCCGAATACCGGTCCGATACCCTACGACGCCTTTCTTGATCTTGACCCCAAGAAAATGAAAGCGGCGGCTGACCGCGCACTCAGCTTCTACCTCAACCCCGGGGCGTCGAAAACGCAGATACCGCCCCGCAAGCCCAGCACCATTTTCACCATCGACGCAGCGGTGGATGACGAAACGATGCTCGTCGAGGCCTGCGAATCGTTGGCAGCAGCCAGCGCCATAGCCAACGATCTCACCGACTTGACGGACGGCCCACGACGCCAAACGATGCTGGTGCTGCAACGGGTGATCATGTTGGGTGAGTTAGCGGTCAATCGAGTACTGGACAACCACAAGCCTGGATAGCCGCCAGGCACTGTAGGAGCGAAGCTTGCTCGCGATGAAGGCGTCAGGTCTGACACACCGCGTTGTCGTTCTTCGCGGGCAAGCCTCGCTCCTACACCACAATCAGGTCACCAATCCCGTAGCGGCGAAGTTCGCACACGAAATCCCTTCCTTAAACCCGATTAAAATCCAGCATCGACGCCAAGCGACATCATCAGGGCTCCCAATTTGGAGCACCTTTGATGACCGACGCAATTAGCTTCACCCTCAAATTCCCCTTCAACAGTGCCAGCGGCGAGCTGATCTCGACGCTGCCCATCAAACGCCTCAAACGCAAAGACATCAGCGCCGCTCAGGCTGTAGCCCAAAAAGACGAAGGTGCGATGGAAGACATGCTCGTGGTCACGCTGGAAGGTCCGTTCAGCCCCCACGTCGCACCGGATAGCTCTTGATCACATCCAGAAACTCGATGCGACGTTCGCTAACCAGCAATTGTGGGAGCAGCTGTTCATACGCCTGTCGGTACGGCTTGCTCAGGTGACGCGAAATGAAGTCGTCCTTGCTGCAGTTCCAGGTTTCGTAAAGCACCAAGGTGTTCGGGTCGTCCTGGAGTTGGTGAACCCAGGTGTTGACGAAGTCTGGTTCGGCCGACATCTGGTGCACCACGTCCAGCAGCCGTTCTTTCATTTCGGCGTAACGTTCTGGTTTGGCCGGCAGGTAAACGATAAACGCGACTTGATCACTCATTTCATCACCTTCGAATGCTGTGAATGGGTTACTGCGCCTGGTTCTGCGGGAACAGGTTGCGACGGGTTTCTTCGTCGAACTCGGTCTTCAGCACCAGTCTCTCTTTAAGACCATGGGCACGTTGGGCGGCCGGACGGGCGCTGATTTCATCGAACAGGCGCTTGACGTTCGGGTGCGCCGCCAGACCGTTCTCGCCGAGGCTGTACGGCGCGTAGTTGGCCCAACCCCAGAGCGCCATATCGGCGATGCTGTAGGTGTCGCCGGCCAGGTACTGATGGTCGCTCAGGCGCTGATCGAGCACGCGGTAGTGGCGTTCGACTTCCTAGAGGTAGCGTTTTTTTGCGTAAGGCAGGTCTTCCGGTGCGTGGCGCAGGAAATGCACCGCCTGGCCGGAAAATGGCGACAGGCCAGTGGCGATGAACATCAGCCAGGACAGTAGCTCGGCCTGACCTGCGACGGAGGTCGGCAGGAAGCGCTGAGTGTTTTGCGCCAGATGCAGCAGGATCGCCTGGGAGTCGAAGACAGTAGCGTCGCCATCGACCAGGGCTGGCACTTTGGCGTTCGGGTTGATCGCCAAAAAGGCCGGCAGGTGTTGCTCGCCCTTGAAGGTGTCGACGCCGATCAATTCGTAGGGTGTTTGCAGTTCTTCGAGCAGCAGGGCGACTTTCATCGGGTTGGGCGAAGGGTGGAAAAAGAATTTCATGGTGTAGGCCTCAGTCAGTGATTGGTTTTGAACTGAGGCTGATGTTGAAGTAAACCTGTTCGAATGACGTGCGAGCTTTTTGCTTTACTCATTCGAAACTATCGAACGTGTTATCGGCACTTTGGTGGTTGATCGCGAGGTGGCGATGGCTGCACCGGCAATAATCAGCAGCGCAGGGACGATCAGAATCGGGCTGGCATGGCTGCGCCCGACGGTGATCAGCAACAACGTGGACATCAGCGGTGCGAGGTAGGAAAGCGCACCCAGCGTCGCCAGACTGCCGTGTTTGGTGGCGTGGTCCCAAGCAAAAAACGCCAGTCCGACCGGCCCCAGACCGAGGACGACAATCGCGGTCCATTGGTTGAAGTCGGGCTGTACCGTGGTTTCTAAGGCCAGGTGACAGACCAGTCCGGCCACGGCGACCAGGCCGCAGATTCCGCCGATGATGCTGCTCGGTACTTCGCTGAACCGGCGGTTGATCACCGAATAAACCGACCAGATCAGCGCACAGCCAAACGCCGCGAGATAACCGGCGATGGGCATCGCTGCACCCGCATTCGGGGCGTGCTGCTGCATGATGAAAGCCGTGCCGGCCAGGCCCAGCAGTGCGCCGAGCAATTGCCGTTTGTGCCGCTTTTCGCCGGCCGAAAACGCCGACAGCAACACCAGCAACAGCGGCCAAAGGTAATTGATCAGACTGACTTCGGCCGCCGGCGCAGCTTTGAGTGCGAAAAAGTACAACGCGTGATAAACGAAAATCCCGACGAACCCGGTCGCCCAAACAGCCCAGGGCTGGCGCCAGCTATTGAACCCGGCGATCCCGCGTCGGCCCATAATCACCAGGCTCGTCACGCCCGATGACATCAAGCAGCTTAGCGTTTGATTGCCGTACGTCCAGCGTCCGCCGTCGGGCTCATCGGTTTTGCCAGCAAGCGCTTGGTCACTCCGAGCATGCCCACTGACACCGTGACGCCAAGGGCAAACGCGGTCAGACCCATGCCAGGCAACGCCAACACCAACACCAGGCAAAACGCCGCGAACGAATACATCCCGGTCGCCGTCGCCCGCAGCAAAGCAGCGGTAAACGCCGGACCGCGGGTTTGCTGGGAGAACACCGCCATCACGCTGCCCAACACCGGGAACACGGCGAGCAGGCCGCTCCAGCGTTCGCCGACGCTGCTGGCCAACAACGTGACCGCGAGGGTGAGCAGTGCGCCGGCAATCATGCGCAACAGCAGTTTGTCGGACTTCGGCACCGGACCTGAAACGATTGGCTGTACCGAGGGAAACAGATACGGCGCCGCCAGCAGGGCAGTTGCGGCGGCGATCACCGAGAACATCAGGGACGGTGGAATCAACGACAGCACAACGGCCGCCGTGGCCCAGACTGACAGCGATATCACCAGCGCCCACGGCCAACTCGCGCGTTGAGCAACCCGAGCGTAAGTCACGCAAAAGGCAATCATCGCGAACATCGCGGACAGTGCAGCCGTCGCCGATTGAGCGGCGAACACCTGGCCCTGTTCGATGGCGAGAAAGAACAAAATCGGCCCGACCACCACCGGCAACCCCGACAGCCAACCGGCGACACTCGGTCCCCAGCGTTTACCGGCTAGGGAAATCAACAAGAGAAATCCTGGGATGACCAGCAGTTTGAGCATCAGCACGCACGCACCTCCGACCTGAGTGAGGCGGCAACGTTAGCATTGCGGACGGTTGATTGCTCTATGGATTGCTGCGTTTTGTATACAAAGTTGTTGCTACCGAGCGTGATTTGGCGCCGTTGTACCTTGAACCCGGTGCGACGTGAGTCGCACCGAGTGTTTTTCCAGACTGTCGCGGATCTTCGTGGGTCCCCGCGCCGTCTGTTGAACGCTTTACGCCCGTTCGATCGCCAGTGCCACGCCTTGACCACCACCAATGCACAGGGTGGCGAGGCCTTTTTTGGCGTCACGCTTGATCATTTCATGCAGCAAGGTCACCAGCACCCGGCAACCCGATGCACCGATCGGGTGACCCAGCGCGATGGCACCGCCATTGACATTGACTTTGTTCAGGTCCCATTCCAGGTCCTTGGCCACCGCCAGAGATTGCGCAGCGAACGCTTCGTTGGCTTCGATCAGGTCCAGTTGGTCGATGGACCAGCCGGCCTTGTCCAGGCAACGACGAGTCGCGCTGACCGGGCCGATGCCCATGATCGCCGGGTCGACGCCAGCGTTAGCGTACGCAGCGATTTTCGCCAGCACTGGCAGGCCGAGGGCCTTGGCTTTTTCGGCGCTCATCAGGATCACGGCGGCGGCGCCGTCGTTCAGGGACGAGGCGTTACCAGCGGTTACCGAACCGTCTTTTTTGAAGGCAGGTTTCAGTTTGCCCAGCGCTTCAGCGGTGGTACCTGCTCGGGGTTGTTCGTCAACCTGGAAAGCAACCGGATCGCCTTTGCGCTGAGGAATCAGGATCGGCGTGATCTCGTCGGCAAAACGCCCGGCTTCGATGGCGGCCGTGGCTTTCTGCTGCGAGGCCGCGGCGAAGGCGTCTTGCTGTTCGCGGTTCAGGTTGTACTTGTCAGCCAGGTTTTCGGCGGTGATGCCCATGTGGTAATCGTTGAACGCATCCCACAGGCCGTCGCTGATCATGGTGTCGACGATTTGCGCGTGACCCATGCGCAGACCGGTGCGCGCACCGGGCATGACGTAATTGGACAGACTCATGTTTTCCTGGCCGCCGGCAATGATCACGTCGGCATCGCCGCAACGAATCGCCTGGGTCGCCAGATGCAACGCTTTGAGGCCCGAACCGCAAACCTTGTTCAGGGTCATCGCCGGCACGGTAAACGGCAGGCCGGCCTTGATCGCTGACTGGCGCGCTGGGTTTTGTCCGGCGCCGGCGGTCAACACCTGGCCCATGATCACTTCATCGACCTCAGCAACGTCCAGGCCGGTTTGCGCCAGCAGCTGGCGGATCACCGCAGCGCCGAGGTCAACGGCGGACACATTCGCCAGTGAGCCCTGGAAACTGCCGATGGCAGTACGGGTGGCGGCGACAATGACGACTTCTTGCATGGAATGATTCCTCACTGGGCGAACTGCATTTCCGGAACATGATCGGGCACGATCAGTTTACCGGCGGTCTTGGCGACAATCTCCTCGACGCTGACGCCCGGTGCACGTTCCTTGAGAATGAACGCACCGTCCTGGATTTCCAGGTAGGCGAGGTCGGTCAGCACACGCTTGATGCACCCGGCGCCGGTCAGCGGCAGGCTGCATTTGGACAACAGCTTGGACTCACCGTCCTTGGACGCGTGGGTCATGATGACGATGATGTTGTCTGCGCCGGCCACCAGGTCCATTGCGCCGCCCATGCCCTTGACCAGTTTGCCGGGAATCATCCACGAGGCGATGTTGCCTTCCACGTCCACTTCAAACGCACCGAGTACGGTCAGGTCGACATGACCACCGCGAATCATCGCGAAGGACTCGGCCGAGGAAAAGATCGACGCGCCGATACGCGCGGTCACCGTTTGTTTGCCGGCGTTGATCATGTCGGCATCAATGGTTTCTTCAGTAGGAAAGGGACCCATGCCGAGCAAGCCGTTTTCCGACTGCAGCATGACTTCCATGCCTTCAGGGATGTAGTTGGCGACGAGGGTCGGAATGCCGATACCCAGGTTCACGTAAAAGCCGTCCTGCATTTCGCGGGCGACGCGTTGAGCCATTTGTTCGCGGGAAAGTGCCATTGTTGTTGTTCCTTCAGGTCCGGGGGCAGGGGATCACTTACGCACGGTGCGCTGTTCGATGCGCTTCTCGAACGTGCCGCAAATGACCCGGTCGACGTAGATGCCAGGGGTGTGGATCTGCGCCGGGTCCAGCTCGCCGGGCTCGACGATTTCTTCGACTTCGACCACGGTGATCTTGCCGGCAGTGGCGGCCAGGGGATTGAAGTTTTGGGCGGTATGGCGATAGATCACGTTGCCGAAATGGTCGGCTTTCCAGCCTTTGACGATGGCGAAGTCACCGGTGATGGATTCTTCCATCAGGTACTTGCGACCGTGGAACTCGCGCACTTCCTTGCCGTCGGCAACCGGAGTGCCGACGCCAGTGGCGGTGAAGAAAGCGGGGATGCCGGCACCGCCAGCGCGCATTTTTTCGGCCAGGGTGCCTTGAGGGGTCAGGACCACTTCGATGGCGCCGCTGAGCAGTTGCTCCTCGAACATTTTGTTTTCGCCAACGTAGGAGGCCACCACCTTGCGGATCTGCCGGTCTTCCAGCAGCACACCCAGGCCGAAACCGTCGACGCCGCAATTGTTGGAAACGACGGTGAGGTCACGGGTGCCTTTGCGCTTGATCTCGGCGATGAGGTTTTCCGGGATCCCGCACAGACCGAAGCCGCCGGCGATCACGGTCATGCCGTCTTCGAGACCTGCCAGAGCTTCCTCATAGGAACTCACGCGCTTGTCGAAACCTGCCATATGCACCTCTTTTATTCTTTGTGGGCGGCTGGCTAGCCGAATGAGTTGAGTGTCTCTTCAGTGGATTCATTTGTTAAGTTGATTTTTAAGGTTGATTGATAGATAAAACTCACCAATCACTTGCCTCGAACTACGTTGGAGACACCGGTCATGACAGTCAAGCAGATCCGCGCCTTCCTGGCCGTGGCCCAGAGTTTGAGTTTTGCCGTGGCTTGCGAGCGGTTGCACCTGTCGCAATCAGCGTTGAGCCTGACCATCAAGGCGCTGGAGGAGGGGCTGGGCGGGCGTCTGTTCACCCGCAATACACGCAATGTGGCGTTGACCGCTGAAGGCGAGTCGTTGGTGCCACTGGCTCGGCGGCTGATTGCTGATTGGGACAATGCCGAGGATGAACTGCGGCAGCGTTTCACGCTTCAGCGCGGTCGCGTGACGTTGGCGGCAATGCCGTCGTTTGCCGGCAACCTGCTGCCGCCGATCCTGAAAACCTTCCGCGCGCGGTATCCCAAGGTCAATGTCACGGTGAACGACGTGATCAACGAGCAGGTGCTGGAAATGGTGCGTGATCGACAGGTTGAGCTGGGGGTGGCGTTTGAGCCGACTCAGAGTTCATCGCTGGAATTCACGCCGTTGTACATGGACCGTTTCGTTGCCGTGGTGCCTCTTGATTCTGCGTTCGCCGAACTGGGCGATATCGATTGGCAGACCTTGCTCAAGGAACCGTTCATAACCTTGCAGCGTCCGTCGACGGTGCGGGTGATGCTGGAGGAACACTTGCAGGCTCGAGGGATGAAGTTGCCGGTGGAGTTTGAGAGTCATCAATTGGCGACGGTGGGGCGGATGGTGGCCAGCGGGTTAGGGGTGAGTGCAGTGCCGGCGTTGTGCGCCGGGCAGATGCGCGAGCTGGGGGCGCGGTGTATTACCTTGCGGGACCCGGTGGTGGAGCGGGCGATCGGGGTGTTGACGAAGCCTGGGGTGGAATTGTCGGCGGCGGCGCAGGCGTTGTTCGATATCCTCAAGGAAGAAAACCTCGGCCAGCGCCTCCACTGATCGTTCCCACGCGCGTGGGAACGATCAGAGTGAGAGGTGTTGCGCCAGTAAGGGTAAAAGCCGCTCACACGAGGCTTCTATTTTCATATCCAGAATCTCATCCGCCCGAGTCTTCCCCAAATTAATCGCAATCAACGGTTTCCCCTGATCCGCCACCGCCCGGCACAACCGAAACGCCGAATACGCCATCAACGAAGACCCGACCACCAACAATCCCGCCGCCTTTTCGACCGCCGCCATTGCTTTGGCCGCCGTCGCCTGCGCCACGTTCTCGCCAAAAAACACCACGTCCGGCTTCATCCGTTCCCCTGCGCAGTGCGGACAATGCGGCACCTGAAAGCGCGCTTCAAAAGCTGCGTCGAGCAGGGTATCGCCATCCGGTGCCTGTACGGCGTCCACCCCGGCCAGATACGGGTTCTGCACTTCCATCAGTTGCTGGATCGAATCCCGTTCGCTGCGCTTCCCGCAGTCCAGACACAGGACCCGGTGCAGGCTGCCGTGGAGTTCGATGACGTCATGGCTGCCGGCCTGGTCGTGCAGGGTGTCGACGTTTTGAGTGATCAGCCCGCTGATCTGCTGCGAACTTTGCAAACTGGCCAAAGCCTCGTGGGCCACGTTCGGCTGAGCCTGACGCACCCGTGGCCAACCGAGCATCGCTCGCGCCCAATAGCGCCGCCGGGATTCGGGTGCCGAGAGGAATTCCTGATACATCATCGGTTGCCGCCCACGCCGCACGCCTTGGTTGTCGCGGTAGTCCGGAATGCCCGACGGGGTGCTGACGCCGGCACCGGTCAGGACCACAAACGGCTGGTCAGCCATTAACTGCTGGAGGCGGTCGAGTTGCTCGCGAATGGGGCTACCTGGCATGTTCAACACTCCGCCGCAGGGACTGTAGGAGCTGCCGAAGGCTTGGGCCGCGTTCGGCAGCTCCTACAATAACTGACGGTAGTTACTTACGCGCCTCCAGAATCAAGTTGAACGGTGTTTCCGTGGCCCGACGGAACGTCTTGAACCCCGCCTCGGTGAAGACTTTGCGCAGCCGCGCCTCGCCAGCCTGGGCGCCGAGCCCGAGGCCGACTTCCTGGGACAGCGAGTTCGGTGTGCAGATGAAGGTCGAGGCGGCGTAGAACAACCGACCAACGGGGGTGGTGTTGTCGTCGAGCGAGTCATTGGCGAACGGTTCCACCAGCAACACCGTTCCGTCCGGTTTCAGCGAGTCATAAGCGTGCCGCGCTGCACCCACCGGGTCGCCCATGTCGTGCAGGCAGTCGAAGTAGCAGACCAGGTCATAGTCGTCGCCGGGGTAGCTTTTTGCCGTGCCCTGAAAGAACCGCGCCCGCCCGGACACGCCACCGGCTTCGGCGCGCTGGGTGGCGACCGTGACAGAGGGCGCGTGGTAGTCGAACCCGACGAACCGCGAATCGGGGAACGCCTGGGCCATGATCACGGTTGATGCGCCGTGCCCGCAGCCGATATCGGCCACCTTGGCGCCAGCCTCCAGTTTGGCGACCACGCCTTCGAGTGCCGGCAGCCATTCGGCGACCAAGTGCGCTTTGTAACCGGGCCGGAAGAACCGCTCCGTGCCGCTGAACATGCACGGATGGTGATCGCCCCAGGCGAGGGCGCCGTCGCCGCGCATGGCCTTGACCAGTTTGTCCTTGTCATGGAAAAACGATGCGACCACCCCGATGCCGCCCGCTATATAGACCGGCGAATCTTCGATCGCCAGCGCCAGGGCTTGCTCTTCGGGCAGGCGGAACTGACCGTCGGTGTGTTCCATGTAGCCGGAAGCGGCGTGGGCGCTGAGCCATTCGCGCAGCAGGCGGGTGTTGCAGCCGGTTTTGTCAGCGAGGGCTTCAGGGGTGACTGGCTGACTGTCGGCCATGGCCCGGTACAGGCCGAGCTCTTCGCCGAGGATGACATTGGCAAGCATCGCCGCGCCGCCCATGTCGTTCACCAGTTTACCCATGAAATCATTGAGTCTGGCCTCGTCCATCACGTGTGCTCCTTCAGCAGGATCACGGTCCAGAAGCCTTGTTTTTCGAGGCGTTCACTTCTGGGCGGTGGTCGTGGGAATGAACAGGACGATAAGCGCGCCCTGCGTGCAGTAAGTTTAGTCCGGGGTCCGTACAGCGCTGCTCGGAGCGACGAAAGTCCCGCGGAGCACATTTCCCTGACTGCCACCGTGTATCCCACTGTATCCAACCCCCGTCCCGATACAGTTCCCCCCAACACCAGGACACTGCCGAACACAGACTCGATACACCGCTTCGATTAACTGTGATTCCGTTCTGACAATCATTGAGATCGACATCATGCAAACTCCCACCCTCTCAGCGAAAGCGACCGTCGGGTTTGGCTTGCGTCGCGGTTTAATGAAGGACCTTCAAGCCGCCCGCGTGGGCGATTTTGATTTTCTGGAAGTCGCGCCGGAGAACTGGATCGGCATCGGCGGCGCTCATGGCCATGCATTACGAGCCCTGGCCGAGCGTTATCCGTTGTCCTGTCATGGCTTGTCCCTGTCATTGGGCGGCCCGGCACCGCTGGACGTCGGGTTTGTGCAGGAAGTCCGGCTTTTCCTCGATCAATACAACGTGCCGCTGTACAGCGAGCACTTGAGCTACTGCAGCGATGACGGCCACCTGTACGACCTGCTGCCGTTGCCCTTTACCGAAGAAGCGGTGCACCACGTCGCCGCGCGAATTCGCCAGTCCCAGGACATTCTCGGTCGGCGTCTGGCGGTGGAGAACGTCTCCTACTACGCCGCGCCACAGCAGGACATGGACGAGCTGACGTTCACCAATGCGGTGCTGCGCGAAGCCGATTGCGACCTGCTGCTGGACGTCAATAACGTCTACGTCAACTCGATCAATCATGCTTTCGATCCGCAGAGCTTTTTGGCCGGCATCGATTCGGGCCGGGTGGTTGCCATGCACGTGGCCGGGCATTTCGATGAGTCCGACACGTTGAAAATCGACACCCACGGCGCTTCAGTGAAACCGGTGGTCTGGTCGTTGCTGGCTGAGGCTTACGCTCGATTCGGCGCGCAGCCGACACTGTTGGAGCGGGATTTCAACTTTCCGGTATTTTCCGAACTGGTGGCTGAGTTGCAGACCATTCGCCGCCTGCAAACCGAGGGGGTGAACCGTGGATAAGCCGAGCTTGTTTCAGCAGCAAAACACCTTGGGCCTGTACCTGCGCGATCCCGATCATTGTGCGCCACCGGCTGAAATGGACGTGGCACGGGCGCGGGTTTACCGCGACCTGGTGTTCACCAACCTGTCATCGCTGCTCAGCGGCACCTTTCCGGTACTGGTGAAGATTCTGGGCGATGATGGCTGGCGTTCGCTGGTGCGGATATTTCTGCGGGACTACCGTGCACAAACGCCAAAATTCGGCGAGATAGCCAAGGAATTTGTTGAGTTCCTGGCCTCGGAACCGCAAGCGTTGAGCGATGGGCCGTGGCCGCCTTTCATGGTGGAGCTGGCGCATTACGAGTGGGTTGAGATGGCGCTGCAGCAATCCGAAGCCGAGCCGTTGCCGCTGAGCGACGCCGGGTTGTTGCTGGACCAACCGTTGCAGGTGTCGCCGCTGGCCTGGGCGTTGGCGTATGCCTGGCCGGTGCATCTGGTCGGGCCGGATTACCGGCCTGAAACACCATCGGCTCAGCCGACGCTGTTGTTGGTCCGTCGAGCTGAGGACTGGAGCGTGAAGTTCTCCGAGTTGAGTCCGTTGGCGTGGCGGTTGTTGCAGCGGATTGAAGCGTTTCCTCAGCTGGACGGGCGTGCGCAGCTGGAAGGGTTGGCGGTGGAGGCGGGGATGGCGGGGTCGCTGGAGTTTATGGAGAGCGGCTTGGCATTACTGCAGCAGATGCATGAAGAAGGGGTTTTGGGCTAGGTAGCATGATCGTTCCCACGCGCGTGGGAACGATCAAACGATCAGCTACAGAGTCGGTAATTTCAGCTCCGCACACAACCCACCCCCCTCACGATTACTCAACGTCAACGATCCCCCGATCGCCAACGCCAACTGCTGCGCAATCGCCAAGCCCAACCCGGTCCCGCCGGTGCTGCGGTTACGCGAGTTCTCCACGCGATAAAACGGTTCCATCACCTGAGCCAATTCCTCCTTCGCAATCCCTGGCCCGCGGTCCATCACCTTCACCGACAAACTGCCGTCAGCCTTCGCTTCCACCCACAACTCGGCGGCACCCGCGAACTTCAGTGCGTTGTCCGTCAGGTTCACCAGCACCCGACGCAAGGCGTGCGGTCGGGTGTCGATCACCGTGTCGCTTTTGCCTCCGAGCTGCACGTCTTTGCCCATGTCCTGATAGTCGAACACCAGGCTGTCGAGGAACGAATCCAGATGGGTGCGGCGACTTTCCTCGGTGGCTCCATGAACGCTGCGGGCATAGGCCACGCCTTCTCGCACCAGGTGTTCTATCTCGCCAAGATCATTCCAGAGTTTGTCTTTCTCGGCGGAGTCATCCATGAATTCGGCGCGCAGTTTCATGCGGGTGATCGGGGTTTGCAAGTCGTGGGAAATCGCCGCCAGCAGCTGCATGCGCTCCTTCAGGTAAGCGGCGATGCGCGCCTGCATCGAATTGAACGCCTTGGCGGCATGCGCGACTTCGGTCGGGCCTTTTTCATCCAGGTGCACTGCATGGGTGTTGGGGTCCAGGGTTTCTACGGCCTGAGCCAGACGGGTAAGGGGGCGAATGACGATTCTTACGGCCAGCCAGGTGCAGAGGATCATCAGTGCCAGTTGCCCCAGCAATACGATGGGTAACCACGGCGACAACGGCACCATCGAGGGTCGCACGTCGATGGTCAGCGGGCTGCCGTCCGCCAGTTTCAGGTGGACCTGAAAATGTTTATTTGCCCCGGGGATGTCAGTCACCGTCATCGGGTAATCCTTGCCGATGGCCTCTTTGATCGAAGTCATCGCTATTGGCGAATCGCTCATGGGTATGCCGGGCGAGCCTTCGTTCAACAAATAGCGGTAGTTACGTCGATCCAGTTGTTGCAGCCAACTCATGCGCTCTACGGCCGGCAAGCGGTCGAGGATGGCGATGGAGGTCGAGACGTCGGTTTCCAGATTGCCCAGCATGGTGTTCTTCGTGCTTTCGTATCGCTCGTAGTACTGCGCGCCGAAGGACAGTGCCTGCGCGAGAATCAAGCCGATCAGGAAGATCAGCGACAGCCGCGAGGCGAGGGTGCGTGGCCAACGAATCGAGCGTTTCATGAGGGCGCACCGAGCACTTCCACCGGCAGGGAAAACACATAGCCTTCACTGCGCACGGTTTTGATGTACGCCGGTTCGCGGGCATCGTCCAGCAAGCGCTGACGCAAACGGCTGACCAGCAAGTCGATGGAACGGTCGAACAGATCAGCGTCGCGGCCCTGGGTCAGGTTCAGCAATTGATCGCGATTGAGTACCCGCTGAGGGTGATCGAGGAACACCCGCAGCAGCCGATATTCCGCGCCACTGAGCGCGACCATGGTGCCGTCGTTATCGAGCAAGTGCCGGGCCGAGGTGTCCAGTCGCCAGCGCCCGAAGGCCAGCAGACGACCGCTTTCGGTGACCACCAGGTTGGGCGGCAGCATCCGCGTGCGGCGCAGCACGGCGTTGATTCGGGCGAGCAATTCACGAGCAGCGAACGGCTTGACCAGGTAATCGTCGGCGCCCATTTCCAGGCCGATGATGCGGTCGGTTTCATCGTTGCGCGCGGTGAGCATCAGCACCGGCGTGGCTTTGTGTTTGCCGGCGCGCAACTCACGGCACAGCATCAGGCCATCGTCGCCCGGCATCATGATGTCGAGCACGATCAGGTCCACCGGCGTGGACTCCAGGAAGGCGCGCATTTGCCGTCCATCCGCCACGACGGTGGTGCGCAGGCCGTTTTTCTTGAGGTAGTTGCCTACCAGCTCTCTGATCTCGCGGTCATCGTCCACGATGAGAATGTGATCGACGTGTTCCATTTGGCCAGGCCTCTGTAGATGGGGGATGTCGCGCAGTCTATCGAGCCTTGGCCCGTTCGCCCGCCGCCCTTTGTATTGCAGTGTATCTGGCGTGTCGACGGATACACGTGGACGCAAAAACACTCATTTTCAGGGCTTTTGTATCGCTCTGTATCCCGAGCCGGTTTTGATACGTACCGATTTACACGCGCCTGTTCCCGACACAGTCGGGATACCTCGCGAGCTTCTAATAGGTTCCATCGAGGCAAGCCAAGTCGCCTCGGCCCAGTAAACGATTGACCTATTGAAGCCTTGAGGAAACCACCATGAACACCAAAGCCGTCTACGCCGCTTGCCTGTTTGCGGCACTGAACATCTGCACTTTGTCGGCCCGCGCCGAAGCCGATGTCACCCCTGAAACCTACACCTACGGCACGCATCTGGACATCAAGAAAGTGGTGTCGCTGAAACAGGACGCCTCACCTTCCTGTGGGGTTGTGGATGCCCAGATGACCTACCTGGATTCCCATAACAAAACCCGGGTTCTGGACTACCGCAAAGTGGCTGACAGTTGCAACTCAGACAACTGAGTGCTTCGGCCGCCCAACGCCAAGCCCCTTTGAAACAGGAAGAACATCATGAACAACGTCACCCGTTTTTTGACTGCCATTGCCTTCTCCGTAGCCGGCGCCGGCGCCCATGCTAACGCTGCTGTTGAACAAAAAAGCTGTGGCAGCGCTAGTTGCTTCCAACTGACGCCAGTGGCGGAGAAGGGTGGGAACGCCTTTCTGGCAGAGGATGGATCGAGTCGTACGCCGCAGGGGCAGCAGCTGGAAAACCAGACGGCCTGAGGCCAGAACATTGATCTGTGAACACCACCGATCCCACAGGGAATGGGTGGTGAGTCGCCCTCCATAATTTCAAGGTGACTCCATGTTTCTCATCGCTTTCCTCGGCGGCATATTGACCGTCCTCAGCCCTTGCATCCTCCCGGTCGTGCCGTTCCTGTTCGCCGGTGTTAAACGTACACGCTCCTCGATCATGCTCACCCTCGGCGGCATGGTGCTGACCTTTGCCCTAATCTCCAGCCTGGCCGTGGTCAGCAGCGAGTGGGTGATACACGCCAGTAACACCGGCCGTCATGTGGCCCTCATCGTGATGGTGCTGTTCGCCCTGTCGCTGATTTCCGCCCGTGTCGGTGACTGGCTGGCCCGTCCTTTCGTGGCGCTGGGCAATCGCATCGACCCCGACACCCGCAAAATGTCCGGCCCGTTGAGTTCGGTCATGATCGGTGTAGCCACCGGCCTGCTCTGGGCACCGTGTGCCGGGCCGATCCTCGGGGTTATCCTCACGGGCGCCATGCTGCAAGGTGCGAACGCTCAAACCAGCCTGTTACTGGTGGCGTACGGCTTGGGCAGCGCGCTGTCCCTGGGTACCTTGATCTTTGCCGGTCGCGGCCTGGTCAATCGCTTGAAATCGTCGACCCCGATTACCGGTTGGCTGCGTCGCGGCACCGGTGTCGCGGTGCTGGCGGCTGCGGCGGTGATTTCCACCGGTGCCGATAAAACACTGCTGGCCGGCACTTCGTCCGAAGGCGTCACCACGGTTGAACAACGCGTGTTGGAAACTGTACCGAAAGTCGTCGATTACTTCGTCAGCAAGGTCAAGGCAGACTCGTCCATGGACAACGCCCAAGGCGCCATGCCGTCGCTGTCCGGTGCGGTGGAATGGCTCAACTCACCGGCGCTGAGCAACGATTTGCTGAAAGGCAAAGTGGTGCTGGTGGACTTCTGGACCTACGACTGCATCAACTGCCAGCACACCTTGCCGTACGTGAAGGACTGGGCGAAGAAATACGAGAAGGACGGCCTGGTCGTGATCGGCGTGCACACCCCTGAATACGGTTACGAACGCATCATCGACAACGTCAAGGATCAGGTAAAAAAGCTCGGCATCACCTACCCGGTGGCCATCGACAACAACTACGCCATCTGGCGCAACTTCGACAACCAGTACTGGCCCGCTCACTACCTGATCGATGCCAAGGGTCAGGTGCGTTACACCCACTTTGGTGAAGGTCGATATGAAACCCAGGAGAAGATGATCCAGCAGTTGCTGGAAGAGGCTAAAGCGCCCGCTGCGTAATGCATCAAATCAATGGCTCACAGGCTACGCGCCGTGGGCCATTGTTTTTTCTCCTGACTGCGCCGCCCGCTGCGGGTGGTGAACTTGATTGTGAGCCTGTCGCGCCAAAGCGTGAAATCTCCGGACGATCGGACAGGGTTGGCCGACGATCGGGCAGGACGCCAGCGTTGCCCGGCGCGATAGTGGGCAAACAGGATCTGCCGACCCTGTCATCAATAACAAGAATGAGAGGTCCAGCCCGCAACGGAGCGGAATTCATGAGTACACCTATTGATCTTACTGCCTTGAAAAACCGTCAGATGGCCTCGTGGGCCAGTGGCGACTATGCCGTGATCGGCACCACTTTGCAGATTGTCGGTGAGCAACTGGCCGAGGCCTGCGACCTGCTTTGCGATGAACGCGTGCTCGACGTGGCCGCCGGCAACGGTAACGCGACGCTCGCGGCTGCGCGCCGTGGTTGCCACGTCACGTCTACCGACTACGTGGCCGCGCTGCTTGAACGCGGCGAAGACCGGGCCAGGGCAGAACGCCTCGATGTGATGTTTCAAGTGGCCGACGCTGAAGCCTTGCCGTTCGAGGATGGGAGCTTCGATGCCGTGCTGTCGACCTTCGGCGTGATGTTTACGCCGGATCAGCCCAAGGCTGCTGCAGAACTGGCGCGGGTCTGTCGTCCTGGAGGGCGTATCGGCCTGGCGAACTGGACGCCCGAAGGTTTCGTCGGCCAGATGTTCAAGACCCTCGGACGCCACCTACCGCCACCGCCGGGGGCACAACCGCCTTCGCAGTGGGGCACCGAAGCCTGGTTGCACACGCATTTTGACGAAAGTGACTTTCTGGTTCAGGTGACGCGCAAGGCTTTCAATTTCCGTTACCGCTCGGCCGCGCATTTCATCGATACGTTCCGCACTTGGTACGGCCCGGTCCACAAGGCGTTCGCGGCGCTGCCTCCTGAAGGCGCCCAGGCACTGGAAAACGACCTGACTGAACTGATCAACCGCCTGAACAGGGCGGGAGAAAAATCGCTGGTGGTGCCGAGTGAATACCTTGAGGTCGTCATCACCCGGCGTTGACCTCACAAGGTAGATCAATCACTCATCCAGCCGCTCGGTGTACACCACCCAAACACTGCACGGCATTTTGTACAGCAGATGCTCCACCGTACTGCCGATCAGTCGGCCCATGCCGCGATGGCCGATCCGGCCCATGACAATCACGTCGACGTCATAAGCATCGGCATAGCGGGTGAGGACCTTGGCCGGGTTGCCCATGATCATGTGCCGCTGCTCCGGCCCGATGCCGTTGCGCTCGGCCAGTTCGTTGAAGGCATCCTCCTGGTAATCGAACACGGTCTTGGCCTTGCCCGACGAGAAGAACGCCGAACCGTTGTCGAAGCCGAATTCGTCGGCGCTGATGGATGAAAGGTCATAGGCGTAGACCACATCGAGCTCGGCATTACAGGCGCTCGCCAGTTTTACCGCTTCGTGAAGAATTCGGTCGTTGAAGGTTTTGTAATGGTCATCGCGATGAAAGGGGTCGACCGCCGCGACGATCTTTCGCGGCAAGGCGTGCACGGCGTGGCTCACGAAATGCAGCGGCACCGGACATTCGCGCAGCAAATGCACATCGAGCGGGGTAAACATCAGCCGCGACAGCAGCGATTCGTGCTCCAGCGCCTTGATCAGCACGTCCATCGGCTGCTCTTTGAGGTGAATCAGGATTTCCTCCAATGGGCGTTCGACCCAAGTCACTTCGGTGGTGACGTGCACACCGATTTTGCGCAAGGGGCGGGCCTGCTCCTCAAGCCATTGGCGATGGCGATCGACGTAGCCCAGGCGCATCTGTTCCAGGGCCTTTTCGTTGACCAGACTGGCGGTTGCCAGGCCCTCAAGATAATCGAAGGCGACGATATGCAGCGCTGCGTCTTCGGCCTTGGCCAGCGCAGCGGCCCTGTCGAAAGCAGGGCTGTGTTCCATCAGCGGTGATGCAACCAGCATGAAGCGGGATTGACCAGACATGACGAACCTCCCGTGGGATTAGCCGCCCGACGTGCGGCTCGTGCGACGTACATCCAGTCTCTAAGTATTGACCATGATCAACCTCTCGTCCGTAAACCGGGTGCAGGCTGAGGTTCGTGCTGAACTCAAGTGCACGTGAACGCTCAGGAGAACCCCCGATGGCAACCATGAAAGCCGCGATATTCGTTGAGAAAAACCGCATCGTGCTGGATGACAAGCCGATCCCCGAGGTCGGGCCGCTGGATGCGCTGGTGCGCATTACCACCACAACGATCTGCGGCACCGACGTACACATCCTGCGGGGTGAATACCCGGTGGCCAAAGGGCTGACCATCGGTCACGAACCGGTGGGCATCATCGAACGGCTGGGTTCGCAGGTGAGTGGTTTTGTCGAAGGACAACGGGTGATTGCCGGGGCCATCACCCCCAGCGGACAAAGTTACGCCTGCCTGTGCGGTTGCAGCTCACAGGATGGTCCGGACACGCGCCATGGCTTTCGCGCTGCCGGTGGCTGGAAGTTCGGCAACACCATTGATGGCTGCCAGGCCGAGTACGTGCTGGTGCCGGATGCGTTGGCCAACCTGTGCCCGATCCCCGATGGCCTCAGCGACGAACAGGTGCTGATGTGCCCGGACATCATGTCCACGGGGTTTTCCGGGGCGGAGCGGGGCGAGGTCAAGATTGGCGATACCGTCGCGGTGTTCGCCCTCGGGCCGATCGGCCTGTGTGCCGTGGCCGGCGCGCGCCTCAAGGGCGCCACCACCATTATCGGCATCGATACCGTCGCTGAACGGATGAACGTCGCCCGGCAGTTGGGAGCGACCCACGTGGTCAATTTCAAGGACGGCGACGTGGTCGCGCAGATCATGGCCCTGACCGACGGTCGAGGCGTCGACGTGGCCATCGAAGCGCTGGGCACCCAAGGCACTTTCGAGTCCGCGCTGCGGGTATTGCGCCCCGGTGGTCGTTTGTCCAGCCTGGGGGTTTATTCCAGTGATCTGCGCATCCCCCTCGAAGCCTTTGCTGCGGGGCTCGGGGATTTCAGCATCGTCAGCACCCTGTGCCCCGGCGGTAAAGAACGCATGAGACGCTTGATGGCGGTGGTGCAAAGCGGTGGCGTCGATCTGTCGCCGCTGGTGACGCATCGTTTCAAACTCGACGACATCGAAGCCGCCTATGAGTTATTTGCGCATCAGCGGGACGGGGTGATGAAGGTTGCGATTACGCCTTGAGGTTGTCCTCTGTTTTTTTGTTTCCCAGGGTCATTTACAAACTGAACCGCTGCAGAATAACGCCCAGTCCGTCGGACATCGCTTTGAGTTCCTGGGTTGTTCGCACGATCCCGCTTTGGGCTGTGGCGTTTTCTTCCACACTTTGCGCCACTCTTTCGACGTTGCAGGCGACCTGTTCACTGGCGGCGCGCTGCTCCTGCAGTGACAACGAAATGAAACTGACGGCCGCAAGGGATTCGTCCAGTGCACCCTTGATCCTGCCCATGGAAAGGCCCGCGCTTTCGACCAGTTTCTGGCCATGGGTCACGCGCTCACAGCCAGCGGCCATGCTGTCTTTGGCTTTGACCATGCCGCTTTGTATGGCATTGACCAAGGCAACGATTTCCGTGGTGGATTGGGCTGTGCGGGCGGCCAGGCTGCGCACTTCATCGGCGACCACGGCAAAGCCGCGACCTTGCTCGCCCGCGCGTGCCGCTTCGATGGCGGCATTGAGCGCAAGGAGATTGGTCTGTTCGGCGATGCCCCGAATCACACCGACAATCAGACTGATGTCGTTCGACTGAATCGCCAGTTGATCGATATCCGATGAGCTTTGTGCAACCAGATCGGCAATCTGGCCCATTTCCTGGATGGAGGCTTGCATCACCGCCATGCCTTCGCTGGTGATTTCGCCCGCTTTCTGCGCGGTGCTCTGAGCCTGTCGAGCATTGTCGGCAATGTGAGTGATGCTCACGGAAAGCTCTTCTACCGTGGCCGCCATGGAGGAGGCTGTCTCGCTTTGCAGTGCGGCGCTGCTCAAGCCCTGCTCGGAGGACGCAGATAATTGCAGCGTGGCACCCTCGATCTGCTCGGAGGCCTGGCTGATCTTGCCAATCATATCGCTCAGACTGTGGCGCATCGCCTGGACGGAGTGCAGAACACCCGTCGACGGCTGCTGCTGATCATGCTGCGTACGGGCCAGTTTTCCCTGGGCGATGTTTGAACTGATGGCGGCAAGTTCCGCGGGTTCAGCGCCGAGCTGGCGACTCAACAGTCTGGAGAAAAAGAAGGTATAGGCCGCGCCCGCAATCAACGCCAACGCCAAAATCAGCAGGCTGATCTGCAAGTTGGAGGTGTAGGCGATCTGGTTGTGGTCGAACTGGTTCTTGGCTTCCTTCAGTTGTACCTCGATCAGCTCGGAAAATTTGTCTGATAAAGGATCAATCAGCGGATACAACTGATCGGTCGCAAAGCGTGCGATACCGGCGTCGTCGTTCTGGCGCAGCATGCCCTGCAAATTTTGCAATGGCCCCCGGGTGGCTTCCATCAGCGGGTTGATTTGCGCGATCAGACGCGTTTCTGCCGGAATCAATTGCGTCGATTTATAGGCTTGCCACGTCTGGTCGATTTCCCTCTGGGCCTGCTCGATCCGGCTCAGTGACTCCGCTTTGGTAACGTTGCTATTGCGCGCCTTGTGGGTAGCGCCGACGATGTTCACAGCGTACAGGTCGGCGATTTTTTTCAGATCCCGCAGGGGGACGACTCGATCGAGATAGACGGTCTCCAGGCTGCGTACAGCGGATTGCATGCCCAAGAGTCCAAGCCCGCCGACACACAACAATCCAAACAGTAACGCACTGGTGAGTAGAAGCAGATGAGTTCTGATTTTCCAACTTTCCATAGTCCAGTACTCCTGAGTCACCTTATTAAGGTGAGCGATCGAAGGGGCAGAGTCTGTTGCTGCAAAGCGCACTGAAGGCGCATTGATATCATGTGCGGTGTCAACGAACAAAAACGTTTCGTTACCGGCGAGAAGTTACAAAATTGCGACTTTGGATAGAGGTCAGGGATCGGCGTCTGCAGGTCTCCTGCGTCAGTCCTTAGAATTCGCGCCATCAGCTTCGTCCAACTATTCAATGATTCAGGGAGCAAAACCAAGATGAATGCCCTTGTCTAGCGTTGAACGCTAACTACACGTGACATTAACGGCCTTCGCGGCGCGTTGCAGTTCTTGTTTAACATCGACAGGTATCCGCTGTTTCACGAGTCGCTGCTCGAGGAATGTCTGATCGCCTCGAGTATCAACTTCAGCGTTAATAGCGGCATCCACCGCTTCTATGGCGGCAGCGTGTGCCTCGATGACCGAGTCAACCTCGTCACTGGTGGCGGCGTCGAGAGCACTAATGAGCGTCGCCACTTCGTCTTCTTCAGCCTTGCCATAGGCGTCTACGGACAGCCCGGCAGCCAGCGCTCGCGCGCGGATTTCCACGCCTTTCAGCGCCTGCTTGGCCTCTCCACACAGAACTTCATGTTGGTGGTTTTCGGCGACTTTCCATTGGAAAAATCCAAACGTCATCGTGCCGATAATCGCTACGGTGATACCACCGATCAGGATCCGCTTCATGGTTGCAGTCGTGAACGTCTGGGGATTGAGAGGTCGGTGGGCATCGCTTCGTTCTCTATTCGAGGAAATGAAAGCGTAGCACCGGAATCGGCCTAGCTCCGTCCAACATCATTGCAAATACAGGGGTGAAGGCGCGGCGTGTCTTCAAGCTTATGGCGCATCAAGTAAACCTTTCACATCGGCCAACGTTGGAGCATGGGCCCCGGCATGGCGGCAGGACAGGGATGCGCAGGCTGATGAAAATCGCAAGCGTTCCCTGAAATCGGTCATTCCGAGCAAATCCGATGCCAGCCATCCGGCCATGCAAGCGTCTCCAGCACCCAGGGCGCACCGCCGGGATAGCCTTTCCACTGTCCGGGAGTGCCTTGGACAAGGTCGGTCAGGGCTTCGCCAAACACGACTGCGCGAGGCAATTGCATGGTCATTTCCTCATTTTTTTTTAAAGTTGCTGCTGACAGATCAGAGTCGACCGCCTCGCATCAATGGGCTCGGGTGAAAGGCAGGGAAGGGTGAGCACCGTTGCGATTGAACAACGTCATCGCCGTTTCGCGACGATACTCGCTCGGTGTCTGTTCCATTTCGATGCGAAAGTGCCTGTTGAAGTTAGAAAGGTTTTCATAGCCAACCTCAAAACAGATGTCAGCCACCGACATCTCTGTTTGCAATAACAGCCTGCAGGCGCGCTGAACCCTGAGTTTGCGCATGAGATCGATGAAGCCGTGGCCGGTAATCCTTTTGAAGAAGCGCGAAAAACCTGGCTCGCTCATCTCCAGGCGCTGAGCGATAACTGATAGGCGAATGTCGCCGGTGAGCTCAGTCAGTAGATAGTCAAAGGCCTTGTTGATTCGCTCGGAACTGCGGGCGTCGAGGGTGGGCGCGTAGCAAGCGCTGGCGAGCAAGTGAACGTCATGCGCGGGCGCTTTCATCAGCACGTTGATCAATTGCAGAAACAGAATCAAACGCTCGAGACCTTGCGCGTGACCTATCTCCTCCAGCAGTCGCGCTGCCTGTAGAGCCGTTGCCCCAGTGAATTCCAGGCCACGACGCGCTTGTTCAAAAAGGTGTTGAAGCTCCCCCAGCTCAGGCATCGTTGCGCGTAAGGCCAAGATGGCAGCGCCATCAAACTGCAGCACCACATCGCGCCCCGCGAGGTGTTCACCGGGCGCGAGATCCCCAATCCAGTCATGGGGAAGGTCGGGGCCGATGAGCGCTACGTGTCCGGCACCGAACGCACCGATGTAATCGCCCGCGACGAGCTTGCCGCTGCCTTGACGGATCAGATGAATTTCGAATTCAGGGTGATGATTCCAGCGAGCCAGGGCGTAGGGGTAATCGTGTTCGTACCAGCGAAAGCTATGATCGGGCTCGGGAAGAATAACCTCCAGCTCGGCGGGTCGCTGCTCGAACAGGGCTGCTCGGGTATCAGGCATGTCATGCCCCTTTTTAATTATTTGTTCTTCGAATGCAACCAACATACGCCTTCTCGGCCGGCACCTGCTAGCTCACGTATTGCCTGCAACTGATACTTTTTTGATCTCTGGCAGCCAGGCTGCGGTCGGTTAAAAAAGTATCAGATGAGCATCCGCTATGCGTTTGTCCGGGCCTTTTTAAGCTGCTGTAATCGAGTCGTCCACCATTGCCGGCCAGACGTATTTGATTAGCGGTGGTTAACAACAAAAATAATAGCTCCCGTCGTCCAAGGCGCGGAGCGGAGAGCACTACGATGAAAATCCCGAAAGCGCTTTTCCTTTCCGCAGGCCTATCCTTCGCCCTTGTCAGTCAAGCCGCTGAAACAGTGACCATTGCCACCGTCAACAATGGCGACATGATCCGCATGCAGCGACTCTCCAAAATTTTTGAACAGCAGCATCCTGATGTGAAGCTCAATTGGGTGGTGCTGGAAGAAAACGTCCTGCGTCAGCGCCTGACCACCGATATCGCCACACAAGGCGGCCAATTCGATGTGCTGACGATTGGTACTTATGAAACGCCGCTTTGGGGGGCCAAGGGTTGGCTCGAGCCCATCACCGGGCTGCCACCGGAGTACGACCTGGAAGACATCTTCCCTTCGGTACGCCAAGGCCTGTCAGTCAACAACACGCTCTACGCGTTGCCTTTCTACGGCGAAAGCACGATCACCTATTACCGCACCGATCTGTTCAAGCAAGCGGATCTGAGCATGCCGGAGCATCCGACCTGGACGCAGCTAGGCGAACTTGCGTCCAGGCTCCACCAGCCTGACAAAGGACAATACGGCATGTGCCTGCGTGGCAAGGCTGGTTGGGGGGAGAACATGGCACTGATGAGCACAATGGCCAACGCCTTTGGTGCCCGTTGGTTCGATGAAAAGTGGCAGCCGGAACTTTCCAGCCCAGAGTGGACAGCAGCGGCGCACTTCTACGTTGATACCCTCAAGAAGTATGGGCCGCCAGGTGTATCCAGCAATGGGTTCAACGAAACCCTGGCCCTGTTCAACAGCGGCAAATGCGCCATCTGGGTGGATGCCAGCGTCGCGGGGTCGTTCACCACCGACAAAGAGCAGAGCAAGGTCGTCGACAGTGTGGGCTTTGCGCCTGCACCGACTGAGGTGACCGACAAAGGTTCGTCGTGGCTGTATGCGTGGTCGCTGGCGATACCGGCAACCTCCAAGCACAAAGACACCGCGAAGGCCTTTATCACGTGGGCGACGTCGAAAGAATACATCCAGCTTGTCGCTGAAATGGACGGCATCACCCATGTGCCGCCAGGTACTCGACAGTCCACCTACAACGAGGCCTATTTGAAGGCCGCGCCTTTCGCCCAAGTGACCTTGCAGATGATGCAGCACGCCGATCCTGCGCACCCCTCGAGCAAGCCTGTTCCTTACGTGGGCATCCAGTACGTCACCATTCCCGAGTTCCAGGCGATCGGCACTTCTGTCGGGAAGCTGTTTTCGGCGGCGCTTACTGGACAGATGTCGGTCGATCAAGCACTCGCCGCCGCACAGGCCTCCACTGAACGTGAAATGAAGCGCGCCGGTTACCCCAAGTAACCCGCTCCCACAGTTGATCTTCATTTGTCTGTTCTTAATCGGTTCTTCGCCATGAATATTTCAACTGCCAACGCTCACATGGACATTCCCCAACCGGTGCGTAAAAGCCGGTTGGCCAACCCCGGCTGGTTCCTGGTCAGCCCCTCGGTGGCGTTGTTGCTGCTGTGGATGATCGTGCCGCTGGGCATGACCGTTTACTTCTCGCTGATCCGCTACAACCTGCTCTACCCCGGTGAAAACCAGTTCGTGGGGCTTGAGAACTTCAGCTACTTCCTCAGCGACTCGGGGTTCCTGCCCGGCGCCACCAACACCCTGTTGCTGGTCGGCAGCGTGCTGTTGATCAGCGTGGTGTTCGGGGTGCTGATCAGTGCGCTGCTGGAGGCCAGTGAGTTTCTCGGTCGCGGCATCGTGCGGGTGATGCTGATCTCGCCGTTTTTCATCATGCCCACCGTCGGTGCGCTGATCTGGAAGAACCTGATTTTCCACCCGGTGTCGGGGATCCTCGCCTACGTCTGGAAGCTGTTCGGCGCGCAACCGGTGGACTGGCTGGCGCATTACCCGCTGCTGTCGATCATCATCATTGTCTCCTGGCAATGGCTGCCCTTTGCGATCCTGATCCTGATGACCGCCATGCAGTCCCTCGACCAGGAACAGAAGGAAGCCGCGCGCCTCGACGGTGCCGGACCGATCGCGATCTTCTGGCACCTGACTCTGCCGCACCTGGCGCGGCCGATTGCGGTGGTGGTGATGATCGAAACCATCTTCCTGCTCTCGGTGTTCGCCGAAATCTTCACCACCACCAACGGTGGCCCCGGCTACGCCTCGACCAACCTGGCCTACCTGATCTACAACCAGGCGCTGGTGCAGTTCGACGTCGGCATGGCGTCCGCCGGCGGTTTGATCGCGGTGGTGATCGCCAACATCGCGGCCATCGTGCTGGTGCGCATGATCGGCAAAAACCTGACTGACAAAGCCTGAGGCCTGCGCCATGACCCTTCAACAATCCCGCCGTCTGCAAAGCCTGCTGCTCGGCACCCTGGCCTGGGCCATCGCGATCCTGATCTTCTTTCCGATCTTCTGGATGGTGATGACCAGTTTCAAGACCGAAATCGATGCGTTCGCCACGCCGCCGCAGTTCATCTTCACCCCGACGCTGGAGAACTACCTGCACATCAACGAGCGCAGCGATTACTTCAGTTTCGCCTGGAACTCGGTGGTGATTTCGTTCAGCGCCACGGCCCTGTGCCTGCTGATCGCGGTGCCGGCGGCGTACTCGATGGCGTTCTACGAAACCCAGCGCACCAAAGGCACGCTGTTGTGGATGCTCTCGACCAAGATGCTGCCACCGGTGGGCGTGCTGATGCCGATCTACCTGCTGGCCAAGAGTTTGGGCCTGCTCGATACGCGGATCGCCCTGATCGTGATCTACACGCTGATCAACCTGCCGATCGTGGTCTGGATGATTTACACCTACTTCAAGGACATCCCCAAGGACATCCTCGAAGCCGCGCGCCTGGATGGCGCCACCCTGTGGCAGGAAATGGTCCGGGTGCTGCTGCCGATCGCCAAGGGCGGCCTGGCGTCCACGGTGCTGCTGTCGCTGATCCTGTGCTGGAACGAGGCGTTCTGGTCGCTGAACCTGACCTCGTCGAAAGCCGCGCCACTGACCGCGTTGATCGCCTCGTACTCCAGTCCCGAAGGTCTGTTCTGGGCCAAGTTGTCGGCGGTGTCGACGCTGGCCTGTGCGCCGATCCTGATCTTCGGCTGGATCAGCCAGAAACAATTGGTCCGCGGCCTATCGTTCGGCGCCGTGAAATAAACGCCCCAACCCCTGTAGGAGCACGGCTTGCCGGCGAAGGCGATCTCCCGGACGCCTTCGCCGGCAAGTCGGATCGCCGCACCGCTGGCTCCTACAAAAAGCCCGTCCGGCTCAAATGAATAAAAACAAGCGGAGGCCCATCACCATGGCCAACCTGACAATCAAGAATCTGCAAAAAGGCTTCGAAGGCTTTTCCATCATCAAAGGCATCGACCTGGAAGTGAACGACCGCGAGTTCGTGGTGTTTGTCGGCCCGTCGGGCTGCGGAAAATCCACGTTGCTGCGCCTGATCGCCGGCCTGGAAGAGGTCAGCGGCGGCACCATCGAACTGGATGGTCGCGACATCACCGAAGTCAGTCCGGCCAAGCGCGATCTGGCGATGGTGTTCCAGACCTACGCCCTGTACCCGCACATGACGGTGCGCAAGAACATGTCGTTTGCGCTGGATCTGGCGGGTGATGACAAGCAGGACGTCGAGCGAAAGGTGACTGAGGCCGCCCGGATCCTGGAGCTGGAACGCTTGTTGGAACGTAAGCCGAAGCAACTCTCGGGCGGTCAACGTCAGCGCGTGGCCATCGGCCGCGCCATCGTACGCAATCCGAAGATCTTCCTGTTCGATGAGCCACTGTCCAACCTCGACGCCGCTCTACGGGTGCAGATGCGTCTGGAGCTGTCGCGGCTGCACAAGGAACTGCAAGCCACGATGATCTACGTGACCCACGATCAGGTCGAAGCCATGACGCTCGCCACCAAAGTGGTGGTGCTCAACGGCGGTCGAATAGAACAGATTGGTTCACCGCTCGACCTCTATCACCAGCCTGCCAATCTGTTCGTGGCAGGCTTTTTGGGCACTCCAAAAATGGGCTTCCTCAAGGCCACCGTGGTTGCCAGCAGCTATCAGGGTGTAGAGGTCGAGCTGGCCTCCGGTCGACGTTTGCTCATCCCTCGTGACGCAAGCACGTTGAGCGTGGGCAACCCGGTCACAGTCGGCATACGCCCTGAACACCTCAGCCTGGATGATCAAGGGCAACTGCCCATCACCACAGACGTCACCGAACGCCTGGGCAGCGACACCTTCTGCCACGTCGTCGCCAAGTCCGGTGAAGCACTCACCGTACGCGTCAACGGCGATTGCGATGTCGCTTATGGAGAGCAGCGGTGGGTCGCGCTGGACGTTGCGCATTGCCATTTGTTCGACGAGCACGGGAAGGCTATCGCCCCGTTGGTGCGACTCGCCGCCTGATCTTCAAGCCTCTCCACTGCCCTCGGTTGGGCGTACCCGATATTCAAGAAAACGGATGAACAATCAATGAAACGACTAGAAGGTAAAAGCGCGCTTGTCACCGGATCCGCCCGAGGCATTGGCCGTTCTTTTGCTCAGGCCTATGTGAATGAAGGCGCAAGGGTAGCCATCGCTGACATCAACCTTGAACGCGCCCGGGCCACGGCTGAAGAGCTTGGGCCGAACGCCTACGCTGTCGAGATGGACGTGACCGACCAAGCGTCTATCGAGGATGCGATGGCTGCCGTCATCGCACAGACAGGCAAGTTGGATATCTTGATCAACAACGCTGCGCTCTTCGATCTCGCGCCCATTGTCGACATCACCCGCGACAGCTTCGAGCGATTGTTTTCGATCAATGTCGCAGGAACACTGTTCACCCTTCAGGCCGCTGCTCGTCAGATGATTCGGCAGGGGCATGGCGGCAAGATCATCAACATGGCCAGCCAGGCTGGCAGGAGAGGGGAAGCGCTCGTGGGGGTGTATTGCGCGACCAAAGCGGCCGTGATCAGCCTTACACAATCAGCAGGTCTGGACCTGATCAAGCATGGGATCAATGTGAATGCCATCGCGCCAGGCGTGGTAGACGGCGAGCACTGGGATGGCGTCGATGCAATGTTCGCTCGATATGAGAATCGGCCATTGGGTGAAAAGAAAAGGCTCGTGGGTCAAGAGGTGCCTTTTGGACGGATGGGGACCGCTGATGACCTGACGGGAATGGCGATATTCCTCGCTTCGTCCGAGAGCGAATATGTGGTGGCTCAGACCTACAATGTCGACGGTGGAAACTGGATGAGTTGATTTCAAGGCACAGGCAATTGCAATGGCAACGCGTACCCATCAATGCTAAAAAAGCGGCCAGCCCGACCCAGGTCAATGGCCGCTTTTGACGCCTGCCAACGTCAAGCATCTTGCTAGTTGCCGTCCGCCACCTTGCGTTCTATCTCAGCTATTTTTCGACTGAGCTCCTCAGCGTCCTGCTCCTTGGTTGGGGTTGAAGAGGGCGTAATGGTTTCATCCACACTTTTGGCGTCAGGGTCCCTGTCCTCAGGATCTTTTTCGACGTCGTTGACTCTGTCATCGTTGTTCATATCGCTTACCTCCATTGACCTGAACATTGGATTCAGCGCTATGGCTGGAGTTCGAGATTTTTTGTCGCCGGTCCCCGTGACCAAACGGCGCCAGCGCTGATGCGCGCCTGCATCAAAGCCGGGGTCAACTATCTGGACATCACGGCCGAGATCAACGTTTAGCAACCGCACTCGCTGAACGATGCACTTCAGGTGCCTGGCTGCCTCAGCGGGTTCTGTCCGTGAAATTGCAATCCCTCACCCTCATCAATTAATGTATGTTTCATATGCATTTCATATTGGATGAGTCAGTGGGTATCGTAAAAATTTCAGAGGGCATGCACGAGAATTTGCGCGTCGCCAGCGATGCGCTGAGCCGCTCGATCAACGCCCAGGCTGAGCACTGGATGCGCATAGGGATGCTTGCGGAGTTACATCCCAACCTGGATCACAGCGACCTCTGCCGCGTGCTGATTCGTGCCGAACTGGCGGGGGGGCTCGATTTAAAACAGCTCTGCGCACTCGCCGATTTTTCGCAAAGCTCCCAGGTTCATGTAACACCAGGAGCCAAGCAATGAAGGCGAATGTCGCTATCAACAGCCCGGCAGAGATAGCCATGTCTCGCGCTGCAGGCACGCTGGCCGCCGAGGTCCTGGCCATGATTGCTCCCCACGTCAAAGCAGGGGTCACCACCGACGAACTTGATCAGCTCTGTCACGACTACATCGTCAACGTGCAAAAAGCCATTCCAGGCAATGTCGGCTATCACGGCTTCCCGAAAACCGTGTGTACATCGGTCAACCAGGTGGTCTGCCATGGCATCCCTTCGGCCAACGCACTCAAGGATGGCGATATCGTGAATATCGACATTGCCGTTATCAAGGAGGGCTGGTACGGCGACACCAGCCGCATGTACTTCGTGGGGGAGCCCGGCCCGGATGCTCGGCGCCTGGCGAAGACGACCTATGAAGCGATGTGTGCCGGTATTCGCGTCGTCCGCCCCGGCGCTACGCTGGGCGACATTGGCCATGCCATTCAGACCGTGGCCGAAAGAGACGGATTCAGCGTCGTGCGCGAATACTGCGGTCACGGTATCGGCAAGGTTTATCACGATGAGCCGCAGGTCCTTCATTACGGCTACCCAGGCCAGGGTTTGACACTGAAAACCGGCATGATCTTTACCATTGAGCCCATGCTGAACGCTGGCAAACGCCATGTGAAAACGCTGGCTGATGGCTGGACCGTGGTCACCAAGGATCACTCGCTCTCGGCTCAATGGGAGCATATGGTCGCAGTCACTGACGACGGCTTCGAGGTTCTGACCCGTTGGCCCGATAGTGTCGATGGGTATCCCGCCATCGTTTAGGCGCGTCGTTCATCACACTCGAGTGGGCCAGGATTACTGGCCACAACACCCTTTTTGTCGATGCTGAAGACCCACTTCGTCACGGCTTTCAGCTTGCCTGATCAATCGCATAATGGCGCTAGTGGTTTTGAAACTTTTGTGGTTAGCATGCGCGTTATCAACGCACCCAACGACAGGGTCGTTAACGTAACCGAGTGGATCAAACATTGATCGAGCGACGGCAATTTAGCGGAGGCATGAAGGGGAAAAATCTTCGCTATCTGAACGATAACCCCAACGAGACGACTCAAAGGGTTCGGACAGGATTTCTGTTGCTCGAGCATTTCTCGCTGCCCGCATTCACGCAAGCACTGGATACGATTGTCACCGCGAATCTACTGCGACCCCTGTTGTTCTCTTCCCGGACATTTGGCTTGAACGATGGAGAAGTCGTCAGTGACCTGGGCTTGGTCATTCGGCCAGATGCCCGTATCGATTGTTCAGCGATCCAAGACCTGGATTTGCTGGTCATTTGTGGTGGCTACCGAACAGAACTGAAGGCGAGTGATGATTTCATCAGTCTGTTGAGAGCGGCGGCAGACCAGGGTGTCAGTCTGGCCGGGTTGTGGAATGGCGCATGGTTTCTGGGAAGGGCAGGCTTGCTTGACGGATATCGTTGCGCGATTCACCCCGAACATCGCCCCGCACTCGCGGAAATCGCCAAGGCGACGCATGTCACCAGTGAGCCCTACGTCATTGATCGAGACCGGCTCACGGCTTCCAGTCCCTCGGGGGCGTTCCATATGGCGTTGGACTGGATCAAAGGGCTGCACGACAAAGCACTCGTCGAGGGTATCGAGGACATCCTGGCTTTCGAGGAGTCTCGTTATCGGCGCATAAAGCCGACTGAAAATATCTGTGTGAGCGCGCCATTACGCGAGGTGGTGAAACTGATGGATGCCAACCTCGAAGAGCCTCTGGAGTTGGAGCAGTTGGCCGTTTACGCAGGCCGTTCTCGTCGACAACTCGAGCGCTTGTTCAAGGAGCAACTGGGTACAACGCCACAACGGTATTACATGGAATTGCGGATTACCGAAGCGCGTCGACTGCTCCAGCACACAGAGCTGTCCCAGGTGGACGTGTTGGTTGCGTGTGGCTTTGTATCGCCCAGCCACTTCAGCAAATGCTATAGCTCGTACTTTGGATACCGGCCTTCCAAGGAAACGCGACTCGTCAAATAGGGGCGGCGCAATTTTACAGTCGGGTTCAAAACCCTATGTAGCCGTTCATAGTGGTAGTGCATGATTGCCCGGTAGGGGTTTTGATTGGTTTTGGAACAGTACGAGCATATTTCAAGCTGCGTGCTCCACTCGCGGCCACCGGCTCTGACCAGTTGTCCGTGCTCCAACGCCTCTGCAACAGCGCACACGGCCTAAGCCGCCTACGGGCGGTTTTTTTGCAACTGTAGTTCCGCGATCTGAGCCCGTTCAGGGCTTAGGGGCCGACGTAATAACTCGTCTGCGTTCTTGCAGACGGAGAAATCCCTGCTTAACTCTGAATCAATGGTCAGTCAGTGACTCATTGGTCACGGTAGCCATCGGAGCACCCTCGCGCTGTTGTTGCTTGCCCGTGTTGCCAGGTTAAGCCCGAGGAGGCCTATGCGCTAACGCTTGAAAACCGCCCTGAATTATTAATGTATTGGCCTGGCACTTCGCTGTCAGGTCCACGTGTTGTGCTTTCTGCGATAGGGCCCTGTGGGCATCCCTCACGCTGTGCGCTTAGTCCAATGGGTTCAAGGAAGTAAATGACATGATGCCGAAAACTGCCATCGTCGAGATCTGCGGGAAGTACAAGGTTTATACCGAGCACTATCTCAACACTGCAGCTGACAAGACCATCATTCTGGTCAACGGCTCGCTGGCAACAACCGCATCCTTTGCCCAAACGGTGCGTTATCTGCAGCCGCAATTCAATGTGGTTCTCTACGACCAGCCCTACGCCGGTCAGTCGAGGCAACACAATCTCCACTGCCAACCGATCCGAAAGGAAGACGAGGCAGCGATACTGCTGGAATTAATCGAACACTTCTGTGCGCACCACGTGCTGTCTTTTTCCTGGGGCGGCGCGGCTACCTTGTTGGCGCTGGCCCAGCGGCCGCGACGAATCGAGAAGGCGGTGATCAATTCATTCGCAGCGCGGATCAATACGCCGATGCGCGATTACCTGGAAAGCGGCCTGAACCATCTCCAGGCCTGCGACCGCCTCAATGTCGGTCGCTTGATCAACAGCACGATCGGCAAGCACCTTCCATCGCTGTTCAAACGCTTTAATGACCGCCATATCCGCAGTCTGGCCGAGCACGAGTACAAGCAGATGCATTTCCACGTCGATGAGGTGCTGACCCAAGACACCCATTGCTACGTCGCCTGTGCCGGGGCCATCGAAATCCCGCTGCTGTTCGTCAACGGCGAATGGGATGAGTACACCTCGGTAGAAGACGCCTGGCTTTTTGCCGATCATGCCCCTCAGTCCCAGTTCCATACCATCAAGAACGCCGGGCACTTCCTCGATATGGAACACCCGGCGGCCTGGCATGACACTCGGCAGGCCTTGCTCGGTTTTCTGCAGCCGGCTTCCAGGACGCAGGGCCGTGTTGCCTCAGATATCCAGGTCAATCACGTACGAGCCATTAGTTCGAGGCGTCGACAATGGGTGTCAGACGCCGCTCCATGATGATCGTGCGCTCGGCACCGTGAAATTCGTCGCGGACTTTTCGATAACCCAGCTTGAAGTAAAAGGCTTCTGCGGTAATGGAGGAGGGGACGCGCAGTACCTCGATTTTTGCGTGTTGGGCGACAGAATGAAGCGTCGCCATCAGCTGCCTGCCGAGTCCGCGCGCTTGATGGCTTGGCTCGACGAATACGCTGCGCACAACGTCTTGATCTAGGCTGGCCGTGGCGACCACGCGCTTATTGATGGTTGCGACAAAGACCAAGCGTTGTTTCAACAAAGCGCGGATGGCCTCGGCAGAAAAGCTTTTCTCTACCTGCGAAATGACTTCGGGCGGATAGTCCAGGGCATTGGACTTGCGCAACGACTGAATGATGACCTGGCTTATGACTGCCGCATCGTCAGGGGTGGCGAGTCGAATCTGGTTATTCATTTGAAGACCCCAGTCCTTGTGTCCTTCGCTTGAAGGCTTCCCACGCCTTGGCGTCCTCGGCCTTCGGCACGCGACGTTGGCCGATTTCTGCAGTTTGTGGGAGAAATCGGCCACGCTACAATCCATTATCCCCGCGAGCTATCGAACCACTCCAGCGCCGTGCGCCAGATGCAGATCCCCAGGAAATAAGCCGACATCAGCAGCCAAAGCCCCATCACCATCGGGTTGATCACCGGATGGTTGACCACCAACGACAAACTGCACAGCAGCCAGATCGCCGTCACGGCGATGTTGATCGGCATGAACTTGCGCACGCGGAACGGGTGGAGGAACTTCATCCGGGTCACGGTCAACAGCGCCAGGCCGATGACGGTGAGAAAAGTGATCCACGGCGATGGGGCGATGATGTACAGGCACAGGGCTACCACGTTCCAGGCGGCGGGGAAGCCCTGGAAGTAGTTGTCTTTGCTCTTCATGTTGACGTTGCAGAAGCAAAACAGCGACGAGACCAGAATCAGCGACACGGTCAACAGCAGCGTGTAGTCCGGCAAAGGTATGTAGCGATAGATGAACAGCGCTGGGATAAACACATACGTCAGGTAGTCGATGACCAGATCGAGGATCGAGCCATCGAAACTTGGCAGCACCGACTGGACATTGACCTTGCGCGCCAACGCGCCGTCCAGGCCATCGACAATCAGGGCGACGCCCAGCCACAGCAAGCAGTTTGTGGCCTGGTTTTCCAGCAAGGCGAGGGTTGCGAGGAAGGCAGTGACCACGCCAGTGGCGGTAAAACCATGGGCGCCCCATGCTTTGAGCCTGGCGATGTGTAGGGTCGATATCACGGGGGTGTTCTCCAGAAAGTGAAGCAAGCCTGTTATCACCCCTTCAATTGGGGGTGTCGGCAAACGAAGTCAGGTTGCATGTATCGACCGGGTATCCGGGGATAAGGTTCACCATCTGTAAATCTTAGCTGGGCGGCAAAAAAATACCCCGGATAAATCCGGGGTATTAAATGAAACATCGGCACAGGGCGATATTTTTACTCAAACGTGGCTATCTCCGGATTGACCTGGTGCAGATCGGCTCATTCACAGCACCTTGCTCATAAACACCCGACTCGTGCCTTGCGGGTTGCAGGGCACTTCCCCGAATCGCTGCCAGCCGTTTTTTTCATAGAACTCCGGGGCCTGGAAACTGAGGGTATAGAGCACTGCCGAGTTGCAACCGCGACGGCGACCTTCGTCTTCGTACGCTTTGAGCAGTCGAGAACCGAGCCCGGAGCCACGCAGTGACTCGGGCAAGTAGAAAAGATCGAGAAACAGCAGGCCGAGCGACGTACGCCCGGTAATACCGCCCAGCACCTGATGGGTTTCCGGATCGCGGACCGTTACCGCCAGCGACTGGCGGTCGTTGATTCCGGTCATCTGTTCATTGAAGGCACTCAGCCCGGCGCTAAGTACTTGCTCGACTTCAGGTTCGATAACGTCGCTGACGACAATCAGAGGGCGGTCCATGTGTTGGTTGATCCTGTGGGCATCGGGTTAGCGAGGGTAGAACACTCGCAGCCGATGGTCATCAGGGTCAGCCAAACGGTGGTGGCGCATTTGCCAGCGAGTACTATCGTTGCTTGACTATCACTCCCATCGATGAGGACATCGTCATGAACACCAGCGATCTGCTCGAACAACTTCTGCGAGCCGGTCAAGGCTCAATGTCGCAACAGGGCGGCGGTGGCGCGTCGGCCCAAGGTGGCCTCGGCGGGCTCGGTGGATTGCTCGGTGGCCTGTTGGGCGGTGGCGCCGGTTCAAGCGCCGGGGGCGGTGGCCTGGGTGGTTTACTCGGTGGCCTGCTGGGCGGAGGCTCAGCCATGGGCGGTTCGACCCGGACCCGGTCGGGTGGTGGTACCAACTACGCGGCGCTGGCTTCGCTCGGAATGATGGCGTTCCAGGCTTATCAGGCCTGGCAACGCAGCCAGGCCTCGGCGCCGCAACAGGCACTGCGCACTGTTGACCTGTTGTCCGGCCCGGAAGTCGAGAACCACAGCCATGCGATCCTCCGCGCGTTGATTGCGGCGGCCAAGGCCGACGGCCGGATCGACGACGCCGAGAAGCAGATGATCAGCACCGAAATCGGCCGCCACACCGACGATCCAGAGCTCCAGCAATGGCTGGACGATGAAGTCGCGCGGCCACTGGACGCCGCCGATGTGGCGCAGTCGGCCACGGATCCTGGCATGGCGGCGGAGATGTACCTGGCCAGTGTGATGCTGGTGGACGATCAGCAGGACGCCGAACGTAGCTATCTGGATGAATTGGCTGCTGCGTTGAAAATCGAACCGGAGCTGCAAGTGCATCTGGAGCAACAGGCCAAAGTTGGCGTGGCCTAATGATCGCTCGCCATCACACTGACTGAAGCTGCTGAAACCGACCCACTAGGGATATGCACATAACCCCCAAGTGAAACGGTGGTGGACTTACCCCCAACCGTCACTTCCACCTGCCCGTCAATGACGTAGAACGCCTCGTCCCAAGGGTGAAAATGCGGACGGCCCACCCCCTTGCACGCCCGCCCGCGAGAATGGTGATGGCCTCACCCACGACAATGACCGGGTCGGGGTTTTTTGGGGCTCGATGACATGAACCGTGCGCATGATTGCTCTCCGAAGGATGAGTCCACACCCGCTGAGTATATTCACTCGAACGTCCGCCAAGCCCCTCGCCACAAGCCCGTCTGTCTGGGCGATTTCAACGCAGATGGAATTTTTTTCCGCGCGTGTCGCTCTGCTGATGTAGAGACGTGCTGATTCAGCGTCCTGCCACTGGCCTCAGACCGAGAGACACACCCATGACTGCCCTGACACGACTTGAATCCCTGCCGGCCCACGAACGCTCGATTCTGACCGCCGGCAGCTTGAAGCTTATCTATGAACAGTTATTGCTGAGCGACGATGTCGAACATCAGCGCGCACTCGGCAAAACCTTCCTCGAGGCTCAACTTGCTCACGCAGCAGACTTGCCTGAGGACATGCCGCAAGACCTGTCGGCACTGCAAACCTTTGTCGAACAACACTGCGTCGAAGTCGCTCGCCAATACGCCGACTACTTGCAAAAACGCAAGGAAGGCGGGCCGCGGCAGTTCTTCACTAACAAGGCGCACGCGTTGTTTTTCCTGCAAGCCGTTGCCCCGACCAAACTGGTGGACGGTGCGTGGCTGTATGGCCTGCTGCAGCACTGGCATGACCCTCGTTTCGAAGGGTTGATCTGCACTTATCTGGAAGAGTTGGGCGAGGGCAACCCGGCGCAAAATCATGTGGTGATCTACCGCAAACTGCTCGCCGAGCATGGCTTACAAGACAACGGCTTCATCGACGATGAGCGTTACCTGCAAGGTGCGGTGCAATTGGCGCTCGGTTATTGCAGCGACGATTTTTTGCCGGAGGTGATCGGCTACAACCTCGGTTATGAACAATTGCCGCTGCATTTGCTGATCAGCGCCTATGAACTCAGCGAGTTGGGTATCGATCCGTATTACTTCACGCTGCACGTGACCATCGACAATGCGAGCACCGGCCACGCGAAAAAAGCCGTGCAGTCGGTGCTGCAATTGCTGCCGGTGGAAGGTGACCGCGAAGATTTTCTGCACAGGGTCGCGTTGGGTTATCGGCTCAACGATCTGGGGCAGGGCAGTCGCGCGATCATCGAGTCGTTCGACTTGTACGGCGAGTTGCTGAACATGCTTGAGCGCAAGCGCCCGTTTGGTCAGCACATGCATTCCGACTACTGTCGGTTTGAAGGCAAGACGGTCAATCGATGGCTGTCGTCGCCGGAGCAGTTGCCAGGTTTCCTCAGCGCCCTGGAAAACAAGGGCTGGATCAAACGTCACCAAGACCCGCAAGCCAGCCGTTTCTGGCAATTGATCGATGGCAACGGCGCGGCCATGTTCGGGGTGTTCAGCCCCTACGAAAAACAGCTGCTGCACGACTGGATCGCCGGAGACTGGCGACCTGAGCGTTCGCCGGCAGCGGTTCGACGTGGCACCAGCGTCGCGACCGAACCGCCAGTACCCGCCAATGACCCGGATATCCAAAGCCTGCACGCTACACTTAAAGGGCTTGCCGCCGACGAGCAAATGCAGGTGTTGATCCCATGGCTTTCTGCCCATCGGCACGCTCACCCGGCTGGCCTGATGGCCACGCGACGGTTCATCGAACTCAAATCCGGATTTCGATAGGGAGCCCTTCATGCATCAGGAAGAACAGCTGAGCGCCGCCGATCTGGCCTTACTGCAACTGGGGCGCCGCTTGCAGGCTGACGGATACCGATTTATCACGCCAACGCCGCTGACCCATCAGCGGGTGAATGATCGCGCCTTCGGGCAAAGCGCCCGGACATTGCGTGAAGTATTCGGCTGGTCGCGGCCGTTTGAACCCGATCTGTTGTCAGTGGATGAACAGCGGCAGTTGCAACAGGCGGGCGTCCTCGAGGAAGGCAATGGTCGACTGAGAAGTCATGTGCGCTGGTCAAGCCTCGATGACCTGCTGTTCGTGCATTCGGGCTACCCCACCGACGCCGCTGATGCGGTGTTCTTCGGACCCGACACCTACCGTTTTGCCCGGCTGATTCACGCCCATCTGCAACAGAGCTTCGCGCCCATCAGGCGCGCCGTGGACATCGGCTGCGGTGCGGGCGTTGGGGCGATTGTGATTGCCCGCGCTCGCCGGGAAGCCGAAGTGCTGGCCGTGGACATCAACCCGTTGGCGTTACGCATGACGGCAGTCAACGCCGCGCTCGCCGAGGTGACTAACGTCAGCATAGAGGCCAGCGATGTGCTGCAGGACGTCGACGGCAACTTCGACCTGATCGTCGCCAATCCACCCTACATGGCCGACCCGGCCGAGCGTGCTTACCGGCATGGCGGCGGGGCGTTCGGCGCGCAATTGTCGCTGCGCATTGTCGAGCAAGCCCTGTATCGGTTAGCCCCCGGTGGCTCTTTGGTGCTGTACACCGGCGTGGCGATGATCGATGGTCTCGATCCTTTCCTGGATGCGGTGACGCCGCGTCTGGAATCGCCGATGTTCGGCTGGACTTACCACGAACTCGACCCTGACGTGTTCGGTGAAGAACTGTTAACCCCTGGCTATCAACGGGTGGAACGCATTGCCGTCGTCGCCCTGATCGTCACGCGCATCGGCGCAGGCATCGGCGCAGGCATCGGGGGAATCGTTACGTCGTCCGCAGGTGCGCCATGACCAGGAGCCTGGACGATTACAATCGCATGCGCGACTTCTCGGCGACCTCTGAACCGGCCGCCGCCAAACGCGGGGGCAAAAAAAATGCGAAAGACCACGCCTTGCAGTTCTGTATCCAGAAGCACGACGCCTCGCGCCTGCATTACGACTTTCGCCTGGAATTCGATGGCGCGCTGAAAAGCTGGGCGGTGCCCAAAGGCCCGTCACTGGACCCCAAGGTCAAGCGCCTGGCGGTCCACGTCGAAGACCATCCGCTTGATTACGCGACCTTCGAGGGCAACATTCCTGAAGGGCATTACGGCGCCGGCGATGTGATTGTCTGGGACCGAGGGGTGTGGATTCCACAGGATGACCCGGCCAAGGCGTACGCCAAGGGCAAGCTGAAGTTCGAGTTGCAAGGTGAGAAGCTCGGAGGCCTGTGGAACCTGGTGCGAACGCACATGCCGGGCAAGCAGGAACAATGGTTTCTGATCAAGCATCAGGACGGCGCAGCCAAACCCGAAAGCGATTACGACGTGGTCACCGCCGAGCCCGACAGCGTGCTCAGTGATCGGACCATCGTTGCTAAAAAGTCGAAGACCGCTGCCAAACCCAAACCCATCAAAAAACCCGCCGCCGAGGCGCGCAAGGAACAGTCGGCGCCATTGACGGGCGCCCGCAAAGCCAAATTGCCGGACTTGCTCAAGCCGGAACTGGCGACGCTGGTCGAAAAAGCCCCGGACGGCGAGTGGAGCTATGAGATCAAATTCGATGGCTATCGGATCATGGCCCGCATCGACCACGACGAGGTCAAACTCTTCACCCGTAACGGTCACGACTGGACCCATAAACTGCCCAGACAAGCCGAGGTGTTGGCTTCGCTGGGTCTCGAATCCGCCTGGCTCGACGGTGAAATGGTGGTCGCCGACGAGCAGGGCGTGCCGGACTTTCAGGCCTTGCAAAACGCCTTCGACTCGGGCCGCAGTGGCAACATCGCCTACTACCTGTTCGATATGCCTTACCTCAACGGCGTGGACCTGCGCGAGGTGCCTGTCGAGGAGCGAAGGGTTGCGCTGTCGACGGTGCTCACCCCTAATAAAGACCCGTTGCTACGCTTCTCCGATGCCTTTAGTGAAGAGCCGGAAGCGTTGCTCAACAGCGCCTGCCAAATGCAGATGGAAGGGTTGATCGGCAAGCGTCGGGGCTCGCCTTACGTTTCACGGCGCAGCAGCGACTGGATCAAACTCAAGTGCAAGCATCGGCAGGAGTTCGTCGTCGTTGGCTTCACAGATCCCAAAGGTTCGCGCAATGCCTTTGGTGCGCTGCTGCTGGGATTGCATGACCGCGACAGCGGTGAATTGCGTTACGCGGGCAAGGTCGGCACCGGGTTCAACGAGACGACGCTCAAGCGCATCTACGAGCAACTGAAACCGTTGCAAACCAAAAAGAGTTCAGTGGTCAATCCACCAACCGGTTTTGACGCCAAGGGTGTGCACTGGCTCAAGCCCACGCTGCTGGCTGAGGTCGCTTTTGCCGAAATGACCAAAGAAGGTTCAGTCCGTCATGCGGTGTTCCATGGTCTGCGTGACGACAAACCTGCCGAAGACATTACCGAGGAGCGTCCAAAAGCCGTGAAGCCCAAAGCCGCTAAAAAAGCCCCCGCAGAAAAACCCTCTACCGCGACCAAAAAGAAAACCACCCAAGCCGCACCCGCGCCCTCACAAATCGGCCTGGGCGAGGGCAAGGTGCGCATCACTCACCCGGACCGGGTGATCGACGCCAGCAGCGGTACCACCAAAGTGCAACTGGCCGAGTATTACGCCAGCGTCGCCGAATGGATTTTGCCCGAATTGAAGGACCGACCCGTGGCGCTGGTTCGCGCCCCGGACGGCATCGCCGGCGAACTGTTTTTCCAGAAAAACGCCGAGCGCCTGGCCGTTCCGGGGATCACCACCCTGGACAAGGAACTCACCGGCCAACCGGTGATGATCATCAATAATGCCGAAGCCCTGATCGGCGCCGTGCAAATGAGCACCGTTGAGCTGCACACCTGGAACGCTACCTCGGACAACCTCGACAAACCCGACCGCTTCGTCCTCGACCTCGACCCGGACCCGGCGCTGCCCTGGAAAAGCATGGTGGAGGCAACTCAACTGACCCTGTCGGTACTCGATGAGTTGGGGCTCAAGGCGTTCCTCAAGACCAGCGGCGGCAAAGGGATTCACCTGGTGGTGCCACTGACCCGCAAGCTCGGTTGGGACGAGGTGAAAGACTTCAGCCACGCGATTGTCAGCCACATGGCCAAGTTGCTGCCGGAGCGTTTTTCCGCCGTGTCCGGACCGAAGAACCGGGTAGGGCGGATCTTCATCGATTACCTGCGCAACGGTCTGGGCGCCACGACCATCTGCGCCTACGCCGTGCGCACCCGCGAAGGGCTGCCGGTGTCGGTGCCGATCTTTCGCGAGGAGGTGGGCGAGCTCAAGGGTGGGAATCAGTGGAACGTGCACACCGTGCATGAACGCCTGGCCGAGGTCGGTGATGAACCTTGGGCGGACCTGAAGAGCACCCGGCAGTCGATCACCGCCGAGATGCGGCGGCGGGTCGGGATGAGGAAGTAGTCGAGACGCCGCTGAGCGCTGGCGTCACGTTGGTTTTACCTGCATGAGGCGGCGAGCGTGGCTCGCCGCCCCAAACGACTACTTCTTGCCGACAGCGGCGGCCAGCAGCGGCGCCGCCTGTTCATCGGTCAACGCCGCATGGACTTCCATGCTCATGAGGTCGTTCCATTGCAGCACCCATTTCTGAATCTGTACGGCATCACTCGTTTCAGCGATGCCAAAACCGTTAGAACCACCGACGGCATGCCAGCGCCCCAACATCTTGACGCCTTCGGGTGGAGCGCCTTTGGTTTCGAGAAAACGCTTGATCACGGCGTTTCGGTTTTCCGGACTGATGGACCAACTGACCATGAATAACATCTGCCACCTCCTGCTACGGATTGGCACCTGTTTCTCTTCGCGCACCTGGCTGGCGCCGGGACCACGGTCACGCGTGTGTTTCCAGCTTCATCCTTGACTGGTTGCAACCATTACTCCCATGAGAAGGCATAGCAGCGGCCCAGACTCTGCGTATGACCGCTGATCCTGTTTCGTTGCGGGGCTCTGGTTTCACGCGTCGCGCAACAGGTCGTTGGCATTGAGCAGCGCGTAGGCAATTTCCGGGTGCCGCTCAAGACCGCGACGAATCGCGGCAGGGATCGACTGACGGGTTTTGCGGCATAGCCCCGGCTGATCGCCGAGATTAATACCGATACCGCGCATGGTTCGTACTTCGTTGAAACCGGGAACGATGCTCACGCTGATGCCCAACTGCTCGTACATCCGCTGTTGCAGACGTTCGAGGTCACTCAGGCTCTGGAGGTTCTCCAGGCGTTCGATCAGGCGCTTTTCCTCTGAACGGGTCAGGAACAGGATGCGCACGTCCGCCCCCGGTGTTTCCAGCAGCGGGTCACGCCCGCAGTCGCAGGCGCCGGGCGGGCAGGGTGGGCGAATCGGAAGCGTGGTCGTCATGGGCATCAATCATAGAGTGCTCCGATCGGGTTTGCCCATAGGGTTTCTTGCCCTTCTGGCGAACGGGTCACGCCGCGTCCAGGCTTAATAATCAGCCTTGATACCGAGGCGCTACGTGAGCCTGTTATCGCTCGCAACCACCTCGGTCTGACGCTGGGCCTGGTCACTGATGTGGATGCCCGACCCCAGCGCGCACAAGGGCACGCCAGGGCATCGGTCAATCGTGCGCCGACGCCCACTGCCCAAAGGGCTCAGCGCACCAACACCGGCAGGGCAGCGATGTGACTTATGTGGTGGTGAATGCGCCTTGAGTCGGGGGTCATGCCGTTGGTGACAGGTTGCTATCGACCCAAAGCCGTTGCCGAGTGTTGAATGGCTTCTTCTTGATTACGCCTCCCAGTTTTTTCTGTGAGCAGGGGCGCCCAAGTACAGTGACCTAGTTGCGATTCTCTAGAGCAAGACAGTTTTGCCACTCACCAGCTGCCGTAAGGTATTCCGAATTGTTCGATGTAGCGCTTGGATTTTTCACTCACCGGGTAAGCATAACGGCCTTCATTCTTGCCTTGGCTGGGGCCCAAAGGCTCAATCTCTGCTTGGGCATGCGCCACCTCGACGGGACGGTGGCATGAGTCTCTGACCCATACTTGTATGACGCCACCGGGGGCTAGGCCCATGTAAATAGCGGCCATGTATCGCGCCTCTTGTTCCGGGGTTTGCGGGCAACGTTGCATGATCGATGAGCGCATTAGCTGTCTGGCTTGCTCGGGGATGTCCACCCAGACTTTATAGGTCTGCGGCTCTACGATGGACTGCCAGCGCACGAAAATGCGTTTGGGTAGATCAGCGCCGATTACTGTTTTGCCGGAACCGCCAACGCCTCGCCAACCTTTGGCAGACTCTGTGCCGTCATCGGGTTGGCCGCCTGAGGCAGAGCCGCCACCGGTGTGGTGAAACACCTTGCCGCTTATGTCTTCTACGGCACTGTCCTCCACCCACACCTTCATGTAGTGGGGTTCGGTAAACGCCAGTTCCCACCATTGAGACTTAGGGTCGTTTTTTGCTGAAAGCGGGTCGGCAGACTGACAGCCGGCGATGAGCAGAATGCTCAGTAGCGTGATGAGTCGTTTCATTACCAAAGCGTCCATTCAAGTACATGAGGGTGTTGCACGCGAATCGCGTCCTGCGTCGGGGCATTGATGTAAACAGCCTTTAGACCGCTACCATCGTTTCTACCTAAAGGGTGATGATTTGCCGGAGGGAGTCCGCTGGTTGTCGGCAAGAGAGCCGCCCAGCCGCTGGGCAATGGCGCCACCGGTTGTTGAGCCACCTACCAGTTGGAGCGAGGTGCCTTCGGCGGTGATTGCGGCCCCAGTGGCCAGCACGGCCCACAACCCGTAGTCCGCCAGTTTCTCAACGGGGACGAACCCTGCTGGATTGGTGTGATTGATTTCGCCGTCCGGCAGGTTACAGCTTTTGGCAAACACACAGCCTAGGGGGTGGGCTTTGCGTCTGGCTTGGGTGGGAGGTCTTTGTATTGCGCCCACTGCTGAGCGCTAATATCAACGGGTTCGACGCCGCTGTTGCGATAGCCCTTGGACGGGTTGGGTACGTAGCCACTCAATCCTTGATTCCTTGTTCCGATCCTTGATGAACGGTCGCAGGGTGACAGTCGAGGATCGGCGAAGCAATGGATAGCGCTTTGACTCTATGCGGGCGAACATCCATTCTTTAGCCAGTATCGATGACTCCCACTATCTGACGTGCACGCCCACTTTTAAACATCGCTGGATGTGGTTTGTTTAAACGCCCGCAAGGTTACTTCCTGAAAGCTACAAGACCTTGCGCCGTTGCCTACGGCTACGCCAGAATTCGCCGGCTTGTGCGCCTTGGCCCTGGCCTCTATCGTTTCCCTGCCACTGCCCTTCAGTGGTCGGGTTTAGTAGCCCGTGGTGTTTTCAGTAAGGTGCATGAGTTCTGTCAGGCAGGTAGTTTCCTACCTCTCCTTGATGGTGGCTGTGCGCAGGGCGCTTCGGCGCGCCGGTAATTGCTGATACTCCCCGGTCTACTAACCTGTGCATAGCCGCCACCCTTCTTTTAGTAGAGAAGCATTGGCGGCTCCATTCAGGAGTGTCAGCAAATGATCAAACCTTCACCAAACCCGCCGGACACCGATCCGGTCTCCCCGTACGAATCCGATTCAAACAAACTCAACGAAGCCGCCGAGCGAGCTCTCGATTACCACTTCCCGTCGATTGCCGACATCAAAGCCACCCCGCGAACACGCAGCACCCTGTTTTCCGTGGACGCAGAGGCGACGGCCGAAACCCTGGCGGTGTATCTGGTCGAAATCCTGGCCTCGGTTGATGTGATGGTCCACGAGTTGGTGGACCGCTTGGATGGTGGCTCGCGCTATTCCCTGTTGGGCATTTCCAATAGCGTCATGCTGGCTGAAATCACGGCAAACCGATTGCTGGACCTGATCGAGCCACCTGAATAGGTGCGGTCTGCTGTCGTGATCTGCTCACCGCATCTTTGGGCTTGCCTTTGAAGGGGACGGCTTGGAGTATCGCGTTTTCGTTCGCGTTGGGGTTTATCTCAGCCCTAAACACTAAATAGCGGAGCGTATACTCGACAGCCCCTTTACCCCTCAAGCAAGAGATCCCCATGTCAAACCACGACATCACTTTCCTCCCCGACCCCGATCCGGAATCCATCTCCTCCGACGTCGCCGGTTTTGGCGGCCTGCTGGTCTCCACTCAGATCCCCACCCGCGCCGACGGCAGTCTGGAGTTGGGCGGTATCGTCGAACAGAGCGAATGCACCCTGCAGGCGCTCAAGGTTGCGCTGGAGCACGCCGGCAGTTCCATGGACCGGGTTCTGCATCTGACCATCTACCTCACCGACATGGCTGACCGCGCCGCCTTCAACGAAGTCTACCAGCGCTTCTTCGCCAAGCCCTGGCCGGTTCGCGCCGCCGTTGGCGTGGCCGCCCTGGCGGTCGAAGGCATGCGCGTGGAAGTCACCGCGATGGCGGCCAAGGGCTGAATCTGCGGACTTATCCGGCGGTCCCGCTCGCGTACCAGGCGAATACGTCCGGGTGCACGAAACGCTGGACCGGCAAGTGGCGGCGCAACGGTTGCAGGTACTGGCCGAGGGTGAGCATGTCGACACGGTTTTGTACAGGCGCGGAACAGTCTCCAGGTTATGGTTGAACACATCGGGTGGCTGAGTGGCGGTGATCGCCAGGGCGACGTCCATGCGGCCGCGGTAATCCGGCACAAAGGTTTCCAGCTGCACCCCCGGCGACAGCTTGCGGTTTTCGCGCCCACAGCGAGGTTCATCGGCTCGTCGACATCCAGCGGTTCTGGACGGCCATGGCCCACAACGGGCGCCTCAGGGCGCCCGTTTTTTACTTCGCAGCACGTACAGTCGCTAGCTCATTTCAACACCAGCAAGCGATAAACCCCGCCCTCGCTTTCGATCCCATGGGTGTCATGGGTGAACCCCGGGAAGGATTTGTCGAAGGCTTCCAGCGCCTTGAGATACGCCAGCAAAGGCCCGCCCGCAGGCCCGGCGTTTTCACCCGGCATCAGCAATGGAATGCCCGGTGGATACGGCACGATCCCGGTCGCAACGATCCGCCCGGCGGCTTCTTCCAGTGTGACCCGTTCGATTTCGTTCTTGACCAGTTTTTCGTAGGCTTCCACCGGGCTGAATTCGGCTTGCGGGAGCATGCCGAACGCCTGGGCCATGGTGGCGGTGGTTTTGTGTTTCTTCATGGCGGCGAAGATATCGTCGGCCAGGTCCTTGAGGCCCATGCCGGCGTAGCGCTGCTGGTTGGCGCTTAGAAGGTCGGGCAGGCACAGCTCAAGGTCGACGTTGTCGTCATAGTCACGTTTGAAGTCGAGCAGCGCGTTGACCAGGGTGCCCCATTTGCCTTTGGTGATGCCGATCGAGAACAGGAACAGAATGGTGAAGTCGGTGGTTTTCTCGACGACGATGCCCTGTCGTCCGAGGTACGCCGTAAGCACGCAGGCGGGGATGCCCGAGTCGAGCAGGTTGCCGTCGTCGCCCATGCCGGGGCTCAGCACCGAGACCTTGATCGGGTCGAGCATGCAGTAGCCTTCTTCGATGTCACCGAAACCGTGCCACACCTCGTTGGGGTGAAGCACCCAGCAGTTCGGCTCGGTCTTCAACAGCACCGGATCTACTTCATGGAACGGCACTGACACCGCGCCAACCTGTACCGACGGTGGCTGCCAGCACGTGAAGAACCACTCGTCCTTGCTCAGCATCTCGTTGTGCATGCGCGAGATGACCTGGCGGAAGCTGATGGCTTCTTCGATGGATTCGGTGGTCAGAATCTGGCCGCTGGGCGCTTCCATCATCGCTGAGCTGACGTCGCAGGAGGCCATGATCGCGTAGTTGGGCGAGGTCGAGGCGTGCATCATGAACGACTCGTTGAAACGCCCGTGATGGATCGGGTTACGGCCGTTGCGCACATGAATCATCGATGCCTGGGACAGGGCTGCCAGCAACTTGTGCGTCGATTGCGTGGCGAACACGGTCGGCTTCGAGTCATCGTGATCGTCTGGACTGCCGTGCATGGCGAAGCGCTCGCGATACAACGGGTTGAAACGCGCATAACCGTACCAGGCTTCATCGAAATGCAGACGGTCTACGCTCTGGCCCAGCAGCTCTTCAACGCGGGTGACGTTGTAGGTCAGGCCGTCGTAGGTGGAGTTGGTGATGATGGCGTGGATCGGTGTCGGGTCGATCCCTTCCTTGACCAAGGGGTTGTTGGCGATGGCGGCTTTGACGCCGTCGCTGTTCAGGGTTTGCGGCAGGATCGGGCCGATGATGCCGTAGCGATTGCGGGTCGGCACCAGGTACGTCGGAATGGCCCCGGACAGAGTCATCGCGTGCTCGGCGGATTTGTGGCAATTGCGGTCGCACAGGGCAATCTGATTGCGTGTGACGCTGGCCATGAGGATGACACGGTTGGAGGTTGACGATCCGTTGGTGACGTAATAGGTACGGTGCGCGCCGAAGACCTTGGCGGCGTAGCGCTCGCCCTGGCCGATGGGGCCGCTGTGATCTAGCAGCGAACCGAGTTCGCCGACCGAAATCGACAGGTCGGAACGTAGCAGGTTTTCCCCGAAGAACTCGTAGAACGCCCGGCCCGCTGTGCTCTTGAGAAACGCCGTGCCGCCAGCATGACCGGGGGTGTGCCACGAATATTCATAGGTCCGGGAAAACTTCACCAGCGCCCCGAACATCGGAGGTAGCGCGGCTTGGCGATAGCGTTCGATGGCTGCCAGGATGCGCCCGCTGAGGAAGCGACTGGTGTCCTCGGGCAGCCAGATGAAGTCATCGGCGTGTTGCATGACCACCAGCGGAATGCTCGACGCGGTGCTGCGGTCGCTGATCAAAAAGACCGGCACCCGAGTGTTGCGCTCGCGCAGGCTGACCAGCAGTTTGATGCATTCCTCGTGGCCTTCGCTTTTGTCCATTTCCCAGCTGAGCAGCACGCATTGAATGGCCGGGTCCGAACGCAGGATCGACGTGGCGTCGCTCAAGGTTTCCGACGCCAGTACCCGGACGGCCCGTTCTTCCACATCGTTGACCAACTGATTCAGCGCGCGACCAAAGACGGTGCGTTTGTCCGGCGGGCTGCTGACCAATAGCGTGAGCATCCCGAGCGTATGTCTATGTTCCGTCATGATTGAGCCTCCACTGTGACTGCTTGCAAGTTGTTGACCGGCACCGGTTTGCCCGTGATGTGCTGAGCGCTGACGGTCTGCGTCGGTACGCTGTTATTGAGCGCTTCGAGGCGGATCAGGCGGTTGTTGACGAAGCCGAACAGCGTGTAACCGAAGATGGTCGCCACGCCGCCGAGCATCAGCGCTTGCTCGCCCGAACTGTAGAGCGCCAGGTAGCTATAAAACGCCGCCACCCACGCAATGATGTTGGTGACCAGCGCCTTGCCTGCCGGTACGTTGGACACCTTCTGCATGGTCATCAAGGCGGCCATGGACAGGATGTACGGCACCAGATTGGTCACCACCGCGAGGTTGACGAGGATATCGAACTGTTTGCTCAGGTCCGGGCTGATGGTGAGAAAGCCCAGCGCCGTTTGCGCGGCCAGCAGCACCAACATGCCGACAATCGGCGTTCCGGCCTTGTTTGACTTGGCAAAGATCGACAGGAAGTAACCGGTGTCCGCCGAACTTTTGAACACCTGAGCAATGGTGAACTGCCAACCAAGCAACGAACCGATGCAGGCGAGTACCATCGCGGCCATCACAATGTCGCCGACCAACGGGGTGAACATCTTGGCGAAGACCAGGCCGAAGGGGGCGGTGGAGGCGGCCAGTGCAGGGTTATCGACAATACCGGCGATGACGTTAGTGGAGACGATGTAGATCACCGCCGCGCCGAGGGTGCCGCCAAGTACCGCAATGGGTACGTTTTTCTCCGGATTTTCCACAGCATCGGTGTTGGCGCACGCCGACTCCAGACCCAGGAATGCCCACAAGGTGATCGCCACCGAAGCGCCTGCGGCTTCGAACCAGCCCATGTTGTGCGGGTTCCAGCCGGCGGCGTAGACACTGCTGTCGAACCAGTACCAGCCAATGGTGGACACCAGCACCACTGGGGCAATTACACCCCAAACCGTGATCGCACCGATCCGGCCGGTAACCCGTGCGCCGCCGAAGTTGGCGAACGTGGTGATCCACAACAGAGCGATGGTCGCCAGACCCACTTGCAGTGAATCAAGCTTGATGTGGAACAGTTCCTGGATATAGCCGACCGCCGTAATACTGATCGCCACATTGGCAATCAACAGCGAGAGCCCATAGGTGTAGTTCGTGATGTAGTTGCCCGCCTTGCCGAAGGTGTACTCGGCATAGCCGCCCATGCCTCCGGTCTTTCGGCTAAGCATCCCGCAGCGCGCAAAGGCATAGGCCAGCGCCAGGGACCCAGTGGCTGTGATCAGCCAGGAAAGAATGGAAATACCGCCGACTTCGGCGAGTTTTGTGGGTAGCAGCACAATGCCTGAGCCCAACATGTTAACGGCTGTCAACATCGTCAGCTGGCCCACCGTCATTTTCTTTGCGACTGACATTCCGTTGCCTCACTGAATGCATTGAGAAGAGTTAGCTATAGCAAAGGATTGAAGTGCCGCAAGAAATGTCCGCAAGGCACTGAGAAAAAATGGCTATAGCTCACTTAAGGCATTTTGCTGGCCCCGAAGTTTAAAACTTTTGACCAAAATCAATTTATTTTCAGTTGGTTGGGATCGAATGCAAATGCGGAATGTGATGGTTGCGCTGATTTCGTTAGGCCTGGCGAGCGTTGCCGCCTCTGTCCAGGCCAAAGAACTGGCATCGAATGATCGTTACCACTGCAGCTGGGGCGCAGGTACCGCGGCGAGAGCCCAGGAACTCAAACTGTCCGGGGTTTCACTATATGCAGCACGGCAGAAGTTACATACCTACAAGTTCAGCAAGCCGTGGATGCACATGATGGCGATGGGCATTACCGAACAGACCTATGACAGTCATTCGCGGATGAAGCCCGCAGCCCTGCGCGAGAGTTTTTATGAGGAATGCGTCCGGTATAAGTTGGCGCGCAAATGATGAGGTGCGGCCCGCTACCATCACCCGGACACGGCTCCTGCGCTGTGCCGGGCTGGGTAAATACATCAGACCTTCCCTAAGGGGAAAGAAGTAACCGAAAACTATCGAGTTCTTCTCAGGTTTTTTGCCTTTAACCTCCTAAACATATCCATTACCGGCCGCAGGAGAGGCGTCCTGTCAAAGATGGAGAGTTCGTGCAGGTCCGTCCGTGAGGGCCTTTGATAGCCAAAATTCCAGGTGAAATAGTAAGCCACAATCTCTTTATTTTTGTGAATAAGCGTATTGAGAGCAGCGTCATAATGCATCGGACCTCCGTCAGGATGTCCCGGCGGCCGCTCCAGAATCTGTAATAAAAAATCCCTCAATTTCCCAATGCTTTTCCCGTTTACAGCATAGAAATGGGACAAATGTATGGGGCGGTCGACTACTTTCCAATCGGGCAAATTTGAATTTCCTTCAAACGGATGCCCAAAATAGACGATGTCCCACTCCATACCTTCCAGAGACTCGATGGCCTGTCTCCCATATTCAGAAATGCGTCTGGAAAACTGTATGTCGTCCTCCATGATCAAGATATTTTTCAACTTCAGGCGCATTGCCTCTTCCAGCACCCCCAGATGACTCAAAAAGCAGCCCCTGGCCCCGACGCTCGGGAAGCCATTTCCCTCACTGGGCGTAACAGCCTCAAAAAAGCCTATTTTTTCATCATCAATGTGAAAGCCGTAGCGAGCGAATTCTTCTACTGTTTCTATACGGCGATCCTTTCTTGACGAGATATTGATGATTCTTGCTCCATCAAAATAGTCGATCACATTCATCTGTCAGGTCCTCAGAGCAGACAATCAGGGCGGTTGGATTGGGGCGCTCGCAGAATTTGGAAAAAATCGTACGGTAAGCACTGCCGACAGGCGGCAATCCCTTACGTCTTCTGGGTGTGTCCGATTGAAGTACATCTCATCAACCAGGCGTCAGGTGCTTCACTCGCGCAGCGTCAGAGCAGGGCCACTTTCTGCATTTCCTGGCGGCTCGGCGTCAATTTCCATGACCTCAACCTGACAGGCTGAATGCTTAGCGATTTCGTCCGATTTCTCTATAGACCCCGGATCGCAGTATAGGCAGCATTTGCGGATGAAGTTTTGGTCGCGTAAATCGGCCTGCGACCCTACGGCGGGGTGCAGAGCGAAGTTTTCAAGGTCTCCTATACTGGTTCGTTCCGAGAGTTTCCTACCCTTCACAACGAGGAGAACGCACATGACCATTCGTATTGGCGACGAAGCACCGGATTTTACCGCCGAAACCACCGAAGGCACGCTCCATTTCCACGAATGGATCGGCGACAAGTGGGCCATCCTGTTCTCGCATCCGAAGGACTTCACCCCTGTCTGCACCACTGAACTCGGTTACATGGCCGGGCTCAAGCCGGAGTTCGACAAACGCAACACCAAGATTGTCGGCCTCAGCGTCGACCCCGTCGGTAACCATCAGACCTGGGCCAAAGACATCGAAGAGACACAGGGTCATGCGGTCAACTACCCCATGATTGGTGACGAGAACCTGGTGGTGGCCAAGCTCTACGACATGATTCACCCGAATGCCAGTGGGGGCGCTCGTACTGCCGTGGACAACGCCACGGTGCGGTCGGTGTTTATTGTCGGCCCGGACAAGAAGATCAAGGCGATGCTGGTCTACCCGATGAGTGCCGGGCGCAACTTCGATGAAGTGTTACGGCTGCTCGACGCTATTCAGCTAAACGCCAAGCACACTGTCGCTACCCCGGTGAACTGGCGTCCGGGTCAGGACGTGATCATCCCTACGTCGGTCTCCGACGAGGACGCAACGAAGAAGTACCCGGACGGCTTCAAGACGGTGAAACCTTATTTGCGCACGGTGGCGCAACCGAAGTAACGGCCCGGACTGCGACATGCCGGGAACTCGCACCAAAAACGCTCACCCTCCGGGTACTTTTCAGAACGTTGCCGACAGTGCTTCGTCGCCCGGTAAAGGGCGCTGCGCCGGGTCGGAGGCGAGCGTCCTGTTGCGGGCTAATGCCCAAGCGAGATGCTATTTCGTACTAATAGATTCTCATGACTGACGCGCTTGTCGTGTCGTTATTCTGACGCCATCCTCCGTAAAATTAAATTTCGATTTATTATGGTGACGAGCTGTTGACGTAATGGCGATGTGCACATACGCTCATTTTAGCCGATAAAGATTCCTTCATCCGACAGAAGAATAACCCCCTACGCAAGGAGGCGGTGTTATGCGCCCAACACTTGTCATTAAATTCGTGTTGTTTTCTGTGATCCTCAATGGTGCGGCCGTTGCTAGTGTTCAGGCGACCAGTTTGCCCAATGAAATTAGTCGCATAAGTACCGCTTGCGAAGGGGTAGGCTCTCAACTTGGCAAGGCTCTCGAAGAGCACCCGAGTGGCGCGCCGTTAACGGTTGGAAGTGGCCTGCGGTTGGCTTCTTCGATCGCCGCTATCTTGGATGAGGTCCAGCCCAACAGCATGATGGATGCTGGCTCGGGGGCAGGTAACACTGTCAATACTTTTTCGGGCGACGGTTTAATGGCAGCGGTTACCAGTGATCCGTTAGTGGGGCTGGATGTTCAAGATAAAGAGTTGGTTGGGGGAGCTGATTCTTACATCAATCAACCGAATGCCGTACCGCTTCAGGCAGCAGCATGGTTATTTTCTTCCGCGTTGTTTGGTTTTATTGTGGTCGCCAACCGGCGGAAGATATAGGGGGGGTGCGGATGTTTGCCTTTCTTGTAATGATGCTTAGTTGGTAATTATTGAGGCCGGTTAGTTGTGCTGGCATCGGCAGCGATAATAGGTTCGCAGCTGTTTCAGCTGAGTCAGCTCTAACTGGCATAATGCAGTTAATTTTGGCGCGGTAAGCATAGGGGGCGATTTGTTTTATCCAGGCTATTGTTAAATAACGCTTTTCTGCTGTAAGGGGTGCCCTGCTGGTCGCGGGTGAGTTGCGTTGGCGGAATTGGCCGCCCAGACGCTCCAGGTGATTGTTGTTTAGTCGTTTCTTTGGGGTGAAATTAGGATAGAGTGATTTGGCTCGGTTTTTTGTTCTAAACTCCTTGCATGGCTACTTAGGCGGAGGGATTCCGATGTTCCGTTCATTGATACCTGTGCTCTGCACACTGGCCGTTTGGCCCAGCCTTTCCAGTGCCGTCGAAAACGACGCGGTTTACCGGCTGAGTCCGGGTGATAATCTTTCTGTTTCCGTTTGGGGCGAAGACAAGCTCAAACAGGATGTGCGCGTACTTCCCGATGGCAGCATTACCTTCCCGCTGGCAGGGCAAGTCGATGTTAAAGGGCTTGATACCACCGCTGTCGCGGAGAAAATCGCTGCCAAGCTTGAGAAATTTATACCTGATCCGCAAGTGAGCGTTGTCGTTACAGGCACCGAAGGTAATCTCGTCTACGTTCAGGGTAAAGTGGCGAAACCCGGCACCGTACATATGCCAGGTCAAACGTCAGTGCTGCAGGTATTAAGCATGGCGGGCGGGCTCGACAAATTCGCCGACACGGATGACATCAAGGTCGTGCGACTCAATGGGACTAAACAGGAGATCCTGCACGTCAACTACAGCAAGTTGATGTCAGGGGATGACATGTCCACCAATTTTCTACTTAAGGCCGGCGATACGCTGGTCGTGCCGTAGCCTTGCGCGAGGCACTAGGGATTATCTTGCTTGGATTTCGAACGACCGGGGTTGCTACGGCAATCCTGGCTTTGTCGTATTCGCACATGGCCTATGCTGCCACCTGGAAATCAGCAATAGCGGTACCTTCGACGGTCGAGTACGACAGCAACCCGACGCTTCTTACCAATGGCGAGAAGGGCGTGACGCGTACCATCATCGCTCCCGATTACAGCCTCGTGGGTACTTCCGGCCAGGATGAATTCCAGTTCGGTCTCGGCGTGAATGTCGTGCGTTCGTCCGATACCTCCATCGTTTCGGACCGGGAAGACCCCAGGTTGAAGTTAGGGTGGCAGCGCGAGACGGAAACGGGTGCTTTTGGACTCACAGCGAGATATGAAGAAAGCTCTACGCTTTCATCTACGGTTCAGGAAACCGGCGTCGTTGCCCCCGATGGCACGCAAAAGCGGACTTCCCTGGCCGGCAACTGGCGTACTGCTCTCAGTGAACGCAGCACTCTGCTTAACGAGATTGAATACAGTCATGTCACTTACGACATTGACTCGCTGACCAACTATGACGAGCTGTCGAACCGCTTGAGCTATACCTATGCATGGAGTGAACGTGTGGAACTATTCACGCGTTTTGGAGCGAGGCGTTATGAGCCCGATGAAGGATCCGGGGTGGCTTCCTCAAACAGCTACACCCCCGATATTGGCATGAACTACCAAATCTCCGAGCGGCTCAGGGGCTCGGTATACGTGGGCGCCAATCAAGTCTCCGGCACGGACAGCGGTCCCAGTGGCCAGGGCGGTTTTACCTTGTACTATACCGGTGATCGTGTTGATACCAGCATCGACGCCGGTCGTACCACTCTCGCCAGCGGGGACGGTGGTTTCGTCGAGGTTGATAGCCTGAGGGGAACATGGAGCTATTCCATCGACGAGACCCGACGCACCGGTTTCGATGCCTCCTGGCAAGACGCCAAAGGCCAGACAGCTAATACCCTGCGAAATTACAGTGCCTGGTTTAGCCAAGAACTCTCGCCTTTTTGGATTGCGCGCCTATCCTACACATACAAACAACGCCAGCAAGATGGCTTGCCGGATGCCTCTGCAAACGTCGTCGGGTTAACGGTGACTTATAGTTATCCCGGTCTCTGAAATTCAGGTGTGTGAGAAATATGGCCTCTGAATACGAAATGTCGGTCAACGACTACATTGCTATCATCAAGCACCATGCGCTGCTGTTGATCCTGAGTTTCGTGGTCATACTCGGCGTTTGCATAGCGGTCGCGATATCTCTCCCGCCTACCTATGAGTCATCCGGCACGATTCTGGTGGAGTCTCAGCAGATTTCGCCCGACCTGGTGGCGGCCAACAACAATACCTTTGCCGATGAGCGCATCGAAGTCATTCGTCAGCGCGTGATGACTCGTGAGCATCTGGAAGGAATCATCGACAAATACGATCTTTTTGCTTCGCAAAGCCGGCAACTGAGCGTTACCGAGAAGATCGATGAAATGCGCAATGCGATTACAGTCTCCCTGGTCAGTGCTGTCATTAAGGGGCGCGGAGAGGTGACGATTGCTTTCCGTCTTGGCTTTGAGCATAGGCAGCCAGAGATTGCGAATAAAGTTGCCAACGAGCTGGTAACGCTGTTTCTGGATGAAAACATCAAGCAGCGCACCGAACGCGCCAGTGAAACCACAGAGTTTCTGACGCAGGAGGCGGACAAGCTCAGGGTGGAACTGGAAGCCCTGGAGAACCGGTTGGCGGACTTCAAGCAGGCACACAGCAACGCGCTGCCCGAGCATCAGGAGCTGCGCATGAATATGTTGTCGCGCGCCGAAACCGAGCTTAAAGAGGTCGACCGTGACTACAAAACTGCCCGTGAGGAGTTGCGCTTCAATGAGTTGGAGCTTTCCGCCGCGAATGCCGGGCTAGCGACCAAGCCTGGAGCGCCCGGTGCGGCAGTTGATAAACCACAGGATCTGGGTAGCCTCAAAGCGGAGCACACCAGGTTGCTGTTGCTGTATACGGAAGCCCACCCCGACGTGCGTGCCGTCAAACGCAAAATTGCTGCACTTCGGGCTGGCAAAGGTGTTGGTGCTGGTGGTGCAGCGGCTTCGGTCAGTCTGGACGTTGAAAAGGCCCAGGCGCGGATCTTCGCAGCAGAAGCACGTATCAAGTCGCTGGCCGATCAAAAGCAGCAAATGCTCAGAAAAATAGCCGACTACGAGGCGCAAATTCTTGAGACGCCACAAATCGAGCGTGGCTTGGTCACGGTGATGCGTGACCATGATAACGCTCGTAAAAAATATGAGGAGATTCGCACCAAGGAAATGAGTGCGAAAATTTCCGAAAGCCTGGAGCAGGAAAACAAAGCCGAGCGTTTTGTTGTTTTGGAGTTACCGCTGGTTCCCGAAAAGCCGGTACGGCCGAACCGCAAAAAAGTGATTGCCATGGGTTTCGTGGTTGCCCCAGTGGGTGCTGGCGCACTGGTGATGCTCCTCGAGATGATGAGTCAGCGTGTGCGCGGTGCCCAGGCCTTGGCCAGCGTGCTGGGTAGACGCGTATTGGTTTCCATTCCCTACATTCACACCAAGGCTGAACTGGCACGTCGCAGGAAGTGGCGAACGCAATTGATCGTCTGTGGAGTCTTGATAATCGCGATCGTTCTGGTGCTCCTGCACTTCCTCTACATGCCTCTGGATCTTCTGATGTTTAAAGCTCTGGGCCGGTTTGCATAAGGAATATAGCCATGGAAATAATCAAGCCCGATACCGAAAAAGCCGAGCAACAGACCTCGTCAAAAGCCATGACACCGACCGCGCAGTCCACAGGTCTGAATGCGCTCAGTTATGTGCAAACCAAGGTTGTACCCTTGCGGCCAGAGCACCTTGAGCGCAACCGCATTGTGGCTTACAACAAAAATTCGAATATGGGCGGGGCTTTCGATCTGCTGCGTACACAAGTTCTAAAAATCATGGAAGAAAATGGCTGGCGCACGCTCGCCATCACCTCGCCGACTCCGGAGGCAGGCAAGACGGTGTTGGCTATAAACCTGGCAATGAGTATCGCGCATCACACGACCAAGACGGCGTTGCTGGTGGACTTCGACTTGCGTCGTCCGAAGGTGGGTGAGTATCTGGGTCTGCCGATGCATAAATCGCTTAATGAATTGTTGGCAGATGAAGCTGACCTGCAAGATGTACTGGTCAATCCGACCTTGCCGCGCTTTGTGGTGCTGCCGACGCGTGAGCCGATTCCTCTTTCTACCGAGGTGCTGTCATCGCCCGCCGTGAGCCATTTGATTGCTGATCTGCGCGAGCGCTACAACTCTCGCATCGTGATTTTCGACTTGCCGCCGTTGTTGAGTTCGGATGATGTGATTAACGTCCTGCCCAAGTTCGACTGCGTTTTGCTCGTGGTCGCTAATGGATTGAACAGCAAGAAAGAGATCGAGGAAAGCCTGCATCATCTTGGGACAGCCAATCTGATTGGCACGGTGTTAAACAAAGCCGAACCCGAAAACCGCTCTTACTACTAGAGCATTACCCTCAAGAGATCGGCGCTATTGGCAAGCGCCGACTTTCATTGCCAAGGGTACTTCTGCTCCCAGCTCCAGGCGTGCGCCACTATCTGTTCAAGTGAGCCAAATTGCGGTTGCCAGCCAAGTAATGTGTTGGCCCTGCGGGGATCGGCCACAAGGCGTGGTGGATCGCCAGCGCGGCGTGGCGCTTCGCTGACAGAGATATCCCGGCCAGTCACGTTGCGCGCGGTATCTATCACTTGCTGTACTGAGAACCCTTGACCGTTACCGAGGTTAAACGCCGTGCTTGCACCTCCGGCCAGTAGATAGTCCACGGCAAGTGCGTGAGCTGCAACGAGATCGACAACGTGGACGTAGTCGCGAATGCAAGTGCCGTCAGGCGTGTCGTAATCACGGCCATAGACGGTGATGGTTGCGCGGCGTCCGGAGGCTGCTTGCAGGATCAGGGGCAGCAGGTGGGTTTCCGGTTCATGGCGTTCACCTAACTGTCCTTCTGGGTCCGCTCCGGCGGCGTTGAAGTAGCGCAGGCAGACTGATTTCAGTCCATATGCGCGGTCGAAATCTTCAAGCATCTGCTCCACCATCCACTTGCTGCGTCCATAAGGGTTGATCGCGGCCTTGGGATGCTCCTCGTCGATTGGTACATACACCGGGTCACCATAGACGGCGGCGGTTGAGGAAAAAATGAAGTTTCTTACTCCTGCACGAACCATGGCCTGTAGCAGGGTCAGGGTGGCGGCCAAATTGTTTTGGTAATACTTGGCAGGTTCAGTCACGGATTCGCCCACCTGTATAAAGGAGGCGAAATGGAACACGGCATCAAAGTGCTGTGCGGCCAACAATACGTCCAGGGCTTGCGCGTCGGCTATGTCTAGTTCGACCAGTTTTCCGCCCGCCAAGGCGCTGCGATGGCCTGTGGAAAAATTGTCTGCCACCACCACGTCGTGACCTGCACGCAGTAGCTGTTTAACCATGTGCGAGCCTATATAACCCGCGCCACCCACCACCAAATATTTCATCCTGATCTCCGATTTCCTGGACACTATTGCTGTGCAAGCACAGATTGCAACGTCAGTGCGATCCGCCTGACCATTAATAGCCGAGACTCGCTACGTTTGGAACGCCAAAGGAGAGAATATTTTGAACAAGATACAGCGAGCGCGCCAATTGGAGCTACCCTTGAGGAAGCATATGGGTATCCTGCGAGAATAACTATCAAATGAAAAACTCCACCAAAATTATGGATTACTCATTGAAAATATTCAAAGCGGAATGGCCAAATTTAGTATTGTGGTCATATCTGCTATCACCGTTGACTGTTAGAACGCTAACAAACTATCAATACTCTAAAATTGATTTGTTAGTCTTTTACACCCTTGGCATGTCGGTGTTATGGCTTTTGGCAATTAGATTTATTTCATCCAATCAATTCAAGGTTCACATCCTTTTACTGCCGTTCTATTTGGTAGCAACTATTGATCTCTTTTTGGTTTTAAATTTTGATTCGAGATTAACAGCTGCCTATATGTTTATTGGCTTGACAAACCATCAGGAGGCAAGCGAGTTTCTACCGACCTACTGGCGGTCCATCAGTATCGTTTTGGTGATTTTCATATTTTGCTATGGGGCTGGATTAATAGGCCTGCATAAGCGCGAATTATATAAAAACAAAGGTATTTTTGTTCTGGTTGTTAGCGCCTTGCTAGTGGGGTATGGGGCGTATTTTTATAAAACCGTCAAGCTTAATTCTTTCGGGAAATCTGCAGTCATGGATCTCCTTGCAAAAGATCAAAGCACGCCAATAGGCTATTTATCGCAAATTGGCCTGACTGCAGACTTGTATTTGGGGACGGAGAAACTTATCAAGCGCCGTCGAGAATCTAATGTAGAAATAACCAGCATGTCGAATCAATCAAATATAGAAACCATTGTTTTTGTGATCGGTGAGTCATCACGGCCGCACAACTGGTCCCTCTACGGTTATAACAAGGAAACAACCCCGAATCTCGGTAAGCAGGCGGGGATTTTCAAGTTTAATAATATCTGCACGACAGCCCCATATACCTCGTTCGCGGTTCCTTCAATGCTGAGCCTTGAGCCTATATCGGATTGGGACGCCATTGCGTCAACCAAATCATTGGTGAGTATATATCGCGCAGCCGGGTACATGACCTATTGGTTGTCTGTACAGGAGGTTGATAGCTTCGGCGGAATAATTCCACAAATAGCAGCAGAGGCACAATACCGTCAATATTTTGAGAGAAGCTATGATGGAGCATTGATTTCAGAATATAAAAAAATACTAAAGAAAAGCGATACAGAAAAGAAAGCCATATTTATTCATGTCAAGGGTAGTCATTTCGAGTATTCACGCCGGTATCCAGAACATTTCGATAAATTCAAGCCGTCAACAAACAGCTTCAAAGACAAGATCACCGCGGAATATGATAATAGTATTTTGTATACGGACTGGCTATTGAGCACAATTATTGATCAGTTGAAGTCAAGCAAAAAACCATCTGTCTTGTTTTATTCGTCGGATCATGGTGAAAACATGATGGATGACAGTCGAGGGCTCTTGGGTCATGGAATTGGCAATAAATATGACCTCCCGGTTTCGGCATTTATCTGGGCATCCAATAATGTTTCAAGCCAGCAATCGCTCAAGCTTTTAAAGCTGAGGGAAAGAGAAAGTCAGAAAATCAGCATATCATCCTTGCCACATACTCTTTTAAATATCACAGGGGTTTTCACGAGTAAGTATAAAAGTTCGGATGATTTATTAAGTGATGATTTTGTATCGTCGAAATGTCCACATCTGCTCGGCGCAGGCTATGTTCCATCGTTCGATTTTGACACCTATTAAGCTACCCTCGAGCTGGTTATTGGCTCGCCGGCGTGCGTGATGATGCTGTATTGGCAGGGGTCGGCTGCGCGTCGCCTAAGGTTGTGCTTGCGTGACGCCTTTTTTCAAAAACAACCAATTCGACGCCTGCAAGCCGTCGAACTTGATTGTATAGCGGCCATCAAGGTAGGTCGCGGGCAGCTTCTTCAGTTGTCCCAGAATGCCGTGGGTGAACAGGGTCAAGCCTTGCGGCGCCTGGATGGTTAGCGTGCCCTCGAGGGGCTCAACGTAAAAAGGTATTTTTTTGTCGTCTTGGGGGATGGCACGGGCGCCTAACGAAATCAGTAAATCCTGCGATCGGCCCACAGGCGCGTCGTCCAGACTCTGCACTACCACACTGGCGTTGGCGGTCTTCACTTGAACCTGAATGTTGCCAATGCTGATCGACTCACCGCCGATCCAGCCGGTAGCGGCCTGGGTACGCGGTGTATTGATGGTGTAGATGCCCTGTTTCCAGTTGCGCTTTAGCTCACCCGTGTCTGTCGTGGACTCGCTGGCATTGGCGTCCAGCAGCGACTGGTCAGGGTCATGAAATTCCTGTGTATTGCTTGGGATAACGCTCTGTTGCAACCAAGGCAATTCCGGCGTCTGTGGCATCGCGATTTCCAGCTTGCCTTTCTCCATGGCTGTGCGCAGTAGAGCAGAGTTGGCCGGTGTGATCATTTGGTTGAACAGGGTGCTTGGCGTCGGCGCGAAGACGTAGGTCGTTGTTGCTTCGCGAACGTCTGCACGGCGATAAAGCAAGGCGGCGGCGGGCAGAGTGGCCAGCATTGCAGGGTCGTTATAGGCGTGCCAGTTGTCGGCACTCATCCCTTCGCCCCCCAGTGGCTCCTGGCTGTAGGCATATTGCATCAGTGCATCCCAGCCTTGGTGGCGGGCGGTGCCGGCGATATAGAGTGGCAGCGAGTGACGGTCTGGTGTCGGGAAGGGCTCATTGTTCCACTCGGTGACGGTCAAGGGTTTGCCGGTGACCTGGCCGGCGGCAATCCAATTCACTATGCCGTCGCTGTAGAGCGGGTTTTTCTCTATCTGTCCCGAGCCCCCGTAGCTATGGACGTCGATTACGTCGCCGGCGGTAAGGGCCGGCAGGGAGTTCAGGCTATCGCCGCCCCAGCTACTGGTCGTGGCGATGGGGACCTTCACGCCTATTCCACGCAGGTGTTGAATCATGTCGACGTTGAAACGTCGCTCCAGATCGTTAAGGAACAGCTTGGAGGGGCCTGGCACCCAGGCGCGCCAGGTCTGGTCTGCCGATAGATTGTGCTGCTTGGCAAAGGCCTCGGCCTCGGCCATGTAGATTTTGTTGTGCTTTGGTACGTTCTTGTCTGGCAATAGGGCGTTGCCAAAGTGGCGGGTGACGTCGTTTTCGTTGGTAATCAGTACGGCGGCGATCGCCGGGTCGTCTTTGTAGGCGAGACCGGTATAGCTGTTTACATGGGTCATGTAGGCTTCGGTAGTGCGCTTCATGGCTTTCTGAATGGTGAGATTCACATAGGAATAGCCCTTGAGATAGGCAAAATTTTGCTCTTCTTTTGGCAATTCATCGAAGCCATAAATGTTGTCGTTTTCAGTAAAGACTCGCTGGACGTGCATATCAAGCCACACATAAATGCCTTCGTCTTTCAGGCACTTGATCCACCAGTCGATTTTTTTCAGCGATTCCGGGCTCAGTTGCTGGGTGTTACGCGTGACCCTGCCGTCGCCAAAGATGTTCGGGAAGACCCATGGCGAGTCATGGTGGTGCAGTCGTACGAGATTGAAGCCTAGTGCCGACAGGCGTTTGGCCTGCAGCTTGATTGCATCGTCTGGCGTGAGGAACAGCGTGTAGGCCGAAAGGTTGGTGCCCCAGAAACGCGCCGCAGTGTTGTCCGCAAATAGCAATTGCTCGCCGGAGGCTTTGATGAAGCCGCGCTTGCCTGCAGGTTTTTCCTGAGCGTTGAGAAAGGACAGGTCGACCGGCGAGGTTTTCCAGTCGAGCTTGTCAGTCGGCCAGCTCTTTGGGTCCGACAGCCCGAAACGCTCGGTATTGGTTGGGCCGACGGCCACATCGCCAGAAACGCTCAAGGTGGCTGTGAAATCCTGGCGGCCAGGTTTGATCGTGTTCTTGTAGAAAAAAGCACGCACCTCGGATTTATCGCCCGGTTCAAAGTACACACTCGCCAGCGCGGGCTCGAAGCGCATTTCGATGCGTCGCCCTTGTGCATTGCCCCAGGACCAGCCGCGGTTGTCGGGCAGCAAAGTGGGCTCGCCCATTTCTCCAGCGAAAAGGGCGGGGTCGAACGTGAAGACGATGCCGCCACCTGACACGCCCCACTTCATGCTGTGTGCATCCAGGGTAAAGTTCCAGGTCAACTTATGCTCGTCTTGCTTCTGAATCTGTGCAGTCAAGTCGAAATCCAGCGCTTTGTTTTTGCCTGCAAGGGAGTATCGATAAGGGGTGTTTACCTTGAATTCGGTCTGCAAATACGTCCAGTCCCAGTTCCTCCCAAAGAACGAGAATGTCGTAGCAACTACCGGACTGCCACCACGCACTAGCATTGGCAGGCCATTGCGCTCATCCACACTGACGACCCATTCCGACGCCCAGGTCCTGAACGGCCAAACAACAAGGCACAGGAGAACCAGGAGCTGCATAGGAGTGCGGCGAAACAGAGTGGTCATTGGCATTACCTGAGTTGAAGGTTGGCACTCGCAGTGACTGCAGTTGAGGTGTGCTTGAGCCTGCGCGCCATCTGAGCATAGGCAACTCCCAGCCCAGCCACCGACCAATACACCACGGGGATCACCGAGATGCTGCTGACGGTCACGATGGTCACCAGGATCCCGGCCAATGTCGCCAGAAGTGCACGCCCGAGTCGGCGTGCCTCATCGTCTTTGTTGGGGAACGAACGCATCCCCTTGCGGATGCCCTGCAGAACGCTGACGAAAAAAACCACGAAAAGCGTCAAACCAATCAAACCGAACGACAGCGCTACGCCGATATAGGTGTTCACGATATCGATGATCCCCTGGCCCTGAGTCAAGGACTGCATTTCCGGTGTGCTGCGGTAATCGAAAGAACCCAGCCAAGGGTTGCGCTGGATAACGATCACGGCGTTATCAATCAAGCGCTGCCGGTAGGTGATGTTCTCTACTTCCACCGTGCCGATGAACGGTAGCAGATCAAGCACTTTTTGCCCGCCCGGCACAATGGCCAGCAGGGGAAGGGCGAGCACCCCGGCGGCCGCCAGCAGCATCAGGCGTTTGACCGCTTTACGGCCGGTGCCGATGAACACGACGATCATGGCGGCTGCACCGACCCAGGGTCCACGCGACAGCGGCACGTACAGACCACCGGCGAGCAACAGCGCGCCGAGGCTGCGCTGCAATTTGCTACGTACATCCTCCTGCAAGTACAGGTAAAAGCCGATGGCCACGCTGATGACGAAGCCCAGCGCAATGGCCTGGCCGGTAGTGGCGCTGGCGCGTAATGAGCCACCACGGCTCAAGTAGCCGGGATCCCATGGCATGCCCATGGCGTTGACCACCGCGCTGTACAGCTGCCAGTGCTTGGAATATTCGAAGAGACCTATAAGCGACAGCACCATGGCGGCGAGTACAAAACCGAACAGAGCGTCCTTGAAGTCGCTGAGGCTCTTTAGCGCCCGACTGGCAACGTAGTAAGGCAAAAAAACTTCGATGAACAGGTAGAGCGTTTGGCGCAACGTGTCGGTGACCGAGGTGTCACGCAGGTAAAGCAGGCTCGTCAGCACGATGTTGGCGGCTAACAGCTTGTCAGGCCAGGTGCGCCCGAAAGGGACCGTGTCTGCTCGCCTGCGCAGAGCGAAAAAAGCCGGAAGCAACACACACAGTGCCAGTAGACGAACATGGTTCAGGGCAAAAAAATAGTTGATGAGGCCGAAGCCAGGAATCTCCACTGGGGACGGCGGGATGAGAAACAGCAGTAGGAAAAATAGCGCCACGGGATTGCGTTCGCTTTTTCGTGCGAAGGTCAAAACGATCGCGGCAATGCCCGCGTACACCCAGAAACTGTGCGAAACAAAGGCCAGTAGCGTCAATACGAACCACAGATTGCGCCGACGAGTGAAATTACGGTCGGGAATCAGGTCTGCTGCTGGTCGACGTGCCATGGCAAAAACGACGCCAGCAAGGACCAGAATGACGATTAACGCGCGAAAGTGCTCAGGCATGGATGATTGGACTTATTGATTGATGAGCGACGGCTAGTGGAATGGCAAAACGCGACTATAGTACCTTTTGAGCCATTGAGTCCGGGGTTGATGTTATGTCGTTAGTTGATTTATCGCCAACGTTGAGCCTTCGTAAGCGAGCGATCTCTGCTGGGGCATGGAATCTGGGGGCGCTGGTTACTTCTCAAGCCATTCGCTTGGGTGGCAACCTGATAATGGCCCGTCTGCTGATGCCGGAGATGTTCGGCATCATGATGATCGCCATCACCGTTTCGCTGATTCTGCACTTGCTTTCCGACGTCGGCTTGCGCCAGAACATTATTCAGAGCCCGCGTGGCGACGATCCGGTGTTTCTCAACACCATCTGGACCGTGCAGATCGTGCGCGGCTTTATCCTTTTTGCTTCGACACTTCTCCTCGCGGCCCTCGCCTGGTTTGCACAGACCCACAATCTGTGGGCGGTCAATTCCACCTACGCCGCACCCGAGTTGCCGCTGGTGTTGGCCGTGACCAGTTTCTCGGCAATCATCACTGGTTTTCAGTCGACGAAAATCGACCTGGCAGTGCGCGCTTTCCAGCAAAAGAAAGTGGTACTCGCCGAGTTTGCGTCCCAGCTCACCGGGCTGTTGGTGATGCTGGGCATCGGTTACTTCACCAGGTCCATCTGGTCACTGGTGGCTGCGGGTCTGGTCTCAGCGATGGTCAGCACTCTGCTGGGGCATTTCTGGTTCGAGGGCCCACCTAACCGTCTGCAGTGGGAACGTTCTGCGCTCAAGGAATTAGTCGGCTTCGGCCGTTGGATACTGTTGTCGTCGGCAGTGGGCGTATTGGCCATGTACGGTGATCGTATCTGGTTCGGCGGCAGCATGACGACCAGCGAACTGGGCGTTTACTCCATTGCCGTGCTGATTCTGGGAGCTGTTCAGCTTGGGTTGCAAAAGATATTCGGGGCCGTGGCCTTGCCGGCCTTCAGTGAGGCCTCAAGAACTAATGACCCCGTACGGCTCCAGGCTTTGTACTACCGCTTGAAATTGATGATCGATCTTGCCTGTCTGTTTTTATGTGGACTGTTCTTGACTGGCAGTCCACTGCTCATCAGCGTTTTGTACGATGAGCGTTACGCCCAGGCCGGGAACATGATGGCCATTCTTTCACTCTCTTTTTTCACAATGCGCTACATGCTGGCGCATCAGGTCTGGATTGCCTTGGGGCACACAAAATACCAGGCCATGGATAACATTATTCGCGTGGTCTCGTTGTGGGTGCTGCTGCCTCTGCTGCTGGCGATTGGCGGGGTCGAATATGCGATTTGGGGCGCTGCCCTGTATACGTTTCCTACGCTTATCCTGGTTTTTTATGTCAATTGTCGTCTGGGGCTGTTCAATCTCAAGCGTGAACTGGTAGTGCTGCCAATGCTGGCGGTGGGGGCTTTGTGTGGGGAGTTGTTGACGAGTATTGCTAACTGGCTTTGATTTGATCGGCACAGCGTCGCCATTGGGGTGTTGATGGCGGTCGCCAAAAAAATGTGACCTTGATGTGCAATTGAAGTTTCCAGCGTAATCTCGATGTCGTGGAGCTTTGAATCATGAGAGAAACTGATTGGAATACCTCTGTGATCGGGCGCAGAGGCTTCCTCCAGGCATTTGTCCTGTTCAGCCTTGGGGGGCTTATGTTCGGCTTTTCCAAAGCTGTTGCCCGGCCCTCTGCTGCTAAATCCGAGTTTGTTGTAATCAACGGGTGGGTGCTGCCTGCCCAGCATTTTCGGCAAACACAAGCATGATCAAAGACTACCAATCGCAGAAAGAACTTCGCGACCACTATGACGTATGCATCATCGGTGGGGGCCCAGCCGGCATTACGCTGGCCTTGCGTTTAGCCGGTAATGGTCGGCGTGTGGTGCTTGTCGAGGGCGGTGGGCACGAGTACTCACCGGCCTCGCAGAACCTCTACAAGGTCTCCTCGTCAGGCCTCGCGGTCTACGCTGAGGAAACACGCCTGCGTTTTCTTGGCGGGACTTCCAATCACTGGGCCGGGCGATGCCGTCCATTTGAACAGTCGGACTTCACCGTAGGCCCTCCGGTGCACGTGCCCGGTTGGCCCATCGCGTTTGCCGAGATCGAGCGCAATCTGTCGGCGGCCATGGAAATTGTAGATCTTGCGCCGCACTCCGGATTCAAGGCTATCAATGCGACTTTGGACGGCACCGACTTTGACGCTGATCGTTTCTTGCTAAGCCCGCCGACGCGGTTTGCACAGAAATATGCCAAGGCACTTAATGAGACCGAAGGGCTGGATGTCTTCATCAATTGCAATTGCGTCGATCTTGAGTTCGACAACAAGACCGGCCGCATAGCAACGATAGTCGTCTCGGACTACGAGTTGCATCGAGAGCGAGTCACGGCAAAACAATTCATTCTGGCGACAGGCGCGATCGAGAATGCCAGGCACCTGCTCAACAGTGAGTCCCTGGTAGCTGGCGGTATCGTAAGCAAGGATGGTTTCGTCGGTAGATGCTTCATGGAGCACCTGAACGTCGAAATGGGAACCTTCATCCTGAAAGACGGGCAGGGTACAGATGCTCGACAGTACTTCACGACCGATGCATTCGTGATGGAGCACGGGTCGGGTAAAGGGAATGTGACGGCCTCGCTTGTAGCTGAAGTGAAAACCTATGGGCGAATGGCTGCCATCAAGAGCTTTTTCGAGAACCTCGTCTGCGAAGTGGGTGCGGGGCACAAGGTTGAATTTATTGCCAAGTTCGATTGCCCTGGGGATGGGGTGCTCGGCACGCTGATCGAGCAGTTTCCCAACCCCAATAGCCGTATTTCATTGCTCGACGAGCGAGATGCGTTAGGGATGAGAAAGGTAAACGTTCATTGGGAACTAAGCCCCGAAGACAGAAATACCGTCAAGTCCATCGGGCTCGAAGTGGCGAAGTGTTTTGCTGACACAGGGCTGGGCTTTGTCAAGTTGGAAGAGTGCGTGTATGACGTCGATTTGCCACTGAAGGTCAATCCCCATGCTCATCATATGGGAACCACACGGATGGCGATTTCGCCTGAGTTTGGCGTGGTCGACGAGAACTGCAAAGTGTTCGGTGTCGAGAATCTCTTCGTAGCGGGCAGCAGTGTTTTCGCTACAGGCGGTGCCTGTAACCCCACGATGCCTCTTTTGCAGCTGGCGCTAAGGCTGGCGGATTATCTTAACCATCAAATGGGGCCCGCGGTGGGCAGGTATTCCTGAGTGGGAGGATTTGTGGATTTTTTGAGTGTTGAATTTCAGGGAGGCGTCTACGCTTAGGGTAGTGGTAATCAAGAATCAGGGTGTATCTAACCTTGGCACAGATGTATATCGCTGAATTATTGAGGCTGACAGGATGATTGGTCTACTAAAGCGCACGATTGCTCATATTGCCAAAACAACGGGGCGTGGAACCTCACTCTATAAAAGATTCTGTAAACCGGACGGGTATGAATGGGCTAAACACCTGGCTCGATGGGGATCTCTGCACTCCGTCGGTAAAAACGTATGGATCAATCTTGGGTGCAACATAACTGACCCTACACTAGTGCGACTCGGAAATAATATAGCTTTATCTGATTGCACACTGTTTGGCCACGATGGCATAGTCGGCTTGCTCGATGTGCGCTTTGGTACAAAACTTGACTCTGTCGGCCCTATCGACATACGTGATAATTGTTTTATCGGTTATGGCGCTATCATCATGCCCCGTGTGACTATTGGTCCGGATTCAATTGTTGCAGCCGGTGCAGTAGTGGTGAAAGATGTTCCGCCTGGGGTAGTGGTTGGGGGTAATCCAGCCAAGGTTATTTGTACACTGGAAGATCTGTTGGCGAAAGTCGAAGAGCGTTGCGCCACTTACCCGTGGATTGACCTTATCAGGCAACGCAGCGGACTATTCGATCCGGAATTTGAACCAAAACTTAAAGCAATGAGAGTGCAACATTTTTTTGGCGAGCAGCCCAATGGTTAATGCGCCCCTTGATGTGTTGGTAGTCAATTACAATACAGCGGCTCTGTTGCAACCGATGTTTAATGCGTTACGCCAGTCTAATAGTGTGGGTCGCACACGCTATTTGGTGGTAGACAATGCCTCTGCCGATAATTCGCTGGAGTGTCTGGCAACTATTTGTCCAGAAGCGTTGCAACTGGCCAATGAAAATAATGTTGGCTTTGGGCGTGCCAACAATCAATTGGTTGAACACCTGCAGGGCAAGTATGCGTTGCTCCTCAATACCGATGCCTTCGTTGCTGCGGATACGCTGAGCAAGACACTCGACTACATGGAGGCTCATCCTGATTGTGGTGTCCTGGGCGTTCGGTTGGTTGGACGAGAGGGAGATTTGCAAGCCTCTTGCCGCTATTTTCCGACGCCGTTGAATGTCTTCCTCTCGCGCACAGGGCTTGAGCGCTTTTTCCCTGGGGTGAAGAGGGTCGACGACATGGCTTGGGATCATGCTTCGGTGCGTGAGTGCGACTGGGTGCCCGGGTGCTATTACCTGATCCGCCGTGAAGTCATCGACCAGGTTGGCTTGTTCGATCCGCGCTACTTCCTTTATTTCGAGGAGGTAGATCACTGCAAGCGCGTCAAACAGGCGGGCTGGAAGGTGGTTTACTTCCCGCATACCACGGTGGTGCATATCGGCGGTGAAAGTGCCAAGTCTGTTGACAAACTCAATGCGATTTGTCACCAGCTACCCACATTACAAATCGAAAGTGAGCTTTTGTACTTCCGCAAGCACCACGGTCTAGTGGGTTTGGCCGCACATATGGTGTTGGTGAGTCTGGGTGATCTGATTTTGGCGCTCAAGGCGATAGTGAAAGGCCACGACTGGGCTGGCATAGGGGCGTGTTGGCAGCATGCTCGTGTGACCTGGGCGTTGCTGCGTGATACCAAATTCGCTAGCCAACCCACACGGTAGAGCAATTTATGTTCGAAAACATACGTGCTGACTTGCGTGCCTACGCGGGAGATTGGGGGGCTCAGGGGTTTTGGGTGATGGTGGTTTATCGTTTTGGGCGCTGGCGCTACGGTGTGCGCCCAGCGCTGTTGCGTAAATTGCTCTCCTTTATATACAAAGTGCTCTTCAAACTGGTGCAGATCGTCACGGGTATCGAGCTGCCGTGTGAGGTTGTGATCGGGCGTAACTTCGTCATCGATCATTTCGGCGGAATCGTGATCAGTGGCTATGCGCAGTTTGGCGATGATTGCCGTATTCGCAATGGCGTCGTCGTGGGCCTTAAGAATGTGAATGAGCCGATTGCCCCGGTGATGGGTAACAATGTTGATATCGGTTCAGGGGCCAAGGTGCTGGGCAATATCCGCATTGGTAACAATGTCGTGATTGGTGCCAATGCTGTGGTGCTGACCGATGTGCCAGACGACTCGGTGGCAGTGGGTGTGCCTGCGACTATCAAGAAAAGGAAGTACGCAGAAGCGAGGGAATGCACATGAACCACCGGATGGATTACTTCAATTGCGTCGCTGAGTGAACGCCATGGCTACGGGTATGGGTGTCGTTGTTATCGGTCGCAATGAAGGCCCACGTCTGGAACGTTGCCTGGCTTCCCTGGTCGGTGCGGCGCAGAAGGTCGTTTATGTCGACTCTGGATCAACGGATGGTTCAGTGCAGATTGCCTTGGCGCTTGGGGTCGCCGTGGTCGAGTTGGATATGACGATTCCCTTTACGGCTGCGCGCGCGCGCAATGAAGGATTCGCCTGTGTGCAACGCTTATTGCCAGCGATGCGTTATGTGCAGTTTGTCGATGGTGATTGCGAGGTTGTCGGTGGCTGGCTGCCCCAGGCACAGGCCTTTCTTGATACACATCCTGACGTCGCGGTGGTCTGTGGACGGCGCCGCGAACGTTTTCCACAGCACTCGGTTTACAACTTACTGTGTGATCTCGAATGGGATACGCCGGTAGGTGAGGCCAGGGCATGTGGTGGCGATGCGATGATGCGGGCTGACGCCTTCGCTGAAGCGTCCGGGTTTCGACCGGATCTCATTGCCGGGGAAGAGCCTGAATTGTGTATACGTCTGCGTGGGAATGGATGGAAGGTCTGGCGTCTGGGTGAGGAAATGACTTTGCACGATGCCACCATGACCCGGTTCGGCCAATGGTGGCAGCGTACCCTGCGCGGTGGTTACGCCTATGCCGAGGGCGCATTTTTGCATGGGGCGGCACCGGAGCAGCATTGGTTACGTGAGTCGCGCCGCGCCTGGTTCTGGGGATTGGGTGTCCCTCTGGCGACTGTTATCGCGAGTTTGATGTTGGGGTGGTTTGGGCTGCTTCTGCTGCTGGTCTATCCATTGCAGGTCGTGCGCTTGGCCCGCAGGGGCGATAGATCCACGCGCGAAAACTGGCTGCGGGCTTTCTTTCTTGTGCTGGGGAAATTTCCCGAGTTGCTCGGGCAAGTCAAGTTTCTTTTGAACAGATTCGGCGCCGGCAAGACGGCGTTGATCGAATACAAGTGAGACTGCGATGAATAATTGGGTGATATTAAAAAGCGTATTGTTTTTACATGCAGGGTATTCGTTAAGAGCGTTGAATAATAAGTTTAAAATGATGATTTTAATTGTAAAGAACTGGTCTGAACTAAAATTGTTTTTCTGGCGCATGTCGAACGCTCTGGGGAAGTCCGGTGTTGAGAAGTTGGGCGGGGATTGTGTGGGTGTTGTTCATTGGCCATACATCAGTAGAAGCTGGAGTTCTCAGAATAAACTTAGCGTATTAGCCTCGCATTACGAAGTCGTCACCAAAAGCTGCCCGCAGCTGTTGCTGTTGGGGCGAAATGACAGTTTGATGTTGAGTGATTTGTCGGCGTTCGCTGCGGGTTGTTCCTTGGTTCTGGATCGTCCGGTATGGTTTATGCGTGAAGGGGAGCTGGTGCTGAACCTGTTTCAGGGCGATTTGCGTATTGCATCAATAGCATTCACCTTGTGTCGCACCGACACTGAGTTGTGTATTTTTATCGGTGCAGTTCAAGGAATACACAAAGGCGTGGAGAGTGATCGGTCCTTGAGTATTTATAGGGACCTGACAAAAGATTTTGAAGGTCTTCGGCCAAGAAGTTTTCTGATTGAAGTGATTAAATATATTGCAATCAATATTGGTGTTGGGAGGATTTATGCGGTAGGGGATGGGTATCGTCATCATCGGCATCCGTACTTCGGCGCTGAAAAAGCTAAAGAGCTTGCGGCCAATTATGACTTGATCTGGCTGGAGCATGGAGCGACTCCGTCAGAGCGCGAAGATTTTTTTGAGATTCCCATGGTCCTGTCCAAAAAGGCGCTTGAAAGTATTCCTTCAAAAAAACGCGCGATGTACCGCAGACGTTACGAACTTCTAGATGATACTTTTAAAAAGATAGACAGCGTGTTGATAGGCAGTTATAGCAGCCACCGTGTTGCGAGTTGATGTTCCTGGTACCTGTACTGCTGTGGGATTACCTGCAGTAATAATCCACCGCAACGACAACTAAATCTGGTTCCTATGCGTATCGCTTATTTCATCAATCAATACCCCAAGGTCAGCCATAGCTTCATTCGTCGCGAGATTTTGGCGTTAGAGCGTCAGGGCTTTGTGGTGCAGCGCATTGCTTTGCGTGGCTGGGATGCCGAGTTGGTGGATGCCGAGGACGTGTCCGAACGCAGTAAAACGTGTTATGTGCTGCAGGGCGGAGTCAAAGGCTTGTTAGTGCCTGCGCTGCAGGTGCTGCGCGCCCAGCCGCGACGCTTTTTTTCGGCGCTGTGGCTGGCGCTACGCATGGGCCGGCGTGCCGATCGCCCCTGGCCGTACCATTTGGTCTATTTGTTTGAGGCATGTCGCGTGCTGTCTTGGTTGCAGGCGTTCGGCGCCGAGCATGTGCACGCGCATTTCGGCACTAACTCAACCGAGGTGGTGATGCTGGCCAATGCACTCGGCGGGCCAGCGTACAGCTTTACCGTGCACGGCCCGGAAGAGTTCGACAAACCACAGTTCATTCATTTGGGCGAGAAAGTCCGGCGCGCGGCTTTTGTCGCGGCGATCAGTTCTTATGGGCGCAGCCAGCTATATCGCTGGGTAGCTCATGCGCATTGGCCAAGGGTAAAGGTGGTGCACTGTGGGCTGGAGCGGGCGTTTCACGATGTGCCGGCCGTTGCCGTGCCATCCGCGCCACGGTTGGTTTGCGTAGGTCGTTTGTGTGAGCAGAAGGGCCAACTGTTGTTGCTTGAGGCCGCCCGCATCCTGGCAGCGCAAAACGTGGAGTTCGAGATAGTACTGGCCGGCGATGGGGAAATGCGTGCGCAAATCGAAGCCCTGATTGCACGGCATGGCTTGCAGGCGCGGGTGCGAATTACCGGCTGGATCAGCAGCGAACAGGTGCGGGCGGAAATTCTTGCGGCGCGGGCCTTGGTGTTGCCGAGCTTCGCCGAGGGCTTGCCGGTGGTCATCATGGAAGCCATGGCGTTGCGCCGACCCGTACTGACGAGTTATGTGGCGGGCATTCCCGAGTTAGTGCGTCAGGGTGAGAACGGTTGGTTGTTTCCCGCTGGAGCGGTGGATGAGTTGGCGGCGGCGCTGGCGGACTGCCTCGCGCAACCTATCGAGGTGTTGCAGCGGATGGGCGAGGCGGCTTATCAGAGAGTGCTGGAGCGCCACGACATCGATACCGAAGCGGCCAAATTGGCTAATTTGTTTAAGGCGCAAGCATGATCACGTTATTTGGTTGGCTGTTCAGCTCACTGCTGATACTCATCGTCCTGCCGGTGTTGGTGCTGTTTGTGCAGGTGCTGATGGCCTGTCTGCCTGCACGGTCGCGCTCGTCGGCGCAAGGATCGCGACCGCGGGTGGCGGTGTTGATACCGGCAAACAATGAATCCTCGATCATAGTCGCGACGTTAAATAGCATTCGGCCGCAGTTGCTTTTGGGTGATCGCCTATTGGTGGTGGCGGATAACTGTTCTGATGACACGGCCGCGCGGGCCCGCACGGCGGGCGCCGAGGTGGTGGAGCGAAGCAATGATCAGCAGCGTGGCAAGGGTTATGCGCTGGACTGTGGGGTGCGTCATTTGGCGAGCGATGCGCCGGACGTCATGATTATTATCGATGCGGATTGCCAGGTGGCTGAGGGTTCTATTGAGCGTTTGGCAATCTGTTGCATCGACTCAGGGCGGCCAGCGCAAGCCCTTAATTTGATGCTTGCTCCAGCAGGTTCGGGGCTAAAAGTGCGGCTTGCCGAGTTTGCCTGGTGTGTGAAGAATCGGGTACGGCCGCAGGGTTGGACGCGGCTTGGATTGCCCTGTCAGTTAATGGGTACGGGAATGGCTTTCGTCTGGCGGGATCTGACTTTGATCAATTTAGCCAGTGGCCACATCGTTGAAGATTTGAAGATGGGCCTGGATTTCTGTCGAAGCGGCAAGCCGCCTTTGTTTTGCCCTGATGCTCTGGTGACCAGCTATTTTCCGCGTAGCGATGAAGGCTTAACTGCCCAGCGTACGCGCTGGGAACATGGTCATCTGGGGGTCATTCTTGGTGATGCGCCAAAGCTGGTAGTGGAGTCGATTACCCGGCGTAACTGGAGCCTGCTGGCTATGACGGTGGATTTATGGGTTCCTCCGTTGGCGTTACTGACTTTGGTATTGGGGGCGTTCTATACCCTGTCATGGCTAGTATTTATGTTCGGTGGAGCTTTGGCGCCAGCATTGATAGCTTCTGTCGGGCTGGCAATATTGAGCGTGACTATCTTGTTGGCATGGAGCCAATTTGGTCGCGGAATCATCTCTTTTTCGGCTTTGTTGTATGCGCCGTTCTACGCGTTGAAGAAAATCCCCCTGTACATAGGCTTTGTGCTTAAGCGCCAAGTTGAATGGGTGCGTTCGAAGCGAGATGACACTTAATGCACGCTTTGGCTTGGCGGCACAACTGGCAAACGATTATCCAGAAACTCAGGGTGGTCAGTGATGTGGGTGATGAACAACGATTGATTGATGCTTTATCCAAGGCTGAGTCGACGACGGTGCTTGGATTCGTCAATGCCCATGCCATGAACTTGGTGGCGGGCAACACCGAATACTGTGAAACGCTGTCGGCTGCTGACGTGTTATTACGGGATGGCTCCGGCATGGCCATCCTCTTTCGCCGATTCGGCTTAGAGCCGGGGCTGAATATGAATGGCACAGATTTCATCCCCAAATTACTGGCAGCGTTCAAGGGCCGGCGCGTGGCTTTCTGGGGGACCGAAGAGCCCTTTCTCGCCAATGCGGTGCAGCGTAGCGAATCGATATTTGCGGTAAATATCGTCTCTGCTCACCATGGTTTTGCTGAGGTGGATGCCTACATAAACCTTGCCCGGCAGTTGCAGCCAGAATTGGTGGTGCTGGGGATGGGCATGCCCAAGCAAGAAGCTGTTGCTGCCAGGTTAGCCGCCAGCGGCGTGCCATGTCTGGTCGTGTGCGGAGGGGCGATTCTGGATTTTCTCGGCGGCAAGGTGACTCGTGCTCCGCAATGGGTGCGTCGTCTCGGTTGTGAGTGGGTGTTCAGGCTAATAGGTGAACCAAAGCGACTATTCAGTCGCTATGTGGTGGGTAATCCGATGTTCTTGTTGCGCACATTGATCTACAGGGATTCCTGACGTTACAGGTATTTGACGCCTGGCTGTAAACTCAAATGGCCCTTCCTTGAATTGTGCTGATAACCACATGACAAAATACATAACAGCATTCATGCGTAAGTTAATATCTCCTTCAATTCGCTTTGAGCTAAGGAAAGCTACCGCCTGGCTGCGAGATATACGTGGGAGGGCATGTTTTTGGCGCTGGGAAGTTGCCAGGTTCAAACTGCGAGAAGACAGCACCCATGACATTCTCTATGTGGGCAGGAAAACACAGCGGGAATTTGTGAAGGTTCTACTGGGCGCTGAATCTCAAGCGGTTGATAGCCCGTTGAAGTTGGATAACTCAGACCGGACGGTGTGGGTCAGTGAAATGCCGACCTTGGGAGCATTGTATGTGCCTCAATATCTGAGTGCTGTCGTGCCGCTGAGCAGGTCAATTGAGGATATTACCGCCAGATACAATACCGAGTTACGTCGAAATCTGCGCAAGAATCGGCTGCGCTATCGTATGTGTCAGTACCGATGCAAAACTGACCCACCCTACCGGTTGAAAACTGACCCACTTGGGCAAAATGCAGCTTTTGCGAGCTGCCCATGCTGTCCCAGGAGCAACACGTGGAAATCAGTGTTCTTATTCGTCAGGGTTTGTCTATTCGGGCCATCGCCCGGCAGATGGGCTGCTCTCGCAATACCATTCGACGCCACCTCAAATTACAGGCCCAGCGCCAGCCCGTCGTCTATGGCCCGCGCGCGCAGCGCGTGGGCAAGCTTGTGCCTTTCGAGGCCTATCTGCGCCAGCGCGTAGAAGCCGCTCGACCACATTGGATTCCCGCCATCGTGCTGTTGAGGGAAATCCGCGAACAGGGTTACGAAGGCGGATACTCAATCCTCACCAGCTTTCTGCTGACCTTGAAATCCAAGGCAAACGAAGCCGTCGTGCGCTTTGAAACAGAGCCCGGCGAACAGATGCAGGTGGACTTCACCGTCATTCGGCGTGGCCGCGATCCGTTGTTGGCATTCGTTGCAACGTTGGGCTGGAGCCGTGCGACCTACGTCGTTTTCTCCCGTCGCGAAGACTCCGCAGCTTGGTGTTCCGGTATCGAAAAGGCGCTGCGTTTCTTCGGCGGTACGCCGCGAAAGCTACTCTTCGACAACGCCAAAACCATAATCCAGGAACGCGATGTTTATGGCCCCGGTCAGCACCGCTGGAATCCCGCGCTATTGAATTTGGCAGAGCGCTACGGCTTCACACCGAAAGTCTGCCGGCCGTATCGGGCGCAGACCAAGGGTAAGGTCGAGCGCTTCAACCACTACCTGAAAAACAGCTTCGCAGTGCCACTGGCCGCGTCACTAAACCAGGTCAACTTGCTGTTGGACGTTGAAGTCGCGAACAGCAAGATCGGCCCTTGGTTGATGGAGGTCGCCAACGCCCGAACACATGCGACGACGGGCGAAATACCGCAACACCGACTGGATACCGAAGTGCACCACTTGTTGCCCCTGCCCCAGATCCAAGGGGTTGCGAGCAGCATGATTTCGGTCGCCCAACCCATGCCGGTGGAAAGCTTGCAGCATCCGCTCTCGGTCTATCAGGCACTGCTTGAGGTACGTCCATGAACCTTCAACATCTGCGCATCGAGTCTCTTTGCCAACAGTTCAAGCTGGACACTTTTGCGACGGACTGGCCGGCACTGGCCCAGCAAGCGGCCGAAAAAGAAACGAGCTATGCCGACTTCCTGGAACAGCTTCTGCTGAGCGAGGATCGCGCTCGAAACGAGCGGCGGCGGCAAGCGCTGCTGCAACAGTCCGGGCTGCCGGCGGTAAAAACGGTTGAACAATACGACTTCAAATTCGCCAGCGGCGCGCCGCAAAGCCAGATCCTGGAACTGGCCGGGCTGGCCTTCATCGAGCGTAAGGAAAACGTCGTGCTGCTGGGGCCTTCGGGCGTTGGCAAAACACACTTGGCCAGCGCTCTGGCTTATCGGGCGATCATGGCAGGCATTTCGACCCGATTCATCTCCGCCGCCGACCTGACTTTGCAACTCGTCGCCGCGCACCATCAAGGGCGCCTGGCTCAGTATTTCAGTCGCGTTGTTCAACGCTCGAAACTGCTGGTGATTGATGAGATCGGCTATTTGCCGTTCGGCCGTGACGAAGCCAACTTGTTCTTCAACGTGATCGCCAAACGGTACGAACATGGCAGCTTGGTGCTGACCAGCAACTTGCCGTTCAGCCAGTGGGCAACGACCTTCGCGGACGACTCGACACTGACCGCTGCGCTGCTGGATCGGCTTCTGCACCATGCGCATATCGTCCAGGTCAGCGGACAGAGTTATCGACTCAAGGACAAGCTGAAATCAGGTCAGGTGGTGCCGAGAGAAACGGCCTCGCCACAGAAATAAACAGACCTCAAACACCGCCGGGGTGGGTCAGTTTTACTTCGGTAGGGTGGGTCAGTTTTCAACCGGTGTTGACACGTATGAAGCAGGCCTTGAACGATGACGAAATTGAGATCGCAGATCGGGAAATGCTTAAGCCCTATGCCAGCGCAAGGCATGGAGCAGCCGCCGCTCAAATTGAATCGCATGAGGTTCAAAGGGTGGCAAAAAATGTCGGGCGGCTCGATCTAGTTCTGTTGGAGGATGAAATTGTTGCATGCCATCTTGGGTGCGTAATTACCCGGGCAGGAAAACGCTACTGGAGCACGGTCCGCTTCGGCTATCCCAATGTTGTGTTTTCAGATGCTAAGAAGTTACGTGAGATTAACTCGATTACCACGTTCATGGCGCTTGAGTGGGCGATAGAAAATGGTTTTGACTATTATGATATCGGAACTTGCCTGGCACGCCCGGACGACGGACTTCTCGAGTGGAAAAGACGGCGTGGCGGTGATGTAGATACGCTGGGTAACCACGGCTATTTATTTGTTCGACTGCCCAACGTGGGCGCAGCCCAGTTTCTTTGGGAAACGCCTCTATTTGCTGTCGAAGGCAAAAAGCTGACACTTCATCTTGGGTTGCCGGACGGACCGAGTGATGAAGAAGTTGCGGGTCGATATCGTGAAATGGGTTTTGGTGGACTATTCAAAATATATCTTCATTGTTCCAGAAAGCCTGGAGAGGTGCTTCTCGACACCTTGCGCAGCCGCTACACGCATCTGACGTTACCCCCTGTCCTGGAAACTATTGTATCCACCTGAGTAGGTTGCTGATGTAGAGAAGTGCGGTTTTTTGATTGTATAACCTATCCAATGGCTTGCGATTAAGGCGTTCCGGTGACTACGGCACTGTCTATGCTAGGTGGTTCGCTGTTGGTGTTACAACCCCCTCTTTCCGTCATGACAGCTTCATGGGTAATGTCGGGCTAGTAAGCATGCTTGCCGGAGAAGGCAAACACAGTCCGTACAAGAATGACGAAATCGAGCCACAGCGACCAGTTGTTAATGTATTCGATGTCCGAGTCAACCCGCCGGATCATCTGCTCTATATCCCTCGTTTCACCTCGATGTCCACGTACCTGAGCCAAGCCTGTGATGCCCGGTTTAATGTTGTGACGCGCAAAGTAGCCCGAGACGTCGGGCGAGTACTGTACATCGTGTTGAATAGCGTGCGGGCGAGGTCCCACCAGAGACATTTCTCCCATCAAAACGTTGAACAACTGCGGCAGCTCATCAAGGCTGGTTCGCCGAATAAAGGCTCCCACCCTGGTCAAGCGCGGATCATTCTTTTGTGCCTGCTTGACGATGCCGTCTGACGGCTGATGGACGACCATGCTTCTGAATTTCCAGATACGGAAAACTTCTCCACTCCACCCCATACGCTGCTGACGAAAGAACACGGGGCCGGGGTTATCGATCTTAATCGCAATGGCAACAACCGCCAGCACGGGTGCCGCAAAAAGCAAGATGAGAAAAGCCAGGACTTTGTCCTCAAGGTTCTTCAGAAACAGACGCATCCCCATCAGCGGAGTTTCAGACAAGGTCAGCACGGGAATGCCGGCAATTTCGCGAACACTGTGGTTGATCAGGCGCAACGAGAAGATGTCAGGCACCCAGTTAACAGAGATGTGTTTATCGAACAGCCTTAAATAAACATCCTGGATAACCTCTGAGCCACCCAGAGGCGTCACAAAATAGACGGTACGAATGGCGTGTTTGATGACTAACTCATCAAGGTCGGAGATATCGCCCAGAATCGACAGACGTTGTGTGCCCTCCAACACTTCCTTTCCCCGATCATCGTTTGCGCCAATCAACACACATCCGACGATGCGTTCACCGAGCCAGGGATTATTGCTGATTTTCTTGTGAAGATAGCTGGCCAGTTCACCCGAGCCAATAATAAGAGCGTTTTCCAACTGCGTCGAATGCGCCAAAAACTTCTTCTGCATTTCGCGTGTCGCCAGGTGCAAAACCAACTGAGCAAAATATCCAATAACAAATAACTCCCCAACCAACAATCGCGAGTACTGTTCGCTTTGTTTGGTTAGAAAGGCCATGGCAACGAGAAAACCAAATGTTGCAGTCCATGCCTTTAAAAGCTTGAAGGCTTTGACGGTAAATACAACGTTGCTGCGGTAAATAGCATAGTGGTCGTACACGACGGCCAACGCCCCAAGCAGCAGCAGGAGCAGGATCACGTAGTCCTGCGTTATGAAGCCGATATGATAGTTGATCAAAAACCACGCGACACCGGTTACCGCAACGCAATCGAGACCGGCCTGGACGACGATACTGGTACTGCTTCTTCGCTGGAGTACTGAACGGGTACTGTTGGGCTCAAAAATCATTTTCAGACCTCATTTGCTTTCCCTCGCGCTCAATGATGACGAGAATCAGTTCAAATTGCCCACGCTTGATAGCGTTAGCGTCACCGGTAAGCTACTCATACTTTTTATAAGCCCCTTCACCATCGAAATTAGCAGACTTGGGAGAATATGGTGACGTGCTATGACTTTAGCACCACTGCGCAATCAATCACTCAATCGAAACGGTTTCAGTCAACCTTTTGCGCAACGTCGAGCTGATGGGGCTACCGGGATTGTTCGGAGAGAGGCTGGACGCGCTGCGCGTGTAGTGCTCACCGAATAGCCACTGCCGGTGGGCGTGCGGTCATTGAGGCTTATACCGAGCTGAAATCGGTGTGCATTGAGCACTGACTCCATCGCGGTAAAACGAGACGGCGCCCGCAATGGGCGCCGTCAGCGTTTGGGTCGATCAGACGCGTTCGAACAACACGGCGATGCCTTGGCCGCCGCCGATGCACATCGTCGCCAAGGCATAGCGACCCTGAACACGGTGCAGTTCATGAATGGCTTTGGTGGCAATGATCGCGCCGGTCGCGCCGACCGGGTGGCCCAGCGAAATCCCCGAACCGTTCGGATTGACCTTCTCCGGATCGAAGCCCAGTTCCTGCGCCACGGCACACGCCTGAGCGGCGAAAGCCTCGTTCGACTCGATCACATCCAGATCGGCGACCGTCAGACCCGCGCGTTTGAGTACCAGCCGGGTGGCCGGAATCGGACCCAGCCCCATCAGTTCAGGCTCGACACCGGCATGGGCATAACCAACCAGTCGGGCGATGGGCTTGAGGCCTTGCTCGCGAACCATCTGACCTGTGGCCATGATCAGTGCGCCGGCACCATCATTCAGTCCCGACGCGTTGCCGGCGGTGACGCTGCCGTCTTTTTTGAATGCAGGTTTCATCTTGCCCAATTGCTCGGCACTGACATCTGCCCGGACATGCTCGTCCGTCGCAAACGTTACAGTACCTTTGCGAGACGCCACTTCGATCGGCACGATCTGCTCGATGAACCGGCCTTCGGCAATTGCCCGGGCAGCCCGTTGTTGGCTGACCTGCGCCAGTTCATCCTGGGCCTGGCGAGTGATGCCATAGCGTTCGGCGATATTTTCCGCGGTGATACCCATATGGAAACCGGCAAACGGATCGTGCAGAGCACCGAGCATGTAGTCGATGGCTTGCATATCACCCATCCGTGCGCCCCAGCGCGCCTGCGGCAACAGATACGCGCCGCGGCTCATGGACTCGACGCCACCGGCCAATGCAGCACCTGCATCACCCAACATCAAACTTTGCGCGGCGCTGACAATCGCCTGCAAGCCAGAGCCGCAGAGGCGGTTGACGTTGAAGGCCGGCGTCTCTTTCGGCAGGCCGGCATTCATCGCCACCACGCGCGAGATGTAGGCGTCACGTGCTTCCGTCGGGATCACATGGCCCATCACCGCGTGACCGATGTGTTCAGGGGCCAACCCTGATCGTTCAATGGCGGCGCGGCAAACGTCAGTCGCCAATTGAATCGGCGGTACATCTTTGAGCGAACCGCCAAAGCTGCCGATGGCCGAGCGGACGGCGCTGATAACAAAAATGTCTGATGGATTCATGCGGGTTCCCCTGGAACAGTCCTGGATTCGATTGTGTTTCAGTACGTTTATTGTAGGGCGAGTCTAGAGTCGGCAACGTTATTGGCCTATGCCAAAACTGCTCAAGGGGGGTGGTGTTTTTTGCCATTTCAGATGAAGTAGATTTTAGATCCACCTGAACAGGTCGAAAGCGCAGAAAAGGAATGCCGCCGGGGACGCTCCGCGTCCCGCGAAGCGCTCGAACAGCCTGGGCAGATATTCGGCGGGGATGGTCTGGCCGTGGTTGTGCACCTGCAGGTGGATGCCGTCGGCCGAGGGAGTGGCGCGGATGAACAGCGCGGAGTGGGGCGCCCCGTATTTGATGGCGTTGGCGCCAGTGTAGCCCGATCACTGTGAGTACAGGCGTCTGATCAATTATCACCAAGGCAACCCATGCCCTGGACCTGGTAATCCAGCACGTGCTTGCGACCCTGATGGTCGAGGTAAATGAGCTGCGCGGGGACGATGCCGCATTCTTGCGAGATGGTATTGCTGGACAGGTCTTTGGCGATATCCACATGGACGAAGAAACCGACCTTGTCGTGGATGACAGGTTCGGTGGTCTGGGTATCGGCAAACACCGAACTCGTGGCGAGGAGAGCGGCAAAACCGAGAATTAACTTTTTCATGATGATTCCCTCTATTCAGGGGCGGGTTGGCTGCCGATGGGGTGTCTGGCAGTGAATTCAGGTTAACCAGTCGCCGGACAGCCGACCCACAGTTCAATGTCAATTTTGTAATGGAAAGGCGCCGGCGTTACGGTTGGCGACCGGCGGCTTCGAGGCTTGCTTCAGGCTGATGAAACCGTCGTGTTCCTCGGTGCCGGAGCGCACGGGCATGGTCGGGTATTTGGCCGACAGCGCGACGAAGTCTTCGTCAGCGTCCGGTGCCCGGGCTGTGACGTAAACCAATGAGCTGAGGGTGCTGGCTACGCTGACAACTCAATGACAAGTTTGTAACGGAAGGTTCGCCTGTCTCCCTCCCTCAACGACCGTACGTCGGAATCGAGGAACGGCCATTCATGTATTAACTTCCAAAAGACGTCACCGCCTGGGAATTTGACTATGAATGATGATCGCAAACAGGAAGCCCTGGACGCCTGGTACCAGCTCCTGAAAGAGCCCCAGATCCGGATGGATTGTGAAGAGCAGTACGACGAACTGCTGAAAGCCGCCGATGAGATGGAGCGCACCGGACTCATCAACGGAGCTGAATGGCGCAAGCTGGTTAAAGAGGCGAGCGCTGCGTTCGCCAATGCGACAGAAGGGTTAGGGCGCGGAACATAGTGCTCAAACCGTCTAGCGCCAGCCTCACACGACCACTCAGCGATGCGGAGTTCAAGTCGATCGGCGCCGTTGAGCCTTGGGGCGTGCTGTCCACCCGGCCACTGGGTGCCACGGTGCGACTGACCCCGGAGCGCCGGGTGATGATCCGCAACACTGCGGAATACCGTTCTCGGGATCTATCCAACAGTGAGCTTCTGCACCGACGCAAACACCATGTGCTCGGCTTGCATCGACGCTTCCCGTTCTTGAGCGAGCAGGACATCAATACACCTGGACCGGACACTTGAGCGCTTCGCAAACCGGGCAACCGTATTTTGCCAAGGTCGACGATGGTGTGTTGCGGTAGCCGGCTGCAATGAGTCGGTCAGGGCCAAAACAGAAATCTAGAAAACCCGGCGATCAAAAAGCAATAAAAACTCATCAAACACACGGTGATTAACATGCGCGTCAATAACATTTCCCTGATGGTCGTGCTGGCAACATTCTCGGGAGCCACCTACGCCGACGAAGTCGTCAATATTTCAAACTGGAACGGCCCGCTGCCATTGCACGGTTGACTACACGTCTATGGACCAAGTTGAAATCCGATACCTGATGACAGAGGGTGCGCTGGGTGGCTGATTTCAGCCGACAACCACCCGCCACGACGGAAGTTTCCAGAACAGTGAAACCAGCGCGACCAATGCCAATCCCAAGTCTTGCGGCTCGAAAATGGCACGGGTCCAGACAGGCTGATACAGCGCGGCCAACAGCAGGCCGACCACCGCTGCATTCACGCCGGCCAGTGCGGCCCGTGTGCGCAAACTGCGGCGCCGTTCCCAAAAAGGCAAGGCACCCGATCCACAGAAAGGCCGGCGAGAAGATCGCCAGCAAGCAAATCATGCCGCCGATCCAGCTCGACGGGGCGAGGTTCATCGACGCGCCGAGGAACGCGGCGAACGTGAACAAGGGGCCGGGTACGGCCTAGCGAATTCGTTGAATGCCGTCTCTCTAACCATGGCCTACGCTTATCCGCAGGCCAATGTTCATTGAGCAGGGTTTTCTCCCTGATCAACGTTCACCCGGCACCTATAAAAACAATGTCATCGGGAGACAACTTATGTCCGTTTTGTTCCGTCGATTCAGCCGCTGCATCGCTACGGCCATTACCGCTGCCGCGCTCGCGACACCGGCCTTTGCGCTGGACACCGTCAAGTTCATGGCCCCAGGTTCTGTGGGTGGCGGTTATGACCAGACCGCCAGGGTCCTGGGCAAAGCCTTGATCGAGGCCAACACGGCCAAATCCACTACCTTCGAGAACAAGGGCGGAGCAGGGGGGACGTTGGGGTTGGCGCAGTTCGCCAACAGCACCAAGGGCGATCCTGATGCGCTGCTCGTTGTCGGCGCGATCATGGTCGCTGCCATTGAACAGAACAAGCCGCAAATTACCTTGAAGGACGTGACGCCGATTGCCCGGCTTTTTACCGAATACAACGTGATTGCCGTCCGCAAGGAGTCTGAGTTCAAAACCTTGGAGGACTTGCTGAAAGCCTTCAAAGACAAGCCGACCAGTATCTCTTGGGGTGGTGGCTCCAAGGGATCGATCGATCACATCGGCATTGCCGAGTTGGCCGCGAAAATGGATATTCCGGTCAACAAGGTGAATTACGTCGCCTTCGCGGGTGGGGGTGAAGTCGTTGCTCAGGCCTTGGGCGGGCAGATCAAGGTGATCACCGGTGGTTATGCCGAGTTGGGCCAATACATCAGAAACGGCCAGTTCCGTGTACTCGCCATCGGCGCGCCGGAACGCATTGACGGCATCGATGCTCCGACCCTCAAGGAGAAAGGCTACGACGTGACCATCGGTAATTGGCGTGGTGTTTACGGTGCCGCAAATCTCACGCCTGAGCAGCGCAAAGCAGTGACCGACGCGGTCGTGGCCGCTGCCAACAGCAAAGTCTGGAAAGACAATATCGACACCAACAAATGGTCACCCAACATCCTGACCGGCGATGATTTCGGCAAATTCGTCGACGAAGAGCACGTGCGGCTGCGTGCGATGCTGGTCGAAGTCGGGCTGATTGCGAAATGACCCAGCCTCGCGCAATAGTGCCGACACAACTGGCGATCGGCGCCGCAGTGATAGCCATCAGCGCAATGTTGGCGTTCGGCGCGTTTCGGTTTCCTCCCGAAATGGGCTTCGTCATCCTGGGGGCCGACGTCTATCCGTACGCCGTCGCGGTTTTCCTGGGGGGCGTCGGTCTGTTGCTGTGTTATCAGGCAGTCACCGGTGGTTTGCGCGAGTTGGCAGACCACAGCGACGAATCTGCCAAAGCGCTGCCCGGCGGCAAACTCGGCGCGGCCTGGGTGACTGCGGGGCTTGTGGGGGTGGCCGTGCTGATTAACCTCATCGGGTTCGTCTTGGCGGCCGCGCTGCTGTTTGCCTGTTCGGCGCGGGGGTTTGGCAGTCGCCGTCCGGTGCGCGACCTCGCCATCGGCATTGCCTTGACCCTACCGATTTACTGGCTGTTCAACGCCGGGCTAGGGGTTTCCCTGCCGCCCCTTGTCAACGCCTGGATCTGACCCGGGCCGAAGGAGGTAAACAAGGTGGAAACTCTCGCGAACCTGGCCATTGGTTTTTCCGCTGCGCTGACACCGATCAATTTGATGTGGGGCTTTATCGGCTGTTTGCTCGGCACCGCCATTGGTGTCTTGCCGGGTATTGGACCGGCGCTGACCGTTGCGTTGCTGCTGCCGATTACCGCCAAGGTCGATCCTACGGGAGCCTTGATCATGTTCGCCGGTATCTATTACGGCGCGCAGTTTGGCGGCTCCACCACCTCGATCCTGCTCAATACGCCCGGTGAATCGTCCTCCATGGTCACGGCCCTGGAAGGCAATCTCATGGCCCGCAACGGTCGGGCAGGACCGGCCTTGGCAACGGCCGCGATAGGCTCATTTGTGGCCGGCACCATCGCGACGGTGTTTCTGACCCTGTTTGCCCCCATTGTCGCCACGCTGGCGCTCAAGTTTGGTCCAGCAGAGTACTTCGCGATCCTGGTGCTGTCCTTCACGACAGTGTCTGCGGTACTCGGCGCTTCAATGCTGCGCGGTTTCGCCTCACTAGGAATTGGACTGACCATCGGCTTGATCGGCCTGGATTCGACCTCGGGCATTGCCCGCTACACCTTGGGGGTGCCGGAGTTGGTTGATGGCATCGAAGTCGTGCTCGTGGCGGTCGGATTATTTGCAGTGGGCGAGGCCTTGTACAGCCTGCTTTATCAAAAGGAAGAATCTTCCGGCCAGCACCGCTTGACCTCGTTGTGGATGACGCGCTCTGACTGGAAACGATCGGTTCCCGCCTGGCTACGGGGCACGCTGATCGGTTTTCCATTCGGCTCGATTCCGGCCGGTGGCGCTGAAATTCCGACGTTCCTGTCCTATTCGGCGGAACGCAAACTGAGCAAATACCCGAAAGAGTTTGCTGGCAGCAAGGGCGAGGGCGCGATTGAGGGGGTCGCCGGTCCCGAGGCGGCCAACAACGCGAGCGCGACGGGTTCTTTGGTACCGCTGCTGACGCTCGGCATACCGACGTCCGCCACTGCGGCGATTCTGTTGGCCGCGTTCCAGAACTACAACCTGCAACCGGGGCCGATGCTTTTCCAGACGTCGGGGGAGTTGGTTTGGACCCTGGTGGCCTCGCTGTATATCGGCAACGTGATCCTGTTAGTGTTGAACCTCCCGTTGGTGGGCCTTTGGGTCAAGCTCCTGCAGATTCCCCGGCCGTATCTGAACGCCGGCATTCTGGTGTTTGCCACCATCGGCGTGTACGGCATGCGCCATTCTTCCTTCGATCTGTTGCTGATGCTGGCGATTGGTTGGGGCGGCGTGCTGATGCGCCGTTTCGATTTTCCCGTCGCGCCCGTGATCGTCGGCATGCTGCTCGGGCCCATGGCTGAGAAGCAGTTGCGCAACGCCTTGTCCATCAGTGAGGGAGACTGGCTGGTGTTTTTGACGCAACCCATTGCAGCCTCGTTCCTCGCGCTAACGCTGCTGGTGCTGGTGGTCCCGCATCTGCTTCACGCCCGCGGTATCAAGTTGCATGAGGACGATTGAGCGGCTTGCAGCAATTGCCAGCACAGCCTGCCGGGAAGGCAGGCCGCATGGAGTGCTTCGGTTAAACCAGATTGATCGTGACGTCGATGTTGCCACGGGTCGCTTTGGAGTACGGGCACCTCTGGTGGGCGGCGCCATCCACCACCGCCCCGTGCGACAGCAGGGTCCAGGCCCGGAATGCTTACATTGAGGCGCGCCTGCAGGAAGAAGGCGTCTTCGGTCTTGCCCAGGTCCACTTCGGCATCGACGGCGACGTCGGTCGGCAGGGTCACCTTTAATGCGGCGACCACACGATATTTTACTGCGCCGCACAGGCAACTTCCTTGGTGAATTCCATCCATGTTCATCGTTTCTCAGGTGTCGGTCGCGTCACTGTAGCGGTCTGCCGAGTTGAGTGAAACCCAAGTGTTCGGCCTTTCGTCACGCGGCTTTAATGTATCGTCAGCCCCTGGGATTTGATGCACCACACGGAGATAGCATGACGTTAACCGCTGACACGTTGATTGAGATCGCGATGGCCAATCCGGTAAACGCCGAGATTGCCCGGCGCTTGCCTTCACTCGGCCTGAGCCAATGCCTGTTGACGGCGGGCTGCCTTTTTCAGGCAGTCTGGAATCATCAAGCCGGGCTTCCCGCCGCGTGGGGTATCAAGGATTACGACGTTTTCTACTTTGATGAAGACGTGTCGTGGGAGGCCGAGAACGAAGTCATCATTGCAGCCCGGAAGCTCTTTCACGACCTCGACGTGAACATCGAAATCAAGAACCAGGCAAGGGTTCACCTTTGGTACGGTCAGCGATTTGGCAGGGCTTATCCCAAGCTTCACTCGGCAAAGGCTGGCATTGATCGGTATTTGATCGCGGGGACGTGTGTAGGTGTGGATGTGGAAACGGGCGAGGTGTATGCGCCTTACGGGTTGAGCGACATCGAAGAAGGGCTTTTACGTATCAATCCGGTCAACCATCAGCCCGACCTGTTCGAGCAGAAGGCCAGGAGTTATCAGGCTCGCTGGCCTTTTCTACGATTGGCTGCAGTTTGAATCGGCAGACATGACCGCCACGCACCATGCACTCCGTGTGATCGAGTTGCCTGGCAGGTGTCACCTTCGTTACGCAGGAATCAGAACTTGAACGCTTGTCGACCTACCAGCAACCAGTGGCCTTTCTGTTTTTGCCAAATCTGGAAGTTCTCGATTTCTGTTGGAACCACTTCGGTGCCCTTGAGCGCTTGTGCCGAGAAGTGATGGCGGACCAACGCCACGTCACCCGACACGGTGATGGTCTGGTTCTGCATCTCTAGCGTTTTGAAGGCGCTTCGCATGCAGCCGAGGAAAAAACGAACTTGTGTTGAGGGCTTATCTCGAAGTTAGAGGTCGGAACGGTGCTCCGAAAAATGAAGGTGAAAACTCTTGGCTGGGGCGAATCTGGACTCGTTGTTTTACATCGGTTGTGCGGGCTGGAATCTGCCTCGTAAGTATTGGCCGATGTTTCCTGCCCACGGCACGCATTTGCAGCGGTACGCGTCGCACCTGACGGCGGTAGAAATCAACAGCTCGTTTTATCGCCCGCATCGGCCGCAAACGTATTTACGCTGGGCGAAGTCGGTACCGGAGCCGTTTCGTTTTTCGGTCAAGGTGCCCAAGCTCATCACTCATGTTCAGCGATTGCAGGGGTGTGAGCGGCTGCTGGACGAGTTTCTTTCCCAGTGCACGGCGCTTGGCGATTCGTTGGGTTGTCTTCTGGTTCAGTTGCCGCCGTCACTGGTTTACGACGAAGGCATCGCCACCGACTTTTTCCTGGCGTTGCGGGAGCGTTATGCTGGGGTTTTGGCCCTTGAGCCTCGGCATGAAACCTGGCTGAACGCAGACGCTTTATTGATCGAGCAGCGTGTTGGGCGGGTCGCGGCGGATCCGTCGCCGATTTCAACGGGTTGGACACCGGGCGGCTGGCCTGGAATCCAATACTGGCGGCTGCATGGCTCGCCGCGTATTTATCACAGTGACTATGAGCCGGATCGATTGCAGGCGTTGGCGCAGCAAGTGCAAAACTCGGTGCGGAAGGGGATCACCACCTGGTGCATCTTCGATAACACCGCCAGCGGTTTTGCACTGGGCAATGCTCTGACGTTGCAGGCCTACATCCACGAATCAGGTATTGCTTAAGGCTCCTGGTTGCTCATAAAAAACCTAAAGAACACATCCAAAGCAAAGTCTTCATATTGCTGGTGTCGTCAGTGCGTCTCGCCATTACAATGCAACGCGTGGTAACTCATCATTTATAGGGATATTGGCAAGTGGATGACAACAGAAGGCCTATCAAGACGCGCTCTGCGGGCTGGGCAAAACGCATCACCGACATTCTGGTGAAAAGAGACATTTCCCCCAATCAGATATCCGTCGCCAGCATCGCCTTCGCGCTCGCCGGCGTCGTGGCGCTCAATATTGATAACGGTGTCATTGGGTCGATGTGCTGCGCGGTCGGCATTCAGTTGCGCCTGCTGTGCAACCTCTTCGACGGAATGGTGGCGATAGAGGGCGGCAAGAAGTCCGACATCGGCAGTCTCTACAACGAATTCCCTGACCGGATTGCCGACAGCCTGCTGATCGTTGGGCTGGGGTATGCCATTGGGCAATCTGACCTAGGCTGGTTTGCTGCCCTGGCCGCCGCACTGACGGCGTATGTCAGGGTGTTCGGCGGCTCGTTGGGTCTCAAGCAGACCTTCATGGGCCCTATGGCCAAGCAACATCGAATGGCCGTGATGACCGCAGGACTGCTGGTGAATGCCGTCGAAGCAAGCGTTTATGGCACTCACTACGTACTGTTGATCGCGCTGGCTGTCATCGCCATTGGATCAGTCGCAACCTGCGTCACGCGAACGCTGGCGATCGCCAGGCAGATGAAAGGGGCCGACCATGTGGATCAGTAATGCGCTGATTTCTGTTCTTCGACTCCTTATCGGCGTCACGGCCAGGTGGGAGAGCCCACCGGATCTCACGCGTCAGCGAATCTATTTCGCCAATCACACCAGTCACATGGACACCTTGGCAATCATTGCTGCCTTGCCGCCCGAAGCTCGGTTAAATGTGAAGCCGATTGCCGCAGCCGATTACTGGGGAAAGAACAGATTTCTGTCGTACATCTCCCAGAAAGGGCTCAATGCCGTGCTGATTGACCGTAAACCGGCGCCCGGTAAAAACGCGCTGGAGCCCATTTTTGATGTGGTGCAGGCTGGCCATTCGATCATCTTCTTTCCAGAAGGCACACGCTCATCCGAGGCACTGCCCGGGGAATTCAAATCAGGTCTTTACCGGTTGAGCGAGACCTTTCCCGATGTCGACCTGGTGCCGATCTACCTGGAAAACCTTCATCGCTCCATGCCCAAAGGCAAACACGTCCCTCTGCCGATCATCTGCACAATCCGCATCGGCAACCCGATGGAAAGGATTGCTGGCGAGGACAAACAGGCGTTCCTGGAGCGCGCGCGTGACGCCATTGTGGGGCTGTCGAAATGAGTCTTGAAGCTAAGTTTTTGTGGTTCTTTTTTGGATTGGCCTGCTTGCTGGCGATTGCTTCGCTCGCCGGTCGACTGCTGGCCATGCGCGCCAAAACAGAAGGCGCTGTCTCGACCATCGAAAACCTCAATCAGCGAGTGAATGCCTGGTGGGGGATGGTCATCATCTTCTTCGTTTCCTACCTGCTTGGCGGCAATGCAACGGTCGTCCTGTTCGGTTTCATTTCACTGTTCGCGCTCAGGGAGTTCATCACCCTGACGCCGACCAGGCTCGGTGACCATAACGCCCTGTTTACGGCGTTTTTCATCCTGATCCCGCTGCAATACATACTGATCGGTACTCACTGGTATTCGATGTTCACGCTCCTGATTCCGGTGTATTCATTCCTGCTGCTACCGGCGATTGCGGTGCTGAGCCAGGACACTGACGCCTTTCTGGAAAGGACGGCAAAGATCCAGTGGGGCGTGATGATCTGCATTTACTGCATCAGCCATGCGCCAGCGCTGTTGCTGTTGGATCTGGAAGGATTCACGGGGCAAAACGCGCTTCTGCTGTTCTACCTGGTGTTCGTCGTTCAGTTGAGTGACGTTTTGCAGTACGTGTTTGGGAAGCTCTTCGGCAAGCACAAGGTCGCGCCGCTGGTGAGTCCGTCAAAAACGGTGGAGGGGCTGGTGGGTGGAGGTCTGTCTGCAACGCTGATTGGCGGGTGCATGTTCTGGATGACCCCCTTCAGCTTCTGGCAATCACTGATGATGTCGTTCGTCATCGTGGTGATGGGTTTCCTGGGTGGGTTGGTCATGTCGGCGATCAAACGCAGTTTGAGCGCCAAGGACTGGGGGACCATGATCAAAGGCCACGGCGGCATGCTCGACCGGATGGACTCGATTTGCTTCGCCGCGCCAATCTTCTTTCACCTCACGCGATACTTCTTCTCTGCTGCTTGATCTGGGCGCAATCAAAACCGGCAAGGCATACCGCATGTCGTAAAGACATGCGCGTATGGATATTCGCTTAAATAACCGCTCGCGCCAGCCGATAGCCTCTTCAGCAAACCAATCCGCAGTTGGCATTACGCAACTGACAAACGTGCCAAGAGAGGATCCATAGAGTGTCCATAAAATTACGTTTGATTCTGCTGATTGGCACCGGCCTGCTCACCGCGTTGATCATGAGCCTGGTCAGTTATCTGGGAAACACCCAGATGGCTGCAGCGGTGAATGACAACGAGGTCAGTATGACCGCGCTGCGTAATCACCTCGAAGCCGACATGATGCACGACGCGTTACGCGCCGACGTGCTGTCCGCGATGGTGGTGGGCTTGGGCAAAAGCACCAGCAGCAAAGCCGAGGTGCGCAGTTCCATCGAGGAACATGCGGCGCACTTTCGTAACATGCTCGGTGAAAACCTCAAACTGCCGGTCAACGACACCATTAGAGCGGGCCTGAACAAGATCAAGCCAAGCCTCGACAACTACATCAGCGCAGCCGAACGGATTGTCGGGTTGGCGCTGGAAAATCCGGAGGTTGCTCAAAAAGATCTGGGCACCTTCAATACTGTGTTCAGCCAGCTGGAAGACCAGATGGCCGCCCTCAGTGAACTGATCGAAACCAACACCCAACAGACCAGCGCCGGCACTCAAAAAGTCATCAGCAACGCCAACTTCACCCTTGGCAGCGTACTCATCGCCAGCCTGTTACTGCTGCTCGCCCAAGGCCGCTGGGTGATTCTGAGCATCATGGGGCCATTGCAGACCGCCAGCCGCATCGCCAACAGCATCGCCCATGGCAACCTGAGCGAACCGATTGTCGAGCCCACTCAGCAGGACGAAGCCAGCGCCCTGATTCGCAGCCTTGCGACCATGCAGCGCGACCTGCGCGGCATGATCGAAGTCGTGCGCAGCAACGCCCACGGCGTCAGTGGCATGAGTGAGCAATTGAGCAGTGGCTGTCACGAAGTGGCCGGTAGCAGCCAGCAGCAAAGCGTAGCGGCCAGCACCATGGCCGCTGCAGCCAGCGAAATGACCGCGAGCATCGAGGAAATCACCCGGCATGCCGAGCGGGCGCTGAACATGGCCAATCAGGCCGAGGCACTGGCCAAGGATGGCGGTCGGGTGATCCATCAGGTGGTCAACGACATGGACGGTATTGCGCGTTCGGCGCAGCAATCGGCCCAGGTGATCCGCACGCTGGACAAGGAGTCCGAGGGGATTTTCAGCATCATCCAGGTGATCAAGGGCATCGCCGATCAAACCAACCTGCTGGCGCTCAACGCTGCGATCGAAGCCGCTCGCGCCGGTGAGCAAGGGCGTGGTTTTGCCGTGGTGGCCGACGAAGTACGGAGCCTGGCGGGACGCACCAGCGCCTCCACCCAGGAAATTGCCACGATGGTTTCACGCATCCAGCAAAGCACCCGCGAGGCGGTGACCAGCATGGAGGCGGGCGTGGCGCAGGTCGACAAAGGCATGGCCGTGACCGCCGACGTCGAGCGCTCCATCCGCGAAATCCTCGACGCTACGCTGAACACCACTCAGCTAGTCAATGACATCACCCGCACAATTGGTGAGCAGAGCTTGGCCAGCAACGAAATCGCCCATCAGGTGGAGATGATTGCCGGCATGTCCGAAGGCAACAGCAAGGTCATTGGCCGGACCGCCACCACCACCGACGAACTTTCCACCCTGGCGGGCAAACTCTCGCAGTCGGTGGATCGGTTTCGGCTTTGAGGCGTTAGAGGTATTTATCCGTGACGGCGCCTTCCGAGGCGCTGGACACGGTCTTCGCGTACTTGGCCAACACCCCGCGTTTGTACTTGGATTCCGGGCGCACCCAGCGGGTTTTGCGCTCGGCCAGTTCGGTGTCGGAGACATCGACCGTAATCTGCCGGGTTTCGGCGTCGATGGTGATCTTATCGCCGTCTTCAATCAGCGCGATCGGCCCGCCATCAAAGGCTTCGGGCGTGATATGCCCCACCACAAACCCATGTGAACCGCCGGAGAAGCGGCCGTCGGTGATGAGCGCAACGTCCTTGCCCAACCCCTTGCCCATGACCGCCGACGTTGGCGAAAGCATTTCGCGCATGCCAGGCCCTCCCTTGGGGCCTTCGTAGCGGATCACGATCACATCGCCGGCCTTGACTTCGCCATTGAGAATGCCGGCCAGCGCACCTTCCTCGCCGTGATACACACGAGCCGTGCCTTCAAAGCGCAGGCCTTCCTTGCCGGTGATCTTGGCCACCGCGCCGGTGGGCGAGAGGTTGCCGCGCAGCACCACCAAGTGCGAGTCCTTTTTGATCGGCTGGTCGAAGGGCAGGATCACGTCCTGACCCTCGGGGTAATCGGGCACGTTTTCCAGGTTTTCGGCCAGCGTTTTGCCGGTGACCGTCAGCGCATCGCCATGCAGCATGCCGGCGGCGAGCATGCGCTTCATCAGCGGCTGGATGCCGCCGATGGCAACCAGTTCGCTCATCATGTATTTGCCGCTGGGGCGCAGGTCGGCCACCACCGGGGAAACCTTGCCCAGCTCGACGAAATCATCCAGCGTCAGCTCGACATCCACGGCATGCGCCATGGCCAGCAGATGCAGCACGGCATTGGTCGAACCGGCGAGGGCGATCACTACCCGGATCGCATTTTCAAAAGCCTTGCGGGTCATAATGTCGCGCGGTTTGAGGTCCAGCTTCAGCAGCTCCATCACTTGCTGGCCAGCGCGGAAACTGTCCGAAGCCTTGTCGCTGCCGACGGCATCCTGCGAGCTGGAACCGGGCAGGCTCATGCCCAACGCCTCAATGGCGGACGCCATGGTGTTGGCTGTGTACATGCCGCCGCAGGAACCGGGGCCGGGAATCGCCACTTCCTCGATGTGCTTGACCTGAATTTCGCTGATATCACCCCGCGCGTGCTGACCCACGGCCTCGAACACGGAGATGATATCGGTGTGGCCGGCGCCCGGCCGGATGGTGCCGCCATAGACGAAGATGGAAGGGCGATTCAGCCGCGCCATACCGATCAGGCAGCCCGGCATGTTCTTGTCACAACCGCCTACGGTCACCAGACCGTCAAAGCCTTCGCAGCCGGCGACGACTTCAATGGAATCGGCGATCACTTCACGCGACACCAGCGAGTACTTCATGCCTTCCGTGCCGTTGGCGATGCCGTCGGAAATGGTGATGGTGTTGAAAATGACGCCCTTGGCGCCGGCAGCATTCGCGCCTTGTTCGGCTTCAATGGCCAGCTTGTCGATGTGCATGTTGCAGGGCGTGACCATCGCCCATGTGGAGGCGATGCCGATCTGCGGTTTTTTGAAGTCTTCGTCCGTGAAACCCACGGCTCGCAGCATCGCGCGGCCGGGCGCGCGTTCCACGCCGTCGACCACTTGGGAGGAATATTTGCGCAAATCGTCTTTGTCGCTCATGACTGCTCCTCACCGGCTCGTCGAGAAAATCAGGATTAGTATAGTGGACCCGGCGGCCGTGCCCGGGCTATCAAGTCGGGAACAGACGCGCGGGTTTGTCCGGTCGTGATATTCTTCGCCTCAACTTGCTTTGACCTATTCAGTTTGCGCGTCCTTGAGACGCGCCAACAGAATCACTGTCGCTCAAGTAGCTGAAGCCAATAATGATAAAAAGTCAGTTCAGTAGGGACATATAAACTGAGGTCGATGGAGACACGTCGGCCTTGTGTGCCCACCCTCCAATCGTCATGTGCGAGAACCCACGACATCCTGCCTGAATGCCGTAAACAAGGGGCTCGTAAGTGAAGATGGAAGGGCGGATGGCGTTTTATCATAGGTGCTACACATGTTTAAAAAAATGAACACGGCCCTGCTGGGGCTGGCTTTGTCGATGGGGATCACGTCCGTTCACGCGGAAGAGGCAAAGAAAGTCGATGTGCTGCTGATCGGCGGCGGCATCATGAGCGCGACCCTGGGTGTTTGGCTCAATGAGCTGGAACCCGGCACTTCGATGGAAATGATCGAGCGCCTCGACGGCGTCGCCCTGGAAAGCTCCAATGGCTGGAACAACGCCGGTACCGGTCACTCCGCGCTGGCCGAGCTGAACTACACCCCGGAAGACGACAAGGGCAACGTTCAGATCCCGAAAGCCGTTGAAATCAACGAAGCCTTCCAGATCTCCCGTCAGTTCTGGGCCTGGCAAGTTCAGCAAGGCGTGCTGAAAAACCCGCGTTCGTTCATCAACTCCACGCCGCACATGAGCTTTGTGTGGGGCGATGACAACATCAAGTTCCTGAAAAAGCGTTACGAAGCCCTGCAAGCGAGCCCGCTGTTCGCCGGCATGCAGTACTCCGAAGACCCGGCTGTGATCAAAAAGTGGGTTCCGCTGATGATGGAAGGGCGTGACCCGAGCCAGAAAATCGCGGCCACCTGGAGCCCGATCGGCACCGACGTCAACTTTGGCGAGATCACCCGCCAGTTCGTTGCGCACCTGCAAACCACGCCAAAATTCGACTTGAAACTGTCCAGCGAAGTGCAGGACATCACCAAGAACGACGACGGCAGCTGGCGCGTCAGCTACAAAAACCTGAAAGACGGCAGCAAATCCGAAACCGACGCCAAGTTCGTGTTCATCGGCGCGGGCGGCGGTGCACTGCACCTGCTGCAGAAGTCGGGCATTCCTGAAGCCAAGGAATACGCTGGCTTTCCGGTAGGCGGCTCGTTCCTCGTCACCGAAAACCCGACACTCGCCGAACAACACCTGGCCAAGGCCTACGGCAAAGCCTCCGTTGGCGCTCCGCCAATGTCGGTTCCGCACCTGGACACCCGTGTTCTGGACGGCAAGCGCGTCATTCTGTTTGGCCCATTCGCGACCTTCAGCACCAAGTTCCTCAAAGAAGGCTCGTACCTGGACCTGCTGATCACCACCACCACGCACAACGTGTGGCCAATGACCAAAGTCGGCATCAAGGAATACCCGCTGGTCGAGTACCTTGCTGGCCAACTGATGCTGTCTGACGAGGACCGCCTCAACGCGCTGAAAGAATACTTCCCAAACGCCAAGGCTGAAGACTGGCGCTTGTGGCAAGCCGGCCAGCGCGTGCAGATCATCAAGCGTGATGAAGCTGCCGGTGGCGTGCTGAAGTTGGGTACTGAAATCGTTGCTTCCGCAGACGGCACCATTGCTGGTTTGCTGGGCGCATCGCCGGGCGCTTCGACTGCTGCACCGATCATGCTGACCGTGCTGCAGAAAGTGTTCAAGGACAAGGTTGCATCGCCTGCCTGGCAGGAAAAGCTGCATCAGATCGTGCCGAGTTATGGCACTCAGCTCAATGGCAGTCCTGAGAAGGTTGCACAGGAGTGGGCTTACACCGCCAAGGTGTTGCAGCTGACTCCGCCGCCGGTGATGGGTCAGGCGGTGGCCCCGGCTGCTGCTCCGGCGGAAGCGCCTAAGGCGCCGAAGGCTAATGCTGCTCGTGATATGGCTCTGTAACTAGAGGCGTAATCGAAAGCCCACTGAACCGCGTAGCGGTCAGTGGGCTTTTTTGTGTCTGGTATTCAGCACTTGTTGGCCGCACAAATCTCAAGACTGACACCGTTCCTGTGGCGAGGAAGCTTGCTCCCGCTGGGCTGCGGAGCAGACCTGAACACGTCAGATTCACTCATCGCCGTACGTCAAATTCAGGCTTTCTATCCATTCATCTGTAGCTTCGAATCTTGCGTAATACTTCTGTTTTTCTAAATCACTCAATCGAGAGAAGAAGGGAAGGAAGTAGTTGTCATTGTAGTAACCCTGAGCGCCTTGCATATCACCTCCCCACCAGGAAGGGTTGTACCCCTCGAATGCGGTCCATGGTGGAGGCGTGGCGAATTTCTCGCCCAGAATAACACTCATAAAATCAATACTGTTCGTAACCATTCGAACAGTTGTTGAGTTAAATTCTCTCGTGGAGGAAAAAAATACTAACTGCTCATTTCTTTCATCATTTACATATTGCTTTGCAGGTAAATCATTGAACATTTTTTCAGATGTGTACTTAAAATTTGACTCAACGAGAGTCAAAAAAATATGAGTGTCTTTGTTGTCAATTAAAAATGAAGAATAAAAGGCTGGGATGCCCAGTCCTTCTAAAGACGCTACTGTTGGATACTCGGGTATCCGACTGAATATGCTTGTTGAAGAGGCAGTAAAAATGGATTTGAGTTCTGAAAGGGTATATCCGGCAATTTGCTCATCTGGCTCTTGCTTCATGAAGGATTTGAAACGACTAAAAAAACTCATCACCAGGCCTCAGTCTTGTACGTAATCAGTAAGCCAGGTAGCACCAATGTAACCCGCCGTACCGAAGATAATTCCGCCGACAGCAGCGCTAACAATTGCTCCGGGGCCCGTTTCAATACCGACAGCGGCACCTACCGCCAGACCAATCCGTCCTCCCGCGATTGCGGCGCCCCAACCTCCAGCCTGCTTGACTACTTCGACAGAGATCGGTTTGACGCTATTTTGCTTGATTGACTCATCTGTAGCCAATTTCAAGTCATAAGCGGTAAATCCAATGGCAAAAACCCTTGCCACTCTAGCGCCGTTAATCAACATGGTTGTGGCTTTATAGGATCCTGGGGTAAAGACTGCTTTAGCCGGTACTTTTTCAGCGTGAACCAATACCTCCTTATCTATGTTTTTTACCCATTCTGCAATTTGTTCGATTTGAGCTATTTTCTTAGGGGCGACTTTTTTATATTCCTCGAGGGATTTCAATATCTCTCCGGTGGTAACAAGTTTTGCGCCGGCAGCTTTTGCTTTTTCTATATCAATGTAAACAGTCTTGCCCTCGAATCGCGGCGAACCCTTTGGAAATTCAGAACTGGTAGAGAGATAGCTGGATGGATATTTTCTGCTGCTAAAAACATGCTCAGCTACTGTGGCGTTAGATTTTGGATCAATAGGTAACATGCCAAATTTTTCCGGCCATACCTCGTGTTTTATTTGAAATGCCGGAAGGTTTTTTGCAACAAGATGAGGATTATCTGGCGAAGAGTAGATTTTGCGAACCAGAAAGCCATCTTTACCTATTTCATCAACGACAACGAATAAGTGAATGTTGGCAGGCATTGAATAACCAGGCACATTTCTAACCGACCCGGCCTGTTGATTTGTAGGGACCTTACAAGAGAACTCAGTCATGCATCGCCCCACTTTTCAAGCGCGGCAACGCCCGTGGTGATTTCAAGTATTTCCTGTTTCTTTGTAGTAATTCGTGGTGTATGCCCTGATTCGTCAGAAAAACCAGTGTAAACCCGACCCGCCTCATCTTTGATGTGTTAAGGCACATGGGCAAGAGGCTGGCCGTCGCTTCCGAGAATACGAAACTGCTCATTGAATGGCTGCAACCACAGCGGCATCGGTAAAGGCGGGACGAAATCCGCTGGCGTGTGGGAATTGCCTATGATCACCGTTCCGGAGCCACTCACAACGTTATTACCATGGGCACCGACGCTGCCCACAGTTGCGGCGGGTTTGCCGTAAATCAGAACGGTAGAGGCGACCTCCCCGACAATGGGGCTGCCGCACGCACTTTTGTCGTCTTGTCGAGCAGCAGCCAAACCTTCAAAGAAAACATCGGGGGAGCCTGCGGCGATGGGATTAACCCCATGGCCGGGAAGCGGACAGCTAGTAGGGTCCGTGACTCGGGCAGCAGGTTTGCCAGCCATTTTGAACATCCTTGTAAAATGTGGAGTGGAGGATTGTTACACAAAGAATCTGCTGACAACCATGGCTATCCTTTTTAGCTCATTCGCGACCTTCAGCACCAAGTTCCTGAAAGAAGGCTCGTACCTGGACCTGCTGGCCACCACCACCACCACGCACAACGTGTGGCCAATGACCAAAGTCGGCATCAAGGAATACCCGCTGGTCGAGTACCTTGCTGGCCAACTGATGCTGTCTGACGAGGACCGCCTCAACGCGCTGAAAGAATACTTCCCAAACGCCAAGGCTGAAGACTGGCGCTTGTGGCAAGCCGGCCAGCGCGTGCAGATCATCAAGCGTGATGAAGCTGCCGGTGGCGTGCTGAAGTTGGGTACTGAAATCGTTGCTTCCGCAGACGGCACCATTGCTGGTTTGCTGGGCGCATCGCCGGGCGCTTCGACTGCTGCACCGATCATGCTGACCGTGCTGCAGAAAGTGTTCAAGGACAAGGTTGCATCGCCTGCCTGGCAGGAAAAGCTGCATCAGATCGTGCCGAGTTATGGCACTCAGCTCAATGGCAGTCCTGAGAAGGTTGCACAGGAGTGGGCTTACACCGCCAAGGTGTTGCAGCTGACTCCGCCGCCGGTGATGGGTCAGGCGGTGGCCCCGGCTGCTGCTCCGGCTGTAGCGCCTAAGGCGCCGAAGGCTAATGCTGCTCGTGATATGGCTCTGTAACTAGAGGCGTAATCGAAAGCCCACTGAACCGCGTAGCGGTCAGTGGGCTTTTTTGTGTCTGGTATTCAGCACTTGTTGGCCGCACAAATCTCAAGACTGACACCGTTCCTGTGGCGAGGAAGCTTGCTCCCGCTGGGCTGCGGAGCAGACCTGAACACGTCAGATTCACTCATCGCCGTACGTCAAATTCAGGCTTTCTATCCATTCATCTGTAGCTTCGAATCTTGCGTAATACTTCTGTTTTTCTAAATCACTCAATCGAGAGAAGAAGGGAAGGAAGTAGTTGTCATTGTAGTAACCCTGAGCGCCTTGCATATCACCTCCCCACCAGGAAGGGTTGTACCCCTCGAATGCGGTCCATGGTGGAGGCGTGGCGAATTTCTCGCCCAGAATAACACTCATAAAATCAATACTGTTTGTAACCATTCAGAAACGCAGAAGAGGGAGTCAGCAAGTAGAGCCCGGAAATGACTTCCCGGGTTTCATGCTGAGTTTGTGAACGTCAGTTGGTGACCAACAGTTCCGGGCCGAGGTAGTCGTTGATGTGGTCGATATCGTCGTCGCCCAGACTGCCCACCGAAGAGGCCAGGCGCAGGCGCGACATCAAGTAGCGCAGCTTGGCCTCGAACAGATCGTGGCGCGCAACGAAGAGCAGCTCTTCGGCATTGAGGACATCCGAGTTGGTGCTGGTGCCTCCTTCTTTGAAGCCTTTGCGTGTCGAAGTCAGCGAGCGTTCGTTGGACTCCACTGCCCTCTCCAGCGCTTGAATACGTGTGGCGCCGCTCTGTACACCGTGATACTCACGGGTGGTGCCGGAGATGACTTCCTGGCGCGTGGCGTCGAGTTCGTCCAGGGCCTTATAGCTATTGGCACTCGCCTGGCGTGTCAACGCGCTGGTGCCACCGCCGTTGTACAACGGGAAGTTTACTTCCAGCCCGATTGAGCCGTAGCGGTTGCGTTGATTGAGCTCGGAGATTGATTGGCTATCGCCCGCGGTGTAGCCGGCAACGAAATCCAGTGTCGGCCAGTGGCCGGCCCTGGCGCGCTTTACTTCTTCTTCGGCGAGGTCGCTGCTATGACGGCGCGCATGGATCAGCGGGCTGTCGCTCTGGGCTTTGACCAACCAGTCCTGCAGGTTGCTCGGTAGCAGCGGTGGCGTATTGAAACTCGGACGCAAGGTGGTCAGGGATTCGGGGGTTTCTCCGATGTGCTCCTCAAGCTTGCGGCGCGCATTGACCAGGTTGTCCTGCGCTTCGATCAGCTCAACCGCGGCGAGGTCGCGGCGAGCGACCGACTCGTCGATGTCGGTGACGGTGCCGGCCCCCAGCTCCATGCGCCGTTTCGCCGAGGCGAGTTGCTCATCGAAGGCGCTCAGCTTGGACTTGGCGAGGACGATGGTTTCGCTGGCCAAAAGCACGTCGAAATAGCTTTCGGCGAGGCGCACCGCGGCGTCCTGACTCTTGGCATCGAACACCGCGACGCTGTAGTCGGCACGCTGTTTACCTTGGCGGTACTCGGCCATTTTCTGTTTGTTGAACAGCGGCTGGCGCAAGCGCACGTTAGCGCCCTTGGAGTCGTAGTTGAGATCCCTTTCGACGCCGCTCTGGCGCTGGGTGCCATTGACCTTGTTGTCGTAGGCCGAGGCACTGATCTGCGGTAGCAGGCCGGCCTGGCCGATGGCGCGGTTTTCCAGGCCGGCCTCTTTTTCATGCACCGCCGCGCGGTAGACGGGGCCCTGGTACTGCAACAGATCCCAGGCTTGTTTGAGGTCCATGGCGCTGGCCGGGAGGGACAGCGCTAGCAGGCAGAAAATCAGGCAATGACGGTCCATTTCATTGTTCCTTGAAGGCGCTGTCGACACGTTCGAGCATCGGTTTGAGAAGATAGCTCATCATGTTGCGCTCGCCCGTCTTGATGGTGACGCTGGCGGGCATGCCGGGACGAATGTGATTGCTGCCAAGAAGGCTCATGCCATCGGGCGTGACTTCTACCTGAGCCAGGTAGAACGGTTCCTTGCTTTCCTCGTCGAGCAGGCGGTCGGCGGAAACGGTTTTCACGCGGCCGGGTATGTTCGGCGTCTGGGCATGGTTGAAGGCCGGGAAGGCAATGTCTACGGCCAGGCCGGGGACCATCTTGTCGATCGCCTGCACGGGAATCATCGCGTCGACCTGCAGCGGTTCGTTGTCCGGAACGATTTCCATAATCTTGAAGCCGGGCTGAATGATCCCGCCAATGGTCGCAATGCTCAGGGACTGGACGATGCCATCGATCGGCGAGCGAATTACCGTGTGGGTCACTTCATAGTCAAGCGCACGCAAGCGGTCGGCCAGGGTGGTGTTTTCCTTGGCGGTGTCGGTGAGCTGCGATTCGACTTCCTTCTGGTAATCGTGCTGGCGCTGCAGGATGCGCAACTTGATTTCGGTGGTCTGGCTACGTATACGAGCGATGTTATTAAGGTTCTCGGCCTGGCCGGCGGAGAGGTCGGCATTGCTGCGTTCCAGTTCAAGCAGACGGTTGCGCGGCACATAGCCTTCGGCCGCCAGCACGCGGGTGCCTTTTAGTTCCTGGTTGAGGAAGTTGATCTGCGAGGCGCGGGAGCCATAGACCTGCTGCAGTCCCTTGAGCTGCACCGCCGACGCCGCGAGGTTTTCCTGCAGGATGCTGATTTCGCCAGCGAGGCCGGCGCGCCGGGTGTCCAGCAGACGTTGTTGCAGATTCATGGCGGCCACCAGGCGGTGGTCATTCCCGAAGCGCTTGAGCAATTCGGGATCGTAGTTCACCACATCGCGGCCGTCACGTTCCGCTTCCAGGCGGTTTTCCACCGTCTTGCTGACGATGTACTGGGCGCTGACCGCACCCTGTTCGGCAACGGCACGCAGCGAGTCGAGACGGACCACCTCCTGGCCTTTTTTCACTGCATCGCCTTCGCGAACAAGAATGGCCTCCACGGTGCCGCCGCTCAGATGCTGTACGGCTTTGCGATTGCTGGTGACTTTGACCGTGCCTGTCGCGACCACGCCGGCATCCAGCGGCGCCAGCCAGGACCACAGAAGGAAGCCGCCGAAGCCGGCGAGCACCAGCCACATGCCCCAGCGCATGGGTTTGCCGACGTCCAGATCCACCTCATTCCTGGGATCGGCGTGAATCATCTCGGTGGTTTGGCTCATTTGCATGATCGGTTACTCCCGTGCTTTGACGGAGGCCAGCGGAGTTGACGCGCCTGCAGGCATCACACTGGCCTTGCGCAGCGCTGCGAATACTTCGTCGCGAGTGCCGAGCATCTGCACGCCGCCGTCGCGCAGCATCAACACCTTGTCGACGGCGCAGAGCACATTGGGACGGTGGGAAATCAGAATGACGGTGGCGCCGCGGTTTTTGAGTTGGGCCAGCGCATCGACCAAGGCCTTTTCACCGACGTCGTCGAGGTTGGCGTTCGGCTCATCCAGCACAATCAGATTGGGTTCTCCATACAGCGCGCGGGCCAAGGCGATGCGTTGCTTCTGGCCACCGGAAAGCGGGCTGCCATCAGTGCCCAGACGGGTCTCATAACCCTGCGCTAAACGCAGGATCATTTCGTGCACTCCAGTAGTCCGGGCGGCGCGGATGACCGCGTCGCTGTCCACTTCGCCAAAGCGCGCAATGTTGTCGGCGATGGTGCCCTCGAACAGCTCCACGTCCTGTGGCAGGTAACCGAGCCAGGGGCCAAGTTCGCCCTTGTTCCAGGTGAATATGTCCGCGCCGTCCAGGCGCACCTTGCCGGCCTGTGCCGGCCAGACGCCGACCAACAGGCGGGCGAGGGTGGATTTGCCCGAGGCGGATGGACCGATAATGCCAAGGCTTTCGCCGGGGGAAAGATTGAAGCTCACCCCGCGCAGAATCGTGTTGCTGGTGCCAGGGGCACCGGCATACACATTCTCCACCGCCAGCATGCCCAGCGGCCGCTGCAGCGACATGCTCGGTGGCCGGCGCGGATACTCGTTCAGCATCTCGTTCAACCGGCCCCAAGCCGAACGGCAGCCAATCAGCTGCTTCCACGACGCGATGACTTGTTCCACCGGGGCCAGCGCGCGGCCGGTGAGGATCGAGCAAGCAATCATCATCCCGGGGGTGATCTTGCCTTCGATCGCCAGCAGCGCGCCGGCGCCGAGGATCAGCGACTGCAATGTAATACGCACGAAGCGCCCGGTGCTGCTGATCAGGGCGGCACGGTCGGAGGCCAGGGTCTGCATTTCCAGAATGCGCAAATGGCTTTGGTACCAGCGCTTGCCGATCGACGGCAGCATGCCCATGGCCTCGATGACCTCGGCGTTGCGCAGGTTGTTGTTGGCGTAGCTGGCGGAGGAGAGGGCGGCCTGATTGGCTTCGGCCAGCGGCTTTTGCGTCGCCTTCTCGGTGAGATAAGCCAGGCCCACCAGAATCAGCGAGCCGATCAGCGTGATCAGTCCGAGCAGCGGGTGGATCAGATAGGCGACCAGCAGGTAGATCGGCGTCCATGGCGCATCAAAGAAAGCGAACAGGCCATTGCCGGTGAGGAACTGACGCACCTGCGCGAGATCCTGCAGGGCCTGGGCCGGATTACCTCCGGCGCGGCTCAGGTTGCGCTCGAATGCTGCGGTGAAAATGCGTCGATTGAGGTCCATGTCGAGGCAGTTGCCGACCCGGATCAGCACGCGGGTGCGGAACATTTCCAGCGTGGCCATCAGCAAGAACAGTCCTATTACCAGAATGGTCAACATCGTCAACGTTGTGACGTTTCGACTGACCAAGGCCCGATCATAGACCTGCAGCATGTAAATGGCTGGCGTCAACATCATGACGTTGATGACGCCACTGAATCCTGCCAACGAGTAAAAACTGCGGCGAAGTCGAAAAAGCGCGTCAGCCAGTTCGGATCGAATGCTCGACTGTTTGTGCATTTGATTGACCCCTCTTCGAAAAAGCCGTTTGCCCTTGCGGCGCAACAGCTAATAAACAGCTAACAGATGTAGTTCCGCAGGCAGCTTGGTCGATACGCAGGGTGGTCGCTCTAGGGCGAATCTCCTGCAAATCTCTGCGTTGCTTCCATAGCCAGCAGCGTAGGTGGCGTCGACACAATCTGAAATAACGTTTCGCTCTAATGTTGCGACGAACTGCCTATAAGTTTTTTAAAAACAGCTAGTTGAGAGGTCAATTACCAATCGTCTGTTTTATCCGTCGTAAAATTGACAATTTTTTGCTATGCACCTTTAGTCTTACTCAATTGAGGGAACCGCCCGCCTGAAGCCCGTCAACTTTTTGGCAGCGCAAGGCGCGATGATGTTCCCGAAGGAGCACACCATGTCGATTATTTCGTTCTTCTGCAGAGTGAAGGGGCTGTTCCGGAAATTCGCCTTTTCTTCAAGTTTCCATGGCCCACCCAGGGCTCGGATTCGCTCTGCCTAATCGCTCAGCGAGCCATTCTTTCGCGAATTCCAGGCGCGCATCCCGGGGGGAGCCATGTATCGGCTCTGCCATCCCGAGCCAGCTCTCGCCAAAAAAATGAACCAACACACTGCGCAAGCCAGCACCTGACTGGGCGCGGGAGGATTTTTATCGTCCCGTGTCCTCACCCACAGAGATCGAGGGCAATCTAAATGGCCAATTTCAACAAGTCGGACCTGGAATTCATTCTCAAACAAATCTTCATCGCAGAAGCCCATGCCGACGGCGCCAGCCTCAGTGATTTGCTACCCAACAGTCAGGTGCCATTCGGCCTGCGTACCGTCGATGGCAGCTACAACAACCTGGTCGCCGGGCAAACCGAATTTGGCGCTGCGGACAATTCTTTCCTGCGCCTGCTGGATGCCTCTTATAGAGCGGCCTATGCCGGGACCGGGTCGGTGATCGACCCGCAGCCACGGATTATCAGTAACCTGATCAATGATCAGACCGCCAGCAACCCGGCCGCTGTTGCGGCGAACGGCGGTGCCGACCCGGTGATCAGCCCAGGTTTCGATGGTGTGTTTGGCACGGATGACGACAAGCAAGTGTTCTTCATCCCCAACGAATCGCCGGACGCCGGTCTGACCGCTGGCTTCAACTCGTGGATGACCTTCTTTGGCCAGTTCTTCGACCACGGCCTCGACCTGCTCAGCAAAAGCAGTACCGACATTGTGTTTATTCCGTTGCAGCCGGACGATCCGTTGTTCGTGCCGGGCAGCCCGACCAACTTCATGGTGCTGTCACGGGCAGTGCGTACAGCCGGCGCGGACGGAATTGTCGGCACTACCGATGATGGCCAGCCCAACACCACCTCGCCGTTCGTAGACCAGAGCCAGACTTACAGCTCGCACCCCTCGCATCAGGTGTTCCTGCGCGAGTACGTCCTCAACGCGGCAGGTGACCCTATTGCAACGGGGCGCTTGATTACCAACCGCGATCTGGGCGCCGATGGCAAGTTCGGCACTGCCGATGATGGCGACGGCGAAAATGGCGGCATGGCGAGCTGGGCAGTGGTCAAGGCCCAGGCCCGTGACATTCTCGGCATTAACCTGACCGACGCCGATGTGCACAACGTGCCGCTGCTGGCAACCGATGCGTATGGCAACTTCATGCGGGGCTCAAGCGGTATGCCGCAGGTGGTGATGCGCATCAGTAACGGCGCTGACGGTATCGCCGGGACGGCTGATGACGTCACGCAACTGGTCGAAGGCAACCGGGATGCTCCGATCAGTCTGGCCAGCGCCGTGAGCACCGGGCATGGCTTCCTCGACGACATCGCCCACAATGCCGCGCCGGTAGTCGTCGGCGGGGTTCTGCAGGCGGATGCTGACGCCGATATCGGCAATGCGCAGCCCGTTGGCGCGGGCGGTAAAAACCTGACCTACGACAACGAACTGCTCGACGCTCACTACATTGCCGGTGATGGCCGGGCGAACGAGAACATCGGTCTGACCGCCGTGCACCATGTGTTCCACTCCGAGCACAACCGCCTGGTCCAGCAATCCAAGGACACCATCCTGGCCGCTGGCGATCTGGCGTTTCTCAATGAGTGGCTGGTCGACGACGTTGCCGCGATACCGACCACACTCGCCGAAATCACAGCATTGGTGTGGGACGGCGAACGGCTGTTCCAGGCCGCCAAGTTCGGCACCGAGATGCAGTACCAGCACCTGGTGTTCGAGGAGTTCGCGCGGACCGTTCAGCCGCAGATCGACGAATTCCTTGCCCCCAACGGCTATGACACCTCGATCAATCCGGCCATCCTCGCCGAGTTCGCCCACGTGGTGTACCGCTTTGGTCACTCGATGTTGACCGAGACTGTCGATCGCTTCGACCCCGAATTCAATCCGCTCCTCACTGACCCGAACAACCCGGACTCGCAACTCGGTCTGATCGCGGCCTTCCTCAACCCGTTGGCGTTCGCCGGCAGCGGGGCTACCGCGGACGAAGCGGCAGGAGCGATCATTCGCGGTGTGACCCGCCAGCTCGGCAACGAGATCGACGAGTTCGTCACCGAAGCGTTGCGCAACAATCTGCTCGGTCTGCCCCTCGATTTGCCGGCCCTGAACCTGGCGCGTGGTCGCGACACTGGCATCCCCACGTTGAATGAGGCGCGGCGTGAGTTCTACGAATCAACCGGTGACAGCCAACTCAAGCCGTACATCAGTTGGGCTGACTGGGCGGACAACCTCAAACACCCCGAGTCGTTGGTCAACTTCATCGCGGCCTATGGCACGCATGACACCATTACGGCCGCGACTACGCTGGCAGGCAAACGCGATGCTGCCCTGGCGTTGGTATTTGGTGGTGCCGGTTCGCCGGCTGACCGCCTGGACTTCCTCAACGGCAGCGGTGCCTGGGCCAACGTAACGAAGGCCGGCAGGGATGGGGTACTGGGTACCGCAGACGACCTGACGGGTGTAACGATCACGGGCGTCGACGACATCGACTTCTGGGTCGGTGGCCTCGCCGAGCAGAAGATGCCGTTCGGCGGGATGCTCGGCTCGTCGTTCAACTTCGTGTTTGAGACCCAGATGGAGGCGTTGCAGAACGGCGACCGCTTCTACTATCTGTCGCGCGTCGCGGGGCTGAACTTCGGCACCGAGTTGGAAAACAACTCCTTTGCCAAGCTGATCATGCTCAACACCGATGTCACTCACTTGTCGAACACCGTGTTCCTGACGCCGACGTACACCCTGGAAGTGAATCAGACCAATCAGTTCACAAACCTTGGCGCGGGCGGCAAAGCCGATCCGACGGGCGGCTTGATGATCAACGGCGTGGAAATCGTGCCGCTGGTGATCCGCGACAACCCCAACACTGTTGGCGCGGACAGTAATTATCTGCAATACACCGGTGAAGACCATGTCGTCCTCGGTGGCACCGCCGGCAATGACATCATTGTCTCCGGTGATGGCGATGACACCCTTTACGGCGACGGCGGCAACGATCGCCTCGAAGGCGGCGCCGGGAACGATGCGGTACTGGGTGGCGCGGGCGATGACATCATCACCGACTCGTTCGGCGACAACCGTCTGGAAGGCAACGCCGGTAATGATGTGATCGTTGCCGGCAGCATGCTGGTTGGAGGCAACCTGATCCTGGGGGGCGATGGCCAGGACTTCATCATCACCACCGAAGACGTCAGCATCACCTTCGGCGGTCAGGGTGACGATTTCATCCTCGGTGCCAAGACCAACCTGCCAGCCACCGGCAACGAAGGCGATGACTGGATCGAGAAAGGCACCCAGGACGGCGCGCCTGGCGATAACGCCTCGCCGTTGCTCAATGACGATACGATTGGCAACGACATCTTTGTCGGTGGTGGTGGCTTCGACGAAATGATCGGCGAGGGTGGCGATGACATCTTTGCCGGCAGCGATGCCCAGGACAATATGGACGGCATGTCCGGTTTCGACTGGGTAACCCACAAAAATGACAGAGTCGGCGTGACCGTTGACCTGACCATGGCTACGCTGGCGCAGCCACACGGCAACGCGCCAAACCAGAACAACGGGCCGTTCAACCCGGTCGGCGCGTCGCCGGCCTCGATCCTCGACCGATTTGCCGAGGTCGAAGGCTTGTCTGGTTCGCAATTCGGCGATGTGCTCAAGGGCGATAATGTTAATGCGGTCACTATCGTCGACCACGGTGGCACCACGGGCAGTGCGCTGACCAATGTGGCGTTGATCCGCGGACTGGAGCAGTTTCTGGCCGACGCCGGTTTGCCGACCACCGGCTTTGCCACGGGCAACATCATCCTGGGTGGCAATGGCAGTGACCTGATCGAGGGCCGCGGTGGTGATGATCTGATCGATGGCGACAAATGGCTCAACGTCAGGATTGCGGTCTATGACGCCGGTGACGTCAATCATACCGGCCCCGAGATCGCCACCTTCGACAGCATGGTCGACATGATTCCGTTCATGATTGATGGCACGTATAACCCGGGTCAGCTCAAGGCCGTGCGGGAAATCCTGCCCGGCACCTCGACGGGCGGGGCGGCCTTCGACACCGCCATTTTCTCCGGGCTTCAGTCCGAGTATGTGGTGACGCGTGACACCCGCGGCACGGCCGATGTGGCGGACGATGTCTGGACGGTGACCGATACCGAAGTGGGTCGCGACGGCACCGATACCTTGCTGCATATCGAACGCCTGCAGTTCGCCGATACCCAGCAAGTGCTGGTGCCAGGGCTGAATGCACAACCGGTCGGCAGACCCACCGTCACGGATGCAAACGGCGGCGCAATCACAGTGGGCGACACGCTGACGGTGAGCGTGGCCGGGGTGCGCGATGCCAACAACATCGCGGTGGGTAATCTGCAGGGTTTTATCAACAACGCCTCGGTGTCCTACTTTTGGCAGTTCGAAGCCGATCCGGGCACCGGCATTTTCGAAGACATCATTCTGCTGCCTGCCGGTAACCTGGCATTCCAGAGCGCAGACGGCACCGCCTTCAAGGTCTCGCCTGATCTTGCCGGGCTGTCACTGAGGGTCAAGGCGATCTATCAGGATGGTCATGGCACGACTGAAGTGCTGTTCTCGCAGCCGACTGCCGTGGTAGAACCCGGCGCGCCGGTTGTGCCGACGGCGCAGACACCCGTCGTCAATGCCACCGAGGGCGGCGAGGGCCTTCACATGGTCCGCTCCGACCTCAACTTCATCCTTGATCAGATCAAGATTGCCGAGGCTGACGCGGCCGGTCAGGACATCCTTTCGCTGATCCCGAATATCCGCGCGCCGTTGGGCCTGCGTGCGGTCGATGGCTCGAACAACAACCTGATGAACCACAACGGCATCAACAACACCGAGTTTGGCGCCGCCGATAACGTCTTTCCGCGCGTGACCGATCCGGTCTTCAATCCCGCGGAAGGTGCGCCTGCCGGCTTCTTCGGCCCCGGCTCGCCGGCCATTCCGGGATCGTCGTATCAGCAGACCAGCGGCTACGTGTTTGACTCGCAACCGCGCACCATCAGTAATCTGATCGTCGACCAGACGTCGAACAACCCGGCGGCCTACGCCACGGCTTACGACCCGGGTGCGGACGGTGTGCTCAACTTCGGCGCGGAGGATAACGACGACGTGCTCAAGGATGGCACACGGATAGTCGCCAGCCCCGGCATGGACGGTCAGTTCGGTACTGCCGACGACCATGATGTGTACCTGTTCGAGAACACCGCGTCGGACGCAGGGTTGTCCGCGCCGTTCAACGCCTGGATGACCTTCTTCGGGCAGTTCTTCGATCATGGGCTGGACCTGCTGACCAAGGGCGGTTCGGGCACCATCTTCATCCCGCTGCAACCGGATGATCCACTGTATGTGCCAGGTGGCCACACCAACTTTATGGTGCTGACCCGCGCGACCAACCAGCCGGGGGCGGATGGCGTTCTCGGCACGGCCGACGACATCCATGAACACACCAACACCACGTCGCCATTCGTGGACCAAAACCAGACCTACAGCTCGCACCCGTCGCATCAGGTGTTCCTGCGCGGTTATGAGCTGACCGACAACGGCCCGATCGCGACCGGCAGACTGATCACTAACCGTGACCTGGGGGCGGACGGCAAGTTTGGGACTGCAGACGACAGCGAAATCGGTGGTATGGCGACCTGGAAGGTGGTCAAGGCGCAGGCCAACGACATTCTGGGTATCCACCTGACCGATGCCGACGTCGATAACTCGCCGCTGTTGGCGACCGACGCCTATGGCAATTTCATCAAGGGGCCGAACGGCTTCCCGATGGTCGTGATGAAGGGGGTTGACGGTCTGGGCGGCACGGCTGATGACGTTCTGGTCGAAGGCAATCCGCTTTCCCCCATTAGCCTGACCAATGCTGTGCGCACCGGTCACCAGTTCCTCGCCGACATTGCCCACAATGCAGCGCCGGTGTTCAGCAGTGGCGTGCTCGTGCCTGACGCTGATTCCGCTATTGGCAACGCAGTGCCGGCCAATCCGCACACCGGGGCCAACCTGGCCTACGACAACGAGTTGCTCGATGCGCATTACATCGCTGGCGACGGCCGGGTCAACGAGAACATTGGCCTGACCGCGGTGCATGCGATTTTCCACTCCGAGCACAATCGGCTGGTCGCGCAGACCAAGGACACCGTGCTCGATTCGGATGACCTGGCCTTTCTCAACGAGTGGCTGCTGACCCCGGTGAGCGGTTTGCCCGCCAACCAGACGGAGATCGATGCGCTGGTGTGGAATGGCGAGCGCCTGTTCCAAGCTGCCAAGTTCGGCACCGAGATGCAGTATCAGCACCTGGTGTTCGAGGAGTTTGCCCGGACCATCCAGCCTAACGTCGACCTGTTCTTCGCACCGACCCAGGTCTATGACGTTGACCTCGATGCCTCGATCGTCGCCGAGTTCGCCCACACCGTGTACCGGTTTGGCCACTCGATGCTGACCGAGACCGTCGATCGCTTCGATGTCGATTTCAACGTGGTCGGCGATCCGAACAGTGCTGATCCTGATCAGCAACTCGGCCTGATCGCGGCGTTCCTCAACCCGTTGGCGTACGCCGCCAGTGGCGTAACGCCCGAGGATGCGACCAGTGCGATCGTGCGTGGGATGACTCGGCAAGCCGGTAACGAAATCGACGAGTTCGTCACCGAGGCGCTGCGCAGTAACCTGCTCGGCCTGCCGCTTGACCTGCCGGCGATCAATATCGCCCGTGGCCGCGACGTGGGGATTCCTTCGCTCAATGCGGTCCGCCGCGACATCTACAGCCAAACCGGTGATACCCAACTCAAGCCTTACACCAGTTGGGTTGACCTGGTGCAGCACCTCAAACATCCAGAGTCGTTGATCAACTTCATCGCGGCCTATGGCACTCATGACACGATCACGGCGGCGACCACGCTGGAAGGCAAACGCGCTGCAGCCCTGGCGCTGGTGTTCGGTGGTACGGGTGCGCCGGCCGACCGTCTGGACTTCCTCAACGGCACTGGCACTTGGGCCAACGTGACGCGGGCCGGCAAGGATGGGCTGCTGGGGACTGCCGACGATCTGAAGGGTGTGACTGTCACGGGTGTCGATGCCATCGACCTCTGGATCGGCGGCCTGGCCGAAGAGAAAACTCCGTTCGGCGGCATGCTCGGCTCGACCTTCAACTTCGTGTTCGAGAACCAGTTGGAAAAACTGCAGGACGGTGACCGCTTCTACTATCTAGAGCGTACCGCTGGCCTGTCGATGAATGCCGAACTGGAAAGCAACTCGTTCGCCAAGCTGATCATGGCCAACACCTCGGCCACTCACTTGCCGGGGCTGGTGTTCTCGGACCCGGCGTTCTATCTGGAAAGGGACCAGAGCAAGCAGTACAACGATGGCCTGGGCAACGCCGATCCGCTTGGCGAGAACGGCGAGCAGGTGGTGTTCCGCGACAACCCGCTGACCGCGGGGCCGGACGCCAACTACATCAAATACACAGGTGAAGAGCACATCGTGCTGGGCGGCACCAACAATGCAGACATCCTCATCGCGAGTGAAGGTGATGACACGGTTTGGGGTGACGGCGGCAACGATCGCATCGAAGGCGGTGACGGCAACGACCAACTGCGCGGTGGCGCCGGCGACGACATCATCAGCGACCGCGGCGGCGACGATAACATTCAGGGTGGCGACGGCAACGACGTGCTGCACGGTGGCAACGGCGTCAACCTGATCATTGGCGGGTTCGGTAATGACTTCATCGTGACCGGTGAAGACGCTTCCGAGGCCATTGGTGGCCACGGCAACGACTTCATCCTGGGTAGCAAAGCCAACGAACAGGACATGGGTAACGAAGGCGACGACTGGATCGAGAAGGGCACCTCGGACGGTGCACCTGGCGACAACTTCGACCCGCTCGGCAACGACCCTGTCATCGGCCACGATGTGTTCATCGGCGGTAACGAGAACGATAAGTTCAACGGCGAAGGTGGCGACGACATCATGGTTGGCAGTCTCGGCTTCGGTGACCGCTATATCGGCGGCTCTGGCTATGACTGGGCAACCTTCAAGGGGCTCGCCCAAGGCGTGACCATCGATTTCACCGACCGCTTTTTCGATGTTCCGCCGCTGCCGGGTTCGGGTGCTTCGGCGCAGGTAAGTTTCGACATCATGGAAGGTCTGTCGGGTTCGTCCCACGGTGACTTCCTGCGCGGTGACAACGAAGATGCCACGTCTCTGCCCTCTGCGGGTGCAACCGGCAGTGTGTTGACCAACATCAACCTGATCAATGGCCTCGCTGATCTGCTGCCCGCCGGAGCGACGTTCTTCGACGGCGGCAACATCATCCTCGGCGGTGGCGGCAGCGACCTGATCGAAGGTCGCGGTGGTGACGACATCATCGACGGTGACAAGTGGCTGAACGTACGCATCAGCGTACGGGCGAACGCTGACGGCACTGGCGCGGAAATCGCCACGTTCAACAGCATGGAGCCACTGGTGCCGTTTATGCTGAACGGTACTTACAACCCGGGCCAGTTGGTCATCGTGCGGGAGATTCTGACCGGCACCGACAGCTTCGACACCGCTCTGTTCTCCGGTACTGCGGGGGAATACAGCGTCGAGATCGATGGCGACACGGTCATTGTGACCGACTCGGTGGCGGGGCGTGATGGCGTCGATCGCTTGACGGGCATCGAGAGACTGCAGTTCGCTGACGTTGCGCAGTTGTCCGGAGTGGGGACCGCGCAAAACAACGACCCATCGGGCCATCTGGCAATCCTCGATGCCGCTACCGGTGTGCGTGACGATACGCCTGTCGCCGGCCAGTTGTTGCGCGTCAGTGATCGGGCGGTACACGACGCGGACAACCAAAGCGTGACCAATCAGACCGGCGCGGTGACCGGTGGGGTGGCTTACTACTGGCAGGTCGAAACCATTGCCGGCTCGGGCATCTATGACGACATCACCTTCGTCGCCGCTGGCGAGGCATCGCGGGCGAGCGGCACCACCTACCGGGTGACGGACGATGTGGCGGGTCTGAACATCCGCGTCCGGGCGGTGTACCAGGATGCCAAGGGCACGCTGGAGATCGTCGACTCGTCTGGGAACAGTACACCGACCGAAGGGCCGACCATAACCGGGCTTACCGTGCAAAACCAGCTGTTGACCGCTGACCCGGCGAGCATCATTGACCTCGATGGCCTGAGCAATCCGCAGTTCACCTACCAATGGCAGGCGAACGACGGGCTTGGCTTCGTCAACATCGCCGGCGCTACCGCTAGCACGTTCGCGCTTGGCCAGGCTCAGGTCGGCCAGGAAATGCGCGTGGTGATCGGTTACGTGGATAACTTCGGTGTGGCCGAAAGCGTTTCCTCCAACATCCTGGGGCCGGTGGACAACGTCAACGATGCACCGACTGAAGGGCCGACCGTCACCGGGCTTGCAGTGCAGAACCAGCTGTTGACCGCTGACCCGGCGAGCATCATCGACGTTGATGGCCTGAGCAATCCGCAGTTCACCTTCCAGTGGCAGGCGAGCAACGGGCTTGGCTTCGTCAACATCGACGGCGCTACCGGTAGCACGTTCGCGCTTGGCCAGACTCAGGTCGGCCAGGAAGTGCGCGTGGTGGTCGGTTACGTGGATGACTTCGGTGCGGCCGAAAGCGTTTCCTCCAACATCCTGGGGCCAGTGGCCAACGTCAACGATGCACCGACAGGCGCGTTGCTGATCAGCGATACGACACCGGATCAAGGGCAGGTGCTGACCGCGCTGACGGCTGGGATTGCCGATCTGGATGGGCTGGGCACCTTCAGCTTCCAGTGGCAGCAAGGTGTCGGCGCGTCCTTCACCGACATCAACGGCGCCACCGCTGCGACCTTCACCCCTGGTGCGGCGCAGGTCAATCTGCAACTGCGAGTGATCGTGCGCTACACCGATGGCTTCGGTACGCTGGAGTCGGTGACCTCGGCGGCGACGGTGGCGGTTGCGGCACTGGGCGTGGTGCTGCAGGGCAACGAGTTGGCGAACACCCTCACCGGCACCCTAGGAAACGATGTGCTGCTTGGCCTGGGCGGGAACGATACGCTGAATGGCCTGGCCGGTATCGACCAGTTGTTTGGCGGCACTGGCAACGACATCCTCAACGGCGGAGACGACAACGACGTCCTCAATGGCGAGGACGGCAACGACACCCTCAACGGTGGGCTCGGCGCGGATGCCATGAACGGCGGTGCTGGCAACGACACGTTTGTGGTCGACAACGTCGGTGACCTTGTCACCGAGGCGCTGGGTGGTGGTACCGATCTGGTGCAAACCAGCCTGACGAGCTACCAGCTCGGTGCCAACGTCGAGAACCTGACCTATACGGGCGCCGGTGACTTCACCGGTACCGGTAACGCGCAGGCCAACACCATCACCGGCGGGGTGGGTAACGACCTCCTCAATGGCGGTGCAGGTGCTGACCGGATGCTGGGGGGCGCCGGCAACGATACCTACGTCGTCGATGCAGCCTTAGACGTGGTGGTCGAGGTGGCGGGTGGCGGTACGGACACCGTGCAGACTTCGCTGGCCAGCCACACGCTGGGCGGTAATGTCGAGAACCTGACCTACACCGGAGTCGGCAACTTCGTCGGTAACGGTAACGGGTTGAACAACGTCATCACCGGCGGGGTGGGTAATGACACCCTCAATGGTGGCGGCGGCAACGACCAACTGTTCGGTGGCATTGGCACGGATACCCTGAACGGTGGCACTGGCAATGACTTTATCGATGGCGGTACTGGCAACGATACGGTCACTGGCGGTGCCGGCAACGACATGATGGTTGCCAGCAGTGGCAACGATATTTTCATGTTCGCAGCGGGCTTCGGGACCGATCAGATCATCGGCTTCGATGCCGACGCGGTGGGAGGCCAGGACCGGCTCGATATTTCCGCGTTCGGCGTCACTGCTGCGACCTTTGCCGGCAGCGTCATCATCACCGATGTCGGTGCGGATACCTTGCTCAGCTACGCAGGACCTGACTCCATCCGCCTGGTCGGTGTGGCCGATGCAACAACCGTCACTGCCGCAGACTTCATTCTCGCCACTTGAGGTCCTGATCAGTACTGTTGCAGACGCGTGGAAAGCGGAAGGGAGGGCATGGATGCCCTCCCTTTTTTACACGGACTCTTAACTGCTGAACAAGCCGATAAGACTCCAGGCTGCCCCTATCGCAAAAATGAAAAGAATAAGTACCAGCGTGAGGATTAGCGGCTCGATGCGCATGAAAGTGACTCCTCGGAAGGGCTGGCAATGCGCGCCTGATCTTCGGCGCAGCTGTTTTTCCAGTGGCACCGCTTCAAACTCTCAATGAGTGCGCTAGTGAACGCACAGCATTCTCTATGCCAAAAAAATTGAACAGTCTATAAATCCCCGCCCGCGGGGCAGCCTGACTCTTTGGCCAGTTCTCCATCAAAAAAGTTGAAATAGGATGCGGGTAATACCGCCCATTTATGGGGGATTTCTCTCAACGTGGGTAGGGCAATGCTTCGCTGGCGCTCTATTAATTTTTGCACTCCGCCAACACCACTTTGCAGGTATTCGGCGTGCCGCCGGATCGGCCGGCATAGCGTATGCAATTATCCAGGGATTTTTTGCGCGCCATGCTCAAGGTGGAGCCCCAAGCCAGGCCGCCCTCGCCGGCAGTGGGCAGCGCTTTTGCATAGCAGCTTGAGCCTATGCTTGAGGCCGAGTAGCGAGACGTGGCAGCTTTGCCTGCACATCCCGCTGTCAGCGCCAGGTTGATGGCGAGCAGGGAGAGTAGGAGCCATGACGAGCATGGGCGCGCTGTTTTTCCGGTCATCCCATTTCCCCTGTATCAAGAGGCTAGAGGCGTGTTTGTGGTCGTACTCTACTCAGATTAGACGGGCTCGAGGTTTTTATACATTCCAGAAACGTGATCTTTTGACCTGAAAACACACAACGGCTGATGCTGCGGTTAAACTTCGCGCTCTTTCCAAAGGAGTTCATATGAGTTACTACCAGCCGGGCATTCTCGCCACCCCAGTACCGCCTCAAGCCCGTCATATGTTCTTCGCACTCGAATCTGCCGCTGCATTGCCGGCCGCGCTGGAAAATCTGCAGGGGCTGGTAGACGGGAAGTCGGCAGTGGTCGGTTTCGGTGAATCCCTGGTCAAGGCCCTTAAAGGGCAAATCGAAGGCCTGCGCGCCTTTCCCGCGTTGACCGGTGTCGGTGTCGACAACCCGTCGACCCAGCACGCCCTGTGGTGCTGGTTGCACGGTGTCGACCGAGGCGAATTGCTCAATCGCAGCAACGCCATCGAAGCCGCGCTGGCACCCGCCTTGCGCCTGGTGCAGATGAACGAAACCTTCCGCCACCTCATCGGCCATGACCTGACCGGTTACGAAGACGGCACCGAAAACCCTCACGACGAAGCGGCCGTCGCCGCCGCGCTGATAAGTGACGGCGCTGACGGAATGGTCGGCGGCAGCTTCGCCGCGATCCAGCAGTGGCAGCATGATCTGAAAGGCTTCCACGCGATGCCTTCCCATGAGAAGGACAACATCATGGGCCGTCGTTTGAGCGACAACGAAGAGATCGACGACGCGCCGATCTCTGCGCACGTCAAACGCACCGCCCAGGAAAGCTTCGCCCCCGAGGCATTCGTGGTGCGCCGTTCCATGCCCTGGATCGAAGGCGACCGCGCCGGCCTGATGTTCCTTGCCTTCGGTTTCTCCCTCGACGCCTTCGAAGCCCAACTGCGCCGCATGAGCGGTCTGGAAGACGGCATCACCGACGGTTTGTACCGCATCAGCCGGCCGATCACCGGCGGCTACTACTGGTGCCCGCCGCTCAAGGACGGTCATCTGGACCTGCGCGCACTGCGCGTCGGCTAACCATCAAGGAGTGAATATGAACGTGGTGCGCTGGGGCATGATCGGTTGTGGCAGCGTCGCTGAACGCAAGAGCGGGCCGGCTTTCTACAAGGTGCCTGGCTCGGCGCTGGTGGCGGTGATGGGCCGGCGTCTGGAAGCGGTGACGGATTACGCCGCGCGCCACGGCATCGCTCGGTTCTACACCGACGTCGAAGCGCTGATCAACGATCCCGAGGTGGACGCGGTGTACATCGCCACACCACCTGACAGTCATCACGCTTACGCCTTGCGGGTGGCCGCCGCCGGCAAACATTGCTGCGTCGAAAAACCCATGTCGCTGAATGCCGGGCAAAGCCGTGAAATGCAAAAGGTCTTTGCCGACGCTGGGCTGCACCTGTTTGTTTCTTACTACCGTCGCTCGCTGCCGCGCTTCCAGCAGGTGCGGCAATGGCTGGAAGAGGGGCGGATCGGCGAAGTCCGGCACTTGACCTGGACGCTCACGAAAGCGCCATCGGCGGCGGATCAGGATGGCACCGATAACTGGCGAACTGACCCGGCAATTGCTGGCGGTGGTTATTTCGCCGACCTGGCCAGCCATGGCTTCGATCTGTTCCAGTACCTGCTTGGTGACATCGTCGAAGTCGCCGGATTTACGGCTCGGCAAGCCGGTTTATATGCCGCTGAAGACGCCGTCAGCGCCAGTTGGCGTTTTGCTGGCGGGGCCTTGGGCATGGGCTGCTGGAATTTTGTTGCAGATCGCCGCGAAGATCGCGTCGAACTGATCGGTAGCAAAGGCCGGATTACCTTTTCCGTATTCGATGAACATCCGGTTCAGCTTGAAGCCGATGAAAACCTCAGCCTGCACATCGACAATCACCCGCACATCCAGTGGCATCACGTGCTGGGCATGAACGCGCACATTCGGGGTGAAGCGCAGCATCCGTCGGTAGCCGAACAGGCATTGAAAACCGATTGGGTAATGGACCAGATCCTCAAGCGCTGATTCCCGCATCTAACCTTATGCTCAAACAGTATTTCTCAAGCTTGCTATTAGAACTTTAAGATCACGTCATAACTCGTTATAACAAGTGATCTGCCATGACCGATAACGTTCTATCCTTGAGCAGTGTCCCGCTGCACACCCAACTGCGCGACGTGCTGCGTGCCCGCATCCTCGACGGTGAATACCCGCAAGACAGCCAGATGCCTTCCGAAAGCGAACTCGGCGCACTCTTCAAAGTCAGCCGCATCACCGTGCGCCAGGCCCTCGGTGATCTGCAGAAAGAAGGGCTGATCTTCAAGATCCACGGCAAGGGTACCTTCGTCGCCAAGCCTAAAACCTTCCAGAACGTCAGCACCTTGCAAGGCCTGGCCGAGTCCATGACCGGCCGCGGCTACGAGGTGATCAACCGCCTGCGCAGTTTCAAATTCATACCGGCCGACAAGCTCGTCGCCGAGCGTTTGCAGGTCGCCGAAGGCGAGACCGTGGCGCAGATCAAACGGGTGCGGCTGATCAACCGTGAGCCGATTTCCCTGGAGATCACCTACCTGCCCAAGGCCATCGGCGAGCGTTTGGAGAAGGCCGATCTGGTCACTCGCGACATTTTCCTGATCCTGGAAAACGACTGCGGCCTGACCCTCGGTCATGCAGACCTGGCCATCGACGCGGTGCTGGCCGACAGCGATTTGACCCAGGCGCTGAACGTCGAAGCCGGCTCGCCGATCATGCGCATCGAACGCCTGACCCACGACGCCAGCGGCCAACCCGTGGACTTCGAACACCTTTACTACCGCGGCGATGCCTTCCAGTACCGCCTGCGGATCGACCGGCAAAAAGGGGCGCAGGCATGACTAGCAGCTCAATGATTAGAAACACGCTCGAACAGGAATACGACATCGTCGTGATCGGCGGCGGCACCGCAGGACCGATGGCGGCGATCAAGGCCAAGGAACGCAACCGCGATCTGCGCGTGCTGCTGATCGACAAGGCCAACGTCAAGCGCAGCGGCGCGATCAGCATGGGCATGGACGGCCTGAACAACGCGATCATTCCGGGTCACTCTACGCCGGAGCAATACAACAAAGAAATCACCATCGCCAACGACGGCATCGTCAATCAGGCGGCGGTGTATGCCTACGCGACCCACAGCTTCGAAACCCTCGAGCAGCTAGACCGCTGGGGCGTGAAGTTCGAGAAGGACGAGACCGGCGACTACGCGGTGAAGAAAGTCCACCACATGGGTGCCTACGTGTTGCCGATGCCGGAAGGGCATGACATCAAAAAAGTCCTGTACCGCCAGTTGAAACGGGCCCGGGTGAGCATCACCAACCGGCTCGTTTGCACCCGCTTACTGACGGATGAAGAGGGCGCGGTCAACGGTGTAATGGGCTTTGATTGCCGCACCGCCGACTTCCACGTGATCAAGGCCAAAGCCGTGATCCTCTGCTGCGGCGCCGCCGGGCGTCTGGGTTTGCCGTCCTCGGGTTACCTGATGGGCACCTACGAAAACCCGACCAATGCTGGCGACGGTTACGCCATGGCCTATCACGCCGGGGCAGAACTGGCGAACCTGGAATGCTTCCAGATCAACCCGCTGATCAAGGATTACAACGGCCCGGCCTGCGCCTACGTCACCGGTCCGTTGGGCGGCTACACCGCGAACAACAAGGGCGAGCGCTTCATTGAATGTGATTACTGGAGCGGCCAGATGATGTGGGAGTTCCACCAGGAGCTCGAAAGCGGCAACGGCCCGGTATTCCTCAAACTCGATCATTTGGCCGAGGAAACCATCCAGAACATCGAAGAGATCTTGCACAGCAACGAACGCCCGAGTCGCGGCCAGTTTCACGCCAATCGCGGCACCGACTACCGCACGCAAATGGTCGAGATGCACATCTCCGAGATTGGTTTTTGCAGCGGTCACTCGGCGTCGGGGGTGTGGGTCAACGAGCGGGCGGAAACCTCGGTCAAAGGTTTGTACTCGGCGGGTGACATGGCCGCGGTGCCGCACAACTACATGCTCGGAGCGTTTACCTACGGCTGGTTTGCCGGTACCAACGCGGCGGACTTTGTTGCCGGACGCGAGTTTTCAACGGTCGATGCCCAGCAGATCGAAACAGAAAAAGCCCGGGTCTACGCACCGCTGGACCGCGAACACGGCCTGCCGCCAGCCCAGGTCGAGTACAAGCTGCGGCGCTTCGTCAACGACTACCTGCAACCGCCGAAAGTGACGAAGAAGATGCAGATCGGCCTGCAACGCTTCAGCGATATCCAGCGCGATCTCGATCAAATCAAGGCCCACAACGCCCACGAACTGATGCGCGCCATGGAAGTCAGCATGATCCGCGACTGCGCCGAAATGGCGGCCCGTGCTTCGCTGTTCCGTGCCGAAAGTCGCTGGGGGCTTTATCACTATCGGGTCGACCACCCGCAACGCAACGACAGCGACTGGTTCTGTCATTGCCACTTGAAGAAGGATGAAAACGGCCTGATGACCAGTTTCAAGAAAGCCGTCGAGCCCTACATCATCCCGCTGGACGCCGATGAAATGCAGGCTTACGACCGGCTGCGGGTCGGTGCCTTTGCGGCCTGAGCATCACAAAAAGAGAGACCGCGAAATGGCCTATCAACCCCAGGAAATCTTCTTCCGCTCCAACGCTCCGGTCACTGTCGATGAGGACCTTTGCATTGCCCACAAAGGCTGCACCGTGTGCGTCGATGTGTGCCCGATGGACCTGCTGGCGATCAACCCGGCCACGCAAAAGGCCTACATGGCCTTCGACGAATGCTGGTACTGCATGCCGTGTGAAAAGGACTGCCCGACCGGGGCGGTGAAGGTCGAGATTCCCTATCTGTTGCGTTGAAACACTGCTCTAACAGCTACCCGGCAACACCGGACGCCTGATTCAAACACCCCTCGTTTCCCACCGCGCGGCATCGTGGTGCCGAGCGCATCGAGCGTGCAGTCGCTGGCGGAGCTCAAGGGCAAAACCATTTCCGTGCCGTTTGCCTCGACGGCCCACGGCATGTTGTTGCGGGCCGTGGCTGCCCAAGGCTGGGATCCACTGAAGGACGTGAACATCATCGCTCAGCCGCCGGAAGTCGCCGGCTCTGCGTTGCAGGCCGGGAAGATCGATGCCCACGCCGACTTCGTGCCGTTCGCCGAACTGTTCCCCAGCCGTGGTTTCGCCCGCAAGATCTATGACGGCGCCCAGGCCAATGCGCCGACCTTCCACGGAGCGCTGGTGGATCAGGCCTATGCGAAGAAGTACCCGGAAATCGTCGTGGCTTACCTGCGGGCGAGCATCGAAGCCAATCAGTTGCTCGCAGCAGAACCGGAGAAATACAGCGAGTTGATTGCCAAGGTCACTGGCGTCGATGCCGAGGTTAATTACCTGTTCCACGGTCCGCTGGGTGTGCAAACCCGCGACCTGAGCTGGAAGCCGGAATACCGTCAGGCCGTCGGGACCGCCATCGACACCCTCAAGCTGTTGAAGAAAGCCGATCGTGGGTTGGACCTCAATACCTTCATCGACGACCAATACATCCGCGCCGCGTTCAAGGCCTCGAATCTGGATTACACGGCGCAACTGGCCAACTACGGGCAGACGCCGCTCAAGGCGGTGGATGCGCTGAGCGGCAAAGCCATTACCGACTTCAGTCATGTGGCGGAGATTTGGGTGCGAGGTGAACCGAAGGTTCGGCAGTACGCCTCGGCGGAGTCGGCGTTCACCGCGTTGGCCAGCCTGAAGCAGGAAGGCAAAAACATCCGCGCGGTGTATGCCCAGGCGAGTGACAGCGGGATCAAGTTGCTGGCGGATCAGGCGTGGTTTGCCAGTGATGCGAAGGGGCGGCTGAGTGCGTTTTTACTGAAAGGCCAGGCCCAACAGTTCGCCACCGCCCAGGGCGGAAAAGTCTTCGACTTCACCGACGCCACGACCCAGGCCGTTGCCACCCGCTGAAGTCAGATCGTTCCCACGCTCTGCGTGGGAATGCCGCCAGGGACGCTCCGCGTTCCGCTCTTGAATGTGACGCAGAGCGTCACGGGATGCATTCCCACGCAGAGCGTGGGAACGATCAGAGGTGACCTATGTTTTTACGCTGGATCCCTAGAGCAGCCTCACTGCTGCTCTGCCTCCTGTTCTGGCAACTCGCCGCCAGCCACCACTGGAACCTCGGCCTGGTCACCTTCGCCAACGTCCCGACGCCGCTGGCGGTCATCGAAGCAGCCCTCGGCCTCGGCGACTCCGGCAAGCTCGCGCAACACCTGAGCAGCAGCCTCAGCCGGGTTTTCGCCGGTTATTTCGCGGCGCTGATCTTCGGCATCGCTTTGGGCCTGGCCATCGGTCGCTCGAAATGGGCCGAAGATCTGCTGCTACCACCGCTGGAAGTCCTGCGCCCAATCCCCGCAGTCGCCTGGATTCCACTGGCGATCCTAATGTTCCCATCGTCAGAGCTGTCGATGGTCTTCATCACCTTCACCGGCGCACTGTTCCCGATTTTGCTCAACACCGTGCACGGCGTCGAAGGCGTCGACCCACGGCTGATCGCCTCGGCGAAAAGCCTTGGGGCAGGGCGCCCGGCGATTCTGCTGGAGGTGATCCTGCCGGGCGCTGCGCCGAGCATCATTACCGGCCTTGCAATCGGCATGGGCACCTCGTGGTTCTGCCTGGTGACCGCCGAAATGATCTCTGGCCAGTACGGCATCGGCTATTACACCTGGGAGTCCTACACCATCCAGAACTACGCCGACATCGTGGTCGGCATGTTGCTGATTGGCCTGCTGGGGATGGGCAGCAGTTGGCTGATCAAACGGCTGGGCGGGTTGTTCACGCCCTGGCATCGACCACGAGGAAAAGCCTGATGAGCATCATGCAAACCCCTGAAGGGCGGATCGATATCCGACAATTGTCCATCGTCCTCGGCGAAGATAAGCAAGCCTTCGAAGCCGTGCAAGGTCTGGATTGCCAGATCGAACCGGGGCAATTCGTGTGTATTCTCGGACCGTCCGGCTGCGGAAAATCAACCTTGCTCGGCGCGCTGGCCGGCCATCTGCAGCCGCGAACCGGCACGCTGAAAGTCGACGGTGCGCAGGTCTTGGGCCCATCGCCGCAACGCGGCATGGTGTTCCAGCACCACACGCTGTTCCCTTGGCGCACCGTGCGCGACAACGTTGCTTTCGGCCTGAAAATGCGCGGCATCGGCAAAGCCGAACGCCACAAAGCTGCCGACGAAATCCTTGCACTGGTGGGCCTCGAAGGGTTTGCCGAACGCTGGCCCGATCAGCTCTCTGGTGGCATGCAGCAACGGGTAGAAATCGCCCGGGTGCTGATCAACCGCCCGCGCCTGTTGCTGATGGACGAACCCTTCGGCGCCCTCGACGCGTTGACCCGGTTGAACATGCAGGAGCTGCTGCTGGACATCTGGACGCGAATTCGCACCACTGTGGTGTTCGTCACCCATGACATCGATGAAGCGCTGTTTCTCGCCGATCGGCTGCTGGTCATGAGTTCGCGCCCGGGGCGGATCATCGAAGACCTGCGCCTCGATTTCCCTCGGCCACGCACCACCGAGCTGGTCACCCGCCACGAGTTCTCCCGCTTGAAGCGTCATTGCCTCGAGTTGCTGCGTCACGAAGACGGTCGGCAGTTACCGCGCCTGAACCCTCTCGGACTTCCCCATGAAAACAAACTGCCGCGATTTGCCCTATGACCTCTCTATTCGATGTAACCGATAACGACGACATTCTCGCCCTGCAACCACGCCTGACGGATGAAGATCCCGGTGTGCGCCGGATCGCGCTGATCGAGCTGGCTGATCTTGAAGAGCCGGACGGTTTGCTGTGGCTGGTCAATCGACTGGCGCAAGACCCGACCGAAGAAGTCCGCGCGGAAGCTGCGCGATTGCTCGAAGCCTGGGAGGACACACCTGTGGTCGAAGCGCTGTGTCGGGCGCTGACCGATCCGTCCCAAGCCGTGCAAGCTGCCGCCGCGCAAAGCCTCAGCCTGCTCAAGACCGAGGCGGCGGGCAGGGTGATTCTGCCGTGGACCGGGCATGCCGACATTAACGTGCGCATCGCCGCTTTCCGGGCTTTGCGCGAGTTGCGCTTTCCCGATGCCGCCGCTGCCGCGTCAGGGGCATTGACCGACGAAGACGCCAGTGTCCGCCGCGAAGCCGTCGGCGTACTCGGCTGGCTCAAGCAGCTCGATGCCTTGCCGGCGCTTGCTCGATTGGCCAGTGACGACCCGGACACCGAAGTCCGCCGCGCCGCCACCGGAGCCCTTGGCCTGGCCTCCGACGGCCAAGTGCTGCCGGCGCTGCGCCACGCCTTGCAGGATGCAGCCTGGCAAGTCCGCGAAGAGGCCGCGACCACGCTGGGCAAGGTCGGCCACATTGACGCCGGCCCGGCATTGGTCGAAGCCTTGAGCGACGCGTACTGGCAAGTCCGCTTGCGCGCCACCCGCAGCCTCGGTCGTTTGCGTTACATCCCGGCCCTCGATGCGTTGATCGAAACCCTCGGCCACCGCATCAGCAACCTGCGCAAGGAAGCCGCCCTGGCGCTCGGAGAGTTGAATGATCGAGGCGCCATCGCACCCTTGCAGGCCGCGCAGGACGACGGTGATCCAGAAGTGCGCAAAGCCGTGCGCATTGCTTTGAGTCAGCTGCAATGAACCCGGTGGCGATTGGCAATTCCCAGAGCAAACAACAGCTGCGGTTGAACTGGCCGGACGGCCGCGAACAGTTGCTGGACCACGCTGAATTGCGCCGCCAATGCCCGTGCTCGCAATGCCGGGCGTTTCGTCTGCAGGGGCTGACGGTGCACGTAGATGAGCGTATCCGTGTCCTCGAACTCAACGCTCAAGGCTACGGCCTGCAACTGATCTTCAGTGATGGCCACGAGCGCGGAATCTACCCCTGGTCCTATCTCTCCGGACTACCTATATCGCGGGCAAGCCTCGCTCCTACAGGGTCAATGGCTGTCAGAAGGATTTGCTGATACTCGCCACCACCGTGGCGCTGCACACATCGTCGAAGCCCCAGTTGCTGGTGCACTGGCTTTTCGACAGATCGGTGTCGATGTAACTCAAGCCCAGCATCACACCGGCCAGTTCGTGGGACAGTTTGACTTCCCATTCGCGGTACGAGTCTTCAGCATGGCCCGACATCGAGTACAGGTGCGGATCCTTGAAATCCATGTTGCCGTATCGCAGTTTCAGGCCTGTGTCGTAAGGCAACTCGGTTTCATAGCCAACGTAGCTGTAGAGCGAACTCTGTTTGCTGTCGATGCCAGGCGCATCTGCGGAGTAATAGGCCGCCAGCTTCACGCCGTAAACGTTGAGGATTGCGTAGGTCTCGCCCTGGTTGAACTGACTTTCCTTTGGGTAGGTATATTTGAGGTAGCCGACGTCCAGGCTGACGGCGTCGGTGGCTTGCCAGAGCCAACCGGCGTAGTAGTCGATTTCCTGCCGGGTTTTCAGGCCGCCGCCGAAGTCGACGTTCGAACTCCATGCGCCCAGGTATAAGCCTGTGCTGTGGGCCAGGGTCACGCCGGCTTGTACGGCGGGGTCGTTCTGGGTTTGCGAAATGCCGCGGGTGCGGTAGTCGCTGGCCAGGGTCAGGTCGACCAGCACGGCGAAATCGTCATTCAAGGGGAGGGCCTGGCTGCTCAAGGGCAGCAAACTCAAGGAACCGAGGGCGAACAGGGTGAAAGCTTTCATGGGGTGCGTCCCGTTATTGTGATTGTTATGGGCAGTTTTTTGGGCAAGGCTTGCCGAACCCCGGCGATGAGCGCGGGGTCGGGCAGTGGTTTCAGGTGATTGTTCTTAGAGGGTCAGTGCGTAAACTTCGCGCCCGGCGAACCAGGTTTGCAGCACTTGGGTGTCGTGCAGGGCTTTGTTGTCGACGCTGAACACGTCACGGTCGAGCACGATGAAATCGGCTTGCTTGCCGGGGCTCAACGAACCGATTTGCTTATCTAACCCGATGGTGCGGGCGGCGTTCAGGGTGTAGGCGTAAAACATCGTTTCGCGGTCGATGCGTTCATCGGCGTTCAGCACGCCCAGCGGCCCGTCGCGGGTGATGGCCTGGGCCATGGCGTTCCACGGGTTGGGCGTGGACACCGGCCAGTCACTGGCGCCAGCAACCGTCGCGCCCTGTTTGAGCAGCGAATGTGCCGGGTACTGATAGCGGAAGGCGAGTGCGCTGACATACGGCTTGATCATGTCCAGGGTGTATTCGTCGGCGCTGGCCCACAACAGTTGCATCGAGGCGATGACGTTGAGCGGTTTGAACCGCGCAAACTCTTTAGGGTTGACCATTTGCAGGTGCGTGATCGAATGCGTCACGCCGCTCTGGCGATCCTTGCGCGCCTGTGCGATGCCGTTCAGCGATTCGCGCACCGCGCGGTCGCCGATGGCGTGGATGTGCACCAGCCAGCCGCGCTGATCGATGGCGCTGACCAGTTCACCGAAATGCTTCGGATCGATCAGCAGTTCGCCCTGTTTGTGCGAGTTGGTGTAGGGATCGATCATCGCCGCACTCTGCGCCGGGTATTCGATTACGCCGTCGGCGAAGATCTTGATGCCGGGCAGGGTCAGGTTGTGGATGCCCTGAAATTGCTGGCGGACTTTGTCCAGGGTGTCGAGGTCGGCCGGGACGCTTTTCGGATTGGCCACCAGCAGCGCGGCGACGTGGGCGGTCATGCCACCGGTTTCGGATAGCGCCTTGTACACCGGCAGCACGCCGACGGTTTTTTCCGTGGGTGTGAGGGCGAATACCGGCTCGCCGGGGGCGGCGTTGGCGGCGGGGTCCATCCACGCGGTGATGCCCTGGCTGTTGTTGTAGCGCACCGCGGTTTGCGCGGCCTTGAGCATGTCGGCGGCGCTCGGCACCGGCATTTTTGACGCGACGCGATCCCAACCGGCGTCGACCAGGAACCCGTTGGGGCTGCCATCGGCGCGCTTGCCGATGGTGTCTTTTTCGGCGTCCGGCAGGTTTTTCAGCAGCGCCGCATCAATGCCGGCGCGCTTGAGCATGACGTCGTTGGCCCACGCAGTGTGGTGGTCGCTGCCGGTGAACACCACGGGCACTTCGGCCCACTCCCCGGTGTTGAATGTCTTGCCGAAGGCCTCGGCCTGAGCCCAGTAAGCGGAACTCATGCCGGCCACGCTCAGCACGTCGCCCTGTTTCGCCTTGCCGTCGTCACGCCAGCCACGCAGGCGTTTTTCCAGCTCTAAGAGGTCGACCACCTCGTCTCCCATGTTGGCCGAGGCCATTTCCAGACCGCCGAAAATCGCGTGGGAATGGCTATCGATCAGGCCGGGCATCAGGGTCTTGCCGTCCAGATCAATGACTTTGGTTCCCGACTCGATCAAGGCCTTGATCTGCGCATCGCTGCCGACCTGCAACACTTTGCCGTCCTGCACCGCCAACGCCTGAACCTTGGGCTGGCTGCGGTCGGCGGTGAAAATCTTGCCGTTCAGCAACACCAGATCGGTCGCAGCCATGGCTTCCAACGAGGCAAAACTCACTGCCACCATCAATAGATTGGGGATGAATCTTTTCATTGAGTATTTCCTTGTTTTTGCGTCTGATGGCCAGATTAGTGGCTTGTCACGGCAAGCAGAACGCCTCACTCACGAAAAACGTTTTTGCCTGAATGGAAAAAGAATGGACAAGTTGGGTGCATTGAAAATGTTCGTGGTCACGGCGCAATTGGGCAGTTTCAGCCGCGCCGCCGAGCAACTGGGCAAGACGCCTTCGGCCCTGACCAAAGCGGTCAATCACCTGGAAGCCGAGCTTGGCGCACGGCTGTTCGAGCGCAGTACCCGACGGATTCTGCTCACGGAAGTGGGGCGGCTCTACCTGGAAACCGCGCGTCAGGTATTGCAACGGCTGGAGGAGGCCGGGGAGGAAATCGAGCAAATGCAGCATGGCCTGCGCGGCAGTCTGAAAATCACCGCACCGCTGGCCTATGGGCAGGCCTTTCTTGATCAGGTGTGTGGTGGATTTCTGGAGCAATACCCGCAGATCAATCTGCAAGTCGACCTGTGCGATGAGTTCGTCAATCTGCTGGAAAGTGGCTACGACCTGGCGTTGCGCGAAGGTCATGACGACTTGCCGGGGTTGATCGCCCGCGTCGTCGGCAGTAACCGTCTGGCGTTGTGCGGCAGCCCGGCTTATCTGGCGCGCAAGGGGCTGCCGGTGACTCCGCAAACCCTCGATGACCACGAATGGTTGCTGTATCGCCATCCGTTGCTCAGCCGCGAATTCTGGTGGGCCGAGCGCGACGGCCAGCGTTTGAGCCTGCCGCAACCGCAGACGCCGCGTTTGCGCAGCGACAATTACGACCTGCTGCTGGCCAACGCACTGGCCGGGCGCGGGTTGCTGCACACGCCGCTGTGGAGTGCCGCGGCGTATCTGGCCGACGGTCGACTGGTGCGGGTGATGGCCGACTACGACATCGATCCGGACAGCTTCGGCGCGCACATTCTGGCGGTGTACCCGAGCCATCGGCGGGCGACTGCCAAAGTGGTGGCTTTCATCGATTACATCGCAGGTTTTCTGGCGTCTCGTGACTTGAATGATGACGCCGGCCACTCTCGTCACTGACCTGGCTCCCCCTGTAGGAGCTGTCGAGTGAAACGAGGCTGCGATCTTTTGACTTTGATTTTTAAAGGCAAGATCAAAAGATCGCAGCCTCGTTTCACTCGACAGCTCCTACAAGTCCTTGTCAGGAAAAAGGCAAAAGAGTACAAATGTACTCCATGACGACTTTAACTCCCCGCCGTACCGCCATCCTGACTTTTATCCGCGATCGAATCGCCGAGCACGGTCAGTCCCCGAGCCTCGCTGAAATCAGCGAGGCGTTCGGTTTTGCCTCCCGCAGCGTGGCGCGCAAGCATGTGCTGGCGCTGACCGAAGCCGGTTTCATCGAGGTCAATGCGCATCAGGCCCGGGGCATTCGTTTGCTCGGGCAACCGGCGCGGCCCGAGTTGCTGGACATTCCGGTACTCGGTCGGGTGGCGGCGGGTGCGCCGATCGGTGCCGATGCCGAGGTTCACAGCCGCTTGCTGCTCGACCCGTCGATCTTCTCGCGGGTGCCGGATTACATGCTGCGGGTCCAGGGCGACTCGATGATCGAGGACGGCATTCTCGACGGCGATCTGGTCGGCGTGCACCGCAATCCCGAGGCGGTCAACGGCCAGATCGTCGTCGCGCGACTCGACGGCGAAGTCACCATCAAACGTTTCGAGCGAGTCGGCGACGTTGTCCGATTGCTGCCGCGCAACCCGGCCTATAAGCCGATCATCGTCGACGCCGATCAGGACCTGGCCATCGAAGGGGTGTTCTGCGGCCTGGTGAGGCAAGGGTGATGGGCGCCGTCGTTGCGCTGGATACGCTGTTCAATGGCGGCCAGGTCTGGAAGGGCCGGCCTGCGCCACCGGCCGTCAGCCCGCAACCCACCGGGCATGCCGCGCTGGATGCGGCGTTGCCTATTGGCGGTTGGCCGGAAGCGGCGCTGACCGAAATCCTTTTGGCCGGGCAGGGCGTCGGTGAATTGCAACTGGTGTGGCCGGCGCTGGCGCGGTTGTCGGCCGCTGGCGAGCGCATCGTGTTGGTGGCGCCGCCTTACGTGCCGTACCCCCAGGCCTGGCAGAACGCCGGGGTCGATCTGCGTCAGTTGTCGATCATCCAGGCCAGCGAGCGCGATGCGCTGTGGGCGGCCGAACAATGCCTGCGCTCGGGCAGTTGCGGTGCGGTGTTGTGCTGGCCGCACAAGGCTGATGACCGGGCGCTGCGCCGCTTGCAGGTGGCCGCGGAAACCGGCCAGACCCTGGCGTTCGCCTATCGCTCGATCAATGAAGCCATCAACCCTTCGCCAGCCGCTTTGCGCATCGCCATCGACGCCAGGCCTGCGCAATTGCGAGTGCTCAAGTGCCGGGGCGGGTTGGCGCGCTCGGCGCCGATTGCCTTTCCCGTGGGGCATTGAGGTTGCCATGCGCTGGGTCTGCATTCTTTTCCCGCAATTGGCGTTGGACGCGGTACTCCGTCAGCGCTCCGATCCCGATGCGCCGCTGGCGCTGCTGACCGGCCCGGCCCAGCGTCGGGTGTTGCAGGCGGTCAACGGTTCGGCGCGGGCGCTGGGCTTGCGTCCCGGCCAGTCGATGACCGCCGCGCAGGCGCTGAGCAAAGGGTTTGCCACGGCCGAATACGACGCCGCCGAGATCGAACACTGGCAGCAGTTTCTGGCGGCATGGGCCTACCGCTTCAGCGCTCAGGTCAGCGTGCATTACCCGCGTGCGGTGGTGTTTGAAATCGAGTCCAGCCTGGGATTGTTCGGCGCCTGGCCGCAATTCGAGGCGCGGTTACGGACCGAGCTCGGCGAACTGGGGTTTCGCCATCGGATTGTTGCCGCGCCCAACCCGGTGGCCGCGCGGGTGCTGGCCAACGCGTATGACGGTCTGGTGGTGCCCGACGATCAAGCCTTGCACCATCATCTTGGGCAGTTGCCCATCGACCGGATCGGGCTGGAGACCAGCGTCGCCACGGCGTTGTCGCGCATGGGGCTGCGCACTTTGAGTCAGGTTCAGGCGTTGCCTCGCCATAGTCTGGCCCGGCGTTTCGAGGCCCAAGTGCTCAAGCATCTGGACACCTTGCTCGGGTTACGGCGGCTGGCGCTGACGTTCTACCTGCCGCCGGACCGCTTCGATGTGCGCATCGAGCTCAACTTCGATGTGCAGTCCCATCAGGCGCTGCTGTTCCCGTTACGCCGGCTGACCGGCGATCTGTCGACGTTTCTTTGCGGGCGGGACAGCGGCGTGCAGCGTTTCGACCTGCACCTGGAGCATGCCGGGTTGCCGGACACCCTCATCAAGGTCGGCCTGCTCAGCGCCGAACGTGATCCAGCGATGCTCTTTGAACTGGCCCGAGGGCGGCTGGAACAGGTTCAGGTCGAGGCCCCGGTGCGTGGTTTTCGTCTGCGCGCCGAAGACTTGCCGGCCTTCGTTCCCCAGTATCAGGAGCTGTTCGACGACCGCCCGCCGCAGTCCTTGCCCTGGGAGCAACTGCGCGAACGCTTGCGGGCGCGGTTGGGAGATGACGCGGTGCAGGGTTTGCGGTTCCAGGCCGATCACCGGCCGGAATGCGCTTGGCAGGCCAGTGTCGACAGTCAGCGTTGTGGCGGGCTACCTGCGGTGAAACGACCGGGCTGGCTGCTGACTGAACCGCTGGCGGTGCACGAAGGTTCGACGCGCATCCTGATGGGGCCGGAACGCATCGAGTCCGGGTGGTGGGACGGTGACGATGTGCGCCGCGATTACTTCCTGATCGAAACCCGCTCCGGCCAACAGGGCTGGGCCTATCGTGCGGTCGGTGAGGACGGCCCGTTGTGGCTTCAAGGGTGGTTCGCATGAGCATCGACTATGCCGAACTGCACTGCCTGTCGAACTTCAGTTTTCAGCGCGGTGCTTCCAGTGCCCTCGAACTCTTTCAACGGGCGAAAAAACACGGCTATCAGGCCTTGGCAATCACCGATGAATGCACCCTGGCCGGTATCGTCCGCGCCTGGCAAGCGGCCAAATCCGTGGAGCTGCCGCTGATCTTCGGCAGCGAAGTGCGGATCGAGAACGGCCCGAAACTGGTGCTGCTGGTGGAAAACCTCGAGGGTTACCAAACCCTGTGCCGACTGATTACCCGAGCCCGCCGCCGAACGCAGAAAGGCCAGTATCAAGTGCTGCGGGAAGACTTCAGCGAACCCCTGCCGGGGCTGTTGGCGTTGTGGGTGCCGGACGCGCTCGATGATTTTGAAAATGGCCACTGGTTGAAGCAGACCTTCGCCGAACGCCTGTGGCTGGCCGTCCAGTTACATCGCGGCCAGGACGATACCCGACGGCTGGCTGCGCTGCTGACCCTGGCGGGCGAACTGCGAATCCCGGCAGTGGCCAGCGGCGATGTGCACATGCACGCTCGCGGCCGGCGCGCCTTGCAGGACACCATGACCGCGATCCGTCATCACGTGCCGGTGGCGGAGGCCGGGTTGCGTCTTCATCCCAATGGCGAGCGACATGTGCGCAGTCTCGATGCGCTGCAATCGATCTATCCGCAAACACTGCTCGACGAAACGCTGAACATCGCCCGGCGCTGCACCTTCGACCTCGGTCAGTTGCGTTATCAATATCCCCGAGAGTTGGTGCCGGAAGGCCAGACAGCCACGTCCTGGCTGCGTCATTTGACCGAAGAGGGCATCGCGTGGCGCTGGTCAAAAGGCCCGCAGGCCAAGGTGCTGACGCAGATCGACAAGGAGTTGGAGTTGATCGCCGAGCTGGGCTACGAAAGCTATTTCCTGACGGTCCACGACATTGTGCGATTCGCCCGTGAGCAAAAAATCCTGTGTCAGGGCCGTGGTTCAGCGGCCAACTCGGCGGTGTGCTTTGCCTTGGGGATCACGGAAATCGATCCGGATCGCACCACGCTGTTGTTCGAGCGTTTTCTTTCCAAGGAGCGCAACGAGCCGCCGGACATCGACGTGGATTTCGAGCATGAACGTCGCGAAGAAGTCTTGCAGTACGTGTTCCATCGTTATGGCCGGAACCGCGCGGCGCTGACGGCAGTGGTCAGCACGTATCACGCGGCCGGCGCGGTGCGTGATGTGGCCAAGGCCTTGGGGTTGCCGCCGGATCAGATCAACGCCCTGGCCGATTGCTGTGGCCACTGGAGTGATGCAACACCGCCCGTGGAACGCCTGCTTGAAGGTGGGTTTGATCCCGAGAGCCCGGTACTGCGCCGGGTGCTGAGCCTGACGGGGCAGCTGATCGGTTTCCCCCGACACCTGTCCCAGCACCCCGGCGGTTTCGTGATTTCCGAGCAGCCTCTGGACAGCCTGGTCCCGGTGGAAAACGCCGCCATGGCCGAGCGCACCATCATTCAGTGGGACAAGGATGACCTCGACGCGGTCGGGCTGCTCAAGGTGGATATTCTGGCGTTGGGCATGCTCAGTGCGATCCGCCGCTGTTTCGATCTGTTGCGCCGCCATCGCCATCGGGACCTGAGCCTGGCGACGATCCCGTCCGAAGACTCGCAGACCTACGACATGATCGGTCGTGCGGACACCATCGGCGTGTTCCAGATCGAGTCCCGGGCGCAGATGTCGATGCTGCCGAGGCTCAAACCCCGGACCTTCTATGACCTGGTGATCGAGGTGGCGATCGTCCGTCCGGGGCCGATTCAGGGCGGGATGGTGCATCCGTACCTGCGACGCCGAAACAAGGAAGAACCCGAGGTCTATCCGTCCCCAGCACTGGAAGTCGTGCTCAAGCGTACGCTGGGCGTGCCGCTGTTCCAGGAACAGGTGATGCAGATTGCGATTGTCGCCGCCGACTACAGCCCCGGCGAGGCCGATCAGTTGCGCCGCTCCATGGCTGCCTGGAAACGCCACGGAGGGCTCGAACCGCACAAGGATCGCCTGGCCGCCGGGATGAAAAAAAACGGCTACACCGCAGAATTTGCCGCGCAGATTTTCGAACAGATCAAAGGCTTTGGCAGCTACGGTTTTCCCGAGTCACACGCCGCCAGTTTCGCCTTGCTGACTTACGCCAGTTGCTGGTTGAAATGCCACGAACCGGCGGCCTTCGCCTGTGCGCTGATCAACAGCTGGCCCATGGGTTTTTACAGCCCGGACCAGATTCTGCAGGACGCGCGCCGGCATCACTTGCAGATTCGCCCGGTGGACGTGCGCGCCAGTGACTGGGATTGCAGCCTCGAACCAATCACCGGTGCCCAGCCGGCGATTCGCATGGGGTTGCGGATGATCAAGGGCTTTCGCGAGGACGATGCCCGGCGCATCGAAACGGCGAGGTCGAAGGGGGCGTTTATCGACATTGCCGACCTCGGCGAGCGGGCACGACTCGATGCCCGCGCCCAGGAGCAACTGGCCGATGCCGGTGCGCTGTGTGGTCTGGCCGGCGACCGTCATCGGGCGCGCTGGGACGTGGCGGGTGTACAGAAACAGCTCGGCTTGTTTGCCGGTCTGCCGAGTCAGGAGGAGGGCGCGGTGTCGTTGCCCAAACCCACCGTGGGCGAGGACCTGCTAGCCGATTACAACAGTGTCGGCACCACGCTTGGGCCGCATCCGCTGGCGTTGTTGCGCGCAGAGTTGAAGGCCCGCCGTTGCCGCAGTTCGAAGGAACTGCTGGATGTCGAGCATGGAAGACCGGTCAGCGTCGCCGGGCTGGTAACCGGTCGGCAGCGTCCGGGTACCGCCAGTGGCGTGACCTTTGTCACCCTTGAAGATGAGTTCGGCAACGTCAACGTGGTGGTCTGGCGCGACCTGGCCGACCGGCAGCGCCAGGTATTGGTCGGCTCGCAGTTGCTCAAGGTTGATGGGCGCTGGGAAAAGGAAGGCGAGGTGCGGCATTTGATTGCCGGACGGTTGAGCGATTTGAGCCCGTTGCTCGACGGCATCAGTGTGCGCAGCCGGGATTTCCGCTGACCTGTGGCGAGGGGCTTGCCCCCATAGAGTTAATTTGATGCGACAGCCAATGCGTTGACGTCAAAAGTAAATTAAACACTGTCTTCAGTGATGGCACTTTGGCATAATGCCGGCCGCCGACGTCCCGCACGTCGATTGTCGATTTGATTCCCCTCGCTTTTTCGCCGCTGCAACCCTCAGTGGCTGGCTATTGCCGTGCCGGGATAAACCGTTTTTCAAAAGGAATGCACAATGAGAATGATCTCTCGGATGTTGGTATCGGCGGCAGCGATTGCCGTCTTGGGCGCGATGGCTGGGTGTGCGACCGAAAGCTCCCGAGCATTGCCGGTTGAAAAAGTCGCAAGCGCCAGCCAAGCCTGGGCTGGTGTTCGTGTACCGATGGCCGTGGGTAAATTCGACAACCGTTCGAGCTACATGCGCGGGATCTTCTCCGACGGTGTGGATCGCCTCGGCGGTCAGGCCAAGACCATCCTCATCACTCATTTGCAGCAAACCAATCGCTTCAGCGTGCTGGACCGCGACAACATGGGTGAGATCCAGCAGGAAGCCGTGATCAAGGGCCAGTCCCAGCGCCTCAAGGGTGCTGACTTTGTGGTAACCGGTGATGTCACCGAGTTCGGCCGCAAAGAGACCGGCGATCACCAGTTGTTCGGCATTCTCGGCCGCGGCAAGACCCAGGTGGCCTACGCCAAGGTCAACTTGAACATCGTCAACATCAGCACCTCGGAAGTCGTTTATTCGACTCAGGGTGCGGGCGAATACGCCCTGTCCAACCGCGAAGTCATTGGCTTCGGCGGCACCGCGTCCTACGATTCGACCCTCAACGGTAAGGTGCTCGACCTGGCCATGCGCGAGGCGATCAATCGTCTGGTAGACGGCATGAATTCCGGTGCATGGAAACCGGGCAACTGATCAAGGTTGATGACAAGGAGCGGTACAAGCATGTTCAAGCGTTTTATGTCGTGGGCGTTGATAGCGTCGACATTGCTGGTCAGTGGCCTGTTGGCCGGCTGCAACACCGGCCCGAAAACCCTGTACCAGTGGGAAAGCTACCAGCCGGAAGTCTACGAGTATTTCAAGGGTGAAGAGCCCAAGGAAGCTCAGGCCGAAGCCCTGGAGCGTGACCTGCAGAAAATCAGGTCCACCGGCAGGACACCGCCGCCTGGTTACCACGCTCACTTGGGCCTGTTGTACCTGAGCATGGGCAAGGACGATCAGATGGTGCAGCAATTCAGAACCGAGAAGACGTTGTTTCCCGAGTCGACGCCGTACATGGATTTTCTGCTTAAAAACGCCAAGACCGGAGACACCCAATGATCGCGCGCTCATTGAAACTGATGGCCGGGCTACTGGCTCTGGCCGTGCTCGGTGGCTGCGTCAGCCCCAAGACCGTGGACTATTCGGCGTACAAGCAAAGTCGTCCAAAAACCATTTTGGTGCTGCCGCCGCTGAACAACTCGCCGGACGTCAAAGCGTCCTACAGCCTGTTGTCGCAGGTCACGTACCCGTTGGCTGAAGCCGGGTACTACGTGCTGCCGATCGCCCTGGTCGATGAGACGTTCCGCCAGAATGGCCTGACCACGCCGGCGGATATCCATCAGGCACCGGCCAATAAACTGCAAGAAATCTTCGGTGCCGATGCCGCGCTGTACATCACCGTGACGGACTACGGCACTCGCTACATGATCATCAGCAGCGAAACCGTCGTGACCGCCTCCGCGAAACTGGTAGACCTCAAGAGCGGCACCACCCTGTGGACCGGCTCGGCTCGCGCTTCGAGCGAGGAGGGCGGTAACAACGGTGGCGGTGGTTTGATTGGCATGCTGATCACCGCAGCGGTGAAGCAGATCATCAACAGTTCCACCGATGCCGGTCACCCGATTGCCGGTGTGACCAGCGCTCGGCTGCTGTCGGCCGGCCAACCGGCGGGGTTGCTGTACGGGCCGCGTTCGCCGAAATACGGCACGGACTGAACACTCTGTGCAGGATCGTTCCCACTCTGCGTGGGAACGATCATTTGACCTCAGGCCAAAACCGCTCCCCACCCCCCGGCGCATCCGTCCACGCCTGCAACGACCGTGTCGGCAAATCGAAATAATCGCGCGTGCGCGCATACCCATGCCCACCCATCCGGCCAATCGCATCAAGCCCGAGCTGATCGATGTACAACGTTTTCGGGTCGATCAGTTCATCCCGCACATGGGCCATCAGCACTTCGCCAAAGATAATCTCCCGTGACTGCCCGATGGACAGCGCCATCATCCGTCGGCATTCCAGAGCCACCGGTGCTTCGCCGATTCGTGGGCATTTGACCGTGGTGCCGGGAATCGCGGTAAGGCCGGCGGCGGTCAGTTCGTCGAAGCCGGGAGCGAACGGCACGGCGCAGACGTTCATGGCTTCCACCAAGGCATCGCTGACGATGTTTACGGTGAATTCCTGGTTGAGCTGGATATTGCGAGTGGTGTCCTTGGGGCTTTGGTCGCCGTAGTTTTCCACGCCTAGCGCGAGGATCGGCGGGTCGGCCGAGAGGGCGTTGAAGAAGCTGAAGGGCGCGGCGTTGATCCGACCTTCACCGTCGATGGTGGTGACCAGGGCAATCGGCCGTGGCACCACGCTGCCGATCAGAATCTTGTACTTGTCTCGCGGACTCAATTGGCTGAAGTCGAAGCTTTGCATGGGCAGAACTCTCTAAAGAAGTGGATCAATCGCGCTCAGCGGCGCATGTGCGCTGTAGTCGTCAGCGAACGGGATGGCCGGTTTGAACAGGCCTTTCCAGTCCGGTTGGCCGAAGGCCCGGTCGCTGTGGCTGCGCATCAGTTTTTCGAATTGTTGTTGGGCCTGGCGTTGCAGGGCGGGGTAGTCGACGCCTTGAACCTGACCGTTTTGCATGACGCAGCGGCCGTCGATGTAGCTGGCGATGCAATCGTCACCGCGCCCGGCCAGCACCAGGTTTTTCAGTGGTTCGAACAGTGGCCCCAGGTGCAGACCGCGAAGGTTGAACACCGTGATGTCAGCCTTGGCGCCCGGCGCCAAACGGCCGAGATCATCTCGACCCAAGGCTTTGGCGCCACCGAGCGTGGCGGCGTTGTAAAAGTCCAACGTACTGGTCAAAGAACCATCGCCCTCCATCAATCGCGCGATGTTCAGACCCTGGCGCATGTTCTCCAGCAGGTCCGCCGGCCAAGTGTCGGTGCCCAAGGCGAAGTTGATGCCCTTGGCCCGATAGCGACCGAAGGAGTTCAGCGCCTCGCCGTCACGGGCAAACACCACTGGGCAATGCACCAGACTCGCGCCGCCATCCACCACGCGCTGCAGATCGTCATCACCAGAGGTGTAGATGCCGTGGGGCAACAGACTGCGCGGGGTCAACAGGTCCAGTTGCTGCAACCAGGTCAGGGGCGATACGCCGCGCAGTTGCTCGACCATCGCCACTTCACCGAGCCCTTGGCAGCAATGCAAACGCATCGGCGCGTTCAGTTCCCGACTCAACGCAGCGGTGCGTTGCAGCAGGGCCGGGGTGCAGGTCTGGATGCGGTCCGGCAGTAGCGCGCCGCGAATCAAACCCTCGTGAGCACCGTCGAAATCATGGAAAAACTGAACAGCCGCGTCGAGCCCGGTCATTCCTCGCGCTTCATCCCAGTGATGCCCGAGGGTTCCATCGGCGCGCCAGTAACTCATGCCGCTCATGTAGCAGGGACCGAGGTAAGTTCGCAGCCCCAACTCGGCAGCGACACCGGCCACTGCAGAAAACTCGTCGTAAGTCTCGGCCCACTCGCGGTAGTACATCGAGGTGATCGGCATGGCAGTGGTGATGCCGTTGCGGATCAACTGTGTGAAGGCATAGCGGTATTTGAAGACTTCTTCATCCGCGGTGTAACTCTCCCGCGGACCGCTCGCCAGATAGTCCTCGGACCACATCCGACCCATGTCGCGTTCATCGCCGTTGTCCAGCGTCAGCACCGTCGAATCAAGATCCCCGAGCGCATCCAGATCGATAAAACCCGGACCGATCAACGCGTTGCCGTAATCAATCCACTGATCCACCGGGCCCGGATAATCACGCCCGACAAACACGATGTGCGAACCTTCGAACACCACTTCGCCGTCGCGCCACAGCACATGCTGTGTGCCGTCGAACCCGACCACGCAGCTGGCTTTCAAAGCAATCCGTTTCACAAGCGACTGTCCAGCAGTTGGCCGCCGGAAGCGATCAGCTCGCCGCCGCGATAAACCTGCCGCACCGGCCGCGACACCACGGCCTCGCCCAGCGTCTGCACCGGCATCAGCAAAAAGTCCGCCGGCTGGCCGATCTCCACCCCATACCCTTCACAACCCAACGCCCGAGCGCCATTTACCGTTGCCGCTTCGAACGCCGCCGCTAGTTCATCGTCCTTGTTCAAGTCGAAACGAAATGCCAGCAGCATCGCCCGTTCCAGCATGTCGCCGTTACCCATGGGCGACCAGGCATCGCGAATGCCGTCCGAACCCAGACAGACATTCACCCCGGCCTCGCGCAGGGCGAGGAACGGCGGCACCGCACAATCGGCCGGCGCCGAGCTCATCAACGAGATGTTCAGCGCCGCCAGACGCTCGGCCACCGGTTTAACCTGGCTCCACGGCAACATCCCAAGGCAGTAGGCGTGGCTGATCATCACCCGACCCTGACACCCGAAGCGCTCGGTGTAATCGGCGATCCGCGCGATCTGCCACAGGCCCAGTTCTCCCTTGTCGTGCAGGTGAATGTCGACGCCACGCTCGAATTCGCTGGCCAGTTTGAACACGAAGTCGAGCTGCGCGATCGGGTCGTTGTCGATGCCGCAAGGGTCGAGGCCACCGACGTTTTCAACGCCCAGGGCCATGGCTTCGCGCATCAGTTCGGCGGTGCCGGGGCGGCTGATCAGGCCGGTTTGCGGGAACACCACCAGTTGCATATCGATCAGGTCGCGGTACCTTTCGCGCAGTTGCTGCATGGCCTCGACATGGCGCAGGCCGAATTCCGGGTCGATATCGACGTGACAACGCATCGTCAGCGAGCCACGGGCGATGCAGTTTTCCAGCAGTGCGCCGGCGCGTTGAGCGATGGGTGCGTCGACTTCACGCAGCACGCGGCGCTCGTTGGCAATGTAATCCTTGAGCGTCGGCCCGGCGCTGTTGGCACGCCAGGGTTGGCCCCAGAGGGTTTTGTCCAGGTGGATGTGGCTTTCAACCAGGGCAGAGGTGAGGAGCTGGTTTTGGCCGTCGATGTCGGTGGCGGCCAGCGGAGTGCTGGAGGCCGGGCGACGATCCTTGAACAGGCCGTTTTCGATCAGCAGGTCTTCGGCGGTTGAACCGTAGGGCCGCACATTGCGCAGCCAGCGGGGTTGGGTCATATCAAACCTCAAATTGGGTGGTGTATTCGCTGGCCTCTTCGCGGGCAAGCCTCGCTCCTACAGTTCGTTGTCGATCACAACGTTGTGATTCAACCCGAATCCCGTAGGAGCGAGGCTTGCCCGCGAAGGCCGCGACTCGGTCTCAAGCCAGTCAATCAACCCTTGAGCTTCGACCAGATGCGGTCCTGTAGCTCCCGCGCCTTGTTGCTGCACTCTTTTTCCGGGCGCAGGCGCGAGGCGAACTCGTCGGGCATGTTGATGGCGTCCATGACCCGCCATTTGGCGTCGATCAGCTTGTCGCTCTGGATGCCGTTGTCGTAGGCGATGGCGTTGGACACGGCGGCGGCGTTTTCCGGTTTCATCATCCAGTCGATGAAGATCTTCGCGTTGCCAGGGTGCGGGGCGCTTTTCGGCACGGCGAAGTTGTCCTGGAACATGGCCAGGCCTTCGCGCGGGTACACGTACTTGATGGTGCTTTTTTGCAACGTGGCCCGGGCGGTAGAGCCGTTCCAGTTCTGCATCATGATCACCTCACCGGAAGCCATGCGGTCGACGGTGTTGTCCGAGCTGTACATCTTCAAGTGCGGTTTCTGTTTTTGCAGCAGCTCCAGAATGCGCTTGGCGTCCTGCGGGTTTTCGCTGCATTCGTCGACGTTCAGGTAATGACTGGCCGCGTTGATCACACTGCTGGAGGTGTCGAGAGCGGCAAGTTGGCCTTTGAGTTCCTTGCGCGGTTCAAAGAATTCTTTCCACGAATCGTCCAGCCTGCCGCCGGGCACCCGGGCACTGTCATAGGAAAACCCGGTGGTGCCCCACAGGTACGGTGCGGAGAATTTGCGGCCCGGGTCGAAACTTGGGTTGCGGAACGCCGGTTTGACGTACTGGAAGTTGGGCAGGGACGCCGCGTCGATTTCCAGCAGCAGGTCCTGGTTGATCAACGTGCGCATGATCGACTGCGACGGTACGATCACGTCGTACGCCGCGCCACCGGCCTGTAACTTGGCCAGCAAGGTTTCATTGCTGTCGTAGCCGTCCATGGTGACCTTGATCCCGGTCTCCTTTTCGAACTTGGCCAGCAGCTCCACCGGGTAGTAGTCGGTCCAGTTGTAGAAGAACAATTGCTTGGGCTCGGCGGCCTGTGCGGTGAAAACGGTGAAGCAACTGAGGGCCAGACCGGCGACGCCGTAACGCATGCTTTTCAGTTTCATAGGCTTTCTATTCATAACAGCAGGCTCCAGACTCATTGGTTTTTGCCGCGCTGTCCCAGCCAGAAGGCCAGCACCACCAGCACGATGGAAATCACCAGCATCAGGGTCGAGATCGCGTTGATCTCCGGCGTGACACCGGACTTGATCGCCGAGAAGATGTACACCGGTAACGTTGTCGAACCGGGGCCGGCGACGAAGAAGGTCATGATGAAGTCGTCGAGGCTGACCACGAACGCCAACACCGACCCGGACAATACCGCCGGCCACAGCAGCGGCAAGGTGACCCGGCGAAACACCTGCCACGGGTTGGCGTACAAATCGTTCGCCGCCTCCAGCAAGCTCTTGTCCAGGTCATTGAGCCGCGCGCGGATCGGCAGGTACGCGAAGGGAATGCAGAAGCCGATGTGCGCGACAATCACCGTCAGCAAACCGAGCTTGATCCCCAGCGCCATGAACAGCAGCAGGGTGGCCACGGCGGTGACGATCTCCGGCAGGATCAGTGGCAGGTTGATCCCGCCCTCGACCATCTTCTGTCCGTAAAACGGCCGATAGGTCGCCAGCGCTGCGAGCAACGCAATGGCCGTGGCGCAGACCGTGGCGATGCTGGCGACGATGATCGAATTCAACGCGGCGGTCTGGATCGACGGGTTCGCCAGAATCCGTCCGTACCAGGCGAAGGAGAACTCGGTCCACACCGTTGCCGAGCGGTTGGCGTTGAAGCTGTAGGCGATCAGCACAAAGATCGGCACGTACAGGTAGGCCAGGATCAACAGGCTGAATTCACGGGTCAGTGGCAGTTTTTTCAGGTGCAGGGCGATCATGCGGTGGCTCCCCGACGCAGGTTCTTGGCGGCCTTGCGGCTATAGAGGGCGTAAAGCACCAGGGACAGCAGCAGAATCCCCAGCAGCAGGAACGACAACGAACTGCCCAGCGGCCAGTTGCGCGCGGTGCCGAACTGTTGCTGGATCAGGTTGCCGATCATCAGCGTCTTGCCTCCGCCGAGAATCGCCGGGGTGATGAAGGCGCCGAGGCTCGGCACGAACACCAGCAGCGCACCGGCAATCACGCCGGGCATCGACAGCGGCAGAATGATCCGCCGCAACGCGTGCCAGCGATTGGCGCCAAGGTCGTAAGCGGCTTCCACCAGACGCCAGTCGAGTTTTTCCAGGGTCGAGTAGATCGGCAGAATCATGAACGGCAGGAAGCTGTAAACCAGCCCGACGCTGACGGCGAAGTCGTTGTAGAGCAGGGTGATGCCGCCCGCCTGCGGGAACAGCGCGTTGAGGCTCTGAGCAACCCAGCCGTGCTCGCGCAGGATGATCAGCCACGCGTAGTTGCGGATCAGCAGGTTGGTCCAGAACGGAATGGTGATCAGCAAGACCATGAGGTTGCGTCGACGCGGTGTCAGGCTCGACATCCACAACGCCACCGGGAAACCGAAAAGGAAGCACAACAGAGTCGTGCCACCGGCCTGGAACACCGAACGCAACAATGCCTGGGCGTAGACCCAGTTCAGCTCCAGTTCACCGTCGAAACCTTCCTGAAAAAACAGTTGCACGTAGCTTTGCAATTGCCAGTCGGCCTGCCAGTCGACGCCACCGTAAACGTTGCGGGGCAGCAGGCTGATGTAGCCCATGATGCCGAGCGGAATGGCAATCAGCGCCAGCAAAGTCAAAACCACCGGGCTGAGCAACAGCGCACGGTTAAGGGCGGGAGAAGTGCTGCTGACGCTCATCTCAGGCCTCCATCAACAGGCAGGCGTGGGGCGGCAGGTTGACCGCGACGCGATCACCGACCACCCGGCCGCGGTTCAGGCCTTCGTTGTTCTCGCGCAGCATGACTTTGATGTCGTTGTTCAAGCGGCATTGGTAAAGGGTCGCGGTGCCGACATACAACACCGCTTCAATCACGCCGCGCAGGTGATGCGGTTGCGTAGGGTCGACCAGTTGCGAACGCTCCGGGCGGAAGGCCAATTGCACGGCCGCGCCGTCGAAGCCTTGAGCCGGACAGGGGATTTCCACCGGCATGCCATTGGGCACGAAGAGCTTTTCGTTCTGCTGACCGCGCTTGAGATGGCCGGGGAGAAAGTTGATGTCGCCGATGAACTGGGCGACAAACTGATGCTGCGGGCGTTCGTAAATGTCGTTGGGCGTACCGATCTGCAGGATCTTGCCGGCGGACATCACGGCAATGCGATCGGAGAGCGTCAGGGCTTCTTCCTGATCGTGGGTCACGAAGATGAACGTGATCCCGGCTTCCTTCTGCACGCGCTTGAGTTCCACCTGCATTTCCTTGCGCAGCTTGAGGTCCAGCGCCGACAGCGGTTCATCCAGCAACAGCACTTTGGGTTTCGGCGCCAGCGCCCGAGCCAGCGCCACGCGCTGCTGCTGGCCACCGGACAACTCGGCCGGTGTGCGCTTGGCCAGGTGTTGCATTTGTACCAGCGCCAGCATCTCATTGACCCGTTGCGCGATGAGCTTGCGATCAAGACCCTGCATCTCGAGGCCGAAGGCGATATTCTGCGCGACACTCATGTGCGGAAACAGCGCGTAGCTCTGGAACACTGTGTTGACCCGGCGCTTGAACGGCGGCAAGTCATTGACCGGTTCGCCGGCCAGACGAATTTCGCCCTCGCTGACCTGTTCGAAACCGGCGATGGTGCGTAACAAGGTAGTTTTACCGCAGCCGGAAGGGCCGAGCAGGGTGAAGAATTCGTTGTCGGTAATGTCGACTGAAACGTTGTCGAGGGCTGGAGCCAGCCCCGGATCGTCGGAATACCGTTTAGATACATTACGCACTTCGATTGCGACTGGACGACCCATAATGGTGCATTCCTCTAATTATTGTATGCAATATCTGGATGCAATTTAGAAATACCCGGATTAATCTGTTCGTGCAACCCCCTTTTTTCAATGGCTGCTCATCGCCAGGGGTCGGTTGTTTCGCACTAAAGGAGTGTTCAGATGACCGAGAAAAAGCTCGAGACCACGGTCGACCGCGTCTACCAAGGGGTTTACGAGGCAATCAGCAAACGTTCATTGCGTCCCGGCATGAAGCTTGGCGAAGCGTCATTGGCCGAACTTTTTAATGTCAGCCGGACGTCGGTTCGTGCTGCACTCAAACAGTTGGAGGCCGACGGGCTGGTCACCACCGAACCCAACAAAGGCGCGTCGGTGTCGTTGCCGAGTGATGAAGAAATCCGTTCGTTGTTCGAAACCAGGCGTCTGATCGAGATCGGCATCGTCACCGAACTCTGCCGCCGGCGTGATTCCGCCGTGACCCAGGACTTGCGTGATCACTTGCTGCTGGAGGATGAAGCGCACCGCAGTGGCGACCATGAGCGGCTGATTCATCTGCTCGGCGAGTTCCACATCAAACTCGCGCAAAGCCTGAATAACCCCGTTCTGCTGGACTGGTTCCGCAAGCTGATATCCCGCGCCTCGCTGTACGCCGCCGCACTGGATGACGACAGTCACGAAGCTTGCCGGGACGATGAACATTTGCGGCTGATCGAGTTTATCGAAGCGGGCAATCAGAGCGCCGCGATCGAACTGACTTGCATGCATTTGAATGGCATTGAGAAAGCGATTCTCGACGTCGCCGCCACGTTGAAAACCGGCTACCACCCGCTCAAGCACCTGATCGAGGTGTGAGGACTTCGCAGATACAAAATCAGCTATACCTCTAATGAAACCATTGGCACCGGTGAAGCTCGAAACAAACGGGCACGCACCGTCCTCATGCCGTTGCGATCCCTCAAGCCAGCTCATCTACAGGGATATAGAATCAGTCGATGCAGTTTCTAGACGATAGCCACGGGTGTGCCGGCTGGAACGGAGAAATGGCCGGGCGTATACGCGCGTTCGACTGGCGCGTGACCGAGCTGGGGAGCATGGACACCTGGCCCGCAAGCCTGTGCAGCGCGGTGCAGTTGATGCTCGCGTCCCCACTGCCGATGGTGATGCTGTGGGGTCGTGCGGGTTACATGATCTATAACGATGCGTACTCGACGTTTGCCGGTGGCCGACATCCTTACCTGTTGGGCTCCCCGGTGGAACTGGGCTGGCCGGAAGTCGCCGAATTCAATCGACATGTGGTCGACACTTGCCTGGCCGGCGGCACATTGTCCTATCGCAATAAAGAGTTTGTGCTTTTAAGGGACGGCATACCCGAAGACGTCTGGCTGGACCTCTATTACAGCCCGGTGGCTGATGATGGCGGGAAACCGGCCGGGGTCATGGCGATGGTGGTCGAGACCACCGAGCATGTGATCTCCGAACGCCGTCGTCAGGCCGCCGAGGACGCCTATCACGCCGACAACGAACGGGTGCGCCTGGCGCTCAATGCCGGGGCTTTGCTCGGCTCGTTCGTCTGGGACATCAAGGGTAATGTGCTCTCCGGCGATGAGCGTTTCGCCCGCACCTTTTCTTACCCGCCCGAGCAAAACCTGACCGACCTGCCAACGGATATCGCCGAAGCACAGATCCATCCCGATGACCGCAGCTGGGTGCAGGAACAGATCAATCAATCAGTGGAAACCGGCGAACCCTTTAACGCCGAGTATCGGGTCCAGCGCCCTGGTGGCAGTTATCTGTGGGTGCAAGCGAGTGGTGGCTGCGAGTTCAATAAACAGGGCGAACCGTTCCGTTTTCCCGGGGTGTTGATCGACATCCACGAACGCAAGACCGCCGAAGAATCCTTGCTTAAGTTCACCCGCAACCTGGAGCAACGCGTTGCCGACGAAGTCGAAGCGCGGCTGGCCGCTGAAGAACAACTGCGTCAATCCCAGAAACTCGAAGCCATCGGCGGCCTCACCGGCGGCGTGGCCCATGACTTCAACAACCTCTTGCAGGTGATCGCCGGCAACCTGCACTTGCTGGCGCGGCATGAGCCGGACAACGCCAACGTGCAGCGCCGGGTCAGTGCGTCGATTGCCGCGGTCGAGCGCGGCGCCAAACTGTCTTCGCAATTGCTCGCGTTCGCCCGTCGTCAGCCCTTGTCACCAGAAGTCTGCGATCTGCGGCAGGTCTTTGACGGACTTGGGGAATTGTTGCAGCGGGCGCTGGGGGAAACTCTCCAGATCAATTTCTGCGCGGCTGAAGCCCTTTGGCACATCTACGTGGACTGCAATCAACTGGAAAACGCCATTCTCAATCTGGCGATCAATGCCCGAGACGCCATGAAAGGCGAGGGGACCATTGACCTGATCGCTGAGAACATCGCCCTTGATAGCAAGTTTTGTGCAGGCAAGGGCATCGTCGCCGGTGACTATGTCTGTGTAGCGGTGGCTGACACGGGTGTCGGCATGTCGCCGCAGGTACTCGCACAGGCTTTCGAACCGTTTTTTACCACCAAGTCCGACGGCCAGGGCACGGGGCTGGGACTGAGCATGGTGTTCGGTTTCGTCAAGCAGAGTGGCGGGCATATCGAGATTTGCAGCGTGGTCGGGCAGGGTACTCGGGTGCAGCTGTATTTCCCTCGCAGCCTACGTCCGATGCAGAGCGAAACGACACTTCAAGATCCGCAACAACGAGGCGGACACGAAACCATTCTGGTGGTCGAGGACAACGAGGCGGTGCGCAGCGCCGCGGTGGAATTACTGAGCGAAGAAGGTTATCAAGTCCTGACGGCTGCCAACGGTGACGCCGCCATGCAGATGTTGCTGGAGGGCGCGGCGGTGGACCTGATTTTCACCGACGTGGTCATGCCCGGCCTGATAAAAAGCTCGGACCTGGCCGCCTGGGCCAAGGTGCAGACGCCGCCGGTGGCCGTGCTGTTCACCTCGGGCCACACCCGTGACATTATTTCGCGCAATCACCAACTCAGCCCCGACACCTGGCTGCTGAGCAAACCCTATGGTCCCGAGTCGCTCACACAGATGGTCCGCACGGTGCTCAACGGCTGACCACATTGGGTCGGTGTTTTTCAGCTAGCTAATTTAAGGGCCCTTCATGACGTCAAAGCGCACCTCCAACCCTCCCTCAGGCATGGTCAGGGTGCGCGGCGCCCGGGAACACAATCTCAAGAACGTCGATGTCGACATTCCCCGGGATGCCCTGGTGGTGTTCACCGGCGTGTCCGGTTCGGGGAAATCGTCGCTGGCGTTCTCGACCCTCTACGCCGAAGCGCAACGCCGCTACTTCGAGTCCGTGGCGCCTTATGCGCGTCGTCTGATCGATCAGGTCGGGGTGCCGGACGTCGACTCCATCGAAGGCTTGCCGCCGGCGGTGGCCCTGCAACAACAGCGGGGCACGCCGAGCACGCGGTCGTCGGTGGGCAGCGTGACGACGTTGTCGAGCCTGATCCGCATGCTTTACTCCCGGGCCGGCAGTTATCCGCCGGGGCAGCCGATGCTGTATGCCGAAGACTTTTCGCCCAACACGCCCCAGGGCGCGTGTCTGGAATGTCATGGGTTGGGGCGGGTGTATGAAGTTACCGAAGCCCTGATGGTCCCGGACCCGAGCCTGACCATTCGCCAGCGCGCGGTCGCCTCCTGGCCCACCGCCTGGCAGGGACAAAACCTGCGCGACATCTTGGTGACCTTGGGTTACAACGTCGATAAACCCTGGCGCGATCTGCCGAAAAAGCAGCGCGACTGGATTCTCTTCACCGAAGAAACACCGACGGTTCCGGTGTACGCCGGGCTCACCCCCGAAGAAACCAACGTCGCGCTCAAACGCAAAATGGACCCGAGCTACCAGGGCACGTTCACCGGCGCCCGGCGCTACATTCTGCACACCTTCAGCCATTCCCAAAGCGCGCTGATGAAGAAGCGCGTCTCTCAATTCATGCTCGGCAGCCCTTGCCCGCTGTGCGACGGCAAACGGCTCAAGCGCGAGGCGTTGTCGGTGACCTTTGCCGGTTACGACATCGGCGAACTGTCGCAGATGCCGTTGCTGCAAGTGGCGCAGGTGCTGAAACCGGTGGCCGCTCACAGTTACCTCGAACAGGCCGACGAGGCGGGCGAGGTGTTGACGCACAGCCAGACCCGCGAGGCCCGTGAACAGCGAGTGGCCCACGGCGCCAGTGGTCATGCCAATGCGCCGGATGTGCGCCACACACCAAATCTGTCAGTGGAGAAACGCCTGGCCGCGCAGCGGATCGCTCAGGACTTGCTGGAGCGGGTCAGTACGTTGACTGATCTGGGGCTCGGTTACCTGGCGCTGGACCGCAGCACGCCGACGCTGTCGTCCGGTGAGTTGCAGCGTCTGCGCCTGGCGACGCAATTGGGTTCGCAGTTGTTTGGGGTGATTTACGTGCTGGATGAACCGTCGGCCGGTCTGCACCCGGCGGATGGCGAGGCACTGTTCGAAGCCCTGCAACGCTTGAAAGCCGCTGGCAACACCTTGTTCGTGGTCGAGCATGACCTGGAAACCATGCGCCGCGCCGACTGGTTGATCGATGTGGGGCCGGCGGCTGGCGAGCATGGCGGCCGGATCCTGTACAGCGGACCACCGCCAGGCTTGGCTGATGTGACGAACTCGCAGACACGTACTTATCTGTTCGCCGAGCAGGCCACTCAGCCTCGAGCCAGCCGCCAGGCGACCGATTGGCTGCGGCTGGAAGGCATCACCCGCAACAACCTGGACAACCTCAGCGTCGAGTTTCCGCTGGGCTGTTTTACCGCGGTAACCGGCGTCTCCGGTTCCGGTAAATCGAGCCTGGTCAGCCAGGCGTTGCTGGAGTTGGTGGGCGCGCATCTGGGGCGTGGCGCCAGTGCCAGCGAACCTGAAGCGTTGAGCCTTGAGGACGACGCACCGCAAGTCAGCGGCGGTCAGGTCACGGCGGGGCTGGAATCGATCAAGCGTCTGGTGCAAGTCGATCAGAAACCCATTGGCCGCACACCGCGCTCAAACCTGGCGACTTACACCGGGCTGTTCGACAACGTGCGCAAACTGTACGCGGCCACACCCGAGGCGCAGGCCGAGGGTTACGACGCCGGTCAGTTCTCCTTCAATGTTGCCAAGGGCCGTTGCTCGACGTGCGAAGGTGAGGGCTTTGTCAGCGTCGAGTTGCTGTTCATGCCCAGCGTCTATGCGCCATGCTCGACCTGTCACGGCGCGCGCTACAACCCCGAGACGCTGGCGATCGTCTGGCAAGGGTTGAACATCGCCCAGGTGTTGCAGTTGACGGTGGATGAAGCGGTCACGGTATTCGCCGAACAACCGGGTATTCGCCGCTCGCTGGAGGTGCTGCGCGATATCGGCCTGGGTTACCTGCGCCTCGGCCAGCCGGCGACCGAGCTGTCGGGCGGCGAAGCCCAGCGGATCAAACTGGCCACCGAGCTGCAACGCAACCAGCGTGGGGCAACGCTGTATGTGCTCGACGAGCCCACCACCGGATTGCACCCAAGGGATGTTGATCGCTTGCTCGAACAGTTGAATACGCTGGTGGCGGCGGGGCATACGGTGATCGTCGTCGAACATGAAATGCGCGTGGTTGCGCAGAGTGACTGGGTGATCGACATTGGCCCGGGGGCGGGGGATCAGGGCGGGAAGATTGTTATTGCAGGCGCGCCGCAGAAAGTCGCCAAAAGCAAGAAGAGCCGAACCGCACCGTTTTTGGCCAGAATCCTTGGTTGATGATCGGTTCACGTACCGTCCAGCGTGCGTCGCACCTTGTCCAGCAGTTCATTGATCTGGAACGGCTTGATCAGCATTTCCATGCCATCGCCGAGGAACACCTGACGGTTGATCGCGGTTTCGGCATAACCGGTCATGAACAGGATCGGCAGCTTTTCGCGCCAGCCCCGTGCCACATCCGCCAGCTCGCGGCCGCTCATGCGCGGTAGTCCGACGTCCGTCAGCAACAGGTCGATGGACTCGTCGTTTTGCAGGCGCTCGAGGGCTCCTTCGATGTCGTCCACCTGCGTGCAACGGTAACCGGCATCCATCAACACTTCGGCCACAAACATACGCACCGACGGCGTGTCCTCGACGATCAACACATGTTCGCCGGCACCCTGATGATCGACGGTGGCGGGCTCGGTGTCGCCGGCCGTGAGGTCGGAACTGGCCGGCAGCATGATGGTGACTTCGGTGCCGCGCCGGGCCACGCTGCGGATGTGTGCATCGCCACCCGATTGCCGGGCGAAACCGTAGAGGGTCGACAACCCCAGCCCGGTGCCCTTGCCCAGCGGCTTGGTGGTGAAAAACGGGTCGAACACCTTGTCGATCACGCTGTGTTCGATACCGGTACCGTCATCGCGCACAGAAAACGCGACATACGCACCATCGGCCAGATTAGGGTCGCCATGGGAATAGGCGGCATAGGTGCTGACCCAAATGTTGCCGCCCTGGGGCAAGGCATCGCGAGCGTTGATCACCAGATTGAGCATCGCGCTTTCGAGCTGAATGGGGTCGACCAGGGCGATGGCGGGTTTAGAGGTCAATTCGAGTTTCAGGGCAATGCGCTCGCCGATGGTGCGCACCAGCAGTTCCTCAAGGGAACGCACGTGCTCGTTGATGTCCACGGGCCGGGTATCGAGTGGCTGTTGGCGCGCGAAGGCGAGCAAGCGATGGGTCAGGGACGCGGCACTCATGGCCGAGTTCAAGGCGGCTTCGGCGTAAAACTGAACCTTGTCGGTGCGTGAGGCGGCGATCCGTTTCAGAATCAATTCCAGGCTGGTGATGATGCCGGTCAGCAAGTTATTGAAGTCATGAGCGATGCCCCCGGTCAGCTTGCCCAGTGCATCCATTTTCTGCACTTGCAGCAGCTGAGCTTCGGTTCGCGCGCGCTCGGCGACTTCTTTGGCCAACTGGGTGGTGGCGTCGTCAAGCCGGGCCAGGTGCGAACGTTCGCGGTGACGGTGTGCAGTAACATCCTCGACAAACACCAGGCTCAGTTCCGGTGTGCGGTACGGCGAAATCTGCCACTCGGTTTCGCGAGCCTCGCCGTGGACCCGCATGCTCAGTGTGCCTTTCCAGCGCTCGCCATAAGCCAGACGCAGGCGCAGTTCCTCGATGACGGCGTCCTGGTCTTCGGCAAAGCAATCGCGCAGGGCGTTCGGGTTGCAGTTGTCCTGAATCAGCTGCGCGAAGGCATGGTTGCATTCGTGCACCTTCAACTCGGCATCCAGCACCGCGATGGGCGCCGACACATTGACAAAGATTTCTCGAAACCGCGCCTCGCTTTCACGCAGGGCATTTTCGGTTTCGCGCACCCGCAGCAAGGTGCGCAAAGTGGCGAGCAGCACATCCGCATCCACCGGGTGGATCAGGTAGGCATCGGCCCCCGCGTCCAGGCCGGTGATGATGTCGCCGGTCTGGATCGAGGCCGCCGATACGTGAATCACCGGCAGCAGGGCGGTGGCGGGTTCGGCGCGCAGTTTGCGCACGATGTCGAAACCGCTCATGTCCGGCAGATTGACGTCGAGGATCAGCGCGTCGATCGCGACGCTTTCGATCAGCTCCAGGCCTTCGCTACCCGTGCCGGCTTCGAGCACTTCATAGCCGTGGCGCTCCAGGCGCCGGCGCAGGGCATGGCGCGTGGCGACGTTGTCGTCGACGATCAGCAAACGGATGTCACGCTTCATCGACGGGCTCCAGGGTGAGATGATCAGTCAGTGTCCGTCACTTGAGCATAGTCAAAGGGTTGCGGCTTTTGACCTTGAATTTCCTTTGCGATGGAACCCTGTCCCCGGGAAGGCTTCGAATCTACAAGGCGCGACTGTTTCAGCCGCGCAATTGCAGTGACGAATGAGGTACTTATGAACGATGAGAGTGGTCTTGAAGAAGACGCAAAAACCGCCGAACCGGAAAGCGCAGACAAAGCGGTTGACCAGAAGAATATCCACACGGATAACGATAATGAGTTCAGCCCGGGTTTCAAGCCGAGTCCCGATCGGCCAAAATCTGGGGATGACACCGATGCCGATATCGACACCGATGGCGGCTAGTCAGCCATTGAAAAAGGCCGCATCAAACGATGCGGCCTTTTTTTGGCGTGTTATTTGCTCGGATGGGCAGCCTGGAGCTTTTTAGCCATATCCAGATGCTTCTTCAGCGCCGGCAGCATTTTTTGCGCGAAACCTTTCAGCTCCGTGGCGCCTTTGGTTTTGTCGTCTGTCACCGTATTGGCTTCTTTCTTGAATAGCTCGATGGTGTCTTCGTGAGCCTTCACCTGATTGTTGGCGTACGCCGCATCGAAGGATTCATCGCGCATGTCGAGGATTCTCTCTTTCGCCTGCTTGACCAGCGTGGTGTTGTCCGGCACCTCGATGTCATTTTTTTTCGCCAGCGCCGTCAGTTCATCGTTGGCCTTGGAATGGTCGGTGATCATCATGTTGGCGAATTTCTTGATGTCCGCCGATGAACTTTTTTCCAGGGCCAATCGGCTTGTTTCGATTTCCGCGATATTGCTAGCGGCCGCGCTGTCGACGAAGTCATTGGAAGTGGCAGCGAAAGTCGTGCCCATGCTGGTACTCAAGGCAACGGCCAACGTGAGGTGGCGCAGGGTAAATCCGTCCATTGGTTATTCTCCACACAGGTTTTCATGGGCGATCGACTGATCGTTAATCTGTTGAGGCCGACGAGCGGGCAAAGGTTTTATTGCGTTTGCGGCAGGGCGACGAACGGGCCGCTGGTCTGATAGGCGGTCGACAGAACCCGCCAACCGAGGCCATTCTGATAGCTGGTGAACGCAATCGATCGCGTTTGCTACCGATCAACAAACGGAGGTGTTCCATGCCGGTGCCACACGACCTTTATCAGGACCTCAGACTTTCAAAGGAAGATATCCAGCAAAAACGCACCAAGGATCCGTTACTGGATTCACTGATCAACAAGTATTCACAGGCGGACGCCGAGGTCGTAAAGGCGGAAACCGCCCAATCGGATGCGCCCAGCGATGACGCACTGAAGAAACTCAAGGAGAAGCGCGTGCAGGTTAAGCAAAAAATCGTTGATCGGCTCCAGACGCCGTCCTGACGCGCCCTGTCTGGTCACCGACGATCGGTGACTGAAAAAGTGGAACGGTGATAAATACCGGCACCTCGAATGTTCAGAGTCCGAATTTACGGCTCCATGCGAGGTGCCTCATGACCGATCCACTCATTCCCGGCAAAGAAAAGTTCCCCAGTGAAGAGCAGGGTGGCTACGATCCCATCCCGATGGACGAGGATGACTCCACCGCCATGGATCCGGTTTGATTTGCGTTACTTCTGGAGCGCGGTACTCAACGGCAACCGCGCCATGTTTTTCGCCTTCAACGACCCGAAATACAACCAATCCCCATACTCGCGAACGGTTGTGATTGGCGAGTAATTGTCGCGGCTACCGTCCTGCAAGTTGGCGATTACTTTACCGTCCAGATCCAGGCCCAGCGCGAAGGCACGTTTCTCCACCGGTTCAGGCAGGACAGTCATTGCGCGCACGATCATCTTGCGCACGAATGGATGCGGCGCGGTGGCATCGAGCAGTGCGTTGCGTGGTGCATAAAGCGCTACCCAGAAGCGGTCGCGACCATTGAACGCGAGGTTGTCCGGCAACCCTGGCAGGTTGTCGATGAACAGATCGTGGGTGCCGGTTTTCGGCCCGCTCAACCAGTAACGACTGATGCGATAGGCGCCCGTTTCGTTAACCAGCACATAGGCATCGTCCGGTCCCAGAGTCACGCCGTTGGCGAACTCCAGCTTATCCAGCAAGACTGCCGTCTTGCCGGTCTGGAAGTCATAACGCAGCAAGCGGCCGTCACCGCCGTGCTCGATGATCGCTTCGCCGTCCCTGCCATAGCCAAAGCGGCTGGAGGCATCACTGAAATAGGCATAGTGCCCGGACTTGTCGATGACCACGTCGTCGGTGAAACCGAAAGGCACACCATTGGCCGCAGTGGTCAATGGAATCAATCGGCCCTGGGCGTCCAGTGACAGCAAGCCCTTGACCCCATCTGCAATCACCAGCAGACCGTTGGGGTGTCGGGCCAGGCCCAGGGGTCTGCCGCCCGTATCGGCCATGACCTTGGTGATCTTGCCGTCGAGGCTGGTGCGTAGCAGTCGGCCGTCATGCAAACCCGTGATGAGGACGTCTTCTTCCAGCAGCAACGCTTCCGGCCCGTCGATATCCGCGGCGCCGACGCGCTCCACACCTCTAAGGCGCTGATTGTCGGCGTAGATTCCGCTGGTGAGGGAGGGCGCCAGCGGCGGGGCCCAGGCCACCGGTTGAACCTTCGTCGGCATCAGCAGCAGAAAGGCACCGATGGCCACGATCACCAGCAACACCACATGGCGAAACTTGACGGTTCGACTCACGTGCTGACTCCTGCCGGGGCCCACTGTTTTTGCGCCATCTCGCGCAACGCCAGCATCGACGCTGCCGACTCACGATCGATGCGCCGCTTGAGCAGCAGTCGATTGGCAATGCGCATCGCCAGGCTGCTGAACTGATATTCCAGGGTGCGGACAAAACGTGTGCTGTCGCCCAAGGCTTCGCACTCGTAAGTCACCACTAAAGACAACCCGTGATCGCCACGGGCCCAGGCACTCCAGCGGTGTCCTGGCAGGTATTCGTTAACCTCCCAGATCAAGTGTCCCTCACGCCCGCCAGCCTTGATGTCTTCCTCAAACCGCGCCCCGGCATGCAGCGGACCGTTCTGGCCATCAACCTTGAGCGACGATGGATGCCACTCCGGCCAACGGGTCACGGTGCTGGCGTAGGCGAGCACGTCAATCGGGTTTCCAGCGATGTCGATCTGATGCTGCATGCGCGTCATGGGCGTTCTCGTCAGGTGCAGGTCGGTCGGCTCCGGTTCCCAATAGAGGGTGCCGAACAGGTAGTCCATCAACGGGAAAACGATGTTGAAATTGCGTTCCTGCATCAGCTCACGACGGTGATGCAGTTCATGCAGACGGCGCATCTGGCGGATCCACGGCAAACGTGTGACGGGGTTCTCGGGTGGCAGGTGCTCGCAGGCGTGGAACACTTCATAGGTCAGGTAACCGAGGACCAGGCAGCCGCCGAACATACCGGCGACGTTGGCATCGAACTGCTTGAGCAGCCACCAGATGGGCAGGGTGATGACAACCGTGTGCAATACGATCAGCCAGGCCGGAAACAGAATTACCCGCCAGTCCCGGGCGTTGTCGTAGGTCATGTGGCCGGGGGCGAAAAAACTGTGGTGGTCGCCCGCGTGGCGGGCGTAGAACATCCGCGCGAAACTTTTTTTGTGATGCCCAAGGTGCCGATGCACCCTGTACACGGCAAAGTTGAAGAACAGCAGGGTCAGCGGCATTGCCAGCCATTGCAGTGGCTGAACCTGATGCACGGTGCTCCAGAATCCGCCAATGGCCAGCACCCCGAACAGCAGTACAAATGCGCCGTGCAGCCATGGGTTGTAGAGCGGATGAATATCAGCGCGGTAGCGGGCGCGGAATCCTTCGGTCGTCTGCCTCACTGCGTTCACCTGTGGTTATTGTTATCTCCAGCAGATTAGACGATCCCGTCGTTTAAGACGGGCCGAACAGTACACCACTTTACAGATAACTCTGGACCACCCAGGTGCGGAAGTAGCCACTGCCACCGTTTTCCAGAATGTACTGTAAGTCCAGCGCCAGTCATCAGACGGGATGGTCGGCGCTAGTGGCGTTGTTGTTGCAAATCTGATCATCGTTCAAAACGCAAAACACGAACAGCCAAACGCTCCCCAGAATCCCTGAAAGTCACTGACCGGTGCTGACGACAACCGCGCCCGTTCATGGCTATGGGCATGCACCGCGCAAGCCCCGACACATTGATGAACCTGCGCCGTCAGCGGCGCCAGTTTCCAATGACCGGGTACTTTGGCCACTGGCGACCATTCAGGCACCACCGGGATTGGAGGCGGCCCGAGTTTTTCAAACTCGACGCTGCCGTAGACGATCTTACCGTCGACGATGGTCAGGACCGATTCGATCCATCTGACGGCTTCATCCTCGATGTGGAAGTAGTCCGCCGACAGCGCAATCAGGTCCGCCAGTTGTCCGACCTTGATCTGGCCTTTTTTTCCTTGCTCAGAGGAAAACCAAGCGCTGCCGTGGGTGAAGAGTTCCAGCGCGGTATCGCGGCTCAAGCCTTGCGGATACAACGCCAGACCACCGACGGTGCGACCGCTGACCAGCCAATACATCGACGTCCAGGGGTTGTAGCTGGACACACGCGTGGCATCGGTGCCGGCGCCGACCGGTATACCCTCGGCCAGCATTCGGGCGATGGGTGGCGTATGTTCAGCAGCCTTGGCGCCGTAACGGTCGACGAAGTATTCGCCCTGAAATGCCATGCGATCCTGTATCGCGATGCCGCCGCCGAGGGCTTTCACTCGTTCGATGTTCTGTGGGGTGATGGTTTCGGCGTGGTCGAAGAACCACGGCAAACCATCGAACGGAATGTCGCGGTTAACCTTCTCGAACACGTCGAGCATGCGGCTGATGGATTCGTTGTACGTGGCGTGCAAACGGAACGGCCAGCGCTGTTCCACCAAATGGCGGACCACCGGTTCCAGTTCCTGCTCCATGGTTTGCGGCAGGTCGGGGCGTGGCTCGAGGAAGTCCTCGAAGTCTGCCGCCGAGAACACCAGCATTTCCCCGGCACCGTTGTGCCGTAGAAAGTCATCGCCCTGACCGTAGTGGGAGGTGCTGGTCCAGTTCTTGAAGTCGGTCAGCTCTTCCTTGGGTTTCTGCGTGAACAGGTTGTAGGCAATGCGCACCGTGAGCTGTTGGTCTTTGGCCAGTTGCTGGATGACTTGATAGTCGTCCGGATAATTCTGATAACCGCCGCCGGCATCGATGGCGCTGGTGACGCCGAGGCGATTGAGTTCACGCATGAATTGGCGGGTCGAGTTGACCTGATATTCCAGCGGCAGTTTCGGCCCTTTGGCCAGGGTCGAGTAGAGAATCATCGCGTTAGGGCGGGCGATCAGCATGCCCGTCGGGTCGCCATTGGCATCGCGCTGGATTTCGCCACCCGGCGGGTTCGGCGTGTCGCGGGTATAACCGACCACTTTCAACGCCGCACGGTTGAGCAGCGCGCGGTCGTAGAGGTGCAGGACGAACACCGGGGTATCCGGCGCAGCCTTGTTCAGTTCGTCGAGGGTCGGCAGGCGCTTCTCGGCAAACTGGAATTCATTCCAGCCACCGACCACCCGCACCCATTGCGGCGTGGGTGTGCGGTCTGCCTGATCCTTGAGCATGCGCAGCGCGTCGACCAGTGAAGGGACGCCTTCCCAGCGCAGTTCGAGGTTGTAGTTGAGGCCACCACGGATCAGGTGCAGGTGCGAGTCGTTAAGGCCTGGAATCACCGTGCGACCGTGCAGGTCAATGATTTGCGTGCCGGGGCCCTGCAGGGCCATGGCCTGGGCATCGCTGCCGACCACCACGAAGCGTCCGTCCTTGATCGCGACGGCACTGGCCTGAGGTTTTTTGCGGTCGACGGTGTGCAGGCGTCCGTTGTACAGGATGAGGTCGGCGGGGGCGTCGGGCATGGTTTTACTCCCTGCGGTTAGCGGGCTGATCCAGGCACCGACGGCACCTGCCGAAAGGCCTTGCAATACACGTCGGCGATTAAATCCGTCGTGGTCGTCAGGTGGGCTCATGGGCAGTGCTCCGCGCAAAGGCTCTTCAAAAAGAAGCGAGGGCAAACAGCCGATGTCTGACGCATGCGGCCAGAAGGAATATAGACGGCAAATCCACAGGTAGCCGTTTTCCAATGGCGAAAAACGACGAATCCCGTCTCGAGAGGCGGGATTCGTTTGTAGCCAGACGTGCTCCCGAAGACCGGGAGCGGGGCGCTTAGGCCGGGAACAGTTCGGACAGTTTCATGGCCAGCATCATGTCGCCTTCAGCGCGCAGTTTGCCGCCCATGAACGCTTGCATGCCGTCGGTCGAACCGTCGACGATGCCTTCCAGGGTTTCGCCGTCCATCACCAGAGTGACCTGGGCGTCCGGGTTTTCGCCTTCTTTGAGCTCGCAGGTACTGTCTTTGACGATCAGCGAGAAGTTCTTGGTGTCGTCGATGCGGAAACCGAATACCAGGTCCAGACCGGCAGCAGCGGCTGGGTTGAACTTGGCTTTCATTGCTTGTACGGCATCAGCTACGGAGGTCATGGTTCGATCCTTTCTTGGGTAATTAGAACTGGGTGATTACAGCCAGGGTCACAATAGTCCGGACTCAGCGAAACGTGATGAGTTCCGGGGTCTTCAACAGCTGCAGGTGCGCATGACTGTTGAAAGAAGACAGAGCCACCTCGCGACCACGAAACTTCAGCAGGTTGAGCGAGGTGTTGACGATTTGCCAGTTCAGTTCAAACGCCTGCTTTGCTGGCATTTGTGTAATGAGGTGGAGCAAGGCAGTGATGGTGCCGCCGGAAGTGAACACGGCGATTTTCTGGGTGTTGTCGGCGCTTTCGAGGATCCGCTGCAGACCGGCTTGCACCCGTTCGACAAACCTCAACCAGCTTTCCAGGCCCGGTGTGTCATAAGTGCCGGCGAGCCAGCGCTCAATGATCAGGGCGAAGATGCGCTGGAACTCACCGCGGTTTTGCGCGGCATTGCGCAGGATGTGCAGCGCTTCGGGTTCGTCCGGTAACATGGCTGGCAGCAGCGCGCGGATCACCGCGTCGGCGTCGAACTCATTGAAAGCGGAATCGATTTCCAGGGCTGGAACCGGCAGGCCTGCGGCAGCGAACTGTTCCAGTGCGCTATTGGCCGTGTGCTGCTGGCGGCGCAGGTCGCCCGAAAGGCAGCGATCGAAGCTGATACCCAGCTCAGCGAGGTGCTGGCCGAGGACTTCTGCTTGGCGAACACCGGTCGGCGACAGGACGTCATAGTCGTCTGCACCAAAGGAGGCCTGGCCATGTCGAATCAAATAGATACTGCCCACGTCCGCGTCATCCCGGTACGTTGAAGGTTCGGCGAGGTTATGAGGATGACGGTGAGCTGTCAATGAAAAAACATACGCTTGTTTGAAATGCCCATTACAGGCCTGTTGCCAGAGGTTTCACGGCTGGCCGCCGAGCCGGAGCATGGGTATGCTGGAGGTAATCCCGCGCGCGTTTTTGCAGCGCATCGTATTAAAGGAGTCCCTGTGGAGTTTTTTGCCGAGTACGCAGTTTTTCTGGCCAAGACCGTGACACTGGTGATCGCCATTTTGGTGGTCCTGGCCAGTTTCGCGGCATTGCGCAGCAAAGGTCGACGCAAGTCGGTCGGCCAGTTGCAAGTCAGCAAACTCAATGATTTCTACAAAGAGCTGCGCGAACGCCTGGAGCAAACCTTGCTCGACAAGGACCAACTCAAGGCGCTGCGCAAGGTCGAGGCTAAATCCGAGAAAAAGCAAAAGAAAAAACCTGAAGCCAAACCTCGGGTGTTCGTGCTGGATTTCGACGGCGACATCAGGGCATCCGCTACTGAAAGCCTGCGTCATGAAATCACCGCGCTGCTAACCCTCGCCACGCCCAAGGATGAAGTGGTGCTGCGCCTGGAAAGCGGCGGCGGCATGGTTCACAGCTACGGCCTGGCGTCCTCGCAACTGGCGCGTATCCGTGACGCCGGTGTGCCGTTGACCGTGTGCATCGACAAGGTCGCGGCCAGCGGTGGCTACATGATGGCGTGCATCGGCGAGAAGATCATCAGTGCGCCGTTCGCAATTCTCGGCTCGATCGGCGTCGTGGCGCAGTTGCCTAACGTCAACCGCCTGCTGAAAAAGCACGACATCGACTTCGAAGTGCTGACCGCCGGCGAATACAAGCGCACCCTGACGGTGTTTGGCGAAAACACCGAGAAGGGCCGGGAGAAGTTTCAGGAAGACCTGGACATCACTCACCAGTTGTTCAAGAACTTCGTTTCCCGCTATCGCCCGCAACTGGCCATCGACGAAGTGGCCACTGGTGAAATCTGGCTCGGCGTCGCGGCGCTGGACAAGCAACTGGTGGACGAGCTCAAGACCAGCGATGAGTACCTCGCCGAACGGGCGAAAAAATCCGAGCTTTATCACCTGCATTACGCCGAACGCAAAAGCCTGCAGGAACGCATCGGCATGGCGGCCAGCAGTTCGGTGGACCGTGTGTTGCTGAACTGGTGGAGCCGGTTGACCCAACAACGCTTCTGGTAAAGCTTCACTGTAGGCATCCGTTAACAAATGAAACCGTGGCGTCCGCCGCGGTTTTTTTTGTCTGTCATCTTCGAATTACCCACTGCCCTCAACCATCAGCGAATTCTCCTAAGTGCGCTGACGATCCTTCCTGCTGTCGATTCTAAAATAGTGGCTTATGGTGCTGTTACTTATGTTTGCAATGGAATGCATATGAATGACCACTTGCGTGACAATGTTACTGCACCGAGTTCGCCTGTCCTGCCGATGCGTGAAGAACTGAAGTCGACAGTGAACACAGCGCTGCCGCAATCTCCCGAGCAATTTGGCGTCCAGTTGATCAAGGAAAAATGGGGCCAGGATCTCAACCCGCACGCAGCCCTGTTAGTGACGCTGGATTACAACTACCGGGGGCATCCGCAACAGAACGGCATCCAGCAAGGCCAAACGGCGAACTCGCAGACATTGTTACAGGCGCTGCTATACAACTATCAAACCGTCGGAGACGGGCGTTTCGGCGAAACCGCATTCGGCCTGTACACGCCGCCCGATGACGGTCCCTCGGTGCGTATCGTGGAGAATGTCGATGAATTCGCCGAACAGGGCTCAGGCAACCACTACACCTATGAAGGCATCTATTGGCAAACCGTGCCACAGGTTTACGGGCCGAGTACGCAAATTGCCCTTCGACCCGCCGACTTCAAGAAATGGGTCTGGGAACTGGATTTACAGACTCGCTATCAGGCTTATCTCGATCATGCCTGGCCCGCTGATGAGCGGATCTTGCAGGCCGAACCGTATGCGCTGAGAACCTCGGTCAAGGCAGCTTTTGTCATGAGTGCCTGCCTGCAATTTCAGGAAGGCAGTCTGAGCCAGGAAGGCCTGGCGCTGGCGATGCAGGCAGGCGGATTGCCGGCGGATCAAACCTGGAGCGCGTTGAGCACCTCCGATCTGCAAGCCCCGACCCGCGTCAGCGCGCAAGTCGAGGCCAATCGCCTGACGATCTATCGCTACACCACGACCGATATCTGGTGTTTTCGCCACCGTGCCGGCACCAGGGTTTTGCTGTACATCCCGGCGAACTCCTCGCCGTTGCATGAGTTTGTCGACGTCCACCACTTGCGCGAATGGGTCGTGGCGCAAGCAAAGGGGGCTGACACAAAACGAGCCTTGGCCGCGCACTTTGCCGAGGAGGACGGTGAGGATGGCACCTTTCATGCGGGTGTCTTGACTGCATTGGAGGGGATGGCGATCTACCCGAGGAAGCACAGGCTGACAAATACAGCCGGTTTCTTTAACGATGACGGCTATTGGGAACCGCAGGATTACATCGACTTTGAGCGTGCGTCCGCCGCAGTCGATCCGTTTGCGCAACTGGTGTTGACCATGAAGCGGGCGGCCATGGCCAGCGTCAAATCCATCCGTGACGATGCTCAGGTCAATCGAGACAATCTGAGTGCGGTAGTCGAACCGCTGGTGCGGTGGATCAACCAGTTTGGTCCGTTGGCACTGTTTGTTCCCGGTGGCGAAGGGTTGTTGGCGTTGGCCGGGCTCATCGATGCCGGCTATGGCATCAATCAGGCAGTCAACGGCCAAACCGCCGAAAAACGTTCTGAAGGCGTGACGCGCACCGTGTTCGGCTTGCTCAATGCGCTACCGTTGGCCGGGGCTGTCGCGGCTCTCAAGGGCGAAGGCGCAAGCGCGGGCAGAGTGGCTGAAACACTCCACGAATCCTCGGAGCCCGTCAGCGAACCGAGCAGCGAGCTTATGCCCGACGCGACGGCTCTCCTCAAACGCGGGCAAGCGCCAACGTTGGTGCTGACACGGTTGGAACTGATTCGTGGTGTGTGCGCCCCGTTTGCTTCGTTCAGCGATGAGGTGCTGGGCCAAATCGCCAGAATCAGTACCGTCGACGACGATATGTTGCGCCTGATGCAGGTCGGGCGTGCGCCGACTCCGCTGCTGGTCGACACCATCAGCCGATTCAAGCTCGATCAGGCGCTTGAAACGATTGCCGATCCGGCAGCGCGAGCGCAATTGTTCAATGCGCGTTATCAGGCACTCCAGCACTCGGAGCACGAATGGGTTCGGTTGTTTCATCGGGAGTATCCCGGTTTGCCGAAAGCCGTCGTGGAGCAGATCCTGGACCGCTCGGGCGTCGACATCGTCCGGCCGGTCGATGCTGTCGAGGTGCTTCAGGTGTTCAAGCGCCTGGACGGCAAGGTCCGACAGTATCAAGGCCACGTAAGGCTCAATCGCGCCTATGAGAGTCTTTACTTGCACTCGATCGATCTCCCTGAATCCGACATCCTGGCCCTGCATTCACTTGGGCGCTTACCCGGTTGGCCCAGGCGCTTGCGAATCGAAGTGCTTGAGGGTTCGATCAGTGGCCGGGTACTGGATCGCTGCGGCCCGCTCGATTCGCCGGACTGCCGTCGGTTGATCAAGACCGGTAACCGCTATCGAAGTTCTGCAGCGGCGGATACCGCCACCGCAAAGTCGGATTTGTTTGCCGCGCTACTCGGGGCGTTGTCTACCGAGGAGCGCGAGGCGTTGTCCTTGCGCTCGCTGGATCAGGCCGGCGAATTACGGCTTCGACTCGGTGAGCGGGCGATCACACGTTCCGAGCTGATGCTTGGGTTGAATCGAATGGATAGCGGATTGCCCTTCGAGTCCCAGGGTTTGCGCGGCGGCGGGTTTCCGCACACCCCGCAAGCTGCGGCGCTGACCCATGAAATGATGCGGTTGCAGGTCAAGGATCTTTATCCGGATTTCACCAACGCCCAAGCCGATGAACTGCTTCGAGCGGCGGGCGTCGGGGCTCAAGCGCTTCTGGACAGTCTGAAGTTAGAGTTGCAGCAATTGAGCATCGATCTGCGCTACTGGGTCGACCAGTCGTTGCTGGATGTCGATGATATGGATGTGGAATTCCTCGCCCTGGGCGATGAAGATGCGGCAGGCATGAACGCTCAACAGGTGGCGGCGCACAATGTTGAAATGTTGCAGCACGTGATCGACTACGAACGCCAAACCCGCAACGAACTGGCCGACGAATTGATCGCCATCTGGCAAAAGCGTTCGGCTGACACCGATCGCATCCTTTCTGGCGAAGGGGTTGCCGGCTTCAAACTCAATCTGGATTTTGAGGACTATCACCGTTTGCCGGCAATGAACGTTCGTTTCGACGAGGTCATCGAGCTGTCGATGCACGGATTGCACCTGATCGAGCGCGAGAGCCTGAATGCGTTCCTGAAAAGTTTCCCGAACCTGCATTCCCTGAATCTGAAAAATGTCGACCTGCGCGGTCTCAACGCCGCTGGCGTGCTGGAGGGTGAGCTGCCCTCGACGATTCGGCGGATGAACCGGCTCGAAACACTGAATCTCAACGCCACGTTTCTAGCGTTCAAAGAGGACACCGCCGGGCATTTGTGCGATCTGCTCAGTTTGCAAACGCTGGACCTGAGTGATAACCCGTTGGCCGTCCCGCCCGTGGTGCTGGGCTTGAACGAATTGCGCGTTCTGAACCTGAGAAACACCGGTATTACCCGATGCCCGGTGGGCATTGCCAATGACCCGTATTTGACTTCGCTGGATTTGCGCGACAACCGGATCACTCGGGTTCCCGACGCGATACTGAATCAGGCTGTCGCCAAGGATCGGGTACGGCTTTGGGGCAACCCGCTCACGGATGAGGAGACGCTAACACGGCTGGTCGAGCATCGTGAGCGCACCGGAATCAATCTCTGGCTGAGCGAGCCGGGCGTTGATTATGGCAGCGCGATACCGTGGCTGGAGGACGGCGATGAGCTATTGCGCACAACCCGACAGGAGATCTGGCAGCGGTTGGCGGCAAAACCCTCGGGTGGTGTGTTTCTGCGAGTCATGGACGGATTAAGCCTGACGGCGGATTTCCGCGTTGGTTACTGGTTGCTGCAAGCCCGGGTATGGCGATTGCTGCGTGAAGCGGATGCTTCAGAGGAATTGTGGGGCTGGCTGCGTCAAATTGTCGAAACGACGCTGGCCGACGCGGAGAATCCGTTCAGGTTGTTTACCGTGCTGGAAGATCGGGCGCGCTTTTACAGCAACTGGGTGGCCATGGGACGGCCAATTCCGCTAGGGGAGCATTCAGTGCCTTGACAGGAGGGGAGAACGCCTTGAACTTCCGGATGGAGGTTCAAGGCAGAACGATCAACGGCGACGGAACAGCGGCAGCGGTTCGTCGGTGGCGGCCTGATAGGTCACCGAGAAGTCCTTGAGACTTTCAAGGGCTTCGTAGGGGTCTTTATCGGCGCGAATCGCAAACGCATCGAACCCGCAGCGATGCAGGTAAAACAGCTGGTCGCGCAGCACATCACCAATCGCCCGCAGCTCGCCTTTGAAACCGTAACGGTCGCGCAGCAAACGGGCGTTGGAATAGTTGCGGCCGTCGGTGAAAGCAGGGAAATTCAAGGCGATCACCTTGAAGTCTGCTACGTCTTCACCGATTTCTTCGGCTTCTTCGTCAGCGTCCAGCCACACACCCAAACCGCCGTCGCGGGCCTTGAGCATACGGCTGTGTTCGCGCCACAGCTGCAGCGGGACGATCAGGTCGTCGCAGTTGCTGATCTCGTCGATGTTGAAGTCCTTGGGCAGCAAGTGCCAGGTTTCGTCGACGACCTCGTTGTTCTTAATGATTCGCTGCATAGACGCGCTCCTTGAAGAGGTCAATGCCAATACGCTGATAAGTGTCGATGAAACGCTCGTCTTCGGTACGTTGTTCGATGTACACGTCGATCAGCTTTTCGATCACATCAGGCATGACGTCCTGGGCGAAGGACGGACCGAGAATTTTACCCAGGCTGGCGTCGCGACTTCCGCTGCCACCGAGGGACACCTGGTAGAACTCTTCGCCTTTCTTGTCCACCCCGAGGATGCCGATGTGGCCGACGTGGTGGTGACCACAGGCGTTCATGCAGCCGGAGATGTTCAGGTCCAGTTCGCCGATATCGAACAGGTAATCCAGGTCTTCGAAGCGACGCTGGATTGATTCGGCGATCGGGATCGACTTGGCGTTGGCCAGGGAGCAGAAGTCGCCGCCCGGGCAGCAGATGATGTCGGTCAGCAAGCCGATGTTCGGCGTGGCGAAACCCTGTTCACGCAACTCGCCCCACATCGCGAACAACTGACTTTGTTCAACGTCGGCCAGAATGATGTTCTGCTCGTGAGAGGTGCGCAGCTGACCGAAGCTGTAACGATCGGCCAGGTCGGCAACGGCATCGAGCTGCTTGTCGGTGATGTCGCCCGGTGCAACACCGGTTGGCTTCAGGGACAGGGTCACGGCCACATAACCTGGCTTCTTGTGGGCCAGGGTATTGCGGGTGCGCCAGCGAGCGAAGCCCGGGTGCTGTTTGTCGAGCTCGGCCAGTTCAGCGGTCTGGTTGTCCAGTGCCTTGTAGTCAGGGTCGACGAAATGTTTGGTGACGCGATGCACTTCGGCTTCGGTCAGCGTGGTCTGGCCACCGCGAAGGTGTTCCATTTCCGCGTCGACTTTTTGCGCAAAGACTTCAGGGGTCAGGGCCTTGACCAGAATCTTGATCCGCGCCTTGTACTTGTTGTCACGACGGCCGTAGCGGTTGTAGACCCGCAGGATGGCGTCGAGGTAGCTCAACAGGTCTTTCCACGGCAGGAATTCATTGATGAATGCGCCCACCACCGGGGTACGGCCGAGACCGCCACCCACCAGGACACGGAAGCCTAGCTCGCCCGCAGCGTTGTGCACCGGCTCAAGGCCGATGTCATGGACTTCGATGGCCGCACGGTCGGACGTCGAACCGTTAATGGCGATCTTGAACTTGCGCGGCAAGTAAGCGAATTCCGGGTGGAATGTGGTCCACTGGCGGACGATCTCGCACCATGGGCGCGGATCGATCAACTCATCGGCAGCGACACCGGCGAACTGGTCGGTGGTGACGTTGCGCAAGCAGTTGCCGCTGGTCTGGATCGCGTGCATCTGCACGGTAGCCAGTTCGGCAAGGATGTCCGGAATGTCTTCCAGCGCCGGCCAGTTGAACTGTACGTTCTGCCGGGTACTGATGTGGGCATAGCCTTTGTCATAGTCACGGGCAATCCTGGCCATCATTCGCGTCTGGCGCGAAGTCAGTTGGCCGTAAGGCACCGCCACCCGCAACATCGGCGCGAAGCGTTGGATATAAAGGCCATTTTGCAGGCGCAGGGGGCGGAATTCTTCTTCGCTCAGCTCGCCTGCCAGATAGCGTCGGGTCTGATCACGGAACTGCTTGACGCGGTCCTCAATGATCCGCTGATCGTACTCGTCGTATACGTACATATAAGTCCTGTTCTCAGGCTTGGGCCGGTCGGATCCAGTGGCGTTTTTCGCTTGCTGAAGTCTCCGATGCTGCCTCGGCAATTCTGCGCGCACGGCCGCGCACTCCCAACGGAGCCGGGGCAATATACCCGTTTGCAGTTATGCGCAAAAGTGATGTTTGAGTATATGTAAAGAACCAAAACGACTAATGAGGAGCAACAAGGTAAAACCCACATTTGTGGTGCGGGCAATCATCGTCTTAACTGTGCTCGAGTCTTTATGCAATCACCGATAAAACCGACAAGAGGCGATGCAATGAGCAACCCTACCAAAACGTCAAAACCTGATAGCACAGTCGATGCTTGGGCAATTCTGTTCCTGATCATTCTGGTCGTGGGCACCGCGGTATTTTGGGTCAGCCATCAATAACCGACCTCGTCCGGGCCCGATTCCGACGATTGTCGGACAATACCCCGAATAAACGCCGTTTTCCGGGACTTCGCTGGCTATACTGCCCCGGCGAATTACCGAGGGGCTCGGACGATCAATGTTGAAGTTTTTCTACTCATTCCTGCTGATGTGTGGCGCGGTTTACGGACCCGGTGCGCGCGCGGAATCGGTGCTGTTTCTGAATCCCGGGAACACTGACGAAGCCTTCTGGGTCAGCTACTCGCAATTCATGCAGGCGGCAGCCACGGACCTGGGCATAGATCTGCGAATTCTCTATTCCCGGCGCATGCCCGAGCTCGCTCTGGCGCAAGCCCGCCTGGCGCTGCAGGGTGACAATCGTCCGGACTATCTGGTTTTCGTCAACGAACAGTACGTTGCACCGCAAATCCTGCGTCTGGCCGAGGGCAGCGGGGTAAAGCTGTTCATGGTCAACGCTGCGCTGACGCCCAATCAGCTAAGTCTGCTGGGGGATCGCTCTGGTCGGTTGGGCAGCCTGGTGCCCAACGATGAAGAGGGCGGCTACCTGATGCTCAAGGAACTGATTCGCCAGCATCCGCCCGCGGCACCCGGTCAGGTCATCGAGTTGCTGGCGTTTTCCGGCCTGAAGATCACACCTTCGGCGCAACTGCGCGAACAAGGCATGATGCGCGCCTTGGCCGAGCACCCTGAAGTGCGTTTGCGCCAACTGGTTTATAGCGGCTGGACCCGGGAACGGGCGTATGAACAGGCGACGCTGCTGTTCCGGCGGTACCCGAAGGTCTCGCTGGTGTGGTCAGCCAATGACGAAATGGCGTTTGGCGCCATGCAGGCGTATTCCGAGGCGGGCGGGGTACCCGGCAAAGACGCGTTGTTCAGTGCGGTCAACACCTCGCCAGCAGCGTTGCAGGCGACGGTCGACGGACGCATAAGCGTGTTGTTGGGGGGGCACTTCACGTTGGGCGGCTGGGCACTGGTGGAGTTGCATGATCTTGAGCAGGGCGTGGATCTGCGCCAGTACGGCGGTCGTGACCGGCAGATCCCGTTGTTGCAACTGATCGACAAGGCACAGGCCAAGCGATTGCTGGCCATGGGTGCATCACCGGATTACGGTGTGAACTTCCGTCGTCTTTCAGCCAAGGGCCAGCCGACGTCGTATCGCTATCCGTTCACTCTGCAAACCTTGATGCGCTAAACCCCGGCCAAGTGCACTACCAGTTGCACGATGCCGAACAGCGTCAATGCAAACACTGCGGTGAACAAAATCCCCAGAAGCACAAAATGACTCGGCTTGCCGTGCGTGAAGTCCCGAGCACGGTTTTTTCCGCTCTGAACCCCGAACGCCGCGGCCATGATGCTGTGCAGCATCTGCCAGAACGTCGGCGGTTTGTTGTCGACTGGATCGTCCATAAACCCCTCGTCACGTATGTGTGAGCCGTAAGCATAGACAATGTCGTATAGATCATTCCCACGCAGAGCGTGGGAATGATCAGAGGAGGGGGATTAGTTGTCGTAACCCAGGTTCGGCGCCAACCACCGCTCGGTCACGCTCAACTCCTGACCCTTGCGCGACGTGTAGCTCTGCACCTGGTCCTTGTCGATCTTGCCCACGGCGAAGTACTGCGCCTGCGGGTGAGCGAAGTACCAACCGCTGACCGCTGCCGCCGGGAACATGGCGTAGTGCTCGGTAAGGAACACGCCGCTGCGGCCGGCTTTCATTTCTGCGGCTTCAGGGTCCAGCAACTTGAACAGCGCGGATTTCTCGGTGTGATCCGGGCAGGCCGGGTAGCCCGGGGCAGGGCGAATGCCGGTGTATTGCTCTTTGATCAGTGCCTCGTTGTCGAGTGTCTCGTCCTTGGCGTAACCCCAGTAGTCTTTACGGACCTGCTGGTGCAGCCACTCGGCGCAGGCCTCGGCCAAGCGGTCGGCGAGTGCCTTGACCATGATCGAGTTGTAGTCGTCGCCAGCATCTTGATAGGCCTTGGCCACTTCTTCGGCGCCGATCCCGGCGGTGGTGATGAAACCACCCACGTAGTCGGTGAGTTCGCTGTCCTTCGGTGCCACGAAATCGGCCAGTGAGAAGTTCGGCTTGCCGTCGGTCTTGATGATCTGCTGGCGCAGGTGATGCAACTTGGCAATCGGCTTGCCGTCATCGCCATAGACTTCAATGTCATCTTCACGCACCTGGTTGGCCGGCCAGAAGCCGAACACCGCGCGGGCGCTGATGAGTTTCTCGTCGATCAGTTTGGCAAGCATTTCCTGGGCGTCGGCGTACAACGCCGTGGCGGCTTCACCGACCACTTCATCCGTGAGGATGCGCGGGAATTTGCCGGCCAGGTCCCAGGAGATAAAGAACGGCGTCCAGTCGATGTATTTGGCCAAGACCTTCAGGTCGATGTTCTCCAGCACCTTGGCACCGGTGAACGTCGGTTTCACTGGCTCGTAGGTGCTCCAGTCGAACTGCGGCTTCTTGGCGATGGACGCCGGATAGCTCAGGCGTTCGGTGCGGGCGCTGCGATTGGCAGTGCGCTCGCGGACTTCGATGTATTCCAGGCGGGTCTTCTCGATGAAGGCCGGCTTCAATTCCTTGGACAGCAACTGTGTCGCCACGCCCACGGCGCGAGAGGCGTCGGTGACGTAGATCACTGCGTCGTTGCTGTACTTGGGCTCGATCTTCACCGCGGTGTGCGCCTTGGAGGTGGTCGCGCCACCGATCATCAGCGGCAGATGGAAGTCCTGACGCTGCATCTCACGGGCGACGTGGACCATTTCATCCAGCGAAGGCGTGATCAGGCCGGACAGGCCGATGATGTCGCACTTCTGCTCCTTGGCCACTTGCAGGATTTTCTCGGCCGGCACCATCACGCCGAGGTCGACGATGTCGTAGCCGTTACAGCCCAGCACCACGCCGACGATGTTCTTGCCGATGTCGTGCACGTCGCCTTTCACCGTGGCCATGAGGATCTTGCCTTTGGCTTGCGGTTTGTCGCCTTTTTCCAGTTCGATGAACGGGATCAAGTGAGCCACGGCCTGCTTCATCACGCGGGCGGACTTCACCACCTGTGGCAGGAACATTTTGCCGGCGCTGAACAGGTCGCCGACGATGTTCATGCCGGACATCAGCGGGCCTTCGATGACTTCGATCGGCCGGGTGAACGACTGACGGGATTCTTCAGTGTCTTCAACAATATGCGTTGTGATGCCCTTGACCAGTGCATGCTCCAGACGCTTGTTAACGGGCCAGCCGCGCCACTCTTCAGTCTCGGCTTCCTTGACGCTGCCATCGCCCTTGTACTTATCGGCGATGGCGAGCAGGGCGTCGGTGCCTTCCGGCGTGCGGTTGAGCACCACGTCTTCCACGGCGTCACGCAGTTCGGCCGGAATCTGGTCGTAGATCTCCAGTTGGCCGGCGTTGACGATACCCATGGTCAGGCCGTTGCGGATCGCATACAGCAGGAACACCGAGTGAATCGCCTCGCGCACCGGGTTGTTGCCACGGAAAGAGAACGACACGTTGGACACGCCGCCGGAGGTCAGCGCATACGGCAGCTCGTCGCGGATGTAGGCACAGGCGTTGATGAAGTCCACCGCGTAGTTGTTGTGTTCTTCGATGCCGGTGGCGATGGCGAAGATGTTCGGGTCGAAGATGATGTCTTCCGGCGGGAAGCCAACTTCATTGACCAGAATGTCGTAGGAGCGCTTGCAGATCTCTTTTTTGCGCGCTTCGGTGTCGGCCTGTCCGGCTTCGTCGAAGGCCATCACCACCACGGCGGCGCCATAGCGCTTGCACAGTTTGGCGTGGTGAATGAACTGCTCGACGCCTTCCTTCATGCTGATCGAGTTGACGATGCCCTTGCCCTGAATGCATTTGAGGCCGGCTTCGATCACTTCCCATTTGGAGGAATCGATCATGATCGGCACGCGGGAGATGTCCGGCTCACCGGCAATCAGATTGAGGAAGGTCACCATGGCCTTCTTCGAATCGAGCATCCCTTCGTCCATGTTGATGTCGATCACCTGGGCGCCGGCTTCGACTTGTTGCAGGGCGACTTCCAGGGCTTCGGTGTAGTTGTCTTCCCGGATCAGCCGCGCAAACTTGGCCGAACCGGTGATGTTAGTGCGCTCGCCGACGTTGATGAACAACGAGTTGCGATCAATGGTGAACGGCTCCAGACCCGACAAGCGGCAGGCCTTCGGGATTTCCGGAATCTCCCGCGGCGCGTAACCGGCCACGGCTTTGGCGATGGCTTCGATGTGGCCCGGCGTGGTGCCGCAGCAGCCGCCGACGATGTTCAGGAAACCACTTTGGGCAAATTCTTCGATGACCTTGGCCGTTTCAGACGGCAGTTCGTCGTACTCGCCGAATTCGTTTGGCAAGCCTGCGTTCGGGTGCGCCGACACGTGGGTGCTGGCCTTGTTCGACAGCTCTTCCAGGTAAGGGCGCAGTTCGCTGGCACCGAGGGCACAGTTCAGACCGACCGAAATCGGTTTGGCGTGGGCCACGGAGTTCCAGAACGCTTCGGTGGTCTGGCCGGACAGGGTTCGGCCGGAGGCGTCGGTGATGGTGCCGGAAATCATGATCGGCAATTCGATGCCCAACTCTTCGAACACCCCTTGGACGGCGAAGATCGCGGCTTTGGCGTTCAGGGTGTCGAAAATGGTTTCGATCAGGATCAGGTCGGCGCCGCCTTCGATCAGGCCTTTGGTGGCCTCGGTGTAGTTTTCCACCAGTTCATCGAAGGTCACGTTGCGGTAGCCGGGGTTGTTCACGTCCGGCGACAGCGAGCAGGTGCGGCTGGTCGGTCCGATCACGCCAGCGACGAAACGCGGCTTGTCCGGGGTTTCCAGGGTCTTGGCATCGGCCACCTTGCGCGCCAGCCGAGCGCCTTCTACGTTTAACTCGTACGCCAGGCCTTGCATGCCGTAGTCAGCCAGGGAAACCTGAGTGGCGTTGAAGGTGTTGGTTTCCAGAATGTCGGCGCCGGCATCCAGGTAGGCTTTTTCGATGGCGCCAATCACGTCCGGACGCGTCAGGATCAACAGGTCGTTGTTGCCCTTGACGTCACTTGGCCAGTCGGCGAAGCGTTTGCCTCGGTAATCCTGCTCCTCGAGCTTGTAGCTCTGGATCATCGTGCCCATGCCGCCATCGAGAATCAGGATGCGCTCTTTGAGGGCGTGCTTGAGAGCTTGAAGGCGAACACTGCGATCGGACATTTGGACTACTCGGGAAAAGACCATGACGAAGGGCCAGGATAATAGCAAACCTGCGTGGTTTTAGAGCATGTCCCGGTTTTGCATGAATATCGCTCATGATGGTGTGGGGGACAGACCGGTAGAATCGCGACGCTTTTCATGATTGAGACCAGGGACATGTCGAATCGCGTCATCACCAGCCTGTTTATGCTGCTTTTAAGCTGGGACGCCGCCGCGCAAGGTCCGGTGATTTCCTCTGCGATTTCCTACAGCCGCGACATCCAACCGATCTTCACCGAAAAGTGTGTGGCCTGCCACGCCTGCTACGACTCCGCCTGTCAGCTCATTCTGGGCAGTGGCGAAGGGGCTGCTCGGGGCGCGACCAAGGTCCCGGTCTACGACGGCGAACGCAGCCAGGCTGCCGCGCCGACCCGGCTGTTTTATGACGCTTTCGGTAAACGTGCCTGGCAGCAAAAGGACTTCTATTCGGTGCTCGACGCTCAAGGCAGCCAAGCGTCGCTGATGGCGCGGATGCTGGAGCAGGGCCACAAAACCCCATTGCAACCCAACGCCAGGTTGCCGGAAGACATCGTCCTTGGTCTTAACCGGGAAAACAGGTGCGCCATGCCGGCCGAGTTCGACGGCTACGCCCGTTCACACCCCCAAGAGGGCATGCCGCTGGCGGTCACCGGCCTGACCGACCAGCAATACCAGACGCTGCAACGCTGGTTGGCGTCCGGCGCGCCGATTGACGAGCAAGGCCTTGTGCCGAGCGCCAAAGAAGCGTTGCAGGTGGTGCAGTGGGAAAACCTGCTCAACGCACCGGGCGCGCGACAGAGCCTGGTGGGGCGTTGGTTGTTCGAGCATTGGTTTCTCGCTCATCTCTATTTCAAGGACGGCGAGCCGGGGCATTTCTTTCAGTGGGTCCGTTCACGCACGCCGACCGGCCAGCCGATCGACCTGATCAACACACGCCGCCCGAATGACGATCCGGGTACTCAGGTGTATTACCGCTTGTGGCCGGTGCAAGGCGTGATTGTGCAAAAGACCCACATCACCTACCCGTTGAGCGCGGCGAAGATGGCGCGGACCAAAAGCCTCTTCTATAACGGCAACTGGCAGGTCAATGCGTTGCCAGGCTACGGGCCGGATCGTCGGGCCAATCCGTTCAGCACGTTCGAGGCGATCCCGGCCCAGGCGCGTTATCAGTTCATGCTTGATAACGCCGAATACTTCGTGCGCACCTTCATTCGCGGCCCGGTGTGCCGCGGTCAGATCGCCACCGACGTGATCCGCGATAACTTCTGGGCACTGTTCCAGGCGCCTGAGCACGACCTCTACATCATCGATCCGAACTACCGCGGTCAGGCCACGCCGTTGCTGGCGATGCCGGGGCAGAACGATGATGTCGGCAGTGTCCTGAGCCTTTGGCATGAGTACCGCAACAAGCGTAACGAGTACGAGGCGCTGCGCCGTGACAGTTACGCCGATACGCCAGCGCCGAGCTGGTCGACCTTGTGGGCCGGCAACGACAACGCGCTGCTGAGCATTTTCCGGCATTTCGACAGCGCCTCGGTGAACAAAGGCCTGATCGGTGACGTGCCGCAAACGATGTGGCTGTTCGACTTTCCGTTGCTGGAGCGCACCTATTATCAATTGGCGGTCAACTTCGACGTGTTCGGCAACGTCTCCCATCAGGCGCAAACGCGCCTGTACTTCGACCTGATTCGCAACGGCGCCGAGCAAAACTTCCTCCGTCTGATGCCCGCCGATTCGCGGGATGATTACCTCGACGATTGGTACCAGAGCGGCGGAAAATTCAAGATGTGGATGGACTACGAGTCCATCGATAACGACAAAGAGACGGCGCTGGTGCTGGACGAAAAGGACCCGAAACGCGATTTCGTCATGCAGCTGCTGGCCCGTTACGGCGACCTCAACGCCAAGCCTGATCCGATCAACCGGTGTGACGGCGCTTATTGCTCGCGGCCGAACATCGATCCGGCATTGCAGAGCGCCGAGCAGGCCTTGAGTCGCCTGACTTCGCGTCCGGCGGCCGGATTGAGGGTCATTGATCAGCTGCCGGAAGCGACCCTGTTGCGCATCGAAACCCAGAGCGGCAAACGCGAGGTTTACAGCCTGCTGCGCAACCGCGCGCACAGTAACGTGGCGTTCCTGCTGGGTGAATCGCTGCGGTATCAGCCAGGGCTCGACACCGTGACTATTTACCCGGGCGTGCTCAGCAGCTATCCGAACTTCATGTTCAACATCCCGGCGGAGCAAGTGCCTGAGTTTGTCGGCGAGATGGAAAACGCCAAGGACGCCCATCGCTTCGAAAAAATCGTCGAGCGCTGGGGCATTCGCCGCAGCCATCCGCAGTTCTGGTTCTACTTCCATGACCTGAGCCGGTACGTCCACGAGACCGATCCGGTGGAAGAGGGTGTGCTGGACATGAACCGGTACGAGAATCTTTGATCGAAAGCCTGAACACGCACCGCCGAACCCCTGTAGGAGCGAAGCTTGCTCGCGAAAGGGGGCTGACATTCAGCATAAATGTCAACTATCAGACCGCTTTCGCGAGCAAGCTTGAACTGGTCCAGTAATTTTGGACATTTTTTTCGGTTCTCACACCGCCAACTTTTCCGCTGCTACAGGTGAGTGGTAACCGTTGTAACTATGGCGCCTGACGTTGTTGTAGCGCGCCACATAGCGGTTTATATCAACTCGGGCTTCGTGTTCTGAGTTGTACCCATTTTCAGGTACCCATTCTGACTTCAAACTTCCAAAAAAACGCTCCATCGGGGCGTTATCCCAGCATTGGCCTTTTCGACTCATGCTCTGCCTAAGCTCGTGCGCCATCAGTTCGTCCCTGAATTTATGGCTGGTGTACTGACATCCCTGGTCAGAATGAAACAGTACACCTTTAGGTCGTCCTCTCAATTCGACGGCCATTCGCAGTGATTCGCGCGCCAGCGTCGCGTCTGCGACCAGTGAAAACGACCAGCCCACCACACGTCGCGCAAACAGATCCAGAACGACCGAGAAGTAGAGCCAGCGCTTGCCTAGCTGGATATAGGTGATATCCGCGCACCAAACCTTATTGATATCAGCTACGTAAAACTCACGCTCCAACTCATGCTCAGCCACCAGCGACTCAACGCCCGATGACTTGTATTTGTGAGGTCTACGCTGACGGCTAGCGATCCCAGCTTCCTTCATCAAACCGCGGGCCATGTAGCGGCCCACCTGATGGCCGTCGCCCCGCAGGTCTTCGGAGAGGGTTCGTGCACCTGCCGAGCCTCTTGATGCCTTGTGGTATTTAATCAAAACAACCTTGAGCGCTTCGCGCTCCGGGTTGGTTTTACCTTGACGCTGGCGCCAGGCGTAATAGCTGCTGCGGTTGACTTCAAACACGCGGCAGCAGTCTCTAATACCGTACTGCTCGCCCAGCTCACTGATCAGAGGGAATGATCTTTGGAGTCCAAAAGCAGGAGAGCACTGGCCTTTTTTAGGATTTCGATATCCCGGTCTTTCTGCCTGAGCAGGGCTTTAAGTTCCTGGATTTGCTTCTGGTCGACGGTGATCGCCTTGGTACCGGCAAGCGTCGATCCGGCGCGCTCTTTTCGCACCTGCTCGACCCAGCGGCGCAAGGCTGTTGGGCCGATATCCAAGCTGGCACAGGTCTCGGGAATCGGCTGATCCTCATCGAGCACCATGCTTGCAGCTTTGAGTTTGAACTCATTGGAATAGGATTTTCGCATCATCATGCACACCTCAGATTTGGGCGCCATCATAGCGCCCTATTGATGTGTCCAAATTCATTAGGCCAGATCAGCTTCGCTCCTACAGGGGTTGCGGTGATCAGATGTTCATCGACAGACGCATCTTTCCCGACAAAAATACTAGGACTTTGTGCGGCGCGATGATTGGCGTAAACTGCGCCCAAGCCTGCGAGGAGTTTCCATGACCGCTATTACCATCACCGACGCCGCCCACGATTATCTGGCTGATCTGCTTTCCAAGCAGAACACCCCAGGCATCGGCATCCGCGTCTTTATCACCCAGCCTGGCACTCAGTACGCCGAAACCTGCATTGCCTACTGCAAGCCGGGCGAAGAAAAACCTGAAGACACCGCGCTGGGGCTGAAAAGCTTCACCGCTTACATCGACTCGTTCAGCGAAGCTTTCCTGGACGATGCGGTAGTCGACTACGCCACCGACCGCATGGGCGGCCAATTGACCATCAAGGCGCCAAACGCCAAAGTCCCGATGGTCAACGCCGACAGCCCGGTCAACGAGCGCATTAACTACTACCTGCAAACCGAGATCAACCCGGGGCTGGCCAGCCACGGCGGTCAGGTCAGCCTGATCGATGTGGTCGAAGACGGCATCGCCGTACTGAAGTTCGGCGGCGGTTGCCAAGGCTGCGGCCAGGCAGACGTCACCCTGCGCGAAGGCATCGAGCGCACGTTGCTCGAACGCATTCCCGAGCTCAAGGGTGTTCGTGACGTCACCGACCACACGCAGAAAGAAAACGCCTACTACTAAGTAAGGTGTTCACTGCAAACATAAAAAACGGCGCCCCGTGAGCGCCGTTTTTTTATGGGTCCTAGGGTCTGTAGAGATGCGCATGCCCAGCGCGGTACAGCGATGACTCACTGAAGTGATCACTGCCCAAGACTCTGCCCACCAAAATCAACGCCGTGCGCCGAAACCCCTTGGCTTCAACTTTCGCTGCAATGTCTTCAAGCGTCCCCACCACCCAATCCTGATCCGGCCAGGTCGCTCGGTGAATCACCGCGATCGGGCAGTCCGCGCCGTAGTGCGGCAGCAATTCAACCAGGATTTTCTCCAGATGATTGACCCCCAGATGAATCGCCATGGTCGCCCCATGCTGTGCCAGGCTGCCTAGCTCTTCGCCGACGGGCATGGCGGTCTTGTCGGCGTAGCGGGTCAGGATTACGCTTTGCGACACATCGGGTAACGTCAGTTCGGCGCCCAACAGTGCCGCGCAGGCCGCCGTGGCCGTGACGCCGGGAATAATCTCAAAAGGGATGTCGAGTTCGCGCAGGTAGCGAATCTGCTCGCCAATGGCGCCGTACAGACTCGGATCACCGGAGTGCACCCGGGCCACGTCCTGGCCGTTGGCATGGGCAGTCTTGATCAGCTCGATGATCTGTTCCAAGTGCAGTTCAGCGCTGTTGACCACGTGTTCGGCGCGATGGCCTTCCAGCACGGCGGCGGGCACCAGGGAGCCGGCATAGATGACCACCGGGCAGCTTCGAATCAGCCGTTGGCCTTTGACGGTGATCAGTTCCGGGTCGCCGGGACCTGCGCCAATGAAGTAGACGGTCATCGTCGGTTCCTGTGAGAAAAAGGGGCTGGACAAAGCTTCAGATGAAGATTGCTCATGATCAAAGACAGGGATTATTGAGGATTTCAGGCGACGCAGGCCAATGCCAAGGTGGCCTGGGCATATTTTTGTCGTGGAATCAGCAATTTTGCCGGTGCCTGGGCCAACTGTTCGGCCAGGGCCAGGGCGGCACTTTCCGCGACGCCGTAGCAGCCGGTGCGTTCGAACGCGATGTCCGAGCGGTGGCTGAGTTGCGGTTGATAGCAGGCCAGTTGTTCGCTGCTGAAGTACATCAGTGGCAGCGCTAGCTGTTCGGCCAACTCGATCAAACCAGGTTCTTCGCGCTTCAGGTCAATGCTGGCCAACGCCTTGATCTGGTGGAGCTCGATTTTATGAGCCTGTAACGCCTGATCGAGCAACGCCCGCAGCGTGCTGACGGGGCAGCCGCGCTGGCAGCCCAGGCCGACCACCAGGGTCGGCGCTGCACTGAGGTCAGTCATGTGTGGTATTGACCATCGCTTTTGCGGCGGAACAACCAGGCACTGACTAAGCCCAGGGCCAGCCAGAACGCCACGTTGGTCAGCTGCGAAGCGATTTTGAATTGAGCTTCCAGGGTTTCTGGAGCCAGCATCGAATGGACTTCCGGTTGTGGTGCACCGATCACGTGAGGAACGGCCAGAATGGCCACGCCGAGCACTTTCATCAACCAGTGGCGGCTGAACACGATCAATGCGATACCGACCGCCGTGGAGGCGGCAGTGCCGATCCACCAGACCTGCCGTTGCGCCAAATCAGCAGCGGCGGTGCCCGGCAGCTCAGGCGGCAGGCCGAGGGTGGGTGCCAGCACGAACGTCGCATAACCGGCCAGGCCCCATAGCAGGCCTTGGGAAGTGCGAGTCGGTGCGCGCAAGGTGTAAAGACCGGCAAGCATCAGGGCGAAACCGACCGCTACCACCAGATTGCCGCCCGTGGTCGACAGCACGCGCTGCCAGCCGTCTTCCGGTTCCCAGGCATCGGCGTCGTGAGTGTGAGCGGCGACAGCACCCGCGGCGTGTTCGTGAACGGCAACAGCGGCGGGCTCGGACTTTTCGTAAGTCTCGGCCTGCAGAATCAGCGGAGCCACCCAGAAGCTTTGCAGCAGGGTCAGCAGCAGGGCGGCCAGCAGCCCGGTGAACCCTGCGGTTTGCGCAATACGCTTGATCATGTCAGCAGGTCTCAATGGCACGGGAATGCAGAGCTGTGGCGGGTATCGTGCGCGGCATTGTGCACCGCTTCGATGTGCGAGAAACCGGCGAAATACACCAGGCTAGCGCCAAGGATCGACGCAAACACGGCGGCGGTCAGGCGTTGAGTCAGGGTCGTGGTGGTGCTGGCGGTGCTCTTATCGGTGTTGCTGCCGGTGCTGCTGATGATCGACATGGCGCTTCCCTCTGGTCTGTCAGCGGGTGAATAGAGCGCATGGAAGACCCCTGCGAGTCGGGCGCGCAGAGGTTCAAACAGCGCCCGCCCACCGCGGGTTTGTTATTCAGTGATCGTAATGGTCACTTTGTGTTGCGGGCCGGTCTCCGGGCTCACGAGGGGCGCTGGCTTTCGCCTTGACCTGCAAACATCACCTTCCCATGCCGAACTGCTGGCACAGTGGATCTGACGCTTCGCTCGCTTACCGTTGCGGGGGCAGCACCGGACTGACATGGCTTTAGAGTAAAGCACATGATTCACCGGTTTCCCGTTTCACCCTGTGAAGGGCACCCGTAACAAGGCGTGTAGGAGAGCATGGGCGGGGGTTGGGCGTCAATTGGCAAGGGTTCTCAACTCGGTACCGAATGATGATTGGCTCTGTGTAGGACATTGACCCGCCCCGAGACGATGCGTAGCCTTGCGCTTTCGAGGTTCTTCGGCGTCTGCCGAAGCTAAGAAGGGAACGCGGTCGATGCCGCGGCTGCCCCCGCAACTGTGAACGGTTCTGTTGGCTGCCACGCCACTGCAAGCCCTGTCTATCGGGCCCGCGGGAAGGCGCAGCCAACGTCAGTCGAACGACTGGCAAGCCGTCAGCCAGGAGACCTGCCTCGACACAGATTCTCACTTTCAACCGGGCGGGGTGATCCGGTGGCGAACTCTTCAGGCACGCGCGTCCGCGTTGCCGGTCGTCGTCCCGTATGCCCGCCACCTTGCCAAAGGGCATCCGATGAAAACACTGGCCAAACTCCCTGTCACCATCGTTACCGGCTTCCTCGGCTCGGGCAAAACCACGTTGCTGCGGCACATGCTCGACAACGCTCAGGGCCGTCGTATTGCGGTGATCGTCAACGAGTTTGGCGAGCTGGGCATCGACGGCGAAATTCTCAAGCAGTGCTCCATCGGCTGCACAGAAGAAGAAGCCAACGGCCGCGTTTATGAATTGGCCAATGGCTGCCTGTGCTGCACCGTTCAAGAAGAATTCTTCCCGGTGATGCGCGAACTGGTCGCCCGTCGCGGCGACCTCGACCACATCCTCATCGAAACCTCGGGTCTGGCCCTGCCAAAACCGCTGGTGCAAGCTTTCCAGTGGCCGGAAATCCGCAGCGCCTGCACTGTTGACGCGGTCATCACCGTGGTCGATAGCCCAGCGGTCGCCGCCGGCACCTTCGCCGCTTTCCCGGACCAGGTCGATGCCCAGCGCAAACTCGACCCGAACCTGGACCACGAATCGCCGCTGCACGAGTTGTTCGCCGACCAACTGGCCAGCGCCGACCTGGTGATCCTCAACAAGGCCGACCTGATCAGCCCCGAAGACCTGGCCCGTGTGCGCCTGGAAGTCGCTGAAGAGTTGCCGCCCGCCGTGAAAGTCATCGAAGCCAGCAGTGGTCGTCTGCCACTGGACGTGCTGATCGGCCTCGGTGCCGGTTCCGAAGAACACATCGACAGCCGTCACAGCCATCACGATCACCACCATGAAGGTGAGGACGATCACGATCACGATGCTTTCGATTCGATCTCGATCGAACTGCCCCAGGCAGACGAAAGCCTGCTGCTGGACGCGTTGACTCAATTGGTGGTTCAGCACGGCATCTTGCGTGTCAAAGGTTTCGCCGCCATCCCGAACAAACCAATGCGCCTGTTAATCCAGGGCGTGGGCACACGTTTCGACAAGCATTTCGATCGTCAGTGGGGCGCCGACGAAGCGCGCACCACGCGCCTGGTATTGATCGGCCAGGAACTGGACGGAATTCTAATCGAAACGCAATTGCGCGCTGCGCTCAGCGTTTAAGCCATGCACCTGCTCAGGACCCAACCCGGCGGTTTCGTGTCGGATGACAACATTGCCGACCTTGGACAAACCCCCGCCGAGCTGGTGATCTTGTGCAGCGGCGACTCCAGCCTAGCGCTGCTCGCCGAAGCGGCGCAGCAGTTGCCCGACGATTACCCGAGCGTGCGCCTGGCCAACCCGATGCAGGTGCAGAATCACGCGTCGGTCGACCTGTATGTCGACGAAGTGCTGCGCCACGCCAAGGTGATTCTGATCTCGCTGCACGGCGGCATCGCCTATTGGCGCTATGGCGTGGAGCGCTTGGTGGAGTTGTCCCAGCGCGGCGTGCAGCTGATTCTGGTGCCCGGCGATGACCGCCCGGACCCGGAACTCAGCGACCTGAGCACCGTGGCTGCCTGCGACCGCGATCGGCTTTGGCAGTTTTTGCGTCAGGGCGGCATGAGCAATGCCCTGGATTTTTTTCGCTGCCTCGCCAATCGTTGGCTTGATCGCGACTACGCCTGGGCCGAGCCGCAAACCCTGCCGCGCACAGCGATCTACCATCCGCAAAAAAGCCCCGCAGACCTCCACGATTGGCAAGCCGACTGGCAGGCCGATCAACCGGTCGCGGCGGTGCTGTTTTACCGTTCGCATCTGCAAGCGGCGAACACCGGTTTCATCGATGTTTTCTGCCAGCGTTTGCAGGCGGCGGGGTTGAACCCGTTGCCGATTGCGCTGGCCAGTTTGAAAGAGCCCAGCTGCCTGACGGCGGTCGAGGACCTGTTGGACGAAGTTGAAGCGGGGGTGATTCTCAACACCACCGGTTTCGCTCAATCCAGCCCTGAAGCGCCGCACCTGCGACCGTTTCGTCGCAACATCCCGGTGATTCAGGCGATTTGCGCCCAGGACAACGAGCCCGGTTGGCGCGCCAGTGAACAGGGCCTCGGTCCACGCGATCTGGCGATGCACATCGCGCTGCCGGAACTGGATGGCCGAATCATCAGCCGGCCGATCAGCTTCAAGGACCTGGCCTGGCGCAGCGAACGCAGCCAGTCGGATGTTGTCTGCTACCGACCACAACCTGAACGTATGGATTTTGTCGCCGAACTGGCGCGGCGCTGGATCGATCTGGCGCGTGTACTGAACAGTGAAAAACGCATCGCCCTGATCCTCGCCAACTACCCGACGCGTGATGGTCGTATCGGTAATGGCGTGGGCCTCGACACCCCGGCCGCCGCGCTGAACATCCTCCGTGCGCTGCACACCGAAGGTTATCCGCTACCGGCGGAGTTGCCGGACACTGGCACCGCGTTGATCCAGCAATTGCTCGGTGGGGTCAGCAACGACCTCGACACCCTTGACCAGCGTCCATGTCAGCAAAGCCTGGCGATGGACGACTATCTGCTGATGTTCAACGCCTTGCCCGAATCCAACCGCCAGGCCGTACTGGAACGCTGGGGCACGCCCGAAAGCGATCCGATGTTCCGTGGCGGGCGAATGATGATCGCCGGGCTGCGCTTTGGTCTGACCTTCGTCGGCATTCAACCGGCACGCGGTTATCAGGTGGATCCGAGCGCGGTGTATCACGACCCGGACCTGGTGCCGCCTCACGGTTATCTGGCGTTCTACTTCTGGTTGCGTAACACCTACGGTGCCCACGGCGTGATCCACGTCGGCAAGCACGGCAACCTCGAATGGCTGCCGGGCAAAGGCGTCGGGCTGTCGGAGAGTTGCTGGCCGGACGCGCTGCTCGGGCCGCTGCCGAACATCTATCCGTTCATCGTCAACGACCCGGGTGAGGGCGCCCAGGCCAAGCGCCGCACGCAAGCGGTGATCATCGATCACCTGATGCCGCCGCTGACGCGCGCCGAAACCTACGGCCCGTTGCGCAACCTGGAATTACTCGCCGACGAGTATTACGAAGCGCAATTGCTCGATCCGCGCCGTGCCCGGGAATTGCAGCGCGACATCCTGCAACTGGTGCGCGAGACGCACATCGATCGCGAACTGCAACTGGACGAGAAGCTCGACAGTGATGCCGATGCGGCGATCTGGTTGCCGCGTCTGGACACGTATTTGTGCGACTTGAAAGAGTCGCAGATCCGCGACGGTCTGCATGTGTTCGGCGAGTCGCCGACCGGGCGTTTGCGCATCGACACCTTGCTGGCCTTGCTGCGTATCCCGCGTGGCGATGGGCGTGGCGCACAATCAAGTCTGCTGCGGGCGCTGGCCAAGGCGTTCGCGTTGGGCTTTGATCCGCTGGATTGTGCGCTCGCCGAACCTTGGGCTGGGCCGCGTCCGATTGAACTGCAAACCCTCACCGATGAGGTCTGGCGCACAGCCGGTGATACCCGCGAACGTCTGGAACTGTTCGCCACACAGCTGATCGAGCAGGCCTTGAACACTGAGATTGAGCAGCTGAACGCGTCAGGCTGGTCAGAGGTGAAAGCCATCATCGACAGCCTGCGTGAAGTCGTCGCTCCACGACTGGACGCCTGCGGCCCGGCGGAAATGCGCGGTCTGCTCGACGCTCTCAGTGGTCGCTTCGTGCCGGCGGGCCCCAGTGGTGCGCCGAGTCGCGGTCGACTCGACGTGCTGCCGACCGGTCGCAACTTCTACTCGGTAGACGTGCGCAACTTGCCGACCACCACCGCGTGGCGCATCGGCTTCCAGTCGGCCAACCTGATTCTTGAACGACACCTGCAAGACCACGGCGATCACCTGCGCCAGCTCGGCCTGTCGGTGTGGGGCACCGCGACCATGCGCACCGGCGGCGATGACATCGCCCAGGCCATGGCGCTGATGGGCGTGCGCCCGGTCTGGGCCACGGGCAGTCAGCGGGTCGACGACTTCGAAATTTTGCCGCTGAGCCTGCTGGACCGTCCGCGCGTGGACGTGACCTTGCGCGTCTCCGGATTCTTTCGCGATGCCTTTGCCAACTTGATCCGTCTGTTCGACGCCGCCGTGCAAGCGGTCGCCACCCTCGACGAGCCGGACGACCTCAACCCCCTGGCCGCCAAGGTGCGTGCCGAGCGCGAAGCGTTGAGGCAATCGGGGCTGGATGAAGACGCGGCCAGGCGTCAGGCCGGTTGGCGCATCTTTGGCGCCAAACCGGGTGCTTACGGCGCGGGCGTGCAGGGCGCCATCGAGGGTCGTCTGTGGCAAAGCCGCGATGACCTGGCCGAGGTTTACCTGAACTGGGGCGGCTACGCTTACGGCGGTTCTGACGAAGGCACCGCGGCGCGAGAGCAGTTCGCTCAGCGCCTGAGCCAAGTGCAAGCCGTGCTGCAAAACCAGGACAACCGTGAGCACGACTTGCTCGACTCCAATGACTATTACCAGTTCCAGGGCGGCATGCTCGCCGCCGTAGAAAGCCTCAGTGGTGAGGCAGCGGCCAGTTATCATGGCGATCACAGTCAGCCGGACTTGCCGAAGATCCGCACGTTGAAGGAAGAGCTGAACCGGGTGATTCGCTCCCGGGCAGCCAATCCGAAGTGGATCGACGGCGTGAAGCGCCACGGCTATAAAGGCGCGTTTGAACTGGCGGCGACGGTTGATAATGTTTTTGCGTTCGACGCGACCACGCAGCTGATCGACGATCACCAGTATGCGTTGCTGGCGGAGGCGTATTTGCTGGACCCGGCGACCCGGGATTTTGTTCGTGAGCACAATCCGCATGCGTTGCGTGACATGACTGAGCGGATGTTGGAGGCGCAGCAGCGGGGGATGTGGAAGGAACCGGGTGAGTATCGGGAGGCGCTAGAAAATTTGTTGTTGGACATAGAAGAAGACAGCTAACTCTGCGGCACCGCTAAACCCTGTGGGAGCGTGGCTTGCCCGCGAAGAGGCCCTCACATTCAACATTGATTTCGACTGACCGGACGCCTTCGCGGGCAAGCCACGCTCCCACAGGTACAAGGTGTGCCTGCTACCGACCATGACCGAGTATTAACCATGACCGACACCCCCCATTTCCCTCTCTCCGCCGTGGTCGGCGCCGACGATCTGAAACTCGCCCTCTACCTGACCGCCATCGACCCGAAAATCGGCGGCGTACTCATCGAAGGCCCTCGCGGCATGGCCAAGTCAACGTTGGCCCGAGGCCTGGCGGATCTGCTGGCCAGCGGCCAATTCGTGACATTGCCGTTGGGCGCCACCGAAGAACGGTTGGTGGGCACGCTCGACTTGGACGCCGCGCTGAGCGAGGGTCGCGCACAGTTTTCCCCCGGTGTACTGGCAAAGGCCGACGGCGGTGTGCTCTACGTTGATGAGGTTAATTTATTGCCCGATCACCTGGTGGACCTGCTGTTGGATGTGGCCGCCAGCGGCACCAATCTGATCGAACGTGACGGCATTTCCCATCGGCATTCAGCGAAGTTCGTGCTGATCGGCACCATGAACCCGGAAGAGGGTGAGCTGCGTCCGCAACTGCTCGACCGTTTTGGCCTGAACGTCGCCCTCAGTGGTCACACAGCACCGGCCGAGCGTGGTCAGATCATCCGCCGTCGGCTGGATTTCGACAGCGATCCGGACAGCTTCTGCGCTGAATGGGAAAGCCAACAGCAGTCTCTGCGTGAACGTTGCAAGAAGGCGCGGAGCGCGCTGGCAAGTGTCCCTCTCGACGATCATGCGCTGGCACAGATTACCGAGCGCTGCTTTGCCGCTGGCGTCGATGGCTTGCGGGCCGACCTGGTCTGGTTGCGCGCGGCGCGTGCCCATGCAGCGTGGCGTGGAGCGAGCGCAATCGCCGAGGAAGATATCGACGCCGTCGCCGAATTTGCCTTGCGCCATCGCCGTCGCGAGCAGTCGCCACCGGCGCCGCAACACAGTCAACCGCCCTCGACCCAAAATACCAACCCGAGCGAAGGCCAGGGCCAATGGGGGGAAATGCCCGCCCAGGCGTTACCGGTCGGCGCGCGACGTGAAGTGCCGAGCTGGCCAAAAAAGCCCTAGGCATTCGCCCTCGATCTGACGCGGGGGCGAATGCCAGACCCCGTGCCGGACGGCTGGACAATGGCAAACAGGGTAAACGTCACGCGGCACGTAACGGCTCAATCAATTGGCCCGGTACGTTGCTGAACGGCCGCCCGCGTCAGCGCGACGATGTCTTGTTTCACCTGCGCACCCGTTCGCCCTACGAACTGTGGCTGGTGATCGTCGACGCCTCGGCCTCGACCCGCCGCCATCAGGCGTTGAGCGATGCCAAGGGCTTGCTCGCGCAGCTGTTCGACGACGCCTATCGCCAGCGCGCGCGCTTGGCGTTGCTGACGGCCAGTGGCAATCTACCGAAATGGCAAGTGCAAGGGTTGAAAGCCTCCGCCGGTTTACGCAGCTGGCTTGATGGCCTGGGAGCGAGTGGTGGTACGCCGTTACTGGCGGCGCTGGGAGAGGCGGGGCAATGGCTGACAGCACGGCAAAAACGCTTTCCGGCGGAACAGCAGCGATTGTTGTTGGTCACCGATGGCCGATTGAAGGACTGGTCAAGGTTGTCGGCGCTTGATTGTCCTGGGCTGCTGATCGACATCGAACGCGGGCCGATTCGGCTTGGACGGGCTAAGGTGATGGCTGCCGAGTTGCAGGCCGAGTATCGACATATCGATGATATGGAGTGAGCCGAAAGAATCACAGGAGTGAAGCATGCGTGTTCTAGCTGTCAACCATCAGGATGATTTTCGCGTCAAGGCTTACGCTGGCACCAATGGCGTGCTGTTGGCCATGGACCTGGCCGAACCCCGCCGCAAAGGCCTGTTGGGTTTCGCCATCGAAAAACAGCAAGGCCCCAAGCCCTGGCTGTTCCTGTTCAACAGGCTGACCTTCCCCGGTAAGGTGCATACGTTTCCCCAGTTTCACGCCACCCCCAGCGATATCGCGCCGTTGCAGAAATTTCGCTGGGCCGATTACGCGGTCAATCCGGGGATGACGATCCATTACCGAATTCACCTGGCCTACGGCACCGTTGATGCGCCGCAACTGGGTGAATTTCTGGAAGTGACGGTCACTTCCGACAATGGCCTGCCGAGTAACCAAAGCGTGATCTTCAATCGCGCAGTGGCCGCCAGCCAGGCGTTCCAGCGTAAATTTCCCGAGCTCGACGCGTTGATCACCGCCAACAAGAACCTGCCCATCGAAGCCTGGCCGGATGCCCCGCGGCAATGGCTGGAAAACGGTTTGCTTGGGCGTTTGCTGGGGTTTATCGAGCGTGCGGTGGATGCCCAGTGGGCGCTGGACATTGCCATCTACGAGTATGAACTGCAGGCCATTGTCGATGCCGTCAATGCGGCGTTTGCACGTGGGGTAAACGTTCGCGTGCTGTATCACGCCCAGCCGGACGATGAAGACACCACCATGAACGAGGCCAGCCTGGAAAACATCCCGGCAGAGAACAAGCGCGGCCGAGTCACCCATAACATCTTCCACAACAAATTCATGGTGCTGAGCCGGCTCGACGCAGCGGGACAGCGGCAGCCCGAAGCGGTGTTTTGCGGCAGCACCAATTTCACCCCCAACGGTGTTTACCGCCAGGCCAACGTGGTGCATGTGCTGGACGACACGCGAGTCAGCGCCAGCTATCTGCGCACCTTCGAGCAGGTCTGGGCTAACCCGGCGGATGTCGGCGCTACCCGAAACTGGCTCACGCAAAACAACCCGATGGATCCGCTGCAACCGACGTTCGCTGGGTTCTCACCGCGCTCGGGCAAAGGGGATCTGGGTGAGTTTGTCGAGATCATCAACGCCGCGAAAAAGGATGTGCTGTTCGTCACCGCGTTCGCCTTGCCCGACGACATCCTGAACGCCTTGCTCGGCCAGCCCCACGACGACATTTTGCGTTACGGCCTGCAAAACACCGTCAGCCGGATCACCGGTTTCCACGCCGACCGCACCGCTGAATTCGCCGCCACCGCGTTGCTCAACACCGGGCTGGAAGGTTGGCTCAGAGAGAACATGAAAGGCCAGAGGGGCAACCTGCTGGTGCACACCAAAGCCGTGGTGACAGACTTCACCAGCGATGCGCCGACAATCATCAGCGGCAGCCATAACCTCAGTGCCGCGGCGAGCAATGGCAATGACGAGAACTACTTGATCATTCGCGGCAATACCGATCTGGCGGACCGTTATGGTCTGGAGTTGCTGCGGTTTTACGAGCATTACCGCTTTCGCTATTTCGCCAAGAAACTCGCGCTCAAACAGGTCCAGCCGTTGGCGGCGGATGACAGCTGGACCGATGACTATTACCTCGACGGGGATTTGCGTCAGCTATCCAGATTGCGTTTTTCCGGACGGTAAACACACTCGCGGGGCTGGTAGCGAATGCCGAGCGAGTATTGGCGTCGTTCAAGCCTTAACACCGACGGCAGCAGTCGAGGGGGCGGGGATCGGATTGCGCATCAGCGTGCCCACCTCCAGCGGCCCCAACAATGCCAGCAAACCCGCCACCCAAAGCAGCAGGCTGAAACCTCCGACGAAGGCTTGGCGAGCCAACGGCTCGACCATTGGGCGAGACGATCAGCGAGCAAACGCCTGAGGCTGTGAGTAACGTCAGTCGCGGGCTCACCTTGTGTTTGACGGACATGGCAGCGTTTCTCTACTGTAAAAGTCAGTGCAGCTTATCGCCGGTTGGTGCTTTCTTTGTTAAGCACGCCTTGTCACTTCATTACCTTTGAGCTAACGCACCGATGGATATTCGCCATTTCCGCTATTTTCTGGCCGTTGCCCGGCAAGGCAACTTCACCCGCGCCGCCGAACAACTCGGTATCGCACCGCCGACCTTGACTCGGCAGATCCAGGACATGGAGAACGAACTCGGCACGCGATTGTTCGTGCGCCAAACACGTGAAGTCAGCCTGACCGAGGCCGGCGCCGCGCTGGTGATCGAGGCCGAGGCGACGGTGCGGCAATTCGAATACGCTCAGTACAACGCCCAACGTGCCGGGCGCGGGGATATTGGCCATATCGAACTGGGTTACGTGGCTTCGGTGGTGTATTCGGGCTTGCTGCAGAAACAGGTGCAATCCTTCAGTCGCGGGTGTCCTGACGTCAGCCTGAACGTACGGGAAAGTCCCATGGCGTCATTGCCGGTGATGGTGGTCGAGGGGCGTTTCGACATTGGCTATGCCCGCTCACCCATGACCTTGCCAGAGGGCCTGGAAGCCATTCGCCTGGATGCAGAGGGTTTTGTGCTGGCGGTGCCTGCCGAGTCCTGGCTGTGCCGTCTGCCAGAGGTTGCTCCCGAAAACTTGCAGAACGAGACGTTCATCCTGCCGGAGCAAATCAGCGGCACTTTGCAAGTCGCCGCCGAGGGTGGATTTGCGCCGAAACTGGGGGCGCAACCGGGCGGGCTGGTAGCGGTCATAGCGCTGGTGTCGTTGGGGCAGGGCGTGGCGGTGGTGCCCGAATCGGTGGTCGGGCATATCAGTCTGCCCGGTGTCCTGTACCGGCCGATCAAAGGGTGTGAGGCGAGCTCCTGGTTGTCGTTGATCCATCGACGATTCGAGAAATCACCCGCGGTGGAGCGGTATATCGAGCGGGTCAAAAAGCACTGATTACAGATTTTGTAATGATTTTCGGCTGTAAGAAGTGTCGCTTTCGCCTGTACGCTCCAAGGCCTTTTTCCTTTCAGGACTTGCATGAACACCCTCTCGGAGCCTCCCTGGTATCCTTTCTCCTTGTGCTACCACGCGGTCTTGATGCACGCGAAGCATCCGGTCTTCCGACTTCCGAATCCCTTTGTCATTTCACCGCCACGGCCTCTGCGCCGCGCCTTGCCGTGCCTGGCTTTCTGAATTCACTGAAGAGATCGAGACGTTTTTATGGAATGGATAGCTGACCCCACCGCATGGCTGGGCCTGTTGACGTTGATTGTGCTGGAGCTGGTGCTGGGCATCGACAACCTGGTGTTTATCGCAATCCTTGCCGACAAGCTGCCGCCCGAGCAACGCGATCGTGCGCGGCTCATCGGTTTGTCCCTGGCGTTGCTGATGCGCCTGGGCCTGCTGGCGAGTATTTCGTGGCTGGTGACCCTGACTCAGCCGTTGTTCGAGGTGTTCGACAAGAGCTTCTCCGGCCGCGACTTGATCATGCTGTTCGGTGGTGTGTTCTTGTTGTTCAAGGCCACCATGGAATTGCACGAGCGACTCGAAGGCCATGTTGGCCAGCGCGCGTCTAATGCGGCTTATGCGATGTTCTGGCCGATCGTGGCGCAGATCGTGGTGCTCGATGCGGTGTTCTCCCTGGATGCGGTGATTACCGCTGTGGGCATGGTCGATGAACTGGCGGTGATGATGATCGCGGTGATTTTTTCCATCGGCCTGATGATCGTCGCCAGCAAGCCGCTGACCCGTTTCGTCAATGAACACCCGACGGTGATCATGCTCTGCCTGGGCTTTCTGATGATGATCGGCTTCGCGCTGACCGCTGAAGGCCTGGGGTTCCACATTCCGAAGGGCTACCTGTACGCGGCCATCGGTTTCTCGATCCTGATCGAGATTTTCAACCAGATTGCCCGGGCTCGCCGTAAAAAATCGATGCAGGGCCTGCGACCGATGCGTGAGCGCACAGCCCACGCCGTGATGGGTTTGCTCGGTGGCCGCAAGCTGGCGGTGGAGGAGGTTGGCGAGGAGATTGCCGACATGCTGGACAATGGCGAAGCGCCGAGCGTAGAGCTGTTCGACCGTCGCGAACGAGTGATGATCAGTGGTGTTCTGCAACTCGCCGAGCGACCGATCCGCACCTTGATGACCGTACGCGCTGATGTGGATCACATCGACCTGTCCGACGATGCCGAAGTTATTCGCACGCGCCTGATGAATTCGTCCTATTCACGCCTGCCGCTGATTCGCGATGGCGCGGTGGATGAGCCGCTGGGCTTCGTGCACAAGAAGGAATTGCTCAAGGAATACCTGGCCGGCAACCAGCCTGGTCTTGAGCATTTGGCGCGCAAGACCATCAACTTGCTGGACAGTTACTCGATCCTCAATGCCCTGGAACAGATGCGCCAAGCCTCGACTCACATTGCGTTCGTGGTCAATGAGTTCGGTGACTTCGTCGGTGTGCTGACCATGACTGACATTCTCGAATCGATCGCCGGCGAGTTGCCAGACGCGAGCGAAATCGAGGGCCCGGATGTGGTCGAGGAGAAGGGTGGGTTCATGGTCAGCGGCGCGTTGAACCTGGCGCGGGTGCGACAGCGGACCGGGTTTGCGGCAGAGCCCACCGACGACTATCAGACCCTGGCCGGGTTGGTGGTGAGCCTGCTGGATCGCCTGCCGATGATCGGTGACAGCCATGAATGGGAAGGCTGGCGGATGACAGTGGCAGCGGTTGAGGAACGGCGGGTGACGCGGGTATTGCTGGTGCGCGCTAATTAGATCGTTCCGCGCGTGGGAACGATCATTTCTCAAGCCCCGATCAACGTGCGCGCCCGAGGCACGGTGCACAGTCTGCGCAGGGTCTGTTGCAACCACGCCAGATTGCGAACCGGTTTATGTTTCACCGTTGCCGGTTTCACCTGGCCGATGTACCTGGCAAAGTGTTCCAGCAGGGTTTGCTCAGTGCCAATTCCCTTGAGCTTCTTCAGCAGCTTCCCATTCTTGTAAAAAAGCACGGTGGGTGTGCCGGTGACGTCCGGATGCCGAGGCGATTCGCTGGTGTTCAACATGTAGATTTGGGCCTGATGCCGATACGGTTCAGCGATCTGACGAAAAATCGGCCCGGCCATTTCGCAGGCGGGACAGTGTTGACTGCTGAAGTACAAAATCACCGGGCGCCAGGTGTTCAGGGCCTTGTGATAGACCGGGGCCAGCGCTTTGCTAGCGATTTTCGAGCTCATTGAAATCTCCTTTTTCACCGTGCATCGAGTGCCTGTTGACGGTAAAGGAGTCAGCCGCGATCAGTCTACTGTCAGAAATAACAGGTAGGTTTTCCTACGTAACCCAGGACACTCCTTACTGCGTTGCAGGACCAACCCGACAGGAAACACGGAAAGCCGGAAGCGTGTGGCGTGATACTTTTTGTTCATTCCTCAATGGAGACAGTCATGGACTGTGGGAAAGGAGTATCCGAACAGATGAGTGGGAACCTGGAGCGCAAGATCAATCCGCGAATCGAAGGGCAAGAAGCGGCAAGCACGGAGCACCTCCTTTATGACAAAAAGATAGCGGCAGATACGCTTTGGAGTGCTATTTTTAGTACTTCTAAAAGCACCCTAAGGAATAACTTGATGACACATATCGTGCTTTCGCAGGTGGTGGCTAGCATCTCTGAACTGAAAAAAAATCCGATGGGTACGGTCGCTGCCGGCGGTGGCCTGTCTGTTGCGATCCTTAACCGCAATGAGCCGGCTTTCTATTGTGTTCCCGCGAAAGAGTACGAAGCCATGATGAATCGCCTGGATGACTTGGAGTTACTTACCCTTTGCAAAGAGCGGGAAAACGATCCGACCATAAGGGTTTCGATTGATGACCTATGAGCTGGAGTTCTCAGAAAAAGCTTGGAAAGAATGGAAAAAACTCGGAGTAAACCTGAAGGACCAGTTCAAAAGGAAACTTCAGGAGCGTCTTGTAAACCCCCACGTTCCCGCTGACCGACTCAGCGGGCTTGGAAACGCTTACAAAATCAAGCTGCGTAGTGCCGGATATCGAATGGTGTATCGCGTGCTTGATGACGTGCTGGTAGTGACCGTGATAGCCGTAGGCAAAAGAGAGCGGAGCGATGTTTACAAGGATGCTGCCGATCGCCGATGGGCCTTGGTAACTTCATTTTCCGGCTGCCCTCTAATGCAGCGGCCGCACCGAATCAGCTCATCAAAACTCCAACTGTGAACCAGGTACCCGCACTTTGTAGCTAAAGGTAGCGGTCGCTCAGCTGTGCATTTCGTAACCTCCGTTTTGTTGTTTATCCATCCATTTGATTCAAAACACTTTTAAATCTCCCCAACATTCCCCTCACATCCTATGGCACACTTTCTGCTGTCTATTCCGTTGTTACATACTTAGTTCCGGTATAACGGAATAAACATCACTTGGAGTGCTTGCCATGCATCGCCGACTTTCCTTATTTAAAGCGTGTGTTTTTGTTCTCGCGGCTTCGGCTGCTGCCCTGGGCGTGGCCCAGGCGGCGGACAGCAAGCTCGATAGCGTGCTGGCCCGCGGGAAACTGATTGTGGGCACGGGCAGTACCAATGCGCCGTGGCACTTCCAGGGAGCGGACGGCAAGTTGCAGGGTTTCGATATCGATATCGCGCGGATGGTGGCCAAAGGGTTGTTCAACGACCCGAGCAAGGTCGAGTTCGTGGTGCAGTCGTCCGATGCGCGGATTCCCAACTTGCTGACCGACAAGGTCGACATGAGCTGTCAGTTCATTACCGTCACCGCTAGCCGTGCGCAGCAGGTGGCGTTCACGCTGCCGTACTACCGCGAAGGCGTCGGCCTGCTGTTGCCGGCCAACAGCAAGTACAAGGAAATCGAAGACTTGAAAGCCGCCGGTGACGGCGTGACCGTGGCGGTGCTGCAGAACGTGTACGCCGAAGAGTTGGTGCATCAGGCATTGCCTAAAGCCAAGGTCGATCAATACGACAGCGTGGACCTGATGTATCAGGCGGTGAACTCCGGCCGCGCCGATGCCGCTGCCACCGATCAATCGTCGGTGAAATACCTGATGGTGCAAAACCAGGGCCGCTATCGCAGCCCGGCCTACGCCTGGAGCCCGCAAACCTACGCGTGCGCCGTCAAACGCGGCGATCAGGACTGGTTGAACTTCGTCAACACCGCCCTGCATGAAGCCATGACCGGCGTTGAGTTCCCGACCTATGCGGCGTCGTTCAAGCAGTGGTTCGGGGTCGATCTGCCGACCTCCGCAATTGGTTTTCCCGTCGAATTCAAATGATCCCGTGAGAGCGGGGCGGTCGTAAATCGCCCCGTTCAAGGTACTGCTGACCATGAACTATCAGTTGAACTTTGCTGCCGTGTGGCGCGATTTCGACACCTTGCTGGCGGGGCTCGGTCTGGGCCTTGAACTGGCGCTGGTGTCAATCGCCATCGGCTGCGTGATCGGCCTGCTGATGGCGTTTGCTTTGCTGTCGAAGCACCGCGCGTTGCGAGTGCTGGCGTCGGTGTATGTGACGGTCATCCGTAACACGCCGATTCTGGTGTTGATTCTGTTGATCTACTTCGCTTTGCCGAGCCTGGGGATCCGTCTGGACAAGATCCCGTCGTTCATCATCACGCTGTCGCTGTATGCCGGGGCCTATCTGACCGAAGTGTTCCGCGGCGGGTTGTTGAGCATTCCCAAGGGGCAGCGTGAAGCCGGGTTGGCAATCGGTCTGGGTGAGTGGCAGGTCAAGGCGTACGTCACCGTACCGGTGATGCTGCGCAATGTACTGCCGGCGTTGTCGAACAATTTCATCTCGCTGTTCAAGGACACTTCGCTGGCGGCTGCGATTGCCGTGCCGGAGCTGACTTATTACGCGCGCAAGATCAATGTCGAGAGCTACCGGGTGATTGAAACCTGGATGGTGACCACAGCGCTCTATGTGGCGGCCTGTTACCTCATTGCCATGATGCTGCGTTACCTCGAGCAGCGTCTGGCGATTCGCCGATAGGAGACCACATGTACGAATCCCCTAGTTGGTTGCATGAGTTATGGGTGGCGCGGGAAGTCCTGTGGCAAGGCTTTCTGACCAGTGTGCAGGTTTCGGCCCTGGCCATTCTGTTGGGCACGATAGTCGGCATCGTCGCTGGTCTGGTGCTGACGTACGGCAAGTTCTGGATGCGCGCGCCGTTTCGTTTTTACGTCGACATCATTCGCGGCACGCCAGTGTTTGTATTGGTGCTCGCCTGCTTCTTTATGGCGCCTGCGCTGGGCTGGCAGATCAGTGCGTTTCAGGCCGGCGCGTTGGGGCTGACGCTGTTTTGCGGCTCCCATGTCGCCGAGATTGTTCGCGGCGCGTTGCAAGCGCTGCCCAGCGGTCAGATGGAAGCGAGCAAGGCCATCGGCCTGACGTTTTATCAATCGCTCGGCTACGTGCTGTTGCCTCAGGCGCTGCGGCAGATTTTGCCGACCTGGGTCAACTCGTCCACCGAGATCGTCAAGGCTTCGACGCTGTTGTCGGTGATTGGTGTGGCTGAGTTGCTGCTCAGCACCCAGCAGATCATCGCTCGGACCTTCATGACCCTCGAGTTTTACCTGTTCGCCGGATTGCTGTTTTTCGTCATCAACTACGCCATCGAATTACTCGGCCGGCACATTGAAAAGCGGGTGGCCTTGCCATGACTCAACCTCAAGTTTCGATACAGAATCAGGCGCTGCTGGACATCCGCGGCCTGCACAAGCAATACGGGCCGCTCGAAGTGCTCAAGGGCGTTGACCTGACGATGCAGCGCGGAAACGTCGTGACGCTGATCGGCTCCAGCGGTTCGGGCAAGACCACGCTGCTGCGTTGCGTGAACATGCTCGAAGAGTTTCAGGGCGGGCAGATCATGCTCGATGGCGAGTCCATCGGTTATGACGAGATCAACGGCAAGCGCGTGCGTCACCCGGAAAAAGTCATTGCCAGGCATCGGGCCATGACCGGCATGGCGTTCCAGCAGTTCAACCTGTTCCCGCATCTCACGGCGTTGCAGAACGTCACCCTCGGTCTGCTCAAGGTCAAAAAGCTGCACAAGGATGAAGCGGTGGCCCTGGCGGAAAAATGGCTGGAACGGGTCGGCTTGCTGGAACGGCGCGACCACTACCCCGGTCAGTTGTCCGGCGGTCAGCAACAGCGTGTGGCAATTGCCCGGGCAATTGCGATGAACCCGAGCCTGATGCTATTCGACGAAGTGACCTCGGCCCTCGATCCGGAACTGGTCGGCGAAGTGTTGAGCGTGATCAAGGGCCTGGCTGAGGACGGCATGACCATGCTGTTGGTCACCCACGAGATGCGTTTTGCGTTCGAGGTCTCGGACAAGATCGTGTTCATGAATCAGGGGCGGATCGAAGAGCAGGGGCCGCCCAAGGAACTGTTCGAACGTCCTCAATCACCGCGTCTGGCGGAATTTCTCAAGAACACGCGGTTCTGAACTATCACTTTTCAATCAGGAGAAACACTCATGAGCATTACTCGTTACGGCACCGGCAGCACTGCCGGTGGCGGCCAACCCCGTCCTTTCGCCCGCGCCGTTGAAGCCGATGGCTGGCTGCACGTGTCCGGCCAGGTGCCGGCGCTGGACGGCGAGATCATTGCGGGCGGCATCGTCGAGCAGACTCACCAGACCATGAAGAACCTGGTCGCGATTCTCGAAGAAGCCGGTTATGGCCTGGAAGACGTGGTGCGCGCCGGCGTGTGGTTGGAAGATCCGCGGGATTTCTGGAGTTTCAACAAGGTGTTTTCCGAGTACTTCAAAAGCGAACACGCACCGGCGCGAGCCTGCGTGCAGGCGAATATGATGGTCGATTGCAAGGTTGAGATTGACTGTGTTGCGTACAAGAAAAAGGCCTGAACCGCGATCGCTCTTGTAGGAGCTGCCGAAGGCTGCGATCTTTTGGCGCTTTTGGACAAGCCACAAGGGCAAGATCAAAAGATCGCAGCCTGCGGCAGCTCCTACAGGGCGACTTTGAATGGGAACACAGACATGACCGAAGACACCATCAAGCGCCGGGCTCGCGGTCTGGACCGGGCATTCGATATCCTCGATTTCCTCAAGGAGGTCGGCAAGCCCCTGCGCCCCAACGAAATCGCCAGCGGCATCGGCAGCCCGAAATCCACGGTCTACGAATTGGTCGCCTCCCTGCTGGACCGGCGGATTCTCGAGCCCGTGGGCAAGGACGGTCACGTGTATCTCGGCCGTCAGCTGTACTTCCTCGGGCAGGCGCACTTGCGCCATTTCGACCTGACTCGCGAGGCCGATCATGCCCTGCAGGAGATCGTCAGCCAGACCCGCGAAACCGCGCAGATGTGCCTGCTCAACGGGCGCAAATACACCGTGGCATTGATGAAAGAGGGCGAGCGGCATTTCCGTATTTCCTCGGACATCGGCGAGAACGCACCGATTCCCTGGACCGCTTCCGGGCGCCTCTTGCTGGCGCACCTGAGCGACCAGGAAATCGTCGACCTGATCGATCAAGACGACTTCATCCTGCCCAACGGCGAGCGGCTGCCGCTTGCGCAGTTTCTCCTGGAAATCCGCCAGGCCGGTATCGATGGATTCTTCTCTTTCGATAGCGTCGCCGACACGTTTACCCATTGCTTCGCCGCCCCGGTCAAAGACCCTAACGGCGTGGCCATTGCGACCCTGTGCATCGTTGCCCCACGGGCCGATGCCAAGAGCAACTACAACGACTATCGCCGGGTGTTGATTGACAGCGCCAACAGCCTGGCCCGTCGTATCAGCGAATAACAGCGGCTGCCTGCGGCCGCGAATGTGAGGAGTTCGACCATGTCTTCTGCCAAAAATACTGCCGCCGTGGAAAAGGGCTTCGCCCACACGGGCGCCAACCTGGTGCGCGACGTCAGCCTGCCGGCGCTGGTGCTGCACCGCGAAGCACTGGAACACAACATTCGCTGGATGCAGGCGTTCGTCAGCAACAGCGGTGCCGAACTCGCGCCCCACGGCAAAACCAGCATGACCCCGGCGCTGTTTCAGCGCCAACTGGACGCCGGTGCCTGGGGCATCACCCTGGCCAGCGCCACGCAAACCCGCGCGGCTTACGCCCATGGCGTGCATAGGGTACTGATGGCTAACCAATTGGTCGGTACGCCGAACATGGCGCTGATCGCCGATCTGCTGGCCGATCCGGCTTTCGACTTCCATTGCATGGTCGATCACCCGGACAACGTCACTGACCTGGGTGCGTATTTCGCCTCGCGCGGTGTGCGCTTGAACGTGATGATCGAGTACGGCGTGGTCGGTGGTCGTTGCGGTTGCCGCACGGAAGAGGAAGTGGTTGCGCTGGCCAAGGCCATCGCGGCGCAACCAGCGTTGGCGCTGACCGGGATTGAAGGTTACGAAGGGGTGATTCACGGTGATCATGCGGAGAGCGGCATCCGTGCGTTCGCTGATTCTTTGGTGCGCCTGGCCGTGCAGTTGCAGGACAGCGGGGCGTTCGCCATTGCCAAGCCGATCATCACCGCGTCGGGTTCGGCCTGGTACGACTTGATTGCTGAATCATTCGAAGCGCAGAACGCCGGTGGGCGGTTCCTCAGTGTGCTGCGTCCCGGCAGCTATGTGGCGCACGATCACGGCATCTACAAAGAGGCGCAATGCGGCGTGCTCGTCCGCCGCAGTGATCTGCACGAAGGCCTGCGCCCGGCGCTGGAAGTCTGGGCGCATGTGCAGTCGTTGCCGGAGCCGGGGTTTGCGGTGATCGCCCTGGGTAAACGCGACGTGGCCTACGACGCCGGTTTGCCGGTGCCGTTGTTGCGCTACAAGGCCGGTGTGGTGCCGGCGACGGGCGATGACGTCCGCGCCTGCAAGGTGACGGCGGTGATGGACCAGCATGCGTTCATGACCGTAGCGCCGGGTGTTGAGTTGCGGGTGGGGGACATCATTTCGTTCGGCACGTCCCATCCGTGCCTGACGTTCGACAAGTGGCGTACCGGGTGTCTGGTGGATGAGCAACTGAACGTCATCGAAACCATGGAAACCTGTTTCTAGCGGCTATGTGCTCGTTTCCACGCAGAGCGTGGGAACGATCGATCGAGTGAGATCCCACAACATGCACACCATCAGCACCCTAGGCCCCAACACCCCGCGCATCGCCCTGATCGGCGAGTGCATGATCGAGCTGCAGCAACGCGCCGACGGCAGCCTGCAACAGAGTTTTGGTGGCGATACCTTGAACACGGCGGTCTACCTGTCCCGGGAGTTGGGCGAGGGCGGCACGGTGGATTACGTCACCGCCCTGGGCGACGACAGTTTCAGCGATGCCATGTGCCAGAGCTGGGCCGACGAAAACATCGGGCTTGGCAGGGTCCAGCGCTTGCCCGGTCGCTTGCCCGGCTTGTATTGCATCCAGACTGACGCTGCCGGCGAGCGGCGTTTTCTCTACTGGCGCAATGAAGCGGCAGTCCGCGATTGCTTTACTAACCCAGCCGCCGCGCCAATCCTGGCGGCACTGCCAGATTACGATGTGTTGTATTTCAGTGGCATCACCCTGGCGGTACTCGGTGTGCAGGGGCGGGAGAAGTTACTGGAAACCCTGATCGAAGCCCGGCAGCGGGATGCGCGGATCGTGTTCGACAACAACTACCGGCCACGTTTGTGGGCCTCGGTTGAAGAGGCTCGGGCGGCGTATCGCAGCGTTCTGCCCTATGTCGACCTGGCGTTGCTGACCGTTGATGACGAGCAGGCGCTGTTTCATTTTTCCGATTGCGAGGCGGTGTTTGCTGCTTACGAGCAGATCGGCACGCCTGAGGTGGTACTCAAGCGTGGCGCCGAGGCGTGTCTGATTCGCTGTGACGGGGAGTCGTTCGAGGTGCCGGCCCAGGTCGTTGAGCGAGTGGTGGACACCACGGCGGCGGGGGATTCGTTCAGTGCGGCGTATCTGGCCAGTCGACTCAAGGGCGGCAGTCCGGTTGAGGCTGCTGAAGCGGGGCATCGTTTGGCGAGTCGGGTGATTCAGGTGCCTGGGGCACTGATCCCCCAAGACTGAACGCGATCCCCTGTAGGAGCTGCCGCAGGCTGCGATCTTTTGATTTTGATTTTGATTTTGATTTTCAAGAGCAAGATCAAAAGATCGCAGCCTGCGGCAGCTCCTACAGTGATGCATCAATCCCGGTAAAACACCTGCACCAGGTGATAACCAAACTTGCTCTTGATCGGCCCGTGTACCACGCGCAGCGGTTTTTTGAAGATCACGGCATCGATGACCCCGACCATCTGCCCGGGCCGTACTTCACCGAGGTCGCCGCCGCGCTTGCCGGACGGGCAGGTGGAATACTTCTTGGCCAGCACATCGAAGGCTTCGCCCTTGGCGATGCGTTGTTTGAGCTGTTCGGCTTCTTCCGAGGTTTTCACCAGAATATGGCGGGCTTGAGCTTTCATTGGGGCAGGTACCTTGCAACGGTGGTGGCAGCGCGGCGCGCGATTATGCCTTAACTCAGTCCGGTTGACCGATCATCGCGCGAATCTTGTTGGCCAACAGGTCAATTGAAAAGGGTTTGGCCACCATGTCCATGCCTTCCTCCAGGAAGCCCTGGCGCTCGGCGGCTTTTTCCGCATAACCGGTCATGAACAGCACTTTAAGACCGGGGCGGTGTTGGCGCGCGATTTCCGCCAATTGTCGACCGTTCATTCCCGGCAGCCCGACGTCGGTGACCAGCAAATCTACCCGCAGATCGGATTCCAACAGAGGCAGGGCAGTCTTCGCGTCTTCGGCTTCATAGGTGTGGTAACCCAGCTCGTGGAGCAGGTCGAGCACCAGCATGCGCACCGCCGGATCGTCCTCCACCAACACCACGGTTTCACCGGCGATGGCGGCCGGCGCCTCACTCGTGACCGGCATCAGGGTATTGACCGGCTCGCAAACGTGTAGCCGTGGCAGGTACAGACGCACGCTGGTGCCTTGGCCCGGCAAGCTGAAAAGGCTGACATGCCCGCCCGACTGCTGGGCAAAACCATAGATCATCGACAGCCCGAGACCGGTGCCCTGGCCGATGGGTTTGGTGGTGAAGAACGGGTCGAAGGCCTTGGCCAGCACCGACGGTGACATGCCGGTACCGTTGTCGCTGACGGCAATCATCAGATAATCCCCGGCCTTGACCGGTTCCAGGGTGTTGATGTCACTGCTGTCGAGGTAAACGTTGGCCGTTTCGATCCGCAACTCACCGCCATCGGGCATGGCGTCCCGGGCGTTGATCACCAGATTGAGCAGGGCGTTTTCCAGTTGGCTGACGTCCGTGCTGACCGGCCAGACGTCATCGGCCAGTTGCAGTGTGAGTTCGATGTGGTCGCCCTTGGTCCGGCTGAGCAGGTCTTCCAGGGAATGGATCAGATCATTGGCGTTGAGCGGCTTGCGGTCCAGTGACTGACGCCGGGAAAACGCCAGCAGGCGGTGGGTCAGGGCGGCGGCACGGTTGGCCGAGGACACTGCCGCCTCGGTGAAACGGCCAACCTCGGCGGCGCGCCCATCGGCAATGTAGCGCTGCATCAAATCGAGGCTGCCGATGATCCCCGTGAGCATATTGTTGAAGTCATGGGCGATGCCGCCGGTGAGCTGGCCGAGCGCTTCCATCTTCTGTGCATGCCGCAACGCCTCTTCGGCGCGCTCGCGTTCGAACATCTCGTTCTGCAGCCGCTGGTTGGCTTCGGCCAGTTGTTGGGTGCGGGCGACGACACGTTCCTCAAGGGTTTCGTTGAGATTGCGCAGGGCTTCTTCGGTCTGTTTGCGCTCGGTTTCGTCAATCACAAAGATGTAGAAACCATTGACCGCTCCATCCGCACCGTGGCGCGGCAAGTAGTTCATCAGGGCATGGCGGATGCTGCCGTCACGGTGCGGGGTGCTGATACTGAAACTACAAGACCTGCCGGACAGTGCCAGGGCGATGTGTTCGGCGCGCAACGCATAGGCTTCTTTACCCAGAACTTCACGGATGGTTTTGCCATAGAGCTCCTGAGGCGTCAGCCCGTACCAATCGAGGTAGGCCGCATTGTTCAGGCGAAAGCGCTCCTCGCTGTCCACGTAGCTGATCAGGATCGGCATGGCGTTAATGATCAGTTGCAGCTCGGTCTGACTTTGCCGCAAGGCTTGCTCGGTGTGTTTACGTTCAGTCAGGTCCAGGGCAGCACCGAGGAAGCGAATCGGCCGGCCATGGTGGTCCTTGTAGCAACGTCCCCGGGCAAACACCCAGCGCAGCTGGCCATCAGGTTGCAGCAGGCGATACTCCTCGGCGTACTCGGTGCCGTGGGTGATGGAGTGCTTGATGCTGCGGGTGACCATGGCGCGGTCTTCCGGGTGCACCCCCTGAAGGTAGGCGCTAATGGGCAACTGGCTGGCGAGCAGCGGGTCGACGCCGTGCAATTGGGCGAAGTGGGTGTCGGCAATGAAGCGATCTTCGCCGATGTCCCAGTCCCAGGTGCCGACGGCGTCAGTGGCGGCGAGGGCCAGTTGCAGACGCTCCTCGGTTTCGTGCTGGGCCTTGAGGCTGGCGGCCGAACGCTGTTCGAGTTCGAGGGCGATGCGTCGGCGTTCGTTGGTTTCGATGGCGGTGACCAGAATCCCGACGACCTGGGCGCTTTCATCGCGGATGGGGCTGTAGGTCAGGTCCAGCCAGAAGTCGGAATCATGGCCATCGCGCTGCAAGGTGAAGCGCTGTTCGCTGTAGGTCCGCACCTGTCCTTGTAGGACGGCGCTGTAAATGGGGTCGGTAAATTCCCTTAACTCTGGCCAGATCAGGTGCGTCGGCTGTCCGAAAGCGTGTGGATGCTTGCTGCCGGACAGCAGGGCAAAGCCGTCGTTGTAGATCTGCGTGAGCTGCGGACCCCACAACAACAGCATGGGCATCGGCGAATGAATCACGATGTCCACGGCGGTTCGCAAGCTCTGCGGCCAGGTACTGGCCGCGCCCAGCGGGCTGCGGCTCCAGTCCAGTCGGGCAATCAAGGCCTGGGCATCGCTGCCGGTCGGTGATGCGTTCATCTACCTGTCCTGCACTGAAGTCGGTGTGACGGCGTCAACTATCCTAAGGCAGTAGACGCTGGATGACCCATTTTGGGTCATTTCTGTTCATTGAATGCTTCGCGGGTGCTTTTTGCCATGGAAATCGAATCACTGTTGAGGCTCCTGGCCAATCAGGATGGCTCCGATCTATACCTGTCCACCGGTGCGCCACCCAGCGCACGGTTCGATGGCGTGCTTAAACCCTTGGCCGATCAGCCGTTCAAACCGGGAGAAATTGCGGCCATTGCCGCGTCAATCATGGACGCCGAACAGCGTCTGGAGTTCGATCGGGAGCTGGAGATGAACCTGGCGATCTCGTTGACAGGTGTCGGGCGCTTTCGGGTCAATATCTTCAAACAACGCAACGATGTGTCGATCGTGGCGCGCAACATCAAACTCGACATTCCGCGTTTCGAAGACCTCAACCTGCCGTCGGTACTGCTCGAGACGGTGATGCTCAAACAAGGGCTGATGCTGTTCGTCGGTGCCACCGACTCCGGTAAATCCACCTCGCTGGCGGCATTGATCGACTACCGCAATCGCCACAGCAGTGGCCACATCATCACCATCGAAGACCCGGTCGAGTACATCCATCGGCACAAAAAGTCGATCATCAACCAGCGCGAGGTCGGCGTCGATACCCGCAGTTTCCATGCTGCATTGAAAAATACCCTGCGCCAGGCACCGGACGTGGTGCTGATCGGCGAAATCCGTGACCGCGAGACGATGGAGCACGCGCTGGCATTTGCCGATACCGGTCATCTGGTCATTTCCACTCTGCATGCGCACAACGCCAATCAGGCGTTGGACCGAATCATCAACTTCTTCCCCGAAGAGCGCCGGCCGCAGCTGCTTAATGATTTGGGCAACAACCTCAAGGCTTTCGTTTCCCAGCGCTTGGTGCGCACCCGCGACGGCAAGCGACGGGCGGCGGTAGAAGTGATGCTCGGGACGCCGACCATCGGCGATCTGATCCGGCGCAATGAGTTTTCAGAACTGAAGGGGATCATGGAGAAGTCTGTGGAACTGGGGATGCAGACGTTTGACGGTGCGTTATACGCGTTGGTCATCGAGGGGGCGATTGAAGAAGAGGAAGCGCTCAAACATGCGGATTCGGTGAATAATTTGCGCCTGCGGCTAAAGCTGCACGCCGAAGCATCACCGGGCCCCCATACACCACCGGGTGAATGGGGGTTGATGGACTGAGGCTCGCTCAGCTTTGCAATTCCGGTCGGTTTCGGAACTGTTCAAGCGCCTCGGGATTGGCCAGCGCATCGGTATTTTTCACCTTCTGCCCGTGCACCACATTCCTCACCGCCAACTCGACAACCTTGCCACTGATCGTCCGTGGAATGTCCGTCACCGCGACAATCTTCGCCGGTACATGCCGTGGTGTGGTGTTGGCGCGGATGACCTGGCGGATCTGCTGTTCCAGCCCCTCGTCGAGTTCGACACCGTCACGCAAACGTACGAACAGCACGACCCGAACGTCATCCAGCCATTGCTGACCGATGGCCACGCTGTCCAGTACCTGCGGGACCTTCTCCACCTGACGGTAGATTTCCGCCGTGCCGATGCGCACGCCGCCGGGGTTGAGCACGGCGTCGGAGCGTCCGTGGATCATCATCGCGCCATGGGGCAATTGTTCAGCGTAATCGCCTTGGGCCCAGACCCCGGGGAACTGACTGAAATACGAGGCACGAAGCTTTTCCTGCTGAGGATCATTCCAGAACCCGATGGGTATTGCCGGAAAGTGCCGGGTGCACACCAGCTCACCTTTTTCGCCGATCACAGGCTGGCCGTCGTCGTTCCAGACTTCCACCGCCATGCCCAGGCTTTTGCCTTGTATCTCGCCACGGCGCACGGGTTGCAGCGGATTGCTGTTCACAAAACACGAAACGATGTCGGTGCCGCCGGACATCGAGGCCAGGCACAGGTCAGCCTTGAGGTCGCGGTAGACATAGTCGTAACTCTGTGGCGACAACGCGGAACCGGTGCAGAGCAGGGTTTTGAGGCTGCTCAGGTCATGGCTTTCGCGAGGTTTGACGCCGTTGCTTTCCAGGGTCGCGAGGTACTTGGGGCTGGTGCCGAACACGCTGACGCGTTCGTCGTCAATTAGATCGATCAGGAGCTCGGTGGCGGGATGAAACGGCGAGCCGTCATACAGCACCACCGCGCTGTCCACGGCCAGTGCCGAGACCAGCCAGTTCCACATCATCCAGCCGCACGTGGTGTAGTAGAACAAACGGTCGCCGGGGCCGAGATCGCAATGCAGGCCATGTTCCTTGACGTGTTGCAGCAACACGCCGCCGGTGCTGTGAATGATGCATTTGGGCACGCCTGTGGTGCCGCTGGAATAGAGGATGTACAGCGGATGCGCGAAGGGCACGGGCACAAAACCCGGTTCACCGCCAGCGTCGTAGAAATCATCCCAGAGCGTCACGTTGGCCCGGGTGTGGAAGTCCTCGATGTGCGCCTGTGGCCGGGCGTAAGGCACGACGATCAGGTGCTGCAAGGACGGCAGACGTTCGAGGATCTCGTTGACCTTGGCGGTCTGCTCGATCTCTTTGCCGGCATAGCGGTAACCGGCGCAGGTGATCAGCACGGTCGGTTCGATCTGGCCGAAGCGATCGATCACCCCTTGAGTGCCGAAGTCCGGTGAAGAGCAGGACCAGATCGCCCCCAGGCTGGTGGTGGCGAGCATGGCCACCAGGGTTTGCCAGGTGTTTGGCATGCACGCGGCCACTCGATCGCCAACGACGACGCCAGCGGCGATCAAGCTATTTTGAAAACCGGCGACATGCTCCGCCAGTTCGGCCCAGGTCAGCTGCTCGCGTTGGCCGTTTTCACCGATGGCCACCACTGCCACGGCATCGTCGCGACGGCGCAGCAGGTGCTCGGCGAAATTCAGGGTGGCGCCGGGAAACCATTGGGCGCTGGGCATTTGTGGGCCTTCCACCAGCACAGCGTCCGGTTGATCATGGAAACGGATGTCGAAGAAATCGACGATGGCCTGCCAGAACGCTTCGCGCTGATCGATGGACCATTGATGCAGGGCAGGGTAGTCGTCGACGTGGAGGTTGTGCCGCTGATTGATGAAGCGCCGGAAAGCCTCCATGCGGGTCTTGCCGATGCGCTTGACGCTGGGTTGCCAGAGGATGTCGGACATGGCTTGCCTCTCTCGTTCTGTGGGTTACTGCGCCAACCACCCACCATCAATATTCCACGCCGCGCCACGCACCTGGCTACCGGCTTCGCTGCACAAAAACAGCACCAGTTCGCCCAATTGCGGCGGCGTGACGAACGCCAGGGACGGCTGCTTCTCGGCCAGCAAATCATGCTGCGCCTGCTGCGGGTCGACCCCTTTGGCGATGCGGTCATCAATCTGCTTCTGCACCAGCGGCGTCAGCACCCAACCCGGGCAGATGGCGTTGCAGGTGACGTTGGTGGTGGCCGTTTCCAGGCCCACCACCTTGGTCAAACCGATGACCCCATGCTTGGCCGCGACGTAAGCCGCCTTGCCCACCGACCCGACCTGGCCATGCACCGAAGCGATGTTGATGATCCGTCCCCAGCCCTTGGCGCGCATGCCCGGCAGGCTCAAGCGGGTGCTGTGGAAGACCGACGACAGGTTGATCGCAATGATCGAATCCCAGCGCTCCACCGGGAAATCCTCCACCGACGCCACATGCTGGATGCCGGCATTGTTGACCAGAATGTCCACGCCGCCGAACTCACGCTCGGCGTAGGCAATCATGTCGGCGATCTGCTCAGGGTTGCTCACGTCGGCCGGGTGATGGCCAACCTTGCCACCGCTTTTGTTATTGAGCAGCTCGACCTCGGCAATCACTTTGGACGCATCACCGAAACCGTTGAGGATCAGATTGGCGCCAGCCTTGGCCAGGCTGAGGGCAATGCCCAGGCCGATGCCGCTGGTGGAACCGGTGACCAGTGCAGTCTTGCCCGAAAGAGTCGTCATGAATACCTCACACAATGCCAGTGGCGTAGAAAGTACCGATCACCACAAAAACCGCCAGGGTCTTGATCAGCGTAATACAGAAAATGTCTTTGTAGGCTTCGCGGTGGGTCAGGCCGGTGACCGCCAGCAAGGTAATCACCGCGCCGTTGTGCGGCAGGGTGTCCATGCCGCCACTGGCCATTGCGGCCACCCGGTGCAGCACTTCCAGCGGAATGTCGGCGGCGTGGGCCGCTGCGATGAAGTCATTGGCCATGGCCGCCAGCGCAATGCTCATACCACCAGACGCGGAACCGGTGATACCGGCCAGCAGGGTCACGGTAATCGCTTCGTTGACCAGCGGATTGGGAATGCTTTTGAGCCAGTCGGCCAATACCAGGAAGCCCGGCAAGGAGGCGATCACCGCACCAAAGCCGTATTCCGACGCGGTGTTCATCGCCGCCAGCAACGAACCACTGACCGCACTTCGACTGCCTTCGGCCAACTTGCCGCGAATCGCCTGGAAGCCGAACACCAACACCATAATGATGCCCACCAGCAAGGCCGCCTGAACCGCCCAGATCGCAGTGAGCTTGGCGATTTCGGTGGTCACCGGCGCGGCCATGCCCGGTAGCGCGAGGCTGTGGGTCTTGCCGTACCACTGCGGAATCCACTGGGTAAACAGCAGGTTCATGATGCCGACGGCCAGCAGCGGCGACACAGCGATCCACGGATTTGGCAGTTTGATGTCGGCAGCGGTTTGCGGCTCGTTGCGCAGATCGGTGCCATACCCTTCACCGGCGTGCTGCGCCTTGTTGCGCTGGCGCTGGAGAAACAGCATGCCGGCGCAGACCACGAAGATCGAGCCGATCAAGCCCAGCCAAGGCGCGGCCCAGGCGGTGGTGTTGAAGAAGGTACTGGGGATGATGTTCTGGATTTGCGGGGTGCCGGGCAGGGCGTCCATGGTGAACGAGAATGCACCAAGGGCGATGGTCGCCGGGATGAGTCGCTTGGGAATATTACTCTGGCGGAACATTTCAGCAGCAAACGGATAGACCGCGAACACCACCACAAACAGCGACACGCCGCCGTAAGTCAGCAGGGCGCAGACCAGTACGATCACCAGCATCGCCTGACTCGTGCCGAGGAGGCGAATCGCCGCTGCGACGATGGAGCGCGAGAAGCCCGACAGTTCGATCAGCTTGCCGAACACCGCGCCGAGCAGGAACACCGGGAAATACAGTTTGATGAAGCCGACCATTTTCTCCATGAACACCCCGGTGAAGGCAGGAGCGACGGCGGAAGGGTCGGTGAGCAGAACGGCGCCGAGGGCGGCAATCGGGGCAAAAAGGATAACGCTGTAGCCACGGTAAGCCGCGAGCATCAGCAGCGTGAGGGCTGCCAAGGCAATGATCACACTCATGGTGTGTCTCCTGGATTGTTATTTTTGTAGGGTGGATCTTCTGTGGGAGAGGGCTATAGCGAGTTTCGTGCCATCCGTGTAAGACATTGAAATATAAATAAATTATTTGTATTTAATGTGGGGGTGCGTATTTTTGTCTCTGTTTTGAGATTTTTAGCGGCCGTGCGGACGCCTTCGCGGGCAAGCCTCGCTCCTACAGGTTTGTGGCCAGCCGATAAATCGCGAACTCCCTGACCTGTAGGAGCGAGGCTTGCCCGCGAAGAGGCCCGATCTACCAATAGAGATAGATGTCTCTTTATAGAGACTCGGCAATGCCCAACGCCACCATCTTCTTGTACAACGTCGACCGCCCCAGCCCCAATCGCGCCGCCGCTTCAACAACCTTCCCGCCGCATTGCGCGAGGGTGGCCTCAATCAACTGTCGATCAAACCGCTCCCGTGCTTCACCAAAAGTCTCGTGCGCAACCGGAACAATCGTGACAGGCGCCGCACGCTCTACCGGTGTGAACGTACCAATCGCCGCGCGGATATCCGGGGCATTCAGCATCAAGTCATCACTGAGCAATGCCGCGCGCTCCAGCACGTTGCGCAGTTCGCGAATGTTCCCCGGCCAGGCGTGCTGACCCAACAGCTCCAGCGCTTCACGGTTCAGTTCGTGCTGACTGCGCAGTTCCTCAAGGATCGCTTCACTGAGGGCCGGCAGGTCATCGAGTCGATCACGCAGGGGCGGGACCTGGATCGGCAGCACGTTGAGGCGGTAATACAGGTCGGCGCGAAATTCGCCGCGTTTAATCGCGGCTTGCAAATCCGTGGAGGTCGCGGCGATCACTCGCACATCGCTCTGGATCACTTCGTTGGAGCCGACCGGTTCGAATTCCTTTTCCTGCAGTACCCGCAGCAATTTGCTTTGCAGTGGCAACGGCATGTCGCCGATTTCATCGAGAAACAGTGTGCCGCCCTGGGCGATCTGTAACTTGCCAGCGCGGCCCTTGCGATCGGCGCCGGTAAACGCGCCGGGCGCGGTGCCGAAGAATTCCGCTTCCAGCAACGATTCTGGAATCGCCGCGCTGTTGATGCTGACGAAGGCTTTGTGCGCGCGCGGCGAAGCGCCGTGGATTGCCTGGGCCAGCAGCTCTTTGCCAGTGCCGGTTTCACCGAGCAGCAACACCGGTGAATCAGCGCTGGCACTGCGTCGGGCGCGGCGTTTGACTTCCAGGCTGGCGGCGCTGGTACCGATAAAATGGGCGAAGTTGTACTTGGTCTGCCTAGCTCGTAACAACGATCGGGTGGAGGCCAGTTCTTCCTGCATGCTCATGTAGCGTTTGAGCATCGGCGAGAGGCTGCGCAATTCGTCGAACAGCGCAAACCCGATGGCGCCGATCACCACACCGGCGTCGTCATGAATCGGCAGGCGCATCACCACCAGCGGCTCTTTGGGGGTGTCTTGCATATCGAGCAAAATCGGCCGCCCCGTGCGCACCACCTCGCGCAACAGACTGCCAGGGATCACGCTTTCGCAGGACTTGCCGATGGCCACTTCCGCCGATTGCAGGCCGAAGCGTCGGGCATAACGCTCGTTCATCCAGACGATGTTCGCATCGCGGTCGACAATCACCGTGCCTTCACTCGACTGCTCGATGATCTCGAACAACGAACGGATCGCCAGCAGGCGAACGCGCTGGTAGTCCTTGAGGCTTTCGGTGGTGTTCATCGAACGGCTCCAGGATGCGCCGCCGCCAGCAGCTCTTTGGTGTACGGATGCTGCGGCGAATCGAACACGTCGTGGCTGGCGCCGCTTTCCACCACTTTGCCGTCCTTGATCACGATCATGTCGTGAGCCAGTGCGCGCACCACCGCCAGGTCGTGACTGATAAACAGATACGTCAGGCCATGTTTTTCCTGAAGTTGGCGGAGCAGGGCGACCACTTGTTTTTGCACCGTGCGATCCAGCGCCGAGGTCGGTTCGTCCAACAGGATCAGCGCCGGTTTCAGCACCAGCGCCCGGGCGATGGCGATGCGTTGGCGTTGGCCGCCGGAGAACTCGTGCGGGTAGCGATGGCGGCTTTGCGGGTCGAGGCCGACTTCTTCCAGCGCCCGAATCACTTCGGCTTTGCATTCGTCAGCGGTTAACTGGCTATGCACCTCAAGGCCTTCACTGATGATCTGCGCCACGGACATCCGCGGGCTGAGGCTGCCGAAGGGGTCCTGGAACACCACCTGCATCTTCTTGCGCCACGGTCGCAGCTGTTTTTGCGTCAGACCGTCCAGCGCCTCACCTTGAAAGCGAATGCTGCCTTCGGAATCGAGCAAGCGCAGGATCGCTTGGCCCAGCGTCGACTTGCCGGAACCGGATTCGCCCACAATACCCAGCGTCTTGCCGCGCTGAATATTCAGGCTGATACCGTCCACGGCCTTGAGATAAGTCTTGCGCTGAAACAGCCCGCCACCGAGGGCGAACTGCACCCGCAGATTGTCCACTTCCAGCACGTTCTCGCGCTCGTCCCGGGGCAGAGCTTCACCTTCCGGTTCGGCGTTCAGCAATACGCAGCTGTAAGGGTGTTTCGGTTCGGTAAACAGCGTTTCGCAAGGTGCCTGCTCGACGATTTCCCCAGCCTTCATCACGCACACTCGTTGGGCAATGCTGCGCACCAGATTGAGGTCGTGGCTGATCAGCAGCAGCGACATGCCGAGACGCTGTTGCAGGGATTTGAGCAGCAGCAGGATCTTGCGCTGCACCGTCACGTCCAGCGCTGTCGTCGGTTCGTCGGCGATCAGCAATTCCGGTTCGCAGGCCAGGGCCATGGCGATCATCACCCGTTGCCGCTGGCCACCGGACAATTGATGGGGATAGGCCTTGAGCCGCTCTTTGGGCTTCTGAATGCCGACCAGATGCAGCAACTCGAGAATTCGCGCTTGCGCCGCTTTGCCGGTCAGGCCCTTGTGCAGCAGCAGGGTTTCGCCGATCTGTTTTTCGATGCTGTGCAGCGGATTGAGCGAGGTCATCGGCTCCTGAAAGATCATCGCGATGCGGTTACCGCGCAATTCACGCAGCACCTTGGCCGAAGCGCCGACCAGCTCCTTGCCACGATAGCGGATGCTGCCAGTGGTTTCGGTGCCGGTCTCGGGCAGCAGTTGCAGGATCGAGTGAGCGGTCACCGATTTGCCGCAGCCCGACTCGCCCACCAGCGCCAGGCATTCACCGGGGTGAATGTCCAGGCACAGGTTGCGCACCACGGTCTGGCCGCTGAAGGCCACGCTGAGGTCACGGATTTCGATCAGGTTGTTACTCATATCAGCAGTCCGCTTCAAGATCGTGGATCAAGATCGGGGATCAAACGCATCACGTAACGCCTCCCCGATAAATACCAATAAAGAAAGAATCAGCGCCAGGGTGAAAAACGCCGTCAATCCCAGCCACGGCGCTTGCAGGTTCTGCTTGCCTTGGCCGATCAACTCGCCCAGCGATGCACTGCCGGCGGGCATGCCGAAACCGAGGAAGTCCAATGCAGTGAGGGTCGAGATCGCCCCGGTCAGAATGAACGGCAGGTAGCTCAGGGTCGCGTTCATTGCGTTGGGCAGGATGTGCCGGACGATGACTTTGCGGTCGGTCAGGCCCAGCGCCCGGGCGGCTTTGACGTATTCCAGGTTGCGTCCGCGCAGAAATTCGGCGCGCACCACGTCCACCAGGGCCAGCCAGGAAAACAGCGCCATGATCCCCAGCAGCCACCAGAAATTCGGCTCGACGAACCCCGACAGAATGATCAGCAGGTACAGCACCGGCAACCCCGACCAAACCTCCAGCAGCCGTTGACCGATCAGGTCGACCCAGCCGCCGTAGTAGCCTTGCAGGGCGCCGGCAGCGATGCCGATCAGTGCGCTGACAAAGGTCAGCATCAAGGCAAACAGGATCGACACCCGCGCACCGAAAATCACTCGGGCCAACACGTCCCGCGCTTGGTCGTCGGTGCCCAGCCAGTTAACCTTCGTCGGAGGGCTGGGTGTCGGTTGATTGAGGTCATAGTTCGGCGTGTCGTCGCTGAAGGGGATCGGCGGGAACAGCATCCAGCCACCGTCCTTGTGAATCAGATTCTGCACATAGTCGCTGCGGTAGTCCGCCTGGAATGGCAGTTGCCCGCCAAATTCTTGCTCGGTATGACGCTTCAGGGCCGGGAAGTAGAGTGAGCCCTGATAGCTGACGATCAGCGGCTTGTCGTTGGCGATCAGCTCGCCACCGAGGGTCAACAGAAACAGGCCGACAAACAACCACAGCGACCACCAGCCGCGACGGTTTTTCTTGAATCGCTCGAAACGACGACGACCTAACGGCGAGAGCTTGAACATCAGGCGTTCCTCGAGGCGAAGTCGATACGCGGGTCGACGAGGGTGTAGCAGAGGTCGCCGACGAGTTTTATCAAGAGGCCAAACAGCGTGAAGATGAACAGCGAGCCGAATACCACCGGATAGTCCCGGGAAACCGCGGCTTCGTAGCTCATGCGACCCAAACCGTCCAGGGAGAAGATCACTTCGATCAGCAGGGACCCGGCGAAAAATACGCTGATAAACGCCTGAGGAATTCCCGAGACCACCAGCAGCATGGCGTTGCGAAACACGTGGCCGTAAAGCACTCGGCGTTCGCTCAGGCCCTTGGCGCGAGCGGTGACCACGTACTGGCGCGTGATTTCATTGAGGAAGGAGTTCTTGGTCAGAATGGTCAACGTGGCGAACCCGCCGATCACCAGCGAGGTGACTGGCAATACCAGGTGCCAGAAATAATCGGCTATTTTGCCCACGGTCGACAGTGACTCGAAGTTGTCCGAGACCAGCCCGCGCACCGGGAACCAGTTCAGCGAGGTGCCACCGGCGAAGATTACGATCAGGAACATCGCGAACAGGAACGCCGGCATGGCATAGCCGATGATGATCGCGGTGCTGCTCCAGATATCGAAATGGCTGCCGTGGTGCACGGCTTTGCGGATGCCCAATGGAATCGACACCAGGTAGGTGATCAGCGTCGCCCATAGCCCCAGGGAAATGGTCACCGGCATTTTTTCCAGGATCAGGTCGGTGACGGTCGCGCCGCGAAAAAAACTCTTGCCGAAGTCCAGGCGCGCATAACTGGTGAGCATCAGCCACAGGCGTTCGTGCGCCGGCTTATCGAAACCGTATTGCTTTTCGATGTCCTTGATCAGTTGCGGGTCGAGGCCGCGACTGGATCGGGAGGTGCCGGACATGTTTTCGCCGGAACCGCCGCCGACGCTCGCCCCGCCGATGCCTTGCAACCGAGCGACGGCCTGTTCCACCGGGCCGCCCGGTGCGGCCTGGACGATGATGAAGTTGACCAGAAGAATGATCACCAACGTTGGAATGATCAACAGCAGACGCCGCAGTATATAAGCCCACATCAGCGCGGCCCTCCGGGTTTGCCACGGCTGATTTGCTCAGCCGTCATCTGTTGGTTGGTCAATGGGGTGGTGCTTATTTGCCACCAGCTCTCGATGGCTTCGTCATTGCTCGCTTGCTCGTTGGGCCTGCCGAAACGATTCCACCACACAGTGGAGGTGCCCGGCGGATAATAGTTGGGAATCCAGTAGTAGTTCCATTGCAGCACCCGGTCCAGCGCGTGGGCGTAGCGCAGCATCTCGGGTTGGGTGGTGGCGCGAACCAGCCCGGTGACCAGTGTGTCGATCGCCGGGTTCTTCAGGACCATGTAGTTATTGGCGCCAGGGTCGTTGGCCGAGGCCAAGCCGAAGTAATTGAACAGTTCACTCCCTGGCGAAGTCGTGACCGGGTAGCCGGTGACGATCATGTCGTAGTCGCGGCTCATCAGGCGATTCACGTATTGGGACGAGTCGATGCGGCGGATGTTCAGGTCGATGCCGATCTGTTTCAGGGTGCGCTTATAAGGCAGCAGCAGTCGGTCCATGCCGTTCTGGCTGAGCAGGAAAGTGAAACTCAGCGGCTTGCCTTCGGCGTTGACCAGTTGATCGCCATAGGGTTTCCAGCCGGCCTGTTCGAGCAAGTCGAGTGCCTGCAACTGTTTGTCGCGTATCAGGCCGCTGCCATCGGTTTTTGGTGCTTCGAAAACCTGGGTGAAAACTTCGTCGGGGATCTGCCCGCGCAACGGTTCGAGAATCGCCAACTCGCCGGCGTCCGGCAGTTGTCGGGCGGCGAGGTCGGTGTTGGAAAAGAAACTCTGCTGGCGGATGTACATGTCTCGCATCATCTGCCGGTTGCTCCACTCGAAATCCCAGAGCATGACCAGTGCCTGGCGTACTCGACGGTCTTGGAACAGTGGGTTTTGCAGGTTGAACACAAAGCCCTGCGCCGGTTGGGGCGCTTGTATTGCCAGATGCGCCTTTTGCAAGCGCCCGTCGCTCAGGGCCGGGCTTTCGTAGCCGATGGAGTAACCGGTGGCGGAAAATTCGCGGTTGTAGTCGTAGGCACCGCCGCGCAGGACCTGGCGGGCGACGTCGGTATCGCCGAAGTACTCGATGCTGAAACGATCGAAGTTGTAGAGGCCGCGGCTGACCGGCAAATCCTTGCCCCACCAATCGGCATTACGCTCAAAGGTGATGCTGCGACCGGAGTCAACCTTGCTCACCTTGTAGGGGCCGCTGCCCAACGGCGGCTCGTAACCGCCACCATTGGCGAAGTCGCGAGTCTTCCACCAATGCTCGGGAAACACCGGCAAGGTCGCGATATCGAGGGGCAGGGTACGGTTCTCATTACTTTTCAAGTCGAACCGAACCGTTAGAGGTGATTCCACTTCGACGCCTTTGACGTCGGCGAACTGGGTGCGATAACGCAGGCTGCCCTGGGTCATCAACAGGTCAAAGGTGTAGCGCACGTCTTCGGCCGTGATCGGTTTGCCGTCCGCGAAACGGGCCTTGGGGTTCAGGTAGAAGCGCAGGAACAAACCGTCGTCCGAGCGCTCCATCATCGTAGCCACCAGACCGTACACGGTGTAAGGCTCGTCCAGCGATCGCTGGGCCAGGGGCGAGTAAAGCAGGCCGTCGATCTGTGTGACGCCGATGCCTTTATCGATGTACGGCAAGATATGGTCGAAATGACCGATCTCGATCGCCGAGCGGCGCATCGTGCCACCCTTGGGGGCTTGCGGGTTGGTGTAGGCAAAATGACTAAAGCCGGCAGGATACTTCGCCGGTTCACCGTACACGGTCAACGCATGTTGCGGTGCTGCATTCACACCGGTGACGCCCAACAACAGGGTCACGGCAGTGAACAACAAAGTAGGGAAAGCCAGTCGCATTGTCAGCCTTAGAGCCGGGTGGTCAATAACCACAATTTGTACGCTAGCGGCGCGTCCCTCGCCACTCGTATCACGTATCCCAAACACAACGGCCCACCAAAAGGCGGGCCGTTGTGCAGAATACGTAACGGTTGATCAGTCCTGGCGGCTGGTCACTTCCAGCAGGTGGTAACCGAACTGGGTCTTGACCGGGCCTTGCACCACGTTGATCGGTGCGCTGAAGACCACGGTGTCGAATTCCTTGACCATCTGGCCTGGACCGAACGAACCCAGATCACCGCCCTGGCGGCTGGAAGGGCACGTGGAATTGGCTTTGGCGACTTCGGCAAAATCGGCGCCGCCCTCGATCTGGGTTTTGAGTTCGTTGCACTTGGCTTCCGAGGCAACCAGGATGTGACGGGCAGTGGCTTTAGGCATGGGAAAATACTCCTTTCAATGTTCAGTAAAATGCGGAGCCTACCGGATTCAGTGGTCTATTTCTTCTCAAAGTTCCGTCCAGACCGCGCAGGCCGGTATGGCATGCCTTTATAGGCCGGCATTTCTCAGGCGCTCGGCATGCTGCACATACAGGGCGATCGGGTCGATGCCCTTGCGCAAAGGGCCGGCGGTCTGACTGAGGCTGTCCAGATGATCCAGCGGATAGTCGGAACGAATGACTTTGCCCAAATGAGAGCTGTAGCGGCCAACCAGACCGTCGTTCTGCTCGGCTTCGGTGGTGAAGTAGTGGGAAAAGGCGCGGAGAAACCCGTGCAGTGGATTCAGGGCATCGAGCCCTTTGTCGAGGATGTCGCCCTGCAGGATGCCGCTCCAGGAATAATAACGTACCCCATTGACCAGCTCGCGACCCTTTCCACCCCAGGTTTTCGGCAATCCCTGGGGGTACTTGTCGTTGAACACGCCGACGCCTTCGGTGGTCAGGGCATTCAGCGCGGCTATGGCGTTTTGCGGCAGTTGGTGGTTGCCACTGAGCAACGACAGGAAGTCTGCGAACAACGTTGCAACCGCCGCGGCGACGTGTTCCGGCAGGCGCCCGGGCGTTAGCGCCTTGCGCAAGAAGTCGGCCAGCTCCGAGCCGTGATTCGGTCCACTGACGGAAGTCACCGAAGCGATTGCTTGCGGTGCGACCGCCGCCGCATAACGTGCGGCGAGCGCGCCTTGGCTATGGCCGATCAAGTTGACTTTGCTCGCACCGGTTCCTTCCAGTACACGTTCGATCTGCGCCAGGAGTTGGTCACCGCGGACTTCATTGCTATGGGTAGCCGACACGTGCGGGATAAACACTCTTGCGCCTGCACTCCTGAGGACCTGCTTGACGTCATGAAAGAGTTCGATCTTGCCGATGCGATCGAAGCCGAAGAGCCCGTGGATCAACAGGATCGGATACTGAGTAGTTGCATTCCGTAGCATGTTCTTTCCTTTTTCGCAGTCGTTCAGAGGTGTGTTGATGGGCTCACTCTAAAGCACACCAGCTGCTCGGCGTTGTATGAAAAAGCCGCTGTAACCTGATGAAAACGGAATAGAAAATGTACGAAAGCTCGAAAGTAGATGAGGCCTTGGTCGGAATATCTGGACATCTTTTTATCTGTAACAGCGCGTTTTTCTGCGATGGCCTACTTCGGGAACGCTATTTACCTGCTAATCGTGTCTCGATTCCGACGTCCAGACCTCTGTTGGGGACTGGACGAGGGTGTGGCTCACGCCGGTTGTTGTTCCCGGCTCTGTGCCATGAGCCGGTCGGCTGCCTGGCGCAACAGCTGTTCCGTCCCGCTCCAGCCAAGGCAGCCGTCCGTGACTGACACGCCGTAACGCATTGACGGGCCCAGCGGTTGGCAACCTTCGAACAGATGGCTCTCGATCATCATGCCGATCAGCGATCGGTCACCCTGCAGGCGTTGTTCAAGCACGTCGTTGAACACCGCCGGCTGACGCAACGGGTCTTTGCCACTATTGGCATGGCTGCAGTCGACCATGATCCGTGCCGGGATCTTGAGTTGGGTCAAATCGCCGTGCACCTGGGCGACACTCGCGCGGTCGTAGTTCGGCCCGCGATGGCCTCCGCGCAAGACCAGGTGCGTGTCGGGGTTGCCCGGGGTCTGAATGATTGCCGGGTGACCCTGGCTATCGACACCGAAATGGCGATGCGGATGGGCGGCGGCGCGCATGGCGTCGCTGGCAACACCGACCCCGCCATCGGTGCCGTTCTTGAAGCCGACCGGCATGCTCAGGCCGCTGGCCATTTCCCGGTGGATCTGCGACTCGGTGGTGCGAGCGCCAATAGCGACCCAGCTCAGCAGGTCGTCGAAGTAACCGGCGGCCATCGGTTGCAGCAGTTCGGTGGCAATCGGCAGTCCCAGGCGGAGCATTTCACGCATCAACTCGCGGGACAGCGTCAAACCGCCCGCCATGTCATCGCTGCCATCCAGGTGGGGATCGTAGGCCAGGCCTTTCCAGCCGACGGTGGTGCGGGGTTTTTCGACGTAAGCGCGCATCACCAGCAGCATTTCACCGCTGACGTCGGCGGCGAGGCGGGCGAGGTTGCCAGCGTATTCGAGGGCGGACTTCGGATCATGAATCGAGCAGGGGCCGACGATGACCAGCAGGCGGGAGTCTTCACCGTTGAGGATCGCGCGAACCGCTTGGCGGTGGGCGGCGACTTGCTGGCTCAGGGCGTTGCTGAGCGGTAATTGCTGTTTGAGTTGCAATGAGCTTGGCAGACGCAAGGTCAGCGCTTCATTGGCAGGGCTCAACGTGGACAGCGGCAGAGCAGAGGCGGACGAGTTCATATTCGGGCTTCCTGGGCTGGCGGCGGGTTCGTTCCCGCGCGCTCGGCCCTACTGGGGTGTTCGACAATTGGCCGGATTGGCTGCGTGTGTGTGCTTGCCACCTGTGGGTGACCGGTCGGAGGCGGCAGGCTGTCCCGAGCGGAGGCTGCTAAATCGCCAGGCGGTAAAACTGTCGTAACGGTAATAAGTGGCGTAGTTCATTTTTGAATCCTCTGGTTTGTCTGGTGTGTCGCTAAAAATGTGCGGGGCTGAAAAAACAAAACCCCCGGTCGGGAAGCCGACCGGGGGTTGAGAATTCTCTGGTGGCGACCCGTTTAAAGTGGGCGCCGTGTGGGTATCAGGCGCGCCAGTGGCTAAACCAATACCCAAAATAAAAGCTGACCGAAGCACAGATGTCGTTCACCCGAGCAGCCGCCACCGAGCGCAGGGCGCTGGCGGTACGAAGCTGTGAGAGGGTGTTGGACATGGTGTTCTCCGATGAATGCGCCGAGCTTACTCGAGGCCGGTACGCGGATTCAATCAGAAAATGCTATCGATCACCGACGGCGTTTTCTATCGCTTGAGTGCGTCGCCGGTTGTGACACACTTTGTGCTCCGCTTTTGTACAACGTCACAAGGACGAATCATGACGTCACTGATCATCGCCGCTGCTCAATCGATCTCCATCGCCGGTGACCTTGCCGCGAACATTGTGTGGCATCAGCGCTTCATGCACGTTGCCGCAGAGCAAGGCGTGCAATTGCTGGTGTTCCCTGAGTTATCGCTGACCGGGTACGAGCGTGGACTTGCGGCTGAATTGGCCATTGCGCCGCACGCCGAGGTTCTGCAGCCGCTGCGGAATTTCGCGCGGGAAGTCGGTGTGACGACAGTCGTCGGGATGCCGATTCGGCTGTCGGAACATTCGCCAGTATTGATTGGGGCGCTGGTGTTGGGCGTCGATGGTTCGCTCGGGATCTACAGTAAGCAGCATCTGCATCCGGGCGAGGAGGTGGCGTTTGCACCGGGAACCGGCGGTTCGACCCTGACCGTGGGTGCCGATACTGTTGCGTTGGCGGTGTGTGCGGATTTCTCTCACGCCAGTCATGCCGCCGCGGCGGCGCAGCAAGGCGCCGATCTCTATGCCGCGGGCGTGCTAATCACGGAAAACGGCTACGCCCCGGATACCGCGCTGTTGCAAGGCTACGCCAGCGCTCATTCGATGGCGGTCCTGATGGCCAACCATGGCGGTGCAACGGGTGGCTGGAAATCGGCAGGACGCAGCGCAATCTGGGCGTCGGACGGCTCGCTGATTGCGGCCGCACCGGGTACAGGCAACCTGATGGTCGTGGCTCGACGCGATGCTGACGGTTGGAAGGGGCAAATAGTGGCTGTTGCGGAGGCTTGATGGCATTTGAATTACGCCCGGCGACGCTCCGGGACCTCGACTTCGCTCGTGACCTGACTCGCAAAAACATGCTGCGCTATTACATTCAGCACGATCTGTTGTGGCAGGACGAAGGTTTCGATGTGGGCTGGGCAGGGCGAGAGAACTGGTTGATTGTGCGCGACGAGACCTTGCTGGGCTACGTCAGTCTAAGTCGTGATGCCAAAGCCCTGTACATCCGCGAGTTGCATGTCATCGAAGCGTTTCGAGGGCAGGGCGCGGGTTCCTGGGCAATCGATCAGGTATTCGCCATGGCGTGTAAGGAGCGGCGTCCGGCATTGCGTTTGACGGTTTTTGAAAACAATCCCGCGCAAGGGTTGTATGAGAGAAAGGGCCTGAAGGTAGTCGGCACGGACGAGTGTTTCCTGAGAATGCAGCGCGATATCGATGCCTTGCTTGGCTGAAACACGCATACGACAAGCCTTTCAAGATGTATTGAAACTTTTTATATGACGCTTGCCGCTAGGTCTGCCAGTCGCTTTTTGCTAAGGTGTCGGCAACCCAATAAGACCATATCGCGAGGTGTCTGCTTGATTAGGGTGCTAGTAGTCGATGACCATGATCTCGTTCGTACAGGCATTACACGAATGCTGGCTGACATCGATGGCCTGCAAGTAGTCGGCCAGGCTGAGTCAGGGGAAGAATCCTTGCTCAAGGCGCGTGAGTTGAAACCCGATGTGGTGCTGATGGACGTCAAGATGCCCGGTATCGGTGGTCTTGAAGCCACGCGCAAATTATTGCGCAGCCATCCGGATATCAAAGTCGTCGCGGTCACCGTGTGCGAAGAAGACCCGTTTCCTACAAGGTTGTTGCAGGCGGGTGCCGCGGGTTATCTGACCAAGGGTGCCGGGCTGCCGGAAATGGTCCAGGCCATCCGCCTGGTATTCGCCGGGCAACGCTACATCAGCCCACAGATTGCACAGCAGTTGGCGATCAAATCCTTCCAGCCGACCAATGATTCGCCTTTCGACGCCTTGTCGGAGCGGGAAATCCAGATCGCGTTGATGATCGTCGGCTGTCAGAAAGTCCAGATCATTTCCGACAAGCTCTGCCTGTCGCCAAAAACAGTGAATACCTACCGTTACCGCATTTTCGAAAAACTTTCGATCAGCAGCGATGTCGAGTTGACGCTGTTGGCGGTTCGTCACGGCATGGTTGATGCCAGCCTCTGAATATGACTGAAGCCTTTGATCCCAGCGCCTTTCTGTCGACAGTCAGTGGGCGTCCGGGTGTGTATCGCATGTTCGACAGCGAGGCACGCCTGCTCTACGTCGGTAAGGCCAAGAACCTCAAGAATCGTCTGTCGAGTTACTTCCGCAAATCCGGTCTTGCGCCCAAGACCGCTGCGCTGATGGCACGTATCGCTCAGGTCGAAACGACGATTACGGCCAATGAAACCGAAGCCTTGCTGCTTGAGCAGACGCTGATCAAGGAGTGGCGTCCGCCCTACAATATCCTGCTGCGCGACGACAAATCCTACCCCTATGTCTTTCTCTCGGATGGCCAGTTTCCACGCTTGAGCATCCATCGCGGCGCGAAAAAGGCCAAGGGCAAATATTTCGGTCCTTACCCCAGCGCCGGTGCGATTCGCGAAAGCCTGAGCCTGCTGCAGAAGACGTTTTTCGTTCGCCAGTGCGAAGACAGCTATTACAAGAACCGCACGCGTCCTTGCCTGCAATACCAGATCAAACGCTGCAAGGCGCCCTGTGTCGGGCTGGTGGAGCCTGAGGTGTATGCCGAAGATGTGCGGCACTCGGTGATGTTCCTTGAGGGGCGCAGCAATGCACTGACGGATGAGTTGTCCGCAGGAATGGAAGAGGCGGCGATCAACCTCGAGTTCGAGCGAGCGGCCGAGTTACGCGATCAGATTTCATTACTGCGCCGGGTTCAGGATCAGCAGAGCATGGAAGGCGGGACCGGCGATGTCGATGTGATCGCCGCGTTTGTCAATCCGGGTGGTGCCTGCGTTCATTTGATCAGTGTGCGCGGCGGGCGGGTGCTGGGGAGCAAGAACTTCTTCCCGCAGGTGGGTATTGAAGAAGACGTTTCCGAGGTCATGGCGGCGTTTCTCGGCCAGTATTTCATCACCAGTCCAGAACGCGACTTGCCGAGCGAACTGATCGTCAACGTGGTTCACGAAGACTTCCCGACCCTGATCGCGGCCATCGAAGAGTTGCGCGGTCGCGAATTGATCATCAGCCATCGGGTTCGTGGCACGCGAGCACGCTGGCAGCAGTTGGCGGTCACCAATGCCGAACAGGCGCTGGGTGCACGCCTGGCCAATCGTCAACACGTTGCCGCACGTTTCGATGCGCTGGCAGAAGTGCTGAACCTGGACGAGCCACCCCAGCGTCTGGAGTGTTACGACATCAGTCACTCCAGCGGCGAAGCGACCGTGGCATCCTGCGTGGTGTTCGGTCCCGAAGGCCCGATCAAGGCCGACTACCGTCGCTACAACATTGAAGGCGTCACCCCAGGCGATGACTACGCCGCGATGCACCAGGCCCTGACTCGACGCTTCAGCAAACTGAAGGACGGGGAGGGCAAGCTACCGGACATTCTGCTGGTGGACGGTGGCAAGGGACAGTTGTCCATGGCCCGCGACGTGCTCAATGAGCTGGCAGTGCCTGACCTGATTCTGCTGGGCGTGGCCAAGGGCGCCACGCGCAAGGCCGGTTTCGAAACCCTGTACCTGAACGATGCTGCCCACGAATTTACCTTGCGCGGCGATTCTCCCGCGCTGCATTTGATCCAGCAGATCCGCGACGAAGCTCACCGTTTTGCGATTACCGGGCACCGCGCACGTCGTGGGAAAACCCGCCGAACGTCTACACTTGAGGGCGTCGCCGGTGTCGGGCCGACCCGTCGTCGCGATTTGTTGAAACATTTTGGTGGATTGCAGGAGCTGTCTCGTGCCAGCATCGAAGAGATCGCCAAAGCCCCCGGGATCAGTAAAAAGCTCGCAGAGTTGATTTATGCAAATCTGCACAGCGAGTAGAATGCCCCCTCACCTCGTAGCCAGTTGTGCCGATGAATATCCCTAATCTGATTACCGTACTACGCGTCCTGCTCATTCCGATCTTCATTTTACTGTTCTACCTGCCTTATCAATGGAGCTACCTGGCGTCCGCCTCGGTCTTCGCATTTGCTGCCGCCACAGACTGGCTCGATGGGTATCTGGCCCGCCGACTGGAACAAAGCACGCCGTTCGGGGCTTTTCTCGATCCCGTTGCTGACAAACTGATGGTCGCTGTTGCGCTGGTGTTGCTGGTGCAAGAACATGGCAACCTGTGGCTCACGCTGCCGGCCGCCGTGATCATCGGTCGCGAGATAGTCGTTTCGGCACTTCGCGAATGGATGGCCGAACTCGGCGCCCGGGCTCACGTCGCCGTGTCGAACCTGGGTAAATGGAAAACCGCCGCGCAAATGCTGGCCTTGGTGATTCTGCTGGCGAATCCGTCGGACTTCACGTTCTGGGTGCTGGTGGGGTACGCCTTGTTGCTGATATCCGCGGGCCTGACGTTGTGGTCCATGGTCCAATATTTGCGGGCTGCCTGGCCGCATCTGAAGACCGACGTGGAAAAGAAATAAACTTTTTTGAATCAAGGTGTTGACGAGACTTCTGGATTCTATAGAATGCGCCACACCAAGACGCGGGAATAGCTCAGTTGGTAGAGCACGACCTTGCCAAGGTCGGGGTCGCGAGTTCGAGTCTCGTTTCCCGCTCCAAATATTGCGCTGCAGAGTTCCACTGAATTCTGTAAGCGATTGAAATCAGGACCTTCGGGTCCTTTTTTCGTTCCGGCGGGAACCACTGAAATCCAGCACTATCCGGTGCATTTAAGTCCAGGATTCTGATGCGTACTGAATCGGTTTGTTGCTGGAGCAGTTTGCGTAGCGAGATAAGCATCTGGCCCTGACTCTGTTCAGTACCTCGTCCGCTTCGCGCCCTCCCACCCACGAGACAATGAGAGCTCGCCGAACGCAATAAAAACAGTAGCAAGCCCCGTCAGCACTCGAAGATGTAACATTAGCTCGAGCGCAGAGCCCTGCAGACAATCCGCTCGGTGATTTCGAAATTATCCATAGTGTGCCCATCGATTGGCGAAGAGTAGGACCGTTTATTTGCCCCAATTTTTTGCCCCCTGCCGCAGGTGATGAATGGACATCGCGATCCGGGATTTCTTGCTGACTTCACGGATTTTTTCACCAGTGAAATCTCACTGCAGACCCCCCTCACTCACGGCGCCTTGATCAGCGGCAAGCCGCTGGCAGGAGGGGCGGGGCGTTGGGGTTTGACGCCGGTACCGAAGGTATTGCCCATGCGCGTGCTGGTCGCGGCCGGTGTTGCCAGGCCGACGTGGTTGGGTGGCCGTTTGTTCACCGGCGCGTTCATGGCTTCCTGATTCTTTTGCGCAGCGGCCGCGCCTTCGGGGTTATTGCCCATTTGCTGGCTCAGGCAGTTGTAGTCCGGTGCCTTGTAACCCCCGACCGTTACTTCGACGCAGCCTGGCGGTTGCTCGGCCTGAACCGCTGTCAGTCCGATCAACAGCAGCACGCCGGCTGCAACACACCACAGATTTTTCATTGAAGGCCTCCTGGCCGGCCACGAACGGGCCGCTCTGAAGCGTGAGTCTAGAGCAAAGTAATCGGGCGGCTCGTGATGTTTTTTTGCACCGGCCGTCACACCAGAGTCATAAACAGCCCTCAGGATGACGGTTTTCAGGGGTGCGTCAGCCGTGCAGCGAGGCAGAGTCAGAAACGGGTGCCAGGTTTCAATGACTCACGTCCGCCAGGCTTGCTTGGCGTTGCTGTTTTGGTTGATGTCGTCGGCAGTGATTGCCGGTCCGATTGATTCGCATACTTCACTGGAGCTGGATATTCCGGCCCAGGAATTGGCCAGCGCGCTTGAACGGTTCAGTCGTGCCACCGGCATGGCAGTGTTGGTCGATCGCCAGTTGACCCGTGGTCGTCGTTCGATCGCGCTGAAAGGGCGTCTGAGTGCTGCCGATGCCTTGAGCCTTATGCTCGGTGGCAGTGGACTGATGGCTCGGTATGTCCGGGCGGATGCCTTCACGTTGCAAGTGGCGCAGGTCACCGAGGTGCCCTCGACGCAAGGCTCGGTCGCAACCAGTGCGCCGCTGGCTGGCAGCAGTTACGCGACGGCGATTCAATCGGCGATCGAGCGCAGCCTGTGCCGCTCGCCTTCGATCCGTCCAGGCAGTTTTCGGGCATTGCTGCAACTGTGGATCGGCCGTGATGGTGTTGTGCAGTACAGCCGTCTGGTCAGTTCTACAGGTGATGTTCAGCGCGACTCGGCGCTGGTGGAAAGATTGCGCAACCTCAACATCGAACGTTCGGCGCCCAGTTCCCTGGGTCAGCCGGTCACGCTACTTCTGCTACCTGAGCCGTCGGGAAAACGCATGGAATGCACTCAATGGGAAGGAGTTTCCGGGGGATGAAAGACACCGGACAAAGTTCGATGGTCAGGCTATTCCTGACATCCTACGATGATTTCAAGGTGCGCTTGCGCCGGCGCCTTGGTTCGGAGGATCTGGCCAACGACGTCCTGCACGAAACTTACCTGCGGGTCGACCGCATGGAAACACCGCCGAACATTGCCCAGCCTAATGCGTACCTCTATCGCATGGCCCTGAACATCGCTGCGGACCGGCGCCAGTCGGATGCCCGGTTGCTGACAGGCAGCGAAGTGGAGGAGATGCTGCAAGTCTCGGATGAAGCGCTCGATCCGGCCCGCGTGGTGGGCGGGCAAAAGGAAATTCAATCGCTGCTCAACGCGCTGTATGAACTGCCGGCGCGTCGACGCAAAATCTTTATCGCCGCTCGCCTGGAAGAGGCTCCACACCTGGAAATTTCCCAGCGCTTCGGCATTTCAACACGGATGGTCGAGAAGGAAATCAAAGCCGCTCTAGGCCATTGTGCCGAGCGCCTGGAAAGAAAAGTCATTCAGCGGTTCGGTCCCGGCGCGGGAAAACCGTCTTGATAGAAGAGTCCAGATTAATCCGTGAGTATCCCCGCGCTTGAACATCTTCCGTATTTCAGCCCCTGAGGCGAAACCTCAGGACCGGCTACAGAGCGAAGCCCAGGACTGGTTGATCCTTTTGACCTCAGGCCGGGCGACCGTCGCCGATGCCCGGGCGTTACGCCAATGGTGCGCACAAAGCCCCGAACATGCCCGTGCCTTTGAACAAAGCAAGCGGCTATGGCATCAGTTGCAGCCCGCTGCCGAACGATTGCAGGCTCCACGGCATCTGGGCCGTCGGGCATTCCTCGGTGGAGCCATCGCGGCGTCGGCCGCCTTTTTTCTGATTCGCGGTACAGTGCCGGGCGGTTTTTCGGGGCTGGGCGCCGATTACATCACTGAAGTCGGCGAGCAGCGGCGGGTCGATCTGGCGGAGGGGCTGAGCCTGGAACTCAATACCCAGACGCGTATCAACCAGCGCGCCAGTGCCGATGGCACCCGCAGCTTCGAGCTGCTCAGCGGCGAAGTCGAAGTCCTGACCCGTGCTCAGGCGCCGCTGAAAGTGCAGGCCGGGGTAGGGTGGTTGAGCGCACGTCAGGCCAGGTTCAATCTGCGTCATATCGACCAGAACGTGTGCGTCACCTGCCTGGATGGCATGTTGCTGGTCGACATTCTCGGTCGCAGCATCCATCTGGAATCAGGCCAGCAACTGATTTATGACGCCAGGCAAGTCGGCACGCCGCAAGCGGTCGACACCTCGGCAGTGATTGCCTGGCGTCAACAGGTGCTGGTGTTCAACGACGCCACGCTGGCGACGGTGATCGACGAAATCAACCGCTACCGGCCCGGCATGTTGCTGCTGCTCAACAGCGAGTTGGGCAAGCGCAAGGTGCAGGCGCGGTTCAGCCTGGATCAACTGGCGGGCGTGGCGTTGCTGATTCGTGATGCGTATGGCGTCAAGTGCACTGAGTTGCCGGGTGGGGTGGTGGTGCTCAGCTAACGGCTGACTCGGGGCATGGGGTGTCTCGACTGGCGCTATCGCGGTCCACCTGATTCACTCCAAAGGCCCCATCACCTGCCGATACTTCTCGATCCCCTGAGGCGTTTGCCGCGTCAGGTTGATCTCGATCCCCAGCGGATTTTCCTTGCGGTTGCCGCTCAGCTTGCGCCAGCCCTTTTCTACCTCCCAAACACGAATCGCAACGTCTCTGACTTCATTGAGCACTGCGACCCCTGCGGTGGGTGTCGGCAGCGGATAGCGGCTGCTGGATTCGGCCTGAGCCCGGTAGAGCGTGTCGCCCTTCAGCCACCAGCGCACGCGCTGCAGTTCACCGTTCTGGCCGGTTGCGACGCGGATCACATCCAGACGGAAGCCTGTGCCGTTGGTGTTGCGCACGGTCACCGCCGGGGGCGCGCTGGACGGTTCATCGACAGCGCCGGGCTTCGCCGGCTCGGTCAGTTCAATGCTGGCGCGCATCGCGACGTCGCGCTCCAGCTGGTTCAACGCCCGCAGAAGGGCTTCGGTCTGTTCGGTGCTGGCCTGCAAATGCGCGTCGGCGCGGGTGACGCTGTCCAGGCCGCGCCAGGCAATCAAGCTGACCACCGCCATCAGCATGATCGCCACCATCACCTCGATCAGGGTAAAACCGCGCTGCGCCTTCATTGGACGCTCACTTGTCCGGTGGGGCTGCGCTGAACACTGATGCTGTTGATTCCGTCCGACAGTTTCAGCTGCACGGGTGGATTGATCCATTCGGCGTTCAACACGACGCTTTTCCTGGGTTCCACACGCACTTCCATCCCCGGTGTCTCCCAGAGACGAGGGCGTAGTTGCGGGTCGTTCTGAAAGCGATCAACGCCTTCGCCGTTGTCATTGCGGCGACTGAAGCGAAATCCTTTGGCGTCGGCTCGCCAAGTGATCGGCCGACCATCGGATTGGGCTTCTACTTGTGCGACCTTGAGCAATTGCGCGACACGGTCGGCGTCCTTTCGCAGCAGGTGCAGCGGGTCCGGTTTGATGCTGAGGCTGATCGCCGCGCTGGCAATGCCGATGATCACCAGCACGACCATCAACTCGATCAGGGTGAAGCCCTGTTGCTTAAAGCGCTGTTGTTTGAAGCCATTCATTGAGTGCGAGCTCCTTTGCATCGTTTTTTATCGTGACGGCTGAAGATGGCGAGCATATGAAATAAAAACGTGAGAATTGCGCTGTAGGCTCATGGCAGGGACTAAAAGGAGATTCAGCCCATGTCGTTTACCGAGCGGTCTTCCCCGGCGCAGTGTGTCCAGGCACTGGCCTTGCTGGCCGCTCTGGCGGGCGTCGTCACCTGGTCATCGCTGCTGCTGACAGCTGCCGAATCGCGAACGCCGGATGCCGCGCCGCCACTCACGGTTTCACGCTCCGACAGCCCTGTGTTGCAGTGGTTTTCCAACCAGCCGGCACCGGTGGATATCAAGGTCAGCGGGGTGTGGGCCGGCACCCGTGGCGCGGTGGCGATCCTGAGTCTCAACGATGGCCCGCCACGCAGTTTTTTGGTGGGAGAACGGGTGAGCCAAGGGGTGAAAATCCTCGCCATCGAAGGCGATGCCGTGGTGATCGAGCGTGGCGCGGAGCAGTCCCGCCTGCTGATTGCCAAACTTCCGGATTCGCCATTGCTACCCGTTTTGACTCAACCCTGAACCCACCATAATCCCGGTAGCAGCCTGCGACCGGCTTGGGCCGCGTTCGGACCAAGCAGTCGCCATGCGGTTTATCTGACGCACCGCGTTGTCTGGTTTACGACTGCTTCGCAGCCGGACGCAGGCTGCTACAGGGGTTGCGGGTGGGTGATCGGTCGACTCAGCAACGTGCCGAGCCGGGCCAGTGGCGGTGCCTCGCGGCTGCGGTCGAATACTTGCAGATCAACTCGTAACAACCGGCCATTCTCAGCGACGCCAATGGTTTGCTCGCAGCGCAACTGCAGCCGACCCTGATCGCATTCCAATGCTTTTGTCCCCGGTGTCGATCGGCCCTCCAGACGCAGCTCGGCCAGGCGACTCTGTGCCGCCAGCAGCGCGATCGATTTGTCCCGCAGCAAGCCATTGCTCTGGGTCATCAAGCCGGCGACCCGCACGGCGGCAGACATCGCGACAGCAATAATCGCCAGTGCCACCAGCACTTCGATCAATGTAAAACCGGTCTGTCGGGGAGGGTGGCGCATCGGGCACTCGAGCGGTCTGAACACCGCCTGAATGTAGTCCCCGGGCTTGACCGCTTGACGACCAAAGCTCCCGAGCATTTTCAACACCACTGACATATCTTCTTGCAACACTGCGCGTCGAATCGAATCAAGCCAGGGAATGTCGAGATGGATATCGCGCACTTCAAGTTGCTGGATCACAAGCCTCGTTCGCCTCGCGGACAGCAAGGTTTCACCCTGATCGAGATCATGGTGGTGGTGGTTATTCTCGGGATTCTGGCGGCCATGGTGGTGCCCAAGGTATTGGACCGTCCGGACCAGGCGCGGGCCACCGCGGCCAAACAGGACATTGGCGGGCTGATGCAGGCATTGAAGCTGTATCGCCTCGACCACGGCACTTATCCGAACATGAACCAGGGTTTGAAAGTGCTGGTCGAGCGTCCGGCGGATGCCAAGAACAGCAATTGGCGTTCGTACTTGGACCGCTTGCCCAACGACCCTTGGGGCCGTCCTTACAACTACCTGAATCCGGGTGCGAATGGCGAAATCGACATTTTCTCCCTCGGTGCCGACGGCCAGCCTGACGGCGACGGCGTAAATGCCGATATCGGCTCCTGGCAGCTGTAAGGGCCGCTATGAACGTTTATTCGCTGACAGCGGCGAAGCAGCGCGGCATGGCGATCATCAGCGCTTTGCTGATCGCCGCGGTCGTAGCGGTGATTGCCGGTGGCATGCTGACCCGGCAAACCGTATTCACCCGAAGCCTTGAGGCTGAGCAGTGGCGGATACAGGGCGCTTCAATGCTGCTGGGCGGCATCGAGATCAGCCGTCATTTGCTGTGGGACGCGCGCCAGCGCGACCCGCTGACGCGCCTCGATCAGCCGTGGGCACGCGCCGTGGTGACGGCGCGTGACTTGCCCTTCAAGGGCCGGCTGGAGGATGAGCAAGGCAAATTCAACCTGCGCAACTTGGTCAACAATGATCGAATCGATCAGGAACAACTGGAGAGTTTCCAGCGCCTGTGTCAGTTGATCGGGGTCAACACGACCTTGAGTAAGCGCATCAGTCAGCGAGTAATCGCCTCCTATCCGCGCCTGCTCAACCCGGAACGGGCGGACAAGACGCCGCAAGACAGCGGCTTCGACAGCGGTCGCGATACTTCACCGGCGGCCGCAAGCAAACCACAGCTGCCAACTCGCCCCATGCTGCGCCACCTAGACGATCTGCGCAGCGTCAAGGGAATGAATGACGAATGGCTGGCAAAAATGGCGCCTTACTTCACGGTACTGCCGGCCTTTACCTGGCTAAACGGCAATACCGCTACCGCACCGGTGCTGGCCGCGTATGTGCCGGGGCTGTCGATCGAGCGTGCACAGGCGCTGATAGCCGAGCGCGACGGCGGCCAGTGGTTCATCAACCGTGGGGACTTCGTCAACCGGTTGCGCATGCCGCAACTTGAAGCCACGACCGTCAAGGTCGGCATCACCAGTGACTGGTTCCTGTTGCGGGGCAAGGCGTCGACCGAGCAGCGTCGGGTCAGTCTGGATGCATTGCTGCACCGCCGTGAAAACGGATTGCCCGAGGTGATCTGGTCACGGGTGGGCGTATGAGTCAGCTTCGCATCGCCTTGCCACCGTTGTCCGAGCTGACCCTCGATAGCCCGTTGGCGTTCGCCCGGCTGGACCGCCAGGGGCAAGTCACCCAAGAGGGTCAAAGTAGCTTGCGGCAATTGGGCCAGAACGGAAAAACACCCGCGATCGGTTTTTTCCTGCACCCGCAGGACAGCCTCCTGGCGAGCATCGATCTACCAGTTTTGCCAGTATCAAAAACCGCCGCGGCCGTTCAGTGTGCGGCGCAGGCGCTGATCCTCGGGGCCTGTGAACAGATGTATATCGCCCACAGCCCACGTGATGAACAGGGGCGAGTGCACATCGCCTGGCTGCCACGCGAAGGGTTGGCCCGGTTTGGACAATTGTTGCGGAGCGCGCGATTGACCCCGCGCGGTGTGTTTACAGCCGCCTACTGTTTGCCTGTCGCGAGTGGTCCGGTGACCTGTGTTCAGGAGGGACATTTGTTAGTGCGCCACAGCCTTCATCAGGCGGTGGTGCATCCAGCGGTGGACGAGGCGCTGAGCGATTTATTGCTGGAGGCCGGTGACACCGCGCAGTGGGTTGGTGATGCGCCGCCGGACTCGGCGTTCACTCGCTTGTTATCCGCTGAACAATGCTGGACCGGACCTTTGCCCGGATGGGGTTTGCACGGCGGCATTCAGCAGCGCCATGCCGACCAAAAGGGTTGGCCACGAGCGCTCGCCTTGTGCGCGGTTGCCGTGGTGATCTGGACCCTGGGTTTGAATCTGTACGCCGCCCGTGAAGCGTCGCAGGGGCAACAACTCAAGAGTCAAATGAGCCTGCGGGTGAAACAGGCATTTCCGCAGTTGCCGGTGATTCTCAACCCGTTGCAACAGGCCCGTCAGCAATTGTCTGCGCCGAAAAGCGGCGCACTGACCCAGGGATTCGCCAACCTGATGATTCAAGCCGGCAACGGCATGCCATTTATCGCCGGCAGCGTACAACGCCTGGAGTTTGGCAACGGCGAGCTGAAGCTGACCCTGCTGGCGGATGCGCGCAAACAGGCCAACGACAAGTCGTGGCAAACCACGTTGGCGCAAGCCGGTATCGAGGTCAGATCCAGCGCCGAAGGCTGGACGTTGCGTCCGGCCCTTGAACCTGCGACTGCCACCGCTGACAGCGCCGCCGGAGCCGACGATGAATAAGCATTCCCTGGCGCTTTACCGCGCCCGCTGGCAGCACATCAAAGGTCGCGGCCTGTTGACGTGGCAAGGTCTGGCCCTGCGCGAAAAACGCATGGTGGCAGGCACCGCACTGGTGTTGTCAGGCTTGTTAACCTGGCTGGTGCTGGTTCAACCGGCGCTGAAAAAGATCGACTACTGGCAGGCCGAAACACCCAAATTACGTTCCCAGACCGAAGCGCTGGAGGTGCTGCTGCGCGACGTCGCACGCCCCGCGAGTGGACAAAGCCTTGAGCAATCTCTACGCCAGACCCTCGACGCCAACGGCCTGGCCGGGCACTACCAATTAGTCTCACCGGACACCACAACCCCCATGACCTGGCACCTGACACTCGACGAGGCGCCAGCGGACGCCGTGGTCGGTTGGTTGCTGGTCTATCCGCAGCAGTTGTCCCTTGAGGTGGTCGAGGTTCGTTTGCAACGCGCAGGCGAACCGTCGGCCAAAGACACGGCGGGAGTTCTGTCGGGAACCGTTCGCATGGATCAGGCGCCAGACGCTAAGGAAGCTTCATGAAGTGGTCAGGTTCTCTGTATGCACGCCATTGCCGCAAGGCCGCGCCTTTTCTATTGCTGGCGCTGGGCGCTTGCAGCAATAGCGCAACGACGCAGCAGCCACCGTTGCTGGTCGATAGCGAACTGGGTAAGCCGCTGGCGAACACCCAGCGCAACGACGACCCTCTTGCCGAGCGTCAGCGTTTGCAGGCGCAGCTCAAGCAACCGCCGGGCGCATTGCATAAAATCACCTCGCTGGGGCGCAGCAATCCGCCGACCGGCACCGCCCCGGCGAGTAAACCGTTGGGCAATCAACCGGTGACGCTGAATTTTGTCGATGTCGACATCGCGGCGGTGGTCCGTGCCTTGTCGCGCTCGACGGGGCGTCAGTTTCTGGTCGACCCGCGCGTCAAAGGCAACCTGACCCTGGTCTCCGAAGGCGAAGTGCCGGCGCATCAGGCCTACGACATGCTGCTGGCCACTTTGCGCATGCAGGGCTTCAGCGTGGTCGACGTCGGCGGGGTGTCTCAAGTGGTGCCGGAGGCCGACGCCAAGTTGCTCGGTGGGCCGATTTACGGCGCTGACAAACCGGCCGGCAATGGCATGATCACGCGCACCTTTCGCCTGCAATATGAAAACGCGGTGAACCTCATTCCGGTACTGCGCCCGATCGTGTCGCCGAACAACCCGATCAACGCCTATCCCGGCAACAACACCATCGTCGTCACCGATTACGCCGACAACCTGGCGCGGGTGGCGCAGATCATTCAGGGCGTCGACACCCCAAGTGCCATCGACACCGACGTGGTGCAGATCCAAAACGGCATCGCCGTGGACATTGCCGGCATGGTCTCGGACCTGCTGGAGGCGCCGGGCAATGACCCTACCCAAAAAATTTCGGTGATCGGCGACCCGCGTTCCAACTCGATCATCATCCGTGCCGGCAGCCCAGAACGCACGGAGCTGGCTCGCAACCTGATCTACAAACTCGACAACGCCCAGAGCAACCCCAGCAACTTGCACGTGGTGTATCTGCGCAATGCGCAGGCGGCCAAACTGGCCCAGGCCCTGCGGGGTTTGCTCACGGGGGAAAGCGACAGTGGCAGCAACGATGGCGCGCGTTCGGTGCTCAGTGCGATGGGCAGCCATACCGGCGGCGGCCAGAACGGGCAGGGCGGCAATTCGAACAGCACGGGCTCGGCCGCCCCATCCGCCGCGAACCCCACTAGTGGTAACGGTTACGGGCAAGGTAGCCAGACTTCGGGGAGTCAAGTCGGGGGTGCACAGCAAAGTGAGCAGAACGTCGCCTTCAGTGCCAACGGCGTGACCATCCAGGCCGACGCCACCACCAACACCTTGCTGATCTCGGCGCCGGACCCGGTCTATCGCAATCTTCGTGAAGTGATCGACATGCTCGACCAACGCCGCGCGCAAGTGGTCATCGAGAGCCTGATCGTCGAAGTCGGCGAGGACGACGCCAGCGAATTCGGCGTGCAATGGCAGACCGGTAATCTGGGCGGCAATGGTGTCATCGGCGGCGCCAACCTCGGCGGGACCGGCGTCAACCTCAACGGCAGAACCAGTATCGATGTCCTGCCCCAGGGGCTGAACCTGGGCCTGGTCAATGGCACGGTGGACATCCCCGGCATCGGCAAGATTCTCGATCTCAAGGTCCTGGCCCGTGCGTTGAAAAGCAAGGGTGGCACCAACGTGCTGTCAACGCCTAACCTGCTGACCCTCGATAACGAAGCCGCGAGTATTTTTGTCGGCCAGACCATTCCGTTTGTCAGTGGCAGCTACGTCACCGGCGGTGGCGGGACCAGCAACAATCCGTTTCAGACCGTGACCCGTGAGGAGGTAGGTCTGAAGCTCAATGTGCGGCCACAGATTTCCGAGGGCGGCACGGTCAAGCTCGACATCTATCAGGAAGTCAGCAGCATCGATGAGCGCGCCACCAACAGTGCGGCTGCGGCGGGCATCGTCACCAACAAGCGCGCGATCGACACCAGCATCCTGCTTGATGACGGACAGATCATGGTCCTCGGCGGCTTGCTCCAGGATGGCTACAGCCAGAGCAATGACGCGGTGCCCTGGCTGTCGACCATTCCGGGGATCGGTGCGTTGTTTCGCAACGAACGCCGGGCGATCACCAAGACCAACCTGATGGTGTTTTTGCGCCCGTACATCATCCGCGACAGCGCAGCGGGGCGCAGCATCACCCTCAACCGTTATGACTTCATGCGCCGCGCCCAAGGCATGCTGCAACCGGAGCGCAGCTGGGCGATGCCGGACATGCAGGCACCCCAATTGCCGCCAGCGGCGCAGGGGGTTCCTGGCGCGGTGCCGGTTTCAAGTTCACAGCCGAATTCGCAACCGCGGGCAACCATTCGTGCGGTGCCGGTTCAATGAGCACCTTGCCCTACGCCTGGGCCAAGGCCCAACGGATCCTTTTGCGAACCGGTGAGGACGGCGCGGTGCTGACGGTGTGCCCCTCCACGCCAGGCTGGTCGATCAGCGAGGCGCGCCGCCAGTTCGGCCCGGCGCGGCTGGAGCGGGTGCGCGACGAGGAGCTGGACGGCTTGCTCGCCAGTGCCTACGCCGATACCGGCAGCGCTGCGGCAGTAGTCGGCGCGGCGGAAAATGAGGTGGACCTTGATCGCCTGATGCAAGACATCCCGGAAATCACCGACCTGCTCGACACCCAGGACGGTGCACCAGTCATCCGCATGATCAACGCCTTGCTCACCCAAGCGGCGCGCGACGAGGCCAGCGACATTCACATTGAACCCTACGAAACCCATTCGGTGGTGCGCTACCGGGTCGATGGCACCCTGCGCGATGTGGTGTCGCCGCGCAAGGCCTTGCACGGTGCGCTGGTTTCGCGGATCAAGATCATGGCGCAGCTTGACATCGCCGAAAAACGCTTGCCGCAGGACGGTCGTATCGCCTTGCGCGTCGCCGGCCGGCCGATCGACATTCGCGTGTCAACGGTGCCCACCGGCCACGGCGAACGGGTGGTGATGCGCTTGCTCGACAAACAGGCCGGGCGCCTGCAACTGGAAACCCTTGGCATGGACGCCCAGGTACTGGCCAAACTCGACACCCTGATCCGTCAACCCCACGGCATCGTGCTGGTGACCGGCCCCACCGGCAGCGGCAAGACCACCAGTCTATACGCGGCCCTTGCGCGGCTGGACGCCAGCACCAGCAATATCCTGACTGTCGAAGACCCGGTGGAGTACGACTTGCCGGGCATCAGCCAGATTCAGGTCAACGCCAAGATCGACATGACCTTCGCCCTGGCGTTGCGCGCGATCCTGCGGCAAGACCCGGATATCATCATGATCGGCGAGATCCGCGACCTGGAAACCGCACAAATCGCCGTGCAGGCCTCGCTCACCGGCCACCTGGTGCTGGCGACGCTGCACACCAACGACGCCGTTTCAGCCGTCAACCGCTTGATCGACATGGGCGTCGAACCTTTCCTGCTGGCCTCATCGATGCTTGGCGTCCTCGCACAACGTTTGGTGCGACGCTTGTGTCAGCAGTGCAAACAGGAAGATCCGACGGCTCCCGGCACCTGGCGCCCGGTCGGCTGCGCGGCATGCAATCACACCGGATACAGCGGCCGCACCGGTATTCATGAGCTGTTCTGCATCGACGACGACATTCGCAGCCTGATCCATCAAAGTGCTGGCGAGCAGGCCTTACGCGCCGCCGCCCGCACCGCCGGCATGTTCAGTATGCGTGAAGACGGTGAGCGTTGGGTGCGCAGCGGTGCCACGGCGCCGGAAGAAATCCTTCGCGTGACACGGGACGCCTGATGAATCGCTACCGTTTTGAAGCTGCCGACGCCACGGGCAAGATCGAGTCCGGGCACCTTGAGGCTGACAGCCAAAGCGCTGCGTTCGGTGTGTTGCGCAGTCGTGGTCTGACCGCGTTGCTGGTGCAGATCGAGAACAACACCCCGGCGAAAGGGGGCGGTGGGATGTTCAGCGCCAAACTCTCGGACAACGACTTGGCCTGGGCCACCCGGCAACTGGCGAGCCTGCTCGGCGCCAGCCTACCGTTGGAGGCCGCGTTGAGCGCCACGGTGGAGCAAGCCGAAAAAAAACACATCGCCCAGACCCTGAGCGCGGTGCGCGCCGACGTTCGCAGCGGTATGCGCCTGGCCGAAGCGCTGGCGGCCAGGCCACGGGACTTTCCGGAGATCTACCGGGCGTTGATCGCAGCGGGCGAGGAGTCCGGTGACCTGGCGCAGGTCATGGAACGGCTGGCAGATTACATCGAAGAACGCAACAACCTGCGCGGCAAGATTCTCACCGCGTTCATCTATCCGGGCGTGGTCGGGTTGGTGTCGATTGGCATCGTGATTTTTCTGCTCAGTTACGTGGTGCCGCAGGTGGTCAGTGCGTTTTCCCAGGCGCGTCAGGATTTGCCGGGGCTGACCCTGGCCATGCTTAATGCCAGTGATTTCATTCGTGGTTGGGGCTGGTTGTGTTTCAGCCTGATGGCCGGTGGCTTCTGGGGCTGGCGCTTGTATTTGCGCAACCCGGCGGCACGCTTGAACTGGCACAGCCGCATCCTGCGCCTACCGTTGTTCGGACGATTTGTGCTGGGGTTGAACACCGCGCGTTTCGCCTCGACCCTGGCGATTCTCGGCGGAGCAGGGGTGCCGTTGTTGCGGGCACTGGAGGCCGCGCGGCAGACCTTGTCCAACGATCGGCTCAGCCTGAGCGTCACCGACGCCACCGCCAAAGTGCGCGAGGGCGTTAACCTGGCGGCGGCGTTGCGAGTCGAGAAAGTCTTCCCGCCGGTATTGATCCACTTGATCGCCAGCGGCGAGAAAACCGGTTCGCTGCCACCGATGCTGGAGCGCGCCGCGCAGACCCTGTCACGGGACATCGAGCGCCGGGCGATGGGCATGACCGCGTTGCTTGAACCACTGATGATTGTGGTGATGGGCGGGGTGGTGCTGGTGATCGTCATGGCGGTGCTGCTGCCGATCATCGAGATCAACCAGTTGGTGCAGTGACCGGTTGAAAATCATCGCGAGCAAGCCCGCTCCCACACTGGATCTGTGCCACACCAACGATCCGATGTGGGAGCGGGCTTGCTCGCGAAGACTGACCCACTAACACCAACTATTCTAAATATATCCCACCACCCCAATCCCACCCGAGCGATCCTCGGGATCTCCGTTCTGTCATGTCCAACGACAAATCAACCCCTCCAGCCCTGCGTTGCCCAGTCCCCTCGGCACTCTGCACAAAGACCCCGTCTTAGAGCCCCCCAACACCCGAGAATAACCCACGAAAACACGCTGCGGCTCCCGAGGTTTTTTCCTTTATCTGTCACCGGAAACTGCGACTTTCTACCTGCGACTTAACCCGGGCCAGGCTCGCAACGGTCAATGGTGGGTCCTTCCAGCGTCATGCAAGAAAACTTGAAAACTACGTTAACGACAAACCTAAGTTGAAAAGGAGACTCTTCATGTTCAAGCGCACTCTGATCGCAGCCTCACTGACTGTCGCCGCATTGGCTTCTGCCCAGGCCATGGCCGTAACCGGTGGTGGTGCTTCACTGCCTGCCGCTCTGTACAAAGGCTCTGCCAACAGCATCCTGCCGGCCAACTTCAGCTACGCCGTCACTGGTAGCGGCATTGGCAAAAGTGCTTTCCTGACCAACACTGCCTCGCAGTTCGGCACCACCGGTACTGTGCACTTCGCTGGTAGCGACTCGGTACTCTCTGGCAAAGAACTCAGCGACTACTCCGCCGCTTTCGGTGCTTCGTACGGCCCGCTGATTCAGCTGCCTTCCGTGGCCACTTCGGTCGCCATCCCATACAAAAAAGCCGGCAACACTACCCTCAACCTGACGACTGCGCAGCTGTGCGACGCATTGTCTGGCGCTAAAACTACTTGGGGTCAACTGCTTGGCACCACTGACGCCACACGGATCCGCGTTGTCTATCGCAGCACGTCCAGCGGCACCACCGAGATCCTCAGCCGTCACCTGAACTCGATCTGCCCGACGCAGTTCGCAGTCAACACCACCTTCACCAAGGCGCGTCTGCCAGCCGATTCGGCTTTGCCATCTGGCTGGGTAGGCGTAGCTACCACGGCTGAAGTCGCCACAGCGGTGAACGCGGTTGACGGCTCGATTGGTTATGTCGGTCCGGATGGCGTGAACGTCAACAGCAACGCTGTGGTCGCGCGCGTCAACGGTGTTCTGCCAACCAGCGGTAACGTCAACCTGGCACTCTCCTCGGCTCCACTGCCGACCGTACCTTCCAACCCGGTTCAATGGTCGCCAGTTGTGGCTAACCCAGCAAGCGGTTATGCGATGGCGGCTTACACCAACTTCATCTTCGGCCAGTGCTACAAGGATGCAGCCGTGGCCAGCGACGTCCGTGCTTTCCTGACCAAGCATTACAGCACTCCGGGTAACAATGTCGCGGTAGCTGCCCACAGCTTCATTCCGGTTCCAACCACCTGGAAAACCGCGGTGACCGACAACTTCATCACCAACGCTTCGGGCAACAACCTAAACATCAACAACACCACCGCATGCAACACCATCGGTCGTCCTTTGTAAGACAGTCGTCTAATCAGTAGTACGAATGGCGGCCCTCATGGGGTCGCCATTTTTTTAATGAGCTAACCATAATTCTTCAAGGGAATTTCAGCATGTGTTTCCTTCCAGTGTTTGTCAGCTGGAAAACCGCTGTAACCGCCAACTTCACCACCAACACCACCGGCAACCATCTGGATATCAATACCCCATCGGTATGCCCCGGCATCGGTCGTACGTTGTAACCCGGCTGATTCAAACCGCGATATCGATGGCGGCCCCTTACCGGATCGTCATTTTTTGTGGCTACACCCCAATCATGAAGTTTGTGTGACAACCGTTCGGTCGCGCCCTTCGCCAACCGCCTATGTCGTAACAGCAGGTTCTTGATGACCTGCGGCCTCTTGCGCCAATCGAAAAGGACCTAGTAGTGATGCTCGTTCGCCAAGCCCGACGCAATACCCATCCTCTGTTTGTACGCCGTGACGCCGCTCGTTCCGCGGCCCCGGCGCTGTGGTTGCTCAAGCCGCTGGCGCAGGCGATTGCATTGTGCTTGGTGGCGGGCAGTACGGAGGCGGCGACGGCGTTCAGTTCCAGTTGGTTTGCCGCCAAGGGCGCGGCGCAACAGGCTGCAGCTGCGCGACCGGGTGGCGGTCTTCCAGGTATGACTCCGCCGCTCGCGCAGCAGCAACGCGCCAGGCAACAGTTGGAGCGTTCGGTGCAGACGCTCAACAACACCGTGGCGGCGATTGCGGCGCAACAGGCTGCGCAGGCGGCCGGGCGGGCGGCGGCTTTTGCGACCCTGCAGTTCGTGCCGGACGGCATGGGCGAGGGCGGTTTGAAGGTCGACACGGGCCTGACCCAGGGTTGGCAGAACGCCAAAGGCCCGCAACAGAGCCAGGCCGATGGCAAGACCGCCGTGAAGATCGAGCAGACCGCCGACAAGGCGATTCTCAACTGGGAAACCTTCAACGTCGGGCGTAATACCAGCGTGGAGTTTGCCCAGCAATCCAACTGGGCGGTGCTCAACCGGGTCAATGACCCGAGTGCGCGGCCAAGTCAGATTCAGGGCCAGATCAAAGGTGACGGCACAGTGATGCTGATCAACCGCAACGGCATCGTGTTCAGCGGCACCAGCCAGGTCAACGTGCGCAACCTGGTGGCGGCAGCCGCGAACATCACCGACATCCAGTTCCGCGACCGTGGCCTGTACTTTGACAGCACCGGCACTCAGCCGACCTTCACCGACGCCGCCGGGAAAGTGCTGGTGGAGCGCGGTGCGCGGATTGAGACCCACAAACCGACGCTCTCGACGGATTCCGGTGGTTACACGTTACTGCTAGGCGGCGAAGTGGACAACGCCGGTTCGATCAGCACCGCCAAGGGCCAGACAGTGCTGGGCGCCGGTGATCGTTTTTACATTCGCAAAGGGTCGGGCACGGAGGGCAATGGCGTTTCCACCACCTTCGGCAGTGAGGTCATTCCAGGCTTCAAGACGGGCAGCACCGGCAAGGTCAGCAACAGCGGCCTGATTCAAGCGTCCACCGGCGACATCACCCTGACCGGCCATGAAGTGGTGCAAAACGGCGTGTTGCTGTCGAGCACTTCGGTGTCCACCCGCGGCACGATTCATTTGCTCAACCCCGCCACCGACACCACCGGTAGCGTGACCCTGAACCAGGGCAGCGTCAGCGCGATCATGCTTGATGGCAGCGACCTCACGGCGCTCGACAGTCAGCGCGACGCGGCATTCACCGCGGTCAATGCCAACAACCGTATTCGTAGCGATCAGTCGCGCATCGATATTGGCAGTGGCGGTACGGTCGAGTTCCAGAACGGCTCGATCACCATTGCCACGGGCGGTCAGGTTGCCGTCGCAGCCGGCAAACGCAGCCTGGTGCGTGACGGCGCACTGATTGATGTGTCCGGTGCCCTCGGCGTGAAAGTGGCGATGGAAGCCAACAACATCAAGATCAACGTGCAGGGCAACGAGCAGCGTGACTCGTCGCTCAACCGCGAGAGCGGCGCGCTCAACAGCAATGATGTGTGGGTCGATGTGCGCGAGCTGATTCACGTGCCCGCCGGCACCAACGGCTACGCGACCGACCGCTGGTACACCACCGGTGGTTTGCTCGAAGTCGGCGGTTACCTAGGCACCCAGGGCCACAGCATCGGCGAGTGGATGGCCCAGGGCGGCACGGTAAGTTTCTCCGGCAACGACGTCGTGACCGAGAAGGGCTCGCTGATCAACCTGTCCGGCGGCACCCTCGATGTGCAGAGCGGCAATATCCGCCAAAGCTGGTTGCGCGGCGCGGACGGGCGTTTGTACGAAGTCTCGCGCGCGCCGGGGGACATCCTCTACACCGGTCTTTACAAAGGTTATGAGGACCACAGCGAACGCTGGGGGCAAACCAGCTATTTCTATAACCCGCTGATCGGGCCGACCCGGCGGTTCGAGTCCGGCTACACCGTGGGCCGCGATGCCGGGCAACTGGTCATTTCTACCAGCAACGCCGTGCTTGACGGGCAGTTGCTGGATGAGGTGTTCCAGGGAGAGCGGCAGAACCAGGCGCCACGTGCAGGGCTCGACGGTTATGATCAGGCGCAGACCGCACTGGCGCGTCGGGCGCAGTTGATTGTTGGCAGTTACGACCCGGCCTGGTCGGCGACCACCGGTGGCTTGGTGTATGAGCACAACGCAGTGCTTGATCAGGTTCGGCTCGGAGGTGAGCGCCCCGTTCAAGGCAACGATCTGGATCTGATGAGCACGGTGTCCGATGCGCGTAAAGGCAAACTGTTTCTTGATACCGACGTGATCAATGGCTTTCGCCTTGGCGCATTGAAGGTCGCAGCCAAGGGCAAGATTGAAGTCAACGAAGCCGTCACCGTGGACAGAGGTGGCGACATCACCCTGTACGGGCAGGATGTGCAGGTTAATGCCGACCTGACCGCCCGCGCCGGCAGCCTGAATCTGGGTAACCCTCTGACACAAACGGCCAAGCCGTCGCAAATGATCGTCGGCGAAGGCGTACGACTGGATACCCGTGGTGTGTGGACCAACCTGCGTACCGATCAGGCCGACGCCAACAACCTGGCCTATCTCAACGGCGGTCTGGTGTCGATTCGCAGCACCGGCGATATCCGCCTGGGCAGCGGCAGCGTGGTAGACGTGTCGTCCGGTGGTGCGGTGCTGGCAAATGGCAAGACCCGTGGCGGCAAGGGTGGAGACGTCAAACTCGAATCCAGTGCTAACGCCGCTCCGGGCCAGTCGCAGATGGTTATGGGCGGCGAAGTGCGGGGTTATGGCGTCACGGGCGGTGGCACGCTGACAATCCAGGCCAACAAGGTATTGATCGGCCAGTCCGGCGGTCCTGTCGCGGATCACACCTTGCAACTGGCTCCCGGTTTGTTCAACACGGGGTTCTCTGCCTACAACATCGTCGGCCTGACGACCCTGCGGGTGGCTGACGACACCGTGCTCGATGTGACGATGCCGGTCTATCGTTTTGGCGATGCGGCATCGAACCAACCCAATGGCGTGGATCCGCAGACAGCGCTTGAGCTATGGACGCCGACACTGTTCCAGGAAAACCCGACCAAGGGCGTACTGACCCAGCGCGGTGGCGCCAGTCTTGCGTTGCAGGCCGGCACCAGTCAAATCGACTTGATGGACCCTGCCAACAGCACATTGACCCTTGGACAGGGTTCGCGCATTTCCGTCGATCCCGGACAGCGCATCACTTTGCGTAGCGCCGGGCAGATCACCCTCGACGGTGAGCTCAATGCCTGGGGCGGCACCCTCGATATCAGACAACAACAGTTTAGCTCGATCGATCCGGCCACCTCGGCGCAACTTGCAGATCCGAACGCGCACAACCGGTCAATCTGGATCGGTGAACGCGCAGTGCTGGACGTGGCCGGGCGCGCGAATACTGCGTTCGATGCCCTTGGGCGGGTCTACGGTCAGGTCGGGAAGGGCGGCAGCATCATCATTGGCGGGGAAATCGACGCGAAGAAGGCTAACGCTACATCGGCCGATGCTTACGTGATTGTGCGCAAGGGTGCGCGCCTGGAAGCTTCCGGTGCCGAAGGCGTGCTGGATATCGCCGGGCAAGGGCCGACCCACGTCGTCACGGATGGCGGCCGTATTACCTTGAGTTCCTACAACGGCCTGTTTATCGATGGGAACCTGCATGCCGCCGCGGGTGGCGCAGGTGCTGCGGGCGGACGTCTGGAAATCGCTCTCGATACGCCGCTGTACCACGAGACCCGGGGAGGCAGCGATGTACGGGTAGCCAGGGAAATGATCATTGGCCAAAGGCCGAATGACAGCCTGTTGCCAGCGGATTTGCAACCGGGGGAGACGGATCAACTCTTGCGGTATGGCCAGACCCGCTTGAGTGCCGACACCCTGATGGCAGGAGGCTTCGACAACCTCAGTTTGCTGAGCAACGGCTTGCTGTCGTTCGCGGGTGATGTCGACTTGCGCATGAACCAGAGTTTGAGTCTGTACGCGGGCTCACTGTCTTTGGACGAGACTTCGAAAAACACGGCGAGCATTAATCTGGCAGCACCTTATCTGCGTCTGTCAGGGATGGGGGATTACAATGCCCAAACGGGTATTCGCCCGACCGTATTGAATACTCCGACCACGAGGCTGTCAGCAGCGCAGTTCAATGTCAGCGCGAACCTGCTGGATCTGAACAACCGACTCTCGTTCGGTACCCAGGGTGCGGTCAAACAACTCAACGGTGCGAGTACGGCGATCAGTCGCCGCGGATTTAACCTGGTTACGCTCGACAGCAGCGGCCACATGCGTTTCTTGGCCAAGCCAGACACACAAGCCGCTTCCAGTGTGTGGACAGCGGGCGATATGCATCTTCGGGCCGCACAAATCTATCCCGGCACGGGTGTCTGGAGCGAGGTGCGTGTCGGTTATCAAAGTGATTCGAGAATAGTGCCCGAGAGTACGCTTCGCATCAGCGGCCATGGACCGGCTCCGGACGCGCAGCCCTATTCGTTGTTCGGCAGGCTGGCACTGATGGGCGGCCATATCGAGCAGGGCGGTGTCATTCGCGCGCCATTGGGCTTGATCGCTATGGGCAATGAAAGCTTTGGCGCCACCCGAGAGGTCCACCTGTTACCGGGCAGCGTGACCTCGGTCAGCGGCGCAGGGCTGGTCATGCCCTATGGCGGCACTACCGACGGTATCGATTATCGCTACAACGGCAAGTCGGTCGTCTTGAAGGGGATTGCCAACGCAGATACCGGCGTGTTCCTCAATGCGCAATACGTCGACGCACAAACAGGTTCGCTGATTGATCTGTCCGGGGGCGGTGATTTACGCGGCGCTGGTTTTGTCTCCGGGCGTGGCGGCTCCACCGATGCGCGTTTCAACCCACTGGTACGCAACGCCAGCGACGGCACGTTCAGCCTGCCGGGCCTGGGTAGCAATCCGGTGTACGCAATCGTTCCGGGGAATCAGAGCGTCTACGCGCCGGTACTCGCAGAGGTCGGGGCGAGTGACCCGCGTATTGGCCAGCAGATGACGATCGGCGCCGGCGTGCCGGGCCTCGCGGCCGGCACCTATACCCTGTTGCCATCGACCTTTGCTTTGTTGCCCGGTGCATTCCGGGTCGAAGTCAATGGCCAGGCCACGCCGGGCGCAACGAATGGCGCGCTGAAAATGCGCAATGGCTCGTGGACCAGCTCCGGGCAGATGTCGATTGCCAATACCGGGCTGCGTGGCAGCACAGCCAATCAGGTCATTCTGACTTCGGCCGACGTTTTGCGCCGCTATTCGCAATACAACGAAACCAGTTTCACTGAGTTCGTGTACAGCGATGCAGCGCGCCGCGATTTGCCACGGGCAATGGCGCCTATGGATGGAAAAACACTGAATCTGCTTTTCTCGCCTGGTGGTGATCGTGAAGTTGCGCTGAACTTCAACGGCCAGGCACTGTTCAACTCCGCCAAAGGTGGAGTGACCGGGACGGCGGTGGTGCGGGGAGCACCCAGTTTTGAGATTCTTCGGCCAGGACAATCCAAGACCCAGGATTTTGGTGGAGTTTCGCTCTATGCAGACAGCCTGAACAACCTGAATGCCGGACGCCTCAGCATTGGTGCAGCGCCAACGGTGTACTACGGTTCTCAGGGTAACGTCATTACGTTTACCGGTACTACCAACGACATCATCCTGCGAGAGGGGGCGTTGCTCTCGGCACCGGAAGTGCTGTTGCGAACCACCTACCGTGACGGCGGTATCACCATCGAATCGGGTGCCGGCATCAACACCCTCGGGCGTGGAGACGCGCCCTACGATTCCACCGACGGTTTCATCCATCAACCGGGTGCGGCCAGCTTGCTGGTGATTTCCAATGGCTGGACCAACGTACTGGCGCCGGAGATAGGTGTCGGCACCGCCGGGGCCGGCAGCATCCGCATCGGTACGTGCGCATCGCAAGTGTGCAGCAATCCAGGATTGCTCTATTCCAACGGCAGTATCACCGCCGCGACGGACAATCAGTTTGAAATGAGCGAGGCGGTACGCTTCGGCACCCGTCACCTGGCCCTGGCGGTAGGCGCAGTGAACGCTGGCAGCGCTGAAGCTCTCGCTGCAGCGGGTGGCCGTGTGCCGGTCGGCCTGGCGCTGAACCAGAACGTGCTGGATCGTCTGCTGCAGGGTGACACCCAATTCGGCGCTCCGGCGCTGGAAACGTTGAGCCTGACAACCCGCGAATCATTCAATTTCTTCGGCAGTGTTTCGCTCGATACGATAGACCCCCAGACTGGCAAGAGCCGACTGGACAACCTGGTGCTGGCCACTCCGGCTATTTACGGCCTGGGCGATACCAATGATGTGGCGACGATCCGTACCGCCAATCTGATCTGGAACGGCGCGACCCAGGACCCGGGAGCAGTGGTCACCGGCGGCGCCGGTAGCGGTCGCGGCACCCTGGACATCCAGGCGCAGCGCATTGAGTTCGGCTACGGTCCGAATCTGCAGCCCAACGGCCTGGAGCAGAACAACCGCTTGGCCCTGGGTTTTGCCAACGTCAACCTCAATGCCAGCGAACGCATCACCTCCAACCACAAGGGCAGCCTGGCGGTGTACGAGCAGCAGGGCGCCTACGACCCCATTGAGGGCTACGCCTACAGCGGCGGCAACCTGAACCTGCGCACCCCGTTGCTCACCGGTGAAGCCGCGTCGGTCAACCTGCTCACGGCTGGCAACGGCCTGACCCTCACCTCTGGCAACGGCGCCGCTGTGCCAGCGGTGGCCGATGCTCTGGGTGCGGAGCTAACCCTTGAGGCGCGCACTGTCTCGCTCGACAGCCGCATTGCCCTGGCCAGCGGCAAGCTGGTGATCAAGGCTGAAGATGACCTGACCCTGGCGCGCGGTGCTTATCTGGACATGACCGGGCGCACGCTGGCGTTCAACGATGTGAAGAAGTACAGCTGGGGCGGCGACGTGGCGTTGTACAGCAGCAACGGCAATATCCGTCAGGCTGCCGGCTCGCGCATCGACTTGTCGGCGATCAACAACCAGGCCGGCAATCTCAGCGCGGTGGCATTAGCCGCCGGCGCGGGGGTGGTCGACCTGCGGGGTGAGATCCTCGGCACCAGCAGCGGTTACTTCGACGCTGGCGGCACCTGGGTGCCGTACAAGGCGGGTGGCCTGGATCTACGCGCCCAACACCTGGGCGGTGCCGACCTGAGTCAGGATTTCGCGGCCCTCAACCAACGCCTGGATATGGGCCGGGTGTTCGGCAGTCGCAGCTTCCAGCTCAAGCAAGGTAACCTGGTGATCGGCGACGGCCTCAAGGCCGGTGAGGTCAATGTCTCGGTTGACAACGGCAGTCTCACTGTCGTTGGATTGATCGACGCCAGTGGCGAGCGCGTCGGCAACATTCGCTTGTCGGGCAAGAACGGCCTGACCGTGGCTGGCAGCGCGATGCTCGATGCTCACGGCAGCGTGCTGCGGGTCGACAGCTACGGCAAGATCATCGACGCACCGAACCGCGCCATGGTCGAGCTCAATTCGGGGGAGGGGTTGTTGACCCTCGCTTCGGGTGCGCGAATCGATTTGCGCCATGGCACTGGTGCGGTGCCGGGCTCCTCGGCCGGGCAGCATGACGGTCGCCTGCGCGGCACCCTGGAACTGAATGCACCACGCCTGGGTGCCGCGGATATCGCCATCGATGCCACGGGTGCGGTGAGCATTCAGGGCGCGCGCTCCATCGGACTCAATGCCATGCGCCGCTACACCGACGCGCGAGACGGCATCGATCCGGCCGTCAGCGGCCGCCCGTACCAAGTGATCGACCAGACCTACCTCAATGACATTCACGACGACAGCACCCCGTACATCAATGCTGCCCGGGCCAATGCCGATCTGCTGCAACGCAAATTGGCCGGCCTGAACAACGCCACTTATGCCGACGCGTTCCATCTACGGCCGGGTGTGGAAATCGTCAGCAAAACCTCGGACGGCGACCTGGTGGTGGAAGGCGACCTGGACCTGTCCGGCTACCGCTACGCCAGCCTCAACCCGCACACGCAAAAGACTTCGGTTTACGGTTCCGGCGAGTCCGGCAGCCTGGTGATTCGCGCCGGCGGCAACCTTGATATCTACGGCAGCATCAACGACGGTTTTGCACCGCCGCCGGAAACGGTGGACGACGCAGGCTGGAAACTGGTGTCAGGGGTACAGCCGTTCGGCGCTCCACTGGTGGTGCCGGGCACCGGGGTGACATTGGCCGAGGGCACGCTGTTCCCGGCGGGTGCCACGCTGAACTATGACCTGCCGATCCAAGCCACGACGCTGGTCAGTGGCACGCTGTTGCCAACTCAGGCGACGCTCGCCGCTCCTTACACGTTTAGCGCGGGCACCGTTCTGGGGGGCTCGGTATACGATTCGGGCGGTAATTTGCTGTATGCCGTCGGCACCTTGCTCAACGATAGCGTGACCGTGCCGGCCAACAGTCGCCTGGGCGCCGGTATCCGGTTGAACAAGGCCACGGCGCTGAGTGCCATGCTCTGGCCCAAAGGTGTGCCACTGCCGGCCGATAACGGCATAGGCGGCGTGCGCGGTGTGAAGCTCAGCGGTGCCTTGGCGTTGCTGCGCGGCTCGCTGATCCCGTCCATGACTGATGTGGTGCTGGCCGATGGCACCTCCATGATCGAGTTGCGTCCGCTGAGCGGCACCCAGCAGGGCAAAAACTGGGCCGTGGCCAGCATGTTGCCGTCGGGCAGCGCCTCCTGGTCGATGCGCGTGGTGGCGGGGGCGGATATGGCGGCGGCCGACACCGGGGCGGTCAAGCCTGTAACCGAGCAAGGCAACCTGCGCCTGGCGGATACGCACTATGGTTTGAAGGTGGTGAAAGAGGCAGCAAAACTCGTGTGGAGCGAGAGCAACTATTACGGTCATCCTCCGTACGAACTGGTAGCGGAGGAGGATTTGTCGCTCTGCGACAGCGATCCCACCCTCTGCGAACCTATGGCGCTTCTGACTTGGGCGTCTGATAACTGGCTGGGTATGCCCGCCAATTCTCCTATCTCTGAGGGAGACGCGTGGTGGTGCGACAACGACCCGGCACTTTGCATGGTAAACAACCCGGGCATCACTGCCACTGCTCACACACAAATGTTCAGCGTACTGCGCACCGGCACCGGTGATCTGGATCTGCTGGCCAGTGGCAACCTGAGTATGGACTCACCCTTCGGTGTGTACACCGCAGGTACCCAATCGAGCGGCATCGATCCGCGCTACAACCAACCACGCGGGCGTCTGTCGGACAACGATTCGGTATTGGGCAGCGCCGGTGGTGATTATGAAAAATGGGTTGATGGCGGCTCCGCGAGCCTCTTCCAGGCCTGGTACCCGGAGTTGGGCGGCAACCTGACGATCAGTGCCGGCGGGTCGGTTTCTGCGGATGTGGTGGGGCGCCGGGGTGTTGGCAACAGTGACCTTCGCGAGCAGGTGCCGAGTGTGGCGGTCGGCAACTGGTTATGGCGACAGGGCACGGGTGGTGAAGACGTGCCTACCGCCTGGTGGATCAATTTTGGCAGCTATGCGAAGCAGCCTTTATCGGCCGCGGGTTCGGATGCTATTCCGTACCTGGTCGGTTTCACCGGATTCGGCACCCTGGGTGGCGGCAACATCAGCTTGCGCGTCGGCGCCGATGGTGGCGCGCTCAGTCCCGTGGGCGACGGCCAGAAAAACCTGTCTCCCCGGGGCCAGGGCCTGATTGTCGCGGTCGGCAGCACGGGCCGGGTTGCCAGCGATGGCTCCCTGCAACTGACCGGTGGCGGGGACATGGATATCCGCATTGGCGCAACCCTCAACCCGCACCTGCAAGCGGCGGATCAACCCGGGAGGGAAATACCCCAGCACGATCTGCAAGGCGCGTTGATCAACCTGCGGGGTGCGGCCAGTCTGACAGGAGGGGCGCTGGGCAACATTGCGCTGCGTTATGGCGCGACGCCAGAGACGCAGGATCCTCGAGAGACTCGCGCCTTCGACCCGTTCAACTCGACCGCCGGCAGAGCCACCGGTGGCCTGGTGCTGATCCCCGGCGATTCGGGCATGCGCCTCAATAGCCGGGGTGACCTGGTGTTGGGCGGCGCAGCCGACCCAGGCAGGGTGCCTTTGCAGAACTCCACGCCGTTTACCACGGCTCAGGGAGTCATACGAACAGGGGGCGGCCTGACGGGCTTTTCGCTGTGGACCGAGCACACCGCCATCGATCTGTTTGCGGCGGGCGGTAATCTTACGCCGAGTACGCAAATGGCAGAGACATATCTTGCCTCCGAACCTTTGGGAGGGATGAATACCTCGCCGACCGATGGGCGATTCGTCTTCCCGTCCATCCTGCGCGCAGTGGCAGGCCAAGGCTCCATCTACGCCGGGCAATCGGCGGCGCAAGGTACAGGCGCTTATGGTGGCCAGGGGTATTCGCTGCTGCTGGCCCCGTCGAGATCCGGACAGCTTGAACTGCTGGCAGGCGACTCGATCTACGCCGGCGGCTATGGGATCACTCAATCCGGTGCCAGCCCAGCGGCCCTGGCCACGCCTTTTGCCCCGGCTTTCTACGGTTTTGACAGCGCGACCTCCAGCACTCCGCTGATAACCAATGCTGGCAGCGATGGCGTAGTGTCGGATAAGAACACTCGTTACCCGCTGTTTGCTTTTGGGCCCAACAGTTATTCAGGCTTGAGCGGTGTGCAGGCACCGGCCCGCTTCTATGCGTTGACCGGCGACTTGGTGGGCGTGCGCAGCGGCGAGACGCTGGCGTTCAATCGAAACGGCGTGCTGCAGCGTACTTGGTACGAAGGCGCGGGGCCGGTGTGGATGCTTGCGGGCCGCGATATCGTGGCGTCCGGCACATATCTGGGCCAGCCGACGGATGCGCCCAATAGCGGAATGGGCAGGAATGGAGAGACGATCACCTCCACCGGCAACCTGTTCATCCACAACAATCCAAACGATGTGTCCCGCGTTTCTGCCGGGCGCGACATCCTTTACAGCAGCTTCGACATCGGTGGCCCCGGCACCCTGGAGATCAACGCCGGGCGCAATATCCTGATGGAAGACCGCGCCAACATCACAAGCATCGGGCCGGTGATGACGGGGGATAAACGTTCAGGGGCGAACTTGGTGTTGCAGGCAGGCGTGAGCGCGCAAGGTCCGGATTACGGTCGCTTTATCGCCCGTTATCTGCACCCGGACAACCTGGCCGTTGGCGGGCCGTCGTTGAGTGCCCAACCGGGCAAAGTGGTCAAGATCTACGGCGAAGAGCTGCAAGCCTGGCTGACGCTGGGCTACGGTTTCCGCGGTAACGAAGAACAGGCGCGAGCCTTCTTCGCCGCGTTGCCGAGTACCGAGCAAGCGGTGTTTGCTCGCCAGGTGTACTTCGCCGAGTTGCGTGCCGGTGGCCTTGAGTACAGCGACGAAAGCGGTCCTCGCCAGGGCAGCTACTTGCGTGGCCGCAACGCGATTACCGCGCTGTTCCCGACCAACGATGTGGCGGGCAATCCGATCGGTTATGACGGCGACATCACCTTGTACGGCGGCGCAGGCATCAAGACACTGTTCGGCGGCGACATCCAGATGCTCACTCCCGGCGGCGGCCAGGTGTTCGGTGTTGAGGGCGCGGCACCACCGTCCACGGCGGGGATCGTCACTCAGGGCGCGGGCAACATTCAGCTGTACTCCAAGGGCAGCATCCTTCTGGGCCAGAGCCGGATCATGACCACCTTTGGTGGCGGGATTCTCGGCTGGTCGGCAGAAGGGGATATCAACGCCGGTCGGGGCTCAAAAACCACCGTGGTATTCACGCCGCCCAAGCGTGTCTACGACTCTTGGGGCAACGTGACCCTGTCGCCGACCGTGCCGAGCACGGGCGCCGGTATCGCCACGCTCAATCCGATTGCCGAGGTGCCGCCGGGAAATATCGACCTGATCGCGCCGCTGGGCACGATCGATGCGGGTGAGGCGGGGATTCGGTCATCGGGTGACGTCAACATAATTGCCTTGCAGGTGGTGAATGCGGCGAACATTCAGGTGCAGGGCAAGTCGTCGGGGATTCCGGTGACGGCCTCGGTGAACACCGGCGCGATCACTTCGGCCAGTTCCGCGGCGACGTCTGCCACGCAAGCGGCCGAGGATATGTCGCGTCAGCAGCAGGCGGCGTCACGCAAGAATCAGGCGTCGGTGTTTACCGTGCAGGTGTTGAGTTTTGGTTCTGAGCAATTGGCACCGTCGCGCGATGGCGCGAGTCGTGCGCCTTCGCCGGCGTACAACCCTGACAGCCCTGTGCAGGTGCTCGGCGCTGGCGCGCTGGATGAGTCAGCACGGCAGCGCTTGACTGAGGAGGAGCGGGGCAATCTGACTTTGTAAAACTCTCGTTGTAAGTTTGGGCGACCTTCTCGAACCGCGCTAAAACTTCTGCCCACATGGTCTCGCCGTCCTGACTGAAGTTTTGAGGATTTTATCAAAGACCTTGAAAGGGATGGCCGTAAGGGCGGAACCGTCAGCAGCCATCACAAAAGAAACGGATCTGCCCCCAATCCCAATGCTTCCAACCCAGCCATGCGCAATCCCAAGAGTGAAGCTTTTATGACAAAAGTTCGGTAGCACATCGCCATTCCGGTCATGCCTATGTAACGCGCTTGAGGAAAGGCCGCAAGGCCGCTTTTCCAGCCGAGGCGGGAAGCCGGGAGTGAGGCTATGGGGACTATGGGGACTATGGAACGCTACTCGAAAGTGGGTATGCAGGAACTCGATCAACGCCTGTCGAAGATCGTCGAGGCCGCGCGTAAAAAACCGGTTTCGGTCTATCGCTACGGCGCGCCATGGGTCTGGATCGTGTCCCAGGATGACTGGCAGGGCGCTTTGAAGGAAGTCTCGAGCTACATCCCTCCGGGTCATTCGCTGGTGCTGCTGCGACCGCAAATCGACGACCTGCTCGACGATCATCACGACGTCCTGCAGGGCCTTAGCGCCGCGCCCGGAATGCTCATCGCCCCACAAACCGTCATGCACATCCTGTTGCTGCAATTGCTCTATTCGGTCCCCAGCGAGCAGCAACTCTACGAACAACTCAACTACAACCTGCTGTTCCGCTGGTTCGTCGGCCTGGACCTGAACCAGAAGGTCTGGAGCTTCAACGTATTGAGCCGCGACATCGCCACGTTGTTGAGCAACCCCCGGGCGGTTCAACTGATCCAGAAAATCATTGGTGAAGTGTTCTGTGGAGCCTTGTTGCAGATGCCCGAGTTCTCGTTGAATTTCGCGCTGCTGCACACTTGGCTGGGCAAACACACCGCGTCATCGACAGCAAGCAATTGAGTGGGCCAAACGCTGGGCAAACAGCGACGGTCATTTCGAGTTCAGGGGGTGGTGTGGAGCATCTTTTCAAGTCACGGTTGGCGCTGTGGAACTGGCTGCTTCTGGTGGCGGCTGGCGCGCAACCGGCATTCGCCGAAGAAGCAGTACCGGCGGCACCGACAAAGTCGGTCGATGTGAACGAGTATTTCGTGCGCGGTAACACCGTACTGGATGCCCGTGCGATCGAAGAAGCGGTGTATCCGTTTCTCGGTCCGCAAAAAAAATTGAGTGATATCGAAGGTGCCCGGGATGCTTTGCAGAAGGTTTATCAGGCCCGCGGTTATCAGTCGGTATTCGTCGAACTGCCGGAGCAGAAAGTCGACGACGGCATCGTCTATCTGCAAGTCAGTGAAACCAAGGTCGGCCGCGTGCGCGTGGTGGGGGCCAAGCATTATTCACCGGTAGAAATCCGTGAGGACGTGCCGGCGTTGAAAGAAGGCGAAGTGCCGGACTTCGCCAAGGTCCAGACCGAGCTGGCGCAACTCAACAAGACCCCGGGCCGCCAGGTCATGCCGCTGGTGCGTGAGGGACAGCGTCCGGGCACGATGGACGTCGATCTGCAGGTCGAAGACCAGAAACCCTGGCAGGCGACGCTGGGCCTGAACAACGATTACAGCGCCGACACCGAGAAGCTGCGCAGCGTTGCCAGCCTCGGCTACAACAACCTTTGGCAGTTGGGGCACAGCGTTTCGCTGACGTTCTTTACCGCGCCCGAGGATACGTCCAACGCCAAAGTCTGGTCGGGTTCCTATACCGCGCCCCTCAGCGAACGCTGGAGTGTGCAGTTCTCCGGTTACCAATCCGACAGCAACGTCGCCACCATCGGCGGCAGCAACGTGCTGGGCAAGGGACACTCGTATGGCGTGTCGGCGATCTACACGTTGCCGTCCAGCGGTAACTGGTCCAACTCGCTGTCGGCCGGCATCGACTTCAAGGATTTCGACGAGCAACTGGAACTGGGTGGCGAGAGCGACAAAGTACCGCTCAAGTACGCGCCATTCACCTTCGCCTACAACGGCTTTCGCTACACCGAAAGCTCCCAGTTGGGTCTCGGTCTGAGCCTGGTGGCGGGGACGCGCAGTTTCCTGGGTTATGGCAGCTCCGACGAAGACTTCGACTACAAGCGCTACCGCGCCAGCCCGAGCTTCGCCGTGCTCAAGGGCGATACCAATTACACCTTCACCTTCGGAAACGACTGGCAGACCGCGACCAAAGCCACGTTCCAGCTGGCGTCCGGGCCGCTGGTTTCCAACGAGCAGTTCTCGGCCGGCGGTGCAACCTCGGTGCGCGGCTACCTGGCCGCCGAGCGTACCGGCGATGACGGCTACCTGCTGAGTCAGGAACTGCGCACGCCATCCCTGACCAAGTACCTGGGCAGTTACGTCCAGGAGTGGCGCTTCTATGCCTTCGCCGAAGGCGCCCAGTTGTACCTGCGTGACGAGCTTCCAGATCAGGACGCGGATTACGCCCTGGCCAGTGTTGGCCTGGGCACCCGCGCGAGCTTGAGCAAATGGCTTTCCGGCAGCCTGGATTGGGGCTACCCGTTGCTCGAAGGGCCGAACACCTCGAAACAGGAATCGCGCCTGCATTTCAACCTGCAAGCGACATTCTGAACCTACGGAGTAATTTTTCATGCAGCGCTTATTCATCGCTTTCCTGATCTGCCTGGGCTTCGTGCTCCCGGCCACCGCCCAGGCCTGGTGGCAGGATGACTGGCATTACCGTAAACAGATTTCGGTCGACACCACGCCCCAGGGCGCGGCGATCAATGATGCGTTGGGCCGCACGGCGTTGCTGGTGCGGCTGCACACCGGCAACTTCACTTTCGACGGCGTCAAGGAAGACGGTTCGGACCTGCGTTTTGTAGCCGCCGATGACAAGACCGTGCTCAATCACCAGATCGAAAGCTTCGACCCGCTTATGGGCATGGCGCTGATCTGGGTCGATGTACCGAAAGTCGAGGGCGGTCAGCGTCAGGACATCTGGATGTATTACGGTAACCAGAAAGGCCCGGCCACCGGTAACGGTCAGTTGACCTTCGACCCGAATTACACCGCGCTTTACCATTTCGACGGTGCTAACGCCACGCCGGCCAAGGACACCACGGCCTACGGCAATACTGCGCAAAACGCTACCGGTGCGAGCATTGATGGCGTGATCGGTCGGGCGCTGCAGTGGAACGGCCAGCCGTTGCTGCTGCCGGCCAGCCCTTCGCTGCAACACAACGCGGGCAGTGCGTTCACCTTCAGTGCCTGGTTGCGTGTAGATCAGGCCAATGGCGAGCAGGTGGTGCTGACGCGTCGCGAAGGTATCAATAACCTGCTGCTGGGCTTGAGCCAAGGCACGCCGTTTGTCGAGATCGATGGTCAGCGCGCGGTGTCGGCGCACCCCTTGAATCCCGGCCAATGGCAACACCTGGCCCTGACCGCGGAAGGCAGCAAAGTGACCCTGTATGTCAGCGGTCGCGAAACGGCGAACCTCGCAGTCGCCATGCCTGCCTTCAACTCGATCATGAGCATCGGTGCCGACCTGCCGAGCGAAACCGCCAGTGCGTATCAGCCTTTCAGCGGCGCCATGGACGAACTGCGCCTGTCGAAAATCGCCCGGCCCGCCGCGCAACTGCTGGCCGACGCAAACTCCCAGGGCGCCGAATCCAGACTGGTGGCCTACGGTGTTGACGAAGAACAGTCGGGTTACGGATTCGGCAGCCTCGGTTTCCTTCTCAATGCCGTGCCGATCGACGCCTGGGTCATCATCGCGGTGCTGGTGCTGATGATGTTCCAGTCGTGGGTCATCATGATTCGCAAGAACCGCATGGTCAGCCTCGTCAGCACCGCCAACGAAGCGTTCCGTGAGCAGTTCGCCAAAGTCGGTACGCGTCTGGAAATGTTTGCCGACGATCAGGAACTCGCCCAGCGTTTGCGGTACTCGTCACTGTGGCGCCTGTATCTGGTGGCGGTGAAGGAAATCCGCACCCGCCGCGAGCAGGGCGCCGACACCTCGTCGGTCTCGGCCGCCACCATCGAAGCCATTCGCTGCTCCATGGACGGCGTACGTACCCGCGAAAATCAGGCGCTCAGCGCAAAACTCTCGACCCTATCCAACGCCATCGCCGGCGGCCCGTACATTGGCCTGCTCGGTACGGTGCTGGGGATCATGGTGGTGTTCCTCGGCACAGCCATGGCCGGTGACGTCAACATCAACGCCATCGCCCCGGGTATGGCCGCCGCCTTGCTGGCCACGGCCATGGGGCTGTTCGTCGCGATCCCGGCGCTGTTTGGCTACAACCGGTTGATCACGCGCAACAAGGAAGTCAGTGCCGACATGCGGGTGTTCGTCGATGAGTTCATCACCCGTCTGGCGGAGATGCACGGCGAAGGCCAGTTCAGTGAAGCGGCCCATCGCCGTGGAAATCACACCCATCCGTCCGTACCGGCCTGAGGAACACCGACATGGCTTCCGTAAATGCCTCCCACGACGATGACGATGATGCCGCGGTGGACAGCATCAACATCACGCCCCTGGTGGACGTGCTAATGGTGGTGCTGGTGATGTTCATCCTCACCGCCACGGCTCAGGTCTCGGGTATCCAGATCAACCTGCCCAAGGCCAGTGCCTCGGTGTCGCTGTCTGAAGCCAAGACCAAGGCCATCTCGATCAACGATGGCGGTCAGGTGTTCCTTGACGCGTACCCGGTGACGCTGGCAGAGCTTGAAGATCGCCTGCGTATCGAAAAGGCCAGCAATCCAGATTTCCCGGTGATCGTGCGCGGCGACGCCACGGTGCAGTACCAGAAAGTCATCGAGGTCTTGGACTTGCTGCGGCGTCTGGAACTGTCTCAGGTCGGTCTCGTGACCGGCAAACCGACTCAGGGCTGATCATGACTGCTCAACTCCCCATCAGCCCGTCGCCCGTCAAACCTTCGTCCCTGCGCTTTGTGAAGTGGGGTGCCGGTTTGCTGATCGTCGGCGTGGCCGCGTGGTTTCTCTGGCAGTGGGCCAACGACATGAGCGGCGTGCGTCGGGAAGCGCCCAAGGTGCCGACGATCATTCCGTTGCCGCCACCACCGCCACCGCCACCGGAAAAACCGCCAGAACCGGAGACCCCGGTGGAAGAAAAAATGGTCGAGCCCGAACCCACGCCGGAGCCGGAAGAGGTCAAGCCCGAGGAAGAAGCGCCGCCGAGCCCGGCCGATGATCTGGCTAACCCGATGCAGATGGACGGTGATACCCAGTCGGGCAATGACGCCTTCAACATCGGCGCAGGCAAGGGCGGCGGCATGGCCGGGGCCGGCGGCGGGCGCGTGGGCAACGGCACGTACAGCCAGTTCCTGGCGTTCACCTTCCAGCGCTTGCTGCGGGAGAACCCGGACTTGCGCAACCTGGCGTTTTCGCTTCAGGCCGATGTCTGGCTGAGCAGTGTGGGCGAGATCACCCGGGTCGAGTTGGTCAAGTCCAGCGGCAACCCTGAAGTCGACACGCAAGTGCTCACCGCGTTGCGCAATGCCCCGCACCTGAGCGAACGGCCACCGGCCTCCCTGACTTTGCCTGTGCGCCTGTCCCTGCAAGGACGGCGTCCGGGTTAACCGAACATTTCAAGTTTTGCCAAAAGGAGTTGTGTGCAGATGATTTCCAACGTGAATCGATTGTCCCTGGCGGTCGGCATGGTCATTGCGACCCTGGTCGGGCACGCAGCGGCAGCCCCTGCGCCCTCGGAAAACGCCACGATCAATCTGATCCGTTTGCTGGTAGATCAAGGCGTATTGAAACAGGACAAGGCCGAAGCGCTTATTGCCCAGGCCCAGAACGAAGCCGTGCAGGCACAGAAGGCGGCCAGCGCCAGTACCGCTGTGGCGACCGGGCCTGCTGCCGGCCCCGGCGATGTGCGGGTGCAATACGTACCGGCGGCGGTACGCGATCAGATCCGCGACCAGGTCAAGGCTGAAGTCATGGCCACCGCCAAGCAGGAAAACTGGGCCCAGCCCAACACGTTCCCGGACTGGATTTCACGCATCAGTTTCGACGGCGACATTCGTTTGCGTGACGAGTCGCGCTACTACTCGGGGACCAACAGTAACGAGATCGTCGACTTCGCCAAGCTCAACAACAACGGCCCGTACGACGTGAACCCCAACAGCAGCACCAACCTGCCACCGTTGCTCAACACCCGTGAAGACCGCGAAAACCTGTTCCGCCTGCGAGCACGTCTGGGCATGAAAGCGGTGATCTCACCCGAATGGACCGCGGGCATCCGCATCGCGACCGGTTCGGACAACAACCCGGTCAGTACCACCCAATCCCTGGGGGGGGGCTTCGGCAAGAAAGACATCTGGCTCGATCAGGGTTACCTGACCTGGAAACCGTCCAGGGAGCTGACGCTTACTGGCGGGCGGATTGCCAACCCGTTCATGTCCACCGACATGCTCTATTCCAACGACCTGAACTTCGACGGCGTGGCGGCGATTTTCGACCGCAAGCTCAGCCGCGACTGGGGCCTGTTCGGTACCGTCGGCGCGTTCCCGGTGGAGTACACCAACGACACCAGTTCCAGCAACGGTTTCGACAAGGAAGAGAGCGACAACAAATGGCTGTACGGCGCGCAGGTTGGAGCCAACTGGGCGATCAACTCCAGCAACCGTCTGAAGGGCGCGTTGGCCTATTACCGTTTCGATGACATCGAAGGTCAGCGCTCCAGTCCTTGCGAGCCGTGGGCCGGCGCGCCGGGCTGCGACACCGATGGCAGTCGTTCGGCATTCATGCAGAAGGGCAACAGTGTGTTCCTGCTACGCGACATCACGCCGAACCCGCTCAACCCGGCCACCACGGCGCAACCGCAATTCGTCGGCCTGGCGTCGGAGTTCAACCTGCTGGACCTGAACGTCGTCTGGGACGCCGACTTGCCAGAGGACTTCAAGCTGCGCAGCCAGGGCAATTACGTCCACAACCTGGGGTACGACGAGGGCGAGATGCGCAAGCGCTCGGCCGGACAGATCGTCAACAACCTCGACAGCAACGGCGATATCGAAAGTGGCGCCAATGCCTGGATGGTTCAGTTCACCCTCGGCAGCGAACTGGAGCTGAAGAAGCAGGGCGACTGGAACATGTTCGCGGGCTACAAATACATCCAGCCGGACGCTTTGCCTGATGGTTTCAATGACTCGTCGTTTCACTTGGGCGGCACCAACGCCAAGGGCTACTTCCTCGGCGGTAATTACGGGCTGGCCAAGAACGTCGTCGCCACCGGCCGCTGGTTGAGTTCCGAAGCGGTGTATGGCGCGCCGTTCGACATCGATGTCTTGCAGCTTGAAATCAACACGCGCTTCTAAGGCGCCGGGAGAGCTTCATGAACAGAAAAATCCTGCTGTTAGCCTTGGGCTTGCTGGTGACACAAGGCGCGACTGCCGAAGGCATGGAGGAACGGCTGCGCACGCAACTGCGCTCCACCACTCAGCAGTTGCAAGCTCTGCAAAGCCAACAGGCGCAGGCCAGCGCGGCGCAGGTAGCGGCAGAAAGTCAGGTCAAGGCGGCTCAGACGCAGATCAAGCAGTTGACCGCCGAATTGGCCAGGACCAAAGGCGTCGCGGAACAGTTGGCCGGTCAGCACGACAGCCTGCAAAGCCAGGCTCAGGCGCAAGCGGCGGCCAGCAGTGAACAGATCGGCAAGTTCAAGAAGGCCTACGAAGAGCTGCTGGTGATGGCGCGCGGCAAAGAAGCCGAACGCACGAAACTGGCAGCGCAGTTAACCGAACGTGACACACAAATGCAGCAATGTTCGGTCAAGAATCAACAGATGTATGGCGTGGCCAAACAGATCCTCACGGCCTACGAAAAAATCGACGTCGCTGAGGTGATGAAGATTCGCCAACCGTTCGCCGGAACTGCCCGGGTCAAGTTCGAGGAACTGGCTCAGGGGTTCGGCGACGAACTCTACAAAACCCAATTTGACGCGCCACAGGCTGCGATCGCTCATTGAACACCAGGGAAGAACTGCGCATGACTCAATTACTTAGCCACGTATCGCCACAATCGCTGACCGACGTGCTGCAAGCCGCCGGCTACCGGGTCAACCAGACGGAACAGAACGGCATCGTGCAGTTGCTCAGCGCCAGCCAGGGTATCGGCTACGCCGTTCGTTTTGGCAACCCGGCCGTTGAGCAGGGCAGCTACGTCGACTTCACCTTCAGTTGCGCGTTACGCGTGCAGGGTGCCTTGCCGGCGGGGCTGGCGGAATTGTGGAACGCCTCGCGACGTTTTGCCCGGTTGTCGGTGCAGGGCGAGTTTCTGGTCATGGAAATGGACGTCGTGGTTGCCGCCGGTGTGAGCGACGATCACCTGCGAGGCAACCTGGAGCTCTGGGATCGCTTGCTTCAGGAATTCATCGTTTATCTGCGCGAATACAGCCAGAACGCCGAGCAATTGCAGGCTCAGGCTGAAACCACCAAAGAAGAGGTTCCAGCTCTGTGAAAAAACGTACGGTAGTGGCCAGCGCGGGTGCGTTGGCTGTGCTGGTGGTTGCCGTGGCGCTGGGAGTGCGCCCGGGTAATGACCCTGTCGCGGCTCAACAGCCGGCGTCATCGACAGCACTGTCGGCGAGTGAACCTGCGGTGGCGCGACTGGGCAATCAGCAGGTCGCACTCGAAGAACTCAAAGCCTTGCTGGCAACGTTACCGCCTGAGTCACGGGAGCAACTACAGGTCAATCGTGGGGCTCTGGAAGGGTGGATTCGCTCACGTCTGGCCGAGAAAGCGGTGCTCGAACAGGCCGATGCCCAAGGTTGGCGCCAGCGGCCGGAGGTCGAGCGACAAACCCGTGCCGCCACCGAGCAAATCATCTTTCGCGACTACCTGCAGTCGGTCAGTCAAGTGCCGGCCGACTACCCCAGTGCGGCCGAACTGCAGCAGGCCTATGAGGCGGGCAAGTCCGGGTGGATGACGCCGCCGATGTACCGGGTCAGCCAGATTTTCCTCGGGGTAGCTGATCCAAAGAATCTTGAAGCCATACGCAAGCAGGCGCTGGAACTGAGCAAGAAAGCGCAGGCGGCGCCAACGGAATTTACCGCGCTGGCGAGTCAGTATTCGCAGGACCGCGCCAGCGCTGAAAAGGGTGGCGACACCGGTATGCAACCCCTTCAGCAATTGTTGCCTGAAGTACGCGGCGCCGTGTCGCGCCTCAAGGTCGGTGGCGTGTCGGACCCGGTGCAGAGCAGCGCTGGTTTTCATGTGATCAAACTCGACGAGCTGCAACCGGCACGGGTCGCGACCCTGGACGAATTGCGCGAGCGCCTGACCCAGACCTTGCGTGCCCAGCGCCAGGAGCAGATCGCCAAGGCCTACTTGGAAGGCATGCTCAACACCGCTACGCTGAGTATCGACGGCGCAGTGTTGAATAAGGCGCTGGAGGATAAGCAATAGGGCTCCTCCGACTCGAAAATCCAGTCCCAATGGGTGCGTTTTCCGCGCAGTTTCTTGGCGAACAACTGTGGCGAGGGAGCAAGTTCCCTCGCCACAGGTTACTCATCGTTCGTTCTATCTATTAACTGACTGCGAATCAGCTTCCAGCGCGTTTATTCAATGCCTCTTCAGCCGCCGCAATTTCAGCTTGGCGCTTGACGATCACGTCGCCAATCGGCGGCCCCTGGAAGCGGCGGGCTTCAAAACCGAACCAGACGATGGCCGTTAGCACCAGGAAGCCGATGGTGATGTACAACGCCCAATCGTTCGGTGGCTGGATGCCGATGACGAAAATGATCACCATCGAGAGGATCGAGAGGAGGGCGAACACCGAGTACCAGAAGCGTCCCATGTTCCACGGCCCCATGGTTGGCCATTTCGAAGTCCCATAGGTAAACAGGCCCAGCACGATGGGGATGACGAAGGAGAAGAACAGGAAGATCACCGTGCAGGACACCACGATGGTATAGACCGGCGTTTCGCCGACCGATATCACCGACGATCCCCAGACGAACAACACCGCGAGCGTGGCACCGGTCCAAATCGCCGCCACCGGGCTGCGACGGGTCGGCGAGACCGAGGCCAGTGCTTTGGAGAAGGGCAGGCCGCCGTCACGGGAGAACGCGAAGATCATGCGTGAGACCGAGGTCACAGTCGCCAACCCGCAGAGAAACTGCGAGATGAAAATCGCCACATACAGCGCCGTTTTTACTGTCGGGTTCACCTGAGTGTCCATCGCCCAGAAAAACACGGTCCAACCATGCTTGGCCGCCTCGTCCATGCTCGGCAGCATCAGTACAAACGAGCTGAGCATGACCCAGCCGAACAGCAACGACCAAACCACCGACATGACCATGCCACGTGGCACTGACATGGCCGCATTGCGGGTCTCTTCCGAGGTGTGCGCGGAGGCGTCATAGCCGGTGATGGTGTAGATCGGCAAGAGCAGGCCGAGCATGAAAATCCAGCCGTTCGAGACCTGTGGCCAGACGCTGCCGCCTGCTTCGCCGGAATAGTTGCTGAAAGTCCATAACCGGGCGAACTCATAACTGGGTGCCGATATCAGGCAAACGATGGTCAGTGCGAGCGCCGTGGCGAAAATCAGATAGCCCGAGAAGTCGGTGAGCTTCGCCGTCAGGCCGATACCCAAGTGGTTACACAAGGCCTGGAGGCCGGTCAGGATCGCCAGAAAAATCACCCTGGTCGTAGTGGTGTCTTCCATCCCCAGGGCCGGTCCGAAGGCACCGAAAAAGAAGTAATAGGTACCGACGTTGATCGCACCGAGCACGGTGACCAGCCCCAGCAGGTTGAACCACGCGGTCAGCCAGCCGGTAAAGCGGTTACCGAGAATCGAGCCCCAGTGATAGAGGCCCCCGGCGGTGGGGTAGGCCGAGGAAATCTGCGCCATGGCCATGGCGAAAACCCCGGAGATCAGGCAACCGATCGGCCAGCCGATGCCGATTGACGCACCGCCCGCACCCGAGGTGCCCTGGGCGAGTGAATTGATACCACCCGAGAGAATGCAGATGATCGAAAAGGAAATGGCAAAGTTGGAGAAAACGCCCATCCGTCGCGACAGCTGCTGGGCATAGCCCATGCTGTGCAGCACCTTGACGTCATCGTCTTGCGGCGCGCTTGTGCCGGGCTGGCTTGCTGGCTTCATGTTGTGTGCCCCTTCGGTTTTGATACGCATCCATCCGGGTTGTACGTGGCCGGATGGGCTGGCTTTCAACCCCTTGTCGTACTGCTCCTTTTTTTACCGATAAACCCCATCCATGCTGCGAGTCCGCACCTTGGCCATGGACAGACAACTGCTCTATAGACGACCGTGGTACGCGGCCGCGAAAATTTCTGCCGCCCCATTTCGGGTCAATGGCAGCGGGTTGCCACCGGCGCAAGGGTCGACAATCGCCATGTCCGCGATCAGGTCGGCCTGCTGGTCATCCACCCCCAGCTCGAACAGCGTGTGCGGCACGCCGATGTCCTTGCGCAACTTGAGGACGAAGGCCAGAAAACTGTCGAAGCCGGGAGAGGGCAGACGTAAATAAGCCGCGAGGCGGGTGATGCGCTCCTCGATGGCCGGGCGATTGAATTTCAGCACATAGGGCATGAACGTGGCATTGGTCATGCCGTGATGGGTGTCGTACAGGGCACCCACCGGATGTGAGAGGGCGTGCATCCCGCCCAGACCTTTTTGAAAGGCGGTAGCGCCCATCGCGGCAGCCGCGAGCATGTGCGCGCGCGCCTCAAGGTCCGAGGGTGTGTGTACGGCTCGCACCAGGGCATTGGCGACCAGGCGCATGCCTTCCACCGCAATGCCTTCGGCCATGGGATGAAAACCCGGGGAACAATACGATTCCAGACAATGCGCGAACGCATCCATGCCGGTGCCCGCGGTGACCTTTGCCGGCATGCCGATGGTGAGGGCCGGGTCGCTGATGACCACGCGCGGCATCATTTTCGGGTGGAAGATGATGCGTTTGGTGTGCGTACGCTCATCGATGATCACCGCCGCACGGCCCACCTCGGAGCCGGTACCCGCCGTGGTCGGCACCGCAATGATTGGAGCGATGCTGCTTTCGTCGGCGCGTGTCCAGTAGTCGCCGATGTCTTCGAAGTCCCAGACCGGGCGGGTCTGGCCGCTCATGAAGGCGATGAGCTTGCCCATGTCCAGGCCGCTGCCACCGCCGAAGGCGACCACGCCATCGTGTTTGCCGGCGCGCCAGGCCTCGAGTCCGCCTGCCAGATTGGCTTCGACGGGGTTGGGTTTAAGATCGCAAAACAGCGCGACGCCAAGGCCGGCGGCGCGCAAGGCGTCCAGCGCTGAGGTGGTGATCGGTGCACGCGCCAGGCCACTGTCGGTGACCAGCAACGGTCGCTGGATCCCTTGGCTGCGGCAGATCTCGGCGAGCTCGGCAATGCGGCCAACACCGAAGCGGATGCTGGTGGGGTAGTTCCAGTTCGCGGTCAGGCTCATGGCTCAGATCTCGTGGCGCAAATGGAAGGATTTCGCTCGGGTCAGGTTGTCATAGCCCAGGCGCGACAGCGTGACGCCGCGCCCGCTGTTCTTCACCCCTGTCCAGGCCAGCGCCGGGTCGAGGTAATCGCAGCGGTTCATGAAAACGGTGCCGGTGTCGATCTCGTTGCCCAGGTGTTCGGCGGCGGCAAGGTCTTGCGTCCAGATGGAAGCGCTGAGCCCGAACTCACTGTCGTTCATCAGGGCGATGGCTTCGTCGTCGCTGGCCACCGACATGATGCCGACCACCGGGCCGAAGCTTTCCTCGCGCATCACCGACATTTGATGGGTGACATCCACTAACACCTGCGGCGCGAGATAGGCGCTGCCCGGCGCATCGGCAGGAAAATCCTTTGGATCGATCAGTGCCCGAGCGCCCTGTGTCAGTGCTTCGGCGATCTGACCACGAACGAAATCAGCGGCGGTCGGTGTGACCAGAGGACCCAGTGTGGTGGCTTCGTCCAGCGGATTACCCAGCACGTATTGGCGAGCCAGCGCGACGAAGCGTTCGACAAAGGCGGGGTAGATTTTTTCATCGACATAAATGCGCTCGACCGCGCAACAACTTTGCCCGGAGTTGAAGAAGCTGCCGTCCACCAGGTTTTCCACCGCGTGTTCGACGTTGGCGTCTGCGCGGACGTAGGCCGGGTCTTTGCCACCGAGCTCCAGGCCCACGCCGAGGAAACCTCCGACAGCAGCGTGTTCCATGGTCTTGCCGGCTTCGACCGAGCCGGTGAAGTTCACCTGCTGCACCCGTCCAGAGGCAATGATCATCGCGGTATGGAGATGACTCAGCAGCAGGTTTTGGAACATTCCTTCGGGCAGATTGGCACGGCGAAACGCCTCGGCGAACCGTTCACCCACCAGCAGGGTTTGCGACGCGTGTTTGAGGATGACGCTGTTGCCGGCCATCAATGCGGGGATGATCGTATTCACTGCCGTCAGGTAGGGGTAGTTCCAAGGCGCGACGACCAACACCGTACCCAGCGGCTCGCGTTTGATACAGCGTCGAAAACCGGCGACGGGCGTGGGTTCAAGCGCAGCCAAGGCGTCAGGTGCAATGGCGATCATATGGCGGGCACGCTCTTCGAACCCGCGCAGTTCGCCAGCGCCAAAGCGCACCGGGCGGCCCATTTGCCACGCCAGTTCCGGCACGATATCGGCCTTCATGGCCAGCATCGCATCCACCGCGGCGCTGCAAAAGGCGGCGCGTTCGCTCAGCGGCCGACGTTTCCATTGCGCCTGGGCAGCTTCGGCAGCCGCCAGCGCCTGGTCAATCTGCGCAGCATCGGCGCAGCGGCGTTCGGCGTAGACCCGGCCATCGACCGGTGAGATGAGTTGAATGGTCGAGGTCATGGTGGTCTCAATAGCGCTCAAAACCGCGCTGCAGTTCCCAGTCGGTGATCCGCCGGTCGTACTCTTTCTGCTCCCATTCGGCGGTGTGCACGTAGTGGTCGACCACTTCATCACCGAACGCCTCGCGCAACATGGTCGAGGCCTGGAGCGAGGCGCTGGCTTCGCGCAGCGTCTTGGAGACTTCAGGCAAATGCTCGTCGACGTAGGCATCGCCCTCGAAGGGCGGCGTGAGGGTGAGCTTCTCATCGATACCGGCCAGTCCCGCAGCGATCAAGGCGGCGAAGGCCAGATAAGGATTGAGGTCGGCGCCGCCGATGCGACATTCAATGCGGATGGCCTTGCTGCCTTCTGCGCACAAACGAAAGCCTGCGGTGCGATTGTCCCGACTCCACACCGCCCGGGTCGGTGCAAAGGTGCCGGCCTGAAAGCGCTTGTACGAATTGATGTAGGGCGCGAGAAAACAGGTGATGTCGTTGGCGTATTTGAGCTGCCCGGCCACCCAGGAGCGCATCAATTTCGACATGCCAAATTCCGCCTTGGGGTCGAAGAACAGCGGCTTTTTGGCGCTCTTGTCCCACAGCGAATTGTGGATGTGACTGCTGGAACCGGCGGCGTCATAGCGCCACTTGGCCATGAACGTTATCGCCTTGCCCTGCAGTTGCGCGATCTCTTTGCAGGCGTGCTTGATGATGACGTGATTGTCGGCCATGGTCAGGGCATCGGCATAACGGATGTTGATTTCTTCCTGGCCCGGGCCCCATTCACCCTTGGAATTTTCCACGGGAATGCCGCAAGCCTGCAGATGCTTGCGAATCGCCCGCAAGACCGGTTCCTCGCGGGTGGTCTGCAGGATGTTGTAATCCTCGATGTAGTGACCGGCCGTTTTCGGATTGTGGTAGTTGCGCTCGTGGATGGCCTCGTAGCTCTCGTCGAACAGGTAGAACTCCAGTTCCGAGGCGAACATGCCGGTGTAACCGCGCTCGCGCAGTCGCTCGATCTGCTTTTTCAGGATTGCCCGCGGGCTGTGTGGCAGGTCGCGCCGATGGTGATGATCGAGCACATCGCAGAGCACCAGCGCCGTGCATTCAAGCCAGGGCACCCGTCGCAACGTGGCCATGTCGGGCTTGAGCACAAAGTCGCCATAGCCTTTGCTCCAACTGGCCGCGGCGTAACCCGGCACTGGTTCCATGTCGATGTCGTCGGCCAGCAGGTAATTGCAGCAGTGAGTTTCTTCGTGGCCGCTGTCGATGAAAAACTCGACCTGGAATCGCTTGCCGACCAGTCGCCCCTGCATATCGACCATGCACACCAGCACGGTATCGATCTCGCCGGAGGCGGCGGCACGTTTGAGTTCGGCTAAGCTGAGGAAGGGCTCGGTCATCACGTCAGTCCTGCGTGAATTGTTTGGGCCTGTCTGAAATAGCTGCTGCAGACGCTCTCCAGAACAAACCAAAACCTGCAGACGCGAGCATCGTGAGCAATAAGCTGATGTAAGCGTAGCCTACTGCCGCAGAGTGCAAGTTTCGGAAATGGAAGGCTGATGATTCTGTTCGCACCTCCCACGCGAGGACACAAAGATGGAAAAGAAGAGAGAGCACAACATCTACCAACGTCTCGAACAGCAGTACCCGGATTACTTGGCTGCGGTGGAGGCGCTGGGTACGGCGGTGCGTCATACCGGGCCACTGGAGGAGATCGTTGTCCAGCTGATCCAGCTCGGTGCCGCGGCGGCCATTCGCTCTGAGGGTGCGGTGCACAGTCATACCCGACGGGCGCTGGAAGCGGGTGCTACGCCAGAGCAGATCCGTCACGCGCTGATCTCACTGACGAGCACAATCGGTTTCTCGACCGTCGTGGCGGCCATCAGTTGGGCGGACGATGTGATTGAGACCTGAACGAGGGCCTATTGAGTCGCGTTTGAGCACCTGGCTTGTCAGCTCTTCGAAGCCCTCCATTCATGCGGAATCTGGCAACAGTGTCAAAGCAGACTTCAACTTCACCATTAAGCCAGATACCGCCGAAACCACCCGAGCGTCCGGTCCCAGGCCAGCCTGGCCGCGGCGTCATCGTATCGAGGCGTGGAGTCGTTATGGAAACCATGGTTGGCGCCGGGGTAGATGTAGGCTTCATACGTCTTATCCGCGGCTTTCAATGCGTTCTCATAGGCGGGCCAGCCTTCGTTGATGCGCGTATCCAGTTCGCCGTAGTGAAGCATCACCGGCGCCTTGATTCTGGCCACATCTTTGGCGTCTGGCTGTCGGCCATAAAAGGACACGCCAGCCCCCAGTTCCGGATAGGCCACGGCTGCGGCATTGACGACGCCACCGCCGTAGCAGAACCCGGTGATGCCGACTTTTCCGCTGGTTGCGTCGTGCTTCATTAACCACTCGATGGCGGCGAAAAAGTCGTTCATGAGCTTTTCAGGGTCGACGGTCGCCTGCAACTCCCGGCCTTTGTCATCGTTGCCAGGATAGCCGCCCAACGACGTCAGGCCATCGGGGGCGAGGGCGATGAATCCTGCCTTGGCCACACGCCGCGCGACATCTTCGATGTAAGGGTTGAGCCCGCGGTTTTCATGCACGACCACCACGGCCGGCACCTTGCCGGTGGCTTTCGCCGGGCGCACCAGATAACCACGAACCTGCCCGTTGCCCTTGGGCGATGGATAGGTGATGTATTCGGCAACAATGTCCGGGTCGGTAAATTCAATCTGCTCGGCGAGAGCATAATTCGGACTCAGGGCGGCGAGGAGCGCGCTAGCCGTCAAACCACCTAAGGTGAACAACGCCGCCCGATCCAGAAACTCTCGCCGGTTGATCTTGCCGTGGGCGTAGTAGTCGTACAGTTCGAGCAGTTCCGGAGCAAAGTCTTTCGCAGTGAGACGGGTCATCTGTGCGCTTCCTCTTGGGCGGGTCGATTGCTCTGTCGGCTGGACAGCGTGGGCGATACCTATCGAGCGTAGTCGTTCACAAAAAGAAACCTCAGAAACTGTGTTTCAAAAAAACGGGATGAACGATTTTTTCGTGAATATTAATTTGTACTAATTCTGTAACTAGGCCTAAGTGTGTGAAAGTATTTCAGGGATACAATATGAAACAAATACTCAATTGAATTGTGATGTAACGAAGTTATAGAAGTGTCCTGCTATCTAGCGAGAAGTTACATGGCCAGTGACTTCTGGCCTGCCGGTCTTTTAATCCGGGAGTTGTCAATTGGTAGCACGTTTTTCATTACTTAGCTGACAAAAATCTTCGCCATGGAAGCGCGCTGGGTTCGTTCCACAGGTGCATTGCGAAATACCCCGTGAATACTTTTAGGGTGATAAGGAGCTTGGCTGATGCCATTAATAAGCGAGGCAGCACAACACCGAACAAAATCAAAACGATGGTCAGCCCTAAGCGTGCTGATGCTGCCAGTTTTACTGGTGACAGTAGACAATACGGTCCTTGGATTCGCGTTACCCAAGATTGCCGAGGCCCTGCGTCCGAGCGCTAGTCAGCAGTTATGGATGATCGATGCCTATTCGCTGGTATTGGCGGGACTGCTGGTGTCGATGGGCAGTTTGGGCGATCGAGTCGGTCATCGTAAGTTGTTACTGGCTGGGTCTTTGGGTTTTGTCATTGTGTCGGTGCTGACCGCCTATTCCGATACGGCTACACAACTGATTGCCGGGCGAGCTTGCATGGGGATTTTCGGTGCGATGTTGATGCCCTCAACGTTGGCATTGATACGTTCGGTATTTGTGGATCGAGAGGAACGGAGAATAGCTGTCGCGATCTGGGCAACAACGCTGACGGTAGGATCGGCACTCGGTCCTTTGGTCGTTGGGGTTTTGCTGGAATTTTTCAGCTGGGAGGCGATTTTCCTGTTGGCGATACCCGTATTGGTGCCGTTATTGGTATTGGGACCGGTGTTGTTGCCCGAGTCCGAGCAAGACTGTTCAGGACCATTGGATCCGCTCAGTATCCTGCAATCGATGGTTGCCCTCAGTGCTATCGTTTACGGCATTAAACACAGCGCTAGTAATGGTGTTGACGGGTTGGCACTGACAGCATTTGTAATCGGCGTGGTTGCTGGGTGGATGTTTGTGCGTCGGCAGTTACGTCTACCTGTGCCGCTGATGGATCTGAGTCTGTTCCGAAGTGGCACCTTCAGCGGCTCAGTGCTGATCAATCTGATGAGCCTCGCGTTCCTCGTCGGCTTTGTATTCTTCACCACTCAGTTCTTACAGATCGTCCTTCAGATGTCACCCTTGAGGGCTAGCTTGGCGTTAGTACCTGGTCAGATCATGGCAATCGTAGTGGGAATGGCAGTCGTGCCTGTTGCGCGTCGAGTACAGGTGCATGTGCTTGTCCCGATTCTGATGGCGTTTGTTGGGGCGGCGTTTTTGTTGGTCGCCAGCATGGGCAGCAGCCTGATCGTTCTGGTGGTGGCTTTTACCTTGCTGAACATTGGCGTGGGCGCGATCGCGACGGTATCCAACGACGTGATTTTATCCGCCGCGCCGCCGGAAAAGGCGGGTGCGGCGTCGGCCATTAGTGAAACAGCCTATGAGGTGGGTGTGGTTTTGGGGACGACAGTGCTCGGTGGTCTCGTCACTGCCTACTATCGCGGTGCATTGCAGCTTCCGGGTTTTTTGAGCGAGGTGCAGACGATGCTGGCGAGTGAGACGCTATCGGGTGCTAATCATGTAGCGGTGCAGTTGTCGGGAGATCAAGCACGTGCGCTGATGACGCAGGCGGGAAGTGCATTCGAGGGTGGAATTAATTTGGTTTCGTGGGTGACGTTCGGCTTGGCACTCATGGCGATTTTAATTGCCTGGCGCGCTCTGCGGACACCGAAGACGGAACTTGCTGAAGGGCAGTGATCGAGAACGAACGTCGGGCCGATTATCACACGGCCCGACTATTTCAGCGCTCAGCTCAGCTCGGATCAGTTCAGGCATTGCGCGCCGGCTCTGGCAACTTGTGCGTCCTGCTCGGCTTTTACACCGGATACCCCGACCGCGCCGACTACCTGGCCATCGACGATGATCGGCACGCCACCTTCAAGCGAGGTCAGCAATGGCGCCGACAAAAAGGCGTGGCGGCCGCCATTGACCATCTCTTCATAGCCTTTGGATTCGCGCCGACCGAGGGCGGAGGTGCGGGCCTTTTCGGTGGCGATGTAGGCGCCAATCGGAGCGCAACCGTCGAGGCGTTCGAGGGCCAGGGGGTGGCCGCCGTCATCGACAATCACGATGGTTACCGCCCATTGATTGTTCTGCGCTTCGGTGCGTGCAGCCGCGAGGATTTGGCTGACTTCGGTCTGGCTCAGTACGGCTTTGCTTTTCATGGCAATTCTCCAGTGCTCGGTTATGGCAAGGCGGCTTCGACCAGTTCGATCCAGTGCCTGACAGGGGTTCGGCCCGCACCGTCGAGGTGGGACTGACAGCCAATATTGGCCGTGACAATGACTTCGGGATGTCCGCTTTCCAGCGCATTGAGCTTGTTGTCGCGCAGTTGCCGGGACAGTTCGGGTTGGGTCAGCGAATAGGTGCCCGCCGAGCCGCAGCACAGGTGATCGTCGGGGACCGACGTGAGGTTGAAGCCCAGACTCGTCAGAATCGCTTCAACCGCGCCCCCCAGTTTCTGCGCGTGCTGCAATGTGCAGGGGCAATGAAACGCCAGGCGTCGGTCGCCATGGATGCCGAGCTGTTCCAGCGGTTCGTCGCGCAGCACTTCAATCAGATCCTTGGCCAGTGCACTGACCGTTCTAGCCTTTTCTGCATAGGCCGGATCGGTGCTGAGCAGGTGACCATAATCTTTGATGAAGGCACCGCAACCGCTGGCGGTTTGCACGATGGCCTCGGCTCCTTTTTCAATGCTCGGCCACCACGCATCGATATTGCGGCGGGCGCGATCCAGGCCGGCCGCCTGAGCGTCGAGGTGATAATCCACGGCACCACAGCATCCGGCTTCATGGGTCGCGGTGACGCTGATCCCCAGTCGATCCAGGACTCGGGCGGCGGCCGCATTGGTATTGGGCGACAGGCTCGGTTGCACACAGCCTTCGAGCATCAGCACCTGCCGGGCGTGGCGAGTGGCCGGGCGCGGCTTGGCCGGATAGACGCGGCGGGGTAACTTTATTTTCAAGGTGTTGGGCAACAACGCCCGGAACACCTGGCCGCTGCTGACCAGCCCTTTGAACAGCGCAGGATTGGGGACGACGCTGCGCAATCCCTCGCGCAACAACCGCTGGCCGAGTGGGCGCGGCACCGCCGCATCGACCACGGCCCGGCCGATGTCCAGCAAGTTGTGATAGTCGACCCCGGAAGGGCAGGTGGTTTCGCAATTGCGGCAAGACAGGCAGCGATCCAGATGCTGTTGGGTCTTCTGCGTGACTTCGTTGCCCTCCAGGACCTGCTTGATCAGGTAAATGCGGCCCCGCGGTCCATCCAGCTCATCGCCCAGCAATTGATAGGTCGGGCAGGTGGCATTGCAGAAACCGCAGTGCACGCACGTGCGCAGGATGCTTTCGGCTTCTTCGGCGCGGGGCAGTTGGCGTGCGTGTTCGCTCAAAGTGGTCTGCATGGGTCAAAGCTCCGCGTACAGGCGTCCGGGGTTGAAGATTCCCTGGGGGTCGAGTTGCTGCTTCAAGTTCCGGTGGTAGCGCATCAGTGCGGCAGGCAACGGTTGGAACGGGCTGTCGATCAGGCCATGGCTGTAGCAGGTCACATGCCCGCCGACTTCTTCCACGATCGAGCGAATGAACGTTGCCTCTGCGTCGGTTTTGAGCCAGCGCTGTGCACCGCCCCAATCGATCAGCTGACGGCCAGGCAGGGAAAGTCGAGGCGTGTTGTGAGGAACGGACAGGCGCCAAAGTGCCTGGTCCTCATCGAAAAAGCTCAATCGATGCTCGTTGAGATCAACCCAATACGAGGAGTCCAGCAACTCGCCGCCCAGTCGCTCATGAGCCGCAGCCACTGAGCCTTCGCCTCCCTCAAGCCGCAAGTGCAGGCGCTGTCCATCGTGGCACGCGGCGCTGATCGGCAGCGGTTGTTGCCCCCATTCGGCGAGGCGAAGCAAGGCGCGATCACTGTCCATTTCCAGGCTGATGCTTAAGGCTTGACGCGGCTTGGGCAGGACCTTGAGCGAGACTTCGGTCACCACGCCAAGCGAGCCGTAGCTGCCGGCCATCAGGCGCGACAGATCGTAGCCGGCAACGTTTTTCATGACTTCGCCACCGAAGCGTAAATGCTTGCCATGACCGGTGATGACGCGTGTCCCAAGGACGAAGTCCCTGACGGACCCCGACCAGGGACGCCGTGGTCCCGACAACCCGCTGGCGATCATGCCGCCGACCGTGGCACCGTCGCCGAAGGAGGGCGGTTCGCAAGGCAACATCTGCTGCGCTGCATCCAACACCTCAGCAAGCTCTGTCAACGGTGTGCCGCAGCGGGCGGTGATCACCAGCTCGGTCGGATCGTAGCTGACGATGCCTCGGTGGCTGCGCGTGTCGAGGACTTCACCCGCCACGATGCGCCCAAGAAACGCCTTGCTGTTGGAACCTTGAATGCGCAACGGCGTGGCGTTTTGCAGCGCCTGGTTGACCTGCTCGAGCAGCGCGCCGCTGTCGTCGAGATCGTGTTCACTGCGCATCAGAAACGCTCCAGATCAGGGAAAGGCATCTGACCCAAATGAACGTGCATGGCGCCAAACTCGGCGCAGCGGTGCAGCGTCGGAATGTTCTTGCCAGGGTTGAGCAAACCACTTGGATCGAAGGCGGCTTTGACGGCATGGAACACAGTCAGCTCATCGCTATTGAACTGCGCACACATCTGATTGATCTTCTCCCGGCCCACGCCGTGCTCACCGGTAATGCTGCCGCCGACCTTCACGCACAATTCGAGGATCTTGCCGCCCAGAGCTTCGGCGCGATCAAGTTCGCCCGGTTGGTTGGCATCGAACAGAATCAGTGGGTGCATGTTGCCGTCACCGGCGTGGAAAACGTTGGCCACCCGCAGGTCGTACTCGACCGACAACGCGGCAATCGCGTGCAGCACACCGGGCAGCTCGCGGCGCGGAATCGTCCCGTCCATGCAGTAATAATCCGGTGAGAGTCGGCCCACCGCAGGAAAGGCATTCTTGCGTCCGGCCCAGAAACGCACGCGTTCGGCTTCATCGCGAGCCTGGCGCACTTCGGTGGCGCCGGCCTGTTCCAGCACTTGGCGCACGCGATCGCAGTCATCATGAACGTCGGCTTCAACGCCATCGAGTTCGCACAGCAGGATGGCTTCAGCGTCGACCGGATAGCCGGCGTGGATGAAGTCTTCGGCGGCGCGAATGGCCAGGTTGTCCATCATTTCCAGGCCGCCGGGGATGATGCCGGCGGCAATAATGTCACCCACCGCACGACCCGCTTTCTCGACGGAATCGAACGCCGCCAGCAGCACTTTGGCGGTCTGAGGTTTGGGCAACAGTTTGACCGTGACCTCGGTGATGACACCGAGCATGCCTTCGGAACCCGTGAACAATGCCAGCAGATCGAAGCCCGGAGAGTCGAGTGCCTGGGAACCCAGGCTCAGGTGTTCGCCGTCGACGGTCAGAATGTCGACCTTGAGCAAGTTGTGCACGGTCAGCCCGTACTTCAGGCAATGCACGCCACCGGCGTTTTCCGCCACATTACCGCCGATTGAACAAGCGATCTGCGAGGAAGGGTCCGGCGCGTAGTACAAGCCAAACGGCGCTGCTGCCTGGGAAATCGCCAGGTTGCGCACGCCTGGCTGAACCCGAGCCGTGCGGGCGGCGGGGTCGATGTGCAGAATATTGTTGAAGCGCGCCATCACCAGCAGCACGCCTTTTTCCAGCGGCAATGCGCCCCCGGACAAACCGGTGCCGGCACCGCGGGCGACCACCGCGACATGCCGCTCATGGCAGAGCCGAAGCACGCCTTGTACCTCATCGATGTGGCGCGGCAGTACCACCAGCATGGGTGTGGTGCGGTAAGCAGAAAGTCCGTCGCATTCGTACGGTTTGAGCTCTTCCTGTTGATCCAGGACTTCCAGATCCGGCCACTGCGTATGCAGGGCCTCCAGCAAGGCAGCTCTGTTGACATCAGGCAGGACGCCGTCGACGCGTTCATCGTAGAGAATGTTCATCGTTGGTTGACGACCCTCAGTTGTTTTTATTGGAGGTCTGTGTCCGGTTACCACTGACTTGCATCATTGGCCTGAGGCGCTCTACTGTCTATGTGTTGTTGGCTGGTCGAACCAGTTTGCTGCGCGACAGCGTGGCGTCGAAGACGGGGCGGGGCCTCCCTCACCACAAAGTGAAACATTGCCGCCATGCCCCGGCGATGACCCCAGGCATGGCTGACAGGTTTGCGTCAATCAATGCCCGCCCACAACCATACTGCTGAACGGCGCCACATACGCCTGCAACGTCACCAGGCCACCGACCAGAATGGCCAGGATGATCGAGTGGAAGAATACGTAACGCAGGATTTCCCCTTCATGGCCGTACCAGCGCGTGGCGGTGGACGCCACCACAATTGACTGGGCGTCGACCATCTTGCCCATGACCCCGCCGGAGCTGTTGGCAGCGGCCATCAGCACCGGGCTGATCCCCAGCTGCTCGGCGGTCACCCGTTGCAAGCCGCCGAACAGCACGTTTGACGCCGTATCCGAGCCGGTCAAGGCTACGCCGAGCCAGCCGAGCAGGGTGCCGAACATGGGGTAGAAGATGCCCGTCGCGGCGAAGGCCAGGCCCATGGTGGCGTCCAAGCCTGAATAGCGGGTGAGGAAACCCAGGGCGAGCATCGCGACGATGGTGATCAACGAGTAACGCACGACCCAGATCGTTCGCAGGTACTGGTGGATCAGTTGCGGGATGGAATAGCCCATCAGCAACCCGCCGAGGATCGCCGCCAGCAAGATGCCGCTACCGGTGCTGGTGAGCCAGGTGAACTTGTAGACCGCTTCCTCGGTTTTAGGCGCGGGCACCACGGGCGGGACCTTCTCGATCTGCTGGTGAATAGTGGTGAACGTCAACACCGGGGCGAAGATCGGGTTGGCTTCGCGCATCGGTTTGCCTTGTGGGTCGAGCTTCGCTGAGTTCGTTGCCGGATCAATCGCCGGGCGGGTATCGAACATGTTTTTGAAGCCCTGGGTGCCCCAGGCGAAAACGAACACCGTGAGGATGATCCACGGCATCCACGCGCGCATCACCGCAGGTTTGGCATCGCTGGCAAAGGTCGCGCTGGCGACGGGTTTTTCGTCATGCTCTTCGGCTATTTTGGAGTTGTCGACGCGCCCGGACAGCGCGGCGGAGGTATGCACGGTGGCCGGTTTCCAAACCTTGAGGAAACCGGTCAGGCAGGCCATGGAAATCAGCGCGGCGATCACGTCCACCAGCATCGGCCCGTGGTAGTTGGACACCACGAACTGCGGCACGGCGAAACTGACCCCGGCTACCAAAATCGCCGGCCAGATTTCCAGCATTTTTCGCCATCCGGCGAAGGCCCAGATCAACCAGAACGGCACGATCACCGAGAAGAACGGCAGTTGCCGGCCGACCATCATCGACAGTTCCATTTCATCCAGCCCGGTCACCTTGGCCAGGGTGATGATCGGCGTGCCCAGCGCACCGAACGCCACGGGCGCGGTGTTGGCGATCAATGCCAGGCCAGACGCGGCCAGAGGCGAGAAGCCCAGCCCGATCAGAATCGCCCCGGTCACCGCCACCGGCGTGCCGAAACCAGCGGCGCCTTCGAAGAAAGCACCGAAGCAGAAGGCAATCAGCAGCAATTGCAGGCGTCGGTCGTCGGTGATGCGCGCCAGGGAATCCTGCAGCACCTTGAACGAGCCGTTCTCCGTCGTCAGCCGATGCAGGAAAATGATGTTGAGCACAATCCAGCCAATCGGCAGCAAGCCGTTGGCGGCGCCGTAAAGGGCGGCCGAGCCGGCCATGTTCGCCGGCATGTCGAAGGCGAAAATCGCGATCACCAGCGCCGATGCCAGGGCCATCAATGCCGCCAGATGCGCCTTGATATGGAAAAACGCCAGCGCTGCCAGCATCACCACGACTGGCACTGCTGCCATGAGGGTTGAAAGTATCGGGTTGCCGAACGGATCGTAGATTTGCTGCCAGACCATGTTCCACCTCTGCTTTTTATTTTGGGCGTGCAGACCCCGGTGGGGGCGGTGGCTTCTAGTATAGGTGGCATTACGCCGCTGTCCTGGCAGGCCTTATAGTGGGCCGCACTGAGCTAACATGGCCCATAGGTAAATGCGCTACTCGGACTTAAACGAGAGGAATGCAGCAATGACTGAACGCCATATCGTCCACAAGGAAACGCTGTCGAACGGATGCAAGATAGAGGTCAAAGCCGAGATATTGAAGGACGGCTCGCTGGGGATGTTCATCGGTGTGTACCGGCCGGACGGCACGGCCATTTTTGAAGATCACGATCCAAAACCACATCTGCTGGACATGGAGGCCGCATTGGATTGGGGTATCGAAACGGCGAAAGACGTCGGTAACAGCCAAAGAACGCTATAAGCCCTGCTCTGGACTCCCACATGAACAAGGCGACAATCACCATGAAGAAAGAGCAGGGTCGGTGCAAAAGAAGAAGAGGGAGGAGATTCGGCCTCTCAGCGGATAGACGCGAGAATCAAGGAACTGGAAGATTGGCGGGGGGTTCCAGAATGGTCGCATGCCGGAATCTGCACTGGTGAGACGTACAAGCAGGTCGTGACGCTGACGGTTGCCAAGGGCGCCTCGCTGGAAGCCTTCAGGCCCGTCACTGGCGTTAGCATCTTTCAATCCTGCCACGCTTCCCACAGGACAAAATCGTTCTAAAAAAGCCCGCCTTGCACTTTGGACTTTGTACTACTCTTGAAGTTGTAGGTGAAGACGCAGACTGATGCGCAAGCGGATGGCGAGGAAACGTGGGGCGCGTTCCGAAGGGTACACGGTTAGAAAGATCTCCGCGCTGAGATCCAGCCCTTATGCCGTGTGAAGCAGGACAGCACAAAACTGTTCTGTGGGAGTCCTGATAAACCTTGTAAGCCGGAGACCAGCACCGGCCACCTACTCGATTTCCAAGCCCGCCTTGTGCGGGCTTTTTCGTGTGCGCAGGATCCGTTTGTATCGGAACGTATCCAGCGCGGCTGCAGCTAACTTCGCATACAAATCCAAGGCATTCTCGACACTTGCGCGATACACGGCGGCCTCTGAATAGAGCCACCGCATCCGCGGCAACCTGCGCGCGACTTTCCGCGCACTCATTGGAGAAATGCCATGTCCCGATTCAATCACCGTATCTCCGCTGGCATGCTCGGCGTCGCCGTTGCCGCGGCACTCACCGCCTTTGCGGGCCTCGCTCAAGCTCAAGAGGCGCCACCGGTAAAAAGCTGGCAGGCGGGTCTTCACCGCACCGATCTGCTGCGCCAGGATCTCGACGTCGCCGGGCGTGAGGTGATTCAAGTTCGCGTTGATTTCGAGCCGGGTGTGGTATCCCCCAAGCATTCTCATCCGGGGGTGGAAGTGGCCTACGTCATTGAGGGCACGTTTGAATATCAGCTCGAGGGGCGGCCACCGATAACGCTCAAGGCTGGCGATTCCTTGTACATTCCCGCCGGTACTGCGCACGTCGCGAAGAACATCGGCGCGAACAAAGCGTCGGAGCTGGCGACGTACATTGTGAAGAAAGACACGCCACTGGTCATGCTGGAAAAATAAACGCCGTGTCGGGTTACCGGCGGTTATGACGCATTGCCAACGCGCGGCTTCCCAGCGCGATGGCCAGTGCGACAGCGACCAACACCAGCGCCACGGCGAAGGTGATTCGCATACCGCTGGCAACCGCTTCGGATCGCGCTGTTGCAATGTCGACAGCGGCCGATGCGAGCGCGAACACCGCGCCCAAGGCAGACGCACCCGTGATCAGTCCCAGATTGCGCGACAGGTTGAGCATGCCGGAGATGACGCCCCGTTGGTCTGGCTGAACATCCGCCATGACCGTCGTGTTGTTGGCTGTCTGGAACAGGGCATAGCCGAGAGTGATCACGACCATGGGCAAGAGGTAGCCACCGATGCCGAATGTCTCAGGCAGCACCGATAGCGTGAAGCATCCGGTCGCCATGGCCGCGAGCCCGACGAGGGTCATGCGTCGGGCGCCAAAGCGGTCGGCAATACGGCCTGCGGGCACACCCGTCAGTGCCGCGACAAACGGCCCGACCGACAAGACCAGCCCCACCAGAACGGCATCGAGGCCGAGTCCATGCGCGAGGTAGAAGGGGCCGACCACGAGCGTCGCCATCATTACTGTCGCAACGAGCAGGCTCATGGCTAGGCTGCCACTGAGCACGGGATCACGGAACATCGCCAATCGAATCAACGGTGAAGTGACGCGAGCCTCGGTGAACACAAAGAGGCCGACGCCGACGCCCGCCGCCAATAGCAAGGCGATGTTGAGCGGGCCGAAACTGCCTCGCCCAAAGGTCATGGCCAGCGCATAAGCGGCGAGTGTCAACGCCAGCAGCAGTGTGCCCAGCGGGTCGAAGCCGGCACGATCGGGCTTGGGTTTCTGGCGATCGGCGGGCAAGTAGCGATGCGCGAGCACCCATGTCAGCAAGCCCAGCGGTACGGTGATGAGGAAGATCGCCCGCCAGCCGAACCCGCCAATCAGCAGGCCTCCGAGCGACGGCCCCATCGCGGTGCCTATCGCCGACATTGTCCCGAGCAAGCCCATGGCGCTGCCGGTTTTTGCCTTCGCTACCGTCTCGCTGACAAAGGCCATAGTCAGCGCCATCATGATTGCCGCACCGAGTCCTTGCAGCGCCCGGGCGCCAATCAGCATCCAGAGCGTGGGCGCAAAGCCGCATAACGCCGACGCCAGCGTGAACACGCCGATGCCGGTCAAGAGCAGCCGCCGACGGCCCGTTAAGTCACCGAGCCGACCGACGCTGACGATCAGGGTGGTGATGGCGAGAAGGTAGGCGAGGACGATCCACTGCACTTCCTGAAAGGAGGCGTTGAACACCTGGGCCAAGGTCGGCAAACCGACATTGGCGATACTGGTGCCCAGCGAGGACAGCAGCATCGACAGCGAAAGACTGGTCAACACCCACCGAACGGACGGTGTCTGTTGCGCTTGCTCTGCGAATGCACTGACTGATTTCATGCTGTTCCTCATTTCTAGGCACTCCCGAAGCGGAGCTACCAGAAATCTACGCCCTGGCCTAACATGGCGGAAGGCGCACCCTTTGCACTTTATTCGTGCGTAAAACGCCATATCACTCTGCCGCGAGGCGATGCATGTCCACTCCCGATTTCAACTTGCTGATCACCCTTGATGTGCTGCTCGCCGAAGGCAGCGTAGCGCGCGCCGCCAAACGCTTGCGGCTGAGCCCGTCGGCGATGAGCCGGGCGCTGGCGCGATTGCGTGAAACCACCGGTGATCCGCTGTTGGTCAGGGCCGGACGAGGTCTGGTGCCCACCCCGCGAGCGCTGGAGCTGCGCGAGCGGGTCAGTCAGCTGGTGCAGGACGCACAAGCGGTCCTTCGGCCTGCCGAGCAACCCGATCTCAAACAGCTGAGCCGCACGTTCACGCTGCGCACCAGTGAAGGCTTTGTCGAGAATTTTGGCGCGGACCTGATTGCGCGCGTCGCCGAGCAAGCACCAGGCGTGCGGCTGCGCTTCATGCACAAACCCGACAAAGACAACACGTCACTGCGCGACGGGACGGTCGATCTGGAAACGGGTGTGGTGGGGAAGGCCGCTGGCCCGGAGCTGCGCACGCAGGGCTTGTTCCGGGACCGCTTTATTGGCGTTGTGCGAAGGGGGCATCCACTCAGCCAAGGCGAGATAACCCCCGCGCGTTATGCGGCGGGCAGCCACATCAGTGTCTCTCGGCGGGGGCTCGACAAGGGGCCCATCGATGAGGCCCTTGAGCCCCTGGAGCTGGAGCGGCAGATAGCAACAATCGTCGCAGGCTTCTCCACTGCGCTGGCACTCGCCCGGGCCACCGACCTGATCGCCTGCGTTCCCGAGCGGCACACCGCCAACCTGCGTACCGGCATGCACAGCTTTGCGCTGCCGCTGTCTCTGCCGACGTTCACCGTCGCCATGCTCTGGCATCCGCGGCTGGACGCCGACCCTGTGCATTGCTGGTTGCGCAGCTGCCTTCGGGATGTTTGTGCTGATTAAAAAGTTGCAAGGTTTGAGCAAATGTTCATTAATGAAACACTGCATGTTTCACTCGTGTAACTGTTCAGTTTTGTTGTTTGATATTGTTATATGGATTGGCGAATTTGATATAAAAACCCATTGAACCTATTAATTTGATGGCGGTCTTGGTTGCGTCCAGCGCTGTCACTGCTGGCAATTAAAAGTAGTGAGCGTATGGGTAATGTTTTAGTTGATAAGTGCGTGTAAGTGTTTGAAAAATTAACAATTATTATTTTTGATAATCATGGGTTTCGGTCTTATTGAAGCGCCGTGTCTAAAGACGGAATGCGAATAATTTAATGACAAAATAGTGGCATTCGGCCTATCAAAAAATAACTTCACAATAAAGTTGGCGCTTTTCTGACGCGGTGGTAGTGTTTGTAACTCCTTTTAACCGCGCTTGTCTGTCCGCAGAGGCCGTGCGACATGCCGACTCCAACTCCACGGATTGCGATAATCGGTAATAAAGTTCCAAGCTTGGATCTTCCGGAGCTTGAGCACTTCGCCGACTTGGGCAGCTTGTTGGCTGCACACGCATTTGATGTCTTGCTGCTGGACCTGCCAGCGGCTTATGCCGGGCAGGTGCTTCGAAAGTTGCGCTCGATTCCCCTTTATCGCTACGCCCTCATTTTTTGTTGCCGTGATCAGAACGACTGGTGTGAAGCCTTGGGTGACGGTGCGTGCCCTGTCGAATCCAGCGAAATAAGAAACCTCTGGGAGGTATGGCAAGAACGCTACCGGCTGTTCAATCAGGGCTCCGCCCCCGAGCGTTTTGAAAGTCGGGTGCTTTCCTGGTTGTGGTTGCGCGACAACGCCCACGTCTATGCCCTGCGAGACCCGGAAGTGCCTCAGCATTATCGCTATCCGCTGCTGGACGCCCTGGCTGATAACGAGCAGGTCAATTCGTTTGTCTGGCTCAGTTTGATGGTGCAGCAGGACTGGCTGGAGGAGGGGGTTCTGGTCGATCGCGTTCGCCTCTGTTCGGACTGTGGTTCGGGCCGGCTCAATTACATTGATGTGTGTACCGAATGTCAGGCCCTGGACATTTCACGCCAGCCTTCATTGCACTGCTTTACCTGTGGGCACGTGGGGCCACAGGAATCCTTTCTCAAAGATGGGGTGTTGTTGTGCCCCAACTGCTTGAACCGGCTGCGCCATATCGGCAGTGATTACGACCGCCCTATGGAGAATTATCGCTGTCGGTCATGCCAGGCGTTTTTTGTCGATGCCGAAGTGCAGGCGCGCTGCCTGGACTGCGGCCTGTCACACACGCCTGACAAGTTGCGAGTACGCGAGGTCAGAGATTTCCGTCTGGCCGAGGCCGGACGTTTCCGCTGCCGCCAGGAGTTCGGCGATCAATCGGTTCATCACTTTGGTCGACTCACTCTGTTAGGCGGCAAGGACTTTTATGATCTGCTGACCTGGCAGATGCAAGTCGTGCGCCGCTACCCGTTGCCTGCCTTCTCACTGATCGGTCTGCGCTTCATCAACCTGGCCAGTACGTTGTCTCGCTTGGGCGAACACCACGGCCATGCCTTCATCGACAGTGTGGCCGATCGTTTGAAAGAAACCGTCAGAGAAACCGACCGCTGCTCTCGAAGTACGGAAGAGTACTTGTGGATCATGCTTCCACATACCGATGGCAAGGGCCTGGAAAGCGTCAAACAACGCTTGAGCCGGGTCGCCGAGTTGTTTTCAGCCCCGGAGGTCAGTGACATTTCACTGCGTGTCGTCAGTATCACGGCGCCCCACGATCTTCTCGAGCAGGAAGATGGCGAATTACTACTGGCCCGTCTGGCCAGTGAGTTGGTGTGAGACGCCATGAGCCCTTTAATGGAGCAACTCTTCAACGCACTCAGCGCGTTCATGGGGCCGGATGGATTGAGCCGGTTGTTTATCATGCTTTTCCCCTTGTTTCTGATCTTTGAATTGCCCCTCATGATCATGGTGCTGCTGGGTGTATTGCGCTGGTTTACGCGTCGACGCACTCGTATACCGAAGATCAGCGTCTATCGCCCCAAGGTCTCTTGCATCATTACCTGCTACAGCGAAGGGATGGATGTTCAGACCACGCTGTTAAGCCTGTGCGAGCAGACGTACCCCGGCCACATTGAGATGATTCCGGTGGTGGACGGGGCCACGGTGAATCAGCCGACGCTGAGCGCCGTTCGCAGTTTTAAGGTGGACCCGCAGTTGTACCCCAGGCGTCATTTGCGCCCGATCGCCAAATGGCAGCGGGGCGGCCGGGTGTCGTCATTGAACGCAGGTCTGTCGCTTGCCAGCGGTGACATCGTGATGGCGCTTGATGGTGACACGTCCTTCGACAACAACATGGTCAGCTCCATCGTGCGCCATTTCGAGGACCCGTCGGTGCCTGCGGTCGCCGGTAGCCTGCGTGTGCGCAATGTCTGGGGTTCCTGGGTCACCGCGATGCAGGCGCTGGAATATCTGTTATCCATCCACATGTCGAAAATCGGTCTGGCCGAATGGAACCTGGTCAACAACGTCTCGGGGGCCTTCGGGGCATTCCGCCGCAGCTTTCTGGTGAAAATAGGTGGCTGGAACACACACACCGCGGAGGATCTGGACCTGACGTTGCGCATCAAAAGTTACTTCAAGCGACATGACTTGAGGATTCCCTTCGAGCCGGAAGCGATTGGTCACACCGATGCACCGTCGACGCTTAGTCAGTTTCTGATGCAGCGATTGCGCTGGGATGGCGACCTGTTTTTTCTGTACGTCAGAAAGCACAACCACAACATTAACCCGAACTTATTGGGCTGGCCGACCTTTCTGATGATCCTGCTCAGCGGCTTCTTTTTTCAGCTGGTGCTGCCGTTCATCATCTTCAGCTACACCTTGCTGGCGTTATTTATTCTGCCGGGCAAGACGCTGTTGTTTCTGTTTGTACTGATCTACGCGCTGTACCTGATGATCACCACGCTGTTGTTCGGCGCCATGTTGTTGATGGTGTCCGACCGACCTCGAAAGGACATGATCCTGGGGTTGTTGGTGCCTTTCTTTCCGCTGTTCATGCTATTTCTGCGGTGCTGGAGCGCAGTGGCCATGCTCAACGAGATATTTCGTCGGGGCCATGAAGAAACCTCGATGGCGCCGTGGTGGGTGCTTAAACGAGCCACGAGGTTTTGATATGCGATCGATACTTCTGCTCCTGACGCTGTCGTTGCCAACGACAATAATGGCCGCACAACCACTGCCGCTTCAGGCGGCGGGGTCGCAGTCGAGCCAATGGTCCCAGGCCAGCTATGTCTGGGACAGCGAAGCATTGCTCGATCCCGATCAGCGTAAAGCGGAGCTTGAGCAACTGCGTGAAGCCGGGATGGGCAAGATCTACCTTGGCCTCAAGGCCGCCCAGTTGAAAGACCTTGTCACGACGCGCCAACGGCTGAAGCAATTGCTGCAGGACGCGGCAGGCGAGGGGGTGCAAGTCAGCCTGTTGCTCGGCGATTCGGCCTGGATCGAGCCGCAGGGACGCCATCAGCTCACCGATTTATTGGCGAAGCTGAAGGGGCTTTCATTCGCCAGCCTGCACCTGGACCTGGAAGTCGAGCAGCTGGGCGTACCGGTCCCGGATCAGCGTTTGAAGGACTTGCTCGACACCTTGCGCGCGGCCTCCGCAGCGAGCCCCTGGCCGGTAGAGATTTCCAGCCATCATCGCTGGTTCGCCGAGGCAAAACCCGGAAAAACCTGTCTGCCGTGCGCGCTGCCCGACGCGGGCGTGCGTCAGGTCAGCCTGATGATCTACACCCGCAACCCGCAAAACAGCGCACGAATGGCAGAGCAGATCGCTCAACGCTGGCCCGATCTGCAGTTTCGCCTGGCGCAAAGCACCGAGCCGCAATTGGATGCCACGGAATCCTGGGCCGGTGCGTCGACTGAGCAGTTGCAGCACCAGACCCGTGCCTGGCGCGAACAGCTGCAACCACGAGGAATTGCCGGCATTGACTGGCAAGCCTGGCGAGACTTTCCAAAACGGTGAGCCGTCATGAAGATTCGATTCGATAGTCGTAAAGAACTGAACCCCACTCAGGAGCAGGGTTTGAGTGTGCTCTACGCTCCGGGCAAGCGCATGGCGTTTCGCGTGCGTTGGTATTTGATCTTGTTCCTGGTCGCGAGCCCCTTGATCTGGCTGGGAGGAAAACTGACCTACGGCATGCTGATGATCGACGCGCCGGCGCAATTGCGCCTGCCGATTCTCGAGGTGCGCGCGCGGGATGCCGGTCGGGTCGATCAACTGTTTGTCATGGCCGGGGAACAGGTCCAGGTCGATCAGCCGTTGGTCAGTCTCGACAATCCTGAATGGCGTGCGCGGCTAATGCAGCTCGCCGCGATGCCGAAGAACACGGTGCGCGCCGCCAGCACCAAATTGGACACTCGGGAGCGTCAGTTGCTCAGGACCCGAGTGAGCAGGACAGAGCAACGCGTGCAGGTGCTTGAAGACCTCATTGTTTCAGGCGCCGTCTCTCGTGGAGAAGTGCTGGCAGCCCAGTCCGAACTCGACGCTTTTAAAGCGGACCTGTTGGCGTTCGAGCGCCGCGAGCAACTGGCTCGTCAGTCGCCGCTAAGCGTTGAACGCGAGATTATTCAACAGAACGCCGAGCAACAGTGGTTGAAAACGCGCCTCGCCGCGTTGTCGGTCAAGGCTGCGCAGAGCGGTCGGGTTGCGGAGGTATTGGTCACCCCCGGCGAAAATGTCGGTGCCGGTACGTTGTTAATACGCCTTGAACGGCTGGAAGAGCCCCTGCTGTGGATCTATCTCGAACCGCTGAACATCAGCTACGCCGCGATTGGTCAGCCGTTGCGCGTTCGCATGCCCGATGGCGAGTGGTTGGCGGCCCATGTTGTCCAGGCCGTCGACAGCGCCGGTCGCACGCCGACGGTGTTGCGTGGGCCGTTCGCCGCCAGTGAAATGGGCTTGCAGGTCGCCGCCCGGTTTGATCGCCCCCTGTCGCCGCGCTGGAGAATCGATCAACTGCCGTTGAATGTTCGCTTTCCGACCGACTGGCAACAAATGCTCAGTGACAGCCGTGAACTCATCGAGCAATTAGGGGACTTCATTGCGATGGATCGAATACCCACCACCGCACCGGGGAGTAAATAAATCATGACTGCAGATCGAATTCTTGTGACGGGCGGTGCCGGTTTCATCGGTTCTCACCTTGTTGAAGCACTGCTTGAAAACGGTTATAGCGTCCGGGTTCTGGACGATCTTTCTACTGGCAAATTGTCGAATCTGCCGATTGATCGATGCCATTTGACCTTGGTAGTGGGGGATGTCGCGGATGCGCCGACGGTGGAGCGGGCGATGAAAGACTGCAGTGCGGTGGTTCATCTGGCTGCGGTGGCCTCGGTGCAGGCGTCGGTCGAAGACCCGGTCGCTACTCACCAAAGCAACTTCGTCGGTACGCTGAATATCTGTGAAGCCATGCGTCAGACTGGCGTAAGACGGGTGGTTTACGCGTCCAGCGCGGCGATCTATGGCAACAATGGCGAGGGCATGGCGATTACCGAAGACACGCCCAAGAATCCGCTGACTCCGTATGCCGCCGACAAACTGGCCAGCGAACATTTCCTCGATTTCTATCGACGCCAGCACAGTCTCGAACCGGTCATTCTGCGTTTTTTCAATATTTACGGACCGCGCCAGGACCCTTCATCGCCTTATTCCGGTGTCATTAGTATTTTCAGCGAAAGGGCCAAAAAAAATCTCCCCATCACGGTTTACGGTGACGGGGAGCAAACAAGGGATTTTGTCTACATAGAGGACCTCGTAAAGGTCCTGGTACAGGCGATCAAAGCGTCAAAACCGAGCATCGGACCGGTCAACATCGGGTTTAACCGATCCACCAGTCTTAACGATCTGGCGGCTGCGTTAAGTGAACTCCTCGGGCGACCCCTGACGTTGAACTACGACGCGCCGCGTTCCGGTGATATCAAGCATTCGCGCGCCGACAACAGCCGCCTGCTTCAGTGCTTCTCCCCGAGCACTCCGACCTGTTTTTCCGAGGGCCTGGGGCAACTGCTTAGAAGTATTGATTCCGGCGGGCGGTAGAAGAGGCGAGCTCAGTCGCCAGCATCATGACGTGCGCTCCTCGGACAGGACGTACCAGGAAAATACGCTCAGCGTGACGGCCGTCAGGCGACATAAGTGATGGACGGTTTTTTGGGTGTTCTTAAAGAACACCCTCAACCCCAAGCGAACAAACACCGACACCTATACTCAAATTAATAGGCCTTTGAGTACCGGACATTCCGTTCGGGCAAGTCTGTAGGAAACCGCGATCTTGAACCTGCGTTCGCTGATCGTCGCCGTGTTGGTGGTGTTGGCGGGATGCGTCACGCCTGCGCCTGCCCCGGTGGAAGTGGCGCCGGTGGTGATTTCCCAAAGCACCTGGCAGCGGGTGGATCGTGAGATTGTCGCGGCATCGCAATCGGCCACCGAGCAGACCAAAATCTACGCGCGCGGCGCCATGGATTACTGGCGCACGCGCGTCTATCAACTGACCGAAGAGAACTTCATTCCATGGTTCAGCAGCTACTGGACCCAGGAATGGCTATCGATGAAGGTCAGCTGGTACACCCTCAGCGCCAAGGGCGAGCAGGATGCCTCGGCCAAGCGCCTGGCAGCCTATCTGCTGGAGCAATATCGACAGCGCGTGCTGGCGCCGGTCGCGGTGGAGATCGATCCCGACGCGATTCTCGGCCTGGCAACGGCGTTCTATGTGGACATTCTTCAGGAAGAACTGCAGCGAATCTCCCAGCGCCACGGCGTGCCGATGGCTCAGCTCAACGGCCGTATCCAGAAAATTCCCGCGATTGCCCTGGGCCCGCCGCCCGCCCGGAATGCCTCGCTGTATCAGGTCGTGCACACCCAACCGCTGAACACGCTGCCGGCCTACGCGGCGCTGATCGACAAGATCCACAAGGCAGGTGGCGACCGAGGCGTGGATTCGACCGACACCGCCATGGCGCCGGTGGCCAAGCGTGCCAGCCAACGGATGGAAGCCGAAATGGTCCCGCGAGGCGCGGCCAGTGCAGTCGCCGCTGCAGCGGGGAAATTGGCCGGGGGCTTGATTTCCGTGGGTGTGGCGGGTATCCGCGCGATCATTCAGGCCAACGACCGGCCGGACAGCGAGGCACTGATTCGCAGCAGCCTGGGCAACACGTTCGACAAGGCCTGGATGAAACTGGTGCAAAATCCGACGACCGGGGTGATGGCCGGAACGTTGTACATGGCGGCGCAGATAGAGGGCAATTTGGCGGGGAGCGCCGAAGTACCGTCGGTCAGTTCGGGCAGCGGGTCTGTCGATTGGGGCCCGACGGAATCGACTAACCAGCAGATCGACCCTCGACCCCCAGCAGGAGAATGACCATGTCCTACGTTGATGGCTTTATCGCAGCCGTACCCACCGCCAACCGCGAAAAATTCAAAAAACACGCCGAGACAGCCGCTGCCATTTTCAAGGAAAGCGGTGCCCTCAGCCTCGCTGAATGCTGGGGCGACGACGTGCCAGACGGCAAAGTGACCTCGTTTCCGATGGCGGTAAAACTCAAGGACGACGAAACCGTGGTGTTTTCCTGGATCGTCTGGCCGGACAAAGCCACCCGCGATGCCGGCATGGAAAAACTCATGACCGATCCGCGCATGCAGCAGGACGTCAACCCGATGCCGTTCGATGGTCAGCGGTTGATCTTTGGCGGTTTCGAAATGATCGTCAAAGCCTGAGCTAGCGGCAGGATCACTCCGGTGTCGGGGTGGTTCTGCAACTCTTGCGATGACGAATCTCGCTGTCCGTCGGCCGCTCTTTGACGAACTCGAAGCGCGGCTCACCTTCGTTGTAATGAACCAGCCAGCCCCACTCGAGCTCGGACTCATCCTGACCGGGTTTTGGTGGCACGGCCCACCATGGCTCCTTGCTGATGATCTCTCGCATGGCCCACTCCCGTTGAATCGTTTGCATGAACTATAACTTGGATGTCAGGAGGTGCCAGGTATGAGCGACGAATCCCATGAGCCGTTAAAACGACTGTTTTTTGCCCTGAACTGCTCACCCGAGCAGCGTCGGGCCATTGCCCAGTGGCGCAGCGCACTTGGGCTCAGGAGCGGACGCCCGGTGCCGGCGGAAAACTTTCACCTGACGTTGATGTTTTTGGGCGCAGTTGGCGTGGCACAGATTGCCGATATCTGCACGGCCGCCGCGAATGTTCGAACGCCGGGTATACCTTTGAGGGTTGCGCTTGATCGGCTGGATGTCTGGCGCAGGGCAGGGGTGTTGGTGCTTGCGCCTGAGCAGGCATCACCGGAGTTGCTTCGTCTGGTGTATGCCTTGGAGCAGGCAATGCTGCCGTTTGGCTTTGAGGATTCACCCAAGGAATTCCGTCCGCATTTGACCTTGATGCGCGACTACCGAGTGCCGGTGCCTGAGTCCGCGACGCCGCCCGAGTTTTACCTGCGAGCTGATCACTTCACCTTGTTCGAGTCCCATAAGGGTCGTTATCGCGCATTGGCCGAATGGCCACTCGTACCGTAATTTCAGGCACAAAAAAAGGCGCCCGAGGGCGCCCGAATTCACCTGAACCGAGGAAGCCAGGTGAGGCCGTTCTGCAGATAGGAGTGCAGCGGTGGTAAGGCGCTGCGTGAACGGAAAAAGGGCCGCACCCACAACGGGTACGGAAATCATTATTTGCCCAACTTCACCCGCGTCCACCCGCGAGTCATCACCCGCTGAACGCCGATCGGCATGTCCGGAATGGCATACAACGTCGCCATCACCGCCTGCGACGGATACAAACCCGGATCATCCCGAATCGCTTCATCCACCAGTGGCGTCGCGGCCGCGTTGGCGTTGCTATAGCCGATGTTGTTGGTGATCTCGGCGATGATGTCCGGGCGCATCAGGAAGTTCATGAACAGGTAGGCGTTTTCCACGTTCGTCGCGTCCCGTGGGATGGCGACCATGTCATAAAAACTGCCGGCACCTTCTTTCGGAATGCTGTAGTCGATCTTTACCGTGTCACCGGCTTCCTTGGCCCGAGACTTGGCTTGCAGCACATCGCCGGAGTAACCGACCGCCACGCAGATGTTGCCGTTGGCCAGGTCCGAGATGTATTTCGACGAATGGAAGTACGCCACCGAAGGACGGATTTTCATGAACAGCGCTTCAGCTTCGGCGATCTGCGCTTTGTCCTGAGAGTTCACCGGATAGCCCAGATAGTGCAGGGCGGCCGGGAGCATCTCGGTCGGCGAATCAAGGAAGCTGATGCCGCAGGCTTTCAGTTTTTCAGCGTTTTCCGGTTTGAACAGCAAGTCCCAGGAGTTGGTCGGCGCGTTGGCGCCGAGTACTTCCTTGACCTTGTCCGGGTTAAAGCCGATGCCGATCGAGCCCCACATGTACGGGAAGGCATGACCGTTATCCGGGTCGCTGGCGGAGGCGTTTTTCAGCAGGACCGGGCTGAGGTTTTTCCAGTTCGGCAGCTTCGACTTGTCCAGTTCCTGATAGACGCCAGCCTTGATCTGCTTGGCCAGGAAACTGTTGGACGGTACGACGATGTCGTAACCGGATTTGCCGGCGAGCAGCCGTGCCTCAAGGGTTTCGTTACTGTCGAATACATCGTAGGTCACGCGGATGCCGGTCTCGTCTTCGAACTTCTTGACGGTGTCCGGGGCGATGTAATCCGACCAGTTGTAGACGCGCAGTACCTTGTCATTGGCCTGGGCGCCAGTGGCGATCGCGCCCAATAAGGACAGTGTCAGCAGAGTCCTGCCAAACATTTTCATCGGTACAACTCCAATTCTCTTTTATAGAACACAAAACCTGTGGCGAGGGAGCAAGCTCCCTCGCCACACGGCCTAGGCCGTCGCTTCTACCATTTTCTTTTTAGGTTGCTGCCAGGATTCGCTGGCGGTCTGGTCCATGGCTTCCTGGATCGCGCGTTTGCGGGTGGCTTCGGCACGGCGGCTGAAATACCAGACCATCAAGGTCACGATCGATACCGCCAACAGAATCAGGCTGGCCACGGCGTTGATCTCAGGCTTCACACCCAGACGTACCGCCGAGAACACTTCCATCGGCAGGGTCGTCGAACCCGGACCGGACACGAAGCTCGCCAACACCAAATCATCCAGCGACAAGGCAAACGACATCATGCCGCCGGCCGCCAGTGACGGCGCGATCATCGGAATGGTGATCAAGAAAAACACCTTGAACGGCTTCGCGCCCAAATCCATCGCCGCTTCTTCAATGGACAGGTCCAGCTCACGCAAACGCGCCGAAACCACCACCGCTACATAGGCGGCACAAAACGTGGTGTGGGCGATCCAGATGGTGAAGATGCCACGTTCCATCGGCCAGCCGATCAACTGCGCCATGGCCACGAACAGCAGCAACAGCGACAGACCGGTGATCACTTCCGGCATTACCAACGGCGCCGTCACCAAACCACCGAACAACGTACGGCCCTTGAAGCGCGTCACCCGAGTCAGCACAAATGCCGCCAACGTGCCCAGCGCTACAGCGGCAATCGCGGTGTAGCAGGCGATTTCCAGCGAGCGCACCACCGAGCCCATCAGTTGGGAGTTGTCGAGCAGGCCGACGTACCACTTCACCGACCAGCCGCCCCACACCGTCACCAGTTTCGAGGCGTTGAACGAGTAGATCACCAGAATCAACATCGGCAGGTAGATAAACGACAGGCCGAAAATCAGCATGAACTTTGAAAATCCGAAGCGTTTCATCCCCGACTCTCCATCTCTTTGGCCTGACTACGGTTGAACAGCAGAATCGGCACAATCAGGATCAACAGCATCACCACCGCCAAGGCAGATGCCACCGGCCAGTCGCGGTTGTTGAAGAACTCTTGCCACAGCACACGACCGATCATCAGCGTCTCCGGGCCACCCAGCAGTTCCGGGATCACGAACTCACCGACCACCGGAATGAACACCAGCATGCAGCCAGCGATGATCCCGTTCTTGGCCAGCGGCACGGTGATTTTCCAGAAGTTGTTGAAGTTGCTCGACCCCAGGTCCGACGCGGCTTCCAGCAGACTTTGATCGTGCTTGACCAGGTTGGCGTACAGCGGCAACACCATGAACGGCAGGTAGGCGTAAACCACCCCAATGTAGACGGCCGTGTTGGTGTTGAGGATCTCGATCGGGTGCGAGGTCAGCCCGGTCCACATCAGAAATCCGTTGAGCAAGCCGTTGTTGCTGAGAATGCCCATCCACGCGTAGACGCGGATCAGGATCGCGGTCCAGGTCGGCATCATGATGAGCAACAGCAGAACGTTTTGCGTTTCTTTGTTGGCCTTGGTGATCGCGTAGGCCATCGGGAAACCGAGCGCCAGGCACATCAGCGTGCTTAAAAACGCGACCTTCAACGAGCCGAAGTAGGCCGAGATGTACAGCTCATCTTGGGTCAGCAGCGAGTAGTTGCCGATGTTGAGCAATAGCTGAAATTTCTGCTCGGCGAAGGTGTAGATCTCTGAGTAAGGAGGAATGGCCAGCGCCGCTTCCGAGAAGCTGATCTTCATCACCAGGAAGAACGGCAACAGGAAAAACAGGCACAGCCACAGGAAAGGAATCCCGATGACGAGCTTTCGACCACTCGGCATCAGCCGCATAAACTGCTGATTGAGTGTTTTCATGAGCGCAGTACCACGCCGCTGTCGTCTTCCCACCACACGTAGACCTTGTCGTCCCAGGTCGGACGTGCGCCACGGCGTTCGGCGTTGGCCATGAACGACTGCACGACCTTGCCGCCAGGCAATTCCACGTAGAACACCGAGTGACCGCCGAGGTAGGCGATGTCATGCACTTTGCCTTCGGACCAGTTGTAGCGGGTATCGGGTTTAGTCGTGCTGACCAGCAGTTTTTCCGGGCGGATCGCGTAAGTAATCGACTTGTCCTGCACCGAGGTGCTGACGCCGTGACCGACGTAAATCTTCTGCTCCAGATCCGGGCTGTGAATGATCGCGTGCCCCTCGAGGTCTTCCACAACGGTGCCGTCGAAGGCGTTCACGTTGCCGATGAATTCGCAGACCAAGCGGCTGACCGGCGCCTCATAAATGTCCACCGGGCTGCCGATCTGCGCGATCCAGCCGAGGTGCATGATCGCGATGCGTTGGGCCATGGTCATGGCCTCTTCTTGGTCGTGGGTCACCATCACGCAGGTCACGCCAACGCGCTCGATGATCTCTACCAACTCCAGTTGCATCTGCGAGCGCAGCTTTTTATCCAGCGCGCCCATCGGTTCGTCGAGCAGCAACAGCTTCGGGCGTTTGGCCAGGGAGCGAGCCAATGCCACACGCTGACGCTGACCGCCAGACAGTTGATGCGGCTTGCGTTTGGCGTACTGGGTCATGTGCACCAGCCGCAGCATCTCTTCAACGCGGGCGTCGATTTCGCTGTTGGACAGCCGATCCTGCTTCAGGCCGAAGGCGATGTTCTGCGCCACCGTCATGTGCGGGAACAAGGCGTAGGACTGGAACATCATGTTGATCGGCCGTTCGTACGGCGGCATGTCGGTGATGTCGACACCGTCGAGCATAATCCGCCCTTCGGTCGGGCGCTCGAAACCTGCGAGCATGCGCAGCAGGGTCGATTTGCCGGAGCCGGAACCGCCAAGCAGGGCGAAGATTTCGCCTTGATAGATCTCAAGCGAGACATCGTCCACCGCAGTGGTTTCGTCGAATTTCTTGGTGACGCGGTCGACTTTCACCAGCACCTTTTTCGGTGATTGGTGACCTTCAAGAGCCTTCCTGTAGATGCTGGAGGCGTTTGCCATGTGAAACTCCCAACAGGTTTCAGTCGTCGGGCCAACGCGGCCTGACTTAATAGTGGATTGCAAGCCCGGTCGGGCTTATTCGGCGCCGCCGTCCTGGCTGCCTGTTCGTACTTGTTGTTATCGCGTTTGTTGTTGTAGTGAGGGACTGGCGCGCAAAGGCGCGCCCGACTGACTCACGGGGGCAGTAAATTGATTTATCGAGTGTTAAGTCAGCGCGTATTACGCAGCGCCGCCCGTTGCCGGCACGCCTCGCCAAACGCGTGGAAAATACTCAAATAAGGAGGGTTCGAAAGCACCTGCCATTCCGGGTGCCATTGCACGCCGACGGCGAAAGCCTTGCTGTGCTCGACCGAAATCGCCTCGATCAAGCCATCCGGCGCGACAGCTTCGGCGCGTAGGCCGGGAGCCAGCCGGTCGATGCCTTGGCTGTGAATCGAATTGACCTGGAACACCTGCGGCAAATCCAGCGCCTCGAACACACCGCCCGGTTGCACGTTGACCGCGTGAGCCGGTGCGTACTGCACGGCCAGGTCCGGATGATTCGCTTCCCGGTGATCCAGCATGCCGGGCAGTTCGTGGACCTTTTGATGCAGGCTGCCACCAAACGCCACGTTCATTTCCTGAAAGCCCCGGCAGATGCCGAGCACCGGCACGCCGGCCGCAATGGCTGCACGCAATAAAGGAAGGGTCGTGGCGTCCCGTTGCGGATCGTGATCCGTGCCGGGGGCGCTGTCGGGGCCTTGATAGTGGAAGGGTTCCACATTCGAGGGTGAGCCGGTCAGCAGCAGACCGTCGAGATGCGCGAGCACATCTTCAATCTCAGTCAGTTCGCCTAAGGAAGGAATGATGACCGGAAGCCCCAACGCCGCGACGCTGACAGCACGCAAGTACTTGTCGCCGCTGACATGGTAGGGGTGCAGGCCAATCTGTTTGACGCACGCTGTAACGCCGATTAATGGCTTGAGTGCCATTTTTATCACCTCGAAGTTTCACACTTGAACGAGCTTTTCCGGAGCTTAGCCTTGTTGATTTTAATTAACAACTCTCATGTAAAAAATTCTAAACGCCACACGTCCGATGTTGAGGATTTACGCGGCTCTCAAGACTGATCTGGCACTCTCGTGCCCATAAAAGGCCAGAAAATAAAGGTTGAAAGGCCAAGTGTTCGCTATTGACTTCACTTTGTCTTTCGGATTGACTGGGCTCGTGAAAGGGTAGTGAACATAATAATTAACAGCTAATAGGTGCATCATGTCGGTCCCTCTGCGTGCCGTTCAACTCAACGAAGCAAACGCATTCCTTAAGAAATATCCTGAGGTTTTGTACGTCGACCTTCTGATTGCGGATATGAACGGTGTGGTGCGCGGTAAGCGCATCGAGCGCACCAGTCTTCATAAGGTTTACGAAAAAGGCATTAACCTCCCGGCGTCACTGTTTGCTCTGGACATCAATGGTTCTACGGTGGAAAGCACCGGCCTGGGTCTGGACATCGGTGACTCAGACCGAATCTGCTTTCCCATCCCTAATACTCTCAGCATCGAGCCTTGGCAGAAGCGCCCTACTGCGCAGCTGTTAATGACCATGCACGAACTCGAAGGCCAGCCGTTCTTCGCTGACCCTCGCGAAGTGCTGCGTCAGGTCGTGAGCAAGTTCGATGCAATGGGCCTGACCATTTGCGCCGCGTTCGAACTCGAGTTCTATCTGATCGACCAGGACAACGTGAACGGTCGTCCGCAATCGCCACGCTCGCCGGTCTCCGGCAAACGTCCGATGTCGACCCAGGTCTACCTGATCGACGACCTGGACGAATACGTCGATTGCCTGCAAGACATCCTCGAAGGCGCGAAAGAGCAGGGCATTCCTGCCGACGCCATTGTCAAGGAAAGCGCCCCGGCGCAGTTCGAAGTGAACCTGCATCACGTCAACGACCCTATAAAGGCCTGCGACTACGCGGTGTTGCTCAAGCGTCTGGTAAAGAACATCGCCTACGACCACGAGATGGACACCACCTTCATGGCCAAGCCGTATCCGGGCCAGGCGGGCAATGGTTTGCACGTACACATTTCGATTCTCGACAAAGAAGGCAACAACATCTTTACCAGCGAGGATCCCGAGCAGAACGCCGCGCTGCGACACGCGATCGGCGGTGTGCTCGAGACCCTGCCGGCGCAGATGGCATTCCTCTGCCCGAACGTCAACTCGTACCGTCGTTTCGGCGCGCAGTTCTATGTACCGAACTCGCCAAGTTGGGGCATCGACAACCGTACCGTTGCAGTGCGAGTGCCGACCGGTTCGCCGGACTCGGTGCGCATCGAACACCGCGTGGCGGGCGCCGATGCCAACCCGTACTTGTTGATGGCGTCGGTCCTGGCCGGTATTCACCACGGCCTGACCAACGAAATCGAGCCGGGCGCACCGGTCGAAGGCAACAGCTACGAGCAGAACGAGCAAAGCCTGCCGAACAACCTGCGCGATGCACTGCGCGAGCTGGACGACAGCGAAGTCATGTCGCGCTATATCGACCCGCTGTACATCGACGTGTTCGTGGCGTGCAAGGAAAGCGAGCTGGCCGAGTTCGAGAACTCCATCTCGGACCTTGAGTACAACTGGTACTTGCACACCGTTTGATGGTTGAGCGGTGGGCCAATTGCTTTCGATGTTGAATGTGATGGCCTCTTCGCGGGCAAGCCTCGCTCCTACAGGGGGACGTGTCGGGCGCAGAAATTGTGCACGCCGCAAACCCTGTAGGAGCGAGGCTTGCCCGCGAAGACGGCCGCACAATCAACAACGTATCGCCTGACACACCACCTTCCAACAATCACTTACTCCTCTGCGTCGAGTCACAACAATGACAAACACTCGCAGCGACTGGGAACAACGCTTCCAGTCCTTAACAATCGAAGGCCGCGCATTCATCGACGGCCAATACCGCGCGGCACTCAGCGGCGACACCTTTGAATGCATGAGCCCGGTAGATGGTCGCTTCCTGGCCAACGTCGCCAGCACCGACGAAGCCGACGCCAATGCGGCAGTCGCCGTCGCGCGCCGCACCTTCGAATCCGGCGTTTGGGCCCGGTTGGCACCCGCAGAACGCAAACGCATTTTGATCCGCTTCGCCGATCTCATCCTGGCCAACCAGGAAGAACTCGCCCTGCTCGAAACCCTCGACATGGGCAAACCAATCAACGACTCCATGAACATCGACATCCCGGCGACCGCCAACGCGATCCGCTGGAGCGCCGAAGCCATCGACAAGATCTACGACGAAGTCGCCGCCACACCGCACGATCAACTCGGCCTCATCACCCGCGAACCTGCAGGCGTGGTCGCCGCCATCGTGCCGTGGAACTTCCCGCTGATCATGGCCAGCTGGAAGTTCGCACCAGCCCTCGCGGCCGGCAACTCGTTCATCCTCAAGCCTTCGGAAAAGTCGCCCCTGACGGCGATCCGCATCGCTCAGCTTGCGCTGGACGCGGGCATCCCGAACGGCGTGTTCAACGTTCTGCCAGGCTACGGTCACACCGTCGGCAAGGTGCTGGCGTTGCACATGGACGTCGACGTGCTGGCCTTCACCGGCTCGACCGCGATTGCCAAGCAACTGCTGATCTACGCCGGGCAAAGCAACATGAAACGCGTCTGGCTCGAAGCGGGGGGAAAGAGCCCGAACGTGGTGTTCGCCGACGCGCCGGATTTGCGCGCGGCAGCACAAGCGGCGGCCGGTGCGATTGCTTTCAACCAGGGCGAAGTCTGCACCGCCGGTTCGCGGTTGCTGGTGGAGCGCTCAATTCGCGAGCAGTTCATTCCACTGCTGGTGGAAGCCCTGCAAGCCTGGAAACCGGGGCACGCCCTCGATCCAGAAACCACCGTCGGCGCAGTCGTCGATCAGCGCCAACTGGACAACGTGCTGCGCTACATCCAGATCGGCAAAGACCAGGGCGCGCAACTGATCGCCGGCGGCAACCGCACCCTCGAAGACACCGGTGGCCTGTACGTGGAACCCGCGATCTTTGACGGCGTAACCAACGCCATGACCATCGCCCGGGAAGAAATCTTCGGCCCGGTGCTGTCGCTGATCACCTTCGACACCTTCGATGAAGCGCTGGCGATTGCCAACGACAGCATCTTCGGCCTGGCCGCCGGCGTGTGGACCAGCAACCTGAGCAAGGCCCACACCTTTGCGCGCGGCTTGCGCGCCGGCAGCGTCTGGGTCAACCAGTACGACGGCGGCGACATGACCGCGCCGTTCGGCGGGTACAAGCAGTCGGGTAACGGTCGGGACAAATCGCTGCACGCGTTCGACAAATACACCGAACTCAAAGCGACCTGGATCAAGCTCTAACACCTCTACAACGGCGGTCACCGGCAGGTGCCGGCGGCCATCGGAGAAACCTATGAAACAAAGCTCTGTTAAACAAAATCATGTAAACAGCTACTACGCCGCCACCCGCAACTTCACCGGCGACTTCCCGGTGCTGGAACAAGCGGTGGACTGCGACGTCTGCGTGATCGGCGCCGGCTACACCGGTTTGTCCTCGGCCCTGTTCCTCTGCGAAGCGGGCTACAGCGTGACCGTGCTCGAAGCCGCCAAAGTCGGTTTCGGCGCCAGCGGTCGCAACGGTGGCCAACTGGTCAACTCCTACAGCCGCGACGTTGATGTGATCGAAGAACGCTACGGCGACAAGACCGCCGAAGTCCTCGGCAGCATGATCTTCGAAGGCGCCGACATCATCCGTCAGCGCATACAACACTACGACATCCAGTGCGACTACAAGCCGGGCGGCATCTTCGCCGCGCTGAACAAAAAGCAACTCAAAGGTCTGGCCGAGCAGAAAAGCAACTGGGAACGCTACGGCAACAAGAACCTGAAAATGCTCGACGCGGCGGACATCAAGCGCGAAGTCGGTTGCGACAACTACGTCGGAGGCCTGCTCGACATGCAGGGCGGCCACATCCACCCGCTGAACCTGGCCCTTGGCGAAGCCTCGGCCATCATCGGCCTCGGCGGCAAAATCTACGAGCAATCGGCCGCAGTGGAAATCACCTACGGCGAACCGATCACCGTACGCACCGCCAAAGGCCTGGTGCGCGCCAAATACCTGCTGATCGCTGGCAACGCCTACCTGCCGCAAGACCTCGACAATCGCGTCACGCGCAAAAGCATGCCGTGCGGTTCGCAAATCGTCGTCACCGAACCGTTGTCCGAGAAAGTCGCGCGCAGCCTGATCAAAAACAACTACTGCGTCGAAGACTGCAACTACCTGCTCGACTACTACCGCCTCACTGCCGACAACCGCCTGCTGTACGGCGGCGGCGTGGTCTACGGTGCCCGCGAACCCGACGACATCGAACAACTGATCAAACCGAAAATCCTCAAAACCTTCCCGCAACTGAAGGACGTGAAAATCGACTACCGCTGGACCGGCAACTTCCTGCTGACCATGTCGCGCATGCCGCAATTCGGCCGCATCGAAAAAAACGCCTACTACATGCAAGGCTACAGCGGCCACGGCGTCACCTGCTCGCACCTGGCCGGCAAACTGATCTCGGAAATGATCCGCGGCGACGCCGAACGCTTCGACGCGTTCGCTTCGCTCCCGCACATGCCAATGATCGGCGGCCGCACCTTCCAGGCCCCCCTCACCGCCATGGGCGCCGCGTACTATGCGCTGCGTGATCGGTTCGGCATCTAAGCGTTAACCTTACCGGCGGCCTTCAAACGTGGGGCCGCCGGCTTTTTTGCCGGCCATTTGTCGAACCTGCTGAGCAACACGAACAAACGTGATTTAATAGCCGCCTTTCAAATTTCCGGGACAGGGAAGCGGTACTTTCGCGGCCAAAAGTCGCCCGCCATCCACCCCCATAACCCTTAAGTATTCTCCGCATAAGGCTGTCATGGACACGGGCTCACGACTCAAATTAGTACGCGAAAGCTACAAACTGTCCCAGCGCGAGCTGGCCCGGCGTAGCGGCGTCACCAATGCCACCATCTCCCTGATCGAACAGAACCGCGTCAGTCCCTCCGTCAGCTCCCTAAAAAAACTGCTCGAAGGCATCCCCATGTCCTTGGCAGACTTCTTCACCTTCGACCAACCACCCCGCGAGCACCAATACGTGTTCCGCGCCAATGAACAGCCGGATCTGGGGCGTCATGGGCTGCGGTTGTTGCTGATTGGCGCTTCGGTGCCGAGCCGGCAGATGCGGCTTTTGCGGGAGCAATACGCGCCGGGGGCGAGTTCGGGGGAAGAACCGATTGTGCACTCTGAAGGGGAGGAGTGTGGGCTCGTTACCCGTGGCACTGTTGAGCTGACTGTTGATGGGCAGATTAGTGTGCTGAATGCCGGGGATGGGTATTACTTTCCGACGACGTTGCCGCATCGGTTTCGGAATATTGGGGCGGATGAGGCGGAAATCATCAGCGCCAACACCCCGGCTAACTTCTGATCTCAACAACGGACGCCAACCTGTAGCAGATGCCGAAGGCTGCGTCCGCGGCCAACACCAATTCCCAATGGAAACCGCGGCACAGGTTTTTTTCAAAGTAAATAGACTTCACTTCATGACTGGACCATGCATCCGGCCCCTCGAATGGCTGCCAAGGGTCGATTACTGCCTGTCATGACGGGCAGTAATCGACCCAAAGCTGCCGGTCAGCAACTGCAGAATTCGGCCATAAGGAGACGTCCAACGATCAGCCCGGCTAGAATCTGCGACTTCTTCTCACTAGCTAAAGAGATACTGCTCAGTGTTTAACCGCTATATAGCCTCCCGCGAGAGGATGACCCAGGACTTAGGTAATGCGCGTTTGCTGCTGGGTCAGCGACTTTCCGTGTTATTGCATGACCAGTACTACTTCAACGATGAGAAATGTCCGGAAGACATAGGATCGTTAGTATGGCGGGTTGGCGAACATCAGACCGTTTCGATGTACTTGCTAGCTGATGGGGAAAGTGTCGGGGCTGACCTATCAGATCTGGAACCCCCCGCGCCCTTCGAGCTTGACGCAGCTAGCGCCTGTTCGTGGCGTAGAGAAAATCTGCTTTCCGTCTTATCCGCCCTCTCTCTTGAAGGAAAGATCATCACTGAGGTTCAAGGAGTTGTCGACAAAGGATGGGACCAAGAGACTCGGCTTGTAGCCTTCAAAATCACCTTCGAGACCGGCGACTACCTGATCTATCTGAACCAGGGTGACAATGCAGTCGTGCTGATCAACGAACCGCCCGAGAGTGTGGCGGGTATCGAAACCAGCTTGGTGACTTCGCTGGGATGACAGCTTTGGGTCGTCAAATGCACTTCATGAAAAGCAGCAATCGGCCAAAAGCAGCCAACTGCGAACGGCGGTTACCGACCCAATGCGGACGCTGACCAGCATTTGGTTAAGGGTCGGGCTTTAGCCCGTCCCAGTGAGCGAAGCGAACGGTTTGAACCAGTTGTTATGCATGTTTTACTAGCCGTTTCTTTAAGTGATACAGGTTAGTCCCGATTGGTCGATCCTCGAGAACACCATAAATCTCATACCCATGCTGCTCATAGAACTGTTTAGCATCAACGGTTTTTAAGAATGCAACTACTGCCCCATTGTTGGCGCCAATCGTTTCTGCTTTTTCCAATAACATAGAACCGACTTTTCTACCGCGATGAGATTCCTTAACCCAAAAGGTATCAATTTCTAAGCCATCCCAGTAACAATTACAGCTTATTGCACCGATGTAGTCGCCTACTTCATCGTGTGCAACCACCATAAATATTTTATCTTCCGATTCTGGCGGTAGATTTGGATATTGAATTCGAAGATATTCTGAAAACCTATTATTCAGAACTCCTTGATCCTTTTCTGTTGGAGAATCCAATATATCAATCTTGATTTCCACTTTATTGCTCCGATCATTCAACTTTTAGGTGCCGTACGGCTTTTGGCATAACAATTAATTTTGCAATATGCGATGTCGCATAACATTCCATGTTCATGCGTAATCCCTTGAACAATCAAAAAATCGAGTCTGTAAACGCGACATCAAGAAGGGGGAAAGCGGCATATTTTTTTGCACATTACTGACGTATTAGCTGCGTGTCCATGGTCTGCTTTTGGCCGATTGCTGCCTGTCACAATCATCTGAATCTAGCCCCCCAGATCAAAAGCTGGAACTACAGCACATGATCAAGTAATAAAAACCCGCATCAATGCGGGTTTTTTTGGGTTGAAATTCGATCACTGGCCTTTGGAGGTATCAAACCCACGCTGCTCAATCACCCGAAACACATCGCTTACATCCTGGACCATAATCCGAGCGATGTTGGTGACGGTGTTGATATCGTTCTCGGCGTAGTCCGGCAGGCTGGTGCAGGCCATCAGATGCAAGTATTTGAGGACAGCATTGAGGCGTTCGCTGACGCAGTTGTGAAGTTCGCGTAGCGGGGCGTCGCTGTCGATGAGCAGGACGGGGTAGTCGGTGGCGAATTGGGACATGGGGGTGAAGCGGCGGGGCGGGTGTTGAGTCGACATGGTGTAAATCCTCACAAAAGAAGAATTGCCACCTTTCTGCTGCGAAACAAATGGGTGGCAGCTGTGCGCGGGTTCGCAGACCGGAGACCCACACCAAAAACCCGGCAGACCCGAGGGTCTCCCACGCACAACCGCCATAAAACTAATGCAACCAGAAGCGGCTGCATCATGCCTGACGGTACTTTGGTGTCAATCTAGAGGGCTGCGAAACCCTGTCACTAACTGCGGTTAGCGACGGGTCGAATATAGGCGTCCATTTTGGTGCTCACAACCGGGCTGTAGGACGCTTTTGCGGTCGTTGTGGCAAGGCTGATTGCCACTGTTTGCGGGCGTTTCGCGGCATTCCGGGAGGTGCGGAGTGCCGTGAGAAATGGAGGGCAGGTTTTGGGGCCGCTTCGCTGCCCAACGGGGGCAAGCCCTCTCGCCACTAAAGGTAAATTCCTACACGATTTTCGGACGTCAGTTTATAAAATCGGATGCTCAGAAAGAATAAAGCCCCGAATCATCGGGGCATTATTCTTTGCGATTGCGCAGTTCCAAAATCGTTACCGCACAGCCTCCGCCGTCATTGCCTGGCCTGCGGTGAATGCGGGTTGTGGTCGGTGTGTTTCGGTCCCGCCAATGCCCACGCTATCAGCCCGAACAGCGGTACAAAGACGATTACCACCATCCATACGAGTTTGTTGCTGGATTTGCCTTCGGCTTTTCGCACTTTGTTGATTGCCCATAACTCGACCAGCACAAGAATTGCGGCGAGCACGATCCAGATGGTTTCGATTTGCATTAGTCACCTCCTGATAGTTATTCAGTTAGGTGGGCAGGTGTGGACGGGGTTCATTAAATTTGGGAGCTTTGTGGGGATGGCGGGCAAAGCGAAAACGGGCTTGCTCGCGAAAGGTGTGACAGTCGACATGGATGTTGAATGTCATGGCCTCATCGCGAGCAAGCCCGCTCCCACAGGCATTTAGGGGTATTCAAAATCTTCGTTATTCGCTGATTGATAGCAGCATTCGCCGCAGCATTTCATCGCAGCCGTTCAGTTGATCGAGGCTGACGAATTCGTCGGGTTTATGACCCTGATCCATGCTGCCGGGGCCGCAGACTACTGTGGGAATTCCTGCGGAGTCGAATAGGCCGCCCTCTGTACCAAACGCTACTGTGCCGAACTCTCGTGAACCGGAAAATGCAGCAATCAACTCAGCGGCTTCGCTGTGAGCATCGGTCGCCAAACCGGGATACGCCGACAGCTCACTGAAGCGGATCTCGCTCTGCTCACTCACGGCGCGCATTCGGGGCAATACCTGTTGCTCGGCGTAGGTCTTCAGTTCCTGCGCAACAAGGCCAGGATCATACGAGGGCAGGGCGCGGATTTCGAAGTCGAAGCGGCAATCGGCGGGGACGATGTTCAACGCCTTGCCCCCGGAAATCACGCCGGTTTGCACGGTGCTGAACGGCGGATCGAAACGCGCGTCGTGATGTTCCGGCGCTTTGAGTCGGTGGCCAATCCGTCCCAGTTCACCGATCAGTTCGGCGGCGCATTCAATCGCATTGACCCCGAGCGGGGCGTAGGCGGAATGGCACGCTTCACCGTGAATATCGCAACGCATCGCCAGTTTGCCCTTATGGCCGAGCACTGGTTTGAGTTCAGTTGGCTCGCCAATGATGCACAGCATCGGTTTAACCGGGCGCTGTTCCAACTCCGACAGCAACGAGCGCACGCCGAGGCAGCCGACTTCTTCATCGTAGGACAGCGCGATATGCACCGGCAGCCGCAGCGCGGCCTTCACCAGCGACGGGACCAGGGCGAGTACGCAGGCGATGTAGCCTTTCATGTCCGCCGTGCCGCGACCGTACAACTTTCCGTCGCGCTCGGTGAGATCGAACGGCGCAACAGTCCACGACTGGCCGTCGACGGGCACCACGTCGGTGTGCCCCGACAGCACAATACCGGGCCGATCCGCCGGGCCAATGGTCGCGAACAGATTGGCCTTGCTGCGCTGCTCGTTGTAAACCAGCTCGCAAGGCACATCGAAGCGTTCGAGGTAGTCGCGGACGAACTCGATGAGGTGCAGGTTTGATTCGCGGCTCGTGGTGTCGAACGCCACCAACGTTTTCAGCAAATCGAGGCTGTTGCTCATCGGTCGTCTCCGGCGACACCGTAGCCAGGGGATTTGTCGGGGGCCAGGGCACGATCGATGTAGTCCTGAACCTGTGGGCGATAGGCGTCCCAAAGTTTCTCAAGTTGGCCGACTGGATCGTGATCCGCCCAATCCACCCGCAGGTTGATGATCGGCCAAGTCAGCTCGCCGACCACCACCACCGCCGCCGAATGCACTGGCCCGGCTTCGCCGCCCGCCGCGATGGCCGCTTTCATTGCTGCCAGCAAGCGGTCGGCCAGTTGACCTTCGCCGTGCTCGAACGCCTCAACCATGGCCTCGATCACCGACCGATCCGACAGCATGTTGCCGGCGGCCACGCATTGCTCGCCCGACACGGCGTTGTGGTTGCCCAAGGTTTGCGAGCCGCTGAAGTGCGCGGTGCGGCCGAGGTGGTCAATCGCCGTGATCTGCCGATATTGGCTGTAGCCGTTTCGGGTCAGGACTTTGTCCAGTGCTTCAGCAGGCGCGAGGCCTTGCTCCATGAGGGCAAGGACTTCCGGGCCGAGTGACGGCAAGGTGATGTTTTGTGTGGAGACGGCGCCGACACCTGGTAGCAGCCAGGGGCAGCGTGCGCCGACGGCGATGCTTGAGGAACTGATCGCAATGCCGAACTGACCGGTTTCGGGGCAACGTGCTGCGATGGAGAAGGTCATGGTTTTGCTCCTTGTTTTGCCTTGGTGAAGGGGGCGACTCGGTCTACTTCCTTACTCAGGAATCACCGCAATCACATCAATTTCCATCAACCACTGCGGCTGCCCCAACGCCGACACCACCAACCCGGTCGAAATCGGAAACACCCCTTTAAGCCACTTGCCCACTTCCTGATACACCGGCTCGCGGTAGCGCGGATCGATCAGGTAAGTGGTGGTTTTCACGATGTGGCTAAGGTCGCTGCCGGCCTCTTCCAGCAACTGTTTGACGTTGCGCATGGCTTGCTCGGTTTGCGCGCGCGGGTCACCGAGGCCTACCAGTTTGCCTTCGAAATCAGTGCCGACCTGACCGCGAACATAAACGGTGTTGCCGGCCCGGACGGCCTGGCACAGGTCGTTGTCCAAGCTCTGGTTGGGGTAGGTTTCTTTGGTGTTGAACATGCGAATACGGGTATGGGTTGGCGTGGACATTTGAAGCTCCTGAAAAGGCTTAAGCACTGACCGTGGTTTTATGGGCGACCGGGGCGGAGTCAGCCTCGCGTTGCGCCGCATCGTGGTAGTCGAGGTAGGAACGCTGGATGGCGATGTGATCAGCCACATATTTGGCATCGTGCCAAACGCCCCAGATGAACGAAGAACCACGACGCGACTGCCACGGCAGGCCGAGGAAATACACGCCAGGTTCGCTCGATACGCCGCGCTGATGCTGCGGCTTGTCGTTGTCGTCGAAGGCAGCAACCTTAAGCCAGCTGTAATCCGTAGCAAAACCGGTGGCCCAGATGATCGAAGTCACGCCGGCCTTGGTCAGGTCGAGTTCCAGAATTGGCTGGGTCACACACTCCGGATCGGCGAAGGTGTGGCGGGCTTCAGGCTCTTCCGGCAGGTCCAGGCCGTTGCGTTCGATGTAGGCATCGGCGGCATTGAGCAACGCCAGATAATTCTCATCGCCGCGCGCCAGGTTGTCGGCAAGGTTTGGTTGGAAGGTCGCCACGGCGCCGTTGAACGATTGGGTCAGACCCACGAGCGTCATGCCGCGATGGGCGAGACCACGGAAGTCCACCGTCCGACCGCCATGCGCACCGCTGACAGCGATGGTGACGTGTTCCCGGCCGGGCTTCATGGCGGCCTGATCCCACTCGCCGAGCACACCCAACCACCAGCAGAAATCACGGTTGCGATAAGCGCGGGGAGGGCGATCATGTGCACCGACCGAGAGGTAAACCTTCTTGCCGGCACGCTGCAGTTCATCAGCGATTTGCACCCCCGACGAACCGGCGCCGACGACCAGGACAGCGCCTTCAGGCAGTTGCGCTGGATTGCGATAGTCGGCCGAGTGGATCTGCAGGAATGGCTGATCTTTCGGCGCGATGGGCGGGATAACCGGCCGCTGGAAAGGTCCGGTAGCGGCCACCACCCGGCTGGCCTCGATCACGCCTTCAGAGGTTTCGATGGTGAAGCCCGGCCGACCGACATTGCGCTCAACCTTCAGCACGTCCACGCCGGTGCGGACGGGGGCGTTGAATTTCTTGGCGTAGGCTTCGAAATAGTCGGCGACGCGTTCTTTCGGGGCAAAGCCGTCGGGGCTGAGGTCGTCGAATTCAAGACCGGGAAAACGGTCGTGCCAGGCCGGACCATTGGCCACCAGCGAATCCCAGCGACCAGTACGCCAGCGTTCGGCGATGCGATTGCGCTCCAGCACCAGGTGCGGCACCCCGAGTTTGCTCAAGTGTTCACTCATGGCCACGCCAGCCTGACCGGCGCCAACAATCAGCGTATCTGTTTTGATTTTTTCAGTGGTCATCTCTATACCCTTCGAAGTTGGTTTTAGGTCGGTAACGGCCTGCCATTTCTTGGGGTCAAGACTAGGGATCACCCTGGTATCGGTAAAATATTATTAAGCTGGCATTTGAGTATAAATAACTGATGCAGAGGCTCAGGGAAGGTCGAGTCTGCCCGCAAGGCTGGAGAGATTGTCTTCTGCCGCGTCTTTTCAGCCATCGGTGATGCTCCAGGACTTGCCTAAACATCGAAGGTTGATGGTCGTTCCGGGTTATGCATCTGCAGGCCACAGCTCCGGTGCGTAGTGACGAGTTTTTTTTATACGCAGGATCGGGATGGAATGAGAAAGACTAAATCTGTATCACCTACGTCAATACCCGCCTGTGAAAGCAGCGTAGTAACCTGGCCACGGTGATGGGTTTGATGGTTGAAAAAATGCATGATCAGGCTGTAAAAATCCTTATCGGACAGCGACGAGACATGTGGTGAATGTTTAAAGGCGATCAAGCCGCACTCGCCTAACTTTTGCAAGTTGGGGCTGGACGCTCAGGCGGGTCGGATGCTGGCGATGCTGAAGCTTAGCGCAGGACTTGAGAACTGTAACCGGCAGCGGGGAGATGAGCCCGGGTGACGCATGGTCACTCACCCTTCAGCAACTGCAGCCGATAGCTTGAGATGCAGCCGACTTGCCTCAACGACCAGCGGGAATCTATGTCGAACAATCTCCCTTCTATCCCCCGCACACCGATTGATCGTTCAAGCGTATCGCTGGCACGCGCTTCTCTGTTCAAGTTTGCAAGTCTCTTGGCAGGCGTTTTTTTCCTTGCCAGCTATTCACTTGTTTATCTTGCGCATGATTTAGACCGAACGGAGGAGGTCGAAAGTGCTTTCTACACGAAGATGGCCATGCAATCGCTGGAAAAATCGCTGCGGTCGACCGTCAAGGATTACGCATTTTGGGGCGATGCTTACAAGCACCTGCATGTTGAAATGGACGCTGACTGGGCGTACGTACGACAAAACGTCGGGACAACGCTTTACACGGATTTTGGATTTGCGGGCGTGTTTGTCATCAACGACGTCAATCGCACTGTTCACTCTGTGCTCAAGGGTGAGTTGAAAACGGTTGAAGTCGAGGAGTGGCTCGAGCAGTCCATTGACGCGATTCTCGTAAAGGCTCGTGAAGGCGCGGAAACGGAAACGCCGACAACCGCCTTCATTGTCGTTGGAGGCGTTCCAGCCTTGGTCGCGGCAGCGGCGATTACGCCGGGAACTGACCCGACAGTGGTGCCTGATGACAGGTCGCCGTCGGTGTTGATGTTCGTCGACATTCTGGACAGCGCCAAACTCGAGATGATAGGCAGGGATTACGGGGTGAATGGCCTGCGCGTCGCCACTTCTGACGAAATCGGCAAAACGTCTGTCTTTCCATTGGGCGAGAACGGTACTGCCGGTAGTGTGCACTGGAGTCCGTCCAGGCCAGGTCTTCGGTTATTGGGACTAGGCTTGCCATTGATCGGCATCGCCGCGCTCTTGATGTGCCTGATGACCTGGGCCATTTTGCGTCGCACGACCGCAGGTGCGCAGGCACTTGACGCCAGCTACACATCACTGCAAAGCAGTCAGGGTGCCCTCGCCACCAGCGAAGCGCGCTTTCGCGATGTCGTTGAAGCCAGCTCAGACTGGGTATGGGAAATAGACGCTGATTGGCATTTCACCTATCTATCCGAGCGATTTGAGGATGTGACAGGGCTCTCCAGGGAGGCTTGGATTGGTGCGGCGATGGATGATCTGCTGAGCACCGAATCAGGCACGTTATCTCAGTGGCTCAGCATCCCGAACCGTCGCCCGGATATCAGTGTTCAGTGCCGCTACGTCGATACTAAAGGCCAAGAGAGAATCACGCGTCTTTCGTCGCGAGAAATGGCCGGTGGAGGATTTCGGGGTACTGCAACTGATGTCACCGAGGAAGTCGAAGCCCGTCGCAGAATCGAATTTCTCTCACAGCATGACGCGCTTACCGGGTTGCCAAACAGGACACGGCTTCAGGAGTTTCTTGACGGTAAACTCAAGGCTTTGCCAACGGTAAAACAACCTCTGGTCATGCTCAGTCTGGACCTGGATCGATTCAAACCGGTGAATGACCTGTTGGGGCATGCGGCAGGTGATCGGGTACTTAGCGAAGTATCGAGCCGCCTGGCCGACTGCGTGCGCCACGGCGACCTTGTCGCCCGGGTCGGAGGTGATGAGTTTGTCCTGATCCTGACCGATGTGAGCTCCCAGGAAGAAGTCGAGGCGCTAAGTCGCCGCCTGATCGAGTCCATCGAGCGACCTATCGAGATCGATGAGCAGGAAGTGTTCGTCAGCGCCAGTATTGGCATTGCAATGGCGCCAAATGACGCTCGCGAGGCTACGGAGCTGCTTCGCTATGCGGATATTGCGTTGTACGAAGCCAAGGCCGGCGGTCGTAATACATGGCGCTTTTACGCAGGCGATATGAACGCGAAGATCATTGAGCGCCGCCGTTTGGAAAGCGACCTGCGTTTTGCGATCAAATACGGAGAGCTGCGGTTGCATTTCCAACCGCGCTATCGCATTGCTGACGGTCAGATGGTCGGTGCCGAGGCGTTGGTACGGTGGCAACATCCTGAGCGTGGTTTGATATCACCCGACACGTTCATCCCGATTGCGGAAGAAAGCGGGCTGATTCTTTCCATGAGCAACTGGGTCATCGATACCGCCTGCAGATACGCCGCGCGGTGGCCGGAAAGTCTGTTCGTATCGATTAACCTTTCGCCCATCGAATTCAAGCGAGGCAATTTGGTAGAACGCCTCCAGAAAATACTCTTCGACTCTGGAATCGATCCTGCCCGAGTAGAGCTGGAAATTACCGAAAGCGTCATGCTCGAAGATGCTGAAGGTGCGCTTGAGATAATGCGTACGCTCAAACGCCTCGGCGTGCGCATATCCATGGACGACTTCGGAACGGGATATTCTTCGCTGAGCTACCTGCGCGCCTTCCCATTCGATGGCCTGAAAATAGACCGCAGCTTTTTAAACAGGCTGGGTGAAAGCGAGGGTGACAAGTCGATCATCCAGGCCATCGTGGGCTTGGGCCGCGCGTTGTCGCTCACCGTTACCGCAGAGGGCATTGAAACAGCCGAGCATCTGAAGTTACTGAAAGCGGTGTCGTGTGACGAAGGTCAAGGCTATTTCTTGAGCCGGCCGCTCGATTATTGCGCGTTCAACGCTTTGGTGGGAGTCAGAGAAAGTACAGGTATTAAAAGCAACGTGTAAGGCGCAGTACAGACGACAGGCATAGAGTGCCAAATGACCTGGACTCATCTCATGGAATCGCATTAATGAAGAGTATTCCATAGTGTGGTGCTATCAATCCGTTAAACGCTGCTCAGTTCTACCGGCGATGCGGTTTCGTCGGTGAACAGACGGCTATTTACCAGTCGCCCTCCGGCCTGCAACTCGCTTGCATTCCGATGGTGAAGAGGCTGTTACGGACTTGAACAGCTACTTCGCTTTCCAGTGACCACCGCCCGACTCGCAATCAATCTTCGCCTGACTCAAATGCTCGGCGTTGTAGTAATACGTAGTCACTTGAGCATTGTCGGGAATATTCAGCGATTTGCTGTTCTTGTCCTTGCTGGTTGAGTGAGGGTTGGCCAGCGATTCTTGCGTCAACGTCGCGATACACGTGGCCTGAGAATGATCGGCGCACTGTTCGACTTTTTTCTTGGTGCTGGCCAGCATGTCTTTGCTCTCGTTGCTGCATGACCAATCGATGGCGTTCACCGGCATGCCTTCGTACTCATAGCAGCTATGAGATTCCACCACCGGAACGGAAGGGCTTTGAGAGCGGGTCAGCACGTCACAGCCTTCAGCCATGACCAGGGTGGGACTCAGGCTGGCAAGCAGAAACAGAAGTCTACTGTTCATCGGGATTTCCTCTCCAGTGGCGCTTTACTTGATCAAGGATCGTGCTTACTAGGGTTTCGAAAACGCGATGAGGCGCGGGGTTCAATTCGTTTTATAAGCCCGCTGCGGGAGGGGGCGCAAAAAACGAAGACCCGATGGTATGCTCGCTGCGCCACGTGCTGGCAATCCAGGGAACACTCTTCAAGGAAAGGAATGGCGGATGATCGATTTCAACAACAAAGGCTTCTTCAAGCTCAAGCAAAACAACGAGTACGCGGAGCGAGTCACCGCGCTGCTGCTGGACGGCGAGCAAGTCATTGATGCCTATAAATCCATGCGCGACGGCGTGGTGTTTACCAATAAACGAATCATCGCGGTCAACGTACAAGGCATCACCGGCAGCAAAAAAGACTTCACTTCTTTACCTTACAAAAACATCGTCGCTTACTCCGTGGAAACCTCGGGCACCTTTGACTTGGACTCTGAACTGGAAATCTACTTTTCCGCGCTGGGCAAAGTGAAGTTTGAATTCACCGGGAAGACGTCGATGGTCGAGATTTCGAAACTCATCTCAATGCATCTGTTGGGCTGAGTTTTTTAGACTTCGTGGCAACTTTTCAGAGGCAACAATGGAAGCATGGACACTGCATTGGCTGGAAGCCTCGGGGAGCCTTGCCGAACTTCGCTCCGATTTGATCGGCGAATTTGACGCCGCTTACAAGACGATCTCTCGTCTGATTACCCCTCCGAGACTAGATGTGTTGATTCAGAGGCTCCCTGGCGAGACGATTCCTGAAATGGGCCTCGTGGGACGAGCTTATCGAAGCTCAATGTTTACGATGACCATCGATCCAGACAACCCGAATTTATTGCCAAGTCTGCGCACTGGCGCGCTGCATCGACAGATTGTCCATGAAGTCCATCATTGCTTGCGCATGGCGGGCCCTGGCTACGGTTGGACGTTAGGAGAAGCCTTGGTCAGCGAGGGACTTGCCGGACAGTTTGTCCGGCATTTGCTCGGTAACGACCCAGAGCCTTGGGAGTGTGCCGTCACCTGCGCCGATCTGCTGCGCTCACCTGTAGACCTGAAGACCCTTGAGTCCACGAACTACAATCACGCAGAGTGGTTCTTCGGTTTTGGTGCTCACCCAAAATGGCTTGGCTATACGCTCGGTTATCAGATGGTTGGGCGCTGGCTTGCGTCAATGGGCGAAATCGATGCTTCAACCTGGACCAACGTACCCGCACAAAATATTGTCGCCTCAGCGCTTGAGGAAGGCCTTGTGTTGCTCAAGCCCAACGACCGTTAAAGCATTCAAACCTGGGAGCTGCGAGATGACTCAAACACTGGAGCGCGCCATTGCCATCGCCGCCACCGCGCACGCGGGGCAGGTCGACAAGGGCGCAAACCCTTACATTCTGCATCCGCTGAAAGTCATGTTGCGGGTTACGACGCTGGAAGAGCGCATCGTCGCGGTGCTGCATGACGTGGTCGAAGACTGCCGCATCAGCCTTGATGACCTGCGCAAGGAAGGGTTCAGCGAAGTCGTTCTGACAGCCATCGAATCGGTCACTAAAGTGCCGGGTGAGTCCTATGAGGCCTTCGTCGAACGCGCGGCGCAGAACCCGATTGGGCGGGTGGTGAAACTGGCGGACCTGGAAGAGAACAGCGATCTGTCACGGATTGCGCAGCCGTCGTGGGAAGACCTGGAGCGCATTGAAAAATATCGGCGGGCGATTGGCGTGTTGCGCTCGTAACGAGCCGAACAAATAGATCCGTCCCCATTTCCTCCATTTCCCTACAACACACTACATACGGAAGGATTGCCCTCTCCCTTGCGAGAGAGGGCAGATGCCCGCCTAGGTGTGATGAATTTCCCGATCCTTGGTTTCCGGCAGGAAGAAGATGCCAAGAATCGCCGTCATCACCGCGATGACGATGGGGTACCACAGCCCGTAGTAGATATCACCCGTGGCCGCGACCATGGCGAATGCCACCGTGGGCAGAAAGCCGCCGAACCATCCATTGCCGATGTGGTACGGCAGCGACATCGAGGTGTAGCGGATGCGCGCTGGGAAGAGCTCCACCAGCCAGGCGGCGATCGGGCCGTAGACCATGGTCACGTAGATCACCAGGATGGTCAGGAGCAGCAGCACCATCGGATAGTTGGTCTTGGCCGGGTCGGCCTTCTCGGGGTAGCCGGCGTCCTTGAGGGCAGTGCCGAGGGTGGCGGTGAAGGCGTCGTTGCGAGTCTTGAAGTCGGCGGCCGGCATGCCGGTGCCCTCGAAGCTCGGGATCACTTTGTTGCCGATGCGGACCTGCGCGACGGCGCCAGGCTCAGCCTTCTCGTTCTTGTAGGGGATGGCCCTCTTCGCCAGCACCGTCTTGGCGAGGTCGCAGGAGCTGGTGAATTTGGCCTTGCCCACCGGGTCGAACTGGAACGAGCACTGGTCAGGATCGGCGATCACCGTGACCGGGTTCTTCTCCTGCGCGATGAACACGTCGGGGTTTCCGTATTGGGTCAACGCATGGAAGATCGGAAAGTAAGTCAGCGCTGCGATAATGCAGCCGGCCATGATGATCCCTTTGCGGCCGATGCGGTCGGACAGGCTGCCGAATATGACGAAGAACGGCGTGCCGATCAGCAGGGAGCCGGCAATCAGCAAGTTGGCGGTCTGCGGGTCGATCTTCAGCGTCTGCAGCAGGAAGAACAGCGCATAGAACTGCCCGGTGTACCAGACGACGGCCTGGCCGGCAGTGCCGCCGAGCAGGGCCATGATCACGATCTTAAGGTTATCCCAGCGGGCGAAGGATTCGGTCAGCGGTGCCTTGGAGGACTTGCCTTCGGCTTTCATCTTCAAAAACACCGGCGACTCGCTGAGTTGCAGGCGGATGTACACCGAGACGATCAGCAGCAGGATCGACAGCAGGAAGGGGATCCGCCAGCCCCAGGCCTCGAAGGCTTCGGTGCCGAGGAGGGTGCGGCAGGCGAGGATCACCAGCAGCGAAAGGAACAGGCCGAGGGTCGCGGTGGTCTGGATCCACGAGGTGAAGTAGCCGCGCTTGCCTTTCGGCGCGTGCTCGGCCACGTAAGTCGCCGCGCCGCCATACTCACCACCCAGGGCCAGGCCTTGCAGCAGGCGCAGGGTGATCAGGATGATCGGCGCCGCCACACCGATGGTCGCATAGCCGGGCAAAAAGCCCACGATGGCCGTGGAGATACCCATGATCACAATGGTGATGAGAAAGGTATGCTTGCGCCCGATCATGTCGCCCAGTCGGCCGAACACGATGGCGCCGAAGGGGCGTACGGCGAACCCCGCGGCGAATGCGAGCAGCGCGAAGATGAAGGACGTTGTCTCATTGACGCCGGCGAAGAAGTGCTTCGCAATAATCGCGGCGAGAGAGCCGTAAAGGTAGAAGTCGTACCACTCGAACACGGTGCCCAGAGACGAAGCGAAAATGACCTTGCGCTCCTCCTTGGTCATCCCGTGGCGGGGCGCGCTGCCCGTGGGAGTGTTGTCGATTGCGGCCATGAGTCTTCTCCGTCTTGCTCTTGTTGTAGGCCGGAGTACCTCACTACCTTTTTGCCGCACCCAGGCCCTGGGGCTGATGTCGTCGATGACGAATTGCGCGAAGCATGCACACAGGCTGACGGCCTCGCATCGCTGCAAGGTTTCTTGAAGCATAATTGGCTTCGCGCAGATATCCACTCGCAATCACGCTTAACCCCAGGGTGAAACGCCGCTGGAGGCGTGAAGACTCAAGTCTTGATCACGTACCCATAGGCGCGAATGCGGCCACCTTCCTGTTTCAAGTACACGCCCTGTAGTTCCGGCGTGAAGCCAGGCAGTGAGTTGATACCTTCCTCCAGCGCCAGGAAGTACTTGAGCACTGCACCCCCCCATATTTCCCCGGGCACTACGCAAAGCACGCCGGGCGGATAGGGAAGGGCGCCTTCGGCAGCGATGCGACCCTCGGCGTCTGCCAGCGCCACCAATTCGACGTTGCCACGGATGAATTCGAACTGTGCTGCCTGAGGGTTCATGGCCTTTTTCGGGAAGTGTTCTTTGCGGAACATCGCCTTCTGCAATTGCTGGACGTTGTGGGCACGGTAGAGGTCGTGCATCTCCTGGCAGAGTTGACGAATGGTGTAGTTGCGATAGCGCTCCTGGTGCTGCGCATAGATGGCCGGCAACACCCGGCTCATCGGCGCGTCATCGCTGATGAAGCGTTCGAAACGCGCGATCTGAGAGGCAAGGTGGGTCATCTTCGCCCAGTCTTCGGCCGGGGTGAGCAGGAACAGAATCGAGTTCAGGTCGCATTTTTCCGGAACGATGCCATTTTCCCGCAGGAAGTTGGCGAGGATGCCGGCATGGATACCGAAGTCGGTGTAGCTGCCATCGACCGGGTCGATACCTGGCGTGGTGAACAGCAACTTGCAGGGGTCGATGAAGTATTGCTTGTCGGCGTAACCGCCGAACGCGTGCCAGCGATCCTTCGGATGGAACTCGAAAAACCGGATGTCGTTGGCAATGTCCTCAGTCGGATGGTCCTGCCAGGGGCGACCGTCAATGGTGTCCGGCACGAATGGACGGACCATAATGCACGCTTCCAGAATCAACTTGCGCGCATCAATACCGAACTTCACGCAGTCTTCCCACAGCCGCTGGCCACTGCGCCCGGAATGGATGCGCGCGTTGACATCCAGTGAGGCGAACAGCGGGTAAAAAGGGCTGGTAGACGCTTGGGACATGAAGGCGTTGTTCAGTCGTGCATGGCTGCAATAACGGGCCTGGCCCTTGATATGGTGATCTTTCTTGTGGATTTGCGAAGCCTGGGAAAATCCCGCCTGCTGTTTGTGCACCGATTGAGTGACAAATATGCCAGGGTCGTTTTCATGCAGGTCAAGCAGCAGCGGCGAGCAATCCTTCATCATCGGAATGAACTGTTCGTAGCCCACCCACGCCGAGTCAAACAGGATGTAGTCGCACAGTTTGCCGATGCGATCGACGACTTGTCTGGCGTTGTAGATGGTGCCGTCATAGGTGCCCAGCTGAATGATCGCCAGGCGAAACGGCCGTGGCAGTTGGGCCTTGTCCGGTGCGACTTCGCTGATGAGTTCGCGCAGGTAATCTTCTTCGAAACAATGGGCGTCAATCCCGCCGATGAAACCATAGGGGTTGCGCGCGGTTTCCAGGTAAACCGGGGTAGCCCCGGCCTGGATCAATGCACCTTGATGAATGGATTTGTGGTTGTTGCGGTCGAACAGCACCAGGTCGCCAGGGGTGAGCAACGCGTTGGTGACCACCTTGTTGGAGGCGGACGTGCCATTGAGTACGAAGTAGGTCTTGTCGGCGTTGAACACCTGTGCCGCGTGTTTTTGCGCCAGGAGTGCCGGGCCTTCATGGATCAGCAAGTCGCCGAGCTTGACGTCGGCGTTGCACATGTCGGCGCGAAACAGGGTCTCGCCGAAGAAGTCGAAGAACTGCCGGCCAGCCGGGTGTTTGCGGAAAAACTGACCGCCCTGGTGGCCAGGGCAGGCGAACGTAGCGTTGGCCGATTCGGTGTAGTGCTTGAGCGCGTCGAAGAAGGGCGGCAGGAGACTTTCTTCATAGGCTTTTGCAGCTGTCTCCAGTTGGTTGCCATGGTATTGGGCGTTGTTGCGCGAGGGGTCAAAAATGCCATTTACCTGAAGCAATACCTCCTGCAGGTGCTTGTAGACATCCCGAGCGCGGTTGTCGGAACCGGGAGAGGCGACGAGGAAAATGGGAATATCGAAACCGGTACGCTGCAGGGCATCCAGGGCGCCAGCCATCACATCCTCGACAGAGAACACCGCAACCGCGACGTCGGTATAGTCGGTTTGATTGAGCGAAATCACTTCTCGGGAGGTGTGGAAACAATCGAACGCGGAATCACTGGCGGCTATTTTCAAGGTTTTCATGCGGGGGGAATCTCCTAGCGGACACTCACTTGTCCGTTGTTTTTAAAGAGATCAATTTACCGAGGGAGCCTTCAAGGTCCCCTGATCCAAATCATGTCGACACTGGTTATAGACCATGTTTGGCAGGGGTTATGGTTTTTCTACCGGCTTTCCCCAAGGACCGCCGACAGGCGCTCGACAACGTCTGCTTCGGCAACACCTTCGTTGGCGCCTTCATGAAAGACAGCGCAACTTGCCGTGTCGTCGCCATTAACGCAGCGATAGACCGCCACTTCGCTGCCCGGACCGCCGCCGGTGTGTCCGCTCAAGATCAGGCCGCCTGCCACCGCGCCCTGCATCAGTCCGAGGCCGTAACCCGCAGACATCCAAGGGCGTCCGGGAATCGGGCCGCCGAGTACGCGTGCCGTTTGCATCGCTTGCAGCAGCGCGTTTGGCAGAAGGTTGCCGGCCAACAGACCGTCCAGACAAAGCGCGGCTTCCTCAAGTGGGCCGACGAGCAAGCCATGATAGACCCAGCCGGGGTCGTAGGTTGGCGCGCTGCCCCTGTTCACGCTCTCCAGATCGGCTGGCGCTTTGGCGAGGCGTACGCGAGATAAACCGAGGGGGGCGAACACACGCTCCGCCAGCGCTTCTTCAAGCGTGCGCCCCGTCACGCGTTCAATCAGTCGCACGACGAACAGGTAGCCGACGTTCGAATAGCGCCAACCGTTCCCCGGTGCGTAGCGCAGCTGGCTGGCATCCAGGCGTTGCAGCATTTCATCGGGCGACCAGGGCGTCTCATGGTGGGCAACGGCGTTGTGGTAGTCGGCGAGCTCGCCATAATCCGCCAGCCCGGCCTCGTGCCGCAGCAATTGGCGCAGCGTGAAGGGGCCTTCAGCAACGGTGTCGTCGAGGTCGATCAAGCCGTCACGTACCAGCGACAGCGCGGTGGCGGCGAGCACAGTTTTGGTAAAGCTCCACCAGGGCACAGCTGTATCAGGCTGTTCAGGCGTGAGAAGCAAGCCGTTCGATACAAGGGAAAAAAGCATCAGTCGACTCTGGAGGGAGGAAGGTGCGTATCGCCTAGGTTCCCGCTGATCAAGCGTGCCCCAACGCAATCGCAAACGAGACGACGATCATGCACGCAAAGGCAAAATTTAGATTCATGAAGTTTTCATCCAAAGCATGTGTGATGGCGCCATCTTGAGCAGGTCACAAAAAAATAAAAAATTCGGCTTCATGATATGAATCATCGAAAGAATTGATATCCGGTTGGTTTGTGTTTATCCCGCGCTTTGCCGACAAACTGGGAGCGGTGATCACCGAGCGCCCTGTGGCGTCGGGTAATGTCGAGGACTATCAAAAGCTCGGGATCGAGGTGGTGCAGGCGGATACGTGAAGCGCCCCATCAGTACTTCGCGACTTGGCAGGTCGTCCAATCGCTATGGATGACCCTGCAAAAAAAACCGTGCGTTTATGGCGTCCCGAACATTGCCGTCCAGTAAATCCCCGAATCACTCTTCGGATCTACCGCATACGCAGCCCCCAACTCCCGGTACTGCGGGTTCATCAGGTTCGCGCAGTGACCGGCGCTGGACACCCAGCCATCGACCACCTTGCGCACAGAGTCTTGCCCGGCAGTGATGTTCTCGCCGATCTGCCCGCCGCTGTAACCCGCCAGTTCAGCCCGGTCACCCGGCGTACGACCATCGCGGTCCTTGTGATCGAAGTAATTGTTGTTGGCCATTGACCGGGAGTGCTCCTCGGCCGCCGTCGCGAGCGTGACGTTCCAGGTCAGTGGCGTGGTGGCGGCAAAGGATTGCGTGCCGCACTGGCGAGCCTGGGTGCGCGCGGCGTTTAGCTCGGCCAGCAGCTTCTGGCCTTCCGCCTGCCAGTCGCCCAGGCGAGCGCTCAACAGCGGTCGTGCCAGCACGATGCGCCACTCGCGGTCTTGGTGGCTCACGCCGACATCGACGAACTGTGGGTCCAACACGATCTGGCAAAAACTTTCCTGAATGGCTTTCATCGCCGACGGCGCATCGCGCGGCCCGGACAGGCTGATCGCCTGTACGTTCTTCATCGGATAACCCGCGGTCGCCATCGCCTGCTGCAGATTGCCGATGCTGGTGGCGGACAGCGCCAACCGTGGATCGCCTGCCAGCGGTGGCAGTTCCTGTGAGACCTGACCCGCGCACCGCTGCACCTGGCTGCGGTAGAGGTTGATCGAATCAATCAGTTGTGTCTCGTCGACTGCCAACGCATTCACGGCGAACAACAGACTCAGTGACAACGTGGCAAAACGCGTAACGGACGATTTGAAACGCATGGTAATCCCCTTGAGCTGACTGCGCCCATGATGCGCGATTTCACCCCCGCAAGTGCAATGCCTTTTCGCACCCAAATGCAGTTTTTTTGCTTGTCTGTAGGAATGACTTTTCGCAACTACAATCAAGCAAAGTCGCCCAGCGTGGCGTGCTCCCGGTTCAGTCGGAAGGGTTGATCATGCGAGTTATCGGGATAGCCGCCTGCTTCGCAATAACCCTTGTCTTCGGCCACGCCACTGCATCTGAGCAGGAGCAAAAAAAGGAAGTGGCTGAAGACAAGGCCGAGGCCCTTGAACAAAAAGCTGCGGAGAAGGGCTCCGATGTACCGGTGCCCAAGTCCGAAACCATCACCACATCCGAAGTTCAGGCGGTAGATCCAGCCGGTCAGTCGCCCATGGACGATGCAATTACCTGTCTGGCCCGTTCCATTTACTGGGAAGCCAAAGGCAAATCGCCCGCCGACATGGAAGCCGTCGCCAGCGTCGTCATGAACCGATTGGGCCATGAGGGATTTCCGGAAACAGTATGCGCCGTGGTCAAGCAGGGGTCAGAAAGCAAGAATTGTCAGTTTTCGTGGTGGTGTGATGGACGCTCGGATCAGGTCCAGGAAGAAACCCAATACGCGACTGCCAAGGAAATCGCGCGCAAAGCGCTCAACAAACAACTGAACGACCGAACCCATGGCGCGATCTATTTTCACGACAGGAATGTGAAACCCAATTGGGCCAGGAGATACCTCAAGACCACCGAGACCGCGATGTTCCTCTTTTATAAGCCGCGTGGTGGGTCGGCGCGTTAGAACTACTTAACGAGCGTGCTCAAAGTTTGTAGCCGATCTGCCGCAACAGGTTCTTGCGCCACAGGATGTCTTCCTCGTCTTCAAAGCCACTGGCACAGAAACCATCCACGACGCCCAGAATCGCTCGCCCTTGTTCCGTCTCGGCGAGAACGACTTCAGTCGGGTTGGCCGTTGCGCAAAAAATACGGCACACCTCTGGCACCATTTTGACGGTGTTCAACACGTTCAGCGGATAGAAACCTTCGCCGAGGAAAATGATGAAGCTATGCCCTGCGGCGATGGCTGCCGCATTCTTCTGGGCCAGTTCAATCATGGCGGTGTCGGTGCCGGACCCCCTTACCAGGCATTTTCCGGAAGCTTCGCAAAAGGCCACGCCAAAGCGGATGCCTGGCACGGTATTGACCAATGCTTCGTGGATGTCCTCGACGGACTTGATGAAGTGCGTCTGACCCAAGATGAAGTTCGTCGCTTCCGGTTTATCGATTTCCAACGTGATGAGTTGCATCTCAAACGCCTCCTTCACGATGTTGCTACCAGGGGCTTGCCACACATCAAGCATAGCTACCCATAGGTTTTGTGATCGCCGCCGCGTTGGATACTTGGACATACAAACGGCCCCGGTGCTGACACAGTGCAGATACATCAGTGCGTTTTCATGGGCAAGTCCGGCGCGGTCACTACCGTCCGGAACTGCTAAGCCTATTGATCGACCGTACTCCGGCGGCTCATGTGCATGAGCGCAGTGCGCAGTGCGCATCCGACGCTGGGTGACCGGTACGGTGGAAGAAATCAGTCGTTAACGGCAGATACAAAAAAGGGGACTCGGAAGTCCCCTTTTGCTTGTCTGGGCTTACAGTTCCATCCCCAAAAAGATCAGCGTGTTGCCATGGGCCTCAACCGCTGCGCGCTGGTTGTAGCTGTCGCGGTGCGAGCAGTTGAAGCCATGTTCGGCTTCCGGATACACGACAATTTCCACGTTATCGTTGGTATCGAAACGCTCGGCGATTTGCTCCACGGCTTCCAGTGAAATGTGGCTGTCCTGCTCACCGAAGTGCATCAGCAGCGGCACCTCGATTTCATCGGCCCGGTCCAGATGATTCTGGATCCCGCCGCCGTAGTAGGCGATGGCCACGTCCACCAGCCCATTGGCGGCGGTGTGGTACGAGAGCAGGCCGCCAAAGCAGTAACCGATGGAAGCAATGCCGCCGTCCAGGCCGGGCTGGGCTTTCAAGGCATCAATGGCTAGTCCGACGTCGTCTTGCGCCTTGCCGATGTCGGTGGCGTTCATCAACTCGACCGCTTTTTTCCAGCCGGCTTCGTCGTAGCCCAGTTCGATGCGCGGGCCACTGCGCCAGAACAGGTCCGGTGCAATCACCAGATAGCCGTCGGCCGCGTATTGCTCGACGACCGAGCGGATGTGTTCATTCACGCCGAAGATTTCCTGGATCAACACGATCCCCGGGCCTTTGCGGGTGTGCGGAATTGCCAGGTAAGCGCCGAATTTACCGTCGGGGCTGTCGATCTCGATCCATTGGGTGGTCACGCTCATGGTGGCTCCTGTCTTCGCATGTGAGTGGGGTGAGGCTTATTGGGGTTGTGTGGCCTGGAAGCTTAGGAGTGCCTGCATACGTTAAGATTGCTCCGTTCTTGTGGAGTGCGAGGCATTATCGACGTGCTGGTGTTTAGCGATTATTACGACGCCAGAAAAATCGAGCCAGCAGCGCATCGAGGCTGAGCTTGCCGGCACCCGAGAGCAACAGCGGCATAAAGGCCGCGAGGTAGATCAGCGGCAGTTTGAAGTTGCCGTGACCCTTGTTGCTGATGGCGTAACCCTGAGCAAGGTCACTCAGTGTAGACCAATCGGCGGGCCAGTGAACGGCAGCGGTCGCGACGACCGTGACCACGATCAAAATGATTGCCGAGATCCGCGTTCCCAGGCCGACCAGTATGGCAAGGGCGCAGATCAGTTCGGCCCACATCGACAGTTCCCAGTTCAGCGTGGCCGGAACGTGGTTGAAGGGAAACGGGAAGCTGTCCTGAATATCGGCGAACCAGTTTTCGCCATTGAATTTTTCCAGGCCGGACTCGAAGAACTCCCAAGCGAGAAACACCCGCAGAGTCAGCGGCGCGATCCAGCTGCCGGCACGGTCGAGGTTCAGGTGCAGGCCTTTCACGGCCGATGAGAGTGAGGTGGTCATGGGCTTGATCTCCGTTCAGTCAGGGGAGTGGGGCGGCGGCGTGCCCCACGCAAGGGGTTACTTGCCGGCGATGATCAGGCCGAGGGTCAAAGAAGAAGTCGAGAGCTTGAACATGGTGATACTCCGTAGCATTGAGTGAGTTGAGCGCTTTGACCGGCGTGGCCAATCGACAGGCACAGTTCATCAAACAGGTGTATCTGCGATGTGTCTTTGGCGCGGGGTTTTAGGGGCTGGGTGTGTCGGGGGCGCGGCTGTATACACTCTGATACGTAAATCACTGATCCCTTGTGGGAGCGGTGTTTTTGAGAGCGTGTGATCCAGCACCGACCAGCGGCGTCTAGCGTCAGTGTCCCCGCAATCCCATGGGGCGAGACTTCGGAACCTGGCATGCAAGCGCTGTTGAACGAGATCCTTGACGCGGTACGCCCCTTGATCGGCCAGGGCAAGGTGGCTGACTACATTCCCGCCCTTGGCACGGTGCCGGCCGATCAGCTGGGCATTGCGGTGTATGGCAATGACGGCGAACTGTATTGCGCCGGCGATGCCCACACGCCGTTCTCGGTGCAGAGTATGTCCAAGGTGTTCAGTCTGGTGCAGGCCATTGAACATTCCGGCGAAGCCATTTGGGAACGCCTGGGTCACGAGCCTTCCGGGCAACCGTTCAATTCGCTGGTGCAACTGGAGTTTGAGCGCGGGCGCCCGCGTAATCCCTTCATTAACGCCGGTGCGCTGGTGATCTGCGACATCAACCAGTCGCGCTTTGCCGCGCCGGCGTTGTCCATGCGCGACTTTGTCCGCCGGCTGTCCGGCAACCCGCAAGTCATGGTGGATGGCAAGGTCGCCGAGTCCGAATACCTGCATCGCGCGCGCAACGCTGCGATGGCTTATCTGATGCAATCGTTCGGCAATTTCCATAACGACGTCGAAGCGGTGCTGCGCAGTTACTTCAGCCATTGCGCGCTACGCATGACCTGCGTGGATCTGGCCCGGGCGTTCTGTTTTCTGGCCAACGACGGTTTCTGCAAACACAGCGGCGAACAGATCCTCAGCGCCCGCCAGACCCAGCAGGTCAACTCGATCATGGCCACCAGCGGCCTCTACGATGAAGCCGGCAACTTTGCCTATCGCGTCGGTTTGCCCGGCAAAAGTGGTGTGGGCGGGGGGATTGTCGCGGTGGTGCCGGGGCAATTCACGGTGTGCGTCTGGTCACCGGAGTTGAACACCGCCGGCAACTCCCTCGCGGGCATGGCCGCGCTGGAGTTGCTGAGTCAGCGCATTGGCTGGTCGGTGTTCTAGACACGGTGGTGCCGGGTCACAGTGGTCTTTTAGCTTAGGGGGTGACGGGCTGCCGGGTTTTCGATTCCGGTCAGGCGTGCGGGTAATGACGCTCCAGGGATTTTCCTATACATTTTCCGGCCGCTCATTGCATGGTGAAACCGCTTCATGTCTCTTGCGCTCGAACGTCTAGTCGCTGGCACGCCTATCCCTTTCGCCGGCAATCGTGTCTCTGTGGTCAGCCCCGAACTGGCCGCGCGCTTTCAGCCCGGGGACCATTTGCTGGTGGAGCAGGTCAGCGGCGAGTTGTTGCTGATCCCGGTGGCTGACCAGCAAGCGGCGGCCATTGCAATCGAGCGTGCCGAAGCGGCTTTCAGCGCAATGTCCGCGGTCTCGGATCAAGCCATCAGCGAGTTCTTTGATCGCTTTGCCCAACGCCTGGAAGATCCTGACTGCTGGGCCTTGATCGAAGCCGCCAACCTGGCTGACATCGAGCGGGCCAAGACCCGCGGACGTTCCACCACGCGGCTTCTGGCGGATGAACGCATGCGCCGCGACATGATCGCCGGCCTCAGGGCCTGGCGCGATGCGTCTGCCACGCGCGGCAAAGTGCTCAGTTGCGTCGAGCATGACGGCTGGAAAGTCGAGCAAGTGGTCTCGCCCTTGGGCATCGTCGCTTTCGTCTTCGAAGGCCGACCGAACGTCTTTGCCGATGCTGCCGGTGTGTTGCGCACGGGTAACACGGCGGTGCTGCGCATCGGCAGCGATGCGTTGGGCACGGCGCAAGCCATCGTCACCCACGCGTTGAATCCGGCACTGAGCGACGCCGGGTTGCCCACTGGCGCGGTGTCGCTGGTGGAAAGCGTCAATCACGCCGCCGGCTGGGCGATGTTCGCCGACCGGCGCCTGTCGCTGGCGGTGGCCCGGGGTTCGGGTCGTGCCGTCAGCCAACTGGGTAGCATCGCCCAACAGGCCGGCACCGCCGTCAGCCTGCACGGCACCGGTGGCGCTTGGCTGATCGCCGACAAGGTCGCCGACGCCAAGCGCTTTGCCGCGGTGGTGCGCAACTCGCTGGATCGCAAAGTCTGCAACACCCTGAACGTCTGCCTGATCCACCGTGACCGTGTCACCGAATTGCTGCCGTTGTTCCTGGACGCGCTGCAACAGGCCGGCACCGCACGGGGACAGGGCTGCAAATTGCACATCGTCGAGGGCAGCGAGCAGCACTTGCCGAGCGATTGGCAGACCGCAAGCGTTGAGGTGTACCGCGCCGAAGGCTATCAAACCGAAGCGTTGGCCGAACCGCTGCCCGAAGATCAGTTGGGCCGCGAGTGGGAATGGGAAGAAACCCCGGAAGTCAGCCTGAAGATCGTCGATGACCTGGACAGCGCCATCGCGTTGTTCAATCGCTATAGCCCGCAGTTCACTGTGTCATTGATCAGTGAGGATGCCGAGGCTCAGGAACGCTTCTACAACGCGGTCAACGCACCTTTTGTCGGCAACGGGATTACCCGCTGGGTCGACGGGCAATACGCGCTGAACAAGCCGGAACTGGGTCTTTCGAACTGGGAAAGCGGTCGACTGTTTGCTCGCAGCGCGATTCTCTCGGGCGACGGGGTGTTCACGATCCGTAGCCGTATGACCCAGACGGATCTGTCGGTCAAACGCTGAGGCGGCACTCCGACCCCAGGCGACGGCCGCACTATACTTAATGTGCGTCTGTATTGGCGTGGCGAGCACTCCAAAACGAATCAGATGTCCCATAACGCTCGCCTGAGAGGCAGAGGGCTGCATAGCAAATGGGACGGACAGCGCATCTGATTACGTGAGGAGGGTTGCACCATGAAACTTCATTCGTTTCAACATTACTCTCAGGATCTGGAAAGGGGCGTTCACGACACGTGGATTACCGCCAGGGTGAAGTCAGCCCTGGCAATGGCCGAACCAAGCTTCGGCCTGCAAATCCATGTCAAAACCCATGGGAGCACGGTGGCGTTGAGCGGTCGCGTCAACACCCATAAACAGTGTGAGCAGGCTGTTGCTCTGGCCCGTTCGGTTCAAGGAGTCGTCGAAGTCGATGCCAGAGACTTGCTGACTCACGTGTTCACGCCAGGCACTTTTCCAGAACCACCCAACGCCGAAGAGAGCGCTGAGAGTAGGCCACAATCGTCAACCAAGACGGACGATAAATGACCCTGTCGATCGCGTCAGCGCAGCGCTCCCGTGAGCCGGGAGCGCTGCATCGATCATCTCGCGGCGAGTAAATTCAAGCTTCAGGCTGCTGCTTCTACGGATCGAGCTTGAAGGGCGCAGGTGTCCGGATACTCTGCCAGCGCCACGAAACTGCGGCTGTTGGCATCCAGGGCGTCGACCGAACCGGTCTCGATGTCGTAGACCCAACCGTGCAAATTCAACAGGCCTTTCTCCTGAGCCAGGCGCACGCTTGGGTGCGTCTGGATATTGGCCAGTTGCGCGATGACATTCTCCCGAACCATTGAACTCACCTTCGCCGCATCACTCGCGTGAGGACGGGATTCGTTGATGACTTTCGCCGACTCGGCATGTTGCAACCAGCCGCTGACGGCGGGCAGGTGGTCCATGCATTTACACTTCGCGACGGCGGTCATGGCGCCGCAATCCGAGTGGCCGCAGATCACAATGTCAGTAACGCCCAGCACGGCGACCGCATATTCGACCGTGGCCGACACACCGCCGGGGTGCGGGCTGTAAGAGGGCACGATATTGCCGGCGTTGCGGATCACAAACAGTTCACCGGGTTCTTGTTGGGTCAGCAGTTCTGGCACGACCCGGCTGTCGGAACAGGTGATGAACAGCGTACCCGGATGCTGGGTGGTGGCCAGGTGTTTGAACAAGTCGGTGCGTTGCGGAAAGGCTTCCTTCTGAAACTTCAAAAAACCTTCTATGAGCGCTTTCATGGCGATGTCCTCATGCGTGAGTCGAATGAATATTTTGTAGCAGCTGCCGAGCCCGCGAGGCTGCGTCCGAGGCGGGCCGCGTTCGGACGAAGTCCTCGCAGAACTTAGAAAGGACGCAGTGGCAGGAACTTGCCGTCGAGGGTTATCACTGCGCGGGAGCCGCCTTCCGGGTCGTCGACTTTCTTCATGTCGAGCTTGAAGTTGATCGCACTGATGATGCCGTCGCCGAATTGTTCATGAACCAGGGCTTTCAAGGTGGTGCCGTAAATCTGGATCATTTCGTAAAAACGGTAAATGGTCGGGTCGGTCGGGACACCCGAGAGGCTGCCGCGCAACGGGATGATCTGCAGGCGGGCCACGGTGTCGGCGTCCAGGTCCAGTTTTGCGCCAATGACTTTGGCGGCGCTTTCCGGCAGCGAGTGCTGACCGAGCAGGGCGGCGGTGACGTAGGCCAGGCCCAGGCCGGTGCCATCGGTCAGGTCCTGCCAGGACAGGTTTTTACGCGCTTTTGCATCGAGGATCGAGGTCGTCAGGGCCAGACTTGGGTCGTTGTAAGCGTGAGACTGTTGCATGGGGTTTCTCCTGCCGGGGTGGTATTGCTTGGGTGTGGAGCAATCTTCTGCCGATCGATCCATAGCGTCCAAGACCCATATACAATGCAGCGCATAAGCACAGCCTATAGAGGGTGATACACCATGCTGCTACGACATTTGCGCTATTTGCTGGCGGTTGCCGACCACGGCGGCTTCACCCGTGCCGCCGAGGCGCTTCACGTCTCGCAACCGACCCTGTCCCAACAGATTCGGCAACTGGAAGAAACCCTGGGCGTGAGCCTGTTTGACCGGACCTCGCGCAGGGTGAAACCCACCGATGCGGGACAGGCCTACATCGAATGCGCTCGTCGGGTGCTGGTGGAACTGGAGGCAGGTAAACGTGCGCTGCATGACGTGAAGGACTTATCTCGCGGGACCTTGCGGCTGGCCATGACGCCAACGTTCATGGCGTACCTGGTGGGACCGTTGGTGCGCGATTACGTGGCGCGCTTTCCGAACATCCATCTGCAGATTTTCGAGCTGTCGATGGATGACATCGAAGCCGGTCTGGTGGATGACTCACTGGACATCGCCATCGCGTTTACCCAGGTCAGAAATGCCGACATCGAGTCCATCCCGGCGTTTACCGAAACGTTGGGCGTCATGGTGGGGCGCGATCACCCGTTATACGAAAGCCAGGTTGCGTTGTCCGCTGAAGAAGTGGCGCAACTGCAATTTGCGCTGCTGGCTGCGGACTTCGTTACCCGCACCCGCATTGACGAGTACTTTGCCCGGGAGCAGATCACGCCGAAGGTGGTGATCGAGGTCAACTCGGTGAGCACCTTGCTGGAAGTCATTCGGCACACGGCCATCGCCACCATCCTTCCGGAGCCCATTGCCACCGAGGACCGCGCGTTGCGCAAAATCCCGTTGTTGGGAGAGTCGCCCAAACGAGGGGCCGCGCTGCTTCGACGCAAAAACAACTATCACAGTGCGGCGTCGGTGGCGTTTATGGAGCTGGTGTTGGGTGCGGCTACAGTTGAGTCGACGACGTCAGTCATCCATTGATTGGCACACGCCACTGGGTGCCTTGCCAGTGGAGGACACCGTGACCGAGTCATCATCGGTGAGGATGATCGAGATGGTGTAGCCCGAACCCTTGGCTTCGAAGCGGCGATCGTTGATGGCTTTGGTGGCGGCTTCCTTGCTGTTGATTAATACCGGCCCGTCCTGATCCGCCTGGACGACGATGTTTCCGGGACAGTCCATATTGAATGAGGGAACTCCGGGGACGCTGTTTGCAAGGGCAGCACTGGCCATCACCAGCAGCAGCAAGCCCGTCAGATGTTTTTTCATCGCAAACCTCCAATGATCCAGTGCACACGGTTAACGATAGCGTTGTTTGGTGCGCACGAGACAAACAAAAAGGCCCCGCTCGATGTAACGAGCGGGGCCTTTTTAGGGATGGGGTCTGGAATAAAACCCCTGGGAGGTATCAGGAGAACCGATCAATCACCCGAACTTCGTTCTGGTACTGCATCGATGCCCACGCCTGTTTCAGCGTTTGCAGAACATGACCGATGAAGTCCTTGTCGGCCGCGGCTTTCTTGCCGACATAGCCTTGGCCGCGACGGTACATCTTCAGTCGGGCGAGCAGGTTCTGGTTGTTCTTGTCGAACTCCGCTTCATGGGCGTGAGGCGACAGGCAGTCGATATGCACCTGGCCCGACTTGCTGATCCACAGAATATGGCTGTCATGGCTGTCTTTTTGCGCAGCGAACAGATGAGCCAGTTCATCGATAGTGGGTTGATTGTTCAGATTCATAGTAAGCCCCTTGACCATTTGGTGATCTTTCAAAGTTGATTCGCTAATACAGGTAGCCCATCGGTTAGTTGATCCCTGGCACCGAAACCAGGACGTCAGCGGTCGGCCGCCAAATTGACGGGGTCACGCATCTGTTGCATGTAGTCGTGTTGAATAACTGCTACGCAATAGCGTCACAACGAGGAGAAGCAGCGAAAACCTTCAGGCCACTGCCGACATTTTCAGGGTCGGCCACAAGCTTCATGAGGATTGATCGCCAGCGTTTCTCGTCCTTGTACTGGACGTTCAAGCCAGGTCAGCTTCTTCAATCTGCCTTGTGGGCAGCGTGTATCCGGGAAAAACAGCTCGGCGGTCAGACGAGCTTGTTCAAACGTGTTGCCTGTACTCCCGATCGGGGAGATGTCTGCATCATGCAAGGGCAAATCGGACGCGTCAACGGTTTTGTAGTGATTATTTTTGGTCACTACATATTGTCGGACAAAGTCGTTTGGAATTAAAAAGCGCGATCGGAGGGCGCCAGTCAGGACGATGGCGGCGATATCTGGAATCGGTAAAAGGTGCAGGGATAACCGTCTACCGATAGCTGATGCAGGGTGAACTCGCCATGGGTGAGATTAGCTATGACCCGGGCCCAGAACGCCCGCGCAGGCTGGTTCGCGTCGAGGTGGAAAATTTGCCATTGACCGGGGAACCGGCTCAAGAGGGTGGAAACGACAAACTTCGCGACGCCTTGGCCACGAAAGCGCCGACTGACAAAAAAGTAGCCAATGTTGTGCTCGGCGCCGTGAGTATGGGTTTCGTCGTCCACGGTCACGAAACCGGCCAATTCTCCGTCGACCTTGATCAGAAACGGCCGGGTTTTGGGTTTGCGCCAGTAACCCGGTTTAGGCTGGGCGTTGAAGAAGCCATGCTCCCCGAGCTTTAGCGGCAGCCACTCGCTGAAGTCATACAGATAGAACTGCATCAGGTTTTCGATCGTTTCCAGTTCGTCGCGCTGGGCAGCGTGCAGTTCTATCAAGGGCATGCGGGGTGCTCCTGAGGCACTCAGTGCGGGGCGAAATCGTATTTCCCACCTTTTTTCAGTGCGGCTTGATAGGCCGGGCGAGCCTGGAAGCGTGCAATCCAGGACGCTATATGAGGATAGTCGCCGAGCTTGCCCTGGGCTCTGGCGATCTCGCCGATAAAACTCATCTGGATGTCGGCGGCGCTGCATTCATCGCCTAGCAGGTAATCGGACTGGCTCAGCGCCGTGTCGAGGTAGCCCAGGTAGTTGGCCACCTCCGAGTCGATCCGCGGATGCAACGGCGCGCCGGCTTCACCAAGACGCCCGACATACAGGTTCAACATCAGTGGCAACATGGCCGAACCTTCGGCGAAATGCAGCCACTGCACGTATTCATCATAGGCGGGGGTGGACGGATCGGGTTGCAGGCGCCCGTCGCCATGGCGGCGAATCATGTAGTCGATGATCGCGGAGGACTCGATCAGCTTCTGCGCCCCATCTTCGATGACCGGTGATTTACCCAGGGAATTGATCGCTTTCAATTCCGGCGGTGCCAGGTTGGTCTTCGGGTCGCGCTGATAACGTTTCAGCTCGTAAGGGATCGCCAGTTCTTCCAGCAACCAGAGAATGCGTTGGGAACGGGAGTTGTTCAGGTGATGCACGATAATCATGGTCGATGCCTTATCAGAAAGTGGGCTGGGCTTGAAGAACACTAGACCTTTATAGCTCGCTCGAAGTGCCGTCAAGCCTTGCTCGCCGGTTTTGCCGCGCGTCTAGTAGCCGTCGAGGGTTTGCGTTTGGCGGGCTTGCCTTTGTTTTTCCACTGCGTGGCACCGCGCCCGGCGGGGCTTGCCGGTCCGCTGATGGTCAGGCTCAGGCCGGCGCAACGGGCGACCTGTTTGCTCATCCACGCGGCCTGCTTGGTGACGAACTCTTCCAGGCTCATCTCGCCGCTCTGCACCATGTCCAGCGCCTGCTCCCATATCGCCGTGGTCCCCGGATCGGCGATGGCACGCGGCACGGCATCGATCAGGCTGAAAGCGGCCGGGGTAGCGGCCAGGGCCTTGCCGTTCTTGATCAGATAACCACGGTCGAGCAGGCCCTGGATGATCGAGGCACGGGTCGCTTCAGTGCCGATGCCGGTGGTGTCCTTGAGTTTCTGCTTCAGTAGCGGATCTTCTACCAGTTTGGCGACGTTCTTCATCGCCTTGATCAGATCGCCTTCGGTGAACGGTTTGGGCGGTTGCGTCCAGAGGTCCTTGAGCTTTACGTCGGCCACCGCGCAGTCACGCCCTTGGGCCAATGCCGGCAGTGTTTGCGGCGCCGGTACTTCGCGGCCCTTGGCCGGGGCGAGGGCCTCGGGCAGGGCGCGCTTCCAGCCGGGCTCGACGATTTGCTTGCCGACGGCACGCAAGGCTTCACCGGCGCAGTCAAAGTCGGCCTGGGTCCGGTCGTATTCATGGTTGGGCAGAAACTGCGCCAGATAACGCGCGCGGATCAGGGTGTAGACCGCCCGCTGCTTGCCCGCCAGTCGCTCGAGGTTTTTCGCCGCAGCGGTGGGGATGATGCCGTGGTGAGCGCTGACCTTGGCATCGTTCCAGGCCCGTGAGCGGCGCTGAGGCTCCAGGAAATCGTTCAAGGCGTTCAGTGCCGGATCAGCCTGCCTCAGCGCGGCAAGAATGCCCGGTGCTTCGCTGTGCTGACTTACGGGCAAATAACCGCAGTCGCTGCGCGGATAGGTGATGACTTTGTGGGTTTCGTACAGGGCCTGTGCGATGTCGAGGGTTTCCTGGGCACCGAGCCCGAGTTTCTTCGAGCAGACTTCCTGCAAGGTGCCCAGATCGAAGGGCAGGGGTGCCACTTCGCGCATCCGCTCGGTGCGCAGTTTGATGACCCGAGCACTCGCAGCGCTGTCAATCGCCGCCGCTGCTTGCTGCGCCAACGCTTGATTCAGGCAGCGATCCTGATCGTCGCAAACCTCGGAGGCCGCGCGCCACTGGGCGGTGAACGCGGTACCGTCGTGCAGCAGTTGCACATCGATGGCCCAATAGGCGACCGGTACGAAATCGGCGATGCTGCGATCGCGATCCACCACCAGGCGCAGGGTAGGCGTTTGTACCCGACCGACCGGTAATACGCCTTGATAACCGGACTGACGCCCCAGCAACGTGAACAGCCGGCTCATGTTCATCCCTATCAGCCAGTCGGCGCGGGAACGTCCCAGTGCCGAATGATAAAGACTAAAGGTCTCGGCCCCCGGCTTCAGGGCTGCCAATGCCTTGCGGATCGACGCATCGTCCAGCGCCGACAGCCATAGCCGCTGGATCGGCCCGCGATAACGGCAATGCTCCACCAGTTCCCGGGCAATCATCTCACCCTCACGGTCGGCGTCGGTCGCAATCACCAGTTCATCGGCCTCGCCGAGCAAGCGTTTGACCGTCTTGTATTGGCTGGCAGTACGCGGTTTAACCATCATCTTCCACTTCTCTGGAATGATCGGCAGATCCGCCAGTACCCAACGCTTGTAACGCGCGTCATAGGCGTCCGGCGGCGCGGTTTCCAGCAGGTGGCCGATGCACCAGGTCACCGTGACGTCCGTTCCCAACCAGCAGCCGTCGCCGCGACGTTTGGCGCCGAGGACGGCCGCAATGTCTTTGGCCTGGGAAGGTTTTTCACAGAGGTACAGCCGCATAACCACCATCGTTCAGTCGGTTTGAAGAGGTGAACAGAATGCGCAGGGAATGCGATTGGAGCAACCTTTATCTGTATGGATATACAGATAACCAGTTCAATTTGCTCTGGCCCTCTGGACGGCAGGTGCCGCCTAAGCTGCGGGTGTTTATTGAGTTGGTGGCGGCGCACATACCGCTGACGCGTTCCCCCGGGGCCTTGTGGCGAGGGGGCTTGTCGGAACGCCGCACCGCCCCGTTCGGCTGTGAAGCAGTCGCGGTACGGAAACATGAGGTATACCTATTAATCGCGGTCGCAGTTTTTGGGGCCGCTGCGCAGCCCATCGGGGGCAAGCTCCCTCGCCACAGGAGCGAGGGCGCTCCCGATAACCCAGGAGAATCTGATGAAAACCTCCGGTCCTAGTCCTGTCATCACCATCGCAGAGCAGCCGGGCTGCCTGCTTGTAAATTTTCACGGTATTCAGGTGGCCGCGTCCGCACGGGCGCTGGTGTTGCTCGAGGCCAACTATCCTCCGGTGTATTACGTACCGCGCGAGGACATCGATGAAAAGTACTATGCCCGCACCGATCACACGAGCTATTGCCCCTACAAGGGCGATGCCAGCTATTTCAGCCTGCAAATCCCGGGGCATGAAGGCGCTAACGCGGTGTGGAGTTATGAAAATCCCAAGGTGTCGGTGGAGCAGATTAAAAATTACGTGGCGTTCTATCCCGATCAAGTAAAGTTCGAGATTATTGAAAACTTCGAGTAATGGTCGCTTTCCAGGCATCAACGAAAACGCAGCGCATTGGCGCGGCGTTTTCAAGGTCAGGTGTTCAGCTCATCGGACGGCATCCACCAGCGTGGATTCATCAATCTGGCTAATAGAGGTCACCCCGGTCAAGGTCATGGCGACGCGCATTTCCTTGGCGAAGATATCCAGCATATTCTCCACCCCGCGTTGACCATCGGCGGCCAGTGCATAGGCCATGGAACGCCCCAGCAATACGCCTTTTGCTCCCAGCGCCAACATCCGTACGACATCAAGCCCCGAGCGGATGCCCGAGTCGACCAGCACCGTCAGATCATTACCGATAGCTTGCATGATGGGCGGTAATGCCCTGGTGGTGGAGAGTGCGCCGTCCAGCTGCCTCCCACCGTGGTTCGACACGACAATGCCATCCGCGCCAAAGCTGACCGCGTCCCTGGCGTCCTGAGGATCGAGAATGCCTTTGATGATCATCGGGCCTTTCCAGAAATCACGAATCCACTCCAGATCACTCCAACTGATCGAAGGGTCGAAGTTATTGGCCAACCAACCCATGTAGTCTTCGAGTGTCACGGCTTTACCAAGGTACTTCGAGATATTGCCCAAGTCGTGTGGACGCCCCATGACACCGACGTTGAATGCCCAGTCGGGTTTGGTCATGGCCTGAAGCATTCGCCGCGATGCCGCAAAAGGGCCTGACATGCCCGAGTGTGCGTCCCTGTACCGGGCGCCGGGTGTGGGCATGTCCACGGTAAACACCAGGTTCTTCACCCCGGCCGCCTTCGCACGCTCCAGTGCATTTTTCATGAAGCCCCGATCCTTCAACACATACAGCTGAAACCAGATGGATTGCTGGCTGTGTGCCGAGACTTCTTCGATCGAGCACACTGATACGGTTGATAGGCAGAGAGGGATGCCTTTGTTTTCCGCCGCTTTTACCGCCTGCACTTCACCACGGCGGGCGAACATGCCCGTCAGGCCCACCGGGGCCAATATGATCGGCATGGAAAGAGGTTGATCGAAGAGGGTGGTTTCAAGGCTCAGGGTTTCGACGTTTTTCAGAATGCGCTGACGAAGGCTGATGCCCGTCAGATCAGCGCTATTGGCCCTCAGCGTATGCTCTGCATAAGCCCCGCCATCAATGTAATCAAACAAAAAACGTGGAAGTTTTCGGCGTGCTGCCTCGCGATAGTCAGATGCGGATGAAATGATCATGAGGCCTCGGTCTGGTGAGTGGCGGGGCGGTGGTTGCGTCGAGCGTCGGATCAGATTAACGAAAACGCCCCCATTGCGGTAATGCTGTTCACTTAAGAAAAGTTTGGGATGAGATGGGGCACATATCCATTTCTGCGGTGGCGGCTGCTGACGGTTTCGCTTTTACAGCGACTCACTTGTGCGCCCAGCATGGGCGCCATCCTAGAGGTGAAAGTCCTCTCTTGAGCTGGCCACAGCGAATGAAGCGAAGCGCAACTGCATGAGGGCGACCGAGTGTGGGAAGGAAGCGTGGAACGTAAACCGCGAGCCGAGGTACACGAACCGCATCTGAGGCGTCACCGGTCAGGGCGAGCAGCCAAGTGACTGCGAAGCTCTTGTGGCCAAAGTGCCGGGGACGTAAATGCGGCGGTTGTGCGGTGAAGGATGGCGTTCTTACCTGGGGAGATCTCGCCTCATGCCTGAAAGGGCGACGGCGCAAGTCGGAGCGAGAAGTCAGCAGAGGCCGTAGTAGCTGCGTCGCAGCGAAGGGCCGAACGAGAAGGAGTGAGGTTCACCATGGCGATACAACAGGCCTTGCATCAGATGCCCGGGAAATCGGGGCGGGACGGAGCTGCGACGGGTGAAACCCGGCGCGAAGCGTCCAGCGATGAAGCCGGCTGTCCGCGCCATGACCCGAGCCACACGGGGTCAGGGCTTCTGCAAGAAGCCCTGACCAGAGAAAACCTGCAGCTGGCGCTCAAGCGAGTCCGGTCAAATAAAGGTGCTGCGGGCGTTGACGGTCTTGGGATCGATGAGACGGTCGAGCATCTGAAAACGGCTTGGCCCGTCATACGGGCGCAGTTGTTGGCGGGAACGTACCGGCCAAGCCCGGTGCGTAGAGTTCTGATTCCCAAACCAGAGGGAGGCGAGCGCAAGCTGGGCATTCCGACGGTGACGGACAGACTGATCCAGCAGGCGTTGTTGCAGGTTTTGCAGCCTCTGTTGGACCCGGGATTCAGTGATCATAGCTATGGTTTTCGTCCCGGTCGCAGCGCTCACCAAGCGGTACTGGCGGCGCAGCGATACATTCACTTGGGACGGGACATTGTGGTGGACGTCGATCTGGAGCAGTTCTTCGATCGCGTTGACCATGACCTTTTGATCGCTCGACTGAGCAGGAAGGTAACCGACCGAGGGGTTCTGCGTCTGGTCCGGGCCTATCTGAACAGCGGGACGCTGATCGATGGCGTAGTGGTAGCCAGTGAACGAGGGACGCCGCAAGGCGGCCCTCTTTCACCATTGCTGGCCAATGTATTGCTGGACGAGGTGGACAAGGAGTTGGAGCGACGAGGCCACTGCTTCGTCAGGTACGCGGACGATGCGAACGTTTACGTACACAGCCTCAAGGCCGGTCAGCGGGTAATGGCAGTGCTCCGTCGCCTTTATGACCGACTTAGGCTGCAAGTGAACGAGAGCAAGAGCGCGATTGCCAGTGCGTTTGGCCGCAAGTTTCTGGGCTACGGCTTTTGGCTGTCAGCTCAAGGCGAGGTCAAACGCTGGGTGGCAAGCAAAGCGCTGCAGACGTTCAAAAGCCGCATCCGACAGCTGACGTCTCGTAATGGAGGCCGAAGCATGTCGCAAGTGGTGGAAGGTCTGAGACTGTACCTACTGGGTTGGAAAGCGTACTTCGGTTTATCGCAAACCCCTCGCCTCTGGCACCGGTTCGATGAATGGATACGTCGACGACTCAGGGCCATCCAGCTCAAACAATGGAAAACCGGAAGGAGAACGTACCGTGAACTGCGCAAACTTGGAGCAAACCCTGATTTGGCAGCGGCAATAGCCGGCAACAGCCACAGGTTCTGGCACAACAGTGTCGGTCTGATCCATGGAGTGCTTACGGTGGCGTGGTTCGACCGGCTGGGTCTGCCTCGACTCTGCTGACCTCAACTTCTCGAACCGCCCGGTGCGGACCCGCATGCCGGGTGGTGTGGCAGGGGCGCGGCCAGATGGCCGCCTCCTATGCCGATTTCCAAACGCCGGAGTGCCGGCCCAGCGAAAAGTAAGCAAAAGGCTTTGCCCCTCCATTCGGTGCCTCGCCTAGGCTCGGCATGCCCTCACTCCGGCATTGCTCCGGGGGCCCGCCGCCATCGACCATCCATGGCCGGGGGCGGCTACCGCGGCATCCTTGCCGCGGTGCCCCCTGCGCAAGGCCTGCGTTCGGCCTCTGGGAAAGGGGCAGTAGATCAAAATCAAAAGCCACAGCCACAGCAAGATCAAAAGATCGCAGCCTCGTTTCACTCGACAGCTCCTACCGGGGGGAGGGGGTGTACGCACGCTCCTCACCACTCAACAGGCCGAGCGTTAGCTCGCCTGCAGCTTTTGATCTTGATGCACCGCCCCCTCGAGAGGCCCACGGAGCAGGACCGGAGCGAGGGCATGCCGAGCCTAGGCGAGGCACCGAACGAAAGGGGCAGAAGCGCTTTGGTTACTTTGGCGCTCTTCCAAAGTGACGCGCCGTAAGGGCGGAACCCTAAGCCGCCGTAACCGCAGAAACGGATATACACACGAGCTTGGGAGGTCTGCCGGTTTCTTGATCGGTGTCAACCACATGGCCAGGCGGGCTCTGTAGTCTCCAGAGACCGACAGCCAGTGCGCTCACGCCCCTGTTCGCCGTAGCGCGGGTTGCCTTGACTCAAGGCGAAAACTCCATGATCTATCCGCTGATTCTGACCTTGCATCTGTTTGCCGCCCTGATCTTCATCGGCACGGTGTTCTTCGAAGTCCTGTTCCTGGAAAGCATCCGCAAACAGTTACCCAGCAAAGTGATGCTACTGGTCGAACAGGGCATCGGCCGCCGAGCCCGCTCGCTGATGCCGTGGGTGCTGCTGGTGTTGTTCGGTGCGGGATTGGGCATGGTCTGGTTGCGTTACTTGCCAGCCCTTGCCTCACCCTTGGCCTCATCGTTTGGCACATTGCTGGCGTTGAAAATCGCGCTGGCCGTGAGCGTGCTGCTGCATTTCCTGGGCGCTATGTTTTTGTTCAAAAGCGGCCGAATGAGCCCGCGATACCTGCACTTCATCCATGGCAGCCTGTTTTTCCACATGGTCGTTATCGTACTGCTGGCCAAGGGTATGTTTTACCTGACGTGGTAATCGAGGCGCACCGGTGGTCCGTTGTGCAGACACTTCGCTTGCGCTTGACGCAAATCAAGGAGCATTGATGGTTAGATCCGCAGACTGAAGATCCGCAGCCAGTCTCGGAGTCCGTCATGCTCGATTTATTTCACAACCCAGGCGAATTGATCGCTCGGTGCGATCAAGGCGTGCTTGACCCCAACTGTCATGCCGACACGCAAAAATTTCATGACGGTATTGGCTCTCTGGATCTGCTTCGTGCACTGCGCGTCAGCCGCCAAAAGTGCCGGCCGCTGTCCCTGAACGTGCAGCTGCCTTCCAACCTCAAGCCGTCATCCTGTGCCCCGCGCGATAGCGCCGGCGAGCACTGCGGCATCGAGCAGTACCTTCAGCACCTGGAGCGTGAAATCGACCTCGTCGGTTGTCACCTGGGGGCGGAGCAACGAGTCGAGCAGTTCCATCTGGGGGGCGGAACACCAACGGCTGCCCATTTAGAGCGGCTGATGAGTCATCTGCGTGGCCGGTTCAACTTTCTTGAGCATGAGTGCGGCGACTACAGCGTTGAGGTGGACCTTCACCATACCGACTGGTCGACCATGGGCTTGCTGCGCGACCAGGGTTTCAATCATGTGAGCATTGGCGTTCCGGATATCGACGCCGACTGTGACAGGTCGGTGGCCTGCTACCAGAACCCGGCGCCGATCCACTCGCTCATGGATGCCGCTCGCACCTTTGGCTTTCGATCAATCAACGTCGATCTGGGTTTCGGCCATGCCTGGCAGACGCCAGACAGTTTTGCTCTGAAGCTGGCGACCATTATCGAGCTGGAACCGGACAGGCTGATGGTGTTCGACTATGCCCGGCCACCACGCCGCTATCGGCCGGTACACGGTGACAACGTCAGAGAGCTGTGCAGCCAGGGCGATAAAGGCGCGATGCGCCAGATCTGCTTTGAGCAACTGACGTGCGCGGGTTATCACTACATCGGTCTGGGGCAGTTTGTCCGACCCGATGATGATCTGGCGATCGCCCAGGAGCGAGGCCGGTTACGCCGTACCTGTGAGGGGTTCTCCCGTCACGGCTATTGCGATCATGTCGGATTCGGTTTGGGTGCCATCAGCCAGATCGACGATTTGTACACGCAAAACACCGATGAGATTGAACGTTATCAGCAGCAGTTGGACATGCGGCAATTGCCGACGTGTCGAGGCTGGCGCTTCGGGGCGGGGGATCAGATCAGGCAAATGGTCATGGAGCGTTTGGCCTATGATCAGGAGCTGGATATCCGCGCCATCGAGAGGCGTTATGGGCTGGTTTTTTCAAAGTACTTCTGCGCTGTCTGGCCGTTGCTGGAGCAATTGAGCCGTGATGGATTGATTGAGTTGTCAGACCGTTTCATCAGCATTCTTCCCGCCGGTCGGCCGGAAGTGGATGCCATCTGCAGCCTGTTTGAAAAGGATTTGGGCGATGCAAGGCATTAACGCACCTGAGAGTTGTTTGATCATGAAACCTTCATTCGATTTCAATCGAACCCTGGTCGAAAAGTATGACCGCCCCGGGCCGCGCTATACCTCTTACCCCACGGCACCGCAGTTTCATCAGGCGTTTGCCGTTGACGACTATCAGCGTGCCGCCCGCGACAGCAATCAGGTGGCTGCGCCGAAACCGCTGTCGGTGTACATCCACATTCCGTTCTGCAAAAGCCTTTGTTACTACTGCGCCTGCAACAAAATCATTACCCAGAAAACCCATCGCGCCGTTGAGTACCTGAAATACCTCAAGCGTGAAATCGCGATGCAGGCAGCCTTGTTCGACAGCACGCGCAAACTCACTCAGTTGCACTTGGGTGGCGGCACGCCGACTTATTTGACCAGCGAGCAGCTGGCGGACCTGATGGACTGCCTGCACCAGGCGTTCAACATGGATGACAGCGATGACCATGAGTTTTCCATCGAGGTCGACCCGCGCACCATCAGCACCGAGCAGATCCAGTCGTTGCGGCAACTGGGCTTCAATCGCCTGAGCTTCGGCGTGCAGGATTTCGACCCCAACGTGCAGGCAGCGGTCAATCGCCAGCAAAGTGAAGAGCAGATTTATGCGCTGGTGGCGGCGGCGCGCGAGGCGCAATTCAAGTCGATCAGCGTCGACCTAATCTACGGTCTGCCCCTGCAAACCGTGCAGAGTTTCGACGTCACCCTCAGCAAGATTATCGCGCTGCGTCCGGACCGGATTGCAGCCTACAGCTACGCGCATTTGCCGGAGATGGTCCGCGCGCAACGACTGATTCGCTCCGCCGACATGCCGCCACCGGAGCGCAAACTGGAACTGCTCGAACTGACCATCCGCCGTCTGACCGAGGCCGGTTATGTCTATATCGGGATGGATCATTTCGCCTTGCCGGATGACGAGCTGGCGCTGGCCCGGGCCAATGGCACCCTGCAGCGTAACTTTCAGGGCTATTCCACCCATGCCGACTGCGATTTGATCGGCCTTGGCGTGTCGTCAATCGGCAAGGTCGGCGACAGCTACAGCCAGAGCGTCAAGGAGCTTTCTCAGTACTACAGCCGTATCGATCAAGGGATGTTGCCGGTGCATCGGGGTTACCGCTTGAACGCCGACGACCTGCTGCGCCGCGAGGTGATCAGCGACCTGATGTGCCATGGCCGTATCTCGTTCGACAAGTATGAAGCGGGTCATGGCATTCGCTTTACCGAGTATTTTGCCGAGGCGCTGGCACAGTTGGGCGAGCATGTGCGCGATGGATTGCTGCAGATTCATCGCGACGAATTGGTGCTGTTGCCACAAGGGCATTTGATGATGCGCAGTGCCGCGATGGCGTTTGACGCCTATCTGGGTGGTGAGCAAAAAGGCCAGTTTTCACGCACCGTCTGAGACATTGGAGCGTGTCCTATAATGACTTATGTTGATTTCAATCAAGGGCAGGGGGCGCAACGCTCCCTAACATGACCGCAAGCCCTTTTGAAATCAGCGAGCCCATGACAATCCATCAGCCTTCGATACACGGCAACCTGCGCGCCTGGGGCGTCGGGCTGATGGTCCTGCTGATGCTGATGCTCGCCACCTTCGACGGGGTTCAGGCCAAGCAATACGGTGACATCGAGCAGCAGCGCATCGAGAAAGCCTTCCCTCAGACTGACTCGGTTTCCGCCCCCGAAGGCCCGTTCAAGGTGCGCACGCTGTCCGCCGCCGGCAAGGTGCTCGGCTATGTGTTCCAGAGCCTTGACGTGGTGGATATTCCGGCCTACTCGGGAAAACCGATTAACACCCAGGTGATCCTCGACACCGCCGGCATGATTCAGGATGCCTATGTGCTGGAGCACCACGAGCCGATTTTGCTGATTGGCATCCCTGAGGCAAAACTTCACGGCTTCAGCGCCAAATACAAAGGGATCAAGGTCAGTCAGCGGGTTGTCGTCGGCCATTCCAGCGATCCGAATGCGGTCACCGTCGATGCCATCGCCGGCGCAACGGTCACCGCCATGGTGGTCAACGAGGTCATCATGCGCGCCGCCCACGAAGTGGCCGTATCGCTCAAGCTGGTCGAGGACACGGGCGCTGTGGCGCGCAAGCCTGCCACCGTGCGCCAGGACTTTTTCCAGCCCGCCACCTGGGAACAACTGACCGGCAACGGCGCCATCCGCCGCTTGAACCTGACCCGTGGCCAGGTCGACGCCGCCTTCAAGGGTACCGAAGCCGAAGGCGTCGACAACGCCAGCGCCGATCAGGTTGATGAGACCTTTATTGAGCTGTACACCGCCGACTTGAATCCACCGACCATCGGCCGCGCGCTGCTGGGCGACAATCAATATCGCTTCCTCATGCAAGACCTCAAGCCCGGTGAGCAAGCCATCGCGGTGCTGGGTCGTGGGCTGTTTTCCTATAAAGGCTCGGGGTATGTGCGCGGCGGGATTTTCGATCGGGTGCAGTTGCGTCAGTTTGGCAACGTCATCAGCTTTCGCGACATGGACCATCAGCGGCTCTCCGACGTGTTTGCCAAGGGCATGCCGGAATTCACTGAAATGTCGATTTTCATTGTTCGCGAACCGGTCCGGTTCGATCCGGGATCGCCCTGGTCCCTGGAATTACTGGTGCGTCGGCAGACCGGTCCGGTCAGTGGCACGTTCAGCAGCTTCGAACTGCCTTATCAGCTGCCCGAGCCGTACCTTGAACGGCCACTGCCCAGCGCCGAAGAACGGGCCGCCCTCGAGGAAGCCAGTCGGCCGATGTGGTTGACCATCTGGTACCAGAAACACTTCCAGATCTCCGTACTTGGGACCGCGTTGCTGCTGCTGACGGCGATCCTGTTTTTGCAGGACAAATTTACCCGCCGGCCGCATTTTCTGCACTGGCTGCGCCGGGGTTACCTGGTCTTTACCGTGGTGTTTCTCGGCTGGTATGCGCTGGGGCAGTTGTCGGTAGTCAATGTCCTGACCTTTGCCCATGCGCTGTTCGATCATTTTCGCTGGGAGCTGTTTCTCACCGATCCGCTGATCTTCATGCTCTGGGTCTTCACCGCAGCGAGCATTCTGTTGTGGGGCCGCGGCGTGTTCTGCGGTTGGCTGTGCCCGTTTGGTGCCTTGCAAGAGTTGATCAACGAGGCCGCACGCAAGCTGAAAATCCCTCAGTACGAACTACCGTTCGCCGTGCATGAGCGGCTGTGGGCGATCAAATACATCATTTTGCTGCTGCTGTTCGGCCTCTCCCTGGAGTCGATGTCCACCGCCGAGCTGTTTGCCGAGGTGGAACCGTTCAAGACCGCCATTACCCTCAGGTTCGACCGCCAGTGGTGGTTCGTGCTCTACGCGGTGGCGCTACTGGTCATCAATCTCTTCACGCGCAAAGTCTATTGCCGCTACATCTGCCCGTTGGGCGCAGCGCTGGCGATTCCGAGCAAATTGCGCCTGTTCGACTGGCTCAAACGCCGCAAGGACTGCGGCAGTCCCTGCCAACTGTGCGCCAAGGAATGTGAGATCCAGGCGATTCATCCCGATGGCCGGATCAATGCCAACGAGTGCCACTACTGCCTCGATTGCCAGATGACTTACCACAACGACAACAAATGCCCGCCGCTGATTAACAAGCGTAAGAAGCGCGGCAAGCCGGCACCCGCCGCTGTGCAGCTGATACCTGTCGTGGAAGTCACCGCTCTGGAATGAACCCCGCGAGCGCCTGTGCGCAGCGACCGTTTTTATCCCTTCAAGGAACACACCTCATGAACGACACAGAATCCAAAAAAACCACTGAAGTGCCTGAACCGACCGGCCTCAGTCGTCGCGGCTTCCTGGGCACCAGCGCGGTGACCGGCGCGGTACTGGCCGGTGCCACGGCCATCGGTGGCGCGGTCTTCACTCGCGAGACCTGGGCGGCAGCGGCCAAGGACGCGCAACTGAAAACCCACGTCGGGCCGGGCGAACTGGATCAGTACTACGGTTTCTGGAGTGGCGGCCATCAGGGTGAAGTGCGGATCATGGGCATTCCGTCAATGCGCGAGTTGTTGCGTGTTCCGGTGTTCAACGTCGATTCCGCCACCGGCTGGGGCCTGACCAACGAAAGCAAACGGATCATGGGCGACAGCGCCCATTTCCAGAACGGCGACTGCCACCACCCGCATTTGTCGATGACCGACGGCAAGTACGACGGCAAGTACCTGTTCATCAACGACAAGGCCAACAGCCGGGTTGCGCGTATCCGGCTGGACATCATGAAGTGCGACAAGATGCTCACCGTGCCCAATGTGCAGGCCGTTCACGGGCTGCGCCTGCAAAAAGTGCCGCACACCCAGTACGTGTTCGCCAATGCCGAGTTCGTCATTCCACACCCCAATGACGGCAGCACCTTCGACCTGCAGGACAAGAACAGCTACACCATGTTCAATGCCATTGATGCCGAGAAGATGGAGATGGCCTTCCAGGTCATCGTCGACGGCAACCTGGATAATACTGACGCCGACTACACCGGCAAGTACGCGGCTTCGACCTGCTACAACTCGGAGAAGGCCTACGACCTGGGCGGCATGATGCGCAATGAGCGCGACTGGGTAGTGGTATTCAACATCCAGCGCATCGAAGCGGCGATCAAGGCTGGTAAGTTCATCACCTTGGACGGCTCCAAAGTCCCGGTGGTCGATGGACGCAAAAACGAGGGCAAGGACAGCGCGTTCACGCGTTACATCCCGGTGCCGAAGAACCCCCACGGGATCAATATGACGCCCGATGGCAAGTACTTCATTGCCGCCGGCAAACTCTCGCCCACCTGCACGATCATCGCCACCGCGAAGCTGGATGATCTGTTCGACGACAAATTCAAGGACCCGCGTGACGTGGTGGTCGGCGAGCCGGAACTGGGTCTGGGCCCGCTTCACACCACCTACGACGGGCGCGGTAATGCCTACACCACTCTGTTTATCGACAGTCAGGTGGTTAAGTGGAACGTAGAGGAGGCCGTTCGCGCCTACACCGGCGAGAAGATCAACTACATCAAGCAGAAACTCGACGTGCAGTATCAGCCAGGCCACAACCATGCGTCGCTGACCGAAACCAGGGAGGCTGACGGTCAGTGGCTGATGGTGCTCAGCAAATTTTCCAAAGACCGCTTCCTGCCGACCGGCCCGCTGCACCCGGAAAACGATCAACTGATCGATATTTCCGGCGAGGAAATGAAACTGGTGCACGACGGCCCGGCCTTCGCCGAACCCCACGATTGCATCATGGCCCGTCGTGATCAAATCAAGACCAAAAAAATCTGGGACCGCAACGACCCGTTTTTCGCCGAAACCGTGGTGATCGCCACCAAAGACGGGATCAAGCTGGAGACCGACAACAAGGTCATCCGCGACGGTAACAAAGTCCGCGTCTACATGACCTCGATGGCTCCGGCTTACGGCCTGCCGGAATTCACCGTCAAACAGGGCAACGAGGTCACCGTAATCATCACCAACATCGACCAGATTGAAGACGTGACCCACGGTTTTGTCATGACCAACCATGGCGTGAGCATGGAGATCAGCCCGCAGCAGACCTCATCGATCACCTTTATCGCCGACAAGGCCGGCCTGCACTGGTACTACTGCAGCTGGTTCTGCCATGCGCTGCACATGGAAATGGTCGGCCGCATGAAGGTCGAGAAGGCCTGACCGTTGCCCATCGACAGGAGCGAAGTAATGACTGATAGCAAGGGAAACCCGGTGAAGGTCATTGCGCTTGCGCTCCTGCTGATGTCCGACAGCGCGCTGGCGGTGCAACCCGTCACCACGTTGCCGTTGAAGGTGGACGCCGATCAACGCTGGCACCTGCCGGCGGGGGAATACCGCGGCTCGTTCAGCGTCGATCAACCGATGCAGATTGTCTGCGAGCCGGGCGCGGTATTCCAGGGAGAGGGGCAGGGCAACGGCTTGATCATCAGTGCGCCGGATGTCGGCATCGAGGGCTGCACCTTTCTGGACTGGGGTCACGACCTTACCGCCATGAACGCAGCGCTGTTCATCCAGCCGAAAGCCCATGGTGCAGTGATTAAAGGCAATCGCCTTCAAGGCCAGGGCTTCGGTATCTGGGTCGACGGCACTCAGGATGTGAGCCTGATCGACAACCGCATTCAGGGTGATCCGACAATGCGCTCGCAGGATCGCGGCAACGGCATTCATCTGTATGCCGTGCATGGCGCCAAGGTCATTGGCAATCAGGTCCGCGACACCCGCGACGGCATCTACATCGACACCTCGAACGGCAACCTGCTGCAGGGCAATACCCTGGAAGACCTGCGCTACGGCGTGCATTACATGTTCGCCAACGATAACCAACTGATCGGCAACACCACCCGCCGCACCCGTACCGGCTACGCCCTGATGCAAAGCCGCAAGCTCACGGTGATCGGCAATCGCTCCGAGCAGGATCAGAACTACGGGATCCTGATGAACTACATCACCTATTCAACCTTGCGCGACAACTTCGTCACTGACGTGCGCGACGGCTCGACCGGCGACAGCATGATCAGCGGTGCCGAGGGCAAGGCGTTGTTCATCTACAACTCGCTGTTCAACAGCATTGAACATAATCACTTCGAGCACAGCGCCGTGGGCATCCATCTCACCGCCGGCTCGGAAGATAACCGCATCGCCGACAACGCATTTGTCGGCAATCAACGGCAGGTCAAATACGTCGCCACCCGCTTGCAGGAATGGTCGGCGGATGGCCGGGGCAATTACTGGAGCGATTACCTGGGCTGGGACCGCAACAACGATGGCCTCGGCGATATCGCCTACGAACCCAATGACAACGTCGACCGTCTGCTGTGGCTGTACCCGCAGGTACGGCTGTTGATGAACAGCCCCGGCATCGAGTTGCTGCGCTGGGTGCAACGGGCCTTTCCGGTGATGAAATCGCCGGGTGTGCTGGACAGTCATCCGCTGATGAAGTCATCCACTCAAACCCTGACCCAGGAGCCCGCAGCATGAACGTCATCGATATAGAAGGCGTCAGCCAGCGTTATGGGCACGCCACCGTATTGCATCAGTTGAACCTCAGCCTGGCGGAAGGTGAAGTGCTGGGTTTGTTCGGGCACAACGGCGCGGGCAAGACCACCAGCATGAAACTGGTGCTTGGCCTGCTCCAGCCCAGCGAAGGGCAGGTCAGGGTGTTCGGCCGTTTGCCCAGTGATCCCCACGTGCGGCGCCTGCTCGGTTATCTGCCGGAGAACGTGACCTTTTACCCGCAGCTGAGCGGTCTTGAGACCTTGCGCCATTTCGCGCGACTCAAAGGCGCAGCGCTCGCGCAGGTGGACGTGCTGATCGAGGAAGTCGGCCTGGCGGGGGCGGCGCATCGGCGGGTCAAGACTTACTCCAAAGGCATGCGTCAACGCCTGGGGCTGGCGCAAGCGCTGCTCGGCGAGCCACGTTTGTTGCTGCTCGACGAGCCGACCGTCGGCCTCGATCCCATCGCTACCCAGGATCTTTATCGCTTGCTCGATCGCCTGCGCAGCCAAGGCACCAGCATCATTCTTTGTTCCCACGTACTGCCCGGCGTCGAGGCGCACATCAACCGCGCAGCGATTCTGACCCAGGGCCGCCTGCTGGCCCTCGGCAGTCTGCGCAATTTGCGTGAGGAAGCCGGGTTGCCGACGCTGATTCGCGCCAACGGGCTCAAGCACGCCGGGCCCTTGCAGCAACGTTGGAACAACGCCGGGCACGTCACCGAGCGCTGGGGCGTCGAAGGCCTTGAAGTGGCCGCGCTCAATGGCAGCAAGCTCGGGCTGTTGCGCCAACTGCTCAATGAAGACGAACCGGCCGACGTGGAAATCCATCAGCCGTCTCTGGAAGATATCTACCGCTACTACATGAGCCGGGCCGGTGCAGCGCCGATCGGGGAGGCCGTATGAACGCTGTCTGGAACATGGCCCGCAAGGAATTCAGCGACGGTTTGCGCAATCGCTGGTTGTTGGCGATCAGTGTGTTGTTCGCGGTGCTGGCTATCGGCATCGCTTGGCTGGGCGCGGCGGCTTCCGGGCAATTGGGTTTCACCTCGGTGCCGGCCACCATTGCCAGCCTCGCCAGTCTGGCAACGTTCCTGATGCCGTTGATTGCGTTGCTGTTGGCCTATGACGCCATCGTCGGCGAGGACGAGAGCGGCACGTTGCTGCTGTTGCTGACCTATCCGTTGGGCCGCGGCCAAATTCTGCTCGGCAAGTTTGTCGGCCACGGGTTGATCCTGGCACTGGCGACACTGATCGGTTTCGGTTGCGCGATGCTGGCAATCGCGGTGTTGGTGGACGATGTCGAACTGAGCCTGCTGCTCTGGGCCTTTGGCCGTTTCATGGCATCGTCGACGTTACTGGGCTGGGGTTTTCTGGGGCTGGCCTATGTGCTGAGCAGTGTGTCCGCCGAGAAATCCACGGCGGCCGGGCTGGCGCTGGGAGTCTGGTTCTTCTTCGTGCTGGTGTTCGACCTGGCACTGCTGGCGCTGCTGGTGCTCAGCGAAGGGCAGTTCAACCCGAAAGTGCTGCCCTGGTTGCTGCTACTCAATCCCGCCGACATCTATCGCCTGATCAACCTTTCCGGTTTTGAACCCGGCGCCCATGCCGCTGGAGTACTGACCTTGGGCAGCGATTTGCCGATGCCGGGCTCGATGCTCTGGCTGTGCCTGTCGCTGTGGGTGGCGGCGCCATTGGGCTCGGCCTGGCTGTTGTTTCGTCGCCGGGCGACATGAATTTCCCCTTTGATAATTTTGGAGTCACTGACGATGAGTACGTTTTATCTGACGACGCTGCGCGCGGTGGCGGGCCTGATGATGTGTCTGTTGCTGACGGCCTGTGACAATCCGGCGCAAGCCACCTACAGCGACGCCGCGGCAGCCTTTCATCCCAGTGATGAATGCCACGTCTGCGGGATGATCATCAACGGATTCCCCGGGCCCAAGGGCGAAGTGGTCGAGCCGGCCGGGATCAAGAAGTTCTGTTCCACGGCGGAAATGATCGGTTGGTGGTTGCAGCCGGAAAATCATCATGGCGATGCCAAACTGTATGTCCACGACATGGGCCGCAGTCCGTGGAACGCGCCGGATGACGCCCACCTGATCGATGCCAAAGACGCGTTCTACGTGGTCGGCACGCAACTCAAAGGCGCCATGGGCGTGGTGCTGGCGTCATTCTCCAGTCGGGAGGCTGCTGAAAAGCTTGCCGCTGAACAGGGTGGTGGCCGCTTGCTGCGCTTCAGTGAGATCACTCCCGCGCTGCTGCAACAACAATAGCGTCGTCGAGAAAATCTGATCGCCGTCAAGTCGGTATTTCTTCACCTGCTCAAAGATAGGGGCTGGCTATGTCCCCCAGTGCTGGCATCCGCGATGCCCAGGAGTAAATGATGAAAACCGAGTTTCAGGATCGTTTGGCGGTGGTCACGGGTGCCAGCGCCGGGATTGGTCTGGCACTGTGCGCCGCGTTGTTGCCGCGCGGCGTCAAGGTGCTGGCGATGTCACGGACCCTGGGTGAACTGCCGGCCTTGCAGCAGATCTACGGCGAGCGATTGCAGTGGTTCGCCGGGGACGTCACGAATCAGCAAGACCTGCGCGAGCTGGCCGAGCGCGCTGCGGCGCTGGGCCCCGTGGACTATCTGGTGCCCAACGCGGGGATCGCCGAAATGGCCGACAGCCTGGATATGCAGGCTTTCCAGCGCCAGTGGGCGGTCAACGGCGCCGGGGCGTTGAACACCCTGGCGGCGTTGCGGGGTGAATTGGCGAGTCCGGCGTCGGTGGTGTTTGTAGGGAGTTTCCTGACCGGTTCGAGCTTCCCCGGGTTGGCCGCCTGCATTGCCAGCAAGGCCGCGCTCGCGGCTCAGGCGCGGACGCTGGCGGTGGAGTTCGCGAGCTTTGATGTGCGCATCAATCTGGTCTCCCCGGGACCGACCGCCACCTCGATGTGGGACAACCTGGGGTTGAGCGAAGATCAGCTTGAAGACGTCGCTAACCACCTCACCAAACGCCTGCTGCCCGGTCATTTTCTCGACGCGGCGGCGGTGGCCAATGTGATTGTCTTTCAGCTGTCGCAGGGTGCTCGCGGTGTTTACGGTCAGGACTGGAAGGTCGACAGCGGTTACACCTTGGGCTGAAGGGCAAATACACACTTGGGCGTAATGCTGTTCACTTAAGTAAATGAATCAGAATGTGGGAGCGAGCTTGCTCGCTGGTAAACATTTACGCTCGGAGTACTGACAAGGTCAGCCGCACAGAACCCGCGTTGCTGCGGGCCTTGGTCACCGGTAGCCAAAACCCGAAACCCAATCACCCTTCCTGATACCCAAACATTCAGCCAGCCCGCATATCCCCAGGTTAACAAAAGATAACGTGGCGTCGATTGTCAGACCTTTCCAAACCCCGATAGGATAAGCCAGCTTCCGAAGGGGCTCTAGATTGCATATTTCAGGTCTATGCTCCAGAAAAGGCAATCCAAAAGAGCAGCCCTTACGGCGCCCTGAAAGGTTGAACGACCTAACAATAATAATGGGGGAAGGTCTATGAGTGAGCCTGTCATGGGTGTGGGTATTTGCCGCCCGCCGGCATTACGCAAATTCGCGTTGCTGGCTACAGCGCTCTCGCTGTTGGGCTGTGCCGTGCTGTCGGCACCTGTACTGGCCGCTGCTGCGCCAGCATCCGACATTGTTTATTCCGTTGAGTCTGCCAAAGCCAGCAAGAGCCTGATGCTCGACGTCGTGCACGCCGGCAAGCGCTTGGTGGCGGTCGGGGATCGCGGGCACATTCTGTATTCCGATGACCAGGGCGCGACCTGGACCCAGGCCAAGGTGCCGACGCGGCAACTCCTGACCTCAGTATTTTTTGTCGACGACAAACACGGTTGGGCCGTCGGCCATGACGCTCAGATCCTCGCCAGCGAGGACGGTGGCGTCACCTGGACCAAGCAATTTGAAGATCTGAAACGCGAATCGCCGCTGCTCGACGTCTGGTTCAAGGACGTCAACAGCGGCTTTGCCGTGGGCGCTTATGGTGCGCTGCTGGAAACCACCGACGGCGGCAAGCACTGGGAAGACGCCAGCGATCGCCTCGACAACGAAGACCAGTACCACCTCAACGCCATTGCCGCGGTCAAGGATACCGGTCTGTTCATCGTCGGTGAGCAGGGCAGCATGTTCCGCTCCGCCGATTGGGGCCAGACCTGGGAGAAGCTTGAAGGCCCATACGAAGGTTCGCTGTTCGGTGTGATCGGCACTGCTCAGGCCAATACGTTGCTGGCCTACGGGTTGCGGGGCAATCTGTTTCGTTCCACCGATTTCGGCACCACCTGGGAGCCGATCGAGTTGAAGGCGGCCCGTGGTGCGCTGGAATTCGGTCTGTCCGGCGCGACGCTGCTCGACGACGGTTCCATCGTGATCGTCGGTAACGGCGGCTCGGTGATCCGCAGCAACGACAACGGCGAAAGCTTCAGCGTGTTCAACCGTCCGGATCGTATTTCCGTTTCGGCGGTGACTGCGGCTGGCAACGGCAATCTGATTCTGGCAGGACAGGGTGGCGTTCGCGTCACCTCGCCAAACGGCGCCGGCGCAGAGAATGGAAAAAATGGGTCGTCCAAATGAGCCGGGCAAATAATAAAAAGGCGGGTCTATGACATCCTTGAGCAGTCATCACCAAGACAAGGCGACGTTTCTTGAACGCCTGATTTTCAACAACCGTCCGGCAGTGATCGTGATCTGCCTGCTGGTGAGTATTTTTCTGTTCTGGCAGGCGACGCTGATCCGGCCGTCCACCAGTTTCGAAAAAATGATCCCGCTCGACCATCCGTTCATTCAAAAGATGATGGAGCACCGCAACGATCTGGCAAACCTGGGTAACACGGTGCGGATCTCGGTTGAGGCCACCGACGGCGACATCTTCTCCAAGGAATACATGGAGACCCTGCGCCAGATCAACGACGAGGTGTTCTACATCTCCGGTGTTGACCGTTCCGGCCTCAAGTCGCTGTGGAGCCCGAGCGTACGCTGGACCGAAGTAACAGAGGAGGGCTTCGCCGGTGGTGAAGTGATTCCACAGAGCTATAACGGCTCCCAGCAAAGCCTCGATCTGTTGCGCAACAACGTGCTCAAGTCCGGTCAGGTCGGGCGTCTGGTGGCCAACGACTTCAAGTCGAGCATTGTCGATATCCCGCTGCTGGAGTCCTACCCGGACCCACAAGACCAAGGCAAGTTGCTGGCGCTGGACTATCGGAAGTTCTCGCACGAACTCGAAGACAAGATCCGTAACAAGTTCGAAGCCCAAAACCCTAACGTGCAGATCCACATCGTCGGTTTCGCCAAGAAAGTCGGTGACCTGATCGATGGGCTGGTCATGGTGGTGATGTTCTTCGGCGTCGCCTTCGTCATCACGTTGATCCTGCTGTATTGGTTCACCAACTGCATGCGCAGCACCGTGGCGGTGTTGAGTACGACGCTGGTAGCGGTGGTCTGGCAGCTCGGTTTGATGCATTTCTTCGGCTTCGGGCTTGATCCGTATTCAATGCTGGTGCCTTTCCTGATCTTCGCCATCGGTATTTCCCACGGTGTGCAGAAAATCAACGGTATTGCCTTGCAGTCCAGCGAGGCGGACAACGCTTTGACCGCGGCGCGGCGTACGTTCCGTCAGTTGTTTCTGCCGGGGATGATTGCGATCCTAGCGGATGCGGTGGGTTTCATCACGCTGCTGATCATCGACATCGGGGTGATTCGCGAACTGGCCATCGGCGCGTCCATCGGCGTGGCAGTGATCGTGTTCACCAACCTGATCCTGCTGCCAGTGGCGATTTCCTACGTCGGCATCAGCAAACGCGCCGTGGATCGCAGCAAAAAGGATGCAACCCGCGAACACCCGTTCTGGCGTCTGCTGTCGAACTTTGCCAGCCCGAAAGTCGCACCGGTGTCGATTGTTTTGGCCTTGCTGGCCTTTAGTGGTGGCCTTTGGTACAGCCAGAACTTGAAAATCGGTGACCTCGACCAGGGCGCTCCCGAACTGCGTCCAGACTCGCGCTACAACAAAGACAACAACTTCATCATCAGCAACTACTCCACCAGTTCCGACGTGTTGGTGGTGATGGTCAAGACCAAGTCTGAAGGTTGCTCGCGCTTCGAAGCCATGGCGCCGATCGACGAGCTGATGTGGAAGATGCAGAACACCGAGGGCGTGCAGTCGGCGATCTCGCTGGTGACGGTGTCCAAGCAGATGATCAAGGGCATGAACGAAGGCAACCTGAAATGGGAAACCCTGTCGCGTAACCCGGACGTGCTGAACAACTCCATCGCTCGGGCAGATGGTCTGTACAACAACAGTTGCTCATTGGCACCGGTGTTGGTGTTCCTCAACGATCACAAAGCCGAAACCCTGGATCGCGCGGTGCATGCAGTGCAGGACTTCGCCAAGGAGAACAACAAGGAAGGCCTGGAATTCATCCTCGCTGCCGGTAACGCTGGCATCGAGGCGGCCACCAACGAGGTGATCAAGGAATCCGAGCTGACCATCCTGATTCTCGTCTACATCTGCGTCGCGGCCATGTGCATGATCACCTTCCGTTCCTGGGCGGCGACTTTGTGCATCGTGCTGCCGCTGGTACTCACCTCGGTACTCGGCAACGCCCTGATGGCCTTCATGGGCATCGGCGTGAAGGTCGCAACCTTGCCTGTGGTGGCGCTGGGCGTGGGGATTGGCGTGGACTACGGGATCTACATCTACAGCCGACTTGAAAGCTTCCTGCGTGCCGGCCTGCCGTTACAAGAGGCGTACTACCAGACGCTGAAGTCCACCGGTAAAGCCGTGTTGTTCACCGGTCTGTGCCTGGCGATCGGCGTGTGCACCTGGATCTTCTCGGCCATCAAGTTCCAGGCCGACATGGGCCTGATGCTGACCTTCATGTTGCTCTGGAACATGTTCGGCGCACTCTGGCTGCTGCCAGCGCTGGCACGGTTCCTGATCAAACCGGAGAAACTGGCGGGGCAGAAGGGCAATTCGTTGTTTGCTCACTGATGCCTGGCTGAAACAGAAAAGCCGCAACCAGGGTTGCGGCTTTTTTACATCTTAAATTCCACACCAAACCCCTTGTGGGAGCGGGCTTGCTCCGGGCGGCGTTCCGACGAAGGCGGCGTGTCAGTCAGCACAGGTCGGTGCGGCTTCCATGCGTTGGTAGGCTTCACCGATGGAGGCGATGTCATCGTCCGTGGCGAACTGCGCGGAGAGGGCAGCCGCAGCGGGTTCGATGATGCTGCGCACGCTGGTCAGCAAATCGAAAAACTCATTCTGCGGGCTGCTTTGCATCAGCCAATGCAAAACGTCCGGGTCGAGCATGTGCCATTCCTTGCGCTGCTTGACGACCGTGGGCCGTATCCGGCAACTTCCGATGCGCGCGGCACGTCGGTGGGCACCTTGGCCATCGACCGTTTCCTGCGCCCGGTGTGCTTCCAGAACTACCCCGACAGTCTGCTGCTGGATGCGTTGAAGAATGGCAATCCGTTGCGCATTCGCCGTCTGGTGGACGGGCAGCTGTCCCACGAATCGCTGTAACGGCCAGGGGACTGGGACGCAATGAGCTATCATTGCGTCTTTCCCATTCAAAGATTGACTGCCATGACTACCGCATCCGATACCTTGCTCTACACCCTCGAACACTGTGACATGGTGGAGATCGACGGGCTGCACGCCTTCGAATTCTCCCTTGATGAGTTCGACAACCTGCACATCGAATGCATGGACGGCCGGGCAGCCAAGCACTGGGAGTTTACCCCGGCGCAGATTCAGGCAGCGACCTTCGATCCAACCCTGCAAAGCTGGGTCATCACCGGTGATTCCGGCGAACACCGGCTGGTGTGCATGACCGCTATCGGTGGTCATGACGACGAGGAAGAAGGGAATGTGGATGCATAAGCTTTGGCCACTGTTGATGGCCGGCAGCATCGGCGCGATGGGCTTCGAGGCTGCGTCGGCCGAGGACTATCAGTTGCTGGTCGGCTCCTACACGGCCGGTCAGAGCCAAGGGATTTATCGCCTGAACTTCGACGCCGCCACCGGGCAGATCAATGCCAAGCCGCTGCAAGTGGTCGAGAGTGAAAACCCGTCCTGGCTGACCCTGTCCAAGGATCAGCGTCACCTTTTCGTGGTCAACGAAAACGGCCCGGGACAGACCGATCCGGTAGGGCGCGTCAGCAGCTATGCGATCGATCCCACAACCCATGCGCTGAGCCTGATCAATCAGGTGCAGAGCCTGGGCAACGAGCCGACTCATTCGAGCCTCAGCCTTGAAGCCAGTCACCTGTTTGTCAGCAACTATTCGGTGGCTGAAGATCCGGGCGGCACTTTGGCGGTGTTGCCGGTGGGCGCCGACGGCCAGCTCAATTCGGTGGTGCAGATGAGCAGCCATCCGTCCAGCCGGGTTAATCCCGAGCGGCAGATGTCGGCGCACGTGCATTCGACGGTTTCGTCGCCGGACGGCAAGTATGTATTCTCCAATGACTTGGGCGCCGACAAGGTCTTTGTCTACCGCTTCGACCCCAAGGCCAACCCGGAACTGCCATTGACCGCCGCTACACCGGCGTCCGTCCAGTTGCCACCCGGCAGCGGGCCGCGTCATTTGCTGTTCAGCGCCGATGGCAAACACGCGTGGTTGATCATGGAAATGAGCGCGCAGGTCGCGGTGTTCGACTTCAAGGACGGCAAATTCGAGCAAACGCAAATGGTCGAATTGGCGGCGGGTCAGCCCGTTTCGGACAAGGCAGCCGCTGCGCTTCACGCGTCGCGCGATGGCAAGTTCCTTTACGTCAGCAACCGTGGCACCGCCAATCAGCTGCTGGTATTCGCCATCGATCCTGCGACCGGCCACCTCAAGGAGCTGCAACGCCGTTCGGTGGAAGGTGATCACCCGCGCGAGTTCAGCCTCGATCCGAGTGGCAAGTTCGTGTTGATCGCCAACCAGAAAAGTAACCAGATTGTTGTCGTCGAGCGCGATGCCAAGAGCGGTTTGCTGGGTAAAACTGTGCAAAAACTGCCGATGGATGCCCCGAGCGACCTCAAGTTCCTGGTGCGTCAATAGGCCGCAGGCCCCGGTGGATGGGGCCTGCATCCTTCTATTAATGACGCTGATATTTGCTAATGCTACAAAAGATTTCAAGACGCCAACCTCGACGGTTAAGTTTGCTTCACGGCCCCACCGGGCAAGCAAACCAACTGAATCCGAGGAATACCGCCATGAACTTCAATCTCTTCTCTGTAATCGCTGCATCCGCTATCTCTGCCACTGTTGCTCTGCCAGCCAGCGCCAACATTGAAATCAACGACAAAAAATCCCACGCGCAAAGCTACACCCAGAAGTACCTGCAACAGAGCGCCAACTTTTACGCGGCTCTGGATCACAAAACCCAAGCCTGAAATTTGAACCCTGCATCTTTTATGCAGGAGCGAAGTCACTTGCGCCGATTGAGCTGAAAAGCTTCGAAAGACCCTGAGTGATGTCGTTCCTGCATAACGCGTTGCCCGTTCCAGACAAGCCCGATGCGGCCCGCGAGATGAGTTGTGTTGGCGTGAGTCAGTGTTATTTCTGCATCACGCCAGTGAATAACTTCGACGCCAGAAACCGCTGCAACCAGGCCTGCAATCGCCGATAGGGCGTTTGCCCGAACCACTCGCGATCCACATGAGCAAACTGCCGCACGAATGGCATCAGCGCCACATCTGCCAGACTCGGATGCTCGGCAAGCAAGTAGTCGCGTCCCTCAAGCAATTCCTCGAGCCTGCGCAAAAACACCTCGCCCTCGGCGCGATAAAACGTCATCGGCTGCTCGGGATATCGTTCGGCGTACTTGTAGTGATTCAGGTGCACCTTGAACACCTGATCGTTTTCTTCGATCAGCCCGGCGATGTGTCGCTGCCCGAAAGGGTCATCCTTGAGCAACCAATCCTGCGGATCGTTCTGCGCCAAAGCCCAGTGCATGATCGCCAGGCTTTCATCGATCACCTGACCGTCTACGCTCAGCACCGGCACCGTGCCTTTGCTCGACAGCGTGAGCATTTCGGCAGGCTTGGCCTTCAGGCTGACCTCGACAATGTTCACCGCAACCCCTGAATAACGCAGGGCCATGCGTGCCCGCATCGCGTAGGGGCAGCGGCGGAAGGAATACAGCGTATTCATTTCACCTCCAGGGTACTCAGCCCATTGCCCTGACGGCGGACCTGAATCTGCACCGGAATCCGTTCATGCATTTCCTGCACATGGGAAATCACCGCGACCTTGCGGCCCTGAGCCTGCAAGCCATCCAGGGCGTCCATGGCCAGTTGCAGAGATTCCGGATCAAGGCTGCCAAAGCCTTCGTCGATGAACAGCGATTCAATTTTCAGCGTGCTCGACGCCATTGATGCCAGGCCCAAGGCCAGGGCCAGCGACACCAGGAAGGTCTCGCCGCCGGACAGCGAATGCACCGAACGCAGTTCATCACCCATCTCGGTGTCCATCACCAACAAGCCGAGCATGCTGCCCCCACGTTTCAGGCGATAGCGTCGCACCAGTTGCCGCAACTGCACGTTGGCGTGATGCACCAGCAAGTCGAGGTTGTAGGCTTGAGCGATCTTGCGGAAAGTGTCGCCCGTGGCCGAACCAATCAATGCATTCAAACGTGCCCAGCGCTGGTACTCGGTGTAGGCGTCGGCGATCTGCTGCGCGAGGGCCTGATTGGCGTTTTGCCGGCGCTGATCCTCGGCCTGTTCGGCGCGCAGTTCGGCGCAACGGTGTTCGCTGGCGGCGGACAGGTTTTGCAACTCGGCAAGTCCCGTCGCCAGTTGTTCCGCTTCGAAATTGCCGTTGTGCTGGGCCTGATGGTTGAGCAAGCGTTGATCCCGCTCCTGCAATAGCACCTTGAACTGTTCAATGGCTTTTTCGCTTTGCTGCAACTGCTGGCGCAACTCGCTGACCTGTTGATCATCGACGCTCAGCAGATCTTCCAGGCCGCCGTCATCCAGTTCCGGATGCAATGCGCGCCAGTCGGCAATCTTGCCGCTCAGCTCGCGATCTTCGGTTTCCAGTGCCTGCGAGCGCTCTTGCTGAGCCTTGAGCTCGGCGTCCAGTTGCACTAGCCGCGTACGCCCGGTTTGCAGTTCCTGATTGACCGTCGCTTCGCCATTGCGCGCCTGTTCGACGGCTTGATCCAGTTGTTGCTGCCACTGCTCGGCGCTGGTGTGTTCGCCGAGCAATTGCGTCAGTTTTTGCTGGCAGGCCAGTTGCTGGTCGGCGAGGGCGGTGAACTGCTGTCGGGCCGTTTCCAACTGCTGGACACGCGTGAGTTGGCGGTCCTGTTCTTTCTCCAGTGTCTGCTGGCGTTGTTGCTGTTCGCCGAGCTCATCGCGCTGCTGGTCGAGCTGCTCCAGACGCTGGGCGATCTGCCGATCCAGTTGCATGAAGGTCGCGGCCGGTTCGTTGCGCAAGGCTTGCAGCGTATCGACCGGGAGCAGGGTGCTGAACGCTGTCAGCTCCTCGTCCAGGCGCAGGCGATCACTGCTCAACTCACGTTGCTGGTTGGCCAGGTGCTGGGACGCTTGCTGGCTCGCCGCTTCAGCGCTACGCAGTTGCAGTTGAAGGCGTGCGGCGTCTTGTTGCAAAGCGAGCAGGGCGGTTTGCCGTTGTTCGTCCTGTGTGATGCTTTGGTTCAACTGGTTGTTTTGCTGCGCCAGCCAGGCATCGCGTTTGACTGCATCCTGGGTTAGCAGCTGCGCAGATAACGGATGTGCTTCAAGGCTCGGTGCCAGGCTCTGCTGCTGGGTCGCGAGGTGTTCTTGCTGTTGCAGCAACTCCTTTTGCTGAGCAATCACGCCGCCCACTTCAGCGCGCAGCTCAGTGAGTTTTTCTTTCAGCAGGTCGACGGCTTTCTGGGCGTTGGCCTGTTCGCTTTCATCATGCCGACCAAGGCTTTGCAGCAGGGCTTCGGGCTGATGATAGGGATGGTCGGGGCTGCCACAGACCGGGCACGGCTGATCGTCCTGTAACTGCTCGCGCAGTTCTTCGACGCTGGCGCTCCGGGCCAGACGCTGGCGTTCCAGCAGTTCGCGGGTGACGGTCAGGGTCTGTTCGGCCACGACCAATTCGTTCTTGGCTTTCACACCGTCCTGGGTCAGACGCTCACGTTCTTGCTGAGCGGTCAGCTGGCGTTGCTGGAGTTCGGACGCGCGTTTGTCCAGTTCCTGTTGACTGGCCCACAGTCGCGTCAGCTCTTCAAAGGCCCGCTGTTGCTTGCGGTTGTCTTGCAACAGACTCCCGAGAATCTGGATCTGCTCCGCCACCGCTTCCGGTTCTGCGCCGGCCTCTTTGTACAGCACTTCAAGGCTCTGGCGCTGGGTGGACAGATCCTCGGCAGCGCGAGCGGCGCTGTGTTCCAGGGCGGCCAGTTCGGCCTGACCCTTGTTCAGACGATTACCCACCAGCATCAGCTGTTGCAGACGATCGCGGTAGGCGTTCCAGGCATTGCTCAACGGCGCCAGAGGGGTGCTTTGCTCAAGCGCCGTGGCGATTTGTTCCAGGCGTGACACGACCTGCTTTTGCTGGTCGAGCACGCCTTGAATCGTGCTTTGGCCCTGAGTACAGGCTAGTTCCGCCTGCTGCTTGAGGTCGGCACTGAGGCCGACGTCTTTGACCAGGCGGGCGACGGTGCTTTGCTCTTCGAAGGCCTGACGAAGCAGCGGAGCGCTTGAGGTGTGTTGGCTTTGGGCCTCGACCAGCGCGGTCTGCGCAGCGCCCAAACTTAGTTCGAGCTGAGCCTGGCGCTGGCTCAGTCCGGTTTGCTGTTGGGTGTGTTGCGAAATCTGTGCGGTCAGTGGTTTGAGCTGGGCGGTGAGCTCGGTCTTGCGGGCGAACTGGTGCCGTTGCGGGGCCAGTTGCTCCAGCCGGGTCAGCTTCAGGCGTTCACCCGCCAGACCCTCCCAATGCTGTTGGGCCGATTGCAACTGCTCGGTGGCGCTCTGTTGCTCGTCCTGTAATTGACGCAGGTCCTTGAGCCAGGTGTGCTGCAGCTCTAATTGCTTGAGTTGCGCTTGCTGGGTCTTGAGTTGTTGCTGAGCCTCGTTGAAGCGTTCATCGAGTTCCGACCGGGCTTCTGGCGACAACGGCGTCACGCCGGTGGCCTGATCCTGCAACAGCTTGTGGGCTTCGCGAGCCTCTTTGGTTTTGTCGAAAGCCCGGCGACCGAGGCGCGTATACAGCGCAGTGTCGGTGAGTTTTTCCAGCAGTTCGCTGCGTTCGTTGTCGTTAGCCTTGAGGAAGGCACTGAACTCGCTTTGGGCCAGCAGCACGGCTCGGGTGAACTGTTCGAAGTTCAGGCCCAGTACGGCTTCGAGCTGGGTTTTGAATTCGACTTTCTGACTGGCTAGCAGTTGATCCAGATCGATGTCGCGCAAACTCTGACGGCTGGCTTGCAGCTTGCCGCCGGCCTTCTCCCGGGCGCGATTAGCCTCCCAGCGCGCGCGGTAGCGACGGCCATCGATGCCAACGAAATCGACTTCGGCATAACCTTCACCTGTGCCGCGACGCAGTAAAGTGCGGGGGTCGCCCGTGCCGATTTCACCATCGGCGTCCGGCGCTTTGGCAGACACCTGAGCAGTGCTCAGCCGAGGTACAGCGCCGAACAGCGCCAGGCACAAGGCGTCGAGCAAGGTGCTTTTGCCGGCGCCGGTTGGCCCGGTGATCGCGAACAGCCCTGCGCTCGCCAGCGGTTCAGCGGTGAAGTCGATTTCAAAAGGCCCGGCCAATGAGGCGAGGTTTTTCAGGCGGATCGCGAGGATCTTCATGGCTGTTCGCTCTCCATCTGCACATCCTGCAACAGCTCGGCGAAGTCCTTGAGCGTTTGTTCATCGACCTCGCTGCCGTAGTTGTCATGCCAGGCGCGGCTGAACAGCTCCTGGGGCGTGAGCTGGTCGAGTTCGATCAAGGTCGTGCCGTCATCGAGTCCGTCGCGGCTGCCGTTGCCGGCGTATTCGGCGGCGATCCGCACCAGGCGCACAGCTTTGCCTTGCAGGGCGGTTTCGACTTGATGACGCAAGTCGGGTTGCGGCTCATCGAGCCGCACCCGAACTTCCAGCCACGGCTGGCGCTGGATGTCGGCCAGCAGGTCGATGTTCGGCAGGTCGGCCAGTTGCAGCAGGACTTCCGCCAATGGCGCGGGACCGATGCGTTGCAGATTCACTGCCCGGGGGATCAGTTTGGCTTCGACGCTGACGAGGGTTTCGCCCTCGAGTTTGATGTCGAGAATCTGGTGCTGATAGCCGATCTCGGAGAACGACAACGGAATCGGTGAGCCGCTGTAGCGGATGCGCTCTTCACCGTTGACCTTCTGCGGTTTGTGCAAATGACCGAGGGCGACGTAACTGATGCTCGGCCCGAACAGGCTGGCGGGCAGCGCTTCGGCGTTGCCGATGATCAGGCTGCGTTCGGAATCTTCCGACACCGAACCTCCGGCCATGTGCGCGTGGCTGATGGCGATCAGCGCCTGGCCTGGCTGGCGTTTGGCATTGGCCGCTTCGATCAGCCACTCGTGAACCTGACCGATGCCGCGCAGGTAGTTGTCGCCCAAATGCGCGCCGGTCACTTCGGCCGGTCGCAGGAATGGCAGCGCCAGGCACCAGCCGGCAATGTCCCCGGAGGCATCGGGCAGAGGCAGCAACAGGCGTTCGGCGTCCAGTTGACCGTCATCAAGCCACAGCACACGGCCCAAAGCATGGGTGCGCAAACGCCGCATCAACGGCGCGGGCAGTTCAATGCGCGAGCCGGAGTCGTGGTTGCCGGCGATCATCACGATGGTCAGCTTCGGCTGTTGCTCATGGGCACTGACGATGAAATCGTAGAGGCGTTCCTGGGCTTTGACGGGCGGGTTGACCGTGTCGAAGATGTCGCCGGCGATCAGCAGCACATCAGGCTGGTCGAGCTTCAGCTGACGCAGCAGCCATTCGAGGAAACAGCCGTGTTCGAAATCGCGTTCCTGGCCGTGCAGGTTCTGCCCGAGGTGCCAGTCGGAGGTGTGAAACAGACGCAAGGCGAACTCCGTAGGAAATTAGGTAATGGCCGCGTGGGAAATGATGGCGGCTAAAGGGGAGGGAGTTTACTGGCAAACCCTTACCTTGCCTCCGAAAAACGCCGTCCTGATCAAATTTGCTTCATCAGTGGACGGGCCGATGAATGAACCTTTCAACTAATGGCCGCATAAAAAATCGGATTAAACCCACATCAAAATTCAAATTTACCTATATTTATTACCGGACTGGCCCCCGGTGTCAGGATAGTTGTCGTTTTTAAGAGCGAAGGTCGGCATGAACAAATCCAGAGCACCGCGGCCATTTGCCGGTCGTACCGATTGCCGACTTCGATCGGCGTTTGGATAAGCCGACTAACGAGCCGCGTTGCTTACTTAATATAAAGAAACGACCCTCACTGCAGGGGTTTAGGCGAATGACGTGAGTTCGGGAAACCCACGCACCGTTGGTGTTCAAGGTCTGCGCGTATACACCCAGCCAAAACACTTCATGCGCGACGTTTGTCCGTCGGGTTCAATCGCCGCACCTCGGCAAAAATCTCGGTGATCGGGCGTTGTGGCTGACGTTTGTGCAGGGCGCGAACCTGTGCGCTCAGGCGCAGCAGTTCTTCGCTCGGCCTAGCCCATTGTTCCTTCGGTAACGGTTCCGACCATTGGCGCATCACTTCGGGCAAGGCGTGTGGGGCCATTTTCTGAAGTCGGCGGATTTCCCATTCGGTCAGGTGGTTGGGAATCGTCCACAGCGTCATCACGTGGTACAGGTACCAGAAGAAGCCGGACACCCGACCGCGCTGACCGTCGCGGATTTGTTGGTGCAGGCGCGCGCGAGCGTTGCGGAAGGTGTGCAGGCCTTCGTGGGGCGGGTCGTTCGGGCCTTGCAGGTCTTGCGGGTCTTGGATGGATTTGAGGTCGTTGACTTCGAATTCCATGTAGCCGCGGATCGCTTCCCAGTGGCTGATGGCCAGGGACAGACCGAAGCAGGGAAATTCGACGCTGGTCAGGGTCTCGCCGTGCTGGAAGCCGATGCCCATGCCGTACTGGCGGTGGATGCCGTATTGGGTGGCGCCTTGGGCTTCGATGACCCAGGCCGAGAGGGATTCCCAAGGGACGAAGACGGGGTCGGTGGCGTCTTCGGGCATGAAGCAGACTTCGCGGCGTTGGCGGTTGAAGCGGGTGGGGATGATGTGGAGGCGTTTTTTGTGGTTGTGGTGCCAGACGGCAAGGCCGATGAGTAGAGAGCAAAAGCCACTTATTAGCGCGTAGCCATAGCTTTCATCAAACACGCCGAGTACCGAGTCCCAGATTTCTACTTGGCTGTAACCGAACACAACCCGGAGGAACGCAGCAAGCATTGGAGGTAGAAAAGCGAGCATTAAAGTGCCGCTGAATGGTCCACCTAATGTTACTTGCCACATAAACACCTGCGGCGATCCCAATCCGAAGTCCATGTACACCTCATTTAATTCCCCGATATGAGGGCCAAGCGGCGGCAGCGGTGTCGGCAATGGCAACGGCGCGAGATAAGTGATCCTACCACTGGGAAACGGTTCGACATCGCCGGCTTTGCGGGATTGCTCAAGGTGCGGGGAAGGCAGAGGCATATCAATCTTGGTGGGCATGGTCGGCCAGCTCCAGCAGATGGGTTTCAACCAGCAACAACGGTGGATGCTCGGTAACGGATTGACGGGGCAACGAAGAAAAATGGTCCTTGCCGCGCGGGTTGAGGTGAATAACGTCAGTCAGCGATTCCCACACCCCCTTGGCGCTCAAGGTCTGGATGCAGACGGCCAGCTCCAGTGTTTCGGACGCCGGGGTAAATTCGGCGTCAGGGTCCAGCGGGTACTGCAGACACAGCACCAACCGATCTGGCCCTGTTTGTACGATGCGTAGACTGTTCGCCACTTCCTCACTGATGATGTCCTTGCGTTCTCGGGGCGCGCCGCGACTGTGGAGAGGAATGGCAATGCGGTGGGCGCCGATCCCAAGGCGATGAGCCGGTTGTCCACTCAATGGTGGCTGGAAATCACTGAGCTTGAGCCTTGGCAGCACCAGGTGAATGTCGCTGGGCCTGGCTTTTAGCAGAAAGTTTTTCAGCCACGAGTCATGCTCATTCGGGCCCAGTTGCGCGTACGGGGCGTTCAGCAAATAGGCCAGATAACGCTGATATTCATCCAGGGTATGGTCGCCACGATGATCAGTGTCCAGGCTCCAAGGTGTGGTTTTCAGCCATTTATCATGAGCACTGATGTTGTAGCGGTTGTACAGCCAGTTCCGCCCAATTCCAAAATGGTGAACAGGGCACCGGCCAGATTGAAGCGGAAGAATACGGTGGACAGCCTTGTCCCCGCAGCAGCCCAAGCAGCCGTTCTTGCTGCAGCGTTTCTGGCAATCGCTACGGTATAGCCCGCGTGTAAGGTGTGACCCAAACCATAGGCATTAGCCGCCGTCATGCCCCCCGCACCCAGTGTGGCAAGCGCCGCACTAGTTTGTGCCGAGCGATCTCCGGTACGCGTCGCCTGCTGCCATTTCTGCTGTTGGGAATTGAAGCTGGACAGAGATGACACAAAACCAAAAAGGTAGGTAAAGAAACCCAGTCCAACATGCATCTTGCCCATCTGCACCTGCACATTCTGCAAAGCATGGTGTTGAAGTCCGGCAACGAGTTCCGTGCTACGCGCCTTCAGAGCGGTATCCGCCAGACTTTGCGCCGCCGTAAATCCCGCGGCACCCGTAGCGGCAAACGCGGCAAAGAACTCGGCCCGTTTCTTGGGATTTTTGGTCTGATTCATCATCTCCCGATACACCGAAACCAAATTCACCCCCTGCACCAAAAACACCAACAACCCCATCCCCTCACTTCGAATCAAACTCGCATTCGGCACCGAGCCAACCCCCAACCGAATGTCCTTCAACAAACTCCGCACCTCCAACTGCTGCGCCGGCGGAAACACCACCGTCACCCCGGCCCGAGCCGGCGTTGCGCCGTACAGGCGCGCCGACTGATCCGGCAACTCCGCAATCGGGCTCAGCGCCCCGGCCAATCGGCCTTCAAGTTGCGTCAACTGCCCGCGCACCCGCACGATCTCACCCTGCAACTCCACCGCCCGTGGCGTCTTGTGCCCCTGGCGGTTTTTGTTGTGGGTGAGCTGGTTGCGTTCGCGGGTCTGGGTTTTCAGGTAATCGCGTTCCCTGAGCAGTTCCTTGAGGTTGGTTTGCAACGCCGCGTGTTCCGCCGGGCTGGCGACAGTAAAGGTCACCCCGGTGGTTTTCGCCGCATCGAGGATCCGCCCCGACAAGGCTTTGGGCAGGCGCCGGAACAGTTCGTCGAGGTCGGGGATTTTCTCTGCTGACAGGTCGAACCCTTCCAGCGCCCGACTCAGACCTAGGTTCAGCGCCGGGCTGAGGCTGTGCTGGGCGGCGTCGGCGACGGCGCGGGTGTGTTCGGGCAAATCGTCGAGGGCCGGCAGGTACGCTTGTTCGATTTTCTGCAGTTCGCCCAGCCAGTGCGGCAGGTTGTTGAACACCCCCATGCCGGCGTTGAACAACGTGGCGTATTGCGCGGCCCGTTCTGGCTGAAGACGCAGGGGCAAGGTGTAGAACAGTGGCCGGGTCAGTTCAGGGTGTTTCTCCAGATAACCGAGGAGGATTTCGCTGGCGTGGTCACTGCGGCAGATGTCCTTCAGGCAGGCGTATTCGGCGGTGAAGGCCTGGTGGAGTTGCTGTTGATCCTGCGCGTCGTAATACCAGACCGAACGATGGAAGCGACCGGCACCCACCAGCATGGTGCGGTCAGCGGTAATGCGCTCGAGCAAGCGGTTCCAGCGGCCAAGGTCGTCGCGATGCTGAAACAGCGCAGCGTCCATGGCCGGGCGGTCGATGAAATCATTGACCCCGCGTTTGCCACTGAAGCTGGAGCCTTCGAGCACATCGATGATGCGTTTGTTTTGCTCTTGGCCGAGTTTTATCAAGGTATCGAGGTGACGTTCGACGAAATCGTCGGGGGCGACCTTGAAATGTTGGCGCGTGTAGTAACGGCGGTCGGCCTCGTCACTGGCGCGGCTATGGGCGGTGAAGTCAGGTGTGGCGCCCTGGTACTTGGCGAATTTGAACGCTTCGGCATGCGCTTCTTTACGCGCCTGCTCCAGTGCCGGGGGCGCGGGAGCGTCCAGCGACTCGACCTTGCCGCCCTTGTTCAGGTAATCCAGCAAGGCTTTGCGGGTGTGCTCCCGATCCGGTGCGGGCAACTGTTCCAGATCGTCAAAAAGCGCCTGGACCGGCGGATCGTTACTGGCGTCGGCCAGCTTGCCGATATCCGCAGGACTGAGCAGGCTCAGGGACTCGATGTAACAAGCCAGCAAGTAATCGCGTTCATTGTTATCGGCATTGCTCCAGTCGTCGACCCAACCGACCACGGTGTCCTGATACTCGGCCAGATCGCGCAGCACGCCGAGGTCGTCCTGCGCCACGAGGAACAGCGTGTCGTCCTGATAAGCCGGGCGGACCCGCCCGAGAAACTCGCCGATGTGCGCCTCGCGAAAGCGCCGCGGCTGCTCCCATAAATAGGGTTCACGTTCGTGCGCGGGGGCATCGCTGACGTGCACCGTCGGCAATGGAACGGCATCCGGCGGCGACTCGGCTTCCAACGCGGTGCGCTCTTGGGCGGCTTGTGCCTGCTGGGTCGGAACGGTCGCAATCTCCGCCAGCCACTGTTTGCCCTGTTCGACCGTCAGCAGATGCTCGCCACCGGTTTGGCAATGCACCGGGCCGAGATCGACGGCCTGCATGAAGTGGTCACGCTCGTCGGAGTTGTCGAGCACTTGCGTGCATTTGGCCGCGGTCCACTGCACTTCAGCGAAGGTCACATGCAGGGTGCTGCGTCTTGAAAACACCAGTGCCGGACGCTCTTCGATGGGCGTGCGCTGATCACTGTCGACCTTGGCGCCCTTGTGCAACAGGGCGCTGACCAGTCCGTTGAGTACCTGATACTCGTGCAGGTGCCCGGTCACGCTGTCGATCATGTACAACCAGCCATCGCGCAGCATGCGAATGCCCAGCGGGCGGGTCGTCAGGGCATAGGGCAGCTTCAGTTCGGCACTCGGATCGAGTGGTTTCTCCACCAGTCCATAACGCAAAGGCAGCAGCTGCACGTGGGTTTGCCGCAACGGGCAGGCACCCAGAGAGCCGATGGGGGATTTGGATGCCGCTGCTGCGGCGAGGTTGGCGGGTGAAGTCATGGGTGGCCTCGTTGGCTAGTCCATTCGCTGACCTGTTTCACACTGAGCGAGTAACTTCGGTTGAGAGCGTATTGGGCTCGGTACTCGCATATTTGGTGGTCGTGAAAAAATATATCAGGGTTGCGCTTGACAACATCTTGATTGGTAGTGCTGAGCATCCACATATCCCTGCGTCTAATAAAGGCACGGAACATTGCGTGGACTTACTGAGCGGCGCTGTCAGGCGAATCTATATTTGATGTAGGACCTCTCCGTTAAGTCAGATCGCTGTGGAGGACTGACCGTATGAAGTGAAATCCGAAGGAATAAAGTAATGGTCTCCAGAAAAATGAATGCTGCGAATGGCGAAAGAGTCTATTGCCCATCCGCCGGGTGCTGTTGCGCACCATCAGGGAGTGGTTCAGTGCCTATCGGGCCGATTGTTTAAGGAGACGTCATGACTCAACGGTTACTTCAACTTGATCAAGTGTCGTTCAACCTGCCCGACGGGCGCGTTCTGTTCGATCACTTGAACCACACCTTCAGCGCCAGGGCCACTGGCATCGTGGGCGCCAATGGCTGTGGCAAGTCCTTGCTTGGCCGGCTCCTGACGGGGGAGCAACTGCCCACCAGCGGCATCGTCCGTCGCGAAGGGCGGGTTTACGCCGTGGCGCAGTTGCTGGAACCCGAGCGCTATCCCAGTGTTTCCGCGCTGGCCGGTGTCGCCCCTATTCTGGCGGCGCTGGATCGCATTGCCCAAGGCAGCGTCGACGATGACGACCATTCGCTGGTGGTCGACCAATGGGATTGCGCCACACGCCTTGAGGCGGAACTGCAGCAGATCGGCCTGGGTCATTTGAACGCCGACGCGCGCACCGACGCCCTCAGTGGTGGCGAACGGCAACGGGTGGCGCTGCTGGGGGCGTGGTTGTCCAGGGCCGACTGGCTCATTCTGGATGAGCCCAGCAACCACCTGGATATTGATCAGCAACACAAGCTTGCGCAGCAGATCGATCGCTGGCCCAACGGCCTGGTGTTGATCAGCCACGACCGGGGCCTTCTGGAGCACGTGAACGAAATTGTCGAGCTTTCACCCTTGGGGCTGGCGGTTTATGGCGGCAACTACAGTCAGTATGCAGCGGCACGCGAGCAAGAACAGCAGTCGTTTCAGTCGGCATTGCAAGGTGAGCGGGCGCAGGCCAAGCGCGAGCAACGTGAGATGGCCGTGCAGATGGAGCGTCAGCAACGGCGTAATGCCCGCGGCGACCGTCAGGCCCGTGACGGTAATCAGACCAAGCTGATCACCAACGCCCAGAAAGAGCGCAGTGAAAACAGCCAGGGAAAATTGCGCCTCAATCAACAGGTGGCCCGGGAGCAGCAGCAACAACGGATCGCCGAGGCCCGTGCGCGGTGCGCGCCGGACATTCAACGCATGATGTTGTCACCGGAAAGCGCAGTGCCCAATGGCAAGCTGATTGTGCAGCTCAACGACGTCATTCTCCCGTTCGGTTACGCGGCGCCGGTCAATCTGATGCTGACGGGGCCTATGCGCATGGCAATCCTGGGCGCCAACGGCAGCGGCAAGTCGACCCTGTTGCGAGTGATCGCCGGCCAACTGCCGGTGCGCGAAGGCGAACTCATACGCAGTTGTCATGTCGGCTGGCTGGATCAACACGCCGGGTTGCAGTATTCCGAACGCACGGCGGTGCAATGGCTCTATGAGAGTAATCCGGAGTTGCCCGAAGCCGAAGCGCGAACCCGGTTGGCGCAGATGGGCATTGATGCGGATCGTGCGACGCTCAAGACCTGTCAGTTGAGCGGCGGCGAACGCCTGAAAATAGCACTGGCTGCGCAGTTGTATGCCCAGCGACCACCGCAATTGCTGTTGCTGGACGAACCGGACAACCATTTGGACTTGCCCAGTAAAATTGCGCTGGAGCAGATGCTCAATCAGTACCAAGGGGCTTTGATCGTCGTCTCTCACGACAGCGCTTTTTTACAGGCCATTCATCTGGACGCCGAGTTCCATCTCAACAGCTAGGGACCGTTACTTCGGATAAAGCGGCGGCAACCCGCTGTCGCCCACTGGATCCTGAACTCGCTCGGCAATCGGAATCGCCTTGATCGCCCGCCACAGATCTTCACCTTGCCAATGCTGGCCGGTTTCGCTGTAGAGCGCTCCGTTCAAACCGTCGAGGGCGTCGGACAGCGGTACAAAACGCGCCGCCATATCGGCCAGGGTTTCCGGTTGTTGCCGGGCCCAGGCGTCGAGGGCCTGGCGGGTGGCGTGGGAGTCATTGGCCTGGCAGGCGCGCTTGAGGTCGTCGAGCACGGTGCGCGGGCTCGGGCCGGTCTGCGCCGCGCGCAGGATCGCCGGTTGCCAGCGGGCGCGCCACCAGAGACCGAAGCCCAGCAGGGTGGTGCAGGCCAGGATCAGCGTGCTGAGTTTCCACCACCGGAGGGCTTCGTTGTCGGCGACGGAAAGGACTTGAGGCGTGCTGGCCGGGGTGTCGACCATCAGGCTGGGATTGTTCGCCACTGGCAGGGTTCGGGCCGGCAGGCTGCTGTATTCCAGGTGGTCCTCGAAGGTGTTCCACCAGACCACTTCAACCGCTGGCAACTCGATTGCGCCGCTACGCGTCGGCACCAGGGCTTCACGGTCTTCGCGACTGCCGACCAGGCCTCGCTCGCTGTTCTGGTTACCCAGCACCGGTTGATCCGGGTAGCGCCGCAAGCCGTTGACGTCGGTGGCGGGCAGCGGTGGCAATTGCGTGCTGGCCAGGCCTTCAGCCTTCACCGTCAGGCTGCGGGTCAAAGAATCGCCCACCTGCGCATGATCCGGTTCCGGGTTCCAGCTCTCGCTCAGGCTGAGGCTACGGGCCGGCAGCCATGGCCTGTCGGCCGGGTAGGTGATGGGTTTGGCCTTGACCGTCAGCAGAATCTCTGCGGAGCTGACCCGCATCAGTTTGCCGGATTTCGGTACCTGCGCGGCGGCGCCCTGGGTGCCCTGGGCGGGCTGTGCGTCCACGAGTGCAGCATTGAATATCTGCGCCGGAATGACCAACTCACCGCTGTGTTGCGGGTAGATCGCGTAGCGCATCTCGATCACGCCGTGGCGCAGCCCATTGATGTCTTTCTCGTAGGTGCGCGCCTCGCCCAGTTGTTCGATGCGCACATCGGGGACCTGCAAGGGGGGCAGACTGCTGTCGTCGTACAGCGACACCGAATGGTAGATGCGCAAGGTCAGGACCGCCTGGGCTTGCACATACACGCTGCTTTGATCGAGGCTGGCGTCGATGAACACCGGGGCCCGTTTGTTCGGGCTGTCCTGGGTTTCGGTCTCGACCACTTGCACGGTGATTGGCTGGCTCTGTACGTCACCCAGTTGCAGTGACGGAATCACCACGCTGCCGTTTTGCCTGGGCAGCAGGGTGACGATCCAGCGGGTGGTCGCACGATTGTCGCCGTTCAGGGTGGTCAGCTGGTTGACCTGGCGGGTGCCGCGCACTTCGAACAGCGGCTCCAGCGGTGTCAGATCAGGCTTGCCGAACTGCGTCACGTCGGTGGATTCCAGCGTCAGTTCAATCGTCTCGCCGGTGTTCAGGCGACTGCGATCCACACTGGCGACGAGTCCGGCTGCCTGTACCTGAATGGAGCAGAGCAACAGGGCGGGCAGCAGTGCGAGCAAGAAGGCGGTGAAGCGGGTCATCGAGTTTTTCCCTGATCCTGATGTTGTTGCTGTTCGTACCAGAATTTGCGCCTGAGCAATTCACCCGGGTCGTCCGGGATCTTGCGCAGCCATTGCTCCAGCGCCTGGCGCTGTTCACCATCGATGCTGTCGCTGGCGGGGCGCAACGGTGGCCTGGTGCTTTGTTCGTCTCCCAACTCGCTACCCGGAACTTCATTGGTGCCGGGTCTCGGCGGTGTTTTGTTCGGTTGCTCGGAGTCCGGCGTGGTCTGCTGGGCGTCGGTTTTTGGTTCGCTATTATCTGACGGTTGCGTGGCCGCGCCCGGCGGCGGTTCTTGCATGGGGGGCTCGGTCTCGTTGTCGGCGTTTTTGTCCGGTTCAACCGGCCGTGGTGTGTTTTTCTGCTTGATCAGATTTTCCACCAGCGCCTTGTTGGTCTGCGCCGGACGCAAATCCGGTTGACGCTCCAGCGCCTGTTCGTAGGCGTCCAGCGCGGCCTCCAGCTCACCGCTTTTGGCCAGGGCGTTGCCACGATTGTAGTGGGCGTGAGCGTCGTTGCCCTCGGCGAACCGCTGTGCGGCGCCGCTGTAGTCGCCGGCTTCGTAAAGCGCCACACCTTGCCATTGTCGATCTGCGAAATGCTGCGCAGCCTCGGCTGGGCGTTTCTGCTTGAGCAATAGCAAACCCTGTTGGTCGGGCCGCAGCCACAAATCTTCGAAGTCCAAGGCATAACTCGGTTGTGGCAGCAGCAGTAGCAGTGGCAGGCAGAACAACCACCCGCGACGGCCGGCGCAAGCGGCCAGCAACAACAGCGGCAGCAACAGCCAGTAACCCTGATCGGCCCACGTGTCGAGACGCAGGGTATGGCCGTCGTTGCGCAGCGTGCGTGGCCCCTCTAACAAGCCGAGGGCGCGCAGGTCGGCATCGTCCAGGCGTGCGTGGCGATAGCGTCCGTCCAGGTCATTGGCAAAGGCTTTCAGGCTGGGTTCGTCCAGATGAGGCACCAGAATCGCGCCCTGGTCGTCCTTGAGAAAACTGCCGTCCTCCTGGGTGATCGGCGCTCCTTCGGCCGTGCCAACACCGAGCATCAAAAATTGCGTCGATTTGCCGTCCAGCACCTGCCGGATCCCTTGGCGTTCCTGTTCGGTCAAGGTTGAACCGATCAGCAGGATTCGGCCGTCGCCGAGGGCGCCCTGATCCAGCAGAGCAAGGGCCTTGGCCACCGCCAGATCGGCGCGATGACCCGCCTCGGGCATCAGCGAAGGTTTGAGGGCATCCAATAAATTGCGGCTGGTCGACAGGTCATCCGACAGCGGCACCAGCGTGTGAGCGCTGCCGGCGTAGACGACGATCGCGGTCTGGGCGTCGCTGCGGTTCTGCAGCAGGTCGAATAGCTTGCGCCGGGCCTGTTCAAGCCGGTTGGGTGGCACGTCAGTGGCGAGCATTTCCGGGGTCAGCTCAAGTACCACGACCAGCGGGTCGGCGGGTTTCTGACTGGATTGCTCGACACGCTCCCAGCTCGGCCCGAGCAGCGCCAGAACGGTCAACACCCAGGCACAGCCAAGGATGACCCACGGCAATTTGCTGTCGCGACCGCTGCCACCACTGAGCAACGCCGCATGGAAGGCCGGTGGCAAAATCATCTGCCAGCGCCCGGCGCGCTTCTGTCGATGCCAGACTTGCCAGAGCAACCAGCCGAGCAACGGCAACAACAGCAACCACCAGGGGCGGAACCAGTACGGCCAGAGCGCACTCATCGGCGCCTCCGCAGACGCAGGCGTTTAAGCCGCTGGCGCCAGTCGGGCAATTGCGTTTGCAGAAGATCCTTGGTGAACAGTCGCCGCAACGGGTTGTCCGGCCAGCGCTCGCGAACCACCAGCAGCATGCTCAATAGCAACGCCATCGCCAAAGGCCAGTGGTACAACGCTTGTGCCGGGCGAGCCTGAGTCGGTTGTTGGGTCACGGGTTCAAGTTTGTCGAGGGTGCCTTTGACCGCTTGCAGTTCCTTGTCATCGTGGGCGCGAAAATACTGGCCGCCCGTGGCTTCGGCGATCGCCTTCAAGGAGGCTTCATCGAGGTCGAGGCTCGGATTGACCCCCAAAAAACCCAACGTGCCGCTTTGCTCCGGATCGGCGCCGATACCGATCGGGTAGATTTTCACGCCTTCATTAGCTGCCAGCCGCGCCGCCGTGAGCGGGTCGATTTCACCACCGTTGTTGGCGCCGTCAGTGACCAGAATCAGTACACGGCTTTGTGCCGGGCGTTGACGCAGGCGTTTGAGGGCCAGGCCGATAGCATCGCCGATGGCGGTGTTCTTGCCAGCGATGCCGATCCGCGCTTCGTCGAGCCACACGCGCACCGTGTGCCGATCGAACGTCAGCGGTGCTTGCAGATACGCCCGACTGCCGAACAGGATCAGCCCGACCCGATCGCCCTCACGGCTTTCGAGGAAGTCACCGAGCAAGTGTTGAACCAGTGTGAGTCGACTGACGTCTTCGCCCTGCCATTGCATGTCAGGAAAATCCATGGAGCCGGACACGTCGACCGCCACCAGCAGATCGCGACCGCTGGCGGCAATCGGCAGCGGTTCGCCAAGCCATTGCGGGCGCCCAGCGGCGATCAGTAACAACAGCCACAGCAGAATGAACGGCGCTTGTTGACGCCAGGCCGGCAGGTTGGCCCGGGCGCGGCGGCGGGCGAGGCCTTCGAGGTCACTGAGGAAGCTGACTTTGAGCGCCGGCTCGCCACTGTCGGCGACAGGCAGCACGACGCGCATCAGCCAGGGCAGCGGCAGCAGGGCAAAGATCCACGGCCAGGCGAACTCAAACATGTTTACGAATCCAGGTGTCGACGGCTTGGGTCAGGCCGGCGATGGCTTTGTCGTCGAGTTTGCATTCGGGTTTGTAGGCGCCTTCGACCAGCACCATCCAGCGGGTCAGACCAGCGGCCGGGCAGCGATTGTCGAGGAATGCCAGCCATTTGCGCCCATTGAGGGTATGGCTCTGGCTGTAGGGATAGTGGTTGCGGCACAGGCGTTTGAGCAAACCGTTGAGTTGCTGCAACCAGGCACCGGCCGGAGCGCCGTCGTAGGGTTTGGGCATTCGCGCCAGTTCGGCCAGCGCGGCGAGGCGCACCGGGTCCAGCGGTTGTTCGGCGCGCACGATAGGGCGTTTGTTTGCAAAGTAGCGCCTTGCCTTCCACAGACCGAAACCGATCAGTGGCAGTAGCAACAGCAATAGCCACCAGCCCGGTGCCGGTGGCCAGAACTCGATCGGTGGCGGGGAGATCAGTGGTTGCAGTTGATCGAGGCTGCTCATCGAGCTTTCCCCGGTTTCTGTGGGTTCAGGTATTCGCGCAGTTGTTCGACCATCTCACTCTGCGTGCTCAAGGGCATCAGCAAAACCCGCAGCTTTTGCGCCAGCAGTTCCCAGCGAGCGATGCGCGCTTCGGCCTGGGCGCGATAGGTCTGGCGCAGCTCGAAATTCAAGGTGTCGAGTTCCAGTTGCGCCCCGCGTTCGGCGAAGCGTAAAAGCCCGGCGGCGGGCAGGGCGTGATCCAGTGGGTCGGACACCGGCAGCAGCAACAGATCGCAATGCCGCGACAACAGGCTCAACTGTTGTTCGGCACCCTCGGTCAGGGTGCGTTCATCGCAGATCACGATCACCAGACTGCCGGGACGCAGTACTTCCCGGGCTCGGCGCAGGGCAATGTTGAAGGCGTCCCGGTCCGGCTCGCTTTCCGTGTGCAGAGACTGATTGACCCGCACCATACGGTTGAGAAACTGCAGCAAGCTCTGCTTGCTGCGTCGTGGCTTGATTTCATAGTGCTCATTGTTGCCGAACACCAGTCCGCCGACCCGATCGTTATGACCCAGTGCGGCCCAGCCGATCAGGCTCGCGGCTTGGGCGGCGAGCACTGATTTGAACATCAGCCCCGAGCCGAAAAACAGCCGCCGACTTTGCTCGACCATGATAAAAATCGGCCGCTCGCGCTCTTCATGGAACAGCTTGGTATGGGGTTCCTGGGTGCGGGCGGTGACGCGCCAGTCGATGCTTCGCACATCATCGCCGGCCTGATAGACCCGCACCTGATCGAAATCCACCCCGCGCCCGCGCAGTTTGGAGTGGTGCAAGCCGATCAGCGGGCTGCGCTGGCTCGGCGTGGAGAACAACTGCACTTCACGCACGCGATGGCGCATCTCGATCAGCTCGGCGAGGCTGACACGGATGCCCGGTTCGGGTGGCAGGATGGCGTTCATCGGGGTCAAGCGACGGCTACGACGTCAAGAATCCGCTGGACCACTCGGTCCTGGTCGATGCCCGCGGCTTCGGCTTCAAAGGAAAGAATGATGCGGTGACGCAGCACATCGAACAGCACCGCTTGAATGTCTTCCGGGCTGACGAAGTCGCGACCGGCCAGCCAGGCATGGGCCCGGGCGCAACGGTCGAGGGCAATCGAGCCGCGCGGGCTGGCGCCGTAGGCGATCCACTCGGCCATCTCTGGGTCGAATTTGGCCGGGGTGCGCGTGGCCATGACCAGTTGCACCAGGTATTCCTCCACGGCATCGGCCATGTACAAACCGAGGATTTCCTTGCGCGCGGCAAAGATCGCCTGCTGACTGACCCGACGCTCGGGTTTGGTTTCGCCGTTCAACGCTTCGCCACGGGCCTGTTGCAGGATCCGACGTTCGACGGCGGCGTCAGGGAAGCCAATTTTTACGTGCATCAGAAAGCGGTCGAGCTGCGCTTCGGGCAGTGGATAGGTGCCTTCCTGCTCGATCGGGTTTTGCGTGGCCATCACCAGAAACAGCGGCGACAGCTCGTAAGTACTGCGCCCGACGCTGACTTGGCGCTCGCCCATGGCTTCGAGCAGGGCGGACTGAACCTTGGCCGGGGCGCGGTTGATTTCGTCCGCCAGCACCAGATTGTGGAAGATCGGGCCTTGCTGGAACACGAAACTGCCGGTTTCCGGGCGATAGATTTCCGTACCGGTGATGTCGGCGGGCAGCAGGTCGGGGGTGAACTGGATGCGATGGAACTGTGCTTCGATGCCTTCGGCAAGTTCTTTGATGGCCTTGGTCTTGGCCAGGCCCGGAGCGCCCTCGACCAGCATGTGGCCGTCGGCGAGCAAGGCGATGAGCAAGCGCTCGATGAGTTTTTCCTGGCCGAGAATCTGCGTTGAAAGAAAGGTTCGCAGCGCTAGCAGCGCTTCACGATGTTCCATCGATGACTGTTCCTGGAAAGGGTGACCGAAGACGTTCGAATAACGCCAGGGCTGGGGGCTTTACTTTAATCCATCGCAGGGTGTGGCGACTAACGGCATTTTGTGCAAAGTGCGGATTAACGTTTGTTCCCGCACGCCAAGGCTGATCGTTCCCACGCGAGCGTGGGAACGATCAGTGTCCGGATCGGAGGAATCAGCTCAACTCGCTGATATAGGTGCCAGTGCCCTTAAGAATGTTCTGCAACGTTTCCTCCACTTCCGCCAAATCACTCGCATCAGTGCTGTGAATGATTTCCAGCGAATCATCACCATTGAGCGCATCAGCGTCAGCGGCGGCGATTTCGATCAGCAGGCGGGTAGGGCTGAGGGTGACTTTCACCCCGTCCAGCGTCGAAGGCTCGCCGTCGAGGGTGATGTCCAGCGCGTCCTCGTCCGGGTAGCGGGTCATCAGGAACATGTCGCCCTGTTCGCTGTGGCAGCAGAGCATGGCCATGTTGTCTTCTTCGTCATCGCACGGGTTGACGATCAAAAGGGCGGTGGTCATTTGCATGGGAAATTCCTGGTTCGAAGCGTTCGGTAAAGGCAATCAAAGAGGGATTTTGCCAGTCCCAAGGATTTTCTGCTGCTTTGTATGTGTGATTGGCGCAAAAGCTACGGTGTTAGCGTTATTGCGACATTGTAGGAAGTTGCCGAAGGACCGCGGGTTTATGTCGAAAGAAGTTTCATCGGACGATGTAGGTAATAGTTCTTCTCTAAAGGAACATCACATGAAAAGCTCAGCGGATTCTATCGTCGAAAACGCAGAAGGAATGAGTGAAAGTCAATGCTTATTTTGTGTGCGATCCTTTATGATCAGTTCTGTGTGATTTTAAACAAAATAACATCCCTGTCATTACTTACGAAAATCAGCTATTGAGTTGCAATCGCTTGAGTAGGAGGCAGTGCGCCCACCTCTTTCAATAGCATCCTGCCAATTTCCTCTCTTTTGGGAGCATCGGCCATTCTATGAGGGGTGTCGATATTCAAAGCAAAGAAAACCGGACCTGTTGGCCATTCTACCCAGCCGACCCACCAACCAACCTGGCTCCCAAGCCCGGTTTTAGCGCGAATAATCCATTCACGCCCAGCCTCAGTCACCATGATGTCTTTTGTCAGAAGTTGGTGCTCAACCTTGAAAGGTAGTTCATTCCTGTAAAGCGTCTCAAGAAAGTCGATCTGCTCTTGAGCCGAAACTTCAAGACCACCGTTAATCCAGTAGTCACGTTTTGTTACGCTTGCATCTTGATTTCCGTAATTGATACTTTTCAAATAACTTGTTGCTTTTTCCTTGCCGATTTCCTTTGCAAACCCGCGATACACCCACACGGTGGAGTACCTCATTGCGGATCTTAAATTTTGGTCTGCATTATGAGAAGGAATTTCGTGCTTCTCTCCGTCCCATGTGAATACCTGAAACTCGTCACGAACAACACCAGCATCGAGAGCAAATAGTGTATGAGGTATTTTAAAAGTTGAAGCTGGAGTAAAACGCTCCATTGAGCGTTCCTTATTGTAGATGAACGTTTTGCTTTGATTACTCCGCTCATCCTTAATGATAATAGTGCCGTTAGTATTGAATTTATCGAAGGCGCTCTTCCAGTCCTTTTCCTCGACAACACTATTTTGGGCACTTGCCAACATGCCGCTTGAAAAAGTCGCAAGACAAGCAGCCAACAAAACAAACCACAATGATTTTTTTTGACACATTGCATTTTTACTCCATAGTTCCTTTAAATACAAACATTTATTATTGCACTAACGCAACGGCAAGACTGTATCAAAATGCGTCTCGCTCGCGGGTCGAGTTAGGAAAACATCGTCATTTAGTCAGGCTCCTCACGAAATCCCGAGGAACACAGAAACAAGAGCGTCGATTTGGACCTCTATGACCTCAATCTGACAAGCCATGGCCTCGGGTGCTTGGCTGTCATCGAGTTTATCCAAACTTGAAGAAGTGGCGGGTTGCCGCTATTAATTAGGGCTCACTCAACACAAGGGCGCGAAGATGATCCAGAGATTCGTTGTTGTTCCTGCGATCCCACCAAAACAGGGCCAGCTCGCAACGGAACGCTCTTTCACTCCACTCCAGTTCCGACCGGTTTTGATATTTATGACAATCAAGATAAGCAGCGATTGCAGTTCACCTACCCGACACGGATAGAAGCAGATGCTGAATGCGAAAGACTGAACATAGAGAGCGCTCAAACCACCATGACAACAACTACCGGCATCAGCTCGCCATGATCTAACACTGCGCCTGACCTGATCTGCGTTATCTGTGTGGCGAAAAAAACGCTGATTTACTGCTCGAATACAAGATTGAGGTCGAACCTCGGGCGCTGCTCAAAGTGCTGCCGCCTATTATCAGCAAGGACCTGCGCTGCCCTTATTGCGACGTGCCGATGTGGGCAAAAAGGCGCGCGAAAACCACCCGCGAATCAGATGCTCCTCCCTTCAAATGCCTGCAATGCGAGCACACATTTTTTGCCGTCGGGCACTTTGGGCGGCGGATGGGCTGTCCCTGCGGCGAATGCTTCAAGGTCAAACAGCAAGCCTTGGCCGCACAGGCTCAATTGCCGTGGAAGAGTGAGCTTTATACGGCGTTGTTTGACCTGGCGAGAAAAGAGGCGATTCAGTTCATTCATGTTCTGTCTAAGGAAACTCTGAAGAAGACTTCCAAATCTGGTGAAATACCCGCCTGACACGAACACGACGGTTGAGTCCCGATGAAACAGATGTCCTTCGCCGATGCCGAGTACGCCGGCAAACGTAAGCAGACCCGCCGCGAGCGCTTCCTGAACGAGATGGATCAGGTCGTGCCCTGGAAGGGCTTGGTTACTTTGATCGAGCCGCATTATCCAAAGGGCGAAGGGGGCCGTCCGGCGTATCCGTTGATGGCCATGTTGCGCGTTCATTTGATGCAGAACTGGTTCGGCTACAGCGATCCGGCGATGGAAGAATCACTGTATGAAACGACGATTCTGCGCCAGTTCGCGGGCTTGAATCTGGATCGGATTCCCGATGAAACCACGATCCTCAACTTCCGCCGCTTGTTGGAAAAACATGAGTTGGCAGGCGCGATTTTGCAGGTCATCAATGGCTATCTGGGCGACCGTGGCCTGCTGTTGCGTCACGGCACGGTGGTCGATGCGACGATCATTCACGCGCCGAGTTCGACCAAGAACAAGGACAGTAAACGCGATCCAGAAATGCACCAAACCAAGAAAGGGAATCAGTACTTTTTTGGTATGAAAGCGCACATCGGCGTCGATGCCGAATCCGGCTTGGTGCATAGCCTGGTGGGCACGGCGGCCAATGTGGCGGACGTGACGCAGGTCGATCAGTTGCTGCACGGTGAGGAAACTTACGTGTGTGGCGACGCCGGTTACACCGGCGTGGACAAACGTCCCGAGCATCAGGATCGCAAGATGATCTGGTCGATTGCCGCCCGGCCAAGCAGCTATAAAAAGCACGCAAAAAAGAGTCTGATCGGGCGCATGCGACGCAAGATCGAATACGCGAAAGCGCAGGTGCGGGCCAAGGTTGAGCATCCGTTTCGCGTGATCAAGCGCCAGTTTGGTTATACGAAAGTGCGCTTTCGTGGTTTGTCGAAAAACATCGCGCAGCAGACAACGTTGTTCGCTTTGTCGAACTTGTGGATGGTGCGAAAACGGTTGATGGGTATGGGCGAGGTGCGTCTGTAATGCGGGCCAATTGCCCTGAAACAGTGCAATCAGAGGAAAGAACCGTGGATTAAGGACAAGAAAGGTCTGATTTTCGCCGACTTATGATTTTTTGAGCCTCAAGTAGTGAGGGCATGAAAAATCGGTGGGTACTTCAGACCTTCCCTAATGAAGTCGACTTTGTGTTTACGGCTGAAAGCCGCGCCGAGTCGGTGGTCAATCAACTGCTACAGGATTTTTCTGTCAGTGAGATTCATTAATTCGCACGGCTTGCGGTTAAGAATGCCGCGCACTTTTATCAAACCGGTAAAACCAAGGGCAGGTCCCATGCCTCCAACACCATTCCTGGCGACATGCTGAATACCGCGCAGGATGCCTTGGCCAAGCATTGGCGCAAGCGTGCTTATCGCGATTCCCGGGTGCCTCAATCGGCGTTGCATCGGCTTTTGTATGACGTCGTGCTTAAGGACAGCGGGGCAGGGTTCTCGAAATCTCCCGGCATTTACTGGCGCGACGAACTGGTGCCGCAGTTCTTTTCAGGCGGAACATTTGGTGCGGATTTGATCGGTGGCCTGCAATTGTTTTGCCGTGAATGCGATTCGAGCAACATCGACGTGAAAATGGACAAGGTGATGCTGGAAATGCGGTGTTACGACTGTGCAACCGTCAGCAAGTACCAGGCTTTTGAGGATCTGATTGATTGATCTGCCGGCGACATGTTGAGAACGTCCTGGCGTCTGTTGGTCACATCCGGTACGCGCAACGCGTATTCGCTGCTTAAACCAGCCATTTTTCCGTACGGCTGCTAGTGTTGTCCCAGGCACAGGCCGCGAGTTACGTGCCGATGACCGAATATGTCGCAGCGCTGCAAGCACGGGCCTTGCCGCACTCGTTAAGCTGCGCAACGGATGAGCACCTGTAAAGGCATTGCGCGGCACGTCGCCAGTCGTTTTTGCAGATGCCCATTCATGGAAGGTGAATGTGACCTGAGTGTCTCGTCCAGCTTCACCCACCTGTCACCCTGTTTCCTCTGCCCGAGAATCAGGAACAGGGTGACGGATAGCCCCGAAAGGGGTTTTGCACGCGACGCTTCCATCAATAACAAGCCCAAGCGGAGTACCACAGATGGCGTTCTTCACCGCAGCCAGCAAAGCCGACTTCCAGCACCAACTGCAAGCGGCACTGGCGCAGCACATCAGTGAACAGGCACTGCCACAAGTGGCGCTGTTCGCGGAACAATTTTTCGGCATCATTTCCCTCGACGAGTTGACTCAACGTCGGTTGTCCGACCTCGCCGGCTGCACCCTTTCTGCGTGGCGCCTGCTTGAGCGCTTCGATCACGCGCAACCGCAAGTGCGCGTCTATAACCCTGATTACGAACGCCACGGCTGGCAGTCGACCCACACCGCGGTCGAAGTGCTGCACCACGACCTGCCATTTTTGGTGGACTCGGTGCGTACCGAGCTGAACCGTCGCGGCTATAGCATCCATACCCTGCAAACCACTGTGCTGAGCGTGCGTCGCGGCAGCAAGGGCGAGCTGCTGGAAATCCTGCCGAAAGGCACCCAGGGCGACGACGTTCTGCAAGAGTCGTTGATGTACCTGGAAATCGACCGGTGCGCCAACTCGGCCGAACTGAATGTCCTGAGCAAGGAATTGGAACAGGTTCTCGGTGAAGTCCGCGTCGCGGTCGCCGATTTCGAGCCGATGAAAGCCAAGGTCCAGGAAATCCTCGCCGGCCTGGACACTAGTCAGTTCACCGTCGATTCAGAAGAAAAAGCCGAAATCAAAAGCTTCCTGGAATGGCTGGTGGGCAACCACTTTACCTTCCTGGGCTATGAAGAGTTCGTGGTTCGCGACGAAGCCGATGGTGGCCATATTGTCTACGATCAGGACTCCTTCCTCGGTCTGACCAAACTGCTGCGCACCGGCCTGACCTACGATGACCTGCGCATCGAAGACTACGCCGTGAACTACCTGCGCGAACCGACCCTGCTGTCGTTCGCCAAGGCTGCACACCCAAGCCGTGTACACCGTCCGGCTTACCCGGATTACGTGTCGATCCGTGAAATCGACGCCGACGGCAAGGTCATCAAGGAATACCGCTTCATGGGCCTGTACACCTCTTCGGTGTATGGCGAGAGCGTGCGGGTCATCCCTTACATCCGTCGCAAGGTCGAAGAAATCGAGCGCCGTTCCGGCTTCCAGGCCAAGGCTCACTTAGGCAAGGAACTGGCGCAGGTGGTTGAAGTGCTGCCGCGCGACGATCTGTTCCAGACCCCGGTGGATGAGTTGTTCAGCACCGTGATGTCGATTGTGCAGATCCAGGAACGCAACAAAATTCGCGTGTTCCTGCGTAAAGACCCGTACGGCCGCTTCTGCTACTGCCTGGCCTACGTGCCGCGTGACATCTACTCCACCGAAGTGCGCCAGAAGATCCAGCAAGTTTTGATGGATCGCCTGAAAGCCTCGGACTGCGAGTTCTGGACCTTCTTCTCCGAATCCGTGCTGGCCCGTGTGCAGCTGATTCTGCGCGTCGATCCGAAGAACCGTCTGGACATCGACCCGGTTCTGCTGGAAAAAGAAGTGGTGCAAGCCTGCCGCAGCTGGCAGGACGACTACGCCAGCCTGACGGTTGAAAGTTTCGGTGAGGCCAGTGGCACCAACGTGCTGGCCGACTTCCCGAAAGGCTTCCCGGCCGGTTACCGTGAGCGTTTCGCCGCTCACTCGGCGGTGGTCGATATGCAGCACTTGCTGAGCCTGAGCGAAAAAAATCCACTGGTGATGAGCTTCTATCAGCCACTGGGTCAGGTGTCCGGTCAACGCGAGCTGCACTGCAAGCTGTACCACGCCGATACGCCGCTGGCGCTGTCCGACGTGTTGCCGATCCTGGAAAACCTCGGCCTTCGCGTGCTGGGTGAATTCCCGTATCGCCTGCGTCACAACAGCGGCCGCGAGTTCTGGATTCACGACTTCGCGTTCACCGCCGCCGAAGGTCTGGAACTCGACATCCAGCAACTTAACGACACCTTGCAGGACGCGTTCGTCCACATCGTTCGCGGGGATGCCGAAAACGATGCGTTCAACCGGCTGGTGCTGACCGCCGGCCTGCCATGGCGCGACGTGGCGCTGCTGCGTGCCTACGCCCGTTACATGAAGCAGATTCGTCTGGGCTTCGACCTCGGCTACATCGCCAGCACCCTGAACAACCACACCGACATCGCTCGCGAGTTGACCCGGTTGTTCAAGACCCGCTTCTACCTGGCGCGCAAGCTCACCAGCGACGACCTGGAAGATAAGCAGCAACGCCTGGAACACGCGATTCTGGCCGCTCTGGACGACGTCCAGGTGCTGAACGAAGACCGCATCCTGCGTCGCTACCTGGACCTGATCAAGGCCACCCTGCGGACCAACTTCTACCAGACGGATGCCCGTGGTCAGAACAAGTCCTACTTCAGCTTCAAGTTCAACCCGCACCAGATTCCAGAGCTGCCGAAGCCAGTACCGAAGTTCGAAATCTTCGTCTACTCGCCACGCGTCGAAGGCGTGCACCTGCGCTTCGGCAACGTGGCTCGCGGCGGTCTGCGCTGGTCCGACCGTGAAGAAGACTTCCGTACCGAAGTCCTGGGCCTGGTAAAAGCACAGCAAGTGAAGAACTCGGTCATCGTGCCAGTGGGTGCGAAGGGCGGCTTCCTGCCGCGTCGCTTGCCGCTGGGTGGCAGCCGTGACGAGATCGCGGCTGAAGGCATCGCCTGCTACCGCATCTTCATCTCGGGCCTGCTGGACATCACCGACAACCTGAAAGACGGCACGCTGGTTCCGCCCGCCAACGTCGTGCGTCATGACGACGATGACCCGTACCTGGTAGTCGCTGCTGACAAGGGCACTGCAACCTTCTCCGACATCGCCAACGGCATTGCCATCGACTACGGCTTCTGGCTCGGCGACGCGTTTGCGTCCGGTGGTTCGGCCGGTTACGACCACAAGAAAATGGGCATCACCGCCAAGGGCGCGTGGGTAGGCGTACAACGTCACTTCCGCGAACGCGGCATCAATGTTCAGAAAGACAGCATCACTGTGGTCGGTGTCGGCGACATGGCCGGTGACGTGTTCGGTAACGGCTTGTTGATGTCGGAGACGCTGCAACTGGTCGCCGCATTCAACCACCTGCACATCTTCATCGATCCAAACCCTGAGCCGGCGAACAGCTTCGCCGAGCGTCAGCGCCTGTTCGACCTGCCGCGTTCGGCCTGGTCGGATTACGACACCAGCATCATGTCCGAAGGCGGCGGGATCTTCTCCCGTAGTGCGAAAAGCATCGCGATTTCCCCGCAGATGAAAGAGCGCTTCGACATCCAGGCGGACAAGCTGACCCCGACCGAACTGCTGAATGCCTTGCTCAAGGCCCCGGTGGATCTGTTGTGGAACGGCGGTATCGGCACTTACGTCAAAGCCAGCAGCGAAAGCCACGCCGATGTCGGCGACAAGGCCAACGATGCCCTGCGCGTGAACGGCAACGAACTGCGCTGCAAAGTCGTGGGCGAGGGCGGTAACCTCGGTATGACCCAGCTGGGTCGTGTCGAATTCGGCCTCAATGGCGGCGGTTCCAACACCGACTTCATCGACAACGCCGGTGGCGTTGACTGCTCCGACCACGAAGTAAACATCAAGATCCTGCTGAACGAAGTGGTTCATGCCGGCGACATGACCGAGAAGCAACGTAACCAATTGCTCGGCAGCATGACCGACGAAGTCGGCAACCTGGTGCTCGGCAATAACTACAAGCAGACTCAGGCCCTGTCCCTGGCGGCCCGTCGTGCCTTGCCGCGGATTGCCGAATACAAGCGTCTGATGAACGATCTGGAAGGCCGCGGCAAGCTGGATCGCGCCATCGAGTTCCTGCCGGCTGAAGAAGCGCTCAACGAGCGCGTCGCGGCAGGCTATGGGCTGACCCGTGCCGAGCTGTCGGTGCTGATCTCCTACAGCAAGATCGACCTCAAGGAAGCGCTGCTCAATTCCCAGGTGCCGGACGACGACTACCTGACACGCGACATGGAAACCGCTTTCCCGCCGACCCTGGTGAGCAAGTTCTCCGAGGCCATGCGCCGTCACCGTCTGAAGCGCGAAATCGTCAGCACCCAGATCGCCAACGATCTGGTGAACCACATGGGCATCACCTTCGTTCAACGACTCAAAGAGTCGACCGGCATGAGCCCGGCGAATGTTGCGGGTGCCTACGTAATTGTTCGGGATATCTTCCACCTCCCGCACTGGTTCCGTCAGATCGAAGCCCTGGATTACCAGGTTTCAGCCGACGTACAACTGGAGTTGATGGACGAGCTGATGCGTCTGGGCCGTCGCGCTACGCGCTGGTTCCTGCGCAGCCGTCGTAATGAGCAGAACGCTGCCCGTGACGTCGCGCACTTCGGTCCACACCTGGCAGCGCTGGGCCTCAAGCTCGACGAACTGCTGGAAGGCCCGACCCGCGAAGGCTGGCAGACCCGTTATCAGGCGTACGTTGCGGCTGGCGTTCCTGAGTTGCTGGCGCGCATGGTTGCAGGCACCACTCACCTGTACACCTTGCTGCCGATCATCGAAGCGTCTGACGTGACCGGCCAGAACGCAGCAGACGTCGCGAAGGCTTACTTCGCCGTCGGCAGCGCGCTGGACATCACCTGGTACCTGCAACAGATCAGCGCTCTGCCGGTTGAAAACAACTGGCAGGCCCTGGCCCGTGAAGCGTTCCGCGATGACGTCGACTGGCAACAACGTGCGATCACCATCTCGGTCCTGCAACAGGGCGATGGTACCCAGGACGTGGAAACCCGTCTCGAGCTGTGGATGGAAGAGCACGAAGGCATGATCGAACGTTGGCGCGCCATGCTGGTAGAAATCCGTGCCGCCAGCGGCACTGATTACGCCATGTATGCGGTGGCCAACCGTGAGTTGCTGGATCTGGCGTTGAGCGGTCAAGCGGTGGTGCCTGCCACTGCCACTGCCACTGCCGCTGCCAGCGTCGAGCTGGAGCCGGCTGCCTGATCAGGCGCTGAATGAAGAAGCCCCGCATTGAGAGATGCGGGGCTTTTTTTTTCTGAAGGTTTTGTGGTGTCTGTTCGGGCCTCTTCGCGGGCAAGCCTCGCTCCTACAAAGAACTATGCATTCCCTGTTGATACTCTGTTCAAGGTCAAGCTTTCGCGAGATGTTTTTCGCTAAAAAGCTTGGCCGTATTAAATTCTTCTCCAGAACGCATGCATGCCCATAACCCGGTCAGGTAGCAAACAGCCGATTTTCGGGAAGGCGAGGGGACCAATCATGCGCGTTTAAACAACAAGGTCGCCGCCTCCAGCCACTCCTGCAGGGGTACCCATGGCCCTGTAGGAGTGGCCGAAGACGGCGACCTAATTTTCTAAACGATAGGGAAACTGTTGAAATCGACGGCGTTGGCCAGACGGCTGTCGATCAGGCCGATAAAACCTTGTACTTCAGGGCAGTTGAAATGCATGTGCATGGCCGCTTCCGATTGCCAGCGAGCGCTGACAGTCCAGCGGTTGTCGTCCTCGGGGCAGCGGTCGACCATATAGGAATCACAGCCCGGTAGTTCGCGCAGGGTATCGACAATCTTTTGCAGTTGCTTACCCAGTTCATCCGAGCGGCCGGCGACGGCCTGCACCTTTACGGTATTGAACACTTCGTAGGGCATTGCTCACACTCCTGAATCAGGCCGGACGAATCCTGCTCATTGAGGGATACGCTTATGCAGGATAGGCCCGCACTCCCGGACCACCAATAGCCAATTGCCGGATAAAAACGCAGACCAATCTGTCAGGCGACCTGCTGCAAAATGTCCCGCAAGCGGTCCAGGGCAATGTCGATGTCCAGGGTTTCGATGGCGCCAAAACCCAGGAAAAGCCCGGCCTGCGGCGCTTGCTGGTAGAAAAAACTATCGATGGGGTAGAGCCCGACTTCGACCTTTTTGGCTAGCTCGATCACCAATGGAATATCGATAGGCACTTTGCACATAACCACCATGTGGAACCCGGCTGTGGTCGGGACCGCCTCGAGCCACGGGAAAAGGTCGCCGGCCATGCGCGCGAGGATTCGCTCGCGGCGTCCGGCATAGATCGTATGGCAGCGCCGAATGTGCTTGAGCAGGCAGCCTTCGGCGATGAACTTGGCCAGCGCCCATTGGGGCAGGGTGGAGGTGTGCAGATCGGTGAGCTGCTTGGCCCGAATGACTGCTTCGAGAATCGCCGGCGGCAGGATCGCATAACCCAGCCGCAGCTCTGGCAGCAGAGTTTTCGAAAAGGTCCCGACGTAGGCGACGATCCCGCGTTCGTCCATGCTTTGCAGTGAGTCGGTGGGCCGGCCTTCGTAGCGGAATTCGCTGTCGTAATCGTCCTCGATGATGATCGCGCCCAACTCATGGGCCCGTTCCAGCAGCGCAACCCGGCGCGCCTGGCTCATCGGCATGCCGAGCGGGAACTGGTGAGACGGGGTGACGTAAATCAGCCGGGTGCCGAGGGGGATCTTGTCCACCTGAATGCCTTGCTCATCCACCGGCACGCCGATCACCGTGGCACCGTGGGTACCGAACAATAGGCGTGCGGGCGGGTATCCGGGGTCTTCCATGGCGACAATGCTGCCGGGGCGCGTGAGCACCCGGGAGATCAGGTCCAGCGCCTGTTGCGCGCCGTTGCACACCACCACGTCTTCGTCTTGGCAATTGACCCCGCGAGAAAACGCGATGTGCCGGGCGATCGCGTTGCGCAGCGCCGGCAGCCCCTCGGGCAGGCTGTAGAAACCCTTGGAAGCGGCGATCTGGCGCAAGGCGTGAGAGGTGCAGCGCCGCCAGTCATCTTGGGGAAACTGGCCCTTGCTGGTAGCGCCGCCGATGAAGTCGTAACGCAACGAGCCTTCCAGCGCCGGATGGCGCAAAAACACCGGCAGGTTGCGCCAGGACTCGATGACCTCGGCACTGGCCATTTCCGAATGGCTCTGCTTACGGGTGATTTTCGCCGTCCGGGCATTGACGTAGGTGCCTTTGCCGATGACCCCGGTGAGGAAGTTTTCGTAAGTCAGTTGTGAGTAGGTGTCGGAAATCGTCTTGCGGGAAATGCCCAGTTGTTCAGCCAGTAAACGACTGGGCGGGAGCTGCGTCCCGGCTGCCAGACGGCCGGATTCGATGGCGCTGCGCAGTTGGTTGTACAACTGGCCTGCCAGGTCCTTGCGGCCGTTGATGACAACGTGAAGTTCCATACCGGCGAGGCTCCTGGGGCGATTGAAGCGCATGTGCGTCGCGCCAGATTACCCGCATGAGCGCCTGTGCAGAAGTTGCGTGGGCGAAAAACCTCCGATTGGTCTGGTGCCTCAGTGGTCAACGGGTATTTCGCAGAATTGGATCTGTAACGCCAGCGCATCAACGCCTACCTTGAGGGGCACACATCCGAACCACGAGGTTGCTCCATGAACGCCCGCCTGGATTACTACAGCGCATCGCCCAAAGCGATGAAAGCGATGATTGCCATGGAGGTCTTGACCAGCAACCTCAGCATCGAGCCAGCCTTGCTGCATTTGATCAAGATTCGCGCCTCGCAGCTCAATGGATGCGCCTTCTGCACCGACATGCACTCGGTGGATGCGCGGCGACTCGGCGAGACCGACCGCCGTTTGTATTCGATCGCGGTCTGGCGCGACAGCGGCTTCTTCAATGCGCGAGAACGTGCGGCGCTGGCCTGGACCGAAGCTGTCACCTTGCTCTCTGAAAGCCACGTGCCAGACGACGTCTACGCAGTGGCCCGGGAGCAGTTCAGCGAAGGCGAGATCGTCGATCTGACCATCGCCGTCACCACCATCAACAGCTGGAATCGGCTCGCGGTGAGTTTTCGCCAAACCCCTGGAGGCTGAATCGATTTTCCACCCCGAGCGTCACATCAGGTTCATAAACGCTGCGCAGGATGAGGCTTTCAAGGATAGATCGACAGGGAGTCAGCGATGCCATTCATGGATGCCACAGGTCGTCAGCGCGTTGCCCAGTCCCGCTCGCCCGTAGAAAAAACCTTATCCTGGGGCACACTGGCGGCAGGGATCGATCCGGTTTTGGCGCAGTCCTTTCGGGTCAGTGCGCGCTGCGGCTGTTTCATGCAGGCGGCTCGCAGTCTCAACATCAAGGCAACCCAGCTGCGTAAACAATTGGCGCAGCTTGAAGCGCAACTGCAGTGTTCCCTGTTCAGCCATTTAGAAAATGGCGTTGCACTCAGTCGTGACGGGTTGCAGTTGCAATCGCAGTTGATTGCCCTGGCCCACGAGCGTGACTTGCCGGTTTTCGAACAGCCGTTGATTCGCCTGGCCGTCGCTGAATCGATCCTGCATGACATCCTCGGTCGCGACCTGGTTGCTCTGTTGCGGCGCAACGCCAGCGTGCGTCTGGATATCATTACCCTCGACAGCGAACTGTCCCTGCAAGCGGTCAGTGCCGATGTGGTGCTGTGGCTGGCCGGCACCGATTCACCACTGCCAGGCCCGAGTTTCGCGGTTAGCGAGCCCCAACGTCTGGCACGGCTCGACTACCTGCCACACATCGCCAAACGTTATTCACGGGTCGCGTCCCGTCCTGACAGCCTCGATGACCTCGCCGATTTCCTGCTGGTGCAATGGCAGCATGACCGTCAGGTCGACAGTTTTCGGCCGTGGAATAGCCTCGTGGACCAGCGCCTGGCCGGGGTGGTGCAGTTGCATTCCTATGAGTTGATGCTGGAGATGATCCGTTGCAGCGCCTGCATTGGCTTGTTGCCCGGATACATCAGCCGCTTCGATCGCGGCCTTGTTGAATTGCCGGGGCTGTTCAGTCAACCGATGCAGCGCCAGGCGTGGATGGCGGTCAATGCTGAGTCCGAGGATTCAGCGCAGGTGCAGATGATCGTTGAGCTGATCCAGAACACCTTCAGTGAACGGCGGGAGTGGTTCGAATAACCTTCGGCGGTATAGAGTAAGCGGCCATGTCTGTATCAAGGATGAATCACCCATGCCCGCCACTGACGCTGTTATCTCTCTCGAACGTTTCAACGAATCCCACCTCGACGGCATTACCGCGCTCTACAACGACCCGGCCATTACCCGGCAGGTGCTGCAAATGCCGTTTCAGTCCACCGAGGTCTGGCGCAAACGCCTGGCGCCCGACAACGAGCGTGTGGTGCAACTGGTGGCGCTGCATCAAGGGATGGTCATCGGTAACATTGGCCTTGAGCAGTTTTCGCGAATCCGTCGCAGCCACGCCGGCAATCTTGGAATGGGGGTCGCGACGGCGTGGCAAGGCAAGGGCGTGGGCTCGAATCTGCTGACGGCGGCGCTGGACATCGCCGACAACTGGATGAACCTGCAACGGGTCGAGCTTTCGGTCTACGCCGACAACGAAGCCGCCATCGGGCTTTACCGTAAATTCGGCTTTGAAACCGAAGGGCTGTTTCGCGACTACGCCGTGCGTGACGGCGTGCTGGTGGATGCCTTGAGCATGGCGCGCCTGCGTCGCACGCCCAAGGCCGGTTGAGTCACTCGCCCAACGCAAACGCCACCGCCGCCTGCGCATGCAGTACGGTGGTGTCGAGCAAGGGCAGCGCGCTGTGCTCGGGCTTGATCAGCAGGCCGATTTCCGTGCAGCCGAGGATGATCACCTGGGCACCACGCCGGGTCAGTGATTGGATAACCTGCTGATACACCCTGCGTGACGCCTCGCTGATCACCCCGACGCACAACTCGTCATAGATGATTCGGTGGACGGCCTGACGTTCATCGGCCTCCGGCACCAGCACGGTCAGCCCCATCGACGTGAGGCGCTCCTTCATAAAGTCCTGTTCCATGGTGAACGCTGTGCCGAGCAATCCAACCTTCAGCGCACCCGTATCGACGGCAGCCTGACCGACCGGATCGGCGATGTGCAGGAATGGAATGTCGATCGCTGCCTGAATCTGCCCGGCCACCTTGTGCATGGTGTTGGTGCACAGCACCACGCACTCCGCACCACCGGCCTGCAACCGCTGCGCCGCGTCCATTAGAATCGCCGCTGCATCGTCCCAGCGCCCGGCATGCTGGGCCTGTTCGACAGGCCCGAAGTCGACGCTGTACATGAGCAGTTTCGCCGACCGCAACGGTCCGAGCCGGTCGCGCACCTGCTGGTTGATGAGACGGTAATACTCGGCGCTGGACTCCCAGCTCATGCCGCCGATAAGGCCGATGGTACGCATGTCGTGCTCCTGTTGATGGCAACCCTTTGCTCAAGCATGCCCTTGCCATGACCCCCAGCCAATACCGTTCACGCTTTTAGTCGTACGCCGGCAGCGCGCATCTGCCATGCTCAAAGTCCGCAACACCGCTTCAACAAAGGAACACCGCAATGGACGACGTACAGCAACTGGGTGAGATGCTTCGCCATTACGCAGAAAGCGAAGCGCACAAGAAGCAACTGTTCGAGTCGCAATCGGCCGTGTGGGCGACGCGTATTGGTGAGCTGTTCGATCAGATCCAGCAATGGCTGGAACCGGTCCAGGCGCCGAATCTGCTTGAGGTGAGCCGCGAAGTGTATGTCGCCTCGGGACCGAGCATGCCGGCCGAAACGTCGACTTTCAAGACCGAGAAGCTGACGATTGTGATTGCCGGTAAACCGGTGGAGTTTGTACCGGATGTGATGGGTGTCGGTGGTCAGATTTCGCTGGCCGTGATGGGCCTGACGGCCGCGCGCTACGGCAGCATTTCGCTGGTGTGCCTGCCGCCGTCCAGTAGCTGGCAATGGCGCAAGACCAATGGGTTGAAAGATCCGGATACGTTTGCGTTCGATGCGAACTTTTTGGCGCAGCAGTTGCAGAGTTTGATTCCACGCGAGCGCGGTTGAGGTCACTGATCGTTCCCACGTGCAGCAACGAGTTTCCGTGAGGGCCGCGGTTACAGCCAGGCGTACTTGCTGCGCACTCGATTGGGCTGGACGGGCGAGTTGCGTGCGGTCGGCGATGTTGCGCGATCAACTCAGCCACATGCGTCAATGTGGGTTCGACAGTTTTGCTGTGCGTGAGGACAAATCGGCTGAAGATGCGCTAAAAGGGCTGGCGGGGATGAGCGTGTTGTATGGGCGTTCGGTGATTGAGCCGCGGCCGTTGTTTCGCCGACGGGAGTAGACCGTCGACGAAGAGGGCGCATCTTTTACGGCAGGATGCGCCGGGCGCTGTCAGTTGATGCGTACCAGGGCTGCTTTCGTGTCAGGTGACAGCTGATCGATTTCGAGCAGTGTCAGGTTTTTTGGCGCTTCAGCGGCCAATGGGTTTCCAAGATTGCCCGCGGCGCCCTCGGGCAGTTTGTACATCGCGCCAGTCAGCGGGTCGACGACCAGCATGCCAATCAGGCCACCGAACACGATGTTGCCCCAGTACCAGCCGCTCATGCTGGTTTCCAGGGTGGCGCTGGCATCGGCATAACCTTCTTTCTTGAAGGTAATGGTGTAGGCCTCGCCCTTGAAGTAGCCACGACCTGAAGGCAGGGTCACGGTATTGGGCGTGGAACCGTTATGCACGATGACACCGGCCTTGTTCGTGATGGTGTAGTTGGCACCGCTTGGGGTGCTCGATACGTTCACCGGGTACTTGCTGTCTCCGACGATGCTTGCGCAGCCCGAAGTCAGGAGAGTGGCGGCCAGGGCTGTAACGGTGAACAGTGTGCGGAGAGCTTTCATTGTTGATCCTTGAGACCGGTTTGCCGTCATTGGCCGAGGCACGCTTCATGTCGCCTCGTGGTGATTATTGGGACAGATTGCAGGGCGCGGACTTTAGCACTAATGGCAGTGCGCCACTATTTGAATTTCGAGTTAATTCGATTGAGTCGAATGTGGTGTGGATTGCGATTTTTGCAAGCAAACTGCATGGCATTGGCTATACCTGTAACACCCTTATTCGTACTGATGTCGAGCTACTTACAGGAGTTACAGCATGAAGCTAGCGTTAATGATGAGCACTCTGTGCATCGCCTCGATCGCAATGGTGGGCTGCTCCAGTAAAGTTGTTGATCCGGATCAGTATTCTGGGTTTCTCAAGGATTACAGCCAACTCAAGGAAGCCAAGTCGCCATCGGGTGCCACGGTGATGCGCTGGGTGGATCCCAAACTCGACATCAACCAGTTCACCAGTGTCTACATCGAACCGACCCAGCTCTATCCCAAACCTCAACCGACCGTGAAAATCCCTCAGGCCACCCTGAACGGAATCACCCGTTACTACGATCAGGCACTCAAGCGTGAAGTAGGTAAATCCCTGCCGTTGGCTGCAGGCCCTGGCCCGGGTGTGATGGTGGTGCGCGCCGCCATCACCGCCGTGAGCAGCAAGACCCAAGGCCTGAAGCCTTATGAAGTGATCCCGATCGCCCTGGTGGCAGCGGCGGTGAGCACGGCCAGTGGTATTCGAGATCAGGAAACCGACCTGGCCACTGAGGCGGTGTTTGTCGATGGCGGCAACAATCATGTTTTGGCGCAGGTCGTGCGCAAAGGCACTGGCAAACCCTTGGAAAACGAGTCTCAGGTGATGAAGGCCGATGATGTGAAAGGTGTGATCGATGGCTGGGCCTCCGACCTGCATCAGTCGTATTTGAAGCTCAAGTCCAAGTAGGTTTCGCATGATCGTTCCCACGCAGTGGGAACGATCGTCGAGGGCTGCATCACTCCCCGATAAAACTGCCTGGCGATCGATTCATGGGCCGGCCGTTCGCGTTCCATTGCGATCTTGCCGATCCGCGTATCAAGCTCCTGAGCACCAACGCCGCAACTGACGAACATGGTCATCAGGCTGAAACCGGCTGCGTGAATTGCAACGTGCATATGAAATCCTCATTCGCCGAAGGTGACGTTGATCCCGCTGTCCGGATAGGGGCGAGTGCTGATTCCCTCGTTACTGCGCAATCTCTTTCCTTTCGAGCCTGTAGGACACGTCTATTGAAGCTAGCAGCTAACGCCCGGTTCGCCAGTCGAAGGGGGGAATCCTTCAAACCCGTCGGATGCGATTTGTCAGCGTGCCGACCCTCGATATAAATCCACCCCTATAACTATGTACCGCACCTGAGTACCACCCCATCGACATGCTGTGCCCTACAGACAAGGAGTGACTGTATGGCACAACACACATTTAACGATGGATCTTCAGGGAGCGTTGTCATCAGGTCCGGACCGCCCTCTTCGGGTGGTGGTTCTGGTGGAGGTTTCGGTGGCGGCGGTGGGGTTTCAGGTGGCTTTGGTAAAACCAGCAAAGGAAAGCGAAAAGCCCGAAAGCGCGCCATAGAAGCTGATCGTAAGGCAAGGGAACAAGCGAGCGCGCAAGCAGCGGCTCAGGCGCAAGCCGAGGCGGCACAAGCACAGGCCGCCGCTGCACAAGTGCAAGAACAGGCCCGCGTGCAGGCCCGGCTTCAATTACTCACGGGGTTTGCGCAGCGTCATGCCGTTGTGAGAGCCGAGGTAGACCAACGTTTTGCGGCCCGGTCCGCGCAACTTGCGCCCACCCTGGAGCAGGAAGTCCTGGCAGCGCGACGACGGTTCGATTACCAATCGAGCGAGCGGTTGCAGCTTTACACCATCACCAAAGACAAAAGCGAAATCGATGGGCTGATCGCCCGCAAAACCGAAGAACTGAACGTAAAGAACGCGGTTGCCCGATCATTCGATGGGCACGATGCACTCACCCGCACGGTGAACGATTACCGGGCTCGGCTGGAGCAATTCGGCGAGGCGCTCGTTCACGGCCACCAGACCTGGGAAAACGCCTACAACGCAGCCCATGAAGCTCGACTGCTATCGGCGCAGATAAGCTCACTCAGCGATAAATCCAATGCACTGGCCAGGCACCACGCCGAGCAGACCATTGTCTGGCGTGAACGGGAGGCTATTTGGGAGCGTAACCGGCAGTACGTCGAGCAGCGTGAAGCGCGAGTTCGGTTCAAGCAGCAAGTCGATGAAGACGCGCGGGTTGAACGGGTCAGGCAGGCCAACACGCTGACGGTACCCACTACTTCGGTGGCCGCTGGCGGGATGATGTTGACCCGGGAGGGGGTACTCGTTGCGCAAGAAATCGCAGCGGTGCTTGAGAAGGTTGTCGAGTCGGCCGCCGAACTCCTCAAGGATTTCGCACGAATAGCGGCTAGAACCGGGCCAGTGTTCGTCACTGCAATGGTGTACTCACCCGCCCTTGGCAATGGCGAGCTGACCCCCGAGCAACGTCAGCGATTGCTCCAGTCGGTCGGCGTTCCGGCGCAGGCGTTGGGGCTTTCTGACCGTCAGGCGCTGCAATCAATTGCCAACGCGGGCGGTTCGGTGGAAGTGGCGTACCGGCTCAAACCCGAAGCCGTGCCGGAAGGTACCGCGATTATCGTCACCAGCACCGGTGGTGAGGTAGACAATCGTGTACCGGTCATCAATTCCGTACTTGACCCGCTGACTGGCGTCTACAGCGCCGAGGTCCCGGGTTCACCGCCACGACTTCTGCAGTTCACACCCGAGTCCACACCTCAGGTGACGAGTTCCGGTCAGGCCGGCCTGGCAGTGATGACACCGCAGATCCAGGACATCCCGGCAGGCGTCGACCTGCGCATTCAGGACTGCATCGTTTGCGTGCCGGGCCTGCCGCCGATGTACCTGTCCTTCAATCTGCCGCCCATCGGTTCAGGCATCGTCACCGGGACCGGTCAACCTGCTGCGAATGACTGGTGGAAAACCGCAAGCCAGGCCCAGGGCGCGGCCATTCCCGTGCAGATCGGCGACCAATTTCGTGGCCGGGAAATCCCGTCGTTCAGCGCCTTCGATGAAGCGCTGTGGCGTACGGTCGGCGAACGCCCGGCGCTTGTCGCCGAGTTCGATGAGGTGAACAAAAAACGCCTCGAACAAGGCTTTGCCCCCTACGCCCCGAAAAGCACCTGGGTCGGAGAAAGGCGTGAATTCGAACTGCGCTATCAGGAGCGGGCAGAACTCGGCGCGAACCCCTTCAATCTCGACAAAATAAGCATCACCACACCGCAAAGCACCCAAGGTCGGCTGGGGATCACCCCGGCAGTTCTACCCTGGCCGATTCGTCCCGTGGGTGGCGGTACCTGGACCCCATTGGTTCCACCTGGCATCGAACAGCTCGGGCCAATGACCTCGCCGATCACACCGCCGATGCCAGCGGTTTATCCCGGCGCACCGGCCATCCCGGTCCTACCGCAAAACGAGACGTTTCCGGCTGTTGACGAAGGGCAGATCGGTGCCAGTATTCCTGGGTATCCGGGGGATATGGAATTGCCTTCGCCGGATGTTCTGTTTCTTGACAGGCGAGATGATCCAGGCGTGGCAATCGGGTTTGGACAGTCGGTATCGGGAATATGGCTGGGTGAATCTGCGAGATCAGAGGGCGCACACGTTCCTGCCCAGATTGCAGAACTGTTAAGAGGAAGGGAGTTTGCCAATTTTCATCGGTTCAGGGAGGCGTTTTGGAAGGCCGTAGCGGCGGATAAGGATCTGAGCAGGCAGTTCAATAATGCGAACCTAATAAAGATGATTAAAGGGGCAGCTCCATATCCGGGCCGTCTGGATCAGGTTGGTGGTAGGAGAAAGTTCGAGATCCATCATAAACATGAAGTTGCAAAAGGTGGTGCGGTTTACGACATGGAAAATCTTTTGATTATGACTGCGAAGCGCCATATCGAATTCCACAAAGGAGCGAAGCAATGACTACCTTCAAGAATAGACTCGAAGATTACACTGAGGCTGAATTTTTATTGTTTATTCGTGAGTTCTTTGAACATTCCAACGAGTTGGAGGGCGAAGCTTTAAATGAATATACAGATAGATTGCTAGATCATTTTGAGGAAGTCACCGAACACCCAGGCCGCTCAGATGTCATTTTCTATCCCAAGGAAGGCCAGGAAGACAGCCCCGAAGGCGTCCTGAAGGAAGTCAAAGAATGGCGCGCACTCAATAACAAACCCGGCTTTAAGTCGGAATAATGCAAACCACCAAGAGCGTAGAAACCATCTGCTCATGATGGAATGAGCAGATGCCTTCGTCCGGCAGCTGTTAAGTGTCACAGACACAAGGAAAACCAAGGATGGAACTCAAAGCAACTCTCAAGGATTACACCGAGCCGGCATTCCAGGCGTTGGTAAACAGAATCTGGGCTGTCGATCTTCCGAAACAGGACCATGCCGATTGATCAATCATTTCGACCAGATCGTCGGGCACCCCAAAGGCGCAGACTTGTTGTTCTATCCCGCAGAGGATGATTACAACGGCACGAGCACGGGCTCGGTTATGTACTACGTTAAAGACTGGCATCACAAACAAGGAATGCCTGCCTTCAAGGGCGAGGGCATTCCCGTTCGGGCACCCGTTGCCGCATGGCCGTCCACGGCGCTGACTTTTGCGCAGGTGACGCAACGGCGAATAGCTCATAGTCTGGCCGAGGTACAAAAAGTCGCGGTAGACGTCGCGGCTTCGGAGCAGGTTGTCGAACCGGCGTTCAGCCTTTTCGAGCGACGTATCAGGCATCTGCGCAGTCAACAGAGCGTTGATGTAGACATCCGTGGGCGTGAGGCGAACATCCGTAGTCTCGAAACTGCTGAATTTGAATCGCGTCTGGCGATCAGGCGTTACGAGTTCTGGGAAATGGGGCTCAGGTTCAAAAGAGAAGCTGCCCAGCGCGATCTGACTTACGGCCGCGCCGAGCAAGCGCAGTGGCAAAACATCGTCCAGCAGATCACCGCCACTGAAGCGCGTTATTTGACGACGTTGAGTGCCATCAAGCAGCGTTTGCAAGGCCTGCAAATCGAGGCCGAAGCGTTACTGATCACCGCGCATACGCAACTGGTCCGCCAACGCCATCTGGAGGGTGTCGGGCCAACCCAGGCACCGGGCTTTCTTACAGCGCCACTGGGTTTTGTTAATTCGCGTCCCAGTGTTTTGCTCAATGGTGCTTTGTCGCAGCCATTGGAAACTCATCGGATCGCCCTGCAAAAAGCCATACGCTCGGCCGTTGCGGAGTTTACGTGGCAGATTACTTCCGCAACCGCCGCCCATTTTGAGCGGTACGCAGCGGTCCTGCAATTTGACTTTGCCAGTCGTGCGGAAACCGAGGTTTATGGGCTCAGCATTCCCCTTGTCGAATTGCTGCCGATTGAGGGGCAGGACTGGCAAAGATTGGCCATGACTCGGGCCGAAGTCGATATTCCTTTCAGAGCAAGCAGCGGTTCTTGTTCCGTACCGTCGGGCACTCTGAAGCGAGGTCTGAGAGAAATAACGATGTTGCTACAGGTCGCTCTCACACCCACTAATGGCAACGTGTTGCCATCGAATGTCCGGGTACGAGCTGCCGTTTGGGATGAGCATTTGCACGCGTTTCGTTTCACCGCCGACGGAGTGGCACCGGTTACGATCAACTGGATTGCGCCAGACACCCTGGAAAACATTCCTGACTTGGCGCCAGCGCCCGAATACAGGTTGGGATTCCTGCGATCTTTGCCCACACCACTGTTTGAGCCGTTCAGCGATATCGAAGCGACTCGGTTCGATGACTATGTTGTCGTCTTCCCGACAGACTCTGGCCTGGACCCGCTTTACGTCATATTCAGGGATCGGCGTGAGTACCCGGTTTAGCGGGTGAGCGCCAAGCGTCCGATCACGTCCGTCGATGACAAGAAAATGACCAGGACGTGATCGCGCGCCTACGCTGCTATTCAGCGCTTCTTATGGAAAATCGCCGAAAAAGCAGATTTGTTTCTCGACACTAAACTCGCTATGCAGTGATGGGGGCGGATTGTATTCAATGTGTGCGACGAGACTTCACAATTTGTATCTGGGCATAGGTCGTCGGACCAATTCGTGGTTAACTTCGGCCTCTTCAAAATTCTCTACAACAACGTTCAGAAGGACTCCGTTCATGGCTCAAGTCACTCTTAAAGGCTCCCCGGTTCAAGTCAACGGTCAACTGCCACAAGCCGGTTCCAAGGCGCCAGCCTTTTCCCTGGTTGCCGGCAATCTGTCCGACGTGACCCTGGCGAGCTTCGCCGGCAAGCGCAAAGTGCTAAACATCTTCCCAAGTGTTGACACCCCGACCTGCGCGACTTCGGTTCGCAAGTTCAACGCCCAGGCCAGTGATGTCGCCAACACGATTGTGCTGTGCATCTCCGCTGACCTGCCGTTCGCTCAAGCGCGCTTCTGCGGCGCCGAAGGTCTGGAAAACGTACAGAACCTGTCGACCCTGCGCGGTGCCGAGTTCATCGAGAACTACGGCGTTGCTATCGCTGACGGCCCGCTCAAAGGCCTGACCGCCCGTGCCGTCGTGGTGCTGGACGAAAACGACAACGTTCTGCACAGCGAATTGGTCGGCGAAATCGCTGAAGAGCCGAACTACGAAGCAGCACTTGCCGTTCTGAAGTAAGTAAAGCATTACAATTGTTAACGGCCTAGGGGGCGTTCTCACTGAATTTCCCCGCCGCGTTGTCGCCTTAAAGCGGGCCAGGCAAGGCGCAGGCCGCTGGTAATGGTTGTTCCCTTTCCAAGGCCTGCAACGCAGGCTGGCCCGCTTTAAGGCACAACCCGAAGGGCCGGGCCTGCTGTTGTGCAGGGCTGCGTTGCTCGAAGCTTATTTGGAATGACCAAACCACGCTTCTCGCGCCTTGCCCTGCACAACAGCAGACCCGGCGCGGCGGGGAAATTCAGTGAGAACGCCCCCTCTGTCCAGGCCGTTTTCATTTGTGCTTCAGTATCTTAGATAAACCTCCTGTTACGTAAGCCGAAGGTAAATTGCCGGTAAAGGCGCTTTGCTAAATACCCACCAGTGCTTATCGTTCAGCCTCCTGTAGAAGAAGCTCACGCGCCCAATGGTTGATCATTCCATGCAATCCTCCGTTTCCCGTAGTCCCCGTCGCTGGCTGTTTGGCCTGCTTGTCCTGTTGGTCATCGCTGGCCTGTGCTGGAAATTCTGGCCCGCCGGCACTGCCCAAAAAGAGGGCGCAGGGCAAAAAGCCGTTGCCGGACACACCGGCAAGTCGGGAGGGGTGCGTCCGGGTTTCGGAGGGGCGACCGGGCCCGTTCCAGTGCGTGTCGCGCCAGCGGTCAAGGGCGACTTCCCGCTGTACTACAAGGCGCTGGGCACCGTGACGGCGCTGAACACCATTAATGTGCGCAGCCGCGTCGGTGGTGAGTTGATGAAGATCTCCTTCGAGGAAGGGCAGATGGTCAAGGCTGGCGATCTGCTGGCTGAAATCGACCCGCGTCCTTACCAGAACGCCTTGCTTCAGGCCGAAGGCACGTTGTTGCAGAACCAGGCACAACTGAAAAACGCCCAGGTCGATGTGGAGCGCTATCGCGGCTTGTACCGCGAAGACAGTATTGCCAAACAGACCCTGGACACCGCCGAGGCGCTGGTGGGCCAGTATCAGGGCACCGTCAAAACCAATCAGGCGGCGGTCAACGACGCCAAGCTCAATCTGGAATTCACCAAGATTCGCGCCCCGATTGCCGGGCGTGTGGGCTTGCGTCAGCTGGATGTCGGCAACCTGGTGGCAGCCAACGACACCACGGCGCTGGTGATCATCACCCAGACCCAACCGATCAGCGTTGCCTTCACCTTGCCGGAAAACAACCTGGAAACCGTGCTGGCCCGTTATCGCACTGGCGCCAAACTGCCCGCCGAAGCCTGGGACCGTGGCGACACCAAGTTGCAGGCCACAGGCGTCTTGCAGAGCCTGGACAACCAGATCGATGTCACCACCGGCACCCTGAAATTCAAGGCTCGATATGAGAACCGTGATCAGGCGCTGTTCCCGAATCAGTTCGTCAACGTCCATCTGCTGGCCGACACCCTCAAAGGCGTGGTGCTCGCACCTTCGGCCGCGATTCAGTTCGGCACCAACGGCACGTTTGTCTACGCCCTGGACGGCGACAAGAAAGTCACGATTCGTCAGTTGAAAGTCGGCGCCAGTGACGGTGAAAACACCGTGATTACCGAAGGCCTGGCCCCTGGAGATCGCGTTGTCCTTGAAGGCACCGACCGCTTGAAGGAAGGCAGCGAAGTGGAAGTGGTCAACGACACCAAGGACGTGCCGACGACCCCGACCGGCCATCTGCAAGGCAAATCGGCGGCCAATGCGACTGAGCCAGCGACCACCGACAAGGCGAAAAAGGGCGGCGCATGAACATCTCGCGGCTGTTCATCCTTCGCCCGGTAGCCACCACCCTGAGCATGCTGGCCATTATCCTGGCCGGCGTGATCGCCTATCGGCTGCTACCGGTGTCGGCATTGCCTCAGGTCGATTACCCGACCATCCGCGTCATGACGCTGTATCCCGGCGCCAGCCCGGATGTCATGACCAGCGCCGTGACCGCGCCCCTTGAGCGTCAATTCGGGCAGATGCCCGGCCTGACGCAGATGGCGTCGACCAGTTCCGGCGGTGCTTCGGTGCTGACCCTGCGTTTCAGCCTCGACATCAACATGGACGTCGCCGAGCAGCAGGTGCAGGCAGCGATCAATGCCGCGACCAATTTGCTGCCCAAGGACCTGCCGGCGCCGCCGGTGTACAACAAGGTCAACCCGGCGGACACCCCGGTGCTGACCCTGGCCATCACCTCCAAGACCATGCTGCTGCCCAAGCTCAATGACTTGGTCGACACGCGGATGGCGCAGAAAATCGCCCAGATCAGCGGTGTCGGCATGGTTAGCATTGCCGGTGGCCAGCGTCAGGCGGTGCGGATCAAGGTTAACCCTGAAGCCCTCGCGGCTAATGGCCTGAACCTCTCCGACGTGCGAACCCTGATCGGCGCATCCAACGTCAACCAGCCAAAGGGCAACTTCGACGGCCCGACCCGGGTGTCGATGCTCGACGCCAATGACCAACTGACTTCGCCCAAGGACTACGCCAACCTGATTCTCGCCTACGCCAACGGCGCTCCGTTGCGGCTCAAGGATGTGGCGGAGATTGTCGATGGCGCGGAAAACGAACGTCTGGCGGCGTGGGCCAATGAAAACCAGGCGGTGCTGTTGAACATCCAGCGCCAGCCCGGTGCCAACGTCATCGAAGTGGTCGACCGGATCAAAGCCCTGCTGCCGAGCATCACCGACAACCTGCCGGCGGGTCTCGAAGTCACCGTGCTGACCGACCGCACCCAGACCATCCGCGCCTCGGTCACCGACGTGCAACACGAATTGTTGATCGCCATTGCGCTGGTCGTGATGGTGACTTTCCTGTTCCTGCGTCGGGCCAGCGCCACGATTATTCCGTCGGTCGCGGTCCCGCTGTCGCTGATCGGCACCTTCGGCGTGATGTACCTCGCGGGTTTTTCGGTCAATAACCTGACCCTGATGGCACTGACCATCGCCACCGGTTTCGTGGTGGACGATGCGATCGTCATGCTGGAGAACATTTCCCGATTTATCGAAGAGGGCGATAGCCCCATGACTGCGGCGCTCAAGGGCGCCAAGCAGATCGGCTTCACCCTTATTTCCCTGACCCTGTCGCTAATCGCAGTGTTGATTCCACTGCTGTTCATGGCCGACGTGGTGGGGCGCTTGTTCCGCGAATTTGCCATCACCCTGGCGGTGGCGATCCTTATTTCCCTCGTCGTCTCCCTGACCCTGACGCCAATGATGTGCGCGCGGCTGCTCAAGCGTGAACCCAAGGAAGAAGAACAGGGCCGTTTCTACCGGGCCAGCGGCGCCACAATTGATTGGATGATCGCGGCTTACGGGCGCAAGTTAAAGTGGGTTCTCAAGCATCAACCGCTGACCCTGATGGTGGCCATCGGCACGCTGGCGTTGACCGTGTTCCTTTACATGGTGGTGCCCAAGGGCTTCTTTCCGGTGCAGGACACCGGGGTGATCCAGGGCATTTCCGAGGCGCCGCAGTCGATTTCCTTCGCCGCCATGAGCGAGCGTCAGCAGGCATTGGCCAAAGTGATCCTGACGGATCCGGCGGTGGAAAGCCTGTCGTCCTATATCGGTGTGGACGGTGACAACTCGACGCTCAATAGCGGTCGTCTGCTGATCAACCTCAAATCGCACAGCAATCGCGACTTGAGCGCAACCGAGGTGATCGCACGTCTGCAACCAGAACTAGACAAGCTCACCGGCATTCGCCTGTTCATGCAACCGGTGCAGGACCTGACCATCGAAGACCGCGTCAGCCGTACTCAATACCAGTTCAGCATGTCGTCGCCGGACTCGCAGTTGCTGAGTCTATGGAGCGGCCGTCTGGTGGACGCACTGACCCAACGGCCGGAGCTGACCGACGTTGCCAGCGATTTGCAGGACAAAGGCTTACAGGTCTATCTGGTGATTGACCGCGATGCGGCGTCGCGGGTCGGGGTGTCGGTGTCGAACATCACCGATGCGCTGTACGACGCCTTCGGTCAGCGGCAGATTTCCACCATCTACACCCAGGCCAGCCAATATCGCGTGGTGCTGCAGTCGCAGTCCGGCGAGAGGATCGGTCCGGAGGCGCTGAATCAGATTCACGTGAAAACCACCGAGGGCGGGCAAGTGCGCCTGTCCAGTCTGGCGCACATCGAGGAGCGTCAGGCCCAACTGGCGATCACTCACATCGGTCAGTTCCCGGCGGTGATGATGTCTTTCAACCTCGCGCCCGGCGTGGCGTTGGGGCATGCGGTGGAAATCATCGACCAGGTGCAGAAAGACATCGGCATGCCGATTGGCGTGCAGACCCAGTTTCAGGGCGCGGCCGAGGCTTTCCAGGCGTCGCTGTCGAGCACCTTGCTGCTGATTCTAGCGGCAGTGGTGACCATGTACATCGTGCTCGGCGTGCTCTACGAGAGTTACATCCACCCGATCACCATTCTTTCGACCTTGCCCTCGGCGGCGGTCGGCGCCTTGCTGGCGCTGCTGTTGAGCGGCAATGACCTGGGAATGATCGCGATCATCGGCATTATCCTGCTGATCGGTATTGTGAAAAAGAACGCGATCATGATGATCGACTTCGCCCTCGACGCTGAACGCAATCAGGGCATGGACCCGGAGACGGCGATCTATCAAGCGGCGTTGCTGCGTTTTCGGCCGATTCTGATGACCACACTGGCCGCGTTGTTTGGCGCTGTACCGCTGATGCTGGCGACCGGTTCCGGTGCAGAACTGCGTCAACCGTTGGGTCTGGTGATGGTGGGTGGCTTGTTGGTGAGTCAGGTGCTGACGCTGTTTACCACTCCGGTCATCTATCTGTACTTCGACCGCCTCGGCCGGCGCTGGGGGCGCAGGACTGAATCCGTGGAAGCGGTAGAACAGCCATGAACCTGTCCGGACCTTTCATCAAACGCCCGGTCGCGACCATGTTGCTGAGCCTGGCGATCATGCTGCTGGGCGGCGTTAGCTTTGGCCTGTTGCCGGTGGCGCCTTTGCCGCAGATGGATTTTCCGGTGATCGTGGTTCAGGCCAGTCTGCCCGGCGCCAGCCCGGAGGTCATGGCCTCGACCGTGGCCACGCCGCTGGAGCGCTCCTTCGGCGCCATCGCCGGCGTCAACACCATGAGCAGCCGCTCCAGCCAGGGCTCGACCCGGGTGATTTTGCAGTTTGACCTGGACCGCGACATCAACGGCGCGGCCCGGGAAGTGCAAGCGGCGATCAACGCCTCGCGCAACCTGCTACCCAGCGGGATGCGCAGCATGCCGACCTACAAGAAGGTCAACCCGTCCCAGGCGCCGGTCATGGTGCTGTCGCTGACCTCCGACGTACTGGAAAAAGGCCAGCTCTACGATTTGGCCTCGACGATTCTGTCCCAGAGCGTGTCTCAGGTGCAGGGTGTCGGCGAAGTGCAAATCGGCGGCAGTTCCTTGCCGGCGGTGCGCATCGAACTCGAACCGCAGGCGCTCAATCAATACGGCGTGGCGCTGGACGATGTGCGCAACACCATCGCCAACGCCAACGTGCGCCGGCCCAAGGGCTCCGTCGAAGACGGCCAGCGGCTGTGGCAGGTTCAGGCCAACGATCAACTGGAAAAAGCCAAGGATTACGAGTCGCTGATCATTCACTACGCGGACGGCGCGGCCCTGCGCCTGAAGGACGTGGCCAAGGTCAGCGACGGCGTCGAAGACCGCTACAACAGCGGTTTCTTCAACAACGACGCAGCGGTACTGCTGGTGATCAACCGCCAGGCCGGCGCCAACATCATCGAGACGGTCAACGAAATCAAGGCTCAACTGCCGGCGTTGCAGGCCGTGTTGCCGGCCAGCGTGAAGCTGAACGTGGCGATGGACCGGTCGCCGGTGATCAAGGCGACCTTGCACGAAGCGGAAATGACCCTGCTGATTGCCGTGGCGCTGGTGATTCTGGTGGTGTTCCTGTTCCTCGGTAACTTCCGCGCGTCCTTGATTCCGACCCTCGCGGTGCCCGTGTCGCTGGTCGGCACCTTTGCGGTGATGTACCTCTACGGATTCTCCCTGAACAATTTGTCGCTGATGGCGCTGATTCTGGCCACCGGCCTGGTGGTGGACGACGCCATCGTAGTGCTGGAGAACATTTCCCGGCACATCGACAAAGGCGTGCCGCCGATGAAGGCCGCGTACCTCGGGGCGCAGGAAGTCGGCTTCACCTTGCTGTCGATGAACGTCTCGCTGGTGGCGGTGTTCCTGTCGATCTTGTTCATGGGCGGGATTGTCCAAAGCCTGTTTCGCGAGTTTTCCATCACATTGGCGGCGTCTATCGTGGTGTCACTGGTGGTCTCGTTGACGCTGACGCCGATGCTCTGCGCCCGTTGGCTCAAGCCGCATACACCGGGTGAGGAAAACCGATTGCAGCGCTGGAGTCAGCAGGCTAACGAGTGGATGGTCGGCAAATACGCAACAAGTCTTGACTGGGTGCTGCGTCACCGCCGGTTAACTTTGCTTAGCCTGATCGTGACAGTTGGCGTGAACATTGCGCTGTATATCGTTGTTCCTAAAATCTTTATGCCCCAGCAGGACACCGGCCAACTGATTGGTTTCGTGCGTGGCGATGACGGGTTGTCGTTCAGCGTGATGCAGCCAAAAATGGAAACCTTCCGCCGTGCCGTGCTTAAGGATGACGCAGTGCAAAGCGTTGCCGGCTTCATCGGCGGCAGCAACGGCACCAACAACGCCTTCATGCTGGTGCGGCTGAAACCGATCAAGGAACGCAACATTTCTGCGCAAAAAGTCATCGAACGCCTGCGCAAGGAAATGCCCAAGGTCGCCGGTGCGCAGTTGATGCTGATGGCCGATCAGGACCTGCAGTTTGGTGGCGGTCGTGAACAAACCACATCGCAGTATTCCTACATCCTGCAAAGCGCCGATCTTGGCGAGTTGCGCGAGTGGTACCCGAAAGTCGTTATCGCTCTCAAAGCTTTGCCGGAATTGACCGCGATTGACGCCCGTGAAGGGCGCGGCGCCCAACAGGTGACGCTGATTGTCGATCGGGATCAGGCCAAGCGCCTGGGTGTCGACATGGACATGGTCACTGCGGTGCTGAACAACGCTTACAGCCAGCGGCAGATTTCGACGATTTACGACAGCCTTAACCAGTATCAAGTGGTCATGGAGGTCAATCCGAAATATGCCCAGGACCCGATCACCCTCAAACAGGTGCAGGTGATCACCGCTGACGGCGCGCGGATTCCGCTGTCGACCTTTGCTCATTACGAAAACAGCCTGGAAGACGACCGCGTCAGCCACGAAGGCCAGTTCGCCTCCGAGAGCATTTCCTTCGACATGGCCGAAGGCGTGACGGTGGAGCAGGGCACGGCGGCCATCGAGCGGGCCATTGCCCGACTCGGCATGCCGGAAGACGTGATCGTGAAAATGGCCGGCACCGCCGACGCTTTCGCCGCGACCCAGAAGAGCCAGCCGTGGATGATTCTCGGGGCGCTGGTGGCGGTGTATCTGGTACTCGGTGTGCTGTATGAAAGCTACATCCATCCGCTGACCATTCTCTCGACCTTGCCGTCGGCAGGGGTCGGCGCGTTGCTGTCGATTTATGCGCTGGGCGGTGAGTTCAGCCTGATTTCGTTGCTTGGGCTGTTCCTGCTGATCGGTGTGGTGAAGAAAAACGCCATTCTGATGATCGACCTGGCGCTGCAACTGGAACGGCATCAAGGCCTGGCACCGCTGGAGTCGATTCGCAGTGCCTGCTTGCAACGTCTGCGGCCGATTCTGATGACGACCCTGGCGGCGATCCTCGGCGCGTTACCGTTGCTGCTGAGCCGCGCCGAAGGTGCGGAAATGCGTCAGCCGCTGGGCTTGACCATCATCGGCGGGCTGATCTTCAGCCAGGTGCTGACCCTTTACACCACCCCGGTGGTTTACCTCTATCTCGACAAACTGCGCCATCGCTTCAACCACTGGCGTGGGGTGCGTACCGATGCTGCTCTGGAAACTCCGCTATGACTGACCGTTCGCTTATCAATCTGGCTGCACCGCTGGTTACGGCCCGAGGCTCGCGTTTGTTGAGCCTGGCGCTGTGCGTGGCGATGCTCAGCGCCTGCGCCATCGGCCCGGACTATCAGCGCCCGCAAGCCGCCTCGCCGGTGCAATACAAGGAAGCTGCCGGCTGGCGTCAGGCCAACCCAAGTGATTCCCTGGCACGTGGCGCCTGGTGGGAGTTGTATGGCGATCGACAGCTCAATGGCCTGATCGAAAAACTCAACAGCGCCAACCAGACCGTCGCCCAGTCCGAAGCCCAGTACCGTCAGGCCCAGGCTTTGGTGCGCAGTGCCCGAGGTGCGTTTTTCCCGACCGTGGACCTGACCGTCGGGAAAAACCGCTCCAGTCAGGGCTCCGGCAGCAGCAGTTCGAGCCTGACCAGCTCTTCCAGCGGTATTCGCGACACCTACACCGCTCAGGCCGGGGTCAGTTGGGAAGCGGATATCTGGGGCAAATTGCGCCGTGGACTTGAGGCCGACACCGCCAACGCTCAGGCCAGTTTTGCCGATCTGGCGGCGATGCGCTTGAGTCAGCAGTCGGAACTGGTGCAGAACTATCTGCAATTGCGGGTGATCGACGAGCAGAAACGCCTGCTGGAAGCCACGGTCGAGGCCTATCAGCGCTCGTTGAAAATGACCGAAAACCAGTACCGCGCGGGTGTCTCCGGCAAGGATGCGGTGGCGCAGGCACAGACTCAGCTCAGAAGCACCCAGGCGGACATGGTCGATCTGATCTGGCAGCGCGCTCAGTTTGAGAACGCCATAGCCGTGCTGATCGGTTTGCCGCCGGCCGAATTCAGCCTGGCTGAAACTCCAGACATCCCGGTGCTGCCTCGGATTCCGCTGAGCCTGCCTTCGCAGTTGCTTGAACGCCGCCCGGACATCGCCTCTGCCGAACGCTCGGTGATGGCTGCCAATGCCAACATCGGCGTGGCCAAGGCTGCCTACTACCCGGACCTGACGCTGAGTTTGAACGGTGGGTATAGCAGCAGCACCTCCTCCAATTGGATCAGCGTGCCGAACCGTTTTTGGTCGGTCGGGCCGCAGTTGGCCATGACCTTGTTCGACGGCGGTCAGCGCTCGGCGGAAGTCGACCGCAGCGAAGCGGCTTATGACGAAACCGTGGCCAAATACCGTCAGACCGTGCTCGATGGCTTCCGCGAAGTGGAAAATTACCTGGTTCAGCTAAAGGTTCTGGAAAACGAATCCGAAGTGCGCCAGCAGGCACTGGATTCGGCGCGTGAGTCGTTGCGGTTGACCGAGAACCAGTACAAGGCCGGGGTGATTGCTTATCTGGATGTGGTGGTGGTTCAGGCCACGGCATTGAGCAATGAACGCAGCGTGCTGAGCTTGTTGCAGAGTCGCTTGATCGCCAGTGTGCAGTTGATTGCGGCGTTGGGCGGTGGCTGGGATGGTCAGCTACAGGTGAGCGAAAAAGAATAGGCGCCCGCGCAACTGATCGTTCCCACGCAGAGCCAGAGAACGGTCATCCGGGGGGGGCAGTTAATGTGAAACCTTAAAACAAATGTTTCATCGGGTTGATGGCCCTTTGCTAATTTTGTCAGTGCGTTCGTTTGCGGAATCAGTACAATCGCCAAATTTGCCCCCCGAGAATGGAAGCAGTACGGAGGGTAGTCGCGAGTAGTCTCATGCTTATCGGAAGTTATTCCCCCACGCTGGTTATCATCTCGCTTTTTGTGGCGATTCTCGCCTCTTATACCGCGCTCGACCTGACCGAACGCATCTCCACGGCCAAGGGCCGAGCCGTGCATCTATGGACGGCGGGCGGCGCCTTCGCCATGGGGGTTGGCGTGTGGTCGATGCATTTCATCGGCATGCTCGCGTTCGAATTACCCATCGACCTGGGTTACGACATCAGCATCACGTTGCTGTCACTGCTGATTGGCATCCTGTCCTGCGGCTTTGCCCTGTGGCTGGTCAGCCAACCACAATTACCGGCCTGGCAATTGGCATTCGGCGCGCTGGTCATGGGCGCCGGGATCAGCGCCATGCACTACACCGGCATGGCCGCCATGCGCATGCAACCGGGTATCGATTACGATCCGGCGCTATTCGGTACCTCGCTGCTGATCGCCGTAGTCGCTTCGGGTGCCGCGTTATGGATCGCTTTTCGCCTGCGCCAGCACACGCCTTATGTCGGCCTGATCCGTGGCGGTGCGGCGGTGATCATGGGCCTCGCGATTGTCGGCATGCACTACACCGGCATGGCGGCGGCGCGTTTCCCGGACGGCAGCTTCTGTGGGGCTGCCGTCAGCGGCTTGAACGGCAAGGGCCTGGACAATCTGGTCCTGATCACCACCCTGGCGGTGTTGAGTCTTGCCTTACTGACTTCGATCCTCGATGCGCGCCTTGAGGCCCGCACCGCAGAACTCGCCCACTCATTGACCCAGGCCAACCGCGAGCTGACCCAACTGGCCCTGCATGACACCCTGACCGGCCTGCCGAATCGCGTGTTGCTGGCTGACCGCATCGATCAGGCGATGTCGATGGTTCGCGAGCAGGGCGGCTGTTTCGCGCTGATGTTCATCGATCTGGACGGTTTCAAACCGGTCAACGATGCCTTCGGTCACCATATGGGCGATCTGTTGTTGCGTGAAGTCGGCCTGCGCCTGCGCGAGGATTTGCGCAGCCAGGACACCCTGGCGCGGATCGGCGGTGATGAGTTCGTATTGCTGGTGCAACTCGGCGAGCAGAACGATGCATTGAACCTGGCGGCCCGTCAGGTCGGGCTGATCGCGCGCGCGTTCCGGGTCGCCGAACATGACTTGCAGATTTCCGCCAGCGTTGGCATCGCGATTTTTCCGGGTAACGGTGAAACCGCCGAAGAGTTGCTGATGAATGCCGACGCGGCGATGTATCACGCCAAGGGCGCCGGAAAAAACGGCTATAGCTTCTTCGATGCCTCGATGAACAGCAACGCGCGCAAACAGCTGCAATTGTTGCAGGACTTGCGTATCGCCCTTGATCAGCAGCAATTCAGTCTCTATTACCAACCCAAGTTCGATGCCGGCAATGGCCGGCCGGTCGGCGCCGAGGCGTTGCTGCGCTGGGTGCACCCGACCGAGGGCATGCTGCTGCCGGACAAGTTCATTGAACTGGCGGAAAAGACCGGGCTGATCATTCCGATTGGCGAGTGGGTGCTCAACGAAGCCTGCCGTCAGATGCGCGAATGGTATGTGCTCGGGTACACCGACTGGCGCATCGCCGTGAATCTTTCCGCCTTGCAGTTCTGCCACGTGGGCCTGGTCCAGAGTGTCGCCAAAGCCTTGGCCTCTCACCATTTGCCGGCCAACAGCCTGACCCTTGAGATCACTGAAACCACCGCCATGAGCGATGCCGATGCGAGCATGACCGTGCTTCAGGAGCTTTCGACAATGGGTGTCGACCTGTCGATCGATGACTTTGGCACCGGCTATTCGAGTTTGATGTACCTCAAGCGCTTGCCAGCCAATGAACTGAAAATCGACCGGGGGTTTGTCCGCGATCTGGAACGCGACAGTGATGACGCCGCCATCGTTTCCGCCATCGTCGCCCTCGGGCAGGCGCTGGGGTTGCGGATCGTCGCCGAAGGTGTGGAGACCAACTCGCAGCAAGACTTCCTGACGCAACTCGGTTGCGACTCGTTGCAGGGATACCTGCTGGGGCACCCGCTGCCGGCCGAACGCTTTATGGTGGATATTCACCGCGCAGAGCAATTGGCGGTGTGTTCAGAACAAGCTGATTGATGTGAGCCCATGCAAAAGCCTGCGATGACGGTTATTCTTGCCCCCGACGGCTAACGCTTGGAAAGGGGGAAAGCTCGCATGGACAAAGTCATCGTCATCACCGGCGGCAGCCGCGGTATCGGCGCCGCCACAGCCCTGTTGGCTGCCGAACAAGGCTATCGGATCTGTATCAACTACCTGTCCGACGAATCGGCTGCGCAAAAGGTGTTGAATCAAGTCCGCGCCCTCGGCGCCCAAGCCATCGCGGTGCGCGCTGACGTCAGCATCGAAGACGAAGTGATCGCGCTGTTCCACCGCGTGGACACGGAACTGGGCCGGGTCAGGGCACTGGTGAACAACGCCGGCACCGTCGGGCACAAGTCCCGGGTCGATGAAATGTCCGAATTCCGTATCCTCAAAATCCTCAGAACCAACGTCCTGGCACCGATCCTCTGCGCCAAGCACGCGATCCTGCGCATGTCGCCCAAACATGGCGGGCAGGGCGGCAGCATCGTTAACGTGTCCTCGGTGGCCTCACGCTTGGGCGCCCCCAGCGAGTACGTCGACTACGCCGCCTCCAAAGGTGCGCTGGATACGTTCACCATCGGCCTGTCCAAAGAAGTGGCCGGCGAAGGTATTCGCGTCAACGCGGTGCGTCCTGGTTACATCTATACCGACTTTCATGCGTTGAGCGGTGATCCCGATCGGGTCAGCAAGCTGGAGTCGGCGATTCCAATGGCCCGGGGCGGGCGGCCGGATGAAGTGGCTGAGGCGATTGTGTGGTTGCTGTCGGACAAGGCGTCTTATGCGACCGGGACGTTTGTTGACCTTGGTGGTGGTCGTTAACCGCTGATCGTTCCACGTGGGGGGAACGATCATTCGTGGTCAAAACGACCGCACAATCCGTCCCAACGTTTCCATCGCTTTCTCGGCAGTCTCATCCCAAGGGCTGCCGTAATTCAGCCGAATACAATTCCTGAACCGCTGGGTCGGTGAAAAAATCGGCCCCGGTGCGATGCTGATCCCTTGCGCCAACGCCATCTGAAACAACTTCAGCGAATCCATCTGCGGTGGCAATTCCAGCCACAGGAAGTAACCACCGGCGGGTTGACTGACGCGCGTCTGCGCCGGGAAGTAGCGCGCGATGGCGGCGAGCATGGCGCGTTGCTGTTCTTCCAGGGCGTAACGCAGTTTTCGCAGGTGCCGGTCGTAGCCGCCGTGTTGCAAGTAATCGGCGATGGCTGCCTGGGCCGGCATCGACGCGCACAGAGATGTCATGAGTTTCAGGCGTTCGATCTTCTGCGCATAGCGTCCTGCAGCGACCCAGCCGATGCGATAGCCGGGGGCCAGGCTTTTGGCGAACGAACCGCAGTGCATCACCAGCCCTTCGGTATCGAAGGCTTTCGCCGGTTTCGGCGCCTGTTGACCGTAATAGAGTTCGGCGTAGACGTCGTCTTCGATCAGCGGCACTTGATGGCTGCGCAAGAGCTCAACCAGTTCCTGTTTCTTCGCCTCGGGCATCGTCGAACCCATCGGGTTCTGGAAGCTGGTCATGCACCAGCAGGCCTTGATCGGGTGGCGTTCCAGAGTTTGCGCGAGCACGCCAAGGTCGATGCCATCGCGCGGATGCACTGGAATTTCGACGGCTTTAAGCTTCAGCCGTTCGAGTATTTGCAGGCAGGCGTAGAACGCCGGGGCTTCGATGGCCACCAGGTCGCCGGGCTCGGTAACCGCTTGCAGGCACAGGTTCAGCGCTTCCAGCGCGCCGTTGGTGATCAGCAGTTCTTCCATGGGCAGCATCAGCCCGCCGACCATGTAACGCAGGGCGATTTGTCGACGCAACTGCGGGTTGCCCGGCGACATGTCGGTGACGACCATGCGCGGGTCCATCTCGCGGGCGGCGCTGGCCAGGGAGCGGGACAGACGCTGCAACGGAAAAAGGGTCGGGCTGGGGAAGGCCGAGCCGAAGGGCACGGTGTTCGGGTCTTTGATCGAGTCGAGGACCGAGAACACCAGTTCGCTGACGTCGACTTCGGTGGACTCGCTGACCTGGCTGCTGATCACCGGCTCCGAGAACGGGCTCGGCGCGTGCGCGTTGACGAAGTAGCCGGAACGCGGGCGAGCGCGGATCAGGCCACGGCGTTCGAGCAGGTAATAGGCCTGGAACACTGTGGACGGGCTGACCCCATAGGTCTGGCTCGCGTAGCGCACCGACGGCACGCGCTGGCCGGGGCCGAGGACGCCGGAGCGGATCAGTTCAGCGATGTCGTCGGCGAATTTTTCGTAGCGTTTCATCGAGTGCCTGGATGGGTGTCATTCATTGAAAAAATGGGTGGCAGTCAGGTCGCCAAGATCGCAGCCTTCGGCAGCTCCTACAATGGATCGGCGTACACCTGTAGGAGCTGCCGAAGGCTGCGATCTTTGGCTTTGCATCTTAAAGGCTCAACGATTCATCGGCGCAACAAACCGGCTCTTCGCCACGCTATAAATGTCCGGCTCATCACTGTCGACAATCTTGAAGCTGATGCTCTGCGAACGGCTGCTCGGCCGTTCCGTGGTCATCGCCACCGACACTGGCACATCCACAATCTCACCGGGCGCGAGGCTCAGTTCGGTCTTGCCTTGCAATTGGAAGCCGTCGCCATCGACCAGGGTCAGACGATAGTCCTGAGGTTGCTGGGTCTTGTTGATGACTTTCAGGCTGTAGATGTTTTCGATCTGCCCCTGACTGTTCTCGCGGAACAAGCCACGGTCCTTGCTCACGTCCAGCGAGACCATCGGCCGCTCAACCAACGCCAGGGCAAGCGCACCGATCATCACTAGCAGCACCGCGGTATAACCGATCAATCGCGGCCGCAGCAGGTGAGTCTTGCCACCTTGCAACTCATGCTCCGAGGTATAGCTGATCAGCCCTCGGGCGTAGCCCATTTTGTCCATGATCGAATCACAGGCGTCGATACACGCCGCGCAGCCGATGCATTCCATCTGCAAACCGTCGCGGATGTCGATGCCGGTCGGGCAGACCTGCACGCACAACTGACAGTCGATGCAATCACCGAGGCCGACGTCAACCGGCGCCACGTTACGTTTGCGCGGGCCACGGTTTTCGCCACGGGCGACGTCATAGGAGATGGTCAGGGTGTCCTTGTCGAACATCACGCTCTGGAACCGCGCATACGGGCACATGTGCATGCACACCGCTTCACGCAGCCACCCTGCGTTGATGTAGGTCGCACCGGTGAAGAACAGCACCCAGAACAGACTGACGCCACCCATCTGCAAGGTCAGCAGTTCTTCGGCCAGCGGCCGGATCGGGGTGAAGTAGCCGACAAAGGTCAGGCCGGTCAACAGGCTGATGGCCAGCCACAAGGTGTGCTTTCCCGAGCGGCGGATCAGTTTGTTCAAGCCCCAGGGCGCGGCTTGCAGCTTGATCCGTTGGTTGCGTTCACCTTCGGTGAGCTTCTCGCACCACATGAAAATCCAGGTCCAGGAACTCTGTGGGCAGGTGTAACCGCACCAGACCCGCCCGGCGAACACGGTGATCGCAAACAGACCGAAGGCCGCGATGATCAGCAGCGCCGACAGCAGGATGAAATCCTGCGGCCAGAAGGTCGCACCGAAAATGTGGAATTTGCTTTCGGACAGGTCCCACAGCACCGCTTGGCGGCCGCCCCAGTTCAACCACACCGTGCCGAAGAACAGCAAAAACAGAAACCCCGCGCCGCTCACGCGCAGGGTGCGGAATAAACCGGTGAAGCTGCGGGTGTGAATCAGGTTGTCGCTGGACTTGGCCTTCATCTTCGGACGCGAAGGCTCGTAGCTTTGCACTAGCGGACTTTCAACAATTCGGACGGGGATTCTATCGCTCATGGTCTTTCGCTCATCAGCCTCCATCAGGCCTGAGCACTATGAGCGGCGATCTGTTTGCATAACAGACTCACCTATTGCAATAAAAAACGGATCAGATGGGCGTTGATCCGGGTCGGTCAAATCACCGAATCACTGTCGGTAGCCTTCAAATGCCTACGACCGTCGACTGCGCCTGCTACGGTCAATGCGTCGGCTTCTGCTTCGGTGATGTAGACGCGCTGGCCGTTGAGCTCCACCGCCGACATGGCTTTTTCCGAGTCGGTAATGATGGTGACGTCGGGGCACAGACGAATTTCTTCGCCGTTTTCGGTTATGAAGAAGCAGGTCTGGTTTTCGATGCGCACAGTCATGGAAGTGTCCTTTTTTCTGCGGGGTCTAACGTGTTAGGGCACAGCCGAGCTTTATCGTTCTGAGCAACCGATTAATGGTCGACGTGGTCCATCCTGAATCGAGCGACTTTTTATCCAATCATCACAAGGACAACACCATGAGCGCTTGGTGGCATGAGGTTTGGGTAACCCTGCAAGCGGAGTTCGCCGACATTGGCGACGCTACACAACTGACGCGCATTACTGTGCGCTTGGTGATGGCGGCGTTGTTGGGCGGGATTCTTGGCTTCGAACGCGAGCACAAAGGCAAGGCCGCCGGGGTCCGCACCCACATGCTGGTGGCACTCGGTGCCGCGCTGTTTGTGCTGGTACCGCAAATGTCCGGCTCACAGGCCGATGCCATGAGCAGGGTGGTGCAGGGTGTGATCGCCGGGATCGGCTTTCTTTGCGCGGGGACTATTCTTAAAAACACCGAGGGCGACGAAGGGCACGTCAAAGGCCTGACCACCGCCGCCGGGTTGTGGATGACCGCCGCCATTGGCGTCTCGGCCGGGTTGGGGCGAGAGGCAACGGCGGTGCTCAGTACGTTGTTGGCGTTGACGATTCTCAGTGTGATGCCCGCCGTTGTGCGAATGATCGACAAGGACAAGGAAAATCCGTGAACTGATGATCGTTACTCGGGTGTGACAACCACCGGCGGCATGGTGCTCGGTGGCTCTTCCCGAGGTGGAGGGGTGGTGCCGGGCGGATCTTGCTCAGGTACAGGTTCAGGCTCGGTCGGCGGAATGGTCGGGCTGTCGATGTTTGGATCAGGCGTCTCGGCAGGGATTGGAATGCTCATAAATTTAGCCTCCGGTGGCACATGGCGTAAGCCGTGCTTAAGTGTGTGGACCACTGTGCAAAGGAATTGATTCCCCCGGAGGCTCAGGCAAATGCGCGTGAACTTTACCGGTGCCTGTCGCTCGGAACCTAAGTGAGTTCATTCCGGGGCGGACGGTCCTGCGGGATAGCTATCCAGTGACAAACCACAGACACAAGAGCGTCCATGGGGCGTAAAGGAGAGATGCTCGATGACTGCTGAAAAACCGACAGAGCTGAACTACAACCCTCATATGCCGCTGTCGCAGGCTTTACTGCTACCGCGCATCGCAATCGAAAACACCATGCCGACACTCGATGGCGGGCAGTTCGCCGTCAAAGCCGTGGTCGGTCAGGACGTGGTGGTGACCAGCAAAGTGTTTGCCGACGGTCACGACACGTTGGCCGTGCGAGTGCGCTCGCGTGCCGAGGGTGAGGAAACCTGGCAATGCGAGGTCATGACTGACTTGGGCAATAACGGGTGGCAGGGCCAATTTCGGGTCACGCGACAGGGCCGTTATATGTTTTGCATCGAAGCCTGGATCGATCAGTTCGCCAGCTTCTGTTATGAGCTGGAGAAAAAACACGCGGCCAGGGTGCCGGTCAGTCTGGAATTGCAGGAAGGGCGAACGCTGGTCCAGCAAGCCGCCGAACGCATGGAAGGGCTGCTGAGTGAACAACTGGCGGCGCTGCACCACGAGTTGTCGGGTCTGCTCGAAATCGAGCAGGTCGAGCTGTTTCTGCACCAGCGCAGCGCCGAGCTGATGTCCCAGGCCGATCATCGGGCCTATTTGAGCATCAGCCCTGAGTACCCGCTCGACGTCGAGCGGGACCTGGCGCAGTTTGCCAGTTGGTATGAACTGTTTCCGCGTTCGATCACTGACGATCCGGCCCGTCATGGCACCTTCAACGATGTGCATTCGCGGCTGCCGATGATCCAGGACATGGGCTTCGATGTGCTGTACTTCCCACCGATCCACCCGATCGGCCGCCGTTACCGCAAAGGCCCGAACAACTCCCTCACCGCCGGGCCGGACGATCTGGGCAGCCCGTATGCCATCGGCAGCGAGGAGGGTGGGCATGAAGCGATTCATTCCGAACTGGGCACTCGCGAAGACTTCCGGCGTCTTGTCGCGGCAGCCGCTGACCATGGGCTGGAAATCGCCCTCGACTTCGCGATTCAGTGTTCCCAGGATCACCCGTGGCTGGAACAGCATCCGGGCTGGTTCAACTGGCGGCCGGACGGCACGATCAAATACGCCGAAAACCCGCCGAAGAAATACCAGGACATCGTCAATGTCGATTTCTATGCCGCCGATGCGATCCCGAGTCTGTGGGTTGAGTTGCGCGACATCGTGGTCGGTTGGGTCGAGGAGGGCGTGAAGCTGTTTCGCGTCGACAACCCTCACACCAAACCGCTGCCGTTCTGGCAGTGGCTGATCGCCGATGTGCGGGCGCTGTACCCCGAGGTGATTTTCCTGGCCGAAGCTTTTACCACCCCGTCGATGATGGCGCGGTTGGGCAAGGTCGGTTACTCCCAGAGCTACACCTACTTCACCTGGCGCAACAACAAGTCCGAACTGGCGACCTACTTCACCGAACTCAACGAGTCGCCGTGGCGTGAATGCTTCCGGCCGAACTTCTTCGTTAATACCCCGGACATCAACCCGGCGTTTTTGCATGAGTCGGGGCGCGCGGGGTTTCTCATCCGTGCGGCGCTGGCAACCATGGGCTCTGGTCTGTGGGGCATGTATTCGGGCTTCGAACTGTGCGAAGCGGCACCGGTGCCGGGCAAGGAGGAGTACCTCAATTCCGAGAAGTACGAAATCCGCCCACGGGACTTCAATGCGCCGGGCAACATCATTGCCGAGATTGCCCAGCTCAACCGTATCCGCCGGCAGAACCCGGCGCTGCAGACGCATCTGGGCTTGAAGGTCTACAACGCGTGGAACGACAACATTCTGTATTTCGGCAAACGCAGCGCGGATGGCAGCAATTTCATTCTGGTGGCCGTCAGCCTTGATCCGCAAAACGTTCAGGAAGCGAATTTCGAGTTGCCGCTGTGGGAAATGGGCTTGACCGACGACGCCAGCACCCAGGGCGAAGACTTGATGAGCGGTCATCGCTGGACCTGGCACGGCAAGTATCAATTCATGCGGATCGACCCGGCGAATCAACCGTTCGGGATCTGGCGAATCACCATTTCGCACTGATCGTTCCCCCGCTCTGGGCCGAGGCACTTTTCAGTTTTCAACAGGAGCTTCAAATGGCGAAGAAACCCAAGGCTGCCACCTTTATCAAAGACCCGCTCTGGTACAAGGATGCGGTGATCTACCAGGTTCACGTTAAGTCTTTTTTCGACTCCAACAATGACGGTATCGGCGACTTTCCCGGCCTTATCGCCAAACTCGATTACATTGCCGATCTGGGCGTCAACACCATCTGGCTGTTGCCGTTCTATCCCTCGCCACGGCGCGACGACGGCTACGACATTGCCGAATACCGTGGTGTGCATTCCGACTACGGCACCATGGCCGACGCCAAGCGTTTCATCTCTGAAGCCCACAAGCGCGGCCTGCGGGTGATTACCGAATTGGTCATCAACCACACCTCGGACCAGCACGCCTGGTTCCAGCGTGCGCGCAAAGCCAAACCGGGCTCGGCGGCACGGGACTTCTATGTCTGGTCCGATGACGATCAAAAATACGACGGCACTCGCATCATCTTTCTCGACACCGAAAAGTCCAACTGGACCTGGGATCCGGTAGCTGGCCAGTACTTCTGGCACCGCTTCTATTCCCACCAGCCCGACCTGAACTTCGATAACCCGCAAGTCATGAAAGCCGTGCTGTCGGTGATGCGCTACTGGCTCGACATGGGCATCGACGGCCTGCGGCTGGACGCGATTCCGTACCTGATCGAACGTGACGGCACCAACAACGAAAACCTGCCCGAGACCCATGACGTCCTCAAGCAGATCCGCGCCGAAATCGATGCCAATTACCCCGACCGCATGCTGCTGGCCGAGGCCAACCAATGGCCGGAAGACACGCAGCTGTACTTCGGCGACACCGACGCCAAAGGCCTGAACGGCGACGAATGCCATATGGCGTTCCACTTTCCGCTGATGCCGCGCATGTACATGGCGTTGGCCCAGGAGGATCGTTTCCCGATCACCGACATCCTGCGTCAGACCCCGGAGATCCCGGCCAACTGTCAGTGGGCGATTTTCCTGCGCAACCACGATGAGCTGACCCTGGAAATGGTCACCGACAAGGAGCGCGATTACCTGTGGAATTACTACGCGGCGGACCGTCGGGCGCGGATCAACCTGGGGATTCGCCGACGTCTGGCGCCGTTGATGGAGCGCGATCGTCGCCGCGTGGAATTGCTCAACAGCTTGCTGCTGTCGATGCCCGGCACGCCGACCCTGTATTACGGCGACGAAATCGGCATGGGCGACAACATCTACCTCGGCGACCGTGACGGCGTACGTACGCCGATGCAATGGTCGATTGACCGGAATGGCGGCTTCTCCCGCGCCGACCCGGCCAGCCTGGTGCTGCCACCGATCATGGACCCCCAATACGGCTACCTGTCGGTCAACGTTGAAACCCAGGCCGGCGACCCGCATTCGCTGTTGAACTGGACCCGGCGCATGCTTGCCGTGCGCAAGCAGTCCAAGGCCTTCGGTCGCGGCACGCTGAAAATGCTGTCGCCGAGCAACCGGCGGATTCTGGCCTACACCCGGGAATTCACCGGGGCCGACGGCAAGCACGAGATCATCTTGTGCGTGGCCAACGTGTCCCGCAGCGCACAAGCGGCGGAGCTGGACTTGTCGGCTTACGTCGGCATGGTGCCGGTGGAGATGCTCGGCGGTAACGCCTTCCCGCCGATCGGCCAGTTGAATTTCCTGCTGACCCTGGCGCCTTACGGTTTCTATTGGTTCGTGCTCGCGGCGGAAAACCAGATGCCGAGCTGGCACGTGGAACCGGCGCAAAGCCTGCCGGACTTCACCACGCTGGTGCTGAAGAAACGCATGGAAGAACTGCTCGAGGCGCCGTCCCGCGGCACGCTGGAGCAGGGCATCTTGCCGAGCTGGCTGCAGAATCGCCGCTGGTTCGCCGGCAAGGACGCGGCTATCGAGCAGGTCAACATTGCTTACGGTGTGCGTTTCGGCGATCCGCAACACCCGATACTGTTGAGTGAAATCGACGTCACCAGCGGCGGCCAGACCAGTCGCTATCAGTTGCCGTTCGGCTTTATCTCCGAAGATCAGGTCGGTGCCGCATTGCCTCAGCAACTGGCCTTGTCTCGGGTTCGGCGCGTGCGTCAGGTCGGTTTGATCACCGACGCCTTCAGCCTCGACACCTTTGTGCATACGGTCTTGCACAGCATACAAAGTAATTCCGTATTGCCATCCAGCGCGGGCGAGATCCACTTCGAGCCGACGGCGGAACTGGCGAAACTCGGTCTGACCGGGGAATCGGAAGTGCGTTACCTGTCCGCCGAACAGTCCAACAGTTCGGTGGTGATCGGCAACAGCCTGGTGCTGAAACTGATCCGCAAGGTCGCGTCTGGCGTGCACCCGGAACTGGAAATGAGCGCGTACCTGACCAACGCCGGTTTCCGCAATATTTCGCCACTGCTGGGTTCGGTGGTGCGCCGTGATCCGGCGGGCGAGGACAATCTGCTGATGATTGCCCAAGGCTACTTGAGCAATCAGGGCGACGCTTGGGAATGGACCCAGAACAACCTCGAACGGGCACTGCGCGACGAACTGGCCGACGCCATGTCCGAGCAGGAGCAACACTACAACGCCTTGGGTGAATTGAAAGACTTCGCCGGCATGCTCGGTCAGCGTCTGGGCGAAATGCACCAGCTGCTGGCGGCGCCCAGCGACAACCCGGACTTCGCCCCGCAGGTCACCTCCCAGAAAGATGCCCTGGCCTCGGCCAAGGACGTGGCGACGCAACTGGAGTACGCGCTGAAGTTGCTCAAGCAGCATCAAAGCGAATTGAATCCGGCAGACGAAGCCTTGGTCAGTCGTTTACTGGACAACAAAAAAACCATCCTCAGCCATGTTCAGGAGCTGGGTAAAAAAGCCGTCGGTGGTCTGCGGATTCGCGTCCACGGCGATTTGCACTTGGGCCAGGTGCTGGTCATCAAGGGCGACGCTTTCCTGATCGACTTCGAAGGCGAGCCGGCGCGGCCGCTGCACGAACGTCGGGGCAAACACAGCCCGTACAAAGACGTCAGTGGCGTACTGCGTTCCTTTGACTACGCTGCGGCAATGGCGATCAACGTGCACAACGTCGACAACACGGCCGATGCCCAAGCCGCTCGTCAACGTGTCGCCGATCGCTATTTAAATGAAGCAAGACAAGCATTTATCGACGCATATCGGCTGGCGGCAGCTAGTCTTGCTCATGCATGGCAAGATCCGGAAGGCGAGAACGCCGCATTGGCGTTGTTCGGCCTGGAGAAGGCAGCGTATGAAGTGGCCTATGAGGCAGAAAATCGCCCCACCTGGTTGCCTGTGCCGTTGCACGGTTTGTATGGGTTATTGAGTGGGCTTAAACCCTTTTCCGATCTTGGTGGAGAGTAGTCATGAGTTTCTCGAACAAGGAACAGGGTCACGCTAAAGAAGCGTTGCTGCCCAGATCGCGGGACATCGACGCATTGGTACGCGCCGAACATCAGGACCCCTTTGCAATTCTCGGCCCCCACGGCGATGGTGCCGGTGGGCAATTCATCCGGGCCTATTTACCGGACGCCTTGAGCGTGCAGGTACTGGCCAAGGACTCCGGGGAAGAACTCGGCAACCTTGAGGCGACCCAGACGCCGGGCTTGTTCGTCGGGCATTTCGATCGGGAGCAGCCCTATCTGCTGCGAACCCGCTGGGCCGGCGGCGAACAAGTTGCCGAGGATCCTTACAGCTTCGGCCCGTTACTCGGCGAGATGGACTTGTACCTGTTCGCAGAAGGCAATCACCGCGATCTCAGCGCTTGCCTCGGTGCGCAGCTGAAGACGGTCGATGGTGTCGATGGCGTGCGGTTTGCCGTATGGGCACCGAATGCCAAAAGGGTCTCGGTGGTGGGTGACTTCAACAACTGGGACGGTCGTCGGCACCCGATGCGCCTGCGCCATCCCACCGGGGTCTGGGAGGTGTTTATCCCGCGCCTGCAGGCGGGGGAAACGTACAAATACGAAATCCTGGGTGCCCAAGGCATTTTGCCGCTCAAGGCTGACCCGATGGCGCTGGCCACCTCGCTGCCGCCCGACACTGCCTCGAAAGTCGCTTCCCCCCTGAATATTGACTGGCAGGATCAGGCGTGGATGGCGTCGCGTACCGAGCGTCATTTACCGAAGGCGCCGCTGTCGATCTACGAATTGCATGCGGGTTCGTGGCAGTGTGAGCTGGATGATCTGGGCGAGGTCGCCCGCCAGTACACCTGGCACGAGTTGGCCGAGCGGTTGATCCCTTACGTGAAGGACCTGGGTTTTACCCACATCGAACTGATGCCCATCATGGAACACCCGTTCGGTGGTTCATGGGGTTATCAGTTGCTGTCGCAGTTCGCCCCGAGCGCCCGCTACGGTTCGCCGCAAGACTTCGCCGCGTTCGTCAATGCCTGCCACCAAGCTGAGATTGGCGTGATCCTCGATTGGGTGCCGGCGCATTTTCCTACCGATACGCACGGCTTGGCGCAATTCGACGGCACTGCGCTGTACGAATACGGCAATCCGCAGGAAGGTTTCCATCAAGACTGGGACACGCTGATCTACAACCTGGGTCGCACCGAAGTGCACGGCTATATGCTGGCCTCGGCGCTGCACTGGCTCAAACATTTCCACGTCGACGGCCTGCGGGTCGATGCCGTGGCATCGATGCTGTATCGCGATTACTCGCGTAAGGCAGGCGAATGGGTGCCGAACCGTCACGGCGGCCGGGAAAACCTCGAAGCCATCGACTTCCTGCGCCATCTCAATGACGTGGTCGACCTCGAAGCCCCCGGCGCGCTGGTGATTGCCGAAGAATCCACCGCGTGGCCGGGTGTCAGCCAGGGCACGCAACAGGGCGGACTGGGTTTCGACTACAAGTGGAACATGGGCTGGATGCACGATTCACTGCACTACATCCAGCAGGACCCGGTGTACCGCGCCCATCACCACAACGAACTGAGCTTCGGCCTGGTGTATGCCTGGTCCGAGCGCTTTATCCTGCCGATTTCTCACGACGAAGTGGTACACGGCAAGCACTCGCTGATCGATAAGATGCCGGGCGATCGCTGGCAGAAATTCGCCAACCTGCGCGCCTACCTGAGTTTCATGTGGGCGCATCCGGGCAAGAAGCTGCTGTTCATGGGCTGCGAGTTTGGTCAGTGGCGTGAGTGGAACCACGATCAGCAACTGGACTGGTACTTGCTCCAGTACTCGGAACACAAAGGGGTGCAGAAACTCGTCGGCGATCTCAATCGGCTGTATCGCGAAGAACCGGCGCTGCATGATCAGGACGACGCGCCGCAAGGCTTCCAGTGGTTGATTGGTGATGATGCGATCAACAGCGTTTACGCCTTTATGCGCTGGAGCAAAGAGGGCCGACCGGTGCTGGTGGTGGCCAACTTCACCCCGGTGCCGCGTAAGGCCTATCGCATCGGCGTGCCGTTTGCCGGGCGTTGGACCGAGCTGATCAATAGCGATGCCGACACCTATGCCGGTTCGAATTACGGCAACAGCGGCGGGGCGTTTACCGAGGAAGAGCCGAGCCATGGGCAGGAATTGTCGTTGGTGTTGAACTTGCCGCCTCTGGCGGTATTGATGCTGCGTCCGGAGGGTTGATCTAAAACCGCGTCGCCGCCATCACGCGATCAGTCTCTTGCTCGCGATGTGCAATGACGCGGAGTCAGCTTAACAGGCGAATCGGACCCGCATACCGAACACCTGACCAAACTGGGCAACGCGAGAGCCAATGCTGCCCAAACCCAGAATCGCCAGAGTCTTGCCCTGCAGGTCGCCGCCCAGCCCTTGCTGCCATTTGCCTGCGCGCAGGGCATTGGCTTTGGCCACCACACCACGGGCCACATCCTGCCAGTCATCAATCACCGCAATCTGCACAGCCATCAGAGCCTTACCTCATCGATCAACGGGATTTGTTTTGTTCAGCCAGGCGAGCAGGGACTGGTGGAATTGCGCCGGTTCTTCCATTTGCGGCGCATGGCCCATGCCGGGGAATTCAACCAACGTCGACTGGGGAATCAGTTTTGCCACGTTTTTGCCAAGGACGTCGTAATGACCGATTTTCGCCTTGACCTCGGGCGGTGCGATGTCCTTGTTGATGGCCGTGGTGTCAGAGGTGCCGATCAGCAGCAGCGTCGGCACTTTCAGGTCTTTGAATTCGTAGTACACCGGTTGGGTGAAGATCATGTCGTAGATCAGCGCCGAGTTCCACGCCACTTGGGTTTTGCCCGGGCCTTTGGCCATTCCCGCGTACATGTCCACCCAGCGGTCAAACTCGGGTTTCCAGCGACCGTCGTAATAAGTGCTGCGCTGGTAGTCGTGGATGCGTTGCGCGGTCACCTTCAGCTCGCGTTCATACCATTGATCCACCGTGAGATACGGCACGCCGAGGGCTTTCCAGTCCTCAAGGCCGATAGGGTTGACCAGGGCCAGTTGTTCGACCTGCTCGGGATATTGCAACGCATAGCGGGTGGCGAGCATGCCGCCAGTGGAATGCCCAAGCAGGCTGGCCTTCTGGATGCCGAGGGCTTTGAGCAGTTGTTGAGTGTTGGCGGCCAGTTGCTGGAAGCTGTACTGATAGTTGTCCGGTTTGCTGGAGGTGCAGAAACCGATCTGGTCCGGGGCGATGACCCGGTAACCGGCTTCGCTCAGGGCCTTGATCGAGGTTTCCCAGGTTGCACCGCAGAAGTTCTTGCCGTGCATCAGTACGATACTGCGCCCGTTGGCCTTGCCAGACGCGGCAACGTCCATGTAACCCATTTGCAATGATTTGCCCTGGGACTCAAAGGCGAAATGCTTGACCGTGTAGGGATACTCGAAACCCTGCAGTTCCTGACCATATTCCGGGCCTTCGGCGTGAGCAATGACGGGCAGTGCAGCGGTCAGTAGCAGGCCGGGCAGCCATCGGGAGAGGGCGAGGGACATGGGTGAACTCCGTTGGAAATCGGCCGATGCTGGATCGGCACGATTAGGGCGACATTAAACACAGGCAATCACGGTGCATGATCGTTCAACCCATCCAGCCCACTGTGGCCAAAGCCAGCACGCCATAACGGGCGGCCTTGGCGAGGGTCACGATGAATAAAAAACGCCCCAGCGGCTCACGCATCACGCCTGCCACCAAGGTCAGTGGATCACCGATCACGGGCACCCAACTCAGCAGCAACGACCAATGACCATAGCGCTGATAATGGACTCGGGCTTTTTCCAGATGACGCGGGCTGACCGGAAACCAGCGCCGCTCGCGAAACCGCTCGATACTGCGGCCCAGCCACCAGTTCACCAGCGCCCCCAGAACATTGCCCAGCGTCGCCACGGCGAGCAGCGACCAGAGCCAATACTTGCCGCTGAGCAACAGGCCCACCAACACCGCTTCGGACTGCAAGGGCAGCAGGGTTGCCGCACCGAATGCCGCGAAAAACAGCCCGAAATACGCACCGAAGATCAATGGGCGGGGTAGTCCGCCACCACCACATCCGTACCGTCCTTTTTCAGGCCGATCACCTGGTATGCGTCGCTCATGCCGTCCATTTCCATGCCGGGTGAACCCATGGGCATGCCGGGGGCGGCAACGCCCAATAGATCGTCGCGCTTGCTCAAGGCCAACACCTGATCGGCCGGAACATGGCCTTCAACGAATTTGCCGTTGATCAAGCCGGTATGGCACGACGCCAGACGCGGAGGCACGCCGTGCTGTTGCTTGAATTCGATCATGTTGGTTTCGACGTGATCAGCGACTTTGAAGCCGTTGGCCTCCAGATGGCTGATCCATTTTTTGCAGCAACCGCAATTGGCATCACGGTGAACCTCGATCGGGATCAGGTCAGTGGCCTGGGCCAGGGAGGAAATCAACAGGGCGCTCAGGGCGATCAGACGCAGGTGGGTTCGCATGGGGAATCTCGTCTCGAATTGCGGCCAAAAAAATGCATTCTGACCATTTTTTTTGGCCAGGCATTCAAGGAGTGTTTCGAAGTAATACAAAACTGGGCAGCTTTGATCATCGTAGATCAAAGCTGTCAGTCAGATGAGGCGCAGATTACAAGATTGTCAGGTTGGCCGCTGAGTGCCGGGGACGGCACTCAGGGAAGAGCAGAATTAACGAACCTTGAACCGCCCCATGATCGCGCTCACGCGACTGTTGGCTTCCAGCAGTTGTTGGGTATTGAGCTCGCTGGCCTGGCCGCTTTTCACCAGTTCATCGACCATGTGGCGGATCTGCACCATGCTGCGGTTGATCTCTTCGGTCACTGCACTTTGCTGCTCGGCGGCGGTGGCGATCTGGGTGCTGAGGCTGTTGATATGGCTAACGGAACCGGCCATTTCATCCAGACCGGTGTTGACCCGTGCCGTGGCATCGGCGGCCGATTGGCAACTGGCCTGGGTGTTTTCCATGGCGCTTACCGACGAACTCACGCCCTGAGTCAGGCGGGTCAGCATTTCGTTGATTTCCGAGGTGCTGGCCTGAGTGCGGGCGGCAAGGGCACGCACTTCATCCGCCACCACCGCAAAACCGCGGCCTTGTTCGCCGGCACGGGCTGCTTCGATGGCAGCGTTGAGTGCCAACAAGTTGGTTTGCCCGGCAATGGCGCCGATCACTCCGAGAATCTCAGTGATGCGTTGCGCGTCCTGCTGCATGCTTTCGACCTTATGAGTGGCGCTGGCCACTTCGTCGATCAGCGCAATCACGCTGCTGGACGCTTCGCCCACCACGACCCGCGAACGGTCGGCGTTTTCGTTGGCGCGCTGGGTGAACGCAGCGGTTTCGGCGGCGTTCTGCGCGACGCTCTCGGCGGTGGAACTCATCTCGGTGATGGCGGTGACGGTCTGATCGGTTTCCGAAGCGTGACGCACCAGAATCTGGCTGGTGTGGGCGGACGTGCGTTGCAGGTTATCCAGGCTGGATGCCATGGCGCCAGTGGCCTGGGTGACTTCGCCGATCATGTTCTGCAAGTAGGCGATGAAGGCGTTGACCGAGTGGCCGATGGCGCCCAGTTCGTCTTCGGCGCGAATGGTGATGCGTTTGGTCAGGTCGGCGCCACCGGCAGACAGTGCGTCGATGTTGGCCTTTAGGGCTTTCATCCGCTGGATCAGTTGGCGAATCGCGTAGATCTGCAACAACACCAGCAGGATCACCATCGGGATTTGCAGCAGGCTCAGCGTGCTGAGCACGTCGTCGCGCTGGGCGGTGATCAGCTTGGTCGGCAAAGCCGTGGCAAGGAACCAGGGTGTGCCTTCAATCGGACGCATGAAGAAAGTATTGGGTTCGCCGTTGTCGTCGAATTCGACACGCTGCGACTGGTCACGGTTTTGCAGGCCGGCCTTCACCTGAGTGGCGAACGGCGAGTTGCCGGCCAGTTCACTGATGTTCTTCAGTACAATCGGCCCGCTGATGCGCGAGCTGTTGCTGATGATCTTGCCGTCGGCCTCGACGATCAGCATTTCGGCGCCGAGGTCTTTTTCCTTGCGCGCGATCAGGTCATTGAAGAAGCCCAGGGTCACATCGATGGTCGAGACACCGTAGGCCGCGCCATTCTTCTGGATTGCCATGGCGCAGTTGGTGCGCGGCTCGGCGCTGGCGTCATCTTTATAAGCAGCTGCCCAGGCGCATTGGCCGCGAGGGGTCTGCATGCCACCCTTGTACCAGGTCTGGTCGTAATAGTTGGGCGCGGCGTCGCTGTTCCAGAACGTGTTAACGGCCAATTTCCCCGAGGCATCGCGGTGCCAGAAGGTGCTGAACTTGTTGCGTCCGGCTTCACGCTGACCGGGCAGTGGCCAGATGCCGCCGCCGAAGACTTTCAATTCACCGTATTGGTCCACTAACCCCGGCAGAACGCTGTCGATGGCCGCACTGTCGAGCAGGGGAATGGTCTGGGTGATGCTGCGCTGTTGCGCCTGAACCTTGTTTAATTCGCCCTGGATTTGCTCGGCGACTTCGGCGATGCGGTTGAGGGCCACTAGTTCTTCGGTGTGGCGCAGCTTGGGTGCGACCAACTGGCTGATGCCGACCACTGTCAGCACGGACAACAGCAGAATGAACAGGACCAGAAATAGCGTGTAACGAGCCTGGATGGTACGGAATGCGGGCATGGGACCGGTCCTTGTGCAGCGTTCTTGTTGTGATTATTGGTATGGAAATTAGGCGCTTTCAAGGGCTATCGGCTGGGGAAAGCCGAGCATTAGGTACGATAGTGCAAGAAAGGCGTGAGGTGACGGGTGGCGCGCGTGAAAGGTGTCGTAGTGGATACTAACTAACGCAGCCAGCGTGTACTTAGTACTTGTTCAGTTACCTATGCCCATTTCTAATTAATGTCTAGACCAATGAAACAGGGCACTTTCCAGATGTTGGCATTGGTGGGAAGCAATCCCACCGTGCTGAACACGAAGATAATGGATGAGCAGAAACTGCACAGGAACATCAAAGGCTTCGATCCGGAAAATGTCACCCCCAAGCAAGAACCGGGTAATGACTTTCTTCGAAAAAACTCAAGCGGCTGAGCAAGCGCTGTCCTTTGCAGCCTTGCTGCTGAGGGTGTTGCCGTTTTGCTGTAAGTCGTCATGCAACCGTTGCATGTGCGGGCAATGCAGTTCGAGTTGCCGAGGCTCGGCCCCTCGATGAAACAGCGCGAACCACCCTTGACTGTATAGCGTGGGCATCAGCCCGGTGAAGGTGAAACCGAGGGCCGACAAACTGCTTAAATCCTCGGCAAAGTGCCAGGACAGTTCGAGTTTGGCCGAGATCAGCCAGTGCCTGGGCAGGTGCCGGATTTGATCCAGAAGATGTTTGTTCAAGCGCTGAATGAGCATTTCGAACCGTTCATGGTGTTGTTCGATTTGCACGGGCAGAGGGAGGCAAGGCGCCATGCCCTGGTAAGTACCAAACACTGAACAAAGATGCTGCATGAACGCTCGGCAACTCTCGGGCCATGGGATATCGGGAAGTGGGCGTGAGTGTCCTTCATTGATGTGACAACCCAGCACCATGGTTTCCCGCAACGGTTCAGTGAGTGGCGACGCGATGTAGTCGGGAAGCAAACCAGTGCTATGAAAGCCGATTTTTTCTGCGATGCGTTGCGTGTACGGATGGTGAGTCACTTGCTTGGTCGAGAGGCTTTTAAGTTTCAAGGATTCTGAAAGCTCGATGAGTTGCGAGCCAAGAAGCGTCGCGACGTTTTGCCCCTGAGCGGCGGGATGCACCGCCATGAGCGCCAGTTCAGCGGTTAATGAAAGCGCATCGAGGCACAACGCGGCGTGTCCCAGGACGTACTTGTCGTCCACCGCAACGACGGATTGCCAGCGGCCCTCGGCATTGTGCTGACTGATCAGGGCTGGCAAGTAAATATCTGGCTTGGCGTAATGATCGCCGTAGATCTCGCGAAATAACTGGCTCACGGCCTGTGCGTCGGATGGCTGGTAGCGTCGAAAAATCAGCTGGCTCATTAATCGGGCTCCGGCGAGGGGGCGTCATACACGCGTAAGTCCAGGATCCGCGGTTGTTTGCCGGAGCGGGGATGCAGGCTCAGGTCTGTGACTGCGCAGGGCAGGACTCGCAACTCGAGCAGCCCATCGCGACTCAGGTCGTCGATGTCGGGGTATTGGGTGACCAGCGCTTCCTGTAATGCCCGCAGCGTTGGCTCGACACTCTGTTGCTGGGGCCCGGGTACCCATTTCAAACTCAGAATGTCCTTGTAACCGGTATTTTCGATGAGCAACTGCCATTGGTTACTGTTGGCAATCCGCTCGACGATCTCGCTTATTTCGGCGGGAAACAGCGACATCACTCCGACTCGTATCCGCTGGCTGTACGCACTTCCCCCTTTAGCGCAAATTTACGCCTCGAGGTCGCGCCGGGTTCACGCCAGCAGGCAAGGTCACCCACCGGGTAACGCAGCAAGGGCATGAGCCGACGAGCCAGATTGGTCACAACTAACAGCCCGGTGCGATCGCATTCTTCGATGACCTCACCGGTGAGTTCATCGACGATTTCCAATAGGGTATGGCGTTCGAACACCCGATGTTCGCCCAATGCACAGTCGCGGTCGGAAGCCCCGATGAGACCGGCGTCCACGCTGGCATAGCCAATCGAAGCGATGCGGGCGTTGGGGAACACTTCGGCGAAGATTGCCAGTTGCGCAGCAAACAGGCTTTCTCCTGCATAAAGCAGCGTTTCGACCTCGCACAGCACTTGTCGATGCTGTGCAAGGTACGCAGCGAATCGCAGTAACTGTGCCGGGATCCCGGCCAGAACATTAATTCGATGTCGGGCAATGGCCTCAGCCAATCCATCCAATTCGACTTGGCCGGTGAACGGAAATTCACAGATGGATTTCCCGACATGCGCCAATGAGTGATGCGTGAACAGAAAACTGGCGTAAAGGTCTCCGGAAAAAAACAGATTCGCCACCCGGTCGCCGTGGTTCAGTTGAGTCGCGAGGCTTTGTCCAAACGTACTGACCATGGCGTGCCATTCGTCTCGGGAGTAAACCGAGAGTTTGCCCTGGCCGGTCGAGCCTCCAGTTTTAAACACCAGAGCATCATCAACAGTGCCGGTCAGGACCGGCCAGTGATGCAGGTCATTGCTGTCGGCCCAATAGTCGGTCAAGTCGATCAGTGGCAAATCTTTTAAATCAATACTGTTCAGCGGTAAGTGTTTCAGATGTGTGCGATAGAAGTTGGAGTGTTGCCGTACATAAGGCACAAGTTGCTCAAGCGAGTAGGGTGATTTCACTGGGTTCTCGTTTGCTATCAGGCGTCTGGTTAAACAACAAGGTCACGTAATAAACAGTCTTTTTTTATTTTCTTTGATCGATGACCAGGGGTGTCTTGCCACTGTGTTTGTTTCGGCTGAACTCATGTTCGGCACACACTTCAATGTCCACTATTAACAACGCGGCGCTCACGGCGTTCGCCACGGCTGTGTGTGTCATTAGTTGGTCGTGAACTCGGTCGGCATCAGCATCCACTCGGATCCGCATGCGTTCGACGCCGCTGGCGGTGTGGTCCAGAAAAACTTGAATGGGTAAACCCACAGTTTGTTGCAGAGCGGAAGGCGAAATGAATTCCGTGCCAATTCGCACCAGCTTGCCGTGCCGCTGCAGCAGCTCGAACCGTGGTGAGTCCAGTCCACAGGGGCAAGCGCCGGGTACCCAGCGACCGGTATCTCCTACCTCATATCGACGTACGGTTTGATCTTGCCGGGCGAGGGAGGTAAAGAGCAGACGACCCCTCTCGTTGCTCTGAACCGGTACGTCCTGTTCGAGCTGCACGATTTCCAAGTGCTGGATGTCGCTCATCAAGTGAAACACGCCATCCGCTGTTGCCGCGCAGGCATGCCCCAGGGGACCTGCGTCAACGGAGCCATAGAGTGCAGAGCGAATTGTCGAGACTCCACAGCTTTCCATCAGCCGCCGGCTGGCCTCTCCCGGATGCTCTCCGCCGAGGAACACTTTGCCAATGCCAGCGTACGCGCGAAGTCGAGCCTGCTCGGTGAAAAACAGACGGTGCAAGGTACTCGGCATGCCGATCAGCACGGTGATGCCCCGGTCTACGATCAATTGGGCGATTTCGCTGAAGTCATCCTCCTGGGGCGCTCCCATGGGGAAATGCGTAACGCTCATCTGTTCAAGGATTGTGGAACAACTGAAGAACCCGCCATACAGGTTGCCGCCGTAGAACAGGTTCATGACCCGGTCTTTTGACGGATCTAGCCCCGCAGCGAACATGCCATCAGCCGCGGCGCGCATCTCTCGTTGATAAACGCGATAGCTTAAACCGGCCAGGGCCGGGATCCCGCTGCTGCCTCCGGAGCGGAAATACAACTGTGCCCCGCAGCCAATCGGCTGGGCCGTGAAAGTGTCTTTGTCCATGATCGGATCATTGGCGGTGTCGGGGGCGGGTGGAACCGGGTCGAGCGTTGCTCGGCCCGTCGAGACTTCAGGGGAAAGGCTTACCGAGAGACGGCGACTCAGGCGCGACAGTGCATAGACACCATCGTGGGGCTCACCGGCGTAGCCGTCATGAATCGACGCGCAAGGCGCAATGCGGGTGACGCCGGCGTTGACCAGTGTTCGAACGACCTCGGGTGTTTCTACCGGGGTGCACATCAGCGCGCAGCTTTGCAACACCGTGCGCCAGGGCAACAGCGTCTCGGCGATCAGGTGCCGGGGTACTGGCTGCAGCACAATCGTACGAAACAGTGGCGACGGTGCGAGCGTTTGATGGTGCTCCCAGATCACACGCCAACCGAGGCCGTTCCAGACATGGCCGGTCTGGTTCGTAAAGCAGTGTTCCAGCCGCGCCATGGTCGTGCGGGTTGTGATCTCGCAAGCCTCCGGGTCTGTGGGCACCAGCGCTGGCCAATGGGCAGCGCGACGTTTGAAGGCTTCGGCCAGACGCTCCCCCAGATCCTTCAGAACTGCCGGGTCGTTGCTGTCCACCAACACCCATTGCGGGCTGGAACACGCCTGCTGATCGAAACGACAGACTTCATCCACCAACGCATCCATCGTCGAAAGACTCGCCGCGTCTGGCGATAGATAGGCAAAGCTGATCCTGTGCCCCCAGTCGATCCAGCGGCATCCGGCCGGGATTTGCTGTCGAATCGATTTGAGCGCCTTTTCCCCACCCCAGGCTGACACGCCATCCGCCTGAGCGCAGAGTTGGGGTATTTGAGAGGTGCTCACCGGTAAGACCGCGACGAATTCGGCAAGCCTGCCGCTGATGTCGCAGCGCACAAGGGCGGCTAGCAACTTAGCGGTGAAACCCTCATCACTTGAGCTAGGGCGTAGCCAATTGATGTTACCGGCCAGCAGGCCTTCGATGACTGCGCAGAATGCCAGCATTGGCGCATTGCCCGGTGTGACATGCACCACAAGCCCCAAAGGGTGCCAACTTTCGAAGCGCGGCTGTTGGTAGTCGATTCGCCTTAGCGAACGAGGGTGCACGCCCAGTTCCCGCTCCAGCTTTGTGCTCAGATTGCCGGGCTGGCAGATATCGATAAGTCCCTGACGTTGATCGTCTTCGAGGCACAGATCCAGACTGCGAGTCTGTAATTGCGTGGCGAAACGAGCCGCCGAGTTGATCACGGTATCGCTGTCGATCGGCGCAGAAAGCAACTGAGGCAATTGTTTCTGAAGGAGGTCGAGGGCGCTTTCCAGGGTAATGTCGTCACGCAATTGGCCATTGATCAAGTACATATCAAACTCCTTCGAGCAGTTCTGAGGCAGCCATTGCACAGCTGCGACTGGCGGTGGTGCCGGCACGTCCATGCAGCTCGAACCAATCGGTCGCCAGGCCGCATCCACAACTTGCTCCGGGGTGCAATGTCGCCAGATCGCCCATCACCACGGCATGCGCCGGGCTTGATGAAATGTACGGGGAGACGAATTCCAGCAAGCCGCGCTGGCCGTATGGCTGGACAGTAAAATCAGATGGGTTGCGCACGAAAACCTTCGAGTAAACCGGTACATGGAAATGATGGTGGGCACACTGGAGGTAAGGCACGGCATGCTCTACTGCGCCGTAGCCGTCCCGGCAGCGGGACAGGTCGACACCCAATTGGCGATTGATTCGGGCATACAACTCAAACAACGGTATTTCCTGCGCTGCCTGGGTTTTCCAGCCGCCGCCCAGAAGCACCAGTGATTGGGCTGGTAACTTGAGATTCGGCGCAGTGGTGTCTTCCATGTGCTGTAGCGCATGCGAAAGGAACGCTGGAAATCCGAGAATTCGAACGGGTAAGCCTTCGTCGGCAAACTCCTGCAAGGCGCGAATAACACCAAACAGGTCGAACTCGTGACCTTTACGGGTCAGGCGCAATCCGTAGACAACCCGGTTGGCGGGCGCATAGCTGCAGAGAAACTGGTCGGTATAAGCGGTGCCCAAGGTATTGGCGGCCTCGGGTTCGTAGCTCAGAAGCAAGTAGTTGCAGGGGCTGTCCGGGGTATCCCAGCCGTAGTGGCGGAAAATGTGGCTCACCATGCCTTGGGCCGCAACCATGCTGCGAAGGTCATAGCGCATGCGACTCTTCTGGCCGCTGGTACCCGATGATGTCAGCTCCAGCGCGCCTTCACCGGTGGGGCTGAACAACAGGTGACGTTTGAAATAGTTGGCGAAGATCGGCGGCAGTCTTGACCAGTCATCCAGTGTTTCAAGGTCCCGGGCATCGAGCCCGTTGGCGTTTAGCCAGCGTTCGTAACCCGGCGTGTGGTGACAATGAAACAGGCTGATTTCCCCCATCGCCTGGTCGAACAGGCCGTCGGGCACGGAATTCAGGCAATAGGGTTGCGTTAACGCGCAGAGCGCATCGATGTGGGGTAAATGGATCATCAAAAGACCTACGTTGTGGTGTCAGACGGCAAGCGCGATGTGGGAACGCCGCAGAAACAGGCGTAGGGGTGCCAGGCACAGAAGCCCCGCAATACCCGCCATCAGGGCAAAGGATTCGTGGCTATTACCGGCCCCGGCCGCAGCGATAATCGAGCCGCCACCGCCCATGACGGCGATCGACATCATGCCGATCATCGCCGAGACCAAGCCTTTGCTGTCGTCGCTTGCAAACAGCGCAAGCCGGTACAGCGCGGCATTGCTCATGCCTAGCCCCACGGCGTAAAGCGCCAGGCAGATGATCAGCACTGCTGTCGAAGCGCCGTAGAAGCTGACGGCGACCAGCGCGATGAGACCGCCGCAAAACGGCCAAAGCGCGTATCGAATCAATTGTGGTAATTCAGTGTGGGCAATCAGGCGGTTGAGAATCAGGTTGCCGAGAATGACCGCCGCAAACACCGGGATTTGCCACAGGCCGTACTGCAAAGGTGAAAGTCCCTGGTTCTGGATCAGCAGGAGCGGCGCCAGCCCGATCCACGCAATCAACGGCAGGCTCATCACGCCTAGCGCGACAGTTGCACTCAGGAATCGCGGGTTATCCAGTAACGCCAGATAACGGCGCACGGTGCTGCGCCATTCAAAGCGCACGGCTTCCAGTCGCTGACCGTCGTGGCGCACGGTGCCCACGGTTTCCGGCATGAACAGGTACAGCCCAAGCCAGACCATCACGCCGCCCAAACCCAGCAGTAAAAACAGCTCCCGCCAGGACAGCCATTCCAGCAGCAGGCTTCCGAGCAACGGCCCCAGAAGCGGGGAGAGCAACGCAACGTTCCCCAGCAACGCCATGATTTTGACCGCGTCGGCTTCGCAGAAAACTTCTTGCAGGGCTGGATAGCTGACCGCAATGACAAACCCCAATCCCATGCCCTGAATCAGTCGCAAGCCGTTGAACGCATAAATGCTTTGCACGTTGAACGCGGCTGCACAGGCCATGGCGAATACCGCACAACCGATAAGCAACATGCGGCGGCGACCGAAATGGTCAGACAACGGACCAATAAGCCATTGCAGAAGAATGCCACCGGCCAGATAAAGATTGAAAGCGTAGGGGACATGGTCGGGGCTGGCATCCAGTTGTCGGGTAACGGTCAACATGGCCGGCATGATCATGTCGCTGGCCATATAGGTCAGAAGTTCGAAAAAAGTGATTGCAAGACAAAAGCCCAATAAATGGTGGGGGCTGATATTGATTAAAGGCTTGTGCATGGCATTCCTGGATTTGCGCGAGATTTAATAAAAGGCTTTATTGCGAGGTGCCGAGATTAATCATTGAATATGAATAGCTCCAATGAACTATTGAGACTCAACGTTTCAATTTTTTTCGCTATGTTTCGATACTCGATAGTTAGGAATAACTGAATGTGCATGTGCGAAAAATGCCCGCAACAGGGAGGGCATTTATTCAGAAGTTATTGGATGGTTAATTAGCTTACGAATTGAAGGTTCAATTATTCACGTTATCGGTGCTGGTAATAACCCGGCCCGCCACGGTCGTAATGATGACCGCCGTGCCAGCCGCCGTGGGGGGAAATGATGCAGCCGCTCAGGGAAAATATGGCAAGCAGCGGAATCAGCAGTGTGATTCGACGGAACATTTCAAAATCCTCATGGGGCAATAAAGCCAAAACGCTTCATCGGCTGTAACATGAGACCCCGTTTGTAGCGTCACATCCCCGGAGAACGGTAGGGGCTTGGCATGCACTTGGATACAAACCGGATACATTTTCAGGTTCAGGAACTCGCAATGACTCAGTCGCAACGTTTGAAATACTCGATTCTGATCTCCCTCGTGGTGTTGGGGATCATGTTCGGCCTTTCGTATCTGCAAAACGCAGGCGTCATCAGCGAGAAGCTGTTTCAGTACATCGCCATCGGTGTGGCGGTGATCGTGGTGGTGATCAATGGCGTGATGCGTCGCAAAGTCAAAGCCTGAGCGACGCACCTTGGGCTGATCACTCGCGTTGGAGCATGGCTGCAGCGTGCGGATGCAGGCTGTAGCTTTTGTCCGGGTTGAGCGTGATCACGCCTTCGCTGCACAAGCGTTTCAACACTTCCCGCACACTGAGAAAGGACAGGGGGATATCCAGGTCCAGCAAGTGACTGTGCACGCCGCGCACGCCAAGGCTACGGTCGCTTTCGGCGGCGGTCAGCAAGGCGTCGATGACTTTGAGGCGGATCAGACTGGTGCGCAGACCAAAGCTTTTGAGCAGCGACCTGATCCGCTCGTTGACATTGCGCTCACCCCGTTGACTGAATACGCCGGAGCTCATGGCAGAGCCCTTTGGCGCATTGCTACCGTCCGTTGGCAGTTGCGAGTTGTACATGCAAAAACTCCTTTTCCGAGCCGGCCAGGAAATGTGATGGGTGCTCTCATTCAATAAGACGGATGAGCAGGACAAATAATGAAGCCGCGAATGTAGAAATTTTGTCACCATCACGTCAGCAGCCTGTGAGATGCCCGTGAAAAGCGCCTTTCAGGGCCTAAATTTTTGTCATTTGTTTCGTTCCTAGGGGAAGGCGCAGTGCGTGTATGACGCAGGGTGTTTGTCTTTTCGATCAGGAGCGAGCGTGATTATTTCCAGGCAGTTAACCAGGTTGAGCCTTGCGGGTATGTTTCTGGGCTTGAGTCTTGCGGCAAACGCACGCAGTCAGTCAGAGCAGGCGACAGCCGACATTCGCCGAACCAGTTTCGGTGTGCCGCATATCCGTGCCGACAACGAGCGCGGGCTCGGTTATGGCATTGGTTACGCCTACGCTCAGGACAACCTGTGCCTGCTGGCCAATGAGATCACCACCGTGAATGGCGAACGTTCACGGTATTTCGGCCCGGACCAGTTCACGGTCGAAGAGCGCGAAAACCTGGTCAGCGATCTGTTCTTCAATTGGCTGAACACCCCACCGGCCGTCTCCGCTTTCTGGCAGGCGCAAACCCCGCCAGTACGCGATCTCATCGAAGGTTATGTGGCGGGCTATAACCGTTCACTGACAGAGCGTCGGGCGCAGGGTTTGCCGCAGCAGTGTCAGGGCGACTGGGTGCGTGAGATTACCACCCAGGACCTGGTCAAGTTGACGCGGCGTCTGCTGGTCGAAGGCGGAGTAGGGCAGTTTGCCGAAGCCTTGGCCGGCGCGACGCCACCCAAGGCCGTTGCTCAGGTGGCAGGTGACCCCGTGGCGTTCCAGGTAGCCGCCTCACGCATGCAGCGTTTTGCCCTGGATCGCGGCAGCAATGCTGTGGCAGTCGGCAGTGAACGTTCTTTCAACGGCCGCGGAATGTTGTTGGCCAATCCGCATTTCCCTTGGGTAGGCGGGATGCGTTTCTATCAAATGCACCTGACCATTCCCGGAAAACTGGACGTCATGGGCGCGGCACTGCCAGGACTGCCGATGATCAATATCGGTTTCAACCAGCACCTTGCATGGACCCACACCGTGGACTCGTCCAAGCATTTCACCTTATATCGCCTGCAACTCGATCCCAAGGATTCGACCCGTTACCTGCTCGACGGCAAGTCATTGCCCATGAAGAAACAGACCCTGACCGTGAACGTGAAACAACCGGATGGCCAGACCCATCCGGTCTCTCATGTGATCTACAGCTCGCAGTTCGGCCCGATCGTGCAGTGGCCCGGAAAACTCGACTGGGACAACCAGTTCGCCTACAGCCTGCGCGACGCCAACCTGGAAAACGACCGGGTCTTGCAGCAGTGGTATGCAATGAACCGTGCGGTGAGTCTCAAGGATTTGCAGGCGTCGGTGCACAAGATTCAGGGGGTCCCGTGGGTCAACACTCTGGCAGCGGATGATCAGGGGCAGGCGCTGTACATGAGCCTCTCGGTCGTGCCGAACGTCAGTGCCGACAAACTGGCCAAGTGCAGTGATCCTCGGGCCGGCTTGCAGATGATCGTCCTCGACGGCTCCAATAGCGCATGTGCCTGGGACATCGATCCGCAGGCTGCGCAAAAAGGAATCTATGCGGCAGACAAGTTGCCGCAGTTGTTGCGCAAGGATTTTGTCCAGCACTCCAACGATTCGGCCTGGATGGCTAACCCGGCGCAACCGCTCAGCGGTTTTTCGCCACTGATCAGTCAGGACGGTCAGCCGTTGGGTCTGCGCTCACGCTTTGCACTGGATCGCCTGAATACGTTGAACAAGGTCGGCCCAATAGCAGCGGTGGATTTGCAACGCATGGTGATGGACGACCAGGTGTATCAGGCGGCCCAAGTGCTGCCCGACCTGCTGCAGTTCTGTGCTGCGGCCTTGGGTTCTGATGCGCCAGCGCTCGCGCCGCTGTGTGCCAGTCTCAAGGCCTGGGACCGCAGTGCGAATCTGGACAGTGGTCTGGGTTTTGTGCATTTCCAGAATGTCATGAAGTCGCTAGAGGAAACGCCTGATCTCTGGCGTGTGGCGTTCGATCCGAAAGACCCGCAACACACCCCGCGTGGCCTGGCGGTCGATCACCCGGAAGTCGCCAAGGCGGTTCGCGACGCGATGCTGGCGTCGGTAGCGCAGATCTATAAGAGGGGGCTCAAGGCTGATAGCCGCTGGGGTGATATACAGGTGGTCAGCAGTGGTGGCCAGCAGACGCCGATTCACGGTGGACCTGGCACTCTGGGGGTTTATAACGCCATTCAGAGCGTGCCGAGAACCGACGGTAAACTCGAAGTTGTCAGCGGTACCAGCTATTTGCAGGTGGTGACCTTTGATGACGAGGGACCGCAGGCCCAGGGGCTGCTGGCTTTCTCGCTATCCAGTGACCCGTCCTCGAAGTACTCCAGAGACCAGACCCTGGCATTTTCCAGGAAGCAGTTGAGTGTGTTCCCGTTCACCGAGCAGCAGATCACGTCCGATCCGCAGTACCAGGTCCAGACAATCCGCGAGCAGGATGAAAAAGCCGGGAAGGTGGCTGTACAGTAACGCTGATGGCGCTTGAACCAGGAATGAAGGCCGTACCCCACAAGGGTCGCGGCCTTCAGCTTTTTGGGGCTTGTTGCGGAATGGAATTGAGGACCGGATTGCCATCTTTGTTGCGGGTCAGGTAAACCGGCAATACCTTGGGCAAGGACGCCACCAGGTTGTTGAGTTCTTTGATGTTGTAGATGCCGCCGATACGAATCGAGCCGGTACTGGTGTCGGCCACCATCACCGGTTTGTTCAAGTAGCGATTGATCAATGGCAGTGCGTCGGCCAGCGCCAGATCATCGAGCACCAGTTTTCCGCTGCGCCACGCCAGTGAGTTGTCGTCGTCGTAGGTCTGACTGATCCGGGGAGTGAAGTCGCCGCGTCTATAACTCGCCTGCATCGCTGGCTCGAGGCGCAAGCCGTCACCTGCAAGGGCATCATTGCTGCTCACCAACACCGAACCTTCAATCAGGTTCACGCGTACCTGATCTTCATACATCCAGACGTTGAATTTGGTTCCGGTTACCCGAACCCTGCCTTCGGCCGCTTTAACAATGAAGGGGTGCCGAGTGTCGTGGCTGACGCTGAAGAACGCTTCGCCTTTTTCCAAAGTGATCCGGCGCTGGTCCTTGTAGTTGCTGAACGTCAGCTCACTGCCCAGGTTCAGTTCTACCTGACTGCCATCGCTCAGGGTGACCTGACGGACAGTATCGCTCGCCTCGAAATGTTGGTACGAGTTGGGTAGCCAGCCCAGGTTCCAGCCGCTATAGGCCGCCAATGGCAACGCCATGGCGCAAACCGCGGCTGCGATACCGAAGGTGCGCCAAGGCGTTGCAGGTTTGGCGAAAGCCGCCGGTATCACGGTTTCGGGACGTGGCAGGTCCCCCGCGACATCCCAGATCTCCAGCATGGCCTCGTACTCGAACGCGTGAAGCGGATGAGCGTCATGCCATTGCTCGAACGCCAGCCGCTCTTCAGCCGTGCAATCGATGGCGTGCAGACGCATGCACCAATGCGCAGCGGCATCGGTGATTGCGTCATATTGGGCTTGCGAGAGAGGGTTGTCGGTCATTGACTCATCCTGATTTCCTGCATTCTAACCTTGTGAGGAAGTCTGCGAGAACAACCGCCATGGCAATTGCCCATCAAAGTGGTGTTTATTTTTCTGATTCATGGGGTGCTGGTGTGCAATTGGCGCCCCAGATGGGTGATCAGCCAGGTAACACTGTCAGCGTTAGCGAGTTGCACCGCCAGTCTGGTCAATGGATCTTTTTTGAAGGTTGTGCGGGCACCGCTCAGGTTTTCCTAGCCGGTCAAGGTCAAGATATGTCTCTTTATCCGATCGGTATTTTCATCAGTAGTACTGCCCAAGTCCTCCCATTCACCGTCATCAGGGTTCTGGATTTTGAACAGCTGGGTATAAGGCGTCTTGATTGACAGTGCGCTGTCCTGAAGTTCGCTCAAGGCTGTTTTCAGATCGGTGGCGAAAGTACTGGCCGTTCCAATCAGGTCGACGAATGGTCTGCCGGAATCGAGATAAGATATGTCCTCTGTGTTGCCGGCAATGTGCGAAACCTCATGGATCAGGGTTGCCGCCCGGGCATGAGTGTTGATGGGGAAGGCGGCGTCGGACAGATGTTCGCGATAGTGGTCGAAATGGGGGAAGAAGAATTTATCTGTCAGGTAAATTTTCCCTTTTACGTCATTTGGAAAGGTGAAGCCGAACGAATTTTCCGCGTGATTAAGGAGCCTGCCGACTACAAATCGCCTGGAGCTCGGCTTTCTGAGTGTGGGGTCCAACAGGGCCGCAAAAATGTCGCCCACGACTTTTTCGAGCTTCTCCACATGCGCGTCCGACACGGTAGGCACATCGATAAAATCCATGATGAGCTGGTGCACGGGCGTGACCGTGCCGTCAGAATTCTTGAGCAGTTGCAAGTTGCGGAAGCTGTTCCAGGCATAGGTGGTTGCCAGATCCAGCGCCTCGTCAATCTGACGAGCCTTTCGCGGAAAAATTTGACGGATTTGGGGCATTCCATGTGCTTCGACATTCATGCTTTCCAAAACCATTATCGCGTTTTGTAACCTGCTGATGAGGCTGAAGCGGGGCGCCGGCTTTTCCCTGTCCAGAACCCATTGTTTCGATTCGTTTTGACGCAGATAAGGGATGCGAGCGGGGGTGTCGGCGATGCGCCAACGGGTGCCGGGTTTTGCGACCGGATACACTTTTCCTTCAACCGGCCCGTAAAGTTGTTTTGTCGTTGGATGAGAGTAGAGCCCAAGCTTGGCGTTGTGTGTCAGCGAACCCAGATCGACGCCGATGCTCTCATGACGCTTCAACTGCATGCGCTCGGGTGCAGTGATGTCGATGTCCTGCCATTTGAATCGGGCGTCGGGCGTTTCTGGCGCGGGCGCGCTGGTCGTCGAAGTCTCCTCCACTGGATCCTCCATCGATTGTCGTAACGAGGCCAGTTGTGCAATGCCGCTGATGAACTCTTTTATTGCGGCTCCCCATTTATGTGTTTGAAGGTCTTCGGCGGATTGCTTGATATCGCGGTAACTGCGCCATACCGTGATGGGGTACGCGAGTTTGCCCATACAAAACGAAAATGCCGCGTGCAAATCTTCGCCCAACACCTGTTTGATGGTCGCCCATTCGCTCTGTTTGCTGTCATCGGACCGACAACCGAGCAATCGGGTCAGCAATGCGACGTTGTCATTGAGTAAATGGTTGAACAGGTTCCCCTTGATCGGATTGGATGCCAGTGTGGTCTCGGTGAAGCGATGACCGGTACTCGTCGGCGTGGCTCTGGTAACGCGGTGATCAGTGGTCGCCATCCGGGTTTCCAGGAGTACCCGATCAGGTTGCGGCAGATTCAGGAGTAGCCAGTCGAGCAGCGGTCCGCGGGTCTTCAGTTCTGTTAGCAGTTGTGCTTCATTTTCATATTCTTTCACCCCATGCCGAGGGCTGTGAGGCGCAATAAGCACCTGTGGTGCAGAGCGATCAGCCGTTGAGCCGATCAAGTAAACACCGGGCACTTTGATCGTCTGTGCACTCTTGATACCCAGGAACTCAAGTGGGCGGATGATCGCGTGGGCACCGGCGACTGCCGCGCGGGCAATGGCGTCTGGCATGTCCATGACTTGCCGGATCAGATCAAACCCCGTCTCGCTCAGACGTTCCTGCAGTTTTTCCGCGTGAGCGTGATGCATCAACTGCCAGGGCAGTTGTGTGTAAAACCGCTTCCTGCGGCCCGCATTCGCCCGGGTGTCTGCCAAGGCGTCGCTCATTATTTTCTGCTGATGTTCGCCCGGTTTCAGATCTCGTATCAGTTCTTTGATGTAGCGTTCGTCCATCCCCTCGGGAATCACGGTGGTATCAAGCGATACCAGTTTGAAATGGACCTGACCCAGATCCTTCAGGTGAGTCAAAGCAAAGTCGCTCAGCGTTTGAGTGTTGGCTGCAGATGTCGGGCGGGCACTGATCTGGACCTGAACGTTGTCCGGGTTGATGTTGTAGCCGTCTGCCTTCAGTTGCTTTTCAAGTTCAAGGTGTGCCGTGCGCTGCAGTGATCGTATGCCGCTCAGGTAATCCTGGTCGTCTTGAACGTTATTGAGGTATTGCTGAAGCAGCTCGGCATGCAGCATCAGATCGTTAACGGACGCTTTGGCCAGCCATGCCGGCAGTTTTTGTTGAGTCGTCAGTGACCGCGCAATGTCCATCGCACGGTCGAGCCCCGACATCGGCTTACGCAGTGCCACGAGATTCAGGAGATGGGTCAGCGGCGTGGTGGAGAGCTTCGTCGCCAGCGCGCTGGTCAGGCACGACGGGTCCAGATGCACAGAGGGTTTTTGTAGATGATCAAGAAAATGCCCATCTACCCGCTGCAGGGGCGCCAACGTGTAAGTCTTGCCAGGCAATCGCTCACTGCGACCTAGGTTCTCCAGAAGCGCTGATCGATGGTTGACGTCTGCGAGGCGTCGACCAAGTTCGGTCAGCAATGGTGTCAATGCCTTGAAGGATTCAAACCCCATCGCGGGCGTCCACAAAATAGCCTTGCCCGAATGCACCGGGTCCAGGCCTCCTCGTTCAGTCAGCACAAAACAACTGGCCAGTTTCAACGGATCCGTAGTGTCGCCTGCCTTCAACGCCAGGGAAAATACGTCCGGCAGAAAACCGTTCAACGCGCCCCGTTGTAAGCGTACCGGCGTATCGAGCACCGTTTTTATGATCGCCTGTTCCGCCACACCCAGCGTGCGGGCAACTGTCTGCAGTTTGAGCTCGCTGCGCAATGCCGTTGACAGGGTGTGGGTGAAACTCGATTGCAAGCCTTCCAGCGACGAACCGACGAAACGTTGGGCCTCGGTGACCGTGCGGGTGGCGACAGGAATGGCGGGGTGGTTTTCAAGGCGTTGTTCAAGCGATTGTTCTGCGGAGGAGAGCAGTGCCCATTGTTCTTTGGCCGACTCGGCGCGAACGGTGACCGGTTGTGCACTCAAACGTGGGTCCACGTTTGTACTCCAGCGCCCTGTGGCATCGACGGCCAACAGCCGGTCATCGATCAGTCCCCGGACATCCAGCGCCTTGTCGAGCAATGCATGCGGGTCCAGCGAGCCTTCACTTTCGCGGCAGCGGCTCAAGGCGTAAGTCAGGTTCTGTAGTTGCTTGTCGAGGATGTCTGCCATCAATTGTTCAAACACCGGGCCAACGATCGGTTCTCCGATAATCATGCGTTCATCCGGTTTCATTGAAAGCAGCGTACGGCGCTCGTCCAGAGACATGTAATTGAGCAGCGTGTCCTCATGCCCTTCGCTTTTGATCATCGCCAGCACGATGTGTCTGATAGCGGGTAGATTGCTCGTGGCTTCGATGCCTCTGGACCGGGTATACAGAAAGCCGAGGGTGTCGCTGCTGCCGATCATCAAGGTGCAAGCCAGTTCCGCGTAGTGCTTGAAGGGCGCGGTGATACGTACTTTTTCGATGCGCAGGGAATCGTTGGAGGCAGGCGCGAGGCTCACATTCATCAAGCGCAGGTATTGCTGCGTGGTTAAAACACCTTGCTGGCGCTTTAATAAAAGACTGACGTGAAAGGTGTCGCGCATGCTCTCGAAAAGAAACTCCGAGGGTGAATGGCCAGCGCGTGTGAGGGAGTTCCAGAACGTTTCCAGCAGGCTTTGCAAGTGAGACGTAAAGCTTTGCGCGATCTCTATGATTGAGCTTTCCCATGCCTGGTTATCGGCGTCGCTGCTCACGCCGTGTGCGGGATTGGAAAAGACCCTGGAATCACCCGTTGGCCACTGATGGGTCAGGTAGTACTGCAAGAGGACGTCGCTCAGTGGCTGCGAGGACATCGTGTACCGGTACTCGATGGTGTCAAAGGTGGAAACCGTGCTGATGAAGCTTTCCAGCCTTGTCTGGCGCTGGTCCAGCCTGGGGAATCGCGTGGCCAACGCAATCTTGAGACTTTCGTCCAGCATCGACTGCAGTGTCGGCATCTTGACCAGTTCGGCCATCATCGACTGGATGTTGTGTGTCTGATTGAGTTCGAGTATGAGCTCCTGGTCCTGGAATACCGCAGCTTCGATGGTTGTTGTAGAAATCTCAGGCACCGCGGCTGCCTGTACAGCATTGCGTTGTTCAATGGAAAGATAACGCAGTAATTCCCGTTTTCCGGTCTCCTGCGCCAACCACTCCTTGAGGTTGCTTTTGAGGCTCTCCATGCCCGAGAATTTGACCAGGCCTTTCCACGGTGTGTAGAGCATGACTTCTCCATTATTGGGCCGGCTCATGGCGAAAGCACCGGCCAATGGAATGTCCGTCGGACTCAGAAGCAATCGCTCGACATGTAGGGGCTGGGTAGTGGCCATACGGGCTACATGGGTCGGTAGATAAACACCCTGCAACCCGTTCAGGTCATCAAGCGTGAAGGTCCGCGCTTTCTCGCGATCACCGGGCTGTTTGGCATTGGATGCGCGTGATGCCTCGTCGAAAAAATACGGCAGTGGGGGAGCAATCATGGTTTTTCCTCGATGTGCTGCGATTGGTGGTAATCGCAGGCCGTTGGATTGAGGAAAAACAGTACGGCCTGGGGCAGGCTCGATTGCGGTACATATTGCTTGATCCGAACAGGCTGTCGAGACTTGACAGGACGCCGGTAAAATAGCGCTTAATCGACAACTGTTTTTGGTTGCTGTGCAACCTCGTTTCACCCTGTTGCCCGTACTCAATAATAAAACTGGAGCTTCAGATGACCGCAACGCCCGAAATGGCCGTCAGTTCGAGCACTCAAACGCTCGATTTCGACGCGCTCGTTCTTTTGCTTGAGCAGATTTTCCAGCGTCATGGCACCAGCGCCGATGTCGCCAAAACACTGGCCCTCAACTGCGCCGGTGCCGAGCGCGATGGCGCCCATAGTCACGGCGTGTTTCGTATTCCAGGTTATGTCTCGACGCTCAAGAGCGGCTGGGTCAATGGCCAGGCCGTGCCGGTGGTCGAGGACGTCGCTTCGGGTTTTGTCCGGGTCGACGCCGGCAATGGTTTCGCCCAGCCGGCCCTGGCGGCAGCACGCGCACTGCTGGTTGAAAAGGCCCGCAGTGCCGGCATTGCGGTGCTGGCGATTCGTAATTCCCACCACTTCGCAGCCTTGTGGCCGGATGTCGAGCCTTTCGCTTACGAAGGTCTGGTGGCGCTGAGCGTGGTCAACAGCATGACCTGCGTGGTGCCGCATGGTGCCGATCGCCCGTTGTTCGGGACCAACCCGATTGCGTTCGCCGCCCCTCGGGCTGATGGCGAACCGATTGTCTTTGATTTGGCGACCAGCGCCATTGCCCATGGCGATGTGCAGATCGCCGCACGCAAGGGCGAGCGTTTGCCGCCAGGCATGGGTGTCGATGGTCTCGGCCAGCCGACCCAGGACCCGAAAGCGATTCTTGAAGGCGGCGCGTTGCTGCCGTTTGGCGGGCATAAAGGCTCGGCGCTGTCGATGATGGTCGAGCTGTTGGCGGCGGCGTTGACCGGCGGGAATTTTTCCTTCGAGTTCGATTGGTCGAACCATCCGGGGGCCAAGACGCCGTGGACCGGCCAACTGCTGATCGTGATCGACCCGAGCAAGGCAGCGGGGCAAAGTTTTGCCGAGCGCAGCCAGGAGCTGGTCCGGCAGATGCACGGTGTGGGGCTCAAGCGTTTGCCGGGTGATCGACGTCACCAGCAGCGGGCCAAGGCCAGCGCCGAAGGCATTAAACTCGACACTCAGACATTGGCGAATTTGCGGGAATTGGCCGGGCTCTGAGGTCTGCCTAAAACCCGGGCATGAAAAAGGCGAGCGAAAGGCTCGCCTTTTTGCTCAGTACCCATTAAAGCGGTACCGCTTAACGCCGACCCAGCAACAACCCGACCACCAGGCCAAAACCGGCGGAGATCGCCACGGTTTGCCACGGATGGCCACCAATGTAGGTTTCAGTGGCGGCGACCGCAGGTTTGGTCCGGTCACGAACGCTGGTGACGGAGTCCCGAGCCTGCTGAAGTTTCTGGGCGATTTGCCCACGAAGTGTTTCCGCTTCTTCACCGACGAGTGAGGCACTGCTTTTGAGCAGTTTCTCCGACTCTTCGATCAGCGCCTGAAGTTCGCTGAAGGCCTGATCCTTGATTTGATCTTCGGCGACTTGTGCGGCGGTTTTCCGGGCCATTGGGGTACTCCTTGCAGGTAAATGGGCAGTGAACAATGGAGTCTGTCGTCAGCGAAAAAGTTGCAGTGAGTTTTCGCGTTGACCCCACCCTGAAGAAAAATCCTGAGTCGGACGTTTCCTCCTACAGTGTAAGATGTCGCCTAATTTACGCAGCAGGTAACTCCCATGAGCTTCAATCTGGCCGACAAACCCCTTGCCGAGCGCGCTGCGCTTGAAGATGAGAAATCCCGTCTGTTCGATCTCTGGCAAAGCAACCTGGGCAAGTCCAAGGGCGAGGCCGCACGGTTGTTCGGTGAGCGCGCCAAGCGCAAAGGCAAATGGTCCGAGTGGGTCCGTGCCGAACTTGACGGCATGTCGCCCCCGGAATTCGCGAACATGGTGCGCAGCGAGATCAATCGCCTCATGGCTGCCAAGTAAAACACGCGAAACTCGCGACAATGGCCTCACGTACTTTCAACACCAGCGGATCGAGCTGCGTACTGGTGCACCAGCCCAGTTCGATCGGGTAACGCGGCAACGCCAGGGGGCAGGGCAGCAGCGCCAGGCCGCTGAGTGCCGCAATGCTCTGCGCCGCATGGGCCGGAATGGTCGCCACGGCCTGGCTGCCCTTGAGCAAGTGCGGCAATGCCGCAAAGTGTGTGGTGGACGCGCATACCCGCCAGATCGATGCTGCGTTCCATCAGCCCCTGGGCAACGATCTGGCTGTGGGTCTGACGGAAGATCAGCCGCAGCTTCGGCGCGGCGCGGGCGATTTCCTCGATCAGCCGGCGACCATAAGCAATTTCGAAATCATCTGACATACCCACGGTGACCGAGCGCCCGTCGTAATGCTGGGCGGCCGGATCGACCATCGCCAGGCTCTGCCGGCATTTGTTCAGGGCATCGCTGACCACCGGTTTCAACTGATTGGCCTTGAGTGTGGGCGCGAGTCCTCGGCCGGTGCGCACGAACAACTGATCGCCATACACCTCGCGAAGCCTTCGCAGTGCCGCGCTGACCGCCGATTGCGTCACGCCCAGACGCAACGCGGCCCGGCTCGCGCTGGACTCCTCGTGTAGCGCTTCGAAGACTTTCAGCAGGTTGAGATCAACAGTGGCGATCGAAATAAACGACTCGCATACTGCGACCCTTGATCAGAGTGAAACAGCAGTCTCGACCTTCAACGTCAGGTATCTGCCTGAGTCATGCAAGGTGACTTCGGTGGACGCTTACAATGTATCTACGAAACTAGGGGTTATCTAAGCTCTGAAAAAATTTTTTCGGAAAAAAATATCTAGAAATATACCGAGAATCTGAATGTGGCTTAAGCTGAATTAAGGGTCTACTGTGAGTTTGGGTGGGAATTATAAGTGCGCTTGGTTAAGTCTTAGACTTAATCAAGAAATATCTTGGCCTACAATAAGAACGGGCTGGTAATTTTTTAAGGTGATACGTCATACAATCTTGGGTGCCTTAAGGATTAGGGCAACTACTTTCTTCTATTGAGTGTTAAAAAAATGAAATTCGTTGAATCTTCTGTGGCCCTGGCAATGGGTATATGTTGTTTTGCGACTCAAGCACTGGCAGCAGACGGTGAAATTAACTTCGTGGGTACAGTAACAGCCAATACTTGTACTGCCGCCATTGCAGACGTTAACGGTAGTGCTGCAGGTTCTGTGAGCATGGGCAACATCTCTGCACTTTCCCTGGCTAAGGCGGGCGACACTGCAGGCGCTGCAGTGTTTAATTTGTCGCTTGCAGCCCCGACTGTTGAGGGCGGTGAGACCAACAACTGTGACTTGGCAAAGGGTACGGCAACTGTGCGTTTCATGAGCGTAAGCGCCCCAGCCGGTGCCAGCGGTGAATGGGTAGGCCTGACAGGCGCGGGCGGTGAGGGTGTTGCGACGAACGTTGCAATCCAGATCCGTGACGCCACAGGGAACGTTGTAGCAATGGGGCAAAATTCTACCACCTACAAGAATCTTAGCGAACCAATGCGCTTTACCGCGAACTACATTGCCACAGGCGTTGCGTCGGCTGGTAAAGCCGACGCCAAAGCAGCGTTCAGCATTGATTATAAATAAATCGTAGAGGCTGGCGTACTTCGCGCCTGATATACGTTAAAGGCAATCAAGCGATCGAACATGGCACAACAGCGGACTTCATGGTCCGCTTTTGTGTCAGTGCCATTTTAAAACCTTTGGATAATGTGAAATCAGATGACTACATGTCGCACTGTTTTTGTGGGCTTTTTTTGTCGAGCCTGGTTGTTGATGGTGCTAGCGGTCGGTATTTTTTATGTGCCCGCTGGTAATGCCGGGGTCATGCTTAATGGTACGCGTATTATTTTAAATGCCGATGATCGCAACGCATCGACGATTGTTACTAACCTGACCAGATCCGATTATGCGGTGCAAGTTTGGGTCAATGATGAAAAAGACGACAACACCTCGAGCAGTCCTTTTATTGCAATGCCCGCTCTGTTCAAAATTCGTTCGGGCGAAGAACAGGTGGTTCGAATTATTAAAATTCCTGGGCAACTTCCGAGTGATAGGGAGTCGGTGTTTTACTTTAATGCCCAGGAAATTCCGGTACTCAGTGATGGCGAGAATAACACGCTTAAAGTTGCGATTCGGACCCGAGTGAAGGTTTTTTACCGCCCACAAAAGTTGCCCGGCCAAGCCATTGACGCACCGAGGCAGTTGACGTGGACGCTCGTCGATACAGCCTCAGGTAGTGTTCTGAAAGTCAATAACCCAACGCCTTACCACGTGACGTTTATCGGGATCCGTGTGCTTGAGGGCACGACCCCGAGTGAGCTCGAAGACGTCGACATGGTCGCGCCAAATGCCAGCCTGGATTTGCCCTTGGGGCATTTTATCAAGGCCGCGAAGGTGGCTGTCGAGTTTTCTTTCATCAATGATTATGGCGGTTACAGCGATATCGTGAAGTCCAGCGCTGTGCGTTAAAGCCGGCCTACTTATGGATCGAGTGAGACATACCTTCTTTCAAGGGTCGAGGTTAATGTGTTGTTTTTCATAGGGAGATCCGTCTCTGTCTTTGCAGGGTTGTTATTGTTATCGGTATTCAAACAGGCAGAGGCCGCAACGTTGGAGTTTGACGCTGGTTTTATTGCCGACTTCGGGGCGAACAGCGGCGCACTCAAAAGTGAGTTGGAGGCGATGCTTAAAGACCACGATATTGGCCCCGGCCGTTATGTGATAGGGATCAGTGTCAACCAGGACTTCTTCGGTCAGCGTGAGATCCGTTTCATCCGCCAAGGCAAGGATCTGGTGCCTTGTTTTTCTGCCGCCCTGCTCACCGAGATGGGTATCAAGTTTGTTCTGCCCGCAGGGCAATTGGAGACAGCAGATTGCCTGGATCTCACGTCATTGGTCACTGACGCGAAAGTCCATTTCAACAGCCAGAAGCTAACGCTGGACATCAGCGTGCCGCAGATTTCCATGGCCCGTGATGCCCGCGGTTATGTGCCGTCCAAAGACTGGGACGAGGGCATCAATGCAGGCTTCTTGAACTATCAGTTTACGGGGTCGCAAAACAACAACCAATACCAGCATGACACCGGCTACAACCTGTATCTGAACGGCGGAATCAACCTGGGCAGCTGGCGGCTGCGTTCAAGTTCGTCTTATCAGAAGGACGGTACGTGGGAGCGTTCCAGCACTTATGCGCAACGTGACTTGCCGGGCACCATCGGCACCCTGACCGTGGGCGAAAGCATTACGCCTGGGGACATGTTCCAGAGCATCCCATTCCGGGGTGTACAGTTGGCGACCGATGTCGAAATGTTGCCCGACTCCCTGCAAGGTTATGCCCCCATCATTCATGGCATCGCCCAGACTCAAGCTCGGGTTGAAATTCGTCAGCACGGCTATTCGATTTACAGCACCTTTGTTCCTCCGGGGCCTTTCGAAATTCGTGACCTGAATGCTGCTTCCGGCAGCGGTGACCTTGAGGTGGTGATCATTGAAGCGGACGGCACAGAGCGGCGCTTTATCCAGCCCTATGCCACCCTGGGCAACCTGTTGCGTGCCGGTACTTGGCGCTACAGCGTCACGGCCGGCCAGTTTCATCAGCAGAATGCTGACGTTGAACAGCCGACATTTACTCAAGCATCTTTTGCTTATGGTTTTGCCAATGACTACACACTCTCGGCGGCCGGCTTGCTTAGTGCCTCATACCGGGCCTATCAAATAGGCTTGGGCAAGGGCCTCGGTAGTTTAGGTGCTGTGTCACTGGACGTTACTCAAGCCGCTACCGAGATGCGTCAGGGTTCCATCAGTGGGCAGAGTTACGGGGTGCGCTACGGCAAGGCCTTCACAACGGGTACCAACATTCGCTTTGCGGGCTATCGCTATTCCACGCCGGGTTACCGTGACTTCAGTGAGACGGTTGGCCAGAATCAGAACATGTTTGGCGAGGAGCAGGACAACTTGCGTAACGTCAGCCGCCGTAGCCGCCTTGAAGCCAACATTTCCCAGACGTTCGCCAGCAGTACTTCGCTGTACTTGAACCTGAACCAGCAAGACTACTGGAACAGCTCACGCCAACAGCGTCAGTTGCAGTTTGGGGTCAGCACTCAGGTGGCCACTGCTAACGTCTCGCTCTACGCCAGCAAGAGCCTCAGTGAAACTTACAACGATAGGCTTCAGGTAGGGCTCACCGTCAGTTTCCCTCTGGGCCGGCAAACTGCGAGCGTGAGTATGGACCGCAACTCGGACGGTTCCAACGATCAGCGCCTAGGCTTGAGTGGAGTTACTGGCCGCTACAGCGACGTCAACTACAACCTGGATATGCGCCGCAATGAATTCTCAGCCAATACGGCATCGGGTTCTGTGGGCTATCGAGCGCCATGGGCGAACGTCAACGCGGGCCTCAGTAGCAGCAGTGATTACAAAACTGCCAACGTGGGCATTTCCGGTTCGGTACTGGCCCATGCCGGCGGTATTCAATTGGGGCAAAGCATGGGCGAGACCATGGCACTGGTTGAAGTCAAGGACACGCCGAACGTAGGCGTCAACAATGCCCCCGGTACGTTCACCAATAGTAAAGGCTACAGCTTGGTGCCGTATGTGCAGCCGTATCGCAAAAACCGCATTAGCCTGGACACCAGCAGGCTCGACAACAATACCGACATTGATCGCGGCGTGGCCACGGTTGTCCCACGTCGCGGTGCGGTGGTGGTGGCACGCTTTAAAGCATCCCACACCGAGAAGGTATTGGCCTCGGTCAAACTGGCCAGCGGTGAGTTCGTACCCTTTGGCGCGGCAGTGATTGATAGCCAGGGCGAGCGGGTCAACGCCATTGGGCAACGGGGACAGGTGTTGCTGTCAGTGAGTGACGAAACCATCTATCACCTGGCATGGGGCGTTGCGAAAAATCAACAGTGTTCCTTTGAAATCGATCTGGCCACGGCCCATGACGACGAAGGGTTCAAGGTTGCACAAGCGGTATGTCGGCCAGCAGGTAGCTGACAGCGCGGGGCCAGTGACAGGAGCTGGCACGCTGGCTCCTGCCTTGGAACTACCGGGTTGCTTCAATTGCCACGCGCAACTCAATCACCAGGCGCTGCAGCGCTGCCGGTTCCGGCTGGCCTGACAGCGCTTGTTCCAGCGCTTGGCAATGATTCCACACCTCATCCTATTGCATCAGACGTGCAGAACCCTTGAGTTTGTGCGCAATGCTGGCCACGCCCTCCAGATCAAAGGCTGTGAGGCAGGCTTGCAACGTCTGTAGATCCTCGCAGTTGCTGATTACCAGCTCGGCCATAATCACCTGCCGTGTACTGTCAGGGATATCGCCCATGTAGCTTACTGACGGCCCGGCCGTGGCCAGCGCTGGAGTGTGCTGGGCCAAGAGAGGGGTAGGTTGACGGGTTTGAGCAGGCAGGCGTTCATCCCGGCCTTGAGGTAGGCGCGCACGTCTTCGGCGCTGGCGCTGTAACCCATTCAGTTGTTCTGCATTGATGCGTTGCAGCACAGAGAGCCCGTCCAGGCCGTCGATACCGATATCCAGCAATAGATATTCCGGCGTTAGGGTGCGGATTTTACTCAGTGCATCAATGCCGTCTGCCGACTCGGCCAGCACGTCATAGCCATTTCGTTCCAGCATCGCTTTGATTGCACTGCAAACAATGGGGTGGTCGTCGACGATGATGATGGTTTTGTTCATAAATGCACTCGAGTAAATCCGGCTGAAAAACGTGGGTGAGTCCGGTTGCTAAGCGCGTGATGTCGTGCAAGACGTGGATCGAAGGCCAGAATATGAACCACTGAGTGAATTCAAGACCAATCTTGTGAGATTGCAAGAAAGAGCTCGATGTCCAGGCGCAGATTATTCCTTAAGGTATAGGTCAGAAATATTTATACAATTTGGATGTTTATGAGGTTCTTTAGTGTGGGAAAGCGATATATAACAAACCTCGCGGTGGCGTGTGTTTGCGTGTTACTTAGTGGAATTGCACGTGCCGATTGTGATGCTGACATGAACGACGATTATCCGGTTTTTAATATGGGCAGCCACTATGTTCCTCGTGATGCTCCAATAGGCTCGGTGATAGGGGTAGCAAGTCGAACCTATCAAAATAACTATGCGGGTAATATTTGGTGTAAACCCGGAGATAATTTAACCGCGTGGGCAAACTGGTCTGCCGTAACGGGTGTTACATTGCCCGCCCCTTGGGTGCAGGCGACAGTCTTCCAAACTAACATTCCGGGTGTAGGGATGATCGTGGAGGTCTCTTGGTTTGCATTGGACGGTTGGGTGTTGGTGTCCGGCAACTTCGAATTTTTACCCTATACTGTTAGACGGACGGCGGCCTCAGCTTTTGTAAAAGGACCTGCTGTTGTCAGATTTACCTTGGTTAAAACAAGCCATGCGGTTCCCGTCGGCATTACACAACTGGTAAATAGCACGAGCGCCATCAAGTTTACTTCTGGTAGTAAAAATATGTTTAGTGTTTTTGTTACTGGTTCGGTTACACGTTCCGAGTGCTCCCTACCCAATAGTGCTCCCGGCGGGCAGACCTATATCAACGTCCCCATGGGTAGTGTTCAGCGACGTGAGTTTGCTGGCAGGGATAGCTATCTTGTCAGCAAGGACTTCACCATTCCGTTGACCAGCTGTATCGCAGGCTCTTACCCAACCAACCAATCGTGGAACTTTTATCAGAACTCCAATGTGAATATCAAGCTAGAGGGCGCTGGCGGCTCACCGATCATCGATGCCTCGAGAGGTATTATGGGCCTGACCTCAGATTCAACGGCCAAAGGCGTGGCGGTGCAGATCATGCGTAAAGACGGAGTCACACCCTTGCAGCTCAATGAGGATGTGTCCCTTGCGAAAGTCGCAGGCACCAGCATGAATATTGATTTGAAAGCGCGCTATATCCAGACCAGTGAAGGCGCGCAGGGACCGGAGCCGGGTGTAGCGAATGCAAAGGCGGCTTTTACTGTGACCTATAAATAATCGCTAGTTGCGATTTTTGAGCCGAGAGTCAAAATCGCTCGGCGAGCCTTTCAAGACTTGTCTTATATTGCACCGCTGAGCAAGACGGTAAGCTGTTTCTTACAGGTGATCACTGTGCAGACTTTTGGTGTCGTTTTGTTCTGTTCGCAGGCACTCAACATTACTCCGATGGCTTCACTACTTAAAACGGGTGGGGTAGTGGATCTGCATGTTGTGTGTGGCGATGATCACCGGTGTTCCGGCATTGATCGTCGACCGCAAGTATCGATTTGATCAAAGTGGCGATGGCCCAGAAGGGATGTTGAGATTGGCTGAACGCTTGATCTCGCATGAGCGGGTGGCTCGGCAGATGCCGTAGGCCGTAGGTGCTTTTTACTCTCGGACCTGTAAAAAGAGCGAGAACAGCTCCAACTTTGACTTGATCCCGAGTTTGCTGTCCATATGCTTGCAGTGCACCTCTACGGTCTCGGCAGATATTGCCAGTTTGCGCAGCCGCTGAGCAGCAAGGCTACTTCCAATTCCCGTGCGGTCAGCATCGTGGTCAATTGCTCTGCTCCAGGCTGCGCAAACCTAATCTGCAGGCCACCGTTTACCGTTTGCCAATGCACTAAGCAGTTGATTTTCCTATCCTAAATAAAAGTATTTATCCTTTATTTACAATGGCTTGTGATCTTTCAAGATCGAACATGGAGTGCTAGGGTTCGAATCACTCCGTCCCGACCATATTTTTCAATAACTTAGCCCAATCAGAAAAGATTGGGCTTTTTGATATTCGTGATTGGTGATTTTTGGTAGTTAAAAGGTAGTGGACTGAAAATCGCTGGCGCGTTGTGAAGGCTGTTCTTCAGTTTAGTGCAAGTCGTTGTTGCGTAAGCCTCCAGCCCCACCACCTATCCCCTGATCCGCTCTTCTGACATGTTGTGATTTTTCAAGAGGCACTCTAATGAAATCACTTCAGTCACGCCGTGTTTTCTGGACAAAACACGTTGAGCAGTTGCAGGCCAGCGGCCTCACTCAAGTCGCTTATTGCCAACTACACGATCTCAAACCCAAGGCATTTGGTTAGCGCGTCAGAAGCGGCGAACGTCCCAGCGACGCCCTGACGTCAATCCCCATCAAGATCTACAAACCAATTTGCGCCCCTGAAGTCCTGCTGCGTCATGCCAACGGTTGGCAGCTAGTCTTGTCGCCTTCGGTCGAGCCCGTTTGGCTCGCGCGATTGTTGCGGGAGATGGTGTGATGGTGTTGCCTGATCAGGTCTGGCTGGTGCTCGGTAAGCGTCCGACGAAGTCACCTACCTGTCAACACCGGTTGAAAACTGCTCACCACTCACCACTCACCACTCACGACTAAAACTCCACGTTTACTGTTTTAGTGGGATTCTGGACGTGCTCGGCGGTTACCCCAAAGGCGAGAGCTTCGGCACTCAACTGGGTTATCGGCTGCCGGAAGGTCGTGAAGCCTTTGCCCGGTATTTAGCCAATGCGATCGACGTGCCCGGTGCGGAAACCGAAGCGTTGGCCGGGTTGTCAGCGCGCACCGGCGGCAACCTCGTGATCGGTGTCATCGAGCGCGCCGGTAGCACCTTGTACTGCACCGCGTTGTATTTCGATCCGCAGGCCGGTCTGGTCGCCAAGCACCGAAAACTGATGCCCACCGGCACCGAACGGTTGATTTGGGGCAAAGGCGATGGCTCGACGTTGCCGGTGATCGACAGTCAGGTCGGGCGGATCGGCGCGGTGATTTGCTGGGAAAACATGATGCCGTTGTTGCGCACCGCGATGTACGCCAAAGGCGTGGAGGTCTGGTGCGCGCCAACGGTGGACGAGCGGGAAATGTGACAGGTCAGCATGCGCCATATCGCCCATGAAGGACGTTGCTTTGTGGTCAGCGCCTGTAAGGTCCAGGACTCGCCGAACGCCTTGGGCGTTGAGATCGCCAACTGGCCGGCGGACCGGCCATTGATTGCCGGTGGCAGCGTGATCGTCGGGCCGATGGGCGACATCCTGGCAGGGCCGCTGCGCGACGGCGCCGGTTTGCTCACCGCAGAAATCGACACCGATGACCTGATCCGCGCCCGTTACGACTACGACGTGGTGGGGCACTACGCGCGCCCGGAAGTGTTTGAGTTGACCGTAGATGAGCGGCCTAAACCCGGCGTGCGCTTCAACACATAACCCCTGTGGGAGCGAGCTTGCTCGCGATAGCGGTGGTTCAGGCAACTAATGCGTTGAATGTGCCACCGCTATCGCGAGCAGGCCCGCTTGTGTCTTGCGCTGCTGGAGTCACAATTACCAAGTGCCGGTCGTCGAGGCTGGCAAACTGAGTTTGCCACTGTCCTCGAAACGCAGGGTGCCGAACAAGCCACCGGCCAGTTTGCCTCGCAGCACGTAGGGCAGGTTGTTCAGGGTTTGTCTCTGGCTCAGGCCCAGGGTCTGACGCAGCACCGAGAACGCCGAAACGCTCACCGGCACCGTCAGCACGGTTTCGGAAAAGCGTGCAATCGAGCCCACTTGATCGCTGACGCCGGAGGCGAGTGGCTGGCCATTGACCTCCAGGTCCAGGGCCACGCCGTTGTAGTTGATGGTGGTCTCGTTGGGATTTTGCACGCGTATTTTCACGGCAAAACGCACTTCCATGTCCTGGCTTTGCAGCGGTTCGATGCCGACCACGTTGATGTTCAGCGGATCGCGATTGGGGAACAGGGCACAGGCGCTCAGGGAGAGCAAAAGCAGGGACAGGATAACGGCGTGGACACTGCGCATGGACATGCTCTCTTAAAGAAAAGGCCGAACCACCCGTGGCTCGGCCTCGAGCATTTTCTAGCGGTTCAAGGGTGCGACAGCTGCAGGCGAGACGGGTTCAGTTCAGAGCGTGGGAACGATCATTATCAAGCGGGTGCCGCAAATGCCGCCAGCAAATCCTCTTCAAATGCCTTTTGCGCATCCCCCGGCACCTGGGCGCGATGCCGGGCCAGATGAAACGCCACGTCGAAACTCATGCCCTCTCGGCGTACGGCCCGCAGCAATCCTTTGTCTTCCCAGCTGCGGGCAAAGTGATTGGGCAAATAGCCAACGTGTTTACCGGAAAGAATGAAGGCGAGGGTGCCTTCGACTTGCTCCGAACGCGCCGAACACATCTTCCCCTGGAAGGGTTCGTCGCTGCGCAGGAAACGGTAAGGGTGATCGACTCGATCACACGCCTGTAGCGCGTGATCGTCAGGCGCATCGTCGGTGAACAGCGGATGTCCGGCGGCGCAATACAGGTGCTGGGTTTCGGTAAACAGTTCGCGATAGTCAAAAGCGCTTTGCACTTGTGAGAAATAGCCGATTGCAAGGTCCAGCCGCTGTTGCAGCAGCAACCGTTCCATTTCACCGGGCATGGCACTGATCAACTCGATGCGCACCGATTCGTCCCGTTCACGAAAGCGCCGGATCGCATCGGCCACCCGTTGCAACACGGATTGATCGAGCGCTTCGGACAGCCCCAGACGCACCTCGCCGATCAAGCGCCCGGCCACACCATTGGATTGATGGCGGAAAGCTTCGATGGACTCGAACAGGCTGCGAGTCGCGTTGAGCAGTTGTTCGCCCTTGGGCGTGATTTTGAAACCACCCTTGCCGCGACTGCACAGCCGATAGCCAAGCCGGGTTTCCAGTTTGGCCATTTGCTGGCTGATGCTCGACTGGCTCAAGCCCAGTTCACCCTGAGCCGCGCTGAAGCCGCCGCACTCCACCACGTTGACGAACAGGCGCAGCAGTTGCAGATCAAGATCATGGAGTTGGCCGAGCATCAAAACATTACTCCTGGATAAAGTCAGGATAACTAACTTGGTATTTTTACAATGTATCCGACGACGCATTCTGCATCCACTTCATCTGGTCAGGTGTTTCGTCATGGCTCCCACGTTCAAGCTGTGTTTACCCGCGCTGTTTCTCGCCATGGCCGTATCGGCCCAGGCCGAGGAAAAAGTCGTCAACCTCTACAGTTGGGCGGATTACGTCGCTCCCGAAACCTTGCAGCGTTTCGAACAGGAAACCGGCATCCATGTGCGGTACGACACCTTCGATTCTTCGGAGGTACTCGAAACCAAGTTGCTCACCGGGGGCAGCGGTTATGACGTGGTCGTGCCGTCTTCCAGCGTGCTGGCCCGCGGACTGGCAGCCGGTGCGTTGAAAGAGATTCCTCACGAAGGCCTCAAGGGTTATGCCAACCTCGATCCGGATTTGCTGGAAAAACTCGCCGCCGTCGATCCCGGCAACCGCTATGGCGTGCCTTACACCTGGGGCACCTTGGGTTTGGGGATGAATGTCGAAGCGGTGAAACAGCGCTTGCCGAATGTGCCACTCAACAGCCTCGATTTGCTGTTTAAACCTGAGTACGCCAGCAAACTGAAAGATTGCGGCATCGCGATTCTCGATTCGCCCCAGGAAGTGATCGGCCTGGCGCTGCATTACCTGGGTAAAAATCCTTACAGCACCGACAAGGCGGATCTGTCAGCCGCCGAAGCGCTGCTGCATCAGCTGCAACCCAATGTGCTGTACGTCGCGACCGGTCGGCAGATCAGCGATCTGGCCAATGGCAGCGTATGCCTGGCGTTGACCTATAACGGTGACGCCAGCATGGCCGCTGATCAGGCGCGCAAGGCCAACAAGCCGTTCGAAGTGGCGTACCGGATTCCGAAAGAGGGCACGCTGGTCTGGCAGGACAACCTGGCGATCCCCAAGGACGCGCCTCACCCCGAAGCTGCCCGCGCCTTCATCGAGTTCATGCTGCGCCCGGAATCCGTCGCGGCACTGACCAACACACTTTTCTTCGCTACGGCCAACCAGGCCGCAACACCGCTGGTGGATGAGGCCGTGCGCACCGATCCGGACATTTACCCACTGGCTGACGTGCGTGACCGGTTGTACGCCGACCGCAGCATGAGCCTCAAGGACCTGCGTCAGCGCACTCGCTTGTGGACCACTTTCCGTAGCCGCCAATAAAAAGGAATACCTGATGGACGTCCCGATGCAAAACGATCAGGCCATGACCCGCGACAGCCTCTATGGCACTGCCGCAGAAAGTACCTACGCCGGTATCACCAGTTTCATGCGTCGTCGCTACAGTCGCGACTTGCGCGGCGTTGACGTAGCGGTCAGCGGTGTGCCGTTCGACACCGCCACCAGCAACCGCCCCGGAGCGCGTTTCGGGCCACGGGGCATTCGTGCCGCGTCCACCGGGATTGCCTGGGAACGCCACTGGCCGTGGACCTTCGACCCGTTCGACCATCTGGCGGTCATCGACTACGGTGATTGCGACTTCGATTACGGCACACCGCAGTCGGTGCCGGAAAGCATCGAAGCCCACGCCGAACACATTCTCAATGCCGGTAGCGCGATGCTGACGTTCGGCGGGGACCACTTCATCACGTATCCGCTGCTCAAGGCTCATGCGCGTAAACATGGTCCGCTGTCGTTGATCCACTTCGACGCCCACAGCGACACCTGGCCGGACGAAGACGGCAAGCGCGTCGATCACGGCACAATGTTCTGGCATGCGGCCAAGGAAGGGCTGGTGGATCCGTCGCGTTCGGTGCAGATCGGGTTGCGCACCACCAATGATGATCATCAGGGCTTTCAAGTGCTGGATGCGCGGCAAGTGCATCGACGTGGTGTTGATGCGATTGTCGAAGCGATTCGGGCGCGGGTCGGTGATCACCCTGTGTACCTGACGTTCGACATTGATTGCCTCGATCCGGCATACGCTCCGGGCACCGGAACGCCGGTGTGCGGCGGTCTGAGCACGGTGCAGGCGCTGGAAATCCTGGGGGGCTTGCGCGGGATTAATCTGGTAGGGATGGACGTCGTGGAAGTGGCGCCAGCCTACGACAGCGCGGACATTACCTCACTGGCGGCGGCGACGTTGGCGATGGAAATGCTGTGTTTGTATGCGGCTAAACATAAGGTCGACCGGTAACACCGACCTGCGGTGACTCCTCCGACGCCATCGCGGGCAAGTCGGATCGCCGCACCGCCGATGCTTTTTCAGGCGACCGGGATGATTGGCAGATCCAGGGTTTCAGCCCTGCTTCCGACTGGCCAGCCTGATAACCGTTGGCGGTGTCGATGAAATTGCCGCCAGCTTCAGAGAAGGGCCGACCCCCGGCCCATCGCTCCTGCCACTTTCTGACAGGGTGCTCTGCTAAGCTCCGACAACTTTTCCGGACAGAGCCTGCCGATCGTGTCGCGTACCACTCGTTTACTGACTTTGTTGCAAGTGCTGCGCGGCAAAAGTCGTCCGGTGACCGCGGCGACGCTTGCCGGCGAATTGGAAATTTCCGAGCGTACGCTGTACCGCGACATCGCTGAACTCACCGCGCTGGGTGCGCCGATCTACGGCGAAGCGGGTATTGGTTACGTGCTGCGCAGCGGTTTGTTTCTGCCGCCGTTGATGCTCAACGCCGATGAAACCGAAGCCATCGTGCTGGGGTTGCGCTATGTGGATCAGCGCGGGGATGAGGTATTGAGCAAGGCCGCGGCGGATGCGCTGGCCAAGATTGCCGCGGTATTGGCGCCTGAAGCGCTCGACGCGTTACGCAACCCGACAGTCCTGCCGGGCCCGCGCGGTTATGGCTTTGCGCCAAACGCGGTGCCACTGACTGTGTTTCGCCAAGCCATCCGCGATCAGGCCAAGTTGCACATCGACTACGCGGACGCTCATCAGGTGCCGAGTCAGCGCCTGATCTGGCCGCTGGCCCTGGGGTTTCTGAACGAGGTGCGAATCATCGTCGCCTGGTGTGAGTTGCGCAGTGCCTATCGCACCTTTCGCACCGACCGGATCTCGGCCGCCAGTGCGCAGGGCGAGCGGTATCCGGGGCGGCGCACCGACCTGTTGCGGACCTGGCGCAATCAGATGCAACTGGATGAAGCTGGACGTTTTACTCCTGACAAGAACTGACACAGGTGTGTTTTAGCATGGCTCCAGAATCAACAAACAAGGAGCCGTAAACATGCCCAATCCAGACACTTCACTGGCACCCGCCATCGCCGACTATATTGCTGCGGCCAATGCCCGCGACACCTCGCGGGTCGCCAGTTTTTTCGCTGAGGATGCCAACGTGTTCGATGAAGGCCAACACCAGGTCGGCACCCAGGCCATCGCACAATGGATGCAAGACACCGCCCAGCGTTACCAGCCACGCGTTGAAGTGCTCGACGTGCAACTGCGTACCGGCAAAGTGTTGGTGCACAACCTGATCTCCGGGACGTTTCCTGGCAGTCCTCTGGAATTACGCTACATGTTTCGCCTGAACGAACAAGGCAAGATCGCCCGGCTAGACATCTCTCTCTGACCAGCGCGCGTGGCATACTGCCGCGCATGAATGTCGACTCTCCCTTACGCGCCTGGCAACACGCCATCGAACAGAAGGGCTTCGTCCAGGACGAAGCCCAGGAACACGCCGTCTGGGCGCTGCAAAAATGCTACGAAGCGCTGCATGAAGGGCGCACACCGGTCACTGGCGTGTACCTCTGGGGGCCAGTCGGGCGCGGCAAAACCTGGTTGATGGACCAGTTTTACCAAAGCCTGAAGGTCCCGGCCCGTCGCCAACACTTTCACCACTTTATGGGCTGGGTGCATCAGCGTTCGTTTCAGCTGACCGGCACCGCCGACCCGTTGAAGGCACTGGCTCGCGAACTGAGCGAGGAAGTGCGGGTGCTGTGCTTTGACGAACTGTTCGTCAACGACATTGGCGACGCCATCATTCTTGGCCGTTTGTTTCAGGTGATGTTCGAGCAGGGCGTGGTCGTGGTTTGCACCTCAAACCAGCCCCCGGATCAACTGTACGCCGATGGCTTCAACCGCGACCGGTTCGTGCCCGCCATCGAGGCCATCAAGAAACATATGCAGGTGATTGCGGTGGACGGTGGTGAAGATCATCGTCTGCACCCCGGCATAGGTTTGCAACGCTACTGGGTGGGCGCACCGGGACAGCCCAGTGCGCTGGGTGAAGTGTTCAAGGCATTGACCGTCGGCCAGTCGGTGTCCAGTGACTCGATCAAGGTTGGCTACCGCTCACTTAATGTCGTGCAGGCCAGTGAAACTGTGCTCTGGAGTCGTTATGCCGATCTCTGTGAACAGCCTTTTGCCGCCATGGATTTCATCGCCCTGTGCGACACCTTCAGCGCTATTCTGTTGAGTGACGTGCCCAACCTCAGCGCGCAAAAGCGCGAAGGGCGCATCGCCCGGGGCACTGAAGATGGCGTCGAGCGCGTGGTGGCGGGTGATCGTGAATTGCCGCAATTGTCGGTGAATGACGACGGTGTACGGCGTTTCATTGCCTTGGTGGACGAGTGCTACGACCGCAAGGTACCGCTGTGCCTCGAAGCGCAGGTGCCCATGGAATCGTTGTACACCGAAGGCTATCTGGAATTCCCGTTCCGCCGCACCCTCAGCCGTTTACAGGAAATGCAGCTGCAACGTTTCGCCGAAGCTTGAACCCAAGGAGCCGCGAACATGAATCAGCAATCACATCCTGACCTGCGACTGGTTTTGCGTGGATGCGCTTGAGCGTAAAGATTGCAGCGTGAGCAGCACTCGCGATATTGTCGTTCGGCTTTCCAGTACGAGCTGCGTGCTGGGGCTACTTGATGTGTAAACGAGGGTGGAAATGGAATCCGCAGAAATTCTTGTGCTTCAGGCCAGTTACACCAATGCGGTGCATGCCGAGGCTATTGGCCGGGTGCTGAATGCTTATGCCGAAGACCCGATGGGCGGCGGCCACTCGTTGCCCGCCGACTTGTTGAAGCAACTGCCGGCGGAACTGGCCAAACGTCCCCACGCGTTCAGCGTTCTGGCCTTTGTCGGCGGCGAGCCGGCAGGGCTTGTCAATTGCTTTGAAGGTTTCTCGACCTTCGCCTGTCGGCCATTGGTCAATGTGCACGATGTGATGGTGGTGAAGAAGTTTCGCGGCTTGGGGTTGAGCCAGAAGATGCTGCAAAAGGTCGAGGACATCGCCCGCCAGCGTGGCTGCTGCAAAATCACATTGGAGGTACTGGAAGGTAATGCTGTTGCCCAAGCGTCCTATGGCAAGTTCGGTTTTGCCGCGGGCATGTTCGACCCGGCTCACGGTCGGATGCTGTTCTGGACCAAGGCGCTGTAATTTCACTGGCGAAAAAAAGGGCGTCCATCAGGACGCCCCTCTTTTGGTCATTTCGGTCTGTAGGACTCGGTCACCTGCGCGGTTTGATCATCCGGAACCCGGAGTTCAGAACTGTTGCCTTCGGTGGTGTTACCCAGTGCCTGCTGCTGGTTGTACCGCAGGGTGTCGAAGTAATACCGCATGCGTTCGGCCCCACCTTCGGCCAATGCACTTGCCGAGACGAACGTCATCAGACCGGCGATGATCAGGGGTGTACGTTTCATGGTTTGCCTCCCACTACGATGTCGGGTGCCTTTCGTCCATGAGCCAGTGTCGAAAGCACAGTTTTCGACGATTCGATTAAGCGGGAGTTAACAAAGTCTAGAGCTTCCAGTCCAAGCTCAAGGTCACCGTGCGCGGGTCGCCCCAAAAGACGCCGTTGTAAAACCCGACGTTGTCGTAATACTTCTTGTCGAACAGGTTATCGACGTTCAGCGAGGCCGACAGGTGCTTGTCGAACTCATAACGCGACATCAATTTGACCACGGTGTAAGCCTCCTGGCGGATGTTCGCGCTGGCGGTGATCACCTCGCCACCGGCGCCACGTCCGACCGGGCGCCTGGCGGCGCGGTAGACGTCGCTTTGCCAATTCACCGCACCACCCACGGTCAGTGCCTGCCAGTCGCCGGGCAGGCGATAGGCCGTGGAGAAGCGCAACATATTCAATGGCTGGTTGGTGTTGTTGCGCTGCTTCTCGCCATTGGCTGAATGGGTGTAGGTGTAACCGGCTGTCATGTTCCAGCCCGCAATGACCTCGCCGGATACCTCGGCTTCGAAACCCTGAACCTTGTTGCCTTTGCCGCCCGATTTGAAGAATTCCTCCCCGGTGACCGGGTCCGGTGGCACCGAATCGTCGAGTTCGGCGACGTTATCCTGCTTGCTCCAGAACAATGCGGTGGCGAGGTTGAGGCGCTCTTCCAGGAGGCTGCCCTTGAGCCCCAGCTCATAGTTGCTGCCGACCACCGGTTCCAGATATTTGTGATGGCTGTCACGGTCTTCTTGCGGTTTGAAAATGTCGGTGTAGCTGACGTAAGCCGTGTACTCAGGCGTGATGTCGTAGAGCAGCCCGGCGTAAGGGGTCCACATGTCGTTGTGCTGTTGGCGAGTGATTTCGACATCGGTCAGTTGCAGGTTGTTGTCGTATTTGTTGGTCTTCATCGACATTTCCCAGCTGCCATAACGACTGCCGAGTACCGCGTGCAGGTCATCGGTCAGGGTCAAGCGAGTGGCCAGGTAACCGGCTTTTTGCCGGGTACTTTCATTGGAGCCTTGCAGGCTGGTGACGGTGTCGGGGAATTTGGGAATGCCACCCATGTACTTCCAGTCGGGGACGTTTTCGTAATCCGACGGCCGTGCGCCGTCCACCGTGTAAGGGTTTTCTTCGCTGCGTTCGGCCTCGCCATAGCCGATCATCATTTCGTGTTCCCGTCCGAACAGCGAGTAAGGGCCAGCCACATTGAAGTCATAGGCCTTCATTTTTTGCGTGCCGATCATGTGGCTGACGTTGGCGATCATGCCGCTGCGGTCTGCCTCGGGGAAGCCGCCACCGCCGTAGTAGATCTTGCCGTCGGTGTCGCTTTCGCGGTGGGTGTAGGCGGCCTTGAGCTGCCAGCCGGCACCCAGTTGCTGCTCCAGCGTGGCAAACGCGGTCTTGTCTTTCAGCGGCCAGGAACTCCAAGGCGTGGCCATGTTGGTGGAGCGTCCGAGGTTGGCTTTGCTGCCATCCGCGTTCCAGTAAGGCACGGTGCCCCACGAGGTACCTTGCACCTGCTTGTCCTGATAGTCGTAACCCACGGCCAATACGGTGTCATCGGTCAGGTCGGCTTCGAGAATGCCGTAACCGACTTCCCGTTGCTGCTGGTACTTGTCGCGGAACGAATGGCTGTCGCGATAGGCCAGCACGCCGCGTCCGCGCAGGCGTCCGTCGAAAGCCAGTGGGCCGCCGACGTCCAGATAGCTGTAGTAGTCGTCATAACTGCCGCCGCTGACGCCGGTTTGGGCTTGCCACTGTGCCGTCGGCCGTTTGCGCACCATGTTGATGGTGGCCGAAGGGTCGCCCGCGCCCGTGGTCAGGCCGGTCGCACCGCGAACCACTTCGATGCGGTCGTAGATGATGGTGTCGGAATCGGACTTCATGTAGCTGAAGGTATTCAGCATGCCATCGATCTGGAAATTGTTGATCGAGTAGCCCCGGGACGAATAGCTGACTCGGTCCGAATCGTTGTGCTGGACCACCACGCCGGTGGTTTGGCTCATGGCTTCGGACAGCGTACCGAGTTTGAAATCGTCCATTTGCTGGCGCGTGATCAAGGAAACCGATTGCGGCGTTTCCTTGATTGACAGGTTCAGGCGCGTCGCAGTGCTCATGACGCCGGTGGTGTACGACTCGGTGTTTTCGGTGGTGCTGCCCAAACCTTCGGCGGTCACATTCGTAGCGCCCAGTTCGAGGGTGTGGCCGGACGGCTTGTCAGGATCGGTTTCAGCCAGCAGATCGGGGCTTATGGCGGCACTGCACAGCCCCAGGGTAAAGGTCATGGAACGGGTAATAGGCGCGAACATCGCAGCCGACTCCTTGTCGTCGATGGAAAAAATTCCGTTTGTTCAAAGACGAAGGGGGGAGGCGGGATTTAGCACTAAACGAGAATAATTATTATCTTTGCGAATTTTCGGGCAGAGTTGTCGCGCAATGGCGTAGGAAAAAGGGGCCGGAACCGGCCCCTGAAAAGATTACTTCTGAACGACTGCCGGGTTGGCAGGCGTGGCCTTGGGTTTCATCAGGCTGAAATCGATCAGTGCCTTTTGCTCGCGCTCATAAGGATTGCCGATCAGCAATGGCCGGGGCTTGAAACTGTCGCTGACCAGGCTCTTGCTGCGATCCAGTTCATCAAAACTCAAGCCTGCCAGATCCGCCCAGGTATGGATCAGATGCGAGCTGCTGTAAGGCCGCCCAAGATCACCGGCAAAACTCCAGTCATGGTTTTCGCGCCATTTCGGCGAGGCCCAGGCCATGAACGGAATGGTGTACATCGGCGCCGTCGGTTTGCTTTCGTTACGCCCCAGAGTGCTATGGCCAGGCGAATCGAACACGTCTTCACCATGGTCGGAGAGGTACAGCAGGAACCCGTTCGGATCAGACTTGGCGTAGTCCTTGATCAGGCTCGAGACCACGAAGTCGTTGTACAGCACTGCGTTGTCATAGCTGTTGTATGTCGGCACCTGATCGTCGCGCACACCGTCTGGAACGCCTTTGCGGTCCTTGAACTTATCGAAGGACGATGGATAACGGTATTGATAGCTCATGTGCGTGCCGAGCAAATGCACGACGATCAGCTTGCGTGGCGCAGCGTCGGTCAAGGCCTTGTTGAACGGCTCGATCACGTCGCCATCGTACTGGGCGGCATTCTGGTTGCGGTTGTTGTTCAGGTACACCTGCTCGTCGGCCTGTTGGGAGAAGGTCGTCAGCATGGTGTTGCGCTTGGTCATGGTCTGCTGGTTGGTGATCCAGAAAGTCTTGTACCCCGCCTGCTTCATCATGCTCACCAGCGATGGGGTCGACAGGTACAGATCCGGGTTTTCTTCGTCGGCGAAGGTCAGAACCTGCTGCAGCGCCTCGATGGTGTAAGGGCGCGGGGTGATGACGTTATCAAAGACCGCCAATTGATCCTTGAGCTTGTCCAGTTCCGGGGTGGTTTCCCGAGGGTAGCCGTACAGGCTCATACGCTGACGGTTGGTGGACTCGCCGATCACCAGCACCAGGGTCGCCGGCTGATTGGCCGTCGAATCTTTCAGATTGTGCAGGGGTGGAATCTTGCTGGCGCTATGGAGCATGTCTTGCATGCCGGCCAGGGTATCGAGGTAGCGGTGATAGGCCACGGCCATCTGCCAAGGCACGGCGGGCTCGATGCGCGTTTCGAATTTCTCGAAACCGCCGGCGAGGCTGCCAGTACGCGCGGTTTGCTTGATCAGCGGATAACCGACGACAGCGACCACAATGGCCGTTGCAGCCACCAGTGCCCGACCGCGAGGCATGTACACCGGGCGCAAGCGAGTCCAGAGGAAGTAAGCGAAAGCGGTGTGAGCGAGGAACGCCGCCACCATCCACCAGGCAAAGTACTGAGTCATGTACTCGCCCGCTTCAGAGATGTTCGATTCGAACATAATGAAGATGACGCTTTGGGAAAATTCCTGCTGATAGATGAAGAAATAACCCAGACTGGCCATCGAGCAGGCCCATAGCACCACGCCGATCAGCGCGGCCATGACACGTGTTTGTTTGGGGAACAGCAGCATCGGCGCGAGCCAGATGGCGCTCATCACAAAGGCCTGGCGAAACCCGGTAAAACCAGAGGTGCCTGTCAGTTGGATCAGCAGTTGGGTAATGCCCGAAAAATACCAGAAGAACAGGAACAGCCAGAGAAATCCTGTCCAGTCGAAACCTTTCGCAGACGTATTGCTGCGTTTAAACAAAGCCATTGGCGCTCCAGCCTAGTAATCACTTAGACCGCCGAGGCCTTCCATGTCGCCGACGAACGGATGCCGCACGGATACCGAGCGGCCATAATGAGCCGGAGTATCAACAGGCCGATGTGAAAACTTTGTGAGTTGCCAGGATTGGCGAGGCGTCGAAGCGGTATCGGAAACAGCAGAGAGCTATTTCCGATTCAAGCGAGGGGATCAGGCGTGAGGGGCATGGTGGGCGACGGGCAAGGGCTGGGCCTGAGTGCCTTGTGTCAACAAGCGCAATTGCGCGAGCTCCTGTCTCAACTGGTCGCGCTCGTCTTTCAACTGGCGCAATTCATCACGACGGATCGTGACGTAAAGGGTTTGTGCTGGCCGTGCTGCGTGTACTGTGCCCATTGCTCACCTCGCAAATGGTTGCCTCAACTGTAAAACCGCCCCGAGATCGGTGCTGAATTACTATCGGCGCCAATTTTGATTTCTTTTGCCCCAGATGGGAACTTTTTTATTTTTCACGGTCGTTGTGTCTTCGGCGCGATTACCGACGTTATCAGTCTGGATCGGGCACAATGCCCGGAAACTATGTGCCAACGCTCTGGACTAACCCACATTAGTCGCGTTGGGCTATAACCTTTGACACACATTATTTGTAGTAGGGAGCATCAGTACATGCAACTCGGGATTATTGGACTGGGCCGCATGGGCGGCAATATTGCGCGGCGCCTGATGCTCAACGGGCATACCACCGTTGTTTACGACCGCAATACCGCCTTTGTCGACACCCTGGCCGCAGAAGGCGCCTCTGGCGTCATCAACCTGCCGGCGCTGGTCGCTGGCCTGGCCAAACCACGCGCGGTGTGGGTCATGCTGCCGGCCGGCGCACCGACCGAAGACACTATAGACACCCTGAGCACCTTGCTTGAAGCCGGCGATACCATTATTGACGGCGGCAACACCTTCTATAAGGACGACATCCGCCGGGCGAAAACCCTGTCGGAGAAAGGCCTGCACTACATCGACGTCGGCACTTCTGGCGGCGTCTGGGGCCTGGAGCGTGGTTACTGCATGATGATCGGCGGCGAAGCCGAGGTGGTTAATCGCCTTGATCCGCTGTTCGAGAGCCTTGCACCGGGCCTGGGCGACATCCCGCGGACCAAGGACCGCAAGTCCGAAGACGATCGTGCCGAGCGCGGTTATATCCACGCAGGCCCGGCCGGTTCTGGCCATTTCGTGAAAATGATCCACAACGGCATCGAATACGGAATGATGCAGGCCTTCGCCGAAGGCTTCGACATCCTCAAGACCAAAGCCAGCACCAACTTGCCGGAAGACCAGCGGTTCGACCTGAACGTTGGCGACATCGCCGAAGTCTGGCGTCGTGGCAGCGTCGTATCTTCGTGGCTGCTCGACCTGACTGCCGACGCCCTGGCCAGTGATCCGAAACTCGACGGTTACTCCGGATCGGTGGCTGACAGCGGTGAAGGTCGCTGGACCATTGAAGCCGCCATGGAGCAATCGGTGCCCGTACCGGTGCTGTCGAATTCGCTGTTCTCGCGCTACCGTTCGCGCGGGCAAGGCACCTTTGGCGACAAGATCCTCTCGGCCCAGCGCTTCGGCTTCGGCGGCCACGTGGAGACTTCGAAAAAATGACTCGCTTGATCCGCAATAAATCCAAGGCAGAACCCGCACCACCGACCACGCTGTTCCTGTTCGGTGCCCATGGTGACCTGGTCAAGCGTCTGCTGATGCCGGCGCTGTACAACCTGAGTCGTGACGGTCTGCTTGGGGATGGACTGCGGATCATCGGCGTTGACCACAACGCCATCACCGACGAGGCCTTTGCGAAAAAACTCGAAGACTTTATTCGAGCCGAAGTGGCCGCGAAGGTCGGCAAGGGCGATCAAGCCCTTGACCCGGACTTGTGGGCCAAACTGGCCAAAGGCATCAGCTACGTCCAGGGTGACTTCCTGGACGACAGCACCTATCAAGCGCTGGCGGCGAAAATCGCCGCCAGCGGCACCGGCAACGCCGTCTTCTATCTGGCCACCGCACCACGCTTTTTCAGCGAAGTGGTGCGCCGTCTCGGTGCCGCCGGGTTGCTTGCGGAAACGCCAGAGGCGTTCAGAAGGGTGGTGATCGAAAAACCTTTCGGTTCCGATCTGCACACTGCCGAAGCCTTGAACGCTTGCTTGCTCAAGGTGATGACGGAAAACCAGATCTACCGAATCGATCACTATCTGGGCAAGGAAACCGTGCAGAACATTCTGATCAGCCGGTTCTCCAATAGCCTGTTCGAAGCGTTCTGGAACAATCACTACATCGACCACGTACAAATCACCGCCGCCGAAACCGTCGGCGTGGAAACCCGTGGCAGTTTTTATGAACACACCGGTGCCTTGCGGGACATGGTGCCCAATCACCTGTTTCAATTGCTGGCGATGGTCGCGATGGAGCCGCCGGCCGCCTTCGGCGCTGATGCGGTACGCGGCGAGAAAGCCAAGGTGGTCGGTGCGATTCGGCCTTGGTCGGTCGAGGAAGCGTTGGCCAACTCGGTGCGTGGCCAATACGCAGCCGGCGAGGTCGACGGCAAGGTGTTGCCGGGTTATCGCCAGGAAAACAACGTGGCGCCGGACAGCAACACCGAAACCTACGTCGCGCTGAAAGTCATGATCGACAACTGGCGCTGGGTCGGCGTGCCGTTCTACCTGCGCACCGGCAAGCGCATGAGCGTGCGCGATACCGAGATTGTCATCTGCTTCAAACCGGCGCCGTATGCGCAGTTTCGCGATACCGAGGTCGATGAGCTGCAACCGACCTACCTGCGGATCCAGATTCAGCCCAACGAAGGCATGTGGTTCGATCTGCTGGCCAAACGACCCGGCCCGGCCTTGAAGATGGCCAACATCGAACTGGGCTTTGCCTACAAGGATTTCTTTGAAATGCAGCCGTCCACTGGCTACGAAACGCTGATCTACGATTGCCTGACCGGCGATCAGACGCTGTTCCAGCGCGCCGACAACATCGAGAATGGCTGGCGCGCCGTGCAGCCTTTCCTTGATGCCTGGCAGCACGACGCGAGCGTGCAGAGGTATGCCGCTGGTGAAGACGGGCCGAAGGCTGGAGAAGAATTGCTGACTCGCGACGGTCGCGTCTGGCACGGCCTCGGATGAGTGATGCAACGCAACATCCCATCCGTTTTCTGCTCAGCGACATGGACGGCACCTTGCTGCTGCCCGATCACAGCCTCAGCCAGCGCACTATTGAAGCGGTTCGTTCCTTGCGCGAGGCCGGCGTGCTGTTTAGCCTGGCCACCGGCCGTCCGCCGAAAGCCATGTTGCAGCAGATCGAAGCCTTGGGCGTCGACTTGCCAACGGCAGCCTTCAATGGCGGAACCATCGTCAATCCGGACGGCAGTTTACTGGTCGCGCATTACTTGCCGGCGACGGCTGCGCTGACGGCATTGGCGCTGTTTGCCGATCAACCGGACGTTGAGGTCTGGGTGTTCAGCGGAGGTGACTGGCTGTTGAAGGATCCGAACGGGCCGATGGTTCCTCGTGAACAGCATGGGCTGGGTTATCCGCCGGTGGTGGTCGAGAGTTTCGCGCCTTTTCTCCAGCGTATCGACAAGATCGTCGCCACCAGCAATAACACTCAGTTGCTGATCGAGCTGGAAGCGCAGCTGCTACCCAAGGTCGAGGGCCAGGCGCAGGTCTCGCGTTCACAGCCGGTGTATCTGGACGTGACCGCAATGCAGGCGAATAAGGGTGCAGCGCTGGCGACACTGGCCGAATTTCTCGGTGTGCCGCTGGAGCAGACCGCGGCGCTGGGCGACGGTGGCAACGACCCCGCGATGTTTCATTGTGCAGGCTTGTCGATCGCCATGGGGCAGGCGGAAGAGGGGGTGAAGCGCCAGGCCGATGTGGTGACTGGCGCCAATACCGAGGACGGCGCGGCGCAGGCAATCGAGCGCTATATCCTCAACGCAGGTTAACCGCGTTATCGTTCTTCGCGGGCAAGTCGGATCGCCGCACCGCTCGCTCCTACAGATTTACCCCTGTAGGAGCGAGGCTTGCCGCGAAGGCGTCAAACCTGCTGACTCAAAGCCAGAAACTCACGGCATACCACCCCAACACACCCATCACCACGGTGTACGGCAACGCCATCCACACCATCCGCCCGTACGACAGGCGAATCAGCGGTGCAATCGCCGAAGTCAGCAGGAACAAAAACGCAGCTTGACCATTGGGCGTTGCCACGCTCGGCAGGTTGGTGCCGGTGTTGATCGCAATCGCCAGTGTTTCGAAATGTTCACGGCTCATGTGGCCGGAAATGAAGGCCTGTTTCACTTCGGTGATGTAAATGGTCGCGACGAACACGTTGTCGCTGATGGCCGACAGCAAACCGTTGGCAATAAACAGCATGCCCGGCTGTTGATCCGCCGGCAGGGCCAGCACCCATTGGATCAAAGGCGTAAACAGTTGTTGATCGTGAATCACCGCCACCACCGCGAAAAACACCACCAGCAGCGCCGTGAAGGGCATGGCGTCCTTGAACGCGTTGCCGATGCGATGCTCGTCGGTGATGCCGGTGAAGGCGGTGATCAGCACGATCACCATCAAGCCGATCAGGCCGACCTCGGCAATGTGGAACGCCAGCCCTGCAATCAGAATCAGCGCTGCCAACCCTTGCACAATGAGCGCTGCACGTTGGCGTGAGGTGCGTTCGGCATTGTCTTCGGCGGCGTAATTGGCCAGTACCGCACGCACATTGTCCGGTAACAGCGTGCCGTAACCGAACCAGCGCAGTTTCTCCAACAGGACGCAGGTCACCAGACCTGCCACCAGGACCGGCAATGAAACCGGAGCGACTTTCAGAAAGAACTCAGCGAAGTGCCAGCCCATCTCGTGGCCGATCAACAGGTTCTGCGGCTCACCGACCAATGTGCAAACACCGCCCAGCGCGGTACCCACGGCGCCGTGCATCAGCAGACTGCGCAGAAAGGCGCGGAATTGTTCGAGGTCGGCGTGATGGAGTTTGGGCAGGTGCTGGTCATCGCCAAACTCGCTGTCCTGACGCGGATCATTGCCCGAGGCAACGCGGTGATACACCGAGTAAAACCCGACGGACGCACTGATGATCACAGCGGTTACCGTCAAGGCATCAAGAAACGCCGACAGAAACGCCGACAAGAAGCAGAACAGCAACGCCAGCAGCGCCTTGGAGCGAACCCCGAGCAGCAGCCGTGAGAACAGAAACAACAGCAGGTCTTTCATAAAGTAGATCCCGGCCACCATGAACATCAGCAGCAGGATCACCGGAAAGTTGTGCACCAGTTCGTCGTAGAGTGCCTGGGGCGTGGTCATCTTCAGCAGCAGCGCTTCGACCAGCAGCAAGCCGCCGGGCATCAACGGATAACACTTGAGCGCCATGGCCAGGGTGAAGATGAATTCCAGCACCAGCAGCCAACCGGCCGCCACTGGGCCTACGGTCCACAACACCAATGCGTTGAGAATCAGGAAGCTGACGATGCTTGCCTTGTACCAGCGGGGTGAATACCCGAGAAAATTGTGCGCGAAAGCCTGAGCCATTGAGCCGGGCATCGGGTACTCCTTGTATTAAGAAGTGCGCAACTTGCCGTAAGTGCAAGGGAAGATCAAGTGTAGGCAAACTCCAGGCCTACCCCAGATAGCGCGCGACGACCGCAAGATAATTGCCATCCAGTGAATAGCCTCCTACAACAATGTTTCTAAACCTGCCACGTGAATCAATCGCCACACCGTTGGCCATGCTTGAGAGGCTGCCAGCGAAATACACTTGGGTTTTGCCGGTGCCGGCAAAGGTTGTATCGAGCGTTCCGGCGTCGTTCAGTGCTGCAGGTGAGACAAACGCTGTCTGGATTGACATGCACGCAGCTCCTTGCGAGTCGTCCTGATCCAGAAGTTGGGCGGCGACTGTATAAGGCAAGTCAGACCTAATAAGCGGAGGGTCGCCGTGTACCAGAACAGTGTCTTTTCGAACCACTGACAAGCCTGCGAAGTAGTGGGCTGCAGGCAACTTCGATTAATAATCGGGGAGGGCGCGGGTTACCGGTAAGTAACCCGCAAAATGCTTAGTGTGGCATCGACCACGATTGCAGTTTGTAACCTTCCTGGCTCAACTCTTCGCGTGCTTCGTTGAGCAGGCATTCAAGTTGCGCAGGATCGGTATAGGCACTGCTTGGGATCTGCGTGCGGCTGATGCAAGTGTTGGTGCGATCGATAACGGTCAGGCTGAGTTCGCCGTTGCCGTCTTGTGGGGCCCAGGCCACGCATTGGAAAGGCTGAAATGCACGGTCGGCAATCAAAAGAGCTTCGTTGATACGGAGCGGGGCGTTCATGGGATCTTCTCTCTGTATGCCCAATCAAGTGATGTGCCGTCGGTTGGGCTTACCGTTCGGCTGGTTACTTGTACTGATGCGCTCAACCATGGGGTGGGTCACATACAATTAAAAGAAATTTCAACTTTCTTCATAGGCTCAAGGTTCAAACAGGTTTTGAAAGCTGAATGAAAGGTTTAACTCGATAGGTAACTAACAAGTTTGCTTCTTATAACTAATAACGCAACAGACCTATAGTCAAACGGTACAAGGTCATGTCAAATTCTTGCTAATGTTACAGCCAGGTCCGCCAAACGACTGTTTTTAATAATATTTCCTAAATTTGGCGCCAAGGAACAGTCATGATCGAAGCGCCTGCCTTACGACGATTGTTAGTAGTGGACCCTTGCGACGACTGTCATCGTCTGCTGCCGGGTTTGCGCTCTGTGGGTTGGGACGTTGACAGCTGTACCCTGGAAAATGCTGCCGACAAAACCTGCGATGTCGGCTTGTTGCGTTTGCAGCCTTTTCACCTCGAACACCCGGAAGCCGTTAAAGAGCTGATCAGCCGTAGCGGTACCGAGTGGATCGCCGTACTCAACCAGGAAGTCCTGCGATTGCAGAATGTCGGGGACTTTGTCTGCGAATGGTTTTTTGATTTCCATACCTTGCCGTTCGATGTGTCCCGGGTTCAGGTGACGCTGGGCCGAGCATTCGGGATGGCACGCCTGCGTGGGCAGGGCACGGTTCACATTGATCAGCCTGAACACGAGCTGCTTGGCGACAGCAAACCCATTCGCGAACTGCGCAAGTTGCTGAGCAAACTGGCGCCCACCGAGTCTCCGGTGTTGATCCGTGGTGAAAGCGGCACCGGTAAAGAACTGGTCGCCCGCACGCTGCATCGACAATCCCTGCGTCACAGCAAACCTTTTGTCGCGATCAATTGCGGCGCAATTCCAGAACACTTGATCCAATCCGAACTGTTTGGTCACGAGAAAGGTGCCTTTACCGGCGCCCATCAACGCAAGGTCGGACGGATCGAAGCGGCCAATGGCGGCACGCTGTTTCTCGACGAAATCGGTGATCTGCCCCTGGAGCTGCAGGCGAACCTGTTGCGTTTCCTCCAGGAAAAGCACATCGAGCGGGTGGGCGGCAGCCAGCCGATTCCCGTGGATGTGCGGGTGTTGGCGGCGACCCATGTCGATCTTGAGGCCGCGATCGAGAAGAAACGCTTTCGCGAAGATCTGTATTATCGCCTGAACGTGTTGCAGGTCGCGACCGCGCCCCTGCGTGAGCGCAATGGCGATCTGTCGATGCTGGCCAACCACTTTTCCCATTTCTACAGCCATGAGACCGGCCGCCGGCCGCGCAGCTTCAGTGAAGACGCCTTGATTGCCATGGGCAAGCATGATTGGCCGGGTAATGTTCGCGAGCTGGCCAACCGGGTACGTCGCGGGTTGGTACTCGCTGAAGGCCGACAGATCGAAGCGCGAGACCTGGGGCTGATCAGCCAGCAGGCCGTTGCCGCGCCGATGGGCACGCTGGAAAACTACAAGCACCGGGCAGAGCGCCAGGCCTTGTGCGATGTACTTAACCGCCACAGCGATAATTTGAGCATCGCGGCCAAGGTGCTGGGGATATCCAGGCCTACCTTCTACCGTTTGTTGCACAAGCATCAGATACGTTGAGCGATTGCAGACCCGTAGGAGCGAGCGGTGCGGCGATCCGACTTGCCCACGAAGAACGCTACGCGGTTTAACTGAATCACCGCGCTATCGTTCTTCGCGGGCAAGCCTCGCTCCTACAGGATCAACAAAAAAACCCGCCGAAAAAGCGGGTTTTTTGTGGGTGCCGGATCAGAAGTAGTACGGGAATTTCAGGCTGAAGGAAAAGTCTGGCGAGTCGTCGGTCAGGCCGATGGACAGGTTGGGAACGATCGTCAGGTTATCGGTTGCTGCCAGGGTCATGCCGATGTTGAAGTTGGCCGAGTTGTAATCGCTGTTGGAAATCGATTGCCAATCGCCACCGTCCGGTTTGATCTTGCTCTTGCGGGCGAACTGATCGGTGAACGAGAACGACATACTCATCTTCTCGTTCAAGGCGAATGCAATGCCGGCGCCGACCTGCCAGGAATCGCCCAGCTTCACGTCCCCGGGCACCTTGGAGTTGACCTGAGGACTGATGTCGCTGAAAGAGTCTTCCATGTTGTAGGTGTAGGACAGGCTGCCGAACAGCACAGCCGGGTCGAAGGTCTTGACCAGCGAGATACCCGGGGTGATCGACCAGACACCATTGCCGGTCGGCAAGTCCTCGGGTACCGAGAGGTTATCGTTGTTCGGGTCATTGACCAGCTTGATGCCGTAAGGGTCATCACCGGTCGGCGCCTTGACGCGCAATGTCACCACCGCGTCGGGCAGATTGGCCGACTCATCCAGAAACTTGTAGGCGACGCCAACGTTCACATCGCCGATGGCCGGGTCGCGGATAACGGTTGCGTCTGACGTCACCGGGCCGGCGCCACCGGCGCCACCGGAGGAATATGTTGATTGGCGATAAACCACGGGGACGTTAATGTCGAACTGCCAGCGTTGTCCCGTGTTGTAGCGGGCGGTCAGGTCGAGTGTCCAGTTGTCGGCCTTGATGCGGTCGAGGTTAATGTTGCCGAGAAAAATTGAGTCCAGTGCCAGAAAGCCATTGAGCGTCAGCGCACGGGTATCGTAGTGCGTGTAGGTCAGGCCGGTTTCGAGGCTGAATTTGCCGCCACCGAAGAAGCCGCTGGCTTCGTCATACAGGTTGGAAACGCTTTGCGCAGGCTCCGAATCATCCTTGAGCGATTGGCCGTATGAACTGCCTGTGGTTCCCGGCGCACCGGCGGCCACCGTCTGGCCACTCCGGGGCGTTTCGGCGGGGGATTTGGTCAGGCGTTTGGGCGCAGGTGTCGCAGGTGTTTCTTCGACTTGGCGAACGCGTTGCTCGAGTACCATCAGCGCGTTCTGTTGTGCTTCGTAACGCTGTTTCAACTCCATGAGTTCTTGTTTTAGTACTTCGACCTGGGGGTCCGTTGCTGCGTATAGCAGTGTGGCCGGGGCCAGGCTACTCAAACAAACGATAGCTTTGAACGTTAACGATCGGTGCATGGGTTAGCCGTCCCTTCTGACTTCATCTGATGAGACTGAGCGTAGATCAGAATCCGAGAGTGCGAAGACCTTTGAGCTGGTCCAGGTTGCCGTTCAGCGACCCTGCTGTCGACACGTTGTCACGCAGCACGACATTGAAGGACGTGAGGTTGCTGACCTGGTTGCCACCGCCGAGCAACGTCGTGTTCTGCATCAGCCCACCCTGGGCCAGGCGTTGTACGGAATTGCCCTGGTTGTTGTTGGCCACGATGTTGAGTTGCACACCCGTACCGGTCGAGGAAATGCTCAGCGAGCCCGCGCCATTGGCGCCGACCATCGTCGAGCCTGCGGCCAATGCCTGGCCCTGCTGTTGCGTTGCTGGCGCTTGGTTAGCCTTTGTGACGTTGATATCAACGTTGTTGTAGGCAGCGTTATGGTCGCCGGCAACACGCACGACTTGAGTGACGCCTTCGGTGCTGTTGAGGCCGCTGCCGCCAGTGACGGTACCGGTGCCTTGCGAACGCGCTGAGCCATTACCTTTTTCGTCGAAGATCGACACATAGAACTGTGGCTTGATGGTCGATTGTTGAATTTGCATCGAGGAAGTTGCCCCGATCACTTCACCGTTGGAATTTTGCCAAGTGCTGGTCATGACAATGCCGAAGCTGATGACCCGTCCCGGCATGACATAGCGGCCACGCAGGGTCGCCATTTCCTGATCATTCAGTTCAATGGGTTTAAACGTCTGTGCATGGGTCGGGAGGCTGGCGGCCAGGCAAACCACGGCCAGCCAGATTGGAGTCTTCATTGGATACTCCCGGAGCGTCGTGCTCCCTTGTTATTAGAAGAAGTCGCTTCGGATGAATCCGAAATCCAGCAACTCCGCGTCCGGCACCGGGTTGATGGCGTTGATCTTGTTCCGGGCGGTCAGTGGCATGGGTGGGTCGAGCAACGCATTGGTTTTGTCGTAGCCCTGGCCGATGATGGCAAAAATGATGCCGTTCCAGCCTTTGACAAAGTCGTCGACTTTGTAACGTTTATGACCGAGTACCGGATCTCCGATATAGACCCAGCCCTTATCGACTCTTTGCATGACCACAAAATGTTTGTAGCCACGGATATCCAAGAGGACCACAACCGGAATTCTGATTTCGCTCAACGTGTCCGGCGCTACCCGGTAGCCACGGGCCCGCATGCCAATACTTTCCACGTAACGCTTCATGTCGAGCATGGAGAAGCCCTGGACGCGGACAAGATCCTGGTCGGAGTGTGACAGCATGCCCTCGATGATTTGTTCTTCGTTTACGTCCAGCCAATAGGCCTGGCGCAATATGGTCGCCAGCGCAGCGGCGCCGCAACTGAAGTCGGTTTTCTGTTGTACCAGGTCGGAAAATTTGCGCTCGCGTACGCTCTGGATCGGCTTGTACACCAACGCGCCGCTCGGCAGGACGGAAAGCGGTATTTGTGCAGCCTCGCTCACACTGGTCACACAAAGCAAAAATGCCAAGGCGATAATGCGCATAGTGGGATGCCTTCTGGTTGTGTTGAAAAAAGGCCCCCATAAGGGGGCCTCCAGAGACAGCAATTAGAACGATTGGTTGGCAATGGCCAGCGAGTTGCTTTGTTGGTTACCCACACCGGCAGCCACGTTGACGCCCAGGTTGCCACTGCCACCATTCACCGAACCGCTCAGGGTTGCAGTGTTGGTCACAGGGTTAGCCCAGCCAGTTGGAGTCAGCACTTGATAGGAGTAGGTGTTGCTCAAATCAAATGAACTGCTCTCACTGAAGCTTCCCGCTTTTGCGAACTCGGATTCGGACGATTGACTGGCCGATTTTTCGAACGAGGAGGCGTTCGATTTCTCGAACGACTTATCGAACGATTTTTCGAACGAGGAATTGCGCGATTTGTCGTACGAGGATTCATGCGATTTGTCGTACGAGGAGTCGCGAGAAATGTCGAACGAGGATTCGCGCGTTTTTTCGAACGATTTGTCTACCGCTACGTCAAGCGTTGCGTCAAGCGATGCGCTAAGCGATGACTCGGAACTCCTGCTGCGGGTGCGATCGCCAAAGCCATTGTTGACGGTAGTGGAACTGGAAGCCGCCTTATCAATGTCCAAAGTAGCGCCCAAGGAAGCGCTCAAGGATGCACTCGAAGAACCGCTCGCAGAACTGCTGTTGGAACCGCTCGCAGAACTGCTGTTGGAACCGCTCGCAGCGCTGCTGTTGGAACCACTCGCATTGCTGGCGGAAGAACCGCTTACATCAATGCTTAGGGAACCGCTGCTATTAGAGCTGTTGGAACCGGCCGCGGCCCAGCTCGAAGAAGCGCTTTCACTGCCGCTAACCTCGAATGACTTATCTTTAGAGAAACTACCGCTGGCCGTGTTGGTAACCGTAATCGTATCCACACGGTACGTCCGATCGGCGTTGTTATTCACTGTCAGGCCAGGACCGTCTTGATTGGCAGAGGCGGTGGCTCTTGCGCTACCCAGCGGGGAGTTGGAGTTGGCAATTGCCATGGTGTTTTTCTGTTGGTTAAGGTCGCCGCCAGCAATGTTGATCCCCATATTGCCGTTGCTGCCATCGGCCGATCCGCTCATAACGGCAGAGTTTGTGGTGCCGTGGTTGTAGACCTTGTTGTTGTTGCTGTGTTGCTGGACTCTAGCGCTGGCGTTGGCATGGCCGAACACGAAGCTGTTATCGAGACTGGAGTCGGAGCCAGCGTTTGCGATGGCGGCCGCGTTGTCTTGTTGGTTGCCCGCGCCTGCTGCCACGTTGATGCCGACGTTGCCGCTCGAACCTGAGCCAGAGCTGCTCATCTCGGCTGAGTTCTGAGTCCCTTCGTTGTAGATGCGGTTGCCGGTACTGTTCTGCCTATCGCTCGCATTGGCGGTCGCGTCGGTATGGATCCATATTGGACGAGGGGTGTGGTTGCCACCACGTCGATCGTTCTGACCAGCTTGTGCAGCAACAGCCAAGACCGCAGCAATTGCAAAAACCAGAGGCTTTATTGCCATCGAAGGTTTCATGGTGATTCTCCGTACTTATTTTAGGTTAAGTGTTGTTCTTACCTGTTTGGGTCAATCCATGACCCGTACGCTCAGGGTATTGGCCGTTCGGTTTCCCACCCCGGCGCTCTGATTCAACTGGATCACCCCACGGCTGCCGGTGAAGGCCTGATCGCTGGTAGCGACCTGGCGATAGCCTGGTGCAGAGTCAGTTGGGTCGGAGTTGGTGATCAGCGTCACGTTCTGTTGCCTGAGGACGCTGTCGTCAATACTTTGCGGCTGAGCACTGACGCTGATACGCAGTGCATTGGCTTGCTGGTTGCTGGCGCCCGCGCTCTGGTTGACGCCCAGTACGCCGTTGCCGTGGCTGAAGGAGTCGCCTTGAATGCTGGAATGGGCATCGATTCTGGGGTCGACTTGCGTACGCAGCCGTTGGCGAATCTGTGTGGTCGCGCTGGCTCCATGGCCAACGGCGATGGCCCGGGCGTTGGCCTGTTGCTGCTGATCGCCCGCAGCCTGGTTGACCGCGAGGTTGCCCTGGTACTGCATGCCCGAACCGTCGATGTCGGCGTTATTGATGACGGGAGGTTGGGCAAAGGTCGATGCACTGCAAAACATGGCGATAATCAGCAGCGTACGATTCATCTTAACGGTCTCCCGTTACGACTTTCAGAGCACCCAGGCCTTGCTGGATGTTTGAATTGACCATGCTGGCAATACCGTTACCCGAATTTCCCGAACGTCCAGCGGGGAGATTGGAAAGCTGGGTCTGGTTGGTGATATTGCCGCCCAGGTTGTTGGAACCTTGAGCGACCAGGCGGGAGATGCCTGCACCACTGGCGACGTTGGCAAAGTCACCGTCGCTCAACTCGTTCGTTTGGCTGAGGATGTGTTTGGACGGGTTGGCATTGGCGGTCGTGGGGTTAGGGTCGGGAGCCACCGGCGGTTGCACTGCGTTGCGCGTTTGGACATCACGTTTGATAACAATGATGCCGTTATCAGCCTGTACAGGCAGGCAAACACTTGAGCCCAGTGCGCATCCGATCAGCAGGAGGCTATAGATTTTTTTATCAAATTTCCCCACAGCGGCAATTCCTTCTGTAAATGGAACGCTGGCCCTTATCAGCGTTGCAAGGAAGAGAGCAGAAGGTGTGCCGGTTTTTGTTTTTCTTTTAAAAACAGTTGATTGGCTTTAAATGTTGAGGTGATTAAAAAAAATTTGTAACGCCACTGAGACAGAACCAAACAAAATCGCCGTCCATGCTGGCGTCATTGCTCGCTAAGGGCGCTGAAGGCGGGTTGTATCAGTGGCTTAACATTTTCTTGACGCCGTGCTCGAGCCGCTTTAACTCGAGGGTTTGCGCAGGGACGGGTGTTTCAGGAACGGACATTTTCGGCAGGGAGGGGTACCCTGTCAGGCCTTGAGCAAGCGCGTCACAGCCTCGAATGCCGCGTCCTTGCGCTGTTCCCAATCACCTTGCAGTACCTGGAAAGGCTGGCGGTGCAGGTCAAGCCATTGACGGCTGGCCTGGAAAAACGCCTGGCGTTCTGCCAGTTGCGGTTGGCAACGCTGCCCGTCGTCATGCCAGGCCACGGTTTCAGGGCTCAGCAGCAAATGCAGGTCATAGTGCCGTGCCAGCAATGCTTGCTCGATCCACGTCGGGCTAGCGCCAAACAAAGTGCGACTCCAAAGGATATTGCTTAAGAGGTGCGTATCGAGAATCAACAGTGACGGTTGTTGGGCGCGTGCTTCATCTTCCCAAGCCAGCTGGCCATGTGCTATGGGTGAAATGTCTTCGTAGCAGGTTACGCGGGCTTCATTTTCGATGAAATGCCGAACGTACTCACCGACCAATATGCCGCCAAAATTGGCGTGAATCTCACTCGAAAGCCAGCTTTTGCCGCTGGATTCTGGCCCTGTCAGCACCAACACTTTCATGTGCGCAGTGCCGGATCGGCCCGCCATTCCCGCCAGCCTTGCACGGCAATCAGGGTGAACAATGCGTAGAGCCCGGCGGTCAGATACATCTCTTTGTAGATAAACAGCCCGACGAAGATCACATCCAGGGCGATCCACAGCGGCCAGCACTGCACGCGTTTTTGCGCCATCCACACTTGCGCCACCAGGCTGAAGCCCGTCAGCGCAGCATCGAGCCAAGGCTGCGCGGCGTCGGTCCAGTTCGCCATAGCAGCACCCAACAACAAACTGCCGACCGCTCCAATGACCAGGCCGAAAGCGACCGATTTACCGTCGAGCAGGCTGACTTGCCGACCCTGGTGCGCATCCCCCGCACGCGTCCACTGCCACCAGCCATAGAGCTGCAACGCGGCGTAAATCACCTGCAGCAGCATGTCCGAGTACAGCTTCACCTCAAAAAAGATCCAGCTATAAAGCAGCACCATGACCAGGCCGATCGGCCAGCACCAGGGGTTCTGTTTGACGGTCAACCAAACGGCAATGACACCGAGGGTGGCGGCAAACAGTTCAAGCCCGGACATGGCGGTTCCTTGGGGGAAGTTTAAGAGGAGGGGCGGATTGTAACGGCAGACGCTACCGAGTAGAACCGGCGTGCGCTGTCCTTTGTAGCAGCTGCCGAGCTAGGCAACTGCTACAAAGGCGGTTACACCCGGAACTGCTTGAGCAGACCGTTCAACTGCTCACTCAATTCCTTCAGGTGAACGCTGGCCACGCTCGACTGTTCGGCCGCCAGCGCCGTGCTGTGGGATAACCCGGCTGCCTGGGTGACGTTCTGGTTGATGTCCTCGACCACATGCGCCTGTTGCAAGGTCGCGCTGGCGATGGAGGCGTTCAACCCGTTGAGGTTGCGCAGCGCCTGGCCAATGGCATTCAGGCTTGCACCGGCCAGACCGGCCTGCTCGATGGTCAACTGCGATGCACGGCTGCTGTCGCCGATCACTTTGACCGCCGCTTCGGAATGACTTTGCAGGCGCTCGATCATCGACTGGATCTCGGCCGTGGACTTCTGGGTACGCTGGGCCAGCAGTCGCACTTCATCGGCCACCACCGCAAAACCGCGGCCTTGCTCGCCGGCCCGGGCGGCTTCGATGGCCGCGTTGAGGGCCAGCAGGTTGGTTTGCTCGGCGATGGAACGGATCACTTCGAGGACGCTGCCAATCTGCGTGCTTTCGGCGGCCAGGGTGCGAATCACTTCCACCGCCTGATCGATGGTGGACGACAATTTGTCAATTTGTTGCAGGCTGCCATCGATATTGATCTGGCCCTGCTGCGCCTGAGACTCGGCATCGCGCATTTCGCTGGCGGCGTGCTCGGCGTTTTTCGCAACATCGTGAACGCCATACGTCACTTCATTGATGGCAGTGGCCACCAGTTCCATTTGTTGCGACTGCTGCTGGCTACGTTGCTGGGCCTGGGCGGCGTCGTTGCCCAGTTCACTGGACGACTGGCCCAGGGCACTGGCGGACACTTGCAGTTCTTTGATCACCAGTCGCAGCTTGGCGGTGAAGGCGTTGAAGTGTCGTGCCAGTTGCGTGACTTCATCCTGGCCATGGGTGTCGAGGCTGCGGGTCAGGTCGCTCTCGCCGCTGGCGATGTTGGCCATGGCGTTCACGGTTTCCTGCAGTGGACGCACGATGCTGCGGGCAATCAGGATCACCAACAGCGCCATGATCAGGGCAATCACCAGCCCCACGAACGAGGCCTTCCAAACCTGGCTATAGAACTCGGCCTGCATGTCATCGATGTACACGCCCGAACCGATCACCCAGCCCCAGGGTTCGAACAGTTTGACGTAGGACGTTTTTTCTACCGGCGCACTGGCCCCCGGTTTAGGCCAGCGATAGTCGATGGTGCCGGCACCCTTGCTCTTGGCGACGGCGACCATTTCGTTAAACAGGGCAAAGCCATCCGGGTCGCGGATTGCCGCGAGGTTCTGGCCATCGAGTTTCGGATTGGCCGGGTGCATGATCATCACCGGCGTCAGGTCATTGATCCAGAAGTAGTCATTCTGGTCATAGCGCAGACCGCGAACAGCTGTCAGTGCCTGCTTCTGCGCAGCATCGCGGGTGAGGGTGCCGGCGGTTTCGAGGTCGTGGTAATAGGTCAGAATACCGCTGGCGGTTTGCACCACATGCTGGGTTTTCTGAGCTTTGGCGTGGTACAGGTCATCGTGAATCTGCTTGAGCATCAAAACGCCCAACGTCATTAGCATCATCACGGCCACGATCAAGATGAGCCACAAACGTCGGCTGATCGACAAACTGCGCAAGCTGTTCATAACGCTGCCACTCCGGTTTTTTTTCTTGTAATGAATGATCGCCAGCATCCAACCACACTTTGCCTATCGGTCATATCCGACCCAAGTCCAATAACGCGGCAGCGCTAATCGGACTTGTCTGATAGGATTTCGGCCCCGCACGGAAAAACCTGAATTCAAGTTGATTTTTCACGGAATTTTTATGGTTTCGTCTGAATCCTGTGCGCGCGGGACGTCAGCTACGCTGATCGCAGTTAACGCTCTGACACATATTAACGGGGCATGCTTTTACGCATCGCCTTTGGGGGATTGATGGATCTTTGGACGGCCTTGCAGGCATTGATTTTAGGCGTTGTAGAAGGGCTGACGGAGTTTTTGCCCATTTCCAGTACCGGTCACCAAATTATTGTGGCGGACTTGCTCAACTTCGGTGGCGAGCGGGCCATGGCCTTCAACATCATTATTCAGTTGGGGGCGATTCTGGCGGTGGTGTGGGAGTTTCGCCGCAAGATATTCGATGTGGTTATCGGTTTGCCGACGCAGCCGAGCGCTCGACGCTTTACCGCGAACCTGCTGATCGCCTTCCTGCCAGCCGTGGTATTGGGGGTGATTTTCGCTGATCTGATCCACGAGTATCTGTTCAACCCGATCACCGTGGCCACGGCGTTGGTCGTGGGCGGTATCGTCATGCTGTGGGCTGAGAAGCGTCAGCATGAAGTGCATGCCCACACCGTCGACGAAATCACCTGGAAAGACGCGCTGAAAGTTGGTTTTGCCCAGTGCCTGGCAATGATTCCTGGGACCTCGCGCTCCGGCTCGACGATCATTGGCGGTTTGCTGTTCGGCTTGTCGCGCAAGACCGCCACCGAGTTTTCTTTCTTCCTGGCGATGCCGACGATGGTCGGCGCGGCGGTGTACTCAGGCTACAAGTATCGCGACCTGTTCGTTCCGGCTGATTTTCCGGTGTTCGCGATCGGTTTCGTGACGGCGTTCATCTTCGCGATGATTGCCGTCAGAGCCTTGCTCGTGTTCATCGGCAGCCACAGCTATGCGGCGTTTGCCTGGTATCGCATCGCGTTCGGCCTGGTCATCCTGGCCACCTGGCAGTTCGGCTGGATCGACTGGACCGCGGTCAAGCCATGAATGATGGCAGCTCGCGCAACAAGCCCGGACGCAAGCCTGGAGGAGAGATCCAGCAACCACGGCTGAAACTGCTGGTGTTCGCGGTGCTGTGCGCGCTGCCGCTGTTCGGCGCGATGTCGTTGTGGCTGCGCGGGGTTTCGGTAATTCCCCTGGCGGCGTACGGGATTGTCAGCATGCTGGCGTTCTTTCTGTACTGGAGCGACAAGCGCAAGGCCCGGGCCGACCATTGGCGCACGCCGGAGAACGTGCTGCATGCGGTGGAACTCGCCGGCGGCTGGCCGGGCGCCTTGCTGGCACAGCAGCTGTTTCGGCACAAGACGCGCAAAGTGTCGTTTCAGCTGATCTTCTGGGTGATCGTGCTGCTGCATCAAGTGTTCTGGATCGATCAATTGTTCCTGGGGGCCAATCTGCTGGCGCTGTTTTAAAGCAGCAGTCCGACCTGGGTACGCTTGGGCAACTTGCTCACCACCAATTGATGGGAACGCTGCAACAAGCCTTGCAGCTCTTCGGTGCCCACAGGGTAGGGCGTTTCCATGATGATCCACTGAGCCCGCGCCAGATACGGCGCCGGGCGGATTCCCGGGCGGTCGCAATGACCGAGAAACAAGTCCTTGTCGACCTTGAAGGCCAGGGATTCGCCCCGCAGATTCTGCAAAGCAAACATCTTGTTCCCCGCAATCGAAAACACCCGTACGCCACCCCACTTGTAGTCTTCCCGCGCTCCCGGCAGCGCGAGACAGAATTGCGCGACGTCCTCTTCGCTCATACGTCCAGCCTTCATATCAGTCGGTCCCCGCAGGCATTGAATGATTCGATCAAATGGTCGAGCCAGGCGCGTACGGCCGGCATCACCCCGCGTCGATGAGGGTAGACCGCTTGCAGCCAGCCGCCAGGCAGCGACCAATCGGGCAGCAACTGCACCAGCGAGCCGTTTTCCAGTTCCTGCTCGCAATACATCATCGGCAGCATGGTAAAACCCTGGCCAGCGAGGGTGCAGGCCTTGCGCACGATAAAGTCATCGATGCCCAATCGCGCTTCGAGGCTCAACTCAAAGCTTTTGCCCTGTTGGTTGAGCATGCGTATATGCACCAGGCGGTCGGCTTCCAGGGCGCCGAGCACGGGCAGGTTTTTCAGGTCTTCGGGGTGGTTGATTTCACGTCCGTGCAAGAACGCGGGGCTGGCGACCAGCGCCATCTGTGCCTGGCGCAAACGTCGAGTGACCAGCAGCGGATCCTCGTCGCCCAACTCACGCACCCGCAGCGCGACATCGACGCCCTCGGTCACCAGATCGACACGGCGGTTGAGCAGCATGACTTCCAGTTGAACCTGAGGAAACTTTTCAAGGAAATCGCTAATCACTGTCGGCAGAATTTGGTTGGCCAGCCCGACGGGGCAGGACACCCGCAAACGCCCGCGAGGTTCGCTGGACATGCTGGCGACGGCTTCATCCGCCATCTCGGCTTCCAGCAGCATCGCCTGACAGTGCCGCAGATAACGTTCACCCACGGCAGTCAGCTTCAGTTGTCGGGTGGTGCGGTGCAGCAGGCGCGCGCCCAGACGTTCTTCCAGCTCAGCGATGCGCCGTGATAAGCGCGACTTGGGAATCCCGAGCAAACGCCCGGCCGCTGCGAAGCCACCGGCTTCAACCACCTTGGCGAAATAGTAAAGATCATTGAGGTCTTGCATGGTTGAGCTCTATTGTTCTATCAGTGGGACGAACTATCGCATTGTTGCGGCCTAATCATCTATTGGTTTCGCCTGTAGGATTCTCTCCATCAGATCGCCGCGTAGCGATCCTCACCTGGAGATCCCACATGAAATTGCTGCATATCGATTCGAGCATTCTTGGTGACAACTCGGCTTCCCGTCAGCTGAGCAGCGAAGTCGTTAAAGCCTGGCAAACGGCCGAGCCGGCTGCCGTGGTGACCTACCGCGACTTGGCCGCCGATGCCATCAGTCACTTTTCCGCCACCACCCTGGTCGCCGCCGGCACCACCGCTGAATTGCGCAACGCCGCCCAGCAGCACGAAGCCGAGCTGAGCGCCTCGACGCTGGCCGAATTCCTCGCCGCCGATGCCGTGGTGATTGCAGCCCCGATGTACAACTTCACTATCCCGACACAACTCAAGGCATGGATCGACCGCATCGCCGTTGCCGGTCAGACCTTCCGTTACACCGAAGCCGGCCCTGAAGGCCTGTGCGGGGGCAAGAAAGTCGTCATCGTATCGACTGCCGGTGGTCTGCATGCCGGTCAAGCGACGGGTGTTGCTCACGAAGATTACTTGAAAGTGCTGTTCGGCTTCATCGGTATCACGGACATCGAGTTCGTCCGTGCCCATGGCCTTGCCTACGGCGACGAAGTCCGCACCAAAGCCATGAGCGACGCTCACACGCAAATCAGCGAGCAGTTGTTCGCCGCCGCGTAAGGCTTATGTAAAGAAAATCAAACAGCTCGGGCAACACCCAAAAAACTCTGTATTCTGATCACGCAAGTGCCAGATGCGGAGTTTTTTGTATCTGGTTGTTTCATCTCCTGGCCCGAGTTATGCAGTTGAGGGTCACCGTCTCCGGTCAAGTAACAAGGTGGGGCATCCCATGGTGCGTCTTTGTGCAACGTTACTGATTTGCCTGCTCAGCAGCCTGAATTCAGTGCACGCCGCGCTTGCGCCGCATCCTCACTGGAGCGCCGGCTTCCATGAGATGAGCTTTCTTGACCCTCTGGACTTGCAGCCGATGCGCGCCATCGCCTTCTATCCCTCCAGCGACGAGGAGCACTCCAGCAAAATCGACGGCTACACAGTCGAAGCGGGCGAAGACACCCGAGTCACTGTCGGCCGTTTCCCGTTGCTGATGCTGTCCCACGGCAACACCGGAACCCCGCTGGCCTTGCACGACCTTGCCACGTCGTTGGCACGCAAAGGTTTTGTGGTGGTGGCGGTTATCCATCCCGGTGACAACTCCAAAGATCACAGCCGCCTCGGTACGTTGAGTAACCTTTACGGTCGGCCCATCCAGATTTCCGAAGCCATTACCGCGACGCTCGGCGACCGTATGCTCGCGCCCTTCGTCAATGCCGATCAGGTCGGCGTGATCGGCTATTCGGCAGGTGGGGAGACGGCGCTGATTCTGTCCGGCGCGACGCCAGACCTGGACCGCTTGCGCCGCTATTGCCAGGAGCGCCCGGACGACCGCGATGCCTGCAACACTCAAGGTGAATTGATTGTCGATCGTGATGACTTGCAGCCGGTGGCTGACCCTCGGGTTCGCGCCTTGCTGCTAATGGCGCCGCTGAGCCTGAAATTTGGCCGCCATACCCTGGCCGACGTGCATGTGCCGGTACTGCTATACAGCGGCGACGGCGACAAACTGGTGGCGTTCGACAAGAATGCCGCTGCCCTGGCGCGCAAACTGCCGATCGCACCGGACTTCAAGTTGCTGGCCGGGGCAGGGCACTTTGTGTTCATGGCGCCTTGCAACGAAGAGCAGATAATTGCCATGCCGGCGTTGTGCACCGATGCCGATGGCGTCGACCGCAAAGACATTCACCGCACCTTGGTGTCCGAAGCCGGGCGCTTCTTCTCTCATGCTCTGGGCAAACCGGACAGGGCCGGGGTGCAGACCGCGGATCAGTAATCAGGCGCTTTTGCTGCGCAGACATGAGGGCTCGTTCGCGGGCGGCGGTGGGAGAACTGCATCATGGCTTGCATGGGAAATAAGAGGAAGCAGGCTAACTTTCTCCTCAGTCCGTACCCTGAAATGAAAAAAGCCCCGTCACCAGGACAGGGCTTTTCAGTTGCAGCCGGCGCTTAGAAAACTACGCCTTGGCTACGCAGGTAGTCATCATAAGTACCGCTGAAGTCGATCACGCCGCTGGCGCTCAACTCGATGATGCGGGTGGCCAGGGACGATACGAACTCACGGTCGTGGCTGACGAAGATCAGCGTGCCCGGGTAGTTCTCCAACGCCAGGTTCAACGCTTCGATGGATTCCATGTCCAAGTGGTTGGTCGGTTCGTCCATGATCAGCACGTTCGGCTTTTGCAGGATCAGCTTGCCGAACAGCATGCGACCTTGCTCACCACCGGAGATGACCTTGACCGACTTGAGAATCTCGTCGTTGGAGAACAGCATCCGGCCCAAAGTACCGCGAATCACTTGTTCGCCCTGAGTCCACTGGCCCATCCAGTCGAACAGGTTCATGTCGTCTTCGAAGTCCGAAGCGTGGTCCTGGGCGTAGTAGCCCAGTTCCGCGGCGTCGGTCCACTTGATGCTACCGGCATCCGGGGTCAGTTCGTTGACCAGGGTGCGTAGCAGGGTGGTCTTGCCGATACCGTTCGGGCCGATGATTGCCACGCGCTCGCCCGCTTCAACCTGGAAGCTGAAGTCTTTGAACAGCGGCTTGCCGTCGAAGCCTTTGGCCATGCGATCGACGATGACCGCCTGGCGGTGCAGCTTCTTGGTTTGTTCGAAACGGATGAACGGGCTCACGCGGCTCGAAGGCTTGACCTCGGCCAGCTGGATCTTGTCGATCGCCTTGGCACGGGAAGTGGCCTGTTTGGCTTTCGAGGCGTTGGCCGAGAAGCGGCTGACGAAGGATTGCAGTTCGGAGATCTGCGCCTTCTTCTTGGCGTTGTCCGACAGCAGTTGCTCGCGGGACTGGGTCGCCACGGTCATGTACTCGTCGTAGTTGCCCGGGAACAGGCGCAGCTCGCCGTAGTCCAGGTCAGCCATGTGGGTGCACACGCTGTTCAGGAAGTGACGGTCGTGAGAGATGATGATCATCAGGCTGGAGCGCTGGGTCAGGATATTTTCCAGCCAGCGGATGGTGTTGATGTCCAAGTGGTTGGTCGGTTCGTCGAGCAACAGCACTTCAGGATCGGAAAACAGCGCCTGGGCCAGCAGTACGCGCAGTTTCCAGCCTGGGGACACTTCGCTCATCGGGCCGAAGTGTTGTTCCAACGAAATACCCAGGCCCAGCAACAGTTCACCGGCGCGGGATTCGGCGGTGTAGCCGTCCATCTCGGCGAACTCGGTTTCCAGCTCTGCCACGGCCATGCCGTCTTCTTCGGTCATTTCCGGCAGCGAGTAGATGCGGTCGCGCTCGGCCTTGACCTTCCACAGCTCTTCGTGACCCATGATCACGGTGTCGAGCACGGTGAATTCTTCGTAGGCGAATTGGTCCTGGCGCAGTTTACCCAAGCGTACATTCGGCTCCAGCATGACCTGGCCGCCGGACGGATCAAGGTCGCCGCCGAGGATTTTCATGAAGGTCGACTTGCCGCAACCGTTGGCGCCGATCAGACCGTAACGGTTGCCCGCGCCGAATTTGACCGAAACGTTTTCGAATAGCGGCTTGGCGCCGAACTGCATCGTGATGTTAGCTGTGGAGATCAATTACCTTACCTATCAATGGGTTAGAGCTGGTCGTTGTTTCCTGATACCGAATTGATACCAATCTGGAGCTTTTCCAGCTCCCCCCAGTCTGAGCTTGAGTTGAGTCGACGCGCATACGTCGTCAGCAACATCTGGACGCTGTGGCCAAGCTGCTGAGCGATGAATGCGGGGTTCATGTTGGACATTAAGCATATTGTCGCATAAGTATGACGGCAGTTGTATGGCGGCCGATAAGTCATTGCTAGTGGCGCGGCGCTCCGCGTACAGGCGCGCGAAATCCAATGCGTGCAGAGCACGTTCGTTCAGCAATACAAAACGGTCCTTGCATGTCTTTGTTCGTTCCTCGACCTGCCGAGCGCCACCGTTCGGCAGACATGCACCTGACGTTTCACCAGGTCGACTGCAACCCAACGTAGCGCCGCGACTTCCGATCACCTGAGCCCGGTGAAGAATGCGAACTCAAAGAACGCAGGCGTGACCGCTTCGGGAGGTCGATTATCTTTGCCGGATTCTTCTTAATCAGCTCTTCTGCCACGGCTGCTTCCATGATCCTCGAGCGTTGATTACTGCATTGCGGCGAACTCCCTGAGAGGGTCCACTCAGTGGCCGCAATGATGCGGCGTAGGAGTGTGGTCGTGATCTGGTCGAGACGGAACAGGGTCGGCGAACTGGAAACCATAGCGGCGTTTTGCGCTAAGAACATCTCTATTCAATCGAACACATCGCTACGAGCAGCTTGCTGCGTGGTGTGAGTTTTTCGCTTAATCCGTTCCCTTTTTAGAAGCTGAAAAAAGCTCTCGGCGAACGCGTTGGCATGGAAGTTGCATAGGCAGCTCATGCTGGCAACCAAATTGTTCTCTTCCAAACAGCGATCAATAATGCATCAATGGCCAAGTCATGGATTATCTGTAACTTCATTGATTAGCCAACGAGCTGATGAGAAAACAGATCCAGTACCATAGCCAAATACAGCCAGCCTTCATGCGTGCGCCTCTGCATTTTCCAGGTGTCCACGAAGCCCGGGGCGACTCAGTCACAAATCAAGTTGTTTCTGTATTGGGGATAAAAGCAATCTCCTAAATTTTATTAAACGGACGGCAAAGGTGAGTCTCGCTTCTATCTTAATTCGTCGTGCCACGCGCGAGTCTTTTGACGCATACGGCTAGAAGCGGCGCACCAGCGGCCCTTCGACGCGCAGCACCCGATTAACGTGGGGGTTGACCCGCTCCGGGGCAAACCCCTGGATGGTTTTGAGCTTGACCCAGAACTGGCCGTCACGCTGGCGCATCTGGCCGCTGAGTTTGCCACCGGAAAAGGTCAGCAGCTCGAAGCTCAGGTCCGGTCGCTTCATCAGGTCAAGGTCGGTATCGGCCGCCACGTCGCTGATCGTCAGTTGGCCAAAAAGCCGCGCCAGGTCGTTGGCCCCGGCCTCATCCATGACGCGGGGGCGAGTCGGGTACTGGCTGACCTTAAGCAGCGGCTGCCGGGCTGAGTCGCGATAGATCTTCAGTCGGGCGCCATTGGGGTAGGACAGTGATAGCTGGCGGATTTGCTCGAAAGGAATCCGCGTCAGGTGACGGTCGATCCAGGCCACAGGGCTCTGCGGCAGAGGCAGGTGGCTATCGAGCAACCAGGGAGTGTCGTCGTCGCCCCGGCGCACCAGTTGCCCGCCTTGCTGCACCTGCTTGCCGAGCCACAGCTCAAGCGGTGCCTGGCCCTGGCGCTCAAGGGTCAGGCGGCTGGCCTGTTCGCTCAGGCCCAGGGTCTCGAGGTGTTGCGGCAGGCTGCTCTGGGCTTCGACTTGGCGGGCGCTGTCCAGTGCTCGCAGCAAGGTGACGATTCCGCTCGGTGCGGCCGGGAAGTCTTGCCAGGACGTCAGTACCCAGCGCCCGTCACGCCGTTCAGCGCGAATATCGGCTTGTCCGGGCCTGGCGATCACTAGGGCGCTCACTGTGCCGACTTTGAGTTCCGGCAGCCACGGTGCGTTCGGCGGCGGCTCGGCGGCCGGCGCTGGAAGGAGATGGACCAGCGCGCCGATAAACAGGGCGCAGGCGACGCTGAGCCCGACCAGACTTATGCCACGCATTGTTCAGTGTCCTCGTGCATGGCGCTGGCGCCGTACGGCCAGTACCAGCAGCAGGGACAAGCCCAGCAGCATGGGGATCAGCGCGATATTGAGTAGTTTAAGGGTACGCCCCAAGGCATCGACCTCGTGATTGAGCTGGTACTGCAACGTGCGTAGGTCCTGGCGCAATTGCCGTTGTTGGCTCATGTGCTGCTCCAGCGCCTGGCGCTGCTCTTGCGGTAGATCGGCCTCATGGGGGTCGGGATTGTGTTGCAGGCTGGCCAAGGTGCGTTCGGTGTCGACCAGGCTTTGCTGCAGTTGTTTGTAGGTGGCCTGGAAGCGCACCTGGGCCTGTCGTTGCAACTCGTCCACGACGCTGAACGGACGACTGAAGCGGCCCCGCGAACGCAGGCTGATCAGGGCGTCGGAGCCGGCCAGGTAATCCAGGGTGTTGATCACGAAAGCATCGTTGTCCGCCCATGAGCGCAGCAACCCCTTGCCTGGGCGTTGTTGTTCTTCGAGCCATAGGCGGTCACTGAGCAGGTCGGTATCGGCCACCACGATCACATTGATATTCGTGGCGTGCCTAAGGCCGTTTTCGTGGCCCAGAAAACCTTCGGCGAAGGCCGAGTCGGCCGGCCCCTGCAGCCGCGCAGCCAGTGTCTGGCGCTCGCCTTCGGGCTTGAGATTACGCAGCAGATCGCCGAGATCATCCAGCAGGCCGAAGCTCTCGGCATCGAACAGCACGGCGGCCTCTGAGCTTTGTATCAGGGGCACAAAGACCGTGCCGGCGCCCTCAATGGGCGTCAGGACGCCAGCGGTGGCCAGGGTCATGCGTTGCAGGTCAACGGTGCTGATTTCGTCGTCGTTCAGCGCCTCCGGTGGCAGGTTGAGCCAGGTCATCTGCCGCTCCGGACGCTGTCCGCGGCCCGGTGCGATCAACGCGTAGCGCCCATCGGCGAGCACCTTGCCAGGCAGCATCCGAAGGCCCCAGGCGGCGAACAGTCGCGGCAGGCCGGAGGCCTTTTGCGAGGCGGGGTCGGCCTGGCTCAGCGGGTCGACAAACACCAGCAGTTTGCCGCCGCCGAGCACGAACTGGTCGATCGCGTAGAGCGTCGCATCGGGCAACTGCTTGGGATGCACCAGCATCAGCACCGCCAGGTCGGCGGGGATCTGCGTCGGCTCTGGCGGCAGGTGCCGCACCGCGAACTGCCGGGCGGTTTCCTCGAACAGCGCCCAGGGTGGGTTATCGTCGTCTCCCGCCACCGGGAGGCTCGAAAGCACGCCGATGACCGGACGTTTCGGTTGGTCCAGGGCGTGGATCAGGCGGCTGATATCGTATTCGAGTAGCCGCTCCTCGCTGGGCGAGAACAGCGCGATGATTTGGGTTTCGCCCAGGGTGTTGGTCGCTGCCAGCCCGAGGTAGAGCGGCGTCCCACCCTGTTGCAGGGGCACGCCTTGCAGGCCGAAGCGCGCGGCTTTTTCCTCATCCGCAGAAAACGGGGCGGGGTCGATGACCTGCACCTTGAGGCGTTCCGGCGCTTCACGCGCGTAGCTGTGGAGCAGGGCCTCGATGCGTTTGGCGTAGTTGCGCAGCGGTGGCAGTTCCCGGGCCTGGCTGTCGGAGAAGTACAGGCGCAGGGTGATCGGCGTTTGCACACTGGCCAGGACCTGCCGCGTACCGGGGCTTAGGGTATTCAGCCGCTGCTCGGTCAGGTCCAGTTGCACGTCGCGCAGCAGCAGCCCGGCCAGCAGGTTGAAGGCCAGGCAGGCCACGGCGATAAGCACGAGGCCGAGCCCCGAAAACAACAGGCGTTTCATGGCAGGGCCTCACTTGGCTTTATTCAGGTCAATGACGACCGCCGTCGCGCTCAGCCAGGCGACGATCAGACTGATGAAATAGAGCAGGTCGTCGGCACCTATCAGGCCCCGGCTGATAGCCGTGAAATGCTGGGCAAACCCCAGCCCCGCCACCCCATCCACCAGCCACATCGGGGCCCAGGGCAGCAGCGTGTCGCGCACCGGCGCCAGTTCGCTGCCCATGAACAGCAGGCACACGGCAATCGTCAGCACTAACGCGACGATCTGTTGCCGGGCCACGGCCGACATGCACGAGCCAATGGCCAGGTAGGCGCCGGCCAGCAACCAACTGCCCAGGTAGCCAGCCAGGATCGCGCCGTTGTCCGGCGTACCCAGGTAGTTGACGGTCAACACCATGGGGAAGGTCAGCAGCAGTGCCATGCCGGCGATAAGCCAGGCGGCGAGAAACTTGCCGGTGACGCGGGCGAAGTCGCCCACGGGCAGGGTCATTAGCAGTTCGATGGAGCCGTTCTGGCGTTCTTCTGCCCACAGGCGCATGGACAGCGCCGACAGCAGAAACAGATAGAGCCACGGATGGACGTTGAAGAACGGGCCGAGATCGGCCTGATTGCGTGCGTAGAAATCCCCCGGATAGAAAGTCAGGATTCCGGCCAGCGCAACAAAGGCCGCGAGAAACAGGTAAGTCAGCGGGGCTTTCAGGTAACTCGCCAGCTCGCGCCGCACGATCACCATTAACAGTTTCATTGGGTTTGCTCCTGCATCAACTGGCGGTACACCGAGGCGAAACAGTCGCGCTCGGCCTCAAGGCGTTCGAGTGGCCACTGGTGTTCGGCGACCCATTGGCGGATGGTCGGGAAGATCACCGCTCCCGGTTTCGCCAGGACGGTGATTGCGCCCGGCACGCCGGGCGTCTGCTCGACCCGGGCGACCCCCGGCAACAGCACCAGCGCCAGCAGATCGAGGGATTGGGCAGGCGCCAGATGCACCGCGTTATGCAAGCGCGAGCGGCTGGCCAGCGCCTGCGGCGTGGCGCTTTCAACCTGACGCCCACGGTCGATCAGCAGCACGTGGCTGCACAGGGTCGGCACGTCGTCGAGTTGGTGGGTGGACATGATCACCCGTTTGTCCCGGGCAAGATCGCCAATCAGGCTACGCACCACCTGTTGCTGCTGGGGGTCGAGACCCTCGGTGGGCTCATCGAGAATCAGCACGCTTGGCTCGTGGAGAATGGCCTGTGCCAACCCGACCCGGCGCTTGAAGCCCTTGGACAAGCCTTCAATCGGCAGACGGCAGACGCTGCCCAACTCAAGCTGCTCGATGACCCGGGCGATGCGCCGGCGTTTTTCCGCGCCGCGGTAGTCGCGCACGGCGGCGATAAATCCGAGAAAAGCCTGCACCGTCATATCGTCATAGAACGGCGATCCCTCGGGCAAATAGCCAATCAGGCGCTGGGCCTGGCGCGGCTGGCGAGTGATATCGAAGCCCAGGATGTTCGCGCTGCCCCTCGTGGGCGCCACAAACCCGCTAAGCATCTTCAGGGTCGTGGTTTTGCCGGCGCCATTGGGGCCGAGCAGGCCCAGCACTTCGCCTTGCCTGACCTCAAAGGACAGGGCATCGACCAGGAGCCGCCCGCCCAGGTACCGGGTCAGGTGTTTAGCCTCAATCATGGTGTCCCTTGTGAGTGAAAGGCACGCAGCCGCGTCCGCAAAGATCGCAGGACAGATTGGGGGCGCTGCAAGTAAGTAGGCACTGTTCAAAATGTCGGGTAGATGAAATTTCAGTAAATACTACCAGCTTAAACTTGACCAATAAGCCTGTGCGGAAAAGACGGGTCTCAGGCAAGACCGTTCTTGGTGGAGAGCAAGTAAGTTCCTGGATTATTGCAGGGGTTGGTTAATGTAAAATAAGGCGCTTGGCAAGACATTTGCCCCGAGTTTTTAAGGAATGCGCAGATATGTCCCTGCGAAGTATTACTCTCGCCAGTCGTAGCGGCGAAACAATTAATGCCGTGCTGTTATTTGGGTTTTCCGTTCCGCTGATCGGCAAAAACTTTATGGTGTATACCCTTAATGAAGAACTTGAGGTCGGGTATGTCCGGTTGTATATGGCGAGCCTGCTCAAAACAGAGGGGCAATACAGCCTGGGCGCGCTGGAAAGCCGACAGGACCGGGCGCTCGCACTGCAGGCACTTAAACAAATAGTGAAGAGTTGATCACCATGAATCCCAATAAAGCCGAAAGTCATACGTATCACCTGATCAATCTTGAGGGGCAGGAGTTCTTTCCCGGCGCTGTTGATGTACATCAGGCGCTGCGCATGAACAAATCCTTGCTGCTGAACGCGATTTCCAGTCAGTCGACACAGCAGTTCGGTCCGGCCTATGAAACGCCAGCGGCCGAGCCGCTGCGTGTCTCTTACTCGGTAGAAGAGCTGCAGGAATTGCCGACAACCCTGGAAATCGAAAGCGTCGCAAACGACATCGTACCCTCCGAGTTCGCCTCCAGCTCAGGCTTGCAGCCTGTCGATGAAGTGGTGGAGGTGGTCCCTGTGACTACCCAAGCGCTTCCTGTTGTTACGGACGCGGCTCCTGTTACTGCCGAGGCAGTCCCCTTTACTGCCGAAGCATCCGAGCATTCGCCTGAGGAACCCGTCGTGGCCGGTTTGCCCAAGGCTGATTCAACGGAACGTCCGCTCCAGGAATCCTTCAATGTAGCGCTGGTAGCAATGCTGAAGTCCGCACTGCCGGCTGCTCAGGGCGAGGATGAATTCGAGCGTTTGATTAGCGGCACTGTCGGCCATGAAACCGAGTACCTGTTGCAGGATGTGCAAGACACCCTTGGCTCCCTGACTGGCATGGCCAGCCGCCTGGCCGAGCAAAAGAAAGACACCCTTAAACAGCAGAAAACCACGACCCCGGAGGCCGAGACCAACGCACGGGCAGTCGCCGAGCGCAGCAGCGTCCTGGCGCAACTGGCCGAAAGCCTGGAAGCCCGCGAGCGTGCCAGTACCCGCCGGGCCGAATTGCTGCAACAGGAGAACACCCGTACCGAAGAACTTTCGGCGCTGCTGAGTGCGGGCCTGGCGCAACTGCGCAAGCGCAAGGGCGAATTGCAGCGCAAGGGGCTGGAACTGAGTGAAAACCTCAAGCAACTCAAAAGCACCAAGGAGCGTTTCAGCGCCATCGTCAAGAGTTTTAACGAGAGCGTGCAACTGGGCGTTGAGCCGCAAGTGATCAGGCTCAGGGCGGACGAAGATGGAGGGAGCAGGCATGTGGAGCCAGTCTAAGTGCCCGCGCTTTAACCGTCGATGTCTGCGTGTGCTGTGGCTGTTCAGTCTCTCATCGCTTGCCTGGCTTTGGGATGTCGGGCCGGTTCATTCAGCCACGATTGTCAGTATCAGCGGCACGATCCAAGCTAATCCAAGTTGCGTTCTGAACAATAACCAGAACATTGTCATCAGTTTTGGCAATGCGGTCAGAACCGAAGAAATCAACGGCATTAATTACATGCAGCCCGTCTTATTCTCCATAGCCTGCAAGAATTTAAAGACTAATACGGTCAGGTTGCAGATCAAAGGCGTGGCCGACGACCATAACTCCTCTACATTGCAGACCAGTATTCCTGGGCTGGGGTTGGCATTTTATTCCGCACGCCGGTTCGTGGGGGTTAATACCTGGTTTGACGTCGATCATCGTGATGTGCGTTTGGAGGTTGCGCCGTTTAAACTTGTTACGGGAGCAATTTCGGACGGTTATTTTGATGCGCGGGCAACACTGCTGGTGGATTTTCCATGAATAACAAAAGTGGACTTTTTAATTCGGTACTGCTGACATTACTGCTGACGGCAGGGCCTGTTGCATGCACAGCCAGCAGAAGCAGTTGACATATCGTTTGCCGGTAGGATTGACCATTGTTGGTGCGCCGGAAAGTTTCAGTGATAATTACATTGCGACCGACGTTGAAGGCCCACGGGGGCGTTTAATGCTGCCGCGACATTGATGATGAATGTTGAGTGAGCGAGTGCTTAAAAAAGAACGGCTTCGTTTACTAAACGGGCTGTTAATTACATTAATATTTCTATTGGTGAACGCTTGTGAATAAGCATGACTCATTGTCTCAGGCATATGGATTGGTAGCTTTGGTCGTTGCAGGATTGATTGCATCCCCGTGCGTAAACGCGACGGGGATGTCATTTTCCGGAACCTTGATTTCGGCGCCGGTATGCACGATGACTGAAAAGCCAATGGATATAAAGTTCGGTCTGGTGGATGTAATGAAAGTCGATAGTGGGCGCTACGAGCAGCCGGTGGAATATACGCCTAAATGCGTAAATACCGAGCACGCGAGCCAATTCTATGTGTCATTGGCGTTTAAAGGAGATGTGTCAAACTTTGAGAGTTCTTATCTGGCCACGGACAATGTAAACTTGGCCATCAAAGTATGGGATGGTACCAATGTCCTGGCGGTCAATCGGTCTATGCTGGTGTATGACATCACGAAATTTCCCGCGTTGAAAGCCGTGCTGATGAAAAGACCGAATGCCAATTTGAGCGGAGGAAAGTTTAGCGCAACGGCCACATTGAGGATTGATGTGATGTGATGTTATGTTGAGCAAGCGGCGGGATTTGAAAGGTTCGTACTTATAGAGCATGCAGTTTTTATGTCAGTTATAACTCATGACAATAACACCATTGCCCTTGAATTCTCCGCTTTCCGCCTCTTGCGAGTCTGAAGTTAAGGTAGAGGTCACTTGGACCGTGGTCGAGTTTTTCCCTACCTTAAAAGAACACCCATCTGCCAGGTCTTTCCCTTGAATATCCAGCGTCGCGCGCAAGGCGCCGGATCGGCCAAGATCAATCTCCCTAGGGCCATTCAATTTGAGGGTGATGGAGGCTGAACCGCTGCAGGTAATGCTCAGGTTGGCGCTGCTCTTGGCGTTATTGACATGGGCGGATTCGAGCGTGTTGTAATTGATATTTAGTTGTTCAGTCGCGGTACAGATAAGGTTTTTAGGAGGCACTGCCACGCAGCTCATTCCGGGCAGCCATTTTCCAAACTTATTTCCTACTGACACTAAAGACATGCAGTTTGGATTCGTAACCAGAGGGTCAGCTTTTAATTCGCCACTGAGAACTCCGTGTTTTCTAACCCATATTTCTCGGGCTTGTTGCATCGTGGCGCCGGCAGGGATTTGAGTTTTGTCAAAAGGGATGCACAGTGCAGGATTTGATTCGTTCAAGCCGCTTTTTGAACAGCCAACTATCTGGCAAGGTCCGCTGGGGTCGCATATCTCTTACTGGCTAGTCTCGAGTGGCCACAGGACCCTTATATATATTTGAAGTAAGCCAGCTTGACGCATCTCGCACCGAATATATAACAGGTGCGGCCATGCAGATGTTCAGTTGAAGTAAGCAATATATAGCTATGGCGGGTGCGAGTGTTTTATGTTTGATGCCTTGCATGTCATTGGCTCATAATGTTTGAGTGTTTATAAAGTGCAAATGCATCTAAGCAGGGGGGGCGGTTTATTCATATTCCAGCGTGAACATCATGGTTGCGGTGAACTCGCCTCGGGCTATACTTTGCGCGGCCAGTGCTTCGGGTTCTATTTGTAAAAAGGCTTTTAGTGAAATAACCGTTTCGCCTTCTTTCAAGTTCCAGAGCTGGCTCGGTTTATTAAGAGCAATGGCTTGCCCTCCAGGCCGTTCCAAGCCAATGGCGAAGCCACGGGTGTCGCCGCTAAGTGCCAAAAAACCCGGCAACTCAGCACTCTCCACACCACTGAACTGCACCTTGACTGTGCTGTCCTGGCTGATGTCGCAGGATTGCAGGTGCAGTTCAAATAGCTGGCCCAGAGTGCGTTGGTTTTTATAGAGGTACTTGTCGGCGACGACGCCGAACTGCAATTCAACGGCTTCGTCGCCTGGCCTCAAGGTGCAGGGTTCATTAACCAGGGCGCCGTGCAGGTACAGATTGGGAGTCTTGGCGGGTTCGGCCAGCGTTGCGTGGGTAATCATCGCCGTCAGCAAAACCATCCATTTCCCATAGTGCATATAAGTACCCATACAAGCCTCTTATTGATACTCGGCCGTCAGGGTGGCCGTGACCTCGAAGGCGGTGGCCGCCAGCTCAACCGCTGGGTCTTTTACCGGCACCGCCTGAAGCGCGGGCGGATGGTTTGGGTCAATCGCCAGGGCTTTATTGAGGGCCAACGGTTTTCCGTCCTGGAGCATCTCGATACCCAGCCCCGCAACACTGGTCTGCAGGGCTGCCGGGTTAAACGTGGTGGCGTCACCGGAGATTTTCAGGCTCAGGCTCCACTCCAACTGACTGACGTCGCAATGGATCTTGTAGTTAATTGTTTGCCGGTAGTTCACGCCATCGAGCTTGCGGATCGCGATGTTCTGGCCAAAGGCAACATCGATGACCTGGCCCTCGTTGATGGTGCAACTGGGTGGCTCAACCAGTTCGCCAGATAAAAACAGGTTCTGGGCATGGGCAGATGTCATCACGCCCGGCGCCAACAGGCACAGGTATCTGCACAGCTGCGCGCCACTGATCGAAGTTTTCATAATCAGGGTTATTCAGCCTGGGCCAGTGGGTTGGCGGTGCAGGTGTCGCCGCTGCATTGGAACTGCAAGTGCGGGCGGCCACCGTAGTCGTTGACGTAGGTAAGCACTGGCGACTGGCCCAGCGCCTGGGCGTCAATGCTCAGGTTGCCCTTGGTCTTGGGCGCGAGCATCAAAGGTTCAAAACCTTTGACAGACTCACCTTTTGCCGTGCTTTTGGCGTCGACCAGGGTCACGTAGTAAGGCGTCGGGTTGTTCACCACATAGCGATTGCCCTGGCGGGTGAGGGTGATCTGCTCCTGCCAGGGCCTGTTGATTTCTCCGCGATTGGGCACCAGAGCGTCGGGACGATAGAACAGTTTGATCCGAGTCTGCAGGGCGATCTGCAAGGTGTTGGTTTTTTCACTGCGGGGCGGGATTTCCCGCAGGTTGAAATAGAACAGGCTTTCCTGGTCCTGAGGCAGGGACATGGCCGCGGGCAAACCCTGGATTTTCACCTGGCTGCTGGCGCCCGGCTCTAGGCGCTGAATGGGTGGCAGCACCAGCAGCGGAGAGCTGATCTTCTGGCCCTCGGCGTCTTCGATCCAGCCCTGGGCCAGGTACGGCAGTTGCTGGTTCTGGTTGGTAATACTCAGGCTCACGGACTTTTCGGCGGAGGTGTAGATCACCCGGGTCCGGTCCAGGGCAATGGCGGCGACGGCCTGTGTGGCTCCGAGGGTGCAGCCCAGCAGGGTGGCGCCAAGGGTGATAAGTGCGGATCTCTTCATGGGGTTGTTCTCTCAGTCATTAAGGGGGTTAAGCCGCGTCGTTCAGGGTCAGGTCTTCGCGGCACAGCAGGTCAAGCTCGGCGCTGTCCGCTGGTAGGTTTTTCGGCAGGGTCACGACGCAGTGGTCCTTGCCGTCCCAGCGCACCGACATCATCTCGTCGGCCTTGATACCGCTCAGGTAGACGCTACCGCTGTCACTGACGATGCCCGTTTCCTGGCCACGGCGGTTATGCACCGTGGCGCCAAAGGGTGGGGTGGGGCCATGGGGCAGTGTGATAAACGCCATGGCCTTGGTCCCGGAAATCACGTCGAATTTTCGGTAGCCGATGGCGCCCTCGGTCAGGGTGGCCTGGGTTACCGAGCGCGTGGCTTCGACGTTGTCGCCTAGGTTATTCAGGTCGATGCTGGCCTGGTCGCGGTAGTAGGGATTGATGTCGGCAATCACCGCTTTGCCGAAGTAGTTGGTGCTCGTCGCTGGGCCACTGCCGCGTATCGGTACACCACCGACCCCGTCGGTATCGACCAACAGTCGTGTGCCGCCGGGAATGTTCGAGCGGTGCAGGGCGCCGCCGTGGGCAGTCAGGGTCGCGCCACCTTGCACCGAACCACCGATGGCGCTGGATTCGCCAGGCTGGTAGCTGGCGTTGGCGTTGAATCGCGCGTAGTCACCTTCGTGGCTCATGTTGCCGTTGACCGACTGCCCAGTGCGCGAGGAGCCGCCGCTGACCTGGTAGTAGGTCTTGTCGCTGAGGCGGTCGTAGTAGCCGACACTGTGGGTGGTGTTGGCGCTGTTGACCGAGGTGTTGTAGCTGTACGAGCCGCTGCCCCAGGGCAGAGTCAGCGACAGGTAGCCGCCTTGGTCGGAATTACGGTCGGTTTTGTTACTGTAAGCGGTCAACGACAGGCTCAGGTTTTTGAAACGCCCGGCATCGAAATAGCGCGAAAGCGACATGCTGTAGCGGTCGCTGGCGGGGCGATTCCAGTAGGTCTGGCGACTGTAGTTCAGGTAAATACTCACACCCTGCTCGCGAAATTGTTTATTGACGGTGGCGGTGTACATTTCCTTGGCCTTGTTTTGGCGTTGCTGCTGCTCACGGCTCTGGAGGAACTCGGACATGTTCATGTAGTTCTCCTCGGAGAAGCGGTATCCGGCGAACGTGACCTGGCTGTCGTAATCATCGAAGCGCTTGGAATAACTGACGCGATAGGACTTCCCGGTCATGCTACCTTGGGGCAGTGTGGCGCGCGATTGGGTCACGTCCACGGACAGTGCGCCAAGAATCGTCAAGTCGCGCCCGGCACCCAGTGCCACGGCGTTGTAGCCCTGGGTGCCGAGGCCGCCGCCGTACAGCGACCAACCGTTGCTTACCCCCCAGGAGAACTCACCGCCGGCAAACAGCGGGCCGTCGATGTTGTGTTCGCCATCCGATGGGCGTCCTGCGGTCAGCTTGTAGCGCACGCTGCCGGGGCGGGTCAGGTAGGGAATGTTGGCCGTGTCCATCTGGTACTCCTGGACGCTGCCGTCGAGTTCTTCCACCCGCACATCCAGCTTGCCGTTGACGGCATTGTTGATGTCCTGGATGCGAAACGGCCCTGCGGCCACTTGGGTCTCATACAGCAAGCGCCCCTGCTGGCTGACCGTGACCCGCGCGTTACTGGTGGCCACCCCGGTGATTTCCGGGGCATAGCCACGCAGGTTGGGCGGTAGCATGTTGTCGTCCGAGGCCAGGTTGGCCCCGGCGTAAAGAAAGCTGTCGAACAGGTTCGAACTCAGGTAGTCCTCGCCGACGGTCAGGCGTGAACGCAAGGGTGCGATGGCGCGGTAGGCGTAGTAGCGGTTCCAGGTAAAGGAGTGCTGGATCGCTTGCCCGCGACTGCGTTCGGTCTGTCCCTGCATGTCGGCCCGCAGCCGCCAGGCGCCGAGGTTGGCGCCCACAGTGCCGATGACGCTTAAGGAGTCGCTGCGTTTACCTTGCGAAGAGTTGCTCTGGCCGCTGAGGTCGTAATCGAGCAACAGGCCGTTAACCCCTTCATCCCAGCGCGCGGGCGGGTCCCAGTCCGGCGAACTAAACTCGAGCCAGGCTTGGGGAATGTTCAGATAGAGCGCCGAGGCGCCGAGGTCGATACGCATCTCGGTGCCTTCAAGGCTGCTGATATCCAGGCACTGATTGTCATGCCACCAGCGCAGTTGGCTTTTGGCACTGCTCTTGAGATCAAACTTATCGACCAGGGCCGGGGAGATACAGGCCATGCTGTCTTGTGGTGAGTTATCCGGCGCCGTGAACAGTATCGGTTGTTCCATCAGTTCATGTTTATTGATATATACAACAAGGTTGTAAGTGCCAGGCATGACAAAACCGACCTTGGAGAAAACGCTCAGGTCGATACGTTGACTGTCTTCAAGGTCCAAGACATCCGAGTTGAATTGAATGTCTTCAGCAGCATAAGTTGAGAAAACCTGTAAGAGCAGGATAGCGCCGGCCAATACTCTGTATAGGTTCACTTTCGAATACTCTTGAGCTGAATGAGTGCGGACTGAGTAACGCTCTGTTTAATCATCAGGCGTGGGGCATGGCCCGGCACAGACGTTCTGTTGTCCAGTCGGTTGCGAGAGGGTCTGCTGGCTTAGGAAGAGCCTCGATCAATGGTTGAGGAAGCCTTGTGTAAGTGCCGAGTGGCAGGGCAATACAATTATGAGCTGGAATTACAGTAAGCCCCCCAAGACATGCGACGTTCATCGCATGCCTTGGATGGGGGTGATGCGGGTTAAGCCTTACTGGTAAGCGAGGGTAAAGTCGGCCACCGAAGTGAATTCACCCGGGACAACTTTCGGTGCTACTCCACCTTCGGTTTTTGGAGCAGGGTCGCCCTGCAGGTAAGCGGAAAACTGCATGGTGTTATCGCCGCCCTGAATGCCGCGAGCCGTGGAGGGTTCGCCTAGCTTGATCAGCTGGCCGTTACCGTCGGTGATGGCGACGCTGGCACCGCTGGCCGAACCGGTGATGCCCAGCAGGTCAGGGTTGCCGGCCGATTGACTGCCAGAGAATGTTGCGGTGACGGTCTTCAACGTGCCCAGGTCGCAGCTTTCCAGTTTAAGCTGGAAGTTCTGCGGTTTGGATTTTCCGCCATCGGCCAGTGCTTTGTTGGACACCATGCCCAAATCCACGGTTTGGTCGACGGTGTCTGGCGAGATCGAGCAAGGCGCTTCGTTTATCGAGCCTTTGAACGTAACTTTGCCGTGCCCTTGGTCTTTTACCGCGGCGTGAGCCAGCGACATGGTACCAACAGTAAGAACGACGGCAGCGAGCATGGTTTTACGGAAGTCCATTACGGAACCCTTCAAATAGAGATGGATCGCGGCACGCAGATGTGCTTTTTAATAGCCCCCGCTTGAGGCGAGTTTGATCTGCGTAATAAAGATCCGACATGACTGTCGGGGCTTGACTGGACTATGTTAATGACGGCGTTGGGTTTTGCCTACAAGAGACATCTGGAGAGGGCGCAAGAATATTCTTGGTTGTCGGGTGGGGTGATTTAACGCTCATTAAGTTGGCACTGCGGCTTCGTGCTACTTGTGAGGTGTTACTTGCGAAGTAGATGCGCGCTATTGCAAGAATAGTCTTGGGTGATTCGAGCAGTGTCTTGTTGTTTTTGCCAATGGGTGCTTTTCATACTCCGCCTGCGCAACTTATTTGACGGGGTGTTGTTTGCTGCGGCAAATAGTTGCTATTTATTACGTCGTTACTATCAGTTTGGTTTGACGCAACAGTGAGGTGTCGCATGGCGCCTTGCTAAGGACGAGAGGAGGCAATATGTTTTTTAAAGAGAGGGCGCGCAGCGCTTCTCACTTATTGATATGTGGTCTGGGACTTATCGGTGCGGGCCACGCATCGTTCGCCGCGGATGGTGTGGCCGCGAATACATCACGGATCATTTTGAATGCCCAGGAGCGCAATGTGGCCACCCTGATCGGTAACAGCTCCGGCCATGCCGCGTTGGTGCGGGCCTCGATCAGTGGCTCTGGCGCCAATGCCGATTTCTTGCCGCCCTTTATCGCCATGCCGTCGCTGTTTCGTCTGTGGGCCGGTGAGGAGCGGGTGATACGGATCATCAGAACCCCGGGCGCCTTGCCGGCTGATCGTGAGTCGTTGTTTTACTTGCACACCCTGGAGACACCGATTGTCGAAGAAGGGGTCCCAGGGGTGGCCGACCAGTTGGAGAAAGTCGAGCGCATAGCGTTTTTATACCGCCCGCAGCATCTGGTTTCATTACTGGTCGAAGCCCCTCGGCAGTTGCTTTGGCGCCTGGTGAATCGCGGCGATACTCGTTATCTGCGGGTGACCAACCCCAGCCCTTATCACATCGCTTTCGCCGGGCTGCGGGTGGTGGATGGGCAGGTCCTGCAGGAGCTGGGGCCTCAGCACGACTTGCTCGCGCCTTCGGCCAGTCGCGAGTTGCCATTGGCGGCCCATATTCGCGGGCGGCAGGTGGGGGTTGAGTTCGCCGTCAATGACGATAAAGGGCTAAGCACCGCCTTTTTCAGGGCCGAGGCCAGGCTCTGAGCCTCAGCTCCCATCTATTGGCTGGTTTTTCGTGAGCACTGCCCCGGTAATGGATGTCCCCGGTTGCAGTGCTCTGCCTACACACGGCTCAAGGCTCTCGTTGAACGAGGGCCTTTTACGTCAGGTCGGTTTTTATCGCGTCCAGTACGCGCCCCAGCTGCAGGGTAAAGGGTTGCAGGTCATTGAGTCCGATGGGCTGTTCCAGGGCATGTTCGATGGCTTCGCAGGCGCCCAGCAGTTCGGCGCTGGCGATGATCCGCGCCGAGCTCTTGAGACGGTGCGCGGTGCGCTTCATGCTTGGCCAGTCGGACTGGAGCAGGGCCTCTTCCAATACGCGATAGTCCAGGGCATTGCTGTCCAACAGATCCTGCACCAGCTCCTTGCGCTTGTCGGCGGGCAGGTTGGCGAGCAAGCCATCCACCCCATTGTCTGGCGTCGAGCCCACCACTTTGGGCAGTAGTCGAGCGAGCTCAGTGAGGCCCACAGGTTTGACAAGACACTGGTCCATACCCGCTTCGAGGCCTTGCATGTGGTCGCTTTTTTGCGCACTGGCGGTCACGCCGATAATGGTGCAGGGGCGTCGACGCGACCTGCGTTCCAGTTGGCGGATTTCACTGGTCAGTTCGTACCCGTCGAGCTCGGGCATATTGCAGTCGGTGATCAGCAGGTCGAAATCGGTATCCTCCCAGAGGAACAGCGCTTGCAGGCCATTGTTCGCCAGCACTGGCCGGTGACCGAGAAACTCGATCTGTTCCTTAAGCAGCTTAAGGCTGGGTTCATGATCTTCGGCGATCAGCACCGTCAGCGGGCGGGGGCTGGTGCTGGCCGCTATAGGCGCGGGTGGCGGCGCGTCGATGACGGGGCTGGCCACTGTCGCCGGCACGCGCAAGGTGACCGATGTGCCTTGGCCTGGCGTGCTGCTGACCAGCAGGTCGCCGCCCATGATCCGGCTCAGGGATTGGCAGATGGAAAGGCCAAGTCCTGCACCGCTGTTTTTGGTCATGGTGACGCGGGAGAACGGGATAAACAGCGTGGACATTTCCGCTTCGCTGATCCCTAGGCCGGTGTCGCGGACGGTGAATTCCAGATCCAGCGCCCCGGGCGCCGTGATGCGACCCGAGATATCGAGCCAGATATTTCCGCGTTCGGTGAACTTGATCGCGTTGCTCAGCAGGTTCGACAACACCTGCTTGATCTTCAGTGTGTCGACCAGCAGTGCCAGGTCGGCCTGCTGATCGAACCGGGTGTCGATGGTCAGCGCCTTGTGTCTGGCGGTCTCGGTGAATATTGCCGCAATCGGCTCGACGATCTGGCGCAGGGTGGTGCTTTCCAGGTGCAGGCGGGTCTGCCCGGATTCGATGCTGGAGATATCCAGGATGCTGCCCAGTAACCTGAGCAGGCTTTGCGCGGCCTGGTGGGCAATATGAATCGCCTCGTGGTTGGGGCCGGTGACGGGTTCGCGGGTGAGGATGAGCTCCAGCATGCCGATCACGGCGTTCATGGGGGTCCTGATCTCGTGGCTTATGGTCGCCAGGAAGATGGATTTGCTGTGATTGGCCTGGTCCGCGCTTTCCTTGGCCAGTCGTAATTGATCGAGGATGCGCAAGCGTTCGCTGATATCCAGCCAGCCGCAGACTACGCCGATGGTGCGTTGATCCTGATCACGCAGGGGCTCTATCCAATGGTAGATCTCCTGCCTGTGCCCTGTTTGTTGCAGGGTCTGGTCGCCCGCTTGGGCAATGCCGCTCTTTTCCACCTCGGCGTAGGCCAGGCGCCAGGCAGCGAGTGTGTTCGGATCGATCAGGGCATCCAGCTGGCGGGCCTGGGCCGAGGAGTCGGCTGCCGGCTCGAAGGTCCGGGCGTAGGAGGTGTTGAATAGCACCAGGTCGCCGGCCCGGTCCCTGACATAGACCGGGTGCGGGATGCTGTTGACCATGTTTTGCATCAGACCCAGTTGCAGCTGCAACTGCTCGCCCTCGATGGTGCGCTTGAACATGAGCTTGCGCAGGAACACGATCCACACAGCGGTAATCAGCAGCAGCGCGAGCAGTGCGCTGAGCATCTGGTACACCCGCAGGCTAAGACCCTCCCAGTAGAGGGTGTCGGTCGCGGTGTTGGAGCGCCAGCGCCCGGTGATGTCGGCTATCTCGCTGGGAGAGATCTTCAGTAGGGCCTTTTTTAGGATGGACACCAGGTGTGGGTTGTCCAGGTTGGTGGAGATGGCAACATTGGCTTCAACTCCTTTGAAGAGGTTCGAGACCTTCAGGCCGCTGTCATATTTGTAGGCCAGGTAGTAGCGGGCCTGGTTGGTCGAGAGAATGGTGAAGTCGGCTTCGCCATCTCTGACCCGGTTGAGCGCGTCGGCGATGTTCTCTGTGCTTTGCAGCTTGAGCGCCGGGTAGTGACTGGTGATGTAGGGTTCCAGCGCATCCCATTTGGGCAGGGCCAGGGCCAGCGTGTCCGTGGGCTTGGGGCGGAAAGAATCCGGCTGGTCGTTACGCACGATGATGCTATACGGCGTGTTGAAAATCGGCTGGGTAAACAGGTAGTGAGGGTTGCGCTCCGGAGTGTCGGCAAATAGGCTCAGGTCGACGCGCCGTTCATCAAGCGCCTTGATGGCGGACTGCACGTTGGGGGTTCTGACGACTTCGAATTTCAGCCCCGATTCAAGGCGGATCAATTCGAGGATGTCCGAGATCGAGCCGCTGAATTGCCCTACGCCATCGAAGAAGGCATAGGGCGCGAGGTCTTCGCTGATGGCAATCTTGAACGTCCGGTTGCTGTCGAGCAGCGCCTTTTCAGGTGGCTCAAGTTGCTGCAGAAAGTCACCATCATTGCATTTGAGCGTCGATACCCACCAGTTGATGGCGTCGATTTTCTGGCAGCGGCTACGGCTGTCCAGCAATTGATTGAGGATTGCCTTGAGTTGGGTGTCGCCCGGCCGGAGCGCAAAGCCGACTTTTTCGTCACTGCTTTCCACGGCGGTATTGGTCACCAACTGGTTGCTGAAGGTCTGGTTGACCAGGTAGCTGGTGCTGACGGTGTCGCCCAGGTAGGCCAACGAGTTGCCATGCAGGACGGAGGCAATCGCATCGAGGGGCGAGCTGAACGGCGCGATGGTGGCGCTGCGAAAGTACTGCAGTACCTGATCACTGATCAGCCCGTCTTCGCTCAGGGCGATTTTGGAACTGGGATCGCTCAGGTCGATATTGAGCAGTGAGCCGGTCTTGGAATAAAGGGCGATGCGGGTGTAGGCATAAGCGTGGGTCAAGGCGGCGCCGTATTTCTGCGCTTCGGCCTGGTTGCTGGTTTCGATCAGGTCGATGTCACCGCGCGCCAGCGCCTGGAAGGCTTGCTGACGGTTGCTGAAGTGGCGGATTTGCAGTTCGACCCGCAAGGCCTGCTGCAGGCTCTTGAGGTATTCGGCAGTAATACCCTGCAGTTCGCCATTGGAGTCAGTGATGGTAAAGGGCGGGTAGTCGGGCAAGGTAACTCCGACCGTGAGCTTTTTTTTCGTTCGTAGCCAGCCCGTCGTATCTTCCGGCAGGGCGGTGGGAAACACGAATGAGCGAGTCAGCGCGGAGATCCTGCCGTTGTTTTCCATGGCGCGCGCGCAGGGGCTGAGCGCGACTGTCAGGAGGGCGAGCAGCAACCACCGGTATTGGACATTCAGTGTCATTGTTGCGTACTCAAATCAGGCTGAGTTCTTTGGCGATGCTGGCCAGCTCAATGGTGGTGCGGACCCCCATCTTCCTGAGGATATTGACCTTGTGCCCGCTAATGGTCTTGTTGCTCAGGTTCAGCTTGCTGGCGATTTCAAGATTGCTGAAACCCTTGGCCAGCAACTGGAGAATGATGATCTCCTTGTTGGTCAGGCCGCGCATCGGGTCGTTGGCGTCTTTCTCCGAGTCGCGATAGAGCGAAATCACCTCCTTGGGAAAGTACAGGTAGCCGTCCGAAAGCGCGTTGAGCCCTTTGATAAGCTCGTTCAGGTCAGCGCTTTTACTGATAAAGCCCAGAGCTCCGGCCTGCATGCAGCGCACCGCGTAGGTGCTGGCCAGGTGCGAGGTGAAGATCAGTGTCTTGACTTCAATCTGCTCGGAGGCGATCCGTTGCAGCACGGACAGCCCGTCAAGGCTGTCGATTCCGATATCCAACAGCATGTACTCGGGTTCCAGGGTGCGCAGTTTGGTCAGCGCGTCGAAACCATCGGAAGACTCGGCGACTACCTGGTAGCCCTGCTCTTGGAGGACAGCCTTGATAGCGGCACAGATGATCGGATGGTCGTCGACGATAAGTACACGTTTGTTCATGCTTGCCTCGAGTGACTGTCTAGAGGGGACCGTGAGTGAGGACCGGGCCAGTATAGTTGGATCGCGCCTGACGCCATGTTGCGCAGCGTGCACATGCTAACGCATGGGCGAATATGCACACGATATTCGAGAATTCTCTCCCTTCATCCAAGAAATTTCTTGGCACCTTGTTTGTTAAGGTTTGTGCACTTTCTCCTATTGCCCAGGCCTGCCTGTATGCCTCTTCCTGATGTGATTCTGTTTTCCTCGAACGGGCTTCGATCCCAGCACATTGTCGAGCGGATCGCGTGCAGTTCGGCGGGCACGGTTCATGTGGTGGCAGGGGGCGAGTTCGTGTCGGGCGCCGAGCTCCTGTCGCTGAATGTCGGCCTAGTGATTTGTGATTCATTCCACTCGGGCCGTGAAGTGTCGCTGTTCCGTCAATTGTGCGAGCAGGGCGAGGGTTTCTCGACTTTGGAAAACTCCGATCTGGAGGCCAGCGCAGCCTGGGGTGTCGGGCGTTTTGTCAGCCTGGGGCGCAAGCACTGTTGCGGCCGCTATAGAGGTCTGCCCAGCCAGATGCAAATCACCGCGGCGGTAATGAGAGCGACTCTGCAACAGCGATGTATGCGCGATCCGTCGAAAAGCCCACCGCGGGCACGCCAGCCGACCCGTGTACCGGGAAACGAATGGCAGCCCCTGCATGTCGGCAAGGCCCTTGAGACACGCCAGATCGAACCTTTCTATCAGCCCAAACTGTGCCTGATAACCCAGCGAATTCTCGGTGTTGAGGTGCTGGCACGCTGGCGTCATCCGGAGCAAGGCGTGCTCCCACCCAGCAGCTTCCTGCCGGCCATAGGCCAGCTAGACCTGCATCGGCCTCTGTTCGAGTGCTTGTTGGAGCAGGCCCTGAAGGTGCATCGCAGGGTGTTGCGCCTGGGCCAGGCCTTGGCTTTTTCATACAACATCGAAACCAGCCAACTGCTGGAAGAGGGCTTCGCCAGCCGCTTGCTCGTTCAACTAAAAGCAGCCGGGATCGCGCCTGGCCTGATCACGCTGGAAATCACCGAAAAAGGAGCCATGGCTTTTGACATGGCGGTGATTGAGAACATCACGCTGATAGTTCAAGGCGGTATCCACCTGTCGCTGGATGATTTCGGCAGTGGGTTTTCGTCCATCGAGCGCCTGGCGCAGATCCCTTTCACGCAGATCAAGCTCGACGCAGATTTTATTGCCTGCGCCCTGGATATCCGGCATAGCCGAATCATCAAATGCGTCTGCGCGCTCGCCAAGTCACTGGGCATGGAAGTCGTGGCCGAAGGCGTGGAAACCGAAAAGCAGCGCCAGCACCTGAAGGAACTCGGTGTCGATGCTGCCCAGGGGTATCTGTTTCACAAACCCATGGATGGCCTCTCCCTGGTCAGCATTTTGTCGGACGCCAGCGCGGGTTTCTCGCGGTTGGTGCACGGCTGACTGCACCCCATTTTCAGCTCCATGGAGTTCTTATGCGTCATTGTTTTCTGAGCACCGTTCTGCTCTCTACCGCCTTGCTCAGCCGGGCCCCACATGCGGCTGATCAGTATGTCGAATTGCCCGGCAGTTTCGCCGTCAAGCAGCAGGACAAGATCCAGGTCCTGGAGTTGTTCGCCTACGGTTGCGGGCATTGTTTTGATCTGGAAGAGGCGATCAACCCATGGATCGAGAAACTGCCGGTGGATGTCGATTTCAACCGGGTTCCGGCCATGTTCGGCGGGATCTGGGACGCCCACGGCCAGTTGTTCCTGACCTTGCAGGCCATGGGCGTCGACTACCGGGTGCACCGCGCAGTGTTCCAGGCGATTCGCAATCGCCAGCGACTGGCGACGCCTGAGCAAATGGCTGAGTTCCTGGAGGGGCAGGGCATCGATAAAGACAAGTTTCTCGGCACCTTTCATTCGTTTGCGGTGCAGGCCAAGGTCACTGATGCCAAACAGAAAATCGCAGCTTATGAGGTCACGGGCGTGCCGGCGATGGTGGTGGACGGCAAATACCGTTTCGACCTGAGTGCCGGCGGAGCGCAGGGCATGTTGCAGTTGGCGGACCGGTTGATTGCCCGTGAGCGCGCCGCTCGTTGAATCGTTTAACACCCAGCTTCACTGGTCCGGTCCCTGGTGTCAGCCAAGAGGCCGGTGTGATGTTCTCAGGTACTCGCTAGGATTGCAGGTCATCTCATGATTAATAAAGCGCTGCGTATTTTGATCGCCGATAAGCACCATCCGCAGTCATTGAGCATTGAGAAGATGCTCAATCGGCTTGGCTATTACTGCGTCGCTTCTGTCTGTTCGTTCGAAGAGGTCGAGTGCTTGAGTGGGTACGGCGCAATAGCCTTCGATTTGTTGGTGATCAATGCCGACCTTCTTCAGCAGCAAGCAGGGGTGACGCGCCTGGCCTGCCTGGACCTGTCCAATATCAACAATATAGTGCTTTATGGTGCCAATGGTTGTGTTGTCGACATGGCGGGCAACGCTGCCCTCAGTCTGGACCTTCCCTTATGTGTAATGGTGGGCGCTCCCGAGTACCGGACCTTGGAAGCGCGGTTGGCCTTGATCGACAGGCAATATCGGCACATTAACGCCTCGGTGGTAATACCTTCGCATGCAAGCGGTCGTTATGATCGTCTCGGGCGAGCACAGGCAGGCTCTTCAGCGCGGGTTGTATGAGTTACATCCGAGCTGACGGGTGACTCTCAAAGCCTCGATCAATGACGCAGACGATGTATGCAATACAATTTCAATATTAAGGAGGTGAAGTATTAACATGTATTTTAGCTTTCTAATTAGGGCTGGCGGCGCTATGTGGTTCGGTATTTTTAGTGAATACTGATGGGCGTTTTCCATTGATAGATAATAGGAGGTAGTTTGTTTTTGTTAAAAGTCCTGCTTGCAGCGTATCTGACTCCTGTGATCTCGAAATGAAGGTCAGGTGCCGTACTCGGGAGTGCCAAGGCCTTTAAATGATGGAATATAAGTAATTTAGATCGGGCAGCGTAATAGTTGATACCGGTTTTGATACCAAATGCCGCTCTTTGAGGCGTTTTTGTGCGGCACCCTGCGCGCCAAGCTACTGATTTATATACGCTTTAAGCATCATTACGTGCTAATAAGATCGCATCGTGATGTTAGCTGTAGAGATCAAAGGTTTTCCAGCGAAGCATTCAGAGTAGCTAGGGTTGCGGCAGTACCGATTCAGTACCCGTTTCCGGTATTCGAACCACAGGAATTGCATCCCGGTCAGAAGCGGAAGGTCCATCTGGCAATAAGTGGACAACAGCAATGGAGCGCTTGGCCCGAGTCGAAGTGCGCTGAGACGGGGTTCATTCCCATCATCAACCAAGGGGGGCGCGTAATGTTTGGCGGCGATTGTACTGGTCTGGCTCTTTAAACGATAGGATGTTAAAACCGCACGGCCGCTTTGGCAGCATCAGCGGACAGATTTTCACCGTTGAAGGTTAACTATTAGTTACAAACTGTGGCTAAAATGCCAAGCCCCTTGGCCGATTGGCCGGCAAGGACGCCGCTTGTTCACTTCAGACGTGTGACGATTTCTGTGAAACTGATCATTGCCGCTATTTACGTTGTATCCATTGCGTACGTCCACTTGCGCGGACGCGTGCGCCACAAGCTGGGCCGCCAACTGAGCGACCACTCGACGTTTCTGGCGCCGATCAACTGCTTCCTTTATCTGTTCTCGAAAATCCCCAGCAAGCCTTATCTCAACCCGGTCGATTTCCCTGATCTGAGTCCGTTGCAGGACCATTGGGAAGAAATTCGCGCCGAGGGCCAGGACCTGCTCAAGGCTGGAGAGATCAAGCGCTCGAATCAATACGACGACGTCGGCTTCAACTCGTTCTTCAAGACTGGCTGGAAACGTTTCTACCTGAAGTGGTACGGCGACAGTCATCCTTCGGCCATGAAACTCTGCCCCCGTACCACCGAACTGGTGCAAAGCATCGGCTCCATCAAGGCCGCGATGTTTGCTGAGTTGCCACCGGGTTCGAAACTGGTCCGTCACCGCGATCCTTATGCCGGCTCCTATCGTTATCACCTGGGCCTGGAAACACCGAACGATGCCGGTTGCTACATCAACGTCGATGGTGAGAACTACCACTGGCGCGACGGTGAAGCGGTCATGTTCGACGAGACTTTCATTCATTACGCCGAAAACACCACCCAGCAGAACCGCATCATTCTGTTCTGTGACGTCGAGCGTCCGATGAAGTATCGCTGGGCGACGGCGTTCAATGGCTGGTTCAGCCGTAACGTGATGTCGGCGGCAGGCGCGCCGAACGATGTCGGTGACAAGACCGGTGGTATCAACCGATTGTTCACCAAAATATATAAAATTCGCCTGCGGGGCAAAGCGCTCAAGAAGAGTAACCGCAAGCTCTATTACCTGGAGAAGTGGGCGGTCTTTGGCGGATTACTGGCGATTTTTGTACTGATTTGACCCACCTCAGCCGCTAGACTGCTTCGTGGCTTTTTTCTCCGCGGGCTTGGAGGCGGATTTGGCTTTGGACGCCGGCTTCTCAGCGGCTTTACCGGCACTTTTGCCCCCGAGGCTGCGTTTAAGCAGTTCGGTCAAATCAATAACATCCGCGGTTTTACGCTCCTCTTCACCCGTCGCCGTTTCCACATCCTCGATCTTGCCTTCATTAGCCTTCTTCTCAACCAGCGCCATGATCTTGTCTTCAAAGCTGTCGCGATAATCCTCGGGCTTCCAGTCGGCGCTCATGTCTTCAACCAGTCGTTTGGCCATGTCCAGTTCACCCTTGGCCAGTTCGGGCTTGGTGACTTCACTGCCCAGTTCGAGCGTATCCAGACTTCGCACTTCGGCAGGCCAGCGCAGCATCACCAGCACCATCGCCGATTCCAGCGGCATCAGCGCCGCCAGATGCTGACGGGTATGCAATACAACGTGTGCGAGGGCGACCTTGTTGGTTTTGCTTAACGTTTCGCGCAACAGCGCATACACCTTGCCGCCGCGTTTATCCGGTGCGAGGTAGTAGGGCGTATCGATGTTTTGCAGTGGGATCTGTTCGCTGTCGACAAATGAAAAGATGTCGATGGTCTGAGTGGACAGTGGGTGCGCCGACTTGATTTCCTCTTCGCTGAGAACCACATACCGACCCTTTTCGTGCTGCACACCTTTAACGATGTGTTCCTTGGTGACTTCCTTGCCGGTGACCTTGTTGACGCGCTTGTAGCCCACCGGGTCCATGCTGCGGCTGTCGAGCCAGTCGAAATCCACCCCTTGAGAAGACGTCGCCGAGACCAGCGCGACAGGGATATGCACCAGACCGAAACTGATTGCGCCTTTCCAGATTGCACGTGCCATTGTCGTCTTCTCGCGAGTGATGTTCAGGTGACTGGTGACGCTGTGCAAAAGTTTCAGCGGGTTGCGGCCCGGTCAGGCGGGCGGATCGGCGGTGGGGTCAACTCGTGTTACATCTTGTGAAAGAGGTTTTAGTTAACAAATCCGAACCTCGGGCGTAGCGTGCAATCGAAGACCCTATCCACGCCGATGTCGAGAGGCTCCCCATGAACAGATTTGTGCTCGGCTGCACCGCGTTGGCGCTGAGTGGCGTGCTGAGCAATCTGGCCCACGCCGACAGCGCAGCGTCAGCTTCTTCATTGCTGTTGGCCCAGAGCCCGACGGGCAACACCAGCAATCCTTACAACAGCCCGATTCGCCGGGCCAATCCAAACAGCATGCAAGGCACGCAACCCAGCGCGCCGGCCATCCGTGGGCCGAACACAGTGCCCGTGCCGCGCCCACCGACGCTTGACAACGGTGGTGTTGGCAACCGCTACCCCCAAGAACGGCCGCCTCCCGCCAACTCACCGAAATTCATCCCCAATCCACCTCATCGAGACGCGGACACCAGCAACCGTTGAACGGCAGGACAGCGTTCTTTCAGGCCATTCGAACGACAAAAGGAATCGTGCATGTTGCGTAAGACTCTTCTGGCCACACTGTGTGCCGGCGCACTGATCACCGCCACAGCACCCGTTTTCGCGGCGCCGACCCAGAATTTGAAAAGCGAACAGGGCACCCTTGAGGTGACGCAGATTACCAAAGGGCTCGAACATCCCTGGGCCTTGGCGTTTCTGCCCGATCGGCAAGGGATGCTGGTGACCGAACGGCCCGGCAACCTGCGGGTGGTCAACACCGACGGTAAACTTTCCGCTCCGCTCAGTGGCGTACCAAAGGTGTGGGCCAAGGGGCAGGGCGGTTTACTGGATGTGGTGTTGTCGCCTGACTTCAAGCAAGACCGCACGGTCTATCTGTCTTACGCCGAAGGTGGCGGTGAGGGCGACAAGGCCGGGACGGCGGTCGGTCGCGGACGTCTGTCTGACGACCTGACCGCCATCAAGGATTTCAAAGTGATTTTCCGCCAGGAGCCAAAGCTTTCGGTTGGTAACCACTTTGGTTCGCGCCTGGTGTTCGACCGTGACGGCTATTTGTTCATCACCCTTGGCGAGAACAACGACCGGCCGACGGCTCAGGACCTCGACAAGCTGCAAGGCAAGATCGTGCGGATCTATCCGGACGGCAAGGTGCCGGATGATAACCCCTTTGTCGGTCAGGCCGGCGTACGCCCGGAAATCTGGTCCTATGGCCAGCGCAATCCGCAAGGCGCGGCGCTCAATCCGTGGACCGGCACCCTCTGGGAAAACGAGCACGGTCCCCAGGGTGGCGACGAAATCAACATCATCGTGCGAGGCAAGAACTATGGCTGGCCGATGGCAACTCACGGCATCAACTATTCTGGCCAGCCGATACCGGAAGCCAACGGTAAATCCGCCGAAGGCACCGTCGCACCGCATCATGTCTGGGAAAACTCGCCCGGCCTCAGCGGCATGGCGTTCTACGATGCTGATCGCTTCAAGGCCTGGCAGCACAACGTGTTTATCGGCGCGCTGGTGAGTCAGGAGTTGATCCGCTTGCAGTTTGACGGCGACAAAGTGGTGCACGAAGAGCGTTTGCTCGGTGAACTCAACAAGCGCATTCGCGATGTGCGGCAGGGGCCGGACGGGTATGTGTATGTGTTGACCGATGAAGACGACGGGGCGCTGTACAAAGTCGGATTGAAGTAACCAGTCCGACGCTTGCCCGACGTCACGTTCGGGCATACAGAATCACCGCAGCCCGAAGCTTTCCCCGGCCGAAGCTGCACATCTTGTCGAACTCCCCATGACTGACCGGCAAATGCTGGCAGTCCATGGGCTGACGATGCTGGCTGTGGTCGACATCCGGGTCGTGCAGGTACACGAACTCTTCATCGCAATCGGTGACGATCACCCAATGCGGTGACTTCGAGCGGGTGAGTCTATAACAGCTGATCAGCACCAACGGCTGGCCGCCAGCGTCCAGCAACCGGCGCAGATCCAGTGGCCCTCCAATCACCCGTTCGACGTCAGTGGCTTGCAACTGCTGCGTAAACTCCTCGTGCACCAGACGCATTACGTCTTTTTTATGCTCATCGCGCACGCCATCGAGAAACAACGGCCCGGCCATGCTCAGTTGCAGGCCCACCCGAAACCCCCGTCGTGATGCCGCCAATGCGAGGCCTTGAGGGCTGCAGCCACCGTGGCCGGCGGTCATGAACACGGTAGTCGCCTCGCGCCAGATCTGCAGTTCTTCGCGGCGCTCCAGCACTCGATCCTGTTGCAGTGCACCCATGGCCATCAGCAGGCAGGCCGGGCCACAGGTGAAATCGGTGGTCTGCGGGTAATAAGGCACCTTGATATTGCGTGAGTCGCGGTGCTGAAGGATGCGCTTTTCCAGCCGCAGCGCATCGGCATGGTCCTGGTAATAGTCGTGAATCAGTGCAAAGCGTCGGTAACCGTTTCGCTCATACAAGGCAATCGCCGCCGGGTTGTCGCTGCGTACTTCCAGGCGCAGGTAGGCGCAGTCGTGCTCGAGGGCGCTCACCTCGATGCGCTCGAGCAATTGCTTGCCCAGCCCGCTGCCGCGCGCTTCGGTGGCGATCGCAATCGAGTAAAGGCGTGCCAGCGAAGTCCCCCGATGAAACAGCACCACGGCGTAACCGACCACGTGCTCGCCACGCTGGGCCACTAGTAGTTGCCCGTGAGCCCGGGTGATCATCCATTGAAAACTGCGACTGTTAAGCCGATCCGTAGTGAAACATTGTTGTTCAAGTTCCAGCAATGCGGGCAAGTCTTCAACGACCGCCAGGCGAAAAACCAGATTCATATAACCACCGTAAAAGTTGCGTAACGAAACGGGACTTTCGAAAAACTTCGTGCTTAATAGGAAAGGTCTTGTTCTCCAACGGATCAATCACTATGTCAGCGGTACAAGGTCATTGGCGCGAAGTATCCGAGCAAACTTTGCCGGCAGCAACGTATTTAAATGATGGAGTTAGAACTTCCAGCCAGTTGATTATCATCGTCGAACGCAAGGAAGACTGGACCTCCTACTTCCCCAGTGAAGACATCGTCAGCGCCCAGGAGTACCTCGAACAAACCCGCACCAATGAGCAGGGCAAGCGGGTCCAGGTGATCAACCTGTGCCGCAGCTACAAGTACCTGGGGCACGGATATTACTGCTCGCTGCTGGCCGAAGCCCGTGGGCACAAGGTGATTCCGTCGGTGCGGACCATCAGCGAACTGACTCGAAAATCCTTGTACGGTCTGGCCCTGGATGATCTGGATAAAACCCTGGAAAAAGCCCTCAGTCATCATCTTTACAGTGATACCGAAGGCTTTACCCTGACACTGTACTTTGGCAAAACTAATATCGAGCCGTTGCAGGATCTGGCGCGACAGTTGTTCGAAGTCTTTCCGTGTCCGATATTGTTAGTTGAGTTTCGTCGATCCAATGGTTGGCACATCGAAGGCATAAAGTCCGGTGCCTTACATAAGTTGCGCGAAGATCAGGAAGACCAGTTCGCTAACTCACTCGACAGTTTCAGCCGCAAGATCTGGCGCGTGCCGCGTTCCCGGCGTTTGGCCCGTTATGACTTGGCAATCCTCCACGATCCCCAGGAAGCGTTGCCGCCGTCGAATGCCAAGGCGCTGGACAACTTCGTCAGGGTTGGCAAGACGTTGGGCATCGATGTCGAGCTGATTGAGCGCAAGGACTACGCGCGTATCGCCGAATACGACGGGCTGCTGATCCGCGAGACGACAAGCGTCGACAACCATACCTACCGCTTTGCCAAGAAAGCCGAGAGCGAAGGGCTGGTGGTGATGGACGACCCGGCGTCGATTCTGCGTTGCACCAACAAGGTGTATCTGACCGATCTGCTCAAGAGCCATCAACTGGGCATGCCCGCCACCGAGATTCTCTACAAAGAGCGACCGGAAGACTTTGAGCGGGTGGGCGAGCGCCTCGGTTTCCCGTTGGTATTGAAGATTCCCGACGGCTGTTTTTCTCGGGGTGTGATCAAGGTCGAAAGCCAGCAAGCCTTGCTCGAAGCCACGGCCGAACTGTTTGAACATTCCGTGCTGTTGCTGGCCCAGGAGTTCTTCTACACCGAATACGACTGGCGCATCGGCGTACTTAACCGAAAACCGATCTTTGCCTGCCAGTACTTCATGTCCAAGGGCCATTGGCAGATCTACAACCACAAGGCCAAGGGCCAGGACATCAACGGCGAATGCCGCACCCTGGCGGTTCACGAAGCCCCGCGGGCGGTGGTGGAACTGGCGGTGAAGACTGCGAACCTGATCGGCGATGGCCTCTACGGTGTCGACCTCAAGCAGTCCGGCGACAAAGTGGTGGTGATCGAGGTCAACGACAACCCGAACATGGACGCCGGCATCGAAGACGCTTACTTGCAGGACGATCTGTATTCACTGGTGCTGGAAGAGTTCGTTCGTCGCCTGGAACTCAAGCGCCGCGGCCAGGCTTGGTGAGCGGCGGATGATCAAGAGCTTTCAACTGATTCACGGCGCCCTGAAAGCGGTCGAACGGCTGGACGCCGAAGTGATGCTGTTCAACAACCCCGATGCGGCCGAGCGGGACTTGCTGCACAGCCATTTCAAAGTCGATGAACATGCCCTTGCCTCGGCCCTGGACCCCGACGAGGTGTCACGCATCGAGTTTCACCCCGACAACCTGTTTTTGATCTGGAAACGCCCGGAAAATTATTCCGGCGCCGGCAGCCTGGCCTTCGAAGTGTCGTCCTGCGGTTTGCTGTTTTCCGAGCATCGTTTGCTGGTGATCGCTACCGACGACTCGCCGCTCAGTGGCCTCGGCATGCGCCAGCCTCTGAACACGCCGCTGGATGTGTTGCTCGACCTGCTGTTCAACAACATCCATCACTATTTGGGCCACCTGAAGGTGATCAAGCTGGTTGCCCGGGAATTGCAGCAGAAGTTCAACGCGTCGATGCAGAACCAGCACCTGATCCAGATGTTCAACCTCAGCGAAAGCCTGATCTATTACATCAACGCGATTCACAGCAACGGCGCAGTCCTGACCCGGTTGCGCAATCACGCCGCAAAGGAACATTTCAGCGCCGAAGCCATTGGGCTGATCGACGACCTGATCATCGAAAACAACCAGTGCTACAAACAGGCGGAAATTTACTCCACGGTGTTCTCTGGCCTCATCGACGCCCGGGGCAACCTGATGAACAACAGCATGAACAACCTGCTGCGCAAACTGACGTTGATCAATGTGGTGTTTCTGCCGCTGAACCTGATTGCAAGTGTTGGCGGCATGTCCGAGTTCAGCATGATGACGGCGGGCGTGCCGTGGTGGGTTTCATATCCGCTGTTTCTGACCGCGATGATGATTGGAGCAGGAGCGATGGTGCTCGGGCTCAGGCGACTGGCAAAGTGACGGCCTTTCTCCGATCCTGCAAGCCACGGACGACGAGGTACAACAACGGCCCAACGGACACAAAAATCGCCGTGATCAGCAAGTAGGGCATCACCGACAACGCCGACTGTCCACGCTTGCGCGCATCCTTGTACATCCAGGTCCCGGCCAGTGTCGCCAGCAGGTAAAGATCAATCACCACCTGCGCAGTATCAGGTCGCGACATCAGGCTGATGCCGAAATCGATCAACGACTGTTCGGCCTGGAGCATCACCGAAACGGTGTAGCCCGCAAAGGCAATAAGGGCAATGAGGGGCAGGGCGACACTCTTCATGGTTTCCTTCCTTGGGACGATGAGCAAAGAATCGTCAGCCTACAGCGGCCGAGGAAAATTGGCCATTGACTTGCCATCAGCGCCCGGCTAGTACGTGGCGCAAACCGGTAGCCGAGGTCAGACCCTGGTCGCCATCGACTCGGGGGCCAACATCAATTTCGATAGTTTGCGGCATGTGGCCAAACGCGCCGCATTGAGCGGCGCCCCGGTGTAAGGGATGTCAGGCCAGTAGCGGGCGCAGAAAAGTCCGCTCATAACTGACGATAAACTTCTTCTCGACCAGCGAAGCCACGAGCGCGACGCTTTCGGCGTCAGTCATCGCGATATGCCGGTAGCTTTCGTAGTCCGCCAGCGAAGGAAAACTGAACAGGCAGTAGGCGATATTGCTCGCGCCCTCGGACGGCAGGAAGTATCCGTGGTGCGTACCGCCCAAACGCTCGACGATGCCCAGCCAGGCCTTGGCGTAGGCTTCGAATTCGCTGAGTTGATACGGATCGATCACATATTTGACGTGGCAGGTAATCAAAATGGCGCTCCTGTGGCGGGTTATTCCTTGATAGCTTTCTCAACCTTGCTCGACGCCGACCAGATCCGGTAACGGACTTCGACGTCTTTGGGCACGTAGAGCACGAGCGGCAGTTTGCTGTTGTAGCGCAGCATGAACCCGTCACCGACCACCGGCACGAAGTCCTTTTTGCTCTTGCCATCCGGGCAGGCCATTTGCGTACTCATCGGGCCGATGACTTTTTCCAGTCGGTAGAACGGATAACCCCAGCCTTCGAGGTTTTTCTCCTCGAGAATACCGCCCAGTCGTTGGCGATTGCAGTCGACGGTCAGCGTTTTGCCGGCAAGGATCTCGACCTGGAAGCTGTCTTCCTGAGTCTGTGGGGCAAGGTGAATGACTTGGCGGGTGAAACCGCTCTCAGCTTTGGGGAACGGCGCAACCTCTTCGAGTTTCGCGGCGTGAGCGATGGTCGACAGCCCGGCAAGAATCAGCCCGACGGTAGTGATATAGGTCAAAGAACCCATGATGCCTCCTTGCGTGTGTGTGGGGTCGGCGGATACTAAATGTCTGGCCGCATTCTTACTGCCGTCAGCTGCAAATGCAAACATCAGGGAAGTGTGCATTTTGCAGGGCTACAACCGGCCTTTCTTGCAGATTGCATGAGGCCATTTAGCGGTGGTTTCGCTAAATCTTTGATTTACCGATGAGCTGCAGGGCGAAATCCTGGGCATGTTTTATGCTGTAGTTGGTCTTGAGCTGACGAGGATTTCATTGAGTCAGTATCGATAGCTGATTGGCAGTCTCACATTAAGGAGAGGGTCGACATGTTTCTTTCTGCCTTGGAACTTCGCAATATCATTGAAAGCAGTTTTCTGCCGAAACGTTGTCAGTGCACGCTGTCGCCGGACCTGTCTATGACCGTCAAGGTGTATTCCGATCGTGAAACCGATCACCTCGATCTAATAAAGACCGGAATAAATGCTAAACAGCTAAATGGTTGTCGAGAAATAAACGACCTGATTGCTGGACTGCGTTCTGACATGGAGCACCAGGCGGGTGCCCAGACACTCCATCCAGACAGGAAAGCGTTTTAACCCACGGTTTCGAGTCCCACCGACACGCGCTTGGTCTGGAGAAAAGCCAGACCCAGCGCCAGCTCGACCACCACTGCAAGCAATATGCCCGGACCGGCATGGCCATTGAGCCATTCGCCGAATCCCAGTACTGCCAACCCCCAACAGCCGACCATGAAGCCATTGCTCAACGCATGGCGGGTAATCGAGGGCGGCTCGTTTCGAACCAGATAAAACATCACGCCCAACGCCGCGAACAGCACCGCGCTGCGCCGCGCGACTACGCCCACCGCCAACGAGTATTCGATGCTCCAGATTGACAGCAACCCTTCTGGCATCAAACCCCAGACCAGGGCCAGCAAAAAACACAGAAAGGACGTGAAGGTCGACAAGGTACGAAACGATAACTGCATGGCGAATCCTTGCGGCAGTGGGGGTAGGCGCAGAGCATAGCGCCAGAACCCCTCAAAGGAATACCGCAACGTGTTGAATCAGACCTTTCAGTCAGTTTTGATAACTGCAAGCGTCGGAAAACTTCAGGTAGGTGATTTCTGCAGGTTTGCCCGAGGTGTCGATGTACTTCATCTCCGCCGTTATCACTTTGCACTCCAGCGTATTCGGTTCAGTCATGGCAATGACCTTACCCACGTGAAGCGGCATGCCGTAGTGATAGGGCACGGCCTGGGAAGTTGAAGTGTCATTGGCCTGAGCCAGTCCGGCGAACGCGGTGCAGGCGAGGGCGGTGGTCATCAGCAAAGTGTGCATGTTCATGAAGGGTCTCCGGTGCAGGCGTAAAGTCAGCTCGGCGTGTGAGGCGCCGAACCTGCCGCACTGGGCGTCAGAGGAGTCTGAAGGCGTGCGGTCCAGTAAAGTTTTGGACCGCGGGGTTAAGCGATGGTTAACCCGACAGAGTGCCGCCCGTCGTGAGGAGGTTTCTGACAGAGGTTTCATGTGGGTAAAAAAACTGAGGGAGGTTCGGCGTGTTCCTACACGCTCGGACTCTTTGTCGTCTTTCGCCGGCAAGCTATCAGCGTTTACTGTTTGACCTCGCTGCAAAATCAGCGAGCAGGTTTGGTCACCTGATATCCCGCACACATATGTGCCATCATTCGCCCTGCGGACATCTTTGTCTTCGTTGTGCGTTGTTATGGCGGCTGTGTGCTGGACGCCTTCGGGCGAGCCGAGTTGTGCGGGTTATCGGTTGACCAAGCCTGTACACAGTCCGCCTCCATCGTTTGGTCACGGTGCTGACGGTTACTTAACTAACGTATGAGTAATTCTTATGCCAACGTTCAACCCGTTTCCCGATCGTTATCGTTCAATCAAAAGCAGCGTTACCGACTCAAACCCAATGGTCATCGATACAGAGGCCGATCCCCAAGACATTCTCGAAGCCGCTTTACAGCGTATTCGAGCCTCCAGCCAGTTACTTGAAACGCTTCATTGCCTGTGTTTCAGGAACGGTGATGTTCAAGACATTCCGCACATTACGCATGCGCTTTATCTGCTGACGCAGGATGGGTGCGATTTGCTGAAGGTTGCTCAGCAGCGGATGATGGGATGGAAGGCGCCGGTCTGACGTATCCGATCCATGAACCACACCTACCGTAAGACAACCGCCTCGTTTACCGTGGCATCTCTGGCGAGCAGTTCCATGGCAGTAGCGCTTCGTAATCGGCCACCGACTCCGCATGCGGCAGCCGCTCCAGTACGTGGCGCAGCCACGTATAGGGCTCCTGGCCGTTGACCTTGGCGGTTTCGACCAGGCTGTAGATCTGGGCGCTGGCAGTCGCGCCTTTGGGCGTATCGCTGAACAGCCATGCCTTGCGCCCGATCACAAACGGTTTTATTGCACGCTCCGCCGGATTGTTGTCGATCGGTAAAAATCCGGCCTCCACGTAACGCTCCAGACGGCTCCAGTTGCTGGCCAGATAATTAACGGCCTTGCCAAGCGCACTTTGCGGCGTCACCTGCGACTGCGTTTTATCCAGCCAGCTTTTCAACTGAGCCAGGATCGGCAGGCTCTTTTCCTGACGGCCAATAAAACGCTGCTCATCACTGGCATCCTTGAGTTCACGCTCGATGCCGTACAGCTTGTTGGTAAGCGCTCCATAAACCCCACATTCAAAGCGCTTAGCTGATCCCGGATGCTGTGCTCCCGATTCCCTCAGGAGCCAGCTCGCCATGATGCGACCCGATGCCAAAGTCGAAAAAGTGTATCTGTACCCCAAGCCGGTCGACTTCCGAAAATCCATCGACGGCTTGGCTGCGCTGGTCGAGCTGGATATTAAGGTCGCAGTATTTGACCCCGTGCTTTTCGTTTTCCTCAACAAGCCCCGCAACCGAGTGAAGATTTTATATTGGGAGCGCAACGGCTTCTGCCTTTGGCTCAAGCGCCTTGAGTCCGAGCGATTCAAAACATCACCGGACGCCACTGACGAAGTGATTGTTCTGACCGTCCAGGAACTCAACTGGATGCTCGATGGCTTTGACCTCTGGCGCAACCGCCCTCATCAAGTTTTGACGCCGCGATTCGTAACCTGATTCGGTATAATCCAGGGCATGAATTCCTTGCCCGAAAATCTTCCAGATGATCCCGTTCTGCTCAAGCAAATGCTTGGGCAGATTCTCGACGAGCGTCAGTTGGATAAGGGAAAGATTGTTCGGCTAGAAGAACAGAATGCCCTCCTGCTTCAGCGTCTGTTCGGACGTAAGTCCGAGCAAACAGCTGATGCGGCAACGCCGCAACTGGCCCTCTTCAATGAAGTAGAAAGCGTCGTCCAGCCTGTGGACGAAGCCTCAGATGAAGAGGTCGTTGCCCCGACCAAGCGCCGCGGCAAACGCAAGCCATTGCCCGCCGATCTGCCGCGCATCGAGATCATCCACGAACTTCCCGCACATGAACTGACGTGCGTCTGCGGCTGCCGCAAACACACTATTGGCGAAGAAGTCAGCGAGCAGCTCGAAATCGTGCCGATGCAGATCCGTGTGATCAGGCACGTTCGGAAAGTTTACGGTTGCCGCGACTGCGAGATGGCGCCAGTCACTGTTGACAAGCCGGCTCAACTGATTGAAAAAAGCATGGCCAGCCCAAGTGTTCTGGCGATGCTGCTGACCACCAAGTACGTCGATGGACTACCGCTTCACCGTTTCGAAAAAGTCTTGGGCCGCCATGGCATCGATATCCCGCGCCAGACGTTGGCACGCTGGGTTATCCAGTGCGGTGAACACTTCCAGCCGCTGCTGAATTTAATGCGCGATAGCCTGTTGGGCAGCCGTGTTATCCACTGCGATGAAACACGGGTACAGGTGCTGAAAGAGCCTGACCGAGACCCAAGCAGCCAGTCCTGGATGTGGGTGCAAACCGGCGGCCCGCCAGATAAACCAGTGATCCTTTTTGACTACTCCACCAGCCGCGCGCAGGAGGTGCCGACACGCCTGCTCGATGGCTATCGTGGCTACGTGATGACCGATGACTACGCCGGTTATAACGCGTTAGGCGCACAGGCCGGAGTCGAACGTTTGTATCCGATCCATGAACCACACCTACCGTCAGATGCGCTGCCCGTTTACCGTGGCATTTCCGGTGAGCAGTTCCATGGCAGTAGCGCTTCGTAATCGGCCACCGACTCCGCATGCGGCAGCCGCTCCAGTACGTGGCGCAGCCACGTATAGGGCTCTTGGCCGTTGACCTTCGCGGTTTCGACCAGGCTGTAGATCTGGGCGCTGGCAGTCGCGCCTTTGGGCGTATCGCTGAACAGCCATGCCTTGCGCCCGATCACAAACGGTTTTATTGCACGCTCCGCCGGATTGTTGTCGATCGGTAAAAATCCGGCCTCCACGTAACGCTCCAGACGGCTCCAGTTGCTGGCCAGATAATTAACGGCCTTGCCAAGCGCACTTTGCGGCGTCACCTGCGACTGCGTTTTATCCAGCCAGCTTTTCAACTGAGCCAGGATCGGCAGGCTCTTTTCCTGACGGCCAATAAAACGCTGCTCATCACTGGCATCCTTGAGTTCACGCTCGATGCCGTACAGCTTGTTGATCATCGTCAGCGCGATATCGGCACGTCCCGTCTTGCCCTTGGGCTGCACTTTTTGCGCATCGACGAACTTGCGCCGTGCATGGGCCATGCACGCCAGCCGCTCCACACCCGGTTGCAACGCCAATGCGTTATAACCCGCGTAATCATCAGTCATCACGTAGCCGCGATAACTTTCCAGCAGGCGCAACGGCACGTCCTGCGCACGGCTGGACGTGTAGTCGAACAGCACGACTTTTCGGTCTGGCGGCCCGCTGGCCTGCACCCACATCCAGGATTGGCAGGTAGGGTCTCGATCCGGTTCCTTAAGTACCTGGACGCGGGTTTCATCACAGTGGATGACCGGGCTTTCCAGCAATCGGTCGCGCATTAAATTCAGCAACGGTTGTAAGTGCTCTCCGCACTGGATAACCCAGCGAGCGAGAGTCTGACGCGGGATATCGATACCGTGTCGGCTCAGCACCGTTTCGAAACGATGCAGCGGTAAGCCATCGACATACTTGGTGGTCAGCAGCATCGCCAGTACGCTCGGACTGGCCATGCTCTTTTCGATCAACTGAGCAGGTTTATCAGCAGTGACCGGAGCCGTTTCACAACCACGGCAGCCGTAGACTTTGCGGATGTGTTTGATCACTCGGATCTGCATCGGCACGATGTCCAGCTGTTCGCTGGTTTCTTCACTGATCACATGCTTGCGGCAACCGCAGGCACAGGTCAGTTCATGTTCTGGCAGTTCGTGGATGACTTCGATGCGCGGCAGATCAGCCGACAGTGGCTTGCGTTTGCCACGACGTGGCGTCGGAGCAACCACTTCTTCGTCAGCGTCGCCGACTGAAGGCATCGGCTCGCTTTCGGGCTCGTTGAATAACGCGAGTTGAGGCGTGTTGGGTTCAACGGTCTGCTCGGATTTACGTCCGAATAAACGGTCGCGCAGCAACTTGATCTGTTCTTTTAGATCGACGATATGAGTCTGGTATGCCTCAGCCGTTGCCTGCTGACGGCTGAGTGCCTCAAGCAACATTTGCTTGAGCAGAATAGGGTCATCAGGGAGGTCTTCGGGCATCAAATTCATGCCCGGATTATACCCGTCAAGCGACGAATCTTGGCGTTAAAACCTTGTGAGGACGGTTGCGCCAGAGATCAAATCCATCCAGTAGCCAGTTCAGTTCCTGAACGGTCAGCACGATAGCCTCGTCCACCACATCAGGTGAAATTTTAAAACGCTCGGACTCCAGGCGCTTGAGCCAAAGGCAGAAGCCGTTGCGCTCCCAGTACAACACTTTGACGCGGTTACGGTGGCGATTCAGGAAAACAAAGAGCACGGGGTCAAACACCGCGACCTTGATATCCAGTTCGACCAGCGCAGCCAGGCCATCGATGGACTTTCGAAAGTCTACCGGCTTTGGATAGAGGTACACTTTTTCAACGCTGGCATTGGGACGCATCATGGTGATGGGCTCCTCATGGAAATCGGGAGCACAGCATCAGCCGTCAGCTATCCGCTTGGAATGTGGGGTTCATGGATCCCTTACGGTCTGACGCCACTGCCTTACAAAACAAGCCAGTCTCCTGTGGACACTGGCTTGTTTGCGCGGCTCACAGCGTAAATGTTTCCTGAAAACTACGCTGTCCTCAGGTCACTGCTGCTTGCATTAGGAATCATCGCGAGCTGGACCTCGACACTGTTTTCTTTTTTCGCCATCCAGCGATCTACGTTGATTTTATGTTCCGGTGCCTGAGTGGCGGAGCCGTAAACGTCCTCGGGCGCCAGTTTAAGGAAGCTCATGGTATGAATCCGCTGTCTGGATGTATCCAGCCGTCCTATTTCCGCTCTCAACAAATTTGCTTCTTGCTGGTACTGCCGACGGTCAGATTGGAAAGCGAACCTCAGTTCGGATTCCTTCGACTTAAGACGGTCCTGCATCTCTTGCAGTTGGTAGTAAACCTGGTCGTACTCTGTTTTGGTCACCACCGTGGTTCCGCTTTCCTGGGTTTGCTGCCAGCGGCGCAATGTTGCCCAAGCGTACGGAATGTAGGAGGGCACCATGTAGTGATCGCTCATCTGGAACAGTTGCATCACAAAAGCATCACGGTCGGGCATGTCACCGAACTTTTTCAATGCTTTGGTGCAAGCCGCCTCTTCGATGGAGTCGCAACCCGGATCCCAAAGAACAGCGGATTGCTCACGCCCTTTAAAATGGACGGGCATGAAATGGTGCAAATTACCTTGGTGTTCGTATGGCGCACCGCCGGTTCGCGACAGGCCTATAGCGAAAATAAGTGCGCCTAACGGGGCGGTGATAAAACTGATGATTACGCCGGGCACCCAGATACTTTTACGAGTGTTCATCCATGGCGCGGGAACACTTGGGATTGGGTCATTGCTGTTGACCATGCGGTGATGGGCCAGTTCTGCAGCGCCGTTGACGAAGTCTGCGTCGCCGGCTCGTGGGGAGCCGTAGGTATAGAGCAGGATGTCGTACGCATTTGGACCGCGTCGTAATGCCTCTGCGAGCAATGTTGCGATTGCCCCGCCCAGGCTATGTCCGCAAATAATGATTTTTTGCCCCGTGTGGAATTGATCGAGGTAAACCTGAACAAATTTACTCATTGCCTTGTAGGCTTTGTAGAAGCCTTGGTGCGTTTTACCTACACCTTCTTCAAATGGAACTTGCTCTGCATCGGTGTCTCGCACAAAGTCCACGAGTTCTTTCGTTCCACGAACGGAGATCAGAACGACTTCGTCATGGTGAGTAATGAAAGCCTGAGTATCACTACCACCTTTTACTTGACCGTCATCAAAGAAATGCCATTTGGCGGGGTATTCCTGCTCTTCGTTTAATTCAGGTTTATTTTTTTCATAGAGCGTTGGATCGAACGGCAGGATTTCGAAACGCTTCGAGTACGGCACATCCTCATAAAGCGGGTAGTAAGGGGTCGTCTGGGCTGCATTTATTTTCCAAGCCTCTTTGAAAGTAGCTAGTCCATTCCCAAACAAATATCCGACGCTCGGATCGAGTGGAAACTTGACAGTGTCGGTTGGCTGTTCGGCCGGTTCTTGACCAAAATCACAGTAGCTCAAACTGGCAAACAAAGAAAGCTGATACAAATTCAATGCGCTGAATTTATTATCTTTTGAAAGCATAGGGCGAAAAGCGCGCAGTGGCCGAACTTCAAGGGCAGTGTGCTTGTTTGGAAGCAGGGCAACGCCCCATAAATCTTTTTTTTCTGGGCCGAAGCCAAGGTCGCCCATTATGCTTAGAAGATTATGGTTTGGTGGGTGCTTGCTTTTTGATTCAGGAGGGAGGTGGGCATATTGTTGACCTAGATGCCGAGCTTCGACTTGAAAGAATTGGTCAGCTTTCGCTTTTGCAGGATTGTTTTCAACGCTGAGTCCATCCTTGCGAATGAAGCGGGTTGCTTCGGCTCGTACCTGTAATTCGGTGATTTTTAGCGGGTAACTCGGTCGTGTCATCAGCGATTTATAGTATTTGTCGCCTCCTTTATAGGCGCTGTCAACTGTGAGGACTACGGGCCCTTCGTAATGGTCACAAATTTTGGCAAAACCTTCAGCGTCTAAAATGCCTTCATGAGATTGCTCAGCACTATCAACAAGTTTGTAGGCTAAACCGGCATAGGGTTTACCATCCCCTGACTCATTCACCAGTTGAAAACTAACCCAAGTACCCCTGAGTGGGCAGGCTTGTTTAGTATCAGTCAGCAGCGGTTGTACTGGTTTCTTTACCGGCATGTTTGAATTTCCTTATTCGGTGCAAGCCGGATAGACGGTGCAGTCACGCCCATCTGGCATTTTGAAGGGTTTAAAATCGGTTTTGTTGTCTCCGCAGAACGCGTAGGGGTCCTCAAGGCTATCCCCCATGCAACGCTTCCAGCCAGATGGGAACTTCACCCAGTTATCACCTACGGCTGGCCGTTCTTCGCTTGAAATAGCGAAAACTACTTTAACTGTCTTCCCTACCAACTGAGCACGTTGCAGCGGACCTTCTGCAACTGAACCACTTGCCTGTTCAGGCGTTGCTACAGATTTACATTTCAGAATTTTAGCTATGTAACGATTAGGACCTACTGTGCGGAACAACCATTCGCACTGTTTCTTAAGTGTCGTGGGTGATGGAGGACTTAGGCTGCCTGCTGTTCCATCCTGAAACGAAATTCCCGTGTAATCCCTCCCTAGATTTAGCCGGGCAGCTCCGTACTTCGCGTCTACCTCATATCCGAAACTTTTAAGTACTAAAGGGCAACCTCCTTCATTGCTTATCAGTGGGACTTCGAAGTGTGCCGTTTGCGCACCGTTATTAAGTTCTTGCTCAAAGAATTTTTTGCCTGGGTGATTTTTCCCTTTGCGAGGTGGGACAGTGCAATTCTCCCCCATGCGAGGCACATAGGATGCTTCGCCTTTAATGCTGAATCCGGGCGGCAGTTCAGTGATCAGCGTGAAGCTGTCTTGCTGCGCGACGGAGCAACCTGTAGCCCCCAGTGTTCCTAATCCGATGGCCGCTGCTCGAACAAGTCCAGTGAAAAAGTCGCGATGAAACATTTTATAGTCCTTGTTCGGTACAGTTAGGATAAACAGTGCAGTCACGTCCATCCGGCATCTTAAATGTTTGAAATTAGTCGTATTTCCGTTACAGAATCCGTATGGATCCTCGATGCTTTTTCCCAGGCATCGTTTCCAGCCTTCGGGAAATTTGATCCATGTGTCCCCCATATAAGGAAGCTCTTCTTGTGCCAGTGAAAATACGACAGTTAAAGACTTTCCCGAAAGCTCATCACGTTGTAAAGATTCGGGTGTAGTAGGGTTGGCGACTGCCTTGCAACTAAGTATCTTGCTGATATTGTTTTTTGGTCCGGCTGTTCGAAACAGCCATTGGCAATCTTTTTGAAGTGTGTCTGGGTGCGTTATTGGTGAGGTGCTACTTACTCTATCTTCAAAAGAAATCCCAGTGTAGTCTCTCCCGATGTTTAGTCGGGCTGTGCCATACTTTGCGTCTACTTCATAACCAAAACGTTTAAGCACTAAAGGGCAGCCGCCTTCGTCGCTTATAAGTGGGACTTCAAAGTGTGCTGTTTGCGCTTCGTTGTTAAGATCTTGTTTGAAAAATTTTTTGCCTGGGTGGTTTTTTCCTTCGCGAGGCGGGACCGCACAAGTCTCTCCCGTACGAGGCACATAGGATGCCTCGCCTTTAATGCTGAATCCGGGTGGCAGTTCAGTGATCAGCGTGAAGCTATCCTGTTGTGCGACGGAGCAACCTGTAGCCCCAAGCGTCCCTAAACCGATGGCCGCTGCTCGAACAAGCCCAGTGAGAAAATCTCGAGAAAGCATTTTATTTTCCTTGTTCGGTGCAATTGGGGTAGACGGTGCAATCACGTCCATCCGGCATTTTGAAGGGCTTGAAATCGGTAGTATTACCGAGACAAAATGCATAAGGGTCCTCGAGGCTCTTTCCCATACACCGCTTCCAGCCTTCGGGAAATTTAACCCATGTATCTCCCATATATGGGGTCTCTTCCTTCGCAATTGAAAACACGACTTTTATCGTCTTTCCCGCGAACTGAGCACGTTGCATGTTGCCTTTTACAACCGGGTCACTCGCCTGATCGGGTGTTGCCACGGATTTGCATTTTAGAATTTTAGCGATGTAACGATCAGGTCCAGCAGTGCGAAACAACCACTGGCACTGTTTCTGCAAGACTAGGACTGGAGGAGGGCTTGGACTTTCTGCACTTCCATCCCGAAACGAAACCCCTGTATGGGCCCTACCTACATTTCGAAAGTCAGCACCATATTTGGCGTCAACCTCATATGCGAAGGTATCAATTACCAGCGGGCAGCCACCGTCATTGCTGGTCAGTGGCACCTCGAAATACGCTGTCTGAGCGTCGTTATTTAGCTTTTGCTCAAAGAATTTTAAACCTGGATAGCTTCTGCCTGTTCGAGGAGGGACTGTACAACTTTCTCCCGTACGAGGCAGATAGGATGCTTCGCCTTTAATGCTAAATCCGGGCGGCAGTTCAGTTATCAGCGTGAAGCTATCCTGTTGTACGACGGAGCAGCCTGTAGCCCCAAGCGTCCCTGATCCGATGGCCACTGCTCGAACAAGTCCAGTGAAAAAATCTCGGGAAAGCATTTTATTCTCCTTGTTCGGTGCAATTGGGGTAGACGGTGCAATCACGTCCATCCGGTATTTTGAAAGGTTTGAAATCGGTGGTGTTCCCATTACAAAACGCATAAGGATCTTCGAGGCTTTCCCCCATGCATCGTTTCCACCCAGCCGGGAACTTTACCCAGTTATCACCTACAGCGGGGCTCTCCTCGCTTGAAATAGCGAAAACTACTTTTATTGTTTTTCCTGCGAACTGAGCACGTTGCATGGGACCTTTAACATCTGAGTCCCTTGCCTGATCCGGTGTTTCCACAGATCTACATTTCAGAAGTTTTACGATGTAGCGTTTTGGTCCTGCTGTGCGAAAGAACCATTCGCACTGTTTCTGCAAGACTAGGACTGGAGGAGGGCTCGGACTTTCTCCGCTTCCATCCCGAAACGAAACCCCTGTATGGGCCCTACCTACATTTCGAAAGTCAGCACCATATTTGGCGTCAACCTCATATGCGAAGGTATCAATTACCAGCGGGCAGCCACCTTCATTGCTGGTCAGTGGCACTTCGAAGTACGCTGTCTGAGCGTCGTTATTTAGCTTTTGCTCAAAGAACTTTAATCCAGGATAGCTTCTGCTTTTTCGAGGAGGGACCGTGCAAGTCTCCCCCGTACGCGGCACATAGGACGCTTCACCCTTAATGCTGAACCCCGGCGGCAGTTCCGTCAGCAACGTAAAACTGTCAGCAGACTTGATGACCGAACAACCAGAAGCCGCCATCACACCCGCCACAGCAAAAAACCAAAGCACACGTCTAGCCGCGCCAGTCGCCTCAACCTCACTCACGCTCTGACTTACCCAAACTCGCATCAAACACTCGCTGACTCCGCGCAAAATGCTGCTCAGGCGTCTCTCCCGGCAATGGCTGCCAAGCCACGTCGTCCGCACATTTGGGATCAAGTCTGAGGCTGAGTATGAATTCACGTTGATCAGGCGTGTTCCATTGCCAGGCTTCGAGCAGGTCCATCTGTTCTTCCAGCCACTCACGAACATTGCGTGTTTCGGACAGTTTGGCGGCGGCTTCGATGTGGTGCACCAGCAGCCAGCGTTTCAGATTTTCGCGCAAGATGCTGCGGGTGCGGTCCGGCGAGTTTGGAATTCGCAACCACGGCGCCGGATTTGGCACCGGGTACATGCCGGGGCGGACGTTATCGGCGCTTTTCCATTGTTCCTCGTCCCAATACAGCACGCTGCTGATCGGACCTAACAGCAATGGCCGTTCGGTCTCGCTCAGGTTGGCGAGGCAGCGAGCAATCACGCGGTTGTCCTGGAAGCGGAACAGCGAGCGCTCGCCGTCTTCGTCGATGATCATCCGCGCTCGCCAGTGTTGGGTCAGACCGTCGAGGTCGGCCTTGTCCATGCTGCCGATCCAGCCCCAGTTACGCTGCGGGTCGTCCAGCAGTTTGCGCAAAGCATCGGCGTTGGGTTCGTGCAGTTCGGTCAGCCACGGGCTGATGGCGGTGAATTCGGCGTATTGGGTGCCTCGATAGAGTTGTACCGAGCGGTGCATCAGGCCGGCGCTGTACAGCGAGGTGACTGGGTTAGGCTCGGCGAGGCTGTCGAGGGCCAGGATCAGGACGCGATTGAGCCGGGCTTGTTCAGCGAACCAGTTGTTGAGTGCGTCGCTCATGCTGCTGTCCCCAAGTCGCACTTGCCTTCACGGCAGGCTTCGCAGATCGGGCAGCGTATGTCACCAGCCGCACGGGCTGCTTTGGCCATGGCCATTTGCACGGCGGCCGGGACGAGCAGGGCGCCGGCCTTGTCCTTGGCGGCGGCCCATGGGATGACCGGGTCAAGAATCTGGATTCCCGTACCCGCGCCGGGAGCGCCACCCGAGTTAACCTTCACATTGGCGCCACTAATCGTCACGCCCCCGGCATCTATCTTCACAAAGCTCCCGCCAGCCTTGGCCGTCAGCTCCATGCCACCCTCAACCACCACCTTTTCCCCTGCGTGGTAATGAATCTCCTGTCCAGCCTCGACAAACTGCGCCGTCCCCACCTTCACATGCTGAGTCACGGCAACTGTCAGGTGATCATCAGCCCGGGTCTCAGTCTTGCGATCCAGATGGGTAATCCGATGCTCTTCAACCTTGAACTCGCTGAAAACATTGGCCTCAACGGTGTCGTGCCGCTCATTGCCGATGCGAATCTTCTGGTCATGCTCGATGTTTTCATCCCAATCGCGCTGGGCATGCAGGTAGATCTGTTCCGCACCTTTCTTGTCTTCGATCCGAAACTCGTTGTAACCGTTGCCGCCCGGTGAGCTGAGGGTCTTGAAGGTGCTGCGGGTTTTGTTTGCCGGCAGGTCGTAGGGGACGACGTTTTCCTTGTGGTACAGGCAGCCGGTGATCAGTGGTTGGTCGGGGTCGCCTTCGAGGAAGGTGACGAGCACTTCCATGCCGACGCGCGGGATGGCGATGCCGCCGTAGGCGTTGCCGGCCCAGCCGGTGGCGACGCGCAGCCAGCAGCTGGTGTTGTCGTCGGCCTGGCCTTCGCGGTCCCAGTGGAACTGGACTTTGACGCGACCGTATTCGTCGCAGTGGATTTCTTCGCCCGGTGGGCCGGTGACAGTGGCGGTCTGGCTGCCCAGGATTTTGGGTTTTGGGTGTTCGAGGGCAGGGCGGAAGTGCGCGTCCCACGGGGTGGCGAGGAAGCGGTTGCGGTAGCCCTGGTGGAAGTCGTCTTTGTTCTGGGTGACGTCGCTGGTGACGTTTGCGCCAAGCACTTGCGGCTGTTTGCCTTCGTGCACCACTTCCAGCAGCAGCCAGAGGTCGTTCCACTCGGCGCGCGGGTGTTCGCTCAGGGTCATGAAGTGGCCGCTGAGCTGGAGTCCCTACTTTTCACTAGACCAATACCACAACGTGTCGCCCCAGTTCGAACCACTGAAACTTGGCAAAAGCTCTCCTTGATTGAAGTAGCGTCGGGAACCAGCATGAGCAGGACTGAACCAATAGCCTGCTACGCTGCATAGTTGGCCAGCTTCTAATCGTGCTGGAGCTTTGGTCTTGCCATCATCTTGGTCAAAGCGCGCGTACCAACGGGCAGTACTTTCCTCTTCAAATCCATCACCGTAGGGTGAATAAGGATGCAGTTGGTCAGGGTTTGGAATGCGAACCGGTTTGACTATTCTATTAACGGCTACGTATGAACTGGGAAGTCCATCCTCCAGCTTCCCGAGTTTTGGGTATGCACCTGCGCAAATGATAAGCCCTTTGCTGTACGGGAGAATTGTAATGTCGCCCCGGCCACTGAAGGCGTGACGAAGAGACGATTCGCCGCCGAGAGCACCAATAAAGTCTTCGCCCAAAACGGTAAACCAATTCACGCCTTTGACCGAGTCCAGCAGTTCGATAGACGAGGCATGGGGCATGGAGTCAACTTCCAATCCTGAATACTGCTGAGCCAGTTGATACTCGGTTGGGATATAGCCATGGTAGTCATACGGCAAAATACTCGATAAGCCGCCGTATCCATGCTCTGCTTTGACTTGGTCGCACAAGTAGACTGCCCATTCCCGGAACCGTGAAAGGCCGTCAGTCTCTTTGAGAATGTTCCAAGGCATCACAAGTTTGATGTAGGAACGCAGTTTGTCACCATGGATCTCAAACGAGTTCATCGCGGACAAGGAGTATTCGTCCGCTTCTGTCTCATCAGGGGCACTGCCTAAAAACATACTGAATTCGTCATTGCCTCCGCTCTTTGAAATGGCCTGTTGAGCTTTTTCAAAATTGGTGGAGGTCAGTTTTTGATGGCGACCATAAACCAGGCATTTGAGCTGTGCCTGATATTCCTCATAAAAACGACGGAAGCACGCCAAGACATTTTCTTTGGTGTCGCTTGTGTACCCGCGTTTGAAATAAAGCGTGAGGATCAGCCCGAGTCTGACTACAGGCTTTCCATCCGGCAATTCGAAGGCAAGGTCAGGTGCTTGTTGTTCCAGTTTTTCCAATGTGTTCATGCGCTTTCTCGTTTAGCCGGCGGTTGCCGTGGCGGTAATTGCCGCTCCGCCCAAAATGGTGGCTAGCAAGGCCCAGGAAAGCTGCGCCAAGCGAACAATAACCAGCAGACCAGCAACGATGGCTGCCGGTATTCCCGCGGCGACGACAGCTGCGCCAATAGCAAAAGCAACGACAACGGTTGCCGCGACGATGCCCACATCAATCAACACCTGCACCCAGTCGACTTGGCGAAGGGCATCAAGCGTAATGTCCGTATATCGCTGCACTTCTTTCCAGATCGCTCTTAATTGTTCATCGGTCCAGCGCATCACCTGTGCACCGGTCTCACTTACCCACTCCCACGCTTTTTGCGATTCGCGACGGACCCAATCACCCTTGACTCCTAGCCAGGTTGCTGCGTCTTCCAGATGCTGCTGGACTTCCTCAGACAGTTGTCTGATACCTTGAGCGCCCTGTTCTAAAAGACTATCCACTGCGGACTGAACCTGTTGGGTCCAGCTTTCTACATGTGCGGGTCTTGGCGTGGCGGTGGGGCCATAAGCCGGAACCGGAACCGGTGCCGGTCTGGGTGGTGCATCTGGATTGCGCGGAGGTAAAAGCGTCGGCCATTGTAATGGATTGAATTCCCCCGTCGGCTTGTGCTCTCGGTTGTACTGGCGGTCTCGTTCGCGATCGCCATCATCACGACAATCGTTAATCTCCAAAACCGAGAATTTTCGCCGTCCGCCGGCGATCAATAAATATGCACGCTCTTGATCGGGGTACAACTTGTCTCCCGGAAACTTCACTTCAACCAAACGCTCCAGATTATCGGGATGCTCAAAGCCTTGATGATCTGCCCCTGCCTGTCCCGGCCAGCGGATACTGCGGCTTTTCACGATGATGACATCCGGGCGTCGCAGCAATCCTTTGACTGAGCCTTTGGGAAACGGGAACAAGGTATGACGCCGTGCCGGGTCGGGTTTTACATCGTCACCCATCCACGAGAAGCTAAGAAAGGGCTTGGGTGGGAGGAAGGCCATATCGAAACAAACTTCGGCTTTGTAGTCCCAGCGAAAATCCCACCGGTACTCATCCGCCCGGATCAGTCCACTCATGACCAGTTGCTTTAGTTCTAGTCCGGTAACACCGCCGTCCTTAGATTTTTTGATCGATAACTTTGGAAACCGGGCCGCGTAATTGGCTTTTTCCATCAAGTAAGGCTTGTTGTCGGGATTGGGCAAGGGTGCCTGTTTTACCGTGCCTTCAATGCTGGTGTTGGTACAGCCTTGCGGTGTTTGAGGTGGTTGCATAACAGCCATGTATCAGCCCTCCGAGTTGGCGTCTTTGAAGTCCATGGTCATTTCTTTTGGCGCACTTTCACCCGCCCTGATCAATGGCTCCTCAGGCTCTGGTTTGCGAATTGGCGTTAGGGAAGGTCTGAAGTACCCACCGATTTTTGATGCCCTCACTACTTGAGGTTCAAAAAATCATAAGTCGGTCGAAAATCAGACCCTTCCCGCCCTTAACTCACGGTTCTTTCCTCTGATCGCGCTGTTTCAGGGCGATTGGCCCGCATTACAGACGCACCTCGCCCATACCCATCAACCGTTTTCGCACCATCCACAGGTTCGACAAAGCGAACAACGTCGTCTGCTGCGCGATGTTTTTCGACAAGCCACGAAAGCGCACTTTCGTATAACCAAACTGGCGCTTGATCACGCGAAATGGATGCTCAACCTTGGCCCGTACCTGCGCTTTCGCGTATTCGATCTTGCGTCGCATGCGCCCGATCAAACTCTTTTTTCCGTGCTTTTTATAGCGGCTTGGACGCGCGGCAATCGACCAGATCATCTTGCGATCCTGATGCTCGGGACGCTTGTCCACGCCGGTGTAACCTGCGTCGCCACACACGTAAGTTTCCTCGCCGTGCAGCAACTGATCGACCTGCGTCACGTCCGCCACATTGGCCGCCGTGCCCACCAGGCTATGTACCAAACCCGACTCGGCATCAACACCGATGTGCGCTTTCATTCCAAAGAAATATTGATTTCCTTTCTTGGTCTGGTGCATTTCGGGATCGCGTTTGCCGTCCTTGTTCTTGGTCGAACTGGGCGCATGAATGATCGTGGCATCGACCACCGTGCCTTGGCGCAGCATCAATCCACGGTCACCCAAATAACCGTTGATAACCTGCAAAATCCCACCCGCCAGCTCATTTTTCTCCAGCAAACGGCGAAAATTGAGGATCGTGGTTTCGTCAGGAATTCGATCCAGATGCAGCCCTGCAAACTGGCGCAGGATCGTCGTTTCATACAGCGATTCTTCCATCGCCGGGTCGCTGTAGCCGAACCAGTTTTGCATCAGATGAACCCGTAACATCGCCAGCAACGGATACGCCGGACGACCGCCTTCACCATTCGGATAATACGGCTCGATCAAAGCAATCAAACCCTTCCAGGGCACGACCTGATCCATCTCGATCAGGAAGCGCTCACGTCGGGTTTGCTTACGTTTGCCGGCGTACTCGGCATCGGCGAAGGACATTTGTTTCATCGGGGCTCAACCGTTCTGTTCGTGTGAAGTGCGTATTTCACCAAATCTGGAAGTCTTTTTCAGAGTTTCCCTAGTGCGCCTTTCAACCATTGCGCCGGTGTTTTTGTACTTTCAGGGCAGTTGCCCATGTTGACGCAGAGATTATCACCACTTCGTCCGAGCTGTATCATCGCATAAACGTTATTTTGGTTTGCTGATTCCTCGTACCACTTTTGAGCTTCGGCGGTCATAAACTGCTTTTCTTTGCGTAGTCTTTCGGCTAAATAAAACTGTGCTTCTGCATCCCCAGCTTCTGCAGCGATCAACAGAAACGGTGTAGCAGAAGCCGCCTTGTACTGGTTGTAAAGCAAAATACCTTGATTCTTACAAGACTGTTGTTCTGCCGTTAAATGTGCGAAAGCTTGCGAGGAAAGTCCTAACAAAAGGGCTGCGATAAAGGAAAGTGTTCTCACGTGTGCAGCCACTGAGAATGTCCAGATAATAGCGATTGCTAATTTTTGTTTCATGGAATGTTTAGCGGCTTAGCTTGAAAGGAAAAAACGAAAGAGCTGGATGGGTTTTTTTCCAGTTGGATGCAAACCTATCTGCCTCATCTAATTGCGCTTGATTCAATTTTTCTTCGATTTTGGATATCACGTATTCTGCATCTTCCTTAGCTCCGCCGCCGCCATCAAGTTCAAGAAATAGCGAAAGCAGTGCATACGATTTCACAAAGTCCACTGGAAATCCGAAGTCGGAGTTTTTCCCAGATAAATAGTAGCCGTAGTGTAAGCGTCCGGCCAAGTCACCTTCCGAACTCCAGCATTAAGGGCGATGGTGTCCGCGTATTTTTAAGCGGACGCGATCACCCTTAACGTCAGGATTTCCATGCGCCAACGAAGCTCTTATCCAAAACCCTTCAAGGCCCAGGTTGTTCAGGAATGCCTGCAACCGGGCGCGACTCTATCCAGCGTTGCCATCAGTCACGGCATCAACGCCAACGTGATCCGCAAGTGGCTGCCGCTTTACCGGGATCAATTGCCAGCGGCGTTGCCGGCTTTCGTTCCATTGAGACCCACGCCCAAACGGCAGACAGAAGCGATGGCCATTATTGAGCTGTCGCTTGGCGAGCAAACGCTCACAGTGAAATGGCCGACTTCCGATCCTGAAAGTTGCGCCCGCTTTGTCCGTGGGCTCACGCCATGATCCGCATCGATGCTATCTGGCTCGCCACCGAGCCTATGGACATGCGCGCCGGCACTGAAACTGCGCTGGCCAGGGTGATCGCGGTGTTCGGTGCGGCGAAGCCGCACTGCGCTTATCTGTTTGCCAATCGCCGTGCCAATCGCATGAAAGTGCTGGTACACGATGGGATTGGCGTTTGGCTGGCTGCACGTCGCCTGAACCAAGGCAAGTTCCACTGGCCAGGCATTCGACAAGGCAGCGAAATGCAGCTGGATACCGAGCAACTTCAGGCCTTGGTGCTCGGTCTACCTTGGCAACGCGTTGGAGCTGGCGGGGCAATCACACTGCTTTAAAAACTCTAATTTGCGTCTTGGCTTGCTGTCGCAAGCGGTCTGCTTTGGTAAAATCCAGGGCATGACTTCCTCGCCCAATCTCGATCAAATGAATCCCGACCAACTGCGTGCATTCGCTGCGCAGTTGCTGTCGCAAGTCGAGACCATGGGCAAGACCGTCGAAACAATGGGTAAGAAGATCAACCGCGATCAAACGGTGATCGAGAAGCTGACCCACGAGATCGCCCAACTCAAGCGTTTGAAGTTTGCCAAGCGCAGCGAGCAGATGAATCCGCAGCAGGCCAGCCTGCTTGATGACCTGATCGATACCGATATCGCGGCGATTGAGGCTGAGCTTCAAGCCTTGCAAATAGCGCCAGCGGCGACCGAAACAAAGCAAAAGCCCAAGCGCACCGCATTGCCGGCAGAATTCCCACGCATGTTGATCCATCACGAACCGGACAACACCCACTGCCTATGCGGCTGCGCACTCAAGCGCATCGGTGAAGATGTCAGCGAAAAGCTGGACTACACGCCCGGCGTGTTTACCGTCGAACGCCACGTTCGTGGCAAGTGGGTTTGCGATGACTGCGAAACGCTGATCCAGGCCCCCGTACCGGCGCAGGTCATCGACAAGGGCATCCCGACTGCTGGGTTACTTGCCCACGTCATGATCGCGAAGTTCGCTGATCATCTTCCGCTTTACCGTCAGGAATCGATTTTTGGTCGTGCCGGCTTGGCGATTCCACGCTCGACTTTGGCTCAATGGGTGGGGGTTACTGGCGTGCAGTTGCAGCCCCTGGTCGATGCACTGCGCAACGTAGTGCTCGGGCAGCAGGTCGTCCACGCCGATGAAACACCGGTGCAGATGCTCGCTCCGGGTTCGAAGAAAACCCACCGCTCTTATGTTTGGGCTTACGCCACCAGCCAATTTTGCGAAACAGCCGCTGTCGTCTACGACTTCAGTCCCAGCCGCGCCGGTGAACATGCTCGCAACTTCCTGCAAGGCTGGAAAGGTAAGCTGGTCTGCGACGATTTTGGCGGTTACAAGGCCAGCTTCGAACTCGGCGTGACCGAGATCGGCTGCATGGCCCATGCCCGGCGCAAGTTCTTCGAATTGCACGCTACTAACAAGAGCCAGCTCGCCGAGCAGGCCCTGCGTTACATCCAGTTGCTGTACGAAATCGAGAGCGAAGTGCGCGATCTGGAGCCGGATTTACGGTGCCGAATACGGCAAGAAAAAGCCGTACCGGTGATGGGTATGCTGCATGCCTGGATGATCGCCCAGCGTGATCTTGTGCCCGAAGGTTCGGCTATCAGCAGAGCGCTCGATTACAGCCTGAAACGCTGGGCAGCGCTGTCGCGCTACCTCGATGACGGGGCCGTACCCATTGATAATAATTGGGCGGAGAACCAGATCCGACCATGGGCTCTTGGGCGCAAGAACTGGCTCTTCGCCGGGTCGCTACGCAGCGGAAAACGGGCGGCGGCAATCATGAGCTTGATCCAGTCTGCGCGGCTGAATGGTCATGACCCGTACGCCTATCTAAAGGATGTTCTCATGCGCCTGCCGACGCAGCGGGCGAGTGAAATCGAGCAGTTGCTTCCGCATAAGTGGCAGCCGGTTTAATCACGCAAGGCGTGATGCCCGGACGCATACGGTTGTCTTACGGTAGGTGTGGTTCATGGATCGGATACAAGGTTCGGCTATCAGCAGAGCGCTCGATTACAGCCTGAAACGCTGGGCAGCGCTGTCGCGCTACCTCGATGACGGGGCCGTACCCATTGATAATAATTGGGCGGAGAACCAGATCCGACCGTAACCGCTCCATAAACCCCACATTCAAAGCCAGCAGTTGATCCCCGAAGCTGTACTCCGATTTCTCTCTGGAGCCAGCACGTCATGATGCGACCCGACGCTAAAGTCGAAAAAGTGTACCTCTATCCCAAGGCCGTGGACTTCCGAAAATCCATCGACGGCCTGGCCGCTCTGGTCGAGCTGGATATCAAAGTCGCGGTGTTCGACCCGGTGCTTTTCGTCTTTCTGAATCGCCACCGTAATCGAGTGAAAATCCTTTACTGGGAGCGCAACGGCTTCTGCCTTTGGCTCAAGCGCCTGGAATCCGAACGTTTCAAAACATCCCCCGACGCTACCGATGAAGCCATCGTATTAACTGTTCAGGAATTGAACTGGTTGCTCGACGGTTTTGACCTGTGGCGCAATCGCCCTCATCAGGTTTTGACTCCAAGATTCGTCGCCTGACGGGTATAATCCGGGGCATGATTTCGATGCCCGAACACCTTCCTGATGACCCAGAACTTCTCAAGCAAATGCTGCTTGATGCGTTCGACGCGCTCGCTCGCCAGCAGGAAGTGGGTCAGGCTTACGAAACGCATATTGTTGACCTGAAAGAACAGATCAAGTTGTTACGCGACCGTTTGTTCGGTCGTAAATCCGAGCAAACAGTCGAGCCCAACACGCCGCAACTGGCCTTATTCAACGAACCCGAAAGCGAACCAATGCCCGTCGTCGGCGATGCCGATGAGGAAGTCGTTGCTCCAGTTCCGCGCCGTGGCAAGCGCAAGCCACTATCGGCTGATCTGCCGCGTATAGAAGTCATCCACGAACTGCCCGAACACGAACTGACCTGTGCCTGCGGTTGCCGCAAGCATGTGATCAGTGAAGAAACCAGCGAGCAGCTGGACATCGCGCCAATGCAGATCCGGGTGATCAAACACATCCGCAAAGTCTACGGTTGCCGCGGTTGTGAAACGGCTCCGGTCACCGCTGACAAGCCCGCTCAATTGATCGAAAAGAGCATGGCCAGTCCGAGCGTGTTGGCGATGCTGTTGACCACCAAGTATGTCGATGGCTTGCCGCTGCATCGTTTCGAGACGGTGTTGAGTCGACACGGTGTAGAGATCCCGCGTCAGACCCTCGCCCGCTGGATTATCCAGTGCGGCGAGCACCTCCAGCCGCTGCTGAATTTGATGCGCGACCGGTTGCTGGAAAGCCCGGTCATCCACTGCGATGAAACCCGCGTCCAGGTACTGAAGGAACCGGATCGAGACCCGACCAGCCAATCCTGGATGTGGGTGCAGGCCAGCGGGCCACCCGATCGAAAAGTCGTGCTGTTCGACTACACCTCCAGCCGTGCGCAGGACGTACCGTTGCGCCTGCTGGAAAGTTATCGCGGCTATGTCATGACCGACGATTACGCGGGATATAACGCGTTGGCGTTGCAACCGGGTGTGGAACGTCTGGCGTGCATGGCCCATGCACGGCGCAAGTTCGTCGATGCGCAAAAAGTGCAGCCCAAGGGCAAGACGGGACGTGCCGATATCGCGCTGACGATGATCAACAAGCTGTACGGCATCGAGCGTGAACTCAAGGATGTCAGCGATGAACAGCGTTTTATTAATCGTCAGGAAAAGAGCCTGCCGATCCTAGCTGTCAACACCGGTTGAAAACTGACCCACCCTACCGAAGTAAAACTGACCCACCCCGGCGGTGTTTGAGGTCTGTTTATTTCTGTGGCGAGGCCGTTTCTCTCGGCACCACCTGACCTGATTTCAGCTTGTCCTTGAGTCGATAACTCTGTCCGCTGACCTGGACGATATGCGCATGGTGCAGAAGCCGATCCAGCAGCGCAGCGGTCAGTGTCGAGTCGTCCGCGAAGGTCGTTGCCCACTGGCTGAACGGCAAGTTGCTGGTCAGCACCAAGCTGCCATGTTCGTACCGTTTGGCGATCACGTTGAAGAACAAGTTGGCTTCGTCACGGCCGAACGGCAAATAGCCGATCTCATCAATCACCAGCAGTTTCGAGCGTTGAACAACGCGACTGAAATACTGAGCCAGGCGCCCTTGATGGTGCGCGGCGACGAGTTGCAAAGTCAGGTCGGCGGCGGAGATGAATCGGGTCGAAATGCCTGCCATGATCGCCCGATAAGCCAGAGCGCTGGCCAAGTGTGTTTTGCCAACGCCCGAAGGCCCCAGCAGCACGACGTTTTCCTTACGCTCGATGAAGGCCAGCCCGGCCAGTTCCAGGATCTGGCTTTGCGGCGCGCCGCTGGCGAATTTGAAGTCGTATTGTTCAACCGTTTTTACCGCCGGCAGCCCGGACTGTTGCAGCAGCGCTTGCCGCCGCCGCTCGTTTCGAGCGCGATCCTCGCTCAGCAGAAGCTGTTCCAGGAAGTCGGCATAGCTCGTTTCTTTTTCGGCCGCTTGCTGGGCCAGTGCCGGCCAGTCCGTCGCAAAAGTGTCCAGCTTGAACTGTTGGCAAAGAGACTCGATGCGCAGATGTTGAAGGTTCATGGACGTACCTCAAGCAGTGCCTGATAGACCGAGAGCGGATGCTGCAAGCTTTCCACCGGCATGGGTTGGGCGACCGAAATCATGCTGCTCGCAACCCCTTGGATCTGGGGCAGGGGCAACAAGTGGTGCACTTCGGTATCCAGTCGGTGTTGCGGTATTTCGCCCGTCGTCGCATGTGTTCGGGCGTTGGCGACCTCCATCAACCAAGGGCCGATCTTGCTGTTCGCGACTTCAACGTCCAACAGCAAGTTGACCTGGTTTAGTGACGCGGCCAGTGGCACTGCGAAGCTGTTTTTCAGGTAGTGGTTGAAGCGCTCGACCTTACCCTTGGTCTGCGCCCGATACGGCCGGCAGACTTTCGGTGTGAAGCCGTAGCGCTCTGCCAAATTCAATAGCGCGGGATTCCAGCGGTGCTGACCGGGGCCATAAACATCGCGTTCCTGGATTATGGTTTTGGCGTTGTCGAAGAGTAGCTTTCGCGGCGTACCGCCGAAGAAACGCAGCGCCTTTTCGATACCGGAACACCAAGCTGCGGAGTCTTCGCGACGGGAGAAAACGACGTAGGTCGCACGGCTCCAGCCCAACGTTGCAACGAATGCCAACAACGGATCGCGGCCACGCCGAATGACGGTGAAGTCCACCTGCATCTGTTCGCCGGGCTCTGTTTCAAAGCGCACGACGGCTTCGTTTGCCTTGGATTTCAAGGTCAGCAGAAAGCTGGTGAGGATTGAGTATCCGCCTTCGTAACCCTGTTCGCGGATTTCCCTCAACAGCACGATGGCGGGAATCCAATGTGGTCGAGCGGCTTCTACGCGCTGGCGCAGATAGGCCTCGAAAGGCACAAGCTTGCCCACGCGCTGCGCGCGCGGGCCATAGACGACGGGCTGGCGCTGGGCCTGTAATTTGAGGTGGCGTCGAATGGTATTGCGAGAGCAGCCCATCTGCCGGGCGATGGCCCGAATAGACAAACCCTGACGAATAAGAACACTGATTTCCACGTGTTGCTCCTGGGACAGCATGGGCAGCTCGCAAAAGCTGCATTTTGCCCAAGTGGGTCAGTTTTCAACCGGTAGGGTGGGTCAGTTTTGCATCGGTACTGACACCTAGCCCAGTTGAAAAGCTGGCTGGATAAAACGCAGTCGCAGGTGACGCCGCAAAGTGCGCTTGGCAAGGCCGTTAATTATCTGGCCAGCAACTGGAGCCGGCTGGAGCGCTACGTGGAGGCTGGCTTTTTACCGATTGACAACAACCCGGCAGAGCGCGCAATAAAGCCGTTTGTGATCGGTCGCAAGGCTTGGCTGTTCAGCGATACGCCCAAAGGCGCGACTGCCAGCGCCCAGATCTACAGCCTGGTCGAAACCGCGAAGGTCAACGGCCAAGAGCCCTATACATGGCTGCGCCACGTACTGGAGCGACTGCCGCATGCGCAGTCAGTAACCGACTATGAAGCATTGCTGCCGTGGAACTGCTCACCGGAAATGCCACGGTAAACGGGAAGCGCATCTGACGGTAGGTGTGCTTCATGGATCGCATACATCCGACCATGGGCTCTTGGGCGCAAGAACTGGCTCTTCGCCGGGTCGCTACGCAGCGGAAAACGGGCGGCGGCGATCATGAGCTTGATCCAGTCTGCGCGGCTGAATGGTCATGACCCGTACGCCTATCTAAAGGATGTTCTCATGCGCCTGCCGACGCAGCGGGCGAGTGAAATCGAGCAGTTGCTTCCGCATAAGTGGCAGCCGGTTTAATCACGCAAGGCGTGATGCCCGGACGCATACGCCGTAGTTAAAGATCGCCTCAACATATCCTGTAGCAGCAGCCCGTTCGGTCCAGTTTCTGGCGCCATCAGGATCTTTTTTTTCTAGCAAGACCGCTGCCAGTCCACTCATTCCCCTAGGATAACCACCTTCCGCGGAGGCCTTCATCCAGCGTTCAACTGCATCTGCTCGGCTTGAAGGCAATAGAAAAAAACCTGCTCCTTCACGATAATCAGTTGCCAATAAATATTGTGATAGTGCGAAGCCGTTTTCGGCTGAGTGCTCAAGCCATTTTTTATCGCCAGTAATCTCGTACATCAAATACATTGATTCGGCGTTGTCTTGTGCAGCTTCCTTAGCTGCCAATGATTTTGCGCTTGCCAGCCATTCCTTAGGGTGTTTTTGGCTTTTTAGGCAGTTATTCATACTTGCACAGAGATCACCTTCCATCTGGCCAAGTCTAATCATTGAATAAATATTGCCTTGGTTAGCGGAAGCCTCGTAGGCTTCTTTCGCTGCGGTATCGATATATCGTTTATTTTTTCGTATTGCTTCGCCTAGATAGTACTGAGCTTCGCTGTCACCGGCAGCGGCAGCGATTTGTAAGTAGGGGAGTGCAGAGATAGCCTTGAACTGGTTGTAAAGCTCAGTACCTCGACTCTTGGCAGACTGCTGCTCGCTCGTAAGCTGCGCGCAAACTGGTGAGGATATTCCTGCTAAGAGAAAGATTATAAGGGCCGCCGCTCTTACGGATCGTTGTTTCATAGTTTATCTGGGAAATAGGATAGTGGCGGGCGTGTTGCTTTCCATTCTTCCGACATCTGCTTTGCTTGTTCGATTTGTTCAGGGGTTAGTTTTGCTGCGATTTCAGGGAGTATGTCGTTGGCGTAATCTTGCATGCCGCCACCGCCATCAAGTTCAAGCAGCGTGAAAATCAATGCATATGACTTTACCGGGTCATAAGGGAATCCAAATTCCGATGGATTCTTAGATAAAAACGAACCAAATCCAAATACAGCACTCGCGTATCCGGCTTTGGCAGCTTTTTCATTCCAGAGTCTGAGCGTTTCAAAATCTTTTTTGTACGCAAGAACCTCTACATACCCCATCATACCTAAAGGGTATCCACCTTCAGCAGACGCTTTCATTAGCCGCTCAACGACATCAGCTCTGCTTGATGGAAGCAGGAAAAATCCTTTTCCATCGCGGTATCCGGTTGCCAGGTAATACTGTGCGTAGGCATATCCTTTCTCTGCAGATAACTCAAGCCACTTGTCGTCTCCAGTTAGACGAAACAACAGGTACATAGCCTCTGCATCTCCTTTAACTGCTTCTTTTTTTGCAGCAGCTAATGCCATTTTTCGCCACTCAGTTGGTTCTTTTCGACCTTCTGGACAGTTCTTCATAACAACGCAAAGATCGTTCTTGTTCCCGGAAAGTCTAATCATTAAATATATATCACCTTGAAGTGCAGATGCTTCATAAGCGCTCTGTGCCTCAGGTGTAATGTACCGTTTTACTTTTCGTAGAGCTTCGCCCAGATAATACTGGGCTTCATGATCTCCTGCTTGAGCGGCTAATTCAAGGAATGGCGCTGCTGAGCTTGTTTTGAACTGATTGTAAAGTGTGATGCCTTGCGCTTTCGTGGAATTCAGGTCCAACGTAGGCTGTGCGTTAACCTTGATAGATATTTCGATCGCGAAGAGGGCTATGAAAAAATACGCTCTCATAGTGTTAATGCTTCATAGCTTGTCAGGGAAAAACGACAGCGGAGGGTGGCTGGATTTCCAGTTCTCCGAAAAAACTTTAGCTTCTTTTATTTGCTCAGGTGACATTTTTTTCGCGATGTCGGGTAGCACGTCCTCAACATCTCGTCGAACATGTCCTCCTCCGTCAAGTTCATAAAGGAGAGAAAGCAGAGCGTATGATTTAACAAGGTCTAATTTGAATCCATAATTAGACGGATCCTCTCCCAAATAGGAGCCATATCCGAACACTCCCTCGACATATCCTGAGGCAGCAGCTTTTTCGTTCCAGAGTCTGAAACTTTCAAGATCATTTTTTTCAACTGAAACTGCTGCTAGCCCCATCATCCCTGGTGGATAGCCACCTTCCGCTGAAGCTTTCATCCAGCGCTCCACAGCGTCTAATCGACTTGCTGGAAGTAGAAAAAATCCGCCGCCTTCTTGATATTTTGTGGCTAGGCGAAACTGCGCGAGAGAAAAACCATGTTGTGCCGACTTTTCAAGCCATTTGTCATCGCCGGATATCTCATACATTAGGTACATTGACTCCGCATTTCCACGTCCGGCTTCTAGACTTGCAGATTTTTTAGCTAAGTCCATCCATTCCTTGGGCGCTTTATTTCCTTGAGGACAATTATTCATTGCAATGCATAAGTCATCAGTCGCTTGACCAAGCCTTATCATTGAATAGACATTTCCTAGAGCCGCAGAGTCTTCGTAAGCTTTTTGCGCCTCAGTATTCATATAGCGATTATTTTTTCTTATGGCTTCGCCTAAATAATACATGGCCTCATCATCTCCACCTTCGGCTGCAAGCTTTAGGTATGAAGTTGCGGAAATGGCTTTGTATTGATTGTAAAGTTCTATTCCTTTATTTTTGGCTTCTTTCTGCTCTGGAGAAGATGCGGCGTTGGCCGCTGTACATAATAAGAAAAGCAGAAGGAAAAATGGGGAAAATTCTTTTTTTTTTAATGATTTCAATTATTTATCCCCTCGGGGCTAATGTACTTTATTGCGGATGAAGGTATGTAACTATTTTCACGAATCACAATTTTACAAGAACCATCGATTCGCTCGCCTAATAAAGATACGTTTCTTTTGTAACGCGCGCGTGCGGTAACTCCCCTTGGTTCGGCATAACTCAAAACCGGCTCGCTCATAAATGTATCAAGTTTGCTTCGGTTTTCGCAGTATTTTTGCCCCACGTCAACGGGTTCTACACCAAATTTATTCATGCAAGAACAGGCAGTTTCAAATTGTTTTTGCGCTTCGCTTAGTGTGCCTTTTTCTTTGGCGTTGGTGGTGATGTAATCAATTATTATCTCGATTGCCCGCTGCTGTATTAAAAACGATTTTTGTTTGGTGTAATTCTGTTTTCCCGCTGTATCGGGCTTAGTCGAAACGACAGAGAAGTCGTCAGGCTCAGATATTAATGTCATCAATATGGGGCCTAGGGCAGCGGGTGTAGCTTCCACAACCCATTTTCTTAGTTCATCTGGATTTTGATATTCTACAATCGTATGGGCTATTGCTCCCCCTTTATTAGCACTGGTCATCGCTTCATATAGATTCATGATGGCGTTTACCCCCATCATGTAGACCATTGTGACATCTAACCCGATTGCACCCAGCGCATTCAGATTGGATGCTTGTTCTGCAGCCTCCGGAGTCATCCAACTAATAGAAGCACCTTTAGCCTTATACAACTCACGCCGATAAATATTGATGAGTTCTACAACAGCCTCATAACCCACCTCAAACTTGAAACTACCACTCGCGCCCGGCCCAAGAACAACCGTTGCTTTAAGATTGAGGATGAATTTTCCCTTATCTAGGGAAATTCCAGCATTGCCTTGCAAGCCCGCGCCATAGGCAGCGCCTAAAGATCCGCTGAGGTTGGCAAGCGTTAGCCATTGGCTAGCGCTTGTAGCCTCCTTGCTGTTGTTGATTCCCGTGGAGGGTCCTGCACGCAACGCAGCCAACGCTTTAGGCGGAGCCCAATTTAAAGCCCCTGTCAGTTCGATGCCTGCTTGCACACCGGCGAACAGATTGAAGTTGGCCTTCATGCCGTTTTCAATCTGTACGTTGGCGGCCCTGCCGGACAGGACTTGGCCACTTGATTGGGTGTCGACAGCAGTCAGGGCCTTGGATTTGTGTTCAAGGTCTGGGGTAGGGCTGGTATCACCCTTGTCGACTTTGGTTTTGATCGTTTCCTCGTGGGTCTTGCGTTCGGCCTTGGCCTCGGCATCTTCGCGCTGTGCCGGTTTGACAGGGCTGAGTGTCGCGCCATATTTGGCGTTGCCGTTTATAGGGGACAGTTCAATGCTACCGGCGAGCATGAGCGACGCACCGGCGTATCCCCACGCACGGGCACCGAAATGGAAGGACATACGGCCGAGGTTCAAGGTTTGAAGCTGAGGATTACCTTCAAGGTAGTAATCGACAGTCACATCCTTGGCCTTCTCACGCGTCGGCATGTCGACTTTCAGCAGTTCCACTTCACCTCGTGCCAAGTCAAAGCTCAATGACGCGCTGGCCGACGTCTTGAAACCTTCTGCGGCAGAGAAGGACGGGCCTTCCAACTTCACTTCGCCATGCAGTTTCTTTTGCGGCGGCGCTAGGCAGCGGACAAATTGCGCCTGCTGGCTCTTGTCGAAAAGCCTCACTTCACCACGAACACTCTTTTTGAATACGACCTGCTTAAGTTGCTCGCCCCATTCTTTGCGCGTACCGGCATCCTCAAGCTGAGTTACTTTATAGCCGCTGGATTGCAGAAAGCTGTAAAACTTGTCGATATTGAACCAACCATTGGTATCAAACCAATCGCCGGCTTGATCTTCAATTTTTAGCGCGCCTTGGCTTGCCAGCCACTGGCCAAATACCTTCTGCGCGCTGTTTTTATTTGCACCACCGTCACCATTCTTTGGGATGCCTTCAAGAATATTTTTTGCGTTCTTGCCGGCCTTTTTCAGGTCTTCCTCAAGAAGTTTTGGCGCACCCTTGAGGTTGAGCAAACTGAACCATTTCAACGGCGTGCCGCTTGCAGCCAGTGTGCTGACTTCTCTTAGCGGGAAGCCATCTTTGACAAGCCGATCAACAGGCTTAGGTTCAAACTGCTCTGGCTCCCATAGCAAGTGACGTCGAATAGGGTCAGCGGCGACTTTTTGTTGAGCCTTTTCGTGTAAACCCTGTTTTACAACTTGCAATCGATCCCATTCAGCACGTTCTACCTCGACCAGCCCGGCAGGCGCCTGGGCATTTTGACCGGTCGCCTCGATCCAGTTTTTGTACTTTTTACGAAGACGGTCATTGATTTCCGATTGCTGTTTTTCCGTATCGAGATACAACTTGAACTGCTCGATACCCGTAGTGATGTCATCGCCACTGATCAGCGCGTACTCAGGCAAGGCGATCCCGTATTCCGATACTTTGATAATCGCGTCGGTGTATTCGTGATAGGCAAACGATTTGGCTTCGCCGTGCTTCCAGATCAGATAGGCGTATGTATCACCTTCGCAGGTGTATAGACATTTCTGCAGCTCATCGCGTTTTTTCTTGTCTTTTTCGAGGAGCTTGGCGATATCTTCCTGCGCCTGTGGCTTGATGCCTCCCTCACTGATCAGCGCCTTGCGTTTCTCCAGATAATTTTGGACGCGGGCGCGGGCTTCGATTGCCCCAGCAGAGAACAACGTGCCGTTTTCATAGGTATGGCCCTTCTTTTCAGCAGCGGCAATAGCTATTTTTTTTAGCGCTAACCACTCGCTGCGTAATTTATGTAGCTCGCTGTAATCATCCCGGATACGGTTCTGAGTATCGATATCCGTTTGAAGCTGATCTATACGTGAGCGCTGAGTATCGGTTTTTGGCGTCTCGGCTTTTGGTGCGTCCTTTTCTTTCGCGCGTTTTACTTCTTGCCGGCTGCGAAGGACCATTCCTGGGTCCATTTCGATATTCGGTTCCTTAGCTTCAATTGCCTCCATTCGTTGGCGCTGTTCGCCTTCAAGGAAATTGCTCAGTTTCGGCTCAAGGAAGTAATTTAGTAATCCGCTGTCGTCTAATCCCTTGAGGCGCGCATCGCGGGATTTGCTCGGTGCGATCTGATTCTCCAGAGCATGCATCGCCTCCTTCATTGAGGAGGCGGCGCGCTCGGGCAGCAACCAAAACTCTTCTTCATCGGTTGCGTAAATTGCGGTTCCGAACGTATTAGAGCAAGGCTTGGGCTGATCCTTGAAGCTGGGGGTGCACGTCTCTGTAAAATCTTTTTTCGGCCCCAGGTCAATGGGCTTAGGGCCAGGCGCAGCTTCGCTTTCGGCCTTAGGGGCTTGTTCGGAAGGCGCTATTGGAGCGGCCGCGGGCGTTGTAACCGCTTCAGCCTGAGCACTCTTGGGAACACTAAGGTTCCAACCCGGCTTAATCGCATTCGGGTTGGTAATAAAGGGATTCATCTGGCGCAATTGCGCAACATCGGTGTTGTAGCGAGTAGCAATCTGGCTGAGCGTTTCACCAGGATTGACTGAATGATTGGTAATTTCCATGGTGCTTCCGTTCTGTTGTTGCGTCGGGTTCATTGAGGATTGGCCGATGCTGTTTGCATCAGCTGTTCAACCTTGATGAACGACTCTTCCCTGGATTGCAGGATGGCCAATGCTTCTGGCCGTGTTTCAAGCAGCGGTCCGTCGACGACGGAGGCGAGCTTGAGCAAATGGTCACCTTCGTAGATGTTGTTTTTGAGCAAAAGGTCCAGGTTCTCGGTAATTCCATTGATCCGGTCGTCCCCCGGCTCACCGAACGCTGCATATTGCTCATCGACCCAGTACAACCACCCCAGTCGCGCTTGAATCTTTGCTGCGTTGTCGGGAAGGTTGAACGCCGGGCCGTCGCCACGCCACTTCGGTTCCGATCTCGCCGTCCACGACAGCCACGCGCCGCGCTCTTTGCCGAAGTGGCTCGGGGCAGGGCTGTACACCGCTTGCCAAGGACCGAACAATTGAATGGACGCGTCACCCGAGGTGTAGGCCAATGCAGCCCAGAGACTCGGTTTGTGATAGCTCAACAGGCTTTGGCCGCCGGAACCGTCGTTGGCTCGCAGTAACCAGCGCGCGTGTGCGAGGGCCTGAGTGGCGTCTTCTGCGACCAGGGCAATTCCCGAGTAGTTTTCTTCGCACAGTCGCGTGGCTTCGACTGCCAACCGGCTGCCCCACGGCGCCGTGAGCCAGAGCGGACCTTCGTTGGCGATTTCCGCAAAGTCAGTGCTGCTGAACAAGGCTTGAGCATTCATCGGTTCGCCGATGCGATACAGACGAGACATCGCCTCGGGTTGGCGTCCGCGATCGATGATGAAACACAAGACCTGACTGGACTGTTCCCTGGGCAGCGACTCGAATCCGTAACGAGGTGCTGCCAGCAGGGTGTTCATGGCGGTTACATGCATGTGCAATCCTTACGGCTGCAGGCGCCGTTGCTTTGTTTGCCGCACAACGGCGTGATACCCGACTCGTTGAGACGGCTGGGGAGAGGGGCTTTGCCCGCTACATCCGCATCCGCCACCTTCATCGGCCCCGGCAACAACGGCGCAGCAGGCGTCCCTGACCCCGGCCCACCCCCCGAGTTAACCTTGACCTGCGCACCACTGATGGTCACGCCCCCGGCATCTATCTTCACAAAGCTCCCACCAGCCTTGGCCGTCAGCTCCATGCCACCCTCAACCACCACCTTTTCCCCTGCGTGGTAATGAATCTCCTGTCCAGCCTCGACAAACTGCGCCGCCCCCACCTTCACATGCTGAGTCACGGCAACTGTCAGGTGATCATCAGCCCGGGTCTCAGTCTTGCGATCCAGATGGGTAATCCGATGCTCTTCAACCTTGAACTCACTGAAAACATTGGCCTCAACGGTGTCGTGCCGCTCATTGCCGATGCGAATCTTCTGGTCATGCTCGATGTTTTCATCCCAATCGCGCTGGGCATGCAGGTAGATCTGTTCCGCACCTTTCTTGTCTTCGATCCGAAACTCGTTGTAACCATTGCCGCCCGGTGAGCTGAGGGTCTTGAAGGTGCTGCGGGTTTTATTCGCTGGCAGGTCGTAGGGGACGACGTTTTCCTTGTGGTACAGGCAGCCGGTGATCAGTGGCTGGTCGGGGTCGCCTTCGAGGAAGGTGACGAGCACTTCCATGCCGACGCGCGGGATGGCGATGCCGCCGTAGGCGTTGCCGGCCCAGCCGGTGGCGACGCGCAGCCAGCAGCTGGTGTTGTCGTCGGCCTGGCCTTCGCGGTCCCAGTGGAACTGGACTTTGACGCGACCGTATTCGTCGCAGTGGATTTCTTCGCCCGGTGGGCCGGTGACAGTGGCGGTCTGGCTGCCCAGGATTTTGGGTTTTGGGTGTTCGAGGGCAGGGCGGAAGTGCGCGTCCCACGGGGTGGCGAGGAAGCGGTTGCGGTAGCCCTGGTGGAAGTCGTCTTTGTTCTGGGTGACGTCACTGGTGACGTTTGCACCGAGCACTTGCGGCTGTTTGCCTTCGTGTACCACTTCCAGCAGCAGCCAGAGGTCGTTCCACTCGGCGCGCGGGTGTTCGCTCAGGGTCATGAAGTGGCCGGTGACGAGCGTGGGTTCGTCGCCTTTGCCTTCGGCAAGCTTGTAGTCGCTGCGATGGCGTTCCAGCGCACGGGTTGCCAGTTGCTTGCCGCGTTCGCGAGTGAGGAAGCGGCCGGGATAGTCGTAGTCTTCCAGGTCCGGGGCGAATTCGCTTTTGGCGGCGCCTTCGGGAAGGATGCGTGGTTTTTCGAAGTCGTAATCGCGAAGGCTGACGCGGGTGGTGCGGGTTTCCAGGCGCAGGTTGAAGCGCTTGATCACCGGTTTCTCGGCGGCCATGCCGGAGTCTTGCTGATAGGCCACGGGCGCGAGTTTGCGGAACACCGTCTGGTCATCGCCGAACACCAGTTTGTGGCCGCTGGCAGAGTGCTGGAAGTGGAAGTGAATGCCTTCCTCTTCGCACAGGCGCTGGATGAAATGCAGGTCGGATTCGTCGTACTGCACGCAGTAATCGCGTTCCGGGTAGATCGCGCCGAGCTGGAAACTGTAGGCGTCGGCCAGGATGCCGCGCGCTTCGAGGACCTGAGCGATGAGCTTCGGCACACTCAAATGCTGGAAAATCTGCTGGTCATGGTTATGGCGCAGGTAGGCGAGTTGCGGCACCAGGCTGATGCTGTAACGGGTCAGGCTTTTGCCAGAGTCGCCTTGCTCGATGCGGTACACCAGACCGTGGATGATGCCTTTGCCGGTGGCGCCGAAGGTCAGGCAGCCGGGCTTGTGCAGCAACTCTTCGAGTTTCAGGTCGGGGCGGGCGCTGACCAGTTCGATGTCGAAACAGAACGGCTGATTGAGGGTTTCGCGACCGACGAAGCTGAGTACCTGAAGGTCAACGGAAACGCCCTCCAGCGTGAGGGAAATATGGGTTGCGTTCGCGTCCAGCATGCCTTTGATTCCATCCTTTGAATAAGCTGGGGCGGATGGTGCAGGATTAAAGCGCCCCGTTCAAGGCAACGGGCAGTCATTTACAGACTAAAGTCGTCTGTAGCCGTAACAGCCCTTTGCCATCATTGGCAGTTGATCGTTCCCACGCGCGTGGGAACGATCGTCAGGTGAGTTGCTGGCGATACGGCAAATCCGGCCCGGTCTTGCTGCAGGTCAGCGCCGCCGCCTGCACCGCAAACTTCAGCATCCCGTCGATCTGCTCGCGGCCGAGTGATTGCACGCCCTCAACCGAGTCCAGCTGCTGCTCGGTCAGCCAAGTAATCAGCGCTGCCTGAAACGTATCGCCAGCCCCCACGGTATCGGCAATCTTTACCGAACACGCCGGCACCGACCACGAACCATGGCCCTTGCTGAACACCGTCGCCCCCTCGCCACCACGGGTCAGAAACACCAACTGACAGCGATGCTGCAGCCAGCCTTCAATCACCCGCTGCGGATCCTGTTCGGGATACAACAGGCGCAAATCTTCATCGCTGACTTTGATCAGGTCGGCCAGCTCAACCAAGATGGCAACCCGCGAACGCCACAGGTCGATATTCGGCTCAGGGTTGAGCCGTACGTTCGGATCAAGACTGATCAAGCGTTTGCCGCTTTCCTGGCGTACCAATGCCAACAGCGTGTCAGCAATCGGCTGAACAACCAGCGAAAACGAGCCGATGTGCAGGCCGCGCACTTCAGGTCCCAGTTCCGGCAGGTGCTCGGTTTTTAGCTGACGATCCGCGCAGCCTTCGCCCCGGAAGCTGTAATGAGGTGATCCGTTGGCACCGACGGCAACCATCGCCAAGGTCGTAGGCGCAGCGAAATCCACCAGGTAATCCGGGCGCACGCCTTCATCCTGCAACACCTGCTGCAAGCGCCGGCCGAGGTAGTCAGTGGACAGGCCGGCAAACAGCGCAGCCTCCACCCCCAAACGGCGCAAACCCACTGCCACGTTGAACGGCGAACCGCCGGCAATCGCCTTGAAATTCACTTTTGAAGCCAGGCCGCTGGCGTCGTCTTCACTGAAGAAATCGAACAGCGCTTCGCCACACACCAGGTACATAGTTATTCACTCTTTTTAAAGGGTTGCGACATGCTGTTGATAGCGTTCGTAGGCCTGCTGACAGGCCGCCACATTGTCGGCGATGGGCAAGGTTTCGCTGGTCGGATCGAGCTTCACGCAACGCTCGCAAAGATCCGCCAGGCTGTGTTCATGCCCGTTTGCCCAGGACGTGCACCACGCCGCCTGTATCGCCGCGCCGAGGGCTGCGGCTTCGCTTTGTTCGGTGCAGATCACCGGAGTGTTCATGATGTCAGCGACGATCTGCCGCCACACCGGGCTTTTCGAGCCGCCGCCAATCAGGCAGATGCGCAGGCTTTGTAAGCCATTCTGGCGCAGCAGGTCCAGTCCAGAACGCAGCCCGAAGGTCGTGCCTTCCACCACCGCGCGGCACAGGTTGGCCTGAGTCAGGTTGGTCATCGTCAAACCCAGCAGGCTGCCGGTGGCATGGGGCAGGGCGGGGACACGCTCGCCGTTGAGGAACGGCAGGATGCACACGCCTTCGGCCCCGATTGGCGCTTGCTCAACGAGGGCGTTGAACGGCTCGATATCCAGCTCGAACAACTCACGAATTACACCGGTGGCATTGGTCAGGTTCATGGTGCAGATCAGCGGCAGCCAGCCACCGCTGGAGGAGCAGAACGTTGCGACGCAAGCGTCCGGACTGACTTTCGGCTGATCAGCGTAGGCGTACACCGTCCCCGAAGAACCGAGACTCATGGTGATAGCGCCGGGTTTTATGTTGCCGGTGCCGATCGCGCCCATCATGTTGTCGCCACCGCCGCTGGAGACCAGCGCCTGCGGGTTGATGCCCAGGTGTTCAGCGATGCTGGGCAAGATCGTACCGACCGCTTGATGGGCATCGATCAGCTCCGGCAGCGCGGCTTGCAGACGCCCGGTGGAATCAATGTCGCGCAGCAGTTGCAAGTCCCACTGGCGGGTGCGCACGTTGAAATACCCGGTGCCCGAGGCGTCGCCATACTCACTGCAACTGCGGCCGGTGAGCCAATAGTTGAGGTAGTCATGGGGCAGCAGGATGCGGGCGATGCGAGAGAAAATCTGCGGATGTTGTTCTTTGGTCCAAAGCAGTTTGGAAACGGTGTAGCCCGGCGCGATGACGATGCCGAGGCGTTCCAGGGAGCCTTTTTCGCCACCCAGATGGACAAGCAGACGGTCGTTTTCCGGGGTGGATTCGGTGTCACACCAAAGCTTGGCCGGACGCAGCACCTGGCCTTGGTCGTCGAGCAGCACCAGCCCATGTTGCTGGCCGGAGACGCCAATGCCGAGGATGTCCTGGCCGTCGACCTTCGCCGCGAGCAATGCACGGCGGGTGGCAAGAGCGAAAGCTTCCAGCCATTGGGAAGTGTCTTGCTCGCGGCGGCCGTTGGCGCCGCTGATCAAGGTGTGGGCGGCGGCACCCTGGCCCAACACCCGACCGCTGATGGCGTCGAGGACGATGGCTTTGGTGCCTTGGGTGCCGCAGTCGATGCCGAGGAATAGTTGTTGGTTTGTCATGTGTGCCCCGCACAGATCGTTCCCACGCTCTGCGTGGGAATGCCGCAATGGACGCTCTGCGTCCGTTTCTGAATGGGACGCGGAGCGTCCCGGGCTGCATTCCCACGCAGAGCGTGGGAATGATCAAGCGGCGAGGATTTTTTCCAGCGTCCGCGTCACCCCAACATCCCGCAAGCTGTTGCAGCACCACTCAAACGCCGCCACAAACTCCGGCGAATGCGGAATCGCCGTACCAAAAATCTCCTCAACCGCCAGCAACCGCTGCGTAATCAACGCATCGTCGACCACCAGCGCCTGACAAAACGCCGCGCGCGGATCAGGAATGCTGTAGGTATCGCCATTCTCGTCCACGCCCTTCAAATACAGGGCCCACGCCGCTACCACCAAGGCCGCACGTTTGGTCTCCTGCCCATCAGCAATCAATCGATTGATCGTCGGCACAGTGAACTTCGGAAACTTCGACGAACCGTCCGAACACACGCGCTCCAGCTGATCGGCAATCGCCTGATTGGAGAAGCGTGCCACCAGGGTGTTCTTGTACTCGGTCAGGTCAATCCCCGGCACGGGTGACAGTTGTGGGGTCACGTCTTGGTCCATGTAGGCACGCATGTAGCGCACGAACAGCGGGTCGTTCATGGTTTCGTGAACGAAACGGTAACCCTTCAAAAAACCCAGATAAGTGAGTGCCAAGTGACTGCCGTTGAGCAGTTTGATCTTCATCTCTTCATAAGGCGTGACGTCGTCGGTGAACTGCACGCCGACCTTTTCCCACGCCGGCCGGCCATTGACGAACTTGTCTTCCAGCACCCATTGTACGAAGGGTTCGCAGACCACCGGCCAGGCATCGTCGAGCGCATGTTTGTCGGCCAGTTGCAGGCGATGTTCAGTGCTGGTCATCGGCGTGATGCGGTCGACCATCGCGTTCGGAAAACTGACATTGCTGGCGATCCAGTCCCGCAGATCGGCATCGCGCAGGGCGGCAAACGCAAGCAACGCTTTACGGGTGACTGCGCCGTTGTGCGGCAGGTTATCGCAGGACATCAAGGTGAACGCAGGCGTGCCGTCTGCACGGCGTTTGGCCAACGCGGCGCAGAGAAAACCGAACACGGTTTTCGGTGCGTCCGGGTGTGCCAGGTCGTGCTGGATCTGCGGTAGCTGGGCCATGAACTCGCCGTTGCTGTCGTCGATGCAGTAGCCGCCCTCGGTGATGGTCAACGAAACGATACGGATCTCGGGGCAGGCGAGTTTGTCGATCAGCGCTGCCGCGCCGTCTTCGGCCAGCAGCATGTCGCGAATCGAGCCGATGACCCGGACTTCGGTGTCGTCGGTATCGCCCAGTTCGAACAGGGTGAACAGGTAATCCTGCTCTTTGAGATCGTTTTGGGCGCGGCGGTCTTCGGCGCGCAGGCCGACGCCGCAAATCGCCCAGTCCAGGCCTTCGCCGGTATTCATCAGCGCATCGGTGTAATACGCCTGATGCGCCCGGTGGAACCCGCCGACGCCGATGTGCGCGATGCCTTGGCGGGTGTCGCTCAGGGCGTAGGCGGGCAGGGCTACCTCAGGGGCGAGGCGGTTGAGGTTCTGTTTATTGAGTTTCATCACATGCTCTCTGAAATCAGGCCGCGACAATCAGGCGGCAACGCGCAACGGGCGGGTCAGCGCCACGCCGTCGGCATCGAATAAATGGCAGTGTTCGGCGTCCAGGTGCAGGCTCAGCGTCTCGCCATAACGGCTGGCCAGATCGCCGCGAACACGCATGGTCAAGGCTTCGCCGGACGAGGTCACCACGTGGCAGAAGGTGTCGCTGCCCAGCCGTTCGCTGACGTCCGCCGTGACCTGCAAGGTGCAGTCGCCGGTTTGCGCGAGGTTCAGGTGTTCCGGGCGAATGCCCAGGGTGACCGCGCCACCGACGCTTAGGTTGGCGCCGCTCAGCGGCAACGTGATGCGGGTGCCGGCGTCCAGCAGCACTTCGCAGCTCTGACTGTCGACGCGGGTGACGTTGCCCTTGAGGAAGCCCATTTTCGGCGTACCAAGGAACCCGGCGACAAACAGGTTGGCGGGCTGGTGATACAGATCCAGCGGCGAGCCGACTTGTTCGACTTTGCCGCCATTGAGTACGACAACCTTGTCGGCCATGGTCATGGCTTCGACCTGATCGTGGGTCACGTAGATCATCGTCGCTTGCAGTTCCTTGTGCAGGCGCAACAGTTCCAGACGCATCTGTACCCGCAGGGCGGCGTCGAGGTTGGACAGTGGTTCATCGAACAGAAAGATTTTCGGATTGCGTACGATGGCGCGGCCGATGGCGACGCGCTGACGTTGACCGCCCGAGAGTTGCTTCGGCTTGCGCTCCAGCATCGGCCCGAGTTCGAGGATGCGCGCCGCTTCGCCGACTTTCTTCTCAACCTCGGCTTTCGGTACGCCGGCCAGGTCGAGGGCAAACGACATGTTTTTGCGCACGCTCATGTGCGGGTACAGGGCGTAAGTCTGGAACACCATCGCCAGGTCGCGCTTGGCCGGACTGACTTCGGTGATGTCGCGACCATCCAGTTCGATGGTGCCACCGCTGACTTCTTCCAGGCCGGCGATCAGGCGCAGCAACGTGGATTTGCCGCAGCCCGACGGGCCGACAAACACCACGAACTCGCGGTCGTTCACTTCCAGGTCGATGCCTTTGATGATGGAAAAGCCTTCGAAGCCTTTTTGCAGATTCTTGATTGTCAGGTTGGCCATGGTGATGGGCCTCCGCTTGTTTTTATTCATTTGAGCCGGACGGGCTTTTTGTAGGAGCCAGCGGTGCGGCGATCCGACTTGCCGGCGAAGGCGTCCGGGAGATCGCCTTCGCCGGCAAGCCTGGCTCCTACAGGGGTTGGGGCGTTTATTTCACGGCGCCAAACGACAGGCCGCGGACCAATTGTTTCTGGCTGATCCAGCCGAAGATCAGGATCGGCGCACAGGCCAGCGTCGACACCGCCGACAACTTGGCCCAGAACAGGCCTTCGGGACTGGAGTACGAAGCAATCAACGCGGTCAGTGGCGCGGCTTTGGATGAGGTCAGGTTCAGCGACCAGAACGCCTCGTTCCAGCACAGGATCAGCGACAGCAATACGGTTGAAGCCAGGCCGCCCTTGGCGATCGGCAGCAGCACCCGGACCATTTCCTGCCACAGCGTGGCGCCGTCGAGGCGCGCGGCTTCGAGGATGTCCTTGGGGATGTCTTTGAAGTAGGTGTAAATCATCCAGACCACGATCGGCAGATTGATCAGCGTGTAGATCACGATCAGGGCGATGCGCGTGTCGAGCAGGCCCAAACTCTTGGCCAGCAGGTAGATCGGCATCAGCACGCCCACCGGTGGCAGCATTTTGGTGGAGAGCATCCACAGCAGCGTGCCTTTGGTGCGTTGGGTTTCGTAGAACGCCATCGAGTACGCCGCCGGCACCGCGATCAGCAGGCACAGAGCAGTAGCGCTGAACGAAATCACCACCGAGTTCCAGGCGAAGCTGAAGTAATCGCTGCGCTCGTTGATGTGCAGGTAGTTCTCCAGCGTCGGGGTGAAGATGAACTGCGGCGGCGTGGCGAACGCATCGATTTCGGTTTTGAAACTGGTCATCACCATCCAGAAGATCGGGAAGAAGATCAGGATCGCGATGGCCCAGGCCAGGGTGCCGAGCAGCAGGCTTTGCAGACGGCGGGATTGTTGAAGGGTCATGGCGCAGGCCTCAGGCTTTGTCTGTCAGGTTTTTGCCGATCATGCGCACCAGCACGATGGCCGCGATGTTGGCGATCACCACCGCGATCAAGCCGCCGGCGGACGCCATGCCGACGTCGAACTGCACCAGCGCCTGGTTGTAGATCAGGTAGGCCAGGTTCGTCGAGGCGTAGCCGGGGCCGCCGTTGGTGGTGGTGAAGATTTCGGCGAACACCGAGAGCAGGAAGATGGTTTCGATCATCACCACCACCGCAATCGGCCGCGCCAGGTGCGGCAGGGTCAGGTGCCAGAAGATCGCGATCGGTCCGGCACCGTCGAGGCGCGCGGCTTCCTTCTGTTCCTGGTCTAGGGACTGCATGGCGGTCATCAGGATCAGGATCGCAAAGGGCAGCCATTGCCAGGAGACAATGATGATGATCGACAGCAGCGGGTAATGCGCCAGCCAGTCCACCGGCTGCGCGCCGAACAGCTTCCAGACGTAGGCGAGGATCCCCGAGACCGGGTGGAAAATCAGGTTCTTCCAAATCAGCGCGCCGACGGTAGGCATGATGAAAAACGGCGAGATCAGCATCACCCGCACGATGCCGCGACCGAGAAACTCACTGGCCTCCAGCAATGCACTGATCAGCACCCCGAACACCACGCTGATCAGCAGCACGCTGCCGACCAGCAACAAGGTGTTGGTGGCGCCGGGCAGGAACCCCGAGTCGCTGAGGAAGTAGCTGAAGTTCTCCAGCCCCACGAACTGGTTTTCACCGGGGTAGAGCAGGTTGTAGCGGATCAGCGAGAAGTAAACGGTCATGCCCAGCGGCACGATCATCCACAGCAGCAACAACGCCACCGAGGGGCTGACCAGAAACCAGCCGGGGTTGGCCAACCGGCTTTTACGCACCGGCTGGGGAATGTCCATGTGAGCGTTGGCAGTTGAAATATTCATGGCGAAGAACCGATTAAGAACAGACAAATGAAGATCAACTGTGGGAGCGGGTTACTTGGGGTAACCGGCGCGCTTCATTTCACGTTCAGTGGTTGACTGGGCAGCGGTCAGGGCCTGGTCGACCGTGGTCTGGCCGATCAGCGCTGCCGAGAACAATTTGCCGACCTGGGTGCCCACCGCTTGGAACTCCGGAATGGTCACCAACTGGATGCCGATATAGGGCACGGGTTTGAGGGTCGGTTGGCTCGGGTCCGCAGCTTTCAGCGACTCGAGGGTCACCTTGGCGAACGGCGCAGCCTTCATGTACTCATCGCTGTACGTCGAAGCGCGAGTACCTGGTGGTACGTTGGCAATGCCGTCTTTCTCTGCAACCAACGCTCCATACTCCTTGGAAGTAGCCCAGGCGCTGAAGGTTTTCGCGGCGTCCTTGGCCTTGGAACTGGTCGGAATCGCTAGCGCCCAGGAATACAACCAGGCTGAGCCCTTGTCGGTGGTTTCGTGTGGTGCGTAGGTGAAGCCGACGTGGTCGCTGACCTTGCTTTGGGTCTTGTCGGTGACAAAGGAGCCGGCGACGCTGGCATCGACCCAGATTGCGCACTTGCCACTGTTGAACAGCGCCAGGTTTTCGTTGAAACCGTTGCTGGAGGCGCCGGGTGGACCCGAGTCTTTCATGGTCTTGACGTAGAAGCTCAGCGCGTTTTTCCACTCGGGGCTGGTGAATTCCGGTTGCCACTTCTCATCGAACCAGCGCGCACCATAGGCATTGGCGACGGTGGTGATCAGCGCCATGTTCTCGCCCCAGCCGGCTTTGCCGCGCAGGCAGATGCCGTACTGTTCTTTATCCTTATGGGTGAGTTTGCTGGCGAATTCGCTGATCTGGGTCCAGGTCGGGTGCTCGGGGATGGTCAGCCCGGCATCCTTGAACAGATCGGTGCGGTAATAGGTGATGGAGCTTTCGGCGTAGAACGGCAAGGCATAGAGCGAACCCTTTACCGACAGGCCTTCACGCACCGATGGGAACACGTCGTCGAGGGCGTAGCCGGCCGGCAAGTCCTTCATCGGCTCCAGCCAACCCTTGGCACCCCAGAGTGCGGCTTCGTACATGCCGATGGTCAGCACGTCAAACTGTCCGCCCTGAGTGGCAATGTCAGTGGTCAGGCGTTGGCGCAAGACATTTTCTTCCAGCACCACCCAATTGAGCTTGATGTCCGGATGCTCGGTCTCGAAGGTTTTCGAGAGTTTTTGCATGCGGATCATGTCGCTGTTGTTGACGGTGGCGATGGTCAGGGTCTGGGCGCCGAGGCTGACGCTGCTAAGGGTCATGCAGGTGAGGGCAAGCAGAGCTTTTACTGAAGGTTGCATCGTGCACTCCTTTTCTGCACCCGGTGGGTTACAGAAGGACAGTTATTGTTTTTGTGTCTTCCTGCGGAGGGAAGAATGTGCACTGATTACAGCCTTCTATTGATGACGTGACAAATCATCCATCGCACTTGAATCGATACTTTTTTGCACTGGTGTTTGGAGGGAGAGGTGCGGGGAACGGCTTTTCAGCGGTTAATCCCTATGGAATCCGTATAGGTTTTCAGGCGTTTAACCCAGGTTTTGCTCAGTCAACCGCTGCACGGCCAATCGCCGGTAATGCGAAGGCGTCATGCCCTTGAGCTGCTGAAATCGCCGATTGAAGTTGGAAATATTGTTGAAACCCGACTCGAAACACACATCGGTCACCGGTTTGTCGCCATCGGCCAGCAGCTCACAGGATTTACTGATGCGCAGGCGATTGACGAATTCGATGAAGCAGCGGCCAGTGGCTTGCTTGAATACTCGACTGAAATAAGTCGGCTTCATGCCCAGATGTTCGGCGACTTCTTCCAGCGGCAGTTCCCGGGCGTAATGCACGAAGATGTAATCCACCGCCCGGTTGGTGCGATCGATATTGTGCTCGTCGGCCAATTGCGGCGTCGTGGCTCCAGACAGCAGCTGATAGTCATCAGAGGCCGCCAGCAACTCCAGCAAAATGAAAAAGTGCCCGAGGCGGGTCACGCCTTTGGTGTCGGCAATACGTTGCATCAAGGTCATGGCCTGGCGAATGGTGCGCTTGCAGCGAAACTCGATACCGTACTGGGCGCGCTCCAACAGCGGCGCCAGCGTCTTGAGCTCGGCAAATACCAAGTGGCCACTGTCGAACAACTCGTCCGTAAAGTTGACCAACATGTCGCGTTTGGGCACTACCTCGTCTTCGGCCACCTGGCTGATCCAGTTGTGGGGCAGATTAGGTCCGGTCAGGAACAGGGTTTCCGGGTAAAAGTTGCCAATGTAATCGCCGATGAACACCTTGCCGGAACTGGCGACGATAAGGTGCAGCTCGTATTCCTTGTGGAAATGCCAGCGCACCAACGGGCAGGGGAAACCGTGCTGACGATAGATGATGGACAACCCGTTGTGGTCGTCCATCAGTTCGTAGGAGGGGTCTGTCACGCGGGCTGTTCGGGTCATGGCTGGGCGCTTTTCTTGTTTTCGCTATCGGATCATGCCTCTTTTGGCGACTGCTGTGTGAGCCTGCCACGACTTTCGCCCTTGATTAGCCGACTCGCTTGATGGCTTTGCTCACGTTCGCGGTTCGGCAATATGAAACAATCCGGCTCTCTTCAATGAAGTCGACGTTGATAATGTTGCACTTTGTCGCCCAGTCGCTTTTAGTCGGGTCAAACCACGAATCAAGCGCCTCATGAATGTCGACGGGGCCGCCCAGAGCGCTGTAACTGGTGGCGGATAGTGACCACGGTGCCCATGTGCCTGGCGGGCTTTTTAGCACTTGAATAATGTGTTTTTGCAATTCGGCGGCACTGGTGATGCTGTTGCCAGACCATTTGTGCCCGATCTGCTCGAGGAATACGTTTCGATCAAGTGCCCTGTGCCAAGGAGCTGCGATCAACACTCTTTGTACAGCACTGATCTGTTTGAGTTGGCGGAGACTCAGCGACACGTTGTTGGTTGGAATGGCGCGATCGCCAAGAAAACGAATCATCATGTCGTTAAAGTAAACGAAATCAAACTTATCCCCTTTAAGTTCGTGAAAGTCCAGAACAATGAATTCATCGGGGTTTTCATTCAGAAACTTTTTCACGTCGGTTAACAAGTTCCCCAAAGTGCGAGAATTGCGGTACCCGTTGTGATGAATGCCGAATTTCCCGAGTCCCTGCGCGTCGGCTTCGTAAATTAATCGGATATCGAGGGCACGAGAGCCGTGGCGCAGTTGTGCATAAAACGAGTCGTGCTGACACGCTAGCCAGTGGGCTCCTGGAATCAGCGCCCAGGACGCTTTCCAGTCGCTGCCAGCGTTATGGGTGCCCGGCAGCGTCAATTCACAGAGGGACAATGTATCAATAGCCGGAGTGGCGGCCATCCAGTTATTAAGCGCGTAGTTATTCTGAGCAATGGTGTCCATTTAATGCATCCTTGCATTGATTTATACAATAAGTTAGTTGTGCTGAGCTAGGCTTTAGTGCCGCCGGGTATTTATAGGGAGGGTGTTAGGTCTGGTCAATAATAGTGGTAATGCAGGATGTTTATATGGGTACGAGTTCTATAACGGGTTTCGATTTTTAGCTTCAATCCATTGCGCCATGTACTGCGTACTTTTGTGGTGGTGATGACGCAACATGCTTCCGGTAAAGTTATCGCTTCTAAGGTGTGCCAAGTGTTGTTGGCAGTACAGCAACTTTTCAATCAATGCCGGGCCATGTACAGACTGTCGATAACGATCGGCCAGCAACGTCTGTCCCAGGGATTGGGCGTCTTTCCAAAGTGCTTCATCCTTGTACAGCCGAACCGCGCAATCGGCGAACGCCTGTGCTGTCCGGGTCACCGCGCCGGGCCAGAGATGTTCGCCGTGCATCGCTTCGGCACCGATGGGCGTTGTGATCGTGGGCGTGCCACACAACATGGCGTCGACAATCTTGCCTTTGATACCGGCACCGAAGCGTAGAGGCGCCAGACAAATCCGCGCGCCAGACATAACTTCTAAAGCATCTTCGGCCCAATTCATGACATGAAAACCCTGGCTGGCGTTGTGCAGTGCAGTTGCCTTGGGCGGTGTGTAAGCGCCGTAAATGTGTAACTGAGCGTCGGGCAGTTGCGCGCGGATCAGCGGCCAGATCGCGGTTTTCATCCAGAGCACCGCATCCCAGTTTGGCGCATGGCGAAAGTTACCAATACTGAGAAAATGCGCCCGGTCTTCAAACGCTGCCGGCGGAACGCTCGGTAGATCGACCATCAGTGGACACCAGTGCAGCAAGTTACGCGGCAGCTTGAATTGCTCGACCAGCAATTCGATCTCCACTTCAGAGATCATCAGATTCAAGTCGCAACGATAAATCGCTGCGATTTCCCGTTTGGCCAGATCGGTCTCGGCCATGAGCTCAAACTCTTCACGCAACGCCGGGGCGAACAATTCATTGAAGTCATTGGCGTCGTCACTGGCCTTCAAGCGCTCTTTGAGGCGTTGATGGCGGGCATCCCGCAGGCTTTGCAGGTCGGAGGTCTCAAGCACGCGCAAAGCTGCGGGGCAGTGTTTTTCAACGCGCCAGCCGAACTGTTCTTCCATCATGAATCGATCGAACAGAACGATATCCGGGGCCAGTTCGCTGATGAACGTGTCGAAACTGCTGTTGTTCAATTCGATCGGGACTTCGCGAATACCCAAAGCGCCAAGATCCGCCCGGTGTTCGCCGGTGCCCGCCGGACTGCTGAATGTAATATCCCAGCCCTGCTGCAAAAAAGTCTCGAGAATTTGCATCATGTGCCCACCGGCCGCCGAAGAACGGGGCTCGGGCCAGACGTAACCAATGACCAGGACTTTGGTTGCGTGGGGCTGGGTCATCGGTATTCCTTGAGGCGGGTAATCGGGCGGGGGCGCAATTAAACCACAGCAAGCCTGGCATTGAACTGAACGCTCCGGCGTCAGGCAAGAAAATGGATGACCGAGAACAGATTTACTGACCCGGGGTGGCGGGTAGCGTTCTGCAAAACGCCTCGTCGGCGGGTGGCGCCTGATTCGGATACGTTTCCGGAAGCACCTTGACCATTGTCGTTTCGACAACGCCGTCCGCGTACTCAGCTTCGAAGAACTCTGCGCTCCAACCCACCTTGGGAGCACGGAGAGTCGTCTGGACGTCCATTGAGACCGGCAATTGTGCTGCGGTGTAGCGCACGCCGCAGTTGTACCGGAAGTCCCGAGCCTGCGGATTGCGGGCTGTCCACTGGGTCATCCTGATCGGTATTTCGGACAAGGTCAGGTGCAACTTGGACGATGTGGCGTCCAGGCGCTGCTCCTGTGCCTTTAACCTCGGTGCGGTATTGCCGGTCTGCCGCCGCTTGATATAAGGAATCAGGTTAGCTTCAACAAACGCCCGCACATCGTGGGCGGAATTGGGAATGACCCGAAGTGTATTGTCACCCGGCAGATCCGCAAAATACTGGCGTGAAGCATCCGGGATGAAGAAGTCATCACCACTGGCGTTGACGATGTATTTCGGGATCTTCAAGCGGTCGGTGTAGCCGGACAGATTCCGGTAGGTCATCGGATCTTCGACCTGCATCAGCTTCTTGAACGGCTCGGTCTTGCGTTGGGCGAGCACACCTTGCAAGTAGTAGTCGACGTACGCCAGTGGCCAGTTACCGCCGTAGGCCAGAAACGTCTGGTCGAACACTTTGTCAGTGTTCAAGACGTCGATGACAATCGGCACGATGCTATCGACGCGTGAGTCCACAAGGGCGGACAGCCATACCGCCCAACCGCGTTTCGACGCGCCGGTGGCAAGAAAACTCAGCACCTGGCCTGGCTGCGTTTCCTTTTGCGCCACGTCCATGGCCTTGACCAGCGCTTCCATCATCGGCACATGCAGCGACATAAAGGGCTGTTGTTCCGGGGCCTGCATGAATAGTTTCCAGCTGTGGGCAACGCTGCCATCTTCTGTGCGCGGCACGCCGTCATCGCTGTAGGTTAAATACTGGTTGGGGACATTGCTGACAGCCACCACGATCAAACCGGTTTGCCGGGCAATGTTAAGCAGTGTTTGCTGCGAAAAGTTGTTGGGTGCTCCCGGAGACTCACCGGGCAAAGGGTTATTGACGCCGTCGTTGGCGACCAGCACGGCACGCGTACCCTTGACGTTGTCGGGAATGTACAGGTCGACTCCATGAGTCCAGTCTGCCGGGGCGACTTGACCGCCCTGGCCCCAGGATTGTGACGTCAGCTCGAAGCGCCGGATGTTGACGCCGGGATGTTGCTCTTGTCCCTTACTGATGTAACGCAGCGGTTGCGTCGCTTCGGCTTTGCGATAGCAGCTCAATACTTCGCTGAACGCCTGTTCGCTCTGTTCAAAGCAGTGCTGGGGATTGTCGGAAGAGGCTGACTGGCAACCATATCCTGCGCTGAGCATCAGCAACAATCCGCTGATTTTCAAATAACGTGCGTAGCGTTCGGTTCGACTCGGCATGGACTCGGTTCCTTATGAGTGGGATCACCGGTCCAATCAAACGCCAGGGCGGGCGGTCTTTTCTACTGTCAAACTTGACAGGTCAGCGCCCAAAAACGCCAAAAAATGCAACCTTACATCGGCTTATGCAGAAAAGAGGGGGCCAAGATCCCCAGCCAACTGTCTCAGGCCAGCATGCCTTTGACCTTGTCGCGCAACTGATCAATGGAAAACGGCTTGCCGATCACTGACATTCCTGCAGGCACGTCGATGCTTTCGGCATAACCACTGGCGAACAAAATGGGCAACTCAGGGCGCAGCATCCGGGCCTGAGTGGCCAGTTCACGGCCGTCCATCACCGGCAAGCCGACGTCGGTCATCATCAAATCGATGTACTGATCTTCATCGTTGAGAAACTCCAGCGCCTGCTCGCTGCCATCAGCCTCAAGCACCTTGAACTCCTGCTCCTCCAGCACCTCGACTATCAGCATGCGCACAATGGCATCGTCTTCGACTACCAGGATGATGGATGGGTTGGAGGACATAGTGGGTTCCAAAGGTTGAATGTGTGGTTGCCGGTCGATCGAAATCGCCGGGCTCTTGCTTGAGTAAGTGACGGAACCCGACAAGTTCCCACGCGGTAAAAAAAGAATAGCCGCACACGTGCGGGCAAGGATAACCGCTCCTTCGCGCCGGAGCAGTGGAATGTAGGATTTTGCGCGAAAAGGTTTCAGAAAATTGGATCAATGTGCCACTTTTGGGGCAAACTCCGTGGTTTTCAACAGTTCGACAAGGCTCCCCCATGACATCCGCGTCTTCGGTTGATGAGCAACGATTCCGTAAACTCCTGAGCCGCAACGTCAGCCTGCCGTTGGGTGTCGGCGTGTTCAGTGCGGTGTTTTTTGTCTCGCTGATCACTTACCTGCTGTCGGTGATCCAGTGGGTCGAGCACACCGACCGGGTGATCAATAACGCCAATGAAGCGTTCAAGCTGACCGTCGATCTGGAAACCGGTATGCGTGGCTTCCTGCTCACTGGCAACGAGCAGTTCCTTGAGCCCTACGAGACGGCCAAGCCGCGAATCACTGTCGCCCTCAGGACCTTGCTCGAACTGACTGCGGACAACCCGGTGCAGACCGACCGCCTGCACCGGCTACAGGCCTTGCAGGATGAGTGGGCCACTTACGCAAAAACACTGATCGATTTGCAACGCGCCAGCGGCGATTACCGCGGCGCGGTCAAGGCTGGGCGCGGCAAGCGGCTGACCGATGAGATCCGTAAGCAATTCGAAGACGTGATCGACATGGAGCAGCAGTTGCGCACCACGCGTAACGAGGACGTGCGCCGCACCACGATCTGGAGCATCAGCCTTTATCTGTTGTTCATCGCCGGTATCAGCGCATTGCTGGCCTACATTGGCCGTCGGGATTTGCTCAACCTTTCGCACAGTTACAGCGCCAACATCAACACGCAACAGGCCAGCGCCCAGCGTCTGGAACAACAGGCCTGGCTGCGCAACGGTCAAACCGAACTGGCCGAGCAAGTGCTGGGGCAACTGTCGCTAAACCTGCTGGGCCGCAACATTCTGCAATTTTGTGCGCAGTACCTCGGCACGGCCGTAGCGGCTATTTATGTTCGTGAAGAACACGGTGGCCTCAAACGCATTGCGTCCTACGGTTTCTCCCGCGAGCAGGAAGCACTTGAGCAGCAGATTTACAGCGATGAAGGCATTGTCGGCCAGGTAGCGAGCCAGGCTCGCTTGATCCGTCTCGATGACGTACCGAGTGATTACTTCAAGGTCAGCTCCGGCCTGGGCGAAGGTCTGCCGCATAGCGTGCTGGTCGTGCCGACCAGTGACGACGATCGGGTCAACGGTGTGATCGAACTGGGCTTCTTGCGCCCGTTGACTGACCGTGATGTCGAATTGCTTGAACTGATTGCCGGCAACATCGGCACGTCCATCGAGGCCGCTCGTTATCGCCAACGCTTACAGGAAGTGCTGGCCGAAACCCAGCAGCTCAATGAAGAGCTGCAAGTTCAGCAGGAAGAACTCAAGACCGCCAACGAAGAGCTGGAAGAACAGTCGCGGATTCTCAAGGAGTCCCAAGCGCATTTGGAAACTCAACAGGTCGAGCTTGAACAAACCAATGAACAGCTCGCCGAGCAGCGCGACGTGATGGACCTGAAGAATACCGAACTCAATCAAGCCCAGTCCCAGCTCGAAGAACGCGCCGAAGAGTTGCAGCGCTCGAGCAAGTACAAGTCTGAATTCCTCGCCAACATGTCCCACGAGTTGCGCACGCCGCTGAACAGCTCGTTGATCCTGGCCAAGTTGCTGGCGGAAAACCCTCAGGAAAACCTCAGCGCCGAGCAGGTCAAGTTTGCCGAGTCGATCTACTCTGCCGGCAATGACTTGCTCAACTTGATCAACGACATTCTCGACATTTCCAAGGTCGAGGCCGGCAAGCTTGAGATACGACCAGAGAACACCAGTGTCGCGCGTCTGGTGGATGGCTTGCGCGGGATGTTCCAGCCATTGGCTGCCGACAAGACGCTGGATTTCCAGGTCGAGGTGCAGGCCGGTGCGCCGATGATGATCTTCACCGACCGTCAGCGCCTGGAGCAGGTCATCAAGAACCTGCTGTCCAACTCGGTGAAATTCACCGAAAAAGGCACCGTCAGCCTGACTGTCGCCAGCCAGCCCGGCGACGGTATCGCTTTCATCATTCGCGATTCGGGGATCGGCATCGCCGAGGATCAGCAGGAAAGCATTTTCGAAGCCTTCCGCCAGGCCGATGGCACCACCAATCGCCGTTACGGCGGCACCGGCCTGGGTTTGTCGATTTCCCGTGATCTGGCCGCCTTGCTGGGCGGGTCCATCAGTGTCACCAGCGAGCCTGGGCAGGGCAGTGTGTTCACGCTGGTTTTGCCGCAGCAATACATTGAACCGGGCGAAGAGCCTGTGGAGCCGATGAGAGCCACGCCGGTTGTCATTACGCCGAGAATGCCGACCGCCGCGCGGGTGCCGCTGATTGCCGAAGTTGATATCCCGCGTTTCGACGACGATCGCACCAAGGCGCCATTCGCCACTCGGTGCATTCTGGTGGTGGAAGATGAACCGAACTTTGCGCACATCCTTTACGACCTGGCGCATGAACTGGGTTATCAGTGCCTGGTGGCCCACGGTGCCGACGAAGGCTACGACCTGGCCACAGAGTTCATCCCCGATGCCATTCTGCTGGACATGCGTCTGCCGGATCATTCCGGGTTGACCGTGTTGCAACGTCTGAAGGAACACGCTGAAACCCGGCACATTCCGGTGCATGTGATTTCGGTGGAAGACCGGGTCGAGGCCGCGATGCACATGGGCGCCATCGGGTATGCGGTCAAGCCGACCACTCGCGAAGAACTCAAGGACGTGTTTGCCCGCTTTGAAGCCAAGCTGACCCAGAAGGTCAAACGCATCCTGCTGGTCGAAGACGATGATTTGCAGCGCGACAGCATTGCCCGGCTGATCGGCGACGATGATGTCGAGATCACTGCCGTTGGCTTGGCACAGGATGCCCTGAACCTGCTGCGAACGACGATTTTCGACTGCATGATCATCGACTTGAAGCTGCCGGACATGCTTGGCAACGACCTGCTCAAGCGCATGTCCACCGAAGATATCTGCTCGTTCCCGCCGGTGATCGTCTACACCGGGCGCAACCTGACCCGGGACGAAGAGGCCGACCTGCGCAAGTATTCGCGCTCGATCATCATCAAGGGTGCGCGCTCGCCCGAGCGTTTGCTGGATGAGGTCACACTCTTTCTGCACAAAGTCGAGTCCAGGTTGTCCCATGAACGACAGAGGATGCTCAAGACCGCGCGCAGCCGCGACAAGGTTTTCGAGGGTCGCAAGGTGCTGCTGGTGGACGACGATGTACGCAATATCTTTGCCCTCACCAGTGCCCTGGAGCAAAAGGGTGCAGTCGTGGTCATCGGTCGAAACGGCCGTGAAGCGATTGAAAAGCTGAATGAAGTCGAGGACATCGATCTGGTGTTGATGGACGTGATGATGCCGGAGATGGATGGCTACGAAGCCACCATTGAGATCCGCAAGGACCCGCGCTGGCGCAAGCTGCCTATCATTGCGGTGACGGCCAAGGCCATGAAGGACGATCAGGAGCGCTGTCTGCAAGCGGGCTCCAATGATTATCTGGCCAAGCCCATCGATCTGGATCGCCTGTTCTCGCTGATTCGCGTGTGGTTACCGAAGATGGAACGTATTTAGTGGAGCGAAATAGCGAAATCGAATTGCGCTTGTTGATCGAGGCGATCTACCTCAAATACAGCTATGACTTTCGTGACTACTCCGGCGCTTCGATCAAGCGTCGGGTCAATCACGCGTTGAGCCAGTTCGAGTGCGCCACTATTTCGGCGTTGCAAGAAAAGGTCCTGCATGACCCGACGGCGTTCATGCAATTGCTGCAATTGCTGACGATCCCGGTCAGCGAAATGTTTCGTGACCCTTCGCATTTCCTGGCGATCCGCCAGGAAGTGGTGCCACTGCTCAAGACTTACCCCTCGATCAAGATCTGGATCGCCGGTTGCAGCACGGGGGAAGAGGTCTATTCGATGGCCATTCTGCTGCGCGAAGAAGGCTTGCTTGATCGCACCATCATTTACGCCACCGACATCAATCCACGCTCGCTGGATAAAGCCAAGCAAGGGATCTTCTCCATGGAGAATGTCCGCGCCTACACTCATAACTATCAGCAGGCAGGTGGCCAGCGTTCTTTCGCCGATTACTACACGGCGGCATACGGTTACGCCATTTTCGACAAGACGCTGTGTGAGAACGTGACCTTCGCCGATCACAGCCTGGCGACCGACAGTGTCTTCTCAGAAACTCAATTAATTTCGTGTCGTAATGTTTTGATTTATTTCAATAAAAATCTCCAGGATCGTTCGTTCGGATTGTTCCATGAATCCCTTTGCCATCGAGGATTCCTGGTGCTGGGCAGCAAGGAAACACCGGACTTTTCTGCCTACGGGAACCTGTTCGAACCGTTGGTCAAACAAGAACGGATTTACCGCAAATCATGAACAGTGCAGCGGATTTGCCTTCTATAGAGGCTATCGTGATCGGCGCCTCGGCCGGCGGTGTAGAGGCGCTGCTGAATATTCTCAGCCCACTGCGAGAAGGCTTCACGCTGCCGATCATCGTGGTTCTGCACCTCCCTGACGAGCGTCGCAGCCAGCTGGCCGAAGTGTTCGCCCGGCGAGTCGCCATGCCTGTATTGGAAGCCTGCGACAAGACGCTGGTCGAAGCAGGAACGCTATATTTCGCCACACCGGGTTATCACTTATCGGTGGAGCAAGACCGCAGTTTTTCGTTGAGCCTTGAAGCCCGCGTGCATCATTCGCGACCGGCCATCGATTACCTGTTTGAGTCGGCCGCCGATGCCTATGGTTCATCCCTGGCGGCGGTGTTGTTGACCGGTGCCAACCGCGATGGCGCCCGCGGTCTGGCCCAAGTCAAATATCGTGGCGGCATGACCATCGTTCAGGACCCGGACGAAGCCCAAGTCGCGACCATGCCCCTGGCAGCGCTGGATACACACCAGCCGGACCACATCCTCCCTTTACGCGGCATCGGCCGTCTGCTTGTCGAGCTGGAACGAATCGCATGTTAAGTACTATCCAAGCCAAACTGCTGATCGTCGACGATCTGCCGGAGAACCTGCTGGCGCTCGAAGCGCTGATCAGGCGCGAAGACCGTATCGTCTACAAAGCCTTGTCCGCCGACGAAGCCTTGTCGCTGTTGCTGCAACACGAGTTCGCCATGGCCATTCTCGACGTGCAGATGCCTGGGATGAACGGCTTCGAGCTGGCCGAGCTGATGCGCGGCACGGAAAAGACCAAGAACATCCCGATCGTGTTCGTCAGTGCGGCCGGTCGTGAGCTGAACTACGCGTTTAAGGGCTACGAAAGCGGCGCCGTGGATTTCCTCTACAAGCCGCTGGATATCCACGCGGTCAAGAGCAAGGTCAACGTGTTCGTCGAACTGTTTCGCCAAAGCAAGGCGATGAAACAGCAGGTCGAGGAGCTGGAGCAGAGTCGCCGTGAGCAGGAAGCGCTGCTCAAGCAATTACAAAGTACCCAGCTGGAACTGGAGCAAGCGGTGCGCATGCGCGATGACTTCATGTCCATCGTTGCTCATGAAGTCCGCACGCCGCTCAATGGCCTGATCCTCGAAACCCAGTTGCGCAAGATGCACTTGGCCCGGGATAACGCCGCGGCGTTCGCTCTGGACAAAATGCACGCGATGGTCGATCGCGACGAGCGGCAGATCAAAAGCCTGATTCGCCTGATCGAAGACATGCTCGATGTGTCGCGAATTCGTACCGGCAAGTTGTCGATCCGACCGACGCGCTTCGATCTGTCGGCGCTGGTTCGCGGCTTGTTGCAGAACTTCGCCCCGCAGATCGATGCTGCCGAGTGCTCGGTAGCGCTCGACGCCGAGCAACCGGTGGTGGGCAACTGGGACGAATTTCGCATTGAACAGGTGATCTCCAACCTGATGACCAATGCTCTACGATACGGCGCCAAGAGTCCGATCACCGTTCAGGTGTACAGTGAGAACGGTGAGGCTCGGGTGGACGTGCGCGATCTTGGGATCGGCATCGACGAAGAGAACCAGAAACGTATTTTCCAGCAGTTCGAACGAGTCACGGCCAAACACGCTGTCGCGGGGTTGGGCCTTGGATTGTTTATTTCTGAGCAGATTGTGGCCGCCCATGGCGGTTTCATTACCGTCGAAAGCCGGATTGGCGAAGGCGCCTTGTTTCGCGTTTGTCTGCCGCTGTAGGAAAACAGCCCGATAAACGCAACCTCTGATCGACCCCACGGTCGTATCAGCAGCTATTGACCGAACAAAGGCTTCCCATGAGTGAAGATGCACAAGACGTCGTATTGATCGTCGAAGATGACCCCTCGATTTTGATGGTGCTCTCGGCCTATCTGTCGGGTGAGGGCTACCGGGTGTTGCAGGCCGAAAACGGCGAACAGGCCTTCGAAATTCTGTCGAGCAAACCCCACTTGGACATGATGATCACCGACTTCCGCCTGCCGGGCGGAATTTCTGGCGTCCAGATTGCTGAACCTGCCGTGAAGCTGCGACCGGAGCTCAAGGTGATCTTTATCAGCGGTTATCCGCAGGAGATCCGCGAGACGGACAGCCCGATCACCCGTAAGGCGCCGATCCTGGCCAAGCCGTTCGATCTGGATGTACTGCAAGAGCTTATGCAGGAAATGCTGTCGTAAGGCCCTTTGTAGGAGCGAAGCTTGCTCGCGAAGAACGATAACGCGGTGTGTCAGAACTTACGCCTTCGCGAGCAAGCTTCGCTCCTACAGGGGCATTCAAATCCGGATCATCTCCCGCACCTTCGCCGTCAATAGGTCGAAGGTGAAGGGCTTGGTGATCATCTGCATGCCTGGCTCAAGGAACCCGCCGCGCACCGCCGCGTGCTCGGCATACCCGGTGATGAACAACACCTTGAGTTCGGGCCGATACTGCCGGCCGATTTCCGCCAGTTGCCGGCCATTCATGCCCGGTAACCCGACGTCGCTGATCAACAGATCGATACGCTGCGCGGAATCGAGAATGGGCACCGCGCTGTCGGCATCGCCTGCCACGACGAAGGCATAACCTAGCTCACTCAATACCGTCCTGACCAACACCCGCACCGCCGGATCATCCTCGACGATCAGCACCGTTTCGCCGTTCTGTGCGAAGGGGGCGTGCTAGAGGTCTATCGGGCTGACCTGAGGGACGTCACCGCCGAAACGTGGCAGGAATAGACACACCGTGGTGCCTTTGCCCACTTCACTGTGAATGGCGACGTGGCCGCGCGATTGTTTGCTGAAACCATAAATCATCGACAGTCCAAGGCCTGTGCCCTGACCGATTGGCTTGGTGGTAAAGAACGGATCAAAGGCTCGGTTGATGGTGCTTTGCGGCATGCCACAGCCGGTGTCCGTGACGCTCAGCACCACATAATCACCCGGTTGCAGGTTGCTCTGGGCCTCGGTGAACGCAATGTCCAGATGTTGATTGCTGGTCTTCACCACCAGTTTGCCGCCGTCGGGCATCGCATCCCGGGCATTGATCACCAGATTGAGCAGGGCGCTTTCCAGTTGGTTGGGGTCGGCCTCGGCCACCCAGAGTTGCTCGTTCAGTTGCATGTCCAGATGAATGCTTTCGTTGATGCTGCGTTGCAGCAGTTCGCCCATGGAAACCACCAGGGCGTTCATCTCCACGGGTTTGGAGTCCAGCGACTGACGCCGGGAGAATGCCACCCGCTTCGTTGAGCATCAGCAGCGCTATCTGGCTGTCACGACCCAGCGGCGCGAGAATGATCGCGCGCTCGGACTTCGCCTCTTGGGCAATCACGGACTGGCTTCCTCAAGCAAGGGTCTGCTGGCACCCAGATAAGTAGGGACGCCGCTCAATACCCCCTGAAACGCATCCAGCGGTTCACCGATGGTCATGCCCTGAGCGCTGATGCGGTACTCACGAATGGTCGACTCATGGCTGCCCGTGCGTTTCTTGATGATCGAGATCGCCCGGCGAACCTTGCCCAGTGCTTCGAAGTAGCGGAACAGGATGAGGGTTCGCCGGCACGAGCGCCGGCCAACAAGAAATGCAAAGCGACGGTGGTTTTGCCGGTACCGGATTCACCCTCCAGTAAAAACACATGGCCGCGGGACAATCCACCGGCCAGGATGTCATCCAGACCTTCGATGCCGGTGGCGGCTTTTGCACTGATCAACTCGTTAGATGTAGACAAAAAATGCCCTCTCATGACTAGGGGGAACGAGGCAGCAGGCCGTAAGTGCCTGAATGGACTGCCTGTTCACTTGACCCTTGGCTGAGATGACGAGTTCAACGAGTTCAACGAGTTCAACGAGATTTTTTGCTGTTGTTAAAGCCCTTGCTGCAACGCAGGGTCGTCGGGATTGAGTTGTTCAAGTTGCGCCAACAGAATCTGTACGTTTTGCAGCTGTCCGCTTTCCTTCCAGTAGTTGATCAGCAGTACCCGGGCCTTGCGGTCGGCCGGGTGGCGCTGGACGATCTCCTGCAACTGTTTCTGCGCCGCTTCCAGCTCCTGTTCATCATGAAGCGTGGTGGCCAGGTCGTAACGGTATTCCTTGTTGTCCGGCTCCAGCTCCACGGCCTTGGAAAGACCGAGCAGGGCAAATTCACTTTGCCCGTGATGCAGCAGCCAGAGACCCAGGGCATGTTGCAGGTAGGCTGAATTGGGTTGGGCCTTCAGCTGCTTGGCCAACAGCTGCCGGGCGGCATCGTTTTGGCCCTGTCGATCCAGCACTTCGATTTGCATCACCAGCGCCGGCAGGTTGCCGGGCGCAAGACGCAAGGTGTTCTCCAGTGCCTGTCGCGCCTCTTTCAATTCTGCGTTGTGCAGATGCAGTCGAGCCAATTGATAGTGGTTGTCGGCGTTCTCCGGCTGACTCTTCAGATCCTGTTCCCAGGCATCGATGGCTTGCTCCAGCGGCCCGAAATACAAACCGAGATCGTCCAGCGTAAGCCCCAACAAGGCGTTGACGGCGGCATAGCGGACGCGCTGTTCGCTGTCATCGAGTAACGGGCCCAGCAGCAGACTGCGCTGACCGCTGGGCACCAGGCCGCTGATGCTTTTGATCGCCGCAATGCGCACGTCTGGCGATTCATGCTGCAAGTCCGCATCGGCCAGTTTCAGCGCCACGGAGCTGGGGTAGTTGGGCAGTTCGGCATGCAACCAGATGCGGCGTTTGGCCGATATATCAGCGCGGCCCAATTGCTGGTAGAGCACCCGCGCTGCACCCGGTTGGCCTGCGCGCGCCTGGTTCAGCGCTTCGCTGTAGCCACGCTTGATCGCCTCCGGCACTGCGGGGGTTGTGCTGCGCAGGAAAACCCAGGCAAGGCCGATGGCAAACAGGACGCAGAGGCTGATGAGCAGGTAGCGGCGGGACTGGGGCATGCAGGAATCCGGGAGCTGGCAAGCTGTTGTAAGGTTGCCAGCTTCGGTCAGGCAGGGCTGTGAGTCAAACCCGGTGTTGGGGGGATGTGGCGAGCAGACAAAAAAAGCCCCGCGACCGAATGAGGCGCAGGGCAAAGGAATTGGTTGGTTGCGGCCAACCAAAGGAGCTCGTTAAAACATTACTGGCTGGCGACCGTCTCTGGCTGCCAGCCACCGCCAAGGGCTTTGTAAATCGCGACAATGCCGCGGTACAGATCAACTTCGGCCTGGGCCTGGGTGTCTTCAGCCGCCAGACGCTCGCGCTGGGCGTCGAGCAGGACGAGGAAGTCCGCCGTGCCTTCGCGGTAGCGAATGTCGGCCAGGTCGGCCGCGGCGCGGCTGGATTCACTCTGACGAATCAGCGAGATCAGGCGTTGTTGACGTTTGCCGTAGTCGCTAAAGGCGTTTTCTGACTCTTCCAACGCCAACAGTACTTGTTGCTCGTAGGTCGCCAGGGCGCCTTCGGCATTAGCATCGGCGCCACGTAAACGGGCGCGCACGCTGCCAAGGTCAAACGCCGCCCAGGTAATACTTGGGCCCAGTGCCCAGGCATTGGCTGCCGAGGAGCCGATTTGCGAACCGCGCCCGGCAGTGAAGCCAAGGAAGCCGCTGAGGCTGACCCGTGGGAACAAATCAGCCTTGGCCACGCCGATACGGGCAGTGGCGGACGCCAGTTTGCGCTCGGCGCTAAGGATGTCCGGGCGACGTTGCAGCAGTTCGCCCGGATCACCGATCGGCAGGGCCTTGGCGATCGCCGGCATATCTTTTGGACTCAGGTCGACGGTCAGCCTGTCCGGACGTTCACCCAGCAGGGTGGCGATGCGGTTGCGTTGACGAACCTGTTCGGCCTGCAACTGCGGCACGCTGGCTTCGACGGAGGCCAGGCGTGCATCGGCGCGGACCACATCGAGCTGATCGCCGACGCCGGCGTCACGAAGGCTGACGGTGATCTTGCTCGATTCCTGCTGGTTGTTCAGGTTGGCCAGGGCGATCTTTTCCCGCAGCTGCGCACCGCGCAGTTGACCGTAAGCGTCCACCAGTTCGGCAATCATGGAGACTTGCAGTTGGTACAGATCGGCTTCGAGCGCCTGCTGTTCGGCGTCGGCGGATTCCAGGTTGCGCTGGATACGGCCAAACAGGTCGATCTCCCACGCCATGTCCAGGCCCAGGTCGTAGCGTTCGCTGTTAACCCGTTTCGTGGTCTGGCCCGGGATCTGCCCCTTGGCCAGGTCACTGCTGGCCCGGCTGGTGATGGTCGGCATGGCGTCATTGCTGACGTCGTCGCGAATCGCCCGCGCCGCTTTCCAGCGGGCGAAGGCCACGCGTAAATCACGGTTGCCTTGCAGCGAGTGAGTCACCAACTGGTTGAGCGTCGGGTCTTCAAACTGCTGCCACCAGATGCCTTCGAAACGCGCGCGGTCGAAGTTCTTCTGACCGGCGCTGCCATCGGTGGCGGTCGTGATGTTGGCCGGCTCAGTGGCTGGAGTCTTGTAGTCCGGGCCGACGGCACAGGCACTCAGGGCCAGTACCAGAAGGCTCGGCAGGAAGGCTTTCAGGCTCATTGTTGCGCCTCCAGTTTCAGGGCCTTGGCCGCTTTTCGCGCTTCACCGCGCTCCACAAAGTTACGAATCAATACGTAGAACACTGGCGTCAGCAACAGACCGAAGAAGGTCACCCCGAGCATCCCGGAGAACACCGCCACACCCATGGCATGACGCATTTCGGCACCGGCACCGCTGGAGAAGACCAGAGGCACAACACCCATGATGAACGCGAAGGAAGTCATCAGGATCGGCCGCAGACGCAGACGGCAGGCTTCGAGCACCGCCGCCAGCGGGTTCATGCCTTCATCCTGTTTATCCTTGGCAAACTCGACGATCAGAATCGCGTTCTTACAGGCAAGCCCCACCAGTACGATCAAGCCGATCTGGGTGAAGATGTTGTTGTCGCCACCCGAGGCAATCACACCGGTGATGGCCGACAGCAGGGTCATCGGTACGATCAGGATCACCGCCAGTGGCAGGCTCCAGCTTTCGTACTGTGCCGCGAGTACCAGGAACGCCAGCAGTACGCAGAGCGGGAACACGAACAGCGCAGTGTTGCCGGACAGAATCTGCTGGTAGGTCAGGTCAGTCCACTCGTAGGTCATGCCGTTCGGAAGTTCTTCCATGAGCAGTTTCTCGATGGCTTTTTCGGCCTGGCCGGAGCTGTAGCCGGGGGCGGCCGCACCGTTGATTTCAGCGGTGATGAAACCGTTGTAGTGCATCACGCGGTCCGGGCCCGAGGTGTCACTGACCTTGATGAAGGTCGCCAGCGGGATCATCTCGCCTTTGTTGTTACGCACTTTCAGCTGACCGATCTGGTCCGGTTCGAGACGGAACTGCTGCTCGGCCTGAACGTTGACCTGATAGGTACGACCGAAGCGGTTGAAGTCGTTGGCATACAGCGAACCCAGATAGATCTGCAGGGTGTCAAAGATGTCGCTGACGGCCACGCCATGAGTCTTGGCTTTTTCCCGGTCGATAGCCGCATCGACCTGCGGCACGTTCACGGTGTAGCTGGTGAAGAGGGCGGCCAGTTCCGGCACGTTGTGGCTTTTGTTGATGATGTTCATGGTTTCTTTGTACAGCTCGTCATAACCCAGGTTGCCCCGGTCTTCGATCTGCAGGCGGAAACCCCCGATGGTACCCAGGCCTTGTACGGGCGGCGGCGGGAAGATCGCCATGTAGGCTTCCTGAATCCCGGCGAACTGGCCGTTCAATGCACCGGCAATCGCACCAGCAGACATGCTCGGGTCTTTGCGCTCGTCGAACGGTTTCAGGGTGACGAAGACGATGCCGGCGTTAGGGCTGTTGGTGAAGCCGTTGATCGACAGGCCAGGGAAGGCCACCGCACTTTCCACGCCAGGCTGTTTCAGGGCCAGGTCGGACATGCGTTTGATCACGTCTTCGGTACGGTCCAGGCTCGAGGCATCCGGCAGTTGAGCGAAGGCCACCAGGTATTGCTTGTCCTGGCCGGGTACGAAACCGGTCGGGGTGTTGGCGAAACCGAAGAAGGTCAGCACCATCAGGCCTGCGTACAACAGCAGGGCGATACCGCTGCTGCGGATAACCCGGCCCACGGTGCCGACATAGCCGTGGCTGGCCTTGTCAAAGAAGCGGTTGAACGGGCGGAACAGCCAGCCACCAAAGATCTTGTCGAGGACCTTGGAGAAACGGTCTTTCGGCGCGTCATGGCTTTTGAGCAACACAGCCGCCAGGGCAGGCGACAGGGTCAGCGAGTTGAACGCCGAGATAACGGTCGAGATCGCAATGGTCAGGGCGAATTGCTTGTAGAACTGCCCGGTCAACCCGGAGATGAAGGCCGCCGGGATAAACACCGCACACAGCACCAGCGCCGTCGCGATGATCGGACCGGTCACTTCGCGCATGGCCCGCTTGGTCGCTTCGACCGGAGTGAGCCCCAGTCCGATATTTCGCTCGACGTTTTCCACCACCACGATGGCGTCGTCCACCACGATACCGATGGCCAGTACCAATCCGAAGAGTGACAGGGCGTTCAGCGAGAAACCGAACAAGTGCATCACCGCAAACGTACCGATCAGCGAAACCGGCACCGCCACCAACGGAATGATCGAGGCGCGCCAGGTTTGCAGGAACAGGATCACTACCAATACAACGAGGATCAGTGCTTCGAAGAGCGTATGAACCACTGCTTCGATCGAGCCGCGCACGAAGATCGTCGGGTCATAGACGATGCTGAAGTCCATGCCTTCCGGGAAGTTCTTCTTCAGCTCGGCCATTTTCTCCCGAACGTCGTTGGAAATCTGAATCGCGTTGGAGCCTGGGCGCTGGAAAATCGGGATCGCTACCGCCGGTTGGTTGTTCAGCAAGGAACGCAGGGCGTACTGGCTGGAACCCAGTTCAATCCGAGCGATGTCTTTCAGGCGCGTGATTTCACCGTTGTCGCCGGAGCGAATGATGATGTTCTCGAACTCTTCTTCAGAAACCAGACGGCCTTGCGTGTTGACCGACAGCTGGAATGCGGTGGCATTCGGTGCAGGAGGTGCTCCCAATGCACCGGCAGCCACCTGACGGTTCTGTTCACGGATGGCGGTCACGACGTCGGTGGCGGTCAGGTTACGCGAAGCGGTCTTGTTCGGATCGAGCCAGACCCGCAGCGAGTAATCGCCCATACCGAACAACTGCACGTCACCGACACCGCCCAGACGCGCCAGCTCATCCTTGATGTTGAGCAAGGCGTAGTTGGACAGGTAGAGCATATCGTAGCGTTTGTCCGGCGAGGTCAAGTGCACAACCATGGTCAGGTCGGGCGAAGCCTTGTCCACGGTGATACCGATGCGCGTCACTTCCTCGGGAAGTTTCGGCTCGGTCCGGGTCACACGGTTCTGCACCTGCACCTGTGCGTTGTCCAGGTCAGTGCCCAGGGCGAAGGTGATGGTCAGGGTGATCTTGCCGTCCGCAGTGGACTGCGAAGACATGTACAGCATGTTTTCGACGCCGGTGATGGCTTGCTCCAGCGGAGCTGCCACGGTTTCACCGATGACTTTTGGGTTGGCGCCCGGGAAGTTGGCACGGACCACAACGGTCGGCGGAACCACTTCCGGGTATTCGCTGATCGGCAACTGGAACAGCGAGATGGCGCCGGCGATCAGGATCAGCAGCGAAAGCACCGCTGCGAAGATCGGCCGCGAAATGAAGAATTGGGAAAAATTCATCGGAGTTATCGTCCCTTAACCGCGTGGAGTCGCAGCAGCCAGTTTCACAACCGAACCCGGCGCGACCTTGGCAGGTGCGACTTGGGGCAGGTTGCTGGCTTCCAGCGCTTGTCGTTGTTGAGCCAGAGCGGCGAGGGTTTGTTCGCTGGCCATCGGAATCACTTCAGGGGTGACCGGCGAGCCAGGGCGAACCCGTTGCAGACCCTTGACGATGACGGTGTCATCCTTGTTCAGGCCGCTGCGCACGATGCGCAAGCCTTCAATCTTCGGACCCAGTTCGACTGAGCGGTACACCGTCTTGTTGTCGGCATCCATCACCAGTACGAACTTTTTACCCAAATCGGTACCGACCGCTTCGTCATTGATCAACACGGCAGAGTAGGTGCCGCTGCCGACCAGTTTCAGGCGGGCATACAGGCCTGGGGTGTAAGCGCCGCCGCTGTTGTCGAACACTGCACGACCGCGGATGGTGCCGGTTTTCGGGTTGACCTGGTTGTCGACGAAGTTCATCACGCCTTGGTGCGGGTTGCCGTCTTCATTGGACAGGCCAAGGTAAACCGGGGTGGTTGCACCGCGTTTGCCTTGGCGAGCGAGCGCGGTGTACTTGAGGAATACACGCTCGTCGGCGTCGAAGTAGGCGTAGACCTTGTCAGTGGAAACCACACTGGTCAGCGCAGTGGTATCGGCGGTCACCAGGTTGCCGGCGGTGATTTCCGCACGGCTGACGCGACCACTGATCGGCGCAGTAACACGGGTGAAACTCAGGTTCAGTTTGGCCAGGTCCAGTTGCGCCTGGAGGGCGCCGACGGCGGCGCGGGCTTCTTGCGAAGCACTGGTGCGCGAATCGGCCAGTTCGGCGGAAATCGCATTACTGGTGCGCAGACGCTCACCGCGTTGGGCTTCATTTTCGCTGCGGGTGGCGTTGGCGCGGGATTGGGCAACCAGGGCTTCGAGGCGGCGGACCTCGGCCTGGAATGGACGTGGGTCAATCTGAAACAACAGGTCGCCTTTCTTGACCAATGCGCCTTCAGTGAAGGCCACTTCATCGATCTGGCCGGAGACCCGTGGACGAATTTCTACGGTTTCCGGCGCTTCGAGGCGCCCGGTGAATTCGTCCCATTCATTGACCGGTTGTTCCAGCACCTTGGCCACGCTGACTTTGGCTGCGGGCATAGTGGCGGCCGTGTCCGGAGTCTTGCCGCAGGCGCTCATCACCAGCACGGCCAACAGGGCCAACGGGAAGCGCAAATGTTTGAGTGATTGTTCCATGGATGCATCCGCCAATGTATTGAGAATGGACGGATGATGCTCGGCGAGGATGTATCGCACGAATCGAATGAGGCAAAGGTAACTATCATTCGGAATGATATAAGGCCCCGGCAAGCCCTCTAGCGTGCACCTTTCGTTAGGTGGCTATCAATCTGCCTGATGACAAATCTGTGTTGCGGGGAGTGCAAAGATCTGGCTTGGGGCCGAGTCGAGGTCACCCCTTCAAGTCTAAACATACAAGCGAGCTTGCTCGCGATAGGGCCATCAACCCAAACATATTTCCAGGCTCAGGCCAAACTATCCGGATCCCCAAAGAACATCTGAATCCGCGATCTTAGCCACCGCTCGCCGGGATCATTGTCCTGCGACCCACGCCAGGCCATGTGCAACTCAAAGCTGCGCACCGGCAATGGCGGATCTTCAGCCCGCACACCGCCAGCGGCTGTCAGCGCATCAGCCGTGTAATCAGGCACGGTCGCGACAATATCGGTCCCGCTGATGAGTGTGCTGAGTCCGTTGAACTGCGGCACCGCGAGGACCACATGTCGTTTGCGCCCGAGCTTTTGCAGCTCTTCATCTATAAAGCCGCTGAGGTCGCCCGCGAAGGACACCAGCGCATGAGGCCGCGCGCAGAAATCATCCAGGCTCAATGGCCCTGGTACCGTGTCGGCCCGCAACAGCTTCGGCATGCTGCGGCGCAGCACCTTGCGTTTGGCGTTGGCCGGCAAGTCGGCGGTGTAGCTGACGCCGATGGAAATCTCGCCCGAGGCCAGCAGGCTCGGCATCAGGATGTAGTTGGCCCGACGCACCACCAGCACGATCCCCGGTGATTCGGCGCGCAGACGCTTGAGCAGCATCGGTAGCAGGGCGAATTCGACATCGTCCGACAGACCGATGCGAAACACCGCCGTGCTGGTGGCTGGGTCAAATTCCGCGGCACGGCTGACTGCGGTGGAAATCGAATCCAGTGCAGGCGAGAGCAGGGCGAAGATTTCCACCGCTCGGGCGGACGGTTCCATGCTACGGCCGGTACGCACGAACAACGGATCATCGAACAAGCCGCGCAGGCGCGAGAGTGCCGCACTGATGGCCGGCTGGCCGAGGAACAATTTCTCCGCAGCGCGGGTCACACTGCGTTCGTGCATCAATGTTTCGAAAACGATTAACAGGTTCAGGTCGACACGACGCAGGTCATTACGATTCATCTGGAGTCCTGGCAGAGTCATCAAGCTTGACGAAAGCGGCCATATGGGAACAATGGCCGGCATGAATATTAAGGGGAAAGGCTGCTACTCTGCACCGAGTAATTCAGTTTTCCTGAAAAGGCTGCTTCGGTTTTCACGGCATTTGACGATGTCGCCGGCGCTGCGGAATCAATGACAGGCATGTCGACTATTAATAGCCACTGATAGTCTTGGGTAGAAAGCCCAGATAGAGTTCAGGGCATTAGAGGTTTCTTTGACGAGGTTTGCGATGTCCCGCACGATCCGTTTTCACAAGTTTGGTCCAGCCGAGGTGCTCAAATGCGAAGAGCATGCGGCCGCTCTCCCTGCGCCGGGCGAAGTGCAGGTGCGCGTCGAGGCGATTGGCATCAGCTGGTACGACATTCTCTGGCGCCAGAACCTGGCCTCTTCACACGCTCGTCTGCCTTCAGGCCTTGGCCATGAAATGTCCGGCGTCGTCACGGCGGTCGGCGAGGGCGTTGATGATCTGACGGTCGGCGACAAGGTTGCCAGCTTCCCGGCTGAAAGCCCGAACGACTACCCGGTCTACGGTGAGCAGATTGTTCTGCCGCGCTCGGCACTCACCCGTTACCCGGACGTGCTCAGCCCGATCGAAGCCAGCGTGCATTACACGCCGCTGCTGATCGCCTACTTTGCTTATGTCGATCTGGCACGGGTCAAACCGGGGCAATTCGCGCTGGTGACCGACGCCAGTCACTGTGCCGGTCCGTCCTTCGTCCAACTGGGCAAGGCGCTGGGCATTCGGGTAATTGCCGCCACCAAAACCGCGGAAGAACGTGAATACCTGCTGTCCCTCGGCGCCGAGAAAGTCATCGTCACCGAAGAACAGGACCTGCTGATGCAGATCAACAAGATCACCGACAATCGCGGCGTGGACGTGGTGTTCGATGGTCTTGGCGGCCCACAGATGTCGTTGCTCGGCGATGTGCTTGCACCTCGCGGTAGTCTGGTGCTGTACGGCCTGCAAGGTGGCAACCAGACGCCATTCCCGGCCTGTGCAGCGTTCCAGAAGAACATTCAGTTCTTTGTGCACTGCATCGGCAACTTCACCGGCAAGCCGGAGCTGGGCATCATCCAGGACCAGGTCGCACTGCAACGTGCCTTGCGCGACATCAACCAGCTGACCGCCGACCGCGTGCTGCTGCCGCTCAAGACGCGGGTCTTCCCGTTTGCCGAGTTTGTCGAAGCTCACCGCTACATGGACGAATGTCCATGCCGCGAACGGGTCGCCCTCCAGGTCCAACCTGCATAAGCCCTTTAGATAAGCCCCTCTGCAAGAGTCCGTGCCCCACGGACTCTTCTGTATGCGTCATCTGCCATAAATGAGACCTTCCATTGACCGGTCAATGGGGCAGTTCAGCAACTGAACTGGTTTTTGCTCTCAATCTGTATCTTCTAATCATCATATAAGCCTTGATAATTGAATGATTACTTTCATCTCAAGGAATGAGTCATGGCTGGGTATCTGGTTGATACTTTTCAATACACACTGTTAATAGATATCCGACAAATAGCGCGTCGTTGCGCAGTTGCCGACAAAACATGGGCGACTTCTTTCTTTATTTCTTGTGCTAAATGTCTGTGGGACGCTGTCGGACATTTCCTAGGATGTTGCGCGCAGCCGCAAGAGGCAGACTCTGCAGGGCCTCGCGGCAACCTGTCTCTGGCGGGAGCAGGGGTGACGTCCAAACATTTCAAATAATTACCAAAAACTTAAGTGTTAGCATTTGGCAATAGCGTCCAGTACTTCAATCGTGGCAGGCAACCCATTGCGCAGTGCATGTCGTTGTTAGTGCGATATCGAACTTACAAGCATCAGGTAAATTAAGATGACCAATATTCATGATCAAGCGATGAACTATGTCTATCAGCAAGTGCTGCAGCGATTGTTGAGTTTCTTCTCTCGCGCCGAACGCACGGCATTGCAGCTTATGATTCAGCGCCTGGTGGTAGCCGCCGGGGGCATGGAGCGTATTGGCGATTACAAGGTCCTGGCGATTCAGTCCGGGTCCCGCGACAGTTGCTACACTCTGGCGCTGCTACGCGCAGCACAACTGAGTATTGCCGGTCGGGCGCCTGCGACATTCCGGTTGCGAGTGGCTTCCTTGCGTTTGAACGGCGTAAGCTCGACGGCCCTGGAAAATATCCATCGCAGCTACAGCGCCTTGTTCCTCTACGACGATCCTCGGGTCGAAGTGTTGATGGTCGATAACCGGGAAGTCCTGCCGTTCAACCACCTGACACCGATCTCCGACGCCGGCCGTGAGTCGAATCGGCTCAATCTTTTGATGGTTGGCCATCGTCGCACCTGTAATGGGCTGCATGATCTGTGGGACGACGGATACCTGGCCACCGGTGAGTTCTATGGGCAAATTGCTCGTTGGGACAGCGGTGTCGATGCATTGGTCAGTAGCGACACGCCTCGCCAGCAGAAACAGTTTCTCGACGGATTGAAGCGTGCTGCCGCCAAAGCCGGGCTCAAGTCCTCGAATCACTACGAAAGCGGCTACGAGGAGCTATTCGCGCTGCTCGATGAACTGGGCAGCGACTGTTACCGCGCTTTTTATGCTGAGCATGAGCAGGCAGTGTGGCGTCCGGCTGAACGATTTGAGGCGTGTCGCCGCGCCACGTACATCGACATTCACGACATGCTGGTCAGCAACCTCGAAGAGCGCTGGCCACTGACCACCGAGTTTCTTGGTTATCAATCCGATGAGCCGGCGGCACAGCTCAGCGACAACGAGCACGTCAGCTTTTCTATCTGCGCACACGTTCGGGGTTTGCAGTCGTGCTTCGTACACGGTCGGAGCTACGAGACGGGTGTCGCCGAATATCTGCAACGGACATTGGTGATGATGCGCCGCAAACAACTGGCGGAACGGTTGTGCGAACAAGCGGTGGAGGCGTTTGGCAACCCGGCAACGTGGGCCGAGCAGCGAGTTCTGGCAGCGGCCGAGACTCAAAAAGACCTTGGCCTGAGCGAGGCGCAACTGGTGTGCCTGCTCTATTCACCGTTTGTCGAGCATGGCGCTGCGCTTGAGCGTTTTCTGCGTCAGTGCCACCCCGGCATGCTCGTGGCGATGCCCGATTTGCACCGGGCAATGCAGGGTAACCCGGTGCCGGAGCAGGTTCTGCAATGGATGACCGACGTCAGCGGGTTGCCTGTCCACCTAATCAGCAAGCTTTACCGCATGGATCCGGTGTCTGCGGATGAGGGTAGGGCAGGCGTCCCGGAAATAAGCCGCGCAGGTTTGCAGGCCGAGGCAGCCGAATATGACGACGACACGGCTGTGGCGGATGAATGGTCAGCGGGGCGCTGAAAGTGCCTGGTTTGACGGACTTATTGACGATGCATGATCACGTTTACATGGCATTCGGCCCTTGCCCATGAAAGGGCCACGAGAAACCGACTTCGCGTATCAGGCGGTGTACCGATATCTGACCAATCTGATCAATGAGCCGGTGGGTGACACGCGCATCCGTCTGCCTTCGTTACGACAGTTGGCGGACCGTCTGAGTGTATCGATCTCGACCATTCAGTACGCTTAGTGACTTAGCGTTGTCAACGACTATGTAAAAAAATCTAAATTCTGGGATGCCCGTATAGCAAGGCCTACAGCTGATAATCATCACCAGCATGCTCAACTTACGCTGAAAACGTAAAAATAGCCCCCAAATATACCCGTCTGTTTACACTTTCATATTGGCATCTCGGAGACCACTGAAGCCCGTATTTCTGGCACCGCTGCCCGACCGCAGCAATGCTGAAGGGAGCATAGGCGGAAAAGATCGGGGATAACGCTCCATCGATGACGAACAGATCGAACGTCTTGGATGTCGGACGTTAGGAGAGGGAGGGGGTGACGACTTTGGATTTTGGCAATTGATGTGATTCGAGGAGCTAACCTAGATTGACTTCTGGCGTGCCCTTCGGGAACGGCTATCGTAAGCCGGGCTGCTTGGCGTCTCGGCCTTGGCGGGCTGCTATCCGCATGCCCGCGCGCTCCACTTGCCGCTCCCTGAGCATACCTAAGAAGCCGCCTGCGGCGGAAAAACAAAATGTAGCGCCAGGCCCGCGTTTTCGGCGTGTTCCAGGTGTTGGCTCAACCGAGTTGTCTGGTTGGAGGACGAATGCTGGGGTGACGGCTCTCACATGCTACGCATTTTCATCCGCACGCCTTTGGCCATTCGGCCCGCGCACTCCGCTTGCTCGGCGGTCGAGGTGAACGCCTAGCTATACGGCTAGCGCCTCTACACGCGGATAGACTCGGCCAAACGTGAATACTTAATCGCGGCCTCCTAAGTGGGGCGCGATCTTAGCCTCGACCACTGACTGCGAAATACCTAGGACTTCTTCCAGTATTCCCTCACAGACGTCAAAGCCAGCCCTAACTGCGCCGCTGCCTGCTGCTGCGTCACACCTTCCGCCTTAAGCGCCAATACCGCTCTCTCGTTATCTGCGTTTAGCGGTTTGCCACGTCCTCGTTTTATGAGGTTACCGTCGGCATCGAACTGTTCGCTGAGCACCTTCATGCCACCCTCAGCTTCGAAGGCCGCCACGTCGGTCAAGGCACGGCCAATCACGGTGAGTGGCTGCTCACCCTGACGGTGGGCAATGCAGAGGGTAAGCATCGCTATGGGATCGAGACCAAGGGATTGCGCCAACTCGTCAAATTGCTCGACGGTGATGCTGGTTTGCGCGTTCTCGAGAGCACTGACTTTACGCCGGTGGGTCGCATCCGAGACGTCAGCGTACCTGGCGCGCCGGACTAGGCGTAGCGCCCGAAGTACGCCTGCAAATGCGGTTCTCAGTTCCATGACTTTCTCAAAAGTCAGGATATAGCCATAACTGAGCTTTACGAATAAACGTCAATATAGTGTATTATCCGTTCTGCCGGGTGCACCGGCGGGCTAGATGCCTCGGTTCGAAGGTAGTAGGGCGCGAGCAAGGCTTTCTCTAGGAGCACTAAAACCGACGTACCTGTGGGCACCCCAGATATAGAGTTGCTCTAAATACCTCGAGCACCGAGATCGGGGGTACGCAGACCGAGATCAACCATCACCTTGGTTCGAGAAGGGGTTGGCTTCCGGTTGCGAGACCTATGAAGCGAGCGTGCACTGAACACATTAGCTGGATTGACGGAGATTTTGAGATTGAGCAGAGATGAAAACGAAGGGGCTGAAGAACTACTCACCGGCCCTGGCGAGCCCCGCAATGGATCGTTGGGCTCCTACGAGATTCTCACAGGGCTCGTGCGAGCTTTCTATCCGTACAAGCCCTACTGCATGATCGAGGATTGGACGATTTTTCGAGTAGACGTCACTGAAGACGAGCTCAACAAAATCCACGGCGAAGGCCAGCTTCCCCTCATCGTTTTTGCTAACAATGTCGTCTTCGACAGCCAGAGAAGATTTGATGTCGGTGACTGGGTGCGCTCCACGTTCGCGGTTTCGTTTGAAGAAGGGTTTTTCTTTGAAACGCGAAATACGATCTATGTGTTGATGGGGCCTGGTCACGAAAAAGTCATCAGCCTCAAAACAGCTCTTTCTTTTTTTTAAACGTACATCTCGCGTGCGAGCGTTCGAAGTTGAGAATCAAAGATGTTCAGAACCAACGAAAGTGACATGGCGGGCGTACCAGGCATGTTCGGAGAAGGCCTGTCACATTGGCACATGATCTCTCGCTCCATCCAGACGCACTGGTACCACGTCACTCTAAAAATTCGTCACGAAGATCGACTGGTCTCTTTGGTTGTGATGCCGAGTGACGAGAGCAAGCTCCACGAAATTCTTTCGTCGCAAAGCTCCGATATTGTGGTTACCGAAGTCCAGGCTGTAACGCCCCCATGGATGAACAGAGGCGGTGAATGGCTTATGGAAAAATTATCTGGAGTATCCATTGGCTTTGACGGGAACGACATCCAAGTTTGTGTGCTGGAGCTGGAGAGCGGTTCTGTCTATACCGACGTTCACGCCCCATCTTTCACCGTCGAGTCGTTGACCAAAATCCGGAAAATCTATTGATCAGGGATCTGCCAATGACGAATGGCACAGAAATCGAACTCCACTCCAAACGCTTGACCGACTTTCATATTTTGCGAATTATTCGAGCGCGTAAGCATTCATACAATGAGCCCATAACCGCATTCTTGAGTGACGTTTTCATCTACGCAAACTCAGCGGTGGGTGTCGTTTATGGTCACGTTAATCAAGGCCCTCATGGGCGCTATGCAGACGAACACCTTTTGCGCACCAGCGATATCAGTCAAGCGCAAAAGGAAGGGCGGTACTGGGTGCTAACCACTCAGAATTCCCGATACGTCGTCGCCTCTTTCAAACGAGATAACGGCAGGGCTAGTTTTAGAAGCTTTCTACGGCGAACTAAATGTAGTTTTCACTAGGCGAGCTCTCACTACGAACGACGCTCAAGAAGGCTGCCGGCCTCTAGGGGCGTCTATCGGATGATCCGCGAAATTTACGGGGGTAGAAGGTGGAATTACTCATTCGCAAAGGTGAACCACTCAGCTTATCGTATGGCATTTTTGCGTCATACAATCGCTGCGGCCCATTTAAAGCGCTTAAAGATTTCGACCTTCTTGAGACGATTGAGGTATACAAAAGTCAGACCTGTGAGGCTGCGGACGAATATTCCCTGCTGTCTGATTTTCCTGATTACCTAATCGCACGCCGGTACATAGAATTAACGCCGTGTCGAAATATCCACCTCGGCGAGTTCAATGGGTTCGATGTGAGACAGAAGGTCGATTCTGATGAATGAGCGTCAAGGTTGAAGCTCTTTCTGGACTGCGAGTTTACTCGGCTCAACAAAGACACCAAGCTCATCTCTTTGGGGCTGGTGGCTGAGTCAGGTCAAGAGTTCTACGTCGAGCTTCTGGATACCTATGACGTCACTGACTGCAGTGAGTTTGTCATCGAGCACGTACTCCCGCAACTCAACCCATCGCTGCATGGCCAAACCTTTGCGGCATCTCAAGCATCCTTAAGCGGTTTCCTTGCGTGCTTTGATGAGACGCTCGAAATATGCACGGACGCCCCGGATTGGGACTGGGATTTTTTTTGTGACCTGGCATATGTGGATCGCCGCTGGCCAGCACATGTCATTAACCGGCCAACCAACCTCACCACGCTATTCAGCAAGGTGAGCACCGACGCCCTGCAAGAGGTGGAGCTCCCAGACCTGCCGCATCATGCCCTGTTGGACGCACGGATCCTTGCATTGCTTTACAAGGGTTTGGCTTCAGCTTTGTACCCCAACATAGATTAGAAAATATGCGGAGGGTTGGTGATGGCTGTTAAGGACGACACGGTGTACTGCGATGTTCAGATGCCAGTCGCGCAGGGTCGAGAGCTACTGCAGGTGGTGAATGCCTTGCGCGATTCGGGAGCTCATCCGAACCTCGATACAGTTTTTGCGCATATGCAGCTTGAGCTGACAATGGCGATTGATATTGTTGAAAACCCCCGGCCTTTGGGGGCGGCCAGACCTACCAAACACTGAATTTGGTACAGCTAGGCGCTGGCGCGAAGAGGCGATTGCAGGTTGCAGGCTAGGGTATCGAAAGTCGTCCTTGAGATCAGTGCGCGCCGATGAGGTGCTCGAGCTTGCCTGCTGTCTCGGCATTAATGGTGTGCTTTCAAACTAAAATTGGAGCATTGGAATCATATGACAGATGAGCTATTGCCCATTTTACGAGAGCGCTATCCAGAACTTTTTTCCAACACCCATCTCCGGGAGATTGCATGCCTGGCCGGATGGCTAAATCTGATTGATGAACTGTGCCGCACTTTGCAAATTCACCTGGATTCTCATCCTGATGTTCCTCAGGTGAAGGTGCTCCAAGTGAAGGAAAAGTTTGGTGGGTTGCGCTTCTATTTTTCTGGCGGTGACAAGGCGTGCCGTGGGGCCGTTGTCGCGGCAGAAGAACGGTCGCTTTCGACTTGCGAAGTTTGCGGGCAGACCGGGACTTTAGGAGAGGGGCGTTGGCTGAGCGTACGATGCTTCGAGCACATCAATTGGTCACTCTCAGACGACTGCAAATGAAGTGATCGGATGCAAGCCATCGACCCGATGAAACAGCAGACCGCTCATACACCGGTTTAAGAATGCGCGGAGCGTTGCTCAGGGCGGGTAATCCAATGAAGCTTCAAATCTATTCAGATCTGCACAATGAATTTTCTAAATTCGATCCTGGCCCGAGCGATGCGGACGTGGTCATCCTCGCGGGTGACATAGACCTGAAATCGCGAGGAGTGAAATGGGCGAACGAAGTGTTCCAGTGCCCGGTAATCTACGTGTGCGGCAATCATGAGTACTACGGTGGGCACATTGAGCACACGTTGCGCAAAATGAAAGAAGCGGCAGCGCCGAATGTTCACGTGCTCGAAAATGAAGTCCTGATCCTGGATCAAACCCGATTTTTGGTCACTACAGCGTGGACAGATTATTCGTCGACTGGAGATGTCGTTGCGGCGAAACGCATCGCCTGGGAGTGGATGAACGATTTCACTGTGATCAGAACAGATGAGAGTTACCGGCGCCTTCGCCCAGATGATCTGATGGCCAAATCCAAGGCGGCCTATGCCTGGCTTTCTGCAGAGCTGGATAAGCCATTCGACGGCATAACCGCAGTGGTTACGCACCACGCGCCAACCTTGGAACATGTCGGTGATGACTTGCCTGAACACTTGGTCGCAGCCTATGCGAATGATTGGCCGGAGCTATTGGGTAAGGCCGATCTTTGGGTATACGGACACACCCACATCGCAGCGGACTTCGCTAAACAGGGTTGCCGAATCGTTTCCAATCCTCGTGGCTACCCGGGTCAGACAACCGGTTTCGATCCTAATTTTTTGATCGAGCTTTAAAAAGCAGCGGTTTAGCGAGGAGGCTCACACGCTCGCACAGTGGTACCCCCTGTCGACTGTGATGAGTCTTTGTTTGACCGCAAACCCTGTTCAGCGGTTAACTGTACGAACATACAGTATTCGGCGATTTGTATTATGGTCACCATCCTCGGCCCGCTATCCAGCAGCGGCATTCAGCTTCCGTTTTACTCCTACCGCGTCCCCGCAGGTTTCCCGTCGCCTGCGGCAGACCATCTTGAGCAAAAGGTCTCTTTGGACGAACTCCTCGATCTGCGGGCTCCTCACGTGTACCTCGTGCGCATAGAAGGAGACAGCATGATCGGAGCCGGTATTTTTCCGGGCGACCTGGCCATTGTGGACAGATCCATGGAAGTGGAGTCTGGACATATCGTCATTGCAGCTGTGGATTGCGAGCCCGTTTGCAAGCGATTGGTCAAGGAGTGTGGCCAGATCGTTCTCAAGTCAGAGAATCCAAAATATCCTTCGCGTTACATGATGGAGGGTGAAGAGCTTTTGGTATGGGGCGTTGTTTTGTACAGCGTGCGCAGCCATGAAAAAGCCTGAGCCAGCATTCGCCCTGATCGACTGCAATTCCTTTTACGCAAGTTGTGAGCGAGTTTTCAGGCCAGACCTTCGCAACACGCCCATCGTAGTGCTCAGCAATAACGATGGGTGCGTAATCGCCCGCAGCTACGACGCCAAACCCTTTGTGAAGATGGGTGAGCCGTACTTCCAAATCAAAGAAAAATTGAAGCAACATGGCATCGTAGCGTTCTCATCGAACTACGCGCTCTACGGCGATCTGAGCCAACGCGTGATGAGCGTGATCGAGTCGCTTGTGCCGGCTGTCGAGGTCTACAGCATCGATGAGGCCTTCGCCGATTTGGCTGGAGTGCCAGGTGATCTGGAAGCGCTCGGACGACGGATACGTGCACAGGTCTATCGGAGTACCGGCATCCCAGTTGGAGTAGGCATTGCCGGTACGAAAACCCTCAGTAAGCTGGCCAATCACGCGGCGAAGAAATGGCAGGCGCAGAGTGGAGGTGTCGTCGATCTTCGTGAACAGATCAAGCGGGATTGGGTACTGAAGAAATGCTCGGTGTCAGACGTGTGGGGTGTCGGACGCAAGATGACTCTTCACCTGGAAGGCATGGGCATCAAGTCCGCCTGGGATCTCTCCAAAACAGATCCATGGATGCTGCGAAAGAAATTCAGTGTAGTGATTGAGAAGACGGCGCGCGAGCTTGCGGGTACGCCGTGTCTTGAGCTCGATGAGCCTAATCCACCCAAGCAAGAGATATGCTGCAGCCGGATGTTCGGGAAACGTCTCGCCGAGATTTCGCCGATCAAAGAGGCGGTGGCCACTTACATGATGCGAGCCACGGAGAAGCTCCGGGCTCAGCAGTCGCTATGCAAGAAGGTCAGGGTCAGCATTCGCACGCGCATGTTCAATCCAGAAGAGGCCAAGTACGCCAATGGTGTGTTGGTTGAATTGCCGTATCCAACCGACGATGTGCGACTGATGACGAAGGCTGCCGTAGAGGCGGTGGATAGGATCTTTCGACCAGGTTTCAAATACAGCAAGGCTGAGGTTCTCCTTGTCAGCCTCTGTCAGAAGGGTGAATACACCGATGACCTTTTCTCTGTTTCTCAACCCGAAGCTACCGAAAAAGTCATGAGCGTGTTGGATGCAATAAATGGGAGGTGGGGCAGGGGGACATTGCGTGTTGCCAGTGTACCAACGGATCCAGACTGGGGAATGCGTCGGGATTTGATGAGTCAGAGCTTCACGACTCGTGTTGATCAGCTTTGGACTGTCTATTGTCGATAGCTCGTATCGCCGTTAGCTTCGGCCTATCGCACTGGCTACATTATTCTAAATTATGGCTCAGTAATAATTATCGCTGGCATAATTTTGAAGCGTCTGGCGGTCAACTCACAGGAGGGCTTGCGGCGTTCAACGAGATGTACCAGTCAGCATAGGGTGTCTTGGCGACCTGATATCTACTGAAATCAGGACTGCCGTCGCCCCACCAAACCGGCCCTCGCTCCCCGAGCGCCACCTTCGCCGTTTGGACGTGCGCCCTGGCCAGCTTCATCTGCCCAGTATCGCCAGAAGCTTTCGCTGCCTTTACCTCACGACGCGCCGCCATCAAGTCATTGACCAATTGCTGCCGCACATCCTCACTCAGCGATGGGTTGCTGCACCGCCACAGCTGCCCTTTGACTACAAAGTAGTGACCGTCAGGTGTCGTGGGATTCATTTCGGAAGCTCCGTGCCGACTCAGTACAGCGTTCTGGCTCGAAACGCACCGCAACCGGTGCACGCCCGATGTTGTGCTTTCTGACTTGGTATTAGAATGACGCTCAGCTAGTTGCTGGCTCTGGGCATCGACGAGTTTCTCTGCCGAGAAACATCATCGGCAGGTCTCTGGATGGTTTGCGGTTGGTGTCGATGTGCGATTCGCAATACTCCCCACAGCATGGCAATAGCTACCGCCACCCAAGCAGCGAACATGCTGAAGAGGGTCATTGCAAGGCTCATTTATCTCTCCTTTGTGTTGTCGTCATCCTGCTCTCCTTGGCGATGATCATCTGCCACTAGCACATTCAAATTTATGCGTGATTTGAATGTACAGCAATTATGAGGCTATGGTTTCGAGCACCTGAACGCAATGTGGAAACCATCTTTAGCCTGCAGATCGCTTTGAAACCGGTAGCTAGATCCAATGGTTTACGGTCGACAACTCGGCCGGTGCCTGTGGCTTAGAGCCAGCCCGCGCAGTTGAAACACTGGCGAAATAATCTGGCCGTATGATTCGCGTCATTGGAATCCGAGGTACCAGAGATGAATCGGCCATCAAGAAGCATGCGCAAACTGCTCGACTCCGTCGCTGCCAACAATGAGCACGCGGCGTTGGATGTTATGCGTGCAACTGAGCAGCTCACGGACGAGGTGTTGCGGCAACGGTTGCTCAACCTGGTTCACCGGCTCAATCAGGACGCCGATGACCTGCGATTGGCGCGCGACGACATCCAGGGCGGTGCCATCAAATTCGCGTGACTGACCGCCAGGGACTTAGTGGACTGGTTGAACTCACCAAATGTTTGGCGCAGGTACGCACGGCAGCTCCGTCAACGTCGAGTCTTGGCTGACCAAGTGAGTTCGGTTTGAGTACAAAAGGGCCCCGGCGAGGGCCCTTTTTGTTGGGGCTCAAAGCGATAATCAGCTGTAATATTTCGAAACATCTAGGGGTGGAAGTGAGTCAACAGATTTACGCCCTTGTAAGAATTCCTATGAAAACTCCTGGCCCCTCCGCCCGATTAGAACCGCTCTCTCAGCTTAAAAATCTCAAGATGGCAAAGTCAGCACACGCCTACGTCCGAGGTAGCACGGTACAGTTTTATGAGTGGTTGCATAGCCAGTCCGGTCTGCGACTTCCAAGTGGGCCTGCCGTTTGGATCTGTGGCGACTGCCATGCTGGAAACCTCGGGCCGACAGGTGATTTAAAGGGTGAAATTACATCCACATTCGCGATCTTGATCAGACCGTCATCGGCAATCCTACTCACGATCTGGTCAGGCTGGCGCTGTCGTTAGCCACCGCAGCCCGTGTGTCAGATCTGCCTGGCGTTGCCACAGCACGAATGCTTGAAGAAATGATGCGTGGCTAGCCAATTATTCATGAGCGCTGAGTGTCACTTGATGCCGAGTGGTCGATCCAGCGACATAGCACCTCCACCACGTGCGACGATGAGCAGTAGGAGGCCCGCCCAGGAAAAGTGCGTTGGCCAGGCGTCAGGGTAGACAAACACCTGGATCACAAAAGTCATGCCCAGTAACGCGAATGCTGATAGTCGTGAGAACAGGCCCAGCACAAGAAGCAGTGGAAACAAATGCTCACTGTAGGTAGCGAGATGCGCAGCCAGTTCTGGAGAGATGAATGGCAGTGAGTATTCTGTGCGGAACAGCTCATAGGTACTGGGTGTGACCGTCAAAAATCCACTGACTTTGGTGCGTCCTGACATAAAGAAAATGGCCGCGATAGATAGGCGAGCAACCAGCACCAATAGTGAGTCACCAATCATTAAGCCAAGTCGGTCTGCAATGCGGTTCCACATGCCACGCAAGGATTTATCGGCGGTGGGCGACGTATTTTGTATCACGTCCATGATGTGCTCCGTTGGTTCAGTTGGTGTTAAGTCCTCAGAGAGAGCGGTGGGTTTTTACAGCGACGAACGCGTCGGCACTGAACAAGCGGGCAATGAGGTCTGCCAGATCCAAATCAGACTGAACCTCAACGGCTTTTTCTGCGGCCAGTTCAAGCGGCAGGTATGCCGCGCAGGCGTCTAGAAACGTGCAATCCGCAGCACTGGCAGCCTCCCAACAAACCCGGCCTTGCTTGCGCGTCAGAAGCGCTCCTTCGCCGCGCCAGTCGAGTTCGTCAGGCATGTCCCGCTGTTCGCGATTGAGGCGCCAGATGGTGTAGGCCGGGTGGTCTGGGAACCAGGCCCAACGGGAAGCAGCCCTCGGTGTGAGCCGGCTACGGGCCAAGTCCTTTTGGGACAGGTTCGCAAATGCGCTCGGATCAATGTCGGGCTCATCTTTAGCGCAATGGACTTGTGTCCAGAGCAGATCCAGGCGGGCGACGTCGCCCAGATAAGACATCTCTCGCGCATGCTCAAAAGCGTCGAGAAAATCCGGGAAATCAGCGCCGTAGTGCAGCAATCGGGAATCCGTCGGTGGTGACTGCCGGGCATAAATCGCTGCGGCGGCCTTGAGCCACTTTGTACCGACCAAACGCTCTATGGTGGGAAAGTTCGCGAGTAATGCGTCCGTCGATCCTTTCAATACAGTATTGCGGTACACCAAAAAACCGGGCTGTTCGATTAGAGCAGTCATTCCAGTCGAATTTCGTTCATATAACGCATCGACGAATGCATCCTGAAAGCTTTCGAGTGAGGTGTTCATATCGTCACTTCTGATGGTCGCTTTTTACCGATGTTTAACAGAGTCTGTGCTCTGTCTCGTTCAGCCAGCAAGACGTCGAATCCTGGGATATTGTCGTCGCGCTCGATCAAGGTCGGGCGCATGCCGATCCGTTCGATAATGCGTTGATAGAGCACCCAGACGTTGTTCGCGATGGGGGCATCGTGTGTATCTATCAGCAACCGCGTATCTCCCGGATCCACTGCGTGGCCTGCCAAATGGATTTCCACAATCGCCTTGGCCGGGAAGGCATCCAGATACGTCGCCGCATCGAAGCCCAGGTTATGCGCGCTGATGTGTACGTTATTGACATCCAGCAGTAACCCACAGCCAGTTCTCACGCTCAGCTCGGTCAAAAAGTCGATTTCGCTGAATTCATGACCTTCCAGGCGTAGGTAATGTGTGGGGTTTTCAATGGCAATAGGACGTCTTAAGGCGTCTTGTGTACGTTGGATATTGCTCACGATGCGCTGCAATGCCTCGACTGTACGAGGGAATGGCAGTAGGTCAGGATTATACTGACCACGCCATGCTGACCAGGCTAGGTGTTCGGAAATCAATGCGGGCTGAACCTGATCGACCAGTGCTTTCAGGCGCTTCAAATGGTTTTCGTCCGGCGGACAATCGGCAGCAAGTGAAAGTGAAACACCGTGCAGCGACAGCGGGTGTTGACTCCCAATTGACTCCAGCCATGCGAGACGGGGGCCACCACCTACCATGTAGTTTTCCGGATGAACTTCGAACCAGAGCCCCTCAGCTGTGCAGTCAAGCGCATCTGAGTAATGATTCGGTTTCAGACCGAGTCCGGCCCCCATCTGGCGTTCAGTTTTCATGGTCGGTGTTCCCCCGTGGCTTTACGATTACTTAGGTGCGAGAGTGCCCATGCCTTTTGGAGTCTTGATGGAGGTACACGTACCTGCAGGAACGTTTTTCCAGGCATTAGCCTGGTAGTCCACTTTGGCCGTGCCTGCACAGGTGGTACCTGCGCCCGCCTTGCAATCGTTCTTACCGGCCAGGGAAACGCCGTAACATTTCTCCATGGCGCCCGCTGCGGCAGGAGTCTCTGCGGCCATAGCACCGGCAGCGAACGAAGAGAAGGCAACAGCGAGGGCGGCAAGTTTGAGATTATTCATGGTTTTGTCTCCAGATGATGGGGGTGGCGTCGCATCAGCGCTTGAGCACTGTGGTTGCGATCCAAAAGGTAGTTCGATGGCTTCCCATATCCGGTTACAGCGACCGTAAAATATTTCTCAGATCTGCAAAACTGATTCGCTTGTAACCTTATGCCGGTAACCGCATGCAAGATCTGCTGCCCGTCACCAACGCTGGCTTCATGCATGAGCGAGATATTCTTAATTTCCGTGTAACCCGAGCGAACGATGGAACGAACTACACATAACGACGTGTTGCGCAGTCGAGAGCTCCATCTTCAGGCTCTGTTTATCGCAGGACTGGACGGAGATGAGCGGTCTTATCGAACGTTTTTATCGGAGTTAAGTGGTCATCTTCGTGGTTTTTTACGCTCGAAGCTTCAGCAGCGACCTGGTGAAGTCGAGGATTTGCTGCAAGAGGTTTTGCTGGCCGTTCATAATGCGCGCCAGACTTATCGGATAGACCAACCGCTGACGGCGTGGGTTTTTGCCATTGCGCGCTACAAGATCACCGATTTTTTCCGAGGGAGGTCACGTCACGACGTGTTCAATGATTCTCTCGACGATGCGGCAGAACTGTTTGCCGAGCCACACCTTGAACCTGCACAGGCCAGTCGCGACCTCAGCAGGTTGCTTGAGCAGCTACCTGAACGTCAGCGTCTACCTATCGTGCACGTGAAACTAGAAGGGCTGTCTGTTACTGAAACCGCTCAAATGACGGGGTTATCTGAGTCAGCGGTGAAGATAGGCATACACCGTGGGCTGAAAGCACTTGCGTTAAGAGTTCGAGGTGCACGATGAATACTGATGATTTTATTTCCATGCTTGCGTCTGGCGTGGCCCCGGTTGACCGCAGGACGCTCGCTAAGCGATTCAGCGGCGCGGTGCTGGCCGGGCTCTTGAGCGCCACTTTGCTGGTAGTAGCAATAATGGGTGTTCGGCCAGACCTGGGCCATGTCATGGCTACACCGATTTTTTGGGCTAAGATCGCCTTCCCGCTTTGTCTGATGATCGGTGCGCTGAGCATGGTAATGAGGCTGGCTAGACCTGGAGTAACCTCGGGCCCCGGCAAAATTTTGATTGTTGCCGCAGTCGCTGCGGTGTGGGTCGGCGCTATCTACGTACTCATGGTGGCCGCACCTGATGATCGACTTGCGATCATTCTCGGCGAAACCTGGCAGGTATGCGCACTCAACATAACCTTGCTGTCGATTCCGGGGTTTATCGCTGTGTTTTGGGCGCTACGCGGTCTCGCACCAACCAACCTGACGCTGTCAGGAGCCTGCGGCGGACTACTCGCCAGTGCAATGGCGACGATTGCATATTCCCTGCATTGCCCCGAGACGCAAGTACCATTTTGGGGGGGGTGGTATTTGCTGGGCATGCTGGTGCCGACTGTACTAGGCGCATTACTCGGGCGACGCTGGCTGCGCTGGTAGCAGATCGTGCGCATTGTTGACTACTGTAAGAGATATCAATATCTGGCGTCCCGGTTCGTTTGATAAAAATGCTGCACCTCTAGAGCACGCTGGCGTTACTCAGCCTGTACCGAAAATCCTTACCACCAGTCGGTTTATCTCTGATCCGTTTGTTGCGGTACTAAGCTTTTGAAAAGCTGTTGTTGCAACGACAGGAGGCCAGTGATGACTCAAATAACGGTGTTTGAAATCCGTTATCGCTTCAACGCCCAGCGTAGAAGTTTTTTCATGGAAGCAACTCATCTTTGCGACAGTGATGCCTGTCATTTTGCCGCTCTCCATGCAGGGGTAAATGAAGTGGCCGATACCGCCTTCAGGCCAATGTGCCAAGCTAAAATACAAACAGAAAAGCTTGGAGTATCTGATGTGTGGTGGGGCCTAGCCCGAGAATTTCATTCAAAAGATTAAAGAGTTAGCGTCAAATTTTCTTGGGCATCTATCAGGTAAAACTGTCTAAACTCGCACATCAGCTGTAAAGCCCCCTAGAAAGTCAGCGCATTGATCGAAACACGTCTATGTGCACAGCGCTAACAAACAGTCCAAGCTTCCGCAACCTAAATAGAGGAGCTGGGTGAACACTCTGAGCAAATTTCGTCCATTGTAAATGTCACCAAAGATACTGCGGATCAGACGAATTTTTTTGGCCCTGAACGCAGCGATTGAAGCTGATCGTGCCGGCGAACAAGGACATGACTTTGAGGTGGTTGCGGATGAGGTTCGCCTATTGGCCCACGCACCGCCAACGCACGCCGCAGGTGACGTCCCGTTGCCGAGAAACTGCCTGTTTCAGCAATGGTTACAAGGATCCGCAACTGATCCAAGCTGAGATTTCCGATCATGACCCATCTCTTTAACAGATGGACTCAATCATATTTATGAACGAGCCCCATGAAAGACAGGACACCGTTTCCCCCTTACGATAAGGGATAGGCAAACGGTTATGTTTATGACTAATAGCAACGATAAGAGTGGTGAGCTTTTGGGCCAGGAGCGGCGGCGCCGCTGGAGCCCAGAGCAAAAACTGGCCATGGTTCGAGAGAGCCTTGAGCCCGGACAAAGCGTTTCGGTGGTGGCCCGGCGCAACGGCATTAATGCCAACCAGTTGTTCCTGTGGCGCAAGCTTTACCAGGACGGCAGCCTGTCGGCGGTCAGTGCTGGCGAGGCCGTGGTGCCGGCCTCCCAGCTGAGTGATGCGCTCAAGCAGATCCGTGAACTGCAACGGATGCTGGGCAAGAAAACGATGGAAGCAGAAATCCTCAAAGAGGCCGTGGAGATTGCCCGGTCGCGAAAATGGATTGCGCACTCACCCTTGTTGCCGGGGGACGACCAGTGAAGCTGGTCAGCGAATGTCTCGGTGTGGCGCGCTCGCAATTAACGGTTCGAATCAAACAGTCGGTATCGCCCAACGTTCGGCGAAGCAGGCCCGTGAACGATGCTGAGTTGGTAGTTGAAATCCAGCAACAGGTCAGCGAACTGCCCAGCTATGGCTACCGTCGTGTCTGGGGATTACTGCGTCGCGCACGTGAAACCCAGTCGCTGCCGGCGATCAACGTGAAGCGGGTTTACCGGGTCATGCGTGATCACAACTTGCTGCTTGAACGCCGGATCAAACAGCCCGGCGTGCCGCGTCGGCACGAAGGCCGTATTGCGGTGCAAACCAGCGATACACGTTGGTGCTCGGACGGCTTTGAGTTCCGCTGCGAGGACGGCGCAAAACTGAGCGTGACCTTCGCCTTGGATTGCTGTGATCGCGAGGCCATCGGCTGGGTCGCGAGCCCGACCGGGTACAGCGGCGATGACATCCGCGACTTGATGCTGGAAAGCGTGGAGAAACGCTTCGGTGATCAATTGCCGATCACGCCGGTGCAGTGGCTAAGCGATAACGGCTCGGCCTATACGGCCGAACAGACGCGCCTTTTTGCTCGGCAGATCGGCTTGCAACCGGTGACCACACCCGTGCGCAGCCCGCAGAGCAACGGCATGGCTGAGAGCTTCGTGAAGACGATCAAAGCGTGACTACGTAGCGCACATGCCCAAGCCGGATCGAGAAACGGCGCTGCGTAACCTGGCAATTGCCTTTGAGCATTACAACGAGCAGCATCCGCACAGCGCCTTGAACTATCGCTCTCCGAGGGAGTTCAGGCGCTTGGCAGCCGCATCAATTTAACAGGGAGTTGGTGTCCGGTTTTGTAGGGGCAAATCCAATTTACATCACTCCTGCGTAGAGATCGCATTGGGTAGAGTGTGTCGCACATCGCCTATAGCGACAACGCAAAACATACCGCCGCGTCACCGCGCAGGAGTTACTTTCATGTCCAGGCTTCTCACCATTGAAGCCAGCCCACGTGCGGATGCTTCAATCTCCCGGCAGCTCACTCGCCGATTTGTGGCCGCGTGGGAAGCTGCACACCCTAGGGGCGCCATCAAAATACGGGATCTAGCGGACACTCCACTTACGTTCGTGACGGCCCCCTGGTTACAGGCTTACTTCACCCCAGAAACCCAACATTCGCCTGAAATGAAAGCCGTGTTGCAGCTATCCGATGAGCTTGCGGCCGAGTTGCTGGAAACCGATCACGTGGTTATTTCAACGCCGGTCTACAACTATAACGTCCCTGCGGCGCTCAAGGCGTGGGTGGATCACGTGGTACGTAAAGGCCTGACCTTGGGCTTTGATGGTAAAGGGCTGGTGACCGGTAAAAAGGCAGCGGTGCTGCTCGCCTCGGGATGTGTATACACCAACGACTCCCCGATTAGAGACCGTGACATTGCGACCCAATATTTGAAATTGATCCTGAACGTCCTAGGTATCACTGATGTCACCTTTATTGCGGCCGGCGGCGCTAAAGCTGTAGATCTCGGAGAAATCAGCATGCACGATTTTCTAGATACATTTGATCATCAAATTCAAAAGTCGCTGGTTTAGACAGCATCTCTCCTAGCCCATACGATTCTGCTCTATCGACTTCGCGTGGTTAAACGGGCATCCACTTATGCGGCAGTAACTGATCGATTTCACTTGCTCGCTGTGTCGGCAGACTCGTGAGAACATCCTTCAAATAGGCATACGGATCATGCCCGTTGAGCCGTGCCGACTGGATCAGGCTCATCAGCGCAGCCGCACGCTTGCCGCTGCGCAACGAACCGGCGAAGAGCCAATTCTTGCGGCCTAGGGCCCATGGCCTTACTTGCTGTTCGGCATGGTTGTTGTCTATGGGGAGCGCGCCGTCATTGAGATAGCGCGACAATGCCGTCCAGCGTTTGAGGCTGTAACCTAGAGCCTTGGCAATGGCCACCCCATCGTGCACAAGCTCGCGCTGTGCGATCATCCAGGCATGCAGCGCATCCATCACCGGCACAGCCTTTTCCTAGCGAATTCGGCGGCGTAAATCCAGCTCCAGGTCGCTGACGTCACGTTCGATTTCGTATAACAACTGGATGGGAGGCGCTGGACGACGCCAGAGCATCCACGGTCTTCCAGAGCCCTATCAGCCTAGGCATGTGTACGGTTCGGGCAGATCAAGTGCGTCTGTCTAAATGCAATGTATTAGGCTGGCCTTGAAATAGTGCCAAAGTGTGTAATTGCATTCCACCTGACCAGGCATTTGCATCCGTATTGACCTCCTCGCGCTTTAGTGACGACAGGCTGCATTCGACCCATAGCTGTCACTCGCCATGGGCCGGGCCCTGTCTCACTAATGACGCCACGCCCCTTCTGGCAACTCGACCTGGCGCTCAGCTGCTGCCAGGGCTTTTCTCAAACCATCTTTGTCCAGCGCAATGCAGTAGGCCGGCTTTGCGCGCTCAAACCGCCAGCTTTCATCGAGCCCACCAGCATCGACGGCATCGAAGCCAATTTCGTCAAGCAACTGACCGACCACCGCTTTGGCTTGCGCATCATCAGCCGCCATGGGCAGGGCTCGACGGTCTGCTGCTTTGCTTGATCGCGCGTCCACCAACAAATCGCCCGCGAGGATGGCATTGAAGACCTTGACCACCGTGACCCCCTTCAAATGCTGCGCGAGCAAACGGCTGGTTGTAGTTTCGAAGCTGTCCAAGGGAGCAATGTGGCCGTCTCGCTCGGGGTAATAGTTGTTGGCATCCAGCACTATTTTCCCCGCAAGCCACTCGGGTGGCAGGCTTCGGTAATGCTTCAGGGGGATTGCTACCAGTACAACTTCGCCGAACCGTGCTGCCTGCTCGACGGTGCCGATCTGGCTGCCAGGAATGCCACTGAGCACGCTGCTCATAGTCTGGGGGCCACGCGAGTTACTCAGCATCACATCATGCCCCACCGCGATGGCCAATTGCGCTACGGCGCGTCCTATAAACCCGGCTCCAATAATTCCGATACGCATCGCTTTCTCCGCAATCTGGTTTGAAAGGCCTATGATGATTGGTAGCTAGATGGAGATAAATTGTCGTTTAGTAATTGCTTTCGCTACCAGGAGTTTTGAATGGATCGGCTCACCAGCATGGCCGCCTTCGTTATGGCTGCCGAAGCCGGCTCGTATGCCAGCGCTGCACAGCGCTTGGGCATGTCGCCGCAAATGGTCGCCAAACATGTGGCCGCCCTTGAGCACCGGCTAGGTGCGCGGCTGCTCAACCGCACCACTCGCCGACAAAGTTTGACCGAACTGGGTACTGCCTATTACGAGCGTTGCAAGCACATCGTGAGTGAGGCAAAGGCCGCCGATTCGCTTGCCCAAATCATGACCGACACACCGCGAGGCAAGCTGAAAATCAGCGCGCCAGTGACCTTCGGTTCCTATAGCCTCATGCCGTTCGTGACAGAATTCCTGCGTCAGTTTCCCGAGGTAGAAATCGACCTGCATTTGACCGATCGCGCTGTCGATTTGGTGGAGGAGGGATACGAGGCTGCTTTTCGGATCGGCCCAGTGGCCAATTCCAGTTTGACAGCCAGGCCGTTGGCGCCGTATCGATTGGTGGTATGCGCAGCACCACGCTATTTGGCTGAACGCGGCACGCCGCAAGTACCCGCTGATTTACAGCAACATGAGTGCCTGGGCTACGCCTATTGGTCTCGTCCAGCCGACCGTGAATGGCAGTTCTGCAACGGCGCAGAAGTTCATACCGTGCCGGTTACCAGTCGTTTGCACGTCAACGAGAGCAAGGCTTTGCTGTCGGCGGCGGTCGACGGTTTCGGAATTGTCCTGGGGCCGGCGGACTTCCTCGACCCGGCACTACGCACGGGTGAATTGGTAAGGCTACTGGACGGTTTCGAAGCGCCCAGTCGACAGATGCATCTGCTGTATACCGCCAATCGGCAAAAGACTGCCAAAGTTCGACAGTTTATCGATGCGGCAGTAACGCGATTTACGGGGCAATGACGGGTACTGAAGTGGCCGTTAAGAGGGGATACATCCCCCTTCAAGTGACCGCTTCTGGCCGTTTTCTGCCCTTCACGCACTGAGGAAGTGATTTCGGGTGAAACGGGGAGTTGGTGTCCGGTTTTGTAGGGGCAAATCCAACAAGCTTCGCCATCGCAGTTGATCGCAGATCTTTAACGACCGCCTCTGGGCCGATGTAGACACTGACTGAAGAACAAGCGCAAGAAGGCCAGGAACGCTGGCGCTTTTCGCCAGTGCTGCGGCTGGGTGGGTAGATACGACCTATTTGTACCGAAAGCGTCATCGCTCCGAACTTTCTGTCGATCTTTTCAGTCGACCAAGCACCAACCTGATCAACGCACTCAATGGCGTGTCAGTGCATGCCATCGCAGGCGGCCCACGACAGATCGGGTACAACTATAAAAATGGTGATTCCGATGAATTGTCTTATCTGTGTAGGTGTCGCTGAGCGCATTCAGTGCTCAGGCCCTTGGGAAGAAGAGACTGTCCGGACTGCGGACGCTACAGAGTCTCGGACGAACTCATATTGACCTTGATGGAGCAGGGCCAGATTTTCGATGTCAGCAAAACTAGGGGTTGGCTTGACAGCAGTAAGCGTCCGGCGAACACGGCTTGGCGAGTCAATTACACATGTCTCCAGCGTGGGCACGGAGAACTCCGGGTAGCCTTCCATTAGGGCGATGAAGCCGAAGATGAGCCGAGCCTCCCCGGCTGGATACCTGCGTATAGCCCAATGCTATGAGCCTGTCCCAATCGGATTCATGCCGCGGCTCCCACTTCTTCATGCGCACGCGATCGACCCAGCAAGGCGAACACTAGCAACGCAGTCAGTGCCGAAGATGCAGCCAGGATGTACAAGACCCAGCGGAATGCCTGGTCGTAGGTCGCCAGCAGCAAGGCGCGCTCGCCGCTGACAAGGGCACTGGCATACGCCAGATCGCCGAGCGCGGCGCGATTGGCGGCCTCGATCACAACGGCTGGATCGGCCGCGGCTAAAGTGCCGAGCAATCCTCCCTGAATTAAGAACGCCAGCAGCGCGCCCGCCACCGCGATGGCAATCCCGTCGGCCGAAACACGCACGCAGTTGAAGATGCCGGTCGCCATGCCTGCTCGTTCTGTCTTCACCACGCTCACGGCCATGCCATCCATCAGCCCCCAAGGCAGGCCAATGCCTGCGCCGATCAGCGCCAGCGGCGCTACCAGCGCAGGGCCGGCCCCGCCAGACAACACCTGGCCCACCCAGACCAGTCCGGCCGCCACCAGCAGCAGCCCGACGCCAGACAGCATGCCGGAGGTGAACCAGCGCGACAACAACGCGGCAAGGAACGGCACGACCAGCAGCGGCGCAGCCAGGGCGATCATCATTTGGCCCGCTTCCAATGCGCTCAGTCCGTCGATGCCGATGAAGCGGCCCGGCAGCATCACGATCAGAGTGACAAAGAAGAAGGCCGGCGATGCGGCCAACACCTGCACGCCGACGAAGCGCCCACTGCCGAATAACGACAGGTCGAGCATCGGGCGCGCGACGCGGCGTTCGATGCGTACGAATGCGATGAATAGCACGACCGAGGTCAACAGAGTGCCGAGCACCGAAGCGCTGCGCCAGCCCTCTTCCGGCGCCAGCAGGATGCCGTAGGTGAACAAGCTCAGCGCGGCGGTGAAGCTGAGGGCGCCGGGCCAGTCCAGGCCGGTAGAGTCTGGGTCTTGGGACTCCGTGGCGCTGACCCACACCAGCAGGAAACCGGCCACGCCGATCAGCGCCGTCGCCAGGAACACCCAGCGCCAGCCCGCCACCTCCACCAGCCAGCCTGCCGCCAGCGGCCCGAAGGCCAGGCCGATGCCAAATGTGGTGCCGAGCAGGCTGAACACACGTGTACGGATCGGGCCGTGGAAGGTCTGTGCCAGCGAGGACATGGCGCCCGCGAAGGCGGCTGCGCCGCCCAGCCCTTGCGCCAGTCGCAGCCCGTCGATCCAGCCGACCGTCGGCGCCAGCGGGATTAAGAACGTCATCAGCACGAATAGCGCCAGGCCGACCAGCCACACGCGCTTGCGGCCATAGGTGTCGGTCAGGCTGCCGGCCGCCATCATGGCGCTGCCGTAGGTCAGGATGTAGCCGTTGACCACCCAGTTCAGTTGCACCGCCGTCCCGCCCAGTTCCTGACTGATGGACGGCAGCACGACTGCCGGCCCGGTGAAGCACAGCGGGATCAGAATGCCGGTAAGGCAGGCGGCAAGCAGTTGCAGCCAGTCGCGTCCGGTGGTACCGCTTGTGGCGGTCAGGGCTTGTGTCATGGGAAACATCCAAAAAAAAGTCATTAGAGGGTCAGGCAGCCGTCCCATATCTCGAAAGCCAAGCAGACAGCCGGATCCAACCTGTGCAGCCGTCAGCGTAAGTGCGGGCTCGATTAAGAAAAATAGGCTAAGGTTCCGAACATATCGGACAAATTTTCTTAGAACGGTGAAGAATGGACTCCCTCAACGGCATCGCGTTCTTCGTGCAGGCGGCGGAAGCCCGTAGCTTTTCGGAAGCCGGGCGCGTGCTCGGCGTCTCGTCTTCCGCCGTGGGCAAGAGCGTGGCCCGGCTGGAGGAGCGGCTGGGCGTGCGCCTGCTCCACCGCAGCACGCGCAGCATCACGCTGACGGCCGAGGGCACTCTGTTCCTGGAGCGTTGCCGGCGCATCCTCTGCGAGGTCGAGGCGGCCGAATTGGAGCTGTCGGAAACCCGGCAGGCGCCCCAAGGCAAGCTGCGCGTGAGCATGCCGCTGGTCAGCAGCTTGGTCATGCCGGCGCTGACGGCCTTCATGCACCGCTACCCCGCCATCGAACTGGACGTGGATTTCTCGGATCGGATGGTCGATGTAATCGAGGACGGATTCGATGCCGTCATTCGCACCGGAGAACCGACTGATTCCCGGTTGATGTCCCGTGCACTGGGCACCTTCAAGCTGCTGCTAGTTGCCTCGCCCAGGTACTTCGCCGCGCGCGGCACTCCGCGCGTGCCCGCCGACCTGACGGGCCACGCCGGCCTGCAACATAAGTTCCCGAGTACCGGCAAGTTCGAGTCGTGGCCTTTGCGCAGGCCGGAGGGCGAGGCAGAACCCGCCCTCTTGGCCTCGATGGTATGCAACACCACCGAGGCTCTGTTTCACGTCGCTCGCGATGGCCTTGGAATCGCCTGCCTGCCGGACTTCATGGTGCGTGATGCCATTGCGGCCGGCGAACTGGTGACGGTGCTGGACGACTTCAACCAGCATCAGGGCACCTTCCGCATGCTTTGGCCATCGAGCAAGCACCGGGCGCCGAAGCTGCGCGCGTTCATCGACTTCATGGGCGCGGAGCTTTTCAAAACCTGATCTGGACTGGGCCACGTAGGCGCCGATGCCCATCACCTGCGCCTATCCAGGCACTTCGACGCGATGCGCTGACGCCTGCCGCGTCTGCTAAAAGTATCAGTGCGATCCCCAGGCCCACGGCAAACCGTCAGCGTGCCGTCAACGCACTTTGCGAACGTCAGATAGGCACCCACTGATGTGCAACAATTGCCCAATCTCACTCGCGCGCTGAGTTGGCAGACGCGTGAGTACATCCTTCAAATAGGCATACGGATCATGCCCGTTGAGCCGCGCAGACTGGATCAAGCTCATAATCGCTGCCGCCCGTTTGCCGCTGCGAAACGAACCCGCAAAGAGCCAGTTCTTGCGCCCAAGTGCCCACGGACGGATCTGGTTCTCGCACCAATTATTATCGATGGGTACGGCCCCGTCATCGAGGTGGCGCGACAGCGTCGCCCAGCGTTTCAAGCTGTAATCAGTGCCCTGCTGATAGCCGAACCTTCGGCACGAGATCGCGCTGGGCGATCATCCAGGCATGCAGTGCAGCCATCACCGGCACGGCTTTTTCTTGCCGTATTCGGCAGCGTAAATCTGGCTCCAGGTCGCGGATTTCGCTCTCGATTTTGTACAGCAGTTGGATATGGCGTAGCGCCTGCTCGGCGAGCATGCTCTTGTTGGTGGCGGCTTCGAGCGCGTGCAGCTGTTCAGCGAAATGTTTTTCGAGTTGGCAGTATTCGGCGAGTTTGGACATGAGATATTCTCGGTGTGAGTAAACTAGACGGTTACACCATAAATCAAAGCATGCACTGACAAGGACTCGCGTTTAATGCTTCACGCATAGAGTCATGCATTCACGGCACTTGAAAGCTGACTCTACAAGCATTTGGAAACTTACTCTGCGCTTAATGGTAGGAATATGATGACGTACGCGAGCCTTGAATCTCAATGTTTTCACACAAGCCCCGCAATCAGCAGAAACGGACTCATCGACGTATTACTCTAATGCAATCTGTCGACGCATGGTCAGAATGGCTGCTCCGAAACCGATAAAGGTTGCTCCCACCACCCGGCTAATCCACCGGGACAGCTCGGGCCGACTCAACACCCCTTTAGCTCGAGATGCAAGCGCAGCGTACAGGCTCAAGGATGCCACCGACAACGCCATGTAGATACAGGTGAGGATCAGGAACTGCGGTAGCAACGCCGCACTCTGGTCGATGAATTGAGGAAACAATGCGGTGAAGAACATTGTCGCCTTAGGGTTGGTAGCCGCAGTCACGAAGGCCGGCCTGTACAATCGGGAACGAGTGGGCCGGCTCTTCTTTGGGTTGTCTTGCATATCCTCGGCAAGTACCGAACTCTTTCTAAACAACTGTCTGGCACCCAAGTAGAATAAATAACCAGCACCTATGATCTTCACCGCGTTAAACAACCATTCGGAACTGGCAAGCAACGCTCCAAGCCCCAGCATGGCAGCTGCTGACAGGCAGAAGAGTCCACTTGCATTGCCAAGGGAAGACCAGAGTGCGCTGCGTTGTCCATATGCCAGACTGTTGTTAATAGCCATCAAGGTCGCGGGCCCAGGACTGGCGATGGAGACGGCGGCGACTAGCGTAAAAGCAAGAATCGAGTGAAGCACCATGTTCTAGGCTCCTGGAGGATAGGTTTTTCGCATATTTACTCAAAGGAACGGGCCCACAGGGATAACATGTCGTTCGGCTGTATCGGACTTCGCCATACAATCACGACTGAGATAACCCCAACATAGAATTGCAAGAGCACACCCGCCGCGATTACCCATTCGGATGAGTCGGAAGTCTAAAACTGTGGCAGCACTAAGTAACCGACGCGTCGACCGTTGGAGTCCGAAGTACATGGGAGGGTGCGACACCCTCCCATGCTTTTCAAATTAGTCGTATTCCCTTTTTTTTGCGCAGATCACTGCAGCCTCTAGAGATACAAACTTAGTTACTTCACCAAGAAAGCGGCTTGCCAACTCTGATACGAGCACAACATTACCGGATGTCAGTAATGTCAATTTAGGCTTGGGTGTTAGCTTGCCTTGGAATTGCGGATGCTGATTTAGATAGTTTTGGAGAGACAAAGAGGCTATTCTCGCCTGAGATAGTACCGCGCATGCAGGTGGCACTGCGTCTATGAACGCTTGTTCGACTAATGCGTAGTGCGTGCATCCTAATACTATCTTTTCTAGAACAGCCCCATTTAACATATCCATCATCGATCTGACGTTGATTTCTACTTCCCGTTTGATGACGCTAAATTCTATGCCGTTTTCAATCAGGCCTGCTAAATTTGGGCACGCTTGCTGAATTAGCTGGATTGAAGCGTCTCGCTTGGCTAGTTCAATAGGAAAATATCGACTAGCAACAGTTGCAGATGTGGCAAAAACTCCAATCGTACGTACGCTAGAATCAAAATCTGTTTTTATTATTTCCTTTTCGGAATGCCAAGGACGGTCGGCAATTGCCTCGATGGTCGGAACGACAATACCAAGTATTCGCCTATCTTTCCAATGTAAAGGCAGCCACTCCCGCTGAAGCCTCCTTAAGGCAACTGTTGAAGCGGTATTACAGGCCAGAACCACAAGATCGCAGCCCATTAAGAAGAGGCGCGCTACACACTCACGAGTATATTCATAGATTTCTTCTGTCGTTCGAGTTCCATACGGTGCACGAGCGTGATCGCCATAATAAACAAATTCAGAATTTTTGAATTGCTTGGATAGTTCGGAGAGGATTGTCAACCCACCCAGCCCTGAGTCAAATACACCGATCATATGGATTATCTTTAAAGTAGATTTTCATTCGAGACGGATTAGCAAATATTGCCCAGATAAAATTTTTTGACCTTAACTCCGCAACGCATTGGCTGCGAGTGCTTATATTCACTCGTGGTTATAGCGCAATCCAAAAAAGAGCCTCAATATTTATAGTGCACCTGGTCAATCTAGATACCCAGATGCACTCCATCTATATTCACCGAAATTACTTACCTACGCAGTCAACAACCGAACATAAATAGCATAGACCGACGATTTTCCATGTGCGATTTTCCATCACCATTTTTTCGGTGTTGCATGATAGGTCGTAATTTCGAGCGCAGGTAGCTTAGTAATCCCACTGATGCCAAATTATCCGAACTCAACAGCCCCACGACTCTTAGCATTTATCTGAGACCAAGGAGATGCACCCATATCAAGCACGGCGGGTTCCAGATCATCTACCCAGCAGGCGTTAGCATCATATTGCGCTAGGAATGGTCTGTTCACATATGACGGGTCTCGGCATTGGAGGAAACGGAGAGCCATATACTGCTCTCCGTTGATTTCCATCACGCCATCGAAGGCGACTTTTCCAGGTGTTGCCGACATTACCGGGCCGCGTACAGTTCGACATAACCCGGAGACGCTTTTATACGCTTCAGTGAAGATTTCATATGCACGAACCAATGGAACTTCGAAATAGCTTCGGGGGCCAGTATCTCGCTCGATAAACATATAGTAAGGCAGCATTCCCAAGCGCACTTGCATGCGCCACATGGAGGCCCAAACATCGGCAGAATCGTTAACTGCCCGTATGATTGGACTCTGAGTTCTGATGGTCGCTCCCGTTGCGAGAACGCGCTGAATCGCCTGTTCAACTGCCGCAGTCTCCAGCTCTCTAGGATGAGTAAAATGCGCCATGAACGCCAAGTTCCTTCCGCTCTTAACCACTCGCTCGAAAAGCCCAAGCATTGCATCAGCATCGGAGTCAGTCAAAAATTTGTAAGGCCAGTAGGACAGAACCTTCGTGCCGATTCGAATCGACTCAATATGACTCAACTCAGGATCATTAATGATCGGGTCAATATATTTTGAAAGTTTCTCTGCGCTCATTACCATCGGATCTCCTCCGGTTATGAGAACACTTGTGACCTCTCGGTGCTGGCGGAGATATTCGCAGAGACTTTCAATTTCTCGCGACGCAATTTTATAGTCTGGCTCCTGCACAAATTGCGCCCAGCGAAAGCAATAGGTGCAGTACGAATGGCATGTTTGACCTTGGCTCGGAAAGAATAGAACAGTCTCTGGGTACTTATGCTGAATTCCGTCGAATCGCTGGCCATTCAATAATGGAACGTTAAGATCAAGTTGACCACCTGGATGCGGATTAAGTTTCCTTCTAACTATAGATGCCGCCTTCTGAATTTCGCTGGTAGGCGCTCCAAGTGTCAAAAGCTCCACAATGGGTTTAATGTCTTCGAAGGGGAGCATATCGGGCTGGGGAAATACGAGCCTATATATCGGATCGTCTGGGGCGGCACTCCAATCAATCAGCTCGTCGATAACATAATCATTAACGCGAAACGGAAGTATGGCAGCCACCGCCCGTACATATATACGATCTTGTTCGGATAGTCCGGCACGTTTGGTCAGGGTATCGAGGTGCGAAGCGTTGTAAAAACGCAGCTTCTTTGGCTCGTTTTCTACGGTGGCCTGGATTAGATTAAACATCGACAAATTCCTTGTTGTACGAGTCAGTTCATGCAAAAAAAATAGGGGGCTTGCAGTCAGCCCACGGCGCGAGCCGCTCAAGCTGAGCAGCAATGCCAAGGAGACGAGCCAGATTATTTGGTCGAGAAGCTAGCTGTACGCCAATAGGCATACCTTCATCTGTCCAACCAAGGGGCACGGATACGGCACATAAGCCTGCGAGATTCACGAAGGCGGTGAAGGGTGCAAACTCGGCAGATCGCCTAAAAACTTCGTATGGATCAGTCGGTTCGGTAATCCAGCCATGCGGTACCGAAGGACGTGCTAGCACGGGCGTCAGCAGAATCTCATTCTCGCCAAATAGGCCTAAAATTCGCTCGGCATAGCTGTTCAGTCGTACAAACGCACGGTGGAACTCAAGAGCAGAGACGCTCTCCGACATGTTGATAGCGTCACGCGTAGTACGGTCGAGCAGTTCGGAAGATGGATCGCCGTAAGCTACCGGAATCGTACTGCGCAGCAGCATCATATCGCTCAAGACGCGGTCATCCGACCAGTCCAATTTACGCTCCAAGATCCGATAGCCGGAGGCTCCTAGCAGATCGGCCGCACGATATACCGCCGCTTCGCAAGCTGAATCTACCGTGCAGTCAATGGGAGGCGCGCAAGTTAGAGTTATTGATACAGCTGAAGAGGGAGGTGCTTCGTTTACAGCCAATGCCAGCTCTTCGCCAGTAATAGCATTCATACCTGCTAAATAATAAAGTGCGTCAGCGACTGTTCTGCTGATCACCCCATCCAGCGCGCCTCGACCCAGAGCGGGTCGCGCAGGTGCAGGGAGTCTTCCATGGGGTAATGCAACTGCAAAAACACCGCAGCACGATGCCGGGATCCGCAGCGAGCCGGCCCCGTCGCTTCCATGCGCAATCGAGGTAAGCCCTGCGGCTACACTTGCGGCCGCCCCGCCGCTGGAGCCTCCCACGCTGAACTCGAGTGACCAAGGATTACGACAGACACCGTTAAGCTCCGATTCGGTGACGGGCAAAATGCCAAACTCGGGGGTATTGGTTTTCCCCACTATCGTCATGCCCGCGTCTTTCATCGCTTTCACCAGAGGGGCGTCCTTCTCAGGGACATAGTCAGCGAAGGCTTTGCATGAAAATGTCGTGATCAGTCCTTGGGTAGGAGTAAGATCCTTAACTGAGATAGGCACACCCCAGAGAAGCGGAGTGTCCGAGCTTATCCCGCCTTCGAGGGACTTGGCATGCGCCTCGGCTTGCTCTCGCCCAACCGTCACAAAGCAATTTAAACTTTCATTTGCTTGCTCAATCCGATCTAGACTTTGCTGGGTCGCCTCTAAGGGCGACATCTCTCCAATGTGAAGGCGGTGAGTTGTTTCGAGTAGGCTGCCCTTTGTTTGCGCAAACTTTCCACGTAGAATTTTCTGAACGTCGATGGCGGATTCCCTAATTACCTCTCTCATCACACCAATTGCTTCCTATATTCGCCATTAGAAACGCCTGAGCGGCGAGCTTGGATCGCTTCATAAAAAGCAATGAGTTTACGTGCATCGAAAAGGATGACGTTCTGCTCCTCGCCATATGCGTGGATGGTGTCGGAAAGAACAGTAAGTGGAACACCCGCCTTTTTGAGGGTTGTCCAGAATGGAGCGATGGTCATACCATATATAAATGGTCTCTCAAGCTCGATACATATTTGGCTGGCTGAAACTACAAGTTCGTGAAGAATGCGTTTGCCATCTTTATGGAAGCGTGCAACTCCCAAGCGTCCAAACTCTACTCCCCGTTCCTTATCCAATGCTCCCCTATATCGGTCTTCTAGTGGCCAGTGCCCGTCTAATGCCATTCGTAGGGATGCGATTGGCTCGCCCTCCGAATCTCTCACAAGCACATGACGGCATTGCGAGTCATAGGTGTCTGTATGCCATGCATCAGCAGACTTCTGATCACGACGACTACCCGCGAATGCCACGCGACGAAGATCCAATACCACTTTTAGACGTTCAATGTCGTTACCTTCGAAAGTCTCGATCATGATGCGCTCCTGAGTTGCCCCATACGCAGGAGAATTCGGCGCTCGACATCGTCAAAGTGCCTGCGGCCATGCATAAAACGCGAATTGTCGATGATTACTATCTCTCCTGGATTCCAAGCAACATTGACAGAAACGCGCTCGGCAACATCTCGAATTTCAGCCAGAAGGTCACTCGGAAACGCACTTCCATCAGCTAGATGTACGCGAAAGTCGTCTCGAGCGTAGAAATCACTCTTGGGACGATAGGCATGAATCATTAACGAGTTACAAAATGAGGGAACTCCCGAAGTCAAGGAAGGAACTACCGCCATCGTACGGAAACGTCCATGCAAGTCATCACCTTCAAAGTGATATTCAAGCTTTTCGTAAGGTTTGAGCTTATTGCTAAGATAGATAAGCGCTTTTTTTGCTTCTTCGATAGTACGAACGCCCAATGTTTGTTGCCAGCGAACCGGGCGAGCTTCCCAGCTCCAGTGCAGCTCTAAATCTTCAACGAACTCACGAGTAGAGTTCTGAAGCTCATCCAAAAGCCGCGCTCCATCACATATGACTGTTTCCCCTCCTGACGCGGCTGGTCTCTCGCAGAAAAAAATAAGGAGATCGGGACAACCAGGCGCGTAAGAGGCCTCCCGGTGAAGGGGAATTGAATCGATTCCTTTGTTCACTGTTGATGTGCTTGGATCTTTGCTTACCGGGTCACGTTCAATTGTATTGGTAGCGTGGTGAACGATGGGAATCATTAGGGAGTCGCTAATCTCTATGAAGTCACTCATTCTCGCCCCCTTGGTACGAACCATCACAGCGCCGTGACTTGTGAGAGCGCCACGTACTGCCGCTATATTCATGCTCTCAAGGATAGGTAAAAGCTCGTCAGAAACCATGTAAAATTCCTTTTCTTAATGGTAAGTACAACTCGAAATTCAGGTTGGTTGTTGTTTTCAATTTACTTTAAGTGCGGTACCTCTGGGACGCAAAAAGGTTTTAGAAGCCGGTGCACTCATGAAAAATAGTGCTCGCTCACTAAGCCGCATTGGAGAATTCAATCTAGGCTTGCCAATTTTATGGCCGCCGAACTCCTCACATTACAATTGTCAGGTCGGTGTTAAAATCTAATTATTCTCTAGAGGAATCGCCCCCTATGCGTTAGAGATAGTGCCAAAGATAAAATAACACTAGCATTTAAAAACCTGCCACCTGCTGGTTTTGACTTTAGGCTAGCAATAAAAGAGAGGCAAATACTCACCATTCAATTATCCTTGGCTGGTCAACGCTTCATACGCTCGTACACAACGCTATAAAATGGCACAGTAAATATTGGCAAGCCCTGTAAAAGAACGCCATGATCATTGCGCGAATTTAAATATAGCTAGAGACTTATCGCCAGCGACATCTAACTGCGGGCGATAGCGACTACTGATCCCGGCATTGGGAGAGGATGGTCTCGCGAATTGGAGACGACTAAATGATTTTGATTTTGTGACTGCCATGTTCACGATAACTCTTCCATATTGATCTGAGCAGCTTGTTACATTTGGTAATATTTACGCGGATTGGAATTCTTGTCAACCCTAAAAAGTGCCAACCCCTTGAGATTTTCAAGGTGTGCGGACAGGCATAAACTTGCTGCTGGATTAGATGCAGCAGGCGTTATGTGTCATTTGACGAAAGAATAAGGTTATGATTTTTATGGGAATTCCCGAGCGGCAAACCATTTCGCCTCGATTGCTTGCACCCGTGTTGGCCGTTTCTCTCCCCCCTGGAGTCGCATGGGGCTGATCAATCGGTTAGCCAATCTGTTGTCTTACTCATCGAAGGAAATGCCCGAGAACTGCGAAAATGCTGGAACACATCTACTCAGTCACTGAGCCATCAAACGCCGGCCCATGGCACGACTACGATTGAGCCCGGCGTCGGCGTTATCATCGAGCGCACGTTCACCCTCCTTATCCGGCAGTTCTTCAATTCTTTTCTCTATCATGGCGTCGACCTCAGAGCGACCAGCACTTAGTGGATCAGAAGGCGTCAGCATCGGGTCGCCTTCACCCATGCTGGCTTCTAGCTTCGGATCGTTGTTCAGACATACCTCCCAGTACCTTGGAAGTATGCAGATACAGTTTGGAGAGGCATCCAATTTCGAGCGTTCGATTTGTCGACATCCTAGTAACCAACCCTTCAGTCAGCGCGACGGAATGTTAGGACAGCTCCATCTTCTACTTCTTATGAGGATCTGAGGTGAGAGAGCACCCAGTAACCCCTCACGGTCGTTACCTTGTTGTCAAAGGGCAGCTTTGGCGGTGATCTAACCCATCGCTGGAGGAAGACGTGCGCCAAAGGCTCGTAGATGGACTAATGGCGGCTCGACGTGAAGTTAAGCATCGAAGGCTTCGGGAGACACGTCGCAGTTGAAAATAGCTCGAGGAAACGTACAAACCGCCAAAGTCGCGCTCGGTGAGCGGGGCCCTGTCTGGTGGGAGGACGGCAGCCCTGATCTCAATCAGCATCAGGTAACTGATCGAATGACACCCCGATCCCAGCGATAAGGGCGATGTTGTCCACTTAAAAATACGTGGACACTATCGCCCCTATCATCAGGATTGCCATGCGCCAAAGAACCTCTTATCCCAAACCCTTTAAAGCCCAGATCGTCCAAGAATGCCTGCAACCTGGCGTGTCGATGGCCAGCGTGGCCCTGCGTCACGGCATTAACGCCAACCTGGTTCGAAAGTGGATACCTGCTTATCGTGATCATCAGGCGCCGGCTTTTCCTGCTTTTGTTCCGATGAAGCTTGCCCCCGCAACCCAGCCCGATCAGCAGATGTCGGTCAACATCGAGGTTCCTTTCGGGCCGCAAAAACTCACTGTGAAGTGGCCATCCTCAGACCCTGACGGGTGTGCTCGTTTTGTCCGCGAGCTTGCCAAGTGATCCGCATTGATGCCATCTGGCTCGCCACCGAGCCCATGGATATGCGTGCAGGTACCGAGACCGCGTTGGCCAGAGTGATTGCAGTATTCGGTGCGGCGAAGCCGCACTGTGCTTATCTCTTTGCCAATCGACGTGCTAACCGAATGAAAGTCCTGGTTCATGACGGGATTGGTGTTTGGCTGGCTGCACGGCGGTTGAACGAAGGCAAATTCCACTGGCCAGGCATTCGGCAAGGCTGTGAGATGGAGCTGGCAACCCAGCCGATGGCCTCAGGATCACAGCAGTCCAGGGCGAAGGTCACGCTCAGTTTGGCGCCGTCCTCGCAGCGGAACTCAAAACCGTCCGAGCACCAAGGTGTATCACGGGTTTGCACCGCAATACGGCCTTCGTGCCGACGCGGCACCCCGAGCTTTTGATGCGCCGCTCCAGCAGCAAGTTGTGATCACGCATGACCCGGTAAACACGCTTCACGTTAATCGCCGGCAGCAACTGGGTTTCACGGGTGCGACGCAGTATTTCCCAGACACGACGGTAGCCATAGCTCGGCAGTTCGCTGACCTGGCTGCTGGATTTCAATCACCAGCTCAGCGTCGTCCACAGGCCTTCTTCGCCGTACTTTGGGCAAGGCTGATTGCTTGATTCGAACCGTTAATTGCGAGCGCGCCACAACGAGACATCCGCTGACCAGTTTCACTGGTCGTCCCCCGGCAGCAAGGGTGAATGCGCAATCCATTTTCGCGACCGGGCGATCTCCACAGCCTCTTTGAGGATTTCTGCGTCCATCGTTTTCTTGCCCAGCATCCGTTGCAGTTCACGGATCTGCTTGAGCGCATCGCTCAGTTCGGAGACCGGTACCACGGCTTCGCCAGCACTGACCGCCGACAGGCTGCCGTCCTGATACAGCTTGCGCCAAAGGAACAGTTGGTTGGCATTGATGCCGTTGCGCCGAGCCACCACCGAAACGCTTTGCCCTGGCTCAAGACTCTCGCGAACCATGGCCAGTTTTTGCTCTGGGCTCCAGCGGCGGCGCCGCTCCTGGCCCAAGAGTTCCCCACTCTTATGGTTGCTATGAGTCATAAACATAACCGTTTGCCTATCTTTTATCGTAAGGGGGAAACGGCGTCCTGTCTTTCATGGGGCTCGTTCAAATACCTTCAGATATCGCTTATACGGTCGATAACGAGTAGATGGGCTTTGTTGTCCGTCAACTCTTGACGCAGCTCGAACACATATTGCATGAAATATCATGATGGCAATTAGCCTCGACTGGTGCATGATCTGCTCCATTCCTCCAACTGAGTTACCACACCGCCAAGGACTGCCAACCGCAATCACTATCGTATTGGAATCGGCATGCCCAGGATTTGCTCGCTTTTTCTGCTAGTCACTGTTTTGTTATGTGCCAATAGTTGGGCTGGCGTCACCAAGCTTTACGTCGAAATGCATGAGCAAAACGGCAAGCCTCTGTCCGATGTCGTAGTGACCCTCCAAGGGCCTATGGGTCAGGCTAACGTTCAGCTCAAGGCCGACATGGATCAGCGAGCTCAGCAGTTCGCACCCCACGTGTTGGCCGTGCATACCGGCACACCAATCAAATTCCCCAACAGCGACAATATTCGCCATCAGGTGTACTCATTCTCGCCGGCTAAACGCTTCGAGCTACGGCTTTACGAAGGGACACCCTCAGACCCAGTGCTGTTCGATAAACCAGGTATTGTGGTGCTTGGCTGCAACATCCATGACTGGATGCTTGGTTATGTGTATGTCACCGATGACCCTCGCTTCGGTGTTACCGATGATCAAGGTAGACTGACGCTGGAAACTTTGCCGGCTGGTGAGTACCGGGTCACCCTATGGCATCCCCAACTCAAGGACATGAAACCATTCAGCGCAGGCTCCATAAAGATCCCGGTCACCGGCCTCAAACAGACCTTCAGCCTGGCTCTGGAACTGTTGCCTACGACCGCTCCGACCGCTCCCGCACCAAATGCCTTCGGTGACGCGTTTAAGCGAGCTGCCCGTGAAACTACGGAATAGCTTTCAAGCGCAAGTCACTGCGGTGTTGATCCTGCTGTCGCTGGTGGTGATTGGCTCATTGTATTTCAGCGTAAAGGTGGCGACCAACTCAGCGGTTCGCAGTCAAGCAAACTCCCAATTGGAGGTAGGTACACGAGTCTTTGAGCGGTTGCTGGAGGTGCGCGGTCGACGCTTAGCCGATGGCGTGCAATTACTTGCAGCTGACTTCGGTTTCCGCGATGCGGTTGCCAGCAGCGATTCCGCTACCATGCGGTCGGTACTGTTCAATCATGGCAAGCGCATTAACGCCAGTGACATGATTTTGCTTAGCATGGATGGAAAAGTCCTTGCCAGCACGCTGGACGATGTACTAGACGGTTCGGTATTTCGATACGACCTGGCGCTGCGCGAAGCCCGACGCATCCAACAAACCATGTTGATCGTTCCTTTGCAGGGTAAACCACACTTGCTGGTGGAAGCGACTGTACTCGCACCCCTGCCGATTGCGAGGGTGGTGATGGGCGTCAGCATGGACAATGCCTTTGCCAGTGAGCTGCGTTCGCTGACCAGTCTTGAAGTATCGTTTCTTACCATTGATAAGCAGCAACCCGGGCAGCTCATCAGCACCCAACCGGACGTTCTCGGCAAAAGTATCACCGGCTTGATGTTGAGTTCGTCCCCGCAGGACGCAGTGCTGCTAACGGAGCACTTGGAGCATAACTTCCTCAGCCAGTCTTTGGTGTTGGCTGGCGGCGCGAGTGAGTATGACGGTCAGGTTATAGCTTTACTGCAAAGTCCAATCGATGCAGCCATGCAAGCGTTTGCACCGCTGGATGAAAAAATCCTTGGTATTGCCTTGATAGCCTTGCTTGCATCGTTAGTCGGCGCTTTGCTATTGGCCCGTGGTGTGTCGCAGCCAGTTAGATCGCTGGCGCTGGCAGCGCAGCGGATCGGCCAGGGCGACTATCAGACCCCTGTGATACTGCGCAGAAGCGACGAATTCGGATTGCTGGCCAATGCAGTCAACTCGATGCAGAGTGGCATCGCTGAGCGTGAACAGCAGTTGGCTCACAACGCTCTGCATGATCCACTCACAGGCTTGCCAAACCGTACGTTAGCCATGGAGCGACTAGGTAGTGCGATTGCAGCACAACGACCCATGGCGTTGATCTTTCTCAGCATTGAAAATCTTCGGTATATCAACGAAACAGCTGATCCCGAGACAGTTGGTCAATTGCTCCGTCAAACCGGTCAGCGCTTGCAAGTGTTGCTAAGTCCAGGTGATACCGTGGCGCATTTGATAGCAGAGGAATTCCTCCTTTTGCTTGATGGCCTCGACGGTGAAGCGGCAGTCGCAGTAGCTGACCAGCTTCAGCAATTACTGCTTAAACCTCAGCAAATCAACGGTCACGATCTGGCTCTTGATTGCAATCTCGGTATTGCGGCATTCCCCGCTGATGGGCAAAGCGCACAGAACCTGCTGGAACGCGCCTCTATTGCTATGAAAGACGCCGCAAAGTTGCCCGGCCATTTACAACTTTATCAGCACGGGCGTGACTTGGCCCATCGTCGTCAGATCACTTTGATTCGCGACCTACGTCACGCGGCAAGCAAAGGTGAGTTCCTACTGCATTACCAACCCAAGTTAAATATCCGTGAAGCTCGCGTCAGCCAAGCAGAAGCCTTGTTGCGCTGGCAGCACCCGCAACTGGGCATGGTTTCGCCTGCTGAATTTATTCCTTTGGCGGAACGTACTGGAAGCATTCAGATACTGACCAATTGGGTGATCAACGAAGGCATGCGACAACTATCGGAGTGGAATCAGCGGGGGTTGCGCTTGCAGCTGTCGCTAAACATATCCGCCGATGACTTGATTAGCGATGACCTGGCCGCTCGTGTGTTGGCGCTACTACAGAATTACAGCCTGCCGGCAGAACAACTGATCTTTGAAATCACTGAAAGCGCTGTCATGCGGGAGCCAGAGCGGGCATTAAAAGTCCTTCACCAACTGCGTGATTGCGGCATTAGCCTGTCAGTGGATGACTTCGGCACTGGCTACTCGTCCTTGGCTCACCTCAAGCGACTCCCTGTGCAGGAGTTGAAAATTGATCAGTCCTTCGTCCGTGACTTGGATGAAACCAGCGAGGACTCAGTGATCGTCCGTTCAACCATCGAAATGAGCCACAACCTCGGACTCAAAGTGGTCGCCGAAGGAGTCGAATACGAGCACAGCTTAAGTTTACTCGAGCGCTGGCACTGCGATACGGCGCAGGGTTATCTGATCAGCCGCCCGCTCACAGCGCCAGCATTCGAGGCCTGGGTGGCGTTGCCCTTAAGCTTTCGTACATCCATGGTTCATTGAACGATATGACCTCACGTTTGTTTTTGGTGATCGGCTGCCTCGTCAGCTTAATTCACCAATCCACCCTCGCCGATAACGGACGCCTGATTGCTACAGGTGGTGCCAGTAGCCTAGAGGGCGCGGCAGGCGGAGGAATTACGCCTTGGGCAATGCTTGCCGGCTACGGCGAAAAAAATGAGTGGGGCGCAACTGTGTTCGCGACCACAGTCAACCTGCCCGATTATCGGCTGGATGTGGCTGGGCTGGCCGTGGCCTATGACAACCGCGTCGAGTTATCTTTCGCCCGACAGCGCTTTGATCTCGGCTCTTTAATACACAAACTGAGGCTGCCAGAGAACAGCCTCGACCAGGACGTGCTCGGCGTTAAGTTGCGTTTGTTCGGCGATTTAATTTACGACGATCTGCCTCAGGTTTCCCTAGGTCTCGAATACAAACATCAACGAGATTTCCTGATCCCGAGCTTGGTCGGCGCTAAGCGAGACAGCGACACAGAGGGCTACATGGCCGCCAGTCGCTTGTTCATGGGCGCAGCGTTCGGATATAACCTGCTTGTCAACGGAAGTCTGCGTTATAGCCGTGCCAATGAGCTTGGGTTGTTGGGGTTCGGTGGTGACCGTCGCGACACGCGCAGTGTGCTCAAGGAGGGCTCTCTGGCCGTATTGTTCAATCCACGTTGGGCGGTAGGCGTGGAGTATCGAGAAAAACCGGACAACCTGTCATTCGCCGGGGAAAGCGATTGGGCGGATCTATTTTTAGGATATTTCCCTAACAAACATTTGTCGGTAATGCTGGCATACGCACGCCTGGGCGAGATCGCCACGCTAAAAAACCAGAATGGCACGTACCTTTCTGTGCAAGGAAGTTTCTGATGCGCTTGTTCCTACTTTTTCTGGTTCTATCACTGAGTGCCTGCGTGCAAAAGCCGGCCAAGGATGACAGCCTTTATCAGGCTCTTGGCGAGCGTCCCGGCATCACCCGAATTGTTGAGGGCATGCTGCTGAACATTGCTCAGGATGAGCGAATCGTTGAGCGCTTTCGCAAGATTGATATCCAGCGGCTGCGTGACAAACTGATCGAGCAATTTTGTGTTGAGGCTGGCGGGCCTTGTATCTATACCGGTGACAGCATGGCTGAAAGTCACAAGGGGCAGAACGTCAGCCGCAGCGACTTCAATGCTTTGGTTGAGGACTTAATCGATGCGATGGATGATCAGGCGATCGCGGTGCCGGTGCAAAATCGGTTGATTGCGCGACTGGCACCGATGCGCGGGGACGTAATCGAGCAGACGAGACCGACAGTTACTTGCCATACGTCGTCGACAGTGAACATCGCATTGCTTCCTGAGCTCTACCGCAACACATGCATTGAGAATCGTCGTCATAAATGAAGATCGAAAAGCACAGGCGCTTGAAGAATGGCATTCATTGCTCTCAAAATCCGAGATCCTTATGACGGCTCATGAGCAATACGAAGAGCTACTGCGGCTTGCCGAAAAATACTTAAAGCAGGGTTTTATCAATCGTGACGAGCGTAAGGTATTGGTGATGGAGGCGACCCAGAGGTATGCCCAAGCCGTGGAGGGGGTGGGTCAAGGAACTTAGCTCGTAATAGAGGCCAGATTATTTTCGATGGCTGCCGCTGCCCTGCAAGTTGATTAGGTTCTACGTTGCGTGGCTCAGGGTCTCAAGCTTCGCGGCCTATACGGGTAGCACATGAATAAATGATCGCCTTGGTTACTCCGGTGTCACAAGCACCGCAAGAGTCAATCTGATGAACTCTTCGTTCTTGTCGATTGCCTCCAAGGCCCCCCGAACGTTCTGGGCTACGTCGTCTGATCCACGCTGCTCGACCCAAAGCGTAAGCTCCATAAGGGCGGCCTCGAGCGCCAGTTGGTTTTCGTTGATTTTGAAAAGCAGGGAAGGGAGCAGGTCTGCGTTGGACATCGTGATTCCTCCGTGGAAAAGGAGAGAGTAGTCCTTTAATGCCTTAACGTTACTCGCGCTCCAATTGCCTGGCGTCTGACGTCAGCTGCGCAGCGAATGCACGCAGTTGGTCGGGAGTCACTTGATCGAGATTGGGCGAGGAAGTTATACCGTGGATTTTACCAAAGCAGACAGCTTGCGGCAGCAAACCGAGATGCTAATTACAGTTTTAGAGCAGCGTAATAGCTTCCGCCAGACCCCACGCGTTGCCAAGGTAGACCTAGTACCAAAGCCTGAAGTTGCTCGGTATCTAACTGCACTTCACTGCCTTGCCGAACGCCTGGCCAATGAAATTAACCTTGGTTCAAGCGACGTGCCGCCAGCCATACGCCAATCCCATCGTGTACCAGCACTTTCATCCGATTCGCGCGGCGATTGGCAAACAGATAAGCGCAGTGCGGCTTCGCCGCTCCGAACACCGCGACCACCCTCGCCAGCGCCGTTTCAGTGCCGGCGCGCATATCCATGGGCTCGGTGGCGAGCCAGATGGCGTCGACGCGGATCATCGCAACAGGTCTCGAAGGAAAGCGGCGCAGGCAGCAGCGCTATCGGTTGGCCAGTTCACTTTGACGGTGCCGCGTGTGTGCAGAATCTCAACGCTGATATTCGATGAAGATACGGGCGCCGTTGTTTGCATAGGCAATGGGATGAATGCTGGTTGAAGCGCCGTGCTTTTCTGCACTTGCCCCCGAATCCATTTGTGAACGAGGTTTGCGTTAAGGCTATGGCTGAGGGCGATGCTGGCAATAGATGCGCCGGGTTGGGCACACTCTTGAATGACCTGGGCTTTGAAGGATTTGGAATACGAACGGCGTGTTGGCTGCATGAAATACCCGCTTAAAAGGCTAGAACTGGTGCCCACCTAAATTTAAGTGCACACCATGTCCCGGCTTTGCGGGGTTGGGTAGATGACTTGGCCGGACGCATACCATTGATTTGATGCAGAGCCTGCTTCTCTTAAGCCCGGGTAATCATCAAGGGCAAGACGAGGTTTGCCGTCTTCAACCGGGCCGGATTCCTGTTTATGAATCACTCCGGCTTCAGCATCCGCACGCATCTGCTCGAGTTCCTTATGAAATGCCTTGTCTTGAGCCGTTGGCTTGCTGGTGTATGGCTTTCGTTCGGGTTCAGGCTGTGCTGCATAAGTCGTTACCGCGTCAGGGTAATGCTGTAGCTTTTCCTGAACTTGCGATTCGAGCATCGCACGTAGTGCGTCTTTGTCGGGCCGAGTCAGCAATTTGTCACTCCAATTAGGCACGCTATGGTGGTGAAGAGTTCTGTGTAGCCCTGCAAGAGTGTTTTGATCTCACCAGTGCTCATACTCTGATGTGTCCAGGTATGCGTTTCCGGCTTGGCGGAGGACTCTGAAGTTCAGCCTGATGTACTGGTTCAGCGAGGCATTTTATGGCTTCCTCATTTGTCTTCGAGGCGTAAGCGTCCGCCCAACACACCTTGCCTAATTAAACGGGCGCCTACCTGTTGCGAGATTGCACTCCAGTTGACCACCCGTTTGCATTCGACCTGACCTGTCATTTGCATGCGCTCTGACCATCGATCGCATCGGAGTTGACCAGCACGCTTTCCAACCATGGCGACAGAGAACGGCCAGGAACGGTCATACGAGTCTATATCCGCTTTTGGCCTTAATAACTCGGCAGGTTGATGGCGTCAGCTTTCGGCGAAAGGATTTTCCCGAATAAGGTCTTGAATCCCGGTGCTGTGGCGATCCTCAACACCGCGTGGCCAATTGTGATGCCAAGTCGCGAATGCGGTGATGCCAATCTCGGCGCGAACTTGGGTACGCTTTGCGCCTGAGCGACGTAAGGGCGCATCAGCTTTTCGTAGGCCGCGAACGCGTGGGCGTGGTCGGCGTGACGACTCAGTTCGCCAGCCAGCACGTAAGCGCCGCACAGCCCCAGGCTAGTGCCCATGCCACTGATGGGCGATGCACAATATGCTGCATCACCTACTAGCGCGATGCGCCCCTTAGACCAACGGGGCATTTTGACCTGACCCACCACGTCCAGGTAAAGGTCGCTTGCATTCTCCAGCGCGTCGAGTACGCGAGGTGTCTCCCAACCGGTGCCGGCAAACATCTGCTTGAGTAAGGTTTTTTGTTCGTCCTGCGCGAGCTTCTCGTACCCGCTCGGTGCCTGCTGAAAAGATAGAAAGGCGCGCGTGGTGCCCAGGTTATCCGGACGCAAACAGACACAGCGGCCGCCGGGAATGTTGTACCAGCGCATGACCTGGCCATCGCTCGACTGCCATGGCACGGTGAAATAGGCGGTGTAGAGATCAAGAGGTCGGCGCTGGACTTCGTTGCCGAATACCCAATTGCGCGTCGTCGAACCAATACCTTCAGCCACGATCACCAGATCGTAAACCTGCTCGCCTCCCTGCTCGAAGCGCACATGAACCTGCTCGCCCTTGTCGTCCATGGTTTCAATGCTGTCGCCGAATCGGTAGCTGACCCGATCCTGGCTATGCTGGATCAAAAGCTTGGCAAGTTCGCCGCGCAAAATCTCCAGTTCAGCTATCGGCCCCTCACCGTCGAAAGCATTTACATCGATAAAGGCCTTGGTGCGATTGTCCTGGTCGACAAAGGCGATGCCCTGCTCGTGGGTTGTGTTCGCCCGAACCAGAGCTTCCAACCCCATACGCTGAACGACGACGCGACCGGCGCCCCGTACGTCAATCGTTTGCCCGCCGTCGCGAAACGCAGACGCCCTCTCGACCACGGTAACATCCATGCCATAGCGGGACAGCCAATAAGCCAGCGCTGGCCCGGCGATGCTTGCTCCGGTCACAAGAACTTTTTGTGCTTTCATCACGCGTCCTGATTTTCACGGGTAGGGTTAGTGCTGACCGGCAAAGTGCTGCGATAGACCTCGATCACCTGTCGGAGAAATGTCTCGACCACTGCGCGATCCTGGCCGTCGAGTGCGCGGAGGACAGCGCCCAGACCATGGAGCATCGGCGCGATATGCCGATAAGCCTGCGCCACCGAGTCGGCTACAGGGCACACCAGTACACGGCGTTTGTCAGTGAGTTGTCGCTCACGAACCACATGTCCGGCGCGCTCCAGCCGGTCGATAACCTGAGTAACGCCTGCGGTAGTCACTGAAAGACGCGCTGCAAGCTCGGTCGGCGGCAATGGCCCATCAGTGATCAGGTGCTCCAGTGCCGCCACGTCGGTCTGATTAATGCCCAATGCTGTGCCCAGATTGCTGGCAGCTTTACGCGTCAGGATGGCAATTTGTTGCAACTGCTGGCCGATGGCATCACTGGCAATTTGCAGGCTTTGTGGATCATCGGTTGGATATGACGGAGATGAAGGCGACTTCATGCGTAGGGGCTGTCCAGAATTTAAGGCTGAGTGTTATGAGGACAGCGAAACTAACACGTAGCTAACTTACTTAGCTAGCTTTCAAGGCTGCGGGCGAAAAAGCCGCAAGCGTTGCAGACGCGCATCAATTGTTTATGAGGGTTGAATCACAGCATTTAGGGCCGCTTTGGGTCGTTCTCTGCCGGCCATGTCCGCGAAGCGTGCTGCTCAAACCCCATGAAAATGACTTTTCAGGCCGATGCAAACGGGTGGTCAACTCTGTGCAATTACCCACCTGTGCGACAACAGCTCGGAAATCTCGCTCGCCCGCTGGGTGGGCAAACGAGTCAGTACGTCCTTCAGATACGCATACGGATCATGCCCATTCATGCGCGCCGACTGGATCAAACTCATGATCGCCGCCGCCGCCGCCCGCTTGCCGCTGCGCAGCGATCCAGCAAACAACCAGTTCGACCGCCCAAGCGCCCACGGCCGGATCAAGTTCTCGATCTGGTTGTTGTCGATGGGTACAGCACCATCTTCTAGGTAGCGCGTCAGCGCTACCCAGCGTTTAAGGCTGTAATCCAGGGCCTTGGCCGTGGCCGAACCCTCGGGCACAAGTTCGCGTTGTGCCAGCATCCACTCATGAAGTTTTTCAGCGATGGGCACCGCTCTTTCCTGGCGTAATAGCCAGCGATCTTCGTCGCTCATTTCCTTGGCGTGTCGCTCGACTTCGTACAGCCCGCCAATCGAGTGAAGCGCCTGCTCCGCCAACTGACTTTTATTCGCCACGTGCAGGTCGAAGAACTTGCGGCGCGCATGGGCCATGCAGCCGATTTCGGTGATGCCCAGCTCGAAGCTGGCCTTGTAGCCGGCAAAGTCACCACAGACCAGCTTGCCGTTCCAGGAGCCTAGGAAATTACGCGCGTGTTCGCCAGCACGGCTGGGGCTGAAGTCGTAGACCATAGGCTTTAGGGCCGAGAATGGCGTAGTGCTGTAGGCCCAAACGTAAGCGCGGTAGGTTTTCTTCTCGCCGGGCGCCAGCATCTGTACCGGCGTTTCATCGGCGTGAACCACGCGCTGGGACAGCACCGCTTCGCGCAGGGCATCGACCAGCGGCTGAAGCTGCACGCCGGTTTGACCCACTCACTGCGCCAGTGTCGAGCGCGGAATGGCCAGGCCGGCACGACCGAAGATCTTTTCCTGTCGATAGAGCGGTAGGTGGTCGGCGAACTTGGCCACCATCACGTGTGCCAGCAGGCCGGCAGTGGGGATGCCCTTGTCGATCACCTGCGGTGGTACCGGCGCCTGAATCAGCGTTTCGCACTGCCGGCACGCCCATTTTCCACGCACATGCTGTTCGACGGTGAACACGCCCGGCGTGTAATCCAGCTTCTCGCTGACGTCCTCGCCGATGCAGGCGCACTGGGTGTTTTCCGGTTCGTGATGAGTTACGGTGCGTGGAAACTGCGGTGGCAGCGGCGCGCGCTTGGGTTGCTGGCGCTTCTCTTCTGGAACGGGAGCTAGTTTGAGGGCGTTCAAATCGGCGTCAAACAGAGCTCCCCTTGCGATAAAGCTATGCCAGTGCGACACTGGGTTGCATTTTTGCGACATGCCGGGCCGATTTTGGGGGCGATTGTGTCTGTCCATCCTTCCTCACGCCTGAATTTCGGCTTTCGCAAGACCGTGGCAATTTTTATGGAAGGAAGGTAGTCCGATGTCCCTGGTAATGGAAAACCTGAATCGGTTTGAGCGTATTGAGTGTTCGAAGGTTCATGCGAAGGAGGCTTCTTACCCCAAGCATGTCCATGAAGAGTATGTGATCAGCGCAAATCTCAGTGGGTTGGAGCGGATCTGGTACGACGGCAAGCAACAAGACGTGTCATTGGGTGAGGTAACGCTTTACAACCCCATGACAGTCCAAGCGTCGGAGTTCTGCGGGAGAGGCGTGCAGTTTATTAGCGTGCATCTGGATGGCAATCAAGTGCGCAGCATCCTTAACCAGACTGCTAGCACGAATACCCTGCCCACATTCCAAGAGGGGGTCATCCGCGACCATGACCTGTTCCGCTCCATCGTCGACCTATTTGGACATCTGCGCTTGAGTAGCCGCGAAGAGGCACTATTGGTGCTGTTCAGGGAACTGCTGCGATTTCGCACAACTCCTGAGACAGATAGTGAGCCGTTGCAGGCGGAACAGCTGATCAATTTCATGAAGGCCAATCTATACGAGCCGATTGAGCTTAAAGACCTTTGCGCTGAAGCCAACCTGTCCAAGTTTCATCTAGTGCGAAGCTTCAAGACCATCAATAAACTTCCCCCCATGCAGTATTTTATGCAGTTGCGTCTGATCGAAGCTCGCAAGCGTCTGCGTCTCGGTGATCCTCCAGCACGCATTGCCGTCGACTTGGGTTTTTTCGACCAGGCCCACATGAGCAATGCGTTTCGCAAAGTGATGGGTACGTCGCCGCGAAACTACAGTTCGATGCTCGGCGGTTGCGGGTCGCCCAAAAATTCGTTATAGCCGGTGATCACAACGTAGATAGCAAAGTAGGCAAAGATCACAGCTGAAGCCATGTAGGTGTATTTGACTAATTTTTGCCCCAGCAACTGCTTTCCCCGAGACGCAAGCAAACTAAGAACCAAAGCCCAAACCACCCCAGCGGCGAAAAAGCCGCTGAGGAATAACCCAGCGCTGGTTATGTCTGAACCCTGCCGGGCAATGATCGCGCCGCCCACTGCCGCGAACCAGAGAATGGCACTGGGAGAGGACATCGCTAACATGATGCCGCGTAAGAACAGTGCCAGACCACCGTTCCCCCACTGCCTTTCTGCCGCATCTGGATCACCCATTTTAGTTTTCAGGGCGCTCCACAGCATTTTTACGCTGAGATACGATAGGACAGCTGAGCCGCCAACCCACAGTCCCCAGCGCACCCACTCGATCTGCAGTAGTACGGCCATGCCAGCCATGGCCAGAATCGCGTAGATTAGATCCCCCACGCAAGTCCCAATCCCTAACCATACACTCTGAGCAAAGCCTCGCTGCATCGCAAGAGTGATCATGGCCATATTGGCTAGACCCAATTCCAAACAAAGAGATAGGCTAAGCAAAAAACCATTACTGAACTGCATCGATACACCCTTCCATTATCTGTTGAGCATAACCCAATGTAATGCCGCACCTACCCAAGCCGAACATGAGATCCTCCTCATCTTCGATACGGTGCGGGCAATATATATCTATGAAACGTTCGAATTGCGCCAGATCGCCGACGAGCGCGGCTTTTATTAACTTCTGTGCGATGATACGCATGGTCTCGATGAATCGGTCGGTATCGACCGTCAGCCCGGTAATGGGTGTACCGCTGATCACCCCAGCATCATGCAGAATGCGCAATTGGATGTATGCGGAACCAGCATCAGGGAACTGGCGTGGCCCGCGACGGAGGTAACGTAACAGCTCCAGCACGTACATGCGGGTCATCTTTGCTGAGTCGAGACCTATGCTGCCGGCGATGCTTTCATCTACGCTTATCAGGAAACCGAATACGTCCGCCAAGGCCTCCTGGATCACCATCGATCCCCAGCGATCATGCTTACTCAACTGGCCAAAGCTGGTGTCCTGCAGAACAATGGAGTGGCCAAGGTCATGACCCCTGAACCAGGTAATCAGGTAGCGTTCGATCTCATTAGACGCAGGTAAGTCCCCTAGTTCCCAGTTGAAGAGCGGCGCCTGCTCTAAAGCGATCTTCTCGTAAAGATTGCGGTAGGTGTTTGCGAAGACAATAGTACGTTTAATGGGTGAATACTTGACGCCCTGGTCTTCGGGCATGAAGTAGGCGAAATGCTTAGGAAAGTAATTCGCTTCTCCCGCAATCCCGAATAGGTCGATGATCTTGTAGGCTCAGTGCGGTAATGCCTGCAAGGGGACGTCCAGCGTCTGGGCCAAACATTGCAAGGCTTTGGTAAAATGCTCATCGACACAGTCTGACACGCATTGAAGTCCCGTATTTGGGGTTCCGAAAAATGCCGAGTAGAACATTTTTCGTGACTTCCCTAGCCAAGTTGACAACTCCCCCACATGACCAACCAATTCACGCTCGTTCAGCTCCGATAGGTGTTTGCTCATGATCGAGAACATTTCGCCGCCCATTAGCCCCTCGGCGATGAAACCAGCCGCCTTGCGGGAGTCGACATCCTCCAGTTGTGCGCTAACTTCTGCCAAGCGGGTGGCGATGTCTTTCTTCAGCGTGTCGGTTACGAGCGGAATGTGTTCGCCGTAACCTTGTAGGCTGCGCAGTGCATCTACTTGCTTCAAGATTTTACTAATCTGTTCAACTATGGATGGGGCGAGATTTTCAGGCGTCGGTAAATAAACCGTGCGAACGACATGCTGCATGCTAGGGGGCCAGAAAATGCTGCTCATCTTGGTGCTCCTTGGTAAGAGAGCCCATCAAACCTGTTCGCAATCAATGCTTATTGGAAAAAATTGCTCACGTTCTCGCGGAGCAAAGCTACCGGGCCCAAGGTATTCAGTACGTAGAAGTCGCCGCAAAGAATGACAGCAAGAAATGCTTCAAAAAAGGGATCGAATGGGCGCAGTAACTGGGGATCAAGGTGCGCTGGCTGCGCGACGAAGAGCCGACCGAGGAGAAGCTAGAGTTCGTATACGGCATGCTAAGAATGGCGCTTTACGATCATCAAATGTAATCAGCGGGAGCGGGTAATCTTTTCGGTTTGCGCAGGTGGTTGCCATAACCTCAAAGAATCGGGCAGACCGAAAAATTGATGTTGTTGAGTAATTGCTTCGGCCCATCCAGCCTGATTGGATCGATGTCCGAGCGAACTGAAAAGACTTAAATGGAAATTTTAAAGTGACGGAGCCACGCCCCGAGATTCGTTTCACCGAGATTGAAACCGCAGCGCCATCGGCACCATGTCTCTACGAAAATCGTTACAGACGACGGGGTGCTTCTGAAGGTTGGAATCAGTGGCAATCTTCGCAAAGGCTTATTCAGCATCGACAATCTAAGCAGTCACGTCTGAAGCTCAAGGAAGGCGGCGATTGGGGCAATTCGGCTGACGTCATGAGCAAGCAGTCGATTCTCGCTAAACACCTGTTCTTCTCAGCACAATGGTCAGGCTACGACCTGCAGACTGAGGTTGGCCGACAGTCCTTTTTGGAGCACCGATGCCATGTGCTGGTGACAGTGACGCTGAGCCCTCGCAGCCGAGTTTAACGCAAGGAAGGCGTGACGATCCTGACCCGCTCCAGGCTTTACTTCAGCAGTGCGGAAACCAGTCCAGAATAGCCACGTAGTCGCGTACTACTATTAGCAAGGGGCGTTGCGTATTTAGGAAGATGCTACAGGGGCCTTCAACGGCCAATTTCTTGTGGGGTTGGCGAGCGAGAGTTTGTTACACCCACGAATAGGTACTGACCACTTTGCTCTTTGATTCTTTCGACTTTGCCCGCCTCCGGGATGTGCAGTGCTCGTCCATCGCGCTGCATCAATCGCCCTCGATCATCCGTCACAGCGAGGTCTTCAAGTAAGGAAATATTTGGGCGAAACCCAGTGGCGAAGACTAGGCCATCAACTGCTTCGTGGTGACCATCCGCCCAAACAACTCCGGTTGGGGTTACTTGCCCGAACATCGACCGCTGATTGAATAGTCCTGACTTCAGCGCTTTTTTGTAAGTGCCGTCATCCAATACCGGCGTGCTCTGATCATTGAGCCAGCGAGTCCTTTCCAGGCCTGTCCATCTCAGCCAAGCGTGGAAATCCGCGCCGAGTAGTTTCTGCGGAAAGAATCGGATCGCCTCGCGCGTGGCAAGCGTGACCTCAGCCACCTTCGCTAGCTCGTAAGCAATCTGCACTGCCGAGTTCGCCGCTCCAATCACTACGATGCGTTGCCCACTGAGCATTTCCACATTCCGATACTCGGCGCTGTGAATGCGAACACCTTGGAAGCTTTCGAGCCCAGGAACTTCAGGTGTATAGGGGCGACTGAATGCCCCCGATGCCACGATCAGCGCCCTGGTAAAGAAGCGCTGCCCATTGGCAGCCACTATCTGGAACCCCCCAGCTTCTCTACTCACCTTTATGACCTGTATCCCCGGAAGAATCGGTAACTGGAAGAAGCTGGCGTACTGCTCCAGGTAGCGCACTACTTCATCGCGGGAAGGGTAGTGCCCCGGTTCTCCAGGAAACGGCAGCCCCGGTAGTGAGGAGTACGCTACCGGCGAGAACAGTTCGAGGCTGTCGTAGTAGTTACGCCAGTTACCACCTGGTTGCTGCTGCTCATCCAGGATTAGGAAATCGAGTCCCTGCTGCTTCAAATGCCAGCCACAGGCTAGTCCTGCCTGCCCTGCGCCTATTACGACAACCTCGAATGGGCGATCTATTATGTTCATGTGTGCGCACCTATACACATATAAAGGTAAGAAAAAATCAGCGAGATCCGCCTGGGCAGCACAATAAAGCAATGCTCTTGGTGTGATGGAGGATGTCCTCCAGTCGCTTGACGATGGCTGGGCCATCCACCTCATAAAACATCTGACGTCCCACCTTAGTGGCGCGCACGATTCCCGCGTCCAGCAGCACCTGAAGATGACGAGATACCACAGAGCGCTCTTGAGGTAGATCAGCCGCAATCGCGGTCACATCTGCTCGACCTAATTGCATCACGCGCTTCAGCACAGCAACTCTTGGCGGCTCGCAGAGGGCTTTGAAAAATGTGCCCTCGAGAGACTCAATGGCAGACTCAATGGCTTGTGATCGGTTGGTGGTGACGTTCATGCCGAGAATATATGTGCATGTTGATGCACATGTAAAGCCCCGTGTGGAGGGTGGCACTGCCTCCTTCAGTAGACAGCAGTGCCACTACAGTTATTTCTTAATGGTCTGTGCTGTCCGGCTGGATTTATCAGAGTTACGGATTGGAGGCCCTGCTTGTGGGTTTCCTCGGCCTTCGTATTGCTGGCCGCCCTAATTTCAATCGCCTTACCTAGGCATGCCAAGGCGATATGAAACCGTCAGGCAGGACGGAGTGAACCTCTGCGCGTTGCGCGCGAGGGGGAGTTGGCAGAGCCTGAATCAGCTCATGTCGGAGCCACGCCATGCCACCGCAACCGCACCCAGCTTCACTACTTGAGAACTGTGTGAGAGTCATACCTCCCAGCGCGGGTTGCGGCTTATTCAGCCAGGCCGCCGCTTTCTCTTTGTCTGCAAACACTTGCTCGGTTTGCGGCTGAATCAGCTCAACATAGTTCACGATTCTGGCTCCAGTGAAATAGGTTTCCTAGTGATCAGTGCCATGGCTGACGTTTGCACTAAGCACTACGTCCGGAATGTTGTCGTAGGGTGCTGCATCTCTCTTAGCTGCAATCCGTAGCATATCGCCGCTGGGTAGAACTCTGCCTGTGGATCGATAAAGCGAGCGCTCAGCCAAGGACAAGCAATCCGGTCAATCTTGGGTCGTTCACGGGTAATCCACCTCATGGAACACCTCCTGCCTAGTTCAATAGGCTCGGGTGGTTTGGCGAGCACAATGCCCGCCAAAGATTGCTAATCAATTCATGCTTTCTAACGCAGCAAATGCACAGCCAACCCGACGAGCGCGCAGGCCATCAGCACCTGAATGACGCCCCGTTTGAAGCGGAACAAGGCAATTGCCGCCAAAATGGCGATCAGTGCAGAGGGCCAGTCGAGGTTGCCGCTGAACCCCTGCGGCCACAGCACGTGATAGCCAAAGAAACATGCCAGATTAAGGATCACTCCAACCACCGACGCTGTAATGGCGGTAAGCGGTGCAGTGAACTTGAGTTCGTTGTGGGTCGACTCCACCAGCGGGCCACCCGCGAGGATGAACAGGAACGAGGGTAGGAAGGTGAACCATGTCACCAGGGAGGCGGCCACAGCTCCAGCCAGAAACACCTGATCAGCCCCGAACACTTGCGAGACATAGGCCCCGACAAAGCCGACGAAAGCCACCACCATGATCAGCGGCCCTGGTGTGGTTTCCCCTAGTGCCAAGCCGTCGATCATTTGGGTCGGGGAAAGCCAGCCATAGTGACCGACCGCACCTTGATAGACATACGGGAGGACTGCATAGGCCCCGCCAAAAGTCAGCAACGCGGCCTTGGTAAAGAACCAGCCCATCTGGGTCAAGGTGCCTTCCCAACCATAGAGGACGATCAAGATCCCCATGGGCAATGCCCATAGCGCGGCACCGATCAGTGCGAGCGATGCCAGCTTGAACCAGCTGAACCGGGCATGTTCCGGGGAGGGGGTGTCGTCATCGATCAAGGCCGGGCCGAAGGTTTTTTTGGCGGCGCTATGGCCCCCGGCTCTGAACTTTTCAGGCGCCAGACGCCCTCCGATATAGCCGATTAACGCTGCCCCCAAGACGATAAAGGGGAAAGGAACATTGAATGCAAAGATCGCGGTAAAAGACGCCGCCGCTATCGCCCACAGCCAATTATTCTTCAACGCCCGAGAGCCGATCCGATGTGCCGCCTGCACAACGATGGCCGTTACGGCGGGCTTGATGCCATAGAAGAGCCCTGCAACCACGGGTACTTCACCGAAGGCGATGTACATCCACGACAGAGCGATCAGGATGAACAGTGAGGGCAGCACAAACAGTGCACCAGCAATCACACCTCCCCAAGTTCTATGCATCAACCAGCCGATATAGGTCGCCAATTGCTGAGCCTCTGGCCCAGGGAGCAACATGCAGTAGTTGAGGGCATGCAGGAATCTGCGCTCGGATATCCAGCGCCGCCGCTCTACCAATTCCTGGTGCATGAGCGAGATCTGTCCCGCAGGCCCGCCGAAGCTGATGAAGCCGAGCTTCAACCAGAACCAGAACGCCTCACGAAAACTGATCGCTTCCGGCCTCGACAGCTCTTCTTCAACCATTGGTGCCAAAACCTTACTCATTGGGTTGTTCCTCTTTCACAAACTCGGCGAGCAGGCCGTCGAAAATGGCGCTAGCAGCAGCCAGTAAGTGGTCGTCATGGGTAATGGTTTCGCGCAGTCCTGCCAGCACGCGCTCGATGCCGGCAGCCTCCAAAGGCTGAATGCCGCCGATATCGAGGTAGTGCACCAAGGCTGCGATGCGGTTTAGGCCGGGCTCTTGAAGTTCAAAACTGGCTTGAAGGGTTTCAAAGGTCACGCGGTTGCCGACATGACTGAAAGTTGCGTCATCGAAGTCGAAACCCAATGCATCTGCTGGGCAGTCCTGTGGGGTGTTCAGCCAAAGGATCTGAGCCTGCGGATCAATGAAGCGGCGAATCAACCAGGCGCAAGCTAGGCGGTCGACCCATGGGCGTTTACGCGTTGCCCAGACACGACATTGATAATCGCCAAGGCTCAGCGCCATGATTGGCTGGTCGCGGCTATGTGGCTCGTCCGCAGACAGTGCTCTGCTAACTGCTATCTCCAGTTCCTGTAAAGCAGAGTCGATCTGCTGTTTCGACTTACCTGGAAAGTAATCGATGCTGGCGAGCTGTTCGTATGATTTGCGCAGCTTGCGAATTTGTTTGGTGGTCGCCAGTGCATTCTCGGAATTGAGCTGTGCCCGGCATGTTTCGATCTCCGCGCGCAGCTTGCTGTAGTCATCGCTCCGGTCAAACAGCTCAATAAAGCGCTCACCGTTAGGGTCGACAACAGGCAGAACATAGGCAGTGCCATTGATGGCGAGGATGTCGCGTTCGACAGACGCCAGTGCTTCACGACATGCGCCAGTGTCTGGCAGCAGATAAGCGCCATCGCGCAGAACCGCCGCGCCCGAAGCTTTCAGAGCTCGCCAGGCTCGCATGCGTTCTGTGGCATTGGCGGTGGGTAAGCCAAGAATCAGGGTGAGCCAATTGTTCATGTAGAGACAGCTATTTAATATGTAGTAATAATTACATTACTCTTGATTCGTACGCTTGGAAAGCCGCCCATCAGAACGGGATTTCGGCGAAAAAAACTGGAGGCGGGGATCGCGCAAGCTAGGTCAACAGGTGCTGCGATATGGACAGCGAGCAAAAAGGCATCTGTCATGCTTCAAACGTTAGCGGTGAACGTCCGTTATGGACTCCTCCTCATTGCAAGCCCCTTTTCTTTGGCGCCCGTGCCGACTGCACACGCATATTCGGCCTCTAAATACGGCATCGTTTCGATGCAGGGCCATGATGGGCTATTCGCGCGCCGGCTCCCGATCGCTTTTTCGTGCTTTTCGCACGTGGACATTCGAGGGTTTTGCCGACGCCGGTTCGACCGGTTTGCCATCGTTCAGGTTGCTTCGCAATCGTGGTTAAGAGTTGTTTCTCTCGTAGAGCACGTCGGGTAAATAGATCAGGCCGCTGCCTGATTCGGTTGGTAATCAGTGCCGTGACGCAGCATCGCCAAGCCATGCGTGCAGTTTTGTTGGCCAGCGCAAAAGCGGCCACATTGGGATGCGATCGCTCGGCTAAACGAACGGCCCACTGGCTAAGTCGATCCTCTTTGGATTTTGCTGTGCGTAGCGCCGAGCGTGCGCCATGCACCATCAATGTTCGCAGATACGCATCACCGCGCTTGCTGATACCGAGTAGTTGATCCTTACCACACAGAATTGTGTTGCCTCGGTGTCAGTCCCAGCGAGGCGGCAAACTGACAGCCAGGTTCGACTTCTCCAACACCGTTTGCAGCCAGCGGTCACGCGGCAGACGCTGCCGCCAGACGGGTAGCTCATGACAATCCACGCCGTGGATCTGAAACACGTTCTTGGCCAGGTCGACCCCAATGTGCATAAGCTTCATGTGTGGACTCCTTCTTACGGTTTACTGTGGTTCGCACTTTCAGTCTGGCACTCAAGATGCCGAAGTGAGGAGGAGTCCATCCCATTGCTTTTGGCTATCTGTCGTGAAGTAGTCACTCCGGTGTCATGAGCACCGCTAGGCTCATGTTGATGAACTCCTCGTTCTTGGTGATCGTTTCCAGCGCACCGCGCACATTGCCTCCAACCTCGCCCGATCCACGCTGCTCGACCCATAGCGTTAGCTCCATGAAGGCGGCCTCAAGGGCGATCTGGTTTTGAGTGATCTTGAAGAGTAGGGAAGGGAGCAGGTCTGAATTTGGCATCGCGATTCCTCCATGGAAAAAGGACAGCGTAGCAGCAGAAGAATTTGGTGGGATCTCATAGTCAGAGCGCGTTTAGCAGACGCTCAAGCTACGCGCACTCCCAGCCCTTAATAGTTTGACTGGATCTGTGCCATAAGCTGCTCCAATAGGATCTCTGACCCATTTGGCCTCGATCAAATACGTTTCGTTTTCCGGCTGGAAGCTACCGTCTATTTGCTCGCCAACCAGGCTGAATGGCGAACTTCCGCTACGAGCTCTAGGCCATGGGGCGACTGTCATTCACATCAATCCTCTGCGCTTCGACATCAGCAGCCAAGAGCACTTTCTCCAAAGCCCTACCTCAGTCATGACGCAGAGCCTACTTCGCGAGACCTTCGGCTATCTTCCTGCCTCGTAGTTCGGTGGCGATTCAAGGTATATCCGCTTTGGGCTTGCCCCCGCCGGGGGTACGGCTGTCGTGAACAAACCTGGCTGCGCCAAGTTTTGGCCCTACGGGCGTCCATCCTCAGGCCTTTGGCCCGTCGCGGGCCGGCGCGCTCCGCTTGCGCTTTTGGCCGCAAGTCGCAGAGCCATATCTCGACGATCATCGAAGCAAGTCTCACCTGAGTAGCTCCACGCGAGGGCTCCTTATCCAGATTGCTTCGATAGATATCTTAGCCGAGGCGAATGTACTCCGTATGCGTCCGGCGAACACACCTTCCAGATCCCGAAGCCAAAGGCGATGGTGTCCACCTAAATTTAAGTGGACACCATTCCTAGCCTTTTAAGCGGGTATCTCATGCAGCCACCACGTCGTTCTTACTCCAAGTCCTTCAAGATCCAGATCATTCAAGAGTGCGTCCAGCCCGGCGCTTCGATTGCCAGCGTCGCACTAAGCCACGGCATCAACGCAAACCTCGTCCATAAATGGATTCGGCTGCAAGCTCAGACCAGTGCTTCGCTGCAACCTGCCTTCGTTCCGCTGGCTTTGCAGTCGCTCGCGTCACGATCAGATTCCACTCCATCCACAATTTGCCTCGAAATCCCATATCCGCGTGGCACCGTCAAAGTGAACTGGCCAACCGAAAACGCAGCGGCCTGTGCGACCTTTCTCCGAGATCTGTTGCGATGATCCGCATCGACTCGATCTGGCTTGCCACCGAACCGATGGACATGCGGGCCGGTACCGACACCGCTTTGGCGCGGGTGGTGGCAGTGTTCGGTGCGGCGCAGCCGCACTGTGCTTATCTGATCGCCAATCGTCGCAACACACGTATCAAGGTGTTGGTGCACGATGGTCTGGGCATCTGGCTGGCGGCCCGCCGTTTGCACCAGGGCAAGTTCTTTTGGCCAGGCTCTCGACACGGTACTCAGGTGGAATTAGGCGCGGAGCAGTTGCAGGCTTTGGTGCTGGGTTTGCCTTGGCAAAGAGTCGGGCCAGGCGGTGCGATTTCCATCCTATAACGCCTGCCACAGCCAGCCTGGCCGTGCAATTGTCCGATGGATCTATCGCCGGTGTTCGCCTGCTCTGGCAAAATCGGCGGCATGACTTCGCTCCCCAATCTCGACCAACTAAACCCTGAACAACTGCGCGCTCTGGCGGCGCAGTTGCTGTCGCAGGTCGACACAATGGGCAAGAAGATCCACCGTGACCAAACGGTGATCGAGAAGCTGACCCACGAGATTGCACAGCTCAAGCGTTTGAAGTTCGCCAAGCGCAGCGAGCAGCTAAATCCGCAGCAGGCCAGCTTGCTGGATGATCTGATCGATACTGATATCGCTGCGATTGAGGCAGAGCTTGAAGCACTTAAAATACCTCCGGCACCGACCGCGACAAAGCAAAAGCCGAAGCGCACGGCGCTGCCGGCGGAGTTTCCACGCACGTTGATCCATCATGAGCCGGACAATACTCATTGCCAATGTGGCTGTGCACTCAAGCGTATCGGTGAAGACGTCAGCGAGAAGCTGGACTACACGCCCCGTGTATTTACCGTCGAGCGCCATGTCCGTGGAAAGTGGGTCTGTGATGACTGCGAAACCTTGATCCAGGCGCCGGTGCCAGCAAACGTTATCGACAAAGGCATCCCGACCGCAGGATTGCTGGCCCACGTCATGATCGCAAAGTTCGCTGACCATTTTGCCGCTCTACCGCCAGGAATCGATTTTTGGTCGAGCCGGTTTGGCTATCGCTCGCTCGACCTTGGCGCAATGGGTTGGCAACTGTGGTGTGCAGTTGCAGCCGCTGGTCGATGCGCTGCGTGATGCTGTCCTGAAACATGGCGTAGTTCACGCCGATGAAACGCCGGTGCAGATGCTCACTCCGGGCGCAAAGAAAACTCACCGCTCCTATGTCTGGGCCTACGCCACCAGCCAGTTCTCGGACTTGGCGGCGGTCGTTTACGACTTCAGCCCCAGCCGCGCCGGAGAACACGCACGTACTTTCCTGCAAGGCTGGAAAGGCAAGCTGGTCTGCGACGACTTTGGTGGCTACAAGGCCAGCTTCGAACTCGGCGTCACCGAAATTGGCTGCATGGCCCATGCGCGGCGCAAGTTCTTCGAACTGCACGCCACGAACAAAAGCCAACTTGCCGAACAGGCCTTGCGATAATCCAGCTGCTGTACGAAATCGAGCGTGAAGTCCGCGACCTGGAACCGGATTTACGCCGACGAATACGGCAAGAAAAAGCCGTACCGGTCATGGATGCCCTGCATGCCTGGATGATCGCCCAGCGCCAGGTCGTGCATGACGGTTCGGCTATCGCCAGAGCTATGGATTACAGCCTGAAACGCTGGTCAGCGCTGTCGCGCTACCTCGATGACGGGGCCGTACCCATTGATAATAATTGGGCCGAAAACCAAATCCGTCCGTGGCCGTTAGGCCGTAAAAACTGGTTATTCGCCGGCTCACTGCGCAGCGGAAAACGCGCGGCGGCGATCATGAGCTTGATCCAATCGGCCCGGCTAAATGGGCATGATCCGTATGCCTATTTGAAGGACGTTCTTACGCGCTTGCCGACGCAGCGGGCAAGTGAGATTTCCGAGTTGCTGCCGTATAAATGGCAACCCGTTTAGTTACGCAAGACGGGATGCTCGGACGCATACCTTGTGACTGCGAACCAACTGGGCACACTGGGTAAACGTTTCGATTAGAAAGCTCAAGCCGGGCGAGAAGTGACGGAGCGTCATCTACAGCCTGAAGAATCATCGTTTGTACCAGCTATAGCTCTGAAATCTAATCCATCGCAAACAACTAACAATAACTCGCAAGGATGTGAACTGCGATGGAGCAGATCCAAACATGACCCCTACGTTTTCTTTAATGATCCTTGGAGCGTCAATCCTACTGATCGTAGTCCTGATCGGTAAATTCCGTGTTCATCCGTTCCTATCCCTTATCGCAGCAAGCCTGCTAGTGGGTATTGGAACGGGCATGACCCCAACAGCAATCGTCTCGGCTTTTGAAAAAGGCATGGGTAGCACGCTCGGGTTCCTCGCCGGCATCATCGGTTTAGGTAGCATTCTCGGAAAGCTGCTCGAGGAGTCTGGAGGCGCAAAGCGCATCGCGACCACACTCTTGCGGGTGCTGGGAGAGAAGAATGCCTCTTGGGCAATGATGCTGGTCGGCTTCATTGCAGGTATTCCAGTTTTCTTCGAGGTCGGATTTGTCCTCCTGATCCCACTGATCTATGTCGTCGCCCGTCAGACCAAGATCAACGTGTTGTACCTGGGAGTGCCGCTGGCGACCTCACTGATGGTTGTCCACTGCATTCTCCCCCCGCACCCAGCCGCCACCGCCATTACTGGCATGCTGAATGCCGACATCGGCAAGGTGATTCTGTACGGTCTTATCGTCGGCTTGCCAACTGCGGTGATTGCCGGGCCTATCTGGGTACAGATGACCTGCACTCGACAGGCCCCTGAGAACCAGGCTCAGTTTCTGGCTGACCGTGGCGAAGCGGTCATAGACGACACTATGGCACCAAGCTTCGGTATAGCGATGGTGACGGTGCTGTTGCCGTTGGCGCTGATGGTGGGCAAGACGCTTGCTGCGCCTTTACTAACGAAAGGCTCAATGGCGCTTGAATGGGTTTCCTTCATCGGCAACCCTCTGATTGCGCTAGCGCTGTCGATCTGCTTCGCCTACTGGTCGCTTGGCCTGCGTCGTGGACTTGGCATGGGCGACTTGCTCAATCTGACCAACCGTTGCTTCCCACCACTGGCTGGCATTCTTCTGGTCATCGGCGCAGGCGGCGCATTCAATGACATGTTGGTCGGGAGCGGAATCGGGAGGGCGCTGGCAGACGTGCTGGGGCAGTCTCAAATCAATCCGATCATTTTGGCATGGTTGATCGCAGGCTTGATGCACTTCGCTGTTGGCTCCGCAACGGTCGCCATGATCAGCACCGCAGGCATGGTTCTGCCCGTCTTAGCCCAGCACCCAGAATACAGCCCTGAGATCCTTGTCATCGCTATCGGTGCAGGTGCTATCGGCTGGACGCATGTCACTGACTCTGCGTTCTGGGTCGTAAAAGAATACTTGGGTATTTCTTTGTCTGAGGCCATCAAGAAGTTTACTGGCGCCACCGTGCTCGCCTCCTCTGCGGCACTGGTATTTACGCTGATACTATCCAAATTTGTGTGATAACACCTTCGCCTCTTCGCCTACAGTTTATCGAAAGGTAATTCTTATGATTAAAGGTAAAACACTAGACGCTTGGTATGAAAGCCATCCCATCATCAAGGAGCTGGTTTCACTTCAGGAAGTCACCTGGTTCAATCCAGCTATTGCACCGGTGTCCATCGCGCTGGGGGATGCAGGTCTGAACCATAACGACGTCAAAGATGCCAGTGAACGCCTCCGCCGCTTCGCGCCCTACATCGCCAAGGTGTTTCCGGAAACGGCTGCGGCGGGCGGGATCATCGAGTCCGGTATTCAGCCACTGAAAAAACTCCAGCACAGGCTTCTGAGTGAGGCCGGCCTTCCTGGCGTCGGTTCGCTGTGGCTCAAAAAAGATAACGATTTGCCTATCTCTGGCTCGATCAAAGCGCGAGGAGGTATCCATGAAGTGCTCAAACACGCTGAAGACCTCGCCCTGCAAGCAGGGTTGATCAAGCTGGACGATAACTACGAGGCATTGGCCAGCGACTCCGCACTTGAGTTCTTCAGCCGCTACAAGATTGCGGTCGGCTCCACGGGCAACCTTGGACTATCCATCGGCATCATGAGCGCCAAGCTGGGCTTCCAGGCAACTGTCCACATGTCGTCGGATGCCCGCCAATGGAAGAAGGACAAGCTAAGGGCCAGTGGCGTGACGGTGGTCGAGCACGAGTCCGACTACAGCGTTGCAGTCGAAAACGGGCGTATGCAAGCCGAAAAAGATCCTGCCTGCTACTTCATAGACGATGAGAACTCGCCACATCTGTTCCTGGGATATGCGGTTGCAGCCGAGCGACTGGCTCGACAGTTCGAATTGGCGGGTGTGCGAGTGGACGCTGATCATCCACTCTTCGTTTATCTGCCCTGCGGTGTTGGCGGAGGCCCTGGAGGCGTTGCGTTTGGATTGAAGCTCACCTTTGGCGACGCGGTGCACTGTGTCTTCGCAGAACCAACCCATTCGCCCTGCATGCTGCTCGGTGTATACAGCGGCCTGCATGACGAGATTAGTGTCCAGGAGTTCGGTATCGACAACGTCACAGCAGCTGACGGATTGGCTGTCGGCCGCCCCTCTGGCTTCGTAGGTAGGGCCATGCAGCGACTTATCGATGGTTACTATACCGTTACGGATGATGAGCTTTATCGCCTGATGTTTCTGGCCCATGAGCTTGAAAATGTAAAACTGGAACCGTCGGCCTTGGCAGGTGCGCCAGGCGTAGTACGAGTACTCAGCGACGAGAAGTATCTGGAGCGTATTGGAGCCTCTGTGGCGAAGTTAGCCAACGCAACGCACTTAATCTGGGGGACAGGCGGAAGCATGGTGCCCACCGCAGAGTTTGCTACTTACCTTGAAAAGGGACGTGCTCTGCAACATTCTCCTCAGTAACGACAACGTATCGTTCGTAGACGGCGGTTGACTAGAAGGGGAATACACCGATGCCAGCACTGGGTCTAACGAAAGCTCCAAAGCTGAACGGAGCCCATCTGTCCAACCTGCATACTTTTCTCGTCGCCGCCCGCCACCTCAGCTTCGCCCGCGCAGCGGAGGAGCTGTGCCTGACCGCCAGCGCGGTAAGCCACCGGATAGCTCGCCTGGAGGAGGAGTTATCGCTCAAGCTTTTCCACCGTTTGCCTAGAAAGGTCGAGCTGACCGATGATGGTGAGCGGATTTTTAAGGTCATGCAGCACACCATGGATACGCTGTCCGAGGCTGTGCAGGAGCGTTCGCACGCTCAAATTGAGGGGCAATTGTGCTTCTATGCCAGGCCTTCTGTCGCTCAGTGTTGGCTAGTTCCGAGGCTTTCGGATTTCACTGCACGCTATCCCGGGATTCAACTGGATGTTCGGGTTGGCAATGAACCGATTGACTATCGAACCCGCCGTATTGACTTGGTGCTTTGCTATTCGAATGGTGAGCATCCTGGCCTTGAAAGCCTCCGGCTGATGCCAGAGCGGATCGCCCCGGTGTGCAGCCCCGAATACGCCGAGGCACATGATCTGATGGGACATCCGGAGCGCCTGTCGCAATGCACTGCGCTGCATGATGTCGCGGCGTGGGACAACATTTCGTTCGATGCGGAATGGCGTCTATGGCTCGACACGGCGGGCGAGCCCACCGAGCTTCCCAGTCGTTTCATGACGTTTGACCGTTCGGACTTGAGCACCCTGGCAGCGATCAATCATGCAGGTGTGGCGATTGGCCGGGAGCAACTGGTTCGCAAGCGAATTCAGGATGGCGAACTCGTACTTCCGTTCGGTGGATTTAGAGACGCGATTAACTATGGTTACTACCTGGTTCACCCTACTCACGAAACGATGCCCAAAAGGCTTCAGGCGCTGATCGATTGGCTCATCGAACAAGCAGATAATTGAAACGTCGAGACAGCGTGGAGTTAAACTTCTGAGCCCCGCTCTTTAAACGCTTGTCGCTCCAGTACTCGACCATCTCATCAGTTCGATCAGGGACTCGTGAGGTCTTACTGAGGTATCTGTCCGTCCGGCCAACCATCTACCCAACTCCGCAAGGCCAATACATGGTGTGCACTTAAATTTAGGTGGACACCATCGCCTTAAGCGATGGCATCAGGAAGGTGTGTTGCCCGGACGGTTACTGTACTCCCCAACCTGTGGTGGCTATATTTCTATGCAAATACTCTCGCTCGTCGGGTAAGAGCAACATGAAAGGATATATCCATTCTCCCGCTCTCTAGGGGTCAGTGCAAAATCGCCATCGCTTCGTACAGACCCACTTCTCAGTCTCACCCTGCAACTGCCACAAATACCAGATTTACACTGGCTTTTGATCTTCAGATTACATCGATCAAACTCGCCAAGTAGAGCGGCGTTCCTAGAAACCTGATGCTGCTGATCGGTTCCGTAGACAGTGACGTTACATGACGCCTCATCTCCGTCTGCGGAATTCCTCGCTTGGTCAGAGACCTGGGTGAAATTCTCTATCAGTAGTTTTGTTTCCGGAAACAAGTGATTCAGGACATCACGATTTTCCGACACAAAACCTTTGCTTCCGCAAATCACGGCAATGTCCGGAACACTCATTTCCTTGTAATCGGCTCGCAGCGGCCTACCTGAGGTAAAAAGCTTGGAGTCACTTACAAACTTTTCCTGCGTCAAAAAAATTCTTACGTCGAGCCATGCGCTCGAAAGTGCCATCGCCAAAAGCTCATCCAGGTAAGGAAGTTCTACAAGTGAGGGCACTGACACAAACAGTTGAACGCTCGGAGTCCATATTTTTTCCTTGGCCCGCATGTCCAGTTGGCGTATGAGCGCCATGGGTAAAGTAATACCAATGCCCCCTGCAAACATGGCGACCCTTTGCACATCCGCCAAGCTGTCTACAGTGATAGCGCCTCCAACTCCCGCAGAGAGCAGCAATGAATCTACGACCACGTTTGAATGAAGCTGACTCGATATGCCTGACCTGCCGGTGTCCTTGACCGATATCTCGACCAAATCTGCCTCGGGCCTACCGACTATCGAATAATTACGCTGCTGAATAACTCCTTCGTGATCAGGTAGTTCTAAAATCAAATATTTACCCATGTCACATTGCTCGGCCATTTCTTTCGCGAGCACGCGCAAAGCGAATGTTCTGACCGAAGCAGTATCTTGAGTGACGTTCTCACAGCGTAGAAAACTTCTATTATGCATAAATCATCAACTATAAATGGATTTTATCGCCATGCCAATGCAGGCCACAACAACTAATGGTTTTACGAGTTTGGTGCCGTTCTTCTGGACTAGATGTGAGCCCAAGTAAACACCTGCAACTTCGCCTACTGACATGGCGAAACCGGCGACCCAGACCATTTTTCCGAGCAAAATAAAGATCAGTAACGATATAGCGTTACTGAATAAATTCAAAACTCTAGAATAGGCGACCGCGTGAGTCATGGCCATCCCACCCAGCGACACCAAAGCCATCAAGTAAAACGTGCCGGCTCCCGGGCCAAAGAAACCGTCATATAGTCCGATACAAGGGATGACTGACGCTCCCAACATAGATATAGGCATAACCGCTTTTCCGCCTACATCACTGACTTTGGGGGAAAACGCAAAATAGAACGCCATGGCTACCAACATTATTGGGAGCGCGGTCTCCATGAAACTGTTGCCAACAAAATAGACCATTAACGTGCCCAGTGTCCCGCCTAAAAGGGAACCAATGGTCATTTTTTTCAGCACTGCCCATTCAATTATTTTCTTGTTTAAATAATAGTGGGTTGAGGCAAGCCCACCCAATGTACCCTGAAGTTTATTGGCTGCTATGGCTTCAGCAGGTGTAAACCCGGCGAGCAGCAGCACGGGAACGGATATCAGACCGCCTCCACCGCAAATCGAATCGATAAAACCGGCAACAGTAGCGCCTGCTATAAGAAAAAGAACAACATAGAGAGAAACCCCGAACATCTCTTGGAAATGCAAAGCATCCATTATCAGTTCAACCCTATACGATCAATCAACGATTCAACAGAGCCCGTGTAGATGTGTATTCCATCCAGAGACTGGGTATCACGTAGCAATTCCTTGTGATTCTGCAGACCAACCATCGAGAATGCTTTCTCCCATGCGCCAAGCTCATTGTCGGCAAACATGCTTACCGTTTTAGTAATAATGGCTCGGAGGTAGTCTCGTTCGTTGCGACCCAACCCTTGGACGATGTCGGTCGCGACCAAGCTGAACACGCTTGAGTGACTCCATTCATCCATAGCGTGAGCGCTTGTGACCTCATGACAGATGGGCTGGATAGAGGTATCTTCCGACATGGTTTTCAGATAATCCGTTATTAATGTTTCGCTGGCGCAGGCAATTCCGAATCGAGTTAGCCGCCGCTCCCATGCTGCCGTACAAGATGACAAAATATCCCGCTGCCATTTCACCAAGTTGAAATCTGTGAAATCAAAGTAGTCGATGCCGCGCATTTTATAGATGTAGTTACAGGCGGACAATGACATCTTCGTATGCAGGGCTTCATCCAACAATGCTTCGGCCATGGCCTCCTGAATAATCTCTCTGTTGCTTGAGTCGGAGGGGGGTGATTTGATCAGGTCTTCGCATACGGGCGTAACTATATCGCATTCAATATAGATGGTTTTCATGTTGTAAATGATCCAAGCATATGACAGGCATTTGGATCGAATGTGAGCGGGTGCTTCGAGCCACACTTCATGGTCTTTGAAGGGCAGCAGCGATTCGCTGTAGTCATCTTTGTTAGGGTCGAACGCCAGTGCAGAATACATCAAGGGGGCCTTATTGATAGCTGCCCTGTTAGCCCACAGATCTGATAGTTTCTTGAGCATCGCGCCCACATGATTGTTTTCGCCAAAGCTCTGATTAAGCGACGTCACTATTACTTCCTATCTTCGGTCTGTATAAAAATATTAGCCCACGCAAAACAATGGCGCTCCATAAGTATGCAGCCCATTGATCTTTTGGGTGGGGGCGAAAGCCCATATTGCTCGCAGGCGCTGCAAGCACGGGCCAACGGTTTAAATTGGATTTAAGCAGTCATTCATGTCAGGGTGATAGAGTTCATCCCGCCAAATGTTGTTGCTAATGAGGGCGATGAAACTATGTGTCGATGTTCGGGCGATGACTCACCCAGCGTACAAATTTGTCTTATAGCAATTTAGCCAGTAAGCCGCGTAGCTCAAGACAGGCATCCTCACTTAACGCAGACACCGGCAGCCGTGGATCTCCGGCCTCTAGCCCGGTCATGCGGAGACCCGCCTTGATGGTCGCGGGCAATCCGCCTTTGAGTATGAAGTCCAGCAATGGCAGCTGCTGGTAAAATAGCTCGCGGGCGCTACCTAACTCATTGTCGAGAATTGCTCTATAAAGTGCTCCATTCAAGTCAGCTATTAGGTTGGGTGCCGCAGTGCACCAGCCTACAGCGCCAGCTGCGAACGCTTCCAAAGCCAGCGGATTGCACCCATTATAGAATGGCACCCGGCGTTCTCCGAGAAGGTGCAGTTTGTGCATCCTCTGAATATCGCCAGTGCTCTCCTTGACCATTGTGACGTTTTCCACGGTATCGAAAATCCGTAAAATAAGTTCCACCGACATGTCGGTGCCACTTACAGCCGGGTTGTTATAAAGCATGATTGGTAGACTTATGGAGTCACCGATAGTTTGATAATGCTGCAGGATTTCCTGCTCGCTCAGCTTCCAATATGATGATGGGAGCACCATGACGGCATCAGCGCCATGAGCTTCGGCAAAGCGCGCCCGTCGTACAGCGTTAGCACTGGTCAAGTCCGACACGCTGACTATAGTAGGCACGCGCTTGGCAACATGAGAAATACTGAACTCAGCGACTTGATCCCATTCCGTATCACTCAGGTAAGCACCCTCACCGGTGCTGCCCAATGGGGCAATTGCGTGGACGCCGCCGCTGATCAGGCGATCAATTGAGCGGCCAAGCGCATCGAGCTCAATGCCCTCTCCATTAGAAGTAAAGGGGGTAATGGTGTAACCGATGATTCCATGTATGGAAGGGGTAGACATCATGTCTCTCCAGTAAAGCAAATGGATTGGTTCAGCTCAGGCAGCCGGCATGCCGACGCAGTATTTGCCGCGCATAGTAGTTAAATGCTGCGCTGTGGCGCTTGGGCCTGGAAATCCAATCGTGAGCCTCTTGTCCTAATTCCGGTTGGATGGGCTTGATTTCGCCTGCCGCGCTGGCCAGCAATTGCAACTTGGCGGCGCGCTCGATCAGCAGTGCGGTAACACAAGCTTCCTCGATTGTTCTCCCTGTAGACAGCTGGCCGTGATGGGCAAGCAAAACCGCCCGCTTCTCGCCGAGCGCGCGGGTGATGAGCTCTCCCTCCTCATTCCCAACCGGTATACCGGGCCAGTGTTCTAAAAAGGCGCAATCGTCGTAAAGCGGACATATATCCATGTGCGAAACGACCAAAGGCAGTTCGAGCATTGAGAGTGCCGCAATATGGGTCGGATGGGTATGGATCATGCACATTACATCTGTGCGGGCGCGATATACCCAACTGTGGAAACGGTTAGCGGGGTTAGGCATACCGCAGCCTTCAAGTACGTCAAGATCTTCATTAACCAGAAGCAAATTGCTTGCTGTTACTTCGTCGAAGCCCAGACCTAACTGTTGGGTGTAGTACGTACCAGGCTCTGGGCCACGGGTCGTAATCTGCCCCGAGAGGCCAGAATCGTGGCCGTTTTCATAGAGAATTCGGCACGTCAATGCCAGCTTCTCCCGCTCAGTCCATGTATTGTCAGCGAGGTTGCTTTGCATCTCTGCAAGGGCCTGCTTGACAAGCTGATCCTTTGGTAATGCTAATGTCTTGGCCATGTCCATCCTTAGAAGCCACCCTGAAGTACGCCGTCAACGGTGCCACCAGCAGTGTCGCTGGTGATCGGGTAGAATACGTATGACACAAACGACGATATATGACAAATTGTGTCATTGTCAACTGGAAAACTTTTCTTTTACGGAAATGGTAGATGTCTATCCGACTGAAAATATTAAGAAAACGGCTGGGGATGACCCTTGAGGCACTTTCCGAAAAGACTGGCATGACCAAGAGCTACCTGTCCAAAGTGGAAAGAGGGTTGAACACGCCGTCGATTGCAGCAGCCTTAAAGCTCGCGACGGCGTTTAACGTGAGTGTCGAAGAGCTTTTTACTGAAGGATCCACCTCACAAGCCAGCTATAGCCTGGTCAGAAGCAACGAGCGCCAATCGCTATCGTCTAACGGCCACAGGGCTGACTATGCTGTATTAGCCCACAGAGTCGCAGACCTTACCCTGTTGCCATTCATCATTCGCCCCCCTACGACCTTCGGCGATTCGACATTCAAAGAGCACCTTGGTGAAGAGTTCTTATTTGTCCACGAGGGCGAAGTCGAGGTGGATTTCATGAATGAACGGGTGATTCTCAATTGCGGGGATGCGCTGCATTTCAACGCACAAAAACCGCATCGGATACGTTCAGTTGGGGAGAAGCAGGCGCAATTGCTGGTCGTGATCCAAAATGATGAGGAGTGATGCTAACGGGTACCGGTATCCGTTTCGGGTCAGGCTACAGAATTTCCGTACGAGTACCTCGACCTCTCTCAACACTTCAGGATTTCTTCTTGGATCATTGCAGCATCCTGGGACAGGTTGGTGCAGACGGGGTACCCGTGGAATCCGCATCAGCGGCAACAAACGAGCCTTTTGCAGGTGCAGCGAGGGGTTATCTCCAAAGCTATTTGCATGTCACCCACAACAGTGGCCCGTAGGGCGAAAGCAGGGCGGTTTAACACCGTAGAAAGCGACCGCCTTGTCGCATTGGTAGCCGTCTTTGAGAATGCCCTTTACCTGGTCGAAAACGATGTCGCCGCTGCAGCGAGATGGATGAACTCATCAAATCGAGGGCTCGGATGGAATCGTCCACTGGATATGATAAGGACGAGGGTGGAAACGAAGGCCGTCTTCGATCTTATCGGCCGACTGGATAAGGGCGTTCTCGTGTGAGACTCGATAGACGACTTGTTGGGCTGCGGAGCTAAAGCTACTTTGGCTATCGCTCCTTCGGGCTTAAGCCCGGCTCAACCCCAAGTCTCCACATGCCCTGGGCGAGTCACTACACGGCCTGCCACGATTGATTCAAGGAAGCGCATTTCGGCTGCCTCATTTCTCCTCGGCGTTGCCAAGCTGTCCGCTATTCCAGGCTTCAGTGAGCTCGTCTATCCGATCTGTGATTTGAGGCTTTTTTGATAGGACTAGGCAGCGCGTGTTGCCGACAAATTCTTCAATCAAATACACAGCGTCGCCGACATCCAGTTCCAATTCCTGCAATGCTTCATCGGGAATTCGGATCGCACCGTCACCATCCCATTCTTCGATCATGATTCTCATAGGTGGCTTTCTCACGTGTGGTCTCCATGGCTTCTGGGTCGGCAATGGTAACGTGCTATTGCGTAAAGACTCAGAGCGCAGCGAGCAACGTTCGAGTTGTACACGCTCCGAGGTACTTAACAGGTCGATAGGATCAGTTACGCAGCCACGGAAACCGGCACCCATGTAGCGATCTTGGTACAAGCTGAAAAGTCCTGATCACTGTATGGGGCCGGGCATCCCATCTTGCGCAACTAAACCGGTTGCCACTTATGCGGTAGCAGCTCCGCGATATGACTCGCCCGCTGCGTCGGCAGACGTGTGAGAACGCCCTTCAAATACTCGTATGGATCATGCCCATTGATTCGCGCCGACTGGATCAAAGTCGCCGTATTGGAGGAACTTTACAATTGGGTAGAGCAGCGCGGATCGGCCGACATCGCCGATAACGTGCGCTGCGCGCTTGCCATACTGGATGAAAACTTGGAGTTCATCAGAGACGGAATCACAGAGCTTTCAACCTCTGGCCGGCCACGTACCTGAGCAGGCTGGAGCAGGTCAAATCAACGTCGCAGCGTGATACGGTAGAAAACCTCATTGGAGCAGCCATCGCGGTGATAGGGACAGGAAGGGAACGTATGCAACTCGAAGTTAGCGGCAACTGGATTTTCGGGAACGGGATAAAGTTTGAGGTTGAATATCCTGCCCTTGAAGCCGTATTGCTCAACGGGCGGGTGCTTGTGACGTTTGATTGGATGGCTTTTGAGAGGAATGCTCCTGCGCAAAATCTTTTTTGCTACGACTTGTCAGGCAATCTACTTTGGCGAGCGCCAGGTATTGGAATGGGGGCCGTGGATGCCTATACCGGTGTAACGAACGAGGAGCCACTTTGGGTAGGAAATTTTTCTGGATGCAATTGTCGGATAGATGAAACATCTGGCCAGGTTTTAGAGACTTGCTTCACGAAATGAACACTACCCGCGTCCTGCCGCTTTTGCGTAACTCTCAATGGGACGAAAGCCGGCAACGCCGCTGGCGGCTGGTCTTGGTAAAGCGGTAGCCACTTGCGGATAACGTTGGCGTTGATGCCGGGGCTGATGGCAACGCTGGATAGGGTTGCGCCCGGTTGCAGGCATTCCTGAACAACCTGGGCCTTGAAGGGTTTGGGGAGAGCTTGGTTGGCGCATGGAAATCCTGACGTTAAGGGCAATCGCGTCCGCTTAAAAATACGCGGACTACATCGCCCTTAATGCTGGAGTTCGGAAGGTGTGTTGGCTGGACGCTTACGACTATCCAGCGTCGCCGCCAGCTGTGCGCGTTCGAACTTGTCTCGCAGACGTTAATCTCATATTGAGCGCCGTGCAGCTAAGAGAGGAAAGCATGATCAGGATATGCAGGCCCTGACGGAGCATATTCAACAGGCATTGCCTGCCGGTAACTGGTGCCTAGGGTACGCGCCCCCCAATAGGCCCATTGTTACTTGGGCACCAACATGGGTCTCCAGAGAATAACGGTGAGGCCAAGGGGCAGTTGCCCATATACGTCTGGCATGCGTTATTCAGATTCTTGATCTGGGCAATGCCTGGGAAATTTCCTTGTGGTGTTTGGCAGACGCACTGCGACCCAATTGGAAGGCCCACCCCCAGTCCACATGAACCTGCGTTGGTTGCACAGGCATTCGCCGGTGGAGGGGCCGGCATGGGCTGTGTTGGAGCTGGTATGGGCAACGACGCAGTGTGTGCCCCACCCGAGGAATCGGGAATGAGAGATCCTGTAGCTGCCCCCATTGCGGTATTGCACCAACAGGGCGTCCCTACGGGAGCAACTCCGTTAACACGGCAGGATGTAACCAAGGTTCCGCAGATGCTGGAGTTGTCTGTATTAGCAAACGTCGCCACTGGCCTGTTCATAGCATCGGGGTTATACGAATTTGTTGCCGCATTTTGGGTGTTTCGAAGTGCAACCCAAGCAACATGGCGTGACTGCTCGCCATAGGCTTCGTCCTCTACCGCCCGATAATTTCGGACGTAATGAATGGCAAAGTCTTGAATGCCCCAGCGGCGATACTGCCCTACGTGGGTTAATTCATGCGCCCACAAATTCGGGCTATACAACGCATCATTCTCATTTTTAAAGACAATCACATAATCCAAGGTAATGGCGTTTGCATCGCCATACTTCAATGAGTTGACTTGAAGGGTGAGATCCCCGCCGCCCTGCACCCGGTACCTGGCGGCATTCATGTCAGCATCGGAAATGAAGCCAGTGAGGTTGTGCCTGATTTCCTGTGGGATAGGTCTGACACCTTGCGAGAGCGCGTCGTCTCGCGAACTCACGATTGCCTGCTGCAGCAGTGGAGCTGTAGCCTGCACTACCGCCTCGTTCACGGTATGTGAAACAGTCTCTTCAGCCTGACCGTAGATGGGTATCGTCTTTTTGACTTGATCATGTGCTTGGTCGAGAGTTGTGCCGGCGCCTGGGACAACGACATTAACGAGATCCCCCAATACACCACCCGCCATCACCTGAATGGAAGACCCTGCCAGAATCAGAGCTGCGCACAGGCTGAGGAGCTGACGAGAGTGCAAGTGGATGGTCATGTTATAGCCCACCGGGGGTCAGTGATGTCCATAGAAAGTGGCCAACCATTAGCACAGGGGGGCAAGTGCCCGAACATCAGGTCGTATAAAATCAGGGAGCTTTTCCTGGCTGGCTACTCCCCAGCGTAGCCTGCATCTGTCAATGTTCAAACCCCGGAACAGCTTGCGGATTCATTGAAACGCGAGAGCTGCCAGTCATCAGTCTCAACGGGCATGAGTCCGTTCGACATTGTGATTCCTCCGTGGAGAGCTCAGCGTAGCAGGTGGGTGCTATTCCCGTTCAAGCTGCCTGGCGCCTGAGGTCACTGCTTCCATAATAGAAACCCACTCTCCGAGCAGCTCCGCATAGGGGAGAGTGAGATGCCGTAATGGCTTACTAGGTACTACGCGATGCACGCATTGCCAACTGCCTCGGGTGTTCAGCATTCAGTGTCGAGCAAACAGCGTCTGCTTCTGTCCTAACCTTGAACACACCATGCTTGCGAGCTGAACCTCCCTCTACGAGATCAACGACCCTGTATCGCTTGCTACCATCGTCCAGTGTGGTGGTTTCAATCACTCTGAATCTTGCTTGCATGGTTGCGTTCCCTGCATGAGATTGGTGTCCTACAAGTACCGGCAAAACGAGCCGATTTCAAGAATGGGGCGGGCTTAAGCTGAGACAATTTATGACGGTGCACCATGCTTCTCTTCGCATGAAGCGCGGTTCAGCAGTAGATGGGGTGTTCAGCCATTTTTCCTATAGTGGACGGCTTCGGGCCGGCAGGGCCCGGATATAGCACCCTCGGGTAAGCACGCACGCGCCAGGCTCTCGTATTACGTCGTATTGACCAGGATGATGAGTAAGCACAGTTTGGCTGCACGTCACAGCTGACGCGCAGCACCTGTGTAGTTAGACGCGGGCTTAGAAAAGTTAAAGGAGTGATTAATTTCGCCGAAATATTGGTTAGGAATCGGAGCCTGCGTGCGTTACTCGACGTCAGCTTCTGAGCAATCTTCGGGGCGCGAGAGGCATCATGATTGTAAGCGTTGTGTTGTTCATCCTTCAGATCTCTACGATGGTGGCCTGGGGGGAAGGCAATCTGAAAAAGACACCTGAAGGTGAAAGATTTCTAGCGAGAGTTTCTTCGGCTGGATTGTTTTTCTTGAAATGGCGAGCGTACGCAGACTATAAAAATGAGCTGCGTGGCTTAGGACGGGCTGTAGGGTGGCTTGCTCTAGCATCAGTAGCTGTCTTCTACGTTATGCCCGACAGCGCCAAGCCAATTATCTCAGTTTACTCGGTCTCATTTATGGGCCTTTGGCTGTCGCTACGCTTTGGAAGTGATGTGAGAGGCCAATTTTTCGACATGCTAGGGTTGGCCGCTTTTTGCTTCTGCACACCCTTGATACTTTGGCTTACGGATTATTTACACGTAGTGCCAGGTAGCATGCTGCATGTCGCGGCATCGCCTTTTCGGTTGTTTATAGGCGATGGACTTCAGGACTATCAGCTTGCATTAATGTTGGCCGTTATTGGTGGTTTAGCAGGGCTATTGATGGCGATAGGCAATGTTGTCTTCCTTTCAATCGTGCCCTTGCTGCTTCTTGTTCTAATGGTCATCACCTCCCGTGCTTCCAGGTTTTTTCTTGGTTGGACGAAGAATCGGGCAAGGAACTGGGTGGCGATTTACGTCATTCTTATCGGGCCAGGCTTGATCATGCTGCACGCACTGCAAGTCATTTGAGCTTTAGCAGGATTTTATAGCTGCGGTGTTTCTTACAAAAAGCTACTCCCTGACCGTGCAACGTCCCCCGCCAAACGAGAGACGCGGTTTTACATTGACCTGTGTGAATTCACAATTTAAGAAGTGATTGATGTCGTTGAATACCGCTTTATGATGAGCATCCACCATCGCCTAGAAATGGCCCAGGAGGCGTTGTTGTGGAGGATCGCCCTGGAACATTTCGGCCCTGCAGACTTACTCCGCACCATAGTTGAACTTTGGAGTCTGGCTGGGCCGCCTGCTCGACTCACCGTTGAGCACCTCAGTAACGAAATTTTGGGCGAGGAGGTACTGAGCATCTTGAAAATTGCCCAAGTTCAAGTCGGGGCAATTGTGTCGGGCCGAGAGGCCAACCCTGCAAAAATTACGTTGTATTGCCGACACGCCAGTCATCTCGTAGACGGCTTGCTCCAAAGAATCCCGATTGCCAAGCTCCCTCGCTTCCTGAGAGGTGTTCGACTGGAAGAAGCTCTCGGCATATGAACTTGTGTTGTGCCGCATTGCTTATAGAGATTGGGCCCACTGGGCTTTCGTGAGCCCGGAGAACTTCCAATCTTGGGGCGTGATTGAAAGATTCAGCACTGCGTCATACAGGTGCACTCAGCCAAGCTACATCGTTGCGGTCTCCGACCTGATAAGCCAGCGCTAAGCGCAGGCCTAACCGCCTGAATGCGCTGGGCACAGATCACCTACAGATAGCGAATCATCATCTCTGCAGGCAAGCCTCACCGCGTCATCAACCGTGACAGAGTTGGTAGGTATCCAGAGATTGTCCACGACCAAATACCTTTGCTTTGTGACCTCGTTGCGCAACCCTACGGCCTTCAGCATACGATCGATCAGGTTCAGTACTCCGCTTTTAGGCGCAGTTTCAAAAGTGACGTCAAAGACCGCTGCGTCCATCTGTAGGTAGTTCTTGCTGTTGGTGGGGGGCATGAGGAAAGGGGTTATTTTATTCGCAGGCAACACCTTTCCGTTCAGCTCTCGAAACTCGGTGACTGGAAACGAGCTGGTATTGCCTCCGGGCAGCACGTAGCCGCCCGTCCCGGTGGATTGAGCGTAAATTGCGCGAGTGGTGTGAGCAATAGGCTTTTGCGGGGGATACTCAACCTCAAAGCGTTTCACGATCTGATCCACTGAGTTTTCGTTTTCTAGATTGAACGCGTAATACCGGCCGTGCGGTTTCACGAACGAGAGCGTCACGTCCCCCACAAAGAAATTGTAAGCGGCGGTGGAGACGAAACTGATTAGTCCAAGCGCCGCCCCTGCGTTTACAATTTTCCGAGCCCATCGTTTTGAGGTAGCAAAAGGGACAGGACGTTTGAACGGGTTAGCTTTGTTTGATGCACTTCTATTTACCATGATTTCGAATCCTTTCCTGATGGCAGACTTACGAAGAAGCTGTAATGCAAGTCGAGCGGATGCTTCTGGCCGATGGTTTACCTAGGTGAAATGCGGCTGGATACCTTTCGACAGGTCGCGTTTGGCAGACATTTACCAGGAGCCCGAAGTGACCCATTTGGGAAGCTTGATAGCGACTGGCCGTCTCATAACAGGCCTTGTTAATTATCAAGGCTGTCTCGACGTGCGCGACATGCCGCTGGGAGCCGTCGGTAGAAAGATCCGGTGATGAGCACTTGAGTAGAATGATATCGTTTGGCTATTACTGCGTCCATTGGCCTTCTGGCTGATTCTGCTGTTCGCGAAAGGAGGGCCAAAGATTCGCTTCGGTGTCTGATGGTTGCGCTGGTAACAGGCTTCAGAGCCTGGATCATGCAAAAAAACTGCTTACGATGCCGCACGGGTTTTTGCACCGTTACGACCGTTAACTGAGACGATTTTATAAAAATGCTTCGATCGCCGCGCGACGCAGGGTGCAATTGGTAGATGCGTACCTTCTCACCAGTAAAAAGTGGCCGTCCAGTATTGGGATGGTGATGGTTGCATCCGCGTACCTCCTCTTTGGGCTAAGGATTATCAACCTAGGATATGTCGGCACCTCTCGGTGCATTGTGGTAGGAGGGTACGAGCAGGTCGACTGCGTCCATCAGCGGCTTTACTGTGTTTTGTTTACGGCTCCTCTTGCCCCGGTAACCCTTCCAGCATTGCATTCAGTTCCTTCATGGTTCGCTCATGACGCTCAAAATTTGGCATTGAGTTCGTTGGTAAGATGTAGGGCATGGATTTACCTAGCCGCTGCTTTTTGTCCGACGACCAAATTTCAACCGAGCTGTTGCAGTACAAGGCGAATCGAAACTCATTGAGCAAAAGCTCAGACTGCAAATCGCTTTTGCTTTCGCGCCTGTCATTAAGCAGGCCACAACCCTCCAGGGGATTGATGATTAAGCGCTCGCTCCTGAAGTCCATCCAGAACAGAAAGGCTAAACGCCCATCTTGCGACTCCAACCGGATGCAGATATTCCCATCTTCCATTGCGCTATCGGCCACGTGCATGACCCCTAGGTGGAAAGTTGACTGCTCTCTACGGGCAAGCACGTAGAATTCGTCGGGCAGTTCGTATTTTCGCTCAGGAAGAACCACGCCCTGCTTAAGTCCCTCTAGTTGGTCTGCATCAAACAGAGATCGAAATCCCTCGAGTTCATAAAAGTGATCGCGTTCGTAAGCCCATCGCGATGGCACACCCAATCGCTCCTCCATGGCCATTTCCGCCAGATGCCTCATCAGTGGCCTGTCCATGTGAATGCGTTGATGGTCGTCCGGGTCATCTGGATCGACGATATCGTCGCGTTCAGCGTGAGCAATTGCATGGCGCCCTTGGGTAGCGACGTAGTCGGATATGTCTGTCCCTTGGGCGAGCAGTTCGTCCCGTCTTGAAATAGCGCTTCGTTCCGTCAACTTTGGAAGGGTTTGTTGAATCCATGGGCCTCGTTCCTTGCCGACGGGCAGGGAGCGAGCGAACGCTTTGTAGAACCCGAGGAATGAATAGAATGGATTATCTAGCGACAGCCCCTCGCGGTAGTAGGCCATCGCTCTGCGGGCCTCATCGCTCTGAGGCGAATGCAAATTCTCAGTAGAGAAGCAATTGCTGAAGCCATTGTTCCGGAGCATGCCGACCCGGTGCGGATAGCCACCACCTCCCCATATCACGATCTCTACCTTTTCACCCTCTCGCCATGCGATGGCCGTAGCCAAGCGCATGATTGCCGCCCTACCTTCATTCACACTCAATCCGTAGCCGCTGATGCGGAGTGCGATCGCTGACAAGCTGCTGCGCTGCTCATCTTTCTGGGTCGGCTGAAGCAAAAACTCCAAGCCCTCGAAAGCGATTAATTGAGCCCGCTTGGGCCAGAAGACTCGGGTCTCCAATCCGCCAACCACCCAGGTGCCGCGTTGGAGTTGGTGTTTCTCTGCCTCGTCAAAAGGGTCGTCAGTGGCTAACAAAGTGCATGCTCCTGAGGTCGATATGCCAACGGGTTTAATACATATGGCAAGCGGAACTATCCCCCAGACCGAGATCTGTGGCATATAGCCGCTATGAGAAATGTGCCGGTTAATACGGCCTTTGAATGCTCTTAGCGTATTCCTATGCCAAACGATGGCATGGATGTCTAGTCGACAGGATTATCGATGCCTAACGGATTCGTCACACGCGTCAAGCAGCAATGGACTGCACTCATCACGGCTTGCAGGGAAGGGCGTCGTGTATTCGACTCACTGCTTAGCCCTTCAACGCCTCCTGGGTCATTTGAACCACTCACGCCAGTCTTGCTTGCGGACGATCAATTCGAACTGTATGAGCGTGAGCTGAAAGGGGCGCTCAATAACGATGAGATTTTGAACATTGCCCTAACGGGCGGCTACGGAGCGGGCAAGAGTAGTGTCATCAAGACTTTTTTTGATCGACACCCGGAATTTCAAGCTGCATACGTATCGCTTGCCACCTTTAGCAAGGACGCGCCGGTTTCCGACAATGAGCGAACTTCTGATGCCACAACCAAGAGTGCACGCTCCATTGACGGCTCTGCAGAAAACTCTCTGCCAGGAGATTTGATTGTCCGAATCGAGGAGACCATTGTTCAGCAACTCCTCTACGCAGTGCCGGCGGAGCGGCTGCCTAAGACGAGATTGAAACGTATCGTACAGGCGTCTAGTCGGCGAATTCTCATGCGCACCGTGTCCTGCGCTGTGTTCATCATCGGTTGCCTTCGTCTGTATCTCCCCACGGTGAAAGAGCTGCCGGCTTTTGATCCAGATTGGATCTTCCAAGGCTTCATGCTGATCCCAGGTTGGCTCGCAGTCTTTGGCGTAGGCATTGGCTGTTTGTATGCGTTGTATGCCAGCCTGAAATTCCTATCGATGTTTAGCATCGACGGTCTGACGCTCAAAGGTGGCAAGCTCGAAACTATGCATCATGGCTCTGTTCTGCATAAGAACGTGGACGAGATTATCTACTGCTTCGAGCGCAGTGATATTCGCGTAGTCGTGATTGAAGATCTGGATCGCTTCGGAGCCCAGGAAGTGTTTTTCAGGCTCAGGGAGATCAATTTTACAATCCGTCGCTCGCCTCAGATCAAGCGACCTGTTCATTTCATCTACGCCATCCGCGATGAACTCTTCACCGTCACTGACAAGACCAAATTCTTCGACTTGATCATCCCTGTGATCCCCGTCGTTAACTCGGAAAACTCTCGAGAAAAGCTGTACCAGCTAATGGGCACTCGTACAGTGAATGGCAAGCCACTGGGAGCAAGCCTCGACCGTATCCTAGTGGAAACGGTCTGCTACTACATTGATGAGATGCGGCTCATCAAAAATATCGTCAACGAATACGACATATTTGCGAACCTGCTCTCCCATGGTGGTCTGGATCTAGACCAAAACAAACTGTTCGCGATTGTGGTGATTAGAAATCTACATCCTGAAGAGTTTGCGCTATTGAGCAGGCGCCGGGGCCAGGTGCACTCCCTACTGACTGGATTGTCGGAGTGGTTACAAAGCTCAAGTCAGGCCCTCATAGATCGCCAAGAGGAACTGCGCGAGGAGAGATCTCAGCGACTACTTCAAAATGAGGAGCAATTGGTCGATGCGAGACTACGCGTCTGGCATGAAGCCCTGAAGGCGAGCGGGATCGATGGAGCTAACTACATTCAGAGTGAAAGTGGTCAAAGGTTTAGCCTAGGCGACTTCCTCAAGGATGAGATTTTCGAGCAACTCTGCCTAGCGGGACAGTGGCAGAGCGTTTGGTTTTCTAACTGGTCAAACCACAACCCACTTGGGATCGCCGTCAATCCAAAAGATGCTCTTGCGCAGGCTGATTTTAAAAGACGGGAAAATCGAATCCAGACCCCCATGAAGGTGTTGGAAAACGCGATATGGGCTGTCGAGAGGGACGCTATCAGATTTAAAACGCTCTCCTTTCGCGAGGCGGCACGCGGAGATTACGGCACTGTGATTGCGCAGCAGCTCACGGGCATGGAAGTGATCGTGTACTTATTGCGTAGCGGATACCTCGACACCGATTACACGGACTACCTCGGTTTCTTCTACGAAGGCTCTCTGACCCACGATGATCAAAATTTGCTTCTCGCGCTTCGTCGTCGTGCCGTGTTGGACGTTGCCACGCCAATTAGAAACCCTGAGCGAGTGATTGGGAAACTCGAGCACGGTTCACTAGATGGCGGTGGCGGCATTATTGCAGCGCTGATTGCTGAGCTCTCCATGTCTGCGAGCCTCAGTGATCTCGGTGATGTTCGAACTCAAAAGCTTGAGGTTGTTTTGCGGAGTGCGCAGCAGCATCTGGACAGGTTTGCTGATGCGGCTCGCATCATCCTTGCTGGAGAAGCTCGATCAGACTTCATCCGATCAATGTTTGCGATTGAGCCACGCCTGTTTACCCAGTTGTTTGAAACAGACCAATTCAGTGGCTCAGGCATTCGGTTGGACTTTATTTTCGGCCTTTTGGACACCCTGAATCAAAAGCAGATTGAAGGAATGGAAGGTCAGGGTCTACTCCTAAGCATCATTGAAGAACTGCCAGATGCGAAGCCGTTCATCTCAGGTATGGAAACCAAAGCGAATGGCTGGCCGTGGCTTCTTCACGAGCCGGTAAGATTCAGAAGTCTCGAACCTGGCACCGATGAGCAGACGCTCAGGCGCCTGGTGGAGTGGAATTGCCTGGAGCTAAACCTATCCATGATGTTGCTGCTCTGCCGCAAATTGGACGGGGAGGAGGGTAATGTTTCCTGTCGCGGCCTGCTGGCTTTGAATCTCGGCGGGTTGGACGCCATGATCGAGCACGCGCCCAGAGAGTTCGTTCTAGCCTTGATGGAGCAGACAGGAATTATTGAGGAAGACTCCAATTCGCTGAAGTATGTCCTGTCCCTGATCAACGACGATCCCGACCTACAAGACCAGCTGTTCCAGCGAACTGATTGTGCGATAGAAGATCTGAGCTGCTTCCCGGACAACATCTGGATTAAAGCGCTTCAGTTGGATCGCGTAAAGTCAGTCCCAGAAGCTGCATGGGCGTTCTTCAATCACATGCTCATTCGACCAACAGAGCTTCCTAGCAACACACCTACCTCCGATGAAATGAACTATCTCGAAGACGTCTTCGCCCATTTTATTACGCGAAACGCCATTGCTGCTCAACAGCTTTGGGATGAAGAGCGGCCAGAGAACGAAGACCTGAAGACCCGTCTCATCGTGTCAGATCTCTTCGATGACGATACCCTTGAAGATGTGTTTGCCGGCACTACGGTAGGGGCTACTGCAATAGAGGGTGCGAGAATCTCACCTGATCGTTGGGTGTTTTTGGCCACCGCTTCCTTTGTTCCTTTCGATGCCGCAACTCATACGATCTTTGCCAATCAAGGGGCGGATATTGAAATTAGCTACCTACGTAATCGGTGGGGGACAGCACGGGAAGAGCTGGAGCTTTTGAAGCTAGACCCGCACATCGTTGTCTCACTGAGTGAAGCCCCAAACATCCCAGTCGGCGATGTCGTTAGGATGTGGGAAGGGCTGGTCGAGCGCGAAATGGCAAGCGATGCAGAAACTCTCAAGCATTTGAGTAGCGTGTGCGCCCGGGCCAATACTGAAGGTGTCGTTCTCTCACGCAACTGCCTCTCTATAATCGTTAGCACAGCGAACGATGCGAATAACTCTGAGCAGGAACGAAAGGAGCTTCTGCTTCAGGCGCTGAAGTTGAATTTAGACTGGGCAACTACCTCACCAATTTTGGTTGCGTTGGCTGGAGGGTACGGAGACCTCGCAACGAAGAAGCGTTCGGTACGATTGCCCAAATCTAGCTTGGATGCAGACATCGCTAATGCGCTGCGGCTCAGAGGCTTTGTGGGCAAAATCAACAATGGCAATAATTACATTGAGGCGTTCAGCAGGCCGTCAGGAATGGGTTGAGGCGCGGCGCCTGGACTCCATTGGTTTTCTTTAAACCGTTCAAAGCCAATCGTTTCAACGACAGCATTTTTAAAAAAAAACCGGATGATCATAAAGCCCCAGGCAAGGAGCGCCTGTGTTCTGCGACTCGCCTGGGAACAACGCTCAACGATAGCCGCTCGCTATTCGTAAAAGTCGCGGACACTTGTCCAACCTGGTGGCGGAGATGTGATGATTTCTTCGGGAACAAGGTTGGCGAGCTCAATGGGTGGTCTAAGGTCAGGATCAAAGATTCGAGACCTTTCGTGCACGAACCACGAAAGCGACAGAAACTCGGTCGAGACGCGTTGAAACAGGCACTTGCTGATTCTGAATGCGCCTTTCATGAGATCGTCGGGATCGAGGCAGATTTGCATCGAGTGAGTGCCATCCATGAGCCAGGTGCAGTGAATTGCCTCATCTCGGAACAGTTTTTTTGCCACGTCCAGATCTATCAGAACTACGACAGCGACTGCTTCCTGCATGAATAAGACGGCGTTGTGTGGCGACATGGATAGGGTGAATGGGTATGCGGGAAGCCAAGAAAGATCCGGCCCCAATGGCGTTACCCATGTTGAAGTCGTACTCCAGGCGTCGATTTCGCCCATAACTCGCTCTGGAATATCCAGTGAACTCGTGTTGTAGCAGATATAACGCAGGCCGGGTTCCGGAGATTCACTCCACAGTCCCGTCTCTAGCGCATGTCGCATCCCAACGTTGAGTAGCTCCCGATGATCAATCTCCTCGGTCACCATCTCCGTGCGAACGATTCGAATGGATCCTCGGAACCCCCGAGCTTCATCGTTTTCATAGAAGCTCGTAATCTTATTCAATTGCTCGGCTTGTCTTGCGATTCTGCTCCCAGTGAGCGTTGATGATTTCAACTCCAGGGGAACGGGATCGGGGCCGGCAAGCGCACAAATGTCGCCGTGCCGAATAATGTTAGTTAAATCCGACATGACGACAGGAACGCCCATTTCTATCCCGTTTTTAAGCACGGCATATTCGTGCCCAAAACCTTCCTTGCCGTACAAAGCACCTGCTGTCGCCTTCACCTCGTACTTGTCGTTGTAGAGAAGGTGTCGGAGGGCGTGCTGGCTCTGATACACCGAGGCGATTCCATCACCAAAGCATCGCCACAAGTAGGCTAGGTGGCGGACATCCTTGATCCTGGCCATGATGCCCTCGCGAAGCTTCTTGAGCATGCTGGAGCGAGCCTTCAGCGTTTTACCTCCCGTTCGAAACTCTGGCCTTGCCAAGATGCGGGGGATGCGCTGCTGAGCTTTCTGAAGGCGAGCAATACGGATGTCACATCTTGCAATTTTGTAGATGAGGAGCTGCTGGAGACCAAGCACCACGTCGAGCTTGTCCCTATCCGATTTGATTTCCGCGAGCAGTGTGGCGGCCAGCTCCAGGCCATGCCGTTCCCGAGGAAATCGCATAAAAAAAAACTTCGTCGCCCTGTCTTCCGCAGCAACTCCGGCAAGCCTCAACTGAGCGGTGGTGTTTCTTTGCTGGGAGATTCCATCCATTTCTCTGTTCCGTAATTGCGGGTAACTCGGTGTGCTGTCAAACCCGATTTAATCACCGAACATCTCGTTAATTTCCGTGTCGGTGCGTCCCAAAGATTTCATCGATATGTTGCCAGCGTCATTTTCACCGACATGCCATAGCGCAAATTTCGGAAGGTTCAGCCAGGCCGGCGGCTTGGTTGAAATTGGAAAGGCAGATCGCGTTTCGTACGAAGCTGCTCCGTCGATGATCGACACCAGCGCGATGCCATGCGCTTTCGCATATCTTATCGCCCCGGATTGAAAGCCGGACGTAGCGAATAGCATTCCTTTGTGCGCGCCCGTAGATCTAACTTTGTCGTGCAACACCTGAACCAATTCGCGCTCCACTGCACTACGGTATTTTTTGCACTCGACCAAAACTGTGAATTCAGCGCCCGCGAAGGCTTGAAATTTCACCAGCACATCAATTTGGTAGGTTGAGTCATAGGTCTCGACCTTCGCGTCGTGTGTCACCTCCAGCGATGTCAGTTCACCACTTTGCTTGAGGATCCAGTCCCTGACCAACCGCTCAAATTCGGTGGCTGTGATTTCGAGATTGGGATTCGCCATTGGTGGGTACATTCTTTTCCTTATCTTGCAATCCGATTGGCAACGGTGCGAGGGGGGCGCAGAGGGCGGTGCAGCAGTATCTACGACTGGCGTATCGTCATAATGGAATCTGTGATGGCTTGAGCATTTGTGTCCAGCGCCTCCATCGCCGACATTGCATGAGCGGCGACGCTTCCTACGCCATTTTCTGAAAGCCACTTGGTAATCTCTTCTATTGCTGCACCCAGTGCGTGCTGGTTGTGCAAGAGCAATGTCAGAGCGTCTGCCGTGGCGATCTTGTAGTTCGAGTTACCTGGCATGGCGGTCTTCCTTGAGAATGATGCAGAGAGCCTAGTTCATCTCGCCGCAGGCTGAAGCGGCGTGGGTAGTTGCGTAGATCTACCCAATTTTGGCAAAGGGCGACCTAAGGCTGACTGTGTCGGCAGGGGGATGGTGGCCAGAAGGCTGTACTCATCACCGTTTGTGCTTGGTATGTAGACGACAGATGTGATGGATACCTAGAGGCCGGCGCGACCCCTGGATGGTGGAAAGGTGCGATAGCAGGTCACAGAATCTCGATCTCTTCTGGCTTGAGCCATCCAGCCTCGATCACTCGCTGCTTAGCTATGTCAGGCTGCGCGCTGTAAACCACAATTGCGAGACCTTCTTCGGCCCGGCTACAAGTGACGTACAGCAGACGACGAGTGCGAGCCAAGGAGTCATCTTTGCCCTCACGCTGATTTTTTACGTCGCTATCAGAAGCTGGTTTGACCCCCAAGAGCTTGTCGTAACTGAAAAGGAAGCCACCTGCTTCTTCATCATTGAGGATGACCATGACTCTGGGGAACTCTAGGCCCTTTACACCTTGGTGCGTGTCGAAAGGGGAAAGCCCCTCGGTATAGCCAGCGAATGCAGCCATTTCCGAAAAAGGACGTCCCAGTAGAACCTGGTATGCATGTGTTTCTAATGCATCACGATCCGATGTATCGGGAGGGGCATCAGTGGTGGCGCCTGTTAACAGAGCAGCTACGAGGCGATCAGGGAGATCTAGTAGGCCTGTTTGGAGTAGGACATGAGCCACGTCACCTATGAGGGGATCGTTGTCATCGAACAGCTCGCACAGTGACCCAGTAGCGGCTCCTGCTTTTTCAAGCAAGGCTAACTGGTCAGGCGCCTCTTTCATGGATTTAGTATCGAGAAGCGGAGAATGAAGTCGGACAGCTTCTATGAGGCTGAAACTGTTCGTCTTAGCGGCTTGAAGAATAGGGGCTACCCGCTCGAAGAACAGTTTCAAGATTGGCAGTGTTCCGTCCAGTAGCCCCGTTCGCAGATGCTCTACCCCATACAATGGTGTGAACACACCCTCAAACCCCATTCGGCGTCCGGCCATCTTGTGTTCAAGTATTAGGGTCTTTCTTCCATCCTTGCCTGCTGCCCACTGAGCGTCGCCGGTGATGGCTGCCATACGCTGTGCGATATCTTCCTCCAACCCGAAACCTTGACCCGGTGTCTGTTGGGTGCAAAACATTCGCACCGTGCCTTCTACAGCGTCCGGCTTTGGCTTCTGCTGATGACTGTCTGCGCCCGCACGGATTACGTTGATAAGATCAACAACCCTTGTTGGGCATCGACGGTTCATACGTTTTTCGGGCACCGCCCAATCTGGAGGGATCGCTTCCTCCAAACGCACCTTCCCATCGTTGTAGATGCGTTGCATGGTATCGCCGAGAAGCCCGAGAGAGAAACGGTCGGGGATGAGCGATTGTGCTCGCAGAAAAGCGTCCATGAGCGGCCCATAGGTATCTTGGCTCTCATCGATCAAAAGTACCGGGTGCTGATCCGCCATAACGTTCAGCAACGGAGGCTGCTGGATAAATACAGCGGCCATTTGAATGACTTCACTATGGTTTAGGGCCTGCCTACCGCGATTGTCGCCGGTAGGGCTGTAAATGAATGTCGATATCTGATCCAGGGAATCGAGCCGACGAACTTTGCTATCCCTCGAAGCTTGATTTGCTAGAAATGTTTTGTTTTGCCCTCGAGCCTTTCCGAGCTTCTCATTAAGCTCGCCAATGTCTTGGGTGAGCTTGACCCGAAGCCACTCACGAATGTCATCATTGAAGCCCTGAATCATCCGCCAAGAGAAGGCGTGAATGGTTGACACAATCACCAGTGGGTCGTGTTCAAGACGGCGGGTAATTTCCTCGGACGCCGCTTTGGTATAGGTGATGATCGCGATTTGGCGTCCTTCAAAAGTCAGTCGTTGCCGTTCCCTATTCTTTAGAATTTTCACGGCTTGGACTAACGAATGGGTTTTTCCAGAGCCAGCGCCGGCGTATAGGAAAAAACTCTTCGGATGGTCGAGATTCAGACAGTCCTGAATGATCTGATCGGCATCTGGAACATCATCCATAGCAGCTTCCGGCTGCCGGCTCATGGTGTCACCTCGACAATCGCTGAAGGGATGACCAGTAGCTCTTTGCTTTTTCTTTCGAGCTTGGACTGCAACCACGCCAAGCCTTCATGGATGTAATTAGGCACCGTCAACTTGGCGAAATCAGAATCGCCGAGAACATGTAGTGCGAACTCAGCCTTATCACCATCCTTGAGCTTGGTGAACAGCTCTGTGCCAAGCTCTAAGGATGTTTCTGCTTCACGTAGCGCCTTGGCAAAGGATCGCATCAGCCCGCGTCCCGCTTTGTTAGCAAAATGCTCTGTATTGCTCAAGACAAGGCTGTCTTCAAAGGTATTTGGTAATGCTTCGACATCTAGCCCAGTTTTGGGTAAGCGGACAGTAATGGGCGTCTGATAAGCGATCCTGATCGAGAACAACTCGTCAATTTGCTGAGCTTTACTGTCGAAGGGCAGATCCAGTAATGAGTCCACATCATGTCCAAGGCCTGCTGCTCGCATCCAATGGCGCACGGTTGGGTTGTTAGTGGTTTGGCCTTTCTTCCGCTCGACAGGTTTGCCGACCTGTAGGAGACCCGCGTCCAAGTCAGTTATCACCAGAGTGACAATACCCAACGCATCGATTAGGGGCCGGAGCCGATGCGCGTGGCTTCCCCCAATATCCAAAATGGTTATGTAGCACTGGTCTAGGAAACGAAAGTGTTGCCTCAAAAAATGTGGAAGCATCATGCGCTCAGCGGCCCCCTCAACGAGGATCACCGCATCCGCAAAGAACAGGTCGGCATGTTGGGCCCGAAGGTAACGGGTAACGAATTCCTTCGTTTGATTGGACTCGCCGAATACTGTACTTAGGTTCGAGACGGTAGAGACTGGGATTGATATCCCAGCCATGCCGGACGGAAGTCTGCGGAAGTATCTCAAGTTTTCGTAGTCAATCTCATGAGCTACATGGCTGGAATGGGAACTGACCATCAGCTGTGTCCTGAGATTCGGATACTTCGCTAGCAATGGGTCGCTGCACAGCACATGGTAGGCGTGTTTTATGAATGCTTGCTGAACCTGGACGTGCAGGTGGGCCTCCGGTTCTTCGATTAGAACCAAATGTATAGGCTCAACACCAGTAGCGCTTTGTTCTTCAGGACTTCTGTACTTCTTCAGCCATTCATCTCGAAATGCCATCAATCGGAATATCATTGAGATGAGGTTTTGGTAGCCGAGCCCGTTGGACGTCTCCGGAAGCCTAAGAGGCGGTGCTCCAGGGGCTCCTCCAACGGAATCCAATTCAAACAGCACAGCTGCTTCGTGGTTCATCCCGTCCGTAGGGGCGAGGCGGGTGGAAACTCGGATGGACGGGTCTGAGTTATTCGGATAGCCCAAGCCGGCGACTTCCTTGAGCGCAGGCGCGAAGCTCGTGCTCAAGCGAGTGTCAAAGGCAGTTTGAGCTGCCTCAATTGCTCTGAGTGCCTCCAAATCTGAAATATCTGGGCTATCGCCTGGATCGAGATGCCTGCTGTAGTACGCTCGCAATTGTTCCGAGAGCTTCCTGCCCGATCCATGTCCGCCCTCTAGGAGGCCTTCGTCAGCGCTGTCACCAAAGCCGCGTTGAGCATTGATCTCGTGGACTTGAATCAGGTCTGTTAGGGGATTGCGCACGAGTGGTGTTGCAGTGGCCGTAAGCGGTTGCTGGTTAGCTTTACGAGTTGCAGGATCTGGAGCTCGTAGCTGGCCTGGATCAAGTCGGTACCATCGGATCTTGAAGGTTTTACCGATTCGCCGATTCAGGTAGTCATGCAAGCTCTGCGGCCAGAGCGGAAGCGATGGTGGCTGCGTACCTAGCGCTGCCTGTTTTTGAATTTCCTGCTGAAGCTCCCTCACTCGTACTCGCTCTTTGCGGTAATCGACGAACAGCGTTGGCATATCATCTGGTTCCAGCCGGAACCGCATACCGACATGGCCGCCTTTCCAGGCGAAGTTCGGTATGAGATCTCGGATGTGATGAAGCTCGCCCTGAGCTGCTTCAAGCCAAATATCTAGCGTTGGCAACCAGTCAGCCCATTCATTTGCGACTGGGATGGGGAAGCTATCATCTGCAGCCTCCCAAGCTTCACCAATGGCATCGATTGTGGCGAGATGGCTCAGAGTAAGATCTTGCAATCTGAAAATCGACGCTTTCGAAAGTAGGAACTTGCGCAAGGCCAGCATCGCAGATGATTTGCCACTGTTGTTGGCTCCAACGAGGAGTGTGGTCTCGGCTGCGAGGTCGACCCGTACGGATAGGAGCTTGCGGAAGTTCGCGATTTCCAGATGCTGAATTTGCATAGTCTCTTCCCTGATGACTGCTCAGCAACGGAGCGTCCGGCTGATAGATGCTGGAACTCTAGCTTAGCCGGCCCGGCACTCCAACTGCCGTGATGGGATTTTGCCATCATTGATGCGTCTGTGTGCAGTGGAAACAAGCTCGTGGACTGAGTGATGGCACTGAGCTATGGTCGCTAGCAGGATGTGCGTGAAGGCGCGCGATGACTTGGGAAGGAACGGAAACGATGATTTACCAATGCAACGGATGCAAGCGAACAACGTTTGAAACGGCATGCCCGTGGTGCATGGGCTCCCAAGTTTCGCCGTCATCTGAGCTCACTTTGCGGCACCTTACTCCGCTGGATCCTTCGTTCTATCCAGATTTCCAATACAGATCCAAAGGCTTGATTAAAGACTTCCTCGGTAAGAAGAAGGAGCAAGCTCAGCTCAACGACCTTCTGAACAACGTGTTGAGAAAATACGCTGAACTGAAGCAGCCATACTTCACTAACTTCATTCACACGACTCGCGAAAGCGCGGGGAGTGATGACACAGGTGTGCCTGGCCCTCGACTGGATGGCGTTTACACCGAGAGGGAGCTGTTCAGGGAGGTCTTGATTCGCAAAGGCTTTGACGAGCTAGAAGGGCTTCCATCTCTTTTGGACAAGCTGCTGCAAACCACAGCATTCAACTCTGCCTACCTGGGCTTCTCGAGAGAGTTGACCCGCCACATCCGAGCTGATCTTGCCGACACCTTACGTTCCTGGATTGAAGAGGCCGGGACGACATTCAGGTCTGACTTGGCCTTGTTCTACTACTACCTTTGGGAAAATGACGTTCCATTTCCCAATGTTCAATTCAATCCCCAATCAGCCACCACATCCGGCGTACCACTACTGCCGCTGCAGGCTTTTCGGAATGGCTTGAGTCTATGCGAGGAGATTTATTTCGACATTCTCGTCGAGCGGCTGGGATCACAGCTCGAGCATTTCAATCCGAACCAGTTCATCACCATGTACCTGGTGGATGCCATGGACGGATTCCAATTCGAAGCCTTCCTTGTTGAGATCTTCCAGACCATTGGCTATGACGTCAAAGAGACCAAGAAGACAGCTGACCAGGGCGCGGATCTTTTTGTCAGCCGCTTCGGGAAAAACATGGTGATCCAGGCAAAGAATTACTCTGGCTCGGTAGGCAACGCAGCTGTCCAGCAAGCGATTTCCGCCAAGGCCTTTTACGGGTGTGACGAAGCCATGGTCGTCACGAACTCCTACTACACAAAATCCGCAAAAGAATTGGCAGGAACAGCAGGTGTCCGCCTGATTGACCGGGAAGGTCTTCAAAGCTATTTGGACGATTACAATCAGAAACTCATCGAGGTCTTCCAAGCCGAGGAAGAAAGCTACTAGCGTTGCCGTTGTATGTGCGTCGTGGGAGAGATCATTTCTCTTACGACGACAGAGCGAGCTGTGAGCACGAACCATCTGGGCCCACCTGAGGGCTTATTCGCCAGGCATCATCGGCTAGACGCCTGTCTAGCAGGTAGCCACAACAGTTGCGCACGGGGTTCTTGATCTCGTATTCACGCCAGTCAGCCATAGCCCGGCCATCAATGTCCTGCGGATTGCGCTCAATTAGCCAAGCTACTGCACTGATGAACTGACCATGCGAAAACACCGCGATGTCTTGGGCAGGATGCTCTACAAGTCGAACCAGGAACGACTGAGCTCTAATTATGAAGTCACAGAACGACTCGGAGCCTTCACCATCCGTGAATGTAGGATCTGACTTGGCCCAATATGCTTCGACCCAATCCCGTCTCTGGGCAATTGTCGTGTTTGAACAACTGGCTGGCTCAAGGTACGTGAACTCATGAATGGGCCAAGTTTCAAGAGGGGTAGTAGGGAAGGCCGCTGCAGTGGCCTTCGCGGTTGCTTGCGCTCGAGAGAATGGGGAGGCAATGATCAAAGCTGGAGCATTGTTGAACGACTGGGCCATCAAGTGTGCTTGCTCAACACCCTTCGGCGTAAGAGGAATGGTCGCGTGATCCAGACTGGCTTCACCAGCGTTGGCTGCACTTTCCCCATGCCGGATTAGACGGACATGCTTCATTAATCAGATCCCCGCACCGCTTCGGCCATTCGCTTCTCCTCGATTCGCTAAGGTACACGCAGCTGGTTTCTGCCCTTGGTTTAGGATACTCCGCTGTTATGAGTAAGGATGAGCTCACGCATAGGAAGGAAGACCATGAAGCTTTTTTTGGACTGTGAGTTTACTGAGCTCAGCCGGAATTCGAAGCTGATCTCATTGGCTTTAGTCTCAGAGACTGGTGACGAGTTTTATGTAGAGCTGACGGATACCTACCAGGTTGCGGACTGCAGTGCCTTCGTAATCCAAAACGTATTGCCTCAGCTGGATCTACCCCGTCATGGAATGTCACTTGTGAAGGCCCAAGCCGCTCTGTGGGTTTTCCTCGACAATATCGAAGGCCCGTTAGAAATCTGTACGGACGCGCCAGACTGGGACTGGGATTTTTTTTGTGAGCTCGCGTATGTCGATCACAGGTGGCCAGGCCATGTGGCGAACAGACCTACCAACTTAATCCACCTATTCCGACATTTCGAAGGCGATGACCTCGGTGATGTAAATCTCCCAGAGCTTTCTCATCATGCGTTGCTCGATGCCCGGATCCTCGCTGAGCTTTACCAGCGTCTGGCAGCGGCCTCCAAACAAGTTGGAGGCTGATTGTGATAACTCATGATGAAGTGCTCCCCTCGACATCGAGACGTCGCCTCGGGCCCATGCCTCCTAAGGCCCGAAGGTTTGTGACTGATCCAGGCAATCATGCAAGCGGAGCGCGCAGGCCCGAAGGGTCGTAGCGCACGAGGATGGAAGCCCGGAGGGCTATGACACGTCGAAGACGGCCCGTGTGGTTTACGACAGCCGTCCCCGACGGGGCGTGTCCAAAATAACGATTATTCGAAAGCTATTTAGCTGCACGCTGATCGGGAGCACGAGGCGCTACACCCATCGCGCAAAGATCATAAGTCTTGCGCAGAGCTACCTCATCGTCAGAGGACACATGGGATTGGGCGAAGACCGTAGACAAAAAACGCTTACGCTCGCGTTTGCCGATCTCAGACCAAACCCTCGGCTGACCTCTACGATTCATTCGTATCAAAAAACAGTACGTTAGAGCCATTGGCGCTGCACGGCAACTCCATGGTTGGGCCATCGTCCAACGCCAGGCTTCATGCAGAGTAGCGCAGTAGGTCATGCAGCTCTCCCAACACTTCTTCCACGGCTTCGCCATGCTGCTCACAAAGATCACCCCAAATAGATCCGTCTTCCAAGGCAACCTTCGCGCCTTCGACTGGCGCGCTGCAGGTGAAGCCACGAATCATCGCGTCGGCCAAGTCGATGACATCTTCAACTGCATAAACGGCATTGGCACCGATGCTGATTTCACGAGTAGCATCAACGTTACCTGGGAAGAAATTGATGTAGGTCATGGTGAATCTCCAGTCTATTTTGGCATAGTGCCTATTGGTCGACTAATGCAAGCGGAGCGCGCAGACCAGGAGGTCGAAGGGCATGAGAATGGAAGCCCAACGGGCCAAGACCCGCGGGCTTGGTTCACGACAGCCGGCCCCTTGGGGCATGCCGCAAAAAAATTATCTAAAAGCTATTGAACTGCACGCTGATCGTGCGCGCGAGGCGCTAAACCTTGGGCGTAAAGATCATACGTTTTGCGCAACACCAGCTCGTCGTCTGAGCAGACGGTTGAGTGCGCAAAGATCGTCGACAAGAAACGCTTGCGCTCGCTATTCCCCACCTCAGACCAAGTCCTCGGCTGGCCTTGAGCATCCGGAACCGCTAATCGATCAAGGAAATATTCTTCTAAGCTATGCAGCCGTTGTTGCCCATCGAGAAGAATTTCACAGTTCTCTGCCATAACACTCCCCGTGCATTCGCACCAGTCATTGGTGAGATAGCTGCCCAAATCCGCGCCTGACCACGCTGCAGAAATGAAGCGAGACTTCTGGCCCACACTCCACACCAAGTGACGCTGCCAAGTCGGTACTGGAATGCCCATTACGAAACGTGCGGCCCAGGGATAACGATCTTGGGCGTTCGACGGATCCGCTTGGTATTTTTCGAATCGGAGCGCCAACACATCAATCGGAAACTGATTGGTCGTTGTAGGCAAGATCCGTTGAGGCATCTGGATCCTGTGATCTGCATTTTCTTCATCGCGGTGACGCTGAAAAATGATTGACATGTATTTCCTTCGAAAAGAGTGGTGCTACAGGTAGTCGGAGTGTTCACGTAAGCGGTGCAGTCGCCACTCCATCGGTGTCGATCTGCTTGCTGTCTAGTGCTACAGCATACCGGCCGCCCGAGGCTCCTCGCAGACAAACCCAGGTAGGGAAGAGGATGTCTCCGTATAGCCGCCCAAATGCTCTCTTGCTCTGCGCTTGCGATCACCTGTTGCGTCGGTAAACAATAAAGCGGCGCTCAAGCACTGGACGAACGTGGAAACTGTCAAGCTGGTTCCTTGTCAGGTTCATACAGATGAAAAACGGATGGCTTTGAAAAACCTTGAGCTCGATCGAAGAATTATTTTGCGATGGCATGATGTGAATGGCTATGTACCATTCTGCTACGCAGATCAGGCAGGGGCACACGACCAGTGTCAGCATCACTGAGAGACGTAGCTGGCCACCGTTTTAGCCGTTCCTTAGTGACCCCTAAATGGGACACTAACCTCGTTTTTGCCACTTAATGTCCCATTTTGGGGTCATTAACTGATGCGCATTTTGAGTTCGAAAAATACCCTCTGGCGTGTACGGCATATAGGTGAATTGATGCTGCCATTTCTTGAAGAGTATCAACCAGGCGCGCTTCGCACCGCTGGCTTCTGGGCTTGCCTCGGATTACCAAGTCGCGGCTCTAAGCTTCATGAGTGCATTCGCAATGGGCTGCCATTTTCTTTACTCGAGCAGCTTACGGCCAAGGCTGGGATCGAGATGAGTGTGCTCGGCGAGAGTCTGGGCATGTCTCGCTCGACACTCGCTCGGAGAGAAAAAGCTGGTCGCTTCACATGCGCTGAAAGCGATCGTTTGTATTCGCTGACTACCGTCTTCGACGCCGCTTATGAGCTGTTTGAAGGGGACGTATTGGCGGTGCGGAACTGGATGATCTCACCAGCTCGCGGACTCGATGGGAAAGCCCCCATAAAGATGCTGGGCACAAGAGTGGAAACTCAAGCAGTGCTCGATCTTATCGGCCGGTTAGAACACGGACTATCCGCATGAGAAGTCCTGGAAAGAGGTGTGCTTGTGTGATGTGTATAGGCGACCAGTTGGAGGGCCCCGTAATTTATTGATGTCGCCCCTTCGAGCCCTCAGGCTCGGCTAAAAGATGGCGGATGAAGGCACGCGGTTATCGCACGAAGCGCCGGAGGGTATGACGACTAGCGATTACTTTGTCTCGTATTTCGTTTGGATCGATTGACATGCCGCCCTCCGGTGTTACACGAAGAGACTTCAGATTGTTGAGTGCGGCAATGAACGCCCGATCCCTTGCTTGCTCTACTCCTGATCTTTTGTCTCGACAAACGATTTTTTTGAATCGATCTAACCACTTCATGCGGCGCTCCAGCTTTCATTACCCATGACAGCATTTTCATTGATGGGCAGGACAATGTCCTGATCTTTTCGTCCAGCCTGTTGAAAAGTGGTTAGGTTTCCGCCGTTAACTCCAATCTCGCAGCCTGATTTCGGAGGTGATCAGAGAGGAACGCGTAAGGCGCCTTAATCGACCTCGAGCTTGGTGATACACCCCATTTTCCACAAAACGCCCGAATTCATTGGTCTGTAACGTGCTTTTTGCTCTGTAACGTTGCTTACGTTACAAGTCAAAAGTTACGTTACAGTTAGCCTGAGCAAAGCGCCGAAGCGAGCGGAGCGGAGGCGTGCGGATGGAAGCCCATGGGGCCAAGACGGGAGCGTGCCAGGCTTGGTTCACTACAGCAGTACCCGAAGTGGCACCCATAGAAACGCAAGCAGTGCTCGACCTCATCGGCCGCCTAGGCCATGGAGTGCTCGCATAGGCAGGGTCGTTGTTATTGATCCAAGCGAACAGTCAGCTCCTGACACTCAATCAGTTAAGGAGTCCTGCCTAACGAAGATTTCCCTTTGAGGTCGTTGCAACGACACTCAGTGGCGAAGGGTTAGGGGAGGTGATGTCTACGGTTTCCTAACGAAATGCTTAAGCGCATGGCGACTCGCAATTACGCGCTCGCGTATAACCTCAGTATTGTTTCCAGCGGATATAACCTTGTTACGTCAACCAGGTAAGCATGGTTGAGATGCTTGTGTTTTTAGCCTTGAAAAATATTTCACCTTTTCGCTAAAGTTTTTCGTCACTACGTCCGTTGTTATTTTTAAGAACATAGCGATGGTGAATTTTGTGAGCAAAACTGAAGTGCAACCTGTAGCGTTTTTTGCAGAGCGCGAATTCGTCTGCTGGCGCGGACGGGAATATGACGAACTGTACTCCTGCCAGGTATCTAGGCAGGTTGATCAGTATGTCAGTTTGAAATTAGACATCATGCCTTTTAGGTTTTCCGACGCCGTAGCTGAAGATATCGCACACTGTCTTTACGATGCTGTGCTCATAACAGTGGGAAATCTCGCAGGGTTTGTACCGACGCCAGCCGGTCGCGACAGTATTCTGAACAGGAAATATCGAAAAAGAGTATCCGGAGAGTGGAGTTACTGCGCCGATGGTAGTTTCAAGTGCCACGAGACAGACGATGGAGTCTATGTCGTTGAGCTTGCGACAGAAGAGAATGACAAAACTGAAAAGGTAAGCGTCTACACAATTGAAGAAGGGGGAGTAGAGCTTGTTTTTGACTTTATGTGCTATTCGTTCAGCATGCTGGACGCGGTGTGGCTTGCTAATGCGATGATGGAGGCGATGGGGCGTGAGCCACTGGATCATTTAGAGACGATGAGTGCGAGTTGCGGGCCTCGGGCGGGTTGAATCCTGCTGAACTCAGCGTGGTATCAGAGGCTACTCTGCGCGATCCGTTGAGCATTGCTAACGCGCCAATAGCAATACTTGGGGTCTTATCAGATACCGCAGAGCAGCTCCTCAAGCGTACGATGTTCTTCTGGGCTAAGAAGCGCTACAGGATCAAGTGCTTTGATATCGGTTGAGGTGAATTCATACTTTCGGTCGTCAGGACTGCAGCAGCTATCGCAGTAGTCCAACTCACCGCAATCATTGAAAAAACTGATCAACCAGCCGTCCACTTCGACGGTCATCAGGCCACAGAAGATTTCGTTCCAGGTGTGCTCAGTGATTCGGCGCATAGGGCGTGAACCGATACAAACATCACGGAGTATCTGGTGAACCTCTTGGGCGGTAAGCATTCTTGTATCCATGGCGGGATAACCTAAAGACTGTGACGATTGAACACTGCGGCGTCTGGCCTACGCGCTCTGTGCCAGAACAATCGTGCAAGACAACTTTAGAGGATTTCCACTTTGGGCGCTGATGGCTTCAACGCAAGGCCACCAAAGGAGGATCCCGCATCGACGTACCTCAGCGCTGACTTGATGTCCTTCCAGCCGACATATCTCATCAGCGACTTGATATCCCAACCATAAGCAGAAGCCCTAGTGGCAAACCCGCGCCGCATCGAGTGGATACTGTAGATGTCCGATGGCACAACTGCCTGCGCAAAGCATCGACGAAGCATTGGGATCAAGCTGTTGGAGTGATGCCGTCGTCAGCAAGGTTGCCCCAGCGATCTATCTTCCTAAATATAGGGCCATGAGCAATGCCGGCCACGGTGATCCAGTTGATGTAAGCCTGCACGGGACACAGCTTTTTGAGGGCAGGGGTGTGGAAGGTCGTCCCTTGGTGCTGTCGATCGCCTTTGGTGTAAGGCAAATAGAAAGTGATGCCAGCGCCGGCGTCCGCCTGAGTATGTTCGACTTGTAATCGCGCCAGTTCGTCCCCGTGAAACTCTCGCCAAAATCCGATTAGCACCAACGATGTCGCGTCGGTGCTTCATCACGCTCCGGAACCGACCACCATTGGCGGTGGCTTACTCACTTGATTACAGTGACACTCGCTCCTCGTATTGACCTAGGTGTCAGGCAACAGTAGCATGCCAACCAAGCGATTACCTGGATCGCGCGGTCGGCACGCAAAGACCTAGTCACGGGTGTTACACCCCCCATTTTTTCACGCAATCAACAGTCGTCATTCGCGGGCAGCCGACACCGCTAACGACCGGAGCTTGCGATGATCCTTCCCATTTTTCCCGCTGATCTTGAACGCCATACAGGTATGTGTCAGTACCGATGCAAAACTGACCCACCCTACCGGTTGAAAACTGACCCACTTGGGCAAAATGCAGCTTTTGCGAGCTGCCCATGCTGTCCCAGGAGCAACACGTGGAAATCAGTGTTCTTATTCGTCAGGGTTTGTCTATTCGGGCCATCGCCCGGCAGATGGGCTGCTCTCGCAATACCATTCGACGCCACCTCAAATTACAGGCCCAGCGCCAGCCCGTCGTCTATGGCCCGCGCGCGCAGCGCGTGGGCAAGCTTGTGCCTTTCGAGGCCTATCTGCGCCAGCGCGTAGAAGCCGCTCGACCCCATTGGATTCCCGCCATCGTGCTGTTGAGGGAGATCCGCGAACAGGGTTACGAAGGCGGGTACTCAATCCTCACCAGCTTTCTGTTGACCTTGAAATCCAAGGCAAACGAAGCCGTCGTTCGCTTTGAAACCGAGCCCGGTGAGCAGATGCAGGTGGACTTCACCGTCATTCGGCGTGGCCGCGATCCGTTGTTGGCATTCGTTGCAACGTTGGGCTGGAGCCGTGCGACCTACGTCGTTTTCTCCCGTCGCGAAGACTCCGCAGCCTGGTGTTCCGGTATCGAAAAGGCGCTGCGTTTCTTCGGCGGTACGCCGCGAAAGCTACTCTTCGACAACGCCAAAACAATCATCCAGGAACGCGATGTTTATGGCCCCGGTCAGCACCGCTGGAATACCGCGCTATTGAATTTGGCAGAGCGCTACGGTTTCACACCGAAAGTCTGCCGGCCTTATCGGGCGCAGACCAAGGGCAAGGTCGAGCGCTTCAACCACTACCTGAAAAACAGCTTCGTAGTGCCACTGGCCGCGTCACTTAACCAGGTCAACTTGCTGTTGGACGTTGAGGTCGCGAACAGCAAGATCGGCCCTTGGTTGATGGAGGTCGCCAACGCCCGAACACATGCGACGACGGGCGAAATACCGCAACACCGACTGGATACCGAAGTGCACCACTTGTTGCCCCTGCCAGAGATCCAAGGGGTTGCGAGCAGCATGATTTCAGTCGTCCAACCCATGCCGGTGGAAAGCTTGCAGCATCCGCTCTCGGTCTATCAGGCACTGCTTGAGGTACGTCCATGAACCTTCAACATCTGCGCATCGAGTCTCTTTGCCAACAGTTCAAGCTGGACACTTTTGCGACGGACTGGCCGGCACTGGCCCAGCAAGCGGCCGAAAAAGAAACGAGCTATGCCGACTTCCTGGAACAGCTTCTGCTGAGCGAGGATCGCGCTCGAAACGAGCGGCGGCGGCAAGCGCTGCTGCAACAGTCCGGGCTGCCGGCGGTAAAAACGGTTGAACAATACGACTTCAAATTCGCCAGCGGCGCGCCGCAAAGCCAGATCCTGGAACTGGCCGGGCTGGCCTTCATCGAGCGTAAGGAAAACGTCGTGCTGCTGGGGCCTTCGGGCGTTGGCAAAACACACTTGGCCAGCGCTCTGGCTTATCGGGCGATCATGGCAGGCATTTCGACCCGATTCATCTCCGCCGCCGACCTGACTTTGCAACTCGTCGCCGCGCACCATCAAGGGCGCCTGGCTCAGTATTTCAGTCGCGTTGTTCAACGCTCGAAACTGCTGGTGATTGATGAGATCGGCTATTTGCCGTTCGGCCGTGACGAAGCCAACTTGTTCTTCAACGTGATCGCCAAACGGTACGAACATGGCAGCTTGGTGCTGACCAGCAACTTGCCGTTCAGCCAGTGGGCAACGACCTTCGCGGACGACTCGACACTGACCGCTGCGCTGCTGGATCGGCTTCTGCACCATGCGCATATCGTCCAGGTCAGCGGACAGAGTTATCGACTGAAGGACAAGCTGAAATCAGGTCAGGTGGTGCCGAGAGAAACGGCCTCGCCACAGAAATAAACAGACCTCAAACACCGCCGGGGTGGGTCAGTTTTACTTCGGTAGGGTGGGTCAGTTTTCAACCGGTGTTGACAGGTATGAAGAAATCCGCTCGCTTCCTCTTCAAAACCTGGCCTGGCTTGAAACCGATCATGCATACCCAAGCATTGGAACTTCTCGCTAAAGGTCTTGGCTACCGCAGTTACCACCACGCCAAACAGCTAGCATTGTCCTGGACTGATGCCCGACCTGACATTCATATCGATTCGATCGAGTGGAATCTTTCGCATGTACTGAGCGATGAGTTTCTAGCTCCCGGAAACCCTAGCGTCAGCATCAACCTCGGCAATCTCTTAGCCTACATTCAAACCATCCCCTTGCACCACCTAACGGTCTTTAAGCGCTTTCCAGAGTTGCTGGAGCGGAAACATTCATTCCAGCTTCCTCCTCGCGACGCAAAATCGCCATTCGGGAGGTACCAACATAGTGCAGTCATTCCCTTAACTGGTAACTGGCGGATTTCCGACAACGATGACAGTGACGAGCCGGGGCAACCTTGAGGGACTGGTAGCAGCAGCCGTTGTTGCAGTATTCGGATGTCACGACACCCCGCACATACCCTGTCTCTCCGGTCATTTCCGGTCATTTCCGGTCAACTTTTGGCAGCGGGGCATTCAACTGCTCCCGCTTCAACCCATGCACCACGGCATTGTGTATAAAGCGTCGGGCCATCTCTGCCATCGCTTGGACTTCGTTCTTGAGCTGCCTGATCTCCTCCTGCTGCCTTGCAATCGTCTCCGCCGCAGCTGTAAGGCTCTTCGGTTTCGGAATGCTTGCTAGCTTGTCCCGGTGGGAGGTGATCGCCGCTTTCCGAACCTTGTAGGCATTGATCACTGCCGGCTTATCGACAAAAGCCTGGCGGCTGGGAACAAAGTCCAGCACCGATTCAGCCGCTTTGCAGATCTCATCCCAGGTCAGCTTTTGCTTGATCGGCCAATCCCTGATAATCGCCACAATGGCTTTGAGTTCCTTGGGTGTAAAAGCGCGGGGCATATCAGTTACCACTCATCATTTCTTGAAGGCAAAGTTGCAGATCTTCATCGTCGATACCGCTAAGCACGCTGCCGGTATTGTTCGTCAGTTCAGCTGCCGGCTGCTTATTGAGGATGATCCGCTTCGCATGCGTGAAGTCTTTGCCTACCATTTGTACGGGACTGCCGTCCGGAATATCAGGGTTTTCATGCATGGCTACAATCTGGCTCAGACGTTCCAGGTAATGAGTATGCGTTTCCACCCAACGCGTTGCCGGGCGATTACCAGCCTCGATCTCTTTCACAGTTGCCGCAAGGTTTTCTGCCACATGATCCCGCTCAACCTTCACAGCTGCCAATGAATTCTTGTGCCCTTTACAATGCAACAAGTCAGAACAATTCAAGCAATCGCCCGATTTCTGACATGGACTAATTGTCCAAGGGTGCGTACAGATACCATACCGCGTTGAGATAATCGGCCCCTTGTTGAGGATGTTGTATTCGGCAGCAGTGATGGGCTTAGGGGTGACGTCTTTCACGGGAATCACATCAGCGCTATACATCTCGGCTTTGCGCATCGGATCCTGGTGGATATAGTCACGCGTCTGCTTAACCGATGCGCGCCCGCTCCACTTGGTGATGGTCTCAATCCCAACCCCAGCTTCTTTCGCTGCGGTATTCAGGAAATGTCGTAACTGGTGCGATCGGAGAGAAAGGCTTGGATAGCCCTGCTTTGTGAAGAAAGAGGGATAAGTCTTGCCATTAGTTGTAGCCACCCGATCCGGGCCTACACGTGATGAATAGTAGTGTTGGTTTGCTGGTGTCAGCAGCACTGGGCTGGTTGCCAGCCCCTGGCTGATCTGAAGCTTGAGGAAACACAACAAAGACTCAGACATTTTCGGTGGCTTTGTAATATGCAGCTCAGAATCAACTTGATATGGGAAGAAAGGGTTAAGCTTCATATTGTAGGCCCGAACAATCTCCCACAATTTATTCAACGTCCAGCCCTCGAGTTTGTACGACCCCGTCATGTGTTTCATCACCTGCTCGGTCGATTTTTCCGTTGGACGACCAAGCGCTGAGATTACTTCATCTTTCGTCAAAATCTGATCGGCAGGTACGGCAGGTACGGCAGGGTGAGGGTAAAATTCAGTTTTGCCGCTCTCGAGATACAAAGCGAGTTTGCGCCCTGGCTCCGTAATGGCTGTCAAGCGCCTGAATGCCTCTTTGCAATGCTCCACCATGGTGGCTGGAACGCCTTTTGTCATGATTTTTTTATTCTTCGTGGAGTAGTAATGCAGATACCATTGCGTATCGCCATTTTTATCTTTTTCAGATTTCATCGAGTCTAATCTGAGCCTTAGCTTCTCGGCAATTCGCATCGGTGCTGATAACAGAATTGCGGTAATACTCGTGATGTAAACCGCCTCATCATCGAGATCGTCGCTGTGGTAACCGCGCGAGAAAATTTCGGCTAGCGCTAATATGGCCTCGTCATCGGGAAGCGATTGTTTGACAGGCTTTGCGCTTTCCGCTTGCGAGTTATCGTTAAAAGGGGATGCCCAGTACTTGATCGAGTGCGGGGAAATATTCTGTTCAGCAACAACCCTTGCCAAGGCTTTCACCGCGACGGCTGTGGCGTGGTGGCTTTTATTCCGTTGCTTGATGATTTCAACTGCTTTATCAAGATGTCGCTCGGACAATCGGGTGATATCAGCATGGCCGTCGACTAAAGTCAGTGCGGCACCAATAATTTGGACAGCAAGATAGTCAACCCGAAAGGCCTTGGCAGGATCACCTTTCCGGGTGTTGACAATGTAAGCCTTGGCGAATTCCATAAAATCAGGATCAAATTGCTGATCACGAGTTGGTACCTTTGATGCCTGTAGCTTTACCCCGTAAGTCATAAAGCGTAACTTGCCGCGCGGTGTATGCCATACATCTGTATTCCAGTCGAAGCCAGGGTGGTTTTTCCAAATAGGGCTTACGTGCTTTGCTAGGTGGATGTAACTCTGCAGGTGTTTCTGGCAAGCGATCTGGCTTTTGGACTGAAAGTTGATTGGATTGGACATGCTGTCTACCTGGCCTTGTGTTTCTTTTTTGCATCGATAGAGTTGTTGCCTTCATCGAGATGCATTTGAGTTTCTTGTGCAGCTGATCTCAGCTCCTGTTTGCGAGCGTCGCAGAGTCTGATGACCAGCTTGACAGCAGCAATATCTTTATTTAGCTGGAGAGGTACTAGGATCCGGCGAGTTTTACTCGGCATGTGGATATTATTCTCTTCTTCTTGCCGTTCGATGAGCCTTAGTAGCACCTCTTCGTGAGGAGCATCGACCCACGGTTGAAATTTCGCGCAACGGTAACACGGGATTGGAACCGACGCATTGCAGTACCCGTGCTCCCCGCAAGTACCCACGCTGTGATGACCGTCCAATTCAATGCGGCTGGCAGGATTGTTTCCGCGAACTGCATCAGACTCTTTATCCCTTAATGTACCGGAGAAGGCCTGAGCGAGAGGGGCAAGTATCACTTGCATTTCAAGATCTAGCAGCCGAGCATCTTCTGCCGGGTCGTCGTAATAGTGATCGAGAGAGGTATTTTCACTGTGGCCTAGCCAGTATTGTAAGGTCGCACGAGGTACGCCCAAGCGTGCGAGCTGTCGAGCGCGTGTATACCTCATTCGATAGGCAAACTCACGTACCGACTTCCCAGTGCGGTGAGAGACGACTATGGATCCTGAGACTCTTTTCAATGCTGTAGAAATCGCTGAGCTGCTTAGATGGAATACAGCGCTCGACAGGCCGATTGGAAACGAACCATCATTTAATTTTTTCAACCGGGTCATATCACGCTGGAGAAAAGGAAGTTCATTGCGCTCAGCTTCAGTAAGTTTGCGTTGGAAATGTTTTTCATGATCGGCAATGGTATTATAAATTTGTAGCAAGCAAAGGTTCCACAGGTCGTCGCCCATTGGATGAGTTTCGAATTTTGAGCCCCGAAACCAATATTCGGCACTCCTATCCTTGGAGCCTGGAAAAGTCACACGCTTCCCAGAAAGACCTCCAGTTTCTCCATCTGAAAGAAAGTCAGATACTTTAAGATTAGCAAGCTGGATTCCTCGCTTGCCGTATTGGCCCATCAACAGCAGTGCCGACGTGTCTCGCAGGCTGATCTTCCCCGACTCGTAGTCTAGCCAATAGGTATCTATTAGATCGTCGTATTCTTGAGCTGTATACCAGCCTTCTGTGGGGTCATCCGAAGTAATTCGTTTCCGACTCTGCATACCTGGGGCCTTCAAGGCCATTACAACGCTAAATGCCTCTGCGTCAACGCCAGGATAGCCCAATTTATACCATGTTTTTAGAATAGACGTGAAGGCATGATTAGTATCTTGAGATACCTGTTTAATTAGTTTTCGATAGGAATTATGAGTAAATTCCTTGATTAAGCTTATTTTAATGCTTTGTTCGATTCTGTTAACGTAGTTGCCCAAGGTCGAAGGCGCAAGTAAGTTGCTGATGGCAATCGCTTCTAGTGTGGATTTGAATCCAAGTACAGTCTGGTTATCCATGTCTAGGATACTTCTAATATCAACTGTTCGCCGATCCGCGATAGTGACGCTCGTATTTGAGAATCTTACGCTGTAAGAACCACTTGATGGGAGTTCATTGCGATCAAAATTCGTCATGATTTCGATATCTTCGATCGGTATGTCAAGACGATCGATAGCTTTTGCGGCGTTTATTGTTGCGTTATTATTGGAGGCCATAAATCTTACCATGTACTGTATTTACTGACGATTCAGAGCGGAATGCTGGCGGGTGCATTTGTGCTCAGCGATATCTGCTTTGGTGCATAGAGCTCCGGGCAAGCGATCGTTGTCCGTGATCGAAACAACAGCCGATTTCACTGCCCATAGCGACTACTGCCTGATCGTTTTCGATCAAATTTATTCCTTGCAGTATCTGATGCGACAGCAATACCTGTTTCGTTCGCAGATTGTTGAATGTGACGCAAGTCATAGTCGAGCGCCGATGACGATCCTTCGACCCATCCCATCCAGTGCTCGCGCTCCTGCCGAATTTTTGTATCGCTGTAGCCCATTTTTTCGCAGTGCTCGGAAAATCTGTAATTCCAGTGGTGTCGAAGCAGGTGAGGGTGCAGTCCCTTGAGTCTCTTGTCTCGCTTAATGATCACGGACAGAGCAGACCGAAACGTCGTAATCTCGATCTCTCGACCTTGATTTTCGCCCCGTTTGTGGTTCACAAAGATGAACGATTCGTTTTTGAAGCCAACGTTAGGGATCTCTGCTCGATACCTTCCCAGATACTCAAACATCATCTTCTCAAGATGTTCTGAGATTTTGAGAGTTCGCCCCAATGTCTTCGCCACTGGTTGGTTCATTCGGCGATCAAACTCGTCATCATGATTGCGGCGGATTCTGATGTGGGCGCTGTCTCCACCAGATGCAGGGATGAAATCTGGGTACCGAAGGCTAAGTAACTCGCCCAACCTCATACCTGTGTCGTAGAGGATGCGCAGGGCAAGGACATTGCGAAATAAGACCGCTCGCTTGAAAAGAGATACGAGTTGGTTTGGTTTGCTGAGGCTAGCCTGCTCCTCTGGCTCAGATCCAGGGGTACCCTTCATGAGTTCGTCCGCATTCTCGAACAGCTCCAAGAGCGCCGCATCTGCGGGGTCACTGAGCCTCTTGGCGATACGCTCCCTTTTCGCTTTAGACTTTGAACCGGTTTTCTTCTTACGCTCTTGGAGATTGGCCTGAAGACGTTCAATTAGCTTTGCGTTCTCTGTGGCATTCGAGTCAGTGATCCAGTGGCCGAACAACCACCCAAAATAGACTTTCAGGATGTCGAGCGAGTAGTCGACCTGAGCTCCCTTGATAGTGGTGCCGTCGCGCTTTTTGGTGTTCACCGATATCGCCTGGACGAGGGATTCGACCTCCGGCACGGTCAGTAGCTTCTTAGTCGCGAACCTGTGGTCAAGATCGATCTTATGCCGCGCGGCCCATTCGTACAGTCTTTTCAGGGCGAACAGGGCGACCCTCTGTGAGCCAGCTGTTTTGCTCGCCATCCGCATGGTGATGAATGCAGTTGGATAGAACAACGGGAAGGCATCTCCCTCTAGGTCTATGAGCAGTGAGAAGCGACTGCCGTCTCGCGCTTTGTAGTCTCTCACTATCATTGTCATCGTGTTAACACTTCCCATCGGAGTTTTAGTAAGTGAATTTTGTTTTTTACAAAAAAGCCCAACAACCCTGCGTCTTTCCAAATGCTATCACACTGATTTTATTGGCACGATACGGAAAAACTGATGTCTTTTATGTACTTGCAGTATGAAGTATTCGCTGCTGGAGAAGGAAGGGCGCGTTTATTCGGTCGCCAAATCCGGCTATTACGCGTTACCGGTGTCCTCCATCAGCGTACTCAGCAGTGGCAATGACCTGCTTGAAACCGTCTATGTCAACGCCAGGCGCCCAGGAATGCTGGTCTTGAGCGCCGATGAGCCGGCGCTGTTACAGCCGCTCGACAGCCCGCTGTTACTGCTGGAGCGGGAACTGCTGCGCCAGTATCCGCGCCAGCCGCAACCGTCATCGCAACCGTGTGGCGAGCTGGAGCTACGCATGGCCCTGGCGGCGCGCTACACCTCCTCTCCGCTGCGATGCTGGCACGCCGACGATGTCTATATTGGCGCCGACCTGCGCGGCGTGCTGGAAATACTGATCGCCGTGTTGAGCCTCAAGGACGCTACGGTGCTGGTCGAGTCGCCGTGCGACTGGGCGATTCTGCGGTTGCTCCAGGCTGCGCAGGTACGAGTGATTGAACTGGCGGTGCAATCCAGCGGCGGCCTGGACGTCGAGTGGCTCAAGGAGTTGCTGGAGACCGAACCGGTGCGGCTGGTGATGGTTTCATCCGGGCTGAACATGCCGCGAGGCAGCTTGGCGCCCGAGGACAACCGACAAGCTGTTGCGCAATTGCTGGAGCGACATGGCAGCTGGGTGTTGGAAAACGACTGCTACGGCGAACTCGGATTCGAGCCGGACAGCCAGCGGTTTCGCGACCTGCTGGACCCCGATCGGCTGATCGTATTTTCCACGTTCGAGAAAATCATCGGGCCAGAAGCGCCCTACGGCTATTTGCTCTCGCGGCATTTCAGTGCTGAACTGCAACGGCACTTTCTTCTGCGTTCGTTTCGCCTGTCACCAATTCGTCAGAAAGCCATCGCTCGCTTGTACAGCAACGGACGTGTCGATCAGCACCTTCTGGTATTACGGCGGATGCTCAAGGATCGCAAGGTGCAGATGACTCAGCTGTTGCAGGAGCGTCTGGGCGATGCCTTGCGCTTCGTCGAGCCTCAGGGCGGTGCAACCATCTGGGTCCGTTCGCTGCGTCAGGTCGATGTACGTCGAGTGTTCCATCGCCTGCTCAAACACCAAGTGGTGATCGCACCGGGAGAGCTGTTCAGTCTCCAGGGTTTGCACGCGCAACACTTGCGCCTCAGTCACACCTTCGGCGGCGACCACGACTTGGCCGCGGCACTGGGCCTGTTAGGGGATGCCTTGCGTCTGGAGTCGATCGATTGAACGGGGCCACAAAACATCCCTGACACTCGTGGATTGATCCCATCGCGTTGCGGTCAAACTGCCAGTAAACTGCGTCCTATTCCTGAACCACTCTCTTTCAGAGGTTTTGCATGACACTCAGTCCTTTTGCGGGCAAACCGGCACCGGTAGAACTGTTGGTCGACATCCCGCGACTGGTAACGGCCTATTACACCGGCCAGCCCGATGCCGCCATCTCGACCCAGCGCGTTGCCTTCGGCACGTCCGGGCACCGAGGCAGCTCGTTCGACTTGAGTTTCAACGAATGGCACGTTCTGGCGATCAGCCAGGCGATCTGCCTGTACCGCGAAGCCCAAGGCATTGATGGCCCGCTGTTCGTCGGCATCGACACCCACGCGCTGTCCACCCCGGCCGGCGCCAGCGCCCTTGAAGTGCTGGCTGCCAACGGCGTGACGGTGATGATTGCCGAAGGTGACGAGTACACCCCGACACCGGCCATTTCCCACGCGATTCTCTGCTACAACCGCGGACGCACTTCGGGCCTGGCGGACGGCATCGTCATCACGCCGTCGCACAACCCGCCGCAAAGCGGTGGCTACAAATACAACCCTACCAACGGTGGCCCAGCCGATACTCACATCACCAAGTGGATCGAAGCCAAGGCCAACGAGCTGCTCGGCAACAAGCTCGCCGGCGTCAAGCGCATCAGCTATGAGCAGGCGCTGAAGGCCAGCACGACCCATCGTCACGATTACCTCAATAATTATGTCGCTGACCTGATCAACGTGATCGACTTCGACGCTATCCGCGATGCCAAGCTGCATCTGGGTGTCGATCCGCTGGGCGGAGCAGGCGTGCGCTACTGGTCAGCGATCGCCGAGCATTACCGCTTGGATCTGGAAGTGGTCAACAAACAGGTCGATCCGACCTTCCGCTTCATGACGGTCGACTGGGACGGCCAAATCCGCATGGACCCATCGTCCAGTCACGCGATGCAGGGCCTGATCGGTCTGAAAGAGCGTTTCGACGTAGCGTTTGCCTGCGACCCGGACCACGATCGCCATGGCATTGTGACTCCTTCCGGTGGATTGCTCGCGCCGAACAGCTACCTCGCGGTATCGATCGACTACCTGTTCCAAAACCGTCCGCAGTGGCGCGCCGATGCCGCCGTGGGTAAAACCGTGGTCAGTAGTGGCTTGATCGATCGCGTTGCAAAACGTCTGGGTCGTCGCCTGTACGAAGTGCCAGTCGGGTTCAAGTGGTTTGCCGACGGCCTGTTCGACGGCTCGCTGGGTTTTGGCGGCGAAGAAAGTGCCGGCGCTTCGTTCCTGCGCAAGGATGGCGGCGTCTGGTGCACTGACAAGGACGGCTTGATCCCGGCGCTGCTGGCAGCAGAAATGACCGCCCGCACCGGCCGTGACCCAAGTCAGGCCTATCGCGCCTTGACCGATGAACTGGGCGAACCGTTCTCGGTACGGGTCGACGCCAAGGCCAACCCTGAGCAGAAGGCGCTGCTGAGCAAATTGTCGCCGGACCAGGTCACCTCGACCCAGCTGGCGGGCGAAGCGATCCAGAGCATCCTCAGCCACGCCCCGGGTAACGACCAGGCGATCGGGGGCCTGAAAGTCATGACCGAGAACGGCTGGTTCGCGGCGCGTCCGTCGGGCACTGAAGACATCTACAAGATCTACGCTGAAAGCTTCGTCAGTGACGACCACCTCAAGCAATTGGTGGCAGAAGCGCAAACACTGGTGGATGGTGCAATTGCTGCGAAGTGATTGAGTGCAGCAGACAATAAAAAGGGGCGACCATGACGGTCGCCCTTTTTTTGTCCCGCGTTTACACGATCAGGCCAAGTCCACCAGAACGATTTCACTGTCCTCGATGGCGGTCACCCGCAACACCTGCTCATCGGCAACGGCGACACCGTCTCGAGCTTGTGCACGCAAGCCATTGACTTCAATGACGCCGGTGGCTGGAACCAAGTAAGCGCGACGGCCATTGTCCAAGTGATACTCGGCGGATTCGCCGGCCTTCAGGTTCGCCGCCACCAGTCGCGCATCGGCTCGAATCCGCAGGCTTTGATCGTCGCCATTTTTGCCGCTCGCCAGCGTCACGAAACCTTCGCGCTGGCCTTTGGGGAAAGGCTTGGCGCCCCAGGACGGTGCCAGACCGGATTCGTTCGGGATGATCCAGATCTGGAAAATCCTGGTCTCGGTCGCTTCCAGGTTGTATTCACTGTGGGCAATCCCGGTGCCGGCGCTCATGACCTGAACGTCGCCCGCTTCGGTACGACCCTTGTTGCCCAGGTTATCCTCATGGGTGATCGCGCCTTCACGGACATAGGTGATGATTTCCATGTCCCGGTGCGGGTGTTTCGGGAAACCGGTACCAGGAGCAATCACGTCGTCGTTCCACACCCGCAGGTTGCCCCAGTCCATGCGTTTTGGATCATGGTACTCGGCGAACGAAAAGTGGTGATGAGCATCCAACCAGCCATGGTGGGCGCCGCCCAGGGATTTGAAGGGTCTGAGTTCAAGCATGATCGTCTCCTGAAAAGGTTCGTCATGGGGCAGAGCGTCTGAGCCACGAAACGCGAACCGGTGGTTGATGGCGAGCATCATCTATCAGGTACCAATCGATAAAAAGCGTAAAAAATGCCTCAGTACAATCGAATAATCTGATATCAACTGACCTCGAAAGATTCTCACGCAACCTTCACTTCATCGCATAAGCCAATGACCTGTAAGCATTTCAGTAGAACTGAATGGCAAATGCAGACACCATAGCCGCCACAGCCTCACACCCTGGAGTCAGCCCGCGTGCCGCAACACACCCCCGATCTTCCTCCTGAACTTCGTCCCTTGGCCGAGATGCCACTGCTCAAGCGTCTGGCTGCCCGGTTTTTTGGCCACGGCCTGACGCGTCTGCGTGCACAGCACCGTGCTTCCTGGCTGCATGGCCAGGCCGATGGCTTTCGCAGTGGGCACAGTGCCGGCGTGGATTACGGCTATAAAGAAGGCAAGCTTGAAGGGTTGGAACAAGGCCGGCAGGTGTTGCTGATCCGCGACTCGCGCTCCACCGAGCACCGACCGCCCAACGTTGACGACCATCTGTTCGACGATTGGCGTCTGCCGTTGAGCGCCGAGTTGAAGAAGCGCATGAAGACTGATGTTGCTCGACTGCTGGCCCCGCATGCGCAGCCCAGTGCCGCGCAGTGGAAAATGATCTTCAGCGACACGCCCTCGACCTCGGTGATTGCCGGCGCGGGGGCGGGCAAGTCGACCACGTTAGTGTTGCGGATTTTGCTGCTGACCCATTATCTGGGGTTCGAGCTGAGTTCGATGACGGTGGTGACCTTTACCCGTGAATCGCGCAAAGATTTCATCAACAAACTGATTGAGCTGTTTGCATTCTGGGGTCGGGCGCTCAGTTTCAAAGAGGCGCGAGATCTGGTGCGCACCTTTCATTCGCGAATCCTGCCGATGGTTCGCAGCCTGTCGGGCTTCGAGCGACTGCAAGCCTTCGAAAACCTCAGTCACCGTCCGCAGAACGGCGATGAGGAGGCTGACAGCAATCCTTTCGACTTGCGCATCAACGACGCTCAGCGCCAACAACTCAACGCTTGCTATCACAACCTGCACACTCGCGATGAGCGCTTGCGCGAACTGATCAAGCCATTGTCCCGTCACGCGTTGCAGCTCAAGGAGCTGGAGCGCGATCACCCCGACGTGCAGAAGCGAATGGCCGTGACCGAACTGGCCGCCAAGCGTGATGAAGAGCTCTGCGATGCTGTTGAAGATCTGTGGTTTCGCGCGGGGGCCTGGCCGATCAAAGGCATCGAGCCGAATCGCCAGACGTTCGATATCAACGGCTCAACGTTTCATTGTCATGGCTATATTCCGAGCCTCGACGCTTGGGTGGTGCTGGGGTTCGATCCTCGGGAAAACCCGCAGGTCAGCCGCCCGAATGCCAAACTGACCGTAAGGGCAGAATGGGCGGTGAAGCGCACCCTGTTTCAAGCTTTCTGTCGTAAGCCATTGATATGGCTAGATAGTTACGAATCTTCAAAGCGTGTGCTGGCTTCTCTTGCCGGTGATGCCAGTGCTGGTCCGGGTTTCGATTACAAGGTCAAGGGCGAACTCGGTTCTGCGCCGTTGCTGGACTGTTTCGTCGCTGCGGCGGGGTTTATTGAGAACCTCGGCCTGGATGTGCCCAATGCCGTGGGTCAGATGAGTTTTGCCAAGGACGACCCGGATCGGTTTTTCTTCGAGGCCTTGAGTCTGTACTGGCGAGCGCTGGAAGATCATCTGCTCGATCAGAAGCCACCGGTGATGACCTATAACCGGATGTTCGCCTTGTTCAGCGAACATTCCCCGGAAAACCTGAAGCTGCTGAGCGATGAGTTGCTCAGGCCAATGTCGCACTTGATGATCGACGAATTTCAGGACGTATCGCCGCAAATCGTTTCATGGATCCGCGCGAGCCTGACCGAAATCCGCAGTCGCGGACCGGCCATGCACGTGGGGCGCGGCGCACAACGTTCGTCATTGCTCTGTGTGGGTGATGACTGGCAGTCCATCTATGGCTGGCGGGGCAGTTCGCCGACGTATTTCATGGAATTCAACAAGGAATTCCCTTCACCGAGCACGACCAAAGTCATGCTCAGTGACAACTACCGCAGTCACCAGCACATCATCGATGCCGCCGAACACATCGTTCGTGCGGCGCCCGCGATCGCTGGCAAAAAGGCCAGGGCAAGTGGCGAGCCGAAGGCGTTGCTGCCGGTGAATGTTCTCGATCGCGACGATCAAGGCATGGCCGAACGTCTGATGGAGCATTACAGAAAGGGCGATTCAATCTTGATGCTTTATCGAAAAAGTAGCGATAAGTCATTGATAGAAGAGCATATTAAGTCTGTAGTTAATGTTGATTCTAGCTTGCCGTACGAAGCGCGGCGGCTGAAACAACTGACTTATCACAGCGCCAAGGGGCTGCAGGCTGACGCCGTGTTCCTGCTGGGTGATTGTCAGCACCTGACCAGTTCACCTTACAAAAACCAGGTCTACCGCATGGCAGGTCTGGGAAAGGCTGGCGACAACGAAGCGTACGACAACGCACAGAAAGACGAGATCCTGCGGCTGGCATACGTCGGCATCACTCGGGCGGTGAGTCATTGCTACTGGTATGTCGATGGGCAAGACACCCAGGCGGCCAACCTGCCTAAAGCTTCCGATCGGATTGGCAAGGGCAAGGCGTTCTTTGCCGATCACCGACAGGGCAAGCCATTGGCGTGAGCCGTAAAATCTTGCGCACAAAAAAGCCCACTTAACGTGCAATGCTGTTCACTTAAGGATTGTTGACTAATTCTCAGACAGCAGGAAAATCCGGAATCTGATAAAGATTCCGGATTTTTTATGTCTGTTGCTCAGGATTTAAGCGCTGTTCTGGACTTCGCTGAACAGCCACTCTCACGCCTTGAGGTGTTCACCGATCACATTCCTCAGGATTGGATCACCGCTGCGGCCGCTCTGGCGGACAAAGCGACTATCCGACGTCGACGCCTGCCTTCGGACATGGTCCTTTGGCTGGTAGTGGGGATGGCGCTTTTCAGAGGAGAGCCAATAGTTGAGGTCGCTCGCCGACTCAATATCTGTGCCGACGGCCTTGCCAATGAAGTGCTTTTGGCCAAAAGCGGCCTGTCTCAGGCGCGCCAGCGCCTGGGTAACCAGCCCGTGGCCTGGCTGTTTCAGCAGTGCGCCAATACCTGGGGATACGAGCGCTACCCGCAAGACGACTGGCACGGCCTTCAGGTTTTTGCCGTCGACGGTGCCTTGTTTCGAACCCCGGAAACGTCATCATTGCGCGAACATTTTGGCTCCGGCAATACCTCCTCCGAGCGTCAAACTCCCTATCCGGTGCTGCGCCTTGTTGCGCTGATGAACGCCCGCTCTCACATCATCGCCAATGCGGCTATCAGCCCTTACCGCAAGGGCGAAATCCCGCTGGCCAAGGACTTCGTCGAGACCATACCCAATCATTCGGTGACACTGCTGGACAAAGGTTTTTTCAGTGCAGACTTGTTGTTGAGCATCCAAAGTACTGAGAGAAACCGGCATTGGATGATCCCGGAGCGCAAAGGTACGGTTCGTACAGAGATTGAACACTACGGCGATGGTGATTACCTGGTACAGATGAAAGTCTCGCCGCAGGCACGCAAGAAGAACCCACTTTTGCCTGAGTACTGGCAAGTACGGGCCGTCACCTATGAAGTCGAAGGGAAAGAAAAAACCGTCTTCACCTCGCTGCCGGCCTCACACTTCAGCGCCGAACAGATCGCCAGCCTTTATCACGAGCGATGGGAAATAGAGCTGGGCTTCAGGGATATCAAAAGCTCGATGCAAGACAATGCCTTGACCCTGCGCAGCAAGACCGTGGATCTGGTGTATCAAGAGTTGTGGGGACTCTTACTGGCTTACAACGTGGTACGTCGGGAAGCCAGTCAGGCGGCGGTTGCTCACAAGCGAGCGCCGAGCGAAGTGAGTTTCAAGTTTGCCTGTCGGCACATCGCCAGCCATCTCGTCGTCATGGCTGGAGCAGTGTCGCCGTCACACACACCCAGACGCCTGGAGGAGCTTCGCGGTAGCGTCGGTGTGCTTTTCATAACAAAACGCCCCAGACCGGCGAGGCCCAGGGCGGTGAAGATGTCAAAAACCCGGTATCCGGTTAACCGCAAAGCTGCTCCGCTTAAGTGAACAGCATTGCACTTAACGTGGGCTTGTTGTTGAGTGTTCTGCCTTCAGGCATAGCTCCTGAGGGCGACTGGCGGAATGAAAGCCTCTAGCTCATCTTCCACCGCTTCGATTATTCGCTCTACATCCGCAGCATTCATTACCGTCGCGCAAGGAATACCCGCGATGGCGATCATGGTCTCGCCACTGGCACGGTCAAATAGACGGGCAATCATGCTGCCCGGCGCGTCCATGCTCGCCTCGAAACCCATGGGATGAAAATGCCAGCGCATCAGCTGGCAGGCGTTTGGAAAGGTGACTTTACTGAACCCTTTATTCATGTGTTGCCCGCCTTATTCATCGAGCGCTTCCTTTAGCTCATGTTAGGAGGGAAGAGCCTTCAATGGCTCAACCGGTGACTGCCTTTAAAAGTAGCATCCAGATGTGAAATTAATGTGGATTTTTCAGTCCGTTTAGCGATTGCTTCAGTTTTTTTGATGCAGGTCATGAGAACGGTGGATTTCCGGCAGTTGGCTACCACTGTTGACCATTCATTGACCATTCATTGACCATTCATTGGCCATTGAAGCTGAAGCAGATCTTCGGCAAGCTCGGCTTTTTTCTCGCCGAGTCCTTTATGCACGCCGATGATGATGGTCCGCTGCAAACCCAGGCCACGGGCGACACGGTGATGCGTTATCACTTGCGCTGGAAACACCGGGATCTGGACGGGGTCATGGCGCTCTATCACCCAGAGATTCAGTACAGTGATTTTTTCCAGAACCGTGTGATGGGCCTGTCTGAGTTACGTGAGTACGTGCGCAGCAGCATGCCCCGAGATCCTGATGAAGCCCTGGAGCATTCGGACCGTATTCGTTTGGACGGCAACACGGCGTTCATTCAGTACCGCATCACCCTTCGCGGCGGTGAAGGGCTGGTGTCGTTCCGGGCCAGCGAGGCGATTACCGTCCGTGACGGACTGATCTGGCGGGTCAACGAGTACGCCTCGCTGGTGCATGAGCAGCCCGTCAGCAAGGCCGCAAGCAGCCAACGCCCAGCGGTCAGTCGGCTCGGGCTGTCTGCGCGCCAGCTGAGCTTCATGGCTGAAGACTTGCAGCAATATTTTCAGCGCCAGCAGCCTTATCTCGATCCCGAACTTGACCTGCAACGGGTGGCGAACGAGTGCGGGTACAGCCGCAATCAGATTTCCTATTTGCTGAATCAGGTGCTTGGCCAGAGCTTTTATCGATACGTCAACCAGGCGCGCCTGCAGCATTTGCTCGCGGCACTCGATAGCGCCACGCTGCCACTGCGTATTGACGAACTGGCGTTTGCCGCCGGGTTCAATTCGCTGTCGGCGTTCTATAGCTGCTTCCGTCAGCACACCGGCCAGTCGCCCAAGGCCTACGTAAAACAAATTTCTTTGCGTGCACGCGCGCAAGACAACCTCTAAGTCCACGCACTAGGATCGACGTCATCGAAGTTTGAGTGGCGGAGTCTTGCATGCCGGCGTGGCGTACTATCAGTTTGTGGATGGATCAACTCGACGAGCCATTATTGGCGCGTCCTTCGCTGGAACAGGATCTGGACGTCGACGTCGCCATCATTGGCGCGGGGTACACCGGGCTCTGGACCGCGTACTACCTCAAGCGCCTGGCGCCTGACCTGAGCATCGCCATCGTTGAAGCGCAAACCGCCGGTTTCGGTGCCTCGGGGCGTAATGGCGGCTGGCTGATGGGCAATGTGCTGGGCGAAGACCGCTTGCTCGCCGACTTGCCGCCCGAACAGCGCCGAGCTTCTTTCGATTTGCTGCACGGCATCCCGGATGAAGTCGGGATTGTCCTCGAACGTGAAGGTATCGACTGCGATTACCGCAAAGGCGGGGCGCTGTATTGCGCCGCACGCTATCCAGAACAGGAAGCCAGTCTTCGGCACTATCTCGACAAGCTCTACAGCCAGGGATTGACCGAAAGCGATTACCGCTGGCTCAGCCCCGAACAGTTGGCGCAACAGATCAGAGTCGCCAAACCTTATGGCGGTATCTATGCACCGCACGTCGCGACCATTCACCCGGCAAAGTTGGTGCGAGGTCTGGCCCGGACGGTGGAGAAAATGGGTGTCAGGATTTACGACAACAGCCCGGTCACCCAGTGGCAGTCGGGGGGGCTGCGCACGGCGAAAGCCTCGGTTCGTAGCCGCTGGATCGTACCGGCGGTAGAAGGTTACTCGGTCACCTTGCCACCTTTGGGGCGTTATCAGTTGCCGGTGCAAAGCTTGATTGTGGCCACCGAGCCGCTATCCGTTGCCACGTGGGATGAAATCGGCCTGAGTCGCGGCCAGGCCTTCAGCGAAAGCAGTCGCCAAGTGACTTACGGTCAGCGCACGGCTGACAACCGTTTGGTGTTTGGCGCGCGGGGCGGTTATCAGTTCGCTGCCAAGTTGCGCCATGACTTCGACTTGACCACCAGCGAAGTGGAGCTGCGGCGTTATCTGTTCGGCGAGCTCTTCCCGCAACTCAAGAACGTGCGGATTACCCATGCCTGGGGCGGCAATCTGGGGATGTCCCGGCGTTTCAAGCCGCACATGCTTTGCGATCAAGCGAGCGGCATTGCGATTTCCGGCGGCTATGGCGGGGAGGGCGTCGGTGCCAGCAACCTGGGCGGCCGGACCCTGGCTGATTTGATTCTGCAGCGCGACACCGAGCTGGTTCGCCAGCCGTGGGTCATCCAGGGTGGTCTCGATGCGCTCAGGGCGTGGGAGCCGGAGCCCTGTCGCTGGCTCGGTTACAACGCGATCATCCGCAGCTTCGTCCACGAAGACCAGACCCTGGCCAACCCGGCCACCGCACCCTGGCGTCGCAAACTGGCCAGCGGTCTTGCCGGCTTCATGGAAGGTTTCATGCAGTAAACGGCGCGCTCTTCATCTATAGGCTCAATCGACAGGTACTCCCATGAGCATCACGCAATTCAAGAACACTGCAACCCTGAAGCTGGAAGCGTCGAACCCGGTCGCCGTACCTCTGGGCATACCCGTGGCGGTGGCCTCGACCACCAGCGTTGAGCGCGACGATGGCGTCGAAACCGGCGTCTGGGAATGCACACCCGGACGCTGGCGGCGACAGATCATCGCCCAGGAGTTCTGTCACTTCATCCAGGGGCGCTGCACCTTTACCCCGGATGACGGTGAAACCCTGCACATAGAAGCCGGCGATGCACTGATGTTGCCAGCCAACAGCCTCGGCATCTGGGATATCCAGGAAACCGTGCGCAAGACCTACGTTTTGATTTTTTGATCCTCTGATTGCCTGCCAGCTCTCCAATAAAAAGAATACAAACCAAACAGGAATCGACTCATGATCCGAAAGACCCTGACTTTGGCTCCACTGGCGCTCATCGCGTCCCTCAGCCACGCGGCCGAGACCGTCAAGATCTACAACTGGTCGGACTACATCGCCCCGGACACCACCAAAAACTTCCAGAAAGAAACTGGCATCGCGTTCAGCTACGACGTCTTCGACAGCAACGAAACCCTCGACGGCAAGTTGATGACCGGCAAATCCGGGTACGACGTGGTATTTCCGTCCAACCACTTCATGGCGCGGCAGATTCAGGGTGTGGCGTTGAAGAAGCTCGACAAGAGCCAACTGCCGAACTGGAAAAACCTCAACCCGGCGCTGCTCAAAGCGTTACAGACCAACGATCCGGGCAACGAACACGGCTTCCCGTACCTCTGGGGCAGCACTGGCATCGGTTACAACATCGCCAAGGTCAAGGCGGTGTTGGGTGATAACGCGCCGGTGGATTCCTGGGACTTGATTTTCAAACCCGAGAACATGAAAAAGCTGCAGAAGTGTGGCGTGGCCATCCTCGACAACGGCCCCGAGCTGTTGCCGGCAGCACTGAACTACCTGGGCCTGCCGCATCACAGCAAAAACCCTGAAGACTACAAAAAAGCTGAAGCGCTGCTGATGAAAGTCCGCCCGTATATCAGCTATTTCCACTCGTCCAAGTACACCAGCGATCTGGCCAACGGCGACATCTGCGTGGCCGTCGGCTTCTCTGGTGACATCCTGCAAGCTGAAAACCGCGCGAAAGAAGCCAAGAACGGCGTCGACATCGGCTATTCGATTCCCAAGGAAGGCGCCGCCATCTGGTTCGACATGGTGGCCATGCCGGTAGACGCCCCGGACGAAAAGGCCGGCTATGCCTTCATGAACTACCTGCTGCGCCCGGACGTCATGGCCAGCATCAGCAACTATGTGCACTACGCCAACGGTAACGAACAGGCCGACAGCTTGATCGACCCGGCGATCAAGAATGACACCAAGGTCTACCCGAGCCCGGAGATGATGGGGAAATTGTTTGCGCTGGAGGCGATGCCGCTGAACATCGACCGGGTTCGGACGCGAGTGTGGAACAAGATTCGGACGGGGAGCTGATTCCGAACAGCGCAAGGCAGGCGTCGTAAGTCCGGCGTAGGCATCAATCAGATTAGGAAATAAAAAAGAAGTTTTTATACCTGTCATTTATGACAGGTTACAAAGCCCAGATGCTAATGCTAAATATGGTTTGGCGGGGCGAATAATCGCCTCCCTCAACTGCAAGGAGCATGAACATGTCCATTAACGTGCTACAGCCAGCTGAACCGGGTAGAAGCGAAAAGGGAGTAGCGACGGGTTTTATCAAAGGAACCGTCACTAATCGTCAGACCAATGAAGAGTATAAATTCAATGCTGATGGGATCTGGCGCGATGAACAGGAGGGAACGCTTCGATTTCATGGGTCGATGGTTGACCCTGAAAACCCTGCGAATATAGTGGGTGTCGCGCTTCAGCTCACTAAAATAGACACGCCCTCCGGAACCTATCGGTTTGACAGCGAGAAAGTACTCCATCTTTCCTACTTTAAACAAGACGTCGCCGATAGCACGAAAGTGCATTACTACAAGGCAAATAGAGGTAACGTCGAGCTCAAAAATACTTATCCCAATCAGCCCATCTCCGGCATGCTTGTTTTTAATACGGAGAGCATCGAAGACATTAGCTATAAAGTCGATGTGAAATATTCCATCACCGAGTTCTAAAGCTACCTGCCCCGCCTGACGCGTTGAGTCAGGCGGGCAATGTGCTGGCACTTATACTAACAACGCAAGCAAAGTGAGATGCCGTCCACAAAAAGTAACTTCCTGTATTTAATATTTAAATAGTCGATTGTCAGAAATTTCCCTCGAAACCCTCAACTACAAATAATATTTCGACAGCACAAGCATTGTTTCCGGGTACTTGCTGGAACAACTCAATTTGACGTCAAAAAAAATGTAGACTTTTGATTTCAAATTGTGTCAGTTTTCTTTGGCCTTCATTGGGCGAGTGATAGGACGATCTCGCCAGAGATTGTCGCTATCTGACAAAAAACTGTTCATAGCAAAACAAGGAAGTGTGTTTATGTCGAAAGTAAAAAACAACGCTATTGACTCCGCTGAACAGGCGTTCCAGCCACTGCAAGCATTGGCGGCATCCAGTTCTGCGTTCAACCAGATCAATAGCTTCAGCCATCAATATGATCGGGGTGGCAACCTCACGGTCAATGGCAAACCCTCCTTCTCCGTCGACCAGGCAGCTACCCAATTGCTGCGCGATGGCGCTGCCTACCAGGACAAGGACGGCAGCGGCAAAGTCGAACTCACCTACACGTTCCTGACCTCGGCCTCGTCGAGCACCATGAACAAGCATGGGATTACCGGGTTCAGCCAGTTCAGCACCCAGCAGAAAGGCCAGGCCGTGCTGGCCATGCAATCCTGGGCCGACGTGGCCAATGTCACGTTCACGGATAAGGCCACGGGCGGCGACGGTCACATGACCTTCGGCAACTACAGCGGCGGCCAGGATGGCGCGGCGGCCTTTGCCTATCTGCCTGGCACGGGAGCGGGTTATGACGGTACTTCCTGGTACCTGACCAACAGCAGCTACACGCCAAACAAGACGCCGGACCTGAACAATTACGGCCGGCAGACCCTGACCCACGAAATCGGTCACACCCTGGGCCTGGCCCACCCTGGCGACTACAACGCCGGCGAGGGCGCTCCGACCTACAACGACGCGTCCTACGGGCAAGACACCCGCGGTTACAGCGTCATGAGCTACTGGAGTGAAAGCAATACCAGCCAGAACTTCAGCAAGGGCGGCGTCGAAGCCTATTCGTCCGGCCCGCTGATGGACGATATCGCGGCCATCCAGAAGCTCTACGGTGCCAACACCACCACCCGTACCGGTGACACCACTTACGGCTTTAACTCCAACGCCGGTCGCGACTTCCTGAGCGCGTCTTCGTCGTCGGACAAGGTTGTATTTTCGGTATGGGATGCGGGCGGCAAGGACACGCTGGACTTCTCTGGCTTTACCCAAAACCAGAAGATCAACCTCAACGAGGCCTCGTTCTCCGACGTTGGCGGCCTGGTGGGTAACGTGTCTATCGCCAAGGGAGTCACCGTCGAGAATGCCATCGGCGGTTCGGGCAACGACCTGCTGATCGGCAACAGCGTGTCCAACGAACTGAAAGGCGGTGCCGGTAACGACATCCTCTTCGGCGCGGGCGGTGCGGACAAACTGTGGGGTGGCGCCGGTTCGGACACCTTCGTGTTCGCGGCCAGCAGCGATTCCAAACCTGGTGCCGTTGACCAGATCCTCGATTTTGTCAGCGGTCTGGACAAGATCGACCTGACCGGCATCACCAAAGGCGCAGGCCTGCATTTCGTGAACTCGTTCACCGGTGCAGCAGGCGATGCGGTGTTGACCTCTTCGGGCGGTAACAGCCTGTTGTCGGTGGACTTCTCCGGGCACGGCGTGGCTGATTTCCTGGTCAGCACCGTGGGCCAGGCGGCTTACTCCGACATCGCTGCGTGATGTGAGGTGAAAAAGGAGGGCAGCGCAGATGCGCTGCTCTCCGCCCCTTGAGATGAGTAAAGCGCCTTATGATCCATAACGGCTTCACCTGCAGAACAACCGTGTGGCTATTGGCGACGTTCATGATGTTTTTTGGAGATTTAGCCATGGCGAGCAGCCTGAAATTAGCAGACCCCTCGGAACTGGCCGGTAAATGGCAGGTAACCCTCATCGCCAAAGATGACTCGCCAGAGTCCCAGGCGTTGCAGGACAAACCGTCAAACGTGTGCACCCTCGAACTGCACGCTAACCAAACCCTGGGCGAGGGCGCCACGTGCCTGAGCGCCTGGCTGGGCGAGCAAACAATCGGTTGGTTTACGGAGCCTGACGGCATTGCAATCACTGGGCCTGAAGGCTCAAAAGTGCTGTTTTTCAGTCGGCATCGTGATGGGCTTTATCAAAGCACATTGAAATCCGGGTTGATCATTACGCTCCAGCGAGAAGTCCATTAAGTCCAACGCCCGCTAATAGCGTTATAAGTCGCAGATCAATAATCGAAGCGCTTTGTCGACGACAGAGTTGTTATTGAAATGTAATCGGTAATTGCAAAAAAGATTAAACAAACCTCGCCAGATATGGCGAGGGATAACACCTCAGGAAGAACCCATGAAGATGGCAAAGAGCCCGGCCACCGCACCTTTAATCAAGGCCCTGGGCGACTATAAGAGCATCCTGATCAGCGTTGGTTGTTTTACCGCATTGATTAACGTGCTGATGCTGGTTCCGTCGATTTATATGCTCCAAGTCTATGACCGCGTATTGTCGTCGCAAAACCAAACAACGCTGGCCATGTTGTCATTAATGGTGGTCGGGTTCTTTGCCTTCATTGGCTTGCTGGAGATTGTGCGCAGCTTCATCGTCATTCGCATCGGCAGCCAACTGGAGCGACGCTTCAATTTGCGGGTCTATCAGGCTGCGTTCGAGCGCAACCTGTTCAAGGGCGAAGGCAACGCCGGACAATCGTTGGGGGACCTGACCCATATTCGTCAGTTCGTTACCGGTCCGGCTTTGTTTGCCTTCTTCGATGCGCCGTGGTTTCCGGTCTATCTGTTCGTGATCTACCTGTTCGATGTCTGGCTCGGCGTGTTCGCGACGGTGGGCGCGGTGCTGTTGATTGGCCTTGCTTGCCTCAACGAGACCCTGACCAAAAAGCCCTTGGGCGAAGCGGCAGGGTTTTCCCAGAAATCCAGCCAACTGGCCACCAGTCACCTGCACAATGCCGAAACCATTCAAGCCATGGGCATGCTCGGGGTGTTGCGTAAACGTTGGTTTCAGGTTCATTCACGTTTCCTCGGCCTGCAGAACCAGGCCAGCGACACCGGTGCAGTCATCAGCTCTCTGAGCAAAACCCTGCGCCTGTGCCTGCAATCGCTGGTGCTGGGCCTTGGCGCCTTGCTGGTGATCAAGGGTGATATGACGGCCGGGATGATGATCGCGGGTTCCATTCTGATGGGCCGCGTCCTGAGCCCTATCGATCAGTTGATCGCCGTGTGGAAACAGTGGAGCGGCGCCAAACTTGCCTACCGCCGTCTCGACGCCTTGCTGCAAGCCTATCCGCCCAGTGTCGAAGCCATGGCGCTACCCGCGCCCAAAGGCCAGATCAGCTTCGAGCAAGTCAGTGCCGGCCCGCCGGGGCAACGCGCGGCGACCCTGCACCTAGTCAGTTTCAGCCTCAGCGCGGGAGAAGTGATGGGGGTGCTCGGGGCGTCCGGTTCCGGTAAGTCGACCCTGGCCCGGGTGCTGGTTGGCGTCTGGCCAACGCTTGGCGGGACGGTGCGGCTCGACGGCGCGGACATTCATCGCTGGAACCGCGACGACCTCGGCCCCTACATCGGTTATCTGCCGCAAGACATCGAACTGTTCAGTGGCAGCATCGCCGAAAACATCGCCCGGTTTAGCGAGGCGGATCCGCAAAAAGTCGTTGAAGCAGCGCAGCAGGCCGGCGTTCACGAACTGATTCTGCGCATGCCTCAAGGCTACGACACTGTGCTCGGCGAGGACGGCAGTGGACTGTCCGGTGGTCAAAAACAGCGTGTGGCCCTGGCGCGCGCCCTGTATGGCAATCCGAGTCTGGTGGTGCTGGATGAACCCAACTCCAACCTCGACACCGTAGGCGAATCGGCACTGGCTGGCGCCATTGCACACCTGAAAGCCCGGGGCACCAGCGTGATTCTGGTCACCCATCGCTCTTCGGCGCTGGCCCAAGCCGACAAATTGCTGGTGCTCAGCGAAGGGCGTTTGCAGGCCTTCGGCCCGAGCCAAGAGGTGCTCAAGGCACTCTCCGGTGCCCAGGAACAACAACGTGAAAAAGCCGCGCCGGCACCGGGCGGGCTTAGCATGAGCAGGCAGTATCAGGCCTCGACAGGGAACTCGGGTGTATGAGCAGCGCACAGATGGACAGTCAAAACGAAGCGACCATGGAACACGACTACATCGCTGAACGCCCTGAACGCGACGCAAGATTTTTCGCCCGCATGGGCTGGATTCTGGCGATCGTCGGCGCCGGCAGTTTCTTCACGTGGGCCAGTCTCGCGCCTCTTGACCAAGGCATTCCCGTGCAAGGCACGGTCGTGGTGTCGGGCAAACGCAAAGCCGTGCAATCGATGAGCAGTGGCGTGGTCAGCCAGATTCTGGTGCGCGAGGGCCAAGTGGTGAAGCAGGGCCAGCCTTTGTTCCAGCTCGACCAGACGCAAGTCGCCGCTGACGTGCAATCACTTCAAGCGCAATACCGCATGGCCTGGGCCAGTCTGGCACGGTGGCAGAGTGAACGGGACAACCTCAAGCAGGTAAATTTCCCCACTGAACTGAGCAACGATCCCGATCCACGCCTGGCGCTGGTCCTCGAAGGCCAGCGGCAGTTGTTCAGCAGTCGCCGTGAAGCGTTTTCCCGCGAACAGGCTGCCTTGCGGGCCAGCATCGAAGGCGCCAACGCGCAACTGGCTGGCATGCGCCGCGCCCGCACTGACCTGACTGCCCAGGCCAGCTCTCTGCAACAACAACTGAGTAACCTTCAGCCCCTGGCGGATAACGGCTACATCCCGCGCAATCGGTTGATGGAGTACCAGCGCCAGCTGTCGCAAGTTCAGCAACAATTGGCAGAAAACACCGGCGAAAGCGGCCGGGTAGAGCAGGGCATTCTCGAATCGCGGCTGAAACTGCAGCAGCACATCGAGGAATACCAGAAAGAAGTTCGCACCCAACTGGCCGATGCGCAGTTGAAAAGCGTGACGCTGGAAGAGCAACTGACCTCCGCCGGGTTCGATCTGCAACACAGCGAGATCATCGCTACCGCCGATGGCATCGCGGTCAACCTTGGGGTTCACACCGTGGGCGCGGTGGTGCGTCAGGGTGAAACCCTGCTGGAGATCGTGCCTCAGGGGACGAGTCTGGAGGTGGAAGGGCACCTGCCGATCAACCTGGTCGACAAGGTCGGCACGCACTTGCCGGTGGACATTCTGTTCACGGCGTTCAACCAGAGCCGCACGCCGCGCGTGCCCGGCGAAGTCAGCCTGATCTCCGCCGACCAGATGATCGACGAAAAAACCGGTGCGCCGTATTACGTGCTGCGCAGCAGCGTCAGCGATCAGGCCATGGAAAAACTCAACGGCCTGGTGATCAAACCCGGCATGCCAGCGGAAATGTTCGTGCGTACCGGTGAACGTTCACTCCTCAACTATTTGTTCAAACCGCTGCTCGACCGGGCAGGCTCCGCGTTGACCGAGGAATAAGGATGTTCGGCTGTATGAATAAGCTTTCCATGCTCGCCTCAACCCTGGCTTTGCTGACCTGCAACAGTGTGCTGGCCATGGGGCCGTTCGATATCTACGAACAAGCGTTGCGCAACGATCCGGTGTATCTCGGCGCCATCAAAGAACGCGATGCAGGCCTTGAAAACCGCGTCATTGGCCGCGCCGGGCTGTTACCCCGAATCGGTTACAACTACAACAAGGGGCGCAACTCCTCCAACGTCACCTCCCTCAACGAGCGCGGGCAAAACCGCACCGATGACCGCAACTACAGCAGTTACGGCTCGACCCTGACCCTGCAACAACCGCTGCTCGACTACGAGGCTTACGCGTCGTATCGCAAAGGCGTGGCGCAATCGCTGTTTGCCGACGAAGCCTTTCGCGGTAAAAGCCAAGAGCTGTTGGTTCGGGTGCTGGAGAACTACACCAAAGCACTGTTCGCTCAGGATCAGATCGACATTGCCTTGGCCAAGAAAAAAGCCTTTGAGCAGCAGTTCCAGCAGAACGAGCAGATGTTTCGTCAGGGCGAGGGCACGCGCACCGACATTCTAGAGGCCGAGTCGCGCTATGAGCTGGCCACCGCCGAGGAAATCGAGGCCCGCAACGAACAGGATGCATCCCTGCGGGAACTGGGGGCGCTGATCGGCGTGCCGGCCATCGACATTGCCGATTTGGCGCCACTGGACCAGCATTTCCAGACGTTCACCCTGCAACCGGCCAACTACGACACTTGGCACGAGATCGCGGTGGCCAACAACCCGAACCTGGCTTCCCAGCGCCAGGCGCTGGAGGTGGCGCGCTACGAGGTTGAACGCAACCGCGCCGGGCACCTGCCCAAAGTCAGTGCCTACGCCTCAGTGCGACAGAACGAGTCGGAAAGCGGCAACACCTACAACCAGCGTTACGACACAAACACCATCGGCATCGAAGTCAACGTGCCGCTGTATGCCGGTGGCGGGGTCTCGGCCTCGACGCGCCAGGCAAGCCGCACGATGGAGCAGGCTGAATACGAACTGGACGGCAAGACCCGGGAAACGCTGATCGAGCTGCGTCGGCAGTTTAGCGCCTGCCTGTCGGGCGTGAGCAAACTGCGGGCCTACCAGAAAGCCCTGGCTTCCGCCGAAGCGCTGGTGGTGTCGACCAGGCAAAGCATTCTTGGCGGTGAACGCGTCAACCTCGATGCGCTGAATGCTGAACAACAGCTTTTCACCACCCGCCGGGATCTGGCCCAGACACGTTATGACTACTTGATGGCCTGGACCAAGTTGCATTACTACGCAGGAACCTTGAGCGCGCAGGATCTAGCCAAGGTTGACGAGGCGTTCGGCCAAGGCCCAAGGATCCAATGATGAACTTGTAGCAGCAGGCTTCGCCAGCTGATACAGGAGATGTGTTGCTACCCCTAGTGGGGAACCAGAATTCTAAAAACGCCAAGAAAGCGAGAAGTCATGAACATGGATGTACAGATCAAGCCGATGTCGGTGGGCACGTTATTGCTCTGGATTTCGGTAGCGCCATGTTCGGCCCAGGCGCTTTATCAGGAAACCGGCACCCTCGGCGATGCCGCCAGTTGGCGCACCGCAGAATTCCAGCGCGACTGGGGCCTTGCCCGCATGCAGGCCGATCAAGCCTATGCCGCCGGGATCACGGGCAAAGGCGTGAAAATCGGCGAGCTTGATTCAGGTTTCGATGCTTCCCATCCCGAATTCGCTACCGACCGTTACCACGCGGTGCTGGCAAGCGGCAGTTACGTCGATGGTTCGTCGTTTAACGTCGATGGCACGCTCAACCTCAACAACGATTCCCACGGCACGCACGTCGCCGGCACTATGGGTGCCTCGCGCGATGGCACCGGCATGCACGGCGTGGCCTACAACGCGCAGGTCTACGTCGGCAACACCAACAAGAACGATAGCTTCCTGTTCGGCCCCAATCCTGATCCACGCTACTTCAAAGCAGTCTATGACGCGTTGGCGGATGCCAGTGTGCGAGCGATAAACAACAGCTGGGGGAGCCAACCACCGGATGTCAGCTATCGGACCCTCGACGATCTGCATGCGGCCTACACCCAGCACTGGAACAAAGGCACCTGGCTCGACGAGGCAGCCGACGTTTCCCGACGCGGCGTGATCAACGTGTTCAGCGCCGGTAACAGCGGTTACCCCAACGCCAGCGTGCGTTCAGCCTTGCCGTATTTTGCGCCGGACCTGGAAGGCCACTGGCTGGCGGTGTCAGGGCTGGATCAAAGCAATCTGCAGAAGTACAACCAGTGCGGGATCGCCAAGTATTGGTGCATCACCACCCCCGGCGCGAAAATCGACAGCACCATTCCCGGCGCAGGCTATGCGATCAAGTCCGGCACTTCCATGTCCGCGCCGCATGCCACCGGTGCCTTGGCGCTGGTGATGGAACGCTATCCGTACATGAGCAACCAGCAGGTGCTGGAAACCCTGCTGACCACCGCCACCCAACTCGACGGTTCGATCACCGAGGCGCCGAACACCCGCGTCGGTTGGGGCGTGGCCAACCTTGATCGGGCGATGCGCGGGCCGGGACAATTACTCGGGCGTTTCGACGCCAATCTGGGGGCAGGGCAGAGCGATGTCTGGAGCAATGACATCTCGGACAAAGCGCTGATCCAGCGTCAGAGCGAAGACGCGGCGGAACACAGTGCCTGGCAACAGACACTGAAGACCAAAGGTTGGGGGAACGGTGTGCCGGTCGGTGCCAGCCAGCAGGCTCAGACCGACTATGCGGTGGGCATGGCACGCGATCTGGCCGCCACTACTCGGGTCTACGAAGGCAGCCTGATGAAGTCCGGTGCCGGACGCCTGATGCTGACCGGCGACAATACCTGGCGCGGGCCGACCACGGTGAATGGCGGTCTGCTGTCGGTCAACGGTTCGTTGGCATCGAAGGTGACCGTCAATGACAGCGCCACGCTGGGTGGGTCTGGACGCGTCGGCGCACTGACCGCCAACCGCGGCGCTACGGTTGCGCCCGGCAATTCCATTGGCACCTTGCAGGTCAGCGGCGATGTCACCTTTGCGCCGGGTTCGACCTACGCAGTGGAGCTATCGCCGACCGAGAGTGACCGGATCATCGCGGGCGGCACGGCCACGGTCGGCGGCGCGACCGTCAGCCTGTCACTGGAAAACAGCCCGACCTTGCTCAGCACTCAACACGTGCAAAGTCTGCTCGGTCATCAGTACAACATCCTGCAAGCGGCCGGCGGCATTCAAGGTCAGTTCGGCGCCGTGCTGCCCAACTATCTGTTCATTGGCGGCAGCCTTGATTACGCCGCCACCGGCATTCAACTGAGTGTCGAACGCAACGATACGACCTTCGCCAGCGTCGGCCAAACGCCGAATCAGCGCTCCGTTGCCTCCGCCGTGGAAGGGCTTGGGGCGGGTAATCCGGTTTACGAAAGCCTGCTGCTGTCGCCCACCGCAACGTCCGCCCAACAGGCGTTTCAGCAGTTGTCGGGGGAAATCTATCCGGCGCTAGGGTCGGTACTGATCAACGACAGTCGTTACCTGCGTGATGCCGTCGGTGAGCGACTGGTTGACGCCCAAGGTGCTCAAAGCAATGGCTGGATCAAGGCGCTGGGCGCCTGGGGCAAGACCGATGACCGCCATGACACCGCAGGTTACACCACGTCGATTGGCGGCTTGCTCGCCGGTGTCGACGGGGCGCTCGATGAGCAAACCCGGATCGGTCTGGTCACCGGTTATAGCGACAGTTCGGTGAGCATGGGCTCCGGCACGCATTCATCGGCCAAGGTCGACAGCTATCACCTGGGCGCTTATGCCGGACGCGAGTCAGGTGCCTGGCGCCTGAGTGCCGGCGGTGCCTACAGCTGGCATCGGGCCGACATCAAACGCGACCTGCAATACGGCGACGTCAGCGCCAAACAGAAAGCCAAGGTCGATGCCGGGACCACCCAAGTGTTCGGTGAAGCGGCGTATCGCCTGAACCTGCAACCTCTGGCGCTCGAGCCCTTCGCGAACCTGGCCTACGTGCACCTCAACACCGAAGGTTTCACCGAGAAAGGTGACGCCGCCGCACTGAAAAGCAGTGGCGACACGCGTGAAGCAGTGCTCAGCACGTTGGGCGTGCGCGCGTTGAAAACCGTGAACCTGTCCGGCCAGCAACGACTGGACCTGAGCAGCAGCCTCGGCTGGCAGCACAACCTGAGCAACACCGACTCCGAGGAACATCTGGCGTTTGCCAGCGGCAGCACAGCGTTTTCCGTAGAAAGTTCTCCAATGGTGCGTGACGCAGCGCTGGTGGGCGCCCATGCCAGCCTGGCCCTGAGCCGGGACATTCGCTTGAACCTCGATTACACCGGCCAACTGGCCAACCGCGAGAAGAGCCATGGCGTCGGGCTCAGCCTCAATTGGCAGTTTTAACGCGAACCCAGTAGCAGCTGACGCAGGCTGCGCCAGCTGCTACAGGGATCGTGCTTCACAAATATAAAAACAGGTGCTTTCAAGGCCCAGGAATTTTGGCAACACAACTAAGGACGGTAGCTGGATGAATAACAAGTACAACAACCTTGCCTTGCTCTGCGCATTGGCCACCCTCGGTACCGCGCAAGCGGCGCCATACGTGGAAAACGGTAGAGCGGGCGATCCCAACAGTTGGCGCAGCGCTGAATTCAATGCCGATTGGGGACTGGGAGCGGTCAACGCACAAGAGGCCTACGCCGCCGGTTACACCGGTAAAGGCGTGAAACTGGGGATCTTCGACCAACCGGTCTACGCCGCGCATCCGGAGTTTTCCGGTCCCAACAAAGTGATCACTCTGGTCACCAGCGGTATCCGCGAATACACCGACCCGTACATCCCGGTCAAAGCGGGGGACGCCTTTCGCTACGACGGTTCGCCCTCGATCGGTTCCGACGGCAAGCTCGGTGCCCACGGTACCCACGTTGGAGGGATCGCTGCCGGCACTCGAGATGGCGGCCCGATGCATGGCGTGGCATTCGGTGCGCAGATCATCAGTGCGGATAACGGAGATCCGGGCCCAGAGGACGGCATTATTCGCGGCAACGACGGAGCGGTTTACAAGGCCGGTTGGGATGCCTTGATCGCCAGCGGCGCGCGGATCATCAACAACAGCTGGGGCATCGGCATCACCGATCGCTTCGACCTCGGAGGACGCAACCCAGCGTACCCGCATTTCACCGTGCAAGACGCGCAATTGCAGTTCAACGAGATCCGTCCGTTACTCGGGACCAAACCGGGCGGAGCCTACGACGGCGCCATCGCGGCGGCTCGCAGCGGTATCGTGACGATCTTCGCGGCCGGCAACGACTACAACCTCAACAACCCGGACGCCATCGCGGGCCTGGGTTATTTCGTCCCGGACATCGCGCCGAACTGGGTCACCGTGGCGGCCTTGCAAAAGAACCCGGACCTCAACAGCCCGGACCTCTACAACATCAGCACCTTCTCTTCACGCTGCGGCTACACCGCAAGCTTTTGCGTGTCTGCACCGGGCAGCAAGATCTACAGCTCGATCATCAGCGGTACCAACGCCGGCAACCTGACCACCGGCTACGCCAACTACAACGGCACCTCGATGGCGGCGCCACATGTCGCCGGTTCCATGGCAGTGCTGATGGAGCGCTTCCCGTACATGACCGGCGCCCAGGTCGCCAGCGTGTTGCGCACCACAGCCACTGACCTCGGTGCGTCGGGTGTCGATTCGCTGTATGGCTGGGGCATGATCAACCTGCGCAAAGGCATCGATGGCCCGGCGATGTTCGTCACCGAGCAGGACATTCCCGAAGAATTTCGCATTCAGGGGGCCTACGGTTCGAGTCAGTTTGTCGCGGATTTGCCAGGCATCGGCGCGATCATCGACGCGGGCAAACCGACCGAACGCGTCTGCAATGACGTGCACTGCGGCCTCGACACGTGGCGCAACGACATTTCCGGGCACGGCGGTTTGACCAAGCAAGGCATTGGCACGCTGGTCATGACTGGCGCCAACACCTACACCGGCCCGACGCTGGTCAATCAAGGCCGCCTGGCCATCAACGGTTCGCTCGCATCAGCCGTCACGGTCAATGACAGTGGCATCCTCGGCGGTAACGGTCGCATCAGTGCGCTGACCGCCAAAAGCGGCGGCACGGTGGCGCCGGGCAATTCCATCGGCACCTTGCAGGTGGCGGGCGACGTGACCTTCGAGCCTGGCTCGACCTACGCCGTGGAATTGTCGCCCACCAGCAGCGACCAGATCGTCGCGGGCGGTAAAGCCGTGATCGAAGGCGCTACCGTCAGCCTGTCCCTGGAAAATAGCCCGACCTTGCTGACCACCAGCGAAGTGAAATCCCTGCTAGGCAATCACTACAACATTCTGCAAGCGGCCGGCGGGATCGAAGGGCGTTTCGGCGCCGTGCTACCGGATTACCTGTTCATCGGAGGCACTCTCGACTACTCGGCCAATGGCATCCAACTGGCGGTAGAACGCAACGCAGCGTCCTTCGCCAGCGTCGGCCAAACCCCGAATCAACGCGCTGTCGCCGCCGCCGCCGAGCAACTGGGCGCCGGCAATCCGCTCTATGAAACCCTGCTGCTGTCGCCGACCGCGGCCGTCGCGCAACAAGCCTTTCAGCAGCTCTCCGGTGAGATTCACCCGGCGATCGGCACACTGCTGATCAACGACAGCCGCCACCTGCGCGATGCCGTCGGCGAACGCCTGCGCGAGCGTGATCTGTTCAATGCTGCGGCACCGACGGATGACCGTAGCAACGCCTGGGTCAAAGTCCTCGGCGCCTGGGGCAAGAGCGATGGCGGGCATGACAACGCCAGTTCCAACAGCTCCATTGGCGGCTTGCTGGCCGGTGTCGACGGTCTGATCACTGAAGATACGCGGCTGGGTTTCGTGACCGGTTACAGCGATAGTTCGTTGAGCATGGGCGATGGCACGCATTCGTCAGCCTCCGTCGACAGCTACCACTTGGGCGCCTATCTGGGCCATGAACTCGATGCGCTTCGTCTGAGCGTCGGCGGCGCCTACAGCTGGCATCGCATCGACGTGAAGCGTGATCTGCAATTCGGCGACGTCAGCGGTAAACAGAAATCCAAACGCGACGCGACAACCGCACAACTGTTTACCGAGGCGGCGTATCGCCTGGACCTGCAACCGCTGGCTCTGGAACCGTTCGCCAACCTGGCTTACGTGCACCTCAACAGTGACAGCTTCACCGAGAAAGGTGATGCCGCAGCGCTCAAGGGGGGCGAAGACAACCGCGACGCCGTGCTCTCGACCCTCGGGATTCGGGCGAGCAAAGCGATTGCCCTGTCGGACAAACAGCAGCTGGAACTGTCCGGCACGCTGGGCTGGCAGCACAACCTGAGCAACACCCGTTCCGAAGATCACCTGGCCTTCGCCAATGGCAATACCGCGTTCAGCGTACAGAGCGTTTCCCTGGATCGTAACGCCGCCGTTGTGGGTGCGCGGGCCGGTTTGGCGGTGGCGCAGGATGTGCGTGTGAGCCTGGATTACAACGGGCTGCTCGGCTCCCACGAGAAAGACCATGGTGTGGGCCTGACGCTCGACTGGCAGTTCTGATTTAACGCAAAGGAAGCAAGCATATGGGACTTTTTGACTACAAAAATGCCGACGGCAAGGCGCTTTACTCCGATGCCATCGCGCTGACGCTGTATGCGTACACGCCAACGGGTCAGCCGCTGCCGGCGACCGGTTGGGCACCGATTGGCGCTACGCAGTTGGGTTATCAGGGCAAGGTCGGCGCTCAGGGCACCTTCTATGGCGAGAAAGACGGCTTCACCAGCGCCGAAGCCGAAGTACTCGGCAAATACGACGCGGCGGGCAAGCTGATCGGTATCGGCATTGCCTTGCGTGGCACCGGAGGCCTGGGTTACAGCGACACCTTCGGCGACATGAAAAACAATTTGCTGGCCGCTGTCGGCCCAGTGGATTACGCGACGAACTATGCGAAAAACGCCTTCGACACCTTGCTCAAGGACGTTGCCGCGTTTGCGATTGCCCATGGCCTGAGCGCCAGAGACGTTATGGTCAGCGGTCATAGCCTGGGCGGGCTTGGGGTCAACAGCCTCGCGCACTTGAGCGGCAGCCACTGGGGCGGTTTCTTCAAGGACGCCAACTACATCGCCTTCGCCTCACCGACCCAGAGCGCCACCGGCAACAATGTGTTGAACATCGGCTACGAGAACGATCCGGTGTTTCGGGCACTCGACGGCACCACGTTCAGCAGCGGTTCCCTGGGCAAGCACGATGGTCATCAGGACTCGGCGACCAACAACATCGTCAACTTCAACGACCAGTACGCGTCCACCTCGCAAAACCTGGTGCCGTTCAGCATCCTCAACCCGCTGAACTGGTCGGCTCACGGCTCGCTGGGTTATGCCGCCGGTTTGAACCGGGTGATCGACTCGCGTTTCTACGACCTCACCAACAAGGACTCGACGCTGATCGTGTCCAACCTGACGGAATCGTCCCGAGGCAAGACCTGGGTCGAGGACCTTGGTCGCAGCGGCGAACCTCACACCGGCAGCACCTTCATCATCGGCACGGACAGTAACGACCTGCTCAAGGGCGGTGCCGGCAATGACTTCATCGAAGGCCGCGACGGCAACGACCGGTTCCGCGATGACGGCGGCTTCAACATCCTGCTGGGCGGCAAGGGCAGCAACACCATGGAATTGCAGAAGCCGTTGCAGAACTTCAGCTTAGCCAACGATGGCGACGGCACGCTGTACGTGCGTGATGCCTACGATGGCATCAGCATGACGCGCGACATCGGCGCGCTGGTCAGCAAGGAGTCGGGCTCATGGTGGGGGAGCAAGGAGGTGACTTACAGCGTCACCGCCAACGGTTTGCTCAACGGCAGCGAACTGACCCACTACAACCATTCGCTTAACGGTGACGCCTACAGCAACACACTGGCCGCCAGCGTCGACGGCGACTGGTTGTTCGGCAATGCCGGCGACGACCTGCTGCGCAGCGACAAAAGCCACGTGACCTTCGTCGGTGGCGCGGGCAATGACGTGATGCAGGCCTCGGGTGGCAACAACACGTTCCTGTTCAGCGGCGCCTTTGGTTTCGACGCGATCAATGGCTACCAGGGCAATGACAAACTGGTGTTCATGGGCGTCCAAGGCGCGGGGCAGGGTTATGACTACCAGCAACACGCTTCGCAGTCGGGCCATGACACGGTGCTGAAGGTGGGTGACTTCGCCGTCACCCTGGTGGGGGTGGGACTGGATAACCTGTCGGCTTCAGGCATTACGTTTGCCTAAAGGCTGCATGCACTAGATGCTCCGGGACGCCTCGTGATCGGGCGTCCTGGTTGTGAGCTATCTCTGACAATTCCAACAAAAGAGAGGCAATACCATGGGTGTGTACGACTACAAAAACTTCGGTACAGCAGATTCCAAAGCGTTGTTCAACGACGCCATGGCAATCACGCTGTATTCCTATCACAACCTCGATAACGGCTTTGCCACCGGCTACCAGCACAACGGCTTCGGCCTTGGCTTGCCGGCGACATTGGTCACCGCGCTGCTTGGCGGCACCGATTCCCAAGGTGCGATACCCGGCATTCCGTGGAACCCCGATTCGGAAAAAGCCGCGCTGGACGCGGTGCAGAACGCCGGCTGGACGCCAATCACGGCTTCGCAACTAGGCTATGACGGCAAGGTCGACGCACGCGGAACGTTCTTCGGCGAAAAGGCCGGGTACACCAGCGCTCAGGTAGAAATCCTCGGCAAGTACGACGCGCAGGGTCATCTCAGCGAAATCGGTATCGCCTTTCGCGGCACCAGCGGCCCCCGGGAAACCCTGGTCAGTGATTCAATCGCAGACGTGATCAACGATCTGATGGCGGCGTTGGGGCCGAAAGATTACGCCAAGAACTACGTCGGCGAAGCCTTCGGCGACCTGCTCAGTGACGTTGCGGCATTTGCCCGGGCCAATGGCCTGTCGGGCAAGGACGTGCTGGTCAGCGGCCATAGCCTCGGTGGCTTGGCGGTCAATAGCCTGGCGGATTTGAGCAACGACAAATGGGCCGGGTTCTACCAGGATTCCAACTACATCGCCTACGCCTCGCCGACCCAAAGCAGCACGGACAAAGTGCTCAACGTCGGTTACGAAAACGACCCGGTGTTCCGTGCCCTCGACGGCTCATCGTTCAACCTGTCGTCGGTGGGAGTACACGACGCCGCCAAAGACTCGGCGACCGATAACATCGTCAGCTTCAACGATCACTACGCCTCGACGGCTTGGAACGTGCTGCCGTTTTCGATCCTCAACATTCCGACCTGGATCTCGCACTTGCCCACCGGTTACGGCGACGGCATGACCCGAGTGCTGGAGTCGGCGTTCTATGAGCTCACCAGCAAAGACTCGACGATCATCGTCGCCAACCTGTCGGACCCGGCGCGCAGCAACACCTGGGTCCAGGATCTGAACCGCAACGCCGACACCCATAAGGGCAGCACCTTCATTATTGGCAGCGACGGCAACGATCTGATCCAGGGTGGCCAGGGCAACGACTACCTGGAAGGCCTCGATGGCAACGACACCTTCCGCGACGGTGGTGGCTACAACATCCTGTTGGGCGGCAAGGGCAACAACGTGCTGGACTTGCAGCAGTCGGTGAAAAACGTCGACTTCGCCAATGACGGTGCCGGCAATCTGTACATCCGCGACGCCAAGGGTGGCATCAGCATTACCCGCGACATCGGCAGCCTCGTGACCAAGGAGCCGGGGTTCCTATGGGGGCTGTTCAAGGATGACGTAACCCACAGCGTCACTGCCGAGGGCCTTAAGACGGGCAACAACCTGACTCAGTACGCGTCAACGGTGAAGGGTGGCGCTGGCGCCGATACGCTCAAGGCTCACGCGGGCGGCGATTGGTTGTTGGGGCTGGGCGGCAACGATCATTTGATCGGCGGCAAGGGTAACGACGTGTTTGTCGGTGGGGTGGGAAATGACCTGCTGGAGTCGGGAGGCGGGATCGATACCTTTTTGTTTAGCGGCGCGTTTGGTCAGGACCGGGTGGTTGGCTACCAGGCTGACGACAAACTGGTGTTTCTCGGGGTTCAAGGGGTAACGCCAAACGACGACTATCGGGCGCATGCCACAGCGGTGGGGCACGACACGGTGCTGACATTTGGGGGGGATTCGGTGACATTGGTCGGGGTGGGATTGGATAGTTTGTCAGGTGCGGGGATTGTTGTTGCCTGAGGGTGATGTGACGCTTCATCGCGAGCGAGCTCGCGATGAACGATACGCGGAATTCAGTCTTCCTGCCGAATCGTGGTCACTTCATCGGCCTTGACCTTCACTTTTGCCCCGGAAATATCTTCGAACTCAAAGAAGCCATCCTTGGTCTTGGTTTTCGGTATGTCCTTGGTCAAATACTGGGTGCCGTTCTGCAGCGTTACTACCGTTGGCGTCGAGCAACCCGCCAGGGCCAGAAAGGCCGCTACCGCCAGGGGCAAGCCCAGAGTCTTGATATTCATAACCACCTCTTATACTTCAAAAAAACAGCGCGACTGTCGCGAACGAAATCAATCGTCACTGTACCTCTAACGCGGTTGGTGCGATGGATCGGCAGAAAGTTCATAGGCACCCGAAAAATTACCGAATAGCGCCGCCGCTTATCCTTTTCCGTTTGCACCAGGCAGGGCGTAGCTGGTATCTGTACGCATAACCAGTACTCGCTCGCCATGGCCTTTTTTCCTGTGACTGCAAATCCTCTCGACGATCCGTTCTACTACTTGAACAACTTCATGCAAGTGCTTGATTGGCTTGAGCATCGCTATGCCGATGTGTTGAGTGTCGAAGAGCAACACTTCATCCGCGAGTTCAATCGGCTACCCAGTGAGTCCAGGGCGCTGTTGGTCAGGATGGTGATGCGCAAGGGGGATCACTTCAGGGCGAGCAAGCTGCACTACCTCGAAATCGGCGATACCGCCATTGCCGCCGGGCCATTGCTGGCGCTGGGCTGGATCGATGAGCAATTGCCGCTGTCGATCAATGCGCTGTTCGAGGTGTTGCTAAAGGCAGAAATTCTCCAGTGTTTTGGCCCCACCATCGATCAGCCCAAGGGAAAAAAGACCGATTGGCTGCCGGTACTGAGCGAGCGGTTTCCCCAGGCTCAAAGCTTCGGCCAGTGGTGCCCGTCGCTGGATGACCGATTGTTCAGCCTGACCATCATGGGCCTGTGCGACCGGCTGCGTTTGATGTTTTTCGGCAATCTTTACCAGGATTGGTCCGAGTTCGTGCTGGCTGACTTGGGCATCTTCACCTATGAAAAAGTCGAGTTCTGCGCCGATTCCCGAGGCCTGCGCAGCCGTGACGACGTGGATGCCTGCCTCTTTCTTCATGCGTGTCAGCAGCATTTCGAGGCCGGCGAAGCAGTGCAAGGCATTGTCGAGCAGATCAACGGACTGGCGCTGAGCAATCCCTGGCTGCAACGACGTCGCGGCAAACTGTTGTTCCAGATCGGTCAGCATTGCGAGCGCATGGCGGATTTCTCGACTGCCCTGATGATCTACCGCGAGTGTGCCTATCCCGGCGCGCGCCTGCGGTTGATTCGGGTGTTGGAGCGCTGCGGTGACTACCAGTTGGCCATGGACCTGGCCGCCACGATTGAGCAATCGCCGGAAAGTGCCGCCGAACAGCAACAATTGCTGCGTGTGCTGCCCAGGCTGCGGCGCAAGCTGGGCGGGCCGGCGATGAAGCGCGTATCCCCACGGGCGATGCTGCGCCTGGACTTGCACCTGCCCAGAACCGACCCGGCGTTGTCCGTGGAGTATTACGTTCAGGCGCATTTGGCGGAGGATTCGGCACCGGTGCATTACGTCGAGAACAGCCTGGTCAACTCGCTGTTCGGTCTGCTGTGCTGGCCGGCGATCTTCGCACCGTTGCCGGGGGCGTTTTTCCACCCGTTCCAGCGTGGGCCGGTGGATCTGCTCAATGAAGACTTTCACGCGCGCCGCGCGGGTTTGTTCCAAAACTGCCTGGCTGAACTCGATGACGGGCGTTACGTGCAGACGATTCGTGAACGCTATGCCAGCAAGAGGGGCGTGCAGTCGCCCTTTGTGTTCTGGGGTGTGCTGAGCGAAGAGTTGCTGGATCAGGCACTCGATTGCCTGCCGGCCGAACACCTCAAGCACTGGTTCAATCGACTGTTGTTGGACATCAAGGCCAATCGCGCCGGTATGCCGGACCTGATCCAGTTCTGGCCGCAGGACAAAACCTACCGGATGATCGAAGTCAAAGGCCCCGGCGATCGCCTGCAAGACAATCAATTGCGTTGGCTCGAGTTCTGCCATGAACACCAGATGCCGATTGCCGTCTGTTACGTGCAATGGGCGGAGCAGAGCGCGTGAGTTACAACATCGCAGTGCGGGCGCTGTGTGAATTCACCGCCAAGGTCGGTGACCTCGACCTGCGTTTTACGCCCTCGCCGACGGCGCTGGAAGGAATTGTCGGGCACCGTACGGTGGCGTCCCGACGTAACGAGGGCTACCAGAGTGAAGTCGCGCTTGAAGGCTTATATCAAACGTTGAAGGTGAAGGGCCGGGCCGACGGCTACGACCCCGTGCAAAATTGCCTGGAAGAAGTCAAAACCTATCGCGGAGACTTGAGCAAGCAACCCGCCAATCATCGTCAGCTGCACTGGGCGCAGGCGAAGATTTACGGCTGGTTGATGTGTCAGAAACTGGATCTGGCGCAGATCAATCTGGCCCTGGTGTACTTCGACATCGTTAGCGAAAAGGAAACCTGCCTGATCGAGGCGTTCAGCGCCGTCGAGCTGGGGCTGTTCTTCGAAGACCATTGCGCCTTGTTTCTGCACTGGGCCGAACAGGAAATGGCTCATCGCGCAGGGCGTAATCGGGCCGCGCAACACCTGGCGTTTCCCCATGCCGACTTTCGACCCGGGCAACGTCATCTGGCGGAATCGGTGTTCAAGGCCGTCAGCACCGGTCGTTGCTTGATGGCCCAGGCGCCCACGGGAATCGGCAAGACGGTCGGCACGTTGTTCCCGATGCTCAAGGCCCTGGCGCCGCAGCTACTGGACAAGGTGTTCTTCCTCACGGCGAAAACCCCGGGGCGCAAACTGGCGCTGGACGCCGCGCAGGTGATCCTTGAGAGCGCCGACGCGCCGCCCTTGCGGGTACTCGAAATGATTGCCCGGGACAAGGCCTGCGAGCATCCGGACAAAGCCTGTCACGGTGAATCCTGCCCGCTGGCCCAGGGGTTTTATGATCGCTTGCCCGCCGCTCGCCAGGCAGCCAGCGAATTGAGCCTGTTGAACCAGAGTGCATTGCGCCAGGTCGCTCTGGAACACGACGTCTGTCCCTACTACCTGAGCCAGGAAATGGCCCGCTGGGCAGACGTGGTGGTCGCCGACTACAACTACTATTTCGATTTCAGCGCGCTGCTGTTCGGGCTCGCCCAGGCCAATAACTGGAAAGTCGCGGTGCTGGTGGACGAAGCCCACAACCTGGTAGAGCGCGGTCGGCAGATGTACAGCGCCAGCCTCGACCAATCCACCCTCAACGGCGTACGAAAAACCGCGCCTGAGGCGTTGAAAAAACCCTTGCAGCGGGTCAACCGTGAGTGGAATGCCTTGCATAATCTGCAACTCGGCGCCTATCAGGCCTATGACAAGGCTCCGGAAAAATTGCTCCAGGTGTTGTCGTCGTGCAGTGCGAGCATCGGCGACTACCTGAATGATCATCCGCAAGGCCTGGACGGGGCGTTACAGAGCTTCTATTTCGACATGCTGCAATTTTGCCGCGTGGCCGAACTCTTCGATGAACAGTTCCTGTTCGACATCAGCAAGCGCGACCTCGACCGCAAGCGCAACTTGTCGCAGCTGTGCCTGCGCAACGTGGTGCCCGCCGGTTTCATCCGCCCGCGCTTGACGGCTGCCCGCAGCACCGTACTGTTTTCCGCGACCCTGAGCCCTCGCCACTACTATGCCGATCTGTTGGGTACGCCAGCGAACGCGGTGTGGATCGATGTCGAATCGCCGTTTCATGCCGACCAGTTGCAAGTGCACATCGTCAGTCAGATCTCTACGCGGTTCGTCCATCGCCAGTCATCTCTCGCGCCGATCGTCGAGCTGATTGCCCGGCAGTTCAGCCAACGTCCCGGCAACTACCTAGCGTTTTTCAGCAGCTTCGATTATTTGCAGCAAGTGGCGCAGTTGCTGGCCGAGCGGCATCCCGACATCAATCTGTGGTCGCAGTCGCGGGGCATGGGGGAAGGGCAGCGTCAGGACTTTCTCGATCAGTTCACCACCGACAGTCAGGGCGTCGGTTTTGCGGTGCTGGGTGGGGCTTTTGGCGAAGGCATCGACTTGCCCGGTGCGCGCCTGATCGGTGCGTTCATCGCCACCCTTGGGCTGGCGCAACTCAACCCGGTCAACGAGCAATTGAAACAGCGCATGGCGGCGATTTTCGGCGCCGGTTATGACTACACCTACCTGTTTCCCGGTGTGCAGAAAGTGGTGCAGGCGGCGGGGAGGGTGATCCGCACCCAACAGGATCAAGGGGTGGTGATGTTGATCGACGACCGGTTTGGCGATAACAAGGTCAAGCAGTTACTGCCGCGCTGGTGGTCAATTGCCCCAAGGCTTTTTCACTCAGCCGAGTAGGATTTTTTACTTTAAAAACATCGACATATCTTGAAAGACAACGACAACTATGTTCGTCTGTACCTGCCCGACTACCGCAAAAAACACCCCCAATACCCAGAGATGATCAAACTCGGCGTCTTGCATGCGTATGAGCATACCGAGGCATTCGTCCGAGAAGTCAGCGCGAAAATCTTTACGCAGGCCTTCACCGGCAAATACAACCTCATCATGGAATGTGCGTTCGACAGTATCGATTTCGCGGCCTTTCCACCGACGGCAACAGCCCAGGGTTATCAGTTCGAGACTCACATCGTTGGCTGCACTCAAGAGCAGTGACGTGAGGGACCGCTGGTTCAGTCGCAAAATTCGTTGCCGAGGAGCAAGCTGCAGCGCCCGTGCCCCATTTGTGCGTGATGGTGGTGGACGATGACAGCCTGGTCTTGACCAGTACCTGCCTGTTGCTCGAGGACCTGGGGCATCGAGTGATCAGTGCAGCGTCCGGTGCACAGGCGCCGGCAATGTTCGACAGCGAACAGGCGATTGATCTGGTTATCACGGACATGGCCATGCCGCAGATGAATGGCGCGCAACTCGCGTAGGCTATCCGGGTCATAAAGCCGAGCCTGCCGATCATTCTTGCCATCGGTTACGCCGAGCGCCTGGAAGGTTTCGCAACCAGACTTCCGCGCCTGTCCAAACCCTTTACTCAACTCAATCTGAGTGGAAATCATCGCCTTGACCATGAAATGACAAGCGCGTTCAATGTTCGGCCGCGGATCCCGCGTTCTTCTTGAATCCACGCACGTTCATGGCGCACAGGCAAAACTGCAGCACGATCAGTGCATAAGCCTGGGTGTGGTAACCCCAAATCACCCACAAAATATTGCTGACAATAAAGCAGACGAAGCCCGAGACCCTGCGCCGGGGGCTTTGCGAACCAATCAACCACGCCGCCAGCACCGTGACCAGCATCGCTGGCCATTGCACCCAATCGAGATAGTCCATCCCCATTCCTTAACGTCAGTTCTTAAGTGAGGGACCACAGTGTTGAGGCACCGTTCGGGGCTTTACCTAACGACGCCATTGAATTTTTCGTCATTGAGCGGCTCAGAGTTTTTACAGCGCCCTGGAGCACTCCAGCCATGAGCCGTCCACGGGAGGTCGGTGGAGCAACTTACCCGACACCATCAGCGCAGAGCAGATCGTCGATTGGGCATGCAAATAGCATTGCGGCTGGTTCTTACAGCGGGTCACTTGAAAATACGGAATGCCGCCCAACCCCAAATAACCAAGGGTTCTTGCCCATTTCGGTCGGTGCCTCGCTCCGGTCCTGCTCCGTGGGCCCGCCGCCATCGGCCATCCATGGCCGGGGGTTGCCCACTGCGCATAACCGGAACGAAGCCTCGCGAGGGGGCGGGCACCGCAAAAGCGAGGCGGCCTACCGGCCGGCCTGGCTTCAAGTGAACGCGTTTCCCTGTAGATACCGTCTTGAACTTCATCGGGTAAGCGCAAGTTTCGGGTTATAGGGTTGGCCCGACTTGAGCACGCCGTAAACAAAAGTGCATCAAGCCGCCAGATTTGCTGCACTCATTTCTTTCTTGTACTGGCTTTCAAGCTTTCCATCTGTGCACCCAATTCCTCAAGGGTGGCTTTACCCAGCAGCTTTTTGGCCTGAGGAAACATTTCCGTTTCCTCTTCTTCGATGTGGTGTTCCAGCAGTTCCTTGACCACTTTCACGCGACCGGAAAATTCCAGGGTGGAGGGGTCCGTGACTTTGAGGTCTGGCAGCACCAGCGAATCAACAGTGCGATGCTCTTCCTTGGCTTCGTAATACATGATGTCCTGCTCCTTACCCCCGGCTTTCTTGTACGCCGGATACAAGACTTCTTCTTCGAGACGGGTATGGATGGCGATCTCCATTTCTAGCTTGGCCAGCAACTCGGTGCGCTTTTTCACACCACGTTCGGTGGATTCGCTTAACTGGGTCAGGATGCCTTTTACACGTTCATGGTCGGCTTTCAACAGGTCTATGGCGTTCATGGTCGAGTCTCTCCAACGAGTCAGGGGTGAGCGCAAACGGTCTCAAGGCCGAAAGCCGCTCATAGACCTTGAGCATTTGTCGTGCCGATTTAATCCTTCAATAAGGTCGCTATAAATCAAAATGTTGGCTTCGTTGATAGCGATCTGCGGTCGTGCAGGCTGCATGAGTCCGGAATTCGACTCATGCAGTTCGCGGTGGAAAGCCCGGGGACTGTGCCGGGCTTCTCAGGTTCAGACTCTGGATTCGGGCTGCTGGAGCAAGCGATGAGCTTTTCGCATGGACACCGACACAGGTGGAAAATCTTCGTTGAGCACCCGCAAGTGCTCGATCGCGTCCTGGAACGTCAAGTCGGCCTTCCTGCGCATGGCCTGATAGCGATCAAACAACTCCACGTCCATGTCACTGCCCTCAAGTAATGCAAAGGCGTTGCGGCTCAGCGCCTGGGCGCTTTCGAACATTTGACGATTGCGTTCCAGGGCGAATGCCCGGCAGGCTTTGATTTCATCGGAGGTGGAATAGTGAATCATGACCAGCACCTGATTTTTTCGAGGTCCCTTTTGATAGGTATCGACGCCGCAGGGGAACCGAACCTGGTATTTCCCGCCGTGAAAAAGCCGGGCGAGATTAAAGTTGTGACTGGCCGGATGGCCATAGAATTTCAAATTTATGAAGGTGAAAATTCGATAAATCCTACCCTGACCGCACAGACCTCAAATCAAGTATCCTGTTTTTTATGCTGTTCATATCGAGCCAGGATCGGTTGAGTGCTGAGCCCGTGGATGAGGATGCTGAGCGCGACCACTGACAAGGTCAGATCAATACAGAGTGTAGAGATCGACTCGCCCAGCCCGTGATTCAGGGCATAAAACAGGTAATACAGACTGCCGATGCCGCGTATGCCGAACCAGCCAATCAACATTCGCTGGTGACCGTTGAGCAAACTGCCCCAGGGCATGGCGACGACGCTCAGCGGTCGAATCAGGCAAAACAATACGCCAGCGATTGGCAACGCACGCCAGTCCCAGTGCGCTATCAGCACCACGCCGAGCAGCGTCACCAGAAATACTTCCATGGCCCGTTCCACCAGGCTGCCGAAGGCGAGCATGTCCCCCATCATGATGCCCGCGGCGACCTGAGTGTCTTCAAGGCTTGTGGTATCGCCATGAACCGCGTGCTGCGGCTCGACGTGCTGATGGCCCACAACAGGCTGGACGAGATGCTCGGCGGGAAGTTCGTCGCCGCCCGTGGATTTGACTTCTTCGTGACGCAAACCCAGACCTGCGGCAAACACCGACAGAAAGCCGTACCCCCCAATCGACTCGGCCCCGACATACGCCAGAGCAATCAAGGCGAGGGCGAGGTAGTCATTTGGGGAAAGGGTGCTGTCGTCATTCTTGATGCGCATTAACAACGTCAGTCGGCCAATACCGCGTCCCATCCAGTAGCCTGTGAGCAAACCGGCCGGGACTGCCCATAACAGACTGCGCAGCACCCAATCGCTCAGCCAGCCGGGGTTGCCGTCGTGTTGCACCAGGAGCAGGCCGAGGATGACAAACGGGAAGGCGATTCCGTCATTGAGCCCGGCCTCACCCGACAGCCCGAAGCGCACGCTGTCATCATCCCGGGCGTCGTTGACTTGCACCAGGGCGGCGAGTACCGGGTCGGTAGGCGCCAGAATCGAGCCGATCAACACGGATGCTCCCCAAGACAACTGGAATCCGTAATGCAACAGCAAGCTGACACCGGCAATGGTCAATACCATGACCGGACCGGCCAGGCCGTAGGCGATGCGCCAGGTTTTATCCTTGAGCGGCAAGCGCAACTTCAAACCGCACACAAATAACGAAAAGAGCACCGCGACTTCCGTCAAGTGCTCCATCCAGGTGGACGCATTATCGGTGTCCAGTTTCAACAGCCCGAGCCCTGCGGGCCCGATGGCCACACCCAGCACCAGACACACCGCCGATGTGGTCACCGGCATCCATCGCAGGTACGACGACGTCAGCGCCAGCGTCAGCAGCACGGCGCCCAACACCGCCACCCATACAATAAAGCTCATGCTCTGTACTCGCCGGTCCGTGCCGCGATGAAGGGCCTTTGGTAATCAACCGACGGTCGCGCGCAGGTATTCCGGCGTCAGTACGTTGAACCACAGCAGGATCATCGAAATCAGCATGGTGGCCAGCACCAGCAATCCGACGCCCCACACGCAGGCAGCATTCAGCAGGCCTTGTTCCTTGCGCTCATGCATAAAGGTCGGCAAGCCGACAAACAGCAGAAACGTGGAATAGATCGACGCCGCCCCCAGCACCAGGATCGCCAGCCAGCGGCTCGGGTACAAACCGGCGAAGCCTGCGAGGAAAAACGGCGTCACGGTGTAGGCCGCAAATCCGATGCATTGATTGACGGTCGGCCGCGAGTCGAAGGTGCGCGACATCCAGCGGATGAACAGCCCCATCAACGCCACACCGGCGACGATGGTCACGTACAGCAATACACAGAGTTGCAACGCACTGGCGGTGCTGAGCTTGACGGTTTCGTTCACGGCCAGGCTCCAGCCGACGTAGGTGGTCCCGATAAACAGGCACACGGGCGGGATCAAGGCGAGCAGCAGTAAATGAGCGAGGTAGTGGTGTGGATGCGCTTCCTCTTCCTTGCGGATATCCGTCCACGCGAAGTTCGGTTGAGTAAACAGCTTGATGATAGGTGCGGACATGATGACCTCCAGATCTGGAGCGGCCCATAACAGGGGGCCCCTAAGCGTATTGAGAGGCGGGTTTTGACAGGGTTCACTTTTTATCACCTGAGCCAAGTGTGGTCCGATAGAGGGAATGTTTGGAGACGACGACGGTCAACCGAGCAGCTCTCCTTTCTGGATGATTTGCCATGAGCATCAGCCAATCCGTGGTCGAGTATTTGCGTCAAAATGACTTTGTACGGCGGGGAGCATTCCGGCCGGCACTCTTTATTTCGTCTCGGTCTGTCAAACCGGGCAGGTGCATCCGATGAACGATGAATCCGGCCATACCGATTACCACAGCCGCGACTATCCGGTGCGCGAAGACATGACGCATCAGGTCAAGGTCTGGCGATTCGAGCGTTGGGGCTGGTACACCCTGGTGCTGTTGGTGTTGCTGGCGCTGCTCGGGCTGTTTTCACGCGGGCCGCTGAGCACCCGGGATGTTTACGGTGACGACGGCAAGGTCCGGGTGCAATACGAGATGTTCCACCGTCACGGATCGTCCAACCCGATGCAGATCAGCGTGAGCGGTGCGCCCAATGCCACCGTTGAGCTGGAACTGACCGGGGCGCTGCTGGACGGTTTCAACATCGAAACCCTGCAACCGCACCCCCTGCGTGCCATCAGTGCCGGGCAAGGCATGAGGCTGTGGGTGCAAACCGACGCTCAGGGCCAGGCAAACCTTTATCTGACGTTGCGCGGCGATGGGCTGGGACTGTTTCGCAGCCGCATTGCATCGCCCGGCGCCATGCCCGTGAACCTCAATCAATTCATTTTCCCTTAGGTGACCTATGGACTCGGTATTGCGCGCGGCCGCGATGTATCTGGCGCTGATGGTGCTGTTCAAGATTGCTGGCCGGCGTTCTTTGGCCGAGTTGACGACATTCGATTTTTTGCTGTTGATGATCATCGGTGAGGCGACGCAACAGGCGTTGCTGGGCGATGACTTTTCCCTGACCAATTCGATGTTGGTGATCGTCACGCTGATTGTCATCGACGTCGGCCTGTCGCTGCTAAAACAGCGTTCGCAATGGATATCACAGCTGATCGATGGTGGGCCGACGATCATCGTCGAGAATGGCAAATTTCTACACAAACGCCTGCGCCACGCGCGATTGATCGAGGCCGACATCATGGAAGCCGCACGCTCCAGTCAGGGCATCGAGACTCTTGATCAAATCAAGTTTGCGATCCTGGAGCGCAACGGCAAGATATCGGTGATTGCTCAAGAGCCGTCGTGAAGCTGCTGCCGAACGCATGCTTCGGCAGCAGTTGCACGTCCCGCTTAAAGCATCGGCTTGCCACCGGTAATTCCATAGCGCTGGCCGGTGATGTAGCTGGCCTCATCCGACGCCAGTAACATCAAAAGGTTAGGCCTTTCGATTGAGCAAACTGCGCTCCATCCGCGCGATGCCTTCTTCCAGCAACGACCGTGGGCAGCCGAAGTTCAGGCGCACGAACTGTTTGCTGTCATCACCGAATTCCAGACCCGCGCTCAACCCGACTTTGGCGTGTTCAAGGAAGAACTGCTGTGGGTTGTCCAGGTCCAGCGTCGAGCAATCGAGCCACGCCAGATAGGTACTTTGGGGTACGTTCATAGTGACACCCGGCAATCGGGTGCGAACGGCGTCGACCAGGTAATCGCGGTTGCTTTGCAGGTAGGCCATCAGCTCGACCAGCCATGGCCCGGCTTCGCGGTAGGCGACGCGGGTGGCTTCCAGGCCCAGCGGGTTGACGCTGTCGACCAGACCGCAGCGCGCGTGGTTGACCCGCTCGCGGATGGCCCGGTCCTGGATGATCATGAACGAGGTTTTCAGTCCGGCGATGTTGTAGGCCTTGCTTGCCGACATCAGCGTGATGGTGCGCTTGGCGATTTCCGGACTTAACGTTGCGATCGGCACATGCCTGCGTCCGTCGAAGCACAGCTCGGCGTGAATCTCGTCGGAGATGATCCAGGCGTCCTGTTCCAGGCAGATGTCAGCCACCGCTTGCAGTTCTTCCCTCGGGAAGACCTTGCCCAGCGGGTTGTGCGGATTGCTCAGCAGCAGGGCGCCGCCACCTACCAGGGACTGGCGCAAGGAGTCGAGCGGCGTGGCATACGTACCGTCCGCCATCGCGTCGAAATTCAGTTCAACCTTGTTCAGCCCCCAATGGCCTGGGGCATGGCGCAGCGGCGGGTAGTTGGGCGTCTGGACCACGACGTTCTGCTGCGGCTGGACCAGCGCATGCAGGGCCATATTGAAACCCGACTCCACGCCTGGCAGGAAAATCAGCTCATGAGGCTCGACGCGCCAAGCGTACTTGTTCCAGAGGTCGGCGACGATGGCATCGCGCAAGTCATCCTGGGCCACGCTGTAGCCAAGCATCGGGTGCTCCAGACGTTTTTGCAGGGCCTGGATGATCACCGGCGGTGCGCAGAAGTCCATGTCGGCCACCCACATCGGCAACACGTCGGCCGGGTAACGGCTCCATTTGGTACTGCCGGTGTTGTGGCGGTCGAACACCTGATCAAAATCGTAAGTCATGCTCAGTCTCATAGAAGCCGGGATTAATTCGGTAGCCATGATAAGCGCCAAGCCCTGTGGGAGCGAGCCTGCTCGCGGAGACGGTCTTCCAGTCGATATTGATGTCGCCTGATACACCGCATTCGCGAGCAGGCTCGCTCCCACAAATTCTGTGCCTGATGAGCATATGGGCACTGCCCGACGGTCGGTTTTCAATGCCGTATTGTAATCTCGGTTATCTGGGGAAGCCTGTGGCGAGGGAGCAGCTCCCTCGCCACAAGGTAGGTGCTGTCATTGCATCACATAACGCCCCGGTGCTGACTCAATCGCCGGGTATTGGGCGTTACCGGTACGCAGCACCGAGGGCTGGCGTTCGCCGGACTGTTCAGCCAGCCAGACGAACCAGTCATTCCACCAGCTACCGGCATGTTGCTCGGCATTCCTGAACCAGGTTTCAGGGTTTTTAGTGACCCGGTTGTTGGTCCAATAATGGCGCTTTTCCTTGGCCGGTGGGTTGATCACCCCGGCAATATGCCCAGAAGCGCCGAGCACAAAACGCTTGGTCCCGGAGAGCAACGCGGTGCTGGCGTAAGCGCTTCTCCACGGCACGATGTGATCGTCATGGGTGGCGAGGATGTACGCTGGAGCATCGATGGCGCGCAGGTCCAGCTTGACCCCGCAGCAGTCCAGCTCACCGGATTTCAAGTCGTTCTGCAGATAGGTGTGACGCAGATACCAGCAGTACATCGGGCCTGGAAGGTTAGTGCTGTCGTTGTTCCAGAACAGCAGGTCAAGGGGGATCGGTTTCTGGCCCTTGAGGTATTTGTCGACGTTGTAGTTCCACCACAAGTCGTTGGGACGCAGCAGCGAAAAGGTATTGCCCATGTCCTCGCCCTTGAACACGCCGATGGGACCATCCTGGCCGCCGATGGTGCGCTCGCGGTAGGCCACCAATTGTTCGTCGACGAAGATGTCGATGGGGCCGGTATCGAGGTAGTCGAGGAAGGTGGTCAACAGGCTCACGCTGCCGATCTCGCGGTCGCCGCGCGCCGCCAGGACGGCCAGCGCCGAGCTCAACAAGGTGCCGCCGATGCAGAAACCGACGCAATTGGGCCGCTGCTCGCCGCTGATCTCGCGGGTCACTTGCAAGCCTTTGATAATGCCAGTTTCGATCAGGTCATCCCAGGTGGTGCCCGCGTGCTCCTGGTCGAAGTTGCGCCACGACATCAGAAACACCGGGTGTCCTTGTTTCAACAGATGAGCCACCATCGAGTTGTCTGGGCGCAAGTCGAGAATGTAGTACTTGTTGATTGACGGCGGCACGACAAACACTGGGCGCCGGTACTGGGTTTCGGTTTGCGGGTAATACTGAATCAGTTGGAAGAGTTCGTTCTCGAAGACCACTTCGCCGGGGGTGTTGGCGAGGTCGACGCCCACTTTGAACGCGCCGGCGTCGCACTGGCGCATCTTGCCTTCTTGCAGGTCGCTGGCCAGGTGCAACAGGCCTGTGAGGAGGCTGCTTCCCTGGGTATCGACGACCCGTTGCAGCGCATCGGGGTTACTGGCCAGGAAATTGCTCGGCGCACCAGCGGCGATGGCTTGTTCCACCAGGTAGAGCAGGCGCTGACGCGGTTTTTTGTCCGGGATCGCTAACGTGTCCAGCAGTTTCAGCAGAAACCCGGCGTTGAGCAGGTAAAAGGCGGCGAGGGAGCCGAACAGTGGCTGGCTCCAGTTACCGCTGGCGAAACGTCGATCGTCGAAAGTGAAGGGCTGACCGGTCAGCAGACGCTGGCCGAGTTCGCCCCATTGCTGTTGGTAATCCGATTGGAGGCTGTCCAGGGTGCCGCGCGGCAGATCAAACCACTCGTTGTAGGCTTGGCCGGTAAACCACGGGTTGGTGCTGACCCAGAGACGTAATTGTTGCACTGCAAAGGAGGCAATGAACGGTACCTGGCCTGACCAGAAGGTGTTAAAGGTATGTGCGTTGTTGTCCATGGAAATCCTTGCGAACATCAGTAAACTTGGCAGAAATAAACCGCGGCGCTGGACTTCGGCGCCGCGTCAGCAGTCAAACAAGCAGTCCTGTGTTGCTTTTATCGTTCGATGACCAGGCTGACACCCTGGCCGCCACCGATGCACAACGTGGCCAGACCTTTTTTGCCGTCGCGACGAATCAGCTCGTGCAACAGCGACACCAGAATCCGCGCGCCCGATGCGCCGATCGGATGACCGAGGGCAATCGCGCCACCGTTGACGTTGACCTTGCTGGTGTCCCAACCCAATTCTTTGCCGACCGCCAGTGATTGCGCAGCGAATGCTTCATTGGCTTCGATCAGGTCGAGGTCGTCCAGGGTCCAGCCGGCTTTTGCCAACACCAGGCGAGTGGCTGGTACCGGGCCGATGCCCATGATCGACGGGTCCACACCGGCACTGGCGTAGGCCGTGATGCGTGCCAGCACCGGCAAGCCGAGGGCCTTGGCCTTGGCGGCGCTGGCCAGCAACAGCACGGCGGCGCCATCGTTAAGGGTCGACGAGTTGCCGGCCGTCACGCTGCCGTCTTTCTGGAACGCGGGTTTGAGGTTGCTCAATGCTTGCAGCGTGCTGTTCGGGCGCGGCTGTTCATCGGTGTCGAAGGCCAGCGGCTCACCCTTGCGCTGAGGGATCAGGATCGGGGTGATTTCACGCTTGAAGTAACCCGCTTCGATGGCAGCAGCGGCTTTCTGTTGCGAAGCTGCGGCGAAGGCGTCTTGGGCTTCGCGACTGAGGTCATACTTCTGCGCCAGGTTCTCTGCGGTGATGCCCATGTGGTAGTCGTTGAAGGCGTCCCACAAACCGTCCTGAATCACGCTGTCTTGCAGTTGCGCATGACCCAGACGCAAACCGGTGCGTACCTTGGGCAGAACATAGGGCGCCAGGCTCATGTTTTCCTGACCGCCGGCAATCACCAGTTCGGCGTCGCCGCAACGGATGGCCTGGACCGCAAGTTGAACAGCCTTGAGGCCAGAACCGCAGACCTTGTTCAGGGTCAGGGCAGGGGTGGTATGGGGCAGGCCGGCCTTGATGGCCGTCTGGCGTGCGGGGTTTTGCCCCGAGCCTGCGGTGAGTACCTGGCCGAGGATCACTTCATCGATCTGTGAGCCGTCCAGACCTGTCTCTTCCAGCAGGCGGCGAATGACTGCTGCACCCAGTTCAGTGGCAGGAATCGCGGACAAGGCACCTTGAAAACTACCAATGGCGGTACGAGTAGCGGCAACGATTACGACTTCGTTCATGCGTGACCTCATAAAAAAGACAACATTCGTCTAGCGCGAGCAGGGCGTCCTTGCCCTGGCCGGTCTACTGCATGTTCATGCCGCCGTTGACCGAGAAGTCCGCGCCGGTGCTGTAGCCCGATTCATCGGAAGCCAGCCAGGCCACGATAGAAGCGATTTCTTCGGGTTGGCCGAGGCGCCCGACCGGAGTGGCCGCGATCATGGTCTCGAGAATGTCCGGACGGATGGCCGCGGTCATGCTGGTCTGGATGTAGCCTGGGGAAACGGTGTTGACGGTCACGCCCTTGCCGGACACTTCCCGGGCCAGAGCCATAGTGAAACCATGGATGCCGGCCTTGGCCGCGCTGTAGTTGGTCTGGCCGAACTGGCCGCGCTGACCGTTGATCGAGGAGATGTTGATGACCCGTCCCCAACCCTTGGCCAACATCCCTTCGATCACCTGTTTAGTGGTGTTGAACAGGCCTGTCAGGTTGGTGCCGATCACTGCGTTCCAATCTTCTGGAGTCAGTTTGCGAAAGGACGCGTCGCGAGTGATGCCTGCGTTGTTGACCAATACATCGATCGGGCCGAATTGCTCACGTGCCATTTCGAACGCTTTGCGCGTTGATTCCCAATCGGTGATGTCGCCATAGATGAATTCGAATTGATAACCCGCCTCCAGTTGGCTCGCCATCCATTCGTTCTTGCGGGCGGAGTCAGAGCTGCAGCCCACGATGACTTTGAATCCTTCCTTGTACAGACGTTGGCTTATCGCAGTACCAATCCCACCCATACCACCCGTTACCAACGCAATACGACTAAGCGACTTCATAAGCTCTCTTCCTTTTTGTATTTTGCGCTGCAAGATGGGGGGGATTGTTCGGTATTGGCGGGGCGTACGGAAGTGTTGAGAGGTGACTGTGTGGTGTCCAACGGTGCCATGCATGGAATGAAATTGAACTGTTCACTGCTGTTGGCATCGCCTCGCAGGCTCGGCAGCTGCTACAGGGTAACGAATGGTCTGAAAAACTGGCTAAAAGTGAGGATTACCTATACTGGGATCAATATTGGCAACGGATCACCCCGTTAGCATTTTGATTCAACGCAGATCAGTCATGGCTCCGGACAGGATGTTCGGTTCCACAGGTCATTGAGGACGTCATGTATAGAATCAGTTCAGGTTATGCCAGCGTGCTGGTGAATACGCTCTCGGCACAAGGGCTGGATGTTGCCCATCTGTGTCGGGAGGCTGGGATGGACATGGAGTCCGTTAACAACCCGGGAGCGTACTGCGAACGAAGGGCTATTTATCGGCTATGGGAACTGGGAGCCCAGGCCGCTGGCGATCCAGACATCGGTTTGAAGGCCTATGGAAACTTCCATCCCGGTAACCTTCAGATCGTCGGCTACACCATGATGTCCAGTTTGAATCTGAAAAAAGCACTTGAACGCCTGGTACGTTTCAGCCCTTTGATCAGTACCGGATTCAGCCTCTTCTTTTTGCCGGAGCAACAGCATTATCGGCTGGCGGCGCTTGATCATCAGCAAAAAGGGTCGGTCAAACCCCGGCAGTACTCGGATGCAGGCATGGCTTCATTACTGGGTTTTTGCCGTTGGCTGGCGGGAGGCAACTTACCGCAACCGCTAAGTGTGGAGTTCGCCTATCCCGAACCTGAAGACACGTCCGAGCATCAAAGGCTGTTTGGCTGCGACCTGCATTTTGGGGCTGCCTATGACAGCATCCTGTTTGACGGGCAGGAGCTTCTGCGTCCGCTGAGCATGGCTAACGAAGAACTGGCGGTACTGCATGACAGTTTTGCCGAAGCTCGATTGGTTTCGCTGCATGGCTTCACCATCGTCGGCAGAATTCGGGCACTCATTACCAAGCGCTTGAGTCAGGGCCAGGGGTCGTGCGATATGGAGTCGATCGCGGCCGCATTGAACATCAGCAAGCGAACGCTACAACGCACCCTGGAAAAAGACGGGACGCAATTCAAGGACGTGCAGAATGCGGTGCGCCGACAATTGGCCGAATTCTACTTGCGCAATTCTCGCTTCAACATGAAGCATGTGGCGTATCTCCTTGGTTTTCATGACCACAGCAGTTTCAACAAAGCCTGTAGCCGCTGGTTTGGCATGACACCCGGTCAGTATCGGGCCGATGAATCGTTTGAAATCGAGGAAGCCGCGCCCGTGTGACGCGGTTCTCCTCACTGTTAAACGTTATTTCATCGGAGGTTTTTTTACGCCTTTCTTGCCCTTGGCAGGTTTGCCCGCTGGACTCGCAACCTTGGCGATGGGCTCGGGAATTACCACCGGGGCTTTCTGCTTGATCAGCTTTGGGGTTGCCGTCGGGATTTTCTCCTCGATGGCATCGGCCTCAGCGGGTGGTTGGGTCAGGCTGAAACCTGGCAGGGGGACGTCGAGCAGCGTGTGCAGCTCACACCAGAATGGGTTGTCTGCGCCGCCGGTCAGCAGTTCCGGCAGCAAATTGGCAACGGCCGCCAGCACTTGTTGGCGTTCTTCGACCTCAACCAGCATCAAGGGCAGGCTGTGCAGGCTTTCTAGCGGGTGGGTGGCGACCAGCAGTTTTTGCAGGCGCAGGGTTTCGCGCAGATCAAGCGGCTCGGCACTGTAGTCCTGGAGCAGCACCTGTAGTTGCAGGATCAGTTTTTCAACACTTTCCTTGCCCGGCTCGTCGCTGCCGCGGCCCAGCAGGAACAGAATCCTTATCAACGCTTCCATCAGACCGCCAAGGGGCAGGGCATTCTGCAGGCGCTCGATCAGGACCTTATCGTGTTGCTTGGCATGTTCCTGGAGATTGCGCCCGGGTGCATTGCCGGCGAGGCTATTGAGTACGCCATACACGCCGTAGAAACACATTTCCTGAGCTGCATCGCGCAGATCCCGATAGCCGTTCAAGGCGTCCTGCATCTGGTTGGAAAACAGTTCCTGCCAGACCAGCAACGGGTTTTTTTGACTGGCCGGGTGACGATCCTTGCTCACTTGGGCGGCGCTTCCTGCCAGCCACCACAGCGCCGGGTTCAAACTGCTCCAGGCCACTTGTTGCTGATGGAAAGGGTGTGCCCGGCGCAGCAGTTCGGCGCTGGGTTCGTTGATCAACTGGCGCAGCCATGGGCGTATGAATTCGTCGTACACACCGTTGTTGATGTCGGACGCGCGTTGGACCAGCGCGAATTCGCGATCGTCATCACGAGGCTTCTGCGCTTCACCATGGATGTCGGCGATACGCCGGGGCTCGAAACGCACGGCATACGGCGTCGCCGAGCTCTGCGGCAGGTCGTCGATCAGCATTTCATACAGCCCGGCGGGCAGCGCATTGATCGCATCGACCGCGCCCAGCAACTCACGGTGCTCACGCCGCGCCACTTCACCGGACACGAAGATGCCCAGATGACCGACGCTCGCGTGCCGCAAGTACACGATGGTGCGTCCGGCATTTTGCAACGCGAGATCGCTGGGATAGACGTCGGTGATCCAGTCCAGTGCCTGCTGCGGTGAGGTGATGTTGTCGCCATACGAGCAGAACACCACCACCGGCACTTCGATCAGCTTGAGGTCAAGCCCGCTGCTCTTGCGACCGAGGCCGCCAGACAGCTGATTACCGATGAACAGGTCGTCGACAATCATCTCGATCTCTTCGCCATTGAGCAGGGTCGGGCTGCCCCACCAGCGTTCGAAATCCAGAAAACGTGCGGCCTCGCTGTCGACTTCGCTGAACAGGTGGTAGTACTTGCCCCAATAGGTGTTGGCCGGGTCCAGGTATTCGAAATTGCTCACCAGCCAGGTGCCGTCGAAACGTTCATTGCCGAGGTCGCTACCGAGGCGCGCCATCCAGCCACCACCCAGCAAACCGCCGGTGTAGCGCATCGGATTGCGGCCATTGACGCCGGCCCAGTACGACAGCGGCGCACCATTGACGATGATCAACCCCGGCAACTCGGGCCGGGTGGCGGCCAGGCCCATTAACGCCCACCCCGCCTGGCAGTTGCCAATGACGACAGGTTTGGCGCTGTCCGGATGCCGGGCGCTGACGACTTCAATGAACCGCGCCTGGGCTTCTGTGATATCGGCGAGGGTTTGCCCAGGGCGGGGCGAGTGACTGAAGGAGATGAAGTAGGTGGGGTGGCCGGCTCTCAGGCTTTCGCCGATGACTGAATCCTGTTTGAAACCGCCGATTCCCGAGCCGTGACCGCCGCGCGGGTCAATGATGATCACCGGCTGTTTTTTGCTGTCGATCTGTTGTCCGGGGCCGCCGAGGATTTGCAGCAGCGAATAGTTGACCGGGCGGCGCAGGTCTTCCCCGGCGACCAGCGTTTCATGATTGAACTTGAGCAGCAGCGGATAACCGGCGCGTTCGTGGGCCAGGGTGTTGTCGCCGCGTTGGCGCAAGGTGTCCCAGAACAACACGCTGCGCTGGCCAAAGTCCGTGAAGTATTCCTGCCAGTCAGCGGGCGTCGGTTGTCTGAGTTGCCCAAGGTTTAAAGGCGCGAAGGTTTTTACCTGGCGCTTCTGCACGGCGTCGAGGACGTTGCGTGTATTGAGGCGTTGCAGATGATTGAGGTGTTCGAACAGACCGACGGGCCCGGAAGGCTCTTCATCTTGCAGCGCAATATTCACTTCCTGACCCATCGTGATCTCCTGACGCTCTACATGGGAACCTGCGCATCTGAACCCCTAGTTAAAGAGGGCTAGGCTGGCCGTTCGACAGACTGGAGTTTATAGCGAATAGGGAGGGCATGAGCAAAGTTTATTTTGCACCGCACAAAAATAGACGTTGCCAAATGATTTTGTGCACTGCAATATCAAGGCTAACGCGATGACTGGCCGGATCGCTATCGCGTCTTCAGGTCCATCAGGGCCTTCCAGTACCAGGAGATTCAAGCATGTCTTTTTTCAATTCGGAAAAACTGCAAGCCGCTCAGAAAGCCAACCTTGACCTTTTGCAGCAAATCAGCGGTAAAGTCTTCGCCAGCGTTGAACAGCTCAGCCAGCTGCAGTTCAAGGCACTGCGCGACTCCACCGAAGAGCACTTCGAAGGTGTTCGCAAGCTGATGGCCGTCCGTGATCCACAAGGTTTCGCTGAGCTGCAGGCATCTTTCACCCAGCCGAGCGCGCAAACCGAACGTCTGGCCGAGTTCAACCGTCAGGTTCAAGCACTGATCGTCGGTACTCAGTCGGACATCGCCAAACTGACCTCGAGTCAGGTCGAAGCGGGCACCCAACAAGTGCAAGAGTTTGTTGAAGCGATCAGCAAGAATGCACCGGCCGGCTCCGAGCCTGTTGTGGCCGCGTTCAAGTCGAGCCTGGCGAATGCCGGCACTGTGTTCGAAAGTGCACAGAAAGCCGTAAAACAGGCTTCCGATGTGGCTCAGAGTAGTTTCGACGCAGCGACTGCCGCGGCCACCAAAGCTGCCCCAGAAGCAAGCGCCAAGGCTACCAGCGGTAACAAGTAAGTCACGTCAAACAAGCGGCACCAATGGCGATGGGATCATTCCCCATCGCCATTTTTTGTGTGCCGCGAAAAACTTTGGCAGGAAAGCTCTGGTTCACGTTGATACCAGTCGTCTGATCCAGTCCAGCAGTACGCTGGGCAACAGTTCTGGTCTGTGCAGCAAGGCATATTGCCGCGATCCGAATACCGCCGGCAGGTAATTCGCCGCCTGGCGGTCGATGGTCAAACAGAAGGGATAGATGCCTTGGAGCTTGGCTTCGGTTACGGCCTGACGCATGTCTTCGACACCATAGCGGCCTTCGTACTGGTCAACATCGTTCGGCTTGCCATCGGAGAGCAATAATAAGAGGCGGTGGGTGGCGGGTTCGCGCATCAGCAACGTGCTGGCGTGGCGCAGGGCGGCGCCGGCCCGGGTATAGCGTTCCGGCTCGAGGGCGGCAATGCGCCGACCGACTTCATGGCTGTAGCGCTCATCAAATGCTTTCAGGGTGCGGATCGTGACCCGCTGCGGCCCTTCGCCGGAAAACGCCAGTACGCTATAGGGCTCGCCCAGACTCTCCAGTGCCAGACAAACCAGTAGCAACGCCTCGCGCTCGACATCAATGACCCGGCGATGTTGAGACAGCCAGCTGTCAGTGGAGCCGCTGACGTCGATCAGCAACATGATCGCCATGTCGCGTCGGCTACGGCGCTGGGTTTGATACAGCGCCTGCGGCATGCTCAGGCCGGCGCGGGCCTCGGCGCAACCGTCGATATACGCCTCCAGATCGATATCGTCGCCCTCCCATTGTTTGCGCAGCCTGACACGCTGCGCGCGCAGGCATTCGAATTGCCGGCAGATGGCATCAAGCACCGGGCGGTGAGCCTCCAGGGTTCGCTCAACCCACTGCTGCGGGCCTTCCTGGGCGGGACACAATTGCAGGGTTGTACCCGGATCACGGTAGATCTGGCTGCGGTAATCCCACTCGGGGTAGCTGATTGCGTTGCCGGGAATGTCCTGTGCACCGCGTTGGACGCGGGTTTGTGGCGGGTCGTCAGACAGCAGCACTTCTTTCGGGCGGCCTGCCGTGACCACCAGTCGGGCTTCGTTGAGTTCGGACAATGACTCGGCAAAATCAGCCGCCGGGGTGTCGGTATCCCGGTCGGTAGGGCGCTGCATCCCCATGGGGTCTTCGGCCTTTTCCAACGGTTCGGCAGGTTGCACCATCCACAAACCCTGTTCCTGATCGTCGTCTTCGTCGGTACGGGCCTCGCGCGCAGTGGGCTGGCGTACGAGGCGAGCGCTGCGTGGCAGGGTATCGGCGTTGTCGATTTCGCCGGTCAGGGGCGAAACCTTCAGGCCCGCCGACGGCTCGCGCAGGTCGCCCGTCCAGGCATCGAGCAGCAGCAGATGAGCATCGAGCCTGGGCTGTTTTTCGACGGACATGAGACGTTGTGCGAGGGTTTCTGATTGTTGCAGCGAGTCTGCCGTTTTGGCCGGTATCTCCAGCCCTTCCAGAGGTTTTCCGCATTCGCTGCGCAGCAGTAAACGAAGCAAGTTTTCCAGGGGTTGTCGCTGAACAGGAAAGGCCTGAAGAGGCGGGCGGGTCATCAAGGCATGATGGCGCAAGCCATGGATCGATGGCGCCAACCCCGGCAACAGTCGTACCAAGTCCGAATCAGCAGCCCAGGCTTCGAGGAGCCGATAGAAACTGCGCTGCATCGGGTTGTCGAGGGCTGACAGGGCGGTGGCACTGCCTCGCTGGGCGCGCATCGCCTGTTGCAAAGCCAGGGTTTTATAACGGTCCAGCGTGAGCGAACCGTCGTCGCTGCCCAGGTTCACCGGCAACCATATAGACACGCCATCGGTCGCCGGGACGGCGCGTTGCCGACACGGCTTTTCGTGACGCAGCAAGAGCTTTTTCAGTAGCGTGGGGGGCGAGGGTGGTTGCGCGACGCGCAGCGAATAGTGGGTGTCGAACACCGCCTTGATCAGCAAATCGAGGTGTTGTGCGACATCCCCGAGGGTGAACACTTTTGCAGTGTCCGAGGGTCCCCGATGACGACGCCACAACGCCTGTGCATATACCGTTGCGTGGCGTGCGACATCAGTGATGAGGTCCTCGGCTTCCGCCATTAGATAAACGTCAGGTCAACGAGGTCGCGCATGGCAGCGACCAGCACGGCGTCATCGGACAGCGGCGAGATCAACGCGACCCGGCACGCGATGGGCGCAGCAATGCCGTGGGCGATCAGCCGTGCAGTGGCGATCAGCAGACGGGTACTGGGGACTTCCGTCAGGCCCCGGTCCTGCAAGGCGCGTAGCCGCTGGGCGAGAGTGACCAGGGCGTGCGCGGTGGCGTAGTCGGTTCCACCCTCATGGATGACGATGGCGATTTCGCGCTCGGCCGGCGGGAAGTCAAAATCCAGCGCCACAAAACGCTGTCGGGTACTCGGCTTCAAATCCTTCAGAATGCGTTGGTAGCCGGGGTTGTAGGACACCACCAGTTGAAAGTGTGGCGAGGCTTCGAGGATCTCGCCGATTTTGTCCAGCGGCAAAATGCGTCGGTGGTCGGTCAGTGGGTGCAGGACGACAATCGTGTCTTGCCGCGCTTCGACCACCTCGTCCAAGTAGCAGATAGCGCCTTCGCGGACCGCACGGGTCAGCGGGCCTTCCGTCCAATGGGTGCCCTGGTGACCGATCAGGAAGCGCCCGACCAGGTCGCTGGCGCTCAGATCGTCATGACAGGAAATGGTGATCAACGGACGCTTGAGACGCCAGGCCATGTGTTCGACAAAACGGGTCTTGCCACACCCGGTGGGTCCTTTGAGCATGATCGCCAGTTGCTGCGCATGGCATTGCTCGAAAATCGCTACCTCGTCGCCGCAGGGTTGGTAGTAGGGCTCCGCTTGCAACGTTGCAGGTTCGGCGTGCATCAGCGAACGTTCCATCACAACGCCGCGCTTGAGGCTTGAGGTGTGGCCAGGACCGGATCGGCTTCATCGACATTGAAGTCCGGTGCATGGCGGAAAAACTCGAAGATGAACAGCCCGGCACCCAGGCTGAACATCGACGCCGTCGCCACCAGCATCAGGAAATGCACCTGAATCTTCAGCTGCACGTCCAGGTAGCCCAAACCGAGAATGCGCTCCAGGTACACCTGAGCAATGCCCGCCGTGGCAAATGACAGGGTCATGCCGAACATGCCTCCCAACTGCAGCCAGAATGCCCAATAACCGATGCTGCTTTCCTCAATGGGACGACGGGTCATGCCGGGCAGCGCATAGGTGATCATCGCCAGGACAATCATGGCATACGCCCCGTAGAAGGCCGCGTGACCATGCATGGCGGTAATCAGGGTGCCGTGGGTCCACTTGTTGACGTCGGGAAAAGTGTGAGCCAGACCCAGCAGGCCCGCGCCGAACAGGGTGAACACCGCGCTGCCCAAAGTCCAGTGCAAGGCCAGTTTGTTGGGGTGAGAGAGACCCGAGCGGCGCATTGCGTTGTAGGCATAGATCGCCATGCCGATCAGCGCCATCGGCTCAAGCGCACTGAAGAAACCGCCCAGTGGCAGCCAGTAATGGGGAACGCCTATCCAGTAATAATGGTGTGCGGTGCCCAGAATGCCGGCAATGAACACCAGGCCGACGATGACGTACAGCCACTTCTCCATCACCTCGCGGTCAGCGCCGGACAATCGGATCAACAGATAGGCAAGAAAGCCGCCCTGGATCATCTCCCAAACACCTTCGACCCACAGGTGGATCGTCCACCAGCGGTAATAGATCGACACCACGTAATTTTCATAGTGCAGCAGCGCCGGCAAGTAGAGCAGGGCGGCGCTGGCCAGGCCCAGCAACAGGACGCCTTCGGTGCCGGTGAAACGCCCGGCTTTCTTGATCGTCATGCCAATGTTGTAGAGGAACATCAGCATGCAAATCACGATCACGATCTTGTGGGGCAGCGGCTGTTCCAGGAGCTTGTTCCCGGTGCCGTAACCGAACAGGTAGCCCAGAACGGCGGTGACACCCATGGCCGTCCACAACCCGAGCTGGATATAGGCCAGTCTGGTGCTGTGCAATTCACCACGGGATTCGTCCGGCACCATCCAATAGGTCGCCCCCATAAACCCGGTCAGCACCCAGACAATCAACAAATTGGTATGGATGGCCTTGGTGACATCGAAGGGCAAGAGGTTCAGCAAGGGATCCGGCCCGAGGTATTTCGCCGCCGAGAGCAGGCCGAATACCAGTTGCAGGCCGAACAGCACCATGGCAACGGCGAAATACCAGTAGGCGACGGATTGAGATCTGTAGCGCATGGTCATCCCCTGCGGTTACTGGAACGACGCCAGATAGGCGACCAGTTGATCGACCTGTTCGGGCGTTAGCGATTTGGCGAAGGTGTCCGGCATGAAGGACATGCCGTTGGCGGAAAACATGTCGCCCGGATGCAGGTAGGCACTCGGCGCGACGATGGATTCGCGGATAAAGCCTTCGGCGTCCTTGGCCTTGCCCTTGTAGTCAGGCGAGGCGATGACCTGCTTGGCCCGACTGGCCAACCCGGCCAGGGACGGACCGGCGAGGTTGACGCCCGGCGCAATCGAGTGGCAAGCGCTGCACACCGGGGTGGCGGTTGTTCGAAACAGTGCCTCGCCCAGGGCGATCGGATCTTCTTTACCGGAGACCGGGCGGGCGGCGGGTGGTGGTTGGTCGCCGGTGGCGTTCTGCTGCGCCACAGTGAGGTCCATGCCGGGGATCGACGCACCGGTCACCAGAATCGGGCGTGGTGGCCAACCTTGATTGTCGACCTTGCTCACCCAATCGAGGAAGGCGATCAAATCGGCAATTTCCTCGTCGCCGAGTTTCAGGTTCGGCATCAGGCGCCGATGGCGTTGCTCGTCATAGAACTTTGAAGGGTCTTTGAGGAACGCGGTGAGATAAGGGGCACCGCGCTGTTGGGTGATTTTCGTCAGATCCGGGGCGTAATAAGCCCCTTCGCCGAACAAGGTGTGACAATTAATGCAATTGTATTGGTGCCAGACATCTTTGCCGCGAGTGACCTGAGGCGTGATCTGTTGTGCATTGGTCAGTGTGGGAAACTGCCGGTGACTATCAACGGTCATGCCCAGAAACACCACGGCAGCAATAGCCGTCGATATCAGCGCGAACGAGCGTGTCTGGCGTTTGTTCATTGCGATTTCCCTATACGCCGATGCCGGTCCAATAGGTGATGCCGATCACTGCGGCATAGACGACCGCGCTGGCCATCAGCACGAGCACCGCATAGCTGGCGAGCTTCAAGACTGTTTGCACGACTGCCTCCCAATGTGAAAGTGCAGGTGGAAAGTGCCTGGTCATTCACGTTGCACATTGAGTATGAGTGCGCGCGAAAGAGCGTTAGCCCGCTGCACTGACGATTGCTTGAGGTCTGCATTCGAACAGCTTCGAGCAGGCGCTAAATATTGACGACTTCACCACGCCTTGCATTCAAGTGCTGTGGTTCAGTGGGGAAGGCAGGATGACTGTGAGCCTAGTTGACGTCGCGCGACTGTCAATGACTCGGGGGTACTTCATTCACCGTCTTTTTTCTTAGCGCCATCAGCGTCAGGCTTGCCGCCAAACATGCCAAACAGGTTCTGGGTGTTCAGATAAAGCGCCTTCGACTGGTCGACATACTGGCGCATCAGGTCCTGCATCACCGGGGCCTGTTGATGCATGAAGTCACTCCAGGCCTCGGACGACTGCGCGCCGGTCTGGGACTGAATGTCGATGACGGTCTGAATGCTCTTGTCCAGGTAACTGCCGAGGACGCCCTGATAAGGGCCGTAGAACTGGATAATCCCCATCAGCATTTCGGTGGTGAAGATGGGCTCACCGCCGCTTTCGGCTTCCAGAATCACTTGCAGCAGGATGCTGCGCGTCAGATCCTCGCCGCTCTTGGCATCAACCACCTGAAAGGCAATTTTGTCGACCACCAACTGGCGTATGTCCGCCAGCGTCAAATGACTGCTGGTGTGGGTGTCATACAGTCGGCGATTGGGGTACTTCTTGATCAGGCGGGGAGTGTTCCGACTGTGAACTGGCATACGGGGGCATCTCGTGGCGAACCTGATTTACAGGCATCTTATCCTACTCTGGCCACGGCCGCGGATGATCGTTCCCCCACGCAGAGCGCGGGAACGATCAGGCACTACCAGATCGGCAAGGTGTAGCTGACAATCGCGGTTTTCATCCAGATCGCTGCCGAAGTGGGTCGAGCGCACCGTCGCGTTCCGCCACTTCACCCCGACATTTTTCAGCGGGCCGCTCTGCACGACATAACCGATGTCCGAATCACGTTCCCATTCCTTGCCCTCCGGGCGGTTGTTGCCCATATCGATATCGGAGCCGGTGATGTAGCGGGTCATGAAGGTCAGGCCCGGAACGCCGATGGCCGCAAAGTTGTCATCGTAGCGAGCCTGCCAGGACTTTGCAGCGCGCAACCGGAAAATTGCTGGTGTTCAGACGGCCGCCATCTGACTGAGAGCGTAGTCATGGGTAGGTGGCGCGCGCATGATGGCTGAGGCCCCTCACCGAATAAGTTGAGCGCGTTCTTTGTCGATTGCAGGGGCCGGAGGAGGCGTTGTGAAACCATTTCTGCCCAGGCCCAGCGCCTCAACGCTGAACATGTTGCGTGAAAGGTGCCTGCAACGCCGTGACGCGGTACCGCAAGCGCTAACGGAACAAGCGATCATCCCTGGCATCCCGAATGCGCGCTACTGGCTGGACCAGGACCTGACGCCGTTCATTCGGGATGTGAGTCTGGCCAACGATCGAGAGGTCGAGGCGCTCGCCGACTCAGAGTTGCCGAACGACATGCTGCCACTGGCCTATTACCTGGCAGTGTCGGGGGGCGGCGACGCCGGCACCTTCGCGGCGGGCATCATTGCGGGGTGGACCCTGCATGGGACCCGACCTGTGTTCAAGGTCGTTACCGGCATCAGCGCGGGTGCCCTGGTCGCCCCGTTCGCTTACCTGGGGCCTGAGTACGACGGTGTCATTCTGGGGATCTGCAAGGCAATCGGTCCAAAAGACGTTTTCCATTCGCGAAGTGTGCTGACCCGCCTGGCCAGCGACGGTATAGCGGACAGCAAGCCACTGGCGCGCCTCATCGCCAAGTACATCACCGCTGACGTGCTTGCGGCCATTGCCGCGCAATACGCCAAAGGACGACTGCTGATGATCGGCACCACCGATCTGGATGCAGGGCGGCCCGTCACCTGGAACATGGGGGCTATTGCCGCAAGCGAAGCACCGGGAGCGCTCCACCTGTTCCGCAACATCATGGTCGCGTCGATGAGTATTCCCGGAGCCGTCTCACCGGTCATGATTGACGTGGAGGTCGACGGCAAACAGTTTCAGGAAATGCACGTGGATGGAGGCGTCCTCACACAGGTGTTCCTTTACCCGCCGGGCACTGTGATGGCGCTGAACAGCGTGACCGGAGCGCGTATTCGCCGGGACCGTCATTTCTATGTCATTCGTAACGGGAAACTGGAACCGCAGTGGTCTGGAACCAAGCGCCGTACCTTGAGTATCGGCGGTCGCGCCATCAGCACATTGATCCACACTCAGGGGATCAGCGATCTGGATCGAATTTACCGAATTGCGCAGCAGGATGGGGCGGACTTCAATCTGGCGTACATCGGCGCCGATTTTGATATTTCTCGCAATCATAAATTCGATGGCGAGTACATGAAGCGCTTATTCGATTACGCCTTTAAACTCAGCGAGAAAGGCTATCCGTGGCATAAATCGCCGAATACGTGAGAGAGGCCCGGCGCTATTGCCTACTGCCGACCAGTTAAGCCCTGCTCGGCCGTACAACTCATTTCCCCTGAGCCTGGCTTCTGGAAAAGGGCCACGTTGCCGTCTTGCCAGAAGCGGTAGTTCCCCTGGTAATCCTTGCCAGTGTATTGGGTTCCCGAATCACTCGGCACTTGGCTCAGGGTGATCGAGGTGTTCTCCCATTTCAGGTACACGACACCTGGCTGCGTGCTAAAGAAGGTGGCGGCAATCAGCGCGTTAAACCCGGTACAACGAAAAGTCAGGGGGCCTTCGGTGAGTCGGTATGGATCCTTGGTTCTCACAATCGCCGAGCCTTGGCGCAACTGGTGCGCGCGTTCGGCATAACTTCGGATCGTGCACATCTTGGGGTCCGGCTCAGAGGCACACTGATTGCGGGCGTCGATCCAGAACTGCTGGTCGATCATGACTTTGTCTGGACGCGGTACTGAATGTTCATCGGTGAGCGCCAGGCGATAAAGACGCGTCAGTTCGATATCCATCTGCGCCAGTTGCGGATCGCGACAGATAAGCTTTTCGACGGATACCCTTACCTTGGAGCAGTCGAAGCTGGTCTCGAACGACGCAGCATCTGCGCAGGTGCTCGTCGCCGCGCACACGCTGGCAGAGAGCAGACAGGTGAAAAGGGCCGTGACCGTTTTCATGTTGGCTTTACCCAGATCATTATGTGATGCCCGGATTGCCGTGGGACCTATTGGTCCGTTGAACAGTCATTCATTCGCATTGGGTGTATCGCAGTGTAAGTCAGCGTTCAAAACTTGCCACGATTTCGCTTTATCGCAGCATTTGCTCGACCAACTCAGGCGTCACGTAGTGCGGCCCGTCGAACAGGTAGAGCGGATAACCGTCATAGGCCGCCAGCTGCGGTTTGAGCTCGGCAGCGGTCGCGGAGCGGAAGCCGCCGCCGAAATTGGGGCGGAAGGCTTCGACGATGATCCGCACGCGATCTTTGCCCAGACGCTGGCGCATGGCGTCGGCGTAGGTTCGGGCGACCGGTGCGGTGCGGGCGTAGACGCCGACGCCGTCCTGGAAGAACACACCAATGTCGTCCGGCAGCCACTGCTTGAGCCATTCGGCCGTGGCGACGGGGCCGATATTGGCGCCATCATAAACGCTGATCCACAACGGTCTTGGCAGCTTGGCCAGCAGGGCGGGCAGTTCTTTGGCGCGGGTCCAGCTGGGGTCGACTTCGGCCGGGAAATACCATCCCGTCACGTGTAACGGCGTAGGCAATTTGGCGATCCGTTCCGAGACCTTGGCCAGTTCCTCGATATTGTCCCGTGAGCGGTTCTCGCTGAAGTAACCCGCCAGCCCAAGGATGACATCCTGCGCCCAGGGTGCCTTGGCGATGCGCGCCCAATCGGGCAGGACCGGTACGGCGGGCAGGCCGGTACCGGGAACGAATGCCTGATCGTCCACGACTGTCCATTGGACCAGCAGCTCACGCGCTCCCAGTTTTTCCCAGTGTCCGCTGATTCCGACGGTCTTGTTATCCGGCTGCCAGACAATGCCGACAATCCCCGGGTCCAGGGCCTTGGTCTTCGTCACGTAGAGCATGCCGGTACCTGCGCCGACGGTGACAGCAAGCAACAGAGCAGCAACGGTCGCGCGACTGGCGGTGTAGCCGAAGATTTTCACGGCAGTGCCTTTTTGATGCGTTGATGCCATTGGCTCACCGAGGTAACGCCTTTTGCGTTCCAGTTGGCTGCCGCATCAGGGCCAAGGTGGAACTGGCCCTCGTTGAATTGCCAGACAATCACTTGTGGCTTGTGTTCGGCAAAATCCGCCGACTCTAGGTATTGCAGCAGCGTAGCCCACGGACCGACGTCGCCGGGGTTCCATGTCAGTGCGACGGGACGGTCCAGGGCATTTGAAAGCTTCTGCGTGAAACCCAGGTAAGGCTGGACAAAGCTGTTGCCGATCACCTGAACCGGCGCCGGTGCGTCATCGATCAGCAAGTCTTTCTCAGCCTGATGGCGAACGGTGTAGATGTCGCGACCAATCGCCTTGCGCTTGATTGCTGGCAGGAAATTACTGGCCAGGTCGCCGAACGCTCGCCTGTCGAACCATTGGCCCAGCACCGAGCCACCACCGGGGTCACCGCGCAGGCGGTAGCGCGCGGTAATGAGTTGCGCCGTGGCGTCGGCGGTGTTTTCGGCGCTCCAGGCTGTCCAGTGGTAGTCGGCGCGGTAAAACGCGGTCTGTTTGCCTTGCTCGGTCCGTTGCAGGATCGGTTTGATGTTCAGCGTGGTCAGGCCCGCTTGTGTCAGGTCGTTTTGCAGGTGGTCATAGCGCTGCATCACGGCCACGCTCAAGGGTTGATCGGCAGGAAGACGCTGAGCGTAAAAGGGCGCTTTCATCGGCACCACCAGTACGATCAAGCCGATGTGTTGGCGTTCGAGTTGCTGCTGGACGTGCCTCACCAACGCAATGCTGCGGGCGGTGCCGGGGTTATCGACGTTGCTCAGGCTTTCCCAGGCAGGGAATAACCAACCGCCGTTGCCGGTGATCACCGCCGAGGCCGCTTGAACGCCGGTACCTGACAGGCTCGCCAACAGGACGGCGATCATGGCGGGCATCGACAATCGACGGATAAACCGGTCGGGTTTGAATTGAAGGTTCATGGGGCGGTCTGGTCGACAAGGCCAATCAGGCGTGGAGCCTGCCGGGAGCCGATCACGAACAGGCTGTAGCGATCGCCGGCCTTGAAGGGCGCCAGTTTTAGCGGCGGGCTGGCGATTTCATTGCAGCTGACGACCAGCGTCGCTTGCACCGGGTTGATCGTGCGCTGGGCTTGTCCATTGAACGGCAGCTGGCTGAATACCGGGGCGCCATTGGCCAGTTTAACTTCAGCCTTTTCGCAACCGTTGCTCAGGTTATAAATATTGAGTTCGGCGCGCAGGTCTTTACCGCGCTGCGGCGGGTCGATGACCAGGCGTGGCGCCCGTGCCGGGTCGCTGTCCAGAATCAGGGTCACCCACGCACTTTTCGGTGCGCTCAGGCCTGTTATCTCGCGACCATTGACGGTCAGCTTGAGCGGCTGCCGCGAGTCCACGACCTGAAAGGGGCTGGCCATCGCGCTCTGGGCGGAAAGGGCAAAACTCGCGCCTTGGCCCACTTGGACCTGCATCGCGGTGTCGGCCGGATTGACCACCCGCACCCATGCCGAACCCTCGGGCAATTTTGGCGCGTACAGCTGGGCGATTTCCGGGGCCGCTTGTGCCCACATCGGGACCAGGCCAAGGCCCAGCCACAAACACATTCGAACGTTCATGCAAGTCCTCAGTAGGAATAAGTCAGGCGAGCAAACACGCCTTCGGCACGGTCATCGCCCATCACCTTGACGCGGTACTGCAGGGAAAAATCGACGTAGGAACGGGGCGCGTTGTACGCGTCTTCGCGGAACCAGTACCGGACGTTGTTACCGACACCCACCCCGCCGGCCTTGCCGGATGATGACTCTGAACTGCCGTCGGCATCGGTGCCGATGTTCATCTTCGAGTCATAGTCGAACGCGGCCACGACATGCGGGAAGCTCACCCAGCGCGAGCCAGCGCCACCGATCGCATAGCTGCGGCCGACCTGCCATTCGCTGTTGAAGTAGTTGCGCGAGTCGTTGACGTAATGACCCGCTTCCGCGAACAACTGCGAGGTCCACCAGCTGGAGGCATCGACGCGCAGGTCGGTGCCGACGCTGGAGCCGTAACCCAAACGCAGCAGCCAGTCGCCGTCAACGTCCGAAGATCCCAAAGGGAATGTGCGCTCGACAGCGGCCATCACGTTCAGAGCGGTGAAGGGTTTGACCCTTACACCCACGGCGCCTTGCAGCGCATCGAAACCGGTGTCCGAATCGCCGTTCTTGCTCCACAGCGTGTCGGTGACGCGTCCGTAGAGTTCGACAAAACGTGCGTTGCGATAGCCCAAAGGACGCCAGGAAAGCTCGGTGCTGTTTTGCAGGCTGTCATTGCTGCTACTGCCGCTGCTCGGAGCTGAACTCAGCCCACTGCTGGAGCTGTTGCCGCGATAACTGGTGGTGCTGGTCAAGCCCATTCTGCGCGAGACATCGCCCACCGCGCGGCGGGTGTCGAACAGTTGCTGCGCGGGCATGTCCAGTTCACCGGCGTGCTGCGCGTCGATGACGCGCTCGAAGTAGCCTACGGCTTGCTGGTCTTCGTTGGCGCGCATCGCGGTGTAGGCCGCATCCTGAGTCGCTGTCGGGGAGAGTCGGGTGTCGGTATCGGACTTGCGGAACGCCCCGAAGGCGGCGTCATCGTCACCGGCCTGGACCGACAAATACGCGATCTGCAGGTCACTCATCGATTCCAGCTCGCCCGTGTCCCGCGCTTGTTGCAGCCGTTCGCGCGCGGTGCGGCGCTGGCCGAGGGCGGCATACAGGCTGGCTTCTTCGTAAGCGGGCAGGCTGCCGAGGGCCAGGGCTTGGGTGAAGTCCTTGCGCGCCCCGGCATCGTCGCCGGATTGCTGGCGCAAACGACCGCGCTGGGCGAGCAGCCGTGCATCATCGCTATTGATCTTGAGACCGTCACTGGCCGCAGCGATGGCTTCGGGAACACGCTTCTGCTCGCTCAGAGCGCTGACCAACAGACGCCGGTACGCCGGATTCTGTGGCGCGCGGCCAATGGCTTCGTTCGCCAGGGCAACCGCCGTCGCGGGGTCTTTGCGGGCCAAAGCAGCGTAGGCCTGGGCGGCCGTGTCGGTTCCGGCATCGCGCTGGTTGCCCGGCCAGATATCACAGACCAGTCCGAAGGCGCTTTCCTGACAGTTCAAGGCCGGTGCCGGAAAGTGAGCAACAGCGTTCAAGCCGTTGTTTTTCTGCCGCAGCGCCATTCGGGCGGTGGTACGTCGACGGGCCACTTCGCCGCCTTCATCGTCGACCAGTGGCTGCAGATGATCGAGCGCCTGCTGAGGCTCGCCATGGGCCAGTGCGGCGTCCCCGGCGAAGAAACGAATGTCACGAATTTCCGCTTCCAGCAGGCCATCGATGGCCAAAGCTTGATTCAGGTCAGCCTGGGCGGCCTGAGTCTTACCCTGACGATCAAGGGCGTAGCTGCGCAAAATCCACGGTGCGATTTCCCCATCGTCCTGAGCCAACGCGCCTGACGCGGCCTGTTCCGCGCCACGGTAATCGCGGGCAGCGAGCAGGGCACTGATCAGCAGTTGCTGATTGGCGCCGATTTCCGGAGCCCAGGCGACGGCTTTTCTGGCCTGGTCCACGGCCAGGGACACCTTGCCTTGCTCCAGGGCGCGATAACCCTGAACCGCCAGCGGCGCCGCCAGTTGACGCCGAATCGCTTCGCGACGCATCAGCAACGTATCGTCGTCCGGGAACACGGCCAGTGCCTGGGTGGTGGCTTGATCCGCTTCCTGCAAGTGCTGTTGGCGCTGCAAGGACTCGATCAGCAGCAATCGATAATCCATGCGTTTGGGCGCCTGAGCGATAGCTTTGCGTGCCGACTGGGCCGCAGTGCCGAAGTCATCGCGATCATAGGCCTTGAACGCCTGGGCAGCGGCACCGAAGCCCGGTGCCTGACGTGATTGCGGGTAGCGCTTGGGATGGTCTCGCTGTTCCTTGTCGCGTTGCGCCAGTGCAATCAAGGTGTTCAAGCGGGTGATATCAGCTCGCTGACGCAACGCTTCGCGGGCCTTGGCGATGGCCAGGTCGTAGTCTTTACGCTCGTACGCGCTGTACGCCTCGTTGGCCGTTTCATAGGCCGGGCCGGTCAACGGCAGGGGCAGCGTCTCGGCATGAACAAGGCCAGGTAACAGGCTTAGCCCCGTGGCCATGAGGGTCAGGAAGGGGCGGTTCATGTCGCAAGCTCCGCAGGGTAGTGGCTGTGCTGACGCGCCACGGCCTTTTCGATGGTGGAGCGGGGCAGCACGCCGCTGTCGACCAGATAGTCGCCAATGCGTCCGTGATGCTGCGGGCGGTACTGCAACATGGAGCGGCTGAACACGTCGCGATCCAGCAGCCCCATTTCGATCAACAGGTCGCCCAGCAGCGGCGCACGGGCATCCGGCACGGATTGGCCTTCACGCACGTTCAGTTGACGCAGTTGCGCGACGATTTCGCTTTCACGGGCAATCAGTTGCACCGGTTCGCAGCCCAGTTCATCGCTAACCTGTTGCAGACCTTCGGCCGGCAGAGGGCTGGCGACGGCGACTTGCGCGCGGCCGTCGGCATTCAAGCCAAGCGGCACCACGCGCCAACGCAGGGCGAACTCATCGTCCAGCGTCAGGATCGAGTCCCGTGCCTTGGCGGCCACATCGAACACCCGTGGCAGATCGTTCTGGAAGGCGATGGCTTCCGCGAGCGTCTCGTCGTCCAGCCAGCCGTTGCTGAGCAAAATCCGCCCCAAAGGCATGTGCCGGGTTTTCTGTTCGGCGAGGGCGCTTTGCAGGTCAGCGTCGTTGATCGCCTGCCAGGACAGCAACACGCTGCCCAGCTTGCGCGGTGCGACAGCCACCAGGTCGGTGGACGGGAAGTCGTGCATGGTCTTGTCCCACACCAGTTTGCGGTTCAGCGCCTTGCCGACCAGGAACATGCGCCAGGCGCGTGATGCGGCCATGAAGTTGACGAAGTTGCCCACGACCATGCGCGGGATGGACAGCAAACCATGCTGCCAGCCGTACAGCACGGTGGTGAAGTAGCAGCGGTGCGCGATACGCCAGGCCAGCGCGATACCGTTGGCCAGTAGCAGGGTTTGGATAAAGCCATTGGTTTCAAAGGGTGTCGGGAAACTCACGTCCCACAGGCCACTCTGGCGCAGGATGATCAGGCCCAGCAGCTGCACCAGAATCACGTAGGCGATGATGCTGACGAACGCCGTCACCACGCCCTTGCGATCACGAAACAGCAGATAACGGTTGGCCAGCGAGCCATTCCAGCCCATTTGCTCCCAGCCTTGCAGGCCAATGCCCAGTGTCCAGCGGGCTTTCTGGCGGAACGCGGTACGGAAGGTATCGGGAAAGAATTCCCGCACGCACAACGGCATCTTCAGGGTCGATTCGTAAGGTTTGCGAAACCATGATTTACGCAACACGCGAAACTGCACCGGGAAGCGCACGAAGATTGCGTTCATGCCGACCTTGGCCAGGCGGGCGCCGACGTCGTAATCCTCGGTGAGGCTGTCAGTGTTAAACGGCTGGTTCTGGGTTTCTCCGGCCAGTACGCGCAGGGCACGATGGGAGAAACAGGTACCGACCCCGGCAGATGGCACCGTGTCGGTCATGCTTTCACGCACCACCAAATCCTTGCCATGCCATTCGGCGAATTCGTCCATGTAGGTGCCGGCCACCCATTCGTACCAGTTGCGCTCCAGCGAAACCACGGGCAACTGGATCATGTCCTTGCGCGGCAGCAAGTAGTTGAACAGGCGCAATTCCATCGGGTGCAGCACGTCTTCGCTGTCGTGCAATACGACGCCGGCGAAGGTCATGCCGTGGGTTTTCTCGTGCAGGAAGATCGCCTGGATCACCCAGTTCAGACAGTCGGCCTTGCAGGTCGGGCCGGCATGCGGGACTTCCACGCGATGCAGCTGCTTGTAGCGCCGACGCATGCGTTCCACTTCATCGATGGTGCGTTGGTCATTAATGTAGGTGCCGACGAAGACAACATAGTTCTGGTAGTCCAGGGTCGACACCATGTTCTCGATCATCGGTGCGATGACGTCATATTCCAGCCAGGCCGGGACCATGATCGCCAACGGCTGTTCATCCCGGGCCATCAGTTGCTCGGCGGTCAGCGGCCGGTATTTGCGATCCACGGTGAACTTGCGAAACAGGCGGCGAGACCAGTACCACAGGTCAATGAACAGATCGTCCAGGCTGGAGATCAGGATCAGCACTGCGACCACGATGGTCGAGATCTCCAGGAAGCTGTAGTAGTGGGCCAGCCAATAGGGCCAATAAAGCGACGTCATCGAAAGGTTCCGTTACTGGCGATTGCGACGGGCGCTACGGCCAGCCAGCAACAGGATGAGGACCAACAGGATGCCACCCGGAATCAGCCACAACAGCGATGGCTTGCGCCAGGCGTCGAGGCCCTTGGGTTCTTCTTTGTCGATCAATTGGCTGCCACTTGGATCCTGGGTGTCGAAGGTGGTCAGTACACCGTTGTCACCGAGGATGGCCACATCGCCGCGGGTCAGCAGAATCTGTTTGGCGAAGCGTGGCGCGTCATTGCCCAGGGCGCGATAGACCAGACCATGGCGGCCGCCGGCATCCACCACTTGCAACGAGGCCAGGTGGTTGAGGGGATGGATGTCCAACAACATCTGATCCTTGTGATTGATGCGCAAGCGACCCTGATCATCGACCTGCACCGATTCCTTGCTGTCCTTGATCGGCAGCTCGAAGGCGAGGAAGGCTTTGTCCGGCGTGACCGAAACCTTTGGGTCGGCGCTGACGTTCAGTTGCGCCCGCAGCGGCGAAACACCGGCGGCGTCAGCCACCGAAATCACCTGCGGCAAGCTGCTCGCCGGATGCTCGAGGTAGGCCTGTGGTACGAGGATTTGCGTGTCCATGGCAAAGCGCGCAGCCATGCCCGAGAAGTCATCATCCAGCGCGGTTTTTTCCAGCACGATGTGGCTGGTCGGCAGCACCGAGACCGGGAAGGCCTGTGGCGTTTCCAGGCAACGATCGCTGACCGGCTGACGCTGGAACGACACGCGCAGTACGTTCTTCGAACCCAGGGCGTAACGCGGGATACGTGCTTCGATGCGTTGCTGTTCACCGTTGGCCACGAGCTGTTGCGCGCCAATCAAGTAATCGTTGAGAAACAGCGAGGCCACCGGCGCGGTGTCCGAGGCTCCGGGGGCGGCAGACACATCGATCACCGCCTTCACCGGCAGGCGACCGTCATAGGCCACGCTGCCCAGAGGGAACGAGGTGCTCCAGTCGGACTTGGCGAGCACGTCGATGGCGCCGGGGTTACCGCCCAGGCGTGACAGGGCCACACGGCCGTCGGCGCTCAATGGCATCTGTGCTTCGCTGACCGTCAATTGGCGGCTGCGTGCGAGTGTATTCCAGGCCGAGCTGAACAGGGCCAATGCCTTGCCGGTCGCTTGCGGCGCGATCATCAGCACCGGACGCGTGCCCAGCAATGCCAGGCGTACGTTGTCGGTACCGGTGGCGGCCAGACCTGCATTGATATGCCGCTCACGCCATTGCGTGAAGGCGTTGGCTGCCGTCGCGTCGAGACCCCGAATCTGGCTCTGCAGCGCGTCCAGCGATTCATTCACGGCTTTGAGCAGTTGCGGGTCGTTGATAGCCAGGTCCGCCTGGACGTTCGGCGTCTGCCCCAACATCAACAGCGCACCGATTTGCGCCGGGTTTGCCAGAACGTGCGAGCCTTTGCCGTTAAGGCTGGCGAACGCTGGAATAGACTGCAGTTCAGCCGGGATGCGCAGGCCGCTAAGGTCAATGCTGTCTTGAATGGCGGGGAAGGGCAGGATGCGGCTGTGCTTGCCAATCCGCTCCAGTGCCACACCGAGGCGCCAGGCCGCATCGTAGCTGTCGGCGGATAAGGTGCCCGGCGCGACCATGATCCCCGGTTTGCCAGGCAATGCCGTCCAGGCAGCACCGACGTCCTGTAACTGGCTGGCGTCGTAGCTGTAATTGAGGCGGGTGTCCGGTTCGATACGCAACACGTTGCCGATGGCACGCTCGTCTTCGCACAACACGCGGGACACGATCGACGACCAGGCAATCCCCAGGCGTAGCGAGCCGCTGTCACGCGCTTTCTTGTCCACGCCCAGTGTGGCGCTGGCATCACCTTGGGCTTCGCTGAGCCCTTCGGCGCGTACCGGATAGCCGTCCAGCGACAGCAACAGCGTGTTGCGTCCACCTTCGCCATTGAGGTAACTGGCGTCGAAATTCAGGGTGGCTTCCGTCAGCGGCACACCCGCCGGTACCGGCAGATACAGGTCGCGTCGGGCGTCGGTGGAGCCGAGGATGATTGGTGCATCGATCCCCAGATCGCTCAAGCGAATCTCACGCTCTTGACGGGTGTCGGCGTTGAGCCGGTTGATCGCCTGGGTGAGCGGGCTGTCCGCGGCCAAGGCAAAGGTCGGCAAGAGCGCGAGCAGGCTCACGCCACAGGCAAGGGCGCTGAGCGCACCCGTATGGATGGCAACGGAAGACTTCATTCAGGTAGATCTCGAGCTGGTAAGGGGGAGGATCGGTTTGGTTTATTGAGAGGTAAAAGCTGGGTAATCTTTCTCGGGCACAGGCACCGCTGACGGGTAGTGCAGGAACTTGGGCAAGGGCTGTCCGGCCACGACGAAATCATCGACCGGGCGTCCCATCAGGGCATCGACGATGCGCGCACTGGCCTTGCCATCGCCGTAGGGGTTGGCCGCCTGGGAGCATCGGCGCCACAGCAGGTCGTCATCGAACAATGCGTTGACGCCAGCGATGATCGAGTCCGGCGAGGTGCCGACCAGTCGCACAGTGCCCGCCGCGACAGCTTCGGGGCGCTCGGTCACATCACGCATGACCAGCACCGGCTTGCCCAGGGAGGGTGCTTCTTCCTGCACGCCACCGGAGTCGGTGAGGATCACATGCGCACGTTGCATCAGGCGCACGAAGGCCAAGTAGTCCAGGGGATTGATCAAGTGCACGTTGGGCAGATCGCCCAGCTGCTCGGTGACCGGGCCCAGGACGTTGGGGTTCAAATGCACCGGATAGACGATCTGAATATCAGCGCGCCGCGCCAGATGGCTCAAGGCCTTGCAGATATCCAGGAATCCTTCGCCGAAGTTTTCCCGGCGATGCCCGGTCACCAGCAGAACCTTGCGGCCGGTTTGCAGGAACGAAAACTGCCGGTCCAGGCTTGCACGCAGGTCAGCGTCTTGCTCAATGCGCCGCGCCGTCATCTGCAACGCGTCGATCACCGTATTGCCGGTCACGAAGGCGCGACCTTGGAGGCGTTCGTCGAGCAGGTTCTGGCGCGACTCGTGGGTCGGCGCAAACAGCATGTCCGCACCGAGGTCGATGCAGCGACGGTTCATTTCTTCCGGCCACGGGCTGTAGATATCACCGGTTCGCAGCCCGGCTTCGACATGACCAACCGGAATGCGTCGATGAAACGCCGCCATTGAGGCAACCATGGCCGAAGTGGTGTCGCCATGCACCAGCACCCGGTCCGGGTGGGTCATTTCCAGCACCGGGTCAATCGCCCGGTAAAGCGCCGCGGTCAAGGAGTTGAGCGACTGGTGCGGCGTCATCACGTCGAGGGTGTAATCGGCCTTGAGGTCGAACAGATCCAGCACCTGTTTAAGCATGCTTTGATGTTGGCCGGTGATGCAGATCTGCGATTGAATGCCAGGTTCTGCAGCGAGGGCTTTGACTAAAGGCGCCATCTTGATGGCTTCTGGACGGGTACCGAAGATCGAAAGGATTTTAACCCTTGAATGATGGCGAGCGATGATGTCTTCCTTGCGCAGCTTTAGTGCGCACACAACAGCGGCCCAAGTTTTATTGAAACTTGAGCACGCCAGCGTTATTTGAATTTAGTAAAGACCGGGACAATCAGCGTGAGATCAGATGTTCACTTCAATGTGAGGTGGTGCGTCGCCTTAAACCCGGAACGGGCCAAATTATTAGCATCGATGGTGAATATTTTAAAGTGTTATATGCGTTATTTTTTTAATGGTAAAAGTTTGAAACTTTTATGTTTGTGGCCGGTCTTTTCTGGTTTTTTGTAAATCCTGGAAAGTTTCCCCTGGTTGTTGTGGCGATTATAACTTCATGGTTTATAACGATATTGCTAATGTTTATATCCACTCGTCGGCGCGAATGAATTATTCATTGGTTATATCGGTCGCGCTCTGCGTGTTAACGATCTGGCTTTCTAGAGTGAGGGTTATGGTAGTCACTGAAATGACGCCTGTATATTGTCATGGTTAAATAAAGTGTTTCTTTTTGGAGTAAAAAAAATGAACTTTCTTTCTGTCTTCAATATTTAATAATCCCTCAACCTGTACTGGTTCGGGAGGTGACTCAGAGAAGGGTGTTTTCAAGTACCCATAACAGCGGCGTTTTACATGTTGGTGGTGAAACGGGGCCGCGGTCCGGCGAAGAAACCGCGGCGGCCGATCAATCAGGCGGCGGGGAGCAGGCCTTTCTGTTTGGCGACATGAGTCGCCAGTGCGTCCATCAAGTCCGGGGACAGGCAGTCATAGGGCTCCAGGCCGATCGAGCGCAGGCGCTCACGGATAGCCTTCATTTGCGCTGGCGGTGTGCCGGTTTCGATGATGGAGGACACGAACGCTGCGAAGCTCGGAGCAGCCCATCCGCTCTGGGGAGAGAGCTCGGTGTGGACGAAGTCCAGGCCATAAAACGCATGGTCCTTGTTTTCGATGCGCCCGAAGAGATGGGCGTGGCACTGCTTGCAGGCGTGGCGCTGGATGGCGGCGCTTTCGTCGACAATTGCCAGTTTTTCGCCGTGGGCAGTGACGCCGACCTTATCCCGAGGTACTACGGCAATGACGGCAAATGTCGCGTTTTGCGGTTTCCAACATTTGCTGCAGCCACACGCGTGGTTATGCAGGGTTTGTGCGTCGATCTTGACTTCGACTTTGTCGGTCGCGCACAGGCATTGCAGGGTGCCACCTGTGAAATTCGCGGCGGCGGGTTGAATACCATCGTCCAGTACGGGGTGAAGTTTCAAGGTGCTCACGTTGGCTTCTCCGTTTCAGGGTGTCAGACGAAAGTGCCTGGGGCGGTGCACCAGGCCGGTAGATCATTCGCGCCAGCGGCATGGCGTGAGTGACGAAGGGCGCCCATTCAAGCTCGCCATTCATCGCATCCTAGACCCTCTTCGGCAACTGAGGGCGGTGTGAGCATCTGGAAGGGACGGGCGGACTCCAATGCGTCATTTAAATTAGGGGCAATATTGAGTGTTCATGAGATCTCGTGCCCCAGTCCGAATAAACGCAACATTCCCGCCCGTCACCCACATGAAACCCCAGCCCGTCGAACCAGCACTAACCCGTGGTCACGTTGTCAGTAATTGGCGGTAGCGACGTAGTCGTCTCTGATAGCGGCACGTCAGCCTACGTTTAGTGTTCTCTCCAATGCCTCAGGGCAAAAGCTCGCGATGGATTGCGTCTTCGACCGACTATTCCTTTTGCGAGCGACACTCTATGGGTTTGCTTCTCGATCCGCGTCATGACATTGATGCCGCTTTATTAAGCTATCGCCGGGTGTTCTGGTCGCTGGCGCTGTTCAGTGGCGTGATCAACCTGCTGGTGCTGGTGCCGTCGCTCTACATGATGCAGGTGTACGACCGGGTCCTCACCAGCCGCAACGAAACCACCTTGTTCATGCTCACCTTGATTGCCCTGGGACTGTTCATGTTCAGCGCCCTGATCGAGTGGGCACGCGGCGAGGTGATGATCCGCATGAGCGCGGGGCTGGACGAGGCCTTGGGCGAGCGGATTTTCGACGCCGCCTTCGCCCGCAGCCTGCGTGAGCACAACGCCAACCCGGCGCAGGTGCTCACCGATCTGGCGACGCTGCGGCAATTGATCACCGGCCAGGGCCTGATCGCCCTGATGGATGCACCGTGGTTGCCCATCTTCGTGCTGGTGGCGTTCATCTTTCATCCCTGGTTCGGCGTGCTGACGCTGGTTCTGGCGCTGGTACTGATCGGCCTGGCGCTGTGGGGCGAGTTGGCGACTCGCACGCGCCTGGACGAAGCCAATCGCTTGGGTGTGCAGTCGTCGATCTATGTAAACAGCACGCTACAGAATGCCGAAGTCATCCAGGCCTTGGGCATGCTCGGGCCGTTGCGCCAGCGCTGGAGCCTGCTGCAGCAACGCATCATTGCCGCCCAGGCCCATGCCAGCGATCGCAGCGCGCGCATCACTTCGACGACCCGTTTTGTGCGCATCTCCGGACAGTCGCTGGCGCTGGGCCTGGGGGCGTTGCTGGTGCTTGAAGGCCAATTGTCGGCGGGCATGATGATTGCGATGTCGCTGCTGCTGGGGCGTGCCCTGGCGCCCGTGGAAATCGCCATTGGCTCGTGGAAGCAATTCAACTCCGGCCGCCAGAGCTACCAGCGCCTGAGCCAACTGCTTGCCCAGCATCCGCGCGAACGCCTGCGCATGCCTTTGCCACCGCCCACCGGCGCGGTGCGCCTGGAGCAGGTGTATGTCGGCCCGCCCGGCGCTTCGCAACCGATCCTGCGGGGCATTAATTTCAGCCTGGTCAAAGGTGATGTGCTCGCCGTCGTCGGCCCCAGCGCCAGCGGTAAATCAACGCTGGCCAGGGCGCTGGTCGGGGTATGGCCGGCCATGGGCGGGTCGGTGCGCCTGGACGACGCCGAGATCAGTCAATGGTCCCACGACGCCCTGGGCCCGCACCTTGGATATCTGCCTCAGGACATCGAGCTGTTCGACGGCAGTGTGGCCGACAACATTGCCCGCTTCGGCGAGCAGGACGCCGATAAGATCATCGCCGCCGGGCGTCACGCCGGCATTCACGAGATGATCCTGAAATTCCCCAAAGGTTACGACACGCCGCTGGGCCCCGGCGGGCTTGGCTTGTCCGGTGGGCAAAAGCAACGCCTCGGTCTAGCTCGCGCGCTCTATGGGCGCCCGTCGCTGATCGTGCTCGATGAGCCCAACTCCAATCTCGATGAAGCCGGAGAGATGGCGCTGGTGCAGGCCATCAATGCGCTAAAGGCTGCTGGCAGCACCGTGGTGCTGATTACCCACCGGCCTAATGTGCTGGCGGTGGTCGATCACATCCTAGTGCTCAAGGACGGCACTCAACATGCATTCGGTCCAAGGGATCGGGTGCTCAAGGCATTGAGGCCGGGGCCAAGACCGGCCGCGGTCAGGGAGGCTGGCAGAGATGCGTGATCTGACCCCAGAGGCACAAACGTACAACGAACAGGGACTGAGTGTGCGCGGCACCACACTGCAGCCCCGCGCCAGTACCGACGCCGGGGGAGCTGCTCGCTATGGTGTGGCTTTCCTGGTCCTGACGCTGGGCGGCTTCCTGCTCTGGGCCTGCCTTGCGCCGCTCGACCAGGGTGTCGTGGGTAGCGGCACCGTGGTGGTGGCGGGCGAACGCAAGGCTGTGCAGTCGTTGGTTGGTGGGGTGGTGGAAAAGCTGCTGGTCAGCGATGGCGACCGCGTCACCCAGGGACAGTTGCTGGTGCAGCTCAATACAGTGCAGGCACAGTCGCAGCTGGACGTGACCTTGGGCAAGTTGCTCAACGATCGCAGCGTCGAGGCGCGGTTGATTGCCGAGCGCTTGGGCTCAGCCGAGATCCAATGGCCCGCTGAACTGCTGGAACGCGCCGACGAGCCGCGGGTCAAGGCCGCCATGGCCTTGCAGAGCCAGTTGTTTCTGACCCGCCGTGCAGAGCTGGGCAGTCGCTTGCAGATCAACGAACACGAAGCCGCGGCATTGCAGCAGCAACTGCTCGGCTACGAAGGCGTCAAGCGTAACTACGATACGCAGATGCGCTTCCAGCAGCAGGAGCTGGAAGGCCTGCGTAATTTGGCCCTTGAAGGCTACATTCCGCGCAACAAACTCTACGAGGCCGAGCGCAACGCTGCCCAATTGGCTGGACAGATTGCCTCCGGAGTGGGCGATGTCGGCAGGACCCGCCAAGCGATCAACGAAAGCCGGCTCAAGGCTTTGCAGGCGCAGCAGGAATTTCGCCGCGATGCTGAAACCCAGCTTAGTGAGGTCTCTGCCGAGGCGGCAGGTTATGCCGATCAGATTCATGCCTTGCAGTTTGAAGTCGACAACGGTGCGATCCGTGCTCCGGCATCCGGGCAGGTCATGGACGTGAGCATTCATACGGTCGGGGGCGTTGCGCAGGCCGGCCAAACCCTGATGCAGGTGGTGCCGCTGGATGCGCCGATGGCGATCACCGCGCGTTTCGAGCCGCTGATGGCCAATAAGTTGCGCCCGGGTCTGCCGGTGCATGTGCATTTCACCGCGCTGCAACGGGTCGATACGCCGACCGTCACTGGCACGGTGACAACGGTGTCGGCGGACCAGTTGATCAATGAACAGACGCACCAGCCTTACTTTTCCGCCAAGGTCGAAATTCCCGCCGACACCGTCGCCTCGCTGCAGGCCGCCGGCCTGCTGGTGCGCCCCGGTATGCTCGCCGATGTCACGGTGGTGACAGGAGAGCGCACCTTGATGAATTACCTGATGAAACCTTTGCGTGAACGCTTGCTTGCGGCCTTCAAAGAGGAATGAGCATGCCCCACCGTTGCCGCTTTCGCTCCGGTGTGCATCCGGGTTTGTGTACCCGCTGTGGCGAGGGGATAAATCCCCTCGCCACATCAGGTCAGGCTGTGAAATCGCTGGCCTGCAGCTCCTTGACGCCCACCATTTGGAATTCGAACTCGGGGGTGGCGTTGGCGTTGACGCTGCCGTAGAGGATGCCATCGGCAAAGCGTATTTGGCCGGTGGCGTTGGTGGGGTCGAAGGCGTTGCTGCCGATGAACATGAAGGCGTCGAGGGTGGCGGTCAGCGGGTTGGCGTCCAGGCTGGTGAAATCCAGATGATCACCCTCGGCGGTTTTGAAACCGCTGATCACATCGCGTGAAGCCCCGACGCCCATGTCCGACAGCGCACCAAACGCGTAGGTGTCCGCGCCAGTGCCACCGGTGAGGTTGTCCGTGCCTGCACCGCCAATCAGTCGATCATCACCCGAACCACCCACCAGCGTGTCATTACCGGCACCACCGTTCAGGATATTTGCGGCGCTGTTGCCCGACAGGCTGTCGGCGTAGGCGCTCCCCGTCACGTTTTCGAAGAGTTTCAAGGTGTCGAGCCCCGACCCCGCGGTGTTTTGTTGTGCGGACGTCGAGAGGTTTACGCTAACCCCCGCCAAGGCACGCTCGAAGGACACCGTGTCATTGCCATCGCGTCCGTCCAGCACGTTGTTGCCGGCACCGGCGAACAACGTGTTGTCCTGCGCGTTGCCCGTGCCATTGGCAGCGCCAGCGCTATCGATATACAAATTCTCGACGTTGTTGCCGAGGGTGTAGGCCGCCAGGCTGCTGTGCACGCTGTCGATCCCTCCGGGCACCGCATTGCTGTTGGTCTCGATCGCGGTGTCGTCGGCATCGTCGACATAGTAGGTGTCGTCACCCTCGCCACCGCTCATGCTGTCGGCCCCTGCGGCACCATCGAGCACGTTGTCGGCGGCATTACCGGTGATGAAGTTGCGCCGCTCATTGCCGGTGCCATCGATCTCCGACACGCCGGTGAGCACCAGATTCTCGAGATTGGCGCCCAGTGTCCAGCTGACCGAGGCCTTCACGGTATCGATCTGCGAGGTCGAGGTGTTGGTTTCCACCACACTGTCGAATGCGTTATCGACCACGTAGATGTCGTTGCCATCGCCACCGGTCATGGTGTCGGCGCCCAGGTCACCATCCAGTGTGTCGTTGCCCGAGCTGCCCACCAGGGTATCCGCTTGATCAGTACCGGAAATCATCCCGCCTTGGTTCTGAGCGTTGTCGAAAATAGCCTGCACGCTGTTGTTGTCGTTCGGGTTGCCCTGGAAGCCAAGGTCACTGGCAATGTAATCGGCCAAACGCTGGCCGACGATTTCCGCCGATTCCTCATGCAAGTGCCAGACGTCGTCGGGATACACCAGCGGATCGACCTCGTAGCGCAAGGGCAGGTCCGTGTAGTCCACCGCCAGCTTGACGTCGGCGCGCTCGGCGGCGATGGCCTCTTGGGTGGCGCGGACGTAACCGACACCCTCGACGATCGAGGCAATCTTATCTTCCGAGAAGCCACGGGCACGCGCCGCGTCCTGCTCGTAGTGACCGGTTTCCATCATGTACACGCTGAAGTTGCCGAACTGGGCATGCAGGTAATCAAACACGTTCAGGGTCGCGGCCTTGTAGGCCGCTGCTGCCGCGGGTTTGTCCGTGGCGCGGGCGATCTCCTGGGCGGCTTCCTCGCCCTGGCTCCAGATGATGCCCATGGTGACGTTATCGATGGATTTGAGTTCGGTGAGCTGGTCCTGCAGCAACGCCACGGCACGCAACAGCGCAGGCCCGGGTTGGTTGGTGTCGGTCAGCCACCAGCACAACTTGAGTTGCTCTGCGTCCAGGGTCGACAGGCCATTGACCGTGCTGCCACCCACCGCGATGTCGATGCCATTGCCATCGGCGTCGGTGAACTGGCTGCGTACGTCATAGGGGGTGTAGCGGTCCAGGTCTTTGACCAGCATCGAGGTGCCGGACTGATCGTCGTCCTCCGTCATGCGTAACAGGCGCGCATTGGATTGGCCGAGTGTGGGTAGGTAGAGGATGTCTTGCTGGGCGCGCTCGCCGAACACGAAATCACTGGCGGTCAGGGTGTTGAGGTAGTTGCCGTTTAGGGCGATTTCGAAGCGATTGCCATCGGCGTCGGCCTCGGCGGATTTGATGTAGGTCTTGTCGCCGGCCGCGTTGAGGGTCATGTACAACGTGCCATTGCTGCCATCGCCGAGGCCGAGAAAGCCAAGGCCCGAAACATTGATCTTGTCGACGCCCACGGTGAAGTCATACATCGTGTCGGTGGCCGTGACACCGCCGGTGTCGTAGTCGCGGTAGCTGTCGAGTACGTTGGTGTAGCGGAAGGTGTCGGCACCGTCGCCGCCGTACAGCGAATCGCGTCCGGCGCCGCCGTCGACGATGTCCGCGCCGGTGCCGGCCTTGATGGTGTCGTTGCCACCGAGGCCGAGGATCAGGTCTGCGCCTGCCGTGCCGTTAAGGCTTTCGGCGTTGTTGGTGCCGGTGATGGTGTTGGCGGGCGCATCGGCCACCGCCAGGGCGAAGCTGTCGCTGACCGACGCACCTGAAGGATCAATGGCCTTGACCAGTACGTTGTAATTGCCGGACGCCGTGCTGATCGGCGTGCCGGTGAACGTCAGGCTGGTGGCGTTGAAACTCAGCCATGCGGGCAGGGCGCTGCCGTCGGCTAGGGTCGCGGTGTAGGTCAGCACATCCTGGTTGGCGTCGGTGAAGCTGTCGTGGGTCACGGTGTATTTGAACGGCGTGCTTTCAGTTGCGTTCTGGTCGAGGAGGGGGATGGCCACCACCGGCGCTACATTGCTGGGGGTGTTCTGGTCGGCGAAGACAAAATGACTCGCCGTCAGGCTGTTTACCAGGTTACCCGCCAGCGACACTTCGAAGCGGTTGCCATTGGCGTCGACGGTGAGATCCTTGAGGTAGGTGCGGTTGCTCGAAGCGCTGTAGGTCACTTGCAGCGTGCCATTCAGGCCATTACCCAGGCCCGTGTAGCCGATTGCCGAGACATCGATCTTGTCGACAGCCACATCGAAATCGAGGATCTGGTCACCGGTACTGGTGGACCCGTTGCGGTAGCTGTCGAGTGTTGAGGTGTAGCGGAATACGTCGGCACCCGCGCCGCCGGTGAGTTTGTCCGCGCCGGTGCCGCCGACCAGAATGTCGTTGCCGGCGCCGCCATTAAGGGTGTCGTTACCGGCGCCACCGAACAGTTGTTCGTTGGCAGCGGTGCCCGTCAGCGTGTCATTGTTCGGCGTGCCATTGATCACAGTGGGTGCTGCGGGTACGTCCTGTACGGCCAGGGTAAAGCTGTCGCTGACGGTTGCATTGCTGCTATCAGACACGGTGACCTGTATGGAGTAAGTGCCCGATGCCGTGTCGCTGGGCGTGCCGCTGAAGGTACGGGTGGCGGCGTCGAAGGTTAGCCAACCGGGCAGGGCGCTTCCATCGGCCATTTTGGCGGTGTAACTGAGGCTGTCGTTATCCGGATCGGTAAAACCGGTGGCCGGCACCACGTAGCTGAACGGGGTGTTTTCAGTGGCGTTCTGATCAAGCAACGCCGTCGCCACCACCGGCGCATGGTTGACCGTTGGCGAAGTGGCAAAGACGAAATTGGCGCTGGTCAGTTTGTCGAGGTAATTGCCGTCCAGCGCTACCTCGAAGCGGTTGCCATTGGCGTCGGCGGTCAGGGTTTTGATGTAAGTCTTGGTGCCGGCAGTGTTGAGCACCAGATACACGGTGTTGTTTTTGCCGTCCCCAAGGCCGGTGAAACCCACGGCCGAGAGGTCGATCTTGTCGGCGGTGATATCGAAGTCGGTGATCAGGTCGGCAAGGTTGGCGCCGCCGGTGTTGTAGTTGCGATAACTGTCCAGGCGGTTGGAGAACACAAAAGTGTCCGCTCCGGTGCCACCGGTGAGGGTGTCCATGCCGGCGCCGCCGTCAATTTTGTCGTCGCCCGTGCCGCCACTGAGGCTGTCGTTGCCCGCCAGACCGAGTAGGGTGTCGGCCGAATCGCTACCCAACAGCGAGTCGCTGCCGCTGGTACCGGTGACCACCCGATTGAAAATGAAGTTGCTGGCTGTCAGGGTGCTGACCAGGTTGCCCGAGAGAATCAACTCGAAGCGATTGCCGCTGGCGTCGGCATCGTAGTCTTTGATGTAGGTGCGGTCGTTGCTGGCGCTGTAGCTGACCTGCAAGGTGCCGCCACGGCCATTGCCCAGGCCGGTGAAGCCGAGGCCGGCGAGGTCGATCTTGTCCTGGGTGACGTCGAAGTCGGTAAGGGTGTCATCGAAGCTTGCGGTTGCGTTGCGGTAACTGTCGGATTGGGCGATGAAACGGAACGTATCGGCACCCGTGCCGCCGGTGAGTTTGTCGATGCCTGCACCACCCACCAGAATGTCGCCACCGGCCCCGCCATTGATGGTGTCGTTGCCGGCTGCGCCGTAGAAAATCTCGCTGGCGGCGCTGCCTAACAGGGTGTCGTTGCCAGCCGTGCCCTGCACGGTGGTCATCGGCACCGTGGCGCTGACGTAGCTGCCGTCGCCATAGACCAGCGTGGCGCCTTTGCTGGTGTGACTGATGGTGTTGCCGATGATGGCGTTACGATCGGTGCCGTCTTCATTACGCTCTGCAACACCGTAGGTCGACAGGTCGCTGCCGCTGATGATATTGCCCTGGATGAGGTTATCACTGCCGTTGAAGTACCTGCCGGACACGCCCAGGGTGTCGTCGTAGGACTGGATAATGATCTCGGGTACAGCGCCGCCCAGTGAGTTGTTGTTGAGCGTGTTGTCGATGACTTCGACGTGGTTGCTGCCGTAGACGCGTATCCCGGCGCTGGCGTTGTCGTGGATATCGACGCCGCTGACGGTCACGTCGCTGGACAGTTTGATCAACACGCCTTCGGCGCCGTTGCCGTACACCTCGCCACCGGTGATGGTGATGTTACTGGGGGAGGGGATGTCCTCGCTGCCGCGCTGCACCACGATGCCATTGCCGCCATTGTTGTAGGCAACGTTGTTGGTGAGGGTGAAGTCGTGGGTGCTGGTGACGACGTTGAAACCGTGGCGGTCATTGTCGTAGGCGACGTTGTTTTCGAAGGTGCTGTCGCTGAGGAAGTCAGCAACAAAGCCGTCCAGGCCATTGCCGTGGGACACGCTGTTCTTGATGACCATGTTGACGGTCTGCTCGTGGGGGTCGAAACCGTACCCGGAGCAATCCTTGATCTCGACGCTGTCGAGGGTGACGTTGGAGTCGTAGCCTTCTTCGCCGGGAATGTAGCCGTTGAACCAACCGTCGACCTTACCCGTGGTGTTGTCACGGTTGCCGTCGATGGTGAGGTTGCTGACGCCGAAGTCGTGGGTTTCCTCGCCATAGGCGGAGCGGATGACACCCGTGATTTTGGTGTCGGAGCCGTCAGCCACCTTGACGGTGGTCTCGCCCATGCCGTCGCCGTACAGGTAGACGTTGCTCTTGAGCATCAGGCAGCCGTCGGAGGGTTCCTCACCTCCCGAAACGATATAAGTCCCGGTCGGCATATACACCTGCCCTCCGCCTGCGGCGGCCGCTGCATCAATCGCACTTTGTATCGCCGCCGTGTCGTCTGTGATGCCATCTCCTTTGGCGCCAAAATTCTGTACATTGAAAATCATGAGCTTATCTCCGTGTCAGACTAGAACCTCGCTAGACGCCAATATTCCATCGACGACCACCGTGTTATGACCCCCCGGAGCGCAAAAGTTGTGACCGCATATCGGTGAAGTGTCAAAGAACCAGACTTACTGATCAATGGTTGTAGGATGTATCAAAAAATAACGTTTTGTTGACGCTTGCGCAGATAGCAAGCGAGGCCTGTGGGTGGAACGAAGGCTTTAGGCCTCTGATCGCGCTGCTTCAGGGCGATCAGCCCGCATTACAGACGCACATCCGCTGTCCTGATCAGCCAAAGTCTCAGCCGTGTATGTCCGTAAACTTGGCCCGTTAGGCTGTCGGTCCTCCTCGATCGCGGTTCACTTATAGCGACTCCGCGGCATCCAGTTTGGCGAGCAGGATCTGGCCACGTTGCCAGAGTGCTTGCTGCTTGGGTTCGGGCATGCGGTCGAGGTTTTTGTAAATCATGCCCATGCGTTGATTCCTGCGCAGGAGATCGCTGTGGCGCATTAGGAAATGCCAATAGAGCGCATTGAAAGGGCAGGCGTTGTCGGTGGTGCTTTCAGTCACCTTGTACGCACAGCCACGGCAGTAATCCGACATACGCTTGATGTATTGGCCGCTGGCGCAGTAGGGCTTGGAACCCAGGTAACCACCATCGGCGTGCATGACCATACCCAGCGTATTGGGCAGCTCGACCCAGTCGAAAGCATCCATGTAAATCGCCAGGTACCACTCACAAATCTGGCTCGGGGCGATGCCGGCGAGCAAGGCAAAGTTTCCGGTGACCATCAGCCGTTGGATGTGATGAGCGTATGCATGTTCCAGGCTTTGACCGATTGCCTGGCGCATACAGTTCATTTGCGTTTTGCCGGTCCAGTAAAACTCCGGCAGAGGCCTGCTGTTCCCGAACGCATTGCCGTCGGCGTAGTCGGGCATTTTGAGCCAGTAGACACCACGGACGTATTCCCGCCAGCCGATCAGTTGACGGATAAAGCCCTCAGCGGCGTTCAGCGCGATACTGCCCGACCAATAGGCAGATTCCACATCGCTGCACAGCTGACGGACATCGAGCAGACCGATATTGAGCGCCGCGCTGATGCGGGCATGAAACAGGAAGGGTTCGTCGCTGGCCATTGCATCCTGGTAATCGCCGAACCCCGCCAGGCCAAAATTCAGAAAATATTCCCACAGCTCCAGGGCATCGGCGTGGGTCACCGGATAGTCGAACGTATCCAGGGAGCCGTAGTGGCTGGCGAAACGTTCCCGCACTAGCGCAATCACTTCCTGAGTAATCGAGTCCGCAGAAAAACGCGCCGGGTAGGGGGCTTTCACGCCTTTTGGCAACGCCTTGCGGTTGTCCGCATCAAAGTTCCAGGCGCCTCCGACCGGACTGCCGTCGCCGTTGAGCAACAGTCCACTCCTGCGGCGCATTTCACGGTAGAAAAACTCCATGCGCAGCTGTTTTTTGCCCTCGGCCCAGGCGGAAAATTCGGCGCGGCTGCACAGGAATCGAGTATCGGCATGCCACTGCAACGCTAAGCCACAATCGTTGATCGACTGCTCTAGACGCCAGTCACCGCACTCGGTCAGGTGCAGCTCATCCGGTCGCAGCAACGCGTCCCAGCGCTGCAACTCGCCCGGCACCGAACCGGTATTGTGCGGATCATCAAGAGTTACGTACTGCACGCGGACGCCGCGCTGCTGCAACGCCTGGGCGAAATGACGCATGGCACTGAAGATCAGCGCGATCTTTTGCGGATGATGGGGCACATGGCTGGCTTCCTCCATCACCTCGACCAGCAACACCGTATCGCGCTCAGCATCCAGGTCCTGCAATGAGGCGAGGTCAAACGATAACTGGTCGCCCAAGACGAGGCATAGCCGGTAAATCTTATTCATTCGACAGTATCCGAAATAATGCAACTCACCAGGGTGCAGTCACTGAGAAAGGAATGCGCAACGACTCGATGGGCCCTTCACGTGAGCCGCACATCTCGTCGTGGACGCACTGCTGCACAAGCACGCAGGGAAAGGGCGGGACGAGCTTCAATAATTCGCGCAGGTGATTGATGGAGCGCAGGTGCATAGGCATCGCTGTATCGTCCAGAAGGGTGAACTGGTCGCGGTCTAGCCTGACTCGCGCTAGATAAAACCCGCCCTCCAGTGACAGCAGCTCCAGCTCACGGATTTCGCCCTTTGAGGCTTGTTCGATCAACGCTTGCAGATTCAATGTGCACTCCTTGCCTACCAGGGTAGGCGTTCTCCGTTGTAAGCAAAGAAATTGCCGCTGTCGGCAGGCGCTAAGCGGTCAATCAGTGACAACAATTCTCGGGCAGCAAGGCTTGCGGGCCTCGCAGCAGAGGCACCCCGAAAGGGCTGTGACAGGTCTGAAATAACAGTGCCCGGATGAAGGCTCAGCAGGCGGGTCTGAGGACGGGTGCGCGCCAGTTCGATTGCCGCCGTTTTAATCAGCATGTTCAACGCTGCCTTGGAGGCGCGATAGGCATACCATCCGCCCAGCCGGTTATCGCCGATACTGCCGACCTTGGCGGAGAGCATCGCCATTGCGCCTCGTGGATCAAGCAAGGGCAGGAAGTGACGCAACACAAGAGCAGGCCCGAGCGTGTTGACCTGGAATACAGTCTGAAACGCATCCGCTTCAATCGAGGAATAACTTTTTTCAGGCTTGATTTCGTTGCGATGGAGCATGCCAGCGGCATGCACAATCAACTGATAGGGTGCTTCGGCCGCTAATTCGAGGGCGGCTCTGGCAATACTATCGGGCTCTTCTAGATCCAGACCTGGAACACTTTTGCGCGCCAGTTCACGAACGCCCGCACAGCGTGGGTCTGCATTTAGCCATTCACAAAAAGCCGCGCCGAGTCCTCCGCTGGCGCCGATCACCAAGGCACGGTAGCTCTATCGCCAAGCGAATTCATCGTGAAGGAACTGTTCATTTGCCTCTCCCACAGAAAAAGCACGATTGCCGTCTGGGCGTTAATGGCGACACCCGATCAGTTTCAGGAACTCCTGACGCGTCGTGGATGACTCGTTAAAGGCGCCCAACATCACGGATGAGGTCATCACCGAATTTTGCTTCTCTACGCCCCGCATCATCATGCACATGTGCTTTGCTTCAATGACCACCGCCACGCCGGCGGCATCAGTGATGTGCTGGATGGCGTCGGCAATCTGCTTCGTCAGGTTTTCCTGAATCTGTAAGCGTCGGGCGAACATATCGACCACTCGCGCAACCTTCGACAGGCCCAAGACTCGTCCGGTGAAGGTAGGGCACATGAGCCTTACCAATGAAGGGCAACATGTGGTGCTTGCACAGTGAATACAGTTCGATGTCGTGCACGATGACCATTTCATCGTTTTGCGAGTCGAACAGGGCGCCGTTGATCATTTTTTCGAGATCCATCGTGTAGCCATTGCATAGGTACCACATCGCTTTAGCTGCGCGCTTGGGCGTGTCCAGCAGTCCTTCGCGCTCAGGGTTCTCGCCTACGCCGACGAGAATTTCACGGTAATGCTCAGCTAGCCATGGGTTCACTTTGATGTTCTCAGCCATGCAACAGGGGCGTGCTTGTCACTCAAGGTTTGACGCAGGTCACGAGCGTGAGTGGCCAAAGCTCTTTCTTGTACGTGTCGGCAATTTCTGTATAAGTTTTGTATAAGATAGGCTGAAAAAAACAGACTGACAATGTCGGCTACTCCTGCCACTCACTCCGGAAGATCGACGCTCTTTGCAGCTCGCCAAAAACCTGCTTGTGAAAGCGCCAATGGCGCTCCATCTCTGCGGTTCTGGCGAGCCTGTTTTTAAGGGGAGTCCGGTTTTGAGGTATTAGCTGTACAAAATAATAATTTGGTATAACTTTTAAAGGCGTCTATTGAGTCTTAACGAGGTCTTTGCATGGCTATGCAGACGGACCGCTTAATCCGCCACCTGATCTGTCTTGTTCTGATGCTCTCAAGTGCAGAACTATTTGCTGATTGGCGCGAGGCGTTACCCGATGCTCGTCGGTTGGGTAGCGGGGAGATGCGCGTGTTCGGTTTCTCTATCTACAACGCGCAATTCTGGAGCCCTCGCCTGATTGCAGGTGAACCGCTGGATGCGGATGTGCCTTTTGCGCTAGAGCTGACCTACAGTCGCGCTATTAGTCGCGATGATCTGGTTGAGGCCAGCATCAAGGAAATCCGTCGCCTTTCACCCAACGCCCTGAATTCAGAGCTGATGGCCCGCTGGAAGTGGGAGATGCAGCAGGCGTTTGTCGACGTGCGCGCCGGTGACCGCATCACCGGAGTCTATATGCCTGGAGAGGGCGCACGTTTTTACGTCGGCGAGAACCTACAGCATGTGGTGAGGGATGATGCGTTCGCCAAAGCCTTTTTTTCCATCTGGCTTGACCCCCGAACACGCAACCCGGAGCTGCGCGCCCAATTGTTGGGTGCAGCTAAACCCTGAGACCGTTGAGGAAATGCACATGTTGAAGATATGGATATTGCTGCTATGCATTGGCCTTGCAAGTTGCAGTCGGGTGGATGTGCACACCTACAGTCAGGAGACGCCCACGCTTGAGTTGCGCGAATTCTTCGAGGGCCGGGTCGAAGCCTGGGGTATGTTTCAAAAGCGTTCAGGCGAGGTGACCAAGCGTTTCCACGTTGAGATCAACGGCCACTCCGAAGGTAGTAGGCTGATCCTTGACGAATCATTTACTTACAGCGACGGCACTAAGCAAAAACGGGTGTGGACGCTAACTCCAGTTGGTTCTAGCCAATGGCGCGGAACCGCTGGCGACGTGGTGGGCGAGGCGCTTGGTGAGGTGGCAGGCAATGCACTGCGCTGGAGATATGTGCTGAGCCTACCGGTGGATGGCACGGAGTATCAGGTACAGTTAGACGACTGGATGTACCTTATGGACAAGAACACCATGATCAATCGCTCGTTCATGACCAAGTTCGGGGTGGAGGTAGGCCAGATCACCTTGTTCTTCCGCAAGCAGCCTTGAGTCAACGTACATGGTGTCCGGCCATTCAATACCAAACACGCAGGCGAACCAACCGAAGCACAGGTAGAATTCCCAGAGGCGATAGAACGTCTGGTCGTAGCCTAGTGCTTCTAGGTTGTGCCGGCTGCGCCGCAGGTTATCGTGCCACATGCGAAGAGTACGTGCGTAGTGAAGGCCGAAGTTCCTCCCATCCTTCACCCTGCATACATTGCAAGGAGCGATCGAATGGTGAGGGCAGGGGCGAGAGCTGCAGCGATTGGCGATACCGCACCAAATAGCGCTCGATGTACTCGTCTCTCACACTGATTTTGGCCGCTTTGTTACCTTTGCCGACGACGTGGAACCACCAGTTGCCCGTTGTATCTCCGCCGCAGATTTCCCATTGTTGGCCGCCAGTTGTCACGGCCGACCAGATCAGACACACGAGGTACATAGCAAAGAGCTTCGCCACAATAAACAGCGTGCGCTCATGGGCTGGATCATCGTCAGCCATTTTGTTTCTCGACTGTCCCCCGGTGTCAGGATAGTTGTCGCCTCTCCGAATTTTCCTGAAAAAGCATATCGGGGGCGGAAAGAGACTGGTCGTGCCGTACTATTCACCTGAACGCAAAGCCGCATTACTCAAGATGCTGCTTCCCCCGCTGAACCTGACAATGGCCGAGGTTTCCCGGCGTGAAGGGGTTAGCGAAATGTCTTTGTCCAACTGGCGCAAGAAGGTCAGTTCTGAAGGAAGCGCCGTGCCTGAAGACAAGCCACTCCCCGAGAACTGGTCTGCTGAAGCCCGGTTCGCTGTCGTCCTTGAAACCGCCGGTCTGTCGCAGCTCGAACTGGGTGAGTACTGCCGACGAAAAGGTCTGTACCCCGAACACGTCAGCGCCTGGCGCCAAGCCTGTATCACGGGGCAGCAGAGTGTTCAGAACCAACAAAAGGTCGACCGCGAACAATCTCGCAAGGACAAGAAACGTATTCAGCAACTAGAGCGCGAACTGCTGCGTAAAGACAAGGCGCTGGCCGAGACCGCCGCGTTGTTGGTGCTGCGAAAAAAGCTCAACGATTACTGGGGGATCGACAACGAGGACACCTGACCTCTTTGCCGGAACGGCAGTTGTTGGTGGCTTGGTTGATCGAAGCCATCGTGGCCGGTGCTCGAAAAATCAGAGCGTGCCAGGAGGTGGGGCTGTCGCTCAGAACCTTGCAGCGATGGACTCAGAGTGAGGATGTTCAAGCCGATGCCCGCACAACCACCGTGCGGCCCACGCCGCGTAATGCGTTGAGCGAGATCGAACGACAAGCGATCGTGACCCTGTGTAACAGCCCTGCGTATGCCCATTTGCCGCCGAGTCAGATCGTGCCGAGGCTGGCTGACGAGGGGCGTTATCTGGCGTCGGAAGCGACGTTTTATCGCATCCTGCGTGCAGCCGGTCAGCAACATCATCGGGGCCGTAGCCAGCGACCCAGACGGCATGCGGCACCGACGACGCATGTCGCCAAAGCGCCCAATCAGGTGTGGTCGTGGGACATCACGTATTTGCCGTCGCCGATACGCGGCAAGTACTACTACCTGTATTTGATCGAAGATATTTACAGCCGCAAGGCCGTGGGCTGGGAAGTTTACGAAGAAGAAAGCGGCGAAAAAGCCGCTGCGCTGCTGCAACGCAGCGTGATCGGCGAGCAGTGTTTACGCGAGCCGCTGGTGCTGCACTCGGACAATGGTGCGCCGATGAAATCGCTGACGCTGTTGAGCAAGATGTACGACCTGGGCATCACGCCGTCCCGTGGCCGACCGCGAGTGAGCAACGACAATCCGTACTCGGAGTCGCTGTTTAGAACGCTGAAATATTGCCCGCAATGGCCGCAGGAGGGTTTTGCCAGCTTGGACGCCGCACGCGCTTGGGTGAGGGATTTTATGCGTTGGTACAACAACGAGCACCGGCATAGCCGGATCCGCTTCGTGACACCGACGGAGCGGCATCGAGGGCTGGACCACCAGATCCTGGCGCGGCGACATGAACTGTACCAGCGAGCGCGCAAGAAAAGCCCGGAACGTTGGTCAGGCCAGACGCGGAACTGGGAGCCGATAGGAGCGGTGATGCTGAATCCGGATCGGGAGCAGCAGGACGAGAAAAGAGCGGCATAGTTGAACGGTTGACGCGACAACTACCTTGAAAAATGCCGCCTACTCCTGCGAGCCAGCAGAGGCTTGGTCGCGGGTTTTCCACAGCGACAGCAGCACACCGCCCAGCAGCAGCCCCAGGGTCACGCTCAGGGAAATGATCGCCGGAATCTTGCCGATGATGCCGACCAAGAAAATCTTGCCACCGATAAACACCAGCACCAGTGCCAGCGCGTACTTGAGGTAGGCGAAGCGGTGAATCATCGCCGCCAGGGCGAAATACAACGCACGCAGGCCAAGGATGGCGAAGATGTTCGAGGTGTAGACGATGAAGGGGTCTTGGGTGATGGCGAAGATCGCCGGCACGCTGTCCACGGCGAACACCAGGTCGGCACACTCGATCAGCACCAAGGCCAAGAACAACGGCGTCGCCCAGACCACGGACTTGCCGCTGGCGTCCGTCTGGCGGACAAAGAAGCGCCCTTCATGCAGTCGCTCGGTCACCCGCATGTGTTTGCGCAGGAACTTCACCAGCAGGTTTTCTCTAAGGTTCGGGTGGGCATCGACCTTGCTGAACAGCATCTTCACCCCGGTCAACAGCAGGAAGATGCCGAAAACATACAGAATCCAGCTGAACTCGGCGATTAGCGCCGCCCCCAGGCCAATCATGATCGCGCGCAGCACGATTACACCGAGAATACCCCAGAACAGCACCTCGTGCTGATACTTACGCGGGATTGAGAGGAAGCTGAAGATCATCGCCATCAGGAACACGTTGTCCATCGACAACGATTTCTCGATCAGAAAGCCGGTGTAGAAGTCCATCCCGGCGTCACCGCCCTTGACCTGCCAGACCCAGAGGCCGAACAGCAAGCCAGCCGTGATATAGCCAGCAGACAGCAGCAGACTTTCACTAACGCCGATTTCTCGCTGCTCACGGTGTAGCACCCCGAGGTCGAAGACCAACAGGCCCATCACGATGCTTATAAAGACTAGCCACAACCAAATGGCGGTGCCGAGAAACTCGGCCAGGAAGAACGGTTCTAGGGCAGTCATGAGCCCCTCCTCTAAGTGTCGAAGTTATAAAAACTGCAACTCCGACATGGCAGCGGTTAGCTGTCAGAGGGGCCCGGCATTGCGAGCTCAAATCTAGAGAGACGCGTGGGGTTTCTCAATCACGCAAGGGTTGCAAGGTATTTCAAGTTGGTAGCCCGCAGCGGAAGTCGGAATACCGATATGCCGATATGCAGAAATGATATCTGCATCCAGAGAATCTCTAGCAGAACCTGACACGCTTCCTGGGTTTTTGTTGCCGAACTTAGCGATGAAATGAGCCTGAATGTCCTATATACGCAAGATGAACGCTTTGGGCCGATTTTTGCCTGTGGCACCGTCAGCTTTGGGTAGTTATCTGCCGGTCATGGTGCCAAAGCGTGTTGGTCAAATCCGATGCAATCGTTGGTCAGAACGAATGCAAATGACGGGTCAGGCCGAATGTAAACGGGTGGTCAAGTGGAGTGCAATTTCGCACCCAACTGCTGACAAAGCACAACGAACTGGCGACAGACGCCTCGGATAGCCTTGCTGTTGTCTTTCGGAAGTTGGCGATGGTCTTGAAATCCGCCATCAAACGCCCGGTCAACCACATCAGCTCGAGGTTGCGTTGAGCTTCTCGCTCCAAACGTCGGCTCGACTGGATGCGGTTGAGATAACCATAGATGTAGATCTTCAACAAGACCGCGGGGTGGTAAGCAGGCCGGCCAGTATCGGCTGGGATGGCACCTTCAAAACTCAGATTGACCAGGTCGAGTTCATCGACAAAGACGTCGACTACGCGCACCGGGTTGGTATCGCTGACGTAGTCGTCGAGGCTCTCGGGAAGTAGGTGCCTTGGCCTCGATGTTCACCTTGGATAAAGCGCTTCATGGGCGATCCCTGCGATGAAATCTGCGGGTTCCACGACACTTGGACACTCAGCCCGCGATCATTTGGGCACTCGTTCCACGTTCACTTGGACACCTGATCCACATCCACTTGGACAGGCAGTCGGAGCGCAGCGACGCAGGTTTGCATTGTTAGTCTGAATTCTGTGTTGCCGTCAATTTCGTCGCGCGCCTGCGCATCGATTCGCCCTTCAGTTCGATGCGGTAAGCGTTGTGCACCAACCGGTCGAGGATCGCATCTCCCAGGGGAAACCGATGGGCCAGCCATTGAGCCGCGTAATCAGGAATTCGGGATGCCATGGTTGAGCCAGTATGCAGTATTGAGTTTGGTAATAATAATTATTATCATATGTGTTTGAGTAAGCCATCCGGCTGACCGGAGTTCGCCGTGCCCGCCTCTGATTTTGACTTGTCCGAAAACCTCAATAAGCTCTATCGCCTGCATCATGGCTGGCTTGAGGGCTGGTTGCGGCGCAAGCTGAATGACGCTTTTGCCGCAGCGGATCTGGCACAAGACACCTTCGTCAGCGTCATTCATTCAGGCAAGGTGAACGACATCCGCGAACCGCGGCCCTTCCTGGTGACCATCGCGCGGCGTCTGATTGCTCATCGAAACCGCCGCCAACGCTTGGAAGACGCCTACTTAGAGGTGCTCGCCAGCTTGCCGGAAGCGGTTTACCCATCCCCCGAAGAACAGCTGCAGGCTCTGGAAACTTTGCGCCATCTCGACTACGCCCTCGATGGGCTGCCCGCACAGGTGAAAGAAGCCTTCCTGCTCGCCCATCTGGAAGAACTCAGCTATGCCGAAATCGCCGAGCGCCTGGGCGTCTCCAGCAGTTCGGTGAAGCAATACCTGATGCGCGCGAACAGGCAGTACCTGTTCACGCTTGCCGGCGGATAGCTGCTATGCAACAGAATGATGGCCGCCCTATAAGCGAGGCCGTTGCCGACCAGGCGGTGGATTGGCTGACCCTGCTGATGTCGGGTGAAAGTACCGAGCATGATCAGCTTGCCTGGCGCGCATGGAGAGCGGCGAACCCTGAACATGAACGCGCCTGGTGCCACATTGAGGCCATGACCGGGCAACTCAAAACCTTGGCTCCCAAGAGCGCCTACCAGATCCTGTCGCCCTACGCTCGCCAGGAGAACCTCAACAGCCGTCGTACTCTGCTGCGCTCGTTGTTCTGGGGCAGCCTGCTGGCCGGTTCCGGCCTGTTGGCCAGCCGGAGCGGCATCTGGCATGAGCAACTTGCCGATCACCGCACCAACACCGGCGAGCAGCGCACGCTGACGCTCAGTGATGGCACCCGGCTGACCCTCAATACCGCCACGGCCATTGATCTACATTTTGACAGCAACACGCGCCGGCTGCGCCTGAGGGCCGGCGAAATTTTGGTCATCACCGCTGCAGCCCAAGGAGTACAGCCCGCCGACCCACGCCCGTTCGAGGTCGAAACGGCGCAAGGTCGCATCCGCGCGCTGGGCACCCGCTTTACCGTGCGCCTAGGCAATGGCCACACGGCTGTTGCGGTGCAGGAAAGTGCCGTGCAGATCCAGCCAATTAGAAGTGATCGCGTCCAAGTATTACTGACAGGCCAGCAGGCGGGTTTCAGCCCGACCCACATTGACTCGCTCAGAGCGTTAAGCGAGGTTGAGCTGGCTTGGACTCAGGGCCAGATCATTGCCGACGAACTGACGCTGGGAGCGTTCATCGCCGAACTCGATCGCTATAGGCCCGGGGTGCTGCGCTGCGACCCGAAGGTGGCGGGGCTGCGGTTATCCGGAGTATTCCCGTTGCACGACACTGACCGAATTCTCGCCACATTGCCCAGTGTCCTGCCCGTGCGGATACGTTCTCGCAGCCGCTACTGGGTACTGATCGAGAAGGCCGGTTGATACCGCTTACCAAAGCCCTGCAGTACAGGAGCGCGAAAATAATTTACCGACGCACTGCCCGTTTACGATTCTCAGGGCACCTACACAGCAAGAACCTCATTATTTTGTGTCAGGAGCCTTCATGTGCCGCCCAATCAGCCCAGTATCCACATGCCCGGATCTGCCAGCCTCGCGCAAATCCCCTGGCGTACCGAGTGGCCACTTGCTGCTGGCACTAGCCAGCAGCATGGCGCTCTACCAAATGCCTGGCGCAGCACTGGCAGAGGAGCTCACATTGGTGCAGAGCCAAGCGCGCCAGCAGCATTTCGATATTCCTGCAGGTCCTCTGGCCCCGGCACTGCGCAACTTGTCAAGCCACGCCGACCTGCTGCTGAGCTTCACCGCTAAACAGACCGAGGGCAAGGTTACCCAAGGCGTCCGGGGCCAATACACCGCGCCACAAGCGCTCTCGTTACTACTGGGTGGAACAGGGTTGCAAGGAGTTCAGTTGCAGGCCGGTGGCTATGTACTCAGGCTAAGTCTTGTCGAAGATTCAGATTCAGCATCGCACATGGAGCTGCCGTCGATGACCATCTCGGGCAAAGCCAGCGACTACCAGGCGAGCGTGCCGGTCAGCAGCGCAACCCGCTCCGATGCGGACTCGCTCGATGTGCCGCAGACGGTGGATACGGTGCCTGCTGCCGTGCTGCGTGATCGTGCCGCGCGCTCGGTCAAGGAAGCACTGGCCTATACCCCCGGCGTCACCAGTAGCACCGGCGAGGGTATTCGTGAGCAGTTCGTCATTCGCGGCTTTTCGGCCATTTCCGATACCTATGTGGACGGCATGCGCGATGGCGGGAGTACATTTCGCGACACCTTCAACCTCGAACAGATCGAAGTGGTCAAAGGGCCGAGTGGAGTGTTGTACGGCCGAGGGTCCGCCGGTGGCCTGATCAACCTGGTCAGCAAGCGCCCTCACCAGCAGGCGCAGGCCGACATCGCCGCCAGCCTGGGCTCTAACGATGCCCGTCGCGTGACCCTCGACGTCAACCAGCCGCTGCACGATGCCGTGCAGCTGCGCATGAATGCCATGGCCGACGAAGGCAACTCGAACCGTGATGATGTCTGGTACAAGAAGAATGGCTTGGCTCTGGCCTCGACCCTGAAGTTCAACGAGGACGTTTCCCTGGACCTGCGTGCGCAGCACCTCGCCGATAAGCGTGTGTTCGATGCCGGCATTCCCGGCATCAACGGCAAACCGGCCGATGTTTCACGCTCCACCTACTACGGCTCCATGGATCCTGGGAACAACGACAGCGGCACCAGCGAGGACATCTCATTCCAGGCTGATCTTAAGGTTGCGCTAAGCGACACCCTGCAACTGCGCAATACGTTGAGCTATCGCACCCTGGATCTTGAACGGAATCAGACCACCATCAATCGGCTGCTGCTCAACACACCCACGCCAACCCTGCGTCTTTCCCGCAGCAACTTCGACAGCGAACAGACCGATCTGGCCAACAAACTGGAGCTGACCAAGCATTTGCACTGGCTCGGCATTGAACATGAGCTGATGGTGGGTGCCGAATATGCCATCGAACAGCGCGACATGCTGTCGCGCGGCGGTGACCTGCCGGCTGCCTACAATCTCGCCGTGTACAACCCGGTACTCAAGACCGTGCCCTACAGCGCCTCTTCGGTGCGCCGCGATGGCATCTATGACACCCATACCGCCGGTTACTACATCCAGAACCTGATGCGCTTCAACGAGCACTGGGTGATGCTGCTCGGCGTGCGTGAAGACAAGCTTGACCGCGACTTCGCCAACCGCATCGGCAGTGATTACGGGCGAAAGGATGACTACCGCAGCCCGCGCGCCGGTATTGTGTATCAACCAAACGGCTGGTCGTCTTACTACGTCTCTGCTTCTCGCTCCTATCAGCCTGGTAGCGCCACCGGGGTGATCGATCCCGGTAATGCCATCCAGCCAGCGGAGATTACCACTAGCTATGAAGTGGGCAGCAAGTTCAGCCTCAACGACGGCGCACTTGAGTTGGGCGTCAGCCTGTTCCAGATCATCAAGGAAAATGTGCCCACGCGGGACCCCAGTGACCCCAGCGGTCCATCCCTCTACGTAGGTGAAATCACCGCCGAAGGCGTCGAGCTTTCCGCCTTGGGCGGTCTCGGCTACGGTGTGAGCCTGCAAGGCGGCATTACCTACCTGGATGCGCAGGTGACCAAATCCAACAACACCATGGCACCGGCGATTACCCCGACTCAGCCGGCAACGCCGCTGGAAGGCAAGCGTGCGGCCCATGCGCCACGACTCAGCGCCTCGCTGTGGGGGGTCAAGGAGCTAGACAACGGCTGGCGCGCCGGGATAGGCGTAAGGCACCAGGCCGACTCCTACGCCTCGACCACCAACGCGATCACCTTGCCGGCCTACACCGTGCTAGATGCAGGCCTGTTCTATGAATACCGGCCGTGGGCGTTCGCCTTGAACGCACGCAACCTCAGCAACAAAACCTATTACGAGTCGGCCACCAACGACCTCGGCATCCTGCCAGGCGAACCCCGTTCGCTGCAGTTCACCACCAGCTACCTTTATTGAGTGAGGCGGACATGCAACTGCGCGACATAGCACTACCGACCGCGACGGCCACGCACGTCATCGGCATCTGTACACTGGCTTACTTTGCAAGTGCACAACTGGTCGGCCTGAGCGGCCGCCTGGCCTGGTGGGCAGGCATGAGCCGAGGGGATGCCGTGATGCTGGCGATCATACTTGGATTCGTTTATCTGTTGCTGTTGCTGCTCTGGGCCTTTTCCCGCGAGCGCCGACTGCATGCCTGGCTCTTGCTCGGCGGGCTGAGCGTGCTGGCCACAGCTGCACTACTGATTGTGCAGGGGCAGCCATGAAAACGGGATTCAGAAGCCGCATGACCGAGATGCATACTTGGGCCGGAGTGTTGCTCGGTACCTTACTGTTTGCCGTGTTCTGGACCGGCACCGTGTCGGTATTCGACAAGGAAGTCGACCGCTGGATGATGCCCAGTACTCGCCTGCACTGGGATGACAGCATGCAGCGCCCGTCGCTGGACCGCGATATTCGCCCCATGCTCGAACAGCGGGCGGCGGCATCAAAGGTCTGGACCATCGTCCTGCCTCTTGAGCGCACCCCCTTTCTGACCCTCAGCTACGGCACCGAGGAGGCGCGCAAAAGCAGCCGCGACCTGTTCAACCCGATTACCATGGAACCGCTGTCCAAGCCCATGACGCTGGGAGCCAGTGGTTTTATCTACCCCTTCCATCACAACCTGACTATTCGCTACAAGGATATCGGGGCTTGGTTGGTCGGCATCGCCGGTATGGCGATGCTCTGCCTACTGATTTCCGGCATCGTCATCCACCACAAGCTGTTCAGCCAATTCTTCACCCTACGCCTGCAACGAGCCTTCGGTCGCAGCACCCTGGATGTGCACAACGTAGCCGGCGTAGCACTGCTACCGTTTCACCTGCTGATCACCCTATCCGGGCTGATCATCGCCTTCTCGATCTACTATCCCGCCGCACCGGAGCAGACCTACAGCGAGCAGGGCAAGCCAGGAATGAGCGCGGAACGCGCCTTCCAGGGTGAAGTCCTCGGGCGTGAACGCCTGCGGGCCAGCGGGCAACCAGGCGAACTGGCCGCGCTGCAGCCCATGGTGGCGCATGCCGAGCAGCATTGGGGGCCGGGCTCGGTCTACCTGATGCGGATCAATAACCCCAAGGATGCCAACGGCAATGTGCTCCTGCGCCGCACCAGCCACACAACTGTGACCAAGGACATCGACAACTTTCGCTTTGCCAGCGGTAGCGGTGGGGCCATCGGCCGTTTTCAGGCCTCGGCAACGGTAACCGCCTGGAACTTCATCGCCGGCATGCATTACATCCAGTTCCGTCATGACGCCCTACGCTGGCTGTATTTCCTTGGCGGGCTCGGCGGTTGCGTGGTGATCGCCACCGGGCTGTTCTTCTGGACCCAGGCACGGCGAAAGAAACAGCAACGCCAAGGCTCGTTGGGCGTAGCGGTAATGGATGTGCTGAGCATTGCCGGTGTGTGCGGCGTGATCCTCGCGACGCTTGCGTTCTTTTTGGCCAACCGCTGGCTGCCCCTGCAGGAGCAGGTATTCGGGCTGCCCCGCGAGCGCGGCGAAGTGCTGAGTTTCTATGCCATCTGGCTCACCGCAGCAGCCCATGCGCTGCTGCGCGTCTTGCATGACCTGCGCTTCGGCTACCTGCGAGCCTGGGTGGAGCAGTGTGCTGCGATTGCGCTGCTGGCCGTGCTGGCGATGATGTCGAACTGGCTGACCACCGGTGCCCATCTGGGCAACACGCTACTCAACGGCAACGGGGCAGTCGCTGGTATGGACCTGTGTCTGCTGGCGGCAGCGCTGCTCGCCTTGCAGGCCGCGCGCAAACTGCAGCGCCGATTCCCGCAGAAACAGATCAAGGAGGCCGTAAGTGTCTGACTCAACACTCTACATCCTTCTCGCACTAGTGCTGGCGGTGCTGGGTTTTGTCTGGATCGCCTTGGCACTGAATAGCCACTGGCGTCAGGTACATGGCTCACATCATCTGTCTGCAGGCCGCAAGGCCAGTCTGCGAGCCTCTGGCAGCCTGGCGCTACTGCTGTCGCTGGCTTGCACTTTAGCGAGTGGTTCGCTGGCTATGTCCATCATGCTCTGGGTGATGCTGCTGGCGGTGGCAACGCTGATTGTGGCCCTGACCTTAAGCTGGCGACCCCGTTGGTTGGCGAGGTTCTGGCCTGCCCGTGCAACCAGGCAAAGCAGTGACCTTGCGGAGTAGCGCCGTGGCTCAGTGACTTTGCGCCTACGTCAGCGGCCGTGGCACTGCCTCGGCTTTGCAGGTGAACGCCACCGCCGATGACCCACACAGATCAGGCAGCTGCTGGAAACCAGCACAGTTCGTTCGATGTAACCGTCGAATGCAGTGGGCATGGGCATCATTTCGGCCCGCTCCAATTCCAGCACCTCGGCCACACTCAGCCCATCGTATTGCGGGTGCGGCAGCTCACTCCAGAGTGCGCAGCAGCGCTGTGCCAACCAGGTATTGAGTTCCTCAAGGGAGTGAAATTGATAACCTTGAGCGTCTAGCCAGATAAGCCGCCAACTGTCCTGCACATTCTTCTCAACGATACCCTTCTCCCAAACGACATTGCAGAAGTCCGGATCGAACAGGTAGTGCGCGCACATCACCGCGAAGCGCGTATTCACCGTCCGGCTTTTGCCTTTATTGATCTTGTCGACGGCCGTTTTCATGTTGTCGTAAATGCCTCGGCGCGGCACGCCGCCCAAAGCGCTGAACAAGCGCGTATGCGCGTATGCGCGTCGAACAACATCTCATGACCTTGGCTTGGATAAGCCACCAGCCAGAATGCACGGCTGGCGCCCAGCTTCAGGTGCGACACCTGCATGCGTCGGTAAATACCGCCGATCAGCAAACCCTCTTCGCTCCAGTCAAACTGAAACGCGTCACCAAGCGCAAATGTCAGCGGCACAAAGGCTTTGCAGCGCTTTGCCCTGAGCCCCTCGCCACGCACGGATATTCACCGTCGGTTTTTTGCTGTCGTTATTGTCGTTTCTGATCGCATGGCGTGTGGCGGCGATTAACGGCGCGCAGGTGCTGGACCCCCCCCAAGGCTCCAACAGCAACACCACCAGTAACTACCCCTACACCGCCAGCAGCACTCGCACCCGTTGCAGCAGTTCCAGTAGCGACAGCAGCAGCTGTGCAGAGTCCGCCAAAGGACGCACCCGCAGTAGCAGCAGCTCCGCCTAATACAAGTGTTCCGAGTGCAGTCGGTAGGGCGCTACCACCGATTATCTTGAGGCGGGTGTTTCCTTGTGCATCCGTTTCACGACCACCAAGAATGGAGAGTTCGCCGTAGTTGGACACTTTCTCGACAGGGATAAACCCGGCTGGTTTCTTGTAGTCGATCACACCGTTAGGAAGGTCACAGCTCTTTGCGAACACACAGCCAAAGGTGTTGGGCTTGGCGTCTTCCTTCGATGGGAGGTTTTTGTATTACGCCCAACGTTGGGCGTGGATATGTCACCGTCCTACCCAGGTCTGCCGCTTACCTGGAACTGCATTAACGCAAGCTCGAAGTGTCTAAGGTCGATCACCTGCAGTTCGCCCGCGAGCTTTCACTGTGCTGGCATCGCACCGGTGTCATGAGCAATGCCGTGCAGAAAGTCAAAGCCGCGATCGTCGAATTGATTGGCGAACTGGGGCTGCGTCCCGAATGGGTCCTGCAGGCTGATCAGGCCTGACCCGATGATTCAAAGGACCCCGGGCACCACCAGAGTCAACCAGGCGACACAGGGTCCCACTAGGGCAATCACCGCGCTGTAGATCAGCAGGCTGCGCAAGACTTTTTCCCGCTCCCGCTCCGGCGTATTGGCCACCACCAGCGCGCCGTTAGTGGAGAACGGGCTGGTGTCGACGATGGTGGTGGAAATGGCGATGGCCGCGACCACACCGACCGCACTGATCTGGCCCTGGCTCAAGAACGGCACGGCCAGGGGAATGATCACCCCAAGCAAGGCCGTGGACGAGGCAAAGGACGAGATTATGGCGGCGGTGAAGCACAGCAGCAAAGCCACCAGCAGCGGTTCACCCAGGCTGGAGATGCCATGGGCGACATAGTCGATGGTGCCGATGCGCTGCATCACTCCGATATAAGTGATGATTCCGGTGATCAGCAACACGGTCGACCAACTGACCTTGTCGATAGCCGCCTTCTGCGCGTTGGGCGCGAACATGGCCAGGACCACCGCGACCGTCATGGCCACCAGGCCGATATTGAACTTGAACACGAGTGCCGAGACCGCCAGAGCCAACAGCCCTGCCAGCGTCGACAGTTTGGCCCAGTCCAGGCGGTGGACGGTTTGCAGCGGCGCTCCGGCGCCTGTCAGGTCGGCGCGGTGATAAGCCGGGGAAGCCGGCGTACCGCCGTGGCCAAGAATGGCCAGCGATGCACCAGCGGCATGCAACCCGGGACCGGGCGCGACGGCCACCAGGGACAGCCGAGCGCTGCGCAAGCCCCCGAAAACCACGAACACCACCATGGCAATTCCCAGGTTGAACAGCAGGCTGGAGATGAACAAAGTGGTCGGCGCGTAAGGCAGTCCCGAGGACTCGACGATCTGATTGGTGATGCCCCCGAAAATACTCACGGGCGAGAAGCTGCCGCCCTGGGCGCCGTGGATCACCATGAGTCCCATGAGCACCGGGTTGATGCGGTATTGCACGGCAAAGTTCAGAGCAATAGGCGCCAGGATCGCCGCCACCGCAGGGCTCAGCGCACCGAAACCGGTGAGCAGCGCCGCCACCACGAACATCACCCAAGGTATCAACGCGACTCGGCCGCGCACCATCAACACCGCCCTTTCGATCAGCCAGTCGATGGTGCCGTTGTTCTGGGCGATGCCGAACAGGTAGGTCACCCCAACCAGAGTCAGGAACAGGTCACTGGGAAAACCGGCGAAGATAATCGTCGGTGTCATGTCCATTATCACCGAACCGACGATAAAGGCCGCCGCGAATGCCAGCGCCCCCATGTTGATCGGTAATACGCTGGCGATGCCGAAAACGACCACCAATACCAAAATCGACAGAATCTCATTATTCATTTCAATCTGACTCCCCGCAGTCGGACGGTCCCGCAGGTACCGTCCTTGTTGTTATTTTTTCGGGATGTGGAGCAAGCGACTCACGTCAGGCCGTGCGGGCCATAACGAGTGCGCCAGGGATCTGTCGTGCTACTTGCCACTAAATATGGCCGGCCGGCGCTCGGCAAAGGCTGCCAGCCCTTCGCCAAAGTCGACACTTTCGCAGGCTTGTCGGCGCAGCTCGGCAATCTGTTCCATCGCCTGCACCGGCATCGGTTGCAGGTCTTCGAGGATGCGCAGCTGTTCCTTGACTGCCGCAACGGCCAGCGGCGCTTTGCTGGCGATGCCCTGCGCCAGTTCATGTGCGGTCGCTTCCAGCACATCTTCGTCGACCAGTCTGTTGATCAACCCGAACCGTTCCGCGCGCTGGGCATCAAGCTTCTGTGCAGTGAAAAACATCTCCTTGAGCACATGAATCGGCAAATTGTTGAAGAAGCGCAGCAATCCGCTGGTGGTGTACGGCAATCCAATATTCACTGGAGTCATGGCAAAGCTTGCGCTGTGATCCGCGACGACCATGTCGCAGCTCATTACCAGATCCACCGCGCCACCCCATACCGAGCCCGACACCAGGGCAATCACCACGCCGGGATAAGCGCGGATGCGGCGCAATACTTGTTCGAGCGGCTTGCCGTAGGCAATCGGGTCGCGATCGTGTTGCAGTTCGCGGATATCATGGCCGGCACTCCACACGGATTGGCCGACTTCGCTGCCGAGGATCACCACCGGGACGCGTTCTGACGCCAGGGCAACCAGGCTTTCGTCGAGCGCCGTCAGCAGTTGTGCGCTGAGTGCATTGCGGTGGGTGGGGTTGCTGAAGACCAGCCGCGCGATGCGTTCATCGACCCGGTTGACGGTCACGGTAGCGCAAGAGGCTGGATTCATTGTGCGGTTCCTGTTGATTGCGCGCAGGTCATGTCGTCGGAGTCCTGGAACACTACTTTAGCGGCGAGCAGTGCATTGATTGATGAAGTGTCGAACCCGGCTTCGCGCAGTATTTCGACGCTATGTTCGCCAAGCAGTGGCGGTGGGCGGCTGGCAACGCCGTCAGAGGCGCCGAATACCGGGGTCACTACCTGGCGCAGCGCGCCGAGTGTCGGGTGCGTAAGTGTCTCGGTCAATTGGCTGTGCAGCACCTGCGGGTCGTCGAAGACCTCATCAAGTGTGTTGATCGGGCCGGCGGGTAGTCCTGCATCAACGAACAGCGTGGTCCACTCGCGTTTGCTGCGGGTTTTCAAACGGCTTTCCAGAATCTCTCGCAATTCGTCACGACGTTCGACCCGCGCTTCATTAGTGGCGAAGCGCGGATCGGCCGGCAGCTCGGGAAGATCGAGCAGTACGCACAAACGCACCCACATGGCCGAGGTGATCGGCGCCAGATTGAGCGGGCCATCCTTTGTCTGGAACACGCCGTAAGGCGCAATCACCGAATGGGCGTTGCCGCTGCGACGCGGCACATCGCCCAGGCTGAGGTAGCGTTGGCCGTGCACACTCAGCAATCCGACCAGGCTGGCCAGCAGCGACGTGCTGACATGCTGACCGCGCCCGGTGCGCTCGCGCTCCAGCAGCGCGGCCAGCACAGCTGTCACCAACCACATGCCCGAGGTCAAATCACCGATGGCGGTGCCGGTGCGCGTCGGGTCGCCATCGACGAAACCGGTCAGGCTCATCAGCCCCGAGTAGCCTTGGGCGATCTGGTCGAAACCCGGCCAACTGCTCATCGGCCCGTCGGCGCCAAAGGCGTTGATGCTGCCCATCACCAGTCGGGGATTGCGTGCGCTGAGCACCTCATAACCGAGGCCCATGCTTTCCAGCGTACCGGGTTTGAAGTTCTCGATGACGACGTCGGCGTCATCGATCAGCTGCTGGATGGTAGCCAGCCCTTTGGGATTGCGGAAGTCAATGCACATGCCGCGCTTGTTGCGGTTACACGATAAATAGTAGGTACTCACGCCCCGGTCGAAGGGGCCCCAGGTGCGGCTCATGTCGCCAGTTGGGCCGGGCTCGATCTTAATCACATCGGCACCGAGGTCTGCCAGCACCATGGTGCAGAACGGCCCCGACAGTGCGCGACTCAGGTCGACGATTTTCACGCCTTGCAAAGCTTGCATAGGGTTCTCCAGTGAAGGGTTGAGTGCGGGCTATTGCGGCAAGGTCTGATCACGGTTTTGACGGCAAACGGCAGGATCAGTATCCCGGACGAAGGTGGCGATCCCGAATCCACGCCATGCAGAACTCATCCCGCGTAGTCCGTCCAGAAGCCGTGAATCTACTAGCGTCAGTGGCGTTTTGATGGGCTTCACGCTCGTTGCTGATGTCGTTAGTACTCTAGACATTAAGATCTCACATTGACCTTGATCAGGCCTATTGAGGCGCTGCTTGTCTTTGACGACCGTTAGCGCTTCGTTTGTTGTGAGACGAGTCTAGGCGACGTATCTCATAAGCTTCAAATATGATATTCCTCTGCATCCATCGGAAACTCATATGGCTTAGGAGGTACGCTTGGACCTGCGCCAGTTGCGGTATTTCATCAAGGTGGTCGAATGCGGCAACATCACCCGCGCCAGTGAAGCGCTGCATATTGCGCAGCCCGCGATCAGCCAGCAGATGCGCAATCTGGAACTGGATATGGATATGCAACTGCTTGAGCGCAGCGTGCATGGCGTGGTCCCCACTGCGGCCGGTCAGACACTTTACCGGCATGCCATCGAACTGCTGCGCCAAGCCGACGGCACCCAGGAACTACTGCGCCAGGACGCCGAATTCCCGCAAGGCAAAGTGTCAGTCGGCATGCCGTCGAGTACGGCTCGGGTGTTGGCGATTCCGCTCGCTCGTACGATTCGCAGTCGATATCCGGGTATCAAGCTGGAGTTGATCGATGCCCCGAGCGCCGACCTGGGGCGCCTGATCACTGTTGGGCGGGTGGCACTTGCGGTGAATGTCGATGCGGTCGAAACCCGGGGCATGGCTTTCCGGCGGCTGTTAACCGAAACGCTGTACTTGGTGGCGTGGCCGGAATTTGCATTATCGGATGAGCCGGTGTCGATTGAGGCATTGGCGAAGATGCCGCTGGTGCTGCCCTGTGCCCCGAACACAATTCGCAGTCGGGTCGAATTTGCACTGCAGGAGGCCGGCCTGAAATGCGAGGTTGAGTTCGAAGCCAATTCCACCGACCTGTTGTTCTCAGCCGTCAAGGCGCAGCTCGGTGTCACGATCCTGCCGTGGGCCGCTGCCCATGTTGAGCTTGTGCAACACAGGCTTAAACTGGCCAGGATCGATCATCGACTGTTCAAGCGGGATCTTTCGCTGTGCTGGCATGACACGGTTGTAGAGAGCAATGCCGTGCAGAAGGTCAAGTCGACCATTTTCGAGCTGTTCGAGGAATTCGGGCGGCAGCCGGGATGGGCAGATGGGCAGTAATGGGGCATTGGATTCTGTACGGTTTTGGGACGGTCGTCGGGGGCAATGATGAGCCTCGTCGAGGCGGCAGGGCTGGCAGAGGCCGATTGTTCTCCGGTCGATGAGTTCGACAAAGAGGCGCTGCGCATCATCAATTATCGCCAAACGGTCGATGGTGCTCCCTCAGTCACGCAAATGGCTGAAGACGTAGCCGTGATCAGATTCTAGGGCTGCTGACCCGCAAGTTCGACGTCGTCGCATCGTCGATGACCATGACCATGACCCCAAAACGCTTTGAGCAAATTGCGTTTACCGACAAGGTTTTCAACGCTCCGGCACGTTTGGTCGTCAAACGCGGATCAGACTTGTTGCCGACACTCGCATCGCTGAAAGACAAACGCGTTGGTGTGGAACAGGGCTCTATCCAGGAAGCTTATGCGAAAGCCGTTTGGGGGTCGAAGGGGGTCGAAATTCTCTCTTATCAGAATCAGGATCAGGTGTACGCCGACCTGGTGGTGGGGCGGCTCGATGCCTCTCTGCAAGTTTCCATTCAAGCTAGCTATGGGTTTATAAATAAACCGGAGGGTAAGGACTACAAGTTTGCGGGTGAACGAGCCCCATGAAAGACAGGACACCGTTTCCCCCTTACGATAAGGGATAGGCAAACGGTTATGTTTATGACTAATAGCAACGATAAGAGTGGTGAGCTTTTGGGCCAGGAGCGGCGGCGCCGCTGGAGCCCAGAGCAAAAACTGGCCATGGTTCGAGAGAGCCTTGAGCCCGGACAAAGCGTTTCGGTGGTGGCCCGGCGCAACGGCATTAATGCCAACCAGTTGTTCCTGTGGCGCAAGCTTTACCAGGACGGCAGCCTGTCGGCGGTCAGTGCTGGCGAGGCCGTGGTGCCGGCCTCCGAGCTGAGTGATGCGCTCAAGCAGATCCGTGAACTGCAACGGATGCTGGGCAAGAAAACGATGGAAGCAGAAATCCTCAAAGAGGCCGTGGAGATTGCCCGGTCGCGAAAATGGATTGCGCACTCACCCTTGTTGCCGGGGGACGACCAGTGAAGCTGGTCAGCGAATGTCTCGGTGTGGCGCGCTCGCAATTAACGGTTCGAATCAAACAATCGGTATCGCCCAAAGTACGGCGAAGCAGACCTGTGGACGATGCTGAGTTGGTGATGGAAATCCAACAGCAAGTCAGCGAGTTGCCCAGCTACGGCTACCGTCGTGTCTGGGGATTACTGCGCCGCGAACGTGAAACCCAGTCGCTGCCAGCGATCAACGTGAAGCGGGTTTACCGGGTCATGCGTGATCACAACTTGTTGCTTGAGCGGCGGATCAAACAGCCCGGTGTGCCGCGTCGGCACGAAGGCCGTATTGCCGTGAAGACCAGCAATACGCGTTGGTGCTCGGACGGCTTTGAGTTCCGCTGCGAGGACGGCGCAAAACTGAGCGTGACCTTCGCCCTGGATTGCTGTGATCGCGAGGCCATCGGCTGGGTCGCGAGCCCGACCGGGTACAGCGGCGATGACATCCGCGATTTGATGCTGGAAAGCGTGGAGAAGCGTTTTGGTGATCAGCTGCCGACAACGCCGGTGCAGTGGCTAAGCGATAACGGCTCGGCATACACGGCCGAACAGACGCGCCTTTTTGCTCGGCAGATCGGCTTGCAACCGGTGACCACGCCAGTTCGCAGCCCGCAGAGCAACGGGATGGCGGAGAGCTTCGTGAAGACGATCAAGCGTGACTACGTGGCGCACATGCCCAAACCGGATCGGGAAACGGCGCTGCGTAACCTGGCAATTGCCTTTGAGCATTACAACGAGCAGCATCCGCACAGTGCCTTGAACTATCGCTCGCCGAGGGAGTTCAGGCGCTTGGCAGCTGCATCAATTTAACGGGGAGTTGGTGTCCGGTTTTGTAGGGGCAAATCCAGCGGGCGCCATGCTGAGTGCCCCGAATTTCTTTGGTGTCGGTGATGGCATCGGCATGTGCAAGAATGATGTGGCGCTGCGTGAAGACTTGAACAAAGCCCTCGCGACCATTCTCGCCAACGGCACTTACACGTGTATCAACAAGAAGTATTTCAATTATGACGTCTACGGCGCTCAATAGAACGGCCCCGATACTTTAAGCAAAGCAGTAGCTTGGACAGCGCTGCTTCAGCGTTACCTTCATCTCACCCTAACAAAAACAAGGAGAGTGAAATGCTTCGGACGGGAGGGTGTCCCTGATTTTGTGTAAACGGGATTTCTATTAAACCGTTAACAGCCGATCTTCAAACTGGATACTGAAGCGATTCAAAGCCGCTTTCCAGTCCCGGATCGGCATTGTCCACTTTTTGCTGATGTTGTTCAGCGCCAGATAAAACAGCTTCATCACCGCCTCGTCGGTCGGAAATGACGCACGCGTTTTGATCACTTTACGCAGGCTCATGTTGATCGATTCGATGGCATTGGTGGTGTAGATCACCTTGCGAATTTCGGCTGGATAGTCAAAAAACGGAATCACCCGAGCCCAGTTTCGTCGCCATGACAGGCTGATCGATTGGTACTCGGCGTCCCATTTGGCTTCAAATTCGCAGAGCCGTTGCTCAGCCAGCTCGGCGGTGGCCGAGGTGTAAATCAGCTTGAGGTCAGCCGCGACTTCCTTCTGCCGTTTCCACGATACGAAGTTCAAACTGTTGCGCACCATGTGCACGATGCACAGCTGAACGACGGCTTTCGGGTAAACCGTTTCAATCGCCTCAGGGAAGCCTTTGAGGCCGTCCACGCAGGCGATGAAGATGTCCTGCACGCCCCGATTCTTGAGTTCGGTCACCACTTGCAGCCAGAATTTGGCGCCTTCGGTTTGCGCGATCCACAAGCCCAGCACCTCTTTGTGACCCGCCATGTTGACGCCGATGGCCAGATAAACCGCCTTGTTGCGCACGGCGCCGGCATCGCGCACTTTGACGTGAATGCAGTCCAGATAGAGGATCGGGTACAGCGCGTCCAGCGGCCGCGCCTGCCAGAGTTTGACCTCATCACTCACCGCGTCGGTAATCGCCGAGATCAGGCTGGGAGAGACCTCGGTGCCGTACATTTCCTGCAAGTGCGCCTGAATTTCTCTGACACTCAAACCGCGAGCGTACAGCGAGATGACTTTGTCATCGAAGCCCGTCCAGCGGGTTTGATGCTTGGCCACCAACTGCGGCTCGAAGGACGCCTGCCGGTCGCGAGGGATGTCGAGCGGCAGTTCGCCGAAGTCGCCCTTCAGGGTTTTACCGCTGTGACCGTTGCGCGCATTGGCGGCGGTGTTGGTGATCGTCGCGCTTTTGTCGTGCCCCAGGTGTTCGGTCATCTCGGCTTCAAGGGCCCGCTCGACCAGCATCTTGGTGAGCTGTTTGAGCAGGCCGTTTTCGCCGATGAGATCTTCGGGCTTTTTGTAATTGGCCAGCAGACTGTCGGCCAGTTTAACCAGTTCAGGATCAGGCTTGACTCGTTTGACTCGTTTGGCTCGCTTGGGTTTTGGCTCGGTCATTGGATTTCCTTGGGGTAGGCAGTCTCCTGCCAAATGACCGTTTACACAAAACTAATTACACCCTCAGGAGGCTTTTTCAGACCATCTTTAGGAAAGTCTTCAACACAAATCGCGTTCTCCGAGACGATACCAGGAATAGGATCACTCTTTCGGATAGCTGACAGCCAGATTCGCGTTTGCACGATATCAGACTTGAGTCCCTGTATTTCCATAATGAGCAGTAGGGTTCTAGAAACCCTGTAATACCCGCAGGCGCCACAGTAACGCTCTTCCCAATCACCGATTGAACGTTGCAAACATGTACGTTGAGCACAAATCAAGCAGCACATTCACCCCTCCTTGGAGCAACCTGAGAAACCTTGTGGTGAGACTCGGGTATTTGAAATAGATACCTGTGCTTAGCTATGAGCGCGCCAAGGCACTCGCGTACGACTCTTCAGGTCGTAATGAAGTGTAGTGGTCTAATGAAACCGGACACCCATTTAGGCGAGAATGCTCGCCAGATCGAGGTGTCAGATGACCAAACAACGCCGTTCCTTTTCTGCTGAATTCAAACGCGAGGCTGCCGAACTCGTGCTCAAGCAAAACTACAGCTACATCGAAGCCAGCCGTTCACTCGGCGTCGGCGAGTCGGCACTACGCCGTTGGGTCGACCAGGTTCAGCAGGAGCGCAAAGGTGTTACCCCGCAGAGCAAAGCGCTGACACCGGAGCAGCAGAAAATCCAGGAGCTGGAAGCCCGGATCGCCCGGCTTGAACGGGAAAAATCGATATTAAAAAAGGCTACCGCGCTCTTGATGTCGGAAGATCACGAGCGTACGCGCTGATCCATCAGCTGAGCGTCCATGAGCCGGTTGATTGGCTATGCAACGTATTTGAAATCAACCGCTCAAGTTACTACGCCCACCGCCTAAAGCGCCGAACGCCGGATGTCGAACGACTTCGGTTGCGCAGCCGGGTGAGCGAGTTGTTTTCACAAAGTCGCAGTGCTGCCGGCAGCCGTAGCATCCTCTCGTTGATGCGTGACGATGGTGAGCAACTCGGTCGGTTCAAAGTGCGCAGCTTGATGCGTGAGCTTGACCTCGTCAGCAAACAGCCAGGTTCTCATGCCTATAAACGAGCGACGGTTGAACGGTTGGATATCCCGAACATCTTGAATCGGGAGTTCGATGTCTCGGCACCCAACCAGGTGTGGTGCGGCGACATCACCTACATTTGTGCTCAGGGGAAATGGCACTATCTGGCTGTCGTGATGGATCTTTGCGCGCGCCGGGTGGTGGGCTGGGCGCTATCGGAAAAGCCGGATGCCGAGCTGGTTATCAAGGCGCTGGATATGGCTTACGAACAACGGGGAAGGCCTCAGGGCCTGCTGTTTCACTCGGATCAAGGGTCGCAGTATGCGAGTCGTTTATTTCGCCAGCGACTGTGGCGTTATCGCATGCGTCAGAGCATGAGTCGTCGGGGGAATTGCTGGGACAACGCGCCGATGGAGCGCGTGTTCCGCAGCTTGAAAACTGAATGGATACCGACCACGGGTTACAGAACTGCTCAAGAAACCCAACGCGATATCAGCCATTTCTTGATGCATCGGTACAACTGGATTCGGCCCCATCAATTCAACGGTGGGCTGGCGCCAGCTCGGGCCGAAGAAAAACTTAACGTCGTGTCCGGGATTAGTTGACCACTACACCGTGACCCACCGCAGTTCTCATAAAGTCTTAGCGAGTTTCTTCCGAATGCTGCTGATGGCTTCGGTGAAGGCGGATGCGTTTTGAGATCCCGGCCAGCAGCGCGAGTGGTCGACCTGACGCCAGGTTGAGGCGCACTCCATTCGGACACCGACTGCACATCGCAAGGCTCGCAGACTGTCAGCAGGACTTATCGTACGATTTTTTCCGTTTTCTCTATGCACCCCATCCAGGTTATCGACAAAGTGCTGATGCCCAAAAGCTAAGCAATGATGCCGACCCTGTGCATCGGGGGCGGCGTCCCCTGCAACGCAGTCGTCTTTTTTTGCTGAGATTTTTCGAGTTGGAGCAGTGAAAGTGAAGCGGTGCCAATTTTGTGTTTTAACGGCGTTTGGAATCGTGGGAATACTGCTAACTGGAGCGTGGTTACGGCATCTTGTGATCGGTTAACCATCGCTTTTTCAATCGATTCAACTGTCCATCGCCTTTCATATTTTCGAGTGCCTGCTTCCAGCGCGCTATCAGGTGGGCGTCGGTTTGCAGCGAGAATGCGATATAGGTTCCTTGTTTCATCAATGGCATCTGATAATGTAAATGGCGACGTTCCATACCCGCCTCATGAGCCAGCGTAGCGAGCGACATCGTGTCAGCGACCACTAAATCTGTCCGTCCCATGCGCAACAGCCGCATCATTTGCTCCGGGGTGTCCACCCCGTACAGATTGGTAAAACCCTGTTTTTTTAGATAATCGTAAGCAAGCCACTTGCGCGGAAGAGTAATTCTTCCCGCAACGCTCGCCTGTTTGAGATTTTGCACTGGTTCCTTGATTCCGCTCCCCGCGTACAATGCTGTTTCTACCTCCATCAATGGGCCGACCCACTGGTATTGGTTCTCCCGCTCGGGTGTTCGCAAGATGATAAATACCCCAACGTCAGGCTCAGTGCTGGCGACATGTAGGGCGCGCAACCAGGGGAGTTGGTCGATGCGTACTTTATCTCCAGTTTGCTCAGCGACAGCCTTCACTAAATCGACGCCAAAGCCCACCAACTCATCACCTTGGAGGAACTGCAGTGGCGGATGGATATCCGTAAGCATCCGAATATCTGCTGCAAGAGTGGAAAAGGTAAAAACGGAGACTAAGCAACCAAGCATGAATTTCATTAAGCAGCCTTAGCGCACTGGGAGAGGCTTCGCGTTTTGCAAGCGAAAATCTTATGTTGTATCAGATTATTTTCTAGTTTATAGCACTGTTCAGAGCATTGCGATTGCGGGAATGCATTATAGATGGATTTAAGTTTAAGATCTGCGTGATCAGAAACTATCTTACTTAGCTGTTTTAGCTGTTTTAGCTGTTTTAGCTGCACAAGTTTTACGATTTGACCTGTAACGAATATTTAATACTTGCTTTTGCGGCGCAGTAGATCGGCAATTAGTTGCATTTCTTCAGAATTACGTGCCCCCTAAAGGGTTGGTCGATGCGTTACTCTGATGACAGCAACTGCGCTGAAGAAAGCCGACTACAATCAGCTTTCGACGTTCGCATAGCACGACCAAAATGCTTGAGCCGAAATGCTGAGTTAGTGATTTCCATATGTTGTTTTTACGTCATGCGGCACCGACACAACTAGCCTGAGCCGTCGTATCAGCTTGCTCGGAGTGGTCGTCGATCCTGTACGTTTTTCGGCGCAACAGCGACTATCGAACTCAATGAGCCCCGCGCTACCTGCGCGCATAATGGTCTATCGACGAGGTGGCGCATCATGCATAGAGAATATTTCTGGATCGGTGGAGCAGGGATAGTGCTGTTGTTGGATCTATGGGCCCTCCACGGTGTTCTGAGTAGCGAAAACTCTCCAGCCATTAAAGGCGTGTGGTCGGCAGTGATCTTGCTGTTACCAATGCTTGGCCTCGCCTTTTGGGGAGCCGCTGGGCCGCTAGGGATTCAAAAAGGGTCGTCATCACCCGAGCACAACCCCCCGGTGTCAGGATAGTTGTCGCCTCTCCGATTTTTCCTGAAAAAGCATATCGGGGGCTGAAAGAGACTACTCGTGCCGTACTATTCACCTGAACGTAGAGCCGCATTACTCAAGATGCTGCTTCCCCCGCTGAGCCTGACGATGGTCGAAGTTTCCCGGCGGGAAGGAGTCAGCGAAATGTCGTTGTCCAACTGGCGTAAACAAGCCAGATCCGAAGGGAATGTAGTGTCCGAATCCAAGCAACCATCAGAGAACTGGACAGCCGAAACCAAGTTCGCCGTCGTCCTTGAAGCCGCCGGTTTGTCAGAAATCGACTTGGGCGAGTATTGCCGACGCAAAGGACTTTATCCCGAGCAGATCGCCACTTGGCGACAGTCGTTTATTAGTGGTCAGAAGTCTGAAAAGGCCCAGCAAAAAGACGACCGCGAACAAACGCGAAAAGACAAGAAGCGCATCCAGGAACTTGAGCGTGAACTGCGCCGCAAAGACAAGGCGCTGGCCGAGACCGCCGCGTTGTTGGTGCTGCGAAAAAAGCTCAACGATTACTGGGGGCTCGACAACGAGGACAGTTGACCTCTTTGCCGGAACGGCAATTGCTGGTGGCCTGGTTGATCGAAGCCATCTTGGCCGGGGCTCGAAAAGTCATGGCGTGCCAGGAAGTGGGGCTCTCGCTCAGAACCTTGCAGCGATGGATGGGGACGCAGGAGCTTCAAGCCGATGCCCGTACTACCACCGTGCGGCCTACGCCGCGCAACGCCTTGAGTGAGATTGAACGGCAAGCCATCGTGACGCTGTGGAACAACCCTACGTATGCCCATCTGCCGCCAAGCCAGATCGTACCGCGCCTGGCTGACGAGGGGCGCTATCTGGCGTCGGAGGCGACGTTTTATCGCGTCTTGCGAGCGGCGGGTCAGCAACAGCATCGCGGTCGTAGCCAGCGACCTCGGCGTTACGCAGTACCGACAACGCATGCAGCCCAAGGGCCTAATCAGGTGTGGTCGTGGGACATCACGTATCTGCCATCGCCGATACGCGGCAAGTTCTACTACCTGTATTTGATCGAAGACATTTACAGCCGCAAGGCGGTGGGCTGGGAGGTTTACGAGGAGGAAAGCGGCGAAAAAGCGGCGGCTTTGCTGCAACGCATCGTGATCGGTGAGCTGTGTTTGCACGAGCCGTTGGTGTTGCACTCAGACAATGGCGCGCCGATGAAACCGGTGACGCTGTTAAGTGTCAACACCGGTTGAAAACTGACCCACCCCGGCGGTGTTTGAGGTCTGTTTATTTCTGTGGCGAGGCCGTTTCTCTCGGCACCACCTTACCTGATTTCAGCTTGTCCTTCAGTCGATAACTCTGTCCGCTGACCTGGACGATATGCGCATGGTGCAGAAGCCGATCCAGCAGCGCAGCGGTCAGTGTCGAGTCGTCCGCGAAGGTCGTTGCCCACTGGCTGAACGGCAAGTTGCTGGTCAGCACCAAGCTGCCATGTTCGTACCGTTTGGCGATCACGTTGAAGAACAAGTTGGCTTCGTCACGGCCGAACGGCAAATAGCCGATCTCATCAATCACCAGCAGTTTCGAGCGTTGAACAACGCGACTGAAATACTGAGCCAGGCGCCCTTGATGGTGCGCGGCGACGAGTTGCAAAGTCAGGTCGGCGGCGGAGATGAATCGGGTCGAAATGCCTGCCATGATCGCCCGATAAGCCAGAGCGCTGGCCAAGTGTGTTTTGCCAACGCCCGAAGGCCCCAGCAGCACGACGTTTTCCTTACGCTCGATGAAGGCCAGCCCGGCCAGTTCCAGGATCTGGCTTTGCGGCGCGCCGCTGGCGAATTTGAAGTCGTATTGTTCAACCGTTTTTACCGCCGGCAGCCCGGACTGTTGCAGCAGCGCTTGCCGCCGCCGCTCGTTTCGAGCGCGATCCTCGCTCAGCAGAAGCTGTTCCAGGAAGTCGGCATAGCTCGTTTCTTTTTCGGCCGCTTGCTGGGCCAGTGCCGGCCAGTCCGTCGCAAAAGTGTCCAGCTTGAACTGTTGGCAAAGAGACTCGATGCGCAGATGTTGAAGGTTCATGGACGTACCTCAAGCAGTGCCTGATAGACCGAAAGCGGATGCTGCAAGCTTTCCACCGGCATGGGTTGGACGACCGAAATCATGCTGCTCGCAACCCCTTGGATCTCTGGCAGGGGCAACAAGTGGTGCACTTCGGTATCCAGTCGGTGTTGCGGTATTTCGCCCGTCGTCGCATGTGTTCGGGCGTTGGCGACCTCCATCAACCAAGGGCCGATCTTGCTGTTCGCGACCTCAACGTCCAACAGCAAGTTGACCTGGTTAAGTGACGCGGCCAGTGGCACTACGAAGCTGTTTTTCAGGTAGTGGTTGAAGCGCTCGACCTTGCCCTTGGTCTGCGCCCGATAAGGCCGGCAGACTTTCGGTGTGAAGCCGTAGCGCTCTGCCAAATTCAATAGCGCAGGATTCCAGCGGTGCTGACCGGGGCCATAAACATCGCGTTCCTGGATGATGGTTTTGGCGTTGTCGAAGAGTAGCTTTCGCGGCGTACCGCCGAAGAAACGCAGCGCCTTTTCGATACCGGAACACCAGGCTGCGGAGTCTTCGCGACGGGAGAAAACGACGTAGGTCGCACGGCTCCAGCCCAACGTTGCAACGAATGCCAACAACGGATCGCGGCCACGCCGAATGACGGTGAAGTCCACCTGCATCTGCTCACCGGGCTCGGTTTCAAAGCGAACGACGGCTTCGTTTGCCTTGGATTTCAAGGTCAACAGAAAGCTGGTGAGGATTGAGTACCCACCTTCGTAACCCTGTTCGCGGATCTCCCTCAACAGCACGATGGCGGGAATCCAATGGGGTCGAGCGGCTTCTACGCGCTGGCGCAGATAGGCCTCGAAAGGCACAAGCTTGCCCACGCGCTGCGCGCGCGGGCCATAGACGACGGGCTGGCGCTGGGCCTGTAATTTGAGGTGGCGTCGAATGGTATTGCGAGAGCAGCCCATCTGCCGGGCGATGGCCCGAATAGACAAACCCTGACGAATAAGAACACTGATTTCCACGTGTTGCTCCTGGGACAGCATGGGCAGCTCGCAAAAGCTGCATTTTGCCCAAGTGGGTCAGTTTTCAACCGGTAGGGTGGGTCAGTTTTGCATCGGTACTGACACATAGGCCACGAACGCTTTGGCGATTTGCATGAGGTTAGGATTCAGGTGGAGCGCAGCCCAATCTATTTTCATAGCCGTTCCGCCGTCGTACCACGTCCAAACGCTCAATCGAGTATCGACGTATCTTGGCTGGTCATTAGTGCGAGTTCGAATCGCAACCTGAGCCGGGCCCTCGAACACGTAGGCCGGAAAAGAGGAGGAGGGTAAAGCGTGTTCTTGATCGGCTGATTTGGTCACGGCGAACCTCCTTAACTGTCAAGTCGGCTCCAGGCTGCCGAGGCACGCTGGGCGTTGTGGAGGTTGGCCGACTCGGCTAGATAACGACTTGCATAACGACGTGGCATCGTCGAAGTGTCAGACCAACCGCAGACTCGCCGGAGTTCGTCCGTGGCCCGCTCGAGGTCATACCCACGCTTCTCGACCAGGTAAGCCAAAAACCGGTCGGCAAAGGTGTGGCGAAAGTCATGCGCGGAAAGTGTAGACAACAACCCCGGATGAGCCAGTTCAATGGTCAGAAACAGCCGATCAAGGACGTTAGACAACGCGCGGATCGACAGCGGGCGACCTCGGTCAGAGATGAACAAATAGTGGTACAGCAATTTCATTGGTCTGCCATTACGTATGAGGCGCCGTTCGCCCTGGATATAGCGCACGTAGACCTCATACAACTGCGCGGAGATACCTACCGTACGTCCGTGTGTTTTCAGCGCAGGCTCTTCAGCGCGCGGGTCGTCCGGGTCATGTTCGCGATCATTGATGCTGACATATGCATGCTGAGAACCCTGATTGATATCCGTGGTGTAGAGCTTCAGAAGCTCTCCGCGACGGATACCAGTCTCCAGCAGCAATTCAATCATTAGCCAATTGCGCAACTGCAGTCGTTCCGGAAACGGATTCTCTGCGTCGCCCGGGCGAATCAGTGTGCGAATGATCTCGAGTTGAGTATCTGTCAGGCTTCGGTAACGAGTGCGGTCCGGCCGAGCATTGATGATATGGCTCTCAAAGCGCCGTTCAATGACGTCGGCGACATCTGCAAATACCACCTTGATGTTAGCCAGGGTGGTTGAGTTCTGACGGGCGCGCGGGATGTAACGGGTGACACACCAGGACAGATACTGCTTTAGCAACCGCAGGTACTGGTCACGGGTACGCGGATCGATCTGCGGAAAAGGTGCCGTTTCCGCTTTGCCGATTCGGGCGACCAGGTTGTCGGCTTGACGGCCGCTTTGGAGCCAGATGGCGTAACCGTCCAGTAAAGCCAGAATCGACTCGAAGTGGCAGGCCAAGATGGCGTCATCAATATTGAGGTCACGGCTTTTGGCATAGCTGTAGAAAGCCTGGATCGCGCGCACATGTGCCGCAGTAGTGTTGTAAGCGCGGTACCTTAACTTGAGTTGAACGTAGATGAACGGGACAAGTATGGGCAACGGCGCCGCATCTCCAGTCTGCACGAGCAGCGGTACACGCTGACCTGAAGAGAAACGGCATTGAATCAGCTTCATCGGCAGCAACCTCATTCAATGACTCGCCATGAACACGAAGTACATGGCCCGTTGAGAGAGTGGACGCCAGAAGCGAGTTTGTCGAATCAGTGCCTTACGAGCCTCATGAACATTTCTAACATGGCATATGGTTTAACATAATATACATTATGCGAACCTTCGTATTCTTACGTGGGGGCCTCGGCGGTCCGATTGAGCGCAGCGTTTCTCGAAAATCAGCCCTGTTTTCAGTTGCATTGCTCACGGCTGATCGCATCTAATCCGTCTCCGGCATTTGACGGCTACTCAGTCGGATGGCGTTCGTATTAAGCAATCAAGGACGTACGTGATGGACAGGAAGATTGTATCTCTGACAATTCTGCTCGCAGCGCTGACCGGCTGCTCCGACCCCAAGAAAGCCAACGAAGAAAACTTCGAAAAAGCTGCTCAGTCTTATTTGGACACTCAGTACCCTCAGTGCTTCGTGGTCACTGAGTTCCCGACTGAAACCAAGGACTTTGACATTACCGGCAACAACAAGGTCCTGCATGCTCTGGCCCAGGTCGGCATCATCAAAGAAGTCGAATTGTCTCGCAAAGAGATTCCCAAAAGCCTCTGGCAAGAACAACGAACCGACATTCGTTACTCGTTCGATCTAACTGATGAAGGTCGCAAGTTCTACAAGAACGACGCGCAAAAACTCATGAACGGAACCACCGCAGGCGGCCTTTGTGTGGGTAAGGCTCAGGTTGTCAGTGTTGATCAATTCAGCGAGCCTGGCGATATGATGGGTCAAAAGATCTCTCGGGTGACTTACTCCTTTAAGGTCCATGATCTACCGGATTGGGCTCGTAACGAGGCGGTCGTAGCTACCATTCGTGGCCTGGCGCCAGTGGTTGCCAGCGAGAAGACTCCCATCAAAGAAACGCGAGCCATGATTCTGACCAACAACGGTTGGGTGCATGAGCGTCTTTTCGGTAAGTGATTGAGTTGCAGGGAACCTATTAGCTGTTCCCTGCTCTCGTTTTTATATCACGAAAAATTATAACTAATCTAAATAGCTCTTTAGTAGAGCTAGCTATTTAGTGCCGGGACGCACGGTATTGCCCTCGCCCACAGCCGCTATGTCGATAATTTTTGTTCACACCCCACTCGTGTTTGCAACACGAGCGGTGCGAATAAACAAGGCGCGCACCTTCTCCCAGAAATCCCCCCCCAGCACAAAAAAGCTGCCGATCAGCATTGCGTCGCCCAACGCTTGAAGCTGCCAGAGGTTGGGCCTGAGTCCAGGCCAAAGGCTGTCGATGTAGGGTTCAAGAAGGGATGAGATCAGCGGCAAACAAAACATGACGATGCCGATTCTATGACGAACCGGCCCCACTTCAAGATCGGGTTTGGGCGCGAGTGTGGACACGTAACCGAACACGTTGCGTTTGAGTTGCTGGAAGCCCGACTTGCCCATGATGGTGATGACAAGAATCAGCAGGACCTTGTTGCTGATGAACAGCACGCCGGTCAGCGCAGCGATCTTTGAGCCAGGTACACCGGCCGCTGCTGCGACAGGCACCATCAGCCAGGACCCCAACATCAAGCAGATTATGGCTATTCCCATTTTGAAGCGCCAGCCGGCTGAATCGGGTTCAACACTACCCTGAGTGGTATTCATGATCGTCGTACCTTTTTGGCCGGTCGCAGGAGATGTGAAGAGGCTTGAAAAGCGTAGCAGCCGTTCGCCCATTCGGGCGGCTATGCTCCAGTGATCGTCGTTGGTCGGGAAATGCGTAATGCATCCAAGTAGACCCCTGCTGAATCGGCCAGGCCAGCTCCTGCTGCTGGGTGTATTTGGCATCAGTGGTTGCGTACGGCTGGGCCCGGACTTCCAGTCGCCCGGCGAAGAATGGGTCAAGCACTGGAACACCCCTGCCCTTGAACAATCCAGCCAACGCGGGCTTAACCCGGACATGCGTCAGTGGTGGCAAGTCTTCGCCGATCCGGTTCTCGACCAACTGATTGCCGACTCGGATGCTCACAACGCCAGCCTTAAGATCGCCGGCCTGCACGTGATGGAAGCCCGTGCCCAGCTGGGCATCGCCCAAAGCGGGCATTATCCGCAACTGCAGCAGGCCAGCGTCGATAGTCTGTACTTCAATCGAAAACAAACGGGCGGCATCAATCCGCAGAACAGCCATTTCTGGCAATACAGTGCCGGTTTTGACATTGGCTGGGAGCTGGACTTCTGGGGACGCTTCAGTCGCGCCATCGAGTCGTCCGATGCCAGTTACTTCGCCGCCCAGGCCAACTATGAAGACGTGCTCGTGCTGTTGCGGGCGCAAGTGGCCGACACCTACTTCTCGCTGCGCACCACCGAAGCGCGTTTGCGCGTCGCCCGGGAAAACGCCAGGCAGCAAAAGCGCAGCTTCGAGATCACCGAGAAGTTGTTCAACAGCGGTCAGACTGCCGAGCTCGACCTGCAACAAGCCAAGACCCAGTACCTGGGCACGCTGAGCACTATCCCCAATCTCGAAGACCAGTTGTTGCGCACCCGCAATGCGTTGGCCGTGTTGATCGGTCAGCCGCCCGGCGCTCTGCCGCTGCTGTTGGAAAATGAAGGATTGATCCCGCTGGTCGACCGTGCCGTGTTGCAGGAAGTACCGGCCAATCTGCTGCTGCGTCGGCCCGACGTGCGCGCCGCCGAGCTCAATGTCGCGGCCCAGTCGGCGCTGATCGGCGTGGCCGAAAGCGATTACTACCCGTCACTGACCTTGTTGGGCAGTATCGTCTGGTCGGCCGACACGCTGAAGGGTACTTCCAAAAGCCTGGACTTGATCGGCGGCCCCAGTCTGCGCTGGAACCTGTTCGACCACGGCCAGATCAGCAACAACCTGCGCGTTCAGGATGCCCGTTTGCAGCAACTGATCGAGGCCTACCGCGACAAGGTTCGTCAGGCTGCACGTGAGGCTGACGACGCCGCCAGCGGCCTGATCAAATCACTGGAGCGTGAACGAATCCTGCGTGAGGCCGAAGTGGCAGCCAAGCGCTCGCTGGTGTTGGCCAGTTCGCTGTACCGCGAGGGGTATTCGGACTTCCAGCGGGTGCTGGATGCGCAGCGCGTGCTGCTCGAACAGCAGGACAACTACTTGATCGCTCGCAGCAACGCGGTGAGCAATGTGATTGCGCTGTACAAATCCCTGGGCGGCGGTTGGTACAGCTCCCAGCCGAACGTTGACTACCTTACCCGCAAGCAGATGGAAAAACGCACGGACTGGGGCGATCTGATGAATGAGCCTACCGCTGCGCAGCCAGCCTTTCCCATCCCACAGAAGGTAAGAAAAGATGAGTGAAGCCGCGCAGCTTTCCCCCGACGCGCCCTCCTCCAAGGCGCCAGCGCCGGCCCCCGACTCGGCCAAAAAAGGCATCAAGTGGGTGTTGCTATTGATCATCCTGAGCCTGGCCTGGTACCTGTTGGCGGACCGCTTCACACCCTATACGCAGCAGGCACGGGTGGGTGCCTTTGTGATTCCGGTGGCCGCGGAAGTGGCAGCCCGAGTGACCCGTGTAAACGTGCGTAACAACCAGGACGTCAAGGCCGGCGAAGTGCTTTTTGAGGTGGACTCTCAGCCCTATCAGATTGCCGTCGATCGCGCGCGCGCTGACCTTGAGTCGACACGCCGGCAGATCGGTGCCAGCACTGCTGGAATCGCGTCGGCGCAAGCGTCGTTGCGTGCTGCTCAGGCCAACGAACGCAAGGCCCGGCAGGACAATCAGCGTCTTGAAAGTTTGTATCGCGAAGACCCGGGTACCGTATCGGTGCGCCTGCTTGAAGTGTCCCGCGCCAACCATGAACAGGCGGTCAGCCAAGTGGCCGCCGCCCGTGCCGAAGTTCTGCGTGCGCAAGAGCAGGAAGGTGGCAGCGACGAAGAGAACGCCCTGCTGCGCAGCGCCGCCACGGCACTCTCAAAAGCCGAACTGGACTTGGCCAATACGCAGATTCGCGCGCGCTCGGCCGGCCTGATCACGGACCTGCGCACTGACGTTGGGCAATTCGCAGCGGCCGGTAGCCCGGTCATGACCCTGATCGCCATCCGCGATGTGTGGATCAGTGCGGACATGACCGAGAACAATCTCGGTCTGGTGAAGCCCGATACTGCGGTGGCGATTGCGCTGGATGCGTTGCCAGGCCAGATTTTCGAGGGCCGCGTGCGCAGTGTCGGTTACGGCGTCAGCGTGGGCCAGACGCCCGCGGCCGGCACCCTGCCCAGTGTGCAGAACAGTCGTGACTGGCTGCGTCCGGCCCAGCGCTTCCCGGTAATCATCGAGTTTTCCCAAGACTCAATGAACACACTGCGTGACAGTCGCGCCATCCGTGCCGGAGGGCAGGCCGAAGTCATGGCCTTCCCCACCCAGGGCAACCCGCTCAACCCGCTTGGTCGCGTGTTCCTGGGACTGATGAGTTGGCTGTCCTATGCCTACTGAACGCACACCCCAGGCTCAACGCGCACTACGCATCGCCACCGGCACGGCGTTGTGCCTGGCGACCAGTTTCGGCCTGGGTTTGCCGATCCCGTTTATCGCGCCAGTGCTGTGCTTGCTGCTGCTGGCCACGCTCAATCGTGCGCTGCCCTTCAAGGCCGCATTAGTACTCGCACTGGTGGCGATGTTGACGACCGGCAACGGCTTGCTGCTGATTCCGATCCTGCGTTACTACCCCGTCAGCGGTGTGCTGCTGATCGGCGCCAGTCTGTTCCTGGCTTTTCGTTTTGGACTGCGTGGCGGTAACAACCTGATCGTCACTTTTTTAGTGATTGGCCTGACCATGATCTCTTCGGCCGGTGTGGCGGATTTTGATTTGGCCGCGATGGTCATCGGTGCGTTGGTCAAGGGATTGCTCCTGGCCGTCGTAGTGCTGGCACTCAGTCATTGGCTGTTTCCCGAGCCGATCAATGCCCCGTCACCACCACCCCCTCCAGTTCTACCGGACGAAGAAGTCGGTCGAGTGGCTCTGCGTGCCACCCTGATCGTGCTGCCGACATTCCTGCTGGCGCTGATCGATCCGGCCAGTTATCTGCCGATCATCTTGAAGGCGGTCAGCCTGGGTCAGCAAAGCTCGACGACGACCACACGCCATGCCGGCCGTGAACTGGTCGGCTCAACGTTGCTCGGTGGCTTGCTGGCCATTCTGTTCTGGTGTGCCCTCAGCCTGTTTGTACATCTGTGGATGTTCTTTTTGTGGATGCTGCTGTTTGGCCTGGTGCTGGCGCGCAAGCTGTATGGCCTGAGCCCCACTCGGTTGAGCCCTGGGTTCTGGCTCAACAGCCTGATCACGATGATTATTTTGTTGGGTCAGTCGGTTCAGGACAGCGCGGCGGGCAAGGACGTTTACACGGCCTTCGCCGTGCGTATGGGGCTGTTCATCGTTGTGACGCTGTATGCCGACTTGATGGTGCATTTGCTCGATCAGCGTCAGCCCAAAAATGCTCAAGGATTAACCTGATACCCCTTCCCTTGCAGGCAACTGGTATAGGCCGTTGAACTGGTCGCAGCACTGGTTTTGTGCTGCGCCCGGCGTTCCTGACGCTGGCGCGAGCCACCTACCACCGCGCCCGCTGCCGCCGTCCCTTTTGCCTGGTTCTGGCGATAGTCCTGCTTCACGTCATCATCGACGCGATCATAAAACTCGTCATGCTGACGGCCGCGCACCTGCGCGCCCGCAGCCCCTGCGGCAGCGCCTACAGCGGCTCCCTTCAGTCTTCCACCGGCAGGAGGCGGTGCAGTCGAGGCGCTCTGACTGGCCGCGATGTTGTGGCAATCGGTGATGTCCTCTTGGGTTTGTTGCGAACTCTGCCCTTTCATCGGCACGACCGTTTCCGCCCACCCCTGGATCGAGGAAACCGACAGTGCAATGCACAGGCTAATTGACGACAACGTTCTCATGATGACCTCCTAAAGAGCCCTTGCTACTCCACACACCGTTATTCTGAATCGAGCTCAACGCAGAAGATTGTAGATCACCCCTCCTCTCCTCTCACTTCGCCAGGGCAGCGATCCTCGGCGGCGATGGCTTGCGCAAGTTGAATATCATCCCGGGAAATCTGCTGAATGCGCTCCTGGCACTGTTGATCGGTATTTATCTGATTCGATCGCTGCGCAGATGGCTGGATAACGAGTTCCTGCCGAAAACCGACATGGACCCCGGCATGGGTGCGTCGTTGAGCACCCTGTTCAGTAATATCGGGTCAATGTCAGGGCCACCGAGATACAGCTCAGTGATCGCTCGATCGTGATCGTCCCCAACTCCCAGCTGATTTCCCAAAACCTGCGCAATGTGACCTTGGGCGGTAGCGCCCAAGGAGTGGCGACACTCGAACTGGTGTTCCCTCTGGATATCGACCCCGAGCAAGTCAGAACCCTGCTGTACACCGCCTATTGCGAACATGAAACCATCCTCGACAAACCCGCCCCCGTTGTTCGATTCAGCAATCTGAGCCCTGAAGGCATCACATTAACCATCACCGGGTATGTCAGCAGTCCAAGGATTGTCAGTACGACCAAGAGCGACCTGCTCTTTGAGATCCTGAAGCGATTGAGTGCGGCCGGCATCGAATTGGCCAAGCCTGCCCCTGCACCATGACATTAACGACTGCGCTTCAGCGTTTCACTCGGCAATTCCTTAAATAACGCCCGATAACTGCTGGAAAATCTTCCTAAATGCCAGAACGACCAATGCATCGCGACTTCGGCAACGGTAGTCTCCATCGCTGTACGGCTGAGCAATTCTCGGCGCGCACTGTTGAGTCGACGCAAGCGCAGCCAATGGGTCGGGGTCATCCCGGTATAAGCCTTGAACGCATGCTGCAACTGCCGCAGTGACACCTCGGCGACCTGAGAAAGCTCCAGCAGGTTCAGGGTTTCTTCCGGGGCATCGGCCGCCCATTCACCGATGCGCTTCATCACCGATCGCTCTTCGGTGCGGCGCTGTAGACCTCCGCGATCAAGGCAAACACACGCGTTGTCGAGGATGTACAGGCAGTCTTCCAGCAACTGCTGGGTCAACGCCTCCTTGCTCGGCGGATCGAGCGTCTGCGTCAGTCGGGTCAACGTGCCGCTAAGCCAGCGACTGAACAGCGCGTTCTGTCCCGAGTTCAGTGGCACCATGAACAGGCCTTCGAGCCTGGCCACATTCAGACCGTGACGCTGAACGAACGCCGGACCGAACACCACGGCGATTTCCTGGTAGTTCTCCGGGGTGATCCAGATGTTGCGGCTCTCACCATTCAACACGTAAAGCGCGTTGTCGCTGCGATCGAAACAGAACGCCAGCGAGCCTTCAGGGGCGCTGAAATTCTGTTCGACCCGCGTGTTCATGTGTTCCTCGTAAATCTCCACGCCTTGCAGGTCCAGATAGCGCACCCTCCCTGCGAAATGTCCCGGCGACATTTGCTGATAATGCTGTACCCAACCCGGTGTGGCGCGGATTTGCTCGGCCACGTTGGCGGTGTTGAACGCTTGGACTTGTAAGGGATTGCACGTTGTCATGGGTGACCTTACGCACTCGTTTGGTGCGTTTTGGTGCTGCTGAAAGTGGATAGATAGAACGTCAAGGCTCGCCCAAGATAGTCGTCAACGCGCCATAGGGGAAGTGTGTGGTGGATGAAACCAGCCTCCCCGGCGTTAATAAAACCAATAACGAGGTCTTTATGAATGTCCCTTTCGATCAGCTGCTCACGTGGCTGAAAGATCACAAAATTACCGAAGTCGAGTGTGTGGTCAGCGACTTGACCGGCATTGCACGCGGCAAAATTGCACCCACCAACAAGTTCCTGCATGAGCGAGGCATGCGCCTGCCGGAAAGTGTGCTGTTGCAAACGGTAACCGGGGACTTTGTCGACGATGACATCTACTACGACCTGCTCGACCCCGCTGACATCGACATGGTTTGCAAGCCCGTTTCCGACGCGGTTTACGTGATTCCATGGGCCATCGAACCCACCGCTATCGTGATTCACGACACCTTCGACAAGTTCGGCAACCCGATCGAGCTGTCGCCGCGCAACGTACTGAAGAAAGTCCTGCAGCTGTACACCGACAAAGGCTGGCGGCCAATTGTCGCGCCGGAAATGGAGTTCTACCTGACCCAGCGCTGCGAAGATCCGGACTTGCCGCTCAAGGCGCCGCTGGGTCGTTCGGGGCGTGCGGAAAGTGGTCGTCAATCGTTTTCCATCGACGCCGCCAACGAATTCGACCCGCTGTTTGAAGACGTTTACGACTGGTGCGAACTTCAGGGTCTGGACCTCGATACCTTGATCCACGAGGACGGCCCGGCGCAGATGGAAATCAACTTCCGTCATGGCGACGCACTGGACCTGGCCGACCAGATCACCGTATTCAAGCGAACCCTGCGCGAGGCGGCCCTCAAGCACAACGTCACCGCGACCTTCATGGCCAAACCGATTGGCGATGAGCCCGGCAGCGCCATGCATATCCACCAGAGCGTCGTGGACATCGCCACCGGCCAGCCGATCTTTGCCGATGCCGACGGGCAGATGAGCGAACTGTTCCTGCACCACATCGGTGGCCTGCAAAAATACATTCCCAAAGTGCTGCCGATGTTCGCGCCCAACGTCAATTCGTTCCGTCGCTTTTTGCCGGACACTTCGGCGCCGGTGAACGTCGAATGGGGCGAAGAAAACCGTACCGTGGGCCTGCGCGTGCCGACCTCCACGCCAGACGCGATGCGCGTGGAAAACCGTTTGCCGGGGGCCGACGCCAACCCTTATCTGGCCATCGCCGCGAGCCTGTTGTGCGGTTACCTGGGCATGGTCGAGCGCATCGAGCCCAGCGCTGCGGTGCAAGGTCGCGCCTATGAACGGCGCAACCTGCGCCTGCCGATCACCATCGAAGACGCTCTGACGCAGATGGAGGAGTGCGAAACCGTCGGGCGCTATCTGGGCAGCAAATTCGTCCGCGGATACGTGGCAGTCAAGCGCGCCGAACATGAGAACTTCAAGCGCGTGATCAGCTCGTGGGAGCGTGAGTTTCTGCTGCTCAGCGTCTAGCACTTGATCGTTCCCACGCTCTGCGTGGGAACGCCTCACCGGACGCTCCGCGTCCGTTTTGGGACGCAGAGCGTCCCGGGCTGCATTCCCACGCAGAGCGTGGGAACGATCATTCAAAGAGGTGTCGATATGCGTCTATTGAAACCCGTGGTTCCGGTCGCACTGGCGTTGTTGTTCAGCGCCGTTGCGCAGGCTGAGCCAACGGTCAGCGTCTACAACTGGACCGATTACATTGGCGAGACCACCCTCGTCGACTTCCAGGCGAAAACCGGGATCAAGGTGATCTACGACGTGTTCGACTCCAACGAAACCCTGGAGGGCAAATTGCTCGCCGGCCGCACGGGGTATGACGTGGTGGTGCCGTCCAACCACTTCCTCGCCCGCCAGGTGAAAGCCGGCGCGTTCCTGAAGCTTGATCGTTCGCAGCTGCCCAACTTTGAAAACCTCGACCCGAAACTGTTGGCGTTGTTGGAGAAAAACGATCCGGGTAACGAACACTCGGTTCCGTACCTGTGGGGCACCAACGGCATTGGCTACAACGTCGACAAGGTCAAGCAGGTCCTGGGCATCGATCGCATCGACTCCTGGGCAGTGTTTTTCGAACCCGAGAATCTGAAGAAACTCAGTCAGTGCGGTGTGTCGATGATGGATTCGGCCGATGAAGTGTTCCCCGCCGTTCTCAATTACATGGGCATGGACCCGCGTAGCGAAAATCCTGAAGACTTCAAAAAAGCCGAAGCCAAGCTGTTGACCATCCGCCCTTACATCACCTACTTCCACTCCTCGAAGTACGTTTCAGATTTGGCCAACGGCGACATCTGCGTGGCTTTCGGTTACTCGGGTGACGTGTTCCAGGCCGCGAACCGGGCCAAGGAAGCCAAGAACGGCGTGAACATCGCCTACGCGATTCCCAAGGAAGGCAGTAACTTGTGGTTCGACCTGTTGGCGGTTCCCGCAGACGCCAGCAACCAGAAAGAAGCGTACGCCTTCATCAACTACTTGCTGGACCCGCAAGTGATTGCCAAGGTCAGCGCGTCGGTCGGTTACGCCAACCCTAACCCGGCGTCCAAGCAAGACATGGACCCTGAGCTGGTCAACAACCCTGAGGTTTACCCACCCCAGGCAGTCCTCGACAAGCTCTACATTTCCACCACCCCGCCCCAGGCAATCATGCGTTTGATGACCCGTTCCTGGAGCAAAGTGAAGTCCAACCAATGAATCAGAACAGCAATGAACATGCTCGCTCCTATTACGCGGCGTCGGCCAATGGCATGGCGCCCTACCCCGCGCTGGCCGCGGATCTTGAAGCCGATGTCTGTGTAATCGGCGGTGGCTTTACCGGCGTTAACACGGCGATCGAACTGGCTCAGCGCGGACTCTCGGTGATTCTGCTGGAGGGCCGACGGATCGGCTGGGGCGCCAGCGGACGTAACGGCGGGCAACTGATCCGCGGTATCGGCCATGACGTCAGCGGTTTTGCCCGTCATGTCGGTGAAGAAGGCGTGCGTTACCTTGAGCGTGCGGGTGTCGACTCGGTCGCTCTTGTGGGCAACCGCATTCGTGAACACGGGATTGATTGCGACCTGCGATGGGGGTTCTGTGAACTGGCCAATACTAAAGCGCAGTTCGCGGCGTTCAAGGCTGAGCAGCAAGCCCTTGCCGAATCGGGTTACGCCCACGAAACCCGACTCGTCGGGCCGGAGCAGATCCGTCAGCAGGTGGTGAACTCAGGCGTGTATGCCGGTGGTCTCGTCGATATGGGCTCGGGTCATTTGCATCCGCTCAACCTGGTGCTCGGCGAAGCGCGGCTAGCCGAATCTCTCGGGGTACGGATCTTCGAACAGAGCCCGGTGCTGGAGTTGATCCATGGCAGCACCGTGCAGGTTCGCTGTGCCGGCGGCACGGTGCGCGCCGGCAGTCTGGTGCTGGCATGCAACGCGCACCTGGACGAGCTCGAACCGAAACTGAGCGGCAAGGTCCTCCCGGCGGGCAGCTACATTATCGCCACCGAGCCGTTGACGCCCGAACAGGCAGCGCAATTGATCCCGCAGAATCTGGCGCTCTGCGACCAGAAAGTCGGCCTGGATTACTACCGGCTCTCGGCAGATCGGCGCTTATTGTTCGGCGGGGCCTGCCATTATTCCGGGCTTGATCCGGCGGACATCGAAGCTTACATGCGCCCGCACATGCTCAAGGTCTTCCCGCAACTGGCCAACGTGCGCATCGACTATCAATGGGGCGGCAAGATCGGCATCTCGGCCAATCGCTTCCCACAGGTCGGGCGCTTGAGCCAGCATCCGAACGTGTTTTACGCCCAGGGTTACTCCGGTCATGGCCTGAACGTGACCCACTGGTGCGCGAAGCTGTTGGGCGAAGCGATCCATGCCGGACACAGTCAGGGCTTTGACGTGTTCAGCGCCGTGCCGCACATGACGTTCCCCGGCGGACCCATGCTGCGTTCTCCCCTGCTGGCGCTCGGCATGTTCTGGTATCGCCTGCGTGAACTGCTGGGCTGACCGCCCTCCACCCTCGCGGTGCCCTAGCGCACCGCCCCGACTTATCCCATTGAACAGCCTTTTAATTTGCTCAATCGCGAGGCACTTCTATATTGAGGAAGTGCTCTGACTTCCCTGCGTCCTCGCGAGTGCGGCCTATGGCTACGACTGACCCACTGATCATCTGCGAGCACTGCGACTGCGTGTATGAAAAAGTCACGCTCGCCAAACATCAGAAAACCCTTTGTATGCGCTGCGGCGGTGTGCTGCAGCGCTATAACGGCCTGTCGGTGGAGCAGCGGCTGGCCCTGACATTCACCGCCGCGGTGCTGTGGGTTTTCGCCAATTTCTATCCGGTCATGAGCATCAGCCTCAAGGGCCTGAAAAACAGCGCGACGCTCTGGGATTCGGTGCTGGCCCTGAGTCATGGGCCGATCACGTTTATTGCCATGGTGGCGGCGATTTCCATCATCATCGCGCCCATTTTCCAGTTAGTCCTGCTGATCTGGGTCCTGAGCTTCGCGCTCGTGCAGCGACGTTCGCCCGTTTTCAGGTTCTGCATGCGCTGGCTGGAAATACTCCGGCCCTGGAGCATGCTGGAAGTGTGCTTGCTGGGGGCCATGGTGGCGGTGTTCAAACTCGCAGGTTTGCTCGACGTGCTGCCCGGGATTGGCCTATTTGCCCTGGCCGTCCTCAGCCTGATGATGATCCGCCTTGCCGGACGCGATATTCGCGATCTGTGGGACATCCAATGAACGCGCCACCGACCGCCAGCGAACTCAACCTCTGCCTGTGTCACAGCTGCGGCCTGGCCTGCGACATGGCCCATGAACCTCACGAATGTGAACGCTGCGGCGCGCCCTTGCACCGGCGCAAAAGCAACTCCCTGACCCGGACCTGGGCCTACCTGCTGACATCGCTGGTGTTCTATATCCCGGCCAATTTGCTGCCGGTGATGAACACCACCATGCTCGGCTCCGGTGCCGACAGCACCATCATGAGCGGTGTGCTGGAGTTCTGGCAGCACGGCGCCAGGGACATTGCCCTGATTATTTTCATCGCCAGCATCGCGGTGCCGGGCGTCAAGTTCGTCGCCCTGACGCTGCTGCTGGTCACCGTGCAACGCGACAGCTCATGGGCGCGCAAAGAGCGCTCGAAGCTCTACCGATTTGTCGAGCTCATCGGCTACTGGTCGATGCTCGACGTGATTGTCGTCGCGCTGGTAGCGGCGCTGGTGAAGTTCCAGGCGCTGGGCGATATCGAGCCGCGCGTGGGCATTCTGTTTTTTGGCCTGGTGGTGGTGTTCACCATGCTCTCGGCCATGAGTTTCGACCCACGCCTGATCTGGGATAAAAAAGAGCGGGATAACCCAAACGAGGAGGTCAAGGATGAAGTTGCAAGCCACTGACGGGCCGCAAGCGCCCGGTCAGGCCCCTGTCAAAACTCGTCGTTTCAGCGTTTCGCTGGTCTGGATCGTGCCAATCGTCGCGGTGCTGGTGGGGATTTCCCTGGTCGTACACACCATGCTGCAGGAAGGTCCGACCATTACCGTCACGTTCAAAACCGGTAGCGGCCTGACGGCCAACAAGACCGAGGTCAAATACCGCAACGTGGTGATCGGTCAGGTCTCGGACGTGGAATTGAGCAACGATCAGAAGAGCGTCAACGCCACCATCAAACTGTCCAAACAGGCGGAAAGTTTCACCCGCGAAGACTCGCAATTCTGGGTCGTGCGTCCACGTATTGGCGCCGGCGGGGTGTCGGGTATCGATACCCTGCTGTCCGGGGATTACATTGGCGCAGACATCGGCCAGGCCAATGCTCGCTCAAAGAACTTTACCGGCCTGGAAAACCCGCCGCCGATAACCTACGGCGAGCCGGGCAAGCGCTTCACCTTGCATACCCAGGACCTGGGTTCGCTGGATATTGGCTCTCCGGTTTACTACCGCAAGATTCCGGTGGGTCAGGTGGTGGCCTATGCCCTGGACGCCGACGGTAAAGGGGTGAACATCGAAGTGTTCGTCCACGCGCCCAACGACGCCTACGTCACTGAAAACACCCGGTTCTGGAACGCCAGCGGGATCGACGTAAATGTTGGCGCCAACGGCTTTTCGGTGAAAACCGAGTCGCTGTCGTCCATCCTGGTGGGCGGCATCGCCTTCCGCGCTCCGGAATACAGCACCAACGATCAACCGGCTACCGAGGAAAAAGCCTTCGACCTGTTCGAAGACCAGCTAACCGCCCTCGCCCCGCCCAGCGGTAAGGGACAATTCTTGAGTTTGCGTTTCGATCAGGCCTTGCGCGGGCTCAGGGTCGGTGCGCCTGTGGAGTTCCTTGGCATAGAGTTCGGCAGAGTCGTGTCGGTCAATCTGGACTTCGACGCGAAAAAGCGCAGTTTCCCGGTCAATGTCGGCATCGTGATCTACCCGCAACGACTCGGCCAGGCCCACACTAAAATGCTCGAGGCCTTGAAGCATGACCCCAACGACGAAGCCGCAGGCGTACGTCTAATGGGCAGCTTCATCGACAACGGTCTGCGGGCCCAGGCCCGTAGCGGCAACCTGTTGACCGGACAGTTGTACATCGCGCTCGACTTCTACCCCAAAGCGGAGAAAATCGTGTTCGATCCGACCGCCCGGCCGATCTCCATCCCCACCATTCCTGGCAGCCTCGAGCAGTTGCAGGAAAAACTGGAGGGCATGGTCAACAAGATCAACCAACTGCCAATCGAGCGCATTGCCGGCAACCTCGACAGCAACCTCGTCGAACTGCGTAAAGGCCTGGCGCAATTCAACGCCAAAACCCTGCCTCGCGTGCAGACTACCCTGGCGGACGTCAGCAAGACCCTGCAGTCGGCCAGTTTGACCTTGGCCGAAGACTCGCCGCAACGCGAACAATTAGGCCAGACCCTGGACGAACTCGGACGCATGTCGCGCTCCTTGCGTGAACTCTCGGATTACCTGGGACGCCATCCGGAATCGCTGATTCGTGGGCGCCCCGACAATGCCGCGCCGATGGATCTGCAAGGGCCACCGCGCAAATGACCACAGGAGCATCACCCATGGCTTTTCCGCTGAAGATCACCTTGCTCACCGCGCTGGTGCTGCTCGCCGCTTGCCGCAGTGATCCGATTCAATTCCACACCCTGATTCCGGCTCAACCGGGCCTAGCTGCACGGAACAGCGGTGCGGAAATCCAGATTGAGGGCATCAGCGTGCCGCCCCAGGTGGATCGTCCGCAGATCGTCATTCGCCAGGGCAACAGCGGGATGGCGATCCTTGAAACCGAGTGGTGGGCTGCGAGTCTGGTGGATGAATTGCGCAGTGCTCTGGTCGATCAAATGGTCAACGCCAATCCCCGGCACAACCTGTCGGTGCGAGTAGACGTGCAGCGCTTCGACTCCGTTCCCGGTCAATATGCTTTGATCGACGTCAAGTGGCGCCTGCGTAATCTGAGCGAAGGTGATGCTGCGCTGGTCACCTGCCGCAGCACCTTGCAGACGCCTTCAGGCGCTTCCATAGATGAGCTGGTGGCGGCGCAACAAAACAACGTCAAACGCCTCGCCGCGCTTATCAGCCAGGCCGCTGGCGGAGCACAAAAAAGGTGTCCGCCGGCCCAGTGATTTGACGCTTTTTTCTCATACTGCCCTTTACATTTGCCGTGCCTTAAACATGCAAATGATTCGTATTGATCTACACTGATCGACGACCTTCCCCGTTGGTTCTGTCGAATCTGCGTACTCGATTCTAAAAAAACCAGGAGCTGTCACTGCATGATTTCTCACATCCCTTCTTTCCTGAAAACAGCACTGCTGGCAACCGCTCTGCTGAGCGCCGGTCACGTATACGCAGCAGAGACTGATGGCATCGTGGTCTATAACGCCCAACACGAAAGCCTGACCAAATCCTGGATCGAGGGTTTTACCAAGGAAACCGGCATAAAGGTCACCGTACGCAATGGTGACGACACCGAGATGGGCAATCAAATCGTGCAGGAAGGCGCCGACTCCCCGGCCGACGTGTTCCTGACCGAAAACTCCCCGGCCATGGTGCTGGTCGACAACGCGGGGCTGTTTGCGCCGGTTGCGTCGACCACTCTGGAACAGGTCGGCGATGCTTACCGCCCGGCCCACGGCAAATGGGTGGGGATCGCCGCGCGCTCTACGGTGTTTGTCTATAACCCGAGCAAACTGCCCGAAGCCGAACTGCCCAAGTCGCTGATGGACCTCGCCGGCCCGAACTGGAAAGGTCGTTGGGGCGCGTCGCCGGCCGGTGCCGACTTCCAGGCCATCGTCGCTGCCGTGCTGGAACTCAAGGGTGAAGCCGCCACTCTGGAATGGCTCAAAGGGTTGAAGGCCAATGCCACGATCTATCGCGGCAACAGTGCGGTACTGAAAGCGGTTAACGCCGGGCAGATCGACAGCGGCGTGATTTACCACTATTACAGCTTCGGCGACCAGGCCAAGACCGGCGAAAACAGCAAGAATACCGCCCTGCACTACTTCAAGCACAAGGATCCGGGCGCGTTTGTCAGTGTCTCCGGCGGCGGCGTTCTGGCGTCCAGCCAACACAAGGAACACGCCCAGGCGTTCCTCAAATGGATTACCGACAAAGAGGGCCAGGCCATCCTCAAAACCGGCAAATCGTTCGAATACGCCGTAGGCAAGAACGCTGAATCCAACCCAAAACTGGTGCCTTTGCAGCAACTCGACGCGCCGACAGTCGACGCCTCAAAACTCGACAGTAAAAAAGCCGTGGAGCTGATGACTCAGGCCGGACTGCTCTAATTGATGCCTGAAACCTTGCCGGCGGGTGTCGCTGAAGCGATACCCGCGAACCTGCGACGACGATCCCGCGGTATCTTCGCGGGGCGCGGTGGCGCGTGGGTGATCGGTTTGTCGGTGCTGGTGTCGCTGCTGTCGTTGCTGCCGATTGCCTTCGTCATCGGCGTGTCGTTTCAGACAGGCTGGGCGACCCTTGTGCCGCTGGTATTGCGGCCGCGAGTCGCTGAACTGTTGATCAACACGGTTTTACTGGTGGTGATCACGATTCCGTTGTGCGTCACGTTAGGCCTGTCTCTGGCCTGGCTGACAGAACGGACCAACCTGCCGGGTCGACGCTGGTGGTCGTTGTTGGCGACCGCGCCGCTGGCGGTGCCGGCCTTCGTTCACAGCTATGCGTGGGTCAGTCTAGTCCCACCGATTCACGGGCTGTTTGCCGGAGTTCTGGTGTCGGTCATCGCCTACTTCCCGTTCCTGTACCTGCCGATTGCTGCAACGCTGCGTCGGCTCGATCCGGCCATCGAAGACGTTGCCGAATCACTCGGTCTCAAACCCTGGGCGATATTTTTCCGCGTGGTGCTGCCGCAACTGCGCCTGGCCATCTGCGGCGGTGCCTTGCTGGTGGGCCTGCACCTGCTGGCTGAATATGGCCTGTACGCGATGATCCGCTTCGACACCTTCACCACGGCAATCTTCGATCAGTTCAAGTCCACCTTCAATGGACCCGCCGCCAACATGCTGGCCAGCGTGCTGGCCCTGTGTTGCCTGGTGATGCTGACCGCAGAATCCGCTGCTCGCGGCACGGCGCGTTACGCCAGGGTCGGGTCGGGAAGCGCTCGCGAACAGCGGGTTGTGCGCCTGAAATCCGCAGCCACGCTCCTCGCGCTGACACTGCAGATCGCCACCTGCGCGCTGGCGCTGGGCGTGCCACTGGTAACCTTGGGGCACTGGCTGGTCGCCGGCGGCACGCAGGTTTGGCAGATGACCGAACTTCTGCCGGCACTGGAACAGACACTGCTGTTCGGCGTTGCGGGTGCAGCCCTGACCACCTGCGCCGCGATCCCGATTGCCTGGTTGTCGATTCGTTCTCCGGGCCGGTTGCAACGTGTGCTGGAAAGCTGCAACTACATCACCAGCTCGTTGCCTGGGATCGTTGTTGCCCTGGCATTGGTGACCATCACCATCCATTTTGCCCGGCCGATTTACCAGACGACGATCACAGTGTTGCTGGCGTATCTGCTGATGTTTTTGCCCCGTGCCCTGGTGAGTTTGCGCGCGGGTATTGCCCAGGCGCCGGTAGAGCTGGAAAACATGGCCCGCAGCCTCGGCCGCTCACCCACCCGGGCTTTGTGGCTGATCACCCTGCGCCTGGCCGCGCCCGGCGCTGCTGCTGGCGCCGCGCTGGTGTTTTTGGCGATCACCAATGAGTTGACCGCCACCCTGTTGCTCGCCCCAAACGGCACGCGCACCCTGGCCACCGGATTCTGGGCCATGACCAGCGAAATCGATTACGCCGCCGCTGCGCCCTACGCCCTGTTGATGATCCTGCTGTCGCTTCCGTTGACCGGGCTTCTCTATCACCAATCCAAACGAACGGCTGGCCGATGAACGCTCTCGAACTCCATTCCATTTCCAAGTCCTATGGCGCCTTTCAAGCGCTGGAGAACATCAACCTGTTGGTGCCAACGGGCAGCCGAACGGTCATCGTCGGCCCGTCCGGCTCAGGAAAAACCACGTTGTTGCGGATGATCGCCGGCTTCGAATTCCCTGACACCGGCCGTCTGTCACTCAATGGCCAAACGCTCGTCGACGACACCCACGAAGTCCCGGCGCATCAGCGTTTGATTGGCTATGTTCCGCAGGACGGCGCCCTGTTCCCGCACATGACCGTGGCCGCTAATATCGGTTTCGGGCTTTCGAGCAAGGGCGGCGCAAGACAGGAGCGAATCGCGGAGTTGATGGACAGCGTGGCGCTGGATGCGAACATGGCCAACCGTTGGCCCCATGAACTCTCCGGTGGCCAGCAACAGCGCGTGGCGCTGGCGCGGGCGTTGGCGCAACAGCCGCGCTTGATGTTGCTGGACGAGCCGTTTTCGGCCCTCGACACCGGACTTCGGGGCGCCATGCGCAAAATGGTCGCACGGCTGCTGACAGACGCCGGCGTGACCACCATTCTGGTCACCCATGACCAGAGTGAGGCCTTGTCGTTTGCCGATCAGCTGGCGGTGATGCGCGACGGTCGGCTGGTGCAGTCAGGCCATCCGCTGGATCTTTACCGCTACCCCGAAGATGAACAAACCGCGCTGTTTCTAGGGGATGCCGTGGTCATGCCCGCCAGAATCGAAGCCGGTTGGGCCCATTGCGATCTCGGTCGTATACCGGTGAACAATCATCGGAACAACAAATCGGCGCAGATCATGCTGCGCCCCGAGCAACTGCAACTCGTCAGCCTCCAGCCCAGCTCAACCAAGGCTGCGGGGTGCCGCGCCGTGGTGACCGAGCGGGATTTCAGCGGCAATACCTGCACGTTGACGGTGCAATTGCAGTCTTTGGTTTCAGGGAAACAGCCTGGCCGATCGTTAATGGTGCGCAGTTCGGGCCTGTATGCGCCACCCGCCGGCAGTGCGGTTCACGTCGCGATGATCGGCCATGCCCACGTACTGAGCGAACCTTGAGCCCCGTCCGTCAAAGATCGAACCGGTCCACTGCCCGACGCCGCTCGTTGTCATCGCGCACATCGTAGTTGGCCGTTGTCTGGATGTTGCTGTGATGGGCGAGTTTCTGGGCGATAGACAAGTCATGCTCCTCAATCACTCGTGTAATGAACGAACGCCGAAAATCATGCGGCATGATTTTCACCCCGACCTGCGCGCCCCGTTGCCGGGCGATGTAATAGATCGCGTGCTTGGTGATGCGCTCGCGGGTGATGTGGCTGCCGCGACGAATGCGGTTGAACAGGAACGGATCGTCCGTTTCACCCTCCTTCAGCAGTGAGCGCCGCAGTTCCAGCCAGTCATTGAGTTTGGCGAACGCCCAGGCCGGTGCGTACTTGATCAATTGCTTGTTGCCCTTGGCGGTCACACAAAGGCTGCGCTCGGTGAAATCGACCTGGTTCAGGTCCAGGTTCACCGATTCCGATTTGCGCATCCCCGAACCGTACAAAATCCCGATAATCGCCGCGTCCCGCAGACCTTGCGGCCGTGGATCGGCGGCACAGACCGCCATCAATTCCTGGATCAGCGTGCGTTTGAGGTTGCGCCCCTGGGACAGTCGCGTGCCGGCAATCCCCTTGACCGAACGCATTTTCAGCAAGTGTTCCTGACTGATCAGGCTCATGCGCCACGCTTCGTTCATCACCCCGCGCACCGCGTTGACGTACAACGAAGAGGTGTTCGGCGCGTAACCGTCCGAGCGTAAGGTGGCCACCAGCGCAATGACATCTTCAGGTTGCAAGTTGTGCCAGGGAATCTCCTCGACGTTCATGTCTTCGAAGCCCAACCGGTCAGCGGCATCCTGCAAAACGTAACGCATGGTCAGTTGGCTGGAGGGCGCCAGGCGCGCCAGATACAGGGTCAGCGGGTTGGTCTTTGAGGGGATTAAGTCAGTAGCGGGTAAGTCAATCAAACGAAACGGCCTTGAGTAGAAACAGTTCATTAAACAGCTAAGGATTGAAACATCCTTCCGATAAAGCGGAACACTTCTGTAAGACTTTCTACTAAAAAAATTCGATGAACGGCAGAAGTCCGAACAGTGGCTGTATGACTTTCAGAATAAACAAAGGTGTTGGGCCTGGCGTATGAAGCGCCCGGACGTGGCGTTATACAACACGATAGGCGAATTGAAATATGGCCTTGCCTATTCTGATGGCGCACGGCTGCCCAGGGATGGCAAGCGCCTCGGTGTCGTCACCATCAACTCTCGCCCTGCTCGCGCGCCCGAACTCTGGAGTGCCCCATGAAAATCAGTGTATTTGGTAGCGGTTACGTTGGCCTGGTGCAAGCGGCTGTCCTGGCTGAAGTCGGTCACGACGTGGTCTGCATGGACATTGACGAGAAGAAAGTCGAGCTGCTGCAACAAGGTCACGTGAGCATTTTCGAACCGGGGCTGGCCAGCCTGGTACGCGAAAGCCTGGAAGCCAAACGTCTGCAGTTCACCACCGACGAAAAGCTCGCGGTGAAGCATGGCCAGGTGGTGTTTATCGCGGTCGGTACGCCGTCCCGGGAGGACGGTTCGGCGGATCTGCGGTATGTGCTGTCGGTGGGTGAAGCCGTGGCGCGTCATCGTGAACAACCGGTGATTTTGGTGGAGAAATCCACGGTGCCGGTGGGCACGGGTGACACCTTGCGCGCGCACATCGACAAGTGCCTGATCAAGGTCGGCCGGTTGCTGCAGTTCGAAATCGTCTCCAACCCGGAATTTTTGAAAGAAGGCTCGGCCGTGGCCGATTGCCGGCGCCCAGACAGGATCATCATCGGCTGCGAACGCGAAGATGTACGTGACGTCATGCGCGACCTTTACGCACCATTCAACCGCAACCATGACCGGATCATGTTCATGGACCTGCGCAGCGCCGAGCTGACCAAGTACGCCGCTAATTGCATGCTGGCGACCAAGATCAGCTTCATCAACCAGATCGCCGAATTGGCCGAACACCTGGGCGCCGACATCGAATCGGTGCGCCTGGGCATCGGCGCCGATTCGCGCATTGGTTACCACTTCATCTACCCCGGTTGCGGTTATGGCGGTTCGTGCTTTCCCAAGGACATGCGCGCTCTGATCCACAGCGCCGAAGAGGCTCATTGTTCCAGCGATCTGCTGCAAGCGGTGGAAGCGATCAACCAGCGTCAGAAGCACAAGCTGTTCGAGCGCATCAACGCGTTCTACAAGGGCGACTTGCGCGGCAGAACCTTTGCCGTGTGGGGCCTGGCGTTCAAACCGAACACCGACGACATGCGCGATGCGCCGAGCCGGGTGCTGCTGGAATCGTTGTGGGCCGCCGGGGCCAACGTCCGCGCGTTCGACCCGGAAGCCATGCAGGAAACTCAGCAGCTGTATCCCGATGAATCCAGGCTGATGCTCATGGGCACGCCGGAATCGGTCTTGTCCGGCGCCGATGCATTGATCATCTGCACTGAATGGCAGCAGTTCAAGGCACCGGATTTCAGCCTGATCCAGCAGCGGCTCAACGCACCGGTGATCTTCGACGGACGCAACCTGTACGACGCCGATCGCCTGGCTCGCGCCGGTTTCATGTACTTCCCGATGGGCCGAGGTGAATCGCGCAATCTGCCGATTCCGCACCAGCAATGGCCGGTCGCTTCGGTCGTCGCTTGATTGCGACGTTAGCCGAAATCCGTAGACAGTCCTTGGGGCTAGGGCTGTCGGCGCATGCAGTTCATGGGCCGCCTGGACGGTAGCGAATGCGTCAGCGGTTCGCTGTATTACTTCACCCGTTCGGTGGGCAACTGACAACCTTCACTCCGGCGTTTATCATTCTCGGCGTGCTGCAAGTAATCGCCCTTGTCGTGCTTTGCCGATCCCGCTGGCGGGCGCAAACATTGGCCTTTGGCGCTGTTCTGGCGCTTTGGTCGTTTTACATTCCGGTGTTCAAACCGGTTGAGCGTCGGCACTACGACACTCAGTCTTTCAACCGCGCAGCATTTGCACGGGTGCAGAAAGAGCCAGCGCGTGCTGCATGGCATGGGCAAGGACGGGAAGGCGATCAAGTTCATGGTCAATGTCGATCAGGACTTACAGCCAGTTTTTACCGAATCAATCCACGAACTGGAAAGCCTTCAGGGGCCGCAGTGGCTGATGATGGATAAAAGCGACTACCGCGCCCTGCGTGGCACGCCGTTGGGTGCGTTGTCGTCCGTGTTGAGCGGGCGCTTCGACAAAAACGATTACGTGTTGCGCATTCAACGCTGTAGCGCGTTACGCCCGCAGATTCGCTCTCGTCCTACCGGATACCCGGAAACGCCCTACATATACCCGAAGACGTTTTCAATAAGGTGCCCCATCGACAAAAGGAGCGGCACCTACATGGCTAATCACGGTTATATGACCATCACAGGAAAGACTCAAGGACTGATATCGGCGGGTTGTTCAACTCAAGATTCAATCGGCAATAAATGTCAAACAGCGCATACCGATGAAATCATGGTGTTGTCTTACAGTCACAACATGTCCAACATCGGAAACATTAATAAGCCTACACACCGTCCGCTCGTCATCACAAAAAATGTCGACAAGTCATCTCCTTTACTCGCGCAAGCGCTATCAGGCAGAGAGGAAATTAGCTGTGCGATAAGTTTCTACCGGATTTCTTCGTATGGTCTTCAGGAGAAATTTTTCAGTATTGAAATTGAAGGCGGCATTATTGCCGACCTGACACTTGATATGCCCCATGTGGTTTTACAGAACGATGTCGAGCCTCAAGAGCACGCTGCTATTCGCTATCGCGAAATCACGTGGAGGCACCATCTGGCAGGAACCAGCGGGTACGCCTCATGGGGAAATAACGAATGGGACAATTAAACAATCGCTGCGAGTCAAGTAGTTGTGATTATTGGGCCGTTAGTAAGGCGGCGGGCAATTTGACCAATCAGGCCTGTACGCTGGCTTCTCGACACATAAAAGATGGCACGTTGCGCTTACAGTTCAATCGCGAAGTTTCTTATTACGCGAGAGGTGTTGTAAATGATGTAGCACAGGGGCGGAAAAGTGCTGAGCAGGGTCTCAAGGAGATCAAGAACGAACAGAGTAGTTTGCTGAGCCAGTCGTGGGAAGTTGCCAAAAAAGGCGCGGGCGCGATTGCTGGAGGGATGCAAATATTGACAGGTGCTGGGATTTGCTATGGCTCAGCGGGTACTTTGTGCCTTTTTCTTGGTGGACCGATGATGCTCCATGGTGCGAATAATGTTTATGAAAATGGCCGTAACCTTTTGGAGGACCGCACTGATACGGAGGGGCCGACCCGCAAGGTTTATCAAGCGATAGCTAAGGGTGTTGGACAGACTGAAAGAGAAGGCAATATTGCGTATGGGTCGTTGGATATTGGGATGTCAGTGTATGGACTTACTCGAACTGTACTAAAACCGGATGCTTGGCGATTGTTTAGATATATCAAAACGGACTACGTACGCGCATACAAAACCATGGCGCCTCAAGCACTGATACTGGAAGGGCAGACCACCCTCCAGACAGGAAAGCAAGTATATGAAGAGCTGGAAAAATGATTATTTGGCTTTTTCCATTAATAGCAGTCTGCTCCGTTAGCGCAGCCTATTCTCTAAAAAAACGCTTGTCTGGCGAAGACTTAAATCATACAAAACTGTATGCAGGTCTTGCATTCAACGGCCTATTCGTAGTGCCTTATATAGATATCGTTCAAGCTAACGACTTCCCATTTCTAGGTTATCGGCCAGACATAATTTCGGAATATCCGCTTATTGGCTGGATTGCATTTATATGTATTTTTCTTCACTCATTTGCATGTCCCGTGAAGTGGAAGATTAAATGTTGACTCTCGAAAAATTAATTGCTGCAGCGACAATGTATTTATTTATTCTTGCCTGCTCCGGCTTTCATACAGCATGGATCTCACTATTAATAGTATATTTTTTCGAAATGGACGTTTTTGCGGCAAGAGTAGTGGTAATTATGTGCTTTGTTATTGTGTCAGGCTTCGGCTTGAAAATTATGCCAAAAAAGCTTCGAAAGCTTGACGGAAAATAAAGTCTTTACTCCCAGTAGCCCCTCAACCGCCCCCCTCAAATCGACCTTTAACGCTTGTGCAAACGCTTTCACCAACGGACTGCGCACGGTGTTATGGCGGAGGATCAAATGGAACGGCGTGTCGAAGTGAATCGATGCGGGGCGAAGGGCGCGCAGTTGTCCTTCCACGACCATGGCGGCGGCGTAATGCTGCGGAAGGAAACCGAGAAAGCGTCCGGTCTTAATCAGCAGCGCCACAGCTTCGACTGGGGTTGCCGAGGCGGACAAGCCGCCGTACGCGGCAAAGTTGAGCTTGTCGCGGTGGATCGCGTAGCGGTGGTTGACCCACTCGTACTGCTTTAGCACGTCCCCGCCGAGTTGCTAGTCGGGCACATCGAACAAAGGGTGGTCTACGGCGCAGTAAGCTTCGGAGCCCTCTTCGTAAAGAGCGTAATATTCAAACTCTTCGCGTTTTTGATAAACCGGGACAATCCCCGCCACTAACCGCCCTGCTCGCCTGCAACGCCATCAGCGTGATCCTGCTGCAATACCAGATCGGCCGTTTCCTCAAGCGTGAACAACTGCGTTACTGGATCGCGGGCGGCACCAGCCTGTTCATCGTCGGTCTGATCGGTTTCCGCCTGGCCAACAGCCTGATGTCGTGGTGCGTGGCAATGTTCATCTTCACCCTCGGTGAAATGATCATTTACCCCGCCGAATTCCTCTTCGTCGACACCCTGGCCCCGGAAGAACTGCGCGGTAGCTATTACGGCGCGCAAAACCTCGCTGCCCTCGGCGGTGCCCTGAGCCCGGTGATTTGCGGTTTCCTGCTGATGCCCCCCGCGCCAACGATGTTTTATGCCTTGAGCGCGCTGAGCGCCATGGGTGGTTCCCTGTGTTTCATGAGCGGTCGTCGAATGGCATTACAGCAAAATTAATGCACTGAAACTTCATTAATATGAATTTGTCAGCAGCAGGATTGGACGGCACACTGTGCCCCGTTCCTCCCCCAATAGTTGGAACTACTTCAAGGGCTTTCTGGGTATCCCAGCTAAGCCTTTTTTTTGCATAGATTTTTGCCAACGGATTGTCTGCCTCATGTTCTCTCGCTGGTTACCCGCCGCCATCAATACTCGGCCCTCTGAATGGAGTCGTGCTGCCATTGGCATGTCCTTGGGCACGATGTTAAGCGTCTGGCTCTGTAGCCAGGTGTTTGGCATGCAAGTGGCGCAGCATCTGATCGGTCCGCTGGGCGCATCGGCGGTGTTGCTGTTCGCCGTATCCTCCGGCGCCCTCGCCCAGCCCTGGTCGATTCTTGGCGGCTACCTCAGCGCCGGGGTGGTTTCACTGCTGGTCGCTCACGTGCTCGGACGAACCCTCGGCAGCGCTTGCCTGGCGGCTGGCATGGCGCTGATTCTGATGTGCTGGCTGCGTTGCCTGCACCCACCGGCCGGGGCCTTGGCGCTGCTGTTGGTGTTGGCAGACCCGGCGACGATTGCCCTGGACTGGAAAGCTCTCGGCCCGGTGATGCTTGGCGCATCGACCATGCTGCTCAGCGCCCTGGCCTACAACAACCTGACGCGTATACGTTACCCAAGACGCGCCAGTGAACCGGTGGCCATGGTGCCGGCCGACCATCCGCCGATAGACAGCCAGGCCATCACCGCCCAGGACCTGAAACGAGCGCTGGCGGACATGGAAGCGTTCATTGACGTGACCCCGGAAGACCTCGAACAGCTGATTCATGCCACCGAATTGCAGGCCAAACGGCGCAGCATTGGCGAAGTGTTGTCCCGGAGCGTTCAGTAGTCATTGCCTAAGGCAAAAATGCAGACCAAACCTGCATGGATCCCGGTTGTACATCACAAATTTGCACTGTTACGATCCAGCATCGCTCGCGCGCGGGCTTCTCTATAAAGAACAATAAAAGCAGGGAGTTAGTGATGACTGCTCAGGTTTCTTCTCCAGGGACTCAGTCCATGGATGCCACGCAAAACGAAGTACTGGCCGAGGTTCGCAACCACATCGGTCACCTGACCCTTAATCGCCCCGCCGGCCTCAACGCCATTACCCTGGACATGGTGCGCAATCTGCAGCGTCAGCTCGACGCGTGGGCACTGGATCCGCACGTGCACGCGGTAGTGTTGCGCGGTGCTGGCGAGAAAGCTTTCTGTGCCGGCGGCGATATTCGCTCGCTGTATGACAGTTTCAAAAACGGCGACACGCTGCACGAAGATTTCTTCGTCGAGGAATACGCCCTCGACCTCGCTATTCACCACTACCGCAAACCTGTGCTCGCCTTGATGGACGGTTTTGTCCTCGGCGGCGGCATGGGCCTGGTGCAAGGCGCCGACCTGCGTGTAGTCACCGAGAAAACCCGTTTGGCGATGCCGGAAGTGGCGATCGGTTATTTCCCGGATGTCGGTGGCAGCCACTTCCTGCCACGCGTTCCTGGCGAACTGGGTATTTATCTCGGCGTCAGTGGCGTGCAGATCCGCGCGGCCGATGCGCTCTATTGCGGCCTGGCCGATTGGTACCTGGAAAGCGACAAATTGGGCTCCCTGGACGAGCGACTCGATCAGCTCGAATGGCATGAGACACCGCTGAAGGACCTGCAAGGTCTGCTGGCAAAACTTGCCGTGCAGCAATTACCCGATGCGCCACTGAGCAAGCTACGCCCGGCCATCGATCACTTCTTCGCCCTACCCGATGTGCCGAGTATTGTTGAGCAACTGCGTGAAGTAACGGTCGCCGACAGTCACGTGTGGGCCACGACCACCGCCGACCTGCTGGAAAGCCGTTCACCGTTGGCCATGGGCGTGACCCTGGAAATGCTCCGTCGTGGTCGGCACTTGAGTCTCGAAGACTGCTTCGCCCTGGAGCTGCACCTGGACCGTCAGTGGTTCGAGCGCGGCGACCTGATCGAAGGCGTACGCGCCTTGCTGATCGATAAAGACAAGAGCCCGCGCTGGAACCCGCCGACCTTGAAGGCGCTGGACGCCGAGCACGTCGCGAGTTTTTTCACGGGTTTTGAGCAGAGCGGGAGCTGAGCCATGCACGATATCGAATTGAGCGAAGAACAAGTCATGATCCGCGACATGGCCCGGGACTTTGCCCGCGGCGAAATCGCGCCCCACGCCCAGGCCTGGGAAAAAGCCGGCTGGATCGATGATGGTCTGGTGGCGAAGATGGGCGAGCTGGGGCTGCTGGGCATGGTGGTGCCCGAGGAATGGGGCGGCACCTATGTCGACTACGTCGCCTACGCCCTGGCGGTGGAAGAGATTTCTGCCGGCGATGGCGCCACTGGCGCGCTGATGAGCATTCACAACTCCGTGGGCTGCGGCCCGGTCCTCAACTACGGCACTGAAGAACAGAAACAGACCTGGCTGCCGGATCTGGCCAGCGGTCAGGCCATCGGCTGCTTCTGCCTGACCGAACCCCAGGCCGGTTCCGAAGCCCACAACCTGCGCACCCGCGCTGAACTGCGCGACGGCCAGTGGGTCATCAACGGCGCCAAGCAATTCGTCAGTAACGGCAAACGGGCGAAGCTGGCCATCGTGTTCGCGGTGACCGATCCGGATCTGGGCAAGCGCGGCATCTCTGCATTTCTGGTGCCGACGAACACTGCGGGTTTCATCGTTGATCGCACCGAACACAAAATGGGTATTCGGGCATCCGATACCTGCGCGGTGACCCTGAGCAACTGCACCATTCCCGAAGCCAACCTGTTGGGTGAGCGCGGCAAGGGACTGGCGATTGCCCTGTCGAACCTTGAAGGCGGCCGCATCGGTATTGCGGCACAAGCGTTGGGCATTGCTCGCGCGGCATTTGAAGCGGCGCTGGCGTACTCACGGGATCGGGTGCAATTCGACAAGCCGATCATCGAGCACCAGAGTATCGCCAACATGCTGGCCGACATGCACACCCGATTGAATGCTGCACGACTGTTGATCCTGCATGCCGCGCGTTTGCGCAGTGCCGGTAAGCCGTGTCTGTCGGAGGCTTCACAGGCCAAACTGTTTGCGTCGGAAATGGCCGAGAAGGTGTGTTCGTCGGCGATGCAGATCCATGGCGGGTATGGGTATCTGGAAGATTACCCAGTGGAGCGTTATTACCGGGATGCGCGGATTACGCAGATTTATGAAGGGTCTAGCGAGATTCAGCGGATGGTGATTGCTCGGGAACTCAAGAACTACCTGGTGTGATGCCTTAAAAGCGTCGTCGGAACGCCGCCCGGAGCAAGCTCGGCTCCTACAGGTTATGCGCAATCCTGTGGGAGCCGAGCTTGCTCGCGATGGCGTCCTCGAAAACGTTACATCACTTTCCTTGGAACTCGGCCTCACGCTTACCAATAAACGCCGCCATCCCTTCCTTCTGATCCTGCGTAGCAAACGCCGCATGGAACACCCGACGCTCAAAGCGCACACCTTCCGACAGGCTCACTTCAAACGCGCGGTTGACGCTTTCCTTGATCATCATGGCAATCGGCAACGACTTCTTGGCAATCAGCGCCGCGACTTTCAACGCTTCTTCCAGCAACTCATCCGCCGGAACAATCCGCGCGACAATCCCGCAACGCTCCGCTTCCACCGCATCGATCAGTCGGCCGCTGAGGCACATTTCCATGGCCTTGGCCTTGCCCACGGCGCGGGTCAGGCGCTGGGTGCCGCCCATGCCAGGCAGTACGCCGAGGTTGATTTCCGGTTGACCGAACTTGGCGTTGTCGCCGGCCAGAATGAAGTCGCACATCAGCGCCAGTTCACAACCACCGCCCAAGGCGAAACCATTGACGGCGGCAATGATCGGCTTGCGGCGGTTGGCCACGCGATCGCTGTCGCTGAACAGGTCGTCGAGGTAGATCTGCGGGTAAGTCAGCTCGGCCATTTCCTTGATGTCGGCGCCGGCGGCGAAGGCTTTTTTCGAGCCGGTCAGCACGATGCAGCCAATGTTCGAATCGGCTTCGAGGCCATCGAGGGCCTGATTCAGCTCACTGACGATCTGCGCGTTCAACGCATTCAGCGCCTGCGGACGGTTCAGGGTGATCAGGCCGACACGGCCATGTGTTTCCAGCAAAATCGTTTCGTAACTCACAGAACTCTTGTTCATAAAGCATTCCTTCTCAAAGATTGCGCGAAATAACCATGCGCTGAATATCGCTGGTGCCTTCGTAGATCTGGCAGACCCGCACGTCGCGGTAGATCCGCTCCAGCGGGAAATCGTTCAAGTAACCGTAACCGCCGAGGGTTTGCAAGGCGGCGGAGCAAACCTTCTCAGCCATTTCGGAGGCGAACAGTTTGGCCATGGAGGCTTCGACCAAGGCCGGTTTGCCGCTGTCTCTTAACGCCGCCGCGTAATGCACCATCTGCCGGGCGACGGCGATCTGGGTTGCCATATCGGCCAGGCGGAACGCTACCGCTTGATGCTCGATGATCGGCTTGCCGAAGCTTTCACGCTCGCGGGCGTAATCGCGGGCGGCTTCGAACGCAGCGCGGGCCATGCCCACCGATTGCGAAGCGATACCGACACGGCCGCCTTCGAGGTTGGCCAGGGCGATTCGATAGCCTTCGCCCTCCTCGCCCAACCGATTGGCCACCGGCACCTTCACGTCTTCAAACAGAATCTGACAGGTGTCGGACGCGTGCTGTCCGAGTTTGTCTTCGACCCGCGCGACTTTGTAGCCCGGCGAATCGGTCGGCACGATCAGCGCCGTGATGCCACGCTTGCCGGCACTCGGGTCAGTCACGGCGAACACGATCACCACCCCGGCGTTCTGCCCGGACGTGATGAACTGTTTGCAGCCGTTCAACACATAATGATCGCCTTCCAGACGGGCACGGGTTTTCAGGCCGCTGGCGTCCGAGCCAGCCTGCGGTTCGGTCAGGGCAAAGGCCCCCAGCATCGAGCCGCTGGCCAGCGGTTTGAGGAAGCGTTCTTTCTGGTCGTCGTTGCCGTACTTGAGGATCGGTACGCAACCCACCGAGTTGTGCACGCTCATGATGGTCGAGCAAGCGCCGTCGCCGGCCGCAATTTCTTCCAGGGCCATGGCGTAGGCCAGGTAACCGGTGTCGCAACCGCCCCACTGCTCCGGCACCAACATACCGAAGAAGCCCAGTTCAGCCATCTCGCCGATGGCTTCCTTGGGGAAGCGATGCTCGCGGTCCCATTCGGCGGCGAACGGTTTCAGCCGTTCCTGGGCAAATTGCCGGGCCGCGTCGCTGATCTGAAGTTGTTCGTCAGTCGGGAGCATAGTGATTCCTTAATACAGGCATTCAACGGCCATGGCCGTGGCTTCACCGCCGCCGATGCAGATCGCTGCGACGCCGCGTTTCAAGCCTTTCTGGCGCAGGGCCGAGAGCAAAGTCACGAGGATCCGCGCGCCAGATGCACCGATCGGGTGACCGAGGGCGCAAGCGCCACCGTGAATGTTGATCTTCTCGTGGGGGATTTCCAGTTTGGTCATGGTGACCAGACTGACCACGGCGAAGGCTTCGTTGACTTCGACCAGATCGATTTCGTCCAGCGACCAGCCAGTTTTCTTCATCAGCTTCTCGATCGCGCCCACCGGTGCCACCGGGAACAGGCCCGGGGTGTCGGCAAACGCCGCGTGGCCGTGAATCACTGCCAGCGGTTTCAGGCCGCGCTTTTCAGCTTCGGAACGGCGCATCAACACCAGTGCGGCGGCGCCATCGGAGATCGAGCTGGAGTTCGCCGCCGTCACCGTGCCGCCGTCGCGGAACGCCGGTTTCAAGGAGGCGATCTTGTCCAGTTTGGCTTTCGGTGGCTGTTCGTCGTTGCTGATCAGCACTTGCTCTTTTCCGACGGTCACGGTGACCGGCACGATCTCGTCTTTGAAGCTGCCGTCCTTGATCGCCTGCTGCGCGCGGGTGGTCGAGGCAATGGCAAAGGCGTCCTGAGCTTCACGGGTGAAACCGTTGGTTTCAGCGCAATCCTCGGCGTAGGTGCCCATCAGACGGCCCTTGTCGTAGGCGTCTTCCAGGCCGTCGAGGAACATATGATCGAGTACGCGACCGTGGCCCATGCGGTAACCGCTGCGGGCGCGGTCCAGTAGATACGGCGCGTTGGACATGCTTTCCATACCGCCGGCGACAACCACATCGGCGCTGCCGGCCACCAGCATGTCGTGGGCCAGAATGGCCGCTTCCATGCCCGAACCGCACATCTTGTTCAGGGTCGTGCAGCGGGTCGATTTATCCAGCCCGGCGCCCAGTGCGGCTTGGCGTGCCGGGGCCTGGCCGAGACCTGCGGACAGGACGCAACCGAACAGCACTTCTTCAACCGAATCTGGCGCTACACCGGCGCGTTCGACGGCTGCGCGGATCGCGGCGGCACCGAGTTGTGGTGCGGTCAGGCTTTTTAATTCGCCCTGGAAACCACCCATCGGGGTGCGGACGGCGCTGACGATAACAATGGGATCGTTGGACTGAGTCATGACAAATTCTCCTTACTTGGCGGCCATGCGCAAGGCACCGTCGAGACGGATCACCTCGCCATTGAGCATGCTATTTTCAATGATATGCCTGACCAGCCCGGCATACTCGCTCGGTTTGCCCAGACGCGGCGGAAACGGCACGCCAGCCGCCAGGGATGCGCGGACTTCCGGGGTCATACCGGCCATCATCGGGGTTTCGAAAATGCCCGGGGCGATGGTCATCACCCGAATGCCGAAGCGCGCCAGTTCACGGGCCGCAGGCAACGTCAGGCTGACGATCGCGCCTTTGGACGCGGCATACGCGGCTTGGCCGATCTGGCCGTCGTACGCGGCCGCCGAGGCGGTGTTGATGATCACGCCGCGCTCGCCGTCGGCATCCGCTTCGGTTTCGGCGATCGCCGCTGCCGCCAGGCGCAGCATGTTGAAACTGCCGATCAGGTTGACGTTGATCACCTGACTGAAATTGGCCAGCACATGAGGGCCAGTCTTGCCGAGGATCTTCTCACCCCGCACGATCCCGGCGCAGTTGACCAGACCATTCAGGCCACCGAAGGCTTTGACCGTCGCCTGCACGGCGGCTTCGGCCGCAGCTTCGTTGCTGATGTCCGCCACCACACTTTGCGCGCCGAGACGTTCAGCCTGGGCCGCAACGGCCTCGGCGTTCATGTCCACCAGCATGACTTTGGCGCCGGCCGCGACCAGCATTTCAGCCGTGGCCGCACCGAGTCCGGAGGCACCGCCGGTGACGAGAAAAACCTTGTTTTCGATCTGCATCATTGTTTCCTTGGATTCAAGCTGAAACGTTCTTCGCGGCGGCCTCTTGAGCCTTGGCGATTTCCTGGTTGCGCAAGATAAAGCGCTGCAATTTGCCGCTAGGGGTTTTCGGCAACTCGCTGACAAATTCGATTTCACGGGGGTACGAGTGCGCGGCCAGCCGCTTGCGCACGTGTTGGCGCAGTTCTTCGGCCAGTTCCGGCGCAGCGCGGTATTGCGCGCTGAGCACCACGAAGGCTTTCACCAGTTCGGTGCGCTCTGGATCGGGTTTGCCGACCACGGCCGCTTCGACCACTGCAGGGTGTTCGATCAATGCGCTTTCCACGTCGAACGGACCGACGCGATAACCGGAAGTGGTGATCACGTCGTCGCTGCGACCGACGAAGCTGATGCTGCCGTCCGGGTTCCATTCGACGGTGTCGCCGCTCAGGTAATAGTTGCCGACGAAGGCCTTGGTCGGTGCGCCTTCGTAACCGGCGAACCAGCACATCGGCGACTGGGTGCGATCGATGGCCAGAATGCCCGGCTGACCGACGCCGAGTTCCTTGTACTCGTCGTCCAGCACCACAATGCGGTGGCCTGGCGAAGTGAAACCGGCGGCGCCCATGTGGATCGGATGCTCCAGGCCGTGGTGATTGCACAGGACCATGCCCAGTTCGGTCTGACCGTAATGATCGTGAATGACCACGCCGAGGTTGTCAGCGAACCAGCGGATCACTTCCGGATTCAGCGGCTCGCCGGCGCTGCTGACGATGCGCAGCTTGCCCTTGATCGAGCGGGCGAATTCGTCGCCTCCGGCGATCAACAGGCGATAGGCCGTCGGCGAACCGGTGAGGTTGGTGATCCCGTATTTGTTGATCACCCGGCAGGTGCTTTCGAGGGTGAACGGGCCATCGTAAAAGGTGATCGGATGCCCCATGGCCATCGGCCCGGTGACACCGAAATAGATGCCATAAGCCCAACCCGGATCGGCGACGTTCCAGAAGGCGTCTTCAGGGCGCAAGTCCACGGCGTCACGGGTGTAGCTCTGGAAGGCGACGATGGCCTTGAGCGGTACGGACAGCGCTTTCGACGGACCGGTGGTGCCAGATGTGAACATCAGCAGGAATGGATCTTCGCCGGTCAGCAGGACCGGTTCGCACTCAGGAGAATAATTGGCCAGTTCGGCCCAGAAGCTGTAATCGCCGCGGACGATGCCTTGGCCTTTTGGACCGGCGACGGTGACGATGGTCGGGCAGTCCGCGACTTCAGTGAGTTTGGAGCGATTGCCCGCGTCGGTAACCACCACTTTGGCGCCAGAGGAGCTGAGGCGGTGTTCGATGGCTTTGGGGCCGAAGGCAGTAAACAGCGGTTGATAGACCGCGCCGATGCGCCAGGTGGCGAACACGGTGATCAGCAATTCGATATTACGTGGCAGGAGACCGGCCACCTTGTCGCCTTTTTTCACGCCCTGGGCCAGCAGGAAATTGGCGAAACGCGCGGCTTTGTCCTGCAAGTCGCTGAAGGTGTACGTCGCGCTGGCGCCATCGCGGCCTTCCCAGAACAGCGCGATGCGCCCCGGCAAGGCATGCCGGTCGCAACACTCGACGCAGGCGTTGAGGGCACTCAAATCGCCGGTGAGCGCGGCGTCGACGGTGTGCTGATAATTGAACTGTGATGTCGCAGACAAATAATCGCGCATTGCCAGAATCCCTCTGTATTTTTATTAGGTTGGGGGAACCGTAATTAACAGGGAAATACTCGCTCTGCGCGGGGCGCGGGACAATGGTCAAAGCTATCAAGTTGCGTGACTGGTTTGGCCAAGGCTCAAGAGGTGCGCCAATGATCGGTGCCTAGCTCGCCTCGTTAAGGATCAAACTCCGATAATGCCCCGGATTAGAACCCGACCACTTGCGAAACGCCTTGTAGAACGAGCTGGCGTCGGCAAACCCTAAACGCGTGGCGATCTCGGCGAAGCTGATGGCAGGCTCGGCCAGCCAGACAATCGCCAGCTCCTTGCGCACACTGTCCTTGAGCCCTTGGTAAGTCTGGCCCTCTTCGGCCAGGCGCCGACGCAGCGTCGACGCCGACATGCACAGCTGTTGCGCCAGCGCTTCGGTTTCCGGCCAGTGTTCGGCGGGCAGTTGCCGCAAATCGTGCTTGATCCGGCTGGCCAGGCTCTGTGGGTCGCGGTACTTGACCAGAATGTTCGCCGGCGCATGGGCCAGGAAGCGCTTGAGTTCTTCCGGGCTGCGCTTGATCGGCAAATCCAGGCACTCGGCCGAGAAAATCATCCGCGTGCGCGGCCGGTCGAAACGCAGGTTCTCGGAGAACATTACCTGGTAGTCATCGCAGAAGTCCGGTGCCGGACAGCGTAACTCGATGGCCAGGATCGGAATCCGTCGCCCTGCCAGCCAGCAGGCGACGCCGTGGACGATCATCCAGTAAGTGAAATACGTGAAGGCGCGGCGCGGGTCCTGGTCGTCTTCGAGCAGGACGATTTCCGCCAGGCTTTGCTGACGAACCAACTGTGCGGGCAGGTGCTCGAGCATCAGCGACAAAAAGCTCAAACCCGCGGTCAGGCCGGCGGCCAGGCTCGGCTGGACCATGGAGCAGCGACAGAGAAACGCCAGACTACCGGATTTGAGTTTGCGTGGGTCCATGCCAAAAAACTCATCGTCTCCACGACGTGCCAGCAAACGCCACAGACGCGCATAAGCTGTGGCCGGGACGCGTGCATCGCTGCTTTCGAGCAGTGCCGGATCGATGCCGACTTTGTTCAACACCTCTTCGGTGGTGACGCCCGGGGCGCAGCTTTGCAACAGCGCTTCACGCACCAGTTGAATGGAGATGGTGTCTTTTTCCGACATTGGCCGAGGCAAGCCCTGTTCTTTGAGTGGTGGGAATATTAGCCCGTCAAGATCGAAAGATCGTCCGAACGCGGCCCGAACCTTCGGCAGCTCCTGCCACGGTGCACGTCATCCCACTGGAGCTGCCATAGACTGCGATCTTGCCTTAAGCCTTAAAGAATCCGGTACAACAACCGCTCAATCCGCACCCGACTGACGCGTTTGAGGAACTTGGCCACCCCCGCCGGGTATTCCAGCAGCGTGTCCAGGTCCTGGTAACGCTCGATGCGACGGGTGTTCTCGAAGATCTCCGCCAGCTCTTTACGACGCGGCCCCAGCAGCTCGCCTTTCGGATCATCGATCAGCAAGGCGTTTTCCAGATCGAGACGAAACGCCCGCGGATTGAGGTTGTTGCCGGTCAGCAAGGTATAGCGCTGATCGATCCACATGCCCTTGAGGTGATAGGTGTTGTCGCCGTCACGCCACAGATGCAGGTTCAACTGGCCGCTGTCGACGCTGCGATGATGACGCTTGGCGAAACGCCGAAGGCTGATCTCGTAAAGGTACGGCAGCGCCGAGATCACCTTGAACGGCTCGCTCGGTGGGATGTAGAAATCGTTGGCCGTCTTGTCGCCGACAACGATGTCGATCTTCACGCCCCGCGCCAGTGCCCGGTTGATTTCCCGGGTCACGGCCAGCGGCAGGTTGAAGTACGGCGTGCAGATGGTCAGTTGATGTTGAGCGCTGGCGATCAACTCGCAAATCACTCGACTCAGCGGATTGTTCTTGCCGACACCGAGCAATGGGCTGACCGACAAACCGCACTTGTCCGTTGTACCCGTCGTGGTGTCGTACGCCGCGTGCTTGAGGCGGCTGCGCAAGTCGCCAATGTCGTTGCGCAGACTGCGGGTGGTCGGCAAGTTCGGCAAATCGAGACGATGCACCGCTTTGGAGGCGATCAGGCCGTGCTGAATCAGGTGCTGCATCGAATCGGCCAGTGCGCGGTTGTGCAGCAGGTGATAACGGTCGTAGCGGTACTTGTCGAACTTGTGCAGATAAACGTTGTTCAGACTCGCGCCGCTGTAGATCACACAGTCATCGATCACAAAGCCTTTCAAATGCAGCACGCCAAACAACTCTCGGGTCTGCACGGGAACGCCATACACCGGGACTTCACTGGCATGAGTCCGGGTGGTTTCCTGATACCAGGCCGAGTTGCCCGGCTGCTTGCCGGCACCGATCAAGCCGCGCTGGGCGCGCAGCCAGTCAACGACCACCACCACGTCCAGTTCAGGACGCGCCAGTTTGGTCGCGTGCAAGGCATCGAGAATTTCCTGGCCGGCTTCGTCCTGTTGCAGATAAAGCGCGACGATATAGATGCGCTGGGTGGCGCTGGCGATCTTTTCCAGCAGGCAACGGCGGAACTCGGCAGCGCCAGAAAGGATAGTGACGGCATCGGCGGTCAGCGGAAAACTGCGCAGTTTGGGCAGCAGAGAGCGTTTGAAAAGCGACGGCATAGGGCTCGCAATGGGTCGAATCCGAAGAACCCGAGAGCTTACACCATGGATCCGCTTGGGTCTTGTTAGCGTCTGTAAAGGCCTCTTCGCGAGCAAGCTCGCTCCCACATTGAAATGCATTCCCCTGTGGGAGCGAGCCTGCTCGCGAAAGCGATTTTACAGGCGACAACAATATCTTCTTGATCAAGGAGAACGATCGTTCTACTGTTCGCCGCATGAACGAAATCACCAGCACCGACACACGCGATATCATCCTGGATGTCACCGAAAAGTTGATCTACAAAAGTGGCATCGCGGCCACCGGAATGGACCTTCTGGTGAAAACCGCCGGCGTCTCCAGAAAGAGTATTTACCGCTACTTCGCCAACAAGGAGGAGCTCACCGTCGCGGCCCTGCAACGGCGAGACTTGCGCTGGATGCACTGGTACACAAGCGCAGTCGACCAGGCTGAAACCCCGGCCGACCGGCTGCTCAACCTGTTTACCGTGCTCAAGGCCTGGTTCGCTTCCGAAGGCTTCCGTGGCTGTGCATTCATCAACACCAGTGGCGAAACCGGCGATCCGCAAGACCCGGTTCGCCTGGTCGCCAAAGACCACAAACAGAAGCTGTTCGACTACGTGCGCGAGCTCTGCACCGAATATGGCGCAACAGACCCGGAAACGCTGGCCAAACAGCTGCTGATCCTGATCGACGGTGCCATTACCGTGGCGCTTGTCATGGGTGATCACAGTGCCGCCGATAATGCGCAATGCATGGCGCGAAAGTTATTGGACCTGTAACACTTCAATCAAGCCCGACACCGTGTTTGAACTTTAATTTTATAGGGAGACTGTCAATGTCTAACGCCGAAGTTCGTCCGCCATTACCGCCATTCACCCGTGAGTCGGCCATCGAAAAAGTACGCCTGGCCGAAGACGGCTGGAACTCTCGCGACCCGGAACGCGTGTCGCTGGCCTACACCCTGGACACGAAATGGCGTAACCGCGCCGAGTTCGCCTACAACCGCGAAGAAGCCAAAGGTTTCCTGACGCGCAAATGGGCAAAAGAGCTGGATTACCGCCTGATCAAAGAACTCTGGGCCTTTACCGGCAACCGCATCGCCGTGCGTTACGCCTATGAATGGCACGACGACTCGGGCAACTGGTTCCGTTCCTACGGCAACGAAAACTGGGAGTTCGACGAGAACGGTTTGATGGCCAATCGGTTTGCAAGCATCAACGACATGCCGATCAAGGAAAGCGACCGCAAATTCCACTGGGCGCTGGGCCGCCGGCCTGACGATCACCCAAGCCTGTCCGACCTGGGTCTGTAAACCAACACTGCTCGTTTCCACGCGAGCGTGGGAACGAGCAGCTGTAGGAGGACAACTTTATAGGTAAGATATCGGCCCTTCCCCGCAGCCCTGTTCTGCACCCCGCCGAATAAGCCGATTCCATGCCTTTCGAACTCAGTGTTGACCCCACCACCCTGGCCATTCTGGCCCTTGTCGCTTTCATTGCCGGTTTCATCGACGCCATTGCCGGCGGCGGTGGTCTGTTGACCACCCCGGCGCTGCTGACCGCAGGCCTGCCGCCGCATTTGGTGCTGGGCACCAACAAACTCAGTTCGACATTCGGCTCGGCCACCGCCAGTTTCACCTTCTACCGACGCAAACTGTTCCATCCCAGGCAGTGGATGCACGCGATTGTCGGCACGCTGGTGGGCGCGCTGACCGGCGCCGTGGTCGCTCACTACCTGCCAGCAGAATGGCTGAACAAGATGCTCCCGGTGATCATTTTCGCCTGTGGCCTCTACCTGTTGTTTGGCGGCACGCCGAAAGCGCCGCTGGACAGCGACGCACCGATCAAGAAAAAGTGGCAATCGACCCAAGGCTTCGGCCTCGGGTTTTACGACGGCGTGGCCGGCCCCGGCACGGGTGCGTTCTGGACCGTCAGCACGATGCTGATGTACCCCATCGATCTGGTGAAGGCCAGCGGCGTGGCGCGCAGCATGAACTTCGTCAGCAACATTGCGGCACTGTCGGTGTTCGTTTTTTCCGGGCAAGTGGACTGGATCATCGGCCTGAGCATGGGCCTGTCGGTGATGGTCGGGGCGTTCTTCGGGGCCCGCACCGCCATCAGCGGCGGTGCGAAGTTCATTCGGCCGGTGTTCATCACCGTGGTGCTGGGCTTGACCGTGCGGTTAGCCTGGCAACACTGGTTCAGCGTGGCCTGAGCGCCGCGCCACATAGACGTCGATCAGGTAGCGGGCAATCGAGCGTGACGCCGGCAACGGCGGCAAGTCGCGTACGTTGAACCACTGGGCGTCTTCGATCTCGTCTTCCTGACACACGATCTCGCCACCGGCGTATTCGGCGTGAAACCCCAGCATCATCGAATGCGGGAACGGCCAGCACTGGCTGCCCATGTACTGGATGTTCTTGACCTCGATCTGCACTTCTTCGCGGACTTCGCGAATCAGGCAGTCTTCGGCCGACTCGCCCGGTTCGGCAAACCCCGCCAACGTGCTGTAGATCCCGGTGACAAAGCGCGGCGAACGGGCCAGCAGGACTTCATCGCCACGGGTCACCAGTACAATCATGCTGGGTGAAATGCGCGGGTAGCTGCGTAAATCACACGGTTGGCAATACATCGCCCGTTCCCGGGGCACCTGGGTCATCGCCTGCCCGCAGTTACCGCAGAAGCGGTGTTCGCGGGCCCAGGTGCCGATTTGCGCGGCATAACCGAGCACCTTGAACACCGTATGATCGCCTTCGAGCATGAACGCCCGCAGGCCTTTCCAGTTACAGCCCGGCACTTCGCTGTGATTGCGCAGTTCCAGCAGGTAGACCGGTTCGCCATCCAGATGGCCGATGCCATGCTCAGCGAGAATCGACAAATCCTGGCGCTTGAGCCATTCGCGGGGGAACAGCGCGCCATTGTCATCGAACAGAAAACCTTCGGGGCTGCGGGCCACGGCCCAGCCGCCGGGTTGGTCGGTGTCCAGTACTGCGGTGGTCCAGCGTGAAATCATTTTTAATCAATCCAGAAATTCGGGTTTCTGTTTGCTCATATGGGCGGCCATGGCCACGCGCAAATCGTTGGATTGCAGCATGGCGGCGTTCCAGGTGGCGACGTATTCAAGGCCGTCGTCGATGCGATGGTCGCGCATGTAGCTGATCATCTCTTTGGTGCCGGTGATCGCAATCGGCGACTTGCTGGCGATCTCGCGGGCAATGCCCATGACACCGTCTAGCAGGCTGGCCGTGTCACTGTAAACGCGATTGACCAGGCCCATGCCACGCGCTTCTTCAGCACCGAAAGTGCGACCAGTGTAAGCCAGTTCACGCAGCATGCCGTCACCGATGATCCGCGGCAAGCGTTGCAGAGTGCCAACGTCGGCCGCCATGCCGATGTCGATTTCCTTGATCGAAAACTGCGCGTCTTCGGCGGCGTAACGCATGTCGCAAGCAGCAATGAGGTCGATGGCGCCACCCAGGCAATAACCCTGAATCGCCGCCAACACCGGTTTGCGGCAATGGTCGACCGCATTAAAAGACGCTTGAAGGGTGAGGATTTTGCGGCGCAGCAAGCGCGCGTTGCGACCCACGTCCTTGCCCAGTTCATTGGCCACGCCGGCCAACATCATCAGGTCGATGCCGGAAGAAAAATGCTTGCCCGCACCACTGAGGACCACCACCCGGACTTCGTCAGTGTCGTCGACCCACTGGAAAATCTCGATGATCTCGCTCCAGAACGCGGCATTCATCGAATTGATTTTTTCCGGCCGGCTGATCTGCACATGGGCGACTTTATCGGCCAGTTCGACGGTGAACGCGGTGTACTGAGACATGGCAGTGATCCTTTTACCGGGCAGAAAATGAGGCCCGAACTATAACAAGGCATCTGGGCAGGCCGTAAGGCAGCGGTTCGGACAAAAACGGGACTTGCCCGTTGCGCACCACAACAGTGCCAAGCACGGCCGCGTTTCGCACATTCATGTGACATCTCGACTATTTTTTGAGGCAAAAACGGAAAAAAACAGGCCCTTCGTCGGTGCGTTTCTCCCTCTAAACGGTACGTCCGTACCTCTTTAAACCGATTGTCGAACAATTTTGCCATTTGACCTCCCCCGCTCTAAGTTCTGGCCTAGACTCATTTCCGCGGGGCGAAACCGGCGGGTCACAAAGCGCAAAGAAAGTCGAAACTTTTGCAGCTCGTGACGGGTCAGGTTAATGGTAAGTGCGTTGCGACTGGTGCAATCCTTGCAGCATCTATTCCAGCCATTCTGCTTCAACGCATTGGCAGCGCTTGCTCTCCGATGCGTAGCGCGTTTGCGCCCGGCCACAGGAATTGGCCACGAAATACCGTTTGTGCCAGACCTAAGAATTAGATCAACAACACGGGAGATTCATATGATCAGTGCGGCTTTAGATATTCAGGGAGAACGTGCTCATCAGCAGGTCGGCGAAACGAGCACTGTGAGCGCGCCAAGTCACCAATCGGTCAGCGTCCCTGGCACCAAGACGCTGACACCGGTGGCCAGTCAGAACCCCAACAAGAAAAAAGTGCTGTTCGTCACCTCGGAGATCGCCGATCTGGTGAAAACCGGTGGTCTGGGCGACGTTTCCGCAGCGCTGCCGCGAGCCATGGCGCATCTGCATGATGTGCGTGTGCTGATTCCCGGTTACCCGCAAGTGCTGAACAGCGAAAACCCGATTCATATCATTGGTGAGCTCGGTGGTCACGCCGCGTTGCCCCCCTGCAAGATCGGGCGCATGGACATGCCCGACGGTCTGGTTATTTACGTGTTGATCTGCCCCGAACTCTACGAGCGCGAAGGTTCGCCTTACGGTGCCAACAACGGCCGCGACTGGCCGGACAACCACATTCGTTTCGCCCGCCTGGGTCTGGCGGCCGCCGACATTGCCGCTAATCTTGCACAAATCCACTGGTGCCCGGACCTGGTACACGCCCATGACTGGCCGGCCGGTCTGGCGCCCGCCTACATGCACTGGCGCGGACAACGCACCCCGACGCTGTTCACCATTCATAACCTTGCCTACCAGGGCGTGACCAGTCTTGGGTCGTGCCCGGAACTGGGTATTCCCATGCATGCCTTGCAACAGGAAGGCATGGAGTTCTACGGCAAGATGTCGTTCCTCAAGGCTGGCATGGCCTATTCGAGCCACATCACCACCGTCAGCGCCACCTATGCCCAGGAAATCACCACCCCGGCCTTCGGCTGCGGTCTCGACGGTTTTCTCGCCGCCAAGACCCAGCAAGGTCTGCTCAGTGGTATTCCCAATGGCATTGATGAGAGTTGGGACGCGGCCACCGACACGCACCTGTTCCGCCCGTTCAGTATCGGTGACTGGGAAGGTAAAGCGGTCAACGCTGCACACGTCCGTGAGCTGTTTGGCCTGGACGATAGCGAAGGTCCGTTGTTCGCCGTGGTGTCGCGACTGGTGTATCAGAAGGGCCTGGACCTGACCGAAGCCGTCTCCGAATACATCGTCAAATCTGGCGGGCAGATCGCAATCATTGGTCGTGGCGAGCCGGAAGAAGAACAAGCCATGCGTGAACTGGCCCTGCGTTTCCCCGGCCAGATCGGCGTGCGCATCGGTTTCAACGAAACCGACGCTCGTCGCATGTTCGCCGGCAGTGATTTCCTGCTGATGCCTTCGCGTTACGAGCCTTGCGGCTTGAGCCAAATGTACGCCCAACGCTTCGGTTCGTTGCCGGTGGCACGCAACACCGGCGGTTTGGCCGACACCATTGAAAACGGCGTGACCGGTTTCCTGTTCGATGAATCCACGGCCGAGAGCTATCAGGAAGCCCTGAGCCGGGCATTTAAGATATTTGCCTTCCCCGACCTGCTCAATGCCATGCGCTGCCGGGCCATGGCGGCGCCTTTCAACTGGTGCAAGGCGGTCGAACCGTACGCCGAACTCTACGAACAGCTTGTCACTAAGGCATTGGGTAAATCGGGCAAACATTAAGAAAGAGGTTTTCAAAGATGCCGTTACGGACCCTTGAGACCTGGCCCCACGGCGCAATCATGCTGGACGCAGAGCACACGCGTTTTGCCTTGTGGGCGCCAGATGCGTTTTTTGTCAGTGTCGAACTGGAAGATGGACAATCCTTGCCACTATTGCCTCAGGCCGATGGCTGGTTCGTGATCAACACCCGTTGCCCCGCTGGCACGCGTTACCGCTACAACATCGACGGCGAGCTTGCGGTGCCCGACCCGGCCTCCCGCGCGCAGGCCGGTGATATTGACCGCCACAGCGTGGTGGTCGATCCCCTTGCTTATCAATGGCAACACAGCGCCTGGCTCGGTCGGCCGTGGAATGAGGCGGTGATCTACGAATTGCACGTCGGTGCGCTCGGCGGCTACAGGGAAGTCGAGCAACACCTGGCGCGTCTCGTGGAGCTGGGCATCAGCGCAATCGAATTGATGCCGCTGGCGCAGTTCCCCGGCGATCGCAATTGGGGTTACGACGGGGTTCTGCCCTACGCGCCCCAAGCCTCGTACGGCACTCCCGAACAACTCAAACACCTGATCGACACCGCCCACGGCCACGGCCTGGCGGTGATTCTCGACGTGGTCTACAACCACTTCGGCCCGGATGGCAATTACCTGCATCGCTACGCCAAGGGCTTCTTCAATGAAGACAAGCACACACCTTGGGGAGCGGCCATCGACTTCCAGCGACGCGAGGTGCGCGACTTCTTCATCGACAACGCGCTGATGTGGTTGCTGGAGTACCGCTTCGACGGGTTGCGCCTGGACGCGGTGCATGCCATCGAAAGCCCTGACTTTCTACAGGAACTGGCGCAGCGGATCCGGCAGCAGACCGATCCGGCGCGGCATGTGTGGCTGACGGTCGAGAACGAACACAACCAGGCCAGCTTGCTGCAAGAAGGGTTCGACGCGCAGTGGAACGATGACGGCCATAATGCCTTGCACGTGCTGCTGACCGGCGAAACCGATGCCTATTACGCCGACTATGCCGACAACCCCACCGAACAATTGGCGCGGTGTTTGAGCCAGGGGTTCGTATTTCAGGGCCATATCGACCGACACGGCGAGGCCCGTGGCGAGCCCAGCGGTCATTTGCCGCCCAGTGCTTTCGTGCTGTTTCTGCAAAACCACGACCAGATCGGCAATCGCGCCTTCGGCGAACGGCTGCATCAGTTGACCAACCTGGACGCGTTACACGCAGCGACAGCGCTGTTGCTGCTTTCACCGATGATCCCACTGATGTTCATGGGCGACGAGTTCGCCGCCAAAGAACCATTCCTCTTTTTCACCAGCCATCACGGTGAACTGGCGGAACTGGTTCGCGAGGGACGACGTAACGAGTTTGCCGCATTCAGCGCGTTTGCCGATCCTCACAAGCGCAAACAAATTCCCGACCCGAATGCGCCACAGACCTTTGAAGCTTCCCGACCGACGCTGACGGCACCCCAGGGCTGCGCGATGCATGACCTGTATCGCAAGCTGTTGCAGATCCGCCATGAGCAGATCATCCCGCATCTGCCCGATACCCACCCATTGGGTGCCGAGGTACTGGCCGAGGGTGCTGTGACTGCGCGCTGGCGACTGGGCAACGGCAGTGAGCTGCGCATTGACCTGAACCTCAGCGACAAGCCTGTGGTCCACTCCCCACAGGCCGGTGCTTCGTTGTTGTACGAACATCCCTCGAAGTCCGCCGACCTGCTGGATCAGGGCACCCTTGCCCCGTATTGCGCGCTAGTCAGCCTCACGGCCGCAGCCCCTATGCTACCCCCGGATGGAGAGCGCCAATGAGTGATGCGCAACTGGAAATACTGGCCAGCCGAGTTGGCCTGGCTGTCGACTGGATCGACGCCAATGGCCGCCCACAAAAAGTCGCTCCATCAGTGTTACGCAACGTCCTCACCGGACTCGGCCACCCCGCCAGCACCGCCCAGGAAATCGACGCCAGCCTGCTGCAATTGCAGGAAGTGCAACAGACCCGGCACCTGCCACCGCTACTCACCGCAGACTTCGGTGTCGGCCTCAGCCTGGCGCATTACTTTGAGCCCGAAACACCGTGCGAGATCCACCTTGAAGATGGCGCGCGGCTCAACCTGAAACTGGACGCAGAGGCGATGCTGCCCGGCCTGGTCCCGGTCGGTTATCAGCACGTCAGCATTGATGGGCAATCATTTACCCTAGCTGTGGCGCCGACGCGCTGCTACAGCGTCGGCGATGCCGTCGACAGTCCGATTCCGCGGACCTGGGGCCTGAGCGTACAGCTGTACTCACTGCGTCGCACCGGCGATGGCGGGTTCGGCGATACCCAGGCGCTGGAAGAACTGGCCCGTGTGGCCGGCGAACGCGGTGCCGAAGCGTTGGCGATCAGTCCGTTGCATGCAATGTTCAGCAACGACACCCAGCGTTACAGCCCTTATTCGCCGTCCAGCCGTTTGTTTCTCAACAGCCTTTACGCCGCACCGGGCGCCATCCTGGGCGAACGAGCGTTGCGGACCGCGATTGATGCAACCGGGCTGGCGGCAGAACTCAAGCAACTCGAAGCATCGCCGTTGATTGATTGGCCGGTGGCGGCTGAAGCTAAACATCGCCTGTTGCAGGCGCTGTACGAAGGGTTTGTCCAGGGCGAACACCCGTTGCATGCAGACTTCAGCAGCTTCCGCCATGCTGCTGGCGAAGCGCTGGAAAACCACTGCCGCTTCGAAGCCATTCAAGAAGCCCGCGCCGCCAAGGGCAAAAACCTCGACTGGCGGCAGTGGCCCGAGCAATGGCAAGACCCGCGCAGCGCGGCCTTGGCCGAATTCGCCGAAGAGAACGCCGCACGCATTGGCTTCTTCGCCTTCTGCCAATGGTTGATAACCCGCTGCCTGGAGCGCGCGCAAACCGCCGCCCGCAGCAGTGGCATGAGCATTGGTCTGATTGCCGATCTGGCCGTCGGTGCCGATGGCGGTGGCAGCCAGGCCTGGAGTCGTCAGGACGAATTGCTCGCCTCGCTGACCGTGGGCGCACCACCGGACATCCTCAACCGCACCGGTCAGGGCTGGGGGATTTCCGCGTTCTCGCCCGAGGGCCTGGTACGCAACGGCTTTCGTGCGTTCATCGAAATGCTCCGCGCCAGTTTTGCCCACTCCGGTGGCCTGCGCATTGATCACGTCATGGGCCTGCAACGGCTGTGGGTGATCCCTAATGGCGCGTCACCCGCCGACGGCGCCTACCTCTATTACCCAGTGAACGACCTGCTGCGTTTGCTGACCCTCGAGTCCCATCGTCATCAGGCCATCGTCCTCGGTGAAGACCTCGGCACCGTGGCGGATGGTCTGCGAGAAAAGCTTATCGCGCGCTCGATCCTTGGCATGCGCGTGTTGCTGTTCGAACAAGACAACGCGCACTTCAAAACGATTCTCGACTGGCCGGACAACGCCCTCGCGACCACCAGCACCCATGACCTGCCGACGCTCAATGGCTGGTGGCATGGCCGCGATATCGACTGGAACGCCCGACTGGGTCTGGTCGACGCCCCGGGTGAAATCGAATGGCGCCACCACCGCGAACGCGAGCGCGAAGGCCTGCGTCGGGTGTTGAGCGAGGATCCGCAGAACTTTCGCGAAGAGTCCCATGAAACCGATCAGGTGCTCGACGCCGCAATACGTTTCCTCGGTCATACCCGTGCGCCGCTGGTGTTGCTGCCGCTGGAAGATGCCTTGGGTATCGAACAGCAAGCCAACTTGCCCGGCACCATCGACACGCACCCCAACTGGTCTCGACGCCTGGCGGGTGATAGCGACGCTTTGCTCGATAACCCGGACGCCGCCCGACGCTTGGAACTGCTCGCCTGTGCACGACTTCAGGCGGCCGAGCGTGACCAATGAAACAAACGATTATCCAACCGCTGCGGGCGACCCAGCGGCTGCAATTTCATAAAGGCTTCACGCTGGACGATGCGGTGCCGCTGGTGCCGTACTTCGCCAGCCTCGGCATCAGTCATGTCTATGCGTCGCCACTGCTGAGCGCCCGCGCCGGTTCCATGCACGGCTACGACGTCGTCGACCCGACCACCGTCAATCCGGAGCTGGGTGGCGAAGCGGCGTTGCGGCGTTTGGTCAGTGCATTGCGCGAACAGAACATGGGGCTGATCCTCGATATCGTCTCCAACCACATGGCCGTCGGCGGTGGCGACAATCCCTGGTGGCAGGATTTGCTGGAATGGGGACGTCTGAGCCCTTATGGCGAGTTCTTCGATATCCAGTGGCATTCGCCCGATCCATTGATGACAGGCCAGTTACTCTTGCCCTTCCTCGGCAGCGACTACGGTATCGCCTTGCAGGACGGAACCCTGCCCTTGCGCTTCGATGCGCAGAAGGGCGCGTTTTATGTCGAGCACTATGAGCATCATTTCCCGATCTGCCCGACCCATTACGGCGAACTGCTCAGAACCGATGACTCGCTGAACGCCGAAGCGCTCAAGTCGCTGGCAGACCGTTTCAGCACCCTGAGCTACCAGACCGACGCCCATAGTCTGGCGATGCCGCTGAAAGCAGAGCTGCGTGAACTGGCCAGTGATCCGGCGATGCTGCAAGCCATCCAGCAAAACCTCAGCGCTTACGACTCGCTCACCGCCGAAGGTTTCCAGCGCCTGCACCAGTTGCTTGAACACCAAAGCTATCGCCTGGCCAGTTGGCGCACGGCGGCAGATGACATCAACTGGCGGCGCTTTTTCGATATCAACGAACTGGGCGGCCTGCGCGTCGAACGCCCCGCGGTGTTCGAAGCCACCCACGCGAAAATCTTCGAGCTGGTGGCCGAAGGGCTGGTCGACGGTCTGCGCATCGACCACATCGACGGCCTCGCTGACCCTCGGGGTTATTGCCGCAAACTGCGGCGACGGGTCGACAGCCTGTCGCCGAATCGGCACCTGCCGATCTTTGTCGAGAAGATCCTCGGCGAAGGTGAAACCCTGCACCGTGACTGGTCGGTGGATGGCACCACGGGTTACGAGTTCATGAATCAGTTGTCACTGCTGCAACACGCTCCCGAAGGCGCCCACACCTTGGGCGAACTGTGGAATCGCTACAGCGAACGACCCGCCGATTTCCGTCAGGAAGCGCAACAGGCCCGCCAGCAGATCCTCAACGGCTCCCTCGCCGGAGACTTCGAAAGCGTCGCCCAGGCCCTGTTGCAAGTGGCCCGGGATGACCTGATGACCCGCGACCTGACCCTCGGCGCGATTCGTCGGGCGTTGCAGGAACTGATCGTGCATTTCCCGGTGTACCGCACCTATATCAGCCCCCGTGGTCGCTCGCCTGAAGACGACGTTTTTTTCCAGCAGGCCATGGACGGTGCCAGGCTTACCCTTAGCGAGGCCGATTGGCCGGTGCTCGATAGCCTGGCCAGCTGGCTTGGTGGCGAATCATGGCGCAAACGCCCATTGGGCCGGCCACGCAAGATGCTCAAGCATGCTTGCGTACGTTTTCAGCAACTGACGTCGCCGGCGGCGGCGAAGGCCGTGGAAGACACCGCGTTCTATCGCTCAGCGACGTTGCTGTCGCGCAATGACGTGGGGTTCAGCACCGAGCAGTTCAGCGCGCCGGTGGCCGATTTCCATGCGGCTTGCGCCAATCGCCTCGAAGCATTTCCCGATAATTTGCTGGCCACCGCGACCCACGACCACAAACGCGGCGAAGACACCCGCGCGCGCCTGGCGGTGTTAAGCGAGCGCAGTGCCTGGTACGCCGAGCAGGTGCCGCTCTGGCAAGCCCTCGCCCGGTCCCTGCGCGACGACGACCAAATGCCGACGACGGGCGATGAGTTGATCCTCTACCAAGCGCTCCTTGGCAGCTGGCCGCTCGATTTGCGCAGTGACGATCAAGCAGCGCTTGAGCACTACACTCATCGTGTGTGGCAGTGGCAACAGAAAGCCTTGCGCGAAGCCAAGTTGCAAAGCAGCTGGAGCGCGCCGAACGAGGCTTATGAACAAGCGGTTCAGCAATTCCTGCAGCGACTATTGTTGAGTCCTGAAGGGGAACTATTGCGCGCGGCACTCTGCAAAGCAGCCCAAAGCATCGCCGTCCCCGGGGCACTCAATGGATTGGCGCAAACCTTGCTGCGCATGACCGTGCCGGGGGTGCCGGACCTTTATCAGGGCACCGAGTACTGGGACTTCTCGCTGGTCGATCCGGACAACCGCCGACCCGTGGATTACGCCTGCCGTCAGCGGTCCCTGCAGGCGCCATTGGAACTTCCTGAGCTGTTGGCTAACTGGCGGGACGGGCGCATCAAGCAAACCCTGATCGCTCGTACGTTAAACCTGCGGCTTGAGCACACCGAGCTGTTTCGACGAGGGACGTATCAAGCCCTTGAAGTCGTCGGCAGCCAGGCTCACCGGGTGCTGGCATTTGCTCGCTCGCTGCAAGGAAAAAGGGCCATCGTGATCGTACCGATACGCTGCGCCGAATTGTTGAAAAACAGTGCCGAACCACGGATTGACGCGCCGCTGTGGGGCGATACACGGGTCAAATTACCATTCACCACCCCTGATGAAAATTTCAAGGGACTTTTTTCCAGCGTCGCAGTCACACCCCAAAGGGAGCTGGACATCAGCGCCGCGCTGGGGGATTTCCCGATCAATCTTTTTATCCAGACTACCCCAACTTGAGTTCAGTTCAGGAGCATTGCGATGAGCACCAACGATAAACGCATTCGCGAATTTGCCTATCAGATCTGGGAATCGGAAGGACAACCCGAGGGTCAGGAAGCCCGCCACTGGGAGATGGCCCGCAAACTGGCTGAAGCCGAAGCCCTGGCACCGAGCAAATCACCAAAAGCCGCTGGCAGCAAAACCGCCGGCGCCAAGGCCCCAGCCAACAAATCCACCAATGGCAAGGCCGAGCCAAAAGCCCAAGCCAAGCCCGCCGCGGCATCGAAGGTGATCCCGCCGGGCGAAAAAGCCACCGAGAAAAAGCCTCGAGCAGCGCGTAAACCGCCCGCTGTCTGACGACTCTCACCGTTGACCTGATTGATTTCGTGGCGAGCCCTCTCGCCACCGAGGGCTCGCTCGCCCTCAAAAAAAACCAGAGCCAAGAACTGTCCCCCCTTTGCAGGAGCACCTATGACCGATCCAAAAAAAGCCGCGCCAGAACCTCACGTCGAGGCCTCGCGAATCCGTGAAGGCTTGCCCTTCCCGCTGGGCGCGAACTGGGATGGGCTAGGGGTCAACTTTGCCTTGTTTTCCGCCAACGCCACCAAGGTCGAGTTGTGCATCTTCGATGATGCCGGCGAAGTCGAACTGGAACGTATCGAACTGCCGGAATACACCGACGAGATCTACCACGGCTACCTGCCCGACGCCCATCCCGGGATGATCTACGGCTACCGTGTCTACGGCGCGTACGACCCGGCCAACGGTCATCGCTTCAACCACAACAAACTGCTGATCGACCCCTACGCCAAACAATTGGTCGGTCAGTTGAAATGGTCCGAAGCGCTGTTCGGCTACACCATCGGCCACCCCGACGCCGACCTCAGTTTCGATGAGCGCGACAGCGCCCCGTTTGTACCCAAGTGCAAGGTGATCGACCCGGCTCACACCTGGGGCCGCGACCATCGGGTCAGCGTGCCGTGGGACAAGACCATCATTTATGAGACACACGTGCGCGGCATCAGCATGCGTCACCCGTCCGTCCCCGAGAACCTGCGTGGCACCTTCGCCGGGTTGATGGTCGATGACGTGCTGGAACACATCCGCAAGCTCGGCGTGTCGACTGTGGAATTGCTGCCGATTCATGCTTTCGTCAACGACCAACATCTGTTGCACAAAGGCATGACCAATTACTGGGGCTACAACAGCATCGCGTTCTTCGCCCCCGACCCGCGCTACCTGGCCAGCGGCAAGATCGACGAGTTCAAGGAGATGGTCGCGCACCTGCACGAAGCCAATCTTGAAGTGATCCTCGATGTGGTCTACAACCACACCGCCGAGGGCAATGAGCAAGGCCCGACCCTGTCCATGCGCGGCATCGATAACGCCTCCTACTACCGCTTGATGCCCGACGACAAGCGCTTCTACATCAACGACTCCGGCACCGGCAACACCTTGGACTTGAGTCACCCGTGCGTACTCCAAATGGTCACCGATTCCCTGCGCTACTGGGCTACGGAAATGCACGTGGACGGTTTCCGCTTCGACCTTGCGACCATTCTCGGGCGCTACCACGATGGCTTCGACGAACGTCACAGCTTCCTCGTCGCCTGCCGCCAGGACCCGGTGCTGCGCCAGGTGAAGATGATTGCCGAAGCCTGGGATTGCGGCCCGGGTGGTTATCAGGTCGGTAACTTCCCGCCGGGCTGGGTCGAGTGGAATGACAAATTCCGTGACACCGTGCGTGCGTTCTGGAAAGGCGACGACGGCCAACTGGCGGACTTCGCCAGTCGCATGACCGCTTCCGGCGAGATGTTCAATCAGCGGGGTCGGCGGCCATATGCCTCGGTCAACTTCATCACCGCCCACGACGGTTTCACCCTCAACGACCTGGTGTCGTACAACGACAAGCACAACGAAGCCAACGACGAGGACAATCAGGACGGCAGCAATAACAACCTGTCCTGGAACCACGGCGTCGAAGGCCCGACCGACGATCCCGAGATCAATGAGCTGCGTCAGCGACAGATGCGCAACTTCTTCGCCACGCTGCTGCTGTCGCAAGGCACGCCGATGCTGGTGGCCGGCGACGAGTTCGCCCGCACCCAAGAGGGCAACAACAACGCCTATTGCCAGGACAGCGAGATCGGTTGGGTCAATTGGGACCTGAGCGAAGACGGCAAGGCCCTGCTCAAGTTTGTAAAACGCCTGATCAAGTTACGCTTGGCCTACCCGATCCTGCGTCGTGGACGGTTCCTGGTGGGCAATTACAACGAGGACATCGGCGTCAAGGACGTCACCTGGCTCGCGCCGGATGGCAGCGAAATGTCTATAGGGCAATGGGAGGAAGGCCATGGCCGCTGCCTCGGCATGCTGCTCGATGGCCGCGCCCAGGAAACAGGTATCCGCCGCAAGGGCGCCGACGCCACCCTGCTTTTGGTGGTCAACGCGCATCACGACATCGTCAATTTCCATCTCCCGGAAGTGCCAGACGGCATTTTCTGGACGTGCATGATCGACACCAATCAACCGTCGATTCGGGGTCAGGAACGTTTCGAGTTCGGTCACGAATATTCGGTCACTGGCCGTTCGCTGCTGCTGTTCGAATTGCAGCGTGAGGAAGAAGAGTGAAATGGACCTTCAGGGATTTCTCCAGCGTCGGCCAGCGTCGGCCAGCGGAGGATCCCGGCAACCGCTGACCGGATAAAAAACGTACCGGATGGAACATCGAGGCGACGAATAGACTGACATGAGCAATACTCTGCTCGCGGCAATCCAGGGTTTGGAGCGCTGCACATTGCTATCCTACGAAAACAAGGACGTAGCCCATGAAATCGGTTTCCATCAACGAGAGCAGCCTGCCAGCACAGATCTGGAACAGCGCCCCGCAACTGGACAACATTCCTGTCATCAGCACTCAGACCCTTGTTCCCGCCGGCGCTCGCGCTGTGGTGATAGCCCCGCATCCCGGCGATGAAGTCGTGACCTGCGGCGGCCTGCTTCAGTTGCTCAGCTCCCTGGGTCATCCCCTGCAATTGATCTCGATTACCGACGGCAGCGCCAGCCATCCGGGCTCGCAACAGTGGTCGGAAAAACGCTTGAGCGTGTTTCGCCCCCAGGAAAGCCTCGAAGCCTTGCGCCGGCTCGGGTTGCCGATGCACAGCCTGAAGTGGATTCGTGGCGGCTTCACCGACAACGCCCTGGCCGAACGGGAGTTTCAATTGACTCAATTCATTGCCCGTTATTTACGCCCCGGGGATGTGGTGTTCAGCACCTGGTGCAAGGATGGAAATGTTGACCATGATGCCGTCGGCCGGGCCAGCGTCAAGGCCGCGGCCATGGTCGGCGCGTCGTTCAACGAAGTACCGGTCTGGGCCTGGCACTGGCCAACACGCGATCGAGGGCTCATCCCGTGGCATCGTGCGCGCAAGGTGCGCCTGGATACCTGGACCGTCGCGCGTAAAAGCCACGCCACCCACGCCTACGCCAGCCAGCTCGACGGCGAACCGGCCATCGGCCTCGCCCCGCTGCTGCCCCCGGTGCTTCTGGAGCGGATGCGGTTGCCTTATGAAATTGTGTTTGTTTGAACGAAAGACGCTGAACTGCCCGCCCCCGTATCAGTCGCATACATAAGCAGCACTGATTCAGAGGAGTGAAGCGTGACCAGTAATTCCAAGTGGCAGGCTGTCGAATCATCTCCATTGAACACGCCCCCGGCGATTCATCGACTGAGAGTGCTGACGGTCAATACCCACAAGGGTTTTACCGCACTCAACCGACGTTTCATTCTCCCGGAACTGCGTGAAGCGGTACGCAGTACGTCGGCGGATCTGGTGTTCCTGCAGGAAGTCGTCGGTGAACACGACCGCCATTCCTCTCGCTACAACGAGTGGCCGCAGACCTCACAATACGAGTTTCTGGCCGACAGTATGTGGAGCGACTTCGCCTACGGTCGCAACGCGGTCTACCCCAACGGCCACCACGGAAATGCTCTGTTATCGAAATACCCGATCCGCGAACACCGCAACCTCGACGTCTCAATCACCGGCCCCGAACGTCGCGGCCTACTGCATTGCGTACTGGACGTACCGGGGCACACCGAAGTCCATGCGATCTGCGTTCACTTGAGTCTGCTGGAAAGCCATCGCCAACTGCAGCTCCAGCTACTTTGCCAACTGCTTGAATCGTTACCCGACGATGCGCCAGTGATTATCGCCGGCGATTTCAATGACTGGCAGTTGCAAGGCAACACGGCCCTCGCCCGACGCGAATACCTGCATGAAGCCTTCGAGCGCCACCACGGCCGTCCCGCGAAGACGTATCCGGCACGCTTCCCGCTGCTGCGCCTGGATAGAATTTATCTGCGCAATGCCAGCAGTCATGAGCCGCGAATACTGGGGCACAAGCCCTGGACGCATTTGTCGGATCATTTGCCGTTGGCGGTGGAAGTGCATCTGTAGCGGATCAACCGCGAGATGCAACGAATGAGCGTTTTCAGCCTCATTATTGACAGTAACAAACAGCAAGAATCAATTAGAAGTTTGTCTCATTCCGAGCAGTTTGAAGACCGACTGTCGGCTGACGAACGCCTCTGATTCGCGGGTTCCGCGATGATTTTTCGTACAAACAAGAACTTAGATAAACGCAGAAAAACAAACAGTTGCAACGTGAAAATTAGCCATACCGCTCATCGTTCATTTTCTTGACGCAGTGGCGTCGGTCTTCTTAGCTACACGTACTACCCCCGGAAATACCATCAGGGGCAAACCCCCAGACACTCGCATAATCGGGCGGTCAGAGGCTTGCCCACTACATTCGGTCGCCCCTCATTCGGGGTAGGAGAGACGCCAGAGCGAGACACGGCATGCGATTGCAAGGTAGACCTCCATGAGAACTTCATTCACCCAACAAGAGATCAAAGTCACTTTCTGCACTGTCTCGAGTTCACTCCTTCTGTGCTCATCCATGGAAGTACAGGCAGGGCCGGCAGAGGATGAAACCACTCCCTGGTACCGTCAGGATGTTCCGGTCATGACGTTGCCCGCCGTCTCGATCACCACCCCCTACCCCGGCCATTCCAGCGCCGCCTCCGATACACGAAGTTCACGCCTGACCATCGAAGACGCCGCACCTTTGGCCTGGGACCAACTGTATGGGCAGGCTTCGCGGCAGGCGCAAACCGATTTTCAGGCTCAGGGTTTTTCTAACCCTGGCAGTCGCGAATTCAAAGGCCCGGCGATCCTGACTCTGCAAAGCGGTAGCGGTCATACCCAGCGGGTCGGACTGGTCGGCGGCATGACTCAGTTACAAGGCAACAACAACGGGCTGCTGACCAGTCGCGCCCTAGCCGACCCCGCCAATGACACCCTCAACCTCGAAGGCCAGAGCCTCGGCGCCTATTGGAGCCTGACCGGGCCCCAAGGCTGGCACGTGGACTTGACGGCCAGCGGCGGCCGGGTCAACGGCTATAGCCGTAATGACCAGGGTGCTCGGCAAGTGACTGAAGGCAGTGCGGTGACGTTGTCGGTGGAAGGTGGTTTCCCCATTGGTCTGAGCGATAACTGGGTAGTCGAACCGCAGGCGCAGTTGATCAATCAACGCATCACCCTGGACACCCCGTATGCCGGGTCAGGCAATGCCTCGTCCAGCGAGCTGACGTCCTGGAGCGGCCGGGTCGGTGCACGGTTGAAAGGTAGTTACGACATCAACGGCCTGGGGGTCGAACCCTATGTGCGAACCAACTTGTGGCACACGGTGTACACCGGCAATACCGTGAACCTCGATCAGGTCGAGAAGATCAGCAGCAGCCGCTATTCATCGACCGTCGAAGTGGGTTTGGGCTTGGTGGCCAGAGTGACACCTGCCGTGAGTCTTTACCTCAGCGCGGACTACAGCAGTGCGGTGGATGAAAATGATTTGAACGGGTTGATCGGCAGTTTGGGGGTGCGGATGCGCTGGTGAAGATCCGGTTTGAAGAAATGAATAATTGTTCACCTTGTGGTGTTCACTTCTCATAGCCCATGAGAATTACCCATGAACAACCCAAACCTGAACTCCCCGACACGTTACGACCGCCTGACCATGAGCCTGCACTTTCGGTTATTGCCTGCAATCGGTCAAACTCGACCCAAAGTACGCGCAAGTGCATAAATACCTCGGCGAGGCTTATGTGATCAAAGGTCGACTGGATCTGGCACAGGAACAGTTGCAGTTACAGCAGATCAAGTCGATCTGCTGTAACACCTGCGAGGAATACCAAGACCTGGCCGAAGCCATCAACGAGTCATCGAAAACCTGACACACCGAGCAGACGGAGGTCGCCATCGCCAGCGATCAGGCAATACGGACAGAACTGGGCCAGCATCTGGCGCGACTATGGCGCTACGGCCTGCTGTTGTCCCGGCAACGGCATGTCGCCGAAGACCTGGTGCAGGCGACCTGCGTGCGGGCGCTCGAGCGTGCCGGGCAGTTTGTCCCGGGCACCCGTATGGACCGCTGGTTGCTGAGTATTCTGCATTCGATCTGGCTCAACGAAGTTCGCGCCCGAAGGGTGCGTCACGGACAAGGGCTGGTGGATGCCGACAACGCCTTGTCGTTCGATGGCGAATACGCGGCGCAAACCCATGTCCTCGCGGCTCAGGTGATCCGGCGCGTCGATGCCTTGCCCGAAACCCAGCGGGAAACGGTGTTTCTCGCCTACGTCGAGGGCTTGTCTTACCGCGAAGTAGCCGAAGTGCTGGACGTGCCTATTGGCACTGTCATGAGTCGCCTCGCCACTGCACGCGCGAAACTGGCCGAGTACCCGCCCTTGCACACCGTGCCGAATCCTTCCATTGGAGAACGTCGATGAACGACCACGCACCCGCGACGATACCCTCGGATGAGCAACTGGTGGCCTACCTCGACGACCAACTCGACACCGAACAGCGCACCCGCATCGACACAGCTATCGCCGAGGACCCGACGCTCAACCTGCGCCTGCAATGGCTGGCCCGCAGCAGCCTGCCGTTCAAGGAGGCTTACGATGAATTGGGGCGACAGGCGCCCATGGATCGTTTGCAGTCCATGCTCGACACCTTGCCTTCGCCCGAACGCCCAACCATGAATCGGCGTTGGTTCCTCGCGGCAGCCGCTGGCCTGGTGGTGAGTGGCGTGTTGGCGGATCGGCTGTTCCTCGGTTGGCAGTTGAGTCAGCAAAATAACAACTGGCGCGGGTTGGTGGCCGACTACATGTCGCTTTACGTGCCGCAAACCCTGGACCACTTGCCCAGTGACGAGGCCGCTCAGCGGGCGCAACTGCGGACCATCGATGCGCGTCTGGGTTTGAATCTTGTGTCGGCGCAACTGGCCTTGCCACGGTCCGAGTTCAAGCGCGCGCAAATCCTCGAGTACGACGGTGTCGCCATTGCCCAGATCACCTACCTGGACCCGGCGCACGGCCCCATGGCGCTGTGCGTCACCCGCTCCAACAGCGGCAGCCGGCATTTCGCCCAGGAGCGTCGGCACGGGATGAACATTGTCTATTGGGCTGACATGGAACATGCCTGGATGCTGATCGGGCATAACCCGACGGCGGAATTGGAGGTCATGGCGAAATTGTTGAGACGTCGGCTGAGCGCGTGAGCGGGAGGCTTCGATCGTTCCCACGCTCCAGGTGGGAATACATCAATTGATGCCTAGGCGTCAGGTAGGGGCCGGCAACCACAACCGAAACCGTGCGCCGCCCAGCGGCGATGCTTCAACGGTCAGCGTACCGCCCTGAGCCTCCAGCGCCCGCCGACTGATCGCCAACCCCAGGCCAAACCCGCCAGTCGCCCGATCCCGACTGCGGTCCAGCCGATAAAACGGTTCGAACACTCGCTCACGCTCGTCTTCCGGAATTCCGATCCCATCGTCTTCGACCCAGATCTCACATCCCTTCGAGCACACCCGCACACCAACCTGAATGCGTTTGTCGCAGTAGCGCATCGCATTGCGCAGCAGGTTCTGGAGTGCGCGGGCAGTCAGACGTGGGTCGAGGCTGAAGCGTTCGAGCTGGCCGTGGAGCAGCACGTCGATGACGATGTCCGGGGATTCCAGCTCTTCATCGACGCTGCCGAGAATGCTGTCGATGAATTCATCCAGCGACACTTCGACCTGCTCTGGCAGCTGCGCCGGGTTTTGCAGACGGCTGTAGGACAACAATTCCAGCACCAGTTCGTCCAGCTCGCGAATGTGCGCGACCAAGCCTTGCAGACGCTCGCGACTGGCGGCGGGCAAATCGTCGGACAGCGCCAGCGCCAGGCCGAAATCCAGTCGTGTCAGGGGTGTGCGCAGTTCGTGAGAGACGGCATTGAGCAGGTCGCGCTGCTGGTTGAGCAGGTTCTCGATGTCGCCGGCCATGGTGTCGAAAACATTGGCCAGGCTGCCGATGTTGGAGCTTTGGGAAATCTGTGTGCGCTCACTCAAATGCCCCTTGCCGAAACGTTCAGCCGTACCTTTGAGGCGTTCCAGATCACGCCAGTGCGGGCGCAGCCACAGCAACAGGCATGCGAGCATGGTCGCGCCGATCAGAACGTTGATGCTCCAGTACAACAGGCTGACGTCCATCGGGTCCGGCGGCACGACCATCTCCACCACCGTCTGCCCGTTAAGCGGCGACACCGCCAGGGTGCGCCAGCCCCAGTCGCCAATGCGCACGATGTTCTCGCCACGTTGCAAACGTTGCCGTTCATCAGGGGTGAAATCGGCATCGTCGTAACCGGTCAAGACAATGTGCAGCGGCTGGAATTCCTCGTCCATCTCAGCGGCCAGTGCCGGCCATTGTTCCGGGGGCACGGCATGAAACTGTTTGACAATGAGGGTTTGCAACCCGCGGGAATAATCGAGGTTGTAGGTGACAAACCGTTCATGGAAGACCTTGATCACCAGATCCGGCACCAGGTAGATCGCCGCGCTGAACGAGACAATGGTCACTAGGTACAGGCGAAACAGGATTCTAAACATCGCCTCAGCATTCCCACTCGGAACGGCTGAACAGGTAACCCTTACCCCACACAGTCTTGATCTTGCGCGCCTCGCCGGCGTGGTCGTCAAACTTGCGCCGCAGCTTGGAAATCGCCACGTCCACCGAGCGGTCGGTGCCATTGAATTCGATGCCGCGCAGACGTTGCAAAATCTGGTCGCGGCTCAGCACTTCGCCGGCATGCCGAGCAAGCACCACCAGCAGGTTGTACTCGCCGCTGGACAGCTCGACCAATTGCTCGCGCCAGGTCACGGTGCGCTCGGAGAGGTCGATACACAGATTGCCCATCAGAATGCGGTCGTTGGCCGTCTGTGGTTCAGTCAGGCTACTGCGCCGAAGCAAGGTCCGCACCCGGGCCAGTAACACGCGCGGTTCGCAGGGTTTGGTGACGTAGTCGTCAGCGCCCATTTCCAGGCCCAGCACCTGATCATGGCTGTCATCGCGAGCGGTGAGCATCAGGATCGGCAGCGTTGCCGAATCGGCGCGCAGCAAGCGGCAGACTTGCAGGCCATCGAGCCCCGGCAGCATCAGGTCGAGGATCACCAGGTCCGGCGGATTGACTCGCGCACGCTCGCGCACAGGGTCGCCACGGCTGATCACGCTGACCGAATAGCCGTTGCGTTCCAGGTAGCTGGCGATCAGTTCGGAGAGCGCGGTGTCGTCTTCGACCAGGAGAATGTTGGGCATGGGTGTTTCCAGAAGGTGCTGTCGCAAAGTCATCAAGCCGCCAAGGATATACGCCCTCACCCATGCCTGAGTAAAACCCTTACACAATTTCACACAGCGCCTACAAAGCTTCACCGCTACTCTCGTCGCCTCCCCGTAGGATGCCGGGGGTCATTATTGGGATTTTTACATGTCAAAGAATCTGCTGGCCAGGCTCAGCCTGATTGCACTGGCGCTGACGCTGAGCGCTTGTGACAAGTCCTCCATTGCTGAAGAACAGGCGCCTCTGGCCACGGTTCGCATAGAAACCCTCTCAGCCCGGCCCCTGTCGATCACCAGCGAACTGAGCGGACGGATTGCTGCGCCACGGATTGCCGAAGTCCGCGCCCGGGTTGCCGGTGTGGTGTTGCAAAGGGCCTTCCGTGAAGGCAGCGATGTAAAAAAAGGCGATGTGCTGTTCCGTATCGACCCGGCGCCGTTCAAGGCAGACCTCGACAGCGCTGAAGCGGCGCTGCGCAAGGCTGAAGCCAATGCGTTCCAGGCGAAACTACAAGAGCAGCGCTACGCGCAGTTGATCGAAGGCAACGCCATCAGCGGCCAGGATTATGACAACGCCCGGGCCAGCGTCCGGCAAACTGCAGCCGATGTAGCCGCGAACAAAGCCGCCGTGGAGCGGGCGAAACTCAACCTCGGTTACGCCACCGTCACAGCACCGATTTCTGGACGCATCGGCCGCGCACTAGTGACCGAAGGCGCACTGGTCGGGCAGAACGAAACCACACCAATGGCGTTGATTCAGCAACTGAACCCGATTCATGCCGACCTTACCCAATCGACCCGCGAACTCAACGACCTGCGCCGGGCATTCCGTTCCGGCCAGTTGCAACAGGTCGGTCAGGACCAAGCCAAAGCCACGCTGATCCAGGACGACGGCAGTCTCTATCCGTTGCCCGGCAAGTTGCTGTTCGCCGACATCACCGTTGATCCGGGCACCGGTCAGATCATCCTGCGCAGCGAATTCCCCAACCCGGACCTCGACTTGCTGCCGGGCAGCTTCGTTCGCGTGCGTCTGGAGCAGGCGGTCAATGAGCAAGGCATCAGCGTGCCGCAACGGGCCATCCAGCGTGACAGCGCCGGTGTCGCCCACGTGCTGTTGCTCGACGCCGAACAGCGGGTCGGCCAGCAACCGGTCGAACTGGGCGCCGTGCAGAACGATCGCTGGATCGTCAACGGCGGCCTCAAGCCCGGTGATCGCATCGTCACTGAAGGCCTGCAGCACGCCCGTCCCGGCGCACAGGTGCAGATCGACGACACCCCTCTTCCACTTGCCCAGGCTTCTGGTCAGTAAGCAGGACGCTTATTTATGCCGCAGTTCTTTATCGACCGCCCGGTGTTCGCCTGGGTGGTTGCCCTGTTCATCCTGTTGGCCGGCGCCCTGGCCATTCCACAGTTGCCGGTGGCGCAATACCCCAACGTCGCGCCGCCGAAAGTCGAAATCTACGCCGTGTATCCCGGTGCCTCGGCGCAGACCGTGGACGAAAGCGTGGTCAGCCTGATCGAGGAAGAACTCAACGGCGCTGACCACCTGCTGTATTTCGAATCCCAGAGTAGCCTTGGCAGTGCGCTCATCACCGCGACGTTTCAGCCGGGCACTGACCCGGAAATGGCGCAGGTCGATGTACAAAACCGCCTGAAAGTGGTCGAGTCGCGCCTGCCTCAAGCGGTGACGCAGCAGGGTTTGCAGGTAGAGAAAGTCTCCGCCGGTTTCCTGCTGCTGATCACTCTCACCTCCAGCGACGGCAAGCTCGACGACGTGGCGCTCAGCGATTACCTGGCGCGCAACGTGATGAACGAGATCAAGCGTCTGGACGGCGTCGGCAAAGCACAGCTGTACGGTGCCGAGCGGGCAATGCGGATCTGGATCGACCCGCAGAAGCTGATCGGTTTCAACCTGACCCCGGCCGACGTCAACGCCGCCATCGTCGCGCAGAACGCTCAAGTCTCGGCGGGTAGCATCGGCGACCTGCCGACCCGCACCACCCAGGAAATCACCGCGACCATTCTGGTCAAAGGTCAGCTGTCGACCCCAGAAGAGTTCGCTGACATCGTTTTGAAAGCCAATCCCGACGGCTCTACCGTGCGCATCGGCGATGTAGCGCGAGTCGAGATCGGCAGTCAGGAATATCAGTTCTCCACCCGCCTGAACGGCAAAGCGTCGACCGCCGTCAGCGTGCAACTGGCGCCGGGCGCCAATGCCTTGAGCACCGCGACGCTGGTGCGGGCAAAGATGGACGAACTGGCGCGCTACTTCCCGGCAGGCGTCGAATACAAGATCCCGTATGACACCTCGCCCTTCGTCAAAGTCTCGATCACCAAGGTGGTTTACACCCTCTGCGAGGCGATGTTGCTGGTCTTTGCGGTGATGTTCCTGTTCCTGCAAAACATTCGCTACACGCTGATTCCAACCCTGGTGGTGCCGGTGGCGCTGATGGGCACCTTTGCGACCATGTTGGCGTTGGGCTTCTCGATCAACGTGCTGACCATGTTCGGCATGGTGCTGGCGATCGGCATCCTGGTGGATGACGCGATTGTGGTAGTGGAAAACGTCGAGCGGATCATGGCCACTGAAGGCCTGTCGCCCAAAGAAGCAACGCGCAAGGCGATGAAGCAGATTACCGGCGCGATCATCGGCATCACGCTGGTGCTGGTCGCAGTGTTCATTCCGATGGCGTTCATGCAGGGTTCGGTCGGGGTGATTTACCGGCAGTTCTCCTTGTCGATGGCCACTTCGATTCTGTTCTCGGCGTTCCTCGCCCTGACCTTGACCCCGGCGTTGTGCGCGACGCTGCTCAAGCCGATTGCCCAGGGCGAGCATCACGAGAAACGTGGGTTCTTTGGTTGGTTCAACCGGCGTTTCGAGCAACTGACCGCGCGTTATCAAGGTTGGGTCGCCTATGCGTTGAAACGCACGGGCCGTTACCTGTTGATCTACGGCGTGCTGCTGATCGGGTTGGGCGTGTGCTTCAGTCGCCTGCCTTCCTCGTTTTTGCCGGTAGAGGATCAGGGTTACACCATCACCGACATCCAATTGCCACCGGGCGCGAGCAAGAACCGCACGGTGCAGGTAGTCGAGCAGATCGAAGCCCACAACGCCACCGAGCCAGGCGTTGGCGACAGCACGGTGATTCTCGGCTTCAGTTTTTCCGGTAGCGGGCAGAACGCGGCGTTGGCGTTTACCACGCTCAAAGATTGGTCTGATCGAGGCAGCGACGACTCGGCGAGTTCGATTGCCGACCGCGCCAACATCGCGTTGAGCCAGATCAAAGACGCCGTGGCCTTTGCGGTTCTGCCGCCGCCGGTGGATGGCCTCGGCACGTCCAGCGGTTTCGAATTCCGCTTGCAGGACCGTGGCGGCCTTGGCCATGCCACGCTGATGCAGGCGCGTAGCGAGTTGCTGGCGGCCGCCGAGAAAAGTCCAATCCTGATGAACGTGCGCGAAAGCGCCTTGGCCGAAGCACCGCAAGTACAACTGGAAGTCGACCGCAAACAGGCCAATGCGCTGGGCGTGTCCTTTGCCGACATTGGCAACGTGCTGTCCACCGCCGTCGGTTCGGCCTACATCAATGACTTCCCCAATCAGGGGCGAATGCAGCGGGTGGTGGTTCAGGCTGAAGGCGATCAGCGCAGTCAGGTCGCGGATCTGCTGAAGATTCACGTGCGCAACAACGCCGGGAAAATGGTGCCGCTGTCGGCCTTCGTCCGGGCCAAATGGACCCAGGGCCCGGCGCAATTGACTCGCTATAACGGCTACCCGGCGATCAGCATTTCCGGCGAACCGTCACCCGGTCACAGCACCGGCGAAGCCATGGCCGAAATCGAACGGCTGGTGGCGCAAGGCCCGGCGGGATTGGGCCAGGAATGGACCGGGTTGTCGTTGCAGGAACGCTTGTCCGGCAGCCAGGCGCCGATCCTGCTCGGGCTGTCGCTGTTGATCGTGTTCTTGTGTCTGGCGGCGCTGTATGAGAGCTGGTCGATTCCGACCTCGGTGCTGCTGGTGGTGCCGCTCGGCGTCCTCGGAGCGGTACTGGCCGTGACGCTGCGCGGGATGCCCAACGACGTGTTCTTCAAGGTCGGGCTGATTACCATCATCGGGCTGTCGGCGAAAAACGCGATCCTGATCATCGAGTTCGCCAAGAGTCTGTACGACGAAGGCCACGACCTGATCGACGCCACCCTGCAAGCCGCGCGCCTGCGCCTGCGGCCGATTGTCATGACGTCACTGGCGTTCATCCTCGGCGTAGTGCCACTGGCGATTGCCACCGGGGCCAGTTCAGCGAGTCAGCAAGCGATCGGTACCGGGGTGATAGGCGGGATGATTACCGCAACGTTGGCGGTGGTGTTTGTGCCGGTGTTTTTTGTAGTGGTGATGAAACTGGTACGCAAGCGCCACGGTTAAAGATCGTTCCCACGTCGAGGCGTCGAACCGTCCGCGTGGGAACGATCATGTACGGTTTCAGACTTGTGGTCACAACGGACTGCGCTGGGCTAAGGTGTTTGCACACCCAGGCCCATCGAGTTCACATGCCCTTCCTCGCCCGCACCCACCCTCGCCTGTCCGCCGCTGCCACGCTCGGCGTCGCAGTAGGCATTTTGGCTCCGGCCGATTCGATCATCAGCAAAATCCTTTTCGGCTGGAACACCGGGGTCTGGACTTACCTGGTCCTGATGCTCTGGCTCACCGCGCGCGCCAAAGCACCGGACGTGAAGCGCATTGCCGAAGTCGAGGACGAAAATGCCGGGCTGGTGCTATTCGTTGTGTGCATCGCCGCGATTGCCAGCCTGGCAACCATCACCTTCGAACTGGCGGGCAGCAGGGACCTGGAAACCACTCGAAAGCTCCTGCATTACGGGTTTACCGCGTTGACGGTGATCGGTTCATGGCTGCTGATCGGGGTGATTTTCAGCGTGCACTATGCACGTCTGTTCTACACCTGGGACGGCAAAGACCCCGCACTGCGTTTCGCTGAAGGCCTGGCAACGCCCAATTACTGGGACTTCCTGTATTTCTCGTTCACCATCAGCGTGGCGGTACAGACGTCCGATGTCGGCGTGGCAACTCGGGATTTGCGCAAGATTGTGCTGGCGCAGTCGCTGATCGGCTTTCTGTTCAACACGGCGATTCTCGGATTTTCGATCAACATCGCGGCAGGACTGTTCAATTGATCCGAGTTTCGCCAACACCCTGGCCAGCGACTCGCGCTTGGCCCATGCCACCAGTCTGGCGTTTCAAACCCTGCACCATGGTGAGCTGAAAATCGTCCGCCAGACCGCCCTCGACGGCTTGCTCGAACGCCTAACCCGCCATCTGCACTGGCGCCCGCTATAGAGAGAATCCGCGCCTGCCCCTGGTGGCGCAGAAGGCTCGGGAGCGGCTGCGGGTTTCGGCTTGGCTGACGGCGCTGATATGACGTATTCGATCAGCAAAAACGCACAGACATAAAAATGCCCCGATACATTCGGGGCATTTTTTAGGTCAGTGACAAGGAGCCATTTTTATCAGAAGAAATAACTCAGTCTGAGGCTACCGCTCCAGTCCTGACTGACAGTCGTGCCTTTGCTGCCACCGACCTGACCGGAAACCTGCCAGTTGCGTTGGGCCGGTGTCCACTTCAGACCTGCTCCGTACTCGACCGAACTGCTGGCACGGTCGTCATCGAAACTGTCGTCGTTGATCTGTAACCGCTCCATAAACCCCACATTCAAAGCCAGCAGTTGATCCCCGAAGCTGTACTCCGATTTCTCTCTGGAGCCAGCACGTCATGATGCGACCCGACGCTAAAGTCGAAAAAGTGTACCTCTATCCCAAGGCCGTGGACTTCCGAAAATCCATCGACGGCCTGGCCGCTCTGGTCGAGCTGGATATCAAAGTCGCGGTGTTCGACCCGGTGCTTTTCGTCTTTCTGAATCGCCACCGTAATCGAGTGAAAATCCTTTACTGGGAGCGCAACGGCTTCTGCCTTTGGCTCAAGCGCCTGGAATCCGAACGTTTCAAAACATCCCCCGACGCTACCGATGAAGCCATCGTATTAACTGTTCAGGAATTGAACTGGTTGCTCGACGGTTTTGACCTGTGGCGCAATCGCCCTCATCAGGTTTTGACTCCAAGATTCGTCGCCTGACGGGTATAATCCGGGGCATGATTTCGATGCCCGAACACCTTCCTGATGACCCAGAACTTCTCAAGCAAATGCTGCTTGATGCGTTCGACGCGCTCGCTCGCCAGCAGGAAGTGGGTCAGGCTTACGAAACGCATATTGTTGACCTGAAAGAACAGATCAAGTTGTTACGCGACCGTTTGTTCGGTCGTAAATCCGAGCAAACAGTCGAGCCCAACACGCCGCAACTGGCCTTATTCAACGAACCCGAAAGCGAACCAATGCCCGTCGTCGGCGATGCCGATGAGGAAGTCGTTGCTCCAGTTCCGCGCCGTGGCAAGCGCAAGCCACTATCGGCTGATCTGCCGCGTATAGAAGTCATCCACGAACTGCCCGAACACGAACTGACCTGTGCCTGCGGTTGCCGCAAGCATGTGATCAGTGAAGAAACCAGCGAGCAGCTGGACATCGCGCCAATGCAGATCCGGGTGATCAAACACATCCGCAAAGTCTACGGTTGCCGCGGTTGTGAAACGGCTCCGGTCACCGCTGACAAGCCCGCTCAATTGATCGAAAAGAGCATGGCCAGTCCGAGCGTGTTGGCGATGCTGTTGACCACCAAGTATGTCGATGGCTTGCCGCTGCATCGTTTCGAGACGGTGTTGAGTCGACACGGTGTAGAGATCCCGCGTCAGACCCTCGCCCGCTGGATTATCCAGTGCGGCGAGCACCTCCAGCCGCTGCTGAATTTGATGCGCGACCGGTTGCTGGAAAGCCCGGTCATCCACTGCGATGAAACCCGCGTCCAGGTACTGAAGGAACCGGATCGAGACCCGACCAGCCAATCCTGGATGTGGGTGCAGGCCAGCGGGCCACCCGATCGAAAAGTCGTGCTGTTCGACTACACCTCCAGCCGTGCGCAGGACGTACCGTTGCGCCTGCTGGAAAGTTATCGCGGCTATGTCATGACCGACGATTACGCGGGATATAACGCGTTGGCGTTGCAACCGGGTGTGGAACGTCTGGCGTGCATGGCCCATGCACGGCGCAAGTTCGTCGATGCGCAAAAAGTGCAGCCCAAGGGCAAGACGGGACGTGCCGATATCGCGCTGACGATGATCAACAAGCTGTACGGCATCGAGCGTGAACTCAAGGATGTCAGCGATGAACAGCGTTTTATTAATCGTCAGGAAAAGAGCCTGCCGATCCTAGCCCAGTTGAAAAGCTGGCTGGATAAAACGCAGTCGCAGGTGACGCCGCAAAGTGCGCTTGGCAAGGCCGTTAATTATCTGGCCAGCAACTGGAGCCGGCTGGAGCGCTACGTGGAGGCTGGCTTTTTACCGATTGACAACAACCCGGCAGAGCGCGCAATAAAGCCGTTTGTGATCGGTCGCAAGGCTTGGCTGTTCAGCGATACGCCCAAAGGCGCGACTGCCAGCGCCCAGATCTACAGCCTGGTCGAAACCGCGAAGGTCAACGGCCAAGAGCCCTATACATGGCTGCGCCACGTACTGGAGCGACTGCCGCATGCGCAGTCAGTAACCGACTATGAAGCATTGCTGCCGTGGAACTGCTCACCGGAAATGCCACGGTAAACGGGAAGCGCATCTGACGGTAGGTGTGCTTCATGGATCGCATACGTTGATCTTGACCTCGTTGGTTTTAACAAACTCGTGATTAACCCCCGCCGACAAGCTGGGTTCCAGCAGGCTGCCATTGTCGAGGGCCAGCACACGTCCACCTCTGACACCCACCTTACCCTGCACAGAGCGCATGGTATCGGCTTTGACTTCAAGGCCATTATCGAGGCGATAACTGTCGCTTTGAGTGGCGCCGGTCGACACCTGGACCTGGGCTTCAACGAAGTAGTTGTCCTTCAGGCGAATATGCTTGCCCACCGCCACCGAACCGCTGGCGCCCAAGGCCTTGTAATTGCCCTTGGTCCGCGTGCCGTCACTCATGGTGACTTTCGCCTTGTTGTCGAACTGGTTAATCTTGGCCATGACGTTGACGAACACACCGCTCTCGACATCAAAGGTACTGCCATAAACACCGACATTCACGCTATCTACCGTCGCACTGGAACCGTACTTGAGGTCCATGTCCGTACGGCTTGTCCCGACAAACCCGCCCAAGACCCATGCACGACCGCCAAGGTCGACCAAGGTATCGGCACCGCCGGTGATGCCCGTCTGGTTCTGGGTGTAACCGTCGCCATAGGCGTTATCGACACTGTACTGATTGCCGTAAGTGCGTACCCAGACGCTGTTGCTCAACTTTGTTGAATCGCTGTCGCTCGCCGCGCGCAGCGAAGCATCCGGCCGCGCGCTGAGCCCGCGATCACCGATCTGGTCATTTAGCACGGCCATCTCGGCGTTCAATACACTGCGCGCGCTGCCGGCCAGTGCCAAAGCGGTATTGCTCGAGGTACTGACCGTCTCCTTGTCAGGATTCAAGTACAAGCCCTGACCCTCCTTCGCCAGTCGATAGACAAACGTACCGGCATCCACCGTTTCACGATTGCCCAGCGAGAAACTCGCATCGCCGGCCGCGATATTACCGACCTTCACCGGCTCGGCAGTGACTGGAGTGGTGCCGGTGGCGGAAATTTCCAGTTGATGTTGTCCGCTCGCATTGCCGGTGACATTAAGAAAGTCAGTGCTGCCATTGCCAAGGTCGGTGCCCATCACGAAGGTGCCGTTACCCGTGAGGTTGACAACGTTCAGTTGCTGGAGCTGTTCGTTGCTGCCCATGCGCACGACACCGTTGTTCATTCCAAGGCGCTGCACGGTGCTGTCGCCGGTCATGACCCATTGCGCCGCATTATTGATGGTCAGATCGCCCGAATTGTTGATTTGACCGGTCAGCACCGAGCCGTTGTCCAGCAGCACGCTGCCATTGGTGTCGGTGGTCACGTCACCGGTCATGCTGCTGCCATTGTTCAACGAAAGGCTGGAGACATTTTCGACATTGCCGTTAACTGCAGAACCATTGTCCAGGTTGACCGTCGCAGCCGTTCCCGCCACCGCTTGCACATTGCCGTTCAAGGTACTGCGGCTATTAAGATTGACCCGAGTCACGTTTTGCAGATTGCCAGTAAGCGAGGCCGCGTTCTGCATCAGCAGCGCAACCGTGCTGCCGGTATCGGCGATGACATTGCCGCTCAAGGCACTTGCGTTGACGTTAAGGTTGGCCGTGGAACGATTGGTCGCCTGCAACAGCGTGCCGTTACCGCCGAGCAGTTCGGAACTACCGAGGACATCAATAGTGGCAACAGTACCGGGCGCGCCGGACGAACCGAGCACAATCGCCGAACCTGTCCTGCCCGTCACACGGGTGCTGTTGAGGGTAACGGTGCTCGCATTAACACCCGTGTTGTCGGTGACGATTTGCAAGCCGTCTTGCCCACCTGAAATCGTACTGCCCGATGCGGACAGCGTCGCGCCGCCCAATTGCACGCCGTAGCTGGTGGTGTTCGTCCCCCGCACCTCTGAATCAGCGAGGTTCAATACAGCAAAACCAACGGCATTCGCGCCGCCAGTGGCGCCAGTGATCACACTGTTGCCGGTCACCGTCGCGCTGGAGGATGCCGGAGTATTGATGTTACGACCCAGAATCAAACCAAAACTGTTGGTACTGGTGATTGTTCCATTATTGATAGTGGCAGAACTGTCGCTGAGCGAAATGGCCCCACGGCCTGTTGAGCTGTTAACGGTGGCCCCTGTCAGCGAAAGCCCGGAACCGTCGCGGGCCTCGATCCGCTCACTCTGACCACCGTTGAAATGGACAATGGCGTTTTGCGAAGTAATCGACAGTGCGTTCGCGTTATTAATCGTCAGCGTCCCGCCCTGGGACACACTCCATGCCTCCGGTACCGGTGGATTGATGACGGTCTCACTCTCACCAGGATTCAGTGTTCTGGCATAAACGGTGGGTGCACCGAGGGCAATCGCGGCAAGCAAGTATCCAGTAGTTGCACATTGGTTGAACCGAAGGGGTAGAGGCATGAAAACTCCGCATAGCGAACAAATCCAAAAGCGACTTTTCTGGTAAACAGGAAAAATCGCCCCAAGAAAACGTCCGACAGACTAATCAGCAATCTCTCAGCAAGATGTAGGAATAGTCCTCGGTTCAGTAGGATTTATCTGAAAACTGGAAAGGATATATAACCGTCAACCGTCAGAGACTAATAAATACGCGGGAGAGAAAAATCTCTCCCGCGATATACTTCCCTTACGACTCAACCATCATGTGGCCGGAACAGAAGTTCGGTCGCAGTACTCGGCACTTGAAGTAATTGTGTCCAGTTTTTTGATGATCGGAATCGAAGTTTGAACGCCCCCGATATTTGCCGTGTACCAATACTTGGCCCAAGCCGCTGCGCTCCGTCTAGGTTGTGCAAGCTTGAAGATTACTGCACTGCCAACACCTGCGACATCGGGCGTGCCGGGGGCCAGGATGGTATACGGCTTGGAATCCGCCGTACCCGGGATCAAATTACTTCCCGCTTCATCGCTGTACGCTTCAAAGTGCACGGTGATAACGGTACCCTGCGGCAGATTGACGGCATCCTTGGGAATACCGATCGCCACCTTCCAGTCAGTCGCCGCATTAGTCATTGCGTAGCAATCCATCTGATCTTTTAAAGGGTTGCGGATCCGGATGGTCGGCACGAGCAAATCGATTTTCACGCCACTGACTAGTACAGTTCGTGGGCTGGACTTGATGACGTTCTTGTCAATGCCCGTCTTCTGGCGTGTCCAGTAGGCAAGTACGCTCGGTGTCGGCAGCGCAGCAATGTCCGCAGCGGTGATGACATGACTAAACGTTGTCATGTCAGTGAAGGGTGAAACGTCTCCTACATGTTTGTCGTTCAGGTAGAACTTGGCCGTTTCAGTCGAATCAAGCGGCGGATCTGTAAGTGCCAACGTCACTTCGATTTTTCCCTGTTTGTCGCGATCTCCCGGTTGTAAGTCATTCGGTGTATTGGAGGCACCGGTGACTACAGGCAAGGCAAAGGCCGGGTTTACATCGCCAGGCAACTCCGGAAATACCCCTCCAGGCGGGTACAAATTCGCCCAGAAGAACAATTCCGGGGACGCAAATGTATGGGCTCCTCGAACAACTTCAGACCATATTTTAAACTCCGTGGCTTCTTCATAAGCGCCAAAGAGATCTTCAAAGAAGCCCTTATAGTCAAGTGTGAACGGTACATCCGCGTTAGTGATAGAGACAGGACCAAGCGCTTTGAAATTCGTAGGGTCCGTAGCATCTTCGACGTATATCTTTACCTGATCGCCCGGTTCCAGGTTATCAATGAATTTTCGTTCGACGATCGCCTGTATGTTGCCTGTTGCAAGGAAGTTATCCAGATAAATCCTGGTGGTGGTGGGATCGGGGTCAGTCGCCGGCACCCGCGGTGCTTTATGCAAAACCGGATCCAATGCAAGACCTAGAGTCAGGAGGGGTGCGGGAGTGGAGCTTGCGCTTAGGTTTCCAACATGGTCTTTCCAGAGAAAATGTGCCAAAACCCGGCCGTTCGGGAGTTTGCGCAGTGTAGTGTTGGGCACCGAAACTGCGCCAACCGGTACCGTGCCTTTAAACGCCATGATATCCACACCACCCGAAACCAGGTGGAGCTCCAGCTCATCATCTGGACGACGATTCACATAACCAACGCCAAACACCAGCTCCGCGTTCACATTCGCGGGCAACTGCATCCAGGCTTCGTTGACGGTCCTTTGCGGATCGCCCGGCGCATTGGTGAAAGTGGGTGTGGGCGTTGGCGGGGTCAGTCTTTTCGTCGGAAACTTGAGCCCGAACGGCGGGTTTTCGTCAATGACAACCCGTACTTCATTCGAAGGGTCGTCGTTACCCGCACCGTCCCGGTAGACAAAGACTTTCACTATGTACGCAGTAGGACCAGCAGGCTGATCCAAGTCCGGTAAAAGCGCTTTGTCCAGTTCAATCGAGAAAGGGGCGGGACGACCGGCGACCGGGCCAAGCACCTTGTAACCTATTTGCTTAAGCGGTTGCCCCTCAACGGCAGCCCAAATATCACAATCATCACCGTCGAGTGGCTCTGCAAAGGCAGCCAACTTGATAATGACTTTCCCGGTGTCCAGTTGACTCTTAGGAATAAAGTCGTCAGCTATCGTATCCACCGAAATTGCTGTTGTATAAATACCATTAACACTCGCACCAAACTGCGGCGGGTTAGCTCTGGCTTTAAATGTCAACTTTTCTTGAACAGTCATTTCTCGCTCTCCTTCATTGAGCCCGGACGGGCCACTTTCACCAGGTGTTACTTGGTCGATTTTCACTAAAACTTTTTTTGATTCTGCAATAAGGCGACCGCCCCGGAATAATTGGCAGATAACGATCGCAGAGTCACTATCAAATAATTGGCTTATGTGGGGTTGGTACGGCACAACATGATCAAATCCCTTCGTTATATCGGCAGCGGAGAGAGGCTTATCCCAGAAACCATAAATTCCAGGCACTTCTGGCCCACTACCGTTCAGGGACGAGTATCCCCGCCAGTGAACTTTTGCAACGTCTCCGGGCACCGCAACGTTCGTGAAAGCAGGAATGACAACAGTGGCGCCACTTGTCAAAGGAGGTTTCGTATTGTTGTTCAGATATCCCCAAAGTGTGGCATGCCGAAACCAAGGTTCTAACAATACTAAAAGTGGCGTGTGATCGATGGTCAGTTGTCTTGCGGGCGAGGGGTCATCAGTCCCACCCGATCCCTTCCAGATTTTGTAATGCACGAATGCGATGCCGTCAGTTGCCAAGTGTTGTGACGTCAAATCGAAATATAAAAAAGTAACGTTTAGTGGACTTGGATAAAAAACTGTGTAAAGCCTCTTATCCACGCCGTTCTGACGCAACATCACCCAGAGTTCATCATTGGGCACCGGGTCGATCCAATAAGGAATGACGATACGAGTGCCCTTCAGAAGAATCTCGCGGGAGACATGTCCTGCCGGGTCACTATCATCGACGTCCTCCACTGAAAGCGGCAGTGCCAGTGGTCCTATGGCTCCGTTACGTAGCTGATCAAAAGGCATCGAGGTCATTTCTCTATCACCGACTAATACGGAACATCGAAAGATTTAAGCGTGTTTGTTCGCAGTTCAGTTGAGGAAATTAGGCGCTTTAACGCTGAAGTTTCCTACTGTCAGATCTGACAGGTTTGACTACCGCCTGTCGGATACATTCTGTTTTTAGCCTGTGGCCGGAAACATTTTCACTTGACGCAACCAAAGCAACTGGTGTCGTCTGAAACCGGTTTCAGACAATAAAAAGACTAACTCCGTGAACGATTTCTCCGCCGCCCAGCGCCGCCGCGTGACCATGCTCGATGTCGCCGAACACGCTGGCGTCTCCAAGGCCAGCGTCTCGCGCTTCATCGGTGATGACCGCGCCCTGCTTTCCGATGTCATCGCCCTGCGTATCGAGCAGGCAATCGCCGACCTCGGCTACCGCCCAAACCAGATGGCCCGCGACCTGAAACGCGGCCGCACTCGCCTGATCGGCATGCTGGTGGCCGATATCCGTAACCCTTATTCGATTGCCGTGATGCACGGGGTGGAAACCGCCTGCCGTCAGCACGGTTACAGCCTGGTGGTGTGCAATACCGATCGCGATGATGAGCAGGAGCGTCAGCATCTGGCCTTGCAGCGCTCGTACAACATCGAAGGCTTGATCGTGAATACCCTCGGTCATCACCGCGACGAATTGCGAGAACTGCATCGGGAAATGCCGCTGGTGTTGGTGGATCGCAAGGTCGATCAACTCGAAAGTGATTTGGTCGGACTGGACAATCCGGCAACGGTCGAGATCGCCCTCGCGCACCTTGAAGAGCGCGGCTATCGCGACGTGTTGCTGGTCACCGAACCCTATGACGGCACCAGTTCGCGGATCGAGCGGATCGAGCGGATCAGCAGTTTAAAAGGCGCAAATTGAGCAGCGTCCGACCCTGCGCGGCAGCCTCATCGAAACCGGCAGCGAACTCACCTCCCAGTTGAAAACCTTCCTCGAAACGCCCGGCCCTGGTCCGAAAGCGCTGTTCTGCGCAAACGGAATCGCTGCGTTGGCCAGCACCCATTCGTTGCGTGAGCTGAAGTGCAACCTGTTCGAGGACGTTGGCCTGATTGCTCTGGATGATCTGGATTGGTATTCGCTGGTGGGGAGCGGGATTACCGCCCTCGCCCAACCGACGGCCGAGATTGGCGCGAGTGCGTTCGAGTGTTTGCTCAAGCGCTTGCGTGGGGATGTCGGGCCGGTGCGGACACTGGATTTTTCGGCGCGGTTGATTGTGCGCGGGTCGACGAAAATCGTCACGTAATCCAACCGCCCCTTTGTTTGAACAAAAATGAAACCGGTTTCAGAGGCCAATCCCGCTTGGAGAGCGCTCATGTCTGAGATCGATATTCTGTCGTTCGGTGAAACCATGGCGATGTTTGTCGCCGAACAGAGCGCTGACCCCGCCGACATCGCGGCGTTCTATCTCGACTTGAGCGCTGAAGCCGTGGCGATCAAGCTTGGTCCTCACGGTGCGTATTACCGCACCCATCTGGACCAGGGTTTCGTGGCGGGCGTGCTGGTGGAAACGGTAGTCCGGTCGGTGCCGGCGATGGATTTGCCGTTGAAAAAAGCTGGTTGTGTTGTACAAGAAACTCTCGCCGCTGCTGATGGCTCGCCTTCATGAGCAGACCGAGGTAACGCTGATCGACAACCTCAATGCCGAAGGCCTGGCAACGCTGCGCGAGGCCCCCCTGAAGCTAGACGCCGGGTTTGGGCCAGCCAGCCATCGCGAGCAAGCTCGCTCACACTGGATCTGCGACGTTCACAGATCCCCTGTGGGAGCGAGCTTGCTCGCAATGAGGCCTGCACAAACGACGTAAATTCTTCAGGCCCGGCGCGCTTCCAGAAGGTCCGCCGCACACAACGCAATCCGCTGGCACGCATCCGCCAGCTTCAGTTGATCCACCACCAACCCCAATCGAATATGCCCCGCCGCACTCGGCCCAAACGCTTCACCGGCCAGCACCGACACGCCGTAACCTTCCAGCAGCCGCTCGGCAAAACTCTGGGCACACAACCCGGTCTGGCGCACATCGACCATCACGAACATCCCGCCGTCAGGTCGAATCGGTCGGATGCCCGGGCAATCGCGCAGACTCGCGCACACAAGGTCGCGACGCTGGCGATACTCCTCGCGCATCAGCGCCACTTCCGGCAAGTCCTCATCCAGCGCCAATTGCGCAGCATTCTGAATAAAATCCGGAATGCCAAACAGCATGCACAACGAGAGATGCTCCAAGTGGTCATTCAAGGGTTTCGGGCCGATCACCCAGCCCACTCGCCAACCGCTCATGGCGTGGGATTTGGACAGGCTATTGATAGTCGCAGTGCGCTCGGCCATGCCCGGCAGGCTCGCCGGGCTGATGTGCTCGCCTTCGTACAACAGATCGCTGTAAACCTCGTCGCTGATCAGCCACAGGTCGTGACGAACACAGAGCGACGCCAGCTCCTGCCAGATCATCAGCGGCAAACTGGCACCGGAAGGATTGTTCGGACTGTTGAGCAAAATGGCGCGTGTTTTAGGCGTGATCAGCGCCGCGACATCCGCCGGATCAACCCGAAAGCCGTTCTCGGGACGCACCGCCACCGGCACCACCTTGGCGCCACAGGCACCGAATACGCCTTCATAGGTCACGTACATCGGTTCGGCGACGATCACTTCATCGCCCGGATCGAGCAGGCATTGCACCACCGAATACACCGCACATTGTGCGCCCGGCAGCACGATCACATGGTCGGCATCCACGACTTGACCGCTGCGGCGTCGATGACGGGTGGCGATGCTGTTGCGCAATCCCTGACTGCCGCGTACTGCCGGGTAGTGGGTATCGCCGGCCAGCAAGCTGTCGATGCACGCCTGAATGATGGGCTGCGGCGTATCGAAGTCGGGATCGCCGATCGATAGCAGCAGCACATCAATGCCCTGCTCACGTAATTCCAGTGCTCGGTCATGAATCTGCCAGGCCGCAGCGCCGTCACCGGCGATTCGTTTGGTCAAGGCTGAGTAGCGCATGCATTTCTCCAGTCGCGCGGGTTCCAAGCCTAAACCCTATCTCAAATCACGAAACGCGCCACCATGGCATTTAAATCCACGGCCAGGCGCGACAGTTCGTGAGTGGCGGCGCTGGTCTGGTTGGCGCCAGCGGCGGACTGGGTGGCCAGGTCGCGGATGTTTACCAAATTGCGGTCGACTTCACGGGAAACCTGGGCCTGTTCTTCGGACGCGCTGGCGATCACCAGGTTGCGTTCGTTGATCAATTGGATCGACTGGGTGATCTGCTCCAGCGCGACACCCGCGGCGCGGGCCATTTCAAGGGTGCTTTGGGTGCGTTGATTGCTTTGTTGCATCGACGAAACCGCTTCGCCGGTGCCGTTCTGGATGCCCGCGACCATTTTTTCGATTTCCTGGGTCGATTGCGCGGTGCGATGGGCCAGCGCCCGGACCTCGTCCGCCACCACCGCAAAACCACGCCCGGCTTCACCGGCACGGGCGGCTTCGATCGCGGCGTTCAGTGCCAACAGGTTGGTCTGTTCGGCGATGGCGCGGATCACGTCCAGCACCTTGCCGATGTCACGCCCCTGAGCGGCCAGGCCTTCGATCATCACTGAGGTGTTTTGCACATCGTGGGTCATGGTCTGGATCGCGCCGACGGTTTCCACCACACGGTCGCGCCCTTCACGGGCCGCCTGGGTCGACTGGTTCGAGGCTTCGGACGTCGACACCGCGTTGCGTGCCACTTCTTCCACGGCGGCGGTCATTTCGTTGACGGCAGTGGCGGCCTGTTCGATTTCGTTGTTCTGCTGTTGCAGACCGCGGGAGGCTTGTTGGGTGACCGCGCTGAGTTCTTCAGCGGCGGCACCCAGCTGGGTGGCGGAACCGGCGATCTGTTCGATGGTTTTGCGCAGGTTGGTTTGCATCGTGGACAAGGCACCGAGCAAACGGGCCGGTTCGTCCTTGCCGTCGATGTCGATAATTTTAGTCAGGTTGCCGCCCGCAATGGTCTCGGCCGCCTGGAGCGCACGGTTGAGCGGCGTGACGATGCTGCGGGTCAACAGCCAGGCCAGCAGCACGGTCATCAGCGCCGCAATCACCGCCACTGCGATGATGCCGGTCACGGCGTTGCTGTAGTGCTCTCCCGCTTCGGCCGAGGCGGTTTTCGCATAGGTGTTGTTGAACGCTACCAGTTTGTTCAACTGCTCGCCCATCTGGTCCGTACCGTCCTTGATCCGGGTGTTAATCAGCGTGCGCATCTCATCGAGTTTGTTCTGCCGCGACAGCTCCAGCATCTGATTCTGGTCTTGCATATAGCTGTCCAGTGTTGTCGTGAACGTCTCGTACAGCGCGGCTTCTTCCGGGGTGGCCGGCAACGCTGCATAACTGGCTTGTGCGCTGCGAACCTTGTCGACCAGCACGCCGATGCGCGTCTGCGCTTCCTGCAACGCGTTCGGATCACGGTTGACCAACACCCTGAAAGAAAGAATGCGCAGGCGCAGGATGTTTTCTGTCAGGTTGCCGAGAAACACGATGCTGGGCAGCTGCGTGGTTGCCATGTCGATGGAGGCTTGGCGGATGGTCGACATGCGGTTCACGGCAAACACTCCCAGCACGATGACGAGCAAGGCAATGAAGGCAAAACCCAGGAAGGCTCGAGGCGCGATATTCAGATTACGCAGTGACATAGGATGATTCTCGGGTGATTGAGGCTGCGAGCATCCTTGCCGTGATCACTGAATGACGGGCGTTGGCGCGCGCGTTTTCAGCTTGGCGCCACTGTTGGAATTGGTTTGTGTGGGCCTGTTATCTGTATCGGCTGGGGTTGAGGATTTTTGCGGGGATTGGAGAAATAAATTTCACGGAGGTACAGGTGTTCCTACAATGAAACACCCGTGACTTCTGTAGCAGCTGGCGAAGCCTGCGTTCGGCCGCGAAGCGGTCGCGCTGTTTACCCTCAACAATTGCTGCGCAGGCGAACGCAGCCTTCGGCAGCTGCTACAAAGGAACGTGTCGTGGTTCAGGTTTTACGAACAGCCACCCGCCAAACCCGCGCAACATCACTGGCCCGCTCCCGCAACAAACGCGGCGCCTCGGCACACGCCTGCTCCAGCGTCATCGGCCCACTGGCCAAGGCAAACGCAGCATCAATGCCATGTTCGTACAGTGCCTGATAACCCTCACCCAGTGTCCCGGCGATGACGATCACCGGTACGCCATGCTGCCGAGCGATACGCGCCACACCAAACGGTGTCTTACCCCGTAGTGTCTGCGCATCGAAACGGCCTTCTCCGGTGATCACCAAATCGGCGCCCTTGACCGCATCGTCGAGGCCGACCAGTTCAGCGACCACTTCGACGCCGGCCTTGAACTGCGCTCCCAGAAACGCCTTGGCCGCAAACCCCAAGCCGCCAGCCGCACCGCTGCCCGGTTCGTCACGTACGTCGTTGCTCAGTACCTGAGCGCACCGTTCGGCAAAGTGCCCGAGCGCGGTATCCAGTTGCTGGACTTGCTCGGGCGACGCGCCTTTCTGCGGGCCGAAAATCGCTGAGGCACCGTGAGGGCCGCACAGTGGATTGTTGACGTCGGCGGCGATGTCGAATCGCACCTTGGCCAGACGCGGGTCGATTTCACTCATGTCGATTTGCGCTAATTGCGCGAGCGCCAGACCTCCCGGTGCAAGCGTCTGGCCCTGTGCGTCCAGCAGTTTCACGCCCAAGGCGTGCATCGCCCCCGCACCGCCGTCGTTGGTGGCGCTGCCGCCAATCGCCAGAATGACCCGATGCGCTCCGGCGTCCAGCGCGGTGCGGATCAATTCGCCGGTGCCGAACGTGCTGCTGAGGCATGCATCACGCTGGCTTGGCGGAACCAGTTGCAGGCCACTGGCTTCGGCCATTTCGATGATCGCGGTGTGGCTCTGGGGCAACCAGCCCCAAGCGGCATCAACCGTTGCGCCGAGCGGCCCGCGGACTTGGGTTCGGCGCAGTTCGCCCTCGCACGCTGCCAGAATCGACTCGACAGTCCCCTCCCCGCCGTCAGCCATCGGGCATTTGACCAGCTCTGCATCGGGCCAGACCTCCGCCAATCCTTGGGCAATGGCATCAGCCACACCCTGGGCACTCAGGCTGTCCTTGAACGAATCGGGGGCGATGACGATTTTCATGCGAATTCTCCAGTTCCAATGCCCTCATGCTGCCAGCAGGCAAGAACAATAACGCCGGTCCGCTGCACAAGCGGGCATGCCGATTATTGTTCATTCCCACAAAACCTTAAGCGCCAGACGTTGGAGGCGCATCGGTTTGAGGCAAAAGTTGCACACCGAGATAAAGCGCGAGCATCCCGTCCAGCCTTAGCGGGTCGACGCCACTGAGCTCGGCAATTCGCTCCATTCGATAACGCAGGCTGTTGCGGTGGATGCCCAGTGCATCGGCACAGGCCTGGCTCTGGCCGTCGTGATCGCACCAACTGCGCAGGGTTGCCAGCAATTGGCCGTTGCCATCCTTGGCGATCACTTTGCGCAGTGGTTTGAGCAACTCGTCCAGCGCGTCGTCGTTGCGGTGCCGCCAAAGCATCACCGGCAATCGGTAACGGGTGAGCGTCAGCAAACGGGAGTGCGGCAACACATCTCGTCCATAGGCCAGCAAGTCGCCGACGCGGCGGTAGCAGCGGCGCAGTCCCGTCAGCCCATCGGCCTGCCCACCCACGGCGATGCGCAGGATGTTCCAGCCCAGGCCGTCGAGTTTCTCCAGCAGCCGATCATTTTCGATCGCCTGGCTTGCCGGCCGGCACCAGAGCAGCGAGGACTTGGCCGAACTCACACACCAACTGTCCGGGTAGCGCGACATCAGCCAGGCGCTGAGCGCTTCGACGGTTTGCCCCGGACCGTGTTCCATTCCTAACTCGATCAGATAGGGCACCCGCGTCATCTGCGGCTTGAGCCCAAGCTGTTGCGCTTCATCGATCAGCCGCGGCGAATCCCCGGCCTGACTCAGCAGCAACGCCAGCAGATCGTCGCAACGCTGACGCCGCCATTGCTGTTCGGCCTGCTGATTGCGCTGGCCAACCAGCATCTCGGCGGTCATCCGCACCAGTTCGGCGTAGGTGCGCAATTGCTCAGGTTCACCGGTGATGCCCAGCACGCCAATCAAGCGCTGATCGAGCAATAGCGGTAAGTTGATGCCCGGCTGCACACCTTTGAGATGAATCGCTGTTTGGGCGTCGATCTCCACTACCCGCCCGTTGGCCAGCACCAGTTGCGCGCCTTCATGACGGGTGTTGACGCGCTCCGGTTCGCCGCTGCCGAGAATCAGCCCCTGGCTGTCCATGACGTTGACGTTGTACGGCAGGATGGCCATCGCCCGGTCGACGATGTCCTGGGCCAGGTCGTGATCGAGTTCGAACATAGCGGTGATCCTTGAAAGCGTGATGAGCGGATTGTTCACCCGCACAGGCCTTGGTTGCAAACCCTGTGCTCAGGCACAAAGACAACGACCCAAGGGGTGGCCGAGACTCATTGGGCGATCAACGTTACCCTTTGCATCGCAAAAAATCATAATAAAGAGAGAGCCCACCATGTCACAGAGCGCCGCCGCTACCCAGGCCATCGTTGACGAGAAAAACGCCGTCTACAAACGCATTACCCTGCGTTTGATCCCCTTCATCTTCATCTGCTACCTGTTCAACTACCTCGACCGGGTGAACGTTGGATTTGCCAAGCTGCAGATGCTCGACGCACTGAAATTCAGCGAAACCGTGTACGGCCTCGGGGCCGGGATCTTCTTTATCGGCTACGTGCTCTGCGGCGTACCCAGCAACCTGGCCCTGACCAAATTCGGCCCGCGCCGCTGGATCGCGCTGATGATGATCGTCTGGGGTTCGCTCTCGACCTGTTTGCTGTTCGTCACCACACCAACCGAGTTCTACACCCTGCGCCTGTTCACCGGCGCGGCCGAAGCCGGGTTCTTCCCGGGCGTTGTGCTTTACCTTTCGCAGTGGTTCCCGACCTTCCGCCGTGGCCGCATCATGGCGCTGTTCATGTCGGCGATCCCGGTGTCCGGCCTGCTCGGCAGCCCTTTTTCTGGCTGGATCCTCAACCACTTCGGCGCCGGGCAAGGTGGCTTGGCCGGCTGGCAGTGGATGTTCCTGCTGCAAGGTATCCCGACCATCATCCTCGGCGCGCTGGCGTATTTCCTGCTCAGCGACAGTTACGCGAATGCCAAATGGCTCACGCCGTTCGAGCGCTCGGTGCTGGAAGCCGACCACGCCGAAGACCTGGCCAACAAACCGAAAACCACCACCGACTCGCTGCTGGCGGTGTTCAAGAACCCGGCGATCTGGGCGTTTGGCCTGATCTACTTCTGCATCCAGAGCGGCGTTTACGCGATCAATTTCTGGCTGCCGTCGATCATCAAGAACCTGGGCTTCAGCGATAACCTGGTGATCGGCTGGCTCAGTGCGATTCCGTACCTGCTGGCGGCGTTGTTCATGTTGATGGTCGGCCGCTCCGCCGACCTGCGTAAAGAACGCCGCTGGCACTTGGTGGTGCCGATGCTGATGGGCGCGGTGGGTCTGCTGATTGCCGTGAACTTCGCCGCCAACCCCGCCATCGCCATCCTCGGCCTGACCATCGCCACCATGGGCGCCCTCACCGGCCTGCCGATGTTTTGGCCAGTGCCGACTGCGCTGCTCAGCGCCGGCGCTGCGGCGGGTGGTTTGGCGTTGATCAACTCCATGGGGCAGATGGCGGGTTTCCTCAGTCCGTATCTGGTGGGTTGGGTCAAGGACAGCACCGGGTCGACTGATGCGGCGCTTTATTTATTGGCGGGTGTGATTGTGTGCGGGAGCTTGTTGGCGTTGCGTATGACGCGGACGTTGCGGGTTTAAGGTTGATCGGCACGGGGGTGTTCAATATTTCAGTTTGCCCCGTGCGATTGTTCTGGTATTTGATTGAGGCTTTCCCACCGGTAAAAGGATTTCGTCATGAGCTATCGTACGCTGGGTCATTCGGGTTTACAGGTTTCCACCCTGACCCTGGGCACCATGATGTTCGGCGAACAGACCAGCACCGAAGATTCCCTGCGGATCATCGACAAGGCCTGGGACCAGGGCATCAATTTCATCGACACCGCAGACGTTTACACCAACGGCCGCTCCGAAGAGATCGTCGGCGAAGCGATTGCCGGTAACCGTCACGAATGGGTGCTGGCGACCAAGGTCGGTTTCGGCCCGGTAGACGGAGTGCCGAACCGCAGTGGTTTGAGCCGCAAGCACATATTCAATGGCATCGACGCCAGCCTGGCACGCCTGGGCACTGATTATCTCGACATCTATTACTTGCACCGCGAAGATCACAACACGCCATTGGAGGTCACGGTGTCGGCCATCGGCGATTTGATCCGCCAGGGCAAAATCCGCTATTGGGGCCTGTCGAACTACCGTGGCTGGCGCATCGCCGAGGTGATTCGTGTGGCCGATCAACTGGGCGTCGACCGGCCTGCCATCAGTCAGCCGCTGTACAACATCGTCAACCGTCAGGTGGAAACCGAGCAGATCACCGCCGCGCAAAATTATGGCCTGGGCGTGGTGCCTTACAGTCCACTGGCGCGCGGCGTGCTCAGCGGTAAATACGCACCAGACGTGAAGCCGGATGCCAATAGCCGAGCCGGCCGCGCAGACAAACGCATTCTGGAAACCGAATGGCGCATCGAATCACTGCGCATTGCTCAGCAGATCCAGCAGTACACGCAAGGGCGTGGCGTGGGCATCGTCGAATTCGCCATCGCCTGGGTGCTGAACAACAGCGCTGTCACCTCAGCCATCGTCGGCCCGCGTACCGAAGAACAATGGGATGCCTACACTAAGGCTCAGGCGGTGAAGATCACGGCGGAGGATGAAGCGTTCATTGATTCGCTGGTTGTGCCTGGGCATGCGTCGACGCCGGGGTTTAATGATGTGAGTCACTTTGTGCCGGGGCGTAAAGCCCGCTGACAGCAAAAGATCGCAGGCTTCGCCAGCGCCTACATAGATTGGGTGTACCCCAGTAGGAGCTGCCGAAGGCTGCGATCTTTATCTGGCGGCACATTCTCCGACCGAACCACGTATCCTCCGCCCCCGTTTAACGTTCAACTTCGCGAGGACAGTTTGTCTAAAGGTATTGCTCTATCGGTTTCAGCCTCGGTGCTGTTTGCCGTCATGTATTACTACACCTCGCTGCTCACGCCTTTGAGCGGTGTAGAAATTTTCGGCTGGCGGATGCTGCTGACCCTGCCGTGCATGACCGTGTTTATGGTGGTCTCCGGTGAATGGAAACGCGCGGTCGCCATCCTTAGCCTACTGGGCGGCAAACCCAAGTTACTCGCCGGCCTGATCGTTTCTTCGACGCTGCTTGGCCTTCAGCTCTGGCTGTTCATGTGGGCGCCACTCAACGGCTATAGCCTCGACGTGTCACTGGGCTATTTCCTGTTACCGCTTTCCATGGTTCTGACGGGGCGAATCGCTTATGGCGAGCGGTTGTCCTACCTGCAAAAGATCGCCGTGTTTTTTGCCTCTCTCGGCGTGCTCAACGAGCTGTATCAGGTCGGCGGTTTTTCCTGGGCGACCTTGCTGGTCGTCGTCGGTTATCCGCTCTACTTCATACTGCGCAAGCGGCTGGCCACAGACAATCTTGGTGGTTTGTGGGTGGACATGGCCTTGATGCTGCCGGTGGCGTTCTGGTTCGTTCAGGGCGGTGAACAGGGTTTCGGTGTGTTCGATCAACATCCGTGGCTGTCGCTGTTGATCCCGTTACTTGGGTTGATCAGTGCTTCGGCGCTGGTGGTTTACATCATCGCCAGCCGGCTGTTGCCGTTTAGCCTGTTCGGGCTGTTGAGCTATGTCGAGCCGGTGTTGTTGCTGGGCGTCGCGTTGCTGCTGGGGGAAAGCATCAAGGCCGGTGAATGGCTGACCTACATCCCGATTTGGTTCGCGGTGGTTGTTCTGGTATTCGAAGGGTTCAAACACCTGGTCCGGCATCGACGAAAATCGATGTAGGGCCGACACGAAAAAGCCCGGCCAGCATTGCTGCTGACCGGGCTTTTTTACATCCGAAACGGCTTAGTCGGTGGAGAGCACGCCACGACGAACCTGGTCGCGTTCGATGGATTCGAACAACGCCTTGAAGTTGCCTTCGCCGAAACCATCGTCGCCTTTACGCTGGATGAATTCGAAGAACACCGGGCCCATCAGGGTTTCGGAGAATATCTGCAGCAGCAGACGCTTGTCGCCGGACTCGGACGAACCGTCCAGCAGAATGCCGCGCAATTGCAGTTGATCGACCGGCTCACCGTGGTTTGGTAAACGGCCTTCGAGCATTTCGTAATAGGTTTCCGGAGGCGCGGTCATGAAGCGCATGCCGATTTTCTTCAGGCGATCCCAAGTGTCGATCAGGTTGTCGCTGAGGAACGCGACGTGCTGGATGCCTTCGCCGTTGAACTGCATCAGGAACTCTTCGATCTGCCCGGCACCCTTGGACGATTCTTCGTTCAACGGGATGCGAATCATGCCGTCCGGCGCGGTCATGGCCTTGGAGGTCAGGCCGGTGTATTCGCCCTTGATGTCGAAGTAACGGATTTCGCGGAAGTTGAACAGCTTCTCGTAGAAGTTGGCCCAGTAGGCCATGCGCCCGCGATAGACGTTGTGGGTCAGGTGATCGATGATCTTCAGGCCCGCGCCTTCCGGGTTACGGTCCACGCCTTCGATGAACACGAAGTCGATGTCGTAGATCGAACTGCCTTCGCCGAAACGGTCGATCAGGTACAGCGGCGCACCGCCGATGCCTTTGATCGCCGGCAGGTTCAGTTCCATCGGGCCGGTTTCGATGTGAATCGGCTGGGCGCCAAGTTCCAGGGCTCGGGCAAACGCCTGCTGGGCATTCTTGACGCGGAACGCCATACCGCACACCGACGGACCGTGCTCGGCCGCGAAGTACGAAGCGACGCTGTGAGGTTCGTTGTTGAGGATCAGGTTGATCTGGCCCTGGCGATACAGGTGCACATCTTTGGATCGGTGGGTCGCGACCTTGGTAAAGCCCATGATCTCAAAGATCGGCTCCAGGGTGTTTGGGGTCGGCGATGCGAACTCGATGAATTCAAAGCCCATCAGGCCCATTGGGTTTTCGTATAAATCTGCCATGGTTGGCGCCTCATCATTTTCTTATCAATTAACGGATCGTTAGTTGCTAGCAATGCTGAGACCGGCGGGCGGCGCGCAGGAGATGCCCCGCACGCTGCGGGCGAGGAAGTCACCGTAGATCAATTGAAACCCGAAACTCTTCATTGTCGACCCAAGGCTCTTGCGGGCGAGGCTTCTGCTGCCAGAAGACGATTATTCTTATATGCGTAACCCGATTCTACACAGCGTAAATAGGTTTGTCCGCCTTCTGTATCAAATCCCCTTTTTCCCTGCTCGCGCAAGGGGTTTGTTGCACAGGAAAATCCCCGCGAGGATCAGCCCTCCTCCCAGGCACATCGTCAGGGTCAACTGCTCGCCCAACAGCAGCGCACCGAGGATCACCGCTGTCAGCGGGTTCAGGGCGATGAACACACCTGATCGTGTCGCACCGATTTTGCGAATGCCGTCGTAATAGCCAATGTAGGCCAGCGCCGAACCCAATACGCCCAGGTACATCAGGCTCAACCATTGCTTTGGTCCGAGGCTAGCAAGTGCAGCAACACTCAACTCACCGCGAACAGCACTGGTCACCCACAGCATCAGCGTGCCCAACAGAATCGAGTACGTCACCGTTTGCACCGGTCCCAGGGTTTGATTCAGATCTTTGGAGAACAGCGAATAAACGCCCCAACCCAGAACACAGCCGAATATCAACAGATCGCCGATCCAGGCATCGGGATTGCCAGTCAACAATTGCGGGTTACGGCTGACGATCACCAGGCCCGCCCCGGCAATACAGATCGCAATCCCGATGACTTTTGCTCGACTCAAGCGTTCCTTGAATAACAACCATGATGCCAGGCCAATCACCGCCGGGTTCAACGCCACGATCAATGACGCCCGTGAAGCATTGATGTACTGCAGGCCATAAAAGAAGCACAGGTTGTAGAAAAAGATCCCGAAAAAACCCAGCAGCGCCAATTGCAGCCATTGCCTGGAACTGGGTCGGGCGAGAGGCACGCGGGCCAGTAGCAGAAACACCAGTAACGCCACGCTGGCCAACAAGAATCGCAGGCTGGCGGCGAACAAGGGGCTGAGGCTATCAGACAGAAACCGCCCGGCAACAAAAGTGCCGCCCCAGATCATGGTGACTGCAGCCAGTTTCAGATAAACCGGCACATCCGAAGGGTTGGACAGGCCCTGCTCACAGGTTGTCATAGGTTACCAGAACGAGATATCGGGGAAGATGACGTATCATCTGGCTAATACCTTGTCATCGTAAAATGAGTAAACACTCATGACCCTCACCCAATTGGAGATTTTTTCTCTGGTCGCCGAGCTTTCCGGTTTTACCGCGGCAGCCAATCGCTTGGGGATTTCCCAATCCGCGGTCTCTCACGCCCTCAAGTCGTTGGAACAGGAACTGGGTGTGGCGCTGCTGCGTCGGCATCAGTCCCAGGTCGAACTCAGCGACATCGGCCAACAGCTTTTGCCGCGCGCCCGGGCGATGCTGGGCCTGGCCAATACCTTGCGCCAGGAAGCGGCCGATGCTCGCGGAATGAAACGCGGCACGTTGCGCATCGGCTCGTTCGGGCCGACCTCGTCAATCAAATTATTGCCGCTGATCCTGCAGCATTACCGCGCTGCTCACCCGGGCATCGAGGTCCACATAGACGAAGGCCCGGACCGGCAGGTGATCCAGTGGCTGGAAGAGCGGCGTATTGATCTCGGCTTCGTGGTGTTGCCCGAGGATCGGTTCGACACCTTTACGCTGATCAAAGACCAGATGGTCGCGCTGCTGCCCGCCAATCATCCACTGGCCCTTCGCGACAGCCTGAGCTTGAGCGATTTGTGTAACGACCCCTTTGTGTTGACCGAGGCCGGTTCATCGGAACTGGTGTCGCGACTGTTCAGTGCCGCCCGGCTGACACCGAACATCCGTTATCGCTGCTCGCAACTCCTGAGTACGTTGGATACTGTTGGCCGAGGTGATGCGCTGACGATCGTCGCTGAAGGCTCATTGCCCGACGACAGTCGCTACGTGAAAAAACCACTGTCGCCTCCGGTCGCACGTCAGGTGGGTCTGGCGGTGCTGGACCAGCGCCAGTCATCACCTGCTGCGCTGGCTTTTATCAAATTGGCCGAGGGTCTGAACTACGGCTGAGCGGCACACGCGCCAAGAGCCAACTATCATGGCCTCTACCTGAACTCTTATTGGAAGGCGTCCCGTCCTGCCAGCATTTGAGAGCCCTATTTCATCGTTACAGGTTTCGCAAATGCCGTTGAACGTCAAATCTCGCCGCAAACGCAGCATCAGGATGGCTGTGACTCTACTGAGCGGATTACTCCCGGTGCTGCTGGGGTTCGCCATTCTCTATATGCAGGCTGAACGCGCACTCAAACACAGCACCGAGCAGAGCGCCGAAGAAGCCATTCGCCAATTCGAATTGATGCTCGACAACACCGCTCAGGCCGCGCACGAATTGCTGCCACTGGCCGGGCAAAACTGCAACGACGTCAAACTGGCCCTGCGCGAACAGGTCACCCGCCGTCCATTCGTGCGCTCGACCAATCTGGTGCAGGACAACAACCTTTATTGCAGTTCGCTGTTCGGCGACTATCAGGAAAAGGTCAATCCCGGCGACTACACCCAGGGCAAGTTGTGGCTCATGAACGGCAACCCGGTCACGCCCAATACCGCGTTGCTGGTGTATCGACTCAGTGAAGGAAACCAAGGGGCGCTGACCACCCTGTACGGTTACCACCTAAGTAATGTGCTGCGCCTGAGCGGCCGCAAGACATTGCTGCTACTGCAAGTCGGCCCCGATTGGTTGTCCGCCGATGGCAAGGTCCACGAAGGTGCCCTGCCCGCCTTGCCGGTGGCGCAAAGCACATTGACGTCCTCGCGTTACGCCTTCACGGTGGCGGCCGGTTTTCCCGAAGGTGAAACCTGGCGTTACATGACCAGGGAGTATCCACCGCTGTTCAGTTTGCTGATCTTCTTTGGTGTGGCTTCAGGTGCCATCGGGCACGCCCTGCAGAAGCGCTCGTCGTCGCCAAGCCATGAAATGCAGCGCGCTCTGGAAGCTGCGGAGTTCATTCCGTACTTTCAGCCTGTGGTGCATGGCGCCAGCAAAAAGTGGTCCGGCGCCGAGGTGCTGATGCGCTGGAATCATCCAAAGGAAGGTCTGGTGCATCCGGAACTGTTCATTCCGTTTGCCGAACACTCCGGGTTGATCGTGCCGATGACCCGCTCGTTGATGCAGCAGACCGCCGAACTGCTGGCGCCTGTTTCATCCTCATTCGAGGGAGCTTTCCACATCGGCATCAACATCACCGCCAGCCACTGCAAGGACCTGGAACTGGTCGATGATTGCCGCGAATTCCTCGGCGCCTTCTCACCGGGTGCCGTCTGCCTGGTGCTGGAGTTGACCGAGCGTGAACTCATCGAGCCGACGGCCATTACCCACCAACTGTTCGAGCAGCTCCACGTGCTGGGCGTGATGATCGCGATTGATGACTTTGGCACTGGCCACTCAAGCCTGGGTTACTTGCGTCAGTTCAATGTCGACTTTCTGAAAATCGACCAGAGTTTTGTCGCCATGATCGGTGTTGACGCGCTCTCACGGCACATTCTGGACACCATCATCGAACTCTCGGCCAAGCTCGATCTGGGTATCGTCGCCGAAGGTGTGGAAACCTCGGAGCAAAGTGATTATCTGACCGCTCACGGCGTGAACTTCCTGCAAGGTTATCTGTTCGGCCGGCCGATGCCCGGCGCAGAGTTCATTAACGCATTAAGTCATCATTAACTAGCGGCTCTAAGCGACGAGACAAGGAGACCGCGCACCCATTTGAATCAAAATACTACTGTTGTTACATGAACAAGACAGGATTTACTCTTGGCCAATTAACTACTACAATTTTTCATGCCTGCGCAAGATTGGCAGGTGAGCCACTATCACCGAGTCGCCTCAAGGCTCTTGGCTTATAGCTTTGTTTGCGGTTGGTATCAGCCAAACACACTATTGGAGTAAAGATATTGTCCAGACTCGCTGAATTTCGTGCAGCTGAAAAGGCCCTTCAAGAGCAGCTTAAACAGCTGGAATCCCTGAAGAACGATGCCGGGCTCAAGAAAGAAATCGAATTCGAAGAAAAGCTCCAGGGGCTGATGAAAACCTACGGCAAGAGCCTGCGCGACATCATCGCCATTCTCGATCCGAACCCGGCAAAATCCGGCCTGCAACAGGCAACAGCGCCTAAAACCCGCCGCGCTCGCGTGGTCAAGGTTTATCAGAATCCGCACACCGGTGAACTGATTGAAACCAAGGGTGGCAACCACCGCGGCCTGAAAGCCTGGAAGGAAAAATACGGTGCAGCTACCGTCGATTCCTGGCTGCGCGGCTAAGCACTCGCGGTGGCAAAAAAAGCCCTGCCAATGCAGGGCTTTTTCATGGACGCCTTCTAAATGCAACGATTGGCGCCGATTAACTCGTTACTTGTTGAATAACTTTGGGTTTAATCCCTTTGGGTATCTAAAAATTTCAGAATGCGCTGAAACCGGCGGCCATTGAAATCCTTAACTAAAGTTTCAAGCTGTTACGAGCTGCCTCTATTTCATCCTGACTTGCCTTATAAACCTCTGCCTGCCCCGCGTACGAAAGAACATAGGCCTTATCGGCATCCACGGCGGCAACCAATGTTTGAGAGAGCACATGCCTTCCGTTCTGCGTGATCGTGCAGGTAGTTTCCAGCGCTGATAAGCGGCTCAAGGTCGTCGGATGAATCTTGTTGCAGACACTTTGATAACCGCCTTGAAAGAAGTCCTTCTGCACCGACTTGCGCATCTCCAGCAACACGCCTTGCAGATCCACCTGATGACCGCTTTCCACCTGAGTCATGGTCAACTCCATCACCATCACCGGCGTGCCGCCCTGATCGTTTTTCACCGCGCGCTGGCGGACCACCTGGGGGTTGGTGTCATCTTTCGGGACGGATTCGACCTCCCAGCCGTTGGGCCAGGTCACGATTGGCTCGTCTGCGTGAGCGCAGGCAATCACTGAAAGCACACCAAACAGGACGGAGGTCGATTTACAGAATCGAGTCATTGCGATGAATACTCACGGATAGAACCGTAAAGTTTGAGCCTCGCCCGTCTGTCAGGCAATAGCCGACGGTTTGGATTTGGTGATGTGCGAGCCCTTGCGTATCATTGTCGACATTCGTTAGCCCCACTTATTTTCCGGAGGGCCCATGAGCCTGCACGAATTGAACACCTTCCCAGGCGTGACCGCCCAACCTGACACCGCCACCCAGAAGTTCGTCTTCAACCACACCATGCTGCGGGTCAAGGACATCACAAAGTCCCTGGATTTCTACACGCGCATCCTGGGTTTCTCGCTGGTAGAAAAACGCGACTTCCCGGAAGCCAAGTTCAGCCTGTACTTCCTGGCGCTGGTTGAGAAAAGCCAGATCCCGGCCGACGCCGCTGCTCGCACCGAGTGGATGAAGTCGATCCCCGGCATTCTTGAGTTGACCCACAACCACGGCACCGAGAACGACGCGGATTTCGCCTACCACAACGGCAACACTGACCCGCGCGGTTTTGGCCACATCTGCATCTCGGTGCCAGACATCCGCGCTGCCTGCGAGCGCTTCGAAGCGCTGGGCTGCGATTTCCAGAAACGCCTGGATGACGGCCGCATGAAGAGCCTGGCGTTCATCAAGGACCCGGATGCTTACTGGGTTGAAATCATTCAGCCTGCTCCAATGTAAAAAAAAGGGACGCGGACTGCATTCCCACGCAGAGCGCGGGTACGATCAGTGTGAGACACAAAAAACCCCATGATCGCTCATGGGGTTTTGTTTTCTCAGCGTCGGCGTTTTATGCCGGAGCCGAGCTCCGGATCAAGTGATCGAACGCGCTCAGGGAGGCTTTGGCGCCCTCGCCCACCGCGATCACAATTTGCTTGTATGGTACGGTAGTCACGTCACCGGCAGCGAACACACCTGGCATCGAGGTTTCACCGCGGGCATCGACGATGATCTCACCGCGAGGTGACAACTCGATGGTGCCTTTGAGCCAGTCTGTGTTGGGCAACAGACCGATCTGTACGAAGATCCCTTCCAGCTCGACGTTACGCAGTTCGTCCGACTGGCGATCCTTGTAACGCAGGCCGTTGACCTTCTGACCGTCGCCCATCACCTCAGTGGTTTGCGCACTGGTGATAACGGTGACGTTCGGCAAGCTGTGTAACTTGCGCTGCAAGACCGCATCGGCGCGCAGCTGTACATCAAACTCCAGCAGCGTTACGTGGGACACGATACCCGCCAGGTCGATGGCCGCTTCGACGCCGGAGTTACCGCCGCCAATCACCGCCACGCGCTTGCCTTTGAACAGCGGACCGTCGCAGTGCGGGCAATACGCCACGCCTTTGTTGCGGTATTGCTGCTCACCCGGGACGTTCATTTCACGCCACCGCGCACCGGTCGCCAGGATCACGGTCTTGGCTTTTAGGGTCGCGCCGCTGGCGAAGTGAATTTCGTGCAGCTCGCCACTCTTGCCCGGCACCAACTTGTCGGCGCGTTGCAGGTTCATGATGTCGACGTCGTATTGCTTGACGTGCTCTTCCAGCGCCACAGCCAGTTTTGGCCCTTCGGTTTCCTGCACGGAGATGAAGTTCTCGATGGCCATGGTGTCCAGCACCTGCCCACCAAAACGTTCAGCCGCCACACCGGTGCGAATGCCTTTGCGGGCTGCATAGATCGCGGCCGAAGCACCGGCCGGACCACCACCGACGACCAGCACGTCAAACGCTTCTTTGGCGCTGATCTTCTCGGCCTGACGCTCGATACCGCTGGTGTCGATTTTGGCGAGGATTTCTTCCAGGCCCATGCGGCCCTGGCCGAAGTTCACGCCGTTCAGGTAAACGCTTGGCACGGCCATGATCTGACGATCATCGACTTCGGCCTGGAACAGCGCGCCGTCGATAGCGACGTGGCGGATGTTCGGGTTGAGCACGGCCATCAAGTTCAACGCCTGGACCACGTCCGGGCAGTTCTGGCAGGACAGCGAGAAGTAAGTCTCGAAGCTGAACTCGCCTTTGAGCGAACGAATCTGTTCGATCACCTCAACGCTGGCCTTCGAAGGGTGGCCACCGACTTGCAGCAAGGCCAGCACCAACGAAGTGAATTCGTGGCCCATCGGGATGCCGGCGAAACGCAGGCTGATATCGGCACCCGGGCGGTTGATCGAGAACGATGGCTTACGCGCATCGTCACCGTTGTCGAGCAAGGTAATTTGGGTAGAAAGACTGGCAACGTCTTTGAGTAAAGCGAGCATTTCCTGGGATTTCGCACCGTCGTCGAGGGATGCAATAATCTCGATTGGCTGGGTGACCCGTTCCAGGTATGACTTCAACTGGGCTTTAAGATTGGCGTCCAACATACGGGCGATTTCCTTGATTTTGTAAAAAGTCGATTTGAAAAAAAACGCCCGAGCGAATCTCGCCCGGGCGTTTTTTAAAGGGCGGTTGCAGCTTACTTAGGTGCGGAAACCCGCCCTGGTGATGCTTTTTTCACAGACTTAGATCTTGCCGACCAGGTCCAGGGACGGAGCCAGAGTGGCCTCGCCTTCTTTCCACTTGGCTGGGCAAACCTGGCCTGGGTGAGCAGCGACGTACTGAGCAGCCTTGATTTTGCGCAGCAGTTCGGAAGCGTCACGACCCACACCGCCGTCGTTCAGCTCGACGATTTTGATCTGGCCTTCAGGGTTGATCACGAAGGTGCCGCGGTCAGCCAGACCTGCTTCTTCGATCAGCACGTCGAAGTTGCGGGAGATGGCGTGAGTCGGGTCGCCGATCATGGTGTACTGGATTTTGCCGATGGCTGGCGAAGTGTTGTGCCAGGCAGCGTGAGCAAAGTGGGTATCGGTGGAAACGCTGTAAATTTCGACGCCCAGCTTCTGGAATGCGTCGTAGTTGTCAGCCAGATCTTCCAGTTCGGTCGGGCAAACGAAGGTGAAGTCGGCTGGGTAGAAGAACACCACAGACCACTTGCCTTTCAGGTCAGCGTCCGACACTTGTACGAAGTCGCCATTTTTGTAGGCGGTAGCTTTGAACGGTTTAACTTGGCTGTTGATGATAGGCATCGATGACTCTCCGTCAGGGTTGAAAAGTTTGGTTGAGAAGTTGATGGAGTGAATCCTACCCACTCGATGGCCGGATGGCTCATTGGCAAAGCTCATGCTGCTCATTGGTTTTCGCTATTAGCCGAACGTATTAATAGAAGAAAACTTACTTAGCAACGCCAATGGTTTTTTCCGCGAGCGGTGTCATCCCGAGAAACGGGCTGGCTTCAACATAGCGCATGGCGGACTTCATATCCTTCCAGCCCACGTAACTCATCAAAGACTTCAAGTCCCACCCGCTTTGATGGGCCCAGGTGGCAAAACCGCGCCGCAAGGAGTGGCTGGTGTAATGCTCGGCCGGGATGCCGGCGCGCTCCAGCGCCTGGCGCAGTAACGGAATCACGCTGTTGGCGTGCAGCCCCTCCTCGCTCAAGTTGCCCCAACGGTCGATGCCCCGGAATACCGGTCCACGGACCAACGCTGATTCAGTGATCCAGTCGATGTACGCCTGCACCGGGCACAGGCGCTGCAGTGCTGGTGTCTGGTACGTTTTGCCGAGGTTTTCGCGGTCGCTCTTGGTTCGCGGCAAGTAGAGCGTGATGCCTGACTGAGCGACGGCTTTTACGTGCTCGATTTGCAAGCGGCACAACTCATCACTACGAAAGCCGCGCCAGAAGCCCAACAGGATCAGCGCCGTGTCACGCTTGGCCCTGAGCAGTCCCGGCTGATCACCTTCTGCCCTGGCGGTTTGCGCTTCCTGCTCCAGCCAAGCGACTACTTGCTCGAGATGCTGAAGCTGCAATGGCTCGGCCTGTTTCTCCTGAGCCGGGTGTAGCGCGCGAATGCCCTTGAACACCTGACGCACCACCGGCGCCTTGGTCGGGTCGTGAAAGCCCTGGCTGTTGTGCCATTGCGCCAGTGCTGACAAGCGCAACTTCAAGGTATTGATCGACAGCACGCCCGCGTGAGCGACGAGGTAACGCGCTACGCTGTCGCTGGTCGCCGGCAGGAATCCGCCCCAACTGACTTCGAAATGCTCTATAGCCGCCCGATAGCTGCGACGGGTGTTGTCGCGCGTGGCGGCCTGCAGGTAACGATCCAGCTCACTCATCGGCTCAACTCTCTAAAACGTACCGTTTTGGCAGGTGAAAACGCGCTACAGCGCTTATCACACGGGGTAATACCAGTATATCCCGCATCACTAACTTACATTATTTATCTTTATCGTCAGGATGGTACACTACGTAATTCAGTGGCATGTACCACAGTACGAAATCGTAGGAGAAGACATGGCTCGTGGCGGCGTTAATAAAGCAGTAGTGCAAGCGGCACGTTTGGCGATCCTTGCCCGAGGCGAAAACCCCAGCATCGACGCGGTACGGATCGAGATGGGCAATACCGGCTCAAAAACCACTATCCACCGCTATTTGAAGGAGCTGGACGACGGCAGCGAGCGCGCCGAAACGCCTTCTGAGCCCATTGATGATGAGCTGGCAAGCCTGGTCTCACGCTTGGCGCAACGCCTCAAGGAACAGGCGCAAGAACCCATCGACCAAGCACGCGCGCAGTTCGATCAGCAGCGAAAAGAGCTGGAAATACAGCTGAAGGAAGCTCAACAAGCCAATGCCGAATTGCATCAGCAATACGAAATTCAAAGCCTGGCACTGACTCAGGAATCCGAGGCGCTGCAAGAAACCCGTTCCATATTGCAGACCGAGCAAACCCGCAACGCCGGACTGAACCAGGCACTGGCCGATTTCGAATTACGCTTGAAAGACAAGGATGAGCAGATCCGCTCCCTTGAAGAGAAACACCTACATGCTCGCGACGCACTGGAACACTACCGCAACGCAGTCAAAGAACAGCGCGAGCAGGAGCAGCGCCGCCACGAAAGCCAGGTGCAGCAGATTCAGATGGAATTGCGCCAAGCTCAACAGAGCGCATTGGTGCGCCAGGATGAGATCACGCAACTGCACCGCGACAACGAGCGCTTGTTGACGGAGAACCGTGGCACCTTGAGAGAGTTGAGCCTGCTGCAGGATCAACTCAAACAAACCAATGCTCGACAGGATCAGTTCCTGGAACAGATCAACCGTATTGACAGCGAACGCACCCTCCTCCAGGAACGCTTGCACGCGGCCCAGCTGGAAAGCCAGTCGCTGAAGCAGAGCGTCGACGAGCAGTCGCAGATTAACAAAGGGTTGGAAATTGAGTTGCTCAAGACTCAGGCGAGACTGGATGAGAGCGTGCGCCTGGCGGCCGTCATTGCGATAGCGCCAGACGCATCAGAGCCCAAAAAGGACGATTAACCCGCGACCGGCGTGCGCAGGGTGACGAACTCTTCGGCGGCGGTCGGATGCACGCCGATGGTTTCGTCGAAATCGCGCTTGGTGGCGCCAGCCTTCAAGGCAATTGCCAGGCCTTGAACAATTTCCCCGGCATCCGGACCGACCATGTGGCAGCCCAGAACCTTGTCGGTCTTGGCGTCCACCACCAGCTTCATCAGGGTGCGCTCCTGGCATTCGGTCAGGGTCAGCTTCATTGGACGGAAGCGGCTTTCGAAGATCACCACCTCGTGCCCGGCCTCCCGGGCCTCTTCCTCGGTCAAGCCGACCGTGCCAATGTTCGGCAGGCTGAACACCGCGGTCGGAATCAGCTTGTAATCCACTGGGCGATATTGCTCAGGCTTGAACAAGCGTCGCGCCACGGCCATGCCTTCGGCCAGCGCGACTGGTGTCAGCTGAACCCGGCCGATCACATCGCCAAGCGCCAGGATGGACGGCTCTGCAGTCTGATACTGCTCGTCGACCTCGACGAAACCTTTCTTGTCGAGTTTTACGCCTGTGTTTTCCAGCCCAAGATTGTCGAGCATCGGGCGGCGACCGGTGGCGTAGAACACACAATCCGCCTCCAGCTCACGGCCATCCTTGAGCGTCACCTTCAGGCTGCCATCGGACTGCTTGTCGATACGTTCGATGTCGGCATTGAACTGTAGGTCCATGCCGCGCTTGGTCAGTTCTTCTTGCAGGTGCTTGCGCACTGCACCGTCGAAGCCACGCAGGAATAGCTCACCGCGATAAAGCAACGTGGTCTCGGCACCCAGACCGTGGAAGATTCCGGCGAACTCGACAGCGATATAACCACCGCCCACCACCAGAACGCGCTTGGGCAGTTCTTTGAGGAAGAACGCCTGGTTGGAACTGATCGCGTGTTCGTGCCCCGGAATCTCCGGAATCTGCGGCCAGCCGCCGGTAGCAATCAGGATGTTTTTGGCGGTGTAGCGCTCGCCATTGATCTCAACCTGGTGCGGATCAACGATCTTGGCGTGGCCTTCATGCAAGGTCACGCCGCTGTTAACCAGCAGGTTGCGATAGATGCCGTTCAGGCGATTGATCTCGCGATCCTTGTTGGCGATCAGGGTCGCCCAATCGAACTTCGCTTCGCCCGGCGTCCAGCCAAAACCTTGCGACTGCTCGAAGTCTTCGGCGAAGTGTGCGCCGTAGACCAACAGCTTCTTCGGTACGCAGCCGACATTCACACAAGTGCCACCTAGGTAGCGGCTCTCGGCCACAGCCACTTTCGCGCCAAAACCGGCAGCAAAACGCGCAGCCCGCACACCGCCGGAACCGGCGCCAATCACATAAAGGTCAAAATCGTAGGCCATGTTTTCAATCTCCTCGGCAGTCCACAAGCATACCCGCAGACATCCCTTGGGCAAGCGCTGCAAACGATATGGGGACGGAAAATGAAAAAGCCACCCGAAGGTGGCTTTTCAATACAAGTAGGTCAGAGGCTATTAGTAGGCCTTGCCAGTCTTGTAGAAGTTCTCGAAGCAGAAGTTGGTCGCCTCAATGTAGCCTTCAGCGCCACCGCAGTCGAAACGCTGGCCCTTGAATTTGTAGGCTATCACGCAACCGTTCTTCGCCTGCTTCATCAGGGCGTCGGTGATCTGGATCTCGCCGCCTTTTCCTGGCTCGGTTTGCTTGATCAGCTCGAAAATGTCCGGAGTCAGGATGTAACGACCGATGATCGCCAGGTTCGACGGAGCGTCTTCCGGAGCCGGTTTTTCGACCATGTTACGCACGCGGTACAGGTCATCAGCGATCAACTCGCCAGCGATCACGCCGTACTTGTTGGTTTCCTGCGGATCCACTTCCTGGATCGCGACGATGGTGCAGCGATACTGCTCGTACAGCTTGACCATCTGGGTCAGTACGCCGTCGCCTTCGAGGTTGACGCACAAGTCGTCCGCCAGCACTACCGCGAACGGTTCGTCACCGATCAATGGGCGGCCAGTCAGGATCGCGTGGCCCAAGCCTTTCATTTCGGTCTGACGGGTGTAGGAGAACGAGCATTCGTCGAGCAGTTTACGGATACCAACCAGGTATTTTTCCTTGTCGGTGCCCTTGATCTGGTTTTCCAACTCATAGCTGATGTCGAAGTGGTCTTCCAGCGCGCGTTTGCCGCGACCGGTGACGATGGAGATTTCGGTCAACCCAGCGTCCAGTGCTTCTTCGACGCCGTACTGGATCAGTGGCTTGTTTACCACCGGCAGCATTTCTTTGGGCATGGCTTTAGTCGCTGGCAGGAAGCGAGTACCGTAACCGGCTGCTGGGAACAAGCATTTCTTGATCATAAAAGTCCTTGATAGGGCTGTGTGTACGAGTTTCGGCGCAGTCTAATCAGGCGGCGAGCACCTTACAATGCCCCGCGCTGGCTAACCGATGCCATCATAGAGAAATATTCTCGCGGATAGTTCCCGAGATAGCTCCGCAGCCTTTATAGATAGCACAGACCATCAGATCTGCACGGCCGCGAATCGCACAACCCTACACCATCAGCACCCGCTGAGTGAATTTGGCGCTATCATTGCGCGATTGAACCAGTCAACGAGGCAGATAGATGTCGGTAGCAAAAAGCGTCAACGGATACCTGATCAATCAGGCAAAAGACGGACAGTGGTGGGTAGACAGTGCAGGCGGCGAAAATATCGCCGGGCCTTTCCCTACCGAAGCGTTGGCGATTGAGGTGGCATCGGTGTTGCAAGATCAACCCGCAGGCCCAAAACGACGCGGCAAGGATAAGTCCTGAGAAACACCTGACTCGACCAAAGCCCTGCTGTAACGCAGGGCTTTTTTGTAATTATCTGCAATGAAGTGGCCATTCGCTATAACCTTTTGATGGCAGCGCTGTCACAGGCTCAGCCCCATCATCCTGACGACGACAACGAAAACGACATGAATAAATTTTTGCCACTGATTGCGGTACTGGCCCTGAGCGGCTGCGCCACTTCGGAAACGACTTACCTGAACAACGGCGAACAAGGCCTGGCCATTGATTGCTCCGGGGAAGCCAACTCTTGGGCGACCTGCTATGAAAAAGCCGATGCCTCTTGCGCCGGCACCGGTTATCGAATCGTCGGTACCGACGGAACACCTTCGCCCCAGGAAAGCGACAAGACCCTGGGCGTCGACGTCGGTAATTACAAGAACCGCAGTGTCGTGGTGGTCTGCAAGTAAAGCGACCTGCCCTACATGTGAATTTCGGCGAACTTGATCCCGAGGCCGCGCACCGTCTCGATCAGATCGTCGAGACGACTGAAGGATTCGACTTCATCGTTTTCATCCACCAGAAAATAACTGCGCCCGGCGCTCTTCTTGAAAAACACGATCCATTCTCCCGAATTCGCCGGATTTTGAATGACGTGGGTGGCAGAAATGTGACCCTCTTTATGGCGCGCCCGTACCTGCTCTCGCTTCATACTCGACTCCAGAAATGACAATGCCGCCAAAGCGCTGCTTTGGCGGCATCGGTGCGGACTAGCAACAGTCTATCAGCCGGAAATGCACGCAGTAGCGGCATTGCGTACATCCATTGGGCGCAACGGCACATTGGAGATGCGCTCATGCAACTTGATGCTGCTGCCAGTGGAACGGTCTTCGATATCAAATACCGCGGCCGGGCCCGAGGAGAACTTCTGCGGCACGATGACTCGCACACCGTCCTTCTGCGGCTCGACTTGCAGCGCTCCCCGGCTGCTGGACAGTTTTTCGGTCAGGCATTGCGCGTACTCGTGAGGTTTCTTGCCTGAAATCACGCTCATGGTGGGCAGCGTCTCATTGATTTCCGAAACACTCGCACAGCCACTCATCGCTATCGCCATAGGCAGGACCAGCACACCCCACTTCATACAAAACCTCCGATAAAGACACTCCGACAGTACAAATGCTGTTTTTCTCCGAGGCTTACTGCGTTTATCGCTCATAGAATTCCGTATAACTGTTTTTAATTGTCAAAGCGGACCACGACGACCGGATAATAACCCGTTCGGGCTGATAAACTGCGCCAATCGCCCATGCTATCGTTTTGATTTTGTAGAAAAAGCCCTTCTGGAGGCGCCTCATGAAATTTATCCACCAACGCGAGCACCTCAACGAAGACGACATCGTCGTCATTCAATGCTCCCAAACATGCAACATCCGCTTGATGAACGACGCCAATTTCCGCAGCTTCAAGAATGGCGGTCGCCACACTTACCACGGCGGTGCGTTCGACACTTTCCCGGCGCGGATTACTGCACCGAGCACCGGTTTCTGGAACATCACCATCGACACGGTCAACCGCCGGCCGATCAGCGTGACTCGCACACCGACCCTGACTCACACCATCAAGATTATCCGCCGCTCCAGCACGAAACTGAGCTGAGTGACACCCAGCACGAGAACCAGGCAGCTATGACCGTGGCCCAAACGACCAAATACGTCATCAAATACAAACTCAACGGTGAGCGTCGCTTCGAATTTGCCCAGCTTGAAAAAGGCACCGAAGAAGAAGCCAAGGCCGCGCTGGACGCCATTCATGGTTCCAGCGAAGACGTCATCAGCGAAATCAGCGTCAGCAAAGCGCTGTAACGGGAACCGGAGCGACAACAAGGACGTCTGCTCCCCCGTCTGAAATTCGACCGCAAGCGCCGGAGTGATCACCCACTCACCGCTCCCTAGACTGGCCACCTCAACCTTTGGTTAAGGAGTCAGAACATGTGTGCTCTCTCGATTCGCTTTATCAGCGACAGTTCCAGCCTTGGCCGTCTTGCTGCTCGCGTTCAGCGCCGCCCATTTGCGCAGGTCGCTCTACCCTCGACTGGTGCCGATAGCCAATCGCTGGTACGAGCACATGGACCTGCCGACCCGCCTCCCTGAAACGCATGAAGCGTTCCTCGAACGCTGCCATGCCGCCGGTCAGGAACGCCCGACGCCGTTGTTGCTGCAATATGGCCCGCAGGACTACAACTGCCTTCATCAGGATCTGTACGGCGAACACATTTTCCCACTGCAAGTGGCCTGCGCCACAACGTGAGTCGCCTGCACAGTGGAAAACGGCATACCCTTGGAATCATCTTTCACGATGCGTTATGACCCATGAACCCAACCACCTTCGACTTGTTTGCCGACGCGGAACCCGAGCAGCAACCCAGGCTTGATCGGATCGGCGAACAGTCCTGCGTCCTCAGAGGCTTTGCTCTGCCCTGGCTGGACCAGTTGCTGCCCGCACTGGACGCGGTTCTGGCGGCTGCACCGTTTCGACAAATGATCACGCCCGGGGGCTTTACCATGTCGGTCGCCTTGAGCAGTTGCGGCGCGCTGGGTTGGACCACCAATCGCAGCGGTTATCGCTATACCCGCAATGATCCGCAGACCGGTCAACCCTGGCCGAAAATGCCCGACGTGTTTTTCGAACTGGCACAAGCGGCGGCGCGGGAAGCGGGGTTTGCGGATTTCGTGCCTGATTCCTGCCTGATCAACCGTTATGTTCCCGGAGCCAAGATGTCGTTACACCAGGACAAGGACGAAGTTTCCTACGCTGCACCCATTGTTTCAGTGTCCCTGGGATTGCCGGCGATGTTCTTGTTCGGCGGTTTCGAGCGCAGCGATAAAAGCCAGCGGGTACAGCTGTTGCATGGCGACATCGTGGTCTGGGGCGGTGTGGATCGCTTGCGGTATCACGGCGTCTTGCCGATCAAGGACGGCCAACACCCGCGACTGGGCGAACAACGCATCAACTTCACCTTTCGTACCGCTGGATGAAGCCCTCGAATTCGACCGCAAGACCCGGGGTGCAGCGCCCCCGTCGGCTGGTTAATCTGAATGAAACAGGTCAGGACATGAAACCATGACAAGCCATTCGACAAAGATCGCCACCGAGAATGATCCTCGCTGGGCCACCGTCGTTGCGCGTGATCCCCGGGCAGACGGTCAATTTGTGTACGCGGTGAAAACGACCGGTATCTACTGCCGCCCCAGCAGCCTGGCGCGCTTGCCGAAACCGCAGAATGTCGAATTCTTCGACACCGCCGAGCAGGCGCAGGCGGCGGGTTATCGCCCCAGCAAACGAGCAGCGAAGGATCAAAGCGACCTCGCCGCGCAACATGCCGCGACCGTGGCCGCCGCTTGCCGCCAGATTGAAACCGCGGAAAATCTGCCTGTACTGAGCGAACTGGCCTTGGCTGCCGGCCTCAGCAGCTTTCACTTCCATCGGGTATTCAAAGCAGTTACCGGTCTGACGCCCAAGGGTTACGCTACCGCCCATCGCTCGCGCAGAGTCCGTGAACGTCTAGCCAATGGCGGCTCAGTGACCGACGCGCTGTATGAGGCTGGCTTCAACTCCAACAGTCGTTTCTATGAAGCAGCCGATCAACTATTAGGCATGAAACCCGGTGATTACCGCTCAGAAGGCCAGAACAACCACATTCGTTTTGCCGTCGGCCAGTGTTCCCTGGGGGCGATTCTGGTGGCACAGAGTGAACGGGGAGTTTGCGCGATCCTGCTCGGAGATGATCCGCATCAACTGGTCTGCGATCTGCAGGACAAATTTCGGCGTGCGAATCTGATTGGCGCCGACCACGCGTTCGAGCAACTGATCGCCAAGGTGGTCGGTTTTATCGAAGCCCCGGCCTTGGGCCTGGATTTGCCGCTGGATGTTCGCGGCACCGCTTTTCAAGAGCGGGTCTGGCAAGCCTTGCGCGAAATTCCTGTTGGCTGCACTGCGAGCTACGCCGATATCGCCCAGCGAATCGGCGCGCCAAAAGCGATGCGCGCCGTGGCTCAAGCCTGCGGCGCGAACACTCTGGCGGTGGCGATTCCATGCCACCGCGTGGTGCGCAGCGACGGCAACCTGTCAGGCTATCGCTGGGGTGTAGAACGCAAACGGCAATTGCTGGAGCGTGAAGCCCTGTAATCAGCGATTCACATCCACCACAACCCGCCCACGCAATTGCCCCGCGAGCAACCGCGAAGCGGCGTCGATCGCTTCACTCAAGCCGATTTCGTGGCTGATCAGCGGCAGCAAGGCGAAGTCGAGATCCGGCACACGAACTGAAAACTCGACTGGCCTTGTATCAGTCATTGCTGATACAAAAACGGCCCTACCGTCCCTGCCCTGTTATGACGTCGGAGAACCTTTCAAATGAGCAAATGGCCAGACACTCGCATTCTTGACCTGCTCGGCATTGAACTGCCGATCATCCAGGCGCCCATGGCCGGCGCGACCGGTTCGGCCATGGTTATCGCAGCCAGTAACGCCGGCGGCCTGGGCTCGATGCCTGCCGCCATGTTGAGCATCGATCAGTTGCGCGAGGAGCTGACAACGATTCGCCAACACACTCGGCGCCCGATCAACGTCAACTACTTCTGCCATCAGTCACCCGCCACCGATGAGCAACGCGCTCGAGACTGGAAGAATCTACTGGAACCTTACTACCGGGAACTGGGCGTGGACTTCGACGCGCCGACGCCGGTGTCCAATCGAGCGCCGTTCGATAACACGGCCTGCGAAGTGATCGAAGAGCTTCGTCCCGAAGTCGTGAGTTTCCACTTCGGCCTGCCGGAAAAGTCCCTGCTGGACCGCGTGAAAGCCACTGGAGCGAAAGTACTCTCCTCGGCCACCACTGTCGAAGAAGCCATCTGGCTCGAGCAGCACGGTTGTGACGCGATCATCGCCATGGGGTATGAAGCCGGTGGCCATCGGGGCATGTTTCTCAGTGATGATCTGAGCAGCCAGGTGGGGATCTTTGCGCTGGTCCCGCAGATCGTCGACGCGGTGAAGGTGCCGGTGATCGCTGCCGGCGGTATTGCCGATGCACGAGGCGTCGCGGCAGCTTTCCTGTTGGGCGCTTCGGCGGTGCAAGTGGGCACAGCGTACTTGTTCACGCCAGAGGCCAAGGTAAGCCCTTCTCATCACAAGGCGTTGCGCACCGCCAAGGAAAGTGAGACAGCCGTCACGAACATTTTCACCGGACGCCCGGCGCGTGGAATTCTCAATCGGGTGATGCGCGAACTCGGGCCGATGAGCGCCAAAGCACCGGCCTTCCCGCTGGCGGGTGGTGCGTTGATGCCGTTGCGGGCCAAGGGGGAAGCGGATTTCAGCAATCTCTGGGCGGGTCAGGCGCTCACGCTGTGCGTTGAAACGACCACGGCTGAACTGACCCGGCGCCTGGCGGAAGAAGGGTTGGTGAAATTGCTTCGTCGGTAACGCGCGTCCATGTAGCAGCTGCCGAAGGCTGCTACTGATTCATGCGTGGCCACAACAACGCGCATCCAACACGTTCCGTTTGCAGGCATTTCGCTATATATTCCACTATATAGCGCTTACCCCCTCGTTGCACTTGCCTACCACGGAGCCGTTTCATGACCATTCGCGCCTCACGTTTTGCGCCAACCTGCCTGACAACCCTGCTCGCAGTGTTCGCTTTCGGGTCCGCCCAGGCGGACGAAGTCCAGGTTGCCGTCGCCGCCAACTTCACTGCACCCATTCAGGCGATCGCCGCCGATTTCGAAAAAGACACCGGGCATAAACTGGTCGCTTCCTATGGTGCCACTGGGCAGTTCTACACCCAGATAAAGAATGGCGCACCGTTCGAAGTGTTCCTCTCAGCAGACGACACCACCCCGCAAAAACTCGAAACCGAAGGCGACACGGTCAAAGGTTCGCGCTTCACCTACGCCGTCGGCACTCTGGCGCTGTGGTCGGCCAAGGAAGGTTACGTCGATGCCAAGGGCAAAGTGCTAAGCGACAACCAATACCAACACCTGTCCATCGCCAACCCGAAAGCGGCGCCTTATGGTCTGGCCGCTACTCAGGTGCTGGCCAAGCTGGGCCTGACCGACAAGGTCAAAACCAAGATCGTCGAAGGCCAGAACATCACCCAGGCCTACCAATTCGTCTCCACCGGCAACGCCGAAATCGGTTTTGTGGCCTTGTCGCAGATCTACAAAGACGGCAAAGTCACCAGCGGTTCGGCCTGGATCGTTCCAACCGACATGCACGACCCGATCAAACAAGATGCGGTGATCCTCAACAAAGGCAAGGACAACCCGGCTGCCAAGGCGCTGGTTGACTACCTCAAAGGCCCAAAAGCTGCCGCTGTCATCAAATCCTACGGTTACCAACTCTAAATGACGCTATCGAGTGCCGACTTTTCCGCCATCTGGCTGACCCTGAAACTGGCGTCGCTGACGACAGTCATCCTGCTGGTCATCGGCACTCCGATTGCGTTATGGCTGTCGCGCACCCGTTCGTGGTTGCGCGGCCCGGTCGGGGCGATCGTCGCCCTGCCCCTGGTACTGCCGCCGACGGTGATTGGCTTTTACCTGTTGCTGGCGCTCGGCCCTAACGGGTTTGTCGGCCACTTCACCCAGTCACTGGGGCTCGGCACCCTCACGTTCAGTTTTGCTGGGCTGGTGATCGGCTCGGTGCTCTACTCGATGCCGTTCGTGGTCCAGCCACTGCAAAACGCTTTTTCTGCCATCGGTACTCGCCCATTGGAGGTGGCCGCGACCTTACGCGCCAATCCCTGGGACACGTTTTTCAGCGTGATCCTGCCGCTGGCCCGCCCCGGTTTCATCACCGCTGCCATTCTCGGTTTCGCCCACACCGTCGGTGAATTCGGCGTGGTGCTGATGATCGGCGGTAACATTCCCGACAAAACCCGCGTGGTCTCGGTGCAGATCTACGATCACGTCGAAGCGATGGAATACGCCCAGGCCCATTGGCTGGCCGGGGCGATGCTGGTGTTCTCCTTTGTTGTGTTGCTGGCGCTCTACTCCAGCCGTAAAACCAAATTGGGCTGGAGCTGATCGATGATTCATACGCGTCTGAAACTGAGGTATTCGGGATTCACCCTGGAGGTGGATCTGCAATTGCCCGGCCGCGGAGTCACTGCACTTTACGGTCATTCCGGTTCGGGCAAGACCACCTGCCTGCGCTGCATCGCCGGCCTGGAGAAGGCCGAGCAAGGTTTCATCCAAGTCAACGGTGAAGTCTGGCAGGACAGCGACAAGAAGATTTTCGTGCCGCCACACAAACGTGCGCTGGGTTACGTCTTCCAGGAAGCCAGCCTGTTTCCCCATCTTTCGGTGCTGGCCAATCTGGAGTTCGGCCTCAAGCGCATTCCTCGCCAACAGCGCCGGGTCGACATGGCTCACGCGACTGAACTGCTTGGGATCGGCCACCTGCTGGATCGCCATCCGCAGAATCTTTCGGGCGGTGAACGCCAGCGCATCGGCATCGCTCGCGCCCTGCTCACCAGCCCCAAACTATTGCTGATGGACGAGCCGCTGGCAGCCTTGGATAGCCAGCGCAAAAACGAAATCCTGCCGTACCTGCAGCGACTGCATGATGAACTGGACATCCCGGTGCTGTACGTCAGCCATTCCCAGGATGAAGTCGCGCGGCTGGCCGACCACCTCGTCCTGCTCAGTAACGGCAAGGCACTGGCCAGCGGTCCTATCGGCGAAACCCTGGCCCGTCTCGACCTGCCCTTGGCGCTGGGCGACGACGCCGGCGTGGTGGTCGAGGGGCGCGTTAGTGCCCATGACGCCGACTACCAGTTGCTGACCCTGCAACTGCCCGACACGACCCTGAACATTCGAGTGGCTCACTCACCGATGGCCTTGGGTCAGGCGCTGCGCTGCAAGGTTCAGGCGCGGGATGTCAGCCTGAGCCTGCAAAGCGTCGAGCAAAGCAGCATCCTCAATCGCCTGCCGGTCACCGTGATCAGTGAAATGGGCGCGGATAACGCCGCCCACGTGCTGATCCGTCTGGACGCCGGCGGCACACCGCTGCTGGCGCGGATCACCCGCTACTCCCGGGACCAATTGGGCGTGCACCCCGGCCAGCAACTCTGGGCACAGATCAAGGCGGTGGCGGTGCTGGCATAAATGCGCTGGCACGACTGCAATGGTGTGCGGTCAATGGCTGTAACGGCCCCCTGATCCGCCGCCAAGGACTATCGCCATGTCCGATATCGCGCTGCCCGATGTGCTGCCATCCGACCTGCATTACGTCGATGACACCCAGCCCGGCATCACCCGCAAGAAACTGGGCGGCAAGTTCTGTTATTACGACCCTGCGGGTCAGCGCATCACCGACCAGGATGAGATCAACCGCATCAACGCCCTCGCCGTGCCCCCGGCCTATACCGATGTGTGGATCTGTGCCGACCCGCGCGGACATCTACAAGCCACCGGCCGTGATGCCCGAGGTCGCAAGCAATACCGTTATCACTCACGCTGGCGAGAAGTGCGCGATGCCGACAAATATTCGCGCCTGCGGGACTTCGGCCTGGCCCTGCCGAAACTGCGCAAACAGCTTGAAGCACTGCTGGCGGCTCCCGGTTTCAGCCGCGACAAGGTCATGGCCACGGTCATCACCTTGCTTGATGCGACGCTGATCCGGGTCGGCAACACCCAGTACGCTCGGGACAACCGCTCCTACGGCCTCACCACCCTGCGTAACCGTCACGTCGAGGTCAACGGCAGTGCGATCCTGTTCCAGTTCCGCGGCAAGAGCGGCATCGAGCATCAGATCACCGTGAAAGACCGGCGCTTGGCGCGAATTATCAAACGCTGCCTGGAAATTCCCGGGCAAAACCTGTTTCAGTACCTGGATGAAAACGGTGAGCGGCACGCCGTCAGTTCCTCCGACGTCAACGCCTACCTGCAAACCCTCACCGGCGCCGACTTCACTGCCAAGGATTACCGCACCTGGGCTGGCAGCGCGTTGGCGTTGGCGGTTTTGCGGGAACTGCAGTGGGAACCCGAGTCGGATGCAAAGCGGCATTTGGTGGAGATGGTCAAGAACGTCGCCAAACAGCTGGGTAACACCCCGGCAGTCTGCCGCAAGTGCTACATCCACCCGGCGGTGCTTGATGGTTTTCTTCTGGGTGCGTTGGCTGAGCTGCCCAGGCCACGAGCGCGCAAAGGGCTCAGGGCAGAGGAAGTCGGGCTCGCGGTGTTTTTGGAGATGAGGGCCGCAATGGCTGAGGCGACGAACTGACCCGTCTATTTTTTGCACGATCGCAAATGGCTTCTATAGTTATTCTGAACACGAATTAGCTGCGGTGGCGCCATGGAAGACATTTTTGTTGTTAAACGTTGCAATAAGATCATCATCCATGGCCGCCGAGACGGAGAAACCAGCCATCCACCACCGGACGCCGCCGTTTGGTACCGCATCGCCGATACTCGAACCCACGGCTTCATCGGTGACGGTTTCGACCGTGAAGAAGATGCCCATCGTGAATGCTGGCATTTAAACGCCAGGTCACAAGTGACGGCCCGACAAGGCTAAGGTCACCTGCCTTTTACGGGTCTATACTGAGAAAGCTGAAGGAACAGCGACCCCATCGGCAGAAAGCTCGCTCCCAGCGGGCTTTTTGCTGCCAAATACAGGTTTCTTGAACGGAGGTGTTTGCCATGTCCGAAAAAGAGTCCATCACCACTTTGCTCACCCTGCTCGACTCCCGTCAGGCTCGCCTGGCAGCGGCGTGCAAGGAAATCGCCGACTGGGTCGATCATCAAGGCGGGCACCCGACGGCCCTCAGAATTCGTGATCGTCTGAACGACATCGAGAAAGACGCGCCACTGATTCGCAATACGCTGTCGTCGCTCAAACCTGTCGACCCGCCCCTGCCGCGGTTCAGATGACTCGATCTGGACACCTTCAAGGATACGGCCTGATTCAGGACGCATGAACGGCGACATTGTTGTCACCGAGTGCGTCCTTGCCTGATCGCTTCCTGGTACATCCCCAACCCGGCCTGGTGCTGGGCTTTTTTATGGCTAAGCAGTCTATTTCACACGGCGTTCACATCTCAGGCTCTACATTGACCGGACTCCTTTGAAGAATCCCCTGGCCCGCCCGCACGCGGGCCTTTTTTTGCCCGTTACGCCAGCAACGAACGTCACCGTACGCTGGAGGTCAAACGATTACACGTCACCAAGGAGGCGTCTGATGGTTACTCACTTCAAAGTCGGCGGGCATCTGGCCTGCGGTCACAAAGGCAGCAAACTCGTCTCAACGAGCGAACTTACCCGGGTGAAATGCAGAAGCTGCCGCGAAACCGACGCGTTCAAGGATGCGCGCAAAGACCAGCGCAACGCTGCACGCCGCGCCGCACGCAAAGCCAAAGTTACGCACACTGCCATTGACTGGCGTGCGGCCTGGGTAGAACGACTCACCGCCATGGAAGGACGGCAACGATTGCCTCGTGGTTTTACCGGTCAGCCTTTCGTTTAGCTGACAGCTTCGGCGGCTGAATCGGGCTCACTCGATTCGGCCGCTGACGCCATGATTTCGTTAGTTAGATGATTCTTTAATGCACACTGTATTTATTATTGGTTTTCTTACTTGCTTCATCGTCTAGTCAGACTGAAGCACCCCACCACTGTGCACAGTATTGCATTCCTTTCCAAATGCTTTATAAGTCATCCAGATCGCGTCAGCCGTCAACGTCCAATTACCTTTAGCTCTGGATAATCAGCAGTTTTAATTACGCTGCTCCACCAGGATTCAAGGTTTCCGAGAATGGTTCCCCCTTGGCGGTTTTGCTTTTGAGCGGCAGTCACTAACTGACTCGTAACTTCCACCTCGTTACTATTTTTTATATTAATACAACGCAACTTTTAAGTTAGACAAACACAAACTGATCAATATATTTTTTGACGATAAGTCAATAGCGACGTCAGTGAGGTGCGCACCATCGCCATGCCCTTTTTTTTGGCGGCAAACAGATTTCTCGACTAGGGTTCTATCGAACCAAAATTGCGCCGACGGTGTTGGCGGGCCCCCATCAAGGAGGGGACAGATGACATCAATTCGTGAGACCGAGCAAACCTATCGCGCCTGGTCCAGCCCCATCTTGCTTGAACTCAAGGAGAGAGAGCACCAGCTGGACGCTGCAGCCCGCCAGGCCCTTCAAAATGTCTTGGTGGAGAGAAGGCTTGTCAATACAGGCAACCCTTCTGGCGAAGACCGACGCGAGGCTAATCCAGCGACTAACGACCGGCATCGATAGCTGCGCCCAACAAAATAGCCGGCTAGAAACAAACAAGGGTTTGCATCAGCTTTCGCCCGCAAACCCTTGATTTAAGATGGTGCCCGAAGCCGGAATCGAACCGGCACGCCCTTACGAGCGGGGGATTTTAAGTCCCATGCGTCTACCAGTTTCGCCATTCGGGCGGTAGCGCGGTGAAGCAGTCTGAAGACAGCCAAATAACGATCTGGCCGTTCTGACGCTTGTGCAGCGGAGGGGGAAATATATACATCCCGCCCCGGCGAAGCAAGTTCGCGACTGCCCTTTTCAAGACTAAATCTTGCAGGACAGCGCAAATAAAAAAGCTCCGTAAATCATAGATCTACGAAGCTCGTTTAAAGTGGAGGCCGAGGTCGGAATCGAACCGGCGTAGGTGGATTTGCAATCCACTGCATAACCATTTTGCTACTCGGCCTCAAACATCTGATGTCATGTAGCACAACATCAAACGCGTACAAACTTGGAATCAGATACGCGATCTAACTCCTTGAAAACATTGAGCTTTTTCAGCGGTCAGTGCTTTCGATGGCGTGAATTATGTACTGATTTCCCGAGGCTGGCAACCCCTTGATTTCAAAAAAAATTCTGTCAGGCGGTTTCTATGTTTCAAGGGGCTGGCTCAGCCCTTCTGGCTGGGATCGTCCGTTACGTCTTCCAACGCAATCAACGGTTCAATGCCCCAGTCCCCATGCAGGTACCAATCGTCTCCGATCATTTCGGCCGGATGCATCGTCCTGTCGGAGCCATTGCCGCACGCCAGGGAATTGGCTGGGCAGTATCTGTCGCAGCCCCAGCAAATGCGCTCGGGATGCTTGGGGCTTATGGGAAAATTCTTGGCCATGTTGATCCCGTGTTCGTCTCTAGGATGTGCCTTCAACCTACATCGCTTGTGCAAAAATGCCCTTGATACGGATCAAGGACTGAAATCGAATGCCTTAATCGCTGCAAACTTGATAACAATCATTATTATTCGCAAGAAAGCTTCCTACACTCGGGTTCTTACTCGTTAGTGCCCAGGAAGACATCATGCGTACGACCTTTTCGCTGTCACTCGCCCTGCTCTTGCTCACACCGTTAGCTCAGGCCAAGGAATACCCGATCGGGGAACCCCAGTTGTGTCCAGGGCTGGAAGTCGGGGCGGTGTATTTGCAGCCGATCGAGATGGCACCTGCCGGAATGATGCGGGCCACTGCAGATTCCGATGTGCATCTGGAAGCCGACATTCGCGCCACGGCGGACAATCGACAAGGCTTTCAGGAAGGCAGTTTCGTGCCGTACCTCAACGTCTCGTTCAATTTGAAAAAACAAGGCAATAAGAACGAACTCAAAGGTGATTTCCACGCCATGGTCGCCAATGACGGTCCGCACTATGGCGACAATGTAAAGCTGCTCGGTCCAGGTAAATATCAGCTGACCTTTACCGTCCTGCCACCCGGCGGTCATGGATCCCTTGGTCGCCATACCGATAAGGAAACTGGCGTAGCCCCCTGGTTTGAACGCTGCGAATTGCACTATGAGTTCATCTACGCCGGCATCGGTAAAAAAGGCGGCTATTGAATGAAGCGCCTGCACATTGCCTGGCTGATGCTTGCTGGAGCAGTGATGCCATTGACGGCTTATGCCGAGTTACCCAGCTATGAGCTGAGCCTGCGCGATGGCCACTTCTCCCCCGCCTTGCTGGAGGTTCCGGCCGGACAGCGCTTCAAAATCATCCTGAAAAATATCGGTCAAGGCCCAGCCGAATTCGAGAGCACGCCATTGCGGGTTGAAAAAGTACTGTCGCCGGGAGTGACAACCTTCGTGGTCATTCACCCCCTCAGGCCCGGTCACTACCCCTTCTTTGACGAGTTCAACCCTCAACTGCCCGAGGGCGGCATCCTCGCGAAATAACCCGTTCAAACACGGAGTTCCCATGAATCAATCAATGTTCATTGTCTGGCGCGAAAGCGTCGAAGCGCTGCTGGTGATCGGCATTCTCCAGGCCTGGGTCAGCCAGCAGCATCAGGGTGATCGACTGGTGAAGTACTTGTGGGCCGGTGTCGTGCTGGGGTTGATGTTTTCGGGCCTGCTGGCGGTGTTGATTCTGTTTGCCGGTGAGGCCATGAGCGGCTCAGCCAGTGAATGGTTCCAGGCCGCACTCTCGTTGGTTGCCAGCCTGCTGATCGTGCAAATGGTCGGTTGGATGCACCGTCACGGGCGCACGCTCAAGCACGATTTGCAACGACACGCCGATAGCCACCTGGCCCGGCAAGGTGGCGCAGGTCTGTTGCTGCTGGCCATGCTCGCCGTCAGCCGCGAAGGCAGTGAAACGGTAGTCTTTCTCTATGGCGCCGGCGCTCAGCTACGAGGTCCGCAGCTTGGTTTGTTTGCCGTCGGCGGTGCATTGGGACTGGTGTTGTCGGTGCTGACGATTGCGCTGCTCCACAGCAGTCGCCGGTTTATTTCGTGGCAGCGATTCTTTGCCATCAGCGAAGCTGTTTTGCTGATGCTCGGCGCGGCAATGTTGGTCAGCGGAACTGAGCGAATCGGCGGACAATTACTCGCCCTGGATTTGCCGGAAGTGATGTACAGCCTCGTTGGCGAAACGCTTTGGGACAGCAGTGCCTTGCTCAGCGACAGCCATGGGCTGGGCGGTTTTCTGGCCGGTTTTGCCGGTTATCGCGCGACGCCCAGCGGCATGACTTTGCTGGTGCTGGCAGGTTATTGGCTGGCCGTCGGCGGTTGGCTGCGCCAACGTGCTGCGGAAAAAGTCCCATGCCTAAGCTGAGTCGTCGCAATCGATGGCTGCGGCGCCTGGGCGATGGAATGCGTCGCCATGCGCCGGTCATTCGTGCCGTGCAGTGGGCCGTTGTACTGTTCTATGCGTTGCTGTTGGTGATCCCGGCGCTGTTGCCGCTCCCGGACAGCCAGGCACGGCTGCTCGACAACCTGACCCTGTTCGCGCAGTTTTTGTTCTGGGGTATTTGGTGGCCGTTCGTGCTGCTGTCGATCGTGCTGTTCGGCCGACTCTGGTGCGGCGTTCTGTGTCCGGAAGGCTCACTCAGCGAATGGGCCAGCCATTACGGCAAAGGCCTGGGTGTGCCGCGCTGGTTGCGCTGGGGCGGCTGGCCAACCTTGGCGTTCTGCCTGACGACCCTCTACGGCCAGTTGATCAGCGTCTACGACTACGCCCAAGCGGCGTTGTTGATTCTGGGCGGATCGACCGTCGCGGCGGTTGTCGTCGGGTTGCTGTTCGCCCGGGGCAAGCGGGTCTGGTGCCGTTACCTGTGCCCGGTCAGCGGCGTCTTCGCCCTGCTCGCCCGCCTGGCGCCCGTGCATTTTCAGGTAAACGAACAACGCTGGATGGAAAATGTCGCGCCGCGCCTGCCACCGCCCAACTGCGCGCCCTTGCTCGACATCCGTCGTATGCAAGGCGCGAGTGACTGCCACGCCTGCGGACGCTGCAGCGGACAACGCAGTGCGGTTCAGCTGATCGCCCGCTCCAGCAACCAAGAGATTCTTCACGCGACGGCGCAGACGCTTTCACCGTGGGACGCGCGCTTACTGCTGTTCGGTGTGATTGGCCTGGCCATGGGCGCGTTTCAGTGGACGGTCAGTCCATGGTTCGTCGCCCTTAAGCAAACCCTCGCCCAATGGCTGGTTGAGCACGACCAACTCTGGGCCTTGCAGGACAACGCGCCCTGGTGGCTGCTCACCCATTACCCGCAGCTCAACGACAGCTTCAGTTGGCTGGACGGCTTCAGCATCGTCGCTTACTTGAGTTTGAGTTCAATGGTGTTGGGCATGGCGTTGATGATCCTCCTGCGCCTGACGGCTCGACTGGCACACAATCGCGGACTGTATTGGCCCCTGGCACTGACACTCACGCCTCTGGGTGGTGCCGGGTTGTTTCTCGGGCTGTCGGCCACAACGGTGAAATTGCTGCGCTACGAAGGTCTGCTGCTGGAATGGGTACAACCGGCCAGGGCCGGTCTGTTAATCACCGCGATGGGTTGGAGTCTGCTGCTGGGTTGGAAACGGCTGAACCGCGAAGGTCTTTCCCTGGCGCGGTCCGTGTCTGGCAGTCTGTGCCTGCTACTGGCCATCGGCATGGTGGGATTTGGCTGGTGGTTGCAATTCTGGGGCTGGGTATAAGCTATCCCCGCAACACGAAGGCTGGAAACAGCTCGCGCATGGCCTCCCATAAGTCAGGTAGCAAGGCTTGTGCCGAAACACTCGGCAGCAGCGGATCGAACATCCGTTCAGTGCGAACCAGCTGCACGGCGAAGCGTTTGACGCCGAGCTCGTTCAGACGCTGTGCCAGGATCAGCAGACGCGCCGGCTCGAACAGATGCCAATGCACGGTGGTGCGACATTCGTAGTCGACACCGCTGGCCAGCAGATGCTCAAGGCTGCGCCAGTTAGCGGTTCCGCTGCCCTCGACGCGGGTGATGGCCTGGCAATCCTCGGGCAACGCCTTGACATCGAAACCGACCCAGTCGGCCCCGGTCAGTGCCTTGGCGAACGCTGCGGGTTTGATGCCGGCGCTGTGCAAACCGATGCGAAATCCCATCGCCCGCACCTCATCCATCGCGCCGAGCAAACCGTCCTGCAAGGTTGGCTCTCCACCACTGAACACCACGGCATCGAGCAGGTCCTGGCGCCGTTGTAGAAAGGCCAACACCCGCCGCCAATCCACTTCGTCTGTGCCACGAGGCGGGATCAACTGCGGGTTGTGGCAGTAACGACAACGCCAGGCGCAACCCTGGCAAAACAACACGCAGGCAAGCAGTCCCGGATAGTCGATAGTGGTCAGGGGCACCATGCCCCCGACCCGAAGCGTTCGACTCATTGGCGCCCGGCCAGCGCCGCGCTTTCAGTGAAGTGCACCCGCTCGCGGTGCTCCGACTGTTTACCCGGATTGAACGCCGACACAGGACGGTGATAGCCCATCACCCGGGTCCAGACTTCGCAGCGTTGACGTTGAGCCTGGGGCAATGTTTGCGATGCAGTCATGGTGAAGCTCCTTGCAGTTGAGTGGATCGAAATCAATGAACGGTGCCGGCTTTCTGTTCTTGCAGCAGCAGTGCTTCGTCGCACTTGGGGCAGAACTCATGCTCGCCATCGAGGTAGCCGTGCACCGGGCAGATGGAGAACGTAGGGGTCACGGTCAGGTAAGGCAGGCGGAAGCGCCCAAGGGCCTTGCGCACCAGTTGCTTGCAAGCCTCGGTCGAAGAAATCCGCTCGGCCATGTACAGGTGCAAAACCGTGCCGCCGGTGTATTTGCATTGCAGCTCGTCTTGAAGTTCCAGCGCCTCGAAAGGGTCTTCGGTGTAGCCCACGGGCAGTTGCGAGGAGTTGGTGTAATACGGCGCTTGCGTACTGCCAGCCTGGAGAATGTCGGGGTAGCGTTTGAGGTCTTCCTTGGCAAAGCGGTAGGTCGTGCCCTCGGCGGGCGTCGCTTCCAGGTTGTACATGTGGCCGGTTTCTTCTTGAAAACGCAGCAGCGTGGCGCGCACATGGTCCAGCATCTTCAGGGCAAACTGCCGACCGTGGTCGGTGTGCATGCCCTCCTCGTCGCCGGTGAAATTGCGCAGCATTTCATGCATGCCGTTGAGGCCTATGGTGGAAAAATGGTTGCGCAGGGTTCCGAGGTAACGCTTGGTGTAAGGGTACAAACCGGCGTCCATATGGTGCTGAATCACCTTGCGTTTGACCTCCAGGCTTTCCATCGCCAGTTCCATCAATGTGTCCAGACGCTGCAGTAAACCGCTGGTATCACCTTTGAACACATAGCCCAACCGCGCGCAGTTGATGGTCACCACGCCGAGCGATCCAGTCTGTTCCGCCGAGCCGAACAAACCGCCGCCACGCTTGAGCAACTCGCGAACATCCAGCTGCAAACGGCAGCACATCGAGCGCACCTGGTTGGGCTGCAGGTCCGAATTGAGAAAGTTCTGGAAGTACGGCAAGCCGTAACGCGCGGTCATCTCGAACAGACGGTCAGCGTTTTCACTGTCCCACGGAAAGTCATGGGTGATGTTGTAGGTCGGGATCGGAAAGGTGAACACCCGCCCTTTCGCATCGCCGGCCTGCATCACCTCGATGTAGGCACGGTTGAGCAGCTCCATTTCAACTTGCAGGTCGCCATAAGCAAACGGCATTTCCTCACCGCCGATGATGGGGATCTGCTCGCGCAAATCCTGCGGGCAAACCCAGTCGAACGTCAGGTTGGTAAAGGGCGTCTGAGTGCCCCAGCGCGAGGGAACGTTGAGGTTGTAGATGAACTCCTGGATCGCCTGGCGCACCTCCTGATAGCTCAGCTGATCCTTGCGCACATAGGGCGCCAGGTAGGTGTCGAACGAGCTGAACGCCTGGGCGCCCGCCCATTCGTTTTGCAGGGTGCCGAGGAAATTCACCATCTGCCCCAAAGCACTGCTCAAGTGCTTCGGCGGACCGGCTTCGACTCGCCCCGGCACACCATTGAGCCCTTCGTGCAACAGGGTGCGCAGTGACCAGCCGGCGCAGTAACCGGCGAGCATGTCGAGGTCGTGCACATGCAAATCCGCCTCGCGGTGGGCCTGGCCGATGGCCTCGCTGTACACCTCGTCCAGCCAATAGTTGGCGGTGACCTTGCCCGACACGTTCAACACCAGTCCGCCCAGTGAATAACCCTGATTGGCGTTGGCCTGGACCCGCCAGTCTTCACGGTCCAGGTACTCGTTCATCGAGGTCGCCACTTCGACCATGGTCCGGCGGTCACGACGCAAGCGCCCGTGCTGTTCGCGGTAGACGATGTAAGCACGCATGGCGAGGAAAAAACCGGCGTCCATCAACACCCGTTCAACACGGTCCTGGATTTGCTCGACATGCAGTCTTGGCAGACCTTCCAGCCTGGCCAATACCGCCTGAAGCAACCCTTCGACCTCAACCTCGCCGTACTCCCCCGTCGCCTTGCCGGCGGCGATCAATGCCTGACGGATTTTGTCGGCATCGAAGGCGACTTGGCTGCCATCGCGCTTGTGCAAGCGGTTACTTCCTACTGCGATCAGCGTGCTTTGCATTCGTCCTCCAGACACTACATATAGATGTTTTATTGCAAACAAACACAACATGCGGTGAAGACTACGGACAAAGTGCTGATCTGCAATTGATCGATATCAAGGTTTGTCGGCGAAAAAAAACCGCCAGCGGCGGCTAATTCCAGTGGGTTAATAAACTCTGGCTTCACATATTCCCTACGGTCCGCGTAGCTGCCAGAACTGACCGGCATTAACATCAAGGATCAACCACCACTCATGTTCATGAACCGCACAATCTGGACCTCCCCTTCGGGGCTGAAATCGTGGCGCAATGGCTTGCCGCGTAGCGCCCGCTGGACAGCGCTAATCACGGGTTGATCATCCAGCGGATAACGCCGCAGCAATCCCCGCAAATCCAGCGCATCGTCCTGGCCCAGACACAGCAACAGTTTCCCTTCAACGGTCATTCGCACCCGATTACAGCTGCCACAAAAATTGTGGCTGTTGGGTGAAATGAAACCGATCCGGGTATCAGGATAGCGTTCAAGACGCACATAGCGCGCCGGTCCGCCGCTGTTTTCGGTACTGTCGAGCAACCGATGCTGGCTGGCGATCAGCGCCCGTACTTCCTCGCTGGAACAAAACGACTCGCCCCGGGAACGACCGACGTCGCCCAAGGGCATTTCCTCAATAAAACTGATATCGATGCGCTGATCGATGGCGTATTGCACCAACCCCAGGACTTCATCGAAGTTGCGCCCTTTCATCACCACGCAGTTGAGTTTGATCCGTTCGAAGCCCGCGTCCCGCGCGGCTTCAATGCCGTTGAGCACCTGATCGAGGTCGCCGTTACGGGTGATCGCCCGAAACTTCTGCCCGTCAAGGCTATCGAGGCTGATGTTCATCCGCTTGACCCCGGCGTCGACCAACGGCCGGGCCAGACGGCCCAACTGCGAGCCGTTGCTGGTCATCACCAGTTCGCGCAAACCGGGCAACGCGGCGATGTTGCGACACAGTCCGACAATGCCGGGACGGATCAGTGGCTCGCCGCCAGTCAGACGGATTTTGCGCACACCCAGGCCAACGAACAGCGTCGCCAAGCGCTGCAATTCCTCCAGGGTGAGCACCTGCTGACGCGGCAGGAAGGTCATGTTTTTCGCCATGCAATACACGCAACGAAAATCACACCGGTCCGTCACCGACATCCGCAGATAATCGATCTGCCGCCCAAAACCATCCTGCATCACAACGTTCATCACTTCTCCCGGTTTGCCCAATGCTCACTGCACCAGCGGTGAGTCGGCGCCCTGTAAGTGGATGCCACGAATATCCGCCGCTCCGATCAGGGTTTGCAGGTATTGCACCAGCGCTTTCTGCCACACGCCTTGCTGCAACTGCGTGCGGATCGCCGTCGACACCACTTCATAGGGCAACGGCATGCCTTCGATCCTCTGATCGACGCTGACCACATGCCAGCCGTAACGGCTTTCCAGTGGTTTGCTCGCCAGGCCCGGTGCCAGGGTGAACAGCTGACGTTCCAGTTCGGGCACGGTCTGGCCCTTACTGATTTGTCCCAAAGAACCGCCCTGAGCCTTCGACGGGCAGGCCGAATATTTCACGGCCAGCTCGGCGAAACTGCCAGGGAATTCTTCCAGGCGCTGCAGCAGGATTTCCGCCTGAACACGCGCCAGCTCGCGGGCCTCGACATCGTCCGGTGCACATTCGAGCAGGATGTGCCGCACCGCCAGCAACGGCGCGCTGTGGAAGCGCCCGCGATTGTTTTCGTAGTAACGCAGACTGGTTTCTTCGTCGCACTGAGGCACTTTCACCTCACGTTCGAGCAGCAAGCGCGTGGCCGCTTCTTCTTCGTTCTCACCGGCGCCAATCTCCAGCGACACACCGAGCTCGGTGATGCGCTGCTGCAACAACTCGCGGATCACCAGAGCCCTGGCGGCCAGGTAGACCGCCTCCTCACGGCTTTCGGCCGGGTGATATTGCAGCTCCTGGGCCATCGCCTCCGAGGTGATCGACACCTCGTTGACGCTGATGATCGGCCACTCCTGTTCACTGCTGGCGATCAACTGCGTCGGGGCGTCATCGGCAGCCGCGGGCTCAACCGGCAGGGCTTCAAACTGCGCCTCTGCGGCCGGTGCGATGTCGAGAACGTCCTCGGTTTTTTTGGAAGAACCGCAGCCACCGCTGCCCCCTTTGCCGCCACCACATCCACATCCACCTGACATGATTGTCTCCTCAGTACTTCTGACGAACGATTTGATAACGACGCCCCAGGTACCAGATCGGTGCGCTGATCATGTGTACGAGACGGGTGAAGGGGAACAGCACAAACAGGGTCAAACCTAGAAACACGTGCAACTTGTAGGTCATCCCGACCGGCGCGATAGACGCCGCTGCTTCCATCGGCCGCAACAGCACCGTGTTCTGCGCCCAATCGGCGAGCATCACCATCACCGAACCGTCCATGTGTCCGGTGGACGCGACGATCGTCGCCAGACCGAGCAGCAATTGCGCCAGCAGCACCAGCAGAATCAGGATGTCCGAAGGACTTGAGGTGGCGCGTACTCGTGGATCGGTGAGGCGCCGGTTGACCAGCATCAGCAGGCCAATCAGGCACAACAGACCGAAGAACCCGCCAGAAACCATCGCCAGCAACTGCTTGTTCTCAGTGCTGATCACATGGTGATAAATCGACGCTGGGGTCAGCAGGCCGACGAAATGCCCGGCCAGCACGAACAACACACCGATGTGAAAGAGGTTGCTCGCCACGCGCATGCCGCGCTGATTAAGCATTTGGCTGGAGCCAGCCTTCCAGGTGTACTGCGACAAATCGAAGCGCGCCCAACTGCCAATCAGGCAAACCGCCAGGGCCACGTAGGGATATACCCCGAACAACAACAGGTTCCATTTAGACATTGCCCACCTCCTTGGCTGGCACGACGGCCAGCCCTTCATGCTGAAAATCCACCCAGTGCAACGGCACCGCGCTTTCTTCCCGGGCCTTGCCCGGCGCGCTTGGCAGCGAACTGCAACGGTCCTGCTGTTCGGCCTGGAGAAAGTCCACGGCCTCCTCTTCCCAGATCTTGTCGAGGGCTTCGAGGGAGTCGTCGCGAGGTTCCGCCGCGACTTGCGCCCGCAGATCGGCGACCGCCTGATGGGGCTCGGCCCCGGCAATTTGCAGCAGCGCCCGGAAGCAACTGGCATAGGCGCTCTCGCGCTCTTCCAGACGTGCCGCGAGCAAGGCCAGCAGGTGCGAAACATCCGCCAGACCCTCGCGGGCCTCGATGTCTTCGCGGGTGGAAAGGAACTCCAGGTACAGCGGGATATAGTCCGGCAGCTCCTTGACGCCGATGGCAAAACCGGCGGCTTCGTATTGCGCCATCATGTCGACCATCGCCTGGCCACGGTCGCGGGATTCACCGTGCACATGTTCGAACAACAGCAGCGACAACGAGCGCCCCCGACCGAACAGCGCACCGTAGTGCTCCTGCCCATCCATCAGGTCATTGGCGCAGATCAACTCCAGCAATTCGAACAACGCACCGCGCTGTTTAGGGCTGATTTCCCGTGACTGGATGATCGCTTGCTCCAGCTCGTCGCGACCGCCAATCAGCGCCTCGGTCGGGTAATCGAGCAGCAGCGAAATCACCTTGAGAATTTGCATGCTCATTCCTCCCACAACTGGACGGTTTTCAGGATGTCGCGGCGATTGGCTTTCTTGGCGCCAAACATGTTGGTGTCGGAGCTGCCGCTGCAGCCGCTGCCGAAACTGAAGCCGCAGCCGGAACGCTCGGCGAAGGCATCGCTCATGGCGTCTTCACGGTGCGCACTCGGCACCACGAAACGGTCTTCATAGTTGGCGATCGCCAGGTAGCGATACATCTCCTCGACCTGGGCCACGCTCAGGCCGACATCCGCCAGCACTTGCAGATCCTGAACGCCATCAACTTGCTCGGAACGTTTGTAGGCGCGCATCGCCAGCAAGCGTTTCAGCGCACGCTTGACCGGTTTTTCATCACCCGCCGTCAGCAGATTGGCCAAGTACTTCAGTGGAATACGCAGGCTGTCGACGTCTGGAATCACCCCGTTCATGCCCACGGTGCCGGCAGTGGCAGCGTTCTGGATCGGTGACAGCGGCGGTACGTACCAAACCATCGGCAAGGTGCGGTATTCCGGGTGCAGCGGCAGTGCCAGTTTCCAGTCCACGGCCATTTTGTAGACCGGCGAACGTTGCGCCGAGTCGATCACCGACTGCGGAACCCCGTCTTCGAGGGCCTGACGAATCACCGCTGGGTCGTTCGGGTCGAGGAAGATCTCCAGTTGTTTCTCGTACAGATCCTGCTCATTGGCGGTGCTCGCCACTTCGCTGATGCGATCGGCGTCATACAGCAGCACGCCGAGGTAGCGGATACGCCCGACACAGGTTTCCGCGCACACGGTCGGCAGCCCGGCTTCGATGCGCGGGTAGCAGAAAATACACTTCTCGGACTTGCCGCTCTTCCAGTTGAAATAGATCTTCTTGTATGGGCAGCCGCTGATGCACATCCGCCAGCCACGGCATTTCTCCTGGTCAATCAGGACGATGCCGTCTTCTTCACGCTTGTAGATCGCCCCGCTCGGGCAAGCCGCTGCGCACGTCGGGTTGAGGCAGTGCTCGCACAGGCGCGGCAAATACATCATGAAAGTGTTTTCGTACTCGCCGTAAATGTCCGCCTGGATCTTGTCGAAGTTCTTGTCCTTGCGGCGCTTGGCGAATTCGGTGCCGAGGATTTCTTCCCAGTTCGGACCCCACTCGATCTTCTCCATGCGCTTGCCGGAGATCAGCGAACGCGGGCGCGCGGTAGGCTGATGCTCGCCCAGCGGCGCGGTGTGCAGATGCTGGTAGTCGAAGTCGAACGGTTCGTAGTAATCGTCAAGACTCGGCAGGTCCGGGTTGGCGAAAATATTCGCCAACACGCGGAATTTGCCGCCAATGCGCGGGTTGATTGTGCCGTTGGCATTGCGGATCCAGCCGCCCTTCCACTTGTCCTGGTTTTCCCATTCTTTCGGGTAGCCGATCCCGGGTTTCGATTCGACGTTGTTGAACCATGCGTATTCCATGCCTTCGCGACTGGTCCAGACGTTTTTGCAGGTGATCGAACAGGTGTGGCAGCCGATGCACTTGTCCAGGTTCAGAACCATGCCGATTTGTGAGCGAATCTTCATCTCAGTTCTCCTCGATATCGGTCGGCAGGGGACGCGGCAGGTCATCGCCGGACGAACCATCGAGCCAGTCGACTTTGGACATTTTGCGCACCACGACAAATTCGTCGCGGTTGCAACCGACCGTGCCGTAGTAGTTGAAACCGTAGGCTTGCTGGGCATAGCCGCCGATCATGTGGGTCGGCTTGAGCACCACCCGGGTGACCGAGTTGTGGTGGCCGCCACGGGTCTTAGTGGTTTCCGAACCGGGCACGTTAACGATCCGTTCCTGGGCGTGGTACATCATCACCATGCCGTCCTTGACCCGTTGGCTGACCACCGCGCGGGCGGTCAGTGCACCGTTGATGTTGAAGCACTCGATCCAGTCGTTGTCCTCGATACCGGCGCGTTTCGCATCGTTCTCCGAGAGCCAGACAATCGGCCCGCCCCGGCTGAGGGTGAGCATCAGCAAGTTGTCGCTGTAGGTGCTGTGGATGCCCCATTTCTGGTGCGGGGTGATCCAGTTCAGGACGATTTCGATCTCGCCGTTGCTGCGCTTGCCTTTCACCCCTTCGATGGTGCGGGTGTTGACCGGCGGCCGATAACTCATCAGTTGCTCGCCGAACGCCTGCATCCAAGGGTGATCCTGATAGAACTGCTGGCGACCGGTGATGGTGCGCCATGGAATCCCTTCGTGAACGTTGGTGTAGCCGGCGTTGTAGCTGACGTGATCGTCTTCGAGGCCCGACCAGGTCGGGCTGGAAATGATCTTGCGCGGCTGCGCCTGAATGTCGCGGAAACGGATCGCTTCGTGGGCCTTGGACAGCGCCAGGTGGCTGTGGTCGATGCCGGTGAATTCCGACAACGCGGCCCAGGCCTTCACGGCAACCTGGCCGTTGGTTTCCGGCGCGAGGGACAGAATCACTTCAGCAGCATCGATGGCCGTGTCGATTTTCGGCCGACCCTGGCTGATACCGGCATCGCCTTCTTTGTGATTGAGTTCACCGAGGAATTTCACTTCGTCTTCGGTGTTCCAGTTGATGCCTTTGCCACCGTTGCCGTGTTTCTCCAGCAACGGCCCGAGGGACGAGAACTGCTTGTAGATATTCGGGTAGTCACGCTCCACCACGTGCAGGTTCGGTGCGTTCTTGCCCGGCTCCGGTGCCACGCCGGCGCTTTTCCAGTCGGTGCCGCCAAACGGTTGGGCCAATTCGCCGACGCTGTCGTGCATCAACGGGATGGTCACCAGGTCCTTTTCAACGCCCAGATGCCCTTCGGACATGCTGGAAAACGCCTTGGCGATGCCTTTGTAGATTTCCCAGTCGGAACGCGATTCCCATGCCGGGTCGATGGCGGCCGACAACGGGTGAATGAACGGGTGCATGTCCGAGGTGTTCATGTCGTCTTTTTCGTACCAGGTTGCCGTCGGCAACACAATGTCGGAATAGACGCAGGTCGAGGACATGCGGAAGTCCAGCGTGGTGACCAGATCGAGCTTGCCGATGGCGCCCTCGTCCACCCATTCGGCTTCTTCGGGTTTGCAGTCGCCGACCTGGCCGATGTCTTCGTTCATCACCCCGTTCTTGGTGCCGAGCAGGTACTTGAGCATGTACTCGTGGCCCTTGCCCGAGGAGCCCAACAGGTTGGAACGCCAGATAAACATGTTGCGCGGGAAGTTGACCGGGCTGTCTGGCTGTTCGCAGGAGAAGCGCAGTGAACCGTCCTGCAACGACTTGACCACGTAGTCTTTCGGGTCCATGCCGGCCGCAGCCGCGTCGCGGCAAATGTGCAAAGGGTTAGTGTTGAGCTGCGGTGCGCTGGGCAACCAGCCGGCGCGTTCGGCGCGGATGTTGTAGTCCAGGGCATGCTCGGGGAATTGTGTTTTATCGGCCAATGGCGAGAGCACGTCGTGCATGCTCATTTTCTCGTGACGCCACTGCGAACTGTGGGCGTAGAAGAAGCTGGTGCCGTTCATTTGGCGAGGCGGACGGTTCCAGTCCAGGCCGAACGCCAGGGGCAGCCAGCCGCATTGCGGACGGAGTTTTTCCTGACCGACGTAATGCGCCCAACCGCCACCGGTCTGACCGACACACCCGCAGAGCATGAGCATGTTGATCAGCCCGCGGTAGTTCATGTCCATGTGGTACCAGTGGTTCATCGCCGCGCCGACGATGATCATCGAGCGACCCTTGGTCTTGTCGGCGTTGTCGGCGAACTCACGGGCAATCTGGATGGCTTTCTCACGGCTCACGCCGGTGATCTGCTCCTGCCAGGCTGGAGTGCCAGGCACCGAGGCGTCGTCGTAATCCTTGGCGACGTTTTCGCCACCGAGGCCGCGATCGATGGCCAGGTTGGCGGCCGACAGGTCAAACACGGTGGCGACTTTGGCCACGCTGCCGTCCGCCAGCACCACGTTATGCACTGGCACGCGGCGGTATTGCACGGCATCGCCGGCCACGTGCTGGAAGTGCTCATGGGACTCGCCGGCAAAATACGGGAACGCCACTTCGGCGACGTCATCGCCGATCAGGCTCAGCTTCAGATCGATCTCACGGCCTTCGCCGCCTTCACGGGGAAGGATGTTCCACTTGCCCTTCTCGCCCCAGCGATAGCCGATGGAACCCTGAGGGGACACCAGTTCGCCGCTGACATCGAGGGCGATGGTTTTCCATTCCGGATTGTTTTCCTGGCCGAGGTTGTCGGTCAGGTCACTGGCGCGCAAGAAGCGGTCCGGCTGATAACCGGCGCCCGGTGCCTTGTCGACCATTTGTTTGAGTAGCACCAGCACCGGCAAATCGGTGAAGCGCTTGGCGTAATCGGTGAAATAGGCGCTCGGTTTGTCCAGGTGGAATTCTTTGAAGATCACATGGTTGAACGCTTGGGCCAGCGCCGCATCGGTGCCCTGCTTGGGGTTCAGCCACAGATCGGTGAGCTTGGCGACTTCCGAGTAGTCCGGGGTGATCGCGACCGTCTTGGTGCCCTTGTAACGGACTTCGGTAAAGAAGTGCGCATCCGGGGTGCGGGTCTGCGGGACGTTGGAGCCCCAGGCAATGATGTAGTTGGAGTTGTACCAGTCGGCCGATTCCGGCACGTCGGTCTGCTCGCCCCAGACCATCGGCGAGGCCGGTGGCAAGTCGCAGTACCAGTCGTAGAAACTCAGGCAGGCGCCGCCGATCAGCGACAGATAACGTGAACCCGCGGCATAGCTGACCATCGACATGGCCGGGATCGGCGAGAAACCGACGATCCGGTCGGGGCCATACTGCTTGATCGTATAAACGTTGGCGGCAGCGATGATCTCGTTGACTTCCTCCCAATTGGAGCGAATGAAACCACCCATGCCGCGCTTGCTTTTATAGGAGTCGGCCTTGACCTTGTCCTCGACGATGCTGGCCCAGGCTTCGACCGGCGCCATGGTCTGCCGCGCATCGCGCCAGAGTTTAAGCAAAGGCTTGCGGATTTTCGGGTACTTGAGCCGGTTGGCGCTGTAGATGTACCAGCTGTAACTGGCTCCACGGGGACAGCCACGGGGCTCATGGTTAGGCAGATCGTTACGGGTACGCGGGTAGTCGGTCTGCTGGGTTTCCCAGGTGATCAGGCCGTTCTTGACGTAGATTTTCCACGAGCAGGAACCGGTGCAGTTCACCCCGTGGGTGGAACGCACGATCTTGTCGTACTGCCAGCGCGAACGGTAGACGTTCTCCCAGTCGCGAGACTCTTTGCGGGTCTCGCCATGACCGTCGGAAAACTCGTTTTGCTTGCGATTGAAAAACTTCAGTTGATCCAGTAAATGACTCACGGTGTAGTCCTCTCAGGCTTGCTGCGGGGTTCTGTGCCCCGCCCACGCAATGGTTGGATTCGGCTCGATTCAGCAGGGTGTCGCGGCGCCTTTGCGCGCGTACCACCACCAGGTCACCACGATGCAGCTCAGGTAAAAGCCGACGAACATGTAGAAGGCCATCTCCGGGCCGCCGGTCTGGGCCATCGAAGTGCCGAAGGATTTTGGAATGAAGAACGCACCGAAGGCGCCCATGGCGGAACTGAAGCCCAGGACCGCGGCTGACTCTTTGCCGGCATTTTTCAGCGCTTGTTCGCGCACGGCGGGTGGTTTTCCGGCCGAGGCTTTTTCGTGCTGAGTGCGGAAGATCACCGGGATCATGCGGAAGGTGGAGCCGTTGCCGATGCCGGTGGTAATGAACAGCAGCATGAACATGCCGAGATAGCCGTAGAAGTTGCCGCCGGAACCGTTCTGCGGGAGAGCGCCGTGGCTGCTTTCTGGTAGAAAGTGCATGACGCCGAAGACCATCACGATCATCGCCACGAAGTTCCACAAGGTCACCTTCGCGCCACCGAGCTTGTCCGCCAGCCAGCCGCCCAATGGACGCACCAGCGCGCCAACCAAAGGGCCGAGGAAGGCGAATTTCAAGGCGATGACGTCAGGGAAGGAGGTTTTGATCAGCAACGGAAACGCAGCGGAAAAACCGATAAACGAACCGAAGGTCGCCAGGTACAACCAGCACATCAGCCAGTTGTGTTTGCGTTTGAAGATCACCGCCTGCTCGCTGAAAGAAGCGCGAGCGCTGGACAGGTCATTCATGCCGAACCAGGCCAGCACCGTCACAAGGACAATAAAGGGCACCCAGATGAAACCGGCGTTCTGCAACCACAACTGACCGCCATCCGGCAGTGCTTGCGGCGAGCCGCCCATGAAACCGAACACACCGAAGGTAATCACCAGCGGCACGCAGAACTGCATCACCGAAACGCCAAGGTTACCCAGCCCGGCGTTGAGGCCCAGGGCTGTGCCCTGCTGCGACTTGGGATAGAAGAAGCTGATGTTGGACATGCTCGATGCAAAGTTGCCGCCACCAAAACCGCAGAGCAAGGCAATCAACACGAACACGCTGTAGGAAGTGCTCGGGTCCTGCACGGCGAAGCCCATCCAGATCGATGGCAGCAACAGCGACGCGGTGCTCAGGGCAGTCCAGCGACGGCCACCGAAGATCGGCACCATAAAGGAATAGAAGACGCGCAAGGTCGCACCGGACAGCCCCGGCAACGCCGCCAGCCAGAACAGCTGGTCGGTGGTGAAGGTAAAGCCGATGGCGTTCAAACGCACGATCACCGTGCTCCAGACCATCCACACCGCAAAGGCCAGCAGCAGCGCAGGAATGGAAATCCACAAGTTGCGCGTGGCGGTCTGTTTGCCGCTACGTCCCCAGAATGCTGGGTCCTCGGGGCGCCAGTCATGAATGACCGGGCCTTTGTCAGGCTTTTGCAGAACGGACATGTTCTTCTCCTAGGGCAATGCTGGAAATCGGGGACGGGGTCAGCAACGGCGCTTTACCCAGCACCGGGCTTTTGCGTATTTCGCTGAAGTACATCCAGGTGAGGGAGACCCAGACCACGCCGTACATCAACATGAAACAGGAAGAGCGCACGCCGGTGAGGTCCACCAGGGCGCCGAACAGGATCGGCAATACGAAACCGCCCAGGCCACCGGCGAGGCCGACGATGCCGGACACCGCACCCATGTTTTTCGGGTAGTCGTTGGCGATGTATTTGAAGACCGAAGCCTTGCCGAACGCGAAGGCGATGCCCATGACGAACAGCAGTACGGTGAACAGCGCGGGATTGAGGCCGATGTGGAAATCCACCGGGCCGTTGATCGTTTGCACTTGCAGCTGGGTTTGGGGGTACGAGAGCAGGAACAGGCAGATCCAGCTGACCCACAACACCCACCAGGTCACGCTTTGCGCACCCCAGCGGTCCGACATCCAGCCGCCGACGGCACGCAGCACGCCACCGGGCAGGGAAAAACAGGCCGCCAGCAGCGCCGCGCTCTGCAGGCTGAAACCGTATTCCTGCACGTAGTACTTGGTCATCCACAGCGCGAGGGCGACATAGCCACCGAAGACGATCGAGTAGTACTGGCAGTAGCGCCACACCGCCGGGTCCTTCAGCGAACTCAATTGCTCACGCAACGTGGCGCCGGTGGCACTACGATGGTCCTTGTTTTCGGCGCTGAAGAACCAGAACAACAGCGCGGTGATAAAGAGGATTGCGCTGAAGACTTTCGGCACCAGCTGCCAACTGCCGGCAGCGATCAGTGCCGGGGCGAGAAACTTGGTCACCGCAGCCCCGGCGTTACCGGCACCGAAGATGCCCATCGCAAAGCCCTGATTCTCTTTGTCGAACCATTTGGCGACGTAGGCAATCCCGACCGAGAACGAGCCACCGGCCAGGCCGACGAACAAGCCCAGCACCAGGAACTGCCAGTAGGCGGTGGCGTGACTGATCAGGTACAGCGGCGCCACGCAGGCCAACATCAGCAGGAAGAACACGCTGCGCCCGCCAAAACGGTCGGTCAGCAGACCCAGTGGCAAACGCACCAGCGAGCCGGTCAGTACCGGGGTCGCGGCCAGTAGGCCGAACTGGGTTTCGTTGAGCTGGAGAAGGTCCTTGATCGGCACCCCGAGCACGGCAAACATCATCCAGACCATGAAACAGACCGTGAAGGCCAGCGTACTCATGCCCAGCACCAAGCCTTGTCGTACACGCGGTTGGTTCACAATGCTCTCCAGTCAGTTAGCCATGGCGGCAGACTAGAGAGGCCAACCCCGTAAAAACTTGATCCATGTCAACGAAGCCCTAGGGGGCATTGGCCTATGCTTGTGCGGTCTACCTCTAAGGAGGTAGTACAAAAAAATCTTAAAACCGTATGTTTATCAGCGTCTTAGGGTTTTCTTCCAAGGTTTTTACTGACAAGGATCAGTCGACAACTCTTTAGAGGTAGCGCGCCCGGGATCGGCGGCAAAACCCCACTCTGGTGCTGCACATGCTCTGTTTTCCTGATTTCTTCCCGGATCAGCACCGATGATGCGCTGGTTGCGCAGCTCCCTGCCCGCTCGCGCCGGGCTGGCGGTGATCCTGATCGCCGTGCTTGCCCTCGCCAGTTCATTGAGCGCCGGACTGATCGCCTGGTTCAGCCAAGGTGATGCCGCTGCCATCAACACCGCAGGCTCGGTGCGCATGGAAACCTACCACCTGAGCTGGAAACTGGCGGCGGGCGCAACAACCTCTGACATCGCCGCCATCACCGACAGCCTGCAAACCCGTCTCAACAGCCAGTCACTCAAGGCGGTGCTGGAAGATGGCCCGACCACCGCGCTGCAAATCAGCTACGGGCAGATCCAGCGACAATGGAACGAGGATTTGCGCCCGGCACTGGAGCGCGGCGATGCCGCCTATTTTCAGGTTCAGGCCCTGCACTTCGTTGAACAACTGAACCAGTTCGTCAACCTGTTGCAGCGCGAAAGCGAACAAAAGCAGGGCTGGCAACAGGCGATCCAGGGCCTGGCCCTGTTTACCACCATAATTATTCTGCTGATCGGGCTGTACGAGTTGCAGTACGGTGTCGTCACGCCCTTGAAAGAGTTGGTGGACGCAACCCAGCGTTTTCGTCGCGGCGATTTCAAGGTGCGGGTCAACCATCAGTCCCAGGACGAGCTGGGCCAGTTGGCCACAAGCTTCAACGCCATGGCCGAGACCATCGAAGACTCGCACCGCACGCTTGAGAGTCAGGTCCAGCAAAAAACCCTGAACCTGCAACAAGCCAATGCCGCCCTCGAGTTGCTGTACCAAAGCAGTCGAAGCCTGGCCACACGCCTGGCCAATGCCGAAGGGCTGGATGAATTGATTCGACGCTTCCAGCAACGCCTGCCCGGCTTGCGCCTGTCGCTGTGCCTGCAAGGACAATTGCAGGCACCGGCCCAGCAGTTGCTCGCCCTCCACGGCGCGAACATCCGGGAAGTTTGCGCCAGCAGCGACTGCGCCACGTGCCAGAAGCACCATAAAGCCAGTCCACAAACGTTCAGCATCAGCAACCAGGGCAGTGAACTGGGTGAGCTAAAGGCGCATTTTGTCGACGGACACCCGACACAAGCCTGGGAAACCCAGCTGATTCAGGCCCTGGCCAACCTGATTGGCACCTCGCTCTCGCTCAAGCGTCAACGGGAGCAGGACCATCGTCTGCTGTTGCTCGACGAACGCACGATCATTGCCCGCGAGTTGCACGACTCACTGGCCCAGGCCCTGTCCTACATGAAGCTGCAAGTCAGCCGCCTGCAAACCCTGATGCGCCGTGGTGAACCGGTCGAGACCCTGGAAAACGTCACCGCCGAATTGCGCGAGGGGCTGAACAATGCCTATCGCCAGTTACGCGAGTTGCTGACCACCTTTCGCTTGCAGATTCACGACGCGGGACTGGTGCAGGAACTCAAGGACACCGCCGAGGAGTTCTCCCGTCGCGGGGAATTCCAGGTGCACCTGCACGTCGACGCGCTGGCCTTTCAGTTATCGGCCAGCGAGCAAATCCACATTTTGCAGATCACCCGCGAGGCGCTCTCCAATTGCCTGCGCCACGCCCACGCACAAAACGCCTGGCTCGAACTGCGTCAGGACGGTGAAACCGTCAGGCTCATCGTCGAAGACGATGGGCGCGGGTTCAGCGGCAACGTCGACCAACGCGAACATCATGGCTTGAACATCATGGATGAGCGGGCCCGCAGCTTGCGCGGCCAGCTGCAGATATTTTCCAGGGAGCCGCAAGGCACCCGCGTCCAACTGGAATTCCAACCGGAGTTTCTCGGGCAGCAAACAGAAGGTAGCGTCACATGAACCCGTCCCCGCAACACACCATCCTGTTGGTCGACGACCATCCGATGATGCGTCACGGCATCCGCCAGATGCTCGAACTCGAAGATGATTTTCTGATCGTCGGCGAAGCCGGTAACGGTGAAGAAGCACTCAGTCTGATCGAGCCGCTTAAACCGGATCTGGTGTTGCTCGATAACAACATGCCGCAGATGAATGGCATTGAAACCCTGCGCCAATTACGGGCGATGCACTACACCGGCAAGGTGCTGCTGTTCACAGTCTCGGACGCTGAAGACGATATTCGCGACGCACTGCGTCTGGATGCCGACGGCTATCTGCTCAAGGACATGGAACCCGAACTGTTGATTCAGTACATCCGCAATGCCTTGAACGGCGAATTGGTGATCAGCCCGGGCCTAACTCAAGTCATGGCCCAGGCACTGCGCTCACCGCAGCGCCAGACCGTGGTGGAACTGACCGAGCGTGAACGTCAGGTGCTGAAAACCATCGCCAGCGGCTTCAGCAACAAAGTCATCGGGCACAAGCTGGGCATCACCGAAGGGACGGTCAAGGTTCACGTCAAAAACCTGCTGCACAAACTCGGTTTGCGCTCGCGGGTAGAGGCGGCGGTGTGGGCCATGGAGCATCTGCGCAATGCGGGCTGACGGGCATCCCTCCTTGGAGGTAGGCCGGCAGAGGCATAGGTCATCCGGCCGGCGCTCTCTACTATGAGCGTCAGCGGAGGTACGCCATGCTGACCCACCCTTCCATCGTTTTAACGTTGCGTCGTCACCATCTGTTCAGCCAACTGCCGGAGAAAATCTTCGAGGAAGTCTGCAGCCTGGCGATGCTCAAGCGCCTGAGTTGTCACGGCACACTCATGCATCAAGGGGACCCGGCCAAGCGCTTTTTCCTGCTGGTCAGCGGTCAGATCAAGTTGTACCGGCTCACGGGCGAAGGTCAGGAGAACCTGGTGGAGATCATTCAGCCCGGCCAGACTTTTGCCGAAGCCCTGCTGTTCAGCCAGGCCCGTCTCTACCCGGTGAGCGCCACGGCGCTGAAGGACAGCGTACTGGTGAGTATCGAGGGCACCCATTACCGCAATGCACTCGAGGACCAGCCGAAGGTTTGCCTGGCCATTCTGGCGAGCATGAGCGTTCACCTGCACCTGCGTCTGCGCGACATCGACACCTTGACCATGGCCAGTGCAAGCCGTCGGGTGATCAATTTTCTGTTCCAGGAACGCAACCCGATCAGCGGTTTGATTGTCTTGCAGGTGTCCAAACGCTTGGTCGCCTCGAAGCTGGGTATTCAGCCGGAAACCTTCTCGCGGATTTTGCACCGTCTGGTGGACAGCGGCCTGATCGCCATGGAACGACGCAACATCAGCATCCTCGCCGAAGAAGATCTCGCGGCATTCCAATAGACGCAATTGACCGAAGTCAATGCGCATTGCCAGCGGCCTTGCACACTGAAGAAGTCCATCCATGGAGAGTGCTCATGCCCCGTTCAACCTTGCCTCTGGTTTACTCCTGCTCAGGCTGCTCCAACGTCGCTCAACTGGCCAATAGCCTGGCCGTGCGACTGGATCGCAGCGGACTGGCCGAGATGTCCTGCATCGTCGGCGTCGGCGGGCATGTGGCGGCGCTGGTCAACAAGGTGCGTTCGGGACGACGGATCTATGCGCTGGACGGCTGCCCGCTGGAATGCGTCGAAAACTGCCTGAAGCAACATAGCCTGCACGCGGATGTGCACTTGATTCTTAGCCATTACGGGCTGCGCAAACGCAATGGCGAGGACTGCACGCAGGCGCAGGGTGATGAGTTGTTTGAAGAGATCAAGAAGTTGATTTCGAGTGATGCTCGGCAGCATGAAAGCTCGCAAATTGGAGCCTCTGAAAGTATGGCTTGAGGGCAATGAAAATCTAATGTGGGAGCGAGCTTGCTCGCGATAGCGACAGCACATTCAACATTGATGTCGACTGCTCCACCGCTATCGCGAGCAAGCTCGCTCCCACAGTTGATCTGTGTTGGTCATCTTGCCGCTAAGCCCTTCCCTGCCCGCTCCAGATTGCGCCACAGCCAGACCGGCAACACGTCGGGATCAAGGCTGTCGATCAGGTTCTTCAGCGCCAGCCCCAGTTCGGTGTCGCCCTCGATCACCAGGCGCCTGCGAAAGAACAGCGTGTCCGGGTCTTCCTGACGGCTGGCCAGCAATAAAAACTCTCGCCAGTTACCGCTGATGGTCACATCCGCCGGGGCGTGCTCGGCAATCCGCAAACCCTCACGACTGAGCGTCAGGTACCAAGACAAGCCGAGATCCGGGATCCGCAGGCACAGCCAGCGCCCGCGTAACACTTCAAATTCGCCATCGCGCAACGGCTCGGCGAGGCAGCGATTGAGCGCCTGCTGCAACGCCAGGCGCTGCACCGCAAAGGGCACCCGGCGCACCAGCGGCAGTAACCGGTCGGCGCCTTTCAGCAGCCACTTTTTTCGGTTCAACACAGGCCGACCTCCTCGACGCGCAACATGCCGGCCTGGCCATGCCAGTAGCCATTGCAACCGTCGACGAACAGCGGCGGTGTCTCGCCCAGACGAACCCGTTGATAGGCGGCAATGACCTCGGCCATGCCCTGAGCACGGGGACTTAAACGCAACAGATCGGAGCCACAGGCAACCAACCCGGCGTAATCCGCCAGCAGATTGGTCACCTCGGCCGACATCGTTTGAATACCGTTGATGGTGAACAACGCCTGCCCTTCCTGACTGGTCAACGGCAGGCCGTCGGGGTAGTTGATGCAGCAAAACTGGCAGTCGTCCTTGGGCTTGTTTTCCGCACGGGCGGTGAAGCAGCGAGCGGAATAGGCCAAGGGCAAATGCCCATAAGCAAAGATTTCAACTTCCGGAACCTCACGACCCAGTTCTCGCACCTGCTCGAGCACATCGCCAATCAGCGCCGCCGAACATTCCACGGGCGGCACCCATCGGGTCATCCCGCAGTCCAACAGCTGCGCCAGCGTATGACCGTTGTACAAATTAAGCGCCGGCCCCCCCACGAAAGGCAACTTGCGCTCGGCCATAAACTGCACCGCGCCCATGTCGTTGGCTTCCACCAGCAACTGGCCGTTGTCGCAGAGCCGACGCAGGCTGGAGAGTTCGGACGCTGCTTCGATCAGCGTCAGGCTGGAGAGCACCAACTGCGCCTGGCTGCATTCCTGTAACTCGCGCCCCAGCCCCAGCCATTGATCCAGTGAAAAGGACCGGCGTTTCGAACACACGGTTTCCCCCAGATAAATCACGTCCAGGGGCAAGGCCGACATCTCGGCGTAAAAGTGACTGAGTTGTTCTTTGTCCCAATAAAACAGGACCGGTCCAAGGCTGAGCTTCATGTCGCCTCCCTCATTGCCATGATCGATGATAAGCACCCAGGGTGGTCTGGCTGCCTTCGGACAAACCGGCCAGCACCCGACGCCATTCATCCTTGACCCGAAAACTGCCCGGCGAGCCACGGTGGGCATCCAGTGCCGCGCGCCAGACACGGGTGACTTGTTCGACATAGGCCGGGCTGCGTTGGCGACCCTCGATTTTTACCGCTTCAACGCCGATGGCCGTCAATTCCGGCAGCAAGTCCAGCGTGTCGAGGCTGGTGGGTTCTTCCAGCGCATGAAAGCGTTTGCCGCCGACCAGGAAGCGGCCTTTGCACAGGGTTGGGTAACCGGCGGGTTCGTCAGGGGTGTAGCGGTCGATCAGCACTTCACTGAGCCGTGCGCTCAAGCCTTCGGCGTCGTCACTCCAACGCACCGCTTTGGCTGGCGAACACACACCGCACAGGTTCGGCGACTCGCCGGTGATGTAGGAAGACAGATGGCAACGCCCTTCAGCCATGATGCACAAGCTGCCGAAGCCGAAGACTTCGATGGGCACCGGGCTGCTCGCGGCGACCTGGCGCACTTGCGCCAACGACAACACCCGTGGCAACACCGCACGACGAATCCCGTAACGCTGCGCATAAAACTCCAGCGCCGCTGCATGGGTCGCCGAGCCCTGGACCGACAGGTGCAACGCGAGTTGCGGATGCCGCTGGCTGGCGTAGTTCAATACCCCTGGATCGGCGGCAATCAGCGCATCCACGCCGAAATCGGCGGCCCGATCGACCGCGCGCTGCCAGCGTTCCCAGCCCTTGGGTTGTGGGTACGTGTTGACCGCGACGTAGAGTTTGCGTTGATGCTGGCGGATGTGGGCGACCGCGGCGTCGAACTGTTTGTCGTCCATGTTCAGCCCGGCGAAATGCCGGGCATTGGTGTCATCGCGAAAACCGACATAGACGGCATCGGCGCCTTCGCGCACCGCCGCTTTTAGCGCAGGCAGGTTCCCTGCCGGGCAGACCAGTTGCATGGATAATCCTCATGGAAAAACGCGTCTCGACCCTCAATCGATGCCTGTGTCGCAGTCATCGAAAAAGGCGCTGCCAGTCTAGCGAGACCGGCAGGCACAGCCTTGACGGCAATCAATTGCGATCAATGCATCAGGTCGGCGAAGGACAGGAACATGACCTTGTCGTGCTTGAGCACTTGCTGCTCGCACTCGATCACCGCCAGCCCGTCAGCCCAGCACGCCGCAGTCAGCATGGCGGAGCTTTGCTGAGGGTGCAGCTCCACGCTCAATTGGCCGTCAGCGCCAGGCGTCAGCCGTGCCCGCAGGTACTGCCGGCGCTTGTTGCGCTGCAGCCAGTCGAATCCGGCGGGCACGGCCAATGGCACCGGCAATACGTCGCTGACGCCCTGGGCCCTGAGCAGGAACGGACGCACCACCACCAATGCGGTAATCAGCGCTGCTGAAGGATTGCCCGGCATGCCGATCCAGGGTTTGCCGGCCACTTCGCCAAAGGCCAACGGTTTACCCGGCTGAATGGCCAGTCGCCAGAAGTCCAGACTGCCCAGTTCCTCGATGGCCTGTTTGAGGTGATCTTCCTCACCCACCGAGACGCCACCGGAACTCAACAGCAGGTCGCATTCCGAAGACGCCAGGTTCAAGGCATGTCGGCTGGCCGCCAACTCATCGGTCATGACGCCATAGTCATGCACCTCCACGCCCCAACCGCGCAATAACGCAGCGAGGCAGTAACGATTGCTGTTGTAAATCTGCCCGGGCGCCAACGGATCGCCCGGTTCACGCAGTTCATTGCCGCTGCTGAGCAAGCACACTTGCAACGGTCTATAGACCTCTACCCGCGCAATGCCCGCGCCGGCCAGCAACCCCACTTCCTGCGCGCGCAGCCGCTTGCCGGCCTTAAGCAATAGATCGCCTCGACGAACTTCCTCACCCTCCTTGCGCACGTGATCGCCAGCGTTTACGGGCGGCAACCAAACACGCTCGGCCTCGATTCGGCAACGCTCTTGCGGCACCACCGTGTCGGCACCCGGTGGTAATGGCGCACCGGTAAAGATTTGCACCACTTGATGCGCGAGCAAGGGTGAGCACGCAGGATCTCCTGCCGCAATCCGTCCGCCAATCGACAAACAACCACCTTCCGGTGGCAGGTCAGCGGCCCTGAGGGCATAACCGTCCATGGCGCTGTTGTCCCAGGCCGGCAGGTTGACCGGGGAATGAATGTCCGCCGCCAGAACTCGCCCCAAGGCTTGATCCAGTCCGATCATTTGCGCCAGGGGGGGCGGCGTAGCCTGCTCCAGCAGACGGCTGATGGCCTCGTCCACGGGCATCAAGTGGCCGAGGTCGCACACCCGCCCGGTCATGAGCGTGACTCGCAGGCTTCGATGACCCGTTGTGCTTGCGGTTTCAAATGTGGGGCGAAATTGCACGGGCCGGTGCGACTGTCCAGTTGTTCGAGCAGGATCTGGTTCCAGGCGGTTCGACACGCTCCCGGCGAACCCGGCACGCAGCACACCAGCACGCCGTTGCTCATCCCGGCCAATGCCCGGGATTGCAGACTGGACATGCCGATTTCCGCCAGGGACACCTGACGGAACAGTTCGCCGAAGCCTTCCACGTGTTTGTCCAGCAATGGCAGGACCGCTTGTGGTGTGTTGTCGCGTGCGGTGAACCCGGTGCCGCCGGTCATCAACACCACTTGCACTTTGGGGTCGGCAATCCAGTGGGAGACCTTCGCGCGAATCTGGTAAATGTCGTCCTTGACCAGATCACGATCGATCAACACATGCCCGGCCGTTTGCAGCAAATCCGTCAGGGTCTGCCCCGAGGTGTCGGTGTCAAAGGTGCGCGTATCGCTGATGGTCAGCACGGCAATGTTCAGGGGTTCAAACGTGCGTTGCGCCAGATGGGCCATATCCGAGCCTTCCCGTAGATGAGGGTATGGCCCAAAGCCTGAACCGGAATGGCGAGCGAGCCTATTCCTCCAAGGAGGTACCTCGTCGGGGCAATATCCCTCAAGGCGCCAGGCGATTGTGCTGCCATACGCCGTCACACAACCGGTAATCGAGACGGTCATGCAAGCGGTCGGCACGGCCCTGCCAGAACTCCAAACGATCGGGCTGCAGGCAATAACCGCCCCAATGTTCGGGCCGCGGCACGGTCTTGCCGGCGAAGCGTTGGGTGGTTTCCCTCAACAGCGATCCAAGCGCGGCCCGATTGGCCAACGGCTGGCTCTGCGGTGAAGCCCAAGCGCCCAGACGACTGTCCAACGAACGGGAATCGAAATACGCATCCGACAGCGTCGGGTCGAGCCTGGACACCCGGCCTTCAATACGCACCTGACGCTCCAGCCCCGGCCAGAAAAAGGTCATGGCGGCATTCGGGTTAGCAGCCAGTTGCTGGCCCTTGTCACTCTGGTAATTGCCGAAAAAGGTAAAGCCGTCATCGCTCAAGCCCTTGAGCAGCAGGACCCGACAGTGCGGGCGCCCTTCACTGTCGACCGTCGCCAACACCATGCTGTTGGCTTCGGCAGGCGGGCACTCGAGGTCGCGGGCCAGTTGCAGCCATTGCCGGAACATCGCCAGCGGGTCGTCCAGCGCAGATTCGTCCTGCAGGCCAAGAAGGGTGTAGTTGCGGCGCATTTGTGCCAGGGAAAGGGGCATGACGGTAATCTCCGGAAGGTTCTGCACAGTGTGCAAGGCACTGCGCAACACCACCTTGACCACCATCAACACTGAGCATGCCCACCTTTATTTGAGACGCAGACGCCGAGCCAGTTTGTGCAGGTTACTGGGATCGATTTCCAGAATCCGCGCGGCGCTGGCCCAGTTTTCCCCGGACAGGCTCAAGGCCTGAAGAATTTTCTTGCGCTGGTAATCGTCAACCGCTTCGCCCAAGGGCTGGAACGGCGTATCAGCCGTATCGTCCAGAGGACTTTCGACGACCGCGCCCTGCCCGCCCATGGCACTGTCGAGGTCCAGAATCTCGGGTTCCAGCGTCATGATCAGGGTGCGACTCGTGCCACGACTGAGCTGCTTCAACGCGGCTCGACTGATCACATGTTCCAGTTCCCGCACATTGCCCGGCCAGCTATAAGTCAGCAGCGCTCGCTCGGCCGCTGGCGACAGACGCAAACCACGCAGGCCAAGCCTCGCCCGATTGAGCTCAAGGAAATGCCCGGCCAGCATCAACACATCGTTGCCCCGCTCGCGCAGGGGCGGAATCGGCACCGGATACACCGAGAGCCGGTGATACAGATCGGCCCGAAACAAGCCGTCGCGGATGCTGTCCGGCAGGTGCCGGTTGGTCGCTGCGATGATGCGCACATCGACATGCAACGGCTTGTCGGCACCGAGGCGCTGGATCTCGCCGTTCTGCAGGGTGCGCAGCAGTTTCGCTTGCACGGCCAATGGCAATTCACCGACCTCATCGAGAAACAGCGTGCCACCGTTGGCGGCATCGAAACGTCCGGCACGGTCACTGGTGGCGCCGGAAAAGGCGCCTTTGACATGGCCGAACAATTCACTCTCTGCCAGAGACTCCGGCAAGGCTGCGCAATTGACCTGAATCAGCGGCTTGTGGCTGCGACGTGAAAGGCGATGCAAGCGCCGGGCGAACAGCTCTTTGCCGACGCCGGTCTCGCCCAACAGCAACACCGGCAAATCGGAGTCGCCCAGTACATCCAGCTCATTGAGCAACTGATGCAGCACTTCACTCTGCCCCAGGATCTCACCTTCATCGATGGGCATCCGCAGGTCTTGCTGGTCGCTGCGGGACAAGCGCAGGCTGCGGTTTTCCTGCTCGAGCCGGGTCACCCGCACGGCGGCTTCGATCTGCAAGGTGCAGCGCTTGAGTTCTTCCCGCGCACGGCTGTCGAAGGTCCCGGCATGCAACGCATCGAGGGTGATCGCGCCCCAGATCCGACCTTCCACATACAGGCTCACGCCCATGCAGTCATGCACCGGCAGCGGTTCGCCGACGTGGTTATCGAGCAAGCCGTCATAGGGATCCGGCAAGCGACTGTCGGGCTCGAACCAAGTGGGTTCGCGCGACGCCATGATCGCTGCCAGCCGCGGATGCTGAGCGATGACGAACCGGCGCCCCAACGCTTCATGCACCAGCCCCACCGTCGCGACCGGCCTGAGGCTATCGTCATCCAGGCGCAGCAATCCCACGGCGCCACTGTTGAAGTACTCGCGCAGGGTCTGGACCAGTCGTTGCAACCGCACAGCATTGGGCAACTCGACGATCAGGTCGGCCGCCAGGCTTTCACGCAGCATGGTAGTTATTACCCTCTATGGTTGGATTCACCCTAAAGCGTCAGGGTGACTATCACCACAACTAAAAATTTATCGATATTTTTCAAAACGTTAAAGATGGCATGCCGGATGCAATAAGCCTGGGGAACCGTTGAAATCCAAACAAGGAACCCTGATGAGCCTGACCCTACTGGAACGAAGTCTTGGCCAACTGGCCTGCGACATTCCCGGCGCCACCCGGATTTTTCACACCTTCAAACTGGACTTCTGTTGTGGCGGGCATAAAAGCCTGCGTGAAGCGGCGCTCGGCAAAGCGCTCGATCCGGTCCTGATTGCCGATGCGCTGCACAGGCTGCAAGACACTGGCGAAACCCAACACGACTGGCGCAACGAACCTTCGGAGCTGTTGATCGCTCACCTTCTGGCGCGCTACCACGCCCGCCACCGCGAGCAGCTGCCGGAACTGATCCGCCTGGCCCGTCGTGTCGAGCAGGTCCATGGTGCGCGCAGCAACTGCCCCAATGGCCTGGCCGATCTTCTGACGGACATTCAGCAAGAACTCGAAGGCCACATGCTCAAGGAAGAACAAGTGCTCTTCCCGATGCTGCAACAGGGCATCGGCCCTCAGGCCGCACCGCCGATCCAGGTGCTGCGTTTTGAACATGATCAACATGGTGAAGCGCTGGAGAGGCTGCTCGCACTGACCCACAACATCACCCTGCCTGCCGATGCCTGTAACACCTGGCGTGCCCTTTATCGTGGGCTGCTGGAGTTTCGAGATGACCTGATGCAACACATCCATCTGGAAAACAACGTGTTGTTCATTAACGCCCTGAACCCTCGCCATTGATTGATTGCCGGTCACACCCAACCCGCGCCAGCCAACCGGTTGACGCGGGTTTTGTCTGTCAGGGGCGGCGTGCGATCAACCGTGCCAATAGAACATGGCCTTGGCCAGGATCACGATCAGTACCATGTGCCCGAGTATGCTGCGGCGAATCCAGCTGGCACGGGGCGCGGTCAGTCGGGCGCTTTTCAGCCAGTACGCCAGCAAGAAGTAGTGGCCAATGATGCTCAGCGCCAGGACGATCTTCAGGCTCAGTAACGTGCCAAAGCTGCTGGCCAGCGGCTGACTCAATACGCCACGGTGCTGCCACGCCAGGCTGATGCCGGCGCCATACAACAGCAACACCACGCCATGCAGCACCTTGCGCGAACGCACTGCGATTGCCTGATCCGCCGTCGTTTGCGCGGTAGCCGCCAACGGCTGACGGGCGTGATGCCAGATCACCACCTCGAAAAACAGCGTGCCGATGAAGGCAATCGCCGCCAGTAAGTGGGTGACCAGTAAAAAGGGATACATCACCGGCAGCCTCCATCAGTTCGCTTGCTTATCCCGGATGACCGTCGACGCGGGCCTGCAGCAGCATCGGCCCATAGCGCCAAGCGTACAGCGCAAACGCCAGTGTCCAGCACAGACCGGCCAGCCACAACGCAGGCAAGGGAAAGAACAGGATTAACACGACCCGGCTCAAGCACGCCAGATTGAGCAGAATGAACGCCAGGGTGATGCCCGACGGCGGCTCCAGCGCTCGGCCGGTATGCCCCAGGCTAACCCGCGCGATCATCGCCAGCACCAAGCCGCCCATCGCACCGATCGTCAGGCAATGCACCGCCAGACTCGGGTTCATCGGCACGCCGAAATGCCACAGCGCCATCCCGAGACAGGCCACCGCCAACCAGCCATAAGCCAAGTACAACGACCACAGCAACGGCACGCGCCAGAGTGCGCGATCATGCCAGCGAACCAGACGCACCAAATGCGCTGCGGCCAACACGGCGAACAACAGGCCCACCCAGAGAGTGGGCTCAAGCGCTGGTCCGGCGGCATATAACAAGGCCACGAGGGGTGAACCAATCAGCAGCAGCCAATCCAGCCAGGGCCAAGGGGCAACGCCCTCGACCTTGCCGAGGCCGCGCTGGATGAAGAACGGAATGACTCGCCCGCCGATCAACCCCATCATCGCCGCCACCAGCCAGAGGCCGGTCAACACGCCTTGACGCTGCCAGCCTTCATGACCTTCGACCAGGCCGTACAGGGACAATCCGTCGGCCGCCGCTAACAACAGCAGCACAACCGCTATCGGGTAGTTACGTTTCTGCCGCACCTTCCACAAGGTGAAACCCATCAGCGCGGCCACCGCCAGCGGAAACGCCAATTCCAGCACCGCAAGCACCGGCCACGGTGCATTGACCAACCAGGCCACACGCGCCAACAACCACAGCAACGCCAGCGCGGCCAGCGGTTGCCCGCTGATGCCGGGGCGACCGGTCCAGGTTTGCACGGCCGTCAGCAGAAAGCCCGCGATGATCGCCAGCCCGAACCCGAACAACAATTCATGTCGATGCCAGCCCAGCCAGCCACCGGCCGGCTGCCAACCGGAAAGCGCACCACTGAAGGCGGCCAGCCAAAGCGGAATGGCCAGCACGGCCAAGAGGCAGCCCGCGAGGAAGAACGGCCGAAAGGCCAGACGTAACAGCGGCGCGATTGCCATCGCTTTACGGCGGTCAAGCACTTGCATAAAGCCACTCCTTTACCTTGCTGCTGACCTGGCGCTAACCCGCAAGCGCCGAGGTAAGTCCGGGGGCAATCATCGGGTATCAGCGATCAATTGCCTTTGTCGCAGATCAAGTGTGCAAGGGGCGTGCCCCGCTGCCGCTCAGTGCCGGGGCAGGCTTTCCTTCCCCACAGGAGCCATCTATTCAGGGTACAAATGACCATTTAATGGTCATTTGTACCCTAACGCTCATGGTCTTTTTTACCCTTCTGTTTGACAACCCCACTAAACAAGGACTTCCAGGCATGGCCCGCGTTTTGCTCAAGCTACGGGAATCAAAGAAACCTTGATCCCTCTCGATCCTCAGGAGTCGTCATGAAAAAAGTCATCCAGCCACTGGCCTGGTTTGTGGTGCTGACCTCGGTCCTGGCGTTGGCCAGCGGCGTCTCTCTAGGCCTTGTTTGACTTGATAGTCGCCCCCTCCTCAACCTTCAGGATGAATTCTTATGGTGCTTCATCGCGTCCATCACCAGATTCTGCGCAGTCATCATTTGTTCGAGCCGTTAAACGAAGAACAGCTGGATGAATTGATGAGTACCAGCCACTTGCTGAGCATCGACAAAGGCGAGCCGTTGTTCCGCCAGGGTGAGCCGGCAGACTCGTTCTATTTCGTGATTGCCGGCGCGGTGAAAATCTATCGACTGACACCGGATGGGCAGGAGAAAGTGTTTGAGGTGATCAGCGATCGGCAAACCTTCGCCGAGGCGATGATGCTGATGGACACCCCGAACTATGTGGCCTCGGCCGAGGCGATCTGCCCCACTCAGCTCTACCGGTTATCCAACAACACCTACATGCGCCTCCTGCAGAGCAATAGCCGGCTGACTTTTGCGCTGCTCGGCAAGCTCTGCGTTCGCCTGCATCAACGGGTCAACGAAATCGAAACCCTGTCACTGAAAAACGCCACCCACCGGGTCGTGCGTTATCTGCTGACGCAGCTGGTGCGCCAGCAAACCGTTGACAGCCAATTCGAACTGCCAATGGCCAAGCAACTGATTGCCGGGCATCTGTCGATCCAGCCGGAAACCTTTTCGCGGATCATCCGTCGCCTGATCGATGAAAACATCATCACGCAGGACGGTCGTCAGATTGCCATTCTCGATCGTCTGCGCCTGGAACAGTTCGAGTGAGTGCCATGCCCGTCTGTTTGTATTGCCAACACGCCAACCCCTCACAGGAAACCGAGTGCCGCCAATGCGGCATGCCCCTGCCGGCATTGGCCGCGCACGCGGCGCAGCGTCGACTGCGCCGATTCATGGGGTTCTGCATCGGTTTGACACTCTTCTGCGTGACGATGTTTTTCTGGCTGCCACGCAGCATCAGTTGATGCTGCGTTTCTCAGTTCCTGGCTCAAGGCTGGGTCAACTGGCGATACAACTGCGGCAAGCGCAGGGGTAATTGCTCGGGCTGGCGGATCAAGGTGTAGCCATTGGCGCCGAACATGTACGGCAGGTAATCCCCGGCTTCGCGATCAATCGTGATACAGAACGGCGTCAACCCCTGACGCCGCGCCTCCAGCACCGCCTCGCGGGTATCTTCAACACCGTAGCGTCCCTCATACAGATCCAGATCATTCGGTTTGCCATCCGTCAGCAGCAGCAACAGTTTGCTGCGTCGTTTGCTCTTGCCCAACAGTTGGGTGGCCTGGCGAATGGCGGCGCCCATGCGTGTGTAATAACCCGGTTTGAGCCCTTGAACGCGACCTCGGGTGTTGTCGTCATAACGTTGCGTGAACGACTTGAGTTCCTGCATGCGCACTTGCTGACGACGCAGCGAGGAAAACCCGTACAGGGCGAAATCATCGCCCAGCACCGACAGGGTTTCGCCGAACAGCAGCAAGCTGTCGCGAATCACATCAATCACCCGGTGCTCATCGTTCAAGTGGGCGTCGGTGGACATCGACACGTCGGCCAGCAACAGGCACGCCAGGTCGCGGCGTGTCTGCCGTTGTTCCATGAACAAACCTCGTTCGGCACATTGGCCATGCTCACGTTCAACGTGAAAATCCAGCCAGGCCTGCATGTCCAGTTCAGACCCTTGAGGTTGCTGGCGTAACCATTGACGGTCATTGCGCAAATGCTCGAACTGGCGGCGCAGACGGTGCGCCGATGCCTTCAGCCGTGGCGGCAGTGGCTGCGCCTCACAATCGCGGGGCACCATCATTTGCAGATTGACGAAGGCGTCCTGCATCTGCTGCTTGCGATAGTCCCACTCCGGCAACTTGATGCCCTCGCCCAGGGGAATATCGTCGACATCGGCGGGCGGCAAATCCAGGTGCAGCTTGAGACCGCCGCCCTTGCGCAGACGGGTGCGCGACAGCGTCAATTCGTCCAGGTCGTCGGCGACCCTGGCGGCGTCCGGGTCTTCGCTGTCGTCCGACCAGCGATCAAGATCGACGTGTTCGCTCCAACTGAAGAGGTTTTCCAGACGCACTACCAGCAGCCCTCCTTTGCTGGTGCTTTCATCGATCCGCGTGGCGCGCTTGCGTCCGCTTTTCTGTTCGCCGGGAGGGGTGGCCAGATGATCTTCCGAGTCTTGCGATTCTTCGAGATCCCCCGCCTGGGGGCTTGCGAGGTGCAGCGGCGGATACAACCACAGCGGCAGCGGCCAGGCCGCCCGTTCGCTGCGGGGAAAATGTTCGACACTGCCGGGATCGCACAGTGCCTGGCGCAACGCCCGCTCCAGCGCCGCTTCGCCGCCCTTCAACGAGGCGGGATCCGGGCGCAATTGCAGATGAGCATCGACCAGCCGTTCGTAGCGCGAACGCAACGCCGGGTAACGTTGCAAAAGGATTTGTGTCCAGCGTTGATTATCTCGCCCCCAGTGGCGCATCTGCCCGGCCTGGGCCGCCAGCAGCGCGAGCCAGCGATACAGCTCTTGATTCAACGCAGCATCCGGGTACACCGCGAGGCTCGACGGCAGGCGAAGGTTATTCTCGTCACACCACGCCAACGGCACTTGTTTGCAGGTGCCGGCGATCTGCTGCAGCACGTTGCGCCGCAGCAACAGATCGCGGTCGCTGGCGGCTTCGACACCGATGCCACTGGCGCCGCCCATGGCGCGAAATAACAGCGCCAGCGGTCGCTGCTGGTTGATCAGTTCGACGCGGGCCTCGGGAAAGTCCGGGCTGGCGCGACGGGTGATGAAGCGATGCCAGACACTGCCAACCCACTCTTCCAGTTCGACGGTAAAGGCCATGGTTTTTCCCCTCTGAAAACCAATGTGAGACGGCCCGCTGTACCAGCCGGGCCGTCCTCCTCCGGGATGTTATTGACTCACGAACGAACAGCGGAGGCGGCAGTCGCAGTGATCCCCACTGGCACCCGTCGCTTGAAGCTGAACAGGTAGCAGAGCAGCCCTGCGAAGAAACCGAGACCGGCGCCCAGACGAGCCCAGAACAGCACTTGCAAATGATCGACAGTGGCCATGAACGGTAACGCGACGCCATCCACCGGCCAGCGTTGCAGGTAGATCTGCACGACACCGGCAGCGGTGAGTAACAGCGTGATCATCACCATCGACAGAGTCATCAGCCAGAAACCCCAGATCTCGAGTTGCTGCGAACGCTCGTCCGCTGCCTCGCCGAGCCCGCGCAGTTTCGGCATGGCGTAGCTGATCAAGGTCATCACGATCATCGCGTAAGCACCGTAGAAGGCCAGGTGACCGTGCGCCGCCGTCAGTTGCGAACCATGGGTGTAGAAGTTGACCGGAGCCAGGGTGTGCAGGAAACCCCAGACGCCGGCGCCGAAGAAGGCAGTTACCGTGGTGCCCTTGGCCCACAGCGTGGCCGCGCGGTTCGGGTGGTCCCTGCGGCGGTTCTTGACCATGCTGAAGGCGAATATCACCATCGCCAGGAAGGGTAGCGGCTCGAGTGCCGAGAAGATCGAACCGACCCACAACCAGACCTCAGGCGCACCGATCCAGAAGAAGTGGTGACCGGTACCGATGATCCCCGTTATCAGCGCCATGGCGATGATCACGTAGAGCCATTTTTCCACGACCTCCCGGTCTACACCGGTGATCTTGATCAGCACAAAGGCCAGCATCGACCCCATGATCAGTTCCCACACGCCTTCTACCCAAAGATGCACCACCCACCACCAGTAGAATTTGTCGCGGGCGAGGTTGCCGGGGTTGTAGAAGGAGAACAGGAAGAACACCGCAAGCCCGATCAACCCGGTCATCATCACCATGCTGACGGTGGTCTTGCGCCCTTTGAGCAGGGTCATGCCGATGTTGTAGAGGAAGCCCAGGCAGACCACCACAATGCCCATCTTGGAAATGGTCGGCTGTTCGAGGAACTCTCGACCCATGGTCGGCAGCAGCTCGTTGTGGGTCAGCTTCGCCAGGCCGGCATACGGCACCAGCAGATAACCGAGAATCGTCAGCACACCCGCGGCGGCGAACACCCAGAACAGGATGATCGCCAGCTTCGGACTGTGCAATTCGCGGTCGGCCTCTTCCGGAATCAGGTAGTAGGCAGCCCCCATGAAGCCGAACAATATCCAGACGATCAGCAGGTTGGTGTGCACCATCCGCGCCACGTTGAAGGGGATGATCGGGAAGAGAAAGTCTCCGATCACGTATTGCAGGCCCATGATCAAACCGAACAGTATCTGACCGAGAAACAGGATCAGGGCAAACACGAAGTACGGTTTGGCCACGGCTTGCGAGGCGAATTTCAGATGCGGATTAGCAATGCTCATCGCTTAGCCCTCCTTGTTTGGCGGCCAGCCATTGGTGTTGATTTTCGAGCTCCATTTGAGGAACTCGGCGATGTCATCCACCTCCTGGTCACTCAATTTAAACTGAGGCATCGCGCGCCTGCCCGGCACGCCCAGTGGCTGCATTTTCATCCAGGCATGCAGGAAGGGTTTGAAGCCCGCCTCCCCGCCGCGCCGCTGGAACACGTTGCCCAGCTCAGGCGCGAAGTAGGCGCCCTCACCCAACAACGTGTGGCAGCCGATGCAGTTGTTTTGCTCCCAGACCAACTTGCCCCGCTCCACTGATTCGGTTAACAGCGCTTCATTGCTGCGCTCTGGAAAGGTCTGTTCCGTGTGATAGGTCAAAGCCAGGAATATCAGGAAGAAGAAGATGCTTCCCCCAAAGTAAATATTCCTGGCCATGCCTTTGGTGAAGGTGTCTGACATGGTCGCTTCCTCTTTGCTAGGCGTGTCCATGATAGGAAGCGAAGGGTTGAAACCTGCTTGATGGCGATCAAGAAAGCCAGATGGTTATGGTCGGGTATAGATCGTATGGCTGACGAAGATCCAATGTGGGAGCGAGCTTGCTCCGGGCGGCGTTCCGACGATAGCGGTCTGACAGTCAACGAAGATGTTGAATGTTATGGCCCCATCGTCGGATCGCCGCCCGGACCAAGCTCGCTCCCACATTGGAGTTACGGTGTTTTACAGACTGTATTCCTTCAGCGGAACGACACCAATGTCAGCCCCACCACGGCCGCCAACACCAGCGCCCAGCTCAACATCAAGCTGCGCCACAGGCGCGGTGCGTGGCGCATCTCCATGAAGCCGTCGGTGATCAGCCACGCCTTGCCGACCGCCACCAGCAAGATGGCAATTGACAGCAACCACGTCGCCCCGGCCTGCGCCAGCACCACGGTGCAGACGCTTAACGTCGCGAGCGCGGCCCAACAGACGAGCAAAAACCTGGAAACAGACATGAGAACCTCGTCAACTCAGCACATAGACCCGCGGGAAAAGCATGACCCAGATCAGATCGACCATGTGCCAATAGAGCACGCCGGATTCAAATCCACTGCGCGTGTTGGCGTCGTACAGGCCACGGCGACAGCGTTCGGCCAGCCATCCGAGAATGACCATGCCGAGCAAGACGTGGAGAAAATGAAACCCGGTAAGGATCCAGTAGAGGGTGAAAAACGTGTTGTGCTCCATGCCCAGTCCCGAGGCCAGCAAGTGCCGGTATTCCGTAAGCTTCAGCACCACGTAGACACTGGCGGCGAGCAAGGCCATGAGCAGGAAGACGGCGCCGCGCCGGGACCGTGAGCGCCTGACGTGCTCCTGCGCCAGCGCGGCGAACAGCCCCGCGGTGAGCAGGCTCAGGGTCATCACCAACCCGGTTGAGGTATTCAGCAATAGACGGCTTTCACTGAACATCTGCGGCTTGAGTGCCTGGGTTACGGCAAACGTCAGGATCAGGATGGCGAACACCGACAGCTCGGCCAGAATGAAAAACCACATCGCCAGATCGCCCGGCAAGTGGCGACGCGAGAGGCCCGTGGACTCAGCCGAAGTGGACATCAACCACGTCCATCAGCGCGGCAACGGTCAGCGGATCATCGCTCAGCGGCTCGGCCAGACAAGCCATGCAGGCCTCACGCGGGTTCATGCCGGAGCGAATCATACGCGCCGTGAAAATCAGCAGTCGCGTTGAGGCGACCTCCTCCAGATCATGTTGATCGAGCCGCCGCAGCGCCTGGCCCAGCCGGACCACTTGCGCCGCCAGCGCGTTGTCCACCTGAGCCTCCCGGGCAACGATGCGTTCCTCATCGGCCACTGGCGGATAGCCGAAGCGCATCGCCACGAAGCGTTGTCGGGTGCTGGGCTTCATACCTTTAAGCAGGTTCTGGTAGCCGGGGTTGTAAGACACCACGAGCATGAATGACGGCGGCGCGTTCAGCACTTCGCCGGTGCGCTCCAGGAACAACTCGCGACGGTCATCGGCCAGGGGATGCAGCACCACCACAGTGTCCTGGCGTGCCTCGACCACTTCGTCGAGGTAACAGATGCCGCCTTCACGCACCGCGCGGGTCAGCGGTCCGTCCTGCCACCAGGTGCCTTGGGCACCGATCAGATGGCGACCGATCAGGTCGGCCGCGCTCAAATCATCGTGGCAAGCCACGGTGTACAGCGGCAGTTTCAGCCGATGGGCCATGTGCTGGACAAAACGGGTTTTGCCACATCCCGTAGGGCCTTTGATCAGCACCGGCATGCCGTGTCGCCAGGCTTGCTCGAACAGCGCCTCCTCATTATTGAGCGGTTGGTAGAAGGGTTCGACCTTGTGTTCGCAAGACTGGATACGGTCCATGGGCTGCCTGTTCCAAACGCGGATTCAAGCAACACGCTACGGGCCCCTGCGACAACCTGGCAAGTGACATGACCGGCAAACTTGATCGTCGTCAAGCGAGCATTGGCCTGCTCGGGCATAGCCTTGCACGGCACTAAGAACCTGCGTTCTGCGCTGCCGTTTCAGCACATCGCAAAGGTCTTGCCTGAGGAGAAATGGAATGCTGATCAGCAATAGAAAAACGTTTGCTCTGACCCTTACCACGCTGTGTTCGGCACTGGCCCTGGCGGTGAGTCATGCCGCCAGCGCCGAGGAGCCCGCCGCTGCTGCGGCCTCCCCGCCCATGGTCAAAACCGCTGGTGCTCCCGACATGAGCCAGGGCGAGTTCGACTCATCAAAGGAAATCTACTTCCAGCGCTGCGCAGGCTGCCATGGCGTTCTGCGCAAAGGCGCCACCGGCAAACCGCTGACACCGGACATTACCCAGAACCGCGGACAACCGTTTCTGGAGGCCTTGATTACCTACGGGTCGCCGGCGGGCATGCCGAATTGGGGGACGTCCAATGCACTGACCAAGGACCAGATAACGTCAATGGCCAAGTTCATTCAGCACGCGCCGCCAACGCCGCCGGAATGGGGCATGGCCGAGACGCTGAAGACCTGGAAAGTGTTGGTCAAACCCGAGGATCGTCCGAAGAAGCAGCTGAGCAAACTTAACCTGCCGAACCTGTTTTCGGTGACGCTGCGCGATGACGGCAAGATCGCCCTGATCGACGGTGACAGCAAGAAGATCGTCAAACTCATCGAGACCGGTTACGCGGTGCACATCTCGCGCATATCAGCTTCGGGTCGCTACCTGCTGGTGATTGGTCGAGACGCCCGGATCGACATGATCGACCTGTGGCCAGTCGAGCCGACCAAGGTCGCCGAAGTCAAAGTGGGCATCGAGGCGCGTTCGGTCGAGACCTCCAAGTTCAAGGGCTACGAAGACAAATACACCATCGCCGGTTCTTATTGGCCGCCGCAATTCACCATCATGGATGGTGAAACCCTGGAGCCCAAGCAGATCGTTTCGACCCGCGGCATGACCGTCGACAAACAGGAATATCACCCGGAACCCCGGGTCGCGGCGATCATCGCCTCCCACGAATGGCCGGAGTTCATCGTCAACGTCAAAGAAACCGGCAAGGTCATGTTGGTCAATTACCAGGACATCAAAAACCTCACCGTCACCTACATCGATGCCGCGCCCTTTCTGCATGACGGTGGTTGGGACAGCACGCACCGCTACTTCATGACCGCCGCCAACAACTCCAACAAGGTCGCCGTGATCGACTCCAAGGAGCGCAAATTGACCGCGCTGGTGGACGTCGGCAAAACCCCGCACCCGGGCCGCGGCGCCAACTTCAACCACCCGACGTACGGACCGGTTTGGGCCACCAGCCACCTGGGTGATGACGGCATCTCGTTGATCGGCACCGACCCGACCAAACACCCGCAATACGCCTGGAAACAGGTCGCCTCACTCAAGGGCCAGGGCGGCGGTTCGCTGTTCATCAAAACCCACCCAAAATCCCGTCACCTGTACGTCGACACCACCCTCAACCCTGACACCAAGCTGAGTCAGTCGGTGGCGGTGTTCAACCTCGACAAGCTCGACGCCGGCTACACCGTGCTGCCCATCGCTGAATACGCGGGCATCAAGCAAGGCGCCATGCGTGTCGTGCAACCGGAATACAACAAGGCCGGCGATGAAGTCTGGTTCTCCGTCTGGAGCGGCCAGGCAGACGAGTCGGCGCTGGTGGTGATCGACGACAAAACACTGAAGCTCAAGTCAGTCATCAAGGACAAACGACTGATCACACCCACCGGGAAGTTCAACGTCTACAACACCCAACACGACATCTATTGAGCTCCATCAATGCAAGGAACCACCATGAAAAATACTCTGTTTTCACTGTTCGCCCTGACCGCTGCGCTGAGCGTGCAGCCGGCCATGGCCGAGGACGGGCTGGCGTTGTTCAAGAGCAAACCCTGCGCCGCCTGCCATTCCATCGACGCCAAGGTCGTCGGCCCTGCACTCAAGGATGTCGCGGCCAAGAACGCTGGCGTACCCGGGGCCGTGGACACCCTGGCTGGCCGCATCAAGAACGGCACACAAGGTAATTGGGGGCCGATGCCAATGCCGGCCAACCCGGTAACGGATGAAGAAGCAAAAATTCTCGCGACCTGGGTCCTGACACTCAAATAACCGCCTGGAGGGCGTCATGATGGTTTATCGACACGCTGTGATTCTGGCGGCCCTCCTCCTCATTTGCGCAACCGCGGTTGCGGCGCCGGACGCCCAGCGTCAGGCACAACTCGAACACTTGCTGACCCAGGACTGCGGCGCCTGCCATGGGCTGCACCTGACCGGCGGACTGGGTCCCGAACTGACGCGCGCAGCGCTGGCCGGCAAGTCCAGGGACAGCCTGATTGCCACCGTCACCCAAGGTCGGCCCGGCACCGCGATGCCCGGTTGGGCCCCGTTGCTCAGCCCCGGCGACATCCGGGGGCTGGTCGATCTTCTTCTCCAGGGATATCCCGCACCATGATCCGTTCAATCCTGCTGTCAGCGGCGACCGGGCTGTTGTTGTCCGCTTGCGTTCAGCCACCGTTGCGAGGCACCGGCGATCTGGGCGTGGTGGTGGAGCGCGCCACCGGTAGCGTTCAGATCATCGAAAGCGACACCCACACCGCGCTCGCCCGGCTCGAAGGTTTCGGCGACCTGTCCCATGCCTCGGTGGTGTTCGCGCGCGACCAGCGCTATGCCTATGTGTTCGGACGCGACGGCGGGTTGAGCAAAATCGATTTGCTGACCCGGCGTATCGACCATCGTGTGATCCAGGGCGGCAACAGCATTGGCGGCGCCATCAGTCAGGACGGCAAGTTGATCGCGGTCTCCAACTACGTGCCCGGGGGGGTCAAGGTGTTCGATGCCGAAACCCTGCAGCTGGTGGCCGATATTCCGGCCACGCCCCTGACCGATGGCAGCAAGCGCTCCCGGGTGGTCGGCCTGGTCGACGCGCCCGGGCAACGTTTTGTCTTCAGCCTGTTCGATACCGGCGAGATCTGGACCGCCGATTTCAGTCAGGGCAGCACACCACAAATCAGCCGCTTCACCGGCATCGGCCAGCAACCCTACGACGCCCTGATTACCCCCGATGGGCGCTACTACATGGCCGGCTTGTTCGGTGAAGACGGCATGGCCCAACTCGACCTCTGGCATCCAGAGCGCGGTGTGCAGCGGGTGCTCGGCGATTACGGACGCGGCCAGGCGAAACTGCCCGTCTACAAGATGCCGCACCTGGAAGGCTGGGCCGTTGCCGATAATCAGGCCTTCGTCCCCGCCGTTGGCCGTCATCAAGTGTTGGTGATGGATTCACGCACCTGGCAGCAGACCGCTGTGATCCCGGTCGCCGGTCAACCGGTGTTCGTCACGTCGCGCCCGGACGGTCGGCAGCTATGGGTCAATTTCGCCTACCCGGACAATGATCGGGTTCAGGTCATCGACACCGAAACCTACGCTGTGGTCGCGGATCTGAAGCCGGGGCCGGCGGTGCTGCACATGGAATTCACCGCACGCGGTGACCAACTGTGGCTGTCGTTACGCGACGGCGATCAGGTTCAAGTCTGGGATCCGTACCGCCTGAAGCTGCTGAGCACCCTGCCCGCCAACGCGCCGAGCGGCATCTTCTTCAGCAGTCGCGCGCAGAAAATGGGGTATTGAAATGAACCTTGAGCTGCTCAGTCGCCAACTTATCGACCGCTTCCAGCACGGCATGCCGCTGTGCCCGGCACCGTACAAGGAGATGGCGCGGATTCTCGGTTGCCGCGAATCGCAAGTCATGGCCTGCCTGGAAGAAATGGATCAGGCCGGCACCCTTTCACGGATCGGCCCGGTGTTCGAACACAGTCGCGCCGGGGCCAGCACCCTCGCAGCCCTCGCCGTGCCCGCCGAACGCCTGCTACAGGTTGCCGATCGCGTCAGTCAGTACCCCGAGGTCAATCACAACTACGCACGGGAGCATTTCTACAACCTGTGGTTTGTGTTGACCGGCCCTGATCGCCAACACATCGACCGTGTGCTCAAAGAGTTGGAGAACGATACCGGCCTCATGCCGCTGGACCTGCCGATGTTGACCGCCTACCGCATCGACCTGGGCTTTGCCCTGGGAGAACACTCATGACAACTGGATTGAACCCCAAACAAACGCTGGCGCTGCGCCGGCACCTCGAAGGCGGGTTGCCGCTGGTATCGCGCCCGTATCAGGCCCTCGCCGAACGGATAAACACTGACGAAGCCCGGGTGCTTGAACAAATGCGTCAGTGGAGCGAGCAAGGGCTGTTTCGTCGCGTTGGCCTGGTGCTGCACCATCGCGCGCTGGGCTTTACCGCCAACGCCATGCTGGTGCTGGATATTCCCAATGCGCTGATCGACGAAGTCGGCCAGCGCCTGGGGCAAGAGCCCGGCATTAACCTTTGCTATCAGCGGCCCCGACGCTTGCCGCAGTGGCGCTACAACCTGTTTTGCATGGTGCACGGGCGTCAACGTGATGAGGTTGAAGCGCAGATCCACGCGTTGCTGGAGGACCATCTGCTGAGCGACCTGCCCCATCAACTGCTGTTCAGCACCCAAGTCTTCAAGCAGTGCGGCGGACGCTTTGCGCCCTCGCGAACAGGCGCACCGACCCATGGATGACCTCGACCGTCGTCTGATCAGCCGCTTGCAATTGGGCCTACCGCTGGTGCGCCACCCCTGGCAGGCATTGGCTGTCGAACTGGAGAGCAGCAGCACTGAACTGCTCGACCGACTGCATGCCTTGCTCGATGACGGCGTGCTCACACGCTTCGGCCCGATGTTCGACATCGAACGGCTGGGCGGTGCCTTCACCCTCGCCGCACTGGCGGTGCCGGAAGAACGTTTCGACGACGTCGCCGAGCAACTGCATGCCATGCCGGAAGTGGCGCACAACTACCGACGCGAACACGCCTGGAACATGTGGTTCGTGCTCGGCTGCGCAACCGAACACGCCATCGCCGAGACGCTGCAGCGCATCGAAACCCTGACCGGCCTGCCGCTGCTCAATCTACCCAAAGAGGAGACCTACCATGTCGGTCTGTATTTCCCGGTCTGAAGACACCCTCGCCCAGCGGCTGATCGCGTTGACCCAGACCGGTCTGCCACTGCTGGACGACCCGTGGGCGTGGCTCGCCGAACAGCTGGAACTGAGTATCGAATCCACCCTGGATCTGCTTAAGCGATTGCAGGCCGAGGGCGCGATTCGGCGTATCGCCGCCGTGCCCAACCACTACCGATTGGGCTATCGCCACAACGGCATGACGGTCTGGGATGTGTGCGACACCGACATGCCGCGCCTCGGTGCGCTGATCGGCGCGCAACCCTTCGTCAGCCACTGTTATCGCCGCCCGCGCCGAACCGACTGGCGTTACAACCTGTTCGCCATGGTTCATGGCCGCAGCAGCGATGAAATCAACAGCTACCGCGAGCACCTGCGCTACTTGCTGGGCGACGCCTGTGCCGCCGACGAGATGCTGGTGAGCAGCCGCATCCTGAAAAAAACCGGCTTGCGCTTGCCGCCCGCGTCGCGCTGAACACACCCTGACTCAAGGAGAGTTGCATGTTGAGGATCAGCCAATACCTGCGTGCGCTGGCCGGCCACGCGCCTGCGCCCAGAACCAGTCCACCGGGCAGTAACCGACCGCCGGTGGTGATATGGAACCTGCTCAGACGCTGCAACCTGACCTGCAAACATTGCTACGCCACCTCCGCCGACAGCGTCTTTCGCGACGAACTGGATACGGCCGCCGCGCTGACTGTGATCGACGACCTGCACGATGCCGGGGTGAAGGTATTGATCCTTTCGGGTGGCGAACCGCTGCTGCGCGAGGATCTGTTTGTGCTCAGTGCCTACGCCCGAGCCAAGGGTTTCTTTGTGGCCTTGTCCACCAACGGCACGCTGATTAATGAGCAGAACATCGCGCAGATCAGCGCGGCGAATTTCGACTACGTCGGGATCAGCATCGATGGCCTGGAAGCCACCCATGACGCCTTCCGCCAACTCAAGGGCAGCTTCGCCCGTTCCATGCGGGCGATCCGGCTCTGTCGCGAACAGGGCATCCGCGTCGGCCTGCGCACCACCCTGACCCAGGAGAACCATCCGCAGCTGCCTCAGTTACTGACGCTGATGCGCGAGTACGACGTGCAAAAGTTTTACCTGTCGCACCTCAACTACAGCGGTCGCGGCAAACGCAGTCGCAAACTCGACGCGCAACAGCAGATGAGCCGCGAGGCCATGACACTGATCTTCGAACACGCCTGGAACGACATCCAACAGGGCTGCGACAGCGATTTTGTCAGCGGCAACAACGATGCCGACGCCATTCTCCTGCTGCAATGGGCCGGCCTTCGTCTTCCCGAGCATTACCCCCAGCTGGAAAACATGCTCCGCGCCTGGGGCGGCAACGCGTCCGGCAGCGGCATTGCCAATATCGACAACACCGGCGAAGTGCACCCGGACACCTACTGGTGGCAGCACTCGGTGGGCAATGTCCGGCGCACACCCTTCCGCACGCTGTGGCTGGACCAGCCGGATGCCCTGCTGTTGCGCCTGCGTGAGCATCCCCGCGCCGTCGGCGGCCGCTGCGCGCAATGCCGCTGGTTGCACATCTGCAACGGCAATACCCGCACACGCGCCTGGGCCGAGGGTGATCTGTGGGGCCAGGACCCCGGCTGCCACCTCAGCGATGAAGAAATCGGTATGCCGCCGTCAACGACCATTCCTTGCATCACCCACTGAATAGCCCGTCCGGCCACCCACCTGACAGAGGCTGGGGCCGGCCAACCTGATGAAGCACCAAGGACGTCCCATGCCTCCATCGATTGCTATACCGGCCACTCTTCAGTCCCCGTTCAGACCGGGCGAAGTTGCCCTGGTCGGCGCTGGCCCCGGCGATCCACGCCTGCTGACCCTGCGTGCCTGGAGCCTGTTGATGCAGGCCGACGCCGTGGTCTATGACCGGCTGATCAGCCCCGAGCTGCTGACGTTGATCCCCCTCACCTGCGCCCGGCATTACGTCGGCAAGGCCAGCGGCTGCCACAGCCTGCCCCAGCAACAGATCAACGAACTGCTTGCCGACCTCGCCGATCAAGGGCAGCGCGTGGTCCGGCTCAAGGGCGGCGACCCGTTTATCTTTGGCCGTGGCGCCGAGGAACTGGAGTACCTGCTACAACGCGGTGTTGACTGCCAGGTCGTGCCGGGCATTACCGCCGCTTCCGGCTGCAGCGCTTACGCGGGCATACCGTTGACCCACCGCGACCTGGTCAATTCCTGCCGATTCATTACCGGCCATTTGCAACGTGATGGTGAGTTATCACTGCCCTGGAGCAGCCTCGCCGACAGTAGCCAGACGTTGGTGTTTTACATGGGGTTGTCGAACCTGGGAATCATCGCTCAACGCTTGATCGAAGCCGGGATGTCGGCTGATACACCGGCGGCGCTGATCAGCAACGGCACGCGTCCCGACCAGCACGTCGCCCGTGGCAAGCTGCACCAATTGCCGACCCTTGCGCTGGATTGTCCACCGGGCATTCCGACACTGACGGTGATCGGCACAGTGGTCGATCTGTTTGCCGCAGAACAACTGGAATACCCGGCGCGGCTTTACCCGGCTCAAGCACTGCAACGCCACGCCAAGGTGGCGATATGAGGCGCAGGGTCCTTGCCCAGGTGTTATGGGTCAGTGTGGCCCATGCTGGCGCAGCGGTTCCACTCTCGGGCGCGGCACTTGAACAGGCCGCGCAAAACTATCAGCAGCATTGTCAGAGCTGTCACGGCATTAACCGTCTCGGCGGTGCGGGGCCGGCGTTGTTGCCGGAGAGTCTCAGCCGAATCAAACCGGATGAAATTCGCCGCGTGATTCAGAACGGCCGCCCCGCGAGCCAGATGGCCGGCTATGCCAACGTGTTCAGCCCCGCGCAGATCGACGCGCTGGTGGACTACCTTCAACAACCGCCCGCCACCCCGCCCACCTGGAGCAATGACGACATTCTCGGCAGTCACTCGATACTCGCGGATCTCAGCAAACTACCCGCCACGCCCCAGCATGGCGCCGACCCGCTGAACCTGTTCGTGGTGGTGGAAGCCGGCGACCATCACATCGACATCCTCGACGGTGACCGCTTTGAGGTGCTGGCGCGGTTTGCGTCGCACTTTGCCGTGCATGGCGGGCCAAAATTCTCGCCGGACGGGCGCTTCGTCTACTTCGCCTCCCGTGACGGCTGGATCAGCCTGTATGACTTGCACAACCTGAAACTGATCGCCGAGGTCCGCGCTGGGCTCAATACCCGCAACCTAGCGGTAAGCAAGGATGGACGCTGGGTGCTGGTGGGCAACTATTTGCCCGGCAACCTGGTGGTGCTCGATGCCCGCGATCTGTCGCTGGTCAAAACCATTCCCACGATCGGTCAGGACGGCACCGCGTCACGGGTCAGCGCGGTCTACTCCGCCCCGCCGCGCGAAAGCTTTATCGTGGCGCTCAAGGACGTGAAGGAAGTCTGGGAACTGTCCTGGGCCGGCACACCGGATTTCCAACCACGACGGATCCCTGCCGGGGATGTTCTCGACGATTTCTCCTTTTCACCGGACTACAGACAGCTGTTGGCCACCTCGCGCAAGGCCCAGGGCGGTCAGGTGATCGACCTCGACAGCGGCAAGGTAGTCACCGACATCCCGCTGCCGGGGATGCCGCATTTGGGGTCGGGGACCTATTGGAAACGTAACGGTGAGTGGGTGTTCGCCACGCCGAACATCAGCAAGGGGTTAATCTCGGTCATCGACTTCAAGACCTGGAAACTGATCAAGGAAATTCCGACCCTGGGGCCGGGTTTCTTCATGCGCAGTCACGTCAACTCACGGTATGCCTGGACCGACGTGTTCTTCGGGCCCGACAACGATGCGATCCACCTGATCGACAAACAGACCCTGGAGATCGCCCATACCTTGCGCCCGATGCCTGGCAAGACCGCCGCTCACGTCGAGTTCACTCGCGACGGTCGTTACCTGCTGCTGAGCATCTGGGCCACCGACGGTGCACTGATCGTTTACGACAGCAACACCCTCAAGGAGATCAAACGCATCCCGATGAACAAACCTTCTGGCAAGTACAACGTTGGCAACAAGATCGAGTTTGCCGAAGGTACTTCGCATTAGGCGTTGTGCCCTAGCGCTTGGGTCGACAGCGGGATATCGCGAGCAAGCTCGCTCTCACAGGAATCCAAGTGCCCCCTGTGAGAGCGAAACCAAACTCAGGCCAGGCTTTTGCTGACCACTTCAAACACATCGCTCGACAGCTGACCCGAAGCACGAATCCGCTCCAGCTCACCTTTCATCAACGCCTGACGCGCATCGTCATACTTGCGCCAGCGAGTCAGCGGCGCCAATTGGCGAGAGGCAATCTGCGGATTAAACCCGTTCAACTCGATCACCAGATCCGCCAGGAACCGATACCCGGACCCGTCAGCCGCATGGAAGTTGATCAGGTTCTGCCCGGCAAACGCACCGACCAGTGCCCGCACCTTATTCGGGTTCTTGATGTTGAACGCCGGATGCTGCATCAACGCCTTGACCCGCTCCAGACCACCGGGCAACACACTGCCCGCCTGAACACTGAACCACTGATCCATGACCAGCGGGTTGTCCTTGAAGTGCTCGGCAAAACTCGCCAGTGCAGTAGCCTTCTCTTCGTCGAACGACGAATTCACCAGCACCGCCAACGCCGTCAGGCGCTCGGTCATGTTGTCGCTCGTTTCGAATTGCTCCAGCGTCGCCGCCAACACTTCCGGTTTACCGCTGAGCATCAGGTACGACAGCGCGATATTCTGCAACGCGCGACGAGCGAAGTGTTCGGCCTCGGCCACATACGGGGTTTTCTTCGAGAGATCGCGATTGGCTTGATAACGCAGCCACAGCGCTTCGAACAATCCCTCAGCCAATTGTTTACGAGCAAACTCGCGAGCGATGTGGATGGCGTCAACGTCAGCCACGTCGCTAATCTCGGTCAGATACGCCTCGCCCGGCAGCGAGAGCATTTCCGCGACCATGGCCTGGTCCAGCGTCTGGTCAGACAGCACGGTGCGCAAGGCAGAAATCAAGCGCTGATCGAGCACCAGTTTTTCGCCCTTCTGCTGTTGGGCGATCAACTCTTGCAGGACCTGCACCGACAGTTGCTGGCCAGCATCCCAACGGTTGAAGCCGTCGCTGTCGTGCTGCATCAGGAACATCAGCTGATCGCGGTTGTAGGGGAAGCTCAGTTTCACCGGCGCCGAGAAGCCACGCAGCAACGAAGGCAATGGTGGTTCAGCGATGTCGATGAAGGTGAACGTCTGCTCGGCTTCAGTCACCGAAATAACCCGTGAGGTGCCCTGAGCGTTGGCTTCACCGGAAAGACGCAACGCAATGGGCGCGCCTTTCGAGTCAAGCAGGCCCAACTCAACCGGAATCACGAATGGCAGCTTTTCAACCTTGTCCGGGGTGGCCGGGCAGCTTTGACGGAAGGTCAGGCTGTAGGTTTTCGCCGCTGCGTCGTAGGACTCGCTGACCGCCAAGCGCGGTGTGCCGGCCTGGCTGTACCAGCGTTTAAACTGGGTCAAGTCGACACCGTTGGCCTCTTCCATGGCCTTGATGAAGTCGTCACAGGTCACGGCTTGGCCGTCATGGCGCTCGAAGTACAGGTCGCTGCCTTTACGGAAGCCTTCGGCGCCGAGCAAGGTGTGGATCATGCCGACCACTTCCGAACCCTTTTCGTACACGGTCAGGGTGTAGAAGTTGGAAATCTCGATGAAGCTGTCCGGGCGCACAGCGTGGGCCATGGGACCTGCGTCTTCGGCGAACTGGTGGGTCCGCAGGTACGCCACGTCCTGGATGCGTTTGACGGTGGCCGAGTTCATGTCGGCGGAGAAACCGGAATCGCGGAACACGGTGAAGCCTTCCTTGAGCGACAACTGAAACCAGTCGCGGCAGGTCACGCGGTTGCCCGACCAGTTATGGAAGTACTCGTGCGCAACGATCGCCTCGACCCGCTGGTGCGCGGCGTCGGTGGCGGTTTCGGCGCGGGCCAGCACGGCGCTGGAGTTGAAGATGTTGAGGCCCTTGTTCTCCATGGCGCCCATGTTGAAGTCGTTGACCGCGACAATCATAAAGATGTCCAGGTCGTACTCGCGACCGTAGACCTCTTCGTCCCAGCGCATGGACTTCTTCAGACTGTTCATGGCGTGCTGGCACTTGTCGATGTTTTCCGGCTCAACATAAATGCGCAGCGCCACGGAGCGATCAGTCATGGTGGTGAAGGTGTCTTCGACGCACCACAAATCACCGGCCACCAGCGCGAACAGGTAGGCAGGTTTCTTGAACGGATCTTCCCAGGTCGCCCAGTGCCGGCCGTCTTCGCCGGGACCTGAGGCAATCGGGTTGCCGTTGGACAGCAGCACTGGATAGCTGTGCTGCTCGGCGACGACCGTGGTGGTGAACGTGCTCATCACGTCCGGACGGTCGAGGTAATAGGTGATCTTGCGGAAGCCTTCAGCCTCGCACTGGGTGCAGAACATCGTGCCGGATTTGTACAGGCCTTCCAGCGCGGTGTTGGTTTCCGGGTGGATCTTGACGCTGGTGTCGACCGTGAAGGTGGTGCTGGTCGGGTGCAGGGTCAGATGGTTGTCCGTCAACTGATAGTCGGTGGCGGTCAACTCGCTGTCGGCCAGGGTGACCGACAGCAATTCAAGCTGCTGGCCATCCAGCACCAGTGGCGGCAGGCCCGGGCCACGTTCAGGATTGCGGCGCATCACCAGTTGCGCATGGACCAGGCTGTGGTCCTCGAACAACTCGAAGGTCAGGTGCGTCTCGTCGATCAGGTACTCAGGCGCCTGATAGTCTTTCAGGTAGATCATCTTCGGTTGTTCGGTGCGCATGCTGGAGTCCTTACTGATGCACGGCGAGCTGATAGGCCGTGTATTTACGAATGTTGATCACGCCGGTGTCGAAGATCAGGTATTGACCCTTGATCCCTAGCAGCGTGCCTTCGGCAATCGGGTTCTTGTCCAGGTTGAAGCTGACTATCTTCGCCGGGTATTGCTCGATCGGATAGCGGATCTCGAGCGTTTCTACATCGGCAATAGTCTGGATTGCCTGTAGGCCAAATCGTTCCTGCAAACCTTGCAGACCTTCGGCGCAGCTGTCGAACAGCTGATCGCGAACCTCGGCCAGATTCACCGACACCGCGTCGCCCTTGAGTAAAGCACGCCAGTTGGTTTTGTCTGCCACCTGACTGCGGAACAGATCTTCGACGAAGCCCGATTGCTGACGGGTCGAAACGCGCATGATCGGCAACGCCTGACGGGCGCCCTGATCGATCCAACGGGTAGGCAGTTGAGTGGCGCGGGTAATCCCGACCTTCACCCCCGAAGAGTTGGACAAATACACGATGTGATCGGTCATGCAGAACTTCTCGCCCCACTCCGGCTCTCGGCAGGTGCCAGCCTCATAGTGGCAGCGCTCCGGACTCATGATGCAGAGGTCGCACTGGGCCAGTTTGGTCATGCACGGGTAGCAATAACCCTGGCTGAAACTGGTTTTAGTCTTGCGTCCGCAATGGGAGCAGTGAATCGCCCCCAGGTATTCCAGACGCACCGTGGTGCCGATCAATGGATTGACCGGGACCTCGACGTCATCCAGACGAAACGCGTACTGCACGTTCGACCCGTCAAGGCGCGCCGACATTTTGCTGATTGCACCGCGGCCAATCTCGATCAATGGACGGCATCCGACTTGAACAGGATGTTCGGCACGGTGATCGACTTGGAACCGCACTCCTGCACGCCCATGTAACCGGTGCGCTGGTCTTCGGGCAGGTTCTGGATTTCCCAGGCGATCATCGCTTGCAGCGACAGTTCGCGTTGTTCGGCGGTGAGTTTGCCACCGTCGGACCATTTACCGATTTCCACCGCCAGTTTCAGGCTCTGGTAGATATCGGGTGTAATGTTTTGGATCATTTCGTTAAAAGAGGACATCAAGGGCTCCGCGCTTACATCACTAATTTAGGCGGCCAGTTTACGGCGGTTGTACAAACCGCCCAACAAACCGGTCAAGCATCCGACGAGCAACCCACCGACGTGGGCCGCATTGGCAATTTCACCAAAGCCGATCATCGAGACCAGCCCGGACAAGCACAGCAGCAGCCACACCAGCATCATCACCAGCACGCCGCGCGGCAGGCGATAAGCCAGGTTCGGCGACAACAGCTGGAAAATCCAGCAATGCCCGAGCAAGCCATACAGCACGCCGGACAACCCGCCGAACAAGGTCGGACCGCTGAAATAATACTGGGCGTAGTTGGAAACCAGGCTGAAGAGCAAGGTCAGGCCGATCAGGTTGATGCTGCCCTGACGCGACTCGATGCGTCGTCCCAGTTCCCAGTACCACATGCCGTTCATGGCCAGGTGCAGGATGCCGAAGTGAATCAGCATCGGCGTCACCAGACGCCACCACTGCCCCGACGCCAGGCTGTCGGCCAATGGCACAAAGTGGATGTATTCGCCGACAATGCGGAAATCGAGGAAGGTCAGCCAACGCATCGTGTCGAGGTTTTCGCCCAGCAGCGTCACCGCGCCGACGAGCAGGCTCAGCAGCAACATGAGCGCTGTCGCCTTGGCGTGGCGCAGTTGCTCGACGAAACTTGGGCGCTTCACGGTTTTCGCCACCGGAATGTCCAGCTGTTGATCGGGATCACCGGCCGGGAAGCGTTCGTACAACGAGCGCACGTCTTCGCTGATGTTGGCCGGCACCCACAGCACCTGCTCACCCGCCTCTTCGCTGACCCGATGCGGCACCTGCATGCGCTGCAACAGTTTGACGAACCCGCTCAAGTCCGCCGCCAGCGGCAGACGTAAAACGGCAACGGCACTCATCGCAGCACCTCCGGCCGCTCGACATCGACCCAGACAAATTTGTGCGGGTCGAGACGGGTTTCCTGGTCCAGACGGTAGGCGACCAGTTTGCCGTAGAGCACGGCGCTGTAATCCAGACAGGCCAGGTTCGGCCGGATCGGCACCGGTTTGCCACTGCGCCAGTAGTGGCCGACGAACAACAAAGGCTCATCGATGCCATAGCGCAGCAAGGTGTTTTTTTCGATAGACGAGAGCGGGGTCAGGGCCACGGGTTCGGGCAAGGCGTCAGGCTGGAACACAATGTCTCCGTAGGTTTGCGGGTCGTCTTCCCAGAACTTGGTGCGGAAAAAAGAACGCGTCAGGCCATCGCCGCTGGTCATGGTCTGACCATGAGGCAAGCGCATGTCGGTGCCGCGCAGCAAGCGATCGAACACGGTACAGGCGAAACTGCCCGGCACCGCGGAGGTCTGGAGGAAGTGCTCGTCGACGCAACCGTTGGGGAACAGTGCCCGTAGCGGTTCGATCAGTCCCGAGTCCCAGCAGGCATGCACCACCCGGAAACGCCCGGCATCGACGAACAATGGCATCTCATAGAACCATTGCAGGAAGTCATGCCAGTCAGCCGGATGGTCTTCGAACTGGGTCAGGGTTTCGTTCAGCAAGCGGGCATGGCGCGGGGTGTGTTCACGCACGAACTGCTTGCCGCTGCCCGGAGGCGCCGGTGTGCTCCAGCCGAGGGCGTTGAATTCATGGTTACCCATGATGCACAGCGCCTGGCCGGCTTCGACCATGTCGTGAACGATGTGCAGCGCTTCGCGAATCCGCGGTCCGCGGTCGATGATGTCACCGACGAACACCGCCATGCGCGACGGATGCCGCCAGACGCCACCGTGTTGGTGATAACCGAGCCGGTCGAGCAAGTGCTCAAGGGTCAGAGCGCAACCGTGCACGTCACCGATCAGGTCGTAGCTACGCGCGGGATCGAGCATCAATCGCCTCCACCACCCAACCGACTGCCCCAGCCGAGCTTGGTCCGGCAGACTTCATAATAGTTGTGGTCGAGGGGGTGAATCAGCCGCAGCTTCTGGGCCTTCTTGCTGATAGTGATGGTGTCACCCGGCGCGCAGGTGAAGTGGTTCTGCCCGTCACAGGAGACTTGCGGGTAGATCTGCATATCTTTGGACACGACGATTTTCAGCTCACTGTTGCCATCGACCACGATCGGCCTACCCGACAAGGTATGGGGGTACATCGGCACAATCACAATAGCGTCGAGTTTGGGATGCATGATCGGCCCGCCCGCCGACAGCGCGTAGGCCGTCGAACCGGTGGGCGTGGCGACGATCAGGCCGTCGGCCTTCTGGCTGCAGACGAACTGGCCGTCGATGTACAGCTCGAACTCGATCATCCGCGTCGATTTGCCGGGGTGCAGCACCACATCGTTCAGCGCATCGCCCTGGCCAATGGCCTCGGCGTGGCGGCGGACTTCGGCTTGCAGCAGAAAGCGGTTCTCGACCAGATAGTGGCCGTCGAGCACTTCGGCGACTTTGACTTCCAGCTCATCGGGGCGAATATCGGTCAGGAAGCCCAGGCTGCCACGGTTGATGCCAAGCACCGGAATATTGTGGCGGGCCAGCGCGCGGGCGGCGCCCAACAGACTGCCGTCACCACCGACCACAATCACCATGTCACACACTTCGCCGAGCATCTTGCGCGACGAGGTTTGCAAGCCATGACCCGGCAGCACTTCGGCGATGGTGTCTTCGAGGATCACGTGCAGGTGACGATCGAGCAGAAACCGTTTCAGTCGGCGGACGGTATCCAGCACCTGAGAACTGCCCAGGCGACCGATGATGCCGATATTGCGAAATTGCTCCATGGGGTTCCTGCGCGGCGGCGAAAAACACGATTATGGGCGAAAGCGCGGGATAGACAAAATCCTTTCAGCCACAAGGATGTACTCATGTTTAGGGCTATGCTCGCAATATGATCCTATTTCCAGATTTGCTGCAGTTGCCCCACCAGTTGCGCCACCCGGAAGTGCGCGATCTGGCGTGGGTCATCCTCGCTCCGCCGATGCTCGGGGAAACCTCGTGGCCGCAACGTCATCCACTGGCCGGAAGCGACTGGGTGCAGGCGCCGGAGCGACTGGAGCAATGGCTCAGGCAACTCGATCGCGACAGTTATGACTTGTTGCACTGGATGGCGCAGGCCAGAACCCGGCGATTGGGCTTGTACTACGAACGCCTCTGGCAATACGCCGTGCGGCACGCGCCGGGTATCGACCTGATTGCTGCCAACATGCCGATCCGCCGCGAAGGCCACACGCTGGGCGAGCTGGACATGCTGCTGCGCGATCGCGACGGCGTGCATCATCTGGAACTGGCGATCAAACTTTACCTTGGCCCGCAAAATGGCGACGGACACGACACCGCCCAGTGGCTCGGCCCCGGCTGCCACGATCGGCTGGACCGCAAACTGGCCCACCTGACTCAGCATCAGTTGCCGATTTCAGCGCGCCCGGAGAGTCGCGAAGTGTTGGCGGCGCTGGATATCCAGCAGTTCAGCGCGCATTTGTGGCTGGGGGGCTATTTGCTGTATCCGTGGCCGGGACCGGCCGAGCCACCGAACGGCGCACATCCACAGCATTTGCGCGGTAGCTGGTTGCATCAGAAGGACTGGACAGACTTTGTCGTGCAGCGTCCATTCGGTCGCTGGCAACCCCTGCCCCGCCACGCCTGGCTGGCACCCGCGCACTATCCGGTGGAGCAGACTTGGAACACTGAGCAGCTGAATGCCTGGCTCAGCGATCTGGAGCCACTGGCGCCTGCGCAGTTGCTGGTACGACTCACAGAAAACGCCAAGGGCGATTGGGAAGAAGCCGAGCGGCTGTTTCTGGTGGCGGATCTTTGGCCTAACGTTCCTGGCAGTGGCTGAGTTTTGTAGCGTCTGGGCTGGCCTCTTCGCGAGCAAGCCCGCTCTCACACTGGATCTCCTTTTGGCGAAGATCCCTGTGGGAGCGAGCTTGCTCGCGATAGGGATCTGTGGCCGGCTCCATGGCTAAATGAGCGTCATAGCTTCTTATGTTGCTCGACCCACTTACCATAAGCATCGATGAATTTTTGCAAAAACGGTCTGACCGTCTCGGACAGCTTGCCCGCTTCGTCGAACGCCGAGCCGGCACCGTTCAAGTAAGCTTCCGGCTGCTGCATGCACGGCACATCCAGAAACACCATGGACTGGCGCAGGTGATGGTTGGCACCAAAACCGCCGACAGCGCCCGGCGAAGCACTGATTACCGCTCCAGGCTTACCGCTCCAGGCACTCTTGCCATAGGGACGCGAACCCACATCGATCGCATTCTTCATCGGCGCTGGCACCGAACGGTTGTATTCGGGGGTCACGAACAGCACTGCGTCGGATGAACTGACTTGTTGCCGGAAAGTGCTGTAGGCTGCCGGCGGTGAAGCACCATCGATGTCTTCGTTGTAGAGCGGCAGATCGCCGATTTCGACGATAGTAAGCTTGAGATTGGCAGGCGCCAGGTCAGCCAGGGCCAGCGCCACCTTGCGATTGATCGATTCCTTTCTCAAGCTGCCGACCAGTACGGCGATCGTATAGACGTTGCTCATGGAAGATTCTCGACTGTCCGATGGAAAGAGCTTGTAGTTATAGATGACGATTCAACCAGTGGGCGACTGAAAACGCCGCCCCTGACTATTTTTTTTCCTGTAGGAAAACTTACCTCGCCCAACCACGGTCTACAGAGCCGCATATTAAGTGATTTATCTTCAGAGGTTCTAAGCAGATGGCAGCAGTACTTGTCGGTCAGTTCCATGCAAGAGACGCGGAAGGCCGTGTCTATTCCGTGCATGAGTTCCAGGAATCCACCCCGTCGGCAGACGGCCTTGCTGGCTCGGTGCCTGTCACCACCTACAAACTGGCCATTGGCGATCGCGTCAAAAAGCTCGATGACAACCAGTTTTTGTTGGTGCAATCGGACGTCACGATCGTTCGCGAACCCGATACCTATGTCGGAAGCTTGCCGGAAACCACCGTCGCCTCATAACCCCGTGTTATGAGCAGAAGTCATATGCGCGCACTTGGGTTAGGATTCAGCCACTGACTCCCTCACCTGCTGAACATGGACTTCACGCATGCGTTTACGTCATATCGAAGTGATCCAGGCGCTCTTGCAGACCGGTCACCTGGGCACCGCGGCCGAGTGGCTGCAGCTGCCTGTGGCCGAAGTAGAAGGCATTCTTCGCGACGCCGAGGATCAGTTGGGTTTCATGCTGTTTTCCAGCGTGCGAGGACGCCTGCAGGCCACGCGCGAGGCGCGGGAGTTGCAAGTTCAGATCGCCCACGTCTATGAAGCGCTTGAGCCGGTCCAGCGCCTTGCCAACAGCCTCAAGCAATATCAGGCTCCGCCCTTGCGGATCATCTGCACGCCGCCCCTGGCACAGCAGTTATTGCCCCAGAGCATTGCCGCCCTGCGCCGACGTCTCCCTGACGCGCCTTGCACGCTCCTGAGTCAACCCACCCGCGAAATCGTCAGAAGCCTGCTGCTGCGCGAAAGCGATCTGGGCCTGAGCTTGCATGATCCCGATCACGCCGACATTCATTGCCAGGTGATTGCCCAAGGCAAACTTCAGCTGCTGGCACCTCACGGCTGGTTGCAACCCAAACAAAAGTACATCTCGCTGCAGGACCTGGCCGGCCAATCAATGGTTGGCCTGGAGGGTCATGATCCGCTGAGTCCGACACTTGAAAACAAACTGCATGCCCTGCGCCCTGCCCCGGTCATTCAGACCCGCGTACAGACTCACCAGATGATGCGCAGCATGGTCGAGGCCGGTGAAGGCCTGGCCATCGTCGACCCTTTCACCGCCCTCGGCGCCAAATCGGCAGGGCTGGATGCCTGCCCGCTGGCGCCTGCTGTTCCGATCAGCCTTTACGCCTTGACCCTCAAGAACGGTGAGCCTTCACCGACGGTTCAGGCCTTACTGGGCATCATCACGGAACAAGCCGTGGCGATGTTGGCGATCTAGGTAGGGTTTCCAGCGGGTTATCGAACAATCGATACCAGAACAGCGCCACTTCGGCGGTGTTCGGATCGATTCCTCGATAGCGCAGATGATCGATTCCGCCCATGACGTAACCAATCCGCTCATAAAGCCGGCAGGCCCCCAGGTTGTTGTTCTGGGTTTCTAGCATGATGCCCGGCAGTTTCTTTTTGCGGCTCCAGAACTGCGCTACATCCAGCAACGCCTTGGCCACGCCATGGCGCCGCGCTGGCGCATGCACCGCCAACTCGTCGATATGGGCAAAGCCGTTCCAGTTGGTGCTGACCACCAGGTGACCCACGGGCTCATCATCGAGATAAGCCATGAAAATCGCGCTGTCCACGGCATCGCGGAAGCTGCTGAACTCTTCAGGGTCGATGCCGTAGCACTTGCGATAGGGTGTGATCGGTGTCACCGGCCACTGCTCCACCGTTTTGCCGATTTCGGCTGCGCCGTAGGCCGCGACTTCAAAACTGAAATCACTGCCCCAGATGTAAGCGGCGAAGCCGTCGTCGGCAACGCGCACCGACAGCCCTGGATATTTCGGATTCATGAGTGGTTGCATACTGGGAAAGGTCCTCATTCCTTGATGCAATCGACGGTGTAATGCCGTCCATTGCCCTCGTCTTCGTGTTGCAAGCCGTGCACATCAGCGACAAACCCCGGGAAACTGCTATCGAACGTGCGGGCGAATGCCAGGTAATCGATTATCGAGCGTGTCGACTCGGTAAAACGCTCGCCGGGCATGATCAACGGGATCCCCGGCGGGTACGGCACCAGCATCACCGCGGCGATCCGCCCATCCAGCGCATCGATCGACACCGCTTCAACTTCGCCACGCACCAATTGATCATAGGCGTCAGAGGGCTTCATGGCGATTTCCGGCAGCACCGTGTACATGCGTTTGAGGTGTTTGGCCGTGGCATTGCTGCGGTAGCAGGCGTGCAATTGATCGCACAGATCACGCAAACCCATGCCCCGATAGCGCGCGACATTCTCTTGTGCCACGCACGGCAGGCACGTCGCGAGGCTGACGTTGGCGTCGTAGCTGCGCTTGAATTCCAGCAACTCGGTCAGCAGCGTGCTCCATTTACCCTTGGTGATGCCCATGGAGAACAGCACCAGGAATGAATACAGCCCGGTCTTTTCAACAACCAGCCCACGCTCCCAAAGGAATTTGCTGACCACCGCTGCCGGAATCCCGCGCTCGCTGAGAGCGCCGCCAGCCGTCAGGCCCGGCATCACCAAAGTGACCTTGATCGGATCGAGCAGCACATAGTCGTCGGTCACGCCGCCAAAGCCGTGCCAGTCGGCGTCGGGTTGCAGCAGCCAGTCTTGCGTGACAACCCGGTCGATGCCTTCCACCGACGGCGGCTGCCAGATGGAAAACCACCAGTCGTCAGCGGCGATGTGTTGGCGCAGATTGGCCAGCGCCCGGCGGAAACTCAGCGCTTCGTCGAACATTTCCTGCAACAGCGAACGCCCGGCCGGCCCTTCCATCATGGCCGAAGCCACGTCCAGCGAAGCGATGATGCTGTACTGCGGCGAAGTGGAGATGTGCATCATGAACGCTTCATTGAAGCGATCCCGATCCAGTTGCCGCGCGCCGCCGTCCTGGACGTGAATCATCGACGCCTGGCTGAACGCCGCCAGCAGTTTGTGGGTGGAATGGGTGCTGAACACCAACGGGCCGTCTTCACTGCGGGAAGTGCCCATGCCATAACGCCCGGCGAAGAATTCGTGAAACGCCGCGTAGGCGTACCAGGCTTCATCGAAGTGCAAGACCTCGACGCTGTTGCCCAGTTGCTGCTTGATCAGCTCAGCGTTGTAGCAGAGGCCGTCGTACGTCGAATTGGTCACCACCGCCAGCTTGACCTTGGGCGCACGGCCCTTGGTCAGCGGGCTGGCGTCGATTTTGGCCTGAATCGATTCGCGGCTGAATTCGCTCAACGGAATCGGGCCGATGATCCCCAGTTCATTGCGCTCCGGGCATAGGTACAGCGGGATGGCGCCAGTCATGATGATCGAATGCAGCACCGACTTGTGGCAGTTGCGGTCCACCAGCACCAAGTCATCGCGAGCGACCATCGAATGCCAGACGATTTTGTTGGCGGTCGAGGTGCCATTGATCACGAAAAACGTGTGATCGGCACCGAAGTTGCGAGCAGCGCGGGCCTCCGCTTCTGCCAGCGGACCAGTGTGATCGAGCAAGGATCCGAGTTCCGGCACCGACACCGACAAATCCGAACGCAGCGTATTTTCCCCGAAGAACTGGTGAAACGCCTGACCCACTGGGCTCTTGTGGTACGCCACGCCGCCGCCATGACCGGGTGTGTGCCAGGAATAATTGGAGTCGGCAGTGTGCTGCACCAGCGCTTTGAAAAACGGCGGCAGCAGACCATCCAGGTATTTGCGCGCGGCTCGGGCCACCTGGCGGGCCAGGAATGGCACGGTGTCTTCGAACAGATAAAGAATGCCGCGCAGTTGATTGAGTTCAGCCATGGCGTCGGCGGGAGCATTCTCCAGGGTCACCTGCTCACCCAGAGCGAAGATCGGCAAGTCAGGCGCACGAACTCGCGCCAGGCCGATCAGCTCGGCCATGTTGTGTAACAGATGAGAGTGTGTGCTGGCGTCTTCGGCCGCAATCAACATGCAGGAAAGACCGTGATGGGTCGAGGCGACCAGGCGCCCTTCGGTGTAATCCACCGCCGAGACAATGCTGAAGCCTTCCTGCTCCAGTTCCCGGGCGATGCCACGCACGCGGTCACCGGCGACGGTGTCGGCCTTGATGTCGCGATGGACGATCAGGACCGGGAATTTCAGATCTTTATACATGGGGCTCAGTGTCCTGAGGCGGCAGACCGCGGTCCGCCAATCACCTCAGGGTAGAGGGTTCAAGCGCTTGTGGCGAGCGCGATGCCCTGATGTGGGTCAACGGATGCACCATCATGTGGCCAGCAAATCAAGCCTGAGCCTTGGCCTCGGCCAGTTGCTGCCAGAGCGACGGGGCGCCGGCGGATTTGGCAATGGCTTCCAGGCGTGCCACATGTTGGGCCAGGTCATCTTCGCTGGCGCGAACAATTCGCGTCGGTTGACGATCGACCGGCAGACGGCGGATTTCGGTGGCCGAGTTATCTGCCCCTTCACCGGAACCATTGCCATCGGAGGCATTACCGGCCAGGGACAGGCTGGTCTGGCCGCCCGTCATGGTCAGGTAAACGTCGGCGAGGATCTCGGAGTCGAGCAAGGCGCCGTGCAGTTCACGACCGGAGTTGTCGACGCCATAACGTTTGCACAAAGCGTCGAGACTGTTGCGCTGCCCAGGGTGACGTCCCCGGGCCATCATCAGGGTGTCGAGGATCGAGCAGTGCTGCGTGATGTCCGCACGATCGTGCTGGCCCATCAAGGCGAATTCGTTGTTGATAAAGCCAACGTCGAACGCCGCGTTATGAATGATCAGCTGCGCACCCTTGATGAATTCAAAGAACTCATCGGCCACTTCAGTAAAGTGCGGCTTGCCCACCAAAAATTCGTTGGTGATGCCGTGGACGCCGATGGCGCCTTCATCACTCTCGCGGTCTGGTTGCAGGTAAACGTGGAAATGCCGGCCCGTCAGGCGCCGACCGATCAACTCGACACAACCGATTTCGATAATCCGGTGGCCGTCGGTCACCGGCATGCCGGTGGTTTCGGTATCGAGTACAACGGATCTGGTGGCCATCAGTGCTCAGCTCTCAACGGGTCAATCGTGCAAAAGCGGCGATGTTAACACGCTCGCCGGGGTCTTTCAGGTGCACCGCGCCATCGTTCCTCGCGAGCAAGCTCGGCTCCCACAGGGGTCAAGCCTGCTTGTAACCGCGCACTTCATCCACGCCGCGGTTGGCCAATTGGTCGGCCCGTTCATTGCCGTGGTGACCGATGTGACCACGCACCCATTTCCAGGTGACGTTGTGGCGATTGACCTGCTCATCAAGCAGCTTCCACAAATCAGCATTTTTTACCGGCTCTTTCGCCGCCGTTTTCCAGCCGCGCTTCTTCCAGTTGTCCATCCACTCGTTGATGCCTTTCATCACATATTGCGAATCAGTCACGAGCAGTACGTCGCATGAGCGCTTGAGTTCTTCCAGGCCGCGGATCGCGCCCATCAGTTCCATGCGGTTGTTGGTGGTGTTGGCTTCGCCGCCCCACAGTTCTTTTTCAATGCCCTTGCACACCAGCAAAGCGCCCCAGCCGCCTGGGCCAGGATTGCCTTTACAGGCGCCGTCGGTGAAGAGTTCTACGCTATCGCTCATGCCAATCTATCCAGAAAATGCGGCGGCTCGCCGATCAGTGATCGACGATGCCCGAGGCCGGGGCGAACCCGGCCGGGAAAGTAAAAAATGTATTACGGATCGAGGCGGCGACGATTGACCTTGGCCATCGGCAATGGAATCAGCTTGCCCATCGGTTCGCGCCGCTCCTGACGGACGGGCCGCAGGCCCACCACGATCTTGCGCGCCACCAACAAATAGAAGCCGCCACCCGACAGTTGCCAGTCACCGGCCTTGCGCTCCCAACCGGCCAGACGAGCCTGCCAGGCGGGTGACGCAAGCGGCGGACGATAGCACCCGAAGCGGCGTTTCTCCAGCGCGAAACCCAGCAGATTGAGCCAGTCTCCAACCCGCGACGGGGAGATGCAGCGAGCCTTGCGCAAGGCGTCGTGGGCGAAAACATGGCGCAAGCCCCAGCTGCTCCAGGGATTGATCCCGACGATCAGCAGATGCCCACCCGGCCGCACGCTGCTCGCCGCTTCACGCAGCAAACCGTGGGGCGACAGGCAGAAATCCAGCCCGTGCTGCAACACCACCACGTCGGCGGCATGCTCGCTCAAAGGCCACGCCTGTTCTTCGCAGACGATCTCGACACCTGGCAACGGCGCGCCGAGCCGTACATTGCGCTGCACTTGCGGTGCCGACGGCGGTGTCTGGGCCGACGGGCCGTAATGCACCAGGTAGCCACCAAAGAAGCGCCCCAATTCGTCTTCGAGCATGCGACGTTCTTCGTCCAGCAGAAATTGCCCAATGGGGCCGGACAGCCATTCACGGGCCGCGCTGATCAATGTCAGCCACTCAGGATCAGCCTGAGCGAACGCTTTATCGGTCATTGCATTCTCCAACGCGCCAGGAAGCTCTAAGATGCACCATTGTTTTCCGCTTGGCGAATCCGACGATGATACAGATCAGTGCCCTGCCCGCCTTCACCGACAACTACATCTGGTTGTTACAAGACCAACGCACCCAGCGCTGCGCAGTGGTCGATCCGGGTGATGCCGCGCCCGTGCAGGCCTGGCTCGCAGCGCATCCGGGTTGGGTGTTGAGTGACATTCTGATCACCCACCATCATCATGACCACGTCGGCGGCGTCCAACAGCTTAAAAAAACGACAGACGCGAAAGTCTACGGTCCGGCGAGCGAAACCATCCCGGGCCGGGACGTGGCGCTCAAAGACAACGACCGCGTCAGCGTGCTGGGCTGTGACTTCGATATCTTTGCCGTTCCCGGCCACACCCTGGGGCATATTGCCTATTACCATCACCGCCTGCTGTTCTGCGGCGACACCCTCTTTGCCGCCGGCTGCGGGCGGCTGTTTGAAGGTACGCCGGAGCAAATGCACGCCTCGCTTACCCGCCTCGCCGCCCTGCCTGAAGATACGCTGATCTACTGCACCCATGAATACACCCTGAGCAACCTGAAATTTGCCGCAGCGGTCGAACCGGGCAATCCGGACACCGCCGCGCGTCTGGAAAAAGTCACCGCGCAACGTGAAGCCGGAATCATGACGCTGCCCTCTACTCTGGCGCTTGAAAAGCTTACTAACCCGTTTTTGCGTGTCGACGAAACATCCGTTAAAGAAAAAGTGGACGAACGGAACGGAACCGATAACCGGGCTTCGAGTGCGGTTTTTGCTGCTCTTCGTGCTTGGAAAGATAAGTTCTAAGTGGCCTGCCTCATGGTACAAAAATTCTGAATGGTTGACCGCAGGGGGTACGCTTTCTAGAATCGCCCGACATTTTTGCCCGGAACTTACTTCCAGCCAATGTCGTCATCTATTCGTAAAGCCATCAATTCAGACGCATTGACCCGCCTGGCTCAAGCCATTGCGGTGGCTGTGTCCGCCATATTGGCGGGCTGCTCAAGCCATGTGCCGCAGACCGAAGCGACACACACTCCGAATATCGCCGCCCGAGCCAAGCAGAAGCCTATCTGGCTCAGCGAAAAACCGACTCCACAAGTTCCACAAGATGTCTGGGAGCGCATGCGCCAGGGCTTCCAGTTGCAGGACAGCCTGGGCGTCAACCCGCGCATCGAGCAACAGCGCCTGTGGTTCGCCAGCAACCCGTCCTTCCTTGAAAATGCCGGCGAACGCGGCAGCCTCTACATTCATTACATCGTCGAACGCCTTGAAGAGCGCAACATGCCGCTGGAACTGGCGCTGTTGCCGGTGATTGAAAGCGCCTACAACCCAATGGCCTATTCTCGGGCCAACGCGGTTGGCTTGTGGCAATTCATCCCCTCCACCGGGCGTTACTTCAACCTGCGTCAAACCCGTTTCTATGATGGCCGTCGCGACATCACCGCCTCGACCACCGCGGCCATGGATTACCTGACCCGCCTGCACGACATGTTCAACGGCGACTGGCTGCTGGCCCTGGCGGCCTACAACGCTGGCGAAGGCACGGTCAGCCGGGCCATCGAGCGTAACGAAAAGCTCGGCTTGCCGACCGATTACTGGAACCTGCCTCTGCCGGCCGAAACCCAGGCCTACGTGCCGAAGCTTCTGGCCTTATCGCAAGTGGTGCTGGCACCCGAAGCCTACGGCGTGAACCTGAACCCGATCGCCAACGAACCGTACTTCCAGGTCGTTGAAATCAACCAGCGCATGGATCTGTCCAAGGTCGCCGCGGTGGCCAACATCGACGAAGACGAACTGTTTCAGCTCAACCCGGCCTTCAAGCAACGCACCACCATCGATGGCCCTCAGCATTTGTTGGTGCCAACGTCCAAGGCGCAACTGCTGACGGCCAGTCTCTCGACGATGCGTCCTGAGGAGCTGATCAGCAAGAAGCCGCTCAAGCCAGTATTCGAAGGCGCAGACGACTCCGAAATTGCCAGCCTCAAACGCGCTTACCGCGTTAAACGCGGCGACAACCTCGGCACCATCGCCAAGGCCAACAAAGTCGATATCAAGGACCTGCAGCGTTGGAACAAACTGACCGGCAAGAACCTCAAGGTCGGCCAGACGCTGGTCATGCAGGACACCACCAAGCGCAGCAGCGGTCGCGTCAACACCGTCGTGGCGGCGAACAGCAAGTCAGACAGCAAGAAGCAGCAACAGCAGACCCAATACAAGGTCAAGCAAGGCGACTCGCTGTACATGGTAGCCAAGCGCTTCAACGTTGAAATGCAGCACCTCAAGCGCTGGAACCCGCGGGTCGGTCAGGCGCTGAAGCCTGGGCAGATGCTGACGGTGGCTTCCCCACGCTGATTGATGTGAAACCAAAAAAGATCGCAGCCTTCGGCAGCTCCTACGAATGTAAGCACGTGTAGGAGCTGCCGCAGGCTGCGATCTTTTTTATGCCCCGACACCGCTTTCAGCACCCGTCTTTTTCCTGTCGATACAAGCTGTTACTGTACGGGCCACAAAGCCCAAGCCGCCTGGATCGGATCTCTGACTTGAAGCGTCCCCTCCTCCTGCTCCTGATCAACCTGGCCTTGAGCTGCCCCGCAAGCGCGACGATCAGCGAAAGCCATGGTTATGCGCAGTTCGGCACGCTCAAGTACCCGGCCAGATTTACCCACTTTGACTGGGTCAACCCGCAAGCGCCCAAGGGCGGTACGTTGCGGGTGATGGCGTTTGGCACCTTCGATACGCTCAATCCCTACACCTTCAAGGGTTCAAGCCCGGTTTCCACGCCGAATTTCCTGCAATACGGCATCAACGAGCTCAACGAACCCCTGATGGTCGGCACCGGGCAATACGCGCCGTCCGGCGATGAACCGACCTCCAGCTATGGCCTGATCGCTCAATCCGTGGAATACAGCGAGGACCGCAGCTGGGTAGTGTTCAACCTGCGCCCCGAAGCACGTTTCCACGATGGCACGCCGATTACCGCCTATGACGTGGCGTTCTCCTACCGTTTGCTGCTCAAGGAAGGCCATCCGCAATACCGCACCAACCTTCAGGAAGTGTCGCGGGTCGACATCCTCAACCCGCAGCGCATTCGTTTCGTCTTCAAGCGCGCCGGTAATCCGTTGCTGATCCTGCGCCTGGGCGAATTGCCGGTGCTGCCCCAGCATTACTGGAAAGGTCGTGACTTCAAGGCCACCACCTTCGAACCGCCACTGGGCAGTGGACCGTATCGCATCACGTCGGTAGAGCCTGGGCGCCAGATCGTTTTCCAACGGGTCAAGGATTACTGGGGCAAAGACCTGCCGGTCAATCGCGGCAAATATAACGTCGACCGCATGGAAGTCGAGTTCTACCGCGACAGCGACGTCGCCTTCGAAGCCTTCAAGGCGGGCGAATTTGACATCTATATCGAGCACCAGGCGAAGAACTGGAACAACGGTTACCACTTCCCGGCGGTACGACGCGGCGACGTCATCAAGGCGCAAATAGCACATCAGATCCCGACCCAGAGCCAGGGCCTGTTCATGAACACCCGGCGCTCGGCCTTCTCCGAAACCAAGGTTCGTGAAGCGCTGGGCCTGATGTTCGACTTCGAGTGGACCAATCGCACCCTGTTCAGCGGCGCTTACAAACGCGCCATGAGCTACTACCCCAACAGCGAGTTCTCCGCCACCGGCCTCCCGATCGGCCATGAATGGCTGATGCTCAAGCCGTATCGCGAGCAGTTGCCCGCCAAGCTGTTCACCGAGCCGTTCAGCCTGCCGCAGACCCAAGGGCGCGGCATCCCCCGGGAAACCATGCGCAAGGCCCTGGGCCTGCTCGCTGAGGCCGGTTGGAAGCTGAGTGGCCAACGCGTACAGAACGCTGCCGGCCAACCGTTGCGATTGGAGATTCTGCTGGTCAATCCGAACCTGGAACGCATCCTCCAGCCTTACGTCGAGAACCTCGCCAGCATCGGCATCGATGCCCGGTTGCGCACGGTTGATCGCGCCCAGTACAAGCAACGCCTCGATCAGTTCGATTTCGACATGATCCTGATGACCCTCAACCAGACGCTCAGTCCGGGCCTGGAACAATGGCAGTACTTCCATTCCAGCCAGGTCGGGGTCAAGGGCAGCAAAAACTACGCCGGTATTGCCAATCCGGTGGTCGACCATTTACTCGACCAATTGCTCGCCGCCCAGACCCGCGATGAACAGGTCGCCGCCGGCAAGGCCCTGGACCGGGTGTTGCTGTGGCAGCACTACATCATTCCCAACTGGTACCTCAATTATCACCGCCTGGCCTACCGCAACCGGTTCGCCTTCGTCACCACGCCGCCCTACACGTTGGGCCTGAGCGCGTGGTGGCTGAAATCTTCGGAGAAAGATCGATGAAACCCGTACGCGCCCTGCTCTTGCAGGCCAGCGGCTTGTTGTTCGCCGGGCTGGCCTGCGCCGCGCCGCAACATGCCCTGACCCTGTACAACGAGCCGCCGAAATACCCGGCCGACTTCAAACATTTCGATTACGTGAACCCCGATGCGCCCAAGGGCGGGGTCTTCCGTCAGGCCGGTTTCGGCGGCTTTGACAGCCTCAATCCCTTCATCAGCAAAGGGGTCGCGGCCGACGACATCAGCATGATCTACGACACTCTGGCCAAACAGGGCCTGGACGAACCTTTCACCGAATACGGTCTGGTCGCCGGCAAGATCGAAAAAGCCCCGGACAATAGCTGGGTGCGTTTCTACCTGCGCCCCGAAGCACGCTTCCACGACGGGCATCCGATGCGCGCCGAGGACGTGGTGTTCAGCTTCCAGACCCTGATCAAGGACGGCGCGCCGCTGTACCGCGGTTACTACAGCGATGTCGAGGAAGTGGTCGCTGAAAATCCGCTGACGGTGCTGTTCAAGTTCAAACACACCAACAACCGAGAGCTGCCGCTGATCCTCGGCCAGTTGCCGGTGTTGCCCAAGCATTGGTGGGCAACTCGCGATTTCAACAAGGGCAACCTGGAAATGCCGTTGGGCAGCGGCCCGTACAAGGTCAGCGAAGTGAAGGCCGGGCGTTCGGTGCGCTATGAGCGGGTCAAGGATTACTGGGGCAAGGACCTGCCGGCCAACCGCGGCTTCTACAACTTCGACGTCATGACCACCGACTACTACCGCGACAACACCGTGGCCCTGGAAGCGCTCAAGGCCGGGCAGTTCGATTACTGGCTGGAAATGGCCGCGAAGAACTGGGCGAATGCCTACAACATTCCGGCTGTCACCGAGGGCCGGCTGATCAAGGAACAGATCCCGAACAGCAACCCGACCGGCATGCAAGGCTTCGTATTCAACCTGCGCCGCCCGGTGTTCCACGACGTGCGCGTGCGTCAGGCCCTGACCCTGTTGCTAGACTTCGAATGGACTAACAAGCAACTGTTCAATGGCGCCTATGCGCGCACCCGCAGTTATTTCGAGAATTCGGAAATGGCTGCCAGCGGTCTGCCGGACGCCGATCAACTGGCGATCCTAGACCCGTTCCTCGGCAAGATTCCCGAGCAGGTGTTCAGCGAGGCGTTCCAGAACCCGATGACCGACGCCAGCGGCATGATCCGCACTCAGCAGCGTACAGCCTATCAACTGCTGCAGGAGGCGGGCTGGCGGATCGTCGATGACAAGATGGTCGACGCCAATGGCAAACCGGTGACCATCGAATTCCTGCTGGCCCAAACCGAATTCGAGCGGGTGCTGCTGCCATTCAAGCGCAACCTCAGCGACCTGGGCATCGACCTGGTGATCCGCCGGGTCGACGTCTCGCAGTACATCAACCGCGTACGCTCCCGGGACTTCGACATGATCGTCGGCAGCTTCCCGCAGTCCAATTCACCGGGCAACGAACAGCGTGAATTCTGGATGTCCGCTGCCGCCGACAAACCCGGCAGCCGCAACTCCATGGGCCTGAAAGACCCGGTGGTGGACCAATTGGTCGAGCAACTGATCAACGCCGATTCGCGTAAAAGCCTGGTGGCCCACGCCCGCGCGCTGGACCGCGTGCTGCAATGGGGCTATTACGTGATCCCCAACTGGCACATCAAGACCTGGCGCGTAGCTTATTGGAACCACATCGGTCACCCGAAAATCTCACCCAAGTACGACATCGGCATTAACACCTGGTGGGTCAAGCCTGACGCGAAACCTGCGGTAGAAGTCGAAACCAAACTGCAAGCCGACCCTGCGGGCACGGAGTAATCAGATGCTGGCGTATATTTTTCGGCGACTGTTGCTGATCATCCCGACCTTGCTCGGCATTTTGCTGATCAACTTTGTGATCATCCAGGCCGCTCCCGGCGGGCCGGTGGAGCAGATGATCGCCAAGCTCGAGGGCTTCGAAGGCGCCACCAGCCGCATCGCCGGCGGCGGTGCCGAAGTCTCGGTGGCCGGCTCCGCCTATCGCGGCGCCCAAGGCCTGGACCCGATGCTGGTCAAGGAAATCGAACACATGTACGGCTTTGATAAATCGGCGCCGGAACGTTTGTGGATCATGATCAAGAACTACGCGACCCTGGATTTCGGCGACAGCTTCTTCCGCGATGCCAAGGTCATCGACCTGATCAAGGAAAAGATGCCGGTGTCGATCTCCCTAGGGCTGTGGAGCACGCTGATCATGTACCTGGTGTCGATCCCGCTGGGGATCGCCAAGGCGACACGACACGGCAGCCACTTCGATGTCTGGACCAGCTCATTGATCATCGTCGGCTACGCGATCCCGGCATTTCTGTTTGCCATCCTGCTGATCGTGGTGTTCGCCGGTGGCAGCTATTTCGACTGGTTCCCGCTCAGAGGGCTGACCTCCAACAACTTCGACGAGTTGAGCATGGGCGGCAAGATTCTCGATTACTTCTGGCACCTCGCATTGCCAGTCACCGCACTGGTGATCGGCAACTTCGCGACCATGACGCTGCTGACCAAAAACAGCTTCCTCGATGAAATCAACAAACAGTACGTGATCACCGCCAAGGCCAAGGGCCTGACCAATCACCGCGTGCTCTACGGCCATGTGTTCCGCAACGCCATGCTGCTGGTGATCGCCGGGTTCCCGTCAGCGTTTATCGGCATCTTCTTCACCGGCTCGTTGCTGGTGGAAGTGATCTTCTCCCTCGACGGCCTGGGGCTGATGAGTTTTGAGGCCGCGATCAACCGCGATTACCCAGTGGTCTTTGGCACGCTGTTCATTTTTACCCTGCTGGGGCTGGTGGTGAAGCTTATCGGCGACCTCACGTACACCTTTGTCGATCCGCGCATCGACTTTGAAAGCCGGGAGCATTGAGATGAATCTCTCCCCTCTCAATCGCCGACGTTTCGAACTGTTCAAGGCCAACAAGCGTGGCTGGTGGTCGCTGTGGCTGTTTCTGCTGCTGTTTGGGCTGAGCCTCGGTGCCGAACTGATCGCCAACGACAAACCGCTGGTGGTGCACTACGACAATGGCTGGTACTTCCCTGCGCTCAAGCGTTACCCAGAAACCACCTTCGGCGGTGAATTCCCGCTGGAAGCCAACTACAAGAGCCCGTACATCCGCGAATTGCTCAAGGCCAAAGACGCCTGGGTGCTGTGGGCGCCGATCCCCTACAGTTACCAAAGCATTAACTACGACCTGAAAGTCCCGGCTCCGGCGCCCCCCTCCACCGACAACCTGCTAGGCACTGATGATCAGGGCCGCGATGTGTTGGCCCGGGTGATTTACGGCTTCCGGATTTCGGTGTTGTTTGCGCTGACGCTGACCATTCTCAGCTCGATCATCGGCGTCATTGCTGGGGCTTTGCAGGGGTTCTACGGCGGGTGGGTGGATCTGGCTGGGCAGCGTTTTCTGGAGATCTGGTCCGGGTTGCCAGTGCTGTACCTGCTGATCATTCTCGCCAGCTTCGTCCAGCCGAACTTCTGGTGGCTGCTGGGGATCATGCTGCTGTTCTCGTGGATGAGCCTGGTGGACGTGGTCCGTGCCGAGTTCCTGCGCGGGCGCAACCTCGAATACGTGCGCGCGGCCCGGGCGCTGGGGATGCAGAATGGCGCGATCATGTTCCGCCACATCTTGCCCAACGCTATGGTCTCGACCATGACCTTCATGCCGTTCATCCTGACCGGCGCCATCGGCACCCTGACCGCTCTCGACTTTCTGGGCTTCGGTCTGCCGCCTGGCGCGCCGTCACTCGGTGAACTGGTGGCTCAGGGTAAATCCAACTTGCAAGCGCCGTGGCTCGGTATGAGCGCGTTTGCGGTGCTGGCGTTGATGTTGAGTTTGCTGGTGTTCATCGGCGAGTCCGCTCGCGATGCCTTCGACCCGAGGAAGTGAAATGAATCAGGACAATCTGATCGAAGTGCGCGACCTGGCCGTCGAATTTGTCGTCGGTGATCGCGTCCAGCGGGTGGTCGAAGGCGTGAGCTTCGATATCAAGCGCGGGGAAACCCTGGCGCTGGTGGGCGAAAGTGGCTCCGGCAAATCGGTCACTGCTCACTCGATCCTGCGGTTGCTGCCCTACCCGCTCGCCCGGCATCCGTCCGGGACCATCGAGTACTCCGGGCAGAACCTGCTGAGCCTGAAAGAGAAAACCATCCGCCACATCCGTGGCAACCGGATCGCGATGATCTTCCAGGAACCGATGACCTCGCTCAATCCGCTGCACTCGATCGAGAAACAAATCAACGAGGTGTTGAGCACCCACAAGGGCCTGATCGGCAAAGTCGCGACCAAGCGCACGCTGGAGTTGCTGGAAATGGTCGGCATCCCGGAGCCCGAGAAGCGCCTCAAGGCCCTGCCCCACGAATTGTCTGGCGGCCAGCGTCAGCGGGTGATGATTGCCATGGCCCTGGCCAACGAGCCGGAACTGCTGATCGCCGACGAGCCGACCACCGCGCTGGACGTGACCGTCCAGCTGAAAATCCTCGAATTGCTCAAGGAATTACAAGCCCGATTGGGCATGGCACTGCTACTGATCAGTCACGATTTGAACCTTGTGCGAAGAATTGCGCATCGCGTATGTGTCATGCAGCGCGGTTGCATCGTCGAACAGGCATCGTGCGAAGAGTTGTTCCGCGCGCCACAGCATCCGTACACTCGGGAACTGCTGGCAGCGGAGCCCAGCGGAACGCCAGCAACCAACGTTATTGGCCCGCCATTGCTGCAAGTCGAGGACCTGAAAGTCTGGTTCCCGATCAAGAAAGGCTTTTTGAAAAAAACCGTCGACCACATCAAAGCGGTGGACGGAATCAATTTCAGCCTGCCTCAAGGCCAGACCTTGGGGATTGTGGGAGAAAGCGGTTCCGGCAAGTCGACACTGGGTTTGGCGATTTTACGGCTGATCGGCAGCAAAGGCGCCATCCGTTTTGAAGGCAAACAGCTAGACTGCCTGACGCAGCAACAGGTTCGGCCGCTGCGTCGAGAGATGCAGGTGGTGTTTCAAGACCCGTTCGGCAGCCTGAGCCCACGGATGTGCGTGAGCCAGATCGTCGGCGAAGGTCTGCGGATCCACAAGATGGGCACCGAGGCGGAACAGGAACAAGCGATTATTGCGGCACTCAAGGAGGTAGGTCTGGACCCGGAAACCCGGCACCGCTACCCCCACGAATTTTCCGGTGGGCAACGGCAAAGAATCGCCATTGCCCGGGCATTAGTGCTAAAACCGGCGTTGATTCTGCTGGACGAGCCGACTTCGGCCCTCGACCGGACCGTACAACGCCAGGTGGTGGAGCTACTGCGCTCACTGCAAACCAAGTACAACCTGACGTATCTGTTTATCAGCCATGACCTGGCTGTCGTCAAGGCGCTGAGCCACCAGCTGATGGTGGTCAAGCAAGGTCAAGTGGTCGAACAGGGAGACGCGCAAAGTATTTTTGCGGCCCCCAAACATCCGTATACACAGCAGTTGCTGGAAGCCGCTTTCCTGGTTCCAGCCACTGCGTAATAACCTGAAAGAGAGGAGCAACACATGGGTTTTCTCGCCGGTAAGCGCGTACTGATCGTCGGTGTCGCCAGCAAGCTGTCCATCGCATCCGGCATCGCTGCCGCCATGCATCGCGAGGGCGCTGAGCTTGCCTTCACTTATCAGAACGACAAACTCAAGGGTCGTGTCGAAGAGTTCGCACAAAGCTGGGGTTCCAACCCGGACCTGTGCTTCCCGTGCGACGTGGCCAGCGATGAAGAAATCGCCAAGGTCTTCGTTGAGCTGGGCAAGAAGTGGGACGGCCTGGATTGCATCGTGCACTCCGTCGGCTTCGCCCCGGGCGACCAACTGGACGGCGACTTCACCGAAGCCACCACCCGTGAAGGTTTCCGCATCGCTCACGACATCAGCGCCTACAGCTTCGTGGCTCTGGCCAAAGCTGGCCGCGAAATGATGAAAGGCCGCAACGGCAGCCTGCTGACCCTGTCGTACCTGGGCGCCGAGCGCACCATGCCGAACTACAACGTCATGGGCATGGCCAAGGCTTCCCTGGAAGCTGGCGTTCGTTACCTGGCCGGTTCCCTGGGCCCTGACGGCACCCGCGTCAACTGCGTATCGGCTGGCCCGATCCGCACCCTCGCCGCTTCCGGCATCAAGAACTTCCGCAAGATGCTGGCCGCCAACGAAGCGCAAACCCCGCTGCGTCGCAACGTCACCATCGACGAAGTCGGCAACGCCGGCGCCTTCCTGTGCTCGGACCTGGCGTCCGGCATCAGCGGTGAAATCATGTACGTAGACGGTGGTTTCAACACAACGGCCATGGGCAGCCTCGAAGAGTAATCTTCGGTCAGCCAACTAAAAAACCCGCCTCTTCAGGCGGGTTTTTTGTGCGTGCGATTTCAAGGCTGATTTGTGTTTAGTCATCGATCTGGGTCAGACACCGGGCAAACAACTGCTGGATCGGCTGTGTGCGCTGGCTATAACGCTGCAACACGACGATATCGCGGTAGAACGTCAACGCCCCCAAAGGGATGATCCGAACCTTCGACCCATGCTCAAGCCAAGGAATTGTCGGCGCAGGTCATTCGCCGGGAGCCGTTCGTGCTGATTGCGAATCTGCGCGCTGACGGGGTAAGGCCGATGTGCATCCCGGCTGCGGCAAAAGTGCCGTAGCGCGTCACGGCAATGAAGGTTTTCAGTTCCCGCAGCATAGCCTTCTCGATTAATCGAAATAATTTGAGCTCGATGTGAAAATTATCGTCTTTTAATCAAAAAGCACAGGGCTAAACTCAGTCTGAATCCAGACAGTCGAGGCACTTGCGATGCAACTCTCCCCTTTTCACTTGGCCATCCCGGTTTCCGACCTGACCGCCGCGCGGAATTTTTATGGCGAAGTCTTCGGCCTGGAAGAAGGTCGCTCAAGCGATCATTGGGTCGATTTCAATTTTTTCGGCCATCAGTTGGTCATTCACCTCGCGCCGAAAAACGCGTCTCAAGAAGCCGCGCACACCAATGCTGTCGACGGTCATGACGTGCCCGTGCCGCATTTCGGTGTGGTGTTGGGTATGGCGCAATGGGAAGCACTGGCCGAGCGGTTAAAATCCCTCGACACCCGATTCGTGATCGAACCGGGCATTCGCTTTCAGGGATTGGTGGGTGAGCAAGCGACGATGTTTCTCTTCGATCCGTGCGGCAACGCGCTTGAGTTCAAGGCATTCAAAGATGTGAGTCAGTTGTTTGCCAAGTGAACGCATCGGCCTGTGCCAGCAGTTCCTCGATCGACCCGGGATGCTGCGGGCTGCACTCGATTTGCCCGATGCTGAAGCGGATGTCATAACCGCGATGCACCGTGGCATTGCGCTCTTCGAGTATTTCTTCGAGTCGCGCCTTGATGGCGGGTATCTCCACAATGCTTGAGCCGGTCAGTAACGCGACAAATTTGTCGTTACCTAGTCGGCCGATCACATCGCTCTCGCGAAAGGCAATTCGAAGTACATCAGCGAATGTTTTCAGGGCTCTGTCGCCCTTGTCTCGACCATAGAGATAGTTGATGTGTTTGAAGTCATCAATATTGAAGAGCAGTAGCGTCGCTGGCTTTTCCAGCTGCTGGCAGGCATCCAGCCCTTGTTGGGCCAACGCTGTAAAACCGTGTCGATTGGAGAGCAGCGTCAATTCGTCCATGCTCGCCATCTGCACGCCCATCAGCTCCTCCTCGGCCTTGCGGGCCAGGTCACGCAGCAGTTCGCGCTCCTGTAGTGGAGTACGCAACGGGTCAGCGCACGCGCCTGGTTTTACCGGTTTCCCTGGGATCAGCATTACTCACTCCATTGGCGGGTATGTTTCTTAGAGTCGTCCATACCCGGTTTGACTCCCTGTAAACGGACCGCCGGTCAACTACCCAGTACCGGACACGGCCCTCCAGCGTCTGCCCAGATCTTGAACTGGGTGACGAAAATCTCGTGCGGCACCGGTACCGGCGCCCTTCCCTGACCCGGATTCCAGCCCCAAAGCACCAATTTGTCGTCGCTCACGTGCTTGATCAGCGCGGCGAAATCGCGGTCGCCGTTGCTGGAGCGATCCTTGATCATTGCGCACAACTTATCAGCCGGCAGACCGATCCAAGCCATTTTGTGCGCAGCGGGTGGCAGGCTCCAGTGCGGTGCTCCCGGTGGGGTGTTAGCGCCATAACTGGCCGGCGGATTACTGTCGGCGTGGCAAGTAGCGCAGGGCAAACCCGCCGCGCCCTTGCCGTCCATGCCCCGCACGACGTTCATTGCGTGGGGAATCCCGGCGTCGAATTGCAGTGGCGAATCGCCGGGAATATGGCAGTTCTGGCAACGCGGGCTCTGAAAGACCTTTTGCACCGTATCGAACGCCTTGATGGCTTCCTTATCGTCAGCGAACAGATCCTCGGCGTAACCGATCAGGCCGATCAACACCACCGCACCAAGAATCAGATGTCGTTTCATCTCACACCCCCGACAGTTGCAGCGGCAGTTCGCGCAAGCGCTGCCCGGTCAGGGCGAACACCGCGTTGGCCACTGCCGGCGCCGTGGGCGGCACACCGGCCTCGCCGATGCCGCCGGGTTTGTCGCTGCTGGGCACGATATGCACTTCGACCACCGGCATTTCGTTCAGCCGCAGCACCTGATAATCGTGGTAATTGGACTGCACCACTTGCCCGTTCTTGAAGGTCAGTTTGCTGTGCAAAGTAAATCCGAGGCCGAACGTGATGGCCGACTCCATTTGCGCCGCGATGCTCATCGGGTTGACCGCAATGCCGCAATCCACCGCACACACCACCCGATGCACGCGGATCGCCAGGTTGTCCTCGGACACCTCGGCTACCTGGGCAACGTAACTGCCGAAGGACTCATGCACCGCGACACCCAGCGCATGGCCATCCGGCAGCGACGCCTTCCAATCGGCTTTTTCGACGGCCAGGTTCAGCACGCCAAGGTGCCGTGGATGGTCCTTGAGCAAGATTCGGCGGTAGTCGACCGGATCCTTGCCGGCAGCCGTGGCCAGTTCGTCGATCAGCGACTCCATCACGAACGCGGTGTGGGTGTGCCCTACCGAACGTAGCCAGAGCACGCGGATGCCGGTTTGCGGAGAATGCAGTTCAACCTGGTGATTCGCCAACCCCTCAAGGTAAGGACTGTCGGCGACCCCTTCGACAGAGGTCTTGTCGATGCCATTCTTGACCATGGTCGCCTCAAATGACGTGCCCGCCATGATCGACTGCCCGACCATGACATGCTTCCAGGCGATCGGCATGCCGCCGGCATCGAGGCCAATGCGTGCCTGATGGAGGAACGCCGAGCGGTAGTACCCGCCGCGGATGTCGTCCTCCCGCGACCAGACGGTTTTCACCGGTGCGCCCGCAGCCTTGGCGACTTCCACGGCTTCAGCGACAAAGTCCGAGGTCGGATTGGCCCGGCGACCGAAACCGCCGCCCAGAAACTCGGTATGAATCTCCACCTGCTCGGGTTTGAGCCCGGTGATTTTCCCCGCGATCATTTGATCCAGCGTCTGGAATTGAGTGCCGGTCCAGATTTCGCATTTGTCCTGGGTGATTTTCACCGTGCAATTGAGCGGCTCCATCGGCGCGTGGGCCAGGTACGGCACGCTGTACTCGACATCGATGGTCTTCGCCGCTTTACCCAGACCAGCCGCGACATCACCGGCCTGACTGGCCGACATGCCAGGGGTAGCGGCGAGTTTGCGGAAGCTTTCCAGTAGCGTCTCACTGTCGAGTCCGGTGTTGGGCCCCAGATCCCAATCGACCTTCAACGCATCGCGCCCCAGCTTCGCCGCCCAGTAATGATCGGCAATCACCGCCACCCCGGTGGGCACCTGCACGACTTTGTGCACGCCCGGTATCGCCAGCGCTTCGGCGCCTTCGAAGGATTTGACGCTGCCGCCGAACACCGGTGAACGCGCGACCATGGCGGTCATCAGCCCGTCGAACTGCACGTCCATGCCGAACTTGGCGCGGCCGGTGATTTTCTCCGGCGTGTCCAGGCGCTTGGTCGGTTTGCCGATGAGTTTCCAGTCCTTGGACTCCTTGAGCTTGATCGACGCCGGATCCGGCACCGGTAGCTTGCCGGCGTCATCGGCCAGTTCGCCATAGGTGGCGCGTTTGTCGCCAGCGATGACTACACCCGATTCGGTGCGAATCTCGGAGGGTGCGACGTTGAAGCGTTTAGCGGCCGCGTCGATCAACATCAAACGCGCTGCTGCCCCGGCCTGACGGTAGCGGTCGAATTCCATCCGGGTCGAGGTCGAACCGCCGGTAATCTGCATTCCGCCAAAACCGGCCAGGCCATAATCGGCTGCCGAAGCAGGGGCATGTTCGACACGGATCTTCGACCAGTCGGCGTCCAGTTCTTCGGCGATCAGCATGGTCAGGCCGGTCCAGATGCCTTGGCCCATTTCTGAATGGCCGAGCAGTACGGTGACGCTGTTGTCATTGCCTATCCGTAAAAACGCATTGGGCGCGAAAACATTGCCTTGGTTCTCGGCGCTGATGGCAAAGCGATGGGCACCAGGGATAACAAATGCCACCACCAGACCACCGCCCAGCAACGCGCTGCCCTTGAGAAAACCACGGCGCGACAGAGGATTGAGGCTGTTCATTGCTCAGACTCCCTTCAACCAACGTGGCATCAACCGATCTCGGCGGCGCGTTTGACCGCTGCACGGATCCTTGGGTAGGTGCCGCAGCGGCAGATGTTGCCGGACAGCGCCTGATCAATGTCGCTGTCGGTGGGTTTGGGAATCTTCGCCAGCAAGGCCGCCGCCGACATGATCTGCCCGGACTGGCAGTAACCGCACTGGACCACATCGAGTTCGGCCCAGGCTTGTTGCACCGGGTGCGAACCGTCGGTGGACAAGCCCTCGATCGTGAGGATTTTTTGCCCATGGGCCACGGCCGTGGCGGGGGTGATACAGGAGCGCAGCGGCGCACCATCGACGTGCACGGTGCAGGCCCCGCATTGGGCCATGCCGCAACCGAATTTGGTGCCGGTCAGGTGCGCGACATCGCGCAGCACCCACAGTAGCGGCATGTCTGCGGGGACATCCAGCGCCTGGTCCTTGCCATTGATGTTGAGGGTCAGCATTGCGAATGTCCTCAGATTCACGGTGACGCCTTATTTTTTTGAGTCGGCGTTATCCTTTCAGCTAAGCGCAATTTGCCCCGCCGGACAGGTTCATCGACCACCGGTCACACAAAAGGGAGCGTTGGGCCGTCACTGATACCCGCCACAAGGTCATGTCGACATCGTTGATTCCGTCGACAACGGAACTCTTTTAACTTGTCGATCTACGGTACGGCTAGACGACCCGAGGCTGACTACGCTGAACAGTCCAACCTGAGTATCCGTAGAGGAGCTACGCCATGCACCGCGTTCAAAAACTGACCCCCTGCCTCTGGTTCGACGATCAGGCCGAAGAGGCGGCGAAGTTTTACTGTTCGGTCTTCGATCACTCGAAAATCACCGCCATCACTCATTACGGCAAAGCCGGTCAGGAGGTGCATGGCCAGCCTGAAGGCTCGGTGTTGACGGTCAGTTTCGAACTCGACGGACTGCCTTTCACGGGCCTCAATGGCGGCCCCGATTTCAAGTTCAGCGAAGCGATTTCATTCCAGGTCAACTGCCAGATCCAAGACGAAGTCGACCATTTCTGGGGGGCGCTGTCCGCCCATCCCCAGAACGAGCAGTGCGGTTGGCTCAAGGACAAATTCGGCTTATCCTGGCAGATCGTGCCTGTCGCAATGATGGACATGTTGAAAGACCCTGACACGACAAAATCCCAACGCGCCATGCAAGCCATGATGCAGATGAAAAAACTCGACATCGCCACCTTGCAGCGGGCCTTCAACGGCGAGAGCTAATACACTCCGGTTCTGATCTGCCGAGGACGCTGATAATGAAGCCCGCCGTTGCCAAAGACGCTGACAAAGCCCCGCGCTTCTGGCGCGACGACGCACTGCCCTTCATCGAGGCGCGGGCCATCGCCGACGGCCGCGAGGTCTGCTATTCACGGCATTCCCACGCGCACTTTTCCATCGGCGCGATCACGGCCGGTCGCAGCACCTATCTCCACGAGCAATCGCAATTGCAGGTCAGTGCCGGCACCGTGGTGCTGATGAATCCCGGTGATGTCCACGCCTGCAATCCCATCGATGACCAACCATGGTCGTACCTGATGCTGTACGTCGAGACACCTTGGTTGACCGATTTGCAGCATCAGCTCGGCATCAGCCAGGACTTGGCGTTTCGCCGTTTTTCCATCACCCACACTCACGACCGCGACCTGTTTGCCGACCTCAAAGGTTTGTACGAAGTGCTGGTCGATGCGCAGCAAGACGTGCTGCGCAAGCAAAGCGCGGCCGTGGAGTTTTTCACCGACCTACAGCAGCGGCTCAATCCGATCGATCAACCGCTGCGAGAGCCCAATTTCAAACTGGAACGGGCGGCCGATTACATCCGCGACAACTGCACGCAAATGCTCAAGCTCGAAGACATTTGCGAGGCTGCTCAGCTATCGCCGTCCTACCTGATCCGCGCGTTCAAGCAGCATTACGGCATGACGCCCCACGCGTTTCTGGTCAACCGGCGCATCCAGTTCGCCCGCGATCAACTGCGCAGCGGCAAGCTGATCGCCGATGTGGCGCTCGAAGCCGGGTTTGCCGATCAGGCGCATTTTCAGCGTGCGTTCAAACAGCATCTGGCGGCGACGCCGGGGCAGTACCGCGGGTGACTCAAGTACTCTAGGGCAACAACAGGTAAACCGCGCTCGCCGCCAGCAGCAACGCCATGCTTCGATTGAACAGGCGCATGCCCGCCGGGTTGTTCAAATAGCCACGCAAAAAGGTCCCGGCATACGCCCAGCAACCGACGGACAGGTAGCAGATCACCAGATACACCGCCGCAAACTGCCAGACCAGCCGCGCCTCGCCATCCGCTACAAAAGCGCCCATGCCTGCCACACAGGCCAACCAGGCTTTCGGGTTGAGCCACTGCATGACGGCGCCGTACAACATCGACGGCGCCCGGCCTGATTCCTTCGCATCGAGATGTCCCTTGTCGGTGGCCAACTTGAAGGCCATGTACAACAGGAACGCCACACCCGCCCATTGCACCACCTGCGTCAGCGCGGGCCATAACCGCAACAACTCATGCAGCCCTAACCCCATCAGCACCAACAACACAACAAAGCCCAGCGTCGCACCGGCCACATGCCGTTGACTGGCACGGAAACCAAACCGTGCCCCTGAACTCAGCGCGACAATATTCACCGGTCCCGGCGTTATCGAAGCAACCAATGCAAACGCCGCCATGGAGATAATCAGACTCATAACAGACCTTCTTCAATTCAGTTGAACGAGGCCTCACGCTAAAGAGCGGCGTGATAGCTGTATTGAAGAAAACACCCCTCACCTGTACCGCGACCGCCCAAGAAGCTCGCCTGACCAGCCTTCTGATGTAACGAAATAATTCACGGATATTTACCTATAGAGCAGATCCTTATACGATGAAGCCGCATCTAGTGCTCTCCATCAGGTCTGAGTAGGCTATCGTCACGCAAAGTTTTGCGCGGACAAATAAACGGAAGCTGTATACAGGTTCAATTATTTATAATTACAAACAACACAAATGAGCACCTGAACAATGAACAGCACTGGTTTTCCGGCTGAAAACGCTAAAGCCTTTAGCATAGTGATAGTAAATTACAAGACACCAGAAATTACCAAGATATGCTTAGACTTATTGCACCAGCATCTGGGCAGCCACAGCATACCCATATGGGTAGTTGACAACTATTCCGCCGATGAAAGCACTGAATATTTGCGCACACTTAACTGGATCAATTTAATCGAGCGTTCTGTTTCCGAGCCAGAACCAGGCCACATCGCACATGGCAAAGCACTTGACCTGGTGTTGGAGCGAGTTGAAACTGACTATTTATTCCTATTGCACACTGACACATTTATTTTCGACAAAAATGTTTTTCCAATGATGATGAATAAATGCATCAACAACCAAAAAATCGTAGCCGTCGGTTGTGTAGAGCAACTAAATCGTGGCGCCACGAGAACGCTTTGGCGCTTTAGCTCACGACTATTCAAACACCATTTCAGACGCCTGAAAATCTCCATGGGATTACGTTCCAGAGAACCAAAACCGTACAGAGAAGTCTATTTGAAGAGTTTCTGTACTTTGTGGAACTGCAAACTTATTAAACAGCACAACCTGCATTTCTCGATGGATGATCGTGTGCCTGGCTATACCCTCCAAGACCGCATGACCGAACTGGGGTACATCGTTGAATTGTTATCACCGCGTAAAATTTTCAGCTATCTGGATCATATTCAGTCCGGCACTGTCGCAGCGGCTGGCGGCTATGAAAAGACTCATAGGAGAACCAAAATGTACAACAACATTTTGAAGCGCCTGAACAATGACGACAGCAAAGTTTAAGCGACGAAGACACGCAACGAGCAGTGCGTTCGACGCTGTTTGAAGCCACCCATAAGTCTTTATATTAAGTTGTTGGAGCGGTAATGACACCCATCACTCAAGCACTGCCTATCACCCTCTCCCCGGAGCTTGATTTCGACCAGAACGCCGCCAGCGCCTTTGGTGACTCATTGGCCAATCACTATATTCAAGCTACGCCATTTCCGCACATAGTCATCGATAATTTCTTACACGAAGACCTGATTGCAAGTATCTGCTCGCACTTCCCAGTCGAACCGACTCACAACGAAATGCTGTACGAGCGCGGCTATAAAGGTCAACGAAAGCGTCAAATTAGTCCCAACGAATGCGCCCCTTATTTGAAGACTGTTTTCAACGCCTTTAACTCGGCCCCCATGCTGCAGTTTCTTGAAAAGCTCACAGGCATCGAAGGTTTGATACCCGACCCCTACTTTACCGGTGGCGGGCTGCATGAAACGAAAAGTGGTGGTTTCCTGGGGGTGCACTCGGACTTCAGGCTCAACAAAAAACTCAATGTTGAGCGCAGACTGAATGTCATCATTTATCTGAATGAAGGCTGGCAAGAGGAATTCGGCGGCAACCTGGAACTTTGGGATGTCGACATGAAAACCTGCCTTAAAAAAGTCCTGCCCATTTACAATCGCTGTGTCATTTTCAACACAGACAAAGACAGCAATCATGGGCACCCAGAGCCTTTAACGACTCCAGAAGACATCACGCGCAAATCTATAGCCCTTTATTACTACACCGCGGGAACCATGGTGATCGACCCCGCACAACGAAACAAAACCCACTACAAACCTAGGCCTAAAGATCGTTTCAGCCTCAAATACTACATGAGTAAACTAATCAAGAAGAAAAACTAAACTGTATAGCCAGACGAGGCGCGGCAAGCCCGTAGTTTATGCCGCCGTCTACATGGCCTACGAATTCTCTGTCGATTTTCCGGTGGAGGCGATAGCCGACGCGTCTTATGCTCATTCCATGAACCTACACAACGCTTTGCTTCCGCCCCACGCCGAGATGGTTCGCGCCATGCTCGAACGAGACACCGCCTACGAGGGGGTGTTTTTCACCGCGGTCAAAACCACCGGCATCTTTTGTCGCCCCAGCTGCACTGCGCGCAAGCCGAAGCCGGAGAACGTCGAATTCTTCGCCCATGCCGATGAGTGCATGTCGGCCGGCTACCGCGCCTGTCTGCGCTGCAAGCCGCTGGACGCGGCGGCCATCGCGCCGGACTGGGTGCAGCGGCTGCTCAAATCGGTAGACGCCGATCCCGACCAGCGCTGGACCGATGCCCAGTTGCGGGCCGGAGGCATCGAGCCGCTGAAGTTGCGACGCTGGTTCAAGCAGCATTTCGGCATGACCTTTCACGCTTGGCTGCGCACTCGACGCCTCGGCATGGCGTTGGGCGGGATCAAACAGGGCGACTCCATCGACAACGCGGCGTTTGACTCGGGCTACGAGTCCCTGAGCGGCTTTCGCGATGCGTTCCAAAAGTCCTTCCACACCACACCCGGCCGTGCCGCCAACAGTGAGCCACTGCTGTTCACTCGCCTGACCACACCGCTGGGGCCGATGATCGCCATGGCCGAACGACGCGGGCTGGTGCTGCTGGAGTTTCTTGATCGGCCAGCGCTGACCAAGGAAGTTGAAGAATTGCAAAATCGATACGGTTATGCGGTTGCGCCGGGACATAACGCGCATTTGCAGCAGATTGAAGCCGAGCTGACCCAGTACTTCGCCGGCAAACTGACTGACTTCACCGTTCCCCTGCACTTCCCCGGCAGCGATTTCGCCCGGCAGGTCTGGGCCGAATTGTCCAAGATCCCGTACGGCCAGACCAGCACCTATGGCGCTATCGCGGCGCTATTGGGCAAACCCGGCGCCAGTCGGGCCGTGGGACTGGCCAACGGCTATAACCGCCTTTCGATTGTCTTGCCCTGTCACCGGGTGATCGGTGCGGACGGCTCACTGACCGGCTATGGTGGAGGACAACAGCGCAAGGCGTTCTTGTTAAGGCTGGAAAAAGCGGCGGTGCAGATGACGCAACAAATCGCATTCTGATCACTCGCAGGTTTCTCAAAAAGTCATAAGGAAGGACATTCGATGGACACGCTCGACAAACAGTTTCACCAGTTGCACCAGGACGGCCTGCTGATTCTCACCAACGTCGCCGATGCCGCCGGCGCACGAATCGTAGAGCAACTGGGCAGCAAAGCCGTTGCCACCAGCAGTGCGGCGGTGGCCTGGGCTCACGGTTATCAGGATGGCAATGCCCTGCCCCTTGAGCGCCTGATATCAACGGTCGAGTCCATCGTTCGGGTGATCTCGGTGCCGTTGACGGTGGACATCGAGGCCGGTTATTCCGATGACCTGACACGGGTTGCCGAGATCATTGACGCGGTGATTGCCGCCGGGGCTGTCGGGATCAACATCGAGGACGGCGCTTCCCCGCCTGAGCTGCTGGCACGCAAGATTGAAATCGCTCGGCAGGTTGCCAGTCGCCGTAATGTGAAGCTGTTCATCAACGCCCGCACCGATGTGTACCTTAAAAGTCTGGTGCCTGCCGAAGATCGGGTTGCAGAGACGCTCAAGCGCGCCGCGTTGTATCAGGCGGCCGGTGCCGATGGCTTGTTCGCGGCAGGCGTCACGGCAGAGTACGAGATCGCTGCGTTGTGCCAAGGCACCTCGCTGCCGGTGAACGTGCTCGGGCTCCCCGACCTGCCGTCGCCTGAAGAGCTGAAAGCGCTCGGCGTACGCCGTTTGAGCGCAGGTTCGGGAATCGCCGAGTTTCTTTATGGTGCCATGGCATCCCTGGCCAAGCGCTTTCTGGAAACCGGCAAGCTCGACAGTAGCCACCTCAAGGCCTTCACCTACGGGGAAGTTAACGCCTTGTTGGCGCCGACCGGGAAAGCTTGACCTCCATGCCCGATACCTACCTGGCCGCCACTGAGTTCCTGGCGGCCATCGACGAAGATTGGCGTCGCCACATCGCCACCGTCGGCCCTTGCCTGCATCAGCCCCATGCGGCCCGCGATCCTTATGAGTCGCTGGTGCGGGCGATTGCCTACCAGCAACTGCATGCCAAGGCTGGGGATGCGATTGTCGGTCGGCTACTGGCGCTGTTTGGGGCGGGCGTGTTCCCGCGGCCTGAACAGATTGTCGCGACTGCGTTCGATCAACTGCGCGGTTGCGGCTTTTCCGCCAGCAAGATCGCGACCATTCAGGGCATTGCTCAAGCGGCGCTGGATGGCGTAGTGCCGGACTACGCTATGGCGCTGGCGATGGATGATGAGGCGCTGATTGAGCGGTTGATTACCTTGCGAGGGGTTGGGCGCTGGACGGTTGAGATGCTGCTGATTTACAGCCTGGAGCGGCCGGATATCTTGCCGGCCGATGATTTTGGCGTGCGTGAGGGGTACCGGCGGCTGAAGGGGTTGGAGGTGCAGCCGACGCGTAAGCAGATGGTTGAGATTGGGTTGGGGTGGAGTCCGTTTCGGACGGTGGCGGCGTGGTATTTGTGGCGTGTTCCAAAGCCGCCCGTCCCAGTCACAACCCCGACTTCAACCGACTGAACGCCCGAATCAAAGCCCGGTTAAACGCCTTCCCATTGTCATTCTTGCTGTACAACGAAGCCCTCACCTCAGCCGACGGATACGTCCCCGGATCATTGCGAATCGCCGGATCGATCAAGTCATCCGCCGCCGTGATCGCGTTGGCGTAATGGATGGTGTCGGTGATCGGCGCAATCACCTCCGGTGTCATCAGATAATCCATCAACGCCAGCCCGGCTTCGGGATGCGGCGCGTCCTTGGGAATGACCATGGCGTCGAACCAGATCAGAGTGCCCTCCTTCGGTATGCGGTAGGTCAAGGTGAACGGTTTTTTCGCGGCTTCTGCCTGGCCGGCGGCGATGGCCACGTTGCCGTTCCACGACATCGCCACACAGGTGTTGCCGTTGGCCAGGTCGCTGATATTCAGGTCATTGTCGAAGTAGCGGATGAACGGCCGGATTTTCGCCAATTGCTGCTCGGCGAGTTTCAGGTCATCGAGATTCTGGAGGTTGATGTCCAGCCCCATGTACTTCATGACCGCGGCGAAAACCTCATTGGGGTCGTTGAGCAGACTGACCCCGCAATCGGCAAATTTCGACACCACCGCCGGATCGAACAGCATCGCCCAGCTGTCCGTTGGCGCGTCGGGCAAACGCTTGATGATCGCCTCTTGCTGATAGCCGACGCCGGTGGTACCCCAAGCGTAAATCCCGGCGTACCGGTTGCCCGGATCGAATACGGCCATGTGCTGGCGAAACTCGTCACCAACACCGGCAAAATGTGGCAGCTGTTGCGGGTTTAGCGTTTGAATCGCACCGCTCTGGATCGCCCGGGACAAATGCTGACCCGCGGTCAGCACCAGGTCATAGCCGCTGCGACCCGTTAGCAGTTTGGTCTCGGCGGTTTCAAGGGAGTCGAAGTGATCAGCCACCACATGAATGCCGGTTTTCTTTTCGAAATTGGTCAGGGTGTCCGGGGCCAGGTACTCGCCCCAGATGTACAGATTGACCACCGGTTTCGCGGTGTCGGCGGCCTGCACACACAGGGGTGCGAGCACCAGCAGCAATGCTTGAGTCAGTTTGTGCAGGCCCATGATCAGACTCCCTTTTCGTTGCAGGCACTGCCAGCGTACTGCGGCATGGTGATGCATGCGACGTTACCGCCGCCGAGGAGGATTTCCCGAGAGTTTTCGATGCCGACGATTTTGTGCTGCGGGAACAATTCGGCTAGGGTCGCCTGTGCCGCCTGATCATGGCGGTCGCCAAACAGCGGCACGACAATCGAGGTGTTGCCGGCGTAGTAGTTGATGTACGACGCGCAGATTTTGGTCCCGGCCTGACGGACGTGAGTGCTGTCGAGTTGATCGAGGCCTTCGGCTTCTTCAGCGGTCCATTCCAGCACGTCCGGTTGCGGCAGCTTGTGCACGATCAACTCGCGGCCACGGCTGTCGCGGGTGCTGCGCAGAATGTCGTACGCCTCCTGGTAGATTTCCCATTGCGGGTCATCGCGATTGTCGGTCCATTGCAGCACCACTTCACCGGGACGCACGAAGCACGCGAGGTCGTCGACGTGGCCATCGGTTTCGTCGAACTTGCAGCCACGTGGCAGCCAGATGATTTGCTCGGCGCCGAGGTAATCGGTCAATCGCCGGGTGACTTCGTCCTTGCCCAGGTGCTGGTTACGGTTGCGGTTGAGCAAGCATTGTTCGGTGGTGAGAATGCTGCCCTGGCCGTCGCTCTGGATACCGCCCAGTTCGGCAATCAGCGGCGCGCGGTAGCGGTCGAAACGTTCGATTTCGAGGATTTTGCTGGCGATCTGGTCGTCCTTGTCCCACGGGTAGTAGAGGCCGCCATCGAGGCCGCCGTAAGCGTTGAACTCAAAGTCCACGCCGCGCACCTCACCGCTGTCCTCGTTGACCACAAAGCAGGGGCCACTGTCGCGGAACCAGGTGTCGTTGCAGGTCATTTCCACCACGCGCACTTGAGGCGGCAATTGGCGGCGAGCGGTGGCGAACTGCGCGGCGGAGGCGCACACGGTGACCGGTTCGCTCCGGGAGATGGCGGTGACGATCTGCACCCAGACTTTCTGCGCCGGCTTGGCGCCGTTGCGCCAGACGTCGGTGCGCTCCGGCCAGCCAAGCCAGCAACCAGACTTGGTTTCGAATTCGCCAGGCAAGCGGAAACCGTCGAGTTTGGGGGTGGAGTCGAGCAAACGTGCCATGGTCAAACCTCATCAACAGGGATTGGAATGACCACAGGCTAAGGTCGCCGGCGCCCTCCCCGCCAACGATGATTATTTCGGAATACTTGAATTCAACTCATCAATCGACCAGTTGATCGTTGAACCACTCCAGCATCTGCGCCACCGCCGGTCGCTCCAGCCTTACCCGCTCGCACACCAGTGCATATTGGCCGAGCGCAGTCATGCTTGAGGTGAAGGGCCTGACCAAGCGTCCGCTGAGCAAATCCTCCTGCGCAGTCAAGTTATCGCCCATGGCCACACCTTGGCCTTGAGCCGCTGCTTCCAGCGCCAAACCCGCGTGGGCGAAATACAGCTGCCGTTCGGGGCGCTGATCACCGGCATGGCTGGTGAGCCAGGCGGTCCAGGTCTTGCCGTCCTGATCGTCGTGCAGCAGGCAGTGACGTGCCAAATCCTTCGGGGTTTTCAACGTGCCCTGGTTGAACAGACCGGGGCTGCACACCGGGAAGAACTGCAACGCCGGCAAGGGCCGGACGAAGTACGCGCTGCTGTCCACCGGGCCGGTGCCGTAAGTGATCGCCAGGTCGATGTCTTCGCCCGGCGCCGTGGCGTCGATCGGTTGTTCGTAGAGGTGCAAGGTGATGTGCGGATAACGCGCGTAAAAATCAGTGAGGCGACTCATCAACCACTTTTGCGCCAACTCGGCAGTCACCGCCAGGCGCAACACCGCCAGCGATGACGGGTCACGCAGCTCATCGCAGGCCTCGCCGATCAGTTCGAAGGCCTGCTGCAAGCTTTGCATCAGGCGCCCGGCGGCCATCGTCGGGCGAATCTGCCGGCCTTCGCGGACGAACAGCGACACCCCCAATTGCTCTTCGAGCTGCCGAATCTGATGACTGACCGCGCTGTCGGTGACACACAACTCCGCCGCTGCCCGGCCGAAATGGGCGTGGCGGGCGGCGCATTCGAAGGTTCTGAGTGCGGCCAGAGAAGGCAGTCGTCGCATGAATTCAGCCTCAGTTATGAAGGCGCCCATGCTGCCTTGGCCATAGGTGGACGTCCAGCGGGACCGCGTTATCGTTCATCGCGAGCTTGCTCGCGATGAGGCCAGCACATTCACCACAAACCCAACTTCCCATCTCCATGCGACCGGCGATGCGATTCTGGTACCGGTCGAGGGGCGCTGAAGGTCTAGGCTGTCTTGGGTAAGTTCCAGACCTGTCGGAGGTTCCCATGCAGCTCGAAGGCTCCTGCCATTGCGGCGCGGTGTCGTTCAGTTTGACCAGCGCCCACCCCTACCCGTATCAACGTTGCTACTGCTCGATCTGTCGCAAGACCCAGGGCGGTGGCGGGTATGCGATCAACCTGGGCGGCGATGGTGTGAGCCTGAAGGTTCGCGGCCGCAAGCACATTACGATTTACCATGCGCGACTCAAGGACGAAGGCGATAAGCGTGCCCACAGCAGCACCGCCGAGCGGCATTTCTGTTCTCTCTGTGGTTCAGGTTTGTGGCTGTTCAGCCCGCAATGGCCGGAGCTGATTCACCCGTTTGCATCAGCCATCGACACTCCGCTGCCGGTGCCGCCGGAACACACGCATTTGCTGCTCGGTTCCAAAGCGCCGTGGGTGGAAGTCGAGGCTCATCCTCGGGATCAGCAGTTCGACGTTTATCCCGAAGAATCCATCGCCGAGTGGCATGAACGCCTGGGCTTGAGCCGCTAAGCCCGTTCACAGTCTTTGACAGTTTCCCGACAAAGCTGTCAAAGATTGCGGGGCGGCAACCCCCTAGCATAGGCGCATCCAAATTCCCTAGGGTGCTCCCATGTTACGTTCACTGTGTCTGTCGTTGACTTCGCTTTGCCTGCTCATTCCCGCCGACTCTTTACGCGCTGAAGAGTGGCAATACACCTTACGCGCCGGTGCCGCCAGCGTGCCGCGTTACAGCGGCAGTGACGAGCGCGTGGTCGCGCCGCTGCTGGGCGGCAAGGTTGTCAGCCCGTATGGAATCTTTCTGGACACTGAAAAGGGATTGGGCTGGGCGTTTGATGAAGACGACTTCGGTCTGAGCGTGTACATCGGCGCGAGCGATGTGCGCAAGGATCGCAAGACCGGCTTCAAAGGCTCGGATGAGCTGGACGGCATGGGCTCGATCAAGTCGCGGCCTGTGCTGGGTCTGGACGGGACCTACCACATGGGCCCGATCATTCTCGGTGCCAGTTTTGAGCATGCACTGGAAAAGGATGAAGACGATCACGACACCGGCTCAGCCTGGAATCGCTTGAAATTAAGCATCAGCGCGCCGTTTTATGAGGGTGACTACGGCAAGGCCGTGGGCAGTCTGAACAGTCAGTTTGGTGACAGCAATTACGTGCGCACCTGGTATGGCGTGAGTGCCACCCAGGCTTCGCGCAGTCAGTTCAGGACGCATGACACTCGCGGAGGGCTGGTGAGCCGTGGGGCGGATTTGACCTGGTCGTTGCCGATCAATGATCGATGGAGTGTTTCTACGGTGCTCGCCGTTCAATACCTGGCGAATGATGCGGCGGACAGTCCGATTGTCGAGCGGCGGATGCAGACTTCGGTGGGTGGACAGGTGGAGTACACCTTCTGACAATGCTTTGTTGCTGATGGCCTCTTCGCGGGCAAGCCTCGCTCCGACGAGATTTCAGTACGACTTCGGACCTGTGGAGCGAGCGGTGCGGCGATCCGACTTGCCCGTGAAGGCGTCCTCAAGAACAACACAAATCTAATCCAGATGTGCCCAAGTCATGCGAAACGACGCCCCGCCCCACGGCGAATCCGCCACTTCCACTTGCCCGCCATGGGATTGCGACACCCGCCGCACCAACGCCAGGCCCAGGCCGAAGCCCCCAGTGCGGCGGTCGCGGCTGGCGTCCAGGCGCGAGAACGGTTCGAAGATTTTCTCCCGCCCGTCCACCGGCACGCCGGGGCCGTCATCGTTGACCCGCACTTCGTAGTGATCACCGGTGCGCACCAACGACACTTCCACCCGCCCGTCGGCATAACGAATGGCATTGCGCAGCAGGTTGATTACCGCCCGGGCCATGAAACGCGGCTCGATACGGACCTCATCGACCTGACACTCGACAATCAGCAATTGCACACTGGCGGCTTCGGCTTCCAGCGCAACACTGCCGACCACGCTATCGAGCCAACTGCTGGCTTGAATGTTTTCCCGAGTGATCACCGTGGCACCGCGTTCGAGGCTGGCATAGGTGAGCAGTTCGGACACCATCTCTTCCAGCTCGCCGAGGTCGGCGTACATGTCGGCGATCAGTTCACGGTTCTGGGCCGGATCGGGTTGCTGCTTGAGCTGGTCGAGCTCGAACGACAGCCGGGCAATCGGCGTGCGCAACTCATGGGACACCGCGTTGGTCAGCTCGCGCTGATTGGCAATCAGGCCTTCGATGCGCGCCGCCATCAGGTTGAAGTGTTCGGACAGGTCGCGAATGTTCGAGCGCTTGGACAGCTGGATCCGCGACGACAGATCGTTATCACCAAAACGCTCGGCCGCCAGGCGCAGTTTTTCCAGATCGCGCCAGTGCGGCCGGACCCAGAAAAACAGCACGATGCCGATCAGCCCGGCCAGCATCAGGTACGCGGCGCAGATGTAGAACGGCATCAGGCTCGGCTCGGCCGGCAATTTGATGCTCAGCAGTTGAGAACCGCTGTCGATCGACGAAATGAACTGGGTGTACTTATCCCTGATCACCAGTTTCCCTTCGGCCAACAGGGCTTTCTCATGATCATTGAGGGCCAACTGATCGGACTCCGGCAGGCTCAGCCCCAAGCCATAATGCGGGCGCAGCGCTTCCAGTTGTTGCGCGCGCGCGGGGCCTTCGAGCCCGCGCAATTGCGCCACCAGCGACCAGGCCTGCCCCCGCACCGCTTCACGGTTATAGGCCTGCATCTGGCCGTCGAGCAGTGCATTAAACGTGTGCTCAACCGTCTGTAATGCCAGCACCAACCCCACAGCCAGCATCAGGTACAACCCAAAAAATAACCGCAGCATTTACAGCTCCCACGCAAACGGATTGAACAGGTAACCCTTGCCCCAGATGGTCTTGATGCACACCGGCTCGCGCGGGTTGTCCTTCAACTTGCCCCGCAGCTTGCTGATGTAGACGTCGACGCTGCGATTGAGGCCGTCGAAGGCAATACCGCGCATGCGGTTGAGGATGTCGTCACGGGACAGAATCTTGCCGGCGGCGCTGGCCAGCAACCACAGCAGTTCGAACTCCATGGTGGTGAGTTCGATGCCCTCACCCGCCAGCCGCACCTCGCGACAACTGCGGTCGATGTTTAGATGGCCGAACTCCAGAGCGCTGCACACGCCGCTGTCCGGCGTCTGGCGGCGTTGCAAGGCGCGTAGCCGGGCCAACAGCACCGGCGGCTTGATCGGTTTGATCACGTAGTCATCGGCGCCGGACTCCAGCCCGAGGATGTGATCAAGGTCGTCTTCCTTGGCGGTAAGAATGACGATCGGCGTGTCGGACACGCTGCGGATCTCGCGGCACACGTGCAGGCCGCTCTGGCCCGGCAGCATCAGGTCAAGCACGACGACTTTCGGTTTGAATTCGAGGAACGCGGCCAATGCAAGGTCGCCGCGGTGCACCTGCCGGACTTCAAAACCGTGTTGGGACAGGAAATGCGCGATCAGCCCGGCGAGCTTTTCGTCGTCTTCCACCAACAGTACTTTGCCAAAACCCAGATTATCCATAATGACCGTCTGCCAACCCTTGCGTGAAGTGGCCGGCATTATGGCGCCAATCGGTGAGCCGACGGATATCGCAGGCAGCCAAAACCGGCCTCGGGGGCCGGCTTTCAGTGATCTTTCATACTCTTAAGAGTTTTTAACAATTCAGACGCAGAAGATCGCAATTTGCGGGTGGTATTTATGCGGCGACCGGCACGCCACTGTGAAAGCGGAACTCCACATCCGGCGACTCGATCAGTTCCTGCTCGGCGGCGCGGACCCTGTCGATTACCTGAGCGATGTCTTTGGCGTCACCGTATTGGTAGGCCAGTTTCAGGTAACCCTGGAAATGCCGGGCCTCGCTTTTAAGCAGGCCGAAGTAGAATTTACCCAGTTCTTCGTCCAGATGCGGCACCAGCGCCTCGAAACGCTCACAGCTGCGCGCCTCGATAAACGCGCCGACCACCAGGGTGTCCACCAACTTGACCGGTTCATGGTTGCGCACCACTTTGCGCAAGCCCGAGGCGTAACGCCCGGCGGACAGCTGACGCAGCTCGATCTTGCGCTTTTTCATCAGGCGCATGACCTGTTCGTGGTGCACCAGTTCTTCCCGGGCCAGGCGCGACATCAGGTTGATCAGATCGACGTGGGAGTGATACTTGGCAATCAGGCTCAACGCCGTGCTGGCTGCCTTGAATTCGCAGTTTTTATGATCGATCAGCAGGGTTTCCTGATCGGCCAACGCGGCCTGAACCCAACCATCGGGGGTACGGCAGCCGAGGAACTCGTGAATTTCGGGAAGGATCATGGGGCTCACGGATAAGAGGTTCAAATCGAAGGGCGCCGATTATACCGGCCTGCCGGCAGACCACCAGTCGCGACCGTTGATATGCATCAAGTCCCGAAAGCGCGACCAGCAACTATAGTTGTCCAACGCAGTATTTTTTACTTCCTGGAGATCCCGATCATGCAAGCCATTCGCAGCATCCTGGTGGTCATCGAACCCGAGCACTCGGAAAGCCTGGCGCTTAAACGGGCCAAATTGATTGCTGGCGTGACCCAGGCGCATCTGCATCTGCTGGTCTGCGACCGCAAGCATGACCACAGCAGCATGTTGGGCGTGCTCAAGGCGGCCTTGGTCGAGGACGGCTACTGCGTCACCACCGAGCAGGCCTGGAACGAAAGCCTGCACGAAACCATCGTCAATGTGCAGCAAGCCGAAGGCTGTGGGCTGGTGGTCAAACAGCATTACCCCGACAGCCCACTGAAGAAAGCCCTTCTGACCCCGGCGGACTGGAAACTGCTGCGTTATTGCCCGACGCCTGTGCTGCTGGTCAAAACCTCGAAACCCTGGACTGGTGGGGTCATTCTAGCGGCGATCGATGTCGGTAATACCGAAGCCGAACACCGTACGCTGCACGCCGCCATCATCGATCACGGCTATGACATCGCCAGCCTGGCCAGGGCTCACCTGCACGTGATCAGCGCCCATCCATCACCGATGCTGTCGTCAGCCGACCCGACGTTGCAGCTCAGCGAAACCATCGAGGCCCGCTATCGCGAGCAGTGCAAGGCGTTTCAGGCAGAGTTCGACATCGACAACGACCACCTGCATATCGCAGAAGGCCCGGCGGATGTGTTGATTCCGTTCATGGTCCACAAGCTGCAGGCGTCGGTGATCGTGATCGGTACGGTCGCGCGGTCCGGGTTGTCGGGGGCGCTGATCGGCAATACGGCGGAAGTGGTGCTGGATTCGGTGGAGAGCGATGTGCTGGTGCTGAAACCGGATACGATCATGGATCATCTGGAGGAGATCGTGACTCAGCATTGAGATGTGCGGTGTCGGATAGATAGCCTTCGCGAGCAAGCCCGCTCCCACATAGGATCTGTGGCGCTCACAAATCCCCTGTGGGAGCGGGCCTGCTCGCGAAGCTTTTGAAATTAACCGCCGAACGCATCCTTGAGGAAGCCCGGGGCGATGTAGCGCTGGTAATGCGCCTCTGACAGCAAAAAGAACTCCCGATCAATGGCGTCCCGTAATTCCGGCAGGTTCCAGTCGCGAAACTCCGGCATCAGCACCATTCCGTAGGCTTCCAGATTGTTGATCACCCGCGCCCCCCGGGCGATCAACTGATACGCCCAGCAATATTCCGACTGATGCGGCACAAAGCGGATCTTGCGCTGCTCCAGCTGCAATCGCAGGCGCGGGGGATCGAAAACTTCTAGCTTGCTGGCCATCACCTGGGACAGCAATTGCTCAAGACGCAGCCACACCGCGCGCTTTTCTTCCTCGTTGTAACCATTCCAGTTGATCACTTCATGGTGGAAACGCTTGCAGCCACGGCACACCAAATCACCGTAAACAGTGGAGCAGAGGCCGACGCAGGGGGTCTTGATGGTCTGATTGGGCATAGTCAGGGAGAACACGGGAAAGCAGAACAGATCGGCATGTTAGCCCTTTGTCTAACATTCATCACCCCTCAAAGTTCAGGGTCTAACTTACCTTTAATTTTTTTTTGCCGTAGAATCAGCCAGCCTTTTAAGGCGCCAATGTCCGTTAGAAGCTGTTTTCAAAGCGTCACGAGCACAGTCGTTCCTTCAGAGCGGAGTTGGCGAAGGGTTTTTCCAGCGGGGAAAAGCTCTACGCCAACCCTCATCAGCTCCCCGTTCTGCAGGCGTAAAACTTTGAAAGCAGCTTCTGTAAGGAATTGTCGGTAATTCTGGCTAAGTGGCCCACAACGCCACGCAGCGCATGAGTACGGCAATTTCGGGATGAGCGTCCCGGACACCCATTTGGGACCACTGATGAGGGTAATAACTGTGCTTGAAGCCTACCGCAAACATATCGAAGAGCGTGCAGCACTGGGTATCGTTCCCCAGCCGCTTAGCGCCGAACAAACTGCAGGCCTGGTCGAGCTGCTGAAGAATCCCCCGGCTGGCGAAGAAGCTTTCCTCGTTGACCTGATCACCAATCGCGTTCCGCCAGGCGTGGACGAAGCGGCTTATGTAAAGGCCGGCTTCCTCTCTGCTATCGCCAAAGGCGAAGTCACCTCCCCTCTGATCGACAAGAAACGCGCGGTTGAACTGCTCGGCACCATGCTGGGCGGCTACAACATAGTCACGCTGGTCAACCTGCTGGACGACGCCGAACTGGCACCTGTCGCTGCCGAAGAGCTCAAGCACACCCTGCTAATGTTCGATGCCTTCCACGACGTCGCTGAAAAAGCCAAGAACGGTAACGTTCACGCCAAAGGCGTGCTGCAATCCTGGGCTGACGGCGAGTGGTTCAAGAACCGCCCGACCCTGGCCGACAAGATCAGCCTGCGCGTGTTCAAGGTCACCGGCGAAACCAACACCGACGACCTGTCCCCTGCTCCTGATGCCTGGTCCCGCCCGGACATCCCGATGCACGCCCTGGCCATGCTGAAAATGGCCCGTGAAGGCATCGTGCCTGACGTCCAAGGCGTCACCGGTCCGATGAAGCAGATCGAAGAAATGCGCGGTCAAGGCTTCCCTATCGCCTACGTCGGTGACGTGGTCGGTACTGGTTCTTCGCGTAAATCGGCGACCAACTCGGTGCTGTGGTTCTTCGGCGACGACGTCCCTTACGTGCCGAACAAGCGCGCCGGCGGCTTCTGCTTCGGCAACAAGATTGCTCCGATCTTCTACAACACCATGGAAGATGCCGGCGCACTGCCGATCGAATTCGACGTCAGCAACATGAACATGGGCGACGTGATCGACCTGTACCCGCATGCTGGCAAAGTCTGCAAGCACGGCACCGACGAAGTCCTGACCACCTTCGAAATGAAGACACCGGTCCTGTTGGACGAAGTCCGTGCCGGCGGTCGTATTCCGCTGATCATCGGCCGTGGTCTGACCGAGAAGGCGCGTGCCGAACTGGGTCTGCCAGCGTTCGACCTGTTCAAAAAACCGGATGCCCCGATTGAAAGCACCAAGGGTTTCACCCTGGCGCAGAAAATGGTCGGCAAGGCATGCGGCGTAGTCGGTGTGCGTCCAGGCACCTACTGCGAACCGAAGATGACCACTGTCGGTTCCCAGGACACCACCGGTCCGATGACCCGCGACGAATTGAAAGACCTGGCGTGCCTGGGCTTCTCGGCCGATCTGGTCATGCAGTCGTTCTGCCACACCGCGGCGTATCCAAAGCCGATCGACGTGACCACCCACCACACCCTGCCTGACTTCATCATGACCCGCGGCGGCGTTTCCCTGCGCCCGGGCGACGGCATCATCCACAGCTGGCTGAACCGCATGCTGCTGCCGGACACCGTCGGTACCGGTGGTGACTCCCACACCCGTTTCCCGATGGGCATTTCGTTCCCGGCCGGTTCCGGTCTGGTAGCGTTCGCTGCAGCCACCGGCGTCATGCCGCTGGACATGCCGGAATCGATCCTGGTGCGCTTCAAAGGCAAAATGCAACCGGGCGTTACCCTGCGTGACCTGGTTCACGCCATTCCTTACTTCGCGATTCAGGCTGGCCTGCTGACCGTCGAGAAGAAAGGCAAGAAGAACGCCTTCTCCGGCCGCATCCTGGAAATCGAAGGCCTGGACAACCTGAGCATCGAGCAAGCGTTCGAGCTGTCCGACGCTTCGGCCGAACGTTCGGCTGCCGGTTGCACCATCAAGCTGTCGAAAGAATCGATCACCGAGTACCTGAGCTCCAACATCACCCTGCTGCGCTGGATGATCGGCGAAGGCTACGGCGATGCGCGTACGCTGGAACGTCGTGCTCAAGCGATGGAAGCCTGGATTGCCAACCCTGAGTTGATGGTTGCCGATGCTGACGCCGAATACGCTGAAGTCATCGAAATCGACCTGGCCGACATCAAAGAGCCTGTGCTCTGTGCGCCAAACGATCCGGACGACGCCCGTCTGCTCTCCAGCGTTGCTGGCGAGAAGATCGACGAAGTGTTCATCGGTTCGTGCATGACCAACATTGGTCACTTCCGCGCTGCCGGTAAGTTGCTGGATCAGGTCAAAGGTCAGCTTCCAACCCGTCTGTGGCTGTCGCCACCGACCAAAATGGACGCTCACCAGCTAACCGAGGAAGGCTACTACGGCATCTACGGCAAGGCCGGCGCTCGCATGGAAATGCCAGGCTGCTCGCTGTGCATGGGTAACCAGGCACGTGTAGAGCCGAACGCCACTGTGGTGTCGACGTCGACCCGTAACTTCCCGAACCGTCTGGGTGACGGCGCGAACGTCTACCTGGCTTCGGCCGAGCTGGCGTCTGTGGCTTCCATCCTGGGTCGCTTGCCGACCGTCGAGGAATACATGGAATACGCTGGCAAGATCGACAGCATGGCGGCCGATGTTTACCGCTACCTGTCCTTCGACCAGATCGCCGAGTTCCGTGAAGCTGCTGCGAACGCCAACATCCCGGTCGTTCAAGCCTAACGTTACAACGCCATAAAAAGCGCCGCCCATCGTGAGATGTGCGGCGTTTTTTTATGCCTGCGAAAGGTGCCCGTTTGGCTGAAGCGCTTGTTGCACAGCGCCGTCGACGCTCAAGCCGCTGAGTATCAACTGCGCGAGTTCCTGCGGCGGCAACAGTGAGAGCACAGTTGGGAGACTCCTCCAGACTGAGAATAATCGTATGAATCGGTGGCTTTGCCTGTCGGGCCAGACGCAGTGCACCGCCCAGAATGCGCTCCAGAGCAACACCACCCCCGCCGCTACCGCACCGTCAGGTGCCGAGCTTTACGCCAGGCAAAAAAAAACGGCCGCACTGTGCGGTATGCACAGTGCGGCCGTTGTTTTGCCCACTCAGGCAGTCAGCGAATAGATCAACGCCGAAATCGCCACCAAACCAACCGCCGTCACGAAGACGTTGGAAGCCTGACCGCGATAACGCGCCATGGCCGGCACTTTGCGGATCGCGTACATCGGCATCAGGAACAGGATCGCGGCGATGATCGGGCCACCCAGGGTTTCGATCATCCCGAGAATGCTCGGGTTCAGCGTGGCGACGATCCAGCAGACCACCAGCATGAAGGCGGCAGTCATGCGGTCCAGGGTCTTCGGCGCCGGGCGCTTGCCTGTCTTCACGATCAGACCTTTAAGCCCTTCGCTGGCGCCGATGTAGTGGCCCAGGAACGACTTGGAAATGGCCACGAACGCAATCAACGGCGCCGCGAAGGCGATGGTCGGGTTGTCGAAGTGGTTGGCCAGGTACGACAGGATCGACAGGTTCTGCGCCTTGGCTTCCGCCAGTTGCGCCGGCGACAGGGTCAGCACGCAGCTAAAGACGAAGAACAGCACCATCACCACCATCAACGCATGAGCGCGGGACAGGATCTGCGAGCTGCGTTCTTCGGCGTGCTCGCCGTAACGGCGCTTCTGGTCGACCGCGAATGCCGAGATGATTGGCGAATGGTTGAACGAGAACACCATTACCGGAATCGCCAGCCACAGCGTGTGCAGCAGTGCCGATGGTTCTGGCAGCGTCGAAGCGGTGGCGAGGATGCCGCCGTTCCAGTGTGGAATCAGGAACACCGCGAGGAACAGCAGCGCAACAATGAACGGATAGACCATCAAACTCATGGCCTTGACGATCGCTTGCTCGCCGCAACGTACCACCGCCAACAGACCGAGGATCAGCACGAACGACAGCACGGCGCGCGGTGGCGGCATAATGTGCAGTTGATGCTCAAGGAAACTGCCCACGGTGTTGGTCAAGGCCACGCTGTAGATCAGCAGGATCGGGAAGATCGCGAAGAAGTACAGCAAGGTGATCAGCGCGCCGGCCTTGATCCCGAAGTGCTCTTCCACCACTTCTGTGATGTCCGCGCCTTCGCGTCCAGACAACACAAAGCGTGTCAGGCCACGGTGTGCGTAAAAAGTCATGGGGAACGCCAACACCGCCAGGACCAGCAACGGCCAGAAGCCGCCCAGACCCGCGTTGATCGGCAAAAACAGCGTGCCGGCCCCGATGGCCGTGCCAAACAGGCCCAGCATCCAGGTGGTGTCATGGCGATTCCAGCTCTCAAGCGTCGCTGGTGTTGCCGCTACATAGCGTTCGTCGACGCTATTGGCCTGATCATTCATCCGGTGGGATCTCCGCATTCCGGTCAGTTGCTACCCGGTCAGGACGAGTCGGAAAAACCCGACAGGCAGAGCCCTGGCCGAAACAGGGGCGCGATTGTCCGGGATTAATGAGCAGAAGCAAAGGCTTAGCTGAGGAGTGGTTGTGTGGAATAGATTCACTGACAGCCTTTATCAAATAGATGAACTCGCCTCGGACACGGCCGTTGACACGCCCGCGACGCCGACCGCATGATCGGCCTCATGAACATTCCTGCGCTCAACCTCACCCGCACCACGACGACCGCTTCCGGCGGGTCGTGCGGTGGCTGGCTGAGATGAACACAGCGCAGTGAACCCGAGGCCCCGCCAGCAATGGACGGGGCCTTGTTGTTTCTCCCGTCCGTTCGGCACTTTTCGTACGGCACCCAAGGAGAAACACCCATGTCATCAGCGCTGTTGATCATCGATATGCAGGTCGGTCTGTTCCACGGCCCGGAAAAACCCTACGACGGTGAACGGGTACTGGCGAACATCCAGCGACTTATTCGTCAGGCCAGGGAACGCAACATGCCGATCTTCGCGGTGCGCCATACCGGCCCCCAAGGTTCGCCCATTGAAGTCGGCAGCCCTTTCTGGCAGTTATTGCCCGCATTGGATCTGGATGCCAGCACCGACATTCTGTTCGACAAATCCACCCCCAACGCCTTTTACGCCACCGCGCTGGCGGAGCAATTGCGGGCTAGCGGGGTCAATGACCTGTTCATCGCCGGTATGAAAACCCAATATTGCATTGACAGCACGTGCCGAGCGGCGGCCGACCTGGGGTTTAAACCCATACTCGTGGCCGATGCGCATACCTGCATGGACACACCGGCGCTGCCAGCCCGGTCGATCATCGAACACCACAACGCGACGTTGAACGGTGCATTCGCAAAAGTGTTGAACACTGTTGATGTGTAAGAGCGGCCGAACGCTCCTACACTGAGGTCGCAGGCCACGAGCCTGTGACCTTTGGTGATTGCCAAACCGTTGCGCAATCAGCAATCTGAAGCGACGTTCGAGCCCCGATTTTCCGATGCCCACAGGAGCCCAGCATGCCCGCAACCGTTCTGGTACTGGTTGAAACCATCAATGATTACCTGCCGATCCTCGAACATCAGGGCTTTCACCTGATTCTGGCGCCCACGCCTGCCGAGCGCACCGAGGCCATCACACGGCATGGCGCCCAGATCGATGCAGTGCTGACTCGCGGTCCATTGGGCCTGTATGCCGATGAAATCGCTGCCCTGCCGAATCTGAAGATCATCTGCGTGATCGGCGCCGGCTATGAACACGTCGACTTGCAAGCCGCCGCCGACCGGGGCATCACGGTCACCAATGGCGCCGGGGTCAATGCCTCTTCGGTCGCCGACCATGCCATGGCGATGCTGTTCTCGTTGGTGCGTGACATTGCGCGTTGCGACGCCGCCGTGCGCCGAGGTGAGTGGCCAAAAATCATGCGCCCTTCCCTGGCCGGCAAGCGTCTGGGCATCCTGGGGCTCGGGGCGGTCGGCATGGCCATCGCCAAACGCGCCGCCAACGGCTTCGACATGACAGTCAGTTACCACAACCGCCAACATCGCAGCGACGTGCCGTACAGTTTCTGCTCGACGCCCACCGAACTGGCACGGGCCTCGGACTTTTTGATCATCGCCACCCCCGGTGGCCTGGGCACCAAACACCTGATCAACCGACAAGTACTCGACGCCCTTGGGCCCAACGGGTTCATCGTCAACATCGCCAGAGCCAGCGTGATCGTCACTGCAGACCTGATCAGCGCGCTTGAGCAGCGCAGGATTGCCGGCGCTGCGCTGGATGTCTTCGATGCCGAACCTCAGGTTCCGAATGCCCTCAAGGCGTTGGCCAATGTGATCCTCACCCCGCATGTCGCCGGTCTGTCCCCGGAAGCCACTCAAGGCACTGTGGAACTGGTAGGTCGCAACCTGGTGGCGTTTTTCTCCGGAGATCCGGTATTGACCCCGATTGCCCTGCCATCGTCGATGAGCGTGATTTGACGGCCATTCAAACAGATGTATCAAAAACAATGATTGCCCGGCAACACGCTCACCTATAAGGGCTGTTCGTGGTTGTGGGTGCCGGGTATGCGCATTAGATTAGCCAATAGTTTCTGGCCTCCAGAATAAGTAGAAGGGATAAGCATGGCGCTTACTGACCAGTCCACCCATATCCGCACCGGCGAAGAACTCGATGCCAGCCTGATCGATCCGTACCTCAAGGCCCACATTCCGGGACTGAGTGGCTTGCCGCAAATCAGCCAGTTCCCTGGCGGGGCCTCGAACCTCACCTACTTGCTGGAATACCCCGAACAGGAGTTCGTCCTGCGGCGGCCGCCGTTCGGGCACAAGGCCAAGTCCGCTCATGACATGGGCCGCGAATTTCGCATTCTCAATCAGCTCCGCGACGGTTTTCCGTACTGCCCCAAAGCCTACGTGCACTGCACCGATGAATCGGTGATCGGCGCCGAGTTCTATGTGATGGAACGGGTCAACGGGATCATCCTGCGCTCCGAACTTCCACCGGAACTGGGTCTTGATTCGGCGCAAACCGAAGCGCTGTGCAAAAGCTTCATCGACAAATTCGTTGAACTGCACCGGGTCGACTACAACGCCTATGGCCTGGGCGACCTTGGCAAACCCGAAGGCTATGTCGCGCGGCAAATAAAAGGCTGGAGCGATCGCTACGAAAACGCCCTGACCCCAGACGCGCCGAAGTGGGAGGCAGTCAAAGCCTGGCTCAACGACAAGATGCCGGCCGATCACCCGACGTCCAGCATCGTTCACAACGACTACCGCTTCGACAATGTGATCCTCGACCCGGACAACCCGATGCAGATCATCGGCGTGCTCGACTGGGAGCTGACAACCCTCGGCGACCCGCTGATGGACCTGGGAAACACCCTCGCCTACTGGATCGAGGCCGATGATCCGGCGCCGGTGCAACTGATGCGCCGCCAGCCGAGCCACGCGCCGGGCATGCTAACCCGCCGTGAATTCGTCGATTACTACGCCGAGCGCTCAGGCATCCAGATCGACAACTACGACTTCTACTACACCTACGGCCTGTTCCGCCTGGCGGGCATCGTGCAGCAGATCTACTACCGCTTCTTCCATGGTCAGACCCAGGACAAACGCTTCGCGCAGTTCATTCACATGAACAAACTGCTGGAGCAGATGAGCCTGCAAGTCATGTCGAAATCCAGCCTCTGATCGCGGCTCTGATCGCACCCCTGGCCTCCATAACAAGGAAAAACCATGTCCAAGACTCAGTTGTTCGACCTCGACGGCAAGATCGCTTTCGTCTCCGGCGCCAGCCGCGGCATCGGTGAAGCCATCGCCAAACTGCTGGCCCAGCAAGGCGCTCACGTGATCGTCTCGAGCCGCAAACTCGACGGCTGCCAGCACGTGGCCGACGCGATCATCGCTGCCGGCGGCAAAGCCACCGCCGTCGCATGCCACATCGGTGAAATGGAGCAGATCAGCCAGGTCTTCGCCGGCATCCGCGAACAGTTCGGGCGCCTGGACATCCTGGTCAATAACGCCGCGACCAACCCGCAGTTCTGCAACGTGCTGGACACCGACCTCGGCGCCTTCCAGAAAACCGTCGACGTGAACATCCGTGGTTACTTCTTCATGTCGGTGGAAGCCGGCAAGCTGATGCGCGAAAACGGCGGCGGCAGCATCATCAACGTTGCTTCGATCAACGGCATCTCGCCGGGGATTTTCCAGGGCATCTACTCGGTGACCAAGGCTGCCGTCATTAACATGACCAAAGTCTTCGCCAAGGAATGCGCGCAGTTCGGCATTCGCTGCAACGCCCTGCTGCCGGGCCTGACCGACACCAAGTTTGCTTCGGCGCTGGTAAAAAACGAGGCTATTTTGAACACCGCATTGCAGCAGATTCCGCTCAAGCGCGTGGCGGACCCGAGTGAAATGGCGGGAGCGGTGTTGTATCTGGCAAGTGATGCGTCGAGCTATACCACTGGGGTTTCGTTGAATGTGGATGGTGGTTTTCTGTCCTGATCTGTTTTCCGAATGAAAGAAAGGTAGCCCCTGGGCTGCCTTTTTTGTTTTCAGTACAGACCAGAGAATATTTATTCTACATATTGCGCATTAGGAATATTTATTCCATTAATAGCCCCTCCTGAAAATAAAATCCAAAAGGACCCCGGCTATGCGCGAACTCGGTATCGGACTCATCGGCACAGGTTTCATGGGCCGCGCCCATGCCATGGCGTTTCGCAACGTCAGCGCGGTTTTCGAATTGCCTCTCAAGCTTAAACTCGCGGCCCTGGCCGACGCCGATCCGCAGCGTGCCCGCCATTGCGCCGATGCCTGGGGTTTCGACACCGCTCATAGCGACTGGCAGCAACTGATCGATGACCCCAAGGTCAATCTCATCGCTATCACCACGCCCAATCACCTGCACTACCCCATGGCCATGGCCGCCCTCGCCGCCGGAAAACCGGTGTATTGCGAAAAGCCGTTGGCGGTGAATCTGGAACAGGCCGACGCCATGCGCCTGGCGGCCAAAGCGGCGGGTGTGGTGACGCGGGTGGGTTACAACTATCAACACAACCCGATGATCGGGCTCGCCCGGGAGCTGATTGAAAACGGCGACTTGGGCCAGATCATCAGTTTCCAGGGTGAATTCAGCGAAGACTTCATGGCCGATCTAGCATCACCCTGGTCCTGGCGTTGCGATGCCGATCATGCCGGCGGCGCACTGGCCGATCTGGGCAGTCACTTGTTGGCCATGGCCCGTTATCTGGTGGGCGATGTCGAGGCAGTGAGCGCCGACTCCCAGACCGTGCACCGACAACGTCCCGCCTCGGCTGGCAGCCCGGAACAACGCAGCATTGCTGTCGACGATCAGGTTCACGCCTTGTTGCGGTTTGCTAACGGCGCCCGCGGGACGTTCAGCAGCAGTTGGCTCAAGCACGGCTACAAAAATCACCTGAGTTTTGAAATCAGCGGCACCCGAGGGACGTTAGCGTTCGATCAGGAACGTCTGAATGAACTGCGTCTTTATCGCGCCGGGCAGGATGGCTTCCAACGCTTGCTGGCAGGGCCGAACCTGCCGGGGTATGCGGCATTCAGCCCGGCGGCTGGGCATCAGCTCGGCTACAACGAACTCAAGACACTGGAGGTCCATGATCTGGTGATGGCGTTGGCCGGGGTCGGCCAGGGTGGAACGGACTTCGAGCAGGCGTGGGAGGTCGAACGTCTGGCGACGGCGATTCGGTTGGCAGCGCGGGAGTCGCGGTGGGTCAGGATCGAGGAAGTCTGAGCCAAACGCGGGTGATAACCGCCAGCAGCACAGCGCCGCTGGCGGTACGACATGAGCAGATGGATGCTTACTGAGTGACGCAACGAGTCAGCGTCGTTTCCCGGGTCACCTGCCCCTCAGCCCTCATATCGCCTTGCACATCGGTGTCTTCGGTAGTCTGGCAAGTGCGTACAGGAGGTGGAGGCGGCGCGGCGGGAGGTGGCGGCGGAGGACTGGCACACCCCCCCAGAATCGCGACGCAGAGTGCAAACGACAGTGGAGCAAAAACGCGTTTCCCAAGACTGTTCATAGGTTAGCCCGCGGTAAGTGATCGAGATATTTCCGCGACCCAACACCCTCACCGCGAACACGCGGACCGGTCCCAGAAAAAATACTTTTGTATCTTTTAATACGACCGCCAGCAAAACCCGTCAGTTCCTAGGAAGTCCCGGTACGATGCAACGTGTTGCTCTCAAGCTCGTACCTCAGCTCTTCGATCAACGACGCCACCGCCTCCGGCGTTCTAAGGTTGCTTACGCTCAACCCACTGACCACCAGATCCACCTGCCCCGACACCGGATGATAGAGCTTCACCGTCAGTGAATTATCACCCGTAACACTGCAGTCACAGGCCAGCGGCGAAAAACTCCGCTCCAGCTGCATACGCAATTGCGCCACGTAATTCATCCTGCGGTTCCTGTAGCTGTTTTCGAAAGGGACGCGATACCCGAAGACCTGTATCGCACCCTTACAGCCTAAGAACTGCCGCACACGTCCAGAACATCCATTTGCACCCCTTCGAGTAGTGCATTTGCACCTAACGCTGGGCCTTGGGCCTCCACTCGCTGGAGAACAAACCGCGCTCGCGGGCCCAGACAATTGCCTCGCTGCGACTGTGAACATCGAGCTTGGAATACACCGTCGACACATGGTTGCGCACGGTGTTGGGCGCGAGCTTCAACCGCGCGGCGATTTCCTTGTCGGCCAGGCCTTCGCAGATCAGCCCCAGCACATCGCGTTCACGGGCCGTCAGGTCGGTGAAAGACGCGCTAGGCAACTGCGGCGAGTTGACGTTCTTGACGTTGGCGAGCTTCTCGATGAGCGTGCGGCTGAACCAGGAGGCGTCTTTCATCACCTCTTCGATCGCCGACACCAACTCAAGCTCCGTACGTTTACGCTCGCTGATGTCCATAAACACCAGCAGGTAGCAGGGGTTGTCCTGAATGTTCACAGTGTCGGCCGAGACCGCGCAATCGATCAGCTGGGCGCCTTTTTTGCGTACCCGAACATCGACACGATCCACACTTCCGGTTTTTTCCAGGGCCGCAAAAAGTCGCGTGCGGGCGCCTGTATCATCGATAAATTCGATCTGCGCCACAGTCTTGCCGAGCACTTCTTCACGGGGATACGCAAGCGTATCGAGGAAGGCTTCATTGACGTCCATCACCACCTGATCGCTGGCGTTGCATACCAGGATCGGCACCGGGGTCAGACGAAAAGCCTTGGCGAACCGTTCCTCGCTCTGGCGCAGGGCGACTTCGGCCTTATACCGGGGCTCGATGTCCACGAAGGAAAACAGCATGCAGGCCTCGTCGTTCAGCTCAAGGGGCTGGCCGGCGACGATCACCTGTTTGCTGCCACCTTCTGACAACTGCAGTTGGGCCTGCATTTGCGGAATAGTCGCTCCTTCGCGCAAACGTTGCTTGGCCAGGTCTTTGTTTGCGGCCCCTTCCAGTATGTCCAGTTCATAGGTTGAACTGCCGATCACCTGATCACGGGCATAGCCGGTCATCTCCAAGAAGCCCGGGTTGACCTTGATGTAGCGCAAATCGCTGAGGCGACAGATCACAGCCGGGGCCGGGTTGGCATTGAAGGTTTTTTCGAAACGCTGCTCGGCGCTGGCCCACTCTGTGACATCGTTCATGATCAGCACCAGCGACTCCGGCTTTCCGGAGCTGTCAGCCAACACCATGCTGCGCACGCTATGGACCCAGGTGCGCTCTTCATTGTCCGCGGGCGTCACCTCAACCAAGACATCACTGAAGGTCTCGCCTCGGGCGATTCGGCTGATCGGATAATTGTCGACCTGAACCGGATGATTATTGCGATAACGCAACGCGAAGCGCTTGGCGTATTCCTTGGCATTCGCCCCCAGCTCGCTGAGCTGCCCGACGCCGTGCATGGCCAGCGCGGCGTCATTGGCCCAGAGGAGGGTCTGGTCGAGCTCCACCAAAATCACCCCATCGGACAGGCCGGCGATAATCTGCTGCAACTGACGACGATTGGTTTCAGTGATCAGGACGTCTTGGCTCATTGGATCTCCACGCGTGCGGCGACGCATTCAGGCGCCGCCCTGTGAAGAGTACGACCGCAGGGGGGTGGGATAGTGCAGCAAACATCCCCGATCCGGCAGCGTGCACCTGTGGTAACAAAAAACGACCGGCAGGCCGTTTCTTGTGTTGAAGCACTGACACACTTAGCTGGTTAGTCCGCTGCGTTCTGCGGGTCAATATTGTCCAGTGCCCGATTCACTGCCAGCTCGCCCAGCATGATGATCTGCGCAATACCCAACAGGGAACTGCGACTCGGCCCTTCCATATGATCCGCCAGGTCCATGGTCATGACATTGGCCGATGCCAGCGACTCGCAAGCGTGGGCCAGTAGGGTTTCGGTATCGAGTTCCGGGTTGACGATGAACATGGTGCCGGGTGTGCGCCGGGTGGCTTTGATGTGGGCGGCCAGATTGAGGTAGTGATCGAGGGCGCGGTCGGCGGCTTCGTGGAGTTTTTTGGAGTCGAGGGAATCGTAGGGGGAAACGTTGTCGGTTTCCGGGGGATTGGGTGTGGCTTTGAACATGGTGAATCTCCTACATAAAGTGGAGCCACCATGACCTGTCGCTAAACAAGTAAGGGTGGCGGCTGAACGCAGGTTAGCGAACCGGTTGTAGGCACCCGGCAGACCCTAAGGTCTCCCGCGCACAGCCGCCATAACGCAAATTGCAGACATAAAAAGCATGCAATGCAGCTTGGAGCGTTTGTGCGTCTACATAGTCGAGTCGCTAAACCCGGTCACTGAACATTCAGCGACCCGGAGACGATATAGTCCAGGCACGTGGCGCACAAGCCGGCGGATTCTGGCGTAGTTGTAGGCAATGGCGCAAGGCGACGTAGCCTCACAGGGCGCGTGTAGGAACGGTCAATAGCAACAAGATTTTTCGATAATTGCGGCCCGAATTGTCAGGAGAACTGACCAAAACAATCCTTGGAAAGTGAGGCATGCCATTAGATCAAAAGATCGCAGCCTTCGGCAGCTCCTACAGGGATTGCGTAGACCCGTAAATTCCAAGGTCGTACGCGATCCCTGTAGGAGCTGCCGAAGGCTGCGATCTTATCGGCGTACTGGAAATATTACGAAAACGTTTTGGCCAACGACAGAAACACCATCAGCTAACGTTCGTTTGCCAACAAATTTCAAGGAGGGCAAGGAATGCCTGTCGCTGCAAACGGATGCCGCCTGCGCAAAGCTCGTTTTTCAGAATCCGGACGTATTTATTTGCTCACCGCTGTGGTTCATCAGCGGGAGCCGGTGTTCAACAATTGGCGGTTGGGACGGCTTCTGGTCGATCAGCTGCGCAGCACCGATGAAACGTGCACGGTGACATCAATGGCCTGGGTCGTGATGCCGGATCATCTGCATTGGTTGGTGGAGTTGCATCACGGCACCTTGGCCGAGCTTATGTGCCGCATCAAATCAAGAAGCAGCCGGTCGATCAATATTGCAAGGCAGAATCAGGGTCGATTATGGCAGCGAGGGTATTACGATCGCGCTTTGCGTCGTGATGAAGACATCAAGGATGCAGCACGTTACATCGTCATGAATCCGTTGCGTGCAGGATTGGTAAAACGGGTGGGCGATTATCCTTTGTGGGATGCCATTTGGATTTAATGGCGCAAGATCAAAAGATCGTCCGAACACGGCCCGAGCCTTCGGCAGCTCCTACAGGGTATTCCGCAATCGTTGTAGGAGCTGGCGAAGCTTTCGATCTTTTGATATTCAAGCCGTCAATTGACCACTGGCAATCGCCGCCGACGCCGCCAGCATTGCCCGCAACAACACCGCACACCCGGCCGCCAGATCATCCGGCGCAGCGTTTTCGATTTCGTTGTGGCTGATGCCGCCTTCGCACGGCACGAAGATCATCCCGGCCGGGCCGAGTTCGGCGAGGAAGATTGCGTCGTGCCCTGCTCCGCTGACGATGTCCATGTGCGACAAACCCAGCCCTTGGGCGGCGTCGCGTACCGCGTCCACACAGCCTTTATCGAAGTACAGCGGCGGGAAGTCGGCGGTGGGTGTGAGTTCGAAGGTCAGGCCGTGTTCCTCGCAGGTGGTTTCGATGACTTCGCGGACTTCGGCGATCATCGAATCCAGGCGCGCCGGTTCCAGATGACGGAAGTCCAGAGTCATGCGCACTTCGCCGGGGATGACGTTGCGTGAGCCGGGATAGGCTTGCAGGCAACCGACGGTGCCGCAGGCGTGCGGTTGATGACCGAGGGCCGCGCGATTGACCGCACCGACGATCACCGAAGCGCCGACCAGGGCGTCCTTGCGCAGGTGCATCGGCGTCGGGCCGGCGTGGGCTTCGACGCCGCGCAGTTTAAGGTCGAACCATTTCTGGCCAAGGGCGCCCATCACCACGCCGATGGTTTTGTGCTCGTCTTCGAGGATCGGGCCTTGTTCGATATGCGCCTCGAAATAGGCGCCGACGGCATGGCCACTGACGTTGCGCTCGCCGGCATAGCCGATGGCGTTCAAGGCTTCACCGACAGTGACGCCCTCGGCATCGACCTTGGCCAGGGTTTCTTCGAGGGTGAATTTTTCCGCGAACACACCGGAGCCCATCATGCAGGGGGCGAAGCGTGAGCCTTCCTCGTTGGTCCAGACCACCACTTCCAGTGGCGCTTCGGTTTCCACGCCCAGGTCATTGAGGGTGCGCAGCACTTCAACGCCGGCCAGCACACCGAAGCAGCCGTCGAACTTGCCGCCGGTGGGTTGGGTGTCGATGTGGCTGCCGGTCATCACCGGTGGCAGGTTCGGGTTGCGGCCCGGACGACGGGCGAAGATGTTGCCCACGGCGTCGATGCTGACGGTGCAACCGGCCTCCTCGCACCAGGTGACGAATATGTCCCGGGCCTGGCGGTCGAGGTCGGTCAGGGCCAGGCGACAGACGCCGCCCTTGACCGTGGCGCCGAGCTTGGCCAGGTCCATGAGCGACTGCCACAATCGGTCGCGGTTGATGTGCTGATGGGTGGACTGCAGAACGTCTACGGCAGCGTTCATGATGATCTCCTCTGTTCTTCTAGTTCCCACGGAGCGTGGGGACGATCAAACCGCGGACTTCGCGATTGACGGGCTGGGGCGCATCGAGCACAACCCGTAATAAATCAGTCCGCCAAGCGCTGAGCCGGTAAACCAGCCATAGCTGTAGAACCAGCTGAATGCGTCACTGCCGAGCGACAGCAGCGTCAGCGCCACCGGCACACCGAACGCGATAAAACCGAACCAGTTCCACGCTGGATAAACATCATCGCGATAGAGTCCAGCCAAATCCAGTTGCTGTTTCTTGATCAGGAAATAGTCCACCACCATGATCCCGGCGATCGGCCCCAGCAAACTGGAATAGCCCAGCAGCCAGTTGGAATACACCGTCTCCAGGCTTAAATCCGAGACGATCAACCCGAGCTTCTTCAACAGCTCATGGGCCATCAGCGCCAAGCCGACCAGGCCGGTGAGCAACACCGCTTTGGTGCGGTTGATGAACTTGGGCGCGACGTTCTGGAAATCGTTGGTCGGCGAAACAATGTTGGCCGCGGTGTTGGTCGACAGCGTGGCGATGATGATCAGCGCCATGGCCAACGCGACCCAGACCGGGCTCTGGATATGGCCGATCAGGGTGACCGGATCGGATACGGTGACGCCCACCAGTTTTACCGAGGCCGCCGTCATCACCACGCCAAGGGAAGCAAACAGGAACATGGTCAGCGGCAAGCCGATAATCTGCCCGACGATCTGATCCTTCTGGCTTTTCGCATAGCGGCTGAAATCCGGAATGTTCAAGGACAAGGTGGCCCAGAACCCGACCATGGCGGTCAGCCCGGCGGCAAAGTAACTGACCACGCTGGCGCCTTCCGGACGTTTGGCCGGGATCGCCAGCAACTCGGTCATCGACACGTTCGGCATGGCCCACACCAACAGCCCCACGCCCACCAGCACCAACAACGGCGCCGAGAGGGTTTCGAGCCATTTGATCGAGTCCGCACCGCGAATCACCACCCACAGGTTCAAGGCCCAGAACACCATGAAGCCGATCACTTCACCGATACCGCCAAGGGCTTTCCAATCCTCGAACACCGAGCCGAGAAACAGGTGAATGGCCAGTCCGCCGAACATCGTCTGAATGCCGAACCAGCCACACGCCACCAGCGCACGGATCAGGCACGGAATGTTTGAGCCGAGAATGCCGAAGGAAGAACGCAGTAACACCGGAAACGGAATGCCGTACTTGGTGCCGGGAAAAGCGTTCAGAGTCAGAGGGATCAGTACGATGATGTTAGCGAACAGAATCGCCAGCAGCGCTTCGCCGACGCTCAGGCCGAAATAGGCGGTGAGCACGCCTCCGAGGGTGTAGGTCGGCACGCAGATCGCCATGCCAACCCATAACGCGGTGATGTGCCATTTGTTCCAGGTTCGTTCGTGCACCTTGGTCGGTGCCATGTCGTGGTTGTAACGGGGGCTGTCGAGGACGTCACTGCCGGCTTCGAGCTCAAACAAGCCGTCGCGCTCGGTCACTTGCGATCTGATCTGTTGCATGGCCGCTCCACTGTTCTTTTGATTATTTTTGCTCATCAAGGGCTGGCGGCATCAATAAACGTGCCGGTTACCCCGTTTGCGCATCGGGCAGTTCCATAGAAACTTTGTAACCAACTGATGTTTATCAGTTTTATTTACAGACTCGATGAGCCAGCGGTGACTTGCTTGTTCACTCAGGCCGAATGCCAGGCAAGTTGTCCGAACAGTCAGGACTCAATCTGGTGCATACCACTTTTTTTCAACGTCGCGCATCAACCATAGACCATCCTCAACCGGCTGATTTCACATAAGAAATCTCGTCTATTTTTAGAACCTGTCAAGTGCGTCAAAATGGTGAGAGGCCTCACCATTTTGGTGATTTCACGATTTAAACTTTAAATATCAATACGTTAAAACAGATATAAGCTTATAAAAAATATTCTTGCTCAATCCTTAAACTCAGACTAGCTTTTATTCCTGACAGCGCTGACAGGAATACACCTGTTTGCGTCGGCTACATATAAAACATTTAGAACCGGCACAAGTCGGTCATTGCCTGCGAGGAACTCGGAATGTCTCTGTTGATCCGTGGCGCCACCGTTATTACCCACGATGAAAGTTATCGCGCCGACGTCTATTGCGCCGACGGCGTGATCAAAGCCATCGGTGAAAATCTTGATGTTCCAGCGGGTGCCGAAGTGCTCGACGGCAGCGGCCAATACCTGATGCCCGGCGGCATCGACCCGCACACGCACATGCAGCTGCCCTTCATGGGCACGGTGGCCAGTGAGGATTTTTTCAGTGGCACGGCGGCAGGTCTGGCCGGCGGTACCACGTCGATCATCGATTTTGTGATTCCCAATCCGCAGCAATCCTTGATGGAAGCTTTTCATCAGTGGCGCGGCTGGGCCGAGAAGTCAGCGTCGGATTACGGTTTCCATGTCGCGATCACCTGGTGGAGCGAACAGGTACGTGAGGACATGGCCGAGCTGGTCAATCATCACGGGGTCAACAGCTTCAAGCACTTCATGGCCTACAAGAACGCGATCATGGCCGCCGACGACACTTTGGTGGCGAGTTTCGAGCGCTGTCTGGAATTGGGCGCAGTGCCGACTGTGCATGCGGAGAACGGTGAGCTGGTCTATCACCTGCAACGCAAGTTGATGGCCCAGGGCATGACCGGCCCTGAAGCGCATCCGTTGTCCCGCCCTTCGCAGGTTGAAGGTGAAGCGGCCAGCCGGGCGATCCGCATCGCCGAAACGCTAGGCACGCCGTTGTACCTGGTGCATGTCTCGACCAAGGAAGCCCTCGACGAAATCACCTACGCCCGCAGCAAGGGTCAACAAGTCTACGGAGAAGTCCTGGCCGGGCATTTGCTGCTGGACGACAGCGTCTATCAACACCCGGACTGGCAGACCGCTGCCGGTTACGTGATGAGCCCGCCCTTCCGTCCTCGCGGCCATCAAGAGGCGCTTTGGCACGGCCTGCAATCGGGCAACCTGCACACCACCGCCACCGACCATTGCTGCTTCTGCGCCGAACAAAAAGCCGCCGGCCGTGACGATTTCAGCAAGATCCCGAATGGCACGGCAGGTATCGAAGACCGCATGGCGGTGCTGTGGGATGAAGGCGTGAACACCGGGCGTTTGTCGATGCAGCACTTCGTGGCGCTCACCTCCACCAACACCGCAAAGATCTTCAACCTCTACCCGCGCAAAGGGGCGATTCGCGTCGGTGCGGATGCGGACCTGGTGCTGTGGGATCCGGAAGGTACGCGCACGATCTCGGCGAAGACTCATCACCAGCAGGTCGATTTCAACATCTTTGAAGGCAAAACCGTGCGCGGTGTTCCGAGCCACACCGTCAGCCAGGGTCGGGTAGTTTGGGCGGATGGTGATTTGCGGGCTGAGCGTGGTGCGGGGCGGTACGTCGAACGGCCGGCGTATCCGGCGGTGTTTGATTTGCTGAGTAAGCGGGCTGAGATGAACAGGCCGACAGCTGTGAAACGCTGAAATCGAGGCCTGCTCGCGAAAGGGCCAGCCCAGGCAACACAAAAACCAATGCCCATCAGAGGCAGTACCTCAATAACCGTGAGGCCAACACCGTGATCAAGACCCTGAACCACCTCCCGCATCCCTATGAGAATGCGGCCGCCCTCGCCGGCCATTTCACCGATCTGGCACCGCCACTCAACGACCGCCAGGCCCATCTGGAAGCCTCGCGTTGCCTGTACTGCTACGACGCGCCGTGCGTGAACGCCTGCCCGAGCGAGATCGATATTCCGTCGTTCATTCGCAATATCCATCAGGAAAACGTTCAGGGCGCTGCGCAGAAAATCCTCTCGGCGAACATCCTCGGCGGCAGTTGCGCCCGTGTGTGCCCGACGGAAGTTCTATGCCAGCAAGCCTGCGTGCGCAACAACGACCATGAGTGCGCACCGGTGCTGATCGGCTTGTTGCAGCGTTACGCCGTAGACAACGCACACTTCAGCGAACACCCCTTCCCACGTGCGGCATCTACTGGCAAGCGCATCGCCGTGGTCGGTGCCGGACCGGCCGGTTTGTCCTGCGCTCACCGCAGTGCCATGCACGGTCATGAGGTGGTGATTTTCGAGGCTCGTGAAAAGGCTGGCGGCCTCAACGAGTACGGGATCGCCAAGTACAAACTGGTCGACGATTACGCGCAGAAGGAGCTTGAATTCCTATTGGAAATCGGCGGGATCGAAATCCGCCACGGGCAGAAACTCGGCGAAAACCTCACCCTTAGCGAACTGCATCAGCAGTTCGACGCGGTGTTCCTCGGCCTCGGTCTGGCCGCCAGCAAACAGCTGGGGCTTGCTCATGAAGATGCACCCGGCCTGCTGGCCGCCACCGATTACATCCGCGAACTGCGTCAGGCCGATGACCTGACCCAACTCCCCCTCGCTAACCGTTGTATCGTTTTGGGCGCCGGCAACACCGCCATCGACATGGCCGTGCAAATGGCACGTCTAGGGGCTCATGACGTCAACCTGGTGTACCGCCGCGGTGTCGAGGAAATGGGCGCCACCGGCCACGAACAGGACATCGCCAAAGCCAATCAAGTGCGTTTGCTGACTTGGGCACAACCCGAAGAAGTCCTGCTCGATGCTCAAGGCCAAGTACGCGGCATGCGCTTCGCCCGCACGCGGTCGGTAGACGGTCGCCTGCGAACCACCGGTGAAACTTTCGAACTGGCCGCCGACGCGATCTTCAAAGCCATCGGCCAAGCCTTCGACGCCAGCGCCCTCGCCGACCCGCTGGCCCGTGAACTCAAGCGTCAGGGTGAGCGGATTCAAGTGGACGAAAACCTGCGCACCAGCATCCCCGGCGTGTATTCCGGCGGCGACTGTACCAGTCTCGATCAGGACCTCACCGTGCAGGCCGTGCAGCACGGCAAACGGGCCGCCGAGGCCATCAACGCCCAACTCATGCTCAACGTGGAGGCTGCGTAAATGGCCGATCTTTCGATTGTCTTCGCTGGCATCAAAGCCCCCAATCCGTTCTGGCTGGCCTCCGCGCCACCGACCGACAAAGCCTACAACGTGGTCCGCGCCTTCGAGGCCGGCTGGGGTGGCGTGGTCTGGAAAACCCTGGGTGAAGACCCGGCGGCGGTCAACGTGTCGTCGCGCTACTCCGCGCTCTTCGGCGCTAACCGTGAAGTCATGGGTTTCAATAACATCGAACTGATCACCGATCGCTCGCTGGAAATCAATCTGCGGGAAATCACTCAGGTCAAAAGGGACTGGCCGGACCGCGCGCTGATCGTGTCGCTGATGGTGCCCTGCGTCGAGGAATCGTGGAAATTCATCCTGCCGCTGGTGGAAGCCACCGGTGCCGACGGTATCGAACTGAACTTCGGCTGCCCCCACGGCATGCCAGAGCGCGGCATGGGCGCGGCGGTCGGCCAGGTTCCGGAGTATGTCGAGCAGGTCACCCGTTGGTGCAAAACGTATTGCTCGCTGCCAGTGATCGTCAAGCTCACACCGAACATCACCGACATTCGCGTCGCCGCCCGCGCGGCCCATCGTGGTGGCGCGGATGCGGTGTCGTTGATCAACACGATCAACTCGATCACCAGCGTCAACCTGGAGCGCATGGTCGCCAATCCCGCCGTGGGCAGCCAAAGCACCCACGGTGGTTATTGCGGCTCTGCGGTGAAGCCGATTGCGCTGAACATGGTCGCCGAAATCGCCCGCGACCCACAGACGCAAGGCCTGCCGATTTCCGGCATTGGCGGCATCGGCAGTTGGCGCGACGCGGCGGAGTTCATTGCGCTGGGCAGCGGCTCGGTGCAGGTATGCACGGCGGCGATGCTGCATGGTTTCCGGATTGTCGAGGAGATGAAGGACGGGTTGTCACGCTGGATGGACAGTCAGGGTTACGCCAGCGTGTCGCAGTTTACCGGGCGTGCGGTGGGCAATACCACAGACTGGAAGTACCTGGACATTAACTATCAGGTGATAGCGAAGATCAATCAGGAAGCGTGCATTGGTTGCGGTCGCTGCCACATTGCTTGCGAAGACACTTCGCACCAAGCGGTTGCCAGCCTGAAGCAGGCGGACGGGACGCATAAATATGAAGTGATCGATGATGAGTGTGTGGGATGCAATCTGTGTCAGATCACCTGTCCGGTGCAGGATTGTATTGAGATGGTGCCGATGGATACGGGCAAGCCGTTTTTGGATTGGAATCATGATCCGAGGAATCCGTATCACGTCGCTGTTTGATCGTTGAATATCAAGGATCGCAGCCTCGTTTCACTCGACAGCTCCTACAAGGGATTGCGTAACCCTGTAGGAGCTGTCGAGTGAAACGAGGCTGCGATCTTTTGATTCACGGCTCCAACCCAATCCCGCGCAAGATCACACTCGTCACCGTCTGCACCGCCCGCTCAAACTGCATGTCCGACAGCGGCTGGTGGTCATTCAGAATATTCACCTGATGATCGAAGTCTGCGTAATGCTGAGTCGAGGCCCAGATCATGTACAGCAGGCTTGAAGGCTCTACCGGCAGGATGCGTTTGTCGTCCACCCACTGACGAATTTTCGCCTCTTTCATCTTCGCCCAGTCGTAGAGGCTGACGTCCAGTTTCTCCCCCAGCGTCGGCGCACCGTGGATGATTTCGTTGGCCCAGACTTTGGAGCCGTAAGGCCGGCTGCGGGAGTGGTTCATTTTGGCGCGGATGTAGCTGCTGAGCACCACGCGCGGATCGTCGAACATCTCGAAGCACAGGGCGTCCTGTTTCCACACTTCCAGCAAATCGAACAGCACAGCGCTGTACAGCTCACTCTTGGTGCTGAAGTAGTAATGCAGGTTGGAGCGCGGCAGTTGCACCTCGGCGGCGATGTCCGCCATGGCGGTGCTGCCGAAACCTTTTTCGGCGAAAACCTTTTCGGCCCCCAGAAGAATTTTCTCGACGTTACTGCGACGAATCTCGATCTTGTGCTTGCCCATGAGGGCTCCCTGACCACAGCGTTGGCCAAGACTAGCATCCGCTCTACACCGCGGCGACAAGGGAAAACGAAACTTCGTACACCCAGCTTCTCGCAGGTAAACTGGCGCCTCCTTGAACCTGCCTCAGAGGAATTCACGATGCTGCTCTGAAAAGCCTCGTCACCGAAGGCAGCGACATGAAAACCCTGATCGTCACCCCGGCTGCACCGCTGGCAGCGGGTGCCTACAATGTCGAATGGCACGCGGTGTCGGTCGATACGCACAAAAGCGAAGGCGCATACAGCTTCAAGGTTGACCAGTAGTTCATGACGAGCGCGATGGTGCTGTGCCGCTTTCTGCATTTCACCGTGGTGCTGATGCGCGGCTTGCTGCTGTTGGTGATGATCCTGCGGCAACCGGCAGAGCATCTGCGTTAAAGCGATATTGCAACGACTACTACCTGCTGTACTGCCAGGATTACGTCTATTGAAGCAAGGCGAGTCAGCCGAGCTCGGTTTTCCGGTGGTCGCCCCTGCAAGGCCGCCAGTGCGGAGAACTCATGTTGAAGCCTGGGTAGTTGGGTAAAAGCCCATCTTCACACGCGCCTGTTTGCGGTCGAACTGGTCGCCGGCACGGTCCACATCGCTGTTCACATAGAAGGCGTTAATGTAGCCATCGGTGGAAAACGTGGTCTGGTCCTTGTCGTACAGCATGATCTCGGCTTCGGCCATCAAGCTCAATCCACGGGTCGACAGGCTGGCGATGAAGGCAGGCAAGAAACCCGAAACTTAGGGTGTACGCCTGCAGAACGGACTGGCACCCACAATACTTGCTAGACGCCCGCTCTAAACAGCATGTAAGCGGCGACTACGACACAGATGCTGGCGAAGCCGATCTGTAATCCCCGGGCCGGTACTCGCGCGCAAAGCCTGCGGCCAATGATCATGCCAACGATGCTCGCGACGATAAATGCCACGCCAACACCGTCGATTCGCACCCCGGCCTGAAACGCGCCGATCACGCCGATAGCGGAAATAAGGCTGATCACCATCAAGGAGGTGGCGACGATTCCACGCATCTGCACATCGCTGAGCTGCTTGAACGCCGGAACGATCAGGAAGCCACCGCCCACCCCGAGCAGCCCGGAGACAACCCCGGTCACCGCGCCCAGTGCCGCGAGGGTCGCGGTGCATTTGGCGGTCCAGGAAAAGCGCCCGGTCTGCTGATCGAGCATGCAGTTCTTCTGGCCCCAGTTGGCGTGGCCGTGGTCGTTTGGACCTCCTTCCTGGCGCTCACGACGCAGCATCCGCCAGGCCACCATGACCATCAGCAGACTGAACAGAATCATCAGGATTTTTTCCGGCAACTGATGGGCGAAGTAGATACCGACCGGCGAAAAAATCGCCCCCAGCAAAGCGATCAGCATCGCCGCGCGATAGCGCACCAGACCATGGCGCAAACCATCGATGGCCCCGACAGCCGCTGCACTGCCCACCGCAAACAGAGCGACCGGCGCGGCCTGGGTCATGGTCAAACCCAACCCCAGCACCAGGGCCGGCACCGCAAGAATGCCGCCGCCAGCGCCGGTCAACCCCAAGACCAGCCCCATCACCACCCCAAAAAAACTTGCCAACAACATAAAACGCTCGTGATCCGCGGAATAAAGCCGGGAACGCCCGGTATCGATGACAGACAGGATAGAGCCCGCACAGCTTTTTTCCTTCTTTGAATTGACTGGGGGGTGGTCAGCGCAGGGAAAATGAAACTACCCTCATGGCTTATCCAGTAAGAAACGGCCACCATGCCCGCCTTGATTGAAGCTTTTCTAGACCCTGCCTCGTCGACCTACAGTTACGTAATCTACGAAGCCGATGGCGGGCACTGCGCGATCGTCGACCCGGTGCTCGATTACGACCCGGCCGCTGGGCGAACCGCCAACGTCCAGGCCGACAAGATCATCGCCTTCGTTCGCCAACATCAGCTGCACGTGCAATGGCTGCTCGAAACCCACGCCCATGCCGATCACCTGTCCGCCGCACCGTATCTGCGTCGGGAACTGGGGGGGAAGATTGCTATTGGTCAGTCGATCAGCAAGGTTCAGGGCGTGTTCAAAACCCTGTTCAACCTTGAGCCGGAGTTTCGCAGTGACGGTTCGCAATTCGACCATCTGTTCGCGCCGGACGAATCGTTCATGATCGGCAACCTCAAGGCCACGGCCCTGCATGTTCCCGGGCACACGCCAGCGGACATGGCCTATCTGATCGACAGCGATGTGATTCTGGTGGGCGATACGTTGTTCATGCCGGACGTGGGCACTGCTCGTTGTGATTTTCCCGGCGGCAACGCCAACCAGATGTTCGCCTCGATTCGCAAACTGCTGGCCTTCCCTGCCAGCGTGCAACTCTATGTCTGCCACGATTACCCGCCCGAGGGTCGCGAACCTCAATGCATGAGCACGGTGGGCGAGCAGCGTAAAAGCAACATTCACATCCATGACGGTATCGACGAAGCCGCATTCGTCGCCATGCGCACACAGCGTGATGCGGGGTTGGACATGCCGACGCTGTTGCTGCCCGCGATTCAGGTGAATGTGCGGGCGGGGAATTTGCCGCCGGCCGAGGACAATGGCGTGGTGTACCTGAAGATTCCGATCAACAAACTCTAAACCGACCACGTAAATCCCGTAGCAGGGGATTTGCATTTAGTTGGCGAGGGTTAACCCATTCGCCGGCAGCGGCAGCGCGGTCTTATAGCGCACCTGCTTGAGCGCAAAGCTCGAACGGATGTTCGCGACCCCGGGTACCTTGGTCAAAAAATCCATCATGAAGCGCTCAAGCGACTGAATGGTCGGCACCAGCACCCGAATCAAATAATCCGGGTCGCCGGCCATCAAATAGCACTCCATCACTTCCGGGCGATCCGAGATCGCCTCTTCAAAATGCTGCAGCGCCTCCTCCACCTGTTTCTCCAGGCTCACATGAATGAACACATTCACGTGCAGCCCCAACAGGTCGGCATCCAACAGCGTCACTTGCTCGCGAATCAACCCCAATTCTTCCATCGCCTTGACCCGGTTGAAGCACGGCGTCGGCGACAGATTGACCGAGCGTGCAAGGTCGGCGTTGGTGATGCGCGCGTTCTCCTGAAGGCTGTTCAAAATGCCGATATCGGTACGGTCTAGTTTGCGCATGAGACAAAACCACCTGTTTTTTATGTTTATGCAGATTTTTTATCCTCAAATGATCCGAAGCGCAACGAAACAGAGAGAAATATTCTTCTTGGCCGGGACTATGATTGTTGTAGGACAAGATTTCTTCCACAGAAGAATGACAGTCAGCTCACTACAAGAAATTCACAAGATCGAGCGTAGAAGCCATGAACCAAGCGTACGAACCGCTGCGTCTGCACGTTCCCGAACCTTCGGGCCGCCCCGGCTGCAAAACCGACTTCTCCTACCTGCGTCTCACCGACGCCGGCACGGTGCGCAAACCCCCAATCGACGTTGAACCGGCCGACACGGCCGACCTGGCCAAGGGCCTGATTCGCGTGCTCGATGACGAGGGCAATGCCCTCGGTCCATGGGCCGAAGGCGTACCGGTCGAGATCCTGCGTAAAGGCATGCGCGCCATGCTCAAGACGCGGATCTTCGACAACCGCATGGTGGTCGCCCAGCGCCAGAAAAAAATGTCGTTCTACATGCAAAGCCTTGGCGAAGAAGCCATCGGCAGCGCCCAGGCCCTGGCCTTGAACATCGACGACATGTGCTTCCCCACCTACCGTCAGCAAAGCATCTTGATGGCGCGTGAAGTGCCGCTGGTGGACCTGATCTGCCAATTGCTGTCCAACGAGCGCGATCCGCTCAAGGGCCGTCAGCTGCCAATCATGTACTCGGTTAAAGACGCCGGCTTCTTCACCATTTCCGGCAACCTCGCCACCCAATTCGTACAAGGCGTGGGCTGGGGCATGGCCTCGGCGATCAAGGGCGACACCAAAATCGCTTCGGCCTGGATCGGCGACGGCGCCACCGCTGAATCCGACTTCCACACCGCCCTCACCTTCGCCCACGTTTACCGTGCGCCGGTGATCCTCAATGTGGTCAACAACCAGTGGGCGATCTCCACGTTCCAGGCGATTGCCGGTGGTGAAGCCACCACGTTTGCCGGACGTGGCGTCGGTTGTGGCATTGCCTCCCTGCGGGTCGATGGCAACGATTTCGTCGCGGTCTACGCCGCCTCTGCCTGGGCCGCCGAACGCGCCCGCCGCAACCTCGGCCCGACCATGATCGAATGGGTCACCTACCGTGCCGGCCCTCACTCGACGTCCGATGATCCGTCCAAATACCGTCCTGCCGACGACTGGAGCTACTTCCCATTGGGCGACCCAATTACGCGCCTCAAGCAGCACCTGGTGAAAATCGGTCAGTGGTCCGAAGAGGAACACGTCGCCGTCAGCGCCGAGCTGGAAGCCGAAGTGATCGCCGCACAGAAAGAAGCCGAACAGTACGGCACCCTCGCCGGCGGCCAGATTCCGAGCGCCGCATCCATGTTTGAAGACGTCTACAAAGAGATGCCGGAGCACTTGAAGCGCCAGCGTCAAGAGTTGGGGATCTGACATGAACGATCACAACAATAAAATCGAGTTGGAAACCGCCATGACCACAACCACCATGACCATGATCCAGGCCCTGCGCTCGGCCATGGATGTGATGCTTGAGCGTGACGACAACGTCGTGGTGTTCGGCCAGGACGTCGGCTACTTCGGCGGTGTGTTTCGTTGCACCGAAGGCCTGCAGAACAAGTACGGCACCTCCCGGGTGTTCGATGCACCGATTTCCGAAAGCGGCATCGTCGGCGTCGCAGTGGGCATGGGCGCTTACGGTCTGCGACCAGTGGCCGAGATCCAGTTCGCCGATTACGTTTACCCGGCGTCGGACCAGATCATTTCAGAAGCCGCTCGCCTGCGTTATCGCTCGGCCGGCGAGTTCACCGCCCCGATGACCCTGCGCATGCCTTGCGGCGGCGGCATCTACGGCGGCCAGACCCACAGCCAGAGCATCGAGGCGATGTTCACCCAGGTCTGCGGTTTGCGTACGGTCATGCCATCCAACCCTTACGACGCCAAAGGCCTGCTGATCGCCTCCATCGAAAACGATGACCCGGTGATCTTCCTCGAGCCAAAACGCCTGTACAACGGCCCGTTCGACGGCCACCACGATCGCCCGGTAACCCCGTGGTCGAAACACCCTGCCGCACAAGTGCCGGACGGTTACTACACCGTGCCGCTGGACGTGGCTGCCATCGCGCGTCCCGGCAAGGACGTGACCATCCTGACTTACGGCACCACCGTTTATGTGTCGCAAGTCGCGGCTGAAGAAACCGGGATCGACGCTGAAGTCATCGACCTGCGCAGCCTGTGGCCGCTGGACCTGGAGACCATCGTCAAGTCGGTGAAGAAAACCGGCCGTTGCGTGATCGTTCACGAAGCGACCCGTACTTGCGGTTTCGGCGCCGAACTGGTCGCCCTGGTGCAAGAACACTGCTTCCACTACCTGGAAGCGCCTATCGAGCGCGTCACCGGTTGGGACACTCCCTACCCGCACGCACAAGAGTGGGCGTATTTCCCTGGCCCGACCCGAGTGGGCGCGGCTTTGCATCGGGTTATGGAGGTCTGAATGGGCACGCACGTTATTAAGATGCCGGACATTGGTGAAGGCATTGCAGAAGTTGAATTGTCGGTATGGCACGTCAAAGTCGGCGACATGGTCGTCGAAGATCAGGTACTGGCTGATGTCATGACTGACAAGGCGATGGTCGACATTCCGTCACCGGTTCACGGCAAGGTGATCGCGCTGGGCGGTGTGCCGGGTGAAGTGATGGCCGTCGGCAGCATTCTGATCAGCATCGAAGTCGAAGGCGCGGGCAACGTTAAAGAGTCCGCTCAACCGGCAGCCGCTGCCGTGAAAGAAGTGCCGGTTGCGGCATCGAAAGCTGAAGCTGCTGTAGTCAGCAAACCGGTTGCAGCGCCTCGGCCGGCTGCCGTGTGCCAAGGTCCGATGGTCGCTCGCGAGGCCGATGAGCGCCCGCTGGCCTCCCCGGCCGTGCGCAAACATGCGCTGGACCTCGGCATCCAGTTGCGTCTGGTGCGTGGCACCGGCCCTGCCGGGCGCGTTCTGCACGAAGACCTCGATGCCTATCTAGCCCAGGGTCAGCAACCGCAATCGACCGTTGCCGCCGCTTACGCCCAGCGTAACGACGAAGAACAAATCCCGGTCATCGGCATGCGCCGCAAGATCGCCCAGCGCATGCAGGACGCCACTCAGCGTGCCGCTCACTTCAGTTATGTCGAAGAAATCGACGTTACCTCCGTGGAAGAACTGCGTGCGCACCTGAACGAAAAACACGGCGCGACCCGTGGCAAGTTGACCTTGCTGCCGTTCCTGGTCCGCGCGCTGGTCGTCGCCTTGCGCGATTTCCCGCAAATCAACGCCCGTTACGACGACGAAGCCCAGGTCATCACCCGCCTCGGCGCGGTGCACGTGGGCATCGCCACGCAAGCCGACATCGGTTTGATGGTGCCGGTCGTACGTCACGCCGAAGCCCGCAGCTTGTGGGACAGCGCGACCGAAATCTCCCGTTTGGCCAGCGCTGCCCGAAATGGCAAGGCCAGCCGCGATGAACTGTCCGGCTCGAGCATCACCCTGACCAGCCTCGGCGCCTTGGGCGGGATCGTCAGCACGCCGGTGCTGAACCTGCCGGAAGTGGCGATCGTCGGCGTCAACAAAATCGTCGAACGCCCGATGGTGGTGAAAGGCCAGATTGTGATCCGCAAGATGATGAACCTCTCCAGCTCCTTCGATCACCGCGTGGTCGATGGCATGGACGCGGCGCAATTCATCCAGGCCATTCGCGGCTTGCTCGAACAACCCGCCACGCTGTTTGTGGAATAAGCATTTGTGGAGCAAGGCATGCAAACTCTGAACACCACGCTGCTGATCATCGGCGGCGGCCCTGGCGGTTATGTGACGGCGATTCGTGCCGGTCAACTGGGCATCTCGACCATTCTGGTGGAAGGCGAATCACTGGGCGGTACGTGCCTGAACATCGGCTGCATTCCGTCGAAGGCGTTGATTCACGTGGCTGAACAGTTCCACCAGACGCAGCACCACAGCCAGCATTCGGCGCTGGGCATCAGCGTATCGGCGCCGACGCTGGACATCGGCAAAAGCGTCGAGTGGAAGGACGGCATCGTTGATCGCCTGACCACCGGCGTTTCGGCGCTGATGAAGAAGCACAAGATCCAGGTCATAAAAGGCTGGGCGAAAGTCATCGACGGCAAGACCGTCGACGTTGGCGACACGCGCATTCAGTGCGAGCACCTGGTGCTGGCCACCGGGTCGAAAAGTGTGAACCTGCCGATGCTGCCGATTGGCGGTCCGATCATCTCCTCCACTGAAGCGCTGGCACCGACGTCCGTGCCAAAACGGCTGATCGTGGTCGGTGGCGGTTACATCGGTCTGGAGCTGGGGATTGCCTATCGCAAGCTCGGCGCCGAGGTCAGTGTGGTCGAGGCTCAGGACCGTATCCTGCCGGCCTACGACGCTGAACTCACGCAGCCTGTGCATGACGAACTGAAAAAACTTGGCATGAAGCTTTACTTGAAGCATAGCGTCCAAGGCTTTGATTCCATAAGTAATACACTGCAAGTGCTTGACCCGAATGACGACACCCTGAACCTGGAAACCGATCAGGTGCTGGTGGCCGTCGGTCGCAAACCGAACACTCAGGGCTGGAACCTCGAATCGCTGAACCTGGACATGAACGGCTCGGCGATCAAGATCGACAACCGCTGCCAGACGAGCATGCGCAACGTGTATGCCATCGGCGACCTGAGCGGCGAACCGATGCTCGCCCACCGGGTCATGGCTCAGGGCGAAATGGTTGCAGAACTGATCAGCGGTAAATCCCGCGAGTTCAACCCAACTGCGATTGCCGCCGTGTGCTTTACCGACCCGGAACTGGTGGTGGTCGGCAAGACCCCGGACGACGTCAAGGCTGCGGGTCTGGACTGCATCGTGTCGAGTTTCCCGTTCGCGGCCAATGGCCGGGCGATGACCCTGGAGTCCAAGAGCGGCTTCGTGCGGGTTGTGGCGCGGCGTGACAATCATGTAATTGTCGGCTGGCAGGCAGTCGGTGTAGGCGTGTCGGAATTGTCGACTGCGTTCGGTCAGAGCCTGGAAATGGGCGCTCGGCTGGAAGACATCGCCGGCACCATCCACGCGCATCCGACGCTCGGCGAGGCGGTGCAGGAAGCGGCGTTGCGTGCCTTGGGGCATGCACTCCACCTGTGATGATCGAATTCCAGGCTGCGATTTAGGCTCGGAATGAAGTATTGTTGTCCCCATCCAGAAAAACGTCAGAAGCCTTGAACCGTTTCGGCGGTTGTTAAGTGATAGAGGGTGTCATGGGTAACGAAAGCATCAATTGGGACAAGTTGGGTTTTGACTATATCAAGACAGACAAGCGCTATTTGTCGCACTGGCGTAATGGCGAGTGGGACACAGGCACCCTGACCGAAGACAATGTGCTGCACATCAGCGAAGGTTCCACTGCCCTTCACTATGGCCAGCAATGCTTCGAAGGCCTGAAGGCCTATCGTTGCAAGGACGGTTCTATCAACCTGTTCCGCCCGGATCAGAACGCCGCACGCATGCAACGCAGCTGCGCGCGCCTGCTGATGCCGTTCGTGGAAACCGAGCAGTTCGTCGAAGCGTGCAAGGAAGTGGTCCGCGCCAACGAGCGTTTCATCCCGCCTTACGGCACCGGCGGCGCGCTGTACCTGCGTCCGTTCGTGATCGGCGTGGGTGACAACATCGGCGTGCGTACCGCCCCCGAGTTCATCTTCTCGATCTTCGCCATCCCGGTCGGTGCCTACTTCAAGGGCGGCCTGACCCCGCACAAGTTCCTGATCTCCAGTTACGACCGCGCCGCCCCACAAGGCACCGGTGCGGCCAAGGTCGGTGGCAACTACGCGGCCAGCCTGATGCCAGGTTCCCAGGCCAAGAAAGCCCACTTTGCCGACTGCATCTACCTGGACCCGATGACCCACACGAAAATCGAAGAAGTCGGTTCGGCCAACTTCTTCGGGATCACCCACGACAACAAGTTCGTCACCCCGAACTCGCCGTCGGTCCTGCCGGGTATTACCCGTCTGTCGTTGATCGAGCTGGCAAAATCGCGTCTGGGCCTGGAAGTGATCGAAGGTGACGTGTTCATCGACAAGCTGTCTGACTTCAAAGAAGCCGGCGCTTGCGGTACTGCCGCGGTGATCACACCGATCGGCGGCATCAACTACAACGACAAACTGCACGTGTTCCACAGCGAAACCGAAGTCGGCCCGGTCACCCAGAAGCTCTACAAAGAGCTGACCGGTGTACAGACTGGCGACGTCGAGGCGCCAGCAGGGTGGATCGTCAAGGTTTGATCTGACATCCGCTGCAATGAAGCCCTCCATCGCATTGGCGATGGGGGGCTTTTTTATGAACCTTGGCTACGTTCGCCCACTCCCAGCGCAATGCGCTTGCCACCCCTGCCCTTGATGCCGCTGGCCTGACCGTCCTGTTGCTTGCCGCTCCGAGCCTGAGTGATCAACCCTGGAATCAGCACGCCTTCAGGCAGGTTTTTCCAGAACCGCGCCGGCAAATGCCCCTGCATGACTTTCGGGTTCAACCGCGCCGGATTAAAGATGTGGCTGTAGTAGGTCAACCACATGTCGCCGTGCGGGTCGTCGGCGTTTTGCGCCAGCTGCTGCCATTCAACCGGGCATTGCCGTTGGTGAATCAACTGCTCGCCATCGTAATACACCCCGTCCCGAGGCGTGGCGATCAGCCAACGGTGACGGCCCATTCGGCCGATGAAATGTTCACTGGCGCTGTGCAGGATGTCATGAGCCGGCTCATACCAGGCAACGTATTGCGGACCCTCGTTTTCAGGCATTGCGACAAACCGGACGAATGCATGTAAATGATGAGATTCACGCTGTATCTGTTTGATTCGTCTCTGAAATTCACTGCCGAGTTTGTCTCCCGCGAGCATTGCCGTGCGATCGCCGTGACTAACCCGCCACAGCACCTCGTACAACAGACTCCAGCGCTGATCGCCTCGATAACGGGCGGCGCGTTCAAGGGTGTCCAACAGCGCTCTGGGAACTCGTGCCTGATACGGCCCCTGCGTTTCGGGCGGTACATCGTCACTGGCGAACAGGTCTGCCACACCTTCACTGGCCCAGCCCACCAAACTAGGATCGACCTCATGACTGAGCAACCAACGCGCCTGCTGACGCCAGGTGTCGAACAGGTCGTCGCAATCCAGATTAATCATCCCCACAACCCCATTTGCTGCGGTTGCGGACGGTCGCGCAGTTGCTGATACAGCAGATGACTGGTGACCTCTGCCTGCTGCGGGTGGTAATCGCTGGTGATGAAGAACGGCTTGGCCTTGGCCAGCACACAGCGCATCCGTGCCAGATCCTCATAACGAATGCGTCGCTGCTGACGCAGTTCCACCAGACGCTCGGTGGTTCGTAGGCCGATGCCGGGAATACGGGCGATCAGCGACGCCTCGGCGCGATTGAGATCCAGCGGGAAGACCTCACGATTTTCCAGCGCCCAGGCCAGTTTTGGGTCGATGTCGAGCGCCAGATGTCCCGGCCCCTGGAACAATTCGCCCGCCGTGAAGCCGTAGCTGCGCAGTAAGAAGTCAGCTTGGTACAGACGGTGCTCGCGCATCAGCGGCGGCGCGGCCAGCGGCACGCTCTTCGGGCTATTGGGGATCGGACTGAACGCGGAGTAATAGACCCGACGCAAACGGAAGTTGCCGTACAGCGCCTGGGCACTGTGAAGAATGGTGCTGTCGTCGGTGTCATCGGCGCCAACGATCATTTGCGTGCTCTGTCCGGCCGGGGCGAATTTCGGCGCGCGCGGTTCGTTGAGCACCGTTTGCTCGCCGGTGTAGATCGTCTGCATCGCTTGCTTGATCGAGCCCAGGTGTTTTTCCGGGGCCAACGTTTGCAGACTTGCGTCGGTGGGCAACTCGATGTTGACGCTCAAGCGATCGGCATAACGCCCCGCTTCCTCGATCAGCGCAGGGTCGGCTTCGGGAATGGTCTTGAGGTGGATGTAACCGCGAAACTCATGGTCTTCGCGCAACAGCTTGGCCACGCGAATCAGCTGCTCCATGGTGTAATCCGCCGACCGAATGATCCCGGAGCTGAGAAACAACCCGCTGACGCAGTTGCGCCGGTAGAAATCCATGGTCAGCGTCACCACTTCTTCCGGCGTGAAGCGGGCGCGGGGCACGTCGCTGGAGCGTCTATTAACGCAGTATTGACAGTCGTAGAGGCAGAAGTTGGTCAGCAGAATCTTCAGCAACGAAACGCAACGTCCGTCCGGTGTGTAGCTGTGGCAGATGCCCATGCCATCGGTCGAACCCAACCCGCTCTTGCCCTCGGAGCTACGCTTCGGCGCGCCGCTGCTGGCGCATGAGGCGTCGTACTTGGCGGCGTCGGCGAGAATGCTGAGCTTGTCGATGAGTTCCATGGGGCACGCCTATACTGTTTGGATATACAGTACAGAGTCAACACCCCCTGTTCAAGTCACCATCGAACCCTTGGTCGGATCACAGCACTCGAGGCACTGGTGATCCTGGTGCATGGCAGCTATGCCTTGCTCGCCAATGCCGCCAAAGGCGCAGAACTGGCGATCGCGCGACGCCTGGTCTGGGTGGACGTGGGCTGTGCTGTCGATACCTGAATCGGCAGTTCAACGGCGAACCGGCTGCTGAGTTCCTTGCGCCCCGTCGCGGTCAACGCCAGCGCGCGGCTGTCCGGGTTTTGAGTCACCCATTTGCGCTTGATCGCCACTTGCAACAACGCCGCCCCCAACGAACCGCCCAGATGCGGCCGGCGCATGCTCCAGTCCAGGCATGGACAGGCGAAGCGGCGGCGCAGCGTATTCAGGTTCTTGACCTCGATACCCAATCCTTCGAACAACGCCTCACCGCTGTCGCTCAGTTGATAGACCTGTTCATCAGTTTCCAGCAACCACCCCGCTTCGATCATCCGGTCATGCAGCAGCACCGCCAACGTGCCGGCCATGTGGTCGTAGCAGGTGCGGGCGAATTGCAGGCGATCCGGGGTGCGCGGGTTGAAGGTCGGCGCGGCGTTCTGGCCGATCACCATCAACGCTTCCAGCGCCTGGGCGACGCGCTTGTCCGCCAAGCTGTAATAGCGATGGCGGCCCTGTACATGCAATCGCACCAGCGCCAGTTCCTTGAGTTTGGCCAGGTGCGCGCTGGCCGTGGAGGCACTGACTTCGGCAATCGCCGCCAACTCGGTGCTGGTGCGGGCGTGGCCGTCCATCAGCGAACAGAGGATTTTCGTCCGGGCCGGTTCCGCGATGGCCGCGGCCACTTGAGAGATGCCGCTGTCGTGCTGTTCTACGTTCATATTTCGCTCCCGGAGGAATCAAGGCCCTTTCGGGTCGCGGCGACATCTGACGACCCTGAAACGTTGATCGCCAACCTGATCGGCCTGTTCTCCCAGACCTACGAAGCCACCGCCGGGCTGATCGGCAATGCGCTGTTGGCGTTGATTCGAAATCCGTCGTTGCGGAGCGAATCGACATGCATTGACGACTTGATTGCTGAAGTTCAGCGCTTCGATCCGTCGGTGCAGAACACTCTCCGGTTTGTCGCTGCGCCTTGTGAAATCGAGGGGGTAAGCCTGAAAATTGGCGATGTGATTCTGGTGCTGCTGGCTTTGGCTAATCGTGATCCGCAGCTCAATGACCATCCCGAAGTCTTTCTTCTGGATCGTCCAGACCGGCGCAGTTTCACGTTCGGTGCCGGGCGGCATCAATGTCCGGGGCAGGTTCTGGCCCTGAGCATTGCCAGCGCTACATTGAAGGAAACTCTAGCGATGAAACCTGCTTTGGATCGCCTGACCTGGCGCTACCGGCCTTCGCTGAACGGGCGAATTGCGCTCTTTAGTGATTTGCCGTAGACCGTGTCATCTGATCGTTCCCACGCGCAGCAAAGGAATGCAGCCAGGGGCGCTCTGCGTCCCAAGAGCGGACGCAGAGCGTCCGGTGAGGCATTCCCACGCGCGTGGGAACGATCAAATAACCATGCCTTGTGAAGGGAGGAAACTGACAGCGTTATTAGATACATCAGGTTAAAGGAGTAATAACCGGCGATGCGTTTATTGCGAGGGACTTTCTCCATAGAGTCACTTTAATAACACGACAACGAGGCTCCATTGATGCAAACCCTACTGGACACATCACTGAGTTCTTTTACGCGGGCAAACCTTCTGCAAGGCCCTACGCCCATTCAGCGCGCCGAACGTCTCGAACAACTGCTGCGCTTGAAGTCGCAGGGATTCGGCCTGTTTCTCAAGCGCGACGATCACATGCTGATTGGCGGTGGCGGCAACAAATTGCGCAAACTCGAATTCCATCTCGGTGCGGCGTTGGCGGCCGGAGTCGACACCGTGATTATCATCGCTGGCCTTCAATCCAACCATGCGCGCCTGACTGCCGCGGCATGTGCTCGCCTGGGCCTTGCCTGCGAACTGATCCTGACCCGCTCTGTGCCCAAAGCCGATGTCGATTACGAACTCAACGGCAACGTTCTGCTCGACCAGCTGTTCGGTGCGCAAATGCAGGTGCTTGCCGGAGGCAGCGACTCACTCGCCGCCGCTGAGGTACGGGCCACGCAACTTCGGGATTCGGGACGCAACGTGCTGGTGATTCCTACGGGTGGGTCAACGCCGCTCGGCAGTCTCGGTTATGCGCGCTGCGCGGCGGAGATCGTGCAGCAGGAGACGGAACTGGGCCTCACCTTCAATCAGGTCGTGGTGCCCAACGGCAGCGCCAGCACCCACGCCGGGCTCGCGGTCGGCTTCCAGTTGCTGGGCCGAGGCACCTCGATCGTCAAGTCGTATTCGGTTTTATCCGACAGGGACACATCAGCAGCCAGAACCCGCCAATTGACTCAGGACGCACTGGCGCTATTGGGCAGCAACGCCGTCGTTCAGGTTGAAGACATTGCCACTGACGGCAGTCAGTTGGGCGACGGTTACGGTCTGCCGACGCAAGCCATGCAGGAAGCGGTACGCCTCATGGCCCGCGCCGAAGGCCTGTTGATCGACCCGGTGTACTCCGGCAAAGCGTTCGCCGGGCTGTTGGCCGATCTCAGGCAAGGACGCTACCGTTCCGGCGACAACGTGCTGTTCGTGATGACCGGCGGAACACCGGGTTTGTATGCCTACCGGGACACCTTTCAGGCCTAGCGGTTAATCATCGCGCGTCAGCACTTCCAGCATTCATAGAGTTTCAGACCCGTCCTACATCTATCAAATGCCCTTTGATATAGCGTCCGCATCGTTTTCAGAAGATGAAACAAGGACGCTCATGGCTCGCAAAACAGGCATACCAGAATCGTATGGGCTAGGAGAAATGCTGTCTAAACCAGCGACTTTTGAATTTGATGATCAAATGTATCTAGAAAATCGTGCATGCTGATTTCTCCGAGATCTACAGCTTTAGCGCCGCCGGCCGCAATAAAGGTGACATCAGTGATACCGAGGACGTTCAGGATCAGTTTCAAATATTGGGTCGCAATGTCACGGTCTCTAATCGGGGAGTCGTTGGTGTATACACCTCCCGAGGCGAGCAGCACCGTTGCCTTTTTACCGGTCACCAGCCCTTTACCATCAAAGCCCAAGGTCAGGCCTTTACGTACCACGTGATCCACCCACGCCTTGAGCGCCGCAGGGACGTTATAGTTGTAGACCGGCGTTGAAATAACCACGTGATCGGTTTCCAGCAACTCGGCCGCAAGCTCATCGGATAACTGCAACACGGCTTTCATTTCAGGCGAATGTTGGGTTTCTGGGGTGAAGTAAGCCTGTAACCAGGGGGCCGTCACGAACGTAAGCGGAGTGTCCGTTAGATCCCGTATTTTGATGGAGCCCCTAGGGTGTGCAGCTTCCCACGCGGACACAAATTGGCGAGTGAGCTGCCGGGAGATTGAAGCATCCCCACGTGAGCTGGTTTCAATGGTGAGAAGCCTGGACATGAAAGTAACTCCTGCGCGGTGACGCGGCGGTATGTTTTGCGTTGTCGCTTTAGGCGATGTGCGACACACTCTACCCAATGCGATCTCTATGCAGGAGTGATGTAAATATGATTGAGTCAATCTGTTTAAGTGATGGGTCATGATCGGAAATCTAAGCTTGGATCAGTTGCGAATCCTTGTAACCATTGCTGATACAGGCAGTTTCTCGGCAACGGGACGTCACCTGCGGCGTGCTCAATCTGCCATTAGCCAGTCGATTGCCACACTTGAGTCAGTTCAAGGTGTGAGGCTGTTTGATCGGAGCGGCCATCGTCCAACTCTCACTGAGGTAGGTAGAGTGCTAGTGGTTCAAGCGCGCGCAGTGCTGGCAAGCGCTGCCCAGTTTGAAGCAATGGCCGCAAGTACGGCAGCAGGGGTTGAACCGGAGTTGGCTCTCGCCATAGACCCTTTAGTCCCTAGCGCACCGCTCATCGAAAGCCTGCGCGCTATCCGTGAGGCTTTTCCGCATCTGGCAGTGAGTTTTTCTACAGAAGGCTTAGGCGGCGCAGAGCGTCGATTGCGCAACGGCGATGCGGCACTGGCGCTTTGCACATTGATTCCGACAGTGCCCGACGATGTCACCGCACTGCCGCTGCTCAGCGTCGACTTGAGGCCAGTAGTAGCCAGCGGGCATCCCCTGGCTATGTTAGGCCGTCGGGCAACAAGTGCAGACCTCAAGCCTTATGTGCAACTGGTACTTTCCGATCCGGTTTCTCCCGACGGCCCTAGCTATGGGGTGACGGGCAGTCACCAGTGGCGGTTTGTAGATTTGGCACGGCGGCTGGATTTTTTGCTCGCCGGGTTCGGTTGGTGCCGAATGCCAGAGCATCTGATTGCGGATCATCTGGCTTCAGGACGCCTCCTACCGCTTGAGTTAACCGCCGAACTTCAGCGCACACCAGACACACTTACGATCTACGCAGCGCACATGCAAAATCGCTCTTTAGGGAAAGCAGGCCGATGGCTTCTGAATGATCTGACCCGTCGTCTGTGCATGTGATGATACGAAGACGACTAACGTCAGCGGTTTGTTTATCCCGTTGGCCAAAGGGCTGATGCGGTTAATCGAACCGGTTGTGCAGGGACTGCCCGGGCCGTGATCGTCTGTGCGTATTTCGCAAGCCAAGGTGTGATGCCTGCCCGCTTAACATCAAAAGATTGCACGCTGCGATCTTTTGACTTTCAAACCCAAGACAGTAGTCAATCATCGCGCGTCAGCACTTCCAGCAATTCAATCTCAAAAATCAAATTCGAATGGGGGGGAATAGCCGCCATCGTCCGCTCGCCATAAGCCAAATGCGCAGGCACCAACAGCTTGCGCTTGCCGCCGACCTGCATGCCCATAATCCCCTGATCCCAACCCTTGATCACCCTTCCAGTTCCGATCACGCACTGAAAAGGCTTGCCACGGCTGTAAGAAGAATCGAACTCGGTGCCGTCTTCCAGCCATCCACGGTACTGCGTGGTGATCAGCGCGCCTTTGACGGCGGCTTTGCCGAAGCCCGGTTGGAGGTCGATTACCTGAAGCTCGTCATTCATTGCATGCACTCGTGTGTTCGTTTGCCCGAAAGGCTCCATGGGCGCCGTTTTCCCAGATTTGCAGCCGATTGGCAACCACTCCGATCGCCTGACGAGGGGTTTAAGCCTGTTTACCGCAGCGACCGTGAACTAAGATAAGCAACATCTACCCGCACGGTTCAATACGCAATGATGGCAATTCCTGAATGAATGGAGACTGGAACAGCGCAACCATCGGCTCATTGATGCTTGCCCTGATCATCGCGTTGATCTGTCGCGAGCGCTCGCTGCAAAAGCAGCTGGCCAAGTATCGCGTGCTGATCACCCGCCTGACTGACGGACAGAATATCCGTCAGGACGGCGACGCCGAACGCTTCAAGCGTAGCCAATACTTCGCCCGCATCGGTACCTGGGACTGGGATGTCGACACCGACAAGCTCTATTGGTCGGACGCGATCTACGCCATGTTCGGCTTCAAGATCGACGAAGTAACGCCCTCCTACGCGCTGTTTTGCTCGTGTGTCCACCCGGACGATCGGGCCAAGGTCCGAGCCGGGGAGTTGCGCTGCCTGGAAACCGGCGAAAACCATGACGAGGAATACCGAGTCATCTGGCCCGACGGCACCATTCGCTGGTTGCGCGAGACGGGCAATGTGGTCAAGAACGGCCACGATGCAACGATCAAGATGATGGGCGTGGTGCGCGATATCACCGAGGAAAAAGCCTCCGCCAGCTACCTGCAACACTTGGCCCACTTCGACCCGCTGACCGGTCTGCCCAATCGCCTGGTGCTCGAAGAGCGCCTGTCCGAAGCGCTGGAACAGGCTCGCATCAGCGCCACGAGGGTTGCGCTGGTGTTTGTCGACCTCAATGGTTTCAAGGCAATCAACGACCATTACGGCCATGCGGCTGGCGACCGGGTACTGATCACCACCGCCACCCGACTGAAGCGAATCTTGCGCTCAACCGATACCGTCGCCCGGATCGGTGGCGACGAATTTGTGGTCATCCTGCAAGGCCTGCCCCAGGGCAACAGCCTGCAGGACGAAGCCCGCAGCATCTGCCAGAAAATCTTCGTCGAACTGTCACCACCGGTGACCATCGGCAATGACCAACGACATATCGGCACCAGCCTGGGGGTCGCGGTGTTCCCGGACCATGCGCCGAGCATGGACCGGTTGATTCACATTGCGGATCTGGCGATGTATGAGGCGAAGCGCAGTGGGAACAATCAGTATCGGTTAGGCACTGAAAGCCCGGTGCGTGCTCACAGCGAATAGCCTTTCGGCGGTTTAACGCTCCACCGGCGTGATATCCACAATCGTCCCGTTGGTGATCATCACCATCATGTACTTGTCATTGATCTGCACCCACTGCGCCTGAGCCTTTGGCGCTTTCAGGCCTTTCTGCTTCCAGTTGACCAGGGCTTTTTCGCTGCGCTGGTAAACGTCCGGAGCGCGGTCGCCAACCACCAGCTGGCGGGTGTTGTCTACCCCGGGCTGGACGGTTTTTTGCGGGGGGTCATCCGCTTGAACGATCGGGCTGATACCGGCAATGCCTGCGACAATGGCGAGGCTGGCGATAAGGGTCTTGCTGTTCATCGGTGAACCTCCATTGATGTCGTGGTACCTGAAATCCGACTGCGCTGGCGCTGAATCATTCCTTATTGCTGCAATGATTGCGATTGCATTGGCTGACGCACGCTTCTCAAGCCTTTATCCTTACCGCCCCGCCGCACCGAGTCCCTGGAGTTTCGCCATGCCCCATGAAGGCAACCTGTTGCAAGCCGCTGTCGTGTTTCTGCTCGCGGCGGTGCTCACCGTTCCCTTGGCCAAGCGCCTGCAACTGGGGGCGGTGCTGGGTTATCTGTTTGCAGGGGTGATCATCGGACCATCGGTGCTGGGCTTGATTGGCAATCCGCAAAGTGTCAGCCACATTTCCGAACTGGGGGTGGTGTTGCTGCTATTCATCATTGGTCTTGAACTGTCGCCGCGACGTTTGTGGGTAATGCGCAGATCGGTGTTTGGCGTAGGTCTGGCGCAGGTGCTGCTGACGGGGTCGGTTATAGGTGTGCTGGCGTTGTTCGTGTTCGGCCAGCCGTTGAACAGCGCGATCGTATTGGGCTTGGGCCTGGCGCTGTCGTCCACCGCATTCGGTTTGCAAAGCCTGGCCGAACGCAAGGAACTGACCAGCCCTCACGGGCGGTTGGCATTCGCGATTCTGTTGTTCCAGGACATCGCCGCCATCCCGTTGATCGCGATGGTGCCGTTGCTGGCGGGCGGCGATCACACCACCAGTACTGCCGAAGACCTCAATCACGGTTTGCGCGTGCTGGGCAGCATCGCGGTGGTGGTGATCGGTGGGCGATATCTGCTGCGACCGGTGTTCCGGGTGGTGGCCAAGACCGGGTTGCCGGAAGTCTCCACCGCCACCGCGTTGCTGGTGGTGATCGGCACGGCGTGGTTGATGGACCTGGTCGGCGTGTCCATGGCGTTGGGGGCGTTCCTCGCCGGGTTGCTGCTGGCGGACTCCGAATACCGCCACGAACTGGAAGCGCAAATCGAGCCGTTCAAGGGATTGCTGCTGGGGCTGTTTTTCATCAGCGTCGGAATGGGCGCCAACCTGAGTCTGCTACTGAGCGCGCCGATCACCGTGCTGGGCCTGACCCTGTTGCTGATCGCAATCAAATTGCCGCTGCTGTTTGTCGTCGGTCGGCTGGCGGGTGGTCTGGGCAAGGTCAGTGCCATTCGCCTCGGCATCGTGCTGGCCGCCGGTGGTGAGTTTGCCTTTGTGGTGTTCAAGATCGGCCGCGACGAGGGGCTGTTCGAGCCGCACCTGTACGACTTGCTGGTGCTGACAATCACGTTGTCGATGGCGGTGACGCCGCTGCTATTGCTGGTGTGCGCGCGCCTGGTCAGCCCCAAGGTTCAACCCGTGGTGGTGCCGGAGAAATTCCGCGAGATCGATACCGATACGCCGCGCGTGGTGATCGCCGGCATGGGTCGTATGGGGCAGATCGTTGCGCGGATTTTGCGCGCGCAAAACATCAAGTTCGTCGCCCTCGATACCTCGGTGGAAACCATCGAACTGTCGCGCAGCTTCGGCGGCGTACCGGTGTTCTACGGCGACCCGATGCGCCCGGAGATCCTCAGTGCGGCCAAGGTCGAGCAGGCAGAATACTTTGTCATCGCCACCGACGACCCGGACACCAACATCAAGACCGCCGAGTTGGTGCGCAAACTCTATCCGCACATCAAAATCATCGCCCGGGCCCGTAACCGTCAGCATGTGCATCGGCTGGTGGACCTTGGCGCCCAGGCCATTCGGGAAACCTATTATTCGAGCCTGGAAATGAGCCGGCGCACGTTGGTTGGGTTGGGCCTGACCCAGGCTCAGGCGGATGCGCGAATCCAGCGTTTCAAGCATCACGACGAACAGGTGCTGGAAGCCCAGCATGCGATTTATGACGATGCGGCGAAGGTATTGCAGACGGCGCAGGAAGCGCGGGCGGAACTGGCGAGGTTGTTTGAGGCGGATCAGTTGGAAGAAGAATCAAGCAAGGCGTAACTGATCGTTAACTGACATAAGGAACTCACCATGGCTGACCAACCCGCCGCTACCCTCAAGGAAATCTTCAACGCCGAGCGCCTTAAACACATCGCCACCGAGATGACGGCGGTCTACCCCGAGTTCAACGCCAAAGCCTTCCTGAAAATGGCCAACGACGGGCTTGCGCAATTATCGATCATGCAGCGCATGGCCCGGGTCAGCGAGAGCCTGCACGCGGTACTGCCGTTGAGTTATGCAGAGACGCTTGAGGTGCTGCGCGCCCTCGCTCCGCGCCTGAACAGCGGCTTCGTCAGCATCTCGTTGCCGCATTACGTCGCGACGTATGGCGAACATGCATTCGAGTTGTCCATGGACGCCCTCAAGTACTTCACCGCGTTCGGCTCATCGGAGTTTGCGATCCGCTATTTCCTGCGAAGCGACATCAAACGCTCACTGGCGGTCATGCACGGTTGGTCACTGGACGAAAACGAACACGTCCGGCGCCTGGCCAGCGAAGGTAGCCGGCCGCGCCTGCCATGGTCGTTCCGACTGGAACTGGTGCAAGCCGACCCGACACTCGCCGCCACGATCCTCGACAACCTTAAGGCCGACGACAGCCTCTACGTGCGCAAGTCCGTGGCCAACCACCTCAACGACATCACCAAGGATCATCCAGAGTGGGTGCTGGACCTGATCGAAAGTTGGTCGCTAGACAACAAACACACCGCGTGGATCGCCAAACACGCCCTGCGCAACCTGATCAAACAGGGCAATCCGCGAGCGTTGGCGATCATCGGCGCGGGCGGCAAGCCTGAGGTCGAGATCATCAATGTGAAGGTGGAACCGGCGGTGATTCGCCTGGGTGAAAAAATCACCCTGTCCTTTGGCGTCAAATCCAGGGTCGAGGACAGCCAGCGACTGGTGATCGACTACGCCATCGATTACGTCAAAGCCAACGGCAGCACATCCGCGAAGGTGTTCAAGCTGAAGGCGCTGACGCTTCCCGGCAAGGCGACCGAGACCATTGCGCGAGGTCAGCACATCAAGGAACTCACCACGCGCCGGCATTACACAGGCAAACACGCCGTGCACATCCTGGTGAATGGGGAGCGCCTGGCCAGCACCTCATTCGACATCACCCCGTAACGGGGTTCGACCCCAACAATAACCCCTGCTCGCGCTCACACAACTCCACCACGTAATCCCACAACACGCGCAACCGCACGGATTTGTGGAGCTCGCGGCGGGTGCTGATCCAGTAGCTGCGCTGGATGCTTTCATCCGGCACCAACGGCACTAAATCGGGGTCAGCGCTGGCCATGTAGCACGGCAACACGGCGATGCCCAAACCTGAGCGCGCAGCCTGTTGCTGGGCGATGACGCTGGTGCTGTGGAAGACCACTTGCGGGTTGCGACAGAAGCTATTGAGGAACATCAACTCCTGGCTGAACAGCAAGTCATCGACGTAGCCGATCCAGGCGTGGCGACCGAGGTCCTCGCGGCTACGCAGTGGCGGCGAGCGGTCGAGGTAGTCCTGGCTGGCAAACAGCGCGAGGCGATAGTCAGTCAGTTTGCGGGTGACCAGCATGTCAGCGAACGGACGCTCCAGGTGGATGCTGATCTCGGCTTCGCGGTTAAGGATGCTGACAAACCGCGGCACCGCCACCAGTTCCACTTCCAGCCCCGGATAACGTTCGAACAGGCCGTTCATGCGACTGGCGAGGAACATGATGCCCAACCCCTCAGTCACCCCGACACGGATTTTGCCCAGTGGTGCGGTGGATTGGGTGATTTCCTCCTGAGCGAGCAGCGCGACGTTTTCCATCGCTTCGGCGTGTTTGAGCAGCGCTTCGCCGGCAGGGGTCAGCTCATAGCCCTGGGCATGCTGGACAAACAGCGCGGTGCCGAGGCTCTTTTCGATGGCCTCGATGTGCCGGGCCACGGTGGCGTGGGTGGTGTTCAAACGGCGGGCAGCGGTCAGCAGACGCCCGCTACGCTGCAACTCGAGAAAAAACCGCAGGTCATTCCAGTCGAACATGAGTCGTCCTTGAAGCGAGGTGTTTAAAAACGCACAGCGGCTGCGCAAAAACTAACATTCTTTTGACGAAAGCTAACAACTAGGATGACTGACAACAAGAACAACAACATAAGGTCACACATGCAGACTTCTCTGGATGAATACGACTACATCGTGGTCGGGGCCGGGCCGGCCGGTTGTTTGCTGGCCAATCGATTGTCGGCCAACCCGCAACATCGCGTGTTGCTGCTCGAAGCCGGCGGCCGCGACAACTACCCGTGGATTCACATCCCCGTGGGTTACCTGTTCTGCATCGGCAACCCGCGCACCGACTGGTGCTTCAAGACCGAAGCACAACCCGGCCTTCAAGGTCGGGCCCTGAGTTATCCGCGTGGCAAAGTGCTCGGCGGCTGTTCATCGATCAACGGCATGATCTACATGCGCGGCCAAGCGGGCGACTACGACGGCTGGGCCGCCCAAGGCAATCCCGGCTGGAGCTGGAACGACGTGCTGCCGTTGTTCAAAAAAAGCGAAAACCACTTTGCCGGCGACTCGGAATTTCACGGTGCTGCCGGGGAATGGCGGATCGAACGCCAGCGTCTGTCGTGGCCGATTCTGGATGCCTTCCGCAGCGCTGCCGAGCAAAGCGGCATCGCCAGCATCGATGACTTCAACCAGGGCGACAATGAAGGCTGCGGCTATTTTCAGGTCAATCAGAAAGCCGGTATTCGCTGGAACGCGGCCAAGGCGTTTCTCAAACCGATCCGCAACCGCCCCAATCTCACCGTGCTGACCGACGTCGAAGTGGATCGCGTGCTGCTGGAAAACAGCCGTGCGTCTGCGGTCAGCGCGTGTTGGCAAGGTCAGGCGAAAACCTTCAAGGCGCGTAAAGAAATCGTGCTGTGCGCCGGCTCCGTCGGTTCACCGAGCATCCTGCAACGTTCCGGGATCGGCCCTCGTCCGCTGCTGCAACGACTGGGGATCGGCGTTGCCCATGAACTGCCCGGCGTAGGTGGCAACCTGCAGGATCACCTGCAACTGCGCCTGATCTACACACTGGAAAACACCCGAACGCTGAATCAGATCGCCGGCAGCCTGTGGGGCAAAATGGGCATGGGCCTGCGTTACTTGTATGACCGCAGCGGCCCGCTGTCCATGGCACCCAGTCAACTCGGCGCCTTCGCTCGATCAGGACCGGAGCAGACGTCAGCGAATCTCGAGTACCACGTGCAGCCACTGTCGCTGGAGCGTTTCGGCGAGCCATTGCACGCCTTCCCGGCCTTCACGGCGTCGGTGTGCGATCTGCGCCCGCAAAGCCGTGGTCGCATAGAGATTCGCTCCACCGATCCGCAGGAAGCACCGCTGATTCAGCCCAATTACTTGAGCCATCCGGAGGACTTGCGGGTCGCAACGGATGCCATTCGCCTGACCCGCCGCATCGTCGACGCGCCGGCCCTGCAAGCGTTCAAACCGGTCGAGTACTTGCCCGGCGACAGCTTGCAGAGTGAAGAAGAATTGCACGAAGCCGCCGCCCGCATCGGCACAACGATTTTCCATCCCGTCGGCACCTGCCGCATGGGCAACGACGCGGACGCAGTGGTCGACGCCGAGCTGCGCGTCCATGGCATCCCCGGCCTGCGCATCGCCGACGCCTCGATCATGCCGCGCATCACCTCGGGCAACACGTGTTCGCCTACGCTGATGATTGCCGAAAAAGCCGCGCAGTTGATCCTGGACACATCCACAAGGAGTTTTGCACCCGACGAAAAAGCACTGACCACCGTCTCTTGAGCAAAGGAATAGCGGCGCCAACCCATAAGGCTGGCGCCGACAGTGGAACAAAAAAAACAATCACTGTGAGGGATACCGATATGTCAGAACATGTTCAGCCTCTGGAAGCCGTACGCAGCGCGGGCACCAGTCGCGAGACCCAGAAAGTTATCTTCGCGTCGTCGCTTGGGACAGTCTTCGAGTGGTACGACTTTTTCCTCTACGGCGCACTCGCGGCGGTGATCAGCAAACAGTTTTTCGCCGGGGTCAACGACACCACGGCGTTCATCTTTGCGCTGATGGCCTTCGCCGCGGGCTTCATCGTGCGACCGTTCGGCGCACTGGTGTTCGGACGGCTGGGGGACATGATCGGGCGTAAATACACCTTCCTCGCCACCATCATTCTCATGGGTGTAGCGACCTTCTGTGTCGGGCTGCTACCGACCTACGCGAGCATCGGCATCGCCGCGCCGATCATTCTTGTGGTGCTGCGCATGCTTCAGGGCCTCGCCCTGGGCGGTGAATACGGCGGCGCTGCCACTTACGTGGCCGAACATGCGCCGATGGGTAAACGCGGCTTCCACACCAGCTGGATTCAGTCCACCGCGACCCTCGGCTTGCTGCTGTCGCTGCTGGTGGTGCTCGGTTGCCGCTACTTCACCGGTGACCAGTTCGAAGTCTGGGGCTGGCGGATTCCGTTTCTGTTTTCGATCATTCTGCTGGGCATCTCGACCTGGATTCGCATGAGCCTGCACGAGTCGCCTGCGTTCGTGAAAATGAAAGAGGAAGGCAAGCTCTGCAAGTCGCCACTGCGCGATTCCTTCGGCAAATGGGAAAACCTTAAAGTCGTTCTGATCGCCCTGTTCAGCATCAACGCCGGGCAAGCCGTGACTTTCTACGCGGCGCAGTTCTACGTACTGTTCTTCCTCACCCAGTTCCTGAAAATGGACCCGGCCCTGGCCAACAGCCTGCTGATCGTCAGCGTGATCATCGGTGCCCCGTTCTTCATTTTCTTCGGCTGGCTGTCAGATAAAGTCGGACGCAAACCGGTGCTGATGATCGGCCTGCTGCTGGCCACCGCGCTGTACTTCCCGATCTTCAAGTCCATCGCCCACTACGCCAACCCGGCCATCGACCTGGCCAGCCGTCAGGCACCGATCACCGTCTTGGCTGACCCGGCCACCTGCACCTTCCAGTTCGACCCGGTGGGCAAGGCAAAATTTGATAGCCCTTGCGACAAGGTCAAAACCTTCCTTGTGAAACAGGGCCTTCCTTACAAGAGCGAAGCGCTACCTGCCGGCAGCGGTGTGCAGGTGAACGTCGGTGAAGTGATACTCGATGGTTACGATGAAGCGGCCCTGCGTGGCGCCGTTACCCTGGCTGGGTATCCGTCACAAGCCGACACCCAGTTGATCAACAAACCGATGATCGTGGCGCTGATCGTCGCGCTGATTATCATCTCGGCCATGTGCTACGGCCCGCTGGCAGCGCTGATGGTCGAACTGTTTCCAACCCGCATCCGCTACACCTCGATGTCCCTGCCGTACCACATTGGTAATGGTTGGTTCGGCGGTTTCCTGCCGACGGTGTCGTTTGCCTTGGTGGTGTACACCGGGGACATCTTCTACGGGCTGTGGTACCCGGTGGTGATTACCGGGGTGAGCCTGGTGGTGGGCATGATCTGTTTGCGTGAGACCAAGAACGTGGACCTTGAAACCAACTGACAGCACGGGCAAAAAAAAACGCCCCGCAATTCGGGGAATGCTGCTCACTTAAGGTTGGGGGGGCATATCCGTTTTTGCGGTCACGGCGGCTTAGGGGTCCACCCTTACGGCGGGTCACTTTGGAAAAGAACCCAAAGTAACCAAAGGGTTCTTGCCCCTTTCGTTCGGTGCCTCGCCTAGGCTCGGCATGCCCTCGCTCCGGTCCTGCTCCGTGGGCCCGCCGCCACTCGGCCTCTCGGGGGGGCGTGCACCGCAAACGCCAAAGCGAGGCGGCCTACCGGCCGGCCTGACTTCAAGTGAACGCATTTTCCTGTAGGAGCTGTCGAGCGAAGCGAGGCTGCGATCTTTTGATCTTGCCGTTGCTGTTGCTTAGCTTTGGCTCCAGATCTGCTGCCCCTTTTCCCAGAGGGCGAACGCAGGCGTTGCGCAGGGGGCACCGCGGCAAGGATGCCGCGGTAGCCGCCCCCGGCCATGGATGGCCGATGGCGGCGGGCCCCCGGAGCAATGCCGGAGTGAGGGCATGCCGAGCCTGGGCGAGGCACCGAATGGCGGGGCAAGAGCCCTTGGTTACTTGGGGTTGGGCGGCATTTCGTATTTCCAAGTGACTCGCTGTAAAAGCGAAACCGTAATCAGCCATCACCGCAGAAACGGATATGTCCCTCAACCTTAACTGAACAGCGTGGCGCCGACCCGTTCAGTGCCCGCGAATGTAATGCTCCAGTTGCCGAATCAAATCGGCCTGTTCGACGATGGCTTCCTTGACCAGATCCCCAATCGATAACAGGCCAATCAGTTCGCCGCTCTCCACCACCGGCAGGTGACGCAAATGGCTGTCGGTCATCACTGCCATGCAACGCTCGATGCTCTGCTGACTGTCGGCGGTCACCACGGGCGCGCTCATAATGTCGCGCACTGGCGTACCGACCGAAGAGCGCCCCTGCAGAACGACCTTGCGCGCATAGTCGCGCTCGCTGATCACGCCGACCACCTGCCCGGCCTCGATCACCGGAAGCGCGCCCACGTTCTTTTCGGCCATTATCCTCAGGGCTTCAAGCACCATTTCATCGGGCGCGATGCTATGCACCTGGCGGTTTTGCACGACCTTGAGTTTCAGCAATTGTGCGGCTGTTTTCATCAGTGCCTCCGATACCGTTGCGCGATTCTGTTGACCACCTTCAAGCCACCCCGACTTGCACCACGCCAGCGTTCAAGCGCACAGGCCAGACACGCAGACGCTGTTGCGGGTACTCCAGGCAGCTACCGTCCTCAAGACGGAAATGCTGTTTGTAAATCGGCGATGCAACGACCAGATCACCCTTGATGCTGCCGACCAACCCGCGACCGATGACATTCGCCCCGGATTGCGGGTCATGGTTGTCGATGGCGTAGAGGGTCCGACCCTCGGCACCCGGCAGGTAGAACAGCGCCACTTGCGCGCCGTCGAGCCAGACGACGACGCCGGAGTTGCTGACCAGATCCTGTTGCTCGCACACCGTTTTCCAGGCATCGGTGTTTTCCAGGGAATCGATGCGTTGGGTAGTGGACTGGCTCATCAGGCAATCTCCTCGGTGACAGGGATAAGGTTGAGTTCGGCGGCCATGATCGGGCGCCGCTGGCCACGCTCCTGGACAAAGTGGATGTCCGGGTCCGGGCGTTTGTCGTTGACGAAGGTACGGAAGCGCTTGAGTTTTTCCGGGTCTTTGAGGGCGTTGGCCCACTCGCATTCATAGCGGTTGACCACCCACTGCATCTGCGACTCGAGCTCTTCACCCAGCCCGAGGCTGTCGTTGATGATCACTTCTTTGAGGTAATCGAGGCCGCCCTCCAGGCTTTCGCGCCACACCGAAGTGCGCTGCAATTTGTCGGCGGTGCGGATGTAGAACATCAGGAAGCGGTCGATGTAGCGAATCAGGGTTGCATCGTCGAGGTCGGTAGCGAACAGCTCGGCGTGGCGCGGGCGCATGCCGCCGTTGCCGGCGATGTAAAGGTTCCAACCTTTCTCGGTGGCGATCACGCCAACGTCTTTGCTTTGGGCTTCGGCGCACTCGCGGGTGCAACCAGACACCGCAAACTTGAGCTTGTGCGGCGAGCGCAGGCCTTTGTAGCGGTCCTCGATGGTCAGGGCCATTTGCACGCTGTCCTGCACGCCATAACGGCACCAGGTACTGCCGACGCAGGACTTCACCGTGCGGGTGGATTTACCGTAGGCGTGACCGGTTTCAAAACCGGCTTCGATCAGCTCGGCCCAGATGTCCGGCAATTCATGCAACTGCGCGCCAAACAGGTCGATACGCTGGCCGCCGGTGATTTTGGTGTAGAGGTCGTATTTCTTCGCCACCACACCAATCGCGATCAGTTTGTCGGCGGTGATCTCGCCACCGGGGATGCGCGGCACCACCGAATAGGTGCCGTTTTTCTGCATGTTCGCCATGAAAGTGTCGTTGGTGTCCTGCAGCGGCACCAGCGACGCGTCCATGATCGGTTGATTCCAGCACGAAGCGAGGATCGAGCCCACCGCCGGTTTGCACACGTCGCAACCGGTGTGGCCACGGCCATGCTTGGCCAGCAGTTCTTCGAAGGTGATCACCCCTTCTACCCGCACCAACGCGTAGAGCTCCTGACGGGTATAGGCAAAGTGTTCGCACAGGCTTTTGTCGACGCTGACGCCACGGGCAACCAACTCATGCTCGAAGACCTGCTTGAGCAGCCCGGCACAACCACCGCAACCGGTGCAGGCTTTGGTCTGCGATTTGAGCAGGCCGAGGTCGGTGCAGCCACCGTCAATGGCCGAGCAAATGGAGCCCTTGGTGACGTTGTGGCACGAGCAGACCGTCGCCGATTCGGGCAAGGCGCCCGGGCCTAGGGTCGGCGCGCCTTCGGACGACGGCAGAATCAGGCTGGCGGGTTCCGCCGGCAGCGCAATCGCGTTCTGCATGTATTGCAGCAGCGTGTCGTAATAGCTGTTGTCACCGACCAGCACCGCGCCGAGTACGTGCTTGCCCGTAGCATCCACCACCAAGCGTCGATAACTGGCCGTGGTTTCGTCGATGAACTGATAACTGCGCGCGCCCGGCGTGCTGCCGTGCGCGTCGCCGATGGAGCCGACATCGACACCCAGCAGCTTGAGCTTGGTCGACATGTCCGCGCCCATGAACGGCTCGGCCGCTTCGTTGCACAACAGTGCAGCGACGCCGCGCGCCATCTGATAACCCGGGGCAACCAGACCAAAAATGCTGCCATTCCAGGCGGCACACTCGCCGATGGCATAAATGTTCGGATCGCTGCTCAGGCATTGGTCGTCAATCACGACGCCGCCGCGCGGACCGACTTCCAGCGAGCATTGACGGGCCAGCGCATCTTGCGCACGAATACCGGCGGAGAACACGATCAGGTCGGTTTCAAGAAATTCGTCATTGGCGAAATTCATCCGGTAGCGGTAGTCCTCGCCTGCGCTGATCGATTGCGTTCCGCGCGACAGATGCACACCAACGCCGAGCCGTTCGATCTGCGCCTTGAGCGCCAGGCCACCGTACTCATCCAGCTGCACCGGCATCAGGCGGGGGGCGAATTCCACAACATGAGCTTCCAGCCCCAGGGTTTTCAGGGCATTGGCCGCTTCCAGGCCCAGCAAGCCACCGCCGACGACCACACCGCGTCGGGCGTTGGCCGCCGCGGCACGGATGGCGTCGAGGTCTTCAAGGGTGCGATACACCAGGCACGAATCGCCCTCGGCGCCTTCGATCGGCGGCACAAACGGATAGGACCCGGTGGCCAGCACCAATTTGTCGTAGGTGACGCAGCCTTGCGCGGTGATCACCTGGCGACGGACGCGGTCGATTTCCAATACCGGCACACCCAAATGCAGGGTGACGCCCGGGGTCTGGTACAGCGAGGCTGCACCGAGGGCCAACGACTCGGCATCACGACCGGAAAAATATTCGGAAAGGTGCACGCGGTCGTAGGCACGCATCGGCTCCTCGCTGAAGACGTGCAGCTGATAGTGATCAAGGGCACCGCGTTCGATCAGCTGTTCGACACAATGATGTCCGACCATGCCATTGCCGATCACGATCAGCGTTTGCAGCTTGTTCAAAGTGGCAACATTGGAATTCATAAGAGACACCCGTCTATAGCTGTTCAAAAAGCAAAAAAAACGCCTGAAACCTTGCGGTTCCAGGCGTCTTTGCCTGTTCATTTACGGTGCTAAGTCAGGCATCTATGCCGGATCCACCGATGTTGCCCACGGCCTGTTCGGCCAATCGATCGTCGTTGACCGAGGGGGCTGCCCACTCGACTGCGTTCACAGTGGGCCTGGACAGTGTCTTGCAGACTTTGTGCCAGTCGGCGATTGGCAGTACTTGCGCAGGTAAATATGGACCACGGCGGCCCATGACAGTCCGAAATTTGCCTTCGCATAGTGCAGCGCAGTGTTGCGCGGCCTTATAAAAGTGCACGAAGGCGATCCCGATCCGGATCAGAATTTGCGCCGAAGCTGTGGGCACCGAGCTTGTAGGTCAACAGCAAACTCCAGGTGGTGTTGACGATGCGGCCGCACAAGACCTTGCCGATGTCCCGGGTTCGGTACAGATTGAGATCAAAGATCAGGTCCTGGCCTTCGGCCAATGGCTGGGAGTAGACAGCGCCCAAATAGTGCTGTCGCCAAGTGTCGACGTAGTCCGCGCTGAACAGACTGGCGTTGAGTCCTTTGCCTGCCGTGTTACGCACACCCACCAGCAGGCCGGCGCCCAGTTCGGCCGGGTCCATGTCCTTGCCGAACCACGGCCCGATCCCCCACCCGAGCAGGATCACGCCAATCCAGGGCAATACCGGGTAAGTGGTGCGGGCCTGGGTGAACTCGGTGATGTCGATGAACACCCGCTGATGCCGGATCGACCACGGCACGAAGAACGGCGACTCCGGCAAACGCAGGGGCAACGGTTTCCGCCCGACCTGCCAATCCTGAAGATAGTGTCATATCAGTCACTCATGTAATGGTCGAGGGGTAAGGCCTGTTTCTTGAGCCTGGCGACTTCCGATGCCTGCAACTGCGACGGCGCGCGCGGCAACGGCGTCTGGCCCCTGCATGGGAATGGGGGTTGGTTCAGTGACGCAGGAGTTTGCGCAGCGGCATGCCGTCCTTGAGCACCGGAGACTTGCTGACGATGAAGCTGAAGTACTTGGAGCGGCCTTTCGATCACTTCCTGATAATGCTGGATGGCCTGGCACAGCCAGACGACGGACTGAACAAGTTGCTCGGCGAAAACGTCAAAATGGATCTGTTCGATCGCCTGCAACTCAAAGCCGTAATCCACGTCACGCCAGACTAAAGCACAGCCGAATGATGCTGATCGTCTGCGCAAATACCTGGCGCGCTTCGCCCTCGACTGGAAGCAGGTGTCAGGTGTCAGGTGTCAGGTTGACGCCGCACCCACAGGCCATCGGACTCAAGCCCTGGCCATTTCAGAGCTTGGCGATCGAGACCTCGGTGGATTTGACGAAGGCAATCACCTCGCTCCCCACTTTCAATTCAAGATCGCGCACTGAACGGGTGGTAATCACCGAGGTGACGATGCCGGAGGCTGTTTGCACATCAATCTCAGAGACCACTTCGCCTGTCACAATTTCCTTGATGACGCCCTTGAACTGGTTGCGGACGTTGATCGCTTTGATGGTCATGATGAGGCTTCCTGTCTGAGGTCAGATACATCCGCACGGATGTGCAGGCCTTCAAAATGAACCTCTCGGAGCGACATTAAAAGGAATATATATTGATTTGCTTATTCCTGAATTGAATATAAAAACCGACAGCCGTACCCGTCCTGCACCACATAGGCGATATCAGTGTTGCGCTCCCATTCCTTGCCTTCGCCCGGCACAGTGCGTTGCACATTGTCGCCACAGATGTAGCGGGTCATGAAGGTCAACCCCGGAACACCAAGTGCGGCAAGCGAAGAAAAGAGCCACAAGCGCCAACGGAACCGACATGAACCTCAAATTCCTCGAAACCTTCGTCTGGGTCGCCCGCCTGCAAAGCTTCAGCCTGACTGCAGAGAAAATGTTCAGCACTCAGGCAGCGATCTCCAGCCGGATCGCCGCGCTGGAAGATGAGTTGGGCCTGCGCCTGTTCGTGCGTGATTCACGCGGGGTGTCGCTGACGCCCGAAGGTCTCAGGGCTATCTGGACATCGTTTTCCAGACTGATCTGATCCGCCATGAAAGCGTGCGCAACCTCGAGCTGGCGCACTACCCCATGCACTGGATCGCCGCCAGCAACTCGATCTATGCCCGGCCTTATGCCTCGCTGACCGAGATGGCCAGTGAGCGCATTATCACCTTCGTCAAACACTCACGACCCCATCAGCTGCCGTACACTTTCGCCGCTGGCACCGCCCGGACCAACAATTGCGCTACCGCCTCACCCACCTCGCCCGCCGTCCAACGCCCTTGCCTGTCCAGTTCCGGACCTCTACGCCAGCCGTCGGCAATCGACAACTTGCCGCCCTCGACTTCGAACATCTGCCCGTTGACCACACTGGACGCTTGCGAGCCGAGCCAGACCACCAACGGCGCAACGTTTTCCGGAGCGAAATAGTCGAAGCCCTCTTCGGGTTTTTTCATGGTATCGGCGAACACCTGCTCGGTCATGCCGGTGCGCGCGGCTGGGGCCAGGGCGTTAACGGTAATGCCATAGCGACCCAGTTCGGCCGCCTGCACCAGCGTCAACGCAGCGATACCGGCCTTGGCAGCGGCATAGTTGGACTGACCGATGGAGCCCTGCAAACCGGCCCCGGAACTGGTGTTGATGATCCGCGCACTCAGCTGCGCACCACCCTTGGCCTGCTCGCGCCAGTAACGCGCGGCGTGGCTGGCGATACAGAAATGGCCTTTGAGGTGCACGGCCACCACCGCATCCCAGTCGGCTTCGGTGAGGCTGGTGAACATGCGGTCGCGACAGATGCCGGCGTTATTGACCACCACGTCCAGGCTGCCGAAGGTTTCGATGGCTTGGCGCACGATCAACGCCGCATCGTCGTAGCGGGTAATGTCGTTGCTGTTAGCCACCGCCACACCGCCCTGTGCCTCAATCTCGGCGACCACGGCCAGTGCTGCTTCTCGGTTGATATCGTTGACGACCACTTTGGCGCCCTCGGCGGCGAAGGCCACCGCGTAGGCCCGGCCCAATCCACCACCGGCACCGGTGATGATCACCACGCGATTCTCACAGATTTTCATGTTCCTGCTCCCTTCAATTACATCGCTTACAAGCGTTCGATAATCGTCACGTTAGCCTGGCCGCCGCCTTCGCACATGGTCTGCAAGCCGAAGCGACCACCGCTGCGTTCCAGCTCATGCAGCAGGCTGCACATCAACCGAGTGCCGGTGGCGCCCAATGGATGGCCGAGGGCAATTGCGCCGCCGTTGACGTTGGTCTGTTCGTGGGGATAACCGGTCTCTTTGAGCCAGGCCATCGCGACCGAGGCGAAGGCTTCGTTGATCTCCACCCGATCAATGTCTTCAAGCTTCATCCCGGCTCGCTCGAGTGCATAAGCGGTGGCCGGGATGGGTGCGGTGAGCATCCAGATCGGGTCTTCGGCTCGCACGCTGAGGTGGTGGATACGCGCGCGCGGTGTCAGCCCGTAGCGCTTGAGTGCCGCTTCAGAAACGATCAGCATCGCGCTGGCCGCGTCGCAGGTCTGGCTGGACACTGCCGCGGTCACCCGGTCGCAGCCAAACAGAACGTCCAGTTCGGCCATTTTCGCCAGGCTGGTCTGGCGCGGCGTTTCGTCGTGCACGACTCCGGCCAGTGGCACGATCTCTCGGTTGAACCGCCCTTGCTCGATCGCCCGCAATGCCCGCTGATGGGACTCCAATGAATAGGCTTCCAGCTGTTCGCGGGACAGCCCCCACTTCTCGGCAATCATCTGCGCCGAACGGAATTGAGTCGGCGGTTGTGCGCCATAACGCCGGACCCAACCTTCGGAGCCGCTTCAGTTATGCCTTGCAAGCCGAGGGTGACGCGACACGCATCACCACCCAAATGAGCTACAGCCTGCGCGGTGGCAGGCTGATGGAATGGTTGCTGGCCAAGGCATTCAACAACGTCGTGCGACAGATCGCCGAGAACCTCAAGGCGTACTACGAAAGCGGGCAGACGCAGAATCGCGACTTCCTCGACGCCACACCTCAGGAACGCGCCCTGTAGCAGCTGCCGAGCCTGCGAGGCTGCGTTCGACTGCGCAGCAGTCGTAAATCCTGGGCACGCGGTTTACCTGGAAGACCGAGGTGCCTGATTTCACGACTGCTACGCAGTCGAACGCAGCCTCGCAGGCTCGGCAGCTGCTACAACGTTTATGCGTGGCTTGGGGCGGTCAGATTGACCTCGCTCCAATAGGCTTTCATCGAGCGGATCTTGCCGTCCGCATCGAACTCCATCACATCGATCACATGAAGCGAACACGGTTGCCCGGCCCATTCCATATCGACTCGAAACGGCATCGCCCCACAACCATTTAGCGTTGCCCGCACCGGGCCGGTCAGGACCGCCGAGACCTTGCTCACGCCCAGCCCTTCGCGATAGAAACGTTCGATGGCGACAAGGCCCTGAATCGGCGGTTGACCGACGGGGTCTTTGAATGAGCCCCATGAAAGACAGGACACCGTTTCCCCCTTACGATAAGGGATAGGCAAACGGTTATGTTTATGACTAATAGCAACGATAAGAGTGGTGAGCTTTTGGGCCAGGAGCGGCGGCGCCGCTGGAGCCCAGAGCAAAAACTGGCCATGGTTCGCGAGAGCCTTGAGCCAGGACAAAGCGTTTCGGTGGTGGCTCGGCGTAACGGCATCAATGCCAACCAACTGTTCCTGTGGCGCAAGCTTTACCAGGACGGCAGTTTGTCGGCGGTCAGTGCCGGTGAAGCCGTGGTGCCTGCCTCCGAGCTGAGCGATGCGCTCAAGCAGATCCGTGAGCTGCAACGGATGCTGGGCAAGAAAACGATGGAAGCAGAAATCCTCAAAGAGGCCGTGGAGATCGCCCGGTCGCGAAAATGGATTGCGCACTCACCCTTGTTGCCGGGGGACGACCAGTGAAGCTGGTCAGCAAATGTCTCGGTGTAGCGCGCTCGCAATTAACGGTTCGAATCAAACAATCGGTATCGCCCAAAGTACGGCGAAGCAGGCCTGTGGACGACGCTGATCTGGTGGTTGAAATCCAGCAACAGGTCAGCGAGCTGCCCAGCTATGGCTACCGTCGGGTCTGGGGATTGCTGCGTCGCTCCCGTGAAACCCAGTCGCTACCGGCAATCAATGTGAAGCGGGTTTACCGGGTCATGCGTGATCATAACTTGCTGCTTGAACGCAGAATCAAACAGCCGGGCGTGCCGCGTCGGCACGAAGGCCGTATTGCGGTGAAAACCAGCGATACGCGTTGGTGCTCGGACGGCTTTGAGTTCCGCTGCGAGGACGGCGCGAAACTGAGCGTGACCTTCGCCCTGGATTGCTGTGATCGCGAAGCTATTGGCTGGGTCGCGAGCCCGACCGGGTATAGCGGCGATGACATCCGCGACTTGATGCTGGAAAGCGTGGAAAAGCGCTTTGGCGACCAACTGCCCACAACACCGGTGCAATGGCTAAGCGATAACGGCTCGGCCTACACCGCCGAACAGACGCGCCTGTTTGCTCGACAGATCGGTTTGCAGCCGGTGACCACCCCGGTACGCAGCCCGCAGAGCAACGGCATGGCCGAGAGCTTCGTGAAGACGATCAAGCGTGATTACGTGGCGCACATGCCCAAACCGGATCGGGAAACGGCGTTGCGCAACCTGGCAATTGCCTTCGAGCACTACAACGAGCAGCATCCGCACAGCGCCTTGAACTATCGCTCGCCGAGGGAGTTCAGGCGCTTGGCAGCGGCATCAAATTAACAGGGAGTTGGTGTCCGGTTTTGTAGGGGCAAATCCAGTCTTCGACCATCGCGTCCTGACCATACAGCGCTATGATCCCGTTGATGTCACCGGCGCCCACCAATTCCACATAACGCGCCATGGTCGCTTGAATCTGTTGTGCACTGACCATTCAGACCACCTCGAAGAGTGCTGCGGCGCCCATGCCACCGCCGATGCACATACTCACCACCACGTAACGCAAACCGCGGCGCTGCCCCTCGACCAACGCGTGACCGACCATCCGCGCACCGGACATACCGAAAGGATGGCCCACAGAAATCGCCCCGCCGTTGACGTTCATGCGTTCAGCGGGAATGCCCAGGGTGTCGCGGCAATACAGCACCTGACAGGCGAACGCCTCGTTCAACTCCCAGAGGCCAATGTGGTCCACCGTCAGTCCATGGCGCTTGAGCAGTTTCGGGATGGCGTAGACCGGGCCGATGCCCATCTCATCGGAGTTGCAGCCGGCGACCGCCATCCCGCGATAAATCCCCAGCGGCTCCAGGCCACGCTTCTCGGCCAATTTGGCACTCATTAACACTGAGGCCGAAGCACCATCGGACAGTTGCGAGGCATTGCCGGCCGTGATGAAACGGCCCTTTTCACTCCACTGACCGCCCGGCCACACCGGTTCCAGCGCATTCAGGCTTTCGCGGGTGGTGTCGATGCGGTTGCACTCGTCGCGAAGCAAGGTGACGGCCTCAAAGCGGGTTTCGCCACTGGCCTTGTCGAAGATCGCCTTGCGGCTGGTCAGCGGCGCGAGTTCACGGTCGAACAATCCATTACGCTGGGCCAGCGCGGTTCGCACCTGGCTCTGATAGCTGTATTCGTCCTGTTCCTCGCGGGAAATGCCGTAACGCGCGGAGACGATCTCGGCGGTTTCGATCATCGGAATGTAGGCACGGGAATCGAGATCGATCACGGCGCCGGACTGGTTGCGATAAAGGTTCTTGTGCTTGTTCTGCACCAGCGAAATCGACTCCAGGCCACCGGCCACGGCGATGTCGATTTCATCGCACATGATCCCTTTGGCAGCCATGGCAATGCTCATCAGCCCCGATGAACACTGGCGCTCGACCGCCATCCCGGCGACCGAGGTCGGCAAGCCACCGGCAATCGCGCAGAGGCGCCCGAGGTTATAGGACTGCGTGCCCTGCTGCGCCGCCGTGCCGATGATCACATCGTCCACTTCGCCCGGCTCGATGCCGGCGCGACGCACGGCTTCGCGCACCACATGGCCGCCGAGCTGCGGGGGCGTCGGTGTCATTGAATGCACCGCGAAAGGCTTTGCCGATCGGGGTACGGGCGGTCGAAACGATGACGGCTTCTTTCATGCTGGATTCCTCGAATGTTCTGCTAAAGGGTTCACGCGGGGTAGTAACGGCTGATGGTGTCGACCACACAGCCGGGACGTTCCTCGCCGTCGATTTCGACGCTGACGCGAATGGTCGCCTGAACGCCGCCCTTGACCTCCTCGACCGCCATCAATTGCGCACGGCCGCGCACCCGCGAGCCAACACGTACCACCGTGGGAAAGCGCACTCGCTCGCAACCATAATTGACGCCCATGGCAATACCGCGCACCTCGACGATCTGCGGTAAAAACAGATTGACCAACGCCAGGCTCAGATAGCCATGGGCGATGCAGGCGCCGAAGGGACCGCTGGCTGCTTTGAGCGGATCGACGTGAATCCACTGGTGATCACCGGTCGCCTCGGCGAACCGGTCGATGCGATCCTGCGCAAGAACCAGCCAGTCGCTAACACCCAGCACCTCTCCCACGGCGTCGTGCAAGGCGAGAGGCGTGTCGAAAATACGTGGCATGTTCAAGCCCTCTGACTGGAAACCGACAACACTTCGCCGGTCATGTAGGAGCTGTAGTCGCTGGCCAGAAACATCATCACGTTGGCCACTTCCCAGACCTCGGCGGCACGGCCAAACGCTTCGTTGGCGGCGAGCTGATCGAGCACCGCCTGAGGGGCGGACTTACGCAGGAAATCGTGCAACGCAATGCTTGGGCTCACCGCGTTGATGCGGATTCCGTAGTCGGCGGCCTCGACCGCGGCGCAACGGGTCAACGCCATGACCCCGGCCTTGGCCGCGGCATAGTGCGACTGCTCTTTCTGCGCCCGCCAGCCCAGCACCGAAGCGTTGTTGACAATGACCCCGGCACGCCGATCGATCATCTTCGGCAACATGGCGCGGGTCATGCGCATGGTGCCGGTGAGCGTCACATCGAGGACCCGGCTCCACTCCTCATCCGTCATGTCCACCAGCAGCCGTGAACCACCAAGACCGGCGTTGTTGATCAGCACATCGACACCCTGCAGATCACGTTCGGCGCAGGCAATCAGCTGTTGAACCTGAGCTTCGTCAGCGACATTGCAGACCTGACCGAAGACCTGTTGCAGGCCGGTAGTTTCGCGGATTTTCAACACCGCTTCTGCAAGCCGGCCTTCATGGATATCGCTGATCATCAGGGCGCGGCAACCCTCCTCGGCGGCACGCACCGCGGCGGAAAAACCGATACCGGCCCCGGCCGCGGCCGTGATCAGCACCGACTTGTCACGCAACAGGCCGTGACCTGCAACATAGTGAGGAACAGACATGGAAAACTCCTTGGTCAGGTAGGCAGGCGCGGTTCTTTGGGCATTCCCAGGGCGCGCTCGGCGATGATGTTGCGCTGGATCTCGTTGCTGCCGCCGTAGAGGGTGTCGGCGCGACTGAACAGGTACAGCGATTGCAAACGGGTGAGTTGGTAAGGCGCCGCCTCCAGCACTTCGGCCTCGGCACCGAGGACGTCCATCGCCAGCTTGCCGAGGCTGGCGTGCCAGGTGGACCAGAACAGTTTGTAGATGGTCGCTTCCTTGCGCAGCGAACCGTCCTGCGCACCAGACAGCATGCGCAGCGAGTTGTAGCGCATGATCCGCAACCCGCTCCAGGCTTCGGCCAGGCGCTGGCGCAGGATCGGATCACGCGCGGCGCCATTGGCCCGGGCGATGGCGATGATTTCATTCAGTTCATTGTGGAATTGCATCTGCTGGCCCAAGGTCGAAACGCCGCGCTCGAAACCTAGCAACGCCATGGCGATCTTCCAGCCCTCGCCCGGCAAGCCGACGATATTCGCAGCCTCTGTTCGGGCGCTGTCGAAGAACACTTCATTGAACTCCGAGGTGCCGGTCAGTTGCTCGATCGGGCGCACGCTAATCCCGGCCTGCGCCATCGGCACCAGCAGAAACGACAAACCGCGATGACCGACACTGCCAGGCTCGGTGCGGGCGATCACAAAACACCAGTCCGACTCATGGGCCAGCGAGGTCCAGACCTTCTGCCCATTGATGACCCAGCTGCCGCCATCTTCATCCAGCACCGCCCGAGTCTTGACGTTGGCCAGGTCAGACCCCGCACCCGGCTCTGAATAACCCTGGCACCAGAACGCCGTGCCACTGACGATTCCCGGTAAGAAGCGCTGCTGCTGGTCGGCGTTACCGAAGGCGGCGATAGTCGGCCCGGCCAGCCCTTCGCCGATATGCCCCATACGCCCAGGGCCGCCAGCACGAGCGTATTCTTCGTGGAAGATCACCTGCCGGGTGATCGTCAGACCGCGCCCGCCGTGTTCCGGCGCCCAGCCGACACAGGTCCAGCCACCCTCGGCGAGTTTGCGTTCCCAGGCTTTGCGTTCCTCGGGAAACATATGCTCATCACCCGGGCCACCCCGAAAACGCAGGTGCTCGAATTCACCGCACAGGTTCGCGCTCAACCAGTCGGCCACTTCCTGACGGAAGCACTCGTCCTGCTCACTGAAACTGATTTTCATGGCTGCTCTCCAAGAATCACTGCGGCAATCCGCTCGCGATGCCAGGCAGGTAGCCCGAGAAAGCTTTCGCTGGCACGGGCGCGCTTGAAGTAGAGGTGCGGGTCGTATTCCCAAGTGAAACCGACGCCGCCGTGCAACTGGATCGACTCGGACGCGCAATGGAAATAGGTTTCAGAGCAATGCGCCTTGGCCAGCGCCGCCGCTAGCGGCAGCTCGGCGGCCACCTGCGGGTCGCCTTCAGGATCGAGGACTTCCTGGGCCACGCAGGCCGCGTAATAACTGGCCGAACGTGCGCATTCCACCTGCAGCATCATGTCGGCGGCACGGTGTTTGAGCGCCTGGAAACTGGCAATGGCCCGACCAAATTGCTGGCGTTCCTGCATATAGGCAACGCTCAGGTCGAGCACCTGCTGCGCGCCACCGGTCTGTTCGGCAGCCAAGCCGATGCAAGCCAGTTGCAGGACTCGCTCCAGGTGCAGCCAGCCCGCGCTGAACTCACCGAGCAGGCAGTCAGCGCTGAGGTACAGACCCTTGAGCTGAACCCGTGCCTGACGACGAGTCTGGTCCATGGTCGGCAACATTTGACGCTCGATCCCTGCCCGGTCCGCGTCCACGGCGAACAGGCTGATGCCCGCCTCGCCAGTCGATCCGGGAACCCGTGCGGCGATGATCAAGAGGTCAACGCTGTGCCCGTCGAGCACATGATCAAGGGTTCCGTTAAGCACAAAACCCTCGCCCTCGGTCACCACCGTGGCCTGAACATCCTTGGCCACCCAGCCGTTGGCGCTACTGAAGGCCAGCGTAGCGGTGAGGCTGCCGTCGGCGATCAAGGGCAGCCAGCGTTGTTTTTGTTGTTCGTTAGCGGCCAGCAACAGCGCGGGTGTGGCCATGCAGGCCGTGGCGAAGAACGGCGAACACAGCAAGCGCCGGCCCATCTGTTCCAGCAAAATCGACAGTTCGACAAAGCCCAGACCCAGGCCGACGTACGCTTCGGGAATATGAATCGCCGGCCAGTACATTTCGCGACACAGGCGCTGCCAGAGCGCCTCGTCAAAACCTCGCTCGCTGATCATCGCCGCTCGCACGGCGGTAGAATCCGAGACATCGGCGAGAAAGCCCTCGGCCGATGCGCGGATCATTTCCTGTTCGTCGCTGAATGCAAACTCCATCGCGGCGCCTTCTGCTCGTTTGGCGGGGCACGCATGAAGCGACACCCCTCTGGCCTTCGAGTTTGGTGTCAGCGGCACACGACAGAATCGTCAGCCCTGCCTAGTCCGAATGGGCGATGTCGTTCACGCAAGACGATGAAGCTCACGCTCTGTGCCAAAAGCGGTCACTGGACAGCTCTGCCATCAGTCACTAGCCTCAGCCACCGCTGACATTCAGGCGTCGCACAATGTTGGCTGGCCCACCGAAATCGCGGGCAAGCCACCCTCCTAAGGGTTTGTGCCGTTATCAGGCATCTACGGCAACGGGCCGGCTCAGCGGATACAGCTGCTCATCGAACTGCGACAGCCTCGGAAACTCCAGCGGTTGCTCGTCGACCAGGTGTTGCAGACGCTGGTCATAGTCAATCAGGAATTGTTGCCGTGCCTCGTCGCTGATGTACGGCACATGCCAGGCGACGAAAGGTTCCAGCACCTCGAACCCAACATAGGCCAGGGTACCGCGCAGTATCGGCCGTAGCATGTCCTCCAGCGGACCGTGAATCGCGTCGTCGCCGAACATGTGCTCACGGCCGCCCAGAGTCACCGTCACCAACGCCTTCTTGCCGCTCAGGCCGCCCTGATCGTAGAAGCGCTTGCCGCCGTAGCAGACGCCCGACACCAGCACCCGGTCGATCCAGCCCTTGAGCATGGCCGGGGCGGAGAACCAGAAGATCGGGAAGTTGAGAATCAGCAGGTCGGCCCACAACAGTTTGTCTAGTTCCGCGTGGATATCCGCCGCCAACGATTGGCTTTTCACGCCTAAACGTTGCTCAAGCGCATACACCAGGTACTCGGGATTTTCTCGCGACGAGAAGTCGTCGGCGCTAGCCACCGGGTTCCAGTTCATCTTGTACAGGTCACTGACCTGCACCTCGTGGCCCTGGGTTTCAAGGGTGGCGACAGCCTGATCACTCAGGGCCGCGGTGAAGGATTTTGGCTCGGGATGAGCGTGGACGATCAGTACTTTCATGGCGATTCCTTAGACTTTTTCCAGCGTGTACGATTATTTCCAGCAGTTTGGCGACACACGCCCGTATGGCCTTGCCCTTGAGCCGGTCACACCTGAATCGCTTTCACTTCGACGAACTCGTTGAGCCCCTCTTCTCCCCACTCACGGCCATTACCGGAGTGTTTGTAGCCCCCGAACGGCGCCTGATAGTTGAACGCCGCACCATTGAGAAAACACTGGCCCGCCCGCAATTGCCGCCCCAGTTGCAAGGCACGCTCGGTGTTGCCGGCCCAGACGCCGCTGGACAGGCCGAACGGCGAGTCATTGGCGATCTGGATCGCCTGCGCCTCATCGGCATAGGGGATCAGGCACAGCACCGGGCCGAAGATTTCTTCCTGGGCGATGCGCATGCTGTTGTCGACGTCGGCGAACAGCGTCGGGCTGACGTAGTAACCACGCTCCAAGCCCGGCGTCGAATCGCCCCCGCACAACAGACGCGCGCCTTCCTCCTGACCGACCTTGATGTAATCGAGCACGGTGCGCCGTTGCCCCGCCGAACACATCGGGCCAAGGAAGCTCTGCGGATCGAGCGGATCGCCCATGCGCAGGCTCAGGGTTTCCTCCAACGCAATTTCAACCGCTTCGGCATAACGGCTGGCGGGCAGCAGCATGCGGGTCAACGCGGTGCAGGTTTGCCCTGAATTGATCATCACGTCCTGCACGCCGTAGCGCACGGCGGCGGCCAGATCCGCATCCTCGGCGATCAGCAGCGCCGACTTGCCACCGAGTTCCAGGCATACCCGTTTTACCGAAGGCGCCGCCGCTTGCGCAACGCGCACACCAGCGCCGGTGGAACCGGTGAACGACACCATGTCCACGTCCGGGTGTTTGGCCAGCGCTTCGCCGACCTTCGCGCCCGGCCCACTGACCAGGTTGAATACACCGGCCGGCAAGCCGATATCCTCGATCATCTGCGCCAGCAAAAACGCATGCAGCGGGGTTTCCTGACTTGGCTTGACCACTACTGTGCAACCGGCCGCCAGCGCCGGGGCAAGTTTGCCGATCAACTGGTGCAGCGGGTAGTTCCACGGGTTGATGAACGCACAGACACCCACCGCCTCACGGATCACCAGCGAGTTGCCGACTTCGCGCACTTCGTCCATCAAACCGGCGAGTTCGACGTATTGCTGCAAGCCAATGATCGGCCCGTCCACTTGCACCGAGCGGCACCACTGAACCGGCATGCCCAGCTCGGTGGTGATCACCGACGCCATTTCATCGGCGCGAGCCCGCAGTTGCTTGGCCAGTGCACCGATGTACCCGGCGCGAACGCTGGATGGCGTGCGCGACCATGGCTCAAAAGCCTTGCGCGCCGCCGCCACGGCATTGTCGACATCGCGTTCATCGCCCAACGGCACGTTGCCGGCGACTTCCTCGGTGGCCGGGTTGATCACCTCGGCGACACCTTGCCCGGACGGGGTTTGCCAGCGTCCATCAATAAACAGTGCCTTATGATTAAGCATGTACTTGAGCCTCCATCAATTCCTCGGCACAACGGGCGATGCGCTGGCAGGCATCACGCAATTGCGTGGTGCCCACTACCAGCCCCAAACGAATGTGACCGGCAGCGCTCGGACCGAAGGCTTCGCCGGCCAGTACCGAGACGCCATGACGATCGAGCAAGCGATCAGCGAACACCTGGGCGCTGAGCCCGGTTTCGCGGATATCGACCATCACAAACATGCCGCCATCGGGCTTCAGCGCGCGAACGCCGGGGCAGTTCGCAAGGCTTTCGCAAACCAGATCCCGGCGCTGGCGATAGGCTTCGCGCATGGCCTCCAGTTCCGGCAGCTGGCTTTCCAGCGCCACCACGGCGGCGTCCTGGATGAAATCGGGCGAGCCGTAGAGCATGCACAGCGCCAGGTTTTCCAGATGCGCGGACAACGAGGATGGCGCCACCACCCAGCCGACGCGCCAGCCGGTCATGGCGTGGGATTTCGACAGGCTATTGAGCGTCGCGGTGCGTTCGGCCATGCCCGGCAAACTGGCCGGGCTGACGTGTTCGCCATCAAACAGCAGCTCGCTGTAGACCTCGTCGGAAATCAGCCACAGGTCGTGGGCGATACACAGCTCGGCCAACGCTTCCCAGGTACTGCGCGGCAGGCTCGCACCCGACGGGTTGTGCGGGCTGTTCAGCGCCAGCGCACGGGTGCGCGGGGTGATGCGCGCGGCAACGTCTTCGGGCAGAACGCGGAAACCGTTTTCCGAACGCACCGGCACTGGCACCACCACCGCGCCGCACGCACCGAACACCGCTTCGTAGGTGACGTACATCGGCTCGGCGACGATCACCTCATCGCCCGGATTGAGCACGCACTGGGCCACGCTGAACAGTGCGCACTGCGCCCCGGCCAGTACCGTGACCTGCTCCGCCGATACCTGCTGGCCGCTGCGTTGCCGGTGGCGCCTGGCGATGGCTTCACGCAAGGCACGCTTGCCACGCACCTCGGCGTAATGGGTGTTGCCGGACAACAGGCTATCGATGGCCCCTTGCACTATGGGCATCGGCGTGTCGAAATCCGGGTCGCCCACCGACAACAGCAGGATGTCTTCGCCCTGCTCCAGCAAAGCCAGTGCGCGATAGTGAATCTCCCAGGCGGCGGCGCCGTCACCGGCGATACGTTTGGTCAGATCGGAAAAACGCATGGTCTAATCCCCGTAAAAAGAAGCTCCGTAAAAAAAGGTCGAACGTCAGCGAACACAGGCATGCTTGAGCTCGATCAGGGTCACGCCGTTGCGATTGAAGCCGTGGCGCAAGTCGGTTTGCAGTTCCGCGAGGTTCTGCGGCTGGCTGACGGTGCAACCGAAGGCGCGGCCCAGGGCGGCGAAATCCGGGTTGCGCGGCAGCACGCCGATCGGCTCGATGTCCAGGCCGAGCATGTCGTCGCGAATCTGCCCCAGGGCATCGTTGTTCCACAGCAACACCACCAGCGGGCTGTCCAGTTCCTCGACCGCCGTCGCCAGTTCCTGCGCGGTGTAGAGGAAACCACCGTCACCCACCAGCACCAACCCCGGACGTTGCGGCGCGCCAAACTTGGCGCCGATACCGGCGGGCAAGCCGTAACCCAAGGTGCCGTAACCGGTCGGGTGCAACCAACTGCGTGGCGCCAGTGAATCGAAGGCGTAGTTGCCGGTGTAGGCCAGTTGGGTCATGTCGGTGCTGATGAAAGCGTCGGCCGGGAGTTCGGCAGCAATGCGCTGCAGAATCGCCTGATGGATCGACTGCAACGGACCGTGGCCGTTTTTCACGGCCTCACGCAGCGCCGCGACCGAGGCGATTGCCGCGCTGGCATCACGCACGTCGGGCGATAGACGCTCGAGCAGCGCGGTCAGGGTCTGTTGCGCGTCGCCGTGTAGCGCCACCGTGCAGGGATAGAAGTCATTGAACTTACGCGGATCGATGTCCACTCGTAGCAGCTCGGCGTTGAGTGGCAGGCGCTCGCGCCAGAAATCGGTGTCGGCCATTTCGGTGCCGACCGCCAGCACCACATCGGCCTCGGCGATCAGGTTCCAGCCCGGTTCCACGCACAGCGACGAACCGGCATTGAGCGGTGCGTCCGGTGGCAGCAGGCCTTTACCGGCGACACTGGTGAACAGCGGCGCAGACAGGCGGGTGCTGAGTTCTTGCAACTGCGATGCGGCATTCAATGCGCCGCCGCCCGCGATGATCATCGGCCGTTTCGCGCCATGCAGCTTGGCTACCGCCTCGTCCAATACAGTGGCGGCTGGCGTGCCGCGCCCCGGACGACGCACGACGTCGTTGCTCCAGTCGCGGGCAATCGGTGCCGACAGCACATCCAGCGGCACCGAAATGTGCACCGGGCGCGGACGCTCACTGTCGAACACCGCATAAGCGCGGGCGATCAGATCCGGCAAGTCTTCGGCGGTCAACGCCACCGCCGAGAACGCGGTGATTGGCGCGGTCATCGCGCGCTGATCCTGGGTTTCGTGCAGGCAACCCCAGCCCTTGCCGAGGCTGGCGCTGTGGTTGACGCTGGAAATCACCAGCATCGGAATCGAATCGGCGTAGGCCTGGCCGATGCCGGTGGCGGCGTTGGTCACGCCGGGGCCGGTAATGATGAAGCACACGCCGGGTTTGCCGCTCACCCGCGCATAGCCGTCGGCCATGAAACTGGCGCCCTGCTCATGGCGGGTCAATACGTGGCGAATGCCGCTGCCGGGCAAGCCGCGATACAGCTCCAGGGTGTGTACGCCGGGAATGCCGAACACAGTGTCGACGCCGTAGTTGGCCAGCAGACGCACCAGCGCCTGGCCACCCGTCAAGGTTTTGCTTTGCATGTTCAGGTCCTCACGCATGTGCGATGCGAATCAACGCATCGACCGCAGTCGTGCCATCGGCGCCGACCAACAATGGGTTCACATCAAGTTCCAGCAATTGTCCGGCGTTCTCGCAGGCGTATTCGGCGACCGCACCGATTGCCACCACCAAGGCGTCCAGATCCGCCGCTTCGCGACCACGAAAACCTTGCAGCAATGCGGCGCTGCGCAGGCTCAGCAAGGCCTGGCGAATCGCCCCGTCGGTGGTCGGCAGCAACAGGCTGCGACTGTCCTTGAGCAACTCCACCAGAATGCCGCCGGCGCCAATCACCAAAGCCAGGCCGAAATCGTTTTCGCGCTTGATGCCGACAATCAGCTCCGCCAGCGGCGGCTTGGCCATCGGTTCCAGCAGCAACTGATCGAAAGGCACGCCCGGCGCGTAAGCGGCGATGCTGGCGCGCATTTTTTCCAGGGCAGCGCTTAACGCGGCGCCGTCCTTGAGGTTCAGTGCCACGGCACCGGCTTCGGTCTTGTGCGGCAACTGTGCGCTGACCGCTTTGAGCACCAATGGATAGCCCAACGCTTCGGCGTCCTTCAGTACTTTGTCTGGCGTGCTCAGTACACCGTTGGGCGTCGGCAGGCCAAACTCGCGCAGGGCCTGCTTGGAATCCCATTCATTGAGCAACTGCCCTTCGCCTTCCAGCGCCTGCGGACAGAGTGGCACCAGAGCCGATTCGCCCAATGCCAACAACGCCTGACGATTGCGCTGATAACCGGCGATACGGCCCCAGGCCGCCAAACCGTCTTCGACACCCTGTAACGCTGCCACACCTTGCTCGTGCAAATGCTCGCGGGCATGAGCTGGCAGCAACTCGGGGAAGGCCGAGGTGACAAAACCGGTCTTGCCGTGACGCACCAGCGCCTCGCAGTACAGATCCAGCAGCAGGTCACATTCTTTGCGCTCGCCGGTAAACTCCGCGGGATAGTCGAGCACCAGCATCGCTGCATCGGCCTGTGTGCGCAGGGCGCTGTCGAGCATGGCATTCAAGGCCTCGCCGTCGCCCCAGATCGCCGTGGTGAAGTCCAGCGGGTTGACCAGGTTGGCGTAGGTCGGCAGTACCTGTGCCAGTTCACCGGTTTGGCCAGCGTCGAGCTTCGGCAAACTAAGGTCGTTGCGCTCGGCATAATCAGCGATCAGCCCGGCGTCGCCACCCGAGCAGGCCAGCGCGATCAGGCTGTTGCCCGCCGGCAGGTTGCCGCAGGCCGCGGCTTTCAGGGTTTCGACAAAACTCACCGGACCACTGACGCGAATCACTCCGAGCCTTGCGAACAAAGCGTCGTACAGCGCATCGGAACCGGACAACGAACTGGTGTGACTTAGGGCCAGTTCGGCGCCGATCTGCGACACGCCGGTTTTCAGGGCAATGATCGGAATGCCCTTCTCCAGTGCCTTGTGCGCGGCACGGGCGAAACCCGGTACGTTTTTCAAGCCTTCCATATGCAGGCCGATGGCGGTGACCCGTGGCTCATCGAGCAACACGTCCATCAGTTCGGCCACGCCCAGTTGCGCCTGATTGCCGACCGAGGCCATGTAGGCCACCGGCAGCGAGCGGTCACTCATGGACAGGTTGTAGGCGAAGTTGCCGCTCTGGGTCAGCACGGCCACGCCCTTCTCCACCGCTTTGCCGCCATGGGCCACCGGCCACAGCGCGGAGCTGTGCAGGTAGTCGAGCAGCCCGTAGCAATTGGGGCCGAGCAACGCCATGTCGCCAGCGGCTTCGAGCAGTTGCTGTTGCAGGGCCTGGCCTTCGGCGCCGGTTTCGGCAAACCCGGAGGCGTAGCAGATCGCGCCGCCGGTACCGACGGCGGCGAGTTCGGCGACGCAGGTCAGGGTCAGTTCACGGTTGGTCGCGATGAACACCGCGTCCGGGCCGCACGGCAAGTCCGCAATGCTGCGCAAGCAGGGTACGCCTTCGAGGCTGTCGTGCTGCGGATTGACCAGCCACATTTGCCCTGGGTAACCGCCGTCGGCACAGCGCTTGAGCGCGCGGGCCATGCTGCGGCCACCGACAAACGCCACGTGGCGCGGGGCGAGCATGCGTTTGAGGTTGTCACGAATCGTTTGCGACATTGTAATTCTCCGGGCCAATCAGCGCAGCAGCGGCCGCAGCAGCTCACGGGAAATGATGTGGCGCTGAATTTCCGAGGTGCCTTCCCAGATCCGCTCGATACGCGCGTTACGCCAGATGCGCTCCACCGGCCCTTCATCCATCAGGCCCATGCCGCCAAAAATCTGCACCGCCTCGTCGGCTGCGCGACCCAGCACTTCGCTGGCGAACAGCTTGGCCATGCCGGCCTCGCCGTCAGTCATGGTGCCTTGGTCCATTTTCCATGCGGTGTGCAGGGTCAACAGTTCCGCTGCGCGGATTTGCGTGGCCATGTCCGCCAATTTGAAAGAGACGCCCTGATAGCTGCCGATCGGCTGGCCAAATTGCTTGCGATCGGCCGCCCATTGCAGCGACACGTCCAGCGCCCGTTGCGCCTGACCGACGCAGTTGGCCGCGACCATCACCCGGCCGGCAGTCAGCCAGGCGTTGGCCACTTCCCAGCCTTTGCCGACTTCGCCCAATACTTTAGCGGCCGGGACACGGCAGTCGTCGAAGAACATTTCGAAGGTGTGATAACCACGGTTGCTCACGCACTTGGGGCCACGGCGAATGGTCATGCCCGGGCTGTCGCGGTCCACCAGGAACGAAGTCACGGCGTTGCGCTTGCGGCCGTTGTGCTCGTAGGTGTCGGTCACCGCGAAGACAATGGCGAAGTCAGCGTGGCCGGCGTGGCTGATGAAGTGTTTGCTGCCGTTGAGAACAAAGTCGTCACCGTCACGCACGGCGCGGGTCTGGATCGCATTGGCATCGGAACCTGCGCCCGGTTCGGTCAACGCGAAGCAGTCGATCTTCTCGCCCTGGATGCACGGCAACAAGTAGTCGTCGATCTGATCGCCGGTGCAGGCCATGAGAATTTTCGATGGCCGCGCAACGAAGACGTGCAGCGCCCAGGACACCTTGGAAAGCTCACGCTCGATCAGCGCTTGGGACAGGTAATCCAGACCACCACCGCCGACCTCTTCCGGCATGTTGAAGGCGTAGAAACCGGCGGCGATCGCCTTGCCGCGAATCTGCGCCGCCAGCTCCGGGGAGACTTCGTCGGAGCGATCGACTTCATCTTCATAGGGCAGCAGTTCCTTAACGACGAAACTGCGTACTGCGTCCACCAACATTTCTTGTTCTTGGGTCAGTTGGAAATTCATGGTGCTACCTGTTGTTCGTGTGCTGATAGAGGTGTGCCGAGGCTCAACGACCGATAAAGCGTGCCGGGCGTTTTTCCATGGCCGCGCGCAGGGCTTCGTTGCCGTCTTCGCTGCGACCGCACAACAGGCCGGCGGCCAGTTCCGCTTGCAGTTGCTCGGGCAAGCTACGGTCGGCACCTTCGCGCATGAGTTTTTTGGTCTGGGCGAAGGCAAAGGTCGGCCCGGCGGCCAGGCGTGCGGCGAGTTCGCTGGCGGCGGTCTGCAGTTGATCGTCGGCGCAGACATCGCTGACCAGGCCGGCGTCGAGGGCACGGTCAGCGCCCCACAACTCGTCGAGGAACAGCAGGCGCTTGGCCTGCTCGGCGCCGATCAGCCGCGGCAGGTGCCAACTGGCGCCGGCGTCCGGCGAGTAGGCCATGCTGGTGTAGCCGGCCTTAAAGCGTGCCGACTGGCCGGCGATGCGCAGGTCGCAGCACAGGGTCAGGTCCATCCCGGCGCCGACGGCGGTGCCGTTGATGGCGGCGATTGTCGGTTTTTCCAGGCTGTACAGGCGGGTCATCAAGGCATGGGCGGTTTCGGTCCAGCCGTAGCTTTCCAATGCGCCACGGGCTTCTGCGGCGGCCCATTCGTCGAGGTCGGCACCCGCGCAGAAACTGCGACCGCTGCCGGTCAGCACCACCACGCGTACCGCAGGGTCGGCGTTGAAATCGTCGAGCAAGGTGTGCAGGTTCTTCAAAGTCGGAATGTCCAGCGCGTTGCGCTGAGCAGTGCGATTTAGGGTGATCCAGGCAACGCCTGCTTCGACCTGACTGAGCAGTGAATCGTGAGTAGTCATGCGAGTCCTCGAATTATTGTGTTTGGTCTGAGGTGATGCGACTTGAGGCCATACTAAACGAGTGTTCAGTAAGGCGGCAATTGATGATGATAAAAGCTGTAACAGACCTAAAATCTCTATAACTAACTGTTTTATATAGGTTATGTATCTGTATTAAGTTCTTGATCGATGACGCTGTTACAACTTCGAACAACCTACACCGCTGACACGATCTGCCCGCGAATGGTTATTTCCCTGAAATGCAAAAAAAAACGCGACAGGCGCCTGCCGCGTTTTTTGTCAGTCGATGGGAATTACGCCGCCGGCAACGTCGGGGCCAACACCGCCTTGCGTTTACGATGGAGCAAGAAATACGCGCCATAACACAGAACAATGAATCCAAACCCCCAATACAACGACGGACGCTGGGTTTCATCCAGGGCCAGGAACACGAACAAAGAGCAGCACAGCGTGATGCACATCAAGGGCAGCACCGGGAACCACGGGGCGCGGTATTTCAGATCGCTGAGTTTTCCGCCGTCGCGCAGGTAGGCTTTGCGGAACTTGTACTGCGCCAACGCGATGACAATCCAGGTCACAGTGCCGGACATACCACTCACCGCCATCAGCACCATGAACAACGTTTCGGCGGCGATGAAGCTAGTCAGCAGCGACACCAGGGCAAAGCACAAGGTGATGCTCAAGGCGCGCAACGGCACACCACGTTTGCTCAACAGCGAAAGACTTTTCGGCGCCATGCCGGTTTTCGACATTGCCCACAGGATGCGGGTCGAGGCGTACAAGCCGGAGTTGCCCACCGACAAAATCGCCGTGAGAATCACAAAGTTCATTAAGTCAGCGGCGTACGGAATGCCGACCATGTCGAACACCTGCACGAATGGACTTTCCATCAGCCCCGCCTGCTGCCACGGCACGATGGCCGACAGCACGATAATCGCCAGCACGTAGAAGATCAGCACCCGGAACACCACGTTGCGCACGGCGCGCGGGATGCTTTTTTCAGGCTGGTCGGTTTCGCCAGCGGCCACGCCCATGATCTCGCAGCCCTGGAAGGCGTAGACCACGGTCATCATCACCGCGAACACCGCCGACAGGCCGTGAGGGAACAACGAGTCGCCGATCAGGTTGCTCATCATCGGCGCGGGTGCGCCACTGCTCAGCGGGATCGCGCCGAAAATCACCAGCACGCCGACCACGATGAACCCGAGAATCGCCGCGACCTTGATCCCGGAAAACCAGTATTCCGCCTCACCGAAGGCGCGGGTCGCCAGGGCGTTGAGGCCGAACAGCACCACCACGAACAGCGCCGACCAATACCAGATCGGCACCTGCGGAAACCAGCGGGTCATCAGCATCCCGGCTGCGGTGAATTCCAGGCCGACCGTGGTGGCCCAGCTCATCCAGTACACCCAGCCGATCATGAACCCGGTGGCCGGGCCGATGTATTTCGTGGCGTGGGTCTGGAACGAACCGGATACCGGCATGTGCACCGACAGTTCGCCCAGGCAGACCATCACCAGGTACATCAGGAAACCGGCGACCAGGTAGGCCAGAATCGCCCCCATCGGGCCGCCCTGGTTGATGATCACGCCGGAGCCCATGAACAGCCCGGTGCCGATTACGCCGCCCAGCGACAGCATGAAAATGTGCCGGCTTTTCAGGGCACGGGTCAATTGGATGCCATTGCGTTCGATGTTTTCGCTCATGTCGGCACCTCAGCAGTCAGTGAGGTGCGCAGCGCATGACAGGAGGTCATTGCGCAGGATGGGATCAGCTTTACGGCCATTCATTATTATTATCTCCAATAAGCTTCGAAGACCGCGCTACGGCGGTTGCGTCGATTATTGGAAAGCGATGTAAGGTCGTGTTGTACGCAGTGATCGAAGTTGTAGAAAATCGTAACGATATTGTACGGTGGGCTTGTACGTCAGGTCTGCAACAGGTGTTCCAGGGTTTGAAGCGAGCGCTGCAATTGTTCATGAACCCGCGGCGCCAGTTCATGGATGGCCGACTCGTCGTTGACCTGCGCCACTTCTTCCAGTGTTCGCAATACCGTGGCCAACGCTCGAAAGCCTAGCGAGTCACAGCTGCCGGCCAAGCGATGCGCCAGGTGCGCGATTTCGGTGCAATCCTCGGCCTCGGTGGCTTCGCGCAGCGCCTCCCGGTGCTGCAGGATCGAGTCGCGCAGCATCAATAGCAGACCCTGCACCTTTTGCTCACCAAGCAAGCTGCGATGGGTTTGCAGCAACGGCCAGTCCATGACGTTGTCGTCCGGCGCAGGTTCCCGGTCCAGCTTCTGCCCGGCCAGGGCCTGACGTAGATTGTCCAGTTTCAACGGTTTGGCCAACACGCCGTCCATGCCCGCATCCAGATACCCGCGCACCAGTGAAGGTTGCACGCTGGCCGTCAGGGCGAAGATGCGGGTCTGGCGGTTCGGTCCGTTGTTGCGGCGGATCTGATTGCACAACTCGACACCACTGATACCCGGCAGATGCACGTCCAGCAGAATCAAATCGAAAGTCTGGACAGCGCACTGCACTAACGCCTGTTCGCCCTCTTCGGCCAGCCACACTTGATGACCGTCACGTTGCAGCAGGCCCTGGACCACTTCGCGGTTCAGGGCCACGTCCTCAACCACCAGAACCTTGAGTGCTGACCCCACGACAGCCACTGGCGTAACGGCTACAGCACCGATGGCGGGCTGCAACGTCAGCTCGAACCAGAAACAACTACCGCGCCCGACTTCACTGTCAACGCCGATACATCCGCCCATGTGCTCCACAAGATGCTTGCAGATCGCCAGCCCCAGCCCGGTGCCGCCAAAGCGCTGCGCCACTTCCTCGCTGGCTTGAGTGAAGCGCTCGAAGATTTTCGCCTGCATCGCCGGTGCGATGCCGATCCCGTCGTCCGTTACACTCACCCGCATACGCTGCCCGCTGTGCGCTTCAGGCTGAGTGAGCCACGCCACCTCGACGCTGACTTCCCCGCCTTCGGTGAACTTGATCGCGTTGGCTAACAGGTTACTCAACACCTGTCGCAGGAATTGCTCGGCGCCGTGGTGATGTTCAGCCAGCCGTTGATCGACTCGGCAATGCAGGAGCGTGTCGTTACTCAGCGCCTTGGGTTCAAGCAGGGTCAACACTTCGTCGAGCAGTTGGCGAATCGAGAAACCCACCGGCTCGGGCAGGCATGCGCCCTCCTCCAGCTTGGCGAAATACAGCACTTCATTGAGGATCGTCAGCAAACCCTCGCCAGCCTTGCGCAGTGCATCCAGACGTTGGCTGTCGCGCTCGTCCAGGCTGGCACCGCGCAACAATTCGGCCATCCCGAGGATGCCGTTGAGCGGCGTGCGCAGCTCGTGGCTCATGGTCGCCAGAAAGCGCGACTTGGCCTGATTGGCCGCTTCGGCCTCGTCCTTGGCGCGCATCAGGCTGGCGGTGCGGCGCTCGACCATGCGCAGCAATTCGTCGCGGTTGTCCTGCAAGGCCAGGCGGTCGGTTTCCCGGCGGTCGATGTCCCTGAGGATCGCCCGGCGCATGTCGTCGAGGGCGTCGGCAACGGTGTCGATTTCATCTTCTTGAGCGTTGCGCCGTTTGTCCAGGCTTAACGGCTCCTGCCATTTACCGGCGGCGATGCGCCGGGCAAATTCGGCCATGACGCGCAGGTGGCGGGTGACCAATCGATAGAACAAGCCGGACAGCGCCACCGCCAAACCGCAGAGAAATACGCCCATCCACAACAAACTGGTCAACCCGGTGGCGTACAGGCGCTCATACACCGCGCCCAGATCAGTGCTGACTTCCAGTTCGCCGAGCTGCCGCAACGGGCCGGATGGCGGTAGATAGCGCAGGGCAAAACGCTCGATGCGCAACGGCCCCACAGGGTTGGGGTTACCTTGTAGCAAGTCGTAGTCCGGACTGGTCAGGTGCACCCGCGCCACATCGGAAAAACCCACCAGACCGCGCAATTGCACGTTCAACTGCTCCTGGTTCAGATCCCACAGGCTGCGCTCCAGGCTCGCCAGGTAGCCGGCGCGGATCAGCTCCATGCGCGAGTCGATCTCGCGCATCTCCCGGCGATATTCGATGTACAACTGCACGGTACTGGCGAGCACGGTGAAACACAGGCTGAACAACAGAATGAACAGCAGCAGGCGCCGCAACAGTCCACCAGGGCGGGCGTGGATCATGGCGCGTTCGCCGGCAGGTTGATCATGTCACGGTAGGTGACTTCGCTTTCATTGAGCAGACGCTCGATATCGCCGCCATCGACCATGCGCTGCAATTGCGCATTGATGTCTGGCATGCGCGCGGCCAGTGGCGAGCGGCGTGAAACGGCGACTCGCAGGTAGTCCACGCTGAGGGCATTGGGTAACGCAACGATGTCTTGCGCGCCGGGCATTTTCTCCACGTACAACTGCCCGGTGCGGCGCTCCTGGGTGATGAAGTCGATGCGCCCGCGAATCAGTTTGCCGAAGTTCTGGCGGCTGTCGGAGACCCACTCAATGTTGTTGTTTTGCGCGACCATGCGATCGAATTCCACGCCATAACTTTCGCCAAACAGCAGTCCGCCACGGTAGCGGACAAGGTCCTCCAGCCGTTCGAATTTCACCGGGTGCTGGCGATTGATGAACACCGCCACCTCTTCGCGCAGCACCGGCACCGTGGAAAACAACATGCTCTGTTCCCGTTGCGCGGTGGTGTAGGCCAGCACAACGTCGACCCGGCCTTCGGCGGCGTCGAGCAGACAACGCTGCCAGTTGCCCAGCACCACGATTTCGACTTCGTAGCCCAATTGACCGAACAGGATTTTCACTACGCTCGGCGCCAGGCCCCGGACCTGTTTGCCGTCGCTCCAGGAAATCGGCGGGTACACCGGATAGTCGCAATAGCGCACCTTCTCCGCCGCCAGCGTGTTGCCTGTCACCAGCACCAACAGCAGGCAAAACAGCCGCGCCACGGCCCTCACGCAGCGAGGCTGGCAGTGAACAGGTAACCGGCGCCGTGGATGGTGATGATCAACTGCGGTTCTGCCGGGTCGTCGTGCAGCTTGCGGCGTAAGCGGCCCACCAGCACATCGATTGAGCGGTCGTTGGGCACCCATTCGCGGTTGCGGATCTGGTCCATCAACTGGTCGCGGCTCAGGGTGTGACCGCTGTTGCGCAGGAACACGCTGAGCAGCTGGTACTCGCCGTGGGTGAGCAGGGTTTCACTGCCGGCCAGATCGATCAGGCGTCGGCGGTCGGTGTCCAGCGCCCAATCGGCGAACTGTTTGACGGGTCTGGGGACTGTGGCCACCGGTTGAGGAATCTGCGCGTGACGAACCCGGCGAATCAGGTTTTTCGCCCGGGACACCAGCTCGCGTGGATTGAGGGGTTTGATCACATAGTCATCGGCACCGCATTCAAGGCCGACGATACGATCAATTTCATCGTTGCGCCCGGTGATCAGGATGATCCCGACTTCCGAGCGCACCCGCAACTCTCGGGTCAGGGTCAGGCCGTCCTTGCCCGGCAGGCGGATATCGAGCATGACCAGGTCTACGGTCTGGCTGGCCAGGAAGGTTTCGGCCAGTTCCGCCGTGGCGGCGCAATGAACGTCGTAGCCCTCCTGGGACAAGTAGGCGTGCAACAGTTCACGAATCAGCGGATCGTCATCGACAATCAGTACCCGAGGCGTCATTGCTTGGTGTCCTGCACAGGCCCGAAGGCGTATTTCTTATTAGAGTGTTTTTCTGCATCAGCGGTAGAGAGTAGTCACTACTGAACAGGTGATCAACAGCTGCTCGTCTGCACGCAAAAACGCTGGCGGCCACCGGCCTGCAATCCGTCGACCCAGGCTTCGCAAATCTGGATACCCTGCTCCGGAGTAAAGGTGCCGGGATTGAGCCCGTACTCCAGCCACAGGCCATCGAGCAAGGCACTCAGGCTGATCGCCGCGAGATCGCCGTCGAAGTTTTCCCAGCCCTCCTCCTGCGCGAGTTCCATCAGCACCTTGCGCAAGATGCCGCGATACTCGCCGTAGGAATGATCGTGAGCCTTATTGATTGCCTCGGCAGTTTTCACCGCACCCCAGAACGCCAGCCAGGCATCGATCAACTGCGGATCGAGCAATTCGGCGGAAAACGAGCCGCGAAAAAACGCCGACAAGCGCTCGCGGGCATTGGGTGCGGCCTGCTCCATGGCGTCGCGCAGCAGGCTCATGACCCGCCCGGTGATCGCCATATAGGCCTCGGCCACCAGCTCATCCTTGCCGGAATAGTGATGGCTGATCAGGCCTAGCGAAACACCCGCCTCGGCGGATATCTTGCGGATCGACGCACCTTGAAAGCCGTGGCGCTTGAGGCATTCCAGCGTCGCCTCGATCAGATTGGCCTTGCGCAACTGCGGTTCCATGCGGGAAAAACGGGCTTCCTGATTCATGGGCAACACGCTCCTGGATTCAATCACTGGGGCTCGCACTATCATTGCAAGCTGAACGACTGTACAGCAAGAGCGTGGCATGTCTCCAGTCAGTTGCGCGTCCGGGAGACCGTAGCGCCCCAATCGCGGGCAAGCCTCGCTCCTACAGATTTGGGTTGTTCCACCATTATCGACACGAAGCAAAACCTGGAGCGGGGCTTGCCCGCGATATAGGTAGTCCGTTCCTTTCTCTTCCATACTGATATCGCTGGAAGTCAGTTGTCGGCGAGGAAGGAACATGCACCTGTGGGCTACGAATATGCCCGCGCAGCACTCGATGATTACGCCATCACCTTCGAGTCCACAGGTGCGCTTGCGCCCTCTAACGAATTCTCAGGGAAAGCCCGACACGGCTCTCTATATCGCCTTCGCTGGACGCAAGCATGCATGTCCCTGCATGTACTTTAGCGCCTGTTGAGGTGTTCCATGCAAACGCTCCTGTCTCAGAGTTTCACTGCTTATATCGGAATTGATTGGGCAGACACCAAGCACGACACCTGTTTGCAGATAGCTGGAGAGGCTCAGCGCAGTTTCGAGGTCATTGACCATAAGCCCGAGTCGATTGATCGCTGGGCCAGGTCGCTGCATCAACGTTACGGTGGCCCGATCGCGATCGCCGTGGAGTTGAACAAAGGCCCACTGATAGCGGCTCTGCAAAAATATGAGTTTTTTTGTATCTTTCCGATCAATCCGAGCACCTTGGCCCGGCACCGTAAAACCTTCGTCCCCAGTGGCGCCAAGGATGATCCAACGGATGCTCAATGGGCGCTTGAGCTGTTGCTGAATCACCCCGAACGGTTTCCTCAACTGGTCCAGCAAAGCTCCGCCATGCGTTCGCTCGCCAGCCTGACCGAACATCGCCGCGGATTGGTCGATGACCGGGTCAAGATCAGCAACCGTCTGGTGTGCATGCTCAAACAGTACTACCCGTTGGCCCTGGAGCTGTTTCATGACCATGACACGCTGGTTTTTTGTGAATTTCTGGCGCGCTGGTCGACCTTTGAAACGCTTAAGCGCGCTCGGCCGGCCAGCGTTTTGAAGTTCCTTCACGCGCATAATGTTCGCCATGCCGAGCTCAATCAGCAGCGTTTGGCGTTGATCGCCAAAGCCATGCCGTTGACTGAAGATCCAGGCGTGGTCAGTCCTTCAGCGCTGTATGTGCTGGCCCTGGTCTCGCAACTGAAAGGGATCATCACGGCGATCAAAGACTTTGATCGGGAGATCGAAAAAACTGCCAACACCCTGGCCGACTACCGACTCTTCAAGGCCTTGCCCGGCGCGGGACAGCAGCTTGCACCACGGTTGATGGTCGCCTTTGGTGAGCAGCGTGATCGCTTCAAGGATGCCAGTGCGGTGCAGCGATATGCCGGGATTGCCCCGGTCACCGAACGCAGTGGCAAGAAAAAAGTCGTCCACTGGCGCTATCAATGCGCAACTTTTTTGCGCCAGACCTTTGTTGAGTGGGCTGCCCACAGCATCAATCAATCGGTGTGGGCAGAGGCGTATTATCGCCAGCAAAGGGCCAAAGGCAGCTCTTACCAAGCAGCCCTCAGGGCTCTGGCGTTCAAGTGGATCCGGATCGTTTATCGGTGCTGGAAGACCAGCACCGTGTACGACGAAAACGTTTATTTACAGACCTTGCTACGGCACGGCTCGCCTTTGATCAGCGAGCCGGACACAGCAACATCGTGTTGACGGAAAGGCTCAGGGCGTGATGACGTCAGCCCATTCACACAGGGTCCCGATAACCCGGCGCCACTCGTTCCAGCAATCTCAGCAGCGCCGCCCACGCCAGCTGCATCCCATCGGGGTCGCTGAGTTCACCCTCGTCCAGCGGCCGACCAGGGTCGTTGAACTGGCGCTCGGTGTGTTCGCACACCTCGGCCGGGGGTAACACCAGCTCACCGGCAGCTTGCGCGGCCAACTGGATTTCGCAGGCTTTTTCCAAATAGTACATGCGCAAAAACGCCTGGCTCACCGTCTCGCCAACCGTGAGCAGACCGTGGTTGCGCAGCATCAGCACCGGTTTGTCGCCCAAGTCCTGCACCAGTCGTTGTTGCTCGCTCATGTCCAGCGCCACGCCTTCGTAGTCGTGGTAAGCGACGCGACCGTAGAACTCCATGGAAATCTGATTGACCGGCAACAACCCGCATTTCAATGCGGCGACTGCGCAACCGGATTTGGTGTGGGTATGCAGCACGCATTGTGCGTCTTCATCGCGGGCACCGTGAATGGCGCTGTGAATCACAAAACCGGCGGGGTTCACCGGGTACGGTGACCCTTCAACGGCGCGACCTTCGAGGTCGATCTTCACCAGATTGGATGCAGTGATTTCATCGAACATCAGCCCATAGGGGTTGATCAGAAAGTGATGCTCCGGCCCCGGCAGGCGCACCGAGATGTGGGTGAAAATCAGGTCGGTCATGCGAAAATGTGCAATCAAGCGATAACAGGCCGCCAGTTCTTCGCGCAGGCGCTGTTCGGTAGCGCTGCGCGCAGTCAGGTGGGTCGCAATCTCATTCATCGTTATGGTTCTCCAGGCTGATCGGTTCGGGCAGTCAGTACGGCTGGACGCGCATGGACGTCCAGCCGCAGTCAGTTATTTGCTCGCCCAGGCGTTGAAGCGCTCCTCAAGCTCCTCGCCATGGTCGACCCAGAAACCGACGTCCATCGACAGCGCGCCCTTGAGGTTCTGCGGCGCAGTCGGCACCCATTGCGCGAGTTTGTTGTCCAGTCGCGCAGCGGCCTCGGTGTTGGTCGGGCCATAGGGGATTTGCTGCACGTACTTGACCTGGGCATCCGGCTGATTGGCAAAGGCGATGAAGCGCTGGGCCTGATCGACATGTTTGGAGCCCTTGATGATCGCCCAGTAGTCCATGCCATACAGGCTGCCGGGCCAGACCAGCCCCAGATGACTGCCGCTTTGCGCGGCGGCGGCGATGCGTCCGCTGTAGGTTGAAGTCATCACCACATCGCCGGCGGTCAGCCATTGCGCCGGTTGTGCGCCCGCTTCCCACCACTGGATGTACGGCTTGATCTGATTGAGTTTGGCAAACGCCCGGTCTACGCCCTGTGGGGTATTGAGCACCTTGTAGACATCCTCGACCTTCATCCCGTCAGCGAGCAAGGCGAACTCCAGGTTGTACACCGCGCGTTTGCGCAGGCCACGTTTGCCCGGAATTGTCTGCACGTCCCAGAAATCGGCCCATGACTTTGATCTTGGCCATTTCGCCGTTGTATTCGCTCTGGATGACCTTGCGTTGATCCACTGCGCTAAACGGTTGGAAGAACGCCACGTCCTGGGCTTTTTGTCCGGCTCCGCCGTATCCGACCACCACCATGTCCGAAGCTGCCTGAGCACTGCCCAGGCCGATGGCCAGGGTCAACACTAAGGGATAACAACCGTGCTTGAGCGTATTCGATTTCATCAGTGGTTCCTCGTACAGGTGCAAGCCGAATATCGGTCGGCATCGCCCTTTTTTATTGTTGGTGAGGTTCGCCCCAGGAGCGGGCTCGAAACGAAACTACTGTAAGCCACAGTAAAAAAACAAGTTGATTTTTTACTGAAGGTAAATTTCTATAGGCAAATAATAACAACGCCGAAAGCCGGTCTTTCAGCTTCAGCCTGCCCTGAGTACCCGTACCATGCCGAGCCCGACCCCAGTTTATGCGCACCTGTTCGAACCCTTGCAAATCCGCGGCAAACGCCTGAAAAACCGCATCATGTCCAGCGGTCATGACACCTCGATGCCCACCGACAACCTGGTCAACGAACAGCTGATCGCCTATCACCGGGCGCGCGCCGAAGGTGGGGTCGGGCTGATCGTGCTGCAAGTGGCCGGTGTGCATGACAGCGCGCGGTACACCTCCCATGTGCTGATGGCCACCGACGATGCCTGCATCGATGGCTACCGGGAAATCGCGCAAACCTGCCACGCTCACGGCACCTTGGTGCTGTCGCAGGTGTTCCATCCGGGGCGGGAAATCATGGAGTCCAGCGATGGCCTGCTGGCCGTGGCCTACTCCGCTTCGGCGGTGCCCAATGAACGTTTCCGGGTGATGCCGCGCGCACTGGATCAGCCGATGATCGACGAGATTGTCGCCGGTTATGCCGCTGCCGCACGGCGTCTGCATCAGGCCGGGATCGATGGCGTCGAAGTGGTCGCCAGTCACGGCTACCTGCCTGCGCAGTTCATCAACCCCCGGGTCAACCGCCGAACCGACGGCTACAACGGTGAGCTGGAACAGCGTCTGCGCTTCCTGCGCGAAGTCATCGCCGCGATACGGGCCAGCACCGACGAGCAGTTCATCATCGGCCTGCGCATCTCCGCCGACGAGCGCGACCCTGAAGGCCTGACCGAAAACGAATCCTTGGCAGCCGTGCAATTGCTGCAACCACAACTGGATTACGTGCACATCGTCGCCGGCACCTCAGCGTCACTGGGGGGCGCGGTGCACATCGTGCCGCCGATGGCGATTGAAGCGGCATACCTGGCCAAAGAGGCTGGCACCTTCAAGGCCGGATTGAGCATTCCACTGTTCGTCACCGGGCGCATCAATCAACCCCAGGAAGCCGAACTGATTCTGGCCCGGGGTCAGGCCGATGTGTGCGGCATGACCCGGGCGTTGATCTGCGACCCGCAAATGCCCAACAAGACCAATGCCGGCCGCGCCGAAGACGTGCGCGCCTGCATCGCTTGCAATCAGGCGTGCATCGGGCACTTTCACAAAGGTTTGCCAATTTCCTGCATCCAGCATCCTGAAACCGGTCGCGAGTTGATCTTTGGAGCGCGGCAACGGGCGCCGACACGCAAGCGCATCATGATCGCCGGCGGTGGTCCGGCCGGGATGAAAGCCGCTGCGGTGGCGGCGCAATGCGGGCATGATGTGACGCTTTACGAAGCCAGCTCACAACTTGGCGGCCAAGTGCTGTTGGCGCAATTGCTGCCCCGGCGCAGCGAATTCGGTGGCGCGAGCACCAATCTGCAACGGGAAATGGAATTGGCCGGGGTACGAGTAGTGCGCAACACCCGAGTCGACCGGGCATTGGTGGAACGGGATAAACCGGAGATGGTGATTGTTGCCACGGGTGCCGAGCCATACTGGCCGGCGTTCGAACGCGGGGGTGAATTGCAGGTGGTGGATGCCTGGCAGGTGCTGCGCGACGAAGTGCAAATCGGCCGTTCGGTGGTGGTGGTCGACTGGCGTTGCGACTGGATCGGCCCCGGCATCGCCGAGCGTCTGACCCGTGCCGGCCATCAAGTGCAACTGGCGGTCAATGGCACCCATTGCGGGGAAAACCTGCCGCTGTACGTACGTGACCAACTGGCCGGTGAGCTGCACAGACTGGGCATTCCCATCACCCCTTACGCGCGGCTGTACGGTTGTGACGACAACACCGTTTACTTGCAACACACCGCCAGTGGCGAACCCATGTTGCTGGAAAATATCGACACGCTTGTGTTGTGTCAGGGTCATCAACCCGTGGATACACTTGGCGCGGAACTGCAAGGCCTGGTGGAATTTCGACGCATCGGCGATTGCCTGGCGCCGCGCACCGCCGAAGAAGCGATTTATGAAGGTTTGAAAGTCGCCTGGGCGCTTTAAGCCCGTTTATACTCCGGGGCTTTTACCCTATTGGAGCGAGCTTGCTCGCGATGCTCCCTAATGCGTGCTTACTGGTTGAACGCGGCGTCGGTGAGTCCATCGCGAGCAAGCTCGCTCCTACGGGGTTCACGTTCGACCCGGTTCGGAACTCACCATGAGCAACAACAGCAATACACCGCCCACAACCGGCACCGCCGAACCGCACTTTCTGGGCACGCGGATTCGCGGCCTGCGCAAACGCCGGGGCATGACCCTGGCGAAACTGGCGCAATTGAGTGAGCTGACAGCGGGCTACATCAGCCAACTGGAACGCAACCTCGCTTACCCGTCTATTCCGGCGCTGTTCAACATTGCCCGTAGCCTCGGTGTGACCATCCAGTGGTTCTTCGCCAGCGAAGCCAACACCGCCCCCGAGGACGATGGCGTGGTGGTGCGCAAAAACAGTCGTCTGAGCGTGCATTACGAAGACGGCATCGTCGACCAGCTCCTGACCCCACCACCCAACCGGCAACTGGAAATGCTCCACTCGCGCTTTCCGCCCGGCACCTACAGCCAGCAAAGCTACAGCCACGAAGGCGAAGAAGCCGGTTACTTGCTGTCCGGCAGTTTCGAATTGTGGGTCGGCGAGCGCTACTTCCAGCTCAACGAAGGCGACAGCTTCAGCTTTTCCAGCCAGGAACCGCACCGCTACGGCAACCCTGGCGAGGTGGATGCGGTGGTGATCTGGGTGATTACCCCGCCAACGTTCTAACGGCGCCCGCAGCTACGTTGGTTTTTCCAGGTACAACCGGCTCGCAGAAACTGCGGCCACTGCCGGTCCGGACCACCCCTGCAAAAAAGTTGAGGCGGTTGCCGGAATGACATCAAGGGTCAGGTGACTGGAGCAGCTTCGGAGCGCTCGGTGCGTTTTTGAAGTGGGGCAATAGATTGTGGCTTGGCCGATGCAACGGCACCTTCCTCGATCGCCTGCTGAATCGCACGCTTGCGCGCTTCTTCGGCACGGCGGCTGAAGAACCAGACCAGGAACGTCATCAGCGATACCGCCAGCAGAATCAGGCTGGCCACGGCGTTGATCTCGGGTTTCACGCCCAGACGCACCGCCGAGAACACTTCCATCGGCAGGGTCGTCGAACCCGGGCCGGAGACGAAGCTGGCCAACACCAGGTCATCCAGCGACAAAGCGAAGGACATCATGCCGCCAGCCCCCAAGGAGGGTGCGATCATCGGGATGGTGATCAGGAAGAACACCTTCCATGGCCGCGCACCGAGGTCCATGGCCGCTTCTTCGATGGACAGGTCCAGCTCACGCAAACGCGCCGACACCACCACCGCCACATACGCCGCACAGAACGTGGTGTGGGCGATCCAGATGGTGAGGATCCCCCGCTCCTGTGGCCAACCGATCATCTGCGCCATGGCCACGAACAGCAGCAACAGCGACAGACCGGTGATCACCTCGGGCATCACCAGCGGCGCGGTAACCAAGCCACCGAACAGCGTGCGTCCCTTGAAGTGGCTGATACGGGTCAGGACGAACGCGGCCAATGTACCCAGCGCTACCGCCGCCACCGCCGTGTAGCAGGCAATTTCCAGCGAGCGCACCACCGAGCCCATCAATTGCGTGTTGTCCATCAAACCGACGTACCACTTGATCGACCAGCCACCCCACACCGTCACCAGTTTGGAGGCGTTGAACGAGTAGATCACCAGGATCAGCATCGGCGCGTAGATGAACAGCAAACCCGCTACCAGCATGAAACTTGAGAAACGGAAGCGCTTCATTCCTTGCCCTCCATTTCTTTGGCCTGACTACGGTTGAACAGGATGATTGGCACAATCAGGATCAGCAACATAACCACTGCCAGGGCAGATGCCACCGGCCAGTCGCGGTTGTTGAAGAATTCTTGCCAGAGCACTTTACCGATCATCAGGGTTTCCGGACCGCCTAGCAGTTCCGGGATCACGAACTCGCCCACGACCGGGATGAACACCAGCATGCAGCCGGCGATGATGCCGTTCTTGGACAGCGGAATGGTGATCTTCCAGAAGCTGTTGAAGGTGCTTGAGCCGAGGTCGGACGCCGCTTCCAGCAGACTGTTGTCGTGCTTCACCAGGTTGGCGTAGAGCGGCAGGATCATGAACGGCAGGTATGAGTAAACCACGCCAATATAGACCGCGAGGTTGGTGTTGAGGATCTGCAGCGGTTCATCGATCCAGCCCATGGTCATCAGGAAACCGTTGAGCAGGCCGTTGTTGCTGAGGATGCCCATCCACGCGTAGACGCGGATCAGGATCGCGGTCCAGGTCGGCATCATGATCAGCAGCACCAGCACCGTTTGCATCTCTTTGCGGGCACTGGCGATGGCGTAGGCCATCGGGTAGCCGATTGCGAGACAAAGGATGGTGCTGATCAGCGCCATCTTCAACGAGCCGAGGTAAGCGGCAATGTACAGTTCGTCGCCGGCCAGCATCGCGTAGTTGCCGAGGTTAAGCAGCAACTGCAGTTTCTGTTCGGCGAAGGTATAAATCTCGGTGTACGGCGGAATGGCCACGTCGGCTTCGGCGAAGCTGATCTTCAGGACAATGAAGAACGGCAGCATGAAGAACAGGAACAGCCAGATGAACGGAACCCCGATGACCAGTTGGCGGCCACCGGGAATTATTCGGTTAAGACGGCGTTTGAATTTGCGCATGTTCATGAGCGAAGTACCACGCCGCTGTCGTCTTCCCAATACACGTAAACCTGGTCACCCCAGGTCGGACGCGCGCCACGGCGCTCGGCGTTGGCAACGAAGGACTGGACGATCTTGCCGCTTGGCAGCTCGACGTAGAATACCGAGTGCCCGCCGAGGTAGGCGATGTCATGCACATTGCCGCTGGACCAGTTGTATTCGCAGGTCGGCATGTCTGGCGTCACCAGCAATTTTTCCGGACGAATCGCGTAGGTCACGGATTTGTCCTGCACCGAGGTGCTGATGCCGTGGCCCACATAAATCTGACGGTCCAGGTCCTTGCAGGTGATGGTCGCGTGGCCTTCGGCGTCGTCGATCACTTCACCGTCGAAGATGTTGACGTTGCCGATGAACTCGCAGACCAGACGGCTGGTCGGGGTTTCGTAGATGTCGATCGGGCTGCCGATCTGGGCGATCCAGCCCAGGTGCATGATCGCGATGCGCTCGGCCATGGTCATGGCTTCTTCCTGGTCGTGGGTCACCATGACGCAGGTTACGCCGACCCGCTCGATGATCTCGACCAGCTCCAGCTGCATTTGCGAACGCAGCTTCTTGTCGAGCGCACCCATCGGTTCGTCGAGCAGCAACAGCTTCGGCCGCTTGGCCAAGGAACGCGCCAACGCCACACGCTGACGCTGACCACCGGACAACTGATGCGGCTTGCGCTTGGCGTACTGCGTCATCTGAACCAGCTTGAGCATGTCCGCGACACGGGCATCGACTTCAGCGGCGGGGATTTTGTCCTGCTTGAGCCCAAAGGCGATGTTCTGCGCCACGGTCATGTGCGGGAACAAGGCGTAGGACTGGAACATCATGTTGATCGGCCGCTCGTACGGCGGCATGTCGGTGATGTCTACGCCATCGAGGAAAATGCGCCCCTCCGTGGGCCGTTCGAAGCCTGCGAGCATGCGCAGCAACGTGGACTTGCCCGATCCCGAGCCGCCGAGCAGGGCGAAAATCTCACCTTTCCTGATTTCCAGGGACACATCGTCCACGGCAATCGTCTCGTCGAACTTCTTCGTGACCCGGTCGATTTTGACCAACACCTGTTTAGGTGATTGGTCGCCCTCGAGGGCTTTCTTATAGGCGCCGGAGGCAACTGCCATCTTTTTATCACTCGCGCAGAGAGGCCGCTTGCCTGAACAAGGCAACCTTATTGTTATTAGGATTCGCTAGTGGGCAATAACTTAATTCGTCCGTAACCACACGAAAAACAGTGCAAATAATTCCGACTGCGAATTGACGTTCAGCTTTAAATAAAGACCTTTGCGGTGCATGCGGACAGTCTCGGGCGAAATACCGAACTGCCTGGCCGTGGATTTCACGGAGTGCCCGCGGAGTACCATGTGCGCGACCTCGCGCTCGCGCTGCGTCAGCAGATCGCGACCGAAATCCTCAAAAGCGGCCTGCAATCGCTGTTTGAAATCGTCATGCGCGGTAGTGGCTTCGCCATCGGCGCTCGTTGCTACAATGTTCTGCAAACCGCGTTGGCCAAACTCATGGATGAACTCCCGTACTAGCGGCTCGACCGCCCGCAGCAGATTGAGTTGTTCCGCTTTGAGCGCCTCGCCTCCGAAGCCTTGAAACAAGCTCAATGATATTTGCGATTCATTCACCGTGTTGACAATATAAAAACTGTCCTCGGAACTCCCTGCTTTCAAGTAGTAAGTGTTGTAATACTCACTTTCAAAGAAGTTGTCAGGGGCAATTTCCTCAAGATGATAAAAACCTTCAGCCAGGCCCTGCTCCACTGCCAGACAAAACGGATCAAGCAAGTAGCCACCGGAAAAATAGCGGTCGATGATCGACTCCCGATATTTTTCCGGAATCCCGCGCTGATACAGCAACTGCGGTGCACGGTCCTTGTGTTCCAGGCTGATCATCACCGATTCGACGGACACCAGATGCCCGAACGCCGACGCCAGATATTGCAGCGCGTCGAGCGTCTCGACATGGGCAAATGCCTCGCGCATGTCGCGATGCCAGTTATGCAATGCCCCAAAACGCAAGGCAATCAACGTCTCTTCGTCAGGTTTGTTCATGCCCCGCAGTCTAGCGGGTGAACCGGCACCTGTTAATCGCAGACTTGAATTCATTGGCCGAGATACTGGCCGCTTTGCTCAAGCTCAGCGGCCACCTCAAGTATGCACACCCGCAGGATCTCGACGATTTCATCGACCTGAGCGCGCGTCAGAATCAGCGGCGGTGACATCACGTTGAGATGCATGATCGGGCGCACCAGCAAACCTCGAGCCTGGGCGCGGGAATGAATCATTTCGCCGATGTTGATTTCGTCGGCAAACAACGCTTTAGTGCGCTTGTCAGCCACGAACTCGACGCATGCCATGAGCTTCTGGCAACGCACCTCGCCAACCAGCGGCAGATTACAGAGTGTCGCGAGCCGCTCTTCCAGATAGCCGCCGACGTCGTCGACATGCGCCAGCAGATTTTCTCTTTCAATAATCTCAATGTTCTTCAGTGCCGCCGTACAGCACACAGGATGGCCACTGTAGGTAAAACCGTGAGTAAAGCAACGCCCCTTGCCGGGTTCGGCAATCACCTTCCAGATACGGTCGGAAAATATGCACGCTCCCAGCGGCAGATAAGCGGACGTCAGCCCTTTGGCGGTGGTGATAATGTCCGGTTGCACATCGAACAATTCATAAGAAGCAAAAAACTTGCCCAGCCGGCCAAACGATGTCACCACTTCGTCAGCGACAAAAAGAATGTCGTAGCGTTGGCATACTTCCCACATGCGCTTGAGGTAGCCCTTGGGCGGGATGATCACTCCGCCGGATCCCATGATCGGCTCGGCAAAAAAACCCGCCACCTTATCCGCACCGATAGACAGGATCTTGTCTTCAAATTCCTTGACCAGAAACTCCAGGAATTGCGCCTCGTCCATACCGCTCGGCGCGCGATATGGGTTGGGGTTGGAGATGTGGTGGATTTTGTCGTTGGCGTAATCGAATTCGGGCACCCGGTCGGCGGCCTTATTGCCGATTGACATCGTTAGAGTCGTGGAGCCGTGATAGGCGTTATACCGCGCGATGACATGCTTCTTGTCCGGTTTGCCACGGCAGTTCTGATAGTACTGAATCAGTCGGTACGCGGTGTCAACTGCAGTGGAGCCACCCGTGGTCAGAAACACGTGATCCAGATCCCCTGGCGCCAGGCTGGCGAGCTTTTCGCACAGTTGGATCGCGACATTGTTGGACATGTCGGAAAACGGATTCGAATACGCCAGTTGCCGCACCTGATCGGCAATCGCCAGCGCCATTTCCTCGCGCCCCAATCCGATATTGGTGCACCACATTCCACCAACGGCATCAAGAAAGCGGTTGCCATGGGCGTCGATGATATAGGCACCGTCACCCGCCACAATGTTCAAGGAACCCTGTTCGCTGTGCTCGTCGAACATGTGGTAGCCGTGCATGTAGTGAGCTTTATCGGCGCTGACCAACCTGGCGTCGTCTACAACAGCTGACAGTTGTTTATTGGCTGCAGTAACCATACAAAATCCTCAAACCAAATAATTGAAGAATTAAAGTCCGCTCTTGACGGTGCTCCAGACCCGAGTGATGGCACGCGTGTCTTTCGCGTTTTGGCTCTTCTGTGGAAACAGCCGTTGACGCGTCTGCTCATCGGGGTAGATAGCGGGATTGTTTCGTACATCGGCACTCAGCAACGCAGTGGCGGCCGCGTTGCTATTGGCGTAATGAATGTAATCACTCACCTCAGCCATCACCTGAGGCTGCATCAGATAGTCGAGGAACTTGTGGGCATTCGCGACATGGGGTGCGTCCACCGGAATGTACATATTGTCGAACCAGATCAACGAGCCTTCCTTGGGAATAAAGTAGGCAAGATTTATATTCAGTTTCGCTTCTTCGGCACGCGCCATCGCCGTCGCATAATCACCTGACCAGGTCATGGCCATGCACACGTCACCATTGGGCAGGCTGGTCAGGTAGTTGACCGAATCGAATTTGCGAATATACGGCCGCACCGACAACAACAAATCCTGGGCGGCTTTCAAATCTTCCGGCGCAGCGCTCTCAGGGTCGCGTCCCAGATATACCAGGGCTAACGGGATCACTTCCGTTGGCGCATCGACCAGCGTTACTCCGCAGTCGGCGAAGCGCGAGACGATTTTTGGATCGAAGATCATCGCCAACGAACCGATCGGCGCGTCCGGCATGCGCTCCTTGATCTTGTCGACGTTGTAGGTGATGCCATTACTGCCCCAGGTATAGGGCGCCGAGTACTTCGTACCGGCATCGAATCCCTGTTGCCCCTCCAGAACCTTCGGGTCAAGGTTGGTCCATTGGGGCAATAAACTCTTATCCAGCGGCTGGAAAACCTTGGCCTGGATCAATGGCGGTGCGAGGGACGCATTCAACACGACCAGATCGTAGCCGGAATGACCGGTCATGAGCTTCGCCTGAACCGTTTCATAGGCGTCGAACGTGTCATAGATCACGTGGATGCCGGACGCCTTTTCGAAGTTGGCGATGGTTTTTTCGCCAATGTAATCCGCCCAGTTGTACAGCCGCAGCGTATTGGCCTCATTCTCCTCACCAGCCTGTACACCGACCGCTATGAGTACCAGGAGCGTACTGAAAATCAACTTGAATGCCTTGCGCATAGCAAATCACCTTATCAAGTGAAGCCGGTTCTGGATGACCGGTTGGACTCACTATTAAGGGATTCGGCCAATGACGCCATAACCCAAATGGGGGGCTATCAGGATTGAGCACTCCCGAACTGAACGGGATGGCAAAAAACAGCAGCTATGGCGACACGTTTTGTCATAGTGCCGACAAAGGTCTACTCATCTGGACAGCCCGCCGTTTCGCCTGATGGATGTGGTCGTCCACCTGCAAAAACCGCTGCTTGCAGCAGTTTTCGGCAGGTGCTGGTCACGCAAAATTCCAAGCTTCGCATGCCGTTCGTGAATCTGGGCCTGTGCCCCGAATTCGGCGCCAGTCTGTTATTGCCCCGCCTGCTTGGCCATGCACGCACGGCGCGCATGCTGCTCTGGGGCGAAAGCCTGGATGGTGGCGCTGCGGTCGCTTGCGGATTAGCAAATGAAGTGTTCGACGACGCAGAAAAATGCCTGACGGCCGCGCAGTATTTGGCCCGACGCCTGCTGGCACTGCCCCGGCAATCCCTGCTTCGACGCGAAAATTGCTGAAGCAGGCGTCGATGGTTGAACTGGAAGCCACCTTACGCCAAGAAAACCTAATGTTCATCGAACGGCTCAACAGCATGGAGGCACAAACGGCGCTGAACACCCTCCTCCATCGCAGTAAATGAAGCTCGTCGGGGCCGATCCCAAGGCCATACCCATGAATCCGCCGCAGGATAGAAGCGGATAACGGCAACTGTCCCCCCGAAGGCGCCGTGTTCGCCTGCAAAAACTTCTTTAACGCTCCCGCCGCCGGCGACAGGCCCCGCCCTTTGCGCGTGAGCATGCCGATCTGGCGCTCCACCTTCGGCTCGGCCAGGGGCAAAAAGGCGAGCTTTTCGTTCTCCTGTGGAAACGCCAGGTAAGGCAAGGTACTGAATCCCGACGCCCTCCTCCAGCATCGCAATCAGCGAGATCATGTTGGAGATGAAAAAGCGACTGTGCTCCAACAAGCATTTTGCATCGGTGCCTTCCAATAGCCGTGAGGTGCCGTTACAGATCATTGGCAAGCCCTGCAGCTGCGACCAATGCAACGCCCCTCCCGCGGGTACCAAGGGTGTGCTCGACCACGACGCACCCCAAGGGGTCCGTCAGCAAGCGGCTGGCCACGGAAGGCACGGTGGCGATGCTGACCTGGCCTATCTCATGCTGGACCAACAAGGTGACCTCGCGGGCGATGCGGTATCGACATCAAGGTACACCGCGAGCCGGTGGGCGTGGTGGGCATCATCACCCCTTGGAACTTCCCCATGGCCACTGCTGCCTGGAAGATCGCTCCGGCCCAAGCCTTCGGCAACGCCGCAGTGTTCAAGCCGGCCAACCTGGTGCCAGCGAGTTCAAGCGCCGTGCCCAAACCGGCTGCGTGATGGTCAATCTGCCCACCGCCGGCACCGATTACCACGTGCCGTTCGGCGGCCGCAAAGCCTCGAGCTTCGGGCCACGCGCTATCTTCCGCGCAACTCAAGCTATTGACGTAAGTGTTATGGCAATTCCACCAGCACTCCATTGGCGTACTTCGCTTTGGGGCTTGAACATTCCAGGACGTATGCTTACCCGAATTTTCTTGCACAGCGACTGCTGAGCCCGAAGTTTGTCCGTAGCCCTCATCATGTAAGTCGCTATAGCTTCTTTTATCGGTGTTATCTCGGTGAGGTGCGTGCCGAACATTCGGCTACAGCAAATCTCCTATTTGGGCGGATCAGCGCAACAACCAGCGTGACATTAGACGTGTCGTCATGGGCATCAACCAATAGACCATATTGAAGGACACTAACCCAGCCACCAACACCTTGAACAACCAAGCGGGTAGATGCAGATCAGAAAGTTCAAGCAACACCGCCAAAAAACCCGGCATAAAAACTGACAATGGCAAGACTACCGACCAAGACAGTAGCCATTGCTTCCAGCGTGCAACCGTGGCCCGTCCTTGCATCGGCTCAAACCAGAATTTCGAATCATCGTCGACGCGATGGTAATCCTGCCGCAGCCAGGGCCGCGACTCATGCAGCAATGCCTGGCGCACGTCAGAGCCCAGCCACGCCAAGACATGGCACTTGCTGGTAAAGCGCAGGATTATTGCGTATCGCAACTGCGACCCTACGGGTTTGACTACATCAGTAGCTAAATAACCAGGGAACTGCTGATGGGCATCGATGGCCTTGTTCATCCATTGCTCATACAAGGCCTGATGCTGCGGATTGACCTCATGCACAATCACACTGACGCCAATGTCGGCGTCAATGCTCATTGTTGTTGCCTCCTGAGCATCGCCCGGTGGTAGATACCTTCACGTGCGAGAATCATTGGATCGTGACTTGGCTTAATGCCGTCGAGCAAGCGTCCGGGGCTGAAGGCAAGCCGCTGCTGGGCGAGTTGTTGTTCCTCTGCCGAAACAAGAGCGTCGAGGGTCAACATCCCCAGTTCGACTTCCTGATGGTTGCGCGACCAAGGAATCGAACCATCTTCGATGGCATCTCCTGGGGCTGCCAGTTGCACCATGAGTCGCAACTTCACCGTCCCCTTGGTCAATCGTGCGCCGATTTCGTCCTGCAAGTAATTGGCAGGCATCGAGGCGGCTTGCTCGTCGCTCAATAAAGGTTCTGGCAGCAACGGTTCAATGCGATAGCGACCGACATGGTCTTCACCCTGACGGTTGCTGAACACTAGGGCGTTGACGCCAAAGTATTCAGCACTAACGTAGCTGCTCGGTGCTGGCTTGGGCGTCTCAAGAAAATGCTGTGCCCTTGGATGGGTGACCAGAAATGCTTGCAGTGGCAAAGGATCGGACGGTGTGGCGACGTTGGCAGCAATGCCTCGCAAAAAGCTTAGGAAGTCTTCGGGGGTGGTCACCGGAAAGCCATTGAACGAGTGCGCCACGATATCCGTGGACTCACCGTCCGGTAGCGTAAAACGAACGGCCAGACCATGGGGGCTGGCCATCGGGTCACCGTCCTCGGTGGCAGGCACACCACTGAAGTTGGAGAACCTCAGCAATACCGGTACTGGCTGTCCCTGGAAATGAGCTGCTCGAGTAAGCGCCGGAGCCGCTTCAGAGGCGGTAAAGGTGCCACGTAACAACACGCCCTTGGCATGCGTTACGCGAAACCCAGGATGATGCCCGAAGGTCGCATAGAGAGCGTCAAGCAACGCGTCGTAGAGTTTGTCCTGGGGCATGGAGGTGTTTCTCACGGGAGAAGAATTATCTTCTTTGGCGGCGAAGGCAGAGGACGCTGTCAGCGTCCCTGCCAACAGCGCGCCTGCCATTAGTCGGGGCAGTCGCATCGGGGCTCAGCTCTGAGCCGCAAAGGATGGATAGTCCGTGTAACCCCGGGCGTCGCCACCGTAAAAGGTGCTGCCATCAGGCTCCGCTAACTCGGCGTTGAGCGCGAACCGCTGCGGCAGGTCGGGATTGGCGATGAAGGGTTTACCGAACGCCACGGCATCGGCAAGTCCTTGCGCGACGATGTGTTGCGCGTCGGCCTGCTGATAGCCGCCGCATACGAAGATCGCACCGCTGAACGCCGAGCGCAGTTGCGCGCGAAACCCTGAGGGATAATCCACACCGGGCCACTCGGACAAATGCAGGTAAGCGATGCACCGCTGACTGAGGAACTCGGCGAGGTACAAAGTAATGTCCTGAGCTTCGACGCTGAAGTCCATATCGTTGACGCTGGGTGGGCACCATGGCGAAAGGCGGATACCGACCCGATCCGCGCCAATCGCAGCCGAGACCGCGTCCACCACTTCCACGACAAAACGTGCACGGTTCTCCAGCGAGCCACCGTAGCGGTCAGTGCGCTCGTTGGTGGTAACGGAGAGAAATTGCTCCAGCAAAAAACCGTTTGCGCCTTGCAGTTCAACCAGATCAAAGCCTGCGGCGCGGGCCCACAGTGCGGCCTGAACAAACTCCTGCACGACCGCCGCGATCCCCTCTTCGCTTAACGCCTCTGGCATGTCGCAATCGACCATACTCGGCATACCTTCATCATCGAAGGCGAAAATCTTGGCCTGTGCACGAATAGCTGAAGGCGCCAGAGGCGACTGGCCCTGGGGTAAGACCGAGTGATGGGAAATGCGGCCGACATGCCACAGCTGGGCGGCGATCAGACCTCCGTTGGCATGAACCTCGTCAGTCACCTGCCTCCAGCCAGCTTGCTGGGCCTCGGTATAGATACCGGGTGTGTAGGCGTAGCCTTTGGCGCCGGGAGAAATCGGCATACCTTCGCTGATCAGCAGCCCTGCACCTGCACGCTGACCATAGTATCGGGCGTTGAGTGCTGTGGGGATATCACCGGGCTGGGCAGAGCGCGAACGAGTCATCGGAGCCATCAGCACGCGGTTGGCCAGGGTGAATGGGCCGAGATCCAAAGGTTCTAGTAAGGTTTTTGTACGATTCATGAATATGATTCTCTGTACAGCCGCCTACGCACCAACGCGCGCAGGCGAACTGAATGGATTTAAGCTTGGCGCAGGCCGGGATTGAGGGCGATATGTTTGTATTCGACGAAGTCATCCATGGCAGCTACACCGTTGAGGCGTCCCTGGCCCGACTGTTTAAAACCACCTTCCTCAAATTCGTCGTAGACCACTGCCCAGTCGTTGACCCATACAGTGCCAACCTCCAATTCACGGGCAACCCGCAGAGAACGGTCGACATCGCGAGTCCACACGCCAGCCGCAAGGCCGAACTCACTGTTGTTAGCCAGCTCGATTGCCTCGGCTTCGCTATCGAACACCTGTAGGGTCAGCACCGGGCCGAACGTCTCGCGCTGGACAATGGACATATTAGGGTCAGTGACGCGCAGCAAGGTCGGGCGATAGAAAGCGCCCTTGGCCAATGGCCCCTCGGTGATTGGCCCGCCGCGAACGATGATTTGAGCACCGTCGGTGATCGCTTCCTCCACCACTTGGTTGACCCGCTGCACGTTAGGTTTATCTATTAACGGCCCCATTTCGCTGGCGGGATCTGCAGCCGGCCCCACGCGCACGGCTTCCAACCGTGCGGCCAAGCGCTCCGTCAGCGCCGTGGCAATATCACGTTGCACCAGCAGCCGCGACCCCGTCATGCAGAATTGACCAGCGAATACCGTCAGAGCTTTTTCTAACTTTGGCACTACAACATCCAGGTCAGCGTCGTTAAACACCAGCATTGGCGTTTTCCCACCCAGTTCCAAGCCAAAGCGCTTAAGGTGCTGTGCACCCGCAGCGGAAATAGCCCGACCGGTGCTTGTGCTACCGGTGAAACTGATCACAGGAACCTTGGGCGATTCCACCAGATGTATGGAACCGGCCGCGCCCAGCTCACTGAACAGATTGATGACGCCACGAGGCAGCGACACCACCTCACTCATGATCCGAGCTACCAGGCAGTTGGTCTGGGCCGTTTGCCCGGGCATTTTGATCACTGTGGTGCAACCGGCAGCCAGAGCAGGTGCCAGGGAGCGAATCATCAGTACCACAGGCGAATTCCACGGCACGATGATGCCCGCTACGCCCACTGCTTGACGGATCACCAGGGAAATTTTGCCAGGCTTGGGCTCGGCCGCACGACCGTATTCGGCGCGAGCAAGAGCGGCGTAATAGCGCAGTTTGGAGGGCACCATAGTGACCTCGAACTCGGCTTCGGGTCTGATCTTTCCGTTTTCCAGCGCCAGGGTGTCGATCAACTCATCTGCGTTGCGCTCGAAAGCATCCGCCAACTCCAACAATACCTTGGCGCGCAAGTTACGATCATCTTTCCAAGGCGTTTCAGCGAACGACCGTTGTGCCGCCTTAATTGCCTGTTGCGCTTCGTTTAAGCCGCCTTCGGCGTATTGACCAATCAGCTCATAGGTCGCTGGGTCGATGGAGTCTTTGTAAACACCGGAGTCCAGCCATTGGCCGTCGATCCAGTTTAAAGCTGGAGTGCTGTTCATAGAGGCAGATTCCTGAGGATTAAACGTAGAGACGGGCGACTTTCTCGGCCGTGGCAATCACAGTGATATTGGTGGCTACCGAAGGCACATCAGGGAAGATCGAAGCGTCCACTACCCGCAGGCCCTGCACGCCGATAACCCGCGCTTCCAAGTCGACCACCGCTCGCGCATCGCCCGGCCGCCCCATGGGAGCAGTCGAGGTCGGGTGGTGATAGGTATCGAGACTGGCTTTGACGCTAGCCAGCAAGGCCTCGTCGGTGTCGTTGCCTTGGCCAGGGTTGAGTTCGGAATGGATCAGCTTATTGAGTGGTGCCGTTGTGCCGATTTTGCGGGACAGGCGGATGCCATCCAGCAGACGCTGGCGATCCTTTTCCTCAGCCAGAAAATTCAGATCGATGTTCGGTGCTACGAACGGATCGCGACTAGCGAGCGTAACTTTGCCTCGGGACAGTGGTCGAGTCAGGGCTACCGCTAGAACGAAGCCAACCTTGGTCGGGCTCTGGTCGTGGGGAAACAAGTGGGTGGCCGTGATATGAAGATCCAGATCACCGTTCTCGGCTGTACTGCTGTGAGTCCAGAGTTTTGCACCAATGGCTGGCGACTGACTGCCAATCACATCAGGCTTGGCGGCATAGGCGTTGTAGTAGAACGGGTGATCCACCAAGTTTTGTCCCACAGGCAGCTCGGCGACCAGTGGAATCTGCAAGGTACGGAGATCCTCCCCCGGGCCAATGCCGGAACGCAGCAGGATCGCGGCACTGCCATAGCTGCCAGCCGAAAGGATGACTTCACCAGACAAGAGCTTTTCCCCGTTGGCCAGTTGCACACCGATTGCGCGCTTACCGTCGAACAGAACTTTATCTACCAAGCTGTCGGGGCGGATATGCAGGTTGTCGCGGGCTCGCACCTCATCGGTGAGGTAGGCCATGCCGGTGTTGACCCGCACACCGTTGACGATATTCATCGGGTACGGCCCTACTCCGTTGGCGTCAGCACCGTCAAAATCGGTAACCACTTTGTAGCCATTAGCGACCGAGGCGTCGATGAAGGCGCGCTGCATGGGGGTCACATCGGCATTACTGAGTTGATGCACGGGGAGCGGCCCTTCATGGCCGTGTAGCTGGCTGGCACCACTGCTGTGAGTTTCCAGCTTTTTAAAGGAAGGCAGCAGCTCTTCATAACTCCAGCCTGGCAGATCCCAGCGTTTGAAGTCGGTAGGGCGCGCACGGATGGCCACCGCGCCGTTGATTGCCGAGCTCCCCCCCAGCACCTTACCGCGCAAGGCGCCGATGGGGTGGTCGATGTAGCCCGGTCGGGTCTTGTAACCCCATTCAAACTCAGGGTTGCCATTAGCACCGACGATGTCGCTGCTAGCGATGATTTCGGGGTAGTTACGCGGGCCAAAGCTATGCCCCGCCTCAAGCACCAACACCTGACGCTTACTGTTCTCGCTCAATCGGCGGGCCAAAACCGCACCGGCCGAACCACCGCCGATGATGATCACATCGACCGGGACACTACGACCTTCACTCTTACCGGGTTTGCTGCCTGGTTCCAAAACCTGCGCCAAACCATTGCCCGCCGCCAAAGTCGCGGCAACCATAACGCCACCTGCCAATACAGCACGGCGAGCAGGATTGCTAAGGGTACTCTTCATCCGTCTTCTTCCCTGTCAGACGCTCGGTAGTGCGTCTGGTGGAAAAAGCATAATTCAGGGCTCAGATCACCATAAGCTGGCAAAGAACGAATCAACGATTCGTTTTTTGCGAACGCATCAACTTGATCGCTGCGAGTGAGCCGCCAGCATTTGTTCCCACACAGGGGGACTGCCGATCTGTTCGATGAGGAAATTAGTCAGCGCTTGAAGCTTGGGCGAAGCCCTCTGAGATCGCCGATACACCATTGAGAAGTTGCCACCACGAGGCGCGTAGGGTGCCAGAACCTCTTCAAGTTCACCGGCCACAATGTCCGGTGCGGCCAGGAAGGTGGGCAAAATAGCTAGACCCATACCGGCCTTGGCGGCTTCCATGAGTTGATGACCATTGTTAGTGCGCATACGGCAACGCACAGGAAACGACTCCAATGTGTTGTTCACTGGTAGCGTCCATCTGCCAAGTGGTTCGCGATTCACATAGAGCATGGCGAAATGCTGGGCCAGATCTTGCGGGACTTGCGGTGTTCCGTGAGCAGCCAGGTAGGCTGGGCTCGCGCAGATGATATGGCGGTTGGCAGTAATGGTTCTGGCGATGAGCGAGGAGTCAGGTAACTCACCGATACGGATGGCCGCGTCAAACTTCTCTTCGTGTAAGTTTACGTTGCGATCATCATATTCGACATCCAACCGCAGTTCAGGGTAAAGCATAGCGAAGGACGACAAAATCGGCGTCAGGTAACGAATGCTAAAAGCCATAGGAGCCGCAATCCGTAGGCTCCCGCGTAAACTCGATTGAGATGTCAGGACGGCGTCTTCGGCATCTTCGACATCGGTAAGAATGCGCACACAATAACGGTAAAACACCTCACCCGATTCAGTCAGCCGAGCCTGGCGACCACGCTCCAGCAAGATGCTATCCAGGCGTTTTTCCAGTTTCTGGATACGCTGGCAGACCATTGATTTGGCCGTACCCAAACGCCGAGCCGCTTCGGAAATACTGCCAGTGTCCGCCACCATGACAAAAGAATGCATCTCGGACAGTTTGTTCAAGGTTTTTAATCCAAAGAAAAGTTATGTACATGCTTCTGCATTCGCATGCACTCTTGACGTTTTTTATAAGTAGTTAAGAGATATTCTTGGTTGCATCGGATAACTTTCCGTCATCATGATACCGGTCGGCGCGCATGTCCATGGGCTCGGTGGCGAGCCAGATGGAGTCGATGCGGATCATTGCGTTAGTCCGCGAACGAATCGGGTACAGCCATCAGGATCGGAGGCCGGCCATTTCACGGTCATCGTTCCTAGCCCGCACGGCAACTCGATGCTGACGGACTTCTCGTTCTGAATGTTTGATTCCAGCTTCACCGGCAAGAAAGCGACCAAGTCAGTGAGCTGTTGATCGCGGTAAAGCGGAAACCATTTGCGCACGACGTTAGCGTTGATGCCGTGACTCATCGCGACACTGGCAACAGAGGCGCCCGGTTGCAGGCATTCCTGGACGACTTGAGTTTTGAAGGGCTTTGGATAAGAGGTTCGTTGGTGCATGGAAATCCTGACATTAAGGGCAATCGCGTCCGCTTAAAAATACGCGGACACCATCGCCCTTAATGTTGGAGTTCGGAAGGTGTGTTGGCTGGACGCTTACGAATGAAGGCGAATCGAGTCACCCTATCCTGTGGAGCTATGTGATTGCAGCTAGAGTCCGAACGCCAGTTTCAGTTCACTCGGTTGCGCCCGCTGCGCTTGGCTAGATAGAGCGCATCATCAGCACGAGTCAGAAGGCTTTCCACGTCGTCACCCGCTTTGGCGAGGGCGACACCAAAGGACGCAGTTACGGTGTCTAGCACCTCATCCGTGCCACGAACCTTGATCCGCAGCGCCTGGATTTTTAGGCGCAGCTGCTCAGCAAAAGTATGAGCACTGGTGAGATCAAAACACGCTTGCAGGACTACACAGAACTCTTCACCACCATAGCGTGCCGCCAAGGCCTGAGGCGGGAGCGAGTTCCGTAACACCTGACCAACATGCTCAAGTACGCGGTCGCCCAGAGGATGGCCATACCGGTCATTGAACTGCTTGAAATGATCAATATCCAACATGACCAATGCCACCCCATGAGGAGCGTTGATCAACGCATGCTCCAGCAAGCGAGTGAAGGTAGCTCGGTTCAACACCTTGGTCAGCCCATCCAAAGATGCAGCCAGTTGGGCTCGCTCGAGCTTGTCTCTCAGACTCCTAATTTCATTCTGCGCTGAGTGCAGCTGGGAGAGGAAAAGCTCTTGCTGATCCTGCATGACCTGGGTGCTTTGTTGCAACTCGCTCAGAATGGCGGGCAACCTCTTGTCGACCGGCTCCGCGAGCATTTCCATGCAATACCCTAGACTGGCTTGAAAGTTGACACTGCCATTCACGCTACGCGAAACATTACGCTCCATGTCGTCAACCAGATTGATCGCTTGTTGTTGCCCTGCGCGCGCCTCCTCCAATTCGTCACGAATGATGTAGTCGCGAAAAAGCGTCGTAGCGGATTCTGGAGGGAAACAGTCGAAGTCTTTGACCACCCTGTCCAGAAGGCGATTAAGCTCTGGCTCCTGACCTTTGCTGTAGGTGTACCAGAGAGCATAGTGCACGGGATTGGGTGGAATGTTGTGACGCACCATCAGTGGTACGGCCTGTTTCAGCAGAGCCGCCGCCTCGCGGGAGTCCTCTGGATACAGCGTTAAGGCAGTCGCACGCGTCTTTGATTGGCTCATAACGTCACTGTAGTTGGTTTTTATTGGCATAAATGAAGTCGGGGGCAGCATATCCTTACGTACACCAAGAGGCCATACATAATGTATGCCTACTCCCTGTTGGACTATCTATAGACCGAACTCGACTACATCAATTTGCTGATGAAGTTGCGAATTGAACAAAGAACTATTTGAACACAACCTCCCCTCTCACCGCCCGCGAGGTCTACCAACTACTGAAGGACGTCGCGCTCGGCACGCGCATCATGAAGAGAGACACGAATCGCATTGGTGGTTTGCGGGGCGAGCCCTGACTTCATATCGGCAATGGCGCTATGAGCCGAGACACAGTATTCGCATCCGTTTTCGCGACTGATAACCAAAAAAATCAGCTCCTGTTCCGCCGATGTAAAACCTGACTCGTTACGGAATGCTGAATAGCCTTCCAGGTATGTCTCCAGCAGGCCAGGCGATTCGCCATGTGGGAGTACATGTTTGGGAGAACGCCTGCTTGTGCTTTGCCTTTGGTCAAAACGTCCTTTGCTCGGCCTTCGGAGGCCTCCAGTTCAATAGCTGGCAGCGTCATTTTGTATTCAGAAAGCATGTGCATGCTCCTCATAATATAGACAGATTGGTCTTTTAATCGGTAGCCAGAGCATTTAAATGATAACGTCATCCAGATACCCGAGGACAGTTATGAAACCGGGAGAGGTCGGTTGGGCTCAACGCATAGACCACGACCAACACTGAAATGCACTTCGAAGAAGTTCTAAATTTGTGCTGACATACATGCGGGTGGACACCACGATTCGATGGCTATTAGTTAAAAAGTGAATTCCATACTTTCACCATCTGCTGGGATCCGCAAACGCTGGTCAATACCGGCTAGTTTTCCTGCTTTAGCGAGTGCGGATCTAGTTACCGGGCAATGGCGACTGCTTCCATGTGATTGGCCACCACCGTTCCGCGACTCAGCCGAGTGAATTCAACGACTTCGTCAATCCCCATGATAATGTCGTCACCAAAATCAAATCGTGCACCCCCAGCAGGTACAACGCTGACGTGTGGCCCGTGATGTAGCACGAAATCCCGTATGGTCGGCGTGAGAATTGTATCGCCAGCCAGATAGAGGCTGGGTTCGCCTGGCATTTCGATTAAGTAACCGACACCGTGCTCCATCAACTTGCCAATCAGGCCTTTTCCATGGGTGCATTTGATTGTACGAATCGTGCCGCCCAAAAAGAGATTAGGCTGCTCATGATTTTCCGGAAGCGGCTGGATGTTTAAACCATGCTCTGCAAGATGGGGCGCGTCGTGCGGTGAACAGATCACTGGAATTTGTCTCTCGCGAAGCCATCTTTTGGCTGCTCGATCCAAATGGTCGAAGTGCCCCTTTTGGCAGTGGGTGATCAGACAGTGGGTTACCGCATCGAGAACAGTCGAGGTTGAATCCGGCAATTCGACGATTGGGTTGCGCTGCCTGGCGCCGAATAATCGTAAGGGCGGGAGCGCATCTTTTCGCGCCATCATTGGATCGACAAGGATGCGATGGAGGCCGATTTCAATAATGATTGTGGCATTTCGAATTTGTTGAATTTTCATCATAAAACCCTTTGGAAAGAGATCTTATGGTGCCAATCCGATACGGAGTCCATAATGGCAAGATTAGTCATAATGGATTCATTTTAGGCCATGTCCAAAACTTTAAGAGTTGGTCTCCTGCTGTTCTCCAATTGCATGCCTGCGGGCTTGTTCGCATTCGCAGATCTTCTGTACGCAGCGAATCGGCGCACAGGTCATGATCTCTTCGAAACTGTCTATGTCGCGGGGCAGATCGGTCCAGTTGAGTGTGCGCATGGCGTGACGTTGCAGGCGACAGCCTCCCTTGATAGCGACGAGCTGGACGCTATCTTGGTGCCAGGCTTCTGGGCGGAGTCGGCGCAGGAGGTTGAAAAGGAGTTGGTCGTTCATACGCCCCTGGTGGCAGCCCTATCGAATCGTGCCAAAACATGCAAGCTTTTGAGTTATTGCACGGGCGTTTGTCTACTTGCCGCGAGTGGTCAGTTAAATGATCAGGCGGCAACGATCACATGGTGGCTAGTGGAGACAATGGCTCAGCGCTACAAAAAGGTGCGCTGGCAAAGCGAGCAGATCTGCATCATTAACCAGAGAACGGCCACAGCTTCAGGCGTAAACGGATATCTGCCCATCGCCCAGGCGCTGATCGAAAAGAACGTCAGCTCTGAAATTTTTCGAGACCTCATCAAGTTGATGGTGCTACCACGCCCTGCTGTCGCTCACACCGCGTTTCAGACAATAAGCCTAATGGAGCAGTCCGAAAGGTTACTACGCAAGCTAATTATCCTAGTTGAGCAACTGCCGGCTGAACAACTTACAGTGGAAAAGTTAGCGGATAAACTCGGAATGTCCGCGCGCACTCTCGCGCGCAAGGTCAAAAAAGAAACAGGCCTAGCGGTTGCTGCCTATGCCCGTCTTATTAAGTTAAACCAGGTCAGCGAACGCCTCACCTTGACGTCATCAACCGTCAGCACAATTAGCATAGAGCTTGGTTTCAGCAGTGATTCCAATATGCGGCGAATGTTCAAAGAATTGACTGCCCTAACGCCAGCGGAATATCGACAAAAGTTTGGCCGTTACTGATGTGCGTTGGGTCTTAATATGGAGTATCTAGTCCAAGTTACGCTTCTGCATTCCGTTTCGAAGTCTGTTGACCCATGAACGTAACGAGCGCTCATGTAATCGTTCAGCGCCAAAATTGACTTTCCTGCAACGCAATCTCATGAATGAGGGTTTGCTGGTCGCGGTCGATTCACAATATCGCCTTCCTTCAGTGCAGTCGCCGAAGGGATTCCATGGCAGACCACCTGGTTGACGGATGTGCACACAGTGTTCGGGAAGCCGTGATAGCCGACATTGCCCAGAATGGCGAATCGTAAATTCGCCGGTTCGAGGGTGAAATCAAATCCGCGTTATGGAGTTGAGGAGGGGTTGCTGGCGTTCTTCGAGAACTAGTTCGCGCAACGTATCGAGAAACAGTTTGAGCACCGGCGAGTCATCGTCTGCGCGGTAAGTGGCGTACAGCGGCACTTCCGGCAACGCTGGGGTCAGGCGGCGGAACACCAGCCCGGCTGGCGCCAGCTGCTCGATGGACGCTGGCAACAACGCCACACCGAAACCGGCCTGCACCAGGCTGAGCAAGGTTTGAACCTCAATCACCTGTTGACGGATTTGTGGGGTAAAACCGGCCTTGATGCAGCACTGATAGAGAAAATCAGCAAACCGCGACTGCTTAAGTTCCAGCGCCACAAAAGGCTCCTGTGCCAAGTCTGCCGGCGCTAGGCTTTCGCATCGAGCCAAAGGATGATCGACAGGCATGACCACGCGAATCGGCTCGTAGATCAGCAGTTCATTGCGCAACTGCGGATCGTCATAGCCGACCCGGAACACACAGGCATCGATGCGTTTCTCCTTCAACGCCATGACCTGTGCCGCCGGCGTCATTTCATGCAGCCGCCAGGACACCTGAGGATAGCGCTCGCGGAAGAGGTGTAAGGCCCGCGGCAGCACGCCAACCATCACCGAACTGATCATGCCGATTTCCAGCTCGCCCAACTGACCACGACCGGTCTGACGAGTCAGGTCCAGCGCGCGGTTCAGTTGTTCGAACACCAGCGGCGCCTGTTCCTTGAGCATCTGTCCGGCCGCCGTCAGCTCGACCCGGTGATGACTGCGCTCGAACAGCGGTGTACCCAGTTCCTCTTCCAACAGACGAATCTGCTGGCTCAGCGGCGGTTGGCAAATGTGCAAACGCGTGGCAGCCCGGCCAAAGTGCAGCTCTTCAGCAAGGGCCATGAAATACCGCAGCAATCGCAAGTCCATGACGGCTATCCCAGGGTCAGTGGCGTCGAGCGCTGGCGCACACCGGTCAAGCTGAACAGCGCATTGGCGATGGCCGGGACCACCGACGTGCTGCCCAGTTCGCCGACACCTCCAGGTTTGCTCGGCTCGCCGTCCAGTACCAGAATATCAATCGCCGGCATGTCCGACATTCGGGGCACCCGGTAATCATGGAAGTTGCTCTGCACCACCCTGCCCTGCTTGATGTCCATGCGGTCGAACAGCGCGTGACCGAGGCCCCACATCAAGCCGCCATAGATCTGCTCTTCGACACCGCCCGGCGACACCGCCAGGCCGCAATCGACCACGCAGGTGAGCTTATCGACCTTGATCACACCGTCTTTTTTCGAAAGTCTGGCGACCACCGCGATGAAGCTGGTGTAACCCTGATTGGTGGCGATCCCCAAGGCTGTCCCTTCCGGCAATGGCTGGCCCCAACCGGCACGTTCGGCGGCGTTCTTCAGCACCGCGACGTGCCGGGGCCGTTCGTGCATATGGGCCAGGCGAAAGGCCAACGGATCCTGTCCCGAACTGTGTGCCAATTCGTCCATGAAACTTTCGACGGCAAACACATTGGGAATGAAGCTCACGGAGCGATACCAACCGCTGGGCACGTTGCTTTCGTGCTTGACCCAGACCAGGTCCAGATTCGCAGGACGATAAGCAAAGTCCCACGCGGTGATGGCTTCGGTCGTGCTGTAGTCCATGTGGTCGGGGCGTTCGAAATAGCCTGGTTCCCACTGTTCCGGCGAAGCCGGTGAGACCGCGTCAAGTTTCAACGCCGTGAGTTTGCCCTGAGCATCCAGCGCACCTTTGATTCGATGCAGAGTCGCCGGGTGCATGAACAGCGAACGCATTTCGTCTTCACGGCTGTTCATCAACTTGACTGGCACCTTGGCCTCCTGCGCCAGGTATGCCACTTCGAACAACCAGTACTTGGCCTCCCGCGCCCCGAAGCTGCCGCCGGACACCAACTCGTTGATGGTGACCTTGTCCTTGGAGATCTTGCACACCTTTTGCGCAGCTTCCAGCGCCGAGGATGGCACCTGAACGCCGCCCCAGTAGGTGATGGCGTTATTCTTTACCTCGGCGGTGATGCAGATCGGTTCCAGCGGGTTCTGCACCTTGTACGGCATGAGGTAATCGGCCTCGAGCAGCTTCGCGGCTTTCGGCCACTGAGCGCTCACGTCACCTGCAACCATGGCGGACACCCGTTGCGCATTTTTGTCGTGGATGGCCGCCGCTTGCGCCGTCGCCAGTTGATCGCTGTCGAAACCGGCCAGGGGTGAATCGCTCCATTGCACCTTGAGCAACGCACGACCCTGTTGGGCTGCCCAGTAGTTGTCCGCGAGCACTGCGACGCCTTCCTGATTGCCGCCCAGCACATCAGGCCGGCCGGGAATCGCGATCACCTTACGCACGCCCGGTACTTGCAACGCCATACTGGAATCCACCGAGACAACCTCGGCGCCGATCACCGGCGTGCGCTGAATCACCGCCACCAGCATCTCTGGCAATTCCACGTCGATGCTGTACTTGAAGCGCCCGCACACCTTGGCCGCCGCATCGCGCTTGTGCCGCAGTTTGCCAATGTACTTGAACTGCGCGGGGTCCTTCAGAGTGACCTTGGCCGGTGCTGGCAATTTCGCGGCAACACTCACCAGCTCACCGTAACCCAGGCTGCGTTTGCTGGCGGAATGCACCACCCGGCCCTCCTCGGTTGTGCAACTGTCGGGACTGACTTTCCATTGCTTGGCCGCCGCAGTGATCAGCAGTGCGCGCGCCGTGGCACCGGCCATCCGCAGGCGATCGTATTCCAGCGAAACACTGGTGCTACCACCCGTCGAGAAGACTTTCCATATCGGGTGAATGTAGGTTTCAAAGAACGGATTTTCCGGCGATATCACCTGCACGGTCATCGGGTTGACGTCCAGTTCCTCGGCCACGCAAGCGGCCAATGCAGTGTGGGTGCCTGTGCCCGAATCGTGTTTGTGCACCACCAGTTTTACCGTGCCGTCGGGCAATACCCGAACCCAGGCGTTGGGCTCGAATTCACCTGCAGGCGCAGGCACTTTTGGGTCCGTCGCCGCTAAGCCCGTGGGCAGATAAAACGCAATGGCCAGACCGGACGCAACGGTGGCGGCTTGCTTGAGAAAAATGCGGCGCGGCAGTTCGATCTGTGTGTCGTCGATAAACGTCATCACGCCTCCTTCGGCGCAGCAGCTGCGCGCTTGATAGCTTTATTGATTCGCCCGTAAGTGCCGCAGCGGCACACGTTGCCGGACATGGCGTTGCGGATCGAGTCATCGGTGACTGTCGCACCGGTGTTGAGCAACGCGGCCGCGGACATGATCTGCCCGGATTGACAGTAACCACATTGCGGGACATCTTCGGCAACCCAGGCCAGTTGCAGCGGATGCTGTTCGGTGGGCGACAAGCCCTCGATGGTGGTGATGCTGTGCCCCGCCACGGCGGCGACCGGCAGTTGGCAGGAACGTACTGCGACACCGTCCAGGTGCACGGTACAGGCACCGCACAGGCCCATGCCGCAACCGAACTTGGTGCCGGTGAGTTTCAAGTGATCACGCAACACCCATAACAAGGGCATGGAGGGCGATGTCTCTACCAGCTCGTGTCGTTCGCCGTTTACCGTGAATTCGATCATTGTCAGGCTCCAAGAGAGCGGCCCGTCTTTGTGCAGGCCTGGTCGCCGATTATTGGGAGCCTGCGCAAAAACGGGCCAGCGACGATTTCTGCCATCCTGTGTAAGTAGGACTAACAGCATGTACAAGCGATACCCGTCGGTGCAGTCCATGAGTGCATTCATCCAGGCCGCGCGCAGCGGAAGCTTCTCCAGTGCCGCGCGCAAACTCGACCTGACTCACAGCGCTATCAGCCAGCAGATCCGCAGCCTGGAAGACTTCATCGGCCAGCCGCTGTTCGTACGCGAAGGTGGCGGCAGTAACCTGACCGATGCCGGACAATTGTTTGCCAGCGTGCTGTCCGACGGCCTGGCGCAGATCGACCGGGCGCTATCCTCGGTGAAAAACCGCAGCGTCGCGCAGCGGCTGACCCTTGATGTCGACAGTGAATTGGCCCAAAGCTGGCTCAATCCACGGCTACCGGAACTGCTCGATTTATTGCCTGACCATCAAGTGGTATTGCTGTCGATGCCGCGCTCGGATCGCAGCTCGTTCGAGCGGGTGGACCTGGCGTTGCGCTACGGGTATGGCGATTGGGAAGACTGCGAGATGACCCAGATCTGCGGTGATCGAGTGACTGCGGTGGCATCCCCGGCGCTGCTTGAGCGCCATGGGTTGCAGGTGCCAATTACGCCGGCGCAGGTGCTGGAATTGCCGCTGCTGGGGTATACGCGGCGCTCGTGGATTCCCTGGCTGGATGCAGCAGCAATGTTGCCGACCGAGCCGAATGCGCGGATGGTTTTCGATAATGCGGCGAACCTGATTGCAGCGGCCGAAGCCGGGGTTGGCGCGGGGTTGGTGCGCGGGCTGCTAGCGGCGGATGCGTTGCGCGCGGGGCGTTTGGTAGAGCTGAACTCGGCGCAAATTCCGGCGCATTACAACCTCTACGCCGTGTGGCCGCCGGGCCAGGCCGAGCGGGTGGCGCCGGTGGTTGAGGTGATCAAGAAGCTGGCTCAGCAGACACTGACCTGACGCCATCGCGAGCAAGCTCGCTCCCACAGGGTTCTAAGGTTTGCCTTGGATTGTGCTCACACCCCAGATCCCTGTGGGAGCGAGCTTGCTCGCGAAGAGGTCCGCCCATCCACCACAAAACCCTGCCCCATATCGAACACATATCAACACCCCGCCCAATTAATATTGTACGAACCCCTCCCCCCCTTCCAATACTTCCTCCCAAGCAGCCAGCGTCCCGAGCCGGATGCGACCAGGCGAGGGAATGCGCAGCAGTGCGCATAGAAATGGCCGATTGCCCGGGACGTGGCTGCTGCGAACCGCAAGGTTCCCTTCCCCGCTATCAGGAGATCGACTTCAATGATCATCGATATCAGTTGCTATCCCACCGACCTGGTGGACCTCGCTTGGAGGCATGACGGTGACCCGTTCACCGGCGAGCGTCTGCTGGAGATGATGGATGGCCCGTACATGGTCAACGGCAAACCTCGCCGTATCGACAAAGCCTTCATCCAGCCGCCACAAGGCAACACCATTTACACCTGGACCGACGGCGACCTCAGCGGACGCGAATCCATCGATGCCTACATGGCTTACACGCTGAAGATGGTCCAGACCTACCCGGATCGCTTCATTGGCTGCTTCGTCTACAACCCGCGCTGCGGCGTGGAAAACGGTGTCGAGGCGATTGAGCGTTACGTCAAGGAACACGGTTTCAAGATGGTCCAGATGCAGGCCAACATGCACGCCTATCGCCCGGACCGTGCGCTGGACTGGGTCCGTCCGGCCTTCGAGAAATGCGCCGAGCTGGGCATCCCGGTCAAACTGCACACCGGCGACGGGCCGTACAGCATCCCGTCGGAATGGGTGCCGATGATCAAGGAGTTCCCCAACGTCGATTTCATCATGGCGCACTTCGGGGTGCAGACCGGCGGCGTCTACGTGTTCGAACCGATGCAATGGGCGATGGAACTGCCCAACGTCTACTGCGAATCGGGCTGGTGCCTGCAATCGCGGATCGTCGAGTTCGCCAAGGTCCTGCCGACCCACAAAATCCTTTTCGGCACCGACACCCCTCCGAACGAGCCGGGCATGTGGCTGCGCCTGCTGGAAGTGCTCTGTCATGAGCCGCCGCAAGGTCTGAATCTCGACGAGGACACCCTCGAAGAATACCTCGGCAACAACACCGCGCGGATGATCGGCCTCGAACCGACCCCGCCGCCACGTTCCGTGTCCGAAGCCGAGGCGCAGTTGAAGCGCCCTGTCACTACCCAACTGGCCAGGAGTTGAACCGATGATTATCGATACCCATCTGCACCCCACCAACCTGGTCGACGAGGCCTGGCGCCACACCGGCGAACCGTTTACCGGCGAGCGCATGCTCAAGTTGATGGACGGCCCGTACATGATCAACGGCAAACCGCGCCGCATCGACATGGGCTTCATCCAGCCGCCACCGGGCAACACCGGTTATCGCGACGGCAACCGGCGGGGCCGCGAAGGCGTGCGCGACTACATGTCGTACATCGCCGAGCTGTGCATGAAGTACCCGGATCGGTTCATTGGCAACTTCAACTTTAACCCGCGCTGGGGACCGGAAAACGGTGCGGCAGAGCTGGAGTTTCATATCAAGGAATACGGTTTCAAGATGCTCAAGCTGCACGCCAACATGCACGGCTATCGTCCCGACCGGGCACTGGACTGGCTGCGGCCGGCGATGAAAGTCTGCGCCAAGTACAACATTGTGGTGCTGATCCACACGGGTGACGGTCCGTACACCATCCCGACGATGTTCTACCCGATCATCCGCGAATTCCCGATGGTCAACTTCATCATCGGTCACTTCGGCATCCAGACCGGCGGCAACTACTCGTTCGAAGCGTTCTGGATGGCCATGGACACGCCGAACGTGTACTGCGAATCCGGCTGGTGCTTCCAGTCGCGGATCGTCGAGTTCGCCAAGGAGCTGCCGCGCAACAAGATCGTCTTCGGCACCGACTCGCCGCCGAACGAACCGGGCATGTGGTTGCGGGAACTGGAAGTGCTGTGTTCGCCGGCACCGCAGGGCTTGGGGATCGATGAAGATCATCTTGAGGATTACCTGGGCAACAACATTGCCCGGTTGTGCGGCATCGAACCGACACCGCCACCCAAGGATCTGATCGAGGCGGACATTCGTCTGACCACGACCTACCTCTAAGCGTTTTAAAACCAGAGCAAAGCGACTTTACAGGCGTACAGATGAGCCCGGCGTTCGATCGACCGGCAGGCCAACGGCTTGTCGATCGAACGTCGCCCTCAGCCCTGCGCGCCTGCTTTTTACGAGGTGAAACCATGACCCTCTCTACGCTCGGCGACACCCAGGATTTCCACGATTTTATCGACGCCTATCGCCGGCAGTACCCGGACGATGTGCTGACCGTTCACGAAAAACTATCCGCCGATCAGGACGTCACTGCCCTGGTCGATGCCCTGGCCACCCAGGGCCGTGACCCGCTGCTGATCTGCGAAAAAGTCGGCAACCTCGGTGTGCCGGTGGCGACCAACCTGTTCGCCTCCCGGACCCGCATCGCACGGATCTTCGGTGTCACTCCGGCGCAGCTGCACGAAACCTTCCAGGCTCGCGCCAATCATCCGATCGCGCCCCGCTACGTCGAAACCGGTCCGGTACTGGACGAGATCTTCGAAGGCGAAGCCGTGGACCTGGCACTGTTGCCGATGCTCAAGCACTTCGACAGTGACCGTGGCCCGTACATTACCAACGCGATCATCATCGCCGAAGACCCGGTCACCGGAATTGCCAACATGAGCTATCACCGCTCGATGCGCCATGCCCGGCAGACCCTCGCCACCAGCCTGCATTCGCGCGGTCACTTGTGGCGCATGCTGCAAACCGCTCGAGAGCGCGGTGAAGAATTGCGCGTGGCCATGGTGGTTGGTGCCCATCCGCTGTTTATGCTTGCCGCAGCAGCTCGATTGCCGTTCGGCAGTGATGAACGCGCGGTGGCCGGTGGCCTGTTTGGTGCCCCTTTGGAACTGGTCAAGACCCCGCTTTACGGGATCGGCGTACCGGCCTATGCCGAGTTTGTACTGGAAGGCGCCATCGATCCAGCGGCCTATGCCGAGGAAGGTCCGTTCGGCGAGTTCAGCGGCTATTCCTCAGACCGTTCAACCAATAACGTGCTGCGGGTCGACACCCTGATGCGGCGCAAGGACGCTTGGCTGGTGGACGTGGTCGGCGGCCGGTACGCCGAACACCTGACCCTGGCGCGCCTGCCACGGGAAGCGGAAATGAGCGAGAAACTCAAGGCACGCTTCCCCGCCGTCACCGCCGTGCACTACCCCAACTCCGGCACGCACTTTCATTGCTACGTGGCGCTGGATCAAAGCCGCGACGGCGAGGCGCGGCAGATCATGCTCGCCCTGCTCGGCTGGGACCCGTACCTGAAAACCGTGGTCGCGGTGGACAGCGACATTGACATCAGCGACGACAGCCAGGTGCTGTGGGCATTGGCCACACACTTTCAGCCGCATCAGGATATTTTCGTCATCGACGGTTTACCCGGCAGTCCGCTCGATCCGTCGTCCTCGGTCAACGGCACCACCTCGCGCATGGCGCTGGATGCCACGCGCGGTTCGGGATTCGACGGGATCAAGGCGCAGCTGGATCAGGACGTGGTCGAGCGTGCGCGCAATCTGCTCAAGAGCTATCAATCGTGAACCGCCAGCGCATGGTGGTCGGCATCAGCGGCGCGTCCGGCTTCATCTACGGCGTGCGCCTGCTGGAGTTGCTGGCTGAACTGAACATCGAAAGCCACCTGATCATCAGCCGGGCCGCGCTGCTGACCATGGCCCATGAAACCGACTACAAACTGGCCGACGTCACCGCGCTGGCCAGCCACTACCACCGCGCCGACGACGTGGCTGCCGGGATCGCCAGCGGTTCGTTTCGCTGCCTGGGCATGGTGGTTGCGCCGTGCTCCATGCGCACGTTGGCGGAGATTGCCACCGGCTCTTCCTCAGGGCTGATCGGCCGCGCTGCCGACGTCACATTGAAAGAACGCCGGACCTTGGTGTTGATGGCCCGGGAAACGCCGCTGACCCTCGCCCACCTGCGCAACATGACCGCCGTCACCGAAATGGGCGGGATCATCGCCCCACCGGTGCCGGCCTTCTACGCCCGCCCGCAAAACCTTTCGCAAATGGTCGATCACAGCCTCGGCCGTGTCCTCGACCTGTTCGGCCTCGACGCCGGGACCGCGCTGCGCTGGGGTGAACCCGGCCCATCGACCACCGGCCATTTCGCAACAACCAAGGAGCTCGCATGAACAGCCCATTCAACGCCCCTACCCCGAACCGCAAAATTCCGGTGACCATCCTTACCGGTTTCCTCGGCGCCGGCAAAACAACCCTGCTGAACTACATCCTCAGGGAAAACCACGGCCGCAAGATTGCCGTGATCGAAAACGAATTCGGCGAAGTCGGCATCGACGGCGACCTGGTGCTCAGCTCTGAGACCGAAGAAATCTACGAGATGGTCAACGGCTGCGTGTGCTGCACCGCCGAGGTTCGAGAGGACCTGGTGCGCATCGTCCGCGAACTGGTGGCGCGCCCGGTGCGGCTGGATCACATCTTGATCGAAACCAGTGGTCTGGCCGATCCGTACCCGGTAGCGCAGAGCTTCTTTATCAACGACCCGATTGCCGATGAAGTCGAACTGGACGCCATCGTGACCATGGTCGACGCCAAGCACATCGTCCAGCATCTGGAGGATTTGCAGCTGGATGGCGTGGACAACCAGGCGGTCGATCAGATCGTCTGCGCCGACCGCATTGTGATCAACAAGGTCGATCTGGTGAGCGAGGACGACGTGGCAGCGCTGCGCGGCAAGATTCGTGGATTAAACGCCACGGCGGATCTGGTGACCTCCAGCTACGCCGAGATCGATCTGTCGAAGATTCTCGGCATCGGTGCGTTCGAGTCGACGCAAAAGCTGATGGAAATCGGCTCTGAGCACGATCACCACGCCGACGAACACCACCATGATTCGGATCATGACCATGATCATGATCCGAGCGTGTCGTCAGTCGGCATCGCCGTGGACGGCGCCGTGAATCTGCTCGCCTTCCACCAGTGGATCAGCAAGTTGCGCGATGAGCAGGCCGACAACCTCTACCGAATGAAAGGCGTGCTGGCCGTCGCGGATCAGGATCAGCGTTACGTGCTGCAGGGCGTTCACAGCCTGGTCGAGTTCCGTGCCTCCACCTCATGGGGCACGGAACCACGCTCCAGCAAAATTGTGTTCATCGGCCGCGACCTGGACCGCGCGGCGTTGAACCAAGGCTTTGCCGCCTGCCTGGCAGGCTGAAAAAACGGCATCGGAGCCGGTGGATGGCGGCTCCGGGCACACAGAACGAATACCCCTCTCTACAGCATAAAAACAGCAAGAGGTGATTCCCCATGTCGTCAGCCACATCCCCATCAAAAACCCCTTCCACCGTCCACCCGGTCGACCAGATTCTGCCGGTCCGCCAAATGCTCACCCTTGGCCTGCAACACATGGCCGTCTCGTACATCGGCGCCATCGCTGTGCCGTTGATTGTCGCAAGCGCCCTGAAAATGTCCCAGGCCGACACCGTGGTGCTGATCAGCACCACGCTGTTCTGCTCCGGCATCGCCACGATTTTACAAACCGTCGGCTTCTGGAAATTCGGTGTGCGTTTGCCGATCTTGCAGGGCGTGGCGTTCAGCAGTGTCGGCCCGGTCATCGCCATCGGTACCAACCCGGAGGTGGGGTTCGCCGGGGTCTGCGGGGCGGTGATCGGCGCGGGGATCTTTACGATGCTCGTCGCGCCGTTCGTGGGCCGATTGCGTCGGTACTTTCCGCCGGTGGTCACCGGCTGCATTGTCACGGTGATCGGTTTGCAGCTGTTCCCGATTGCCTATGAGTGGATCGGTGGTGGCCGCAACGCCAGTGATTTCGGGGCGCCGGCGTACCTTACCGTCGCCGCCGTAGTGCTTTCGACCATTCTCTTGGTCAACCGCTATGGTGGGCCGATGATGCGCAACATGGCGGTGCTGATCGGGATGCTGGTGGGTGCGGGACTGGCTTACGGTCTGGGCATGGGCAGTTTTCACAGCGTGCAGGAAGCGCCCTGGCTCACCGTGCCCTACCCGTTCTACTTCGGCCTGCCGACCTTCAGCCTGATCCCGATTGCGACCATCGTGGTGGTGATGATCGTGCAGATGGTTGAGTCCATGGGGCTGTTCGTGGCCATCGGCGACATCGTCGACAAACCGGTAGAAGAAAAACAGGTGATCAATGGCCTGCGCGCCAATGGCCTGGCGAGCACCATCGCCGGGATGTTCGCCGCGTTTCCGTTCATTGCCTTCATGGAGAACGTCGGGCTGGTGATTTTGACCGGCGTGCGCAGTCGCTGGGTAGTGGCGATCAGCGGTTTGCTGATGTGTTCCGTGGCACTGGTGCCAAAGGCCGGGGCGATCATCGCGTCGATGCCGACCGCCGCCCTCGGGGGTGCCGGGATTGCCATGTTCGGGGTGGTCGCCGCGGCGGGCATTCAGACCCTGGCCAAAGTCGATTACGAGCGCAACCGCTTCAACGTGTTGATCGTCGGTTTCACCATCGCCGCCGCCTTGGTGCCGGTGCTGGCGCCTGCCCTGTTCAAGCAAATGCCCGACTGGTCCCAGCCGTTCCTGCACAGCAGCGTGGTGATTGCCTGCCTGGTGTCGGTGCTGCTCAACGCGGCGCTCAACGGCGTCAGTGTTCCCGACAGCGAGGCAACCAAGCCCGCGCCCCACAGCCTCTGACTGGAGAAGCACATGACTCAACTTCAAAACATCCTGATCAAAAACCCGGTGGCGGTGATGACCGGCTTGCGCGGCCCGCGTGCCCGGGCGGGCAACGTGGACATTCGCATCGTCAACGGGCGCATTGCTGAAATGGCTACGGACCTGGTGGCGCAACCCGGCGAACGGGTGATCGATGCCCGTCACTCGGTGGTCTACCCAGGCTGGATCAACACCCACCACCACCTGTTTCAGAACCTGCTCAAAGCCGTGCCCGAAGGTTTGAATCAAGACTTGCAAGGCTGGCTGGCCAGCGTGCCCTACCCGCGCCTCAACCGTTTTACACCACAACTGGCGCAGATCGCCGCGCGATTAGGCATGGCCGAGTTGCTGTTGTCGGGGGTAACGACCTGCGCCGATCACCATTACCTCTATCACGCCAACGGCACAACCGAGACCGGTGACCTGCTGTTCGACACGGCTGACACGTTCGGGATGCGTTTTGTGCTGTGCCGGGGCGGCGCACTGGAGTCCGCCAGCGCTCATCCGGGATTCTCGAAAACAGCGCTACAACCGGAGACGCTTGAGCAGATGGTCGGTGACATCGAACGGCTCAAATCGCGGTACCACCAGGACACTCCGGATGCGATGCGTCGAGTGGTGGTGGCGCCGACGACGCCGACGTTCTCGCTGCCGCCCACCTTGCTGCGCGAGCTTGCGCATACCGCTCGCGGCCTCGGATTGCGCTTGCACACGCACCTCTCGGAGACGCAGAACTACGTCAACTTTTGTCGCGAGAAATACAACTGCCTCCCGGTGGAATTCGTCGCCGAGCACGAATGGCTCGGCCCCGACGTCTGGTTTGCCCACGCGGTGCATTTGCAGCCGGGGGAAATCCGCATGCTCGCGCAAACTGGCACCGGCATTTCTCATTGCCCGGTGAGCAACGCACGGCTGGGCAGCGGCGTCGCGCCGGTGCCACAAATGTATGAGGCCGGGGTGCCGATATCGCTTGGGGTGGATGGCGTGGCATCGAACGAATCCGGAAGTATGGTCGGTGAGGCGCACACGGCGTGGTTGATTCATCGGGCCGAACAAGGGGCTTCAGCGACCACTGCCGAAGATGTGATTCATTGGGGCACGGCGGGCGGCGCGCAGGTATTGGGCCTGGGCGCGGTCGGAACGCTGGAAGTTGGCCAGGCTGCGGATCTGGTGATCTATGGCCTCGATCATCCACGGTTCTTCGGCTTCCACGATATCGCGCTGGCGCCGGTGGTCGCGGGTGAGCCGATTGCCGTGCGGTACAGCATGGTCGGGGGGCGACTGGTGGTCGACGACGGCGTGATTCCGGGGCTGGATCTGGAGCGCATGCGCGCTGAAGCGTGGGAAGGGGTGCAGCAGTTGATGCATGTCGTCGACTGACCCAACCGCTAAACAACCCCTTGTTGGAGCTGGTATGCCGGTTCCAACAGGTTGCGCACCGACTTTCGGGAGAACACACCATGTCCGGCCTCAACGACCTCCTCCAAGCCATTGAAACCTGCGCCCGGCAAGGCGAAGAAACCGTCCTCGCCACCGTGGTCAAGGTCGAAGGTTCGGCCTACCGCCGCCCTGGCGCACGCATGCTCATTCCCCTGCACGGCCGAACCATCGGCACCGTCAGCGGCGGATGCCTGGAACAAGACCTGGCCAAAAAGGCCTGGTGGCTGACCGATTCTGGCGAGCCGGTGGTGCGCCGCTATAGCACCGGCGCCACCGAAGATGAAGACGATGACCAAAGCGCCCTGACCTTCGGCCTCGGCTGCAACGGCACGGTTTTCGTCATGCTCGAACGCCTGCGCGCGAAGACCCCGTCATTGGCCATCGAACTGTTGCGACAGGTGCGTGATAGTCTGCAACCCGCGGCCATGGCGACCATCATTGCCACGTCTCGCCACACGTCGGTGCGGGTCGGTGATCGGGTGGTGTCGCACGCAAGCCCCGCGCTGCGCAATCGCGCACTCGACAGCAGCATCCGCAAAGACCTGCGCAAAACACTCACCGAGAAAAAATCCTCTCTGCGGCTCTACACCGATGCCCGTGGAGAGGTCGAAGTGTTCTTCGAGTACGTGGCTCCGCCCCCACGCCTGGTGATCTTCGGCGCCGGCCACGACGCCCAGCCACTGGTGCGCATGAGCAAACTGCTGGGCTGGCACGTCAGCGTGATCGACAGCCGCAGCCACTTTGCCCGCCCTGAACGCTTTCCGCAGGCCGATGCGGTCATCGTCGCGAACCTCGACGCCTCCATCGTCCTCGGACCGTTGATCGAGGGGGCCGCGGTGGCCGTCATGACGCACAGCTACCGCCAGGACCGACACTGGCTCGGCCAATTGCTGCAAAGCGCACCGGCCTACATCGGCCAACTCGGCCCCCGCGAGCGGACCGAGCGCTTGTTGACCGACATTCGCCAACATAATCCTGCCCTGAATGCATTGCTACAGCTGCACTACCCAATGGGCCTGGACCTTGGCGGCGACGCGCCCGAAGGCGTCGCGCTCTCGATTCTGGCGGAGATGACGGCGGCGTTGAATCAGCGTAACGGCGGGATGCTCAAGCATCGGAGCAAACCGATTCATTACGTGGATTTGCTGGTGTGTCAAACGTTGGAGGCTGCGGCAGTGGTCGATTGAGCTGGTTTCAAACGGCAACAGTTTCTCGGCACCTATAAAAAAGTCCCTCAAGCCGAAGTGGACGACTACTCAAGGAAATGAAAGATGCAGAACCGCACGTTTCTCGTTCGGAAGACCTTTGCCATCAGTACTCTGTTATTGACGACGGCCACTTCATTGCAAGCTGCCGACTGGAGCGATAACTCAATCAGTTACTGGTATGGCACCCACTTCGCCGAGCCGGGCATCGATGGCCCGATCGCCAAGCACATCGTTGAGTTCACTCACGTTGACGGATACAAATACGGCAGCAACTTCCTCAACGTGCAGGTGTTGTTCTCCGATAAAGACGATCCAGCCAACGGCGGCGGCGACGGTGCTACCGAGGTGTATGCGATATATCGCCATCAACTTTCACTGAATAAAATATCCGGCCAGGATTTCAAGTGGGGACCCGTCCGGGACTGGTCGCTTTCGGGTGGCGTCGACTGGAACACCAAAAACACTGCCTTTGCGCCGGCAAAACGCATGCTCGTCATCGGTCCAACGATCAATTTCAACGTGACAGGTTTTTGGGACTTCAGTGTGATGTACCGCTCCGAGCGCAACCACAATGGCTTGCCGTTCGCCCAAGAGCACGATATTCGCTTCAACGACACTTACTACTTGGAAACCGCGTGGGACATTCCATTTCAGCTCGCTTCAGTACCGCTCAAGTTCAAGGGCTTTGCCAACTTCGTCCCGCCCAAGGGCAAGGACGGCTTCGGCAACGACAGCGTGAGCGAAACGCTCGTGCACCTCGCCTTACTGGTGGACGTGGGCGAGCTCACTTTCGGGAAGAAAGACACCTTCTTTGCCGGGGTGGGTTACGAATACTGGAAGAACAAGTTCGGTAACAACTCTGCCAACACGCCTGGCACCGAAGCCAACACGCCGTTTCTGAATCTGGAATGGCATCTATAACGCTCCAATCAGAAGGAACACCGCCTTACACGGACAGTTGCATTGAGCCTACCGACTCCATGGATAGTGTCCGCACTAATGCGTGGGAGTTGACCCTACAACTTAGCCTCGGGCCGGTAGCCGGGCGGTGGGCTGACCGGACCCATACGGCTAAACCTAAATGTAGCCCTAGGTCTGCGACAGGCAGCAATCGGCCAACAGCAGACGTTGACCCAGGGCCTCTTCTGGCCAAAAGCGGACTATGCAATTGTGACTCTCAGCATTAGGGTCTTGAATCATTCGGCAAAGGCATCATCGAAAGCTAATTGGCTCCCTTTAACCAGAGCATCCTCAGTGAGGGAAAAGCTCGCGCACTCGAATAAATGACCGCCCTGTTTCAGCAGCCCTACGCACCTTTGAGTTCCAAGACCTTCTTACGGGGGATTTCCCTGTCTAGCATCTCGTAGATATCAAGTCAGTCGACGCAGATTGAATGAGCCCCATGAAAGACAGGACACCGTTTCCCCCTTACGATAAGGGATAGGCAAACGGTTATGTTTATGACTAATAGCAACGATAAGAGTGGTGAGCTTTTGGGCCAGGAGCGGCGGCGCCGCTGGAGCCCAGAGCAAAAACTGGCCATGGTTCGCGAGAGCCTTGAGCCAGGACAAAGCGTTTCGGTGGTGGCTCGGCGTAACGGCATCAATGCCAACCAACTGTTCCTGTGGCGCAAGCTTTACCAGGACGGCAGTTTGTCGGCGGTCAGTGCCGGTGAAGCCGTGGTGCCTGCCTCCGAGCTGAGCGATGCGCTCAAGCAGATCCGTGAGCTGCAACGGATGCTGGGCAAGAAAACGATGGAAGCAGAAATCCTCAAAGAGGCCGTGGAGATCGCCCGGTCGCGAAAATGGATTGCGCACTCACCCTTGTTGCCGGGGGACGACCAGTGAAGCTGGTCAGCAAATGTCTCGGTGTAGCGCGCTCGCAATTAACGGTTCGAATCAAACAATCGGTATCGCCCAAAGTACGGCGAAGCAGGCCTGTGGACGACGCTGATCTGGTGGTTGAAATCCAGCAACAGGTCAGCGAGCTGCCCAGCTATGGCTACCGTCGGGTCTGGGGATTGCTGCGTCGCTCCCGTGAAACCCAGTCGCTACCGGCAATCAATGTGAAGCGGGTTTACCGGGTCATGCGTGATCATAACTTGCTGCTTGAACGCAGAATCAAACAGCCGGGCGTGCCGCGTCGGCACGAAGGCCGTATTGCGGTGAAAACCAGCGATACGCGTTGGTGCTCGGACGGCTTTGAGTTCCGCTGCGAGGACGGCGCGAAACTGAGCGTGACCTTCGCCCTGGATTGCTGTGATCGCGAAGCTATGTCGCGAGCCCGACCGGGTATAGCGGCGATGACATCCGCGACTTGATGCTGGAAAGCGTGGAAAAGCGCTTTGGCGACCAACTGCCCACAACACCGGTGCAATGGCTAAGCGATAACGGCTCGGCCTACACCGCCGAACAGACGCGCCTGTTTGCTCGACAGATCGGTTTGCAGCCGGTGACCACCCCGGTACGCAGCCCGCAGAGCAACGGCATGGCCGAGAGCTTCGTGAAGACGATCAAGCGTGATTACGTGGCGCACATGCCCAAACCGGATCGGGAAACGGCGTTGCGCAACCTGGCAATTGCCTTCGAGCACTACAACGAGCAGCATCCGCACAGCGCCTTGAACTATCGCTCGCCGAGGGAGTTCAGGCGCTTGGCAGCGGCATCAAATTAACAGGGAGTTGGTGTCCGGTTTTGTAGGGGCAAATCCACAGATGACGCGTTTCCCCCTTCCAAAAGCTAATACTCCATCGTCAGTGAAGCCGCTGTTGCTGACGAAGATTCCCCTCGGCCAGGCGGCCCTCTGCTCTAGCTTCCCATGGAATGTGTGAAGGTCAGCTATCCCTATCTTGCTTCCATGCCACTTCGCTTCGATTAGATACGTCTCTCTGTTAAGCTTAAAACTCACAGGTGAGCGCAGCTGCCGCTACCCAAGGGGTATTTTTTGTATCGCCGTGCTAAAATTGGCAGTTACCAGCGCAATTACATTTTTATTGTACGTAACACAAAGAGCATATTATATGTCAGATCCGAAAATTTCCGTTATTGTTGCCGCATACAATGTCGAAGATTACATCGACGAGACGATGAAATCGCTCTTAGGGCAAACTTTTCAGCCATCGGAAATTGTGATTATCAATGATGGATCGACAGATGGGACGCTGGCATTAATCAACTCAAAATATGGCAATGACAGCAGGGTAAGTGTCATCACGCAGGAAAACCAGGGCGTCGGCGGAGCCCGTATAACGGGTTTCAACATGGCCACAGGTGACTACTTGTTTTTTTGTGACCCCGATGATGTGGTAGACCTCAATCTTTTCGAAGGCTTCAAAACAGCAGTAAATGAAAATACCGATCTGGAACTCTATTACTTTTCGAAACGATCTTTTGTTGATTCGAATGGCGAACGTAATTACTTGCGACGCGATACCGCACCGTCCCGCGAGGGCTGGTTCAGTAAGGGCGTGGAGTTGTTCGAGGATCTGATCATCAGTAATAAATACAAGGCCACGACGTGGCAGTATATTTTTAAAAAAACCATGACTGAGCGCTTCGAGGTTACATTCAAGGGGCGTGCGCACGAGGATCAGTTGTTCAGCATGAACGTCTATCTTCATAGCAAGCTCTGCTATGCAACACAGGCCGACCGATATTTCCAAAGGGTCCGCCAAGGGTCGCTTACCAATAGCGTCAAAGACGAGCGCCATGTTTTGACTAGCTACGACGCCTACCGAGACACCCTAGCTGCGCTCAAGGCCCATCTCCATCACTTCAGCCGCAAGCGTGAGGTGGCAATGGCTTATATGAGACGAGGCGTCACTTGGACAATCAAGGGGTGCATTCGAAACCGTGTGAGGCTACCCCACCGGTTTTTTACATTAACCCGCAAAGATTCCCGCGAATGTTGCGTGGGGCGCGAGGGAGGCATGGTATTAGTCCTACCGGAATGGCATTTCCTCGCGAAAAAAGTCAGCTTTGAATTGAAAGGTCTTTTGCGTCGGGGGCGATCCCGAGTTGCCTGAGTGCGAGCTTTGCTCGCCCGGACCACGCGTGGAGCCCACGACCACTCAACGCCCCTGCATGGCGAGACACTCAAAGTTCTGATCGAACACCTCGCCACCCGTCAACTCCACGCGCCCAGTAAGCGCAAAAAAACACCGTACTTTCGCTGGTAAACATATCCCCCTGTATTCACCATGAGCTGTGGCTGCCTAATATCCCCCGGTGTCAGGATAGTTGTCGCCTCTCCGAATTTTCCTGAAAAAGCATATCGGGGGCGGAAAGAGACTGGTCGTGCGGTGGCTCGTCATTGGTAAGGGATCCATGAACCCCACATTCCAAGCGGATAGCTGACGGCTGATGCTGTGCTCCCGATTTCCATGAGGAGCCCATCACCATGATGCGTCCCAATGCCAGCGTTGAAAAAGTGTACCTCTATCCAAAGCCGGTAGACTTTCGAAAGTCCATCGATGGCCTGGCTGCGCTGGTCGAACTGGATATCAAGGTCGCGGTGTTTGACCCCGTGCTCTTTGTTTTCCTGAATCGCCACCGTAACCGCGTCAAAGTGTTGTACTGGGAGCGCAACGGCTTCTGCCTTTGGCTCAAGCGCCTGGAGTCCGAGCGTTTTAAAATTTCACCTGATGTGGTGGACGAGGCTATCGTGCTGACCGTTCAGGAACTGAACTGGCTACTGGATGGATTTGATCTCTGGCGCAACCGTCCTCACAAGGTTTTAACGCCAAGATTCGTCGCTTGACGGGTATAATCCGGGCATGAATTTGATGCCCGAAGACCTCCCTGATGACCCTATTCTGCTCAAGCAAATGTTGCTTGAGGCACTCAGCCGTCAGCAGGCAACGGCTGAGGCATACCAGACTCATATCGTCGATCTAAAAGAACAGATCAAGTTGCTGCGCGACCGTTTATTCGGACGTAAATCCGAGCAGACCGTTGAACCCAACACGCCTCAACTCGCGTTATTCAACGAGCCCGAAAGCGAGCCGATGCCTTCAGTCGGCGACGCTGACGAAGAAGTGGTTGCTCCGACGCCACGTCGTGGCAAACGCAAGCCACTGTCGGCTGATCTGCCGCGCATCGAAGTCATCCACGAACTGCCAGAACATGAACTGACCTGTGCCTGCGGTTGCCGCAAGCATGTGATCAGTGAAGAAACCAGCGAACAGCTGGACATCGTGCCGATGCAGATCCGAGTGATCAAACACATCCGCAAAGTCTACGGCTGCCGTGGTTGTGAAACGGCTCCGGTCACTGCTGATAAACCTGCTCAGTTGATCGAAAAGAGCATGGCCAGTCCGAGCGTACTGGCGATGCTGCTGACCACCAAGTATGTCGATGGCTTACCGCTGCATCGTTTCGAAACGGTGCTGAGCCGACACGGTATCGATATCCCGCGTCAGACTCTCGCTCGCTGGGTTATCCAGTGCGGAGAGCACTTACAACCGTTGCTGAATTTAATGCGCGACCGATTGCTGGAAAGCCCGGTCATCCACTGTGATGAAACCCGCGTCCAGGTACTTAAGGAACCGGATCGAGACCCTACCTGCCAATCCTGGATGTGGGTGCAGGCCAGCGGGCCGCCAGACCGAAAAGTCGTGCTGTTCGACTACACGTCCAGCCGTGCGCAGGACGTGCCGTTGCGCCTGCTGGAAAGTTATCGCGGCTACGTGATGACTGATGATTACGCGGGTTATAACGCATTGGCGTTGCAACCGGGTGTGGAGCGGCTGGCGTGCATGGCCCATGCACGGCGCAAGTTCGTCGATGCGCAAAAAGTGCAGCCCAAGGGCAAGACGGGACGTGCCGATATTGCACTGACGATGATCAACAAGCTGTACGGCATCGAGCGTGAACTCAAGGATGCCAGTGATGAGCAGCGTTTTATTGGCCGTCAGGAAAAGAGCCTGCCGATCCTGGCCCAGTTGAAAGGCTGGCTGGAAAAAACGCAGCCTCAGGTCACCCCTCAAAGTGTGCTGGGTAAGGCAGTGAACTACCTGGCCAACAACTGGAGCCGACTGGAACGCTACGTGGAAGCCGGTTTTTTACCGATCGACAACAATCCGGCGGAGCGTGCAATAAAGCCGTTTGTCATTGGGCGCAAGGCTTGGCTGTTCAGCGACACGCCCAAAGGCGCCACCGCCAGTGCGCAGATCTACAGCTTGGTCGAGACCGCCAAGGTCAACGGCCAGGAGCCCTATACGTGGCTGCGCCACGTACTGGAGCGGCTGCCGCATGCGGAGTCGGTGGCCGATTACGAAGCGCTACTGCCATGGAACTGCTCACCGGAAATGCCACGGTAAACGAGGCGGTTGTCTTACGGTAGGTGTGGTTCATGGATCGGATACCGTCATTGTGATGTTGGACGTAAACCAATCGGCTACCCAACTGAAATTCACATTGCCATACATCCGAGGAAACACGCCAGTGGCCAAGCATGGGTTCAGTCAGCAGATTGATGTCCATATCGGTTCTACACAGGTGGAAAGGTGCACAGGTTATCCCCTCACACATCAACCTGGATGTGCGTAGCCGCTTAGTCTTTACTCCCCGCTTGAACTTGGTCGAAGCCGTCATTTAACTTGCACCTGACCGGCAGCTTGCGTCGTTTTCAGCCGGTCACGACAGGCAGCAACCGGCCAAAAGCGGTCACTGGACAATAACCATCCGGTCCCCAGTAGGGCAAAAACTCACATTTCAAATCGCTAGCCCCCCGGAGGAGGGAAGTCAGCACGGGGGCTAGGCAGTCGCGTGTCCCTAGGGGGCTTTCGGCAAACTGCGGATAGCTACTGGGCGTTTTCGATTGGAGCAAGTTCTTGATTCAATGCTTGCCCGTGAGATCCATTCGAAAATGCAGTCTGCAAAGGGAAAAACACTTAACTGGACGACATTGCAGAGGAACATACCCGAGCCCTACCCGCTTTCTTCGCTTCATAGAGTTGCTTGTCCGCAGCTTCTATCAACGCCTGGAATTCAAAGTCGTCAGTGGGCGTCAATGTTGCGACACCTAGAGAAAGAGTTACCACACGAGCTACATCAGAAGCAGAATGCTCGATACCCAGCGCCCGGATATGCTCTTGCATTTTTTCTGCAAGTTGGACCGCTCCGCAAAGATCTGTATTGGGTAGGATGCAGGCAAACTCTTCGCCACCATACCGAGCGACCAGGTCGTAGGGGCGTCTAACCGTTTCAGATAACGCTTGGGCAACAGATTTCAAGCAGCCATCTCCAGCCTGGTGGCCATATTGGTCGTTGTAGCGTTTGAAAAAATCAACATCCGCCATAATGAGCGACAGCGGTTTTTGCTCTCGAAAGCACTGGCGCCAATCCGCCAATATGTCCTCATCGAATTTGCGTCGATTAGCCACGCCAGTAAGACCATCCATTAATGCCATGGAACGCAGCAGATCGTTCTGTAGTTTAAGGGTCAGGTGTGTGCGCACACGGGCTCTAACAATGATTGGATTGATGGGTTTGCTGATGAAGTCCACCGCGCCAAGTTCCAGACCTAGTACCTCATCCGACTCCTGCTGCTGTGCGGTAATGAAGATGATGGGGATGTCCTGGGTCGCAGGGTCAGCCTTGAGTCGACGGCATACTTCATGCCCGTCCACTCCCTCCATAACCACGTCCAGCAGAATCAGATCGGGTAGTTGGGTCTGGCATACCGTGATCGCCTGCTCACCGCTGGTGGCCATGAACACATCACAGTCCTCACGAAACAACTCATGGAGTACCCGGATATTAATCGGTTGGTCGTCAACAATGAGGAGTTTTGGACGGTTATGGGAATGTGGTAACCAGGTTTCCATCGATTTTTCCATCAGGCAGATCTCAACAGTTCACGACCAATCGGCATCGCAGCAGAAAAGTTTAGCGACTGCACCATAACAACCAGTTCGTCGAACTGTGGGCGCAGGGATTGCGGCGTTTTTGACGCCAATGCGTCTGCCAGCTCTATGGCTTGGAGGTTGCCCGCTTCCAGCAACAGCAAAATCTCCTCTAGGGATTCTCGCCATTGCGTGAGCGCCATCAATTCGGAGTCAACACAGACCTTTGCGCTCGGGCTCTGACCAAAGTCGACATTCATCTGCTCAAGGCTTTGTTGCAGTAACCTGCTTAATTCATCAAACCATGTTGCGTCAGCAAAGATGCGCGCTACAGACTCTGCATCTGCGCAATTCAGTTTGTGCTCCAGGTCGCCCGCCAGTAGCGACACCGCCTTGGCACCCATGGTCCCGCTACTGCCTTTAATGGAATGGAGCACGAAAGCTGCCCCCGATGCGTCTCGCCGCTGGATCTGATCGTGCAACCGGCCAAGCAGTTTTTCTAGCTCGGGGCCAAAGTTACGCAGCACGTTTCGGATCAAATCGAGGTCGCCACCAAAGCGGCTAATGATCGATGCACGCGACTCGATCACGCCTTCTCCTGTATTAGCTTGGCCCGAGCCTGGAGATGCCTGGCGATTCTCAAGGCCCACTTGCAAAAGCAATGTGGCGACGAGTTGTTCCAGATCTATGGGCTTGCCGACATGCTCATTCATCCCCGCAGCAAGACACGCCTCACGGTCGGTATTTGAGGCATTCGCGGTCATCGCCACAATCGGCAGCGCTGCAAAGCGTGGATTCGATCGAATGCGACGGGTCGCCTCCAAGCCATCAATATCCGGCATCTGGATATCCATCAACACGACGTCGAAGGGCACACTCTCAGCCATCACCCTGCTCACCCCTTCCAGCCCACCTTCAGCCAGCGTCACTCGAGCGCCTTCCTCTGTCAGTAACTCATCGGCAACCTGCCGATTAAGCATGTTGTCTTCCACCACCAATAGCCGCAGCCCGGCCAGACGCTGCGGCCTGTCAACAGTTGACTTGGACGGGAGTGACTGCGCAAGGCCTTTGCCGTTGAGTGCTCGCTGAACAGCGTCGGCTAACTGCTTGGGAGTGACAGGCTTGGTGAGAAACCCCACGAAGGGAGCGTCTCCCATCTCGTTTGCGTCGGCCAGCACTTCACGGCCGTAAGCGGTAATCATAATGATCATTGGAGTAGGTACGCCGTTGCCCTGCTGATGGATCAGTTGCGCAGCGCTCAGCCCATCCATATCGGACATCCGCCAGTCCATCAGTACCACGTCGTAGGCTTCGCCTCTCGCCTGGGCGTTCTTCACCCATGCCACTGCTTGCGTGCCACCACTCACGTGGTCGGCCTTCCACCCCAATGCATGAACCGTTCGCAACAGCAATTCACCCGCCATGTCGTTGTCGTCGACGACCAGTATCCGTATGGACACATCGACTCCAGAGCTGTCAGATCTCAGCAGCGAATTCGGCGCTACATCCAGGGTGATATCGAACCAGAAGCGACTTCCCACACCTTGCTGGCTCTCCACCTGAAGTTCACCGCCCATCAAGCTGACCAACCGCTTGCAGATCACCAAGCCCAGACCGGTGCCGCCAAAGCGGCGGGTGGTTGAAGCCTCGGCCTGAGTGAATCCTTCAAAAATGCGTTGAAGTTGCTCCGGATTGATACCGATACCTGTATCAGAAACTGCGATGCGCAATTTCACAGCGTTTTTCGTGCGCATCAGTTGCTCGACGCTGACCACGATCTGGCCTTCCAGGGTGAACTTGAGGGCGTTACCCGCCAGGTTGATCAGCACCTGTTGCAGCCGCAGGCTGTCGCCTATCAGGTCGTTGGGCAGATTGGAGTCAAGGTCGAACATGACCTCGACTTCTTTCTGGCCCTGGTTACCGGCCAGCACAACGGCGAGGTCACGCATGAGCGATTCGAGTTCGAATGGGTGCACATCGAGTTGCAGCTTGCCGGCTTCAATCTTGGAGTAATCAAGGATGTCATTGAGCAAGCCCAGCAGTGATTTCGCAGCAGACTGTGCTTTGGTCACATAGTCGAGTTGACGACCATTCAGGTCAGTGTTCTGCACTAACTGCAACATGCCCAGCACGGCGTTCATCGGCGTGCGTATTTCGTGGCTCATGTTGGCCAGGAACGACGATTTGGCTGCACTCGCGGTGTCGGCCTGTTCCTTGGCATACAGCAGATTTGACTCCAGCTCGCGCTGGGAGGTTATATCCCGATTGATACCCGTAACACGCAAAGCCGCACCGTTCGGACTGCGTTCGACCTGCGCGCCTGCCTGTATGAAGCGGATCTGGCCGTCCGGGCGAACGACACGAAAAGTGGTGTCGTACACACCACTCCCCTCGACTGCGACACTCAGCTTTTCAGCCGCTGACACCGCATCGTCGGGGTGAACTCGCGAATACCAGTGCTCATAATCCAGACCATTACTGCGCAACGTCAGTGGCTGACCGTAGAACTCGAACATACGATCATTCCACTGCAAGGCATTGTCCGCCAACGTCCATGACCAGACGCCCAGTTCGGCTACTTCAGCAGCCATCAGCAACTGATCATGAATCGCCATCAGTTCACTACGTTGTTGCTGTGTTGTCTGCAGGCTCGCAGCCAGCTCCCTTTCCGCCGCTTTACGTTCGGTGATGTCCACCGCGATGCCCAGGTAGCCGCTCAATTTCCCTTCGTCATCACGCATGGAGGTGACCACCAGCGTGACAGGAAACCGCGAGCCGTCCTTACGTATGTAAGTCCACTCTCGGGTTTCTGCACCTTCAAGCTCAGGTTTATAGGTCAACACACGGAAACCATCGATTGCCTGAGCGTACTCCTCGCTCAGTTCAACGCTACGAGCAGCGACTTCCTCTGGTACATGGATCGATTCAGGTGTGCGCTGACCCAGCAACTCATCGGCGTGATAGCCCAACAAATGCTCAGCGCCTTTATTGAACACACGGATAACGCCATCGAGATCCGTCGCAATGATCGAGACCTCAGTGGCCGAGCGCAGCACGCTGTCTAACAATAGATTGAGTTGCCGCAACTCGGAAGTTCGCTGCGCAACCTGCTCCTCCAGATTTGAATTAAGTTCAAGAATTCGGGCTTCTGCTACTTTTTTCGCCGAGATATCCCTTAACGTCTTGGAGACTCCAACCACGCGACCACCCTCTCCATAAATGGGTGAGAAGCTGGCGGAGATATCGATCAGCCGGCGATCTTTACGGCGGCGCTGGGTATCAAAGCCAGTGATACTCTCCCCGGCCCATATGCGCGCAAGGATATGGGCTTCTTCAGCTACAAACTCCTCAGGAACAACCAGACTGACCAGCGTCTGGCCCACAGCCTCCTCGGCGGTATAGCCAAAAAGATGTTCGGCACCTTTGTTCCAGTTGGTGACGATGCCATCGAGTGTTTTTCCAATAATGCCATCGGCCGAGCTTTCGACGATGGCGGCCAGCCTTGCCTGTTCGGCGAGTATCTGCCGCCGACGTTGACGGCTGACACTCACGACACTCGTCAGAGTAGCCAGTAGAAGAGTGAGCAAACCACCAAGCAACAGGACGACTGTGGGTGAAACCTGATGCAGGCGCTGGATGAACAACGGGTGCGCGCTGAGTTCAACTTGCCATCGCCTCCCGTACACCTCGCGCTCCACCTGGTGGGTCATTAGCGTTTCATGGCTAGTCAATTCCTCGGTGCTTCCATAAAACAGCTTCTCTTGCCCAAGGACAGTGATATCCCTTAATCGCAGATGCACGGTCTCGTTTTCTATGCGCAGGCCTCTGAGTACCTCCTCTGTCCGCAACACGACATAGCTCCAGCCAAAAGCTGCGGCCTCTCGTTCAGCAGCGGTCGCCGGAGTCACACCACCGCGAAAGATAGGCATCAACACCAGGAAAGACTGCTGCGGTTTTCCTGTGTCCTGTATCAGAGTGATGGGCCCGGTAATCCGTACCCTACCGCTTTGTATCGAGGATTGGGCAGCCTCTCGCCGTGATGTTTCCGACGCAATGTCCAAACCAATTGCAGCCTGGTTTCCCTCAGCCGGTTCGACATACTGGATAACGTAACGCTCGCCTGAATGGGGTGAGAATTGACGAATGGAGAAATCGGCTTTGCCTTCGGCCCGAGCGTATTTGAGAAACTCGCGTTCATCGCGCTCCGATACTCGCCTGATAAAGCCCAAAGCACTGGCGCCGGGGAACTCGGCAGCGAGGTCGCGCGTTTGGTGATACTGGTTAAAAACCTCGCGACTGATGCCATGTTCACCCGCTGTCAGCACCGCGCCACGAGCGCCACGCAATCCGTATTGGTAAAGATCGAGGCGAGTTAAAACCAACTCGGCGGCTTCCTCGGTAGCCGCAGCGATCGCTTCTTGAGCCTGCTGCTGGTTGATGCGTTCGAGGATCCAGCCACCCAGAATGCTTGCCCCTAACCCCACCACCAGGGTGATGGCTACTCCCCTGCTCAATGCAAAAAACTTATGTTTTCTCACCCGCATTGTCCCATTGCAGAAGACCTTCAAGCCTTCAATATTAAAGTTAGAACCCTGTTGAGAGCGTCTGTAACTTAGTTTGTATGCATCACATTAACCATGAACCCCGTGGATAAAAATGTGCATATTTGAGCAAAGGGAACAGGACGCAAATATAGATAAACGTCTTGTCGCACATTCCTTTGGCCCTCGCAAATCCCTTGTATTAAATAACAAAAAATCCTCGCCCGGCTTTTCTGCGGTGAGATGCCCTGTCGGTGTCCCCGAATGCGCTCAGGCCAGGCCCGCCAATCGTTGAAGTCGTTCGAGGTCCGCTTCAGGCTCTCCATTATTCATAGCAGCCCTTAGCCCATCCTGAAAAAGCCCGAAGGCTATCGGTGCTCATAAGTCAGGGTGGACATAAAATTCCGATCAGCCGCTGACGCAGCTATGCTCGCTAGGCATACAAACATAGATCAGCTCCTTTGGCAGACTCCAAGCCAGCCGTAGTGGTGTGCTGCAAGGTGCTCGTGACGCACCATCAGGTCATGAACTGCGTCGGGAGCACTCCCACCCTCATCACTCCATTCGTCGAGGGCGTGTCATGCAAGGAAACATGGACAGTCAATGGCCCCACGTCTTCTTCCGGTTCTGGCGTCTGCCTGCCATTTACTATCGCCAGTGGAGCGAATCACGTCGTAAATTCGAGTACGAATCACTGCTGCGCTCGGAGTTGTTCAGCGCCGAACAGATGGCCAGCCATGGAACACTACTGGCTCAACAGCACCGTATTAGCGGCCGCACGGCGAAAGACTCGCTGCTGGCGCGCCTGGCCGACAACGAGACGACGCTAGCCAGTAGCTGCAAGGCGCTCACTGCGGCACCGTTGTCCGCCCGGCGTGCAACACCGGCAGCGGAATGGTTGTTGGACAACTATTACCTGGTCGAAGAACAAATCCGCACCACCAAGTCTCACCTGCCCCGAGGCTACAGCCGTGAGTTGCCGCAATTGGCCGATGGCCCGTCGGCAGGATTGCCACGGGTCTACGACATCGCTCTGGAGACCATTTCACATGGAGACGGCAGGGTCGATGAGGAGAGTCTGAGCCGTTTTGTAGTGTTCTATCAGACGATAACACCACTCACACTCGGCGAATTGTGGGCGATTCCGATCATGCTACGCCTGGCTCTGATCGAGAATCTGCGGCGAGTAGCTTCGCGAGTCATGGCTAACTGGGATGACCGCAACCTGGCCAATGACTGGGCCGATCACTTGATCGAAACCGCCGAGCGCGATGCCAAAAGCGTAGTTCTGACGGTTGCTGACATGGCGCGCTCAGAGCCGCCGATGACCTCATCATTCGTCGCTGAACTGGCGCGACGGTTACAAGGGCAAAGTGCCGCGCTGATACTGCCATTGGCCTGGATCGAGCAGATGCTCAGCGAGTCAGGACTCAACATTGAGCGCCTGGTGCAGGTGGATGCCCAGCAGCAAGCCGCCGATCAGGTGTCCATCAGCAACAGCATCGCCAGCTTGCGTCTGCTGTCGGCCATCGACTGGCAGGAGTTCGTCGAACAACTGAGCCACGTCGAGCATGTGTTGCGCACAGACCCGGCAGGGGTCTACGCGCGTATGGATTTCGCGACCCGTGATCACTATCGGCATGTGGTCGAACGCTTGGCCAGGAACTGTGACCAGGCTGAAAAAAGCGTCGCGCAAGCGGCCATCGCCCTGGCCGATGCCCGGATAAGGCCCCCGCCCGAGGGTGACGCGGCTGCACATGTGGGTTACTACCTGGTGGGCCCTGGGCTCAATGAACTCGAGCATCGAATCGCCGCTCGAGTGCCCTTGGGCGAGCAATGGTCACGCCTGCTGCTGCGCGCACCGCTGGCCTTTTACTTGGGTCTGGTGCTGATCCTGTCAACGCTGTTCGCCTGGCCTTTCCTTGAGACCGTTTATCGCGACGCAAGGCCTGGATACCTGCTGGTATTGATCGCGATACCCACGCTGCTGATGTCCAGCCGCCTGGCCATCGGGCTGGTCAATTGGCTGATCACTCTCACCATGCCCCCCAGCTTTCTTCCCCGACTGGATTACAGCCAGGGTCTCCCGCTGCAAGCTCGCACGTTGGTGGTCATTCCCACCCTGATAGCTCATTGCGTGGATGTCGAAGAGTTGGTCGAAGGCCTGGAAGTACGATTCCTGGCCAATCGGGATGCCAATCTGCACTTTGCCCTGCTCACCGATTTTATGGATGCCCCCACGCAGGAACTGGAGCAGGATGCGAGCCTGATGTTGCTGGCACGGCGGTTGATTGAAGGGCTAAATCGGAAATACCCCGACCCACACAACGACCGCTTTTTCCTGTTGCACCGACCAAGACGCTGGAACGAGGCCGAGCACACCTGGATGGGCTATGAGCGCAAACGCGGCAAACTCGCCGAGCTCAATGCCCTGCTGCGAGGCCGAGGCCAGGAGCACTTTTCACTGATCGTGGGCAATATCCAGGCACTGACTGCCGTTCGTTACGTGATCGCCCTCGACACTGATACCCAATTACCACGTGATGTTGCACAGCGATGCGTCGGCGCGATGGAGCACCCGCTCAACCACCCCGTGTTCGATCCGCACAAGGGCCACGTCATCAGCGGTTATGCGATTTTGCAACCGCGAGTGGGCATCAGCCTGCCGAGCACTGCACGCTCTTCCTATGCCCGGCTGTTCGGAAACGATGCTGGCGTCGATCCTTACACCCGTGCTGTTTCGGACGTCTATCAGGATCTTTTCCAGCAGGGTTCATTCATTGGCAAAGGAATCTACGCCGTGGATGCTTTCGAGCACGCCCTGGAAGGCTGTTTCCCGGAGAACCGCATCCTGAGCCACGACCTGATCGAGGGGTGTTATGCCCGCTCGGGGTTACTCAGCGACGTGCAACTGTTTGAAGAATACCCCGCCCGTTACAGCGCCGACGTCAAACGCCGGCATCGCTGGATTCGCGGGGACTGGCAGTTGCTGCCTTGGATCATGCCCTGGACACCCAAGGCAGGTGGAGGTCTAGAGCGCAATCGTCTTTGCGCCGTGGCGCGCTGGAAAATTTTTGACAATCTTCGGCGCAGTCTGGAGCCAAGCGCTTTCCTGATAATGTTGCTGTGGGGCTGGCTTGGAGCAATGGAGCCTCGTTCGTGGACCTTCGCGGTGCTTATCCTGGTACTGATCCCACCGCTGTCGAGCGCTTTGCACGAGCTCATGCACAAAACCGTCGACGTTCCGATCGAGCAGCATTTGACCGCTGCCTTGGGCACCTCCAGCCAACACTTTATGCGGGCGGTCCTTCCTCTGGTCTGGTTGCCGTTCGAAGCGTTATACAGCCTGGATGCAATCGGCCGTACGCTGTGGCGCATGCTGATCAGCAAGCGTCGTCTGTTGCAGTGGAACCCTTCCCGGGAAGTGGAACGCAGCGACAGCAACACGCTATCTGAGCTGTACCGCACAATGTGGATAGCCCCATTGCTGACAACGGTCCTTTTTGTACTGTTACTACCCACTCCGAACGTGCTCGCCTTGGCCGGACCCTTTTTGCTGCTGTGGCTGACGAGCCCGGCTGTCGCTTGGTGGCTCAGTCGGCCTTCCCCCCGGGCGAAGTTCAATCCTTCAGCGCAGGAGCTGCGCTTCCTGCGCTCCCTGGCGCGCAAAACCTGGGCATTCTTCGATCAATACGTCGGTCCGGCCGACAACTGGCTACCCCCTGACAACATCCAGGAGCAGCCCTACCTTGCCATTGCACACCGTACATCGCCGACCAATATGGGCATGGCGCTGCTGTCCCATCTGGCCGCGCATGATTTTGGCTATCTGAGTGGCGAGCGGCTACTGGAGCGCCTCGATCAGTCCTTGTCCAGCATGGCTGGCCTTGAGAACTACCGCCGGCACTTCTACAACTGGTATGACACCTTGACGCTCAAGCCCTTGCCACCGCTCTACGTATCGACGGTAGATAGCGGGAATCTGGCAGGGCTGCTACTGACCTTGCGCCCAGGGTTGTTGGACCTGATTGATGCGCCACTGTTTGATCTGCGGGTGGTCAATGGGCTGATCGACACTCTGAATGTGCTGCAAGACACCCTCCTAGCCGCGGGCCTGGACGACGCCGAGGTACAAACCCTACAAGAAGAAGCGCTCGTGGCGCAGGCCCGGATTATTTCGAACCCTGACGACGCCCCCGAGACGCTCCTGACCTTGCTGGAGCGCATGAATGCACCCACTGCCCTCAGCAACTTGGCGACGGTTGGTGAGGCCGCTTTCTGGCTCAAGGCATTGTGCGCGCAATGTCAGGATCTGCAGGCTGAGCTGCTGCGCTTTAGACTGCCGCCCGCCATCGACAAGGCAGAGCCGTTGGCACTCAGCTGGCGCCAATTGGCGCAACTCGATGTCGCTCGCTGGTTGCCGGCTCAGCAGGCTCAAGTGACGTCCGTGCAGCGCCTGGCGGTGCAGCGCATTGCCTCGGTCACCCGCCTGGCCAATCTGGCCGACACCATGGCGAACATGGACTTCACCTTTCTCTATGATTCCCGGCGCAATCTTTTCGCTATTGGCTATAACGCCAGCGACCACAAGCTGGATACGGGTTATTACGACTTGCTGGCCTCGGAGGCGCGACTGACCAACTATGTGGTTATCGCTCAAGGCCAGTTACCTCAAGAAGGCTGGTTTAGCCTTGGAAGGCTGCTCACCAGCAGCGGCGGCATACCCGTGCTGCTGTCATGGACAGGCTCGATGTTCGAGTACCTGATGCCCATGCTGGTAATGCCCAACTACGAAGGTACCCTGCTCGACCAGACCTGCCGCGCAGCGGTCGCCTTGCAGATAGAGTACGGCAATCAGTTGGGCATTCCCTGGGGGGTTTCCGAGTCGGGTTACAACATTCAGGATGCTCACTCCAACTATCAATATCGCGCATTCGGTGTACCAGGCCTGGGTCTCAAGCGGGGCCTTGGCGAAGACACCGTTGTCGCCCCCTATGCCAGCGCCCTGGCGCTGATGGTGGCCCCCGAGGCCTCGTGCCGGAACCTGCAGCGACTTTCCGCGCTGGGCCTGGCCGGGCGCTATGGCTTGTATGAAGCCGTGGATTTCACCGAGGCGCGCTTGCAACGCGGGCAGCGTTGCGCAGTCGTCTATTCCTTTATGGCGCATCACCAGGGCATGAGCCTGCTCGCGCTGACTTTCCTGCTACTTGACCGTCCGATGCAGCGACGTTTCGAATCCGACCCGCAATTCCAGGCGACCACCCTGCTGTTGCAGGAACGTGTGCCGAAGACCGCCGCACAGTACCTGCATGCCGCAAGCGCGCCGGCTGCGGACCGGGCATCACGAATACATGAAACCAAGCTGCGAGTCTTTTCCGATCCTGACCGCAAACGCCCTGCGGTGCAGTTGCTCTCCAATGGCCGCTACCATGTGATGGTCAGCAGTGCCGGCGCAGGTTACAGCCGCAGCAACGAGATTGCTGTCACCCGTTGGCATGAAGACTTCACCTGCGACAACTGGGGTATGTTTTGTTACCTGCGCGATGTTGCAAGCGGCACGTTCTGGTCCGCTGCGCACCAACCGACGTTGCGCCATCCGGAAAGCTACGAAGCCATCTTCACTGATGCCCGTGCCGAATTCCGTGTACGTGAGCAAGACTTCGACACTCATACCGAAATCGTCGTATCACCGGAGGACGACATCGAGTTGCGCCGCTTGCACATCACCAACCGCGCGCAAGTGCGCCGCAGTATTGAACTCACCAGCTACGCCGAGGTAGTGCTGGCTTCGGCCATCAGCGATGCGATGCACCCAGCCTTTAGCAATCTGTTCGTGCAGACCGAGCTGTTGCACCCGCTGCAGGCAATCATCTGCACGCGTCGGCCACGCTCCAGCCAGGAAACAGTGCCCTGGATGTGTCATTTGCTGGCAGCGCATGGTGTACATGTCGATGCGCTCTCCTACGAGACCGACCGTGCGCGCTTTATCGGTCGTGGGCGCAGTGTCGTGGCCCCGGCGGCACTGGACGATGAGGTCGAACATTTATCAGGAACCGCCGGCCCGGTACTTGATCCGATTGTAGCGATACGTTGTCGCATCACCCTGGACCCCTGTCAGACGGCGACCATCGACCTGGTGACCGGCCTTGCCGACAGCCGTGACAACTGCCTGCACCTGATCGACAAGTACCGCGACCGTCATCTGGCCGATCGCGTCTTTGACTTGGCCTGGACCCATAGCCAGGTGCTGTTGCGCCAGCTCAACGCGTCATTGAGCGACGCACGTCTGTTCGAGCAGATGGCCGCGTCGATCATCTACGCCAGCGCTGCATTAAGGGCCGAGAGCAGCGTGCTGGTGGCCAACCGGCGTAACCAGTCCAGCCTCTGGGGACAGGCAATATCGGGCGACTTACCCATCGTGCTGCTGCAGATCAGCGATCTGGCTAATATCGAGTTTGTGCAGCAGGTGGTCAAAGCTCATGCCTATTGGCGTCAAAAGGGCCTGTCGGTCGATCTAGTGATCTGGAACGAGGATCAGGCCGGCTATCGCCAGCAACTGCAAGACCTGATTATGGGGCTGGTTACCTCGGGCAGTGAAGCGAGCCTGGTCGACCGTCCTGGCGGGATTTTTGTGCGCCAGGCACAACAGTTGTCGGGCGAGGACCGGACACTGATGCTATCGGTGGCCCGCCTGGTACTCAATGACGGCCACGGCAGCCTGGCCGATCAGGTCCATCGGCGCCGCGCGGACCCTCTGCTCCCCAGGCTTGAACCGAGTCTTGTGCGAGTGGAGCAACCACCTGTGGTTGGTGCCGCACAAACCGACCCTGCCTTGATATTGAGCAATCCCTACGGTGGCTTCAGCCCGGACGGTAACGAATACGTAGTGACCCTGCGACCAGGCCAACCCACACCCGCGCCTTGGGCCAATGTGCTGGCCAATGCGCACTTCGGCACGGTGATTTCCGAAAGCGGCGCGGCTTACACCTGGAGCGAGAATGCTCACGAGTATCGTCTCACCCCTTGGCATAACGACCCGATCTCTGACCCCAGCGGTGAGGTGTTGTACCTGCGCGACGAAGATACCGGCCACTTCTGGTCGCCGACCCCGCAACCCTGCCCAGGTAGTGGCCTTTACCGTACTCGCCACGGTTTCGGCTACAGCGTATTCGAGTATGAAGAGGACGGCATCCATACCGAGTTGTGGGTCTATGTGGCGCTGGATGCACCGATCAAATTCTCGCGCCTGAAAATTCGCAATACCAGCGGCCGGCCGCGGCGTTTGTCGGCAACGTGCTATGTGGAGTGGGTACTGGGGGATTTGCGCAGCAAGTCGGCCATGCATGTGGTCACGGAGGTGGACCCATTCAGTGGCGCGCTATTCGCGCGCAACGCCTTTTCGATCGAGTTCTCCGGGCGCGTCGCCTTTCTCGACACGGACTCGACGGGGCGCAATTTTAGCGGTGATCGTGCCGAATTTATTGGTCGCAATGGAACCCTGCAAACGCCTGCAGCACTGACTCGTGCCCGACTGTCCGGACGGTGTGGTGGTGGTTTCGACCCGTGCGCAGCGATGCAGGTCGCACTGGAACTGGCGGACGGCGAAAGCCAGGACGTGGTGTTCCGACTCGGCGCCGAGCAGGATGCCAAATCAGCCACCCACTTGGTGCAAAAATACCGCGGCGCCAAGGCCGCGGCGAGTGAACTGGACGCTGTGCGTATGCATTGGCGCACGACCTTGGGGGCCATACAAGTTCAGACTCCCGATCCAGCCATCGATGTGCTGGTCAACGGCTGGCTGATGTATCAGGTCATCGCGTGCCGCTTCTGGGCGCGTAGCGGCTATTACCAATCCGGCGGAGCCATTGGCTTTCGTGATCAATTGCAGGACAGCATGGCAATGATCCATGCCGACCCGGCTGCCGCGCGCCGCCACCTGCTGCTCTGCGCCGCGCATCAGTACCCCGAAGGCGACGTACAACACTGGTGGCATCCACCGCAAAGTCGGGGTGTGCGAACGGGCTGTTCCGACGACTTTCTCTGGTTGCCCCTGGCAACCAGCCGCTACGTGTACATCACCGGTGACCGTAGCGTACTGAGCGAAGTGGTGGGCTATATCGAGGGACGTGCACTGAATGCTGGCGAAGACTCCTACTACGATCTGCCCGGCACTTCGCAACTCCAGGAAAGCCTCTACCAACATTGCGTGCGCGCCATTGAGCATGGCCTCAAGCGCGGATCCCATGGGCTGCCGTTGATGGGGGGCGGAGACTGGAATGACGGAATGAATCGGGTTGGCGAGCAAGGCCTTGGTGAGAGCGTATGGCTTGGCTTCTTCGGCTACGAGGTGCTGCTGCAATTCTCCAGTACTGCGCAGCTGGAAGGCGATTTGGTTTTCGCCCAGCGTTGTACCGACCAGGCGGCAACCTTGCGTGTGAGCCTGGAAAATCAGGGTTGGGATGGCGCTTGGTACCGCCGCGCTTACTTCGACGACGGCCAGGTATTGGGCTCTGCGAGTAACGAGGAATGTCGTATCGACTCCATAGCGCAAAGCTGGTCGGTGCTCAGCGGGGCTGCATCGCAGGTACGGCGCCGAACGGCCATGGATTCACTGGATCTGCACTTGGTCCGGCGCGATACCGGCGTGGTGTTATTACTGGACCCGCCGTTCGACAAGGGCGCACTGGATCCCGGTTACATCAAAGGCTACGTACCCGGCGTACGCGAAAACGGTGGCCAGTACACGCACGCTGCCGTCTGGGCAAGTATGGCCTTCGCCCGTCTCGGTGACAGCGACAAAGCGTGGGAGCTGCTGCGCATGATCAATCCCGTCAGCCGTCGCAGCGCTGCACAAATCGAAACGTACAAGGTGGAGCCTTACGTGATGGCCGCCGACGTCTACGGGGTTACGCCCCACACAGGACGCGGTGGATGGACCTGGTACACCGGATCGGCGGGCTGGACGTATCGCCTGATCGTCGAATCACTGCTGGGACTGACACGCTGCGCCAACTCGCTGCGCATTGAACCGGTGCTGCCAGCCGATTGGCCGGGTTTCACCCTCCACTATTGGTTCGGTGCAACCCTCTACCACATCGAGGTGCGCCAAAACGAAGACGCAACACACACACTCAGTCTGGATGGCAAGCTACTCCCCGATGCGACGCTAGGTCTGCTGGACGATGGGATCGAACACCGTATTTTGGCGACCTGCCCGAAATCTGCGGCAGTTAATGAGGGGCGCGTCACATCAACTTCTGAACGACCGTTGTAGCAGGGATTCTGAGCGTAGCGCGCAGAGTCCCTGCTTTGGGCTAGGCTGAGGGGGAAAGGATGTCTAACGTGTGAAAAAAAGCAACGCTGAGAATTGATCCAGCCAACAAACAAGGAGTTTGACAGTGAAACTATGGTCGCCCCTCGCATTGGCGATGCTGCTCATCGTTAGTAGCATTGTGTCGGCGAAAGATATTGTCGAGACGGCCAGGTCGGCTGGTCAGTTCTCAATCCTACTCAAAGCCGCGACTGCAGCTGGCTTGGACAAGACGCTATCAGAGCCTGGCCCCTATACCGTATTTGCGCCGACGGATGCCGCCTTTAATGCTCTGCCGCCGGGAGCGCTCGATAGGCTGATGCAGCCGGAGAATAAGGATTTGCTGAAACAGGTGCTGGGTTATCACACCCTGTTCGGTCGTTTGACGACCAAGGATCTCAAGGACGAGAAATCTGCCGCTACGGCAACGAACGGGCAACCTGTAATTCTGGAAAAGAAGAATGGCGCGGTGATGGTGAATGACGCCAAGATCATTCAACCCGACATTCCGACCGACAATGGCGTCATCCAGGTGATCGACAAGGTGTTGATGCCGGCCAAGCCCGTTCAGCCAAAAACGTGAAGTCGAGTGCACTCTTCCAACGGAGTAACCTTTCATGACTGACACGAAACTTTACCCCTCTTATTCCGTTGCCCCACTCACGCGCAATGGCGAGCGTGCTAAAGCCCTTGGCTCGATCCTCATGCGCTGTGCCCTTGGCGTGATCTTCCTTTGGTTCGGCGCAATGAAGTTCACTAGCTATGAAGCAACAAGCATCTCACCCTTCGTGATGAACAGCCTGTTGGTCGGCTGGTGGCATGGGGTGTTCGGCATACAAGGCACCTCTCATATCCTAGGCGTATTCGAAGTAGTCGCGGGCGCGTTACTGTTGGCCGGCTTTGTCAAACCCCTCCTGTCGGTGATCGGTGGTGCGATGGGCGTTATCACCTTTCTCATCACGCTTTCGTTCCTCTTCTCGACTCCCGGGGTGGCGGAACCGCTGGCCGGCGGCTTCCCGGCATTGTCGGCGGCTCCAGGTCAGTTTTTGTTAAAGGATGTGGGCCTGCTCGGCATTTCGCTGTTTATCGTTGGCGAGTCGCTTTTGAGGATGCGATCCGGCGCGGTGAGCGGCGTTGCGAGTATCGATGCATCTATCGACCGACGGAGCGAAACTGGCGCACAGATCCTCCGGTGGGGGGTAATCGTGATCCGCTACGGATTAGCGTTGATCTTCCTGTGGTTTGGCGGCATGAAGTTCACAAGCTATGAGGCAACGGGAATTGCGCCGTTCATCATGAACAGCCCGCTAGTCAATTGGTGGCATTCGCTGCTCGGTATTCAAGGCACCAGCTATATGCTCGGGATAATCGAAATCACCACCGGCATTCTGTTGACGCTCTACCAGATCACGCCGCGCGCGTCCGTAGTGGGCGGCGCCATGGCGGTAGTCACCTTCTTGATCACGCTGACTTTTTTCCTTACGACGCCAGGTGTTGCCGCGCCGATGGGATTCCCCGCGATCTCAGTCCATATTGGGCAATTTCTTCTCAAGGACGCGGGACTGCTTGGCATCTCGATCTGGCTTCTAGGCGAATCCCTGCTCGCATCGGCAGTTCGTGCCCCAACGGCCCTGGCGCACAGGTAGTTTAAAATTTCCGTACAGCCTTGCCAAAAACGCCCAGACGTCTAACGCTGTTCGTTGGCGCTCTACGGCGGCGTACCATTCGGCTCCTATTAGGCGAGCTTTGATCGATCATCTTCCGAAGAACTGCTGTTTGAAGCTTGGTACGCCCCAAACGGTTCTTTGGCTTACTCTAAAAATTCGCCTCGTCGGTAGTCGTGACAATTGAGAATTCAGTCGATGCAAACAAGATGATGCATACAAAATTGGTTAGCTCGTACTGGCACCTCTCTTCAAACTCCATCCCTCATTTCAAATGGACAGTTTGTTCCTCGTCTGCGCTCGAAAATAGATGCCAGCGAGAGCAAAAAATTCATATTTGTCGACGCAAAGTCAATCGATTTACCGCTCGTCAGCCTCTCGAATGAATTATTTGAACATCAGTTGATTTTCCCCTGACAGATAAATGATGAGCAGACGAAATTCCCCTTCGTTTCACTAATGGGAGAGCAACATGAAAGCAATCGTTTACAACGGCCCACGCGACGTGAGCGTGCAAAATGTTCCGGACGCCAAAATCGAAAAACCTACAGATGTTCTGGTTCGAATTACCACGACCAACATCTGTGGCTCAGATCTGCACATGTACGAAGGCCGTACATCAATGGAGACAGGCCGAGTATTTGGACACGAGAATCTTGGTGAGGTAATTGAGGTGGGAGCCGGCGTTGACCGGGTAAAGGTCGGTGATCGCGTTTGCCTGCCTTTCAACATCGGCTGCGGGTTCTGCGAAAACTGTGAGAAAGGCCTGACCGGTTTTTGTCTGACTGCCAACCCAGGTAATGCCGGCGCCGCTTATGGATTCGCAGAAATGGGACCTTATCAAGGAGGGCAGGCTGAGCTGCTCCGCGTGCCTTACGCGGACTTCAATTGTTTGGTGCTGCCGGAGGATGCGCAAGAGCGTGAAGACGACTACGTCATGCTGTCTGACATCTTTCCAACGGGATGGCACGCCACTGAGTTGGCAGGCCTGTTACCTGGCGAAAGCATCGCCATTTATGGCGCCGGCCCGGTCGGTCTGATGGCCGCTCACTCAGCCATGATCAAAGGTGCCTCCCAAGTGTTCGTGGTCGACAATCAACCCGACCGTTTGAAGCTGGCTGCTCAGATGGGCGCTACTCCAATCAATTCGCTTGAGAAGGAAGCCGTGGATCAGATTCTCAATCTGACCCTTGGCAAAGGTACTGATCGCGGTTGCGAGTGTGTGGGTTACCAATGCTGCGACCGTCATGGGCAAGAAGCCAATCACCTCACCATGAACAACCTCGTCGCTTCGACGAAGGCTACCGGCGGGATCGGTGTCGTCGGCGTGTTTGTCCCGCAAGACCCAGGTGCCAATAATGAGCTCGCGAAGGAAGGCAAGATGGCCTTCGACTTCGGTGCTTTCTGGTTCAAGGGGCAGCAGATCCGAACAGGTCAAGCCAACGTCAAAGTATACAACCGTCGCCTGGCTGAGCTCATTCATCATGGTCGTGCCAACCCGGCTCAAATCATTTCTCATCGGCTGAAACTCGCTGAAGGGCCTGACGCCTATAAGCACTTCGATGCGCGTGACAATGGCTGGACAAAGGTTGTGCTCAAACCGGCTGCTTAAGTCGCTGAGCATTGATGCTTTTGCCGGCTCAGTAAGATCGCCGGTACTCTCTATCGTGAAAGCTAAGCAACCGAAAAACCCGACTTATGGCGTTGCGTGCGTCTAAGTTGGGCTGTCGGTGTGAGGGGAAATACAATGACTACGAACCATCGCAAACTGGCCATTGCACTGTCCGCCATTGGCGTCATCACTTTGCTAAGCGGGTGTGCTCGCGACCCTGACAAACCTTCAGTTTCTCAGGTTGCTGCCAGTGGTACCAAAAGCATGCTGCGCACTGATTCGGACATGCAGAAAGTCCTGAATAAATTTGCCAGCTTCGATGGCAAAGCAATTGAGAAAATCACGCCTGCCGAAGCTCGCAAGCAACCGACAATGGCCGACGCCGTCAAAGGGGTACTGGCAGACCAGAAACGCGACAGTGCGCCCACAGCACTTGTACCAGGCGTCACCACCCGTGAGATACAAGTATCTGGTGCCGTAGGCTCAATGCCCGCGACCGTTTATACACCGGAAGGCGCAGGGCCGTTTCCAGTGGTCTTGTATTTTCACGGTGGAGGCTGGGTCTTCGCCGACCGCAAGGTCTATGACGGCGGCGCGCGAGGCCTAGCAAAGCAGGCTAATGCTGTCGTTGTTTCTGTGGACTATCGACTCGCCCCGGAAAACAAATTCCCCGCTGCACATGACGATGCCCTTGCAGCTTACCGTTGGCTGACAACGAAAGCGTCTTCGATTAATGGTGATCCGAAGCGTCTTGCGCTGGCAGGCGAGAGCGCGGGCGGTAACCTTGCCGTGGCGACGGCAGTAGCAGCTCTTAAGGCTGGACTGACTGCTCCGAAGCACGTGCTGTCTGTTTATCCCGTAGCCCAGTCGAACATAGGCACCGAGTCGTACCTGAAGTACGCAGATGCGATTCCGCTCAACCGTCCGACAATGCTGTGGTTCATTTCACAAGTCACTACCAGCGCTGCGGACAGCAAGGATCCGCGTATCGACTTAGTACACGCTAATTTGCAAGGACTGCCTCCGGTCACTTTAATCAACGCAGAGATTGATCCTTTGCGGGATGACGGTGCTCAACTGGAACAGGCACTGCGAAGCGCGGGTGTGAGCGTCGAGCGTCGACTCTATCCTGGGGTTACCCACGAGTTCTTTGGCACTGCCGCTGTAGTGCAGAAGGCCCAAGAATCACAGACGTATGCCGGCGAACGCCTTAAGGCTGACCTAGGGATGTAGCAACTACTGAAAAAAGCGACTCGGCTCGAACCGAACCAGCGTCCCTCTCTCTGTTATCGGCAAAAACTCGCGGAAAGGCCTGCCACGACAAACATTCCGACGTCCGTGGCATGGGGGGGGATTGGCGCCTTTGTCGTCTTCCCACCCGCCTCTACTAAGGCAAAAATCACCGCGCTGGCTAGCGAGTTGCTCCAGCGCAAAACAGCGTCGCTCATAATACATAAAGAGGTCGGGACTAGAAGAGAAGACATTCCCTCGTACCGCAGATCCTCGGAAATGCCAGCGGGGTACAGTATGCTGATGCGTTTCGGCATTTTTAAGCTGCCTACTCATGACGACCGCTCCGACCTCATCCACCACTTACTTTCCAGTGTTTGACATCATCGGCAAATACCATCTGTTGCATCTCATGAGCAATGCCGTAGGCCAGGGATTCGTGTGCAGCGATGACTTTTTCTTCCGCTGAAAGGCAATGAAAAATATCGAGCTTGGTCTCTGCGTCAGCAGTTTCGACTGTGAAAATTTGCACGTAACGCGCGAGGTCGTTGTCGAGGCTCAACAGGTATTCACGCAGGCGCTGATGGTCGACTGATTTTTGGCTGAAGTACCAATTCATCGGGTGAATTAGGAAGCGTGAGTGGGGCGAGGTGATGCGTCGGCCTGCCGCCAAAAACATAATGATGCCCATTGATTCGATGTTGCCCGCGTTGATTGCGCATAGCGGTACCGGCAATGACTTCAGGAACGTGTAAAGAGTGAAGCCAAAGTTAGTGCTACCCCCGCTTGTAGAAAGATTGAGGAGCAAGGAGGTGGCGCCTTGATCGATGGCCTCGAGGCAACAGTCCCGGAAGCGCTCAGTCGTTCCCTGATCGATTTGGCAATGAAAGTGGACGATGTGTTCGGTCATCGGCTTACCCTTTTTAACGGGACGGCTAGAGCACCTTTATAACCTTAGTAAAGAATTGACCTCTTTTAAGGAAAATCCAAGCGGAATGACAACCTGCGTCGCCTCTACCGCCAGTCGATTCGAATGTATTATTGCGGAACTAATAGCCTGATTCCGCTTGTCGTGAGAGGCGCACATCTGGTCAAACTTTCGACTTTTTGAGACCTCCGAATTAGACGAGCCACTGGGCTCGTAACTGAGAAGAGGTGGCTAGAGATGGCTAATACCGGAAAAGATAATCCCGGCAATTTTTCCAATGACCGGGACAAGGCCTCAGATGCCGGCAAGAAAGGCGAAGAGACCTCAGGTGGCAATTTTGCCAACGACCCACAACGTGCTTCAGAAGCTGGTAAGAAAGGCGGTCAGGCTTCGGGCGGGCAGCAGTCGAATGATGCGAATCGTTCAACTGGCGGTGGACAAGGAGCTGGTCGCGCAGGCAACTTTGCTGATGACAAAGAAAAAGCTTCTGAGGCAGGCCAAAAAGGAGGCCAAGCTTCGGGCGGACGCCAGTCTCGCGACGCTGATCAATCGACCGGCGGTGGGCAAGGAAGCAGTCGCGGCGGTAACAATGCCGAGGACATGGAAAAAACCTCTGAGGCTGACCGTAAAGGAGGTGTTCAAAACCCCGACGGCGGACGCAAATCCTGACGCCTTGTGAGCCACATCAAGCCCCGACTGATTCGGGGCTTGATCTTATGGCTTGGTATATAGGCAAGTAGGTGCCGACCTGTTTGCTGCTGCTCTAAAGCGCATAAAACCGGAACAACGAGTGGCGCCTAAAGCGGTTAGCTGTTCGTTCAAAACCATTTATTTTGCTTTTGGTTGCGCTTACTGCTTCTGAATAACAGTAACAACAGAGCTGTTGTGGCAAGCAGTGCACCTGCGAGGAAAGTGCTACCTGACCCAATGCTTTGCCAAAGCCAGCCCGCAAGAACGCTGGCGATCAGCATGCATATACCACTGACAAGATTGAAAATGCCGAAGGCAGTGCCCTTGAGTTCTGTGGGAGCGTTATCAGCTACCAGCGAGGCAAGAATGCCTTGGCTAAATCCCATATGAAGCCCCCACAGGGCAACGCCCAGCATCATCGTGATGACAGAACTGGATTGAGCGAGCACCAGATCCGCCAGAACGAGTATCCCCATCCCTATGCAGAGTAGTTTTGTGCGAGGAATGCGATCAGATAGCCAGCCGGCAGGATAAGCAGACAGCGTATAAAAAAACGCCATTACCACCATCACCAGTGGAGTCCAGGTGATCGACAGGCCTATCTGTTGCGCTCGTAATACCAGAAACGCCTCGCTGAAACGAGCAAGCGTAAACACCCCCCCAATTATGACGACCCACCAATACTCAGAGGAGAAGTCGTGAAGGACTTTCCAATGAATTGGAGATCGAAATTTGTGTTCGCTCGCGGGCTGTATGGGCTCTTTTACTCCAATGACAATGAGCGCCACCGCCACTGCTGCCGGAATCACTGCAAACCACAGGACAAGCTGTATATCTGCGAGCCATAACATAAGCAAGATGGCCAGAGCAGGGCCAAGAACAGCCCCTACGGTATCCATCGACTGCCGCAGTCCAAAACAGGCGCCACGGATTTCTGGTGGCGACACATCTGCGACCAGAGCATCACGTGGCGCCCCACGAATGCCTTTGCCAATGCGATCCAGCAATCGTGCTGTAAAGACCACTTCCACCGAATGAGCTAAAGGAAAAAGTGGTTTGCTCAGCGCGGCTAAACCATATCCAAGCAACAGTAATCCTTTGCGCCGACCAATAAAGTCGCTGATAGCGCCAGAAAATATCTTGACGAGCATGGCGGTCGACTCGGCAATACCCTCGATCACTCCGACGGCCAATGCACTCGCCCCCAATGTAGTGACCAAAAACACAGGCAGTAAACTGTGTACCAGCTCGGACGATAGATCCATGAATAGGCTGACAAAGCCAAGAGCCCAAATCGTGCGCGGAATACGAAAAGGCTCCGCTTTGGTGTTTGAACTTTCGCTACTCATATTTTCATCCTGTACCCATCGGCATCAAGGAGAGACTGAGAAAACTATTTAGTAGTGCTTGCAGGCGAACCAGGGTCCCGACAGAGCGGCCGCTTAAACCAGAACGATGAGCACCGCCGCCACTTTACTCAACGGGCACTTCACATGATGCAAGTGAAAAAGCCCAACGCCATCCAGAGCGTTATTCGACATGAGACAAACTCAACGAAGCTGCCGTTGCCTCTGTAGTTCCCTCTCCAGCCAGGTGCTTGCCGGTTGCACGCCTTCTGGACATCGCACTTCATAGGCGCGGCCACTCATACTGCTTTTAGTGGCAGCAAGATCGATGAAGTCTTCTGCGCTGCTCACCATGTTCTTGCCTTCGAGATAATTCAGCTTCTTCTCCAGATGCACCCGAGCCTGGGGACCTGGGAATTCGCTCCCGTTACGCACAAACTGACACTCACTATGCTCGACAAAGTCCAGCAAGCCCTTTATCTCTTGAGTGACTTGAGGTGTGGCTTGAGCCTGCGCATTGGTTACGATTGCGATAAGGCTAATACCAGCGGCAATCAGCAATCGGCTGATGGGCCGAGCCGCCGCCCCTATCCATGTCTGCATGATTCATCCTCGCCGTGAAAATGGAATGAATGTAGCTACCTCCAACAGATACCACCTATGTGCCAGGACAAGCACGGACTTTAACCTGCTGCCTCGTGGCAGCAGCCATTCCGATGGGCTGCAAGCCGAGTACTGGTCCAGCGGCGGTTATGACGATGCGATCGGACCGGCCGACCACACAAATGCTCAAGCAAACCCTGCGGCTCTAAAAGCCTACGTCCAGCACCACATTGTCGATATACGTTCCCCCCGGTGGGGTGTTCTGGTCCGTGTAGATCTTGGCGTTGTAGTTGAAAATCTGACTGCCGGTACCCAGGCCGTTGCCCGGGTTGACCTCGGCCGTGGAGCTGGCGCGGCGCGCTGTCGTCACACTGCCCCAACGGGTGGTGGTGGCGCTCTTGAAGATGTCATAGGCCAGCAGATTGCTGCCGGAGATCATCTGCCGCCGCCCACCCACGCTTGCCGGGTTCTGGCCGTCACTCAAGCCCACGGTGTAGGCGCTGCCCTTGGTGCAAGCGATGTTGATGGTCTGCCCGGTCACGGCACTGAAGCCACTGACCACCGGTGCGCTGCCAAAGCTGATGTTGGGCGCGGTGATCTGGCAGTCGTTGGTCACGGTCATGCTGACGGTCAGGCTGGCGGTGCCGGTGCCGATATCCCGCATCAGGCAGATGGCGCCAGTGCCCAGCGCAGCACAGTAGTTCCAGCTCCAGAAGATGCTCAAGGTCTCGCTGTAGACCCCGGCCGCAACGTTACTGCCAGTAATGCTGCCCAGGTAAATCGGCACTGTCTTGTTGCCTGGTCCGGATACCAGGCCAAGGCTCTGGGCAATATTGTTGCTGGCAAAGTCGAACTGGGTTCCACGAGTGATCGGGTAACTGGTGCTGTTATTGGCGTAAATCGTATAACCAATGACGTCACCCGTCGGGCCGACCATGCCGCTGGTCGCCGAGGTGATCGTTGCATAGAAGTGATCGCTGGCCGCCAGCAGCGAGATCAACGTCGCTCCACAACTCAAGCCGGCGTTGGTGGTCGAGCTGGCCTGGGCGGCGGTACGCACCGTCATCGAACTCACTGAGCCGAAACCGGCCGGCACGGTCGACACCACTGAGCAAGCCGCCCGGGCCTGTGCCGCGAAAACCAGGCTTGCCAGCAGCGCCAGTGAGTACACCCCTTGCTTGAGCCGCATGTCCACACTCCTCCACTTTATTGACAAACCAGCGGGCCAATCAGCGGCACCTGTTCCTGCTGAATGTCCAGTTCGAAGGTCGCCTGGCAGGTGTGGCCCTCGCCCACGGTCACCCGCAACGTGTTGTGCTCGGCCAGGCTTTCCAGGTAGACCAGGCCATCCCAGCCCACCACCGCCTGCGCGCCGCTTTGCTCATGCTGCACCAGGCTGCTCAGGGGCAGGTCCTGGTGCTGGGCATCCACCAATGTGATGCTGGCCGCAATGACCCGGCGCACCGGAAACTCCAGCACATAACCACTGCCTCGGCGAACCGCCACGCGTTGCTCGACCTGCGGGGTTTGCACGTTGGACGGCAGGTTCAACGGATCGATTTCATACTTGGCGCGGTAATAGGCGCTGCTCCAGGGCACCAGCAAATGCCCATTGCGGTCGGTTTCCCCTATCTTCTGGTTCTCGTAGAGCACCGGCACACCGGCAAAGCCATCGGTACTGACCACCACAAAGGCGTCATTGACCCGATTGGCGGCGAAGACTTGCTTGTCCATCCAGACCAGAGAGCCGCTGGCGTCCGCCCAGCGGGTTTGCGCATCGCTGCTGCCATACACGCCAGCCTGCAACTGCACCGACTGCAGACGCCAGGTCAGGTCGGCCTGGCGATAGGCCGGACCGTCGCCACGGGCGTAGCCGAGGTTGTAGCCCACGCCACCGTCGGTGGGGACCGCACGGCTGTAGTTGACCCGTTGACGGTTTTCTCCGGCCTGGGTGCGTTCATTGCTCAGGCTCAGACTGCCGTACATGTCGAAGGGAATCACCAGTTGCGCCTGCATGGCCCAGTTGCTGTCGCTAATCTCGCGGTTGGCGGACAGGTAGAAACTGGTGTTGTGCCATAGCTGTTTACTCCAGGTCAGGTTCAACAGCCGCGTGCGTGAATCATCAGCCGCCTGCACATCAAAATAGCCGGCGCCAATGCTGCCGTAGCTGTCCAGATTCAGACTCAGGGTCACCTGTTCGCTGCGCTTGCTGAGGCTGGCGTATGGCGTGTCGATCAGGGTCAGATCGGCGTACTGGTCACGGCGCCGTACCCTCTGGTAGGACAGGCTGTAGCGCTGGTTGCTGTACTGATAGCCCAGGCTCAATTGCTGGCCTTTCTCGCCGTCGAACTGGCTTTGGCTGAGGGCCGTGTTGAGCACACCAAAGTTGCCCAGCCGCAGGTTGCCGCCCAACCCGCCCAGGGTCAGGGAATTGGAGGCTTCGGCATGGCTCTCCAGGGTGAAGGTGTCCGATACCCCGTATCGAAAACTGCCGCTGGCCACCCCAGGCCCATAGCCGAAATCCCGCACGGTGTAGTCCCGGCGCAGAGTACCGGCGGCCACCGAAAAATCTGACAGGCCTTTTTGCAGCAGCGTACTGGTGACGTAGAACGGTACCGTGGTCGAGACCTGCCGCCCCAGAGCATCCGTGGTCACCACCACCGCTTCGCCCGCACCATTGATAAACGGAATATTAGTTAGGGTGTAGGGCCCAGGCTGCAGGTCGGCACTGCTAGATTTATAGCCGTTGATAAACAGGTCCACCGACGATGGCACAGCAGCCTCACCGGTGAACTGTGGCAAGGGGTAGGTCACCAAGTCTGGGCGCACGGCAAAGTCCCGTGACAGTTGCACTCCACCCAGGCGTACCGAACTGCTCCAGGGCAACGCACCGCTGATCACGTCGCCAGCCTCGTAAGTCAGCAGGCGCTCATCGTCGGAGAAGTGCCAGGTGGTGTCATAGCGCCGGTAGCCATTGTTCAGGGTGCTGCCTTCCACTTGGGCACCCATGGTGCTGCGGTACTGGCCGGTGTTGGACAGCGTGCCCCAGGTGTCAAACAGCCGGACTTCATTCCAGACCCCCAGGTAGGTACCGCTGTCATCGGTGTCGTTGAGGTAGGCGTCATAGTTGAGCAAGGCGCCAAAACTGGTCATCGCCTGGGTTCGCGGGTAGTTGCTGCGGTTGCCGATGAACTGATCCGGCAACCAGGCTGGCGGCACATTCAGCAACAAACGTTGGCCCTGACTGTCGTAATCACTGTGCAACCCGGCCAGGCTGTCGAGGGCGACTTCTTCGGTCACGCCAGCGGGCAGTTTCATACCCAGGTCACGCAATGTGGCCGCCGGCAGAAACAACCGTTCGGCACGCTGATTGACGGCGACCACCCGGCCGGTGTCCATCTGGTTGACCACAAGTTCCAGAAACAACTGGGCATCGGCAACAGCCTCTATATTGCCGGGGGGGGGCGGCAACGCAGCGGCCATACCCAGAGGCGTGAACACCAGGCCATACAGGTAACTCACTGCCACCACCGATCGCCACAGATAACGAAGCCGATCCTGGCTCATGAAGGCTTTGTGTCCTTCAATGGACATCTCCATCCTGTTCAAAGCAGGGACTGCCCCTGCATCACGCTCCTGACCGCGGCACTACCGTCCTACCGTCCTGGCGTAATGTTTTCCACGTTTGTTGCCCCGTTGATCCGCACCTGCAACGGCTGATCGGCCAGCACCGTATCCGGTACCGGCCAGCGCATGGTCGCGCCCGGCAGCACGTAGCCGAGCAAACCCTCCACCAGCGGCCGAAGCTGGCCGCCCTGCTTGAGCGCGGCATCAGTCAGCCGGGCGTGCACCGCGCCTTGATTGCGCATTTCCACATAGTTACGCCCAGCGACGGTGACCTTCTTCCAGCTCAGATCAGGCTTGCCTGCGCCTTTCGGGTCCCGCTGGCGGGTGCTGTCGTCCTTGCTCCACAGGCCGGGGCCATAAACAAACAAGGGCACCGAATAACGCATCTGAAAGCGGATGGCAGCAGCCGTCTTGCCATCGGCCGGCGGCGCTACCGGCGTCGCCGAAGGGATTTCATCGATGATGATCCGGTAGGCCAGTTCCTGGCCTGGCGGCACTTCCCGGGTTCGGGTCAGGCGCACCAGTTGCTTCTGCCCAGGTTCGATCTTGGCCACCGGCGGGCTGCCAATCACGTCGCGCTGGTTCTGGTATTGATCATCAAACCCGCTCTGGCTCCAGGCGAATACACGGATTTGCAGGTTGGCAGTCTCGGTGCCACGGTTCTCCAGCCACAACGCGCTGGCCTGTTGATCCGCTTCCAGAACCGGATCAATGGGCCAGATCAGCACGGAGCTGGCGGCCTGAACCTTGCCCATGCCCAACGCCACCAGCCCGATAAAACCCGCAACCCATAACCGTTGGGACGCTGAATACATAGACCCCACTCCTTGTGCCAAATAGCCTTACCACGACAGCTGCACCTGCAACACGTCGCTGTACGTCCCCCCAGGCTGATTACCCGGTAACTGCACCTGTCCGTAAATCGGCAGGGTGATGTTGTTAGCGTTGCTGTAGGCCACGCTGACGCTCTGGCTGATCCCCAGGCTCTGGCTCAGCGCGGCATCCTGAAACAACTGGTACGCCACCTGTGCGCTGCCGCTATTGAGCTGCAGGTGCCGGCCACTGCTGTTGTACAAACCGCCATCGACGCTCATGTTCAGGGTCACTCCCGGCGTGCATTGCAAGGTCACACTGCCGTTCAGCGGCACGGCGACGCTGCTGGTGGATAACGCCGAATAGGTGCCGAAGGTCAGACTGCCATAGTTCGACCCGCCGCCGACCACCAGGCAACCCGGCGTGATCGTCGCGCTGACCTGGAATGTCTGGCTGGTGACCGCGAGCAGTGACAGCGGCATCCCCCAGCCGATAACCACCGCCGCCGTCGTGTACCAGACGCCCTTCATGGCTCTAGAACGTCAGTTGCACGGATACCGTATCGGTGTAAGTACCGGCCGGCAGCCCCGTCTTGCCCACGGCTTGACCGTAGATATTCACGGTTTGCGCCAGGCCAGTGCTCGCGCCCACGTTGATCGTTCCGTTGATAGCCAGGAGCGTCGAATGCCCGGAGTCGGTATAGAAATCATAAGGCACGTAATTGGCAACGCTGTCGTACAGTGCCCGGGTACCGCCCGTCGATTGCCCGTCATGGGACCCTGCGCCCACGGTGATCACCGGCGAGGTGCCCGAAGAACACTGAATGGACAAGGCGCCCCCACCACCGCCCAGCACTTGGCCGGTGGCCGTGGTGAACTGGCTGTTGGTGGTACCAAAATTGAGCGTACCGAAGTTCAAGCCCGTGGTACCGCCGACGCCATTGACCAGGCAACTGTTGGTCAATATCAGGGTGGAACTGATCTGCCCGGTCACGGTGGTCGCCGCGTGAGCGCTGGAGGCCAACACCAGCGCCATCAACGGAAGGCCTACTTTTGAGACAAGTGCATGCATGATGTTCTCCTCATGGTTTACCAATCCAGTGTCACCGTCAGGGTGTCTGTGTAGATCCCGGCCGGTAAGGCCCTGGCATTCGCCTCCACCGAGCCGAATACCGGAATCGGTATTTGTGTGCTCTTGGTCACGATGAAATTACGTTGTTGGCCGATGCTGTAGCTGTTGCGACCGGAGGCATCGACAGAAAGACGATAGGGAATGGTCTGTCGACCATTGCTCAGGCGCCGGGTGCTGCCGTCGCCATGGGCACCACCATCGATGGTCACAGTGAAGCTGCTGACCGACGGGTTGCAAGAGACCGCCAACGGTGCCCTGTCACTGATCTCGGCATTCGGGCGGTTGTCCCAAGTCGGGCCTTGGTTGCCGAAATCCAGCACCGCCATCCGGCCGTCCGGGCTGACCGGGACGCTGTCGTTGCCTTTGCTCACCTCGCAGCTGGCGGTGATCACCAGCCGCGCGTGAACCTGCCCACTGACGGCAGCGTTGGCGTCATCAGCCAGCAGCAACAGGCCGGCCAGTGCCGCGAAGGCACAACGGCGGGCTACCATGTCACCGTCACCTTGAGCAGATCGGAATAGCGCCCAACCTGGGGAATGTCCTTGAGCGGCTCAATACGCCCGTAAAGCGGCAAATCCACCGACCCTGAATCCGGTACACGACCGCTGACCGGCGCATCCACGGCCAGAGGGATTCGCCGAGCGGCGTCGGTATAAATCCGATAGGGAATGGGTTTGGCTGACGCAGACGCGGCAGCCAGGTAACGTACCTCGCCAACGCCACCGTGCAGGCCACCGTCGACTCGTACCTGATAGAGCGTGTCCGGGTTGCACTCCAGGCGTGGTTGGCGCTGGCTGATCAGCGCGGCACTCAACGGGCCAGCGGGGTCATCCAGGCGCGGGCCGCTGCCAAAATCCAGCACCCCAAGTTGTTCGATACCGGTACTGCGAGTGGTACCTACCAATTGGCACCCACGCTGCACGTCAATGCGCACCTCCACTTGGAGCTGTGCACCGTAAACCGTGTTGCAGAGCATCGCGCTCATAACTGCCAAGACTGTGTGTCCCTTCACTGCCCCAATCCTTGTACAGGGGTGATTGCTGTGGATGAGGTTAGCAACGCAGGGGAAATCTGCCAGTCGGATCAGGTCTTGACGCCGGGCGTGGGGGCGGCTGACGCACTGTTCAGCGCGAAGCAAGTAAGCAGGCCAGCAGCCGAGTCCGTGGCGCTAATGAAGAGATGTTCGATCTATCGAACTGCGAAGACCGGCAAACTAGTATCAAGGCAGAAAACGACCCAGGCTGTGTGAAAACATAACGATGAGCCCTGCAACACAACCAGATGAACATTAACTGGGTAGGCATGCCTGACCAAGTCACATTTCGAGTCTATTGTTCTCTTTTGGCGTTCATGCAACACAACAAATCCATGTTCTACTGCACATTTATGGCTCGCCCTTCATTCCTGCCTGGAATTCACCTCATTACCTGGACTACCGGCATGCGACTGTCAGACTTTATCACCAAGAACCTTGAGCCCATTTTGCAGGCTTGGGAAGATTTCGCGCGAACCATTGACACACCTGGTGCGCCGCTGGATACCAAGGCTCTACGAGATCATGCCGAGCAGATGCTCCATGCCATCGTGCTCGATTTACGCACCAAACAATCGGTGCAAGAGCAAATCGCAAAGGCACAGGGCAATGCGCCGACGACCGATACGGAGACGCCTGCGGAAACCCACGCAGTTACACGACTAATGGCAGGTTTTACGATAGACCAAATGGTATCGGAGTATCGCGCGCTCAGGACAAGTGTACTAAGTCAGTGGTTGAAGCAAGTAAAGGCTGGTACCCCACTGGATGTGGATGATATGACCCGATTTCATGAAGCCATCGACCAAGCGCTAACAGAATCCATCGCGAGTTACTCGCGAGCAGTGGAGGCATCCCGCAACGTGTTTCTCGGCATCCTGGGTCATGACTTACGAACACCGTTGGGGGCTATCTTGCTAGGCGCTGACGTCTTGAGACGCTCAGAGAAATTAGGGGACCGGGCGACCAAGATCGCCTCCCAAATTTTCACTAGCGTAAAGCGAGCCAGTCAGATTGTCGGAGATCTGTTGGATCTAACTCGGTGTCAGATGGGCCCGGGAATTCCCGTCAAAAAAGAGAGATTGGACCTGTTGCCCCTCTGCGAGCGTATCGTAGATGAGATCCGGGCGTTTCATCCAGGTACGGATATCCTCTTCGAGAAGAAAGCATCGGCTGACGGGGAGTTTGATGGCGCGCGAATGGAGCAGGTGTTCTCCAATATCGTCAGCAATGCAGTGCAGCACGGTGATAATCATCAACCTATTGAGGTGACCCTGGACGTTTCAGAAGAGAGCATCGTTTTCACCGTACATAACAGCGGAGAACCGATCCCAGACGACGTTTTGCCCTTCATTTTTAATCCGATGGGCCGATTTTCTCAGCACTCGATCATCGACCATGGCCCTAGTGAAGGATTAGGTTTGGGCCTGTTCGTCGCCTCAGAGATTGTTGCATCGCACGGAGGCATCATTGAGGTGATTTCGGACAAAAAACACGGCACCACGTTCCTCGTCAGAGTACCTAGGCGCGTTTTCAATAGATGACAATCCTATGGTCACCGGCTATGACTTAATCGGAGGTGTCGAAGATGGCGCCCCCATTTCATCTAGCTCTTTCCTGCCCCGGTTGCCTGAGGAACTGCGAAACACTTCATTCTCTGGGGTGCTGCAAAATACGCTAACTGTCGTAGATCATTGTTTACGACAGCCGGCTGGATTGATGGTGTCCACACAGATACTTGTGGAAGACAGCCACTTTCAGCCCCGAAACATCCTGACCGAATACATCGCCAGTTTCACTACGCGCACCTCCAAATAACAACACTCAATGGAGATCGCCGCGCACTTCCTGCTCTTGGAGACATATTGAATCTTCGCCAACACCTGTCCTATGGTTTCTGTGTACGACCAGTGACCGCTTCACGCCCTGAGGAAGTCAGTCGCGACAGGCAGAAATCGGCCAAAAGCAGGCAGTCGAAGGTACCGAGGGAATCTGGTTCGATTCAGAGCCACGAAGCGGTTTCGACTTGAATGAATTGTTAGGCCGCGTCCTCGCGGTACGTGCCATCGGAATGAATAGCCCAATCAAATTTGTAAATGCCGGTGGTGCTTAAGCTACATAGATCAGCTCTCAGAGGAAATGATTGAGTCGTGACTGGATTCAGCAGCCAGCTTCAATCGGTCAGCTTTACTAATGTATTTAGACTTGCTTGGCGGTGCCAATTTGGCACTAGCCTTTTTGGCGTGAGCCTTTAATAACTGATTTATTTTTTTACGACGATTCATATTTTTCTACTCGGCTGGTAAGTTCTTGAATGATATCGGCTTAAATATTGGGCCAGATCCCGGTGATGCTCACTTAGGGCGGTCAGCGGTCAGTTCCGTTGGACATGCACTCTAGTCCTTCATTCAGACGGAGGACGAACCATGACCGTAACCAAGATTCGAGCCGGGCGCCCTGGAACAAAGGAAAGCTCGTGGGGCAAAAAGCGCCACTCCGGCTCAGGGATACCTGGGCGATTCGAGTGAAGCTTGAGCTAGCATACAAAACCCGGGACGTGGCTGTGTGTAATCTAGCAATCGACAGCAAACTCTTGACCGCTATGGGTCGTGGATTTCCATCAGTCATGACGGGCCGAAATCGGCCAGAAGCTGTCATTCAACTGTGGCTAAGAATTTTAGGGCAATTCAAAATTGGCCCTCGTTTCGTCGTAGGCTTTGTACGAAAAGTGCTTACGCGTCGACTTTTCGTACAAACCCTAGACCTGGCTCAAGCCAGCAGTTCGGTGATCCACCGGGCCTGCCGGGTGACGTCTTGCACCTTCTCCTCGGGCACGGCCTGCCGCGCCAGGGCGAAGTGGGTCAGGGTCTTCTGCTTCTGGCGCAGCATGCGCTGCCACTTGACCAGGAACGCCGGGCTGCGTGCCTGCATCTGCAGCGGGCCGAAGTACAGCTCCTCGGCGGTGTACATCACCGGCCCGGCGCGCTCGGCGACGATGATTTCGTAGTCGAAGCGCTTTTCCCGCAGCAGTTCCTCGCAGAGGATGCGGTAGCCATTTTCCATCAGCCATTGGCGCAGTGGCTGTTCGCCGCCGTTGGGCTGCAAGATCAGGCGCTCCTGGCCGCTCAGACGCGCCTTGCCGCTGTCGAGGATGTAGCGGATCGTCTCGCCGCCCATGCCGCAGATGCTGATCGCCGTGATTCCGTCTCCCGGCTCGATCGCCGCCAGGCCATTGGCCAGGCGCACGGTGATCCGCTGGTCCAGGCCATTCTCGCGCACGGTGCGTTCGGCCGAGCGGAACGGCGTCAATGCCACCTCGCCGGCCACCGCCGCCGCGATGGCGTTACGGCGCATCAATGCCACCGGCAGGTAGCCGTGATCCGAGCCGATATCGGCCAGGCGCGCACCGGCTGGAACATGCGCCGCCACGCGCTCCAGGCGCATGGACAATGTCTGTTCGTTCAACTGCAGCCCCTTTTCACCACAAGCGTCCAGCGCCTTTGGCCGGATCGGGGCACGATTCTGTCGAGCAACGCCGTGCATTTCAAATTTATGCGCCACACGGCGCTAAATAAGCGCGGCTGGTGCAACGGGTCGTGCGTTGCTACTGTCACTGACTCGACCCATTGCCTGATCTGGCTTGAGAACCGGCCACTTTGGAGCATCGCATGCGCCCGCTCTGCAACATCCTGCCCTCCTCATCACTGTTTTCGTTTCGTTCGTGCAGCCTGCTCGCGCGGCCCTGGCTGCAATTGGCCCTGTGCCTGAGCCTTGTCGTGCCCTGCATGGCCGGTGCAGAGCCACGACCCGAGAACATGGTTTATTTGCGCACGATTGATCCGGGCATTGAGCAAGACATTCGCTATGCCAGCGCGCACAACTTCACCGGGCAGTCACTCGACGGTTACACCGCTGGGGAGTGCCTGTTATCGCTGGACGCTGCCAAGGCCCTCGCTCGGGTACAAATGGCATTGCAGGCGCAGGGCTACGGTTTGAAAGTGTATGACTGTTATCGACCGAGCCGTGCCGTTGCCGATATGGGGCGTTTCGCGACGGAGCCGGGTGACCCACGCAAGGCCGAGTTCTATCCGCGCGTGGACAAGCAGGACTTCTGGCGTCTGGGTTACGTGGCACGGGTGTCGAACCACTCCAAAGGCTCAACCGTGGATTTGACACTGACCGGTCCGGATGCCCTGCCCGCCGATAGTTGGACGCCGTCAGCCAATCAAGTCGATTGCACGGCCCCCTATGGCCAGCGTTGGCGCGATGGCGCACTCGATATGGGTACGGGTTTCGATTGCTTCGATCAGCAAGCGCATACCGACAACCCGATGATCAACGCTGCCGCCAGGGACAATCGTCAGACGCTCAGCAGGGCCATGGAGAAAGAAGGGTTTACCGGGTACTCGAAGGAATGGTGGCACTTCACATACAGTGGAGAAAGTTCGCCGAAGAACGTCATGGACTTCCCCATTACGCCGCTGGGTGCAAGCGATGCTCTCGACACCAGCCATCAGCTGATTGTGATCACCACAAAAAACTGGACTGACATCCAGGGCACTGCCCAGCGCTATGAACGGCAGGGAAACACCTTTCGAAAATACGAAGCGCCGTTTTCGGTGGTGGTCGGCAAGAGCGGGCTGGCGTGGGGCAAGGGTCTTAGCAGCGTTGAGCAACGCGAAGGTCCGGTCAAACGTGAAGGCGATGGAAAAGCACCTGCCGGGGTATTCAAACTGGGAACGGCGTTTGGCTACGACAGCACGGCCGACACCCAACTGCCTTACCTTGCGTTGACATCGACTATCGAGTGCGTGGATGACAGCGACTCCGCACGCTATAACGAGCTTGTCGACGGAGCGATTGTATCGAAAGACTGGAACAGCTCCGAACGTATGCGTCGCGATGACGACAGGTATCGAAAAGGCATTTTCATCGAGCACAATACGCCAGCGTCCCCCGCCTCGGGCTCGTGCATTTTTTTGCACATTTGGCGTGGTGCCACTTCCCCGACGCTTGGTTGCACCGCCATGGATCAAGCGGATATTTCTCGCTTGTTCGATTGGCTGGATCCTCGCCAGTCCCCTCTGCTGGTTCAAATGCCCGAGGTGGAATACGAGCATTTTCGCAAACGCTGGAATCTGCCCAAACGCTGATACCGTCGACTCAGGCCACCTGAGCGATAGCTGCCCCCCATTGATACAACACCGTTACGCAGGCTGTTACTTGATGATCTGCACCGGCGTCCATGACCCTCCCGACTGTAACGCCAAGACACTTCGCCGCGCTGCGCGACCCGCCTACCGTGAAGCCGTCAATGTGCTTGCAGGGTATGGAAGAACGTCACGGGTGCTGCCTGATCGCAGGTCGGATTCGAAGCCCGCTGCCCATTGATTGTCCAACACTCAACCAAGGAAGAGGGAAACCATGAGTCAGTCAAACGCAGTAAGCAAACAAAGCCAGCAGTTGCACAATGACGTGCAAGAAGCCTTCAAATCGTTCCAGAGCGTCGCCCCAACGGCGCTGAAAACCACCGACTACAGCAAGGTGCTGACGTCGACCCTGGCGGCCACCCAAAAGTCGGTCAAGATCCAGATCGCCGCCGGTGACCTGACCTTGCTCAAACAATCAGGCTACAAGCTGTGCTTTGCCAAGAAGGTCGGCAATGAAGCCTACAACGTGGTCTGGCAATCCTACGTCCAGTACCTGAGCAACAGCACTTTCAGCTGGACGCCCCAGTATCAGTTGTTCGGTGCCAACTCTTTCCAGGCCAACGTTCAAGTCGATGTGTCGACCAACGTCGTCAATATCGGACTGGGCCAACAGTCGATACTCGACAATTCCGGCCTACTGGGTTCGGCGACGAGTGGTGGCCCCGACACCTCCATCACCCTGGTGAACAACTACGGTGCGATCCACCCCGGCATCAGCCAATTGTCCACGGGCATCGATGGCAAGCAGATCAGCACACCCATCTACGTGGCCTCGGCACAAGTAGTCACCGGCCAGACCGTGCTAACCCCCGTCGAGACCATTCTGGTGTGGTTCGAACAGAACGTGCAGACCAGCACCATGTTCAGCACCTCGCGCTCCCAATCAATCGAAATCGATTTGACCTTCGATAACAGTGCGACCCGCCTCTACTCTGGCGGTAGCTGGACCGTCGTGTAACGCCAGCATCCGGGGCAACCTTGCGGGTTGCCCCTCTGCTCATCAATCGTCACTACCACCCCGGGCGAAATAGCCCGTCAACGACTGGCAGATGGATTCGGCCAGATCTTCCTGAGTGGCGATGCCGTAGGGTCTATTTCGATCAAACTGCGCTGACCAACGGATTCGCCCCTGAGCGACATCAATCAAGCGTACCGAGGTCCGGACGCGCGCCGGTTCCACCCGCACGCTGCCCTCCAGGGAATAGCTGCCGCGCCTGGCCCGCCCCAGGTCGGGTGCTTTTACGCTACTTCGTGGCACCTTCATCAGCACATGGTTCGCCGGCGTTTGCGTCTGTTCGAACGACTCGAACAGTCTGCAACTCAACTCTTCGCACAAGCCCTGGGTAAAGTCGTCGCCGTCGCGGGTGATGCAGGTGAACGGCTGGAGTTGCAGGATCGGATGGCGCGTGCCGGTCGCCCGGGGTCGTTGCCGCTCGTACATCAGTCGATAACAACCGGCCGGCACGCTCAGACGTACCGGATCCTGTTGGCCAAGCGTGGCGTAATGACTGGCGAGCTTGCGCCGCAACCGGCCTACCTGAACCCGCACCACGGGATCATCGCCCGTGCAGTAGACCGCCGGGTCACGGCGAAACGCCGCGATGCCGATGGCATGCTCGGTGAGAGGCGTGTCGGAGAATTGGAGGTCGTGCTCGACCAGGAAGCGCAGCAGGCTGCCCATCCGCCTGGATTTGGCGAACAACGGACTGGCCAGCAGCAGCGCCAGCACCCGTTCCACCTCTTCCCGACCAAGCCGTTCGGGAGCAATGTCCGCACTCGAATTACTAACGAAATTGATCACAATCGCCCGCCTCCGTGCAGGTTGAGCGTCGCCAGATCGAAGCTTAGCAGCTGCAACCGGATGGTGAAGATATTCTAGTGGCTGGCCATGGCCGACGAACACCAGGGCAAATTCGTATACCCTATCTGCAAATCATTGCGAACGATCACGACCGTGGCCCTGACAAAACTCAACGCTCCCGACCTCGGCAATTCGCCTTCGACGTCGGAAATCATCACCCGTCATCTGCGTGACGCCATCGTCGCCGGGCATTTCGCCGAGGACGAGCCGATTCGCCAGGACGACATCGCCCGCCAGTTCAACGTCAGCAAGATTCCGGTGCGCGAAGCGCTCAAGCGCCTGGAGGCCGAAGGCCTGGTGATGTTCCAGCGCAATCGCGGGGCGATGGTCACGCGGGTGTCCGATGCGGAACTGGCGCAGATGTTCGAAGTGCGCATGTTGCTCGAAGACAAGGTGCTGCGCCTGGCCATTCCCAACATGACCGAAGACACCTTCGCGCGCGCCGAGCGCATCTGCCAGGAGTTCATCGGCGAAGATGACGTGGGACGCTGGGCCGAGCTCAACTGGGAATTGCACGCCTGCCTCTATGAGCCGGCGCAGCGACCGTTTCTGGTCAGCCTGATCCGCTCGGTCAACGACAAGCTGGAGCGCTACCTGCGCATGCAGATGAGCCTTTCGGCCGGCAAGGATCGCGCCGATCACGAACATCGGGAAATCCTGGCGGCCTGTCGCGCCGGTGACGTGGATCTGGCGGTGAAGCTGCTCGACGAGCACATTGCCGGCGTCTGCAAAACCCTGTTCGAGCACCTGCCTCACAGCCACTGACCGCTCACTCTTCTGTGCCGATTTCGTCATCGGCACTGGATAAAACCATCAAGCCGGCAAGCCCCCGCACCAGCCACTCTTGCGTTCAATCATCTGAACGGACGTGGCCATCCCATGAAACGCATCACCGTGATCGACTCCCACACCGGCGGCGAACCGACCCGCCTGGTGACCGCCGGTTTTCCTGATCTGGGCAACGGCAGCATGGCCGAACGTCGACAGCGGCTGGCCGAACAGCATGACCCATGGCGCGCTGCCTGCGTGCTCGAACCACGGGGCAGTGACGTGTTGGTCGGCGCCCTGCTTTGTGAACCGGTGGACCCGACCGCCTGTGCCGGTGTGATTTTCTTCAACAACAGCGGTTACCTCGGTATGTGCGGCCACGGCACCATTGGCCTGGTGGCCTCACTGGCGCACCTGGGCAAGATCGGCCCTGGCGTGCACAGCATCGAAACCCCGGTGGGCACGGTACAGGCGACGCTGCACGAAGACCATTCGGTCAGCGTGCGCAATGTGCCGGCGTACCGTTACCGCAAAGCGCTGGCGCTGCAGGTGCCGGGGCTCGGCCAGGTGATCGGCGACATTGCCTGGGGCGGTAACTGGTTCTTCCTGATCGCCGAGCATGGCCTGGACATTGCCGGCGACAACCTTGAGGCGCTGACCGCCTACACCTTCGCCGTGCAGCAAGCGCTGGAAGCTCAGGGGATCCGCGGTGAAGACGGCGGCTTGATCGACCATGTCGAGCTGTTCGCCGATGACGAGCAGGCTGACAGCCGCAACTTCGTCCTCTGCCCCGGCAAGGCCTACGACCGCTCGCCCTGTGGTACCGGCACCAGTGCCAAACTGGCGTGCCTGGCGGCCGACGACAAATTGCAGCCGGGACAGATCTGGCGTCAGGCCAGTGTCATCGGCAGCGAGTTCGAAGGCTCCTACGAACTTCAGGGCGAGCGCATCGTGCCGACCATTCGCGGCCGCGCCTTTATCAGCGCAGAAGCCAGCCTGATCATCGAACAAGACGACCCGTTCGCCTGGGGCATTCGCCCGTGAGCGAGGGCCGGGTGGCCGATGTGATCGTGATCGGCGCCGGCATCATCGGCGCTGCCTGTGCCCAGGCGCTGGCGGGTCGCGGCTTGCGCGTGCTGGTGCTGGACGCCGGCCTGCCGGGCGCTACGGCGGCGGGCATGGGCCACTTGCTGGTGCTCGATGACAACCCGGCCGAACTGGCCCTCAGTCAGTATTCCCTGCAACGCTGGCGCGAACTGGCGCCAGCCCTTCCCGATGGCTGCGCGTATCGCCGCAACGGCACCCTCTGGCTGGCGGCCAATGCCGAAGAAATGGCCGTCGCCCACAGTAAATACCTGAACTTGCAGGCCCAAGGCGTGGCCTGCGAATTGATCACCCGCAGCGACTTGCGCCAGCGCGAACCGCAATTGCGCGAGGGTCTGGAAGGCGGCCTGCTGATCAATGGCGACGGCATTCTTTATGCCCCGGCGACGGCCAACTGGATGCTCGAAACACCGAACATCAGCCAACGCCGGGCACGGGTCAGCGAAGTCGACGGCAACCGCGTGCGACTCGACGACGGCCACTGGCTATGCGCCGACGCGGTGATTCTGGCCAACGGCATCCAGGCCAACGTGCTCTGCCCTGAATTGCCGATCGAGCCGAAGAAAGGCCACTTGCTGATCACCGACCGCTACCCCGGAAAAGTCACCCACACCCTGGTGGAACTCGGTTACGTCACCAGTGCCCACAACGCCAGCGGTCCTTCAACGGCTTGCAATATCCAGCCCCGGCCGACCGGACAGTTGTTCATCGGCGCCTCGCGACAATTTGGCACCACCGACCCACAGGTCGAGGGCTGGATGCTGGCGAAAATGCTCAGACGTGCCACCGACTACATGCCGGGGCTGGCTCAGCTCAACGGCATCCGCGCCTGGACCGGTTTTCGCGCCGCCAGCCCCGACGGCTTGCCGCTGGTGGGTCAACACCCGCAACGCAAAGGCTTATGGCTGGCGGTCGGTCACGAGGGCCTCGGCGTGACGACCGCCCCCGGCACCGCCGACCTGCTGGTCGCGCTGTTGTTCGACGAAGCGCCGCCGCTGGCCGCGCAACCGTATCTGCCGCAACGTTTTCTCGGAGAGCCCGTTTATGCCTGAATTGACGCTGGACGGGCGTGCCTTGAAGGTTGCCGAGGGCACCAGCGTCGCGGCTGCGCTGGCCCTGAGCGGCGACGGCTGCACTCGCACATCGGTCAGTGGCCAACGTCGCGCCCCGCTGTGCGGCATGGGCATCTGCCAGGAATGCCGGGTGACCATCGACGGTCGCCGGCGCCTGGCCTGCCAGACGCTGTGCCGTGACGGCATGCACGTGGAGACTCAAGCATGAGCGAATACGCCGACCTGCTGATCATCGGTGCCGGCCCCGCCGGCATGGCCGCCGCGCTCGCTGCGGCGCCAAGCGGTGCACGCATCGCTCTGCTCGACGACAACCCATTGCCGGGTGGGCAAATCTGGCGTGACGGGCCTCAGGCCAACCTGCCGAACCCGGCGCGTCAGATGCGTGAACGACTCGAGGCGTGCAGCAACATCCACCGCCACTCCGGCACGCGGGTGATCGCCTGCGCCGGACCGAAACAACTGCTGGTTGAAGACGCTGATCATGGCTGGTTGATCAGTTACGACAAACTGATTTTGTGCACCGGTGCTCGCGAGTTACTCCTGCCCTTCCCCGGCTGGACGCTGCCCGGTGTGACGGGGGTTGGCGGCCTCCAGGCATTGATCAAGGGCGGCCTGCCAGTGCAGGACGAGCGCATTGTGATTGCCGGCAGCGGACCGTTATTGCTCGCCAGCGCCGCCACCGCGAAACACAACGGCGCCCGGGTGCTGCGCATTGCCGAGCAGGCCTCCACAGTCGCCGTCGGAGGTTTCGCCGCCCGACTGCCACGCTGGCCCAACAAACTGCTGCAGTCGATCACGTTGTTCGACCACCATTACCGTACCGGCACCCATGTACTGGCCGCCCTGGGCAATGGGCGGTTGGAAGGTGTGCGCCTGCAACAGCAAGGAAAAATCGTCGAACTGGAATGTGATCGCCTGGCCTGCGGTTTCGGTCTGATCCCCAATACCCAACTCGGCCAAGCCCTGGGCTGCGACCTCGACGGCCAGGCGCTCGCGGTCGATAACTGGCAGGCCAGCAGCCGCGCCGACCACTTTGCGGCCGGTGAATGCACCGGTTTCGGCGGCAGTGAACTGGCGTTGGTCGAAGGGGCGATCGCTGGGCATGCCGCGGTCGGTGACGTTGATTCGGCCCGAGCATTGTGGCCTCGTCGAACACGCTGTCAGGGTTTCGCCAACGCCCTGAACAAGGCATTCACCCTCGACCCGCAACTCAAGTCGCTGGCGCAACCCGACACCCTGGTATGCCGTTGCGAAGACGTGCCTTACGGGCTGCTTGCCGGGCACGCTGACTGGCGCGAGGCCAAACTGGCCAGCCGCTGCGGCATGGGCGCGTGCCAAGGCCGGGTGTGTGGCGGCGCATTGCAGCACCTGTTCGGCTGGCAACCTTCGGCACCACGCCCGCCCTTCAGTCCGGCGCGGATCGAGACTTTGTTGTGCCTGGACGACACCCCACCGGCCTGAATGCCGGCCCGGGGCTTTCGAGTCCGCTGCCGAGTCTCTATGATCCTGAACATTGCCACCAGACGCCCAGCGCCATGTATGCCTCGCTCACTACCTTCAAACCCTGCGACCTGCCGACCCTGCTAAGCAGTCTGCAGCCGATCGCGGCGCTGCTCGATACCCTGTCGGACGTGGTGTTTTTCATTAAGGACAGCGAGGCCCGCTACGCCTTCGTCAACCAGACCCTGGCCCGACGCTGCGGCTTCAAACACACTGACGAGTTGCTCGGGCGCACCGCCGACATGGTCTTTCCCGAGCGCTTCGGCCCGCTGTATACCGAGCAGGATCGCCGGGTGCTGTCCACCGGCCGCGAGCTGGCTGATCAACTCGAACTGCACCTGTATTACGGCAACCAGCCAGTCTGGTGCCTGACCCACAAACTCGCACTGCGCGACCTGCAGGGTCATGTGGTCGGCTTGGCCGGCATCTCCCGCGACCTGCAACTGCCACAGTCAAGCCATCCAGCCTTCCAGAAACTCGCGGCGGTGGACGCGCATATCCGCAGCCATTTCGCCCGGCCCATCAGCCTCGCCGAACTGACTGCGATCGCCGGGTTTTCCGTGGCGCAACTGGAGCGCCACTGCAAACGGGTGTTCCAACTCACCCCACGGCAGATGATTCATAAGGCGCGTCTGGAAGAAGGTTCCCGGCTGTTGCTGGAAACTGACCTACCCATCACCGAGATCGCCCTGCGCTGCGGTTACACCGATCACAGTGCCTTCAGCCGACAGTTCCGCGCCTTGACCAGTCTGGCACCGAGTCAGTATCGCGAAAGCCGTCGCTGAACCCGGGCGAGTGTTCCTTTAAGGGGCGCCCGGCGTCCCCACTGCTCCCTTCTGTAACACTGCCTGATACAGGTCATCGAGGCGCTCTTCTCCCGCGCCTTATTCCCACCCTCTTGCAGGACGTTTAACTCAAGGCTTGGCGAATAATTTTCGCCGCTGTTCGGAAACAGGCACGCTCATTGCTAATATAATATCGTATACGAAATTCACAATACGATATCTAACAGCACTTTCCGACCACGAGGCCTCTATGAAAAACCCCGCATTTGCCGTAGCCCTCAGCGCTGTTCTCAGTACTTCCTTCATTGCCACCGCCCAAGCCGACAAGCTCGACGAGATTATTGGTTCGGGCAAGCTGCGTTGCGCAGTGACCCTGGACTTCCCGCCCATGGGTTTTCGCGATGAAGGCAACAACCCAGCCGGTTTCGACGTGGACTACTGCCGCGACCTGGCGAAGATCCTCGGGGTCGAGGCTGAAGTGGTTGAAACGCCCTTCCCCGATCGAATTCCGGCGCTGGTCTCCGGGCGCGCCGACGTAATCGTTGCCTCCACTTCCGACACCCTCGAACGGGCCAAGACCGTCGGCCTCACCGTGCCGTACTTCGCCTTCCAGATGGTGGTGCTGACCCGCGACAACACCGGCATCAACAGCTTTGGCGATATCAAAGGCAAAGCCTTGGGCAACACCAGCGGAACCTATGAAGCCATCGCCCTGGAAAAAGACGTGAAGAGCTGGGGAAGCGGCACCTTTCGGGCCTATCAGTCGCAGAACGACACGCTGCTGGCGGTCGCTCAAGGCCACATCGACGCCACCGTGGTCACCAACACCGTGGCCGCCGCCACGATCAAGTCGGGCAAATACAAGAACCTGAAAATCGCCGGTAACGCGCCGTACACCATCGACTACGTGTCCCTGGGCGCCAAGCGCAACGAGTATGGCCTGCTCAACTACCTCAATCTGTTCGTCAACCAGCAGGTGCGCAGTGGTCGTTACAACGAGCTGTTCACCAAATGGGTCGGTACCGAGATTTCACCCTCCGACCTGACCGTGCCTAAGGTCTATTACTGAGGTGTCCGGCATGCCTAGGCCAACCTCTCTGACCGGTCGCAGCCTGGTCGCCGGCGCCGCACAAGGCGCCCTGCTGTTTGCCGATGTGGCCTTGAGTTTCTGGGGCGGGGTCGACCCGTTTAGCGGCGAGGTCATTGACCGTCACCACCCGCTCAGCGGCGAATACCTGGCCGGCCGGGTGCTGGCCATTCCCAGCGGCCGCGGCTCGTGCACCGGCAGCAGTGTGCTGATGGAATTGATCAGCAACGGCCACGCGCCGGCCGCGCTGGTGCTGGCCGAACCCGATGAGATCCTGACCCTGGGCGTGCTCGTGGCACAGACCATTTTCGAGCGTTCCCTGCCGGTGCTGTGCATCGGCCGGGAGGCCTTCGCCGCCTTGCGCGGCAAGGCCTTTGCTCGGGTCGAAGCTTCAACGGTGACCGTGTTCGAACGCCTGCCCGGTGATGCCTGGCAGGCACTCGACAGTCCGATGCAGACAGCAGAAAAAAGCACCTCTATCGAACTCACCGAACACGATCAGGCGCTGCTCGACGGCGAGCATGGCAAGGCCGCTCAGGTCGCCATGCAGATCGTCCTGCGCATGGCGCAATTACAAGGCGCCCGCCACCTGGTGGATGTCACCCAGGCACACATCGACGGCTGCATTTATACGGGACCTGCGAGCCTGCGCTTCGCCGAACAACTGGTGCAGTGGGGAGCAAAAGTACGGGTGCCGACCACCCTCAATTCGATTTCCGTCGACCAGCGCCGTTGGCGCGAGTTGGGCATTGATCCGGCACTCGGTGTGCCGGCCAGCGCTTTGGGCGATGCGTACATGGCGATGGGCGCACAGCTGAGTTTTACCTGCGCGCCCTACCTGCTCGACAGCGCGCCGAAGGCCGGCGAGCAAATCGTCTGGGCCGAATCCAACGCCGTGGTTTATGCCAACAGCGTGCTCGGCGCACGCACCCTGAAATACCCGGACTACCTGGATATCTGCATCGCCCTGACCGGCCGCGCGCCGTTGATTGGTTGCCATCTGGACGCGCAACGTAAAGCGAGACTGCAAATCGAATTACCGGTTTTGCGCGAGTTGGATGATGCCTTCTACCCCCTGCTCGGTTACCACATCGGTGCCCTGGCCGGCAGCAGGATTGCGCTGGTGCTGGGGCTGGAACACAGCAAACCGAGCCTGGATGACCTGAAAGCCTTCGGCGCCGCTTTCGCCACAACCTCCGCCGCGCCGCTGTTTCATATCGCCGGGGTGACTCCGGAAGCACTCGACCCGACGCAGGTGCTGGGGGCGGATGATCCTGTGCCGGTAGAAAAAATCTGCCTGAAGGATTTGCTGCTCAGCTGGCGTGAGCTCAACAGTGCCCGCGACCACCGGGTGGATGTGGTCTCGCTGGGCAACCCGCATTTCTCTCTTAGCGAATTCGCGCATCTGGCGCGACTGTGTCGGGGTCGGCACAAACATCCCGAGGTCGTGCTCGCCATCACCTGCGGTCGCGCGGTGCTGGAGCTGGCCCGTGAGGCCGGACATATCGCGGTGATCGAAGCCTTCGGTGCGACCTTGGTCACCGATACCTGCTGGTGCATGCTCGGCGAGCCGGTGATCCCGCTGGCCGCCAGAACCTTGATGACCAACTCGGGTAAGTACGCCCATTACGCACCCGGCCTGGTGGGCCGCAAGGTGCACTTCGCCAACCTCGCCGAATGCGTTGACGCCGCCTGCAGCGCCACGGCCAGCGGTCGTTTGCCGGCCTGGCTGCAATCGGCCGCCTCTCTGGAGAGCCACGCGCATGTTTGATTACACCTTCCAATGGCGCGCAACCCTGCGCGCCCTGCCGGACATGCTCGCCGGCGCCTGGGTCACCTTCGAGACCGCTGCACTGTCGATGATCTTCGGCGTGTTGATCGCCCTGGCCCTGACGGTGATGCGCGAAACCAAACAACCGTTGTTGCGCGGCATCGGCAACGGCTGGGTGTCGATCGCCCGCAACACCCCGTCGCTGTTCCAGATCTACGTCCTCTACTTCGGCCTCGGCTCGCTAGATTTGCATGTCAGCTCATGGTTCGCGCTGCTGGCCGGGATCACCTTCAACAACGCCGGCTACCTGGCGGAAAACTTTCGCGGTGGCCTCAAGGCTGTGCCCGGCACGCAAGTGCGCGCCGCGCGTTCGCTGGGCATGAGTGCCTTTCAGGCTTACCGGATGATCATCGTTCCGCAGCTGTTGCGGATCGTGTTCTACCCGTTGAGTAACCAGATGGTCTGGGCGGTGCTGATGACGTCGCTGGGGGTGATCGTCGGGTTGAACAATGACCTCACCGGCGTGACCCAGGATTACAACGTCAAGACGTTCCGCACCTTCGAATACTTCGCCATCGCCGCGGCGCTGTATTACCTGATTGCCAAGGCAATCGTCGCCGTCGCCCGGCTGATGGCCTGGCGGCTGTTCCGTTACTGAGGAGGTGACCATGTTGACCACCAGTTTTTCCTGGAATGACCTGCTGTTCTTGCTTGATGGCGCCTGGGTCACTCTGAAACTCACGTTCTGGTCGATCATCCTCGGCTCCTTCGCCGGGCTGCTGTTCGGCTTGCTGCGGGCGCTGTTACCGCGTGCCAGCCTGCCACTGGCCTGGGTGCTGGACGTGTTTCGCAGCGTGCCGCTGCTGATCCAGTTTGTCTTGTTCAACTCGCTCAAGAGCATCGTCGGTTTGAACATCAGCGCCTTTAGCGTTGGCTGCATTGTGCTCGGGGTCTACGCCGCCGCGTATTTCACCGAGATCGTGCGCAGCGGCGTACTTTCGGTGCCGTTCACCCTGCGTCGGGCCAGTCGTTCGCTGGGCCTGAGTTTCATGCAGGACCTGCGCTGGATTGTCCTGCCGATGGCCACACGGGTGGCTTTCCCCGGCTGGCTGAACCTGGTGCTCAGCGTGATGAAAGACACCGCGCTGGTGATGTGGATCGGCATCGTCGAACTGCTGCGCGCTTCGCAAACCATCGTGACCCGCATTCAGGAACCGCTGCTGGTGCTGTGCATCGCGGGCCTCATCTACTACGTCATGAGCCTGGTGGTCGCACGCCTCGGCGCTCGTCTGGAAAGAAGGTGGCAAGAAAATGATTGAGATCGACAACGTACACAAATCCTTCGGCGACCTCGAAGTGGTCAAGGGCGTCAACCTGACGGTGAGCAAGGGCGAGGTGGTGTCGATCATCGGCGGCTCTGGCTCGGGCAAGTCGACCCTGCTGATGTGCATTAACGGCCTGGAACCGATCCAGAAAGGCAACATCCGCGTCGACGGTGTGGAGGTCCACCACAGCGCCACCGACCTCAATCGACTGAGGCAGAAGATCGGCATCGTCTTCCAGCAATGGAACGCCTTCCCACACCTGACCGTGCTGGAAAACGTGATGCTGGCGCCACGCAAAGTGCTGGGTAAGAGCAAGTGCGACGCCGAGGAACTGGCGGTGAAACAACTGACCCACGTCGGTCTGGGCGACAAGCTCAAAGCCTTTCCCGGCAAGCTCTCCGGCGGCCAGCAGCAGCGCATGGCGATCGCCCGTGCCCTGGCCATGTCGCCGGACTACATGCTGTTCGACGAAGCCACTTCAGCCCTCGATCCGCAATTGGTGGGCGAGGTGCTGGACACCATGCGCATGCTCGCCGAAGACGGCATGACCATGGTCCTGGTGACCCACGAAATCCGCTTCGCCCGTGATGTGTCCGACCGCGTGGCGTTCTTTCGCAATGGCCTGGTGCACGAGATCGGCTCGCCCGACCAGGTCATCGGCAACCCGGTGCACGCGGAGACTGCGGCCTTCCTCAAGTCGGTCAAATAGGAGCAGACAATGCGCTCATCGAAAGTCATTCATGTAGTCAGCTGCCACGCCGAAGGTGAAGTCGGCGACGTGATCGTCGGCGGTGTCGCCCCGCCACCCGGGGCCACGGTGTGGGAACAGTCGCGCTGGATTGCCAAGGATCAGACCTTGCGCAACTTCGTCCTCAACGAACCTCGCGGCGGCGTGTTCCGCCACGTCAATCTGCTGGTGCCGGCCAAGGACCCTCGGGCGCAGATGGCCTGGATCATCATGGAACCGGCCGACACACCGCCGATGTCCGGCTCCAACTCGCTGTGCGTGGCCACCGTGTTGCTCGACAGCGGCATCCTGCCGATGACCGAACCGCAAACCCGGTTGGTGCTCGAAGCACCGGGCGGGCTGATCGAAGTTGTGGCCGACTGCCGTGACGGCAAGGTCGAACGGGTGGAAATCAAGAACGTGCCCTCCTTCGCGGACCGCCTCGATGCCTGGATCGAAGTCGAGGGCCTCGGCTCATTGCAGGTCGACACAGCGTACGGCGGCGACAGTTTTGTGATCGCCGACGCCAAGCGCCTGGGCTTCTCCATTCGTCCTGATGAGGCGGCTGAACTGGTCGAGGTCGGGCTGAAAATCACCCGCGCGGCCAACGAACAATTGGGTTTCGTCCATCCGCTGAACCCCGAGTGGTCGCATATTTCTTTCTGCCAGATTGCCGGGCCCATCGTCGTTGAAAATGGCATCGCCACCGGGGCCAACGCGGTGGTGATTCAACCCGGCAAGATCGACCGTTCACCGACCGGCACCGGTTGCTCGGCGCGGATGGCGGTGCTGCAGGCCAAGGGATTGATGCAGGTCGGCGAGCGTTTTATTGGCCGCTCGATCATCGGTTCCGAGTTCCATTGCCGCATCGACTCACTGACCGAAGTGGCGGGACGCCCGGCGATCTACCCGTGCATTTCCGGCCGGGCCTGGATCACCGGCACCCACCAGTTGCTGCTCGATCCGAGCGATCCGTGGCCACAAGGCTATCGACTGTCTGACACCTGGCCTGGGGCCTGATGCAGTCCTGAAAACCCTCATCAAAACTCTGACAAACGGCTAGCAAAAAACCCTACGTAACTGAAAAAAGCATTGGCCGAGCGTTGTCACTTGCAATATCGTATACGAAATACAATCACTGAACCGGAGGCAACAATGAGCAAGCGCATTAACTGGAGTGGCGTCTTCCCCGCGGTGACCACTCAATTCAACGATGACTTCACCATCAACCTGGAAAAAACCCACCAGGTGATTTCCAACGTGATCCGTGACGGCGTGTCGGGCCTAGTGGTTTGCGGTTCGGTGGGGGAAAACACCTCGTTGACCGCCGAAGAAAAAATCGCCGTGACTGAAGTCGCGGTCGACGCCTCCCGCGGCCGCGTGCCAGTGATCTGCGGTGTGGCCGAATTCACCAGCGTGCAAGCGGCCAAGGTCGCCAACGCCGTGCGCCGGGTGGGTGTCGACGGGGTCATGCTGATGCCGGCGCTGGTTTACGGTTCCAAGCCGTTCGAGACGGCCGAGCACTACCGCTACGTGGCCAAGAATGCCGATGTCCCGCTGATGGTTTACAACAACCCGCCGATCTACAAAAACGACGTCACCCCGGACATCCTGATTTCCTTGGCCGACTGCGACAACGTGGTGTGCTTCAAGGATTCGTCCGGCGACACACGGCGTTTCATCGACGTGCGCAATGAAGTCGGTGACCGCTTTGTGCTGTTCGCCGGTCTTGACGACGTGGTGCTGGAAAGCATCGCCGTCGGGGCCGAAGGCTGGGTCTCGGGCATGTCCAACGTGTTCCCGAAAGAAGGTGAAACCATCTTCCGCCTGGCCAAGGCGGGTCGCTTCGCCGAAGCCATGCCGATCTACGAATGGCTGATGCCGATCCTGCACCTCGACGCCCGCGCCGACCTGGTGCAGTGCATCAAACTATGCGAAGCCATCGCCGGTCGCGGCAGCGCCCTGACCCGTCCACCCCGTCTGGCCCTGCCGGAAGCCGATCGCGTTTTCGTCGAGCAGATCATGGCCAAGGCCTTGGCCAATCGTCCGGAGTTGCCGGACGTCGGTCTCTGAGTGATTGCCGGGCGGGCCCTTGAGGACCCGGCCCGGCTGCCTGTCTTTGCGCCTCTACAGGAAACGTCAGCATGTCCAACCCTCACAGCACCTCCCGCGCGACCACACCCTCGGGACTCAATACGCGACCTGTAGCAGCTGCCGCAGACTGCGTTCGAGCGCGTAGCGGTCGTCAATACTGGCGACACGGTGTGACTGTGACACCGCGTTGCATGGTTTTACGACGGCTTCGCCGCCGAACGCAGCCTTCGGCAGCTGCTACGGGTCATGCGCTGCAGTCTGGCAACGTATTTGGCCTCACATTCTGACAGGAGTTTTTCATGCCCCACATCATCGGCCACCACTACATCGGCGGCGCGCGCAGCGCCGCCGGCAACATCACTGTGCAAAGCCATGACGCCAGCACCGGTGAAGCGCTGCCCTGGTCGTTCATGCAAGCCACCGTTGAAGAAGCCGACGCCGCTGCTCAGGCCGCCGCGGCAGCCTACCCGGCCTTTCGCAACTTGCCGGCGAGCCGGCGCGCGGAGTTTCTCGAGGCCATCGCCGCGCAACTGGATGCGCTGGACGATGAGTTTGTTGCCCTGGTAACCCGTGAGACGGCGCTGCCGACTGGGCGCATTCAGGGTGAGCGCAGTCGCACCAGCGGCCAGATGCGCCTGTTCGCCCAAGTCCTTCGCCGTGGCGATTTCTACAGTGCGCGCATCGACCGGGCCATGCCCGAGCGTCAGCCGCTGCCACGGGTCGATCTGCGTCAGTACCGGATCGGCGTCGGGCCGGTCGCGGTGTTTGGCGCGAGCAATTTCCCGCTGGCGTTCTCTACCGCCGGTGGCGATACCGCAGCTGCCCTGGCCGCCGGTTGCCCGGTGGTGTTCAAGGCCCACAGCGGGCATATGGCGACTGCCGAGCACGTGGCCGATGCGATCCTTCGCGCCGCCGAGCAAACCGGCATGCCCAAAGGCGTGTTCAACATGATCTACGGCGCGGGGGTCGGGGAAGCGCTGGTCAAGCATCCGGCGATCCAGGCGGTGGGTTTTACCGGCTCGCTCAAGGGCGGTCGTGCCCTCTGCGACATGGCCGCCGCGCGGCCACAACCGATTCCGGTATTCGCCGAAATGAGCAGCATCAATCCGGTGCTGGTGTTGCCCGAAGCCCTGAAGTTACGGGGCGAGAAAATCGCCCGCGAACTTGCCGCGTCAGTGGTGCTCGGCTGTGGCCAGTTCTGCACCAACCCCGGATTGGTGATCGGCATTCGCTCCCCTCAGTTCAACGCATTCATTGAAACGCTTAGCGCGGCAATGGTCGAACAGCCGGGGCAAACCATGCTCAACGCCGGCACGTTAACCAGCTACGCCAAGGGCGTGCAGGCCTTGCGCGCGCATCCGCAAATCACCCATCTGGCCGGTCGCGAACAACAGGGCAAGCAAGCCCAGCCGCAGCTGTTCAAGGCCGACGTTAGCCTGCTGCTCAACGGCGACCCGCTGCTGCAGGAAGAAGTCTTCGGCCCCGCCACGGTGCTGGTGGAAGTGGCTGACAAGGCCGAACTGCAACGGGCGTTGCAGAGTTTGCACGGTCAACTCACGGCCACCCTGATTGCCGAAGCTGGTGACCTGCAAACCCATGACAAGCTGCTGCCGCTGCTCGAACAAAAAGTCGGCCGGGTGCTGTTCAACGGCTACCCGACCGGTGTCGAAGTCAGCGATGCGATGGTGCATGGCGGCCCCTACCCAGCCACCTCCGATGCCCGTGGCACCTCGGTCGGCAGCCTGGCCATCGAGCGTTTCCTGCGCCCGGTGTGCTACCAGAATTGCCCGGATGCGCTCTTGCCCGAGGCGCTGAAAAACGCCAATCCGCTGGGCATCACCCGTCTGGTCGACGGCAACAGCCATTGCCAACCGCTGTAAAGCCAAACGGGCGCCACTGGCGCCCGTTTTCACTTCAATCCAGCAGTGCCTTCAAGTCGTTGTACAAGGCTTCTGGAATCTGCACGCCTTCCACCAGACTGCGTGCTCGCGCCTCGTAACGCCGTTGCGACGGCAAGCGCGCGCCCTGCCCTTGTATGCTCTGGAACATCACTTCGGCACGGGCCAAGTGCTGCTCGGTGCCCTCGCCAAGAAAGCGCCGCGGATCGAGGGCGATGATCAGCTCGCCGTGGTACGGCGATGACTTGCTGCCGGCGTCATAGGCCAGCGATTCGGCACTGGTCAAATCACCGATCAACGGCCCGGCGATCAACTCCACCATGGCGGCCAACGCCGAGCCCTTGTGCCCGCCGAACGTCAGCATCGCACCCGCATCGAGCACCACGTTCGCATCGGTGCTCGGCTGCCCGTCAGCGTCCACGCCCCAACCCTCGGGAATCACCTTGCCGGCGCGTCGATGCAACTCGATCTCGCCACGGGCAATCGCGCTGGTAGCGAAGTCGAACACAAAGGGATCCGTGCCCGAACGCGGCCAACCGAAGGCGATGGGATTAGTCCCGAACACCGGTTGACTGCCTCCCGCCGGCGCGACCCAGGCATGGCTGGGATTACACGCCAGCGCCACCAGACCGGCAGCGGTCAGCTGCTCTATCTCGACCCACAGGGCGGAAAAATGCACACAGCGATTGATTGCTAACGCCGCAATCCCGTTTGCCCGGGTTTTCTCCTCCAGCAATGGCAGACCCGCCTGGAACGCCAACTGGGAGAAACCACCCGCCGCATCGACCCGCACGATCGAAGGTGCCTGGTCGATCACCCGCGGCTCGGCATCGGCCACCACCTTGCCGGCCCGGAGCGAGTTCACGCAGCCCAATACCCGGTACAAACCGTGGGAGGCACAACCATCGCGCTCGCCTGCAATCACCGTAGCGGCCACCGCTTGTGCGTGGGCAAGGTTGAAACCGTTGTGCAGCAAGATTGATTCGGCCAGCTCGCGAGCTTCGGCCAGGGACAGTCGGATCATCATCAACTCCTTGGACAGACCGTCCAGACTGGCCCATCCCAGAAGCCACGGCTTGATCGCTTTAGGCCCGGTCGACGACGAATTCAGCATATTCCGGCAGTCCGTCGACATCGAAGTCGAAGTCGATCTGGGTCAGACCGGTCCGGCCTACTTCCTTCAGGCTCGATTGACGTTGCGCGTGCCGGGGCTGGCGCATGACATTGCGACGACACTGGCGCACACCGCAGATCAAATTTGCCCGTACTCGAAAGCAACGCGGGGTAACATTGACGTGGCCCTGAACGTCCTCACGGCTTGACGCACCGCGCGGCGTTGATATCGATTGGCCTTGTCGATACGCCATACATATCGCATGCGCTTTAGGCGCATACGAATCACAATCCCATCAAAACGTTGAGGACTCATCCATGAACAAGATCGAAAAAGTCCTGGCCACAGGCAAAACCCACACGACGTTCAGCGACGGTGACAACTCCTCTCGCGGCCTCGCCATCCAGCTCTCGACGCCTGGAAACCCTAGACTGGCACACGAGTTCGCAGCCATCGTGCCGCACCCCACCGCGGAGCAGCTGTTCGCCGGCGCATGGTCGGCCTGCTACACCGCTGCCGTCGAGCTGGCGGCGAAAAATATGAAGGTGACGCTGCCGCCCAATCTGGCCATTGATATTGAGGTCGATCTGGGACAGACCGGCCAGGCCTACTTCCTACAGGCCCGGCTGAGTCTTCGCGTGCCAGGCTTGACGCAAGACGTCGCGACGGAGCTGGCGCACGCCGCAGACCAAATATGCCCGTATTCGAAGGCGACGCGAGGCAATATCGACGTGGAAATCAAGGCCCTGACGGTATGATGCACCGCACCACCCCGCGCTCTTCCAGCAAGCGCACAAACATGGTCAAACTTTGTGACACCGTCCCCCGGCGCCACACCAGCCAGGTGTGCAAATAACGGAACGATTCCGACAATGGCCAGACGCTCACCGTGGTGCATCCGGGCATGCTGTCGAGCATGCTGCGGGGCATCAGTGCCAGACCTGCACCGGCGCTGACGCACGCCAGCATGCCGTGATAGGACTCCATTTCGAAAATCTTGCCGGGCACCGCCGCGTCGTTGGCGAACCAGCTTTCGAAGTGGTGACGGTAGGAGCAATTGGAGCGGAAGGCGTAGATGTTTTCACCGTTAACATCCCCCGCGCGATGGATGGGGGAATGGTTGAGCGGTGCGATCACCACCATTTCTTCCTCAAACGCCGGCACGCCTTCCAGTGCCGGGTGCAGAACCGGTCCATCGACAAACGCTGCCGCCAGTCGGCCAGACAACACCCCGTCGATCATGGTCCCCGAGGGGCCGGTGGACAGGTCCAGCTCGACCTTGGCGTGCTTTTGGTTATACGCGGCCAGCAGCTCAGGGATACGCACCGCAGCGGTGCTCTCCAGTGACCCTAAGGGAAACGATCCCTGCGGTTCTTCGCCCGCCACGGTGGCGCGGGCCTCCTGGACCAGATCGAGGATGCGCCGTGCATAGTCCAGAAAACTCCAGCCGGCCGGCGACAAACGCAGGCGGCTCTTCTCGCGGATAAACAGGTCCACGCCCAGATCCAGCTCCAGCTGCTTGATCCGCGTCGTCAGGTTCGAGGGCACCCGGTGGATGTGCTGAGCGGCCGCGCTGATGCTGCCGTGTTCGGCGACGGCTTTGAAAATTTCCAGCTGAACCAGATCCAAGTCATTCTCCAAACGTGAACGATATGCTCAGTATTATTCAGTTTCCAGAAAACAAACGCCACCGTAACCTGAGCGCATCCCCACCTCGCAGGACGGTGCCATGACCCAAGTTTCCAGCCTTACCCATGCCATTTCGATCAACCCCGCCACCGGCGAGCAGATCGGCCACTACCCTTTCGAATCCGCATCGGAACTGGACGCCGCCCTTGCCCGCGCCGCTGCCGGGTTCCGCGTCTGGCGCAGTAAACCCGTTGATCAACGCTCGCAACTGTTGCTCGCCCTGGCTCAGGCATTGCGCGACAACGCCGCAGCGATGGCGAACATGATCACCCTGGAGATGGGCAAGCCGGTCACTCAGGCGCGCGGCGAAATCGAAAAGTGTGCGCAGCTCTGCGAGTGGTATGCCGAGCACGGCCCGGCGATGCTGAGCGCTGAACCAACGCTGGTTGAAGGTGGAAAAGCGCGTATTGAATATCGCCCGCTCGGTCCGATTCTCGCCGTCATGCCGTGGAACTTTCCGATCTGGCAGGTCCTGCGCGGCGCCGTTCCAGCGCTGATCGCCGGCAACACCTACGTGCTCAAACATGCGCCGAACGTGATGGGCAGCGCTTATCTGTTGCGGGAAGCCTTCCAGCGCGCCGATTTTCCCGAAGGTGTGTTCGAGGTCATCAATGTCACGCCGGACGGCGTCTCCACCGCGATTGCTGATCCACGCATCGCTGCGGTGACCCTCACCGGTAGCGTGCGAGCCGGCATGGCCATCGGCGCTCAAGCCGGTGCGGCGCTGAAGAAGTGTGTACTGGAACTGGGCGGCTCCGATCCCTTCATTGTGCTCAATGATGCCGACCTCGACGAAGCGGTCAAAGCCGCCGTGATTGGCCGTTATCAGAACACCGGGCAAGTTTGCGCGGCGGCCAAACGCCTGATTGTCGAGCAAGGCATTGTCGAGGAGTTCACGCGCAAGTTCGTCGACGCCACGCGCAAACTGGTGGTCGGCGATCCACTGTCCGCCGACACCTACATCGGCCCTATGGCCCGCTTTGATCTGCGTGATGAACTCGATCAACAAGTGCGCGACACCCTGGAAGAAGGCGCGACGTTGTTGATGGGCGGGAAGAAGTCTGAAGGCCCCGGCAACTTTTACGAGCCCACGGTCTTTGGTGATGTCACCGACCAGATGACCTCGTTCAAACAGGAACTGTTTGGCCCGGTGGCGTCGATCATCATGGCGCGAGATGCAGCGCACGCAGTGGAACTGGCGAATGACAGTGAATTTGGCCTCGCCTCAACCATTTACACACGCAACGTCGAGCTTGCCCAACAGATGGCCGGGGAACTGGAAACCGGTGGCGTGTTCATCAATGGTTATTGCGCATCCGACCCGCGCGTCACCTTCGGCGGCGTGAAGAAAAGCGGTTTTGGCCGTGAGCTGTCGCATTTCGGTGTGCGCGAATTCTGCAATGCCCAGACGGTGTGGCTGGATCGGCGCTGAGCGAACCACGATGCTTGGGAGCCCTTGGCTCCCTTGGTAGTGGCGCTTCCTTCTGGCACCGGACAACACCTGACGGCTCTCGCAAGCGCGCCTACCCCACCACGTCAATCAACTGCTCGCGCTGCGCGCCCGTCAGCATCGGGCCGAAACCTGCGCCGGCATTTTCCGCCATGTAACGCGGGTTGCCGGTGCCGGGGATGACGCAGGTCACCGCCGAATGAGACAGCAGGAACTTTAACGCCAGTTGCGGCCAGCTATTGACCCTCACATCCGCGGCCCAGCGCGGTAACGGTTTGTCCTTCAAGCGGGCGAGCAAATCACCGCCGCCGAATGGCCGATTGCAGATCACCGCCACGCCGCGCTCACGACACAGCGGCAGAATTCGTTTCTCGACCCCGCGATCGTCCAGGGCATAGTTGATCTGCAAAAAGTCCAACGGCTCGGTCTTGAGCACCGCTTCCACCTCGTCATACGCCGACGCCGTGTAATGGGTGATGCCGATGTAGCGGATGCGCCCTTCTTCCTTCCATTGGCGCAAGGTCGGCAAATGGGTTTTCCAGTCCAGCAGGTTGTGAATCTGCATCAGGTCGATCCGGTCGGTCTGCAGCAGTTTGAAAGACTGTTCCATCTGCGCGATGCCTTCTTTGCGGCCACGGGTCCACACTTTGGTGGCCAGGAAGGCCGGCGAACGCGGCTCATGAATCGACAGTAGTTCACCGGTCGTCTGTTCGGCGCGACCGTACATGGGCGAACTGTCGATCACCGTTCCGCCCTTCTCGAACAACGCACTGAGAACGGCTGGCAGTTGCTTGTAGGCGGGGCTTGAAGACTCGACATCAAAGCCGCGATACGTGCCCAGCCCGACGATCGGCAATGGTTCGGCACTGGATGGAATGGCCCGGGTCAGCATGTTCTTGCCTCCTGTTTCCGTCGACGGCGTGGATGCTGCAAAGGCCGGATCGAAGGTGAAAACCGCCGAAACTCCGGCAGCCAGCCTGAGTATTTTTCGACGCGTGTACCCATCAGTGTGGCTCATGGAATTGCCCGCTATCGGTCTACTACACTCTGACAGCGAACAATCGATAGCCGACTTCCGGCCAGAGCCGTCAATGCCGCCCACTAAAGTTAGTCGAATGTCACGAACACTGGTGTCCCTCGTCGTCATCATTGCCGTTTTTTATCTGGCGCTCTGCGCTGCGCTGTTCATCTTCCAGCGCGCCCTCATCTACTTCCCGCAACCTCGCGCTGTCGGCACATCGGCAACGCTGCTCACGCTGTCAGTCGCCGACGCGCAGGTGCTGGTATCCGTCAGACCGCATGAGGGGCCTAAAGCGTTGCTCTATTTCGGTGGAAATGCCGAGGACGTCTCCCGGAGCCTGCCTTCGTTTTCCGAAGCTTTTGTCGATCACGCCCTCTACATGCTGCACTACAGAGGCTACGGTGGCAGTTCCGGATCGCCCTCCGAAGAGATGATTTCGCGCGACGCCATGACCTTGTTTGACCAGGTCTACGCCACCCATCCACACATTACGGTGATCGGTCGCAGCCTGGGCTCGGGCGTTGCCGTGCGCCTCGCCAGCCAACGCCCGGCGGCGCGTCTGGTGCTGATCACGCCCTACAACAGCCTTGAAGAACTCGCCGCCCGGCAGTTCCCCATCTTTCCGGTGAAGTGGTTGCTCAAGGACACCTTTGAATCGTGGAAATACGCCGCCCACATCACGGTGCCGACACTCTTGATCGCCGCTGAGCACGACGAAGTGATACCACGCTCCAGCACGGAGCGGCTTTTCACGCATTTCGCCAACGGGGTGGCGTCACTGAAGGTCATACCGGCTACGGGGCACAACTCAATTTCCGAGAGTCCCGACTATCTCAAGGTCTTGGGTGATGGTTTGTAAGTGGCCGCGCGCTCGCCGACCAGCGCCGCAGCTGCACTCCGCACTCCGCACTAAGGCAAATGCTTCTGCGAAGTGGGCGCGTTGCGACTTAGCGGAGCGCCGTGCGAAGTTCCTCCAACTTCGGGCGTCAATCGCCAGGTCAGGCGGGAGCGTGACCTTCATTTTACCGGCAGCGACTTGCATCGCGCCGCTGAAGCAGGCTGACCATCCCGTGGCGAACAACTGCTCCGGATTGGTTCCGTCGCCCTTGGTGCCAGGGGACGAAAGCTTGACTTCGAGACGTCCATCATCACTGCGTGATGCGCCGTCCCATCCACCCGTGGTGTGGACTTTGGCCGTACGACGCGCAACAAGAGAATCAAAAATGATGGCGGGTGGGCGATTTCGGGCTATGAATAAGCGCCAATCACCCACTTAACTTTTTCAAGCGCTTCTCGAAGTGTGCCCATCTCCGCTGAGCCCAGCGCCAAGCGAATCGCATGGGGTACATGAGCAGAAGTGGCGAAAGGCTCAGCGGTTGAAACCGCCACTTTTTCACGCATCAGCGCCGCGGCAATCTGGTCAGCCCTAGCATCTTCAGACAAGGGCAGCCAAAGAAAATAGGACGAAGGGTGACCTACGCACGGAAGTCCTGCCAACACTTCACGGGCCATGGCTTGCCTGGCCTGCGCATCCCGGCGTTTTTCAGCTTCCAGTTGCATGACCGTGCCATCGTCGAGCCAGGTGCTCGCGATCGCCGTCAGCACGCCCGGGGTATTCCAGGTGGTCGCCCTGATCGTTCGCTCCAACGCGGGCACTCTTTCGGCGGGGGCGGCGACGAAACCTACGCGCAATCCGGTGGCCACACTCTTGGAGAGTCCTGAAACATAAACGGTCCGCTCGGGGGCGAGTTGCGCTAACGGTGCCGGCGGGTCCTCTGCGAGGAAGGCATAAGCGGCGTCCTCGATGATGAGCAAGTCATGCCTGCGCGCAATCGTCACCAGCGACTCACGCTGGTTAGCACTCATGACCCACCCCAGCGGATTGTGCAGCGTCGGCATCGTGTACACCGCCCGCACGCGGCGACGAAGGCACAGGCTGTCCAGCGCCTCTAGATCAGGTCCATGTTCGCCCGCGGGAATGGGCACGATTTCAAGGTGCAAGGCTTCGGCCAGCACGATGAATCCTGAATAGGTCAGCGCATCCGCCGCAATCACATCACCGGGTTGCAGCAGCGCCATCATTGTCACAGCCAGCCCATGCTGAGCACCACTGACCACTAACACTTGCTCGGCATCCACCGTCAGCCCTCGGACGAGCAAATGGCGCGCCACAGAGGCCCGCTCATGCGCACGCCCGGCGTATGGCTGGTAGCGCAACAGGGACTCCAGATCACCGCCCGACGCGAGTTGGCGCAGCGCATTGCGCAAGAGTTCCGCCTGCCCTGGCAGCGAGGGGTAGTTGAAGTTGAGGTCGGTCATTCCGACTGCCACGTTTTTCTGGTCGATACCCAAGCCAGGCGGCAACGAAGTCTCCCGTACGAACGTACCTCGACCCGTCTCGCCACTGACCAGGCCCATGGCCTCAAGCTCTGCATAGACCCGAGTGGCGGTCACCAGCGCCAGCCCTTCTGTCGCTGCGAGCTGACGATGCGTCGGCAATCGCGTACCCGGCAACAATCGTCCGGACCGGATGTCAGCCGCAAAAGCATCCACTAAAGACTTGTATCGTGAGCGAGGCATGTCGAGATGTATCCATGACAATTTTTTGATTGTAGTGACCGTCGATCATACGATGGATCTCTGCAAATTGAGAGTGCCCTGAAATGGAACGGACCCTGCAAAACCCAACGACGGAAAAGACCGCGAGCGGATGGCTCAACGGGTTTATCGGCGTGCTGATTTTCAGCGGCTCGCTGCCTGCCACGCGGTTGGCAGTGATGGAATTCGACCCGGTCTTCCTGACCGTTGCCCGAGCGGCGATTGCCGGGGTTCTGGCGCTTTGCATGCTTGTGCTGTTTAAAAAAAATCGTCCTGCCAAGCATCAGCTACTGCCCTTGGTGATCGTGGCAATGGGCGTTGTAGTAGGGTTTCCGCTGCTCACGGCGCTGGCTCTACAGCACGTGACATCGGCGCACTCAATCGTCTTCGTTGGCCTATTGCCGCTCGCCACGGCGGTGTTCGGCGTGTTGCGCGGAGGGGAGCGTCCACGGCCGGTATTCTGGTTCTTCTCGGTCCTGGGAAGCGCGTTGGTCGTGGGGTTTGCGGTCTCTCAAGGCCTGACAGCTTCTCCGACAGGCGACATGCTCATGCTGCTGGCCATTCTCGCCTGCGGGCTGGGTTATGCAGAAGGTGCGAAGCTTTCAAGAACACTGGGCGGGTGGCAGGTGATCTCTTGGGCATTGGTGCTGTCCCTGCCCGCCATGATCCCGCTGACCTGGTTAATGGCGCCTGTTTCGTTTTCGGGAATTACGACACCCGCGTGGATCAGCCTGGCGTACGTATCGATCTTCAGCATGCTGATCGGTTTCGTCTTCTGGTACCGCGGGCTTGCCCAAGGGGGAATTGCTGCCGTCGGCCAGCTTCAGCTGCTACAGCCGTTTTTTGGCTTGGCGCTGGCGGCCACGCTGCTTCACGAGCAGGTCAGCATTGGCATGCTGGGGGTTACCGTCGCGGTGATCCTTTGCGTTGCCGGAGCGCGAAAGTTTTCGAAGTGAACGGGCGCGACAAATAGATCTCTTGCGCTCGTGAACCTTGTGTTGAAGCGCCAGTCATAGCCGAGCCGTGAAAATCCACTTGCCCGCTCAGAGCTGTCCATCCATGCGCCAAACCCTCCAGTCCTTTCGCGTTGCCTCGCTCTGTTTCATTCCCCTGTTTTCACTGTTCGCCAACCCCGCCCACGCCAGTGCCGAAAGTCAATTGGTGGAAGCCATCAACGACTACCGCGCTCACCCCGATCGCTGCTCGGGGCGCGCGGGTCGAGCGTTATCGCCGTTGGCGTTGAAGGCGAACCTGGCCTTGCCGATCGGCTATGGCGGCGGATTGCGCGATAGATTGAAAGCGTCCGGCTATCAGGCGGTGACGGTGCGCACCCTACGTGTGGTCGGTGCGCGGGATGCCGATGAGGCCTTCGACATGCTTCAGAGCGATCACTGCGCGGCGTTGCTCGATACCCAGTTCGCCGACATTGGCGTCAGTCGCGCCCGTAGCGACTGGCAGATCGTGCTGGCGCGGCCGGTGCTCGACAATCAGGTGGGCGATACGCGAGCGGTCAGCAAGGCGTTGCTGGCACAAGCCAATGCGGCGCGTTCAAAGCCACGCCTCTGCGGTCGTCAGCGCTTCGCTGCCGCACGGCCATTGGCCTGGAACGCAGCCCTGGGCGCTGCGGCGCAAGGGCACAGCAAAGCGATGGCCTACGGCAACTACTTTGCACACCAGGACCCCGACGGTGAGATGCCCGCAGACCGGGCGCGAGCCGCTGGTTTCCGTGGCCGGCAGATCGGCGAGAACATCGCTGCCGGCCAGGGCTCACCCGGCAAGGCAATGTCGGGCTGGCTGGCCAGCCCGGGGCATTGCGCCAACTTGATGAACCCGATGTTTACCCAGATGGGTGCGGCCTATGCAGCAGACGCGCGCAGCGATGAGGGGGTTTACTGGACGATGTTATTTGGGGCGCCTTGAGTGATTGAGCGGCGCCTTATTTGGGGCGCCGCACCGCCCTCACCTTTCCACTGCCTCCGCCGCCGCAGAAAAACTGATCGCCACCGTCCGATTCAAGCCCCGACACCCCAACGCCCGCCGGCAGCTTCACGCTCTCCAGCACCTCGCCGGTCTGCGCATCAACATGGCGTAACTCACTCTCATCGCCTTCCCACGTGCCATGCCACAGCTGCCCATCGACCCAGGTCACCCCGGTGACGAAGCGGTTGGATTCGATAGTGCGAAGAATCGCGCCGGTCTCGGGATCGATCTGATGAATCTTCCGATCCCGATACTCACCGACCCACAGCGTCCCTTCCGCCCACGTCAGCCCTGAGTCACTGCCGCCAGGCGCCGGGATAGTCGCGAGTACGCGGCCGGTCTGCGGGTCAATTTTCTGGATGCGATCCTCGGCGATCTGGAACAGGTGCTGGCCGTCGAAGGCGGTGCCGGCATGGGCGGCGACGTCAATTGAGCGCAGTGTCTTGCCGCTCGTTGGGTCCAGGGCGTTGAGTGTGTCGCCGGTTGCAAACCAGACGTGCCGGCCGTCCCAAGTGACGCCATGCACCGTGTCGACACCGGCAAAGGGTCCATATTCACGAAGGATTTGAGCTTCAGACTGTTTCATGTTGGCTTCCTCGTCACGGGTGGGTGGCGTTCATCCTAGTCACCCGGCAGTGGCGCCGGGAGTAACAAGGTCGTCGCGAAACCCGGCACCGGCGGGGTCACCCAGCGACGCGCCCGGCCGCGACCGAACGACTGCACCTTGCCCGCGCAGGCGAGTTCGTCGAGTGCCCGTTGCACCGTCCGCTGGCTGACGCCAAGGGCCAGTGCCAGGGCCGAGCTCGACCACGATTCACCGTCGGCGAGGAAGGCGAACACCCCCGCGTGTTTCTCTTCGACGGGTTGCGCCAGCACCACAACGTCGCAGGCAACCAGCGACACCAGCGCAAAACCACGTTTAGTTGCAGTGACGCCGGCCCAGGGTTTAAGCGCCGCCCGCAGCCGCCCGACTTCGACTCTCAACCGTGCGCGAAGGGACTCATCGGCGAGCTTCAAACGAAAGGCCTGGGCAATCAGCGTTTCCCTCGACACGTCGGCCGGCCAGGCTTCGGCCAGTGCCCGCGCGAGGGCGAACAAGACCGGGCGTGTGGCGAGGGAAACCGACATGCCGGCGCCACGCACTACGTAGCGACACGCGTCCACGACCAGCGACGTTGACCCGAGCAGCGCTTCAACCTCATCCAGCAACAGAGGCCGTTCTTCGCCACGGGCAATCAGCCGCGCGACAGGCGTATTCAGGGCGAGGACCGCGTTTTCCACTTCGGCCGTCAGCGCAGGAATACCGGCATCGCGTGCGGCGTGTTCGGCCCTGGTGAGTGCAGACCGCGCCTTCTGCGTCTCGAGTCGCCGCATCGCGATCCCCGCCACGACCAGTTCGTGGGCGGCGCGCAATGCCGGCGGTAATGGCGCGGGGTCAAGCTCGGCGAGCAGCACGTCGGCCTCATCGAGATGCCCGATCAGCAGCAAACGCCGAATCTGCAGATATCGCGCAAGAGCGGCGTTCACTCGATCGCCGTGCGCCTCAAGCGTCACCCGCGCCGAGTCGAGTGCCTTCACCGGCCAGCCCAATTCCCGGGAGGCCAGCGCGATCTCGGCTTCAGCGACCACACACCGCGCCCGAGCCAAGGTCTCCTTCGGACCGAAGGCCCGTGCTGCTTTCTGCACCAGCGCCTTGGCCCGCACCAGATCGCCAAGTTGCGCCATCGCAATACCGCGCAACGCCAGCGCTGGCGCATCGTCGCGCAACGCGACCCGGTTCAGCGCGCCGAGCGGATCACCCGCTGCCAGCGCCTGTGCTGCGGCTGTGATCAGCGAGTCCATCTGAATCCCGCCACAGTTGTCACTCCCACCGTCGGATGTTCGGTGTTTAGTCTAATCCACGACCATCCACCTCGCTCTTTCCAGAAGCGCTCGCAGCTCTTGTTTCGCAGCACGACGGGGCACGCTTTATCTACGCGCAGGGGATTTCCATGCTTTTGGCTTCGGTGAGTAACCGCATCTTTATCAGCGCTACCCGGCGCCCGTCCGGCGCCAAGCGCTCCTCAACCCCATACGGCACAAACCCAAGCTGCGGATAAAGAAGCAGCCCCGCCGTATTCTCGTTGAAGCACGACAGCTGCACCTCGCGTGCCCGATGACGTTCCAACGCCAGCCCCACCATCGTCTGCACCAAGAACTTCGCGATACCTTACCCCCGAGCTTTGGGCGACACGATCACATTGCCGATCGCGCAGACGCCATCGCGATCAAACGTATAAAAGTTCGCGAAGCCCATAACAGAATCTTCGCCCTCAACCACCGTTGAGTCAGAACGTTGAGCAATCGATGCCTGCAGTTGATCTTTCGTCAGCGGGTGAAATCAGCTTCCTTTTCACTCTGGTCACTGTTCATGTCCGGCTTTTACGACCAACGGCGAGATTGGCCCGCCAATTCCGCTGGCTCGAATCTGAATCCCCCTAGTCCGGCAGTTTCAGCCTATCCATTGAGTGTTGCTGATCGACATGGCAGCGCACTACAAACAATTTCTTACAAAATAGAAATTCATAAAATTCGATCTTGTACTATCGAGTGTTAATTTGAGCGCCTGATCAGGCCCATGAGATGCCAAAATCTTAATTATGCGCATCAAATTTCCCAGCATTTCTGCCTTCGGTGCATACCTTGCACTTTCTTGCCTGTTTGCGGCCGCCTGGTTCGTCAATCCTGCCAATACGCACTCTTCCTTTGCCCTGATAAGTCCCGTGATGGCAGTGGCCGGCCAAGTGGCCAAGCCCATTTATACCAGCCGTTTCGCCTCCTCCGGGCTGGTTGACTTCGTGCATTCCTCGGCCGTCACCGCCTTGCCCGACGGTAGCCTGATGACGGTCTGGTTCGCTGGCTCGCGCGAAGGCGCAGCCGATGTGCAGGTGCGCTCCGCCCGTTACGACTCGAAAACCGGCGAATGGGGGGCTGAACAGGTATTGGCGACTCGGGATTCGACCCAACAGGGCACTCGAAAATACATTCGCAAACTGGGCAACCCGGTGGTTGCCCTAGCGCCGGATAATCGCCTGTGGTTGTTCTACGTGTCTGTGTCCATGGGTGGCTGGGCCGGTAGCGCGGTCAATGTGATGGTTTCAGACGACTTCGGTGGACATTGGTCCCCTCCGCGCCAGCTGATCACTTCACCCTTTCTGAACATCAGCACCCTGGTCCGGTCGGCACCGGTGTTTCATGCCGACGGCTCCATCGGCTTACCGGTCTACCACGAATTTCTGGGCAAGTTTGCCGAGTACCTCTACTTGAGCGCAGACGGCGATGTGATCGACAAATTCCGCATCAGCCACGGCAAGAACTCATTGCAACCCGCGGTGGTTCCGCTGGACGGGCAGCGCGGCATCGCCTTGCTGCGCTATGCCGGTAACACTCACCACCGTGTTCTGGCGACCCGCACTGAAGATGCCGGACAAACCTGGAGTGAGCCTTATCCGCTCGATCCCTCGAATCCGAATTCCTCGCTGGCGGCCGTCGCGACGCCCGAACACGGGTTGCTGGTGGCGCTCAACGACCTGCAGGAGGGGCGCTTCAAGCTGAGTCTTTACGGGACCGATGCAAAAATGGACGATTGGCGCTCGTTGCGCGACCTCGATAAGTCACCCGATCCAGCGGGCGCGCCGTTTTCACCCGAGGCCTACAAGGAAATCATCGGCAAAGAGTTCCGCGGTTCCAGTGGCGCTCTGCGTCAACCGCTGGAGGCGCAGTTCCTGGACAACCTCGACAACCGTGTCTGTAAAAGCCAAGGGTGTGAATTTGAATATGAATACCCGTACTTCATCCGCAGTCCCGACGGTATGTATCACTTGGTTTATTCCTGGAACAACACCTTCATCAAGCACGTCACCTTTAACGATGCGTGGCTCAACGAGCGTCTCAAATGATCAGCCTGTGGCAAGCCCATGCCAGCTTCGCAATGATCCTTTTCCTGGTGCTGCCTGCTTTCGGCCTAACCAAGACCTGGCGAATCGCACTGTTGGCCGCGTTGTTGGTCGCCAGCTTCATACCGCTGGACGGGTTGTCGTTGGCCGCCTATTTGCGCAGCTACATTGATGACCTGGCGATCACCACCATGGTGTTCATGGCGTGGGGCTGCTTGCGTCGGCTGGACATCCTGCCACCTGCGCGGGGTAAAACCAGCGTATTGATCCTCTTCGCCGCAATGGCCCTGGTGCTGTACCCGGCAACCCTGGGCATGAGTGATCTGGACCCCTATCGGTTTGGCTACAGCCCGCGCCCCATGTTGATTTTTTTCGCAGTGCTCACACTGGGCCTGTTTTACCTGCGCAACGGCCTGGCCGTCGTAATGCTGGCCAGCGCCACCCTGGCGTTCATCGCCGGGATAAAACCTTCGCAAAACTATTGGGATTATTTGATTGATCCACTGCTGGGTCTGTATTGCTGCGTGGCACTGCTGATGCTTGCCATGCGCTGGACGTTTCGCCGGGTAAGCAATCGGCGCGGTGCAGTGGGCGACATGCCCAAATCCGTTTGAGATTTAACGACTTTAATAACAGGGGAACATGGATGGGTTGGCTGCAATCGAGACGTTTGCATTACTGGCTGGGCGCGACAGCGATTACGTTTGCGCTGTTTGCACTGCTCAGGGTCGTGTTTTTCTTCGGCTTTTCCGGTTTCGACGCCAGCGCCCTGATCGACCAAAATGCTGTCGTGGAAACCCTCGGCATCGGCTTTCGCTTCGATCTGCGCCTGGCCATCCTGGTCGTGTTGCCGTTGGCGTTGCTGGCCTGGATTCCTCGTTGGAATCTGATCGGCAGCCGTCTGCTTCGCCGGATCGCACGCGTTTATCTGGTTGCAGCCCTGAGCGTCCTGCTGCTGATCTACATCATCGACTTCGGCCATTACGCCTACTTGGGCGTGCGAATCAACGCCACCGTGCTGCGCTTCATCGAGGATGCGCAAATATCCCGTGACATGGTCTGGCAAACTTACCCGGTTATCTGGATTTCACTGGGTTGGCTGGTAACGGTCACGCTGGCGATACTGGCCTTGGTGCGTCTGGAACGCGTAACGCTGGACCGCCCGCGCAAAGCCATTCACCCGCTCTCTGCGACATGGGGCGGCGCGCTGATGGTCGTGGTGGTGCTGCTGGGCATTTTAGGTCGTGTCGAAAACATGAACCTTGAAAATCCGGTCCCGTTACGCTGGAGCGATGCGTTCTTCTCGGGCAATAACCAGGTTGCCGCGTTGGGCCTGAACCCGGTGTTGTTCCTCTACGACACGGTCAAAGTCGGCCAGTCGCGCTATGACGAAGCGCAGGTGCGCGAACACTACCCGGTGATGGCCAACTACCTGGGGGTGGACAAGCCCGACGCGCAAACCCTTGATTTCGTACGTCAACAGGCGCCACAACCCTACAAAGTACCGGGTTCCCGGCCGCCGAACGTAATGTTCGTCATGCTTGAATCGCTGGGCACCAGCGCCGTCGGGGCCTACGGCAACCCGATCAATCCGACGCCCAATATTGATCGCCTGGCCACTCAGAGCTGGTTCTTCGAGCACTTTTACGTGCCGGTGACGGGGACCGCAAAAACCGTCTGGGCCAGCATCAGCGGGGTGCCTGACGTCACCCGCCAGGAAACCGCGACGCGTAATCCGTTGATCACCAAGCAAAACACACTGATCAACGCCTTCACCGATTACGAGAAGATCTACACCATCGGCGGCAACTCCGGTTGGGCCAACATGAATGCCTTGATTCGGCAAAGCATCGACGGCGTTCGCTTGTTTGAAGAGCGGGACTGGAAATCCCCGGTGGTGGATGTCTGGGGGATTTCAGACCTGGATCTGTTCAAGGAAACCGACCAGATCCTGCAAGCGCTGCCCAAGGACAAACCGTTCTTTGCGTATGTACAGACGGCCGGCAATCACCGTCCCTTCACGATTCCCAAGAGCAACGATGGATTCGAAGTCAAGCACCCTACCCTGGCGGAAGTCCAGGCCGCAGGATCGCGCAGTGTCGAGCAGTACAACGCCGTGCGTTTGCTGGACTTCAACATCGGACGCTTGATGGAAATCGCCAAAGCAGGCGGCTATTACGAAAACACCATTTTCGTGTTGTTTGGCGACCATAACACCCGAATCGCCCAGATCCCTTTCCTGGCACCCGCCTACGAGCAACTAGGCCTGGAAAGCAACGCGGTGCCGATGATCATCCACGCGCCGGGCTTGCTCGGGACGCGCAAGGTCAAAGAAGCGGTTGGCCTGGTGGACTTGCTGCCCACCGTGGCGGGCATGGCCGGTCTTGAGTTTCGCAACAGTGGCATGGGCCGTGATATCCAGCAGCCAGCGCCCGAGGGTGAGCGTGTGGTGCCACTGGTGTTACGTGAAGGCACCTTCCCGCTGATTGCCGGCGTTACTCAACACTACATGGTGCAGATGGAGCACGACGGCAGCTCGCCAAGTCTCCATGACCTGGCCTCACCGACGCCACTGGACAACGTCGCCGAGCAAAATCCGGAAGAGTTCAAACGCCTGTCACAGCTGACCCGCGCCATGCATGAAACCTCAAGGTTGATGCTGTACCAGAACGTGCGAAAGTAACGGCTTCCCCCGCGTCTATGCTGCAAATAGACGCGGGCCCACCCCAGATGCCGGTAAAAGACTCTGCCTATCGCGACCCAATACTCCACCTATTAGCTGACTTCCCAACTGGGGTCTAACCTTACTCGAGCGCTGGCACCCTAGCCGGCCGGTTAAGAGCTGATAAGGAGATAGGAATGGGTCAGAAGCCTGACTAAACCTGCCGTAGGCCACCGTGCAGGCAACTCGATTGCCACTGTTCAGAATTCCCGTGTGATCAAAACAATCAGTTGATCAAACTGCTGGCCCTGCAGCCTGTGTCATTGGTTTCGCTCGTTGCTATTTAATGCCCACGCTGGGCCGGATAGCCGGATGAACACGACCAAAGGTAGCTCACACATGGCAAATGAATCGAAATGCCCGTTCAATCACGCCGCTGGCGGTGGCACGACGAACCGCGACTGGTGGCCGAACCAACTGAATCTGAAGATCCTGCACCAGCACTCGTCCCTGTCCGACCCCATGGACGAGGATTTCAACTACACCGAAGCTTTCAAAACCCTGGACTTTGAAGCGGTCAAAAGAGACCTGACGGCGTTGATGACCGATTCGCAAGACTGGTGGCCGGCGGACTTCGGTCACTACGGGCCGCTCTTCATTCGCATGGCCTGGCACTCCGCCGGTACCTACCGCACCGGTGACGGCCGTGGTGGCGCCGGTTCCGGCCAGCAGCGCTTTGCGCCGCTCAACAGTTGGCCAGACAACGTTAGCCTCGACAAGGCGCGCCGGCTGCTCTGGCCGATCAAGCAAAAATATGGCCGTAACATCTCCTGGGCTGACCTGATCGTCCTCACCGGCAACGTCGCGCTGGAGTCCATGGGCTTCAAGACCTTTGGCTATTCCGGTGGTCGTCCGGACGTCTGGGAACCGGATGAGGATGTTTACTGGGGCTCCGAAAACAAATGGCTGGGTGGCGACACCCGCTATGGCAAAGAAAATGAGCCCATGCAAGAGCCCGGCGAAGGCCCACTCGTTGCTGAGCCGGGGGAAAATGAGGAGAGTCGTACCGAGCAAGGGCGCAACCTGGAAAACCCGCTCGCTGCGGTGCAAATGGGCCTGATCTATGTGAACCCTGAAGGCCCGGAAGGCAACCCGGACCCGGTTGCCGCCGGGAAAGACATCCGCGAGACCTTCGCTCGCATGGCGATGAATGACGAAGAAACCGTGGCACTGATTGCCGGCGGCCACGCCTTCGGCAAGACCCACGGTGCTGGACCTGCCGACAATGTCGGCGCCGAGCCCGAAGCCGCGGGCTTGGAACAACAAGGTTTTGGCTGGAAGAACAGCTTCGGCACCGGCAAAGGGCCGGACACCATCACCAGCGGCCTGGAAGTCACCTGGACCACCACGCCCACCCGGTGGAGCAACAACTATCTGGAAAACCTGTTCGGCTTCGAGTGGGAACTGAGCAAAAGCCCCGCGGGTGCGAATCAGTGGATACCGAAAAACGGCGCCGGTGCCGGCATCATTCCGGATGCTCACGACCCTTCCAAGCGTCGTAACCCGACCATGCTGACCACGGACCTGTCGCTGCGATTCGACCCGATCTATGAACCGATTTCGCGGCGCTTCCTGGAAAATCCGGACCAATTGGCCGACGCGTTCGCCCGCGCATGGTTCAAGCTGATCCACCGCGACATGGGCCCCCTCTCCCGCTACCTCGGCCCGGAAATGCCAAGCGAAGAACTGCTGTGGCAAGACCCGATTCCAGCGGTCGACCATGCCCTGGTCAACGACAGTGACGTCGCCGCACTCAAGAGCAAACTCCTGGCCTCGGGCCTGACAATCTCGCAACTTGTATCAACTGCCTGGGCGGCGGCCTCGACCTTCCGTGGCTCCGACAAACGCGGCGGCGCCAACGGCGGGCGTCTGCGTCTGGCCCCGCAGAAATTCTGGCAGGCCAACCAGCCTGAGCAAATGGCGAACGTGTTGGCGAAACTCGAGAGCATTCAGAGCGAATTCAACAACAGCGGAAAGAAGATCTCGCTGGCAGACCTGATCGTGCTGGCCGGTAGCGCTGGCGTCGAACAGGCGGCGAAAAATGCTGGCCACAGCGTCACGGTTGCGTTCACACCGGGGCGGATGGACGCCTCCCAGGAACAGACGGATGTGGAGTCTTTCGGCTTCCTCGAACCCATCGCCGATGGTTTCCGTAACTACCTCAAAGGCAGATACCGCGTACCGGCCGAGCAGCTGTTGATCGACAAGGCGCAACTGCTGACACTCACCGCGCCAGAAATGACCGCGCTCATTGGCGGTATGCGCGTGCTGAACACCAACGTCGGACAAACCAAACACGGTGTGTTCACGCAGCAGCCGGAGGCGTTGACCAACGACTTCTTCAAGAACCTGCTGGATATGGGCGTGGAATGGAAACCGGTCTCGGAGGCTAATGAGGAGTTTGAAGGGCGCGATCGCAAAACCGGCGAAGTGAAGTGGACAGGCACCCGTGTCGACCTCGTCTTCGGCTCACATGCGCAGTTGCGAGCGTTGGCTGAAGTCTATGCAACCGCTGATGCGAAGGAAAAGTTTGTTAAAGACTTCGTGGCTGCCTGGACCAAGGTGATGAACCTGGATCGCTTCGATCTTAAGTAACGCGAGCGGTAGTGCTGAAACTGCAACGCCTCCCAATGTGGAGGCGTTGTGCTTTTTGCTGAATGGAGGAAGTGATTAAACGGGAGAAATCGTGGCAAGGGCACCGATCAAAATGGTCAACACCAGAAATCCACCCAGGAAAATTGCCATCTTGCCCATTGGGCCTCCTACGTTATGAGTTTGCGGTGCGGCGGTTGCCGCGACTGTGGAGCGTGCTGTCATTGTGAGCCGGTGGCTGCGTGCGTTACAGCTGCAGATAGCGAAGGAAAATACGGATCAGAACAAAACCCGCCCACGTAAAAGCCCGCTGACCCTCACGGGTTCAGCGGGCTTTTTACTGCGCGGCCTACTCCTCAAAGCGACCCGACGCGTCACGATCGCGCTCGTATCGTCTTGTAAGCGGAAACGGTGGCAACCAAGACTCGCGACGGACGATCCAGCTTTCGTAGGTGGGCATCAGCTGGTCAAGGGCATCCAGGGATCCCAGGTTCACTTCGATTTCGTCGGCGGTGCGTGCAAAAACGGGCGAGCCGCAGCGGGGACAGAAAAACCGCCCGGCGTAGTCGCGTGTTTCGCCATCGATCGTCACCGCACTCTGAGGGAACACCGCGGAAGCGTGAAAAAGGGCCCCATGATGCTTGCGGCAGTCGAGACAATGACAAAGGCCGACCCGGTATGGACGTCCCGTAGCCTCAATTCGGACATTGCCGCACAGGCAACCGCCTGTAAATCGGTCCATGCTGCGTCTCCTCTAAAATCAAGCGGTCGGAATGTTTGCAACGCACAGCCGGTCTTCTCGAGTGACGCGCCGGCGTGACCTCGCAAAAGGCCATTGCCGGTGATAATGACGCAGGTAAAGCGTCACCGATAAGGTCCGATCCACCAGCAGATATCCTATCCTTCCTTCCATCCAACCAATAACTGCGGAGATCGAAATGCCCGCCTCCGAATCTACCCTCCTCCAAAGTTGGCACCACAACGCCCAATCCTGGATTGAAGCCATCCGCACCGGCACCATTGAAAGCCGCCTCAAAGTCACCGACCAGGCAATCCTGCTGGCTTTACTAAGCCGCCAGCCCGAGCGTGTGCTCGACCTGGGTTGCGGCGAGGGCTGGCTGTTGCGTGCGCTGGCTAAACGCGGCATCGAGGCGGTCGGTGTGGATGGCGATGCGACGCTAGTCGAGGCGGCTCGGGCGGCGGGTTCTTCGCAGGTGCATTTGGCGAGCTATGAAGCGTTGGTGGAGGCGAAGGTGGACATCGGCAGCGACTACGACCTGATCTGCGCCAACTTCGCCCTGCTGCATCAGGACATCATCCCTCTGCTCGCCGCCATGAACGGCCTGCTCGCCCCTGGCGGCGTGCTGGTAATCCAGACGCTGCATCCGTGGACCGCGGCGGCGGGCGACTATCAGGATGGTTGGCGGGAAGAGACCTTCGCTGGGTTCAAAGGGCAGTGGCAACCCATGCCGTGGTACCTGCGCACCTTGTCCAGCTGGCTTAATGCGCTGGACATGGCCGGTTTTCGGCTGGCCAGCCTGCAGGAGCCGCAGCACCCGCAAAGTCCTGTGCCGCAGTCGTTGCTGTTGGTGGCCGAGCAACGGGGGTGAGCCCCACACCCGGTTATTCACGCCCATGGGCTGACTTTTCTAGGCGGCCGTCATGATGGGAACAGGTCCAGTGTGCGCTCAACCTCTTGAATGTCGATTTTGAAGCCATCGCCCTCTGGCGTTCCGACCACAAAGCCAAAATTCTGGTTATCGCGATCCGTCAGGTACTTGAAGTAGCTGACGAAACGGTTCGGCGGTTGCAGTGCCAGCAACGAACCACCCTCCCGGAGTACATTGACACCATGTACTAACTGGCTCCCTTCGACCCCCACCACGGTCCGCGCCCCGGCACACGTCGCCACTATGGTCGGGACATCGGTTTTCAAAGGATCGATGATGCGAAACCCCCTACTCTTGCGCAGATGCTCAGCGAGCTCAATTTCATTGCGCAAAAAGCGCAAGTCACCGTCGCCACCCCGGAGAATGAACACGCCAGGGTGAGACTCATAGCGCACGTGCGACAGTAGCTTTTCACCCATGGCACGGAAACGTAAATGCCTGCTTCGATTGTTGCTCACATCGTCGAATAACACGAGCTCACGAAAAAACGCACCGCTCAAGCGAACCGGTTTCATGCCAAACCAGTTCTCATACGCGGGGGCCTGGGTAAATAGGGGAAACCTGGCGGATGGCGCGGTGGTCACCGGGACGCCTTCGTCGCAGGCCAACGAATAGGTCGGGCAGTCTTCCATCAACCATGTGCCAAACCATGTATTTCCATTTTGCGTGCAGTAAGCGGCACCGCGCTCGATCTCGTTTTCCACGAGAATTCGCGGGAACATTCCGGGTTTGAGAGACAACCACAGACTTGCCTTGTCCTTGTAGAGCGCGCCATCGATCAGCCAGACATCCTTGATCAAGTAGCCACGGGTCGGGCCTTGTACCACGTCACCCAGCCCTTCCATGGTGCGAGCGGGATGCTCGAAAGGATAAAAGCGCTTCGCCTCCCATCCTGTCACACGTTCCATTTGACCGGGCAGGAAGATAGCCGGCGGCGAATGCGATATCCCGCCCGGCGCAATATCCCAGCTTTTAACCGCCAGGCTTTTCAAGTTGATCTCCGCCTTGCGTGCCAGCCTTTTTCTCGCCATATAACTGTAGGCGGCAAGGGTCCATTTTTTTCGATTGCCAGCGGTCGCAGTGCTTAATTCCGAGACATCGCTATCCATGAAAAGTCCTCCCTGCGGGACAGGGTCAATAGTCAGGCGCGAAGCGCTGTAATTTCAGTTCTGGAAATGGCTCAGCTGGATGCAATCCTGTGCATGATGGGTGGGGTCTGCAGACTGGCATAGCGACTGCGCAAGGTTTCGAGGAACTGTTCGCCCGAGCTCTGTGCGCAATAGAGATAAATTTTGTGCAGCCCGCCAAAGACCATTTCATGATAGCGGCTGGCGACCTCCTCATCGCTTGGCCCGTCCGGTAAGCCAAGGTGCAGGGTCAATTCCTTCCCTTCGACGGCGAATAGCGGTGTGTCCCAGAGGAATTTGGCTGTACCGGTCTTGGGCAGCCGGACAAACATATAAGCGTGGTTTCCCAACGAATCAATATCACCGCCGCGCCTTCTTTTCCATTTCAGAAGACCGTCATCCGGCCGTGCCACGCAAAGACCGATGTCGTAATAATCGAAGCCATGATCGATCGCCCATTCAAGCGCCATGAAAGTGGTGATCGAATTGACTTCTCGCAGTCTTTTGGCATCTGAAAAAATCGCCTCGGTATAGCCGAAACGTAGTGTGCTCCAGTAGCGCTTTCCACCCCGAGTTATGACGCAGCCAAGGTGGCAGGCAACAACTTCGTCCTCCAGCATTATCAAGTCGAGCCGGCCCACAGTCTTGGCTATCCTGAAAACCTCCTGCGTGGCAAATTGCGCAGCGTGGATGCCTTGCCTTGCCGTGGCATAAGGCCGAAGCATTTCCCTGTCTGCCTTTTCAATTTCTTCATCCAGCAGCGTCTGTCTCATTCGGTAGCGCGGTCGGTTCTTGCGTATATTTCGACGCAACTCGCTATCGTATTTTGTGGTGATCTCCTCAATGGATCGCCCCAGCGGTACGACGGCACTCAGATACAAGGGTACATACAAGGCCCCCGAGGTCGGCATTTCACTGACCACTACCACATGATTCGACGCGGCAGGTTCCGGTTCGTCACCGGCCATAGGGGTATTCCCTTGGGACTTCCCCCCTATGAGAAGCTTTGCCATCTCCCGCTGCTTTTTCCTACCGATATAGAGGAATTCGTAAGGACTTTCGCTCTGCAGTCTGAACCTGGCAATTTCCCAGCGCCAGAAACAAGCCCGTCCAAGGATGTCTCGCAACCAGTTTGAAGCGTTTCTTATCTCATACCGCATTGAAGGAGATACGAGTCTTCGGATAACTGCCGCCAAGTCCCCTTTCATTTCTTCATCATCCTTTGAATTTTCTGGTGGTAGATCAGAAAAAGATTCAGGCGGAATTTCAAAAGGCGTGCTTAAACCTTGATATGAAAGACATATTTGATGAGGTATTACTCTGACGTTCGGTAACAGTAAAGGTAGGAGGTAGAGCCTTTGCAAGCGACGTACGGAGGGCGTCAGTCGTATATTTTATGTCTAAATGTTTCCTGGAGGCAGTGGTGAACGAATGGCCGGTGATCACCAGCTTGATGAACGAGAATGTCGGGGTTGCCGATGTCGCCCGCGTGAATGATCCGTTCATAACCCTCCAGGGCATCTACGCTTGGGACACAAGATCCAGACCATCACCCCTCTGCTCTGCCCATTTGCGCTTGATTGCAGTTAAAAAATCGAGTCATTAAGGCGTATAACCTTTCAAGTCAATTGCGAACTGCACGCCGCTAGTGCATGGCTTACACCACACACGGGGTAGCGACATGACCACAGAACACATCCTTGGCAACTTGTTTCCCGACTCCACCGACATACCGGAAAAGTACCGCCTCGACGGCCAGACCGAACAGCGTGAATACCTGGTCGACGGCGAGCTGAAAACCTGGCCCGGGCCCCTCGCCCAAGTCCGCAGCCCGGTGTACTTGACGGGTGAAAATGGCGATGAACAAGTGATCCTCGGCAGCACGCCGCTGCTCGACGCCGACACCGCATTGACCGCCCTCGACGCCGCCGTCCGTGCCTATGACCGGGGCCAGGGTCTGTGGCCGACGATGCGCGTGGCCGAGCGCATCCAGCACGTCGAAGCTTTCCTGGCGCGCATGCGTGAACAGCGCGAAGCCGTGGTCAAGCTGCTGATGTGGGAAATCGGCAAGAACCTCAAGGACTCGGAAAAAGAGTTCGACCGCACCTGCGATTACATTGTCGACACCATCAACGCGCTCAAGGAGCTCGACCGCCGCTCCAGCCGCTTCGAACTGGAACAGGACACCCTCGGCCAGATCCGTCGCGTACCGCTGGGTGTGGCATTGTGCATGGGACCTTACAACTACCCGCTGAACGAAACCTTCACCACGCTGATCCCGGCACTGATCATGGGCAACACCGTGGTGTTCAAACCGGCCAAGCTGGGCGTGCTGTTGATTCGCCCGCTGCTGGAAGCATTCCGCGACAGCTTCCCGGCCGGGGTGATCAACGTGATCTACGGCAGCGGCCGCGAGACCGTCAGCGCGCTGATGGCCAGCGACAAGATTGATATCTTTGCGTTCATTGGCACCAACAAGGCTGCCAGCGACCTGAAAAAACTTCATCCAAAACCGCACCGCTTGCGCGCGGCGTTGGGCCTGGATGCGAAAAACCCCGGCATCGTGCTGCCTGAGGTGGATCTGGACAACGCGGTCAGCGAAGCGCTCACCGGCTCGCTGTCGTTCAATGGTCAGCGCTGCACCGCGCTGAAAATTCTCTTCGTCCATGAAGACGTGGTCGAGGCTTTCATCGAGAAATTCAACGCCAAACTCGCCAGTCTCAAACCCGGCATGCCGTGGGACAGCGGCGTGGCGCTGACGCCGTTGCCGGAAGCGAGCAAGGTCGATTACCTGCACTCGCTGGTCGCAGATGCCGTCGGCAAAGGCGCCACCGTGGTCAACCCCAACGGCGGTGAAGCCCGCGCTTCGTTCTTCTACCCCGCCGTGCTGTACCCGGTGACGCCGCAGATGCGCGTCTATCAGGAAGAACAGTTCGGCCCGGTCGTCCCGATCGTGCCTTACCGGCATCTGGACACGGTGATCGATTACGTCCTGGAATCGGACTTCGGCCAGCAACTGAGTATCTTCGGCACCAACCCGGTGGCGGTCGGCCGACTGGTGGACACCTTCGCCAACCAGGTCGGCCGGATCAACCTCAACGCCCAGTGCCAGCGCGGCCCGGATACCTTCCCGTTCAACGGCCGCAAGAACTCCGCCGAAGGCACGCTGTCGGTGCATGATGCGCTGCGGGTGTTTTCGATCCGCACACTGGTGGCGACCAAGTTCCAGGAAACCAACAAAGAACTCATCAGCGAGATCATCAGCGGACGCAGTTCGAGTTTCCTGACCACCGATTACATCTTCTGAGGAGACCGAGCCTGAGCACATTCAGAGCCAATCGACTGCCACCGCTGTTGCGTCGACTGCTGCGTCCGCTGCTGGACCCGTATCGGCGCTATCGCCACGCCAGAGTGATCCACGCGGTGCGCGTGTCGCTGGGGTTGCACCCTGGAAATCCTCGGCAACACCCGACCGGATACCAGTGACGCGGACGCCATGGCCCATTTGCAATCGGCTTTGAAAGCCGAACATCGGTTGATCCGGGTGCAACTTATCGGTATGGCCCGGGCGCTGAAATCCGGTGCGTCCCAGCGGATTAATCGACCTGTCGAACTGCCGTCGGATTCAAGCCTGGCCGCACCGGTTTACAACCCTCTGGATGGTTACCGGTTGTTGGTCCGACAGTTGGCCAGCAACATCGGCGAGATGCGCCAGCGACTGGCCAAGACCGCGCCTCGATGGAACATCTGACGCCGGTTTATTGCGTTGCCGCTCGACGAAACTTCAGGCTCCAGCCTTGTTGCATGCCGGCAGCGGCCAACAGAATCGCGGCGACACCGATCCATTGCAGCGGCTCCAGGCGATGGCCGAAAGCAAACCAGTCAACGAAAATCGCCGCAATCGGGTAGATGAATGACAGCGCACCGGTCAGCGCCGTCGGCAGTTTTTGAATCGCGCCGTAGAGCAGCACGTACATCACGCCAGTGTGGACGATGCCCAGGGTCACGAGACTGGCCCACGCGCTCGGCGCTTGCGGCAGTGACGAAAAGTGCGCGAATGGCGCGAGTAACAGCACGCCGGTAAGAACCTGAATCAGCGCGATCAGATGCGGCGGTGTACCGGTCAGGCGTTTGATGATCAACGCGGCAATCGCGTAAAGGAATGCCGCCCCCAGCGCCAGAGCGATTCCCACCAGATAATCATTGCCGCTCTCGCCCTGCCCGCCATGAGCGCTGACAATCGCCAGCATTCCGAGAAACGAGATGCCCAGCCAGAAGAGTTTCTGCAGGGTGATTTTCTCGTTGAGGAACAATGCGGCCAGCCCCACCAACATGAACGGCTGAACGTTGTATACCGCCGTGCCGATGGCAATCGAGGCACGGGAGTAAGAAGCAAACAACAGCACCCAGTTGCCGACAATCGCCACGCCACTGAGCACGGCCAGCAAGAACGTAGTGCGGGTCAGAATGCCAGGACGGAGGAAGCCGAACGCCGCGCAAATCAGCAACAACGTGCCGGCGCCGAACACGCAACGCCAAAACACCACGTCCAGCACCGGTTGCCCAGACACCAGCACGAACCAGCCTATGGTCCCGGAAATCAGCATGGCGGCGGTCATTTCAAATGACCCGTGACGTATTGTTTTGTCCATCATCAGACTCCTGTGTTTAAGCCCAAAGTATGCCAATCCGCCGGGGAGCTTCTCCAGCGCAAAAAGCAGGCTAAACTTGGCATCTGCCTTTTTTTTCAAGGCGGTTTGAATTAATTGCCTAATAGGGGTTTCGTCATGACCGATGATATCGACCAAGTGCTGATTACGGCATTGATGGAAGACTCACGCCGCTCGCTCAAGGCCTTGGCGCAAATCAGCGGCCTGTCTTCGCCCAGCGTCGCCGAGCGTTTGCGCCGCCTCGAAGAGCGTGGCGTGCTCAAAGGCTATACCGTCGAGATCGACCCCAAATGCTTTGGCTATCAACTCCAGGCCATCGTCCGTATTCGCCCGCTGCCGGGCCAGTTGCAGGAAGTGGAGCGGCAGATCCAGGCCATCCCTGAATTCACCGAATGCGACAAGGTCACCGGCGACGACTGTTTCATCGCCCGTCTGCATGTACGCTCGATGGAACAACTGGACACCCTGCTCGACCGCCTCAACACCCACGCCGAAACCAACACGGCGATCGTCAAGAAAACCCCGGTCAAGCGCCGACTGCCACCGATGGCGTGAGCCTTTACTCAAATCGCAGGCAAGAAAAAACCCGCCGAAGCGGGTTTTTCCTCAAGGCTGACGATTAATCATCACGGCTCATGATGCCAAACAACTGCAACAAGCTGACGAACAGGTTGTAGATCGATACATACAGGCTGATGGTCGCCATGATGTAGTTGCGCTCACCGCCGTGAATGATGGCGCTGGTCTGGAACAGAATGCAGACCGAGGAGAACAGCACGAAACCTGCGCTGATCGCCAGTTGCAGACCGCTGATTTGGAAGAAGAAGCTGGCAACTACCGCGCCCAGCAACACGAAGAAACCCGCAGTGATGAAGCCACTGAGGAAACTCATGTCCTTGCGGGAAATCAGCACATAGGCCGACAGACCACCGAATACCAGCGCAGTCATCGCGAAGGCCGAGCTGACGACTTCAGCACCGCCCTGCATACCCAGGTAGCGGTTGAGGATCGGGCCGAGCAAGAACCCCATGAAACCGGTCAGGGCAAATGCCGACACCAGGCCCCAGGCCGAATCGCGTAGCTTGTTGGTGAGGAAGAAAAGGCCGTAGAAACCGATCAGCACCACGAAAATGTTCGGGTAGCCAACACGCATCTGCTGAGCGACAAACGCCATCACGCCGCTGAATGCGAGGGTGAGAGCGAGTAAGCCGTAAGTGTTGCGCAGGACGCGGCTAACCTCTAGCTGCTCAGCCTGCACGCTGTTATTAACTGCGTAATCCTGTTCGCGCATGGCGACACTCCTGTTGGTTTGAAACGTTCAGTCGCAAAGATCATAACAGACGCTCTGTAACAAGCTATGGAGAGAGTTTGACAGTGTGTTTCATTCAGGTATTATGGCGCCCGCAACGCAAACGGAGGTGTGGCCGAGTGGTTTAAGGCAACGGTCTTGAAAACCGTCGACTGTAACAGGTCCATGAGTTCGAATCCCATCGCCTCCGCCATATTTGTACCGACAAAGCCCTGATTATTCAGGGCTTTGTCGTTTCTGGGATTCGCAATTGTCACTCCGGTCTTTCTGGATCGTTTCCGCATCTTTTCAGCCATTTCCGCAACCCTACCCTTCCGACACCACCACGTCCCGCTCAAATAAAATTGCTCGAAACAAAATGTGTGGGGTGTTTTGACCGTTCTCGATAGCCAGCTTTCGGCCAATAGCGGTGATCCAAAGCAAAGACTGATAAATTTCTGAGGCAGAGGGACATTGTGTTTTTCTCCCGCGTGATTTCATTCAAGCTTGCATCCAACGGGTGTCGCCGCGTGTTTATTTGATTATGCAAGCAGTATCATGCGTCAGATTGCTTAAGAAATTTCATGCGTTTGTTCGCTTTATAACATTCATTGATATCGATAGCCTTCTGATAATACTCCCGTCGCTGCGTGCGATTACCGTCTCCCAGCAACCGGTAAATTTCAGCTTGATAGTCACGAATGCTGCCCCACTGCATGGCCATGCCAGCAGGTTGTTCCTGCCTGCACTCAAGCTTCACGGCAGGCTGTGGAAAGTATTTTTCATAGATCGGCATGCGGGCTTCTGTTGACTGCAACGCTGTTTGATACTGGGGCGTATTGGTGAACGCCAAACACCAGGATGCAATCCCAAGTGCCGGTGGAGCAAAGCCATGAGCAAGGCTTTGCTCAAACAACGGGCAAGCTTTCTCTTCAATTACTTTGCTTGGATACAGCATCACGTAGATCAGTCCGAGACGATACTGGGCTACGGGATGATCTAGCGCGGCTGCCTGTTCGAGCAGAGTGATCGCTGGCTTGAGTAGTGCACCAGCTTCCTCGGCCCGGGCCAACAAGCGCTTCTTTTCATCTTCGTTTGCAGTAGGAAATTCAACCGGTAATGCTTCGAGCTTGTTATTCGCTTCTTGGAGATACGGAACGGCTTGCTGGTAAAGGCTCTCGCTCTGAGGATTTATGGGAAGCGTGCTGGCCATGCATAATTGCGGCAGCAGCGATCCTAGAAGGGTGTAGCTCCAACGGTGAAAAAACATGGATTAGGTCCCTGTATTAGATTGTTTGAATGCGGCGCACAGTAATAGGTATTTGCGATAAAACAACATGCCTACCGCTCGCTCCCTTCGTCCGATCATAGCGGGCATTATCTAATCGGCCGCCGCTAGCTCATCATGACCACGCTCTGGACCGAAGCCTGCCTGACGCTTCCTGTACTTGACGTGACCCAGGAAAGCTATGACGGTTCGGCGGTACCTCTCTCGCCGCACACGACGCGGCGTTGCGCCGAATGGAGCAGGAGCGCTTAATCAACCGTATACAGATGTTGGTAGCTCCAGCGACTTGTCGCGCGAGTCGAACTGCCCGGGTTGATGGGTGGTTTTGAGAACTTTGATGGATTTAACGTTGAAAGGGCGTTGTAAAAGCGACTTAAGCAAACGGTGCGTGATGAAGATGGGGCTTGTGCATGACTTCTACCTTCATCTGTTAACGTCCTGTCCGGGATTAGTTGACCACTACATCCGGCCATACAGGTACATCAATGAAGTCTCCTAGCCCTTGTGACGCTGCATAACGGAGTCCGCAAAATGTAACTTGAGGGCCGAACAATTTCGGCAAATTTGCTGATCCATGTCATCGCGCGCCCTCTTCCGGAGTTGACCCGGTGAAAACGACATTACGATTACGCAACCGATCTGCCACGGACAGCACCCAGACAAAAAACACCGGCACGAACAGGACCCCGAGCACTGTTGCCGCGAGCATTCCACCAACCACGCCTGTGCCGATCGCTCGCTGGCTGGCAGCCCCCGCACCGGTGGCGATCGCCAGAGGCACCACGCCGAGGATAAAGGCCAGGGACGTCATGATGATCGGGCGAAAACGCAGACGTGCTGCCTGAGCCGCCGCTTGCGCAAGGCTGGCGCCCTGAGCGTGAAGCGCCTTGGCAAATTCGACGATGAGAATCGCGTTCTTCGCCGCAAGCCCAATGATCGTGATCAGCCCCACTTTGAAATAGACGTCATTGGGCATGCCCATGACCGTCACCGCTGCCACCGAACCGAGTATGCCGACAGGTACGATCAACAGCACGGCAAGGGGAATGGTCCAGCTTTCATACAGCGCCACCAGTACCAGCAGCACCACAATCAACGACAACCCCACCAGCAGCGGCACTTGATCGCTGGCCTGTTGTTCCTGAAGGGAAAGCCCGGCCCATTCGAGGCTGAAACCGGCCGGTAGCCGACGGGCGATTTTCTGCAGTTCTTCCATCGCTTGGCCCGTGCTGTAACCCGGTGCGGCATCCCCGGAAAAACGTAGCGATGCTGAGCCGTTGTAGCGAGCGATTTGCAACGGCCCGACCTGCCACTCGAAACGACTGAAGGCTTCCAGTGGCACCAATCGGTTCTGCCGGTTGGGCACTTGCAGGCGTAACAGCGCTTCAGGCGTCTGGCGACTGATGCCGTCCGCCTGAACGATCACTCGCTGCATCCTCCCCTGATTGGCGAATTCGTTGATTTGCTCCGAGCCCAACGCCGTGGACAAGGCCGAACTGATCACATCAAAACTCACACCGAGGGCTTCGGCCTTTTCACGGTCGATGCTGACATTGATTTGCGGCGCATCCGCCAGACCGTCCTCCATCAGGTAGTCGATCACCGGCGACGCCTTGGCCGTCTCCAGCAAATGAGTGCGGGCCCTCAACAGTGCTTCGTGCCCCTGCCCCGCCAGATCCTGCAACCGTAATTCGAAACCGTTCGAGGTGCCGAGGCCATCCACCGGTGGCGGCACCACGCTGAACAGCGTGCCGTCGGCGACGTTTTCAAAAGCATCGTTCGCGCGCCGAGCCACCGCATCGCTGGCCTGCCCGCTTCCACGAACCGACCAATCCTTGAGGCTAGTAAACGACAACGCCGCGTTGGCCCCAACCCCGGAGAAACTGAACCCCATGATCGCCAGCACCTGGTCCGTGGCGGGTTGCGCCAAGGCATAGTGCTCCCACGCTTGCACCGTCACATCGGTGCGCGAGGCTGAAGCCGCGGGTGGCAGCTGGATATCCGTGATGATGTAGCCCTGATCCTCGGACGGCATGAATGAGGACGGCAATCGGTGATAGGCGAATGCGAGTACCAATAGCAACATCAGGTACAGGCACATGCTGCGGGTGCTGCGCCGGACCCAGCTCGAACTGAGCCGTTCGTAACGCTGGGCCAAGGCATCGAAGCGTCGATTGAAGGCATTCGCCCATCGGTTGGGGCGGGCCTGATGCGTCGGATCGAAGGGCTTGAGCAACGTTGCACACAGGGCCGGCGTCAGGGTCAGCGCCAGGAACCCGGAGAACAGAATCGATACCGACAGCGCCATGGAAAACTGCTGGTAGATCACCCCTACCGAACCGCCCATGAACGCCAGCGGCAGGAACACCGCCGCCAGCACCAGCGTGATGCCGACAATCGCCCCGCCGATCTGTTTCATCGCCTTGCGGGTCGCGTCTTTGGGCGACAGCCGCTCTTGAGTGATCAGTCGTTCGACGTTTTCCACGACGACAATGGCGTCGTCCACCAGAATGCCGATGGCCAACACCATGCCGAACAGGGTCATCATGTTGATCGAAAACCCCAGCGGGGCCATCACCGCGAGGGTACCCAGCAAGCAGACCGGGACCACGATCGCCGGGATCAGCGTGTATCGCAGGTTCTGCAAAAACAGCAGCATCACCAGGAACACCAGCACCATGGCTTCGATCAACGTGTAGATGACTTGCTTGATCGCCACGTCGACAAAGTACGAGGTGTCATAGGGCACACTCAGGGTCATGTTCGCAGGCAATGTGCTTGAGAGCTGGTCGAGCCGTGCCTTGATCGCGGCCGCCGTTTGCAGCGCGTTGGCGCCCGGCGCCAACTGCACCGACATGGCCGCTGCGGGTTTACCGTTTAGACGAGCATCGAAGCGGTAGTCCTGACGGCCCAGTTCGACCCGCGCCACATCGTGAATCCTGACACTGGAGCCGTCGTCATTGGCCCGCAGCACAATGTTGCCGAACGCCTCCACGGATTCGAGCTGCCCCTGCACCATGACGGTGGCGGTGATGTGCTGTTCGGCAGGCCCCGGACGTTCGCCCACGCTGCCGGCAGGCACCTGCACGTTCTGCGCGGCAATGGCTTTGCTCACGTCAGCCATCGAGAGGTTGTAGCCGACCAGCCGGGCGGGATCGACCCAGATGCGCATGGCGCGTTCGGCGGTGTACATCTGCACCCGCCCCACCCCGGCCACGCGGCGAATTTCGTTGTTGATGCCCCGCGCGGCGTAATCCGCCAGCCCGATAGAATCCTGCTGCCCATTGGTATACGACAAGGCGTAGATCATCAGGAAGTTGGCGCGCACCTGTTCCACTTTCAGGCCTTGCTCGATCACGGCCTGAGGCAGCCGCCCAATCACCCGTTGCAAGCGGTTCTGGACATCGATCTGCGCCATGTCGGGATCGGTTCCCGGCTTGAAGGTGATCGTGGTTTCGGCGCTGCCGTTGGCGCTATTGGACTCGTAGTACAGCAAGTCTTTCAGGCCGTTAAGCTCCTCCTCGATCAGACTGGTGATGTTCTGATTGATGATCTGCGCCGAGGCGCCGGGGTAGCTGGCGCTGACACTGATTTGCGGCGGCGCGACGTCCGGGTATTGGCTGACCGGCAAGGTGCCCAGTGTCAGCGCTCCCGCTAGCGCGATGAACAACGCGATGACCCAGGCGAAGTTCGGACGATCAATAAAAAAATCGGGCATCGGTATGATCCTGGCTGACAACCGTGAGTAAAGCGTCAGGCCCTCAGTGACGGGCCTGCTGTTCGGCCAAGGTGATGACGCTGACCTGGGTCCCGGCACTGAGTTTGTCGGCCCGCTCGATCACCACTTGCTCACCGGCCGACAGCCCTTGGGTGATCTGCCAATCGGAGCCGAGCATCGCGCCGGTGCTGACCACGCGTTCGCGCACCACACCCTCGGCGTCCACCAGCATCAATCGGGCCTGGCCATCGACACCCCGATGCAGCGCTTTCTGCGGCACAAACAACGCGTGGGGATCGACCCCGGCCGGCGCCAATACGCGCACGTACATTCCCGGCAACAGCACGTTGTCGGGGTTGGGAAACTCACCGCGTAATGTCACCTGACCGGTGCTCTTATCCACGGAGATATCGGAAAACATCAACTTGCCTTGTCGGGTTTGTGCCGGGGTGCCAACTTGCACCGTTACCTGGGCGGCGCCCGCGCCGGTGAGGGTCAGACGACCGCTGGCCACGGCTTGCTGCAAGGCCACGACCTGATCGACGGACTGGGTGAAGTCGGCGTAAATCGGGTCCAGTTGCTGAATCCGTGCCATCTGCGTGGCTTCGTCCTGCCCCACCAATGCGCCCTCGCTGATCAGGGCACGGCCGATACGGCCACTGATCGGTGCACGCACCTGACAGTAACCGAGGTTAAGTCGGGCAGTCGCCACATCGGCTTGAGCGGCCAGACGGTTGGCCTGGGCACTCTTGAGATCGGAAACCGCGTCGTCGAATACCTGCGGACTGACGGCGTTGATGTCCACCAGTTGTTTGTAGCGCTGCACATGAGCGTTGGCGCGATAGACATCGGCTTCGGTTTTCGCCAAGGCGCCTTCGACCCGCATTAAGGCGGCTTTGAGCGGCGCCGGGTCGATGCTGAACAGCAGTTGACCGGCCTTGACGTCGCTGCCCTCTTCAAAATGTCGGGTCAGCACAACACCGGCAATCCTTGCACGCACCTCGGCGATGCGCACCGGTTCGATACGGCCCGGCAGGTCGGAGGTCATGGCAAACGGTCGGGGTTGCACGGTGAGCGTCTTCACCTGAGGCGGTGACGCAGTGTGTTCAGAGGGCTGATCCTGAGCACCACATCCGTTCAATGCCAGTAAGGCAATCAGCACCCACGCGGGTTTCATCGTCGCTAAAGCCTTGCGCATTGTCAGTCCCTGTTCAAAAAAACGTGCTTGCCGGTCCATGTCGACAAGCCAGTGCGTCGGCAGATCATTAACGCGCGGCGTGCTCGTTGAGCGTACTTGCCGCCTGGAACAGGATTTGCGCGACGAGATCGATTTCCTGTTCGGTAATGATCAACGGCGGCAAGAAGCGCACGGTGGCACCGTGGCGTCCGCCCAGCTCGACGATCAGGCCGTGCCTCAGGCACGCCTGCTGGAAGGCCTTGGCCCGGGCAGCGTCCACCGGCGGATGACCTTGTACGTCGAGGGCGCCTTGCGGGTCGACGATTTCCATGCCGAGCATCAAGCCGCGACCGCGTACATCGCCCACCCAGGCGAACTCGCTTTGCAGCATCTGCAACTGTTTGCGCAGGTGCGCGCCAGCGGTTTCGGCGTGCGCCACCAGGCCTTCATCGCGGATAAAACGCAAGGTCGCGGTACCAGCGGCCATCGCCAGCTGATTGCCACGGAAAGTGCCGGCGTGGGCACCTGGCTGCCAGACATCCAGCGAATCGTTGTAGACCATGACCGACAGCGGCAGACCGCCACCGATGGCCTTGGACAAGGTGATGACGTCCGGCGTGATACCGGAATGCTCGAAACCGAACATCCGGCCGCTGCGGGCGATGCCGCACTGGATCTCGTCGACGATCAGCGGAATGCCATGGGCCTTGGTCAAGCGGCGCAGTTCCTGAAGCCAGCGGTCCGGGGCGGTAATCACCCCGCCCTCGCCCTGGATCGGTTCCAGAATCATTGCCGCAGGTGCGGTGACGCCGCTTTCCGGATCATTGAGCAAATGCTCGAGGTAGCGCACGTTCAAGGTCACGCCTTGCTCGCCGGCCACACCGAACGGACAACGGTAATCGTGGGGGAACGGCAGGCGCTGTACGCCTGGCATCAACGCACCGAGGGCATTTTTCGGCGACAGGTTGCCGCTAATGGCCAATGTCCCCAGTGTCATGCCGTGGTAAGCCCCTTCAAACGCCAGCACCGAGTGCCGGCCCGTGGCGGTGCGGGTCAGTTTGAGCGCCGCTTCGACCGCATCGGCACCGCTCGGACCGCAAAACTGGATGCGCGCATTGCGAGCGAATTCTGTGGGTAGACAGCCAAAAATTTCTTGTACGAATGCATCCTTCACCGGGGTCATGAGGTCCAGGGTGTGCATCGGCACACCGGCCGCCATGACTTGGGTGATGGCTTGGATAATCACCGGATGGTTGTGGCCCAGCGCCAGGGTTCCGGCACCGGCCAGGCAATCGACAAACACTTGCCCCCGACTGTCCTGCACATAAATGCCATAGGCTCGTTCGAGCACCAGCGGAATGCGCCGAGGGTAACTGCGGGCATTTGATTCCTGCTGTTGCTGGCGTTCCAGCATTGGCGTCGAATCAAGGCAGTAAGGGCTCGACAGACCGCTATGCAACAGGCGTAGCTGTTGCGCGCCACCCGCTGTGACATTCGAAAAAGCATTCATGATTTCCTCCAGGGAGGCTGGTTTTGGAAAGAAGCAGGGCTGCCTGAATACGAACGTCCCAGACAGCAACAAACCTTGAAACCGAACGCGGGGAGCCTGCCTCCCCGCGCCCACCGGTTTACATGTCGTAACGCAGAACCACACCCACCGTGCGCGGCGCGCCGACGTCAATGATGTCGTCGTTGCGGTTGTTGGTGACGTATTCCTTGTCGAAGGCGTTTTTCACGAAACCGGACACTGCAACGTTCTTGGTGACCTTGTACTCGGTGTTGAAGTTGACCAGCACATAGTTGTCGCTCTTGAGCTCGCCAGTTACCTGACCGTCCGCGTCGAACAGGTATTCCGACGGCGTGGTGCTCTGGTAGGTGACGTCCGTGTTGAAGGTCAGGCGGTCGTCCCAGCGATAGGTACCACCCACCGACATCTTGTACTTGGGTGAATAGAGGAACGACTCGCCGCTCCTGTCCTGGCCATCACCCGCGACGAAGTCCTTGTACTTGCCATCGGTGATAGCCCCACCGGCGGTCAGCGTCAGCTGTTCGGTGATGTCTTTTTCAACGAAGACTTCCAGGCCCTTGATATCACTGCGACCGGCATTGAAGATGTGTACGAACTCGCGGTTGTCGTCCAGAACACTGACCTGCTGGTCTTTCCAGTCGGTGTAGTACAGGTTGGCGCGGGTACGCAGGGTCTCATCGAAGAATGAACCGCGGTACGACAGTTCGTAGTTTGTGGTGTATTCAGGATCGTAGGACTCGTGACCGCCGCCTGCACGGACGTTGACGCCGCCGCCGCGATAGCCTTTCTGCACCATGAATCCTAGGTACTGCCCCTTGGCCAGCTCATAGTTGATGCCCAGTTTCGGCAGCACGGCATCAAACGACTTGCTGACTTTCCCAGGGCTGGAGAAGTCATCCTGATCGACGTTGGTATCGTTCGTCTCGTGGTCGTAACGAAGACCGGTGATCAATGTCCAACGCGGGGCGAACGTCCAGTCGATTTCACCGAAGACCGCTTTGTTTTCAATCGTCGTGTCGCCCTTGACGGTCGCGAACAATTCGTTATCGAACAACAACTGGTCGTGGAAGTTGTTGGTGTTGTGGCCATAGTAGGCACCGACGAAGCTCTTCACCGTGTCCGAGCTGTAATTCAGGCGCAGCTCCTGACTGAACAGGTCGCCGTCCTGCTTGCGCAGAATGACTTCGTTGGCTTCAGCCGTCTGGTCGAAGTCCAGACGATTGCTGTAGTCCGAACGGGTATTGGCGGTAAGGCTGGTCAGGGACCAATCATCGTTCAGGCGATAGTCGACCTTGGCGCTGACGGTGTCCTGCTTCAGGTTGTCGAACGCCTTGGTGTCGGACGATACCTTGTAGTAACGGATCTTGTCGTTTTCGCGCATGACCGAGTTGTCGCCCTGACGGTGTTCGTTATGGGCGTAGGTCAGCAGCACATCGAGATCGTCGTTGGGCAGGATCAGCAGCTTGCCACGGGCATTACTGGTGCGATTGGGGTTGGCGTCATCGTGGAGTGCGATGTTGTCGATGTAACCGTCACCTTCCTGGGAATCCACGGCGATGCGTCCGGCGATCTTGTCGTCGACGATCGAACCGCCACCAGCAACGGCTGCTCCGCGCTCACCATATGTCCCCACATTGGTCCGCGCCGAGAAGGTCGGCTGGAAGGTTGGATTTTTGGTCTGGATGACCACCGCACCGGCCAGGGAATTTCGGCCCTGAGTGGTGGACTGCGGGCCGAGGAACACTTCGACCTGCTCTACATCCCAGAGCGGGATCGGGCTGAGGGTCAGTGCGCGGTTCGGCTGCACGGCGCCGTCGACATAAACCGATACGGCGCCGTTGAGGGTCGCCGGGCCCTGGTCGTCGAAACCGGACACCGGCACACCGCGAATCCCCCAGTTTTCGTTACCGGCCTGGCTGTACACACCTGGTGTACGGGCGAACACGTCGACCAGGCTGTGGTCGGCCTTCTCGCGTAGTTGCTGCTCGGTGACAACCACAACGCTGGACTGGGTTTGCTCAAGGGTGCGGTTGATTTTTTCACCGGACACCGTGATCGGAGCGATCTCCATTGTGTTCGACTGTTCGGCCGCCCATGCGCTATTAGCCAGGCACACCGCTGACCCCACAGCCAACGCAATTGTATTTTTCTTGAAATTCACGCCCCGCTCCCATCCGACAGATATTTGTTGTTTTTTTCAGCTGGCTGAATGCTGCTCGGCGCCAGCGGGGCGGAGTCTAATCCAAAAAAAAAAATAAAGGAATAAGATTGATAATCTATCTCATTAACAACTAATATGCCGCCGTGTATCAGAGCGAATACATTCAGTCGAGCTCTGCACCGGCGACCTCTGCCCCGTTTTCAAGGTCTGCCCAAGCCGCTCCGACTGATCGAATAAAGATAAAAAGGATGCGCAGCGGATGACCTCAATCGAACACCTGAGCCGGCGTTCCGAGCTTTTTTCCCTTGTTCCAGCGGATGGCAGCGAGCAGTCGTTACCCGTGCTAGTGCAGGCGGCATCGGGACAGTCGATTCATGATCTCGACGCGTCGGTTCGCGACACGCTGCCCCAGGCGCTGACCACCGTTGGCGGCGTGCTGTTTCGAGGATTCACTGTCGCCACGCCTATCGACTTCAAGCGCTTCGCCGCCAGTTTCGGCGCGCCGCTGGCCAGCTACGAATTCGGTTCCACGCCGCGCAGCAAAGTCTTTGCCGGGGTCTATAGCTCCACCGAATACCCAGCCCATCAATTCATTCCCTTGCACAACGAGCAGGCCTACACCCGGCCTTGGCCTTCGCGCATCTGGTTCCACTGCATCAAGGCCAGTGAAACCGGCGGCGAAACGCCGATTGCCGACAGCCGCCTGATCTACCAGCGCATGCCTGCCGAGATCCGCGAGCTGTTCGCCAGTCGCGAGCTTCTATATGTGCGCAATTACAGCGGCGCGCTGGACCTGCCCTGGCAGAAAGTCTTCAACACCGAAGACCGCGCTCAGGTTGAACGCTACTGCCAGGACAACGACATCGAGTGGGAATGGAAAGCCGATGGCGACCTGCGCACCCGCCAGCGTTGCGCCGCCGTGCTGCAGCATCCCGATACCGGTGAGTGGGTCTGGTTCAACCAGGCGCACCTGTTCCATGTATCGGCCATCGAACCGGGTGTACGCGCCAGCCTGCTGGCGGCAGTGGGTGAAGAGAATCTGCCACGCCACGTCTACTTTGGCGACGGCTCGGCGATTCCCGACGACGTGCTCGACACCGTGCGCGAGGTCTATCGCCGGACCGCCATCAGTTTTCCCTGGCAACCCGGCGACATCCTGATGCTCGACAATCGACTGGTCGCACACGGCCGCAATCCTTACACCGGTGACCGCAAAGTCATCGTTGCCATGGCGTGAATTCCACCATGTTCTCATTCAATCACTGGATCGACGTGCTGGAGGCCAACGCCCTGCACTTCCCGCAGCGTGCTGCCCTGCATTTCCTGCAGGACGGCGTCGAGATCGGCGAAACCCTGACCTTTGCCCAACTGCACGAGCAGTCCCGATCCCTCGCGGCCGCCCTGCAATCGCGCTACGCAGCGGGCGATCGCGTGTTGTTGATGCTGCCCAGCAGCCTCGATTACGCCCGTGCGTTCTGCGCCTGTTTATATGCCGGCCTGATCGCCGTGCCGTTGTTCCCGCCACCGTCGCGCAAGCCGCGGCACCTCGACCGGGTGCGCAAGGTGGTGGTGGATGCTGCCCCGTCGCTGATCCTCGCACCTGCAGATCACTGCCAGGGTTTGCTGGAACTGGTGGAAAACCAGGTCGATGTACTGACGGTCCACGACCTGGGCACGCCGCCGGCCAGTCAGTGGACGCGCCCGGACGTCGACGGCGCGACCGTGGCGTTCCTGCAATACACCTCTGGCTCCACCGGCACGCCAAAAGGCGTTGAAGTACGTCAGCGCAACCTGATCGCCAACGTCGAACTGATGCGTCAGGCCTACGGTTTCGATGAACATGGCGGCATGGTCAACTGGCTGCCGCTATACCACGACATGGGCCTGATCGGCGGTATGCTGGCCCCGCTCTACAGCGGCATGCCCTGCTACCTGATGGCTTCGCAGACCTTCGTCAACGCGCCGTCGACCTGGCTGCAGGCGTTGAGTCGCTACCGCGCCACCGCCAGTTTCGCCCCCAACTTCGCCTATGCGCTGTGCAACCGGGTGGTCAGCGACAGCCTGATCGCACAGCTCGACTTGAGCGCCTGGCAACACGCAATCAATGGTGCCGAACCGATCCACCCCGGCACCCTCGAAGCCTTCGCCCAGCGCTTTGCCCCTTGCGGCCTCAACCCTCTGGCAATCAGCCCCGGTTATGGCCAGGCCGAAGCGACATTGTGCGTCAGCGCCACGCGGGCCGATGCACTTCCGGTGGTGTTGCGCCTGGACAAGGCCGTGCTGGAAACCGGTCGCGTGGCGTTGGCGGCCACCGATGCCGCCGCCGTGGAGTTCGTCGCCTGCGGTTATCCGCAAGCCTTGCACAGCATTGCCATCGTCAACCCGCAGAGCCATGAACGCTGCGCTGCCGATCGCATCGGCGAAGTCTGGCTTAGGGGCCCGAGCAACGCCGAAGCCTATTGGAAAAACCCCGAAGCCAGTCGCGAAGCCTTTGAGGCGCGCATTGTCGGTGAGCCCGGCAACTACCTGCGCTCCGGCGACCTGGGTTTCATGCACGAAGGCCAGGTGGTGATCTGCGGGCGGCTAAAGGACTTGCTGATTCTCAATGGGCGTAACCTGTACCCCCACGACATCGAATTTGCCATTACCGATTCCGAGCCGGGCATTCGCACCGGGCGCATCGCCGCGTTCTCGGAAATGGACCCGGTGCTGGGCCGCGAGAAACTGGTGATTGTCGCCGAGCCTCAACGCAAGTTCGTCGACCCGGCTCATCACCCGGCGCTGTTTGCGTCGATGCAAAACGCCGTGCGCGAAGCCGCCGACTGCGGTATCGATCAGATCGTGCTGGTGGAAGCCGGCACCATCCCGATGACCACCAGCGGCAAGATCGCCCGTCAAGGCGCTCGCAAACAACTGGCCGCGGGCTCGTTAAGCATCATCGCCCAGAGCGGTGGGCAGATCGCCTCAAACAGCGAAACCATTGACCTCATTCAACTGAAGCATCGCGTGGGCAATGCGCCGCCGCAAACCGGGCAAGCCGGGCAAGCCGCGTGCCGTCAGTGGCTTGAGCAAACCCTGCGCGAGGTCAATCCGTACCTGACAGCAGACTGTGAACTCAGCCTGATCGGCCTCGGTCTGGACTCCATCAGCGTGGCCGACTTCGCCGCCCGCCTGCACAAGGATCTGGGCTGGAACCTGGACACACAAAGCCTGTTCGGCGAACAAACACTGGCGGAATGGGCGCTGGCCTTGCAGTGTTTCCTGAGCGAGCCGGCGCCGACGACCAGCGCCTCGACCACGCGGACGAACGTCAGCCAAAGTCATCAATCATTCGCCCAAAGTCGCCTGTGGTTCTTGCGTCAACTGAATCCGGACGACACCCGGCACAATCTGGTGTTGCACCTGAGCCTGCAAGGTCCGCTCGACATCGAAACCCTGGCGCTGCGCCTGAACACTCTGGTCAAGCGTCACAGCGTGCTGCGCACGGTGTATCGCGATGGCGTCGATGGGCCGCAGCAGCAGGTTTTACCAGCCACGACTGTACCGCTGACCTGGGACGATCTGCGTGATCAGAGCGAGCCGCAGCAACAGCAAGCACTCAGCGACTGTCTGGCAAACGAACACGCCACGCCAATCAACCTCGAGGCCGGGCCACTGCTGCGCGCCCAACTGCTCAGCCTTAAAGATGGGCAGCATGACCTGCTGCTGACCCTGCACCACATCGCCTTCGACGGGCGCTCGGCGCAAGTGCTGCTGGCGGAGCTGGCCGGCTCGGCCGACGCTGAATTGCCGGTGCAGTACCTGGATTTCGCCCAATGGGAAGCCCGGCACTGGAGCAAACAGCGGATCACCACGGAACAAAACTTCTGGCGTGAGCATCTGGCAAACTTGCCGCAAACCCTCGAGCTGGGTGGTAGCGGCCAGACCCAGGGCGAGCACAGCCTGAACTTCACTGTGCCCCAGGCAACCTGCGAACACCTTGCAGCGATGGCCCGCGAGCAAGGCATGACCCTGTTCATGCTGTTGCTGGCCAGCTATCAATTGGTGCTCCAGCAACTCAGTGGACAGCAACAGTTTCTGCTGGGCACCGATGTCAGTGGCCGTCCGCTGGCGGAACACAATGACGTCATTGGCTTCTTCGTCAACCAACTGGCCCTGCGCTGTGACCTGCACGGCGAACCGACACTGGCCGGTTTTCTTGAACGGGTGCGCGATGAAGCGCGACTGGCCTACGCACATCAAGGCCTGCCTTTCGATCTGGTGGTTTCGGCGCTCGCGCCGGAGCGCCGTGCGGGTCACTCGCCGCTGTTTCAGGTCAAGCTCAACTATCAACCGTCACGGGTAACGCCGACCGATATCGCCGGCGCGCACATGACCGCTCTGGACGTGGCGCAGGCGCCGGGGGATTTCCACTTGGTGCTCGATCTGGTTCACGGCGCCGCAGGCATCGACGCGACCCTCAAGTACCGCGGCGAATACTTCGATCAGGATCGCGCCCTGCGCCTGCAACACCTGTGGACGCGCCTGTTGGACGAAGCCCAAAGCCTGTTGCACGAACCGCTGCCTGCGCTGGCCGAACGGCTCGGCGTTTGGGATCAGACTTTCCAGCGTGAACGCCAACAGTCCCAAGCGCTGGCGGGTCGCAGCCAGATGATGCAAACCAAACGTCGCTCATTGTCCCTTTAACCCAGATCCATTAATCCAGTTGGATGCCTTTATGTCTATCGTGCCCCCATCGTCTCGCGCCCTCGGCGTTGTGCGCCGCAAAGCCATGAATGTCTCGGAACAGCAACTGGTCAGCGAGCGCCTGCTCAGCCCGGACCATGCCTTGCCACTGGTGATCGAGCCGGCGGTCAGCGGTGTCGATCTGGTCGCCTGGGCGAGCCGTGAACGCGAGTCTCTGGAGAAAAAACTGCTGCAGTACGGCGCGCTGCTGTTTCGCGGGTTCTCGGTGTTGTCCGTGGAGCAATTCGACCAGGTCATCGCCGCCCTCTCCCCCGGCGCACTGGAATACATGTTCCGCGCCTCGCCCCGGACCCGGGTCGGCGGCAACATCTACACCTCGACCGACTACCCGGCCGACCAGATGATTTTCCCGCACAACGAACACTCCTATTCACCACGCTTCCCACTGCGGCTGTTCTTCTACTGCCACATCCCGTCCGAGACTGGCGGCGAAACGCCGATTGGCTCGACCCGTGCCGTGAAGGCGAATATCAGCCCCGAGATCGAAGCGCGGTTCCGGGAAAAAGGCGTGCTGTACGTGCGCAACTACGGCGACGGTTTCGGCCTGCCGTGGCAGACCGTGTTCCAGTCCGAAGACCGCAGCGAAGTGCAAGCCTACTGCGCGAGCGTCGGCATCGACGTGGAATGGAAAGACAACAATCGCCTGCGCACCCGCCAGCGCGGGCCGGCCGTGGTGCGTCACCCGCGTACCGGCGAAGAAGTCTGGTTCAACCACGCGACCTTCTTCCACATCAGCACCCTGCCCCCGGCGATCCGCGATTCGCTGCAAAGCAACTTCAACGACCTCGACCTGCCCACCAACACCTTTTATGGCGACGGCGAAGCGATCGAACCGCAAGTCCTGGAGTCGCTGCGAGCGGCCTACCTCGACTCGCTGGTGCGGTTCAGCTGGCAACAGGGCGACGTGTTGTTCATCGACAACATGCTTGCGATTCACGGACGCGAACCCTTCACCGGCAAGCGCGCAATCATGACCGGCATGGCCGAAGCCCTGCTGTCGAGCGACGTCGCCGTCTGACTTTCAACGGGCGTATCAGCTGTTCGCAAGAGGCTCATCTGACAACCGGTCAGCGAGCCTCGGCACCTCTGCCATGGCCCAGGTTTAACCCCCATTTTTAGTCGAGTTGAACATGAGCGGACTCCAAGGTTTTCGTATTTCGCCGCAACAGGCATCTGTGTACCCGCACATCAACGGCACGGCCGAACACCCGTTCAGTTGCCATTTGCAATGGTCGTTGTCCCAGCCGGTGGACTTCGATGCGCTAAACAGCCGCCTGCTGGCGCTGATGGCCGACAGTGAAATCCTGCGCACGCACCTGATGCCAGTGCCGGGCCTGCGTCACCCGGTGCAGGTGATTCACGAAACCTGCGCCCTGCCCGTGACCGTACAGGATCTGCGTAAACACAGCCCCGCCGATCAGGACGCCGCGCTGACCAGCCTTGCCGCACAGGCCCGCGACTGGACAAACCCGCTGTGCGTGACCCTTGTGCAACTGGCGGACGAACAGTCGGTGCTGGATCTGGCCGCCGCCAGCAGCCACTTAGACCTTGCCAGCCTGAAACTGCTGGCTGCTGCACTGCTGCAAGACGCCGCCCCGGATCTGTCCGAAGCGCTGCAATACGCCGACTACGCCGAGTGGCGCTGGAGCCTGACAGAAGACGAGCCGGACCATCCGGGCGTGAACTTCTGGAAACCCCTGAGCGAAAGCGAGCAGCCGGTTTTGCAACTGTCGCTTGAATCGGCAACCGGCAACGGGTTTGCGCCGGCACGAGTGGAAGTAGCGTTGCCCGCTGATCTCGCCCGCCACCCCGCGCTGACCTCGAACCTGATGCTGACGGCCTGGGCCGCAGTACTTGGACGGTTGACCGGCCAGCAGCAAGTCCCGATCACCCTGATCCACGAAAGCCGTGGCCCGGAACTGGAAAGCGCGCTGGGCTTGTTCGAGCAGTGCCTGCCAGTGCGCATCGATCTGGATGCCCAGACCACCCTGCTGGAGCAAAGCAAACATGTCGGCGCCACGGTCGAGCGGACGGTTGGCTGGCAGGACTATTACACCCAGAACCTCAATGGCGGTTATGCCTTTGCCTGGCGTTCGGGCGATGCCCAGGAACGTTTTGCCAGCGCGGTAATGAACCCGGTGAAGGCCTGCCTAAACGTACGCCAATTGCCCGACAGCCTGCACGCTCACGTGGTTTACGACCGTCACACGTTAAGCGCCGAAGCAGCAGCCTGCCTCGCCGAGCAATGGGTGCAACTGCTGCTGGGCGCGCTGGCCGATCCGCAGCAAGCCTGGGCTCATCTATCACTGAGCGGGCCGATTCAGGCACATGTTATCGGCGCCCAACCGAGCTTGCCATCGATCGAACCGGTGACCCTGGTCGAGCTGATTGCTCGTCAGGTTCGCCAACAGCCGAACGCTATCGCCCTCAGCGACAAGGACGGCGACCTGAGTTACGCCCGCCTCGATGCCTGCGCGACTCATCTGGCCCATCAACTGGTGGCGGCTGGCATCGGTCCGGGCGTGCCCGTCGGCATTCTGTTCGCCCGCAGTAACGCCGCCATCGTCGCCATGCTCGCAGTGTTGAAGGCCGGTGGCGCTTACGTGCCGGTTGATCCGACCTACCCGGCGGATCGCCGCGCCTACATGCTCGCCGACAGTGCCATTGCGCACATCGTGGTCAGCGCCGAACTGGCCGACAGCGTGCCCGCCAGCCTGCAACGCTTCGTGCTCGACGACCTGACGGCGCCCGAGTCCAGCGACCTGCCGCCGTTGCCTGAACCGCACGCGGACGACCTGGCGTATCTGATTTACACCTCCGGCTCCACTGGCGCGCCGAAAGCCGTGGAAATCAGCCACGGTGCCCTGAGCTTTTCGACCCAAGTGCGCATGGCCGCTTATGAGACGCCGGTGCGCGCCTACCTGCTGCTGTCATCGTTTGCCTTCGACAGCTCGGTCGCCGGGATTTTCTGGACGCTGGCCCAGGGCGGGCGTCTGGTGCTGCCAGCGACTGGCGAAGAACTTGAGATGTCCCGACTGGCGCAGCTGATTGCCCAGCACCGGGTCAGCCACGGTCTGTCGCTGCCGTCGCTCTATCAAGCCCTGCTCGACCAACTGCAGCGCGCCAGTGGCGCCGACAGCCTCGAGTGCTGGATTGTTGCCGGTGAAGCTTGCCCTCCTTCGTTGATCGCCCAGCACAGCAAGACCTTGCCACAGGCCCGGCTGGTGAACGAATACGGCCCCACCGAAGCCACGGTCTGGGCCACCTATGAAGTGCTGGACCCGGCCCAGACGCTGAGCATCGGACGCCCGATTGCCGGCATGGATCTGCGCGTGCTGAACGAATACGGCATCACCAGCGGCATCGGCGAACCGGGGGAAATCGTCCTCGCCGGCCCGACCCTGGCGTGCGGTTATCGCAACAAACCCGAAGGAACCGCCAAGGCCTTTGTCACCCTGGCCGATGGCACCCGCGCCTACCGCACGGGCGATCTGGCCTGCTGGCTGGCGGACGGGCGCCTGGCGTTCCTCGGCCGCAAGGACCATCAGGTCAAGTTGCGCGGCTACCGCATCGAACTCGGAGAAATCGAGCGTCAACTGTGCAGCCACAGCGACGTGCGCGAAGCCGCGGTGATCGTGCAAGAGCATGCCGCCGGCAAGCGTCTGCTGGCCTACATCCTGGCCGCTCACGGCTACGCGCCGGACTCGGAAGCGATCAAGCGCTTCCTCGGTGAACGCCTGCCGTCGTACATGGTGCCGGCCCGGGTGCTGACCCTGCCGACCTTCCCGCGCACCCCCAACGGCAAGCTCGACACCCGCCAATTGCCCGACCCCGACCAGTTCGACGAAGGCGCCCACGTAGAACCGCGCAATGCGCTGGAAACCACCCTGCAAGCGATCGTCGCCAAGGTCTTGAAGCTGTCGACCGTCAGCGTCACCGAGAACTTCTTTGCCATCGGCGGCGACTCGATCCTGAGCCTGCAAGTGGTGGCCCAGGCCCATGAGCAAGGCATCGCGCTCTCCGCCAAACATGTGTTCGAGCGCCAGACCATTGCCGCCATGGCCGAAGTCGCACAGCCACTGGCCGCCGTCGCCGCTGAACCGCAAGCCGACAGCACCGAGTTCAGCGCTTCGGGTATGTCTGATGACGAAATGCAAGCGCTGATGGCCGAGCTGAACGAGGCCGACCTGTGACCGGTTTCCCTCGTCGCCCCGCCTTCACCGTTGCCCCTTTTTACGCAGGACGCTTTCAATGACCACCGAAAAAACCACCAGCAATCCGATCGAAGACATCTACCCGCTGTCGCCGTTGCAGCAAGGGATGCTCTTCCACTCCCTGCTGCACGAAGATTCCGGCGTGTACCTGATGCAGGATCGCTACCGCATCGGCGGTGCCATTGATGAAGTTGCGTTCCTTGAGTCCTGGCGCCAGGTGGTGGCGCTGCACCCTTCCCTGCGCGCCAGTTTCCAGTGGAAAACCCAGAAGCAACCGGTGCAAGTGATCCATCGCGAGGTCAAGGTGCCGCTGGACACCCTTGACCTGCGTGGGCTCGCCCCACACGAACAGGAAGCGCGGATCCGCACGTTGCTGGAAGACGAGCAGAAAGTCGGTTTCAACCTGTCGAAGCCGCCGCTGATTCGCTTCCGTCTGGTGCGACTGGCCGATGAATCCTACGAGTTCATTCGCAGCTTCCACCACATCCTAATGGACGCCTGGTGCATTTCCCTGGTGACCGTGGACTTCCTCAAAGTCTACGAAGCGCTGTGCAATGACCGCACGCCGGAGCTCAAGAGCCCGCGCCCGTTCCGCGATTACATCCAGTGGCTGCAACGCCAGGACGCAGGCAAGGCCGAGCAGTTCTGGCGCGGCCAGTTGCAAGGCCTCAATGCGCCCACGCCGCTGACCGTGGACAACGGCGTGGCCCGCGACCGCTACACCGACGCGGTGCTGGTGGACGATCATCTGATTCACCTGACTGAGCCAGAAACCCAGGCTCTGGCGGCGTTCTGCCGTAGCCGCCGGATCACTCCGAACACGTTCTTCCAAGGGGTCTGGTCGCTGCTGCTGTCGCGCTACAGCGGTCAACGGGACGTGCTGTTCGGCGTCACCGTCGCGGGTCGTCCGGCAGAGCTGACCGGCGTCGCAGAAATGATCGGCCTGTTCATCAATACCTTGCCGCTGCGGGTGTCAGTGGACCCGGAAGCATCGTTGGGCAGTTGGCTGAGTGCGCTGCAAGGGCTGAACGTCGACATGCGCGACTTTGAACACACGCCCTTGACCGACATTCAGGGCTGGAGTGATTTCCCCCGGGGCGAAACTCTGTTCGACAGTATCCTGGTGTTCGAAAACGCCCCGATTGACGAGCAGATTCTGGAAGGTGGTTTCCAGTTCAGCCTCGAAGGCATGGACCACAGTGTGCACACCCACTACGGCTTGACCGTGGTGATCCTGCCCGGTGAGCAGCTAGGCATTCGGGTGTCTTACGACCGCGAGCGTTTCGAGGCACCGACCGTGCAGCGCTTGCTCGGCCATATCGCCAGCCTGGTGCGCAGCATGCTTGCCGCACCGGAGGCGTTGCTGGGCAGTTTCGAACTGCTGGCTGCCGATGAGCGCCAGCAACTGCTGGGTGAGTGGGCGGTCAATCCCCACGACTTCCCGCTGGATCACAGCTACGCCGAACTGTTCGCCCTCCAAGTCGCCCAACGCGGCGGGCAGATTGCCGCGATCTGCGACGGTGAATCCCTGACCTACGCCGAACTGGATCAGCAATCCACGCGCCTGGCGCACGCCTTGCGCGACGCCGGCGCCGGTGAAGATCAATTGGTCGCGCTGGTTGCTCCCCGTGGCTTGGCACTGCTGACCATGATGATTGCCGTGTTCAAGGCCGGCGCAGCGATGCTGCCCCTTGAAGTCAATCATCCACCGGAGCGTCTGCGGGAAATCCTCAGCCTGTCCCGTGTACCATTGCTGTTGGCCAGTGAAGGTTGCGGCGCGCTGCTCGATCAATTGCTCAGCGGCCTCGATCAGGCGCCAGACGCCCTGCTCGCCGAAGCCTGCTGGAAGGCTGGCAACGATTCGCCGCTGCCGCTGCTCGGCGGCCCGGACAGCCTGGCCTACGTGCTGTTCACCTCGGGTTCGACCGGTACGCCTAAAGGCGTGATGATCGAACAACGGGGCATGCTCAATAACATCTTCGGCAAAGTGCCGGCCCTGGGGCTGAACGCCGAAGACCGGATTCCACAGACCGCTTCGGTGGCGTTCGACATTTCCGTGTGGCAGTTCCTTGCCGCGCCAGTACTGGGCGCCACGGTGCACATCCTGCCGGACGACGTGGCGCATGACCCACAACGCCTGCTGCAAGTGATCGCCAGCGAACGCCTCAGTGTGCTGGAAATCGTCCCGAGCCTGATGCGCACACTGCTTGCGCTTTGCCCTTGCGATCTGCAACTGCCCGACCTGCGCTGGGTGCTGCCTACTGGTGAAGCGCTGCCGCCGACCGTGGCCCGGGACTGGTTTGCACGTTTCCCCGACATCGCACTGATGAACGCCTACGGCCCGGCCGAATGCGCCGATGACGTGGCCTTCCAGCCGATCTTCGAAGCACCGGACGCTAACGTCAGCCATATGCCCATCGGCCAGCCGACCGCCAACAATCGCTTGTACGTGCTGGATGAAGCGTTGCGGCCGGTGCCAATTGGTGTGGCTGGGGAAATCTGTGTAGGGGGCGTCGGTGTCGGCCGCGGCTACCTGCACGATCCGCAGCGCACCGCTGATGCGTTCATCGACCATCCTCGGCTAGAAGGTCGCATGTACCGCACCGGCGACCTCGGGCGCTGGCGTGGCGATGGCGTGATCGAATACCTCGGCCGCCGCGACCAGCAGGTGAAATTGCGTGGACACAGGATCGAACTGACGGAAATCGAACACCGTCTGGCCCAGCACCCAAACGTGCGCGAAGCCGCCGTGCTGCTGCGCGAAAACAGCGTTGGCGAAGCCTGGCTGGTGGCTTACTGGTCGGCCCATGACGATACTTTGGGCAACGACGGGCTAACCGAACACCTGCGCGCACAACTGCCGCCGTACATGGTGCCGGCCGCGTTCGTGTGTCTGGAACGCTTGCCGCTGAACAACAACGGCAAGGTCGATCGCAAGGCCCTGGCCGCCCAGGAACTGAACTGGCAGGCTGACACTCAAGAAAGCATCGCACCGCGAAATGAGCTGGAAGCCGCTGTGGCGAAAATCTGGGCTGAGGTGCTGGGTCGCGACACCGTTGGCGTGGAAGACAACTTCTTCACCCTCGGCGGCCACTCGCTGCTGGCCACTCAGATCGTCGCGCGCCTGCGCAGCCATTTCAAACTCGACCTGCCGTTGCGGGTGCTGTTCGAACAACCGACGGTAGCGCTGCTGGCCGTCGCCATCGCCGCGCGCCAGGCTGACGCCGCCGCACCACAAGCCGTCGCAATCAGCGTGCCAAAGGCCCAGGTACGTCCGGCGCTGCTGCCGCTGTCGTTCTCGCAACAGCGCCTGTGGTTCATCGAGCAACTGACACCGGGCACGACGCTGTTCAACATCCCGTTCGCCCTGCACCTCAAAGGTGAACTCAACGTTGAAGCCCTGCACGCCAGTCTGAACGATCTGCTGGTGCGTCATGAAATTCTGCGCACCGGCATCCGCAGCACCGACGGCGTGCCCTGCCAGCAGATCAGCGATTCGCTGAACATCGAACTGCCTTTCGACGACTTGTCGGGCCTTGGCGCGACGGCTCGTGAAGGTGCGCAGTTCAATGCCCTGCAAGAAACCTTTGAGCAACCGTTCGACCTGACTTCACCACCGCTGCTGCGGGCGCGTCTGCTACGTGTGGCGCCGGGTGAACACGTGCTGGGCATCGCCTTGCATCACCTGGTCTCGGACGCGTGGTCGGCGACCATCGCCCTGCGCGAGCTGGCCCTGGGTTACGAAGCCCGTTGCAACGGCGCCCCCGCCCAACTGCCGGCCTTGCCGGTGCAGTACGCCGACTTCGCCCTTTGGCAGCGCGAACACCTGCAAGGTGCCGAGCTCAAGCGCCAGCTCGATTACTGGACCACCACGCTGGATCGTCGCAACAGCGAAGGCAGTCCGTTGCTGGCACTGCCGACCGACCATCCACGGCCGTCGATGCAAACTTACCGTGCCGGGATCGTACAGCGTGAACTCAGTGCCGACCTCAGTGGCCGGGTGCAAGCCTTCGCCAGTCGCCTGGGCACCACGCCGTTCACCGTGTTGTTCGCCGGCTTCGCGGTGCTGATGCACCGTTTGAGTGGCGATGCCACGGTGCTGATCGGCACCCCGGTCACGCACCGCGAACAACCGGGCACCGAAGGCCTGCTCGGCATTTTGCTGAACAACCTGGCGATCCGTGCCGACTTTGAACCACAAGCAGATTTCACCGCGCTGGTGGGTCAGGTGGCCAAGCGCTTGCGCGAAGGCTTGCAGCATCAAGACCTGCCATTCGAGCAATTGGTCGACAGCCTGCAACTGCCACGCAGCCTCAGCCATGCGCCGCTGTATCAAGTGATGGTCGCGCAGCAATTGGCCATGGAGTCGCGCTTGCGCTTCCCGGGGCTGGAGTTCGAAGCCCTCGACACACCGCTCAAGCATTCCGAATGCGATCTGGATTTGCACGTGTTGTGCCCGGCCAATGCGCCGATTCAACTGGAGTTGATGTTCGCCCTGGACCTGTTCGCTGCCGACAGCGCCCGTCAGACCCTCGCCCGCCTGGAGCACTTGCTCGAGCAAATGCTCGCCGAACCGCAACGCCCGGTGGCCGCCCTGCCGCTGCTGATGGCGGCGGAATGGCAGCGCACCGTGGTCGAGTGGAACCGCACCGAGATGGAGGTGCCACAGCACCTGACCTTCGCCCAGCTGTTTGAACAGCAGGCCGAACGCACCCCGGATCGTGACGCGTTATGTTTCGAAGGCCGCAGCCTGAGCTACGCCGAACTGAACCGCCGGGCCAACCAGGTGGCGCATTACCTGCGCAGTCGCGGTGTGGTCGCCAATAGCCCGGTGGCACTGTGCGTCGAGCGTTCGCTGGAATTGTTGGTCGGCCTGCTGGGTATTCTCAAATCCGGTGGCGCCTATGTGCCGCTGGACCCGACCTACCCGGTGGATCGCCTGGCGTACATGCTCGAGGACGCGCAACCCGCATTGTTCCTCGGTCAGCAGGGCTTGCTGGAACAACTGGGTGCCGAACTGCCGCGTCTGCGCCTGGACAGCGACGCCGCGTTGTTCGCCGATCAGCCGGACAGCAACCTCTCGCCTATCGCCGGTCCCGACGACCTGGCTTATATCATGTACACCTCCGGCTCGACCGGTAAGCCCAAGGGCACCCTGGTCACCAACGGCTCGGTGGTCAACTTGGCCTGGGCGCGCATCCATGGCCTGTATCGCCGCTACACCGATCAGCCGATGCGCACCAGCTTCAACTACTCGTTTGCCTTCGACAGCTCGGTGGCCGAGCTCATCCTGCTGCTCGACGGCCACAGCCTGTACCTGACCCCGGAAGAAGTGCGCTACGACCCCGAGGCCCTGGCGCAGTTTTTTCGCCAAACCCGTCTGGAAGCCTTCGAGTGCACCCCGGCGCAGCTCAAGGCCTTGCTCGAAAGCGACGGCGTACGCCGTGGCGAGGTGTACCTGCCGCGCTTCGTGCTGTTCGGTGGCGACGCGGTGGATGCCCAACTCTGGCAGCGTCTGCCATCGATTGCCGGCAGCCGCTTCTTCAACACCTACGGCCCCACCGAATGCACCGTTGATGCAACCGGTTGCGCCGTCGACGATTACCCTCAGCGTCCGATCATCGGACGGCCGATTGCCAACGTGCGCACGTACGTGCTCGATGCTTTTCTCAATCCGATGCCGGTAGGCGTTCCGGGTGAACTGCACATCGGCGGTGCCGGCGTGACCCTTGGCTACCTCAATCGCGCCGAACAGACCGCGAAGGTGTTCATTAACGATCCATTCTCGCCGCTGGCCGATGCGCGCATGTACAAGTCTGGCGACCTGGTGCGCTGGCTACCCGACGGTCAGCTCGAATACCTGGGGCGCATGGATCATCAGGTGAAAATCCGTGGTTTCCGTGTCGAACTGGGTGAAATCGAAGCGCTGATCGGCGCCCAACCGGGCGTCCGTCAGGCGGTGGTATTGGCCCGTGAAGACGTGCCCGGCGACAAGCGTCTGGTGGCTTACGTCACGTGTGACCAGCAGGCCGACATCAACGCCTGGCGCAAAACCATCGGCGCCGCCCTGCCCGACTACATGGTGCCGTCAGCGTTTGTGCTGCTCGATGAGTTGCCGCTGACCGACAACGGCAAACTCAATCGCAAGGCCCTGCCTGCGCCGGACATCCAGGCCACCCCAGACGCCCAGGATCCGCCGCGCACAGTCGCCGAACAGCAACTCGCCGCCCTGTGGGCCGAGCTGCTGAACGTGCCGCTGACCCAGATTGGTCGCGACAGTCATTTCTTCTACCTCGGTGGTCATTCGCTGTTGGCGGCGGTACTGTTTGCCCGTCTGCGCCAACAGTTCACCACGGTTCCGCCGCTGCGTGCGGTGTTTGAACACCCAAGCCTCGATGCACTGGCCGCCCTGTTGGGTGAGCCGCTGCAAGCCCCAGCGGCGACCTTCGTCCCGATGGCACGTCCCGCCCGTTTGCCGTTGTCGTTCGAACAGCAACGCTTGTGGTTCCTCGAACAATTGAGTGCTGGCGGTGGCGAGTACAACGTGGTCAGCGCCGTGCAGTTCGACGGTGAGCTGAACACCCGGGCCTTGCAGTCCGCCCTGAACAGCGTGGTTCAACGCCACGAAATCCTGCGCAGCCGGATCGCGCGCGATACCGACGGCGAGTTGGCACTGGTCATCGAACCGCAGGTCAACATCACCTTGCGCGTAGCAGCGCTGGATGCGGCCACCGACGACATCTGGCAACAGCTGACCGACGAGGCCATCCACGCCGAAACCGGGCACCGTTTCGATCTCGCCACCCAAGTGCCGATCCGCGCCACGCTGATGCAACGCAGCGGTCACGACCAGGCGCTGCTGTTGCTGACCGTGCATCACTGCGCCACCGACGATGCGTCCAGCCAGAACCTGCTGAATGAACTGGCGCAGTTCTACGCGGCCCAGTGCGAAGGCACCGTCGCTGCACTGCCGAACCTGGCCCTGCAATATCCCGATTACGCCCTCTGGCAGCGCTCCTCCTCGCAACAAACATTGTTCCGCAGCCAACTCGACTACTGGCACACCCAGCTGGAAGACAGCAACTATCTGCTGGATCTACCCACCGAACAGGGTCGTCCAAACCAGCTCGACCCTGCTGCCGGCGCGGTGCAACTGAAACTGCCGCAAGAGCTGGTGGGACGCTTGCGTCAGTTCGCTCAGCAACGGGGTGCCACCCTGTACATGCTGATGCTCGGCGCGGCGCAATTATTGTTGGGGCGCTACGCCAACCAGCGCGACGTGCGGGTCGGCAGCCCGGTTGCCCAGCGTCCGCTGGCCGAACTGCAGCCGCTGATCGGTTGCTTCGTAAACACCTTGGTAATGCGCGCCGACCTCGATCCGGCGCTGGATTTCGAAGGTTTGCTGAGCCAGGTGCGCAACCGTGTGCTGGATGCCCAGCAGCATCAGGACGTGCCGTTCGACCAGGTCGTTGAACACCTGGCGCCGGAACGCAGCCTCGGCCAGACGCCGCTGTTCCAGGTGTTGTTCGTGATGCAGAACGCCGACTCTTCCGCGAGTCACTGGCCGCAGTTGCAGGTGCGCGAACGGGTTGTCACCGCCCAGGCCACCAAGTACGACCTGAACTGGGAAGTGCATGACGGCGAAGTGCTGTCAGTGCTGCTGGAATACCGCGCCGCGCTGTTCAGCGAAACCACGGCCCAGCGTTGGCTGGCGCAATGGCAACAACTGCTCGAAGCCATGCTCGACGCGCCGCAGACTCGCCTCGGCGACTGGTCACCGTTGGCGGCGCCTGAGCGTCAACGCCAACTGGTCGAGTGGAACGCCACCGAACGCAGCTACAGCGGCCCGACCAACCTGCACACCGCGTTGACCCAACAAGCCGTCCTCAGCCCGAATGCCCCGGCGCTGGTGTTCGAAGGCCAGCGCCTGAGTTATGCCGAGCTTAACCAGCGCGCAGAAACCCTCGCCCGTGCCTTGCGTGCCGCCGGTATCGGCAGCGGCGCCATCGTCCCGGTGTGCATGGAACGTTCCGTAGAGATGGTCGTGGCGTTGCTCGGCATCGTGCATGCCGGTGCGGCGTGGCTGCCGCTGGACCCGGAATTACCCGGCGCGCGTCTGGCCTTCCTGATCGAAGACGCCGATGCCCAAGTCACCTTGACTCAACCACAATGGCTGTCGCGTCTGCCGGTCGGGCATCAGGCCTGGACCCTCGACGCACTGCCACAAGCGCCAGCGTTTGAGCCGATCAGCGTCAACGTCAATGATCTGGCCTACGTGCTCTACACCTCCGGCTCCACCGGCCAACCGAAAGGCGTGATGAACGAACACGGCGCCTTGATGAACCGTTTGTACTGGATGCAGGACGCCTTCCCGATCGGCCCGAACGACCGTGTATTGCAGAAAACCCCGTACAGCTTCGACGTCTCGGTGTGGGAGTTCTTCTGGCCGCTGATCACCGGCGCCACGCTGGTGGTGGCGCGGCCGGACGGCCATCGCGATCCGGCGTACCTCAGCGAATTGATCCAGCAAGAGCAGGTCACCACCCTGCACTTCGTGCCCTCAATGCTGCGGGCCTTCGTTGAAGAACCGAGCCTGGTGAATTGCCACAGCCTGCGTCAGGTGTTCGCCAGCGGCGAAGCGCTGCCGGCGGATCTGGTGCGGCGCTTCATGAGCCAACATCCGGCGGCGCTGGTCAACCTCTACGGCCCGACCGAAGCGGCGATCGACGTCTCGGTATGGCGCTGCTCGGTGGACGACGTGATCGTGCCGATCGGCAAACCGATCGCCAACCTGCGTTTGTACATTCTCGACGAAGCCATGCAACCACTGCCTATCGGCAGCATCGGCGAGCTGTACATCGGTGGTGTCGGCGTCGCTCGTGGCTACCTGAAACGGCCGGACCTGACTCAGGAACTCTTCCTCGCCAGCCCGTTCATCGACGGTGATCGCCTGTATCGCACCGGCGACCGTTGCCGCTTCCTCGCCGATGGCAACATCGAGTACCTGGGGCGTCTCGACCATCAGGTGAAACTGCGCGGTCAGCGGATCGAGTTGGGAGAAATCGATGCTCAATTGCTGGCGCAAACAGGCGTTCGCGACGCTGCCACCTTGTTGCTCGACCAGCGTCTGGTGAGCTTCTGGTGTGGTGACGCCGATGAAGCCGCAATGCGAGCCGCATTGCGCGACAGCCTGCCAGCGCACATGTTGCCAAGCCTTTTGGTTCAACTCGACAGCCTGCCACTCAACAGCAACGGCAAGCTCGACCGCAAGGCTCTGGCAGCTACGACATTGCCCGAAGCAGGCAGCGACCAGCCGCGCACGGCGCCACGCAACGCCACTGAAACGGTGCTCTGTGAGTTGTTCAGCGAAGTGCTGGAATGTTCCTCGGTGGGGATCGAAGATCACTTCTTCCATCTCGGCGGCCACTCCTTGCTGGCCACCCGTTTAGTCGCTCGGGTCCGTGAACGCCTCGGCGCGACTCTGCCGCTTGCGTTGGTGTTCGCACAACCGACGGTGGCGGCGTTGGCCGGTCATCTGCGAGCGGCGATGCCGGGCGAGCTGATCACCGCGCAACCGCGCCCGGCCCAGTTGCCGCTGGGTCTGGCTCAGCAACGGTTCTGGATGCTTAGCCGTCTGGTGCCGGAGTCCCGTGAATATCACATGCCATTCGCCCTGACCTTGCGCGGCGTGCTTCAGGTTCAGGCCCTGCGTGAAGCGTTCGAGCAGGTCAGCGAGCGCCATTTGGTGCTGCGCAGCCGCATTGTTGAGGTCCAGGGCGAGCCGCAGTTGCTGATCGACGATCAGGGCCCGGCGCTCGTGGTCACTTCGGTCGCCACACAGGACTGGACGACAGCTTGCGCCAATGCCCAGACCGCACTGATGGCGCCGTTCGATCTGGCCGCCGCCGCACCTTGGCGTGGGCACCTGTTGCAACGTCAGGACAGCGACGAAAGCCTATTGCTGGTTTGCCTGCACCACAGCGCCACCGACGGTTGGGCGATGCAGTTGCTGATCGACGAACTGGCCCAGGCCTACAGCGCCGGCCTGAACGGACAGTCGCCCGCCTGGACCGCGCTGGACGTCGACTATGTCGATTTCGCCCTGTGGCAACAGCATCCGGACACTCAGGCTCGACGCAATGACAGCCTGGATTACTGGAAAAATCACCTGGGCCAGGACGACTACCAACTCGACCTGCCCCTCGACCACCCACGAGGTGCCGAAGCCGATCGTCGCGCCCGGCAACTGAACGTCAGCCTCGGAGCCCAACGTGCCGAAGCGATTCGCCAGTTCGCCCGTCAACGTGGCACCACCACTTATGTGGTGCTGGCCAGTGCTCTGAGTGCTTTGCTCGCCCGCTACAGCGGTCAGCGCGACATACGCCTCGGCACCCCGGCCGACCAACGCGACCAACCGCAAACCCAGGCGTTGCTGGCCTGTCTGGTGAACACTCTGGTGATCCGCAGCGAGGTCGACCAACAGGCCCCGGCCGAACAGTTGCTTGCCAGCCTCGAAGCGGATCTGCGCGCGGCCCAGGCCCATGCCGACCTGCCGTTTGCCACCTTGGTCGGAGCCGCAGCCCAACACCGCGACCTAAATCGCACGCCGCTGTTCCAGGTCATGTTCTCCCTCAACCACGGTCGCATGGACAGCAGCCAATGGCCGGGCCTGAGCATCGAAGAGCAGACGCTGCCGGTGATCGATGCCAAGTTCGAACAGAGCTGGGAAGTCCAGGACGACGGCAGCGACATGATCCTTGCCCTGGAATACCAATCGGCACTGTTTGACGCGTCGACGATGCAGCGCTGGAGCGCGCAATGGTGTGCACTGCTGGACGCGCTGGTGACAACGCCGGAGCTAGCGCTGGTCGAGTTGTTCCCGCAACAACAGGATCAGCAGCAACTGGATCGCTGGAACGCTACCGAACGCAACTACAGCGGTCCGACCAATCTGCATACCGCGCTGACCCAACAAGCCGCGCTCAGCCCGAATGCCCCGGCGCTGGTGTTCGAAGGCCAGCGCCTGAGTTATGCCGAGCTTAACCAGCGCGCAGAAACCCTCGCCCGTGCCTTGCGTGCCGCCGGTATCGGCAGCGGCGCCATCGTCCCGGTGTGCATGGAGCGCTCCGTAGAGCTGGTGGTGGCCTTGCTCGGCATCGTGCATGCCGGTGCGGCGTGGCTGCCGCTGGACCCGGAATTACCCGCCGCGCGTTTGGCCTTCCTGATCGCGGACGCCGATGCCCAAGTCACCTTGACTCAACCGCAGTGGCTGTCGCGTCTGCCGGTCGGGCATCAGGCCTGGACCCTCGACGCACTGCCACAAGCGCCAGCGTTTGAGCCGATCAGCGTCAACGCCAATGATCTGGCCTACGTGCTCTACACCTCCGGTTCCACCGGCCAACCGAAAGGCGTGATGAACGAACACGGCGCCTTGATGAACCGTCTGTACTGGATGCAGGACGCCTTCCCGATTGGCCCGAACGACCGCGTACTGCAGAAAACCCCATACAGCTTCGACGTGTCGGTGTGGGAGTTCTTCTGGCCGCTGATCACCGGCGCCACGCTGGTGGTGGCGCGGCCGGACGGGCATCGCGACCCGGCCTACCTCAGCCAGTTGATCCAGCAGGAACAGGTCACCACCCTGCACTTCGTGCCCTCAATGCTGCGGGCCTTCGTTGAAGAACCGAGCCTGGTGAATTGCCACAGCCTGCGTCAGGTGTTCGCCAGCGGCGAAGCGCTGCCGGCGGATCTGGTGCGGCGCTTCATGAGCCAACATCCGGCGGCGCTGGTCAACCTCTACGGCCCGACCGAAGCGGCGATCGACGTCTCGGTATGGCGCTGCTCGGTGGACGACGTGATCGTGCCGATCGGCAAACCGATCGCCAACCTGCGTTTGTACATTCTCGACGAAGCCATGCAACCACTGCCTATCGGCAGCATCGGCGAGCTGTACATCGGCGGTGTCGGCGTCGCTCGCGGTTACCTGAAACGCCCGGACCTGACCGAGGAACGTTTCCTCGCCAGCCCGTTCATCGACGGTGATCGCCTGTACCGTACCGGCGACCGTTGCCGCTTCCTCGCCGATGGCAACATCGAATACCTGGGACGTCTCGACCATCAAGTGAAGCTGCGCGGTCAGCGGATCGAACTGGGGGAAATCGATGCCGCACTGCTGAACCTGCCTGCAATCACCGGTGCTTGCACTCTGGTGATCGATAATCGATTGGTAGCGTTCTACAGCAGCAACGCGGCGCAATCGGGACTCGATACGCTGCTTGCCGCCCAACTCAAAAACCAGCTGCCGGCGTACATGGTGCCGGCGGTGTGGGTCGAAGTGCCGACCCTGCCCCTGACCACCAACGGCAAGATCGACCGCAAGGCTTTGGCGGTCCTGCCATTACCGCAGACCCAGGAAAACTACGCCGCACCGCGTAATGACCTGGAAACCCTGCTTTGCCAGTTGTTCGGCGAACTGCTCGGCGAAGCCTTGACCGGTAGCCGCGAAGTCGGCACCTCGGACAGCTTCTTCGCGTTGGGCGGTGATTCGATTCTCGGTCTGAAGCTGATCTCACGCCTACGTGAACGGGGTTACTCGCTCACGCCAAAAGACCTGTTCCGCTCGCCGACCCCGGCGGCACTGGCGCAGGTAGCCAGCCCGTTGCTGACCCTGGCCGAACAAGGTGACGTGACCGGTGCCATGCCGTTGATGCCGTTGCATCAGTGGTTCTTCGAGCAACAACAACCGCAGGCCGCGTACTGGAACCAGTCGGTGCTGGCCGACAGCGATCGTCCTCTACAACCGGCCCTGGTGCAGGCGACACTGGACCGACTGGTCGCCCAGCACGACGCCTTGCGCCTGCGCTTCACCGAGGTTGACGGGCAATGGCAGGCGCACATCGCGCCGGTTGAGCCTGCGCAACTAGCGTGCTGCGACCATTTGGAGCAACTGGAAAGCATCGCGCAAAATCTGGACCTGCAACACGGCCCGCTGTTCGCCGCTGCGTTGCTGGAAGGCAAGCCGCAACGTTTGTATCTGGTCGCGCATCACCTGGTGATCGACGCAGTGTCATGGACGCCGCTACTGGAAGATTTCCAGCAGCTGTATCAAGGACTGGAACGTGGCGAGAATCCGAATCTACCGGCGAAAACCACCTCCTATCGTCAATGGGCCGAACACCTTCACGCCCATGCCAGCACGGTCAGTGCCGAACACCGCTACTGGAGCGCCCAGACAATAGCGAATGCCAAGCCTGTGGCTACGGTCGCCGAGCGCCAGACCCTGTCTGCCCGTTGGGATGCCGCCCACACCCACCAATGGCTGACCGAGTCCCATGCCGCTTACCGCACGCAACCGGAAGAACTGCTGATCGCCGCCCTCGCCGCCACCCTGGCGGAAGCCGAAAGCCGCTCCGACATCGTGGTCGATCTGGAGCGCCATGGTCGCGATGCGCCGTTCGAAGGCCTGGATGTCAGCCGCACCGTCGGTTGGTTCACCACCCTGTTCCCGCTGCGGGTGAATTCTAGCGGTGCCCCCGGCGACCGGGTGCGCAATGCCAAGGAAGCATTGCGCGCTGTGCCGGGTCAGGGCCTCGGCCACGGGTTGCTGCGTCAGCGCGGCGAGTTGCCGCCGGGCCGTGGAGATGTGTTGTTCAACTACCTGGGTCATGAGCAAACGCCACAAGGCTGGTTGCGCGCCAGCACCCTGACCCCACCGCCGGAAGTGGCGCTGGTGAACCGGGTCACCCATGGCCGCGAAGTGGTGGCCTGGCTGGAAGACGGCGTACTGCATGTCGAATGGCACAGCGTCACCTCGAGCGCCGACAGCCGCTTGCCCGCTCGCCTGCTGGAGCACCTGCAAGCGCTGGTCGGGCATTGCCTCGACCCGCAAGCCGGAACACTGATGCCGTCGGACTTCCCGCTCGCCAAAGGCATGAACCAGGCGACCCTCGACACCCTGCTCAAACGCCTGGGGCCGAAGAAGTGAGCCCCGGTATCGACCTGTATTTGACTTTGGAGTGCGCCGTTCGCGACGCACGTGCCTCCTCGTTTTTCTGGATTGAACACTGCTGCCATGCATGACCAAATCGAAAACATCTATTCGCTGACGCCCCTGCAAAAAGGCCTGCTGTACCACGAGGCCTATGCGCCAGAGTCCCGGGTTTACTACCAGCAGATGAGCATCGGGCTGGCCGGCGAACTCGACCTCGGCGCCTTCCGTCAGGCCTGGCTGGCCCTGATGCAACGCCACGCGGTGTTACGCACGGCGTTTCTCTGGGAAGAGCTGGACGACGCCTACCAGGTCATCCTCAAAGAGGTCGATCTGCCGCTGCGGGAAGTCGACTTGCGCGGCAACCCGCAAGGGCTGACGGCATTGGCGGCGGAAGATCACGCGCAAGCTTTCGAACTGGGCGCCGCACCGCTGATGCGTTTGACCCTGGCGCGACTGGACGATCAAAACGGTCAAGCGCACTGGTCGTTGCTGTGGACCCACCATCACCTGTTGCTCGATGGCTGGAGCGTCGGTTCGCTGCTGGCTGACTGGCGTGACCTTTATCGTGCCGCACGACGCAGGCAAAACGCGGCGCTGGAAACAGTGCGTCCGTTCCAGGATTACGTAGCCTGGCTCAGCGAACGCCCATCGGCCGATGAATTCTGGCGCAGCCGCCTGGCGGACTTCGCCAACACCACCCGCGTGCCCGAATCGGACCCGCGCGGCTTGCTCGCCGATCCGGTGGAGGCGCACCTGCCCTGCACCGAGCATCAGCTGATGCTGGATGCCGCAACGACCGCTCGCCTGACCGGCTTCGCCCGCGACAACAACCTGACCATCAACACCTTGCTGCAAGCGGCTTACGCTTACCTGCTAGGCCGCCATAACGGCAGCGACGAAGCCCTGATCGGTGTCACCGTGGCCGGGCGTCCGCAGCGCCTGAGCGGCGTCGAGCGCATGGTCGGTTTGTTCATCAACACCTTGCCGTTGCGCGTTCGCTGGGACGATGCGCCGACCGTTGGCCAATGGCTCGCGGGCATCCAGGACTGGAACGCCGAGATGCGCGAGCACGAACACACACCGCTGGCCAGTCTGCGGGCATTGACCGCGCTGCCGCCCGGTGGCGAGTTGTTCGAGGCGATCATGGTGTTCGAAAACTTCCCGTTCCCCCGGGAGCTGGATCAGATCGACGATGGCCTCGTCGGACTGCCGGACGCCGAACACACCGCGCCTTCGCGCCACACCGGCGGGCGCAACAACTACCCGATGTCGCTGATCGCGTCGATGGAAGGCGAAAGCTTGCAGCTGCATCTGGTACATCAGCGCAAACGCTTGTCCGATGCCGCCGGTGCCCGCCTGTTGCAGCAATTAGTGACCTTGATCGAAGAGTTGAGCCACGACGCCAATCGGCCATTGGCCGACGTGCCGCTGTGTCCGGTGCAGGAACTGAGCCTGACTCGCACCTGGGGCAACGGTGAGTCCCTCGAATTGCCTGATACTGCGCTGCACGAACTGATCGCCGCCCAGGCCCGCCGCCATCCCGAGCGTGAAGCCGTGCGCGACGCCAACGGCGCCTTGAGCTATGGCGAACTGCTTGAGGCTTCGACCGGACTGGCCAGTGTCTTGCGCCAGCGCGGTCTGCAACAGGGTGATCGCGTGGCGCTGGCATTGCCCCGTTGCAACGACGCAGTGGTCGCGCTGCTGGCGGTGATGCAGGCCGGTGGTTGCTTCCTGCCGCTGGATCTGGGCCAACCGGCCTCGCGCCTGAGTGCGCTGATGACCAGTGCTGACGTGGACTTCATCATTGGTTTGCCGACCTTCGATACCGCCTCCGCTCAGGTCGTCGACGCATCGGCCCGCACCACCGGCATCGACCTGCCAGCGGTGGATCAACAGGCCTGCGCCTATGTGATTTACACCTCCGGTTCCACCGGTACACCAAAAGGCGTGCGTCTGTCCCATCGCGCCATCGTCGCGTATGTCAGCGGCATTCTCGCCGAACTGGGTTGCGCCCAGGCTGAACAACCGTGGCGCCATGCGCTGCTCTCGACCCTGGCGGCGGACCTCGGTTACACCCAGTTGTTCGGCGCACTGGTCAGCGGTGGCAGCCTGCTGCTGGTGGACGACGACACCCGTGCCGACCCGAACGCCCTGGCGCGATGCTTTGCCGAATTCACCCCGGATCTGGTCAAACTCACCCCCAACCACCTGCACGGTTTGCTCGCCGCTCACCCCGACGCCGGCCTGCTGCCGCGCCGCGCCTTGTTGCTCGGCGGCGAAGCACTGCAAGGTGCGTTGCTGGACACCATCCGAGCGCTGCGTCCGGACTTGGCGGTCTACAACCACTATGGCCCGACAGAAAGCGCCGTGGGCATTTGCCTGTCACGCATCGACCAGCCGCTGGCCGGTGTGCAACCGCTGGGCCATCCGCAACCGAACCGCCAACTGCGGGTCCTCGACAGCCACGGTCACGCCATTCCTGTCGGTGTGCCGGGTGAACTGTGGGTCGGCGGCGAAGGCCTGGCCATCGACTACCTCGGCGATCCGGCGCAAACCGCTGCACGCTTCACTGCCGTTGCCGACCTGCCCCGCGCCTACCGCACCGGCGACCGTGTGCGCTGGCTGGAATCCGGCGAACTGGCGTTCCTCGGGCGCGTAGACAACCAGATCAAACTGCGCGGCTACCGCATTGAGCTGGGCGAAGTCGAAGCGCAGATCAAACGCCTGTCGAGCAACCTCCAGCAAGTGCTGGTGCGCGTGGTGCAGCCGGCCAACGAAACACCGCGCCTGGTCGCCTGGCTGGTGGCCAGCACCTCGATGTCAGCCGACAAATTGCGTTATGACCTGGCTCTGCGTGTGCCGGATTACATGGTGCCATCGGACTTCATCGCGCTGGACGCAATTCCGCTGAACGCCAACGGCAAGCCGGACATCGCACGCCTGCCATTGCCCGATGCCCCGACCAGCCAGGACAACTACGAGGCCCCGCGAGATGCGGTGGAAATCGCCTTCGCTGAGATCTGGCAGGATGTGTTGCGGGTCGAGCGCGTGGGTATTCACGACAACTTCTTCGCCCTGGGCGGCGATTCGATTCTCAACCTGCAGATCATCGCTCGCGCCCACCAGCGCGGCATGAAGTTAACGCCCAAGCAGTTGTTCGAAAACCGCACCATCGCCGAAATTTCTGCGGTGATCAGCCAAGGCGCGAACTACAGCCGTGATACGTCCAGCGCTGCGCGTAATGTGCCGCTGACACCGGGTCAGCACGCTCGGCTCGGAGCCGGCCCATTGGCAGCAGACTGGCGTTGCGTTGCGTTGAACGCATCGATCAGCCTCGAGGTATTGAACCGCGCCGTGTTGGCCCTGCAACAGCAACACCGTGCCCTGCAACTGGGTCTGGTCCGGCAGGCAGACGGCACTTGGGCGCAAACCCTGCCCGCCACGCCTAAACCGGTCAGCGCCAGCCGTCAGCCACTGAACATTGACGACTCGAACGCTCTAGCCGAGCTGGCTGAAACCACACTGGCCACGCTGGATCACGCATCAGGCGAAGGCTGGCACGCCTGCCTTTCGGAGCATGGCGACGCCGTGCTGTTGGTGGCCCATGCACTGCGCCTGGATGCGACCTCCTGGGCTTTGCTGATGACGGACCTGGCACTGGCCGTGGCTCAAGCGCAATACGATCGTGCGATCGAATTGCCGCGTCACGGCGGCAATCTGGATGAATGGGCCGAGCATCAGAAAAACTACGCCAGCGATGAAGACGGGCTGGAATCGGCCTGGGAATACTGGCTGCAATACGCCGGTGAAACCCTGCCGTCCGCCCTGCAACCGGATGGCGTGGCCACTGAAAGCCGCGTGCAGATTCCGGCGTCACTCAGTGCTCGCCTGAGCCTGCTGCAACGGCGTAGCCATGCACCCTGGGCCTCGTTGGTCGCCACGGCGGTCGCCGCAGAACTGGCGCAACACAGTGCTGAACAAGGCGTCTGGCTGACACTGGATCGCGGCCGTTGCGAGCGCGCACGCTTGCCGCTCACCAGCCCTCTGAGCCGTACCGACTTCAATCCGGCCACGATGATCGGTGCCCTGAGCCACGCCGTTCCTCTGCGCCTGACCGTAACACCGACCGCCAGCGCCGCGCAGTTGCTCGCACAGATCGACGCGCAAATGGCCGCCGCGCCGCACGCCGGTGACGATTACGGCGTGCTGCGTTACCTGGCCGACAACGACTACTTGCGTGAACCACTGCTGAGCCTGCCGCAGCCGACTGTGCATATCGTCATGGCCGGCGAATGGCAGGCCCATGAAGGCCCGTTGGGCGAGGTTATCGCCGCCAGCGCGCCAATCGATGGCGCCGGCTTGACCCTGTCCGTCAGCCTGCAACAAGGTCAGCTGCAGATCGATTGCCGTGGCCCGGGCGCCGAACGCTGGGCCGAGGCGCTGGAGCAGCGTCTGACCCTGCTGGCCGCCGACGCCGAGCAAGCCGTCCCCGGTGCCCATGCGTTTCCGTTGTGCCGCGCCGCCGGACACGACCTCACGGCCCTGGGTGCGAACTTCGACTGGGCGGGTATCGACGACTTGCTGCCCCTGTCGCCCATGCAGGAAGGCATGCTGCTGCACACCTTGTTGCGCCCCAACAGCGGCATTTATTTGATGCAGCAACGTTATCGCTGGGACGGCGAACTGGACCGCAGCGCCATCGAGTACGCTTGGGCGCAACAGCTGGCTCGACACCCGATGCTGCGCACCGGTTTTTGGTGGCAGGACGGCAAGGCCGCGCTGCAATGTGTCTACCACGAGACCGACCCGGCATTCGCCTGGTACGACTGGCGTCACCTCGACGAAGCGACTCGCCAGCGACAACTGGATGCCGTGCTGGACGCCGAATGCCGGCAGGGTTTCGACATGCGCCGCCCGCCGCTGACCTTCCTTCGGGTATTCCAGGTGGCCGATCAGGAGTTCCTGATCGTGCGCAGCTTCCATCACATTCTGACCGATGCCTGGTGCTTCGGTCTGTTGATGGCCGACCTGTTCGCCCACTACCAGGCACGGGTGCTCGGCCAGCCCGTGGCCCGCCCGTTGCTGCCATCGTTCAGCAACTACATCCATTGGCTGCACTGCCAGGACAGCTCCATCACCGAGCAATTCTGGACCCGCGAACTGGCCGGCTTCAGCGCCCCGACGCCGCTGGTGGTGGATCGCCCGGCCGTGACCGAGCAAGCGGTCGAAGCGGTGGCCAACCTTGACGTCACCCTGTCGATTGCCGACACCCGCGCATTGACCGCGTTGTGCCAACAGCACCAGCTCACACCCAACACCTGGATTCAGGGTGCCTGGGCGTTGCTATTGTCACGCTACAGCGGCAGCGATGACGTGCTGTTCGGCGTCACGGTGTCGGGCCGTCCGACCGATTTACCGGGCGTGGAAGACATCGTCGGGTTGTTCATCAACAGCTTGCCGCTGCGGGTCAAAGTCGACGACTCGCAATGCGTGGTGCCCTGGCTGCAAGCGCTGTTTGCGCACAACTTCGAGTTGCGCGCCTACGAACATGCACCGCTGGTGGATATTCAGCGCTGGAGTGAAATCGAGCACGGTCGCTCGCTGTTCGACAGTCTGGTGGTGTTCGAAAACGCACCGTTCGACGCCGGCCTGTCGGATCGTCAGGTGGACTTCAACGTCGACATCTACGAAGACCGCGTGCACACCAACTACCCGATGACCGTGGTGCTCTACCCCGGCGATCGGTTGGGCATTCGCCTGACTTACGATGCCGCACGTTTTGACACCGACACCGTGCAACGCATGCTTGGCCACCTGCGTCAGTTGCTGACGCAAATGGTTGCCCAGCCTGATGCGCCACTGGCCTCGCTGTCACTGTTGACGCCGGACGAACGCCAGACCCTGTTGGTGGACTGGAACCGCAGTGAACTCGACTTCCCGCTGGATCAAACCTACGCCGAGCTGTTCGCCCGGCAAGTGGCGGAGCATCCGCAGCGCATCGCTGCGGTGTGTGGTGCCGCCAGCCTGAGCTACGCCGAGCTGGATCAGCGCTCCAATCGTCTCGCGCGTGCGCTGATCGAAACCGGCGCCGGTCGTGACACATTGGTAGCCCTGGCTGCCGAACGCGGGCTGCCATTGCTGAGCATGATGATCGCCGTGCTCAAGGCTGGTGCCGCCTACTTGCCGCTGGATATCAAGCATCCGCCACAGCGCCTGAGCGAAATTCTCGAGCTGTCCGGGGCGACGATTCTGTTGACCAGCGACAGCGCCGACTCGGTCATCGACCCGGCACTGGCCGCTTGCACCGCGACACCGCGACACCTGCGCACCGAAGCCCTGTGGCTCGCGGGCGACGCAGCACCATTGGACATCGCGGGCAGCCCTGACGACCTGGCCTACGTGATCTTCACCTCAGGCTCCACCGGCACGCCCAAAGGCGCGATGGTCGAGCAACGGGGCATGCTCAACAACATCTTCGGCAAGGTGCCGACGCTGGGCCTGTCGAGCGCGGACCGGATTGCCCAGACGGCCTCCCCGGCATTCGACATTTCGGTCTGGCAATTCCTCGCCGCACCGATCCTCGGCGCCACCGTGCATATCCTGCCGGACGTGATTGCCCACGATCCCGAGCGCCTGTTGGAAGCGCTGGAGAACCAACAACTGTCGGTGCTCGAAGCCGTGCCGACGATGATCCGCGCCCTGCTCGACCTCGCTCGCACCGATACGCAACTGTCGGCACTGCGCTGGTTGCTGCCGACCGGCGAAGCCCTGCCACCGGCGCTGGCCCAGGCCTGGTTGAGCCGTTTTGCCCATGTGCCCTTGATGAATGCCTACGGCCCGGCGGAGTGTTCGGACGACGTGGCGTTCCACCCGCTGACCAGCGTGCCGAGCGAAGGTGGCAACGCCATGCCGATTGGCCGGCCGACCGCCAACAACCATCTGTACCTGGTGGACGCAGCATTGCGTCCGGTGCCGGTGGGTGTACCGGGGGAGATCTGCGTCGGTGGCGTCGGCGTCGGTCGTGGTTACCTGAACGATCCGCAGAAAACCCAGGCCGCGTTCGTCGCACACCCGTTCGAACCCGGGGCCCGTTTCTACCGCACCGGTGACCTGGGGCGCTGGCGTGCGGACGGGGTGATCGAGTTCCTCGGTCGCCGCGACCAGCAGGTGAAGATCCGTGGTCACCGTATCGAACTGGGAGAAATCGAAGATCACCTGGGGCGTCATCCCGCCGTGCAAGCCGTGGCCGTGATCGTCAACGCCGACCAGCGTGGCGACCTGCAACTGGTGGCGTACTGGACCGGTGACGACACGCCGGTGGCCGTGCTGCGCGAATGGCTGACCCAACGTCTGCCGTCGTACATGGTGCCGGCCCATTGGCAACCGCTGGAAGCACTGCCGCTGAACGCCAACGGCAAGGTCGACCGCAAACTACTGACCGCACGTACGCTGGACAATAGCAATCAGAGTCTTCAACGACCGCTGAGCAGCAAGACCGAGCAGCAACTGGGCGCGATCTGGGCACAGATTCTCAACGTGGCGGCGATCGGTGCCGACGACAACTTCTTTGCCCTCGGCGGACACTCGTTGCTGGCGACACTGGTGATCTCGCGGATTCGCAGCCAGCTCGCGGTGGATCTGCCGCTGCGGGCAGTGTTCGATCACCCGGTACTGGAAAACCTGGCACGCACCATCGACAGCGCTCGCTTGCAGGCGGCGCCTTTGGCCTTGCCCGCGATTAGCTTGGCAGAACGTTCGCGACCGCTGCCGCTGTCGTTTGCCCAACAGCGTCTGTGGTTCCTGGAGCAACTGAACCCTGGCTCCAGCGGTTTCAATATTCCGTTCGCCCTGACCCTGACCGGGGCACTGAATGTCGAAGCCCTGCGCCTGGCGTTCGAACAACTGATCGCGCGCCATGAAGTGCTGCGCAGCACCGTGCACAGCGATCACGGCGAACCCTGGCAGCGGATCGAAGCGGCGCAGGCGTTTGCCTTGCCGATCACCGACCTGCAACAGGTCTCGGCGCAGGAACAGGAGCCGGCCATCCAGTTGCAATTGGCCGAGGTCTTCGGCCAGCCGTTCGACTTGACCCAAGCGCCATTGATTCGTGCGCGGTTGCTGCAACTGGACGCGCAGACCCATGTGCTGGCCATTGCCATGCACCACATCGCCGTGGACGCCTGGTCCATTGCACAACTGGTGGATCAACTGGCCAGCGACTACGTCGGTTTCGGCACCACGACTGCCCGCATCGAAACCCCAGCCCTGCAATACGCCGACTTCGCCGTATGGCAACGCACGCACCTGCCGGGCCCGGTCTGGCAGCAACAACTGGCCTACTGGCGCCAACAGTTGCAAGCCAGCCCGGCGCCGCTGTTGTTGTCGGGCGCCCAAACCTCTCGGCAGGCCCGCGAGCATGGCGGTTGTGCACGTCATCGCAGTCGCCTGCCCGCATCGCTGGCCCGGGCCATCGGCGAGTTGGCGACGGCCCGCGAGGCTTCGCCGTTCATGCTGCTGCACAGTGCGCTGAACGTGTTGCTGCATCAGCAAACCGGACGCGAAGACCTGCTGGTCGGCACCGACATCGCCAACCGTCATCAGCAACAGACCGAAGACATGGTCGGCTTCTTCGTCAACCAGTTGGTGCTGCGTTGCCGCGTGACGCCCGAGCAGACATTTGATGAGCTGCTGAGCGATGCCCGGCGTGTGGCGCTGGATGCCTTTGCCCATCAGGACTTGCCGTTCGACGCCCTGGTCGCCGACCTGCTGCCGCAGCGGGACGCACGCTACACGCCGTTCTTCCAGGTCAAACTGGTGGTGCAAAACACCCGTCAACAGGACCTGCATCTGCCAGGCCTGGCGATCAGCGAGCGAGAACTGGAGCCTCAGGCTTCGGATGTGGACCTACTGATCAACGTCGTGGATGACGGCGAAGGCCTGCTGGTGGTGTACGACTACGACACCGGGCGTTATGCCAGTGCCTACATCGAACTGTTCGACAGCCTGTTCGTTTTCCTGCTGGAGCAACTTGCCCTGAACGCCGACACCAGCGTCGCCCAGTTGCTGCTGCCACTCAATCAACTGCAACAGACCTGCCGTGAACAGGCCCAGGCTGCACTGCGTGAAGCCAGCAGCGCCCGTCAGAGCACCTTGGGCCAGGCCCGTCGCCGCAGTGTCGTGAAGGATGCCGAACAATGATGGTCATCGGCTCATCGACCCTCGCGCTCATGTCGCACTTTTTTGTACAGGTCTCAGCATGACTCAGACTCACGAAGACACGCCGTTCGAAGGCTTCGAACTGTCGCCGCAACAGGCTCACCTGTGGCGTCTGCAACAAACCCGTCTGGCGCCGACAGCACACCGTGCCACGCTGCGCATTCGCAGTGAACAATCGCTGGACGGCGCACGGCTGAAAAACAGTTTGCTGGCGCTGATGCAACGCCACGAGATTCTACGCACCCGGTACCAGCAACTGCCGGGGCTGTCGTTGCCGATGCAGGTGATCGACGATTCAACCGCTGAATTGCAGACGCTGGGAATTGAACTGCAAGTGGACGCCAAGTCGGCGACGTTGCACCTGCCGGCATTGCATCTGGACAGCACCAGCCTGGGTTACCTCGGCGAAGAGTGGGCCCTGGGCTACTTGCAAGTGGCGCCGCAAGAGCTGCCGTTGCAGTACGCCGACTACGCCGCCTGGCGTCTGGAATCGGTGGACGACGAACAGAGCCGGCGGTTCTGGGATGAGCAGTTCAGCGCGGTGGTCGTGGATGTGCCGTTGCCCTGGCAGCGCCAGAACACGGCGCCATCCGGGCTGATCGAACCGGGCCGGGCGCAACTGCCGCTCGACGGTGCGACCCTGCAAAGCCTCGATCAGCAAGCGGCCAGCCTCGGCGTCAGCAGCGGCATTCTCATCCTCGCCGCCTGGGTAACCCTGTGGCAACGCTACAGCGAAGCCGAACGCCTGACGCTGGCCTACGAACACCAGGCACGTCCGGACGTATTGGGCGATGCCCTCGGGCTGTTTTCCGAACCGTTGCCGCTGACACTCGACACCGCACCCGAGCTATCGTTTGCCGCGCTGTGCCAGCAACTGACCGAACGCGTCGGCCTGCTCAACGATGCGCGGGACAGCTATCCGAGCCACTTGAGCAACGTACCATCGCTGTCGGGCGTAGGCTTTCGCGAACTCTCCATTGCGCCTCACAGCGCCCTGAACGATGCCGGTTGGCAGATCGAACAGGCCGACAGTGTCAGCGCCGGCTGCGCGTTGCTGTTGCAGTATCAACCGCGTTCCGCCAGCGGTTTGTCGCTGCATTTTGACGCCGCGCTCTACACGTCAGCCCATGTCGAAATGCTCGCCGAGCAGCTGCTGAGCGTGATCGAGCACAGCCTGCGTGAACCGTCCACCCGCCTGAACCGACTGGCGACCTGCAGCGCCGCCGAGCAACAACGGGTGACCGGCGCACTGGCCACTTCACCCACCCTGAGCCCGGCGCAAGAACAGCTTTATGCTGCCACGTTCGCCCTGCCAAACCTGGCTGCCTGCTTCTCCAAGGGTTCGGCCGCTCAGGGTTCGGCCACCAACGCCGGACACCCGGCGGTAACCGGTCCGAGCGGCACCTTGAACCACGCTGAGCTGGATCAGCGGGTCAGTGCCCTGACCCAGCAACTGCTGGCCCAAGGCCTGGAGCCCGGTGCGCGGATCGCGCATTTCCTGCCGCGGGACATTGATGCGGTGGTGGCGCTGGTCGCAATTTTGCGTGCCGGTGCCTGCTACGTACCGATCGATCCGGCCTACCCCACCGAGCGTATCGAACATATTCTGCGCGACAGCCAGGCACGTCTGGTGCTGACCCATCACGCTCGTGTGCAAGACCTGCCGGCGGACTGGCAGCCGAGTGCGCTGGCGATCGATCAAGCGATGCCGGCAGTGCCGTTTCGGGACGAGCCGAAAGTCTCGCGGGACCAACCCGCCTACCTGATTTACACCTCCGGCAGTACCGGCCAGCCCAAGGGTGTGGTCATCAGCCATGCCAACGCCCTGCATTCCCTGGCGGCGCGGCTGGCGGGGTATCCGCAGCCGGTGGAACGCTTCCTGCTGCTGTCGTCGTTCGCCTTCGACAGCTCCATCGCCGGGCTGTTCTGGAGCCTGGCCCAGGGCGGTTGCCTGCACCTGGCCAGTGAAATCGAACAGAAAGATCCGCTGCAACTGGCCCGGTTGATCCGCCGCCACGGCGTGTCGCATCTGCTGGCCCTGCCTTCGCTTTACGCATTGTTGCTGGACGAATTGGGCGACAGCCCGAGCCCGCTGAACACCGCCATCGTCGCTGGTGAAAGCTGCCCACCAGCGCTGGTGGACAACCACTATCGCCGCCAACCCGGCGCGCAGCTATACAACGAATACGGTCCGACGGAAGCCTCGGTGTGGAGCACCGTCGCCCTCTGCCGTCCCGATCAGGGCGTGGGATCCGTGCCCATCGGCCGCGCCATTGCCCACACCCGGGTGTACCTGCTCGCCAGCGACGGCGCACCCGTGGCTCGGGGACTCAAGGGTGAAATTCACATTGCCGGGCCGGGATTGTCCGAAGGTTATCTGGGCCTGCCGCAGATGACGTCCGAAAAATTCATCCGGGCCAGCCATCCATCTCTCGACGGCCAACGTCTGTACCGCACCGGCGATTTCGCCTGGCAGGATCTGGACGGGCAACTGGTGTTCCTCGGACGTACTGACTCGCAGATAAAACTGCGCGGTTACCGCATCGAGCTGGGCGAAATCGAAGCCGCACTGTGCAGCGTCAGCCACGCCAAACTGGCAGTGGTCTTGCTGGACACCACCCAGGCCGAACCGAGCTTGCGTGCTTTCGTCGAGTCGTCCACCCAGCTTCAGGCCAGTGCCGTGCGTGAGTCCCTGGCGACAATGTTGCCGGCGCACATGATTCCCGCCGACATCCAGTGGCTGGCGCAACTGCCGCGCACCGCCAACGGCAAGGTCGATCATCGCGCCTTGCTGGCCAGGGTGCCGAACCACAGCCTCGCGCCTTACGAAGCGCCTGAAGGTCATGTCGAACAGGTGCTTGCGGCAGTGTGGCAGGAACTGCTGGAGGCCGAGGTGATCGGTCGCCACGATGACTTTTTCGCCCTCGGTGGCCATTCGTTGCTGGTGGTGCGCATGACCGCAAGGCTGCGTGCCACGCTGGGTATTGAAGTGCCGGTCAACGTGATCTTCCAGCACCCGACGCTGATCCGGCTCGCCAAGCAGATCACCCAGCCGCACAACCGCGCAGCCGTCATTAACCTGCAGGCCGGCGAAGCAGGACAGACGCCGCTGTTCTGCCTGCACCAGCCCTCGGGTGGGGTGCATCACTATGTGCCGATGGTCGCCGGGTTGCCAAATGAACTGCCGGTGTACGGCATCCCGCTACCCGAGTCGCTGCGCAGCCAGGACCTCGCCGCATTGGCCAGCGAATACGTGCCGCAGATCCAGCAGATTCAGGCGCAAGGTCCATATCGCCTGGGCGGTTGGTCCATGGGCGGATTGCTGGCGCTGGAGCTGACCCGGCAACTGGAAGCGCAAGGGCAAACGGTCGAATGGCTGGGGTTGTTCGACAGCACCTTTCACGCCGAGGACGAGGCGCTGGCGTGGGATGCGCTGTACTCAATCGTGCAGCAAGAGCTGAGCAGCGACAGTCGCCAGCGACTGGCCACGCTCGCCCCGGAACGTCTGACTGAACTGCGCACGGCCACCGCCGGGCTGGGTCGCGTGGAGCAATTGCGTTTCGCCTTGCTGCAATGGGCGAACGCCAACGGCCTGAGCCTCAATGCACCGCAGGCTTACGTCGAGCAGACCTTGAATGTGATGGCCGACGCGCGTCGTTGGGTCATCGGCTATTCAGTGCCCGCCGTGCGTGCCACCCTGCACCTGTGGTGGGCCGAACAGACCCTCGTCGAGCGCCCGACCCTGCCTGCGCAGTGGGACGCGATCAGCCAGCGAACCTGTCATCATCAGGTCGCCGCCGATCACGACACGATCCTCGGGCAATCCGCCTTCCATGAACAACTCAACAAGTCGCTGGCCGTGGCCTCGACGGAAACCGTCGCATGAACCTGATTCTCTATCTCTACCGCCAATCGGCACGCCTGCTGGCGCTGGCCTCCATCACCGGTGCACTGGGCGGTCTGGCCAGTGCGGGCCTGGTGATCCTGATCAACCGCGGGCTGGCCAACCCGCAGCAACTGCCAGAGCTGGCCCTGGGGTTTTTCGGGCTATGCGTCGGCATGCTGCTGAGCAAGCTCTGCTCGGAACTGTCGCTGCTGCACCTGACCCAAAGCGCAATTTTTCAGATGCGCATCGACCTGTCGCGCAAGCTGCTCGCCACCCCGCTCAAGCGCCTGCAAGGCATGGGCAAACACCGTTTGCTGGTGATCCTCACCGAAGACGTGCACACCTTTACCGCCGCGTTCGAGTGGGTGCCGCTGCTGTTCGTCAACGCCGTGGTGACCCTGGCGTGCTTCGCCTACCTGGCCTGGCTGTCGTGGTCGCTGCTGGCGATTCTCGCGTTGTTCCTGTTGGTGGGGCTGGTGGCGTTTCACCTGGCCGAACGCGGGCCGTTGAGCCATCTGGAACGGGTGCGCCAACAAAAGGATGTGCTCTATCAGCACTTTCGCAGCCTGATCGAAGGCAGCAAAGAACTGCAGCTGAACAACGCCCGTGGCGAAGCCTTCGTCGAGCGGGTCATCCGTCCGGGCGCCGACGAGTTTCGTGTGCGGTTCCTGCGCGGCATGGCCGGGTATTCGGTGGTGGCCAATCTCGGCACCCTGCTGTTTTACCTCAACCTGGGCGTGCTGCTGTTCATCGTGCCGTTCTGGCTGCCGCAGCCGATCACCGTGCTGACCAGTTTCACCATCACCCTGCTGTATCTGGTGCGGCCGATTTCCGACCTGATGATCGCCCTGCCGTCGTTGCGTCAGGCCAGCATTGCCCTGGATCGCATTCGCCAACTGGACGCCGAATTGAGCACCGAAGCCCAGGCCGCCGCCCCGGTCGGTAACGTGTTCGCCAGCGAAGGTCCGATGCGGCTGTTGCTCAACGGCGTGTGCCACCGTTATCCCGGCGAACACGAGGATCATCCCTTCATGCTCGGCCCGATGGACCTGACGCTGGAACAGGGCGAACTGGTGTTCGTGGTGGGAGGCAACGGCAGTGGCAAGACCACGCTGTCGATGCTGCTGCTCGGGCTGTATGCGCCGGAAACCGGTTGCGTGGTGCTCAATGGCGTGGAAGTGGACGACGACAACCGCGAGCAATACCGTCAGCACTTTGCCGCGGTATTCGCTGACTTCCACCTGTTCGAACAGTTGCTGGGCGACGACGGACCGGACGCCGAGCACCGCACCGCCGAAGCGACGCGTTATGTGAAGGCTTTGGGGCTGGGGCATAAAGTCAGCATCGTCGACGACCGCTTTTCCACCGTGGATCTGTCCACGGGCCAACGCAAGCGACTGGCGCTGGTGTCGGCGTATCTGGACGACAAGCCGTTTTATCTGTTCGACGAGTGGGCCGCCGACCAGGATCCGACCTTCAAGCGGGTGTTCTACATGGAGCTGTTGCCGGAGTTAAAAGCCCGGGGCAAGACCGTGATCGTGATCACCCACGACGACGCTTACCTCCAACAGGCCGACCGGGTACTGAAAGTCGAGAACGGCCGCCTCACCCAGGTCGAAGCCCACGCGGCTTATGCCTGATGAGGCTGCGTGATGTCAGCGCCCGGCACCAGCGGACAGTTGTCGCAATACGGGCGCGCATCACCCAGTTGATGGTGCAGGCAGCACACCTTGCGCATCAGCAAGGGGACACCACTCGGGCCGGGGGCCAGTTGCAGGAAGCCGTACAGCGGATTGCGCGTGCCGTCGGGCCAATGACGCTCCCTGAACAGGCGATCACGCCACTGCGGCGCTTGCGGCATCTGGAAGTAATCGAGCGCGACTTCGATGGCGGCCGCCACGTTGTTCCACAGCAAGCGCTGGGCCACCCGCCCGGCGCTGGCCAATGCCTGGACCAAGGGCGCCATGTCTTCGACCAGCAGTTGTTGCACGAAGGCCAACGGGTCATTCAAGGGCAGCACTTCGCCCGCGGCAAACACCTGAGCCACGGGCATGCCGTCTTCCAGTGCTACATGAGGATCACGCACGGTGCAGCTCAGATTCTGCGCTGCGGCTGCCAACGGTAAGGCCAGCGTCACGCAAATCAAATCCATCGACCATTGAGATACCAGCGCGGCCCGAGGCGCAGCGGGATAGTAGCGGGCATACAGGCCCAACAGTTCGGTACAGGTTTGCGGATCGCGAAACTCAATCAGTCCACGGCCTTCGATGCAATCGCTGAGCCGGCACGTGCTGCGCAGAAAGGCGCCCTCGAAACGAAACAACTGATCGAGCAGGGTTTCGTCGAGCATTCGGGCAGCGGTTTGAAGAGACGTCATGAGGCTTCGTAACTGAGTTTGAGAACTGTTAACCTACCACGTTTTTTGTATTCCGAAGACTCTACACGGCGGGTCACCCCCCGAGTTTGCCAGGCAGGACGCTCTGATGTTCATCCATGATATGAAATTGCTGGCCGCGCCTTACTGGTCGGCTGAAGGCCGTCGTCGCGCCTGGCTGACCCTCGCCATGGCCATGCTGGCGGTGGCCGGGATCATTGCGATCCAGGTGCGCTGGAACGAGTGGAGCCTGGGGTTCTACAACTCATTGCAAAGCCTGGATGCCGCCGCGTTCGGTTATCACGTCGTGGAACTGCTGGTACTGGACGTCGCCTTCATCGCCTGCACCATGGCCAAGTTTCAGGTTCAGCAGCGATTGCTGATCAGCTGGCGAGAAAAACTCACCCAGGCCTTTCTCGCCAAGTGGCTCGACAGCCAACGCTACTACCGCAGCCGCTTTCACAGCGTGACCTACGACAACCCCGACCAACGCATCGCCGAGGACTGCAAGATCTTCGTCGAGCAGACCTTGGACCTGGGCTTGAACCTGCTCCAGGCGATCATTCTGGTGATACTGTTCAGCCTGATCATGTGGCGTATTTCCGGCACGCTGGAGTTCGAAGTCGCCGGGCATGCCGTCGCCATCCCCGGCTACATGTTGTGGCTGGCCTTGATCTACGCCGTGATCGGCAGCAGCATCGCACACTGGATCGGCAAACCGCTGATTGGGCTTAATTTCCTGCAACAACGTCGTGAGGCGGATTTTCGTTTCGGCCTGACACGCCTGCGTGAAGACGCTGAAAACGTCGCCCTTTCCCGCGGTCAGGGCTGGGAAAGCAAGCAGTTACTAGGACAACTGGGGCTGCTGCTGAGCAACTACTCCAGATTGGTTCGCTCGAAAAAACACCTGCTGGGCATCAATGCGGCATATGAGCGATTCGCCTTTACCTTGCCGCTGTTGCTGGTGTCACCGCGCTTCTTCTCGCGGGAGATTCAACTGGGACAACTGACCCAGATCGCTTCAGCTTTTGGCGAAATACAGGCCTCGCTGTCGTTTTTGATTCACAGCTACCCGCAAATCGCCGAATGGCGTGCGACCAAGACGCGCCTGTGCAGTTTCTGGCGTGAACTCGACGCACTGCCCGCCCCGGTCGACCCCGTGACCCATCGTACTGCCGGCCTGCGGCTGCATGACTTTTCACCGCTGAACGAGCACGGTTTACCGCTGTTCGAACCGCTGACCCTGACCTTGGCACCCGGTGAACGGCTGCTGCTGCGCGGCCCTTCGGGCGTGGGCAAGACCACCCTGCTTCGCTCACTGGCCGGATTGTGGCCACGGCACCAGGGCAGCGCCGAACTGGACCGGGATGGCCTGTTCATACTGCCTCAAAGGCCTTATCTGCCAAACGGTTCGTTACATGAGCTCTTGCATCAAACTGGCGAGGCCAGCGCTATCCACATTGATGAAACGCGCCTGGAAGAAGTACTCAAACTGGCAGAACTGCAACATCTGCCCTTGCACAGTACCGATGACTGGAGCCGGCGCCTGAGCCCCGGAGAGCAACAGCGCCTGGCCATGGCCAGGGCCTTACTGATACAGCCGCCGCTGCTGTTCCTCGATGAGGCCACCTCGGGGTTGGACGAAATTGCAGAGCGACGTCTGTACGAGGCTCTGGGAGCCACCGAAATCACAGTGGTCAGCATCGGTCATCGTGAAAGCCTCAGTGCGTATCACACCTGCGTGATCGACGTGGTGCCAGCAGCGTTGCCAGCTTCCCACAGGGAGCCAGTGCGCTCCACTGTTCACTACTGATGGTCTGATTCATTGATCCGCTTGCCCCTGAATTGCGAAAACGTTGCAGGGCACCTGGTACAGGACATGCTCTGTAGTGCTGCCAACCAATTTATCCAGCCCTTTGCGATGCACATTTCCCATTACGATTACATCGGCTCGGTTGTGGGCTGCAAAGTCAGCCATCGCCTTCGTAGGTGGTCCTGCAATGAAGTGCTGTCGCTCAGGTGGCACGCCGTAGTGATCGGCCAATGCCATGAATGACTTATGCAGCGACCGACGAACGTCGCTGCTGAAGCCTGGCATCGTCACTGCACCAGCACCTGCGTCAGAGATATGTGTCAGTGATAGATCGTAGGCATACAGCAGATGCAACTCGGCATTGCATTGCATTGCCAATCCGTTCGCAGCCTGGATGATACGGTCGTTAATTCCGGTGATCTGAGTTTCTGGGTGCGACGGATCAACTGCAGCCACTATCACCCGCGGAAGCGGACACCTAACTTCGCTGACCAGATGTAAAGCCACCGGACATTCGCGCAACAGGTGCCAATCCAAAGGAGTGATAAACACGCGCTTGAGCGCTGACTCGTGTTGCACGTCCTTAATAACCAGGTCCGGCTGCATTTCTTCCACGTGCCGAAGGATCTCTTGCAGCGCGTTGCGAGTTACCAGCACTTCAGTACTCACCTTGATACCGCTTCCGCGTATTAGATCGGCCTCATCCTTCAGCCACTTTTGGTTCTCTTGCTGACAGGTCTCACGAAACTTCCCACTTCCACTTATCAAACCCATGAAGTCGAAGTCTTCAATAAACACCGTGATATGTAGCGCTGCGCCTGTGGCTTCGGCAATTGCGACCGCTCGCTGCAGCGCCGGCGTGTGACGCATGGTTGAACCGGTTATCAGAAAGAGTCGTTGATATTCGCTCATGTAGCACCTCCAAACGTTCTGGGATATCTGCTCCGCTCCCCCCAGTCCTCTCGCACGTCACACCACAAGCGATCTGCTATCGCCTCAACTACTTGGATCGACATTATCAATATACGCCCTGCGAGAACAACGCAGCGATCCTGCTGCCAGTACATCGGCGCCGATGTCGGACACACACGCTTTTGTTAGTCGTGTGCCCCGGATCAGGATCAACCTGCGCAAGCGAAAGCGGATCAATGAGCCCAATGACCTGGTTCGCGAGCAGTTGGCCAAAGTCGCCGTTGCGCAACCATTCGTCGCATGAGAAACGTGGCGCGAATTTATTGACTATTTCTGGCTTAAGGATTGCAAAAGACGCTCGTAGCGGCCCCAGAGCGACGTAATTCTGACGCGGCGGCACTTTAATTAACGCTTAAGGACTCCAGCGATACGCTTGGTCAGTCACCGGGAGATGTAACGTGTCAACTCTCAATGAAATCGCAGCGAACCACGCGAGAATGGCTAAGGCTCTTGCAGAAGAGTCGACCGGGCTGAGTGAGCGCCAAACCCAAATAGTGGAAACTTTCGAAGTCCAATCCATTGATGCGCAACACGTGCCCCTGCACCTCATCGCCGGAGTGCAGGACAACCACTTCGGGCAAGCAACTGGCTACTGACTCTCACCGCGCTGGATCCGGGAAGCCTGTCGCGCGGCGGTAAAAGTCTTCTTGCCGCCGCGGTCATCGTCGACCAGCACTTCCTGGCCTAAACTCAACTGACTACCAGCCCGTTGGGGAGCTGCGGGAGAGGTATTCCCATGCTCGAAGCTTTCGAGATGCCGCGCGTGAAGCGCTTTGCCGTAAACGTTGCCGGCCGAGATTTCGTGGTCGGTGACATTCACGGCCATTTCACTCGGTTGCAGGCCGCTCTGGATGCAGTCGGGCTCAACCCCTCAGTAGATCGCCTGTTCAGTGTTGGCGATCTGATTGACCGTGGACCCGAGTGCCGTGACGCGCTCGATTGGCTGGACAAACCATGGTTCCACCCAGTGCGGGGCAACCATGACGACTATGTGGTGTGTTTCGACACCTGCGACTTCGACAGCTGGATCGGCAACGGCGGCTCATGGTTCACGGATCTATCGCCATTCGAGAAGCAAGCTTTCGCGGCGCAGTTCGCCAAGCTCCCTATCGCGATAGAAGTTGAAACAGCACACGGCCTGATCGGCATCGTGCACGCCGATTGTCCATTTCCATCATGGGAACAATTGCGTAAGGAACTGGAATCGCCAGAAAGCAACGAGCAGCTGCAAGTGGTCCAGCACTCCTGCATGTGGTCACGACGGCGGATCGATCAGATGCAAAAGCATGGCGTTGATGGCCTACGCGCACTCGTCGTAGGGCATACGCCGCTTCTTATGCCTGTCAGCCTTGGTAATGTGATTCACATCGATACGGCTGGCTGGAGGCCGGACCGTGGCTATTTCACCCTGCTGAATCTCGAAACGCTCGAAACCATCCCCGCCTCCTGACTCAATACGGATCGGCCAATGGAATTCACTTAATAAAAAACCCGGCCTCATCAGCCGGGTTCTTTAATTTGCTATTTAGATGGCATCACTGCCACCGACCCTCAACAGCACTTCGGCCCAGCCTTGCTTCCGTAACGAGCTTCCTGGCGTTCCCGGAAGAACACCTCATAACTCATCACCGGTTTGTCCGGGTGCTTGCTTTGCATATGTTCGACGTACGTGTCGTAGTCGGGCATCCCGACCATCAGGCGCGCGGCCTGACCGAGGTATTTACCGAGGCGACTCAGGTCATTGAACATGCTGCCCTCCTCGATCAAGCGTCCGGAATAGCCTGGAACGGTGCTTCCTTATCCGTACGTTCTTTGCTGCCCCAGGCGGCAATACCAACCTTGAGTGCAAAAAACAGGATGCTGAAGACCACCAGTAAGAACAGCGCCGTCAATGTTGCGTTGGTGTAGGCGTTGTAGATCACGTGCTGCATCTGCTCGATGCTCTTGGCCGGCGCGAGGATCTGACCGTTGGCCAGGGCATCGCTGTATTTCTTGGCCAGCGACAGGAAGCCGATCGCCGGGTTGGCGTCGAACAGCTTGATGAAACCGGCGGTGGTGGTGCAGATCAGCAGCCACACCGCTGGCAGCATGGTGACCCAGACGTAACGCTGGCGCTTCATTTTGATCAGCACGACGGTCGCCAACATCAGCGCGATACCGGCCAGCATCTGGTTGGAGATACCGAACAGCGGCCACAAGGTGTTGATGCCACCCAGCGGATCGATCACGCCCTGATACAGCAGATAACCCCACATCGCCACACATCCTGCGGTTGCGATCAGGTTGGCGGTCCAGGATTCGGTGCGTTTCAGCGCCGGCACGAAGGAACCAAGCAAGTCCTGGAGCATGAACCGCCCGGCACGGGTCCCCGCGTCGACGGCGGTGAGGATGAACAGCGCTTCGAACAGGATCGCGAAGTGGTACCAGAACGCCATGGTGCTTTCACCCGGCAGGACACTGTGCAGGATCTGCGCAATACCAACCGCCAGGGTCGGCGCACCGCCGGCACGGGCCAGGATCGTGGTTTCCCCGATGTCCTTGGCCACCGCTTGCAGCGCTTCCGGGGTAATTGCAAAACCCCAGCTGCTGACGGTTTGTGCGACAGCCACCACGTCACCACCGACGATCGCCGCCGGACTGTTCATGGCGAAATACACGCCCGGCTCGATCACCGACGCGGCAACCATGGCCATGATGGCGACGAAGGATTCCATCAGCATGCCGCCGTAACCGATGTAACGGGCATCACCTTCGTTAGCCAACATTTTCGGTGTGGTGCCCGAAGCAATCAGCGAGTGAAAACCGGAGACCGCGCCACAGGCAATGGTGATGAACAGGAATGGGAACAGACCGCCCTTCCACACCGGCCCGGTGCCGTCGATGAACTGGGTCAGCGCCGGCATTTTCAAATCAGGCATGGTGATCAGGATGCCGATCGCCAAGGCCACGATGGTGCCGATTTTCAGGAACGTCGACAGGTAGTCCCGCGGCGCCAGAATCAGCCAGATCGGCAATACCGCTGCGACGAAACCGTAGCCGATCAGCATCCAGGTTATTTGTACGCCGGTGAAGGTGAACGCTTTGGCCCACACCGGATCGGCGGCCACTTGCCCGCCCAGCCAGATCGAACCCAGCAACAGCAACACGCCAACCACGGAGATTTCACCAATGCGGCCCGGGCGGATGTAGCGCATGTAAATGCCCATGAACATCGCGATCGGGATGGTCGCCATCACCGTGAAAATCCCCCACGGGCTCTCGGCCAAGGCCTTGACCACGATCAGCGCCAGCACCGCGAGGATGATGATCATGATCAGGAAGCAGCCAAACAGCGCGATGGTGCCGGGGATGCGGCCCATTTCTTCACGAACCATGTCGCCGAGGGAACGGCCGTTGCGGCGGGTGGACATGAACAAGACCATGAAGTCCTGAACGGCACCGGCCAGCACCACGCCGGCAATCAGCCACAGCGTGCCGGGCAAATAGCCCATCTGCGCCGCCAGGACCGGACCGACCAGCGGACCCGCGCCAGCGATGGCGGCGAAGTGGTGACCGAAGAGTACGTGTTTGTTGGTCGGTACGTAGTCCAGACCGTCGTTGTTGACGACCGCGGGCGTGGCACGATTGGGGTCGAGTTGCATCACCTTGTTGGCGATGAACAGGCTGTAGTAACGATAAGCGACGAGATAGATAGCAACTGCTGCGACTACGATCCAGAGGGCATTGATCGCTTCGCCGCGGCGCAGGGCCACGACACTTAGCGCAAACGCTCCCAGGACAGCCACGGCAAACCAGGCGAGGTGTTTAGCCAGACGGGGCATAGCGTGTCTCCTGCCGACAGCCAGTGGACTGCGGCGGTAATTTTTATAATTGTGTCCGCTGTGCGGAGCTGGCCCAATATCCCCGCATACCGTCTACAAATAAATCCGCGTTACTACGTACGCGGCGTCTACGTAGTTCTACGTAGACGGTTTGTCATCCCGTCCAGCACCGCTACTGGGCGCGCGTATCTTTGGCATATGATGCCGGGCCTTCGCCTTCCCTCGGTCTGGACAGGAGCAGAGATGCAGCTCAAACACAAAATCGTCGCGCTCGGGATTCTGCCGCTGGTGTTGGCCATCGCCGTCATCTGCGCGCTGGTGATTTCGATGAACCGGCAACTGGGTGAACAACAGGCGCAACTGATCCAAGACAGCATTCTGGCGAGCAAGCGCGCAGAACTTAAGAACTATGTCGAAATGGCGCAAAGCCTGATCGAGCCGCTGTACGACGACGGCCACGGTGACGAACACGCACAGCAACAAGTGCTGGAAGAACTGCGCAAGCTCAGCTTTGGCATCAATGGCTACTTCTTTGTCTACGACCACGAAGGTCGCAGCCTGATGCACGCGCGCCAGTCGGAATTGGTGGGCAAATACCTGTGGGACATGAAGGACGCTCACGGTTTGCCAGTGATCCAGGCGTTGCTCAAAAGTGCGCAATCAGGCGAAGGTTTTCAACGCTACGCCTGGAACAAACCCTCTTCCGGCCAAGTGACCGACAAGCTCGCCTATGTGGTGATGCTGGATCGTTGGGGCTGGATGCTCGGCACCGGCATCTACCTTGAAGACGTTGAGCGCGCGACCCAACAGGCGCGTGACGAAGTGGCACAGGGCATTCGTAAAACCATGCTGGCGATTGCCGCGGTGGCCCTCGTGGCGGTGCTGTTTGTCTTCGCCAGTGGCATGACGCTCAACGTCAGCGAGCATCGTCTGGCCGACAAAAAACTGCAGCGCCTGACTCAGCGTATCGTCAGTTTGCAGGAGGAAGAACGATCACGGGTTTCCCGTGAACTGCACGACGGCATTAGCCAGCTGCTCGTCTCCATTAAATTTCAGTTCGAACTGGCCAGCCATCTGCTCGAGAACGGGCAAGCACAAGACAAGGGTTTGAGCACGCTGAGGGACGCCACGGAACGCCTGGGGGAAGCGATTGGCGAGGTTCGCAGCCTCTCTCACGACCTGCGCTCCTCGCTGCTCGACACCTTGGGCCTGCCGGCGGCGATCGGTCAACTCGCAGCTGAATTCGAACAACGCAGCGGCCTGGTGGTGACCTACAACGACAACGAATTCGACTGTCATTGGGTCGATGGGGCAGCGGTCGCGCTGTTTCGCATCGTGCAAGAAGGACTGACGAATATCGAACGCCACGCCCAGGCAAAAAACGTCTCCATTACCCTGCACGGGTCTGAAGAGTCCGTACGGTTGACGGTGGTCGATGACGGTATCGGCTTCAACGTCGCTCAGGTCGAACGTCGTCATGCGGGCATTGGCCTGCGTAATATTCGTGAGCGAGTCGAGCATTTTGGTGGACGATTCGACCTGATCTCAATGCCGGGAAGAAGTGAGCTGGACGTTCTGCTGCCGATGAAGATCCCCGGCGCAAAACGCTGACGCGCCCCACAACAACAAGAGTGAATACCCGCGATGAACCTGCCCTACCCGATCCGCGTCGCCCTGGTCGACGATCACTCCTTGGTCCGCGACGGCATCAAAGCGCTGCTGGCGGTCATGGCCCCCCTGGAAGTGGTGGGCGAAGCCGAGAATGGCGCGGATGCCATTGAAATGGTCGGGCGCTGCCAGCCGGACCTGTTGCTGGTCGACATTAGCCTGCGGGACATGAACGGGCTTGAGCTGACCCGGGTGTTACGCAGCCAGTACCCGTCGCTCAAGGTGCTGGTGCTCAGCATGTACGACAACAATGAATACGTGAGTGAGTCCGTGCGTGCGGGTGCCAGCGGCTATGTACTGAAGAACTCACCGTCGCGGGAAATCATTGCGGCGATCGAAGCCATTGCCAGTGGCGGTACGTTCTACAGCGCCGAGATCGCCCAGCGGCTCATCGCCGATAAAAGTACCGACAACGAGCTGACGCCGCGCGAAAGCCAAGTGTTGTACAAGATGGCTCAGGGGCTGAACAACAAGGAGATGGCCCGCGAACTGGACATCAGCGTTCGCACTGTAGAAACCCATCGCCTGAGCATCCGTCGCAAACTCAACATCGACAAACCGGCGGCCCTGGTCAAATACGCGATTGATCACGGGATCATCTCTCGATAGCGGATAGGGATCATTGGCCGCTGTGATCCTGGTCCTGCGCTGGAGCAAGTTGCGCGCACCGGCCCGAATTTCAGGCAAAAAAAATCCCAGGCAGCTGATGGACGCCTGGGACTCAAAATGCATAAACCGTGGTGGTGAACGCGGGGCGAATATTACTTAATATTTCTGCCTGCAACAAGATATTTTGATTCACTATCCGGTTACTAAAACGTCTAACTCATTAAATATCCACACAATTTTTATGGACGAGCGTCGACAAGGACTGATTTACAGGTACCAGCGATACTCCCGCGCACTGATGTCCTGCAGGAATTCTAAATGGTCTTGGCGCTTGTTTTCGCAGTAGACCTCCACAAATTCCGCACCCAAGCCTTCGCGCAACTGCGCATTGTTTTGCATCGAACGCACGGCATCCAGCATCTCCAGCGGGAAGTCGATACCGCTGCCACGGTCTTCGTTGAGGGATGCTATCGGTTCACGACCAACCTCCAACCCTTGCTCCAGCCCTACCAGAATCGCCGCCAACACGAGATAAGGGTTGGCATCCGCGCCCGCCAGGCGATGTTCGATGCGCAGATTTTTAGCGTCCGACTCAGGCACCCGCAGGCAAGCGTCACGATCTTCAAACCCCCAACTGGCGCGCGTCGCGACGTTCACCGTGCCGCTCAAGCGACGCATTGCGTTGTGATTCGGTGCAAAGATCGGCATGCAATGCGGCAACACTTCAAGGCAACCGGCCACCGCATGGCGCAGCGCCTGCTGATCGTTAGCCGCCAACAGGTTGTTTCCGGCCTCGTCGTAAAGGCTCACATGCACATGCATGCCGCTACCGGGGTGCTGCAAGTAGGGTTTGGCCATGAAGCTGGCACGGTGGTTGTGCTTGAGGGCCACCCCCCGGGTGCTGCGGCAAAACAGGGCCGCCCAGTCGGCCGCACGCAGGCCGTCGTCAAGGTGACCAAAATTGATCTCGAACTGGCCAGGGCCCAGCTCCGCGGTGATCACCGTGGTATCGATGCCTTGTGCCCGCGCGGTCTCGACCATGTCATCGAGTACCGGTGAAAATCTCGACAGCCGTTCGATGTGCATATTCGGCTGATCATCGGCATCGTCCGTCAGCTGATCGCGAGGGAACTGTGGCAAACCGTCACGTAGCTGGCGATCGAACAGATAAAACTCCAGCTCGAACGCGACCACGGGGAAAATCCCTTTTCGGCCAAGGCGCTCGAGCACCTGCGCCAACACTTCTCGCGGCTCGAAGACGATAGGTTTTTCGGTACCGCTTGAGGTAATCAGCATCTGCCCCAGCGGTTGTTTTTCCCAGCTCACAGGCTTGAGCGTACCGGGCACCAGGCGGCGGGGAGCATCCGGATCGCCGTCGTTAAAACAGTAGTCGCCGATTTTGAACAGACCGCCCTGCGTGCCCAGCAACACACAGTTTTGCGGCAGCTTGAGCACACTGCCGGCGGCGACCTTCTCGAGCATTTCTATCGGGTAGCGCTTACCGTAAAAATGCCCGGGAATATCCAGGGAAATCAGGTCAACGTAACGCACCTGCGGGAAGCGCTGACGAAACGCGCGAACCTCAGCAACCAGATCAGAGCAGACAGCATCCATCGTTAGTGTTCCTTGTTGTTTTTATCAGGTGTAAACCCAAAGCACTCGGGTGAGCTGATCCGTGAGGTTGCCGTAGCGACAATGCGTGTGACTGGCCAGTTGAAAACTGTCGCCGGCACGTAATGTCACCGGTTGATTGTCATCCAGCCACAGCGTCAGCTCCCCCTCGAGGACATAGCCACCCTGCTCCGAGCTGTCATTCATGTGCCGATCACCACTGCTGGCGCCGGGCTCCAGCTGACTTTCAAGCATTGAAAAGGACGCCCTCATCTTTGGAGAAACGAGGATGTCGGTAATCCCGTCGGCGTAATACAGCGTGCGTCGCTCATCCGGGCGGGTCACCCAAGGCAATGCCATGGGTTTGGGCAAGCTGTAGAAATAAGTGGTCGGCACGCCAAGGGTTTCACTGATGGCGGTCAAGTCCGCCACTGTGGGACGCGACAGCCCCCGCTCGACTTGCGAGAGAAAGCCGACCGAACGACCGATTTTGTCCGCCAGGTCTTTCAGCGTGTATTTTTTGTGCTTGCGCAGGTCCTGGATCAAGATCGCCAGCGCCGAAATTTCTTCTTGCATGTCCATCTAAAGGTTTCCAGAAATTGATGCTTTCAAAGGCTGTCGCGCAGCCGATACCAGGCCTTGCCGATGGCTTCCAGCGGTGCTGCCAAATACTTACCACCGGGAAAACTGCCGTTGATCAAACCCTGGTACAACGCCAGCTCATCCGGCCGGCCCAGTATCGCGTCGGACACGGCGCGGGCCCCGGCCAATGTCGGCAGCACGCCGTGGCCTGAGTAACCCTGCAGCCAGTAGAGATCGCCACGTCGACCGATGTCAGGCGTGCGCTTGAGGGTGAGGTCGATATGCCCTCCCCAGGCAAAATCGAACTCGACGCCCTTGAGCTGGGGAAAAACGCGCTCCAGATAAGGCCGCGTCGCAGCCGCGATGTCCTTCGGCATGCCACCCAGATAGGTGCAACCACCGCCGAACAGCAGACGGTTGTCCGGCGTACGGCGAAAATAATCGAGGACAAACTGGTTGTCGGTGACGCATACATTTTTCGGTAGCAACGCGGCTGCCTGCTCCTCTGAAAGTGGCGCGGTGGCCACCTGATAAGTGCCAACCGGTAACACGCAACTCGAAAGCTTCGGGTCAAGCCGATCCAGATAGGCGTTGCACGCCAGCACCAGCACGTCGGCGCGAATGCGACCGCGCTCAGTGGTGACCACATAACGATCGCCTTCTTCGCGATAACTCAGCGCCTTGCTCTGTTCATGAATGCATCCACCGGCACGTTCAATCGCGGCAGCCAGCCCGAGCGCCAGTTTCAGCGGATTCAAATGCCCGCCTTCAGGATCAAACAGGCCCGCCTGGTAGCGCTCACTGGCGACCCATTCCGGCAACGCCTCGCGCTCAATGAACTGCAAACTATCGTGGCCCCACTTGTGGCTGGCCTCGTGTTGCCATTCTGTCAGCAGACTCACCCGTCGCGGCATCACCGACGTCCAGAGGTGGCCGGGCCGATAGTCGCAGTCGAAATCATGGCGTGCGGGCAACGCTCGCAACTCTCGTGCTGCCCAGCGCATGCTGTCCCATAACCGGCGCGCGCGCTCATAACCCAGCGCCGCCTCCAGCGGCGGCATGTCACACGACCAACCGAGAATAGCCTGACCGCCATTGCGGCCCGAGGCGGCCCAGGCCACCCGACTGGCTTCCAGCAAGGTCACGCGTTTGCCGGCCAGGGCCAGACGCAACGCCGTGTGCAATCCACTGAAGCCGGCCCCGATGATCAACACTTCAGTGTCCTGCTCGCCCTGCAAAGGGGCTCGATCCAATAGACGATCCGCGCAGGTGTGGGCGTAATAACTGACGACGTGCTCGGTAGATTGTTGAAACATGCGGGCTCCGTGAAATTTTATACTTTTTATTTCATGAAAAAGTACACGTTAAATTTCACGCCCGCAACCGTTCAAGGCGCAAAAAAAATCCCACCCAAGAGAACCCGGGCAGGATTTTTCTAAGCAGACGGCGATATTACAGTTACGCTGCCGACGCTTCAGGCAACAGGAATCATCGGATCCGCTGAAGCCAGCGCAGTGACACGGTCAGCCGCAGGTGGGTAGATCCACGTCGTGTTGATCTGGGTTTTCAGCGCCTTGGCTTCCGCCTTGATCAACTTCACCTGACGATCCCAACCCTCGGAGTAGACCGCTCCCCAGACGCCCAGATCCAGACAGGTCACGTATTTAGGCTGGTTATACGGAGTCGGATCCACACCCAGGATCTGTGCGGCAACGTTGTTGCCGGCATGACGACCCAGCGAGATGGCGTGCTGACAGGTCATCAACGCGAAGTTACCGATGTCATCGCTGGCGGCGTAGGCGACGTCGCCGGTGGCGAAAATGTCTTCCTGACCAATGACTTTCAGGTGCGCGTCGACGTGCAGACGACCGAGGTGATCGCGTTCGGCCGGAATCTGCTCGGTCAGCGAGCTGGCGCGCACACCGGTGGTCCAAATCACGGTTTTGGCATCGATGCGCTGACCATCGGCCAGGGTCACGCCGCTTTCGTCGACGGCGACCACCGACGATTTCAAGCGCCATTTCACGCCGGTTTCAATACTGGCTTCAGCGATCGACTTGGCAATCTCGTCGCCCATGGACCCGCCAACTTTCTCGCCACGATCAACGATGATCACTTCGATGCCGGCACGATCACCCAGGATGGCACGCAGACGCCCAGGCATTTCGGTCGCCGTTTCAATCCCGGTGAAGCCACCACCGGCAACTACTACGGTGTTTCGGGCTTTGCTTTCTGGCAGGTTCACCAGGGATTTGAGGTGATTTTCCAGGCGTACGGCCTGTTCGATCTGGTCGACGTCGAAGGCGTGTTCCACCACACCTGGAGTGTTCGGCAGTGCCAGACGGCTGCCGGTCGCCAGAACGAGTTTGTCGTAGCTGCACACTTGCTGATTGCCCGATGCATCGACGTAACCGACGCGTTTTTGCTCAACGTCGATGCTCTCTGCGGTGCCCTTGATGAACTTCACGCCGACCGCATCAAACAGTTCGCCAATCGGCGCGGCCAGTAGGTGCGCATTCGGCTCGTAGAAGCGCGGACGTACACGCAACTCGGCCTGAGGGGCCAGAACAGTCACTTCAACGTCGTTGTGACCATGAATGTCGAACAGGCGCGTGGCGCTCAAAGCCGTCCACATGCCACCGAAACCTGCGCCGATAACCAAGATGTGCTGTTTCATTTTTAACTCCGTGGGAGAAGACCAAGTGATGAATTCGTTAAGGGTCACGCTCATCGGTAGCGGCTGCCGTCCTGACAACTACGACTATATTGATCCCAGTTACTTGGCACAAAACGAAATTACTGATGGTTACCATCGAAAAGTTTGATTCATCCTCAGGAGTAGCAATAAATCGTCCAACCAGCGCATGACGTTAGAGCAAACGCTGTGCATACGGGATCGAATTCATTGCTCAGCTCACTTTCCGCTGCTAACATTTACGACTGCTTTAGTCGGAGATCGATATGTCTCTTTACAGCGCCGGCGTTGAGTACGGCATTCATTGCCTGATTTTTTTGGTGGGAAATTGCGGCGACACCCGTGAGGCGAGCGTGCGCGACCTTGCTGAACTGCAAGGCGTACCTCAGGACTATCTGGCAAAAATCTTCACCAAACTGGCCAAGGCAAAACTGGTGGTCGCCACTGAAGGCGTGCGCGGCGGGTTCAAGCTGGCCCGGCCTTCTGACGAAATCAGCCTTCTGGATATCGTCAATGCCATCGACGGCCAGAAGCTCATCTTCGATTGCCGGGAGATTCGGGGGCGTTGCGCCTTGTTCGAAGGTTCCGCGCCGGCTTGGGCGGTGGCTGATCACTGCTCAGTCCATGCCGCCATGATGGTCGCGCAGAAACGTATGGAAGACGCCCTCGCCCAGCAGACCATTCTTGATCTCGCCAGGAAGGTCGGACGAAAAGCGCCGGCGCAATTCAATGCTCAGGTGGACAACTGGATGAACGAACGTCGGGAAAAGAAAACCAGTGCGAGCACTCAGGCAATCGACGACCCGATCATCCAGGCGATCGATATCACCGGCTAAACCTCGCTGAACAGCACTCAGCGAGGCGCGTTGTGATCCCCCGGATCCGGGTAAGACCTCTCATTGAGATAGGTCATCCATCTTTCGTACGCTTCATGCTGCCATTGAGTGACCCGCTCCCATTCCGGGCCGCTCAGCTGATGCGCGGAAATCAGCTTCATCATTTCCGTGGTAGCCGCGTCCATGTCAACCATCAGCTCATGGGCATGAAATCGAAAGTCATCGGTGGTCGTCATTGGAAGTTGCCTCGCCCTAGCGAAAATTCACTACCTCACTACGACATCAGATCTGCCCGTTCGCGTTCATTATCCCGACAGAAGGCTACGCCAACGGCCCGGACGAACGAAACGCCATGAATTGGGAAATGGGACTAAAATTTCGTAGCAGAGACTTTCAGGAGGTCATCATGTGGCTCAACGAATCTGAAAACGAACTTCGGCGTGACCTGCAAGGCGTTGCGTCGGACTTGAGGTGGTCAGCGGTAGAGCTTTTGCGCATCGCAGAGCAGCTACGCCAGCTCGGCAATGATGTGGATGCGCAAGCAGCCCAAAAGCTGTGCGAGTTGTTTCAGGGAGATGAAGAGCGACTGAAGGGTTATGCCGAGGAAGTGAAAGCCAAGGTTATCACTCGAACGAAAGCTCATTAGCAGGAGCGCTGCCATAAACAATCCGAGATGCGCACTGGTCGTCGTACTGGCAGCGTCGAGTGGCTGCAGCACTGAGTCGCGCATCTATCGGGATCAGCCGTTGGTCGCAAAGGCGGAGACCGGTATGAGCAAGGATCAAGTCCAGCAGATCGGCGGCCAGCCTTTATCGAAAACGGATCGCACTGTTGAGCCAGGGCCTTAATGCCATGCGAAAAAGCCCCGGCGAACCGGGGCTGCAAGCGCACTATCAATCTGACTTCTGGCTGAGTGCAGGCCGGCTTGATCTAGCCTTGTAGCCGGGAAGAGAGGCCGCAAAGGCCAGTGCTTCCTCTCGGCTGCCAAAGGCTCCAAGCCGGTCACCTTTGGTGCACACCCGCCACGGACCGTTGTTCACGCTGAGTACGTCATAACCGTTCATGTGCATTTTGGTCAGCATCGGAACGCTCATAGTCACCTCCATTTCGGCAGTGATGATCCTGAATTCACCTGAATACCTTACACCCGACCTTCATTGACGTGCCGACCAGACGTCGCGCCCGGAGGGTATCCGTAGAAATTGGATACCACGAGATGCAGCAAGGTGTGCGACAGCTGCTGCCGCGGGACTAGCCGGCAAACGCCCGGCGCCCGGCACGCATTTCAGTGCGCAACTCGCCAATCAGGTTGGAGATAGCGCGAACGGTGGTCAGCTGTGCTGGCGATACTCTGGTGATCAACAGATCAGTTCGCCCGGTGGCGGCTTCGTAGACCTTGATCCGTAACGTTCCGTCGGGGTTCACCGTGCAAGCACAGGACCGCGGTTGAAAACCGCACTCAACAATGCGGCAAAGCTCAGGAACTGAAACCATGACTGACGCCTCCGTGGCAGTTAATCGGATCCAACTTTCTCAGCATAGATGCACATTTCCCATCCTGCGTCGCCAATGCTCAAAATTTGTGTTAACTGTTTCTCACTTCGGAGTCCTCTCAGTGAGGATCCCGATCCCAGATCAAATTCCAGATCCCCGGCAATTTAATCGCCTCTGAACCGTCGCGGACGGTGCGCGCCATAGCCGCGCGTTGCAGCGCTGCCGTGTCGTCATAAAAAGGTTTCTGAGCTGTTTTCAGACCGGTGGCGCTCGCACTGTCGAGGAGGATTTGCAGGTACTCCCGCGTGTGCCGGGCGGTGTAGCGATTGAGGTCGTGGAAGGTCACCACTATCGGAATCACCCCGTCCACCACCGGTAACTCTCCAAGGGCGATGCGCTCGCGTACTTCGGACAGGCTGCGCAGCAGGTGGGCGCGCCGCCGGGGGCTGGCGTTGAAACCCCAGATCTTGCCGTCATTGGCGCTCAAATCGGTCAGCAGCACATGCATCCCATGTTGCTGATAGGCCGCGAAGGTGCGTTTGTCGTAGCTCCAGAATGGCGGGCGCACCAGCGTCGGCGGCGCGCCGGTGATCGCGGCGATGTCGGCGCTGCCGTGGGTGAGGGACTGCTCCAGTGCTTGCGGGTCCAGGGAGCGATGATTGGAGTGCCCGGGCGTGGCTGTGTGAAAGCCCAGGATCTGACCTTCGGCCTGTTCGCGGTGCATGACCTGGCGACCTATTTCACTGCCGCCGGCTCGTGAGGCGCGGGTCTGCACGAAAAACACCGCTTTGAGATTCGGCTGCACCGGGTTAGTGGCCAGACTGTCGAGCACCATCATCGTCGGATTCCAGAAACTCGAAGCGCTGGGACCGTCGTCAAAGGTCAGCAGAAAACGGATCGGTGGTTGCGCGCTCAGACGCTGTTCGGTCTGCGGCGTCATTTCGATGGGAGAAGCGATGCACCCAACCAACCCTGTGGCGATGACGAGTGCAGCTAGAACCTTGATTAGCTGTTTCATGATGTGCCTTGGCCGCACCGTTGAGCCCGCACATCTCTGCGGGCGTATGTTCGAACAGGGTACACAGTGTTTGGTCCCAGTGCTGCCCGGCATCGTGGGTTACTGCCCTGCGCGCCCTGGAAAAAGCCGACCTGCCGGAAGACTACGTCGACTTCATCAAACTGATGCCGATCGATACCGCCGCCGCGCTGCCTCAGGGCAGCATCGACGCGTTCCCGGTCTGGGAACCTTACATCTCTCAACAGATTCTGTTCTCCGGCGCTCGGCCGATTCTCACCGCCAAGAACCTGATGCCCGGCCTGAGCGCCATTGCCGCGTCAACGCCTTCAATCGACAGCAAGCGCGAAGCCATTACCGACTTTCTGGTACGCCTGAAAAAGGCCCGGGCCTAGGTCGACAATCTCACCGACGAGTACGCCGATCTGTGGGCGAAGAAAGCCAACCTTGACCAGAACGTTTCGCGCCATTGGTTGCGCCAGGCCAGCCAACGCACTGTTTGCCGCGCCACTGACCTACGCCGCCGAGCCCGTCGTCCTGCACGTAGGTGATCAGAACTACTACAACGTTCATGCTTCGGTGAAGGCTTCGGGCGTACTGAAAGACGCGCCTTATACCGTCGACTGGAAGCCAGCAGCATTTGTCAGGAGCTGGCAGTGCAACTGGTCCAATCCCCGTGACCGGCGGAACCCGCTGCTGGCGCGCCTCAAGGTCTTGTCGTTGACCGAGTTGCAGCGCGCCCACGTGAGCTGAGCAACTAAGCTGAAATCTCCAGCCAGAGCGCTTCAATCAGCGCTCTTCAATCAGAACTGTTCATCGGAGGATCGGCCTATGTGCGGACGCCTGTCGCAGTACCGTGGCATTCACGATTTTGTCGCGGCGCTGAGCATCCCCGACGCGTTGATCAACCACGTTGGTGATGAACCGCTAGCCCGCTACAACGCCGCGCCCACCACGCAACTCGCCCTCCTGCATCTGGAGAGCAACGGCCTGCACGCCGATTTCCAGCGCTGGGGATGGCGGCCACACTGGGCGAAGGATCGTGCGGCACCGATCAATGCGCGTGTCGAAAAAGTCGCCCACGGCGCGTTCTTCCGGGCGATCTGGCCGCACCGCGCGATTGTGCCGATCGACAACTGGTTTGAATGGGTCGACGCCGGGGATTCGACGAGGCAACCGTGGCTTATCCGCCGACGGGACCGGGCGCCGATTTTATGCGCGGCAATCGGACAGTTCCCCGACGCGAGGGGTGAGCCGCGGGCCGACGACGGTTTTGTGATCATCACCGCCGACAGCATGGGCGGCATGCTCGACATTCATGATCGGCGCCCCGTGGTGTTGTCTGCGCAACTGGCGCGGGAATGGCTTGATCCGGCCACCCCCAAAGAACGTGCTGAACACATGGCGCTGTTGCAGGGTGAAGTCAGCGAGGTTTTCGAGTGGTACAAGGTGGACAAAGCGGTTGGCCATTCAAGAAATCAAGGCGCGGCACTGATTGATGAAACACCCTGAACGTATCAATTCGAGGGACTGTTGAACCGTCATAAGGGCGGAGCCCTAAGCCGCCGTGACCACAGGAACGGATATGTACACGACCAACAAAAGACAGGTGTGCAAATCGGTCAAGGCCTCAGCGGACGCTCCTGGTCGCGATCGGACATCTCTTTACCGTCGTCGGGGTGCTTCCAGTCTGGCGTCGAACGCCGCTGCCGCTTGAGCTCCTCTTCCGTGGGTTCATCCAGCTCTTCATCCGGGTCCGGACGCTTTGGATCATTTGTCATACTCGCCTCGCTTCCTGAAGGGATCGTCTTTAAGCGTAGAACAGTTTCGACGGGAACGATTTAGAGCCACACGCGCAGCAAAAAGAAAAACCCCATGCTCAACACCATGCTGAGCAAGGTATTGCGGGTATAGAGCACCAGCCCCACCGCGACCAGCGAACTGATCAGGTACGGGTTGTCCCACTGCAGATTCAGCTGCTTGTCGGGCATGAACACGATCGGCCCGCAGATCGCGGTCAGCATGCCCGGTACCGCAAAACCCAGGAACTGCCGCGCATTACTGCTCAAGCGCACGGGCAACCGAGGCTCCAGAAACACATAGCGGTTCAGGAAAACCAGTATTCCCATGCCGACAATAACCGCCCAGACCATCATGTGCGTCCACCGTAGAGTTTGTTGCAGATAAAGCCAGCGGTCATGCCCGCCAATCCCGACAGCACCAGTGCCGAGCCCCATTGCCAGTAGCTGAACAGCACCGAGCAGAACAGCGACACCGCCACGCAAACCACGGTCGGCACGTCTCGCACCACCGGGGTGATCAGGGCAATAAAGGTCGCCGCAATGGAGAAGTCCAGCCCCAGATGTTCCAGTCCCGGAATACTGCTGCCCAGCACGATGCCGGCCAGGGTGAAGAGGTTCCAGGCGATGTAAAACGTCAGGCCGACACCCAACGCGTACCAACGGTTGAACTGCTGCTTGTCATGCTGACTGGTCAGGGCGAACAGCTCGTCAGTGAGCAAAAAGCCCAACCCCACACGCCAGCGGCCCGGCAACGGCGAAATTACCGAACGCATACTCATGCCATAAAGCAAATGCTGGGACGTCAGCAACACCGTGGTCAGCAGAATCGAAAAGATCCCGGCACCGCCCTTGAGCATGCCGATAGCCACCAGTTGCGCCGCCCCGGCAAACACGATGCTCGACAAACCCTGGCCTTGCAGGGGCGTGAGATTGGCCTCGATGGCCATGGAGCCGGCCAGCAGTCCCCAGGGCGCGGTCGCCAGGGACAACGGCATGATCGCCGCAGCGCCGCGAAGAAAGGCACTGCGCGGCATGAGTAAATTGGACATAACGCTCTACAACCAGGGAAAGACCTCAGACTGTGCCAGCAGTCGCGGCCGATGGCTTGAACAATCTGCGCACTGCTGCGAACTTGTGCCATTCATCGACTGCACGCTTGATTCGCCAAGCACAACGCAAGGATGCGTGCGGAGTTGGCTGACTTTCGCGATTGATGAAGGGCCGCTCGCAGCGCGGAACCGCAAACAATCGATAGAGCAGGAGCAACCCGCCCGAGTATCATGGAGCGATTCCAGTAACGCGTCAGGGAGTCGCCATGCTGTACCGAATCGCCGCCGACGGGCTGGTGCTGTTTCATCTGCTGTTCATTCTGTTCGTGCTGTTCGGCGGGCTGCTGGTGCTCAAATGGCGCCCTCTGATCTGGTGGCACCTGCCCGTGGCTGCGTGGGGCGTATCGGTGGAAGTCTTCCACCTGACCTGCCCGCTGACCGTGTGGGAAAACCTGATGCGTCACGCGGCCGGACAAACCGGCTATGGCGGCGGTTTCATCGAACATTACGTGTGGCCGGTCATTTATCCGGCGGGTCTGACGCCGGCGATTCAATTGGGACTGGGCAGCGTGGTGCTGGCGATCAACGTGCTGGTCTACCTTCGAGTGATCAGGCTGTGGCAGCGCCCATCGGGCGCGTAGCTGCCGCAGGCTCGGGCCGCGTTCGGACGATCTTTTGATCTTATCCGCTCAAGGATTCCCCAGTGACCGGTTTGTTTGAATTCAGTTGGCAATGACGCTCATGTTCCGGCCGCTGGCCTTGGCCACGTAAAGCGCCTTGTCGGCGGCCCCCACCAAGTCATCGGGCTGGGCCTGGGACGCCGGATCGTAAGCGGCGACGCCCAGGCTGACCGTCACCGAGCCTTCAGCACCTTCACAGTGCTCGATGCCTGCCTGCTGAACCGCGCGACGGATTTTTTCCGCCACCATAAACGCCCCCACATAGTCGGTTTCGGGCAGAACTACCGCAAACTCTTCGCCGCCATAGCGCGCAGCCAGGTCGCTGGGGCGCTTGATGTTGTCCCTGATGATCGTACTGATGTTGCGCAAACACTCATCGCCGGCCACATGGCCGTAAAGATCGTTAAAGCTCTTGAAGTGATCGACATCGATCATCAGCAGCGCAAGGTGGGTCTGGTTGCGCCTGGCGCGGCCCATTTCGGCAAGGATGAAATGATCGAACTGACGCCGGTTGGAAAGCCCGGTCAGTGCATCCTCCAGGGCCAGCAACTCAAGACTGCGGTTGACCTCAATCAGTTTTTCCTGCGCATCCAGCAATACGTTCTGCACGTGATTCTGCTGCGTCATGAGGCGAATGAGGCGATAACCGAGTACGCCCACAAACCCTAGAAATAACGAGACGATCCCGGCACTCAGCAGTACCTCCTTACGCCAGGCTGCCAGGACTTCATCTTTATTCAGCGCAGCAAAGATGATCAGCGGATAACCGTCGACCCTGCGAAATCCGACCACACGCTCGACGCCATCCACATAGGAGGGGACCGTTGCCGTGCCTGAATTGCCCTTGGGCAACAGTTGCGTAAACAGCGGCCCCTTGGCGACGCTGATGCCGATTTCAGCTTCTTTAAACGGTCGGCGAACGACGATGGTGGCGTCGTCGGCGATCAGGTTGATCACGCCGTTACCGCCCATGTCGATGCTGTTGTAGAGCGCAAGGAAGTGGCTGAGATAGAGGGTTGCCAGCGCCACGCCGGCAAAGCTGCCATCCGGATGATTGATCCGGCGGGAAACCGTCATGATCCATTCACCGCTCGAGCGACTCTTGATCGACGGGCCAATGTGGGGCCCTCGATCGGGATGATCACGATGGAAGATGAAGTATTCACGGTCGGCATTGTTCGCATCGGGCACGACGGCACTATTGGAATTGACAACCCAGCGACCTTTTTCGTCATACACGAACAAGCCATGGAGCTGGCCCAACTCGTTGCGCTGGGCTCTGAGCAATCGCTCCAGCCCGGGCATCCGGGCCTGGTCGAAACCGTCGTTTTCGAGGCGATCCACCAGGGTAAACAGCAGCGTGTCGGCTTGCTTGATCGACGCCTGCGCCTGCGAGGCCAAGGTCTGCGCAAGGTTGGACATCGCCACTGCCTTGTCATGCAGATGGTATTGGCGCGAGTTCCAGGCTTCCCACATCACGATAGCCGTCATGGAAAGGCACACCGCGACCAGCAGAAACACCGCAGAGCGAACCTTGAGCGTTACCCCGACCTGCTCGGCTACCAAGGGCATGCCGTGGCGGGCCTGTTCAATTCGATCTTTAACGGACGGATGACCCATGACGCTCCTGAATTCTGACCACATGGCGAATCCCGTTCGCCCTTTTTTTGACCCCTGGCGGGTATGAGCCGCCTGATGGCAGGCGACTATGCATCATCAAACACCTGATAGGGTGCGTAATGCCAGTCAGTTTAACCGCGATCCGTAGCAGCTGAAATGACTTAGCTGATTGGCATTAGACCCAGCGGAGCGGTTTCTGCCCACACCAGAAGCTACCGAGGCGCCTGCTTCACGGCCTCGATCCAGGCCGGATTCAATTGCGTCTGATCAGTCTCGATGCCCAGCGCCTCCATCCGTGCCTTGTGCTGATCCATCTCGCGGGTCAATTGGCTGTGATCACTGGAGTTGCCGTCCAACTCGTGCATCTGGCTCAACCCCAGATGATAGAAACGCAGCAGCTTCATGGCGGTCGGATCGCCGGCCTCCACCGCCGCCGTCACCTGATGCATGACGTTGGTAATGCTCATCAAACTGCGCTTGAGCTGCCAGCCGTAAACCGCCGGGGCCATCCATTGCTGGGTCCAGAACGTGCCGCGCATCAGCACTACCATCAGCAGTACCGCCACAAACACGCCACCAACGTTAAATCGCAGATTGTCGCCGTCGGGCTCACCGAACAGCGCCACCGCAGCGGTGGAGAGCACCATCGCCAGGGCCAGGAAAATCAGAGCTATGATCACTGTGCTGCGTCGCGTCTGGCTTCGATAGCGTTCGGGGTTCTGCGGCTGTATTTCGAACATCGCGACGGGTTTCCTTGAGGGCATGGGCAAAAAGACTGCGGGGCATTATCGCCTCTGCAGGGGATTTAGCTATGCTGAGGCTCCTTTTCAACTTTTCATCGTCAAACGGGGAAATGGCGATACAGCGCAGTTCGTGCCATCTTCTTTCATGGATACATACCATTCGGATGCCAGTTGCCTGTATGAATGGCATCGTTTTAAGGATCATTGAATGACCCAACGACAAGTAATCAACGCCTCGGTCAGCCCTAAAGGCAGCCTGGAAACCCTTTCTCAACGTGAAGTACAGCAACTGAGCGAAGCCGGATCCGGCAGCACTTACACCTTATTCCGCCAGTGCGCCCTGGCCATCCTCAATACCGGCGCCCATGTTGATAACGCCAAAACCATTCTCGAAGCCTACAAGGACTTCGAAATCCGCATTCACCAGCAGGATCGTGGCGTACGTCTCGAACTGCTGAACGCCCCGGCCGACGCTTTCGTCGATGGCGAAATGATCGCCAGCACCCGCGAAATGCTCTTTAGCGCCCTGCGCGACATCGTCTACACCGAAAACGAACTCGACGCCCAACGCATCGACCTGAGCACCTCCCAGGGCATCAGCGACTACGTCTTCCACCTGCTGCGCAACGCCCGTACCCTGCGCCCCGGCGTCGAGCCGAAGATCGTGGTGTGCTGGGGCGGCCACTCGATCAACACCGAAGAATACAAATACACCAAGAAAGTCGGCCACGAACTGGGCCTGCGCAGCCTCGACATCTGCACCGGTTGCGGTCCTGGCGTGATGAAAGGCCCGATGAAAGGCGCGACCATCGCCCACGCCAAACAGCGTATCCACGGCGGCCGCTACCTTGGCTTGACCGAGCCGGGCATCATCGCCGCCGAAGCGCCCAACCCGATCGTCAACGAACTGGTGATTCTGCCGGACATCGAAAAACGCCTGGAAGCCTTCGTCCGCGTCGGCCACGGCATCATCATTTTCCCGGGCGGTGCCGGCACGGCCGAAGAGTTCCTGTACCTGCTCGGCATCCTGATGCACCCGGACAATGCAGGCGTGCCCTTTCCCGTGGTCCTTACCGGACCGAAACATGCCGCGCCGTATCTGGAGCAACTGGACGCGTTTGTCGGCGCCACGTTGGGTGAAGCGGCAAAACAACATTACGAGATCATCATCGACGACCCGGTTGAAGTCGCGCGTCAAATGACTCAAGGCCTCAAAGCGGTCAAACAGTTCCGCCGCGAACGCAACGACGCATTCCATTTCAACTGGCTGCTGAAGATCGACGAAGGCTTCCAGCGCCCGTTCGATCCGACCCACGAAAACATGGCCAACCTGAAACTGAGCCGCAACCTGCCCGCCCACGAACTGGCCGCCAACCTGCGCCGTGCGTTCTCCGGCATCGTCGCCGGCAACGTCAAGGACAAGGGCATCCGCCTGATCGAAGAACACGGGCCGTACCAGATCCGTGGTGATGCAGCCGTCATGCAACCGCTGGATCAACTGCTCAAAGCCTTCGTCGCCCAGCACCGGATGAAACTGCCCGGTGGCGCGGCGTATGTGCCGTGTTATCAGGTGGTTGCGTAGCTCGGCTAAAGATCGTTCCCACGCTCCCGCGTGGGAACGAGCAGCAACGTGAACTGTAACCTTGCGAGCCGAAGCAAACGCTTCGGCTCGCTGCCTTCTATGGAAAGAGAATTCTTGATGCGCCAACGTAATGCCGCACGACTCCTCGTGGTCAATCCGGCCCGTCAGGTCCTGCTGTTTCGCTTCCAGCACAAGGGAGATGCCTTGGACGGACGCGACTATTGGGCCACACCGGGTGGAGGCCTTGAGGAAGGTGAAACCTTTGAAGCCGCCGCCATACGCGAACTGCATGAAGAAACCGGACTGCACACCAACACGGTGGGCACTAGCGTGGCAGAGCGCAGCTTTTCGATGATGTTGCCCAGCGGCGAAACCGTCCTTTCCGTGGAACGCTACTTCGTCGTCTGCACCGATGAAGAACGGCTGACGCGTGATGGCTGGACTGCCGATGAAGCCCGGGTAATGACTGAACACAAATGGTGGTCAATCGCCGAGTTGAAAGAAACCGCTGAAACAGTCTGGCCAGAAAACCTGATCCACATGATGGAGCAGGCCTGACCAGTGCCAGATGAATAACAAAAATCTAATAAGATCGTTCCCACGCTCCCGCGTGGGAACGATCATGCCTCAAGCTCGCGGCACTAATGCTCAGAGGTGATCCGCGTCGATTACTGCCTTGGCAAAGGCCTGCGGATCTTCCTGCGGCAAGTTGTGGCCGATGCCGCCGTTGAAAGTAGCGTCGTCGAAGCTCCATTTCGGGGAGGCCAGCTCCCAGATCAACTTGGCGAAGTCGTGCCCCTTGGTCAGATGGTCGAGCGTCGACAAGCGTCGGGCGAATGGATACGGGTGTTCGAAGGACAGCGAGGCGGTCAGCCGAACCCCAGGTGCTCGGAGACCAGCGCCATGGGCGGAATCAACTGCAGCGGATCGTTGACCGCCACTTGCGCAGCAGGTCATGCTGACTTTTCGCCAGGGGCTGCCCGGCAACAATCGGTTGGGTCAAGGCGTTCATGGATGGCTCCTCAGTTCCAGGCGTGGCGCGCAGGCTTCACGCCGTTGAGCAGGTAGTTGCCAATCAGGTGGTATTTCCAGCGTGCCGGATCGTGCGGCGAGCTTGTGGGCGACGGCGATTGCCTCGGCGTGCGAGCGGATGACGTGGGCGGTGCGAGGGGGTTGGGCTGGGGCTGTCATGGGCCGACTCCGTGGTTCCGGGTGAGTACCCAGAGCCTGTCGCAGAACTCATGCCTGAGGGGACGATCAGTCTTTCAGGCAATGACCATCGTGTGCACACCAGTGCGCACTTCAATTGGGCGCCCGCCCACAGGACTTGTCTACTGTCAGAAATAACAGGTGACACGCATTTCCCGATGAACCGTCAAGCGATCAAATCACCACATTCCGCACAAACCGCGCCGCAACTTCCCCATCGTTGCGATAGGAATGCGGCTGACTGCTGGCAAACATGTAGAACTCGCCGGCGACTATCTCATGCGGCACGTCACCCAGCATCAACGTCAGGCAACCTTCGAAGACGTAGATTTGTTCACTCCAGCCCTCGGCGTCCGGTTGCGACGGGTAAATTTCCCCCGGTTGCAGGCACCATTCCCATTGTTCCACCTCACGGGTGGCGGTGGCTTTGGACAGTAAAACGGCTTTGCTGCCAGGAATCGTCCCGGCCCAGGCCAGTTCGTTAATGCGGCTTGGATCGCGGGCATCCGGGGCCTGAATCAGGTCGCTAAAGGCCACGTCCAGCGCTTCGGCCACACGATCGAGGGTGGTGAGGCTGACGTTCTTCTCGCCGGCTTCGATGGCCACCAGCATCCGGCGGCTGACTCCGGACTTTTCGGCCAGTGCGGTTTGGCTCATGTCGGCGGCGTGGCGCAAGCGTCGAACGTTTTGACTGACGTGCTGGAGGACCGAAGCCCGATGCGTGGAATCTTTGTGCACTATATTGCTCACTTGGTGGGGTTGGGCAGTATACTGCGCAACATTCGGCGCATTGTGCGTCCCCCTCAGGTAGCGCGCAAGGTCATGACGTCGGTGAATATCTCTCACACTTCCCCCCGTTTCTCGCGATTCAGCAAGGCCGAGTGCGTGCTGGTGCTGATCACCATGGTCTGGGGCGGCACCTTCTTGCTGGTGCAGCACGCGATGACCGTCAGCGGGCCGATGTTTTTTGTCGGTCTGCGTTTTGCCGCGGCGGCGCTCATTGTTGCGCTGTTCTCCTGGCGTCACCTGCGTGAACTGACGTTGTTCGAATTGAAGGCCGGGGCCTTTATCGGTGTGGCGATCATGCTTGGTTATGGTTTGCAGACCGTCGGCTTGCAGAGCATTGCCAGCAGTCAGTCGGCGTTTATTACCGCGTTGTACGTGCCCTTCGTGCCGTTGCTGCAATGGCTGGTGCTGGGTCGGCGTCCGGGTCTGATGCCGAGCATCGGGATCATGTTGGCGTTTACCGGGTTGATGTTGCTGTCTGGGCCGGCCGGCGCTTCGTTAAATTTCAGCCCCGGTGAAATCGCCACGCTGATCAGCGCCGTGGCGATTGCGGCGGAAATCATTTTGATCAGCACTTATGCCGGACAGGTCGATGTGCGCCGCGTGACGGTGGTGCAATTGGCGGTCACTTCGGTGCTGGCGTTTCTGATGGTGGTGCCGACTCAGGAAGCGATTCCGGGCTTCTCATGGCTGTTGTTGTGCAGCGCGTTGGGGTTGGGCGCGGCCAGTGCTGCGATTCAAGTGGCGATGAACTGGGCGCAAAAGAGCGTTTCGCCGACCCGGGCGACGTTGATCTATGCCGGTGAGCCGGTGTGGGCCGGGATTGTCGGGCGGATCGCCGGGGAGCGTTTGCCGGCCATTGCGCTGGTTGGGGCGGGGTTAATTGTGGCGGCGGTAATTGTCAGTGAGTTGAAGACCAAGGGTAAAGCTGCGCCCGATGTCGAGGGCGACCCGGAAGGTGAAGCCGAGCACTGATCACTCCCACGCAGAGCATGGGAACGATCAAATCGCACTCTCTGAAACAATAAAAAACAGGTTTTTCCGTCGACCTTATAGGATTCTGCGACAGCTTGGCGTTTGGCGATCCGGGAGCTGGCACGTATGATGCTTCACAAACTTCCGCAGATTAGAAGCCTATGTCCCTGATAGTTCTACTGCTTCTGCCTTTTATCGGCAGCTGTCTGGCAGCCTTGCTGCCGCACAACGCGCGTAACACCGAATCTCTGCTGGCTGGCCTGGTTGCCTTGATTGGCACCGTTCAGGTCGCTCTCTTGTACCCGCAAATCGCCCATGGCGGCGTGATCCGCGAAGAATTTTTCTGGTTGCCCAGCCTGGGCTTGAACTTCGTCCTGCGCATGGATGGGTTCGCCTGGCTGTTCTCGATGCTGGTGCTGGGCATCGGCACGCTCGTTTCGTTGTACGCCCGCTACTACATGTCGCCGGACGATCCGGTGCCGCGGTTCTTCGCGTTTTTTCTGGCGTTCATGGGGGCCATGTTCGGGCTGGTGATCTCCGGCAACCTGATTCAGATCGTGTTTTTCTGGGAGCTGACCAGCCTCTTCTCCTTCCTGCTGATCGGCTACTGGCACCACCGCGCTGATGCGCGACGCGGCGCTTATATGGCGCTGATGGTCACCGGCGCAGGCGGTTTGTGCTTGCTGGCGGGGGTTATGCTGCTCGGCCATGTGGTCGGCAGCTATGACCTTGACAAGGTCCTGGCCGCCGGCGATCTGATTCGCGCGCACGCCCTCTACCCTATTCTGCTCTCCCTGATCCTGATCGGGGCCCTGAGCAAAAGCGCACAATTCCCCTTCCACTTCTGGCTGCCCCACGCGATGGCGGCGCCGACACCGGTTTCGGCCTATCTGCACTCGGCGACCATGGTCAAGGCCGGAGTGTTTCTACTCGCACGACTATGGCCGTCGCTGTCCGGCAGTGAAGAATGGTTCTACATCGTCAGCGGCGCCGGCGCCTGCACCCTGTTGCTGGGCGCGTACTGCGCGATGTTCCAGAACGACCTCAAGGGCCTGCTGGCCTACTCGACGATCAGTCACCTGGGCCTGATCACTCTGCTGCTGGGCCTGAACAGTCCGCTGGCCGCCGTGGCCGCGGTGTTCCACATTCTCAACCATGCGACGTTCAAGGCCTCGCTGTTCATGGCCGCCGGGATCATCGACCACGAAAGCGGCACCCGGGACATCTGCAAGCTCAGCGGCCTGATCAAGCTGATCCCGTTCACCGCCACCCTGGCCATGGTCGCCAGCGCCTCGATGGCCGGTGTGCCGTTGCTCAACGGCTTCCTCTCGAAAGAGATGTTCTTCGCCGAAACGGTGTTCATCAACGCGACAGCGTGGATCGAGATGACCCTGCCGATCGTCGCGACCATCGCCGGGACTTTCAGCGTCGCCTACTCGCTGCGCTTTACCGTCGACGTGTTCTTCGGCCCGACTGCCACCGACCTGCCGCACACCCCGCACGAACCGCCACGCTGGATGCGCGCGCCGGTGGAACTGCTGGTATTCACCTGCCTGGTCGTGGGGGTTTTCCCGGCGCAGGTAGTCGGCCCGTTATTGGCTGCTGCCGCCCTGCCGGTGGTGGGCGGAACCTTGCCTGAATACAGCCTGGCGATCTGGCACGGCTGGAACGCCCCGATGATCATGAGCCTGATCGCCATGTCCGGCGGCATCGTGCTTTATCTGCTGCTACGTAATCAGCTCAAACGCGGGCGTTTCAAGTACCCGCCGCTCATTGGCCGGTTCAACGGCAAGCGCCTGTTCGAGCGCAGCCTGGTGATCATGATGCGCCTGGCCCGTCGTCTCGAGCGGCGGATCAGCACCAAGCGCCTGCAAACCCAATTGTTCCTGGTGGTACTCGCGGCAGTGCTGGCCGGGTTGATCCCGATGCTCCACAGCAGCCTGAGCTGGGGCGACCGGCCGAAGATTCCCGGCTCGATCGTGTTCGTGACCTTTTGGCTGCTGGCGATTGCCTGTGCCCTTGGCGCGGCGTGGCAGGCCAAGTATCACCGGCTCGCGGCTTTGACCATGGTCAGCGTCTGCGGCCTGATGACGTGCATCACCTTCGTCTGGTTCTCGGCGCCTGACCTTGCGCTGACGCAACTGGCGGTCGAAGTGGTGACCACGGTGCTGATCCTCCTCGGTCTGCGTTGGCTGCCGCGCCGGATCGAAGAGGTGTCGCCGCTGCCGAGCACCCTGCGCAAGGCACGCATCCGCCGTATCCGCGACTTGCTGTTGTCGACCGTGGTCGGCGGTGGCATGGCGCTGCTGGCCTACGCGATGCTGACGCGCCAGACACCGAACCACATTTCATCGTTCTACCTCAGCCGTGCCCTGCCCGAAGGCGGCGGCAGCAACGTGGTCAATGTGATGCTGGTGGACTTCCGCGGCTTCGACACCCTCGGTGAAATTACCGTGCTGGTGGCCGTGGCCGTGACTGTATTCGCCCTGCTCCGACGCTTCCGACCGCCGAAAGAAAGCCTGCAGTTGCCCGCCCAGCAACGTCTGCTGGCACCCGACGTGGTCACCGACCTGGTCAATCCGCGGCAGGCCAGCGACACCGCGCTCGGTTTCATGATGGTGCCGGCGGTGCTGGTGCGCCTGCTGTTGCCTATTGCGTTTGTGGTATCGGTTTACCTGTTCATACGCGGCCACAATCAACCGGGCGGCGGCTTTGTCGCAGGGCTGGTGATGTCCGTGGCGTTCATCCTGCAATACATGGTCGCCGGCACCCAGTGGGTCGAGGCGCAAATGAGCCTGCGACCATTGCGCTGGATGGGCACCGGACTGCTGTTCGCCACGGTCACCGGGCTTGGGGCGATGGCGGTCGGTTATCCGTTCCTGACCACCCACACCTGGCATCTGGACCTGCCGGTGTTGGGCGATATTCACATTGCCAGTGCGCTGTTCTTCGACATCGGTGTGTACGCCGTGGTGGTCGGTTCGACCCTGTTGATCCTCACCGCCCTCGCTCACCAATCGGTACGCGGTCACAAGACCGCTGCCCTGCCTAGATCCGTCGCCACCAAAGGAGCCGTCTGATGGAAGAAGTCATCGCAATCGCCATCGGCGTATTGGCGGCGTCCGGGGTCTGGCTGATCCTGCGGCCACGAACGTTTCAGGTGGTGATGGGCCTGTGCCTGCTGTCCTACGGCGTCAACCTGTTCATCTTCAGCATGGGCAGCCTGTTTATCGGCAAGGAGCCGATCATCAAGGACGGCGTGCCGCAAGACCTATTGCACTACACCGATCCGCTGCCGCAAGCGCTGGTGCTGACCGCGATCGTCATCAGCTTCGCCATGACCGCGCTGTTTCTGGTGGTGCTGCTGGCCTCCCGGGGCCTGACCGGTACCGACCATGTGGATGGCCGGGAGCCTAAAGAATGAATCTGATGCCGCACCTGATCGCTGCACCGATTCTGCTGCCGCTGCTGACCGCCGCCATGATGCTGATGCTGGGCGAGAAACACCGGCCATTAAAAGCCAAGATCAACCTGCTTTCCAGTCTGGTGGGGCTGGGCATTGCCGTGCTGTTGCTGCAATGGACTCAGGAGACTGGCGTCCCCGGCTCCATCGGCGTGTACCTGCCGGGCAACTGGCAGGTGCCGTTCGGTATCGTGCTGGTGGTCGATCGACTGTCGGCGCTGATGCTGGTGCTGACCGGGATCATCGGCGTCAGCGCCCTGCTGTTTTCCATGGCCCGTTGGGACGGCGCCGGTTCGAGTTTCCACGCGCTGTTCCAGATCCAGATGATGGGGCTTTACGGCGCGTTCCTGACGGCGGACCTGTTCAACCTGTTTGTGTTTTTTGAAGTGCTGCTGGCAGCCTCTTACGGTCTGATGCTCCACGGTTCGGGTCGATCGCGGGTGTCGTCGGGGCTGCATTACATTTCGATCAACCTGCTGGCCTCGTCACTGTTCTTGATCGGCGCGGCGCTGATCTACGGCGTCACCGGCACCCTGAACATGGCCGATCTGGCGCTGAAGATCCCGCTGGTGCCCGAGGCTGATCGAGGCCTGCTGCATGCCGGCGCGGGAATACTCGCGGTGGCGTTCCTGGCCAAGGCCGGGATGTGGCCGCTGAACTTCTGGCTGGTGCCGGCGTATTCCGCGGCGAGCGCACCGGTGGCGGCGATGTTCGCGATCATGACCAAGGTCGGCGTCTACACCTTGCTGCGCTTATGGACCCTGCTGTTCTCCGGCCAGGCTGGCGCCTCGGCGTATTTTGGCGGCGACTGGCTGATCTACGGCGGCATGGCGACCATCGTCTGCGCCGCCGCGGCGATTCTCGCCGCACAACGACTGGAGCGTCTGGCCAGCCTGAGCATTCTGGTATCCGCCGGGATTCTGCTGTCGGCCATCGGTTTCGCCCAGCCGAACCTGATCGGCGCGGCATTGTTCTATCTGGTCAGCTCGACCCTGGCGTTGAGCGCGTTGTTCCTGTTGGCCGAGCTGATCGAGCGTTCGCGTTCGGCCAATGAAATGCCGTTGTTCGATGACGGCGATCTGCTTCCGCGACCGATGGAATCCTTACAGCCACCCAAAGGCATCAACCTCGATGACGAGCAGAAAGCCGTGGTCGGCCAAGTGATTCCCTGGACCATGGCGTTTCTCGGGTTGAGCTTCATTGCCTGCGCGCTGCTGATCATCGGCATGCCACCGCTTTCGGGATTCATTGGCAAACTCGGCTTGCTCAGCGCCCTGCTCAATCCGTTGGGCCTGGGCAATGCCAGCGATGAGCCGGTTTCGAACGCGGCGTGGGGCTTGCTCGCGTTGTTGATCCTCTCCGGGCTGGCGTCGTTGATCGCCTTCTCGCGCTTGGGCATCCAGCGTTTCTGGACACCCGAGGAGCGGCCGTCGCCATTGTTGCGACGTTTCGAATGCGTGCCGATCATCGCGCTGCTGGGCCTGAGCATTGCGCTGACCTTCAAAGCTGAACCGCTGTTGCGCTACACCCAGGCCGCCGCCCAAGCCTTGAACAACCCACAGCAATACGTGATGGCGGTGCTCGGCACCCGTGCGACGCCAAGCCCGGAAGCCAAAGCCGCGATTGCGGAGGTCAAACCATGAAGCGTCTGTTTCCGGCCCCGTGGTTGTCGCTGGCGCTGTGGTTGTTGTGGCTAGTGCTGAACCTGTCGATGAGCCCCGGCAATCTGCTGCTGGGCGCCGTGCTGGGGTTCTGCGCGCCGTTGATGATGCGCAAGCTGCGCCCGCTGCCGATCCGCATTCGTCGGCCGGGCGTGGTGGTGCGTTTGTTCTTTCTGGTCGGTCGCGATGTGGTGGTATCAAACCTCGCCGTGGCCTGGGGCGTGCTCAACGCTGGTCGCCGCCCACCGCGTTCGCGCTTCATCAAGGTGCCGCTGGACTTGCATGACGCCAACGGCCTGGCCGCGCTGTCGATGATCTGCACGGTGGTTCCCGGCACCGTGTGGTCGGAACTGGCACTGGACCGCAGCATTCTTTTGCTGCACGTCTTCGATCTGGAGGACGAAGCGCTGTTCATCCAGCACTTCAAGGCAACCTATGAGCGCCCCTTGATGGAGATCTTCGAATGAGCGCATTGCTGTCGAACGCAATCCTGCTGAGCCTGTTCATCTTTTCGCTGGCGATGATTCTGACGCTGATCCGGCTGTTCATGGGGCCGTCGGCCCAAGACCGGGTTCTGGCGCTGGATTACCTGTACACCATTGCGATGCTGATGATGCTGGCGCTGGGCATTCGGTATGCCAGTGACACTTACTTCGAGGCAGCGCTGTTGATTGCGCTGTTCGGTTTCGTCGGCTCGTTTGCCTTGGCGAAATTCCTGCTGCGTGGCGAGGTGATCGAATGAGCGCTGAACTGTCTCTGTGGGTGGAAATTCCGGTGGCGGTCCTGCTGGTGCTCAGCAGTCTGTTTACACTGATCGGCGCCGTTGGCCTGGTGCGGATGAAAGATTACTTCCAGCGCATGCACCCGCCGGCGCTGGCGTCGACATTGGGTGCCTGGTGCGTGGCACTGGCCTCGATCGTTTACTTTTCGGCGCTCAAGTCCGGGCCGGTGTTGCATGCCTGGCTGATTCCGATCTTGTTATCGATTACGGTGCCGGTGACCACGTTGCTGCTGGCGCGGGCGGCGCTGTTTCGCAAGCGCATGGCGGGGAAGGATGTGCCGGCCGAGGTGAGTAGTCGGCGTTCCGACGATGCTTATCAGATCCAGGCGACTGCCAGCAGCCCCGCCCCCAACACCACACACAACGGCGAATAGGCCCAGGTGTCGAGCCGTGCAAACTTCGAATCCTTCACCTGTTTGAAGAACCCAATCAGATTCGAATCGCCGATCGCCCTGGCGAACATCAGCATCGCAATGGCGCTGATCAACCATTGCAGCGACGAGTGATGCACCGTCGGCAAATACAGGCCGACCCGCAAGCACACCAGCATCGCAATCAGCAGCAACCCGACCGCCACCAATAACGTGGCAAAACCTGAAGGCTTGAAGACCGGCCTGGATTCCCCGCCGCCCTCTGCGGATATTCGCGGGATCGCCGCCTCGCTACCCAACTTGCCACCTGCCGCCCAGTACAGGTGGATCAGGCTGATCAACAGGAAGATGGCAGCCATCCATTGCGCGATCAATAGGCTCATGTTCAGACTTCCAGCGTGAAATGTCGCAGCAGGATGAACTTCCTTGAACGATTTTGTAAGGGTATTCGTCATCGGCAATGATAAAGTGCCGGCCCATGAAACTCGCCCGAACTGATCGCACGAGTCGGTGCGGCGCTCGCGAAGGCGTCATCAGACTCACTGCATCATTTCAACTCGGCAGACACCTTGTCTGCCACATCCTTGGGCACCCAGGCCTGCCACACGTCCGGGTGCGCCTTCATGAACGCCTCTGCCGCCTGCCGTGGCGGGGTGTGTTTTTCGCTCATCTCGGCCAGCGCCTTGTTCAGCAGACCGATTGGCAAGTCGACCTTGCTGAAGAACTCGGCAATCTGCGGATACTGTTTCTGGAAGGGCGTGGACACGCCGATGGACAATTTCGAGGCCAGTGAGCGCGTCGGTTTCGGATTCGGGTTGTCGGCGTCAGTCAGGGTCTTCCAGGCTTCGGCGTCGAACGGCGGCTCTTCGAGCTGAATCAGTTTGAAGCGGCCGAGCAATGGCGTAGGCGACCAGTAATAGAACAACACCGGTTTGCCGCGACGAATCGAAGAACTGATCTCCGCATCCAGTGCCGCCCCCGAACCACTGCGGAAATTCACATAGCTGTCGTCCAGCCCATACGCCTTGAGCTTCTGTTTGTTGACCACCTCCGACGTCCAGCCGATCGGGCTGTTGAGGAAGCGCCCCTTGCCCGGGGATTCCGGATCACTGAATACCCCCTTGTAGCGCGGCAGGTCGCTGACACTGCGCAAGTCCGGCGCCAGCGGCTTGATGCCTTTCGCAGGGTCGCCCTTGATCACATATTCGGGCACCCACCAGCCTTCGGTGGCGCCCTTGACCGTATCGCCGAGGCTCACGACTTTACCTTCGGCCTCGGCCTTGACCCAGACCGGACTGCGACCGGCCCACTCTTCGCCAATCACCTGAATGTCATTGTTGGCCAGTGCGGTCTCCAGGGTGATGGTCGTCCCCGGCAAGGTATCGGTCGGCAGCCCGTAGCCCTTCTCGACGATGATCCGCAGGATATCGGTGATCAGGCTGCCGCTTTCCCAGTTCAGGTCGGCGAAGTGGATCGGCGCCTGGGCAGCGAACACCGGAACGGGTGAAGCCAGCAAACCGAAAGTGGCCAGGGTAGCGGCCAGCAACCGTCGAAATCCGTTCATGCTTTTGCACCTCGTGCTGTTCGTAGCAATAGCAGGATGGCCTGGCAGAAGACCGCAAAGCCTCTGAATACTCAGTCAACTGACTGTAGTAGAGGTTCCTGCTTTCGAGGGGGGTCAACTAATTTTCGGAAGTTTCCTGCAAGCGCGCCAGCTCTCTTCGTACCATGCTGGCGTACTCCGCCGGACGCAACGTATAGATCTGTGACGCCACCCAACCGAGCCATGCACCTTGCAAAACAGCCTTTTGGTCGAACAGCCGTCGGGCCTCGACTTGCGCGCTGGCCTGGTTCTGTACGTGGAAGTCGGCGCGGGTCAGGGTCATTACTCGCTGGCCTTGAAGGTGATCAGTTCACCTTTGCGCCACTTGGCAGCCTTGGCGGTGACGGCTTTCAGGGTTTTGGTCAGGCCTTCCTGCAACTGTTGGTGAGCGGCGAACACCATCACCACGCTATGACCTTCCTTAAACACGATCCCGTGGCCATCAGCAGTGGTGACGAACGCGTAATCACCCATGCCGTAAACCGTGAGTTTGATTTCGCGAAACTTGATGTCCAGCTTGCCGCCTTCGCGACTGGGCAATACAGAGGCGCTGAAATGATCGCCGACCTTGAGTTTAAGCCCAGGTTTGTCATCAACCACCAGCGCTTCTTCGGTGTCGATCTCGGCAATATAAATGCCTTCAGCGTTCTGTTCGGTGATGTAAACAAAACGTGACTGGAACTGTTTAACCAGCTTTGCGCGCAAATCACCCAGCACGAACAAAGCATGCATATCGAGATTACTTACTGCCAAGGAAACATCCCCACATCTGAAAATGATGCTGCACGCAGGAAAAATAGCGCACAGCAGAAAAAAGCGGCAATGCCGAAGGTGTCGCCAAATGACCCGGGTTGAAATCCTGAAACGAGCAGAGCACTCATTCATCGCGAGGTTTAAGAAGACTACTGGAACGTCACTCACGTCGTCTTGCCTGGTATTCGTCAGAGGTTGAAGGAAAACGCCCTTCTAACGGCCAGATAAAACCGGACTACCAACCTTAGGGAACAAACTCTTTAATAAAAGCACTTTTCCTACATATCGCCCGCAGAAAATTGCTTTAGATAAGCATCAATCGCCAACCAGTGGTGGTGATTCTAGAGCAGCGATGCTCACCGAGACTACCCAAAACGACGAACACACGTCGGTAAAACAACGAAAAGGACTTCATATGTGCACGCTGACACACTTCGCTCACCCCCCGGCACCTTACACAAACAGCTCGCTGACCCTGCACTCGGTGATGTTTCAACCGCATGAATACCACCCTGAAGAGCTTGCCCGGCCACGCTTTCAGGTGGTTTTGGCCGGCAATGCCTTCTTCCATATCAAGGAAATTTCCACCGGCCGCGTCAGAGGTTTCCGCAGCAAGCATAACGAAGCCTGCGCCCTTGCCCGCTCTCTCGAGTTACGCAGTTGACGGTCCCGCTGAATTCATTTCTATAGACGCTTCGTCATGCCGGCGACTTATCTCAGCCGCCGGCATGCAACTACTGCCATACTGCCCGACCAATGAAACCCGTCCCCAGGGCGGGCGGCGTTCAAAACAACAGAATATTTCCAAGGGAAGGCTGCAACGTGACGGAATTTGATATCGGCGAATTTTTTATCCGGGGCGAAGCCAGAGAAGTCGAAGGCGAATTCCAGGCAGTCATTGTCATGCGCGCCAAACCACCGCTGACCACCGTGACGTATCACCAGGTCGAGAAGGATCGCTGGTTCAAGACCTCGGACGTCGCCGCCATTGCCGCCCAGGAATCCGCCAAGGCGCTGAAGCTTGCGGTCGATGAAGGGGCGTTGAAAGCCTGATAGTCGGTTTGCAGTCTATGCTCACTTCTGCTTTCGAACATCGCCATCGAACTCCTGAAGCGTGGCTCCCTCAGATGTATTGAAGCCACCCCTCAGATCTCGCACTCGACGCGACCCGCAAGGAGATGAACATGGATTCACCTACACACGACTTGAAAGGCTTGTTCGACCAACTCGGTCTGGACTCCAGCGAGAAGGCCATCGACGATTTTATTGCCAGTCATTCCCCTCTGGCCGACGACAAGAAACTCATCGATGCCGAGTTCTGGACCCCGCAGCAAGCCGGCTTCCTGAAAGAACAATTGCGCGAAGACGCCGATTGGGCACGGGTGGTCGACGACCTGAACTTGCGTATGCATCAGATCCACTAGCCTGTAATTAAAGGCAGGCTGTCGGGTATTTCGGCGTTCAGTTGCGCCAACCAGGCAGCCCTGCACTCCTGCGCCTCTTCGTGACTTGAGAATCCCGTCCTCTCAATGAGGATTTTCAGGCTTGTAACCCAATCGCAAACCACCCCAATGCCGGCCCTTAAGCATGATCGGCACCGAGAGGTCGTGCATCAGTTCACCGGTGTCGCGGGTGTAGGTTTGCAGCAGTACGGCCTGCTGATGGCTGCCACAGCGGATCCCGGTACGGTCGGCGAATTTGCGTTTGGTGCGGTTTTGCAAGGTATCGACCTGCGCATCACCGGTCAGTGGTTGGCTGAAGACTTTGTTGTGGGTCGGCACATAGCCCTGCTGCGTGCAGGCGATGGCGAACACCAGACCTTCATGGCGCGGCAACAACGGTTCCTGGATCGCCGGCAAGACCTGATCGGCATAGCGATCGAAGCGAGTCTGGTACTTGGCGGGGCTGGTGTTGGGTATGGCCTGGTAACTGCGATCAAACAGGTCATCGAGGCTGACGCGTCCCTCGTCGATATCCGCTTCAAAGCGCGCCGCTATCTGACTCGCGCCTTCGCGGGCCAAGTCATAAACCCGCTGGTGATAGTCATCCAGTCCGACTTCCGCGAGGCGTTCGCTGATGGTTTCGGCCTGACCTTCCATTTGCACCGCGGCCTGGGCCAGGCGCTGGGTCTGTTGGTCGCTGATCGCCAGGTCGCTGCGCATCCGTTCGATGGCGTGAAACAGGCTATCGAGTTGTTCGCGGTTGGTGTCAGCGCCCCTGGCGATTTCCCCGACCTGGCTTTCGACGCCAGCGGCCAGACGCGCAATGTTCTCCAGGTGCTCACCGGTGTGCTCGACCTGCTTGACGCCGGTGTCGAGGTCGCTGGACAGTTGACGGATCTGCTCCACCACTTGCGCGGTGCGCTGCTGAATATCCGCGACCATTTCCCCCACTTCACCGGTAGCCGTCGCCGTGCGCGCGGCCAGACCGCGAACCTCATCAGCCACCACCGCAAATCCGCGACCATGCTCCCCGGCCCGCGCCGCCTCGATAGCAGCGTTCAATGCCAGTAGATTGGTCTGGCTGGCGATGGACTGGATGACCAGGGTTACCCGTTGGATATCGTCACTGCGCAGGCTCAGGGCTTCGATCAGTTCACGACTGTTACTGGCGCGCTGACTGAGTTGATGCATACGGGCGATGGACTCAATCAACTCCGTACGCCCTGCCGCGCTGCTCTGATGAGCCTCGCTGGCCGCACTGAGGGCTTCCCGGCTGAGTGTCGAGGTGGCTTGTTCGGTGGCGATCATCACTTCGGCGTTGCTGACGATCTGCGCCGCGGCACCGAGCTGCGATTGCAGTTTGTCGGCCAGTTGCTTGACCGAAAAGGCCACACCGGCGGCGGACAAAGCGTTATGACTGGTTGTATAGGAAAGATCGCGAGTCAACTCGGCAATCGCGCTGGCGCTGTCGGCGGGGGTTGCCACAGGGATGGCGCGCGAGCGCAAGCGAGGTAGCCAGATCACCAACACGGCCAATGGCAGGCCAAGGTAAAGCGACCAGCCCCCCAGCGTCATGCCGCACAACAAGAGCATCAAGGCGATACTTTGCAGGGTCGGCGTTAGCCAAAGGTTTTTTGGCAAAAGCACGGGTGCAGGCACTGCCGCAACCAGCGATCCGTCTCGCGTCATCTTCGTCACCCCACCCATAATTCTAATTGTTGTATCGGCATTAAACGCCACTACAAGGCCATTATCTATGGTCCATTAGTAGTGGGCGTTGCAGCAGATCAATAGAAGGGTGGGAGATTTCTGCAGACGAAAAAAAGCACCGCGGGCAAGCCTTGCTCCAACAGGAGTGAGGCTTGCCCGCGATGCGGGCGTTACGAAATCAGGCCTGACGCTGGTGCTTGTCGATCTGTTCGTGACGCTCTTGAGCTTCGATGCAGTACTTGGTGGTCGGGCTGATCAGCAGGCGCTTCAGGCCAATGGCCTCGCCGCTGTCGTCGCACCAGCCAAAGCTGTCTTCCTTGATGCGTTCCAGAGCCTGTTCCAACTGAGGCAGCATGCGTTGGTCGCGATCGATCGCGTTTACCAGCCAGGTGCGCTCTTCTTCAACAGAAGCAGCGTCAGCCGGATCAGCCGGGGTGTCCAGGCTTTCGATGGCGATGCGGTTCTGTTCGATGCGCTCGTGGGTTTCGACTTTCATGTTCTGCAACAGCTCAGAGAAAAAAGCATGTTGCTCGGCATTCATGTAGTCATCCGCCGGCATGGCCAGCAACTTGTCCTTTGTCATTGATATCTCTATAAAAAAACGTGCATTAAGGCGAATTAGGAGCGATCCGGCGGACCTGGTCTGGCCATCGGAAAGGCGCCGTGTGTTCCAAGCGCCACCCGGCACTCAATTTACGAGGGGCAGCAGTCTAAGGCCGACTTGAGGCCTCAGCAACTGAAAAGACAGCGAATTTGTCCGACAAGGCCCAGAAAGTGCTCTACGGCAACCTTTGCGGTGATTATCGGAGTGCGTTTATAGCAAGAAATTCAATCGAGCGGCTGTATATAGAAGACAAACGGCTGCGCCACGCGGGTCAGGCGTGGCGCATTAGCGGTTTTATCGGCGACTCAGCGCTTGAGTTTGCGCTTGTTGCGGTACTGATCGATGACCACTGCCACCACGATGATCAGGCCTTTGATGATGTCCTGAATGTAAGCATCGACGCCAACAAAGGTGAAACCGCTGGCCATGACCCCGAGGATCAGTGCGCCGATGACCGTGCCGGTAATGCGTCCTACGCCACCGGCCAGGCTGGTGCCGCCGATCACTGCCGCGGCAATTGCGTCCAGCTCATAAGACATGCCCATCCCGGCCTGCCCGGTCGCGGCCCGTGCCGAAGCCACCACACCCGCCAGGCCTGCCAGCAACCCGGCGATGCTGTAGACGATCACCAGATGCCGCTTGACGTTGATCCCCGAGGTACGCGCCGCCTGCATGTTGCCGCCGATGGCGTAGGTGTACTTGCCGTACTTGGTGTAACGCAGGGCGATGTGAAAGATCACCGCGACCACCAGGAAAATGATCACCGGCATCGCGCCGTGTCCGATAGCCGTGTAGGAATCCGAGAGCATGCTCACCGGCTGGCCTTCGGTGTAGTAACGCGCGAGGCCACGCGCCGAGACCATCATGCCGAGGGTGGCAATGAACGGCGGGATACCGGTAATAGCAATGATGCTGCCGTTGATGGCCCCCGCCAGCAGTCCCACCCCAAGCCCGGCAATCACCGGAATCCATACCGGCAAGTCAGTCAACGACGGGAACACCGCCCGGGCGAAGTCCGACGTTTGCGCCAGACTGGCAGCGATCATCGCCGATAGCGCCAGCACCGAGCCGGAAGACAGGTCGATACCCGTGGTGATGATGACCTGGGTCACGCCGATGGCCAGCAGGCCAATGATCGACACTTGCAAGATCATCAGCACCAGACGCTGAGAGTTCATCAGGAAGCTCTGGTCGCGCACGATCCAGCCAAACACTTCAAAGACCAGGCCGATGCCAATCAGCACCAGGAAAATACTCAACTCAGTCGGAAAGCGCCGGCGACTCTTGACCGGTGCCGTTGCTGGCTTGTTTTCCAGTATCGCGTTCATAAACACTCACCCTTCTATTGCGTCGCCGACGCTGGCCATCGCCAGCGCCGGCATCAATTAGTGAACCGCGGACATGCCCGAGGCCAATTGCATCACTCGTTCCTGGGTCGCTTCGCTGCGGTCGAGGGTGCCCATCAGGTCGCCCTCGTGCATGACCATCACCCGGTCGCTCATGCCGAGCACTTCCGGTAGTTCCGATGAAATCATGATCACCGCCATGCCTTCGCTGGCGAGGCAGGAAATGAGCCGATAGATCTCGGCCTTAGCGCCGACGTCGATACCGCGAGTCGGCTCGTCGAGAATCAGGACCCGTGGATTGGTCATCAGCCAGCGCGCCAACAACGCCTTTTGCTGATTACCACCAGACAAGGTGTCGATGCACTGCTCCAGCGACGGGGTTTTGACCCGCAGCTTCTTGCACATGTCTTCGCACAAGGCGCGCAGGGCTTTTTGCTGGATGAAACCGTGGCCGGCGTAATGCGGCAACACCGCCATTTCCATGTTCTCCAGCACCGACAGGCACGGGAAAAGGCCGCTGAGCTTGCGATCCTCGGTCAGCAATGCGAAGCCCTTCTCGATCGCCATGTGCGGATCGCTGATGCGCACCACTTCACCGTCGAGACGAATCTCGCCACCGTCGCTCGGCGTGATGCCGAAAATCGCTTCGGCGACGTTGGTCCGCCCCGAGCCCATCAACCCGGCGATGCCGAGGATCTCGCCGGCATGCAGGTCGAAGGAAACACCTTTGAAAATGCCGTCCAGTTTAAGGTCGCGCACCGACAGCAGCAGATCACCGATCGGCTGCTCGCGCACCGGGAACAACTGGCTGAGTTCGCGGCCGACCATCATCGAAATCAGGCTGTCGCCGTCCATGCTGTCGGCCCGCTGCAGGCCGATGTAGGCACCGTCACGGAACACCGCGACTTCATCGGCGATGCTGAACACCTCGTTCATTTTGTGCGTGATGTAGATGATGCCTTTGCCCTGACGCTTGAGGTCGGCAATGATCGAGAACAGATGGGCGACCTCCTTGTCGGTAATGGCCGAGGTCGGTTCGTCCATGATCAGGATGTCGGAGTCGTAGGACACCGCTTTGGCTATCTCGACCATCTGCCGTTCGGCGATGCTCAGGTTGCCGACCTGTTCCTCCGGATCGAGGTTGATCCGTAGGCGTTCCAGCAGTTGCGCCGTGCAACGGTGCATTTCGCGGTGATCGATCATGTGCAGGCCATTAAGCTGCTCACGGCCGATCCAGATGTTCTCGGCGATGCTCATGTGCGGCATCAGGTTGAGTTCCTGGTGGATCATCGCGATCCCGGCCTGGAGCGCTGCCAGTGGCGTTTCGAAGACCACCGGTTTGCCCCTCAGGCGCAGTTCACCGGCGTCCGGCTGATAGATGCCGGCAATGATTTTCATCAGGGTGGATTTGCCGGCGCCGTTTTCGCCCATCAGGGCCAGCACGGAACCGGGGCGTACCCGAAGCTGTACATCGGACAAGGCCACCACACCGGGAAATCCCTTGCTGACGTTGATGATCTCCAGCAGGTACGGCTCATCGACAGGTGTTGCAGTTGGGTGGATACCCACCAACGGGGTGTTCGAAGCAGTCGCTGAAGCGAACATGATCAGGTACTCCATCAGCAAGGTCGCGGTCGCCACCTTGCGTATTTATTGTTGTTATTTGAACGGACAGGCTACTTGAACGTTTCGACGTTTTGCGGGGTGATCAAGCGGTATGGCACCCACACGGCCTGTTCAACCGGCTCGTTTTTGGCCATTTTCACTGCAGTGTCGATCGAACCGTCCGCCTGACCTTTCGCGTCCTGGAACACCGACACCGCCATGTTGCCTTTCTTGATTGCGTTCAAGCCGTCCGGCGTACCGTCGACACCCGCGATCAGCACACTGCCCTTCTCGACGCCGGCCTGTTGCAGGGCCATTGCAGCACCAATAGCCATTTCATCGTTGTTGGCTATGACCGCGTCAAACTTGCGGCCTTGGGTCAGCCAGTCGTTGACCAGGGTCATGCCTTTATCCCGCAGCCAGATCCCGGTCTGCTCTTGCTCGATCTTGATGTTCGGGTATTTGGCCAGTACGTCTTTAACGCCCTTGGTGCGGTTAGTGGTGGAGTTGTTCGCAAGGTCGCCCAGCAGAATCACGATATCGCCCTTGCCACCCATCTTGTCGGCCAGGTATTGCATCTGCATTTCACCGGCCTCCAGATCGTTGGAGGCGACAGTCACCACGCCTTTGGGCAACTTCAGGTCATCGGGGCGGCGGTTGACATAGACCAGCGGGATGCCGGCCTTGACGGCGGCTTCGGTGATTTTTTTTGTGGCGGCGGTATCCACCGGGTTGACCACGATGGCATCGACTTTCTGGCTGATGAAGTTTTCGACCTGGCTCAACTGCTTGACCACGTCGCTGCGGGCGTCTTCAAATTGCAGCTGGACGCCATCGGGATAAGACTTGGCTTTCTTGTCCATGGATTCGCGCAGGTAGGTCAGCCAGGTGTCATCGAACTGCGACATGCTGACGCCGATCTTCATATCGGCGAGTGCAGCGCCGCTGGCGAACATCAGGGACAAGGCAAGTGAGGCGAAACGGATCTTGGTCTTCATGAAAAGTCTTTCTCCACATTCTTGTTGGTTTTATGGATGAGGTGTGACGATTTCAGTCAGCGAGAAAAGCGTGAAAACGAGTCGCGAGGCAGGTCGCTGGAAATGACTCTATTGGAATATAATTTCTATATCAACTCATTTTAGAATCCTATTCTGTTTTTATTCCATGGCTTCCGAACGGGCTCAATGCCACCACTTCATGCCGCTCGACGCTCAGTCGCGCAGCATCTAGCACACGGGTGGTCGCCAACGCGTCACGGGCATCCACAGGCAGTGGGCCACCGCTCTGCAACGCGGCTTGCAGCTGTAAATAGAACTGATTCCAGCAACCGCGCTCGGAGGGCACCCGTTCGCGCACTTCGCCCTGTTCGAACCAGCCCCATCGGCGATGCTCTTCAACGCCCCAGCGTTCACCTTCGGATTTTGGCGAGCGCCCGGCGAGCGCCGAGGCTTCCTGTCCGTCCAGGCCATCGACGCTGTAACAGCCTTGGGTGCCGGTCACCCGAAAGCGCGGGCCGGGGGTGTTTTGCAGGCAACTGCCGCCCAGGTGCGAAGTCACGCCACTGGCATGGGTCAGGGCCATAAAGAAGCCGTTATCGAAGACCTGGCCTTTTTCCAGGTAATCCAGTTCGGCGTAGACCCGCGTCACAGGACCGAATAAAAGCAACGCCTGATCCACCAGATGACTACCGAGATCGCGCAGCAAGCCACCGCCACTGCCATTGTTCACCGCTTGCGGTGAGTAACGCTCGATCCGCGATTCGAAACGGGTGACCTGGCCCAGTGCGCCGGACTCGATGAGTTTGCGCACGGTGAGGAAGTCTGAGTCCCAGCGACGGTTCTGGTAGACGCTGAGCCGCACGCCTTGGCGCTCGGCCATGGTGATCAGGGTTTGCGCCTGCTGCGCGTCAGCGGCGAACGGTTTGTCGCTGACCACCGCCACACCGTGTTCGATGCCATCGAGCACCAGCGCCGGCCGGCCTTTGAGCGGAGTGGACACCACCAGCACATCGATCCCGGCTTCCACCAACTGGCCGATGCTGTCAAACGCGGGCACCCCTGGATGCTCGGCCGCCAGCAACTGTCGGCGCTCAGGTGAACGGGTGACAACACCCACGAACTTCGCCGCCGGCAAACTGCTGATCAGTGGAGCATGGAAAAACCGGCCGCCATGGCCGTAACCGACAAGTCCGATACGCATATTGTTCTCCTGATGATCGTTCCCACGCGCGTGGGAACGATCATCTAGTTAGCCGTAGAAGTGTGGGCGGTCTGGCAGACTGACTTTTACGATCGCCCCACTGTTCTGCGCCTCGATACACGCATCCGCCGCCACCGCCGCCGCGAACCCGTCCCATGCCGAAGGCCCACCCACCTGCCCTGCCCGAACGCCATCGATAAACGCCTGCAACTCAACGTCGTACGCGGCGATGAAGCGATCCTTCCAGTCCATCAGAATCGCGTTGGACAATTTCGCCCCGCTGCGCAATTGAACCTGCGACGGCTCAGGCAGTTTGGCGATGCCGGTCTCCCCCACGACTTCGCACTGGATGTCGTAGCCGTATTGGCAGTTAACGAACACTTCCACGTCGATGCGCGTGCCTTTGGCCGTTTCCAGCAGCACGATCTGCGGGTCTTTCAAATGCGCGAGCGCCTTGCTGCTCTTGCGCGGGAACACCACTTGTACCGACACGTAATCGTCGTCGAGCAACCAGCGCAACACGTCCAGTTCATGGATCAGCGTGTCGGTAATCGCCATGTCGGTTTTGTAGTTCTCACCCACGGTCGGGTTACGGTGCGCGCAGTGCAACATCAACGGCTCACCAATCTGACCGCTGTCGATCACGGCTTTAAGTGCCCGATAACCTTCGTCATACGGCCGCATGAAGCCGACCTGCACCAGGCGCTTGCCGTGGGCCACTTCGGCTTCGACGATCTTGCGGCAGCCTTCAGCGGTGACCGCCAGCGGTTTCTCGCAGAACACCGGTTTGCCGGCGGCAATCGCAGCCAGCACAAACTCTTCGTGGCTAGGCCCCCAGGAGGTGACCAAAATGGCGTCGACTTCCGGCGCCTTGATCAGTGCATGGCCGTCGGGATAGACCTCGGCGGTCAGCTTCAGGTCAGAAACCACCTTCGCGGCTTGTTGCAAGTTGATGTCGGTGACAGCGACTACCTGGCTGTTGAGCAAGGTCTGGCTGCAACGACGGATGTGATCCTGGCCGATGGCCCCTGTACCGATAACACCTAGCTTCAAAGACATTTCTGAACTCCTGTTGGAATTTTTGTAGAGCAATCAGTACTGACGGGCCTTGGACAGTCGTTCATTCAAGGTCTTGGCCACCGCATCGGTGCGGGCGCTGGTGGAGACTTGCGCCACGCCGACCCGCCACCACGACAGGTATTTGTGAATCATGGTTTTGGGCAGAACCTTGATGTCGATTAGCGTCGAGACTGTCTGCAATTGAGCATCGGCCAATGCCGCTTTCAGTTCATCAACGGTGTTCACTGTGTAGGTTTTGCAGCCATAGGCCGCCGCGCTCATGGCGAAATCTACCGGCACGAAACCGCCGTCCAGCTTGCCGGTTTCCGGGTTGCGGAAACGGAACTCGGTGCCGAAGCTGTCCATCCCGTGTTCCATCTGCAAGTTGTTGATGCAACCGAACGTCATGTTGTCGAGCAGTACCACGTTGATTTTGCGTCGCTCCTGAACCGAGGTCGCCAGCTCGGAATGCAGCATCATGTAGGAGCCGTCGCCGACCAGCGCATAGACCTCGCGCTCAGGCTCGGCGAGCTTCACACCCAACGCGGCGTTCACCTCGTAACCCATGCAGGAATAGCCGTACTCGACGTGATAGGTGTTCACGCCCTTGCTGCGCCAGCTGCGCTGCAAGTCACCGGGCAGACTGCCGGCGGCGGCGACGATGACTGCGTCATCGGCGAGGGTTTCATTGAGCACACCGAGCACTCGGCTCTGGGTCAGGCAGGAACCGGTCAGCTCGAAGAATTCGCGCAGCACCGCCAGGTCCATATGGTCGTTGATTTCCGGGACGAAATCCTTGGTCTGGTAGTCGATCTGATAAATGCGGTCGACTTCCTCGTCCAGTTGCGCCTTGGCCTGACGCGGTTGATCGCCCCACGCGGCGCGGTAATCACCCAAGGTCTCGGCCAGCGCTTGCAAACCGGTTCTGGCGTCTGCCAGCAGTTGCACGCCATCGAGTTTCAGGGCGTCGCAGGGGCTGATGTTCAGGTTGAGAAATTGCACCTCAGGATGCTGGAACAAGGACTTTGACGCGGTGGTGAAATCGCTGTAACGCGTGCCGACACCGATGATCAGGTCCGCATCCTTGGCCAACAGATTCGCCGCCAGACAGCCGGTTTCACCTATTCCGCCAACGTTCAGCGGGTGACTGGACACCACCGCACTCTTGCCGGCCTGGGTTTCGGCGAAGGGAATATCGAAGCGCTCCGCAAACGACTGCAGTGCGGCATTGGCGCCAGAGTATTTGACCCCGCCACCGCAAATGATCAGCGGTTTGCGTTTGCCTTTGAACAGCGCCAAGGCATCGCCGAGCATCGCTTCGGTAGCCGGACGACGCTCGATGCGGTGCACGCGTTTTTGCAGGAAATAATCGGGGTAGTCGTAGGCCTCGGCTTGCACATCTTGTGGCAACGCCAGGGTCACCGCGCCGGTTTCGGCAGGGTCAGTGAGCACACGCATGGCGTGGATCGCCGCCGTCATGAGTTGCTCGGGACGGTTGATGCGGTCCCAGTATTTGCTCACGGCCTTGAACGCGTCGTTGGTGCTGATGCTCAGGTCGTGGAACTGCTCGATCTGTTGCAGCACCGGGTCCGGTTGGCGGCAGGCGTAGACATCGCCGGGCAACAGCAGCAAGGGAATGCGGTTGGCGGTCGCCGTCGCGGCGGCGGTGAGCATGTTCGCCGCGCCCGGCCCGACCGATGAAGAGCAGGCGTAGATCTTGCGCCGCAGGTGTTGCTTGGCGAAACCGATGGCCGCGTGGGCCATGCCTTGCTCGTTGCGGCCCTGATGGACGATCAGGTCGCCACTGTCCTGCTCCAAGGCCTGGCCCAGCCCCAGCACATTACCGTGGCCGAAAATGGTAAAGATCCCGGCGACGAATTTGCTTTGAACCCCATCGACCTCGATGTACTGGTTATCGAGGAATTTCACCAGAGCCTGGGCCATGGTCAGTCTTGTTGTGGTCATGCTTGCACCTTCTGTATGCAAATCCGATCCCACTGTAGGAGCTGCCGAAGGCTGCGATCTTTTGATCTTGATCTTAAAAACAACATCAAAAGATCGCAGCCTTCGGCAGCTCCTACAGGGGAAGTGTCAACTCAGAGAGTTGTTCAGGTGATCCATGCTCGCGCCGATCGCCTGCTGGATATCCGCCAGGCCGTGGACACTGTCGGCAAACGGTTCGAACGACAGGTAGCCGCTGTAACCGCTGCTGAGCAAGGCGTCGATTTGTGCCGCGTTGCCGAGGATGTCGCCCTCGCCCACCAGCACTCGGTGGCCGTCGCGTAGGGTCGCCAACGGTGCCTCGGCATCCTCGACACCGGAGATGTGCACCAACCCGGTCAGCTCGGGGAAGAACTCATGCTCGCAGGCCAAGTGATGGTGAAAGGTGTCGTGAACCAGACGGAACACATCCAGCCCGCCGATGGCCTTGACCGCCTCCACCGCCGTGCGTTTACGACGCAGCGAGCACTCTTCAAAACCCAGCGGCTCGATGAAACCGAGAACGCCGTGTTCGCGCAGGATCGGCGCCAGTTCACTCAACGCTGTGCGCAGACCTGAAACACGTGCGGCCTCGTCACGCGGGTCGGCACGGTCGTTGAGCGGACACACGACCAATCCTTGAGCGCCGCAATCTCGGGCATAAGCGGCGAGTTTCAAGGCGTGTGCACGGCGCTCGTCATTCCACACATCAAACGGATACAGCGCGTTGATCGACAGCACGGTAATGCCGTTGGCGGCACACAACTCACGGACGCGCTCGGGCGCGGTGCCGTCTTCGATCTCGACGCCTCTAAGGTCGTTGCGAATTTCGATCGCGTCGGCTTTGAGGGCCACCGCCAACTCGATGAACGCGGGCAGGGACAACCGTGGGGCGACCATACGGTTCAGGGCGAAACGCAGGGGTTTGCTCATTATTGTTGTTCTCCGCACAGGTGAATTAGTTGGCCGTCGGCATACTGAATTCAGGGCCCTTGGCGATGCTGTCAGGCCAGCGCTGCATCACGCTTTTGTAGCGGCTGTAGAAACGAATTCCTTCCTCGCCGTAAGCGTGGTGATCGCCGAACAGCGAGCGCTTCCAGCCGCCGAAGGAGTGCCAGGCCATCGGCACCGGAATCGGCACGTTGATGCCGACCATGCCGACCTTGATCGTGCGGGCGAAGGCTCGGGCGATGCCGCCGTCACGGGTAAAACAGGACACGCCGTTGCCGAACTCGTGGGCGTTGATCAACGCGACAGCGCTGGCGAAATCCGGCACCCGAACAATGCCCAGCACCGGGCCGAAAACTTCCTGTTGGTAGATGCTCATCTCGGTCGTCACGTTATCAAACAGCGTCGCGCCGACGAAGAAGCCGTTTTCGGCGCCCGGCACCTTGAAGTTGCGGCCATCGACAATCAGCTGCGCGCCCTGGGCCACGCCTTCGTCGATGAAACCTTCGACTTTGGCCTTGTGCTCGGCGGTCACCAACGGCCCCATATCGCTGTTGCCGTTCAGGCCGTTGCCGACTTTCAGTTGATCGATACGCGGCAGCAGTTTGGCAATCAGTGGATCGCCGACATCGCCCACCACCACAGCAATCGAAATCGCCATGCAGCGCTCGCCGGCGGAGCCGTAAGCGGCACCGATCAAGGCATCAGCGGCTTGATCCAGATCCGCGTCGGGCATGACGATCATGTGATTTTTCGCCCCGCCCAGCGCCTGCACGCGCTTGCCGCGCGAGGTCGCTTGCTGGTGGATGTACTCGGCAATCGGCGTCGAGCCGACAAAGGAAATCGCCTCGATGTCCGGGTGTTGCAGCAACGCGTCGACCGCGGTCTTGTCGCCCTGGACCACGTTGAATACACCGTCCGGCAAACCGGCTTCGCTCAACAAACGGGCCATCAGCACACTGGCGGACGGATCACGCTCGGATGGCTTGAGGATGAAGCAGTTACCGGTGATCAGTGCCAACGGGATCATCCACAGCGGCACCATCACCGGAAAGTTGAACGGCGTGACGCCGGCACACACGCCCAGCGGCTGACGCAGGTTCCAGTTGTCGATGCCGCCGCCGATGTTGTCGCTGAACTCGGTTTTCAGCAGGTTCGGCGCACCGCAGGCGTACTCGACGATTTCGATGCCTCGGGTGACTTCGCCCTTGGCGTCGGAAAACACCTTGCCGTGTTCGCGGCTGATGATTTCTGCCAGCTCATCGTGATGAAGGTCGAGCAATTCCTTGAACTTGAACATCACCCGCGAACGGCGTAGCGACGATTGCTCGGACCATGCCGGAAAGGCTTTCAAGGCCGAGGCGACGGCTTCGTCGACAGTCTTCTGGCTGGCCAACCCGACGCGCGCCTGGACGCTGCCAGTGGCCGGATTGAAGACGTTGCTGAACCGCTCACTGCTGCTGTCTTGCACTTGACCGTGAATGTAATGGCCGATTACCGGGGCGTTGCTCATTGATCGTGTTCTCCGTGCAGACGTTGGAATTCAGGCTTTTTAGTTCAGAGATCAAGCAGCCAGCTGTGCTGCGGATCGTTATGGAACTGCCAGACACGTTTCGGGCCGGCCATCACGTTCAGGTAATACGACTCGTAACCGTACGGCACGCTGACCGGGTGGTAGCCCTTGGGCACGATCACGAGGTCGCTGTTTTCCACGGCCATGGCCTGATCGATGCTGCGATCGTCGGTGTACACCCGCTGGAACACGAAGCCCTGGGGTGGGTTGATCTGGTGGTAATAGGTTTCTTCAAGAAAGCTCTGGTGCGGCAAATCGTCGGTGTCGTGTTTGTGCGGCGGGTAGCTCGACGAGTGACCGGACGGCGTGCGCACTTCCACCACCAGCAGCGAATGGGCCGGCTCGGTGTCCGGCAGAATGTCGCAGACGTAACGGGTGTTGGCGCCTTTGCCGCGGACGCTGCGTTTCATGGTGTCGGGGTTGATCAGCCGTGGGCCGAGGCCGTTGCTCGTCGAACCGGGTGCGGCGCACACAGCGATCTGCACGTCGCTGAGCGCCACCACTTGCGCCTGACTGCCAGGCGGCAAGTACGCAGCGAAGGGCGATTTGTCTTCGAACACCGACTGGCGATCACCGATGTTGTCCCAGTCGAACGCGCCCTGCCCCGGTGCTTCGCCCTTGATGCTGACCCGACCGCTGAGTAGAACCAGGCACAGTTCTTTGTCACCGGCCGACACCGGCAAGGTTTCGCCCAGGCTCAAGCGGTAAGCGGCGAAGCCGACGTATTCCAGCTCACCTTCACCCAGTTCGACCATGGTCCGGCCACGGGCATTGCTTTTGACCAGCAGGCTCATCACTTAGTCCTCTCGTCGAGCAGCGTGCGCAAGGTGTCGTAACCTTTTTTGGCGTAGACATAGCTCGGCGCCACTGCCGGGTCCTGCTCGGCTTCGACCACCAGCCAGCCGTGGTAATCGGCCGCCAGCAGCACGTCGAGCAGGGCGCCGAAGTCGATATCGCCGTCGCCGGGCACGGTGAACGTGCCGTTGATGATGCAGTCCGGGAAGCTCCACAGGTTGTTGCGCGCCAGTTGCACCACCGGTTTGCGCACGTCCTTGAAATGCACGTGGCAGACGCGTTCGATGTGTTTGCGCAGCACCAGCAACGGCTCGCCGCCGCCCATATAGCAATGACCCGAATCGAACAGCAGACCGACTTCACTGCCGGTCAACGCCATCAGTTTGTCGATGTCAGCCGGGGATTCGACGTAGGCACCCATGTGATGGTGGTAGGCCAGGCGCACGCCTTGGGACAAGGTGAAGCGTGCCAGCTCAGTGAGCTTGTCGGCATATTCCTGCCAGGCGTGTTCGGTATGAAAACGTGGGCGTTCAACCAGCGGAATGTGCTGGCCTTGAATGGAGTCGGCGACTTCGCCGTACACCAGCACCTTGGCGCCGTTCTTGGCCAGCAGCTCGACATGGCTGCCGATGGCATCGATTTCTTCGGCCACCGAGCGGCGGGCCAGACGGCTGGAATACCAGCCGGACACCAGCGCCAGGTCATAAGGCCTTAGCACATCACCGACGCCCTTCGCGTCTTTGGGGAATTTGCCATTGAGTTCGAAACCTTCGTAGCCGATGTCTTTGCCTTCACTCAGGGCGGTGCTCAGCGGCGTCTCCCCACCGAGGGACGGCAGGTCGTCGTTGCTCCAGGAGATCGGGTTGATGCCAATTCGAATAGCGGGCATGGCTGCACCTTTTATTGTTTTCTAGATTTCCGTTGAGTCTGAGGCCGCGAAGAAAGATAACGCGGTGTCGCGTCAGGCCCGCGCCGTGCGCCAGGCATCGATCAGTTCGACGAACGTGCCCTGCACCTGACGGATCAGCGCTTCGTCATCGATTTCACCGGCCAGCCACGCGCGGCTCGGCTCCTGGAAAATCGTCCGGCCCACGGCGAAACCACGGCAGGTCTGGCTCTGGCTGGCCTGTTGAAACCCTTCGGCCAATGCCGCCGCCGGGGCATTCAGCCCCAGCAACACCACGCCACGGCAGTACGGATCACGCGCCTGAATCAGTTCGTCGAGTTGTTTCCACTCCTCGGCGCTCTGCGCTTCGATCTTCCACCACGCCGGGTAAATGCCCAGGTTGTAGAGGCGTTTGAGCGCGCGATACAGCACGTCCGGATGCGGCGATGGGTGATCCTTGGGCGGGATGATTTCCAGCAGCAGCTCATGACCGCTGACTTGGGAAGCCTGATACAAACCCTTGATCTGCGCTTCCTGTTCAAGTCGCAGCAGCGGCTCGTCGTCGGGGTGGAATTGCACCAGACACTTGATGATTTGTTCCTGCGGCCACGCGATCAGGTTGCTGCCAATGGAGCGCCCATGTTCGAACGCCAATGGCCGCGAGCCCTGCACTTCCACCGGTCGCGCCACCCACCAGCCGCGACCGGTGGCGGCGTTCAACGCGTCCTGACCGAAGCGTTGATCGGCCAGCAGCCCGACATCGGCCTCAATACCCTGCTCGCGCAAATCGGCTTCGACCCGTTCCACAGCCTTGATAAAAAGCTGCTTGAGTTCGCCAATAGCGCTCAGGTCGCGACCGCCCTTGTGCGCCAGTTCCACCAGTTGCCCGCGATGGTCGAAGGCAAAAATGAACAGTTGCTTCCACTGTTTGCGCGGCACGCTGACCTGATGCAGGCGTTGCAGCGTGGCGTCCTGGTCCGGCCGGGTAATCGGCACCGGGCTGTTGAACAGATAGTCGAGTTCGGCGCGGGTTGGCATGGCCGGGGCGCAGGCGTGACGCGACACCACCAGACCACCGCAGGCATTGGCCAACTGGCAGCAGCGCTCGTCGCTGGCGTCTTCCAACCAACCAGCGAGGAAGCCCGACATAAAGGCATCGCCGGCACCCAACACATTCAAGACTTCCACCTGAACGCCGGGATAAATGGCGCCGTCTTCGAGACGCACTGGAATCACCCCGTGAATCACCGTGCAGCCTTGCGGGCCGAGCTTGACCACTAACGTCGCCGCGCTCAGACGCCGGACATTGCGCAACGCGGTGAGCAAATCCTCGGAACCGCCGGCAATCAGAAACTCTTCCTCGGTGCCGACGATCAGGTCGAAACGCGGGAGGATTTTCTGCACATGCTGGCTGACGTTCTGGTCGGCGACGAAACGGGTTTCGCCGTCCGCCTTGCCGGCCAGGCCCCAGAGCACCGGGCGGTAGTCGATATCCAGTACGCGTTTGACGTTGTGCTTCTCGGCGTAATCCAGCGCCTGGATGCTCGCCGTGTAGACGCCGTCAGTGGAGAAATGGGTGCCGGTGATCAGCAAGGCTTTGCTGGAAGCCATGAAGGCTTCGTTGATGTCTTCGGCCCGCAGCGCCATGTCGGCGCAGTTTTCCCGGTAGAAGACCAAAGGAAAGGTTTCGCGATCCTTGAGGCCCAGCAGAACCATGGCGGTCAGGCGTTCCGGATCGACCTTGATGCCGCTGACGTCGCAACCTTCGCGGGCCAGGGATTCAACGAGGAAGCGGCCCATGTGGTCGTCCCCTACCCGGCTCAGCATCGCCGATTTCAGACCCAGCCGAGCGGTGCCGAAAGCAATGTTGGCGGACGATCCACCGAGGTATTTGGCGAAGCTGCTCACATCCTCCAGCCGCGCCCCGACTTGCTGCGCATAGAGGTCGACGCCAAGGCGCCCCAGGCAAATCAGATCCAATTGACGCCCACTGGCAAAACGAGTCTGGCCCATGTTGGCTCCTGTTATTTTTATCAGCCTGCGTTCGGGGCGATGGCCGCGCCGAACGCTCTTGGTGGATGCAGACTAAAACGTCGGGGACCGAACAATCAATAATTATTCCAATTATTTTTTACGTGGAATATTTATTCCAATAAACTTTGGTGAAAGCGTTACAGAAGCAGTGCATCGTTTCAGCAGACCTCGTACTGACTGCACGCTCAAGATTTTATTCCGGCCTACCCTGTAGACTGCGCACAGCCAACCTATTGTCAGGGGATGACGCTATCCGTCGTCCCTATAAGAACAAGCCAGAAGGATTCCTTATGACCCGCACCGATCAGCCGGCGACGACCGAGAGCACGCCCGACAGCGATCTCGCCAGCCCCCCGATCAATGCCGAGCGTCTGCTGCAACTGATCACCCACGAATACGAAAGCCTGCCGCGCCAGCTCAAGCGCATCGCCAGTTACATGAGCCAGCAGAGCGACCGGATCATGGTTGACCGCATCAGCGACATCGCCCGTGAGTGCGAAGTGCACCCCTCGGCGATCGTGCGTTTTTCCCAGCGCTTCGGGTTCAGCGGCTTCAGCGAAATGCAGGCGCTGTTCCGCGAGGCCTATACCCACAAGACCACGCCGGTTCAGAACTACCAGCAGCGCATTCGCAGCATGATCGCCAACAAGTCGCAGAAGGCCAGTGGCGGCGACCTGGCGCGCGAGTGCATCAATGCGACCCTCTCAGGGATCGAACGGCTGGGGCTGGAACTGGATGACCAGGCTTTCGACAAAGCTGTCGACCTGGTGGTGAATGCCGACAACATCTACGTGGTCGGGGTGCGTCGTTCGTTCGCGGTGGCCGACTACCTGGTCTACAACCTGCAGCACACCAACAAGCGTATTCATTTGGTCTCGGGGCTCGGCGGCAGCTACCGCGAGCAGATGCGCAGCGTGCGCGCCAATGACCTGGTGATCGCCATCAGCTTCACGCCCTACGGCAAGGAAACCCAGCATTGCCTGCGCATCGCCCAGCACAATCAGGCAAAAACCCTGATCATCACCGACAGCAACCTCTCGCCCCTGGCCAAGCGCGCCAACACCGTGCTGCTGGTGAATGAAGGTAGTTCGTTTGCCTTCCGTTCGTTGAGTGCGACGCTGTGCTTGTGCCAGGCGCTGTTCATCGCCGTGGCCTATCGGCTGGAATTGAAGGTCGATGAGATTCACGAACAGGTCGGCTTCGAGGATTAGCGCGTCGCCGGTTGCAGCGCGCGGAACCTCAGCTAAGGTAGTCCCTCCCGAATGGACATCTGAAGGAGCGGTTCAATGAAGTTAATCGGCATGCTGGATTCGCCCTACGTACGGCGCGTCGCCATCTCCGCCAAACGCCTTGGCATCTCGCTGGAACATCAATCGGTTTCGGTGTTTCGGCACTTCGAGCAATTCCAGCAGATCAACCCGGTGGTCAAGGCCCCCACCCTTGTGCTGGATGACGGTGAGGTGTTGATGGACTCGACGCTGATCATCGATTACCTGGAAGCGCTGGCCGATCCCGGCAAGCGTTTGATGCCGGGTGATCTCGATCAACGACTGCGTGCATTGCGCCTGATTGGCCTGGGGTTGGCGGCGTGCGAGAAGTCCGTGCAGATTTATTACGAACGCAGCCTGCGCCCGGCGCACATTCAATTTGAACCGTGGGTGGAACGGGTCGAAGGGCAATTGGCGGCGGCGTATTCGGCGCTAGAGCGGGAGCTGGAAAAGCAGCCGCTGAAGACAGACGGTTCGATTGATCAGGACGGAATTACGTTGGCGGTGGCCTGGAGTTTTACCAATCTGGTGGTGCCGGATCAGGTTGAGGGTGGACAGTTTCCGCTGATCAGCGCGTTTACCGCGTATGCCGAGGGGCTTGAGGTGTTTGTGTGTACGCCAATCGAGTAGATAGATTAAGGGCGCCTAATCTGGCCCCTTCGACTTGCTCGCGAATAGGCAGTCACATTCAATATCAAGGTGGCTGCCAGCCCGCTCACAAAAAAACGGCGCTTCCACCAGAGGTGGAAGCGGCAGAGGCATGAGCCCTAGTGGTATCAGGTGAACAGAGCGATCAGGATGATGATTGGGATGGGTATGCCAAGAAAGAGCAGCAGTAGTGAGCGCATGAGAGTTCTCCTGGGTTAACGAACAGGTACTGAAGTGGTGGATACATAAGCGTCGGTTTCGAGGTACTCGACCGCATCCCGACGACGACCACCGAAAGTTGCAGCAAGGCTGGCGAAGAACGCGCCAATCAGCAGTGCAATGAACATCCACAGCGAAGTCCAGGCAGCGACTTTGGCGGCGGTGTCGGCCGCTTGTTTGGTGGCGAGTTTGGCGTCGGCCACGGCTTTTTGAGCGCGGGCATACACTTCATCAACGCGACGTTCAGCGTCCGCTTGAGTGAGGTTGGTCCGTTGGGCGACCAATTGCGCCAGGTAGGTGCGATCTTCGGCAGCCAGCTGACCGTCGTTGCTCAGGCTGCGCACGAAGATGCGCGTCACGGTGCCTTGAACGGCGTCATCACTGACCGCAGTCGGGCGATCATCGCGGAACAGGCTGTCGACAAAGTAACCATACGGGTCACTGTTGGTAGTGCTTGCCGCGGTACCCGCCGCCAGCGTCGCGGCACTCGCGGCGCCACCGACCACACTCGCCCCGGCCTGCACGCCCCCGCCGACAATGCTGCTGACCGAGCCGACCACCAGCATCGCCGTCACCAGCGTCGCCACGCACCAGGCGAGAAAACCATGGGCGGTATCACGGAAGTAAACCTCATCACCGTGCATGTACGCCCACTTCACCCGCAGACGACCGGCGATATAACCGCCAAGCCCGGAAGCAATGATTTGCGTAACGGCCAGCCAGACAATCGTTGAAATACCCAGGCCCTTGGCGCTCACGCCTTCATGGGCCCAAGGCGACACCGCTGAAAAACCCAGGCCAAAGCCGAGCAGCACGAGGATCAGCGACAACGCCGCTGCCGCAGCAGCCCCGGCAAAAATCGCGGCCCAGGACACGCCAGAATGCGTGCTCGTCTCTTCGAAGGCAGGAGAGAAACCATCAGAGGATCTATTCATTGTTATATCGCTCCAGGCAGGAAAGATGGTGTTACAACTCTTCAATAAAGAAAGTGCAGTCACCGTGCCAGTCGCCAACTTTTAATAAATCGAGGTATTTCAATAGGTTATAAAATTTTTACTTCCAATGACCATGCAATTTGCAAGGATCTGCCATTTGCAGCGGGTTTTATGCATTGACCAAACAGGCGCCTGCATGAAGTTTTATTTAGAAAGCCTGCGCTCATTTCTTGGCAAAATGCCGCACACCATTGAGTTCTCCTAATCAGGCCCGCCCTATGACCCGCATCTTGACCATCGAAGACGACGCCGTGACTGCCCGGGAAATCGTCGCCGAATTGAGCAGCCACGGCCTCGACGTGGATTGGGTCGACAACGGCCGAGAAGGTCTTGCGCGCGCGGTCAGTGGTAACTACGACCTGATCACCCTCGACCGCATGCTTCCCGAGCTCGATGGTCTGGCGATTGTCACCACGCTGCGGACCATGGGCGTGGCCACGCCGATCCTGATGATCAGCGCCCTCTCCGACGTCGATGAACGTGTGCGCGGCTTGCGCGCTGGAGGTGACGACTACCTGACCAAACCGTTTGCCACCGATGAAATGGCCGCCCGGGTCGAAGTCTTGCTGCGTCGGCAGAACACCGTGACCGCCCAGGCCACCACGTTGCGGGTGGCGGATCTGGAGCTGGACCTGATCAGCCATGAAGCCAGTCGCGACGGTCAGCTGCTGACGCTGTTGCCCACCGAGTACAAATTGCTGGAATTCCTGATGCGCAACACCGGGCAGATTCTGTCGCGGATGATGATTTTCGAAGAGGTCTGGGGTTACCACTTCGACCCCGGCACCAACCTGATCGACGTGCACATCGGCCGGCTGCGCAAAAAAATCGACCCGCCAGGCAATGTCCCATTGATTCGAACCGTGCGAGGCTCGGGTTATGTCATTGCTGAACCCCTCTAACGGCTGGCGCTCTTCCAGCAGCCGTTTGCTGGCGCTCTACAGTTCGCTGTTCGTGCTCTGGAGCGGGATTCTCATGGGGGTCATGTACTACGAGGTTTCCGCTTACCTGGACAACCTGGCCAAACACTCGCTGATGCAACGTCAGCACCTGTTTTCGCACTTTTCGGGCGAACAACTGGCAGACGCCCTCGCCGTCAGCATGACCTTCGACATTCGCGGCATCGACGCCTATGGCCTGTTCGATAACCAGCATCGCTATATCAGCGGCGCTCTGCAGTACATTCCCGAAGGCCTGCCGCTGGACGGCAAGATTCACATGCTCAGCGACTGCGCCGATTCCGACGACCCGACCCTGCCCGTCGACAGCTGCGACGCGGTGGCGACCCAGACAAAGGACGGACGCTGGCTGGTGCTGGTGCGGGACAACGGTTCGTTGTTCGCCGTCACCCGAATCATCCTTCAGGCGTTGTTCTGGGGCGTGACGTTGACGATTCTTCCGGGCATCGCCGGTTGGCACTTGTTGCGCCGTCGGCCACTGCGGCGCATACGCGCAATTCAAGCCAGCGCCGAGGCCATCGTTGCCGGCGACCTGACCCGGCGACTGCCACTGTCCAATCGCCGCGATGAGCTGGACATGCTCGCCGCCATCGTCAACGCCATGCTCGAACGCATCGAGCGCTTGATGAACGAGGTCAAGGGCGTCTGCGACAACATCGCCCATGACTTGCGCACGCCGCTGACCCGCCTGCGGGCGCAGCTGTACCGGATTCAGCAGCAGGCTGACGACGGTTCGACGCTGGCCGTGCAACTGGATTCAGTGCTCGGTGAGGCGGATACCTTAATGGCGCGTTTTCGTGGGTTGCTGCGGATTTCCGAGCTGGAAGATCGTCAGCGCCGCTCGGGTTTTGTGCAGTTGGATCCGGTGCCGTTGCTGCAGGAACTGCATGAGTTTTATCTACCGTTGGCAGAAGAAGGCGAACTGGATTTCCAGTTGCAGTTGCCTGAAGGCTTGCCGCTGCTCAATGGCGATCGAGCGCTGTTGTTCGAAGCCGTGGCAAACCTGCTGAGCAACTCGATCAAATTCACACCGCCCGGTGGCGAGGTGGTTTTGCGTGGGCTCAATGAAGGCGGGCGTACGCGAATCGAAGTGCTCGATTCGGGGCCTGGTATTGCGGAGGCAGAGCGCGAGGCGGTGTTTCAACGCTTTTATCGCGCCGACGCTGGCAATCAGAAAAGCGGGTTCGGGCTGGGGCTGTCGATTGTCGCGGCGATTGTCAGCCTGCATGGGTTTACGCTGGAGGTGGGAAGCAGTGAACTCGGCGGTGCGCGATTGGTGCTCGATTGCCAGCAGAGCCTGATTCCACAGACCTGACCCAAATATCCTGAACCGACACATCTCCCCTGTGTGAACTGGTCCAGTAATTTTGGACATTTTTTTCGGTTCTCACTCCTCAACCTTTTCATCACTCACACCAACAGGCTCGAACCGCCCCGACCACTTCACCCGAGCCCCCTGCCCTTGCGCTTCAACCCGGATAGTCGCCAGATAGTCAGTGGCCGGAAACGGAGCCTGCAAAATAGACGGCCTTGACTCCGGCGAACCTGGCTGATCAGGAATGGATCGGCGTGTACCGCCAGAACGGTTTGGCTATCAAAGGTGATCCGCGCTGAAGCAACCACCGCTGGTTTGATTTGTAACGCCATTTTAGGAAGCGTCTGACATCAATTCCTGTGCGTCCTTGTTAGCGTTGCACCGAACCCGGCTTCGGGACGTTCTGTTGATCTGGCCATGGAAGGTCATTTACACGCGTTGCATCTACGTCCCGAAGCCTGTGCCACGCCACAGGAAAAGGAACCCTGGATGTTCAACGCAAACCCGCGCGCCTCTTTCAGCCTCACGATCAACGACTTCAAACACGACCTTCAGGTGCTCAGGTTCACCGGCAAGGAACTCATCAGCCAGCCTTACTCCTTTGAGATCGAGCTGGTCAGCGACAGGCGGGACCTGAACCAGATCGACCTGTTAAACAAACAAGCCTTCCTTGCCTTCAACGACGCAGGCAATGGTATTCACGGACAAATTCATTGCGCGGGCAAAGGCAGTCTCGGAAATGGCCTGACCCGCTACAGCGTGACGCTGGTGCCTCGTTTGGCGTACCTGGAGCACCGCATCAATTGCCGCATTTTCCAGCAAATGACCGTCCCGCAAATCATTGCGCAGGTGCTGGAAGGCCACGGCATCCATCGTGATTTCCACCAGTTTCAGCTGGGCAGCGCTTATCCGGATCGTGAGTACTGCGTTCAGTACAAGGAGTCCGATAGAGCGTTCATAGAACGCCTCTGCCAAGAGGAAGGAATGCACTACCACTTCCAGCACAGCCGCGAAAAACATGTGTTGGTGTTTGGCGACGACCAGACCGTTTTTCCCAGACTCGTCCGTCCAACGCGCTATAAGCATGACAGTGGCATGGTCGCCGAAACGCCGGTGATCAACCACTTTGACGTGCAGGTGAAAGCAGGCACCAGCCGCACCAGTCGCCGCGATTATGACTTCAACAAAGCACGCATTTTGCTGGAGGCCGAGAGCAGGTCAGATATTTCCCCGACTCAGCCGGATCTGGAGGATTACCAGTACCCCGGTCGTTTTACCCAGCGCGATCGCGGCAAGTTGTTGAGCCGACGCGCACAGGAGCGTCACGGCACCGAGTGCCGTGTGGCGCGGGGTAAAAGCGATCAACCGGCGCTGCTCTCCGGGCACTTCCTGCCACTGTCCGAACATCCGGACGAAGAATGGAACGACCTGTGGTTGCTGACCGAAATCGAGCATGAAGGTGCGCAGCCGCAGGTCCTGCAACAGTACGCGGCCTACACCGGCACCGGCGATGAAAACGGCTTTCAGGGTTATCGCAACCAGTTCCTCGCCACACCTTGGGAAGTGATCTACCGCTCGCCGCTGACCCATGACAAACCACGCATCGCCGGCAATCAGAGCGCAGTGGTGACCGGCCCGAAAGGCGAGGAAATCCACTGCGACGACTACGGTCGGGTCAAGGTGCAGTTCTTCTGGGATCGCGAAGGCCGTCACGACGATAAAAGCAGTTGCTGGCTGCGGATCTCCTCCCTCCTGGCCGGCAATGCCTTTGGCGGCGTCGCCGTGCCGAGAGTAGGCATGGAGGTCCAGGTCAGTTTTCAGGACGGCGACCCCGATCATCCTGAAATCAGCGGATGCCTCGCCAACAGCGCCAACCCGGTGCCCTACGAATTACCCGCCAACAAAACCCGCAGCGTATTCCGCTCCCGCAGCTCGCCGGACAGCACGGGGTTCAGCGAACTGCACGTTGAAGACCGTGCCGGTCAGGAATTGATTTACCTGCGCGCCCAGCGGGACATGGAACAGCGAATAGAAAACGACAGCCGTCTGGAGGTCGGCAACGAGCGGCGCACCACCGTCAAGGGTGACAGCGTTACCGTGCTGGAAGCCAACGAACATCGATCCACGACTGGAGACCGGCACACACAGCTCAAAGCCAATGACTACCTGCAAGTTGTTGGCAACAGTCACACCCACGCCGATCAATCGCTGGTGCTAGGCGCTGGCAGACTGATTTTTGCCGAGGCAGGTGATTATGTAATTTTTAAAGCAGGGTCAAGCTTCGCGATCGAAGCCGGTGGTGAATACTTGGTGGTAGGCGGCGGCGGAATTTTCGGCAGCAGCGAATTCCAGATTGGTGGGGCGCCCATGCGAGCGCCAGCCGCCTCACTCGCAATGCCTCGATCAGTCGATGGCCTGTCTGTGCCACCTGAACTGCCGCCTATGCTCGCGTCTTCCCAGCCCGCACTGATGGCGGCAAGCAACGCGTTGGCGGCGGACTTCTGCCCGATCTGCGAAGCCTGCCGAGATGGCGTTTGCCCAACGGAAGGAGCGGCCGCATGATCGACACGCTCCCCCGCCAATGGATGAGCGAACAGCGCCGCTCGGGCCATGAACTGTGCCTGGTGCTGGACTCGCAGAACGAGCGCGAAACCCGCCAGCTGTTAATGAAGTCCAGCGGACATAACCAGTACTTGAGCGTCTACAACGCTACAACCCTCGCGAATCTGGCCGATGCCGGTCCGTTCATCTTCACGCTGGATCAGTCCGGAGACAGGCGCCTCGACGACCTGCTGGATCATCCAGAACGCAACTGGGGCTGGCTCGCGAGCGTGGGAATAGGTGCCTTGCGCGAGTTGGTCAATCACTGGCAACAACGGTTGATTGTCGGGACGCGTCCCTATCAGGCGCTGTACCGCTTTCACGACAACCGAGTGTTGAGCCGCGCGCTAAAACATCTACCGCCTGAAGAATATCCGGCCGTCCTCGGCCCGGCGATCAGCGTTTGCTACTGGGATGGCACAGCCTGGAACACCGCTCAAAACCCTGCCCCCGGAACGTACCCCGTGCCGGACAAACCACTCTGGTTGCGCACGCCCCTGCCCCAACCGCAGGCCTCGGAAATTCGCCGGCTCAACGCCCATCGTTACTTGCTGGCCGAGCATGTTGAGGCCTACGCCAACCTCGCAGAACTGCATGACCCTGACGCGTGGTTGCGTGAGCGCTTGGCCCTAGCAGATACGTGGGGCTGGTTGGAGCCGGAGCAGTTGGAATTTCTATTGATTCAGAGTTTGCAGGCGCCAGGTTTTACGTTGTCGCCGCAGTGGGAGGTGCGGGGTGATGAGAGTCCGGTGGTGCACTTTGATAGGGTGCGGCAGTTGGTGGGTCTTGGGCAGGGAGATGCGCCGTTATGAAGCGGATAGCAGGCATTGCAGGTGTGGCTTGTTGTCTTGCGTTGGTCACGGGTTGCTCTAGTGGCCAACCGAACACATTCACCTTCACCGCCGATTTACCGCCCGATTTTGCCTATCAGGCCATCGCCGAGTACGTGCCCGCCAAAGGTGAAACATGCACCGTGCCGGGAGGGAGAAATACAGCAGTCGGGTACAACATGAAGTGGCGTGAAAGTTACACGCCGAACTCTGAAATCGCTATGTACAGGACAGTCAGTGGCTGTCCGCTGGTGATCCGGCGCATCAACCTGGAAATCAACTCTTCGTATTGGACACATCGGGGTGATTTCGGTGGGGACAGCGCAATGGTCATCGTCCGCGATGACCTGGAGGAACAGTACAAAGGCACGTTCAGTGAAGCTGGTGAAAGCACTTTCTACGGTCACTGTCAGTGGCTGTTTCGCACTGCGGGTGCGCAGCGACGCATTGTCAAAATTCTCGATTGCAAAACAGCGAACGCCCGAGGCGAGCCGGAACGTGGCCACCCAGTTTCGGGGTACAGCCTCGATCAGTTGAAAGGCAAAACCGTAAAAATGAAGATCACGTTGGCCGCGGAGGAAAGACCTGGTTGGGGTGACACATGGGTCGAAGTACCCGGCGGATGGAAGCGCTGCATGGGAAAAGGTTTTGAAGATCAGGATGCTTTCTGTTTTGGAAATCGCTCTGATTTCAGCACTTTCAAAATGCCAGATGGCCGCATCTGCACCATTTACCCCGGCTGCACGGAATAAGGAGATTTGGACATGACATCTATGGAAAAAGAGCTGGCATCACCATTGAGAAGCAGCGTGCTGACATGCCCCTTACAAGGTAAATGGAGCAGCTTCCAACTGGTCGACGAGTTCGGTTCAGGCGAGCCGTACTCGGGGCTGACTTATTCAGCAACTGACTCTGAAGGCCAGAAATACACTGGGCACCTAGATATCACAGGGACGGGCAAAGTCAGCAACCACTTTGCGGGACCAATTGCGTTGGTTCTCGACCAGAAATATGAAGGGGAGGAAACCGTATATGTGCGAGCCCAAACAAGGCCGCACTACCCGCTCAAAATTACTGAGCTTCAGGTCCGCGCCGAACAAACCCGCTATCTGAATCAAAACTCAACCCGCACCCGGACGAACCCGGCACAAGACTGCGCAGATGAGTTCCTCCAAGTAGAAGTACGTCACTTGGTCAAGCATGTTTCACACCTGCCGCCCGAGGTCTATCGTCATTATCCCCATAGCCCGAACCGAGCAAGAACCATGGGTGAACATGGGAAGCTCGGCGTTGTGCTGATGCCCCTTAAACACACGGTTCTGGAAGTGCGTCCTCTGCGAGCGTTGCGACCAATGCTGTCGACCCACCCGGAGTTTTGTGCGCTGAATCTCTACCAGCTCGCGCTGATGGCTACGCTGAGTTATTGCCCTTTCGGGCAGCAGCCAGACGGTCATCCGGTTAAAACGACGACCGTGACCTTCCCTATACAACCCAGCGTGGGAAGTTGGTTCGGCGATGCGTTGGCCAAGTTTGATGAGTTGTGGCGTGTCGATGCGGCGCAAAAAAGAGCCTTCTACCCACTGTATGAGGATGTGCCGTACTCCAAGCGTCTGGAAATCGTGCCGTTCGATCCAGGCCTTTATGAGGTCAACGAACTCAATCAAGAAAGCGATCAGGAACACCCTGCCAAAATTCACTTTCTCGATGACAGAAAACTTGGCGCAGAGTCGACCGATACCCAAGCGTTCATCACTCACAACGATGAACTCATCCTGATCGCTGTGCGCGGCACCGCGCAATTCAAGGCGGATGTACTGCGCGATGCCGACGCCTACCAAGTGCCGTTTGAAGACACCGACAGCAAAGTACATCGAGGCTTCTATGAATCCGCGCGGGTGGCTTACGAATTCGTCGTTAAATACCTCGAAAAATTTTACGCCGGACAGAAGCTCATGATTTGCGGCCACAGCCTCGGTGGCGCCGTCGCATTGCTGCTCTCCGAAATGCTGCGTCGTCGCCCGGGCTTCGACTACACCCTCCAGCTCTACACCTACGGCGCCCCCCGCGCAGGCGACGCGAACTTCGTCAAAGGCGCGAAGGACCTGATCCATCACCGCATCGTCAACCACAACGACCCGGTGCCGAGCGTGCCCGGCAGCTGGATGGACACCAAGGCCGGTGTGTACGGGGCGGGGCTGGCCTTGACGTTTGTCAACGTGCCGGCTGGTTTGTCGGTGTTCTTTGCGGGTATCACTAACTGGACAGGCGAGCCGTACGATCACCATGGCTCGTTGAGGCACTTCATGCCGGTGGAATTTGCTCGTGGGAAAATATCCGCGATCCTGTGGGACCCTGGCTGCGACACCATCACCCAACATGCGGCGTGCTCCTTGGCGATTCAGCAGAAAAACGGGCTTACGCATCGGCCGCCATTGCTGGCGCAGATCTTCCAGGCCGGGAATCATTTGATGACCGGCGGGTACATTCCGGCGTGTTGGGCCGTTCTGCTGCGGTGGAAGGAAGCGCACGAATCGAAAAGGTCGCGGGTTACAGATATCGAGTTCAATTGGGTCGCCGGGGCGCTGGCACGAATCACCCGGCAGCTCAGGGATGAAGAAGATAATTTGCCGGGACGTTCGGATGCTTACGCTCGCACCCGAGAGAACGACATCCGCGCATTGAGACTTGAACGGAGCAAGATTGAGGCCACAGTCAACCGACTGAAAAAGATTCGTCCTGAGAGGGTTAGCACACAAGACCTTTACGGATCGCTGTCAGAACAACTCGAGGAGCTGACGAAAAACGTCGATCGTTGGCTGGCTCATCCTGAAAACAAGGTCAAGGACCCATTGGCCATGGCGCCGGTGGACTCGGATGGCGATGCGCTGATGTCTTCGACCTATGGGCATACCATCGGGGCACCGCACACGCTGGATATTGATTCGTACCGTTAAACATCCCGTGTTTAAAAGCCTTCCAAGTAACTTCCCGAGAGCTACAGCGTCTTGCGTCATTGCCTACGGTTACGCCAGAATCCGCCGGCTTGTGCGCTTTGGGCCTGGGCTTTATCGTTTTCCGGTCGCTGAATAACAGCGACGGGGTTTGGTAGCCCCGGGTTATACAAGGTGCAACGCATCGCCATTTGGGGCATTTTTTGTCTCGGCTTTATGGTGGTCATGCACAGGGCGCCTTCGGGCGCGCCGGTTTCCTTGTGCCCGGTCTACCAACCTGCGTATGGCCGCCACCCTTCGTTTGGTAGCGAGGGTGATGGCTCCTCGTTTGTCGCATAAGGAGTTTCATCTATGTTCAAAGTAACGCCCAACCCGCCGGACACCGATCCCGCATCCCCCTCCGAAAACCCCGATTCAGAAAAACTCCACGAAGACCCCGACCGCGTCCCGTTCTATGCCGACATCCGAGCCACCCCGCGCAGACTCACAACGATGTACGTCATTGATCCGCACATCAACACCGAAGACCTGTTGGCCAACGCTTGCGAGTCGCTGGCATCCGCCCATGTCATGACCATGGACTTGGCAGATCGCACGCAGGGCCCCAGTCGCAACACTCTGCTGGGCATCGCGCAAGTCATCATGCTGGGTGAATTGACGGTGAACCGGGCGCTGGACCGACTCGACCCGATCGAGTAGCCGATGACTCGGCGCTATCCAACTATGGGAGCGATCCTGAAGTTCGAAAAGAACCTGACCCGGGCCGGGGAGAAACTGTTCCTCGGCCAGCCCGCCGTCAGTGCCTCACTGGCCAAGTTGCGCGATCTGTTCGACGACCCGCTGCTGGTGCGTAACGGTCGTGTCCTGGAGCCGACCCATCGAGCCTGACAATCCTCAAGGAATTGCAGCCGGCGATGGACAGCATCTCCGGCGCGGTCAGGGCTTCTCCGACGACGCCGAGTTCGGCGGCCAGCACGTTGATCGAAGGCAGCAGCCAGTTGCGTGCCGACGACCCGCCGTTTGACTGTCCGAACTGTCCATGGTCTGGAACGGCGTCTCTTGAAGCCATGCCCTCGGCCTTCGAGGTGGGCCCGGTCACTTCGCCGCGACGCGATCTGTGTAGCAGCTGGCGAAGCCTGCGTTCGACTGCGCAGCAGTCGTATAACCTGCGCGTTTTACCTGATAGACCGCAATGCCTGAATTGACGACTGCTGCGCAGCCGAACGCAGCCTCGCAGGCTCGGCAGCTGCTACGAGGATCGCATCGTGTGTGCGGCGAGGGACTGAGCATTTTCAGTCTTTGGACTGATCACGCATCGACAGGGAACTCCTGACGACCGCCACGCATCCTAATAGATGAGGTACTTCCTTTTTTGCTTCACGTTTCAGAGGACACCGTCATGCGCCGTCTGATTATTATCTCTTCCCTTCTGCTGTGTTTACCCTTCGGCTCCGCTATGGCCAAAGTGGATACAGGCGATGTCGCCACGTCAGCCGGGGTTTCCGCATCGCTGTACTCGACGTTCAAGGATGACAAACGGGTGATTCCGGCCCGAGATGACGCCTCCAGCTTCGTTGCCAGTGGCGGCGCAATTCGTGGTGTTTATCTGGAGTCCTACTTAAAGCAGATTCGTCAGGAGCACCCAGGCCTCAACGCCAGCGACGAAGACCTGGCCAGAGCAATCCTCGTCCAGGAAGGTGTTGCTGCGGGTCAATGAAGGCTGAAAAAGTAGCGGTGGGGCTCGCGACACCCGGATAGCGTTTGCAGCCCTACCTTGCTTCAGCGCCTGATAAACGCGCCCAACCCGCCACCAATTGCGCGCTGATGCTCACGCCGCCGCATACCACAATCACTGCATCATGGGCATCGGCAATCGCCGGATGGTCCAGATATCCAACCGCCAACGAAACGCCGCACGCCGGCTCGACCAACTGACGCAGGTCGTTGGCGTAACGGACCACGCCCATGATCGCCTCGTCATCGCTGAGCACCACACATTCGTGCGGAAAATCGACGATATGCTGCACCGGCCAGGCAGCCACCCGGGTCGCGCCGAGCGACCTGGCGACCGTATCGATCCGGGGGAATATGACCGGATGTCCGGCACTGACAGCGGCGGCAAAAGACGCAGAGCCCTGGGTTTCACAGGCGATGATCCGGCAGTCCATGCGATTGTGGCGGATCAAGCCGGTGAGAATCCCCGCCAGCAAACCTCCGCCCCCTACCGACATAACGAACGTATCGACCTGAGGACAATCCTCAAGAATTTCATCGACCATCGTGCTGTGCCCTTCCCACAGCACCGGGTGATCGAAGGCTGGCACGTATTCGGTGTCTGCGCCCTGCGCGAGTTCCTTGGCCCGTAGATTGGCTTCGTCCCAGACCTTGCCATGGACAATCACCTCGGCACCGGTTTTCCTGATCCGTGCGCGGGTGGTTTCCGGCGTGGTGTGCGGCACCACAATGCAGGCTTTCAACCCCAGGCTGGCAGCAGCCATGGCGGTGGCAAACCCGGCATTGCCACCCGAAGGACAGATCACTTTGCGTTTACCCTGCTTCGCCGCCTGGCTGCACAAGAGCCCTATTCCGCGAAGTTTGAATGAGCCACTGGGTTGCAGGTTTTCCAGTTTGAGCCAGATTCGTCGGGATGGGGTCGACAGGTCTGGATGCAGAATCAAGGGCGTTCTGATGTGAAGCATTTGTGGAGCTCCGTAAGGGTGAACGGTCCTTATCCAAGCTTAGTTCACCCTGCCCCGGCGGTGACCGTCTCAGCGATAACGCGGTGCCGCCGTAGAATGGCCGAACAAGCCTGAAAGCGGTTGGCGCTGGACTTCGTAGGCGTCCCACTTATCGCCGTCGTGCAGGCCCGGAAGGGTCACCACTTTGCCGCTTCTCCACGGAGCGGCCGGTTTCGTTACTCAGATGGTTTTTAGGACATGACATTTTGAGGACACCTCAATGACTTCCGTAGCGTTTGTAGTGTTTGAAGGGTTCCAGTCCATGGCGCTGGCGGCCATGCCGGTGTTCGAGTACGCCAACTTCAGCGCTGGCGAGATGCTCTATGAAGTGAGCGTGGTGTCCGAAGATGGCCGCACGTTGCGTGCCTCCGGCGGTTTGAATGTCGGCACCCAGGCCTTTGGTGAGCAGGTGTTCGACACGGTGATCGTGGTCGGCGGAGATGCCATCCTCGAGCAGGCGCCCGAAGGTGTGCTGAGTTACCTTCGCGACAGCGTTAAAACCACACGGCGCACGGCGTCGATCTGCTCCGGAGCGTTCGTCCTGGCCCAGGCGGGTTTACTCGACGGACGGCGGGCCACCACCCATTGGGCTTATGCACGGGAGCTGCAAGCGCGGTTTCCATCGATCAAAGTGGAAGAAGACCGCATCTACGTCGTCGACGGTTCGATATGGACCTCCGCCGGGATGACCGCCGGCATCGACCTGGCGCTGGCCATGGTTGAAAAGGATCACGGCGCCGCACTGGCCCGTTCCGTGGCGCAGAAACTGGTGATGTACCACCGCCGCGCGGGAGGCCAGTCGCAGCACTCGGCGCTGCTTGAACTGGAAGCGAAATCCGACCGAATTCAAACCGTCCTCGGCTATGCGCGAGAGCACCTCACCGAGACGTTATCGGTGGAGCACCTGGCGGACGTCGCGCGCCTCAGCCCTCGGCAATTCAGCCGGGCCTTCCGGGCGGAAACTGGTCAATCGCCGGCCAAGGCCATCGAAAACCTGCGTCTGGAAACGGCGCGTCAGATGCTGGAGCGCGGGCGGCTGACCCTCGATCAAATCGCCGAAGAGTCGGGCTTCAGCGATTGTCGCCGCATGCGCGAAGCCTTCCTTCGGGCGTTCGGGCAGCCGCCGCAGGTGATTCGGCGTAATGCCCGTTCGGCGTAGGATGCCTGTTGCTGGCAGCGGCTACGCTGCTCCCACATTAGATTTTCTGTAGGCGGACATGCCCGTCGGGGTCCACTAGCGTGATAACTATCTCATAGCTGGTGAGCGTGGCATGCGGGGTCTGGAGCGGATGGTCGTGGGTCGCGGTCACCACGATCAGGTCCGCGCCCGCCGCTTCAGCCGCGAGAATGCCTACGGTGGCGTCTTCGAATATCAGGCAATCGGCCGGTTTAACGCCCAACCTCTCAGCCGCCAGTCGATAGCCCGCGGGATCGGGTTTGCCGGCACTGACGTCTTCGGCAGTGACCATCACCAAAGGCTCCGGAATGCCCGCCGCAGCCATCCGTCGCAGCGCCAGTGCCTTCGGCGCCGAGGTGACGATCGCCCATTGGTTGGCGGGCAGGGACTTCAGAAAGTCTGCCGCGCCAGGCACCTCAATGATCCCCTCGACATCCTCGATTTCTGCCTCAGTGATGAACGCCGCTTCAGCCTCGACATTCACCCCCGGCAACGCCAGACGATTGATGGTGTCGATGGCGCGAACGCCATGGATGGTTGGCAGGAAGGTGTCGACATCGACGCCGTGGCGCAAGGCCCAGGCCGCCCAGATCCGCTCGGCAGCGGCGATGGAATTGAGGACGGTGCCATCCATATCGAACAGAAAAGCGCGGTATGGGGTGTTGAAGACGGAGTCGTGAGCAGACAAGGGGGGGCTTCCTCTCGCAAGTGCCAGGCGGGTTCGCCGAGCAATGTAGCATTTGCGAGGCCGCTGAGTTCAAGCATGGCAATAACGTTTCAGCCAGTCGTCTTCGGCTTCAAGGCACCGTTCACACAGTCCAGCAACTGCCCAATCGCCCACGGTTTCTTGATGAACGAAACCGAATGCCTGACCCCGGCGCTTACCGGCGTTTCGAAGCCAGACATGATCATGATCGGTTTGTCCGGCCAGCGGTCGCCAAATAGATTGGCCAGGTCCGCGCCATTGAGTTCGCCCGCCATGGTGATGTCCGTGAGCAACAAGCTCACCTTTTGTGCATTCAGTTTCAGGTATTGCGATGCGGCGTCTGCGCTGACATGCGGTTCAACCACAAAGCCTTCGTCCTGAAGAATTTCGCAGAGAAACTCCAGGATCAGCGGGTCGTCCTCCACCACAAGAATCAACCCGCCAGGAAGCTTCTCGCCCGCCGTCGATACTGGACTCATGACTGTGCCACTCCCTGATTGCCTAAATGATTTCGCGGCTGAAATCCGCTGTCTATCAAATATGAGCAGTGGACTCGGCGGAAAATTCATTTTTGATACAACCGGGTGATGAAATCAGGATCTGGCCTCGAAGAAGGGTGTTCGGATCAGTACGACGGAGCGTCTTTTTTCATGGTGTCCTTGGACATCGCGTCCTTCTTCACTTCGTCCTTGGACATGGAGTCTTTTTTCATCGTGTCCTTGCTCATGGAATCCTTGGACATGGCGTCCTTTTTCATCGTGTCTTTCTGCATGGCGTCTTTAGACATTGAATCCTTGCTCATGCTGTCGTTGCTCATGCCGTTATGGGTTGTTGCATCGGCGGCAAACACGCTGGCGGCGCCAAATGCCAGGCACATGGACAGTACGGTGGTCGCTAACTTTTTCATGATGAAACTCCTTGAAGCACAGGTTGCTAATCAGCGCAGCGAGTGCTGCGCAGTGAAGTGGCCAGGCGCCATCAGCTGCCACCGAACCAGCTGTAGCCCTGGTCTTCCCAGTAGCCACCCGGATAGGTGTTGGTGACGAACATCGCCTGAATGTGTTTGGGATTCTTGTAGCCCAGCTTGGTGGGCATGCGCAGCTTCATCGGGAAGCCGTACTGGCGAGGCAGCACCGCGCCGTCATAGGTCAGCGTCAACAAGGTTTGCGAATGCAGTGCGGTGGCCATGTCGATGCTGGTGTAGTAGTCGTCCGCGCATTTGAAGCCGATATACTTGGCATCCGTGTCGGCACCGACCCGCTTCAGGAAGTCGCTGAACCGTACGCCGCCCCAGCGCCCGATCGCGCTCCAGCCTTCGACGCAAATGTGCCGGGTAATCTGTTCGGTCTGCGCCATAGCTCGCAGCTCTTCGAGCCGCCAGCTGCGCTTGTCCGCGACCAGCCCGGTCACTTCCAGTCGATAACTCTCTTCCTCCACCGTCGGCGCCTCTTCGATGCCATAAAAGGCATTGAACGGAAACGGCCGGGTGATCATCGACTCGGGATAGGTCGGCGCCAGTGCGTTGGGGTTGAACAACCAGCCCTGCACCCGATCGTTGAATCGGGACATGGAGGACAACGCGGTTTCAACGCTTTTGTTGTCGGTGAGGTTGCAGCCGGACAACATGGCCACGCCGCCGAGGGTCAGGCCGCGCATCAGGAACGAGCGTCGTGAGCGGTCCTCGATCTGCGGTGCAATGATTTTTCTGGCGTCTGTCAGGATGGACGACTCGTCCAACCCTGAGCCTTGAATGCGCTTTTTCATAGGGGCTCCTTGCGACCGACAATCATCGCCCATAACGTTTTGGGAACCAGCGCGACCATCACCAGATGAACCGCGACAAAGGCCACCAACAGTGACATCGCGATGAAGTGCACGTGCCGTGCGCCTTCGTAACCGCCCAGCAGTTCACGCAACAGCGGAAATTGAACGGACTGCCACAACACCAGCCCGGAAATAACCAGCAGCGTGATGTCGAGCATCACGAACAGGTACGCCACCCGTTGCACCTGGTTGTAATGACTCAGATCGGCATGCCCCAACCGCCCTCGCAACCCCGCCCACAGGTCATGCAGGACACCGTTAGGCGAAACCGGGAAAAAGCGCCGCTTCAGACGACCACTGACGAGGTTGATGATCAGGTAGACAAGACCGTTGACGGCCAGAAGCCACATCGCCGCGAAATGCCATTGCAACGCCCCGCCGAGCCAGCCACCCAAGGTGATCGTTTTGGGGAAACTGAAGTCGTACAGCGGGGAAGCGTTATAGATTCGCCAACCGCTGGTGACCATGACCAGCACCGCCAGGGCATTCAGCCAATGGGTCAGCCGTAGCCAGCGGGGATGTGTGCTGACCGTGGGTGAAGCAGGTAACTGCGACATGATGGGCTCCCGGCGGTTGATCGTTGGAGCCGAGTATGTGAGCAGATAGATCGCTAAATCCTCACGTAAAGTTAAATTAAACGTGATAACTCTCGGCGCCTTGCAGCGGTCCTCGCGCCGCAATTGTGTTTAAAATGCCGCCCCTTCTCATTGCCGACGCTGCCCGATGAACTCAGACGCCCTCTCCACCCTCCACGACCATTTACTGACGGCCCTGGCAGCGGCCCCCGCCGAAACCCGCCGGCTGTTCCACGGCCGTGGCCGTTGCTGGCCGGGGCTGGAGCAATTGACCGTCGATTGGCTGCAGGGCGTGGTGCTGGTGTCGCTGTTCAAGGAACCCGAAGCATCGCAACTGGACGCGTTGAAACAGAAGCTGATGGACGTCACGCAATCGCCTGCGTGGACGCAATCCGGCGCGCACACGCTCTTGCTGCAACATCGCTACCTGCTGCAAAGCACGACCGAGTGGCTGTTGGGGGATGCGATCGACGAGATGACGATCACCGAGGGCGGTCTGCATTACCGGGTGGACCTGGGCCGCAAACAGAACACTGGCCTGTTCCTCGACATGCGTTACGGCCGCGACTGGGTGCGGGCCAATGCCCAGGGCAAGCGCGTGCTGAACCTGTTCGCCTACACCTGCGGATTCTCGGTGGCGGCCATCGAAGGTGGTGCAACGCACGTGGTCAATCTGGACATGTCGAGCCCGGCCCTGAGCCGTGGCCGCGACAATCACCGGCTCAACGGCCACGACTTGAGCAAGGTGACTTTCCTCGGTCATGACCTGTTCAAATCCTGGGGCAAGGTGATCGGCAAGGGCCCTTACGACCTGGTGATCATCGACCCGCCGTCCTTTCAGAAAGGCAGTTTTCTGCTGACCAAGGACTACCAGCGCGTGCTGCGCCGGCTGCCGGAACTGCTCGGCCCCCAGGGCACGGTTCTGGCGTGCATGAACGATCCGGCGTTCGGTCCGGACTTCCTCATCGACGGCGTCACCCGCGAAGCACCGAGCCTGCGTTTCGAGCAACGGCTGGACAATCCGCCGGAGTTTGCGGACGCCGATGTTGAATGCGGGTTAAAGGCGTTGGTGTTCAGGCTGGAGGATTGAGCACCAACGCAAACAACTCACCATGTCCATTCACATTGAGCTTGTGATAGAGGTTGCGCCGGTGCACCTTCACCGTCTCAGGGGAAATGCCCATCTGTTGGGCGATGGCCTTGCTTGAGAAGCCCTGGAGAATCAGTCGCGCCGTTTCGATTTCCCGCACCGACAGGCGCGCGTCGAAGCGATCCAGCAGGGTCGCCAGATCCCCGGCCACCGCTTCGGCGGCCGGTCCTTCCGGCGGCATTAATTGCAGGTGACGGCGCATCGCCGCCAGCACCCAATCACGCACGCAGAGCAGGCGACCCTGCTCTTCAAGGCTGAACCGCGTCGAGCGGCCGAGGGACAAACCGAGCACGGCGCCATCGACGTTGACCATGAACTGCAACTCGTCACCGCCCACCACGGTGCCAAAGTAGCTCAGGTAGTACTCGCTCTGCTGGAACTGGTCAGGTGCGACCGAGTCGAGGTTGTGCAAGCCGTCGGCAATGCCGGCGCAGGCAGCCTGATAAAACGGATCGAGCAGGTACATGCCGGCGCTATAGTCCGCCAGTTCTTCATGCTCGTCGGCGCCACCTTTGGCGTCGAAATCAATCAGCAGGCGCGGCACCCGCCCGGCCCGCATCACCGCGACCAACGCATTATCCAGCGGCACCAGCAGGCGCAGCGTGTCGACGAGCGCGCGCCAGAACCCGTCCTGCCCCACTGCACCAAATACCCGCGCCAGCCCTTGGTGCACCGGTAACTCTTTCAACAACGCGTCCACGCACTACCCCTTTCGAGTAACCCATGATGGGAATGGGTGAGTCCACTCCCTGCCGATACGCTGCAAACACCTGATCATCACCGGCCTGCAGCAGGCCAGGAGTGCCGCATCATGAGTCGTCACCGTGCGTATATCAATCTTGGACTGGGCGCCTGTCTGTCGGTCTCGCTATCGGCGGTTGCCGCCGAGGGCCCGACAGTTCACGTGTACAACTGGTATGACTACATTGGTCCCACGACCCTGCAGGATTTCAAACGTGACACTGGAATTTCGCCGGTCTACGACACCTTCGACAGCGCCGAAGTCCTGGAGGGCAAATTGCTCACCAGCCGCAGTGGATACGACGTGGTGGTGGCCAGCAACTTCAGCCTGCCGACCCTGATCAAGGCCGGTGCACTGGCCCCTCTGCCGCACGCTCAGATGCCTGATTTCAAAAACATGGACGCTGACCTGTTGGCGAAACTGGCCAACAACGATCCGGGCAACAAGTACGCCGTGCCGTATCTGTGGGGCACCAACGGCATCGGCTACAACATCGACAAGGTCCGCGCCGCGCTGGGCGACAAGGCGCCAGTGGACTCCTGGGACCTGGTGTTCAACGAAGAGAACCTGGCCAAGCTCGGCCAGTGCGGCGTGGCCATGCTCGACTCGCCGGCCGAGATGCTGCCAGTCGCCCTGCACTACCTCGGTCTGCCACCTAACAGTACCAACCCCGAGGACTACAAAAAGGCCGAAGCGCTGCTGCTCAAGCTGCGTCCGCACATTGCCTACTTCAACTCGTCCAAGTTCATCAGCGACCTGGCCAACGGCAACATCTGCGTGGCTGTGGGCTGGTCCGGCGCGATGCTGGAAGCCAAGACCAATGCCGAGCAGGCCAACAACGGCGTGAAGATCGCCTACAGCCTGCCGAAGGAAGGCGCGCCGGTGTGGTTCGACACGCTGGTGTTGCTCAAGGACGCGCCGCACCCGGAGCAGGGCCTGGCCTTCATCGACTACCTGATGCGCCCCGAAGTCATCGCCCCCGTCAGCGATCACCTCTCCTACCCCAATGGCAACCGCAGCGCGACGCCCCTGATGGCCGAAGCCACCCGCAACAACCCGGCCGCGTATCCGTCGGCCGAAGCCATGGCCACGTTATTCACCCTTCAGCCTCTGCCGCCCGCCACCGAGCGCGTGCGCACGCGGATCTGGAGCAAAGTCAAAAACGGTCAGTAAGCCCCGCCGTAGCGGCATCTGCTACAGGGATTGCGTTAGCCAATAACTTTTTTGAATAAATTGAAGATGAGAGAAACGATGAAACCACGTGCCCGCGACCTGAACATCCACTTCGGCCAACTGCAACCCGGCCCGCTCAACGCCATTACCGATGTCCCTGGCGTCCGAGTCGGCCACTGCAATGTGCGAGGACGCACGGCGAATGGCCGCGACATCCTGACCGGCGTCACCGTGATCGAGCCGCGTGCTGGTTCCACCAACCAGCAACCGTGCTTTGCCGGCGTCCATGTGCTCAACGGCAACGGTGATGCCACGGGACTTGAGTGGATTCGCGAGGCAGGCCTTTTGACCAGCCCGGTCGCTTTCACCAACACCCACAGCCTGGGCGTTGTGCGCGATGCGCTGGTGACGCTGGATCGCCAGAACCAGCCCGATGACGGGCGCCTCTACTGGAACATGCCCGTGGTGCTGGAGACCTTCGACGGTCTGCTCAACGACATCAACGGTTTCCACGTGAAGCCGGAACATGTCGCCGAAGCCCTGCGCACGGCGGTGGATGGCCCAGTCAGTGAAGGCGCCGTCGGCGGCGGCAGCGGCATGATCTGTCACGAATTCAAGGGCGGGATCGGCACTGCTTCGCGACGTCTGAACAGTGCTCAGGGCGGCTGGACCGTCGGCGCCATCGTTCAGGCCAACCACGGCATCCGCAACGAATTGCGCGTCGACGGTTACCCGGTCGGGCGCTACATGGAAAAGGCCGACTCGCCGTTCCTCAAGGCGTCCTTGCCGCATCCTGGCATGGGCTCGATCGTCGTTTGCCTGGCCACCGATGCGCCGTTGCTGCCACACCAGTGCACGCGCCTCGCGCAACGCGCCAGCCTCGGCCTCGCCCGCACCGGCGGCGGTAATGAAGACCACAGCGGTGACATCTTCATCGCCTTCGCCACCGGCAACCAACACGTGCCGCCGGCCGCTTATGAGGGCAAAGGCGCGCCGACCTGCGACAACCTGAGCATGGTCAACAACGACCACATCAGCGAGCTGTTCCTGGCCGCCACCGAAGCGGTGGAGGAAGCGATCATCAATGCCTTGCTGGCCTCCGATACTGCCGAAGGCAATGGCCATGCGGTGCCGGGACTGGATGCCGGGACGCTGCTCAACGCGCTGCGTCGGGCTGGCTGGCCGGGCGAACAGGTTTAGCAGAGTTGAGGGATCTGGAGGCCGCAAAGAGCTCGCGACCTAGGCTTCTCGCGGCGTCCAAATGTACAGCTGGATCCTGAATTTCCGATTCGAGCAGCAGTTCGGACGTCACCACCTGCGCACCGCAATAGTCAAAAATTCCATGGTCAATCTGCGTCTTCATGGCCTCGGCATAACCGTGCCGGGCGTAGGTTGTAGCGTCGGCACCGCCCACTCCGATCAGGTGAACCCGTAGATGGCCAAGCTTCTTCTCCAGCATGGCATCTGCACCGAAATCGAACGCCCAGCCGTTGGCGAACACCCGATCAATCCAGCCCTTGAGCAGCGCCGGCATCGACCACCAGTAGACGGGATAAACCAGCACCAGCGCATCGGCGCGGTCAATCCGCGCTTGCTCGGCAACCACATCAGCAGGGGGCGGTGCCTCCCGGTGATGCACTGCCAGATCAGCGGCGCTGAACTTCGGATCGAACCCTTCGGCCGAGAGGTCGGCGATTTCAACGGTGTGACCGGGATCGTCCAGGGCGATGCCCTCAGCGACTTGCGCGGCCAGGCTTTGCGTCAACGAACGAGGATCGTGATGAGCCACAACGATAAGCGCGTGCATGCTGGAAACTCCTGATTGAGAGCACAAGGCGGACCTTATATACTCTTGGTAAGTTACGATCAGTAAGTTACTTTTGGTACATAGCCATGTCAACCCCCGAAACAGACGCGCAAGACTCCACCCCGCCACCGCGACGACGAATGTCCCGGGAGGACCGCCAACGCCAGTTGCTGGACGTCGCCTGGCAACTCGTTCGGGAAGAAGGCACGGACGCGCTGACATTGGGGCGGCTCGCCGAGCAAGCCGGGGTGACCAAACCGGTGGTTTACGATCACTTCACCACGCGATCCGGGTTACTGGCGGCGCTCTACCAGGACTTCGATGCCCGACAGACTGCGCTGATGGATGCTGCGCTTCAGGACAGCGAACCGACGTTGCCCGGCACCGCAAGAGTGATCGCCTCGTCGTATGTCGACTGCGTGTTGCTTCAGGGCAACGAGATCCCCGGCGTCATCGCGGCACTGGCCAGCTCCCCGGAACTGGAGAAGATCAAACGCGAGTACGAAGCGATTTTCCTGAACAAGTGCCGGACCGCCCTCGCCCCTTTTGCTGGTTCGGGTGATATCAAGGCAGCGGGATTGCGGGCGATGCTCGGTGCGGCGGAAGCCTTGTCCCACGCCGCGGCAAATGGAGAAGTTACTGCCGTGCAGGCACAGGACGAATTGTTTGAAACCATCGTGGGGATGGTTGAAAGGAGTGCGCGTGGAGACGCAGGAGAGGTCGCCGGGGTTGATGCCTGAAACAGACACAAAAAAGCCCTTGGCGCGTTGTCCGCACCAAGGGCTTTTTTTGCATTGCGTCGAAGGTGACTTAGACCAACCGCAGTCGAGGGGAATGGGCTGGCACGGCACCTTCACCCAGTCGCTCCCGGACAAAATCGTTCGCTTTGCGCGTCATCTGGTCCAGATGTCGGTCACGCTGCTTTTCCGCATCGAGCATCGCGCGCTTACCGTGTTTTTGCAGCAGGTACGTATGAATCTGTCGCACCTCCAGCGAGCTGTAGATCGACGCCACGTCCAGCAGGGCCATCAAGCCGTCGGTGCCATGGTCACGGGTGTTCATCAGCACCTGAGTACCGCGCACGCCCACTAGCTGAAACCCCATTGCCTCAAAATACGGAACCTTGGTCACAGCGCACGTCAGTTCGGCATGCGGATAGCGGCCGACCATCTCCCGCAGCATCTTTCGGGCGACACCCTGACGCCGATGGCTCGCATGCACCGCCATATACGCCACGCCGCACGCCTCGGGATCGTCCTTGACCGGCAAGTACAGCAAGAAGCCGACAACCTTCTCGGGGTCGTCTTCGTCGGTCGCGACGAGCAACTCCACGGCAATCCCTTTCGCCCCGTTCAATGCCTCCAGATACAGATGAACCTCGTAGCCGATCGCGTACTGGTACACGTTGTACAACAGGTTGCTCGGCGCGATAGCGATCATGCTGATGTCGGTCAGGTAATCGACCACCATCTGCAGGATCTGGCTATTGATGTGCTCGGGGCACGGGGTTTTGAAATGGGTGATCTGGGGCATTCGTGCTCTGACTCTGGGACGGACGTGAAGAATGTGTTCGCGGGCGTGCCTATCATAACGTGCTGGAGCAGCGTGGCTTACAAAAGTACTCGCCGGTATGGACAAGTCCCTGTGGCGAGGTGCAAACAACGTGGAGTACCAGACGCACGTTACTGCTGCGGCGCAACCATGCGAAACCGGATGTTGATTTTGTCAGAGACAACACCGTCGGCCCATTCACCCTCACCGACTTTGAAGTCGCTGCGTTTGAGCGTTAACTGGCCATCGAAAATCCCGATGGCATTCTCGGACTTCAGCAGCACCGGCACATCCACTTCACGCGTGATCCCCCTGAGCGTAAGTTTTCCGGTGATCGAGTAGTGGTTGTCGCTCAACACCTTTACGCCGGTCGATTCAAACGTCGCCACTGGATACGTTGCCGAGTCGAACCAGGCCGGCTTTTGCAGTTCGCTGTTGGCGTCGCTGCTTCCGGCATCGATGCTGTCGAGCTGGATGGTGAGTGCGGTGTGGGCTGCTGACGGGTTCGCCGTGTCGAAATCAAGCGTGGCGTCAAACTTGCCGAACGTGCCGTATACCCGCGAGGAGAACTGTTTAAACGTGAAGGAGATCGTGCTGGCGGTTTCATTCACCTGCGTGTACTCAACCGCCTGGACGCAAGGCAACGCGCCGAATGCGAGGGCGGCAACCAGCACCGCGCAGGTCGGGAATCGATGTTTCATGGGATTCTCCGGTCGGGGCTCCCGTCATGAGCTGAGGCGCCGCACACGTTAGCCAGCGATAGGTGGACTAAAGCAAAAGAACGCGGTTTATTCCACCAGGCGCTCAGACTTCCGACCACCTGTCGGCCAACACGAGTGGCCACCCGAAACGGCCGCCGCCCGGGTGTTTAATGACTGCCCGACTCACCGCATCGGGAGATTGGCCATGAAATTCGTCATCATCGGAGGAAGTGGGCTGATCTGCGGGCCACGCAGTTCTTCGAGTTCGTGGGTGCCGTTGCTTACTCAGATCGCGAGGACGGCAACATCATCCATTTAACGTCCGCCGCGTTGCAACCGGTGGCCTCGGTCGACGTCGCGGCCGCACTGACGGCTATCGCTCAAAAAGCGCCGATCAATCAGACCGTGGAAGTAACCGGCCCGGATCGCCGCCCCATTGTCGAGTTCGTGAGTGAGTACCTGAAACACACCAAGGACCCGCACGAGGCGGTTCCGGACGACACGGTTCCTTACTTCGGCGCGCCGATCGATGACAAGTCCCTCACGCCAGGCGATAAGCCCATTGTCGGAGCGACCCGGTTTGAAAACTGGCTAGAGGCCTCGCATCCTTCTTGAGTCGCTATTGGCGATGATGATCAGCGGCGCTGGACTCTCGCAGCCACGCCCGCTGCAACAGCTTGATGACTTCGGCATCCGAGGTCTGGGTAAAGTCCATGTACCAACGGCCGATCGACATGAGCCAGTCGGGAATGAGCGGGCATATCAACTCATCCACCTCACTGCGCAGCGCCTCCGCCGTCTCAATCGGCGCCACCGGCACGGCGACGACGATACGAGACGGCGCGTGCACACGCACCGCGTGTATCGCCGCCATCATCGAGGCGCCTGTCGCCAGGCCGTCGTCGATCAGGATCACCACCTGATCCTTGAGTTGCACAGGCGCGCGCGTTCCCCGGTAAACCTGCTCGCGGCGCAACAGCTCCCGGGTTTCCCGTGCGACCACGGTGTCGAACGTGGCCTGATCAATCGGGTGGGCCCGCAGCGCGTGTTCATTGAGGATTTGGATGTCGCCGCTGGCGATGGCGCCCATGGCGAGCTCCTGATGGGACGGAACCCCGAGCTTGCGCACCAGCATCAGGTCGAGGCGAACCTCCAGGGCGGTGGCCACTTCATAAGCGACCGGCACACCGCCACGGGGCAAGGCGAGGACGATGACATCGGGTCTATGCGCGTATTTGAGTAACGGCTCCACAAGACGTCGACCGGCCGCGGCACGGTCCTGCAAGAGGGTTGGCGATGAGGAACTCATTGAAAACCTCCTCAGGCGATCACGCCTGCCGGTTCGCTTCACACGGTCACTCAGGATTGTCGGTCTGACGGTGGCTGACATCAAGCTCAGCCGTGATGTATCCGACCTTCCGACTCAAAACAAAGCGACCTCCCTGATGCAGGCTTTTATTATCACCTGCACAAAGAAGGTCGCGCCTGTCAGGCTCAGGACAAGCCCGCAAGGTTTACGCAGTGAAGCGGACTAACGTGCGCTCGCAACTGTCTGCGGAGAAATAACAACGGAGTCCTGTAGTTTCACACGCTGAGTCAATGCCAGCATCGTCAGGAAACCCAGTGCAATCAGTAGCGGATACGCCATCAACAGTTCGCAAAGGGAGTATTTCCAGGCCAACGGGCGCCCGACTCCCAGCATGGCCGCATACATCCAGGACACGGCCGACAGCGAGCCGCAGAACAGCGCCATCATCCGTGCGCTGAAGCCAAGATTGAGCAACGAGCCTGCCTTTTGCAGCGCGGGCAATACCAGGCGATGCAACAACAGGCCGTTGTAACTCAGCAACACGACAATAATCACTTTGGCGTGAAGCTTTGGATTCATAAAGTAATTCATACCTTTTTCCAGGTAATCAATACCGATGACGGCGATGCCGGTCACCCACAAAGCTATCAATGCAACGATGACAGACTTCTGAAGACTTTCCATGTGAGCATGATCATGCTCAGTGAATGCTTTTCGTTTTAACAGATCTCTAACCATCGCAATATCACTGGTCAATACCAAGCCAATGGCCACACAACACGACACTAAATGAACGTAAATCACGCCCAATCGCAAAAACCCCATAAACTCTTTATTTTCGAGCAGGCTCATAATTGTATTTATCGCCACGGTACTTTCCCCACCTTATTCGATAGTACAGATCGATAATTAACAGGGCATCCAACGCTTCAAAACCCTGTACGATCTTACTTTTATAAGATATGCCAAATCATAAACTTGGCACTGCTTAGCCCATTGATTCGCCTGGCAAACCAATGACCGGCTTATTATTGCCTCCTGAATTTCAGGTAAAAAAATCCCCATTAGCATTCAATGCCCATGAGGTTTATTTTCCACTTCTTTTCTGCGGCTGCAGGAGCAGGTCTTGGGTGACGTGCTGCAGGATCAGAGGCCAGGGATCCTGGAATGTTCATTTTTTGATCACACCACCGACAGACGGTGGTTACTGCGAAAAGACATTCGCATCGCAGTAGCACGTGCATTTCCCCCAGAACCCCCATGGTAACTGGCCTAGTGAATTACATAAGTTTAAAACAGTGTTTATTGGATCCATTAGTTGTTGCCATGCTCACGATAAGTGCAATAGCGACCCACTCTCATTTAGAACTGACACCCACTACAATAGTCATACTTTTCACTTTAAAAAACACACTAACTTTATCGAGCGTACGGACAGCACGTTAAACCTAATCAACTGCACGGTCAGCGCTCCTCCTGCCCGCCTACACCAACCGCTCAATCTTCTGATGCTGCCAGACCATTTTGTAATACGCCGTCTGCAATGCCAGCATCCCCAGATACGCCACCGGAAACGCCATCCACACACCCTGCAACCCGAACCGCGCATCCAACGCATACGCCACCGGCAATTGCACCAGCACCACGCAAACAATCGAAATCGCCATCGGCACCAGCACCGAGCCGCTGGCGCGCATGATGCCGCCGACGATCGCCTGGAAGCCGAACACCAATAGGCTCCAGAGCATGATGTGCAACAGGTGTTCCGCCATCGCCCGGGTGGAATCCTCCGTGAGGAACAACCCCAGCAACCAGTGCGACAACAAGTAACCCAACACCACCAACCCACCGGTCAGGCACACATTGATCAACAGCCCCGTGCGCAGAATCGGCGCCATGCGCTCAAGGCGCCCTGCCCCAATCGCCTGAGCGCCGAGGATCGACGCCGTGATCGCAATCGACAGCGCCGGAAACTGCACGTAATTGACGATCTGCGTCACCGCCCCATACGCCGCCGTCGCCTGCGAACCGTGCTGATTCACCAGCGCCAGAATCACCAGCTCCGACACCGACAACACCACCATCTGCAACCCGGTCGGCAACCCGATGCGCAGCACCTTGCCGAGAATCACCAAGTCCAACCGCATCGCCGCAAACATCTCCCGATCCGGCGCCAACGGATGCCCCTTGCGAATCAACCGCCACGCCAGCCACCCCATCGCCGACAAATTACCCGCCAACCCGGCATACGCCGCACTCTGAATCCCCATCATCGGCAGCCCGAACCAACCGCGAATCAACGCCGGCGTCAGCGCCAACCCGATACACGTTGACACCACCAACGCCACCAGCGGCGACACCGTATCGCTCACCCCGCGCAGGAGTTGGGTGAAGAGTACGTAGACCAGGAGGGACGGCATGATCCACATCATTACGTGGGCGTAGGACACTGCGTCGTCGAGTACGTCTGCCGGGGTCCCCAAGCCCTGCAACGCTGGTCTTGCGAATACGCTGCCGAGTACCGCTGCTGTCAGGCCGATCATTGCGCCTAACAGCAAGGTTGTGCCGGCGATGGTCTTCACCAGATGCGGTTCACGCGCGCCCCAGGCTTGGCCGATCAGCACACCCGCACCCGCGCCGAGGCCGATAACCAGGGCGATGAAGAAGAAGACGATGGGGAACATGCCCGAGACGGCAGCCAGGGCTTGAGTGCCAAGCATTTGGCCGATGTAGATGCTGTTGATGGTGCCCGACATGGATTGGAGGAAATTGGAGAGGACCATGGGGGCCAGGAAAAGGAGGTAGGTTTTCCAGAGGGGGTGTTGGGTGGCGGGGGTTTGCATTGAGGGTCCGTCTCGGGGTGGGCTCGTGTTTTGGAAATTCTACGCTAGGGGACTGGGTACCACCCGATTCGATTTCTCAAACTTGAGTAGTATGAGTAATGTCTGCTTTCGGCCCAGAGTGTGTAAAAACGCGCTGATGCACTGTCGGCGCGCAGCGCCGACGGTTGTTAGCTGAGTAATTGCTCGCAACAAGTCCTGCGGATCATTACTAGGGCCTGGGAGCCCCCAGCGCCGCTTCTACCTTGCTGGGTGGCCAAAATACAGACCTCTTCAGGCCGACAGCGCCTTCATTAAACCGCTGGTACCGAGAATTTTCATGACCCGCTTCAAGTTGTAGGCGAGGACGTTCAAGCTCATCTCCGCACTTACTCCGTTCAGCTTTCGTGTCAGGAAATGCGTGGCGCCCATCCATTGTTTGAGTGTCCCGAAGGGATGCTCGACCGTACGCTTGCGGATCCGCATCATGTCCGGCGCATTGCTCAGCCTGTTCTGCATTTCCTCCAGTACGGCTTCATGCTCCCAGCGTCGAACCCGCCGTTCCGTGCTCGGTGTGCACTGCGGTTTCATTGCGCAGCCCCGGCATTTCGAACTCCAGTAACGGTGCAACGTCAGGCCTTTTTCAATGTTGGTATAGCGCCAGATCAGCGCCTCTCCAGCCGGGCAAATGTATTCGTTTTTTGCCGCGTCATAGATGAAGGCATCATTATTGAAACGCCCGTCTGCTTTGGCTCCAGAGGTCATCGGCTTGGGCACATAGGCGGTGATGCCTGCATCGTGACAAGCCAGGATTTCTTCGCTTTTGAAGTAACCTCGGTCAGCCACTACCGAAAGCGTTTCTGACGCCATCGCTTCGCGGGCCTGCTTGGCCATCGAGCTGAGTTGATCGCGGTCGGAACCGACGTTGGTCACCTCATGTGCAACGATCAAATGGTGCTGGGTATCGACCGCTGTCTGCACGTTGTAACCGACGATTCCAGTGCCACGAGTCATCATGGAGCGGGCGTCTGGATCGGTCAGTGAGACCTGTTTATCCGGCGATTCGTTGAGCTGAGTTTCAATGACCTGTAACTCTTTCATCTGAGCTTTGAGCTTGTCGATTTTCTCTTGCAGACGAGTAGCCTTGGGCTGTGCGATCGAGGGTTCTTGCCGATCGGCTTCGTCGAGCGCAGTCAGGTACCGATTGATACTTGATTCAATTTCTTCCATTCGCCGCTTCAGTTTGGCGCTGGTGAAATTGCGGTCGCGGTTGTTGACCGCCTTGAATTTACTGCCGTCGATGGCAACCAGATTTTCTCCGAATAATCCCAGCTGCTGGCACAGCACCACGAACTGGCGGCAGACGCCTCGGATGGCCTTACTGTTGTCTTTTCGGAAGTTGGCAATGGTCTTGAAATCGGGCATCAAACGCCCGGTCAGCCACATCAGTTCGACGTTGCGTTGGGCTTCTCGTTCCAGGCGTCGGCTCGACTGAATGCGGTTGAGATAGCCGTAGATGTAGATCTTCAGCAGGACAGCGGGATGGTAAGCCGGCCGGCCAGTATCTGCCGGTATGGCGCCTTCAAAACCCAGTTTGACCAGGTCAAGTTCGTCGACAAAGACGTCGACTACGCGCACCGGATTGGTATCCGTGACGTAATCGTCGAGGCTCTCCGGAAGGAAGGTTCCTTGGCCTCGATGTTCACCTTGGATAAAGCGCTTCATGGGCGATCCCTGCGATGAAATCCTCAGAAATCATAGCAAGGGTTTGTGAAAGCGTTTTTACACACTCTGGGCCAAAAGCAGTCACTCATGAGTACCTGCTAAACTCTCACACACTACTAGACTGCTAGGCCGCCAGACATTGAATCCCGCTCTCACCATCAACCCGAAAGATGGCTCTATCCATATAGCAATCGCTGGATGCAACTTTGTAATCGAAAGTACATTTACCTCCGATACCACAGCGGCACCACTCGCGCAGTTCTACCGATCCGAACAGGATCACAAAAACGGGTACGTGTGGCGTACGTATCAGGGAATCAGTATTGAAGGCGTATCGGGTGGTTTGGCGCTTTGCTTCCATTCTGGTCGACTGACTGAAGTCCATATTGGCGCCTCTGTGCCACGCACAGGAACCGAAAACGGCTGGCCTACGAGAGAATTAATTGAACTAGAAGTCAACTTTCTAAAAAACTCATTCAGGCGACAGCTTTCACGCTCATTCCAGACCGACCTGGAAAGGTTTTCATGGGGAAGCGCTTGGGCCAAATTTGATGAGAAAGGATTCTCGGCTAGCGCTGGAATAAGCTATACACCGATATCACCAAGATCACATACCTAAGTACTACCGTCCACATAGGCATCGGCTCTCGGATTTTGATGTTGATTTTAGGCTGATGTCGATGCCGATCGGTTGAATCCACAGCCATATACGGACGCTCGCGGCTTAGCTCAGATCTTAGGTATACAGTAATATCCGTCCGCACCGCCCAACCTATGGAGTCGGGCTTGTAGCCATGAAGGGATCTAGTGAATCTACAACTTGAAATTCAGAGGATCTTTGGGGGCGAAGCATTTGCCAGGCCACTTTTCTATTCCTATCCGGGAGGTTTGCGTTTTGAGCTCTCTGAAACTGGTGGAGTGATTGAGCAATTTCTAACAGCACTACGAAAATCAACAAAGATCTGCAGCGATATCTTCCTTGATGACGCGACGTTTGTTGCTTGTCTGCGCATTCATTCTGGCAGCAACCGATTTGCTCATCGGCCCGTGATTCACGCTCTTCGATCTGCCGGCATTAACATACCCACGGAATGCTCAGTCTGGAGTGAGGAGATAGATCCGGAGGAATGGTTTTGCGAAAGTGAGCCGGAGCGGCGTTTTTCAAGGTAGTTGTCGCGTCAACCGTCTAACTATGCCGCTCTTTTCTCAACCTGTTGCTCTCGATCCGGGTTCAACAGCACGGTACCGACCGGCTCCCAGTTACGTGTTCGACCCGACCACCGTTCCGGCTTTTTCTCTTTGGCTCGTTCGTACAACTCATGTCGCCGCGCCAGGATCTGGTGGTCCAGCCCTCGATGCCGCTCCGTCGGTGTCACGAAGCGGATCCGGCTATGCCGGTGCTCGTTGTTGTACCAACGCATAAAATCCCTCACCCAAGCGCGTGCGGCGTCCAAGCTGGCAAAACCCTCCTGCGGCCATTGCGGGCAATATTTCAGCGTTCTAAACAGCGACTCCGAGTACGGATTGTCGTTGCTCACTCGCGGTCGGCCACGGGACGGCGTGATGCCCAGGTCGTACATCTTGCTCAACAGCGTCAGCGATTTCATCGGCGCACCATTGTCCGAGTGCAGCACCAGCGGCTCGCGTAAACACTGCTCGCCGATCACGCTGCGTTGCAGCAGCGCAGCGGCTTTTTCGCCGCTTTCTTCTTCGTAAACTTCCCAGCCCACGGCCTTGCGGCTGTAAATATCTTCGATCAAATACAGGTAGTAGTACTTGCCGCGTATCGGCGACGGCAAATACGTGATGTCCCACGACCACACCTGATTGGGCGCTTTGGCGACATGCGTCGTCGGTGCCGCATGCCGTCTGGGTCGCTGGCTACGGCCCCGATGATGTTGCTGACCGGCTGCACGCAGGATGCGATAAAACGTCGCTTCCGACGCCAGATAACGCCCCTCGTCAGCCAGCCTCGGCACGATCTGACTCGGCGGCAAATGGGCATACGCAGGGCTGTTACACAGGGTCACGATCGCTTGTCGTTCGATCTCGCTCAACGCATTACGCGGCGTGGGCCGCACGGTGGTTGTGCGGGCATCGGCTTGAACATCCTCACTCTGAGTCCATCGCTGCAAGGTTCTGAGCGACAGCCCCACCTCCTGGCACGCTCTGATTTTTCGAGCACCGGCCACGATGGCTTCGATCAACCAAGCCACCAACAACTGCCGTTCCGGCAAAGAGGTCAGGTGTCCTCGTTGTCGATCCCCCAGTAATCGTTGAGCTTTTTTCGCAGCACCAACAACGCGGCGGTCTCGGCCAGCGCCTTGTCTTTACGCAGCAGTTCGCGCTCTAGTTGCTGAATACGTTTCTTGTCCTTGCGAGATTGTTCGCGGTCGACCTTTTGTTGGTTCTGAACACTCTGCTGCCCCGTGATACAGGCTTGGCGCCAGGCGCTGACGTGTTCGGGGTACAGACCTTTTCGTCGGCAGTACTCACCCAGTTCGAGCTGCGACAGACCGGCGGTTTCAAGGACGACAGCGAACCGGGCTTCAGCAGACCAGTTCTCGGGGAGTGGCTTGTCTTCAGGCACGGCGCTTCCTTCAGAACTGACCTTCTTGCGCCAGTTGGACAAAGACATTTCGCTAACCCCTTCACGCCGGGAAACCTCGGCCATTGTCAGGTTCAGCGGGGGAAGCAGCATCTTGAGTAATGCGGCTTTGCGTTCAGGTGAATAGTACGGCACGACCAGTCTCTTTCCGCCCCCGATATGCTTTTTCAGGAAAATTCGGAGAGGCGACAACTATCCTGACACCGGGGGCCTACGACGACAGAGGTATGGATGTGGTTGGCCCCAACAAAGATCTGCTTTCACAGCTGTATCGTCAGCATCATACATACCTGCTGGATTACGACCGACACACGATGGACACCACATTCGCAGGGCCTGCCCGCTAGCCTCATTGCTTACATTGGAGCTGAAACCGTGCCCACAGCCCACAAGCCCACAAGCCCACCGTCTCCTATGGGTCGATTGCAGTCCATCGCGAAAGGCAGCAGTCGGCCAAAACCGGCCACTCACAAAATCGGCTTTCTCGCTGCCCCCTCACCGAGTTACGCATCGCATCAGCGATCCGACTTACTATCGAATGCTGAAAAACGAAAGAGAACATATCGATTGAGCGTCGTAAGCGAATTTGAAGATTGCCTACAAAACGAGCTTGCTCGTTCTGAAAATGATGAATGGTTTTTGAGTCATGCCAGAGAGGCAATCATAGCGAGGCTAAAACCGGACGAGGCTTATGCGGCGCTCGCATGCGCGCTCAAGCTTACGGCAAAACAAGACAGTCCATTCTACTTTGCGAGCTGTTGCTGGTTTGTCCTTGCTCTTGCTCGCAAAGCTGACACAACTCAACTCCCGCCAGACGCTTTTTCAATCATCCCTGCCCTGGAAACCAAAGCCGGACAGCTGTGTGAACAGCATGAACTTGAAGAGGTGTTTAAATGGTTTCGTGTTTTTTGAAGCCATAGAACGTAATACGTCGTGATTTCCAAGAAGAAATACGTCTGGTTTTGCTTGTTTTTTCTTTTCCCGAAAGACCGCTATTGGCCGATAGCCGTCGCTCGCGGAAGGGGCGTAACGGTCCTAGGAGCACCATAAAAATTCCTACACAAACCTCGGAATCCCTCACCTTTCCCGCCGTCCTGATGAGGCCTATAGTCCATCTCGTCGCCCAAAATGGCGATTTCGGGTTTGGCGACCCGAGATATGAGTGCGAGGGCCGTCTGCTCATTTGCAGGCGTCGTCGCAGCCGCAAAACCGCTGTACTATGGCGGTTGCGCGCGGGAGACCTTCGGGTCTGCCGGTTACTCATTCCCGGTTCGCCAACCTGCGCGCAACTGCCACCCTATCGTTTGGCGACGATCTGTTGGCGGTCTCAACAAACTGAATGAGATCTCCCCTATGGAAAGATACATACCCCTCACCGGAATCGACCTGATCCCGGCCTCCCTGCTCATCGACACCCAAGCCCCACTCGACGTCCTGCAAGCCATGGCCGATTACCGCATTCGCACGGTCACGCAGGTGCTGGAAAACATCGCCTTCCGCGGCGAGATCGGTTGCGACACGGTGGTGCTGTCCGACTTTTCCAAACTGCTGGCCATTCCGTTGCGCGATGGCTGCGACTTGATGGATGTGATCGGCCGACGCTTGCGGGCTCAAGCAGCGGAATAAACGAAAACGGGCGCCGTGAAGGCGCCCGTTTTTTGTGTCCGCAAACAAAGAGGTGCGCCAGCATTCATCGGACTTGCCAGCTCTGAGCGAAATCTAGGATTGCGTGCGCAAATGGCTGAAGCGGAGGTTGTCGCAACTTCTCAATGGCCGAGAATACGTGGCAGCCGTCAACTCTCTAGGGAAACTCTGAAAAAGACTTCCAGATTTGGTGAAATACGCACTTCACACGAACAGAACGGTTGAGCCCCGATGAAACAAATGTCCTTCGCCGATGCCGAGTACGCCGGCAAACGTAAGCAAACCCGACGTGAGCGCTTCCTGATCGAGATGGATCAGGTCGTGCCCTGGAAGGGTTTGATTGCTTTGATCGAGCCGTATTATCCGAATGGTGAAGGCGGTCGTCCGGCGTATCCGTTGCTGGCGATGTTACGGGTTCATCTGATGCAAAACTGGTTCGGCTACAGCGACCCGGCGATGGAAGAATCGCTGTATGAAACGACGATCCTGCGCCAGTTTGCAGGGCTGCATCTGGATCGAATTCCTGACGAAACCACGATCCTCAATTTTCGCCGTTTGCTGGAGAAAAATGAGCTGGCGGGTGGGATTTTGCAGGTTATCAACGGTTATTTGGGTGACCGTGGATTGATGCTGCGCCAAGGCACGGTGGTCGATGCCACGATCATTCATGCGCCCAGTTCGACCAAGAACAAGGACGGCAAACGCGATCCCGAAATGCACCAGACCAAGAAAGGAAATCAATATTTCTTTGGAATGAAAGCGCACATCGGTGTTGATGCCGAGTCGGGTTTGGTACATAGCCTGGTGGGCACGGCGGCCAATGTGGCGGACGTGACGCAGGTCGATCAGTTGCTGCACGGCGAGGAAACTTACGTGTGTGGCGACGCAGGTTACACCGGCGTGGACAAGCGTCCCGAGCATCAGGATCGCAAGATGATCTGGTCGATTGCCGCGCGTCCAAGCCGCTATAAAAAGCACGGAAAAAAGAGTTTGATCGGGCGCATGCGACGCAAGATCGAATACGCGAAAGCGCAGGTACGGGCCAAGGTTGAGCATCCATTTCGCGTGATCAAGCGCCAGTTTGGTTATACGAAAGTGCGCTTTCGTGGCTTGTCGAAAAACATCGCGCAGCAGACGACGTTGTTCGCTTTGTCGAACCTGTGGATGGTGCGAAAACGGTTGATGGGTATGGGCGAGGTGCGTCTGTAATGCGGGCCAATCGCCCTGAAACAGCGCGATCAGAGGAAAGAACCGTGAGTTAAGGGCGGGAAGGGTCTGATTTTCGACCGACTTATGATTTTTTGAACCTCAAGTAGTGAGGGCATCAAAAATCGGTGGGTACTTCAGACCTTCCCTAGGCAATCCTTCGTTCCACAGTTTGGATGAACTCAAAATGGGTCAAATGACTGAACAATTGATCGACGTTCTGGATCAGCTCGCCATCGTACTTGAAAGCGATGGAGCCACTGACTGGAGCCAGTGGATGCGCAAGGCCAAGGCACACTTGATGAACTCTGATTACTACGGGGTGGAATACTTTCTTTCAGCCTTTGGCGGAATGGGCTCGCTCAATGACCTGATCCTTGGGCAACACCACGTCGATGGTGTTTGGGCCTGGAAGCCCGGGTATGTCGAGTTGAACACAAGATTTGATGCGTTACGCAGCGAAGCCGCAGCGCTCGCCAGTGCCATACAACGTGCGCAGTAAAATAAATCTGAGAATCATCTGGCCGGCCTCCCCACCTTTCGGGTGCGGCCCTGCAATGCTGTTGTTCGGGCTCGCAGTCACTGACTCGTATGGAGGTCGCTACCCGAGACGTTCAAGCGGCCCTTGAAATGACAATCAAGCCCTGCGCGTGGAGCAGTACTCCACAATGAGCTGAGTGACCGCTGCCACAATCGCCTGATCCGCTTCAGGCGAGGTGAACAGCCGACATTGCGCATCCGGCAAATCCGGTAACCCTTGTTCTACCCCAATAACCGCCAATCCTTGCCCCAACTGACTGAGTGGCATGGGCGCTACCGCGAAGCCTGCCAGTGCCGCCGCCCGCAACCCGGCGGTGCTGCTGCACAACATCGCCGTGCGTTGGGCGATCCCCGCCTGCGCCAGTCTCGTCAGCGCGGCCTCGCGATAAGGGCACGGTTCGGGGAACAGGGCCAGCGGCAACGGCGTTGGTAACCGGGCGACGGGTTGCGCCGACCAGGCCCACACCAACGGTTCTTGCCATAGCAACAGCCCCGCTTCGCTGGTTTCGCACAGCGAACCGATGACCACCTCCAGATGCCCTTGCTTCATCAGCGCCAGTAACGTACCCGGAATGTTCACCTGCACCTCGATCTCCATCCCGGGGTACTGCGCCGCGAAATCCTGAACAGTGCGCAGTAATCGAGACTCGACAAAATCTTCGGACACCCCGATCCGCAGCCGCCCGTGAAACGGCGTGCGTGTCAGGTCTGTCCAGGCATCACGGTTCAGCGCGAGGATTGTGCGCGCATAAGAGACCAGGCGCTCGCCATCGGCCGTCAGTTGCTGGGAACGGGTGGTGCGCGTCAACAGGGGTTTACCAATCTGTTCTTCCAATCGCCGCACATGGCCACTGACCGCAGACTGAGTAAGGTGCAGCTTCTGGGCTGCACGGCTGAAGCCGTCTTCATCGACGACCGTGACAAATGTCTTGAGCAGCAGAGCATCGAACATAGTTTTATACGTGATCAATTGAGTACTAATTTACGATTTATATTTCAAATACAACTATGTTGCAATGCTCACACCTGCCCTGCCTCTCCATCATTCAAGGTGTGCCATGACGACTCTTCTCCATATTCAATGTTCTCCACGCAAGCAGCGTTCGGCTTCCCTTGAAGTCGCGCGCAGCTTCATTGCGCGTTATCAAGCAAACACCCCGGACACCGAAATCATCACCCTCGACCTCTGGAACATGACGCTGCCGGAATTCGATGATCTGGCCATTGAGGCCAAATACGCCGGGCTCAATGGCACGCCGTTGACCCCCGCACAACAAGACGCCTGGAACACGTTAAAAGAGTTGGCAAGTCACCTGCACCGCGCGGATGTACTCGTGATGTCCGTACCGCTGTGGAATTTCAGCATCCCGTACAAACTCAAGCACTTCATCGACTTGGTATCGCAGAAAGACATCCTGTTCAGCGTTGACCCGGAACGCGGTCTGGAAGGCATGCTGCACAACAAACTCGCCGTGGTGATGTACGCCCGCGGCCTGGATTTTTCGGCGCATTCGATCACACCGGCGGAGCGCTTCGACTTCCAGAAGCCCTATGTGGAAGCCTGGCTGAAATTTATCGGCGTCACGGATGTGCATTCGGTGATTGTGGAGAAAACCATCCTGGGGGAAGACGTTGATCTGCGCGCGCGTGAGGACGCGACTCAGCAGGCCAGGAGCCTGGCAGACAGTTTGTCGCTGACGCTTCAGGCCCCCCTGCTGTTGAGGCCGTCCCGGCTGAATTAAATAAATTGAATTAAATAAATCAGTCCCCAATTAATTTGTGATCGGCCGGCGCTTGCGGGCTCAAGCAGCGAAATAAACGAAAACGGGCGCCTTGTCGGGCGCCCGCTTTGTTTAGGGTTGCGTGCTGCGGGTTTTGCTTGCAGCCTATTCACCCACTGCCGAACGGTTATTGCTGATCATTGCGATTTTTTCGATACCGACGTCCCGGCTTTGCTCAACCCTTTCGCGTTGTGATCGCCTGGAGTCGAGGCCGAGATTGATCTGGCTTTGGCTACGCCGCGAGTATCTTTGGAATGGGCGATGCCTGAAGTCGTTGGGCCATGACCGCGATCACTATTGCGTTCACTGCCGTAGTGGTTTCCGCTTTCACCACGGTCGCGAACAGCCTTGCCGGCGTGATCGCTGGCCAGTCCATTACCGCGGCCGTTACTGGTAGAGCCGCCGGAGTGATCTGAACCACTGTGACCGCCGCCTACACCGCCGCCGTGGCCACCGCCATTACCGCCTCCGTTACCTCCCCCATTACCACCGCCGTTACCACCACCACCACCACCACCACCACCACCACCGTCTTTCGCATAGGCGGAGTTCATGATGGACAGGTCAGTAGGGAGTAATGGCGCGGCTGCAAGCATCAGGGCGCATGACATTACAGCAACGAGACTCTTATTCTTTAAAAGCATGATTGCTTCCGTAGGGTTGGTTGATATCGCGAGTCTTATGACGCTTTAAGCCCCAGTCAGTTCAAGCCCTGCGACCGACGGATGCAATGTGCACCGCCCCAATTAGCAGCTGCCAGCGCTAGCGTGCCGCACTCCGAGTCCCCGCAAACGCACTCGTGCCAAGCCAGCGCCACAAGCTTTCCGCATCCTTCACTGCGCCGTCGACACGCAGCTCCCGCGACTGAAGAACTTCCCGCGGTGTGCGGTCACCCGCCCACACTTCGGTCAACGCGCGCACGCTGGAGTCCACGACGAGCGTCAGTTCGCGTCCGGGGTCGTCGCGGCACAGGTCTGCCACGCCCTGTTCGACCACGAGCCACCACGCTTGCTCGCCGGGGCGCGCGTCGCGGAACGTGAACTGGATGACCACCGGTCGGGACGGGAACGTCTCGATGCGCACGAACCGGCGCACGTCCCACATCAGCAAGCCCGCGTCGAGTTCGTCATCGCGCAGGCGACTGCCGATCCAGCGCGCGCCCCAATGTCCCAACGCCATGATGATGGGGCGCAATTCCTCGCCCGCCTCGGTCAGGCTGTACTCCCAGACTTTGCCTGCGGGCGTGCGGTGCACGACGCCGATTTCTTCCAAATGGCGCAGCCGCTGTGTCAGCAGGTTAGTGGACATCCGTGGTACGCCGCGGTGCAGCTCATTGAAGCGCTTACTGCCGCACAGCAGCTCGCGCACGACCAAAGGTGTCCAGCGCTCGCACAGTGCTTCAGCACCGCGTGCGACCGTGCAGAACTGACCGTAGCTTTGTTCCATCGCCTGGACTCCGCAACTGCAACGCTTCAGTTTTTGAACTAGCCCCGCCACTTCGTCACGCGCACGCTCAAGCCTTCGAAAGCCAAGAGCCAAAGGAGAACGCCATGACCAAGGTAGCCATCATTCAGCGCCCGCCCGTGCTGCTCGATCGCAGCGCGACGATCGCCCGAGCCGTGCAATCGGTCGCTGAGGCTGCGACGGCGGGAGCCTCGCTGATCGTTTTGCCCGAATCGTTCATTCCCGGTTACCCGTCGTGGATCTGGCGGCTGGCGGCGGGAAAGGACGGGGCTGTAATGGGTCAGTTGCACACGCGGCTGCTGGCCAACGCCGTCGATATTACTAACGGTGACCTGAGCCAATTGTGCGAGGCCGCCAGGGTTCACGCCGTGACGATCGTGTGCGGCATCAATGAATGCGACCGGCGCAATGGCGGCGGCACGCTCTATAACAGCGTAGTCGTTATCGGCGCGAACGGCGCAGTGCTCAACCGACACCGCAAGCTGATGCCAACCAATCCCGAGCGCATGGTGCATGGCTTCGGTGATGCCTCCGGGTTGCGTACGGTCGATACACCGGTCGGCCGCATTGGTGCGCTCATCTGCTGGGAAAACTACATGCCGCTGGCACGCTATTCACTGTATGCCCAAGGGGTGGAAATCTACGTCGCACCCACGTACGACACTGGCGAGGGCTGGATCAGCACGATGCGTCACATTGCACTCGAAGGCCGCTGCTGGGTGCTCGGCAGTGGCACCGCGCTGCGCGGCAGCGATATCCCCGACGACTTCCCGGCGCGTACGCAACTGTTTCCCGATCCGGACGAATGGATCAACGACGGCGACTCGGTGGTGGTCAATCCTCAAGGCCGGATCGTGGCCGGCCCATTGCACCGAGAGGTAGGCATTTTGTATGCGGACATCGACGTCTCACTCGTGGCGCCAGCGCGGCGAGCGCTCGACGTCACCGGACACTACGCGCGCCCTGACATTTTCGAACTGCAGGTGCGGCGCACGCCGGCGACAGCGGTGCGCTACATCGACGGGTGAAGGTAGGCAACGTTCAGGCGATCCATGCCATGTCTGGCGGTATCGCCTGGCAATTAATCAAGGAGTCATGCCATGAGCATTGAACGGTCTTACAAGGGCAGTTGTTTTTGTGGCGCAGTCGAGTTCACAGTCAGCGGCGAGCCGGCCGGAATGGGCTATTGCCATTGCGAGTCGTGTCGGCATTGGTCAGCAGGACCGGTCAATGCCTTCACGCTGTGGAAACCCGAGGCGGTGCAAGTGACTCGGGGTGCTGACAACATCGGCACCTACAACAAGACATCGCGCAGTTACCGCAAGTGGTGCAAGACGTGCGGCGGGCACATCTTTACTGAACACCCGGGGATGGGGCTCATCGACGTGTATGCCGCGGTCATCCCGGATCTCGCGTACTCGCCAGGTGTTCACGTCCACTATCAGGAGACTGTGCTGCGCATCAAGGATGGATTGCCCAAGCTGAAGGATGTCCCCAACGAATTAGGGGGATCGGGCATCAGCGTGGACGAATAGCGCTAGCAAGGTGTTAGCGCCCAGTAGCTAAGTTTTATCGGAAGACCAATCCGCAATTTTCTGAAAAGTCTGGAGGCGTAAATCATGACCGCCCGTAACCCGTGCACGAGGGCTGGCTCACGCTTCGCTATTCTTGATGACACATACCGCGAGGACTGTTGAATGAATGGCCTGCGGCATGAGCGCCAGACGCAAAGGTCTGGCTACAGGGTTGCTAGTTGAGCAGAGGATTGAATGATGAAGATGTTACTGATGGTCGAGTGCCCGAATGAACCCTTCAATTCCCTTGTCAAAGCCGGAAATGTGGGCGAGGTCATTGAGCGCATTCTGGTCAGCATCAAGCCGGAGGCGGCGTACTTTACTGAGCAGGATGGCATGCGCGGCGGGATCTTTCTGGTCGACGTAAAAGACCCATCCGACATACCCGCTTTTGCAGAACCCTTTTTTCTCAACTTCAACGCCAACTGCAAGTTCCGTATTGTGCTGAGCGCGCAGGATCTGCAAAAGGCCGATCTGGCGACGCTCGGGATAACCTGGGCGTGAGGCGCATCCATTGCGGGCGTCGATAGTCACCATCATCGTGTGGCTGAAGGTGGTTCCGATCGTCTGATCGAAAGCCGCGCTGCATGAATGAGTAGCTTTACCGCGGTACTCAACGAAAAGCCCGGCCTTACAAGCCGGGCTTTTTCGTGCGTCGCGACGATCCGGACTAAGCCAACGGTGATTGACCGGTCGCTCTCATTTCGCGGTGGCCGTCTTGAACTTGGTCCAGGTTCGCATGCGCGCCCGCATGTCGGACTGGGGAATGCCCTTGCCAGGAATCAGCCGTGCGTAAGTGGCCTCATCGATGTAAATGTCCGGGTTGTCGCGCATTGTCGTATCGACGCTCGGACGTGCCTTGGCATCGCATAGGCGTACTCCGGATGATCGAGGTTGTGTGGCAAGTCCCAGGTGCAGGGCATCTGGGTTGTAGCGATGGTCAGAAGTGTCATGGCATCAGCCCTCCACCGGCCAGGCCGGCTGTTGCTGGGTGATGCAATGCACTCCGCCACCGCCATGAGCCAGGTGATTGATTCGAACCGGCACCACTTCGCGCCCGGGGAACGCCTGCCCCAGCACGGAGGCCGCCACGTTGTCGGCATCAATACCGTAGGCCGGCATGATGATGGCGTTATTGGTGATATAGAAATTGGTATAGGAGGCGCAGAACACCTCAGCCTCGGTGTCCACGGCATCGGTGGCCTCATACAATTCGATCAGCTCGAACTGTCGGCCTCGGGCATCAGTGGCCAGCTCCAGCGCACGACGGTTTTCGCGAGCCACTTTGGCATACACCGACTGCTGGTCGTGGGTGGCGTCCACCAGCAAAACCCCAGGGCGGGCGAAAGCACACACGCCATCAACATGGCCGTCAGTCATGTCGCCGGTCACATAGTCCGGATCGCCTGGCAGCCAGATCGTCTTCTGCACACCCAACAGACGCGTGAAGATTTCCTCTATGTCAGCCTTGTTCATGCCCGGGTTGCGATTGGGGTTGAGCAATACCGATTCGGTGGTGATCAACGTGCCTTCGCCGTCCACATGGATGGCCCCGCCTTCATTACTCAGCGCGGTACCAAAGCATTCCGCGCCCAAGTGATTGAGTGCGCGACGCGCCAGGCTTTCGTCCAGGTTGTGGGCGGACTTGCCGCCCCAGGCATTGAAGCGCCAGCTCACCCCGGCCAGGCCTTGTTGCGGATGGCAGACGAAGCTCGGTCCAGAATCCCGGCACCAGCTGTCGTTCACCGCCAGCTCGATCAATTCGATGTTTGGCCCACATAACGCTTTGGCGCTGGCGACAGCAGAAGGGTCGACGACCAGTTTCACCGGTTCGAAACGGGCGATGGCGTTGGCCACGCGAGCGAAATCCTCTTGCACCCGCGGCAATGTCACGCCCCAACCGGACTCCCAGAGTGCCTTGTTGTGTGGCCAGACCATCCAGGTGGCGGCATGCCTCACCCACTCGGCCGGCATCATCCAACCACTGTTTCGAACTGCAGTCTGCTGTATGACATGCTGCATGATAAAAAGCCCTTTTAGTTAAGCTATTGTGTTCAACAAAACTGCTTGAGTGATCCTGGCATGCATGCTACGGACGTGAATACAGGCAAACAAACGATGGATTTTGCAGACAAATGATTAGAGGAACTTATCAATATGCTCAAGCACTGGCCGCCTCTCAGCACCCTTCGCGGCTTTGAAGCCGCCGCCCGGCTGGGCAGCTTCCACAAGGCGGCCGCCGAGTTGCACCTCACCCAATCTGCGATCAGTCAGCAGATCCGCAGCCTTGAGGCGTACCTTGAACAACCCTTGTTCTTTCGCAGTGGACGCAGCGTCAGCCTGACCGATGCCGGTCACGACTTGCTCAGCACCACCCAAGCGATGCTGCAACAACTTGCCGTCGGCATTCGCCGCCTGGGGCAGTACCAAAAACCGAACCAACTGGTCCTCAACACCACGCCGGCGTTCGCCCGCCACTGGCTTCTGCCGCGTTTGGGGGATTTTCGCCGCGAGCATCCGGACGTTGATCTGTGGATTTTCAGTACCGATGAAGTCCCGGACATGACCACCCAGACTATCGACCTCGCGGTGCGCGATGACATCAGTTCCCAAGCCGAGTGCAGCTTCAAGGTGCTGCACGCCGACCGCCTCTACCCGGCTTGTCACCCGAACCTGTTGGCGCTGCCACGCGAGCAGCGCACAACCCTTCATGGCGAGCGGGAAATGGACTGGAGTCACTGGGCGGTGGAGGCTGGCATTGATGTCGGCCAGAAAGATCAGGGGCTGAATTTTTCCGACGCCGGCGTTCTGCTGGACGCCGCGTGCGCGGGGCTCGGTATCGCTTTGGTCAGCCAATTATTGAGTCGACAGGCACGCGCCAATGGCGTGTTGCTACCCTTGGTGGAGCAAACCATTCGTGGTCCGAACTGGGCCATGCTGACCCATCGTGACAGTGAAAATAATGCGCTAGCGCGAAGCTTCAGTGAGTGGCTGCTGAGTAATCTGGAAAATCGCCTGTAACGTCCGCTGGTCGAGGCAGTCTTGATCTATAGATTCAACATGACTATCTTTGAGTCTATGGATTCACGATGAGGTATTGAACATGGCCGTTGCCCTCCAGGAACAAGCCTTTACCAAGAGCCAGTGTGTGACGGGCCTGCGCGCCGCCGTCGGCATCCTCGAAAAATGGGGTGCGTCCAGCGATCAGGCCTGCCGCATCCTGCGCATTTCCCGCAGCACCTACACCCGCGCCCGGCAGCGTGATCCCGACTGGGCTGTGACTCTGGACTCGGACCAGATGCAGCGCATCAGTTTTGTGCTCAACATCCACGCCGCGCTGCGTCTGGTTTTCGATAACCCGGAGAACGTCTACGGCTTCCCGTCGATGGCCAACGACAACGAGTTTTTCAATGGGCGTAGCCCGCTTGAGATCATGTCTCAGGGCGATATGATTTCTTTGTATGAAACCTTTCGGCGCATCGACGTGCTGCGTGGCGCGCAATGGTAAAGGTGAATGAACTGGCAGAACTTGCTGGTGAGCAATTACAGGCCTATCGACTGGTCAATTCGAAGTTTCCACCGATCGCGATGTTTGATGACGTTGCGGACGCAGATGAGTTCGAGGTGCTGTATCAGATACAGGCGCTGACGAATCCCAGGCTGAAAAATGAAGTGGGTCATCTTGAGTTGATTCCCCGTGATCAGATCCCGTTCGGCATTCCTGGCTGCTCTTACGCGACAGCGCCTTTTACCCACGTCAACCCGGCGGGTTCGCGGTTCAGCGATGGCAGTTTTGGGGTGCTGTATTTGGCAGACTCCATGGAAACGGCGCTGGCCGAGGTGCGGCATCACCAGAGTCTGTATTGGGCGAATATCCGCAGCCTGAACTTTGAGCGCTTTGTTTTCCGGGGGCTGTCCTGCTCTTTCGTGGACGTGGCGATGAAGGATGCTGCAGTCATTTCGATGACTGATCCTGTTTATGCGCCTGACGATTACACGCATTCCCGTCGCTTGGGGAGGTCCGTTAAGGAGGCGGGTTGTCCCGGCATTCGTTACAACTCCGTGCGCATGCAAGGTAGTTACTGTTGGGCGCTGATGACGCCGAGACCGGTTTTATCGGTTATTCAAGCAGCGCATTACGAGATGATCTGGAATGGGCAGGTAACCAGTGTCAGTAAGATCAGTGAGGCCTGATTGCGATTGGGAAGCAGCGAAGTAAATGAAAACGGGCGCCATGCAGGCACCCGTTTTTTTGTTTGTACGGCGGTGTTTACCAACTGCCGTATGGAATGCCGAATCGCTCGATGTAGCGCTTGGCCTTGTCACTGACTGGATAGGCATACTTGCCTTCGCTCTTGCCCTGACTTGGCCCTAACAGCTCTATCTCAGCTTGAGCACGGGCGACCTTGATCGTTTTCAAGCATTTATCCTCTACCCACACTTGCACAATGCCGCCGGGAGCCAAGCCGACATAAACCGTCGCCCTGTAGTTGGCAGTTTCCTGCGGCCGAGTCGGGCAACGCTCGCTCACGGAGGCGTGCATGATCTGGCGCGCCTCTTCGGGAATATCAACCCACGCATGATAGGTTTTCGGCTCGACAATGGACTGCCAACGTACGTATATGCGTTTAGGTAAATCGGCCCCGACGACTCCCCTGATATTCCCACCGATGTGCTCGCCCCACCCGCGAGCCGCTTCCGTTCCATTCTCAGGTTCTCCCCCGGAAGCACGACCTCCGCCCGTGCGGCTGAACAGCTTGCCGTTGATGTCTTCAACAGCGCTGTCCTCCACCCAAACCTTCATGTAGAACGGCTCGTTAAAACTGAGGCTCCACCATGGGTTTTTTGGATCGTCCTTACCCGATAACGGTTCGATTGCCTGACAACCTGTTGCCAGCAATGCTCCCAACAAGATGACGATTGCTCGCATCAAAACAACCTCCAGCTTGGGTCAGCAATATGAGGTTGGCGTACGCGAACTCCGTTATCCGTTGGAGCATTGGTGTAGCGGATATTCGGGCCGCGTTCGCGGCTACCACCAATCGGGTTGTTCCAATTAGCAGACATGTGGATGTACTTCAGCCTCAGTAATCTTTCTTCTTCTGGCGATGGTTTGTACTGACCTGCGAGGACGTTGTCACAGAAGGATTGAAGCTCTGATGGGACGGTGTACGCGGGGGTTTCCGGAACATCATCAAACTGGACGCCTTTTTCCTTCGCCAATTTGTGCATCAAGCGCAGAGACACCACCGATAACTTTCCGCTTACCGATCTCTTTAGTTGCAAGCCTGCATAGGCTCTGAATTTTTTGACACCTATGCGATCTTGCCCCGCCGCCGGCAACTCAGATGGCGTAGGCGTAACAATCTCCAGCATTGCATCTGGCCAGCCTTTGGCTATCCACTTGGCTTTTTCTTGAAGAGCATCTCGATAAATGGAGGTGGTACGAATGTCTTCACCTTTACTAATTGTGAGGGCCTGCATTGGACTCACCAATACGCACTCCTCCACCTCTTCACGATAACCACCACCGATGTCGGAATGCACACCCGGCAGGGGAATTTCCGGATGCGCCGGAACGACACTGCTCAAAGCAAAATTCGCACGATGTTCGTCACGAGCCGTCAACTGAACAACATCGGTGAAGTATTTTCGGTCCAGGTACAGGTTAATGCCAGGAGCGACCGGGCTTTTGATATCGCCCATGTTTGTAAAACCTGCGACAGAGGGAACGGTATCAAACAGGCCGACAAAGCCCATGATGATTTCGCTGTTGTATTGGTTGCCAAAACTGGAACTGAAACCCTTAGGATTGCTTCGCAACACCTCTCCCAATGGCCCTTGCTTACAACGCACGACTTCATTCGCAAAATGCCGTGCCGCAGCAGCGCCTCGACTAAATCCAAACGTGTCAAAGGTGAGCGAGGTGATTTCGCCGTCAGGATTACTTTCGACTACCCGTTTAATCAAGGTTTTCAGGTCGGCAAACGCTTGCTGAACCTTACTCGCTACACCCGTTGCTCCCCGTCCGCTCGCCGCGTTTAAGAGACTGTCCTCGGTTCCGGCATTAGTGCCGATTCCTTCAACGTATAGGCTGCGCAAAACTAGTTTGACCGAGCCCTCTCCTTTTACGTCTTTCGATTCAGGATAGAGATCAAATAGCTTGGAGACATTACTCACATCATTCCCATAACTCCCCTCCGGATCGGCCATATACGGCTTACAGCTCGCATCGACGTCTTCCGGGCGGATCGGATGATGGGCGCCGCACACTAATCCTGATTCGGAGTTGCTCGCATTGTTCAGCGTCCCATCAAAGAACACCCCAATGCGCAGCGCTACCTTGATTTTATGCTTCTCAGGCGCCGGTACTTTGCCGTGCTTCTCATACTCGGCCCAGCGCTGGGCATGGATATCGACGGGTTTGGCTTCGTCGTATCGATAGTTTTTCGGGGGGTTGGGTACGTATCCACTCATTCCTTAATCACCTGGCTCCTTGGTGCAACGGGTGCTGAGGGTGCCATTGCGGATCCAATCAAGCAACGAGTAGCCGGATGCCATCATCCAAAGACATTGCCCACGTTGATAGTCACCATCAACTCAATGAAGTTCTCTTAAAAATTCCGGGGCGTAACATCGCCTCCATACCCAGCAACCGAAGCGGCAGGGTTCAGTGAGGAACATCGCTGCGCGACCGTGGAAATCAAAGGCGCCGATTACTCCGTTCAGGAGTTTTTAATCAGTGCCTGGACACTCCCGGAGAACATTCGCTACCAGATCATTCGTGAGCGCTACTGACCGAAATCGACACAATGCAGCCAGTCGTGATGGGCGGCTTCACTACCCTTAGTCAGTCCCTTCCCGCACCAACCGCCTGACCTCAGCCTGTATGGCATAAGCCGGCGCCTCCAAAGCATTGAAATCTTGTGTATACCGCTGGGCGAATCCTTCTACCCCCCATTCCTGAAACTGCTGCACGTGCTTTAGTTCGTGAGCCCAAAGCGCGATGTTCTGTTCTGCGGTTTGAGCGTCCCGGAAGAGGATGATGTCGATCAGCGTCACGGCACCGACATCGGGGTTTTGCAGCATGGCAGTGGCGGCGCTGAATTGGCCGTTGTCGCTAACCTTGTAGCGCGCGGTATCGAGCACGCTGGGGTCGTACCAACGCAACAGTTGCTCCCGGATGTGCGGTGGAATGGGCTGGATGCCGGCGTTGGCTGCTTCAGCGCGGGCTTGGGTCAGCCACAGCGCCAGGGCAGGTGCCGCGATCTGGTAGATGCCATCAGACAGGGGGCCGAGCAGTTGTCCTGCGTCTGGCAGGCAGATGCAGCCGTCCAGGCACACTTGTTTCTCGCCAGGTGGGCAGGCGTTGGTCTGGGCTGGCACTTCAAGCGTCAGGCAAAGAACAAACAGCGCCACCAGGCGCGTGGTGATGGGTGGCATTGGGCGCTCCAGGGACGGACGCAGCACGAACAGTGGGTCACAATTGATCGACGACCCGCATAACTTTAGCGTATCGCTATCGGACTCTTCTCGATGACCGCTTCACGCCCTGAGGAAATCAGTCGTGAACAGGCAGACATCAGCCAAAAGCGCTCAGTGGTGATATTCGGCATGATCGACTACCATGCCGGCCGCCGGTTTCCAAATGGGATTAATAGGGAATCCGAGATGCCTGACACGGCATCAAACGGAACTGCCCCCGCAACTGTAGGTGCTGAGCCTGCTCCTGAACTGCCACTGGGATCACTCCCGGGAAGGCTGGAGCCTGGCGACGACGCATCAGTCAGGAGACCTGCCGGCCAAGTAAATCACTAACCGGCGGGGTGTCCGGGAAGGACATCCTTGCGCCGAGCGTCGCCTGAGTGATCGGCACTTCACTGCTTCAATGGCAGCGATCGATGATGTGTTTCCAGTCCGTACCCCTGCTCTTGTACGGTCAAATGGAGATTGCGTCATGCTGCTGTTCCGCCTTGCCACCCTCGCCACTGCCCTGGGACTGTCCACCCTCGCCCATGCGGCCCCGACCCACTATCCCCTGACCGTCGAGAACTGTGGCAGCACGTTGACCTTTCAGCAGGCACCCAGCCGTGTCGTGACCATCGGCCAGGCTGGCACTGAAATGCTCTACGCCATGGGCCTTGGCAACACGCTGGTCGGCACTTCGCTGTGGTTCAACGATGTGCTGGCCACGTACAAGACAGAGAACGACACGATCGAGCGCCTGGCCGATAACGAGCCGAGTTTCGAGGCGGTGATCGGCAAGCGTCCGCAGCTGGTGGCAGTGGAGCTGGAGTGGATGGTCGGCCCGCAAGGCGTGGTCGGTACTCGCGACCAATTTCACGAACTGAAGATTCCGACCTACCTGATGCCCTCCGACTGCGAAGCCAAGGACAACCTGGTCGGTGCCGATGGCACACGTCTGGAGGCATTTCACATCGACAGCCTCTACAAAAGCATCAGCCAATTGGCTGAAATTTTCGATGTGCAGGAACGTGGCCAGCAGCTGACCGCCCAACTCAAGGCCAGCCTGGCCAAGTCCATTGCCACCGTACAGAACAAGGATCTGAAGCACACCAGTGCGCTGTTCTGGTTCTCCAGCGCCAGTCTGGATATCGACCCCTATGTCGCCGGGCACAAGGGCATTCCCGACTTCATGTTGAACACGTTGGGTGTGCGCAACGTGGTGGAGTCCGATGAAGAATGGCCAACAGTCGGCTGGGAAACCATCGCCAAGGCCAACCCGACCTTCCTGGTCATCGCACGCATGGATCGCCGTCGCTTCCCGGCTGACGACGATCAAAAGAAACTGGAATTCCTGCGTAGCGACCCGGTGACCCGCAACATGGACGCCGTGAAAAACAACCGCATCATCATCCTCGACGCCATGGCCATGCAGGCCAGCGTAAGAATGTTCGACGGTCTTGAAACCCTGGCATCAGCCATCAACGGCGACGACCTGCCGAAATGACCACGACGCTGATTCGTACGCTGCTGGCATTGCTGACACTGCTGCTGGCCGTGATTGCCGGTGTGGCCATCGGTGAAACGAGCATCGAGCCGAGCGTGGTGTTCCAGGTGCTGGCCAACAAGCTGTGGACTGCTGGTTATGTCCTCGATCCGATAGACGAAGGCATCGTCTGGAATTACCGCCTGACCCGCGCGCTGGTGGCAGCGGCCTGCGGTGCGGGCCTGGCCACCTGCGGGGTGATCCTGCAATCGCTGTTGCGTAACCCGCTGGCCGATCCTTATCTGCTTGGCATTTCCGCCGGCGCCTCGACGGGCGCTGTACTGGTGGCATTGCTGGGCCTCGGGGCGGGGCTGATTTCGCTGTCGGCCGGGGCGTTTGTCGGCGCCGTTGCCGCCTTCGCCGTGGTTGTTTTGCTGGCCCGCGCCAGTGGTTCAAACGGCGGTACCGGGCAGATCATCCTGGCGGGGATTGCCGGCTCACAGTTGTTCAATGCGCTCACCGCGTTTCTGATCACCAAGTCGGCCAGTTCCGAACAAGCCCGCGGCATCATGTTCTGGTTGCTGGGCAATCTCAGCGGTGTGCGCTGGCCGTCGGTGTGGCTGTCGGTGCCCGTGGCATTGATCGGTCTCGCGGTGTGCCTGTGGCACCGTCGGGCGCTGGATGCCTTCACTTTTGGCGCCGACTCAGCCGCCTCGCTCGGCATTCCGGTACGCCGAGTGCAAATTCTGTTGATCAGCTGCGCCGCACTGGTGACGGCGGTGATGGTGTCGATTGTCGGCTCCATCGGTTTCGTCGGACTGGTCATTCCCCATGCCGTGCGACTGCTGCTGGGCACCCGGCATGCGCGTCTGCTGCCGGCGAGTGCGCTGGGTGGTGCAGTGTTTCTGATCGCGGCCGATGTGCTCTCCCGAACGCTGATCAAAGGCCAGGTGATCCCGGTCGGCGTCATCACCGCACTGGTTGGCGCGCCGGTGTTCGCGTTGATCCTGATCGGTCGGAGGAATGCCCGATGAATGCTGCCTCGCCTGTTATCGGCGACTCCGTACTGCGTTGCTCCGGCCTCGGGTTCCATGTCCGCGACGCTGAGTTGCTGCACGACATCCACCTGGGCATCCGTCGTGGTGAAACCCTGGGCCTCGTCGGGCCCAACGGTTCGGGAAAATCCACGCTGCTTAAACTGCTGGCCGGCGTGCGCGTCCCCAGCCGGGGAGACATCCACCTCAACGGCCAGTGCCTCAAGGCGCTGTCACGACGAACCATCGCGCAAACCCTGGCGGTGGTAGAGCAACAGGCCGACACCTTGGATGCCATCAGTGTGTTTGATGCCGTAGCCCTGGGCCGAACGCCGTGGCTGTCGGCCTTGAGCCCGTGGTCGAGTGAGGACGATGCCATCGTCCTGCAGGCGCTGCACGACGTCGATGCGGCGCACCTGAAAAACCGTACCTGGCACAGTCTGTCCGGCGGTGAACGTCAGCGTGTCCACATCGCTCGCGCCCTGGCCCAGCGCCCGCAGATTCTGTTGCTGGACGAACCGACCAATCACTTGGATATCCAGCATCAACTCGCCATTCTAAATGTTGTACAGGCTTTGCCGGTGACGACATTGATCGCCCTGCATGACCTGAATCAGGCGCTGACCTGTGATCGTTTGGCGGTACTGGATCGGGGCCGATTAGTGGCCCTCGGCAAGCCACTTGAGGTGCTGACCCCGCAATGCTTGCAGGATACGTTCGGCGTGCACGGGCATTACCTTGTCGATCCTTTCGACGGCGCGCAGATTCTGCGATTTCGCTCTGTTTGACTTGCTCTCGGGTACTCGAGATATGTCGAACCTCAGGCGACAGAGATGATCAGCTTCAAGTCGCGCCGGTTTAACGTGATCGCGGTTGGTTAACGACAAAATCAGTTTCATACGACTTTTCCTTAACGGCTGGTGGGTTCAACTGGGAGATGGCGCCGACGCATCAGGCGATAGGCTGCCGGGATGACAAACAGAGAAAGTAAGGGCGCCGTGATCATGCCGCCAACCATGGGCGCGGCGATGCGGCTCATGACCTCGCTGCCGGTGCCGCTGCCCAACAGGATGGGTAACAGGCCGGCAATGATCACGGCCACGGTCATGGCCTTGGGTCGAACTCGCTGCACGGCGCCTTCACGAATGGCCGCAACCAGCCCGTGCTCAGTGCTGTCGCCGAGGTCCTCACGTTCGGCCCAGGCGTTCTTCAGGTAGAGCAGCATGATCACGCCAAATTCGGCAGACACTCCGGCCAAGGCGATAAACCCGACCCCGGTGGCGACTGACAGGTTGAATCCCAACAGATAGAGGAACCATGCTCCGCCCGTCAGTGCGAATGGCAGAGTGGCCATGATCAGCACGACCTCATCGAAGCGGGCAAAAATCAGGTAGAGCAACACGAAGATGATCAACAGAGTGGCAGGCACCACCAGTTTGAGTCGTGCGTTGGCCCTTTCGAGAAATTCGTACTGTCCCGAATAGCTCAAGCTCATGCCTGACTGCAACTTGACTTGCTCACTGACTACCCGGCGTAGATCAGCTACCACCGAGGCAATGTCCCGGCCACGCACGTCGATGTATACCCAACCAGAGGGCCGTGCATTCTCGCTCTTAAGCATCGGAGGACCGTCACTGACCTTGACCTTTGCCACCATGCCGAGGGTGATCTGGCTGCCTAACGGGGTGTAGATCGGCAACTGTTCCAAGGCACCGAGCGAGTCACGCCACTCCCGTGGGTAACGCACGTTGATCGGGAAACGTGCGAGACCTTCAATGGTCTCGCCGACGTTTTCACCGCCGATAGCGCCGGCCACGATGGATTGCACATCGGCGATATTCAGTCCGTAGCGAGCGGCGGCCTTGCGGTCGATATCCACGTCGATATAGCGGCCACCCGTCAGCCGCTCGGCCAGAGCCGAACTGACACCGGGTACGCCCTTGGCAACTCGCTCGACCGCCTGAGTCGCGGCATCGATCTCCGTCAGGTTGGTGCCGGTAACTTTCACTCCGATGGGACTCTTGATCCCCGTGGCCAGCATGTCGATACGGTTGCGAATCGGTGGTATCCAGATATTCGTAAGCCCAGGGACTCGTACCACTCGATCCAGTTCTTCCACCAACTTTTCCTGGGTCATGCCTGGCCGCCATTGCTCGTGCGGCTTGAATTGGATGGTGGTTTCGAACATCTCCAGCGGTGCGGGGTCGGTGGCAGTTTCGGCACGACCGGCTTTACCGAATACGTGTTCGACCTCTGGAACGGTCTTGATCAAGCGGTCGGTCAGTTGCAACAGTTGCGCCGCTTTCTGCGCCGACAATCCCGGCAGAGCTGAAGGCATATAGAGCAGGTCGCCCTCGTCCAACGGGGGGAGAAACTCGCCACCCAGGCGAGACATTGGCCATAGCGCGCTGACAAAAACCAATAGCGCCACCAGCAGCGTGATCTTTGGTCTACGCAAGACCGCGTCCAGAGCCGGCTGATAGATCCGAATCAACCACCGGTTCAACGGATTCTGTTGTTCACTGGGAATTCGTCCTCGAATCCAGTAGCCCATCAGCACCGGCACCAAGGTTACTGACAATCCCGCCGCTGCGGCCATGGCGTAGGTCTTGGTGAACGCCAACGGGCCGAACAGCCGCCCTTCTTGCGCCTCCAGAGTAAACACCGGAATGAACGACAGGGTGATGATCAACAAACAGAAGAACAGTGCTGGACCTACTTCTGCCGCCGCTTCGGTCATCACGTGCCAATGACGCTCCCCCTTCAATTCCTCTCCGGGATTGGCCACGTGCCAGGCCTCAACCTTCTTGTGGGCGTTCTCGACCATCACCACGGCGGCATCGACCATGGCGCCGATGGCGATGGCAATCCCGCCCAAGGACATGATGTTGGCGTTGATCCCTTGGTAACGCATAACGATGAAGGCAATCAACACACCAACAGGCAGCGAGATGATCGCCACAAGGGATGAGCGCAAGTGCCAGAGGAAGATCCCACAAACCAACGCGACGACGATGAACTCTTCGATTAGTTTTTGGCTGAGATTTTCCACAGCGCGGTCGATCAGCTTGCTGCGGTCGTAGGTGGTGACGATTTCCACTCCGGCCGGCAAACTGCTTTTCAGTTCGTCGAGTTTCGTTTTGACTGCCGCAATAGTCTCGCGAGCATTCTTGCCGCTGCGCAAAATCACCACGCCGCCGACGGTCTCGCCTTCGCCGTCGAGTTCAGTGATGCCACGCCGCATTTCCGGACCCAACTGGATCGTGGCGACATCGCCAAGGGTCACCGGCACACCACCCGAACCCAGCTTGAGCGGGATTGCCCGAAAGTCATTTAGTGTCTTCAGGTAGCCGGAAGCACGCACGATGAACTCGGTCTCAGCCATCTCCAGCACGGCCCCACCGGTTTCCTGATTAGCCTTGCCAATAGCCTCGGTTACCTGCGCCTGAGTGATGCCGAGGCTGGCCAGTTTGAGCGGATCAAGCTGCACCTGATATTGCTTGACCATGCCCCCCACGGTGGCCACCTCCGCAACATTGGGCAGGGTCTTGAGTTCGAACTTGAGGAACCAGTCCTGAAGTGCGCGAAGCTGCGCTAAATCGTGTCCGCCACTGCGATCCACTAGTGCGTACTGATAGATCCAACCCACCCCCGTCGCATCTGGTCCCAACGCCGGCTTGGCGCTGGCCGGTAAGCGACTTTGTATTTGGCTCAGATACTCCAACACCCGCGAGCGAGCCCAGTACAAGTCAGTGCCGTCTTCGAACAGCACGTAAACGAAGCTGTCACCGAAGAAGGAAAAACCACGCACCGTCTTGGCGCCCGGCACCGAGAGCATTGTTGTGGCCAACGGATAGGTCACTTGGTTCTCAACAATCTGCGGCGCTTGTCCCGGATAAGGGGTGCGAATGATCACCTGAACATCAGAGAGATCCGGCAGCGCATCAATGGGCGTGCTCTGCACCGACCAAATACCCCAAGCCGTGACGAATAGCGTCGCCAGTAGTACCAGGAGTCGGTTGGTCACTGACCAACGGATGAGGGCAGCGATCATGGCTGGCTCCCCGATTTATCCAAGCGCTCTACACGCAAGCCATCGTCGGTTTGGCTCACCGCGATCCGAACCTTGTCGCCCGTTTTATGGCCCTGCCCCAGAGCCGGATTGGCGAGTGGGAAAGTCATCGTCATACCCGGCATGCCGAGTGTCTTGAAGGGGCCATGGGCGAGCGTGACTTCTTTGTCGTTGATCTCAATGATTTGCCCATCCGCCTCGTGAAAGCTGGAGGCTGCTGCGCTGGGTGGTGGCTCTTGCTCCGAGGTTGCAACAATGCCCTTAAGACTGGCTTCCGAGTCGAGCAGGAACTGGCCAGAGGTAACCACCTTCTGCCCTTCTTCCAGACCTTTCAATATCGCCGTCTTGCCATCACTTTCCTGCCCGAGCTGCACCTCCACTGGACGATAGCGGCCAGCGTCTTCGGCGATCATCACCAAGGCACGTCGGCCAGTGCGAATGACGGCCTCGCTGGGCACCCACAACACACTTTGCTCGGCCGAGCGATTCAGGCGTACCTGCGCCGTCAAACCTGGTCTCAGGCGCCCGTCCGGATTGGGTAGTTCCACCCGCACACGAAGCGTGCGACTGTCTGGATTAGTTTCGGGCAAAATCGCACTGACTTTGCCACTAAGCGTTGTCCCTGGGAAGGCTGGCAGACGCGCTTCGACCGCCTGCCCCACGGTGATAGCTCCGGAATCCGATTCTGGAACGGCCACGGCTAGCCAGACACTACTTAAGCCATTGACGCGTGCCAGAGTGTCGCCAGTCGCCACGGTCATACCCGCGCGTACGTTCAACTCTTGCAATACACCGGCAATGGGGCTGGTGAGCGTCTGGTACGGCTGAACCTTACCGTCACGCTCTACCTGAGAAATCAGTGCTGCCGGCATCCCTGTTAGCCGTAGGCGCTGACGGGCAGCAACCAACAGGTCAGCATCCCCGCTGCGCTTCAGGGCAAGGAACTCTGTCTGAGCAGCGGCCCATTCCGGCACCAGGATATTCGCCAACGCCGCATTGGCTTTGAGCACATCACCGGGAGCATGGGCATAGACCCGCTCCACAAAGCCCGAGGTACGTGCTTGAATCACAGCGACATCACGCTCGTTGAACGCCAAGACACCTGTCGCATCGAGGCTGGAGTCAAAGATTCCACGGGTAACTGTCGCAAAACGCAGTCCGAGATTCTGGGCCAGACTTGGATCGATACTGACGGTCGCACGATCCCCTGCGCCACTGGCGTACTGGGGGACCAGTTGCATGTCCATGAAGGGGGACTTACCCGGCTTATCGAACTTTTGCTGCGGGGACATCGGGTCGTACCAATACAGTGCTTTGCGTTCACCCTGTGAATTGAGGCTCTGCTCCGGGCCGGCACTTGGTACTCCGTTGATGCGCTGATGAGCGAACCAGTAGCCACCACCAACACCCAATGCCAGCGAGATGCCTACCAGCAATGCCCCGTTCCATTTTGTAAGGATCATTGGCTGGACTCCCCATAAGCAAAATAAAGCCGCGCACTGGTTAACGCTCGCTGCTCTTCCACGTCGATCTGTTTGAGGCGGGCTTCGATGAGTTCACGCCGGGCGGCAACAACGGCATTTAAATCGCCTTTGCCGACACGATAACTGGCCATGCTGAGTTCGACCTTTTCCTTGGCCAGCGGCAACAGGCTTTCTTGGTTTCGGCGCACGGCACGATTCAGGCGCTCATAGTCAGCGAGTTCGTTTTCAAGTTGCTGAGTGTGCTCGCGTGACAGGGCTTCGCGCTCAGCCTCAAGCTGGCTGACTTCAGCCTGTTTGGCCGCGATTTTGGGGTTTTGGCGAGAGTCAGGAAACAGCGGCAGGTCCCAGGAAAATTGCACGCTGACCATATCGCCAAACTCACGGCCACGGCGCTGGTAATCCAGTTCCCAGCTCCAGTCCGACTGTTTCTCCGACACGGCTTCACGGACCTTGGCCTGCGCTTCGCGGGTCATTGGTGCAAACGCTGCCAACTCGGGGTGGTGTTGCAGTTTATGAGGGTAGCTTGAGGAATCGACGGGCCATTCAGGCAAGCTGCCCGCAGGCTTGTTGTTGGCGGCGGCGCCAATCCAGCGTTTTAGGGCCGCTCGGGCCTGTGCGCGCTGGCGAATCAGATCGTCCTGCTGCTCTTCCAGTTGTGCCGCTTCCTGTTTGGGCGTTACTGCATCAGCAGGTTGAGCGCGGCCGCCGGCAATTTGTGCACGGACGGTATCGGCCAGCAGACGGTTTTCTTTGTAGAAGTCCTGAAAGAGCGCGTCTTTACGCTCAACGGAGTAGCTGTTGATCCAGGCCAACGCCGTGGCCTGACGAACCTTTAGACGTTCGACCCGGCGCTCAGCGGCGGCGCGGTCAATGGCCGCATCAGCGACCTCAATGCGCGCTTTGCGCTTGTCACTATTGGGCATCTCTTGTCTGACCCCGACCATTCGCATGGTCATGAAGTCCTGGTCGATGCTCCAGCGATCCGGCCCCCCAATGGGGTAGTTCTGTACGCCTAGCAGCAACTTAGGATCGGGTAGTTCACCAGCGGGGATGGCCGCACTACTGGCGGCCTGAATTTTCGCGTCTTGTGCAGTCAGCGACGGCGCATTGTTTTCAGCCAGCTGCAAAGCTTCATCGAGTGTCAATGCGGCAGCGAAGCTCGGCAATGCCAGTACGCTTGCCGCCAGGCCGGCCACGAGGGACCAGCCTGTGCAATAGCACTTGGAGTTCATGTCTACGATTCCTGTGATGATCCACTGCGCGCTTCATCAGACATGCACGCAGATATGCCATCCCGCTAACGCGGAATGAGGCTCAGTGTGGTACAGGAATCAAGTGCGGGGCGGTCGCCATACCCCTGACGGGGTTTGTACTGGATGGGAATCTAGGGAGAAGGACAGTACGAGGGGGCTGGATAAGGTGATAGGAGGCTTGATGATGGAGACTTGCAGCATGCCACCAGTCTGGCACTCCTGGCCTGGCTTACAGGGTTTACCGTGCTCGGTGGGACTTTTCATGTCATGGCAGCAGTCTTGACCCATGCCGCTCATCATCGCCATGCCCATGGTTTTCATGGGGCAGGGCTCAGTCGGCGCCTGGACACCCGCCATCCCGCTGAGGGGAAGCGCTAGGCTAATCAGGAAAATCAGGCAAAACCGTAGGTAGCGTTTCATGGGCTGGAGTGTAGCCGGTGGAAATGGCCCTTACAATTCACCTACTAGACTCCTTAGTCGGCTGTCACCAACCTCTATCCCGCGCTCATTTCCACTTCCGGACTTAAAGTGCCTAACCATGCGACAAGACAAATTATGATGACTGCCATTAAAAATTCGAGTGTCATGCTGCGGCGCAAGGCATTGACCGCGGCAGAGTATTCTCCATTTCGAACTGACCGCTCCAATACCGGACTTAGGTGAAAGCGGTTCAGCGTGGCTAACACGATCATCCCGGCAAAGAGCAGGATCTTCAAAAACAGCAGTACACCGTACGTACTGAGCATCACTTCATCGAGATTTGGACCGATGACAAACAGATAATTCACTACGCCTGTGATGCTTATGATCACTACGATCACAGCGCCGGCCGATTCAAAACCAGTCAGCACCCGTGCAAGAATTCGAGCTTCTTGTTCGCCCTTTAGCGATTTCACCCGCAGCAGTAAAGCGAATGCCAATAGAGCACCCAACCAGCCACCAGCGGCTAAAAGATGGAATATATCGGTGATGAAATGCCAGTAGCGTCGGCTGCCTTCATCCATGGCACCGTGCCCTGTCCAAGCCAACGTCGCCAACGCAATCGCTCCGCATACGGTGACGATCCAGAGACTGGGTGTCGGAAATCGCCTATTCAATGCGACGCCAATAATTGCCATCACCAAGGCAGCTATTCGGACCATCCAGGTCAACCCGACGTCGGTCCCCATGAGGACCATTTCAAAAATATGGTGATGTAGCTCCATAAGCTCCGACACACCGCTCATTGCTTTCGCAAGCAGCAACATGGCGACAAGGGATAGAGCTACACCTGCGACAGAAGTACCGTAAAGAAGCGACTCAAAATTCAAGACCGTGCCCGATACTCTTTCCTTTCCCCTGAGGCTGTACAAGCCGAAAATTGCCAATCCGAATAACAACATCAGGTCGAAATAAAGAGCAAAGCGAACCACAATATTTATTGAGTCGCTCATAAATCATTTCACTTTAAATGAGAAGTTGCCGGTGATCGGGTGAGTGTCCGAGGAGACAGCACGCCATTCGACTTTGTAGGTACCGGTGGTCAAAGGTGCTGCTGGTGTAATCACCATCGTTTTCGGATCACCGCCACCCGCGACGGCGGCCTTAACACCCATTGGTGAGTTCGGCATGCCAGGCATATCGGTCATGATCAGTTTTGCACCGGAAAACTGAGTGGTGAGATTCTCAGAAAAGTGCAGTTCAATTTTCGAAGGGGCCGCCGCATCCGAGCCTTCTGCCGGAGTGGAAGAAAGGAGCTTTGGATGTGCTTGAGCAACTGCACTCAGAAGCAAACCAGCGGTCAGTGCAACAGCTACGGTGGTAGTTTTAAGGAATGACATGCAAGACTCCTCACAGCAAGAGCTGTTGATTCGAGGTTTGTTTGGGAATATCTAGTTTTTACTTTTCGATTCTTGTTAAAACCACTGATGATTAGCTAGTAGCCTCCGTATTCAAGGTCAGGTTGAACACGAGAAACTCACTAGGACCCAACGTCACAGTGCAAGAGCACGATGCCACACGAACGCAAACTGTTCGATTACATTTCAGTCAGCTTGACGAGGTGTTTGGCCTCGAATTGGCGGGCGTAGCGAGACTTAAAGACGAGACCGCGTGCCCGCGATACTAGGGTTTTCACTCATTCAAAAATAACGAAAGTGGACGCTGGGCGCAGGCTGAGAGATCGCCGTTGATCACAAATGCGCCGTTGTTCAGCTGACCTTCAAGTCAACACTAGGAAACTCTAGATGAAAGGCCGTTTTCCCGCCACATGACGTACACCAGATCTTGCCATCATGCGCTTCAATAATTGATCGAGTAATCGACAGACCTAGCCCTGCGTTGCTTGGACTCCCTTCTCGCCGAGCTGGGTCCACGCGATAAAAACGATCGAAAAGCTTTTCAAGGTGTTCGGGGGCAATGGGTTCTCCGTGGTTTTCCACGACGACCAATACCGACATCTCCTTCTGGAGAATTTCGACACTGATCGTCTTCCCTTCAGAGGTGTAGCGAAGCGCGTTAGAGAGCAGGTTAGAAATCGCTCTGTGGAGCATAAGGACATCGCCTCGGACGCTGCCCCTTCCTGAAACCTTGAGTTCAATCCCTCGCTCATCAGCCAAAAGGCGGTAGTACTCAAGCAATTTTTCCACGACTTCCACTAGGTCTATTGGTTTGTTCTCGTGTGTGATCAGACCGTTGTCAGATTTCGCCAGAAAAAGCATGTCATCAATCATCCGACTCATACGCTTCAAGTCATCAAGATTGGAGTACAGGTTGTCTTCGTAGTCCTCAATATCCCTTTTTCTAGAGAGTACTACTTCGGTATGGGTCATCAGATTACTGACCGGTGTGCGCAGTTCGTGAGCAATGTCCGCAGAAAAATTTGATAACCGGACAAAAGCATCATCCAGCCTGGATAACATCGCATTAAACGACAGCACCATCTGCTGAAGCTCTTTTGGAACGGGCGCTAATGGAATGCGCTCTTTAAGTGATTTAGCCGACATCGACGCAGCGACCCTGGTCACCTGCCGAATAGGACGCATACCACTGCTTGCAACCATCCAGCCCAGTGCGGCACTGACGAGCGCACTGATCACCAGCCCTATCCAGAACCATCGCTCAAGCGTCTCGAAGAAGGACATATGCTGAGTAACGTCAAAGATCAAAATCACGGTCCATGGTTTGTCTTGCCCCGTAACGATGGTTTGTGCCGTCACGCCACGGAACATTTGCTCGTGGTCTCGCCATTCCCAGACATTGTTGTTTGTGGCCGTGCGGAAATGCTCCGGAACATTTACTGGCCCGGGATCAGCGAAAAGCAATCTCCCATCACTGTCCAGGATTAGGGCTGTCAAATCACGGTGAGCACCGAGCAACGCCTGTAACTCAGGCTTTAAGTCGTCGAATTGGTCGATACTGTTCAGCTCTCCCAAAATTCTTTTGGTCGAATGGAGCTTTTCGTTCAGTGCCTGCTGATCCAGCATTTTGAAGTGATGCCGGCTGAGGTTATTGAAGCTGAGCCCGGCGACGGTGAGCACCGCCGTTACCGCAAGCATGAACATCAAACTCATGCGGGTGGTCAGGGATAGACTATTCATTCCGATTCCGATTTCGAATCAGGTGCATCGAGCATGTAGCCCATACCACGGCAGGTTTGGATCAGCTTGACCTCAAAGTCGTCATCGATCTTCGCCCTGAGCCTGCGCACCGCAACCTCGATTACGTTGGTATCGCTGTCGAAGTTCATGTCCCAGACTTGCGAGGCGATGAGCGATTTTGGCAGCACTTCGCCTCGGCGACGGAGCAGCAGTTCCAGTAGCGCAAATTCCTTGGCCGTAAGATCTATGCGTTTGCCTCCCCGAATAGCCCTGCGCTTGAGCAGATCTACTTCTAGATCGGCCAATTTCATATGGGTTTGCGAGGGCACGTTATTACCGCGACGGAGCAGCGTCCTGACCCGAGCTAGCAACTCAGAAAATGCGAAAGGCTTGATCAGGTAATCATCTGCCCCCAGCTCAAGCCCCTTGACTCGATCTTCAACGCGGTCTCGCGCCGTCAGAAAAAGGACCGGGACGTCCTTCCCTGACAAACGCACCTTCTGAAGGACCTCCCACCCATCCAGGCCCGGCATCATGACGTCTAATATCAGCAGGTCATATGCTTCGCTCAGGGCATGTTGAAGGGCCTCTGTACCGTTGGTAAAACGATCAACATTGAACCCAGCTTCCGTAAGGCCCTGTTGCAAATAGATACCTATTTTCGGTTCGTCTTCAGCAACCAGAAGTCTCATGGTGTGGCTCTCAAAGTGATGATGAGGCTGAGTTTGCAACGAATCAGCCGAACCAACCAGCAACTGACAGAAATGTAATCCTGGCTTCAGGTAGATGTCAGCCTGCGTTGTCTAGGGTTTGAACATGAACACTGAGCGAACTTCACAAGGATCATCCCGACGCATCGATGACGCCTCAACAGCACCTCGCCTGGATGGAGAAGCACGACAAAATCGTCGATGACGTTTTGAGCCAAATGCAACGCGAACACAAACTGATGCTTTCAGAAAAACATCAGTAAAGGCTCTATCTTCAAGGTTTCCGCGCTTTATCCAGGTTACAAACGGCGTCACTTCGGCGCCGTGTTTTATTTCAGAAACTGACAGAAATGTAGTGTTCAGGTCAGTTAACTGGCAGTTAAGTTTCCTTAGCATCACCAGTGCTACCCACTTTCACTTTGAGGTCACTATGAAAGCTAAATTTGCTATCCCGGTTTGCGCTGCAATTGCCCTTTTCCTCGGTTCTACAGCCATAGCTAGCGTTGGCCACGGGAAGGATGACATTGGTCAGCCCGGAGCGGCGGCCGAGGTTACCCGCACGATTGAAGTGAAAATGGGCGATATCTCCTTCGTGCCCAAAAACATCGATGTCAAACCTGGAGAGACAGTTCGCTTCGTCCTGCGCAACGAAGGCTCGCTGCTGCATGAATTCAATATCGGCAGAGCCGCTGCCCATGCCACGCATCAAAAAGAGATGGCAGCTATGTTCCAGAACGGCACGCTCAGTCCTACCGGACATGGGCAAGCGATGAGCGATATGGGACACAGCATGGGGGGGATGAAGATGGTCGGGATGGAGCACAACGATCCTAACAGCGTGCTGATTGAACCAGGCGCAACCAAAGAGCTTATCTGGACCTTTTCCAAGAGCACAGGCCTGGAGTTTGCCTGCAATGTACCGGGCCACTATCAGTCGGGAATGGTGGGTCAGTTTGAAGTGAAGTAAAGCGTGGATTGATCGATATCACAGCCTCAAAGCGTGCGTTGACTACTCTCAGTCGCAGATGTCACCCCAACGCTTGCAGGGACAAAAGGAACTCAATCATGACTAACCATCCGCATTCGGTTGAAAACGCTCCTCCACCCTTCTGGAGGAGCAAAACGGGTGTCGTACTGATCATGCTGGTTGCGATCGGCGTTTTCTACGTGGTCCGGGAACACTTCGGCCATGTCTCACCTTATCTGCCCTATCTGATTCTGTTGATCTGTCCGTTGATGCATTTTTTCGGGCACGGTCATGGCGGCCATGGCCGACACGTGAGTTCGGAAACCAACAAGGATGATAAGGGAAACTAGTCATGCCTGACGCCACAAGTCATCGCGACCATGATCACGCCCATCAGGTAACTCGGATGGATCGTGCAGATGGTGGCCCGTACCCAACGCTCTAAAGCCCCCATGCAGCGTATGGCGGACGCCGTTGTTGGTTACTTTGTGATGGGGGTAATCGTGATTGCCCTGCTGACTCTTCTGGGGTGGGGGCTGCTCGGTCCTGAGCCCTGTTGGGTCTTCGGCCTGATTAATGCGGTCGCCGTGCTGATTATTGCCTGCCCCTGCGCTCTGGGGCTTGCGACACCGATGTCGATCATGGTTTCCACGGGGAAAGCTGCCAGCATGAACCTTTACAAGATCGACACGCTGATCGTCGACAAGACAGGCACCCTGACAGAGAGCCGTCCGGTGTTTCACAGTGTGGAAGCCACACAGAACTTCGACCCCAATGATGTTCTTCAACTCGCTGCCAGTCTGGATCAAGGCAGTGAGCACCCAATACCGCGCTGATGGATGAGGCAGACGTGAGTATCAGGCCGCTCCAATACCGTGCAGAGCTGTTACGACTTGAAGGTATCAGCATTATCTATGTGGCAGTCGACGGAGTACTGGCAGGGTTGCTTGCAGTGTCAGATCCGATCAAACCAACCTCCAAAGAGGCCGTCACCAAGCTCAAGGCTGATAATGGGGGAATTGAAGAAGTCCACGGTGAAGTGAAGTCTCAGGACAAGAACGTCTTGTCGCGGACCTTCAGCAATACGGCCGGCGAGTTGCAATGGCTGACGACGGTATCAATGATGCGCCGGCTCTGGCCCGGGGCTTGTAAAAGGCGATTTGATGGGGATTCTTCGGGCGCGTGCCCTTTCTGTAGCGACGATGAAAAACATGCGAAAGAACCTGTGCTTTGCCTTTCCTTATAACTCGATGGGTATCCCGCTAGCAGCAGGTCTACCGTATCCACTGACCGGACATCTCTTATTCCGATGGTCGCGGCCATCGCGATGAGCGTGAGTTCAGCATCCGTGGTTTTCAATGCCTTGCGGCTGAGAAACACCCGAATAGATTGAGACTTGGACACCATTTAAACGGTGCAGACAACCCTTGACCTTCCTATCGTGTCAACGTTGATGCTGTAACTGCGGCCAAAGAGGCCGATCAACACGAGAGGAATAACTATGTTTGTCTTAGACGTATCAGGCATTGGTTGCGGTAGCTGTGTTAGCAAAATCACCAAAGCCATTCAGTCGTTGGATAGCGGGGCAGCTGTTTCGGTGGATCGTGCTGCCGGCAAGGTCAACGTTGAAAGCATCGAAAGCCCAGAGCGAGTCCGCGCTTCTGTTGAAGCGTTGGGTTTTCCTTCCAAGGTCAGCGCCTGAGGCGGTGATCTGCTCCGGCGTCAACGCCCTCACGCACAGACTCTCCCTGGGCTCATTTCAGATATGAGCGCAGGGCCGGGATGACTTGATCCAGGTCTTCTTGACGTTGTTCTGGAGTGACGGCTCCAGCACCCTGGTGCTCGCGGATATGCCCTTCAAGCACCTCTGCCATCAATCCGTTCACCGCGCCTCTCACCGCTGCAATCTGTTGCAAAACAGCAGAACACTCTGCTTCCGCTCCAGCGCTCGCTCCAAAGCCTCCGCCTGTCCCTTGACGGGTCTGACGCGAGTCAGCAGTCGTTTCTTGTCGTGGATGGTTGCGGCATAGGGCTGTTCCCTCCCCAAGGATCTGACGGGTGACACATGAGTTCCCATGCGCCGGCTCTGGGGCTTGCTGTCCTGGCCTATGCATGGCGGGTAGGCAAAGAGAAATATGCCTGCATTCTGACTTTGACAACTGACCAAAATGCGACACCCGCAAACTTCAAAGACCTCTTGTCAGTGCATGAGGAGCTGGTTCACATCACCGTTGAAATCAATCAAACAGCTCGTTCTAACATCGCAGCATAGTGAGCAGGTCGATCAGGGTAGCGGCGTTTTTCAAGGTGGTATGCGCCGACCGATGAAGCATGACATTTTCTTTCATCGGCGCGGCGCAGGAATCGACTTCGGCAACACCATATTCATGGTTTTTCGTTTGCTTTAATCCACCGATCGAATTCAGCAATTTCCTTCTTCTGTGCGGCAATTATGTCCTTGGCCATACGGAGCATCTCCGGATTTTTCCCGTTCTTGAGTTCAGTTTGCGCCATCTCGACTGCCATTTGGTGGTGCATTCGCATGTTGGCCGCGAAGTCATAATCCACATCACCGGTCATGGACATACCGCCCATTTGTTTCATCATCTTCGAATGATCCTTCTGCTCGGAAGGCATCTGCATCGCTTCACTTTTCGTGGGTTCTGCGGCATTAGTCCACGTCGGCGCTGCTGCCATTACCGCGACAGCCATCGCTATCACCCTCATCGACGAAGTGAACAGGCTAGAGCTGTTGTGCTTGATAGGCTGTGACATTGTAAATCTCCTGTTAGAGGCCGGAGGGTTGGCACATGTATGCCATTGCCCCCAAGCACGGAATTGCTACTTCTGTACCTGAATGGTGGTTCAACTATCCCTGGGCACCAGCCATTTTTCGGCAGCTCTCTGCGCATTCGCGGCAGGCCCTGACGCAATTTTCCATACCACCGACCTGTTCGCAGCTCTGGCGCAGGCCTCACATTTCTCGGCGCAAAACCCGCGAACGTGGTGGTGAAAGGTGGAACCACTCAACAAAAAATGGGTAATCGATGCATTCAGACAGGTTTGTGGCGTTGGCTACACGCATCAATGCGAGGCTGCTGGCATTGGAGAGTGTCCATGTGAGAGATCATCGGGCGGTCATAGCTATGTTCTCCATTGCATTTAAGGAAAGACAACGCTAGCAGTGGTACTGGGACCAGCGGCATTCGACAATTTCCATTAAAAACAGCTGATCATTTCGGACTGATCGCGGATGAGGATATTGCAGACGAATACCTAGCTGTAATGCGAGCCCGATGCTGTTTCATGCGCTCAGGTTGACCACATACCCAAGTGCTCATATTTCACCCTAGACGGACATAAGCGGACAGTCGACTGAAACCAAGATTACATTTCTGTCAGCTTCAGGTTGGTTAGCACTTCGTTACGAACCGGGAGGTAGGACGCGAGATTCATTTTGTCGGGGCCACCCGCCACCTCACTGCGTCAGCCAAGTAGTTGTCTGGCGAGGTGCTGTACCAAAGTGTAGACAAGGTCGTAATTCGAGAAGGAAATCGAAACCTGACACAACGGTAATGCTCACTTAAGGCTTCTGACAGGAGGAGAGTTTTAAGATTACGTCGTGGCTTCAACTCATCCCCCACGAATCACGTCTTGATGTGGATTCAACGGGGTAACCAAATCTCATTCGAGGATACCCAAATGAAATCCATGAAAACCCTATTTGTTATTGCAGCGTTGACCGTTTCTTCTCTGGCTATGGCCGAAGGCGGTGGTGACCGGACATTTGCACGTACGGAAGCGGCCAGGAAGGATTCGATGGAATCGTACCAAATTGCCCAAAAGCAAGGCACTCAATCCCCTGTAGCAGAGAGCAAAGGAAACGCAGTAGGCCACGCTAAGTGCTGAAACGATTGGCGTCGTTCCCAAGCTGACAGAAATGTAATCACCGTGATGGTTCAAATGTGGCAATTTCTAAACTCGCTTGCCGTATGACTGCGTCTTGAACGGCGGCGGAAAAACCTCATCCGGGCTCAAAACGATTCTCCGAGAGAGCGCCTTCAACCTGTCAGTGCAACTCACAGGTTGTTGCGAACGGCTTCCCTTTTGATTGATTGGACATAAACGGCATGCATTCCAAAACCTCTAGGCGGACATTCGTCAAAGGCCTGGCCGCTGGCGGCATTCTCGGCGGTCTTGGCCTGTGGCGCACCCCTGTATGGGCAGTAACCAGTCCCGGTTTTCCGAACGTACTGACTGGCAATGAATTTGATCTGTTCATTGGCGAAACCCCAGTGAATATCACTGGCTCGGCGCGTACGGCGATGACCATCAACGGCTCTTTGCCGGGACCGCTGCTGCGCTGGCGTGAAGGGGAAACGGTCACGCTGCGGGTGAAGAACCGCCTGGACCAGGATACCTCCATCCATTGGCACGGGATCCTCCTGCCCGCCAACATGGACGGTGTGCCGGGCTTGAGCTTTCACGGTATCGCGCCTGATGGCATGTACGAGTACAAATTCAAAGTCCATCAGAATGGTACTTACTGGTACCACAGCCACTCGGGTTTTCAGGAACAGGCCGGTGTCTACGGGCCTATCGTCATCGACTCGAAAGAGCCTGAACCTTTCCAATACAACCGCGATTACGTGGTGATGCTGACCGACTGGACTGATGAAGATCCTGGTCGGGTCATGGCCAAGCTTAAGAAACAGTCGGACTACTACAATCACCACAAACGTACCGTTGGCAACTTCATCGACGACGTGAGCGACAAAGGCTGGGCCGCAACGGTGGCGGATCGGAAGATGTGGGCCGAGATGAAAATGAACCCCACCGACCTCGCAGACGTCAGTGGCGATACTTATACCTATCTCATGAATGGGCAGGCCCCTGACGGTAACTGGACCGGTATTTTCAAACCAGGTGAGAAACTGCGGCTGCGCTTCATCAACGGTTCGGGTATGAGCTATTTCGACGTCCGTATCCCAGGTTTGAAAATGACCGTGGTGGCTGCCGATGGCCAGTACGTGAACCCTATCAGTGTCGACGAATTCCGCATCGCCGTAGCAGAAACCTATGACGTGATCGTGGAGCCTGTCAGCGCAGAGGCTTACACCATTTTCGCCCAGTCCATGGATCGAACCGGATATGCCCGCGGAACCCTGGCCGTGCGCGAAGGGCTGAAGGCGCCGGTCCCGGCGATCGACCCGCGTCCTCTCGTCACCATGGATGATATGGGGATGGGCGGAATGGATCACGGCAACATGGCAGGAATGGATCACAGCACCATGAAACCGGGCGACATGGCCGGTATGGATCACAGCAAGATGACCAGCATGGACCAGGGCGACATGTCCGGTATGAGCGGTATGGATCACAGCAAGATGACCGGCATGGACCAGGGCGACATGTCCGGCATGAGCGGTATGGATCACAGCAAGATGGCTGGCATGGGCACAGGAGCGATGCAGTCTCATCCGGCTTCCGAAACCAACAACCCGTTGGTTGATATGCAAGCCATGAGCACAGCGCCGAAGCTGAACGACCCAGGTATTGGCTTGCGCAACAACGGCCGTCGCGTGCTTACCTATTCAGACCTTAAGAGCACTTTCCAGGACCCGGATGGCCGCGAGCCCAATCGCACCATTGAGCTGCACCTGACCGGTCATATGGAAAAGTTCGCCTGGTCATTCAACGGCATCAAGTTCTCTGATGCTGAGCCTTTGCGCCTCAAGTATGGCGAGCGGCTGCGTATCACCCTGGTCAACGACACCATGATGACCCACCCCATCCACCTCCACGGCATGTGGAGTGACCTTGAGGATGAGGACGGCAATTTCATGGTGCGCAAGCACACGATCGACATGCCGCCAGGTACAAAGCGCAGCTATCGAGTAACAGCTGATGCGCTGGGGCGCTGGGCCTACCACTGCCACCTGCTCTTTCATATGGAAATGGGCATGTTCCGTGAAGTACGGGTTGATGAGTAAAGGAGACGGGTTATGAGCACATATCTGAATCGAAAGTCGCTGATCGGTTGCTTCCTTGCCATTGGCCTGTTGGGTGGAGTGCCATTTGCACTGGCAGGAGAAAGCACTGGTGATCATTCCCATTCCACTCCAGCATCATCAACGGACAAGCCAGAGCCAACGCAAAAGTCCAAGACCAATGAATCAAAGACCGATCACGGTTCCATGGACCATGGTTCGATGGATCACAGCAAAATGAAGATGGATGCCGGGGCGACCAGCACGAGTCGAACTCCCATTCCCGTACTAACAGATGCTGATCGTAAAGCTGCTTTTCCGCCTGTGGCAGGCCATGGTGTTCATGACAAAAGCCTCAACACGTTCTTTCTCCTTGATCAGTTCGAGTATCAGGACGCTGATAACGGCAGTGCCCTGAGTTGGGATGCAAAAGGCTGGATGGGTGGCGACATTGATCGTTTATGGCTGCGGTCAGAGGGGGAGCGTACCAACGGTGTGACTGAAGACGCTGAACTCCAAGCACTTTGGGGGCACTCGATCAGCCCGTGGTGGGATGTAGTGACTGGCGTGCGTCAGGATTTTAAACCAGGCTCGCCGCAGACTTGGGGCGCCTTCGGTATCCAGGGTATGGCACTTTATAACTTTGAGGCTGAAGCCACCGCTTTCATTGGCGAGAACGGCCAGACCGCAGCTCGGTTAGAGGGCGACTACGACATTCTGCTGACCAATCGCCTGATCTTGCAGCCCACAGCCGAAATGAACTTTTACGGGAAAAACGACCCTCAGCGGGGCATTGGCTCTGGTTTGGCCAATACCGAGGTGGGTTTGCGATTGCGCTACGAGATTGTCCGGGAGTTTGCCCCCTACATCGGGGTCACCTGGAGTCGCTCCTATGGCAAGACCGCCGACCTCGCTAGCGATGAAGGCGAAGATACGAACGAGGCGCGATTTGTCGCTGGTATTCGGATGTGGTTTTGAGAACCTGACATGAAAAGAACATTGAAAACATTAACTGCTGCTGGTGTGGTCGCCGCAATAGTAGGTGCCGGCGTGGTGTATTTTGGTGTGATTAATGTTGGGGCGGACGATCCACATTCCGAACCCGTTCACTCACTTCTGTCTATTGCTCGGGATCGCTCGATAGCAGTGCGCTCACGCGACATTAAAGTCCCCGACCTGAGCGAAGCAGCTCTCATTCGTGAAGGTGCTGGCAACTACAACTCAATGTGCATTGGCTGCCACCTTGCTCCGGGTGTCGCAGAAACCGAGTTAAGTAATAGCCTTTACCCTGCACCTCCAAATCTTTCAAAACTGGGCGTTGATGGAAACCCTGCCGCAGCGTTCTGGATCATCAAACATGGAATCAAATCCACAGGCATGCCCGCTTGGGGTAAAAGCATGGCCGATCCCTACATCTGGGGAATGGTCGCTTTTCTTAAGCAGCTTCCCACCCTGAATGCAGAGCAATACACCGCTCTAGCAGTCAGCAGTGGTGGTCATCAACACGGCGGCGGCGAGAGCAAAATGCATAACCATGAAGGTGAGCATGAGGGTCAAAAGGGGGCAGCCTCTGCACATCATGATGCGGGGGCAGCCGAAGAAGTAGCCGACGCAGGTGACCATCATGGCGAGAAGAACAGCGCCCATGCTCATGAGGACGCCGTACCACCTTCTCAGGATAAAAGTACCGATCACGCCCATCCTCAGGGTGCCGAGGCTTCACATGACGCTTCTGCAGCTCCTGGCGCTCAGCCAAAAACCCATGCCCATGCTGATGGGAAGGAGCATATCCATGCGAAATAACATTCATCGGTCCGGTCAGGCACTTCGCCTCGTTACATTCGCGGCTCTGTTGATCAGTTCAGCTGGTCATGCAGCAGAATCGCTGACGATCGACGTCCATCGTGATGCTAACTGTGGATGCTGCAAGAAGTGGATGCAGCACCTTGAAGCCAACGGCTTCACCGTCGTTGATCATGTAGAAACCAACATGAGCGCGGTCAAGCAGGACCTCGGTGTTGTTCCACGTCTCTCCTCATGCCACACCGCGATGATCGACGGAAAGTTTGTTGAGGGCCACGTACCTGCCGAGCAAATAGTCGCGTTGAGCAAACGCGATGACCTTCTCGGGATTGCTGTGCCGGGCATGCCGGCAGGCTCACCTGGTATGGAGGCAGGCGGAAAGCAGGACGCCTATCAGGTCATCGGCCTGACCAAAGCAGGTACTGATCAAATCGTCGCTGAATACCCGAAAAACTAATCTTCAACCCTTCCTGAATACTTGCATGGTCACTACCCATGCCCATGCAAGCGATGTGTACTTCTGCCGAGCACAAACCCGATCCCCCCCAGAAATGCGATGCCCAACGTGATGTAGGAGGAAGATTCAATACAGGTGAATGTTCCACCCTAGCTGACAGCTACCTGCCAACCGTTACCAGTATCAGTGAAGGTGGGACGGGCCATCTATATTGGGTCGATTACGGAATTTTCGAAACAGCGGCCTGAACTGCGGTTGTTCAATTGTTCTTTTTTTGCAGGCTTTTCAGGCGCAGGGTCGCGCGTTGTACAGCGGCCATCTTTTCTGGACGCTTCATCCGCTTCCATTTTCTGATGTCTTCCTTGGTGCGACCGCAGCTCAAGCAAAGTTCGCTGTTCAGCTGGCAAACGGAAATACATGGGTTTTCGATGTCCTGGGCCATGGTTTAACTCCGCGAAGATCGTGTACGTGTTAAACGCTGCTGCCAGTCACCGGCATTCGACCGCTGACATTGCTCTTCACTATCGAAATGCACGATGGCCGACACCTGACTCACGTGAACATTCGCTTCGCTTAACGCCAGGTTAGTGAGTTCGAGCACCCGCTTGTCTTGCCCATTGGCAAGAACCTGATCCCAGTTGGCATCGGTGTCGAAGACCCAAACAACTATCAGACTGGAGGGAAATCGCGCGTAATCCACATCGTGAGTCAACCAAGAGAAGCCCACGATCTCCGCTTTGGCCGTCTCGCAGGCCTTGGTCAGGGCGGCAATCAGACGACGCTCGATTTGCGCCTGATCTCGTTTGCTCAAAAGCATATCTCGATCCTTTTTCATCTCAGTCGACTATGCGTTCATTTCTAAGCCGGAACGGAGGCTTGAGCTGGTGAACCAGTTCCCAGCTTCGTGCGGTATTCAACAGTCAGGTGCGTGACCTCATGAACCGTAGCAAGCCGTTCTCGTATGTCTTCGGCATTCACTGCTGGGCTGCCTAGGACGCTAACAATCGCGGCTCGGGCCTGAGGCCCCACCTGCCAGACATGAAGATCAATAATCGAAGCATCTCCAGGCGTTTCAACCAATTCACGAATTTCTTGGGCTACATGATCATCTGTCTGGTCGAGCAATACACCCGCAGTCACCCGCATCAACGACCAAGCCCAGCGTGCAATAACAACTGCACCCACAATCCCCATTGCAGGGTCGAGCCATACCCAACCAAGATATCGGCCAGCAAGCAGAGCAGCGATGGCCAGAACCGAGGTCAGGGCATCTGCAATGACGTGAACGTAAGCAGAGCGCAAATTATTGTCGTGACCCTGCGCATGGTGAGATTGATCGTGGCCGTGGTCATGCCCATGGTGATGATCATGTCCGCCAGAAAGCAAAAGCGCGCTCACCACATTCACTGCTAATCCGACAACTGCGATAAGAGTCGCTGACCCGAATTGCACTTGAGTCGGTTGAAAGAGACGGAATAACGATTCTCCGCCAATTCCCAAGGCGACCAGTCCCAACATCAGAGCAGAGGCGAAGCCACCCAAGTCTCCCACCTTGCCAGTTCCAAAACTGTAGCGAGCACTTGAGGCATGTCTTTTTGCGTAACCATAAGCAGCTGCGGCTATGCCAAGCGCTCCAGCGTGCGTTGCCATGTGAAATCCATCGGCAAGCAACGCCATAGAGCCTGTGACATAACCTGCGGTGATCTCAACGACCATCATTACGACGGTCAGAGCTACCACCCACAAGGTTCGCTTGGCGTTTTCTTCATGCGATGCCCCCAGGAACATATGGTTGTGGGAATAGTCGGTGAACGAATTACTCATCTGGGTCAATCCTATTTGGAATAGCGGCGAATGGCTTCGAGCAGCTCTTCGACGCCTTTCGCTCTTTCTTCGTTGCTGAGTGTGGGATTCGCTACATGTTCACGAGCATGATCTTCGATGATTTCATCCATCAGCCCATTGATCGCGCCACGGGTCGAAGCGATCAAAAGCAAGGTTTTCGAGCAGTCATCGTCAGAGTCGAGTGCTCGCTCAATTGCCTGGATTTGCCCAGCGATTCGCTTTACGCGCTTAAGAAGATTGTCTTTGCTCGATCTTACATGACCCATACCATACCCCCCCTACCTATATTGAAGACATGATCACACGTTGCAATTAGCCAAACAAGCCAGGGAGGGAAGCCTTCCGACCGGCAGCGTTGCTGCATTTGAATCTGCAATCGAAACATTGAGCAGATCGTTTCGCAGGGCAAAACCAATACAAACCGATGGGCAGACCCGCACTTCAATCATTCGATAGAGGGTGTAGGGCCTATTTCTTGAGCTGCCATGGTCAATGGTTTAGGATCGAACCATATCCTCCCCGGGGGGATATTAACGCATCCACAAAGACGAAGTTGTTAACTCGCTTCCTTTCGATAAAAGTTCGGCAACCGCCTAGTCACGCACTTCGCCACCTGAGATCTTCCATGCTGAAAATCCTAGCCAACCGAACCTACCGCCACCTCTTCCTGGCCCAAGTAATTGCCCTCGTAGGAACGGGTCTTGCCACTGTCGCGCTAGGCCTACTGGCATTCGATCTTGCAGGTGCCCAAGCGGGTGCCGTCCTCGGTACAGCGTTGGCGATTAAGATGACGGCCTACATCGGCGTTGCACCCATTGCAGCGGCTTTTGCAGAACGCCTACCTCGTCGAGCAATGCTGGTCTCCCTGGATTTGATGCGGGCCCTGGTCGCGCTTGCACTGCCGTTCGTAACGGAGGTCTGGCAAATCTATGTGCTGATTTTCGTCCTTCAGTCGACCTCAGCAGCGTTCACCCCGACGTTCCAGGCAACTATTCCAGACATTCTGCCGGATGAAGACGACTACACCCGTGCCCTGTCACTGTCGCGTCTGGCCTACGATCTTGAAAGTGTCGCCAGCCCGATGCTCGCCGCCGCGTTGCTGACCGTGATCAGCTTCCATAACCTATTCGTCGGCACTGTCATCGGCTTCCTCGCCTCAGCGGCCCTGGTTGCCACGGTGTTGTTACCGAAGGCGAAGCCAACACCCAGACGCAGTATTTACGAGCGAACCACCCGAGGCATGCGCATCTTCCTAGCCACGCCCCGGCTGCGAGGGTTGCTCGCTCTTAACCTGACGGTAGCTGCCGCCAGTGCCATGGTCATCGTCAATACGGTGGTGCTGGTGCAATCGCGCTTCGCCCTGCCTCAAAGTTCTACAGCATTGGCGCTGGCTGCGTTTGGTGGCGGCTCGATGGTCGCGGCCTTGGTCTTGCCTCGGTTGTTAAAAAACATCAAAGACCGAACGGCCATGCTGTTTGGCGGAGGAATATTGGTCGCGGGTTTAGCGTTTGGTATCAACCTGACCACCTATAACATCCTGTTGCCGCTGTGGGTGGTGCTCGGGGTGGGCTACTCCCTGGCCCAGACTCCGAGCGGTCGACTGTTGCGTCGCTCGGCGCATGCCGAAGATCGCCCGGCGTTGTTTGCCGCCCAATTTGCTCTATCCCATGCCTGCTGGTTGATTACCTACCCCTTGGCGGGATGGCTGGGCGCCAACATCAGCCTCACGGCATCGTTTGTTGGGCTCGCTGTCGTGGCCGGTTGCGCACTGGTGGTCAGCATTGTGATCTGGCGTCCCGCTCATGACCAAGAGTCGATCAAACACACCCATGAGAACCTGCCGGACGATCACACTCACCTCGACGGCAAGGATGGCGTCGATCATGAACACCCATATGTGATCGATGATCAGCATCGCCGATGGCCCAACAGTTAATCGTAAGCTCCTTTGAATTGTTAAGGCTGGTTGACCAGCCTTCAGACCAGAAACCGTAGGCCTTGCAGAGCGGCAAGGTGGCCCGGATAAAACCAGTAGCCCCATTGCCGCACAGGCCACACCTTGAAGGCGAAGGTCTGACGCAGAAGCCAGAGTCCGATCAGGGGGGCAGCGAACGCGGTACACAATGCCAGCAAGGAATAGAATTCCAAGTCCATCGCCCTGGTCACGATGCTGCTGCGGGTATTACTCAAAAGGCATAGAGCCGCTGGCAGCAACCAAAGAACACCGGGCTTCTTAATCGCTAACAAGACCGCCGCTGGAACAAGTGCTCCGTAGAAGCCATACATCAGTGGATCATCCAGCACATAAGCAATTGTGGTGGCAATCAACGCCATAGCGCCGCTCAACAAGGTGCGATGCTGCCAACCCCAGGCAATCACCAGCCCCAACACCAGCGTAACCAACACGTTGAACGATCCCGAGGTGCTGATGTAGCGATACGGCACTTCTGAAATAGCGGCGAACAACAGCATCGAGAGAAGGTAACGACCATTAGCAGGCGTCAGCAGTTCGCCCGTTTTAGAGCGCGCCACGTTGGCCGCGATAGCGACACAGAACAACGGAAAAGAGAGCCGCCCCGGAATGAACAGAGTGCTCATCTCCGGCCACACTAACCGAAGGTGGTCGATGATCATGGTCAGCATCGCCACCCACTTGATCAGATCCAGGCTGCTGTTTCGGCGCTTGAGCAAGGCATGCTGGGTCGTATGAACAGTTGTCATGCCCACCCCAGTGTGACGGCGGCCAGCACGAGATAACACACGCCCTTGGCCAGGGAGACTATCAGCAGGAAGCTCCAAAGTGGCTCGCGCATGACTCCGGCGACGACTGTCAGCGGATCGCCAATGATCGGCACCCAGCTCAGCAGCAACGACCAGCGCTTGTGGCGCAATCGCTCAATGGAGCGACCGAGAATCCAGTTCAGTGCAGAGCCAAGAACGTTGCCGAGGGTGGCGACCGCCAAGAGCGCTGAAGCGACGTACTGATCGGAAAGCAACATTCCAACCAGTACCGCTTCAGACTGCATCGGCAGCAGCGTGGCGGCACCGAATGCCGCCAGAAACAGACCGACGTAGCTGGTGAGTTCAAACACTCATCTTCACCTTTTGCGTTCAAACCAATCCAGCCGTGGATGGGCATGTCAGACCTAGAGGTACTTGGTGATTTGCTTGAAGGCTTCCAGTGGTGCGCGCTCGCCATTGTTCAACGCCGAGACGGTGTCCTCCAGGCAGTGATCGATGTGATCCTGAATGAGCGTGCGCTTGGCTTGGCACACCGCTTTTTCAACAGCATGCAGCTGCTGGGCGATGTCCACGCACTGACGACCCTCTTCGATCATGGTGATGATGCCGCGTAAATGGCCGTCCGCCCGTTTGAGGCGTTTAATGATCGCCTCGTGACTTTGGTGGGTGTGGGGGTGGCTGTGTTCGTGTTCGTGCTCACTCATGACTTGAGCCTCAGGCCTCAATGAATTACGCTGGCATCCTATCCCCCCTAGGAGGATGGGTCAAACGCACCAAAGCCCTACAAAACGAGTTGAAACCCGCACGCTATGTTCAGCAGAACACTGACAACGACGGTGGTAATCGCGCTTGCTCTCGCCATGTTTGTGGCCTGGGCCGGGCATACCTATACGTTGTCAGTGATGTCGAAACAGCCGGCCTGGGAGATTGCGCAAGACGCTCATCACTCTCATGAAGAGCAAGCCGAGATGTCGTGTGCGAGCTGTTCGGATCACTATCACTCCCCTTTGACCCCTGACCACCAGCACGAAACGCCACAGCTCAGTGCTGTGTTGACTTTGTCTGCGCAGCCGAAGCTGTCCATGCGACTCGAAGCCCCGTCCTATTCCGTTCCTCGTCCGCCGATTTTCTTGATCGAGCGTCCACCCCGTCCTTCGTTCGCATCCTGACCATGGCCGCACTGCGGCCTTTGATCCCCGCAACGTAGGATTGATCTATGCATTCGCACTCGATGAGCGGCGTTGACGCATTTACTGCGCCTTCGCGTCGCCTGCTACTGCTGTTGTTTTTATTTGTCGCGACACTTTTCCTCGCAATGCCCGAGGCGATGGCTCATGCCGTCGCGGAAGGTGATAAGGGGTTCATCCAAGAAAGCTCTGGCGTCATGTTGTTGCCCTTCATCTATATGGGGGCCAAGCACATGATGACAGGCTACGACCACCTGCTGTTTCTGTTCGGGGTGATCTTCTTCCTCTACCGTCTAAAAGACGTGGGGCTCTATGTCACGCTATTCGCTGTAGGCCACTCGGTCACGCTGCTGCTGGGCGTGCTGACCGAGGTCAGCATCAGCTCCTACATCATCGACGCCATTATCGGTTTCTCGGTGGTGTACAAGGCGCTCGATAACCTGGGTGCATTCCAGCGCTGGTTCGGTTTCCAACCCAACACCAAGGTGGCCACGCTGATCTTCGGCCTGCTCCATGGTTTCGGTCTGGCCACCAAGATTCAGGAGTACGAGATCTCGCCTGATGGCCTGATTCCCAACCTGCTCGCTTTCAACGTCGGTGTCGAGATCGGCCAATTACTGGCCCTCAGCGCGATTCTCATTTTGATGGGGTATTGGCGGCGCACCGGCAGTTTCTGGCGCCACGCCTATACCGCCAACGTCGCCATGATGAGTGCCGGCTTCCTCCTGATGGGTTACCAGATCATCGGCCTATTTGTCTCCGCGTAAGGAATTCTGACCATGTTCAATACTCCGCTTCCCACCGTTAATGAATTGCCTAGCACTCGCAAACTCGTGCGTTCGACTGTCATTGCACTGCTGACTGCTGTCGGCCTGTTGGTGACCGTTGTTATGCCCTCGGAATACGCCGTTGATCCAACGGGTGTGGGCCGAGCACTGGGACTGACCCAGATGGGCGAACTGAAGATCACCCTTGCCCAGGAAGCTTTGGCGGATACCGCGCCACCTCAACCAGCAGCTCCAGCTCCAGCTCCAGCTCCAGCTCCAGCTCCGCAGGTTGCTCAAGTCCAACCTATTGCGAAACCTGTTGCTCAACCAGTGGCGACACCTGCCCCTGCTCTGAAGACGAATCAAATGACCGTCACGCTCAAGCCAGGTGAAGGGACAGAAATCAAACTGGAAATGTTGAAGAACAAAACCGTCACATATGAATGGACAACGGCTGGTGGGCCTGTGAACTACGACACCCATGGCGAACCCTACAACGGTGAAAAGGGTTACTTCCACAGCTACACCAAGGGCAAGCAAGTCAAAGGTGATAAAGGTGAATTCACCGCCATTTTTGACGGCACCCACGGTTGGTTTTGGCGTAATCGCAGCAACAATGACGTGACTATCTCACTGAAAACGACCGGCGATTACTTGAGCGTCAAACAGTAGTTCGAAGCAGCGATGGCTGTCCTACTGCCGAAAATGCGGTGCTCAGCCTGAACACAGGCCATTTATTTCATCCGTTTTATGAAGAGTCTTCCCATGAAAACCCCCACAACTCTGATCCGTTCGATGCTTCTGATCTGCTTCCTCGGCCTGATGACGGCATGCGGCGGCGGTGAAAAAGGCACAACCTCCGAAAGCGCTGAGCACGGCCATTCACACGAGTAACCCCTAAAAAAACAAGGGCCGCAAAATGCGGCCTTGTTTGTTTCTACATCTCAACCTGTGTACCCAGCTCGATCACTCGGTTCAACGGCAGCTTGAAGTATTTCAGGTTGCTGTTGGCGTTCTTCAGCAGAAACGCGAAAAGACTCTCCCGCCAGCGTGCCATACCAATGCGCTTGGTTGGGATCACTGTCTCCCGACTGAGGAAATAGGTCGTGCGCATCGGACTGAAATCCAGCTCAGACAAGTGACAGAGACTCAACGCTTGGGGTACATCGGGCTCCTCGATAAAACCAAAGTGCAGACTGACCCGGAAGAAGCCATCCCCATAGGCTTCAACCTCAAACCGCCGGTCAGCACTCACGCGAGGACTGTCTTCGGACACCACGGTGAGCAGTACCACTTGCTCATGCAAAACCTGGTTATGCAGGAGATTGTGCAGTAGTGCATGCGGAACAGCATCTGCCCTGGCCGTCAGAAAAACCGCCGTGCCTTGTACGCGATGGGGAGGCTGCGTACGGATGCTGGCGATGAATAACGGTAGTGGAAGCGCGGTTTCATCCAGCCGCTCAACAATAATCTTCCTGCCCCGCTTCCAGGTCGTCATCAAGATGAACAGACCAATGCCAGCGATCACCGGGAACGCACCGCCCTGAAAAATCTTCGGCGCATTGGCCGCGAAATACAGACCGTCCACCAGCAAAAATCCTAGCAGCATCGGGATGGCCAGCCAGCGCGGCGTTTTCCAAAGGAGCAGGACGACGGCCGAGGATAAGATTGTCGTGACCAACATGGTTCCCGTCACCGCGACTCCATAAGCGGCGGCCAAGGCACTGGATGACTCGAAACCGATCACCAGCAGCACGACACCGACCATCAACGCCCAGTTAACCGTGCCGATGTAGATCTGCCCCTGCTCCTGGCTGGAGGTGTGCTGGATAAACATGCGAGGAACGTAACCCAGCTGAATGGCCTGGCGAGTCAGGGAGAAAGCACCGGAGATCACGGCTTGAGAAGCGATGATGGTGGCCAGGGTGGAGAGCGCGACCATCGGCAGCAGTGCCCAGCTCGGCGCAAGCAGATAAAACGGATTACGCACAGCCTCCGGGTTCTCCAGGATCAAGGCACCCTGGCCAAAATAATTGAGTACCAGCCCCGGCAACACCAAAATGAACCATGCACGAGAAATCGGTTTGCGACCAAAGTGGCCCATGTCGGCATACAGTGCTTCAGCACCAGTCAATGCCAACACGACAGCGCCCAAAATCGCTACACCCATGCCCGGATGAACCACAAAGAATTGCACTGCCCAAGCAGGGTTAAGCGCTTGCAGCACTTCGGGACGCTGCAAAATACCGTAGATCCCAAGGGCACCCAACACCACAAACCACAGCACCATGACCGGGCCAAACAGGATGCCGATTCGAGCCGTGCCATGTTTCTGTATCAAGAACAGCGCGACCAGCACGATCACTGACAAGGGCACCACCCAGTGCTCTATTCCGTCAAACGCCAGCTGTAGTCCTTCAACCGCAGAGAGCACCGAAATGGCCGGGGTGATCATGCTGTCCCCGTAAAAAAGTGCCGCACCGAACAGGCCGAGCAGCACCAGTACCTTGCTCATGTGCGGATAAGGTGCTGCCGCACGGCGGGCTAACGCCGTCAATGCCATGATGCCGCCTTCGCCCTGGTTGTTGGCACGCAGGATGAACAGTACGTATTTGATCGAGACTACCCAGATCAGTGACCAAAAGATCAACGACAGAATGCCCAGCACGCCATCGTGATTTACCTGAACGCCGTAGTGACCGGAAAATACTTCTTTCAGCGTGTAGAGGGGGCTGGTGCCAATGTCTCCGTAAACCACCCCGACAGCAGCGACGAGCAAGCCCACTCCTGAGCTTTTGGATGGGGAGTCTTCGTTTGCAACGGTCGCTGTCTCACTCAAGGGGCGCTTCTCTCAATTAGCGGGGAGTCACTGCACGCCATCCTTGGGCAATACATTTTTCCAGGGCCATCGGAAAAGCAAGGCACATGGACGATCTAAAAAATCGCGGCCAGTATCGTTGCGGGCAAAAACACCAACCGTAAAGAAAGCGTAAAAATATTACGGGAGATATCCGTTTCAAACGATTGCTTTAGAGCGATGAAATCCTCAGAAATCATAGCAAGGGTTCGCGAAAGCGTTTTTTCACACTCAGGACCAAAAGCAGCCTCTGACGACGAACCCGGCCCTTACACAGTGGTCAAAACAAGTGATGGCATCGCGACTGATCAAAGGCCTTGGGCCTGCTTCATTCAGAAGCGAAGCTTGCAATTCACATACTTTAGGGTGCGCCGGATAACTTCAGTAGGTTCGGATCCTGTCTGGAACAGGTGCAGACTGCTGCTTCCATCCAATGCTCCCTTATCGGAGTACGCAAATGACTCAGCCAATGCGGTTTTTCCTATCGATCTTCCTCGCGACAGCATCATTGGCATCAGCGAGCCTGCTGAACAATGCAAGTGCGGCAACCGCCGAGGATTTGAATGCCGACTCCCGGCAAGCGTTGCAAACTCTTTACAAGGCCACTCCATTTGCCGAAACCATTTCGCACAATGCCAAAGCGGTGCTTGTCTTCCCGAAAATCATCAAGGCCGGCCTTGTGTTTGGTGGCAGCTATGGCGAAGGCGTGCTGATGAAGGGCTCGAAAGTGGAGGGATATTACAACTCCGTAACTGGGTCATGGGGGCTGCAGGCAGGCGCCCAATCGTACGGTTATGCGGTGTTCCTGATGACTGAAAAGGCCGTGAACTATGTACGTGAGACCAAGGGCTGGGAAGTCGGCGTGGGGCCAACCGTTGTCGTGGTTGACGAAGGGGTCGCGAAGAATCTGTCGAGCTCGACACTAAAGGACGATGCCTACGCCTTCATATTCGACCAGCAAGGGTTAATGGCTGGAGTCAGCATTGAGGGAACGAAGATTTCCCTGATCAAGCGCTGAAAGCCTGTCCTTCAAGGGCTTTGATCTTTTGAAGCGTACCGCGTCTGCGCCGTTGAAACACGCTCTAAAGGGTAGCCCCTCTATCAAGGCGCCTTGCGTAGGAAGCAAGACGCCCGGACTGAGCGCTATCACCGTCCTCGCCGAGAGGAGGCCTAATGAATATTCTAACCACCTGCAAGGGTATTTTTATTCCTCTGGTGCTGTGCGTGGCTGTGCTCCTGGCCTTTGTGATTTCCTGCAGTACATTGCCGAGGATAGTGCCCGACATGGCTCACGTTCCCTCTGCGCCCGTGCAACTCGACGGGATACACGGACCTCTGTCAACCGAGCGCAGCAAAGCCATTCTCGACCGACTTAAGTCCAGAGGCAAAGAAACCAACATCTTCGATGTGCACCTCGCAATCGAAGCATCCATCACCGGTAGCCCGCTAACGGAAGGAAACAAAGTCGACTTGCTGCAGGACGGCCCCACCACCTACCAGTCGATGATCAAAGCCGTGGAAGATGCGCGCGACCACATCAACATGGAGACCTACATCCTCGACGATGATGAAGTCGGCCAGCGTTTCGCCGCCGCTTTGATCGCTCAGCAACAAAAAGGCGTACAGGTCAATCTGATCCGTGACAGCGTCGGAACCCTTGGAACACCATCAGCGTTTTTCTCTCGATTGACCGACGCGGGCATCAAGGTGCTGGAGTACAACCCAATCAATCCGGTGACGGCCAAAGCGGGCTGGGACGTGAACCAGCGCGATCACCGAAAGCTGCTGATAGTGGACGGTCGTATTGCCTTTCTCGGCGGGATCAACATCAGCAGCGTCTATTCGGGGGGCTCGTTCAGCTCTCACTCGAAGACTCGCCCGAATGGTGATTTGCCTTGGCGCGATACCGATTTGCGCGTCGAGGGACCCGTGGTTGCGGAACTGCAGAAGCTGTTCATCGGAACCTGGACTACCCAGAAAGGTGAACCACTCGCGGCTCGCCACTACTTTCCGTCACCTGAGCGCAAAGGTAGCGAGGTGGTGCGCGCCATCGGCAGCTCACCAGATGAGCCGTTTAGCTTGATCTATGCCACGCTGATTTCGGCGCTGCATAGCGCGCAGACTGAGATATGGCTGACGAACGCCTACTTTGTGCCCGATCCTCAGTTGCTGGCGGCACTCAAGGAGGCGGCAGCACGTGGAGTCGACGTCAAGCTGGTGCTGCCTAGCAGCACCGATTCGTGGCTGGTATTCCATGCCGGACGCGCCTACTACAGTGAGTTGCTGAAGGCCAACGTCAAGCTTTTCGAACGCCATGACGCGCTACTCCACGTCAAGACCGCAGTAATCGATGGCGTGTGGTCGACTGTCGGCTCCACCAACTTCGACTGGCGCAGCTTCCTGCACAACGATGAAGTTAACGTCGTTGTGCTGGGCACCGGGTTTGGAAAAAAGATGCAGGCGGCATTCATGGCTGATCTGGCCAAGTCGAACGAAATCAAGCTGGAAAAGTGGCAGCGTCGCTCGCTCGCTGTGAGAGCCAAAGAGCAGATGGCGCGACTCTGGGAATACTGGCTATAAGTCGAGTGGTGCGTCGCTGATTTCTACTCCGATTTCGACTGTCAAACTAGCTCTAAACCGTTTTCACACAGCCTGGGTCGTTACCTGCCAGCATCGACCGGTTGAATCCACAGCCAAAAGCAGTCATCCACTAAGCGCGTGACGAGGCAATGCCATTGAAATCAAAGCTGCGAGCAGCACGAATGCACTCGATATCCATAAGCACGCCCCCAGCCCAAATACCTGATAAACCCAGCCGGAGAGCACCGTGCCGATAAGGCGCCCCATTGCGTTCGACATGTAATAAAACCCCACATCCAATGACACGCCATCTTCCTTGGCGTAGGACACGATTAGGTAACTGTGCAGCGAGGAGTTCACCGCGAACAGCGCACCAAAGACCATCAATCCACCCAACAACACCACCTGTTGCGACAGCCCAGTGCTCAGCCCGAGAGCAATTGCCGCAGGCAGCCCCGCCAGTGCAAGTGCCCACAGAAATGCCGCACGACCATCCGGTACGTGTCCACGTTTCTTACCGGTGATGTTGGGCGCGAAGGACTGCACGATGCCGTAGCCAATCACCCAGGCCGCAAGGAAGCCGCCCACCTTCCAGAAATCCCAGCCGAACACACTGCTCAGGTACACCGGCAAGGCCACCACAAACCAGACATCGCGGGCACCGAACAGGAACATCCGTGCCGCTGAGAGAATATTGATCGCCCGGCTCTTGGAGAGGATGTCGCGAAACTTTGGCTTGGCTTTGGCTTTGCCCAAGTCCTTTTTCAACAGGATCAGGCTGCTGATCCAGATCAGCGCCAGGACACCCGCCATGGCCAGCAAGGCACCTTTGAAGCCGATCAATGCCAACAAGGCTCCGCCGAGAAAGAAGCCAACACCCTTGAGTGCGTTCTTCGAACCGGTGAGGATCGCAACCCACTTGTAGAGTTTGCCCTGCTGCCCATCAGGAACCAGAAGTTTGATGGAGCTTTTGGCACTCATCTTGTTCAGGTCTTTGGCAATCCCCGACAGCGCCTGGGCCCCCATCACCCAAGGGATGGTTAGCCAAGCTACCGGAACCGTCAGCATCAATAGCGCCGCGACCTGGATGCCCAGCCCGATGTTCATGGTTCGGTTCAGCCCCAAGCGTGCGCCGAGGTAGCCACCCACCAGGTTGGTGATAACACCAAAGAGTTCGTAGAACAGAAACAACGCCGCGATTTGAAGGGGGCTGTAACCCAACGCGTGAAAATGCAGCACCACCAACATGCGCAAGGCGCCGTCGGTGAGGGTGAAGGCCCAGTAGTTGCTCGTCACGAGCAGGTACTGCCGCACTTCCGGAGCGAGGGCTGACAACGCTTTCATGACCGCTCCTTAGACTGCCAGACCAACCATTTTGGCCAGTTCGACGGTGCGGTTGGCATAGCCCCACTCGTTGTCGTACCAGGCATAGAGTTTGACCTGGGTGCCGTTGATGACCATGGTCGACAGCGCATCGATAATCGATGAGCGAGGGTCGGTACGGTAATCGATGGACACCAGTGGACGCTCCTCGAAACCGAGGATGTCTTTCAGTTCATTCTCGGAAGCGTTCTTGAGGAACTGATTGACCTCTTCGACAGTAGTGGCCCGCTCGACTTCAAAAACACAGTCCGTCAGCGAAGCGTTGGCCAGCGGCACACGTACGGCGTGACCATTCAGGCGCCCACGCAGCTCCGGGAAGATTTCGGCAATGGCGGTGGCCGAACCGGTGCTGGTTGGAATCAGGCTCATGCCTGAAGCACGCGCACGGCGCAGATCCTTGTGCGGCTGATCGAGAATGCTTTGGGTGTTGGTCAGGTCGTGGATGGTGGTGATCGAACCGTGGCGAATGCCCAGCTTCTCGTGGATGACTTTCACCACTGGCGCCAGACAGTTGGTGGTGCACGAAGCAGCGGTGACGATGCGATGTTCAGCTGGCTTGAACAGCTGATGGTTGACGCCCATGACGATGTTCAACGCGCCCTTCTCTTTCACTGGCGCACTGACCACAACCCGCTTCACACCTTGGTCTAGGTAAGCCTGAAGTACCGCAACCGTCTTCATTTTGCCGCTGGCTTCAATCACCAGATCACAGCCCGCCCAATCAGTGTCGGCAATCGCCTTGTTGGCCGTCACCTTGATTCGTTTGCCGTCGATGACGATGCTGTCGCCCTCAGAGTCGGCCTGGTAATTCCAACGGCCATGCACCGAGTCGAAGTTCAGCAGGTGCGCATGAGTCGCCGCGTCACCTGCCGGATCGTTGATCTGCACGAATTCGAACTCTGGCCAGCTCCAGGCTGCTCGCAGCGCGAGGCGACCGATCCGACCGAAACCATTGATGCCAACTTTGATAGTCATGTTGTTGTGCTCTGTATCTGTTGTCAGTGGGCGTTCGACTGAGTGTCGAACTGGCCGATGTATTCAATGTGGGCAGGATGCTGAATGGCGCGTGGGCGCAACGACTGAACATCGCGGATGGCATCGCTGAATGGCACACCGCTTTCGATCAACAGTTGAGCAGCGATTAAACCGGTACGGCCTGAGCCGCCCTTGCAATGGATGGCAATGGTTTTCCCTTCGGTCAGCAATTGCTTTAGACGCGGATGGTGTTGCGCCCATGCGGCTTTGAATGCTTCGCCAGGCGCTTGATCGTCTTCAACTGGCAGGTGAAACCACTCAATGCCAAGCATTTGGCATTCTTCGGGCAGCAGGTCGATCTCGTTCTGAAGCAACTCTTCGGTCGGCATCAGCGTCAGCAACGCCGATGCCCCTGCGTCCTTTAGGGTCTGCAACGCCTCGAAAGGTCGAGTGCCCTTCGTGCCTGGGCACGGGGTGAAGATCAACTGACCATTGAACTGTGCCAGGGGCAGTACGGAATAGGGATGTTGTTGCACGGTGAATAATCCTCAGATGGAGCGCTGATTGACACGTTTCATGAGTTCTTCCGCTGACTCTTTGCGCTCGGAATAACGATCGACCAGATAGTCCTGACGGTCGCGAAGCAGCAGCGTGAATTTCACCAACTCTTCCATCACATCCACTACACGGTCGTAGAACGGAGAAGGTTTCATTCGGCCGTTGTCATCGAATTCCATGTAGGCCTTCGGTACGGAGGATTGGTTGGGGATGGTGAACATGCGCATCCACCGTCCCAGCACTCGCAGCTGATTGACCACGTTGAACGACTGCGAGCCACCGCACACCTGCATGACGGCGAGGGTTTTGCCTTGGGTGGGGCGTACCGCGCCCATCGCCAGTGGCACCCAGTCAATCTGCGCTTTGAAGACCGCGCTCATGGAACCGTGACGTTCTGGAGAACACCAGACCTGCCCCTCGGACCACAGCATCAGCTCGCGCAATTCCTTCACTCGTGGATGATCATCGGGAGCGTCATCGGGCAGCGGCAAACCTGACGGATTAAAAACCCGCGTCTCGGCGCCGAAGTGCTCCAGCAGTCGAGCGGCTTCCTCAACCAGCAGTCGACTGAAGGAGCGCTCTCGGGTCGATCCATACAACAGCAAAATGCGCGGCTTATGGATGGAGGTCTTTTCAATACCGAGTTTGTCTGTCGATGGGAGATCAACCAGTTCGGTATCGAGTTGGGGGATGTGGTCATCAAACATAGTCTTTGTCCTGCGCAACGGCGCTCTTGGATTCATCGAACCAGCGGCGTTTCAACCAAAGGGCCACACCGACCAGGGAAATCAGTACCGGCACTTCCACCAACGGGCCAATCACCGTGGCGAAAGCGACCGGGGAAGCCAGGCCGAAGGTGGCAATGGCGACGGCAATCGCCAGTTCGAAGTTGTTGCTTGCGGCTGTGAAAGCCAATGCGGTGGTGCGGGGATAGTCAGCCTTGAGCAATTTACCCATCCAGAAACTGATGAAAAACATCACAACGAAGTAGATTGCGAGCGGGATCGCGATACGCAATACATCCAGCGGCAATTGCAGTACCACGTCACCCTTGAGGCTGAACATGGCCACGATGGTCAACAGCAGTGCCACCAGCGTCAGCGGGCTGATTTTTGGAATGAAGCGCTCCTGAAACCAAGCCTCACCTTTACGGGCGATGAGGATCTTGCGGGTCAGGAAGCCCGCCAGGAATGGCACACCCAGGTAGATCAGCACCGACTCGGCAATGCTGACAAAGCTGGTCTCAATCACACTGCCTTCCAGCCCGAACAGCGGCGGCAATAGCCCCAGAAAGACCCAGGCATACACACTGAAAAACAGGATCTGGAAGATGCTGTTGAATGCCACCAGCCCGGCGACGTACTGATTGTTGCCACCCGCGATCTGATTCCAGACCAACACCATCGCGATGCAACGAGCCAAGCCGATCAGGATCAGGCCCGTCATGTATTCCGGCTGGTCCCGCAAGAAGATGATCGCCAGTGCGAACATCAACACCGGGCCGATGACCCAGTTCTGCACCAAAGACAAAACAAGGATGCGCTTGTCCTTGAAGACTTCCGGCAGCTCCTCATAACGAACCTTGGCCAGAGGCGGATACATCATCACGATCAAGCCGATAGCGATGGGGACGTTGGTTGTGCCCACAGAAAGACTGTTGAGCCACTGTGGCCAGCCTTTGAACAGGCTCCCCAATCCGATACCCAAGGCCATGGCGAGAAAAATCCACAGGGTCAGGTAACGGTCCAGGAATGAAAGGCGGCTTTTACTCATGATCATTGCTCCTGTGGTTACAGCGTGCCAATCAGGGCCAGCTCTGCCTTGAGCTGTTCGGCACTCAGTTGAGAAAGCGGTAAAGCAAGGAAAGCCTCAATACGGGTTCTGATCTGCTCCAAGGTGGCTTCAAAAGCCGCCTCGATCTCTTCTTGGGTCCCGAGGTATTCCGAAGGGTCAGCCAGTCCCCAGTGGGCCTTGGTGGCCGGTCCGAAAAATACCGGGCAGGCTTCACCGGCTGCCTTGTCGCACACCGTGATGACGAAATCAGGTGCCAAATTCACATGGACATCGCTGGACTTACTGAACAGCCCAAGCGTCGAAATACCAGCGCTTTCCAAAGTTTGGAGACTCAACGGATGCACTTCGCCTTTGGGTTGACTGCCAGCGCTGTAGGCTTTCATGCCTTCCGGTGCCAAGTGATTGAAGACCGCTTCACAAAGGATGCTGCGGCAGCTATTGGCAGTGCAGAGGAACAGGATTTTCATCGAGCGATCTCGTAGTCGAAGGCGGAATCAGGCGATCTAGCTTTCACAGCAGGCGAGTGCCCGCTCGGGACGGTCACCCATCTCATCTAGGCGTTTGGCATCAGGACTCAACCAGTGCTTGTTGCTTTCGAGCACAGTGGTCAGCACTTGATGGACCCAATCTGGGAGATTCGGGTGCAGTCGGTAATACACCCATTGTCCTTGCCGACGGTCCGACAACAGGCCGCAAGTACGCAGTTGCGCCAGGTGCCTGGAGATTTTTGGCTGACTCTCATTCAACGCGCAGGTCAGCTCGCAAACACATAGCTCTCCTTCACGGGTGATGAGCATCATCGTGCGGACCCGAGTGTCGTCAGCCAGGCATTTGAAAACAGTGGTCGGTGTCAGATGGTCAGCCATATTCGTTCTCAGTGTTTGTTTTTGACCAAGACGAACATCTTGATGCGCTCATGAATTTCGTGAAGGGTGTGACGGAAGGCATCGGGTTTGATGCTGGTCACCGGGTCTTCAAAACTCCAGGCCAATGCCTCACCGGCTCCAGGTAAAGACAGGCATTGCGCTGCGGATTTATCACACAAGGTGATGACGTAATCAAAACGCTCACCACGGAACTCGTCTATCGACTTGCTACGTAATCCTTCGGTGCTCACACCGATGTGTGAAAGCGCCTCAAAGGTGCGCGGATCTACCTGAGTCGGAACGGTGCCGGCGCTGAACGCCTCGAAATGCTCCGAATCGGTATGCCGCAGCAACGCTTGGGCCAACTGAGAGCGTGCAGCATTGGCGGTACAGACGAACAGGACACGGGATTTGCTGGTCATAGTGAAATCTCAGCTCATATGCGGTTTGGCGAATATATGATTTTCCGAATACAAGGTAAAGACTCAGCGGCAGATTAATCCTTGAAGCGATAGGGCTCTGCCGCTCACCTGCACTTAAAGCCACGCGCAATGGCGTGATACACGTAAATTGCTTAGTGGGCCGCTTCAGAATATTTGAGGGGGTGCATATATGGTTTTTGTAATAAATATGTCATTCACGCAGAAATAGGCCACTCCCCTGGCACAGGGACTACCTGGACGTGCACAAGAAATAAGCAGGCAGCCCTAACCCGCCCCCGGTCGTAGAGGGCGGATTCGGTGGCTGATCACTAGGCTTTTCAACAACCCGGCGAGGTACGAGGTGCGACGGGCTCAACTCTTGACCTGTTGGTTCCTGCCGTAGACATCTTCCAGGCGCTCGATATCGTCCTCACCCAGGTAACTGCCGGACTGCACCTCGATGATTTCCAGCGGGATCTTGCCGGGGTTGGACAGGCGATGCACCGAAGCGATCGGGATGTAGGTGGACTGGTTTTCAGTGAGCAGGAAGACCTTTTCGTTGCACGTCACCTGGGCGGTGCCGGACACCACGATCCAGTGTTCGGCACGGTGGTGATGCATCTGCAGGGAAAGCTGCGCGCCAGGTTTCACGGTGATGTGCTTGACCTGGTGACGGGTGCCGCTGTCCACCGAATCGTAACTACCCCAGGGGCGATACACCGCGCAATGGCTCTGGGTTTCCGAGCGGCCTTTGGCATCGAGCGCATTGACCAGTTTTTTCACATCCTGCACGGCATCGCGGTGCGCGACCATCAATGCATCCTTGGTTTCTATCACAACCAAATCGTCCAGCCCTAGCAGGGTCACCAGCTTGCTACTGCCATGCACGAAGCAATTGCGGCTGTTGTAGCTGACTACATCACCCTTGAGTACATTGCCCTCGGCGTCCTTGTCATGCACATCCCACAGCGAAGACCAACAACCGACATCACTCCAGCCAGCGCTTAGCGGGACGACGCAGGCGCGGCTGGTGCGCTCCATCACCGCATAGTCGATGGAGTTGTCCGGGCAGCATTCAAAGGTGACCCGATCGATACTGGTCACGCCTTCGCTGCTGCGGCTGCGCTCAAGGGCCAGCACGCAGGTGTCGTACATGTCGGGTTCGTGAGTGCGCAACTCGTCGAGATAGCGGCTGGCACGGAACAGGAACATGCCACTGTTCCAGTAGTACTCGCCGGACCGGACAAACTCGCTGGCGGTTTGCTGGTCGGGTTTCTCGATAAACTTCTCGACCTTGAAGGCGCCGACGCCAGCATCGCCGCAGGCGGCCTTGATATACCCAAAGCCGGTTTCCGGACGCGTCGCCGGAATGCCGAACAGCACCATATTGCCTTTGAGCGCCTCTTCCTGCGCATGTGACAGCGTGGCGCGCAAGGCGGGCACGTCACTGATCACATGGTCGGCCGGAAGCACTAGCAGCAACTCATCGCGGCCCTCAGCGATCAGCTTGAGGGCCGCCAGCGCCACCGCCGGCGCGGTATTGCGGCCGAAGGGTTCGAGCAGTATCGCCTGAGGCGTACAGCCGATGGCGGCGAGTTGTTCATTGACGATAAAGCGATGCTCCTGATTACAGACCACGATCGGCTTGGCGACACCCTCGAACGCCAGGCGCTGCAGGGTCTGCTGAAACAGCGACCCCTCGCCTGCCAGACTCAGGAATTGCTTGGGATACAACTTGCGCGACAACGGCCACAACCGCGAACCACTGCCGCCGGACAGAATGACTGGAATCATTTCACCTCCTCCCGCACCTTTCATCACTCGACATGAAGGCGCTTCAAACAGCGAAGGACTGCCTTCCCTTTTGCAACACAAGCCCATTTACGAATGGCCCCACCGGGTATCCCGTGCGTATTGGCTGTTGCATTTATTCTTTCTGACCAGCAAATAGCTGGGTGATATCGCCGCCCAGGCGATAGGTTTTCATCGGTTCGATCGATTGGCGCCAACGGTTGGTTTGCACCGAGCAGTCGTACAGCGCGCAGTAAGGTTCCAGCCAGGCAAACTTGCCATCCTCGTTGAGGTCCTCGAGTTCTTGCTTGTAGCCGGTCTTGCGTTCAAACGAGCGTGGATCCTTGATCCCTTCCTCCACCCGCGCCGCCAGACGCCGCATCGCGCCGTGGTTTTCTTCGCGCAGGTCGATGCCATTGGCTCGGGCAAAGGCAGCGATCATCATCAGCGGCCCCATTGCATAGTTGTGGTACGCCAGTGCGCGGGTGTCGCGGCTCAGTTCGTTGGGCAGATAGCCGTCTGCATCGACCTGGGAAGCGCCGATGCGAAACTGCGCTACCGACCAGTCGAACAGGTCACGCCGGTCGACCACCACCGAGGCCGCCATGACGGCCCAGGCCGCCCAATACTGGTGATTGTTCAGCCGGTCCAGCGGCTGGTCGCGCCAGTCCCGCACCACCTGATCGGCGACCTGGCCGATCCAGACCTCGATCGGCCGGGCCTGCTCCTCGCGGCCCTTCAATGGCTGCGAACGCGAATACTTGAGCCGTAGATAGGCCGAAGAAATACTGCCCAGCGCCCATTTGCGCATCGACTTGCCGGTATGGGTGTAGGTGGTACTCAGCAGCGCCTGCGCCTTGGCCCATTCACCCAGCCAGCTCAGGGTGCATTCCACATGGCCTGCGCGGCCAAGCCGTAAATAGGCTGCGACGTGTTTGTTGATGCCCTTCTCCAGTTCGTTGATATCGGCTGACATTTGCTTGTAGCGTTGGTTGGATTGCGCGTTGAGCTGATCACGTGCCTTGCCAGAGCCCTCGTACTTGCTGGGGATCAACAGGTCACCGGTATAGGGTTTGGGTGCTGCCGGACAGCTCGGAGCGTCGCCTTCTTTGTCCACGGCCGGCGCGTAATAGCCCTGCGGCGGGCGGAGTTGAGCGGCCGCTGCCTGCACGATCGGCCCCATCAAAATGAAGGCCACGCCAACGGCGGCCCAGTGCATATGACGCATCACCGACCCTCCGCCTGCGCAGTGCGCAGGGATGGTGTCTCAGCGATGACCGGCTTGGCGCACAAGCGGGCCGAGAGTCCCATGGAGGTCGCTCCGGGCGGTGGCAGCACGTCCATGGAAAGAAAAGTCAGTTCGTCCCAGTCCGCATCAGCGCGAAGCTCGAAGACGAAGCGGCCCTGGGTGTTGACACTCGGCGGACGGCTCAAGTTGATGTTTTCCTGGCGACCGTTCATGAAGGTCAGGGTCGCGCTCATCAGGTGCACGGCGGGATCGGCGAACTTGAGGTCTACCTGATAACGATTGCCCTTGATCGGATACACCGCGCCGCCACTGCCGTTGAACAACACTTGATTACGCCCGCTGTGCAGGGTCGAGTGGCTTTTGAGCAGCGGCGCCTGGTTGTCGCAGCCATCGCTCAGCGCCGCCATCGCCTGCCGGTAGAAGCTGGATTTCTGGATGCTGTCGAGATTATCGGTTTCCCACACCAGCACCGTCGGCGGGCGCTTCTGAAAGTCGTCGCCGAGCAGGTAGGCGATCAACGAATCATCGTAGCCACCGCCCGGAACAGTGAAGTTGCTGACCGGAGTCTGCAGATACTGTTCGAGGAAACCGGCAAAGTTGAACGCCTCGCCGCTGGCGCTGGTACCGATCAATGCGACCTTGGCGGGGAGCTTGGAATCGCCCTGGGCCCGGGTTTGATAACGGGTGACAAACTGCGCCGCATAACCGTTGCCGCAAATCTGTGCGGCGACTTTTTGCAACGTGCCAGAGCGTCCCAGCAGGCCGGCTGGCTGGCTGGCAAAGACCTGATGCGGCAACGCCTTGAGCACATCGTTGCCCCTGAGCGTCTGGGCCACCAACTGTGCGCTGCGTTCGGCGCCATAGGGCGTCCAGTTGTGATCGCCCTTGAAGTAGAAGGGCTGCCCCGCTGGCTGTGGCGCACTCAGCAGGTTGGTAAAGTCGGGGACCTGAACGCCCAAGTCGCGCACCCGGACCAGCGTTTGCATGTAGTTCTGCCGGGCCTTGGCCTGATCGAATCTGGCCACTTCCAGCGATGTCAGGCGGTCGGCATGCAGCAAGCCGCGGCTGGGTGGCATCACCAGCACCAGCTCGACCCCGCGCTGGGCCAGCCCGTCGCGCAAGCGCTTGAGGGCCTTGTAACCGCTCTCATCGAGGCCGAAGTCAGTGCGAAAATCGCTTTGGGTGCGAAAGAGCCACTGGTCCTTGGCCTCCACCAGGGTCGCGTAGTTTTTCAGCGTCGGCTGCTCGTAAAGTGCCGCCTGCGCCGCTTGCGGGCACAGTTTGCAGCAGGCCTCGGCCGTGTATTCCGGCTGTGCCTGGACCCACGCCGGCACAGACAGCATGCATAGCGCGGCATACCCATGGATTGTCTTCATCAACAGGCTCCTCAAAGTTTCACCGGCAGAATCAATGCGGCTTCACGGCGACGCAGGAGAATGTCCATCAAGTCGCCCTGCACCTCTCCCAGCAAACCGGTGAAGGCAAGGCCGTCCTGTTTCTGCGGCGCCAGAAAGGTCAAGTCGTAGAGTTCCAGACGCGAGGGTGAAAACACCGTGATAGGACTGGAACCGTTGCCGATCAGCTTGCCGCCGACCACGGTGAGCGACAGCTTGGCTTCGAAGGGGTCTTCCTTGAGATCGCGGTCGGTGCCGCGCAAATCCTTGATGTGGCCGTAGATGCCGGTCAGGGCATTGGCCATCAGCTCGTTTTCATACAGCCGCACACCGGTACTGTTACGCACCCGAATCCCATGGCGGTTATTGTCGATTGCGCGGTTGCGCCAGAGCAGGTTATTGCCGCTCTCATACAGAGTTATTCCGTCGGAGTGGTTTTTGTAGGATTCGTTGTAGGCCAGCAGGTTATTGATGCTGGAACGGTCCAGGACAATGCCCGACAGGTGATTGTTGTAGGCGCGGTTGTAGATGATCCAGCTGTCATTGACCTCGCGCGAGAGGATAATGCCGTGCTTCTTGCGGGTACCGAAGGCATCGTTGTGGGCAATGATCAGCCGGCGCGAACGATCGTGCGGGTCAATGCCATAGACGATGTTGTCGCGATAGGCATTGCCGAGAATCACCACGTCGTCGGCCTCATAGCAATAGAAGCCGTACCAGTTGTCGACGAACTCGGAATTGAGCAGCCAGCCGGTCGGCCGCTTGCGCTTCATCTTCGGCGCCATGCTCGGGCTGTACTGGGAAATACTCACGCCATAACTCTTGCTCGCGGTGTAGCCGAAGCTGGTGATGGTGCTGCTGACGATGTAGGTCTCGGTGCCGCCCCAGGACACCAGGAAGGGCCGAAACTCCCCCTCTTTCTTGTACCAGGCCGGGCTGTTGTTCTTCTCGCTCCAGGCGCTGACCTTGGTGTCGGTGATAAACAGCTTGCCGTCATTGACCAGGAAGGAACCGCCCTCCTGGGACAATCGCAATTCCTTGACCGACTTGTCGATATGCAGGGTCCCGCCGGGACGTATGACGATTGGCAAGCGTGCCAGAAACACCCCCGGCGCGGTTTCGCGCAAGGCTGTCGGTGGCAGGCTGCGCGCCAGTTGCGTCAGGCTCATGTAGCCACGGTCGATGAAGATCGCTACCGGCATTCGCTGCTGGCGCACCACCCATTCCTTGAGACGCTCCTTGCCGCCGATGAACTCGTCGAGCGAGTTTTCCTTGAGCATCGGCAAGATCAAGGCACGGCCGGCGGGTTTGTAGGAAATCTTCGCCATGACTGCCTCGGCGGTATAGCCAGACAGGTCGGGGATCTTCGGCTCGCTGATCAGCAACGGCTTTCCCGGAGCCTCGCTGATGGTATAACGCGGCGGTTCGACGAGACCCGCCGCGCTGACACCCGCGGCCTGCACCAACAGCAGTCCGGCGAGCAACAGCGCGATCTTGACGACACTGTCCATAAGTCTCACCCATCAAAATAAATGCAATCTGTTGTGATCAAGGCGCTGCCCACAATGGCATCACTGCGGGCAACAACCGGACCTAGATTTTCCAAACGAAATCAATGAACGCCCGGTGCATGCTCGAATCGGTGTCGCTGGCGTAAGCGTCGCCCGGGAAGAACACGCCGAGGCGCAAGCGGACCAGTGCCGAGGGTTCGTCGACCCAATCCACCATGCTCGCGGGCAACAGACCCTGCTTGAAGTACTTGGTCATGACCAGATCGACTTCCTGGCCCAAGTCCTTCTCACCGTCCACCAGAGCCGCATTGATGATCCCGTCGTCGCCAGTGTCCTGCTGGTCGTCGACCCGCCAGAAGCGGTGGTAGACGAGGCTGGCGTCGTAGTCCTCGCGCAGCTGCCAGGAGCCGAACACGGTAGCCACCTGGAGGTTGCTCAGTTCACCGCGAAAGGCTTCACCGAAGCGGTGTACGCGCGAACGCGTGCCGGTGTAGTTCGAGCGGTTGCTCTGCAGGCCGGTTTGCTGGAACTGATTCTCCTGGTCGCGACCACCGCCGTCGCCGCGGGCCGCGGCCGCACCGAGGCGCCAGCTCTCATCGATGTTCCAGCGCAAACCCAAGTCTGCGGCCCAGGCGTTGACGTCGCCACTGGTGTGGCCCGTCGCGACCCGATCGCCGTCAGGGCCTACCGCGGTGGTGAGGTTGTCGCGTTCGCCGGTCAGCCAGGTCGCGTTGAGCCAGTAATTGACCGGCATCGTCGAGCGATAGTTGTAGCCGTCACCGTTCGCTTCGAGACCGGCCCAGGTCAGGCTGCCGGTGTTAGTCTTGTCGAGCGCATCGAGCTGCTCCCCTGCATCGGGCAGATTGCCGCTGTCCTCAACGTGGTGTACACGCAGGCCGAACCAGTGATTGGGCGTCCATTGCGTAGAGATGTCGGCGAAGGCATGGGAGCGGTCTTTGTCTTGGGGCGCCAGGTCGCTCACGTCAGTACGGTAGTCGGAAAAGCGCTGGGCGGCACCGAGGTGGGCGCGCAACAGAGTGGTCTCGAAGGTCCAGTTGAGCGCTTCGATGTTGGTGTCCATCCACTCGCCGCTGTCCTCGCGCAAACGCTGGCGCCCCAGACGCAGATGCTCGCCCGGATAAGCGGTGATGCCCGCATAATCGATCCAGAATTCGCGCATCGCCAGGTAGCTGTCATCCGTCTCACGGGCGTTACTGGCATCGACGCCGTTGTTGATCGTATCGGTATCGATGGTATCGGTCGCGGCTACTGCCTGCCCCATCGCATAGGCACTCCAGTTACCCCACTGGCCAAAGGCCCAAGGGCGCACGTCGATGCCGATACCGTTGACCGTGCCACCGGACGCGGTGCCCAGGTCACGGTCATCCTGCGACTCAGCGGTAATTTTCACATCCAGACCGAAGTTCTTCGGTGCCACTTCCGCCGCCAGCACCAGATCGACGCTGCACATCAGCGAAACCCCAAGACCACATCCTGCCAACAATGCTTGCTTCATAGTAAGTCCTGTCCATTTTCCGGAGTTTGCAACCTGGCTAAAGCCGCGCCCGTCAGACGGGCCTGGGCTTCTTCCTCAAGCAAGGGCTGCGCGATTTTCCTTTCTGCCGGGGTCAGCCCCGACTGCAGGGCCGACAGTACTGGCTCTGCCTTTACCACGCCCTGGCGTTGCGCGAGTTGCGCAAAGACAAAAGCATTGACCCGATTGACCTTGATCCCACGGGAGTCGGAAAACATGTGGGCCAGGGCCAGGTCGGCGTTGGGCGAGCCGTTGCGGGCTGCCAGCAACAAATGTAGCAGCGCTTTCTGTGGTTCGACCTGGCCCAGATAACCGCGCCGGTACAACTGTCCCAGGTAGTAATGCGCCCCGACTTCACCGGCCGCGGTCGCCTTGAGCAAATGCTCTTCAGCCAGGCGCGGATCCTGTGGCAACCATTTGCCGAGGTAATACAGCCGCCCGGTCAGCAGTTCCGCCCGTGGATCGCCCGCTTCGCGTCCGCGTTGCAAGGCCGAAAGCAATTGCGGCGCATCGCCTTGCACGGGGTAGTCGTTGATCAACCGTGCCAAGCTGGTCCAGGCCGGCGCATAGACCGGTGCCAGTTCCTCGAGCAGGCGCTGGGCGCTTTGCGGGTCGGCCGGGCCTTCGAGGGCTGGCGACGACAGAACGCGCGCCACCGACTCGATCCGCAAGGGCGCTACTCGTCCCTCGCGCCAACCCTGGCGCAACTGCGCCAGCAAGTCCGCTTGCGCCTTGGGCTGGGCGCGCATTCGGTTAATGGTGGCCAGCTCCACATAACAGGCATCGAGTACCGCCAGCCGCGCCCGGCACAGCTGCTCGATCTGCGGCAGGTGAGCCTTATAAGTGCCCTGATTGCGGTATATCAGAATCTGCGCCAGGTCCGCCTCGACAATGCCCTGGGCGCGCCAACTGTCGACCTTCTGTTGCGGTTCCACCACAGGCGCCATTCGCGGGTAGCCCAGGTACAACAACGTCAGCGGCACCACCGCAGTGAACTCGCCTTTATCCAGCGCGCCTTCCAACAATTGCCGGGCCTCGTGCACTTGCTGGGGATCACTCGGGCTCTGACGCAGCAACAGACGGCCCAGACGTGACTGCGCCTTGACCGATTCCGGCGCGGCCTGCCGGTACAAGACTTCCGCCTCTTTCAGGCTCGTCGGGTCACCCGCCGACGCCGTCAAGTCGCCCATCCCGGCCTGGGCATCGGCATAGCCATCCTCCGCCAGCGCCGCGTAGTGCTTGCGTGCTGTTTCATAATCGCCGCGCAACATGGCCTCGCGCGCCACCCCCTGATCCGGCAGGGTGCCACACCCATGACTCATCGTCAGAGCAGCGGCCAGCGCAGAAAACCGCAGCCCCGATCGCCATACGCCGTTCATTTTCCGGCCGCCATGACTTTATTCTCCCAGGCATTCTTCACCCAGGTGTTAGCCGCCACGGCATTCTGCACCCAGACATTGTCCTGCAGATCTTCGACACTGACCTCCACCGGACGCCCGCCCAGTTCGGTCCGCAACGGGCTGTCAGGCTCAATGGTCACCCGCAGGTCGGAGGCCAGGCCACCGTTGTCCAGCGCCACGGCGGCGATTTTGCCCGTGCGTGGCTGTTCTTCTCCGATCAGTTGAAAGCTCACTGACTTGCCAGGCTGGATCTTGGCAAAATTCTTATAGGGGAAGCGCGCTTCGATGGTTGCCACACCGTCGATCGGCATCAACTCGTACACCGTGGTGCCCTTGCCGACGACCTGCCCGTCCGGCACCAACTGCGCCACCACCCGGCAATCGCAAGGGCTGGTCAGCGAACCTTGCAGGGTGCGGCTGAACAGGCGCTCAAGGTTTTCCGGGGTCGCCTGCCCGGGCGGCAGATTGCCTTTCATCACATCTAGCAGCGAGGCAGAAAAGGTCGCCAGTGGGGCTCCCTTGGACACCACCGCGCCCACCTTGACCAACGAATTGACGCTGCCGTCGCGCGGCAGGCCGATCAACTGACCGGGCACATTGACCCGCGCCGATTCGGCGTGAGTGACGAAATAAATGCCATACAACTGGTTCAGCACATAACCAAAGGCAACCAGTCCCACCAGAAAGATCAGCAGGCTCACCGTGGTAGCCCGCAATCGTGCGAAAAAGCCCATGCCGTTGCCGCTTTCGTGCTTTCGCGGCTTGGTGAAGTTGTCGCGTTGTTGGGTCGCGAGCATGTCACCCAGGCTGATCACCCCTCCCGAGAGGTAGGAGGTGATCAGATAACGCAATGCGGAGATCGCGCGCGCAGGCAGGTTGTGGAACTCGCAACCCACCCGCAGTCCCTCGCTGCTGACCGAGCGCACGACAAATTCCACGTCGATGGCAAACCCCAACGCATCGACCTGGAACACCAGTTTGCCTTTGTGATGGCGGCCCGCGATCAGTGGAGTGTCCGGCTGACTCAGGCTGAAGCCACCGGCCGACAAGTCGATCAGCTCGCAATCGAACTTCTCCCGGTCCGGCCCATTAAACTTGATCCGTGCCGGTAGATTCAGCCGCGCATGCTGACGCTGCACCTCTGACTCATGCACGACATTGTCATCAACAGCAAAAACGGCTGTGTTCATAACGCGTCCCTTCCCATCCACGATTCAGACCGATCCGGCAGGTCAGTGCCGGTGTTCACCTTTATTCTTTACCGTTGAGCAGACCGACACGGCACGCCGACTACCCTGATACCTGCGCTACACCACCCACATCAGCAGCGCGCAAAACACACTGCCGGCCGAAAAGGTCATGGCCCGCGACGACCAGGTATTGAACCAGCGCTGATAGCTGGCCAGCCCGCGGTCGAGCTTGGTTTTCTGGCGCGTCCACGATTGCCGGTCGAGACGGAAGAACACATAGATCTTCACCATGGCGCCGACCAACTGGTTGTAATAGATAATCAATGGATAAGCCGGCCCGACCGGGTGCCCCGACGCCAGCAACAGCAGACTCAGGATCAAGCGAGTCACGCCGATCCAGAGCACATAGATCAGCAGGTAGGCCGCGCTGTATTTGAGGCTGGCGATGATCGCTATTGACGGCCCGAGCAGGCTGGCCCACATCGATACGCGTTGGTCGAACAGCACCAGCGAGGTGAACCAGCCCAACCGCTGCACGCCCAGGTGCAGGGCCCGCGAGTTCTGCCGCAGGTTATTGCCATACCAGCGGAACATCAGCTTGCGGCTGGCCTTGAAGAAACTCTTTTCCGGTGGGTGCTCAACCGTGTTGATCGCCGCATCGGGCACATAAAAAGTGTCGTAGCCCAGCCGCATCAGACTGTACCAACTGGACTTGTCATCACCGGTCAAGAAGCGGAAACGCCCCAGGCGCCAGTGCTGCAGATAATCGCTCTCAACGTCTTGAATAAAGCCGGGATCGGTCACCACCTGGGCGCGGAACACCGACATCCGCCCGGTCATTGTCAGCACTCGCTTGCCCAGTGCCATCGAACACATATTGATGTGCCGCTGGGCGAACCGCAGCTTGTGCCATTGGCTCATCAGGTAGCTTCCGCGCACCTCGCAGAACTCATTGGTGGTCAGCCCGCCGACTTTCGGGAACAGCTTGAACCAGGGCACGGTCTGACGCACCAGACCGGGCGAAAGCACGGTGTCGCCATCGACCACCGCCACCACCGCATCGCCATCCGGCAAATGCCGGGAGATCGCCCGAAAACCATGGGCCAGGCCATCGCGCTTACCGGTGCCGGGAATCCGCACGAAGCTCAGCTTGACCTGCTCCGGCGGGGTATAGCTGTCCCAGAGCGCTTTGATCAGTAACTCATCAGCCAACTCGACGATGGAACAGACCACCGTGGTCGGGTAACCACAACCGATGGCCTCCTCGATCACCGAGCCGTAGACCTGCGCCGTGGTCAACGCATCGATACGAAAACTGGTGACCAGCAAAAACACTTGCGACGGATCGGCACTTCTGCCCAGCCTGGTGACTTTGCGTCTGTAATAAGGGAATACCAGATAAAGGAACAGCATCCCCCGCAGGTAATGGATCGCGCCCATCGAATAACGCCAGATACCGACCGCCCCCAGCAACAGGAGAAAGTCCCTGGATTCGGGATCGAACACTGTGCGCGGCAGCAACAGTGCAAGCCCCATCAGCGCGGTGACGTAGAACAGCCAGCCCGCCGCTTCGCGCAAGTAAACCCTGGAATCAGCCATAGATATGACCCCTGCTCGATAAACCCATGTTGCTTGGAGCGCACCAGCTCGCGCGCCTCGCTTACCAGCAGATACCCTCAAGCCGATCGCCACTGGCATGCGGCATGAAGCCCACCAGGTCGACCACCTGCTTGCCCTCGGGCGCCTGAAGCGCAATGGCTTCGAAGGACTCGTCACTGTTGCCCAGTACGATCACGTCCGCCTGCTCGATCACCTTCGCAAGGTCAGCGCATAACAGCGAAGCGAGGTGCGGAATCTTCGACTCGATGTATTCCTTGTTGGCCCCGTAGATACGCGCGTACTCAACGTTGCGGTCGAAGATATGCAGGTCGTAGCCCTTGCCTATCAACATCTCGGCCAACTCCACCAGCGGGCTTTCGCGCAGGTCATCGGTGCCCGCCTTGAAGCTCAGGCCGAGTAGCGCCACACGCCGCTTGCCATAACTGCTGATAATGTCGAAGGCTCTCTGTACCTGCACCGCATTGCTGCGCATGATCGAGGCCAGTAGCGGGTGCTCGACGTCCATTTGCCCGGCGCGATAGTTCAGCGCACGTACATCCTTGGGCAGGCAGGAACCGCCGAACGCGAAGCCGGGGCGCATGTAATAACGCGACAGGTTGAGTTTGGTGTCCTGGCAGATCACGTCCATTACATCGCGACCGTCCACGCCGACGGCCTTTGCGATATTGCCGATCTCATTGGCGAAGGTCACTTTGGTCGCGTGCCAGACGTTGCAGGTGTACTTGATCATCTCCGCCACTTCGATGCTCCTGCGCAGGAGCGGCGCGTCCAGCTCTTGATAGAGCGCGGCGAGCATGTCACCGCTGCGCTGGTCGAGTTCACCGATCACCGTCATGGGCGGACAGTTATAATCCTTGATCGCGGTACTTTCGCGCAGGAACTCCGGGTTGATCGCCACACCGAAGTCGACCCCGGCCTTCTTGCCGGAACAGTCTTCAAGTATCGGGATCACCACGTTCTTCACGGTGCCCGGCAGCACCGTGCTACGCACCACGACCGTATGCCAACTGTCCTTGTCGTGCAGGGCTTCGCCGATCTCGCGGCAGACCGACTCTATGTAGACCAAATCCAGATCACCATTCTTCTTGCTGGGCGTACCGACGGCGATGAACGACATATCCGTGCCCATCACTGCCGCCTTCACATCACCGCAACCCCGCAGCAGCCCAAAATTTACCCCTTGCTCGAGCAGCGACTCCAGGCCCGGCTCAACGATGGGCGACTTACCCTGGTTGATCAGGTCGACCTTGACTTGCGAGACATCCACCCCGATTACGTCATGACCGCGAGCACAGAGACAGCCCGCACATACAGCGCCCACGTACCCCAAACCAAATATGCTGATACGCATCGGTGAACACCCCCATATACCCTGATTCAGGAAGGCCATCGGCATGCCACGCAGACCGACAGTCGCTCTACCGCGCCAACTAGCGGGCAGTTAGGTACAACTTGATTCTCGACCACACTCGAAAAACTTGAGTGTAGACAAACATAACTTTGGCACTGTCATTTTTTTAAAAAATCTCGAACACTTCGCGTCAACTACATGTGCAGCGAGATCAGAAAAACGAGAAACACTAATAAAATCAGATTGATATGAAAGCTATCGGAATGACAACTTGAACAAAAATTATATCCACGCACCAGAAACGCGTTACAACATTGTAAGCGTGACTATTAAACTCATCGCACACTGTAAAGCGAATGAAACATGTCAATTTTTTAATAACTATTTATTGGCGCTAACAATACGAGCAACAGTTAATATATTAAACGTCTGCAAGAGCGAGAGTTAGTCGTTGAGTTTTAAGCTCGAAGCTTGGTCAGCTACTGTCCCTGACGACCGGTTGAATTCACAGTTGATTGCTGCCGCTTCACGCCCTGAGGATGTCACTCAACCTTGATCTCGTCCTCAACATGCTCAACAAATGACGCACAAAGCAAAACGCCGCTCAAAGAGCGGCGTTTTGGCGTTTAGAGCGGGAAACGAGACTCACCTGTAATTTCGGCGCCTCAAACGTTGCAGCTCCAGGGACGATCACCACTCTCATCCTTGATGCGGGTCGGCAGGCCCATCACATCCAGCGCCTTGAGGAACGGCTCAGCCGGCAGCTCCTCGACGTTGACCATACGCTGCACGTCCCACTCGCCGCGGGCGACCAGCAGGGCCGCGGCCACGGGCGGCACGCCAGCGGTATAGGAAATGCCCTGGCTGTCGGTTTCTGCGTAGGCGTCTTCATGATCGGCCACGTTGTAGATGAACACCTCGCGCGGCTGGCCATCCTTGGTGCCCTTGACCAGATCGCCGATGCAGGTCTTGCCGGTGTAGCCAGGGGCCAGCGAGCTCGGATCAGGCAGCACGGCCTTGACCACTTTCAGCGGCACGACTTCCAGGCCTTCAGCGGTCTTGACCGGTTGCTCAGAGAGCAGGCCGAGGTTCCTGAGCACGGTGAACACATTGATGTAATGCTCGCCGAAGCTCATCCAGAAACGCACGTTGGGCACGTTGAGGTTCTTCGACAGCGAGTGAACTTCATCGTGGCCGGTCAGGTACAGGTTCTGCGCCCCTACGACCGGCAGGTTGTCAGTGCGTTTGACTTCAAACATCGTGTTGCTGGTCCACTGGCTGTTCTGCCAGCTCCACACCTGTCCGGTGAATTCTCGGAAGTTGATTTCCGGGTCAAAATTGGTGGCGAAATACTTGCCATGGGAACCGGCATTGACGTCAAGAATGTCGATCGAATCAATGCGGTCGAAATACTGTTGCTGCGCCAGCGCTGCATAGGCGTTGACCACTCCCGGGTCGAAGCCCACGCCGAGAATGGCGGTGATGTTCTTCTCTTTGCACTCCTCGAGGTGGTTCCACTCGTAGTTGCCATACCAGGGCGGCGTCTCGCAGATTTTGCCCGGTTCTTCGTGAATGGCGGTGTCCAGGTAGGCTACACCGGTGTCGATGCAGGCACGCAGCACCGACATGTTGAGGAACGCGGAACCGACGTTGATGACGATCTGCGATCCGGTTTCGCGGATCAGCGCCTTGGTCGCTTCGACATCCAGGGCGTTCAGCGAGAAGGCCTGGATTTCGGCGGGCACTTTGAGGCTGCCCTTTGTCTTGACGCTGTCGATGATGGCCTGGCACTTGGAGATGTTGCGCGACGCGATAGCAATACGACCGAGTTCATCGTTGTGCTGCGCGCACTTGTGGGCCACCACCTTGGCGACACCTCCTGCACCAATGATAAGCACGTTCTTCTTCAATTTTTCTCTCTCTCCTTCTCTGCCAGCTTACGAAAGGCTGGACATGTAGTCGTTGTAACCAAACTCACGAACCACCTCGACAGTACCGTCGAGTTGTTTCACTACGATGGACGGCATTTTCAGGCCGTTGAACCAATTCTTCTTGACCATGGTGTAACCCGCGGCGTCGATGAACGACAGCCGATCACCGATGGCCAGCGGACGATCAAATTGATATTCACCGAAAATGTCTCCGGCCAGGCAAGATTTGCCGCACACCATGTAGGTGTGCTCGCCCTCGCTGGGCGCCAGCTTGGCATTCAGGCGATAGATCAGCAGATCGAGCATGTGTGCTTCGATAGAGCTGTCCACGACTGCCAGGTGCTTGCCGTTGTAGAGGGTGTCGAGCACGGTGACTTCCAGCGACGCGCTCTGTGTGATGGCGGCTTCGCCCGGCTCCAGATAGACCTGAACGCCGTATTTTTGCGAAAAGGCCTTGAGGCGCGCGCAAAATTCATCCAGCGCGTAGCCTTCACCGGTGAAGTGGATGCCGCCGCCGAGGCTGACCCACTCGACCTTGTGCAGCAGATGACCGAATCGCTCTTCGATGGTGCACAGCATTTGGTCGAACAGGCCGAAGTCGCCGTTCTCGCAGTTGTTGTGGAACATGAAGCCAGAGATCTGGTCGATCACCTGCTCGATTTTCACCGGGTCCCACTCGCCCAGACGGCTGAACGGCCTCGCGGGGTCAGCCAGCAGATAATCCGAGCTGCTCACTTGCGGATTGACCCGCAGACCGCGGACCTTGCCTGCTGACGCCTCAGTGTAGCGCTGCAATTGGCCAATGGAATTGAAGATAATCTTGTCGCAGTTCTCGAGCATCTCCTCGATCTCGTCGTCGGCCCAGGCCACGCTGTAGGCGTGAGTCTCGCCAGCGAACTTCTGTCGACCGAGTTTGAGCTCGTAAAGCGACGACGACGTGGTGCCGTCCATGTATTGCTGCATCAGGTCGAACACCGACCAGGTGGCGAAGCACTTGAGTGCCAGCAGGGCCTTGGCCCCGGACTGTTCGCGCACATAGGCGATCTTCTGCATGTTCGCCAGCAGCTTTTGCTTGTCAATGAGGTAGTACGGCGTTTTGATCATTTCGAGGCGCCTCCGGCAAGGCCAACCAAAAAAGGATGCGCATTGTGCCTTCACTGACTGCATATCGAAAGAGCAGAAAGCGCTGCTCGCTGAGTCAACCTGAACGGGACCAGGGAGCATGTTGCACTTTGGGGCGTCGAACAGGGCGCTGCCTTTGCCACTGGATCCCTCTCCATGCGTAGTCAACGGCTATTGTAACGCTCTGACTTTCCAGCCTCACAGCAGTAGCCAGTCGGAGCCTTGATAAACCAGAATGTTCCGTAGCCCTTCCTTATTGTCTGGAACCTCTACCGTATCCGCCAATCAATCTTATATGAGGTGGGTATAGGACTGAGACGGTGATCTATGACGGCAAACGAGGACCTGATTGACTGGAATACCCACTGGCGAATTTTTAACGGTGTCGTGTCTTGCCGGACTTGCGAAGCACAACAACGAGAAACTGAACGAGGTGCAACATTTGAACACTGTCCTGGCTGTGGGCTCGCGGGACAAAAGCATCATCCGTGGGATGACTTGGATTCCATCTGTAAAAAGTTTGATGGCTTGGCATAAATGGCCGGAGTAAATCCAGTTATCAACTTCCTCGGCCACTCAAGCTTCATTCTGCCGCCACTGCCGAACACCCAATTTACCCGCGACACCGCTTGCTGGATCAAATTCACTAACGCCGACTTTCAGGTCTGGTACGGCGACCCGGCGAAGTGGGCAAGCCCTTCAGTTCGCGATTTGCTCCCGCTGTTTCCATCATCAGCTGATCGACTACTTGTGAGAGGGCTTCATAGACACTCCGTCCACTGCCGACGCTTTCTTCGTAGACATAACGTTGCCGCTCTGCACTGGTGCCTTCACGGATAATTCGCCGAAGCTGAGAAAAAACCTTCTCTACACCCAGTGCTCGAGCTGTATCTCCCAAGATCTGCTCTGCCATGAAAAGCCATTGTTCAATCGTAAATGGCCGGTCGTACCCCTCAACCAGGAACGCTGCGTAGACTCCATATCTTTTAGCTCTCCATCGATTCTCCATCAGCATCCATCTGGATTTTTGCGAGTAGTCCGATCCTGGACGAGGTTGATCGATAGCGTAGGCGATCATTAATCGGAAAAAAGAGGCGATACATAAAGCGTCCTCTAAACGCGGACATGCGTCTGTCATTCGCAATTCCAGCGTCGGGTACTTGGCAGAGGGCCGCACCCCCCACCAGCAATCGCTTGGCATTTTCATCGAGCCGGTTGAAATCAAAAATGCGATGTAGGCGTCATAGGCGAGATGATCCTCAAGGAACTCCGGTACGCCCATCCGGGGCCATTCATCACAGGCTGTCTGGCGATAGCTTGCAAATCCGCTGTCGGCACCATCCCAAAAGGGTGAGGAGCTACTTAAGGCCAGTAGTAAAGGTACCCACGGAAGCACCTCGTTCATCACCTGAATTCGATCCAAGTGATTCGCAATCTCCACATGTACGTGCAAACCCGATAGCAGACTGCGCCGTGCTACGCGTTGGTAATCTTTGAACAGCTGTTGAAAATGACTCTGGTCTGTGGCGTGTTGCACACGCCAGTCCGCCAAGGGATGACTACCGGCACACAGCAACCCTAATTCAAAAGACTGGAGAGAATGCTGCAACGTGCCGCGCGCGTTAGCGAGATAATCCGCTGCTTGCGCAAGACTCGTGAAAACAGGCGAAGCTACTTCGATCTGTGCTTGGAACATCTCGTACGCAAAGCTTTGCCCCAATTCAGCTTTGCACTTGTCACTCACCTCGCTGGACAGATTCCCAGGCATCTGTCGGGTGACCAGGTCGGTTATGAAATACTCTTCTTCTATACCAAACTTCAACTGACCGTTCATTGCTCCTCCCTGTCCCCTAAACGAGATTCAGGTCAGTCGACAGAGCCGACATTTCACACATCGTCTTGCAAGGATCAACCGAGTGGTAATCCTCTCCCGCGACTGCACGCAAATAAGCCTGATCCGCCTGAACTCGTAAGTCTCTCCACTCCTCCCAATCAACAATACCTTTACGATCCATCTCGTCCGCCTGTCGAAGCAGTTCCTCATGATAGGAATCTGGACAGTCCATACGCAGAGAGCAGTTCTCGAGCGCGCGATGCCACACATCCAGAGCAAAAAGTCTTCGCTCTTGAGCAGGCGTCAGCAGGTTTTTAAAAAAGTTCATCACGGCATGAATCCTGGAAGCATTTCTGAATGGATCTGCAAAATTCGCCGTGGGTTCATGAAGGCCGACAAAAGGTGTTTTATCTGTAACGACGAAGCAGCCAAGAATCGTCCACTTCTGAAAAAATCCTTACGATTCAAAAGCCTGGGTCCGCTGATAAACAGTTTGAATTTTTTTGGCACGCTCACTCCTTTACGCCTATCCGAACGCATCACCGGTAGCGGGGACTTGGAACACTCTTGAACGAAGCGAGTGCAGCGCTATTCTGACGACATCAGCTGCCTGGATTTGTGACTTGGATGAAGACCGCCCAGATGCCAAGCAGTATCCAGAATGTCGCAAAAATCCAAGGCGTGCGCACCGAAAATAACAGTGCCTTTCGGTACCCTTTATGAGTGGACTCACACTTACTGAACAAGGGCGATTCGTCATACGCCAGGCCCATCAGTGGTTCGCTACGCAACAGCTCACTCTGTTTGAAGTACCAGTGATCAATGATGTCATAGGCCGCGCGAATACCCGGCCAAGCATTCAGTGAGCTGAGCAATCCCAAGAGCGCGAGAAAAGGTGGTACCACCAGCGTGAACAACTTCCCCCACTCGGGATTGAGATTGGCCATGCAAGACGCAAATGCAATAACCAAAAACGACTGCGCGGCTAGATACGCGTCAGTTCTATTGGCCAAGATGCTGGTCTCGTACTGAATCTCTCTTCTGTAAAAATCCAGTCGCTCCTTAGGCGACCCGAACATTTTCGCATTGTGCTCAGTGAGTTCAGTATCGTGTGCTTGCGAAGTCAAAATTCTTGGCAAAATGGATTCCCTCTGTTCAGTTAATACGTAGCTTGTGCTCAGCCCAACACAGTCTCGAGAAACAGGAGTTCGTACAGGCGAAAATGTTCCGACATGAGCACACCTATTTTCCATTGGAGCGCTTATGGGTGGATCTCGGTGCAGCCATATGCATCTGTTTTGATATCCGCAAAGCGTCTAGTTCGAACGCAATGGCAGTGGCATTGAACACGCGAGAAAAGTTCTGTGTGGCCTTCGACTGCAGTCACGCCCCAGTGAACAGCGGGAGGTCAGTATTGAACCTCCCGCCTTTCATCCAACCCTTTATGACGTTCCCAATCCTCGAGAAAGATCAGCGGACGTATCGGATGCTGTGCGGTTCTCCCCTTCCGGCTTCACGTCCACGTCCGAATGATCAGTCGTTTTGGTCACCGTATCGCGCACCGCTTCAAATCCCTCCCGTGCCTGCTGTTTTACCTTGTCGGCCAGGCCTGCGCTGGTCTTGCCCAGGTAGCGTTGCTCTGTGGCTGTCGAAGGCAAGGCTGCCCCCAACATCGCCCCTAACGCGATCCCCGCAGCGGCTACCATCAGCGGCTGCTCCTTAAGTAAATGGCTGAATTGATTGCTCATCACTTGGGTACTACGCACCAAACGGTCGCTGGCGTCATGAACGGCATGGCTGATGTTTTCGGTGGCAGCCCCCAAGTTGTCACCCAGGTTTGCCGCTTTGCCTTTGACGGTCTGGTAGCCCTCTTTAAGCGTGTCCGCAGTCTGGTGCAAATGATCACGCGCACTATCGATGCCATCAGCAAGGCCATCGGCCCACTCGCCAACCCTGTTCTGATCGGGGCCCACTTGATATCCAGGGCGTGGGGTCGGTGGACGATTCTGACTCATCATCAACCACAGCAACCCGACCGACGTCAGTACAGCGGGAACGGGGTTATTACGAACGCTGGTGCCCAGGTTGGTCAGGAACGTCGTGCCATTACTCTGCATGAAAGACAACGCCTGATCGAACACCTGTCCTGGCGTAAATTTGCTTTCCAATGCATCAACGATGTTGCCGATGCTCGCCCGCTGCGCGTCGATTTCACGCTCGATGGCTTCAGGGCTTTTCTGCGACTCTGTTTCGAATTCACTTTTCATGAGACTTTCCTCCGCAGCGCTTCCTGGTCTTTGTTCAAGGCATCCAGCGTGCGATCAGGCTTGAAGTGGGACGGATCGAATTGTTTTTTCCCTGACTGCAGCATGGCGAACCCAACGATCATCACCACGACACCGACAATCAGCGCTGCCAGCCAAGGCGCCATGATGATGCTCAGGCCGTAGACGGCGGACATCAACAAGATGATGAACCCCGCCAGCAGCACAATCGCACCGCCCGCGACACCGGTAATACCGGCCTTGAGCGTCGTGAGGCTGGCCTGAAGCTCAGCTTTGGCCAAAGCGAGTTCCTTGGTGAACAGCGCAGGCACTTCGCGGGATAGCTGCCGTATCAGACCGACAACAGAGGCGTCGGGATCAGGCACGGGCACTGGTCTTGAGCCCGAAAAATCTGAATCTTCTCTGTTCATCACAGTGCTCCTTTGAAGGTTGTTGACCCAGGTGTCGAGTTCGTTGCGAAGTCCGAAGGATGGTCTTGCTCATTCGGCGAGGCTGGCGTGATGCCAGTGGCCAGGCCCGGGCCTTGATCGGCGTGTGACGGAACTGAAGTTTCATAGGGTCTTTGCGCGCCGAAACCGCCTGCAGGAGGCATTGAGTTGCCTGCTGCCGGGTCGCTGGTATCAGTGAATGTCGCCGCAGGCGAGCTACCGGCCTTTAGAAAGCGCGACAGGCCAAAGCCCAACGCAATACTGCCGGCGATGAACAACGCCGGGTTGTTACGAGCAAGATCAGCCCCGTCATGAAGCAATTGTTCGGCACTCTTTCCCCGTAGACTCCCGGCTAAGCCGCTCATGGACTCCGCCATGTCCGCGAGGTAGTCGGACATGCCGAGCGTGTCCTTGCTTTCAAGTTCAGATACGACTGATTTCGCTCCTTTGGCCAATGCCTCAATCTGGTCTGCTGCCGTATCTCGATATTGGCCAAACTGCGCATCAGCTTGCTGCCTTGCGCCGCCAAGCACCTCAGTCACGTTTTCTTTCAATTGTTCAAAGTTCTGCTCTGGCCCACCGGAGTTGGGTTTATCTGGCTGACTCCCAGTGGTGCTGTCTGAAGTATTCATGTTTGTCCCTCGCCTTCTGAATGAAAAAAGCGGTATCAGGGTTCGCCACGAAGTACCCGCAGCCCCCCTCATTCCAGATGACGGAGCGGCGTTATGGGGAGTTCCAATGGAATGATGAGCGATGCACTACAGCCGACGATTGAATCGCGGTGTCCTGTCTTTTATGGGGCTCGTTCAGCCACCCGATAATCAGAATTCATCTTCGGCAAGACTATAGGTGGTCATATTGCCGTTTTTGGCTTTATACAGCTTCAGCGTGAGGTCACTGTAGCGCGTACCTTGAGAAGTCTTTTTTTCTTCAAGCGTGAACTGTTCGGAGCGCGACAGATGGCCGGAAACTAGATCTCTATAGCGCACATCATAACCACCAGGTGTGACTGCTTTGACCGTAAAACGTCCGTGTGCAGGAATGAACACGAAGCGGGCCGGCTTGGCGTGATTTCCGTTTAGGGACACTAGCTTTACAAAGACATCCGAATTGTTCTGTCCGTTGTCGATGGTGACGGTCGAACGCCCTTTAGAGTTGGCTTGAGGGAACCCTTTCAAATAAGAGGCCAACTTCGGCCAAGGTTGCCCGTTTGGTGCTTTCGGTGGCCTGACCCAGGCTTGTTTGACAACCGGAGTGCCGGCGATCGTCGAGTTCCCCTGAGCCACAGGCTGGCGCGTTGAGCTCGTCCCAGCCGCATTCGGAGAAGGTATCCCGGCAGTTAAAGTCTGCTTGCCGTGGTCGACATTCGCCGCAGCTTCAGCCACGTATGGCTTAGGGTTTCGCGGCGGAGCATAAGTGTTCGGCTGCGCATTCAGTACCACAGAGGAGATGCCAGCGGCAATTACAGCGACTACCCCTACTTGCACAAAAAACCGACGCTGCGTGAGTTTCCACGCGTTCCTAAGGCGGACACTACTGCCGCCGAGCGCGTCTAAAAACGCTTCAATGTGTGCGCGTAACTTGGCCCCTTCGTCATCAACGTAACGACCGTCGGACTTTTTCCTGCGAGGAATTTTTTGCGCCAAGCTAAGCGCATCCAAGGCAACTGCGCGCGCCATATCGGGGCGGCCTGTGGCGGCGAAAAAACGGGCCTGATGGGCAGCCAATCGCGCGTTAGGCAACACCGGTCGCTTGCCTCCGAGCATATTGACCCATAGGGCCTGGACGGAATAAATCGGGCCCCACGGAAAACCCCACCACCCCAAGGCCCAGGTAATCGCGGTGGCCTGAAGTGCCTTTTTTTCGGCACAAGGGCTACAAAAAACCCCTTGGATCATTGAGCGTACCGTGAAAACCAGGAAGCTCTTGGCTTTTAAGAAAATCACGTAACGAGGCTGGGCAGAGACTTTGCCGCAACATGAGCAGACGATTGGCTCGGGCGCCTCGAAAGGTTCGGCGCAGACCTTCTTGGCTGCCTCGACCGACATCGTGTCATATTCGGCTCGAGACTCTGGTTCGCAGAGTACGGCGTAAGCTTCATTGAGGTGCTGAAATTGGCTGGTCGCGCCTGCTGACGCGTTCCGATCAGGATGTAGTTCCATTGCCCGACGACGATAGGCGGCTTTGATAAACGCGCCATCAGCGTCGCTATCTACCCTGAGAATGGCATAGTAGCCTTTCGGATCCCTACTCCCCATAGCGTCTCGTACCTGTCTTATCATGCTGCTTGCGTGCCAGATCTCACCAACTATTGCGCTCCGGCTAAAATCTCAGCCTTTGGAGTGGTAACGCTTTTCAACGTTTGCAAGGTTTCGGACTTCGCTTGCAACAACAAAACAGGCTAAGTCTAGGGCAATAAGCCACTATTCAGAAGAGCAAATTCTATTCCCATTCCATAAGCCCGGTTCTGCGCAGTCTGCCAATGAGGAAGTGGCGCACACGCTTAGCGGTGGACATGAGTCGTTGAATGCGGGTCTCTCTTTTCAATGATAGCGACAACCTGGACTACTGCGAGGACTGCAGGTCGCCTGACGGTCGTGCCGGGTCTCTTGAAACCTGGCAGCGCTATGGCCGAAGCAATCGAGATTCATCGAGCCTGGTACACATCCCGGTATGTTTTCCTCATAGAGGCTATTGGCTTCTACGGATGAGCTACCATAGTTTGACCGTGTTTTTTTTCAGGAGAAGATTATGCATCGATTGGTGAAGCCGTCGGATTATGTTCTTCAGACTATGATGGACAAAATGGTGTACATCCTTCCTTGGGAACGACGACATTGTCCGGGAAATCCTACGGATGCACCCGAGCAAGGCGCTCTGCTCTATAACAGATACATCCTGAATTTCATACTTGGTGTAACACCGCGAGCACCAAGTGAACAAATAATTGAAATCGCGCAATGGTGTCTGGCGTTAGCCGGAGAGCCTGCCAGGGCTTTGGCAGATGATTTGTCTGCGGCCTACCTCAGTCGATACAGCTTTGTGCTCGCTGACATTTCAAAATACGATGATGAATCGAAAGAATTTCGTGGGCACCTGGCGCTCTGGCCTGACGAAATTAAAAAAATGCCAGCGAATCTTGTGATGGCTTTGCGAGCCCGAGCGGCAGGCCTTTTGTTGCGCTGAAGCCTGCGATAGCCAAAAAAACAGGGGGCAGGGCTACGAATAGTTAGGTCTTGACCTGCTCACCCCTCATGCACCGACCGGATCAAAGCCTATCTTTAATCGAACCCCTCCTGACAAGATAGGTCTGCTTCTGTATTACCTCTGTGGAATTAAATTCTATGTCCGCGCAAGAGAGCCTTGTTGTACTCGCACGGGGTGGTTATGCCGCTCGAGGCGTTCTTTATCTCATCATTGGTATCTTCGCTCTGCTGGCGGCTCTAGATTCGACAAAACCGAAGGATAGTCACAAAAGCCTGGAGGCATTGTTAAGCCAGCCATTCGGTTATGTTTTAGTCGGACTAGTGGTGGCTGGCCTGCTCGCCTTCGCCTGTTGGCGAGTGTTGCAAGCAACGCGGGACGTTGATCACCACGGTAAAAAACTCAAGGGCCTGGTGATTCGTGCAGGTTTGTTAGCGGGAGGCGTAGTCAACGGCGCGCTAGCATTTTTTGCATCGGGCCTACTCATTGGCGGCATCAGAAGCTCGGGCAACTCCGGAGGGGAACAAACAAAAGATTTATTGGCGTATCTCTTGTCCTGGGAACACTCAAATGTATTGGTGTACCTAGTCGCACTCATACCACTCGGTGTTGGCATCGCTCACATCATCAAAGGCTGGAAGTCGTCGTTCGAAAAATATTTTGAAGCCGACGAGGACGTTATGCGATATGTACGGCCGGTGTCTCGGTTCGGTCTTATAGCCCGTGGAGTCGTCTTTATCGAGATCGCCCTGCTGCTGATAATAAGCGGCTCGAATTACAAGACCATGGATCCACCGGGCATGAAGGACGCCCTCGATGCCCTCCAGAACTTACCGGCCGGAGGTGTGATTTTGATGGTGATGTCCTTGGGGCTGATCGCCTTTGCGGTTTACAGCTTGTCCGAAGCCGTTTGGCGCAAGATAAACATGGACGTGCCTGGAGTACCGAGATCATAGCTGCGTACTACAGGGTTGTTTTCGGCCTCTCGCGACTGGCGGGAATCGCTCACCGCGATCCAGACCGCACATTCAATTCAAACGTTCGGTCGCTAAAAAAATCACTTTCCCTACCTCCCGCATAAAAATTTCGACGGTCTTGGGGCCAATCCCTTTGAAGGCAGAAAGGCGTTTCTCAAACTCCTAGCGGTCGGTACTCGCCTCCACGATGTTGCCTACCTCCCCGGCGTATCCGTTGTTGAGTTGTGAGCCAACGCCAATAGGCGTGACGCTGTGGTTTCGTCATAACGCACGTAATGAGCTTCACCGAGCAGCGCAACCAGTTCACGGTGAGTGCAATGGGAGAGCTTTCGGGGCGTATCGCGCTAATGTTTATCTACGATCACCCGGTAAGCCTTTGCTGCAATCTCGCCCTGAATTCGTTTTCCCATCAGAAAACTGCCACCAACCATTTGAACATCCCCTCTTCATTCGCATCATTCGGGGGGGGGCCGCAGCACTATGTTTTGGTGTGCTATCACGAAAAGCAAACGCAGAGTGGGTTTTAGAGGGCGACATTCAAGGCTGTTTCGAAATATCAGCCATGACTGGATGATCGCCAACATCCCTATGGATAAGCCGATTTTGCGGAAATGGCTCAAGACGGGTTACGTCTACCAGAACGAATTATTCCCCAGCCACGCCGGAAATTTCCAAATGCAAAGTGGACAGCCCGAAAAATGCGCGTGGTGCCTTATGCAAATGACTTCATCATCACTGGGTGTTCGAAAGAGTGGCTGGAGAATGAGGTCAGACCTGCTGTGGCTCAATTCCTGGCAGAGCGTGGACTGATCCTCTCCCCGGAAAAAACCAAAATAACGCACATCAGGGACGGGGTCGACTTCCTCGGATGGAATTTGCGTAAGTACAACGGCAAGCTCCTGATCAAGCCATCGAAAGCGAACATCAGGGCGCACCCTGCCAAACTCCGAGAAGTGATCAAGACCAACAAGACGGCCAAACAGGTGAATTTGTTAGGGTTGCTCAATCCGATTTTACGGGGATGGGCGAACTACCATAGCCATGTGGTTGCCAAGAAAGTCTGGGGGCCGACGGTGAACCCGGAAGCCCGCAAAACACTGATCAAGGCGCTGAACGGAAAGCGGACATTTAATTATCTTTATGACTTTGGTGACTTGGCATCACCGTATCAAGGTCGAAAAAATGCTACCTGCTATTGCCTGACCTCAGGTTCCGTATTGCATCGACGGCGCCAATGCTTGCCCACCGGAAGACGTAGGTGGCGAACTTGGCTATGAGGAGTTTCTAGAAGCGATGGCCAACCCCGATCATCCAGAGCATGACGCGAGGGTTGAATGGCATGGAGATTTTTTTGATCCAGCGGCATTGGAGTGCGAGCGTGAGCCAGTGATTTAAACGGATTAAGATTTGAGTTGCAAGTCAGTGTAGCTTGGACGCTTACGTTCGGACGTTTACAATCCAATAACATTGTTGCACTCAGCTCCTACATCCGCCCAGTATAATGGCCGAAATTTTCATCCATTTAATTTTAGAATATTTAATCCTAAATACTTAGAATTTTTTTAATAGCTGTTTGGTGTTTAATGACCTCTCGATGGATCGTTCTCGTAATAGTCTCTAGCGCACTGTTCTTAGTCAGCATTGACGTAACTGTACTGCACACGGCCCTGCCGAGTATTGCACATGACCTCGGCGCGACCAGTTCTCAAAAATTGTGGATAGTAAATACCTATTCTCTGGTTGTGGCGGGGCTGCTGCCCGGCTTTGGTTCACTGGGCGATCGCATCGGCCACCGCCGCGTCTTCATGTGGGGACTGGTCGCGTTCGGCATCGCCTCACTGGCCGCCGCCTTCGCGCCAAGCGCCGAACTACTCATCACAACCCGCGTGCTGCTTGCCGTGGGCGCAGCAATGATGCTGCCCGCTACTATCGCTCTTCTGCGGCTAACCTTTAAGGAGGAGCGCGAAAGCGCTGTCGCACTTGGCATATGGGGAGCCACGGCCTCTAGCGCCGTGGCAATCGGCCCGCTGATTGGAGGGGCATTGTTGGAGCACTTTTGGTGGGGGGCAGTATTCCTGATCAATGTGCCTGTGGTGCTGGTCACACTGGCTCTGGCCGGTCGTTACGTCCCCAACCTTGGAGGAAACTCCACGCGCCATTGGGATTTGTGGACTTCCGTACTAATTACGTTCGCCTTAGTGGGGCTCATCTATGGGCTGAAGGAGTCGATTAGGCCGGACGGCGATGCCGTACATACCCTCACGGCAACTATTGTCGGCGGGTTGTTCGCATGGTTGTTTCTGAGGCGACAGAAGAGTCTTCCCTCACCAATGTTGGATTTTTCGCTGTTTCGCAATACGCGCTTCGCTGCAGGCAGCATGGCAGCGCTGTTCAGCAGCCTTGCTATTATGGGCACCGATTTCGTAATTACCCAGCAACTACAGCTTTCACACGGCTATACGCCTTTACAGGCGGGACTGTACCTGCTGCCAATCGCCATCGCCTCGTTCCTGTCTGGCCCCGCTATAGGCTCCGTACTAATGCAGGTAGGGGTGGAACGCATGCTAGCAGTTATGCTCGGAGTGACCGGAATTGGGCTTGGTTTGTTTACCTTGTCGGGTGGCGTTTCTATCATCTGGCAGGCTGCAGCGCTGGCTCTATTTGGTTTTGGGGCGGGCGGAGCCATGTCAGCTGCCTCTAGCGCGATTATGGTCAGCGTGCCAGTGGATCGCGCTGGTATGGCTGGCTCCATCCAGGAGGTATCATTCGAGCTGGGAGCAACGCTTGGTGTGGCCGTATTGGGCAGTCTTATGGCTGCGATCTATACCGCCTCCTTTGCACCACCATCGGATTTGTCCGTCCCGGTATTGGCATGGGACAGCATTGACCAGGCGCTGATTGCTGCCGGTTCACTTCCGCCCGATGCCGCCGCACGCATGACGGCAGCAGCGCGCATAGCCTTTGATCGCGGAGCTATCGTCAGCTTCACAGTGGGGGCAGCCCTCGTGACGGCATTGGCGATTGGCATCGGTATATTGGCGCGCCGCAGATCTGCCAACGCAAGCCTTCCGGTTGAACTATGAATGCATGAACCGTATTGGCGTTCATTCAAGTGTGAGATTGGTTTCCATGGCAGCTAGTTCAACCACTCAATCTCTGCCCGCTGCGCAGCCGTGCCTCATCGGCGGGAAGAGCGCGTTTATCCCCGGGCTATCAGGCTCAAATCCCCGAAGTGTCCGATCAGAAAGAAAAAAGCCAGTCAGCTTAACTGACTGGCATTAGCCCTGAGGGCCCTTCGCACTCAAACCAATATCACTTGGTGAGCCATGACTCTACCGTGTCCGAACCGTATTTCGCTTTCCACTCTTTCAGTGTTTTGTGGTTGCCACCCTTGGTTTCAACTACCTCGCCGGACTCAGGATTTTTATAGACCTTCGTCTGGCGAGGCTTGCGAGAGCTGCTCTTCGACGGGGTCGCTGGTGCGCGACGACCGGCCTGTTGATCAAGAAGGCTAATCACATCTTTCAAGCTGTAGCCATATTTAGCAAGCAGATCACGAAGCTTCTTTTCGAATTCTATTTCCTGCTTGAGGCCAGTATCACCTTTCATGGTTTCGAGCGCTTGGAGCTGTTCTGCCAAGTGTTTTTCAAGCTGACGAAATTCTGCGAGCTTAGACATGGGCAATCTCTATGTGATCGTTCCCCTAACGTTACACCAAAAACAGCGATGTGCATGAAGCGGTGACGAGAGAATGTTTAAAAAATCACAAATAAGGGATTTTGCTGCGATGACGCCGCTTTTGAGACTGATTTGTGGAACGGAATTGCGTGCGAAGGTGTCGTTTGTATTAGACACCTTGGTGTCGAAATCCTATTCAGATAGAGAGGTAGCTTTCATGAACAACATTATCTACATCGTCGGGGCAGTTGTGATCGTCCTCGTTATTTTGTCGTTTATCGGCCTTGTTTAGACTTCACTGCTGAACACGTCACTGACGCATTCGTTTGATGCTAACGGCTTTCTCAAAGGTGTCGGGGCGGGTTACGAAATACAAGGCGTCTGGCCAGGGCAAACGTTCAAATGGCCAAGGTAGCGCTCGGGGAGCGAGGCCCCGTGTGGTGGGATGATGGCCGCCCTGACCTCAATAGGCATCAAGTCACAAAAACTCTATACGCCGAGTGGTACAGCTTCAACTGGGTTGATCGACGACCTTAATCTGCGTCAGCCCTACCAGCTCAGCCTGCTCTAAAATCTCCTCCGGCGTCGCGTCCGCAGTGGGCATGATCAGGCTGTTCTCTCCATCCCCAAAATGCAGCTGTAGCAGGTGCATCGCCGCCTCATGTACGGGCAGTTGAGGCTGCTTGAATTCGAACATGTGCGTGCGGGGCTCGCCGTTGAACAGGTATTCCAGGGTGTACTTGCGCATGGTGGGATCCTCGTCATAGAAGTGCAGCTGAACTCCCGACTTAATAGTCGACTCCTAGTTCAACATGGGAAAGCCCCCTGTACTCGTCCTGCCGATGGTCGATCGCGTACAACCAGAAGCCAATGTGAAGCACTCGATGAAATAAAAATGTAAGGCGTTAACCCTATATAACACCCAAGCACGGATGAATCACCGCCGGTCGTTAAAAGCCCGCGCGCTTGGGGTTGGTCACGACCAGATCGGCTCTGGCATTTCATCTACATCGCCGCCAACCAATACTTCCGTATCCGCCTCAACGCGCCGGCAGGTCTCTCGAAATGGCTGTGTTGTTGATGGGAACGGTGTACGGCGTTGAATCGACGGCCTCTACACCGAAGATTTCGTCAGCACCTATGACCTCGACGGCATGCTTGGCCAAAGATTGGTTTGCGCCGATAGATTCACTGGAGTAGCCCACCCGATGTGAGACAAAACGTTTTTGTGCGGGAACCGCTTTCGAGGAGGCTGACGCGTCATGGATGAAACCGTTACTCACCGCAGGGCGACTGCCGAGGGTACCCTGGCCATTTTCGAGTTGGGTCAACTGCTGAATGCGTTGCACAACGCTGCCTGCCCCGAAATCTACGCCCCTGCAACTGCCGAATTTTTCTCGTGACCTTCCGCACTGGATGAAGTTTTTTGAACAACCCGGTCAGGTTGCCTTTATCGCGGCAGTAGCCCACAAACCAGTGGAATTCATCCCTGCCGGCCTGTCATCCAGCAGCGGCCGTCTGATGCAGCCCATCGATTCGGTGCGGATTGGGTCAGTTTGCGTAAACGAGCAGTTCTGGGTCAACGGTAGCGGGCGCGAGCTTATACGACGGGTTCGAAAATGGCGCCAACGACCTGAAGCTCACCGTGTGGGCATTCAATGCACGGGCGGCTCGTCTGTATACAGAACTGGGATTCGAGACCCGTGGGATGTTTCTCTGAGGGTATGCATCAAGGCCAGCGCGGCAGTCGTGGCCAAGCTCACGACTGGCGCGGCCCTATTTTTCAGACATGCTCTTCCACGCGCTCAACCCTGTGCGTTTCTTCGCGCCATTGCATCGCGTCCGCACAACAGAAGGCGTGTCGCCCGTTGATTTCCAGCGCAGAGGTAAAGAAAAACTGCCCCGCCGTTAGCTCGCCGACCGCATAAATCTGGCGTGCCGAGCCCATCCGGCCCTGAATGCGGTAGGTATCCGAGTCGACGCAGATGCCACCCATCGGATGACAGGTGGCCGTGCCGCTCTTGATCAGCGAGCCCAGCAAGGTCGACTCAATGTGGTTCGCATCTCGAGGAAAGCCAGTTGCGTAGATCACCCGATCATAGACATGCTCCCAGCCAACCCCGCGAATGCTCAGTTCCGGCACATCAACTGGCTCGGGCGCGGCGAACGCACCGGGGACGAACTCCAGCTGGCCGCTTCGCAGGTAACCGAGGATCTTGCGCGCGTTTTCCGCCGGGATGGAGACGCGGTAAGCCATGAAGAAGCTGAAATACTCGCTCATGAACCTGGCTTGTGCAGTGTCGTCCAGCGCTTGCCAAAGGTGTTCGATAAAGCCGTTGGTTGCGTAGAGGATGGCCTGCCAGATACGCGGAGCTTGCGAGACATTGATCTCGTTCTCGATGAAGCTGATGACGTCGGCCGGCGGTGCTGGCAGTGGGATCACGGCACTTGCCGAGGCCGGGTCGTGGGCGGCCAGTTCCTTGCGAAACAGTGCGACCAGATCACTGATCTGCATCGGCCCGTTTTGCGCGACCAGCGCGCGAACACCCTCGCGGGTGAGGTGCTTGAGCTCGACGCGCTCTTGGGTTCCGCGAACCACGGGGAAATAGCCGCTGCGCGAATGCATGCGAATCAACTCGCGATGCCCGCCTTCAATCAGCGCGATCACCGTGTCGATGGCGCTCAACCGCGCACCGATTACGGCCACCCGCTCGTCCGGGGAAATTGTCTTCAGCAGGCGCGCAACCGGATAGGGTGTCGCCACGACGCGCTCGTCGTGCTTGTCGGGATCAATTTTCTTGGCCAACGGTCCGCAGAACAGCAAGACCTTATGCGCGGCGATACTCAGTCCGCATCGCGTCCGTACGGTCTCCATTCCGTCAATCAGATTGATAGCGCAGACCTCGGCATTCATCAGCACCAATTGGCAGCCGAGCGAGGCGCCACGCAATACGATCTTTTTGATCTGGTCCTGCAGGTAAACGCCGAACAAGGCCCGCGGAGCAAAGCTCTCCGGGGTCGGACGAAACTCGGGAAAGGTATGCCGCCATGCCCCGGGATGGTCCTCCAGCCAGCGCTGGAAATGACCAGGGAGATGCGGATAGGGCGTAATGAAACCGGTCTTGGTATTGAGGATGTTGCTCTGCAGATCAGCCTCATAAGCCGCGCCGCACCCGAAGTCTTCGCGTTTTTCGAAGAGGTAAATGGTCCCGGCCGGTGCGTTGTATGCAGCGACGCGATCCAGGTGTCGTTGCAGGAATGCGATAGCCGTCGCGCCGCAGCCGACGATTGCAAAGGGATTTTTCATCAAAGTACTTCCTTATATAAAACCGCTTCCCTTACGTGTGCTTCAGCCCGGCAGCAGACGTGATGTGACCAGCCACTCCCGCTCCAGAAGAACGCAGAGCAGCTCGCGGTTAGCCGAATCAGATCACTTCAGCGTCGCCAAACCTCGCCCATGCCAGACCGGTAATCACGAGATGGCGGACAGGAACTCTCTCAAGCGCGCGGCCCCGGACCTGACCTGCTCGGCATCACCGGAGTACGACAATCGCGCATGACCCGGTGCGCCAAAAAAGCTGCCGGGAATCAGCGCAACGCCGTATTCCTCCAGCAGCAAGGCGCAAAATGCCTCGTCATCGGCGATCAATCTGCCATGCAGGGATTTGCCCAGGGTCTGGCTGATATCCATGAACAGATAAAACGCCCCCGCTGGTTGGCAGAACCTCAGGTCTGGCGCCCCCTGCAAGTCGGTGAGCAATGCCTGGCGCTGGCTGTGCAAGCGTTCTCTTGCTGCGTAGGAGAACGCCTGGTCACCGCTGAAGGCCGCCGCTGCCGCTGCCGCCGGGATCGGTGGGATGTTCGAGATCGAGTTAGAATTGAGCGTGGTGACTGCCGAGGCAATCCGTTCATTGGCCGCCAACAGGCCGACCCGCCAGCCCGGCATCCCATAGAGCTTGGATACGCTGTCGATCTTGATGATGCGGTCGCTCAGATCCGGGGCGACCGAAAGCAGACTGGGGCAGCGATCCATGTCGTAGACGAATCGCTGATAGACGTCATCAGAAATTATCCAGACATCCTTTTTACGCAGCACCTCTGCCAACGCCGCGAGTTCCCCGGAGGAATACACGGCGCCGGTAGGGTTGCCCGGAGAGTTCAGCATGACCACCCGCACCTTGTCGGACAAGGCATCATCAAGGGCTTGCGCCGTCATCTTGAAATCGGTTTGCGCCGAGCAGGTGACGTTGACCACGCCCGCTCCGACCAGATCGGCAATGTCGAAATAGGTTGGCCAGCAAGGGGTGGACACGAGGATCTCGTCGCCGGGGCGGATGATCGCGCGTAGCACGCTGAACAACAGGTGCTTGGCGCCGAGGCCGGCCACCAGATTCTGCTCGCGATAGTGGGTGAACCCCTGTCCGTGCAGGTAACCCAGATACGCCGCCAGCAGCGCTTCATCTCCGCGGCTCGAGCCATACCCGCCGGTGTGTTCGCAGGCAGCCTTGACGGCCGCCTCGACGATATGCGGCGCCGGAAGAAAACCCGGCACACCGACACCGAGATCGATCACTGGATGCAGCGTTTCCCTGACCTTCTGAACGACACCCAGGATCGGGCAAAACCGTGCAAATTCGAGATCTGGCGAAAGAGTAGGCATAAAAGTCTCTCCGTTACGCTGAGTCAGGCTGCGCGTTCGGTCACGCGGCCTCGGGCCATGAGCGCGGCCATGTGGGTTGCGGTCGCAGTGATGATGTCGAGGTTGCCGGCGCTTGGATCGAGAAAGTCCCCTGCCCCTTCAACGCGCACCATGGTGAACAAGCGTCCCTCGCTGTAATGCAGATTGACGATCACCTGATACCCAGGCACGGCAGACTGCACCTGGCTCACGGCACGTTCCACTTCACGGCGGGTGGCGGCCAGATCAACCGTCTCGATCAGCGCCGAAATCGCGGTCTGCATAAAGACGTTCGGCTTGGCCGGATTGATGTTGAGGATCGCCTTGACGTCCTTGCAGCCGGTGAAGTGGCTTAACGCATTCTCGGTGGTAGTGATGTAGTTGCTCAGGTTTCGCCGAGTGGCCGGGCCGGCGCTTTCAGCGCTGATCGAGGACACCACTTCGATGTAGCGCACGCTCGGATTAGCCCGGGCGATCGCGGCCGCAAGCGGGATAGAAGCCTGGCCACCACAGGTGATCATGTTGATATTGCTCGCCTTGATCAGCTCCACGCCGTTGAGGGACGGCACGCACAATGCGCCCAGAGAGGCCGGGGTCAGGTTGATGATCGCTTTCCCGGCCTCGATCAGGCGCGGTGCGTGGGCTTCATGGTCGGCCGCCGAGGTGGCATCGAACACCAGATCAAATTCGTTGATCCGGGCAAACAGACCGTCGATGCCGTCCGCGGTGGTGGCGACCCCGCGCTCGCGGGCGAACGCAAGGCCGGATGAGTGCAGGGAGCGACCGGCAACCAGCGTGCAATCCAGATCCGGATGGACGAGCACCTTGCACAGGATGTCGCAGCCGATATTGCCACTGCCAATGATGGCGGTTTTCAAAGTCATTTTTTCAGTTCCAGAGTCAGGCGACGACGGGTTGAGAAAGGCGGCTGGCCACCGAGATGATCAGGTCTTCCTGGCCGGCCACGGCGTTGCATCGCGCAAGCTCTTCATAGATTTTTCGCGGCTCGACGCGAAATTCCGCCGCCGCGCGCGTGACGTGCTTCTCGAACCCGCTGCAAACGCCGTAGAGGCCGCTGATAAGATTGGCAGTCTTCACCACCGTGGGAGTCCTGACCGGCGTGAAGTCCTCAAGGCTCTCGACGGCGCGGCAAAGATCAAAGACCCTAACCCCTGTCTCGAACTTGTAGCGCTCGAGCACCGCGCACAGCACCTCCAGCTGGGTATTGCCGGCACCCGCGCCGAATCCGCGCATGCAGCCGTCAATGATGGTCGCCCCGGCCTGGGCGGCAGCCAACGAGTTGGCGATCGCCAGTCCAAGATTGTTGTGGCCATGGAAACCCACGGGAATGGCGAGCTCCCTGACCAGCAGGCCGATCTTTTCGCGGGTGCTGTCCGGGTCAAAGTGCCCCGCCGAATCCATCAGAACCAGGGCATTGGCGCCATAGCGCTGCTGCTTCAATGCTTCTTCGAGCAGCGTCTCGGGACTGGCCATGTGGGTCATCATCAGCACGCCCTGGACGTACCCGCCCTTGGCCCGCGCATGTTCGATGTAGCTCTCGGTCAGGCTGGCCTCGGTGCAATGGGACGCGATGCGCAGCACGTCGACGCCGATCTGCAGTGCGGTATCGATGTCGCTCAGCCTGGCAAACCCGGGAATCATGTGGATGCCAAGCCTGGAATGCGTCAGGTTGGCTCGCGCTGTTTCGAGCATCTCGCTGTCTTTGTAGCGCGCAAGTCCGAGTTGCAGGGAGGACGCACCCAGGCCATTTCCGTGGCCGACTTCTACAACGCTGAGGCCGCAGCCATCGACAGCCTGGCAGTAGGAGGCGATATCCTCCAGGCTCAGCGAATGGGAGACAGCATGATTTCCGTCGCGCAGCGTTGGGTCGTGAATAGCAATACTCATCGAGATCAGATCCTTGTCATTCGAGTTTTTTGCAGCAATTACTGTTCAGGCTGCGGGTTTTCCTGCAGTAGCCGTTTGGGCAGGAACGCCGGCGAAATATGGATGATCGACATCCGCACCACGTGATTGAGCATCACGAAGGCAGGATCGAGCTTGAGTAGCAAAGCCGCTGCGGTCATCACCTCAACACCACCAGGAACCCACGACATGAACAGCGAAAGGAACGGCTTGCCGGTCAGCTTGCTGAACGCGAAGGCAACCAGTAGTGTCGTGCAGAACGTCAGGGCAGTAACCACTAGACCGGCGCGGATGTAGCGCACGAAATCCTTGAGCGTGATGTCCTTTAGGCGAATGCCGATCAGACCGCCGAGCAGGATCAGCGCAACGATCGCCAGCGGATCGGGAACATGCAGATGGACTTGAGGAAAACCGACGTTGACCGCGGCGGAGCAAACCAGCCCGGTCAACATGTAAGGCGCGGGAACATCGAAGCGCTCCAGCAGGTAACCGGCGACCACAGCCGCGATCGCCGGAGGGATCACGCCCAGGTAATCATCAAACGAGCCCAGCACCGGCGCCGCGCTTTCGGCGTGCCCACCGGCAATGATCGTCACCACCAGCAACAGCGCGAGCAAACGGACAATGTGCACGAACGCGATGCGCCCGGAGGCCGGGCCCTCCTCTCCCGAGACCGTCATCACCGCCGCCATTGCGCCGGGAATGGACCCGAGCAGGCTTTCTACATGCCCCCAGCGCTCCATGCGCCGCAGCCAGTTATAGCCGACGAAAATTTGCGTGGTCATGCAGATGAGCAGACCGACCAGAATGCTGAAATCCGTCAGCTCGTGCATCATCGAGGCGGTGACGAAGGAGCCGACACTGACCCCTAGCAGCAACTGCACGGTAGCCACGAACGGATACGGCATGCGCATGCGCACACCCATTTTGCTGAGCGCAGTGACCAGGCAGATCGCGCCGATCAGCTCACCAAGCGCAAGCCCGGTCATGTAACCGAGCCATGCGCCCAGCGCCGCGACGGGAATCGGGATAAGGCTTTCGAACACAGTCTTCATTGGATATCCACTTTTCTGCGGGCGTGACGATTCCGTCCAGCTCAGGAAGGTCAGCTCAATTAATGTCGAAAGGTTGTGCGATAAGGTCTATGTCGCGGCGGCGATTTCGCTGCCCGACCAGTCGCAACTCTCGTGGAACCAGGCTTCGACCTGATGCAGCATGTTGCGCAACTCGGCCTCATCCTGACCTGCCACGATGGCGTTGAGGATTTCCGAGTTGGTGAATTCCATGCCGCCATAGGAGGTCATCTTCCTGGCGGAAATTCGGTACTCCAGGACACCGTTGAGCGGGCAGGTTTGCGGAACGTCGCGCAGCAGACCGACCCGCGGCGGGATGCTGATATGCCCGACCATCCGCAGCGGCGCGGCCATTGGCTCAGGGCGGTAGAACGGATCATGCAGCGCACGCAGGAAGCTCATCCGCGGATCAATGCCCCAGGCGTGGGTCAGCTCCTGGTTGAAGAACACCCCGCCCAACCGCGAGGCGATTTCGCAGAGGACGATCTCGTCATTTTCATCCACGAAAAGTTCAAGATGAAACAGCATGGTAGGGTCGGATGGCAGCACCTCTTCGACCAGCGAACGCGCATAGCGAACCAGCCTGTCGCGCATCGGGTTGTCGGCGTCGAGCATGTGCAGGTCATGTGATTTGCCGCCGAGGAAATCCAGCGCCGAGGTCATGACCCGAACCGGTGAAACCAGGATCGGACGGCCATCGATGTACAGACCATTGACGATGTAATGGCTGCCACGCACATAGCTCTCGATCATCAGGTTGTGGAACGTGCTTGAAGTGCGCCCGCCCAGCCATTCCCGCAGCTGCTGCGCGTCGTCGAGTACCTCCACGCCGTTCGAGCCGCGGCCATCGCGAGGCTTGATGACCACAGGGAAACCGAAGCGCTCGCTGAAACGAACCGCTTCCGTGGCATTGCTGATGGATGCCATTTCGGCGATGGCAAACCCGCAGTCCCTGGCGCGTTGCTTCATCAGGAACTTGTCCCGGTAAAACGAGGCGCGATCCTCGGCACCCAGCGTAATCCCGAGCCGATCATTGATGCGCGCCACCCGCAGCACATCGATCTCGGCCAGCGCCACACACAGCGGCGCATGGAGCTCCCGTGCAAGCTCATAGACATCGATCTCGACCAGCGCGCTGTCGTTAAAGTTGTCGAAGAGCTGGAAGCGGACGGTATGGCCCAGATGCGCCGCAATCTCTTGAGATCGCGAGGCGCAGCTCAACAGCATGCCTCTCTGGCCAAGCGCGGCAGACCAGCTCGCGGCAGAGTGCTGGAGAAGAATTTTCGGTGGGCAAAAAACAATGAGCTGCATACGGCTTTCCTTGCAATCTTCCATAGTTTGTAAATCTCCACCCCCAGGCACATCAAATCCACGCCGGATCCGGAGCTTCAGTATCTTGATAAAAACCTGAAGTACAGGCCAATACCGATTCCGTCGTTATTGATACTTTCCCAAGCGCTGTTCAGGTCGTTGTCTGTCAGTCCAGGTATTGGCCGCACTCACGCATCACTGCAGCCTTGCGCTGCAGGTATTGGACGAAGATTTCCTGGGCGGCAGACTTGACCACCGCGATGCCCATGACATCGACGAACTCCTCGACCCCTGTAACCGCGTGGGCGAAGTGATTGCTTTCGGTGCCGCCGGTGTGCACGGTGACCCAGGCGACAGTGGCCCGTACCTTCGCGGGCGGCACGCCCATGTCGCGTTCGAACCATTGCTTGAACAGCGGATGAATGAACTCCACTTCACCGTGGGTGTAGACCTCGTGAACCAGGGTGACCAACAGCCCCTGCAACAGGTCGCGGTCACGCAGGCGTCGCGCGTCCGTCCAGTCCTTGAAAGCCTGAGCCGACGGCAGGCAGTTGTCTTTCAGCAGCCACTGATCGTCACCGCAGATCGGCGTTGCCATGTTGTAAAAAAGCTCGGAATGCAGCGTGTTGCTCAGTGCGCCGAGGTCCTCGTCGGTGATCCGTTGCAGACTGCCGCAGACCCGGTAGAGCCGTTGCGCCGCTTCGCCCCACTGCTCGGAGCGCGCCAGCAGCGTGATGCGGTTGGCCAGGCCGGACACACTGGCGGCCGAGTTGTTGGTTTTCGACCAACTGCCAAAGAATTTGCGCAACTGCGGCGCAGCATGGCGGCGCGAGGTGAGCGTCTGGAACGTACTTTCGATGTCCAGCAGTTCCGATTCCTGGCTGCGAAACGCATCCACCAATGCTTGCTTCAGAACCCCGGCCGGCATCAGCTCCAGCACCGGCTTTATCACGTTCAACAACTGGCTTTGCAGCGTCAGCAGGTTACTCAAGGTCATCTCACTTTTTTCCTTGTTGGATGATGATTTCAGGCACATTCACGGGCGCGGGCGCGGGAGCGGCGATGACGGCAATGGGGAGTACTTCCAACCACCCCGCACGATCAGCAGCGGCAGCAACTGGAAAACCGCGATCAACGCGATACAGCCAGGCCAGCCCCATTGCTCCCACAGCACGCCAGGCACAAAGGCGCCGAAGCTGCCGCCCAGGTAGTAGCAGGTCAGATACACGCCTACGGCGCCGGCCTTGTTTTGCCGGGCATGGGCGGTGATAAAGGCATTGGCCGCGGACTGGGCGAGGAATACGCCGGTGCAACTGAATGCCAGACCGACAACGATCAGCCACAACGATGGCCACAGGGTCAGCACCGAGCCGCTGACGCCCAGCCATACCGCCACCCTCACCAATTCACTGCGAGGCCGGGCCTTGCTCATGCGCCCTGCGATCGGCACCACCACCAGTGCCAGCAGGAACACCGCATAAATCGAACCGAGCGCAGCGGTGCCCAGCGCAAACGGCGCCCGACTCAGGTGTAATCCGACATAGGTAAACGTCGCGACCTGAGCGAACAGCACGCAGAAACCCACGGCGTAGGTGGCCAGCAACGGCCTGCTTAGCAACTCGCTGTGCATTGCCTGGCGATCGGCAGGCGTTTGTACGGGTGACCGAAGGTTGCGCGGTAAAAGCAGGAAAATCCCCAGACCGATGATCAGGTTCAAGCCGGCCAGCACTGTCAGCGCCAGGCGCCAATCATCGAACTCGGTCACCAGGCCGGTCAAAAAGCGTCCGCTAAAGCCGCCCAGAATCGTGCCGGCGATATACAGGCTGGTCATTTCCGTCACGTCCCCGCCGCTCCAGCGCACGCCGATGTAGGCAACGCTGGTGGCAAACACCACCGGAATCAGCGTGCCTTGCACCGCTCGCCAGAGCAGCAGCTCGCTAAAACTGCCCGAGCAGGCCGCCATCACCGCAGGCAGTGACAGCAATATCGCGGCCACGGCGACGACCCGGTGCTGCTCGCCCCGCGCAGTCAACCGGCCGACAAAGGGGGCGGTGATTGCCACGGCCAGGGTGGTGACGGTGATGCTCCAGCTCGCTTGCCTGGCGGAAATGTGAAACGCCGCGGCCAACTCGTTGAGCAGACCTTGAGTGGCATAAAGGTTGATAAAAGCGGCGCACCCAGCCAGAAACAAGGCAACTCGAGGACAACTCACGCAATGATTCCCAAGATTAATTGTAATATTTTTAAACAACTTTATAAGATAGGCCGTCGAAAGGATCCAATACCTATTTCTGACCGATTGATACCTCAAGGATGACGATGATTGACCTCCGCCGCTTGCGCTACTTCCTGATCGTCAGCGACGAGTTGCACTTTGGCCGTGCCGCGGCACGCCTGCACATCGCCCAGCCGCCACTGACGCGGCAGATTTCGGCACTGGAGTCGCAACTGAGCTTTCGCCTGTTCGATCGCAGCACCCGCAACGTCACGCTCACCTCCGAGGGCCGTTATTTTCTGCCCTACGCCAAGGCGGTGCTGGAGCAAGTCGATCTGACGGCGAGCATTATCAGCAAGCTGGCGGCGGGTTCCGCTGGTCATCTGGCGGTGGGCTACGCCAGTTCGATTGCGCTGTCGGACATCTTCAGTCAGACCATTCAGGCCTTCTGCTCGGCGTATCCGGATGTGCAACTGACCGTGGAAGAAGGCGCGTCCAGCACCCAATGGTCGCAGCTCATCGAGGGACGTCTGGATATCGGCATGAGTCGTATGCAGCCCCCCGCCGAAGATGCCGAGATTCAAGCCATCTGCCTGGACAACGAGCCGCTGGTCGCGGCCATTGCCAGTGACAGCCCGCTCGCCCGGCAAGAACAGGTGACACTCGCCGAGCTGAGCGCCTACCCGTTGATCGCCTTCCCGACCGACTACGGTTCCGGATTGAACGAGATCATCGAGGCGCTATATCGGCGCCAGGCGCTGACACCCCTGCCCGCGCCGAAGGGCAAGCAGATCACCTCGATCATCGCCCTGGTCGCCGCAGGCCGTGGCGTCGCCGTAGTGCCCCAGTGCACCCAGACCTTGGTCAAGCGCGGCGTGACCTATCGGCCCTTGGCCGAACCCGGGGCCACCGCACCCTTGCTGGTATTGACGCGCAAACGCGAGCGCAGCCCGCTGGTCAAGGCATTTGTCGAAATCATCGAGCAGACCCTGCGAGCCAAGTAAATGATTTGAGTGGTTGGATGCGCGGTGTGACACACAATCACCGCCACTGGAAATCTGCGCTCACCGGACAAAATTGCCATCCTCTGATCAACTACCGCACTGCATAAATGAATAGCTTTACCGCAGTACTCAACGAAAAGCCCGGCCTGACAAGCCGGGCTTTTTCGTGAACAAAATAAATCATTCCCCACTTAATGCCTCTGCCACACCTGTGATACATAACACTTGATTGTGAGTCCCGTACCCAATGAGGTTTGCCGATGCTCCGTTCCTCACGCTTACCGCAACTGCTGACCTGCGCAATCCTCGGTTTACTTGTCTGCAGCGCACAAGCCAGCGCGCCCTCCCCGGTGCCCGATAGCTTGCAACCGCTGCTGGTGACGTTGAACGAGCGCCTGAGCATGGGTGATCTTGTGGCGCTGACCAAGTAGGACAGTGGCAAACCGATCCAGGACAGTGCCCGGGAAACGCAAGTCATCGCCAACGCCAGGTAGAGGCAGGCACTGATACGCGCCACCGGGGAGTTGTGCGTCGCTGGAGCGTGAAACACTGCATGAACAACACTGAAGCGTTTGCAAAACAACAAAAATACAGGAGTTGAAAATGTCTGAACTGAAACTGCACCCCAACGCCGTAGAATCCTTGAACCAGTGGCACGATATGATCAGCAAGCGTGACTTGAGCGCCTTGCCCCATTTGTTGGACCCACAGGCGATATTCCGCTCGCCGATGGCTCACACGCCTTACCCGGGAGCGGCCGTGGTATCGATGATTCTCAACACGGTCATCGAGGTATTTGAGGATTTTGTCTACCACCGGGAGCTGTCGACGGCCGACGGGTTGAACGTCGTCCTGGAGTTCAGCGCCAACGTCGGCGGAAAAGAGCTGAAGGGCATCGACATGATCCGCTTCAACGAGCAAGGAAAAATCATTGAGTTTGAGGTGATGGTCCGTCCCTTGAGTGGCCTGCAAGCCTTGGGCGAGCAAATGGGACAACGCCTTGGCGCTTACCTGGCGGCCAGCAAAGCCTGATGACCCCTGCTTGGTGTTAAATAGAACGCATAAAGCCGCGCAACGAGAACACCGATGAATACCCATTTTGAGATAAGTGATGCCCCTGAGCCCAAAACCCAGCGAGATGGAAACATTCACCCCCTCCCCCATCAGCCGCCGGTGGTAACAGCATGATCGAGGTCACCGAGGTTTCCATTGCCGAACTGCGTGCCGCGCTCGAATCTGGGCGAACCACTGCGGTTGAGCTTGTCCAGGCCTACCTCGCCAGGATCGATGCCTTCGATGGACCCGACACGTCCACCGCCCTCAACGCGGTGGTGGTTCGAAACACCGAGGCGCTCAACGAGGCGCAGGCGTCCGATGCCCGGCGGGCCAAGGGCGAAACGCTGGGTCCGCTCGATGGCATTCCCTACACGGCCAAGGACAGTTATCTGGTCAAGGGGCTCACCGCCGCCTCGGGAAGTCCCGCGTTCGCGAACCTGATTGCTTATCGCGATGCGTTCACGATCGAGCGGCTTCGAGCCGCTGGCGCGATCTGCCTGGGCAAGACCAATATGCCACCCATGGCAAATGGCGGCATGCAACGTGGCGTCTACGGACGTGCGGAAAGCCCGTACAACGGGGAGTATCTCACCGCTCCTTTCGCCTCGGGCTCATCAAACGGCGCCGGTACTGCCACCGCCGCCAGTTTCGCGGCATTCGGCCTCGCGGAAGAAACCTGGTCGAGCGGACGCGGTCCTGCATCGAACAATGGTCTGTGTGCCTATACGCCTTCGCGCGGGGTGATCTCGGTGCGCGGCAACTGGCCGTTGACGCCGACGATGGACGTTGTCGTGCCGTATGCCAGAACCATGGCCGACCTCCTCGAGGTGCTCGACGTGGTGGTGGCGGATGATCCCGACACACGGGGCGACCTGTGGCGGATGCAACCCTGGGTGCCGATTCCGAGTGTCGCCTCGGTACGTCCCGCCTCTTATGCGTCGCTTGCCGCGAATACTGATGCGCTCGCCGGAAAGCGATTTGGCGTTCCCCGCATGTACATCAACTCGGATCCGGATGCCGGTACGAGCGATGCGCCTGGCATCGGTGGTCCGACGGGGCAGCAAATCATCACCCGTCCTTGCGTGATCGGGCTCTGGGAAGCCGCTCGCCAGGCACTCGAAGCTGCGGGTGCGGAAGTGGTCGAAGTCGATTTCCCGTTGGTCTCCAATTGCGAAGGTGATCGTCCCGGTGCGCCGACGGTGTTTACGCGGGGCCTGGTGTCCCAAGAGTTCCTTCATCATGAGCTGTGGGACCTGTCGGCCTGGGCGTTCGATGATTTTCTGCGGGCCAATGGCGATCCCAAATTGAACCGTCTGGCCGATGTCGATGGACCGCTGATTTTCCCGCACGACCCAGGGACGCTCCCCAACCGGGAGGACGACCTTGCCGCTGGCATGGACGAGTACGTGAAGATGGCCGAGCGCGGCATCACACCGTGGGACCAGATCACCACGTTGCCTGACGGGCTGCGCGGACTTGAAAAGACGCGTCGCATCGATCTTGAAGACTGGATGGATCGGCTGGGGCTCGATGCGGTGATATTCCCGACGGTGGCCGACGTTGGGCCGGCGAATGCCGATGTCGACCCGAAGTCTGCGGATATAGCGTGGAGTAACGGCGTATGGGTCGCCAACGGCAATCTCGCTATCCGGCACCTCGGCGTTCCCACAGTCACTGTGCCAATGGGCATCATGCCGGACATCGGCATGCCCGTCGGGCTGACCTTTGCCGGTCGTGCCTATGACGATTCGACGCTGCTGCGCTTGGCGTCGGCGTTCGAGTCGATTGGGACAAAACGATTGATCCCGCCTCGCACCCCTCCTTTGTCGCGTGGCAAAAAATAGTAATGGCGGGATTGGGGCATTACACGCTTCAATCCCGCCACTAACGGCAAAGCAGGCCAACGACGCAGGAACTCATATTCGCTGCGTTTCGTCTACCCTCACAACGCGCCATTCAGCAATCAGCGTGTGCCTAGCGCATCGACATTTTTGCGCTAATGAAACGGAGAACTTACATGCTAAAGCGTAACCTGGCATTGGCCATTGGCTTAACCCTGTCTTTTTGTACCCTGCTAGCGCAGGCCGCCGACACCCTGAAAGTCAGCGCCATTCCCGATGAAGCCCCGACCGAACTGCTCCGCAAGTTCAAGCCGCTTGGCGCTTATCTGGAACAACAAACAGGCATGAAAGTTGAGTTCGTGCCTGTGAGCGACTATCCGGCCGTGGTCGAGGCGCTGGCCACCGACCGAATCGACCTGGCCTGGCTGGGCGGTTTCACGTTCGTGCAGGCACGCCTGAAAACCGGCAATGCCATTCCGCTGGTACAGCGCGAACAGGACGCCCAGTTCACCAGCAAGTTCATCACCGCCGACCCAGCCATCAAGTCCCTCGCCGATCTCAAGGGCAAGACTTTCGCCTTCGGCTCGGTGTCATCCACGTCGGGCAGTCTCATGCCGCGCTATTTCATGCTGAAGGACGGCATCAAACCGGAAACGTACTTTAGCCGCGTGGGCTACTCCGGTGCCCATGACGCCACCGTCGCCTGGGTCCAGGCCGGCAAGGTGGACGCCGGGGTACTGAACGCCAGCGTGTGGGAAAAACTGGTCGCCGCCGGCAAGGTCGACACCAACAAGGTCAAAGTGTTTGCTACCACCCCGACTTACTACGACTACAACTGGACGGTGCGCGGGACGCTCGACCCGGCACTGGCGGCCAAGATAAAGGCAGCCTTCCTTGCGCTCGATCCGGCGAACCCGAAGGACAAGGAGATTCTGGATCTGCAGGCCGCCAGCCGCTTCATCGAAACCAAGCCTGAAAACTACAAGGGTATCGAGGACGCCGCACGCGCCGCCGACCTGCTCAAATGACGTTGCATCTGACCCAGGTCAGCCTTACCCACGCCAACGGCGTCCAGGCGCTGCGTGGCGTGGACCTGCACATCGGTGCAAGCGAACAGGTCGCCATCATCGGCCCGTCCGGCGCCGGTAAGTCGAGCCTGCTCAACCTGCTGGCCACCGCCCTGCGACCGGACAACGGCGAGCTGCGGGTGCTCGGCGAGCAAGCCTGGCAGCTTTCTGCCCGTCAGCGTCAGCGTCTGCGCGCTCGCATCGGTCTGATTCATCAATCGCCCCCCTTGCCACCGCGCCTGCGCGTGGTCACCGCGGTTCTGGCCGGAAAGCTTGGCCAGTGGGGTCTGGGCAAGAGCCTGCTGAACCTGCTGCACCCATTGGATATTCCGGGTGCACGCGCGGCTTTGGGCCAGCTGGACCTGAGTGACAAGTTGTTCGCGCAATGCCAGCAGCTGTCCGGTGGACAGCTACAGCGCGTGGGCATTGCCCGCGTGTTGTATCAAGCGCCCGAGGTGTTGCTGGCCGATGAGCCGGTATCGGCCATGGACCCGGTGCTCGCCGAGCACACGCTGTCGGTGCTCTGCCGCCATGCCCGGGAGCAGAACGTCACCCTGGTCGCCAGCCTGCATGCGGTGGAACTGGCCCTGGTGCATTTTTCGCGCATCATCGGCCTGCGTGATGGACAGATCCTGTTCGACCTGCCGGCCGGCGCTGTCGGCCGCGAGCTGCTCGACAAGCTCTACGTCAACGAACAGCTGCAAGCCTCGCCCATTCCTCCGGCACCCATGAGTGTGCAGATTCCCCGATGCTGACGCGCGACACCCGAGACCCCGCCACCCGCCCCCGCCTGCTGCTCATTCTGCTGGCCCTTGCCCTGCTGTGGCCTGGCATCCACTACAGCGAGTTGGACCTGAGCGTCCTGGTAGCAAGTGATAGTCAGAGCGAGATCGGCAAATTTGTCTCAGCCTTTTGGCCACCGGCCCATGACGAGGCGTTCATTGAGCTGTTGTTGCAAGCCACGCTGCAGACGCTGGCTATCGCCACAGCCGGCATGGCCCTGGCGCTGCTCTTGGCAGTCCCCGCCAGCCTGCTGGCCAGCCGGGCTCTGTCGCTGTCGGCTGCGTCCCGTGCCGGCCATCCGAGCTATTGGGGCCAGCTGCTACGTTGGCCTGTACGCGGTTTACTGATCTTCCTGCGCAGCGTGCCGGAAATCGTCTGGGCCCTGCTGTTCGTGCGTGCCGTTGGCCTCGGCCCGACTGCCGGGGTACTGGCGATTGCCATTACCTACAGCGGCATGCTGGGTAAGGTTTACGCAGAAATTTTCGAGTCGGTCGATCAGCGCCCGGCCCACGCGTTGCTGCAGGCCGGCAGTGGTCGGCTCGCGGCCTTTTGTTACGGGATCCTGCCCAATGTCGCTGCGGAGCTGCTGTCGTACACGGTGTACCGCTGGGAATGCGCCATCCGCGCCTCGGTGGTGATGGGCTTCGTCGGCGCCGGCGGTCTGGGCCAGCAAATGGATTTGTCGTTGCGCATGTTTGCCGGCGGTGAAGTGGCCAGCCTGTTACTGACGTTTCTCGTGCTGGTGCTGCTCGCCGATCAACTCAGCCGCCTGCTGCGCTGGAGGCTGACATGAATCGCCTGTTCAACCTGGTACTGGTCCTGTGCATCGGCGCAGCGGTCGCCGCCTCGTTCACCTATCTGGGCATCGACCTCGCCGAACTGGGTGACACCGGCAATCTGAACCAGATGGGTGCCTATGCGCAGCGTTTTCTCTGTCCGGACCTGAGCACTGGTCATCTGCAAGCCATCGGCCATGGCGCCCTGGAAACCATCGCCATGTCCGCCCTTGGCACCCTGCTCGCGGCGGTGCTCGGTCTGCTATTGGCACTGCCCGCGGCCGGGCGATTCGGCTGGCCGCTGCAGAGCGCATCGCGCCTTGTGCTCAACGCCCTGCGCGCAATTCCGGAACTGGTGTGGGCCGCGTTAATGGTCCTTGCCGCCGGGCTCGGCCCGAATGCCGGCACCCTGGCATTAGCCCTGCACACTACCGGCGTGCTCGGCCGCCTGTTCGCCGAAGCGCTGGAAAACGCCCCACCCGAACCGGCCGAAGCTATCCGCCTGCAGGGCGCCAATGCCGTGTGGGCTTTCTGTTACGGCACACTGCCCAATCTATTGCCACAGCTGCTGGCCTACATCCTGTACCGCTGGGAGAACAACATCCGCATGGCCAGCGTGCTCGGCTTTGTCGGCGCGGGTGGTTTGGGGCAGATGCTCTATGTCAGCCTCAGCCTGTTCCAGGAAGCTCAAGCCAGCACTATTATTCTGGCCATGCTGTTACTGGTATTGGCCGTCGATACGCTGAGCAGCTGGAGCCGCCAACGCTGGGTCAAGGCCTAATGCTGTTCACTTAAGGTTGGGGGACATATCCGTTTCTGCGGTGATGGCTGATTACGGTTTCGCTTTTACAGCGAGTCACTTGGAAGAGCCCCAAGTAACCAAGGGCTCCTGCCCCACCATTCGGTGCCTCGCCTAGGCTCGGCATGCCCTCACTCCGGCATTGCTCCGGGGCGCCCGCCGCCATCGGCCATCCGTGGCAATCTGGAGCCAAAGCAAAGCAACAGCAACGGCAAGATCAAAAGATCGCAGCCTCGCTTCGCTCGACAGCTCCTACAGGGAAATGCTTTCACTTGAAGTCAGGCCGGCCGGGAGGCCGCCTCGCTTTTGCTTTTGCGGTGTGCGCCCCCTCGAGAGGCAGAGTGGAGGTTCTGCGCAGTGGGCAACCCGGCATGGATGCCGGGTTAGCCGCCCCCGGCCATGGATGGCCGATGGCGGCGGGCCCACGGAGCAGGACCGGAGCGAGGGTATGCCGAGCCTAAGCGAGGCACCGAACGAAAGGGGCAAGAGCCCTTGGTTACTTGGGGTTGGGCGGCATTCCGTATTTCCAAGTGACTCGCTGTAAAAGCGAAACCAATAGCGGCCATTACCACAGAAACGGATATGCACACGATCAACAAAAGACAGGTCGGCCGCCTCGCTTTTGCTCTTGATCCACCGCCCCCTCGCTACGCATGTGTGTGTGCCTGGAAACACCGAGCTTAAGTGAACAGCATTAGGGTCAAGGCCTGACTGTTTGCGCAGAAGCAGCATCAGCTACCCAACTCATCAACCATAAGGTGATGGAGATCTTTCTGATGAGCCCGCAAGAGCATTTCGAGCAATGTGTGGGTTTATTCAAGGCGTATGTGGGTGATTATCGACCGGCCGGCACCTGATCGACGTGTCGGGCCTGGCGTTCGCGCATCAGCTGATTGAAATCCGCGCGATGGCACACACGGGCTGATGTTTCCGTCGCCTGCGGCACAGTGCTCAATTTTTCGGAGAGACGCGTGCCCATTCCATGGCGCGTCTGGTGGGAATCTTGCGGGCTATGTCCACAAAGGGGGTGACGATCAGGCTATAGAGCGTCAGGTAACGGTGGTGATCCTGTTCGCCGGTGCCGAACTGAATGGGCTCGGGCGTCGAGTGTGTGACGTAGAGCGTACCGAACATCCAGTCCCAGAGTGACAGGTTGGTACCGAAGTTCTTGTTGAAGTGTCGGGGCGCGTCACTGTGGTGAATCTGGTGTTGCGCGGGGCTGTTCAGCACATGCTCGACCACGGGCCCAAATGAGAGCCAGACATGGCTGTGACGCAGGTTGGCCGCCAATGCATTGAGGATGAAAACCATATAGGTCACGCCGAACAAGGTATACCGGCTGATCTCTCCGCCACAGGCGTACCAAAAGACCCCGGCATAGGCGCCGAGGCAGACAGTGTCTATCAGTTTTTCGACAATTTTTTCCACAAAGTGAATCCGGCTTGCCGTCGCCGGTACCAGGACGGGCGCGGAATGATGGACGTTGTGGAACGCCCACAGATACCGGGAATGAAAGGCGCGGTGGACCCAGTAATGGATGAAGTCTTGCACCAGAAACACGCCCAGCCCGTAGAGCAAGGAGAGTGAGAGGTTCTCCCCCACCTGCACGCGTGCGCCCCAAAGATGGGTGAAAAACGAGATATAGTCGCCGGAGCGCAGGACGTACGGGTCAACCAGGCCAACAATCGGCAGCACCAGCGCGACTTTCAGGATGGCCCGCACGAAGTAGTACCGGTAATCCAGCAACGCCGAGCGATGAAAATGAACCCGGCGTCCGCCGATAAACTGCCCGAAAGAACGTGCGTCGGTCAGCCCGCGAGACTGTCTGAATCGGTAAAGGCTGTAGGCGATGCTGTAGGACAAGCAGAGAAACACGATGCCGAAGCGGCCGTTCAGATCGAAAATGCCAAAAAACTGGTCCGTGACAGGCCCGATCACCCACTTGATCAGGTAGTCACATAGAAGCACGAAAACATCCATGACCGGCTGCCCTCTGTCAAAGGGCGGTATTGTAAATCAGATCGGAACCACCGCGTGTTCCGCGCCTGACGAATGTCGCAAAGTCCTACTGCGGCTGAAACGTCTGAAGGTACGCCAATAGATTTTCGATCTTTTGCGAATCGCTTAGCCCCCAGAAAATCATGCGAGTGCCGGGTACCACTGCTTTGGGATTTTCGAGGTACGCGGTCAGCGTTTCGCGGGTCCAGACGATGCCGGCTGATTTCATGGCATCGGAATATTGGTAATCCTTGGTGCTGCCCGAAGCGCGTCCAAAAATGCCGTTGAGCTGCGGACCAAAAGAACCCCGTGCCGACTCCCCGACTTGATGGCAGCCACCGCATATCCGCTTGAACAGTGTCGCACCCGCTTCGGCATCGCCGGCCGCTGGGGCTTGCGTACTGAACAGCCCCGTACTGAGTATCAAGGAGAAGGTGAGTACGGCGGCTTTCTTCATGTAGGGTTCCAGATCAGTGGGTGTCCAGAGCAGAAGCTCGCGGAGATTTCACCATGATCGTCTATCCTGTGCACCCCCGTTTCTACGCCACGAACTCACCGGAGACACACGTGCCGCCTCTGACCGCACGCGAGGTTTACCAGCGACTGCGCGCCGCCGCGATGGGCAGCTGCCCTTTGCTGCGCCTCGATGAACAATCCGAGCCCGGCCAGTTACAAGTCGATATCGAGGGCTGGCGCCTGACCCTCGACTTCGATGGCATTCGTCTGCGCCACTGCCAACGTTGCCAGAGCCCGGACGGCCGTGAGGACGTGTTCGACAGCTGGCAACGACTGATCGCCCAACCCGAACAGGCCGCAACGTTGCTGTTGGACATCTTCCAATTGTTTGGGCAGACGCTGGTCGAGGGGTTTGTTCACGTGCCCCAAGGCCCAAGCTGCATTCCTGCACGCGCTGAGGTGACCGGCAGCGGTTGGCTCAGCCTTGCTTCAAATCGAGGCAGTAGGTGTAGTAACCCGTATCGCGCACATAGCCCAAGGATTCGTACAACCTTTGCGCGCCGACATTGTCCGTCGCCGTTTCGAGCACCATGCCTTTGGCACCGGTCAACAGCGCAAAGTCTCGCGCGGTGTTCATCAGCAACGTGCCTACCCCTTGCCCTCGGGCGGCGGGTGTTGTGAAGAGGTCGCCAAGCAGCCAGGTGCGGTGTGCATCGATGGAGGAGAACGTCGGGAACAACTGCACGAAACCCAGCGCTTCGCCGCGGGTGTCCTGGGCGTAGAAAATCGCGGATTCGTCCCGGGCAATGCGCTCGGCGATGAACTCGCGAGATTGCGGCAGGTTCGACGGCTGGCCGTAGAAGCCTCGATAGGCGTCGAAGAGGCTGGCGATTTTATCGATGTGGGTTGCGTCGCCGCGTAGGGCCTGGATATCCATAGTTGTCGTCTCGTCGAAAGTGCCTGGGGCTGGTCAGCCTGAAAGTCTAGCACCGCGTATTCAATTGTCCCGGCAACTGGACAGCGCGCGCTCACACCCGGCGAAGAGTGTGAGCGTTGTTCCGGATCTCAGGCCTTTGAGCCCTGCTCAGGCAACACAGCAAGCGCTGAGGTCCTGGCCAGCAGGTAGTAGAAGATGCCCGGCACCACCAGACCCACAATCCAGGAAATATCGACACCGCCGAGTTGCGCGACCATCGGCCCGGAGTAGAAGTGAGTATCGACGAAGGGCAACTGGATCAATACACCGATGACATACACGCTGATCCCGCGCATGTTCCAGCGGCCATAACGACCTGCCGGGTCGGACAACGCCGGAATGTCATAGCGCTCCTTGTTGATGAAGTAGTAATCCACCAGATTGATCGCGCTCCAGGGCGTGAAGAAGGTCAGCAAAAACAGAATGAAATACTTGAAGGCGTTGAGAAACGAGTGCTGGCCCAGAAGCGCGAGCGTGGTGGACGCCGCGACAATCACCAATACAAACAGCATGCGCTGCCTGGCGGAGATCTCGAGACGACTGCGAAAGCCACTGATGATCGTGGCCACGCACATGAAGCTGCCATAAGCGTTGAGCGTGGACACCGTGACCTTGCCGAACACCACGCTCAAGTACAGCAGAGACGCCATTACACCGGTGCTGCCCAACCCGACGATCGTCGCCACCTCGTGACCGCGAAAATTTGCACCGGCCAATGCCGCCGCGAATACACCCAGCACCATGGACGCCTGGGCGCCCAGCACCGTTCCAAGGCCAACGGCAGCAAACGTTTTCCAGGACGAGGTCTTGCTCGGCAGGTAGCGTGAGTAGTCAGCCACATAAGGGCCAAAGGCGATCTGCCAGGACGCGGAAAGGGATACTGCCAGCAGGAAAGTGCTCCAGCCGAAGTGGCGGTTCTCCAGCAACAGGCCGATATCGTTGAGCGTCATCAACCGGGTAAACAGATAGACGAAAGCAATGATGCCCAGCACGCTGGCCACCCTGCCGACCAGGTGAATAACCCGGTAACCGAAGATCGTCAGAAACGCGATGCACGAGGCAAAAATCAGGATGCCGGCGCTGTCGCTGACATGGATCAACTGGGCAATGGCCTGCCCTGACAGTACCGCGCCGGTGGCGCTGAAACCGAGGTACATCAGGCACACCAGCACAATCGGGATGGCCGCCCCATAGACCCCGAACTGCACACGACTGGAGATCATCTGCGGCAGCCCGAGCTTCGGCCCTTGTGCCGCGTGCAGGGCAACCACCGCACCGCCGAGCACCTGGCCGATCAGCAAGCCAATGAGTGACCAGAACACATCACCGCCCAGCACCACGGCCAGGGCGCCGGTGACGATCGCCGTGATCTGCAGGTTGGCGCCGAGCCATAGGGTGAACTGACTGTAGAGGCTGCCATGACGCTCGGCCTCGGGGATGTAATCGATCGAACGTGTCTCGATCAGGGGACTTCGCTGCTGACTATCGCTGACCTTGGTCATTTACGGGGTTCTCTTCTGAGGGGCAGACTGTTGCTTTTATTGTTGTTCAGTCACGGCGACTTGAGTCGGCCGCTGATCAAGACCCACGAACGGCGCCTTGGCCCACACGACCTTGCCGCCGACCACGGTCATCAGCACCTCGTTGCGTGCCAGCTCATCCTCGGGCATTTGCATGAAGTTCTTGTCCAGGACGATCACGTCGGCGAACTTGCCGACCTCGACCGAACCGACAACAGCGTCCAGTTTCAGCTGCTCGGCCGCGTTTATGGTGATGGTGCGCAGCACTTCAGTGCGCGACAGCGCCGGGTCGGCATTCAGCCTGCCCGCATACTTGGGACCGTAGCTGTGCGGGTTCAGTGGATCGCCTGAGCGAGTGACCCCGACCTTCAACGCGAGGAATTCGTCGAGCGGGTCGACGGGCCAGTCGCTGCCATACGCAACACGCCCGCCGGCACGCGCGATGCTGCCCGAGGGCTCCATGCGGGCGAAACGCGCAGGCCCGAGGTGATCGCTGGTGCCGTCGACCGTGGACGGCGCCTGCTGCGCCCACTGGAAGGACATGCTGGCGGTCACGTCGAGCGCCTTGAAGCGCGCATAGTCGGCAGGGTCCACCGACTCGTTGTGCGTAATGGCTGGGCGGAAGCCATTGCCCGGCAGTTGCTGGCGCACGTATTCGATGCCGTTCAGTGAGTCACGCACCGCTCGGTCTCCGGTGGCATGAAGGTGCGGATCGAGGCCGGCCTGGACAGCCTTCAGCAGCAGCGGGTTGAGCACTTGCGGCGGGAAATACAGCTCACCGACATTCTTGCCTGGCGTCCATTTGGGCGCTGCATCGGTTCCGGCATTGCGCAGATAGGGCGTCAACATTGCCCCCGTGTCCGCCGGCGCGTTGATGATGCCATCCATGAACAATTTGACGTGGCGCATGCTCACGCCCGGCGTGGGTTTCGCTTCGCCCTGATCGTAAGTCGTGGCCAATGCCTTGGCCTCGGCGATGGTTTTCGCCGGGTCTGCAGCCGCGGCGGCAGGGTCCAGTTTGATCGCCAGCAAGGCCCGGGCGGTCAGCTCGCCCGACTGCTGCAACGTGGTGAAAGCTTTGCCATTCTCCGGCCCCGACAAGGCATCGAAGAAACTGGTGATGCCTTGCTGGCGCAGGGCGTCGAGCGCCGCGCGGGTCTGCTTGAGTTTCTCTGCGTCGGTGGCTGGCGGTACCACGGCGGCCATGGCATCGGCAGCGCCGTCTTCGCAGATGCCGGTCGGGTTGCCGGCGCTGTCGCGCACGAACTTGCCATCACCGGGATTGGCCGTGTGCTTGTTGATGCCAGCCACTTCCAGGCCGCGAGAGTTGGTCAGCACGGTATGGAAATCAGTGGATCGGACCTGAATCGGTCGATGGGTCTTGAGCGCATCCAGCGTCGATTTGTCCGGGTCGCCGTCAAGTCCGTCCATGCCTATGCGATCCCAACTGCCCACTTCCAGCCAGACATCCGGGCCTTTGCCTTTGTCGGCATCCAGGCACGCCTGAATGGTTTCCTGGAAAACCTTGCGGGTCATCGTCTGGTATTTCAGGTCGCACAGCGTCATGGCGCGGCCGCCGTCTCCCGGATGCATGTGCGCATCGATGAAGCCCGGCATCACCATGCGTCCCGCCAGATCGATCAGCTGCGTCTGCTTGCCGATGTACGAAGAAACGCCTTCATCGCTGCCGACATAAACGATCTTCCCGCCCGTGACGGCGATCGCCTGCTGCACGGAATTCTTGCCGTCGACGGTGTAGACATAGCCGTTGCGCATCACCATGTCAGCGGGTGTCGAACCCTGCGTCTGACACCCCACCAGCGCCACGCAGGAAAATGCCGTTGTCGCGGCAACGGCGATAAATAGCCTGGAAAATTTCAAATGCCTCACCTCTGTTTTTATAGTTTTAGAAGTGCCCGAACAGACTGCCGTGCAAACCCCTGATATGCAGGGCATACCCTATAGAGCAAGGCGATCGGATGGACCTCCACAAATGAGGAGGGGTAAGGCGATTAGTTAGAAATATCGCGGGTTAATCGCGGCGCGCAGCCTCCACAAGCGAACTCGACGAACGCAGGACAGAACCCAGTTCCACCTTGCTCTTCACACCGAGCTGCAAGTAGCAATTGCGCAGATAAGTGCGCACTGTCGCAGGACTCAAGGCAAGGATCTTGGCAATCTCTTTATAGGAATGACCGGCAGCGAACAGCATCGCAGCCGTGCGCTCGCGAGGCGCCAGCACCGCCCCGCGCGACTGTGTTTCGAGCGACAGGATGACATGCTCGGCATTAGGGCTCAGTGTCAGTGCGCAGCGACCCAGGCGCATGACGCAAGGTGCCTTTTGCAGCTGCGCGATCACATCAACGGGCAGCGTTGAACCACTCCACCCAGGCAACTCGCGCTGAATGGCGGCGCACAGACGTGCTCCCACGTACAGCAAACTGCCGTCCATACGCGCGACCCCGAAGTCAGTAGCCCCGTTGCCCGTGTCGAAGCGGATCATGTCCTGCACCTGAAAGCGCCACAACTGCAACAGATGGTCGCAGAACGCCGAAAACAACCCGGCTTCGCTGTCATTGAACGCCGCAGCATCAGCGCCGCGGTAGAGACAGACAAAGAACATCAAACCGCTTTCGGGCAACTCGAAGGTGATGCACATCGGGTGGTAGAGGTCGTGGCGACGGGCGAACGCGTCCACGTCTGCATCCGGGTCGGTGAACCCGCTGTCGCGCACGACCTCGCCGGGTTGGCTCAAAGTGTCATGGGAGAATTTGTCGCTGCCCGCACTCTTGTGCCATTCGGCGGCAAACGACTCCGGCAGATTGATTCGCCCGTGCATCCAGCTTTTGGGCGGAGCATCGGCGCCTGATGCGGACATCTCGCCCCACCAGGCTGACGCGAACGTCACCAGTGGGCGGAAGGCCTGCAGGCCGTCTGCGATGAGTTGGGAGGCGTCGCGCTCTCGAGCAAGACGACCCAACTGGAGCACGCACAGATTGAATGCTTTCAGCGTTGCCATCGACGTATTGGCGCCGACTTCGTCACCCTCCTCCATTGTTTTGATCCTGTTTGCTACATGGCGTATTAATTTGACGATGCCATAGGCTCGGTTATGGCGTCCAGCGCGATACAGCTATCCAGATAAAACCTTCGCCGGATTGAGAACTGAGTATGCTTGGTAGCCTCTGAATCCCCATTGAAAAGGAGTTCGAATGAAAACGGATTGGCAGCAAATTCGAGAAATGATGAACACTGTCATCGACAGCTGTGAGCAGATCGAAGCGGCAGGTTACTGCGAAGAGCATCGCGCCGCGACCGTGGCTATCAAAGGCGTCGAATACTCCGTTCAGGAGTTCTTGATCAGTGCCTGGACACTGCCTGAGAACATTCGCTATCAGATTATTCGTGAACGGCATGAGGCCGGGAGTAACCTCCCTAACGTACCGGAAGCAGCTCGTATTCTGGTTGCCATGGCGCAGGCTTGCGCAGAGTTGGTCGGGGCTTACGACGTTGCTCCCGCCAAGAAAGCCATTGAAGGGATGAATCATTGGTACAAAACGTATGCGGTGCCTCATGTGACGACAGCTATTAAGCGCGTAAAGAGCCAACCTGACGCGTAGCGCAGAACCAGTGCCGATAAAGTGCTGGCAACTCTACGTGATGTGGTGAGCGCTTTTTTGACTGAGCTGATCGAGATTTTCGGGGCAGCGTAAGCGTTAACCGGCGCAAGCCCCCCACAATTATCGGCTCAAGGCATCAAGTCCAGCGGTAACGTCTCGTCTTTCGCTCGCTCGTCGTACCAACGCTTCAATGACTCAGGCAAGCGACCTTTCCAGCCCGGTACGTTGGTGTAGTAACGAGCCCTTAAATGGCTCTGCTGATCGGTCACCACCAGTAGCAGCCAGAATCGGCTATCCGGTGCGCTCGCGAAGATCGCAGCGTTGATCGAGCCTAAACCGCGTATCCACATTTCCGTGACTTGCGCCCCCGGCAAGTCGCTCGACGTGTCGCCTGTCACCCTCGAACTGCTACTCGCCACCAACCGCGGATAGTCGTCCTTGAGCAATTTCCGTAGCGCGTCATCTTCCTGCCGTGTGCGCACCAAGCCCACGCTGAGTAAATCGTTGTCCAGAGCCAAAGACTGTTCCGACGCCACATAACGTCCGGCGTAATACACGCCCATGCCGGCGCCACAATCGGCAGCCTCGCCGCTCTGTGAAACGTCGAGTACACCGTTGATGGCTTTGAAATCCAGGGTGCAGGCCCCCTCGGCGTAACGCGCCTGAGTGCCGTCGAGTGTCGCGATGCCGTCCAGCTCGCCCATGTTGGCGCCGTTCATGGCCGAAACGTCGAACGTAATGTGAGTTGAATCCTTGCGTTGGGTTTTCAACTCGGCCCCCGTCGAAACGCCCCACGGAATCAATTGCCAAGAGGCGTCCCACGTAAATGGCGTGGCAGCGTGGCCAAGTTCAACGAGGCGCATCTGGTACTGCTGACGCAGACAGCTGATGTTGTCAGCGCATTGATTGCGTTGTTTCAGCCACTGGCGTTGATCCGCCTTCAGCGCCTTGGGATCGGCGACCTCAGGCAGCGTCGAACTCCAGAGTGCGCCCAGTTTGCGGTCAAGATCCGAGGTGTAGGGATCCGCACAGATGGCTTTTTCGCTGACGTTGGCGGCGCTGTCGCAGTTGAAGCTGCTGGCGTGGGCAGCTGCGGACAAGAAGACAGGCATCAACAGGAAAGCGTAAGGGGTCTTGAAACGAGAAAACGTTGAGAGCATCGACAGATTCCATTCTATGGGCGCCACCAGTATGCCCAAGTCCATGAGCGCGGGCATTTGAAAACGATGGATCGGTGGTGCTTTGCAACCCGGCGCTCGCTCGCCACACACGTGGTGGCTGACGGGTTGGATCAGCGTTACTGGGATCTGGAAGTTGAAGGGCAAGTCATCACGCTGCATCTGGAACACTGCCTGGGGATCATGCTGCTGGTAGAGGACGCGGGCCCCGACTGGGTGGCCTCCAAGCGTTTTCAGGTGGTCGTGCGGCGGTTGCAGACAGAGTGAATTAAAACCGGCGCCTTGCGGGCGCCGGTTGTATTTTCAGTGCTTAGAGATTTTTTGCCATCGTCTCGGTGATGGCTTTTAAACCTTGTTGGGTGCTTTCCTTCCAGTCGTTTTCGGTGACGACCTGCACGCCTTCGCGGTTCTGTTTCACTATTTCGACAGCCGGGGACGCGTTGCCTGTTTCCACTTTCAGGTGAAGCTTGTTGTTCACGCCTACTGTGAGGAAACCTGGCGACATCCACGACCAGAACTCAATGACATGCACGGTGACGGCTTGGGTATCGGCTGTCTTTTCACCGCTCTGGACGACGCGATAGCCCGCTTGGCCATAGGCCGCGGCAATGCTCTTGGCGATCAGGCTGCTGAGCTTGGTGCCTTCTGGCAACAACACGTCACCCAGCGCCATGCCATAGCCGTTGCGTTTACGGGCGATAGCACGCTCGGTGATGGTCTTGTCGGTGATTTCGCCATCCTTGAGGGACGGGATCTCGGGGATTTCAGGTTTGAGCTCGAAGCGGCGCTCGTCGAGCACCGTGATAGCGACTTTCTGGCCATTGCCGTTGGCGACTTGAGGTGCGTCTACGCCGACTACCGAACGACTGGTCACTCACCCGAACAAGGCGGTCGTAGCCAACAACAAGCAGGCGAGTTTCAGGTGTTTCATGACGACTCCGGTCATTGTGATCCGTCCAATTTACGATTCAGGAAGGCAAGCGGGTTTCGCGCGCCCTGCACTGTCGAGCCCCGATGTAAAAACCGGGGCTTGCGAGGGCATTAAGTGAATCGGCAGTGCGGCAGGAATCGTGAGAGAGGGGACACGATTTTTGCTTAAAGGATTAAGCCGCCTTTAAACGCGGATTTCGCTGGTCGGGGTAACGTCGATTCGCGCCACGGGCCCCGTCAAGTGCGCCAGGTCTGCGTTGTGCTCAGCAATAATGTCCTGAGCGGCAAGGTTGCCGTTGTCGACGGTGGAATGCGCGTCGGCGGCGAGCACCACGTCATAACCCAGGTTCAGGGCCTGGCGGACGGTAGCGTTGACGCAATAGTCGGTTTGCAGGCCGCAGATGATCAGGCGGTCCGTGCCCTGGTCTTGCAACAATGATTGCAAGTGGGTTTGGTAGAACGAATCTCGAGTGGTTTTGCGCAGGCGCAGGTCCAGTGGCGAAGTCACCAGGCTGTCTGCCAGTTGCCAACCTTCGGAGCCGTGTTGCAGCAGACCACCCTTTTCTTCGTGCTGGATGAGGATGACCGGAACACCGGTCTCTCGAGCCTTGGCACTGAGGTCGTTGATGCTCTCGATGACGCGCTTGATATCAAAACATTCGTACTCGCCGGTGCACAGGCCGTGTTGGACGTCGATGATCAGCAATGCAGTGGCCATGGGTTCCCTCCTGATAAGTCGGTGGATTAGGAGACGGAAACTAGATCCGTCTCCTTCAAAACACAACCCTCAATAACCGAGCGACAACCCGGTATTACGTCGCGGGTCGTTCGCCCCATAGAAGCGGTTTTTGCCCACCGGTTTGCCTTCCAGCGAAGGCGCGCCGACCAGAATCGCCGCCACATGGTTGGCGTCCTGTGGCCCGGCAAACTTGTGCCCCCAGCTTTCAAGCATCTTCACCGTATCGGGACTGGTGGTGAAGGTCTCCAGGTTGGTCTCTTCCGGCAACCACTGCTGGTGGAAACGCGGTGCATCGACCGCTTCCTGGATGTTCATGCCGTAGTCGATCACGTTGAGGATGGTCAGCAAGGTCGCGGTGATGATCCGGCTGCCGCCGGGGGTGCCGACGACCATTACGACTTTGCCGTCCTTGGTGACGATGGTCGGGCTCATGGACGACAGCGGTGCCTTGCCGGGAGCGATGACATTGGCCTCCCCTTGCACCAGGCCGTACATGTTCGGCACGCCGATTTTCGAGGTGAAGTCATCCATCTCGTCGTTGAGAATGACCCCGGTTTTGCTGGCCATGACGCCGGCGCCGAACCAGTCGTTCAGGGTGTACGTCACCGAGACCGCGTTGCCCCACTTGTCGACGATGGAGTAATGGGTGGTGTTACTGCCTTCGTGTGGCGCTACGCCGGGTTTGATCTCGCGGGACACACCGGCCTTTTGCGGGTCGATGGCGGCGCGGATTTTGGTCGCGTAGTTTTTATCCAGCAAGTGGGCGATCGGGTTTTTCACGAAATCCGGGTCGCCGAGGTAGCTGTTGCGATCCACATAGGCGTGGCGCATCGCTTCGATCTGATAGTGCATGCTCTGGGCCGAGTGATAGCCCAGGTCTTTCATTGGGTAGCCTTCGAGGATGTTCATGATCTCGCAGATCACCACGCCACCAGAGCTTGGCGGTGGGGCCGAGACGACGTGGTAGCCGCGGTAATCGCACTCGATCGGGGCCAGTTCACGGGTCTTGTATTTGTCGAGGTCGGCCTGGGTGATGATGCCCTTGTTAGCCTGACTGGAGGTGACGATGGCGTCGGCCACCCAGCCTTTGTAGAAGCCGTCTTCGCCCTTTTCGGAAATTTCCAGGAGGGTTTTGGCCAGATCCTTCTGCACCAGTTTTTGCCCCACCTGCATCGGCTCGCCGTTGCTCAGGAAGATCGAGCCGGAATCGCGCATGTCCTTTTTGAAGACGTCGGTGGCGTATTCCAGCAACTCGACATCGCCCTGCTCCAGCTCAAAACCGTCTTCGGCGAGCTTGATGGCCGGGGCGATGACTTCCTTGCGGGGTTTGGTGCCGTATTTCGACAGCGCCAGTTCCATCCCGGACACGGTGCCCGGCACGCCGACCGCCAGATGGCCACGGGTGCTCAGGTCAGGGACGACGTTGCCCTCCTTGTCGAGGTACATGTCTGCGGTGGCGGCCAGCGGTGCTTTTTCGCGGAAGTCGAGGAAGGTCTTGCGCCCGTCCGCCAACTGAATGGTCATGAAACCGCCGCCGCCCAAGTTGCCCGCCGCGGGATAAACCACCGCCAGCGCGTAACCGACGGCTACTGCGGCATCGACGGCGTTGCCGCCGTTCTTGAGCACATCCACGCCCACATGACTGGCCAGATGCTGGGCGGTGACGACCATGCCGTTTTCTGCCGCGACCGGCGCCACGGAGGCCGAGTAAGCACTGAGGCAGCTGAGCGCCAACGAGGTCGCAATCAGCGATTTGGCAAAAGGTTCGAACTTCATGAGTCGGTCTCTTTTTGTTTTTAGGCTCTGTACAAAAACAGAGGGAAGGCTTCAAGAGCAGAGGCAAGTATGGCTGGGATTGCGTATTGCGCCTCCCCGTCGAGGCAGTATGCTTGCCCTCAGTTCAGCACTTTTGCGGAGTCCACCGGCATGAGTTACACCTTCACCACCCTCGCATCCCCGGTGGGCGAATTGAAACTGGTCGCGAACGGCTCACGACTGGCAGCCATCCTCTGGGAAAACGACAAACCCGGCCGTGTGCGACTTGGGCCGATGAGCGAGGCGCCGGATAATCCGATCCTTATGCGCACCGCTCAGCAGTTGCGGGAATACTTTGCGGGCACACGCAATCGATTCGACCTGGAGTTAGCGTTTGCCGGGACGGAATTTCAAAAGAAGGTCTGGGCGGCGCTGCTGACCATTCCATTTGGTGAGACACGTAGCTATAGCGAGATTGCCAGGCAGATCGGTAATCCCAGTGCGGTTCGGGCGGTGGGAGCCGCGAATGGCAAGAATCCGATTTCAATTGTGGCGCCGTGTCATCGGGTGATTGGCGCTTCGGGGAAGTTGACGGGGTTTGCCGGGGGGCTTGAGGCGAAGGAGAGGCTGCTGATGCTTGAAGGTTGCGAGTGGTCAGGCCTCAGCAGGACGGGGGAATTGTTTTGATTTAACGCTCAAGCGTCGGAGAAGATGTTTTTCATCGCCGCATACTGCAACAGCATGATGGTCTTCGCATCGCAGATGTCCCCGCGATAAAACGCCTCAAGCGCGTCGTCGAACTTCCACTCCAGCACTTCCAGCTCCTCGGTCTCCTCCTCCAGTCCGCCGCCATCACTGACCTTAGACGCGGCATCGTACTCAGCGATGAAGAAGTGCAGTTTTTCAGTCACCGAGCCGGGGCTCATGTAGGCCTCGAACACCTTGTGCACGTGGTGCACGCGATAACCGGTTTCTTCCTCCGCTTCTTCGCGGATGCGCTCTTCAGGCGCCGCACCTTCAAGCAGCCCTGCTGCCACTTCGATCAGCAAGCCATCGTGGCCGTTGACGAACACCGGCAATCTGAATTGCCGGGTCAGCACGACGGTTTTCTTTTCACGGTTGAACAGCAGAATCGCCGCGCCATTACCACGGTCGTAGACCTCGCGGGTCTGGCGCTGCCATTCGCCGTTGTTGCGCAGGTAATCGAAGGTGATTTTCTTGAGCAGGTACCAGTCGCGGGACAACACCTGGGACTCGATGAGGTTGACCCGCTCGGCTGTGTTCGACATGACAACGCATCCCTTTTTTCGTCGGAAGGCGCACATGTTAGGCGAAAACGAAAGCCTGGCGCTAAGAAAGCTGGGCCTTGTATTCCTTCACATATTGCCCCGCCAGCGTCTCTTTCTGTTTGTCGTCGAGTAGCTTGCCGGCCATTTGGAAGAACTTCTGCTCTTCCTCTTCCATGTGGTGATTGACCTTCTCGGCGAGCTTCTTCGCGGCGGCCAGCCAAGCCGGACTGGACATCTCGGTCTCATCCAGCGTTTCCATCATTTCGTCCATCTCGTGATGTTCGGCAATCGCATGGCGGCTGAGGTCGACGCCGTTATCGAACTCCATCAGCGGGATGTAGAAATGGCGCTCTTCAGCAGTTTCGTGGGCCTGAAGTTCGGACTTGAACCGCTTGTAAGCCTCGACCCGCTCGGGGGTGTCCCCGCTGGTCTGGATCAGCGCATCGGCGTAGGTGCGTTGGCGGTCGTGGCTTTCGCGCAAGGCTTCAAAAATATTCACGGATTGTCCTCATAGGCCGCGTTCTGGAATGACGCTGTTTAGGCTAGACATCTGCACGATGGCGAGGGTTCCGCCTCAGGGGCTGGAACAACGACCGCTGACCGCGATAGGCTTGAGGCTGTTGTCCACTCAGACCATAAGGAAATAGCTGATGACCCTGCGAATCGAGCAGTCGCAAAACCCCACGGATGCCGAGGAACATGCACTCGTGCTGCCGTTGCGTGCGTATAACGCCTCAAAGGCCGGCGTCACGGTGCCGGAGCCGATTGCCTTGCTGGTACGCGACGACAACGACGAAATCCTCGGCGGGCTCTATGGCCGGGTGTTTTACCAGTGGTTATACATCGAGTTGCTGTCGGTACCGGAACAGGCCAGGGGACAAGGCATGGGCACGAAACTGATGCAAATGGCCGAAGACCTTGCACGGGAAAAGGAATGCATCGGGGTCTGGCTCGACACCTTCGACTTCCAGGCGCCGGCGTTCTACAAGAAACTCGGCTACAGCGAGTTCGGGCAGATCGCTGACTATCCGCCGGGTCACAAGCGCTTCTTTTTCCAGAAGCGCCTGATCAATAGCTGAGCGGCTTACAAGCAGGTCGCCAACGCCGCCAGTCGACGCTTGGCCACAAAGTCGTCACGTTGCGCGTAATAATTCAGCACGGTTGCGGAAGCGTCAGTCGTCACGTCCACAAAGGACTCTGCCGAGCGCGTGTAAACGGTGGAACCACCCTTTTTGCCAGGCTGCAAATACGCGCCCGCATCGACCCCGAACACCGCCTCGTCCTGCCAGGAAAACTGCACACACTGGGCGACGACTTTTTCCGGTTTGTCCGACGTCAGGGTTTTGTACGGGGTTCCAGTGCGGGCATCGTTCATCGCCGAGCCGGCGCATCCCGCCAGCAACGTTACGGCCAGCGCCACCATCAGAATTCGCATTGCGTTCGCTCATCAAGAAAAAGCGGACTGTATCACCGCGGCACGGCGTATCGTTCTGCTTTACTTCATTTATACCGCGACACCGCGTGACGATTCGCGCACCCTGTCGCGCCATTAACGCCGCATCGCCCATTTTTCCGGGCTCATTTTTTGGAAAGGCCATGACACCCAACGCCGAATATTACAAACCGACCGCTGAATATGCCGACAAGCTGATCAGCCAGATCGGTCAGACGCCGTCCTGGATTGCCAAGCGAATTGGCGTCACCGACAAGCGGATTCGTTACATCCTCGACGGCGAAAGAACCGTCAAAGGTGAAACCACGCCGATTCAAATGACCTATCCCGAGCAGTTTGCCCTTGAGTGCCTGGCAGCAGCGGCCAAGGCCAGCAAGAAGCAATCTTCGTAACCCGGCCTCAAGGAGCGACCATGGCGGCAACCGAACAGCAACACGAGCAAGCGCTGAAGAAGTTTCTCGATGAGCGCCCTGAACTGCGCGTCGAGCTCGACAACCTCAATCCTCTGTTGGCTCAGGCCAAGGGCGAGACCGCTGCGCAGTACCGCGAGGAACGCTTGCATGAAGCCTTTGAAGCCGAGGCCGAGCACCTGGGGTTGTTTGCCTGGGAACTGACGCTGCAACTGACCGCGGCGACGGCCGAGGACTATCAGGCACAACGCTTGGAAGTGCACAAGGAAGTGGCCGAGATGGCCGGCATGGACTGGCTGGAGTATTGCGAGTTATATGGTTTGAGTAAGTGACCATCACGGTCGCTGCCTGAGGACGACCTTCGCTGATGTTGCCATCCCTTTCAACTGACCGCGCCAGTCCAGGCCACCTGCATACCCGGAAATGGCGCGGACGCATCGGCATGTTGCTGGTGGCCAGCCTCTCGGTGCTCGCAGGCATGACCGATGCCATCGGCTTCATGGCCAGCGGCGATTTCGTCTCGTTCATGAGTGGCAACACTACCCGCCTGGCCGTGGCGATCAGCGATGGCGACCTGGGCCTGACCTTGCGCCTGATGATACTCGTTGGCACCTTCGTCCTCGGTAACGCCTTGGGTATTGTCGTCAGCCGCCTCGGCGGTCGCCGGGCGCTGCCCTTGCTGCTGTGCATCGCCACGCTGCTGTGTGGGGCTGCGGCTTGGCCTTATGAGGAACAATTGCCGGCGTTGCTGGCGGCCATCATTGCCATGGGCATGCTCAATGCCGCCGTCGAGGAAGTGAACGGTCTGCCGGTCGGCCTGACCTACGTCACCGGCGCCCTGTCGCGCTTCGGCCGTGGGCTGGGACGCTGGATGCTTGGCGAACGTCGCAACGGTTGGCGCGTGCAACTGATCCCCTGGAGCGGGATGTTTGCTGGCGCGGTCATCGGCGCCGTGCTGGAACATCACTTGGGGCTCAGGGCCCTGTTTGTCAGCGGGCTGCTGGCCGGCGCCATCGGGCTGCTGTCGCTGAAAATTCCGCGGCGTTGGCAGTTGGGGTATATGCCGCGCTGAAACGCCCTTCGCCGCCCCGGCGATAAAGCATTATCATGGCCGCAGTCTTGCTGATCGAGTCCGTCATGAAGTTCGCCATCGCGCTGTTTTCCGCCGCCCATGCGCCCTCCTCGCGCCGCGCCTTGCTGTTCGCTCAGGCCGCCCTGGCTGGCGGGCATGAGATTGTCCGGCTGTTTTTCTATCAGGACGGCGTCTACAACGCCTCCGCAAGCGTGGTCACGCCGCAGGATGAGCTGGATTTGCCCAAGCAATGGCGCAACTTCGTTACCGAGCATCAACTGGACGGTGTCGTGTGCATCGCCGCGGCCCTGCGCCGTGGTGTGTTGAACGAAGAAGAAGCCGGACGCTATCAGCGTGAAGCCGTTGCAGTAGGCGCGCCGTGGGAATTGTCCGGCCTCGGCCAGTTGCATGACGCGGTGCAGGACGCTGACCGTCTGATCTGTTTCGGAGGCGCGTGAGATGCCTAAATCCTTGCTGATTATCAGCCGTCAGGCGCCATGGTCCGGACCGAGTGCGCGGGAAGCGCTGGACATCGTGCTGGCCGGTGGTGCGTTCGATCTGCCGATCGGCCTGCTGTTTCTCGATGACGGCGTGTTTCAGCTCGCCGCGAAACAGGGCGCCAAGGCCCTCCAGCAGAAGGACCTGAGCGCCAACCTGCAAGCCTTGCCGATGTTCGGTGTCGAAGACCTTTTCGTCTGTGGCGCCAGTGCTGCAGAACGGGGTCTGGACCCGGCCGGTTTAGCGCTGGAAGAAGCCCAAGTGCTGGCCGCACACGAAATCACCGCACTTATTGACCGTTACGACCAGGTGATTACCCTCTGATGTCGACTTTGCATGTGTTGTCTCATTCCCCGTTCGGCGACGATCGCCTGACCAGTTGCTTGCGCGTGATCGGCACTGGCGATGCGCTGCTGCTGTGCGGCGACGCGACCTACGCGTTGCAACCTGGCACCGCGCCTTTCAGCACGCTGAGCGCCCGCAGTCTGAAACTGTTCGTGTTGGCCGAAGACGCTCAGGCCCGCGCGCTGCAATTGCCTGACTGGGTCAAGGCCATCGATTACCCGGCCTTCGTCGAGCTGTCGATTCACTACGACAAGGTCAACAGCTGGCTATGAACTCCCTGACGGTCGGCGCGCGCGCCATCGAGTTGGACAAGGACGGTTTCCTGATCGAACTGTGCGACTGGTCCTTTGAGGTGGCCAGCGCCCTGGCAGCCGCCGAAGACATCGAATTGAGCCCCGAACACTGGGAGATCCTCGAACTGCTGCGCAGTTTCTACGCCGAATTTCAGCTATCGCCGGCCACCCGTCCGCTGATCAAGTACACCGCGTTGAAGCTGGGCCCGGACAAGGGCAACAGCCTGCACCTGAACCGACTGTTCAAAGGCACCCCTGCCAAACTCGCCGCGAAACTGGCGGGCCTGCCCAAACCGACGAATTGCTTATGACCGATTACCCAGCGCTGACCCTCGAAACACCCGCCGAACACCCGTTCGCCCCGTTCGTGCGCATCCTCGGCAAAGGCAAACGCGGCGCTCGCGACTTGACCCGCGAGGAAGCCCGCGAAGCGATGGGCATGGTGCTCGACCACAAGGTCGAAGACACCCAACTCGGCGCCTTCCTGATGCTGTTGCGGCACAAGGAAGAAAGCGCCGAGGAGATGGCGGGCTTTACCGAAGCGTTGCGCGAACGTCTGAATTCTCCAGCGCTGGCAGTTGATCTGGACTGGCCGACGTATGCCGGCAAGAAACGTCATCTGCCGTGGTATCTGCTGGCGGCCAAGTGCCTGGCGCAAAATGGTCTGCGCATCTTCATGCACGGCGGCGGCGCGCACACGGCGGGTCGGCTGTATAGCGAACAGTTGCTGGATGAGTTGAAAATTCCGTTGTGCCGCGACTGGCAGCAGGTGGGTGTGGCGCTCGATAACGGCGGTCTGGCCTTTATGCCGCTGGTGGATTGGGCGCCGCAACTTCAGCGCATGATCGACCTGCGCAACACCCTGGGCCTGCGTTCGCCGATCCACTCCCTGGCGCGAATTCTCAATCCGTTGGGTGCTCGCTGTGGCCTGCAAAGCATTTTCCACCCTGGTTACCAGGCCGTGCATCGCGATGCCAGCGGCTTGCTCGGCGACACCGCGATCGTGGTGAAAGGCGACGGCGGCGAAATCGAGATCAACCCGGACGCCGACAGTCATCTGTACGGCACCACGGGCGGCGAAAGCTGGGATGAGGAATGGCCGCAACTGTCGAGCCAGCGCCACGTCAAACCGGCCGCGCTCGATCCCGGACACCTGAAAGCCGTGTGGCGTGGCGACGTAGTCGACAGCTACCCGCAAATGGCGCTGATCTCGACCATGGCCCTGGCCTTGCGGGGCCTCGGCCAATCCCGCGAACACGCCTTCGAAACCGCCCAGCAATACTGGGATGCTCGGGACAGATTGATTTAACCGATCATAAGCGCCCACCCTTTGCGCTTTTTTATCGAACCTATGCGAATAGACTCCTCTCCAACGCTTATTGGTTGAGGAGTCTTGAACATGGGTTTGTTGGTTGAAGGTCGCTGGCATGACCAGTGGTACGAAAGCAGCAAGGATGGCGCGTTCCAGCGTGAACAGGCGCAGCGTCGCAACTGGCTGACCGCTGACGGCAAACCCGGCCCGACCGGTGTCGGTGGCTTTGCGGCCGAGGCCGGGCGCTATCATCTCTATGTGTCCCTCGCCTGTCCGTGGGCTCACCGCACGCTGATCCTGCGCAAACTCAAAGGACTCGAAAGCCTGATCGATGTGTCAGTGGTCAGTTGGCTGATGCTGGAAAACGGCTGGACCTTCGACCAGAACCTCGGATCGACCGGCGACAAACTCGATCACTTCAATTTCATGCATCAGCGCTATACCGCTGATACCGCCGACTACACCGGCCGCGTCACGGTGCCGGTGCTTTGGGATAAACAGCAGAATCGCATCGTCAACAATGAATCGGCGGAGATCATCCGCATGTTCAATGGCGCTTTCGATGATTTGACGGGTAATGACCTGGATTTCTACCCGGCGCCGCTACGGGGTCAGATTGACGCGTTGAACGAACGGATTTATCCGGCGGTGAACAACGGCGTGTACCGCGCAGGATTTGCCACGTCGCAGAAGGCGTATGAAGAGGCGTTCGACGAGTTGTTCGAGGAGCTTGATCGGCTGGAACAGCTGTTGGGCGCCAATCGTTACCTGACCGGCGAATACCTGACTGAAGCTGATATTCGGTTGTTCACCACGTTGATTCGCTTTGACGCGGTGTATTACGGGCACTTCAAGTGCAACCTGCGGCGGATTGCCGATTATCCGAACCTGTCGAACTGGCTACGGGAGATTTATCAGTGGCCGGGGATTGCCGAGACGGTGGATTTCGAGCACATCAAGCATCACTACTACGCCAGCCACAAGACCATCAACCCAACAGGGGTTGTGCCGAAAGGGCCGGCGCAGGATTTCGCGGCACCGCATGATCGGGAGCGGTTGAGCGGGAAAGGGGTTTGGCAGAGGCATTAAAATCAAAAGATCGCAGCCTTCGGCAGCTCCTACAGGATTATGCGATCCCTTGTAGGAGCTGCCGAAGGCTGCGATCTTTTCCAACAGGCAACACACTTCTCAAATCAAACTTGCGCCTGAGCCCCTTCAAACCACGCCAGTTTCTCGCGCAACTGCACCACTTCCCCAACGATCACCAGCGTCGGCGCATGCACCTCATGTTCCGCCACCAGCCGTGGAAGGTCCGCCAAAGTTCCGGTAAACACCCGCTGATTGACGGTGGTGCCCTGTTGGATCAACGCCGCCGGCGTATCCGCTGCGCGACCATGCTTGATCAATTGCTCGCAGATGATCGGCAAGCCCACCAACCCCATGTAAAACACCAGGGTTTGCGCTGGCGCAACCAGGTCGGCCCACGGCAAATCGGTGGAACCGTCCTTCAGGTGCCCAGTGACAAAACGCACCGACTGCGCGTAATCGCGGTGCGTCAGCGGAATCCCGGCATACGCCGCGCAACCGCTGGCCGCCGTGATACCCGGCACCACCTGAAACGGGATGCCATGGGCCGCCAGTTCTTCGATCTCTTCACCGCCACGACCGAAGATGAACGGATCACCGCCCTTCAACCGCACGACCCGCTTGCCTTGCTTGGCCAAATCCACCAATTGCTGGTTGATCTGATCCTGGGGCACGGAGTGATCGGCGCGACGCTTGCCGACGTAAACCCGTTCAGCATCGCGACGGCACAAATCCAGAATCGCGGGCGCCACCAAGCGGTCATACAGCACCACATCAGCTTGCTGCATCAGGCGCAAGGCACGGAAGGTCAGCAGGTCGGGATCACCCGGGCCGGCGCCCACCAAATAGACTTCGCCCGTTGCACTCGGTGCTTCACCAGCAATTTTCGCCAGCATCAAGCGCTCGGCTTCGGCGCCCTGCCCGGCCAGTTGACGATCGGCAATCGGGCCCTGGAACACGTCTTCCCAGAACGCCCGACGCTGCTGCACATCCGGGAACAGGCGTTTGACCTGGCTGCGGAAACGCGCCGCCAGACCGGCCAATTGACCGTAGGTGGAAGGAATCCAGGTCTCCAGTTTGGCGCGGATCAACCGCGCCAGCACCGGCGCGTCGCCGCCACTCGATACCGCAATGATCAAAGGGGAACGGTCGACGATCGCCGGGAAGATCACGCTGCACAAGGCCGGCGCATCCACCACGTTTACCGGCACGCAACGCCGATGGGCATCGGCGGAGACTTGCGCGTTCAGCGGTTCGTCGTCGGTGGCGGCAATAATCAGCCCGCAACCGTCCAGGTCCGCTTCGACATAGCCACGCACCAAACATTCGCCACCGCTGCCGGCAACCAGCTCACGCAGTTGCGGCTCGATTTCAGGTGCGACCACCCGCAGCAGCGCACCGGCTTCGGCCAGCAGGCGGGATTTGCGCAAGGCAATCTCCCCTCCGCCGACGACCAAGACACGACTGCCGCGAAGGTTATGAAACAGCGGCAGATAGTCCATTTAGCCGATGACCTCAAGGCCACCCATGTACGGTTTCAGCACGTCCGGCACACGGATCGAACCGTCGGCTTGCTGGTAGTTTTCCAGCACCGCCACCAGCGTACGACCGACCGCCAGGCCGGAACCGTTCAGGGTATGAACCAGTTCAGGCTTGCCGGTTTCCGGGTTGCGAAAACGCGCTTGCATACGACGGGCCTGGAAGTCGCCGCAGTTGGAGCACGACGAAATCTCGCGGTATTTGTCCTGGCTCGGGATCCACACTTCCAGGTCGTAGGTCTTGACCGCGCTGAAGCCCATGTCGCCGGTGCACAGTGCAATAGTGCGATACGGCAGCTCGAGCAATTGCAGGACTTTCTCGGCGTTGGCAGTCAGGCCTTCGAGCGCGTCCATCGAAGTCGATGGCTCAACGATCTGGACCATTTCAACCTTGTCGAATTGGTGTTGACGGATCATGCCGCGAGTATCGCGACCCGACGCACCGGCTTCGCTGCGGAAGCACGGCGTGTGCGCAACGAACTTGATTGGCAGCAGTTTCGAATCGACGATTTCGCCCGCGACGATGTTGGTGAGCGACACTTCAGCAGTCGGGATCAGGTACAGATCGGCTTCGCCTTCGCGGCTGATCTTGAACAGGTCTTCTTCGAACTTCGGCAGTTGACCCGTGCCTTGCAGCGCCGGCGCTTGAACCAGATAAGGTGTGTAGGCCTCTTCGTAACCGTGTTCGCTGGTGTGCAGGTTGATCATGAACTGCGCCAGAGCGCGGTGCATTCGAGCAATCGGACCACGCAACAGGGCGAAACGGGCACCGGACAGCTTGGCGGCGGTTTCGAAGTCCAGCCAGCCGAATTTCTCGCCCAGGGCCACGTGGTCCTGAACCGGGAAATCGAACGCCGTCGGGGTGCCCCAGCGGCGCACTTCGACGTTGCCGTCCTCGTCATCACCGATTGGCACGGATTCGTGTGGCAGGTTCGGGATACCGAGCAGGATCGAGTCCAGATCGGTCTGGATCCCGTCCAGCTCGACTTTACCGTCACTCAACTCGTTCGCCATGCGCTCGACGTCAGCCATCAGCGGGGCGATGTCTTCGCCACGCTGCTTGGCCTGACCGATGGATTTGGAGCGCGCATTACGTTCAGCCTGCAGTGCTTCGGTGCGGGTCTGGACGGTCTTGCGCTGTTCTTCCAGCGCTTCGATGCGCGCAACATCCAGCTTATAGCCACGGGATGCCAGGCGGTCCGCTACGTCCTGAAGGTTGCTACGTAACAGTTTGGAATCGAGCATGTCGGTCTCTCGTTATCAAAGTTTGGTCAAGGACAGGCCAGCCCAAGTAGCGAGCAGCCCGCCGAATACGCTGATGGCAGCATAGCCCAGGGCCAGCGGCATTTGCCCGGTTTCCAGCAGGCGCACCGTATCCAGTGAAAAGGATGAAAAAGTCGTCAGCCCCCCAAGGAAGCCGACCATCAACCCGGCGCGCACCGCAATCGGCACCTCCGGGCGGATTAAAAACAGACCGTATAAAACGCCGATCAGCAAACAGCCGACGATATTAACGGCCAGCGTCGCGGTATAGAAGTGCCGCGGCCAATTAGCGTTGATCCAGTTACCGGTGGCAAAGCGCAAAAGCGTTCCGGCGATACCGCCCACAGAAACGGCAACGATCAAAGGAATCACTATTTTCTCCGCTGCCGCGGGCTGAGACGGTCAAGTTGCGCGAGGTGATTGAGTTTCTCGCCGATCTTCAGCTCCAGGCCACGGGGCACCGGTTGATAGAACGGTTGTGGTTCGAGCTCCTCCGGGAAGTAGTCTTCGCCAGCGGCGTAAGCGTCCGGCTCATCATGCGCGTAACGGTATTCGTCGCCATAACCCAGTTGCTTCATCAATTTGGTCGGCGCGTTGCGCAGGTGCAACGGCACTTCCAGCGAACCGTGTTCGGTGGCGCTGCGCATGGCGGCTTTGAAACCCATGTACACCGCATTGCTTTTCGGCGCGCAAGCCAGATAGGTGATGGCCTGGGCCACCGCCAATTCACCTTCAGGACTGCCGAGGCGTTCCTGCACTTCCCACGCCGCCAAGCACAGGCTCAGGGCGCGGGGATCGGCGTTGCCGATGTCTTCGCTGGCCATGCGCACCACGCGCCGGGCCAGGTACAGCGGATCGCAACCGCCGTCGATCATTCGGGCGAACCAGTACAGCGCGCCGTCGGGATTGGAGCCGCGCACCGACTTATGCAGCGCGGAGATCTGGTCGTAGAACGCTTCGCCGCCCTTGTCGAAACGCCGACGGGTATCACCGAGCAGACTTTGCAGCAGGTCGACGCCGATCTCGTTGTTGTCTTCAGCCAGGTCCGAGGCGTTTTCCAGCAAGTTCAGCAGACGCCGGCCATCGCCATCGGCAGCCGACAGCAGCATCTGGAAGCCTTCATCGCTGAGGGTCAGTTGCCGCGTGCCCAAACCACGCTCTTCGGTGAGGGCTCGATGCACCAGCTTACGCAGGGCCGCTTCGTCGAGGCTTTTGAGCACGTAGACGCGGGCCCGTGAGAGCAGCGCGTTGTTGAGTTCAAACGAGGGGTTTTCAGTGGTCGCGCCGATGAAAATCAGCGTGCCGTCTTCAACGTACGGCAGGAACGCATCCTGCTGGGACTTGTTGAAACGGTGCACTTCATCGACAAACAGGATGGTCCGCTTGCCGTACTGCCCGGCCTGCTGCTTGGCGATTTCCACCGCCTGGCGGATTTCCTTTACACCGGCCAACACCGCCGAAACCGTTTCGAAGTGCGCGTCCGAGACTTCCGCCAGCAGCCGCGCCAGGGTGGTTTTGCCCACGCCCGGCGGCCCCCAGAAGATCATCGAGTGCAGGGCACCCTGCTCCAGGGCTTCGCGCAAAGGCTTGCCGCGAGCGAGCAGGTGTTCCTGACCGACGTACTCGTCCAGATTGGCTGCCCGCAAACGGGCGGCCAGGGGTTGAGCAATCGGGGCACTGCGAAACAGGTCCATCACTACTTATGAAACCTCACTGGATGCTGCGTCTTATTCCTGGATCACATCGGCACCCTTCGGGATGTCGAACTTGAACTTTGACGCCGGAATCGGCTCGTTGGCCTTCACACCGGTGAACAGGATATTGGTGCGCTGGCCGACGCTGTCGATCAATTGCATGTCATTGACCAAGCCATTGCGGAACGACAGACGCAGGCTGTCGAACAGGGTGTCCTTGGTTTTCGGCTTCAACGTGAAGTCGATCACGCCACCGGCTTCCTTGGCGCTGATGTCGAAGCTCTGGCTGATCTTGGACACGTCACCGGACAGCAGCAGTGCCGGGGTCTGAGTCAGGCGCTGGTCGAGGTTCTTGATGGTGACCTGTTCAAGGTCCGGGTCCCACAGGGAAACCTTCTTGCCATCGGAGACCATCAACTGCTCTTGCGGTGCGTCGGTGTGCCAGTAGAACAGGCCAGGACGCTGCAGGGACATTTGACCCGCCGTTTCCTGCAACCGGGTGCCACTGCCGTCGAGGGTCAGCTGCGAGAATCGCGCGGTCAGGGTCTGGGATTTTTCCAGCAATTGGGTCAGACGCGCCACGTCCTTGTCATCGGCGTGGGCCGAAAGCGTGGTCAAAGCCAGTACCGGCAGCAACAGCATGCGGATAAGACGCATGGGAGTCCTCATAACATTCGTGGGAGTTCGGGCGGCGCATCACTGCGCCGCCGCTTTTCAATTCAGGTCAGCAAATCAAATCAGTCGCGCACCGGGCCTGGAGCCAGGACTTCACGCGAACCGTTGGTATTCATGGATGTCACGACCCCGGCCATTTCCATGGCTTCGATCATGCGCGCGGCGCGGTTGTAGCCGATTTTCAGCTTGCGCTGAACCGCAGAGATGGACGCACGACGGCTTTCCAGTACGAACTGCACCGCTTCGTCGTAGAGCGCATCGGATTCACTGTCGTCATCGCCGCCGCTGCCGCCTTCAAAGCCGCTACCGGGCTCTTCGACACCCGCAAGGATCTCGTCGTTGTAATCCGGCGCGCCACGCAGTTTCCAGGCTTCGACCACCCGGTGAACCTCGTCATCGGACACGAAGGCACCGTGGACACGGATCGGCAGACTGGTGCCAGGCGGCATGTAGAGCATGTCACCGTGGCCCAACAGTTGTTCGGCGCCACCCTGGTCGATGATTGTTCGCGAGTCGATCTTGCTCGATACCTGGAACGCCATACGGGTCGGAATGTTGGCCTTGATCAGACCGGTGATCACATCAACCGACGGACGCTGGGTCGCAAGGATCAAGTGGATACCGGCAGCACGGGCCTTCTGGGCAATACGGGCGATCAGTTCTTCAACCTTCTTGCCGACGATCATCATCATGTCGGCGAATTCGTCCACCACCACGACAATGGTCGGCAGCTTGGTCAGCAGCGGCGCTTCGTCGTGAATGTTTTCGCGCTTGTACAGCGGATCGGTCAACGGCGTGCCGGCGTCCTGGGCTTCCTTGACCTTGGCATTGAAGCCCGACAGGTTACGCACGCCCATCTTCGCCATCAGTTTGTAGCGACGCTCCATCTCCGCCACGCTCCAGCGCAGGGCGTTGGCCGCGTCCTTCATGTCGGTCACGACCGGGCACAGCAGGTGCGGAATGCCTTCGTAGATCGACAGCTCAAGCATTTTCGGGTCGATCATGATCAGCTTGGCGTCTTCCGGGCCAGACTTGAACAGGATCGACAGGATCATCGCGTTCACACCTACCGATTTACCGGAACCCGTCGTACCGGCTACCAGCAAATGGGGCATTTTTGCCAGATCGGTGATGACCGGCTTGCCACCGATGTCGTGGCCCAAGGCCAACGTGACCGGCGACTTGAAGTTATCGTACTCAGGCGTCGACAGCACTTCGGAGAAGCGCACGATCTGGCGATCTTCGTTAGGAATTTCGATACCAACGGTGGTCTTTCCTGGAATCACTTCGACCACACGCACGCTGGTCACGGCCAGGGAACGTGCCAGGTCTTTCGCCAGATTGGAGATGCGACTGACCTTGACGCCTGCCGCTGGCTGGATTTCGTAACGGGTAATGACCGGGCCTGGGTGAATTGAATCCACCGAGACTTCGACGCCGAACTCCTTGAGCTTGATTTCCAGCAAGTGGCCGACCGCAGCCAGGGATTCAGGCGAATAATTGAGTTGTTTCTTTTCTGCAGGGTCGAGAATCGAGATCGGCGGCAAGGTGCCTTCGACGGCGCTGTCTACGAACAGTGGCGCCTGTTTCTCTTTTTCCACGCGCTTGCTGGGAGCCGCTGGCTTGGGCGGAGCTGGCGCAATGACCGGCGGCACCTGCTTCTCGCGGTCGGACATGTGCTTGCTCAGCGCTTGCTCACGCTCGATCAAGCGTTCCTTGACCTTGGCCTGCTCGCGCTTGTCGGTGACGGTCGGCGCCACCACGGCATGGACGCGGTCGTCGACTTCACGCAACTGAGCGACCAGTTGCTTGCGTTCTGTGCGGGCGGCCCACCAGCGATTGGCCGCACCCTGGAACAATTCGAACAGGTCGAGGGTGATCTTGCCGGTGAGGTCCATCACCTTGAACCACGACAGGTCGGTGAACACCGTCAGGCCAAACAGGAACAACGCGATGAGCAACAGCGTACTGCCCTGAATATTCAGGGCGTTCCTGGCCAGATCGCCAAGGCTTTCGCCTAAAGCGCCGCCAGCGCCGGCCGGCAGACCGGTCGCGGCGTGGAAATGGATATGGGCCAGGGCGGCGCCCGACAGCACCAGAAACACCAAGCCGATCAGGCGCCAGGAGAACAGCCAGCCGCTCCACTCCCACTGCTCGTGGCGTTGACGGAAGATTTGATAAGCCTTGATCGCCAGCAACAGCGGGAAGATGTAGGCGAAGTAACCCAACACCATGAACAGGATATCGGCGCTGTAGGAGCCGACCGGTCCGCCGAAGTTCTGCACATCGTCGATCTTGCTGTTATGGCTCCAGCCCGGATCGTCCTTGCCGTAGGTCAACAAGGCCATCATCAGGAACAGGCACAAGCCGCCGATGGCGATCAATGCACCTTCCTTGAGCCGGTAGTGCAAGTGCTGGCGCCAGAGCGGAACGACTGTTTTTGGAGCTGCGGTGGATTTCTTCAAAACGCTTCTTTTCCTGCGCCCATGGCGCGTCCATCTGTTGAGTGACTATAAAAAACTGCCCAATCCAGGCAGGTAAAAAAGTTAACAGGCGCAACTGAGACTACTTTTAACACTACGCTCCGGCTTTTATAAACACGGCGCGCACTGCTTTTTTATTTCAAACACTGTAACAGGCAGGCATTGTACGGGTTTGTTCGTCCGATGCCATGCTTGAAACCCAAGGTGTAGCATAGCCAACAGCACATGACTCGCGGTTCAATTTGAGCATGCATTCTCTTTTGTGACAAAGGCTTATGAGGTGTTTTTATGAGCGAAGCGAAGCATTCCCGCCTGATCATTCTGGGTTCCGGCCCTGCTGGTTACAGCGCAGCCGTTTATGCCGCCCGCGCCAACCTCAAACCCGTTGTCATTACCGGCATGCAGGCAGGTGGCCAGCTCACCACCACCGTCGAAGTTGACAATTGGCCCGGTGATGTCGAAGGCCTCACCGGCCCGGTCCTTATGGAACGCATGCAAAAACACGCCGAGCGCTTTCATACAGAGATCGTTTACGACCACATCCACACTGCCAAGTTGCAACAGCGCCCGTTCGAACTCATCGGCGACAGCGGCACTTACACCTGTGACGCGCTGATTATCGCCACCGGCGCCTCGGCGCAATACCTGGGGCTGCCATCGGAAGAGGCATTTGCCGGCAAAGGGGTTTCGGCCTGCGCGACGTGCGACGGTTTTTTCTACCGCAATCAGGTAGTCGCGGTCGTTGGCGGCGGCAATACGGCGGTTGAAGAAGCGCTGTACCTGTCGAACATCGCCAAGGAAGTCCACCTGATTCACCGGCGCGACAAGTTGCGCTCGGAGAAGATCCTCCAGGACAAGCTCTTTGAAAAAGCCGCCAACGGCAATATCCGCCTGCACTGGAACCAGAATCTGGATGAAGTGCTGGGCGATGCGAGCGGCGTTACTGGCGCCCGCCTGCGGGACAGCCGCACTGGTGAAACCAGTGAATTGTCGCTGGCCGGCGTGTTCATTGCTATCGGCCACAAGCCCAACACCGACTTGTTCGAAGGCCAGCTGAAAATGCGTGACGGCTATCTGCTGGTCAAGGGCGGCAGCGAAGGCGATGCTACCAGCACCGAAATCAAAGGTGTGTTTGCCGCCGGCGACGTCGCCGACCACGTTTATCGCCAGGCCGTGACCTCCGCCGGGGCCGGTTGCATGGCCGCGCTGGACGCCGAGAAGTATCTCGACGACATTCCAGTCGTTTGACGGCACACTTCAGGGTGGGCCCACCCGCCCGCCACTGCCCTCCACTTCTGTAAGCCCGGATGCCATGCTGACTTGGTTACAACGCAACACCCTGACCTTCCCGCCCCTGGAAAAAGCCATGCGCGATCCCAACGGGCTGTTGGCCGCGGGCGGCGATCTGTCCGCCGATCGTCTGATTCAGGCCTATCGCCACGGCTGTTTTCCGTGGTTCTCGGAAGGCCAGCCGATTCTCTGGTGGTCGCCGGATCCACGCACCGTACTGTTTCCCGACGAACTGCATGTCTCGCGCAGTCTGAACAAACTGTTGCGCCAGCAACGCTATCAAGTGACCTTTGATCAGGATTTTGCCGCGGTCATCCGCGCCTGCGCCGCGCCACGGGATTACGCCGACGGGACCTGGATCACAGAGGCGATGCAGAACGCCTACCTCGAGCTGCACAAGCGCGGGTACGCCCATTCGGTGGAAGTCTGGGACCGGGATGAACTGGTCGGCGGGCTCTATGGCCTGGCGATGGGTCAGCTGTTTTTCGGCGAATCCATGTTCAGCCGCGCCGACAACGCCTCGAAATATGGCTTTGCCTCACTGGTCCGACATCTGAAAGACTCAGGCGTTGTGCTGATCGACTGCCAGATGCCTACCGATCATCTGCACAGCCTCGGCGCCCGAGCGATTCCACGCAGCGATTTTGCCGACTACCTTGCGCAGCATCTGGATCAACCCAGCCGTGCAACCTGGGTTTGCTGAGCGACTTTTGCGCGCGTGGCTTACACTTAATTCAAAAGCTATCCCGAGGGTTGATCATGACCGAGTTGGCGCGCTTGAAGTTCTATGCCACTCAGCCCCACTCTTGCAGTTATCTGCCCGAGGAACAGGCCACAACCCTGTTTCTCGACCCTAGTCAGCCCATGGATGTGCATGTCTACGCAGACCTGTCTGAAATGGGTTTCCGTCGCAGCGGCGATCATCTTTACCGGCCCCATTGCCAGAATTGCAACGCGTGCGTGCCGGCGCGAATCCCTGTGGCGCAATTTGAGCCCAACCGTCAGCAGAAACGCATCTTCAAGCGCAATGCCGACTTGCAGATACGTCCCGCCAGGCCAGGGTTCAGCGAAGAGTATTTCAACCTTTATCAGCGCTATATCGAACAGCGTCACGCCGATGGCGATATGTACCCGCCGAGTCGCGATCAGTTTGCGACGTTCCTGGTACGTGACTTGCCGTTTTCCCGGTTCTACGAATTTCGCCTCGAAGGACGACTGGTGGCAGTGGCCGTCACCGACTTACTGCCGAACGGTCTGTCGGCGGTTTATACCTTCTACGAGCCCGCTGAAGAACGCCGCAGCCTGGGGCGCTATGCGATTCTCTGGCAAATCACCGAGGCTCAGCGTCTGGGGCTGGAAGCCGTCTATCTGGGCTATTGGATAAAAAACTGCAAAAAGATGAGTTACAAGACGCAATATCGTCCTATCGAACTGCTGATTAATCAGCGCTGGGTCATCCTGAACTAGAGCAAGCCGTAAACCCCTTGGCTTAAACCCCATTTTTCGGGCACAATGCACGCCGCTTTTGCCTGGCGCAGTTGCACCGGGCCATTCATTGGACACCGAGGGCTTTACTGCATGTCGAAAGAAGACAGCTTCGAAATGGAAGGCACTGTCGTCGACACCCTGCCCAACACCATGTTTCGTGTGGAGTTGGAAAATGGGCACGTCGTAACCGCGCATATTTCCGGCAAGATGCGCAAGAACTACATTCGTATTCTTACCGGTGACAAGGTGCGCGTCGAGCTGACGCCCTATGACTTGAGCAAAGGGCGCATCACTTACCGCGCTCGCTAATCAAGTCAATACAAAACGCCCGGTTTATGCCGGGCGTTTTTGTGTCTGCGGTTTGGTGGGGGCTCTTTAGTTTTTGGTGTATATCCGTTGCTGCGGTTAGGGCTTCTGGCGGTTTCGCTCTTACAGCGACTCACTTTTCCAAACGCCGGAATGCCGGCCCAGCGAAAAGTAAGCAAAAGGCTTCGCCCCGGCGTACGGCGCCTCGCTAAAGCTCCGCGTTCCCTCGCTACGGTGTCCATCAGGGGGCATCGCCTCCGGTCTGCTTCGCGACGACCTCCTCTCGATGTGTGCGGCTCCGCCGCACGGCGCTACGCGCCTAACCCCCTGATGAACACCTCCGCTCGGCCTGCCGAAGGGGCGAAAGATCAAGATCAACTTCAAAAGCCAAAGCCACAGCCACAGCCACAGCCACAGCCACAGCCAGATCAAAAGATCGCAGCCTTCGGCAGCTCCTACTGAAGCAAGCAAATCCGCCCCTCACCACTCAACAGGCCGAGCGTTAGCTCGCCTGCAGCTTTTGATTTTGATCCACCCGCCCCTTCGGGAGGCTGAGCGGAGGTGTTCATCTGGGGGGCAGGCGCGCAGCGCCGTTCGACGAAGTCGAACACATCGAGAGGAGGTTGAAGCGAAGCCAACCGGAGGCGATGCCCCCAGATGAATGCCGGAGCGAAGGAACGCCGAGCCTAAGCGAGGGGCCGGACGCTCGGGGCGAGCCTTTTTTTGCTTACTTTTTTTTGGCGTTTGAAAAAAAAGTGAGTTGCCGTAAGGGCGAAACCTCCAGCAGCCGTTACCGCAGCAACGGATATACACCCAAATCTCAATGGATATACACCCAAATCCCAAGCAGCAAAAAGGCGCCAACAGGCGCCTTTCGCTTTACCGCACTAGCAACAACCGTCAGGCCATCTCTGCCGTGGTCTCGAAGTCAAAGGTCAGCTCGCCGTCCTTGAGATCGATGTGAACCACCCCACCATGATCGGCCAATTCGCCAAAGAGAATCTCTTCGGCCAGCGGACGCTTGATCTTGTCCTGGATCAAACGCGCCATTGGTCGAGCGCCCATTGCCGTGTCGTAGCCACCCGCAGCCAACCAGCTGCGCGCCGCGTCCGTCACTTCCAACTGCACGCGCTTGTCTTCCAGCTGCGCCTGAAGCTCGGTAAGGAACTTGTCCACCACGCTTTTGATAACCTCATGACTGAGGCGACCAAACTGAATAATGGTGTCCAGACGGTTACGAAACTCCGGCGTGAAGCTCTTCTTGATCACTTCCATCGCATCGGACGAGTGGTCCTGATGGGTGAAACCGATCGAAGCGCGCGCTGCGGTTTCGGCGCCGGCGTTGGTCGTCATGATGACGATCACGTTTCGGAAATCCGCTTTACGCCCGTTGTTATCGGTGAGCGTACCGTGATCCATGACCTGCAGCAGCAGGTTAAAGACTTCCGGATGCGCCTTCTCGATTTCATCGAGCAACAGCACGCAGTGAGGTTGCTTGGTGATGGCTTCGGTCAACAGACCGCCCTGATCAAACCCGACATAGCCTGGAGGCGCACCGATCAGACGCGATACGGTGTGGCGCTCCATGTATTCCGACATGTCGAAGCGAACCAGTTCAATACCCAACGCTTTGGCCAACTGACGTGCCGCTTCGGTTTTACCGACACCGGTAGGCCCTGCAAACAGGAACGAACCGACGGGCTTGTCAGGCGACTTGAGGCCGGCACGGGACAGTTTGATCGCGGTCGACAGCGAGTCGATCGCGGCATCCTGGCCAAACACTGTCAATTTCAAGTCACGTTCAAGGTTACGCAGCAGCTCTCTGTCGGAGCTGTTGACGTGCTTAGGCGGAATCCGCGCGATTTTCGCAACGATGTCCTCGACCTGAGGCACTTCGATACGTTTTACACGCTTCTCGATGGGTTGCAGACGCTGGTAGGCACCCGCCTCGTCGATGACGTCGATGGCCTTGTCCGGCATGTGCCGGTCATTGATGTAGCGTGAGGCCAGCTCAGCCGCCGCACGCAGGGCTTCATCGCTGTATTCAATGCCGTGGTGCGTTTCGAAACGCCCTTTCAGGCCGCGCAGGATGCTGATGGTGTCTTCTACCGAAGGCTCCGACACATCGACCTTCTGGAAGCGTCGTGCCAAGGCACGGTCCTTCTCGAAGATCCCACGGAATTCCTGGAACGTGGTCGAACCGATGCAGCGGATATCACCCGACGACAACAGCGGCTTGAGCAGGTTTGAGGCATCCATGACGCCACCCGATGCGGCACCCGCACCGATAATGGTGTGGATTTCGTCGATGAACAGGATCGCCTGCGGACGTTTTTTCAGCTCATTGAGCAGCGCCTTGAAGCGTTTCTCAAAATCGCCGCGGTATTTGGTCCCGGCCAGCAAGGCACCCAGATCGAGGGAATACACCACGCTGTTGGCCAGCAAGTCCGGCACCTGGTTGTCGACAATGCGCTTGGCCAGGCCTTCGGCAATCGCGGTTTTACCCACGCCTGCCTCGCCCACCAACAGCGGATTGTTTTTGCGACGACGCGCCAGGATCTGTGCGACGCGCTCGACTTCCAGCTCACGGCCTACCAATGGATCGATACGACCCTGGCGCGCGAGTTCATTGAGGTTGCTGGCATAAGCATCCAGAGGATTGCCTGAAGATGAAGACTCACCGCCCTCGTCGTCCTGCATATCTTGCTCACCTTCAGAGTGATCGCCATGCCCCGGCACTTTGGAAATGCCGTGTGCGATGTAGTTGACGACATCGATGCGCGCAACGCTCTGCTGTTTCAGCAGGAACACTGCCTGACTCTCTTGCTCACTGAAGATCGCGACCAGCACGTTGGCGCCAGTCACTTCGCGTTTGCCCGAGCTCTGTACGTGAAAGACAGCACGTTGCAGAACACGCTGGAAGCCCAGGGTTGGCTGGGTTTCACGATCCTCGTCATGCACGGGGATCAATGGCGTGGTGGAGTCGATGAACTCCTGCAGATCATGCTTGAGTTTGTCGAGGTTTGCGCCGCAGGCACGCAATACGGTGGCGGCAGCCTCATTGTCCAATAGCGCCAGCAGGAGGTGTTCGACGGTCATAAACTCATGACGCTTCGATCGGGCCTCCTTGAAGGCAAGATTGAGGGTGACTTCGAGCTCGCGGTTTAACATAGCTTCACCTCATACCCAAGTGGTCGGCGATTAACCGTCCTTCTCGATTTCACAGAGTAGCGGATGCTGGCTTTCCCTGGCGTACTGGTTGACCTGCATGGCCTTAGTCTCGGCGATGTCGCGGGTAAACACTCCACATACTGCCCGTCCTTCTGTGTGGACGGCCAGCATGACCTTGGTCGCCAGCTCTCGATTCAGGTTAAAAAACACCTCGAGTACTTCGACGACGAAATCCATCGGTGTGTAGTCATCATTGAACAAAACCACCTTGTACATCGGCGGCGCCTGTAAAGCAGGCTTGGCCTCCTGAACAGCAATGCCTGCGGAATCGTCGTCGTGTTCCTCCGGATGATCTTTTTGGAGAGTCGGGCGATCCTGATTGAATGTTAGTCGAATCTGGCTGATTGCATGCATGGAAAGAAAGGTTCGTCAGTTGTGCAAATACAGTGGTGGGGGCGACCATCGCCGATTTCAACTCCGACTGCCTGGTCACCTTGACTATCGGCAAAACGGTGTTACAACCAATAGAGCCCACAGTGGGTAAAAAAGGTCCGCGGAGTCAATCTTATTTCTAAGAACTGACTGCGGATGTACTGGATGATACTCCAGTGATGGAGTCTGTTGCAGAGGGATATGGGTATGTCAGGCGTCAAGGTCAGCGGCAAGGTCAAATGGTTCAACAATGCCAAGGGTTACGGCTTCATCAACGAGGAAGGCAAGAGAGAAGACCTTTTCGCCCACTACTCGGCCATCCAGATGAACGGTTATAAAACCCTGAAGGCCGGACAGGCTGTCGTCTTTGAGATCATTCAGGGGCCCAAAGGCCTGCACGCCATCAATATCGGCGCGCCTCAGGACACTCAGAATGTGGTCGCTCCCACCGGACAACAAACCGTCACGGCTTGAATTCGCAGCAACCATCCAGTCATAAAAAAACCGCCCGACTCAATCACTTGAGTCGGGCGGTTTTTTATTACCTATTCGCTTACATATGCGAAATCAGCGCATCACCAAACGCCGAAGAAGACAGCAGCTTCGCGCCTTCCATCAAACGGTGGAAGTCATAGGTCACGGTCTTGGCGGAAATCGCGCCGTTGGTGCCCTTAATGATCAGGTCAGCCGCTTCGGTCCAGCCCATGTGACGCAGCATCATCTCGGCGGACAGGATCAGGGAGCCCGGGTTGACCTGGTCCTTGCCGGCGTATTTCGGCGCAGTACCGTGGGTCGCTTCGAACATCGCAATGGTATCGGACAGGTTGGCACCCGGAGCGATACCGATACCGCCCACTTCCGCCGCCAGGGCGTCAGAGAGGTAGTCGCCGTTCAGGTTCAGGGTCGCGATTACATCGTATTCGGCCGGGCGCAGCAGGATCTGCTGGAGCATGGCGTCGGCGATGGCATCTTTGACGATAACGTTCTTGCCGGTTTTCGGGTTTTTGAACTGCATCCACGGACCGCCATCGAGCAGGGTCGCGCCGAACTCTTCAGCCGCCACTTCGTAGGCCCATTCCTTGAAGGCACCTTCGGTGAACTTCATGATATTGCCTTTGTGCACGATGGTCAGCGAGTCGCGGTCGTTGTCGACCACATACTGCAACGCCTTGCGCGCCAGACGCTTGGTGCCTTGCAGCGAAACCGGCTTGATGCCGATACCGCAGTTTTCGTCGAAACGGATCTTGGTGACGCCCATTTCATCTTTAAGGAACTTGATGACCTTGGTCGCTTCCGCCGAACCGGCTTTCCACTCGATACCGGCATAAATGTCTTCCGAGTTTTCGCGGAAGATTGTCATGTCGACGTCGCCTGGTTTCTTGACCGGGCTAGGCACACCTTCGAACCAGCGCACAGGGCGCAGGCAGACATAAAGGTCGAGTTGCTGACGCAGGGCCACGTTCAGGGAGCGAATACCGCCGCCGACCGGCGTGGTCAGTGGGCCCTTGATGGAAACAACGTAATCCTTGACCGCGTCCAGGGTTTCCTGAGGCAGCCAGGTGTCCTGATCGTAAACCTGAGTCGCTTTCTCCCCGGCATAGACTTCCATCCAGGAAATTTTGCGCTCGCCGCCGTAAGCCTTCTTAACAGCAGCATCGACAACCTTGATCATGACCGGGCTGATATCAACGCCAATACCATCACCTTCGATGAAGGGGATGATCGGGTTGTTAGGAACATTGAGAGAATGGTCCGCGTTGACGGTGATTTTGTCGCCGACTGCTGGAACCTGAATCTTCTTGTATCCCATGCTGAACTCCATTGTTTGGATTGAACATCTGGCTTCGTTCGAGCGTACCCCAGTTAAATCGGCACGCAAACCCTATGTTCCATTCATCTGCCGCAAAGCTGCACAGTTCGCGGCCTACAAGCCTGAAAGCAAAGGGAAAAGCGCCAAACTCAAGCACGGTGCAAGACTCTACGCCCCGCTCGCCCCTGCGACCTTTAGACCAATGGACGATATTCGTTGCTTATGAACCATCGGCAGATTGCCAGCTACCTATGTATAATGCCGCCCGCTGACCACAGAGTCACGACGGCCAAACCTCTCTACTACGAGGCTCCAGGCCCGAAAAAGCCGGACTGTTACCGCAGTCCACCCGCTTGACGCTCGACTGATGCACCCAACATCACCGCGAAGAAACCTCGACATTCGGCTCATGGATGACTTTGAACGAACGCGCTCACACGGCGCCCCTCGAGTTTCTGCGCACGCTTAGCAAAGAAGAGAGAGTTAATCCGAATATGCCCACCCGCTCGAAGATCATCTATACCTTCACCGACGAAGCTCCCGCCCTCGCCACCTATTCACTGCTGCCTATCGTAGAGGCCTTCACCGCCTCCGCTGATATCGCCGTGGAAACCCGCGATATCTCTCTTGCAGGGCGCATCCTGGCCAGCTTCCCCGAGCAATTGGGTGACAAAGCCGTAGCCGACCACCTCGCCGAACTGGGCGACCTGGCCGTTACGCCTGAAGCCAACATCATCAAGTTGCCGAACATCAGCGCCTCGGTTCCGCAACTGCAAGCCGCGATCAAGGAACTGCAAGCCCATGGCTTCGCACTGCCTGACTACCCGGAAACCGTTACCAGCGACGCCGACAAGCTCGCCAAGTCGCGTTACGACAAGATAAAGGGCAGCGCCGTGAACCCGGTTCTGCGCGAAGGCAACTCTGATCGTCGTGCACCGCTGTCGGTCAAGAACTACGCGCGCAAGCACCCGCACAAAATGGGCGCCTGGGCTGCGGACTCCAAGTCCCACGTAGCGCACATGAGCACCGGCGATTTCTACGGCAGCGAAAAAGCTGCCCTGATCGACGCCGCTGACGCCGTCAAAATCGAACTGATCGCTCAAGACGGCACCACCACCGTCCTGAAAGAAAAAACCACCGTGCAAGCCGGTGAGATCCTCGATTGCGCAGTCATGAGCAAAAACGCTCTGCGCAGCTTCATCGCTGCCGAGATCGAAGACGCCAAGCAAAAAGGCGTACTGCTGTCGGTTCACCTCAAAGCCACCATGATGAAGGTCTCCGACCCGATCATGTTCGGCCAGATCGTTGCCGAGTTCTACAAAGACGCGCTGGCCAAGCACGCTGACGTGCTGGCACAGATCGGCTTCAACCTGAACAACGGCATCGGTGACCTGTACGCTCGCATCAAAGCCCTGCCAACTGAGCAGCAAGCTGCGATTGAAGCGGACATCCAGGCGGTCTACGCCGCTCGTCCGTCGTTGGCCATGGTCAACTCCGACAAAGGCATCACCAACCTGCACGTGCCGAGCGACGTTATCGTCGACGCCTCGATGCCAGCAATGATCCGTGACTCCGGCAAAATGTGGGGCACTGACGGTCAGCTGCACGACACCAAGGCTGTGATCCCGGATCGCTGCTACGCCACCATCTACCAGGCGGTGATCGAAGACTGCAAGCTGCACGGCGCCTTCGACCCAACCACCATGGGCAGCGTGCCAAACGTAGGCTTGATGGCGAAGAAAGCCGAAGAATACGGCTCGCACGACAAGACTTTCCAGATCAAGGCAAATGGCGTAGTTCGGGTTTCCGACGGCGCTGGCCGCACGCTGCTGGAACAGTCGGTTGAAGCCGGCGACATCTTCCGCATGTGCCAGACCAAAGACGCGCCGATCCAGGACTGGGTCAAACTGGCCGTCAACCGGGCTCGCGCCAGCAGCACGCCAGCAATTTTCTGGCTGGACCCAATGCGCGCCCACGACGGTGTGGTCATCGAGAAAGTTCAGGCTTACCTGAAGGATCACGACACCGCAGGCCTGGACATCCGCATCATGTCGCCCGTCGACGCGATGGCCTTCACCCTGGGCCGTACCCGCGAAGGCAAGGACACCATTTCGGTGACCGGCAACGTACTGCGCGACTACCTGACTGACCTGTTCCCGATCATGGAACTGGGCACCAGCGCCAAGATGCTGTCGATCGTTCCACTGATGAACGGCGGCGGCCTGTTCGAAACCGGCGCTGGCGGTTCGGCACCGAAGCACGTTCAGCAGCTGCTGGAAGAGAACTTCCTGCGCTGGGATTCCCTGGGCGAGTTCCTGGCCCTGGCCGCGTCCCTGGAGCACCTGGGTGTGACGTACAACAACCCTAAGGCGTTGGTGCTGGCCAAGACCCTGGATCAGGCCACCGGCCAGTTCCTGGACAACAACAAGTCGCCATCGCGTAAAGTCGGCAACATCGACAACCGCGGCAGCCACTTCTACCTGGCGCTGTACTGGGCTCAAGCCCTGGCTGCCCAGACCGAAGACACTGCACTGCAAGCGCAGTTCGGTCAGTTGGCCAAGACCTTGGCCGAGAACGAAGCGACCATCGTCGCCGAGCTCAACGCCGTTCAGGGCAAGCCAGTGGACATCGGCGGTTACTACCACGCCAATGCCGAGCTGATCAGCAAGGCCATGCGCCCAAGCAACACTTTCAACGCCGCGATCGCTGCGTTGGTTTAAGGTTGTAAGGATGCAAAGAAGCCCCGGCCCTGTGCCGGGGTTTCTGTTTCTGCCCCTCAACAGGAGGTTTTAATTATGGATTGGCTACCTCACATCACCGTCGCCACCATCGTCGAAGACAACGGCCGCTTCCTGATGGTCGAAGAATCCAAGGGCGGACGAACGGTGCTCAACCAGCCCGCCGGCCACCTCGACCCGGACGAAACCCTGATCGACGCTGCCGTGCGTGAAACCCTCGAAGAAACCGGCTGGGACGTCGAGCCGACGGGCGTGGTGGGCATTTACCTCTACACCGCCCCAAGTAATGGCGTGACGTATCAGCGGGTTTGTTTCACCGCAAAACCAATCAAACACCACCCCGATTATCAACTGGACGACGGCATCGTCAGCGCCAAGTGGCTGACGCGTGACGAATTGCTGGCACAGCGCGCAAACTGGCGCAGTGAGCTGATCATCCGCTGTATTGATGATTATCTGGACGGTCAACACTTCGGTCTCGAACTGATCCGCCCTTCTCTTTAGCCTTGCAGGCTTGGGCCTGTTAGAATCGCGTCCTTTTTCAAGACACTCATTGAATCCCTATGCGTGATCCAGCCCCTTCTGACACACAAAAGAAGCGCGTCATTGTCGGCATGTCCGGCGGCGTGGACTCTTCCGTTTCCGCTCTCCTGCTGATCGAGCAGGGTTATGCGGTGGAAGGCCTGTTCATGAAGAACTGGGAAGAAGACGATGGAACGGAATACTGCACCGCCATGGATGACCTGGCGGACGCTCAGGCCGTGTGCGACAACATTGGCATCAAGCTGCACACCGCCAATTTCGCCGCCGAGTACTGGGACAACGTGTTCGAGCACTTCCTGGCCGAATACAAGGCCGGTCGCACGCCGAACCCGGACATCCTCTGCAACCGCGAAATCAAGTTCAAGGCGTTCCTCGACTACGCCATGATGCTCGGCGCCGACCTGATCGCCACCGGTCACTACGTGCGCCGCCGTGATATCGAGGGTCGCACCGAACTGCTCAAGGGCCTGGACCCGAACAAGGACCAGAGCTACTTCTTGCACGCCGTCGGCGGTGAACAGATCGCCAAGACCCTGTTCCCGGTTGGCGAACTGGAAAAGCCCGAAGTGCGCGCGATTGCCGAGAAACATGATCTGGCCACCGCGAAGAAAAAGGATTCCACCGGGATCTGCTTTATCGGCGAACGCCGCTTTAGCGATTTCCTCAAGCAATACCTGCCGGCCCAGCCGGGCGAGATCAAGACCACCGAAGGTGAAGTCATCGGCCGTCACCACGGCTTGATGTATCACACCATCGGTCAGCGCCAGGGCCTCGGCATCGGCGGCTTGAAAGACGCGGGTGACGAGCCGTGGTACGTACTGATCAAAGACCTTGAAAACAACGAACTGATCGTTGGCCAGGGCAATGATCATCCGTATCTGTTCTCCCGCGCCCTGCTCGCTTCAGACATTTACTGGGTCAACCCGATTGATCTGACCGAGCCGCGCAAGTTAACCGCCAAAGTCCGTTATCGCCAAAGCGATCAACCCTGCACGCTGGAGAAAACCGCCACCGGCTACCGCGCCACCTTCGATGACCCGCAACGCGCAGTCACCCCAGGCCAATCCGTGGTGTTCTATGACGGTGAGATCTGCCTCGGCGGCGGCGTGATCGAAATTGCAGAACCGTGGACCAGCAAAGGCACTCCTCAAGGCGAGCAACAATGAGCCCGACTCAGGAGCAACTGACGGCACTGGGCGGCGTATTCCTCGCCGCCGTGCTGGTCGACAAGATCGCCAAGACCGGCCAGACCACCGAAGCCGGCCTGACCTGCATGCTCGGCAGCCTGCTGATTCGTGATCCCAAGGACACGCTGGAAGTCTACGGCGGCGACGACATCAATCTGCGTGAAGGTTACCGCGCATTGATTGGCGCCCTGGAACGCGACCCGAGCACCCTTCAGCGCGAACCGCTGCGCTACGCCCTGGCGATGCTCGGACTGGAGCGTCAATTGGCCAAGCGCAACGATATGCTGGATGAGATCGGCAAGCGCTTGCCGCAGATTCAGTCCCAGGTCGAGCACTTCGGCCCGGCTCACGAAAACGTGATTGCAGCCTGCGGTGCGCTGTACCAGGACACCTTGAGCACCTTGCGCCAACGCATTCAGGTCCATGGCGACATGCGCAACCTGCAACAACCGAGCAACGCTTCGAAAATCCGCGCCCTGTTGCTGGCCGGTATTCGATCGGCGCGCCTGTGGCGGCAGTTGGGCGGCCATCGCTGGCAACTGGTGATCAGCCGACGCAAGTTGCTGAAAGAGCTTTATCCGCTGATGCGCAGCAGCTGAACCGCGCCCGCAAGATCTTTTGTAATTTGAAACGCGTAGACGCTGGTCAGTTGGCAACGGACCGGCGGATTTTTTCATGTATGATACGCGCCCCATTTCGTTGCCCGACTGTCCGAGAACACCCCATGCAGCTTTCTTCGCTCACTGCGGTTTCCCCTGTTGACGGCCGCTACGCCGGCAAAACCCAGGCCCTGCGCCCAATTTTCAGCGAGTACGGCTTGATCCGTGCTCGCGTTCTGGTTGAAGTGCGCTGGCTCCAGCGCCTGGCCGCTCATCCTGCCATCAGCGAAGTGCCGGCGTTCTCCGCCGAAGCCAACGCGGTGCTGAATACCCTGGCGGAAAACTTCGCTCTGGAGCACGCCGAGCGTGTCAAAGAGATCGAGCGCACCACCAACCACGACGTCAAAGCCATCGAATACCTGCTCAAAGAGCAAGCGGCCAAGCTGCCAGAACTGGCCAAGGTCAGCGAATTCATCCACTTTGCCTGCACCAGCGAGGACATTAACAACCTGTCCCACGCCCTGATGTTGCGCGAAGGCCGTGATGACGTGATGCTGCCGCTGATGCGCCAGACTGCCGAAGCCATTCGCGAACTGGCGATTCGTTTCGCTGACGTGCCGATGCTGTCGCGCACCCACGGTCAACCGGCTTCGCCGACCACCCTGGGCAAAGAGCTGGCGAACGTGGTTTACCGTCTGGAGCGTCAAATCACCCAGGTCGCTGCCGTTCCGCTGCTGGGCAAGATCAACGGCGCTGTTGGCAACTACAACGCACACCTCTCGGCTTACCCTGAGATCGACTGGGAAGAAAACGCCCGCGCCTTCATCGAAGACGAGCTGGGCCTGGGCTTCAACCCGTACACCACGCAGATCGAACCGCACGACTACATCGCCGAGCTGTTCGACGCGATCGCGCGCTTCAACACCATCCTGATCGACTTCGACCGCGACATCTGGGGCTACATTTCCCTGGGTTATTTCAAACAGCGCACCATCGCTGGCGAAATCGGTTCGTCGACCATGCCGCACAAGGTCAACCCTATCGACTTCGAAAACTCCGAAGGCAACCTGGGTATCGCCAACGCGCTGTTTCAGCACCTGGCAAGCAAGCTGCCGATTTCCCGCTGGCAGCGTGACCTGACCGACTCCACCGTACTGCGCAACCTCGGTGTCGGCTTCGCCCACAGCGTGATCGCGTACGAAGCAAGCCTCAAAGGCATCAGCAAGCTGGAGCTCAACGCTCAGAAAATCGCTGCTGACCTGGATGCGTGCTGGGAAGTATTGGCCGAGCCGATCCAGACCGTCATGCGTCGCTACAACATCGAAAACCCGTACGAAAAACTGAAAGAGTTGACCCGTGGCAAGGGCATCAGCCCTGAAGCGCTGCAAACTTTCATCGATGGTCTGGACATGCCAGCCGCGGCCAAGGCCGAGCTGAAGCTGCTCACCCCGGCGAACTACATCGGTAACGCTGTAGAGCAAGCCAAGCGCATCTGATTGACCGCTTTACCCGTTTGAGACGCCCGGCAGCGCCGGGCGTTTTTATTCCCGTCTGAAAAGTGCTTTTTTTCAATAGGTTACACATGAATCCTGACATTCCTTTTCAACTTCTGGGCGGCATCACGGCGCGCGAATTTCTGCGCGACTACTGGCAGAAAAAACCCCTGCTGATCCGTCAGGCGATTCCTGAATTCGAAAGCCCGATCAACGCCGACGAACTGGCCGGCCTGGCGCTGGAAGAAGAAGTCGAATCGCGCCTGGTGATCGAGCACGGCGAGCGCCCTTGGGAATTGCGCCGCGGCCCGTTCGCCGAAGACGAATTCAGCAAATTGCCGGAACGCGACTGGACGCTGCTGGTTCAAGCGGTCGACCAATTCGTACCGGAAGTCGCTGAGCTGCTGGAAAACTTCCGCTTCCTGCCGAGCTGGCGCATCGACGATGTGATGATCAGCTTCGCCGCCCCGGGTGGTAGCGTCGGCCCTCACTTCGACAACTACGACGTATTCCTGCTGCAAGGTCACGGCAAGCGCAACTGGAAAATCGGCCAGATGTGCGATTCCGAGAGCAAGCTGCTGCAACACGCCGACCTGCGCATCCTCGCCGACTTCGAGGCCACCGACGAATGGGTCCTGGAACCGGGCGACATGCTTTACCTGCCGCCGCGCCTGGCCCATTGCGGCGTTGCCGTTGATGACTGCCTGACCTACTCGGTAGGTTTCCGCGCGCCAAGCGCCGCTGAAGTGCTGACCCACTTCACCGACTTCCTCAGCCAGTTCCTGCCAGACGAAGAGCGTTACACCGATGCCGACGCCCTGCCTGCGGCTGACCCACATCAGATCCAGCACGACGCACTTGATCGCTTGAAAGGCCTGCTTGCCGAGCACATGAGCGACGAGCGTCTGCTGCTGACTTGGTTCGGCCAGTTCATGACCGAGCCGCGCTACCCGGAACTGGTGGTGGGTCCGGAAGAGATCGAAGAAGACGACCTGCTCGCCAGCCTTGAGCAAGGCGCAGTACTGATCCGCAACCCGAGCGCGCGCATGGCCTGGTCCGAAGTCGATGACGACCTGCTGCTGTTCGCCAGCGGCCAGAGCCGTTACCTGCCGGGCAAGCTGCGCGAGCTGCTGAAGTTGATTTGCGCCGCAGACGCGCTGCACACCGACAACCTCGGCGACTGGCTGAGCGACGAAGACGGTCGCGGCCTGCTGTGTGAACTGATCAAGCAAGGAAGCCTGGGGTTTGCTGATGAATAAAATTCACGTACGTGTCGCAGACTGGCAAAAGGACAACGCCGAGATCCGGCGCATTCGTGAGACGGTGTTCATCGCCGAGCAATCCGTTCCGCCCGAGCTGGAATGGGATGCTGATGACGCAACTGCGGTGCATTTTCTGGCCTTCGAAGGCGACTTTCCGATTGGCACCGCTCGCCTGCTGCCCGACGGCCACGTCGGCCGGGTGTCGGTGCTCAAAGACTGGCGCGGCTTGAAAGTCGGCGATGCGCTGATGCAAGCGGTGATCGGTGAAGCCGAGAAGCGCGGACTGAAGCAGCAGATGCTGAGCGCACAGGTACAAGCCACGGCGTTCTATGAGCGCTTGGGCTTCAGCCTGGTCAGTGAGGAATTCCTGGAAGCAGGGATTCCGCATGTGGACATGGTACGTCATTCGGCTTGAGATCCTGTGGCGAGGGGGCAAGCCCCCTCGCCACAAAACGCCCCGCCATCTTCGGATGCCGGGGCGTTTTGCTGTCTACGGTTCAACTTGCCCCACGCCGGGCCGACAAACTGGCAATATCAACACTTCAAGATGTCGGAGATAACGGTTATGTCCCTACGCACCCTGTTCACCACGCTGCTGATGGCCTGCAGTTTTTCGGTTATGGCCGCCACCGAGATCGTGCCCCTGAACTACCACACCAGCGCCGACATGCTGCCGATGGCCCAGGATTTCATCGGCAAGGATGGCCAGGTCAGCGCCTACGGCAACCAGCTGATCGTTAATGCCGATCAGCGCAAGATCGACGAACTTAAAGCCCTGATTGCGCAACTCGACACCCAACCCAAACGCCTACTGATCACCGTCGACACCAACGAAAACAACGTTCAGGGCGATCAGGGTTATTCGGTGAACGGTGCCAAACCGAGCCAGACCCGCATCATCAATCGCAGCACCGACAGCCGTGATGGCGGAATCCAACAGGTTCAAGCCAGCGAAGGCGCACCAGCCCTGATCCAGGTCGGCCAGAGCGTGCCGCTGACCAGCACTCAAACCGACTCTTACGGCGACCTGCGAAGCCAGACCGAATACCGTAACGTCACCCAGGGGTTCTACGTCACCGCCAGCGTCACCGGCGACATCGTTCACCTGGCGATCAGCACCAATCGTGACCGCATGAGCCAGGAACGTCCCGATGTAGTGAATGTGCAAAGTACCGACACAACTGTCACGGGCCGATTGGGTGAATGGATCACCCTGGCGGGCGTAAATCGCCAGACACAGGCCGACAAACAGGGCCAGACCCGCAGCTACTCGACTCAGGGACGGGACGACATGACCCTGCGGGTGAAAGTCGATACTTTGGACTAAACCACCGAAAACTGACTGATTAGTCGTATTAGACCAAAGATGTAGTGCTTAAAAATAAGCACTACAAAACGTTTGACGATACAAAAAAGCGAAGGCATGATGGCCTCGCTCCCGCTAATCAGGGGCCCTGGCAAGGGCCTTCGAGGCGCCGTTCGCAACTACCCCGCGAGCCGCTTCGTGTCTGTACCGCCCACAAGGTGTGTTTGACGAGGTTGCCGACTGGAACGAAGTTGTCCCGAGGGACGGAAGCGTAATTAGGTAACCCGGCTCCACACTGAAGTTCGCACCAAGGCCCACGACGCCCGAATGCGCTCGCCAGTTCGCCCTTACCTGCTCACTTCCCCTCGAGCCCATCGTTCATCCCGTCGCCATCCCCGCCGAATCCGACTTGACCATCTAAGCTTCTGGTCAGCGAGCGCATGAATTTTCCACCGCAGAACAACTTTCCGTAAAAGACGCGACGAGGTTTATCTCCATGGCACTGACACGCGAACAGCAAATTGCAGCCCTCGAAAAAGATTGGGCTGAAAACCCACGCTGGAAAGGCGTGACACGCGCTTACTCCGCTGCTGACGTCGTCCGCCTGCGTGGCTCGGTTCAACCTGAGCACACCTTTGCAAAATTGGGCGCCGAGAAGCTTTGGAACCTGGTGACCCAAGGCGCCAAGCCGTCCTTCCGTCCTGAGAAAGATTTCGTCAACTGCATGGGCGCCCTGACCGGCGGCCAGGCCGTGCAACAAGTTAAAGCCGGTATCCAGGCGATCTACCTGTCGGGCTGGCAAGTCGCTGCGGACAACAACTCCGCCGAATCGATGTACCCGGACCAGTCGCTGTACCCGGTGGACTCGGTTCCAACCGTGGTCAAGCGCATCAACAACTCGTTCCGTCGTGCTGACCAGATCCAGTGGAAAGCCGGCAAAGGCCCGGGCGACGAAGGTTACATCGACTACTTCGCTCCGATTGTGGCTGACGCCGAAGCCGGTTTCGGCGGCGTACTGAACGCTTACGAGCTGATGAAGAGCATGATCGAAGCAGGCGCCGCCGGCGTTCACTTCGAAGACCAACTGGCTTCCGTGAAAAAATGCGGCCACATGGGCGGCAAGGTACTGGTTCCTACCCAGGAAGCTGTACAGAAGCTGACCGCTGCTCGCCTGGCTGCTGACGTTGCCGGTACTCCGACCATCATTCTGGCCCGTACCGACGCTAACGCGGCTGACCTGCTGACTTCCGATTGCGACCCGTACGACAAAGAGTTCGTGACTGGCGAACGTACTCAGGAAGGTTTCTACAAAGTGCGCGCTGGTCTCGACCAGGCAATTTCCCGCGGCCTGGCCTACGCGCCGTACGCCGATCTGATCTGGTGCGAAACCGCCAAGCCGGATCTGGACGAGGCTCGTCGCTTCGCCGAAGCGATCAAAAAGGAATACCCGGACCAACTGCTGTCGTACAACTGCTCGCCTTCCTTCAACTGGAAGAAAAACCTGGACGACGCGACCATCGCCAAGTTCCAGCGCGAACTGTCCGCCATGGGTTACAAGCACCAGTTCATCACCCTGGCCGGCATTCACAACATGTGGCACAGCATGTTCAACCTGGCGCACGACTACGCCCGTAACGACATGACTGCCTACGTGAAGCTGCAAGAGCAAGAGTTCGCTGACGCTGCCAAGGGTTACACCTTCGTGGCTCACCAGCAGGAAGTGGGCACCGGCTACTTCGACGACATGACCACTGTGATTCAAGGTGGCTCGTCGTCGGTAACCGCACTGACCGGTTCGACTGAAGAAGAGCAGTTCCACTGATCTGATTCGCCTGAGCAAACGGCCGTTGCGGATCGGATAGAAAGCTAACCGCAACGTCGCACAATTGACGCCCCGACTGGTTCGGGGCGTTTTTTTGCCCGCGATTTCACAAACACAATCAAAACCCTGTGGGAGCCCAACCTTCAAATCCTGAAAAAAATCATTGATCCAGAGCAGTTTTTCGATCAGGGAAAGAAGGTAAAACGACCCCGTGCGCTACTTACAGCAACGCGCATATAAGACAACTTTCCGGCCACCCACCCGTTAAACAGTTTAAAAACCACCACAAACAATATTGATTATCATTTAGCCAAAACTATGTTCGTTACATTCCCTACAAAACATATTTGATGAAATCCCGGCTAATGCCCGCAACGCATGGGCTGCGGGACCTTGGAGGCGCGCTATGTCCTTATTCTATTAAATAATTTCGCTATCTGAATTTTACTTGCACGGTGATGTGCCATAAAATCAGCGGGATTGATTGCTGCGACATATCGTCACTGCTTTGTTTCTTATCAAGCTCAGAGACCTTTGCTCTCTGTTAAGGATTACCAGCATGCCCGAAGCGACAGGACTCATGGCCCACAACTGGGGCTTTGCCATTTTCCTTCTGGGCGTCGTCGGCCTTTGCGCCTTCATGCTCGGCGTCTCCAGCCTCCTCGGGTCAAAAGCCTGGGGCCGCAGCAAAAACGAACCGTTCGAGTCCGGCATGCTACCTACAGGTGGTGCCCGCTTGAGGCTCTCAGCCAAATTCTATCTGGTCGCGATGCTCTTCGTGATCTTCGATATCGAAGCCCTTTTTCTCTTTGCCTGGTCTGTGTCCGTCCGCGAAAGCGGCTGGACCGGATTCGTCGAAGCTCTCGTTTTCATAGCAATTCTGTTGGCAGGTCTTGTCTACCTGTTCCGAGTGGGCGCCCTTGATTGGGCTCCGGAAGCTCGTCGCAAGCGGCAGGCGAAGCTGAAACAATGAGGCTTTGGCAATGCAATACAATCTCACCAGGATCGACCCCGATGCTCCTAACGAGCAGTATCCGATTGGCGAACGGGAAACCGTTTCCGATCCGTTAGAAGATCAAGTTCACAAAAACATTTTCATGGGCAAGCTCGAAGACGTGCTTAACGGCACGATCAACTGGGGGCGCAAGAACTCCCTGTGGCCGTATAACTTCGGTCTTTCGTGCTGCTACGTGGAAATGACCACCGCCTTCACGGCGCCCCACGACATCGCGCGCTTTGGCGCCGAGGTTATCCGGGCATCGCCGCGTCAGGCGGATTTCATGGTTATCGCCGGTACCTGCTTCATCAAGATGGCGCCGATCATTCAGCGTCTCTACGAGCAAATGCTCGAACCTAAATGGGTTATCTCCATGGGTTCGTGCGCCAACTCCGGTGGCATGTACGACATCTACTCCGTCGTTCAAGGGGTGGACAAGTTCCTGCCCGTGGACGTCTACGTGCCTGGCTGCCCGCCCCGCCCTGAAGCTTTTCTGCAAGGCTTGATGCTCTTGCAAGAGTCGATTGGACAGGAGCGTCGTCCGCTTTCCTGGGTCGTCGGCGATCAAGGCGTGTACCGCGCCGAGATGCCTTCGCAAAAGGAACAGCGCCGCGAACAGCGAATCGCAGTCACCAACCTGCGCAGCCCCGACGAAGTCTGATCCAGATCTGCTTCTTTTATAGAACGAGAAACTGGCTTCATTCTTTACGTTGACCGAAAGCGATAAATAACCATGACTACAGGCAGTGCTCTGTACATCCCGCCTTATAAGGCAGACGACCAGGATGTGGTCGTCGAACTGAATAACCGATTTGGCCCAGAGGCGTTCGCCGCCCAGCCTACCCGCACCGGCATGCCGGTGCTTTGGGTTGCCCGCGCCAAACTCGTTGAAGTCCTGACCTTCCTGCGCAACCTGCCCAAGCCGTACGTCATGCTCTATGACCTGCACGGCGTGGACGAGCGTCTGCGCACCAAGCGTCAAGGGCTGCCAAACGGCGCCGACTTCACTGTGTTCTATCACTTGATGTCGATCGAACGTAATAGTGACGTAATGATCAAGGTCGCCTTGTCCGAGAGCGACCTTAGCGTGCCGACCGTTACCGGTATCTGGCCGAACGCCAACTGGTACGAGCGTGAAGTGTGGGACATGTACGGCATCAACTTTGCCGGTCACCCGCACCTGACCCGCATCATGATGCCGCCAACCTGGGAAGGTCACCCGCTGCGCAAGGACTTCCCGGCCCGTGCCACCGAATTCGACCCGTTCAGCCTGACGCTGGCCAAGCAACAGCTTGAGGAAGAAGCCGCGCGCTTCAAGCCTGAAGACTGGGGCATGAAGCGTTCCGGTGCGAACGAGGACTACATGTTCCTCAACCTCGGTCCTAACCACCCTTCTGCTCACGGTGCGTTCCGCATCATTCTGCAGCTGGACGGTGAAGAGATTGTCGACTGCGTGCCGGACGTCGGTTACCACCACCGTGGTGCCGAGAAGATGGCCGAGCGTCAGTCCTGGCACAGCTTCATTCCGTACACCGACCGTATCGACTACCTCGGCGGCGTGATGAACAACCTGCCGTACGTGCTCTCGGTCGAGAAGCTGGCCGGCATCAAAGTGCCTGAGAAGGTCGACGTCATCCGCATCATGATGGCCGAGTTTTTCCGGATCACCAGCCACCTGTTGTTCCTGGGGACTTACATCCAGGACGTCGGCGCCATGACCCCGGTGTTCTTCACGTTCACCGACCGTCAAAAGGCGTACACGGTGATCGAAGCCATTACCGGTTTCCGTCTGCACCCGGCGTGGTACCGCATTGGTGGCGTCGCTCACGACCTGCCGCGTGGCTGGGAAAAACTGGTTAAAGACTTCATCGAGTGGATGCCAAAGCGTCTGGACGAATACCAGAAAGCCGCACTGGACAACAGCATCCTGCGTGGCCGGACTATCGGCGTCGCGGCCTACAACACCAAAGAGGCCCTGGAATGGGGCGTCACCGGTTCTGGCCTGCGTTCGACCGGTTGCGACTTCGACCTGCGTAAAGCTCGCCCGTACTCCGGTTACGAGAACTTCGAATTCGAAGTACCGCTGGCGGCCAATGGCGATGCCTATGACCGCTGCATCGTGCGTGTCGAAGAAATGCGTCAGAGCCTGAAGATCATCGAGCAGTGCATGCGCAACATGCCGGAAGGCCCGTACAAGGCGGATCACCCGCTGACCACGCCGCCGCCGAAAGAACGCACCCTGCAGCACATCGAGACCCTGATCACGCACTTCCTGCAAGTTTCGTGGGGCCCGGTCATGCCGGCCAACGAATCCTTCCAGATGATCGAAGCGACCAAGGGCATCAACAGTTATTACCTGACGAGCGATGGCGGCACCATGAGCTACCGCACCCGGATTCGCACCCCAAGCTTCCCGCACTTGCAGCAGATCCCTTCGGTGATCAAAGGCAGCATGGTCGCGGACTTGATTGCGTACCTGGGTAGTATCGATTTCGTTATGGCCGACGTGGACCGCTAAGCATGAACAGCACGCTTATCCAGACAGACCGTTTCACCTTGAGTGAAACCGAGCGCTCGGCCATCGAGCACGAGTTGCATCACTACGAAGACCCGCGCGCGGCGTCGATCGAAGCCCTGAAGATCGTCCAGAAGGAGCGTGGCTGGGTGCCTGACGGCGCGCTCTACGCCATCGGCGAGATCCTCGGCATCCCGGCGAGCGACGTTGAAGGGGTGGCTACTTTCTATAGCCAGATCTTCCGTCAGCCGGTTGGCCGTCACATCATCCGTGTCTGCGACAGCATGGTTTGCTACATCGGCGGCCACGAATCCGTTGTCAGCGAAATCCAGAGCAATCTGGGCATCGGCCTGGGTCAGACCACCGCCGACGGTCGTTTCACCCTGCTGCCGGTCTGCTGCCTCGGCAACTGCGACAAGGCGCCGGCGTTGATGATCGACGACGACACTTTCGGTGATGTGCAGCCTGCCGGCGTTGCCAAATTGCTCGAGGGCTACGTATGACCCTGACTTCCTTCGGTCCTGCCAACCGCATCAAGCGGTCGGCCGAGACTCACCCGCTCACCTGGCGTCTGCGTGACGACGGCGAAGCTGTCTGGCTCGACGAGTACCAGGCCAAGAACGGTTACGCGGCTGCGCGCAAAGCCTTCGCCGACATGGCCCAGGACGACATCGTCCAGACTGTGAAAGACGCCGGTCTTAAAGGTCGCGGCGGTGCAGGCTTCCCCACGGGTGTTAAGTGGGGCCTGATGCCGAAAGACGAATCCATCAACATCCGCTACCTGCTGTGCAACGCGGACGAGATGGAACCGAACACCTGGAAAGACCGCATGCTGATGGAGCAACTGCCCCATCTGCTGATCGAAGGCATGCTGATCAGTGCTCGCGCGCTGAAAACCTACCGTGGCTACATCTTCCTGCGTGGCGAATACACCACCGCCGCCAAGCACCTGAACCGAGCCGTGGAAGAAGCCAAGGCAGCTGGCCTGCTGGGTAAAAACATCCTGGGCAGCGGCTTCGATTTCGAGCTGTTCGTCCACACCGGCGCCGGGCGTTACATCTGCGGTGAAGAAACCGCACTGATCAACTCCCTCGAAGGTCGCCGCGCCAACCCGCGCTCCAAGCCGCCCTTCCCGGCCGCCGTTGGCGTGTGGGGCAAGCCGACTTGCGTGAACAACGTTGAAACCCTGTGCAACGTGCCGGCGATCATTGCCGACGGCGTGGACTGGTACAAATCGTTGGCGCGCGAAGGCAGTGAAGACATGGGCACCAAGCTCATGGGCTTCTCCGGCAAGGTCAAGAACCCGGGCTTGTGGGAATTGCCGTTCGGCGTCACCGGTCGCGAGTTGTTTGAAGACTACGCCGGCGGCATGCGCGACGGTTACAAGCTCAAGTGCTGGCAGCCTGGCGGCGCCGGTACCGGTTTCCTGTTGCCGGAACACCTGGACGCACAAATGTATGCCGGCGGCATCGCCAAAGTGGGCACCCGTATGGGTACCGGCCTGGCCATGGCGGTGGACGACAGCGTCAACATGGTTTCCCTGCTGCGCAACATGGAAGAGTTCTTCTCCCGCGAATCCTGCGGCTTCTGCACCCCGTGCCGTGACGGTTTGCCGTGGAGCGTCAAGCTTCTGCGCGCCATCGAGAACGGTGAAGGGCAAGCCGGTGATATCGAGACCCTGCTGGGTCTGGTCGGCTTCCTCGGCCCAGGCAAGACCTTCTGTGCTCACGCACCGGGCGCCGTGGAGCCGTTGGGCAGCGCAATCAAATACTTCCGCCATGAGTTCGAAGCCGGCATCGCGCCTACCAGCGCCGCCGTCCCGCCTCTGGCGAGGCCGATCGTAGTCGGCGCTTAACGCTTTAAAAAAAGCGAACGGTCCGTGCCGTTCGCTTTTCGCGCGATGACGCCTTTAACGGCTGTTTTGATTCGCGCGGATAACAAGATTCCATTAGCCACGCCCGCTGACACCGGGCCAACGAAGAACTTTGAACCATGGCCACTATCCACGTAGACGGCAAAGAGCTCGAAGTCGACGGGGCAGACAACCTGTTACAGGCATGTCTGTCGCTAGGCCTCGATATCCCTTATTTCTGCTGGCACCCAGCCCTAGGCAGCGTTGGCGCTTGCCGCCAGTGCGCGGTCAAGCAGTACACCGACGAGAACGACAAACGTGGTCGGATCGTCATGTCGTGCATGACGCCCGCTACCGACGGCAGCTGGATCTCCATCGACGACGAAGAAGCGAAAGTGTTTCGCGCCAGCGTCGTTGAATGGCTGATGACCAACCACCCTCACGACTGCCCGGTCTGTGAAGAAGGCGGTCACTGCCACCTGCAAGACATGACCGTGATGACCGGCCACAACGAGCGCCGTTATCGCTTCACCAAGCGTACTCACCAGAACCAGCAACTGGGCCCGTTCATTTCCCACGAAATGAACCGCTGCATCGCTTGCTACCGCTGCGTGCGCTTCTATAAGGACTACGCCGGCGGCACCGATCTCGGTGTGTTCGGCGCCCACGACAATGTGTACTTCGGTCGCGTTGAAGACGGCACCCTCGAAAGCGAGTTCTCCGGCAACCTCACCGAGGTCTGCCCGACCGGTGTGTTCACCGACAAGACTCACTCCGAGCGCTACAACCGCAAGTGGGACATGCAGTTCTCGCCGAGCATCTGCCATGGCTGCTCCAGCGGTTGCAACATTTCCCCGGGCGAGCGCTACGGTGAACTGCGTCGTATCGAAAACCGTTTCAACGGTTCGGTAAACCAGTATTTCCTGTGCGACCGTGGCCGCTTCGGCTACGGCTATGTCAACCGCGAAGACCGTCCGCGTCAGCCAAAGCTGGCCAACGGCGCCAAGCTGACCCTCGACGAAGCGCTGGATAAAGCCGCCGACTTGCTGCGCGGTCGCAACATCGTCGGTATCGGTTCGCCACGTGCCAGCCTCGAAAGCAACTACGCGTTGCGCGAACTGGTCGGCGCCGAGCACTTTTACTCCGGTATCGAAGCCGCTGAGCTGGAACGCATTCGTCTGGTCATGCAGGTGCTGAAAGACAGCCCGCTGCCGATCCCGAACATGCGCGACATCGAAGACCACGATGCAATTTTCGTCCTCGGTGAAGACTTGACCCAGACTGCTGCGCGCATGGCCCTGTCCCTGCGTCAATCGGTCAAAGGCAAAGCTGAAGACATGGCCGACGCCATGCGCGTCCAGCCTTGGCTCGACGCTGCGGTGAAGAACATCGGTCAGAACGCTCTGCACCCGCTGTTCATCGCCAGCCTGGCTGAAACCAAGCTCGACGACATCGCTGAAGAATGCGTTCACGCGGCGCCGGACGACCTGGCCCGCATCGGTTTCGCCGTGGCTCACGCCCTCGACGCCAGCGCGCCTGCCGTTGAAGGCCTGGACGCTGAAGCTCTGGAGCTGGCCAAGCGTATCGCCGATGCCCTGCTCGCAGCCAAGCGTCCGCTGATTATTGCCGGTACCTCGTTGGGTTCCAAGGCGCTGATCGAAGCGGCGGCGAACATCGCCAAAGCGCTGAAGCTGCGCGAGAAGAACGGTTCCATCAGCCTGATCGTGCCAGAGGCCAACAGCCTCGGTCTGGCCATGCTCGGTGGCGAATCGGTCGACGCGGCCCTGCAAGCCGTGATTGACGGCAAAGCCGATGCCCTCGTCGTACTGGAAAACGATCTGTACACCCGTACCGACAAAGCCCGTGTCGATGCTGCCCTGAACGCCGCGAAAGTGGTGATCGTTGCGGACCATCAGAAAACCGCCACCAGCGATCGCGCGCACCTGGTTCTGCCCGCCGCCAGCTTCGCTGAAGGCGACGGTACGTTGGTCAGCCAGGAAGGTCGCGCCCAGCGTTTCTTCCAGGTGTTCGACCCGACTTACCTCGACGCGAGCATCCTCGTTCACGAAGGCTGGCGCTGGCTGCATGCCCTGCGCGCGACCCTGTTGAACCAGCCAATCGACTGGACTCAGCTGGACCACGTCACCGCTGCGTGTGCCGCAAGCACTGCGCAACTGGCCGGCATCGTCAGTGCCGCGCCGTCCGCCGCGTTCCGTATCAAAGGCCTGAAACTGGCCCGCGAACCGCTGCGTTACTCCGGTCGCACCGCCATGCGCGCCGACATCAGCGTGCACGAACCGCGTACTCCCCAGGATAACGACACGGCGTTCTCGTTCTCCATGGAAGGTTACTCGGGCTCGGTCGAACCGCGTCAGCAAGTGCCATTCGCCTGGTCTCCGGGCTGGAACTCGCCGCAAGCCTGGAACAAGTTCCAGGACGAAGTCGGTGGTCACATCCGCGCTGGCGACCCGGGCACCCGCCTGATCGAAAGCACCGGTGATTCGCTGAACTGGTTCGCCAGTGTTCCGCGCGCGTTCAACCCGGCTCCGGGCACCTGGCAGGTTGTGCCGTTCTTCCACCTGTTCGGCAGCGAAGAGAACTCTTCCAAAGCCGCGCCGGTTCAAGAGCGCATCCCGGCCGCCTACGTGTCGCTGGCCAAATCCGAAGCCGACCGCCTGGGTGTCAATGACGGCGCCATGCTCAGTTTGAACGTGGCCGGTCAGACCCTGCGTCTGCCGCTGCGCATCAACGAAGAGCTGGGTGCCGGCCTGGTCGCTTTGCCGGCCGGTATCGCTGGCATTCCGCCGGCGATCTTTGGCAAATCCGTTGACGGTCTGCAGGAGGCAGCTCAATGACCTGGTTCACGCCTGAAGTGATTGCCGTGATCATCGAGGTCCTCAAGGCCATCGTGATTCTGCTCGCCGTCGTGGTGTGCGGCGCGCTGCTGAGCTGGGTCGAGCGTCGTTTGCTCGCCCTCTGGCAGGACCGTTACGGTCCGAACCGCGTCGGCCCGTTCGGCGCGTTCCAGATCGCGGCCGACATGATCAAGATGTTCTTCAAGGAAGACTGGACGCCGCCGTTCGCCGACAAAGTGATCTTCACGTTGGCGCCGGTCGTGGCCATGAGCGCCTTGCTGATTGCCTTTGCGATCATCCCGATCACCCCGACCTGGGGTGTGGCGGATATCAACATCGGCATCCTGTTCTTCTTCGCCATGGCCGGTCTGTCGGTTTACGCGGTGTTGTTCGCCGGCTGGTCGAGTAACAACAAGTTCGCCCTGCTGGGCAGCTTGCGGGCCTCGGCGCAAACCGTATCGTACGAAGTGTTCATGGGCCTGTCGCTGATGGGCATTGTGATCCAGGTCGGCTCGTTCAACATGCGCGACATCGTTGAGTATCAAGCGCAGAACCTGTGGTTCGTCATTCCGCAGATCTTCGGTTTCCTGACCTTCTTCATTGCCGGCGTCGCCGTGACTCACCGTCACCCGTTCGACCAGCCGGAAGCGGAACAGGAACTGGCCGACGGTTACCACATTGAATACGCCGGCATGAAATGGGGCATGTTCTTCGTCGGTGAGTACATCGGCATCGTGTTGATTTCGGCGCTGCTGGTGACCTTGTTCTTCGGTGGCTGGCACGGCCCGTTCGGCATTCTGCCGCAGATCCCGTTTATCTGGTTCGCGCTGAAAACCGCGTTCTTCATCATGTTCTTCATCCTGCTGCGCGCCTCGATTCCGCGCCCACGGTATGACCAAGTGATGGATTTCAGCTGGAAGTTCTGCCTGCCGCTGACCCTCGTCAACATGCTGGTGACCGCTGCGATCGTGTTGCTCAACACGCCCGCCGTCGCGGCTCAGTGAGGATAGAGAATCATGAAGTACATTTTTGACATCGTGCATGGCTTCTTCACCCAGCTTCGCAGCCTGGTGATGATCTTCAGCCATGCCTTCCGCAAGCGCGACACGCTGCAGTACCCGGAAGAAGCCGTGTACCTGCCGCCGCGCTTTCGTGGACGTATCGTCCTGACCCGCGACCCTGATGGCGAAGAGCGTTGTGTAGCCTGCAACCTGTGCGCCGTGGCATGCCCGGTCGGCTGCATCTCGCTGCAGAAAGCTGAAACCGAAGACGGTCGCTGGTACCCGGAGTTTTTCCGTATCAACTTCTCGCGCTGCATTTTCTGCGGCCTCTGCGAGGAAGCCTGCCCGACCACCGCGATCCAGCTGACACCGGATTTCGAGATGGCCGAGTTCAAACGTCAGGACCTGGTGTACGAGAAAGAAGATCTGCTGATCTCCGGCCCCGGCAAAAACCCTGATTACAACTTCTATCGCGTTGCAGGTATGGCAATTGCCGGTAAGCCGAAAGGCGCCGCGCAGAATGAAGCCGAACCGATCAACGTGAAGAGCTTGCTGCCTTAAGGAAGAAAGATGGAATTCGCTTTCTATTTCGCATCGGGTATCGCTGTTGTGTCCACGCTTCGCGTGATCACCAACACCAACCCTGTGCACGCCCTGCTCTACCTGATCATTTCGCTGATTGCCGTGGCGATGACCTTTTTCGCCCTCGGCGCACCGTTCGCCGGTGTGCTGGAAGTGATCGCCTACGCTGGCGCCATCATGGTGCTGTTCGTGTTCGTGGTAATGATGCTGAACCTGGGTCCGGCCTCGGTTCAGCAAGAGCGCGTCTGGCTCAAACCCGGCATCTGGCTGGGCCCCGTCGCACTCGGCGCCCTGCTGCTGGTTGAACTGCTGTACGTGCTGTTCAGCGACGCCAGCGGTCAGGCCATCGGCCACACCACCGTAGACGCCAAGGCCGTGGGCATCAGCCTGTTCGGTCCTTATCTGCTGGTGGTCGAACTCGCCTCGATGCTGCTGCTTGCTGCAGCCGTCACGGCGTTCCATCTCGGCCGTAACGAGGCGAAGGAGTAACCCATGCCTGCTATCCCTCTCGAACATGGTCTTGCCGTTGCCGGCATCCTGTTCTGCCTCGGTCTGGTCGGCCTGATGGTCCGCCGCAACATTCTCTTCGTGCTGATGAGCCTGGAGGTCATGATGAATGCCTCCGCACTGGCGTTCATCGTTGCCGGTAGCCGCTGGGGTCAGCCGGATGGACAGATCATGTTCATCCTGGTGATCAGCCTGGCAGCCGCCGAGGCCAGTATTGGCCTGGCGATTCTGTTGCAGCTGTATCGCCGCTTCCACACTCTCGATATCGACGCTGCCAGCGAGATGCGCGGATGAATCTTCTCTATCTGACTTTCGTATTCCCTCTCATAGGTTTCCTGCTGCTGTCGTTCTCACGCGGCCGCTTTTCGGAAAACCTGTCGGCGCTGATTGGCGTCGGTTCCATCGGCTTGTCGGCCATCGTGACTGCTTATGTGATCTGGCAATTCAACGTTGCGCCACCTGAAGGCGGTCACTACACCCAGGTGTTGTGGCAGTGGATGGCGGTGGAAGGCTTTACGCCGAACTTCGCGCTGTACCTGGATGGTCTGTCCCTGACCATGCTCGGTGTAGTCGTCGGCGTCGGCTTCCTGATCCACCTGTTCGCGTCCTGGTACATGCGCGGTGAAGCCGGTTACTCGCGCTTCTTCGCCTACACCAACCTGTTTATCGCCAGCATGCTGTTCCTGGTCCTGGGCGATAACCTGTTGTTCCTGTACTTCGGTTGGGAAGGCGTGGGCCTGTGCTCGTACCTGTTGATCGGTTTCTACTACAGCAACCGCAACAACGGTAACGCGGCACTGAAAGCCTTCATCGTCACCCGTATCGGCGACGTGTTCATGGCCATCGGCCTGTTCATCCTGTTCGCGCAGCTGGGGACGCTGAACATCCAGGAACTGCTGGTGCTGGCACCGCAGAAATTCCAGGCCGGCGACTTCTGGATGGTCATGGCGACCCTGATGCTGCTGGGCGGCGCTGTCGGTAAATCCGCGCAACTGCCGCTGCAAACCTGGCTGGCGGATGCGATGGCCGGTCCTACTCCGGTTTCGGCACTGATCCACGCCGCAACCATGGTGACCGCCGGTGTCTACCTGATCGCCCGTACTCACGGCCTGTTTGCGTTGGCGCCGGACATTCTGCACCTCGTCGGCATCGTCGGTGGCGTGACCCTGGTGCTCGCAGGTTTTGCCGCACTGGTCCAGACCGACATCAAACGTATCCTCGCCTACTCGACCATGAGCCAGATCGGCTACATGTTCCTGGCGTTGGGCGTAGGTGCCTGGGATGGCGCGATCTTCCACCTGATGACCCACGCCTTCTTCAAGGCGCTGCTGTTCCTTGCGTCCGGTGCGGTGATCGTTGCCTGCCATCACGAGCAGAACATCTTCAAGATGGGCGGCCTGTGGAAGAAACTGCCATTGGCTTACGCCAGCTTCATCGTCGGCGGCGCGGCGTTGTCTGCCCTGCCACTGGTGACCGCAGGCTTCTACTCCAAGGACGAAATCCTTTGGGAAGCGTTCGCCAGCGGCAACCACGGTCTGCTTTACGCAGGTCTGGTCGGCGCGTTCATGACGTCGCTGTACACCTTCCGCCTGATCTTCATCGCATTCCACGGTGAAGCGAAGACCGAAGCGCACGCCGGTCACGGTATCGCTCACTGGTTGCCGCTGTCGGTGCTGATCGTGCTGTCGACCTTCATCGGCGCAATGATCGTTCCACCACTGCACGGCGTGCTGCCGGAAAGCGTCGGCCATGCCGGCGGCGATGCCAAGCACAGTCTGGAAATCGCTTCGGGCGCCATCGCCTTGGCCGGTATCCTGCTGGCCGCGTTGCTGTTCCTCGGCAAGCGTCGTTTCGCCACTGCAATCGCCAACAGCGGCATCGGCCGTTTCCTTTCGGCCTGGTGGTTCGCTGCCTGGGGCTTCGACTGGATCTACGACAAACTGTTCGTCAAGCCCTACCTTGCGATCACCCACGGACTGCGCAAAGACCCGCTCGACCAGACCATCGGTCTGATCCCGCGTATGGCCAAAGGCGGCCACACCGCCCTGAGCCGTACCGAAACCGGTCAACTGCGTTGGTACGCGGCATCCATGGCTGCCGGCTCCGTGCTGGTCATCGGCGCCATCGTGCTGGTAGCGGTCTGATATGAACCTTGCGAACTTGCGAAAGGAATTGAGCCCGTCATGATTCTGCCTTGGCTAATCCTGATCCCCTTCATCGGCGGCCTGCTGTGCTGGATGGGTGAGCGCTTCGGCGCTACCCTCCCCCGCTGGATTGCGCTGTTGACCATGACCCTGGAACTCGCTCTCGGCCTCTGGCTGTGGGCCCACGGTGATTATTCATTTGCTCCGGCACCGGGTGCCGATCCGACCTGGGTGCTTGAGTTCAAGCACATCTGGATCGAGCGCTTCGGCATCAGCGTACACCTGGCCCTCGACGGCCTGTCGCTGTTGATGATCCTGCTGACCGGTCTGCTGGGTATCCTCTCGGTACTCTGCTCATGGAAAGAGATCCAGCGTCATGTTGGCTTCTTCCACCTGAACCTGATGTGGATCCTGGGCGGTGTCGTCGGCGTGTTCCTCGCCCTCGACCTGTTCATGTTCTTCTTCTTTTGGGAAATGATGTTGGTGCCGATGTACTTCCTCATCGCGCTCTGGGGTCACAGTTCTTCGGACGGCAAGAAAACCCGGATCTACGCGGCGACCAAGTTCTTCATCTTCACTCAAGCTTCCGGCCTGATCATGCTGGTGGCGATCCTGGGTCTGGTACTGGTCAACTTCAACGACACCGGCGTGATTACGTTCAACTACGCCGATCTGTTGAAAACCAAGATGTCGCTGACCACCGAGTACATCCTGATGCTCGGCTTCTTCATCGCCTTCGCGGTCAAGTTGCCAGTGGTGCCGTTCCACTCCTGGTTGCCTGATGCTCACGCCCAGGCGCCGACGGCGGGTTCGGTCGACCTGGCCGGTATCTTGTTGAAAACGGCGGCTTACGGTCTGCTGCGTTTCGCCCTGCCGCTGTTCCCGAATGCCTCGGCCGAGTTTGCGCCGATCGCCATGACCCTCGGTCTGATCGGGATCTTCTACGGTGCGTTCCTGGCCTTCGCACAAACCGACATCAAGCGTCTGATCGCCTACTCCTCCGTTTCCCACATGGGCTTCGTGTTGATCGGCATCTACTCCGGCAGCCAACTGGCGCTGCAGGGTGCGGTGATGCAGATGCTCGCACACGGCCTGTCGGCCGCGGCACTCTTTATCCTCAGCGGTCAACTGTACGAGCGCACCCACACCCGCGACATGCGCGAAATGGGAGGCCTGTGGTCGAAGATCGCTTACCTGCCGGCCCTCAGCCTGTTCTTTGCAGCCGCGTCCCTCGGCCTGCCGGGTACCGGTAACTTCGTCGGTGAGTTCCTGATCCTGATCGGCACGTTCCCCGCTGCGCCATGGATCACCATCATCGCGACGTCCGGTCTGGTGTTCGGTTCGGTCTACTCGCTGATCATGATCCACCGTGCGTACTTCGGCCCGGCCAAATCGGACGCGGTGCTGCATGGCATGGACGGTCGCGAACTGATCATGGTGGTCGGCCTGGCGGCGCTGCTGATTTACATCGGCGTGTACCCGCAACCGTTCCTCGATACCTCTGCCGCTACGATGCATGGCGTGCAGCAATGGCTCGGCACCGCCTTCACTCAACTCGCTTCGGCCCGGTAAGAGCGCTATGGAATTCACGACTCAACACTTTATCGCGCTTGCGCCGTTGTTGATCACCAGCGCCACGATCATCGTGGTGATGCTGGCAATCGCCTGGCGCCGCAACCACTCACAGACCTTCCTGATTTCCGTGGCGGGTCTGAACCTGGCGTTGCTGTCGATCCTGCCAGCCTTGAAGGTCGCACCATTAGCTGTGACCCCTCTGTTGCAAATCGATAGCTTCGCGTGTCTGTACATGGCGCTGATCCTGGTCGCCACCCTCGCTTGTGTGACCCTCGCCCACGCCTACCTCGGCGATGGCGGTTCGGGTTACCCGGGCAACCGTGAAGAACTTTACCTGCTGATCCTGATGGCCGCCGCCGGTGGCCTGGTGCTGGTCAGCGCGCAGCATCTGGCCGGGTTGTTCATCGGTCTGGAACTGCTCTCGGTACCGGTTTACGGTCTGGTGGCTTACGCCTTCTTCAACAAGCGTTCGCTGGAAGCCGGTATCAAGTACATGGTGCTGTCGGCCGCCGGTTCCGCGTTCCTGTTGTTCGGTATGGCCCTGCTGTATGCCGACTCCGGCAGCCTGAGCTTCGTCGGTATCGGTCAAGCGCTTGCGGCTACTGGCCTGCCAAGTTCGCTGGCGCAACTGGGCCTGGGCATGATGCTGATCGGTCTGGCGTTCAAGCTGTCACTGGTACCGTTTCACCTCTGGACCCCGGACGTTTACGAAGGTGCTCCGGCACCGGTGGCGGCGTTCCTGGCCACCGCGTCGAAAGTCGCCGTGTTCGCGGTGATGGTGCGTCTGTTCCAGATCTCGCCGGCGGCAAGCAGCGGTGTACTGAGCGACGTGCTCACCATCATCGCCATCGCGTCGATCCTGTTCGGTAACCTGCTGGCCCTGACCCAAAGTAACCTCAAGCGTCTGCTGGGTTACTCGTCCATCGCGCACTTCGGTTACCTGCTGATCGCCCTGGTGGCGAGCAAGGGTCTGGCCGTGGAAGCCATCGGCGTGTACCTGGTCACCTACGTGATCACCAGCCTCGGCGCGTTCGGCGTGATCACGCTGATGTCCTCGCCGTACAACGGCCGTGATGCGGATGCCTTGTACGAATACCGCGGCCTGTTCTGGCGCCGTCCGTACCTGACCGCCGTACTGACCGTGATGATGCTGTCCCTTGCCGGTATCCCGCTGACGGCGGGCTTCATCGGCAAGTTCTACATCATCGCTACCGGTGTCGAGTCGCACCAATGGTGGCTGGTCGGTTCCCTGGTACTGGGCAGCGCCATCGGCGTCTTCTACTACCTGCGTGTGATGGTTACCCTATTCCTGATCGAGCCGAACCTGCGTCGCCACGATGCGCAACTGCACTGGGAACAAAAGGCAGGCGGCGTGATGCTGCTGGCCATCGCCGCACTGGCGTTCTTCCTCGGGCTGTATCCGCAGCCGTTGCTGAATCTGGTTCAGCAGGCGGGGTTGGCGGGTTGATCACGTAGCGCACTTGGTAACAAACAAAAACGGCACCTTCGGGTGCCGTTTTTGAGTTTGGGCTATCACAGTTTCTTCACCATGGGCACGCAGGCCAGTTGAAGACCTGAGGGCGAATGGTAAATCGCAGATTCCTCCCCGACGTAACCGTAGCGTCGATAGAAATCGGCCGCATTCAACGTCGCATCCAGACACACTTCCCTCAGTCCCAGATCCCGCGCCAGATCTTCGAGAAAGCGCAGGACGCGTTTGCCCAAACCGCGCCGCATAAAATCAGGGTGAATGAAGATTGCACCGATTTCGCGGTTCTCCGGATCGAGCATGCCTGTCGCCACGGGCTCACCCTGAACGCATCCCAGATAAAAATGCTTTTCCATGAGTACGTCGTATCCGTCCTCAGCCGAGCCCTTCGTCCAGGCCAGCATTTGCTTCTCGGTATAGGCACCGATGCATTGATGTCGGATGGCTAGCAACCGTATGTCGAATGCCGTCTGGGCGTCGCTTTGGCTGGCTTTTCTAATCTCGAACATTTCACTCTCCATCAGCCATGTGCAGACGGAGAATCGCTTCGTCCTACAGGCGTTTTTACGACCGGGGTCTACCTTGAAAACGGGGACGAAAAAGGATGGCTTCGATGCCTTGACCTATTCGATTATCAAGACAACACTATACGCAGGTGACGTACAGAATATGGATGCTCTTTTTATCGAATTACCTGCGTTTCAGAAACACCGAGACAATTACCTGGATGACGATCTGTTTCGCAGCTTTCAGCTGGAGCTGCTAAAAAACCCCGAAGCGGGCGATCTCATTGAAGGCACGGGCGGGCTGCGCAAAATCCGCTTTTTCGATCAACGTCGCGGTAAAGGCAAACGCAGCGGATTGCGGGTGATTTATTACTGGTGGTCAGGTTTCGATCAATTCTGGCTGTTCACGGTGTACAGCAAAAACGAGCAAGACGACCTGACGCCTGCCCAGAAAAAACTTTTCAGACAAACGCTGGATCGAGAAATCAACACGAGAACCCACTATGAAACGTGACATTTTTTCCGAACTGATGGAAGGCCTCGAAGCCTTGGCCGACGAGCGCCAAGGCAAGGTCACGCTGCGGACCCACAAGGTTAAGCTGCCAAAACTGGTACCCATCACTGCCGAGGAAGTGGTAGCCATCCGCCAACAACTCAACCTTTCCCGGTCGGTGTTCGCCATGTATCTGCGCACCAACACCCGAACCCTCGAAAACTGGGAACAAGGACGGGCAACACCAAATGCCCAAGCCACGACATTGATCCGTCTCGTTGAGCGCTTTCCGCAAACAATCGAACAACTCGCAGCCTTGACCTGAACCGTCGAGGCTCCAACCCACTACGCATGACGAAATTGTAATTACCCCATCACCTTGGCGTTATCCGCAGATTGCAACGATGTCACCCGGCGACCATGCCGGCGGGCCCTTCCCCGCCGAACAATAAAACCTACGCCGAAGCACGTTCCCGTTCTGCCGAACCCAAGGAGTGATTGATGGTTAACAATACAAAAATGTCGATGGCCGCTTTAGCAGTGGTTGTCGGCTCCGGGCCGTCCATGGTGTTGGCGGAAGATAAAGCCGAGGGGTTTATCGAGGGCAGCAGCCTGACGGTGCTCAACCGCAACTTCTACTTCAATCGTGATCACCGCAACGGCCAGTCCAGTCCCACCGGCAATGGTTATTCCGAGACCTGGGCCCACGCCGTTATCAGCAAATTCGAATCCGGGTTTACCCAAGGCACCGTCGGGGTCGGTGTCGATGTGTTTGCGATGATCGGTTTGAAGCTCGACACCGGTGACGGCCGCAACGGTGGCCGCAGTTCGTTTGATGTGCTGCCGGTCAACAGTGACGGCCAGGCTCGGAACGAATACACCAAGGTCGGTGGCGCCGCCAAAGTGCGTGCCTTCGATACGGTGATCAAGGTCGGTGATGTGTTCCCCGCCAACCCGGTCGTTGCGGCGGGTGACTCCCGACTGTTGCCGGAAAGCTTCCGGGGTGTCACGGCCACCAACACCAGTATCGAAGGTTTGTCGGTACAGGGCGGTCGCCTGCATGCGATGAGCCAACCGGTTTCCAGTGACATGCGCGAGAACTTCGCGACCTTCTACGCGGGTCCGGTCAACTCGCCGTGGATCGGTTATTTCGGTGGCGACTACGCACTGAACAAGAACCTCAGCTTCAGTCTGTACTCCAGCCGTCTCAAAGATGCCTGGAATCAGTACTACGCCGGCACCGCATGGACTTACCCGCTGTCGGATGACCTGTCGCTATTCGGCGGACTGAACTATTACAAGGCCGTCGATGAGGGCAAACAACTGCTCGGCGAGTTCGACAACAACATCTGGAGCGGCCGGGTCGGCGTGAAACTTGGCGCACACTCCGTTGCGTTATCGCACCAGCGCAACAACGGCAACGACGATTTCGATTATCTGCGCCAATCCGACTCGATCTTCCTCGACAACTCCATTCAGTACAGCGACTTCAACTCGCCCAAGGAACGCTCCTGGATGGTGCGCTATGACCTCGACATGACGGCCTATGGTGTTCCGGGGCTATCGTTCATGACCCGTTACGCCCGGGGCACCGACGCCGACTATTCCAACGCCAACGCCGTGTACATGCGCCGCGATGCTGACGGCAGCCCGCTGACCGACCAGAAGCGCTGGGAGCGTGACATCGAGGTCAAATATGTGGTGCAGAGCGGCTCGCTGAAAGATATGTCGCTGCGCCTGCGCCAGGCCAATACCCGCGCCACGGCGTTTGAATCGGATCTGGATGAAGTGCGGGTGATTATCGAGTACCCGTTGGCGATTCTCTGACTTCACGGTTTATACAAATTCACCTTTAGAAGCTCCTTGCTCCTTTGGTAAGAGGTGAATCTTTTGGCGCCCTTCGGGGCGCTTTTTTTATGCGCGTAGATTGAGAATCTGTAGATACCGTCTTGAACCTCACCGAGCAAGCCGTGTCAGCCACCGCGTTTGCGGCAATCCCCCGCCACGGTGTATTTGATCGTGTTGAGTTGGCCCTGAGAATCTTCATAGGTCATTGCCGTAGGCACCACGGCGCAGGCAACGGTCGGCCGCACAACGCTCACCACTTTCACCACATCCAGCGTCATCCCGTATTCGTAATCTTTCACAACAGGGGCCGGTTTGCCCTGGTTGGCGGCGTATTGCTCCATGGCTTTGGTGTTGGCTCTGAGCATTTTCTCGAATGCCCTGTCACCGCCACCCTCAGCAAGCACATTCAGGGACATCACCATAACCCCGACGAACGCGATCAACTTGATCAACTTCATATTCTGTACCTTCAAAACCCGGCTCATAAAAAAGCCCACCATCGGCACTCGATGACGGGCTTGTTCAAGTGCGACACGCTTACAAGTCTTTGGTCTTGTCGTCGTTCTTTTCATTCACAACGACGGGGTCGCGCGCCTGTTCTTTCGCGACAAACTTCTCCACTGCCTGATCATTGGCCGCCATCATTCTGTCGAACGTTCTGTCGCCGCCACCTTCAGCCAAAACAACAGAAGACATCACCAACGCCGCAGCCAACGCACTCAGTTGTGCAAGTTTCATGTTTGATTCCTCGTTTAATTAACTAACGGGATCAGGGTATCAATCCGAACCTTTCGTCACGGTGGCGCCGAAATTACATATCCGTTATGTGACCTGAGAAACATTGGCTTATGGGGTGGGACTCACTTCCTCTTCACGCCGATGCGCCAGCTGATACAGCGCAGGCAATATCAACAACGTCAAAATGGTCGAAGACAGAATCCCGCCAATCACCACCGTCGCCAGCGGCCGCTGCACTTCCGCACCGGTGCCGGTTGCCAGGGCCATCGGAATGAAGCCCAGGGAAGCCACCAGCGCCGTCATCAACACCGGCCGCAGACGCGTGAGCGCACCTTCGTTGATCGCATCACTGAGTGAGCGCCCCTCCTCGCGCAGGTTGCGGATGAACGCAATCATCACCAGCCCGTTAAGCACCGCCACCCCCGACAGCGCAATGAAGCCCACACCCGCCGAGATCGACAGCGGAATGTCACGCAGCCACAACGCCATGACGCCGCCGGTCAACGCGAACGGAATCCCGGTGAACACCAGCAAGCCGTCCTTGAGGTTGTTGAACATCATGAACAGCAGGCCGAACACCAACAGCAAAGCCACGGGCACCACGATCTGCAAGCGCCTGGCCGCCGACTGCAACTGCTCGAACTGCCCGCCCCAACTGGTCCAGTAACCGGCCGGAACCTGAACATCGCGCTCGATCACTTCGCCGGCCTCTTTGACGAAAGAGCCAATATCGCGCCCACGGACGTTGGCGCTGACGATCACCAGACGCTTGCCGTTCTCGCGGCTGACCTGATTCGGCCCCAACACCAGATCGAGGCTGGCGACTTCCTTGAGGGCGATGAATGCGATCTGGTCGGTTGCGCCATTGAGCGGCGCCGGCACCGGAATCAGCAGCGCCGACAGGCCTTCAATGTCTTTGCGCATGGCATCGGACAAACGCACCACCATGTCGAAACGCCGGTCGCCTTCATACAACGTGCCCGCCTGACGCCCGCCGACCGCCACCGCAATGGTGTCTTGCACATCTCCGACGTTGAGCCCGTAACGCGCAGCCTTGTCGCGGTCGATGTTGATGGTCAGCACCGGCAAGCCGGTGGTCTGCTCGACCTTGACCTCTGACGCGCCACTGACCTTCTGCATGGCAGCAGCAATCTTCGCCGCCGTGGCGTTGAGCACCGCCATGTCATCACCGAACACCTTGACCGCCACGTCGCTGCGCACGCCGGAGATCAGCTCGTTGAAGCGCAACTGGATCGGCTGCGACAGTTCATAGTTGCTGCCCGGCAACGTCGCGGCGGCCTGTTGCAGTTCGGCCATCAGAGTCTCGCGGGACTTGCCCGGATCCGGCCACTGCTCTTTGGGCTTGAGCATCACGTAGCTGTCGGAAATGTTCGGCGGCATAGGGTCGGAGGCGATTTCGGCGGTGCCGGTACGGGCGAACACGCGCTCGACCTCCGGCACTTTGCCGAGGATCAGGGTTTCCAGACGCTGCTGCATGTCCACCGACTGCGTAAGGCTGGTGCCCGGCACCCGCAAGGCTTGCAGGGCAAAATCGCCCTCACTGAGGCTCGGCACAAACTCGCTGCCCAGGCGGCTGGTCACCACGCCGCTGAGCGCAATCACGCCCAACGCCATGCCCACGGCCAACGCCCGATGGCTCATCACCCAGGCCAGCGCCGGTGCATACACCTGCCGCGCACCGCGCATGACCACGCCTTCCTCTTCTTTGACTTTACCGGTGACAAACAGCGCAATGGCCGCGGGTACAAAGGTCACCGACAACAGCATGGCGCCCAGCAGTGCGATGACCACGGTGAAGGCCATAGGGTGGAACATTTTCCCTTCGACACCGCTCAAGGCGAAGATCGGCAGGTACACGACCATGATGATCAACTGGCCGAAAATCAGCGGTCGGCGCGCCTCTTTGGCTGCCGCAAAGACTTCGTGAAAACGCTCGGAACGGGTCAGCAACCGCCCATGATGCCGCTGCGCATGGGCCAGCCGGCGCAGGGTGTTTTCGACGATCACCACCGCGCCGTCGACGATGATGCCGAAGTCGAGCGCGCCGAGGCTCATCAGGTTGGCGCTGACTTTGTTGGTGAACATGCCGGTGAAGGTGAACAGCATCGACAGCGGAATCACCATCGCGGTGATCAGCGCCGCGCGGATGTTACCCAGAAACAGGAACAGAATCGCGATGACCAGAATCGCCCCCTCCACGAGGTTTTTCTTCACCGTGGCGATGGCCTTGTCCACCAGGTGCGTGCGGTCATAGACCGGCACGGCGATCACGCCTTTGGGCAGCGAACGGTTGATCTGCTCAAGTTTGCTGGCCACTGCTTGGGAGACGGTGCGGCTGTTTTCGCCGATCAGCATGAACACTGTGCCGAGCACCACTTCGCGACCGTTTTCGGTGGCGGCACCGGTGCGCAGTTCGTGGCCGATGTCCACGGTTGCGACGTTCTTGATCCGGATCGGCGTACCGTCGACATTGGCCATGACGATGTTGGCGATGTCTTCGGTGCTCGCCACTTGCCCGGGCGCACGAATCAGCAACTGCTCACCGCTGCGCTCGATGTAACCGGCGCCGACGTTGGCGTTGTTGCGCTCCAGCGCCGTGACCAGATCGGTGAGGGTCAGCTTGTAGGCCGCCAGCCGTTTCGGATCGGGAGCGATCTGGTACTCCTTGGCGAATCCGCCGATGGTGTTGATCTCGGCCACACCGGGGACGTTGCGCAATTGCGGCTTGATGATCCAGTCCTGAATCACCCGCAGATCGGTCGGCGTGTAGGTCGTTCCGTCGTCCTTGAGCGCCCCTTCCTGCGCCTCCACCGTCCACAGGAAAATCTCGCCAAGCCCCGTGGAAATCGGCCCCATCACCGCTTCCGCGCCCTCGGGCAGTTGCTCCTTGGCGATCTGCAGGCGTTCGTTGACCAATTGCCGGGCGAAGAACAGGTCGGTGCCGTCCTTGAAGATCACCGTGACCTGCGACAGCCCCGAACGCGACAGCGAACGGGTCTGCTCCAGCGCCGGCAGACCGGCCATGGCGGTTTCAATCGGGAAGGTGATGCGCTGCTCGGTTTCCAGCGGCGAGAACCCGGCCGCACCGGTATTGATTTGCACCTGGACGTTGGTGATGTCGGGCACGGCGTCGATCGGCAGCTGTTGATAACTGGCGATGCCGAGGCCGGCCATGAGCAGAACGGCGAGCAGCACGATGATGCGCTGCTCGATGGCAAACTGGATCAGGCGTTCGAACATGAGAACCTTCTCGACGAGGGGGCGGATCGGTGGGAGTCTTCAGTGAGAGTGCTCAGCCGAGGCTTTGCCCAGTTCCGATTTGAGAACGAAGCTGCCGGCGCTTGCGACTTGCACGCCCGATTCCAGCCCTTGAGTGATTTCCACCTGACCGGCCGCGCGACTGCCCAGCTCCACCACTTGCGCCTTGAAGCCATCGGCGGTGCGCACGAACACAGTGGGTTTGTCCTCGACGGTCTGGATCGCGGCTTCAGGTACAGCGACTTTGGCTTGGCGGCTGTCGGTCGCGACCAGTGCGGTCACGAACAGCCCGGGACGCCACGCGCCTTGCGGGTTTTCCAGGGTCACGCGAACGGTGGCGGTGCGCGTCTGCTCTCCCAGCAAACTGCCGACGTAAGACACGTTGCCCGCGACTTCGGCGTTCAGCTGCGCAGCGCTGACGGTGACCGGTTTGCCCACCTGCACCTTGTTCAAATCCTTGGGCGAAACGCCGAAAGTCACCCACACGCGGGACAGGTCCGAGAGCGTGAAGGCATTGCTGGTTTCGTCGACCACTTCACCCGGCGTCAAGTGTTTTTCCACCACCACGCCGTCGAACGGCGCGCGCAACTCATAACGATTGCCACCGCTGGCGACCACACTGCCACTGAGCACGCTGATTTTCTGCCGGGCGTTGTTCAGGGCGATTTCGGCTTCCTCCAACGCCTGACGAGCCTGAAGGAAATCCTGCTCGGCGGAGATCTTGTCTTGCCACAATTGCCGTTCACGCTCGTAAGTGGTGCGCGCCAGCGCCAAGCGCCGTTGCGCGGCAGCCTGCTCGCTGCGCTGATCGGAAATCTGCTGACTGGCGATCACCGCCAGCAACTGGCCCTTCTTCACCGACTGCCCGAGATTGACTGACACCGACTCGACCACTCCCGGCACGCGCGGCACGACGTGGGCTGTGCGGTCTTCGTCAAAGCGCACTTCACCGGGAAACGGCAAGCCGAGGCTGATGTTCTGCGCCCGTGCTTCAGCCAATTGAATACCCGCCGCTGCGATCTGTTCGGCGCTCAACGTCAGGTGCCCTTCTTCGCCTTCGGCATGTTCGCCGTCGGCTACCGCACCTTCTTCGGCGTGATCGGCGTGTTCCGCCGCTTCATCGGCGTGGGCATCAATGGAAGAATTGCCCGCCCATATCGAACCGATACCAATGCCCAGCGCCAGCGTCGCCGTAGCGACAACGATCAGTTTTTTATCCATGGAAACTCCTCTGCGTCATGCCATCGCGAGTGATCTGAAAGATGAAATTCAAGGGCTGACGGCAAACGTGCCGAGATCGCCGAAAATGCGTTCGATGCGTACTCGTGCGTCTGTCGCTTCGGCGACTGCCTGGATGTATTGGGTGCGAGCACTGATCAGGGTGCGCTGGGCGTCGAGCACGTCGAGGAAGCCGAACTTGCCCATTTCGAAACCGCGAGTGGCGCTGTCGACCGCACTTTGCGCGGCGGGCAGGATGGTTTGGTTGAACGCCTTGACTTCGCCGTTAGCGGTCTGCCACTGCTCAATGGAGGTCTGGATTTCCGTGCGCAAACGCAGCTCGGTGGCGTTGCGCAGATCCCGCGCCTGATCGGTGCGCCGCGCCGCCGCCAGCACGTTGCCCTGATTGCGGTTGAACAGCGGAATCGGCATCGACAGCCCGACCACATTCACCCGCTCGCGCTCCAGCTCGCTGTACTGGCTGCCGACGCTCACGGTCAGATCCGGAATCCGCTGCGCCTTTTCCAGCCCCAGTGATGCCTCGCGCTGATCGATCTGCAAGTTGGCCAAACGCAGCTCAGCGGTCTCGTTCAGTCGCTCAAGCAATCGGGTTGGCGGCGGCACGGCGGGCATGCCTTGAGCGGCAGTTTGCACATTGACCGACGTCGGTAACGGTGAGCCCATGGCTTGCGCCAATTGCCGGTAGGCATTGGCCTGATCGCGCTCGGCCCGACTCAGCTCCAGACGCACTTCGGACAATTGCACTTGCGCCCGGGTGCCTTCGACTGGCGACGATTTTCCCGCCTCGATACGCCCTTGCGCCACACGCAACCCGTGCTCGGCCAGTTGCAACGACTGGCGGGACAACTGCAGCCGTTGCTGCGCGGTCTGTGCGCTGTTGAACGCTTGAATCACGTCCGCCCGCAAGGCATTGCGCTTGCGCTCCAGCTCGATCCCGGCGGCATCCTGCGCGCGGCTGGCAACGTCGATTCGTGCACCGCGTTTGCCGCCCAGTTCAATCGGTTGGCTGAGCATCACCGTGGTGGTGCGCGACTCGCGGCGGGTGTCTTCGACCTCCCACGACACTTCGGGATTGGGGATCAAACCGGCCTGCTTGCGGTCACCCTCGGCGATGCCGATCTCCCATTGCGCCGCCGCCAGGTCAGGGTTGCCGGCGAATGCCGTTTGCAGGGCCTGCTCAAGGGTCAGTGTCGATGCATTCGCAAGACGCGCGCCGGCCAGCAGCAAAACGCAGCTGGCCGTCACCACCCTTGCTGTTTTTTTCAGGCGTGATCGCGCCGTCAGTTCTCTTAAACCGGGCAATGGAATACTTCCTTTTTAAATCAAGTCTTTTTAAATCGAGAGCGTTCGGAGTCGCCACGGTAGGGTTTCTAACTTATCGACAAGGTGACTGGAACATTACAAATCCGTTATCAACAGCTCGAGCAAGTTGTTTTGCTCTAGCATGCAAAGTGCAAAATCTGATGTAGCAATAGATAGAAACAAATGACCTGTAGTTATCCGCCGAACAGTACTTGCCTGAGTTCAGTTCTCATGAGGCGCGTGAACTTTTGGCCGCGTCTACTGCGACAGGCTGTCGCAGATAGGCCTTTTCAGTGCTCAAGACCGCGCGCCTTAGTTGACTCTGTAGCTACTACAGCCTTTACCTTGCACGCCCTCCCGCGGAGAAATCTCTGTAGGAAAACGGGAATTCACAGCATCTAGTCGTTTTTACAAGCCCTCCGGAAGCCCTTACAAAACAACAATTTTTCCGACCACCTTAATTACATATCCATTAAATAAAAGTGGTGATTAATCATGCGAATCCTTGTCGTCGAGGACGAGTTTAAAACTGCCGAATACTTGCATCAGGGATTGACGGAAAGTGGTTATATCGTTGACCACGCGGCAACCGGCGCCGATGGACTGCATCTGGCCCGACAACAGGTTTATGACCTGGTGATACTGGACGTCAATCTGCCGGAGCTGGACGGCTGGGGCGTGCTTGCACAACTGCGTCGCACCCACTCCACCCGGGTGATGATGCTGACCGCGCGCGGTCGCCTGGCCGACAAGATCCGTGGCCTCGACTTGGGCGCCGATGACTATCTGGTCAAGCCGTTCGAATTTCCGGAACTGCTGGCGCGGGTGCGTACCCTCATGCGCCGCAGCGAGAATATCCCGATGCCGCAGGTGCTCAAAGTCGCCGATCTGGAACTCGATCCGGGCCGCCACCGCGCCTTTCGCGGCGAGCAGCGCATCGACCTGACCACCAAGGAATTCGCCCTGCTGCACCTGTTGATGCGTCAGTCCGGCGAAGTGCTGACCCGGACCCAGATCATTTCGCTGGTGTGGGACATGAACTTCGACTGCGACACCAACGTGGTCGAAGTCTCGATCCGGCGTTTACGGGCGAAAATCGACGACCCGTTCGACAGCAAATTGATCCATACCCTGCGCGGTGTCGGTTACGTGCTGGAGGCACGGGAATGAAGCCGGCGAGCCTGTCGCTGCGTCTGGGTCTGACGGTCAGTACTCTCGGGGCGCTGCTGGTAGTGTTTCTGGCGAGCCTGGCTTACTTCGCCCTGACCCATGAGCTGAACGCATTATCCAGAGACAGTCTGGATAAGAAGATGGAGCAGGTTGAACACAGCCTGTCGCTTTACACCGATCCCGGGGAGATCCGTTCGAAGCCGCACATTTTGCTCGATCAGGTCATGGGGCATGACAACCTCACCCTGACCATTTATGACCGCACCAATCTGCGCTCCCCGCTGCTCAAATCCGGCTCCGGCATGGCCGATCCGCGCGTCGAACTGAAGGCTGTGCGGGCGGCCACCGATCAACTGGCCTACTCCAACAGCACCCACGCTGAGGGTGCAAAATTCCTCACCGCCTCCAGGCTGATCCGCATCAAGGACGGCACCAGCGTCCCGGTGCTGCTGTCGATGGACGATACCCACGATCAGGCCTTGCTCAGCGCCTATCTGCGCTCGACGCTGATTGCCTTGCCGTTGCTGCTGATCTTCATCGGCCTCAGTGCCTGGGGGGCGGTGCAACGAGGACTGGCGCCGTTGCGTGAGTTTCGCAAGGTGGCGGCGATGGTTTCGACGCAAGACCTCGACCATCGGCTGTCGATGGTGAACATGCCACAGGAGCTCAGTGAACTGGCGCAGGGCATCAACTTCATGCTGCATCGCCTCGACAGCGGCGTGCAGCAGTTGTCGCAGTTCTCCGATGACCTCGCCCACGAACTACGCTCGCCGATCAATAACTTGATGGGCAAGGCCCAGGTGACACTGTCTAGGGAGCGCACGGACGAGGAGTACAAAAACGTTTTGGTGTCATGCACCGAAGAGCTGGAACGCGTCGCGCGGATTGTCTCGGACATGCTGTTTCTGGCCCAGGTCAGTCACCCGGCAGCGCTGGCGCCATTCGAGCCAGTCGCACTGCATGAGGAAGCCTTGAAAGTCGCAGACCTGTTTTCCCTGTCGGCGCAGGACAAGCATATTCATTTGAGTGTGGTCGGCAGCGCTCGGGTGCTGGGTGACCGGTTGATGATTCAACGCGCGATCTCGAACCTGCTGTCTAACGCCCTGCGCCACTGCCCGGCCGAGCAAACGGTTTCGTTGCTGATTGAGCAAGGCCCAACACAGGTTTCACTGCTGGTCAGCAACCCCGGCGCGGGCATCGAAGCGCAACACCTGCCGCACCTGTTCAACCGTTTTTACCGGGTCGACAGCAGCCGCTCCCGCTCGCAGGGCAGTACCGGGCTGGGCCTGGCCATCGTGCGTTCGATCATGAGCTTGCATCAGGGAGTGGCCGAGGTTAAGAGCTTGCCGGGGCTGATGACGGTGTTTCGGTTGGCGTTTCCTGCGGTTGAGGGCGCAGCAACATCGTGTTGACGGAAAGGCTCAGGGCGTGAAGGCGTCCGCACAGGCACAAAAGAGAACGGCACCTTTCGGTGCCGTTCGCGTTTCACTGTCCAGCTGTTTACTTCCGCGCCGCCTCCCACGATTTCAGCAGTTCGGCATAGCTCACGGTTTCACCTTTAGGCTTCTCGTCCGCGAGTTTCGGTTTCGGCGCTCCCGGCTGATCGAACCAGTACTGCGCATCCCGCTCAGGATTCATTTTTGGCCCGCAGGTCGGCTGTACCTTGGAGCGTTCCAGACGGGTCATGATCGCGTCCTGATCCTTCGCCAAACCATCCAGTGCCTGTTGCGGGGTTTTCTCGCCGCTGGCGGCTTCCGCGATGTGGCTCCACCACAGTTGCGCCAGACGTGGATAGTCCGGCACGTTGGTGCCGGTCGGGGTCCATTGCACGCGGGCCGGGCTGCGGTAGAACTCCACCAGCCCACCGAGTTTCGGCGCCAGGTCGGTCATGGCTTGCGAGTTGATGTCCGACTCGCGGATCGGGGTCAGGCCGACGATGGTTTTCTTCAGCGACACGGTTTTCGAGGTCACGAACTGCGCGTACAGCCAGGCCGCCAGTTTTTGCTTCTCGGGCGTGGATTTGAGGAAGGTCCAGGATCCGGCGTCCTGATAACCGAGCTTCATACCCTCTTCCCAATACGGGCCTTTTGGCGACGGCGCCATCCGCCATTTCGGCGTGCCGTCGGTATTCATCACCGGCAGGCCCGGTTTGGTCATGTCGGCGGTAAACGCGGTGTACCAGAAGATCTGCTGGGCGATGTTGCCCTGGGACGGCACCGGGCCAGACTCGGAGAAGGTCATGCCCGCCGCTTCCGGTGGCGCATATTTTTTCATCCAGTCAACGTATTTGGTGGTCGCATACACCGCCGCCGGGCCGTTGGTGTCGCCGCCGCGGGTTACGCTGGAGCCGACCGGGCGGCAGTCCTCGACGCGGATGCCCCACTCGTCCACCGGCAAACCGTTGGGGATGCCTTTGTCGCCAGCACCGGCCATGGAGAACCAGGCATCGGTAAAGCGCCAGCCGAGGGACGGGTCTTTTTTGCCGTAGTCCATGTGCCCGTAGATACGCTTGCCGTCGATTTCCTTGACGTCTTCGCTGAAGAATTTGGCGATGTCTTCATAGGCCGACCAGTTCACCGGGACGCCCAATTCGTAGCCGTACTTCTCCTTGAACTTGGCTTTCAGCTCTGGCCGTTCGAACCAGTCGGCGCGGAACCAGTAGAGGTTGGCGAACTGCTGGTCGGGCAGCTGATAGATCTTGCCGTCAGGCGCTGTGGTGAAGGAAATGCCGATGAAATCCTTGATGTCCAGGGTCGGTGAAGTGAAGTCCTTGCCTTCGTTGGCCATCAGGTCGGTGATCGATTCGGTCTTGCCGTAACGAAAGTGCGTACCGATCAGGTCCGAGTCGTTGACCCAGCCGTCATAGATGTTTTTGTCCGATTGCATCTGGGTCTGCAGCTTTTCAACCACGTCGCCTTCCTGCAGCAAGTCGTGAGTCAGCTTGATCCCGGTGATCTCGGTAAAAGCTTTGGCCAGCACTTTGGATTCATATTCGTGGGTGGCGATGGTTTCCGACACCACTTTGATGTTCATCCCGCGAAACGGCTCGGACGCCTTGATGAACCACTTCAGCTCTTCCAGTTGTTGATCGGCCGTCAGCGTGGACGGCTTGAATTCGCTGCCGATCCATTTCTTCGCGGCGTCTTCATAGGCATCGGCCCAGGCCGAAGCGCTCAAACCGCTGAGTGCCAGCATGGCTGCCAATGAAACGCTATGTCGCAGCTTATTGTTTTTGTCGAACATAGAGACCTCCTTATTGAGTTTCGGAGCAACATTGCCGAGCGATTCGACTAGCCCCAACGCATCACAGCCAACAGCCACACCAGGGACAACGCGGACGCCACCCAGATGCTCCAGTCGGTGACGCCGATTACCAGCAGATGCAGGTAGGCGCTGCCGAGAAGACCGATAAACAACCGATCGCCACGGGTGGTGGCAATCGGCAACAAACCACGCCGAAGAATGCTCGGCGAACGCAATTCCCACGTCGTCATGCCCACCAGAATCAGGCCAATGACGATAAAGAACGCTGCTGTGGGGGTGGTCCAACTCATCCATTCCATCATCAGCTCCTCAGACCCGGCCCAGGGCAAAGCCCTTGGCCACGTGGTTACGAACAAACCAGATCACCAGCATGCCCGGCAGAATGGTCAACACCCCCGCCGCCGCCAGCACGCCCCAATCAATGCCGGACGCCGAGACCGTGCGCGTCATCACCGCCGCAATCGGTTTGGCATTCACCGACGTCAGCGTTCGCGCCAGCAGCAGCTCGACCCAGGAAAACATGAAGCAGAAAAATGCGGTGACACCGATCCCGGAGCCAATCAGCGGAACGAAAATCTTCACGAAGAACTTGGGAAAACTGTAGCCATCGATGTAGGCGGTTTCGTCGATCTCCTTGGGCACGCCGGACATGAAACCTTCGAGGATCCACACCGCCAACGGCACGTTAAACAGGCAGTGGGCCAAGGCCACAGCGATGTGGGTGTCGAATAAACCAATCGAGGAATACAGCTGGAAGAACGGCAGCAAAAACACCGCCGGTGGCGCCATGCGGTTGGTCAGGAGCCAGAAGAACAGGTGCTTGTCGCCGAGGAACCGATAGCGCGAAAACGCATACGCTGCCGGCAGCGCCACACTCAGGGAGATGACCGTGTTCAGGCTCACGTAGTACAGCGAGTTGAGATAACCGGTGTACCAGGCCGGATCGGTGAAGATCACTTTGTAGTTGGCGAAGGTAAAATCCTGCGGAAACAGCGTCAGGCCACTAAGGATTTCGGTGTTGCTCTTGAAGGACATGTTCAGCAGCCAGTAGATCGGCACCAGCAGGAACAGGATGTAGATCAGCAATGGGATCAGCTTTCTTTTGCTCATGGCGGACCTCAGCGGTTGGCGTCAGAGTGAGTCATGGCGGTGTAGAACAGCCAGGACACCAACAAGATGATCAGGAAGTACACCAGCGAGAAAGCCGCCGCCGGGCCGAGGTCGAACTGCCCGATCGCCATCTGCGTCAGGGTCTGACTGAGGAAGGTCGTGGCATTACCCGGACCGCCACCGGTCAGCACGAACGGCTCGGTGTAGATCATGAAACTGTCCATGAACCGCAGCATCACCGCGATCAGCAACACGCTCTTGAGTTTGGGCAACTGAATATGTCGGAAAACTGCCCAGGCCGACGCGCGATCAATCCGTGCCGCCTGGTAATAGACGTCCGGAATCGCCCGCAGCCCCGAGAAACACAACAGCGCCACCAACGACGTCCAGTGCCAGACGTCCATCACCAGCACCGTGACCCAAGCGTCCATGGTGTTGGACGCGTAGTTGTAGTTCAGGCCCATGGCCTTGAGGCTTGCGCCGAGCAAACCAATGTCCGCCCGACCGAAGATCTGCCAAATGGTGCCGACTACGTTCCACGGAATCAGCAACGGGATCGCCAGAATGATCAGCACCAGCGACGACCAGCGGCCCTTGGTCGGCATGGTCAGGGCGATGGCAATACCCAGCGGGATTTCGATCAGCAGCACACAGCCCGAGTAGATGAACTGGCGCAGCAACGAGTCATGCAGGCGCGGATCGAGCAGCACTTGCCGGTACCAGTCGGCGCCGACAAAGTAGCGGCTGGACTGGTCGAAGATGTCCTGCACCGAGTAGTTGACCACGGTCATCATCGGGATCACCGCACTGAACGCCACCAGCAAAAACACCGGCAACACCAACCACCAGGCCTTGTTGTTCTGCACCTTGTTCATGGCTGCGTCTCCAGCAGGTAATCGTCGGCATACACCATCAACCACTGGGCCGGAAAGCTGATGTAGGCGGTTCCCTCAGGCACTGGCTTGTCTTCGGCCAGGCGCACTTTCAGCGGCGCGCCGTCGAGGTTCAGGGTCATGATCTTGTAGGTCCCGAGGTCTTCAACGTGTACGACCTGCGCCTGCATCGCGTCGTCAAAGGGTTCGTCCCACACATGGACGAACTCTGGACGGATACCGACCTTCAGGGTGTGCCACTCGGATTCGGCGATGCGTTTCTGTTGGGCGTCCGACAGCGGCAAATGGGTCGAAGCAAAACCGACACCACCTGGCTGCGGCTGAACCTCGATCAGGTTCATCCCCGGACTGCCGATGAAATAGCCGACAAAGGTGTGGCTCGGTCGCTCGAACAGTTCTCGCGGCGTACCGAATTGCACAATCTGCCCGCCGTACATCACCGCGATCTTGTCGGCGAAGGTCGAGGCTTCGAGCTGATCGTGAGTGACGTAGACCATGGTGATGTTGAACTGCTCGTGGATCTGCTTGAGCTTGCGCCGCAGCTTCCACTTCAGGTGTGGGTCGATCACCGTCAGCGGTTCATCGAACAGGATCGCCGAGACGTCATCGCGCACCAACCCGCGGCCCATGGAGACTTTCTGCTTTTCATCCGCCGTGAGGTTGCGCGCCTTCTTGCTCAGCAACGCCTGGAGGTCGAGGACTTCGGCGATTTCCTGCACCTTGCTGAGAATTTTCGCCTCGGCCATGCCCTGATTGCGCAGCGGAAAAGCCAGGTTGTCGAACACCGTCATGGTGTCGTAGACCACCGGAAACTGGAAAACCTGGGCAATGTTGCGCTTTTCCGGGGTCAGGTCATTAACCACTTTATTGTTGAACAGCACCTGCCCTTGGGACGGGCTGAGCAGCCCGGAAATGATGTTGAGCAAGGTCGACTTGCCGCAGCCTGATGGCCCGAGCAAGGCATAGGCACCGCCCTGTTCCCAGACGTGATCCATCTCGCGAATCGCGTAATCCTCGGGGCCGCTCGGCGTGCGGGTGTAACTGTGCGCGAGGTGTTGCAAACGAATTTCGGCCATCAGGCAACCCTCGCGATACGGCGACCGGGCGCCTGGACCAACTGCCCCTGCCTATCGAACACAAACAGTTTATGGGTCGGGATATAGATGCGAATCGGCGCATCGACGTCGTATTCGTGGACGCCCGGCAAGTGCAGCACCAACAGAAAATGCTCGTTGCGCACGTGCAGGAAGGTTTCCGAACCGCTGATCTCGGCCACCTCGACAGTCACCGCCAGCTCCAGATCATCGTCGTTGCTCGGCACCAGCGAAATATGGCTGGGCCGCACGCCAAAGCGGAACTCGCCCTCGCCCACCGGCCGCAGATCGACGTTCAGCGGGAAGTGCACGAAATTGGCGAAACTGACTTCGTTGCCGGCGATACGCCCCGGCATCAGGTTGATCGGCGGCTCGGAGAACAGCTCCGCCGCCAGCACGGTTTGCGGCTGGTGATAAACCTCGGAAGACTTGCCGCTCTGAATCACCCGGCCCTCATGAAGAATGGTGGTGGTGCCGCCCAGGGCCAGGGCTTCATTGGGTTCGGTGGTGGCGTAGATAGCGATGGTGTGGTGAGCCTTGAACAGCTCGCGCATTTCCTGACGCAGTTCTTCGCGCAGTTTGTAGTCGAGGTTCACCAGCGGCTCGTCGAACAGGATTAGCTCGGCGTCCTTGACCAGCGCCCGGGCCATCGCCGTGCGCTGTTGCTGACCACCGGAGAGTTCGAGGGGATGGCGCTGGAGGAACTTCTCGATGCGCAACATCTTCGCGGTTTCCAGCACTTTGCTCTGGATCAGCTCATTGGACACACCGCCCTGGCGCAACGGCGAGGCGATGTTCTCGAACACCGTCATGGTCGGGTAGTTGATGAACTGCTGATAGACCATCGACACATTGCGCAAACGCACCGGGCGCTGGGTAACGTCGACACCGTTCATCAGGATGCGGCCGCTGTCGGGCTTGTCCAGACCGGCCATCAGGCGCATGAGACTGGTTTTGCCGGACAGCGTGCGCCCGAGCAAAACGTTGAAGGATCCGGCTTCGAAACTAAGGCACGCATCGTCGATCCAGGTCTGGCCCTCGACGGTGCGGCTGACGTGCTCCAGGGTTAATGACATGGCTCGGCCTTTTTATTATTGGAGTCAAGCGACCGGAGCTACAGAGCGACATTCGTGCCAGAAATTGCAAGCCTTTGATTCGACTTGAAAATCCTTCAAATGGAGGATAAACCGCGTTCATTGCTGAACAGAAATGAACAACCGCGGCTGAACAATTGAACAATCCACCCATTGACAATGAACAATAGTGAACAACACTCTACGGATGCTTTGGGCTCGCAAAGACGAGCGCATAACAAAAACAACAAAGCTTTTTCAGAGACTGCCGACCATGGCCGCACTCGCATCAAAGCTCTCCCACGACGCGATCATTCAGGACTCCTGGTCCCGCTGCCGCGCGTTCGGTCTCAATCATCAGAGCGCACCGGCGTTTGATCAGTTGCCGGCCGAGGGCATTGCGCAATTGCTGGAGAGCCAGCACTCACTGGTACAAACCACTCACCAGGAAGTCCTGCCGTATTACGAAAATATCCTCAGTAACTCAAATTGCCTGATCATGCTCGCCGACAACCAAGGCCAGGTGCTGACAACCTGGGGCACCCAGCGCTTTATCGAGCCGAGTCTGACCCGCGGTTTCAGCGCCGGCGCCAGCTGGATGGAACGGTGCAGCGGCACCAATGCCATTGGCACCGCGCTGGCCTGCGAACAGGCGGTGCACATCGAGCACGATGAACATTTCCTCAAGGCCAACCGTTTCATGACCGGTTCCGCCGCGCCGATTTTCAATGCCGAGCGCAAGGTGATCGCAGTGCTGGATGTGTCCAGCGACAGTTACCTGCCGCCGTCGCACACCCTCGGCATGGTCAAAATGATGAGTCAGACCGTGGAAAACCGGCTGATCCTCAACCTGTTCCATGGTCAGCATTTCCAACTGACCTTCAACACCGGACTGAACAACCTCGACAGCCAATGGGCGGGCCTACTGATCTTCGACGAGACTGGCCAGGTGCTGTCGGCTAACCGCCGCGCCGACAATCTGCTGGGCATCAGCCTGTCGCGGGTTAGCGTCGAAAGCCTGTTCAAGGTCTCGCTGCTGGAACTGCTGAACCAGCCGGACGGCCTGCCCTTCGCCTTGCAAGCTTCGGGGCGCAACCGCTTCCAGTGCCTCTTGAAACGGCCGAAACAGGCTGAGATTCAGGCGCGGGTGTTTGTCGAACCTGCCGTTTCGGCTCCGGCGGCGATCAGCCTGAACACCCTGCATTTTGGCGACAGTCGCGTGGAAAAAGCCGTGCGCCAGGCCAAGCGTTTGCTGGAAAAAGACATTCCGTTGTTGATCCACGGCGAAACCGGGGTCGGCAAGGAGGTCTTCGTCAAAGCCCTGCATCAGGCCAGCTCTCGAAGCAAAAAACCATTCATTGCCGTCAACTGTGCAGCCATCCCCGCCGAACTGGTGGAGTCCGAGCTGTTTGGCTACGAGAAAGGCGCGTTCACCGGCGCCAACCAGAAAGGCAGCATCGGGCTGATCCGCAAGGCTGACAAAGGCACCCTGTTCCTTGATGAAATCGGTGATATGCCGTTGCCAACTCAGGCTCGACTACTGCGAGTGTTGCAGGAGCGTTGCGTGCAACCGGTGGGCAGCAGCGAGTTGTTCCCGGTGGATATTCGCATCATCTCGGCAACCAACCGCTCGTTACGCGAGCAGGTTCAGCTCGGGCGGTTTCGTGAAGATCTTTATTACCGGATTGGTGGTTTGACCCTCGAACTGCCTCCCCTGCGCGAACGCAGTGACAAAGAAGCACTGTTTAAGCGCCTGTGGGAGCAACACCGCGAACCGAGCCAGTGGGCCGGGCTGAGCCGAGAAGTGCTGGAGTTGTTCAGCCGACATCCGTGGCCGGGGAATCTGCGCCAGGTCAGCAGCGTGATGCAGGTGGCGCTGGCCATGGCTGAGGAACAACCGGTGCGGCCGGAGCATTTGCCGGATGATTTTTTTGTGGATATGGAGATGGAGCCCGTGGATACGCCAGAGCCACTGACCGTCGACCTGAATGATGCAGAGGATTTGAATCGGCAGTTGCAGGCGGCTGGGGGGAATATTTCGCACCTGGCGCGGCGGCTTGGGGTTAGCCGAAATACTCTTTATAAACGGTTGCGCCAGGCCGAGTGACGAGCGAGCCGCAGCTGACTGATCGTTCCCACGCTCCGCGTGGGAATGCAGCCCGGGACGCTCCGCGTCCCATGCCGAAGCGGACGCGGAGCGTCCATTGAGGCATTCCCACGCGGAGCGTGGGAACGATCAGTGGGCAAACAAAAACCCGCACAAGGCGGGTTTTGTTTTGCAGCAAACACAGCAATCAGTCAGCCAGACGCCAAGTCGTTCCACCCTTCCCGTCTTCCAGCATCACGCCCATGGTGGTGAGCTGGTCGCGGATGCGGTCCGATTCTGCCCAGTCTTTACCAGCACGAGCCGCCAGACGCGCAGCAATCAGCGCATCAACCTCAGCCGCATCAACCCGCCCTTCAGCGCCAGCCTGCAGGAAGTCATCCGCTTCGAGTTGCAACACACCCAGCACGCTGGCCAGTTCCTTCAAGCGTGCTGCCAGACCGGCCGCGGTGTCGAGATCGCTCTCGCGCAAACGGTTGATCTCGCGAACCATCTCGAACAACACCGCGCAGGCTTCCGGCGTACCGAAGTCGTCGTTCATCACCTGGGTGAAACGCTCGACGAACGCTTCGCCACCGGCCGGCGCCACGTTCGGCAGGCCTTTCAACGCGTGGTAGAAACGCTCGAGTGCGCCTTTGGCGTCCTTGAGGTTGTCTTCCGAATAGTTGATCGCGCTGCGGTAGTGGCTCGACACCAGCAGGTAACGCACGACTTCCGGGTGGTATTTTTCCAGCACGTCGCGAATGGTGAAGAAGTTGTTCAAGGACTTGGACATCTTCTCGCCGTTGATGCGAATCATGCCGCAATGCATCCACGCGTTGGCGTAGGTCTTGCCGGTGGCCGCTTCGCTCTGGGCGATTTCGTTTTCATGGTGCGGGAACTCAAGGTCGCTGCCGCCGCCATGAATGTCGAAGGTCTCGCCGAGGCAGCAAGTCGACATCACCGAGCACTCGATGTGCCAGCCCGGACGACCGGCGCCCCACGGCGATTCCCAGCTTGGTTCGCCCGGCTTGGTGGCTTTCCACAGGACAAAGTCCAGCGGGTCCTGCTTGGACTCGTCGACTTCGATCCGCGCGCCGATGCGCAGGTCTTCAATCTTTTTGCGCGACAGCTTGCCGTAGCCCATGAACTTGGCGACGCGGTAGTACACGTCGCCATTGCCCGGGGCATAGGCGTAACCCTTGTCGATCAGGGTCTGGATCATGCTCAGCATGCCAGGGATATGATCGGTGGCCCGCGGTTCCATGTCCGGTTTGAGGATGTTGAGGCGCGCCTCGTCCTCGTGCATCGCGGTGATCATGCGCTCGGTCAGCACGTCGAACGGCTCGCCGTTCTCTTTGGCCCGATTGATGATCTTGTCTTCAATGTCGGTGATATTGCGCACGTAGGTCAGGTTGTAACCGCTGAACCGCAACCAGCGGGTCACCAGGTCAAACGCGACCATGCTGCGGCCGTGGCCAATGTGGCAGTAGTCGTACACGGTCATCCCGCAGACGTACATGCGCACATTGTTGCCATCCAGCGGCTTGAATACTTCTTTGCTCTTGGTGAGCGTGTTGTAGATCGTAAGCACTGAGTGCTCCTTAACGCTGAATCACTGGCCCCACGAATCGCGCAGGGTCACGGTACGGTTGAAGACCGGAGAACCTGGTTTCGAGTCCTTGATATCCGCGCAGAAGTAACCTTCGCGCTCGAACTGGAAACGGTCTTCCGGCTGTGCATTGCCCAACGAAGGCTCGGCACGACAACCGGTGAGGACTTGCAGCGAGTCAGGGTTGATGTTGTCCAGGAAACTGGCGCTGTCTTCGGCTTTCTCAGGGTTGGCCGAACGAAACAGGCGGTCGTACAGACGCACTTCGCACTCGACGCTGGCAGCGGCCGGCACCCAGTGCACGACGCCTTTGACCTTGCGGCCTTCAGGGTTCTTGCCGAGTGTTTCCGGATCGTAGGAGCAACGCAGTTCGACGATGTTGCCATCGGCGTCCTTGATCGCTTCGTCGGCACGGATCACATAACTGCCGCGCAGGCGCACTTCGCCATTCGGCTCCAGGCGTTTGTAGCCTTTTGGCGGCTCTTCCATGAAGTCTTCACGGTCGATGTAGATCTCACGGGCGAACGGCAGAACGCGCACGCCCATGTCTTCTTTCGGGTGGCACGCCAGTTCGAGGTTCTCGACCTGGCCTTCCGGGTAGTTGGTGATCACGACTTTCAGCGGGCGCAGCACGCACATGGCACGCGGGGCGCTGTGGTCGAGGTCGTCACGGATGCTGAATTCCAGCATGCCGAAGTCGACCACGCCGTCGGAACGGTTGGTGCCGATCATGTCGCAGAAGTTGCGGATCGATTTCGGCGTGTAGCCACGGCGGCGGAAGCCGGACAGCGTGGACATGCGCGGATCATCCCAACCGAGAACGTGCTTTTCATCGACCAGTTGCTTGAGCTTGCGCTTGCTGGTGATCGTGTAGTTCAGGTTCAGACGGCTGAACTCGTACTGACGCGGTTGCGCCGGCACGGGCAGGTTCTCGAGGAACCATTCGTACAGCGGACGGTGGCTTTCGAACTCCAGGGTGCAGATCGAGTGGGTGATGCCTTCGATAGCGTCCGACTGACCGTGGGTGAAGTCGTAGTTCGGGTAGATGCACCACTTGTCGCCGGTCTGGTGGTGGTGAGCGTGGCGGATGCGATACATGATCGGGTCGCGCAGGTTCATGTTCGGCGAGGCCATGTCGATCTTGGCCCGCAGCACGCGTGCGCCATCCTTGAATTCGCCGGCCTTCATGCGGGCGAACCAGTCGAGATTTTCTTCCACGGAGCGGTCACGGAACGGGCTGTTTTTGCCCGGCTCGGTCAGGCTGCCGCGGTATTCCTTGGCCTGTTCGGGGCTCAGGTCATCGACGTAGGCCTTGCCGGCCTTGATCAGTTCAACGGCCCAGTCGTGCAACTGGTCGAAATACTGCGAGGCGTAGCGCACTTCACCGGACCATTCGAAGCCCAGCCATTTGACGTCGCTTTCGATCGCGTCGATGTATTCCTGGTCTTCCTTGGCCGGGTTGGTGTCGTCGAAACGCAGGTGCGTGACGCCGCCAAATTCCTGGGCCAGACCGAAGTTCACGCAAATCGACTTGGCGTGACCGATGTGCAGGTAACCGTTGGGCTCAGGCGGGAAACGGGTGACGATCTGCGAGTGCTTACCCGAGTCCAGGTCCGCCTGGATGATCGGGCGCAGGAAATTGACCGGCACGGCAGGGCCGGTCTTGGAATTCGAGGTAGGGTCGACAGTGGGCTTGCTCATAGGATCCTTGAACGTACAAGTGCGCGGCCGGAAGACAGCCTGACAAAACAAAGCCGCTATCATAGCCGATGCCGTCAAGCCGCTGACAGAGCAGGCCCGAAAACGGCTGCATTTAATCGGATGCACATGAAAAACAGCCTCGAAATTCACGCCTGTCGCGCTAAACTGCGCACCTTGGTCGTAGCAGACCAACACGGTTGCGGGCTGTGATGCCCCGAAACCCACGAATTCATTAAAGAGTAGCCAACATGACCCAAGTCAAATTGACCACCAACCATGGCGACATCGTCCTGGAACTGAACGCTGAAAAGGCACCGCTGACCGTTGCCAACTTCATCGAGTACGTCAACGCCGGTCACTACGAAAACACTGTTTTCCACCGCGTCATCGGTAACTTCATGATCCAGGGCGGCGGTTTCGAGCCAGGCATGAAAGAAAAGAAAGACAAGCGCGGCAGCATCCAGAACGAAGCCGACAACGGCCTGCCGAACGAGAAGTACACCGTGGCCATGGCCCGTACCATGGAACCGCATTCGGCTTCCGCCCAGTTCTTCATCAACGTGGCTGACAACAGCTTCCTGAACCACAGCGCCAAGACCACTCAGGGCTGGGGCTACGCGGTATTTGCCAAAGTCGTTGCAGGCACCGACGTCGTCGACAAGATCAAAGGTGTTTCCACCACCATGAAATCCGGCCACCAGGACGTACCTGCAGAAGACGTGATCATCGAGAAAGCCGAGATCATTGAGTGATACTGCTGATTTCAGACTTACATCTGGAAGAGGAGCGCCCGGACATCACCCGGGCGTTTCTGGATTTGCTCGCCGGACGCGCCCGCTCGGCGAGTGCGCTGTACATTCTGGGCGATTTTTTCGAGGCGTGGATTGGCGACGATGCCATGACGCCCTTTCAGCGTTCCATCTGCCAGGCCCTTCGCGAACTCAGCGACAGCGGCACGGCCATTTTTCTGATGCACGGCAATCGCGACTTCATGCTCGGCCAGGCCTTCTGTAAACAGGCCGGCTGTACGTTGTTGAAGGACCCGAGTGTCGTGCAGTTTTACGGTGAGCCGGTCCTGTTGATGCATGGCGACAGCCTGTGCACCCGCGACGAGGCTTACATGAAGCTGCGTCGTTATCTGCGTAACCCCATCACCCTGTTCATCCTGCGGCACTTGCCCTTGCGGACTCGCCATAAACTGGCGCGCAAGCTGCGCAGTGAAAGCCGTGCGCAGACGCGGATGAAGGCCAATGACATTGTTGATGTCACACCGGAAGAAGTCCCGCGGATCATGCAGGCCTTTGGCGTGAAGACCCTGATCCATGGGCATACCCATCGCCCGGCCATTCACAAATTGCAGATTGGCGAACAGGCGGCCAAGCGGATTGTGCTGGGGGATTGGGATCGTCAGGGGTGGGCGTTGCAGGTGGATGAGAATGGGTTTGCGTTGGCGCCGTTTGATTTTGGAAACCCGCGCCTGACCGTTGAATGAGATCCCTGTAGGAGCGAGGCTTGCCCGCGATATAGGTAGTCCGTTCCTTTCTCTTCCATACTGATATTCGCTGGAAGTCGGTTGTCGGCGAGGAAGGAACATGCACCTGTGGGCTACGAATATGCCCGCGCAGCACTCGATGATTACGCCATCACCTTCGAGTCCACAGGTGCGCTTGCGCCCTCTAACGAATTCTCAGGGAAAGCCCGACACGGCTCTCTATATCGCCTTCGCTGGACGCAAGCATGCATGTCCCTGCATGTACTTTAGCGCCTGTTGAGGTGTTCCATGCAAACGCTCCTGTCTCAGAGTTTCACTGCTTATATCGGAATTGATTGGGCAGACACCAAGCACGACACCTGTTTGCAGATAGCTGGAGAGGCTCAGCGCAGTTTCGAGGTCATTGACCATAAGCCCGAGTCGATTGATCGCTGGGCCAGGTCGCTGCATCAACGTTACGGTGGCCCGATCGCGATCGCCGTGGAGTTGAACAAAGGCCCACTGATAGCGGCTCTGCAAAAATATGAGTTTTTTTGTATCTTTCCGATCAATCCGAGCACCTTGGCCCGGCACCGTAAAACCTTCGTCCCCAGTGGCGCCAAGGATGATCCAACGGATGCTCAATGGGCGCTTGAGCTGTTGCTGAATCACCCCGAACGGTTTCCTCAACTGGTCCAGCAAAGCTCCGCCATGCGTTCGCTCGCCAGCCTGACCGAACATCGCCGCGGATTGGTCGATGACCGGGTCAAGATCAGCAACCGTCTGGTGTGCATGCTCAAACAGTACTACCCGTTGGCCCTGGAGCTGTTTCATGACCATGACACGCTGGTTTTTTGTGAATTTCTGGCGCGCTGGTCGACCTTTGAAACGCTTAAGCGCGCTCGGCCGGCCAGCGTTTTGAAGTTCCTTCACGCGCATAATGTTCGCCATGCCGAGCTCAATCAGCAGCGTTTGGCGTTGATCGCCAAAGCCATGCCGTTGACTGAAGATCCAGGCGTGGTCAGTCCTTCAGCGCTGTATGTGCTGGCCCTGGTCTCGCAACTGAAAGGGATCATCACGGCGATCAAAGACTTTGATCGGGAGATCGAAAAAACTGCCAACACCCTGGCCGACTACCGACTCTTCAAGGCCTTGCCCGGCGCGGGACAGCAGCTTGCACCACGGTTGATGGTCGCCTTTGGTGAGCAGCGTGATCGCTTCAAGGATGCCAGTGCGGTGCAGCGATATGCCGGGATTGCCCCGGTCACCGAACGCAGTGGCAAGAAAAAAGTCGTCCACTGGCGCTATCAATGCGCAACTTTTTTGCGCCAGACCTTTGTTGAGTGGGCTGCCCACAGCATCAATCAATCGGTGTGGGCAGAGGCGTATTATCGCCAGCAAAGGGCCAAAGGCAGCTCTTACCAAGCAGCCCTCAGGGCTCTGGCGTTCAAGTGGATCCGGATCGTTTATCGGTGCTGGAAGACCAGCACCGTGTACGACGAAAACGTTTATTTACAGACCTTGCTACGGCACGGCTCGCCTTTGATCAGCGAGCCGGACACAGCAACATCGTGTTGACGGAAAAGCTCAGGGCGTGAAGGCGTTGTATCAGTCGACATCAATGTTGAATGATACTACGCCTTCGCGGGCAAGCCTCGCTCCTACACGGATTCGCTTAATGGCCGGAGGTAGCAGGCCCCGCCTTCGCCGCGAACGGCGGTTTCGCCAGCCACACCAGCACAATCAAGCCCATGAATGCCCACCCCAGTAACGTGAAGTAATCCACGGTCGACAGCATGTACGCCTGACTGGTCAGCACATGATCCAGCTGCGCATACGCCGGACTCCCCGCCCCGCCCAGACTGTTCAACGCCTCCCGGGTCGCCGGCTCATAGGTCGTAATGCTTTCACTCAAATACGCATGATGCTGATCCGCCCGGCGAATCCAGATCCAGGTGGTCAATGACGCCGCAAAACTGCCGCCCAAGGTCCGCAGGAACGTCGCCAGGCCCGCGCCGTCGGCGATTTGGCTCGGCGGCAGGTCCGACATCAGAATACTCAAGGTCGGCATGAAGAACAGCGCCACGCCAATCCCCATGAACAGCTGCACCAGAGCGATGTGCTGGAAGTCCACCTCGTTGGTGAACCCGGCGCGCATGAAGCAACTCAGGCCGATCGCCAGAAATGCCAACCCAGCCAGCAGCCGCAGATCAAACTTGTGCGCGTACTTGCCGACAAACGGCGACATCAGCACCGGCAGAATCCCGATCGGCGCAACCGCCAGCCCCGCCCAGGTCGCCGTGTAACCCATCTGGGTTTGCAGCCATTGCGGCAGGATCAGGTTGATCCCGAAGAACCCGGCGTAACCCAGCACCAACACAATGGTACCGATGCGGAAGTTGCGGTAAGCGAACAGCCGCAGATTGACCACTGGGTGTTTGTCGGTCATTTCCCAGATCACGAACACCGCCAGTGCAATCACGGAAATGGCCGCGCCAATGAGGATGAAGTTCGACTCGAACCAGTCCAGGTCGTTGCCCTTGTCGAGGATCACCTGCAACGCCCCGACGCCAATGATCAGCGTGATCAAACCGACGTAATCCATCGGCTGGTAGCTGGTTTCCACCGGCCGCGCCTTGAGCTGCGAACGCACCACCATCACCGCAAAGATGCCGATCGGCACGTTGATGAAGAAGATCCACGGCCAGCTGTAACTGTCGGTAATCCAGCCGCCGAGGATGGGACCTGCAATCGGTGCGACCACCGTGACCATCGCCAGCAGTGCCAGGGCCATGCCGCGCCTGGCGGGCGGATAGATGGCAATCAGCAGCGTTTGAGTCATCGGGTACAGGGGACCTGCCACCAGACCTTGCAGCACGCGGAAGCCAATCAGCTCTGGCATCGAGGTCGAGATACCGCAGAGAAACGAGGCCAGCACGAACAGGACTGTCGCCCAGAGAAACAGCTTCACCTCACCAAAGCGCCGACTGAGCCAACCGGTCAATGGCAGCGCAATCGCGTTGCTGACCGCGAATGAGGTAATCACCCAGGTGCCCTGCTCCGAACTCACGCCCAGGTTGCCGGAAATCGTCGGCAGCGCCACGTTGGCGATGGTGGTGTCGAGCACCTGCATGAAGGTCGCCAGCGACAAGCCGAGCGTGCTGAGCAGCAGGCTGGGCGGCGTGAAAGACGCGTTATTGCTCATCGCGAATCCTTTAAAACTGGGCTGGCGCGGCGCCTTTTAACGGGCGCCGCTGAGGGATTGGCGAATCAGCGTTGAACGGTTTTGCTGACCGCTGCGCTGTTGTCGTGGATCAATTGAGTGATCATCGCGTCGGCCTCGGCCAACTGATGGTCGTAAACGTTGGTGCTGAACGAGGCCTTTTGCGGCGGCTGTTGCGCCAGCACCGGACCGCTCTGGTCACGCAGGTTCACATCGACCTGAGTCGACAGGCCGACGCGCAACGGGTGCTTGGCCAGTTCTTCGGCGTTGATGTGAATCCGCACTGGCACACGCTGGACGATCTTGATCCAGTTACCGGTAGCGTTCTGCGCGGGCAGCAAGGCAAACGCGCTGCCGGTACCGGCGCCGAGGCTGTCGATGGTGCCGCTGAACTTCACGTCGCTGCCGTACAGGTCGGCTTCGATGTCCACTGGCTGCCCGATGCGCATGTCACGCAGCTGGGTTTCCTTGAAGTTGGCGTCGATCCACAGCTGATCCAGCGGAATGACGGCCATCAATGCAGTACCCGGCTGGACCCGTTGGCCCAGCTGCACCGAGCGCTTGGCCACGTAACCGGTGACCGGCGCGATCAAGGTGCTGCGAGCGTTGATCAAGTACGCCTGACGCAATTGCGCGGCGGCAGACATCACGTCCGGGTGCGACGACACAACGGTGTCATCGACCAGCGCACTGGTGGTTTTCAGTTGCTGTTTGGCGTTGGCCAGGGCGTTTTGCGCCGAGGTCAGGTCGTCGCGAGCGTGGGACAGTTCTTCCTGGGAAATCGCCCCGCCAGCGGCGAGGTTTTTCCGCCGATTGAAGTTGTCCTGAGCTTTTTGCACTTCGGCCTGCTGAGAGTTGACCTGGGCTTTCATGCCGTCGACGTTGCTGTACAAGCCGCGAACCTGACGCACGGTGCGGGCCAGATTGGCCTGGGCACTTTGCAAACCGACTTGGGCGTCGTTCGGGTCGAAGTTGATCAGCACCTGACCTTCGTGAACCAAGTCGCCATCGTCGGCACCGATGCTGACCACGGTGCCGGTGACCAACGGAGTGATTTCCACCACGTTGCCATTCACATAGGCGTCGTCGGTGCTTTCGTTCCAGCGCCCGTAGAATTCGTGATAACCCCAGACGCCGACACCGGCGAGGATCACCACGATCGCCAACACCACCAGCATGACTTTGCGTTTGCGCGGGTTGCTCGTGTCTTGAGCGTTGTCTGGGGTTTGAGGTGTATCGGCAGTGGCCATGACAAATTACCTTGAATTAGTGGGTCTGCGTGGCTGGGGTTACTTTGGCGGCGGCCAGGGTTTCGCCCTGGAAGCCACCGCCCAGCGCCTGCATCAGTTGGATCGACAGATCGATCTGCTCGGCATTCAGGTTGGCCAGCTGACGCTGGGCCTGGAGCAATTGCTGCTCGATGCTGAGCACGTCCAGGTAGTTGCCGATGCCGGAACCGTAGCGCTGGACCACGGTGTTGTAAGAATCCTGGGCAATGTCGGTGGCGCGCTGCTGGGCGCCGAGCTGCCGGCCGATATCGCGCAGCTGGTTGATGGTGTCGCTGACATCACCCAGCGCTTTCACCAGGCTTTTGTTGTACTGCGCCACGGCGAGGTCGTAATCGGCGTCGCGGGAATCGAGGTCGGCACGCAGGCGGCCGCCATCGAAGATCGGCACCGAGATCGTCGGCGCAATGTTGAAGAAGCGACTGGCCGAACCGAACATCGCGTCGCCCAGCAACGACTCGGCACCCGCCGCAGCGCTAAGGTTCAAGTTTGGGTAGAACTGGGTTTTGCCGGCGTCGATGTTCTTGCTCGCCGCTTCGACCCGCCAGCGTGCGGCCACCAGGTCTGGACGACGACCCAGCAACTCGGCCGGTAGCACCGAGGGCAACGCGACGGCGCTGGCCTGAAGGATTTTCGGCCGGGCGATTTCATTGCCGCGATCCGGGCCTTTACCGAGCAGCACGGCCAAAGCGATTTTTGCGCTTTGCAGGCGTTTCTCGGCGTCGATCAGACTCGCTTCGGAGCTGGCTTCCAGGCTTTCGGTCTGCTGGAACTGGTATTGACTGTCGATCCCGGAGCTCAGGCGACGCTGGCTCAGATCGAGCATTTGCCGGGTGCGCTTGAGGTCTTCACTGGCCAGGTCATAGACGATGTGCGCCTGACCCAGGTCGCTGTAGGCGCGAGCCACGTCGGCGGACAAGGTCAGCTGAGCGGCTTGTTGATCGACTTCGGCAGCACGGGCCTGGCCCAGCGCAGCTTCCCAGGCGTCGCGCTGACCGCCCCAGAGGTCGAAGTTGTAATTGAAACCGGCGCTGATGTTGCGCACGGTGGAATAAGTCCCGCCCTGCCCGCTCGGGTCCTGATCCCGGGCCAGACGCGAACGACTGACGCCTGCTCTGGCATCGAGGGTCGGCATCCGCGCCGCATCCGCTGCATAGGCGGCGGCACTCGCTTGGTGGGCGCGGGCATCGGCGATTTGCATGTCGGGGCTGTCGTGCAGGGCTTCGCGGATCAAGCCGTCGAGCTGTGGGTCGCCGAGGCTTTTCCACCAATCACTTTTCGGCCAGGCCGCGGGCGAGAGGGTCACGCCGTTGAGCGATTGCCCGGCCTTGAGGTTTTTCGCATCGAGGCTGACGCCTTCGGTGGTCAGGCCGCTGTAACTGGCGCAACCGGCGAGGCTCATGGCCAACAGCACCAGGCTCAGTCCGGTACGCAGGGTTTTGCTGCTCATTTTTTACCTACCCGCAGCAGGGTGATCGAGTCACCGGCTGCCACCAAAATTTTCGTCAGGATCTGTTCCAGGGTTTTCAATTCTTCAGGGGTGATCGCGCCTGCCAGCTCATTCATGGCGTCAGCGCCGATCTCCGGCAGGCGGTCAGTCAACTGCTGGCCTTGCTCGGTCAGTACCAACTGAACTTGACGGCGGTCCGCCTCGGAGCGTTGGCGGGCAAGGAAACCTTTCTGTTCCAGACGATCGAGCATGCGGGTCATCGAACCGCTGTCCAGCGACAGGTGACGGCACAGCTCCGCCGGGGTATCGACGCCGAACTGGGCCATGATGATCAGCACTTTGAACTGCGCGGCGGTGATGCCGTGGGGTACCATGTGCGTGTCGATGATCCGGTCCTTGAGCAGCGCGGCGCGCCCGAGCAAAAGGCCGAGATGGCAATTATGGAAATTGTATGAGGTGAAATGTTTCATCTGACCACCGATTAGCTGCCTAGGCAGAGAATGTATGACGAGATGTTACTGCCTAGGCAGAGAATGTCAATGCAATAGTTAGGTTGCTTGCTATTCAGCTGATAAATGGTGCGCCGCTGATCATTCCCACGCTCTGCGTGGGAATGCCTCAACGGACGCTCTGCGTTCGGCTTGGGAAGGGACGCGGAGCGTCCCGGGCTGCATTCCCACGCGGAGCGTGGGAATGATCAGGTTGGGGGGGGTTAGAAATCCCGCTTGTAGAAGATGTCCAGCGAGCTGGCCACGCCGCCGGCGGCTTCGAGGTAGACCTTCTTGCTCAGCTTGTAACGCAAGGCGATGGTGTTGGCCGGTTCGAACACGCCCACGCCATAGCGCAGACTGAGTTTCTCGGAGATATTGCCGCTGGCCACCACGCTGGTTGCGTTGCCGCTGCCTTGGGTGTCGAGCTGGAAGTCCTGAATGCCCAGGTCCTTGGCCAACCCGCTGGTCACCCCCGAGCTGCCCATCAACCCCAACCCCAGCGCGGCTTGGGCAAGCATATTGTTGTCCTCACCGCTGGTGCTCAGCGGACGCCCCAGCACCAGATAGGACAACGCCTGCTCCTGGCTCATGGCCGGTTCCGAGAAGATCTGTGTTGTCGGCTGCTCGGCGCTGCCGCTCAGGCGAATGCCGGCGATCACGTCGTCGGTCTGGCGAATCGCTTCGATGTCCAGATAGGGCTGATCGATGGGACCTGCAAACAGCAGCCGCGCACGGCGCACCGTCAGCCGCTGACCGTAGGCACGGTATCGCCCATCGTTGAGCCAGAGTTCGCCGCGAGTGTCCATGTTGTCGCCGATGTGCACATGACCTTGCAGGTTGGCGGTCAGGCCAAAACCGGCAAAGCTGAGTTTGTCCTGCCCGACCACCACATCGATGTCCATTGCCATGGCCATCGGCGGTTTGCCCGCTTCGGTCTGCTGGCCGACGATCACCGTGTCATCGGACACCTTGACCGTCGACGGCGGCAGCTCGCGTACGGTGATCTCACCTTTTGGCACCAGCACCTTGCCGGCGATCGCCAGTTTGTCGTCCTTCATCGAGATTTTCAGGTCCGGCGCCATTTCCAGTTTGGCGTATGGCTCGACAGTGACGGGCAATTGCGTGCCTTTGAGCGCCAGATCCACCACCAGCGCCTGACCCCAGGCGATGTTGCCATTCAGGCTACCCTGCCCGCTCTTGCCGCTTTTCCAGCCGCCGTTCAACTGCACAGTTTCGCCAGCAATCACGGCTTGAAGTTGCAAGGCTTCCAGATCCATCGGTAGTTCAGGCCCGGAAATTTCGCCGTCGCTGAGCAGCAAGTTACCGTTGACCTGAGGCGCCAGCAGCATGCCTGCAAGCGTGCCGCTGCCATTCAAACGACCGGTCAGTTTCTCGACCATCGGCACGAACGGCCGCGCCACGGACAGGTCCAGACCATTCAAGCGGAACGAGCCGGTCAGTGGTTTGTTGTTCGGCAGCGGATTGATCTGCGTCTGAACCATGAGTTCGCCGAGCTTGCCGCCGACGAAGTTGAGGTCGGTGTCGATGCGCTTGGGCGTGAGTTTGCTGTTGAGTGTCAGCGTCTGGTACGGGAAGTCCAACCACTGGTCCTTCTCCTTTATACGCAACGTGCCGCCGCTGGCATCGACGCTGATCTGGCCGTTCGGGCCGCTGGCCGGCAGGTCCAGTTGCAGGTCGGCGTTGAGCCGGCCCTTCCAGGCGAAATCTTTCGGCAACCATTGCGCGAGGCTGTCGATCGGGAACTGTTTGAGGTGATAACGCAGCTTCGGCTCAGGCATCAGGCGCTGATCCTCGCCGCACAGGCTGGCTGGGCCGGACGCCCAGCAATGGGCGCCAAAAATGATCTTGCCGTCCGCCAGCCGTTCAAGCTTTGCCGGACCTTGCAACTTCCAGTCTTGACCGCCGGCCTGGATATCGCCGCTGGCCAGCCGCCCACGCCAATTGCCTTTGTCCAGATTGCCGTCGAGGCCGAGCGCAAGTTTCAGCTTCGGCCCTTGCAGATCGAGGGCGAGCTTCTGGTTTTTGATATTGCCCTGGCCGCTGGCGGTCAGCGTCCCCAGTGACGTCTCACCGGCCTGAATGCCACTGCCCTTGAGATCGATTTTCGCGCGCTGCGCACTGTCGAGGGTTGCATCCAGGTTCAGGCTTTGCAGGCGATTGTCTTCGAACGCCAGTTGCGTGCCTTGCAGCCCGAGCTTGCCTTGCGGCGCCTTGAGCGTCCCGGCGACATCGATGCGACCATTGAGCTGACCGCGCAGTTGCGGCCAAAGCTGGGCAAGGCGCGACAGCTTGATATCAATCTGGCCGGCGAGCTTCTGTTGCAGACTGCCTTTGCCATTGATGCTGTTGTCGCCCAGACGAATCTGTAGCGCGCTGAGGTTCCATTGCTCACCGCTGCCATCGGCTTTGGCTTGCAGAACGGCCGGTTGGCCGCGCAGTTTGCCTTTGAGATCGAGGTCGGCGGTCAGGCTGAGTTTTTCATTCTTCATCTCGCCTTTGCTGCGCAACGGTCCGGCCAGCGTGCCCGGCAACTCCGCAACCCAGTACGCCGGGTTGATCGCCGACAAGTCCAGTGCGGTGTCCCAGGCAATGCCCTCGGCGAATTGCAGGTTCAGGTGCCCTTCGGCCTTGCCTTGCCCGGCTTCGAGTTGAATCTGTTGGAGATAGATTTTCGTCAGGTCGCCGCTGAACGGGCTGGTCAGGCTGAACGCCCCGGCCGGGCCGTCGAGTGCGGCTTTGAAGCTGCCGAGGTATTTACCGTCGGTGTAGGAAACTTCACCGTTGAAGCTGCGCAATGCCACTTCTGGTTCGTCGATCAGCGGATAGAGGCGATGCCACGGGAAATCCAGCCAGTCGATTTTTGCATCAACGCTCAGGCCTTTGCTCCAGTCGAGGTTGCCGGTGAGTTTGAGGCTTTGCTTGTCGTTGGCCGTGAGGTCCAACCCGGCGATCTGAGCGCCGTTGGCGTCAACCTTGCCTTGCAGCAACAACACGACCGGGCCAAGTTCTGCGGGCAACGTGGCTTTGCCGAGCAACTGGTAACCGTTTTTCAGGTCGCCGTCGCCGGTGAGTTCCAGTTGATTGAGTTGTAGAGTGTCCGGCAGATCGGCGCTGGGCTTGAAGCCGTCAGCGGTGATCCGCACCTTGGCCGGCAGGTTTTCCACCAGCGGTTGCAGTTCACCGGTCAGTTGGCCGTTCAGGTAACCGCTGCTGTCGGCTTTCAGGTTCAGGGTTTTCAGCAGATCGCCGTCGACCTTCAGAGCCAGCGTCCAAGGCTCGGTGCCAGGCGCCGGCAGGGTCAGTTTGCCTTCGGCGGTCAGCGCCCAGTTGCCGCTGGGTTGCAGCAGGCCTGAAAGATTCAGGCTCAGCTCATCCCTTTGCAAATGAACAGAGTCGATCTGCAAGCCTTTGGCCGTCCAGTGCGCCGCCAGTTGCAAACCCTTGAGTTCTTCGCTGCCGTTAAACAGCAGGCTGCCGACCTGGACATCGCCCAGCTCGATGGCCAAGGGCAATTTCAGATCCGGGAGACTGATCGGCCCGCTGCTTTCTTCTTCCGTACCGGGCGGGAATTGTAGGCTGACCTGATCGGCTTTCAATTGCGAGATACACAGGGTCATACGCGTCAGGCACAACGGCGACCAAGCGAAAATCGCCTTGTTCAGCTCAACCCGGCTGCTGTCCTGCTGCCACACCACATGGTCGGCACTCCACTGTCCGCCCAGACGGCCTTGGAAATTATCCACGGTCAAACCCGGCACAAACCCCAGCGCCCAGCGACTGCCTGCTGCAGTTCCCAGCACCGTGGCCAGCGCCAGGACGACCAGCATCAGCAGCGCCAGAATCGCCAGCAGCGATATTTTCAAACCACGATTCACAGCTCAGGCCCCATGGAAAAGTGCAGTCGAATGCCGCCGTCGTCGTCCATCGCATGGGCCAGGTCGAGGCGTATCGGCCCCACCGGTGAGACCCAGCGCACGCCGATACCGACACCGGTCTTGAGGTTCGGCAGTTCGAGGGTATTGAAGGAATTGCCCTGATCGATGAAGGTCGCGACCCGCCATTTTTCGGCGACGGAGTACTGATACTCGAAGCTACCAGCGATCATGTAGCGGCCACCGATGCGGTCGCCCTCGGAGTTTTCCGGGGACAGGCTCTGGTAGTCGTAGCCGCGCACGCTCTGATCGCCACCGGCGAAGAAGCGCAACGACGGCGGCACCGATTTGTAGCCGTTGGTGGCGCTGCCGCCGACCTGCACCCGACCGAGGAAGCGGTGCTTGTCGAAGACCGTGGTCAAGCCTTTCACCAACGCGGTGCCGTAAAGCAGGTTGGTGTCGGAACCCAAGCCTTCCTTGGCCACCTTGGTCTCGAATTCCAGACGATAGCCATTGTGCGGGTCGATGCGGTTGTCGCTTTTCAGGTACGAATAGCTGACGCCAGGCATCAGCAACGTGCTGAGCCCCGAGTCGTCGCCGAGCCTGTATTCCTCGCGCTGCCACTTGAGCGACACCACCCGCTGCCAACCGCTGGGCAGCTTGCTGTGCCACTCGGGACCGACGGTCAGCAGTTTGCTGAGGGAGTCCTTGTCGGCGATTTCTTCGTTCTGATAACCACCGGCGAACCGCAGTTTGTCGGTCAGCGGCGGATCCAGGGGAATGTCGTAGAACACACCGACGTTCTGTCGTGGTGCCGAGACTTCGGTCTCCCAGCCATAGCTGTGCCCCTGAGGGTTGACCCAGTGCCGGGTCCAGTTGGCCTTGACCCGTGGGCCGACGTCGGTGGAATAGCCCAGCCCCAGGCCCATGGTCCGCGGTTTGCGGGTTTCGAGTTTAACGTCTACCGGAATCACATCGTTCTTCGACGCTGTCGGCGCCGCATCCACCCGCACACTGTCGAAATAGCCGCTCGATTGCATGGCCTGATTGAGTTCGGCGATCAGTTCGGAGTCATAAGGCGCGCCGGCCTTGAACGGCACCATGCGTTGTAGCAGGTCTTCGTCAAACGGCGTATCACCCTCGAAACTGACCTTGCCCAGTGAATAGCGCGGGCCGCTGTTATAGATCAGTTCAATGTCGGCAACGCCGGCTCGCGGGTCGACCGACAATTTCTGGCTACTGAAGTGCCCGCTGAAAAAGCCGTAGCGCGAAGCCTGATTCTGAATCAGGCGCTTGGCGTCTTCGTAATGTCCATGGTTGAGCACTGCGCCGGTTTTCAGCGCATTGCTTTTGGGTACACGAAAGGATTTGAGGGAGGCGGCCGGGCCGTCGATGCGAACAGTGACATTGCGCAGATGGACAGACTCGCCGGGATCGATGGTCAGCACCAGGCGCGGCGTCTTGCCACCCTTTACATCCGTGTCGATCTGCGGCTGGTAATAACCCAAGGCCTGGGCGGCCTTGCGCGCCTGTTCTTCGGCGCCACGACTGAAGCGCAGCAAGGCTTCCTCGTCACGATCGCCGAGGCTGCCGATATAGCCCTCTATATTGGCTTTCAGTTCATCGTTGGACGGTTTGATCCGAACATCCAATTCACTTTGCGCCAGCGCCGTGCAGCTGGTAATCAGCATCAGCACGCCGCTGGTAATTCTTCCTGGAAACTTCATAGGCGCGGATGCTATCACGAGCGTGGGAGCGTGATAGAGCCTGGTGTGCCGTGAAAGTTCTACCTTTATGCCGTTGCTGTTTGTAACACCTGCGGGTTGGCGTGGAAAAACACGTGTTCGCGAATCGGTCCTACGGCGACTTCACCGATTTCCTCATAACCCTGACGCTTATAGAAATCCAGATAACGAGGATTCCCGGTATCGAGAATCACGCCCTCGGAGTGCTCATCCACCGCGCACCAGTTGTGCACCGCTTGCAGCAATTGTTCGCCGAAGTGTTTGCCCTGGAATTGCGGATGAACCCCCAGCAACGGCAGCACGTGCACCGAGTCGGACGGCACGCAAGCCATCACGGCATCGTGATATTCAAGATAGCGACGGGTGCAGCGAAACCCGGTGCTGAGCACCATGCGCAGACGCCAGGCCCAACTTTCGGTGATGCCCAGGCGACGTTGCGGCGGCGCGATCAGCGCGATGCCGATCAACCGGTCGTTGACCAGCAGGCCGATGGCCGGCAAGTCCTGAAGAAAGTGTTGTTTGACCAACTCGCGCACGGTGGCGCGGACCCGTTGTTCATAACCGGGACGTTCCGCTTCGAACAGGTAGCCAAATGTCGGCTCATGCCGGTAAGCCTGGTACAACAGCGAACGTGCTTCGCGGGAATAACCGTTGTCGAGCATGTGAATATCGGCGATGACGGTCGAGGTTTCGGGCATAACGGTATTTCTCCCCTGGGCGAGGCTCAAAAAGGCCTCGTTCTTATTGGTACGAGCCTTGCGCAGTCGCGATCGTTCCCACGCCCCCAGACATTAGCAGCGCATTCGGACTACTGCCACGCTGGCCCCATTCCTACATGTCAGCTAGCATCGCCCTTTTGCTAGGACTGCCGACCATGAAGATCGTCTCCTTCAACATCAATGGGCTGCGTGCTCGTCCCCATCAGCTGGCGGCGCTGATCGAAAAGCATCAGCCGGACGTCATCGGCTTGCAGGAAACCAAGGTCCACGACGACCAATTCCCGCTGGCCGAGGTTCAGGCGCTGGGTTATCACGTGTATTTCCACGGGCAAAAGGGTCACTACGGCGTCGCCCTGCTCTCGCGTCAGGAACCGATTGCCTTGCACAAAGGTTTCGCCACCGATGAAGAAGATGCACAGCGCCGCTTCATCTGGGGCACTTTCGCCGACGCCAATGGCGTGCCGGTGACCATCATGAACGGCTATTTCCCACAGGGTGAAAGCCGCGATCACCCCACCAAGTTCCCGGCCAAGGAACGTTTTTACAGCGATCTGCAGCAACTGCTGGAAAGCCAGTTCAGCAACGATCAGCCGGTGGTGGTGATGGGTGACGTGAACATTTCCCCACAAGACTGCGACATCGGTATCGGCCCGGACAACATGAAGCGCTGGCTGAAAACCGGCAAATGCAGCTTCCTGCCGGAGGAACGCGAGTGGATGGCCCGCTTGAAGAACTGGGGCCTGGTGGACAGCTTCCGTCACTTGAACCCGCAGGTGACCGACCGTTTCAGCTGGTTCGACTACCGTAGCCGCGGTTTTGAGGATGAGCCCAAGCGCGGGCTGCGCATTGACTTGATCATGGCGTCCCACGGGTTGCTGCCTCGCGTGAAGGATGCCGGTGTGGATTACGACCTGCGCGGGATGGAAAAACCATCGGATCACGCGCCGATCTGGCTTGAGTTGAGCTAAAAGCAAAAGATCTGTCATCTTTCAGAAATCTTACTGACTTATTCTCCCGGCACTCCCTTTGGCTTATAAGGTGCCGGCATGACGCTGCGCGTGTTGTTCCTGTTGATGCTGTGCGCCTGGCTGCCGCGGACGGCTTCGGCTGGCGATTTGCCGACGCCCGAACACGGCCCGGTGCTGCGCATCCAGGGCTCCAATACCATCGGCGCGGCATTGGGGCCGGCGCTGGTTGAGGGGTTGATGCGCGAACAGGGCCTGCTCAAGATTCACAGCGAGGCCCCGGACACAGCCAACGAACTGCGCGTCGTCGGCGAAACCGTTCAGGGCCGCCGGGTCGTGGTGGACGTCGCGGCCCACGGTTCCAGCACCGGTTTCACCGCCCTGAAAACTGCCACGGCCGACCTTGCCGCCTCCTCGCGCCCGATCAAGGACAGCGAACGGGTGGACCTCAAACCCTTGGGCGACTTTAAAAGCCCCGGCGCCGAGCAGGTTATCGCCATCGATGGCCTGGCGATCATCCTTCATCCGCAAAATCCGTTGAGTGAACTGAACACCGAACAACTGGCGCGAATCTTCAGCGGCGAGGCAAAAACCTGGGAAGAACTCGGCGGTACCGGTGGGACGATTCATCTCTATTCGCGGGATGACCAATCGGGCACGTATGACACGTTCAAGGAATTGGTCCTCAGCCGTCGTGGGAAAACGCTGAGTAGCGCTGCGAAACGTTTCGAATCCAGCGAGCAATTGTCCGACGCGGTCAGCCTCGACCCGCAAGGCATTGGCTTCATCGGCCTGCCTTATGTGCGTCAGGCCAAAGCCGTGGCGATTGCCGATGGTCAATCCCAAGCCATGTTGCCGCTCAACAACCTCATTGCCACGGAAGACTATCCGTTGTCCCGCCGGCTGTTCTTTTACCTGCCGCCCAATGGGAAGAATCCCTGGGCTGAAGCATTGGTGGCGTTCGCCCAAACCAGCAAGGGCCAAGCGATTGTCGCCGCCAATGGTTTTATCGCCCAGACCGTCCAGGCCATGACTGTCACGCCGAATGCGTTGATGCCGGAGGGTTATCAGGCGCTCAGCCGTCACGCCCAGCGATTGTCAGTGAATTTTCGTTTCGAAGAAGGCAGTGCGACGCTCGACAACAAGGCCCGGCAGGACCTGTCGCGGGTGTTCGACTATATAAAGCAGCACGAGAAAACCAATCGGCAGGTGACGCTGGTGGGGTTTGGCGACGCCAAGAGTGATCCGGCGCGAGCCGATCTGCTGTCGAAACTGCGAGCCATGGCGGTGCGGCGGGAACTGGTGAAAAGCGGCGTGGTATTTCGCGAGATTCGTGGTTTTGGCGCCGAAATGCCAGTGGCGGCCAATAGCGCGGATGAGGGGCGAATCAAGAATCGCCGAGTTGAGGTTTGGGTGTATTGATACAGTCAGACTCTTCAGCGAAGAAAAGCCTGACCGACAACAGAATGCAAATCAGCCGAGCAGCTTTTGCAACTGCGCCGTGGTGTCCACCGCGCCCATCGTCTTGGCGGCATCCAGCGCCGATACGCCATTGGCGTCCTTGGCTTTCGGGTCGGCGCCTTTGCTGATCAGGTAGTCGACGATTTCGACGCGATTGAACATTGCCGCCATCATCAGCGCGGTACGGCCATCGAAGGACGAGCCTTCCACTTGCGCGCCGCCTTCGACCAGCGCCTTGACCACCGCCAGATCACCCTTGAACGCCGCGCCGGCAATCGGGCTCTGGCCGTTGTCATTGCGGATTTCCGGGTCGGCCTTGTGTTCGAGCAGGACTTTTACCGTCTCCACATGGCCGTGGTACGCCGCCAGCATCAGTAAAGTATCGCCCTTGTGGTTGCGCAGGTTCGGCGGCAAGCCCTTGGTCAATAGCGCAGCCATCATGGCCGCATCGCCCTCGCGCGCTTTGTTGAATACCTGTTCGGCAAATTCAGCGGCTTCTTCGGGGGTCATCTGGCGGCTTTGGTCTGACATTGGGACTCCACTTTCTGTTATTCGCAAAGCCGACAGTTTCCCGAGCCGCCCCGAGGCTGTCACTTCTTTTTTTCTCATGGACCTCCATAGCCACATTCAATAGCGCTGCATTCAATAACGAAAAGCGCCGCCATGAATGTCCGCCAGCAATTGCTCGGTGACCTGCACATAAGTCAGGGTCCCCGGCAGCCAGGCATAGATTGGATCATCGCCGGTTTTTCCGGGGTCGAAGGCTTCATCCTTGAGGCGAGTCTTCTGGTATTTGAAGGTCCCGGTGGTCTCCATTTTTACTTTCACTCGCAGGAACAAAGGCACCGCATAAGCGGGCAATTGCTCGCGGGCGAAAGCCAGCAACTCACTGAAATCCAGGGTCGCCAGAGACTCGGCCGGCGTAATCGCCGCCATCCCGGCACGCCCGTTGGTGTTCTGGATCTCCACACCGTAGGCCACGGCCTCGGAAATATTCGGGTGTTGCAGAAGGATGTTTTCGACTTCGGTGGTCGAGACGTTTTCGCCCTTCCAGCGGTAGGTGTCACCCAAACGGTCAACAAACTGAGCGTGGCCAAAACCGATGTTGCGCAGCAGGTCACCGGTATTGAAATAGCGATCGCCCTTCTCGAACACGTCGTGGAGCACAACCTTTTCGGTCTTCTGCGGATCGGTGTAACCGTCGAGCGGTGCCTTGTCGTTGATCTTCGCCAGCAACAGCCCTTTCTCGCCTTTGGCAACCTTGCGCATGAAGCCCTTGGCATCCCGAATCGGCGCGCCGCTGTCGTGGTCGTAGGCCGCCAACTCCCATGACATCAGGGAAAAACCGACGGTGTTATCAAAGTTCAGGATGTTGGTGAAACCGATATTGCCGTCGCTGGCGGCGTACAGCTCACAGATATGGTTCACCCCGAATCGCGTCTTGAACTCGCCCCACGCGCCGGGGCGCAGGCCATTGCCAATCATCTTCGTCACGCCGTGCTTGCTGTCGTCGGCACTGGGCGGTTGATCCACGAGGTAGCGGCACAATTCGCCGACATAACCAAGGGTGGTCGCGCGGTACTGGCGCACATCGTTCCAGAATTGACTGGCGCTGAACTTACGGCGAATGGCAAAGCCCGAGGCGCCACTGATCGCCGAGCCCCAGCACACGCACAGCCCGGTGGCGTGATAGAGCGGCAAGGTGCAATAGACGACATCTTCCGGGCGCATATCCAATGCGATCAGCCCGAAGCTTGCGCAGCTGCGCATCCAGCGACCGTGCTTGAACACCCCGGCCTTGGGCAAGCCGGTGGTGCCCGAGGTGTAGATATAGAAACAAGGGTCGTCGAAGAAAATCTGTTGGCTGCTGTCAGGATTGTCACTGGCAGCGTCGGCACTGGCCGTCATCAGGTTAACGAACCCGTCGGGCGTAATGCCCGGTTGAGTGAAGGTGTCTTGATCGGCGACGAACCAGGTGTGCGCCGCCTCTATCGACACCCGTTCGCGCACCGCCGAAAATGCCGGGACCAGCTCTTCTCCGACAATGATTGCTGCGGGTGCCACCAGGTTGAGGCTGTGAGCCAGGGTATCGCGGGTTTGCGAGGTATTGAGCAAGGCGCTGATCGCGCCGACCTTGGCCACCGCCAGAATCGTCACCAACAGTTCCGGGCGATTTTCGATAAAGATCGCCACCCCATCGCCCTTGCGGATGCCTTGGACAATCAGCTGATGGGCGATGCGGTTCGCCCACTGGTTGACCTGAGCATACGTCAGCGCCCTCTCGCCCTGCAGCAATGCCGGGCCATCGGGATTGCGCAACGTCGCTTGTTCGAAGCACCAGCCCAGGCCACACGGTTGGGTCGGGTCCTTGACGTTGGCGGCTTTCATGCCTTTCATCACGCGAGGAATGGCCTTGGCAATGGAAGGCAGCTTGCGGAGCATCATGCCCCAGGTAATCGTGTCGTTCGGCGTGCGGCTCATGGTTGCTCCCGGTCGATTTTTTTATTGTTCGGGCGGCGTTGATTGAGGCCGAAAATACGTCAGCGGTTCCTGAGCTGTACACGCGGTTTTTGAAATGATTTGTATCCACGTCTGCGGCATTCGAAATCGTGAGCTTGCGCCGGGCAATTGGTTCCATCGAATCGATGTCGACCACGCAAAATGCAGGATGCACGATGGCCATTCATGCAGATTGCACGAAAGTGCAAAAACACTGAAAAACTAACTAATTGATATACAAGGGTTTTTAAAAAATCAGGTGCTGGCACAATCACTGCAACTACCTCTGCATGCTTGCCATTCAAGAGCTAACGGAGCTGATAGACATGAACCTGATCCAAGAAAAATTTTCGTCCCTGTTCTCCAACTTCGAAGTGACCACCCAGCCACGTCCCGACGGTGGGATTCTGCTGACCTTGAGCAGCACCGACGGCAAAGTCTTCAAACGTTCGATTTCCTACCAGCAATTGCATGCTGGTGATCAGTTGTCGTGGGTGATCAGCGCGATTCGCCGTGACATTGCCGAACAGGCCAGCGAACTGCCGCAGATCTCCATGCTGCAAAGCCAGCAGCGGTTTGCCCTGCCGACGTATCACTCGGTCTAAAACCGTATCGACGCTGTAAACGATCAGGCCGTGAAAGCTTTCGCTTCACGGCCTGAATTATTTGTGGAGTTGCGCAATCCCTGTAGGAGCAGAGCTTGCTCGCGAAAGCGGTGTGCCATTCCATATTGCTGTTGCCTGATATACCGCTTTCGCGAGCAAGCTTCGCTCCTACAGAGTATGACCAATGGCTTGGGTAATACGCCCTTCGATATCGGTGAGAATCGCTTTGACCGGCATGCGCTCAGTCCTCGAGACGCGGGAAGCGGCTGGCGATGTCTTCGCCGGTGAAGTTGGCCACCCAGCCTTCGGCGTTGTTGAACAGACGGATCGCGACGAAATGCGGATGCTCGCCCATGTCAAACCAGTGCGGGGTGCCGGCCGGGACCGAGATCAGGTCGTTTTTCTCGCAAAGCACCGCGTAGACGTAATCGTCGATGTGCAGGGTGAACAAGCCACGGCCGGCGACGAAAAATCGTACTTCGTCTTCGCCATGGCGATGTTCGTCGAGAAACTTGGCGCGCAATTCAGCTTTCTGCGGGTGATCGCTGTTCAGGCTGATCACATCGACGGTGATGTAACCGCGTTCGGTCATCAGCGTGTCGATTTGCTCCTGATACGCGGCGATCACTTCCTCCTGGCTGGCGCCGGGCTGGATCTTCGCTGTGGCTTGCCAACGGTCGAAACGCACGCCCTGTTCGGCCAGAGTCGAGGCGATGTCTTCGAAATGCGTTAGCACCTTGTTTGGCAAGTCAGGGCTTGAGACGTGGTAAACGGACAGGCTGCTCATCAGGGCAACTCCTTAACGGTTCATGCTGTACGGTTCAAGAGCGAGCGCGTCTTCAACTCGCACTCGAACAAAAATTCAAAGGCTTCGATCTGCCGCAGCGCATCGCTCATGCGCGCGAGCTGTTCACGGCTAAGGCTCATGGCCTGTCCTCTTGCATACGTGTGGCAATGATAACGGCTGCCGCGAAGGCTGCGAGGCTGGCAATACTAAAGGTCAATGTGGCGCCGAGTGCATTCCAGCTATAGCCGGAATACAACGCGCCCAATGCGCCACCTGCGCCGGCCAGTGCGGCATACAACGCCTGCCCCTGACCTTGCTGACGCGCGCCGAAGCTACGTTGCACGAACTGGATGGCAGCCGCGTGAAAACTACCGAAAGTGGCCGCGTGCAGCACCTGGGCAAACAACAGCACCCAAAGAAATTCAGCGAACGAACCGAGCAACAACCAACGCAACGCCGCCAGCAGAAAACTCGCCAGCAACACCCGACGCACGGAGAAACGCGCAAGGATCTTGCTCATGGCCAGAAACATCAAGACTTCGGCGACCACGCCGACCGCCCAGAGCATGCCGATCAGCCCACGGCTGTAGCCAAGTCGCTCCAGGTGCAAGGTCAGAAAGGTGTAATAAGGACCGTGGCTCACCTGCATCAGCGCCACACAACCGTAAAACGCCAACACCCCGGGACTGCGCAACTGTTTGAGGAAACCGTCCCCCGCCGGTCGCTCACCCTGAACCGGTTGAGCGTTGGGCACCCACAGGCTGCTGACGACAATGCCAGCCATGATCAGCACCAGCGCCAGAGGATAAATGTCGAGGCTGAGCCATTCGAACAGCCTGCCGAGTGCGACCACGGTGATGATGAACCCGATGGAACCCCACAGGCGGATCTGGCTGTAACGGTGAGTCTGGCCCTGCAAGTGCGCCAACGTGATGACTTCGAACTGCGGCAACACCGCGTGCCAGAAGAACGCGTGCAAGGCCATGACCATCGCCAGCCAGGCGTAGGTCTTGCTGACGAAAATCAGTGAGAACGTCAGCAGCGTACAGACCGCACCGAAACGCACGATCGCCAGGCGCTGGCCGGTGTAATCGCCGAGCCAGCCCCAGATGTTCGGCGCCACACAGCGCATCAGCATCGGGATCGCCACCAGCTCGCCGATGCGTGCGCTGGAAAAGCCCAGATGATCGAAGTACAGCGCCAGAAACGGCGCTGTCGAACCGAGCAAGGCGAAATAGAACAGATAGAAACTGGAGAGCCGCCAGTACGGGAGCGCCGCCACAGTTGTTAAACCGCAGCGGCTGTGAGGTCAGCCATTAAACCTGACCCAGCACCGGCGTGCTCACGCGCACGTCCAGGTTCTGCCCACGGTGACGCAGCAGGTGATCCATCAGCACGATGGCCATCATCGCTTCGGCAATCGGCGTGGCACGGATGCCGACGCACGGGTCGTGACGACCCTTGGTGACGACTTCCACCGGGTTGCCATGGATGTCGATGGAACGGCCCGGCGTAGTGATGCTCGAGGTTGGCTTGAGTGCCAGGTGCGCGACGATCGGCTGACCCGACGAAATGCCGCCGAGAATCCCGCCGGCGTTGTTGCTGAGGAACCCTTGCGGGGTCATTTCATCGCGGTGCTCGGTGCCGCGCTGGGCAACGCTGGCGAAACCGGCGCCGATTTCCACGCCTTTGACCGCATTGATGCTCATCAGCGCATGGGCCAGTTCGGCGTCAAGGCGGTCGAAGATCGGCTCGCCGAGGCCCGGCATCACGCCTTCAGCGACAACGGTGATCTTCGCGCCCACCGAATCCTGGTCGCGGCGCAACTGGTCCATATAGGCTTCCAGCTCCGGCACTTTGTCCGGATCAGGGCTGAAGAAGGCGTTCTCTTCCACCGAATCCCAGGTCTTGAACGGGATTTCGATCGGGCCGAGCTGGCTCATGTAGCCACGAATGACGATGCCCTGAGTGGCCAGGTATTTCTTCGCAATCGCACCAGCAGCCACGCGCATGGCCGTTTCACGCGCCGAACTGCGACCGCCACCGCGGTAATCACGCTCGCCGTATTTATGGTGATAGGTGTAGTCGGCGTGGGCCGGGCGGAACAGATCCTTGATCGCCGAGTAATCCTTGGACTTCTGATCGGTGTTGCGGATCAACAGGCCGATGGAGCAACCCGTGGTGCGCCCTTCAAACACGCCGGAGAGGATTTCGACTTCGTCGGCTTCCTGGCGTTGGGTGGTGTGGCGGCTGGTACCGGGTTTGCGGCGATCCAGGTCACGCTGCAGATCTTCCAGAGAGATCTCCAGGCCCGGCGGGCAGCCGTCGACAATGGCGACCAACGCCGGACCATGGCTTTCGCCCGCGGTGGTGACAGTGAACAGCTTGCCGTAGGTATTGCCGGACATGCAGGACGCTCCGTGAAATCGAACCAAATACGTAATGCGCGCCAGTATACGCAGGCTACCCAAGTAGTTCATCCTCGAACCTTATGGGTGCCTGCGAGTCCAACCGGCATCTTGTTCATGATGGCGTGATGATGCTGCGAGTTATAGCCTTGAGCCTTACCCTGTTTACCGGCTTTGTACAGGCCACTGTCCTGCAACGCCCGATCACTTTAGACACGGGCAGCGGCGAGCTTTTCGGCTCGTTATTGCTACCCAAGTCCGACACGCCGGTACCGGTTGTCCTGATCATTTCCGGGTCCGGCCCTACGGATCGTGACGGCAACAACCCGGACGGCGGACGCAACGACAGCCTCAAGCGTCTCGCTTGGGTACTGGCCAAACACAACATCGCCAGCGTGCGTTATGACAAACGCGGCGTGGCGGCGAGCCTTGCGGCGACCCCGGACGAACGCAATCTGTCGGTTGAAGCCTATGTGGCCGACGCCGAGGCCTGGGGCCGGAAGCTCAAAACTGACCCGCGCTTTGGCCAACTGATCCTGCTGGGCCACAGCGAAGGCGCCTTGATCGCCAGCCTCGCGGCGCCGAGCCTTGATGCCGCCGCGGTCATTTCCTTGTCCGGCAGCGCCCGGCCGATCGATCAGGTGCTGCGCCAACAATTGAGCAATCGCCTGCCGCCACCGCTGATGCTGCGCAGCAATGAACTGCTCGACAGCCTCAAGGCCGGCCACACCGACGACAACGTGCCGCCGCAGTTGCAGGTCATTTTCCGCCCGAGCGTGCAGCCGTATCTGATTTCACTGTTCCGCCAGGACCCGGCAGCGGCGTTTGCCAAGTTGAAGATGCCGGCGCTGATCATTCAGGGCAGCAACGACATTCAGGTCGGCGTCGGTGACGCCAAGATGCTGAAAGCCGCCAAACCGGACGCCGAACTGGCGCTGATCGAAGGCATGAACCACGTGATGCGCATCGTGCCCAACGATGTGAAACGGCAATTGGCCTCTTACAAAGATCCGCAATTGCCACTGGCGGCCGAACTCGGCACGCGAATCCTCGGGTTTATTGACGGACTTCGCACCAGTTAAGCGCTGTTAGCCCTCCAGTCCTGAAAAAAACGGCCGATAAGCCTTTGTCACCAGCGCTATGACTGGCGGCAAGCAGAGCTTGGAAAGGATCTCGCCGTTATGACTGATACCCAGACTTCACCCGACACCACCGCTGAAAAAGACGTACCGCCAGCGGTCGAGCTGCCATGGGCGGACGTCCACGTCGAGCACCAAAGGATGCTCCGTCTGGCGCCGTTGCAGACCGACCGCAACACCGGTGGACGGCCGCTGCGTTTTGTCGAGTACGGTTACGCCGAACGCAATAGCAAGGAACGCAGCCTGATGCGCATGAGCATCAAGTTGCCCGGCCAGCGCGTGCGCAAGGAACAGAATCATCTGGACGTGTGGGTCGATCACGCCACCAAGCGCGTGCATTTCGGGCCTGACAGCGGTTTGCAGATCGAACCGATGAACCGTGGCATCGGGCGTTATATGGCGGCCCAGGGCATTACCTGGGCGAAAAAGCGCTGGCCCGGTTACACCGTCGACGGCACCGACTTGAACAACAAGGACGCGCTGAACGAAGACACTCGTCTGCGTCGCGATCACTTTTTGCGGATGCACGGTTTCGATGTGGTCTATGCCGACCCGCAGCATTTGAAGGGCAGCGTCAAAGAGGTGCAGGTCGGCGACCTGCTGGCTGACTGGAGCACGGAAAAATTGCAGGTCGTGGAAATCCTTGAGGCGGCGCAGATGCTCCAGCAAGCCGAGCAAAATCTGGCCGAGCAGGAAGTCAAACTCAAGAAGCACGAAGAAAAGGTCAGTAAGTACAAACGCGAAGACGCCGGGCTGCGCTTTACCATTACCTGTCTGGTGGCGTTTGCGGTGTTTCAGGCTGGGTTGCTGATCTGGATTGCTACGCACCGCTGATCGCGCAAGTTAGCGCTTGATCGTTCCCACGCTCTGGTGGGAACGATCATTACGGGTTAAACGCGAGAAGCGAACAGTGCCTGATGATCGCGGCACTGCTCCGCCGCCAGCATGAACACGCCATGCCCACCGCGCTCGAAATCGAGCCAGGCGAAGTCGACTTCCGGGTACAGCGCCTGGACGTGAACCTGGCTGTTGCCTACTTCGACAATCAGCAAGCCCTTCTCGGTCAGGTGATCCGCCGCTTCGGCAAGCATGCGACGCACCAGGTTCAAGCCATCATCACCGCAGGCCAGGCCCAGCTCCGGTTCGTGCTGGTATTCGTCCGGCATGTCGGCGAAATCTTCCGCATCAACGTAAGGCGGGTTCGACACGATCAGGTCAAAACGCTGCCCCGGCAATCCATCAAATCCATCGCCCTGCACCGTGTACACCCGCTCATCGACGCCATGGCGCTCGATGTTCTGGTTGGCCACTTCCAGTGCTTCGAACGACAGGTCGGCCAGCACCACTTCGGCGTTCTGGAACTCGTAGGCACAAGCGATACCGATGCAGCCGGAACCGGTGCACAGGTCGAGAATTCGCGCAGGTTCGGCGCCCAGCCACGGTTCGAAACGCTTTTCGATCAGTTCGCCAATCGGCGAACGCGGGATCAAGACGCGCTCATCGACGATGAACGACATGCCGCAGAACCACGCTTCCCCCAACAGGTACGCGGTAGGAATGCGTTCTTCGATACGGCGTTTGAGCAGGCGTTGCAGGTTGACCAGCTCGTCTTCTTCCAGATTGCAGTCGAGGTAGCTGTCGGCGATTTCCCACGGCAAGTGCAAGGCACCCAACACCAGCTGACGAGCTTCGTCCCAGGCGTTGTCGGTCCCATGGCCGAAAAACAGATCCTCCCCATGGAAGCGGCTGACGGCCCAACGAATATGGTCACGCAGGGTACGAAGTCGGGAAGTGATCACGGGGGGCAAACTCCAAAAAAAACGACTGGCGATTCTAACAGCCAAAACGCGTCACGACGACGCGGGAAAACTACCGGGACAAATGTAGGACTATTCTATTTTTTCGGCTGGTGATTGAACAAAACGCGCATATTGACAAGGCTGCGAGCCAGCAAAGACGGCGCCTACGATGGTAGCGATTCACAGAAGCGCTCAGCCAGAGGACAATGTCGCAAAAGCCCCAACCGAAGGAGCCCCAGAATGTCCGTTACACAAACGATGTTTCAACTCAGCGGCCGCGGTTATGCAGCAGCCAAACTGAGCCATGCGACCCTTGTCATTATCGATGCCCAGAAAGAATACCTCAGCGGCCCACTGGCCCTGAGCGGCATGGATGCTGCCGTCGCGAACATCAACCAACTGGTGACCGCTGCCCGTGCAGCCGGTCGGCCGATTGTGCATGTCAGCCATCTCGGCACCGTCGGTGGACTGTTCGACCCGCGTGGCGAGCGCGGGCAGTTCATTCCTGGGTTGGAGCCGCTGCCCGGCGAAATCAAAATTGAAAAAATACTGCCGAGTGCGTTCCATGGCACGGATCTGAAAAAACGCTTGGAAGAACTTGGCTCGGTGGATCTGGTCGTTTGCGGCTTCATGAGCCACTCCAGCGTCAGCACCACCGTGCGTGCGGCAAAAAACCTGGGCTTTCGCTGCACGCTTGTAGAAGACGCCTGCGCCACCCGCGATTTGCCATATAAGGGCGGAGTCCTCAGTGCCGAGCATGTTCATCAGACCGAAATGGCGATCATGGCAGACAATTTCGCGGTCGTTGCCCTGACTCAAGAGTTGATCTGATCGACCTACGATGAGCGGTCCATGCCGCCGCTCATCCGCAAAGGCCTATCATTTGCTGTAATTGTCTTAGCCTCAGGAACATCCCGGACAACTCCCGGTCGAAGGGCCGATACCCATTGAGGAAGGTCGGAATGAAGTTATCCGATGGTTTTGACGCACGCCGCCTGCGGCCTAAAGGCCAACGCAACTGGCGTTTTCGAATCGGCGCGGCATTTGCTGCCTTGCTGGCAATGTGCGGTGTGTTGCTGGCGATGGCAGGTATAGCCAGCCTGCTCGGCCACGCGCCCGCCTTGGGCGAGCTGAATGCCAGCCCGGCCGGGTCGGCAGTGATTCTGGCGATTGGTCTGTTCGTGCTGTACATCGGCGTGTGGCTATGGCGTCGCTGCCGTCGTCGCTCGCGTCAGTCGCGTGAGCTGAACATCTCCCCGCACCTGATGAAAAAACACGACTGAGCCGTGCCCTTCGCGTTTTCTCGCGCCCCGATTCGTCTCGAGTTGGGTAAACTGGCCGCCCTTCGCGGAGGCTGACATGCAAGACGACGATTTTTCCCTGTTCAAAAGCGCGATCCAAGGCGTCAAGCCGATCAAACATGATCGCGCCGAAACCGGCAAACCCAAAGCTGACCGCGCACAAATCGCCAAATTGCGCCAGGCCGCCACCGTTCGCACCGATGCCACCACCGTTGACGGACTGTCTGATCAGTTCGTCATCGATGTTGGCCCGGAAGACGAGCTGATGTGGGCGCGTGACGGTGTTCAGGAAAGTCAGATGCGCAAGCTCAAGATCGGACAGATTCCGTTCGAAGGTAGCCTCGACCTCCATGGCATGAGCGTGGAAAAGGCCCGGGAAACCCTCTGGGCGTTTCTGGCCGAAGCGACCAAATTCGAAATCCGCTGCGTGCGCGTCACCCACGGCAAGGCCGTGCGTCTGGACGGCAAGCGGCCGATGATCAAAAGCCACGTCAACACTTGGCTGCGCCAGCATTCACAGGTGCTCGGCTTCACCTCGTGCCAAGCGAAACATGGCGGCGCCGGCGCGGTGTATGTGATGCTCAAACGGACCATGATGGAAGGTCGCGACGAGTAAAGCCGTCGCGCCACGCTTGCAGCGTCGTGTCCGCCACCGTACCCTTGTCCTTTGCGTAAAATCCCACAGGTAGTTTCATGTCCCTGGAACAGAATTACACCGAGATTCTCGGCCAATTGGGCGAGGACGCCTCCCGCGAGGGCCTGCTCGACACGCCAAAACGTGCCGCCAAAGCCATGCAGTACCTCTGCCGCGGTTATGAACAGACGCTGGAAGAGGTCACCAACGGTGCCTTGTTCAGCTCCGATAACAGCGAAATGGTGCTGGTGAAGGACATCGAGCTCTACTCGTTGTGCGAACACCACCTGCTGCCGTTTATCGGCAAGGCCCACGTCGCTTACATTCCGAGCGGCAAAGTGCTGGGCCTGTCGAAAGTCGCGCGGATCGTCGATATGTACGCCCGTCGCCTGCAGATCCAGGAAAACCTCAGCCGCCAGATCGCCGATGCGGTCCAGCAAGTCACCGGCGCCCTGGGCGTTGCAGTGGTGATCGAGGCCAAGCACATGTGCATGATGATGCGCGGCGTGGAGAAACAGAATTCGTCGATGATCACCTCGGTGATGCTGGGTGAGTTCCGCGAAAACGCGGCCACCCGCAGCGAGTTTCTAAGCCTGATCAAATAATTCGCAGCACGAAGAAAACCGGCATTCATCGCCGGTTTTTTTTCGACCGCGAAAATCAGGTAAGCTGCGCGCCTTCGTTTGCCCCTGTGAGGCTTATACCGTGTTCGTAAAAGCGCTTCGTGTCGGCCTTGGCCAACTGATCATCTTCATCGACTTCATCACCCGCCCCGGCAAAAAGCAGCGTCCTGCCGAGGTTCAGGCTCAGGTCAACACGGCTGCCAAGGGCCTGACCCTGTATCAGTTCCACGCCTGCCCGTTCTGCGTGAAAACCCGCCGCACCCTGCGCCGCTTGAACGTGCCGGTGGCGTTGCGCGATGCAAAGAACAACGAACAGGATCGCCAGACCTTGCTGGAACACGGCGGCAAGATCAAGGTTCCGTGCCTGCGCATCGAAGAGAATGGCCAGACCACCTGGATGTACGAGTCCAAGGTGATCATTGATTATCTGGACAAGCGGTTTGCCGCGGCCTGATGGTTTGTGCTGGTGCTGATGGCCTCATCGCGAGCGAGCTTGCTCGCGATGAGGCCGGCCCTTGCACCAAAAATCTCGGACAAAAACAAACCGCCCCCTGCGCCGGTTTTTTTGTCTCTGCCCTCAGATCGCTTCCGCTGCCTGGGCCTGACGCACCACAGCTGCCCAGCCGTTTCAGCCCTTCGATGGCGATGGACATGGCTTTGGGAAAAACCCAAGTGCCAACCGAGTAACTTTCGTTTCCACGCTCCCGCGTGGGAATGCCGCCATGGACGCTGTGCGTCCGCTCCTGAAAGTGACGCATAGCGTCACCGGATGCATTCCCACGCAGAGCGTGGGAACGATCGTCTATAGCCGATATATCCCAATCAACAAACTTTTCGTCTACAAAATCAAAAACATTATTTGCTTTATTTGTATACAAAAGCATAATCCACTTCGTGCGAGATCTTGACCAAAAGGTCAACAACTTCGCAAGTGCCTCAAAGGGCCGCTGCCGCCCTCATGGGTCCGGCCCTGGAAATAACAATAAAACTCTTGAGGAGTACTCGCTGTGGAAAGCCGCAAATCCGAAGTCCCGTCGCTGGAACTCTCGCCGCCGTTACGTAATGGTTGGCTGGAGCGCATCTTCAAACTCAGCTTGCATGGCACTACGGTGAAGACCGAGCTGATTGCCGGTCTGACAACCTTCATCACCATGGCTTACATTATCTTCGTCAACCCCAACATCATGGCCGATGCCGGGATTGATCACGGTGCCGCGTTCGTCGCCACCTGTATCGCCGCCGCGCTGGGTTGCCTGTTGATGGGCCTTTACGCCAACTGGCCGGTCGGCCTGGCGCCAGGCATGGGTTTGAACGCCTTCTTTACTTATACCGTGGTTGGCACCATGGGCTACAACTGGGAAACCGCCCTCGGCGCGGTGTTTATCTCGGGTGTACTGTTCATGTTCCTGACCTTCTCGCGGATTCGCGAATGGCTGCTCAACAGCATCCCGGTCAGCTTGCGCTACGCCATGGGCGCCGGTGTAGGCTTGTTCCTCGGGCTGATCGGCTTGAAAACCGCTGGCATCGTCGTCGATAGCCCGGCCACCCTGATCAAACTCGGCTCCCTGCGCGAGCCTGGCCCGCTGCTCGCCGCCATCTGCTTCCTGATGATCGCCGTGCTCAGCTACCACAAAGTGTTCGGCGCGATTCTCATCAGTATCATCACCGTCACCCTGGCAGGTTGGGGCCTTGGGCTGGTGCACTACGAGGGCCTGATGTCGGCCCCGCCGAGCTTGGCTCCGACCTGGATGGCCATGGATGTCGCCGGCGTGTTCAACATCAGCATGATCAGCGTGGTGCTGGCCTTCCTCTTCGTGCACATGTTCGACACCGCCGGCACCTTGATGGGCGTCGCCCAGCGCGCCGGTCTAGTGAATGCTGACGGTAAGATCGAAAACCTTTCCCGTGCCCTCAAAGCCGACAGTGCATCCAGCGTGTTCGGTGCGGTGGTCGGTGTTCCGCCGGTTACCAGTTACGTGGAAAGTGCCGCTGGCGTAGCCGCGGGTGGTCGGACTGGTCTTACCGCCGTGACCGTAGGTGTGCTCTTTATTGCCGCGATGTTTTTCGCACCGCTGGCTGGCATGATCCCAGCGTATGCTACCGCCGGTGCGTTGATTTATGTGGCGATGCTGATGATGGGCGGCATGGCTCACATCGAATGGGACGAAGCGACCGATAGCATTCCGGCGATCGTCACCGCGATCATGATGCCCCTGACCTTCTCGGTCGCCGACGGCATTGCGCTGGGCTTTATCACTTACGTGGTACTGAAAGCCTGTACTGGTAAGCACAAGGAAATTTCCATCAGTCTGTGGGTGCTCTGCGCGATCTTCATCGCCAAGTTCGTTTTCTTGTAAGCCGTCTACGTTTCAAAAACAGTGTTTCAAAACAGCCTCACCCCGTCGGGTGGGGCTTTTGCACAAATGGAGGAAAGTGATGAGTCTGGAAACCTGGCTGCTGTTCAGCGGCGCTGCGCTGGTGGTGATCCTGATCCCCGGGCCACTGTCTTTGCTGATGATCAGCAACAGTCTGAATTACGGTTTGCGCCGTTCGTACCCGGCGTTTCTGGGAGGCGTGATTGCGTCGATCTGTTTGCTCAGTGCTTCCGCGTTGGGTTTGGGCGCCTTGCTGCTGGCGTCGGAACAGCTGTTCAGTGCCCTGAAGATCGTCGGTGCGCTGTACCTGTTCTACCTCGCCTGGCAGAGTTGGCAGCAATCGCGTCAGCCCTCACACGGCGCTGAAGTGCCCCTGGCTGCACCGGTTCCACGCTTTCGTGCGTTGTTCGGCCGCGCGTTTGTGCTGGGCGCGAGCAACCCGAAAGACATTCTGTTTTTCGCCGCTTTCCTGCCGCAGTTCCTCAGCGCCGAGCAACCGTTCCTGCCGCAGTTGCTGGTGATGATAGTGACCTGGACCGTGCTGGATCTGTTGTGCAAATTGGCTTATGGGCTGGGCGCCCACGGGGCGGCGCAGTATTTGCGCAGTGGCAAGGGCCAGAACTGGTTTAACCGGATCAGTGCGGGGTTGTTCAGTGGTGCGGGCGCGGCATCCTTGTTGAGCCGCTGAAGAGCAAAAGCATCGCGGGCAAGCCCGCGATATAGGTAGTCCGTTCCTTTCTCTTCCATACTGATATCGCTGGAAGTCAGTTGTCGGCGAGGAAGGAACATGCACCTGTGGGCTACGAATATGCCCGCGCAGCACTCGATGATTACGCCATCACCTTCGAGTCCACAGGTGCGCTTGCGCCCTCTAACGAATTCTCAGGGAAAGCCCGACACGGCTCTCTATATCGCCTTCGCTGGACGCAAGCATGCATGTCCCTGCATGTACTTTAGCGCCTGTTGAGGTGTTCCATGCAAACGCTCCTGTCTCAGAGTTTCACTGCTTATATCGGAATTGATTGGGCAGACACCAAGCACGACACCTGTTTGCAGATAGCTGGAGAGGCTCAGCGCAGTTTCGAGGTCATTGACCATAAGCCCGAGTCGATTGATCGCTGGGCCAGGTCGCTGCATCAACGTTACGGTGGCCCGATCGCGATCGCCGTGGAGTTGAACAAAGGCCCACTGATAGCGGCTCTGCAAAAATATGAGTTTTTTTGTATCTTTCCGATCAATCCGAGCACCTTGGCCCGGCACCGTAAAACCTTCGTCCCCAGTGGCGCCAAGGATGATCCAACGGATGCTCAATGGGCGCTTGAGCTGTTGCTGAATCACCCCGAACGGTTTCCTCAACTGGTCCAGCAAAGCTCCGCCATGCGTTCGCTCGCCAGCCTGACCGAACATCGCCGCGGATTGGTCGATGACCGGGTCAAGATCAGCAACCGTCTGGTGTGCATGCTCAAACAGTACTACCCGTTGGCCCTGGAGCTGTTTCATGACCATGACACGCTGGTTTTTTGTGAATTTCTGGCGCGCTGGTCGACCTTTGAAACGCTTAAGCGCGCTCGGCCGGCCAGCGTTTTGAAGTTCCTTCACGCGCATAATGTTCGCCATGCCGAGCTCAATCAGCAGCGTTTGGCGTTGATCGCCAAAGCCATGCCGTTGACTGAAGATCCAGGCGTGGTCAGTCCTTCAGCGCTGTATGTGCTGGCCCTGGTCTCGCAACTGAAAGGGATCATCACGGCGATCAAAGACTTTGATCGGGAGATCGAAAAAACTGCCAACACCCTGGCCGACTACCGACTCTTCAAGGCCTTGCCCGGCGCGGGACAGCAGCTTGCACCACGGTTGATGGTCGCCTTTGGTGAGCAGCGTGATCGCTTCAAGGATGCCAGTGCGGTGCAGCGATATGCCGGGATTGCCCCGGTCACCGAACGCAGTGGCAAGAAAAAAGTCGTCCACTGGCGCTATCAATGCGCAACTTTTTTGCGCCAGACCTTTGTTGAGTGGGCTGCCCACAGCATCAATCAATCGGTGTGGGCAGAGGCGTATTATCGCCAGCAAAGGGCCAAAGGCAGCTCTTACCAAGCAGCCCTCAGGGCTCTGGCGTTCAAGTGGATCCGGATCGTTTATCGGTGCTGGAAGACCAGCACCGTGTACGACGAAAACGTTTATTTACAGACCTTGCTACGGCACGGCTCGCCTTTGATCAGCGAGCCGGACACAGCAACATCGTGTTGACGGAAAGGCTCAGGGCGTGATGGCGCCTGACCCGGCACCTACTTTCTCAAGGACGAAAAAAAGCCCGCAGTGTGAGCGGGCGAAAGACCAAAGAAGCTATATGCGCAGGATTTTTTGGGGGGAAAGTCCTAGCTTCCTCTGTAGGTCGAATAGCTGTACGGCGAAATCAGCAATGGCACATGGTAGTGATCCTGTTCCGCAGAGATGCCGAAACGCAGCACCACTACATCCAGGAACGCTGGTTCCGGCAGCTGAACGCCACGGGCGCGGTAGTAATCGCCCGCATGAAACTGAACCTGATAGACCCCGGAGCGATAGTCATCGCCTTGCAGCAGCGGTGCATCGACACGGCCATCGCTGTTGGTCATCGCAGTGGCGACCAGTTCCAGCTGCGAACCTTCAACGCGGTATAACTCGACCTTGATCGAGCTGCCCGGGCAACCGTGTGCAGCGTCCAAAACGTGTGTAGTCAAACGTCCCATTGATTCTGCGCGCCTGCCCGCCGGAGCAGTCAGACCTCGCGCCTCCCGAAGTCAGTTGAAAAGGAGACCGCACCGATTCGGAGCACGAAAAGCTGCGGCGAGGGACTGATTAAGACACTTTCAAACGAAATTGTACACAATAAAATTACATTTTTACGCCGATGTACGTTACTCATCGATTCGTACCGAATCTGGTGTCGAACCACAGGATCAAGGACCTTCCATCCATTAGCTGACCAATCAGGCAGGTTTCTTGCAATAACATGTGGAGATGACAGTCAGTGAAAAATGCAAAAAATCAGGCTTACAAAGTGGATATAAAGTTGTATACAATCAGTCCATCGCTGTGGCGCCAGCCTGTCATCAAATTGCCAGGCCGCCACACAACCCTGACCTTGAACAAGTCGAACGAATAAGAAGGAAGACTGCAGTGAGCGCTGACTACCCACGCGACCTGATCGGTTACGGCAGTAACCCTCCTCACCCACACTGGCCGGGCAATGCTCGCATCGCCTTGTCCTTTGTGCTCAATTACGAGGAAGGTGGCGAGCGCAACATCCTGCACGGCGATAAAGAATCCGAAGCCTTCCTCTCCGAGATGGTCTCGGCGCAGCCGCTGCAAGGCGCGCGCAACATGAGCATGGAATCCCTTTACGAGTATGGCAGCCGTGCCGGCGTCTGGCGGGTTCTGAAACTGTTCAAGGAATTCGACATCCCGCTGACCATCTTCGCCGTGGCCATGGCCGCCCAGCGTCACCCGGACGTGATCCGTGCGATGGTCGATGCCGGCCACGAGATCTGCAGTCACGGCTATCGCTGGATCGACTACCAGTACATGGACGAAGCGCAGGAACGCGAGCACATGCTCGAGGCGATCCGCGTCCTCACCGAAATCACCGGTGAACGTCCGCTGGGCTGGTACACCGGCCGCACAGGCCCGAACACCCGTCGCCTGGTGATGGAAGAAGGCGGTTTCCTCTATGACTGCGACACCTATGACGACGACCTGCCCTACTGGGAACCGAACAACCCAACCGGCAAGCCGCACTTGGTGATCCCGTACACCCTGGACACCAACGATATGCGCTTCACCCAGGTCCAGGGCTTCAACAAGGGCGACGATTTCTTCGAATATCTCAAAGACGCGTTCGACGTGCTGTATGCCGAAGGCGCCGAAGCACCGAAGATGCTGTCAATCGGCCTGCACTGCCGTCTGATCGGCCGTCCGGCGCGTCTGGCCTCGCTCAAACGCTTTATCGAGTACGCTAAAAGTCATGAACAGGTGTGGTTCAGCCGTCGCGTCGACATCGCTCGCCACTGGCACGAAACCCACCCGTACCAAGGGGCCGCAAAATGAGTCACTTCCAAAGCCTGAAGCCCTCGACCCTGAGCCGCGATGACTTCGTCGCCGCCTTCGCCGACATCTACGAACATTCGCCATGGGTGGCCGAGAAAGCCTTCGACCTGGGGCAGGACGCATCGATCGACGAGATCGAAACCCTGCACCAGCGCATGAGCGACATCCTGTTGAGCGCCGATCACGTCAGCCAGCTGGCATTGATCAACGCTCACCCGGACCTGGCCGGCAAAGCCGCCGTCCAGGGCCAATTAACCGAAGCCAGCACGAATGAACAGGCTGGCGCCGGTATTCACCAATGCTCGAGCGATGAGTTCCAGCGCTTCACCGAGCTGAACGACGCCTACAAAGCCACGTTCAAGTTTCCCTTCATCATGGCGGTAAAAGGCAGCGACCGGCATCAGATCCTCGCGGCGTTCGAAACGCGCATTCACAACCCGGAAGACATCGAGTTCAAATGCGCGCTGGCAGAGATCAATAAGATCGCCCTGTTCCGATTACTGACCCTATAGCGAGCCTTGCCCGAGGGTTTAAAACGCGAAGACACCCAGGGCACTGCAAGCATCCCAAGCCAACTAATTAAAGGCAGACAAGAAGAATGAAAGCTTACGCCGTACCTTTCGAGAAGTTCGTCAACTTGGCCGACGCCCGTCTGGGCACCAAAATCATCTCGGTCACCGATGACTGGTTCGCTGACGCCAACCGCCTGTTTCAACCGACCCCGGCTGTGTGGAAGGAGGGCGTGTTCGATGACAACGGCAAGTGGATGGACGGCTGGGAGTCGCGCCGCAAGCGCTTCGAAGGCTACGACAGCGCGGTAATCCACCTGGGCGTTCCAGGCTCGATCAAAGGCGTGGACATAGACACTTCATTCTTCACCGGCAACTTCCCACCGTCGGCCTCCCTGGAAGCGTGCTTCCTGGCCTCGGGCGAGCCGGACGAAAGCACCCAGTGGACTGAAGTGCTGTCGGCCGTCGAGCTGCAAGGCAACAGCCACCACTTCCACGAAATCAACAACGACCAGGCCTTCAGTCACCTGCGCTTCAACATCTACCCGGATGGTGGCGTAGCCCGCCTGCGTGTTTACGGTATTCCGTTCCGCGATTGGTCCGCTGTCGGCGACAACGAACAGGTTGACCTGGCTGCAGCGCTGAACGGCGGCCGCGCCCTCGCCTGCTCCGACGAACACTTCGGTCGCATGAGCAACATCCTCAACCCGGGCCGTGGCATCAACATGGGCGACGGCTGGGAAACCGCACGTCGTCGTACCCCTGGCAATGACTGGATCATCGTCGCGCTGGGTCATCCGGGCGAGATCGAGAAAATCGTCGTCGACACCCTGCACTTCAAGGGCAACTACCCGGACACGTGCTCGATCCAGGGAGCGTTCGTCAAGGGCGGCACTGACAGCCAGATCGAAACCCAATCGCTGTTCTGGCGCGAATTGCTGCCGGCGCAGAAACTGGAAATGCATGCCGAACACACCTTCGCCGAGCAGATCAAGGCTCTGGGGCCGATCACCCACATCCGCCTCAATGTGTTCCCGGATGGTGGTGTGAGCCGCCTGCGCGTCCTCGGCAAGGTCGCTAAATAAGCGCTGAGGCCAATCGCGAGCAAGTCGAATCGTCGCTCCCACATTGGATTGTGGCGTACACAAAACCTGTGGGAGCGAGCTTGCTCGCGATAGCAATAGAACAGACAACACAGAACTCAACGAAAAGAAGACCAGCATGCGCACATTGACGATTGAACCGCTGACCAAAGAAGCCTTCGCCCCTTTCGGTGACGTGATCGAAACCGACGGTAGCGATCACTTCATGATCAACAACGGTTCGACCATGCGCTTTCACAAACTGGCGACGGTTGAAACCGCCACGCCAGAGGACAACGCGATCATCAGCATATTCCGCGCCGACGCGCAGGACATGCCGCTGACCGTCTGTATGCTGGAGCGTCACCCGCTGGGCAGCCAGGCTTTCATCCCGCTGCTCGGCAACCCCTTTCTGATCGTGGTCGCGCCACTTGGCGATGAACCTGTATCAGGCTTGGTCCGCGCCTTCGTCACCAACGGCAGGCAGGGCATTAATTACCATCGCGGCGTTTGGCACCATCCGGTGCTGACGATCGAAAAGCGGGATGACTTCCTGGTGGTTGATCGCAGTGGCACAGGCAACAACTGCGATGAGCATTTTTTCAAAGAGGATGAGCGTTTGATCCTTGCCCCCCACCAATAAGAGAAGGTCTGATCACTCGACGACAGAGTGACAGGCGAGAGGTAAAGACTGTGGAAGCACATCTGTTGGAATGGCTGAACCTCAGCGTGCGCTGGGTTCACATGATTACTGGCGTGGCCTGGATCGGCGCGTCGTTCTATTTCGTCTGGCTGGAAAACAACCTCAATCGGGTCAACCCGAAAAGTGGCTTGGCGGGCGATTTGTGGGCGATCCACGGCGGCGGTATCTATCACCTGGAAAAATACAAACTGGCCCCACCGACCATGCCGGACAACCTGCACTGGTTCAAATGGGAAGCCTATTTCACCTGGCTGTCGGGGATCGCGCTGCTGTGCGTGGTGTTCTACTCCAACCCGACGCTCTACCTGCTGGCACCGGGCAGCAGCCTGACCGGCCCTGAAGGTGTTGCCCTGGGCATCGCCTCGTTGTTCGTCGGCTGGTTCGTCTACTCCTTCCTTTGCGACTCGGCCCTGGGCAAACGCCCTGCCCTGCTAGGCTTCATCCTGTTCGTGCTGATCATTGGCGCCGCTTACGGCTTCAGTAAAGTGTTCAGTGGTCGGGGTGCGTACCTGCACGTCGGCGCGATCATCGGCACCATCATGGTCGGCAACGTGTTCCGCATCATCATGCCGGCCCAGCGTGCGCTGGTGGCGGCGATTGCCGAGAACCGCACGCCGGATCCGGCGCTGCCGGCCAAAGGCTTGCTGCGTTCGCGTCACAACAACTACTTCACCTTGCCGGTGCTGTTCATCATGATCAGCAACCACTTCCCGAGCACTTACGGCAGCCAATACAACTGGCTGATCCTCGCCGGAATTGCGGTGCTGGCGGTATTGGTGCGTCATTACTTCAACACCCGTCATGACAGCCACAAGTTCGCCTGGACCATGCCCGTCGCAGCAGTGGGCATGATCTGCCTGGCGTACGTGACTGGCCCGGCGCAAATGTCCAGTGCACCTGAAGTAGCCAAGGCTCCTGGCACCATCGAGTACCAGCCGCTGCCGGAAACCGCCCTCGGTGGAGGTGCCAAACCTGCCGCCGCGAAGCCTGCTGACGCGCCGGTTCAGGCTGCGAACGCCGGACCGAGTTACGACAAGGTGCACAGCGTGATTCAGGAACGTTGCTCGGTTTGCCATTCCGCCAAACCGACCAGCCCGCTGTTCAGCGCTGCACCGGGCGGCGTGATGTTCGACACTCCCGAGCAGATCCGTCAGAACGCCGCACGCATCCAGGCTCAAGCCGTCACCAGCCAGATCATGCCGCTGGGCAACATCACCCAGATGACCCAGCAGGAACGTGACCTGATTGGCGCGTGGATTGTTCACGGAGCTCCAACCAACTAAGCAACAAAGCGTCGCGGGCAAGCCTCGCTCCTACAGGATTTGTGTTGTTCCCGTAGGAGCGAGGCTCGCCCGCGAATGGCCGCGCCGCGGTCCCCTGATACAAAAATCACAAGAATAAAAAAGATCCGAGGTGTTGCATGTCCAAGCTATCCGAAGCGCACCGGCCAGGAAGTCTGCCCACGGATGCTGCGTCGCGGTTTGCTGTGTGATGCCGGAGCTGTCGTTGAACCTGCTGTTCAACATCCTCGGCGGCGCTGAACGCGCGGCCATCAACGACTGCCACGCCCACCCGCATTGACACACTAAAAGCCATACAACCTGTGGGAACAGTTGCTCCCACAGTGGCCACACCTGCGCCTCAAACAATAAAAACAAGAGGGAGCAACAGATGATTCGGACACAGACAAACATGCTGTTGGGCGGTGGTCTTTTGGCCGCCAGCCAAGCCATGGCCGGCGATTTACTGCTGTGGCAGACCAACAGCCTGAGCTATTTGTACGGCAAGAATTTCGAGATCAACCCGTCGATCCAGCAGACGGTGACGTTCGAGCACGCCGACAAATGGAAGTACGGCGACAACTTCCTGTTCGTCGACAAGATCTTCTACAACGGACAGGAAGACCGAAACAAAGGGCCCCACGCCTTCTACGGCGAGTTCAGCCCACGCCTTTCCTTCGGCAAGATCCTCGACCGCCGCTTCGAATACGGCCCGATCAAGGACGTACTGCTCGCGATGACTTATGAGTACGGCGAAGGCGACAGCGAGGCCTACCTGATCGGCCCGGGTTTCGACCTCGCGGTGCCGGGCTTCAACTATTTCACCCTGAACTTCTATCGTCGCCACACCGAAGGCCCGCGCCCCGGCGATGGTGTCTGGCAGATCACGCCGGCCTGGTCCTACAGCATTCCATTGGGCAATTCAGACCTGTTGTTCGACGGCTACCTGGACTGGGTGGTCGACAACGATCAGAACGCCCGCGGTACCTACCACGCCAACCTGCACATCAATCCGCAGCTCAAATATGACCTTGGCAAAGCCTTGGGCTGGGGGCAGAAACAGGTCTATGTCGGCACCGAATACAGCTACTGGAAGAACAAGTACGGAGTCGAAAACAGCTCGAACCTGGACACTAACCAAAACACCGCCAGCCTGCTGGTGAAGGTGCACTTTTAAGATGGCCCGCAACCGTGTTCCAAACCTGCTGTCGGTGCGCTGTTGCGGGGCACTTGAGACCTGGCCAAGGAGTCAGTATTCTCCGCGGCCGCCCGAATCTGGACTAAAAAAAAGCCCGGATTTAATTCCTGACCAGAAAGCCAACTTATCCCGGCTCTGGACGGTACCAAGGCACTCCAAAACCTCTCTCAATCGACTGCTCTTGAGCAGCCGAACGGGCGTTTTTGGGCTTTTTGAAAGCTTTGGCGCAGCTCTTGCTAACAGCACTGAAGCTGACCGATTGGATGATTTTTACAGCGACAGAAAAAGGCGCCACACCAGAGCGCCGACCTAAAAAAAATAACGTGGAACCACCTACTTTTTGGGAGCAACCGAATGAAACGTACGTGCACTAGCCTGATGCTGGCGGGATCTTTGCTGGCCGGGGGCCAGGCAATGGCCGGCGACTTGCTGCAATGGCAGAACAACAGCCTGACCTACCTGTATGGCAAGGACTTCCAGGTCAATCCGCGCATTCAGCAAACCGTGACATTCGAACACGTCGATGGCTGGAAATATGGGGATAACTTCTTCTTCGTCGACAAAATCTTCTACAACGGCGACAAGGATTTCAACGTCGGCCCGAACACCTATTACGGTGAGTTCAGCCCACGAATTTCCCTGGGTAAGGTCCTCGACCAGAAAATCGAATTCGGCCCGGTCAAAGACGTGTTGCTGGCCATGACGTACGAGTTCGGTGAAGGCGATACCGAGTCCTACCTGATCGGTCCTGGTTTCGACCTGGCGATCCCGGGCTTCGACTACTTCCAGCTGAACTTCTACCAGCGTCACACCGAAGGCAGCCGCGCGGGCGACAACGTGTGGCAAATCACCCCGGTATGGTCCTACACCATCCCGGTCGGCGATTCGAACATCCTGATCGATGGTTTCATGGACTGGGTGGTCGACAACGACTCCAATTCCAAAGGCGACTACCACGCCAACCTACACTTCAACCCACAGGTCAAATACGATTTGGGCAAGGCGTTGAATTTCGGTGAGAAACAGTTGTATGTCGGTGTGGAGTACGACTACTGGTCGGACAAGTACGGGATTAAAGACAGCCAGTACTTCAAAACCGATCAGAGCACTACAAGCTTCCTGGTGAAGCTCCACTTCTGATTTAGAGTCAAAATATCGCAGCCTTCGCCAGCTCTACAGGGATATGCGCTCCAATGTAGGAGCTGGCGCAGCTTGCGATCTTTGCTTTATGACAATCCCAGAAACCGACACAACTCATCCCGCTTGGCCAACGCATCCCGCCGCCCAAGATCAATCAGTTCGCTGCAATACCCCGCCTCGAACAGCAGATAACTCAGCACCCCCGCCCCGCTCGTCTTGGTCGCCCCCGGACCGCGCAAAAACAGGCGCAGCGCCGCCGGCAACTCCTGCCGATGCCGCGCCGCAATCTCATCGATCGGCTGACTCGGCGAAATCACCAGCACCTCCACGGGCGCCACCCCGAGTGCTCGGGTCGGTGTGCCATCGGGCAGCAGATGACTGAACTGATTGAGTCGCTGCAGCAACTCGATGTCACTTTCCAGGCTGTCAATGAACGTGCTGTTGAGCAGGTGCCCGCCGATCTGCGCCAGGCTCGGCTGCTGACCGGTGTAGGCGCGCTGCAGCGGTTGTTCCGGGTCGACGCCGCGGGGGTTGCCGCTGACGCCCACCACCAGCACTCGGCTGGCGCCCAGGTGCAGCGCCGGGCTGATCGGCGCCGACTGACGTACCGCGCCGTCACCGAAATACTCTTCACCGATTTTCACTGGCGCGAACAGCAGCGGAATCGCTGAACTGGCCAGCAAGTGATCGACGGTCAATTGCGTGGGAACGCCGATTCGCCGATGGCGCAACCAGGCATTGATGGTGCCGCCGCCCTGATAAAAGGTCACCGCCTGACCGGACTCGTAGCCGAACGCGGTCACCGCAACCGCCTGCAACTGCTTCTGTGCAATGGCCTCGGCAATCCCGCTCATCTGCAGTTTGGCGTCGAGCAATCCGCGCAGCGGCGAGCTGTTGAGCAAGGCCACCGGCACCTGAGCGCCAATCCCCAGCAAACTGTGGCTGACAAAACGACTGGCCTGATGGATCACGCCCGGCCAGTCGCTGCGCAGCACCAGATGACTGCGGAAGCCCTGCCAGAAGGCTGTCAGACGTTGAATCGCACCACGAAAATCCATCGCCCCACTGGCGAGACTGACCGCGTTGATCGCGCCGGCCGAGGTGCCGACGATCACCGGAAACGGATTCGCTGCGCCCACCGGCAGCAGCTCGGCAATCGCCGCCAGCACGCCGACCTGATAAGCCGCCCGAGCCCCGCCGCCGGAAAGAATCAACCCTGTAACCGGTTCAGCAGGACTCATCGCAACACTCCATGGTGCTTATCGGGATCGGTGGTTCAACCGCGTTTTGCGTACAACTTGGGTTCGCCCGGTGGGCGGCTCTTGAAGCGGCGATGAGCCCAGAGGTATTGCTCTGGACATTCGCGCAACGCGCCTTCAACCCACTGATTGATGCGGATGCAATCGGCCTCTTCGGTCTCGCCGGGGAAATCCTCGAGCGGTGCATGAATCATCAGTCGATACCCACTGCCGTCAGCCAGACGTTCCTGAGTGAACGGCACCACCAGCGCCTTGCCCAACCGCGCAAACTTGCTGGTGGCGGTGACGGTCGCGGCCTGAATTCCGAACAGCGGCACGAAGATACTTTGCTTGGCGCCATAGTCCTGATCCGGTGCGTACCAGATTGCCCGGCCGGCCCGCAGCAGTTTCAGCATGCCGCGAACGTCGTCGCGCTCCACCGCCAGCGAGTCGACGTTGTGCCGCTCGCGACCCAGGCGCTGGACGTAGTCGAACAACGGATTCTTGTGCTCGCGGTACATGCCATCGATGGTGTGTTGCTGGCCGAGCAACGCCGCGCCGATTTCCAGCGTGGTGAAATGAACGGCCATCAGGATCACACCTTTGCCGTCGCGCTGGGCCTTTTTCAAATGCTCCAACCCTTCGACATGGGCCAGCTTCGCCAGACGCTCGCGCGACCACCACCAGCTCATCGCCATCTCGAAAAACGCGATGCCCGTGGAGGCGAAGTTTTCCTTGAGCAGGCGCTTGCGCTCGGCAGCGGTTTTTTCAGGGAAACACAGTTCGAGATTGCGCTTGGCAATGCGCCGTCTGTCGCCCGCTACTCGATACATCAATGCACCCAAGGCGCGACCAATCGACAGCAACGCCGGATACGGCAGCTGAATAATCAGCCACAACAGCCCCAAGCCACACCACAGCGGCCAGAAACGTGGAGAAAGAAATGTTTTTCGAAAACGCGGGCGATCCATTAAAGGTTCCGGAAAGACAATGGCCGCGCATTCTACATCGTTCGACCCGGCTTGCGGCCCGCGGGCGTTCTCGTTATAAGTCTCGGCACTTTTAGTGACAAGTCGTTGTATGCCGACCATGAGCCAAACCGAACCGCTAGACCAAGATCCCGTGTTCCAGCTGAAGGGCAGCATGCTCGCCATTACGGTGCTGGAATTGGCCCGTAACGACCTCGAGAACCTTGATCGTCAACTGGCCGCCAAGGTTGCCCAGGCGCCTAACTTCTTCAGCAACGCGCCACTGGTGCTGGCCCTGGACAAACTTCCGGCCAGCGAAGGGGCAGTTGATCTGCCAGGCCTGATGCGCGTCTGCCGTCAGCATGGCCTGCGCACCCTGGCGATCCGTGCCAGCCGCATTGAAGACATCGCCGCGGCCATCGCGGTCGATTTGCCGGTGCTGCCACCGTCCGGCGCCCGGGAACGTCCGCTTGACCTGCACGAAGGCGTCGTTGCAAAAAAACCGGAAAAACCGCCGGAGCCGACCATCAAGCCAACGAAGATCATCACGTCGCCCGTACGTGGTGGCCAGCAGATTTATGCCCAGGGCTGCGATCTGGTCGTGATCTCGTCGGTCAGTCCGGGGGCGGAACTTCTCGCCGATGGCAACATCCATGTATACGGCCCGATGCGCGGCCGTGTGTTGGCCGGCGTCAAAGGCGATACGAAAGCCAGGATTTTCTGTCAGCAAATGAGCGCTGAACTGGTTTCCATCGCAGGCCACTACAAGGTTTCGGAGGATCTGCGTCGCGACCCTATGTGGGGCGCGGGTGTACAGATCAGCCTGTCGGGCGATGTGTTGAACATCATTCGGCTTTAACGGATACTGCCGCATTTTCCAAACATCTCTAAAACGTAGCGAAAACGGCTCAAACGAAGTAGGAAAAAAGGCCATAGGCAGTGTTTACCCGAGGTAAGCGCCGTTCTGGGCCAGATTCCAGCCAAGGCTGTCCGACTGCAGTAGTTTTTCTAGAGATGTTTTTCAGGGGCTAAATGTCCTTTTTCCTTAGGGGTGAAACACCTTGGCCAAGATTCTCGTGGTTACATCCGGCAAGGGTGGTGTGGGTAAGACCACCACCAGTGCTGCTATCGGTACCGGCCTCGCACTGCGCGGCCACAAAACAGTCATCGTCGACTTCGACGTCGGTCTGCGTAACCTCGACCTGATCATGGGTTGCGAGCGCCGCGTGGTGTACGACTTCGTCAACGTGGTGAACGGCGAAGCCAACCTGCAACAAGCCCTGATCAAAGACAAACGCCTGGAAAACCTCTACGTACTGGCCGCCAGTCAGACCCGCGATAAAGACGCGCTGACTGTGGAAGGCGTGGAAAAAGTGTTGATGGCGCTGAAAGAAGACTTCGAATTCGTGGTCTGCGATTCCCCGGCCGGCATCGAGAAAGGCGCCCACCTGGCCATGTACTTCGCTGATGAAGCGATCGTCGTGACCAACCCGGAAGTGTCCTCGGTACGTGACTCGGACCGCATGCTTGGCCTGCTGGCCAGCAAGTCCCGCCGCGCCGAAAAGGGCGAAGAGCCGATCAAGGAGCACTTACTGCTGACCCGCTACAACCCGCAAAGGGTCAGTGACGGCGAAATGCTCGGCGTCGAAGACGTCAAAGATATTCTGGCCGTCACCCTGCTGGGTGTCATTCCGGAATCCCAAGCGGTACTCAAAGCTTCCAACTCGGGCGTGCCGGTGATTCTCGACGACCAGAGCGATGCCGGTCAGGCATACAGCGATGCGGTCGATCGTCTGCTGGGCAAAACCGTGGAGCATCGTTTTCTCGATGTAACGAAGAAGGGCTTCTTCGAGCGCCTGTTTGGAGGTAGATAATGAATCTTTTTGACTTCTTTCGTGCCAGCAAAAAGGTCAGCACCGCGTCGGTAGCGAAAGAGCGTCTGCAGATCATCGTGGCGCACGAACGCGGCCAGCGCAGTACACCGGACTACCTGCCAGCCTTGCAGAAGGAATTGGTCGAGGTGATCCGCAAGTACGTCAATATCGGGTCCGATGACGTGCACGTGGCTCTGGAAAACCAGGGCAGCTGCTCGATTCTGGAACTCAATATCACCCTGCCTGACCGCTAGTCGATCAGACAGGAGTCACGGCGGCTCAGGTCTCCTGGCACTTTGTAGGAGCGAAGCTTGCTCGCGAAGCAGGCAACTCGGTGTATCTGATAGATCGAGGTGATGCGTTCGCGAGCAAGCTTCGCTCCTACAGGGTGTGGGGGCCTGAGCCGCCGTTGGCGTTTGTTACGAGGCTGTTTTAATGCCGCTGTCCAATATCCGCATCATCCATCAGGACGCCGCCGTACTGGTGGTGAACAAACCGACCCTGCTGCTCTCCGTCCCTGGCCGGGCCGATGACAACAAGGACTGCCTGATTACCCGCCTGCAAGAAAACGGCTACCCGGAAGCGCGAATCGTCCATCGTTTGGACTGGGAAACCTCCGGCATTATTCTATTGGCCCGTGACCCGGACACGCATCGCGAGCTGTCTCGGCAATTTCATGACCGCGAAACCGAAAAGGCCTACACCGCCCTGTGCTGGGGCCAGCCGGAACTGGACAGTGGCAGCATCGATCTGCCCTTGCGCTACGACCCGCCGACCAAGCCACGCCATGTGGTGGACCATGAATTCGGCAAACATGCCCTGACCTTCTGGCGCGTATTGGAGCGTTGCGGCGATTGGTGTCGTGTCGAATTGACGCCGATCACCGGCCGATCCCATCAGTTGCGCGTGCACATGCTCTCCATCGGTCACCCGCTGCTGGGTGACGGGCTCTACGCCCACGAGCAAGCATTAGCGGCCTGGCCACGACTGTGCCTGCACGCGAGCATGCTGAGCTTTACTCACCCGCAAAGCGGCGAACGCTTGCGCTTCGAGTGTCCTGCTCCTTTCTAAGCAGCGCTGAATCAAAAAAAAACGCCCTTCCATTGAAGGGCGTTTTTTTGTTTCTCCCTGCCGCGCAAGACCGCCTCGCCAACCAGCAGGCGACGCACACCGAACAGCATTGCCTCTGCAATGCCGTGAGCCAATACGTTAAACTTGCGCCATTGCCGTCTGGAGCTACTTATGCGCGAAGAGTTGAACCAAGGCCTGATCGATTTCCTCAAGGCCTCCCCTACCCCATTCCATGCCACCGCCAGCCTTGTTCAGCGTCTGGAAGCGGCGGGCTATCAACGCCTCGACGAGCGCGAGCCATGGACCACCGAAGCCAATGGTCGCTACTACGTTACCCGTAACGACTCTTCGATCGTCGCGTTCAAGATGGGCCGTCATTCGCCCCTGCATGGCGGTATTCGCCTGGTCGGCGCGCACACCGACAGCCCGTGCCTGCGGGTCAAGCCCCAGCCGGAACTGCAACGCCAGGGTTTCTGGCAGCTGGGCGTCGAAGTCTATGGCGGCGCACTGTTGGCGCCATGGTTCGACCGCGACCTGTCATTGGCCGGCCGCGTGACCTTCCGTCGTGATGGCAAGGTCGAAAGCCAGTTGATCGACTTCAAGGCACCGATTGCCACCATCCCGAACCTGGCCATTCACCTTAACCGTGAAGCCAACATGGGCTGGGCGATCAACGCCCAGACCGAACTGCCGCCGATCCTCGCGCAATTTGCCGGTGACGAGCGTGTGGACTTCCGTGCCGTGCTGACCGATCAACTCGCCCGCGAACACGGCTTGAACGCCGACGTGGTGCTCGACTATGAGCTGAGCTTCTACGACACCCAAAGTGCTGCGGTCATCGGCCTGCATGGGGATTTTATCGCTGGCGCACGCCTGGACAATTTGCTGTCGTGTTATGCCGGCCTGCAAGCCTTGCTGACCACCGAAACCGACGAAACCTGTGTACTGGTCTGTAACGATCACGAAGAAGTCGGCTCCTGCTCTGCCTGCGGTGCCGACGGCCCGATGCTCGAGCAAACGCTGCGTCGCCTGTTGCCCGAAGGTGATGAGTTCGTACGGACCATTCAGAAATCCCTGCTGGTCTCGGCCGACAACGCCCACGGCGTGCACCCCAACTACGCCGACAAGCACGATGCCAACCACGGCCCGAAACTCAACGCCGGCCCGGTGATCAAGGTCAACAGCAACCAGCGCTACGCCACCAATAGCGAAACCGCTGGGTTCTTCCGCCATCTGTGCATGGCCGAAGAAGTGCCGGTGCAGAGCTTCGTGGTGCGCAGCGACATGGGCTGTGGCTCGACCATCGGCCCGATCACCGCCAGCCACCTGGGCGTGCGCACCGTGGACATCGGCCTGCCGACATTCGCCATGCACTCGATCCGCGAGCTGTGCGGCAGCCATGATCTAGCGCACTTGGTCAAAGTGTTGAACGCGTTTTACGCCTGCCGCGAGTTGCCGTGATCCTTGTAGCTGCCGAAGGTTCGGCAGCTCCACACACATCACCACAGGCCACCCAAAAGCCACCTAGACTTTAACTACCTCTTCCGACAAGGCAGTCGCTCATGATCTCGATGTCTTCGTTTCACACCATGCTGATACCGATTCTCGCCGGGATGATCATGCTGGCAACCGGTTTCAATTTTCGCGACAAGAACGCCGGCGTGTTCGCGATGTGGATCGGCATGTTGATGATCCTCGCCACCGTGGTCTTCAAGATCCTCGCCAAACTCAACGAATAAATCCTCACCCCTGGCTCGCATTGATTTTGACGGGCTCGTACACTCGCTCGATCCGCTTATCCCGAGGTTCACCGCCCAGTGTTCGTTCGTCTTTTTGCCCTGCCGTATTACGTACTTGTCTGCCTCATGACGCTGCTGCCGATGGCGCCCGCCCAAGCGGTCGGTTTGCCAGGATTGCTTAACAGCTCGGCGAAATCCCAGCCAGAAGCGCAAGAACCTTTGGGCCAGTCCCTGGACGAAGTGATCAAGTCCTTGGAGAACGATCAGCAACGCAGCAAGTTGCTGGCCGACCTGAAGAAGCTGCGCGACGCCACAAAAAAAGCCCAACCGGCCGCTGAAGAAGGCGTGCTGGGCCTGATCGGCGGCACACTGGCCAGTTTCGAGAAACAGTTTTCCGGGGCCGACAGTCCGCTCACGCGCTGGTCCGACGAGTTCAATCTGGCCAAGGAGGAATTGACAGCGCTCGTGCTGCCGACCAATGAATGGCTGCCGATCATTTTTGCCTTCGCCATGATCCTGATGGTCTGGAGCTTGCTCGCCGCCGTGCTGATCTGGGTCAGCCACCGGGTGCGGATGCGCTTTGGCCTGACCGAAGAGCTGCCGCAGCACCCCAAGGCCCTGGACATGTTGCGCTTCGCCCTGCGCAAACTCGGGCCGTGGCTGATTGCCTTGGTGATGACGGTCTACATGACTTACGCCCTGCCCTCGTCATTGGGTAAAAGCCTGGCCATGGTGTTGGCCTATGCGCTGGTGGTCGGAACCTGTTTTTCGGCAATCTGCGTAATTGCCTTTTCCGTGCTCGACGGCCCACACCGCCACCGCGCCTTGTACATCCTGCGGCATCAAGCCTTTCGGCCGCTGTGGCTGATCGGCAGCTTCGCCGCCTTCGGTGAAGCCTTGAGCGATCCGCAACTGGTCGCCAGCCTCGGCAGCCACCTGGCGCATACCGCCGCAACCGTGGCCAACGTCCTGGCCGCACTTTCCACCGGGTTGTTCATCCTGCGGTTCCGTCGCCCCATCGCCCACTTGATCCGCAACCAACCGCTGTCCCGACGCCTGACCCGTCGCGCGCTCAGCGACACGATCGAGATTCTCGGGACCTTCTGGTACGTACCAGCACTGGTGCTGGTGGGCATCTCGCTATTCGCCACGTTCGTCTCCGCTGGCGATACCAGCACCGCGCTGCGCCAGTCGCTGATCTGCACGGTACTGCTGGTGTTGTGCATGGTCATCAACGGGTTGGTGCGCCGCCACTCCCTCAAACCGCAGCGCAGCGTAAGGCGCCATGCGCTGTATTCGGACCGCCTGAAAAGCTTCTTCTACTCCCTCGCTCATTTGGTGGTGTGGCTGGCGTTCATCGAGCTCGGCCTGCGGGTCTGGGGTATGTCGCTGATCGCATTCACCGAGGGCGAAGGCCATGAAGTCAGCGTCAAACTGTTCAGCCTAAGTGGCACGCTGATTTTTGCCTGGCTGATCTGGATTCTCAGCGACACCGCCGTGCACCACGCCCTCACCCGCTCACGCAAAGGCCTGGCGAATGCTCGCGCGCAGACGATGATGCCGCTAATCCGCAACGTATTGTTCGTGGCGATTTTCATCATCGCACTGATCGTCGCCCTGGCGAACATGGGCATGAACGTCACGCCATTGCTGGCCGGTGCCGGTGTGATCGGTCTGGCGATCGGCTTCGGTGCGCAGTCACTGGTGGCGGACCTGATCACCGGGCTGTTCATCATCATCGAAGATTCCCTGGCCATCGACGACTACGTGGACGTCGGCGGCCACCTGGGCACCGTCGAAGGGCTGACCATTCGTACCGTGCGCCTGCGGGACATCGATGGCATCGTCCACACCATTCCGTTCAGCGAAATCAAAAGCATCAAGAACTACTCCCGGGAATTCGGCTACGCGATTTTCCGGGTGGCGATACCCTCCAACATGGACATCGATAACGCGATCAAACTGATGCGCGAAGTCGGCCAGAAGATGCGCACCGATCCCCTGCAACGGCGCAACATCTGGTCGCCGCTGGAAATTCAGGGTGTCGAGAGTTTCGAGTCAGGCAATGCGATTCTTCGTGCCCGGTTCAAGACCGCGCCGATCAAGCAGTGGGAAATTTCCCGAGCCTTCAACCTGTCACTCAAGCGCCACCTGGACGAAGCCGGGTTCGACCTGGCGACACCACGCATGAGCGTGCAAGTCGTCACGACGGGCGGAGGAACGGCGACGGAGTAACCTCGTAGCAGCTGCCGAGCCTGCGAGGCTGCGTTCGGCTGCGAAGCAGTCGTGAAATCAGGCGCCTTCGGTCTTTAAGACAAACTGCGGCGACTTGATTGGCGGCGGCTCCGTCCGAACGCGGCCCGCACCGAACGCAGCCTCGCAGGCTCGACAGCTGCTACAAACGGCAGGCAAAAAAATCCCCGAACCAGTCGGGGATTTTTTATGTTCGATCAATCAGCCCGAGAGCGGATCAATCTTCGCGATAGCGACGCAGCTTCAACTGCTTACCAGCAACGCGAGTGTCCTTCAGCTTGGTCAGCAGACGCTCCAGACCATCTTCCGGCAGCTCAACGAGGCTGAAGCTGTCACGCACCTGGATGCGACCGATTGCTTCGCGAGCCAGACCACCCTCATTGAGGATAGCGCCCAGCAGGTTCTTGGCAGCGATACCATCACGCGCACCCAGCGCGGTACGGCAACGAGCACGACCTTCGGCCAATGGAACCGGAGCACGACGCTCGCGATCACCACGGTCCGGACGATCACCGGTACGCTCTGGACGATCGCCACGTGGTGCGTTGTTCGGCACCAGTGGACGGTCTTTCTCGATCGCGGCCAGGGTCAGCGCCTGAGCGTTGGTCGCCTTGCGCAGCAGAGCAGCGGCCAGTGCACGCGGGGTGCAGCCGATGTCGGCAGTCAGGCGATCCAGCAGATCACCGTGAGTCGATTCGGCATCAGCCACCAGCGGCGACAGGCTGCTGGTCAGTTTCTTGATGCGGGCATCGAGAACGGCCTGAGCGTCCGGCAGGCGAACTTCAGCAACTTTCTGACCGGTTACACGCTCGATCACTTGCAGCATGCGGCGCTCACGTGGAGTCACCAGCAACAGCGCACGACCTTCGCGACCGGCACGGCCAGTACGGCCGATACGGTGAACGTAGGACTCTGGGTCGTACGGCATGTCAACGTTGAACACGTGAGTGATACGCGGAACGTCCAGACCACGAGCAGCAACGTCGGTCGCCACAACGATGTCCAGTCGGCCATCCTTGAGGGATTCGATGACGCGCTCACGTTGGTTCTGAGCAATGTCACCGTTCAGCGCAGCGGCTTTGTAGCCTTTGGCTTCCAGGGCACTGGCCAGGTCCAGGGTCGCTTGCTTGGTGCGCACGAACATGATCAGGGCATCGAAGTCTTCAACTTCCAGCAGGCTCAATACAGCCGAGGTCTTCTGGTCAGCGTGAACCAACAGGTGAGCCTGTTCGATCGCGGTAACGGTCTGAGTCTTGGTCTGGATCTTCACGTGTTGCGGATCGCGCAGATGGCGCTCGGCAATGGCACGGATCGACTGCGGCAAGGTAGCCGAGAACAATACGGTCTGACGGGTTGGTGGCAGAGCCTTGAAGATAACTTCGAGGTCGTCCATGAAACCCAGTTTGAGCATTTCGTCCGCTTCGTCGAGAACCAGGTGGTTCACGGTCGACAGGACTTTTTCGTCACGACGCAGGTGGTCGCACAGACGGCCCGGAGTGGCGACAACGATCTGTGCGCCATTACGGATTGCTTTCAGTTGTGGACCCATAGGGGCGCCGCCGTAAACGGCCACAACGGTAACGCCCGGCATTTGCTTGGCGTAGGTTTCGAAAGCGGTTGCTACTTGCAGCGCCAACTCACGGGTTGGCGCCAGGATCAGGGCTTGCGGCTCGCGCTTAGCAGGATCGATGCGATGCAGGATAGGCAGGGCGAACGCAGCGGTTTTACCCGTACCGGTTTGCGCCTGACCAATCATGTCGTGACCGGCCATGATGATCGGGATCGATTGATGCTGAATAGCCGAAGGCTCTTCGTAGCCAGTCGCGATGACGGCTGCAAGAATATTCGGATTAAGATTAAAAGCGGCGAAGCCGCCGGTTTCCTGGGTCATGGGTCTGCCTCTAAGTGCATCCGCAAAGACCCATGCTCCAAAGCTGCGCATGCCGTGTAAGACTCAAGAGTCGCCCTGGCTGCTTTGTCGGCGGGGATTTGCGAAAACGAATGAATGAAAAAGATTCGTCAAGGGAGAGTCCGCTGTACGGACGTGCAGCCGAAGCTGACTTCGGGAAATTGCGCTACCTAAACGCGGCCCGGTTAAAGGCCGGCGCGCACTATACCGGAAATAGCCCAAAAAGGGAGCTTTATTTGTCGGAAAACTGCCGCGTATAGCGTTCTGTCACACGCTTTGCGGATCATCGTGCAACGGTCTATTTTGCAAAGGCCCAGCCCTGCTGGCGATCGCGCTAAAACGGTTCACCCTTGTGACGCAGACCTGCGGTCTCACATATCCCTTCCCGCCCGAGGAAATGCTTCATGAATCAGTCCGGCTCCAGTCGTGTAACCCGTGAACGACACGGTCATGTCCTGATGATAGGCCTGGATCGGGTGGCCAAATGCAACGCCTTCGACCTCGATCTGCTCAACGAACTGAGCCTCGCCTATGGCGAGTTCGAGGCGGACAGCGAGGCGCGGGTGGCGGTGGTGTTCGGCCATGGTGAGCATTTCACCGCAGGGCTGGATCTGGTCAGTGCCAGCGCGGCCCTGGCTGAAGGCTGGCAGGCACCGGCCGGCGGCTGCGATCCGTGGGGTGTATTTGCTGGCCCCAGAGTCAGCAAACCGGTGATTGTCGCCGCGCAAGGCTACTGCCTGACCATCGGTATCGAATTGATGCTGGCCGCTGATATCAACCTGTGCGCCAGCAACACCCGCTTCGCCCAGAAAGAAGTGCAACGCGGAATCTTCCCGTTCGGCGGCGCCACGTTGCGCCTGCATCAGGTCGCTGGCTGGGGCAACGCCATGCGCTGGCTGCTGACCGGCGATGAGTTCGATGCCCATGAAGCGCTGCACCTGGGATTGGTCCAGGAAGTCATGGCCAGCGAGGATCTGCTGCCTCGAGCGATTGAGTTGGCTGAGCGGATTGCCCGGCAGGCGCCGCTTGGGGTTCAGGCGACGTTGATGTCTGCGAGGCAGGCACGTTATGAAGGGGAAACAGCGGCGGCACAAGCGTTGCCACCGATGGTGAAGAAGCTGCTGGCTAGCGAGGATGCCAAGGAAGGCGTGCGGTCGATGATCGAGAAGCGACCGGGGGTCTTCAAAGGACTCTGAGGCATGTGTTGACTGGAAGATGGCCATCGCGAGCAAGCTCGCTCCCACATTGAAATGCATTCCCCTGTGGGAGCGAGCTTGCTCGCGATGAGGCCCTGACAAACAACACTTATGTCGCCGGGCGGATCGCCTTGATCAACGACTGCAACGAATACCCCAAGCGCGGCGCCAGCCCTTCGGCCCGGGCGTTCAAGCCATCCATGTCCAGTTCCTGATCCAGCTCCGAAGGCACGATCAGAATCACATTGCCCTCCTTTACCGGCAGCTCCCAGTAGTGCCGGTGATAGAGCCCGCGAAACAACGCCGCGCCCAACGGCTTGCCATCGTCGGTGGCCCACTGATTGATCACCAGCCAGCCACCCGGATTCAGGCGTTTCTGACAGTTTTCCAGGAAATTCCAGGCAAGGTGCCCGACACCCGGCCCGACATCGGTATAGAGGTCGACGAAAATCAGATCCGCCGGCTCAGCGGTATCGAGCAACTCCAGCGCATCGCCCACCCGGATATACAGCCGCGGATCGTCATCCAGCCCAAGGTATTCAATGGCCAAGCGCGGCACGTCGGGGCGCAGTTCGATGGCTTCGACGTCTTCCAGCGGCAGGAACTTGAGGCAGGCCTGGGTCAGGGTGCCAGCGCCGAGGCCGAGGAACAGCGCGCTTTCCGGCTGCTCGTGGCACAACGCGCCAATCAGCATCGCCCGGGTGTAATCGTATTCGAGCCAGCTCGGATCAGCCGTGAACACGCAGCTCTGCTCGATGGCATCACCGAACTCGAGAAAACGGTAATCGGCCACTTCCAGCACGCGAATCACGCCGAACTCATCCTGCACCTCGGCGAGCAGTTGCTCGACGCGCTCCTCAGTCATTTCGTCTCCTGATCGTTACCGGGCCTGCAATGTAAACAGCAGCGCAATAAAACCGCTGCAGGCAGCGGCAAAGGCGCGATTGTCCGCGAAACGACGGGAACAGGTCACGCGCTAATTGCTGATAACATGACCGTCCGAGCGTAAAACACTAGAGACCGTGATGAGCCAACCCTGGAGCCCTGACAGCTGGCGCGCCCTGCCGATCCAGCAACAACCCCACTACCCCGACGCAGCGCATTTGCTCCACGTCGAGCAAACGCTGGCCAGTTATCCGCCGCTGGTGTTTGCCGGTGAAGCCCGGGAGTTGCGCCGTCAGTTTGCCGAAGTGACCCAGGGCCGCGCGTTTCTGCTGCAGGGCGGCGACTGCGCTGAAAGCTTCGCCGAGTTCTCTGCCGCGAAAATCCGCGACACCTTTAAAGTCCTGCTGCAAATGGCGATCGTCATGACCTTCGCCGCCGGTTGCCCGGTGGTCAAGGTCGGGCGCATGGCCGGGCAGTTCGCCAAGCCCCGTTCAGCCAACGACGAAACCATCGACGGCGTAACCCTGCCGGCCTACCGTGGCGACATCGTCAACGGCATCGGTTTCGATGAAAAAAGCCGCGTGCCGGACCCGGAGCGCTTGCTCCAGTCCTACCACCAGTCCACCGCGACCCTGAATCTGCTGCGTGCCTTCGCCCAGGGCGGTTTCGCCGACCTGCATCAGGTGCACAAGTGGAATCTGGACTTCATCGCCAATTCGGCGCTGGCCGAGAAGTACAGCCACCTGGCCGATCGAATTGATGAAACCCTGGCGTTCATGCGCGCCTGCGGCATGGACAGCTCGCCGCAACTGCGCGAAACCAGTTTCTTCACCGCCCACGAAGCGCTGTTGCTGAACTACGAAGAAGCCTTCGTGCGTCGCGACAGCCTGACCAACGATTACTACGATTGCTCGGCGCACATGCTGTGGATCGGCGACCGCACCCGTCAGCTCGACGGTGCTCACGTCGAGTTCCTGCGCGGCGTGAACAACCCGATCGGGGTCAAAGTCGGCCCGAGCATGAACCCCGAAGACCTGATTCGCCTGATCGATGCACTCAACCCGGACAACGATCCGGGGCGTCTGAACCTGATTGCGCGGATGGGCGCGAACAAGGTTGGCGATCATTTGCCGGCGTTGATCCGCGCGGTGCAGCGTGAAGGCAAGCAGGTGCTCTGGAGTTCCGACCCGATGCACGGCAATACCATCAAGGCCAGCAGCGGCTACAAGACCCGCGACTTCGCGCAGATTCTTGGCGAGGTGAAGCAGTTCTTCCAGGTTCACGAAGCGGAAGGCACTTATGCCGGCGGCATCCACATCGAGATGACCGGGCAGAACGTCACCGAGTGCATTGGTGGCGCGCGGCCGATTACCGAAGACGGGTTGTCGGACCGGTATCACACCCATTGCGATCCGCGGATGAATGCCGATCAGTCGCTGGAGTTGGCGTTTTTGATTGCCGAGACCCTGAAACAGGTTCGGCGCTAAATCGCGTCGTCTCTATCGCGAGCAGGCTCGCTCCCACAGGATTGCGCTGTACCTGTGGGAGCGAGCCTGCTCGCGATATAGGTATGTCAGCCACCACTGAGCTGCGCCAATGCCACCCGCAACCGCCCTGCACTCGCCCGCGGACAATTCAACTGAACCCGCTCAAGCCCCAGCCACTCCGCCATCCGCCGCAGATTAACCGCCAACGCCAGCATCCCCTCGTCATCCAGTCCCGGCTCATCCTCATGCACAGCGTGCACCGCCAGCCTGCCCAGCGCCCGCTCAGCGCGCAGGTCTACCCGCGCGGCAATTCGTTCATTGTGCAAAAACGGCAACACGTAATAGCCGTAGACCCGCTTGTCCTGCGGCGTATAAATCTCCAGCCGATAGCGAAAATCGAACAGGCGCTCAGTGCGGCTGCGCTCCCAGATCAGCGAATCAAACGGTGAAAGCAAGGCGCTGGCCTCAACCTTGCGCGGCACTTTCGGCTGGGGCAGGCAATAAGCCGGTTGCCGCCAGCCCTGGACTTCACAGCTCAGCAATTCACCCGCCTCCACCAGTTCCGCCAAGCGCGGACGGGCATCACCGGGACTCAGGCGAAAATAATCGCGCAGGTCCTTTTCAGTCGCCACACCCAAGGCATTCGCGGCATGTCGCAACAGACCGCGCTGGGCCTGCGCTTCCGAGAGCAGCGGTTGCTGGAGTATCGCCGAAGGAATCACCCGCTCCGGCAGATCATAAAGCCGTTCGAACCCACGCCGCCCGGCCACGGTCACTTCACCGGCGGCGAATAACCACTCCAGCGCATGCTTTTCCGCGCTCCAGTCCCACCAGGGCCCTGCCCGCTCCTGACGGGTCGATAGACTTCCGGCACCCAGCGCGCCCAGCGCCTGAACCGAGGCCAGCACCCGACGAATCGTGTCCTGCTGCTCACGACCGAAACGTGCCAGTTGCTGGTAAATATCTTCGCCACGGGTCGCGCGCAGCATGCGCCAGCGCATCAACGGGTACATCGACAAGGGCAGCAACGAGGCTTCATGGCCCCAATATTCGAATAGCGTGCGCCGCCGGCCCGAACTCCAGGCAGCCTGGTCGAGCAAGTCGGATGAGTAATTGCCGAGGCGGGAAAACAAGGGAAGGTAGTGCGAACGCACCAACGCATTGACCGAATCGATCTGCAGAATGCCCAACCGTTCAATCAGACGATTGAGCTGAACCGGTTTGATCGCCGCTGGCGGCTGGCGCCTGTTGAACCCTTGGGCAGCCAGCGCCAGACGCCGAGCCTGTTTGATGGAAAAGGACACTGTTGCGGGCATGAGCATCTCCTTGTCTGCTCGCAACCTACCTCACCGGGAGACGGTTTGTGTAGTTGTGTTTTACTCATTTGTGCATCGGGTCATCCCAGAACGGTTTGACCGACTCGAACTCCACATCCGCACGACTCATGCCGATGTCCTTCAGTGCTTCATCGCTCAGACTCGCCAACAACTCGCGCTCCCGGTGAAGCTCGTACCAGCGACTGAATTTGTGCAGCAGATCGGATACCAGGTGGATTGAGTGCTTCTCTACTGCTGGATATTCATGTTGACCTTTCATCTTGTTGCCCTCCGTTTGGATGGCTCAAGTGTCGCGCTGGGGCTAAGATCAATCCAACGAATGTTTCTGATGTAACACATCTCGGAGATTGATGAATGTCTGCCTACCCGAGTATCGACACCGAAGTGCTGCGCACCTTTGTCGCCATCGCCGATCAGGGCGGCTTTACACGTGCCGGCGAGTTGGTCAACCGCACCCAATCCGCCGTGAGCATGCAGATGAAGCGGCTGGAAGAGGATGTGTTGCAGCGTCAGTTATTCCAGCGCGACGGGCGGCAGGTGCGGCTGACGGCTGAGGGGCAGGTGTTGCTCGGCTATGCCCGGCGCATCCTCAAGCTGCACAGTGAAGTGTTCAATACGCTGCGCGAGCCGCACATGGTTGGCATGGTGCGGATCGGCACGCCGGACGATTACGTGATGCGTTTTTTGCCCGGGATTCTGCGCCGATTTGCGCAGTCGTATCCGCTGATCCAGATCGAGGTGCACTGCGAATCATCAAAACAATTGCTGCTGCGCCAGGACCTGGACTTGACCATCGTCACCCGCGAGCCGGGTAACGAAATCGGCCAACTGCTGCGCAAAGAGCGCTTTGTCTGGGCCGAGGCGCAGTGTTTCAACGCCCACGAGCAAACGCCGCTGCCGCTGGCGATGTTCAACAGTGATTGCTTCTGCCGCTTATGGGCCTGCAATGCACTGGATGCCATGGGTCGCGATTACCGCGTGGCGTACAACAGCGACAGCCTGTCGGCAATCATGGCGGTGGTCAGTGCCGGCCTGGCGGTGACCGCGCAACTGGAAAGCCTGGTCACCCCGGACATGCGCATTCTCGGTGAAGCCGAAGACCTGCCGATCCTGCCAGAAGCCAGCATCATGCTGCTGCGCAACCTGCACAACCCCTCGCCGATCACCGAGTGCCTGGCCGAACACATCGTCGAAGGTTTCAAACTTTAAGGGCGAGCATCACCGCGCAGAACACCAGAAAACCACAGAACAACCCGCGCAGCAGTCGCTCCGGCAGTGCGTGAGCGATCCTCACGCCCCAGCTGATGCTCATCAGGCCACCGACCGCCAAGGGCAGACCGATCATCCAGTCCACCTGATGGTGCACCGCGTAAGTCACCAGCGTGACACCCGTGCTCGGCAACGCCAGCGCCAGCGACAAACCCTGCGCAACTACCTGACTGGTGCCGAACAGACTGGTCAACACCGGCGTTGCCACCACCGCCCCGCCCACGCCAAATAACCCGCCCATGGTGCCGGAGGCGGCGCCGAGTACACCCAGCCATGGCCATGAATAATTCATCTGCGCAGACGCCGGCGCGTTGGCGCAGAACATTCGCACCAGGTTGTAGGCCGACAGGGCAATCAGGAACGCAACAAATCCTGCGCGCATGGTTTGCGCATCAATGCCCACAGCCCAGATCGAACCGATCCAGGCGAAACAGAAACCCATCGAAGCCAATGGCAGCGCATGGCGCAATTCAATGCGATTACGCTGGTGATAACGCCACAGCGCCAGCATCACGTTGGGCACTACCATCACCAGCGCCGTGCCTTGGGCAACCTGCTGATCGAGGCCGAACAACACGCCCAGCAGCGGGATCGCGATCAAACCACCGCCAATGCCGAACAACCCACCGAGGGTTCCCAGGGCGGCGCCAAAGATCAGATACATCAAAAACTCAATCACAAGCGATTTCCCCCTCACGTCAGGCTACTCATCCTACGCAGTCGGCGCTGGCGGGGAAACGCACAGCAACGCACAATGGCTGTGCCAACTTCGCATAAGCGCTGACAACCCATGAACCCCAATCAATTGACCGAACAACTGGGTCTATTCCTAGACGTGCTGGAAACTGGCAGTTTTTCCGCCGCGTCCCGCCGTCACCCGCTGACCCCTTCGGCGGTGGCGCGGCGTATTGACAGCCTGGAAAACGCCGTCGGCAGCCAGTTGTTCATCCGCAGCACTCATGCGGTGCGCGCAACCCCGGCAGGTCTGGCTTTTGCCGAACGCGCACGGCGGATCGTGGCTGAACTGCGGCTGGCTCGGGCTGAAGCGGTATCCTTGAGCAGCGCACCGGAAGGCTTGATTAGGATCAGCGCATTGCCTGCGCCAGCCCCGAGTATTTGCAACGGCGTGGCGTGCCGACCGATCCGGCGCAGCTGATTGAGCACGACGGCCTCGACTGGGAGGGTCTGGCCCCGCCGTTCGCTTGGCGTTTCGAGCGGGATGGGCAGATGCACTTGCACCGCCCCGCGCGCATCCGCATGAGCGCCAACAATGCCGAGGCGCTGGTCTGCGGCGCATTGGCCGGGCTGGGTATTGCGCACTTGCCGACCTGGCTGGCCAGCGAATACTTGCTGCGCGGCGATTTACTGCCACTGTTTTGCGAAAACGGCCTGCCAACGCCGGAGACCACCGGCATTTACGCGCTGCGCCTGGAGCAACAACCCAATTCCCGCAGTCGCTTGTTACTGGAATACCTGAAAACCCGCTTCAGCCCGATCCCGCCGTGGGATCTGGCGCTGCAAAATACCCTCGACCGGCACTAGGCTAAAATTGTCTGGCACAGTAAAGATTCGCCCGCTAAATTCATGAGATCACCATCCTCGACGTGAAACTCGCCACGCCCAAAGAACTCGGTGGTGCTGGTGGCGCTGCGACCAACCCTGAACCGCTCATGTTGGCATCGGCCAGATCCCTAGTGGTTTCGGTCTGGACATCGACCTGCACGTCAGCTTGCCGGGTCTTGAACACGCCGATGCACAAAGCCTGGTCGACGCTGCCCACCAGGTCTGCTCGTACTCCAACGCCACCCGTGGCAACGTCGATGTGCGCCTGCACGTTACCGTCTAACGCTGACTCCCTGCAGTTCGCTATGGTTTACTCAACGTGGCAAGCCAGGTTCCAGCGGCGCAATCGGCAATGTTGCAGGCGTCCGAAGAGCTCAAGCAACACCTCAAGTAAGCGGTAAATCGCAGGTACAAAAAAGCCCGACTCAATGGTCGGGCTTTTTCATTCCTGAAGCGGTGCTTATTTGGCACGGCCTTTGTAGGAACCGCCTTCGCGGGTATCGATCTCGATTTTGTCACCGATTTCGATGAAGTCAGCAACTTGCAGCTCAGTACCGTTGCTCAACTTGGCAGGCTTCATCACTTTGCCGGAAGTGTCGCCGCGAGCGGAACCTTCGGTGTAGTCAACGACGCGCACGATGGTGGTCGGCAGTTCTACGGAAACCAGACGCTCTTCGAAGAAGATCGCTTCGCAAACATCGGTCATGCCTTCTTCAACGAAAGGCAGAACGGCTTCGATGTCTTCAGCGTTCAGCTCGTACATGGTGTAGTCGGTGGTGTCCATGAACGTGTAGGTGTCGCCGCTGATGAAGGACAGGGTCGCTTCTTTGCGGTCGAGGATTACGTCGTCCAGTTTGTCGTCGGCGCTGTAAACGATCTCGGTCTTGTAACCGGTCAGCAGGTTTTTCAGCTTGGTCTTCATGATCGCGCTGTTACGACCAGACTTGGTGAATTCAGCTTTCTGAACCAGCCAAGGATCGTTTTCGAGACGGATCACGGTACCGGGTTTCAGTTCTTTACCAGTTTTCATTGCGAATATCCGAATTTGGATGGGATTTACAAAAATCTAGGCCGCGCATCATATCCAATTTACATAAAACTGTACCAGCGCTGCGGCAAGATCATCCTGCAAGGCCTGTTCCAGACACCACGTTTCGGCGTGTTTTTGCAGTTCTGGCCAGTGTTTGCGGGTCGCCAGCCAGTGGTCGGACATTGCCTCACCGGCATTCCACGAATGCCAAAGACCGCTGATCGCCTCGCGTGCAGGCTCCGACAGTCCTTTGCTGTACAGAGCGAGGAAGGCCTCGAGCTTGTCCAGATGGATGTCTTCGTCCTGCTGATAGATGTGCCAGAGCAGCGGCCGGCCCGCCCATTGAGCGCGAACAAACGAATCTTCACCGCGCACGGCGTTGAAATCGCAGCACCACAGCAACAGGTCATATTGGTCCTGTCTGACGAACGGCAGCACATGCACGGTCAAAGCATCGCGCACATGCACGGCACCGGCCACCAGACCGTCCACACCGAGCCAACGCTCGACATCCCCAAGAATCCGACCTTCGGGAACCAGCAGATGAGTGGGCGTCGAGTCGGCCGCCATTGCATCAAACCAACTGGCCAGCCCTTTATTTTCGTAGGCAAACAGCGAGACCAGCTGTGCACCTTGCGCGCGATCAATCCCTAAACTTTGAAGGAATTCTCGCTGAGCCTCGGGGTTTTGCTGAAACTGCTGACGACGCTCAAGCAATCCGCTTTCACGCAACAAGCCGCCCGTGCCCTTCTGGAATCCTGGGAAGAAAAAGATTTTTTGTACGCTTTTGTACTTCACGGACGGCAAACCGTGGCAACCGACGATCCAGTCCTCGGCACTCAGATAGTCGAGATTCATCCACAGCGGCGGTTTTTCCCGCTCGGCCATGGCGTCCATGTAAGCACCCGGCAATTGGCAGGCGAACGCGGCGATCACCACATCAGCAGCGTCAGTGGGCTGCCATTCGGCCGTCCACTGACACACTTCGACGCCCTGCTGCCATTGCTGTGAAGCGTTGATGTCGATTTCCGGGCACAACCGCTCGAAGGCCCGCAAATCATCGACCCACAAGCGCACCGTCACTGAATGTTCGGTCACCAGCTGTCGGGCCAGGCGCCAGGTCACGCCGATGTCGCCAAAGTTGTCGACCACCGTGCAGAAAATATCCCAGCGGGCTTTCATTTCAGGCATTCCAGGCTCCCGTTGGCAAAGGCGCCGATTGTCCTCATAAATTACCCCGTGCAGAAGAGCCGACGGCGATTAATCTTCATGCGACAATCGCCACTCGCCCGCGACCACCCGCCAGGAGGCAGCCATGCCCTACCGTCCAAACCCGCGCCGCCCGTTGCCGATCCAGCTCAGCGCCTTGCAACTGACCGGCAGCATTGCCCTGGGTTTGTGGCTGGGGTTTATCGCGATCGCGCTGACGTGCTGGCTCGCCTCTCGCCTGCTGTTCAACGAGCCATTGGCGCCCGTGGCTGCGGCGATAGAACAACTGGCCAAACCGCCGATGGTGGTGCAACCGGTGCCGGATAGTCCTCCGCAGAGCCCGTTGTTCGAACAATACGAAGAGAACCTGCGCAAAAACGAGCAGCAGCAACGGCTGGATCAAGCGCGCAGCAGTAACCGCAACCTGTCGAACCCCAAATGCCAGTTCTGGTTGCAACAGGACCAGACTGCACCGAGCGAAAAAAGCCGCGCCAACGTCCAGCAATTCTGCGATTGATCATGAACCTGACCATGCACAAGCCTACCGTCCACCAACTGATTCTCGACAAGCTGCGGATCGATCTCGACATCGCCGAGCGTGCCGCGCAAACCGCTTACGAAACCGCGACCCACGAAGAAAACATCGCCGAGAACAAGTACGACACGCTGGGTCTCGAGGCGTCATACCTCGCGGCCGGGCAGGCGAAGCGGGTCGAGGAGATCCGTCATTCACTGACGCTTTGCCAGAACCTGACGTTGCGCCCATATGACGATCAGCGCGGTATCGAAGTCGGCGCCCTGCTCGGTCTCGAAGACGAAAAGGGACGTGAACAATGGCTGTTCCTGGCCCCCGACGCGGCGGGTTTGAAGGTCGATCTGGTGGGGCAATTGATCACCGTCATCACCCCCCGCTCGCCGCTGGGCAAAAGCCTGCTGGGCAAGTTCGAAGGGGACGAGGTGGAGATTCTGGTGGCGGGCGCTCGGCAACAATTTGCTGTTACCGAGGTGATTTAAGTGTCCTGCCTCGCGAATACGTTCCTCTTTTGACGAGTGGCTGTGGTCGTCAGGCAAGGCGCCGCGACGAGTCATAGCCCGCTATGGCGAGGAGCGGCAACGCAGCATGACGGCGACAGACACCGTCAAAAAGGAACAGTATTCGCGAGGCAGGACACTCTGATTAATGGACCGGCAGTTCGACGCCGTCGAACAGCTCTTCCAATTCCTGTTTGTTGTGGCACTGGATGGCCTTGGCCATAACTTCGCGGGTCAGGTGCGGGGCGAACTTCTCGATGAAGTCGCACATGAAGCCACGCAGAAAGGTGCCGCGACGGAAACCGATTTTAGTAATGCTGGATTCGAACAAATCACTGGCGTCAAGCATGACCAGGTCGCTATCGAGTTTGGCATCGACCGCCATTTTCGCCACGATGCCCACGCCCAGGCCCAAGCGAACGTAAGTCTTGATCACGTCGGCGTCGGCGGCGGTAAACACCACTTTCGGCGTCAGGCCGCGGTGGCTGAACGCTTCGTCGAGTTTCGAACGGCCGGTAAAACCAAACACATAAGTTACGATCGGGTATTCGGCCAGGGCTTCGAGGGTCAACTTCGGAAGTTTGGTCAGCGGGTGGCCGTGAGGCACGACCACGCAGCGGTTCCAGCGATAGCACGGCATCATCACCAGATCACCGAACAGCTCCAGCGCTTCGGTGGCAATGGCGAAATCCACGGTGCCGTCAGCGGCCATTTCGGCGATCTGCATCGGCGAACCCTGGTGCATGTGCAGGGCAACGTCCGGGTACTGCTTGATGAAATTGCTGATCACCGGTGGCAACGCATAACGCGCCTGGGTGTGAGTGGTGGCGATCGACAGGGTGCCTTTCTTCTCGTTGGAGAATTCCTGGGCAATCTGCTTGATGCTTTCAACCTTGCGCAGGATCTCGCCGGCGGTAGTGATGATGCGCTCGCCGGCCGGGGTGACGCGGGTCAGGTGCTTGCCGCTGCGGGCGAAAACCTCGACCCCCAATTCGTCTTCCAGCAGGCGGATCTGCTTACTGATGCCCGGTTGCGACGTGTAAAGGCTTTGGGCTGTAGCGGAAACGTTGAGGTCGTGGTGCGCCACTTCCCAGATGTAGCGCAATTGTTGAAGCTTCATATGAATCCCTCAAAGCAGGTAGACGCCACGGGCATCAGCGACGGTATATAACTATATTAATGGTTTGAAGAATAAATCTAGAACTTTTTATCAAAATGCCACTATTCGTGTTCTGGTGTCCTGCCTCGTGAACAGAATTTGCGAGGCCGGACACTAACGATCCCCTTGGCGACGACGTTCCACCAGCGGCACCAGATAGACCGGCACCCGAGACAGTTGCAACACCCGCGCTGCAGTCCGGCCCAAAGGCGTTTCCGCGCCAGCACCATGGCTATGACTACCTACGATCAACAAATCCACGGAGAGTTTCTGCGCCTGGTCGAGAATCACCTGCGACGGGTCGCCCTGAAGCACCCGGACCGCTTTAATTCGTTCCAGGTCCTGATCCCCTTCGTCCCCCAGTTCCTCACGAAAGCTGTCGAGCACCCGCTGCTCGATATTGGCAATCACTGTGTTCAGGCCCTGGCTGTGAAACTCGTTCAACGCCTGCTCATCGAGGTAACTCTGAAGCACCGATTCGGCGAACAACCCCATCGGTTCAACGGCGTGCACCACGTAGAGGTCGGCATTGAATGTTCGAGCCAGTGCCAAGGCATGTTGCATCACCAACGGCGCATACAGGCCGAGGTCAGTGGCATACAGCATCGACCGAATCATATGACCTCCTCGCGTCCAACATGGCGGAGATTTGATTCAGCTTAGCAGTGCCTTGGCGAGTACGACGTTCCGCGTAACGCGTTGAACCGCGGGCTTAAACCTTTTGCTCGTTGCTTATGCCATGGGGCACGTGACCGGTGGCGACCACCTCGCGGGCCAACTCGCAGTGACCGGCCTGATCGTCGAAAAACACGTCGGCGGCAAAGGCTTCGAGAAATGCCGACTTGGTCAGGCCGCCGAGAAACAGCGACTCGTCCAGGCGAATGTCCCATTCGCGCAAGGTACGAATGACTCGCTCATGGGCCGGCGCCGATCGCGCGGTCACCAGGGCCGTGCGGATTGGACATGCGTCATCCGGGAACTCGCGCTGCAACAGATTGAGGGCCGCAAGGAAGCCCTTGAACGGCCCACCGCGCAACGGCTCGCGGGCGGCTTCGCGCTCGCTGGCCTGAAACGCTTCCAGACCACCGGACTGATAGACGCGCTCCGACTCGTCGGAAAACAGCACCGCATCACCATCGAAGGCAATGCGCAATTCATCGCTGGCCGCACGGCTGGCGCCACCCGACAGAATGGTCGCCGCGGCAAACCCGGCATCCAGTGCACTGCGCACGTCTTCGGCATGCGTCGAGAGAAACAGGTCACAGCCAAACGCCTTGAGGTACGGATAAGGACTGCGCCCGCCGACAAACGCCGCGCGGGAAATCGCCAAGCCATAGTGGTGGATCGAATTGAACACCCGCAAACCGGTGTCCGCACTGTTGCGCGACACCAGGATCACCTCGACCCGGGCGCGACCGAGGCTGGTGTTCAAGTTGAGGAGTTTTTGCACCAACGGGAATGCATCACCGGGCTCAAGAATTTCATCTTCGTGTTCGATCTGATATTGCCGATAGGCTTCGACGCCGCTCGACAGATAAACCTTGTGGCTTTCGCTCAGGTCGAACAGCGCACGCGATGAAATCGCCAGCACCAGTTTGTCGTTGATCGTTTTTGCCATGCCCTTCTCCCCAAGGTTGATCGACTCAAATGTTACGTCGATCGATAAAACTCAAACTGCGATACAAGGCTTCGATTCGCGGCATTTCGCATCCTGCCGCTTTGGCCACCGCCAGGGGCCGGACGTAAATCGCCTCCAGCTCCAGCGGTCGCTTGTGCAGAAAATCGTGGTACATGCTCGGCCAGTAGTCGGGCATTTTCTGGGTCATCATGAACAGATGGTCGGCATATCCGGCCGGTACGTCGTGACCGCAGGCGATTGCGCCTTGAACCACTTCGGCCATCAGTGCCTTGATCAATTCACGGCTGTCGGCATCGGCCATCAACGGCGTAGTGCTCGCCCCAAGCAGCACCGACAGACCGTTGTAAGGGATATTCCAGACCAGTTTTTGCCAGCGCGCCTGATGCAGGTTCGCCATGGCCCGGGAATCGATGCCGGCGGCGCGGAACAGCCCGGCGCCTTCCTCGACAATTGCCATGCCCGCCTGCCCGTCGGCTACGGGGCCGCTGTGATAGCCAACATTCACCGCGCCGAGCGCCTGATGGGTGATGACGCCGGGGCCGTCGCGATGGACGCAGATATAGCAGAGCCCACCGAGAACGTGCAGCGAATCGGGAAGCAACGCCCGCAAGCTGTCTTCGACCTCCAGACCGTTTTGCAACAGCAGCACCTTGGCATTCGGTGCCGCCGCTTTAACGATGGCCGGCACCAGGTCCGTGTTGCTGATGGTTTTTGCGCCGACGAGCAACCAGTCACAGGGCGGCATGTCTTCGGCCGTCGAATAGGCCTGAACCGGATTCAACGTCAGCGCGCCGTGCACCGCGCTGTCGAGTTGCAATCCGCGTTCGGCAACGGCCGAAAACTCACTGCGCAATAAAAAATGCACATCAAAACCGGCACGCGCCAGCATCACGCCGTAGAACCCGCCGATCGCGCCGGTGCCGATAATACCGATTGTCGGTTTGATCACTGCCCCCATCATGGCAACTCCTCTGCTATTCGACTCAACGCCTGACCCACGGCCTCATTTAGCTCGGTGCGGGTCAAGCGCGATTTTAGTGCCCCGAAGAATTCACCGTCGCGCACCACAAACAGCGCCGGCAAGTAAAAGACCTGATAACGCTCGACCACGCCACCATTGTTCCCCGCATCAATCCAGCACAGTCGATCAACGTTCAGATCGAGTCGTGGCAACTGCTCACGGGCAAAACGGCAACTGGCGCAGCCGACACTGGTGAAAATAACCAGCGACACACCGCTCATCGCCAGCAGCCGTTGGTCGGCGTCGAAATCAGTCAGTTCCAATTCGACCACTATACTGGGGGAAACAATGTCAGATGGCCGACACATGGAGTCCGTGTTCATGGGACGTTTTATTCCTCACCCTGACGATGTGCCCGTCGAATTAACATTGCTCAAACCTGAGTGTATTTCGCGGCAACAGCTGCACACTATCAGCCTCGGGGGCATGGCTTGCAATTATCACCGGGCGTGGCGCCACGGTACGGCGCTGGAAGTGCGCATGCCCACCTTAAACCCCGACATGCGTTTTCTGGGCTATGTGGCCTGGTGCCTGCGGCGCAAGCGCGGCTATCTGGTAGGCATCGCTTTTGTTGACGAGCAGATGATGTTTAGTGCCCGAATGGGCGAGCAAGTGTGCCAGATCGAGCGTTACTGCCGCCTGCATGACGCGCACGACGACCTGCAGGAAACTCAAGCCCTGGCCCTCGAATGGGTCCAGGAGCACGCCGATGAGTTCTCTCACGACACGGTTCGCAGGGTATTTGCACAGGCTGTGCTGGATTAAACCGGCGTCTGCCCATTGTCGAGCCACGGTGTAACGCGCTAAGGTTCTGCTCCCCGACGCGCTTAATTTGCTGTGCTCCGCCGCGCGGGTTCGCTGGCGGCCGGCACCCGTGACCTGACGAGTAAACGATGGCTGATTTACCGATCAACGACCTAAACGTCGCCTCCAACGAGACCCTGATCACTCCCGATCAGCTCAAGCGTGATATCCCACTGAGCGACGCTGCCCTGCGCACCGTCACCAAGGGACGCGAAGTCATTCGCAACATTCTTGATGGCACCGACCACCGCCTCTTTGTTGTCATCGGGCCTTGCTCGATCCACGATATCAAGGCGGCCCATGAATACGCCGAACGTCTGAAGGTGATTGCGGCCGAAGTGTCCGATACCTTGTATCTGGTCATGCGCGTGTATTTCGAGAAGCCACGCACCACCGTCGGCTGGAAAGGTTTGATCAACGATCCGTACCTGGACGACTCCTTCAAAATTCAGGACGGTTTGCACATCGGCCGCCAGTTGCTGCTGGACCTGGCCGAGATGGGCCTGCCGACCGCAACCGAAGCCCTCGACCCGATCTCCCCGCAATACTTGCAGGACCTGATCAGCTGGTCGGCCATCGGTGCGCGCACCACCGAATCCCAGACTCACCGTGAAATGGCTTCCGGCCTCTCCTCGGCAGTCGGCTTCAAAAATGGCACCGACGGCGGCCTGACCGTAGCGATCAACGCCCTGCAATCGGTTTCCAGCCCGCATCGTTTCCTCGGTATCAACCAGGAAGGTGGCGTGTCGATCGTCACCACCAAGGGCAATGCCTACGGCCACGTGGTGTTACGGGGTGGCAACGGCAAACCGAACTACGATTCGGTCAGCGTCGCACTGTGCGAACAAGCGCTGAACAAGGCGAAGATCAAGCCGAACATCATGGTCGATTGCAGCCACGCCAACTCCAACAAGGACCCGGCCCTGCAACCGCTGGTGATGGAGAACGTCGCCAACCAGATCCTCGAAGGCAACCAGTCGATCATCGGCCTGATGGTCGAAAGTCATCTGAACTGGGGCTGCCAGTCGATCCCGAAAGACCTCGCCGACCTGCAATACGGCGTGTCGATCACCGATGCCTGCATCGACTGGCCCGCCACCGAAAAGTCGTTGCGCAGCATGCATGCCAAGCTCAAGGATGTGCTGCCAAAACGTGATCGCAGCTGATCACCGTTTTTCGCGCACAAAAAAACGCCGGGCTTAACCCGGCGTTTTTTTGTGTACGGTTTACTGGCTCAGCTTGGCCGCATGCCGCTGGTGACGTTCCATATAGCGCTCCACGTAGGAACACGATGGAATGACGGTGTAGCCCATTTCCTCAGCGTACTCCAGCGCCTTCTCGGTCAAGGCTGCCGCAATGCCGCGACCACGCAGTGCGTTGGGCACAAAGGTGCGATAGATATCCAGGGTCTGTTTCCCCAGATCCATATAGGTCAAGTAGGCACGATGACCGTCCACATTGGTCTCGAACTGATGACCAGCCTGGTCATGGTGGATGGACAACGCCTCGCTCATCACTACTCCTCGCGGGTCTGGAATTCTGACCCCTACCTTACCGATGTTTTTCCGGCGAAGGAACATCTACGCCACCCCGTGCCTGAATGGACACCGAGAAGAGCCGCACCCATCTCGCGCAACCGAGCACGTATCAAATAGTAGGCGCCATTGGCAGAAATGCTCAAGATACGCTTGTCATCACGCAGGTTGGCGGGTGCTGCTCCGGGTTACGCAGAGACGGCTCGACCGAAGATCCTGAAAGGTCGATAGCCTGAACATTGCCGGATATTGAGACTTAAGACGAGCGCCCTTTGTTAAAGTCACCTCAACATGGAGAAAGATATGAGAGGCGCCACGCAAATTCCGAACAAAAGTGTAGACGAATCCATCTAGACAGACTTTAGCCAAGACTCGGAAAAGAGCTGTGAGCGCGCGGAACCTTTCTTCGGCGGCTCGCTCAGCTCGGGCCTCCCAGCTGGATATTTTTTAAACAATGCAGTTAAAAGTTGCTCGAAAAAGAATCAACGCCTACAATTTTTTTTGCTTCTTGCTATACGTCAGTTTACTTACGACAAGTAATGGGTAGTATGTACGCCGGCTATTTCCTCACTCTGAGGAGACAGCTACTTAATAGAAAGTCCTTGAAGGGGAACACGATGAACAACGTTCTGAAATTCTCTGCTCTGGCTCTGGCCGCAGTTCTGGCTACCGGTTGCAGCAGCGTATCGAAAGAAACCGAAGCACGTCTGACAGCTACTGAAGACGCAGCTGCTCGCTCCCAGGCTCGTGCAGACGAAGCTTACCGTAAAGCTGATGAAGCTCTGGCTGCTGCTCAAAAAGCACAACAGACTGCTGACGAAGCTAACGAGCGTGCTCTGCGCATGCTGGACAAAGCTAGCCGCAAGTAATAATCCTTCGGGATTGTTATCAAGCCGACCCATTTTTTGGGTCGGCTTTTTTATTGCCCGGGGTTTTGTCCAGACCATAAAAAACCCGCCGGCGCAGTCAGCGTCGGCGGGTTCTGTTCAAACATTACTGCAGCGGGTCGATCGGTGCACTCGTCACCATCGGCGCGGAAGTATTCGGCACGCCGATTTCCACCGGCAGGCCATCTTCAGCGGCAACCACGTCGCGCACTACATCCCAGTTCATGCGCAGGTTGTTGGTGATGTCCTCACGCTTGAGCATCGCATTGATCACCGCGGTGTGCTTGTCGACTACAGAGGGGTTGCCCTTGTCGTCCAGCGGTGTGTGCGCTTCCAGATACACTTTGCCGCCACTGACGCCGAATTTGTACGGATCGCTGACGATGCGTACCGACGTACCTACCGGCACCATGCCCGCCATCTCCAGCACGTTGTTGTTGAACATGCGGAAGCAACCGTGGCTGGTGCGCATGCCGATGCCGAACTTCTTGTTCGAACCGTGGATCAGGTAGCCCGGCGTGCCCAGCGTGAATTTGAACGGCCCCAACGGGTTGTCCGGGCCTGCCGGCACCACATTCGGCAGCGGATCTCCATCGGCAAGGTGCTCGGCCTTGATCGACGCTGGAGGGGTCCAGGTCGGGTTCGGTGTCTTGGCGATGATGCTGGTATGGGCAATCGGCGAGCCCCAGCCTTCACGGCCGATACCCAGCGGGAAGGTGTACACCACGTTCCGGCCTTTCGGGAAGTAATAGAGGCGGTACTCGGCCAGGTTGATGACGATGCCTTCACGCGGGCCCGGCGGCAGGATGAAGCGCGTCGGCAGCACCACTTCGGTGCCTGCGCCCGGCAACCATGGATCGACGCCAGGGTTGGCCGCGACCATTTCCGAATAGCCCAGATCGTAGGTGGTGCCAAGGTCGGCGAAGGTGTCTTCGTACTTGGCCTTGATCACCTGGACCTGACCGATGATGTCTTCACCGGGTGGTGGCAGGGGCAGCTCCAATGCTGCTACGGGACCCGCCACACAGAGGGCGGCGAGAGACAGGTAGCGGGTGACGGCAGGAAAGCGCGGCAACATCCGGAAAATCCTTCGCATGATCGACAAGGGTGTAAAAACGAGATTGTACACCGGCGCCTGGAAAATCGGGGAGCTGACCGATAGCAAGCACTGTATCGGGTTCTAAAGCTCGAAACGCAGCTCTGGCCAGATCGGCGATGTACCGCGCTTTTGCGATTCCAGAATGGCCCGGCACAGCGAGCACAGGCGCTGGTCCTGGAACACTCGGCGTTCGACGCTCGACCAGCGTGGTTGTGCTGGCAGCAGGCTGCCGCACAAGGTCCGGTCCGCCGAGCCACCCAGCTCCAGCTGACGGGTCACCAGATGTACCCGCACTTCCTGGCAGGCGAACAGATCCAGCTGTTCGTCAGGCTCGATCAGTTGGTAGGCAAAAAGGGACCAGGCAGGACGTGGCATCGGGGGCTCCAAATCGGGGGCGCCACCTTAGCCGAAACACCGCCGCTAGAAAAGCGTCAAAGCAGCGGTTTCAGTGTCGGCCAGACATTTTCCAGCAACTTGTCCTGAGCCCCGACAGTCGGATGCAGACCATCGGCCTGCATCAAGTCCGGATGACCGCCCACGCCGTCGAGAAAAAACGGCACCAGCGGGATCTTTTTTTCCTCGGCCAGGGTGCTGTAGACCTTCGCGAAGGCCTCGGTATAACGAACGCCGTAGTTGGGTGGCAACTCCATGCCGAGCAAAAGCACCTTGGCGCCACTGTCCCTGGAGCTGTCGATCATCGATGCAAGGTTTTGTTGCAAATTAGCTGGGGGCATTCCGCGCAGCCCGTCGTTGCCGCCCAATTCAAGGATCACCAATTCAGGCTTATGCTCTGCAAGCAGCGCGGGCAGGCGCGCCTGGCCTCCGGCGCTGGTGTCGCCGCTGATGGACGCATTGACCACCTTGTCGTCGAAACCTTCGCGCTTGAGCCGTTGCTCGAGCAGGGATACCCATCCCAACTGGGTATCCAGCCCGAAACCGGCGCTGATACTATCGCCAACGATCAGGACTGTACCCGCCGCTGCATTCTGGGCCATGCACATCAAGGCCAGGCCAGCACTCAAAAACCACACACGCATCGGATTCTCCATGGGCGCAAGCATTCTCACCGCGAAGAACCTCAGCAAAGTGGTTCCCAGCGCGGAAGGTGAACTGACTATCCTGCACGAACTCAGCCTGGAACTGAACAAGGGCGACAGCTTGGCGATTGTCGGCGCCTCCGGTTCCGGCAAATCCACCCTCCTGGGCCTGCTCGCCGGCCTCGATCTGCCGAGCAGCGGCGACGTCACCCTCGCAGGGCAACCCCTGAGCAACCTCGACGAAGACCAGCGCGCGCGCATCCGGGCCGAGCATGTCGGTTTTGTGTTCCAGTCCTTTCAGCTGCTCGACAGCCTCAACGCCCTGGAAAACGTCATGCTGCCGCTGGAACTCGACGGCCGCAAAGACGCCCGTGAACGCGCCACCGAGCTGCTGCAACGGGTCGGCCTGGGCCAGCGACTGACCCATTCGCCACGCCAACTTTCCGGTGGCGAGCAGCAACGCGTGGCGATTGCCCGTGCATTTGCCGCCGAACCCGATGTGCTGTTTGCCGACGAACCCACCGGTAACCTCGACAGCCACACCGGCGAGCGCATCAGCGATCTGCTGTTCGAGCTCAACCAGGAACGCGGCACAACCCTGGTGCTGGTGACCCACGACGAACGCCTGGCACATCGCTGCCGGCGCCTGATCCGCCTTGAAGCCGGCCTGCTGGTCGCCCCTCTGGAGCCTTGATGGCACGCCTGCCGCTATTACGCCTGTTCAGTCTTGCCATCCGCCAACTGCTGCGCGATGCCCGCGCCGGCGAGTTGCGCGTGTTGTTTTTCGCCTTGCTGGTCGCCGTCGCCGCGAGTACCGCCATCGGTTACTTCGGTGCCCGCCTGAACGGCGCCATGATGCTGCGCGCCACCGAGTTTCTCGGCGCCGACCTGTTGCTGGAAGGCAGCTCGCCGGCACGGCCCGAACAGATCAGAAGCGGCACGGAGCTGGGCCTTGAACACGCTCAAGTGGTGGAGTTCTCCAGCGTCATCGCCACTGACAACGGCATTCAGCTGTCCAGTATCAAAGCCGCCGACCAGGTCTACCCACTGCGCGGTGAACTGAAAAGTGCCCCGGCGCCCTTTGCCCCGGAAGAACCCGGCGGCGGACCGAAACCTGGTGAAGCCTGGGTCGAAGCGCGACTGCTGACCGCGCTGGATTTGAAGATCGGCGACAGCATCGATGTTGGCATACGAACCCTGAAGCTGGCGCGAGTGCTGACCTACGAACCGGACCGCGCCGGCAACTTCTACAGCCTCACGCCGCGAGTATTGATCAACCTCAGCGACCTCGCGGCGACGGGTGTGGTGCAACCCGGCAGCCGGGTCAGTTACCGCGAACTCTGGCGTGGTAAAGCCGAGGCGCTGGAAACCTATCGTCAATTGATCAAACCCGGCCTCGCCGCCAACCAGCGTTTGCAGGATGCCCGCGATGGCAACCGACAGATCGGTGGTGCGCTGGGCAAGGCCGAGCGCTACTTGAACATGGCCAGTCTGGTGGCGGTTCTGCTGTCCGGTGTGGCGGTGGCGCTATCGGCGACACGCTTCGCCACGCGCCGATTCGATGCCAGTGCATTGCTGCGTTGTCTGGGGCTGTCCCGACGGGAAACCATGCTGCTGTTCAGTTTGCAGCTGACGGTGCTCGGACTGCTCGCCAGTATCAGCGGCGCCCTCATCGGCTGGTTCGCGCAGTTGGGGCTGTTCGCGCTATTGCATGATTTATTGCCGAACGACGTTCCGCCGGGCGGTCTGTTTCCAGCCATCGCCGGGATCGGCACCGGGCTGGTGGCGCTGGCCGGTTTTGCCTTGCCGCCACTGGCTGCACTGGGTCGCGTTCCGCCATTGCGGGTCTTACGTCGGGACATGTTGCCGATTCCTTCCAGTACCTGGATGGTCTACGGCGCGGCATTGGGCGCCCTCGGGCTGATCATGTGGCGTCTGAGCCTGGACCTGGTGTTGACCTTCGCCCTGCTCGGTGGCGGGGTGATCGCGGCGCTGGTGCTTGGTGGTTTGCTGTTGCTGCTTTTGAAGAGTCTGCGCCGAATGCTCGCGCGAGCCTCTTTGCCATGGCGCCTCGGACTGGGCCAATTGCTGCGTCATCCGCTGGCGGCAGCGGGACAATCCCTGGCCTTCGGTTTGATTCTGCTGTCCATGGCGCTCATCGCATTGCTGCGGGGCGAGTTGCTGGACACCTGGCAGAACCAGCTACCGAAAAACGCGCCTAACTATTTCGCGCTTAACATTCTGCCGGCGGACAAACAGGCGTTCATCGATCGCCTGATCAAACTGTCGGCGCAATCGGCGCCGCTATACCCGGTGGTACCTGGACGGCTGATCAGCGTCAACGGCGAGCCGGTACAGGAAATCGTCAGCAAGGATTCGGCCGGTGATCGAGCGATCCAGCGCGACCTGAGCCTGACCTGGGCGGCGGATTTGCCGGCGGGTAACAAACTCACTGCGGGTAACTGGTGGGCCGAACAGGCGCCGGACGAGATTCCCGGCGTATCGGTGGAAGGTAAAGTCGCTGAAAGCCTGAAGCTCAAGCTCGGCGATCACATGGTTTTTACCGTCGGCGGCGTTAACCGCGAAGCGAAAGTCACCAGCCTGCGAGACATCAACTGGGACAACTTCCAGCCTAACTTCTTTATGATCTTCCAGCCCGGCACGCTTAAGGATCTGCCGGCGACCTACCTGACCAGTTTTTATCTGGCAGCGGGTCATGATCAGCAGATCGTGGATCTGTCGCGGGCCTTCCCGGCGGTGACCATTCTGCAAGTCGAAGCCTTGCTCGAACAGCTGCGCAGTATCCTCGGTCAAGTCACCCTGGCGGTGGAATACGTGCTGTTGTTCGTGTTGGCGGCGGGGATGGCGGTGTTGTTTTCAGGCTTGCAGGCGACGCTCGATGAACGTATTCGCCAAGGCGCATTGTTGCGAGCGCTGGGGGCTGAGCGCCAATTGTTGGTCAAGGCCCGGCGGATCGAGTTTGGTTTGCTTGGGGCGGTCAGTGGATTGTTGGCAGCGCTGGGCTCGGAACTGGTGAGTTTGGTGCTCTATCGCTACGCCTTCGACTTGCCCTGGCATCCGCATCCATGGTTGTTGCTACTGCCGTTGATCGGCGCTGTGCTGATCGGTGGTGCCGGTGTATTCGGCACTCGTCGGGCCTTGAACGCCAGCCCACTGACAGTCCTGCGCGAGGGTTGATAGACTCAAACACTCTCGTTCACAAGAACCCAACCACAAGAAGTTGCCATGAGCCGTTATCGCCCTCCCCGCACCGCTGGCACCGCGCTGATCACCCCCGAAGGTGAAGCGCGGATGCGGGCCGAGTTTCATGAGCTCTGGCATGTTCGGCGGCCACAGGTCACACAGTCGGTCAGCGAGGCCGCAGCACAAGGTGATCGCTCGGAAAACGCCGAATACACCTACGGCAAAAAGATGCTGCGCGAGATCGACAGCCGCGTGCGCTTTCTCACTAAACGGCTGGAAGCGCTCAAGGTCGTCAGTGAGAAGCCCAGCGATCCGAACAAGGTCTACTTCGGTGCCTGGGTGACGATCGAGGACGAGGACGGCAAAGAGTCGCGCTATCGCATCGTCGGGCCGGATGAACTGGACCTGAAACAAGGCCTGATCAGTATCGACTCACCGCTGGCTCGCGCCCTGATCGGCAAGGCCCTGGACGCGGAAGTTCGGGTCCAGACACCGACCGGCGAGCAGTGCGTGTATATCGTGGCGATCGACTATCTTTGAGCCGCAGCGCTCTAAGCCTCAACGGCGGGTAATCAGCCCTTGCCGGGCCACGCGAGTCAGTTGTTTGATCACTTCGGGGGCGTCCTCGAGACTGGGCGATTGAATCACCGCCAGATCGAAACTGTCGCTGGCAAATCGAGCCAGCGATTCACCGTCTTCGACAAACTGGATGAGGAAGGCGGCAGGCCCACCGGTGCGACGTGGCCAGCCATCGAGATAACGCAAGAGTGTCGGCTGATGTTTGCCGCCAAGCAGGATTTTTGGATTGCGCTGGGTGAGATGTGCCGTGATCGGCGCGGGGCGTACAACGGGGCTTAATGCATTCATCGTGTCGTGTCTCTGCCTCAAAAGTCTGCATGGCAGGTGAGAGGCAACACCGAACCAGCGCTTTAGCGGTATTTCGAAGCCTGAATCAAGCTTCTATCGGCAACTGAATGAGTCACCTGGCGCCCCGCAAGTAGCTGTTTAAATCGGCGCATGGGCAGCATCCTAGAGAAGCTGACTGGACAGTGTCAAGAATGACGCACAACAAAAAAGGCTCGCAATGCGAGCCTTTTAGTTGAGCCAGAGCGGTTAGCCGGCGATGGCGCGGTCAGCCGAGAGCTTGCCGGCGCCTTCGATCAGCACCGCAACGCTGCCGCCGAGCAGGGCCAGGGCGAATTCATAACCGTTGTTAGCCATGAACAGACCGTTGCTGATATGCACTGTAAAAATGGCGACCAGCGAGAGGAAGGTCAGACCCAGTGCTGCCGGGCGAACCAACAAGCCGATGATTAAGGCCAGGCCGGCGAAGAACTCGGTACCACCCGCCAGCATCGCCATCAGGTAGCCCGGCGCCAGACCGATGCTCTCCATGTACTGCGCGGTGCCGGCCAGACCGTAACCACCGAACGCCCCGAAAAGTTTCTGCGAGCCGTGGGCAGCGAAGATGATGCCGACGAAGATCCGCAGAACGGTCAGGCCGTAGCCAGCGCGGGTAAACAGTACCTTGTTGATCAGTGAGCTCATGCTGTGTCATCCATTGTCAGTGTGTGGTGGTTGGCCGCTATATTAATTAGTAAATCTTATGCTAAAAGCGCAATAAATTCGCCATTACAATCAGTTTATTCGATCATTTACGTGAGGCAACTTTTTGTCCCTCGGGCTCCAACGACTCCCGCTCCCGATCGAACGCCAGATAATACTTGTTCACGCTATTAACATAGCTGACAGCCCCCATTCCCACCTGCTCCATGGCGATGCGTTCGACCTGGAAGAACCACTGATTGGGATTCAAACCGCGCCGACGTGCCTCGGCGCGCATGCCCTGCACCCGCTCCGGCCCCATGTTGTAGGCCGCCAGAACGAACGCCATGCGCTCGCGCTCGTTGAGTTTGGGGCTGGCAAAGAACTTGCGGCGGATCAGCGCCAGGTACTTGGCCCCGGCCTGCACATTGGCGTCGAGATTCTGAATGTTGTTGACCCCCACCCGCTCGGCGGCGGACGGGGTGATCTGCATCAGGCCGGTAGGGCCGCTGCCACTGCGGGCATTGGGTTGCAGGGCCGATTCCTTGAACGCCAGTGCCGCCAGGTTCAGCCAGTCCATGCCTTGGGCTTCGGCGTGTTTCTGCAGCACCGGTCGAAGTTTTTCGAGGCGCTGCCGATCAGCCTTGGCTAATGGATAATGCACTTGATACAGGCGTCGATAGATTCGCAGGAACGCTGCGTCCTGATCCGATGGCTTTTTGTAACCGGGCAGGAAGCGATCAATGCTCGCCCGCAACATTGAGGCATCGCGGCGCACGAACCAGAACTCTTCGCCCGGTTCACTGATGAGCACCTGCCGATCGAAACGCAACTTGGGCAGGATCTTGCCCCAGCGCTCGGCAATGGGTTGTTCGACGATCGTCAGGTGAAAGATTCCGCCTTGGACCATCTCCAGCACGTCCTCGACCGCCAGACTGGGATCGACCCACTCGATTTTCACCGGCGGCAGCTTGTGCAGCGCGAGCTTTTGATTGATCTGACTGACCGCGGCTCCGGCGGCACTACCGGTCGTCAACGCCAGGGTTTTGCCAGAGAGTTGTTCGAGACGGGTGTAGCGTCGCTCGCCTTTGATCCCCACCAGGACCAACGGGATGTTGCTGGCAATCGGTTGACTGGTGCTGACCGCATGACCCGGTTGCAGGTCGAGCAGCTCCCCCGGTGCGACAAGATCACCCTCGCCGCGCTGCAAAGCGCCAATCAGTTGATCCTTGGCTTTGGGAATGATCTTGAGGGTAATTTCCTGACCGTCACGGGCGTGACCGTTGAGGTATTGCTCGAAGGCGCGCAAACGGTGGTATTCAACACCGATGGCCTGGCCCTGAACTTCGCCAGAGCTGTTACGGCTCTGGTTGACCAACACCCTTAACACACGACTGCTGCGGATTTCCGCCAAGTCGCGAACTTTGCTCGAAGGCACGGCTTGCAGCGGCCCGGCCAGACGCGCAACCGCCGGCATCGGCAGCAGCAACGAACAACACAGCAGTAGCAAAACCGAGGGACGTGTCATCCACTCTCCAGAATGAATACTGGGCCGATCTCAAGAATTTTCATGAAATCGAACGACAGAAACAGAGCGCCTTGAGCGCTGGCAAAGTGCGAAAGACTGGCACAGTGATGGCACCTTAGCCACCCTGACCTGTCTCGCGGCATCAAGAGACAGCTACAACTCATTGTAGTTCTTGGCTTTTCTTATAAATCTACAGCTCTGATATGCTTTCCGGCCTTTGGTCCGAGGTAGCACCATGCAACTCATCGATATCGGCGTCAACCTGACCAACCCCAGTTTTGCCGACAAACACCAGGCTGTACTCGACCGCGCCTACGCTGCCGGGATCTGCCAATTGGTGCTCACCGGCACCAGTGTCGAGGGCAGCGAGCAGGCTCTGGAACTGTGCCAGCAACTGGACGAAACGGCTCAACGGCTGTTCGCCACCGCCGGCATTCACCCCCACTGCGCCAGCGACTGGAACGCTGACAGCGCCCAGCGTCTGCGCAGTTTGCTCAAGCAGCCGAACGTCGTGGCGGTGGGTGAATGCGGGCTGGATTTCAATCGTGATTTCTCGCCGCGCCCGCAGCAGGAAAAAGTCCTCGAAGAGCATCTGGCGATGGCGGTCGAACTGCAATTGCCGGTGTTCCTCCACGAGCGTGACGCCAGTCAGCGCTTGCTGGAAATCCTGCGTGATTACCGTGATCAGTTGCCGGCCGCCGTGGTGCATTGTTTCACCGGCGAAAAGAAGGCGCTGTTCAGCTACCTTGATCTGGATTTACACATCGGCATCACCGGCTGGATCTGCGACGAGCGCCGGGGCACGCATCTGCATCCGCTGGTGAAAGAGATCAAGCGGGGGCGGCTAATGCTGGAGAGCGATGCGCCGTATCTGTTGCCGCGCAGCTTGCGCCCCAAGCCGAAGAATGGTCGCAACGAACCGGCGTATCTGACCGAAGTGTTGCGTGAAGTGGCGTTGCATCGTGGGGAGAGCGAGGAAGATCTGGCCGCTCACAGCACGGCGTGTGCGCGAGCATTCTACGGGTTGCCTTCTGTTGATTGATGCAGCCTCAACGTTATCGCGAGCCTGATCCAGGCCCGCGATACAAGCCGGGGTTTAGTGACTGCTGCGCATCATTTCTTTAGGCACGTATTTGCCAATCTCGAACTTGCCGATCGCCGCGCGGTGCACTTCGTCCGGGCCGTCGGCCAGGCGCAGGGTGCGTTGCATCGCATACATGTAGGCCAGCGGGAAATCGTTGGAAACCCCTGCCCCGCCATGGATCTGGATCGCCCGGTCGATAACCCGCAAGGCCACGTTCGGTGCGACAACCTTGATCTGAGCGATTTCGCTCTTCGCCACCTTGTTGCCGACGGTGTCCATCATGTACGCCGCTTTCAAGGTCAGGAGCCGCGCCATGTCGATCTCCATCCGCGAGTCGGCGATCTTGTCGATGTTGCCGCCCAGGCGTGCCAAGGGTTTACCGAACGCGGTACGGCTCACCGAACGTTTGCACATCAGTTCCAGCGCACGCTCGGCCATGCCGATCGAACGCATGCAGTGGTGAATCCGGCCCGGGCCAAGGCGACCCTGAGCGATTTCAAAACCGCGTCCTTCGCCCAACAAGACGTTTTCGTACGGCACCCGGACGTTTTCGAACAGCACTTCGGCGTGGCCGTGAGGTGCGTCGTCGTAACCGAACACGGGCAGCGGACGAACGATCTTCACGCCCGGTGCATCCACCGGTACCAGAATCATCGAGTGCTGCGCATGACGCGGCGCGTCAGGATCGCTCAGGCCCATGAAGATCAGAATCTTGCAGCGTGGATCGCAGGCGCCTGAGGTCCACCATTTTTTGCCGTTGATCACCCATTCGTCGCCATCACGCACGGCGCGGGCGGCCATGTTGGTGGCGTCGGACGAGGCCACGTCCGGTTCAGTCATGGCGAACGCCGAGCGGATCTCGCCACGCAGCAGCGGTTCGAGCCAGCGTTGCTTCTGTTCTTCGTTGGCGTAGCGCACCAACACTTCCATGTTGCCCGTGTCTGGCGCGGAGCAGTTGAACGGCTCGGGGCCCAGCAGCGAGCGGCCCATGATCTCCGCCAACGGCGCGTATTCGAGGTTGGTCAGGCCGGCGCCGAGTTCGGACTCAGGCAGAAACAAATTCCACAGGCCTTCAGCCTTGGCCTTGAGTTTGAGCTCCTCCATGATTGCGGTCGGCTGCCAGCGATCACCCTCCGCGACCTGGCGCTCGAATACCGCTTCGGCGGGATAAACGTAGGTGTCCATGAACGCGGTCACGCGCTCACGCAGTTCTTGCACCTTGGGCGAATAAGCGAAATCCATGGGCAGCTCTACCTTTTAACTGAGGGTTTTGATGAGTTGTTCAGGTCATGCAATCGATGCTAAAACAGCTACGAAAATTTACCTAGCCTATTCTCGGCGTGTATTAACATTCATCACCGATATATGATCGGCTGATTGAGAGCCCCACAATAAGAGTGCAGCGCAATGAATCTGAGCAAGGTCGACCTCAACCTTTTCATCGTCTTCGACGCGATCTACACCGAAGCCAACCTGACCCGCGCCGGGCAGATTGTCGGCATTACTCAACCGGCGGTCTCGAACGCTCTGGCCCGTCTGCGCGAGACCTTCAATGACCCGTTATTCGTGCGCACCGCTCAGGGCATGGTCCCGACGCCGATGGCCCAGAACATTATCGGGCCGGTGCGTAACGCCCTCTCCTTGCTGCGGGTGTCGGTGCAGGAAAGCCGCATTTTCAACCCGTTGCAGGCGGTCAAGACCTATCGCATCAGCATGACCGACCTCACCGAGGCGGTGATCCTGCCGCCACTGTTCCAGCGCCTGCGTCGCCTGGCGCCGACGGTGATCATCGAAAGCTTTCTGTCCAAGCGCCGCGAAACCACCAAGGAACTGGCGGCCGGGCGTCTCGATTTCGCGGTGGATGCGCCGCTGAACACTGACCCGCAAGTGCGCCACGTCAAATTGATGGAAGACCGTTACGTGTGCGCCATGCGCAAAGGCCATCCGCTGGCGGGCAAAGAGAAATTCACCCTCGATGATTATCTGTCGCTGACACATATCCATATCTCCAGCCGTCGCAGCGGTCTGGGCCATGTCGACCTGGCCTTGGGCAAAATGGGCATTCAGCGCAAAATCGCCTTGCGTTCCCAGCACTACCTGATGGCGTCGCAAGTGCTGCAGCAGACCGACATGGTCATGACGGTGCCGGAACGCTTCGCCCGTCGCCATGACCTGTACTCGGTGAACCTGCCGGTCAAGGATGTGCCGCCGGTGGAAACCCACCTCTATTGGCACGAAAGCACTGATCAGGACCCGGCCAACCGCTGGATGCGCGAGCAGATGATCGAGTTGTGCCAGCAGGTGACGGCGCATGAGCAGAAACTCGATAAGGTGTAGGAATCACCTGATAGACGAAGGATCAGGGCGCGATGCTTGACGTAAACGTCAACCTGCCATTAGCTTAGCGCCATGACCTTTTTCGAGCGCTTCCATGAGCAGCCAGACCTATAGCATTTCCGACCTCGCCCGCGAGCTCGACATCACCACCCGGGCCATCCGCTTTTATGAAGAGCAAGGCCTGCTCAGCCCCGAGCGACGCGGTCAGGAACGCATCTACTCACCCCGCGACAAGGTCAGCCTGAAGCTGATCCTGCGGGGCAAGCGCATTGGTTTCTCTCTGGCCGAATGCCGCGAGCTGATCGAACTCTACGACCCCATCGGCGGCAATCAGAAGCAGCTGCAAACCATGCTGACCAAAATCGCCGAACGTCGTGAACAGCTGGAGCAGCAGATGCTCGACATCGAACAGATGAAGCTGGAACTGGACACCGCGCAGGAGCGTTGCACCCAGGCGCTGGAACAGACCATCAAGGGGAGCCTACAGAATTCGGAAAAAATCGTACGCTAAGGTTTTCCGACCTGTCGTAGCGGCCTGAATTTACCGTCTTCCAGCTTGCGGCTCTGTTGCCAGACGTAATCGCCGGTCAGGTTGACGTGCTCCCAGCCCAACGGCGACAGGTACTGAAATAGCGTGCGTTCAATCCGGCCCAGCTCCCGCAGTGCCACAGCCAGACCATTCTGACGCGGATAGCTGCTCAGCTTGCGCAGCATCAACGAGGCAGTGACCGTGCCCTGCTTGATCGATGCCGCCAGCCGCCGCAGTTCATTCATCACCAGCGAGCCATTGACAACGCCACATTCCAGGGCTAACTCGCAGGCCACTTGCAGTGCATCCATACCGACCTCGCGGGCGACCAACAACAACTCAACAAAGGCGCGATCACCACGGGACTGCTTAAGCAGGCGTTCGCGAACCTGCTGGATCGCCGCCGGCAAATCCCATTTACACAAAATCAGGGACACCCTCAAAATGCTCCGTATCTTTCGATACGGAGCATTTTGCGTTTCTACGGTTTAACCACTCCCCTGACCTTCGCAACGGCTTTGCCGTTGGTAGCTCTATTTCGGTAAGCCGTAACGATGCTGTAATACAAGCCACCCTCTCCATCTGGCCATGGGGCTAGCACAGCCGAGCCTTTGCGACCACGCAACACAATCACCCATTGATCACCGCCCATATTGTCGAACTCGCACACTATGCTTGTGTCATGCACGATGATATCGGCCACAAAACGGGGCACATCGGAAAAGTCTGTAATAACTACCTACGGTGGTCCGACGCAGTTCATCCCCATGCCTGTCAAAGGCTGTAGTCGAGGTAGACCGTTTTGGTCCGCACATAGGTGCGATACCCATGCTCACCGTCGTCGCCACCCAGGCCAGAGCGTTTCCAGCCCGCGTGGTAGCCGTTGATTTCCTCGGGGCCCGCGCGGTTGATGTACACCTCGCCGCTTTCCAGTGCGTCGGTCAGTTGCATGGCGGTGCGCAGGTCTCGGGTGTAGACGTAGGCGCTCAAGCCATATTCGCTGCGGTTGGCCCACTCGATCACCTGATCCAGCGTCGTGAACTCGATCACCGGCAACACGGGGCCGAACACCTCGCTTTGGAAGATTTCAGCGTCCGCCGGCAAATCGGTGAGAATCGTCGGGGCGACCCAGAAACCTTTGCCCATCGAGTCGGCAGGCGTGCCGGAGTATGCCACCTGCGCGCCTTGCTCCTGCGCCTTGGCGATGTGTTTGAACACACTCTCGCGCTCTGCCGCACTGACTTTCGGGCCGATATCGGTCGACTCGTCGTGGGGGTCACCGATCCGCAGCTGACGTGCAGCCTTGAGCAGCGCTTCCATAAATTGCGGATAGACGCTGGCATGCACGTAGGTGCGCTCGTTGGCGATACAGGCCTGACCGCAGTTGTGCATCCGCGAGGCCAGCGCATCCCGGGCCGCGCGCTCAACATCGGCGTCCGCCATCACGATAAACGGCGCCTTGCCGCCCAGCTCCAGCGACACCGGCAGAATGTTTTCCGCCGCAGCGGCCAGGATTTCACGACCGGCGCGGGTCGAGCCGGTCATGGTCACCAGGCTCGTCAGCGGGTGGCGGACCAACGCATCACCGACCGTCTTGCCCGGGCCGGTCACCACGTTGACCACACCGGCAGGCAGCTTTGCCCGCTGGCACAGCGTGGCCATTGCCAAAGCAATCAAGGGCGTGTTTTCACTCGGTTTGATCACGAGGGTATTACCCGCCACCAACACCGGCGCGAGCTTGCGAACAAACATCGCCAAGGGAAAGTTCCACGGAATGATTGCGGCCACAACGCCAAAAGGTTCGTCACGAATCGTCGTGCTGCGTTGCTGGCGGTCAGCCGCCATCAGGCTGCCGGTCTGGCGAAAACCGAAGCCTGCGTAGTAACGCAGCATGGTCAAGGCCATGCCGACCTCACCACGGGCTTCCTTGATCGGCTTGCCTTGTTCGGTGACCAGCAGGCGGGCCAGGCCTTCGGCATTATCCTTTACTTGCTCCAGCAGGCCCTGCAAATAGTCGGCACGCACGGCAATGCTCAGGGCGGCCCAACCTTTCTGCGCTTGATGGGCATTTTCCACCGCCAGGGCAGCAGTACTGCGATCACCGTCTGCCACTTGGCCGATCACCGCTTCGGTTGCCGGGTTGAGCGAGTCACGAACGGTCTGGGAGGCGTGCCATTGGCCGCCGATAAAATGTGCGGGTGCGTCGGGTAATAGCGATTGAAATTGAGCGGTATGCATCGTCTGGCTCCTGCAGTGAAAACACCCTGCGGCGCTGGGTGCTTGTTGCTGAGTGCCTAGACTAAACAGGCTTATATGTTCTATAAATTGAAAAATATTGAATCAACCTTTTCGAATTTGAGAACAACTTATGCAGCTTTCCCAATTGCGCGCGTTCTGCACGGTCGCTTCCACCGGTTCCATCACCGCCGCGGCCAAGCTGCTCAACCGCGTGCCGTCCGGCGTGACGATCCGGATCCAGCAGCTTGAGGAGGACCTGCAATGCCAGTTGTTCGTGCGCGAAAAACAACGCCTGACGCTGTCCCACGCCGGGCGCCTGCTGCTGGAGCATGCGCCACAGATCATTGAACAGGCTGACAGCGTGCGCGCGCTGATGCGCAATGAGCAGGCACAGGGCAGCCTGACGGTTGGCGCGATTGACCTGGGTTTGATTGCGTTCATGCCGACCCTGATTGGTCGCTTCCGGGAGTGCCATCGCGGGGTCGACATGGATATCCGCTGCGAACCGTCGGAGGTACTGGTTGAGCAAGTGATCAACGGCACACTGGACATCGCCTTGACCGACGGCCCGGTGCAGTCGCCCTCACTGGAAAGTGACTACGCGTTTTCCGATCAATTGGTACTGATCACGGAGAAAGGCCATCCCACGGTAGCCAATGCAAGTGAGCTGCGCTGTCAGGAAATCTATGGGTTCAGGCAAAACTGTTCATACCGGCTGCGGCTTGATAGTTGGCTGACGCAAACGCCCCAGGCGCTGTTGAAGGTGGTCGAGATGGAGTCTTATCACACGATGCTCGCGTGCGTCAGCGCCGGGATCGGTGCCGCCTGGATACCTCAGGCTGTACTGGACGGGCTGCCGGGACGGCATTCGGTAAAGGCTCATGCACTGGGCCCGTCGGCTCAAAGCGATCTCTACTTTATCTGGCGCAAAGGCCACCTGACCGAGAATGCCGAACGGATTTTGCAACTGCACCGCACGGGCTGAGCAGAGTGGGTGAGTCGGATCAACTGATCGGCGATCTCGGCGTTTTGGCGATGTTGCTGACGACTAAATACGTCGATGGTCTGCCACTGCATCGCTTCGAAAAAGTACTCGGTCGCCACGGCGTCGATATTCCACGGCAAACCTTGGCGCGCTGGGTTATCCAGTGCGGCGAACACCTGCAACCCTTGCTCAACTTGATGCGGGATCGACTGCTGGAAAGTCGCGTCATCCACTGCGACGAAACGCGTGTGCAAGCGCTGAAAGAACCTGATCGAGAACCGAGCAGCCAATCCTGGATGTGGGTACACACCGGCGGGACACCGAATCAGCCGATGATTCTGCTTGACTACTCGACCAGTCGGGCGCTGGAGGTTCCGTCGCGCCTGCTCGAACGTTATCGCGGCTACCTGATGACCGATGATTACACTGGTTATAACGCCTTGGGCGCGCGACCTGGTGTCGAACGTTTAGGGGTGCCTACAGAAATCGGAAAAATCGTACGCTAAGGTTTTCCGACTTGTCGTAGCGGCCTGAACTTCCCATCTTCCAGCTTACGGCTCTGCCGCCAGACGTAATCGCCGCTTGGCGTAGGTCATGCCCGGACTCGACCCGGCCATTTTGGTCAGCCCAATGTTGATGGCATCTCCGAGGATCGCTGACAGCAGCAGCGTTCTATCCTTGGCCTGGGCACCATCCTTCAGGTGGGTAAAGTGACGGGTGAAGCCCGTCCACTCGTCCACGTCCATCAGCAGCTCGGTGATCTTGATGCGCGGCAGTAGCTGACTGGTCTTGTCGATCAGCGCCTGGGCGGTGTCCGGTACCGCCGCATCCAGCGGCGTGATCTTCAGTCCGGACTCGGTAAGGATGGCGTCGGGGAGTTCATTGTCCTTGGCCAGTTTGGCGACGGTCGCCAGTTGCTCATCCAGCAGCTGCAAGCGTTGCTCTAGGTACTGGTCGCTGTTGGGGTTGATCGCCAATGGCAGTGCCTGTTCCTGCTTGAGTGCGGCAAACTTCGCGGGCGGTAGCAGGTAATCTTCAAAGTCGCGGAACTGCCGTGAGCCCTTGACCCAGATGTCGCCGGAACGCAGTGCGTTTTTCAGTTCGGACAAGGCGCAGATCTCGTAAAAGCGCCGGTCAATACCTTCCGGCGTGATCACCGGCGGCTTCCAGCGCGGCTTGATGAAGGCGATTGGTGCGTCCGATGGCACCGTGCGCAGGTTGTCTGCGTTCATCTCGCGCAGCTGCTGGACGGCATCCAGCACCCGTTGTGCTGCCGGTGCGGCCCGTAGCTGAAGCACCTCCAGAAAAGCCGGGGTGTAGCGGCGCAGCGTATTGAAGTTCTCGCTGACCTGGTGCAAATGGTCGAACGTCTTCGTTAGCAAGTGTCAATAAAATGCACTTTAAACTCTAACCTGACGGACTGAGTTCTGGCAGCCTGACATCAGGTTAGGGTATAGCCCAAACTGACAGCACGCTTGACGACACACAATTATTCACTATGATTAACTTTAAATCGAATTGACGAAGATCAGCGCAGAGCAAATGACCAAGGATCGAACCCATAAACCATTCCAGCCCTTTGACGCTCCAGGATGCCAACCATCGCGATTCTGCGTGGGAACGGGCAGCCAATTATGAGAAGGAAGCGCGACCCATCCGTCCGGTGCGCAAAATTGTGGTCAAGGGCGCAGTGGATGTTGTGTTCTTCCGCCCACCTTCAGCGCACCTGGTTGTGGCCGGGGAAAACCAGGAGGCCATTGGTAGCATCAAGACCCGATTGGAGGGTGACAAGCTGGTCATCAAGCAGGACGGCGTTTCCATCAGCGGGGGTGGTGCCAATATTCACGTATCTAGCACCGGCAACATTTTGTTGGTGGAACAATCAATGTCGCTGGACGCCAGGGCGGTATCACGATGCAGTTCAAAGGGCGTTGTATTGTCGGAGTCGCACTGCCTGAAGCGCCAAGTATCCGTATATCAAGGGCAGCGGTGACGTGACCCTGTACGACCTTCACAGGCCATCCTCGACCTTGGAGTCCAGGGCTCAGGGGACCATCGACGCTTATGTCAGCAACTCCGTGAAGGCTCGTGTCGCGGGCTCTGGCGACATCGTAATCCGTGGTAACCCACCGATCCGCGATCATTCCGTTGCAGGATCCGGCGACATCAAATTCAAGAAGTAACGATTAGGAGTAACCCTCATCATGGCAACCACCGCGAAAACCCGATCTGTCACGGCTCACGTCCCTGAACAACTGGCCCAAAAGGTCGATTTGATGGCTGAGCGTCTGGAGCGCTCCAAAAACTGGATCGTCAAGCAGGCTCTGTCCGCTTGGATAGACCAGGAAGAAGAGCGTAGTCGCCTGACCCGTGAGGCCTTGGCCGATGTTGACGCTGGCCGCGTTATTGACCACCAAGCTGTCCAGGCCTGGGCTGATAGCCTCAGCACCGACACTCCGTTGCCGGTGCCGCACTGATGGAATTGAAGTGGACAACCAAGGCGCTTTCCGACACTACCCGACTGTACGAGTTTCTGGCCTCGGTGAATCAACCTGCCGCCGCACGAACAGTGCAGCAACTCGCAGCCGCACCTATCACGCTGCTGAACAACCCGCGCATTGGCGAACGCCTGGAAGAGTTCGAGCCAAGGGATGTGCGCCGAATTCAGATCGGCCAATACGAAATGCGTTACGAGATAGTGGATTCCACTATCTACCTGCTGCGCCTGTGGCACACCCGCGAGGATCGATAGCATGGTGAAAACAACGCGACTGACTTTTGCGCTGGGAACATATCAACCTGGCAGGCCTAAAAACCTTAGCGTACGATTTTTTCCGAATTCTGTAGGCTCCCCATCAAGAGCCAGGAAGTGGTTCAGTAATCGTACGAAATGATCGTTCCCGCGCTCTTCCCACGCAGAGCGTGGGAACGATCCCTAACTGACAGGTGAATTCTTATGTCTCTCCCCACTCACGTACGCCTGGTCGAAGTCGGCCCACGCGACGGTCTGCAAAACGAAGCTCAACCCATCAGCGTTGCGGACAAGGTGCAACTGGTCGACGCGCTGACCGCCGCCGGTCTCGGCTATATAGAAGTCGGCAGTTTCGTCTCGCCCAAATGGGTACCGCAGATGGCCGGCTCTGCTGAGGTCTTCGCGCAAATCCAGCGCAAGCCTGGCGTGACCTATGGTGCACTTGCCCCTAACCTGCGCGGGTTTGAAGACGCCATTGCGGCCGGGGTCAAGGAAGTCGCGGTGTTCGCTGCGGCGTCGGAAGCGTTTTCCCAGCGCAACATCAATTGCTCGATCAGCGAAAGTCTGGAGCGCTTCGTGCCAATCATGGACGCCGCCAGGCTACAGGGTGTCAGCGTGCGCGGTTACGTGTCCTGTGTGCTGGGCTGCCCTTACGAAGGTAACGTCGCGCCTGCGCAAGTCGCGTGGGTCGCCCGCGAGCTCTACGCGATGGGCTGCTATGAAGTTTCCCTGGGCGACACCATCGGCACCGGCACCGCTGGAGCGACCCGCAAGATGTTCGAGGTGGTGTCGGCCGACGTACCCCGTGAAAAACTGGCCGGGCACTTCCACGACACTTATGGCCAGGCCATGGCCAATATCTACGCCAGTCTGCTGGAAGGCATCTCGGTGTTCGACAGTTCCATCGCCGGCCTCGGCGGCTGCCCGTACGCCAAGGGCGCCAGCGGTAACGTTGCCACCGAAGACGTGGTTTACCTGCTCAACGGCCTGGGTATCGAGACCGGTATCGACCTGGACGCGTTGATTTTGGCTGGTCAGCAAATTTGCACAGTGCTGGGACGTCCGACCGGTTCGCGCGTGGCCAAGGCTCGCAGCGCACAGTGAGGCCTCGGGGTGTTACCGCAGCCTCTGGAACGTGGGCAAAAGCGAGTAACACGGAAACAAATTGTCGCGCCTTGATTGAACGTAAAACCCTACAAAATTTCAAGACGTTGATTTTAAAGACTTTTATAAAGTTGGCACGGCTTCTGCTATCTCTATTGCATAACAAGAACAAAAAAAGCGGCAAACCTAATAAAAATAAGACGTAACGACTCTGACATAACAAAAACAACACGGCAGAGACGCAGCTAACAGATTTTTTTGGAGAGGATGTGCTTTTCAGGGTGCTTTTCGGAGTAACCCGCAACCGGGCAGAGAACAATAAAACTACCTTCAGGTAGCTCCCGAACTGGTTGGATCGCTTAGCGAAAAAGTAGATCAGCGCTCAAAAAAATACGTTTGCTCTTGATCCCGGATGGGGATCGACAAAAACAGCGGTAAAGGGTCACGGTTTCTAAAAACAAAAACAGACCGCCCCTCAATAATAAAAAAAGAGCACGCGCAACGACAAAATTAAAGGGGAGCTTCGGCTCCCCTTTGTGCTTTGTGGCGTTTGTAATTTCCAGCGCCATCCCCTGTGGGAGCGAGCTCGCTTCTCACAGGGGATTATCGTTAGATGGTATTGGTTTTCAGCTCCTCGATACTGATCTCGCGCATTCGAAACTTCTGAACTTTCCCCGTCACCGTCATCGGAAACTCCTCGACGAACTTAAAGTAACGCGGTGTCTTGAAGTGCGCGATGCGTTCCTTGCACCAGGTCTGCAGCTCCTGCTCGGTAGCGCTGTGGCCCGGATGGAATTTGATCCACGCGACAATCTCTTCGCCATAACGCGAGCACGGAATCCCGATCACTTGCACATCCGCTACTGCCGGGTGGGTAAAGAATAATTCTTCCAGTTCCCGTGGGTAAATGTTCTCACCGCCGCGGATGATCATGTCCTTGTTACGCCCGGCAATGCACACGTAGCCTTCGTCGCTCATGCTCGCCAGATCACCGGTGTGCATCCAGCCGGCCTGGTCGATCGCTTCCGCGGTGCCTTGCGGGTTGTTCCAGTAACCGAGCATCACGCTGTAACCGCGCGTGCACAGTTCACCGATAGTGCCCCGCGACACCAGGTTGCCCGCCTCGTCGATGATCTTGCTTTCCAGTTGCGGCTGGGTGCGGCCGACGGTGGTGACGCGCAATTCCAGTTCGTCTGACGGACCGGTCTGCAACGACACCGGACTTGTTTCCGTCATGCCGTAGGCAATCTGCACTTCGCTCATGTGCATGTCACTGATGACCCGGCGCATCACCTCGATCGGACACGTCGCCCCGGCCATGATCCCGGTGCGCAGGCTCGACAGATCGAATTCGGCACGTTGGGGCTGATCGAGTATGGCGATAAACATGGTCGGCACACCGTAGAGTGCAGTGGCCTTTTCTTCGGCGACAGTGGTCAGGGTCAGCAGCGGATCGAAGGCATCGTTGGGGTAAATCATGGTGCTGCCGTGGGTCATGCAACCGAGGTTGCCCATGACCATGCCAAAGCAGTGATACAGCGGCACCGGGATGACCAGACGGTCACTCGCGGTCAAACCGAGGCTTTCGCCGACCATGTAACCGTTGTTGAGAATGTTGTAGTGACTGAGGGTCGCGCCTTTCGGAAAACCGGTGGTGCCAGAGGTGTACTGGATGTTTACCGCCTGGTCGAAATGCAGACTGTCCTGACGTTCGCTTAACTGCTCTGCCGACACGATCGCCGCGAGATCGGCCAATTGCGACCATGGCAGGAAACCCGATGGCGGCTGTGCATCTAGACTGATGACACCACGCAGCTCTGGCAGTCGTTCGCTTTGCAATTTTCCGATGGATTGCTCAGCCAGCTCGGGAATGAGGCCTTGCAGCATCCCATGATAGTCGGAGGTCTTGAAAGCGCCTGCGCAAACCAGCCATTGGCAGCCAGACTGCTTCAACACGTATTCAAGTTCGGAATTGCGATAGGCCGGGTTGATGTTGACCAGAATCACGCCGATTTTCGCGCTGGCGAACTGGCTGATACACCACTGGGCGCAGTTCGGTGCCCAGATACCGAGACGATCACCGGTCTGCAAACCCAGCGCCAACAGCGCTTTGGCATGCAGGTCCACGGCTTCGGCCAGTTGCTGCCAGGTGTACCGCAACTGTTGATGGCGCACGACCAGCGCCTCCCCGGTCGGATACTGCGCGACGGTATTATCGAATGCCTGGCCGATGGTCATCGCCAGCAAGGCTTTGTCCTGGGCACCACGGGTATAGCTGCGCGGCGGGCTTGCACTGGGTTGATCCATGACGACCCCTATTGTCTTTATTAGTGGGTTGTTGGAACGAGGCATGGCTAGCCCCGATCATTCAGAACTGGCTCTACTCTCGCCCAAGTTGACGTTAACGTAAAGGGTGATTGACAGCCATCCATCACAGGCTTACGTTGACGTAAAGGTGAGAGCCAAATCACTGCCCTCCCTACCCTACAAAAAAGCCAAAAGGTGACCCATGAGCTACCCATCCCTGAACTTTGCCCTCGGTGAAACCATCGACATGCTGCGTGATCAGGTTCAGTCCTTCGTCGCCAAAGAGATCGCACCACGCGCCGCTCAGATCGACATCGACAACCTGTTCCCCGCCGACCTGTGGCGTAAATTCGGTGACATGGGCCTGCTGGGCGTCACCGTGCCGGAAGAGTATGGCGGCGCTGGCCTGGGTTACCTGGCCCACGTGGTGATCATGGAAGAAATCAGCCGCGGTTCGGCCTCGGTCGCCCTTTCCTACGGTGCGCACTCCAACCTTTGCGTCAATCAGATCAACCGCAACGGCAATCACGAGCAGAAAACCAAATACCTGCCGAAGCTGATCAGCGGCGAACACATTGGCGCCTTGGCCATGAGCGAACCGAATGCCGGCTCCGACGTGGTGTCGATGAAACTGCGCGCCGACAAACGCGGCGATCACTACATCCTCAACGGCAGCAAAACCTGGATCACCAACGGCCCTGACGCCAACACCTACGTGATCTACGCCAAGACTGACCTGGAAAAAGGCCCCCACGGCATCACCGCGTTCATCGTTGAACGTGATTCCAAAGGCTTCAGCCGCAGCAACAAATTCGACAAGCTCGGCATGCGCGGTTCAAACACCTGTGAGCTGTTCTTCGATGACGTCGAAGTGCCGGAAGAAAACATCCTCGGCGTGCTCAATGGCGGTGTGAAGGTGCTGATGAGCGGCCTCGATTACGAACGCGTTGTTCTGTCCGGCGGCCCGACCGGGATCATGCAGGCCTGCATGGACCTCATCGTTCCGTACATCCACGACCGCAAGCAGTTCGGCCAAAGCATCGGTGAATTCCAGCTGATCCAGGGCAAGGTCGCCGACATGTACACCCAGCTCAACGCCAGCCGCGCCTATCTCTATGCGGTAGCGCAAGCGTGCGAACGCGGCGAAACCACCCGCAAGGATGCCGCCGGTGTGATCCTTTATAGCGCCGAACGCGCCACACAAATGGCCCTCGATGCGATTCAGATTCTCGGTGGCAACGGCTACATCAACGAATTCCCGGCCGGGCGTCTGCTGCGTGACGCCAAGCTGTACGAAATCGGCGCCGGCACCAGTGAGATCCGTCGCATGCTGATCGGTCGCGAACTGTTCAACGAAACCCGCTAAACGGAGCTGTCCATGGCTATTCTGCATACCCAGCTCAACCCCCGTTCGGCGGAGTTCGCGGCCAACAGCGCGGCAATGCTCAAACAGGTCGACGCCCTGCACACCCTGCTCGCGCAAGTGCAGCAAGGTGGCGGCCCGAAGGCTCAAGAACGCCACACCTCGCGGGGCAAACTGCTGCCCCGTGAGCGGATCAATCGCTTGCTCGATCCGGGTTCGCCGTTTCTCGAGATCAGCCAATTGGCCGCCTACGAGGTGTATGGCGAAGACGTGCCGGCCGCTGGCGTGATTGCCGGTATCGGCCGTGTGGAAGGCGTCGAATGCATGATCGTCGCCAACGATGCCACCGTGAAAGGCGGTTCGTATTACCCGCTGACCGTGAAAAAACACCTGCGCGCGCAGACCATCGCCCAGCAGAACCGTTTGCCGTGCATCTACCTGGTGGATTCCGGCGGCGCCAACCTGCCGCGTCAGGATGAAGTATTCCCGGACCGCGAGCACTTCGGGCGGATCTTCTTCAACCAGGCGAACATGAGCGCCATGGGCATCCCGCAAATCGCGGTGGTCATGGGTTCGTGCACCGCCGGTGGCGCGTATGTGCCGGCCATGGCGGACGAAGCGATCATGGTCCGCGAACAGGCAACCATTTTCCTCGCCGGCCCACCGCTGGTGAAAGCCGCGACCGGTGAAGTAGTCAGCGCCGAAGACCTCGGCGGGGCCGATGTGCACTGCAAAATTTCCGGGGTGGCCGACCATTACGCCGAGAGCGACGAACACGCCTTGGCCATTGCGCGGCGCAGCATCGCCAACCTCAACTGGCGCAAACTCGGCGAAGTGCAACAGCGCACGCCCATCGCCCCGCTCTACAACAGCGACGAGTTGTACGGCGTGGTGTCGGCGGACGCCAAGCAGCCGTTCGACGTTCGCGAAGTGATCGCACGGTTGGTGGACGGTTCGGTGTTCGACGAGTTCAAGGCGCTGTTCGGGACTACATTGGTTTGCGGTTTTGCCTACTTGCACGGTTACCCGATCGCGATCCTCGCCAACAACGGCATCCTCTTCGCCGAAGCCGCGCAGAAAGGCGCGCACTTCATCGAGCTGGCCTGTCAGCGCGGCATTCCACTGCTGTTCCTGCAAAACATCACCGGTTTCATGGTTGGCCAGAAATACGAGGCCGGCGGCATCGCCAAGCACGGTGCGAAACTGGTGACCGCCGTGGCGTGCGCCAAGGTGCCGAAATTCACTGTGATCATCGGCGGCAGTTTCGGTGCCGGGAACTACGGCATGTGCGGCCGGGCTTACGATCCGCGTTTCCTGTGGATGTGGCCGAATGCGCGGATCGGTGTGATGGGCGCCGAGCAAGCCGCGGGGGTTTTGGTGCAGGTTAAACGCGAGCAGGCCGAGCGCAGTGGCCACGGTTTCAGTGCCGAGCAGGAAGCCGAGATCAAGCAACCGATCCTCGACCAGTATGAAGAACAGGGTCATCCCTACTACTCCAGCGCCCGGTTGTGGGACGACGGCGTCATCGACCCGGCGCAAACCCGCGATGTATTGGCCCTGGCCTTGTCGGCGTCGCTGAATGCGCCTGTCGAACAGAGCCGCTTCGGCGTGTTCCGGATGTGATCGGGAGAAAATCATGATCAACTTCAACACCCTCGAACTGCTGAACGATCCAAGGGGTTTTGCGACTCTGTGGCTCAGCCGTGAAGAAAAGAACAACGCCTTCAACGCCGAAATGATTCGCGAACTGATCCTCGCCTTGGACAAGGTGTCGAGCGACGCCAGCCTGCGGTTTCTGCTGGTGCGTGGACGCGGCAAACATTTCAGCGCCGGCGCAGACTTGGCCTGGATGCAGCAGTCGGCCGAACTCGATTACCACACTAACCTCGACGACGCCCGGGAACTGGCGGAATTGATGTACAACCTCGCCAAGCTCAAAGTCCCGACGCTGGCGGTGGTGCAAGGCGCTGCATTCGGTGGCGCGTTGGGCCTGATCAGCTGCTGCGACATGGCCATCGGCGCCGACGACGCGCAGTTCTGCCTGTCGGAAGTGCGTATCGGATTGGCGCCGGCGGTGATCAGCCCGTTCGTGGTGCAAGCCATCGGCGAACGCGCAGCACGGCGCTACGCGCTGACCGCCGAGCGTTTCGGCGGACAACGAGCGCGGGAAATCGGCTTGTTGTCGGAGAGTTATCCGATCGCTGAGCTGGAACTGAACGTCGAGCAATGGATCGACAACCTGCTGCTCAACAGCCCGGCCGCCATGCGTGCCAGCAAGGACTTGCTGCGTGAAGTCGGCCACGGCGCGCTGACCCCGGCGCTGCGGCGCTACACCGAAAACGCCATCGCCCGCATCCGCGTCAGCCCCGAAGGCCAGGAAGGCTTGCGGGCCTTTCTGCAAAAACGTCCGCCGAGCTGGCAAGCCGCAACCACCACCAAGGAGTCGCGTTGATGAGCGCACCTGTTCTCACCACCCTACTGGTGGCCAACCGCGGCGAAATCGCTTGCCGGGTGATGCGTACCGCCAAGGCCTTGGGCCTGACCACCGTGGCCGTTCACAGCGCCACTGACCGTGAAGCCCGGCACAGCCGCGAAGCGGATATTCGCGTCGACCTCGGTGGCAGCAAAGCCGCTGACAGTTACCTGCAAATCGACAAACTGATCGCCGCCGCCAAGGCCAGCGGCGCTCAGGCGATTCATCCGGGTTATGGCTTTCTGTCCGAGAACGCCGGGTTCGCCCGTGCCATCGATGAAGCGGGCCTGATCTTCCTCGGCCCGCCCGCTTCGGCCATCGACGCGATGGGCAGCAAGTCTGCCGCCAAATCATTGATGGAAACCGCCGGCGTGCCGCTGGTGCCCGGTTATCACGGCGAGGCGCAGGACCTCGATACTTTCCGCGACGCCTGCGAACACATCGGTTATCCGGTGCTGCTCAAGGCCACCGCGGGGGGCGGCGGCAAAGGCATGAAAGTGGTCGAGGACGTCAGTCAATTGGCCGAAGCCCTGGCCTCGGCCCAGCGTGAAGCACAATCGTCGTTCGGCGATTCGCGGATGCTGGTGGAGAAGTACCTGCTGAAGCCGCGTCACGTGGAAATCCAGGTCTTCGCCGACCAGCATGGCAACTGCCTCTACCTCAACGAACGGGACTGCTCGATTCAGCGTCGGCACCAAAAAGTCGTTGAAGAAGCACCCGCTCCAGGTTTGAGCCCGGAACTGCGTCGCGCCATGGGCGAAGCGGCTGTGCGCTCGGCGCAAGCCATCGGCTATGTCGGCGCTGGCACCGTGGAGTTTTTGCTGGATGCGCGCGGTGAGTTCTTCTTTATGGAAATGAACACGCGCCTGCAGGTCGAACACCCGGTCACCGAAGCCATCACCGGCCTCGATCTGGTGGCCTGGCAGATTCGTGTGGCCCGCGGTGAAGCGCTGCCGATGACTCAAGCCGAGGTTCCGCTGATCGGTCATGCCATCGAAGTGCGCTTGTATGCCGAAGACCCAAGCAATGATTTCCTGCCGGCTACCGGTCGACTGGAGCTGTATCGCGAATCCGCGAAGGGTCCGGGACGGCGGGTGGACAGTGGTGTCGAAGAAGGCGACGAGATCTCGCCGTTCTACGACCCGATGCTCGGCAAACTGATTGCCTGGGGTGAGGATCGTGAACAGGCGCGACTGCGGCTGCTGAGCATGCTCGATGAGTTTGCCATTGGCGGGCTCAAGACCAACATCAACTTCCTGCGCCGGATAGTCGGCCATTCGGCGTTCGCTGCAGCCGAACTGGATACCGGGTTCATCCCGCGTTATCAGGAAGAACTGCTGCCAGCGGCCTCGGACCTCAGTGACGAGTTCTGGCAGGCCGCCGCGCAGGCTTTCGCCCAGAGCCAGCCGAACACGACCCGTGCCGATGACCCGAGTTCGCCTTGGGGTGTCAGTAACGGTTTCCGAGCCGGACTACCGCGCGAAATCACGTTGCATTTGAGCTGCGAAGGACAAGACCGGGCGCTGACGTTGGGCGACACCTGCTCGGCACATCTCAAGGGCGAACAACTGTTGACCGAGCACAACGGCCTGCGCCGCCAGCATCGGGCAATCCGCCGTGGCGATGCCCTATATCTGCAATGGGAAGGTGAACTGCGCCGCATCGAGTCCTACGACCCGATCAGTGCCGTCGAGGCCAGTCACAGCCATCAGGGCGGGCTGACCGCGCCCATGAATGGCAGCATCGTGAGGGTACTGGTGGAAGCCGGACAAACGGTCGAAGCCGGGGCGCAACTGGTGGTGCTGGAAGCGATGAAGATGGAGCACAGCATTCGTGCGCCACACGCAGGGGTGATCAAGGCGCTGTATTGCCAGGAAGGCGAGATGGTCAGTGAAGGCAGTGCGTTGGTCGAGCTAGAAGAAGCGTGAAATGAAGATCGGTCCTACGTCTTGCGAGGACCGATCTGATTAGAACCTGGCTGTCGCCTGAACCACTACGCCGATAATTCGGCACTCTTCGGTGTAAAGGGCTTTCGGATACGTCGGATTGAGCGGGACCAGGTAACGCTGCCCGCCCTCTTCGATCAACTTGCGAAAGGTCGCCTCGGCGCTGTCGGACCATTGGGCGATCACCAGCTTTCCGGGCTCAGGCACAATGGCCGGGTCCACCAGGACCATCATGCCCTCGGCGATGCTGATACCGCTGGGTGCAGTCATCGCATCGCCGACTACCACCAGCCAGAATGCCGCGCCCTGGGCATGGTAATCGGTCAGTTCGAAACGTGGCTTGCCGTACACCGACAGCTCACCGTCGCGCACCTCGGCAGGCGCCCGCCAGTCGCTGACCGGGTAGCGGAAATAGGGGTTGTACTTTTGCGTCAGGGAAATCTCGTCGCCCTGCTGGACTAAAGGCTCCCGGATCACCATCGCCACTTCCAGAAAATCCATCCCGAGCGCCCGCAAGACACGGTTCATGTCTTCGATGCTCGGCTGACGGCGTTTATTCAGCCAATGACCCACGCCGCCCTGGGACATCCCGAGACGTTCAGCGAGTATCTCTTGAGTGACTTTGAGTTCACTCATCTTGGCCTTGACCAATTCAATCCATTTATCCATGTGCGGCACGATACGTGGGGGACTCCGACCATCAAAACACAAATTGTAGTATTTAAACTCTCGTCATAAATACAGTTCGTACTAGGATTGGTTCACGGATCTGAATCTATCACGGAGCTCACCATCGCCATGTCCATCCCCTGCAACGACCTGCCAGACATGCAAATTGATACCAGCCTCACCTCGCCCAAAGGCTCTGCCGCCGCGCAACGCGCGTTGGACTATTACTTGAAACCAACTGTTTCAGAGGAGGTGGTCGAAGAACGTTTCTTTGACGTGAACCGCAACATCAGCTGCGAAGAGGCACTGGTCCATGCGTCGGATCTGTTGCGTTGTGCCGCCGCCACCGCGTACGAATCAGCCAACAATCTGCACGGCACAAACCGCGACCTGGCGTTTTCGGCGGTACACATGATCGACATGGCCAAGGCAATGGTGGATCGATCCCTGGAGGGCGATCAGAACGAGTGAGACGAGGGTACTGTCGAGGAGGACGGGGAAAGAATTTTCCAATCGCGCAAATAAAAACATTTGACTTGCAAACGAGAATGATTATTATTGCATGCAGCTGGTCGCGAGATCAGTCGATTGTCCAAGTGACCTTAGGTCGGTCTCCTGGACTCTCTCCTCATCAGGCTAATCACGGTTTTTGACCCGGCTTTTTGCCGGGTCTTTTTTTTGCCAGTTATTCTGGCTTTACCTTCAGGCTAATGAAGTCTTTAGGTGCTACAAATTCGATGGCGCGGATGATATCAAAAGAATATCCGTTGGCAATAGAAGCCCGGCATCATTGGCCCAAACTAGTTAAAAACAGCGCTTGAGAATCAATCGCACAGTCTCTAAGCTTCGTCGGCGTCAAGGAGGACGCCCCCCGCTTCACCTCAGAATTTCCCCCGGTTTTTCCCTTCCCAGCGTGTAAAGTAGCAGCCATGAAAATCATATTCAGGAATTGACTATGGCCGTGGCTAAATCCTCTTTCGACATCAGTGCCAACTTCGACAGTGGCAACATTGAAGTGCTGGATATCAGCAATCCGTTGCAAGCCTTGCTGGCCATCAAGCCGGACACCCGTAGCCAGCACTTTCAGTGGTTCCACTTCAAGGCCAGCGGTCTGCACGTCGGTCAGGAGCACTGGTTTCGCCTGAACAATGCCAGCAAATCTTCGTACAACAAAGCCTGGGATGGTTATCAGGCGGTCGCGTCCTACGACCACGTCAACTGGTTCCGGGTGCCAACCATATTCGAAGGTGACTGCTTGCGCTTCAGCCTTGAAGCCACCGCCACCCACGCCTGGTTTGCTTACTTCGAACCCTACAGCCGCGGTCGCCATGACTGGTTGATCGAGCAGGCGCTGGCCAAGGCCGGCACCGAACTGCTGGCCACCGGCAAGAGCGTCGAAGGTCGGGACATCCAGCTGCTGCGTAAAGGCACGGGCGCCGAAGGTCAACGCAAGGTCTGGATCATCGCCCAGCAACACCCCGGCGAACACATGGCCGAGTGGTTCATGGAAGGCGTGATTGAACGTCTGGAAAAGCACGACGATCCTGTACTGAGCAAGTTGCTGGCCAGCGCCGACCTGTACCTGGTGCCAAACATGAACCCGGATGGCGCTTTTCACGGTCACTTGCGCACCAACGCCATGGGCCAGGACCTGAACCGCGCCTGGCAGAACGCCAGCCAGGAAGTCAGCCCGGAAGTGCTGTTCGTTCAGCAGCAAATGGAAAAGTACGGCGTGGACCTGTTCCTCGACATCCACGGCGATGAAGAAATCCCCTACGTGTTCACCGCCGGTTGCGAAGGCAACCCGGGCTACACGCCGCGGATCGAAAAACTCGAAGAGCATTTCCGCAGCCATCTGAAGCACCTGACCAAGGACTTCCAGACCAAGCACGGCTACACCCGCGACGAGCCGGGCAAAGCCAACATGACCCTGGCGTGCAACAGCGTCGGCGAGAAATTCGACTGCCTGTCGCTGACCCTGGAAATGCCGTTCAAAGACCACGACGACCATCCGAACACTGAAACCGGCTGGTCCGGCAAGCGCTCGAAGCAGTTGGGCAAGGATGTGCTGACCACCGTCGCGGACATGGTCAATACCCTGCGCTGATCACGCGCGATGGCTGCATGCCCGGCATGCCCGGCATGCAGCCTTGCCTCACTCGGCAGCGATCCGCACGCAATCCTCAGGTCCAAGCAAGCGCCCATCTTCGGCACGTAACTCCAGCGTCTGCACGGGTCGGCCGTTCTCTCGGTCAACGACCCGCGAGTGTGCCTCCCCTGCCTCATAGAAAAACGCCTCGCCCCATTGGCGCAATCCGATGATCAACGGGAACAAGCCTTGGCCCTTTTCGGTCAGCACATATTCCTGATACGCACTGCCGTCCGACGCCGGCACCAGGTCGAAAATGCCGTGGGTCACCAGGGTACGCAGCCGCGCAGATAAAATATTCTTGGCCATGCCCAAATTGCGCTGAAACTCCCCGAACCGGCGAATGCCGTCAAATGCATCGCGCACGATCAGCAACGACCACCAATCGCCAATAGCATCCAATGAACGGGCAACCGGGCATTCGGCGTCTTCCATGCTTGTACGTTTAGCCATGAGCGCACTCACCTCAATCAAATGTAGTTGCAATATAAAACCAGCTTCCTTACCGTACAACTGGTTTCAATTTGAAACCACAAAAGGAAGCCTGTCATGAAATCTGATCATCCATTGAGCGGCGCCGTGGTGCTGCTGTTTGCCATCGCCTGCGGCTTGGCCGTCGGCAATGTTTACTACGCACAACCGCTGCTCGATGCCATGGCCGAGGCCTTCGCCATGGACCCCGCCACCATCGGCATCGTCGTCACGCTGACTCAAGTCGGTTACGGTGCAGGCTTGGTGTTGCTGGTGCCGCTTGGTGATTTGCTCAATCGTCGGCACCTGATCGTTACGCAAACGGTGCTGTCGGCGCTGGCCTTGCTCACGATCGCTCTGGCGCCTAACAACATCTGGCTGCTGATCGGCATGACATTGACCGGGTTATTGGCTGTCGTGACCCAAGTATTGGTGGCCTACGCCGCGACATTGGCCATCCCAGAGCAGCGAGGGCGCGTGGTCGGTGTGGTCACCAGCGGCATCGTCGTCGGCATTCTGCTCGCTCGGACAGTGGCCGGCGGCATGGCTGACCTCGCCGGTTGGCGTTCGATTTATCTGTTGTCAGCAGGTTTGACGCTGGTGATGGCGCTGCTGCTGTTTCGTGTGTTGCCCAAACACGAGGATGCGCAACCCGCCCGTTCCTACGGCGCCTTACTTGGCTCGGTATTCACGCTGTTCAAGGAAGAACCGGTGCTACGCCAGCGGGCGGTGCTCGCGCTACTGACCTTCGCCAGCGCCATGGTGTTGTGGACGCCCATGGTGCTGCCGCTGAGCGCACCGCCGCTGTCGTTGTCCCACACACAAATCGGATTATTCGGACTAGCAGGTGCCGCCGGGGCACTGGCCGCCGCTCGCGCCGGGCATCTGGCTGATCGTGGCCTGGGGCAATGGACCAGCGGGTTGTCACTCTTGTTGATGCTGGTTTCCTGGCTGCCGATCGCCTTCACCCAGTCCTCATTGTGGGCATTGCTGCTTGGCGTGATTACCTTGGATCTGGGTTTGCAGGCCGTGCATGTCACCAGCCAGAGCATGATCTACAACGTGCGCCCCGAAGCCCAAAGCCGACTCACCGCCGGCTACATGCTGTTCTATTCAGTTGGCAGCGCCTTGGGGTCGATCGGTTCGACGGCGATGTACGCATGGGCCGGGTGGCTCGGCGTATGCCTGCTGGGCGCAGGCATCAATGCTGTGGCGTTGATCTATTGGTGGCGAACGCTGTCCATAAAAGCCCCCTCGCCACAGTGCCTCGCCAGCCTATAGGTCATCCGCGATCCTTCCCCCGCAACATGCTGTCCAGCACCTCATCGCGACGCACCCAGCCGTGAAACAACGCCGCCGCCAAATGCAGCAGCACCGTCAAAAACAGCAGATACGCCAAATACCCGTGAGCCTTGCGCAGGAACGCAAACACCTGCGCATTCGCGGGCAGGATCGATGGCAACTGCAACGAGCTGCTGAGCATGACCGGATCCCCCGCCGCCGAAATCATCGCCCAGCCCAGCAGCGGCAGGACCAGCATCAAGGCATACAACAAAACATGTGAAGCCTTGGCCGCCAGCACTTGCCAACCTGGCAGATCCGCCGGCAGCGGTGGCTGCTGAGTGGAAAAACGCACGCCCAGACGCACGATCACCAGCAGCAGAATCGCAACGCCCAAGGGTTTGTGCAGATGAATCAGCCACTGATGACGCTCGGACACCGAAGCGGCCATGCCCGCGCCGATAAACAGCATCGCAATGATCATCAGCGCCATCAGCCAGTGCAGCAATCGCGCTAAAGGCGCGAAGTGGTTCGGTTGAGCGCTCATTGACGAGACTCCTGTTTATTGGCAGAGGGCAACTGGCTGACTTCGCTGGTGCGGCGCAAGTAGGAAGTGGCGTAACCGGCGGAACGAGCGGCGAGCAACGGGTCGTTGGAACCTTCGATACCGGCGGGCAGTACCAGCGGGTCGTAGTTGATGTCACGGCATTCGCCATTGAGTTGCGGCTGAGTGCTTTCGAGCACCAGGGTGCCGGCGTTCAACACTTTGCGACCGTCGGGCCAAGCCTTGCTGGCGTCGTTGACCGGGTCACCAGAGTTGGCCAGCGTGATGTTCAACTGCCAACGTAGCGGCCCTGCGGAAATACGCTGAACCAGGTCTTTCTCGAGGAAATCGCCCCCTTCAGGCGCCGAGGTACCTGCTGCATCCTGAGCCACCGGCACCATGCTCCAGCGCACCGCCTGCCGTTGTCCCGCAGCGTTCACCAGGTAAAACGCATTGACGCTGTTGTAGGTTTCCGTCACGTAACTGGCCGACGGCTTGGCGGTTTTGACCCAGGCCAGGAACGGTGCCGCATCCGGATGCGAACCGAAGAACGCTGACACAGCAGCCGGGTTCGGCTTGCCGGTGGCCGGGTCCGGCGACTGGGCTTGTTGCAACTGGTAGAACGCCTCGGGCGTGCCCACCGGAAACACCGGCATGCTGTTCATCCCGGTGCGCCATTGTTGGCCGTTGGCCTGGGTGAATCGCAACGCTAGGCTGCGGATCGGCACGCTGTTGTCCGGCGCATAAGGATTGCCGGCCGGTAAGGCGAAACGCCCGACCACCGGGGTCCGCGCTTCGTTGAACACCTGAGCACTGGAATAACTGCGCGCCTCACCGCTGCTCTCGAAATGCCCGATGACGCACACGCCTTTGGAATGATTACGCCGGAAACCCGGGTGCACCCCGTTGTTGGTCTCCAGCACATTGATCAGCTTTTTCGGCGTCAGGCGCTGTGGGTCAAAGGTGCCGTTGACGTAGGCAAATGCCGCGGCCACTGCAGCGACCACCACGGCAATGCCAGCCAGACGGAATATCAGGCTCGCGGCACTCAAGGGTGGCCGGGTTGGCGGTGATGAGCGATCTACCATGAAAGACTCCAGGGCCATCGGCCACAAATGAGAAGGATCAAGCAGACGAACCCCACGGCGGTTTATTCCATCGCCCGGTATTTATTTTTTCAGGCGTGGAATAACCTCAAATGCCGGGCGTCTTCCTAGTCCACAGCGTAGCGACTAGTCAGAACTTCATGAACGATATCGACGAACAACTGAGAGAAATCATTCCCAGATTGCGCCGGTTTGCCGTGTCGCTGCCGCGCAATCCCAGCAGCGCCGCCCTTCTCTGGGGAGACTCAAATGATCAGCATGCCCCCAAGCGAGCGTGACCTGCACGCCAACGTCGACCATCAACTCAGCGATACCGACCGACGTCTGGTGGAGACTTTTCTGGCCTGCAACACTAAAGTGGCTGCACACGTGCGCGCCTGGCAGCAAGACACTAAGCAACATGCGCACGGCATTGAGCGGCGCCCTGCAGCAACCGGCCAATCCGGACCTCGACCCGGCGCTGATTCGCCAACGCCTCAAACGACAATCGCGCCGCCATCTGGCCAGCTGGCCAGCGCCACCGTGTTGCTGATCGCGATCAGCGTCGGCGGGTTCGGGTTGGCTCGGCCGCTATTTCACTCAGGCCAATCGCTTGCCGGACCTTTCGGGTGCAGGTTTCAAACCGGTCAGCGGGCGCTTGCTCAGTACCGAGTAAGGGCCGGCGGCGCAGATGCTCAGGCAGATGGTGCAGTTCTGACCGTGGTCAACCCTGCCCAAATATTTGCGAAGGCCGGCGCAGCACACTCCAGCCGCCACAGGCAAGCCCACTCTCCACAGGAGCAAAATGCTCCCTGGCCTTTACCTGCATGGCGCCGTGGGTCGCGGCAAGAGCTGGCTGCTCGACGGGTTTTTCCAGGCCATTTCTATCGCGGAAAAAACAGCGCCTGCATTTTCATGAGTTCTTTGCGTAACTTCACCAAGGGATGTTCAGTCATCGCGATCAACCCGATGCGCTGGAAACCGTGCCTGACCGGCACCACACTTTTCCGGCTATCATGTCGCCCTTTCTCTGGCCCCCGCGCCTCCTCTCGATCAATAGTGGATCTGTTCATGGATACCCTTGCCCAACTGCGCGCCGGCCAACTGTCGGGCATCACCCGCTTGGACCTCTCCAGCGGCCTGACCGAGTTTCCGCGAGAAATCTTCGACCTGGCGGACTCGCTGGAAGTCCTCAACCTCAGTAGCAATGCCTTGAGCAGCCTGCCGGACGACTTGCACCGCCTGACCCGTTTGCGCGTGCTGTTTTGCTCGGACAATCTGTTCACCGAACTGCCCGACTGCCTGGGCCAATGCGCCGCACTGACGATGGTCGGCTTCAAGGCCAACCGCATCGAGAGCGTGCCAGGCGCCGCCCTGCCACCGTTGCTGCGCTGGTTGATCCTCACCGATAACTGCATCACTGAGTTGCCCGCCGAGCTGGGTGAGCGCCCGCACCTGCAAAAACTCATGCTTGCTGGCAACCGCTTGCAACGTTTGCCGGAGAACTTGCGTCATTGCCATCGACTCGAACTGTTCCGCATCGCCGCCAATCGGTTGACCGAGTTGCCCGAGTGGCTGCTGTCCCTGCCGAGTCTGACCTGGCTGGCGTACGCCGGTAACCCGCTCGAGACCGAAGCCGATGCGGCCGCCCTCGAAGCCACGCCCCACATTCCCTGGTCTGAACTGCGTCTGGAGCAGCAACTGGGCGAAGGCGCGTCGGGGGTGATTCATCGGGCAATGTGGGATCGACCGGGCCAACCGGCCACACAGGTCGCGGTCAAACTCTACAAAGGCGAAATGACCAGCGATGGCTCGCCGTTGCACGAAATGAACGCCTGCATCACCGCAGGTTGTCACCCCAACCTGATCCGGATTGAAGGGCGAGTCGTTGGGCATCCAGAAGCCCAGGCCGGGCTGGTGATGCATCTGATCGATCCGAGCTATCGAAATCTGTCCGGGCTGCCGAGCCTGGCGTCATGTACCCGCGACGTTTACGCCAACGACACCCGGTTCAGCGCCGGCGTAGCATTGCGCATCGCCTCTGGCATCGCCTCGGCGGCCGAACATTTGCACCAACATGGCATCACCCACGGCGACCTCTACGGCCACAATATTTTGTGGAACGAGCACGGTGATTGCCTGCTGGGGGATTTTGGCGCGGCGTCTTTCCATGCCACCTCGGACGGCCTTGAAAGCCGTGCGCTGCAACGGATCGAGGTGCGAGCGTTTGGTATTTTGTTGGGGGAATTGTTGGAGCGGATCGACTCGGGGTTGAGCGATGAAGGTCGTGCGCAGCTGGAGCAGTTGCAGCAGCGCTGCTGTCAGCCGCATGTGCTGACGCGACCGGGGTTCAGCGAGATTATTCAGGCGCTTGCGGTATTTGCCTCAACCACTGGAAGCCAATACAAACCTGTGGCGAGGGGCCTCGCCACACGTCATCACACGCTCGAAGCGGTTTAACCCGCCAACCCGACAAACATGTCCTGCACGTCATCGTGGTTATCGAGGCCTTCGAGGAAGGCTTCGACTTCAACCATCTGCTCATCGCTCAGACCGCTGACCGGGTTTTTCGGCTGATAACCCAACTTGGCCGACAGCACGGTGAAACCTTGCTCGGGCAGGGCTTTCTGTACCGAATCCAGGTCCGCAGGCTCGGTCAGGAACAGGGTCGTGCCCTCTTCTTCACCCGGCTCAAAATCCTGGGCGCCGGCTTCGATGGCGGCCATTTCCGGATCGGCATCAGGGCTGTCCGGCGAGGCCTCGATCATGCCCACATGGTTGAAGTCCCAGGTCACCGAGCCGGAAGCGCCCAATTGGCCTTTGCGGAACGCGACGCGGATTTCAGCGACGGTGCGATTAATGTTGTCGGTCACGCATTCGACGATCAGCGGCACCTGATGCGGTGCGAAGCCTTCATAAGTCACGCGATGGTATTGCACGGTTTCGCCGAGCTGGCCGGAGCCTTTCTTGATCGCGCGTTCCAGGGTCTCGCGGGGCATCGAAGCCTTTTTCGCCTGTTCGACCACCAGACGCAGGTGCGCGTTGGTCGCGACATCGGCACCGTTACGGGCAGCAATGGTGATTTCCTTCACCAATTTGCCGAAGATCTTGCCCTTGGCGTTAGACGCCGCTTCTTTGTGTTTAACCTTCCACTGTGCGCCCATTACTCACTCTCTTATCTGTGGCGCCGAGACATCTATTGGCCGACGCTTTGCGCAAGTTTATACGGCCTAAAGTTGGCAATCGACCAAAAAATCCACGCTGTTCACCGGCATGGTGAATCGACATCTTCACCGGCAGTTGTAGGGCGATTCTGAAACTTCGATTTGCGGTGACCATAAAGGGCTGTGGTTTCGTACCCTCTGCGCCCTTATCCCATGGCAGAAGCGCGTTCGATGCACAACGACAAGGAAAGTCCCTTCACCCTGACACTCCTCGACGGCGATTTGAGTTTGCAGGTGTTGCAGTTCAGTGGCCGAGAAGCCCTCAACCAGCCCTATCGATTCGACATCGAAGTAATCGGCCTGGCACCGGCCATGAACCTCGACCGATTGCTGCAACAACCGGCTTTCCTCAGCCTGATGGATGGCCAGGGTATTCACGGCGTACTTCACAGTGCCAGTCGCGAGCATCGCGGCCCACACCGGGTCGACTACAAACTGGTGCTGGTGCCCTACCTTCAGAGGCTCGACCGGCAGCGTTCACGGCGCGTCTTTCATCGCCTCAGCGTACCGATGATCCTGCGCCAACTGTTGGAGGAACATGATGTGCCGGAGGGGAGCTATCGCTTCGAATTATCCAACGGACACTATCCCGTCCGGCCTTTTTGCATTCAGTACGAGGAGAGCGATCTGGCATTGCTGCAACGGCTGTGCGAAGAAGAAGGCATTCATTATCACTTCGAACATCAGCGCGACGGGCATGTGCTGGTCCTCGCCGATGACAGCCTGAGTTTCCCCCAGGAACCGGTCCTTACGCCTTTCCAGGGCAACGCGTCCGACAAAAGTGACTTACCGGTGATCAGTGAGTTGTTCCAGCGCCATGACTCGCCGCCCTCGCCCTCGCGACTGGAGGCCAGAAACCGTGGCTCGCAGATCGCCGACGAGGGAGCGGCCAACCACGCTTTCATCCGACCATTGCCGGTGATGGCCCTTCCCGCTCCCGAGCACCGCCATCGCGATCATTTGAGCCGACGACAATTGGAGCGTCTGCGTTGCCAGCACGTGCAAATCCACGGCCAAAGCAACCACAGCGCGTTGCGCAGCGCACGGATTGTCCAAGTGTCAGCGCATCCACTGTCGAGTTTCAACGATCAATGGCTGCTCACCGAAACCCGACATCAGGGGCAACAGCCTTCGATTCTTGCCGCCGACAAATCCGTGACTGTCCGCCATTACCGCAATCAGTTCACCGCCATTCCCTGGTCAACGGTCTTCAGGCCGGCGCTCAAACAGACGAGGCCGAGCATCCCGGGCTATCAGCCGGCGCGGGTGCTTGGCCCTGCCGGACAGCCAGCTGTGATGGATGCGCGAGGACGAATACAGGTCAGACTGTGGCCAACAGCGGAACCGGGTCCGGATGAATCTGCCGGTATCTGGCTACCCGTGGCCCTCGCAGCGCCGGACGGTCGGATTGACCCGTCCAGACTGCCAAGGGCCGGCAGTGATGTACTCATCAGTTTTCTCGACAGCGACCCAGACCGGCCGGTGCTGTGCGTCGGTATGGGCCATCACCCGCGCACCAGGCCTGCTCCCGAGCTACGCGGCGATAGCCACTTGCTGCTTGATTGGCTGGTCAATCGCTCGGACCTCGCCCCCTGACACTCATCCCTTGTCGGCCTTGCCTGCCGCCGCCGCGAACTTCGCCAGACGCACATCCAGGTGCCGTGGTCGGCACCCGTTATCTTCGGCGCGCTCCTCGCGGCGGATGGCGTTGCGCACCATCAGTGAGCCGAGGTAACGAATCGGTTCCGGCGGAAAGAAGCCCAAGGGGCCGTTGACCAGCGGCGAACGGGTCCAGGCGTTGTCCAGTCCCTGGACCATCGAGGCGAGAATCTGCCCGCCCATATGACACGGGCCGACCCCGCTGCCGGAGTATCCGAAACCGTAAAACACATTGCCGCTGGCACTCATCTGGCCGAAGAACGGCAAACCGGTGACGGAGCGATCAGACGGACCGTTCCAGGTCGCCTCGACGTTGACCTCGGCAAACGCCGGAAAGAACTCGCTCAGGCTGTGCCGCAACAAACCGGCATAGGGCGACGGCTGATCGAACACCGGCAACATTCGCCCGCCGTAAGCGAAGGTGTTGCCGCCCTTGCCGAGCATCATCGAGGCCGAGGCTCAAGAGTTGCTTCAGGAGTCCCAAGCACTGCAGACCGGCAGCCTGATTCTTGCCGTTGATGCGCCGGTGCACGTGCTGCCGCAGATCGCCCGGTTCTGCGAACGCTATCCCGGCATCAGCGTGAAAATCGAAACCGGTAACACCGATGAATCGCTGTTTCGGTTGTTCAACTAACAGGCCGATCTGGCATTGTTGGGGCGTGAAGTCAGTGACGAACGATTAATTTCGTTGCCGCTGCGCAATGACCCGATGGTGGCATTCGTTTCCCGCCATCATCCGTGGGCCGACCGTGAATCGATTTGCCTCGCGGACCTGGACGACACGCCTTTGGTGCTGCGGGAAATCGGCTCGGTGACGCGCCAGACGCTGGAAGAAGAAATGGCCCGAGCCGGGTTTCGTATCCGCCCGGCGATTCAGGTTGAAGGTCGGGAAGCAGCGCGTGAAGCGGTGGTCGTGGGGATAGGTGTCGGTGTTGTATCAGCCGCCGAGTTCGGTGCGGATTCGAGGGTTTGCGCGTTGCCGATTACCGATTGCAAACGGCGGCTGACCGAGACACTGGTGTGCTTGCGCGAGCAGAGTTCGCGGCGGGTGGTGGCGACGTTTCTGGAGATGGTTCGCGAGAGTCTTGTGTAGGCAGGCCCGGCCCCTTCGCGCCGCGGTTCAACTGGATGGCGCCAAATCAAAAAAAGCCTGAATCAAGCGCAAACCCCGCCGCCGATCCATGCAGCCAATCATGTGCCGATTGAGCAACCCTTCGCCAATAATCGGCACCGCCACCACCCTCGGGTCGTGGCTGACTTCCACCGACGACACCACGCCAACCCCCAAATCTGCGGCGACGGCTTCGGTCACCGCCTCGCGACTGTCCAGCTCCAGCAACACCCGTGGATTGACCAACGCCGTCGCGCAGGCTTCGTCGAAAGTGCGCCGGGTGATCGAGCTCGGCTCGCGCAACACCATGATCACCTGATCCAGCGCCTTGAGCGGCACGCCCTTCGACATCCGCGCCCACGGATGCCCCTCAGGCACCAACGCACACATTCGTGACTCGCTTAAGCCTTGCAGATGCAAGCCCTTGCGCGGTTCGACTTCGGTCAGCACCGCCACGTCGGCATGCTCCGACAGTAACGCCGCCAGGGTTTCCTGAGCATTGCCCAGCCGCAGGTTCACGGTAATTCCGGGATACCGCGCGCGCAGGCTGGCAAGCATCGGCATGACCATGTGCGGCCCGTCCGCCGCCACTTCCAAACGCCCGGTCAGCAACTGCCGGTTCGCTTCCAGCATCACCTGCGCTTCTTCGGCCAGACCGAACATCGCCCGGGTGATCGCGGCCAGTTGGGTGCCCTCCTCCGTCAATTCCACTCGTCGTGCCGTGCGCCGCAACAAGGTGATCTGGTAGTGCTCTTCCAGCGCCTTGATGTGGCCGGTGACCGCCGGTTGGCTGATGAACAATCGCGCAGCGGCCCGGGTGAAGCTGCCCTCACGGGCCACGGCGTCGAATGCGCGGAGCTGAAACAGGTTCATGAATAACTCTCACTGATGGTTGGCATAACAATAAACAATTTGATTGATAGCACGGCAAATTGCAATTTAAGCCCCGTAGCTTCATCCCATCGATTGCGAGGACACGAGAATGAGTACTGCCGAGCCCATCCTGCTCACCCCCGGTCCATTGACCACATCGGCCCGCACCCGCCAGGCGATGATGGTCGACTGGGGTTCATGGGATGATCGTTTCAATCAACTGACCGCCAGCCTCTGCGAGCAACTGCTGGCAATCATCAACGGCGGCGACAGCCACCACTGCGTGCCCCTGCAAGGCAGCGGCACGTTCGCGGTCGAAGCGGCGATCGGCACGCTGGTGCCACGCGATGGCAACGTGCTGGTGCTGATCAACGGCGCCTACGGCAAACGCCTGGCGAAAATCTGCGAAGTGCTCGGCCGCTCCTTCAGCACCTTTGAAACTGCCGAAGACGAACCGACCACCGCCGCCGACGTCGACCGCCTGCTGCGCGCCGATGCCAGCATCACCCACGTCGCGCTGATTCATTGCGAAACCAGCACCGGCATCCTCAACCCGCTGCCGGACATCGCCCACGTCATCGCGCAACACGGCAAACGCCTGATCATCGACGCCATGAGCTCCTTTGGTGCCCTGCCGATCGACGCGCAACAGGTGCCGTTCGACGCGCTCGTCGCCGCCTCGGGCAAATGCCTGGAAGGCGTACCGGGAATGGGTTTCGTCTTCGCTCGCAAAGAAGCGCTAGCGAATGCCGCCGGCAACTCGCACTCGCTGGCGATGGACCTTTTTGACCAGCACACCTACATGGCCAAGACCGGTCAATGGCGCTTCACCCCGCCGACCCATGTGGTCGCCGCGCTGCACGAAGCCCTGCTGCAATACAACGAAGAAGGTGGTTTACCCGCCCGGCATCAACGCTACGCCAACAACTGCCAAGTGCTGCTTGATGACATGGCCAAGCTCGGACTGCGCAGCTTCCTGCCCGCCGCCATTCAGGCGCCGATCATCGTCACCTTCCATGCGCCGAAAGATCCGCGCTACCAGTTCAAAGAGTTCTACGAACGCGTCAAGGCCAAGGGTTTCATTCTCTACCCTGGCAAGTTGACCCAGGTCGAAACCTTCCGCGTCGGCTGCATCGGCCACGTCAACCAAGCCGAGATGCACGCGGCCGTGGCGGCGGTCGCCGAAGTACTGCGCGAGATGGAAGTGCTGGAAATCTGATTGCCCCCATTCCCACAGGATTATCAAAAAATGAACTACAGCAACCCAACCAAACTCCAAGCGGCCATCCTCGACTGGGCCGGCACCGTGGTCGACTTCGGCTCCTTCGCGCCGACGCAGATTTTTGTCGAAGCTTTCGCCGAGTTCGATGTCCAGGTTTCCATCGAAGAAGCCCGCGGGCCGATGGGCATGGGCAAGTGGGACCACATCCGCACCCTGTGCGATCAGCCGCAAGTCGCCGAGCGTTATCGCGCGGTGTTCGGCCGTACGCCGACCGATGACGACGTCACTGCCATCTACAAACGCTTTATGCCACTGCAAATCGAGAAAATCGCCGAGCACTCGGCACTGATTCCCGGCGCGCTGGACACCATCGCCAACCTGCGCCAGCAAGGGATCAAAATCGGTTCATGCTCCGGTTACCCGAAACAGGTCATGGACAAGGTTGTCGAGCTGGCCGCCACCAACGGCTACATCGCCGATCATGTGGTCGCCACCGACGAAGTGCCTAACGGTCGTCCATGGCCGGCCCAGGCGCTGGCCAACGTGATCGCCCTCGGCATCGATGATGTCGCGGCCTGCGTGAAGATCGACGACACCGTGCCGGGCATTCTCGAAGGTCGCCGTGCCGGCATGTGGACCGTGGCGCTGATCTGTTCGGGCAACGCGCTGGGCCTGGACTACGAAGGTTATCAGGCCCTGGGCAGCGACAAACTGGCCAGCGAACGTAAACGCATCCATGCAATGTTCGAAGGCTCGCGGCCGCACTACATGATTGACACCATCACCGATTTGCCGGAAGTGATCGCTGATATCAATAAGCGCCTGGCCAATGGTGAAATGCCACAAAACTTCTAGAACATAAGATGCCGCGATGTCCCAGGACATCGCGGCATGATAGGTAATAGGGGAAGCACCGAACTTCTTTCGGGCGTTCAATGACAACCCCATTCATAGCCAACACAACAACACTTAGTTAATTTGATTACCGTCGGCATCAACAATCACGCCGTCGGGATATCGGGTACTGCCATCCGCAAATCGTTCAGTGCCATCAGCCCAGACAATACGTCCATCCAGGTATTCAACAGTACCGTCCGGCCATTCAATACTTCCATCCGGGTGACCCACCCTGCCGTCAGCATATTGCACAACGCCGTCAGGGCGTTTGACCGACTGCTCATCCGCACTCACCAGACTGCCGTCCGGCAGCAGGCTGGAGCCGTCCGCGTTGTGGATTCGACCGGGCGTAGCCAGCAAGTTGTACCAACCTAACGGATCGACGGTGACATTAAATGTCGGCCAAGGCATTGGCGGCCGCGGGTTCGGCTTGGGCGTTGGTTTCGGGGTGGGCCTCGGAGCCGGTTTCGGCGCCTCGGGTTTTGGCACCGGCTTCGGTGCAGGTTTGGGTGTCGGCTTGGGCGTCGGTTTAGGGGTCGGCTTCGGATCGGGTTTAGGCGTCGGTTTAGGGGTCGGCTTAGGTTTCGGGGCAGGAGGTTTAACGGCCATCATTTTTTTGGCGAGGCCACGCTGTTGCGACTTGGCAATATTGAATCCTTTCATAACTTTCTCCAGTGAGATCTTTTCAATAATAACTTTAAATTAAATCCGCCCTTGTTCAACTTAAACAACGAAAGGACGTAACAGCAGAATATAGAGAGCAACGAAAATTGCAAAACAACAACCAATGCAAGACATGATCACGCCCCTCTACATCCAAACTAACCAATCGTTTATCAACTACCGAAGAAACCAGACTTTCATAAAAAACCCGCTTACCCCCGAAATAAACGGAACGGCCTAGGCGGACTCGGCAAAACAGGATTACAGTTAGAACATGACGTCGCACAAGAACGACAGCTCAAGCCTGAATCATGAGGAACACCGTATGCCCTGGAAGAATTCCGACTCACGCTACAGCACTGTATCGATCGCGCTGCATTGGTTGATGCTGGTCCTGCTGGCGCTGGTTTACGCTTGTATCGAATTTCGCGGGATCTTTCCAAAAGGCAGTGGCGGCCGGACGCTGATCACCGAATCGCACTTTATGCTGGGCTTGACGGTATTTGTATTGGTCTGGCTGCGGCTGTTTGCTCGCAGCCTGGGCCCGGCCCCGCAAATTTTCCCGGCCTCGCCTCAGTGGCAGACCGTGCTAGCCAAATTGATGCACTGGGCGCTGTACATTTTCATGATCGCCATGCCGATTCTGGGCTGGCTGGTCACCAGTGCCAAAGGCCATCAAGTGATGTTCTACGGCTTTGACCTGCCGTTGCTGATCGCGGAAGACAAGGCGTTGGCCAAGCAGATCCAGGGCTGGCATGAACTCGGTGGCACTATCGGCTATTGGCTGATCGGCCTGCATGCCTTGGCGGGGATTTATCACCACTATGTGGTGCGCGATAACACCATGCTGCGGATGATGCCCAAGCGCGGCTAAATTCGGCCGCTCACTGGAAACCCCGGCGGCCCTGCAAACCGCCGGTGTGGATGAAGATCAGGCGTGTCCCACGAGCAAACTTTCCCGCTTCGACGTGCTGCTTGAGCGCCAACAGTGCTTTGCCGGTGTACAGCGGTTCGAGGGGAATGCCGCTGGCCTGTTCGGTCTGATCGATGAATTCGAGTAACAGCGGATCGACTTTGGCAAAGCCACCACGGCTGGCGTCGAACAATTCATAGGCGCGATCCTGTAAACCCGCCTCTCGCACAATCGATTCGACCTGCTGCGCAACCCCATGATCGTCGGGCACGGCCAACGCGCCATACACCGGGTGTTCGCCGGCCTCGGCCAGCACCAGACCGGCCAGGGTCGTGCCCGTTCCGCAGGCCAGCCACCAGCCGTCGTAGTCGTTCCAGCCCAGACCGTTCAGCTGCTCACTGACCATTGTCCTCATCTGCAGGCAGCCCTTTGCTCCCTGCAAACCGCCGCCACCTTCCGGCACTGGATGCAGATCGGGATACTGCGCCTGCCAGGGTTGCCAGAAACCCGGTTCGTGCCGCGCTCGATAACCGCCATAGCCCAGCCAATGCAGCTGCATACCGAACGCCTGCAAGTCCTTCACCGTCGGCGTTTCTTGTGGATGTCCACGCAGCAGGCCAGCGGTGGTGAAACCGAAACGTTTGCCCGCGGCGGCCAGTGCATGCAGATGATTGGAGTGGGCACCGCCGAGACTGATGATGCCTTTGGCACCGATCAGGTCAGCGGATTTCAGGTGTTCAATGAGTTTGAACCATTTGTTGCCGCTGATCAGTGGATCGATCTGGTCGAGGCGCAGGGTCGCGACTTCGATGCCGGCATTGGTCAGCCAGCCAAGAAGGAGGGGTTCGAGCAGGGGCTTAGGTAGCCAGTTGGCTGGAGGAGAAAGCATCGGCTCTGCGCAGGCGAAAAAGACGCCAGTCTATCAGCCAACGCAAACCTTGTAGCAGCTGGCGCAGGCTGCGCCAGCTGCTACAGAATGTGTGAGTTTTAGAGTTCAGCAGCCAGACGCGACCCTTGGTTGATCGCCCGCTTCGCATCCAATTCCGCCGCCACATCCGCGCCGCCAATCAAATGCACGTTCTGCCCGGCCGCTACCAGACCCTCCTGCAATTCGCGCAGCGGATCCTGCCCGGCGCAGATCACGATGTTGTCCACCGGCAGCACTTGCGGCTCACCGGTTTCGCCGATGCGGATGTGCAAACCTTCGTCGTCGATCTTCAGGTACTCGACGCTGTTGAGCATCTGCACCTGCTTGTTCTTCAAACCGGTACGGTGAATCCAGCCGGTGGTCTTGCCCAGGCCGTCGCCGACCTTGGATTTCTTGCGTTGCAGCAGGAACACTTCACGAGCCGGTGCATGGGGTTCAGCCTTGATGCCGGCGACACCGCCGCGCGCTTCCAGATGCGTATCGATGCCCCACTCCTTCCAGAACGCCTCACGGTCCAGACTGGTGGCCACGCCCTGATGCACCAGGAACTCCGACACATCAAAACCGATACCGCCCGCACCGATCACGGCGACACGTTTGCCCACCGGTTTACGCTCGAGGATCACATCCAGGTAGCTCAACACCTTGGCATTGTCGACGCCCGGAATCGCCGGAGTTCTTGGGGCAATACCGGTAGCCAGGATGATCTCGTCGAAACCGCCCTCAACCAGTTTTTCCACATCAACGCGGGTGTTCAGGCACAGCTCGACGTTAGTGGTTTGCAATTTGCGGCTGAAGTAGCGCAGGGTTTCAAAGAACTCTTCCTTGCCTGGCACGCGCTTGGCGATGTTGAACTGGCCGCCAATTTCGCTGGCCGAATCAAACAGCGTCACCTGATGGCCGCGCTCGGCGGCCACGGTAGCCGCGGACAGCCCCGCAGGACCGGCACCGACCACAGCGATTTTCTTGATCTGTTGCACTGGCAGGTAATTGAGTTCGGTTTCATGGCAGGCGCGCGGGTTCACCAGACAACTGGTCAACTTGCCGCCGAAGGTGTGATCCAGGCACGCCTGGTTGCAACCGATGCAGGTGTTGATTTCATCGCCACGGCCGGCCGCTGCCTTGTTGACGAAGTCCGGGTCGGCGAGGAACGGCCGCGCCATGGAGACCATGTCGGCATCGCCTTCGGCCAGAATCTGCTCGGCGACTTCCGGGGTATTGATGCGGTTGGTGGTGATCAGCGGAATGCTCACCGAGCCACGCAGCTTGGCCGTGACTTTGCTGAACGCGCCGCGCGGCACTTTGGTGGCGATGGTCGGGATCCGCGCTTCGTGCCAGCCGATGCCGGTGTTGATGATCGTGGCACCGGCCTGTTCGACGGCCTTCGCCAGCTGGACGATTTCTTCCCAACTGCTGCCGCCTTCCACCAAATCGAGCATCGACAGGCGGAAGATAATAATGAAATTCGGGCCTACAGCTTCACGCACCCGACGGACGATTTCCACCGGCAGGCGCATACGGTTTTCATAGCTGCCACCCCAGCGGTCAGTACGGTGGTTGGTGTGGGCGGCGAGGAACTGGTTAATGAAATAACCTTCAGAGCCCATGATCTCGACGCCGTCGTACTCGGCCTGTTGCGCCAGGGTCGAACAGGTGACGAAATCGCTGATCTGTTTCTCGATGCCTTCTTCGTCCAACTCTTTTGGCTTGAACGGGTTGATCGGCGCCTGAATGGCGCTCGGCGCGACTTGTTTCGGGCTATAGGCATAACGACCGGCGTGAAGAATCTGCATGCAGATCTTGCCGCCCGCCTCGTGCACCGCGCGGGTGACGATCTGGTGCTTGAGCGCTTCCGCCTCAGTGGTCAGTTTGGCCGCGCCGGAGTACACGCCGCCCTCATCGTTCGGGCCAATACCACCGGTGACCATCAGGCCAACGCCGCCACGGGCACGTTCGGCGAAGTACGCCGCCATGCGCTCGAAACCGCCGGGCTTTTCCTCAAGACCGGTGTGCATCGAACCCATCAGGGTACGGTTGCGCAGCGTGGTAAAACCCAGGTCCAGCGGGGCCAACAGGTGCGGGTAATGAGCGGCGGCCATCGGTAACTCCACATCGAGCGATCACGGAAAAAGTGCAGGAGCTCTACGGCCCCCGTCAGTCATATTGGACAGACTAAGAGTCGCGCCGCCGTCACTCAATGACCGTAACTGACAACTTATTGATCCAAATGTGCAGCGCCCCTTGGCAAGTGCCGGCATGCGCCCTACCCTAGTCGCGAACCCTGCACACGGCCGTAGACTGTTTCCCCATGCGCAAACTTCTGTACCTGACCTTTTCCATGGCGTTGATCGCCGCCCTCACGACCTACGCCATGTGGGCCGCGGACCGTCCGGTGGGTCATTACCTGTCGGACCTGCGGATCAATCTTGCGGTCGACCAAGGCACGCCTGCTGATCGCGGCAACTTGCTGGGCATCCAGCCCGAGCTGTTTCCCACCGACTACCAAAGCCCCGAGCGCCTGCACCGCAAGCTGGCGGCCTATTTGCAGAAGGCCCAGGACCAGGGCCTGCTGAATGAAAAAACCATCGTTGTACTGCCCGAACATGTCGGCACCTGGTTGATGGTCAGCGGCGAGAAAGATGAGCTGTACCAAGCAACCACGCTCAAGGAAGCCATGAACTGGCTGGCGGTGAGCAATCCCTTGAAGTTCCTCCGCGCGCTAATCAGCGCCAAGGGCGACAGCCGTCTGGACGACGCACACTTGCGCATGAAGGCCAAAGGCATGGCCAAGGACTACCAGGCACTGTTTGGCGGTCTGGCGAAAGAATTCCACGTGACCCTGGTGGCGGGCTCCATCGTGCTGCCCGAGCCTAGTGTCATCGACGGCACCCTGAAAATCGGCCGCGGCGCGTTGTACAACAGCACCGTGGTGTTCGGCGCCGATGGCCTGCCGATCGGCCAGCCCCAGCGTCAGATGCATCCGATTTTCGATGAGCATGAAGTCATCGCGGCCAATGGCGAGCATACGCTCAACGTCGTCGACACCCCGGCCGGACGCTTGGGTGTTCTGATCGGCAGCGACAGCTGGTACCCGGACAATTACCGCAAGCTCGACAGCCAGGGTGCGAAGTTCGTCGCGGTCCCGGCGTTTGTGATCGGGCGCGGCACCTGGGACAAACCGTGGCGTGGCTACAAGGGGCTGTTGACGCCTGGCTCCGTCAGTCTCAAGGCCGGGGAGCTCAGCGAAGGCCAGGCCTGGCATCGTCTGACACTCACCACTCAACCACCCAGCAGCCAGGCAATCGCCGGCATGAGCGTGTTCCTGCGCGGTCAATTCTGGGATCAGGGCAGCGCCGGTCAAAGTTTTCTCAGCAGCAACGGGCAGCAGTTCGCCGACGGCAATGCCCGTGGCGCGCGCTTGCTGAACCTCTGGTTGTAACCAATGAAACCGTTGCCGATGCGGCTCGGCGATCTGTCGGTGGGCTTTGTTCATAGCCTGGCCGACGCCGTGCGCAGCCACGGTGTAGACCCTCAGACGCTGCTCGAACAATACGGCCTCGACGCGGCTCGCCTGAGCGAAGCAGGCGCCCGGCTCTCGATCCCGCGCTACATGCGCCTGGGCCACAGCGCCATTCAACTGACCGACAACCCGGCACTTGGTTTACGCATGGGCCAACTCAGTCGCCTGAGCCAAGCCGGCCTGGCCGGGGTCACCGCCGCCCAGGCGCCAACAGTGCGAGAAGCCGCGCGCTGCCTGATTCGCTTCGAAGCCTTATATGGCTCCAACTATCGCGGTCAATCGAGCTTTCACGAAGACGCCCAAGGCGCCTGGCTGCGGTTCTATTCCATCAGCCCTTACAACGCCTACAACCGCTTCGTGGTGGATTCGATCATCGCTGGCTGGTTGCAGCAATTGTCCAGCATAAGCCCTGCACCGTTGCGGGCCGAACGCATCGAGATCGAGTTTGATGAACCGGATTACCGCAGGGCTTATGAGGTGCTGGGTGACTGCCCGATCCAGTTTGGCGGCGAGCACAATCAACTGCGCTTGAGCCTTGCCAGCCTCGCACAGCGTAACCCGGAACATTGCCCAAGCACTTGGCGACACCTGCTGCAACTGTGTGAACGGGAGCTGGAGCAACTGACACGCACCCGCAGCCTGCGTGAACGTATCACTCAGTTGCTGGGGCCGTTACTCAATGGTGGCCGGGAACCCGACCTGGAAGAAGTGGCGGCACGCCTGAAGCTGCCAACCTGGACCTTGCGCCGCAAACTTGCCGAGGAAGGCACGCAATTTCGCGCGATTCTCAACGACACACGTCGCGACCTGGCCATGACCTACATCCGCGATACCGAACTGGCGTTCGGAGAAATCGCCTACCTGCTGGGCTTTGCCTCAGCCGAAGCGTTTCAACGGGCCTTCAAACGCTGGAGCGGCCAGACACCCGGCGAGTTTCGCCGCAGTCATCGCCAATCCGCTTGACGCTTATAGCTCGGTAGCGTCTTCGGCCGGTTCCAGCGGATCCAATTCAAACGCCTGATACTCGAGCAGTTCTTCTTGATAATCGTCCATTTTTAATCCCCCAACTGTTTGAAAAAAACGCCTGAATAAATGTCCAGCACCCCGAGCGTAAAGCGCCCACGTGAAAGAAAAATGACGCAGGCACGCCGCTCAGCGGCTACTTAATAAAACGTAGCAGGCCGTCAGGAATTTATCACAGGATTTTTTCGATACAGACCGTAGGACTACGGTCTGAGTTGACGTGGATCAAACTTGAAAGTCGCTGCGCAATCGATGTCGTTTGACTCGATCCCGCAGCGCCAGAATCCGATTACTGGCCTGAAGCAGGATTGGCCGAAATAGGCTCGGTGGGTGGAGGCAGGCTTGATTCCGGCGGCGGAGTGACTGTTTCCGTGGCCGGTGCCGGTTCGGAGTTCTCGGCCGGAGCGATCGGAGCGGTTTCGGGCGGCGGTGCAACCGGCTCGGAGGCTGCTGGAGCAGCTTCGGCAGGTGCCGGCGCAGGTTCTACCGCAGGCGGCGCCAATGGAGCCGGTGCGGCCTTGGCTTCAGGCACGCCGAGATCAGGTTTCGGCTTCTCCTTGATGTGCGCGGCCTTTTTCGCTTCCGGCGGCAGGAACAACTCGACCAGGGTGAAGAAACGCTCGTAGAACTTGGGCGACGATACGGTTTCGCTGGCAACCTTGACCATCGAGTCGTCGGACGAGCCAATCGGCATCGACACTGAACCCAACACGCCCACACCAACGCTGGCGGAGTTGTTGGTCTTCTTCAGCGCATAACGGTCCTGCAGGGCGTTGGCGAACATGGTCGCGTGAAGCCCCTCACTGCCATCATCGGCACAGACCACACTGAAGCTGATCTCCAAGTGGCTCTCGCCGGTCTGCTGGAAGCTTTTGTGTCCGCTGACCAGTTTCGGGTCGGCGCTGGTGATGATGTAGCCTTGGCTGAGCAACGCCCGACGGGCGGCTTCGCACGTCTGCGTATCAGTCACCGGGTAGCTGCGCGAAAACGTTCCGGAGTCATCGAAGTTCTCATGCTCATAGATAGGGGCTTTCTTCGACGAGCAGCCGGACGCGGCGGCCAGCACCAACGCAAGCCCGGCAACACGCATGGGAAATGATTTAAACATTGAACATCCTGAGGAAAACGGTCCGGGGCGTATTGTGCAACAGATCGATGCTTAGCGGAGTATCGATTAGTGTCTTGAAACAGTTACAGGTCTACTGACTGTCATTTACAGGGAAAAGTCGCACGGTAAATACTCAGGCGACGGGTAACCCGCCCTGCTTTTGTTTCGCTCATAAAAAACCCCAGCCTTTCGGCTGGGGTTTTTATGTTGCGGGAAACTCAGACAGGCATCAGAAACGCTTGATGTCTGCTTCGGCTTCCAGCTGCTTGCGGTAAGCAGCAAAGTCTTGCTGGCCAATGCGCGAGGCGAGGAAGCGACGGTATTGAGCCTTCTCCTCTTCAGTCGGTGCAGCGGCTTCGTTGACGCCGTTCAGACGCACGATCACCAGGCTACCATCGGTCAGGGTCACGCTACTGAAGGTCGGCTTGTCCTTGGCTGCCGGCTTCGGCATGCGGAACAGCGCTTGCAACACGGTTGGGTCAACCCCTTCCTGGCCACGAGTGGCTGCCTGGATTGCTTTCCAGTTCTGGCCGTCGATCGCCTTGACCAGCGGTGTCTTGCCATCGCGCAGACTGACAATCAGCTCTTCAGCCTTGGTCTTGGCGGCAGCACTGGCGTGCTCCTTGGCCAATTGCACGCGAATGTTGGCAGCAACGCTTTCGAGCGGCAGTTGCGCAGGTTTCAGGTGCTCCTTGGCGCGCAGCACGATCACGGTTTCCGGATCAAGCTCGATGGCGGTGCTGTTGGCACCCTCATCCAGCACTTCAGCGCTAAACGCAGCAGTGACCACGGCACGGTTGGCCGCAACACCTTCGCCACCTTCACGACCGAACGGCTTGGACGTGTGAACGGTCAGCTTCAGGTCCTGCGCCGGCTGAGCCAGATCGGAGGCTTCGAACGACGAGTCTTCCAGTTGCTTGGTCGCGTCAACGAAACGCTGCTCGACCTGCTGGGCTTTCAACTCACGGGTCAGCTTGTCTTTCAAACTGGCTAACGTCGGCACTTCAGGTGCTTCCACGCCCAACAGCTTGATCAGGTGAAAGCCGAAGTCGGTGCGGACCGGCGCCGAAACCTGATCCTTGGCCAACGCGTACAGCGCTGTTTCGAAGGCTGGATCGTAGACACCAGGACCTGCATAGCCGAGGTCACCACCGATGTTTGCCGAACCAGGATCCTGCGAGAACTCCTTGGCCAAAGCCTCGAACTTCTCGCCTTTTGCCAGACGCGCCTGGATTTCATCGATCTTGGCCTTGGCTTGCGCTTCGGTCACCTTGTCGTTCACTTCGATCAGAATGTGCGCGGCCCGGCGTTGTTCGGACAGGTTCGCGGTTTCTTTCTGATACGCCGCTTGCAGGTCTTCGTCCTTAACGCTGACCTGATCAAAGAAGGAAGCCTTCTTCAACTCGAGGTAATCGATGACCACCTGATCCGGCGTCATGAATTCCTTGGCGTGTTCGTCGTAGTAGGCTTTGACTTCATCGTCGGTCAGCTTCACAGCCGCCGGGTCAACCTTGACATTCAAGGAAGCGAAATCGCGGGTCTGTTTTTCCAGACGGGCGAATGCCAGAACCTGTGCATCGGTGACGAAACCGCTACCCGCCAGACCAGCGCGCAGCTGACCGATCAGCATTTCCTGAGCCAGCATCTGGCGGAATTGCATGCGGCTGTAGCCGAGTTGACGAATCACCTGGTCGAAACGCTCAGCGCTGAACTTGCCATCGACCTGGAATTCAGGCGTTTGCAGGATCACTTGGTCCAAAGCAGCTTCGGAAAAGGCGAATTTCGAATCTTCTGCACCTTGCAGCAGCAGCTTGCGATCGATCAAGCCTTTGAGGGCGGATTCGCGCAGCATTTTTTCGTCGAGCAAGGAAGCATCGAAATCCTTGCCCAGCTGTTGCATGAGCTGACGGCGTTGCATATCGACCGCCTGGCTCAGCTCGTTCTGGCTGATTTCTTCACCATTGACCTTGGCCGCGTCCTGGCTGGTGGTCGTCGCCTGGAAAATGGCCTCGATACCGGTGAACGCCATCAATACAACGATGATCCCGATAATGGTCTTGGCAATCCAGCCTTGTGAATTGTCCCTGATATTCTGCAGCATGCGTCCCCCAGAAACGGTTGAACTTCAAAATTAGGCAACCGTGGAGCGTGGGTAGAATCCGGATAGAAGAAAGGCGCATCCGAGGATGCGCCTTCTCGTAACTGGCGGAGCGGACCGATGACTCGAACTTGCGAGCCTCGGCGTCTCGGATCGGCGACTCGTCGACCGGACTACCGCTCCGCTGCCAGGTCAGGCATGACCCCGACCCGGATAGGCAAAAACCTGAATCGAGCTTAGTTAACAGCTTCTTTCAGTGCTTTACCGGCTTTGAAACCTGGTTTTTTAGCGGCTGCGATTTCCAGCGTCTTACCGGTCTGTGGGTTACGACCAATGCGAGCTGGACGATCGGTGACGGAGAAAGTACCGAAACCAACCAGAACAACAGAATCGCCAGCCTTGAGAGCGCCAGTGACGGATTCGATTACAGCGTCCAGCGCACGGCCAGCAGCAGCTTTCGGGATATCAGCGGATGCAGCGATAGCATCAATCAGTTCCGACTTGTTCACTCTAAGTCCCCTTATATCTATTTGAGTATGATTCTAAGTTTTTTGGTGAAAGCAAAAACGAGTGCTGAATGGCCTACAGACACTTAAGAGCCGCTTTATAACAAGGGCTCTAAAAAGCTGTCAAGGAAGCCCCCCAGGCAAATGCGTACTAATGCGTGCTAATTCTTTCCTTAGAGTCAGACTCGCGCTTTTCATCCTTTGCAACTATCTCTGGAGCTACATCGGGCAAGGGCTCCGGCGCGTATTGCAGCGCAATTTGCAGGACTTCGTCAATCCATTTAACCGGTTTAATCTGCAGATCTTGCTTGATATTGTCAGGAATTTCCTTCAGATCGCGTACGTTCTCTTCCGGAATGATCACGGTCTTGATCCCGCCACGGTGAGCAGCGAGCAGTTTTTCTTTCAGACCACCAATCGCCAGTACCTGACCACGTAGCGTAATTTCGCCGGTCATGGCAACGTCCGCGCGTACAGGAATCCCGGTCAAAGCCGACACCAGAGCCGTGCACATGCCTACACCGGCGCTAGGACCGTCCTTCGGGGTCGCCCCTTCCGGCATGTGGATATGCGTGTCGCGCTTCTCGTGGAAGTCCAGGGGAATCCCCAGGCTCTTCGCGCGACTGCGGACAACGGTCAGGGCCGCAGTGATCGATTCGACCATCACGTCACCCAAAGAACCGGTCTTGATCAACTGGCCTTTACCCGGCACGACGGCAGCTTCGATGGTCAGCAACTCACCACCCACCTGAGTCCACGCCAGCCCGGTAACCTGACCGATCTGATCCTGCGATTCGGCCAGACCGTAGCGGAATTTGCGCACGCCCAGGAAGTGTTCCAGCATCTCGGCCGTGACCTTCACCGAGAAACGTTTTTCCAGTGAATGCTCTTTGACCGTCTTGCGGCAAACCTTGGCAATCTGGCGCTCCAGCCCCCGTACACCGGCTTCACGGGTGTAGTAGCGGATGATGTCGCGGATCGCTTCGGCGTCGAATTCCAGCTCACCTTTTTTCAAGCCGTTGGCAGTAATCTGCTTTGGCGAAAGGTATTTGACAGCAATGTTGATCTTCTCGTCTTCGGTGTAACCCGGCAGACGAATCACTTCCATCCGGTCCAGCAGGGCTGGCGGAATGTTCATGGAGTTCGAGGTGCAAAGGAACATCACATCGGACAGGTCGTAGTCGACTTCCAGATAGTGATCGTTGAAGTTGTGATTTTGCTCCGGGTCGAGCACTTCCAGCAACGCCGACGCTGGATCGCCACGCATGTCACTGCCCATTTTGTCGATTTCATCGAGCAGGAATAGCGGGTTACGGACGCCCACCTTTGTCATCTTTTGAATCAATCTTCCTGGCATCGAACCGATATAAGTACGGCGATGACCGCGAATTTCCGCTTCATCGCGTACGCCGCCGAGGGCCATACGCACGAATTTTCGGTTGGTGGCGTGAGCGATCGACTCCGCCAGCGAAGTTTTACCCACACCCGGAGGACCGACCAGGCACAACACCGGGCCACGAATTTTCTTCACACGTTTTTGCACGGCGAGGTATTCGAGAATCCGTTCTTTGACTTCTTCCAGACCATAGTGGTCTGCATCGAGAATATCTTCTGCGCGCGCGAGATCAAGGCGTACTTTGCTCTGCGCCTTCCACGGCACCTGAACCAGCCAGTCAATATACGAGCGGACCACGGTCGCTTCCGCAGACATTGGCGACATTTGTTTCAATTTGTTCAGTTCACCCTGGGCTTTGGCCAAGGCATCTTTAGGTAGACCAGCGGCATCGATGCGTTTTTTCAGCTCTTCGATTTCGTTGTGGCCTTCGTCGCTGTCGCCAAGCTCTTTCTGAATGGCCTTCATCTGCTCATTCAGGTAGTACTCGCGCTGACTGCGCTCCATTTGTTTCTTAACGCGACCGCGAATGCGTTTTTCGACTTGCAGCAAGTCGATCTCCGTATCCAGCAACGCAAGAACGTGCTCGACCCGGGCCGACAAATCGATAATTTCGAGGATTTCCTGCTTCTGCTCAATCTTCAGGGCCATGTGCGCGGCCATGGTGTCGACCAGGCGACCTGGTTCGTCGATGCTGTTGAGCGACGACAGGACTTCAGCCGGGACTTTCTTGCCCAGCTGCACATATTGTTCGAACTGAGCCAGCAGGCTGCGGACGAACACTTCCGACTCGCGCTCCGGCGCGTCGATTTCGTCGATCAATGAGACTTCGGCACGGCAGTGGCCGTCCACTTCGCTGAAACGCTCAACGGCGCCTCGCTGCTCGCCTTCAACCAAAACCTTGACCGTGCCGTCAGGCAGCTTGAGCAGCTGCAGAACGGTAGCAATGGTACCTACGCGATAAAGTGCGTCTTCACCGGGATCGTCGTCAGCAGGGTTTCTCTGAGCCAGCAGAAGGATCTGCTTGTCGCCCGTCATCGCTGCCTCGAGGGCTTCGATGGATTTCTCGCGCCCCACGAACAGCGGGATAACCATGTGCGGATAAACCACGACATCACGCAATGGCAGGAGAGGCAATTCGATGGTTGTCTTCATGATTTCGCCTCTACGGCGGCCATAAGGCCGTAAACAGATGGAAGTAAGCTTGAAACCAAGATGGGGGCTGCTTTGAAAAAAAACAAGCGCAAAGAGGGTGTTAAAAACGCTTTAAAAGAAAAGGGGCCCGAAGGCCCCTTCTTTGTTCCAGCTGCCTGACGCTTAAGCGTCTGGCGCTGCCTTGGCAGCAGGCTCACTGTTTTCGTAGATATACAGTGGCTTGGACTTGCCTTCTATAACGCTTTCGTCGATCACTACTTTACTCACCTCGGACTGCGAGGGGATTTCATACATAGTGTCGAGCAATACACCTTCGAGAATCGAACGCAGTCCACGAGCACCGGTTTTGCGTTCCAGAGCACGTTTGGCGACCGATTTCAAAGCGTCGGCCCGGAACTCCAGGTCCACACCTTCCATCTCGAACAGCTTGGCATACTGTTTGGTCAGAGCATTCTTCGGCTCGGTGAGAATCTGCATCAACGCAGCCTCATCAAGCTCGTCCAGCGTGGCAAGCACCGGCAGACGACCGACGAACTCCGGGATCAGACCGAACTTGACCAGATCGTCAGGTTCGACTTCACGCAGGGATTCACCCACCTTCTTGCCTTCTTCCTTACTGCGTACTTCCGCGTTGAAACCGATGCCGCCCTTGGTGGAACGGTTTTGAATAACCTTTTCCAGACCGGAGAATGCGCCGCCGCAGATGAACAGAATGTTACGGGTGTCAACCTGAAGGAATTCCTGCTGCGGATGCTTGCGACCACCTTGAGGTGGAACGGAAGCGACCGTGCCTTCGATCAACTTGAGCAAGGCCTGCTGCACGCCTTCACCGGAAACGTCCCGAGTGATCGACGGGTTGTCAGACTTGCGCGAGATCTTGTCGATCTCATCGATGTAGACAATGCCCATCTGGGCTTTTTCTACGTCGTAATCGCACTTCTGCAGCAGCTTCTGAATGATGTTCTCGACATCTTCACCTACGTAACCCGCCTCGGTGAGGGTGGTTGCGTCGGCGATGGTGAACGGAACGTTCAGCAAGCGGGCCAGTGTTTCGGCAAGCAGGGTTTTACCCGAGCCTGTCGGGCCGATCAGCAGGATGTTGCTCTTGCCGAGTTCGACGTCGTCACTTTTCTTGTCGCGCTGGTTCAGACGCTTGTAGTGGTTGTATACCGCTACGGCCAGAACCTTTTTCGCACGCTCCTGACCAATCACATACTGATCAAGGATGCCGCTGATTTCTTTAGGCGAAGGCAATTTATGCGCGCTGCTTTCGGCCTGGGCTTCCTGCACCTCCTCACGGATGATGTCATTGCACAGGTCGACGCACTCGTCGCAAATAAAGACCGAGGGGCCGGCAATCAACTTACGCACTTCATGCTGGCTTTTGCCACAGAAGGAGCAATAGAGCAGCTTGCCGTTGTCCTCGCCGTTGCGGGTGTCAGTCATTCGTTCGATCCAAATCCGATAGGCTTGCAACACAAGATGAAGGCTATTGCGGGCTTTTTCAAGCCCGCTGGTGATCGGAGCAGCCGACCACCCCTATTTTGAGCTGCTTATTTTAAGCGGGGCGCTGGGTGATCACTTCATCGATCAACCCATATTCGCGTGCGGCTTCTGCACTCATGAAGTTATCGCGGTTGGTATCACGCTCGATCTCTTCAAGAGTGTGCCCGCTATGCTTGGCCATCAGCGTGTTGAGACGCTCACGAATGAAGAGGATTTCCTTGGCATGGATTTCGATATCCGACGCCTGCCCCTGGAAACCGCCCAGTGGCTGGTGAATCATCACGCGTGAGTTCGGCAAGCAGAAACGCTTGCCAGGAGCACCGGCTGTCAGTAGAAAAGCGCCCATGCTGCACGCCTGACCGATACAGGTGGTCGACACGTTGGGTTTGATGAACTGCATGGTGTCGTAGATCGACATGCCCGCTGTCACCGAACCGCCCGGGGAGTTGATATAGAGATGGATGTCCTTGTCCGGGTTTTCCGCTTCAAGGAACAGCAGTTGCGCACAGATCAGGTTGGCCATGTAGTCCTCTACCGGGCCAACCAGAAAGATCACTCGCTCCTTGAGAAGGCGCGAGTAAATGTCGTAGGCGCGCTCGCCACGAGCGGACTGCTCGACAACCATCGGGACCAGGCCGCCTGCGGCCTGGATATCAGAGTTCTGCTGAATATACGAATTACGGAACATGCTCTGCAGTCACTCCCAAATAGTTATGTCTTGAATACGCATAAGCCAGCACGAAGGCTGGCTTATGTGTGTACTTCTTACCGCAAAAACGATCAGTCGGCTTGTGGAGCTTCTACCGGCTTGACCGCTTCTTCGTAAGAGACCGATTTGTCGGTCACGCTAGCTTTCTGCAGAACAGTATCCACAACTTGCTCTTCCAGCACAACCGAACGAACTTCGTTCAGTTGCTGGTCGTTCTTGTAGTACCAAGACACAACCTGCTCAGGCTCTTGGTAAGCCGAAGCCATTTCCTGAATCATTTCACGAACGCGGGCGTCGTCAGGCTTGAGGTCGAACTGCTTGACCACTTCAGCCACGATCAGACCCAGCACAACGCGGCGCTTGGCTTGTTCTTCGAACAGCTCGGCCGGCAGCTGGTCAGGCTTGATGTTGCCGCCAAACTGCTGAACAGCCTGCACGCGCAGACGGTCAACTTCGTTCGACAGCAGAGCCTTAGGCACTTCGATCGGGTTGGTGGCCAGCAGACCGTCCATTACCTGATTCTTGACTTTGGATTTGATCGCCTGACGCAGTTCACGCTCCATGTTCTTGCGAACTTCGGTGCGGAAGCCTTCCAGACCCGTTTCCTTGATACCGAATTGAGCGAAGAATTCTTCGGTCAGCTCTGGCAGTTTTGGCTCGGAAACAGTGTTCACGGTAACGGTGAACTCAGCGGTTTTACCGGCCAGGTCGAGGTTCTGATAGTCCTCTGGGAAGGTCAGGTTCAGAACGCGCTCTTCGCCGGCTTTAGCGCCAACAAGACCGTCTTCAAAACCAGGGATCATGCGACCTGAACCCAGAACCAGCTGAGTACCTTTGGCGGAACCGCCAGCGAACACTTCGCCGTCAACCTTGCCAACGAAATCGATATTCAGTTGGTCTTCGTTTTGAGCAGCGCGATCGGCGGCTTCGAAACGGGTGTTCTGCTTGCGCAGGACTTCCAGCATTTTGTCCAGATCGGCATCAGCCACGTCAGCGCTCAGGCGCTCGACAGTGATACCTTCGAAACCAGCAACGGTGAACTCAGGGAACACTTCGAAGATTGCGACGTATTCCAGATCTTTGCCGGCTTCCATCGATTTAGGCTCGATCGAAGGAGCGCCAGCCGGGTTCAGCTTCTGCTCGACAACAGCTTCGTAGAACGAAGACTGGATCACATCGCCCACGGCTTCCTGACGTGCATCAGCACCAAAACGGCGCTTGATTTCACTCATTGGCACTTTGCCTGGACGGAAGCCAGCAATCTTGGCCTTTTGGGCAGTCTGCTGCAGACGCTTGTTGATCTGAGTCTCGATGCGCTCCGCCGGCACGGTGATGCTCATGCGGCGCTCAAGAGCAGAAGTATTTTCAACAGAAACTTGCATGGATATTCCTCGTTGCACAGACGTTAGCCGGCCGTTTCCGACCCCAGAATCAAGGGCATGCATTCTAGTAGGTCAAACTCAAGAAGTCACCCTACTGAAAACGGGTAAAAAAGCAGCAGGCAATTTATAGGCGGGGACAAACGGTTGTGCCTCGCCCTGTAAGCAAATACAACCAATCATGCCAGGGCTCTGCACCAATCCTTCTATATATAGAAGACACCGGCAATCCATCCCTGACAGTCGACCCCCGAGGGGACCAACGGACGAATCAGTATCATCGAGAAACAAATCCGACGACCCGACCCGCCCTCTCGACCCAGACCCTGCGGTCGTTTTTAAAATTCAGATTTCTAAAACAAAAACGGCGCAGCCCTTTTCAGGTGCTGCGCCGTTTTCTGCTATTAAATAGCTACTTGTAATGGTGCGGACGGAGAGACTCGAACTCTCACACCTTGCGGCGCTGGAACCTAAATCCAGTGTGTCTACCAATTCCACCACATCCGCATCAAGCTTTTAAAGCAAAGGCGCCAGACTGTTAATCTGGCGCCTTTCTAAATATGGGGTGGACGAAGGGGATCGAACCCTCGACAACGGGAGTCACAATCCCGTGCTCTACCAACTGAGCTACGCCCACCATATTGCCATGTTGCGTTACTTGTGCCAAAGCTGCCTAATGGCGCACCCGGCAGGACTCGAACCTGCGACCATCCGCTTAGAAGGCGGATGCTCTATCCAGCTGAGCTACGGGCGCCTTGTTAATCTGTATTCTTGGACGATTACAAACTAAGTGCTTTCAGTCTGACCGAATTAAACATCAACTCTGCTTGACCTTCTTAACCAGTGCTAGGCTGTGCCCGACAAGTGCGACGAATGTTATAGGTGACCCTGAGGGTCGTCAACTCTTTTTTATAAAAAATTCATTTAATTAAAGGGGTTAGGGGAATTTGCAGACCAAGCGCCTTTGCCCTTACCTCATGACATGCGAGAATGCGTTCTCTTTTTTTCCCCTCTCGATGGTTAATCACGCGCAATGACTGCACAACTAATCGACGGCAAATCGATCGCCGCCAGCCTGCGCCAGCAGATCGCCAAACGCGTCAATGAGCGTCGCCAGCAAGGCCTGCGCACGCCCGGCCTCGCGGTGATCCTGGTCGGCAGCGATCCTGCCTCTCAGGTTTATGTCTCGCACAAGCGTAAAGACTGTGAAGAGGTCGGCTTCATTTCTCAAGCCTATGACCTGCCCTCCGAAACCACTCAAGAAGCGCTGACTGATCTGATTGATCGTTTGAACGACGATCCAGTGATTGATGGCGTTCTGCTGCAGCTTCCATTACCTGAACACCTGGACGCCTCCAAATTGCTGGAGCGCATTCGTCCAGACAAAGACGTCGACGGTTTCCACCCTTATAACGTCGGCCGCCTGGCCCAGCGTATTCCGCTGCTGCGTCCGTGCACCCCTAAAGGCATCATGACGTTGCTGGAAAGCACCGGTGTCGATCTTTACGGGATGGACGCCGTGGTTGTCGGGGCCTCCAACATTGTTGGCCGCCCGATGGCGATGGAATTGCTACTGGCCGGCTGCACCGTGACTGTCACCCACCGTTTCACCAAAGATCTGGCGGGCCATGTCGGCCGTGCCGACCTGGTGGTGGTCGCCGCCGGCAAGCCGGGGCTGGTCAAGGGGGAATGGATCAAGGAAGGCGCGATCGTGATCGACGTCGGCATCAACCGACAGGAAGACGGCAAACTGGTCGGTGACGTGATCTACGAAACCGCCCTGCCCCGCGCCGGCTGGATCACTCCAGTCCCGGGTGGCGTTGGCCCGATGACTCGTGCCTGCCTGCTTGAAAATACGCTGTATGCAGCCGAAACCCTGCACGGCTGAATCACTGTTTTTACAGCCGCGGCAAACAAAAGAACCTCGCCAATGGCGGGGTTCTTTTTGCCTGACCAAAAACCCCTACCACTCGCCGGAAACTCCCCTTTAGCGCAGGTTTTCAAGGTCTTTCACCTGATCTTCGAACAACCATCGACAGTTCTTCAGCCATACTCCTAAAATGCGTCAACTTGAAGAAACAACCCGTTACAGAACGGCTAATCCACACCTAATGAGTCTGCCAGCGTGAAAATCCGTCTTTCCATCCTGAGCCTATTTTTTGCATTTACAGGGACGTTCATCACGCCAATGGCCAACGCCGCCGAAACAACCTCGGCGCCCCGCGACACCTCACAACTCAAGATCGCTTCCGGCAGCGCATTGCTGATGGATATGCAGACCAACAAAGTCATCTATGCCAGCAACCCTGACGTGGTTGTCCCGATCGCTTCCGTCAGCAAACTGATGACTGGCCTGATCGTGGTCGAAGCCAATCAGAACATGGACGAATACCTTTCCATCAACATCAGCGACACGCCGGAAATGAAAGGCGTGTTTTCCCGAGTCAAACTCAAAAGCGAATTGCCGCGCCGGGAAATGCTGCTGATTGCCCTGATGTCCTCGGAAAATCGCGCTGCCGCGAGCCTTGCCCATCACTACCGCGGCGGTTATGTCGCGTTCATTGCAGCGATGAATGCCAAAGCCAAGGCACTGGGCATGACCAGCACCCACTTCGTCGAACCGACCGGTCTCTCCCCTCGCAACGTGTCCACCGCCCGCGACCTGAGCAAACTGTTGGTTGCCGCGCACAAGCATCCACTATTGACTGAGCTGAGCACGACCAAGGAAAAAACCGTCTCGTTCCGCAAACCCAATTACAGCCTGGGTTTCCGTAATACCGACCATCTGGTCAGAAAGCCGAACTGGGACATCAAACTGACGAAAACCGGATTCACCAATGAGGCCGGTCACTGTCTGGTGCTGGTTACCAGCATGGGTAATCGCCAGGTTGCGCTGGTGATTCTTGATGCTTTCGGCAAGTACACACACTTTGCCGATGCCAGCCGTATTCGCAGCTGGGTGGAAACCGGCAAGGGCACGAACGTGCCGTCTGTAGCCCTGCAGTACAAATCCGACAAGAACCTCAAACATCGTCAGAGTGGCGTAGTTGAAGCGTCGAAGTAATTAAGCGACAGAAAAAAAAGCCCCGATCATTCGGCAATGCTGTTCACTTAAGGATTGTTGACTAATTCTCAGACAGCAGGAAAATCCGGAATCTGATAAAGATTCCGGATTTTTTATGTCTGTTGCTCAGGATTTAAGCGCTGTTCTGGACTTCGCTGAACAGCCACTCTCACGCCTTGAGGTGTTCACCGATCACATTCCTCAGGATTGGATCACCGCTGCGGCCGCTCTGGCGGACAAAGCGACTATCCGACGTCGACGCCTGCCTTCGGACATGGTCCTTTGGCTGGTAGTGGGGATGGCGCTTTTCAGAGGAGAGCCAATAGTTGAGGTCGCTCGCCGACTCAATATCTGTGCCGACGGCCTTGCCAATGAAGTGCTTTTGGCCAAAAGCGGCCTGTCTCAGGCGCGCCAGCGCCTGGGTAACCAGCCCGTGGCCTGGCTGTTTCAGCAGTGCGCCAATACCTGGGGATACGAGCGCTACCCGCAAGACGACTGGCACGGCCTTCAGGTTTTTGCCGTCGACGGTGCCTTGTTTCGAACCCCGGAAACGTCATCATTGCGCGAACATTTTGGCTCCGGCAATACCTCCTCCGAGCGTCAAACTCCCTATCCGGTGCTGCGCCTTGTTGCGCTGATGAACGCCCGCTCTCACATCATCGCCAATGCGGCTATCAGCCCTTACCGCAAGGGCGAAATCCCGCTGGCCAAGGACTTCGTCGAGACCATACCCAATCATTCGGTGACACTGCTGGACAAAGGTTTTTTCAGTGCAGACTTGTTGTTGAGCATCCAAAGTACTGAGAGAAACCGGCATTGGATGATCCCGGAGCGCAAAGGTACGGTTCGTACAGAGATTGAACACTACGGCGATGGTGATTACCTGGTACAGATGAAAGTCTCGCCGCAGGCACGCAAGAAGAACCCACTTTTGCCTGAGTACTGGCAAGTACGGGCCGTCACCTATGAAGTCGAAGGGAAAGAAAAAACCGTCTTCACCTCGCTGCCGGCCTCACACTTCAGCGCCGAACAGATCGCCAGCCTTTATCACGAGCGATGGGAAATAGAGCTGGGCTTCAGGGATATCAAAAGCTCGATGCAAGACAATGCCTTGACCCTGCGCAGCAAGACCGTGGATCTGGTGTATCAAGAGTTGTGGGGACTCTTACTGGCTTACAACGTGGTACGTCGGGAAGCCAGTCAGGCGGCGGTTGCTCACAAGCGAGCGCCGAGCGAAGTGAGTTTCAAGTTTGCCTGTCGGCACATCGCCAGCCATCTCGTCGTCATGGCTGGAGCAGTGTCGCCGTCACACACACCCAGACGCCTGGAGGAGCTTCGCGGTAGCGTCGGTGTGCTTTTCATAACAAAACGCCCCAGACCGGCGAGGCCCAGGGCGGTGAAGATGTCAAAAACCCGGTATCCGGTTAACCGCAAAGCTGCTCCGCTTAAGTGAACAGCATTGCGATCATTCGGGGCTTGTTCCGTGTTGCGTTAATCATTGGGCAGTGGCATCTGATCGTCGCCCGGAATGCCGTCCCCGGCACTCGGGTCTTTCCAGCCCCGTGGATGTTCCGTCGTCACTACCACAGGTCTGGCCAGAGGATCCCGTAAGGGACTGTCCGGATCCAACACGGGATCGATGTCGTTTTCAGGGGTGGTTGGAACGCTGTCCGGACGTTTGTCGTTGAAACTCGAATCAGTAGACATACGCACCTCACTAAGGCTCAGGGTTTCAGATCGGCGAGTGGATCGTAAGGCTTCGCAGGCACCTTGGGATTGTCGCCCGGCTTCACATCCCTGGGGGCCTTGGCGGGTCCGATGGGGTCGACCTGAGGATCGGCGAGGTCCGGTGAGTCGGGATCGAACCCCAACTCATCGCCCGACGAATGCTCGGACGAGTGCGGGCCGACGGGGGTATTGGAATGTGCCATGGGCGCCTCCTGGTCACAGCCCGTAGAAATCCGGGCCCTATACCTTAGAAGTCGGCAACGTGCAGAGGTGCCCGACAGATGACGAACGGACTTATTGTGCGCTCAGCGCTTTTTTCGCCCTGGCTGCCGCTTGCTCCTGACCTGCCTGGGCAAGATCGCTCGCAGCCTTGAGCCATCGCTGTTGATCGACATTGGTCGGCAGCTGATTTGGCTTCTGAATCAGCACGGCCCAGCCACCGGCATCCTTGAGCGCCGATTCAAACGAACCGAAACCCATCAACTCCCGACGATTCATGCCCGAACGCAGCAGCACGGTGCGCTTTTGGCGATTGTACCCGGCAAGAATGGCGTAACGGGGTTCAGCCCAGAACGCCGAGCCTTCAGTAAAGCGCACCATCACCGGATATCCAGCCGCGACCTGGGTCAACAGCGCTGGCAGGTTGCTGTCGAGGGGATAGACGACCATGCCGTACTCGCGAGCGAGGTTCTGCATGCTCTGCTGCAACTGGGCTTCGGCACCCGGCAAATGCAACGGCTTTTCGAGCAAACCTGGGGTAATCACAATGCCTTGTTGGGACAACAGGCTGGCCAGCACCTGCGGCCCGCTTTGATTCGCCACGCCACGGTAGAACGTGCCACTGAGTTCGACACGCTCCGGCAAACGCTTGATTTCAGGCGCCACACTCCCCGCGCAGCCGGCCAGGCCTGCAACGCAGCCAACGACCAGCACTAAAGATCGAATTCGAGAAAATACCCGCACCATCATCACTCTCTTGATTTGGACGCCAGGCATTTGCGCTCCCGGCTTGGGCGTCGATCATAGGACGCCGAGCGGCGGCGGTATAGCCTTAACCGGCAGATGATTGCATTCGATAGAGCGAACTGATTGGTGACAGCCGACCTTTGGTCAATAGCCTGAAACACAGCAGCGACTAGACTGTCATTTGCAAAGAGTATGTGCCCGCAGCAGGGCGAAGAGGAGGCACTGATGAGCCTGGCAATGACCATTGTGATGTTGATTTCTGGCTGGCTGGCCGTTGCCGCCGCCATGTTATGGGGGGTCTTGCGAATTACCCGTCGGCACCATCACCACCCTGCTCAATCGGCGCCGGTGGTGAAAACGGATGAAACTACTGCACACCACGCCAGCGCGCACTGACTGGCACTTTTTTTAACAGCAAAAAAAACGGCCGCCTGCCCTCTTTCGAGCGCAGGCGGCCGTTTCGTTTATCGCCCGTTAAGCTTCAGTAGCTACACGCTTTTGCTTTGACCGCCGCGACATCATGTTCAAACCCTCGATCGTCGCCGAGAACGCCATGGCCGCGTAGACGTAGCCTTTCGGTACGTGGGCGCCGAAGCCTTCGGCGATCAGCGTCATGCCGATCATGATCAGGAAGCCCAGCGCCAGCATGACCACTGTCGGGTTGTCGTTGATGAACTTGGCCAAAGGATCAGCCGCCAGCAACATCACCAGCACCGACACCACCACCGCGATGATCATGATCGGCAGATGCTCGGTCATGCCGACAGCGGTAATGATGCTGTCGATGGAGAACACCATGTCCAGCATCAGGATCTGACCGATGGCGGCAGCGAAGCCAAGCGTCACGGCCGAAGTAGCCGACTTCGGATCATCCGGTGCCGGGTCCATGCTGTGATGGATCTCGGTGGTCGCCTTCCACAACAGGAACAGGCCACCGGCGACCAGGATCATGTCTTTCCAGGAGAACGCATGGCCGAAGATATCGATCACCGGCTCGGTCAGCTGGACGATGAACGCGATGGTGCTCAACAGCGCCAGTCGCAGGATCAGCGCCATGCCGATGCCGATGCGCCGCGCCTTCTGCCGATGCTGCTCGGGCAGCTTGTTGGTCAGGATCGAAATGAAGATCAGGTTATCGATGCCGAGCACGATCTCCATGACGATCAACGTGGCCAGGGCGACCCAGGCGGTAGGGCTTGCAGCAAGTTCTAAAAGGTATTCCATGGGTCAGTCCTGACTCGTTTTAAACGGTTTAGATTTCCTGGGACGAAGATTCGGTTTTGTCTTTATCTTCGTTTGATGATTCTTTCTTGCTGATCAGGCCGCCGGTGGCGTCGCTGATTGCTTGCTCGGCGGCTTTGTGGGTGTCATCGATCGCTTGCTTGGCGGTTTCGGCAGCCTTGCCCATCAATTGCTGAGCGCTTTTCTCGGCCTGGTCACAACCGGCCAATACCAGTAAAGACGTAATCAACAGTGCCGTGGTTTTAAGCTTCATGATGCTTTCCTCGATAGAACAAACCGAACCGAAACGATGGCCCGTTGATAGCGAGGCATTCTAGGGAGGCAAACACTTCAGGAAAATTCGTATTTTTAGCGGTTATACTTCGGTTTTAACGAACTGTAGATCGATATGCTCAATTATCGGCAATTGCATTACTTCTGGGTAGTGGCCAAAACCGGCAGCATCGTGCGCGCCTGCGAGCAGCTGAACCTGACGCCACAGACCATCAGCGGGCAGATTTCCCTGCTCGAACAGACCTATGGCATCGAGCTGTTTCGCCGGGTCGGCCGACAGCTTGAGCTGACGGAAGCTGGACGTCAGACCCTGCCCTACGCCGAGCAAATGTTTCAGCTGGGAGGTGAACTGGAGTTGATGTTGCGAGCGCAGCCCAATGAGCAGCAGATTCTGTTTCGGGTGGGTGTGGCCGACGTGGTACCCAAATCCATCGTCTATCGGCTGATTGCGCCGACCATGGAATTGAGTGAGCCGCTACGCATCACCTGTCGTGAAGACAAACTCGAACGCCTGCTCGCCGACCTGGCGATCCAGCGCCTGGATCTGGTCATCTCCGACAGCCCGATGCCATCGCACCTGGACATCAAGGGCTACAGCCAGAAACTCGGGGAATGCGGGATCAGCTTCTTTGCCACCGCTGAATTGGCGGCGCGCTACGGTCAGGACTTCCCCCGCAGCCTGCACGGCGCACCCCTATTGATTCCCGGGCCAGAGACCGTGGTGCGCAGTCGCTTGCAGCGCTGGTTTGCCGAGCAGCAGATCCAGCCGCGCATCGTCGGCGAGTTCGACGACAGCGCCTTGATGCAGGCTTTCGGTCAATCCGGCAGCGGGATTTTCATCGGCCCAAGCGTGATTGCCGATGAAGTGAAGCGCCAATACGGCGTGGAGTTGATTGGCCAGACCGACGCGGTCACCGAATCGTTCTACGCCATTTCGGTGGAACGCAAGGTCAAGCACCCCGGCATTGTTGCCATTACCGAAGGTGCCCGACGCGAGCTGTTCACCGAGCTTTGAAGTGTCAGGCGCAGACTTCGCGGGGTTTGAAGGTCATCAGCGCGATTGCCAAGAGGATCGAGACAAGGATAAAACCGGCGGCCGCAAACCCAAGGCCTCCCAGGCCAACGCTGTCGATCACTCGCCCGCCCACCATCGCGCCCAAGCCGATTCCCAAGTTGGCCCCGGCGATGTTCAGCGACGCAGCAAAGGCCGGCGCTTCGGGCGCAGCCTTCATCAAACGCACATGACTGACCAGGAACAACGCCGCCTGAGTCACGCCCCAGATCCCCATCGCCGCTGCCAGGCCCAGCGGCGAATGAATGTTCGGCACCAGCGCCACCATGCCGGCGATCATGAACGCGCAGAACATCATTGAGGCGATCAACGGATGACGATCCACCGCGCGGCCACCCAGTGAGTTGCCGATCAACCCGACCGCGCCGAAGCCCATCAGGCACCAACCGACCACCGTGCCGTTGAAACCGGCCAAGCGCTCAAGAATGTCCGCCAGGTAGGTGTAAGCGGTGAACATGCCGCTGAACACCAGGATCGACAGCAGCACATGCCCCACCATCAGCGGGCTGCGCAGGATCTTTAACTGCGAGCGGAAACTCACTTGATGCTGATGCAGATTGGTTTTCGGCAGGTAGATAAATAGCAGCAACGCCTTGGCAAACGCGATCACCGCCAGAATGCCAAAGGCACTGCGCCAGCCGAATGCATCGGAGATCAGTGTGCCCACAGGAATGCCGAACACCGTGGCGCAAACAATGCCAAAACCGATCTTGGCGATGGCGCGGCCGGCATAGTCCGGGCCGACAATGCCCACCGCCGTCTCACTGGCCAGCGCCCAGAACACCGGCAATCCCAGCGCCGGAATCAACCGGGCAATGGCCATTACCCAAATGTTCGGCGCAAACGCCGCGAGGGTGTTGGCAAGACCGAACATGATCAGCACCGAGATGAACAACTTGCGGCGCTCGAACCGGGCGAAATACGCGGTCAGGAACGGCCCGAATGCGGCGACCGTGAAGGCGAACAAGGTCACCAGCAAACCCGCTTGGGGGACGCTGACGTCAAGGTCTCGAGCGATGGCCGGCAACAGGCCGACGATGATGAATTCCGTGGTCAGCACCGTGAAACCGGCAGCAGACAACAGAAGGATGGGCAACAACATGCAGAACTCCAGAAAACGACGACACCAGCGATAGCCCGAAGGCCCACTGGCATGACTTGAAAATGAGGATGGCGAATCTTAACAGAGTGTTTCCAATCAGGGTTGCACGAACCTGCCAATCTCGTTGGCCCCACGGGCGGCAGATCGTCACAGGTCTGAAGGATAAAGGCCACTGTGATAAAGTCCGCGCCCTGCGATATGTACACCCTATTCATCGGCCATTGATTGGCATTGATGTCGCGATACCCCGCACCTAAAAAAATCAGAGATGCCGTTTTATGACCGTTTCATCCCCTTCGCTATGGTTACGCCTGAAACGCTTAAGCCTGGTCACACAAATCATCATCGGCCTGATCGCCGGGATTGCCCTGGCGTTGTTCGCGCCGGAGGTGGCGAAGTCCACTGCGTTCATCGGCAAAGTCTTCGTATCGGCACTGAAAGCGGTCGCGCCGATTCTGGTGTTCGTGCTGGTCATGGCGTCTATCGCCAACCATAAGCACGGCCAGGAAACCCACATCCGGCCGATTCTGTTTCTGTATCTGCTGGGGACTTTTGCGGCGGCGGTGGTGGCCGTTGTCGCCAGTACGTTGTTCCCGTCGAGCCTGGTATTGGCGACTCACGACGTTGCGGTCACCGCGCCGGGCGGTATCAGTGAAGTGTTGCAAAGTCTGTTGCTGAGTGTGGTCGACAACCCGGTCAGCGCGCTGATGAATGCCAACTTCATCGGCATTCTGGCGTGGGCGATTGGTATGGGCGTTGCCATTCGCCATGCCGGTGACACGACGCGCGAAGTGCTGGGCGACCTGTCCAATGGCGTGACCCTGATCGTGCGTTTAGTGATTCGTTTCGCGCCGCTGGGCATTTTCGGCCTGGTGGCTTCTACCCTCGCCACCTCCGGTTTCGGCGCCTTGATCGGCTACGTGCATCTGCTGGCGGTGCTGCTGGGCTGCATGCTGTTCGTGGCGCTGGTGATGAACCCGGTGATCGTGTTCTGGAAACTGCGTCGCAACCCGTATCCGCTGGTGCTGATGTGCCTGCGGGAAAGTGGCATCACCGCGTTTTTCACCCGCAGTTCGGCGGCGAACATTCCGGTCAATCTGGCATTGAGCAAGCGCCTGGGCCTGCACGAAGACACTTACTCGGTTTCGATTCCGCTCGGCGCGACCATCAACATGGCCGGCGCGGCGATCACCATTACCGTGCTGACCCTGGCAGCCGTGCATACTTTGGGCATCGCCGTGGACATTCCGACGGCCATCCTGCTGAGCGTCGTGGCAGCGATTTGTGCCTGTGGCGCTTCGGGTGTGGCTGGCGGCTCGTTACTGCTGATTCCATTGGCGTGCAGCCTGTTTGGCATTCCAAGTGAAATCGCCATGCAAGTGGTGGCGGTCGGTTTCATCATCGGTGTGTTGCAGGACTCGGCGGAAACCGCCCTGAACTCCTCCACCGACGTATTGTTCACGGCGGCGGCGTGCCTGGGTGAAGACGAGAAAGCCCAGCGTCTGGCCTAAACCCGCTCCCAGAGGATCAGCGGTGCAGATGAAAAATGCTTAGCTGTAAAAAAGCCCCCGCAACTCAGGCTGCGGGGGCTTTTTATTGCCTGAGCGGTTTAGAACGCGCCCATGTAATCGCGCTTGCCCACTTCCACACCGTTGTGACGCAGCAGTGCGTAAGTGGTGGTGATGTGGAAGAAGAATTGCGGCAGGCCGTAGCTCAGCAGGTAAGTCTGGCCGGTGAAGCGCTTCTCTTTCGGCGTGCCCTGACGAGTGATGATTTCGATGCCTTCCTTGCCGTCGATTTGTTCTGGTTTGATCTCACCGATGAAGGCCAGCACCTTGGCGATCAACGCTTGCAGCTCGACGAAGGTGGTTTCGGTGTCGTCGTATTTTGGCAGTTCAACTTCGGCCAGACGCGCGGAAACGCCCTTGGCGAAATCAACGGCGATCTGCACCTGACGTACCAGCGGGAACATGTCCGGGTACAGACGGGCTTGCAATAAAGCGTTTGGGTCGATGTTCTTGGCGGTGGCGTGGGCTTCGGCCTTGTTCAAAACGTCGCTCAGGGCGTTGAGCATTTGTTTGAAAACCGGGACGGAAGCGGCGTACAGGGAAATAGTCATGGCAGTCTCGTGTTGTGACAGGAGGGAAACGTGGGCCGATTATAGCCATCCCCGCCCCTCCTGCGGCTTGTCTTTTATCCTGCAAGGATTACGCTAGGCGGCTTCGACTGCATGCTTCGACTGCATAGGGAAAAGCGCGATGAGCACTGAGCAAGAAACGACCTTCGACGAGCCGCGACTTAACAGCACGGAAATCCGCATTCTGGGTTCGTTGATCGAAAAACAGGCCACCAGCCCGGAAACCTATCCACTGACCCTCAATGCGCTGGTGATTGCCTGCAACCAGAAAACCAGCCGCGAGCCGGTGATGAACCTTACCCAGGGTCAGGTCGGCCAGAGTCTGCGCGCCCTCGAAGGACGCGGTTTTACCAAATTGGTGATGGGCAGTCGTGCCGATCGCTGGGAACATAAAGTCGACAAGGCGCTGGAACTGGTGCCGGCGCAGGTCATTCTTGCGGGGCTGCTGTTCCTGCGCGGCCCCCAAACGGTCAATGAACTGCTGACCCGCAGCGGCCGCATGCATGACTTCGAAGACGCCGAACAGGTCGTGCATCAACTGGAACGCTTGATTGCTCGAGGTCTGGCGCTGTTGATTGCGCGCCAGGCCGGTCAGCGTGAAGACCGCTACATGCACGCCTTGGGCGACCCGGCGGACATCGAAGTGATCCTGGCGGCACGGCAGAACCCGGTCGAACGTGGCACGGGCGGCGTATCGGTTGAGCGGATCGAAGAACTTGAAACGCGGATTGCGGCGCTGGAAGAGCGTCTGGCCCGCCTCGAATAACCCTGCGCTACTCGCCGTCCCAATAATCCACACCGTCAGCCGGCCGGGCGACGGCGACGAAGCCCGAGGCATTGCCTTCGGCGTCGACCTTGAAGTCGTCCATCACCACGTACTTGCCAGAATCCGGGTACTCGCAAATCTCGGGTGATTGCTGGGTGCTGACCGCCAGGTAGCGCAGCTCACCGTTGCTGGTGTTGATGATCTGGTGTGCGGTTTCAGGGCCGCCCGGCGGGCAGGCAATGACATCCCCGGCGCGAACGGGAAAGCGTTCGGCACCCAAGCGAATCTCCCCTTCCCCGGCCACGATGTAAAACATCTCTTCGTTAACCCGATGACTGTGAAACGGGCTGCCACGCATCCCCGGTTCCAGCGCGTACAGGCGACAACCCAATTTCTGCGCGCCGAGTTGCTGGCCGATGCGCGCCTGTCGTTGTTGATAGCGGCCGGCGGTGTCTCCCGTAGGGGCAAACGCTTCGGGCAGCGCCTCAAGTTCGGCTTGATCCAGATTAAGAATGGCAGGATGCATGAATAACCTCGGTCACGGTTTCGCTTGCTGGGCAGCAGGATAGCCAAGGCTACTGCGGGCAAATTCCACTGCGTTGTGAAACTGCACATCGGTCGGCCGCACGCCGGTGTACAGCACGAACTGCTCCAGCGCCTGGATCGCGATCACTTCCAGCCCGGTGATCACTCGCTTGCCTTCAGCACGAGCGCGCACAATCAACGGTGTTTCCGAGGGGACTGCCACTACATCGAAGACAGTCTCGGCAGCAGCGATGGTTTCAGCATCGAACGCCAGCTGATCGACCTCGGGACCGCCGGACATGCCAATCGGTGTGACGTTGATCAGCATCTGCTTGCGCTTCGAGCCCAGCTCCGCTTGCCATTGATAGCCCAGCGATTCGGCCAGCGCACGTCCGGCACGCTCGTTACGGGCAACGATCAGGCCATTTTTGTAGCCACCATCGCGCAAGGCACTGGCCACAGCCTTGGCCATGCCGCCGCTGCCGCGCAGGGCAAAGGACGATTCCTTCGGCACCTCGTGGGTTTCAAGCAACTGGGCGATCGCGATGTAGTCGGTGTTGTAAGCCTTGAGATGGCCGTCAGTGTTGACGATGGTGTTGATCGATTGAATGGCCGCAGCGGAGGGGGCCAGTTCGTCGACCAGCGCAATGCACGCCTCCTTGAACGGCATCGACACGCCGCAACCACGAATCCCCAAGGCGCGAATGCCGCCAACGGCGCCTGGAAGATCCTGGCTGCTGAAGGCCTTGTAGTAAAAATTCAGGTCCAGTTGCTCATACAGATGATTGTGAAACCGCAGGCCAAAATTGCCGGGGCGCCCGGAAAGCGACATGCACAGCTGGGTATCTCTGTTGGGGTTCATCTGCATGAATATCTCCTTCAATAGCACTTTCAGATAGACGGGATTAGCCATTCCATCGGGTCTGATCGATCATAACGGCGTGTCTGCGCGCAGCATCACTGGACCGTAAAGATGCTAGTACAGACCTTACACAAAATTTACCCAACGGCTGTGCTGATTTAAAAAAAACGCTGTCTTAGAAGTATCCCCGCGACAATCCTTGGGTCTATTGCAGACGCAAGCGCCGGGTCGAAGAACCGAGGAGTTTTCATGATCCGTAAAATCCCCACAGTGGCCTTGCTGATCGGTGCTTTTGCTATCGCAGGGCAGGCAGAAGCTGGCGGCGGTCACGGTTGGCAAGGTCCGGCGGTGTTTGGTGCGATCATCGGCTCGGCCATCGTCGGTTCGGCCATCATCAACAGCAACCGCCCGGTCTATGTACAGCAACCGGTGTACGCTCAGCCTCAGCCGGTTTACATACAACAACCTCCACCGGTTTATTACCAGCCGGCCCCGGTCTACGTGCAACAACCGGTCTATTACGGCCCGCCACCGGTTTACTATGGTCCGCCACGTGGTTACTACGGTCCACCGCGTGGTTACTACGGCCACCCCCACGGTTATGACCGCTGGTAACAGAATCATAGGCCCCGCCTCATCAGCGGGGCCTTTTTTTGCGACCGTCTGTCGGTAGAGGTCTGGATAAATCTCGCCAAGGTCGCTGTCGGGACAGTCTTTGCGGTTCAAGTTGGCAAGATTGACTCGCCACCCTTCCCCCATTTTGGGGAAAGCGGTCATATTTATGTCATGTCAGGTCCGCACTCTGGGATCTGTCCGCTAACAACAGATTGATAAAAACAAGGACGACCTCATGCCCACGCAAAATCCGCACCGCATTGTCGGCTTGTGCACTTCCAGCAAGGTGTACAACACACTGACCGAACTCAAGCACCTGGAAGGCCATCGCAGCGCCAAGTTTCTTTCGCTGCTCGCAGAAAACCTGGTGCGAAAAGGCCTGCTCAACGAGCAGGAAGTGGTCCATATGCTGGATCTGGTGGTCGACTGAACCGATAATTCATTGGCGTCAATGACGACTATCGAAAGCGTTGATTGTCCGTTCAAGTGTCCGGTCCGTAAGGTAGCTCCATAGATTGATGGAGGTACTTATGTCCCAGGTTCAGATCATGTCCGTTATCGGCAGCGCCGTTCCCGCACCGCTCAGAGAGCTGGGATTGCTCGCCTGTTGGTATCTGGTGCAGGACGGCGAACCGATCAGCGGCCCGCTCACCTCGCTGCCGGCCGCCCAGGCATTGTCGCAACGTATCGGCCAAGGCCAACTCAGCGTTTAAGGCAACTGCACCCGCGGCTTGGTTTCCATGAAGATTGACCAGCTCGACATAAACAGCGCGGCGATCAGCGGCCCGATTACAAAACCATTGAGGCCGAAGACCGCCAGACCGCCAAGGGTCGAGATAAGGATCAGATAGTCCGGCATCTTTGTATCCTTGCCCACCAGGATCGGTCGCAGTACGTTATCCACCAGACCGATCACAAAAACCCCGAACAGCCCCAGCACCACGCCCTGCCAGATCGCCCCGGCGAACAGGAAAAACGCCGCCACCGGTGCCCAGACGATCCCCGCCCCCACCGCTGGCAACAGGGATAGAAACGCCATCAATACCGCCCAGAGCAACGCGCTCGGGACGTCCAGAAACCAGAAAATCAACCCCCCCAACGCGCCTTGCGTGATTGCCACCAGCAGGTTGCCCTTCACTGTCGCCCGCACCACGCGATTGAACTTCAGTTGCAAGCGACGTTTCTGGTGCTCCTGCAGCGGCACAGCGGCGCGAACTTTTCGCGCCAGTTCGGCACCGTCCCGCAGAAAGAAGAACAGCAGGTAGAGCATGATGAAAAAACCCACCACGAATTCGAACGTACCCTGACCAAAACTGAAGGCTTTGTTGGCGATGAACTCATTGCCTGTCACTGCACTCTTGATGATCTTCTCCCGCAACCCATCCAGCTCGCCAACCCCGGCCCGATCGAGCACATGCTGAAAGTACGGCGGCAGGCTGTGTTTGAAATGCGTCAAATACCCGGCGATGTCCAGTTCGCCACTTTCGATGCTCTTGTACAGCGCGGCCCCTTCTTGAACCAGCAAGATACTAAGGATGATCACCGGCAGGATCGCGATCACCATGCAGATGCTCAGGGTGAGCAGCGCCGTCAAGTTGCGCTCCCAGCCGAACTTCAGTTGCAGTCGACGTTGCAGGGGCGCGAAGAGGATGCCGAGGATGACCGCCCAGAACACCGCACCGTAAAACGGCAGCAAGATCCAGATGAAAGCGGCGGTGACCAGTCCCAGTAAAATCGCCAGTGATTTGTTTTGCAGTGTCTTTTCGTTCATGTCCGATCCGTGTCAGTCCGCGGGGCGCAGGCTCTTGTACTGAAGAGCCGTCCTGATGCTTAGTCCGCCACGGTTCGCGCGAGTGCCATCCGTTTGTTCATCAAGCATAGATCCAGATCAATGAATCTTTGGGGCAAGCCGCTTATTCTCGGCGGCTTTTGTGACCGACACTGCCATGACCCTGCTCCCCCCGGAACTGCTCGCCCCCGCGGGCACCCTGAAAAACATGCGTTATGCCTTCGCCTATGGCGCCGATGCGGTGTACGCCGGCCAGCCGCGTTACAGCCTGCGGGTGCGCAATAACGAATTCGATCACGCCAATCTCGCCCTCGGCATTCACGAGGCCCAGGCTCAGGGCAAGCGCTTTTATGTGGTAGTGAACATCGCCCCGCACAACGCCAAACTGAAAACCTTCCTCAAAGACCTGGCGCCGGTAATTGCCATGGCGCCGGACGCGCTGATCATGTCCGACCCGGGTCTGATCATGCTGGTCCGCCGGCATTATCCGCAGATGCCGATTCACTTGTCGGTGCAGGCCAACACGGTGAACTGGGCCAGTGTCGAGTTCTGGCAGCAACAAGGCTTGAGCCGGATCATCCTGTCGCGGGAACTGTCCCTGGAAGAAATCGCCGAGATCCGCGAGCAGGTTCCGGCGATGGCGCTGGAGGTGTTTGTCCACGGCGCCTTGTGCATGGCCTATTCCGGTCGCTGCCTGTTGTCGGGCTATATGAACAAGCGCGACGCCAACCAGGGCAGCTGCACCAACGCCTGTCGCTGGAAGTATTCGGCGCAGCAGGCCACGGAAAATCAGCTGGGCGAGATCGTTCAGACTTTCCAGCCTGAACCGACCCTGGGCATAGGCGCCCCGACCGATCAGGTGTTCCTGCTGCAGGAAGCCAACCGCCCCGACGAACTAATGCCGGCCTTTGAAGATGAACACGGCACCTACATCATGAATGCCAAGGATCTGCGCGCGGTGCAGCACGTCGAGCGACTGACACAGATGGGTGTGCACTCGTTGAAAATCGAGGGCCGGACCAAATCCCACTTTTATTGCGCGCGGACCACTCAGGTTTATCGCCGGGCGATCGACGACGCGGTGGCCGGTCGCGAGTTCGACCGCAGCCTGATGACGGATCTGGAATCCCTCGCTCAGCGCGGCTACACCGAAGGTTTTCTGCGGCGGCATGTGCATGACGAATACCAGAACTACCAGCACGGCAGTTCGGTGTCGGAGCGGCAGCAGTTTGTCGGCGAGCTGACTGGTGAGCGGCGTGACGGGATGGCGGAAGTCAAGGTGAAGAATCGATTTGGCCTGGGTGATCACATGGAACTGATGACGCCCAAGGGCAACTTCCAATTCGACTTGAATCAGTTGCAAAACGTCAAAGGCGAGCCGATCGAGGTGGCGCCGGGGGATGGGCACACGGTGTATCTGCCGATTCCGGATGCGGTGGATTTGGGGTTTGGGTTGTTGATGCGGGATGTGGGCGCAGTTTAGATTCATGTGCAACTGGCGCTGGTTGTGTTGGTCAGTGTGTTCACCTTGAATCTGGAGCAGCGGAAAAGTTGGCGGCGTGAGAACCGAAAAAAATGTCCAAAATTACTGGACCAGTTCAAGCCAGCTCCCACAGGGTCTGTGGCGATCACATTATTCTCATCCGACTCAAAACCTGTGGGAGCGGGCTTGCCGGCGATGAACGATGACGCGGTTGAACTGCACGGCATAAAAACCCGGCGCACTGGCCGGGTTCTGTTTATCGCCTGTCATCGGATAGCGGTGTCGGCTCATCTGCCGGAGGAACGTCATCGGCCGCTTCAGGATCCATCCAGTCTTCAGGTCGGTCTGCGTCAGCCTCAGCCGGGTCCAGCGAAGGGTCCATGCCGGGGGGCGCGTCGTGATCCAGGGTCGGCTCGTCGGTGCCGGGCATGGGTTTGGTAGGGTCGGTATTGGGCGTTCCACCCTGGAACATCGAGTCGTTAGCCATGACGCACCTCACTGATGAGGTCCAGCAAATCTGGGCCGTATTCGTTGGAAGCAGGGTCACGGATGAGGTGCTATCGAGTAGACAAACGGTGGCCAGCGATCAGCCGAAAACCGGTCGCGACTGTTGGTCAGGTGCAACAACATGGCCGCCCGCGCTGCATCCGGATCCTGGCGCTTGATGGCGTTGAGAATCGCCTCGTGCTCAAGGTTGGCCAGTTGATCACCGACATAAAACAGATAACCCGGCATCTTCACCTCATCGTGCTGCTGACCTTCACCGAGCAGGGCGGCCACCAGCACGTCCAGGTGCTGACCCAAGAGATCAAGCAGCGCAGCTTCAAGGCCCGTGACGGCGTGGATGGTGATGCGCAAATCGAACGTCTGTAGCCACGGGCAACGTGTGCTTCACCGAAATCATGCAGCACTTGGGCGGCGCCATGATCCCGCGAACCCGCGTCAATGCCGCCGAGCGCGGTGCAGTGGACTTGAGCAAGCTCGGGCAGCGCTAATTCAGCGGTCGCGCCTAGCCTATTAACAATCAGCCCGGCCCGTCTATGGGCGGCCGGATTTAAAAAACGCTCGGAGCGTAGCGTTTAACACCCTAAAATCGCACGCAATCGAATCAATGACGGACAAAACCAACATGAATAGGCTGAAGACTCTCGCCGTTTGCGTGGCGGTGCTCGCCACCGGCCAATGTGTCGCACAGGATCAAATCGAGACGGTGGTGAATGCCGCCATACGACCGGTCATGCAAGCCCAGGCCGTTCCCGGAATAGCCGTGGCCATCACCGTCAACGGCCAATCGCATTACTTTAACTACGGCGTGGCCTCGAAGGAAAACGGCAAAGCCGTCACCAAAGACACCCTGTTCGAGATCGGTTCGGTGAGCAAAACCTTCACCGCTACCCTCGCCGCCTACGCTCAGTCCACCGGCAAACTGTCCCTGTCCGACAAGGCCAGCATTGTTCTGCCGGAACTGCGTGGTAGCGCGTTCGATAACATCAACGTGCTGCAACTGGGCACCTACAGTGCTGGCGGCCTGCCGCTGCAATTCCCCGGCGATGCCGATGCACCGGACAAGATGCTCAGCTATTTCAAACAGTGGAAACCGACCTATGCCGCCGGCACCCATCGGCAGTATTCGAACCCGAGCCTGGGGTTGTTCGGTTATCTGGCGGCCAAAAGCATGGGCCAGCCGTTTGATGAGCTGATGGAGAAGTCCCTGCTGCCGAAACTCGGGCTAAAGCACACCTACCTCAAGGTGCCACAGGCTGAAATGGGACTTTACGCTCAGGGTTACAACAAGGATGACAAGCCTGTGCGGGTTGGACCGGGGGCACTGGATTCGGAGGCTTATGGCGTGAAAACCAGCGCCGCGGACCTGATTCGTTATGTTGAAGCGAACATGAAACCGACCAGCCTTGAAGATCCGCTGCAGCGGGCAGTCGCCACGACGCATTCCGGTTACTACAAGGTGGGCGAGATGACTCAGGGGTTGGGTTGGGAGTTCTACAACTACCCGGTCACCCTCGATACATTGCTGGCGGGTAACTCGACGCAGATGGCGATGGAGGCTCACGAAGTCCAGTGGCTGACCCCGCCGCAACCTCAACCGAAAAACGTACTGATTAACAAAACCGGTTCAACGAGCGGCTTCGGTGCCTATGTGGCGTACGTACCGTCGAAAGACATCGGCATCGTGATCCTGGCCAACAAAAACTACCCGAACCCTGAGCGAATCAAGATCGCTCACAAAATATTGAGCGCACTACTCAAATAGATCGTTCTCTGGAGACAATCACTTGCCTGTCGCGCGGGTGTCAATGTCAGTAATAACAATGGGCGCCCCTTTGAGGTCGCCCCTTGTCGTTACTGCGTCAGCTCAATGCCGAGTCGGCGGTTGAGCGTCAGGCGCATCGCTTCTCGGATCAAGATTTTCCCGTGCCTGATTCACCAACAACTCGGCGACCGACGCCAATTGCTGAATCGACAGCAGCACATTGCGGTTCGAGCCTTCCAGTTTGCCGGTAAAATTCGCAATCAGGACATTCAGGGAGGCAAGGGTTTCACAGGCCTGATTTAGCAGGGCTAGTGTGTCGACACCGGGGGCAACAGTGAAGATCTGCTTGGTCGTGGCGGTACGCGTGGAATTTCGAATGACTGCGTCTTTTGAGGTTTCACACGGCTTCGCGGGACCGAGATGATCGGCGTCGGTTAGGGTTTTCGGTTGATTCTTGCTGAATTTTTTCACAGACGAGCTCCTTATTGTGCCATTGGTGTTTTTCGTCCCTGGATCCCTCAGTGTCGCGGACTCCCACGTCCGACCGCGATTTTGCGGTGGCTGACGAAGGCTAGCGGTGCGCTCTGACAGAAACCAGTTCATGAAGTCCGACAGGACTTGCAGGAAATTTCCGAGACCAATAGAAGCCAATACATCTCACCCTGGAACACCCGGTTTTTTTAGCAGCTACCGAGCAAAAAATGGGCGACCTCTTGAGGTCGCGCACTCTTGTAGCAGATGGCGAAGGTCCGGGTTCAATCGTCCGGCATTTCAGGAGGCTTGGCGGGTTTGTCCGGTTTGCCCGGTTTTGCGCCTTTGGAACCCTTGGCGGCCGGTTCGGCTACAACAGGCGTCGCGACCGTCGGCGCTGCAGCTTCTTTCTCGGTCACTGGCAACGCGTCGATGGTCTCGAAAATTTTCTTCAAATCGACCGATTTTGATTCATCCCCCGAACTCTCGAATTTCTTTTCGCCGTCCTTGCCCACCAGGATAACCTTGGGCAACGCCCCGGCACCGAGTTTAAGCGAGCGGATCAGTGCCATGGTGTCCTGTTGGCCGAGATCCTTGCCGTCGAGCTGACCGAACATGTTCAGCACGGTGTACACCCTGATATTGCGTTGGGCGACACCCTCCTTGTTGGCCGGATCGGCCAGCGACTTTTTCAGACCAACCCACACCGGATCAACCGTGCTGGAAGCAATAACAATCAGTGGCCGCGCCCTGCCCTTGTCCATATCCAGAGGTGAGTCGCCATCGGCGGCGAACAAGGGGCCGGCGAAAGCCAGCAGGGTAGTCAGGGTCAATGACCTGATGAGCATGCGCATCTCCTTTTGATATCCACGCTCTAATGATTGCGCATCGCGGCGTTCGTTCCGGGTGACGCACCGCAATTGTGTCTAGCCTTGCCCAAAGCTTAGGCCAGGGCGGTCATTGCGCAACAGGCTGAGCTAATCTCATAGCTCAACAACAACGCCCTGATCCGCCGTGAGGACCACTGCATGAGCGCTCAGCTGAACCACACCATTGTCTGGTGCCGTGACAAGCAGACATCAGCAAACTACCTGGCAGAAATCCTTGGCCTGCCCAGCCCCGAACCCTTCGGCCCGATGCTGATCGTCACGTTCGACAACGGTGTGTCGCTGGACTTCTACGACAATGACCCGCCGATTGCCTCCCAGCACTACGCGTTTTTGATCGGTGACGACGATTTCGATGCGGCCTTCGCCCGCCTGCAAGCACGAAAGCAACCCTGGTGGGCTGACCCCGGCAAGCAGCGACCGAACCAGATCAACGATTACGGCGGTGGCCGGCGGGTTTACTTCGATGACCCGGACGGGCATCTGCTGGAGATTATGACCCGGCCCTAGGCCGCGTCAGCCGCCAACGCCGGAATGGAAAAGGTAAACACGCTGCCAATCCCTGGTTCGCTCTCGGCCCAAAGCTCTCCGCCATGCGCCTGCACAATGCTGCGGCAGATGTACAATCCCAGGCCACTGCCGTTGGGATTACCGTCACGAACCGACCAGTAGCGCTCGAAGATGTGCGGCAAATGCACGGCGTGTATACCGCCGCCGTTGTCGCGCACCGAGATCAGCACTTTGCCGTCTACCTGGCGGGCGCTGAGGTCAATACGTCCGCCCGTGGGGGTGAATTTAATTGCGTTGCCCAACAGGTTCGACAGCACCTGGAACAAACGCTGGGGATCGGCGTCGATGCTCAAGCCTTCAGAACTGCTGCAGTTGAGCTCGATGTTTTTGTGGGTCGTGAGGGTCACCAGCAACCCACAGGCCTCTTCAAGCAGGTTGACCACATCCAGCGGCTTGCACTCGAGTGGGTACTTGCCTGCATCGAGTTTCGACTTGTCCAGCAAATCGGCAATCAGGGTATTCATCCTTGCGGTGGCTTCCTCCATGGTGCCCAAGGCCGCGCTCAGGCGCACGGTATGTTTGCCTTCGTCCTTGGCTACCAGGCGCTGCATCATTCCACATTGCATGATGATAATGGTCATCGGATTGCGCAGGTCATGGGACACCATCGCCACCAACTCATCACGCTCGCGGACCGCTTCATGCTCGCGGAGCACCTGACGGGCGAGGTCGTTTTCGATGGCATTGCGGCGTAGCTCACTGACCGCATAAGCATCCGCCGCGCTCCATTCGCGCGCCCTGCCCTCCACTTGCTGTTCCCACAGCGCAAAGGATGTACGCGGTTGCAGACGGTTGTCGCCTGCGGCACTGAAATGTTCATCAGGATTGCCGCTCCACTTCATGCTGGAGCGCAGCTGCGGGCGGAACCACAGGACGCCGTTGTCCACCGGTTTGGGCAGCACGAACGCCAACAGACCGCTGGCCACGTCACTGTAGAGGGCGCTGGCACCGTGCAGGCCTTGCAGGTGGTCGGTCAACAGCGGCTCGCCGCTTGCCAGGCATTGCTCGCGCACCCACAGGTAAAGGGCTCGTACCTGCTCAACCGTCGGGCACTCACCGAACAGCTGCAAGCGGTCTTCGATCAATACGGCGACGCCACTGGCCCCGGTCAGGGCTTGCAATGGCTGCGGGTGGTTGAGCAGCCCCTCCAGCACGTCGCTGTCAGCCAGGCGCATCGCTGCGGTCAGTTCAGTGATCAGCCGGGATTTCTGTTCACGCTGACGCTGTTCGTCCCGGGTGTGCAGTGCCATGATCTGCACACTGAGCAACTGGGCGATCGCAGCGCACATCGTGCGCACCGAATGGCTCACCCGCAGCGGTTCAGGATGGGCACACGTGATCAGTCCCCAAAGCTGATCGCTCGCAAGCAAAGACAAGCTCATGGAGGCCCGCACGCCCATGTTTTCCAGGTATTGGCAGTGCACCGGCGACACGCTGCGCAGGACCGAAAACCCCAAGTCCAGCGGCTGTCCGGTGTCAGGGCGCAACACCGGAAGAATCGGCACCGGCACATAGCGCGCATCCGGGATCACCCGGATCCAGTTCAGGCGATACAACTCACGCGCCTGCGCTGGAATGTCCGAGGCGGGGAAACATTGCCCCAGGTAACCGGGTAGCACACCGCCCAGTGCCTCGCAAATGACTTGCCCATGCCCCGCCGGTTGGAAACGATAAATCATCACCCGGTCGAAGCCGGTCAGGCGGCGGACTTCATCGACACTGACGGTGTACAAGTCGTCCAGCGTGCTGGCGGCCTGCATCCGCCGCAAGGCCCGAAGCAGGATGCCGGTGTTGTCCGGCGCAGCGTCGTGCAACGGCTCCAGTTCAAGAATAATCACGCCGTCATGTCGGTTGAGCAATCCGTTGAACCGCTGCGCCCCTATCTCCAGCACCAACGGATTGGCATCCTCCAGATCATTCAACAACAGTGCGTGACGAACCTGCTCTGCCGCCGTGGCACCCAACAGCATCGTCAAAGGGTGCTGCAATAAAGCCGCCGCCGTCTGACCGAGCAACGACGCACAATTGCGGCTGATCTGCTGGATGATCAACTCAGGCTCACTCAGTACCAGCAGAACGCCATGGGGTTGGATCGACCCTGGAGTCCGGATCGCTTCGCGGGCGCACTCGGCGAGCGCAGCGTCGAGTTGCTCATCAGTGAGGCGATTCATACCAATACCTCGCACTGCTCGAGCCAACCTTCGAAGGCCTCGAAAGTCGCCTGGGCCGCGGTCACCGACGCCGCCCGTTCAACGGGATCACACACCTCATACAGGCACGCCAGGAAACCGCGCCACATCAGCAAAGTCGACGTGCCGTACACCGCAAAAAAGCGGCCGCCCATGTGTTCGTCGACACCGAGGCGCGAGTACAGGCCGTTGCGCAGCGATTGACCGCCCAGTGTCGCGCCTTCAAGGACGTACAGCACGCCCAGCACATCGGCAACGGAGCGGGGCTGAAGGGAAAACTGGCAGAGGGGGATGGCATCGATGGCGCCCGCGTCCAGACCCAAGGCATACAGATCGGCTTCAAGCGATGGGGTTTTGCTACGAATCAGCCAGTCCAGACCGGGAATGGTCATCGCCATCTGGCACAGCAGGTTTTCCAGCGGCCGATAAAAACCGTAGTAAGCCTTGATCAGGCGGGTGTAGAGCAATAAATCGGCGGTGAAAAACGGAATGCGTTTTTCCAGCACTTGATGCTGCCGGGTCGTCGCGGTGCGCAGCTCACTGAGAATCAGCGGCAGGCTTTTGGGCAGGGCAGTCACAACAGTGTGTCGAGGCAATACCCGGCTTCGAGGCTTTGATATTCAGCGATCAGCCTGTACACGTGCCACCTCTTGTCGATCACGGGAAATGCCGACAGGTCATTCACGGGTAAATGAAGGCGGGCTTTCAACCGTAGCACCTATACGGCGCAGGAGGTGGTTTGTTTCTGGAACCTGTGTCGGCTAAAAGGCCAGTTTGTAACCGATCAGCACCAGCATCGTGGCCAGGCAAGGACGCAACACTTCATCGGAGATGCGGCCAGTCAGGTGGCTGCCCAGGTAAATCCCCGGCAGCGAACCGACCAGCAAGTAACCCAGCACATGCCAATCCATGTTGCCCATGCTCGCATGGCCGAGGCCTGCAACCAAGGTCAGCGGTACCGCGTGCGCGATTTCCGTGCCCACCAGACGGCGGGTTGGCAGCAGCGGATAAAGAATGAACAACGCGACGGTGCCCAAGGCGCCAGCGCCGATGGAGGTCAGGGCAACTATGGTGCCGAGGACCAGGCCGGTGATCACGGTCAGTACATTCAAGCGGTTGCCGCTGGGGTTGTAATTGCCACCCGCACGCTTATGGGCGAAATCGAGCAGGCGTTTCTTGAAGAAAATCGCCAGCGCCGTTGCAAACAGGACAAAGCCCAACGCCTGTTTGATAACAGCGTTCATCGCCTCGGGTGATGTCTGCAAGGTGCTCAGGAACCACAGCGTCAGCGCCACCGCCGGCACACTGCCGAGGGTCAACCAACCGGTAATTGCCCAATCGATGTTCTTGTTCTTTCTATGAACCAGCACGCCACTGGACTTGGTAATCGCCGCGTACAGCAAATCCGTGCCCACTGCGGTGGCCGGATTGACGCCGAACCACAACAGAATGGGGGTCATCAACGAACCGCCACCTACGCCAGTCATCCCGACAATAAAACCGACCACCAGACCTGCAATGACTAAACCGAAATTACCGAATTCCATTAACACGCCCACAAAAAACGCATAAAAAATCTGGCCCGCAGCATAGCGATTTTTCTTATAACCACTTATATCGATGCGATCTATCTTTATGCACTTCCTTGCTCCGTCATGTAGAACTCGAGCCGACTACCGTGGGCGGTGACGAGCATGCTGCACCGCGTATTTCGGCCTGCGCCGACGACGCAATTGCTGTTACCTCCTTTCTGGTGCTCGACGGAACCACCGGGCTATTCTGCTGCCCACTAAAGTATCGATCGAAATTCAGAAAGGAGGTTTTGATGCGGACCCTCGAATTGGCCGGCGTCAATGTACCGGTCATCGGCCAAGGCACCTGGCGCATGGGCGAAGATCGCTCCCGACACACCCAAGAAGTGGCTGCATTGCGCCTGGGCATCGAATTGGGCATGAACCTCATCGACACCGCTGAAATGTACGGCGAGGGCGCTGCTGAGGAAGTGGTCGGTGAAGCCATCGCCGGCAGGCGTGACAAAGTCTTTCTCGTCAGCAAGGTTTACCCGCACAACGCCAGCCGCAAAGGCATCCCACAAGCGTGCGAGCGCAGTCTGCAGCGACTGGATACCGATTACATCGATCTCTACCTGCTGCACTGGCGCGGCCAGTATCCCCTCGAAGAAACGGTCGAGGCCTTTGAACGTTTGCGCGAAGAAGGCAAGATTGGTCGCTGGGGCGTCTCCAATTTCGACGTCGACGACCTGGAGGAATTGGCCTCACCGGCCTGCGCTACCAATCAGGTGCTCTACAACCTGGAGGAACGCGGCATCGAGTTCGACTTGCTGCCCTGGTGCCAGCAGCAAAACCTGCCAGTCATGGCCTACTGTCCGATTGGCCAGGGTGGGCATATGCTGGTCAATTCAACCCTCAAGCAGGTTGCCGCCCGTCACGGGGTGACGCCTGCCCAAGTATCGCTGGCATGGATTCTGCGACAGGAAGGTGTGATCGCCATCCCCAAAGCGGTCAAACCTGAACATGTGCAACTGAATGCGCAAGCCGCGCAATTACGGCTCGAAGCTGGGGATCTGGAGGCGCTGGACCACGCGTTTCGCGCGCCACAACACAAACAGCGGTTGGCCATGGTCTGAGCCATCGCAGTTTTGTCAGAGGGCTTCTGCATGAGAAGCACCGATCAGCTCGATTCCTTTAATCTGCAACGCTTTATCCTGGCCCAGGACCCGGTGTTTAAACGGGTCCAGACCGAGCTGAAGGAGGGTCACAAGCGTAGCCACTGGATGTGGTTCATCTTTCCGCAATTCGCAGGGTTAGGCGGCAGCGAGATGTCCCGCCACTTTGCCATTCGTTCCGAAGAGGAAGCGGCGGCGTACTTGAATCATCCGCTGCTGGGTTCACGATTGCGCACCTGCACACAGTTGGTGCTGAACATCGAAAAAAGCTCTGCCGCCATCTTCGGCCACCCCGACGATCTCAAGTTTCACTCATCCATGACGCTGTTCGCCCAGGTTGCCGGCGCTAACAGCGACTTTCATCAAGCACTGGACCGGTATTTCCACGGCATGACGGATGACTGGACGTTGTCACTGCTGGATTCAAAACAGGCCCAGTTGCCCCCCAATCAAGGTTGAAAAGTCGTCGTCCACGAAGGGCAGAATCGCGTCCGCCACCGGTTGCAGTTGCCGGGTGACGTAGTGGTCGTAGTCGATGGGCGCGCTGCGGATTTCCAGCGGTTCGGGCCCGGCGACGGTGATCACGTAGCTGATCCAGCCACCGTTCTGATATTGCCGCGGGCGACCCTGCTGATCGTTGTAATCATCGGCTATTCGCGCGGCCCGCACGTGGGGCGGCACGTTGCGCTGATAGTCATCTAGGGTGCGGCGCAGGCGCTTGCGGTAGATCAGGCGGTCGTCGAATTCTCCCGCCAACGTCTTGCGCACGTAGTCGCGCACATAATCCTGATAGGGTTTGCGATTGAAGATGCGCAGGTACAACTCCTGCTGAAACTGCCGGGCCAGCGGCGACCAGTCGGTGCGCACGGTTTCCAGGCCTTTGTAGATCATTTCATCGGTGCCATCGGCGCGGGTCACAAGCCCCGCATAGCGCTTCTTGCTGCCCTCCTCGGCACCGCGAATGGTCGGCATCAGAAAGCGCTTGTAGTGGGTTTCGAACTGCAACTCCAGCGCACTGTCCAGACCGTATTCCTGCTGCACATGCTCGCGCCACCACTGGTTGACGTGATCCACCAGCGCGCGGCCAATCTGTGCGGCTTCCTGCTGACCGTGCGCGCGGCGCAGCCAGACGAAGGTCGAGTCAGTGTCGCCGTAAATCACCGTGTGGCCCTGGGCTTCGATCAGCTGTCGGGTACGCAGCATGATCTCGTGGCCGCGCAAGGTAATGGACGACGCCAGGCGTGTATCGAAGAAGCGGCAACCGCTGGAACCGAGCACGCCGTAGAACGCGTTCATGATGATCTTCAAGGCCTGGGACAGCGGCGCGTTGTATTCACGCTTGGCGGTTTCCCGGCCTTCGGCAACCCGGGCAACGATAGCGGGCAGGCAGTGTCGGGTTCTTGAAAAGCGTGCGCCACGAAAGCCCGGCACCGACTCGCTGTCAGCGGGATGTTTAAGCCCCTCGATCAAGCCCACCGGGTCGATGAGGAAGGTACGGATGATCGATGGATAGAGGCTTTTGTAGTCGAGCACCAGCACCGACTCGTACAGGCCCGGTTGCGAGTCCATGACAAAACCGCCGGGGCTGGCCTGCGCTGGCTTGTTCCCAAGGTTCGGTGCAACGAAACCCTGGCGGTGCATCAGCGGCATGTAAAGGTGCGTAAACGCCGCCACCGAGCCGCCGCTGCGGTCTGCCGGCAATCCGGTGACGCTAGCCCGTTCCAACAAGAAGGTCAGCAACTCGGTCTTGGCGAAAATCCGCGTCACCAGCTCGCAGTCCTTGAGGTTGTACTTGGCCAGGGCCGGTTTGTCCTCGGCGAACATGCGGTTGATTTCGTCCATGCGCTGATACGGATTGTCGATCGACTTGCCCTCGCCGAGCAGGGTTTGCGCGACGTTTTCCAGGCTGAACGAGGGGAAACTCCAGGTCGCCGAGCGCAGGGACTCGATGCCGTCGATGATCAGCCGGCCGGCGGCCGAGGCGAAGTAATGGTTGCGGCTACCGTGTTCGCGCCATTGCATTTCTTCGCCACCACGGCCCAGCTTCAGCGGCACTGCCAGGCGCCGGGCGTGTTCATGGAGTACGCGCAGGTCGAACTGCACAACGTTCCAGCCGATGATCGCGTCGGGGTCGTGGCGGGCGAACCACTCGTTGAGTTTTTTCAGCAGCAGGGTTCGGGAGTCGCAGTATTCGAGCTGGAAATCCACCTCGCTGTCATCACCGTTGGGCGGGCCGAGCATGTAGACCTGGCGCTCACCACAGCCTTCCAGGGCAATGGAATACAACTCGCCCTGAGCGGTGGTTTCGATGTCCAGGGAGACCAGCCTGAGGCTTGGGCGGTAATCGGGGTCGGGTTTCATCTGCGCATCGAGCAGCAGACCCACGGTATTCGGCGTGCCACTGAACCGGACCGGCGCGGTGATGAAACGCTCCATCATGTAGCGTTCCGGCGGACGCACGTCGGCTTCGAACATGTCGACGCCCGACTTGCGCAGTGCGGTTTCCAGACGCATCAACTGACCGTGCTGCTGGCAATACAAGCCAAGCACCGGACGGTGCTCGAAATCCTGCAATGCCAAAGGGCGTAGCTCGACGTTCTTTTCGCCGCGCAGCAGCACTTCGGCCTGCTCTCGTTGCACTGCGGGGATGAACGCCACCGACGGTTGATGAGGCAGGCGGATCCGCTGGGGACCGACATCGGTCGCCAGCCAGAACTCGACTTCCGTACCGGCCGGGGTATCGCGCCAATGCCGGGTCAGGACGAAGCCCTGCTGTAAATCCACCACTGCAACCTCTAGATTTGATTCAAGGCGCAATTCTACGCGTCATTGCGCGATTACGTGCGTGGACGCTGTATTGAGATCCGACCGAAATAAACACTCGTCACTTGCAACATACTCGGTCTAAAGCATCCAACCGACCTGTCAGATATGACAGGTCACACACTGAGGTTGCATTGATAGTATCAATTCATCAAAAAACCTTTCGCAAGTACCGGTGCACAGCATCGCAGGAGATTGAACAATGAATCTCGCCGAGCATCGGAACACCCCCTTGCTTGAAGTTTATGACGGTCGTGGCCTGTCGATCCGCCAGGTAGCTTATCTGCGCAAGGTTGAAGCATCAGTGGAATCGCTCATTACCCGACAGGGATATGACGTCGCGGGCAGGGTAAAAACCCAATGCGATCCACGTTTGGCCGGTTCTCCCAGACCTAACCTGACGAATGTCCACGGGCTATCCGGCCAAGCCATCAAGGTTGACAGCGTCGATGCCGGTTGGCGCCTGAACCTGCCCGGAATGGCCGGTGAAATCCTTCAGCGTTGGGATGAGCGCGGTAATCAGTGGCGAAACACCTACGATGAAAAATTGCGTCTATTGACGGTCGATGAAAATGCTCAGACGAACGTCGAAGTTTTTACTTATGCGCAGGGCGATGCAGAGCCTGGAAACAACCTGCGCAGTCAGTTATGCAAGAAGGTCGATCCTTCGGGCTCTGTTGAATTCAAGCGCTTCAGCCTGCATGGCCTCCCCTTTGAAGAAGTCCGCACACCACTGGATGACAATGTCTACACCACAACATGGTCTTACGGCGCAACCAGTCAGCCTCTTAACCAGACTGACGCGGGCGGCCATCAGCAACTTTCTCGCTACGACATTGCCGGGCAACTCAAGCAAGTGACACTCCAAATCAATGCCGACGGACCGGTGCTGGAAATCCTTGAAGACGCTCAATACAACGCCGCCGGCCAGACCATTGAACAACTCACCGGCAATAAGGTGGCCAGGACCTGGATCTACGACTTGGCAGATGGTCGGCTGACGAACATGGAGGCAGGTGTACCCGGTCAGCCCTTGTTGCAAAATCTCGAGTATTTCTATGATCCGGTCGGGAATGTGCTGGGCATCGACGATCACATGTTTAAACCGGTGTTCTTCGCCAATCAGTACATCGATGGCCACCGCGAGTTCACCTATGACTCGCTGTACCGGCTAATCAGCGCCACGGGACATGACGACACCCCGTCAACTGACATGCCGGGCCGCCCGTTGCCGAGCGATCCCAACAATCACCTTAACTATAAACAGCTATACGACTACGACCCGGGCGGCAACCTGATCAAGTTGACCCATACCCGTGCGGTAGGTGGCTACACCCACCAGATGCGCATTGACCCGTCGAGCAATCGTGGCGTGCGCTGGAAACCGGAAGATCCCGAACCGAATTTCGAAACGTTGTTCGACCGCCACGGCAATCTCCAGACCTTGCAACCGGGACAGACCCTGTTCTGGAACAACCGTGATGAGCCGTCATCCATAACACTGATCGAACGCCAGTCCAGCCTCGACGATAAAGAAACCTATCGCTACAGCAATGGCGAACGGATCTATAAACGCCATGAAACTCATACGCTATCGACCACCCATTTCCATGAAGTGCTCTACCTTAACGGACTGGAGATACGCACCCGCGAAACGGGTGAAGCGCTGCATGTCATCACTTTGCCGAGCAGCCTTGGCCGCGTGCGTTGCCTGCATTGGGTGAGCAATAAACCTGACGATATTGATAACAATCAGGTGCGTTACATCCTCGATGACAACCTGGGTTCCAGCCTCACGGAGCTCGATCAACACGCCCGCCCTATCAGTCATGAAGAATATTATCCATTCGGTGGCACCGCCTTTTTGACTCGGGGCTCGGTAGCTGGAATCAGCTATAAAACCATCCGTTACTCAGGTAAGGAGATGGATGACACTGGACTTTACTACTACGGACGACGCTATTACGCGCCGTGGTTGCAACGCTGGGTCAGCGCCGATCCGGCGGGGGATGTGGATGGGTTGAATCTGTATGCGATGGTGCGCAATAACCCGATGACGCTTGTAGATAAGTGGGGACTGGCCGGAGATTTTTCGCAGCACATGAGTAACAGGACCACATCAATATTGACAACCTACACTTTGCACCCACCACCCACCGGCGGGACTGTGACCAAACAGAAGAAAGCGGCGGAGGATCACTACAAGAAAGTTCCAGATGCCAGGTTTTCGAAGAAAGTGCTTGGGGATCTTGTCGCCCATGCCGGTTTTGAATACTCGGATGGGAATCCTGAAAATACCGTCAGTGCTACTGACGTTTTCAACATATCGCTACCCAAAGGCGGAGTGGCAGGCATACCTGGCGTCTCGATTCATAAACCGTTTGACGCTGCCATGGGATCCGGCAATCCAGCAAATCTCGGGATATTGAAAGTCGAACCACATCAATTCCTCCCTGCATTGAATAAACAATACGAAACAGCGTTCAACGATAAAACGTTCCCAGTGAAAATTTATAAGGAGAGCACGAAGGAGACAGTGGACATGAGCGGAGTCGAATATGAAGCGTCTCCGCTCCACCCATTGACGAGAGAGCTCGTTGAAAGTCATATCACTCAAAGCGGTGGATATATCCCCCAAGGTGCAGGGCTTCCGGGTTTTCATGCAGAGGTTAAGATGCTTAACATCGCCGCGCTGATGATCCCCAATCTTGGCCAACAACTTGATAACCTCACCATCGTCACTCAAAAATTGGTTAACGTAAAAGCCGCAACAGCTTTTCCGGGCTGTTTCAACTGCGCCAACATATTGGTTAACTCCTACAATGGTGGACCCGGAGTAAATATTCCAACAGGGCGAGCAGATTTGTCCCATACCCAGTGGAAAAAAATTGTTGAGGAGTATCCAGGTTAACGATGTTACGCACGGACATTACGTGGCAGCTTGTATCAGTCAACGCTCCTGAAGGCAGGAGCGTTTATTGGCCTCCGTGATAATTAGCGGGTCCTGGTGACCGTCAGATACTTGTCGAGTCCATCGCTGTGCGGGTCAACGTCCTGAGTAAAGCCTTACGCGCGAACGCCAATTCGGCGAGTTTGTATACATAGTCCTGCTGCGAAAGTGAACCTGACAACTGCCGATCGAGCAACACATTGTACTTTTCGTTATACGCCGCCGAGTTTTGCGCAAACTCTCGCGGATAGCGGCTTTTCAAGTACTTGCGCCAAAATCGCTGTTCGATGATGTGGTTCACCAGCCCATCTCCAGCCTCCAGCCCCAGTATCGACTGATACGCCTGTTCTACTTGCACATCGTCCACGCCGGCCATCGCTCGAAACAACATGTCCCGCGATTGCCATGGCAGCTCCAGCCGATCCGCCAGACCGGTTTGAAACGCCAGATAGACTTCCACTTCATCGATGGTTCCGGTGATTTCGCCGTCGTCATCGACCGCCTGAAAAGTTTCCCCTGCCTGCAACCTGCCCTGAATCGTGGCACGGGCGATTTCATTGACTTGATCCAGTCGATACTTACCCTTGGCCAACGTGACCAGGCTGGCTTCGATCTGCGCAGGACTGCCTGCCCGATAAGCTTCGTAGACCAGCACTTTGCTGCCCATTTCATTAAAAATCTGCGCACCGGCGTCTGCGCAAGAGTCCGGGTTGGTCGCCATGCGAAACAGTTCTTCACGCAGCGGCGTGTTCTCAGAGGCGGCATCGAGCATTCGCCACACTCTTGCTGTCAGTCCCGGGCGGTAGGCGTCATCGACGTAATCGGCTGATTCGGTGAGCTGTTCCAGCACCTCAAAAAACCCCTGGGCATTCGATTCCCGTTCAAGCTCATCCCAAGTCGCTTGTCTGCTGACTCGTTGTTCTGCAGTACTGCCTTCAAGCCAATACTCACTGGTTCCCTCACCCTTGGGCGGGTAACTGCGGGTGGGGTCATAACCCACCGAGCGCATATAGTTTTGAAACTGCTGACGGCTTTGGTCGGTGAGCTGATCGCGATTCAGGCGCGTTCGTGCAACAAGGCGTGCCTGCTCCGAACCGGGAGTGACGTGTGGCATCTGTTGGATCGGATTGCCTTGCAAGTCCAGTTCAAAGGAACGCGGCCGCGGTAACTCAAACAAGCCTTTGGGCCAATCGGCAACACCGGTATTGTGCAGATCCAGATGATTAAGTTCAGGCATCCTGCCGATATCCGGCAGCCAACCCAATGTTGGATTATTGCCCAGCTTCAAGACTTGCAGACGCGTCAGCCCGCCGAGGTCAGTCTCACTTTGAACGGTCAGCATCAAATGGTTATTGGAGAGATCCAAATGCTCAAGCGCCGGCAGGTTCGCTCGCACAAGCGGTGGCACGACCAGGGCATTATCACTCAAGTCCAGTATTCTCAAGTTCGGAAAATACCCGAGGAAACCGGTGATATCGGTGCGCAACTCGACATGGCGGAACTGCAACGCGCTGACGTGGCGAAAGTTCGCATCCAAGGCAGGCAGATACTCCAGAAAATCACTCGTCCAATGAAAGTTCAAATCCAGGGTGTAGCCTTGCGGCAACAATTCCATTCCTGCCTGCCAGCATTGTTTGATGGTCTTGGCGAAGCGCCCTTTGTGATAGCGCTGATCCATTGGAAGAAGGTCGCCTCTTTCAATCGCCACCCAGTTATCGAGTGCTTTGCTCAGCACGTCGAACTCCATTTCTCGCTCCCTGATGGCGGCGAGTGCCTGTGCTTCGGAGGTAAACGACTGCATGAAACCGGTAAAGGTGTCCGCCGTCGTGCCCGGAAAGAGCGTTTTGAAACGTTCCCCGGGGCTGGGCGCCCCGTCCTGCCCGACCTCTATCGATTCATAACCTTGCATGCCTCCACGCAAACGCATGACGTAGGGGTCATAGACCGGCTTACGGACAGGCTGCTGCAAAAGCACCTTGCGAAACTCTTCCTGCGCCAACGGAGCCTTTTGAAGGGTTTGCTTTAGACGGGCGCCCTGGCCGATTTCGTAACCCAGCGCCTTGCGACTGGAATCAGGCAACGCCTGCAAAATTGACGTGTAAAACTTGTCGGTGCCATGCAGGGAATTACCTTCGGCGTCATACGACTGGAATCCGCCCTCATCGCTCAACACCAGGACTTTGCGAACGGATGAGTCGACGGGCCCGACACTGTCGAGCAACGGTCCGTCAAACGTAATACCCCGGATCTCGATACGAAGATCCGGGGACCAACCCCTCCACTGTTCCAGGCTATGCAATGCCAACCGCGCGGTATCGACACTCTCACTCGCCTCTAGATATAGCCCCTCGTAGCTGCGCAAGAGCCGTAGCTCAAGCGTCGCAGCACGGGCAGCCTGTCGCAGCCGCAGCGGTATTTGCCGACCTTCGCGCATTTGCAGCAGTTCGGTAGGGGTTGCGTTGATCAATAGTTCGTCCATGACTGATCGCGGCAAATGCTCAAAGTCGATACGCAACAACTGAGCATACGGATTGGCACTCGTATCGCCAGCGCGCTCGAAGAACCTGTATCGGGCATCGACCAGTGTGGCTGTTCTGTCCTTGGCCAACCCGGCAATCACCCTGCGCAGCCTGGCTGCCCGCACATCAAGGGCAATAGAGCCGAGACCCGTTTCTTCATCAAGCAAGATTTTGATCTGCGGCTCGTCCAGCCCACGCAACAGTGTTTTCGCCAAATCGTCGTGACCGGCTTGAGTCTCTCTGATTTGCAACACCGGATCAGTGGCCGACTCCGGCAAGTATTGCCATTGCACCTGACCGTCACCGTCCAGTAACTCGACCGCGCGCAACTCCGGCCATTTTCCATGAAGCGTCAGCAGTTGCAGCTGGGTCTTCAGGTCAGCATTGCCAAACACTTGGGGATCATCGCTGCTCATCTGCTCGATGAACGTCTGAACTTCTTGGTCGACCTTGAAGCGTTTGATGGTTTCGACCAGCAACGCTGGCGGTTGCTCGTGCTCGACATGCAGCTTGCGCAACACGTCGTCTTCGACGCCGCTGACAATGCGAATCTGCTCCAGGGTCTGATCGGTAAATGACTCGACGCTGTGCCCCAGACGTCGCATGAGCGTGACACCCCGCCACGTCTCGGGGCGTTCGGCCTCATGGGTCCAGGCGCCGACGCCGTTATGGGTAAGCCTGGGTGAATACGCATCGGCTCGGGTGGGATGCTGAATGCGATATTGGTCCAGCCCAGGTTCCTGCCTGATTGCGAAGTACTTGTTATCAAGCGGGAGCACCTCTCGCCCCTCATGCCGATAAATCCCCTTGGTGTCAGGTCGGGCATTCTCCCCCAGAGGCACCGGCAGCTTGTAAACCTCAAGGTCCGGTTGCCATAACCGTGATTGACAATTGCTGATCTCGACGACTTTCATGCGTTCGACAAATGGCGACGGCTTGAACGGCAACAGATCCCCCACCCATTTGCCGCCTGCCGCGAATGTTCCCAGCTGAATGAGGCTTTCAACCAAGCCGATAAAATGCTCGGCGGCTTCGGTTCGCTGTCCTTCTGACCATTCGATAATCCCTTCGAACGTTTCATCGAGCAGTTGATAGGCGGTATAAGCCAGCATCAGCTCGCCAACAAAAGGCACAAAGGGCACGGCCACAAAAGCGGCGACTTCAAGAACGGCTGACGCTATTTTCTCAAAGCTCTCCCATCGCGCCCAACGGGACTTTTCATCCTCATCGTCAGTGGGCACCGCCATTGCCCTCGCGTCATTGAGGATTTTATTCAGCTTCTGGTGGAAGTCATGGGTCCAGAAATCACCGCTGACTCGGCCATATGCCATCCCCAGACGCGGATTCTGAACGGGCTCGGCCCGCCATGGCGGGGTTTGTTCAAACGGTATCGGTTTGTGCCATTGAACCTTCGAAAGTTTGTCATTGAGCTGGAAAAAGAAAGTACCCCGCTGTTGGTGCGGGACAAACCGGCTGATAAACCGTTGATACTCAGGTCCACGTAGTTGAGCGGTGAGCTCGGCGGCGAAGCTGGCGATGGACGAATACTGTTTGACCGGGTGCTGCGGGTCATGGGGAACATAAGCGATGATTTGTTCGGTCGTATGGCTATGGTCCAGGTCTGCGGCAATTAGGACGATGTCCGAAAGCGCAGCATCCATGATCGTCAACCCAAAGCAGTGCATCGGCTTACCGCGCAAAGTCAGCGCTCGGTGCCCCTCAACCAACCTGATAAGCATAAGGTGAGTCTCAAGATCGATATCGTGCTTCATGAGTGCCATCACGCTGGCGGCACGCAACGCATCCCTATGGCTGGTCTGGACTTTAATTTTTAACACTGCCCTCGCCACCGGGTTTTCGAACCCCAAAAACGCCTTCAGGTAAGCCTGATATCGAGCGCCAATATCAAGCTCACGACACAGCGCTGCAAAGGCCTCGACAGACAGTTTGGATTTGATCGGCACAACCTCAAATTGCCCGGTGTCAGAAGGTTTGGTAATGAAGTCGCTCGCCCTGTCGAAATACCCCGTTCGGGTTTCTTTAAGTTCGAAGTTAAGCAGCGAGGCCTCAAGCAGCGACAGCGTCCGTACATCAAACCCGACGACAATACCCTTGGGACGGTACAGCCGCAGGTAGATCGCTCTGACATCCAGAGCAATGTTGTACTTGTCTTTCAATGCAGCGGTTAATAGTTCTTCCGCGAACGTTTCGATTCCTTGAAGTCTTTTCAGGACTTCATCCAATTCATTGTGTGAAGCCCAACTGTCTTCAAACGCCTTGTTCATTTCACCACGCAGTTGCGCTGATGCCACGTCGTACCAAGGCATCGCGGGCCCAACTGCCTGTTTCAAAGCTGCGCGATTTTCTGAGTGAGTGTTTGTAAGCCAGTCAGGTATCGCCTTGACAATGAAATGTGCGTGCCGACTCTGATTAACAGATTCGGCAAATGAACGCTGTGTATATAGAGCGGCCGTTAGAGCATTAAACATTATGCCTCGTCATCCATGAACGATAGAAAACGCGAGCCTATTCGAATTCCCGGTTTTCATTTCCCTGTATCTGTTTCAAGTTATTAACTAACGAATCTATAGCCGTCCACTGCCCAAAGTTTGTTTACCTGCGGATCCAGGGCTACACCAGTGAGTTTTCTATCGCCAAAGAGTCGTCAGCGGGAAGTTGATACAGGTGCTGCAAGACTGGACGCCACCCATCCCGGCCTCTGTCTTTATTACCCGGCCGATCGGCATGTTCCTGCACGGCTCCGGGCGCTTATCGACCGGGTACGTAAGGTTTTCCGAAGAAAAACCGCTGAATGACGTTTTTTGCGTGTTATCTGCCGCTTTCTCCCTTGCCCTCAGCGCCTGGGTCTACGATTCTTCAAGGACAACGAAAACACCTGAGAATCCGCCATGAAAACCGTCGCCCAACTGCTGAAGTTAAAGGCTGAACAGAATCATGAAGTCCACATCATTGCGCCGCATCAAATGGTGCTGGAAGCGTTGATGGTCATGGCCGCGAAAAACGTCGGCGCATTGCCGGTCGTGAAGAATGGCGAGGTCGTCGGCATCATCAGCGAGCGCGACTATGCGCGCAAACTCGTGCTCAAGGGCCGCTCCTCCGTCGGTACGCCGGTCGAAGACATCATGGTCTCGCCGGTCATCACCGTGGACACCCATCAAACCGTCGAAACCTGCATGGGCATCATGTCCGACAAACGCCTGCGCCACTTGCCGGTGGTGGAAAACGGCGCATTGATCGGCTTGCTGTCGATCGGCGACCTGGTCAAGGAGGCTATCGCCGAACAGGCTGAACTGATTCGTCAGTTGGAACAGTACATCCGCGGCGAATAAGAGCAGACCTTTTCAGGCCGGCCAATGCCGCGCGAAGACCGGTGCCAGTGTCAGGTGCCGGTCGATGCGTTCCAGCCAGGCGAAAAACCCAGGCCTTGCACTGCGTAAATGTTCCCGACTGCCCGCCCATCTGGAAACCACCGCCGCCAGCACATCCAGCGCCCCCGGCGTTTCATCGCCCAGGTACAAATCGCCCGAAAACTGATCGGCAAACACCTCCCAACTCCAGTGCAGTCGCGCGCGGGTGCCGGCCATGAGATTTTGCCTGGACGATTCATCCGCCTCGGCCAACCAGCGCTCCGGGTAATCGATGATGCCAATCGCCGAATAGCAATGGCTGACGATGTACACCAGGCCGCGAATGGCCTGATCCCGCGCGGGGGCGCTTTTCGGCAGCAGGTTCGACTTGGGAAAGGTGAGCCCCAGGTGAATCAGAATCGCCGCGCTCTCGGTGAGAACGCTGCCGTCGGGCAATTGCAGTGTCGGAATCTGCTTGAGCGGGTTAAGTTTCTCCAGGGCTTTGGCCGCCTCCGGGAACGATTCAACGTCGATGAAGCGATAAGCAATATCGCAGAGCTCAAGGGCGGCTTCTATCGCCGCAGCTCCAGAGTTCTTGTGTCCGTAGAGCTGGTACATAAACACCTCCTTGCGATTGTCTCTTTGTAGCAGCTGACGCTGGCAATGTTAGAAATTTCTTTTACCCACTGCATCCAAATCGCTTTCCGATGGGTAGTACCTGTAGCAGCCCTGATGCTGCCGAGCGGGTTACTCATTTTCGGAGAGAAATTCATGAACGCCAAACACCTGATTTGCCTTGCCGGTTTACTCGCTGCCATACCTGCAGCTTATGCCCAGACGGGTCTGCCCGACAGCATCAAGGTGCCGGACGGGCACAAGGTCGCCATGGAAACTACCGGGGTCGGCGAGATTACCTACGAATGCCGTGACAAGGCCAATGCAGCCGGCCAGACCGAATGGGTTTTTGTCGGCCCCAAAGCGGTGCTCAACGATCGCAGCGGCAAACAGGTCGGCACCTACTTCGGCCCCCCCGCTACCTGGCAGGCGAAAGATGGCTCGAAAGTCACCGGCACCCAACTGGCCGTAGCACCGTCGAGCCCGGGCAATCTCCCCTACCAATTGGTCAAGGCCAACCCGGCCGAGGGCAAAGGCGCGATGAGCGACGTGAGTTACATCCAGCGCGTAGCCCTCAAGGGTGGCGTGGCCCCAAGCGCCGAGTGCACGGCCGCCAACAAGGGCAAGCAGGAAGCGGTGAAGTATCAGGCGGACTATATTTTCTGGGCGGCCAACTGAAACCAGTCCTGCGGGAAATTGGTCTACGCTGCTCTGCACATGCCCCGGTCCTCTGGTCCGGGGCTATTGCCCACTTTGACGGCTGAGCACTGTGTCCTTGCCCCAACCCCTTTTCGATTACGAAGCCCATCTGGCCGCCTGCGCTCGCGGCGAGCGTCAGGCCTTGCAGGATTTGTATGTGCAGGAAAGTCCGCGCCTGCTGGGGGTTGCCAAACGCCTGGTACGCGACACTGCGCTGGCCGAGGATATTGTCCACGATGCGTTCCTCAAGATCTGGGGCGGCGCCGCGCGGTTCGACCCGGCGCGGGGTTCGGCGCGAGGCTGGATGTTTAGCGTGACCCGGCATCTGGCGCTCAATTTCATCCGTGACAACAGCCGCGAGGTTCAGGGCGAGATCGACATGCAGGATAACGCTGAAACCTTCGATGCTCAGGTCCACTCGTCACGCATTCATCTGTGTCTGGAACGACTGGAACCTGCGCGGCGCAGCTGCATTCTGCACGCCTACGTCGACGGTTATTCCCACGCTGAAATATCACACAAACTCGGCACTCCGCTGGGCACCGTCAAAGCCTGGATCAAACGGAGCCTGACGGCATTGCGGGAGTGCATGGGATGATCACCAGACCTGCGAATGAAACCCCGGAAGAGCTCAACGAGCTGGCCGGCGAGTATGTGCTGGGCACGCTCCCGGCACAGCGACGTACAGAGGTGCAACAACGCCTGCGCGACGATGTCGAACTGCGCACGGCGGTCGACACCTGGGAGCGCCGCTTGCTCGACCTGACTGACTTCGCCGAACCCCTGGCACCCTCGCCACACCTGTGGCCGCGCATCGAGCGCAGTGTGCATGCCTTGAACCGGCAACCAGCAGGGGCGGCGGTTGCGTCGTCATCCTGGTGGAACCTCCTGCCGCTGTGGCGCGGGCTCGCGGGGGCGGGGCTAGCGGCGACCTTGCTGCTCGGCGCCTTGATGTTGACGCAAACCACGGTCAAACCGACCTATCTGGTGGTACTGGTCGCCCCTCAGGACAAAGCGCCGGGTTGGGTGATTCAGGCCAGCAATCCAAGGGAAATCCAGTTGATCCCACTGGGCGTGGCGGAAGTTCCGGCCGACAAGGCACTGGAGTTCTGGACCAAAGCTGAAGGCTGGCAAGGACCGGTGTCCCTGGGCTTGGTCAAACCGGGGCAGATGCTCTCGGTGCCGCTGGACAAGTTGCCGCCACTGCAACCCGACCAGCTGTTCGAGCTGACCCTGGAAAACCCCAATGGCTCGCCGACCGGCAAACCTACGGGGCCGATTCAGTTCATCGGCCGAGCGGTGAAAGTGATCTGACGGCGATCACCCCAGTGCCGCGATCCCCCCGCCCCAGGTTCCGGCAGCAAACACCTGAGCACGACTGGCGCCTTGTTGATAGGCGCTGCATAAATGAATGGTTTTACCGCGGTACTCAATGACAAACCCGGCCTCATCAGCCGGGTTTTTTACGCTTGTGTGTTGCGGTCGGTCACTTGCCCGCACGTGCCATACATCGCTGATAGCGTTCATCGACCCGTTTGGCGAACCAAGCCGTCGTGAGTTTGCGGGTGATTTTCGGGCTTTGCAGCACGATCCCGGGCAACACCGCACGCGGTAATGGCCGACCTTCCGCCTGCTCGGCCAAAGCGAAAACCCGCGCATAGAGCTGGGTGTCCTCGAACTCGACGTTTTTGCCCTCCTCCAATTGGTCCCGAATGGTCGGATTGCGCATGCCCAGCTGCTTGCCGAGGGTGCGCACCGCCAATTCCGTGGTGCCAGGCATGATGGAATCGTAACGGACCAGGTCCCCATCCAGCGCCAGCGGTATGCCCGAAGCGCGACTCACCGCGTTCTGAAAACCGGCATTGCGACTGGCGTACCAACCGGCATTGAAATCGGCGAAGCGATACAACGGTTGTTTGTAGGTCACCGGATAACCGAGCAAGTGGGCGATACCGAAGTACATGCCACCGCGACGACTGAACACTTCATGCCGGATCGAACCGTTCACCGGGTACGGATACGCCTTCGCCTGCTGCTCGGCGAAATCGATGCTGACCTGCATCGGCCCACCGGTGTGCACCGGGTTGAAGCCACCGAACAGCGTTCGGCCCATGGGCACCATGCCGATGAAATCATCGAAAATCGCGCTGAGCTCTTTTTCGCTGCGCGCCGCATTGAGGCGGTCGCTGTAGCTTTTGCCGTTAGATGAACTCACCTGCAGCGCACCGCTCACCAGCAGGCCGGGAATATGGACTTTGTCGGCACGGCGGTCTATCTCCTCGCGGGCGATTTTGCCCAGGCCCGGTACCGGCGGGTCCACCTGAAAGGTCGATTCCTGCTCGGTGACCGCCAGTACCGAGCACAGGTTTTGGGTGGATGGATAAATGTTCTGAGCAGCAAATGCTGCGTAAATATCGGTGGCCCAGCCTTGGCGATCAGTGGCTTTGGCCGGCAGCAGGCGCACGATCTCGGCCTTGACCTCCGCGGGCTTGCGCGCCGGTAGTTCCTGCGTTCGCTGAGAACCGCAACCGGCCAGAACCAGCAGCGCGGCGACACTCATCATCAATCGATTGGCTTGCATGTTGCTCCATCAAATCCGTTGAGCCGGGTTAACCATACGACCAATAGCATGGCGCAGGCTATGACTGTGGCTGCCGCCCCCTGTTCCGTTGGGCAGCCTGTCTGACCTCACGCCTGGGCTGAACCATACTTGAGCCACACACCGCGGAGGGCGGGCTCATGAACCGTAGCGACGTACTGATCATCGGCGCCGGCCCGACCGGGTTGGTGCTGGCGTTGTGGCTGAGCAAGCTTGGCGTGCAAGTGCGGATCCTCGACAAGACGTCTGCACCCGGCACCACTTCGCGGGCGCTGGCCGTCCAGGCGCGGACGCTGGAGCTGTATCGCCAGCTCGACCTCAGCACTGCCATTGTGCAGAACGGTCATCGCGTGGGCGCGGCGAACTTCTGGGTCAAGGGCGAACCCGTGGCGCGTTTGCCCCTGACCCGCATCGGCGAAGGCCTGACGCCTTATGCATTCCTCGAAATCTTTCCTCAGGATGAGCACGAACGGCTGCTGATAGATCGCCTCGAAGCCTTTGGCATCAGGGTGGAGCGCAAGACCGAACTGGAAAGTTTCGAGGAAACCGGCGACGGCATCACCGCCCATCTGCGCCTGCCCGATGGTCAGCTGGAAACCTGTCAGGCCTGCTATCTAGCGGGTTGTGACGGCGCCCGGTCGATTGTGCGCAAGGCCCTGGACACCGGTTTCCCGGGTGGCACCTACCAGCAGATTTTCTACGTCGCCGACGTGCAGGCCAGCGGGCCGACGTTCAACGGCGAACTGCATGTGGATCTCGACGAAGCGGATTTTCTCGCGGTGTTTCCCTTGGCTGGTACAGGCCGCGCCCGCCTGATCGGCACCGTACGCGGCGAGCGCGCCGATCATGCCGAAGCCCTTCAGTTTGAAGACGTCAGCAGCCGGGCCATCGAACATTTGAAGGTGCAGATTGAACAGGTGAACTGGTTCTCGACTTACCGCGTGCATCATCGGGTGGCGGACCACTTTCGCACCGGGCGCGCGTTTCTTTTGGGTGACGCCGCCCACGTCCACAGCCCCGCCGGTGGCCAGGGCATGAACACCGGAATTGGCGATGCCATCAACCTCGCCTGGAAACTCGCGGCGGTGTTGAACGGCGGCGCCGAGGTAAAACTGCTCGACAGTTATGAAACCGAGCGCATCGCGTTTGCCCGCAAACTGGTCGCCACCACCGATCGGGTGTTCAGTTTCGTCACGGCCGAAGGGCGCATGGCCGATTTGCTGCGCACGCGTCTGGCGCCGTTCGTGATTCCGAAAATGGCATCGTTTGAGGCATCCCGCGAGTTTCTGTTTCGGACGGTGTCGCAGATCACCCTGAATTATCGCGGGATGCCTTTGAGCATGGGCGCTGCCGGTCATGTTCACGGTGGCGACCGCCTGCCCTGGGCTCACGACGGTGAGGGGGACAATTTCGAATCACTGAAGTGTCCAACCTGGCAGGTGCATGTGTATGGCGACACCAGCGACGAAATGATCGCCTGGTGCCACGAACATCATTTGCCGTTGCATGTGTTTGACTGGCGGCCGGCGTTTGAAGCGGCGGGCCTGGGGCGTAACGGGTTTTATCTGTTGCGGCCGGATACGTACGTGGCGATTGCCGACAACTCTGCCGATCCCAAGGTGATTGAGCGGTACTTCCGGGGTCACGGGATTCGACCGTTTTTCGGCGCCCGCTGATGATGTCCAGGTACGCGCCGGCGGTTTGACCATCAGCGCGTCGGCGCCTTCCTGCTCATCCATCAGTGATTCGCGCACGGCTTCTCGGCGGCTCAGCCGAGCCCGCGAGGCAGCTGCTACAGGCCTCTTAAAGCGTCAGGGTTCCGCTGATGCAGGTCACCACCGCGCCGCCGATCCAGATCTCGTCGCCCACTTGCTCGACCTGAATGCACCCGGCGCGGCCCATCGTCAGGCCCTGGCTGACCACATAGGAAGACGGCGCCAGTCCTTCGCTGAGCAGCCATTGGGCAATCCCGGCGTTCAGGCTGCCGGTGGCGGGGTCTTCCGGCATGCCGTCGCCGGAGACAAACGCCCGCACTTCGAACTGTGCACCATCGCCATCGCGCTCGGGATGCCAGGGCGCGATGACACCGACGGCCAGGCCAAGCATTTGCGAATGATCCGGTTGCAGGTCGAGCACCTGCTGGCGATCCTCGACCATTACTGCCAGCCATCCAGCCCCGTTGTCGACCCACTGGGCCCTGACAATCGCGCCATGCTCCAGCCCGAGCCCTGACCGCACATGCTCCTTCAAATCGGCGTCCACCGGCCCGGTTCTGATCAGAGGCGGCGCGAGAAAGGCCAGCTCCGTGCCCTGTCGACGAACCCGCACCAGCCCCACGCCGCACTCCTGAATGATGTCTTCGCCCTTGGGCACGCCACCGGCCTCAAGCCAGGCATGGCAGGTGCCCAGTGTCGGATGTCCGGCGAATGGCAATTCGTTCAGGGTGGTAAAGATCCGTACCCGGTAGTCGGCGCGAGGGTCGCGCGGTTCGAGTATGAATGTGGTTTCGCTGAGGTTGGTCCAACTGGCAAACGCCGCCATGCGCTCATCGCTGAGCTCATCGGCGCCGAACACTACTGCCAGCGGATTGCCCTTGAGTGCAACGCGGCTGAAGACATCTACTTGCTTGAAATCGAATGAGTGCATGGCCTGCCTTGGTCTTGATCAAATCGAAGTGTTTTACATGGGGATTTCCAGCCCGCGCATCACCGCCGGCCGCGCCAGGAAGCGCTCCAGCACCCGCGTGATGTTCGGGAAGTCCTTGATGCCCACCAGCTCGCCGGCCTCATAGAAGCCAATCAGGTTGCGCACCCAGGGGAAGGTCGCGATGTCCGCGATGGTGTAACGCTCGCCCATGATCCAGTCGCGCCCTTCCAGACGGTTGTTGAGGACATTGAGCAGGCGTGTGCTTTCATCGACGTAGCGGTCGCGCGGGCGTTTGTCCTCGTAGTCCTTGCCGGCAAATTTGTTGAAAAAACCGAGCTGGCCAAACATCGGCCCGATTCCGCCCATCTGAAACATCAGCCACTGAATGGTTTCGTAACGCGCTGCCGATTCCTGGGCCAACAATTGCCCGCTCTTGTCGGCCAGGTAGATCAGAATCGCCCCGGACTCGAACAGCGCCAGGGGTTTGTCCCCCGGACCGTGGGGGTCGAGGATCGCCGGGATCTTGTTGTTGGGGTTCAGCGAAAGAAATTCGGCGGACATCTGATCACTGGTATCGAAGCCCACCCGATGCGGTTCATAGGGCAGTCCGATCTCTTCGAGCATGATCGACACCTTGACGCCATTGGGTGTCGGCAAGGAGTAAAGCTGGATCCACTCAGGGTACTGGGCGGGCCATTTTTGAGTGATGGGGAATGCGGACAAATCGGTCATGGGAGCATCCGTCGACAAAGAAAGGGGTTGAGCATAATCCAGGATTCATCGCTTCTTACTTAAAACCGCAACATCCTGTCGATAACCTCTGTTCAAACCCATCTCAGGTTGCCGCTACAGTGCTGCGCACTTGCTCGGATCGAACCAATGGGCTTCAGAGGACTCTGAAGGTTGCCCTTTCGGAACGGACCGGCTCAACGACATGGAAAACACCCGAAGCTGGGAGCTCGCGGTGTAAAGGTTTGTCAGCCTTAACCGAATGCGCTGAAGATCACCTATTCAAATGATGAACCCTTTGAAACTCGTCAAACGCTTCAAACATCGCGCGTATGTCGTCCTGCCCTCCCTGTTGGTGGCCAGCGCGCTGTTCCTGTCCCTTGCCAGCGAAAGCCGCGCTCAACCGGCAGACGGCACCCAGACGCTGGTGTTCCTGCGTCACGCGGAAAAACCCGCAGGTGGCCTAGGCCAGCTCAACTGCCAAGGTCTGAATCGCGCCATCGACCTGGCCACCTTGCTGCCGGAAAAATTCGGCAAGGCCAATTACGTGTTTGCCGCCAACCCGACACGCAATGTCGAGGAAGGCGAACTGGACAATTCCTACAGCTACATCCGCCCCCTGATGACCATCAGCCCCAGCGCGATCAAGCTCGGCTTGCCGGTGAACATCAATTTCTCGGCCAACGACACCAGTGACCTGGCGGATGAGTTGCTTCACGACAAGTATCACAACTCGGTCATCTACACCGCCTGGTCCCACGGCTACCTGCCCGAGCTGATCAACAAAGTCGCTGGAGAAGCCGTCGGCAAGAAACAGAACATCACGGATGACTGGGAGTCCAGCGACTACGACTCGCTGTACGTGCTCACCCTGACCTGGCACAACGGCAAGGCCAGCGTGCAGAGCCACGCCTACAAGCAAGGCCTGGATAACGGGCGCGAGACCTGTCCGACGTAAGTGTCGGCTGCAGCGGATTGATCAGGGCGGCGCTGATTAACCCTCAGCCCTCTGGCGGCTACGCTCTCGCAGGTATTCGAGCACGGCAGCCCGCTCCCCGGCGAATTCAATGCGCCCCCCCTTCTTCTCCCGCTGAAACGCATACATCGGGTCGTAATACTCGCGAAGCAACCCTTCGATCCAGCCCCGATGCAGGTCCACTGCCCCACTGCTCGCCTGCACCGCCAACGCGTCCTCCATCAAAATCAACATCCGCCGATGGCGCTCACCACCCAGACGTTTCTGCACATTGTTCAGACTCTCCAGCAGGCGCTCGGAAAACAATGCAAATCCTTCATCGCCATGCACGCCGATGAACTCGGCACACAAGTCCACCACGTAATCGCGCAGGATCCGTTCGACCCGCCCTTCCAGGCTGTCTTCAAGCCAGACCATCGGAAACTGTTGCATGCCCTGAAACAGCGGCAGCGGTAAGGCGCAACTGCCGACCATGCGGCTCTCGTCTTCCAGCACAAACTGCTCGATGCCATGGGCGCGCTTTTTCAGCACGTCCACCGCCAAGCGGTTTTCAAAATCGATGTTGGAGGGTTGGCCGGTGGCGCGTTTACCGAAACTCGAGCCGCGATGATTGGCGTGACCTTCAAGGTCCAGCCCGTTGCTCAACTGCGTGAGCACTTCGGTTTTGCCAGTGCCGGTCATGCCGCCCAGCAAGACAAAATCACACTGGGCAAGCGCCTGATCGACCGTGTCGAGCAAGAAGGTGCGCATAGCCTTGTAACCGCCACCGACGCGCGGATAGTCGATGCCCGCCTCGTCCTTGAGCCATTGCTGAACGATCTGCGAACGCAAACCACCGCGAAAACAATACAAATATCCATCAGGATGCGCCCGGGCAAAATCGGCCCAGGCCTGGATGCGAGCGGTTTTTATCTCGCCGGACACCAACTGGTGCCCCAGCGTGATGGCGGCTTGCTGACCGTGCTGCTTGTAGCAAGTGCCGACCTGTTGCCGCTCGTGGTCGTTCATCAACGGCAGATTGACCACACCTGGGAACGAACCTTTGAGAAATTCGACCGGCGCGCGGGCATCCATCATCGGCCGGTCGTTGAGGAAGATGTCGCGGTAATCGGTGGAGTCCATAGACATTAAAACACCTCAACCGCGTTGGTCTGTCGCTCGATCAGTTCACCCATCGGCTCAAGCGTCAGGCCCAGTTCGGCAGCCGCGTTGAGGAAGTGTTCGTTGCCTTCGGGGGTGACCGCAACCAGCAGGCCACCGCTGGTCTGCGGATCGCAGAGCACGCGTTTGTGCATTTCCTGAAGACGCCCCAGCTTGCTGGCGTAGCTGTCGAAATTACGCAGCGTCCCGCCCGGCACGCAGCCTTGGTCGAGGTAATACTCGACACCCGGCAAACGCGGCACACGGTCGTACTCGATGCGAGCGGTCACGTTGCTGCCGTCGGCCATTTCCACCAAATGCCCCAGCAGGCCAAAACCGGTGACGTCGGTCATCGCGGTGACGCACTCGAGTTTGCCGAAGCGGCTGCCGGGTTTGTTCAGGGTGCACATCCAGTCGCGGGCCAGGCCGATGTCGGCATGGCGCAACTTGCCCTGCTTTTCGGCGGTGGTGAGGATGCCGATGCCCAGAGGTTTGGTGAGGTAGAGCAGGCTACCGGCGGTGGCGGTGTCGTTGCGCTTCATGTGGCGCTTTTGCACCAAACCGGTCACGGCGAGGCCGAAGATCGGTTCCGGTGCGTCGATGGAATGCCCACCGGCCAGCGGGATCCCCGCTTCATCGCAGACCGAACGCCCACCGCGAATCACCTCCCGGGCAATCTCCGGCGCCAGTACGTTAACAGGCCAGCCAAGGATCGCAATCGCCATCAAGGGATCGCCACCCATGGCGTAAATGTCGCTGATGGCATTGGTGGCGGCGATGCGGCCGAAATCGAACGGGTCGTCGACGATCGGCATAAAGAAGTCGGTGGTCGACACCACGCCGCGTTCGTCATCGATGGCATACACCGCCGCGTCATCGCGTGAGGCGTTGCCGACCCAGAGATTCGGGTCAAGGTTCTGCGCCCCGCTGCCGGCCAGAATCACCTCCAGCACCTGGGGAGAAATCTTGCAGCCGCAACCTGCGCCGTGGCTGTATTGGGTCAGTCGAATCGGTTCGCTCATGGGGGGGCACACCTCGTGAAGTCATTGCCGAGGAGTCTACATCAACGTCATTGCCCAGAGGCCCCGCGAATCCTTGACCGAAGGACAGCTAACCCAACCATTTCCTAGCCTTTTCCGTGCGCTGAGCAAAACCGGTATGCCTTGTGCAAACGTTTGCGAGTCGCTGATATAAGCGTTTTCGCTACATAACCGCGCAAACCCACAGAACCGGGCCTCGCACGAAAAGGGACTTTTATGCACCGCCATTGGGGGTTTTCAGAGATGGCAGGGTAACGAGCCACCAGTCTCGTCGCTACTGGCGGCATCCATCTGACAATCCGAGTGAATTTTCCGTAACCCAAACGATCCTTGTATTACCACAGGGAGGAATACGGGCTCTATGAACAACGCAAAACTTTTCGTCATTGAATACACCCTTCATGGCACGTCCAAGTCTTTCATCATCCGCCTGGACAAGATGGATAACGCGGAGGCTTGGCATTGGGCAAGTTGCGACGCGGGGGTCGGACGAATCCCTCGCTTCGGCCGAGAGAAGGTGCAAAAAACCAGCAAGCCGATGGCTGAGAAATTTGGCGTGGAAAACGTCAAGTGGCGGCCGGCGAATTAACAGATGGCGCGGCTTTGGACATTTGGAGGGATCGGCGCATGAAAACCACGCAACTCACCAGCACGGCACACATCGACTACGGCCTCGATACGCTGTTCGGTCGAATCACCAAAAGCGCCGAGTGTCAGGTCGGCCTTGAACAAGTCGAGCATGACCCGACCCGCTTCGCACTGCGCGTCCAGTCACCTATACCGCAAGATCTGGAACAGGCAAAAACGCTGTTGGTGAGGGTGGACGGACGGCGACTCAATGGCATCATTCGCCATATTGAACAGCTGGAGGATCAAAGCCTGAAGCTGGAAGTGGAGCCCGAATAGGCCCCACATTCTGTGCGTGTGCGTGGCTGATGTCAGCCTTTGGCGCACTTACAGCCCTTGCTTGCACATACTTCGCCATGTTCGTGGTGCTTGGCACACGCCTCACAGCAATAGTGCTTGCCGTGGCGCGCAATCGGGTGTTCGCCCAGTTTGCAGGAACACTTGGGGCAGTCGCATTTACTGTCACTGCTGATCATGAGTCTGACTCCATGGTTGTGGTCGTCCGGTTACCGCGAACGCGGCCCGTATAACCAGTGTAGGAGCTTGCGTCAGCCCTGCCGCGTACTGCTGCGATACATGAACACCAACGCCAACGCGAGACACACCATCGCCAGCATCCGGCTACTCGACAACTCGATCGCCGGGTTCCCCAGCCAGCCAAAGTTATCGATCAACATTCCCATGCCCAGTTGCCCGACGATTACCGCCACCGTCGCCACCGCCGCCACCGCCGTGCCGACCCGTGGCACCGCGCCGACCATCACCATCATGTACACCACACCGAACAGCGCACCGCTGAGCTGCCATTTCGGCACGTCCAGCAAACTCACGGCATGGGCCAGCAGACCGACAGCTACGTCGACCCGCTGCAGGAAGGCGCCGACCTGCTGTTTCGGATCGGCCCGCTGCCCGACTCGAGCATGCAGGCGCGCATTTTGGCGCCCCATCGCTTTCAAGTCGCCGCGAGCCCGGCCTATTTAGAACATCACGGCACGCCGCACCATCCCGAAGAACTGGCCGCGCATCAATGCCTGGCCTACAAAGGCGTGACCGGCCAGCAACGCTGGTTTTTCCGCAAGGATCAGCAGGACTGGACGCCCTACTCGGTGGAGGGACCGATCACCGGCAACCACGCCGACACCTTGACTCAAGCCGCGGAACAAGGCTTGGGGTTGGTGATGTTTCCGTCGTGGCTGATGGGTGAAGCGGTGCGCAACGGCACGCTGGTGCCGGTGCTCGGGGCGTATCAGGTGTCCAACAGCCTTGAGCCGCAGCAGATTGCCGTGCTCTGGCCCGGCAGCCGCCGGTTATCGGTGAAGGTGCGGACGGTGATCGATTTCTATGTCGAGTGTTTTGGAGCGGTGCCGTACTGGGACAGGCCATAACCCCCAGTAGCAGCTGGCGCAGCCTGCGTTCGGCTACTACAAGGAATGCGTCGCGGCTCAGATACGGAACTGACCCACCAATTTGCCCAAACGTTGGCCAAGGTCAGCAAGGCTGCGGGAGGTCTGGGCGCCGAGTTGGGTTTCATCGGCGACGCTGTCCACGGCCACGGTGATCTGATGCACGCTGCGGTTGATCTCTTCGGCCACGGCGGTCTGCTCTTCGGCAGCGCTGGCGATCTGCGCGTTCATTGAATTGATACGGCAATCCCGACGATGCTCAGCACCACGCCTTGCATGCACTCCTGAACCTTGGCCTCAACCAGCGCGACTTGCGCTTCGATACCGTCAAGGTTCACCGAAGTACCGACCGCCATGTCCCACTTCGGCAGGTATTCGGCGTAGCCGAATTTAGGCACCTGCACTTGGGTGCGGTTACAGGACCATCGCAGCCACCCAGCCGAACGCCAGCAGCGGCAGGTTGTAGTGCAGGAAGGTCGGGACCACGGTGTCCCAGATGTGGTGGTGCTGGCCGTCGATGTTCAGGCCGGAGGTCGGGCCGAGGGTCGAGTCCGAGGCTGGCGAACCGGCGTCACCCAAGGCGCCAGCAGTGCCGACGATGCAAACAATCGCCAATGGGCTGAAGCCCAGCTGCACGCACAACGGCACGAAAATCACCGCCAGAATCGGTACGGTGGAAAACGACGAGCCGATGCCCATGGTCACTAACAGGCCCACCAACAACATCAGCAACGCGCCAATGGCTTTGCTGTGGCCGATCCATGAAGCCGAGGTTTCGACCAGCGTTTGCACTTGCCCGGTGGCTTTAATCACTTCGCCAAACCCGGACGCGGCGATCATGATGAAGCCGATCATCGCCATCATTTTCATGCCTTCAGTGAACAGGTCATCGGTGTCGCGCCACTTCACAATGCCCGATACCGAGAAGATCAGGAAACCCGCCAGCGCGCCGATGATCATCGAGTCCAGCAGCAGCTGAATGATGAACGCTGCTGCGATGGCCAGACCGGCCACCATCAGGCTCAGCGGGTTGTACTGCACCGCCACCTGTTCGACTTGCTCGATCTTTTCCAGATCGTAGACGCGCTTCTTGCGATAGCTGACGAACGCTGCCGCAAGCCCGACGACCATGCCCAATGCCGGAATACCCATGGCATGGGTGACGTTGATGCCGCTGATGTCCACGCCGCTACGGGCGACGTTGGCCAGCAGGATTTCATTAAGGAAGATGTTGCCGAAACCCACAGGCAGGAACATGTACGGCGTAATCAAACCGAACGTGATGACGCAGGCAATCAGCCGGCGGTCCAGCTGCAGCTTGGTCAGGACATACAACAGTGGCGGTACCAGCAACGGAATAAAGGCGATATGTATCGGCAAGATGTTCTGGGACGCGATGGCCACCACCCACAGCAAACCGATCAACAGCCATTTGACCTGGCGGCCACCGCTGGCGTGCTGGCGGTCAACCATCAGCAAGGCTTTGTCTGCCAGGGCATGGGCCAGGCCGGACTTGGCAATCGCCACGGCGAAAGCGCCGAGCAATGCATAGGACAACGCGACCGTCGCGCCGCCACCGAGGCCGCTGTTGAAGGCTTTCAGTGTCGCGTCGATGCCCAGGCCACCGGTCAAACCACCCACCAGCGCGCCTACGATCAGCGCGATTACTACGTGCACGCGGGACAGGCTGAGGATCAGCATGACGCCAACCGCGGCAATTACTGCATTAATCATCGTTACCTCAAGGCAAACGGAATGAGCCCGGCCGGCAGTCTGCAAAGAGCCGCCAGCGGATTAAAGAGAGGGTTTTATTAGAGGGCGCGCACTTTGAAGGAAGCAGCCGCAAGCTGCAAGCCTCAAGAAAGCCGATTTGCCGCCGCTACAGTGCAAAGTCTCAGATACTTATCGAATAAGGACGTCTCCATGTCGCTCAGACAACTTTCCATTCAATGGAAAATCACCCTGCTGGCCGGGCTTTGCCTGGCGGCTATCGTGACCCTGCTGGTGGGTCTTTCGCTGTATCGCATGGAGCACAGCTCCGCGCTGGTGAAAGCCTCGAGCATGGAGATGCTCACCGAAGCCGCCCAGGCCCGGATCGAATCCCAGGGTGAAAACCAGGCGCTGGGGATTCGCCAGCAGTTCATGGACGCCTATCAATATGGCCACGGTTTTTCGCGTCAGGTGCTGTTCCTGCGCGACCAGGCCGAGAAGCGCTTCCTCGATGCCTTTGACCTGCGTGAAGACCTGACTCGTCAGGTCAAGTCGGCCCTGCAAGCCAACCCGGAACTGCTCGGTCTGTCGCTGGTGTTCGAAGCCAATGCGCTGGATGGCAAGGACGATCTGTTCGCCGGTCAAGCGGAGCTGGGCAGCAACGACAAGGGCCGCTTCGCCCTTTATTGGTCGCAACCGACACCGGGCAAGGTGACGTTCATGGCGCTGCCCGAAAGCGACATGGCCGACACCCGCACCGGCCCCAGCGGCGAGCCGGCCAACGCTTGGTTCACCTGCCCGCGCACGACCCTCAAGCCCTGCGTGATCGAACCCTACTTCTATGAGATCGATGGCCAGAATGTGCTGATGACCAGCATCGTTTTCCCGCTGATGGTCAACGGCAAAGTCATCGCTTCGCTGTCGGTGGACATCAACCTCAACAGCCTGCAATCCATCAGCCAGGGCGCGAGCAAGAAGCTCTATGACGGCCAGACCAACGTCAGCATCATCAGCCCGGTCGGTTTGCTGGCCGGCTACAGCCCGGACGCCAGCAAGCTCAGCCAGCGCTTGGATTCCGTGGACAACACCGACGGTGCCGAGCTGATCCGCATGCTCGCCGCCAGCAGCAAGACCGAAAGCCTGCACAATAATCAACAACTCAAAGTGCTGTCGCCGTTCCAGCCAATTCCCGGTGGCAAGTCCTGGGGCGTGCTGCTCGACGTGCCGGAGAAAGTCCTGGTCGGCCCGGCCGAAGCGCTGAAAAAACAACTCGATGTCAGCAACACCGACGGCACCCTGATCGAACTCGGCCTGGGTGTGCTGGCCGCGTTGATTGGCCTGATGCTGGTGTGGCTGATGGCCCGCAGCGTGACCAAACCGATCCTCGGTGTGGCACACATGCTCGAAGACATTGCCAGCGGCGAAGGTGATCTGACCCGCCGCCTGGCCTACGACAAGCAGGACGAACTCGGTCAATTGGCCGGCTGGTTCAACCGCTTCCTCGACAAGCTGCAACCGATCATTGCCGAGGTCAAACGCTCGGTGCAGGACGCCCGCAGCACGGCGGATCAGTCGTCTGCCATCGCCACGCAGACCAGCGCCGGCATGGAGCAGCAATACCGTCAGGTGGATCAGGTCGCTACCGCGTCCCACGAGATGAGCGCCACTGCTCAAGACGTTGCTCGCAGTGCAGCGCAAGCGGCACAGGCGGCACGGGATGCGGATCAGGCAACCCGTCGCGGCTTGACCGTGATCGACCGCACCACCACCAGCATCGACAACCTCGCCGCCGACATGAGCGCAGCGATGGTTCAAGTCGAAGGCCTGGCGGCCAATAGCGAGAAGATCGGTTCGGTGCTGGAAGTGATCCGGGCCATCGCCGAACAGACCAACCTGCTGGCGCTTAACGCCGCCATCGAGGCCGCTCGTGCCGGTGAAGCCGGACGCGGTTTTGCCGTTGTGGCCGATGAAGTGCGCAACCTGGCACGCCGGACCCAGGAGTCTGTCGAAGAAACCCGTCTGGTGATCGAGCAGTTGCAGAGTGGCACTCAGGACGTAGTCGGCTCGATGAACAACAGCCATCGCCAGGCTCAGGGAAGTGTCGAACAGGTGGGTCAGGCGGTGACGGCGCTGCGGCAGATTGGTGAGGCGGTGACGGTGATCAGCGACATGAACTTGCAGATTGCTTCTGCTGCGGAAGAGCAGAGCGCGGTGGCGGAGGAGATCAACAACAACGTGGCGACCATTCGGGATGTGACGGAGTCGCTGTCGGGGCAGGCCAATGAGTCGGCGCGGGTGAGTCAGTCGCTCAATAGCCTGGCGAATCAGCAGCAGAGTTTGATGGATCAGTTTCGCGTTTAACCCTCTCAAATGATCGTTCCCTCGCGTGGGAACGATCAGCGCTTGGGCAACTCGATCATCACCTTCAACCCACCCCACTCACTCTCCTCCAACCTCAAAACCCCGCCCCACGTATCAACGATATCCCGCACAATTCCCAACCCCAACCCATGCCCATCCGTCTGCTCATCAAGCCGAGTCCCACGGCTGAACACCTGATCGCGCTGGTGTTCGGGAATCCCCGGCCCATCGTCTTCCACGCTTAACTCAAACCCTTCGGCCGTCTCGACCACGCTCAACCGAACCTCGGCGTCCGCCCACTTGCAGGCGTTGTCCAGCAGGTTACCGAGCAGTTCGAGCAAATCCTCACGGTCCCACGGCAGTTGCAAACCGGCCGATGCACGGTAGCTGAGCTCAAGATGCTCACCATGGATCATGTTTAACGTCGCCAACAACCCCGGCAATTGTGCGTCGCAATCAAACAACACCCCCGGCAGCGCATCGCCGGATAACCGTGCGCGATTGAGTTCACGATTGAGTCGTTGCTGCACTTGCTCAAGCTGCGCCTGAATCACCTTGCGCAGCTGCGGATGAGCGTCGAGCTTCTCGCTTGAGGCGAGGCTCAACAACACCGCCAGCGGGGTTTTCAAGGCGTGGCCGAGGTTGCCTAGCGCATTGCGCGAGCGCTTCAGGCTGTCTTCGGTGTGAGCGAGCAAATGGTTGATCTGCGCCACCAGCGGTTCAAGCTCTACCGGCACCTGATCATCGAGTTGCGAGCGCTGGCCCTGCTGCAACTGGGCGATCTGCTCACGAGCCGTTTCCAGCGGGCGCAAGGCGCGGCGCACGGTGATCCGTTGCAACAGCAGAATCAGCAGCAACCCCGCCAATCCCAGGCTGAGACCAACCTGTTGCATACGCAGGAAGCTCTCGCGTACCGGCGTGTAATCCTGGGCCACGCTGATCGAAATTGATTGGCCGAGCCGTCGATAGTCCGAACGCAGCACTAGCAATTGCTGCCCTTCTGGCCCCAATTGCAGGTTGCTGTGCAGGCCGGCATGGTCGAGGTGCGGCATGTCCTGATCCCATAGCGAACGGGAGCGCCAATGGCTGTCGGCAAAGTCGATGCGGAAGTAATGCCCGGAAAACGGTCGCTGATAGGCCGGTGACAGGTGCCGCTCGTCCAGCTGCAACCCCTGCGGGCCACGCACCAGCGCCACCAGCAGATTTTCGCTGTCGTTGCGCAGCCCGGCTTCGAGGTAGCGCTGCAAACCCATTTCAAACAGCCACAGGCTGGTCTGCGCCAGCACCAGGCCGACGATCACCATCACGCTGATCAGGCCCAGACTCAAGCGGCGCTGGATCGACCTCACTGGGCTTGCCCGCCGAACAGGTAACCCTGGCCGCGACGGGTTTCGATGACGCTGCGCCCGAGTTTGCGCCGCAGGTGGTTGACGTGGACTTCGAGCACGTTGGAGTCACGCTCGGTTTCACCGTCGTAGAGGTGTTCGGCGAGGTGGCTTTTGGAAAGTATCTGCTCGGGGTGCAGCATGAAATAACGCAGCAGACGGAATTCAGCGGCGGTGAGCTGGATATCGGCGCCGTCGCGGGTCACGCATTGACGGCCTTCGTCCAAATGCAGTCCGGCAGCCTTGAGCGTCGGCTGGTTGGCATGGCCATGGGAGCGGCGCAACAGCGCCTGGACTCGCAAATGCAGCTCTTCAGGGTGGAAGGGTTTGGTCAGATAATCGTCAGCGCCAGCCTTGAGGCCTTCGATCCGTTCGGCCCAGGAATCACGGGCGGTGAGGATCAGCACGGGGGTGGCCAAGCCACTGGCCCGCCATTGGGTCAGCACCTCGAGCCCTGGCAAACCCGGCAGACCGAGGTCGAGGATGATCAGGTCATAAGGCTCGCTGCTGCCCTGATACACCGCATCGCGACCGTCGGCCAGCCAGTCCACGGCGTACCCCTGCCGGTTGAGGCCGGCCATCAATTCGTCGGCCAGCGGCACATGGTCTTCCACCAGAAGCAAACGCATCGATCAATCTTCCTTGTCTTTCAATAACTGGCCAGTGATGGCGTCGAGGTCCAGTTCGCGGACCACCCCTTCGGTGGTCAGCAGCTCGACTTCATAAACGTAGACGTCGTGTTTCTCTTCAAGCTCGGCTTCCAGCAATTTGGCCCCGGGATAGCGGTCCAGCGCTTGCTGCAACAGCTGCTCCAGCGGCAGGATCACGCCCTGTTGACGCAGGCGCAGGGCCTCGTCCTGATCCAGGTCGCGGGCCATGACCACCGAGCAAAAAGCCAAAAGCGCCAGAGCCATTCGACCGCTCGCGCACCGATGTGAAAAAGAAGACACCTTCATTACGTATCCTGATGATCCTTGAGAACCTGCCCGCTGACAGCGTCCAATTCCAGGTCCCACTCAAGGCCCTGCGGGTCGCGCAATTCCACCTGATAAATGTACTTGCCGTACTCTTCTTCCAGCTCGGTTGCAGTGATCTTTGCACCGGGATGTTTGGCCAGAGCGGTGGCATTGAGCTTCTCGAAAGACACAATGGTACCAGCGTCACGCAGTCTCAGGGCTTCGTCGGGGCCGAGGTCGCGAGCGTGGGCGATGCTGGCGGTCATGCCAATGATGGACGCGGTGAACAGGGCAGTCAGGGTTTTCATGGGATGTCTCCGTTTTTTTTGTGTGTTGCCGGTGTAAGCCACCTTAGCGATCTGAACTTAACTGAAACTGAATTGCCATCATTGGTCATGACAACCTGACATCAATATCAGGCAGCTACATTGATCGGGGGCGACGCGTTTATAATCCGCACGTTCGCCAACTATCGAGACCGGCATGACCGCCATCCACATCAAGTTCCCCTCCCTGATCCTCAGGGCCGGCCCTCGCGCCTTCGCGCGCATCCGTGAAAACGGTTTGAGCGCCGCCGATGTCGGCACACTGCCAGGTGCCGCCGGTGGTCCCAAGGCGTTGGGGATTCAAGGTCTGGACCTGGCGTTGTTCGGTGAATGGCTGCCGGCGGCGCCCCGGGAACGTTCGCTGATCGGTGCGTCGGTGGGTTCCTGGCGCTTCGCCAGCGCTTGTCTACCGGATGCCGCCGAGGGCATCCGCCGCCTCGGTCACCTCTACACCGAGCAAAACTTCGCCAAGGGCGTGACCATGGCGCAGATCAGCCAGAGCTCCCGGCGCATGCTCGATGACCTGCTCGACGGCCGCGACGCCTCGATTCTGGACAACGCTCATTACCGACTGAACATCATGGTGGTCAAAAGCCACGGCTTGTTGGCGGACGATCATCGCGGCCGACTGGGGCTGGGCCTGTCATCGGTAATCGCCGACAACCTGCGGGGGCGCGCGCGGTTGTCGCGGCATTTCGAACGGCTGATCATCCACGATCCGCGCCTGGCACCGCCGGTCAATGCACTGAACGACTTCCCCTCGCGCTTCGTTGCGCTGAAGGTCGGCAACCTGCGCCAGGCCTTGCTCGCCTCGGGCTCGATCCCGATGGTGATGGAGGGCGTGCGTGACCTGCCGGGCGCAGGTATAGGGACGTTTCGCGATGGCGGTCTGTTGGACTATCACCTCGACCTGCCCTACAGCGGCAACGACATCGTGCTCTATCCGCATTTCACCGACCGGGTCATCCCCGGCTGGTTCGACAAGACCCTGCCCTGGCGCCGCGCTTGTCCTGCGCGTTTGCAGGATGTCCTGTTGCTGTCACCGTCGAAGGAATACCTGGCGCGCCTGCCCTACGGAAAACTCCCGGACCGTAACGACTTCAAGCGCTTCATGGGCGATGCACCGAGCCGGCAGAAATACTGGCGTGCAACGATGGATGAAAGCCGTCGTATGGGCGATGAGTTCCTCGAACTGGCCGCCAGCGGTCGCCTCGGGGAGCGCTTGCTGACCCTTTAGTCAGTGTTTTCCCGCAATGCCAAACGCAAACTGTTAAACTCGCCGCCTGCCCAAATCGCCGCGGCGATCGCCACCTGACAGAGCTCAAACCCCTTGGAAATCTTCAAAGAATTTACCTTCGAATCCGCCCACCGCCTGCCCCACGTGCCGGAAGGCCACAAGTGCGGCCGCCTGCACGGTCACTCGTTCAAAGTGGCGATCCACCTCAGCGGCGACCTCGATCCGCACACGGGCTGGATCCGCGATTTCTCGGAAATCAAGGCGATCTTCAAGCCGCTCTACGAGCGTCTGGACCATAACTACCTGAACGACATTCCCGGCCTGGAAAACCCGACCAGTGAAGTCCTGGCCAAATTCATCTGGAATGAATTGAAGCCTCTGCTGCCGGAGCTCAGCGCGATCCGTATCCACGAGACGTGCACCAGCGGCTGTATCTATCACGGCGAGTGAGCCGATAGATCAAAAAAACCACCGAGACCGGTGGTTTTTTTATGCCTATGCTTTTGGCTCGAACACGCCAAGAGGACACGCGCATGGCTGACTGGCCGCTGGCTCAGACCTATCGCTTCAACGGGCACTCCGTTCGCTACGCCGTACGGGGTGACGGCCCGCCGTTGGTGTTTGTGCATGGCACGCCTTTCTCTTCTGACGTGTGGCACCGGATTGCGCCGCACTTCATCTCAAGCGCGAAATCCCGGACGACGAACTCGCGTCTTACATGCAGCCGTGGCGGGGTGATCCGCGGCAAGCGGCGTTCTATCGGCAGATCGCGCAGATGGATGAGCGTTATACCCGTGAGGCCGAAGGGCTGTACCCGACGATTCGCTGCTCGGTGCAGATTCTTTGGGGGGAAGGCGATCAATGGATTCCCATCGGGCGTGAGCGGGCGTTGCATCAGATGATTCTGGGGTCGCAATTTCACCCCATTCCCAATGCAGGGCATTTAGTACAGGAAGATGCACCGGAAGCGATCGTCGCGGCGCTTCTTAAGTTTTTGCCCCTACAAAAATCCCACTGAAAAAACCGGATTAAATGTGGGCTTGCTCGCGATATAGGGGTCCGGCCTGGGCGCCTACGCAGTCGGCACCGTCGCCGCGTTCAGCTCGCCATGGGTCGCGCCGCTGGTAGGGATTGCCGCTGCCGCGCTAACGTATGTGCTTATTGACCGGTGTGCTGGGTGCCCGTACTGCCAACGCACCATTACAAGATCTATAAAAGGATTCGCCTGATGCACATCATCAACGCCCGCCTGCGCAACCAAGATGGCCTGCATGAGTTGCACCTGGAAAACGGCCTGATCAGCAGCATCGCCCGACAGACCGAAGCACCGACCCTGGGCCCCGATGATCTGGACGCCGGCGGCAATCTGGTGGTGCCGCCCTTCGTCGAGCCGCACATCCACCTCGACGCTACGCTCACTGCCGGCGAGCCGCGCTGGAACATGAGCGGCACGCTGTTCGAAGGCATCGAGTGCTGGGGCGAGCGCAAGGTGACGATCACCGAGGAGGACACCAAAACCCGCGCCAAGAAAACCATCCAGACCCTCGCCGCCCACGGTATCCAGCATGTACGCACCCACGTCGACGTCACCGACCCGCAGCTCACTGCGCTGAAGGCGATGCTCGAGTTGCGCGAGGAAAGCCGTCACCTGATCGACATGCAGATCGTTGCGTTCCCGCAGGAAGGCATCGAATCGTACCGCAACGGTCGGGCGTTAATGGAAGAAGCAATCCGCATGGGCGCCGATGTGGTCGGCGGCATTCCGCATTTCGAGTACACCCGCGATCAAGGCGTGAGCTCCGTGAAATTCCTGATGGACCTGGCCGAGCGCACCGGTTGCCTGGTGGACGTGCATTGCGATGAAACCGACGACCCGCACTCGCGCTTCCTAGAGGTGCTGGCCGAAGAAGCCCGCAGCCGCGACATGGGCTCGCGGGTCACCGCCAGCCACACCACGGCCATGGGCTCTTACGACAACGCTTACTGCGCCAAACTGTTTCGCCTGCTCGGGCATTCGGGGATCAGTTTTGTCTCCTGCCCCACCGAAAGCATTCACCTGCAAGGGCGCTTCGACAACTTCCCGAAACGCCGGGGCGTGACCCGAGTGAATGAATTGCTGGAAGCGGGGATGAACGTGTGTTTCGGCCAGGATTCGATCGTCGACCCGTGGTATCCGCTGGGCAACGGCAACATCTTGCGAGTGCTCGAAGCTGGCCTGCACATCTGCCACATGCTCGGTTACCGCAACCTGCAAAGCGCGCTGGACCTGGTCACCGACAACAGCGCCAAGGCCATGAACCTCGGTGATCGGTATGGACTGGAACGCGGACGGCCGGCGAATTTGCTGATTCTGTCGGCGGACAGCGATTACGAGGTGATCCGCAGCCAGGGCCTGCCGCTGTATTCGGTGCGTGATGGCAAGGTGTTGATGAAGCGGCAGATGCCGGTGGTGGAATGGGCGGATCAGCTCTGAAGGGATGTTGACCCTGCGGGCCCCTTCGCGGGCAAGCCTCGCTCCTACATGGGACTGCACTTGTAGGAGCGAGGCTTGCCCGCGAAGGCAATCTTGAATTCACCCCATCCACCGCGCCGTGCCGAACAACCTGACCCGACTCAATTCACCACCCATTTCCTCCAACAATATCGGCGCCGTACCGCCGGGCATCACCACCTTCACTTCCCCGGCACTGACCCAACCCACCCGCCATGCGGCGCAAGCCACCGCACTGGCGCTGGTGCCGGACGAAGCTGTCGGCCCTTCTCCGCGTTCAAATACTCGCGCGACAACTCGCCCTTCAGACTCAAGCATCGCCCATTGCAAATTGATCCCCACCGGACACGGGCGCCCTGCCCCGGTCGGCATGGCGTAGGCAATGTGCGTCAACCCTGCGGACAATCCCGGTGCGCGCATCTGCTCATTGGCCGGCAATGCCCCGGCATCGTCCACAAGGGTCACGCAGTGCGGATTGCCGACCCGCACGAACTGGCTGCGAGACCAGGCCGGCTCGAGTGCCGACAGCGGTTGAACGTGGCTGAGCTCGCGACCGTTGAAGGCCACGCCCGCAACGCCTTGCGCGCTGACCGCCCCCGGCCCGAACGCAGGTTTGCCCAGATCCAGCCAGAAACCCTGCACGCCATCGACCTGCGCTGTGTTCGCCAATGTTTCACCCGGAGAAGGCGTATCGGTCTTGTCGTGATGAACCCTGAGCAGGCACGCCTCGTATTCCGGGAACAGCCTCTGGTCGCTGAGCGCCTGGCAAAAAATCGTCAAACCATTGCCACTGCGTTCGGCCAACGTGCCGTCGGTGTTGACGATCAACAGATCGAACGGCGGCGCTGATTGAAAGGGCCCCACCAGCAGCCCGTCGCAGCGATGGTTCTTGCTGCCGGGTGGTTGCGCGCCCGGCGCCCAGGCACAGAAGGCCTCGATGGCCGATAACGCCCATGCCGCACGGGCTTGCGCCGCCAGGCTGGCCTGTTCCGGCAAATCAATCCCGAAGCGACGCACCGCGTCAGGCGCCACTACCGCGTAGATGTTGCCCCGAGCATCGTAGAACGGCGTCATGGCGCCTCCTGTACAAACATCGAAGGCGACAACATATCGCGAAACCGCAACGGGCTGTGCAAGGATGTCACCCTGCCTGACCGCGAACCTCGGCGGACGCTGATCGAACCCTCACCGGTGAGTCACTGTCCCTTGGGTACGCGACGTTTTTTACCAAGGATTGATATGACCAACCTCAACACCCAAACCGAATTTGTTCCCGGACGCCTGGAGCAAATGTCCACGCGCATCGCCTTTTTCATTGCCGGGTTAGGCATCGCGGCGTGGGCGCCACTGGTGCCCTACGCCAAGGCTCGGGCCGGGCTGGATGAAGGGACGCTCGGTTTGCTGCTGTTGTGCCTGGGGGTGGGGTCGATTCTGGCGATGCCGATGGCGGGGATGCTGGCCACGCGTTTCGGCTGTCGCCGGGTGGTGAGCGCCGGGGTGCTGCTGATCTGTGCGGCCCTGCCGATGTTGGCGACGGTGTCGACGATTCCGGCGTTGATTGTCGCGTTGTTCATGTTCGGCGCGGGCCTTGGCACCGTGGATTCGACGGTAAACCTGCAAGCGGTGATCGTCGAACGGGCCAGCGGCAAGACCATGATGTCAGGCTTTCATGGGCTGTTCAGCCTCGGCGGGATTGTCGGTGCGGCGGGCGTCAGCGCCCTGCTCGGCTTCGGGGTTTCACCGCTGGGGGCGACGCTGGTGGTGATCGTGATGCTGCTGATCGCCCTGTTCAAGGCCGCGCCACACCTATTGCCTTACGGCAGCGAAAGTTCGGGGCCGGCGTTTGCCGTTCCCCATGGCATCGTGCTGTTCATCGGCGGGATGTGTTTCATTGTGTTCCTCGCCGAAGGCGCGGCACTCGACTGGAGCGCTGTGTTCCTGGCACAGGAGCGCGGGATCGACACCGCTTATGCGGGGCTGGGTTACGCGGCGTTTGCGTTGACCATGACCGTCGGACGTTTGACCGGTGATTCGATCGTGCGTCGTCTCGGCGCTACGCGGGTGATTGTGTTCGGTGGATTGACGGCCGCAGCAGGCCTGTTTGTGGCGACGTTCGCACCAAGTTGGGAAGCGGCGCTGGTGGGTTATGCATTGTTGGGGATTGGCTGCTCGAACATTGTGCCGGTGCTGTACACCGCGGTGGGCAAACAGACGGTGATGCCCGAAAGCATCGCCGTGCCGGCCATTACCACGCTGGGATATGCCGGAATTCTTGCGGGGCCTGCGTTGATCGGGTTTATCGCCCATGGCAGCAGTTTGAGTTTTGCCTTTGGGTTGATGGCCGTGTTGCTGGTGGCGGTGGCCATTGGCGGGAAGGTGTTGAAAGTCTGAAAGCGAAAAGATCGCAGCCTCCGGCAGCTCCTACATTTGGATGGCGTACATCCTGTAGGAGCTGCCGGAGGCTGCGATCTTTTGATCTTCAGCCGTTAAGACGGTGCGCCGCCGGCAGCAAATCAGCCGGCAACACGCCAAACGGCGCCCTTTTTCTACGTTGAAACGTGCACCTGCAGTCGTCGTCCGACGACATCCATCAAATCACAGCCATCGCGCAGTGAAGTCACCAACACCCGCGCCAGCTCACTGTGGACACCCTCGCCAAACGCAAAGCTCTCCAGCAGTTGCGTTGCAGTACGAATGCGATAGGCCGCGGTTTCATGCAACACGTCCAGTGGTGCTTCAGTGTCAATCAGCAATGATGGGACGTTGCAGTCGATGCCGGTAACAGGCATGTATCGATCCATGACGAAAAACCTCCATTGGGGAAAGGCACACGATTATTCAGCGTTGGCAGTTGGACGAACTTCAGACGATCCTCGGGGCGGCTCCAGGTTGTCCAGCGCTCGATTGACCAGCAATTCGCCCAGCGCGGACAGTTGCTGAATACCCACAATGACATGGCGACGAGGGCCTTCCAGTTCACGGGCGAGATCGGTGGCCATGACACTGAGGGAGGCGAGGGTTTCAGAGGCGTGACAGAGCAGGGATTCCATGTCGACATCCGGAACGACGGCGAAGAAATAGTTAGCAGACTCGGGACGTGTGTGCTTGCGCAGGGGCACGCTGACGAGTTGTTCGGTGACTTTGGTGGGATTGGATGAATCGACTGTGTCGTTGGGGGAATCGTTTGGTGATTCCGCAGATTGGGTGGCGGATTTTTTCATAACAGAGCTCCTTCCGAAGTTAAAAAATGCAAGTCCCAAACTGCCAGCCGGGACAAGGCTGTTTACTGTACGCGTGTTATTAGAGAGGTAAAAACATTAATAATAAATTTAACTTTGTTAATCAAACAAATGAACATTTGTGCAAAAAGATGATTATAAGTGGTTAATATTTGTGCATCCCTGCGCAATACGACAGCTACAAAAAATAGACGATATTGCTCGCTGCAAACTGTGTCGCACATAAACTTACTCTTACTTCCCCATTTCTGTAAGAAAATTCTTTATTTTACCGGCACGCCCCGCAGCGAAACATTATCTAACATTTGCCCACCGTGCGTCCGACATTATTTTGTACATACTTCATGCATGAAAGGACGCAGGGCTCCCAAAAATAGGATCACCATGACTATTTCGTTTAGATCGGGAGATTTTTTTGCAGCAACAAATAAATGGTAATTCTCAATGCACAGAAAAGAAAAAACAGAGAACTTAAAAAACAACATCAAATACTTAATAAAAAGCCGAGGAGAGACGCAGTTATCTTTGTGCAACTCCATTGGCTTAACCAGAACCACGATATACAACATATTGGAGGGAAAGGTTGTAAACGTTCAACAGTCGACAATTCGCAAAATTTCTGATTTTTTTGGCGTCTCATATAAAGAAATAGAGAGCGTAGATTTTCAGGAAAAAGAAATTATAGAAAACAGTGTTTCCATGCAAGGAAACATGAACCCATCGGCAGTACCCATAATTAAAGAGAGTTTGCTAATTCAAAGTCTAGAAAAAAGGATTGGCGAGCTAGCCACACTTCATCCCCTGACATACTACTTTGGTATAGCGTGCAATTTAATCGGCGTGCTTTTGGAAAACGAAATCAGTGGTGCCAATGAACCTGGCGACTTGTTGATAATAAAAAAGGGGGGCTCAAATAATGATAGAGAAAAGCTGATGTACGACAAAACAACAAAAAGATTATTTATAACCAGCGAAAGTTTCTTTGATTCTGATGTCGTTTGCGCCGTGGGAGAAGTTATAGAGGAAAGATTTAATGGCTAGTAAGAGCGCAATCGAAAATAGCAGGTACAAACTATTAGGATTTGAAAATAGCAAAGAACTCGCAGTAATTATGATTATTTCCACAGGAAAAGTTATCAAGGTGAATCTAGGCAAACTCATAAAAAGCGACATACTAGACAACTTAAACAAAGCGGAAATAAAAGACATATATAGAAAATTCTATTCGCGCGGGACTGCGTTGACAGCCTACGAAATGACCGACCGCCATGAAAAGTCGTGGACCATGTACGTGCTACTAAACCTTCTACTTTTCACGCTTTACATTTTTGCAAATATCGGCGCAGCGAAACCCGTTTACTTGGAGCAATTTGATATTGTTGTTACGCCGGGAGTTTTTCTGTATCCGCTGACGTTCTTAATAGTTGATTTGTTAAATGAATTTTACGGACTTAGACTTGCTAAAAAAGCTATTCTTTTTGTATTTTCATGCAACATCTTTATTATGGTGTTGCTTGGCGCATCGACCTACTTTCCGGGTCTACCTGGCTGGAAACTTGATGCATCCTATAACGAAGTTATTGGCCACGTGTCATCTATCTTAGTAGCGTCCTCTGTCTCATTTCTAATTTCCGAATACGTAAACTCGTATCTGCTTTGCAGAATAAAAGAACTCACGAACTCCAGATTTCTATTTTTGCGAGTGTTTTTCAGCACTTTCTTTGCGGTAATAATAGACAGCTTTATTTTCTGCTATATTGCATTTTACGGCTCCATGCAAAATAGCGAACTACTTAATATCATCTATATCCAGATAGTGATAAAAATGTTTTTTGCTGTTTTTAATATTTTTCCAGCATATGGAGCAAGATCACTATTTCAGAAATGTATGCCAAGCCGATAAACGTGATGCAATGAATTTCATCGTACATCGGCAATGCATGGATCAAGCAGGTGGTTGAGTCTTGTCCGCCGCTGAAAACGATAACGGCCTTTCTGTTCATGGTTCGTTCTTCCTTGGGGGTGCCCCGGCAGGGTGCCGGGACCGTTGACCCTACCGGGAAGCTCAGTTTCTGGGTGTGGGAGATTTCCGAAATGACCGTCTCCGATTTCCGTTTGTATTAGTTCTTTGTTGAACTGGACAGCCGTCATGAACGCCAACGTTTGCTGCCTGAACCCGCCAACAGCAACGCCAATGCGCCGCACAGCACCAACGTCTCACCCAATGCCTGTCCCCAGGCTGCCAGCATCAGCCCACCGCCAATTAACAAGTAGTAGAACAATCCAAATAACGCGCCAGCCGTGCCCAATCGATCACCATAGTTCGCCAATGCCGAGCCAAGGATATTCGGGATCGCCATGCCAAACGCCAGCACCACCAGCAGCATCGGCATTACAAACAGACCGCTGCCCTGCATCAGCCAAACGCCGCCACCGCCCGCCAATGCCAACACCGCCGCCAGCCGGATCAGCTGCAAACCATTGAGCCCTCGATGCAGCAGGCGTTTGTTGAGCCAGGCGCCGAGGCCGGAGCCCAAGGCCAGGATTATCCCGCTGTAACCGAACAACTGCGCACTCAAATCCAATCGCTGAAACATGAAGGGACCGAGGCTGTAATAGCTGAACAGGGCAATATTGAATAACGCCACCAACAGCGTCGAGCGCCAGATATCGCGGTCCTGGAGCATTTGCCGCAACGTCTCGAACAGCGCAGGCGTTGTCAGATTCAGTGGACGGGTTTCCGGTAAGGTCCGCAGGCACCACAGCCACAACACCAAGGACAGCAGCAGGAGGCATCCCAACACGCCGCGATAGCCGAAGCCTTGCGCCAGGCTCGCCCCGGTGAACAGGCCAATCGCCGGGCTGAGCGCCAGCGCGATGCCCATCACCGAAAACACCTGCGCCAGTTCCGCACCCTTGAAACGGTCGCGCAGCACAGTTTGCGTCACGACCGAGCCGACCGCCGCACCGAACGCGGCCAGCGCCTGAGCCATCAACAGGGCATCGAAGGTGCGCGCATTCAGCGCCAGCATCGAGGCACCGGCGTACAACGCCAGCCCGGCGAGCATTGAGGGACGACGGCCGATGCGGTCGCACATCCGCCCCCACACCACCACGCCGAAGGCGAAAGCCAGAAAATACACCGAGAGGGTTTGCGCCGCCTCTTGCGGCCCGACGGCAAAGGCACGGCCAATGTCTGCCAGCGCCGGGCTGTAAAGAGTTTGGGCGATCTGCGGAAACATCAGCAAGGCAATCGCCAATACCAACAGGCTTTTGGAGTTCATCACGACTTCACTCTTCCAGGAAAAACTGGCGAGCAGTTTAAGAAGCCGTGATTGGCGTATTATCCAAACCCTGCCAATTAATCGTTGAAATCGGACAATCCATGGCCTGGCTCAACGCCCACGCGCAATTCGATCCCGATAGCTACCCCGCGTCGGTCATCGGCATCGCCGCAATCTTGGGCGATCACGATTCCGGACTGCATCAGCATGAACGCGGGCAGTTGCTGTTCACCCGTCAGGGCTGCACGCGCATTACCCTTGCGCAGCAGTTGTGCCTGCTGCCCCCCTCTCGCGCCGCGTGGATTCCACCTGGGGTTGCCCACCGCGCGGTGATGCAGCAGAGCGTCGACTATCGCTCGATTTACCTGACACCGGCGTTGTGCACCGAGCTGCCGCAACAGGTCTGTGTGATTGAAGTCAGCCCGTTGCTGAGGGCGGTGTTGGAACCGATAGCCATCGCTGACTTCGACACCGATTGGCAGCAGGGCAAATTCATTCATCTGTTGGGTCTGTGCCTGAGCGAAATCCGCGACGCCGTGCAGCAACCGATGCTACTGCCATTGCCCCGGGACAAACGCTTGGCGCCGCTGCTCGCAACGCTCGAGATGCTGCCACCGGAACTTCACGCCCTGGAACAACAAATCGGAGCCAGTGGCCGAACCATCGGGCGAATCTTCCAGCGTGAAACCGGCATGGGCTATCAGCAATGGCGCCAGCAATGGCGGCTGATGCGCGCCATCGAACTGCTCGCTACCGGGCGGAACATCAGCTACAGCGCCTTCGACCTGGGGTTTGCCAGTGACAGCGCGTTCATCGCCTTCTTTAAGGACATGACCGGCATCACCCCTGGCCATTGGCCCAAGTAAGCACCTGACGACCGGCAGTGGAAATCATTTGCCACTATTTCTCCATGACCCGCATGCCCAGCCTTGAAACCAACGGGTGATCATTCATGCCGACGTGCTCTCGGGCAGATCATGGTCTGCTTCATCCTCGCCACGGCGATGGTGCCCTTGATGCGCAAGGAGCAACCACCGACGGCGCCGAGTGCGGATGCTCATTAAGCCGTTAGTGTTACTCCTGAGGCATTTTGCGGAAGCCAACCGCCAGGCGGTTCCAGGCGTTGATGGTCGTAATGGCCACGGTCAAATCGACCATTTCCTTGGGACTGAACTCGGAAGTAGCCAGTTCGTAATCTTCGTCCGGAGCATGGGTCTGGCTCAGCAGCGTCAAGGATTCGGTCCAGGCCAGCGCCGCACGTTCACGCGGGGTGAAGAACGGCGTTTCACGCCAGACCAACACCGCGTACAGCCGACGTTCGGTTTCACCACCCTTGCGGGCATCAGCGGTGTGCATGTCGATGCAGAAGGCGCAGCCGTTGATCTGGGAAGCGCGCAGCTTGACGAGCTCAATCAACGACTTTTCCAGAGGCAGCTTCGACACAGCGGTTTCCAGCGCGATCATGGCTTTAAGTGCGTCAGGGGAAGCGGTGTAGAAATCGATACGCGGTTGCATGGTGGCTCCAGTCACAAAAGGTGTGGAGCTACGTTAATCGCGCACTGACCTGCAGCAAATAGCCAATTATTGGGAAGTTGAGGATGCCAATCGGCGGGCAAAAAAATAGTCCATATGGGTAATTGCCATCACGCCACCGACACCACTAGAATGCGACTCATTCTTGATAGCGCGGCCAGGATGCCGGAAACGAGTACCTCCTGCCCATGTCGTCCTCATCCGAAATGCCTTTGCCACCTACTATTTCGCCGAATTCCGAATCGCGCTGGCACCTGGAGTCCTTGTTGTGGGAAATGCCGGAACAGGCGCGCGAAGCCTTTCTGCTCTCCCAGATTCACGGACATGGCCGCGCCCGATTCGCAGCGCAACAGTCGGCGCACAAAAAACCGCTGACGCGTCGACAAACCCTGGCTTATCTAGCCTTGCTGTTGATAGCCGGTCCCGTTGGTATGGTTTGGCAACATGCGCCGTTCGACTACTGGAACAGCCATGATCGAACTTTGGTCAGCGAACAGCTTATTCGCCAGGCGCCTACTGACGGCTCATTCGATTGCACCCGCGCCCATGACCTTCGAGCCCCTACGCTCGCTTGCGCAGCCACTGCAAAAATCCCTTCTGCACAACCTTAGGCGCTTCTTGAGTCAACCTCTGGGCCTTATGCTGATCGCGGGTCTTGATCGCGGCCATCGACTGACCAGCCCCAAAGGCATCGCGCCACACTGGGATTAAGCGTCAGTCCCTCTTGAGGCTCTGATCCAGGCGTGCCATGGCGTGCTGCAATTGATCGACGGCTTCGTCGATCAACGTCGCGCGCCCCTCGGCGCAGGCACGCTCCAGATGTTCGCAGCACTCGATCAAACGTTCTGCACGGACCATGCGCGCACCACCTTTGATGCGGTGCGCCAGGTCTTGCAGACGGTGACAATTGCCACTGACGTGCGCTGCAAGCAGATCATCGCGATCGTAGAGGTTGGTCACGGCCAGTTCGCGCAACAATTGATTGATCAGCGTCCGGTCGTCACCGACGTATAGCTCCAGGCCGCTCAAGTCGATCTCGGACGTTAATTGATCTTCAACCGGCGCTGGCAGCTCACTCACAAATCGAGACGCCAACCAGGCACGTAAATCCGCCAGCCGGATCGGTTTGAACAGGCAGTCATCCATGCCCGCCTCCAGGCAGCGGACCTTCTCTTCAGGTTGTGCATTGGCGGTAAATCCCAGAATCAGCGTCGACGGCAATCCATGGGCACGCTCTTCATCGCGTATCGCACCTGCCAGCTCATAACCACTGACCACTGGCATATTGCAGTCGGTGATGACCAAATCGAGCTCATGTTCGCGCCACTGCGCAAGACCGCGCTCGCCGTTCTCCACCTCCAGCACACGATGCCCCAGATAGCTCAGCTGGCGTGAGAGCAACAATCGATTGGCCGGGTAATCGTCGACCACCAGAATCGTCAGCGGCCGGGTCAGCACCTGCAAACCGCTATCCACCCACTCGCGGGGCAACAACGGTTGCAACGCGATCAGATCAAGGCGGACTTCAATCTGCGTCCCCAGTCCGAGAACGCTGACGAGCTGCAATCGGCCGCCCATCATTTCGCACAGAGAACGGCTGATGACCAGCCCCAGGCCGGACCCGTTACGGCCGGACTGCTGGCTGTTGCCGGCCTGCACGAAAGGGCTGAACAATCGCTGTTGATCGACCAGACTGATACCGATGCCGCTGTCCTCAATGCGCACACTGACTGCCAGATGCCCCGGCAACCCCGGGTCCACTTGCAGCGTCAGGCTCACCTCACCTTCACGAGTGAACTTGATCGCATTGCTCAGCAGATTGGACAGCACCTGCTTGAGGCGCGTGGGGTCGACCAACACGTCACGGTCGCTGTGCTCACCCAATTCCACTCGCCACTGCACATTCTTCTGCCGTGCCAGGCCTTCGAACACCTGGCACACTGACGCCACGAGTGTCCGCAGATTCGCTCGCGCAGGGGTCAACGACAAATGCCCTGATTCAATGCGGGCGATGTCCAGGATGTCGCCAATCAACGCCAGCAATTGCTGCGCGGCTTCGGACGCCACCTCAATGGCAGAACGGTCAGTGACGCCCTCCTCCGCTTGCTTCAGCGCCAATTCGAGCATGCCGATCAGGGCATTCATCGGCGTGCGGATTTCATGGCTCATGGTCGCCAAAAAAGTGGTTTTCGCGCGGTTGGCATCGTCGGCAGCGTTCTTGGCGTCCTGCAATTGCCCGAGCAGTTGTTGGCGCTGACGGATCTGCCGACGCTGCCAGGCAATCCACACCAGTGCGAGCAACAACAAGGTGCCGGCCGCAGCAAATGCCTGGAAAATCCCTTCGCGATGGCGCAGCCAATAGCTGTCATCCACCACCACATCATTGCTCCAGCGGGCCACCAGTTTGTCCATCTCCTGGGGCGGAATGCTCAGCAACGCCTTGTTTAGAATCGACTGCAACTGCGGCGCATCACGGCCGATGGCCAGGGCGATGCGCGCCGGTTCATCGCCCACCGTACTGCTGATGCGCAGATGCTCGCGGTAATACCGGGCAATCAGGTAACGGGTCATGAACAACGAACTGAGCGCGGCATCGGCTTGCCCCTTCATGACCAACTCCAGACCTTGGGCCGGGTTTTCGACATCCACCATCCGCACACCCGGTGCCTTTGCCTGAATGAACGAGCGCATCGGATGGCTGTGGTAAATCGCCAGGCGTTTACCGGCCAGATCGTCCAGCGTCCTTGGACTACCGGGGCTGATTGCACTGACCAACGTGTACGGATTCGTCACGTAAGGGCTGGTAAAACGCAGCTCGGCGACGCCTTCGGTTGTGGGGATGATGGCGGGCAACACGTCGATCGCGCCAGCCTTGAGTCGCTGGATTTGCTGGTCCAGGGAGTGCCCCCGCAGCACGTTGAAGTTCAAGCCGCTGCGCTGGCTGATCAGCGTCAGCAATTGCGCCGTCAACCCGCTGAATCGCCCCTGGGCGTCGTAAAACGTCAACGGCGCAAAATTCTCGACCACGCCGACATTCACCGTCGGGTGCTGATCCAGCCAGCGCTTTTCACTCGCGCTCAGACTCACGCGCTGCTGCCCCATCATTTTGGCCTTGCCCGCGCTCCAGCGATGCTCGATGGCCGAGCGTTGATCCATGGGGATCGCCGCCAGGGCCTTGTCGACAATGCTTTTCAAACGCACATTGCCGCCAGCCAATGCGAAACCGAAAGGGTTAGCGTCGAGGCCGGACGGCCCCACCAAGTGAACGTTATTGAGATTGTTGTAGTTGACCATGTAATTGGCGCTGATGAGGTCACCGAGGTAGACGTCATCCTGCCCGTACGCCACCGCCCCAAGCGCATCGACCACCGAGGCATAACGTTGCAGGCTGGCCTCGGGATAGAAGGCTTCGACGGTCTGCGACGGCAGATAGTCATCGACCATGGCGATGCGTTTACCCGCCAGATCGACGGGCATCTGCTCGTCCACTCGGCTCACCAGAATGGGCTGATCTTCAGCATAAGCACTGGATAGGGTCAGCTCGGAGTCCGCCACCTCGAAGTTGTTTGATGTCCCGAGCAGATCCAGATCATCACGTTTAAGTGCCTCCATGGCCGCTTCACGGGTGCCATAACGCAGCACGTCGATCTTGATGTGCAGCAGTTGCGCAAGCAACTCAGCGTAGTCGGCGGTAATGCCCTCCAGCTCATCGTGTTTGCGCGTCACTTCGAACGGCGGATAGTCCGGCCCGCTCACGCCAACGCGCAAAACCCGTTTGCTGCGCAGCCATTGCCAGTCCTTTTCATCCAGTTTGACCCGATAGCCCTCAACGGTGGAACGCCCCAGCAAATGCAAACGCTGTGGTTCGTCGGCAACTGCAGCCGCTGCTCCCAGTACACACAACAACAGAGCCCACAAACAATTGCGCATGATCAGGCTCACTCAGATCAGATGATTACGCTTTGCAAAATCCCTCAGGTGCACCGACGCTTCCACGTTGAGTTTTTCAATCAAACGGGTCTTGTAGGTACTGACGGTCTTGTGGCTCAGGTGCATTATGGCGGCGATCTCCTTGTTGCTCGTGCCTCGGGCCAGATGCTGAAAGATGGCCAGTTCGCGGTCGGAGAGTTTGTCGATCATCTGTTTTTCGCTGAGTTGCAACGTGTTCAGCGACGCCGACGCGCAGGGTAGCTGGGCAAAATAGGTATAACCGGCCATCACGGCATGAACCGCTTTGTGCAATTGCTGCAAAGTATTGGTCTTGGCGACATAGGCCGCGGCACCGGCACGCATGCACCGATCCTGATAGAACATAGGCTCCTGCGACGTGAAGACCAGCACTCGGCACGGCACCTGACAGGCCCGGATCCGCGCCAGCACATCCAGACCGTCGCCACCGGGCATAACCAGATCCAGCACCACCAGATCGGGTGAATGCTCCCGGACAATCGATAAAACCTCGTTACCGCTGGACGCTTCGTATATTTGTTTGAAGCCTTCTTCTTTCAATACCATTTTGACCGCGGCACGGACCACCGGATGATCGTCTCCAACCAGTACTGACGGCACTGACTTCATGGCAACTTCCTGTGCAAAAAACACGACGATTGAGAGATCAATGCCCATGAGCCCGGCCCGGTTAAACGCACCGGTTGCGCAAAACTTTTGCATGGAAATCCGGATGCAACTACCTGACAGAAATGACAGTGCCGACGAACGGTAGATCAGGATCGATGACCGCCATCAGCCGCTGGATGGACGCCAGATCAGGCAACGTTGCATGGCTCACCTGAACGGGCTGTTGAACGCAAGCAGAAATGGGCGGCAACTGCGCCTGCTGGCCGTCGTAGACCAAGGCGTGATGAACCTGTGGGTTATCGAGAAAAAAATCAAACAGGTTCAACGCTTTACCCACCAGCGATGCATTGATGACCACCAGATCAAATGGCTCGCAACCGTAATCGACCAGGGTCAATAGCTCTTCCAGGCTGTGCACCGGTGCTATCCGGTGGTAATCGAGTTGATTGAACAGTCGCTCAACCTTCATGCGGTGAAAATGCAGCTCGTCGGCGATCAGGATACGTAAGGCTTTGTTCGACAACAGGGGCCCCCAGGAGGTGTCGGATTCGTGAGGGCGCAAGGCTACGGAAGACCTGTCGCGTTTTCTGTAGGACCTTTCCTAAATGTGCACGCTTTACTGCCAGCCAAACCGGCGAATGTAGAAGCGGTGCGGATCATGTGCACGATCAGGGTCTGGGTCAGCAGCCCGACCACGAACCAAGCCGGACTGGAACAGGGTTTGATGGTCCAGGGTGTTGGCGTCGAACACGTACCGCATCAAGGCAAACGTGGTGATGTCGAAGATTGAGCTGATCGGTCCGCAAAACAGCATGAAGCGACCGACGTCCGCCAGCTGCCAGCGTTGTGGTTTTTTCAGCATGTCCTCGTCGACGTTATCGAACGGGATGCCGATCTGCGAAGTGCGAGCAATGTCAGCAGCAGGTTGAACGGGTTTTTGTAGCAGTGCCATAGGTGAGACTGTGGGTCTCCGCTATTGATTGAAAACGCACGAAGCTTACGCCCCCGATTTCTGGACAGTAACGATGCAAAGGCGTGTAGTAGGGGAATCGCGAGGTTCTTCAGGAAGGGTTCAGCTTTCGAGATTTGTGGTGCTCTTTCGGGCCCCCTTCGAGCAAGCCTGTTCCCACATTGAATCTCGGTCGTACACAGATTCTGTACTCACTGAAGATCTACTGTGGGAGCGGGCTTGCTCGCGAAGACTGACTATCAGGCGCAGAAAATCTCAGCTGGCAGTCGCCAACAGCAGGTCCATCACCGAACGTCCCTGCCCACGTGCCTTGCCATGGTTATACAACGAACCGGCAATTTCATCGGCGCGGATCGGCAGGATCGACAGCAAGGTGTCGCTCAAGCCGTGGCTGGCCTGGCAGAAGCCCTGCATATAAATGCCAGCCTTGCAGCGCTCGTCTGTGATCAGTTTGTAGTTGCGATCGACTTCGAAATCACCTAGGTATTGTTCCAGCGGCGCCAGCAGTTTGCGGTGCATCTGGCGCTCGTAACCGGTGGCCAAAACCACGGCGTCGTAATGACGGACCGTGACTTCACCCGTGGCGTTGTTGCGTACTGCCAACTCGATACCGCGCTCGGTGGCGGTGGCTTTTTCGATCGTGGTCAGGGTGCGGAACGCATGGCGCGCGATGCCCGACACTTTCTGACGATAGAAGATGCCGTAGATGCGTTCGATCAGGTCGATGTCCACCACTGAATAGTTGGTGTTGTGGTACTCGTTGACCAGTCGCTCGCGCTCGCTGCTTGCCTGCTGGAACACCAGGTCAGTGAACTCCGGCGAGAACACTTCGTTGACGAACGGGCTGTCGTCCGCCGGCTTCAGGGCCGAGCCACGCAGGATCATGTCCACCTGCACCGACGGGAAGCTGTCGTTCAGATCGATAAAGGCTTCCGCCGCGCTCTGCCCGCCGCCGATGATCGCGATGCTCATCGGCTGGTTGTTCACGCACGGTTGCTTGGCCATCTGCGCCAGGTACTGGGAGTGGTGGAAGACGCGGCTGTCACTCTTGAGTGCCTTGAACACTTCGGGAATGCGCGGTGTGCCGCCGGCGCTGACCACCACCGAACGGGTAGTGCGAACGTGTTGATGACCTTGGGTATCGCGCGAGATCACCCGCAGTGCTTCGACCTGCTGGTTGTGCAGCACCGGCTCGATGGTCAGCACTTCTTCGCCGTAGCGGCTCTGTTCGGTGAATTGCCCAGCGACCCAACGCAGGTAATCGTTGTACTCCATGCGGCACGGATAGAAGGTGCCCAGGTTGATGAAGTCCACCAGACGACCGTGATGCTTGAGGTAATTGACGAACGAGTAAGGGCTGGTCGGGTTGCGCAGGGTTACCAGGTCCTTGAGGAAGGAAATCTGCAACTCGCTCTGGGTCACCAGGGTGTTGCCGTGCCAGCGGTAGTCGGCCTGCTTGTCGAGAAACAGAACATCCAGCTCGCCCTGACTCGGCCCGCGCTCTTGCAGAGCGATGGCCAGCGCCAGGTTCGAAGGGCCGAAGCCGACGCCGATCAGGTCGTGAACGATGGGCGATGCAATTGCCTGTGTCATTTCCAGTGTCCTCTGGATGAACCCCTCAACCGCGGGGAATAAGCCTAAGTGACCTGACCGGCCTTGAGCAGGACAGCAAGTCGTCTGTTGAAGGGAACGAGGACAATGAAACAAAATTTAACGCAATTTTGATGAAGCAGAAAAGATCAATGGGCATCCCATTGGCGCATCCGCACCCGGCAATGCTTCATCGCATTGACGATGTGTTTCTCCACCAGGGCCCGGGAGATGCCCAGGTGTTCGGCGATCTCCGGGTGCGACAGGCCATCGATCTTGCGCAGCAGAAAACTCTCGCGGCACAACCGTGGCAATTCCGCCAATGCACGCTGGAGCATCTCCAGCCGTTGGCCGTGATCGAGGCTGTGATGGGGGGATGGCGTGAAGTAGCGCTCGTCGTTGTCGAGCACTTCCAGGGATTCGACCTGACGCAGGGCATTGCGCCGATGGTCGTCGATCACCAGATTGAGTGCGGTGCGATACAGGAACGCCCGAGGCTGCTCGATTGGCGTGTCGCTGGAACGCTCCAGAACCCGCAGATAAGCGTCATGCACCACATCTTCGGCCACCTGACGGTTGCCCAGCTTGGCGTTCAAAAAACACACCAGCTCGCGATAGTAGTTTTCCAACATGACTCCCGGCCGCAGGGGTGCGGTTTCTATCCTTGAGCCAGATCGACGACCGCCGAAACAGGCAGTGGCACGATAGTGGCAGTTCGAGGTGCGTAATTTATAGTAATTCTCATATAGATTTAAAGTATTGCTTCGCCTTGCCCGACAAATAGTAGGAGCTGCCGCAGGCTGCGATCTTTTGATCTTCGGCGTACCTGGACGCGCAACAGATCAAAAGATCGCAGCCTGCGGCAGCTCCTACAGGTGTTACGCCATATGTCCGAGCCTAAATCCCCCGGTACTTTCTTCGTTTACAGGACAGCTCCCCGTCTCTGTCGGCCCCCCGACAGCGCTCTGCTGCTGCCCGTTTTTGCGCACAGATTGAACGACGGGCCGATATTCATTGGCCGGAACCCTGCATGAAACGTCCCCGACAGACCCGACGCGCCCTGCTTGTAGCACTTTGTCTGATCCCCGTTATCGCCGTCGCCGCCTGGCAGATCATCCCGCCCGGCCGCGACCAGTTCGCCACCGTTCAGGTCACCCGCGCCGACATCGAAAGCAGCGTCACCGCGCTGGGCACTCTGCAACCTCGACGCTATGTCGACGTCGGTGCCCAGGCGTCCGGGCAGATCCACAAGATCCACGTGGAAGTCGGCGATGGGGTGAAGGAAGGCCAGTTGCTGGTGGAAATCGATCCCTCCACGCAGCAGGCCAAACTCGACGCCGGGCGTTTCTCCATCGAAAACCTCAAGGCACAGCTGCAGGAGCAACGGGCGCAGCACGACCTCGCCCGGCAGAAATTCCAGCGTCAGCAGAACCTCAAGGCCGGTGGCGCGACCCGTGAAGAAGATGTGCAGACCGCCCAGGCCGAACTGCGCGCCACCCAGGCCCGTATCGACATGTTCCAGGCACAAATCCGCCAAGCCCAGGCCAGTCTGCGCAGCGATCAGGCGGAATTGGGTTACACCCGAATCTATGCGCCCATGAGCGGAACCGTCGTCGCACTCGACGCCCGTGAAGGCCAGACCCTCAACGCCCAGCAGCAGACGCCACTGATTCTGCGTATCGCCAAGCTGTCGCCGATGACCGTCTGGGCCGAGGTGTCGGAAGCGGACATCGGTCACGTCAAACCGGGCATGACGGCCTGGTTCACCACGCTCAGCGGCGGTAACCGTCGCTGGAACAGCACCGTGCGGCAGATTCTGCCGGTGCCGCCCAAGCCGTTGGACCAGACCAGCCAGGGCGGCGGCAGCCCCGCGAGTTCGAGCAAAAGCGGCAGCGCTCGCGTGGTGCTCTACACCGTACTGCTGGACGTCGACAACGCCGACAACGCGCTGATGGCGGAAATGACCACGCAGGTATTCTTCGTTTCCAACCAGGCGAAAGACGTGCTCACCGCACCCATCGCCGCCCTGCAAGCCAGCACTCAAACCGACAACCAGACCGCGCAGGTCGTCGCAAAAAATGGCCGCATTGAGCAACGCGACGTACGCACCGGCATCAGCGATCGCCTGCGGGTGCAGATCCTCGACGGCTTGCAGGAAGGCGATCACCTGTTGATTGGCCCGGCCGACGGGAGTGGCGGCTGAATGCAGACGCCCCTGATTGACCTGCAGGACATCCGCAAAGCCTACGGCGGCGGCGATTCACTGGAAGTTCACGTGTTGCGCGGCATCGACCTGTCGATCCATGCCGGAGAGTTCGTGGCGATCGTCGGTGCATCCGGCTCCGGCAAGTCGACGCTGATGAACATCCTTGGCTGCCTCGACCGTCCGACCTCGGGCGAATACCGCTTCGCCGGGGAAAACGTTGCCGCACTCGACAGCGACGAACTGGCCTGGCTGCGCCGCGAAGCCTTTGGTTTTGTCTTTCAGGGTTATCACCTGATCCCGTCCGGTTCGGCCCAGGAAAACGTCGAGATGCCGGCCATCTACGCCGGCACGCCGGTCGCCGAACGCCACGCCCGCGCTGCCGCCCTGCTCGACCGTCTCGGCCTGGCTTCACGCACCGGCAATCGTCCGCACCAGCTCTCCGGCGGCCAGCAACAACGGGTATCCATCGCCCGAGCCTTGATGAACGGCGGCCACATCATCCTCGCCGACGAACCCACCGGCGCCCTTGACAGCCACAGCGGTGCCGAGGTCATGGCCCTGCTCGACGAACTGGCGAGCCAGGGCCACGTGGTGATCCTCATCACCCACGACCGCGAAGTGGCGGCCCGGGCCAAACGCATCATCGAAATTCGCGACGGGCTGATCATCAGCGACAGCGCCCGGGACAACCCCGAAGTACAGGCGTCGGCCAATCCCGGCGCGCTGCAAGCGGTGGACTTGCGCAAGCGCCTCACCGAAGGCGCCGAAGCCACCGGGGCCTGGAAAGGCGAACTGGTCGATGCCGTGCAAGCCGCATGGAGGGTGATGTGGATCAACCGCTTTCGCACCGCGCTAACGTTGCTCGGGATCATCATCGGCGTCGCGTCGGTGGTGGTGATGCTGGCGGTGGGTGAAGGGAGCAAGCGCCAGGTGATGGCGCAAATGGGTGCGTTCGGTTCTAACATCATTTACCTCAGCGGCTCATCGCCAAACCCGCGAACACCGCTGGGCATCGTCACCCTGGATGACGTCGCTGCGGTGGCGAGCCTGCCGCAGGTGATGCGGATCATGCCGGTCAATGGCCAAGAGGCCGGGGTGCGTTTCGGCAACCTCGACCACTTGAGCTACGTCGGCGGCAACGACACTAACTTCCCGGCGATTTTCAATTGGCCGGTGGTGGAAGGCAGCTATTTCACTCAAGACGATGAGCGTAATGCGGCGGCGGTCGCGGTGATTGGCCACAAGGTGCGCACCAAGTTGCTCAAGGGCGTCGCCAACCCGATCGGCCAGTACATCCTGATCGAGAACGTGCCGTTCCAGGTGGTCGGCGTACTGGCCGAAAAAGGCGCCAGCTCCGGCGACTCCGACAGCGACGACCGCATCGCCATTCCGTATTCCGCTGCGAGTGTGCGGCTGTTCGGCACCCACAATCCCGAATACGTGGCCATCGCCGCGGCCGATGCACGCAAGGTCAAGGAGACCGAAAAAGCCATCGAACAATTGATGCTGCGATTGCACAACGGCAAAAAGGATTTCGAACTGACCAACAACGCCGCAATGATTCAGGCCGAGGCACGCACGCAAAATACGCTGTCGCTGATGCTCGGCTCGATTGCCGCGATTTCGTTGCTGGTGGGCGGCATCGGCGTGATGAACATCATGCTCATGACCGTGCGCGAACGCACCCGCGAGATCGGTATCCGCATGGCCACCGGCGCGCGCCAACGCGACATCCTGCGCCAGTTCCTCACCGAAGCGGTGATGCTTTCGGTGGTCGGCGGGCTCGCCGGGATCGCCCTGGCGCTGATCGTCGGCGGCGTGCTGATCCTCAGCGAAGTCGCTGTCGCGTTCTCCTTGATAGCGGTGCTCGGCGCCTTCGGCTGCGCCTTGGTCACCGGTGTTGTCTTCGGCTTCATGCCGGCCCGCAAAGCTGCCCGACTCGACCCGGTCACGGCCCTTACCAGTGAATGATCTCTCCATGAAGCCGCAACTCAGTCTGCTGACCCTCTGCCTGCTGCTCGGCGCCTGCGGCAGTCCCGCCCAGCGCCCGGACAGCGGCCTCCAGCCGCCCGCCTCCTGGCAGTCGCCGCATACCGCCAATGCCACCCGCAGCAACCTGCAATGGTGGACGCAGTTCGGCAGCCCGCAGCTGGATCAACTGATCGAACAGGCGCGGGTCGGCAGCTACGACCTGGCCGCTGCCATCGCCCGGGTGCGCCAGGCTCAGGCCGACACGGTGATTGCCGGCGGCACACTACTGCCTGAGGTCACGGCCGCTCTGAAAGCCAACCGCCAGAAACTGCTACGCGGCAACGGCTACAGCCAACTGGATGCCGACAGCAGCAACAAGGCGGTGGATTACTTCGACGCCAACCTCAGCGCCAGTTACGAAATCGACTTTTGGGGCAGGCAACGCGCGTCCCGCGACAGTGCGCAATTCGGGCTGCAGGCCAGCGAGTTCGATCAGGCGACGGTGGAGTTGACGCTGCTCAGCGGCGTCGCCAACAGCTACGCGCAAACCCTGTCTTTGCACGAACAGAGCCGCATTGCCGAGCTGAACCTGGCGAACGCGCAGAATGTTTTGCAACGGGTGCAGACGCGTTTCGACTCGGGCTCGGCGACGGCTCTGGAACTGGCGCAACAGAAAAGTCTGGTCGCCGCACAACAACGGCAATTGCCGCTGGTGCAGCAACAGGCTCAGGACGCGAAGATCAGCCTCGCCGCCCTGCTTGGTCGGCCCGTTCAGGAATTGAGTTTGGGGGAGGAACGCTTTGATCAACTGTCATGGCCAACCATCGCTGCAGGTGTGCCCAGTGAACTGATCAGCCGTCGACCTGACATCGCCCGCGCCGAAGCACAACTGGCCGCCGCACAGGCCAACGTCACCGTCGCCCGCGCCGCCATGCTGCCGGCCGTGACCCTGAGCGCAGACATCGGCTCCGGTGCCGATCGCGCTGCCGACATTCTGCGCAACCCCTTCTACAACTTCACCGCCGGACTGCTTGCGCCGGTCTTCAACAATGGTCGCCTGAGTGCCGAGCGCGACAAAGCCACGGCCCGCCAGGAAGAACTGCTGGAGACATACCGCGGGGCGATCATCAATGGCTTCGCCGATGTGGAAAAAGCCCTCAACAGCATTCGCGGACTGGACGAACAGCGGCAGTGGCAAAGTGAAGAACTGAACCAGGCGCAGACGGCATTCAACATTGCGCAAAGCCGTTATCAGGCCGGTGCCGAGGATTTGCTGACGGTGCTGGAGACACAGCGCACGCTGTATGCGGCGCAGGATTTGAATGTGCAGCTGCGATTGTCGCGGTTGCAGGCGAGTATTGCGTTGTACAAGGCGCTGGGTGGGGGGTGGCAGACACTCTAAAAATCAAAAGATCGCAGCCTTCGGCAGCTCCTACATTGGTATGACGTACACCTGTAGCTGTCGAAGGCTGCGATCTTTTGATCTAGGCTTTGGCCTTCAAATGCCGCGCATACCAAGGCCGCTGCGGCACTTTGCGGAACAAATCCGCCAGCTTCTTCTCGTCATCACCAAAGGTAATCCGCAACGCCAGCTTCATGGTTTCCGGGTCCATCTCAACCGACTTGCCGGTCTGCAACCCCGGCGTGGTGCTGCAACCATGAGTGCTCGGGCCGAGCCACGGGTCGTCGATCTCGACCCAACGTCCCGGCGCAAACCAAGGCACACCCTTCACCTCCAACCGACTGACCTCCCCTGGATGAAAACGCTCATGCGCGCGGAACCAGTCTTCCAGACGATCGTCGATCCAGCCATGGAAGTGCCAGAACACCGGGTTGACGTGGGACGAGAACGGGTCGCCGAGAAAGTCGTTTTCCGGCGCATACCAGCGCGCGGAAAAGTCCGCCGGATCCCGGGCAAATGGCACCGGCTGGCCATTGGCTGGATCACGCGGCACCGAGGCCCAACGCATGTGCAGCCAGTCGTGCAACCCCAGTTCCACCTCTGAACCGAACTGACCCAGGGTCAATGTCGACAGATAACGCGGATCGCGGTACTGCGACTCCCAGACCTGGAAATTGCTGTGGTAGGTCTCGGCGGTCTTGATGTCACTGACCCATTGCGAGTACTCGGCATCGTCGTCGGCCAGCCAGGTAGGCGGCAGCGCGGTGCCGTCGTGGTTGTCGAAATAATTGGCGAATCCGAGCCGATCCCGCGCCAGCTCCGGCTGTGGCAATGGGAAGTGCGACCAGGACGGCAAATCCTGCAGGGAGCGCGCCTTGCCGAGCATGTGCCGGTGCATGAAGAAGAAATCCACACCCGAGCCGTTGCGATCCTTGCGCTTGCCACGGGCATCACGCTCCTTGTCGCGCGGGCCAGGCTGCCAACCAATGCCGCGCAGGGCTGCGCGCTTGTCGTCGGACAGCGTGTGCCATTTGTCCCGGGAGGCATGCCAGAGCTGATGAAACAGTCGATGCTCGGGCGAAATCAGCCAGGCCAGCAGCGTCGGGTTGAGACCGGTTCGCTCGCGGGCTTCGGGGAACACGCGCTTGATGGCAATGAAGCGATTGTCCTGCGCGGTCAACATCAACGGACGGTCCAGATTCAACACCCGACCGCTGAGGGTGCCGCTGCCGGCGTTGCCGAAACCGGCCCAGACCTCGTCCAGCGCCATGCTGAATTCATAGTCCGCTGTGGCGCTGAGCAGTCGCCAGCTCAACTGCGCCGGTTTGGCGCCGGCCAGGTCGCCGAGCACCCGATAACGCGGCGCTTCGCTCGAACGCAAACGTTCGGCGGTGTCGAGGCACCCGCTCAGGCCGCGACCTTTGTGACCGACATCGAGAAACACTTCCAGCCCGTCCCGTGGCAGGCCTTCTATGCCGGCATCACGACCTTCGAAACGAATCTGCCAGACACCGCGAAGGGTGTTCGCCAGGTGCTGGCCGGCGACATCCGCGACATCGAACGAAGCTTCGCCGGGGGTGATCGTCGGATCCGGCTTCGTCCATTCACGATGCCCATAAAAAGCCGCAGGCACGGCGGCGCCGGTCAGCGCCAGGCCTGCCATGAACCATCGTCGAGAAATCGTCATTGCCCTACCTGTGTCAGCCATGAAGCAGGCTTTATCCAAGCTAGAACGTTTGTTGCCTTCACAAATTTAAGAGCCGGCACAAACAACTAAATTCCTGCAGCGGTCACTCGTTCTTCCCAGATAGCAAAGGCCCCTGCGCCTGCCCCCCAACGGCGAACCTGACTGAGACGGCAATGACAAAACCACGTTCGAAAAAGGCGCTTTACATCGGCCTGCCGCTGGCCCTGGCGATCAGCGCCGGTGCAGGCTTTGCGGCCTGGGATTACGGGTTCAAGGACAATCCTGGTTACCCGGTCAAGGTAATGAAACAGGCCGATGAGTTGCACGAGCGAATCCTTTCCTTCGACAGCCACGTCACCGTTCCGCTGGACTTCGGCACCGCCGGCAATGAAGCGGACAAGGACGGCACCGGGCAGTTCGACCTGGTCAAGACCGGGCGCGGACGCTTGTCCGGCGCAGCCCTGACGATTTTCGGCTGGCCGGAAATCTGGAACGGCGAAAACGCCCCGCACCGCCCAACCGCCGGCTTCGTCGACGAGGCACGGTTCGAGCAGGAAACCCGCTACAAAATCATCAGCACCCTGGTTCGTGACTTTCCCAATCAGGTCGCCATCGCCTACACCCCCGACGATTTCCGCCGCCTGCACGGCGAAGGCAAGTTCGCGATTTTCATGAGCATGCTCAACGCCTATCCGCTGGGCAACGACCTGAACGCCCTGGACAAATGGGCGGCCCGGGGCATGCGCATGTTCGGCTTCAGTTACGTGGGCAACAACGCCTGGGCTGACTCGTCCCGGCCGTTGCCGTTTTTCAACGATTCCCGCGACGCCCTTGGCGGCCTCTCGGAGATCGGCAAACAAGCCGTGCACCGCCTCAACGATCTTGGCGTGATCATCGATGTTTCGCAGATGTCGACCAAGGCACTGGAGCAAGTCGCCCAGCTGAGCCGTGCACCCATGGTCGCTTCCCACTCCGCGCCACGCGGGCTGGTGGACATCCCGCGCAACCTCAGCGACCAGGAAATGCAGCTGATCAAGAACAGCGGCGGCGTGGTGCAGATTGTCGGTTTCCCGACCTACATCCGCCCGCTCAGCCAAGCCACCCAAGACAAACTCAACGCCCTGCGCGCACGTTTCGACCTGCAACCGTTGCAAGGCCTGGAGATGGCGCTGATGCCGGGGGATCCGGTGATCACCGTCTGGTCCGAACAACGCTTCGGCGAATACGCCAGCCAGCTCTACGCCATCGTCGACGAGGAGCCCAAGGCCACGCTCAAGGACTACGGCGACGCGATCGACTACGCGGTGAAGAAAATCGGCATCGACCACGTCGGCATCAGTTCCGACTTCAACGATGGCGGCGGCCTGGACGGCTGGAAAGACGTCAGCGAGGCCCGCAACGTGACCGCCGAGCTGATCAGCCGCGGCTACGGCGAAGCTGATATCGCCAAGCTCTGGGGCGGCAATTTCCTGCGGGTCTGGGACCAGGTGCAAAAATCGTCCAAACCTGTCGCCAAGAACTGATCCCCTCTTTTGCAAAAGCGGACCGAGCTCATGACCAACCGTCGTTCATTCCTCAAGCAGGCCGGTATTCTCGCGGCCGGCCTGCCCTTGGGCGCAGCCGTGAACCTGCCGGCGCTGGCCGCCAATCCGGCGCCGCTGCCGAAGGATAAATGGGCGCAACTGCGCCAGATGTTCAATCAGGACCCGGATTACCTGCATTTCGCCAATTTTCTGGTGACCTCACACCCAAGACCGGTGCGTGACGCGATCGACATGCACCGCGCCAACCTCGACCGTAATCCCGGTCGGGCCATGGACTGGGACTTGGGGGAAACCGAAAAGCGCGACCAAGCAGTGCGCGTTTGGGCCGGTCGTTACCTCAAGGCCAAGCCCGAGCAAATCGCCCTCACCGGCAGCACCACCGAAGGCCTGTCGCTGATTTACGGCGGCATTCATGTGCGCCCCGACCAGGAAATCCTCACCAGCGAACATGAACATTACGCCACCAACTACGCCTTGGCGTACCGCCAGCAAAAGGACGGCGTCAAGGTTCGCAAGCTCAAGCTGTTCGAGAACAGTCACGACGTTTCATTGGATGAAGTGCTCGGTTCGATCGCCAAAGGCATTCGCCCCGAAACCCGCGTGCTCGGCATGACGTGGGTGCAATCGGGTAGCGGCGTGAAACTGCCGATCGGCGAGATCGGCAAACTGGTGGACGAACAGAACCGCAACCGCGAGGACAAGGACCGCATCCTGTATGTGGTCGACGGCGTCCATGGCTTCGGCGTCGAGGACCTCGACTTCCCCGACATGCACTGCGATTTCTTCATTGCCGGCACCCACAAATGGATGTTCGGCCCGCGCGGTACCGGGATCATCTGCGCCCGTTCGAGCGAGCTCAAGGACGTGACGCCGACCATCCCGACGTTCTCCGAAGCCACCACCTTTTCGACCATCATGACCCCCGGCGGCTATCACAGCTTTGAGCATCGCTGGGCCCTGAACGAAGCCTTCAAGCTGCACCTGAACCTGGGCAAGGCCGAGGTGCAGGCGCGCATCCACGCGCTCAATACCTACGCAAAAAACCGTTTGCTGGAGCACCCGCAGATCGAACTGGTCACGCCAAAGAGTCCAGACCTGTCGGCCGGTTTTACCTTCTTCCGGATCAAGGGTCGGGACTGCGAAAAAGTCGCCGTCCATCTGATGGAAAACCGCGTGGTCTGCGACTCGGTGGACCGCGATGTTGGCCCAGTGATCCGCATCGCCCCCGGCCTGCTCAACACCGAAAACGATATCGACCGTTTCATGGCCGTGTTGAGCAAGAGCCTGTGATTTCCTTTAATCGAGATGATTCATGAACCGTGATCTGCTGACTCTGACGCTGACCGCCCTCCTCGCAGGATTGCTGCCGACCGCCGCTCAGGCGGCCGCACCCGCGCAACCGGGCAAAGTGTTCAAGGACTGCCGGGACTGCCCGGAAATGGTTGTGCTGCCGGCTGGCACCTTCACCATGGGTACGCCGGACGACGAAGTCGGGCGCGAGCCTGATGAAAGTCCGACGCACGAAGTGACCTTTGCCAAACCATTCGCCATGAGCCGCTTCCAGGTCACCGCCGGCGAATGGGACAGCTACGTACGCGAGAGTGGCGTGACCATCGCCAATGGCGACACCCGGCCAGGTCGCGAATGCGTCGCCAGCAAGCCGCGTTATCCGCAGAGCCCGCGTCAGCCCGCGGTGTGCATGAACTTCGACGACGTCAAAAACTATGTCATCTGGCTGTCGAAAAAGACCGGGCAGACGTACCACATGGTCAGCGAAGCCCAACGCGAATATGCCGCGCGTGGCGGCAGCAAAGGGCCGTTCCCCTTCCCGTTCGATGAAGGCAAGGAATACAGCATCGCCAAGCACGCCAACACGTATGGCCCGGCGGACGGTTACAGCTACAGCTCGCCAGTGGGCAGATACCCGCCGAACGCCTTCGGCCTGTACGACATGCACGGCAATGTCTACGAATGGGTTGAAGACTGCGAACACCCTGATTACGTCGGAGCCCCCACCGATGGCAGCGCCTGGGTCGAGCCCAAGTGCGAAGCCGTGCGGATACGCGGCAATGACTGGGGTGAAGCGCCGGTGTTCTCGCGTTCCGGCAACCGCAACAGCCAGTACCCGCAAGAGCGCGGCGACTGGATGGGTTTCCGCATCGTGCGTGACCTTTAAGCCGTCGTCCCCAACCGGTCGCCGCCCCAGTCGGCGGCCGGCTAAATTAAGCCATCCACCAGACGTTCTACTGGGTATCTGCCTTTACGACCCAAGGAACTGTCTTCCATGACCCAGCCTACCCGTGGCGCCATCGGCGAATTGTTCGCCCTGTTGAAACCCTTTCGGCTCATCGTCGCCGCGTCCATTTTCCTGGGCATGGTCGGCGGCCTGAGCGTCACGGTATTGCTGGCGACCATCAACAACGCCCTGCATTCGGAAACCGGCCTGACCCAAGGCGTGGTCGCCCTGTTCGCCGGCCTATGCCTGCTGGCACTGGCCAGTTCGATCTGTTCGGACATCGGCACCAACTATGTGGGCCAGCACATCATCGCCAAACTGCGTAAACAGTTGGGTGAAAAGGTTCTCTCGGCACCGATCGAACAGATCGAGCGCTATCGCAGCCACCGGTTGATCCCGGTGCTGACCCGCGACGTCGATACCATCAGCGACTTCGCTTTCGCCTTCGCGCCGCTGGCCATTTCCGTCACCGTGACCCTGGGCTGCATGGGCTACCTGGCCATTCTGTCGTGGCCGATGTTCCTGATCATGGTCGCCGCGATTCTGATCGGCACGGCGATCCAGGCTTACGCTCAGAGCAAAGGGGTGCGGGGTTTCATGGCCGCCCGTGAGGCCGAAGATGAACTGCAAAAGCACTACAACGCGATTGCCGAAGGTGCCAAGGAACTGCGCATTCATCGTCCACGCCGCCAGCGCATGTTCGTCTCGGGTATAAAGGCAACGGCCGAGTTCATCTGCAACACCCAGGTGCGCTCGATCAATACGTTCGTGATTGCCAAGACGTTCGGCTCGATGCTGTTCTTTGTGGTGATCGGCCTGGCCCTCGCCCTGCAAACCTATTGGCCGAGTGCCGACAAAACCGTGATGAGCGGCTTTGTGTTGGTGCTGCTGTACATGAAAGGTCCGCTGGAGCATTTGATCAGCACCTTGCCGATCGTCAGCCGCGCGCAGATCGCCTTCCGCCGCATCGCCGAACTCTCGGAGCAGTTTTCCACCCCGGAACCTCACCTGCTGCTCAGTGATAAAGGCAACGTCAAGCAAGCGGTACACGAACTGAAACTGGCCGATGTGCGTTTCAGCTTCCCGGCTGCCGAAGGTGCTGCGCCATTCCAGCTCGGGCCGGTGAACCTGACGATCAAGCAAGGCGACATCACCTTTATTGTCGGCGAGAACGGTTGCGGCAAGACCACGCTGATCAAGCTGCTGCTGGGCCTGTACACACCGCAACAGGGCGAAATCCGCGTCAACGGCGAGGCGATCGACGCGCAGAACCGCGATGACTATCGCCAGTTGTTCACCACCATCTTCGCCGACTATTACCTGTTCGATGATGTGATCCAGGGCGACCAGCACATCCCCGAAGATGCCAACAAATACCTGAAACGGCTGGAAATCGCGCACAAGGTCAGCGTCAAGGACGGCAACTTCACCACCACCGACCTCTCCACCGGCCAGCGCAAACGCCTGGCTCTGGTCAATGCCTGGCTGGAGGAACGTCCGGTGCTGGTGTTCGATGAATGGGCGGCCGATCAGGACCCGACCTTCCGGCGCATTTTCTACACCGAGTTGCTGCCGGACCTCAAACGTCTGGGCAAGACCATCATCGTGATCTCCCACGATGACCGTTACTTCGACATGGCGGACCAACTGGTGCGCATGGAAAGCGGCCGGGTCGTCACCGAGCTGGCCCCCGCCTGACAACCCGGCCCCCGTAGGAGCCAGCGGTGCGGCGATCCGACTTGCCGGCGAAAGCGATCTTGAGGACGCCTTCGCCGGCAAGCCTGGCTCCTACAACCGCCTTTCGACATTTATTTTTCCGGTTTCTTTCCGGTTTTTTGCTCGTGCTGCGTCTAATAATCATTCCTATTAACAAAAAACTCTGCACAACACTTTTTCTGGAGCTCAGGTAAGTAATGCGACCTCAAACACGCCGCACACCTCTCGCGCTGGCCGTACAGCGCCCGACTTTGCATCGCACCCTGTTCACTAGCGTACTGCTGACCGCCACCTTGCTGGGGAGCTCGATGGCCAATGCAGCACCTGTGAAAGTGAACATTGCAGGTCAATCGCTTTCCAACGCGCTGACCGAGCTGGGCATGCAGACCAATCTGCAAATCCTCTACAGCCCGGACCAGGTTGCCGGCATCAAGTCCCGCGCGGTGTCCGGTTCGCTGGAACCGTCCGACGCCCTGAAGGCGATGCTGCAAGGCACCGGCATCGCGTTCCAGATCAACGGCAACAGCGTCTCCCTGGTGTCCGGCGGCTCTTCGAGCCTGCAACTGGGCGCGACCACCATTTCCGGCCAGGCCCTGGGCCTGACCACCGAAGACACCGGTTCCTACACCACCGGCGCGACCACCACCGCGACCAAGCTGCCGCTGACCCTGCGTGAAACGCCGCAATCGGTAACCGTGGTGACGCGTCAGCAAATGGACGATCGCGGCGTTCAAAGCGTCGGCGACGCCTTGCGCAACACCCCTGGCATTTCGTCGCAGAAGTACGACAGCGACCGTACCGAGTTTTCCGCCCGTGGCCAGGCCATCACCAACTTTCAGTACGATGGCGTCAACACCATCTACGACGGTGTTTACGGTGAAAACCCGAACAACAGCGACGATGCTGCCAGCCTGGACCACATCGAAGTCATTAAAGGCGCTACCGGCCTGATGACCGGCACCGGCGACCCTTCCGCCACGGTCAACCTGATCCGCAAGAAGCCGACCAAGGAATTCAAGGCCTCGGTCAGCGCCACCGCCGGCTCGTGGGATAAATACCGCGCAGAAGGCGACATTTCCGGCTCGCTGACCGATTCCGGCAACGTGCGCGGTCGCTTCGTGAGCACTTATCAGGACGCCAACTCTTACCTGGATCATTACAGCCAGAAAAAAGACCTGTTTTATGGCGTCCTCGAAGCTGACCTCACGGACGACACCCTGCTGACCTTCGGCATCGACAAATCCAGCGCCACCCCGCGCGGTACATCCTGGACGGGTAACCCGACCTACTTCGCCGATGGCGGCCGTACCGACTTCTCTCGCAGTTTCAACTCCGGCGCCGACTGGAGCCGTCGTGATTTCGACAGCACCACCTACTTCGCATCGCTGGAACAAGCGCTGGCCAATGACTGGAAACTCAAACTCAGCCTGGACCAGAAAACCACCGATCACGATACCCAACTGGCCTCGGCCAGCGGCGGCAACCCGGACCGCGCCACCGGTGAAGGCATGTTCCTTTACTGGGGTCGTTGGGAAGGCCATCGCGTGCAGAACACCGCTGACGTAAACGTCTCCGGCCCGTTCACCCTCGGCGGTCGCGAACACGAAGTGGTTGCCGGTGTCATGGCATCGCACTCGCGCCAGACCGGCTCGACTTACGACACCAGCGCCTTCGAAATGGTCCCGGGTGGCATCTATGACTGGGAAGGCAATCTGCCGAAACAGGAGTTCCCGAAAAACGGCAAATACGAACGCACCCAGAGCCAAAACGGTATTTACCTGGCTACGCGCCTGCGTCCGACCGACGACCTGTCGTTCATCCTCGGCAGCCGTCTGAGCACCTTTAAGTACAACGAGGATTACTCCTACTATCCCGGCGGCACCCTGAGCGATACTCACGCCAGCTACAAGGAACATGGCGTCGTCACACCATACGCCGGCGTGGTCTATGACCTGAACGACACGTACTCGGCCTACGCCAGCTACACCAATATCTACCAGCCACAAGTCTACAAGGACGCCAACGGTTCGACCCTGAAACCGGTGGAAGGCAACGCCTACGAAACCGGTCTGAAAGCGGCTTACTTTGAAGGCAAACTGAACGCCAGCCTGGCCTTCTTCCGCATCGAGCAGGACAACGTCGCCGAATCGATCGGCACCAACCCGGTCACCAACGAAGGCATTTACAAAGCCATCGACGGCGCTACCACCAAAGGCGTGGAACTGGAACTGGCGGGTGAACTGGCCGAAGGCTGGAACCTGTCCGCCGGCTACACCTACGCCCGTACCCGTGACCAGGACGAGCAACGTATCTTCGGATACCCGTTGTCCACCACCCGACCGGAACACGTCGTGCGTACGTTCACGACTTACCGTCTGCCGGGCGTCCTGAACAAGTTCACGGTCGGCGGCGGCGTCAGCTGGCAGAGCGCTTTCTACGGCAAGATCTACAGCCCTACCGTGGGCGACTACACCCAGATCAAGCAAGGCGGCTACACCCTGGTGGACCTGATGACCCGTTACCAGGTCGACGAACACCTGAGCTTCACCGTCAATGCCAAAAACGTCTTCGACAAGACGTACCTGACGGGCCTGGGCAACTTCGACACCACGTTCTACGGCGAGCCACGCAACCTGCAGCTCACTGCGAAGTATGATTTCTGAGTTACTGAGCTGAAATGAAAAATGCCCGCATCGTGAGATGCGGGCATTTTTTATGGCTGTGTTGATCGGTTAACCCGGTGGGTCGAGCTGATCCAGCGCCCGGTTCACCGCCAGCTCGCCCAGCATGATGACTTGCGCAATACCCAGCAGGGAGTTGCGACTTGATCCATCCATATGGTCCGCCAAATCCATGGCCATGACATTGGCCGATGCCAGCGACTCGCACGCATGGGCCAGCAGGGTTTCGGTATCGAGCTCCGGGTTGACGATGAACATGGTGCTGAGTTTGCGCGGGGTGGCTTTGATATCGGCAGCCGAGCCGAGGTAGTAATCGAGGGCGCGGTCGGCGGCTTCGTGGAGTTTTTTTGAATCGGGGGTTTCGTACGGGGATGCCGGATCGGTTTCCGGCGGGTTTGGTGTCGGTTTGAACATTGGTGGTGTTCCTCATAGGGCCACACCCATTCCGCTACTACACGAAAGGGTGGCGGCTGTGCGCAAGTTAGTAGACCGGTAACACCCACCAAACCCGGCGCGTCCGAGGACGCCATGCGCACAGCCACCATTAAGTGCAGGTGAACCTGACTGAATGACGCTTATGCAACCGATGGTGGGGACGGCGGGCTACTAAACCCGATCACTGACAATCAGTGACGGGAACCAAGTTACCGGCCGGCCCCAAGACGCACAAGCCGGCGGATTCTGGCGTAACTGTAGGCAACGACGCAAGGCGCTGTAGCTTTCATGAAGTAACCTTGAGGGCTTTTAAACAAGCGCGATCAAACGACGTTTAATGATCTGACTTCAGATCACAACCGCGAACGCACCCACCCCGCCACTTCCGCATGAATCCCCTCAACCTCCCCCAACAACCCCGCCATGCGCAAAAAGTCATGGGTCATGCCCGGCTGCTCCAACAACGTCACCTCATTCCCCGCAGCACGTAACAAATCGGCGTACGCCAACCCTTCGTCATGCAACGGATCATGCCCGGCCAAATACACCAACGCCGGCGCCACACCGGACAGATCCGCTGCCTGCAACGGCGAACAACGCCAATCCGCCAAATCCTCTGGCGTGCGCGCGTAATGCCCGTAGAACCAGTCCAGCGTCGGCGTCTCCAGCAAATAACCCTCGGCGAAATCCCGATGTGACGCCCGTTTCGTCGTGGCATCCGTCACCGGGTAAACCAGCAATTGCGCCTTCGGCTTCAACGCCAGTTCCTGAGGTTCACGCACGGCCATGATCGACAACACCGTCGCCAGCGTCGCGCCAACGCTGTCACCGGCCACGGCCACCCGCGTCGCGTCCAAACCACGTGCCGCGCCCTCGCGCACCAGCCAGTTACCGGTATCGCAGGCATCCTGCACCGGCGTCGGGAAACGCCATTCCGGTGCCAGGCGATAATCCACGGTCAACAACGCAAAACCTCCCTGTGCCGCCAGTCGCCGGCACAGCGCATCATGGGAATCGAGGCTGCCGACCACGTAGCCGCCGCCATGAAAATACAACACCACCGGTTGCAACCCATCGACCGTTTGCCCATCGTGATACACCCTTGCCGACAGACAGTGGCCATCTCGCGCGGCAATGGTGAAGTCCTCGCAGGAAACGCTGTCCAGCGGCACATCGAGGAACCCCGACGACGCTTCAAAATCGTTCCGCGCCTGTTGTGGCGACTGTTCATGCATCGCGCGACTTTTGCCGGTCATCCGGCCGAACTCGGCGAGTTCTAAAAATGCTTCTAGTTCTGGCAAAACAGCCATGGGACGAATCCTTCACACAAATAGGTCGATAACCGGGCGCGGTGAAACATCCGGCTGTTTTCAAATGATCGCCAATCGGCGTTCCAGCAAGTCTTCAAGCGCGTCGAGCAACTCGTCACCGCGCAGCAACTCGTAGTGCCCACCCACCAACAAGCGATCAACGCCGTGGCTACCAACCTGAGCCTCGAACACTCGACGTTCGTCGTCGCGCTCGGCCACCCACCAGCGATGTGCCGTGACCTGAATCGCCGGCAGTTGCCGATGCGCCAGGGCCAATTGCTTGAGCCGTGAACCGGTGGCGAAGATCTGTGTGAGTTCCCCCGCGCCCAACGCAGATTGTTCATTGGAGCCGTGCATGGCCGCCTCGATCACCGCCGTGGAACCCTCGCGTTCATTCAAATCAGCGGCTTTCAGCGCAATCAGCGCTTGAGCCTCATCACCCGGCAGGCCCAGCACAAATGTCAGGAAGTCTGCCAAGTCCTCGTGCCAGTCCCCCGTTTCTGCAGTGCCGGCCACGTAACTGTCGACCAGCCCGGCAAACGCCACCGTCTCACCCTGGGTTTCCAGTTCGTGAGCGACCAGTTGCGTCAACGCGCCGCCCAAGGACCAGCCCAGCAAATAATACGGCCCCTTGTCCTGCTGACTGCGAATCCGTTGCGCGTAGGCCTGAGCCATGGCCAGCAGCGATTCGTCCTGCCAGTGCGGGTCGAGCAGCATGCGGCATTGCAGGCCGTACACCGTGCGCCGTCCTTCCAGTCGGCGAGCCAGCGGTTCGTAGTCGAACACCGTGCCGAAACCGGCGTGCAGGCAGAACAGCGCCGGCACGTTGGGGATCCGCGCATTCAGCGCCAGCAGTGGGTCCGGTGCCGCTGCAACCGGCTCAGCAGCCTGATAGCCACTGAGTTCGGCAATGCACGGCTTTTGCATCAAATCCCGCAGCTTCAATTCGAAGCCCAGTTGCGGCTGACTGCGCACCCGCGAGATAACTTTGAGCACCTGCAACGAGTCGCCACCGAGTTCAAAGAAGTTGTCGTCGATGCCCACTTGCGGCACGCCGAGCACCTCTTGCCAGATCGCCGTCAATGCCGTTTCCAGCGCATTGCGCGGTGCGCGATAACCGCCGAGCGCCCATTCAGGCGTAGGCAATGCGCGACGGTCGAGCTTGCCGTTGGCCGACAGCGGGAAGCGTTCCAGCACCATGATTCGCGCCGGCACCATGTAGTCCGGCAGTTGCGCTTGCAGTTCAGCCTTCAAGCGGCGATCAAGGCCTACAGCGCCGGCAGCCACCACGTAACCGACCAATTGCTTGCCGGTCGGCGTTTCGTGCACCACCACGGCGGCATCCTGCACCCCGGCGCAGTCGCGCAGACGGGCTTCGATTTCGCCCAGTTCGATGCGGAAACCACGGATCTTCACTTGCTGGTCAAGACGCCCTAAATAGTCGATCAACCCGCATTCGCGTTGGCGCACCAGATCGCCGGTGCGGTACATGCGGCCCCCGGCCTCGAACGGGTCCGGGATGAAGCGCTCGGCGCTCATACCCGGACGCTGGTGATAACCCCGCGCCAGGCATTCGCCACCCAGGTACAACTCGCCGCTGACACCGACCGGCAATGGATTGAGGTCGGCGTCGAGTACATAGAGCCCACGTCCGGCCACACCACGACCAATAGGCGCATAGGCCGCGTCGCAGGTTTCGCTGACCTCGGCACGCCACAACAGCGGCGTGACCACGGTTTCGGTCGGGCCATAACCGTTGACCAGACGCTGCGGACGCAGAGCCCGTTTGACCTGTTCAAAACTGGCCTCCGGCACCGCATCACCGCCAAAGCAATACACCTCGACCGCTGGTGGATTGCCTAGGCGTTCGGCCACCTCGGCCATCTGTTGCAGGTACGCCGGAGGGAAGCAGGCCACGGTGACGCCGTGACGATGCAGCACTTCCAGGGTTTGCTCCGGCGTCCACACACTGTCATCGCGGATCACCAGACTGCCACCGGCCAACAGCACACTCAGCCAACGCTCCTGAGCGCCGTCAAAAGCGAACGACATGAAGTGCAACTCACGGCTGCGCGGTGCCAATTCGTAGAGCTCGATGATGCCTCGGCAATGCCGGGCAATCGGTCCGCGCGCCACCGCCACGCCCTTCGGCTGGCCGGTGGAACCGGAGGTGTAAATCAGGTACGCCAGGTGTCCCGGCAGCGGATTGGAAACCGGGCACTGGGTGTTGCCAGCAACGGTCAGCTGATCGAACAACAGACGTGGCGGGTTATCAGCCAGCGTCAAACGTTCACCCAGATCGCTGTCGCAAAGCAACAGGCTGGCCGCCGAATCGCTGAGCATGTAGGCCAGTCGTTCGGCCGGGTAGGCCAGGTCCAGCGGCAGATAAGCAGCCCCGGCCTTGAGCACCGCGAGGAACGCGACGATGGTGCGCTCGGAACGCGGCAGCGCCACAGCCACCAGACTTTCCGGGCCAATACCACGATCAATCAATTGCTGCGCCAACCCATTGGCCTGCGCCTCAAGCTCGGCATAACTGACGTCCCGATCTTCACAGATCAAAGCAATTTTCTGCGGCTGCGTGTGCACATGCTGATTGAAGGCGTGCAGCAAATCGGCGTTGTCGTCGGACACCTGCGGCAAACTCAAACGCGCTTCAGGTAAGCCAATGTTGCCGAGCTGACAAGCAGCATCCTCAGGCAACGCACGCAGCAATCCCTCGAGCTGCGCACGAATCCGCTGTACTTCCAGTTCACTGAAGCGATCACGCAGGAACAGGTATTCGACCTCCAGGCCTTCCTCGTTGGCACTGACCATCAAGTCCATCGGGAAGTTGGTCACGCCACCGCTGCCGACTTCGGCAAAGCGCAGCTCACCTTCCTCGCCCCCTTTCAGGGCCCGGTCCACCGGATGGTTTTCGAACACGATGATGCTGTCGAACAGGCCCTGGCCACCCTGCCCGGCCCAGCGCTGAATGTCCGACAACGGCGTGTGCTCGTAGTCGCGAACCATCAGGTTGTAATCCTGCAAGGTACGCAACCACTCGCCCAATGGCTGTTGCGGATCGAGGGTCTGGATCACCGGCAAGGTGTTGATGAACAGGCCGAGCATGTCCTGCGCGCCGGCCAAACCAGTCGGGCGCCCCGCCACCGTGGCACCGAACGCGACGCTGCGCTGGCCGCTGTGGCGTTGCAGCAGCAAGAGCCAGGCGCCTTGCACCAGCGTGTTGAGGGTCACGCGCTGACGCTTGGCGAAACTGTGCAGTTTGCGCGTCGCCTCGGCGTCGAGGTTGCTGTACATCACGCCGTGACCGGAACCTGCGGCACCCGATGCCTTGGCCAAAATGGTCGGGGCTTCGAGCAACGCCAGTCGCTCACGCCAGAAACCTTCTGCCTGCGCGCCGTCCTGACGTTGCAGCCAGGCAATGTAGTCAGCGTATCGACCGGTCAGGGTCGGCAGGTTGTCGTTGTGGTACAGGCGCAGCATGTCGCCCAACAGCCGCGAGGCACTCCAGCCGTCCAGCAGCAGGTGATGGTAAATCCAGATCATCTGGTAACGGTCATCGTCCAGACGAACCAGAATGAAGCGCATCAACGGCGGGCAGCTCAGGTCGAAGCCCTTGGCTTGTTCCGCAGCCGCCAATTCGCTCAACGCTTGTTCGGTGTCGGTGCGGTCGCGCCAGTCGAGTTCTTCGATCGGCAACTTGACGTCGGCGAACACCGCTTGCAGTGGATCGGCCAGACCATCGCGCCAGCGGAACGCCGCGCGCAGCACTTCATGACGTTCGACCAGCGTCTGCCAGGCCGCGCGAAAACGCGTCACCTGCAAGCCGTCCACCGCCACGCTCAACTGGTTGACGTAGGGGTTCAGCTCCGGCGAATCGAGGCAATGGAACAGCATGCCTTGCTGCATCGGTGACAGCGGATACAGATCTTGCAGACCCTCGCGGCCAGCGATGTCGATGTGCGGCACCAGCGCGAACGCCTCGACTTTCGGCGCTTCGATCAACGCCGTTTCACGGCTGCTGGCGACTGCGGCCAGAGCACGAATGGTCTGCTGCTCGAACAGTTGCTTCGGACTGAACACCAGCCCCCGTTGCCCGGCACGACTCACCGCTTGCAGGGAGATGATCGAGTCACCGCCCAGTTCGAAGAAGTTCTCGGTGACGCCTACCGAATCCAGCCCCAACAGCGCTTGCCAGATCTCCACCAGCAACGCTTCGGCCGGCGACGCGGCGGCCACCTGATCGTGGTTCTGACGCGACGCTTCAGGCGCCGGCAAGCCCTGACGGTCGAGCTTGCCGTTCGGCGTCAGCGGCAACGCGGCCAGGCACATCAAGTACGCCGGCAGCATGTGCGCCGGCAGACGGCTGCGCAGGTGCAACGTCAGCGCTTCACCCAGGTCCTGCTCATCAGCGAGCGGATCGCGCGGCACCACATAACCGACCAACTGGCGGCTCACTGGGCCTTCGCGATCGATCACGAAGGCTTCACGCACACCTTCGTGTTCAAGCAGGCAGGCTTCGATTTCACCAAGCTCGATACGGAACCCGCGAATCTTCACTTGCTGGTCGATACGGCCGAGGTATTCAACGACACCGTCGGCACGGAACCGCGCGAGGTCGCCACTGCGATACAAACGCGCGCCCGGCACAAATGGATCCGGCACGAAGCGTTCAGCCGTCAGGTCAGGACGCTGATGGTAACCACGAGCAACGCCCTCACCACCCAGGTACAACTCGCCCGCCACGCCAACCGGCAACGGCTGCAAGCCGCCATCCAGAATGTAGGCGCTGCGGTTGCCGACTGGCCGACCAATCGGCATGAACGCCGAGTCGAATTCAGTATCGGGATACGCCAGCCAGATCAGCGGCGTGATCACCGTTTCGGTCGGGCCATAGCCGTTGATCAGGCGCTTCGGTTGCAGCACTTGCTGCACCTCGTCGAACGCATGCTTGGCCATCCCTTCCCCGCACGGAGTGTAGGAACGGATCGGCAGATCACGCCCCGCTTCGCCCATGAAATCGGCCATCTGCAGCAGGTAACTCGGGGTGAAGCAGGCGATGGTGATGCCGTGCTTTTCGATCTCGGCGCAGGTGCGCTCCACGCTCCACAACTCGTCATCGCGCGGCATCACCGCTGAACCGAACACCAGCGGTGTCAGCCAGCGTTCATGGGCGCCGTCGAAGCTGATCGAGGCGAATTGCAGCTCGCGATCATCCGGGGTCATGCCGTACAACTCGCCGATCGACAGGCAATGCATGGCCAGCGGACCGTGGGCCACGCTGACGCCTTTTGGCCGCCCGGTGGAGCCTGAGGTGTAAATCAGGTACGCGAGGTTTTCGCCGCAGGTCAGGTTGACCGGGTTGGTGTCAGCCACGAACGCCAGCGGTTCGCGGTCGATTTCCAGCACCGACAAGCCTTGCGGCAAGGGCAGTTTTTCTCGCAGCCACGATTGGCTGATCAGCAGCGAAATACCGCTGTCTTCCATCAGATAGCGCAGGCGTTCGGCCGGGTACGCCGGGTCTAGCGGCACGTAAGCGCCGCCCGCCTTGAGGATCGCCAGCAGGCCAATGATCATCTCCGGCGAGCGTTGCATCGCCAGGCCGACCCGCACTTCCGGACCGATGCCCAGTGCACGCAGGCGGTGGGCCAATTGGTTGGCGCGGCGGTTGAGTTGGTCGAAGCTGAATTCCTGGTCGTTGAAGATCAGCGCCGTGGCGTCCGGGCGGGCAAAGGCCTGGGCCTCGATCAACTGATGCACGCAGAGCGGGTTTTCCGTCACGGTGAACGCTGGGTTCCACTCCACCAACTGTTGTGCGCGTTCCGGCGCGGTCAGCAGGTCCAGTTCACTCAATGCAGCGTGTGGCGCGGCAACCATCGCCGCCAGCAACGCGGCCAAATGCTCGCTCATGCGGGCAATCGCCTCGGCGCTGAAGTGGCTGCACTGGTAGCTCCAGTTCAGGCTCAACTGGCTTTCGGCGGTGGCCGCCAATGTCAGCGGGAAGTTGGTGCGTTCGTGGTTCTGCGGGATCGAGAAACTCAAACCGGCTGGAGCACCCTGTTGCAGCGCTTCGGCCACCGGGAAGTTTTCGAACACCAGCAGGCTGTCGAACAGCGGTTCACCGGCTCGTCCGGCCCAACGCTGAATATCACCGAGGGCGGTGAATTCATGCTCACGCAATTCCAGGTTTTGCGCCTGCAAGCGGATCAGCCACTGGCCGACGCTTTCGACCGCGTCCGGCGTGCTGATCACCGGCAAGGTATTGATGAACAGGCCAAGCTGGCTTTCGGCGCCCGGTAAGTCCACTGGACGCCCCGCCACGGTCGCGCCGAACGCCACGCTGCGTTGACCGCTGTAGCGTTGCAGCAAGAGTGCCCAGGCACCTTGGACCAAGGTGTTGAGCGTGACTTTTTGCTGACGGGCAAACTCACTGAAGCGCTTGCTCGTGGCAACATCGAAGGTCTGGCGATGGTCGGCGAACGCTGCCGTCGCCTGCTGTTTCAAATCGACATGCGCCAGGCTCTGCGCCAACAGGGTCGGGTTGTCGAGGGTCGCCAGTTGCTCACGCCAGAAGACCTCGTCGGCGTGGGCATCCTGATGTTGCAGCCAACCAATGTAATCGGCGAAACGCCCGGTCGGTGCCTGCACTTCTTGCCCGGCATAACGCTGCAAGACTTCGCTCAACAGCAGCGAGTTACTCCAGCCATCGAGCAACAGGTGATGGTGGGTGTAGATCAGTTGCTGACGCTCATTGTCCAGACGCACCAGGGTCAAACGCATCAACGGCGCCTGGGTCGAATCGAGTTGCAGGCGCTCACTGTCGATCAACTGCGCCAGCGCGTCGGCTTGATCGCTGCGGCCGCGCCAGTCGAGGCAGGTCAGCGGCAATTGCAGATGACGATGCACCAGTTGCACCGGCGCTTCGAAGCCGTCGGGGAAGTGGAAGCTGCTGCGCAGGATTGGATGGGTGTCGAGCACCGCTTGCCAGGCGCGACCCAGCCGTTCGGCATCAAGCCCGCAGGCTTCGACGCTGAGCTGGTTCACGTACGCGCCGGAATCGGATTCGTACAAGCTGTGGAACAACAAACCGGCCTGCATCGGCGACAACGGATACACATCTTCGATCTGCGCCGGCGGCACCGGCAGGCCGTCGAGCTGCGCCTGGGTCAAGCGCGCCAACGGAAAGTCCGCCGGGGTCACGCCGCCCGCGCCATCGCTCAGGCAATGGGCGATCAGCGCCAGCATTTCGCCACGGAAGTCCGCGGCCAGCGCTTCGATCTCGCGCAGGTCAAAGCATTCGCGGCTGAAGGTCCAGTCGAGTTTCAGTTCACCGCCATACACCTGGCCGTCCACCGACAGCCAGTTCGGCAACGGTGCGTCCGCCGATTGCGCGGCACCGCTGGATTCGCGAGCCGGGGTGAACAGTGCGTCCTCGGCGAAGCTCTGGTCGAACTGCCCAAGGTAGTTGAACGTCACGCGCGCTTGAGGCAACTCGGCCAGCGCTGCTTGGGTCGAGGCATCGCCCATGTACCGCAACAGGCCGTAGCCCATGCCTTTGACCGGAATCTCGCGCAATTGCTGCTTGATCGCCTTGATCGAACCCGCAAGGTCGGCGGTCGGCGTCAGGCGCACCGGGAACAGGCTGGAGAACCAGCCGACGGTGCGGGTCAAATCGATGTCGTCGAACAGCTCTTCGCGGCCATGGCCTTCGAGCTGAATCAGCGCCGATGCGTGGCCGGTCCAGCGGCTGAGGGTGCGGGCCAGCGCGGTCAGCAGCAGGTCGTTGACCTGCGTGCGGTAGATCGCTGGCGCCTGTTGCAGCAACTGGCGGGTCTGCTCGCGGTCCAGACCGATGCTGACGCCCTGGCGCAGATGCCCGGCCTGACTGGCCCCGGTATTTGCCGCTGGCAACGAATCATTCGCGACGCTCAGTTGCGCCTGCCACCAGTCCAGCTCGCTGGCAGCGGCATCGGAGCGTGCATAAGTGTCAAGTTTGTCGGCCCAGGCCTGGAAGGCGCTGGTCTTCGGCGGCAGGTCTTGCCCTTGGTAAGCCGCCTGCAGATCTTCCAGCAATACCCGCCAGGACACACCGTCCACCGCCAAATGGTGGATGACCAACAGCAACCGCTGCGAGCCATCGGCCTGGGCGATCAACGCCACGCGCAACAGCGGACCGTCTTGCAGACTGAGGCTGCGTTGCGCTTCGTCGCACACCGCTTCCAGCGATGCATCGCTGGCCACGCGAGCGGTCCAGAGCATGTCGATGACATCGCAGCTGTCGGCCCCGACGTAACGCGCCGACCATTGACCGTCGACCTGACTGAAGCGCAAACGCAGCGCATCGTGTTGTTTGAGCAGGCGTTGCAGAGCCGCTTGCAGGCGCGGTAATTCGAGGGTTTCGCGCGGCACCAGCAGCACCGCCTGGTTCCAATGAGCGCGCTGCGGGATCGGTTCGTCGAAAAACCAGCGCTGAATCGGCGTGAGTTTTTGCAGCCCGTCCACCGGCCCTTGTTGCGCCAGCGGTGCCGTTTGCTCTTTGACCACAGCGGCCAGCGCTTGCAAGGTTTGCTGCTGGAACAGATCGCGCGGTTGCAGGCTCAGGCCGGCTCGACGGGCACGGCTGACCACCTGAATCGAAATGATCGAGTCGCCGCCCAGTTCGAAGAAGTTGTCTTGACGCCCGACCTGCTCCACGCCCAACACGTCCTGCCAGATCTGCGCCAGCACCTGTTCATGTTCGCTGCGTGGCGCTTCGAACGCGCGTTGGCTGACCTGTGCGGTCGGCGCGGGCAGGCGTTTGCGGTCGAGTTTGCCGTTCGGACTCAGCGGCATTTGTTCGATCAGCACGGTCTGCGCCGGCACCATGTAATCCGGCAGGCTGGCGAGCAAATGACTTTTCAGGGTTTCGCGCCACGCGCCTTGTTGCTCTGCATCGACGCTGACCAAGGCGCGATCCTGCGGCACGATGTACGCGACCAATTGTTTGCCGCTCGGTCCGTCGAGGGCCAACACCACGGCTTCCTGAACGTCGGCATGCTCTTGCAGACGCGCTTCGATTTCGCCCAGTTCGATGCGCAAACCGCGAATTTTTACTTGATGGTCGATACGCCCGCAGTAGTCGATGGCGCCGTCGGCTCGATAACGCGCCAAGTCACCGGTGCGGTACAGGCGCTCGCCGCTGCCAAACGGATCGACCACGAAACGCTCGGCAGTCAGCGCGCTACGACGGTGATAACCACGCGCCAGGCCGACGCCGCCGAGGTACAACTCGCCCACCGCGCCGAGTGGCAACGGTTGCAGTTCGCTGTCGAGGATGCAGGTGCGCAGGTTGGCGATCGGGCGGCCGATCGGCACGCTGTCGCGGCCTTCTTCCACGCAGGTCCAATGGGTCACGTCGATGGCCGCTTCGGTCGGGCCATACAGGTTGTAGAGATTGGCTTGCGGCAGGCTGCGCAGGGTCTGGCGTTGCAGTTCCACCGGCAGCGTTTCGCCGCTGCAAATGATCCGTTGCAGCGAGGTGCAGGCCAGCGCCTCGTCGGCACCGATAAACGCCGAGAGCATCGACGGCACAAAGTGCAGCGTGGTGATCGCCTGCTCGATGATCAACGCGGCGAGACGTTGCGGATCACGATGCTCGCCCGGAGCGGCGATGACCAAAGTGGCGCCCTTCATCAGCGGCCAGAAAAACTCCCACACCGACACGTCGAAACTGAACGGCGTTTTTTGCAGCACGCGGTCGCTCGGCAACAGGTTGTAGGCTTCCTGCATCCACTCCAGACGGTTATGCAGCGCCACATGGCGGTTGCCGGCGCCTTTGGGTTTACCGGTGGAACCGGAGGTGTAAATCACATAGGCGAGGTTTTCAGCGATTGCCAGGTTGGGTAAATCAGTACCCGGCAAATCGCTCAGCCAATCGCCTTCGGCGTGCAGGCATAAGGTGCGCACGTTGTCCGGCGTCGGCAATTGCGCCAGCAGATGTTCCTGGGTCAGCAACAGCGAAATGCCGCTGTCTTCGATCATGTAGCTCAGGCGAGCGAGCGGGTATTCCGGGTCCAGCGGCACATAGGCGCCACCGGCCTTGAGGATCGCCAGCAGGCCGACGACCATTTCGAACGAGCGGTCGCAGGCAATCCCCACCAGCACTTCCGGGCCAACACCTTGGGCGCGCAAGTGGTGGGCCAAGCGGTTGGCGCGCCGGTTCAGCTCGGCGTAACTCAGGCGCTGACCCTGGGACACCAGCGCCGTCGCTTCACCGTCTTCAGCCACGCGCGCTTCGAAATGCCGTTGCACGCAGACTTCACCCGGAAAGTCCTGAGCGGTGTCGTTGAGGTCATCAAGAATGCGCAGACGCTCGTTGGCATCCAGCAGTGGCAACTCGGCGAGCGGGCATTGCGGATTCGCCAGCACGCCGGCCAACAGATTGCGCCAGTGACGAGCCAGGTGTTCGATGCGCTCGGCGTCGAACAAATCGGTGGCATACGTCAGGCTGGCGAACAGCTTGTCGCCCTCTTCCTGAGTGTCCAGTTGCAGGTCAAATTGCGTGGTGTGCGCCGTCGCGTTCAGTGCTTCGACGCGCAGGCCGGCGAGCAAGCCGCTGACCGCCGCCGGTTTGGCTTGCTGGTGGTTGAACATCACCTGGAACAGCGGGCTGTGGCTCAGGCTGCGTTCTCCTTGCAGCGCCTGCACCAGACGCTCAAACGGCAAGTCTTGATAGGCCTGGGCATCCAGCGAAGCGGCACGGGTCTGGTCGAGCAACTGGCTGAACGACAGACGTCCATCGAGTTCGGCACGCATCACCTGGGTGTTGACGAAGAAGCCGATCAGACCCCGGGTTTCCGCACGATTACGGTTGGCAATCGGCACGCCAACGCGCAAATCGGACTGGCCGCTGTAGCGATAGAGCAACGCCTGGAAGCTCGCCAGCAACAGCATGAACGGCGTGACGCCGCGCTGTTTGGCCAGGCTCATCAGGCTGCTGGCCAGGGTCGCGTCGAGGGCGAAATCCAGACGCGCACCGCGCTGACTCGGCTGCGCCGGGCGTGGACGGTCGGTGGGCAATTCCAGCAGCGGTTGTTCGCTGCCCAGCGTTTCACGCCACCAGTTGAGTTGACGTTCCAGCTCGCCCGCTTCCATCCAGCGGCGTTGCCACATCGCGTAATCGGAATACTGGATCGGCAACGCTTCCAGCGCTGCGTTCTGACCTTGGCAATGCGCGGCGTAGAGCCGGGAAAATTCTTCCACCAACACGCCCATCGACCAGCCATCGGTAACGATGTGGTGCAGTGTCAGCAACAGCACATGGTCGTCGCGTTCCAGTTGCAACAAGCTGACCCGCAACAGCGGACCGTGCTGAAGATCGAACGGCCGGGCAATGTCCTGCTCGACGCTTTTCATCGCCAGATCGAGGCGCTGTTCCTGAGGTTCGGCGCGCAGGTCGATCTGTGCGATCGGCAGCGACGTGAACTCAGCCAGTGTCTGCACCACCTGACCGTCATCCTCTACGAAACGGCTGCGCAGGCTCTGATGACGTTCCAGCAGCACGTCGAAACTCTGCTGCAACGCCGCGACATTCAGCGGCCCGTGCAAACGCAATGCGGCCGGAATGTTGTACGCCGAGCTCTGCGGATCGAGCTGCCAGAGGAACCATTGGCGCTGCTGCGCGTACGACAGTTCGAAGGTCGTTTGCGGCTCGGCAGCCGGCGGAATCGGCAGTTGCCCGAAGCTCACGCCCTGCTCTTGCATGCGCTGCAGAAACTCGCGGCGCTTGTCAGCAGGCAGGCCGGCGAAGCGAGTGGCGATACGCTGGGCAGTGGTGTGTTCCATCAGTTGATCTCCATCTCGTCGAGAAGCGACTCAAGCGCATCAAGACGTGCATCGTTGTCAGCCGGGGCGTGTTGCCCGGCCATGGCGGCATAAGCCTGAAGGTCGGTGGATTCAAACAGCGCGCGCAGCGGCAGCTCGATGCCCAGCTCCAGTTCCACACGGGCACTGGCCTGGGCGGCGAGCAGCGAATGCCCGCCCAGTTCAAAGAAGTTGTCGTGCCGACCGATCTGCGCCACGCCCAGCACGCTGGCCCAGATCGCGGCCAGTTGCTGTTCAAGCTCGCCTTTGGGGGCTTCGAACGGTCGTTGCCAGTCCTCGGCATCGGGCACCGGCAAGGCCTTGCGGTCGAGCTTGCCATTACCGGTCAGCGGCAAGGCATCGAGCAGCAACCAGTGGCTCGGCACCATGTAATCCGGCAGATCAACCTTGAGCGCGGCGCGCAGATTGTCGCGCCAGGCGATCGGGTCGTGCGGGGTTTGTTCCGCCACCACGTAGGCGCACAGCTGCGGTCCGCTTTCGCCTGCATGCACGCTCAATACCGCTTGGCGCACGCCCGGCTGCGCCAGCAACGCGGCTTCGATTTCGCCCAGCTCAATGCGGAAACCGCGAATCTTCACTTGCTGGTCGATCCGTCCGAGGTAATCGATGCTGCCGTCGGCACGCTGACGCACCAGGTCACCGCTGCGATAGAGGCGCTGCGAGGCCTCGAACGGGCTCGGCACAAAGCGCTCGGCGGTCAGGCCGTAACGTCCGTGATAACCGCGCGCCAGACCGGCGCCGGCGATATACAACTCACCCGCCACACCCACCGGTACTGGTTGCAACTGGCTGTCGAGCAGGTACCAGCGCAGGTCGCGGATCGGCAGGCCAATCGGGCTTTGGGCCTTGCCATCGAGGTCGGCTAGGCGGATGGCGCGGTAGGTCACGTGCACCGTGGTTTCGGTGATGCCATACATGTTGACCAAGGTTGGCTGACGGTCGCCGAAGCGTTCAAACCAAGGACGCAGGCTTGCAACTTCCAACGCTTCGCCGCCGAATATCACCTGACGCAGCGCCAGGTTTCGTTCGCTGGCGCAGGCAATCGGCAACAGTTGCCGGAAAGCAGTCGGCGTCTGGTTCAACACCGTCACGCCCTCATCACAGAGCAAGCGGTGAAACGCTTGCGGCTCGCGGCTGATGTCATACGGCACGATCACCAGACGCCCGCCAGTGCACAGCGAGCCGAACAGCTCCCACACCGAGAAATCGAAGGCGTAGGAATGGAACAGCGTCCAGACATCGTTCGGGCCGAAGTTGAACTCGTCAGCGGTGGCCGTGAGCAGGCGCCCGACGTTGCCGTGGCTGAGCAATGCGCCTTTTGGCCGGCCGGTGGAACCGGAGGTGTAGATGACGTAGGCGAGGTTTTCCGCGGACGCCAGCGCTGGCAAGTTGTCGGCGCTGTAGTCGCCCAGTTGCAACGACTCCAGGCTCAACACCTGCACGCCGTCACGGGACGGCAAACCGTCGATCAGGTGTTGCTGGGTCAGCAGCAGCGTGATGCCGCTGTCTTCGATCATGTAGCTCAAGCGCTCGGCCGGGTAGTGCGGGTCCAGCGGCACGTAGGCACCGCCCGCCTTGAGAATCGCCAGCAAGCCAACCACCAGCGGCATCGCCCGCTCGGTGGCAATGCCGACCCGCACCTCTGGCCCGACGCCCTGCTCGCGCAGTTTGCGCGCCAGTCGATTGGCCTGAGCGTTGAGCGCGGCGTAGGTTAATTGCTCGCCTTCGTAGACCAGGGCGTTTGCGTTCGGCCGTTGTGCGGCTTGAACTTCGAACAACTGATGCAAGGTCGGCGATTGCGGTTGCGCCTCGAACGCTGGGTTCCAGTGCTGCACCAAAGCATCCCGTTGCAACCGGTCAATTATTGGCAGTTGCGCCACCCGTTGATGCGGATCCGCGACCACCGCCCGCAGCAGGTTCAGCCACTGTTCGGCGAGGCGCTTCATCGACGCCTCGTCGTACACATCCGTGGCGTAGGTCAGGCTGGCGTCCAGCGCTTCGCCCTGCTCTTGAGTGTCGAGCACCAGATCGAATTGCGTGGTGTGTTGCTGCCAGTGCAGACGCTCGACCTGCAAGTCAGCGACGCTGCGCTCGACGCTCGCGCCCAACTGCTGTTGATGGTTGTAGAGCACCTGGAACAATGGGCTGTAATTGGGGCTACGATCAGGCTGTAAGGCGTCGACCATCTGCTCGAACGGCACGTCCTGATTGACCTGCGCGCCAAGTGCTACCTGTTTAACCTGTTGCAGCAAGGTGCTGAAAGTCTGCTGCCCGTCGATCTCGGCACGCAGCACTTGAGTGTTGATGAAGAAGCCGATCAGGCCTTCGGTTTCGATACGCGAACGACCGGCGCTGGGCACGCCGACGCTGATGCTCGACTGCCCGCTCTGGCGATGCAGCAAAGTCTGGAAACTCGCCAGCAACAGCATGAACAACGTCACCTGTTGTTCCTGGGCGCGTTGACGCAAACCGGCCAGCAACTCGCGATCAACGTTCAGCGCCAGGCTGGCACCACGCTCGGTGCGACGGGCCGGACGGGGCAGTTCACTTGGCAACTCAAGCGGTGCCTGGCTCCCCGCCAGTTGCTCGCTCCACCACGTCAGTTGGCGTGCGCCCTCCCCGGCCTCCAGCCAGTCGCGCTGCCAACGGGCGTAGTCGCTGTAGTTCACCGGCAGGTTGGACAGGTTCGCCGGATGCCCTTCGACGGCGGCCTGATACAGCGCGCTGAATTCATCGACCATGACCTGCATCGACCAGCCATCGGCGGCGATGTGGTGCACGGTCAGCACCAGCACGTGTTCGTCAGCATTCACTTGCAGCAGCAACACGCGCCACAGCGGACCGGTGCGCAGGTCGAACGGCCGGGCGATTTCTTCGGCCACGGCAGTGTCGACTGACGATTGATCGAGTGTGCGTTCATCCAGTTGCAGCGCCAGATTGTCGTGCAGTACCGGACGCGCCTGTTGACCATCCTGTTCGAAGGTCGTGCGCAGGGTTTGGTGACGGGCCTGCAATTGCGCAAAGGCTTCGCGCAAGGCTTCGCGGTTCAGCGATCCCTTGAGGCGCAGTGCGGCGGGAATGTTGTAGGCCGGACTCTGTGGGTCCAGCTGCCAGAGAATCCATTGGCGCTGTTGGGCGTACGACAGGATCTGCGGCTGATCGGCCGTTGCACGTTGCAGCACCGGTTGGCCGCTGAAGTTCGACAGTGCGGCACGCTCGGTAAATTGCGCCAGATTGGCGGCGGAGAACAGGCTGCTCACGGACAGTTCGCGCTGCAGTTGCTGACGCACACGGGAGATCACTTGAAGCACCAGCAACGAGTGCCCGCCCAGTTCGAAGAAGTTGTCGTCGCGACCCACGCGCTCGACCTGCAACACCTCCTGCCAGATCAGCGCCAGTTGCGTTTCCAGCCCTTCGGGCGGTGCCACGAAGTCACGTTGGGCGTCGCTGGCCTCAGCACGTGGCAAGGCTCTGCGATCCAGTTTTCCGTTGTTGTTGAGCGGCAGTTTCGGCAGCAGGATCAGGTGATTCGGCACCATGTATTCCGGTAGCGACTGACGCAGAACGGCCTTGAGTCCTTCCAGATATTCAGTCTGAGAAAGCACCGCATCGCTGGCCACGATATACGCCACCAGTTGCGTACCGTCCTGAGCGATGACGGCCGCTTCGCGCACCTCCTCCCGCGCTTGCAGGCAGGCTTCGATCTCGCCCATTTCGATGCGGAATCCGCGAATCTTCACTTGATGATCGATGCGGCCGACGTATTCCAGATTCCCTTCAGCGTTGTAACGCGCCAAATCACCGCTGCGGTACAAACGCGCACCCGGCTCACGGGCAAACGGGTCTGGCAGGAAACGTTCGGCGGTCAGTGCCGGGCGATCAAAGTAGCTTTGCGCCAGGCTGGCCGGAGCACCGATGCACAATTCGCCGACGCCACCGTTTGGCAACAATTGACCGGCCGCGTCCAGCACGTACAGCGCCCGACCCGCGATGGCTCGACCAATCGGGATGCCAAACGCATCGCTGGCATCGATCAGTCGGCATTGATGAACGCTGGACACTACCGTCGCCTCAGTCGGGCCGTAAGTGTTGAGCAAACGCACGTGGCTCAAACCTGCTTGATGCCACAAGCGCAGACCTTCGACCGACATGGCTTCGCCGCCAACGTGAACCTGGCGCAAATCACCCAGGTTGCGCACCACACCGCTCGCACATTCCCGGGCCAGCAAGTACCAGTAAGCGGCCGGCAAGTCCGCCACGGTTACGCCCTGCTGGACGATTTCGGCGGCGAGTCGGCCGGCATCCCACACGTCATCGCCGCGCATGATCAACGCAGCGCCGACGCACAGCGCCGGGAAGCACTGTTCGACGAAGCCATCGAAACTGAAGGTCGCGAACTGCAACACGCGGTCGGACGCCGACAGTACTGAATAGTCGGCGGCGGTCTGGCAGAACTCGCGCAGCGCGGCATGGGCGATGGCCACGCCTTTGGGTTGGCCGGTGGAACCGGAGGTGTAGATGATGTAGGCCAGATCTTCGGCGACCGCATGATTTTGCGGATTGCTGTCGGGGTAGTCGGTGTTGTCTTCAAAACTGAGACGTCGCACGCCTGGCACATCTTCCAGCAAACCGGACTCGCACAGCAGCACGTCGAGACGGCTGTCGTCGATCATGTACGCCAGGCGTTCCGTCGGGTATTTCGGGTCCAAAGGCACATAGGCCGCGCCGGCTTTGAGCACCGCCAGCAGGCTGACGATCAGTTGCGGGCCGCGGTGCAGCGCCAGACCGACACGCGAGCCTGGACCGACGCCGTTGTCGATCAGGCGATGGGCCAGACGGTTGGCCTGAGCGTTCAACTGGCCGTAGCGCAAGGTCTGACCATCGACCTGCAATGCCAATGCTTGCGGAGTGGCGGCAGCCTGAGCCGCGAGTTGTTCGTGGACCAAAAGAGTTGTGGATAACTCAACCGTCACCGGCTGACTGATCGCGAGCACCGCATTTTTGCCATCGACATCGAGCAGTTCCAGCGTGCCCAGTGCCGCGTCCGGCAGCGCCACCAATTGCGCGAGCAGGTGCTGCAAATTAGCCGACAACTCAGCGACCTGCGCCGCACTGAACCGCGCCGCGTCGTAACTGAAGTCCAGGCTCAGGCCTTCGCCCAGTTCGATGCCCAACGTCAGCGGATAGTGCGTGCGCTCGTGGTTGTGCAGATTGCCGAACGACAGCCCGGCCGGCGCGCCCTGCTTCAGCGCTTCGGCCACCGGGAAGTTTTCGAACACCAGCAGGCTGTCGAACAGCGCCGAACCCTGCTGCCCCGCCCAGCCCTGAATGTCGTAAAGCGGCACATGCTCAAACTCGCGCATGGCCAGGTTCAGCCCTTGCAGCTCGCCCAACCACTGGCTGACGGTTTGATCCGGCTTCATCGCACAGACCAGCGGCAGCGTGTTGATGAACAAGCCGAGTTGCTCTTCGATCCCCGGCAGCGGCGCGGATCGACCGGCTACCGTGGCACCGAAGACCACGCAATCCTGGCCGGTGTAGCGTTGCAGCAACAGGCTCCAGGCCGCTTGCAGCAGGGTGTTAAGGGTGACTTTCTGCTGGCGGGAAAACTCGGCCAGACGCTGGGTCGCGCGGCTGTCGAGTGCGACGCGATATTCCTCGCTACCTTCGGCACCGACCGGCGGCCGCAACGCTTCGGCCAGCAACGTTGGTGCTTCAAGCGGCGCCAATGCGGTTTTCCAGAACTGCTCGCCAGCGACGGCGGATTGCTGCTGCAACCAGCCCAGATAATCGCGGTATTGTCCGGTCGGCGCTGGCAGCGATTGCCCTGCGGCGTAGTGCTGGATCACTTCGGCGAGCAACTGCGCGTTGCTCCAGCCGTCCATCAAAATGTGATGGCTGGTGTAGATCAGGTGCCAGTCATTGACGCCCGTGCGGACGAGTTTCAAGCGGAACAGCGGTGCGGTGCCCAATTCAAAACCTTGAGCACGCTCGGCGTCGGCCAGCGCATCGGTGTCGGTCGCTTCAAGCACTTCAAGCGGCAACGCGACGTGGCGGACAATCGCCTGATGCGCGGTGTCGAGGCCTTGCCAGTGGAAGCTGCTGCGCAGAATGTCATGACGCTCCAGCGCGGCTTGCCAGGCCTGAGCGAATCGCTGCGGATCGAGGCCCTGAATGTCCAAACGCAACTGACTGATGTAGGCGCCGACTGCCGGTTCGTACAACGTGTGAAACAGCATGCCCTGCTGCATCGGCGACAACGGATAAAGGTCTTCGAGGGTCGAGATGGCGACCGGCAATGTGTCGAGTTGCGCCTGATTGATACGCGCTAGCGGGAAGTCCGACGGTGTGACCTGGGTTACCTCAAGCGTGCAGCAATGCTCGATCAGCGCGTTGAGTTCCAGTGCGTAATCGTCCGCCAGACGCTGGATGGTTGCGCTGTCGAACATCTCACGGCTGAAGCCCCAGCTCAGCGACAACTCGCCGCCGTAAACCTGGCCTTCGACCGTCAGCCAATTGCCCAATGGCGCCGAGGGGTCCTGCGCCACACCGTTGCCTTCGGTGGACGGCACGAACATCGCGCCGTCGTCGAACTGACGGTCGAACTGCCCCAGGTAATTGAAGGTAATACGCGGTTGCGGCAACGCCGCCAGTTCAGCGCGAATCGCCGGGGTGCCGAGGTAACGCAATACGCCATAGCCGAGACCTTTGTCCGGCACGGCGCGCAGTTGTTCCTTGATGGATTTGATCGAGGCGCCGAGATCGCTGGAAGGCATCAGGTTGACCGGGAACAGGCTGGTGAACCAGCCGACGGTGCGGGTCAGGTCGATGTCATCGAACAGGTCTTCGCGACCATGGCCTTCGAGCTGGATCAGCGTGCTGCCCTGCCCGCTCCAGCGGCACACCGCTCGCGCCAGGGCGGTCAGCAGCAGGTCGTTGACCTGCGTGCGATACGCCGCCGGGGCCTGTTGCAGCAGTTTGCGGGTTTGCTCGGCGTCGAGTTTGAGTTCGAGTTTCTGCTCGAAGCGGTTTTCCAGCGCGCCAGTTTGACGGTCGCACGGCAGATCGTTCGGTGCGTCGCGCAGTTGGGCCTGCCAGTGACAGAGGCTGTTTTCAAAGGCTGGAAGATGATCGTGCAGACGGGCGACCCAGCGTTGATAGGTGCTGGTTTTCGCCAGCGAAACAGGGCTGCCGCTGTAGAACTGCTGAAGATCTTCCAGCAGCACGCGCCAGGAAACGCCGTCCACCGCCAGATGATGAATGACCAGCAGCAAACGCTGAGAGCCGTCGGCCATCGCCACCAGCAACGCGCGCAGCAACGGACCATTTTGCAGATTGAGACTGCGCTGGGCTTCGTCGCACAGGGCGTTGAGTTCTTGGACCGAACGGGCCGAACGCTGCCACAACACCGATTCAGTGGTCGACGCAGCATAGGCTTGCAACCAACCTTCGGCGGTCTGCGCGTAACGCAGGCGCAAACTGTCGTGATGAGTCAGTAATTGCTCTAAAGCGCGATCCAGCGCCTCAACGTTCAACGGCTCGCGCGGCACCAGCAACAGCGACTGGTTCCAGTGCTGACGCTCAGGAATGACTTGTTCGAAGAACCACTGTTGCACCGGCGCCAGCGCCACCGCGCCAATGGCCGGACCTTGATCGATCAACGGCTGCTCGCCGCTGCGAGCGGCCTGGGCCAGGCTGCGAAGAGTCTGGTGCTGAAACAGATCCTTGGGGCTCAACACGATCCCGGCCTGACGCGCACGGCTGACCACCTGCATGGAAACGATGGAGTCGCCGCCCAGTTCGAAAAAGTTGTCTTCGAGACCGACGTTGTCGATGGCCAACACGTCCTGCCAAATCGCCGCGAGGGACTTTTCCATCGCAGTGCGTGGCGCGACGTGTTCGCGTTGTTGCTCAGAGCCGTCAATCGCCGGCAAGGCCTTGCGGTCGAGTTTGCCGTTGGGGGTCAGCGGCAAGTGTTCGAGGAACAGCAGAAACGCCGGGACCATGTAGTCAGGCAAATGTTGGCGCAGTGCAGCTTTCAGGGTTTCACGCAGGGTCGCTTGAGCGTCGATATCGCCCAGCAACGCCAGATCGGTCGGCACGATGTAGGCGACCAGTTGCTGACCGTTGACGCCGTCCTGCGCCAGCACCGCCAGCTCGCGCACGGCGTCCTGCTGCAACAGCCGGGCTTCGATTTCGCCGAGTTCGATTCGGAAACCGCGAACCTTGACCTGATGGTCGATGCGACCGACGTATTGCAGCGTGCCGTCGGCCTGATAACGGGTCAGGTCGCCGGTGCGGTACAGGCGCTCGCCATTGCTGGAAAACGGGTTAGGCACGTATTTTTCGGCGGTCATGCCCGGTCGCGCCAGGTAGCCGCGAGTGATGCCGGCACCGGTCAGGTAAAGCTCGGCGGACACGCCTTGAGGTACCGGTTGCAGGTCAGCGTCCAGCAAGTAGCTGGCGGTGTGCTTGAGCGGGTGGCCGATGTTTGCGCGGCCACCGGCCTCGCGACGGGTCCAGGTTGAGTAAGTGGTGTCTTCCGACGGACCGTACAAGTCGTAGACATGTTCGACGGTCGGCTGCTGATACAGCGCGTCCACCAGGCTTTGCTTCAGCGGCTCGCCGGCAAGGTTGATGATGCGCACGCTCGGCGGGATCTGCCCGTCGCGCTGCAACGCATTGATCGCCGACGGCACGGTGTTGATCAGGCGCACCTGATCCCGGGCCGGCAGTTGCGGCAATTCCAGGGCATTGCGGGCGATGATCACCGAGCCGCCGTTGGCCAACGTGACGAACAGCTCCCACACCGACAGGTCGAAGCAGACCGACGTCGAGGCCAACACCCCTTGAATATCCTCACGGCTGTAAACCGATGTCGACCAGTCGATCAGCGCCAGCACGTTGCGATGGGCGATGGCCACGCCTTTGGGTTTGCCGGTGGAGCCGGAGGTGTAAATGACGTAGGCGAGGTTATCCGGCGTGACGCGGGTCACCGGCGCGTTGACCGGATAATCAGCCCACGCCATTTCTTCCATCAGCAGCACTTGCGTATCGGCCGTGACGGGCAACGTCGCGGCGACAACCTGTTCAGTCAGCAGCACCAGGGCGCGGCTGTCTTCAAGCATGTAGGTAACGCGTTCTGCGGGGTAATCCGGGTCCAGCGGCACGTAGACGCCACCGGCCTTTAGGACGGCGAGCAACGCTACCAACAAGTTTTCGGAACGCTGCATGGCCACGCCAACACGGACTTCCGGGCCCACGCCCAGCTCGATCAGCTTGTGGGCCAGGCGATTGGCCTGACCGTCGAGTTCGCCGTAGCTCAGCTGTTTGTTGGCAAAGGTCACCGCTAACGCGTCCGGGCTGGCCGCGACTTGCTGGCCGATCAGTTCATGAATGCACATGTCTTGCGGGAAACTTTCGTCAGCGCGATTCCAGTCATGCACGATGCGCTGATATTCGACTGTCTCAAGCAGCGGCAGATCGCTGATGCGCTGTTGCGAATCGCAGACCATGCCGCGCAGCAAATGCGTCCAGTGCTGCGCCATACGCGCGATGGTCGCGGCGTCGAACAGGTCGTTGGCATAGGTCAGCGCGGCGTGCAGCTTGCCGCGCTTCTCGTAAGTATCCAGTGTCAGATCGAACTGAGTTGTGCGCCCTTCCCACTCGATCACGCCCAGCGCCAGACCGGACGCGGTGCTGACCGTAGAAATGTCCGCGACCTGCGGCTGGTGGTTGTACATCACCTGGAACAGCGGCGTGTGGCTGAGGCTGCGTTCCAGCTTCAGCGCTTCGACCAGGCGCTCGAATGGCAAATCTTGATGAGCCTGGGCGCCGAGGGCGGTTTCCTTGATGGCGCGCAGCAAATCGTCGACCCGGGTTTGGCCGTCGAGCTTGGTGCGCAGCACTTGGGTGTTGACGAAGAAGCCGATCAGCCCTTCGATTTCGGCGCGGTTGCGGTTGGCAATCGGCACGCCGACGCGGATGTCGATCTGCCCGGTGTAGCGATGCAGCAACGCGTTGAAAGCGCCGAGCAACAGCATGAACAGGGTGATGTTGTGCTTCTGAGCCGTGGCCCGCAGCTGCTCGGCCAGTTGACCGTCGACCGCGAATTCGTAACGGGTGCCGCGATAGCTCGGCATCGCCGGACGCGGATGATCGGTGGGCAGCTCCAGCACTGGATGCTCAGCGCCCAGTTGCGCCTGCCAATAGTCGAGTTGGCGCGCCTGTTCGCCAGCCTCCAGCCAGCGGCGTTGCCACAGGGCATAGTCGCTGTACTGGATCGGCAATGGAGCGAGTTGTGGTTGCGCGCCCGCCTCGAAGGCGTCGTAGCAGCGGATGAATTCGTCGATCAACACGTTCATCGACCAGCCGTCGGAAACGATGTGGTGCAGGGTCAGCAGGAGGACGTGTTCCTGCTCGGCAAGTTTGAGCAAGGTGACGCGCAGCAGCGGGCCGGCCGATAGATCGAAGGGCAGCACAGATTGCTGCTCGGCCGCTCGGGCGACTGCTTGCTCACGCTCATTGGCCGGCAATGCGCTGAAATCCACCTGATCGATCACCAGCGGCGCGCTGGCCGGCACTTGCAGCAGGTTGCCGTCGGCCTGACGCTGGAACACCGTGCGCAGGGTTTCGTGGCGCGCGACGAGGCTAGCGAAGGCTTGCTCCAGCGCTGACAGATTCAGCAGCCCGGTCAGACGCACCGCGCCGGGCAGGTTGTACGCGCCGCTTTGCGGGTCCAGCTGCCAAAGAAACCACATGCGCTGCTGGGCGTACGACAACGCCTGGCGATCGTCGGCTTCAACGCCGGCAGGAATCGGAAAACGGGCGAAATCAACGCCCTCCTTGTGCAAGGCCGCAAGGAACATCTGGCGCTTTTCCAGGGGCAACCCGATAAACCGGCGAGCAAGTTTCAAGGAGTCTTCAGCATTCATTTCTTAGCATCCGGATCAGTGGCGGGAAGCACAAAGGCACGTCGTCCCTATAAAACGAATGCAGACCGGAAAAATTAGCGACTGAGAACAAGTATCAGAAAGGAAGTAAACGAGGGGAGATCGTGTCAGGCGCTGGCGGCCATGGCATGCCGCCGATGATGAACCTCCAACTGATCCTTGATCACCCGCAACACCTTGGCTTCGTGCTCATGGATAAAGAAGTGTCCGCCAGCAAGCATGTCCACCGAAAAACTGCCACGGGTTTCCTTACTCCAGCCGATCAACTGTTCGGTGGTGGCGCGGTCGGCCTTGCCGCCGAGCACATGGATCGGGCACGTGAGCAACGGCCTTTGCTGCGGTTCGAAACGTCCACACAATAGAAAGTCCGCGCGCAGCACTGGCAGCGTCAGGCTCATCAGCTCTTCGTTGGCCAATACTTCTTCGCTGGTGCCGTTGAGGGTGCGCAATTGCTCGATCAATTCGGCATCGGTTTTAGGCTCGGCGAAGCCGCGATCGTAGTCGGCGCGCAGGGTCGGTGCGGCGGTGCCCGAGGCGAACAGCGCCACCGGTTCCAGACAGTCAAGCGAGCGAAACGCATGGGCCATTTCACAGGCCAGCAACGCGCCAAGGCTATGACCGAACAGCGCGTACGGCGTCTTGAGCGTGGCTTTTTGTTCCTGCGCAAGTTGCAGCGCCAAGCGCCGCATGTCGGTGTGCAAGGGTTCGCCAAACCGGGCGCCACGCCCCGGAAGTTCCACGGGTTGCAGCTGGAGCCACTCCGGCAGTTTGCGCCGCCAGCGGCTGTAGACCATGGCGCTCGCGCCCGAATAGGGCAGGCAGAGCAATGTCAGCTGGGTCACCAGGCTTACCTCGAAAGTTGTCTGTATAGAAGAACGGGTGAGCGCCGAGGGGAATTAGTCGAACAGGTAAATCATCATTTCAAGTGGCGGAAGCTTTGGACTGCGGAACCGAGGACCACGGCGCCAGCAACAATCGCCACCCAGAACCCGCTACGCGCCCCGAACGCATCCACCAGCCACCCGGAACTGGCCGCACCAATCGCCACGCCAATGCTCAACCCGGTCACCAGCCAGGTCAGGCCTTCGGTGAGTTTGGCCGGCGGCACGATGCGCTCCACCAACGCCATCGCCACAATCAACGTCGGCGCAAAAAACAGCCCGGCGACGAACACCGCCAGCGACAGCCCGAGAATGTTCGTCGCCAGCAGCAACGGCAACGTGGTCACCGCCGTCGCCACCCCGCCGTAAAGAAACAGTCGCGACAGCGGCAATTTCGAGCGCAATGCCCCGAACGCCAGCCCGGCCAGGCACGAGCCGATGGCATACACCGACAACACAATGCTCGCCGCCGCTGGCTGGCCCTGCTGCTGGGCGAACGCCACGCTGACCACATCCACCACACCGACGATGGTACCCATCGCGACCATCAACAGCACCAGCAACTGAATCTCGCCAGAACGAATGATCGAACCTTGATGATGGTCTTCATGAGGATGAATCGCCGGCTCGGTGTCACGTTGCAGCACAAACGCCGTGACCCCGATCGCCAGCATCAGCAACGCCGCCAACGGCCCGGCTTCGGGGAACGCCACCACGCACAACCCTACCGACAATGGCGGCCCGACAATAAAGCAGACTTCGTCCAGCACCGATTCCAGCGCATAGGCGGTTTGCAATTCTGGCTGGCCGCGATACACCTCGGTCCAGCGCGCCCGCACCATGGCCGACATGCTCGGCATGCAACCGGCCAGCGCTGCGAACAAAAACAACGTCCACTGCGGCGCCTGCAAGCGAGTGCAAAGCAACACCAGCAACAACGCCCCGCCACCGATCAGCGCCGATACCGGCAAGATCCGGCGCTGCCCGAAACGGTCCACCAGCCGCGAAACCTGCGGCGCGCAAAATGCCGTAGCCAGGGCAAACGTCGCCGCCACCGCGCCGGCCAATCCGTAGCCACCCTGCAATTGCGAGAGCATGGTGATCAGGCCGATGCCGGTCATGGAAATCGGCATGCGCGCGATCATGCCGGCCAGTACAAAAGCTCTGCTGCCGGGGGCTTTGAATAGTTCGCGGTAGGGGTTTGCCATGAGGTCAGGTCTCAGCCAGGGCGTGCAAGTTGACATAAGACTGATCGAGGGCAAAGTCCGCATTTGTTTGTTGAATGTGAACGTCGCTCAAACCGTACCGGCGAGTATCGACGCTCAAACCTTGTACAAAAAACTTAGGTCAGCACACCCTCAGGTACTTTAACGAGTCATTGAAAACGGTCTAATAGAAATTTGCAGGAGATAAAAGCCTTGACTATATTTCGATTCATTCAAGTACACGTCTGAATTTCCCTACGTAGTCTGGTCAGTAGTAACGCCCAGTAGCGAAGACACATTGGAGTCTTGCTATGGAAGAGTTACTTGTACTCGTCGACCAACGCGATCGCAAAAAGGGCTGCGCGCCCAAACTGCTGGCCCATCAACACGGTCTTCTGCATCGAGCGTTCTCAATCTTCATTTTCGATAATGCTGGCCGTCTCTTGCTACAACAACGCGCCTTTGGCAAATACCATTCTCAAGGCTTGTGGACCAACACCTGCTGCGGCCATCCCCGGCCCGGTGAGCGGACGGCCTCAGCCGCAAAACGCCGCTTGCAGGAAGAGATGGGGATGACGTGTTCTCTGCTCAAGGTTTCCACCCTGCTCTACCGCGAAGAGGTCTCGAACCAGCTGATCGAGTACGAGTTCGACCACGTGTTCGTCGGTATCAGCCACTGCGACCCCATCGCCAATCCCGAAGAAGCCCATGCATGGCGATGGCTGAAGATTTCGCAAATCCCCGCGTGCATCGCCGCTGCCCCCGAGGCCTTCACGGTCTGGTTCCGTCGAATAGTCGAGACCACCGGACCTGCCGGGATAAGCGCCTGGAAAGAACTCGCAGAAGCGAGTCGCTAGGCCATACCCCTCCCGATCACGAAAAACCCGCGATGAACATCAGCCCGAAGAAAAGGAGAACCCCATGACTCATCAGCCGACCTTACTGGCTAGTGCTCACCCGCGGACGATTGCACCGTTCGTGGTGCGCCGGCTCCGCTGTCCAGCGCCACTGCGAATCGACGAAGCACTCGGAAAGGAGGTCAATGATCGGTTGATGTCATGGGTCAAGGGCATAGGGATCTTTGCCGGCAAGCTCGACAAGATCCGCGATTCGAATTTCGGTCGCTACGCCATGTTGTGTCATACGGATACGGACGATCCTGATCGACTCTTGCTACAGGGCCAGTGCCTCGCTGCGCTGTTCGCGGTCGATGATCATTTTTGCGATGACCGTTCGCTCGGCTGTAGCCCCGAAACGGTCGCATCTCGCCTTTCGTTTGCCATCGCAGCCATGGACCCGGTCTACCTGCCTCGGCCATTCGACACCGAACTCAAGCGCCAACTGAACAGTGACCCGGTTTTGGTGGGGCTGCGCGCTTATATGAAGCGGGTCGAACAGTTCTGCACGCCATCACAAGTCGCCCGGGTTCGCCAGATAAGCATTGCCATGTTTGTGACCATGGCCGCCGAGGGGGCCTGGCGCATCTATGGCACCAAACCGACGATTGCGGAATACCTGGCCAGCAGGCAGGTCAACAGCTTCTGGCCGTGCCTAGTATTGATCGATCCTGTTGGCGGGTACGAGATACCGGCCAACCTGTATTCCCAACCTGAGGTCCATCACATCACCGCACTGGCGTCCCTCGCTACGACGCTGGTCAACGACCTTTACTCTGCTTACAAAGAGCACGTGAACGAGGTGGGGGAATTCAAGCTGCCTTACCTGCTTGCCACCCAGCACAATTGCAACCTACAACAGGCGATCGATCACATTGCCAATATTCACGACGACGTCATGCGCGATTACGAAGCCGCCGAGCACAAACTGCTGACCAACGCATCACCCTTGCTCAAACGCTACCTCACAGGACTGAACGCGTGGATCGCTGGAAACTTGGAATGGCACAAAACTAGCGCGCGATACCACGTTAAATCGATTCCGCAGAATTGTGCCGAGGGCTGATCCGCATCGAGCGCCGACTCGGGAGGGCTCTATCGTGATTTGCATACATCGACCAGGGACGATCTTTTCATTTTTCAACGTGAACTCCCGCCACCGAACGCCAGTCAGCTAGTTAAGCCCTCGACTCAAGGCTTCAACCTTCATGCAGATTTCCCTCGCCCAACAAGTCGCCCTGATCACCGGAGCCAGTTCCGGCATCGGTGCCGGCGCTGCCAAGGCCCTGGCCGCCGCCGGTGCCGCCGTGGTGATCAACTACAATTCCCAGGCCGCCCCCGCCGAGGAGCTGGCCCGGCAGATCAATGGTGAAGGCAGGCGGGCCATCGCCATTGGCGCCGATGTCTCCAAAGAAGCAGACGTCGAACGGTTATTCGCACAAACCCTCGAAGCCTTCGGTTTTCTGGACATTCTGGTCGCCAACTCAGGCCTGCAGAAAGACGCACCGGCCGTGGACATGAGCCTCGACGACTGGAACCAGGTGATCGGCGTCAACCTCACCGGCCAGTTCCTCTGCGCCCGCACCGCCCTGCGAATTTTCAACCAACAAGGCATTCGCGATGGCGTCTCGCGGGCCGCTGGCAAGATCATCCACATGAGTTCGGTGCACCAGCGCATTCCCTGGGCCGGTCGCGTCAATTACGCCGCGTCCAAGGGCGGCGTGGACATGCTGATGCAAACCCTCGCCCAGGAAGTCAGCCACCAGCGGATTCGCATCAACGGCATCGCGCCGGGCGCCATTCGCACGGCGATCAATCGCGCCGCCACCGAAGGCGAGCACGAGCAGGAACTGCTCAAACTCATTCCTTATGGCCGCGTTGGCGATGTCGAGGACATCGCCAACGCAGTGGTCTTCCTCGCCTCCGATGCTTCTGACTACATCGTCGGTACCACCCTGTTCATCGACGGCGGCATGAGCCTTTATCCGGAGTTTCGCGGCAATGGCTGATCATCATCCCGAAACACAAAGCGCTATCGATGCCCATGGCATCATCGGCGACATGCGCAGCGCGGCACTGGTCAACGACAAGGGCAGCGTGGATTTTTTCTGCTGGCCCGAATTCGATAGCCCGTCGATCTTTTGCTCGCTGCTGGACACACCTGAGGCCGGGATTTTCCAACTGTCCCCGGATTTACCCGACGCTCGCCGCGAACAGATTTACCTGCCCGACACCAATGTGCTGCAAACCCGATGGCTCAGCGACCGCGCAGTCGTCGAAGTCACCGACCTGCTGCCCATTGGCGACAGCGAAGATGACACGTCGGTGCTGATGCGCCGGGTTCGCGTGGTCAGTGGCCAAGCAACGTTTCACATGCGCTGCGCCGTGCGTCATGACTACGCTCGCGCCAAGACCCGCGCACGCATGGATGAAAAGGACGTGACCTTCGAGGCCGCCGGTCAGCCGTCCCTGCGCCTGTCTTCGGACCAGGTTTTACGTATCGACGGCCATGCGGCGGTCGCCGAATTTACCCTCGAACAGGACCAGAGCGCCGAGTTCCTGCTCGGCGGCATCGACGATCCGCGCTTCCAGGAAGGCGCCGCAGCGCTGTGCATGGAACGCACGCTGAAGTTCTGGCGCGACTGGATCGGCCAGTCCAACTACCGCGGTCGCTGGCGGGAAATGGTCAATCGTTCGGCCTTGGCGCTGAAGCTGCTGACCTCGCGCAAGCATGGCGCAATCCTCGCTGCCGCGACCTTCGGCCTGCCGGAAACGCCTGGCGGCGAGCGCAACTGGGACTACCGCTACACGTGGATCCGCGACGCCTCGTTCACGGTTTACGCGTTCATGCGCCTGGGATTCGTTCACGAAGCCAACGATTACATGCGCTGGCTACGTGGCAGAGTCAGTGATTGCCACGGAAAATCGATGAAACTCAACATTCTCTACGCCATCGATGGCCGTCAGGAACTGCCGGAATCCGAACTCTCGCACCTGTCCGGCCATGGCGGTGCGACACCGGTGCGCATCGGCAATCAGGCTTACGAACAGGTCCAGCTCGACATCTTCGGCGAGCTGATGGACGCGGTGTACCTGGTCAACAAATACGGCGACGCCATTTCCCATGAAGGCTGGAAACACGCTGTGGAAGTGGTCGATCAAGTCTGCGAAAACTGGGAGCAAAAGGACGTCGGCATCTGGGAAATGCGCGGCGAACAACATCACTTCCTGCACTCGCGACTGATGTGCTGGGTCGCCTTGGACAGGGCCATTCGCCTCGCCTCCAAACGCTCACTGCCCGCCCCGTTCGCCCGCTGGGACCAGACCCGACAGGCGATCTACGCAGACATCTGGGAAAACTTCTGGAACGAAGAACGCGGGCACTTCGTCCAGCACATCGGCGGCACCGCGCTTGATGGCTCAATGCTGCTGATGCCGCTGGTGCGCTTCGTCAGCGCCAAGGACCCGCGCTGGCTCGCGACCCTCGACGCTATCGAAAAAAACCTGGTGCGCGATGGAATGGTTTACCGCTATCGCAATGACGACGCCCGGATCGACGGCCTCGACGGCACCGAAGGCGCGTTCGCCGCGTGCTCGTTCTGGTACGTCGAATGCCTGGCCCGCGCCGGTCAGGTGGAAAAGGCGCATCTGGAATTTGAACAGTTGCTGAGGTATGCCAACCCGCTGGGGTTGTACGCCGAAGAGTTCGACAGCCATGCGCGGCATCTGGGGAATACGCCGCAAGCGCTGACGCATCTGGCGCTGATTAGTGCGGCAAGCTTTCTGGATCGGAAATTGAGTGGGGAGAAGAATTACTGGCAGCCTTAAGACCGAGTCGCCCCCTTGCCACAGGTTTTGTGTAGGCCAAAGCCTTACATTTCATAAACAAAATCCGCATCCCCCTCCCGAAAATCCTTTGTTGCCAGCCGTTACATCCACCCCTACCATCCACCGTCAACGGGTACAGCGGAGCTGTCCAACAAAACCCGAATTCAAGGAACCAGAATGACCCAGCGCATCCACCGCAGCATTGACACCCCACTCAGGTCAGGCCTGAACCGTGATGAATTGTGGGAAGCCCACGACAAAGGCCTGATCAAATGCTGGGAGATCGGCCGCCAACGCGCCGCCCGCTTCCCCGAACTCGCCCAACGATGCCTTGCCGGCGAACTGCCGGTGCTGGGCTGGAAAGGTGGCGTCAGCCGTAGCCTGAAGAAACTCGAAAAATACGGATCCCTCAAATACCTCGCTCAGTGGCAGGGGTTGCGCGGGGAAGATCTGGATATCGATCTGAGTGAAGAACGGGCGTTGACCTGTTCGCGGACAAAAATGGTGGTGACGTTTACGCCAGATCGGTCGAAGTACTTCAATCAGGTGGCGGAAACCGAAGTCTAGGAAATCGGCAAGAACAACCTCTGGAGTGTCGAATGAACACTGAAGCGCGGATCCACTTCACCAAAACCCCGAGTTTGTCTCTCGCCTATGAAGAACACGGTCCCACAACCGGCGACCCCGTCATCCTCCTCCACGGTTTCCCTTACTCCCCGCGCGCCTACGACGAAATCGCCCCAGCCCTCGCCGCAAAGGGCTACCGCGTCATCGTCCCGTACCTACGCGGTTACGGCCTGACCCGTTTCAACAACCCCGACACCCTGCGCTCCGGACAACAAGCCGCTCTCGCCCAGGATTTGCTGGATTTGATGGACGCCCTCGCCATTCAACAAGCCGCCCTGTGCGGCTACGACTGGGGCGGTCGGGCGGCGTGCATCGTGGCGGCGCTATGGCCTGAGCGGGTTCGTTGCCTGGTGACCGGCGACGGTTACAACCTTCAGAATATTCCCCACTCCACCGAACCGCTGGACCCGCAAACCGAGCACCGCCTCTGGTATCAGTACTACTTCCACACGCCACGCGGGGTCGAAGGCCTGACGAAAAATCGCCGAGACTTGTGCGAATTACTCTGGACGTTGTGGTCACCCACCTGGGCCAAAGGCCCTGAGTTGTATCCGTTAAGCGCCCCGGCCTTCGATAATCCGGATTTCGTCGAGGTGGTGATTCACTCTTACCGCCACCGGTTCATGTACGCGCTGGGCGACCCGGCGCTGGAGTGGATCGAAGCAGCGCTGACCCGACAGCCGCCGATCAGCGTCCCGACGATTTCCCTGTGCGGTGCTGACGATGGCGTCGGACCGGCACTGGAAATAGACGAAGACATCGCCCATTTCACCGGGCGTTATGAGCGGCGTGTGCTGGCGGGCGTCGGGCACAACATTCCCGAAGAAGCGCCCGAGGCGACGGTCAGAGCGTTACTGGATCTGCTGGAGGGCTGACGCTGAAACGCTCGCGATAGGCCTGCGGGGTCACGCCCATGGCCCGCAGAAAACTGCGCCGAAGCGTCTCTTCGCTACCGAACCCACATTGCACCGCCAGCCGTTTGATCGGCACGCCGGTGTCGCTGAGCAAACGTCTGGCGGTCTCGACCCGAATCAGTTCGATGGCCCGCGCTGGCGTCTGGCCGGTGTCGGCGCGGTAGTGGCGCACGAAGCTGCGTTCGCTCATGCCCGCCTGCAAGGCCAGGGTCGGGATGCCCAAATCCTTGGTGAGGTTTTCACTGATCCAGGCGTGAAGTTCGTCGAAGCGGTTGCCCTCCTTTTGCAAAGAGAGGGTCACGCTGAACTGCGACTGGCCGCCGGGCCGTTTCAGGAACACCACCAGTTGCCGGGCGACTTCCAGGGCCATCGTGCGGCCAAGATCTTCTTCAACCATCGCCAGCGCAAGGTCGATGCCGGCGGTGACCCCGGCCGAGGTCCAGACCGGGCCGTCATTGATGAAAATAGGATTGGGTTCAACCTGTAACCGCGGATGCTTCTGCGCCAACTGCTCGCAACGCGTCCAGTGAGTGACCACCCGCCGGCCATCGAGCCAGCCGCTGGCTGCCAGCAAAAATGCCCCGGTGCACACCGACGATACCCGCCGACACCCCGCCGCATGTTCACGTACCCAAGCCACCAGCGGTGGGTCTTGCGCCGCGTCGTAAACGCCCCAGCCACCGGCAATGATCAACGTGTCACTGCTCTGCTCAGGCAACGGCTCGGCCAACAGCGCCAGCCCCGCCGAAGACATCACCGCCCCGCCGCCGCTGGCAATCACCGTCGGCGCGTAAGGCGGCGGCAGGCCTTTTTGGTGAGCAATGTCATTGGCCGAGGCAAACACCTGCAACGGCCCGGTGACGTCGAGCAATTGCACATTGGCAAAGGCGAGTACGTGAATGATTTTCGGCATGATTGGCGTAATTCGTGGGGTTATTGGCGTATACGCCAAATCCTACGAGCCTAAAGTAAAGGCGTCTACCCCCACTTCATGAGAAAAATGCCATGACGTTGCAGATCGGTTTTCTGTTGTTTCCACAGCTTCAGCAACTGGACCTCACCGGCCCATACGACGTACTGGCCTCGCTGCCGGACGTGAAGGTGCATTTGGTCTGGAAGGACCTGATGCCAGTCACCGCGAGCACGGGCCTGGTGCTGAAACCGACCACCACGTTCGACGATTGCCCGCCGCTGGATGTGATCTGCATCCCCGGCGGCAGCGGCGTCGGGCCGTTGATGGAGGATGAACAGACACTGGCCTTCATCAAGGCTCAGGCCGCCAGCGCGCGTTACATCACGTCGGTCTGCACCGGCGCGCTGGTGCTCGGCGCGGCGGGTCTGTTGAAAGGAAAACGCGCCACCACTCATTGGGCCTATCACGAACTGTTGGCGCCTTTGGGTGCGATCCCGGTGAAGGATCGAGTGGTGCGCGACGGCAATCTGCTGACCGGTGGCGGGATCACGGCGGGCATCGATTTTGCCCTGACGCTGGCCGCGGAGTTGTTCGATAAGGACACGGCAGAGCTGGCGCAGTTGCAGCTGGAATATGCTCCGGCGCCGCCGTTTGCTTCGGGCAGCCCTGAGACGGCTCCAGTCAGCGTGCTGGAGGAAGCCAGCAAACGTGCTGCCGGATCGTTGAAATTACGCTCGGAAATTACCGAGCGTGTTGCGGCGAAACTTGATCGGGCGTCAGTACGTTGATCCGTTCCTCGGTGCTGCCAGCGCCCGGCTGCATCGAGGACTTTCCATTGCCCACAAAAAAACCCGCCTAAGCGGGTTTCTCAAGACCATTGCGACATCCTGTCAGCAGCCATCCGGGCCTATGGTCGATCATCCATGATCCTGAGTGCATCCTGCGACTCAGTTGATAGATCCAGAATAAACACATCGGTGACGCATCAAAAGACGACATACCAGCGCTCTGGTGTAAGCCATTGACCATTCAGCCATGAAGCCCTCCCCTGTAGCAGTTGCCGCAGGCTGCTACACGGGACTCATCTGCCCGGGGCCTTTCGACAGGCGAAAAAAAACCCGCCGAAGCGGGTTTTCCCAAGACCATGTCGACTCCCTGTCGATAGCGTTCCTTGCTGATGGCCGATCATCCGTGATCCCGAGCACTTCCTGTGCTTCGGTTGATGAGGCTAGATTACGCTTCGGATCCAATGTGCACTAGACGACATAGCTACCATCGCGTGTAAGACATTCGCTATAGCAGCCCTTCCGAAAACCCTTAGACAGCTCAGGGTATAAAGCATAGATGCCGGGTGTTTAGCAGCCTGCAGCTGACCTTCGGCAGCACCAGCGCCAGCGCCCAGCGTTTCAGCCAAGGTTTAAACATGCAACCATCACTCTTCCTGGCGCTCGCGTTCCTAGGCACTGACTTTGAGAAACTCTTCGATGTTGTTCATTTGTTCATCCCAACCGCGGCTGTCCATGCGGAACGCCTTGAGCCGGCGCGACTGAGGAATGTGATCGAAACCGGACTCGGTAACCTTAAGCAACGTGCCTTCATCCATGTCATCGAGCTCGAATTTCACCAGAGTGGTCGGCTCCTGGGAGTAATCGACTTCCGGCTCCACGGCATACGGGTGCCAGCGAAACGAAAACACCCGTTCCGGCTCGACCCGCTCCACCAGCACATTCCACAGCAAGTGCTCATAACCCGGGTACGTAATCTGCCCCTGGGTCCATTCACCGGCGACAAAACGCTTGCCTTCCAGCGCCACGCCAAACCACTGCCCGAAGGCTTCGGCATTGGCCAGCACGCGCCAGACCTGAGAACGCGGCGTTTTAAGCAGGATCTTCCTTTCAATGCGATCTGATGCTGGGTTCATAAGTCACCTCCTGTACTGAACAGTAGGCCTGTAAGACCACAAGACCAACCCTAAAGTTGTATCAATCGGGTATCGCAATCAACCCTGTCCGAAATATTCGGCTGCATTTCTGCCCCTGAGCACCGGTTTGAAGACAAGAGTCAGCGGGCTGAAGCTGGCTGAGCGCTTGGCCCAACCCCACGTCATTGTGCGTGTTGCGACACTGGGTGATGACCCGAAAATGACGCCTCAAGCGCATATCTGGACGTCACATGACATGCCGTGGCTCAACTACGAATCGATCGAAAATCACCCCGAGTGGCAGGCATAGCCAGGCGCAGCGCTACACTGCACCTCAACTTTCCACGTCACAGCGAGAATCCCCATGCAACGACGCTTTCTTCTGGCACTGACGCCTTTGCTGTTCACCACCGCGGCTTATGCCGTGGACTGCGACAACGCCGCCGATCAGGCCACGATGAATCAATGCGCTGCGCAGCAGCACAAGGCGGCGGATCAGGCGTTGAATGCGCTTTACCAGCAGATCAGCGCGCGTTTGAAGAGCAACCCCGAAAGCAGAAAGCTGCTGATTGGGGCGCAGCGTTCGTGGATTGCATTTCGCGATGCCGAGTGCAAGTTCTCGAGCGCCGGGGTGGAAGGCGGGAGTGTGTATCCGGCGATCTACAGCAACTGTGTTACTGAATTGACCAAGGCGCGGGTTGAGACTTTCAAGAATTATTTGAATTGCCAGGAGGGGGATTTGAGTTGCCCGGTGCCCGGGGCTTGATGCTCGATTGTTAGTGAGGTTCGTCAACTCAGGCGCCGCTATTACCGAACAAATATCTGCGCAGTAGTAATAGCCATATCCCCACCCGGCAACTTGACGGTTCGCAGGGATGTCGAGCAAGGTTTGCTCTGGCGTTTGCCGCCGGAAGAGGGAGTGGTCGATTTCGATATTCAACTGCTGTGGAACCGCGAGCAGAAGATGGCTCAGGCAGAAACCGTGTTCCTGGAAAGCTTCCAGCACATGCTCAGTATTCGTGAGCCTGTGCTGTAAAGCCTTGACCGCTTAGACGTGAGGGTCGCCCGGCACTTTGCTCGGTGTAGCGTATTGCGGCTTCAGGTGGCCGTCTTGATCAAGTAACCAGGCATCCATGATCTGCCGCACTACAGGTCCAGCGACTCGACCGCCGGCCTCGCCGTTTTCGATCATCACCGAGATGACAATCTTCGGGTGTTCGGCCGGGGCGAAACCGACGAACAAGGCGTTGTCGCGGTTACGCTCCAGGGTTTTCGCTCGGTTGTAGCGCTCGCCCTGCTTGATCGCCACCACTTGCGCGGTACCACTCTTGCCGGCGATGCGGTATTGAGCCCCCGCCGCTGCCGCCCGGGCAATCCCGCGCGCGTCGTGCATCACCATTTGCATGCCATGGTTGACCTGCTCCCAATCACGCGGGTCTTTCAACAGGATGTTTGGCATCGGGTGCTCATCCACTGGCGCAACACCGTCCACGGTTTTGGCCAGGTGCGGGCGATTCCAGACACCCTTGTTGGCGATCAGCGCAGTAGCCTGGGCGAGCTGCAGCGGTGTGACCTGCATGTAGCCCTGGCCGATGCCGAGGATCACGGTCTCACCCGGGAACCATGCTTGACGGCGCGTGGCGCGCTTCCAGGCTTGCGATGGCATCAGGCCGGCAGACTCTTCGAACATGTCCAGCGAGACTTTCTCGCCGAGGCCGAACATGGCCATGTAATCATGCAGTCGGTCGATGCCCAGCTTGTGGGCCAGGTCGTAGAAGTAGGTGTCGTTGGAGCGCATGATCGCCGCGTCCATGTCTACCCAGCCGTCGCCGCTGTGGTTCCAGTTTCGGTACTTGTGATCGAAGTCAGGCAGTTGGTAGTAACCAGGGTCGAAGACGCGGGTCTGTGGGGTGATGACGCCGGCGTCCAGGCCGGCAATGGCCACTTCCGGCTTGATGGTCGAACCCGGTGCGTAGAGGCCGCGCAGTACGCGGTTGAACAGCGGCCGGTCGATGGAGTCGTGCAGCGCTGCGTATTCCTTGAAGCTGATCCCGGTGACGAACAGGTTCGGGTCGAAGCTTGGCTTGCTGACCATCGCGAGCACTTCGCCGGTCGACGGATCGAGAGCGACCACCGAACCGCGACGGTCGCCCAAGGCTTCCTCGGCGGCTTCCTGCAGCTTGACGTCGAGGCTCAGTACGATGTTTTTACCGGGGATCGGATCGGTGTGCTTAAGCACTCGCAGGACCCGGCCCTGAGCGTTGGTTTCGACTTCTTCGTAACCCACTTGGCCGTGCAACTGCGACTCGTAGAATTTTTCGATGCCAGTCTTGCCGATGGATTGAGTGCCACGGTATTCCACCGTGTCCAGGGCTTTGGATTCTTTCTCGTTGATGCGGCCGACGTAGCCAATCGAATGCGCAAAGTGCGCGCCCATCGGGTAGTGGCGAACGAATTGTGGCTCTACGTCGATCCCCGGCAGACGGAACTCGTTGACCGCCAACACCGCGATTTGTTCTTCGCTGAGTTCGTAGAACAAGGTGACCGGCACGAATGGATGCCGGGCCTGCTTCATTGCCTTGTCGAACAGCGTTCGATCTTCTGTCGGCAAGTGCAGGAGGTTGACCACCTCATCCAGTTCTTCTTTGACATCGCAGGCGCGCTCGCGGGTGATGGTCAGGTTGAAGCTGGGCCGGTTATCCGCCAGAACCACGCCGTTGCGGTCGTAGATCAGCCCGCGGGTTGGGGTGATCGGCAGGACATGGACGCGGTTGTTTTCTGAGATCGTCGAGTGATAGTCGAATTCGACCACTTGCAGGACATACATGCGCACGACCAGCGCGCAGGTAATGGCGACAACGAACAGGGCGCAAGCTATCAGTCTTTTGTTGACCAGGCGCGTCTCTTTTTCGTGGTCCTTGATCGGTATCGGTTGGGGCATTTCTGCAGCAGCTCTTTGACTGTAAAGGGGGGGTGCCGATCCGTAGGCTTGAAATCAGTCCGTTAAAAAACGAGCTGCACCATACCAAAAACCGCGCAGTCACTTTAGTGCGATTTCCTCTAACGGTTATCTTGAAGGCCAAAACGTCGGTCGGTTTTTTTATGACTCGTGCGTTTTGCGTGCTGCCGAAATCTCACTAACGATGCTGCTGGAACCAGGGATAGCCGATCGACTATCCCGTTTTCGTCGCGCCACTTTCCTGCGGACAAAACAAAACCCCTACCTGCATACGCAGATAGGGGTTTCGGAATTTAATCTTGACGATGACCTACTCTCACATGGGGAAACCCCACACTACCATCGGCGATGCATCGTTTCACTGCTGAGTTCGGGATGGGATCAGGTGGTTCCAATGCTCTATGGTCGTCAAGAAATTCGGTAGCCAGGTCGTGGGCCTTTGCAGGTTCACGCTCCAGCGAATGGGTATGCGATAGTTTGGTGTTTTGTGAGTATCTCGAACTTTCGGTTCGTTTCGTCTTCACACACCGCAATCTGGCCTTTCGACGCAAATTGCTTGGGTGTTATATGGTCAAGCCTCACGGGCAATTAGTATTGGTTAGCTCAACGCCTCACAGCGCTTACACACCCAACCTATCAACGTCGTAGTCTTCGACGGCCCTTCAGGGGACTCAAGGTCCCAGTGAGATCTCATCTTGAGGCTAGTTTCCCGCTTAGATGCTTTCAGCGGTTATCTATTCCGAACATAGCTACCCGGCAATGCCACTGGCGTGACAACCGGAACACCAGAGGTTCGTCCACTCCGGTCCTCTCGTACTAGGAGCAGCCCCTCTCAAATCTCAAACGTCCACGGCAGATAGGGACCGAACTGTCTCACGACGTTCTAAACCCAGCTCGCGTACCACTTTAAATGGCGAACAGCCATACCCTTGGGACCGGCTTCAGCCCCAGGATGTGATGAGCCGACATCGAGGTGCCAAACACCGCCGTCGATATGAACTCTTGGGCGGTATCAGCCTGTTATCCCCGGAGTACCTTTTATCCGTTGAGCGATGGCCCTTCCATACAGAACCACCGGATCACTAAGACCTACTTTCGTACCTGCTCGACGTGTCTGTCTCGCAGTCAAGCGCGCTTTTGCCTTTATACTCTACGACCGATTTCCGACCGGTCTGAGCGCACCTTCGTACTCCTCCGTTACTCTTTAGGAGGAGACCGCCCCAGTCAAACTACCCACCATACACTGTCCTCGATCCGGATAACGGACCTGAGTTAGAACCTCAAAGTTGCCAGGGTGGTATTTCAAGGTTGGCTCCACGCGAACTGGCGTCCACGCTTCAAAGCCTCCCACCTATCCTACACAAGCAAATTCAAAGTCCAGTGCAAAGCTATAGTAAAGGTTCACGGGGTCTTTCCGTCTAGCCGCGGATACACTGCATCTTCACAGCGATTTCAATTTCACTGAGTCTCGGGTGGAGACAGCGCCGCCATCGTTACGCCATTCGTGCAGGTCGGAACTTACCCGACAAGGAATTTCGCTACCTTAGGACCGTTATAGTTACGGCCGCCGTTTACCGGGGCTTCGATCAAGAGCTTCGCGTTAGCTAACCCCATCAATTAACCTTCCGGCACCGGGCAGGCGTCACACCCTATACGTCCACTTTCGTGTTTGCAGAGTGCTGTGTTTTTAATAAACAGTCGCAGCGGCCTGGTATCTTCGACCGGCATGGGCTTACGCAGTAAATGCTTCACCCTCACCGGCGCACCTTCTCCCGAAGTTACGGTGCCATTTTGCCTAGTTCCTTCACCCGAGTTCTCTCAAGCGCCTTGGTATTCTCTACCCAACCACCTGTGTCGGTTTGGGGTACGGTTCCTGGTTACCTGAAGCTTAGAAGCTTTTCTTGGAAGCATGGCATCAACCACTTCGTCACCCAAAGGGTAACTCGTCATCAGCTCTCGGCCTTAGACTCCCGGATTTACCTAAGAGTCCAGCCTACCACCTTAAACTTGGACAACCAACGCCAAGCTGGCCTAGCCTTCTCCGTCCCTCCATCGCAATAACCAGAAGTACAGGAATATTAACCTGTTTTCCATCGACTACGCTTTTCAGCCTCGCCTTAGGGACCGACTAACCCTGCGTCGATTAACGTTGCGCAGGAAACCTTGGTCTTTCGGCGTGGGTGTTTTTCACACCCATTGTCGTTACTCATGTCAGCATTCGCACTTCTGATACCTCCAGCAAGCTTCTCAACTCACCTTCACAGGCTTACAGAACGCTCCTCTACCGCATCACCTAAGTGATACCCGTAGCTTCGGTGTATGGTTTGAGCCCCGTTACATCTTCCGCGCAGGCCGACTCGACTAGTGAGCTATTACGCTTTCTTTAAAGGGTGGCTGCTTCTAAGCCAACCTCCTAGCTGTCTAAGCCTTCCCACATCGTTTCCCACTTAACCATAACTTTGGGACCTTAGCTGACGGTCTGGGTTGTTTCCCTTTTCACGACGGACGTTAGCACCCGCCGTGTGTCTCCCATGCTCGGCACTTGTAGGTATTCGGAGTTTGCATCGGTTTGGTAAGTCGGGATGACCCCCTAGCCGAAACAGTGCTCTACCCCCTACAGTGATACATGAGGCGCTACCTAAATAGCTTTCGAGGAGAACCAGCTATCTCCGAGCTTGATTAGCCTTTCACTCCGATCCACAGGTCATCCGCTAACTTTTCAACGGTAGTCGGTTCGGTCCTCCAGTTAGTGTTACCCAACCTTCAACCTGCCCATGGATAGATCGCCCGGTTTCGGGTCTATTCCCAGCGACTAGACGCCCTATTAAGACTCGCTTTCGCTACGCCTCCCCTATTCGGTTAAGCTCGCCACTGAAAATAAGTCGCTGACCCATTATACAAAAGGTACGCAGTCACCCAACAAAGTGGGCTCCCACTGCTTGTACGCATACGGTTTCAGGATCTATTTCACTCCCCTCTCCGGGGTTCTTTTCGCCTTTCCCTCACGGTACTAGTTCACTATCGGTCAGTCAGTAGTATTTAGCCTTGGAGGATGGTCCCCCCATATTCAGACAAAGTTTCTCGTGCTCCGTCCTACTCGATTTCATGACTAAGAGATTTTCGCGTACAGGGCTATCACCCACTATGGCCGTACTTTCCAGAACGTTCCGCTAATCTCAAAGCCACTTAAGGGCTAGTCCCCGTTCGCTCGCCACTACTAAGGGAATCTCGGTTGATTTCTTTTCCTCAGGGTACTTAGATGTTTCAGTTCCCCTGGTTCGCCTCTTAAGCCTATGTATTCAGCTTAAGATAACCATCTTATGATGGCTGGGTTCCCCCATTCAGACATCTCCGGATCAAAGTCTGTTTGCCGACTCCCCGAAGCTTTTCGCAGGCTACCACGTCTTTCATCGCCTCTGACTGCCAAGGCATCCACCGTATGCGCTTCTTCACTTGACCATATAACCCCAAGCAATCTGGTTATACTGTGAAGACGACATTCGCCGAAAATTCGATTCTTGCTCATAAAGAGCAACTCACAAATTTTACCTTAGCCTGATCCGTTACCAGTGAAAGTAACGCCCAGTCTATCTTTCTATCACATACCCAAATTTTTAAAGAACGATCTAATCAAAGACTAGAAATCAACATTCATCACCGTCTTGGTGGAATGCTCATTTCTAAGCTTTCAACAAACAGAAGCAGTTAGTGGTGGAGCCAAACGGGATCGAACCGTTGACCTCCTGCGTGCAAGGCAGGCGCTCTCCCAGCTGAGCTATGGCCCCGTATTTCTACAGGCGTTTCCCACACAAAATTGGTGGGTCTGGGCAGATTCGAACTGCCGACCTCACCCTTATCAGGGGTGCGCTCTAACCAACTGAGCTACAGACCCAATTTCGAGCTATAAGGCCGACCTCACCCTGCTCTCTACCACAAAGCATGGGGTGCGCTCTAACCAACCAAGCTACAACCCCTCAGGGCTGCTTCTTATCGTCTTCTTCAATGAATCAAGCAATTCGTGTGGGAGCTTATGGAGCAGCTGATGTCGTCGATTAAGGAGGTGATCCAGCCGCAGGTTCCCCTACGGCTACCTTGTTACGACTTCACCCCAGTCATGAATCACACCGTGGTAACCGTCCTCCCGAAGGTTAGACTAGCTACTTCTGGTGCAACCCACTCCCATGGTGTGACGGGCGGTGTGTACAAGGCCCGGGAACGTATTCACCGCGACATTCTGATTCGCGATTACTAGCGATTCCGACTTCACGCAGTCGAGTTGCAGACTGCGATCCGGACTACGATCGGTTTTCTGGGATTAGCTCCACCTCGCGGCTTGGCAACCCTCTGTACCGACCATTGTAGCACGTGTGTAGCCCAGGCCGTAAGGGCCATGATGACTTGACGTCATCCCCACCTTCCTCCGGTTTGTCACCGGCAGTCTCCTTAGAGTGCCCACCATGACGTGCTGGTAACTAAGGACAAGGGTTGCGCTCGTTACGGGACTTAACCCAACATCTCACGACACGAGCTGACGACAGCCATGCAGCACCTGTCTCAATGTTCCCGAAGGCACTCCGCTATCTCTAGCAGATTCATTGGATGTCAAGGCCTGGTAAGGTTCTTCGCGTTGCTTCGAATTAAACCACATGCTCCACCGCTTGTGCGGGCCCCCGTCAATTCATTTGAGTTTTAACCTTGCGGCCGTACTCCCCAGGCGGTCAACTTAATGCGTTAGCTGCGCCACTAAGAGCTCAAGGCTCCCAACGGCTAGTTGACATCGTTTACGGCGTGGACTACCAGGGTATCTAATCCTGTTTGCTCCCCACGCTTTCGCACCTCAGTGTCAGTATCAGTCCAGGTGGTCGCCTTCGCCACTGGTGTTCCTTCCTATATCTACGCATTTCACCGCTACACAGGAAATTCCACCACCCTCTACCATACTCTAGCTCGACAGTTTTGAATGCAGTTCCCAGGTTGAGCCCGGGGATTTCACATCCAACTTAACGAACCACCTACGCGCGCTTTACGCCCAGTAATTCCGATTAACGCTTGCACCCTCTGTATTACCGCGGCTGCTGGCACAGAGTTAGCCGGTGCTTATTCTGTCGGTAACGTCAAAACACTTACGTATTAGGTAAATGCCCTTCCTCCCAACTTAAAGTGCTTTACAATCCGAAGACCTTCTTCACACACGCGGCATGGCTGGATCAGGCTTTCGCCCATTGTCCAATATTCCCCACTGCTGCCTCCCGTAGGAGTCTGGACCGTGTCTCAGTTCCAGTGTGACTGATCATCCTCTCAGACCAGTTACGGATCGTCGCCTTGGTGAGCCATTACCTCACCAACTAGCTAATCCGACCTAGGCTCATCTGATAGCGCAAGGCCCGAAGGTCCCCTGCTTTCTCCCGTAGGACGTATGCGGTATTAGCGTCCGTTTCCGAGCGTTATCCCCCACTACCAGGCAGATTCCTAGGCATTACTCACCCGTCCGCCGCTCGCCACCAGGTACAAGTACCCGTGCTGCCGCTCGACTTGCATGTGTTAGGCCTGCCGCCAGCGTTCAATCTGAGCCATGATCAAACTCTTCAGTTCAAACATCTTTGGGTTTTTAAGAAACCCTAAACTTGGCTCAGCAATCGTTGGTTACATCTTTGATTTCTCGCGGAGTAACTTGTGATGCTGATAATCTTGTTGACTATCAGTCTGACTCCACAAGCACCCACACGAATTGCTTGATTCAGTTGTTAAAGAGCGGTTGGTTAAGATCTTTCGTCTCAACCGAGGCGCGCATTCTACAGCAGCCTCTGTTGCTGTCAAGCGGTTATTTTCAGAAGTTTTCAAAGTTTCCTTTGTAACTTCAACCACTTGCGCTTTCGATCTCTCGTCAGCGGGAGGCGAATTCTACAGCGTTACTCGCTGCTGTCAACACCTCTTTTACGACGCTTTCGACCGAGAAGATCGAACCGTTAAAAGAGCCAAACAACCCCGCTCTTTCAACTCCTTCTGGGCTTCGATGACCTGAAGCAACTCGCTGTCGAAAACTACGTAACTCATTGTTTACCAAGGAGTTTTCAGTTTCGACTGCGCCGGAAGTGGGGCGAATTATAGACTTCCAGTATCTGCCGTCAACCCTTAATTGCGCTTTTCTATAAGGATGTTCAAAATCGCTGCTATATATAGAAGTGCCTGCAATGAATGCGCAGTATATTGCCCAACAACGCTCTCGCTTTCTACTTCGGACGATGCCTCGCAATGAAAGACCAGCCCCGCAGCTTTGCCTCGACTCTGTTTTCGGTTGGCCTGCTATTGATAGCCATGGCATCAATCCAGTCGGGAGCCTCCCTTGCTAAAAGTATGTTCCCCGTTATCGGCGCGCAAGGGACCACCACCCTGCGCCTGATCTTCGCCAGCGTGATCATGATGCTGATACTGCGTCCCTGGCGAGCGAAGCTCACCGCAAAATCCCTGCGCACCGTCATCGTCTTTGGGATGGCGTTAGGCGGCATGAACTTCCTCTTCTATATGTCGTTGCAAACCGTCCCCCTGGGGATCGCGGTTGCACTGGAATTCACTGGCCCACTGGCGGTAGCTATCTTTGCGTCACGTCGCGCGATCGACTTTTTGTGGATCGCCTTGGCCGCCATCGGTTTGCTGCTGTTAATACCTACGGGAGAAACGACGGCGGGAATCGATCTGTTAGGCGCCGGTTATGCATTGGGCGCGGGTGTCTGCTGGGCGCTGTACATTCTGTTCGGCCAGAAGGCCGGCGCCGACAATGGCGTACAGACTGCGGCACTGGGGGTGATGATTGCGGCACTTTTTGTAGCCCCTATCGGCATCGTCCACGCTGGCGCCGCGCTACTCACTCCCTCACTGATCCCCGTGGCAATCGCTGTCGCCATTCTGTCCACCGCCGTGCCCTACACGCTGGAGATGATCGCCCTCACCCGAATCCCAACCCGGACCTTCGGCACGTTGATGAGCATTGAACCTGCGATCGGCGCACTGTCAGGCCTGTTGTTTCTCCATGAGTACCTCTCACTGTCACAATGGATGGCCATCATGTGCATCATTCTGGCTTCCATAGGCGCGACCATGACGATGGGGAGTGCGGCCAAGCCTGCAGTCGCTGCAGATTGAGACAGGATTTGACGAGGGTCTGGTATTTGCCGCGCAATTAGGCCATGTTTAGACACGTAACCCAGTGTCAGACATGGATTTTTTCAGATAGGGATATCAGAACGCTTCAAGCGAACGCGAATGCAGCCAGACCCGGGCGCAAAGATCCGGGACGCTATAAGGACAGCAATGAAACGAATTTTGATACTGATCGCCGTACTTGCGGTTGCGGGCTGCGCGGCGACATCGAAAACCCAGGTAAAACACGGTAAGAAAGGGCTGCATATCAACTGTTCCGGACTCTCGTCATCCTGGGACAAGTGCTACACCAGCGCTGCCAACTCGTGCGCACCCAAAGGTTACAAGGTCATCGCCAAGTCGGGGGACGGCGTGGAGGAACCAGGCGATTACCCGTTCGGCCTCAACCCTGCCGGCTATACCAGCCGCAGCATGATTGTCATCTGCAAATAGGTTGATACCGTTTTGTCAGGTTCGTGGACCTGCAATCTGGCGGCCAATCTCATCGTAACTGGACTTCAGCACCGCGCGCTGAATGTCTGGAGTGGCCAGCATCCGCGCCACGACCAACGCACCAATACATTGCGACAGAATCGCCCATGCCAGGCTGTCGCTTTCCAGAACTCGCGCCCAACTCTCCTGAAGCCGACAAATCCAGTTCTCCGCCTGCTGACGAATCATCACGTCTGAGCGGGCAATCTCAGCCCCCAATGCCGGCAAAGCACAACCGGATTCCGGGTGCCCGACATGGGCCATGCTCAGGTAGTGTTTCAGGCAGCGCTCGAGCTTGTCACGATTCTGGTCCGCCCCTAAACGCTCTAGGCTTTGGCACAGCTCACGCTCGACGATTGAGGCGAACAGTTCATCCTTTGAAGAAAAGTGACTGTAGAAAGCCCCGCCACTCAAGCCGATCGCCTTCATCAAACCGTCGACACCCACCGTTGAAAAACCTGACTTCTTGGCCGACACCGCACTGCTTTCAATCAGTTTCTCTTTGGTTTCCAGTTTGTGATTGGCCGAGTAACGCATTGCCTTGCCCTCAGGATTGATCGCCTTGACGCTTGCCGAATCGTAGCATAACGTTCGTTTAGTTAACGATCGTTTAGCAAAGGGATCTACCCATGAATAACAAGAAGGTCGTACTGGTTGTAGGCGCAGGGGATGCCACAGGCGGCGCCATTGCAAAACGCTTTGCGCAGGAAGGATTTGTGGCTTGTGTCACCCGCCGCAGCGCGGACAAACTCCAGCCGCTGGTGGATGCCATCAACGCCGATGGCGGTGAAGCCCTTGGTTTTGCCTGTGATGCGCGCAAGGAAGAGGATGTGATTGCGTTGGTTGAGCAGATCGAAAGCCAGATTGGCCCAATCGAAGCGTTCGTTTTCAACATTGGCGCCAATGTGCCTTGCAGCATTCTCGAAGAAACCGCGCGCAAATATTTCAAGATCTGGGAAATGGCCTGCTTCTCAGGTTTTCTCAACGCTCGTGAAGTGGCCAAGCGCATGGCCAAGCGTCAACGCGGCACTATCTTGTTCACCGGTGCCACCGCAGGCATGCGTGGAGCAGCAGGGTTTGCGGCTTTTGCCGGCGCCAAGCACGGGATTCGCGCCCTGGCGCAAAGCATGGCTCGAGAACTGGGGCCAATGAACATTCACGTCGCCCACGTCGTAGTCGACGGTGCCATCGATACCGATTTTATCCGCGAGAGTTTCCCCGAGAAGTACGCGACCAAGGATCAGGACGGCATTCTCAATCCTGAGCACATCGCCGAGAACTATTGGTACCTGCACAGCCAGCCCCGTGACGCATGGACCTTCGAGCTGGACCTGCGTCCCTGGAGCGAACGCTGGTAACCCCCCCTAAAATAATAAGCAGAGCGCATCGACCATGAGCAAAACCGTAGAGTTCTATTTTGACCTCGGCAGCCCAGCCACCTACCTGGCTTATACCCAACTGCCGAAGATCTGCGAGCAGACCGACAGCCAACTGATCTACAAGCCGATGTTGCTGGGCGGAGTCTTCAAAGCCACCGGCAACGCGTCTCCGGCAGCCATTCCGGCCAAGGGCCGGTACATGTTTCAGGACCTGGATCGCTACGCCAAGCGCTACGGCGTGCCGCTGAAGTTCAATCCGCACTTCCCTATCAACACCCTGATGTTGATGCGCGCCATCACCGGCATGCAGTTGCGCCATCCCGAACGCTTTCAGGCGTTCATCGATTGCCTGTTTCACGCCCTTTGGGTTGAAGGCCGCGACCTTGTTGATCCGGCGACTGTCGCGACAGTTCTGACACAGAGCGGTTTCGATCCAAATGAGGTGCTGGCCCTGACTGCCGATGAGGAAGTCAAAGCCACTCTCAAGGACAACACAGAGACAGCCGTGCAACGAGGCGTATTTGGTGCCCCGAGCATGTTTGTCGATAATCAGCTGTTCTTCGGTCAGGATCGCCTGGACTTCGTCCTTGAAGCCCTGAGTTAAAACTCGACGACCACATGAGCCAGGCGTTCTATGAAGCGCCTGCACTCCAACCGATCAAATAGCCGCAGTGCGGGTGTTCAACCACTCAAGGGCTGCACCGTCGAGCAACGGGCTCAAGCGCTCGCGCACCTCGGCGTGGTAGGCGTTGAACCACTGTTTTTCGTCAACCGTCAGCAGCGACGGCTCCAGGCAGCGAGTGTCGATCGGGCACAACGTCAGGGTTTCGAACTTCAGGAATTCACCGAATTCACTTTTGCCCGCCTCGCGGTTCAACACCAGGTTCTCGATCCGCACACCCCAGCGTCCTGGACGGTAAGTGCCCGGCTCGATGGAGGTGATCATGCCCGGCTGCATTGCAGTGTGTGGCGCGGCGGCGGCTTGGTAGGCGATGACCTGCGGACCCTCGTGCACGTTGAGGAAGTAGCCGACGCCATGACCGGTGCCGTGACCGTAATCAACGCTTTCAGCCCAGATCGGCGCGCGGGCAATGGAGTCCAGCAACGGCGACAGAATGCCTTTTGGGAATTGCGCACGGGACAGCGCAATCACGCCTTTGAGCACCCGCGTGCAATCGCGCTTCTGCTCATCGGTCGGCGTACCGACCGGCACCATCCGAGTGATATCGGTGGTGCCGCCCAGGTACTGGCCGCCGGAGTCGATCAACAACAGACCATCGCCTTCGATCACCGCATGTTCTTCTTCGGTGGCGTGGTAGTGCGGCATTGCGCCATTGGCGTTGAACGCGGCAATGGTATTGAAGCTCAGTGATACATATCCCGGACGTCGGGTACGCGCCCCCGTCAGGTGTTCGTCGATGGTCAGTTCGGTGATGCGCTCACGACCCAACGCCGTGTCCAGCCAGGTGAAGAACTCGCATAGCGCCGCGCCGTCCTGCTCCATGGCCTGACGAATGTGCTCGGCATCGGCCAGGCTTTTTTGCGATTTGGCCAACGTCGTCGGATTCAGGCCTTCGACCAGCTTCACGCCGCTATCCAGGTTATCCAGCAAGCCGGCGGTGACGCGCGCCGGATCGACTTGCAGACTCGCCCCGCTCGGTACGGCGCGCAAGGCGGCAGCCACTTCGCTGTAGTCGCGCAGGGTTACGCCGTCCTGTTCAAGGACCGCGCGCAGTTCGGTATCGACCTTGCTCAGGGCAACGAACAGGGTTGCCTGCTGCTGGCTGATCAAAGCAAAGGAAACAAACACCGGATTGAACGACACGTCGCCGCCGCGCAAGTTGAACAGCCAGGCGATGTCATCGAGGGTGGCGATGAAATGCCAGTCGGCACCGCGATCTTTCAAAACCTCACGCAGCTTGGCCAGTTTTTCGCCGCGGCTGACAGTTGCCTGAGGTGGCAGGTGTTGATAGATCGGTTCATTCGGCAGCGTCGGACGGTCGCTCCAGACTCCGCTCAACAAGTCGATGTCGGTGCGCAGACGTGCGCCGCGTTCTTCGAGCTTGCCACTCAAAGTACGCGCCGAAGCCACGGCCATCACTGCACCATCTACCGCGACGACGCCGCCTTCAGGGGTTTGCTCGGCCAGCCAGTCCAGCGGGCCGGGTTGACCCGGTTGCAGCTTGACCAGTTCGATACCGCTGCCCTTGAGTTCCTTGGTCGCTTGTTCCCAATAACGGCTGTCGGCCCAGACACCGGCAAAGTCCGGCGTAACAATCAGCGTGCCGACCGAGCCATGGAACCCCGACAACCATTGCCGTCCTTGCCAGTAACCCGGCAGGTATTCCGAAAGATGCGGGTCGGCCGACGGCACCAGCAGAGCGTGAATGCCCTCCCGGCTCATCAGTTCGCGGGTTTGCGCCAGGCGTTGGGGCACCGATCCATTGATTGAAGGCTGCGTACTCATCGTGTCTCCTGCTAATCACTTCATCATTATTGTTGAGTGCCGATCAACGCCGGCACTTTCAGACCTTATTGCCAGAATGCCGGAGCACTGGCGCAGGCCGCTTGAATCAGGTGTACCGCTTGGTCGATGTCCTGCTCGGTAGTGAACCGGCCGAGACTCAAGCGAATGGTGCGACTCGCCGAGCGGGCGTCATGCCCCAGGGCCAGCAGCACATGGGAGGGAGCATTGCTGGCGGAGTTGCAGGCCGAGGTCGCGGAAAACGCAATCGACTGGATCAGCACCGCAGAGTTGAACTCGCCTTCGTTGAAGGTCAGGCTCAGGGTATGGGGAATGCGTTGGGTCGGGCTGCCGTTGAGCCGAACCCCGGGAATGCTCAGCAGCGGCTCAAGCAAGCGTTCACGCAGGCGCGCGATCGTGGCTTTCTCTTCATCGAACGAGGCCGCCGCCAACGCAAAGGCCACACCCATGGCGGCGATCTGGTGAGTCGCCAGGGTGCCGGAACGCAAACCGCCCTCGTGACCACCACCGTGGATCTGCGCCTGCAAGCGCTGTTGCGCGCGAGGCCCGACGTACAACGCGCCGATGCCTTTGGGGCCATAGAGTTTGTGGGCGGAAAACGACATCAGATCCACCGGCCAATCGGCCAGATCGATCGCCACTTTGCCCGCGCCCTGAGCCGCATCGACATGGAACAACGCATTGCGATCACGCACTACCTGACCAATGGCCGGGATGTCGTTGAGGGTGCCCAGCTCGTTGTTGACCAGCATCAGCGACACCAGAAAGGTGTCTTCGCGCATCGCTTCGCTGACCGCTTGTGGGGTAATCAAACCCTCGGCGTCAGGCACCAGATAAGTCACCGCAACACCGGCGTCCTGCAACTGCTTTGCCGTGTCGAGAATCGCTTTGTGTTCGATCTGGCTGGTGATGATGTGGCCGCCAGAAACGCCGCGGGCCTGGGCCACGCCCTTGAGGGCAAGGTTGTTCGATTCGGTGGCGCCGGAGGTCCAGACGATCTGTTGCGCTTGAGCGCCAACCAGTTCGGCGACCTGTCGCCGCGCCTGCTCGACCGATTGCCGGGCCTGTTGCCCGAACGCATGGGAGCTGGACGCCGGATTGCCGAAATTGCCGGTAAAACCCAGACACTCGACCATCACCTTGATGACTCGCTCATCCACCGGCGTGGTGGCGGCGTAGTCGAAATACAACGGACGTTTATTCATAAAAGACTCGCAGAGCGTGTTCCGGGATCAGGAAGCTCGTCACTGAAACGTCAAACGCAGCCTCGTGAGCTGCGCCGACCGTTCAGAGCGTTAGAAATACCTGATCGGAGGCCGTTAAAGAAGAACAACTTCATTTAAAAGTGCGTAGGAACGCTCCTGAAGTCGAGCTTAACAGGCATCGGGCAACCGGTTGAAGCAATGCGTCAGCTAAAGCTTTCGAGCAACAACGGATACAGCGAAGCCACCAGCAGCAACGCCATGCCCCAGTTGAACCGCCGCAACCAGCGACGATCCTTCAGCACGTTGCGCAACAACGTGCCGCAACCTGCCCAGACACCAACGCTCGGCAGGTTGATCAAGGCGAACACGGCCGCAATCACGATCACGTTGGTGAAGTAGCCCTGCATCGGCGTGTAAGTGCTGATGGCACCGATGGCCATGATCCACGCCTTGGGATTGACCCACTGAAACGCCGCCGCGCCCAAGTAACTGATCGGCTTGCTCTCGCCCTTTTCGCTCTCGGAGACCGGCCCTGAATGGGCGATTTTCCACGCCAAGTACAGCAAATACATCGCACCGACGTAACGCAACACGGTGTAGAGCAACGGATAGGTTTGAAAAACTGCGCCCAACCCGAAACCTACCGCCACCACGAGCACGAAGAACCCGCAGGTGACGCCAAGCATGTGGGGAATGGTGCGGTTAAAGCCGAAGTTCACACCCGATGCCAGCAACATAGTGTTGTTGGGGCCGGGAGTAATCGAGGTAACAAGCGCAAAGAGGGCGAAGCCCAGCAGCAAATCGAGCGAGAGCGTCATGGCAGCGATCCATCAGGTCAGTCAGGTGTTGACCCTATCGCACGCCTTGAGGGAAACCCATGGACAGTTACGTGAAACTTCGACCCGTACAGTTTCAGCTAGGACGACCGTGAAGCTGTACAGCACGTTCAGCGTTCATTTCGCCTTGTTTGTCGAAACTGAACGACTTCTGCGGTTGGCCGAGCAATTCAGCTTTCTTCGCGTGGTACTCCTCGAAAGACAGACCGCGACGATTCAAGTCCTCAAGTGCCAGTTCCTTGGTTTCTTCCGCGGTGTAGGGTCGTAATTCCGGGGAAACATGGCTGGCACATCCGGCGAGAACGGAGACTACAAGCAGCAAGAAAGTGGCGAATAGAGGTTTCATGGTTGACGTCCTGGCAACTGGATTGGGGCAATGAACACAGGCTACGCCGGGCATCTGAATCGCAGAAATCAACGCTCTCGATAGTGGCTATCGACTTTGGCCCACTACGCTGAAGCAGACCATTTTATATTTCAAAATGATCTATAAATATTAATTTACAGTCTTTTACGGAATAACACAGAGCCTTTATAACAACGCTTCACGCACTCCATGGACTGGATGACTGAGCGTTGAACCAGTCCCTGCCGATCCCGACTTTCTATTCATAGCCTTATTCATGGAGCCTGCCCATGCAACTGCTGACCTTACCGCCCTCACCCGCCCTGGCCACCTCGATCCGCGCCACGGCGCAGGTGTTCGAAGACCCTAAATCCCAAGACTTGCTCGCACACATTCGACAAGTAGCACCGAGCGAAGCCAGCGTGCTGATCATCGGTGAAACCGGCACCGGCAAGGAGCTGGTGGCGCGGCATATCCACAACCTCAGCGCCCGGCGAAACCGGCCATTTGTGGCGGTGAACTGCGGCGCGTTCTCTGAATCCCTGGTGGAGGCCGAGTTGTTCGGCCATGAAAAAGGCGCCTTTACCGGTGCGCTGAGCGCCAAGGCCGGCTGGTTCGAAGAGGCCGACGGCGGGACGTTGTTCCTCGATGAAATCGGCGATTTGCCGATGGCGATTCAGGTCAAGTTGTTGCGGGTGTTGCAGGAGCGCGAAGTGGTGCGACTGGGTTCGCGCCAGAGCACTCCCATCAACGTGCGGGTGCTGGCCGCGACCAATGTGCAACTGGAGAAAGCCATCAACGCCGGGCATTTCCGCGAGGATTTGTACTACCGCCTCGACGTCGTCAGCCTGGAATTGAGCCCGCTGCGCGACCGCCCCGGCGACATCCTGCCGCTGACCCGACACTTCGTCGACGCCTACAGCCAGCGCCTCGGTTACGGCACCATCACCCTCAGCAAAGAAGCCGAACTGAAACTGCGCAGCTACAGCTGGCCGGGCAACATCCGCGAACTGGAAAACGTCATTCACCGCACCCTGCTGATCTGCCGTAACGGTGTGATCGAACGCGACGACTTGCGCCTGTCGAACCTGCGCGTCGGGCGTCAGGACGATTTCCACTGCAACGTCGACGACTCACCGGAAGGTCTGCTCGATCGGGCCTTTCAAAAGCTCTTCGAAGAACAGGCCGGAGCGCTGCACGAAAAAGTCGAAGACGCTTTGCTGCGAGCGGCCTATCGTTTCAGTCATTACAACCAGGTGCACACCGCTGCGTTGCTGGGATTGAGCCGCAACGTAACGCGCACGCGACTGATCAAGATCGGCGAGCTGGCGGTGAACAAGCGCCGGCCCATGGAGAACCTCAAGGGCGAGCGTGTCATGCAGTTGTCGATCTAACCCACCAGATTGCAGTGCAGCGCATTGTCGTGGCTGCGTTCCAGGCTGTGCAGCACCTGGAACGAGCCGAAGGTCACGGTTTTCGCCTGATGGGCGCGGATCAACTGCCAGAAATCCTGCTCGCCGCTTTCAAAGCTTTGAAACGCGGCTTCTCCCGCCTCGCGTGTTTGCCATTGCAGGTAGTTGAGCACTCGCCGGCCATCGTCGCTGGCCTGGATGCTGGCGCTCAGAAACCCTATGAAGTCCTGAGCCAGACGCTCGGTCTGCTTAGACAGCGCCGACACCAGCGCGGGCTGTTGATGGGGTTCGATCTCGAATTCGATCAATTGGGTGAAACTGCGATTTTTCTCTGACGCTTGCATGAATAGTCCCCACTCACCTGTAAGCCGGATCTTGCGATCCGAAGGCCTGCAGGGTAAAACCTCTGGTTAACTTGAGGTCAAGGGGCATTTTTTAAATGATCACCTCGGAAAATCTGCATAAAGAACTCACCGTCGGCCAAGTGGCTGCGCGCAGCGGCGTCGCGGTCACGGCGCTGCACTTTTACGAGTCCAAGGGTTTGATCAAAAGCAATCGCAACCAGGGCAACCAGCGGCGTTATCCACGGGAAGTGTTGCGGCGGGTGGCGTTGATCAAAGTGGCTCAGCGATTGGGCATTCCACTGGCGGAGATTGGTGAGGCATTGAAATCGTTGCCGGACAACCGGGCACCGACGGCGGCGGACTGGAAGGTGCTGTCGGCGCAATGGAGTCGGGATCTGGATGAGCGGATCAATCAGCTCGTGCTGCTGCGGGACCGGCTGAAGGGCTGCATTGGGTGTGGGTGTCTATCGATGGAGGCGTGTCCGTTGCGTAATTTTGGCGATGTGTTGGGGGAGCAAGGGCCCGGGGCGCAGCTGCTTTAATGATAACTGAACAGTGATTACTGCTCGTCGGGGGTTCGGTCGACCGAAAAGTGCTGACCTATAGTTACTCGACCGGAAATCGGCGAAAAAACACCTTTTCACTCACGACAAGAACAGGGAGTAACCATCATGAGCGTCAAACCCATTCCAGAGGGTTATCACAGCATCACCCCGTATCTAGGCATTCAAAAAGCGGCCGAAGCCATCGAGTTCTACAAGAAAGCCTTTGGCGCCACCGAAGTCATGCGCCTGTCCATGCCCGATGGCGGCATCGGGCATGCCGAACTGCGCATCGGCGATTGCCCGATCATGCTCGGCACGCCCTGCGACCAGGGCCCTTTGAGCAATCCGGACACGTCGCCGTCCGTGGGCCTGCACCTGTATGTGAACGATGTGGACACGTCGTATAAACAGGCGATTGCCGCCGGTGGCACGGTGGTGTCCGAGGTCAAGGATCAGTTTTATGGCGACCGCTCGGGGACTTTGAAGGATCCCTATGGACATCTGTGGTTTCTGGCCACGCGCAAGGAAGATCTGACTCAGGAGCAGATTGAGCAGCGGGCGAAGGAGATGTTCAAGCAGGGTTGAACCTAATGATCGTTCCTACACTCTGCGTGGGAACGATCTTGGTTCTACACACTTCATGAACAATGTACGCACAGCCGCACCCAAGTGAACAAAATCCAGCCCCCCAGCAATACGAAACATTTTCTTTCACATCCCCGTTCGGGATTTCCATTGCTCATCCGTCTTATTTAGATGCAGTCGCCCGCGTAGGCAAAAGCCACGGCCTGGCCTTTCATGGACCTCATTGCTGGGAAGCCCTTAGCTGCGGCCCACTCATCGAAACAAGACCTTTAATCATGTCGAAGAAATCCCGTTCTAAACTCTGGTTTCTGGTCCATAGCTGGCTGGCGTTGCCGATCTGGTTTTTCGTGCTGATCGTCTGCGTGACCGGCACCCTGGCGGTGGTCAGTCAGGAAATCGTCTGGCTGGCCAACCCACAAATGCGCGCCAGCCAACCCTCGGACGATGCACCGCTGCTCAGCTATGACCAGATCATCGCCGCCATCAAGAAGGCTGAGCCCAACACCTTGGTTGAGGCCATCAGTCGGCCCGATGAATCGCACTTCGCCCTCGACGTAGACGTCAGCTACCCCGATGGTCGCTCCGTGACGGTTTACGTCAATCCCTACAGCGGCGTCATTCAGGGCACTGCCCCGCAATTCAATTTCAAGGCGTTTACCCGCGCGCTGCATGGCTGGTGGCTGGTGCCGTTTACCAATGGCTACAGCTGGGGATGGTATCTGGTGTCGTTTCTCAGCCTGCCATTGCTGGCTTCGTTGGTCACCGGGCTGGTGGTCTACAAGCGCTTCTGGAAAGGTTTCTTCCGACCGACTTTGCGCATTCGTCACGGCGCGCGGATTTTCTGGGGCGACTTTCATCGCCTCAGCGGCATCTGGTCGATCTGGTTCATCGCGGTGATTTCCGTCACCAGCACTTGGTTCCTGATTCAGGCGTTCATGTTCGATAACCAGATTTCAATCAGCACCGCGCCGGTAGCTGCCGTGGTTGCGCGTGAAAGTGTCCCGCTGACTGCCGACGGTTCGCCTGCGCCGATGATCAGTCTGGAGACGGCCATTCGCCAAGCCAAGGAACGAATTCCCGGCCTGGACGACAGCTTCGTCAGCCTGCCCGCCAATGCCTATAGCTATCTATCGGTGGGCGGGCGCAGTTGGTATCCGCTGATGTTCCAGACGGCCGACATCAACCCGTATACCGGCGACATCGCCGCCACCCGCCTTTTGTCGGACCGCTCCGGCCTGGAGTTGGTGACCGAATCCATGCGTCCGCTGCACACCGGCGATTTCGGCGGGATCTGGATCAAACTGATCTGGTTCTTCTTCGGCCTGATCCTCAGCATGATGGTCCTCAGCGGCCTGTTGATCTGGACCAAGCGCACCGCCCTGGCCACGGCCAACGCCCTCAAGCGCAGCCATAAACGCCCACGCAGTCAGACCGCCCCGGCCACGAGCCGTGAAACCACGGAGGTCAGCCAATGAGCCTGTTCACTGAGGAAAAACCGGGGTCGAAGCTGAGTCGTTTCTGGCACAAATGGCGCTTCCATATCAACGTCCTGCTGTTGCTGGTGCCGCTCGGGTTCACGCCCAAATACTTCGCCGACGCGGCGCTGTTTCGCGGTGACACCGGTTTGGGTGAGCGGGAAATCGGCGAGGTTCAGGTGGGTCCCTGGAGCCTGCGACTGGCCGAGTTGCGTAACGAAGCACCGACGCTCGATGGCCCGGCCGGCTACATGAAGAACTTCAACGCGGCGCTGTGCGACCGCTGCCGTGATCAGGTCAAGGCCACTTACCTGCGCATCGGCAAACCGCGCAGCCTGCGCGCGGCCGGGGTAATTTTCTTCGGCACGCCGTATCGCATGGGCGCGATGTTGCCGATCCCCGAGAAAACCAAAGCCGACGCCGAGCTGTGGATCACCATGGAAGGCTGGGACGGCGCCATGCATCAGACCTCCATCCCCCTGAGCCAGGCATCCCCGGCCACCCTCGCCTGGCTGAACCAACAAGGAGGCAAACCATGATCAACGTTATACGTCCTCTCAGCGCCGTGCTGCTGGTGCTCTGCGCCGGTTTCAGCGCTAGCGCCCTGGCCCACAACCCGATGTGCGAATGCAAAGCCATCGACGCCGAGCAGATCAAATGCACCGGCGGTTTCTCCGACGGCAGCGGCGCGCCGGGCGTGACCCTGGACGTGATCGGCTATGACGAAACCATCCTGGTGCCCGGCAAGCTCGGTGCCGATTCCACCCTGACCTTCAATAAGCCCGGCGCCGAGTTCTACGTGCTGTTCGATGCAGGTCCCGGTCACGTCGTCGAGATCGACCAAGCGGACATCGAAGCCCCATGAGTACGCCAACCACACACGTCGTTCGCCCGGCCGGTGCCGGCCATGAAACCCTCTATGTGTTGCTGTTGTGCCTGATGATCCTGGTGGTTGCCGGCTCGGTGGTCGCTTGGCGCCATGAATCTCAGGAAGTCAGTAGCGTCAGCAGCCACCAACTGGATGCCCGCCGCGACCTGAGCGCGTCCGAGCAAGGCATCTACGCCGACCTGCGGGTGACGCTCGACGAAATTCACCTGCTGCGTCAGGAACAGCAAGCCTTACCGACACCTGAAACCCTCGCCGACGAGGGCTTTGCGCCGTTCGCCCAGGACGCCAGTTCCATCAGACGCGGCGGGCATGCCTGGCAGTTGCTCAAAGCCAAGGCCTACTTCGGTCAGAGCCAGACGCCCACCGTGGCCGGTTCGTTTCTGATGCGCCTGACCGCTGACAACGATGCGCCGGACGTCTGGCTCAACCGCGCCAACGCCCTCACTGCCCCGACCGATCTCACCGACGCCGCGCTCGAAAGCGCCGGCTGGCAGCAGATCGTCGCGCAATTCGATGCCGGCGTGACCCGCCAGCACCGGCACTGACCCATCGCCTTCACCCGAGAGAAGACCGCTTTCCCATGCCTAGCTCATCTCAACGCCGTCCATTCTTGCGCCTGCTGCTGATCGGCCTGTTCGCCTGTCTTCTGACACCCATGGCCCATGCTGACGAGGCCAAGCGCCTGCGCATCGGCATCACCCTGCACCCTTATTACAGCTACGTGGCGAACATCGTCGGTGACAAGGCCGAGGTGGTGCCGCTGATTCCGGCCGGTTTCAACCCACATGCCTACGAGCCGCGCGCCGAAGACATCAAGCGCATCAGCGGGCTGGACGTGATCGTGCTCAACGGCGTCGGCCATGACGACTTCGCCGACCGCATGATCGCTGCCAGCGAAACGCCGAACGTTCCGGTGATCGAAGCCAACGAAAACGTGCCGCTTTTGGCTGCCACCGGCACGGCTGCTCGCGGCGCTGGCAAGGTTGTAAACCCGCACACGTTCCTGTCGATCAGCGCCTCGATTGCCCAGGTCAACAACATCGCCCGGGAACTGGGCAAGCTCGACCCGGCCAACGCCAAGACCTACACCCAGAACGCCCGCGCCTACGGTAAACGCCTGCGGCAGATGCGCGCCGATGCCTTGGCGAAACTGACCCAGGCGCCGAACGCGCAACTGCGAGTGGCCACGGTTCACGCGGCTTATGACTATCTGCTGCGTGAATTCGGCCTCGAAGTGACCGCCGTGGTCGAACCGGCCCACGGCATCGAACCGAGCCCGAGCCAGCTGAAAAAGACCATCGATCAACTGCGGGAACTGGACGTGAAGGTGATTTTCTCGGAGATGGATTTCCCGTCCACCTACGTCGAGACCATCCAGCGTGAATCCGGGGTGAAGCTGTATCCGCTGTCGCACATTTCCTATGGCGAATACACCGCCGACAAGTACGAAAAGGAAATGACCGGCAACCTCAACACCGTGGTCCGGGCGATTCAGGAGTCCGGCCAATGACCGTACAAGAAACCCTGACGGTACAAAGCGCCGGTCCGACCCTCGATTTCGCCGACGTCAGCCTGACGCTGGGCCGCACGACGATCCTCGATAACGTCACGTTCCAGGTTCAGCCCGGCAGCGTGCATGCGCTGGTCGGCCCCAACGGTGGCGGCAAAAGCTCGCTGATCAAGACCCTGCTCGGGCAGATGCCCCATCAGGGCCGTTTGAGTCTGCAATGGCCCGGCACGCCGGGGACCATCGGCTACGTGCCTCAAGCCCTGGAATTCGATCGGGGCTTGCCGATGACCGTCGATGATTTCATGGCGGCCATGTGTCAGCGCCGTCCGGCGTTCCTCGGCTTGAGCAAACACTACGCCGCCGCCATTGGCGAAGCCCTGGAACGGGTCGGCATGCAGGACAAACGCAAGCGGCGCATGGGCGCGTTGTCCGGCGGTGAACGGCAACGAGTATTGCTGGCTCAGGGTCTGATTCCAGCGCCGCAGTTGCTGGTGCTCGACGAACCGATGTCGGCGCTCGATGAGGCCGGTATTCAGGTGTTCGAACGGCTGCTCGGCGACTGGCGCCAGAGCGGGATCACCGTGCTGTGGATCGAACATGATCTGGAAGCGGTTGGACGGTTGGCGGATCGCGTCACTGGGCTCAATCGCCGGGTGCTGTTCGATGCCACGCCGAAACAGGCACTGACGCCGGAGCGATTGCTGACGCTGTTTTCGACCCATCCACGGAGCGCTGCCTGATGAGTTACGAAGCCTTTCGTTTGATGGTTCAGGGCTGGGCCTCGTCGGGTTATCTGCCCGAGGCGCTGGCCTACGGATTTGTGGTCAACGCGCTGCTCGCCGGCTTACTGATCGGCCCGGTGCTGGGCGGTCTGGGCACGCTGGTGGTGGTCAAGCGCTTCGCGTTTTTCTCCGAAGCGGTGGGACATGCAGCGCTGACCGGCGTGGCCATCGGCATTTTGCTGGGCGAACCTTACACCGGGCCTTACGGCAGCCTGTTCGGCTACTGCTTGTTGTTTGGCATCTTGCTGAACTACCTGCGCAACCGAACGGGTCTGGCGCCGGATACGTTGATCGGTGTGTTTCTGTCGGTGTCGTTGGCGCTGGGCGCCAGTCTGCTGCTGATTCTGGCGGGAAAAATCAACGTACACATCCTTGAAAACGTGCTGTTCGGTTCGGTGCTGACGGTGAACGGCAATGACTTGCTGGTGTTGGCCATCGTCGGTTCGCTGGTCATGGCACTGGCCTTGCCGCTGTACAACCGCATCATGCTGGCCAGTTTCAACCCGCAACTGGCGGCGGTTCGCGGTGTGGCGGTGAAGACCCTGGATTATCTGTTTGTGATTCTGGTGACGCTGATCACCGTGGCCGCGGTGAAAGTCATCGGCGCGATTCTGGTCGGAGCGCTGTTAGTGATTCCAGCGGCGGCGGCGCGTTTGCTCAGCCAGTCGCTCAAGGGGTTTTTCTGGTGCTCGGTGCTGATCGCCACGGTCAGTACGCTGTGCGGGATCCTTGCGCCGATTGTGTTCGACCTGCCTATCCCGTCCGGCGCCGCGATCATTCTGGTGGCCGGCATCGCCTTCGCTCTCGCTGCCATTGCCCGTGGCGTCGTCCCAAGCCTGAAAGGGAATCTCGGATAAATGTCTTTTTCTCTGCGTCAACTGACCCTGGCATTGACCTTCACATTGCCCCTGTGTGGGCTGGTCAATACATCCATAGCGGCTGACAGCGCCAAACCGCTGCGTGTATTGGCCTCCTTGCCGATCACTTACGGTCTGGGCGAAGTCTTGCTCAAAGGCACCGACGTCAACCTTGAACGTGCCGCACCGGCCAACCTGCCTGGCAGCCGTCAGACCGCGTACTTCACAGGTCGTGGCGCTCCGGCGCTGGCCAAACTGGCGAGCGATGCCGATGCGGTGATCGGCCTGCGCTCGTTGTGGGCGGATGATCCGCTGTACCCGATCTCGCGGCGTAGCAACATCCGTATCGTTGAGGTCGATGCCGCGCGCCCGGTGGATGGCGCCCTGCCCGGCATCGCCGTGCAACCAGGCAATAAGGTAGATGGGTTGAACAGTCAGCCGTGGTTGTCCAGTAACAACATGGGGCGCATGGCGGACGTGATGGCGGCGGACCTGGTGCGTCTGGCGCCCGAGGCCAAGCCGACAATCGAGGCCAACCTGGCGACGCTTAAACAGCGCTTGCTTAAATTCAGCGCCGACAGCGAAGCGCGGTTGGCCAGTGCCGACAACCTCAGCGTGATGAGCCTGAGCGATCACTTTGGCTATCTGATTGGCGGCCTCAACCTGGAGCTGATCGGCCTCGATGCGCGGCCGGACGCCGAGTGGACACCTGAAACGCTCAAGCAATTGGGCGCGACGCTCAAGGACAATGACGTAGCGGTGGTGTTGCATCATCGACAACCGTCGGATGCGCTGAAAGCGGTGATTGCCGAGGCAGGTAGCCGGTTGGTGGTGTTGAGTGTGGATGCGGCGGATCCGGTGGCCGAGCTGGAAGGGAATGTGGATTTGGTGATCAAGGGGTTGAGCGGGGCGTAAAGTCAGACAACACAAACTCCAGATCAAAAAAAGCCCGCTGACCTTACCGGTTCAGCGGGCTTCTTTTTGCGTGGTGACTTAGTGAGCCACGGCCGCCTGTTCTTCCATTTTCTGACGCAGGCTCAGAGGACGCATGTCGGTCCAGGTTTCTTCGATGTAGGCCAGGCAGTCCTTTTTCAGGCCGCTCTTGCCCACGGTGCGCCAGCCTGCAGGCACGGCTTTGTAGTCGGGCCAGATCGAGTATTGCTCTTCGTGGTTGACCACGACCTGAAAGAGGATGTCCTCGCGGTCGAATACTGAAGTCATGGTGTTTCTCCATCGCTGTAGGGTGGGCTGCACTGCGTGCGCAGCCGGTATGTAGAAGGAACGTGCCAGAGGCTGAAAAATTTAGAGGCTGGCGGTGGCAGCGGCCATGGCCCTGCCGAAAATCTCGGCCACTCGATCGATTTCCGCCGCAGTGATCACCAGCGGCGGCAGGAACCGCACCACGCCGCCATGACGGCCGCCCAGTTCAAGAATCAAGCCGCGCTTGAGGCATTCACGCTGCACCAGCGGCGCCAGACGACCGAAAATCGGCGGATGACCCAATGCATCCGGCGCACCCGTCGGATCGACCAGTTCAACGCCAAGCATCAAGCCGCGCCCCCGAATGTCACCCAGTTGCGGGAAGTCCCGCTGCAGGATGCGCAGGTGTTCGCTTAAGCGTTCGCCCATGGCAGCGGCGTGCTCGCAGACCTTGTGTTCAGTCAGGTAACGCATCACCGCAGAACCTGCGGCCATGGCCATCTGATTGCCGCGGAAGGTCCCGGCATGGGCGCCCGGCAGCCAGGTGTCGAGCCAGTCACGATAGACCACCACGGCCAGCGGCAAACTGCCGCCGATGGCTTTGGACATGACCACCACGTCGGGAATGATCCCGGCGTGTTCGAAGGCGAACATCTTGCCGGTGCGGGCAAAACCGCTCTGGATTTCATCGACGATCAGCGCCACGCCAGCCTTTTCGGTAATCCGCCGCAGGCCGCGCAACCAGTCGAGATCGGCCGGGATCACCCCGCCCTCGCCCTGCACCGCTTCAACGATCACTGCCGCCGGCAATTGCACACCCGCCTCGGGATCATTCAGCAGGTTTTCGAGGTAGTTCAGATTGACCTGCACGCCTTGCGCGCCGCCAAGCCCGAACGGGCAGCGGTAATCGTAGGGATACGGCATGAATTGCACGCCATTGCTGAGCAAGGCGCCCAAGGGCTTTTTCGGCCCCAGACTGCCCATCAGGCTCAGCGCGCCCTGGCTCATGCCGTGATAACCGCCCTGGAACGACAGCACGGTGCTGCGTCCGGTGGCGGTGCGCACCAGTTTCAGCGCGGCTTCCACCGCGTCGGTGCCGGTCGGGCCGCAGAACTGGATCTTGGCTTCAGCGGCCAATGCCGGCGGCAGCAAACCGAACAGGTCCTGAACGAACTGATCCTTGACCGGGGTGGTCAGGTCGAGGGTATGCAGGGGCAGTTCATCGGTCAGCACTTGCTGGATCGCTTCGATCACCACCGAATGGTTGTGCCCCAGGGCCAGGGTCCCGGCGCCGGCCAGGCAGTCGATGAAACGACGGCCTTCGACGTCTTCGACATAAATGCCCTTGGCACGTTTGAGGGCCAGGGGAATACGTCGCGGATAGCTGCGGGCATTCGATTCCTGCTGGTTTTGACGGGCCAGCAACGGCGATTCGTTGAACTGATAAAGCGTCTCGGTCGGCGCCGGAGTGATCCGGGCCGACTGATCTTCCATAAGGCTGGTAGCGACTGACATCTCTCGACCCCTCAATAAGGTTTTCCTGTTCTGGAAACGCGTCAGGGCGCCGAGGATTTAGACCCTCGATCAGCTTTCTAGGAAGGGGGTGTCAGCACTTTGTGCATGGGAATGGCATGGAGCCCCGCCACCGCGAAGGTTTCAGCGCAAGGCTGGTAACCCAGATGACGGTAAAAAGCTTCACTGGTTCGGGTGCTATTGAGTCGTGCCTGGCGCAAACCCTGACCGCTCAACCAGCCTTCGAGGTCGTGCACCAGTGCTTGCCCGGCCCCGCGACGAAACCATTCCGGCTGCACGTAACAGAATGCGACCTTGCCACTGATCGCGGCCATGGCGACCCCAACCGGTTTGTCCTGCAACAGGGCGATGTTCAGGTACAACCGCTGGTCGGTCAGCCAGGGCTGCACGTGTTCGATGGTCTTGTTGTGGGTCCAGGTGGCGACGGTTAGCGGATCGTTGCGATGGTCGAGCGCACAACCCACGCGAATGGAGCGCTCGACGATCCGGCTAATGATGCCGGCGTCGGCGGGGGTTGCCTTGCAAATGTGTATAGGTGCATCCATGGCGCTGTTACCTCAATCCATTGAGTCAAAGCTGCCGGGGACAATAGCGCTGTGGGGAGTCGGTGACTAATGGAGAGAAGTTACATTTGATGTGCAACACAGCACTAATGTGGGTTTGTATTGTGGGTTAAATCGGTTGCAACGGCATGGTCAACTCAACCCGCAGCCCATCCGGCCGGCTGTCGAAATGCAGGGTGCAGCCGCAGCGCTGGACAATCGCCTGGACAATCGCCAGACCGAGACCGCAGCCGGTGCTCTGGCCGTGGCGCCAGAAGCGTTGGGTCAGGTGTTGCAGATCGTCTTCGGCAATGCCGGGCCCATGGTCGCGAACCACAAACTGCACGCGATTGCCGGTGGTTACCAGACTCAGCTCCACCGCGCCGTCGCCCGGGGTATGACGCAGCGCGTTGTCCAGCAGGTTGCGCAGTGCGGCAATCGACAGCACGGCGGGCATTTGCACCGGGGCGTGAGAGATCTTCTGCGGCACCTGAAATTTGATCCGCCGACGATCACCGCTGGCGGCGTCCTGAATCGCCAGTTTCGCCACATGCTCGGCGCTGCATTGCACACCATCATCGAACGACAGACTGCCCTCGACCCGCGCCAGTAGCAGCAATTGCTCAAGGGTGCGGTGCAAGCGATCGGCACCCTCTTCGGCCCGGGCCAGGGATTGATCCCGGGCCGCGCCATCGGTCATGCGCGCCACTTGCAGGTGGGTCTTGATCGCCGTCAGCGGGCTGCGCAACTCGTGGGCGGCGTCACCGGTCAGACGGCGTTCCCGTTCGATGGTCTTGCCGATCCGTTGGAACAGCTGATTCTGGGTGTCCAGCAACGGTTGCAGTTCGCTGGGCAGAGGCTGGATCTGCAGCGGTTCCAGGGAATCTGCGCTGCGGCGCATCAAGGCATCGCGCATGCGGTTGAGTGGCGCCAGCCCTTGGCCAATACCCAGCCACAACAGGCACAGGCAACCGAGCAAGGCCACTCCCACCGGCACCGAAGCCGCCAGCAGGATCGACAGGTTCAGAGCCTCACGCTCGATCTGCCGATCGGCGGTGGTGATGCGCAGATCGCCGCGGGCCAGAGTGAAACTGCGCCACGGCGCGCCGTCGATCATCTGATCGTGGAAGCCCATTTTCTCGGCTTCCAGGGTTTGTTGCGGATCGGTGTGACTGCGGGCGAGGATTTCGCCACGCAATGAACTGACCTGACAGGCCATGCCACCGGGGATGTTCAGTTGTTCAGCGCTGAAATGAGTGCCCTCGCCCTTAGTCGGCAATGCGGGCAATTGTTCCATCAAGCCGGCGACCATGCGTGCCGATGCCACCAGCCGCTGGTCGAGGGAAAACATCATTTGGTTGCGCAGGTCGCTGAGCATCCAGGCCGCAGCCAGGGCCCAGATCAGCGCAAAAGCGGCGCCGAGTGTCAGGCTCAGGCGCAATCGCAGGCTCATCACTTTTTCAATTCCTCTGCGCCATCGGCCGGCCCCAGGCGATAGCCCAGGCCGCGCACGGTCTCGACAATGCCATTGCCGAGTTTGCGCCGCAGGTGATGGATATGCACGTTGAGGGCGTTGCTTTCCAGTTCATCGTTGAAACCGTAGACGCTGTCTTTGAGTTGCTCGGTGGACAGCACCCGGCCCCGGTTATGCAGCAAGGCCTGCAGCAGCGACTGCTCGCGACGGGAAAGGTCAACCGGCTGGCCGCCCAGCATGGTTTCGCGGCTGCTCGGGTCGTAAGTCAAACGGCCGTGCTCGATCAGGTTGACACTGCGTCCCGCCACTCGTCGTAGCAGCGTATGCAGACGCGCGGCGAGTTCGCGCAGGTCGAAAGGCTTGAGCAAGTAATCGTCAGCGCCGGCTTGCAAGCCATCGACGCGGTCGGTGACTGAATCCCGGGCGGTGAGGATCAACACCGGGATTTCCAGACCGCTGTGTCGCAACTGCTGCAGCAGCTTCAAACCGTCTTCATCGGGCAGACCGAGGTCGAGCACCATCACATCGAACTCGGCGACCTTGAGCATCGCCCGGGCAGACGACGCGGTAGCGACGTGCTCTACCGTCAGGCCCTGAGCGGTGAGGCCGGCGACAATGCCGCTGGCAATCAGCTCATCGTCTTCGCAAACCAGTACGTGCATGGGGAGCCCCGTAGAAAAAAGCTGATTAGGCCGGTGGCCGATTAAGCGGACATTATGCCGCAAGCGCCAATGCCACAAGGCCACCGCGGTTAATCATCGGTTAATCGACGCCGCCCATTGTGCACCTCACTTGCACAGGGACAAAGGCTTACCCATGCGTCGACTGTTTCTATTCTTTGTTCTCCTGATCTCGGGTCTGGCCCAGGCAGGGACTGATCCGTTCGCGACCAAACCCGACTTTCTTCCCGTCGGCAAGGCGTTCATCTTCACCTCCGAACGCCTTGATTCCGGTGAAACCCAGCTCTATTGGCAGATCGCCGACGGTTATTACCTCTACCAGCAACGCCTGAAATTCGATGGCTTGCCCGCGGAACACAAGCCTGTATTGCCTGACGGTGAAGCGCACAGCGATGAGTTCTTTGGCGAACAGCAGGTCTATCGCCAAGGCCTGGAACTGAAGATCCCGGCAGGCGCCACGGGTCAGATCAAGGTGGGCTTCCAGGGCTGTGCCGATGCAGGCTTGTGTTATCCGCCGCACACTCAGGTCGTGGATCTCGGCGGTAAATCGACTACCGCTGCGACAAACGAAGCGCCGGATCAAGCCTTGGCCAGCGACTTACAACAACGGGCGCTGGGCTGGAGCTTACTGGTGTTCTTTGGTCTGGGGCTGTTGCTGGCCTTCACGCCTTGCTCGTTGCCGATGCTGCCGATTCTGGCCGGTTTGATCGTCGGCAGTGGTGCCACGCCCAAGCGCGGCTTCGCCTTGGCGACCAGCTACGTCGTGAGCATGGCGCTGGTGTATGCGGCGATGGGCGTGCTGGCCGCGCTGCTCGGGGCGAATCTGCAGGCGTTGTTGCAAAACCCTTGGTTGCTGGGCAGTTTCGCGGCGGTGTTTGTGTTGCTGGCGTTGCCAATGTTCGGCTTCTTCGAGTTGCAACTGCCGGTGGCTGTGCGTGATCGCCTGGAACATGTCTCGCGCAATCAGCGCGGCGGCAGCCTGTTCGGCGCCGGTGTGTTGGGTGCCTTGTCCGGTTTGCTGGTGGGCCCGTGCATGACCGCTCCACTGGCGGGCGCCTTGCTCTACATCGCTCAAAGCGGCAATGCGCTGCATGGCGGATTGATTCTGTTCGCCATGGGCATCGGCATCGGTGTGCCGCTGCTGCTGCTGGTGACCGTCGGCAATCGCTTTGTGCCCAAACCCGGCGCCTGGATGAACCTGCTCAAGGGAGTGTTCGGCTTCCTGTTCCTCGCCACTGCCCTGCTGATGCTGCGCCCGGTGCTGGATGAATCCCTGTGGGTCGGCTTGTGCGGCGCCCTGCTGGTGATCGCCGCCTACAGCGCCTGGCGCCAATCCGACGGTTTCGGACGGACCGCTCATGTGTTCGGTGCCAGCTCATTGTTACTGGGTTTGTGGGGCAGCCTGCTGATGGTGGGTGCCGCCGGTGGCAGCGATGATCTGTTCAAGCCCTTGCAGGTTTACAGCAGCTCAAACTCAAGCAGTGCCGCAAGCCCTGTCGGACATGATGCGTTCACCACTATCAAGGACCCCGCCGAACTGCAACGGGAACTCGACGCGGCACGGGCTCAAGGCCAGTGGGTGCTGCTGGACTACTATGCCGACTGGTGCGTGTCGTGCAAGGTCATGGAAAAACAGGTATTCGGCAAACCCCACGTACTGGAAGCCTTGAAAGATGTGCGCTTGCTACGCCTGGACGTCACCGCTGACAATGCCGCCAGCCGCGAACTGCTCGGCCGTTATAAAGTGCCGGGGCCACCGAGCCTGCTGTGGATCGGTGCCGACGGCATCGAGCGTCGTAGCCAGCGCATCACCGGTGAGGTCGATGCCGACACATTCCTGCAACGCTGGTCCACCACCCGAGACGCCCGTTAATGCTGACCTTTACCCTCGGCACTTTTGCCATCGCGCTTAATCACCTGCTGCTGATCAGTGCCCTGGCGCTGGCGACCTTCGTCGGCTGGCGGGTGGCCAAGCGCGGCGGTGAGAACCCGGAGTCGGTGCTGTTCAGCCTGTTCCTGCTGGGCATGCTGGTCGCCCGGATCAGCTTTGTGATCGCCTACTGGGCGCAGTACCGCAACGATCCGTGGCAGATCATCGACCTGCGCGACGGCGGCTTTCTCGCCTGGCCCGGTGTGATCGTGCTGTTGCTCGCCGCGTTGTATCGAGGCTGGCGTCGCCCGGGCTTGCGCCGCCCCTTGGGCTTTGGCGTGGCCAGTGGCCTGGCGTTCTGGCTGCTGGCGACTTTCTCCCTGACGATTTACGAACAAGGCACGCGCCTGCCGGAAATTGCCCTGCGCAATGCCGCCGGTGAAACCGTGCAATTGGCCGACTACAAGGGCGGCCCGTTGGTGATCAATCTCTGGGCCACCTGGTGTCCGCCGTGTCGGCGGGAAATGCCGGTGCTGGAAAACGCCCAGCAACACCGCCCGGACCTGACCTTCCTGTTCGTCAACCAGGCTGAAAGCATGCAAAGCGTCAGTACTTACCTGGAAACCCAGGGCCTGAGCCTGTCCAACGTGCTGTTCGACGGTAGTGGCCGTTTGGGCCAGGCCGTCGGCTCCATGGCGTTGCCGACTACGCTGTTCTATAGTCCCGACGGTCGCCTGCTGGGCAGCCATCTGGGTGAGCTGTCGGACGCCAGCCTGGCCCGCGCCCTGGAAAACTTCGACACCCCGAATCCTGCCGCACCGGCCACCTCTTCAAGGAAACTGCCATGCCCCGCCTCCGCCACCTGCTGACACTGACCCTGGGCGCCGCCCTGCTGCATCTACCGTCGGTGCAGGCCGCCGAAGAATTGCCCGAAGCGATCAAGAAAATCGAAGCCAAGGGCGCGAAAATCGTTGGCCAATTCGACGCACCCGACGGTCTGCGGGGTTATGCGGCGCAGTACCAGAGCCGTGGCATCGCGCTGTACCTGACTCCGGATGGCAAGCATGTGTTGCTCGGCAATTTGTACGACGCCGACGGCAACGACCTGAGCAGCGCGCCGCTGCAGAAGCTGGTTTACGCACCGATGGCCAAGGAAGTCTGGGGCAAGATGGAAACCAGCAACTGGATCGGCGACGGGAAGAAAGATGCACCGCGGATCGTGTACCTGTTCAGCGATCCGAACTGCCCTTATTGCAACGTGTTCTGGGAGCAGGCGCGGCCATGGGTCAAGGCTGGCAAGGTGCAGCTGCGGCACATTATGGTCGGCATCATCCGCGAAGACAGTCCGGGCAAATCGGCTGCGCTGCTGGCCGCCAAGGATCCACAGAAAGCGCTGGAAGACCATGAGAAGTCCGGCAAGAACAGTTCGCTAAAAGCCCTGAAGAATGTACCTCCGGCGATTCAGGCGAAACTGGCGGCGAACATGCAGTTGATGGAAGATCTGGAGCTGCAGGCCACCCCGGCGATTTTCTACATGGACGACAAGGGCGAGTTGCAACAGCAGCAAGGCGCGCCTTCGCCGGACAAGTTGGTGAAGATTCTCGGGCCTAAGTGACCTCACCGGCCCCTTCGCGGGCAAGCCTCGCTCCTACGGATTTATGTCGATCACAATGGTTGCGAACGACTCAATACTGTAGGAGCGAGGCTTGCCCGCGAAGGGGCCCGCACAGACGCTAGAAAACTACAGCCCCTCCAACTCCGCCATCAGATCATTCAGACGATCCACCTTCTCCTCGGTAATGTCGCTCGCCGCCAGCCCTTCGATGTACTCGGCCAGTTCCTCCACCGTGCTGCATTCGAACATCGCCCGCAGCGGCACATCACGTTGCAGGGCTTTCTGCACCCGCGAGGCGATTTGCGTCGCCAGCAATGAATGCCCGCCCAGCTCGAAGAAGTTGTCACGCCCCCCCACCTTCTCGACCTTCAGCACTTCGGCCCAGATATCAGCCAAGGTCTGCTCCAGTTCATTGCGCGGCGCCTGATAGTCCTGGCTCTGCAACTGGCCGATTTCCAGCGCCGGCAGGGCCTTGCGGTCGAGTTTGCCGTTGGCATTCAGCGGCATCCGGTCGAGCCACAACCAATGCAGCGGCACCATGTATTCCGGCAGCTCGGCACGCAGCCGTTGCTTGACGCGCTCCAGTCGCTCGGTTGGATTGATCAAAGAATCAGCCGCTACCAAATAACCGACCAGATGCTTGCCGTTGACCCCTTCCTGCACACCCACCGCCGCTTCGCGGACTTGCGGCTGTTCATGCAGACGCGCCTCGATTTCACCCAGTTCGATGCGGTAGCCGCGGATCTTCACTTGATGGTCGATACGCCCGACGTATTCCAGCACGCCGTCACTGCGACGACGGGCCAGATCACCGGTGCGATACAAACGATCACCGGGCGCACAAAACGGGTTCGGCACAAACACTTGAGCGGTGCGCAACGGATCACTGACGTAGCCACGGCCGACACCGGTACCCGCGACGCACAACTCGCCCACCGCACCCAACGGCACCAACTCCAAGGCGCCATCTAGCAGGTACAAACGGTTGTTGTCGGTCGGCGTACCGATCGGCAAATAACTGCCGCGAGTCGACGCCATGTCGACGCGGAAGAACGCCACGTCATCCGAGCATTCCGCCGGACCGTAAGCATTCACCAGACCGATCTGCGGGTAGCGCAGCAACCACTGGTGCGCCAGCTCCGGCGGCATTGCCTCACCGGTCGGCAGCATCCAGCGCAGTCCGTCGAGCCTCATGCGTTCCTGGGCGAGCATGCCCTGAATCAGCGATGGCACACTTTCCAGCACGGTGATGCCCTGGGCCGACACATGCGCCAGCACCCCTTGCGGATCATGAGCGATGGTGTTCGGCACGATGTCCACCCGCGCGCCGAACAACGGTGCGGCGAGGAACTGCCAGACCGAAATGTCGAAACTTTGCGAGGCGGTCTGAGCGATCACATCGGAGGCGCTCAAATTCAGGTACGGCACCTTGCTCAACTGGTTATTGAGCATGCCGCGCTGCTCGACCATCACGCCCTTCGGCAGACCGGTGGAACCCGAGGTATAGATCACGTAAGCGAGGTTGTCCGGACCACTGTAGACCCCCGGATTGACCACCGAAACATCGCTCGCCTGCACCTCTTCCCACACCAGCAACTTCGGCCGATTGGCGCAACTGAACTCATCCAGTAGCGCGACAGCTTGTTCGCGACAGGCCTCAGTGCAAACCAGCAACGGCGTGCGGCTCAGATCAATGATCCGGCTCAGACGCTGACTCGGCAGGCCCGGGTCCAGCGGCAGGTAACCGGCTCCCGCCTTGAAGCTGCCGATGATCATGCCCAGCAGATCGAGGTTACGTTCCGCGAGCAACGCCACCGGTTGATCCAGCCCGACGCCTGCCGCGATCAACGCATGACCGAGACGGTTACTGCGCTGGTTCAGCTCGACGTAACTGTGCAGCCTGTCGAGGCAACTCGCGGCAATCCGTTGTGGATGTTGCGCGACCTGAGCTTCGAACAACGCGACGTAGCTCTGCTCCAGCGGGTAATCGTGTTCGCTCTGGTTGCAGCCGTGGATCAGGAAGTCCTGCTCTTCGGCCCCCAGCAGCGGCAGATCGGCCATGTCGCCGTGGAAACCTTCGACCAGCGCCAGCAGCAACCGCTTGAACTCGCCGAGCATGCGCTCGACGGTCGACTCATCGAAATAACGCTGGTCGTAAGACAGGTGCAAGCCCAGGTCATCGCCCGGATAGCACACCGCCGTCAGCGGGAAGTTGGTGTGGGTTCGGCCCGAATCCGACGTCGCGTTGAGGCTCTGCGCACGGTCCAGCACCGAGACTTCCACCGGGGCGTTTTCGAACACGAACAGGCTGTCAAACAACGGTTGGCCCTTGGGCAGTTCGCTGTTTTCCTGAATGCTCACCAGCGGCAGGTATTCGTACTCGCGCAGCTGCATGTTGCTGTCGAGCAATCCACTGAGCCATTGACGAACGCTGCAACGCTGATCGTCTTCGGGCATCTTCACTCGCAGCGCGATGCTGTTGATGAACAGCCCGACAGTGCGCTGCATCGCTGGCATTTCCACCGGCCGCCCGGCCACCGTGACGCCGAACAGCACGTCGCGATCGCCGCTCAAACGTCGCAGCACCAGCGCCCACGCCGCTTGAGCGAAGGTGTTGATGGTCAGTTGATGCGCCTGGGCCAGTTCGCGCAGTTGCGCACCGTCACGGGCATCCAGCCTTGTGTAGCGGTCGCCGACGATCATGCCGCCGCTTTCACCAGCATGTTCACGCAGGAACGGCCGGTCGCTCGGAATCGGTGTGGTCCGCTCGAAGCCTTGCAGGTTGGTTTTCCACCACTGCCGCGCCTCGGCCAGGCTCTGGCGTTGCAGCCAGCCAATGTAATCGCGATAGCGCGGTGGCACGGCCAGTTGCGCGTCTCGACCTTCGCCCAGTGCGGTGTAGATTTCGAAGAAATCGTTCATCAGCAGCGAACGGCACCAGGCATCGATCAGGATGTGGTGGTTGCTCATCATGAACCAGTAACGCGCCGCGCCAACTCGGATCAGTCGCAGGTGGAACGGTGCCTGGTTGAGCAGATCGAACCCGGCCTCGCGCTCGCTTTTCAGCAATGCTTGCAGTTTCGACTCCTGCTCGGCGTCGTCGATTGCAGTCCAGTCCAGATACTCGATCGGCGTGCTGCCCGGCTTGTGGATAACTTGCAGCATGGCTTCGCCGACGTTCCAGCAGAACGACGCGCGCAGGGCTTCGTGACGGGCGATCACCGCTTGCCAGGCTTGGGCGAAACGCTGCGGGTCGAGTTCGCTGTTGATGCGGTAGCGATCCTGCATGTAGTACAGGCCAGTGCCCGGTTCCAACAGGGTGTGCAGCAGCATGCCTTCCTGCATCGGGGTCAACGGGTAGACGTCTTCGATGGCGGCCGCCGGAATGGGCAACGCGTCGAGTTGCGGTTGGGTCAGTTTCGCCAACGGGAAGTCCGACGGCGTCAGGCCGCCCGCATCGTCGCCCAGGCAATGCTCGATCAGGCGCTGCAATTCGCCGAGGTAAGCGTCTGCCAGTTCAGTGATGGTCTGCGGGTCGTAGCGTTCGGCGCTGAAGGTCCAACGCATCACCAGCTCACCGCCATAGACCTGACTGTCGACGCTCAGCTCGTTGGGCAGCGGCGCGCGAGGATCATGGGCCGCGCCGACCGCTTCATCGAGAGGCAGGAACAAGGCATCCGCGCCGAAGCTCTGGTCGAACTGACCGAGGTAATTGAAGGTGATCGGTGCCACCGGCAAGGCCGCTATGCTCTGACGGCTCGAGTCATCGGCGAGATAACGCAACACGCCATAACCCAGACCTTTGTGCGGCACCGCACGCAGTTGTTCCTTGATCGCCTTGATCGAGGCGCCCTGCCCATCCGCTGGCACCAGCCGCAGCGGATAAGCGCTGGTGAACCAGCCGACGGTGCGAGTCATGTCGATTTCGTCGAACAGGGTTTCGCGGCCGTGGCCTTCCAGTTGAATCAGTGCCGATGCGTGACCGCTCCAGCGGCACAGAACGCGAGCCAATGCAGTCAGCAGCAAGTCGTTGACCTGAGTGCGATAGGCACTCGGCGCTTGCTGCAACAATTGTCGGGTGAACTCGCTGTCGAGGCGCACGCTGACGGTTTGTGCATGACGATTCTGCCGCCCACCCTCGGGGCGATCACACGGCAACTCGACGCTTTTACCGGCCAGTTGTGACTGCCACCAGCTCAGTTCTTCACGCAGGGATTCGCTGCCGGCATACGCCTGCAAACGTGCGGCCCAGTCCTTGAAGGCACTGGTTTTCGCCGGCAGTTTTGCCGAGTGCCCCGCGTCCAGTTGGCGATACACCGTTTGCAGGTCGTCCAGCAGCACCCGCCACGAAACGCCGTCCACCACCAGGTGGTGAATGGCGATGAACAGCCGCTGTTGGCCCTCGGGACCGTCAACCAGCAGCACCCGCATCAACGGCCCCGCTTCGAGATCGAGGCTGCGCTGGGCATCGGCGAACAGTGCCGCGCATTTGTCCATGGACGAAACGCGCACTTGCCACAATACCGGCGCGTCGGAAACCGCTTGGTGCTCGGCCTGCCATTGACCTGCGACTTCGGTGAAACGCAAACGCAAGGCGTCGTGCTGTTCGATCACCGCCAGCAATGCTTGCTCGAGGCGATGGGGTTCCAGCGCCACTGTGGGTTCCAGCAGCAGTGCCTGGTTCCAGTGTTGGCGCTGAGGGATATCGGTGTCGAAGAACCAGTGCTGGATCGGCGTCAACCGTGATTCGCCGGCCAGCAAACCTTGCTCGGCCGTGACCTGCTCCGTACGGGTCGCCACGGCGGCCAGTGTCTGTACCGTCTGGTGCTGGAACAGGTCACGCGGGCTGAAGTGAATGCCCTGCTGCCGCGCACGGCTGACCACCTGAATCGACAGAATCGAGTCGCCGCCCAGTTCGAAGAAGTTGTCGTTGAGGCCCACTTGTTCGACATTCAGCACTTCGCACCAGATCGAGGCCAGCGTCAGTTCAAGCTCATTGCTCGGCGCCACGTAGTGCTGACGGTTCAGCTCCGGATCCGGCGCCGGCAGTGCGCGGCGGTCGAGCTTGCCGTTTGCGGTCAGCGGCATGGATGCCAGCAAGATCAAGTGCGTCGGCACCATGTAATCCGGTAACTGGGATTTGAGGTGATTTTTCAGGGCTTCGCGCAGTGAGGCTTGTTGGATTTCGTCCTGCTCGGCAACGTCGGTCACCAGGTAGCCGACGAGTTGTTTTCCGCTCGGTGCATCAAGGGCCAACACCACGGCCTCACGCACGGATTCATGCTCCAGCAAACGGGTTTCGATCTCGCCCAGTTCAATGCGGAAACCCCGAATTTTCACTTGATGGTCAATGCGCCCGAGGTACTCCACCAGACCATCGGCGCGCTGACGCACCCGATCGCCGGTGCGGTAGAGACGCCCGCCATTGGCAGCAAAAGGATCGGCGACAAACCGCTCGGCCGTCATGCCCGGACGCTGGTGATAACCCTGCGCCAGCCCGGCGCCGCCGACGTACAACTCGCCCGTCGCTCCTTGCGGCACCAACGCCAGATCGGCATCGAGGATATACGCCACGCGAGCGCCAATCACACTGCCGATCGGCACGCTGCCCATTCCCTCTTCAAGCTGCTCAGGCGCCAGACTGGCCAGCGGCATGACCACGGTTTCGGTCGGGCCGTAGGCGTTGAAAAACAGACTCGGCTTGAATGCTGCGCGAATTCGCGTCAGGTGTTCGCCAGTCAAGGCTTCACCGCCGGTGATGCACATCCGTACCGGTAATGTCTCGCCCTGAGTCGCCAGCCACTGCGCCAACTGGCTGCCGTAGCTTGGGGTGAAGCCGAGGATATTGATGTTGTGACGGCGAATCAGACCGCAGATTTCTTCCGCGTCCCACTGGCCTTGCGCACGCAGAACGACTTGCGCCCCACTCAACAGCGGCACCAGCAAACGCTCGGTCGCGGCGTCAAAGTTGATTGAATAGAAATGCAGTTCGCAATCGTCCGGGCGCATGCCGAAACGCTCGATCACAGCGCGGCAGTGCATGGCGATTTCACCGTGGGACACCACCACGCCTTTTGGTTTGCCGGTAGAGCCCGAGGTGTAAATCAGGTACGCCTGGTGTTGTGGCAGGCTGATAAACGGCAGCTCGGTGGCCGGGTAATTGGCCAGTGTGGCGGCGTCCTCTTCGAGGCACCCGCGAGCCACGGTTGGCGGCAGTTCGCCGAGCGCTTCGAACATCGCCGCATCGCTGAGCAGCAAACCGATGCCGCTGTCTTCGATCATGTAGTGCAAACGATCCAGCGGGTATTCCGGGTCCAGAGGCACGTAGGCGCCGCCCGCCTTGAGGATCGCCAGCAGGCCGACGACCATTTCCAGCGACCGCTCAAGCGCCAGACCGACCCGAACCTGCGGCCCAACGCCACGCTCGCGGAGCATCCAGGCCAGGCGATTGGCGCGACTGTCGAGTTCGGCGTAGCTCAGGGTTTGCCCGGCGAACGTCAATGCCGGTGCATCTTTGCGCGCCAGCGCCTGCTCGCTGAACAGGTGATGAATGCACTGATCGAGTCGATGTTCGCCCGGCTCGACGCTGAGGCTGTCGAGCAGGTTTTGCTGTTCGGCAGCTTCCAGCAACGGCAGCTCACTGAGGCGCTGTTGCGGATCGGCCAGCAGCCCTTCCAGCAGGTTGCGCCAATGCCCGGCCATCCGCGCAATGCGTGGTTCATCGAACAGATCGGTGCTGTAGGTCAGGCAGCAACCCAGGCGATGGTCGAGGTCGGTGACTTCCAGGTTGAGGTCGAACTTGGTCGCTCGCGCATCGTTGGCGAGGTACTCGACGGTCATGCCGGCCAGTGTGCGGCTCTGCTGGAATTCCCAGCGCTGAACGTTGCACATCACCTGGAACAACGGGTTGTAAGCCGCGCTGCGCGGTGGTTGCAAAGCTTCCACCAAGTGATCGAACGGCAAGTCTTGATGGGACTGACCTTCGATCACGGTGTGGCGAACCTGCTCGAACAACTCACCCACAGACATCTGCCCGTCGAGCTGGCAACGCAGCACCTGGGTGTTGAGGAACGCACCGATCAGCCCTTCACTTTCCGGACGAATCCGGTTGGCCACCGGCGCGCCGATGCGCAAATCGGTCTGGCCGCTGTAGCGGTAAAGCAGCACGGCCAGCGCGGCGGTCATGGTCATGAACAGGGTCAGACCGTTTTGCGCGTTGAAGGCGCGGACCCGTGCGGCAAGATCATCGCTCAGGTCGAAACGGAACAGTTCACCCCGATGACTTTGCACGGGCGGACGTGGACGGTCGGCGGGCAATTCCAGCAGCGGATGTTCACGCCCCAGTTGCGTGGTCCAGTAATCGAGTTGGCGCTGACGTTCGCCGGACTCCAGCCACTGACGCTGCCAAACGCTGTAATCCAGGTATTGCACCGGTAGCGGTTGCAGCGGCGAATCGCGGTCATCGACAAACGCCTCGTACAGCGCGCTCAGTTCCCGAGCGAAGATGTCCATCGCCCAGCCTTCGGTGACGATGTGGTGCAGGGTCAGCACCAGGTAGTGTTCCTGCTCGGCGGTCTTGACCATGCAGGCGCGCAGCAGGGGTCCGGTGTCCAGATCGAAGGGTTTATGCGCCTCGTCGTCGGCCAGTTGCTGGACGCGCTGTTCGCGGCTATCAGCGTCGAGCGCGGAGAAGTCCTTCCAGTCCATGCGCATGCCGGTGTCCGGGTGAACCCTTTGCTGGGCCACGCCGTCGATGCTCGGGAACGTGGTGCGCAAGGTTTCGTGACGCATGATCAATGCTTGCAGCGCGGCTTCAAAGCGCCCGACATCAAGCACCCCGCGCAGCCGCGCCATGCCGCCGACGTTATAGGCCGGGCTGTCCGGTTCCATCTGCCAGAGGAACCACATGCGCTGCTGGGAATAGGACAACGGCACCTGTTGGCTGCGGTCGACTTTCTCGATCGGCGGCTGCTGGTTGGTGTTGCCGCTGGCCTGAATCAATTGAACCTGTTCAGCAAACGCGCCCAGCTCACTGTTTTCGAACAGCGTGCGCAGCGGCAACTCGACGTCGCAGGCCTGACGGGTGCGGGAGATGATTTGCGTGGCCGGCAAGGAATGGCCGCCGAGGGCGAAAAAGTCGTCGCGCAGACCGATTTGCGCCAGGCCTAATACTTCACGCCAGATACCGGCGATGTGTTGTTCCAGCGCGGTGACCGGTTCGACATGTTCGCGCACTTGCCATTGCGGTTCCGGCAAGGCGCGACGATCAAGTTTGCCGCTGGGGCTCAGGGGCATTTCGTCCAGACGCATCAGTTGCGCCGGGACCATGTACTCCGGCAACTCAGCGGCCAGCGCTATTGTCAGGCGGGCGGTTTGAGCGTCTTCGGTTTCGCTGGTTTCAGTGGCGGTGTAGTAACCGATCAACTGTGCGCCGGCCGCCGTTTCGCGCACCAGCACCACGGCTTGAACGACGCCGTCCTGAGCCAGCAATCGTGCTTCGATTTCTTGCGGTTCGACACGGAAGCCGCGCAGTTTGACCTGCTGATCGAGACGGCCGAGGTATTCAATCACGCCGTCGGCGGTCCAGCGGGCACGGTCACCGGTGCGGTACAAACGCGCGCCCTGCTCGCCCAGCGGATCGACGACGAAGCGTTCGGCGGTCAGGCCTGGACGACCCAAATAGCCGCGCGCCAAACCGATGCCACTGATGCACAGTTCGCCCGGTACACCGGCCGGAACGGGATTGAGTGCCTCATCGAGTACGCGGCACAGCACATTGCCCAACGGGCGACCAATCGGTGCGCGTTCGCCATCGGCTGTTGTGCAGTGCCAATGGGTGACGTTGATCGCGGTCTCGGTCGGGCCGTAGCGGTTGTGCAATTGCACGGCGGGCAGTTGTTCCAGCACGCGGTTGCGCAGTTCGGCGGGCAAGGCTTCGCCACCGGAGAATACCCGACGCAGGCTGGTGCATTCGGCGGTGAGCGGTTCGTCGATGAACAGCGCCAACAGCGGCGGTACGAAGTGCAGCGTGGTCACGCTGTACTGTTGGACAAGCTGCGCGATGCGGTGCGGATCGCGGTGTTCACCTGACCCGGCGATGAGCAAGCGTGCACCTGTAATCAGCGGCCAGAAGCACTCCCACACCGACACGTCGAAACTGATCGGCGCCTTTTGCATCAGCACGTCGGTGTCGTTCAAACGATAAGTGTTCTGCATCCATTGCAGGCGCTCGGCGAGGGCTGCGTGGGTGTTGCCGACGCCCTTCGGCTGGCCGGTGGAACCTGAGGTGTAAATCACGTAGGCCAGGTTGTCGCCGTGCAAATGCAGGCCCGGCGTTTGGCTCGGCCAGTTCTCCAGATGCAAGGCGTCCATGGCGATCACGCTGACGCCGTCGGCGGCTGGCAGGCGGTCAAGCAGCTCGGTTTGGGTCAGCAGCAATTCGACGCCGCTGTCGCTGAGCATGTAGGCCAGACGTTCGGCCGGGTAATCCGGATCCAGTGGCACGTAGGCGCCACCGGCCTTGATGATCGCCAGCAGGCCAATCAGCAACTGCGGCGAACGCTCGGCGGCGATGGCCACGCAGACATCCGGACCGACGCCTTTGTCGCGCAGGTAATGGGCCAGGCGGTTGGATTGGGTGTGCAGTTCGGCGAAGTTCAGGCTGCCGTCGTCCCACATCAGGGCGGTGCGCTCAGGGGTCAGGCGAGCCTGTTCATTGAGCAACTCGGGCAGCCAAACGCTGGCCGGCGTACACGGTGCGGCGCTCCACAAAGTTTGCTGATCGAGCTCGGACGGGTTCAGCAGTTGCAGGTCCCCGATCGTGGTTTTCGGTTGCTCGCAGATCGCTCGCAGCAGGTTGCTGAAATGCTCGGCCAGACGCTCGATGGTCGCGGTCTCGAACAGTTCGCTGGCGTAGTCGAAGGACAGACTGAGGCGACCATTACGGTCTTCCTCGCTGTGCAACTGCAGGTCGAACTTGGCTTCGCGGCTGTGCCACGGCAGCTCTTCGGCCAGCAAACCAGGCAGGCGACGCAGTGCGCTCAAATCGCGCTGCTGGTGGTTAAACATGACTTGGAACAAACCTTGTTCGCGGGCTTGCGGGAAGGCTTCGAGCAATTGTTCGAACGGCAGGTCCTGATGCGCTTGTGCGCCCAACGCGGCCTGACGGGTGTGCGCCAGCAACGCCACAAATGGCAGCTGCGAATCCAATTCGGCGCGCAGCACCTGGGTGTTGATGAAGAAGCCGATCAACCCTTGGGTTTCCAGGCGCGGACGGTTGGCGTTCGGCACGCCGATGCGGATGTCGCGTTGGCCGCTGTAGCGGTGCAGCAGGCTCTGGAACGCGGCGAGCAACAGCATGAACGAGGTGGATTCATGGGCCTGGGCGGTCTGGCGAATGGCTTCGCTCAGGGTCGCGCCCAGCTTCACGCAATGGCGGGCAGCACGGTAAGTGTGTTGCGCCGAGCGCGGATGGTCGGTGGCCAGGCTCAGGGTTGGATGCTCATCGCCCAATTGCGTTTTCCAGTAAGCAAGCTGACGCTCGCCCTCCCCTTGCGCCAGCCATTGGCGCTGCCAGCTGCCGTAGTCGGCGTATTGCGTGTGCAATGCCGCGAGCGTCGCTGTTTGTCCTTGGGACGCTGCGGCGTACAGGCGCGAGAACTCGTCGATCAGCACGTTCAGCGACCAACCGTCGGCAATGATGTGATGCATCGTCACCAACAGTTGATGGTCCTCTTCATCCAGGCGCACCAGGGTCACCCACAGCAGCGGGCCTTTCTGCAAATCGAATTGAGTACGGGCTTCGTCTTCACGGATTTGCTGCGCACGGACTTCACGCTCGGTAACCGGCAGGTCGCTGATATCGATCAGTTGCAGGTTGAATTCGCCCGCTGCATCGACCTGTTGCAGCGCCACACCTTCACGCTCGAAGAACCGAGTACGCAGGGATTCGTGACGCTCAATCAGTTGCTGGAAGCTGGCGCGCAAGGCGTCTTCATCCAGCTCGCCGCGCAAGCGCAACGCGCCGGGAATGTTGTAGGCGCTGCTCTGCGGGTCGAGCTGCCAGGTAATCCACAGACGATTTTGCGCCAGGGATTGCGGTATGGCTTCGGTGCGCGACAGCGGGGTGATCGAGCCTTGGGCCAGGCCACCATCCTGTTGTTGCTGAGCGACAGCGGCGGTGAACGCGCCGAGGGTTGGCGCTTCGAACAACAGCCGCAGGTTTAGCTCCAGAGCGAGTGCTTCGCGCAGACGCGCGACCACCTGAGTGGCAGCGATGGAGTTGCCGCCCAGCAGGAAGAAGTGATCGTCGGCGCTGAGCTGTTTGACGCTCAGTTGCTCGCACCAGATCTGGCCGATCAAGGTTTGCAGTTCGGAACCTGATTCAGTTGCAGAGTTACCTTCGGCGTCTGCCGACGGGAACAGCGCATAGCTGTCGAGGCTGCCGTCCCCCAGACGATTGCGGCATGCCGAGCGTTGTAGTTTGCCGCTCGAGGTCTTCGGCAGCGCGCCCGGATTGAGCAGCAGCACCACGCTCGGCGCTTCCTGATACGCCTCGGCCACGGCTTGGCGGATGGCTTTGATCAGGGCGTCGGGCGGGAGGATCTTCTGCACGCTGCGGCTGATTTCCGCCGCAATGCCGATGCCTTCCTGCCCCTCGATGTTGACGGCGAAAGCGGCGACCCGACCTTTGCGCACCACCTCCACTTCGCGTTCGATGGTTTGCTCAATGTCCTGTGGATAAAGGTTGTGACCACGGACGATCAACATGTCTTTCAGGCGCCCGGTGATAAACAGTTCACCGCCGCGCATAAAGCCCAGGTCGCCGGTGCGCAGCCAGGTACGGCCAGCGTGCTGAACGAAGGTTTTGTCGCTGGCCTCCGGATTGCGCCAGTAGCCGTGAGCGATGCTTGGCCCGGCGGCCCAGACTTCGCCGACCGCGTTGTCAGCCAACTCGTTGAGGGCTGTCGGATCGACAATCAGCACCGCGTGCTCCGGCTGACTGATGCCGCAACTCATGATCGCGCTGCCGTCACCCGCCTCCGCACGGTTTTGTGCCAGGGCTTTATCGTCCACGCGCAGGTTGCCAATGCCCTGACCGCGAGGGCTGCCGGCCACGAACAGCGTCGCTTCGGCCAACCCGTAGGACGCCATGAAACTGTCTTGGGTGAAACCGCAGGCCGCGAACTTCTCGGCGAAGCGTTCCAGCGTATCGAGGCGAATCGGCTCGGAGCCGGAGTACGCCACGCGCCAGCCGCTCAGGTCGAGGCGCTCCAGGGCCGACTCGCTGACCCGCTCGCTGCACAACCGATAGGCAAAATCCGGTCCGCCGCTGATGGTGCCGCCGTACTCGCTGATCGCTTCCAGCCAGCGCAACGGCCGGCCGAGGAAATAAGCCGGCGACATCAACACGCACGGCACGCCGCTGAAAATCGGCTGCAACAGACCGCCAATCAGGCCCATATCGTGGTACAGCGGCAGCCAGCTGACGATCACGTCGTCAGGATTCAGATCAATGCCGAAGCCGTGGCGAATCAGCAGTTCATTGGCCACCAGATTGCCGTGGCTGACTTGCACCCCTTTAGGCAACGCGGTGGAGCCGGAGGTGTATTGCAGGAACGCAATGTGGTCGTCTGCAAGGTTCGGCGCCACCCAACGTTCGGACAATGCACTGTCGAGCGTATCGACACACAGCAATGGCGGCGCACCCTCAATTTGCTGCAACGCATCGCGCAGGCTGACGCTGGTCAGCAGCAGACGCGGTTCGGCATCGCTGATGATCGACAGCAGACGCTCCTGATGATGACGACGAGCCGACTCCGGCGGATAAGCCGGCACCGCGATCACACCGGCGTACAGGCATCCGAAGAACGCCGCGACGTAATCCGGGCCGCTGGGAAACAACAGCACCGCGCGATCGCCAAACGCAGCCTCGGCCTGCAACGCGCCAGCAATGGTCCGCGCCCGCTGATCCAGCTCGCGATAACTGAGCACCACAGCCTGATCCTGGGTTTCGGCGAGAAAACGCAAGGCCACCCGGTCCGGCGTCAGGGCTGCTCGGCGCTGAAGGGCTTGGACCAGTGTGTTGGGGAGTTCGAACGCGTCGGTCATGAGGTTTCCTGCCTGAATTCGGCTTGCAAGTGAAATCGGTTTTCTGACGTCACGCCCCTTCGAGGGCGTGCAGGACGCGGTCTTCGCCGACCGCGCAAGGCTTGGGAATGCTGTTTTAGGCCGCATCTGCTACCCGGAACCCTTCACCAATGAGAACGGTTAACGTCTTGAATTAATTAGTCGAAGGCCAGATCGCCAATGGGGCTACGGTGCGGCAAGCGGGCGCCGCAAGCGGGCGCGTCAGCGTGTCGCAGTTCTCACTCTGCATCTTTGCCGAGCATTAGTTCTCTTTCTCATTTGACAATCATTATCATTGAGAATAATTTGTCGCTCGATGTGTAGGACGGCTCAGCCCCGCTTGCCGTCCCACTAACCTATTGGCAGCAAGGTGATTTCCATGACGGAACAAATGTCCACAGGCAGGTGCGATTCACCGCTACTTCAGGCATTCGTCGACAATCGACTGATTCTGGTCAAGATTGCAGCCCGCATTACCGGTTGCCGGTCGCGTGCTGAAGACGTCGTGCAGGATGCGTTCTTCCGGCTGCAATCAGCGCCGCAGATCACGTCCTCGTTCAAGGCTCAGCTCAGCTACCTGTTCCAGATCGTGCGCAACCTGGCGATCGATCACTACCGCAAACAGGCGCTGGAGCAGAAGTATTCGGGCCCCGAAGAGGAAGGCCTGAACGTGGTGATTCAAGGCGCTTCGCCGGAAACCTCGCACATCAACTTCTCGACCCTGGAAAACATTGCCGATGCGCTGACCGAGCTGCCCAGCCGCACCCGCTACGCCTTCGAGATGTATCGCCTGCACGGCGTGCCGCAAAAGGACATCGCCAAGGAGCTTGGCGTTTCACCGACCTTGGTGAACTTCATGATTCGCGATGCGCTGGTGCACTGCCGCAAGGTGTCGGGCAGTCGTGTGGATACCTTTGCTCGTCGCTGACACGCAAGCGCACGCAGGAAAAACGCAGCCCAAGGCTTAATGCCAGTCAGTTAAGCTGACTGGCATTTTTATTTTTGATCGGATACTTCGGGGATTTGAGCCTAATAGCCCGGGGATAAACGCGTTCCTCCCGCCGATGAGGCAGGACGTAATGCATGGCTGAGGCATGAAGCTCGGCCAGGTACTTGGGGATGTTCCCGGAACGGTCGACGGAGACGCTGTTGATAAACCCGAGAATCGCCCAGGTGCACGCGCTAAAGCTCATTTCGCATGGGTAAATTCCTGGACAGTGACGACTCATTTCCACCATCTGATAGCGCAACAAGTTGTAGCCCAGCAGCACTCCCCACAGCTCCTGCTCGATCATCTCGGGCGTCTTGCTGCGCAGCGTGTAACTGCTGTTGAGCAAAGTCTGTTTCATCTCCCGAAATCCTAATTCGATCTCCCATCGCTGGCTGTACAGGTCGACGATTTCGTCGGGCGGAAAGCGCAGCGGATCGGCCATCGACGTCAGGATCTGACACACCTTGCCCTTGACGGTTTTGCTCAGGAGCCGCGCGGTCAGGCGCTCCGGCAGCCCCGGCCATTGCTTGCGGGCCTGCGGTGAAGTGCTTAATGAGACAACCGCATCCTGGCGCCCCAAACGCTGAAGCACTTCGTACTGCGAGCCTTTTTTCAGCGGCATCAGCCAGTGACGCTCGATCCCTGCCTGCTGCCATTGATGCAGTAAACCCAAGGAATAAAAACCACGATCAAACAGCGTCAGCGAGTGATCAGGGGTGGTTTCGATCAACTGCTCCGCCAGTTTCATCTCGTTGCTGCGATAGCCGTCAAACGCACTACCGATCAGCAAATGGCTGGTCAACTCCATTTGGCAGACCATGCGCACCTGAGGAAAACCAGTGTCGCCATGCTGGTTGCTGGCGGAGTCGTAACGCGCACGGTTTTCCAGCGTATCGGGCGTTCGCCAGACAACGCCATCGACCCCCAGTAAACGCAAACCGGCCCAAGTTGGATGAGAAGCCGCTTCATGCCAACTTTTCTGAGTCAGATGGAAGACTTGTCGTACAGCCTCGCTGCCCAATCTCTGACGGGCTTGAACCACGGCGCTGGCCCGGCAGCATGATATTCATGCGGCTGACTACATCCCACGCCGACATGCGCCGAAAGAATGCCATGGAGATCACGCACCAAAGCATCATTTCCAACGGCAAGCGCCGCTTGCGCAGGGTCGCTACGCCTGCCTGTTCAAGTGCTTGCTCGACCAAAGAAGGGTCGAGCAAGGAATCCAATCCCTCGATTGAGTTTGGAGTGGAGACGATGTTATGGGTCAGTTCCAGTGCCCGAGCGAGACGCATAAAAAAATCCGATGCCAGTACAGGCATCGGATTTTGATTTCTTGCGGCCAAAGGTCAAGCGAAAGGGCTTAACTGATCGGCATTAGCCCAAGGCTGCGTTTTTTTGTATCAAGCCAACGCACACCGATCAAAAAACCGCTCACGCCCCAACACCATCAAAGCCGCGCGCTTGTGCGGGAAGTCGAACTCTTTCTGGCAGTGAAAACCCTGGTTCTGCATATGCCCGATCATCTTCGCGTTGTCGGCGCGAGGCTCGGCAACCACCTGCTGAGTGCGTGGATCGTCGAGAAACAGGTAATGCGTCAACGCCGATAACCAGCTCGCCACCTTGTGCGGGCCACGGTGATTTTCTTCACCCACCAGCATGTGAATACCGCGGTCGTAATCGCCGACGTCATAGAACGGCGCAATGCGATCTTCTTTGGCCCAATAGGCTTCAAAGTAGGCGAACGGCTGATCATCGAAACAACCGATCAACGTCAGGGTGTGGGGATCGGCTTCAAGTTTGTTCAGGTACTCGCGATGCTGGTCGAGACTGCCCTCCTCCTGCCAGAAACTTGCCACTCGCGGACTGTTCTGCCAACGATTGAAACGCGCCAGGTCCAGGTCAATGTCCACCGTGCGCAGGGAAATCCAGGCACCGAGGCGCGCATCAAAACGCCGATAGACTTCACCGCGCGGTTTCATCGGGCGCAGCGGATGACGCTTGCCGCCACTGATGATCATTTGCTGTGGATAATTCGATGTCAGCGACACACCCAGCCAAGGCTGAGGCAATTGCCAGAACAGTGTTCGCTCACAGCGATACTGGCCGACGATGTCGGTCGGGATCAGCAACCCGCTGAGCAATGCTTCGGTGGGGGCTACATCGAGTTGCCAGGTCAGGCGCAGGCAGGCCGTGTCACGGACAAACAGCCAATAACAGGCAGCCCAGATGGCTTGACTGTCGGCGTGGTCGAAGCGTGCCTCGACCTGCACCTGCAACTCGGGCTCGCGAGTCAGGCGCAACTCGATCAGCGGCTGCCCTTCAAGGCTGAGACACAGGCGGCTTTCGGTTTCATCAGCTACAAGACGGCTTCCTGTCGGCAAGGCCAGGGCCGTCAGGTGATTCAGATTGGACATGGGTGGGGCTCACGTTAATCGTCGACAGTTCAACGATGTGACGTGAGCCAGTGCGGGAAATTTAAGAGAAGCCGGCAAATGCGCGACCTGTGGCGCGATCTCAGTTACCCGGGGCCGGCACCACGGCGATCTTGTAGGGATCGAAAATCTTCAGCATCTGGCCATTGTCCCGCAACCCTTGCAGCAACTTGCCGAACGCCACGCCGCTGATGGGTGCGGCCGGACGGAGGATGGCGTAGTGGTGATAAACCTGATCGATACGCTGGGACACCAGCAATTGATCAGCGACTTCCTTGCTGCGCAGCAGGTAATCGCTCAGGTACGAGCGTGTCACCAAGGCAACGTCGGCACGCCCGCGCAGCACCATCAACAGGTTACTGTCATGGGAATACGTCAGCGTGGCGTTGTAGTTCTGCGCGAGGAATTTTGGATCGGCATTGAAGTTGGCGAATTCGTAGTGATAACCACTGAACAGCGCCAGACGCTTGCCGGTGAGGTCGGCAAAGTAACTCTCGCGACGATCAGGTTCGCGCTGCGCGACAAAAATCTCGGCGTCTTCCAGACCCATGTCAACGGTGGTGTGAGGAATGTCCTTCCAGCCCCAATCCGGGTTCTCGAAAATCGCCATGTCCACCCGACCTTGTTTGAAATCACCGAAACGCCGGGGAATGGAAGTGGGCACCAGCACGAACTGGTAATCGGTTTGCAACTGGTTCAAGGCTTCGACCAGTTGCGGCAGCAGACCGGTGTCGGCACCGGACTCCGGGCGCACGGTATAAGGAGGAAAATGTGCGGCACCGACCCGCACCAGCTGTGCTGCTTGGGACGGAACCGCGCATAACACCGCGAGCGTCGCCAGTAAAAGCCGCGAAGCCGTCCGAATTGGAGAAGACATCAAAACAACCTACTCCCCGAGAAAATACGCATCAATCCATTCAAGCTAGGTGGTTTCGGCCACTTAGCCAGTTTCCTTCTGTCTTGGAAAGCTATTGTTTCTCTTCCAGCACCAGAATCAACGCCTCATCGGCCAATTGATCGAGGTTCATGCTGCCACCGGCGCGAAACCAGGTGGTGGTCCAGGACAACGCCCCCGTCAGAAAGCGGCGGGTGATGAACACGTCCCCGCGAATAAAACCGGCGTCCTTGGCCTCGCCCAGCACCTGTAGCCAAAGGTCTTCATAAATGTCACGCAGCGCCAGCACTTGCGCCTGCCCGTCTTCGGACAGCGAACGCCATTCATAGACCAACACCGCCATGGCCTCGCCGCTGCCGCCCATGATCGACTGCAATTCACAACGAATCAGCGCCAGCACTCGCTCACGCACACTGTCGGCTTCTGCCAGGGCTGCGCGCATTAACGCGGTGTTGTAGCGAATGGTTTCCTCCATCACCGCCCGCAGGATCTCGTCCTTGCTTTTGAAGTGATGAAAAATACTGCCCGACTGAATGCCCACGGCGCCGGCCAGATCGCGCACGGTGGTGCGCTCAAAACCTTTGTTGCGGAACAGGTGAGCCGCCACTTGCAGCAGTTTGCCGCGGGCGCTGTCCGGGTCGGTCAATTGGCCGCTGTCGACCAATTCGCGCATCACCCTCAGGGCTTTTTGCTCGTCCACCCGATCTCTCCTACAGTCGATCAATCAAATACGCCGCTCACCGCTAAAACAGCGGGGTTGCGCGGGCAATTTAAGCTGGCCGGGGCGCCCAAGCAAGCGCTTGGGAAGAAGATAGTTAAGGCGTTTACAAACCAAGCGCTTGCTTGGTAGTCTCGATGCACTTCTATCGGAGGTGACTATGGAATTGACTGGGCCCAAAACAATTCGCATCGGTTGCGCCAGCGCCTTCTGGGGCGACACCTCGACCGCTGCCGCGCAACTGGTGGAAGGTGGGCGTCTGGACTATCTGGTCTTCGATTATCTGGCGGAGATTACGATGTCGATCATGGCCGGCGCGCGGATGAAAGATCCTCAGGCCGGTTACGCCAACGACTTCATTGAAGTCCTCAGCCCGCTGCTGGGTCAACTCGCCGAACAGAAAATCCGCGTCATCAGTAACGCAGGCGGAGTCAATCCACAGGCTTGCGCCGCCGCCCTGATCGCTGCCTGCGACAAGGCCGGGGTGGCGTTGAAAATCGCCGTGCTGCTGGGCGATGACCTGCAGCCGCAGCTCAAGCAGCTGGGCAGCAGCGGTATCCATGAAATGTTCAGCGGCGCGCCCCTGCCGCCGATGTGCGTCTCGACCAACGCCTACCTCGGCGCACCGGGCATCGTCGAAGCCCTGCGCCTGGGCGCCGACATTGTGATCACCGGGCGTGTGGTCGACAGCGCGGTGGTCAGCGCTGCATTGGTGCATGAATTCGATTGGTCCTGGCACGACTACGACAAACTCGCCCAGGCCGCATTGGCCGGGCACATCATCGAATGCGGCGCCCAGTGCACCGGCGGCAACTTCACCGATTGGCGCGAGGTGCCCGACTACGAACACATCGGCTTCCCCATCGTCGAAGTCAGCGCCGACAGCCAGTTCATCGTCAGCAAACCCGAAGGCTCGGGCGGACTGGTTACACCGCTGACGGTCGGCGAGCAGATGCTGTATGAAATCGGCGACCCGCAGGCGTATCTGCTGCCGGACGTGGTCTGCGATTTCACTGAAGTCAAACTCGTGCAACAAGGCAAACATGCGGTTCAGGTGCACGGCGCAAAAGGCTTGCCGCCGACCGATCAGTACAAGGTCAGCGCGACTTACCCGGACGGTTTCCGCTGCACCGCCAGTTGCCTGATCGCCGGGATCGATGCAGTCGACAAGGCGCGTCGAGTCAGCGAAGCCATCATCAACAAGACGTCGGAAATCTTCAGCCAGCGTGGCTGGCCACCCTACAGCGAAGTGAACATCGAACTGCTCGGCAGCGAAGCCACTTACGGCCCCCACGGTCAGCGCCATGACAGCCGCGAAGTGGTGATCAAACTGGCGGTGCGCCATCCGGGTAAACAGGCGTTGATTGTGTTCTCCCGGGAAATCGCCCAGGCCGCCACCGGCATGGCGCCGGGACTGACCGGGATTGTCGGTGGACGGCCGACGGTGTATCCGCTGATCCGGCTGTTCTCGTTCCTTATCGACAAAACCGCCTGCACGCTGGAAATTGATCTCAAGGGCCAGCGCCACCCATGCGCCCTGCCCGCCGTTGATGTACTCGACACCGCCGACCTGCCCGTGGCGTGCGCCCCACCGAAACCCTCAGACCGGGCCGATGCCAGCGTGGCCCTGGTCAAACTCGCCGTGGCACGCTCCGGTGACAAGGGCAACCACAGCAACATCGGCGTCATGGCCCGCGAGCCGGAGTACCTGCCGTGGATTGCCGAAACCTTGACGCCAGAAGTGATCGTCGACTGGATGAGTCATGTCCTCGACCCGATCCACGGCCGTGTCGAACGCTGGTACCTGCCGGGCACCCACAGCCTTAATTTTCTGCTGGAGAACGCCCTTGGAGGCGGTGGTGTGGCCAGCCTGCGGATCGATCCGCAAGGCAAAGCCTTCGCCCAGCAACTGCTGGAAATCCAGATACCGGTGCCTAAACGCATCGCCGACCAAGTCAACTAGAGGACTGTCGCCATGGCATACGATTCGATTTTCAAAGCCGATTTGTTTGCAGGCCAAACCATCATCGTCACCGGTGGCGGCAGCGGCATCGGCCGTTGCACCGCTCACGAACTGGCGGCCCTCGGCGCCCATGTGCTGCTGCTCGGACGCAAGGTCGACAAGCTGAAAAACGTCGCCGCCGAGATTGCCGAAGATGGCGGCAAGGTGGATTGGATGGCCTGCGATATTCGTGAGGAAGAAGCGGTCAAGTATGTGGTCAGCGAGTTGATCCGCAAGCACGGACCGATTCACGGACTGGTCAACAATGCCGGCGGGCAGTACCCGGCGCCGTTGGCGTCGATCAATCAAAAAGGTTTCGAAACAGTGTTGCGCACCAACCTGATGGGCGGCTTCCTGATGGCCCGGGAAGTGTTCAACCAGTCCATGAGCACGCACGGCGGCGCCATCGTCAATATGCTCGCCGACATGTGGGGCGGCATGCCCGGCATGGGGCACTCGGGCGCAGCGCGTTCGGGCATGGACAATCTCACCAAGACCGCCGCGTTCGAATGGGGTTATGCCGGGGTGCGGGTCAACGCGGTGGCGCCGGGCTGGATCGCGTCCAGCGGCATGGACACCTACGAAGGCGCGTTCAAAGCGGTGATCCCGACGTTGTGCGAGCACGTGCCGCTCAAACGCATCGGCACCGAATCGGAAGTCAGCGCGGCGATCGTTTTCCTGCTCAGCCCGGCAGCGGCATTTGTCAGCGGCAGCACCTTGCGCATCGACGGCGCCGCCAGCCTGGGCGGGCGCGCCTGGCCGATACACAAGGCGCAGATCAGCGAGTCATATAACGGTTTTCACCGTGCCTACCTCCCTGACGTGCTCAAGGACAAGGAATAAGTCATGCCGGTGATTCAGTCGCAAGTGGACCCGTTCGGCGAGCAGTTCGCGCTCAATCGAGCGGCGATGCTGGTCGGCATCGAGCACGTCCGCCAGCTCGAACAGAACCTGCTGAACAAGGCTGCCGAAGCCAAACCCAGGTTCGACAAGCGCGGCCAATTGTTGCCCCGCGAACGCCTCAATCTGCTGCTGGACCCTGGCGCACCCTTCCTCGAACTGGCCAGCCTGACCGGCTATAAACTGCATGACGACAAGGACGGCAGTTCGGCTGGCGGCGGTTTGATCGCCGGGATCGGTTACGTGTCCGGCGTTCGGGTTCTGGTGGTAGCGAACAACAGTGCGATCAAGGGCGGGACCATTTCCCCCAGCGGTTTGAAAAAATCCCTGCGCCTGCAACAGATCGCCATGGAGAACAAACTGCCAGTCATTACCCTGGCCGAAAGCGGCGGCGCGAACCTCAATTACGCAGCGGAGATTTTCGTCGAAGGTGCCCGCAGCTTTGCCAATCAGGCGCGGATGTCCGCCATGGGGTTACCGCAAATCACGGTGGTTCATGGTTCGGCCACGGCCGGCGGCGCTTATCAGCCGGGGCTCTCGGATTATGTAGTGGTGGTGCGTGGCAAGGCCAAGCTGTTTCTTGCCGGCCCGCCACTGCTCAAGGCTGCCACCGGCGAAGTCGCCACCGATGAAGCACTGGGCGGCGCCGAGATGCACGCGCAAATCGCCGGCACCGCTGAATACCTGGCCGAGAGCGATGCCGATGGCGTGCGGCAGGTGCGCGAGATTGTCAGCCTGCTGCCGTGGAATGCCCGGTTACCTTTAGCGCCTGCGCGGCACTGGGAAGAACCGCTCTACCCCATCGAAGAAGTGCTCGGACTGATTCCTGACGATCCGAAAAAACCTTACGACGTGCGCGAGATCATCGCGCGAATTGCCGACGGCTCGAACTTTCTCGAATTCAAGGGCGAGTTCGATCAGCAAACTGTCTGCGGCCATTTGCAGATTCAAGGCCGCGCCTGCGGGTTCATCGGCAACAACGGGCCGATCACCCCCAAGGGTGCGAGCAAGGCGGCGCAGTTCATTCAGCTCTGCGACCAGAGCCAGACGCCGCTGCTGTTTTTCCACAACACCACAGGGTTCATGGTTGGCACCGAGTCGGAGCAGCAAGGCGTGATCAAACACGGCGCGAAGATGATTCAAGCGGTGGCCAACGCCCGGGTGCCTAAACTGACCCTCGTCGTCGGCGGTTCCTACGGCGCCGGCAACTATGCGATGTGTGGCCGCGGCCTCGACCCGCGCTTCATCTTTGCCTGGCCCAACAGCCGCACGGCGGTGATGGGCGGCGCCCAGGCCGGTAAAGTGTTGCGGATCGTCACCGAGGCCAAACAGGCCAAGGACGGCCTGGTGCCCGACCCGAAAATGCTCGACATGCTGGAACAGGTTACCGCGCAGAAACTCGACAGCCAGTCCACCGCGCTGTATGGCAGCGCCAGTTTGTGGGATGACGGGTTGATCGACCCTCGCGATACCCGGACCTTGCTTGGGTACTTGCTGGATATCTGTCATGAGGCTGAAGTGCGGCCGCTGCAATCCAACAGTTTTGGTGTAGCCCGCTTCTAGGGCGTTCAGGAGAACAATAAAAATGATCTTCACCCAGGAACACGAAGCACTGCGCCGCACTGTCCACCAATTCGTCGATCACGAGATCAATCCTCACGTCGAGGAATGGGAAAAGGCCGGACGCTTTCCGATCCACGAGATCTTTCGCAAGGCCGGTGATCTTGGCCTGTTGGGGATTTCCAAACCGGAAAAGTTCGGTGGCATGGGTCTGGACTACAGCTACTCAATCGTCGCTGCCGAAGCGTTCGGCACCATTCATTGCGGCGGGATTCCGATGTCCATCGGCGTGCAAACCGATATGTGCACCCCGGCCCTCGCCCGCTTCGGTTCCGATGAATTGCGCGAAGAGTTTCTCCGGCCGGCCATCACTGGCGAGCAGGTCGGCTGCATCGGTGTTTCCGAAGTCGGCGCCGGCTCCGATGTAGCCGGTTTGAAGACCACCGCCCGCAAAGACGGCGACGACTACGTGATCAACGGCAGCAAGATGTGGATCACCAACGCACCGAGCGCGGACTTCATCTGCCTGCTGGCCAACACCTCGGACGACAAACCCCACATCAACAAGTCGCTGATCATGGTGCCGATGAACACGCAGGGCATCAGTCTCAGCTCGCACCTGGACAAGCTCGGCATGCGCAGCTCGGAAACCGCTCAGGTGTTTTTCGATAACGTGCGGGTGCCGCAACGCAACCGCATCGGCCATGAAGGCGCGGGGTTCATGATGCAGATGCTGCAGTTTCAGGAGGAACGGCTGTTTGGCGCGGCGAACATGATCAAGGGCCTGGAGTACTGCATCGACAGCACCATCGAGTACTGCAAGGAGCGCAAAACCTTCGGCAATGCGCTGATCGACAACCAGGTCATCCACTTCCGACTGGCCGAACTGCAAACCGAAATCGAATGCCTGAGGGCGCTGGTCTATCAGGCCACCGAGCAATACATCAAAGGCCAGGACGTCACCCGCCTGGCGTCCATGGCCAAACTCAAGGCAGGACGGCTGGGCCGCGAAGTCAGCGACAGTTGCCTGCAATATTGGGGCGGCATGGGCTTCATGTGGGACAACCCGGTGGCCCGCGCTTACCGCGATGTGCGGCTGGTGTCGATCGGCGGCGGTGCCGACGAAATCATGCTGGGGATCATCTGCAAACTCATGGGCATCCTGCCGGGGAAAAAGAAATGAGCACCCTGCCTGTTTGCCAGACCTTGTTGCTCGAACCCCATAACGGTGTCCTGCACATCACCCTCAACCGCCCCGAAAGCCGCAATGCCATGAGTTTGCAAATGGTCACCGAACTGCGTTCGGTACTGGCAGCAGTGCGTGACGACCGAGGTATTCGCGCGCTGGTGATCGGCGGTGCCGGCGGGCATTTCTGCGCCGGGGGCGACATCAAGGACATGGCCAATGCACGCGCTCAAGGTCCGAGCGCCTATCGCGACTTGAATCGAGCGTTTGGTGCGCTGCTGCAAGCGGTGCAACACGCGCCGCAAGTGGTGATCACGGTGCTGCAAGGCGCGGTGCTCGGCGGTGGTTTTGGTCTGGCCTGCGTCAGCGACGTCGCCTTGGCCGATCACCAGGCGCAATTCGGTCTGCCGGAAACCAGCCTTGGTCTGCTGCCCGCGCAGATCGCGCCGTTCGTGGTGCAGCGCATCGGCCTGACTCAGACTCGCCGACTGGCGCTGACCGCGGCACGTTTCGATGGCACACAGGCACGGCGCATGGGGTTGGTGCATTTTGTCGAGCATGACGCGCAAGCGTTGGCCGAGCGTCTCGATGAAATTCTGGCCCATGTGTTGTGCTGCGCGCCGGAGGCCAATGCGCGGACAAAAAAACTGTTGCTGGCGAGTGCCGGGCAGCCGTCGAATGCGTTGCTGGATGAAGCGGCCGAGTGGTTCAGCGAGGCGGTGACCGGGGCTGAAGGAGTCGAGGGGACCATGGCTTTTGTGCAAAAGCGTAAACCGGGGTGGGCGCCTTAACAGCATCTCCATCACATTGACCGCAACACTTAAGGGAAGAAGCCATGCCCACCCTGAAAAAAATCCTGGTCGCCAACCGTGGTGAAATCGCCTGCCGCCTCCAGCGCACCGCCCAGGCCCTGGGCTATCGCACGGTCGCGGTGTTCAGCGATGCCGACGCCGGTGCCCTGCATGTGCAGATGGCCGACGAAGCTGTGAACATCGGCCCGGCCGCGGCACAGCAGTCTTATCTGAGCATCCCGGCATTGCTCGACGCCGCCCGGCGCACTGGTGCCGACGCAATCCATCCCGGCTACGGCTTCCTCTCGGAAAACGCAGGGTTCGCCCGCGCCTGCCAGAATGCCGGCATCACTTTCATCGGCCCCAGCCCCGAGGCCATCGAACTGATGGGCAGCAAACGCCTGTCGAAACTCGCCATGATCAAAGCCGGTGTGCCGTGCATCAAAGGCTATCAGGGCGCCGAACAGGACGACGCCACCCTGAGCCGCGAAGCCGCACGCATCGGTTATCCGCTGATGATCAAGGCCAGTGCCGGCGGTGGTGGGCGGGGCATGCGCCTGGTGCACGAGGCCAATGACTTGCTGGAACAGCTGCGCACCGCCCGCTCCGAAGCGCTGCACGGGTTTGGCAGTGACGAGCTGATTCTTGAGCAGGCGTTGGTTGATCCGCGCCACGTCGAGGTTCAACTGTTCGGCGACCAGCACGGCAACCTGATCTACCTCGGCGAGCGCGATTGTTCGATCCAGCGCCGCCACCAGAAAGTCATCGAGGAAGCCCCCTGCCCGGTGATGACCGCCCAATTGCGTCAAGCCATGGGTGAAGCAGCGCTCAAAGCCGGTCGCGCGGTGAATTACGTCGGCGCTGGCACCGTCGAGTTTCTGCTGGATGCGCGAGGGCAGTTTTACTTTCTAGAGATGAACACCCGACTCCAGGTGGAACACCCGGTGACTGAATTGATCACCGGCCTCGATCTGGTGGCCTGGCAGTTACGCGTCGCTGAAGGGCTGCCGCTGCCGCTGCGTCAGGAACACGTACAACTCAACGGACATGCCATGGAAGTCCGTTTGTACGCCGAAGATCCGGCGCACGATTTTCTGCCACAAACCGGTCGCATTGCCGCGTGGCAGCCAGCGTTGCAGGGCGATATACGAATCGACCATGGCCTGATCGAAGGCCAGAACGTCAGCCCGTTCTATGACCCGATGCTGGGCAAGATCATTGCCCACGGTGCTACCCGCGAAGAAGCCCGGCGCAAGTTGCTGCGAGCGGTGCAGGACAGCGTACTGCTCGGCGTGCAAAGCAATCAGCGCTTGCTCGCCAGTCTGCTGGAACATCCGCAGTTCATCAGTGGCGAGTTCAACACCGGGTTCATCCCGACGTATTTTTCCGACCATGCCTGCCTGCACACCCGAGTACCCGACGCTGAAGAACTGGCAATCGCCGCAGCGTTGTTCTACCAGGCCTGGGCACAGGTTCATCCCGCACCACTGGCCGGTTGGCGCAACAACGCCAGCGTGCCGTTGCACTATCGAATCGGCCTTGATGATCAGGATTGGTCAGTGGAATTGAACGCTGTGCCGGGGGAACCGTATCGGATTCAAGTCGCTGAGCAAAATGTTGAATTAACGATCATCCAGTGCGACGGACGCTGGGCCAGCCTGGAAGTCAACGGTATCCGGCGACGCCATGCCTACCGTCTTGAGGCGGGACAACTCTGGCTGTTCACCCGGCCTGGCAGTTTACAGCTGGTGGATCGGACCCAGGCCTTGGTCAGCAGCCAGGTCAGCGTCAGCACCGGCACCCTCAAGGCTCCGATGGACGGGGCGATCGTCGACGTGCTGGTCACTGAGGGCAGTCCGGTCAGCAAAGGCCAGTTGTTGGTCGTGCTGGAGGCCATGAAAATGGAGCATCCGCTCAAGTCGGGCATCGACGGCGTGCTCAAACGCTTGCAGGTCAGGGTCGGTGATCAGGTGAAAAATCGTCAGATTTTGTTGGAGGTCGAATAAGCCGCTAGGCGGATCCGCTGGCTTTGGCTACGCTCAAGCCCTATCAGGACGCGGATACCAGGAACCCTGCGATGCCTCACTGGCTGGTCATTGATCTCGAAGCCACCACCGATGAAGGTGGTTGGCCAGTAACTGAAATGGAAATTATCGAAATCGGCGCCACCCTGGTGGACCGAAAAGGTCGAGAACTGGATAGCTTTCAGTGCTTCGTGCGCCCGACGCATCGACCTTTGCTGACGCCGTTTTGCCGGGAACTGACCCACATCACCCAGGCCAACATCGATACTGCGCAGCCTCTGAGCGAGGTCTGGGCATCGTTCGAATGCTGGCTCGGCCAGCATCACTCGCGCCTCGAAGGCTGGGCCAGTTGGGGCGATTACGATCGCAAACAGCTGCTTCAGGAATGGCAGAAACTGCAACTCGACAGCGCCCTGAGCCGAGTGCCGCACATGAACCTCAAGCAGCGCTTTGCCAAGGCTCGTCGGCTGGAACGCCCGCTGGGGCTCAATGGCGCTCTGCAACTTGCGGGCATGCAGTTTACCGGGCAGCAACACCGGGCGCTGGAAGACGCGCGCAATACAGCGCGTCTGTTACCACTGGTTCTCCCCGTCTAGAGAGGTGACGGCGCCAAGGGCCTTGTGCATACTGGCCAGCCCTTTTTAGCCCTTTTCGAGGAATCGCCCATGTTTAAAGTCAACGAGTACTTCGACGGCACCGTCAAGTCGATCGCCTTTGGCACCGCTGAAGGTCCTGCGACCATCGGCGTCATGGCACCGGGCGAATACGAATTCGGCACCAGCCAGCGTGAAATCATGCACGTGGTAACCGGCGCCCTGACCGTCAAACTGCCGGACAGCAGCGACTGGGAAACCTTCGCCGCCGGCAGCCAGTTCAACGTACCCGCCAACTGCAAGTTCCAGTTGAAAGTGGCCGTCGACACGGCTTACCTGTGCGAATACCGCGGCTAAACCCCCGAGTTTTCACAGCGACAAAAAAATGCCCGTGTCCTTGGACACGGGCATTTATCATTCAGGGTCGTTTATTCCAGGACCGTGACCGGCATGCCCACTTCGAGTTGGCCATTGCCGTCATTGACCAGGTTCTGGCCGAACATTGCGCCGTCTTCCTGCGCGCGGTATTTCTGCAGGGTCGCCAGCGGTTCGCGATCTTCACTGCGCTCGCCGGTTTGCGGGTCGATGGTGGTCAAAATGCAGCGTGAACACGACTTGACCACGCGGAACTCGACATCGCCGATGCGGATGCGCTTCCAGCCATCTTCGGCATACGCCTCGCTACCTGCAATTACCAGATTGGGCCGAAAGCGCAGCATTTCCAGCGCACGCCCGACCTTTTGCGACAAGTCTTCCAGGGATGTCTGTCCGATCAGCAACAGCGGAAAGCCATCGGCGAAGGCCACCTGATCGTCATCCTTGCCGTAGCCGGCCTGGGTGGTCCGCGCGCGATCGAGCGGCACTTGCACCAGACGCGTCGGCTTGCCAATGAACTCACTGACCCACGCACCGGCCTCATCACCGGCATCGGGGACTCGCAAACTGTCTCGAAAGATGGTCACGCCGCGCAGTTCAGCGTCGCTGGCCGGCAAGGCAATATCGATCGCTGAGCGTCCCGGAGCACTGAGGGTCAAGCCACCTTCGGCATTCCACAGCGCCGACAACTGACTCATCTGCCCCACTACGCGCTGGGTCAGGAAACGGCCGCTGGCCTCGTCCACCAGCATCCACCGTCGGTCACCGTCCAGGCCCAGCTTGTCGAGGCTGACCTGCTGCAGGATCTCGCCCTTGCCGGATTTCAACGGATAACGATAAAGCGCGCTCAGACGCAACATGGCCAGCTCCCTGGTGGGCAAAAAACGCCACCCTATACGAGCTTGATCGCCGAATCAAAGGCTGACTTCAGGCCAGCCTCTGCGTGGGGTGTCAGGCAGGCACTTCGTCGAGCATCAGACGCTGGCGCACCACATCGACGAGTTTGTCCGGCTGGAATTTGGAGAGGAAGTTGTCGCAGCCGACTTTCTTGACCATCGAGTCGTTGAAGCTACCGGACAACGAGGTATGCATCACCACGTAAAGACCACGCAGACGCGGGTCGTTGCGGATTTCCGTCGTCAGGCGATAGCCGTCCATTTCCGGCATTTCCGCGTCGGTGAAGATCATCAGCAGTTTGTCGGTCATGTTCACACCGGTATCGGCCCATGCCTTGAGCATGTTCAGTGCCTTCAAGCCATCGCTGGCAATGTGCATCTTCACGCCCAACTGACCCAGGGTGTCACGCAATTGCGAAAGTGCCACGTTAGAGTCGTCCACCAGCAGCACTTCACGGCCACGGGCACGTTCCAGAACCGGATCTTCGAGTTTGTCGCGCGATACCTTCGCGTTGTACGGGACAATTTCCGCCAGGACTTTTTCGACGTCGATGATTTCCACCAACTGGTCGTCGACCTTGCTGATAGCGGTCAAGTAATGTTGACGACCGGCGCTGGCCGGCGGCGGCAGAATGGCTTCCCAGTTCATGTTGACGATGCGGTCCACGCCGCCGACCAGGAACGCCTGCACCGAACGGTTGTACTCGGTGACGATGATCGTGCTGGTAGGGCTTGGCACCAGCGGACGCATGCCGATCGCCTGGGACAGGTCGATCACCGGCAAGGTCTGGCCGCGCAGGTTGACCACGCCGCAGACAAACGGATGACGCTGGGGCATCAGGGTCAGCTTCGGCAGTTGCAGCACTTCCTGCACTTTGAAAACGTTGATTGCGAACAATTGCCGCCCGGCCAGCCGGAACATGAGAATTTCCAGGCGATTCTCACCCACCAGTTGCGTGCGTTGGTCTACCGTGTCGAGAATGCCGGCCATCAATGACTCCTGGGCTTGTTCTGATGAAATTCACTAAAGGGGGTTATCGGCTGTTTTTGCCGGACCTTGACCCCCCTGTAAAATGCCACGATCAAACATTGATGTCACATTAACATCATGCTTTACTGGCCAAGTGACTTCATCTGCTTCATTCCCTCCCGCGAGACCTCGTTTCGTTCGGGTGGTTCCTTTGTGTAAGGGATTCCCCTAGTAGCAATCAGGCCCAACCTGATATTCGCAATATCCAATAGCCATTAATGTGACGCCATTCTCATTGCATGAACGGAGTCAGGCTTTTGTGTGCGATCGCAGGTCAGTGGCCATCCCCCCTATCGAGTTCCCCAGCCTGCAGCCAGACAGGCCGGAGCGCGATCTTACGATGGCACGGCAATGCCGCTACTCCGACCGTCCTCGTCGACACACACGACATTCCCTCATTTGACATGACGTTGTGGAGATAAACATGCCGAACGATCGTAAAGAATGGGCTCAGCAGCACGCGGAGTTTCTCGTCGAAGCTGAGACGCTCCTGGACAAAACCGAGGAATGCCTGAGTCATTTGCAACTGATCAGCAATGACATGGACGCCATCGACTGCATGCTCAGCACCCTGCTCAAACTGGCCAAAAAGGCTGATACGCTTGCTCTGGCAGCGGTTTCGGAGTTTTCGTTGCACATTCATGGGTTGCTGAGCCACGCCCAGAATCACGTGGACTTGCACGAGCAGGCCTTGGGTGCGCTGAAAGACTGCCTGACGTTGATCGCCTGGCAACTCGAGCTTATCGATCAGAACACCGGCCAACTCAGCCTCGATGACAGTGAACAGACCTCTCTGATCGAAGCCTTCGCCTGCCAGGTCGGACACAGTCAGTTTCATCCACCCGCTAATTCCAAACCGTTCGCACTCGTCTCCTTTTCAGGACGGCAAGCCTGAATTTATCGGAGCACTATGCCGTGCTCCGATTTTTTATTGCCGTGACTGCCTCTCTAACTTTAGCGACGTTATGTCGCAATTGAATATTCCATACCCGTTAACGACAATTCGAACCCAATAAACAATTCCTGCCGCACAACTTTTTCCATTATGGAGCCGACGTCCATAACTTCCTGTTTTCTGACTCTTCAGACCTATATACCAAACGCGACCAACGGTATCTTAAGTGGTATTATGCCGCCCGTTAGTTGACGTCAATTAATGGCAGAGTGACTCCAGACAGAGACCGTCATCCGTTATGACCGGTCTTCCCGCAGCGAACATCCATTGGCTCCATCCGCTATGTACGCCAGCCTCAAGTCAATCACCCTATGCCCACCCTCCCGAAAAAACGCGCGTTTGGTCACGCTTATGTTGTGTACCTGCTCGGCGATTGGCAGCCTGCTGATTTACAGTCTGTCCACTCGCCTGCCGCTGAGCCTGCTGGTGCTCAATGTTGCGGCGCTGACCTGCGTCTGGGTGGAGCATTGCCTCTCGCGCAAATCGATAAAGTTTCAACCTCAAGAGTTGGCCGACCGGCTGTTGGAGGTTCAAGAAAACGAACGTCACCGGCTCAGTCGAGAACTGCATGACGACATCGGCCAGTTGCTGACCGCGGCAAAACTTCAAAGTGACTGGCTCAAGCGCCGAATGCCCGAAGAACTTCAGGGCCAATGTTCGGTGCTCTGCGACACGCTGGAAGAAACCCTGACCAAAGTTCGGGATGTATCGGCCATTCTCAATCCCAGGCAGCTGACCAGTCTCGGGCTGGAAGCCAGCCTGCGTGCGCATTTACTCAAGACACTGGCCAACACGTCGGTGCACTGGAGCCTGGAATGCCATCAGCGCTTAACCGGTATACCGGAAGAAATGGCGCTGGCCGCCTTTCGAATAACCCAGGAAGCGGTCACCAATATACTGCGCCATGCCGACGCGCAAAATCTGCAGGTCCGCCTGCAACGTCTGCCTCAGGGACTGGCGCTGTCGATCAGCGACGATGGTCTGGGTTTCGCGCCATCGATGGATCCAGGTCGTGAAGGGCAGCGCGGAATGGCGGGGATGTCGGAACGGATCGATCAGCTCGGCGGCACATTGAGCGTTACCAGCGAGCCGGGCAAAGGCACTCAAATCGAAGCTCTCTTCCCCTGGGCACCTCGTGCGCTCGAACGGGCCAGCTCGAATAAGGTTATGCATTGACTTGTAACTTACTTCTGGTGGATGACCACTCGCTTATCAGGGCAGGCGTGCGCGCTCTGGTGCTGGATATTCCAGGCTACGCGGTAATCGGTGAGGCCAATGATGGCTCGCAGTTGCTCGAGATGGTCGAGCAGCTGTCCCCGGACATCGTCCTGCTGGATATTTCCATGAAGGAAACCAGCGGCCTTGAAGCCTTGCAGCGACTCAAGCGAGTTCGCCCGCAGAGCAAGGTGCTAATCCTGTCGATGCACACCGATCCTGCACTCATCATGCAGGCACTGGAATCCGGCGCACATGGCTACCTGCTCAAGGACACCACGGCCACCGAGCTTGAACATGCCCTGGAAGCCTTGCGTAACAACGAACGCTACCTGAGCCCGGCCATCGCCCACACCGTCATTAACCAGGCGCTGACCCGATCTCAGAAACACCAGCCGGAACCTGCTGACTCCCACAACCTGACAGCGCGTCAGCTGGAAATCCTTCGGCTGATCGTTCGCGGAAAATCCACCCGGGAGATCGCCAACGGCCTGGGTCTCAGTATCAAGACGGTCGAAACTCATCGCTCACAGATCATGAAGCGCTTGCAGATCTACGATGTGGCGGGCCTGGTGCTGTTCGCCGTTCGCGAGCAGATCATCAGCCTGGATGATTGATCAATTGCGATGACCCCAGCAGCGGTGAGTTTTCAGGCAAATGTACGCGCAGTGCTGCCGGACGAGCCGAGAAACGCAAGCTGTCGCCTTCCAGAGGCTCGCCATCGAGGTTGATGTAGAGGCCTTCCGCAACCTTGATTTCTACCCAGGGCAATCGGACTCGTACAAACATGTTGTCGATGCCGAAGCCATCGGTCAGCAGGTTTTTCAAGGTCCCGACGACTTCCTGCGGAGCAGGCAGAATACTGATGTCCAGCAGGCCATCGTCCGCCAGCGCTTCTGGGCACAACACGTGTCCGCCGCCGGCCTGTCGGCCATTGCCGATGCCCAATGCCAACAGCTCGCCACTCCACTGAAAATCAGGACCCTGCAACTCGCCATAGGCCGCGTGCAATTCACTGAATCGCGATAAACCGGTGAACAGATAGGCCGCGCCCCCGAGGATTTTTTTCAAGTCCTCCGAGGTGTTTGCAGTGACCTGACTGCCAAAACCGCCCGTGGCCATATTCAGGAACACCTGCCCGCCGACCTCCCCCAGATCAATGGCGCTCGGCGCAGTGTCAAGCAGAGCCAGCGCCTGATCGGGCTCCAGAGGCACGCCGGCGGCACGAGCGAAATCATTGGCGGTCCCCAAGGGCATCAGTATCAGGCTGGCCTGCGTTGTATGCGCCGCCATGGCCTCGGCAATATCACGCAAGGTGCCATCACCGCCGCCGGCGATGATCTGCATGTAGCCTGCCGCCAGCGCTTCATCCACCAGCCGCTGTGCGTCGCCGGCCTCCCAGGTCACTCGAACGGCTAGCTCCCAACCCTGTTTGCGCTTGCCCTCCACGGCAGAACGAACCGCCTCGTTGAGCGCTTGCTTGCCATGCAGAATCAACAGTGCCTTGCGATCGCTCATTGCTGTCACTCCCAAGATTGAATTCCGTATGGGAGATGTTGACCTCGTCGCGCCACATAAAAGTCGAAAAAATTTGAATTATTTGTCGGCGAGCCGCATGGCGTCCTACAAGGCGGGACTTTTTCTTACAAAACCTGAGGAATCGGCTCAATTGACCGGCAAGTGGGATTGGTACACCTTGGCGTCTGCGGTTATCAAACATCAGCAGGAAACACACAGGGACGTGCCATGCAAAGCCATGAGATCAGGTCACCGGTCATTCCGGTCGTACCGCTCGCAGAAAAACGCGCCAATCATCAAGCTGAATTCAAAGTCAGCGCTAAACCCACTGGAGAAGTTGATATGGAACCTCGCGTCGTTGAATTGGAGACACACCTAAAATACATCCGACGAGACATGGATGAAGTCCGTAGTGACGTCAAATCCATCAAACACAGGCTTGCCTATTCGGCTGGCGGAACGACCGTAGTCATCGGGCTTCTGGCCTGGATCGCCAATAGCCGTTTTGACCAGGTCGTGACACTCCTGGCTCATTGAGGGTTAGCCATGAACGCAAAACCCGGTTCGATCAACCGGGTTTGCGGCAAGCCTGCGGCAGGAATCAGCTCAGGACTTCGCTCAGCGGGATAAAGCTAACGCAGTCACCTTCGATCAGCGTGCGATCCTCCAGCACCTCAACCAGACCATCGGCCCAGGCGGCGCTACGCAGTACACCAGAACTCTGATTCTTGTAGATGATTGCCCGGCCATTCTCCAGACGTCCACGCAAGTACTCGCGCCGATTGCCTGCTTTGGGCCAGGTAAACCCTGCCGGAACCTGGAACTTCAAAGGCTCAACCTCTTTTACGCCCTGTCGACGCAAGAGATAGGGCCTTGCCAACAAAGCAAAGGTCACCAGCGTCGACGCCGGATTGCCAGGCAAACCAATTACAGGTACGCCGCGAAAATGCCCAAATGTCAGCGGTTTACCTGGTTTGATGGCGAGTTTCCACAACGTCAACTCGCCCTCTTCACGCAAGGCAATGCCCAGAAAGTCCGCCTCTCCCACCGATACACCACCGGTCGATAGAATCAGGTCGACATCCTTCAATTCACCAAGGCGAGCGCGAGTGGTTGCTAAATCATCCGGAAGAATACCGGCATCGATCACTTCACAGCCCAAGCGCTGCAACCAACTACAAAGCAACACACGATTGCTGTTGTAGATCTGTCCCGGCCCCAGAGGCTGACCCGGTTCAATCAGTTCATCCCCGGTGGACAGAACAGCAACACGAACCTTGCGAATCACATCCAGCTCTGCACATCCCAGCGATGCGGCCAGCCCCTGTTCGATCGGCCCGAGGCGCGTGCCGGCTGGTAGAATCAATTCACCTACAGTGGATTCCTGGCCTTGAGGGCGGATGTTTTGTCCGGAGGCCATGGTTTCGGTGAAACGGACTCGCTCATCCGCCTGAACCTCGGTGTTCTCCTGCATCTCGACGCAATCAGCACCTGCGGGAACTGGCGCACCGGTGAAGATTCGTGCACAGGTGCCGGGTTTCAAGGGCTCCGGAGCCTGTCCGGCAAAAATCTTCTGGCTGACCACCAGTGACTCTCCAGTCCAGTCAGCCGTGCGCAAGGCATAACCGTCCATGGCACTATTGGGCCAAGGTGGTAGATCGAGCGTCGAGACCAAGTCATCGGCCAGCACGCGGTCCTGAACCTGCGCCAATGGCAAGCGTTCACGCTCACGAATCGGTGAAGCTTCAGCTAATGCCAGCAAGCGTGCCAGTGCCACCTCGACAGCCATCAGACTATCCGTCTTGCCTGGCTTACCCGCGGGATTCACAGGGTGCCGCCTGTTTGAGATGAGCGACGAAATTGCACGGGCGGTGCCGCGAATCGAGCTGCTCGGCAAGAATGCCATCCCAACCGGTACGCACGGCATTGGTCGAACCCGGCAAACAGCAGACTAGCGTGCCATTGGCCAAGCCGGCCAGGGCACGGGACTGAACAGTAGAGGTACCGATATCCGCCACCGATATCTGCCTGAATAGCTCACCAAAACCGTCGACCTGTTTGTCCAGCAGGCAAATCACCGCTTCCGGAGTGCTGTCGCGTCCAGTGAAACCAGTACCGCCAGTGATTAGCACGACCTGCACGACATCGTCGGCAATCCAGTTGGCGACTTGCGCACGAATTTTGTAGAGGTCATCTTTGAGCAGAATACGGGCCGCAAGGTTATGACCAGCGGCACTCAACCGGTCGACGAAGACCTGGCCTGAGGTATCGGTTTCCAGGGTACGGGTATCGCTGACCGTCAGCACCGCGATGTTGAGCGGCGCGAAAGGTACATCAGCCTTGGCTGTCATAGGCTCATCCAGTTGTAGGAGAAACAGCCCGGTGTTATATCACAGCGCCTCATTTTTTCGCCGCTCCCATGGAGACCTGCCATGACCTCGAATACACATTTGCCGCCCTGTTCCATTCTGCTCCTGGCAGGTGGTCGTGGCCAACGCATGGGCGGTCAGGACAAAGGATTGCTGGAATGGCACGCCGAGCCGCTGATTGCCCACTTGCACCGCAAGACCCGAACGTTAAGCGATGATCTGATCATCTCCTGCAACAGAAACCTGGAAAAGTACGCGCCCTACGCCGACCAGCTGGTTCATGACGATGAAGGCGACTTTCCAGGCCCCCTGGCCGGTATTCGCGCTGGCCTGAAGGCCGCCCGCCATGCGCATCTGCTGGTGCTGCCTTGTGACGTACCACTCATCGATGCCGCGCTGCTCAATAGCATGCGCGAAGCAGCCAGCCAGCACCCGGACCTACCGTTGATGCTGCGCCATGGTCAACACTGGGAACCCTTGTTGTGCATTATCCCCGTGGCACTCTTGGCAGATTTCGACAGTGCCTGGAACGACGGCGAACGCAGCCCGGGTCGCCTCATGCGCAAACTGGGCGCTACTGCCCTGCAATGCCCCGACAATGACCCGCGCCTGGCCAACCTCAACACACCAGAACTGTTAAGTGCCCTCAACACTGTGTCAGACTGACAGGAGAAGGAACTTGCGCGCGCTGTACACGTCTCAAGCTCAGTAACCAAAAGAATTCATATTCGGAGACACACTCATGACTCAACGGACCCTCGCCACTTTCATGCTCGCACTGGGCCTCGCTACCCTCGCCGGTTGCGCATCGCCTACAGTGATCACCTTGAATGACGGTCGAGAAATCCAGGCTGTCGACGCGCCACAGTTCGACAAAGATTCGGGTTTCTACGAATTCGAACAACTGGATGGCAAGCAGACCCGCATCAACAAGGATCAGGTTCGTACCGTTAAAGAGCTGTAATTTTTGCGGTGACAACCTGATATGGAAAAGCCCGCTTTATGCGCAATGCTGTTCACTTAAGCGGAGCAGCTTTGCGGTTAACCGGATACCGGGTTTTTGACATCTTCACCGCCCTGGGCCTCGCCGGTCTGGGGCGTTTTGTTATGAAAAGCACACCGATGCTGCCGCGAAGCTCTTCCAGACGTCTTGGTGTGTGTGACGGCGACACTGCTCCAGCCATGACGACGAGATGGCTGGCGATGTGCCGACAGGCAAACTTGAAACTCACTTCGCTCGGCGCTCGCTTATGAGCAACCGCCGCCTGGCTGGCTTCCCGACGTACCACGTTGTAAGCCAGTAACAGTCCCCACAACTCTTGATACACCAGATCCACGGTCTTGCTGCGCAGGGTCAAGGCATTGTCTTGCATCGAGCTTTTGATATCCCTGAAGCCCAGCTCTATTTCCCATCGCTCGTGATAAAGGCTGGCGATCTGTTCGGCGCTGAAGTGTGAGGCCGGCAGCGAGGTGAAGACGGTTTTTTCTTTCCCTTCGACTTCATAGGTGACGGCCCGTACTTGCCAGTACTCAGGCAAAAGTGGGTTCTTCTTGCGTGCCTGCGGCGAGACTTTCATCTGTACCAGGTAATCACCATCGCCGTAGTGTTCAATCTCTGTACGAACCGTACCTTTGCGCTCCGGGATCATCCAATGCCGGTTTCTCTCAGTACTTTGGATGCTCAACAACAAGTCTGCACTGAAAAAACCTTTGTCCAGCAGTGTCACCGAATGATTGGGTATGGTCTCGACGAAGTCCTTGGCCAGCGGGATTTCGCCCTTGCGGTAAGGGCTGATAGCCGCATTGGCGATGATGTGAGAGCGGGCGTTCATCAGCGCAACAAGGCGCAGCACCGGATAGGGAGTTTGACGCTCGGAGGAGGTATTGCCGGAGCCAAAATGTTCGCGCAATGATGACGTTTCCGGGGTTCGAAACAAGGCACCGTCGACGGCAAAAACCTGAAGGCCGTGCCAGTCGTCTTGCGGGTAGCGCTCGTATCCCCAGGTATTGGCGCACTGCTGAAACAGCCAGGCCACGGGCTGGTTACCCAGGCGCTGGCGCGCCTGAGACAGGCCGCTTTTGGCCAAAAGCACTTCATTGGCAAGGCCGTCGGCACAGATATTGAGTCGGCGAGCGACCTCAACTATTGGCTCTCCTCTGAAAAGCGCCATCCCCACTACCAGCCAAAGGACCATGTCCGAAGGCAGGCGTCGACGTCGGATAGTCGCTTTGTCCGCCAGAGCGGCCGCAGCGGTGATCCAATCCTGAGGAATGTGATCGGTGAACACCCCAAGGCGTGAGAGTGGCTGTTCAGCGAAGTCCAGAACAGCACTTAAATCCTGAGCAACAGACATAAAAAATCCGGAATCCTTATCAGATTCCGGATTTTCCTGCTGCCTGAGAATTAGTCAACAATCCTTAAGTGAACAGCATTGCGCTTTATGCGGGCTTTTTCGTGGCTGAAGATCAGCAGATTTGCTGAACTCGCGATCACCACTGCAGGGTGATGGTACTTTCGAATACTCTTTCCTGGCCGGTGACCGGATCCACAAACCGTAGCCCCTGAGCGAGTAGTTTCAAAGGATTGGCGTAGTCGTCCTCAACATCCTTGAATACCTGCGGATAAAACGGGTCGTTGCAGATACTGGCACCCAAAGCGGTCATGTGCACCCGCAATTGATGCTTCTTGCCCGTCACCGGGTAAAGCGCATAACGCCAGAGGTCACCGTTCTTCTCCCTGACCTCGACTGCCGTCTCGGTATTGCTGGCGCCAGGACCTTCCTGCATGCGGAAGAAAGGCTCGCCATCGATGAGCCGGCTCTTATGGACCAATGGAAAAGAAAGTTCAGGCAACGCTCGGGCAATTGCCTCGTAGCGCTTTTCGATCTGTCGCGTAGGAAACAACGACTGATACGCCGAACGGCTCTGAGGATTGGCGGAAAACAGCACCAGCCCCGCCGTGTGCCGGTCAATGCGATGCAAAGGCACCAGATGCGGGTTATCGAGTCGACGGATCAACCGTCGCAACAGGGTCTGCTCCACGTATTCACCCGCAGGAGTCACTGGCAGAAAATGCGGTTTGTCCGCCACTACCAGATGCTCATCCGCGTACAGAATCGATTCAACCACCGGGATCGGCTTTTCGTCCGGCACTTCGCGAAAATAGTGAATCCGCAGGCCTTCCTTGTAAGGCAAGTCCAGGGCGATTGGCATGCCTTGCCCATCAAGCACACGACCGCGGGCGATTCTGTCCAGCCATTGTTCACGGCCGATGGCACTGAAGTGTTCGCACAGACAATCGAGTACGGTCTGCCACGGGCCAGGCGGCAAGTAGAGCGTGCTGGCCTGGTTGTGTGCAGCAGAAAAAGATGAAGTGGACATACGAAAGCTCTAACCCTCAATACAGGGCGGCATTATCCAGCAGCGGCCGGAACGAACCTAGAAGAGAATCTTCAAGCCGGTATCTGCGTGCGCGCTGCCGCTTCGGTGAATTCCTTGAGCCAGCGCAACACATCGACCGCTTCCCAGCGACCGGGATCATAAAGCGCGTACAACAACCCCTGATAACCCACGACATCCAGTTGCCGGTGATAGCCCGCGCGCTGGAACAAGGCTTCGATTTCGGCGAAACAGGTATTGAAATGCAATTTGTTGAAGGGGGTTTTTCCTTCTGTCACCAGGCCATCCAGACGCAATTCGAGGACAGCCTCGCGTACCACGTCCGCCGACATCCGGTTCACGCTGTTCTTCAATTGTTCGACATTGACCACGATTCATCCCTCTCACGCCCGGACTGCCTACGCAAGGCAGGCATTACGAATAACTGTATGCGCATACAGTATCCGAACAGCACCGGTAAAGCCAAGGGGATCAATCGCAAAGTTCGACAGGCGGGAACACCGTCACCGCAAAAACCGCTTAACTCAGGAACGCCACAACCTGATCGGCACTAAACGGCCAGTCCAGCTCAGCGCCAGTATCGATCCGGCGTAACACCGGAATACGCAGACTGTAGGCTTCGTACCATGTTTCGTCGTCCGCGATATCCACCAGTTCGACCAGCAGACCGCGCTCGACAAATTCCATCAACATGGCTTCGGCCACTTCACAGAGATGACACCCAAGGGTGCCGAACAGCTGACATTCAGGAGGCATGACAATAAGACCCGGCAAAGTAGGCGTTCATTCTAGGCCCGCCATGAAAAGCAGTCGAGCCAGTGATCCGGACGTCTGGGCCAAAGCCGGGGTTCAAGTGATTTCGGCAACTCCCTGACGCACATCAATCGGCCTGAACATCACTTGCGACATGCTCACGGCTTTTTTTGCCTCTACGCTTGTGTTGCCAGTGTCCATCACCGGAGTTTTTTTGTGTTCGCCAACCTGTTAATCATCCTCGCCTCCTCCCTGGTGGTGATTGCACTGTTCCAGCGCCTGCGCTTACCACCGGTGCTGGGCTACCTGTGCGTGGGGCTGATGATCGGGCCGACGGCGTTCGACTGGATAAATGAAAGCGAAGAGTTACCAGACCTCGCAGAGTTGGGCGTGGTGTTCCTGCTGTTCTCCCTCGGGCTGGAATTTTCCCTGTCGAAAATGCTCGCATTGCGCCGAGTGGTGTTCGGGCTTGGCAGTCTGCAGGTGTTGTGCTCGGGGATGCTGCTGGGCGGTTTGCTGATATTGCTCGGCATGCCAATCACGCCTGCGCTGTTACTCGGCGCCGGCCTGTCGCTTTCTTCCACTGCCATTGTCAGTAAAGAGCTGCGCAGTCTTGGCGAGATTTTCAGCAGCCACGGCCAGAATGCCATCGCCGTGTTGCTGTTCCAGGACATCGTGGCTGTATTGCTGCTGACCCTGGTGCCAGTGTTCGCTGGCAGCAGCGATCAGGCCTGGTATTGGGCGCTGCCAGTGACGCTGGGGAAAACCGTCGTGTTGTTCGTCGGCCTGCTGCTGGCCAGTCGCTGGGTACTGCCACGGCTGTTCCATGAAGTGGCGGCGGCCCGTTCCGCGGAACTATTCGTACTTCTGGCGCTGGTCATTGTGCTGCTGACAGCGTGGCTGACTCACCTGCTCGGCCTCTCCCCTGCCCTGGGTGCGTTTCTCGCCGGCATGCTGCTGGGGGAAAGCCACTACCGGCATCAGATCGAGGCCGACATCCGCCCGTTCCGCGACATCCTGCTCGGGGTATTCTTCGTCAGTATCGGCATGTTGATCGACTTGCAGTTGTTCGCCAGCCACGGCTTGCTGATCCTCGGCCTGACCCTGGGATTGTTGCTGATCAAGGGCAGCGTCGTTGCCCTGCTGGTCAAATGGCGCGGCAGCGATGGTGAAACCGCCTGGCGCAGCGGCTTGGCATTGGCCCAGGGCGGCGAGTTCTGCTTCGCGCTGATGGCACAGATGCAGCTGAACAAACTGATGCCCGCCGACCTCGGCGGCCTGCTGCTGGCGGCGACCTTCTGTTCGATGCTGGTCACGCCGTTGCTGCTGCGCGCCGCGCCTCGTATCGCTACACACGTGCACCGCAAACCCAACGAAGAAGCGAAACTTGAAGAAATCAGCGCGCTCAATGCCGGGTTACACAGCCATGTCGTTATATGTGGCTACGGTCGCGTCGGCCAGTCCATCGGCCGTTTTTTACGCCATGAGCATCAACCCTACATTGCGCTGGACAGTGATCCGGTGCGAGTCCAGGAAGCAGCCGTCGTTGAAAGCTGTGTGCATTATGGCGACTCCCGTCGCGGCGAGCTGTTGGTTGCCGTAGGGCTGGAGCGCGCAAGGCTGTTGGTGGTTGCCGTCGACAAAACTGACATCGCCCTGCTGATACTCAAGGAGGCACGCCGCTTCAACCCGACGGTGCCGATCCTGGTGCGCACCCGCGATGACAGTCAGTTGGCCGAGTTGAAAGCGGCCGGTGCCAGCGAAGTCGTGCCCGAGTTGCTGGAGTCCAGCCTGATGCTCGCCTCCCATGCGCTGATCATGCTCGGCTTGCCCGGCCAGCAAGTGCAGGACCGGGTCGATCAGGTGCGGCATGACCGCTATCGCCTGCTGCACGGGTTTTATCCCGGTGCTGACGATGAAGAGAACTAGTCCTGGCTCACGGCGCCAATCTTGTGCACCGACAAGTCCGCACCGTAATACTCTTCTTCCTGACTCAGGCGCAGACCATGGAACGCCTTGATCACGCCATACACCGCAAAACCACCGGCCAGCGCCACGACCACACCGAGCGCAGTGCCGATCAACTGGCTGATCAGACTCACGCCACCCAGACCACCCAATGCGCTCTGGCCGAAGATGCCGCAGGCGATCCCGCCCCAGACGCCACACAAACCATGCAACGGCCAGACGCCCAGCACATCATCGATATGCCATTTGCCTTGGGCCGCGGTAAAGCACCAGACGAACAGTACCCCGGCGATAGCGCCCGTCACCAGCGCACCCACCGGGTGCATCAGATCGGAACCGGCGCAGATCGCCACCAATCCGGCCAGCGGACCGTTATGCAGAAAGCCTGGGTCATTACGCCCGACGATCAGCGCCGCCACGGTTCCACCGACCATGGCCATCAGCGAATTCACCGCCACCAGCCCGCTGACACCTTGCAGGGTCTGCGCGCTCATCACGTTGAAACCGAACCAGCCGACGATCAGAATCCACGAACCCAACGCCAGAAACGGAATACTCGACGGCGCGAACGCCACCAATTTTCCATCGCGATAACGCCCTTGACGTGGCCCGAGCAACAACACCGCTGCCAGGGCCAGCCAACCGCCCATGGCGTGGACCACGACCGAGCCCGCGAAGTCATGGAAGCTGGCGCCAAAGCGTTCCAGCAACCAGGCTTGCAGGCCAAAGTTGCCGTTCCAGATCATCCCCTCGAAGAAGGGATAGATGAACGCTACGATCAATGCCGTTGCGCACAACTGAGGGACGAACCGGGCACGCTCGGCGATCCCCCCGGAAATGATCGCTGGTATCGCCGCCGCAAAGGTCAGCAGAAAGAAAAACTTCACCAGTCCATAGCCATGATCAGCGTTGATCACAGCCGCCGGTTGCATGAAGGTCACCCCATAGGAAATCCAATAGCCTATAAAGAAGTAGGCCAGGGTCGAAATAGCGAAATCGCTGAGGATCTTCGACAAGGCGTTGACCTGGTTCTTTTGTCGAACCGTGCCGACTTCGAGAAAGGCGAAACCGGCGTGCATCGCCAGCACCATGACCGCGCCGATCAGAATGAACAACGTATTGGAGCTATGGACCAGACTGTCCACAGCGCTTTGCAGATTTTCCATGGGTTGGCAGACCTTACGGCTGAAAAAAGCACCAAAGCAGTTCGCGAAAACAATTCATGCACCAAGTTGCGACTTGCCGGAATCAAGGAGCCGATCGCGGTGAACCGCTTTGGCGCACAAAATTCATGAAGGCAAATCAAGACCCGGACGTTTGCGCGAGTTTTGATTGTTAGAGTTAAGGTTTTCCTGAAATCATGCCCAGCAACAGCGCAACGGCGCAGGCAGACGCACCACGACGTAGCAAAAGTTGTACCAGACATTTGTACTGAACCTTCGCGCAAGGCTCATACTCGAAAGCAACAGACGCCACTTACGGAGATCCACCAATGGCCAGCATCAAGGCAAAGACTGCTCAAGAGATCCTGATGAACGATTTTCAGACACTGGTCAGCGACACCGAACGGTTGCTGGAACACACCGCATCCCTGGCCGGCGATCAGGCCGATGAGTTGCGCGAGCAGATCCACGACAGTCTGTTGCGTGCCCGCGAAACCTTGAAATTGACCGAAGATTCCCTGCGCGAACGCGGCCAGGCAGCCGTCACCGCCACCGAAGATTACGTTCAGGCAAACCCATGGCAATCGGTCGGCATCGCGGCTGGCGTAGGTTTAATGATTGGTTTGCTGGCAACGCGGCGCTGATATGGCGATCAGCGAATCCGGCTCGTCCGCGACGGGCACAAGCTCCTCACCGCGGCGCCTGGGTGCCGCTTTTCTTGGATTGCTGCACAGCCATGTCGAACTGTTCGGCATCGAATTGCAGGAACAAAAAGCGCGCACTGTAAGCCTGTTGCTGTTTGCAGGCTTGGCGCTGGTCTTTGCCTTGCTGTTACTGGTGGGGTTGTCGACGCTGGTGATGATCCTGTTTTGGGATACCTATCGCCTGCCCGCTATCATCGCACTTTGCGTGTTCTACATCCTTGCATGCATCTTCTGCGGGATGCGCTTGAGAGCGGCGATTTTCGATGAGTCCTCACCCTTCCACGGCACTCTGGAAGAATTGGCCAACGATCGGGAGCGCCTGCTGCCATGAACCTGCCTGAACTGCCTCACAACAGCTCGCGCACAGAAATGCGCAAGGCGCTGATCCGCCTGCGCATGGAAATGCATCGTCAGGAAATCCGCCATGAATCCGCACAATTGCTGCAACCTTTGCAGCGTGTACGCGGTATGTCGCAAAACCTGCAGGAAGGTTTCGGCATCAAGCACGCCCCACTCTGGGGCATGGCAGCCGTCACCTTGCTGGGCTTCTTGACTGGCAAGGGCGCCAAAAGCGGCGGCGTCAGCAGCCTGACTCGACTGGTTCACCTGGGCACCACGCTGGGGCCATTGATCAAGTTGGTCATGCAAGGCTCTTCGCGCAAACATTGATCAGCCGCTATCTGGCTGCATTCTTGCAATACCGCCGGGATGAACCTCTCTATCGAGGGGTTCAATCCTGCATGCCTACCCGGTAACCAGGATTAATCCAAGAACAAGACCTTATTAAGGAGGCCTCGTGATCGACGGGCAACCGCTCGCCTGCTTTCAGCCGTTCATCGATACCGCCACCGGCCGTATCGCTGGCGTCGAGGCACTGGGCCGCCCCTGGCTGTTGCGCTTTTATCAATGCGACCGCCATGGCACGCAGCTGTCGCCCAATCTTGAGTGGCGCAATAACGGCTGGGAGGCTGACAACCGCTACCTGGGCCACAACTGGTCATGGCGTCCCTATTTCTATCACCTGCTGGCAGAGGGTTGGGATGAGCGCAGGCTGACGCTTTCCAACACTTACCGCGATGCCACCAGTAACCAGTACTGCCTCACCGCCGGGCAATTTTTCGATAACGGTGAGCGACTGCTGCTCATCGATATTGACGCCGTCGGGCTCTAGTTCCACTTGCAGGCACCGCTGCGAAACCGGAAGCTAGGAGCTCAATCACCTGACGGAGCAAACCAGCCTTGGATTGGCAAACCCTGCTTACCCGCGAACGCCTCGGAAAGCCTCTGCACAGCCCGGACGAACTCGGCCGCAGCCCTTTCCACAAAGACCACGACCGCATCATTTTCTCGGGCGCGTTCCGCCGCCTCGGGCGTAAGACCCAGGTCCATCCGGTCACCAGCAACGATCATATCCACACGCGCCTGACCCACTCGCTGGAAGTCAGCTGCGTCGGCCGCTCGCTGGGCATGCGCGTTGGCGAAACCATCCGCAGCGCCCTGCCCGACTGGTGCGATCCCAGCGATCTGGGGATGGTGGTGCAATCGGCTTGCCTGGCCCATGACATCGGCAATCCGCCCTTCGGCCACTCCGGCGAAGACGCGATTCGCCACTGGTTCCAGCAAGCCGCCGGCCGTGGCTGGCTGGATGCAATGAGCGAAGTCGAACGCAATGACTTCCTCAACTTCGAAGGCAATGCCCAGGGCTTTCGGGTACTCACCCAGCTGGAATATCACCAGTTCGACGGCGGCACCCGACTGACCTACGCGACTTTGGGAACCTATCTGAAGTATCCATGGACTGCAAAACACGCGGATTCACTGGGCTACAAGAAACACAAGTTCGGCTGCTATCAGAGCGAATTGCCGCTACTGGAACAGATCGCCCATAAACTCGGTTTGCCGCAACTCGAGGAACAGCGCTGGGCGCGCCATCCGCTCGTGTATCTGATGGAGGCTGCCGATGACATCTGCTACGCGCTGATCGACCTGGAAGATGGTCTGGAGATGGAGCTGCTGGAATACGCCGAAGTCGAGTCGCTGTTGCTGGACCTTGTAGGTGACGATTTGCCGGAAACCTATCGCCAGCTCGGTCCACAGGATTCGCGTCGGCGAAAACTGGCGATCCTGCGAGGCAAAGCCATTGAACACCTGACCAACGCCGCAGCCCGCGCCTTTGTCGAGCAACAGGACGCGTTGCTGGCCGGCACGCTGCCCGGTGATCTGGTGGAGCACATGCACGGTCCCGCCAAACGTTGCGTACTGAATGCCAAGGACATGGCGCGCAAAAAAATCTTTCAGGACAAGCGCAAGACCCTGCATGAAATCGGCGCATACACCACGCTGGAAATCCTGCTCAACGCCTTCTGCGGCGCGGCACTGGAACAGCATAACGGTCGAACGCCGTCGTTCAAGAGTCGCCGCATCCTCGACCTGTTGGGCAACAATGCACCCGATCCTCACGGCCCATTGCACACCTCGTTTCTACGGATGATTGACTTCATCGCCGGTATGACCGACAGCTATGCGAGCGAAATGGCGCTGGAGATGACTGGTCGCTCGAGCCACTGATGAGACCGGTGGATCAGCCATTACGCCGCCTGCAATGGTTGATTTACCTCTAAAAAACCCAAGTGCACTCAACGTTCGTCGAATCCCCCTACAACATGTGCTGAGCTAACTGATCGATTATTCAGTAACTTCGCGAAATAATCCCGCTTCCCTCGGTTCGACAGAAGAAGCGTGAATAATCCAATGCTCAAAGACAATCTGCGCATCTTGCTGGTGGAAGATCACCCCTTTCAACTCAAGGCGACTCAATACCTGCTTGAGAGTTATGGTTTCACCCAACTGACCACCACCGACAGTGCCGATGGCGCGCTGCAACAAATGCTAAAGGCTGTGCAACCGTTTGATATTCTTTTATGCGATCAATGCCTGCCCGACCTCTCCGGGCTCGATCTGGTCAAATTTGCCAGCCACCAAGGGATGATCAGACAGGCAATACTGTTAAGTAGCCTGACATCCGCCGAACTGGACGAACTTGAAAAAAAGGCCAACGAACACGGGCTACCATTGTTGGGTTACTTGATAAAACCGCTGAAACAATCAGAATTTAGAAAATTGTTGACCCTGGCCTCACTGTAAAAAGCGCACTCCAAAGGCACTAAAACCCAGCACAAACACAATTCAAACCTTACAAATAAATACTTCTACCACCTCGACTAATTCTCAACTAACTTTGCCCTTCCTCATTAAAAATCCAGTTGATACGTAGTCCTATTCTTCTTCATCTGTAGGAATCATCCTATATTGCCGCTACAGGTCCGTCAGTTCATGCGTCACCTCAACCATCTGAGCTAATGTGCGCGCTTTATTTGAGCTCGTATGGGATTTGATTATGAACTCCGTTTTTATTGTCGACGATCACCCGGTCATCCGCCTTGCCGTCAGAATGTTGCTTGAACATGAAGGTTACAAAGTCGTCGGCGAAACTGATAATGGCGTCGACGCCATGCAAATGGTTCGCGAATGCACGCCCGACCTGGTCATTCTCGACATCAGCATTCCCAAACTGGATGGGCTGGAAGTTCTCGCCCGATTCAACGCAATGAGTACCCGTCTCAAAACATTGGTGTTAACAGCTCAGTGCCCGACACTTTTTGGTATTCGTTGCATGCAATCCGGCGCATCAGGCTATGTGTGCAAACAGGAAGATTTGAGTGAGTTGGTCAGTGCTATAAAAGCCGTATTGTCAGGTTACAACTATTTTCCAAGTCAGGCGCTGAACCCTGTTCGCAGTGATGACGCGCGCTTTGCCGACCTGGAACTGTTCAAGTCAGTCAATGACCGAGAACTGATGGTATTGCAACTCTTTGCCCAAGGCCGCACCAACAAGGAAATTGCCAAAGGAATGTTTCTGAGCAACAAGACTGTCAGCACTTATAAAAAACGCCTCATGCAAAAACTCAAGGCCAAATCCTTGGTTGAACTCATCGATATGGCAAAACGTAACGCGCTAGTGTGAGAGACAGGATGCCCAGTCGTATAAAGGATTATCTGCCACTGATGGCCGCAGGTTTATGCCTGAGCACCTCAGTGCTCGCTGCGCAGACCGTCAGCGAGAACTACACCCTGCTCAGTCGCTCAATGACCGGACACCAGGAAGTCCAACTGGATAAATCACAACGACAATGGATCAAGAATAAACGGGAACTGATCCTTGGCACGTCAGCCCCGGACTACCCCCCTTTCGACCTGACCACCAGTGGTCACGACTACGAAGGTTATACCGCCGATTACGCGGGCATCCTGGGTACATCAACCGGTTTGCCAATCAAGGTTCTGCGCTTTGCGTCCCGGGAGACCGCAATCGAAGCACTCGAAAACGGAGAGGTCGACTTACTGGGTAGCGCCAATGGATTCGAAGCGCATAACGCCGACATTGTACTTTCCACACCCTACGCCGTAGACCAGCCGGTTCTGGTGACACGCGAAGGAGAAACCAGATCCTTGACCGATGGCCTGGCCGGTCTACGGCTGAGCATGGTGTATCACTATTTGCCGCTGGAAGAGGTCAAGGCAATGTATCCGAGGGCGATCATCACGTCCTTTCCGTCCTACCAGAATGCGATCAATGCAGTGGCCTTCGACCAGGCTGATGTTTTTCTGGGTGACACAATTTCCACCCATTACATGATCAACAAGGGCTACCTGAACAACATCCGCATGGCCAATTTCGGCAAACACGAAGCCCACGGTTTCAGCTTTGCCGTGCGCAAGGACAACCCGCAACTGCTCGGGATCATCAACGCAATGCTCTGGGCGATCCCCACCAGCGAACGCGATAACATCGCCAAACGCTGGAGTGCCGGCAGTGACATTCTTCTCACCGATCAAAAACTGCAGCTCACCCACAACGAGGAACGCTGGCTGGCGCAACATCCGGTAGTCCGTGTGGTGGTCAATGAGGCCTTCGCGCCGCTGACGTTTTTCGACAGTGATAACAATTTTCGCGGGGTTACCGCAGACTTGCTCGAGCTGATCAGATTGCGCACCGGGTTGCGTTTCGACGTCCATCGCAGCCGCAGCGATGACGAGATGATCGAGCAGATCAGGGATAATAAGGTCGACTTGATCGCCGCCCTGCTCCCCAGCGTCCAACGTGAAACGACGTTGAACTTCACCCGCCCCTATCTGCAAAACTCATTTGTCCTGCTGACTCGCAAAGCCGCCGACAGCCCGACAAGCCTTGCGCAGTTGCAGGACAAACGCCTGGCTATCGCCCAAGGCAATCCCCTGGTGGATTACCTGCGCGGCGAGTTTCCACAGATCAAGCTGATTGAAACACAGGACGCGTTCAGCGCCGTGGAGTTGCTGGCCGAGGGCAAGGCAGACGGCGCGGTGAACGCCCTGGTAATTGCCAACTACTTCATCTCATCGCGGCTCTTCGAGCACACACTTCAAATCAGTACCACCATCGGTACCCGCCAGGCCGCGTTCGCCCTGGCCACAGGCCGAGATGCCAAAGAACTGAATTCCATCCTCAACAAGGCGCTGCTGAGCATTGCGCCGCAAGAGCTGGGCATCATCAACAGCCGCTGGCGTGGCTATTCGGCATCCTCGCAAAGCACCTGGCGCCTCTATCACCGACTGTTCTACCAAATCATTATCGGTTGCGGGGTGCTGCTGCTGATTTCCTTTGCCTGGAACGCTTACATGCGTCGCCAGATAAAGCAGCGTCAGGCGGCCGAGCGCGCGTTGAACGATCAACTCGAATTCATGCGATCGCTGGTCAACGGTACGCCTCATCCCATCTACGTACGCGATCGCCAGGGACTGCTGCAAAGCTGCAACGACAGTTACCTGGAAGCCTTCTGTGCGAAACGTGAAGACGTCATCGGCAAAAGCGTCATGCAGGGCAACATGAGCAATGCGTTCGAAGCCCGGGAATATCAGGCCGATTACCAGCGTGTCGTGGCCGAGGGCATACCGCTGATTCTCGACCGCGCGTTGCACATCGGCGGCCACAGGCTGACGATTTACCACTGGATTCTTCCCTACCGTGATTCGAGCGGTGAAGTGCAAGGTATCATCGGCGGCTGGATCGACATCAGTGAACGGCGGCAACTTTTCGATGAGCTGCGCTGCGCGAAAGAGCGCGCCGATGAAGCCAACCGGGCCAAAAGCACGTTTCTGGCGACCATGAGCCATGAGATCCGCACCCCGATGAATGCGGTCATCGGCCTGCTCGAACTGACGCTCAAGCGTATCGATCATGAGCACCCGGATCGCCCCGCCATCGATGTGGCGTACAACTCGGCGAAGGATCTGCTGGAACTGATCGGGGACATTCTCGACATTGCACGGATCGAATCCGGGCGTCTTAGCCTGAGCCCTGAACGCGTCAATCCAGGTGAAATCGTGACCTCGGTCGTGCGGGTCTTCGATGGACTGGCGCGCCAGAAAAATCTCCACCTGCTGCTGGAATTCCGCCCTGCCAATTCGGAGTTTGATGTCCTGTTGGACCCCATGCGCTTCAAGCAGGTACTGTCCAACCTGGTCAGCAACGCCATCAAGTTTACGGAGCAGGGCCAGGTCAGGGTCATCGTCGACCTGCAGCCCACCACCGAACCCGAGCGGGTTCAGATGCTGTTGCACGTTCAGGACAGTGGCATAGGCATCAGCGAACAGGATCAGCAGCGGTTATTCGAACCCTTCGCTCAAGCCGATAACTGTGCACAATCAGACAGAGGTGGCGCAGGACTGGGTCTGGTGATCAGCCGCAGCCTGTGCGAGATGATGGGTGGCAGCCTGCAATTGAGCAGCCAGCCAGGTGTGGGCACTCAAGTCGAGGTTTCATTGCACCTGGAAACACTGCCACTTGAGCAGGTGCCGGAGACTGTTGAAGCGCACATACACACCACGGCGACCCCCTTGAACGTTCTGGTGGTCGACGATCACCCGGCCAATCGCTTGCTCATGTGCCAGCAACTGGAGTTTCTGGGGCATCGATTCAGCGTCCAGGCGGATGGCGAAGCGGGATACAAGGCGTGGAAAGCAGAGCCGTTCGATCTGGTGATTGTCGATTGCAACATGCCGATCATGAATGGATACGAACTGGCCCGCGCCATTCGCCGACAGGAACAACAAACGCAACGCCCGCCCTGTACCGTTCTGGGTTTTACCGCCAACGCGCAACCGGAAGAAATACAACGCTGCAAACAAGCCGGGATGGACGACTGCCTGTTCAAGCCCCTCACCCTGACAGCCTTGAGTCAGTGGGTTGAAGGTATCAGGCCGACCGTCCGCGATCCGGCGTTCAGCCTGCAAGGGCTGCGGCTTTTGACGGGTGGAAATCCGCTATTGGACCAGCGATTGTTGGCCGAACTGTTGAACAGCAACCGTTTGGACCGACAAGAATTGCTGGCCCTGAACCTATCCAAAGACCCACAGTCATTTCTCGACGTCGCCCACAAAATCAAGGGCGCCGCCCGAATCGTCCAGGCCTCCCGAGTGATCGACAGCTGCGAGGCGTTGGAAAAGGCCTGCCATGAAGTGTTCCATCACGACGAGGTGGCCGATTGCAGCAAGGCTATAGAGCGCGCCATGCTCGAACTGGAGCAAGCCTTGCAGCAACAAATTGGCCAAAACGACAACAGCAGAATGACAGAGCCTTAACTATGCTAGGACGCTGAGCAGTGTGTTTACCATCATGGAGAGACCTGCAATGCCCAGCCCTCTGCGCCCGGATCAACGGCGGTTTCCCCTGCACGTCCATATCAGCGTGATGTTCACGCTCCTGTTGATGCTGACTGGAGTGGTGCTGGGCATTTTCAACTACCGGCAAACCACGCAGATCATTCTTTCCAGTAGTGAAAAGCTCTTCAACCGCATCGAGCAGGACGTCCGCCTTGACCTGCACACCACCTATGAGCCGATTCGTCATCTGCTGAGCCTGTTGGCGGATTACCCGGCGACGCAGGCACCTGACCTGGAGCAACGCCTGGCGTTGTTCAAACCCTTCAGCCAGTCACTCAAGGACAACCCCTACCTGGCCTCGCTGTATCTGGGCTACGGCAATGGTGATTTCTTCATGGTTCGGTCCTTGCGAACCTCCGGTCTGAAAACGCTCCTGAATGCCCCGGACACTGCGGCTTATCAGGTGTGGAGCATTGAGCGAACCGGCAACAACGGAAAGGTCCGCTCCCAATCACTGTTTTTCGATCAAGATCTGACCCTCATCAGTCGCCAGGACAATCCCGACGAAACCTACGATCCGCGAACCCGCGCCTGGTATGCCAACGCCCTCAGCGACAGGGATCAGATCACCACCGAACCCTACATTTTTTTCTCCACCCACGATGTCGGCACCACCCTGGCCCGGCGCAGCGGCGAACAAGCCGTCATGGGCGCCGATCTGACCCTGGCGGAACTCTCCGCGACCCTGGCCAATCATGTGGTGACCCCCAGCACCGAAATCGTGCTGTTCGATGCCGAGGGCAATGCCATTGCTTATCCCGACAGCCGCAAACTGATCATCGACGATCAGACTGCCCGCCTGATCAAAGCCGCCGACTTGAGCCCCAACCTCGGCGCGCTGCTCAACAATCCCCCCGAAGGTAACCGCCTGGATGTCGCCGGTCGTCAATGGATCGTTGCCCGCAGCAGCATGCAGGAGGGTGGCCCCCAGGGACTGCAACTGGCGCTGCTGGTACCGGAAGATGAATTACTCGTCGATGCCTACCGCATGCGCTGGCAAGGCGCGCTGATTACCTTGGCCACGCTGTTGCTATGCCTGCCGCTGGGTTGGCTGACCTCTCGGATTCTGGTAAAACCCTTGCGCGCGCTGGTGCGGGAGGCCGATGCGGTTCGCAGTTTCGACTTCAACTTTCCGCCCTCACGTCGCTCTCCCGTACTCGAAGTCGACCAACTGAGCGTGTCGATGACGCGCATGAAAGATACCTTGGCGAGTTTTTTCCAGATCACCGAAAGCCTGAGCGCCGAGGTCCGTTTTGCCCCCTTGCTGGAACGCGTGTTGTTTGAAACTGTGAAAATCGGCCAGGCCCAGGCCGGTCTGATCTACCTGCGCGAAAGTGATGGAGATCGCATGGAGCCACAGGGTCTGGTCATCAACGGCATCTCACAGGCGTTGCCGTCCTTTGATCTTCAAGGACACGAACTCCAGGCTCCGCATAGCCCTGCATGGCTCCGGCAGCTGGCGGATGCCGACAACGTCGTCACCACGCTTGGTTTCGAACAGGCGGGGGATTTGCAGAAGGTGCTGCTTGCACTGGAGTGCCCCCGCGTTCATCTGATCGGTATTCGACTGCACAATCGTCATAACGAAACCGTGGGCCTGCTGATCCTGCTGTTGGCCGATACCGGCAACCAGAGCGATCTGGAAAAACTCCGTCCGGACCGCATCGCGTTCCTCCAGGCCGTGTCCGGTGCGGCTGCCGTGAGTATTGAAAGTCAGCGTCTGCAAGCCAGACAAAAACAACTGCTGGACGCCTTCATTCAACTGCTGGCCGGTGCGATTGACGCCAAAAGCCCCTACACCGGCGGTCACTGCCAGCGAGTGCCGGCGCTGACCCTGATGCTCGCCCAAGCCGCCGCGGCCAGCCAGGCCCCGGCCTTCAGTGGCTATCAACCCACCGACGATGAATGGGAAGCGCTGCACATCGCGGCCTGGCTACACGATTGCGGCAAGGTCACCACTCCGGAATACGTGGTCGATAAATCCACGAAGCTGGAAACGCTTAACGACCGCATCCACGAAATCCGCACCCGTTTCGAAGTGCTCAAGCGCGATGTCTGGATCAACTATTGGCAGGATATGGCCCTGGGCGGTGACGAGCAGCCCCTGGCCGAATTGCGCAACGCCACTCTGGCGGGACTGGACGATGACTTCGCGTTCGTTGCCCGCTGCAACCTGGGTGGCGAGGCGATGGCCGAGCCCGATTTGCAACGCCTGCACAGCATGGCCCAGCGCACCTGGACCCGAACACTGGATGACCGGCTGGGCGTTTCCTGGGAAGAGAACCGGCGCCAGGCGCGAACCCCGGCACCGGCACTGCCGGTTAGCGAACCATTGCTGGCGGACAAACCCGAGCACCTGTTCGAACGACCCGAAGCCGAACTGATTCCGGAAGATAATCCCTGGGGATTCAAACTCGATGTGCCGCGCTACAAGTACAACAGGGGCGAGCTCTACAACCTGAGCATTGCCCGAGGCACCCTGACCCGCGAGGAGCGTTACATCATCAATCACCACATGGTGCAGACGATTCGGATGCTCAGCCACCTGCCCTTCCCAGGCCACCTCAACAACGTCGCGGAGATCGCCGGCGGCCACCACGAAAAAATGGACGGCACCGGCTATCCCAAACAGTTGAAGCGTGAAGAAATGAGCCTGCCGGCGCGGATGATGGCGATTGCCGATATTTTCGAAGCACTGACCGCCGCCGATCGCCCCTACAAGAAAGCCAAATCGTTGAGCGAGGCGCTGGGCATCATGGCTACCATGTGCCGGGACGCCCACATCGATCCTGAGTTGTTCGGGCTGTTCATCAACGAACAAATCTATTTGCAGTACGCCGATCGATTCCTCGATGCCCAACAAATCGATGCGGTGGACTCGTCGAGCCTGCTGGTCAAGGCAGGCTTAAGGGCATGATCAGCAGTCGGTCAGGCGCAGGAAAATCGCCGCCAATTGCTCGATACCGGCCTGATCTTCAGCGGTAAAACGCGCCAGTTTCGGGCTGTCGAGGTCCAGCACGCCAATCAATCGACCGTCCTTGACGAGTGGCACCACCAGTTCGCTGTTCGACGCGCTGTCGCAAGCGATGTGTCCGGGGAACGCGTGCACGTCCTCGACCAACTGGGTCTGCAAGGTCGCCGCCGCAGCCCCGCACACGCCCCGACCGAATGGAATCCGCACGCAGGCGATCTGCCCTTGAAAAGGGCCGAGCACCAACTCTTCGTCGCGATTGAGGTAGAACCCGGCCCAATTCAGGTCATCGAGCTGGTTGTACAGGAACGCCGAGAACTGCGCGGCGTTAGCGATGAAATCCCGCTCGCCCGCCAGCAATGACTCCAATTGCGCCCACAGCATGCCGTAGCCTTCGAGGCCCTGGCCGCTCTTCTGTAGATCGATCATGCCTTGTGCTCCAACAGCTTCAGCCCGACCCAGTAGCGGGCAAATTGATACGCGCATCGTCCGTTGCGATTACCCCGGCCCGTGGCCCAGCGCACCGCGAGGATCTCCAGTTCTTCGTCTCGTTGCCACTTGAGGCCCGCCTTGTTGGCCAGTTGACCGATCCAGTGTTCGACGACGTTGAGGAAGTGTTCCTGGGTGAACGGGTAGAACGACAGCCATAATCCGAAACGGTCCGACAGCGCAATCTTGTCTTCCACCGCCTCGCTGGGATGGAGTTCGCCGTCGACCCTTTTCCAGTTTTCGTTATCGCTTTCCTTTTCCGGCACCAGATGGCGGCGGTTGGAAGTGGCGTACAGCAAAACGTTATCCGGCGCCTGTTCGAGAGAACCGTCGAGCACGCTCTTGAGCACCCGATAGTCACCCTCGCCCGACTCGAACGACAGGTCATCGCAGAACAGCACGAAACGCTGGGGCAGTTTGGCGATTTGTTCGACCACTCGCGGCAAGTCTGCCAGGTGATCGCGTTCGATCTCGATCAGCCGCAAACCCGCCTTGGCGTGTTCGGCCAGCAAGGCGCGAACCAGCGACGATTTACCGGTGCCGCGCGAGCCCCAGAGCAACGCGTGGTTGGCCGGCATGCCGTCGAGGAACTGTTGGGTATTTCGCCCCAGTTGCTCCAGTTGCCGGTCAACGCCGATCAGGTCGGACAAACGCATGTCAAGGCTGACTTGCAGCGGCAGCATAAAACCGCTGCGCCCCTCGCGTTGCCAGCGTGCAGCCAGGCAGTGGTTCCAGTCGATGACTTGCCGAGGTGCGGGCAGCAGCGGTTCGATACGGGCCAAAACGGCATCGGCGCGTTCAAGAAAAGCATTTAATCGGGAATCCACGTCTTCTCCTCGGGCACGTTCACAGTAATGATGGCGATACAGCGACGAAACACAGCGCTCGGTGTCCGGTTCATCCCTTTGCACAAGGGCTCGCGAGGACATCGGTATCCATGCATGATCGACTATGCTTGACCAGCGAAGGGAAACGGAAGTGGTTCAACACCCCATGGATATCAAGTTCACCAACCGGCTGTCCTACAAGCAAGCCAGGCTTACTGTGCTGGTCGGTTTCATTCTGGGCACGCTGCTCAGTCTGCTGCAAATAGGCATCGATTATGCCAGTGAAGACGCCTCCATCAACCGCGAAATCCTGTCTTTACTGGAAATCAGCCATAACCCCGCGTCCCGCATCGCCTACAACATCGACGCCGAACTCGCTCAGGAATTGACCCTGGGCCTGTTGCGCTCGCCGGCGATCATCGGCGCGCAATTGATCGACAATAACAATACTGTGCTGGCCAACGTCAAACGCCCAGGCGTGCAACGCGGCTATCGGGTGATCAGCGACTTCCTGTTCGGTGCTAACCGACAGTTCGAAGACCGTCTCTACCTGGATCACTTGCCGACCGAATCCCTCGGCACCCTGCGTCTTGACGTCGACACCTATTCATTCGGCAACCGGTTCCTGCGCCGGGCCGAGGTGACACTGCTTAATGGCTTCGCCCGCAGCCTGCTTCTGACCGGCATCCTGCTGGCCCTGTTCTATGTGATGCTGACCAAGCCGTTGGTGCGTGTCATCCGCGAACTCAGTAGTCGCGACCCGCGCAGCGCGGAGCCGACGTCGATGGAATGCCCGACGAGCCATGAAAACGATGAAATCGGTGTATTGGTCAAGGTTGCCAATCAACAGTTCGAAAACATCGCCACCGAAATCCAGCAGCGACGCAACGCCGAAAACCGCCTGACCGACTACCTCGGGCAACTGGAGAACATCGTCTCGGCCCGCACGGCGGAACTCAAGGCGATCAACACTCGGCTCAGCCAATCCAATCAGGAGCTGGAAGTCGCCCGCAGCACCGCCCTGGGCATGGCCGACGCGCGCTCTGTGTTCCTGGCCAACATGAGCCACGAGATCCGCACGCCGCTCAACGGCCTGCTGGGGATGATCGCGCTTTCCCTGGACGGTCCGCTCAATGCCGAGCAGCAGCAACAGCTGTCCATCGCCCATGACTCGGGCAAAGTACTGGTTGAACTGCTCAACGATATCCTCGATCTGTCGAAGTTCGATGCCGGCCAACTTGAGCTCGAACATATTCCGTTCGACCTCGGCTCGCTGATCGAGGATACCGCCAACCTGCTGTCACAGAACGCCGCGCCGAGCGTCGAGCTGAGCTGCCTGATCGATCCGCATTTTCCGGCGCTGGTGCTCGGGGATCCGACCCGGGTCCGACAGATCGTCAGCAACCTGTTGTCCAACGCCCTCAAGTTCACCCGTTTCGGTCGGGTCGATGTGCGCCTCTCGACATTCGAGGACGGCGTCAGAATCGAAGTCTGCGACACCGGCATCGGTATCGCCCAGGACGCCCAGGTCAAGATCTTCCAGCCCTTCACCCAGGCGGGTGCCGGCATTACCCGGCAATTCGGCGGGACCGGGTTGGGCCTGGCGCTGACCTACAACCTTTGCGAAGTCATGCAAGGGCGCCTTACCATCAGCTCGGAAGCAGGCTTCGGTAGCCAGTTCTGCGCGGATCTGCCGCTGCCCAGCCACACCCGCGCGTTGCCTCCGGCCTCTTTACAGGGCAAGGTCATCGCAATCACCGCCGCGAGCAGCGGTCTGGCAGAACTGCTGAACAGTGTGTTGCCCGGCTGGGGGCTCGACTATCAGCAGCGTTCCATCGATGACTCGTTGCAGGGTCTGAACCCTGATGTACTGATTACCGATTGCCCCGAATGCCTGTTTGGCCTGCGTCCCTCGTGTACAGCCCCCATTCTGCTGGTCACCGCTTACGGCAGTTTCATGCCCAGCGAAGAAGCCGCCGCCCTCGCCCCCTTGCAGCAACAGGCGCGGCCTCTGGCGCGCAACGCGCTATACCAGACGCTGCGACGAGTCCTGCAGCCGGAACTCAACACGATCAACGATGCCCGGCTCGACACGCTTTCCTCACAACGACGCGGACGTGTGCTGCTCGTGGAGGACAATCCGGTCAACCAATTAGTGGCCAAGGGGATGCTTGGGAAACTTGGTTGCGAGGTGATCGTCGCCGGTCACGGTGGCGAGGCCCTGGATCAACTTGAGCAGAGCGAATTCGATCTGGTGCTGATGGACTGCAACATGCCGGTGATGGACGGCTACGAGGCCAGTCGGCAAATCCGTCGCAGCGGTCGCTGGCCACAGCTGCCCATCGTCGCCCTGACCGCCAACGCCATGTCCGAAGAGCGCGAACGCTGTCGTGCGGCGGGCATGAGCGATTACCTGGCAAAACCCTTCCGCCGGGAAGAGTTGGCTGCCCTGCTGGACTTGTGGGTCCCTACAACGACAGTGCTTTGATTTGCCCCAACAGGTGATCAAGGCCATCGCGCAGATCATTCAGGCGATCCAGATCCACACCGCTGTCGCACAGCAGACGGGCCTTGAGCGGCCCGACCTGATCGCGCAAGGCCTTGCCGGTGGGCGACAGACTCAAGTGCACTTCACGTTCATCCCGCGCCGAGCGCTGACGCTGAACCAGTTGCAGTTGCTCAAGACGCTTGAGCAACGGCGTCAGGGTGCCGGAATCCAGCGCCAGGCGTTCGCCCAACGCCTTGACCGTCGGCTGCTCAGGGGCTGCCTCCTGCCATTCCCACAACACCAGCATCGCCAGGTATTGCGGGTAGGTCAGGCCGAGCTGATCGAGCATCGGCTTGTAGGCGCGGATCACCGCCCGGGAAGCGGCGTACAGTTTGAAGCACAGTTGGCTGTCGAGCTTCAGGGAATCGACTGACAAGGTGTTCATTTGAGCAGGGCTTCGATCTCGCGGCTCAGGTCCTGCGGTTTAGTCGCGGGGGCGAAGCGCTTGACCAGCTGGCCATCCTTGCCAATCAGAAACTTGGTGAAGTTCCACTTGATGCCCTGGGAACCCAGCACACCCGGCGCGCGCTTTTTCAGTTGAACGAACAGCGGATGGGCACCGGCGCCATTGACTTCAATCTTTTTGAACAGCGGAAAACTGACGCCGAAGTTTAATTCGCAGAACTCCGAAATCGCCCCTTCGTTGCCCGGCTCCTGCTTGCCGAACTGATTGCATGGAAAGCCCAGCACCACCAGACCTTGATCCTTGTAGGTCTGCCACAACTCTTCAAGGCCTTTGTACTGCGGGGTGAAACCGCATTTGCTCGCGGTGTTGACCACCAGCACGGCTTTGCCGGCGAAATCCGCCAGGGTCTTTTGCTCACCCTTGATGGTGGTGCAAGGGATACTCAGCAGATTGTCGCTCATGATTCGGACTCTAAATGAGGGAAGATGAGATAAACATAGCGAGCAATTGAATTGTGTGCAATTTAAATATCCGAAAGGCGATCATCGGATCGCCCTCTGGCTTATTACTCGCGGGGTACCAGGTCCAGGCACACCGAGTTGATGCAGTAACGCAGGCCAGTCGGCGGCGGACCGTCCGGGAACACGTGCCCCAGGTGTGCATCGCATTTGCCGCAGACCACTTCGGTGCGGATCATGCCGTGGCTGACGTCACGGATCTCGACCATGGCGCTGTCGCCGATCGGCGCGTAGAAGCTTGGCCAGCCGCAGCCGGAGTCGAATTTGGTCTTGGAGTCGAACAGTGGCTCGTTGCAGCAGATGCAGTGGTAAACACCGTCAGTTTTGGTGTCGTTAAATTTGCCGGAGAACGGTCGCTCGGTGCCCTTGAGACGGCAAACGTTGTACTGCTCCGGGTCGAGCATTGCTTTCCATTCTTCCAGGGTTTTTTCCAACTTTTCCATCATCACACCTCAGCAGCTGAAAAAGCCCGATCTGTACCTTTTCCACGGATCGGGCGGCACGTATGATTGCGCCTCGTCATACGCCAGTCTGGCAGCCAGACCACGCGCATTCAAACGGATTTATGGGTGCTGCCTCTCAAGGCGTCAGGCCTGTGTGAATACGCAGGATTCCCAGCGCGGTTGTTCATACGCCGCCTGGATCGTTCATTTTCGGGAACACATCGCCATGCAGGTCAGCAAATCGAACAAGCTCGCCAACGTCTGCTACGACATTCGCGGCCCAGTGCTCAAGCACGCCAAACGCCTGGAAGAGGAAGGCCATCGCATCCTCAAGCTGAACATCGGCAACCCAGCGCCTTTTGGTTTCGAAGCGCCGGATGAAATCCTCCAGGACGTGATCCGCAACCTGCCGACCGCTCAGGGCTACAGCGACTCCAAGGGTCTGTTCAGCGCCCGCAAGGCCGTCATGCAGTACTACCAGCAAAAGCAGGTGGAAGGCGTCGGCATTGAAGACATCTATTTGGGCAACGGCGTTTCCGAGCTGATCGTGATGTCGATGCAGGCCCTGCTCAACAACGGCGACGAAGTGCTGGTGCCCGCCCCGGATTACCCGCTGTGGACCGCCGCGGTGAGCCTGTCGGGCGGCAACCCGGTGCATTACCTGTGCGACGAGCAGGCCAACTGGTGGCCGGATCTGGCCGACATCAAGGCCAAGATTACCCCGAACACCAAAGCACTGGTGATCATCAACCCGAACAACCCGACCGGCGCGGTGTATTCGAAAGAAGTCCTGCTGGGCATGCTGGAACTGGCCCGTCAGCACAACCTCGTGGTTTTTTCCGACGAAATCTACGACAAGATTCTGTACGACGATGCCGTGCACATCTGCACGGCCTCCCTGGCGCCAGATCTGCTGTGCCTGACGTTCAACGGTCTGTCCAAGTCTTATCGCGTGGCTGGTTTCCGTTCCGGCTGGATCGCCATTTCCGGCCCGAAACATCACGCCCAGAGCTACATCGAAGGCATCGACATGCTGGCGAACATGCGCCTGTGTGCCAACGTGCCGAGCCAGCACGCTATCCAGACAGCGCTCGGCGGTTATCAGAGCATCAATGATCTGGTATTACCCCAAGGTCGGCTGCTGGAACAGCGCAACCGTACCTGGGAACTGCTCAACGACATTCCCGGCGTAAGCTGCGTCAAGCCAATGGGCGCGCTCTATGCGTTCCCACGGATCGACCCGAAAGTCTGCCCGATCCATAACGACGAGAAATTCGTGCTCGACCTGCTGCTGTCGGAGAAGCTGCTGGTGGTTCAAGGCACCGCCTTCAACTGGCCATGGCCGGACCACTTCCGTGTGGTGACCCTGCCGCGCGTGGACGACCTGGACATGGCCATCGGACGGATTGGCAACTTCCTCAAGTCCTATCGCCAGTAAGCGGCCTGTCACCGTGCGACGCTTGCGCAAGTCGCACGGTGATTGATTCAGCAACATATCTTTGCGCCCTGCCGAACATCGCTTCTTCAATTGCTGGCTGATGACTCGTTGCGCGCTCACGCCTAACAACGACGGGGCCTGCGACGTGAAATGACTGACAAACACTTCCCCTATCGACGTCGGAAATGCCCTTCAAATAGCTAGGCTGTTGCCGTAGGACACAGTTTGAAATAGTCACCCGGTTGAATAGCCCGGTTCAGCACCTTATATACCCCGCAGTACGCTACATCTTTAGCATGAGGAGATTTCTACAACCATGATGCGCATCCTGCTGTTTTTGGCCACTAACCTGGCGGTCGTGCTGATTGCCAGCATCACCCTGAGCCTTTTCGGCTTTAACGGGTTCATGGCGGCCAACGGGGTTGATCTCAACCTCAATCAGCTGCTGATTTTCTGTGCGGTCTTTGGTTTCGCCGGTTCGCTGTTCTCGCTGTTCATCTCCAAGTGGATGGCGAAGATGAGCACCAGCACCCAAATCATCAGCCAGCCGCGCACACGTCACGAGCAATGGCTGCTGCAAACCGTCGAGCAATTGTCCCGGGAAGCCGGGATCAAGATGCCCGAAGTCGGTATTTTCCCGGCCTACGAGGCGAACGCGTTTGCCACCGGCTGGAACAAGAACGACGCATTGGTCGCGGTCAGCCAAGGCCTGCTCGAGCGTTTCTCGCCGGATGAAGTGAAAGCTGTTCTGGCACACGAAATCGGCCACGTGGCCAATGGCGACATGGTCACCCTGGCCCTGATCCAGGGCGTGGTGAACACCTTCGTGATGTTCTTTGCGCGGATCATCGGCAACTTTGTCGACAAGGTGATCTTCAAGAATGAAGAAGGCCAGGGCATTGCCTACTACGTGGCGACCATCTTCGCCGAACTGGTCCTGGGCATTCTGGCCAGCTCCATCGTCATGTGGTTCTCGCGCAAACGTGAGTTCCGTGCCGACGAAGCCGGTGCACGCCTGGCGGGCACCAACGCGATGATTGGCGCCCTGCAGCGCCTGCGTGCGGAGCAAGGGCTGCCAGTGCACATGCCGGACACCTTGAATGCTTTCGGCATTAACGGCGGCATCAAACAAGGGTTCGCCCGCATGTTCATGAGCCACCCGCCGCTGGAAGAACGCATCGACGCATTGCGTCGTCGGGGCTGACAGTCCTGCGGTGACAAAAAAGGGGCGATCTGATGATCGCCCCTTTTTTGTGCGTTGCTGTTCCATCAACTCATCAGGCGATACACCCGCTCTTCAAGCCGCGTCACACCGCTTTCCAGAAACTTCCAGCTCTCACCCAGAACGTCCTGGTCCTCCAGAATCTTTAACTTCCACGAAGCCCCGAACAACCGTTGCACTTCGTCATCCAGCACGGCAAAGGGTGGTCCGTCCATTTGCGGCTGGTCGTAGTCCAGGGTAATCAGCAGCCCCAAAGAATCCTTTGGAAGAATCCGCTTCAGATGCTCGGCGTACTGCTCACGCATTGTTGGCGGTAAGGCGATCAACGCAGCGCGGTCGTACAGCGCACTGCAATCGGCGACATCGCCGGCAGTCAACGCGAAGAAATCACCACACCAGATCTCGATCGAGCCCGCCCGATAGACAGTGAACGGGCCTTGGTCGCTGACGTCTGGATCAAATTGATGCTCGTGGAAAAAATCTTCCACCGCTTTTTCCGACAGCTCGACTCCCAACACCTCGTGACCGCACTTCGCCAGCCACAGCAGATCCAGGCTTTTCCCACATAGCGGCACCAGTACGCGCGCGCCCTCTTCCAGGCCCAGCTGCGGCCAGTACCGTTGCAGATATGGATTTACTTCCGGCAGGTGAAAGCCGATCTGATTCGACGTCCACCGCTTGTGCCAAAACTCCGGCTGCATAATTAATCCCGAAAATTCGATCAAAAGACTCTAAAACTTATATTAGATTTAGATCAATGATCTGACTGAAGATGATGCCATCTTACGCCTCAGGAGCTCATTCATGTTCCCCAGCCTGTACATATCCCATGGCTCGCCCATGTTGGCACTGGAACCGGGCGCCAGCGGGCCCGCCCTCGCTCGCCTGGCCGCAGAATTACCGAAACCCAAGGCCATCATCATTGTTTCCGCGCATTGGGAAAGCAATGAATTGCTCGTCAGCGGCAATCCCCAGCCTGAAACCTGGCATGACTTCGGTGGCTTCCCACAGGCGTTGTTTGACGTGCAATACCCGGCGCCCGGCGATCCACAATTGGCCGCAGAGGTTGTCGAACTGCTGAAGAGCAATGGCCTGTCTGCACGCATCGACGCCGAACGGCCGTTCGACCATGGGGTCTGGGTGCCCTTGTCGTTGATGTATCCACACGCCGATATCCCCGTGGTGCAAGTCTCGCTGCCCACCCGTGGTGGCCCGTCCCTGCAAACCCGCGTCGGCCATGCGCTGGCCAGTCTGCGCGAACATGGCGTGCTGTTGATCGGTTCCGGCAGCATCACCCACAACCTGCGCGAACTGGACTGGCACGCAGGCCCGGAAAGCGTCGAACCCTGGGCCCAGGCATTTCGAGACTGGATGATCGAAAAACTCGCTGCCAACGACGAAACCGCATTACACGATTACCGACAGCGAGCACCTAATGCCGTGCGCAACCATCCCAGTGAAGAACATTTGCTGCCGTTGTACTTCGCGCGCAGTGCGGGAGGGACCTTCAGCGTGAGCCACAAAGGGTTCACCATGGGCGCGCTGGGTATGGACATTTACCGGTTCGGGTAATGACAGAACCGAGACCTGTGGCGGCCAGGCTCAGACCACATCGACCCCGACATGAATTGCATCATGACGCCAAAACTCCAGATCACAATCGATCAACCGCTCATACTGATCGTAATTGACCCGAGCGATGCGCAAACCCGGACTCCCCACCGTCACTCGTAAAGCAGCCGCCGCATCTACCGACAACGCCGTCGGCACAATCTCGAAACGCACCCGCCCATAATGCAAATCGTAATGCCGCGCGTACAGCTCGGTAATCGACTGATTTAAATCGAAATCCAGAATCCCCGGGAAAAACTGCGGATTCAAATAGTGCTCCACGTACAACACCAGTCGCTCATCAATCCGCCGCGCCCGGCGAATCTGAATCACGCTCGACAACGCCGGCAACTGCAACCAGGCACAGACCGCCGCCGACGCCGGTTGCAACCGCGCTGAAATCACCTCGGTGGACGGTACACGCCCCTGTGCACTGACCATCGCGTGAAAGTGACTGCGTTGCATCAGGTTATACGCCAGGCGCGGTGGCGACACGAACCAGCCACGGCGCTCCTCCCGATAAATCTGACCCTGGGCTTCCAACTGCAACAACGCTTCACGCACGGTGATTCGCGTGGTACCGAACAACTCACTGAGTTTACGCTCGGCCGGCAGTTTGCTACCGGGCGCCAACAGGCCATGGTCAAGCTGTTCCTGCAGAACCTGCCCGATCGCTGTCACCGCTTTGGTTGTCTCGATGCGCATCAACGTTACCTATCTGGACTAGACCAGCACTGTTTCGGGGCGGAACCGCGATTCAATCGGCTCCCATCAACTCCCTGCAAGCCTAGGCACTGCTTATGACTGACAGATGACAAAGCCGCCGAACGGTTGATCCAGACACCTGCAATTTCATGGCCAAGTCCTTTCATATCAGCTCTTTAGCCATGGTCTACGCTTACCCCGGAGCCTGAGCATTCCAGCGCTGAACATAGAGCTAGACCGGTCGTCGACATCAAAATGTCATCCAACCGGCCTAAATTGGCTCAGGTATTGCTGACCTAGACCAACACAACCGCAAATTGCAGCGTTGAAAACGCCCAAAGGAGCTTCGGATGAAAAAGCTTTTCCTGGCATCACTGTTAGGCTCGACCATTGCCATGTGCACCGCCGCCATGGCCGCTGACACCGACTTGAAAACTCTGGAAGCCGCTGCGAAAGCGGAAGGTGAGGTCAACAGCGTCGGCATGCCCGATAACTGGGCCAACTGGAAAGGCACTTGGGATGACCTGGCCAAGAACTACGGCTTGAAGCACATCGACACCGACATGAGCTCGGCCCAGGAAATCGCCAAGTTCAAAGCTGAAAAAGACAACGCCACGGCTGACATCGGTGACGTCGGTGCAGCCTTCGGCCCGATCGCGGTCAAGCAAGATGTGGTGCAACCTTACAAACCCTCTACTTGGGATCAGATTCCAGATTGGGCCAAGGACAAGGACGGCAATTGGGCGCTGGCCTATACCGGCACCATCGCGTTTATCGTCAACAAGAAGCTGCTGCACGGTTCCGAAGCCCCGACCAAGTGGGCTGATCTGAAAACCGGTAAATACAAGGTTTCCATTGGTGACGTGAGTACCGCCGCCCAGGCCGCCAACGGCGTACTGGCCGCAGCACTGGCCAACGGTGGCGACGAAAAGAACCTGCAACCAGCGCTGTTGCTGTTCGCAGATATCGCCAAACAAGGACGCCTGTCCATGGCCAACCCGACCATCGCCACGATGGAAAAGGGTGAAATCGAAGTCGGCGTGGTCTGGGACTTCAACGGCCTGAGCTACAAGGCCAAGATGGCGAATCCGGATGATTACGTGGTGCTGATTCCATCCGATGGCTCGGTGATTTCCGGTTACACCACCATCATCAACAAATACGCGAAAAACCCGAACGCCGCCAAGCTGACCCGCGAGTACATCTTCAGCGATGCCGGTCAGATCAACCTGGCGCGCGGCAACGCCCGTCCGATCCGCGCCGACCACGTCAAATTGCCGGATGACGTCAAGGCCCAACTGCTGCCTAACGAGCAGTACAAAAAGGTCACGCCGATCAAAGACGCGGATGCGTGGGAAAAGACTTCCAAGGCTTTGCCGCAGAAGTGGAACGAAGAAGTCATCGTCAATATGCAATAACCCTGTAGCCCGCCATTTGGCGGGCTAATGGAGATCCCTGTGGGAGCGAGCAAGCTCGCTCCCACAGTGGACCGTGGTGAATTCGAGTTTATGAATTTCTGTTTTGCGGAGTTTTTGCCCCTATGAAGCACAACGTCATCCTTGTGGTGCTCGACGGCCTCAATTACGAAGTCGCGCGCCACGCCATGGGGCACCTGCAGGCTTATGTTGGCGCAGGACGCGCGTCGCTCTACAAACTGGAGTGCGAGCTGCCGGCCCTGTCCCGACCGCTTTACGAATGCATCCTCACCGGCGTCCCGCCCATCGAGAGCGGCATCGTCCACAACAACGTCTCGCGCCTGTCCAACCAGCGCGGCATCTATCACTACGCCCGTGATGCCGGCCTTACAACCGCCGCCGCTGCCTATCACTGGGTCAGCGAGCTGTATAACAATTCGCCCTTCGTTGCCGCACGGGATCGTCACACCGACAACCCCGACCTGCCGATCCAGCACGGTCATTTCTACTGGAACGATCACTACCCGGACTCGCACCTGTTCGCCGACGCCGAAAACCTGCGTCTGCGTCATGCGCCGAATTTTTTACTGGTCCACCCCATGAACATCGACGACGCCGGGCACAAACACGGTCTGGACACCCCGCAATACCGCAACAGCGCCCGCTCGGCGGACATTATTCTGGCCGACTACCTGCAAACCTGGCTCGACGCCGGTTACCAGGTGCTGGTGACCGCCGACCACGGGATGAACAACGACCGTTCCCACAATGGCCTGCTGGCCGAAGAGCGCGAAGTACCGCTGTTCGTTCTGGGAGATGCCTTCAGTTTCAACGCCGATGCCGCACCGAAACAGATTGAAATATGCGGCACCGTCTGCGAATTGCTGGGTGTGACCCACGACAAACCTGTCTGCCGGGAATTGCTCAAATGAACGCCATGACGCGCGGCAAATGGCTGGCAGCCTTGTGCCTGGTGCCTTTCGCACTGTTCTTTATCGTGTTCGAGATCGCCCCCCTCGTCTGGGTGATGATCAACAGCCTGCAATCGGAAGAGTTCGGCTGGGGCGTGGCGAACTTCACGAAGATCTTCAATTCGAAGTTCTATTTGCAAGCGATCCAGTACAGCCTCGAGATCAGTTTCTGGTCCAGCGTGTTCGGCATCATCATCGCCGTACTCGGCGCCTACTCCTTGCGCCGGGTCGACTCGAAACTGCGCAACTTCGTCAACGCCTTCGCCAACATGACCAGCAACTTCGCCGGCGTGCCCCTGGCTTTCGCGTTCATCATCCTGCTGGGCTTCAACGGCAGCTTCACCATTTTGCTTAAGCAGGCCGGGATCATTCAGGACTTCAACCTGTACTCGAAAACCGGGCTGATCATTCTTTACACCTACTTCCAGATTCCATTGGGCGTGCTGCTGCTCTACCCGGCTTTCGATGCCTTGCGCGAAGACTGGCGTGAGTCCGCCCAATTGCTCGGCGCCAACGGCTGGCAGTTCTGGCGCCACATCGGTTTGCCGGTGCTGACACCGGCGCTGCTTGGCACCTTCGTGATCCTGCTGGCCAACGCCCTGGGTGCGTACGCCACGGTGTACGCCCTGACTACCGGCAACTTCAACGTGCTGCCAATCCGTATCGCGGCGATGGTTTCCGGCGACATTTCCCTGGACCCGAACCTGGCCAGTGCCCTGGCCGTGGTGCTGGTGGCGTTGATGACCCTGGTGACCATCGTGCATCAGTTGCTGCTGAAGAGGAGCTACCATGTCTCGCGCTGAACTGGGCCCCATCGGTGTCTATCACCGGGTGGTGGTGTACTTGCTGTTTGCCATTCTGTTGTTGCCGCTGCTTGGGACGCTGATTTACTCAATCGCCAGCAGTTGGTCGGCGACCATTCTGCCCAGCGGCTTTACCCTCAAGTGGTACGTCCAGCTGTGGAGCGATCCGCGCTTTCTCAATGCGTTCGGGCAGTCGCTGCTGGTTTGCGTCGGCGCGTTGATTCTGTCGGTGGTGCTGATTCTTCCGTTGCTGTTCGTGGTGCATTACCACTTCCCCAAACTTGATGCGCTGATGAACATCCTGATCCTGCTGCCCTTCGCGGTGCCGCCCGTGGTGTCGTCGGTGGGGCTGTTGCAGCTCTATGGTTCCGGGCCGTTTGCGATGGTCGGTACACCGTGGATTCTGATTGGCTGCTACTTCACCATCGCGCTGCCGTTCATGTACCGGGCGATCACCAACAACCTGCAGGCGATCAACCTGCGCGACCTGATGGACTCCGCTCAGTTGCTTGGGGCCAGCACCTGGCAAGCCGCGTTCCTGGTGGTGTTGCCGAACCTGCGCAAGGGCCTGATGGTGGCGTTGTTGCTGTCGTTTTCGTTTCTGTTTGGTGAGTTCGTGTTCGCCAACATTCTCGTCGGCACCCGCTACGAAACCCTGCAGGTCTACCTCAACAACATGCGTAACAGCAGCGGCCACTTCACCAGTGCGCTGGTGATTTCCTACTTCTTCTTTGTGCTGGTTCTGACCTGGGCGGCCAATATCTTGAACAAGGACAAAAGCGAATGAGCTATGTCAGCGTCCAACACCTACAGAAAAACTACGCCGGCACCACCGTGTTCAGCGATATCAACTGCGAGATCCAGAAGGGCGAATTCGTCACCCTCCTCGGCCCGTCCGGCTGCGGTAAATCCACGCTGCTGCGCTGCATCGCAGGCCTGACGTCGGTGGATGGCGGCAAGATCCTGCTCGATGGCGCCGACCTCGTGCCGTTGAGCCCGCAGAAACGCGGGATCGGCATGGTGTTTCAGAGCTATGCGCTGTTCCCCAACATGACCGTGGAGCAGAACGTCGCTTTTGGTTTACGCATGCAGAAGGTCAACGCCGACGACAGCCATAAGCGTGTTGCCGAAGTGCTGAAACTGGTGGAACTCAACGATTTCGCCGCGCGCTATCCACATCAACTGTCCGGCGGCCAATGCCAGCGAGTCGCCCTCGCCCGATCGTTGGTGACCCGACCACGTCTGTTGTTGCTGGATGAACCGCTGTCGGCCCTCGATGCGCGGATTCGCAAGCACTTGCGCGAACAGATCCGTCAGATCCAGCGTGAACTCGGCTTGACCACAATCTTCGTCACTCACGATCAGGAAGAAGCCCTGACGATGTCAGACCGGATTTTCTTGATGAATCAGGGGAAAATCGTACAGAGCGGCGACGCCCAGACCCTTTACACCGCACCCATCGATTTCTTTGCCGCAGGTTTCATCGGCAACTACAACCTTCTGGACGCCGACAGCGCCACAAAACTGCTGCAGCGTCCCATTACCCACCGCATCGCGATTCGCCCGGAAGCCATCGAGCTGAGCCTGAACGGCGAACTCGACGCGCAAGTCCGCAGCCACAGCCTGTTGGGCAACGTGATTCGCTACCGGGTTGAAGCCCGGGGCGTGGAATTGGTGGTGGATGTGCTGAACCGCTCGGCGGCCGATCTGCATCCCGATGGTCAGCGTCTGGCGCTTTCCATCGATCCGACGGCCCTCTGTGAGGTAGCCTGATGCCTTTGCTGATGTTGAAGAGAGAACCGCACTGATGGCCCTGGCAATTTTTGATTTGGACGAAACCCTGATCCACGGTGACTGCGCCACCCTTTGGAGCGAGCAAATGGGCCGCCTGGGTTGGGTCGATCCCGAGTCGTTCATGCGTCAGAACAACGAACTGATGGACGCCTACAGCCACGGCAAGCTGCGGATGGAGGACTACATGACCTTCAGTCTCGAGCCGATGATCGGGCGCACTCCGCAAGAGGTCGACCATTTGGTAGGGCCTTGGGTGGAAGACTTCATCGAGCCGATCATCTTCAGCGACGCCACCAAAGCTATCGCTGCCCACCGCAAGGCCGGTGACCGGATTCTGGTGATCTCGGCGTCGGGCACGCACCTGGTCAGGCCGATTGCCGACCGTTTGGGCATCGACGAGATTCTCGGCATCGAGCTGGAAGTCGCGCACGGAGTTTATAGTGGCCACACCGTCGGCACGCTGACCTACCGCGAAGGCAAGATCACGCGCTTGCTGGAATGGCTGGATGCGGAGGAGGAAAATCTGGAAGGCGCTAGTTTCTACTCGGACTCACGCAATGACTTGCCGCTGTTGTTAAAGGTGGATTTCCCGCACGTGGTGAATCCGGATCCAGTGTTGCTTGAGCACGCCGAAAAAGCGGGCTGGCCGATCCATCTCTGGAAATAATCCCCCTTCCCCACTGATCGTTCCCACGCCTCTGCGTGGGAACGATCTAAGCCAGCCGGAAATCAGGTCAGGCTTGGGTCGATCACCAAGACTAACTTCCCCGCTACCTTATTGGTCGCCAACTCAGCAAATGCCGCTTCAGCATCTTTGATCGGGAAGGTCTTGGCCAGTTGCGGACTCAAACGCCCTTCGGCAAACAACGGCCAGACATGCTGGCTCAGATCACTGAACAAATCTGCCTTGAACTGATCGTCGCGACTGCGCAAGGTCGAACCCAGTAATTGCACGCGCTTGGCCAGCACCTGCGCCAGATCCAGCTTCGCCTCACGTCCGCCCATCAGGCCGATCAACACCCAACGGCCGTCGCGGGCCAGCAGTTTCAGATTCAACGTCGCGTAGTCACCGCCGACCGGATCAAGGATCACATCGAACGGCCCCAGATCGTTCAAGCTGTCCAGATCCCCGTTGCGCACTACCCCGCCTTGCGCGCCCAGCGCTTCGCAGTAAGCCAAACGCTCGGCGGAACCGACGCTGACCCAGCACGGGTTACCAAACGCCTTGCACAGCTGAATCGCAGCTGAACCGATTCCACTTGCTCCGGCATGCAGGAGAACTTTCTCACCCGGCTTGAGCGCAGCCAATTGAAACAAATTCAGCCAAACGGTCGCATACACTTCCGGCAGCGCTGCTGCCTCAGCCAGAGACAAACCTTCGGGAACCGGCAACGCATGCCGTCCGTCGACAACTACCTCCTCGGCCATCCCCCCCCCGGCCAGCAAGGCGCAGACCCGATCCCCGACCTGCCAGGACGAACCCGGCCCCACCTCGCTGATCACCCCCGAACACTCAAGACCCAGTACCTGACTGGCTCCCGGCGGTGGCGGATAAAGACCCGCCTTCTGTAGCAAATCGGCGCGATTGAGACCCGCAGCCGCCACTCGAATCCGAACTTGTCCTACATCGCATGTAGGACTGGGCTCTTCCACCCACGCCACTTGACCTTCAACGCCTTGCAATGCTTTCACAGTGCCTCCATAGTGAGTCTGGACTGAGCCCGTAGCTATAGCGCCGGGCTTTCTTGCATTTTTGACCGGCCCTTTGTGGAACCGGCGACTTCAAAGACGGCCTAATATGCGTGATCAATTGTCCCCGCGTCGAATCAGCATGAAGTATTTTTTCCCCAGCACCGCCCTAGCTCTATTCATTGGTATCGGCCTGTTGCCGATGTCGACCAATTCGTTTGCAGCCAATAGCTGGGACAAGCTTCAGCCTGATCGTGACGAAGTGATCGCCAGCCTGAATGTCGTCGAGTTGCTAAAGCGCCATCACTACAGCAAACCGCCTCTCGATGATGCGCGCTCGGTGATCATCTATGACAGCTACCTCAAGCTGCTGGATCCGTCGCGCAGCTACTTCATGGCCAGCGACATTGCCGAATTCGACAAATGGAAAACCCAGTTTGACGACTTCCTCAAAAGCGGCGACCTGAACGCCGGGTTCACCATCTACAAGCGCTACCTGGACCGCGTCAAAGCGCGTCTGGACTTCGCCCTTGCCGAGCTGAACAAAGGCGTCGACAAGATCGACTTCACGACCAAGGAATCCTTGCTGATCGATCGTAAGGACGCCCCTTGGCTCAAATCCACAGCAGAACTCGACGACCTGTGGCGCAAACGCGTCAAGGACGAAGTGCTGCGGATGAGGATTGCTGGCAAAGAGCCCAAGCAGATTCAGGAAACCCTGACCAAGCGTTACAAGAACCAATTGTCGCGCCTGGACCAAACCCGTCCGGAAGACATCTTCCAGGCGTACATCAATACCTTCGCCATGTCCTACGACCCGCACACCAACTATCTGTCGCCGGATAACGCGGAGAACTTCGACATCAACATGAGCCTGTCCCTCGAGGGCATCGGCGCCGTATTGCAGAGCGACAACGACCAGGTGAAAGTCGTGCGTCTGGTGCCGGCAGGCCCGGCCGACAAAACCAAGCAAGTCGCACCGGCTGACAAGATCATCGGCGTTGCCCAGGGCAACAAAGAAATGGTCGACGTGGTCGGCTGGCGTCTGGACGAAGTGGTCAAGCTGATCCGTGGGCCGAAAGGCACCGTGGTGCGCCTGGAAGTGATCCCGGCCAGCAACGCGCCGAACGACCAGACCACCAAGATCGTCCCGATCACCCGCGAAGCAGTGAAGCTTGAAGACCAGGCTGTGAAGAAGTCGGTCCTCAACCTGAAACAAGACGGCAAGGACTACAAGCTCGGCATCATCGAGATCCCGGCCTTCTACCTGGATTTCAAGGCCTTCCGTGCTGGCGATCCGGACTACAAGAGCACCACTCGCGACGTCAAGAAACTGCTGACCGAGTTGCAGAAAGACAAAGTTGACGGCGTAGTCATCGACCTGCGCAACAACGGCGGTGGTTCCCTGCAGGAAGCCACCGAGCTGACCAGTCTGTTCATCGACAAAGGTCCGACCGTTCTCGTGCGTAATGCCGATGGCCGGGTCGATGTGCTGGAAGATGAAAACCCGGGTGCGTTCTACAAAGGCCCGATGGCGCTGCTGGTCAACCGCTTGTCCGCCTCGGCTTCGGAGATTTTTGCCGGCGCCATGCAGGACTACCACCGCGCATTGATCATTGGCGGCCAGACCTTCGGTAAAGGCACCGTGCAGACCATTCAGCCGCTGAACCATGGCGAACTGAAACTGACCCTGGCCAAGTTCTACCGGGTTTCCGGCCAGAGCACCCAGCATCAGGGCGTACTGCCGGACATCAATTACCCGTCGATCATCGACACCAAGGAAATCGGCGAAAGCGCACTGCCTGAAGCCATGCCGTGGGACACCATCCGTGCGGCCATCAAGCCTGCGGTCGACCCGTTCAAGCCGTACATCTCGCAGCTTAAATCCGAGCACGAGGTACGCTCGGCCAAAGACGCGGAGTTCGTGTTCATTCGCGACAAGCTGGCCTTGGCGCAGAAACTGATGGCAGAAAAAACCGTCAGCCTCAATGAAGCTGATCGTCGTGCACAACACGCCGATATCGAAGCCAAGCAACTTGCCATGGAAAATATCCGTCGCAAGGCCAAGGGTGAAGAACCGCTCAAAGAGCTGAAGAAAGAAGACGAAGACGCGATCGCGGCCGAACCAGACAAGACCAAACCAGAAGACGATGCTTATCTGAGCGAGACCGGTCGGATTCTGTTGGACTATCTGAAACTCAACACCGCGGTAGCCAAGCACTAAGTTGTTACAAGCAAGATGATGGCAATTTAATGCTAACGCTCCCCGGAGCGTCATCAAACAGTCATCATTCTGTCGTGAAATACAGGACTGGGAGCCCTCTTTAAACCAAGAGTGTGCTCCCAGTCCTTTTTTTATCGCCAGAGATCGCCATGACCACTACCGAACAGCTGAGTGCCTTGAGTTCCATACTGGCTCAAAGCGGTTTGCACAGCCTGTTCCAGCCGATCATTTGCCTCTCTGAGCGACGCATTCTCGGTTACGAAGCACTCAGTCGCGGCCCCTCCAACAGTCCGCTGCACTCCCCCATCGCACTGTTCGCCGTCGCCCGGCAAGCTGGCCGCCTGAGCGAACTGGAGATCGCTTGCCGTGAAAGCGCTTGCCGCCGCTTCAACGAACAACAACTGCCCGGCAAACTTTTCCTCAACGTTTCTCCGGAATCCTTGCTCGAAGCCGCTCACCAACCCGGTCGCACCCTGCAACTGCTGCAGGATTTCGGCATACCGCCGAGTCAGGTGGTGATCGAACTGACTGAACAGACCCCGACCGACGATTTCGAGCTGCTGCAAACCGCGCTGCATCACTATCGAGCGATGGGGTTTTCCATTGCTCTGGATGATCTGGGTGCAGGCTATTCGAGCTTGCGGCTCTGGTCCGAATTGCGTCCGGACTACGTGAAGATTGATCGACACTTCATCGATGGCATTCACCAGGACGCCCTCAAGCGCGAATTCGTTGGCTCTATCCTGCAAATCGCCAAGGCGTCGCGGGCGCAAGTGATCGCCGAAGGCATCGAGCTGCCGGAAGAACTCGCGGTGTTGACCGAGATGGGCGTCGACCTGGTTCAGGGTTATTTACTCTGTCGGCCTCAAGAGCAACCGCCTCGGGATGCCCGAGCAATGATGCCAAAACATGACAGCACCGCCGTGGCGCTGAATGACGAAGGCAGCGACCTCAGCGCACTGCTCAACGATCAACCGGCCGTGGCCCGCGACACCCCGACCGCCACGGTGCTGGAAGCCTTCCGCCGCCAAGCCAACCTAAACTCACTGGCGGTGCTCGACGAGCAAGGCCACCCTTGCGGCATCGTCCATCGGCATTCGCTCTCGGACGCATTGCTGAAGCCCTTTGCCACCGACCTGTTCGCCCGCAAGCCGATCAGCCGCTTGATGAACGACGACTTTCTCGCCGTTGAGATGAGCCAGTCGTTGCAACAAGTGAGTCGCCTGATCACCAGCCGCGCGCGGCAGCGCATCGAAGAAGACTTCATCATCACCCTCAATGGCGCTTATCTGGGGTTGGGCCGGGTTATCGATGTGCTCAAACTGATTACCGAACTGAAAATCCAGCAAGCCCGCTACGCCAACCCGCTGACCCTGCTGCCGGGAAACGTGCCGATCCAGCAATGCCTGACACGGCTGCTGCAACAGCAACGGGAATCGGTGATCTGCTACGTGGACATCGACAGTTTCAAACCCTTCAACGACATCTACGGCTACGGCCGTGGGGACGAAGTCCTACTGTGTCTGGCACAATGCCTGAATGATCGCGTTGACCCTTCCCGCGACTTCGTCGGGCATATCGGCGGCGATGACTTCCTGCTGGTGCTCGGCCCGGAAGACTGGCGCAAACGTTTGAACCAGTTGCTGGACGACTTCCAGAGCCAGTGCCGACGCTTCTACCGCAGCGAGCACCTGGAAGCTGGCTGCTTCATCGCCCCAAACCGTCAGGGTGTGCGCCAGGAATTTGCGTTGCTGTCACTTTCAATCGGCGTGGTGCATTTACATCCACAGGCCTGTGGACACCTCGATGCAAGCCAATTGGCGGAGATGGCCTCGCAAGCCAAACACCACGCGAAGAATATGCCTGGGTTTAGCGTGCATGTGATTGATAGTTTGGCGATGCCAGAAGCCGAGGAAGCGTTGGTTGCCGGGCATCGGTGATCTGATCGTTTCCATGCTCTGGGAATGCCTCCAGGGACGCTCCGCGTTCCAGCCCCACCGCTGGTGTCCAGCCTGACACTGATGTGACGCAGAGCGTCACGGGCTGCATTCCCACGCAGAGTGGAGCGTGGGAACGATCATCAACCCTGTGCGAGGGGCTTGCCCCCGTTGGGCTGCGGAGCAGCCCCAAAACCTGCAATCCGGTTTTGTCAGGTACACCGCAGGGCTCGGTCTTGCGACTGCTTGGCAGTCGAACGGGCGATGCGGCGTTCCGACAAGCCCCCTCGCCACAAAAGCCGCCCGGTGCTACTCCGAAGGCCGTGCCCGCAACCGCCGGCCAAGCACATCCAGCACATCACACCCATCCCGCAACGGAATGGCGCAGAGCAAGGCAAAGTCACTGAGAATGAAGGACTGACACTCAATCGAACCACGCATGGACAGGTTCTCCATCACTTGAGTGACAGCGCGGATTCGGTAGCTGGCAGCGTCATACAAAACATCAAGCGGCGCTTGGGTATCAACGAACAGTGTGGGCATGTCGTCGCAGTTGCTGGTGAGCGCCATGAAGCGGTTTTCGGGGTGGGGGGTTGGTTTTTTGTAGGGTGGATCGGGGGTTAGCGTCGTCATTTTTTGAAAGTCCATGGAGTACTAATTTAAAGCTACCAACAGCCTTTCCTACGGGCTTGGGTGGCAGCCGTGCGCGGGAGTAGGAAACTGAGACACTCCAACTCAGCCACGTCGAAACGTGTCCCGCACACAGCCGCCGCGAACGATGTTACGGACACGATTTAAGTGCCGCAATCAATCGACAGTACTGATGCACGTTGGAGTAAGGGTTCCTACACCCTGCCACTGCATATGCAGCGACAGCCAAAGACTATCCATGGATCTCACTCCGCACCAGTTCATGGAAACCGCTACAACTTGAAGGAAACTTCCGACGACCTTGCCCAGAAATTTCGTTACCCCTCCTAATCCCATACGCACAGTAAATCTAGCAATGTCCATGGCTAAAGCATGGCAAAAACATGTTCCAACCAAGCTTTACCTGAGGGCCACGCATAGGGGTAATAGTAGGAACATCCGATTTCCTCAAACAAAAATATCTGTAATTCCTTTTCACTTCGGATAGTACGCAAAACGACCTGCAACTCGTCCTTCACTTGAGAAATCGTTTCAGAAGATGAGTCAGCAACGAACGATCGAACGACATCATCTTCTGACTCGTGATCACAGCGCCAATCTTCATGGAAGTAGCCAGCCAAGAACTGAAATAGCGCCGGAAATCTTGTGCTCATTATTCTGCATACCCTGTATGTATTCGATATCCGTCTGGCATTTGCCTGTCCTTGCGTAAAAGTAGATATACACCGGATACAGGCTTCACGGTTGACGCTTTGCGTCTTAATACAACGCCAACTGGATAAGAAACAGAGTCACTAATAATGATCTGAGTATCTCGGCTCTTTAAGAATTTTGCTATTACAGCCTTATTGGTAGCTATCACGCTGGACATAGCTTTTTCTGCCGTTGCTCGATCATAGAAAGTAGACGCCTTGCCAAGCCATCCCTCATCTTTAAGCCTTTTGGCCAACTGTGCTTCAGATCGACCAATGTGTTTTTCAATCAGATGCCCTCCCCGAGCCTCATGCGCAGCTAAGCCCCCACCAGGAACAATTCCGCTATACGGCCCATCGGCATCTATATCGCCAGGGCACGGGTTACAAGCCAACCCCAACGGATCAACCCACCCCGTCGGATTCGGCGTGTACTGATACTGGTTCAGCCCACCCGCCAACTTGATCGGATCCGGCGTCAGATACCGTCCAACCTCCGGATCATAGTACCGATGCCGGTTGTAGTGCAGGCCGCTCTCGGCATCGAAGTATTGCCCCTGGAAACGCAAGGGCTGATCTAGCTGCTCTCCCCCACCGAACGCCAGGCGCGTGACCTTGCCATAGGCGTTGTACTTCGCCGACCAGACAATCTCGCCACCAAAATCGGTCAGTTCCTGCGGTGTGCCGAGGTGGTCGAGTTGGTAGTAGAACGGGCAAGCCTTTTGCGGGCCTTTGCCGTCGAGCATGGCCAGTGGGCGGAAGCTGCCCGGTTCGTAGACGTAGCTGCGGTAGTGCTCGCGGCTGCTTTCGGCGACGAGGTTGTCGCCCTGCCAGAAGAACTCGGTGGTGTGGCCGTCGACGGTTTTGGCGATGCGGCGGCCGAAGGCGTCGTAGCGGTAGCTTGAGCAGCGACCGTCCGGTGTGGTGACGCCAATGAGCCGGTGCTGGCAGTCGTAGCGGTAGTCGGTGACGAGTTTTTGCGCGGTGCCGCGGCGTTCGCGGATGAGGTTGCCGAAGGCGTCGTAGTCGTAGTGGCGATCGCCTTGCATCAGCAGGCGATTGCCTTTGACGGTCGCGGCGCCGGGACGGTCCTGCATCAGCAGGTTGCCGGCGGGGTCGTGGGCGAAGTTTTCCGGTGGGTCGTCGCGGCTGTGGCGCACGCGGGTCAGGCGGTTGAGTGGGTCGTATTGGTAGCTGCGCTGGCCGTGGCGGGTGTCGGCGATGCTGTCGAGATTGCCGTTGGCGCTGTAGGCATAGTCGCGGCGATACAGCGGTTGGTGCTGTTGACTGACAGCGTGGGCCTTCAGTCGGCCCTGATCGTCGTAGGCATATTCGCTGAGCAGCAGGCCTTGCTGACGGTTTTGTTCGCGGCCGAAGGCGAATTGGTGGCTGGTGAGTCGCGCACCGTTGAGGTCGATGGCGGTCAGCGCGCCACCCTTGGCGTGGTGGTAATCGAGTTTGCTGCCGTCCGGGAGGCGCAGGCGATTGAGTTGGCCGCAGGCGTCGTAGCCATAACGCAGGGTGCCCCAACCCTGATGCTCGGTGATCAGCCGGTCCTGTTGGTCGTACTCGAATTCCAGCGGATGATCGTGACCGTCATCGACGCTGATCAGGCGACCGAGGCTGTCGTAGCGGTATTGAACCTTGATGCCGTCGGGTAGGGTTTTGACCAGCAACCGCCCTGCCGCGTCGCGCTGATAAGCCGTCACCAGCTGCGAGTCGTCCTCGCCGAACTCGGTTTTCTCCAGCAGTTGGCCGTTGAGGTCGTAGGCATACGCCGTGCGCTGGCCGTCGAACCCTGTTTCTTGTCGGATCAGGCCGTTGGCCGTGTAGTCCAGCTGATATTTTTCGCCGAATTCGTTTTCAATTTCCGTGAGCAACAGCTGGGCGTTGTCGTAGCGATAGTTCAGCTGGGTGCCGTCGACATTGATTCGACGGCTGACCAAGTGCAAATCGTCGACGTATTCGTAACGGGTGACGCGGCCCAGTTCGTCGCGTTCGGCGGTGATCTTGCCGTAGGCGTTGTAACTGAAGGCGCGGCTGGCGCCTGTGGGAAGCGTCGTCTGGATCAGTCGTCCGACGGCATCCCATTGGTACTGGGTGACGGCGCCGTGTTCGTCCTGACGGGTAATCTGCCGCCCCAACACATCGTAGGAAAACCGCCGCTGGCTACCGTCCGGCAAGGTCTCTTCGAGCAGTTGCCCTAAGGCGCTCCAGACGAAGACATGCCGGCTGTTGTCCGGGTAACGGATCGACAGCAGCTGGCCTTTTTTGTCGTAGTGGTAGTGGCTGACATGGCCGTCGGGATCGGTCGCTTCGGTGATAGCGCCCTGAACATTGCGCTGATAGGTCCAGACCGCTTTGCCGCGAAAGCGCGCGTGCAGGAAACCGCTGCGGTACTCGTAGGCCGTCGGTTCGTCTTCCGGCGGAATCAGCGCAATAAGCCGTCCGACTTCGTCGTATCGGTATTCAGTGACGGCGCCGAGCGGATCCTGCTCGGCAATCAACCGCCCCTGGTCGTCGTAGGCCTTGAGGTGTTCGCCACCATCCAGTTCGACCTTGCGCACCAGCCGCGCCCGGTCGTCATGGACGTAAACTTCTTCGCTGCCGTCGATGTTCTGAACGGTGACACTGCCCTGGTCATCCCAGACATACCGCGCGTCCATCTGCGCAAACGACGCCCAGTGGCGGATGCATCGGGCCGCCTTGCCGGACCTTTCCCACGCCCAAAAGAAACTCGCCCCACCGGCCAACTGCCGCTGCAGGATGACGTGCTGATCGTCGTAGTCGTAGCGCTCGCTTTCGTTGGCGGCGTTGGTCGCTTCGATGAGTTGATCGCGTTCGTCGTAGCGATAACTGACCAGTGTCTGCTCGGTGTGCCAAGCCTCGTCGAGGGTCTGGGCCGGGACAAAAACCTGATAGTCGACGGCGACCAAATGGCTGCGGTCATAGCGCAACAGCAAGGCGCGTCCGGCGCCGTTGTCGAGGCGTTTGATCCGGTCCTGGCGGTCGCGGGTGATGCGCAGGCGGTTGTCGTAAGCGTCGCTGATGGTGGTCAGTCGACCGTGTTGAAAGTGATAAAACCGCGTGTCGTCACCGGCCTGGGCGAGGATCAGTTCTTCGGGTTCATCGCCGAGATAAATCGCCGCCCGCGACAGGCTGTTGTGGATCGCCGGGCGTTCGCGGTTGGGTAGCGGGAAAGTGGTGCGACGGTTTTCGTGGTCGATCCAGATGACGTGGTCGCCGTCGATTTCCAGTCGATGGGCGAGGCTGTGACTCCAGCCGAAGCCGAGGCCGCCGTCGATGTCGGCAGCGCTGGTGCGATAGAGCCGGGTGAAGTCGAACGGCAGGATGCCGTCCAGCGAGCCGTCGGTGAGGGTCAGCAGTTCTTCGCCGGTGACCATCGACACCGGGCATTTGTTGGTGGCGGTGTTATCGGCGGAATCGGCGCTGTCGCCGTTGGGGTTTTTCGCCTGATCCGGGACGTCGTCGTGGTGTTCGTCTTTTTTCAGCGTGGTGTTCTTGCGGCCATTCCAGCGCAATTGCATCCGACCTTGTTTCAGACCCGCAGCCACACCGCGCGCAGCGACCGTTTTGTAGCGGTCGACGTAGGTCATGAAGCTGTTGATGATCGTGAAGATCGCTTTGACGAGGCCCAGTACGGCGTTGACGATCCGCTTGCCATAATTGGCAAGACGCATACCCAGATAGGCAATGCCCGCACCCGCGCCCGCGAAGGTCAGGACAATCCCGATCAGAATGTCGATGAGCAGCTGCACTACTACCGTGGACACAGCCTCGGCGGTTTTACCGGCAATCTCACTGGGTGGCAGCATTTCCAGCCAGAGACTGGCCGTACGCAGCAGCAAACACAGCGCCGCTTCATCGCTAGCCAGCAGCTGGATTTTTGCCATCGTTGCCGGAAATTCTTCTGCCAACTCGGCCAGTTGGTCGGCACCACTCCCCAAACGCTCAACGAACTTGCGCGGCTCCTGAAGAATGTCCGAGAGCAGGCTGATGCTGTCCCACACGCCCACGATCGCGGCCCAGCTCCCTGCGAGCATTCCGTTACCCGTCGCAGCAAAAGTCGACTGCGACCACTGTGGTTTGAACCCTTCCCACTCTTGGCGCAGCCAGCCGTCCAGCTCTTTGGTCAGGCCGTCGTAAGAGGAGAAAAGATCATCGATTTGAGTCGGGGTGACTTCATTCTGGACATGAACGCGATAGAACTTGCCGGGAGTGCCTTCGAACTGCCCTTTACCGTTTTCATCGAGCGTGACAGGCGTACTCTCGCCACCCTCAACAGCAATCACATCGACCTGAATATTCCCCAACGGAATGTCATAGACCGATTCAAACTTGCTCTCGATCTGCAGAATCCGATTGGCAGGGCACTGCGCAACGCTCGAGAAAAAGTCCTCATCGCCACGGCTCACCGCAGTGGTGGTATTACCAAGCTTTATGAGCCGTTCCATGCCCATCAGCGACGGCAAATCAGCGACACGGCTGACCTTATCCGTCGCTTGGTTAAACCAACGCTTAAGTTGTTCGCGGTAGAGGGACAGGGTGTCCGGAAAACCGTCGAGTTCCTGCTCGATACGGGCGATGTGCTCCATCAACACACCGAACGGCATGAAGTGAAGTGAAAAACCGGGTCAAACATGAGCAATCCCTCGCGCAGAAAATGGAGCGCGCGAGACTTTGCGGGGAATCAATCCAGAAAGAAGTCAGGGAAGTAGGATATGGATGTAGGGCAAATCTCTAATTAACCAACACCGAATGACAAGCAGGCAGAAACGCAAACGTGGCGGGAGGTTTCCCTCACGCCACGTTTGTTTATCGAATAACTATGGGTTAATGCGTCGTACCGCGAGACGCCAACTCTTTAAGCTTGATCTCCGCCAACGGATGTCCTGCTCTGGCAGCCATCTCCCAAAACCGCGCAGCTTCAACCGGATCCGGTGCCTTGCTCGGCGTCCCCGCCAAACTGATCACACCCACCTGATAGGCCGCTTTTCCATCCCCCGCCAATGCCGCCAGGCGCAGCAATCGAACGCCTTCCTCACGAGCCCCAAGGCCAACGCCGCGAAAGGTCAGGATGTGGCCATAGAAGCTTTGCGCGCCAACGTCACCCAGGTTGGCCATGCGGGCGAACTGGCCTTCGAGCCAACTCCAGCCGCGCGGCTGTCGCACGAACCACGACCAGTGAAACAATCGGCGGGCCAGCCAGTAACCGGCCCGCGCCTTGAGCTTTAAAAACACTCAGGCCTCCGCCGATTCCGGGTACTCGTATTCGAACACGCGCACCACTTCCGAGGCGTGCCACGAGGCGGCAGCGACGCCGTCGGACGGCCCGGAGAAACGCCCCAGACGCTCGACACATTCAAAGAAACCGGTGCGCGGCAGGCGGCTGGCACCCTGGCTGATCACCAGCGAGCTGCGCAAGGGCTGCTCGGCCTTGGCGTCCAGCGCGGCCAGATGTTCAAGGGCAGCGGTCAGGGTTTGCATGGCCGGCGTGGGCAGTTGCAAACGTTCGAGCAACGCCCGGTATGTCAGAAGATGGCGCTGGCGACGCGCCTGATCCAGTTCACCCAGCAACCCGTCCCAATGTTGACGACTGATGCGTACGCTCACGATTCATCCCTCCACCCTGGCACCGTCAATTCCCAGGCCAGGCTGCGGCGAATCGCAGCGTCGGGTTGACGCTCGCCACTTTCGATCAAGGCCAGATAAGACGGACTGATGCCTACCGTGCGGGCCAGCGCCTCGATGGCGATGCCCTTCCCTTCGCGCAAACTGCGTAGTTGATCCAGACCCGGAAGAATCTGGTCGGGTGTTGCCGCGTGACGCTCTGGGGCGACCTGCGGCGGTTGTTCGTTGATGCCTGCTGCTTTCAGTAGAGCCTGATACTGAGCCCACGGCAGAACCGCATATTCGGGCTCGCCTTCGCGTGTAATTATCTGAATATCCATGACTACCCCGTAGGACAACAACACTTAGCGAGTCGGCACTTTTCCCTAGAAGTGTAATCCTAACAGCGGCCAAGGTCGCGGGGGGCATCAATCTGCGGAGGAGACTGAATCAACTCAGTTTTTTTTCGGCGCTTGAAGCTGAAGTTGTTCCGGGGTATTGGGCAGGCGCTCGACCACTGCGAGCTTCTCCGGCAGTTGACGATTGCGCCAGGCGCGGAAGGCGTTGAGTTCGTCGTCGAGTACTTTCATCAGCCAAGCCAGCACCGCGATGTCATCGAGCATGCCGAACACTGGAATGAAGTCCGGAATCGCATCCAGCGGACTGAGGAAGTACATCAGGCCTGCCACGACCGAGATCAACGCCTTCGGGCTAATGGCCCGGTACTCGCCGCGCCAGTAAGCCAGGCAGAGTGCCTGCAACAAGCGCAGATCGTCTTTCAGTTTGCCCAGCCGGTTGCCTTGGCTGGCACCCTTGCTGGCCACCGCGAACAGGAGCGTCGGCAAACGTCCACGCGCGAGCAGCCGACCGGCCAGAGGCAGGAAACGAGCGAAATTCCAAGGCGTTTTCATCATTCCTCCCACTGAAATGTTATCCACACAAATTGTGGATAACCTTGTGAACAGAGCTGCTTTTCACGGCTGAAAGCCCCGTTTCATAAGGGCTTAACTCAGATCGGGCGTTTTTTACTCACATAAAAAAACCCAAGATTTCATTGACTTGGCGTTCTGGCGCGGCTAGCACAGGCGTCCTCAATGGCTATGACTCCAGCCTACAGCATCCGTTCGCTTTGTTTACCTTCGCTGAACGCCAGATGCAACAACGCCCCGCATAAGCGAGGCGTTGTTTTTAGATCAGACGCCGGTTACTTGGCAGTAGCGTCTTGTTTTGCTGGATCCTTGATCGCCAGCAATTCCAGGTCGAATACCAGCACCGAGTTGGCTGGAATCGCCGGGCTTGGGCTTTGGGCGCCGTAAGCCAGTTCGCTAGGGATGTACAGTTTGTACTTCTCGCCAACGTGCATCAGTTGCAGGCCTTCGACCCAACCCGGAATCACACCGCTGACCGGTAGGTCGATCGGGCTACCACGCTCGACGGAGCTGTCGAACACGGTGCCGTTGGTCAGAGTGCCGGAGTAGTGAACAGTCACTACGTCGGTCGGCTTAGGCTGTGCGCCTTCAGCTTTCTTCACCACTTCATACTGCAAGCCCGAAGCGGTGGTGGTTACACCGGCTTTCTTGGCGTTGTCTTCGAGGAATTTCTTGCCGGCGGCTGCCGACTCTTCGCTCATTTTGGCCATACGCTCTTCGGCACGCTTTTGCAGTGCTGCGAAGGCTTCGACCAGTTCGTCATCCTTCAGCTTCTGTTCTTTCTTGCCGACGGCATCTTCGATGCCTTGTGCTACGGCTTTGGAGTCCAGGTCATCCATGCCTTCCTGAGCCAGGCTCTTGCCCATGTTCAGGCCAATCCCGTAGGAAGCTTTTTGCGCCGGGGTTTTCAGCTCTACGCTGGTCTGCGAATCACAACCCGCAAGTACCAGGCTAACCAGGGCCACCGCCGCCGCCAACCGATGCTGTTTCATGCTATTTCCTTGTTCATGCGCCTAAAGGGCAATCGAATAAAGCCGCGAGCTTATCAGGCGGCCACGACCAATGGCTACCGGCATGAGAGCAGGAAACTTCTGATAAGTTCAGGTGTTTTAACGCATTTCGGGATTGGGATGATGAAGCTTCTGTCATCTTGCGCTCATAGAAACTGGAATCGGATCCCACAGCATCTGGCGTAATGGCCACTTGCCGCACCTCTGGTGTTGAGGCATAAGGGAGTTAAAAACCGACAGGGATGTTTATCTTGCGCCTCTTCTTCCGTTTGCTGGCTCTGCTCGCAATGCTGCTCGGGCTGGGCCTCGCCGTGGTGCTGTACTATATCGCCAACCCGAAACTGCCGACCTGGTCACCCGCGCAACAACTGCATTACCTGGAGCAATGGAGCGCCGCGGACCGCCAGACCTACTATTTCACTCCGCAGGGCACCCAGGTCAAAGGCTTGCGCTATGACTGGTTCAAAGCGCTCGAACTGCCGTTTTCACAACAGAGATTCGCCGCTCCCGAATACCTCGCCCGCTTCGGTTTCCTGATCGACCCCAGCCAAAGACCCACACCGAACAACCCCGGCAATCTGCCCGTGGGTTTTGCCCGTCATCAGAACCCTGGAAGCCAGGACGAGTTTCTGGACATCACCTGCGCTGCCTGCCACACCGGCGAACTGCGTTTTAACGGCCAGGCCGTGCGTATCGATGGCGGTTCGGCGCAGCACGTTCTGCCATCCAGCGTTCCTACGTTGCGCGGCGGCAGTTTCGGGCAAGCGCTGGTGGCCAGTCTGACATCTACTTACTACAACCCTTGGAAATTCGAACGTTTCGCACGCAACGTGCTGGACCAGGACTACGATGCCCAGCATCAACAGCTGCGCAAAGACTTCAAAGTATCTCTCGACACCTTCTTGAAGGTGGCCTGGAACGACACCCATCTCGGGCTCTACCCGACCGCAGAAGGCCCCGGCCGCACTGACGCTTTCGGGCGCATTGCCAACGCCAGTTTCGGCGATGCAATCTCCCCCGCCAACTATCGGGTGGCCAACGCTCCGGTCGACTATCCGCAGTTATGGGACATGTGGACCTTCGACTGGGTGCAGTGGAACGGTTCGGCGCAGCAGCCGATGGCCCGCAACATCGGCGAGGCGTTGGGCGTTGGCGCCACGCTGAACTTCTTCGACAGCAATGGGCAGCCACTCAAGGGCGACAACCGTTATCCATCCAGCGTCCGGGTGCGCGATTTACACCTGATCGAAGAAACCCTGCAGCGACTCAAGCCGCCAGCCTGGCCGGAAGAACTGCTGGGCGCGGTCGACAAACCCTTGGCCGCCAAAGGGCGCGCGTTGTTTACAGAAAACTGCGCAGGCTGTCATGTACCGCGCGTGACGCAAAGCGACGGGCGATCCGTGCAGCACCTGAAAATGCTCCCGGTGGAGGTCATTGGCACCGACCCGGGGGCCGCCAACAATATTGCCGACCACCGTTTCGATCTGACCGCCTTGCAGTGGGACCCGGCTGAGCTGGCGCAACTGGACGTCCAACCAAAGCCCACCGAGCCACCGGACCTGAGCAAGCTTTCAGTGGCCAAAGGTCTGGCCTACGTCACCGCATTTGTCGAAAATCGCGCGTATCGCGAGGCCAACATTACCCCAGCCGAGCGACCGGAGATGGATGGCTTCGGCCTGCCGATTGGCGTGCGCGAATTACGTGCCTACAAGGCTCGGCCGCTGGCGGGTGTGTGGGCGACCGCGCCGTTTCTGCACAACGGTTCGGTGCCAAGCATTTATCAACTGCTCTCGCCCCAGGATGAACGCGCAACCACCTTCTACAAAGGCACTTTCGAGTACGACCCGAGGCATTTGGGTTATCGCACCGAAGCCTTTACCAACGGCTTCGTGTTCGACACCGGCATCACCGGCAATCACAACAGCGGTCACGAGTTCCGCGCAGGCAAGCGGGGCAACGGCGTTATCGGCCGCTTGCTGCAACCCCAGGAGCGCTGGGCGTTGCTGGAATATCTGAAAGTGTTGGGCGCACCATTGGAGTCACAATTGCCATGAGCATTCTCTGGTTGCGCCTTGGCGCCTTTCTCGGCAAGACCCTGCTTTGGTTGCTGGGACTTGGATTGTTTGGCTGGGCGCTGTCCACGGCGTGGTTCGCCTGGCAGCACAGCGGCCCGGTGTCGGCTGAAGAGCTGATCCCGGCCGGCGAAGCGGCAATGACCCAGGACATCATCCAGACGGCCGTGCGCATCGTCGACCAGCACCGTGAAAGCACTCGCTACCTGCGCGATGCTCATGCCAAGGCTCATGGCTGCGTGAAGGCCGAGGTTAAGGTGCTGCCGGAGCTGGCGGGTGACTTGCGTCAGGGTGTGTTCAGCGAACCCGGCAAAACCTGGCAGGCGACAATGCGCTTATCCAACGGTAATGCTTACCCGCAGTTCGACAGCATCCGCGATGCTCGGGGCATGGCGATCAAGTTGCTCGATGTGCCCGGCAAACAACTTCTGAACGATCAACAGAGTCGCGGCGAACAGGACTTTGTGATGTTCAGCCATCCGAACTTCTTCGTCAGCGATGTCGCCGAGTACCGTCAGAATGTAGCCGCACAGGCTGATGGCAAGAAGCTGATGGCGTTCTTCCCGGGTTGGGACCCGCGGACCTGGCAGGTTCGCCACCTGTTTATCGCGCTGGCGACACTGTCTCCCGCCCCGGAAAGTCCGACCCAGACGACTTATTTTTCGGTTTCGCCCTACAAATTCGGCGAAGCCAATGCCAAGTTCCGCGTCATGCCCGATCCGGCAAGCTGCCCGACCTACACCCTACCCGCGCAAAACCAGAAGTTACCGAACTTCCTGCGCAATGCGCTGAACCAGCAACTGTCGGCCGACCGGATGCCGGCCTGTTTCGTCCTGCAGATACAACGCCAGGATCCGGCCATGTACATGCCGATCGAAGACACGAGCATAGAGTGGCAAGAAAATGATGCTCCGTTCGAGACCGTGGCGCGGATCAAAGTACCCGCCCAGGACTTCGATACGCCTGCGCTGAACGTGCAATGCGACAACCAGTCGTTCAACCCTTGGTTTAGCCTTGAGGCTCATCGCCCTATTGGCGGCATCAACCGATTGCGCAAAGCCGCGTATGAAGCCGTGAGCGACTACCGACACAGCCGCAACGCCGAACAATAAGAAGACCGAACGAAAAAAAGCGACCCGAAGGTCGCTTTCTCAGTGGAGCCCCGGAAGAAGCCAAATCCCAGACAGCAAAAAGCCCGCATTAAGCGGGCTTTCTGTGGTCACCTGGCGTTCAGCGTTCCAGGTTACCGAATATGGCGCAGCGGACGGGACTCGAACCCGCGACCCCCGGCGTGACAGGCCGGTATTCTAACCGACTGAACTACCGCTGCGCGTAACATTGAAAGTAGTGGTGGGTGATGACGGGATCGAACCGCCGACATTCTGCTTGTAAGGCAGACGCTCTCCCAGCTGAGCTAATCACCCTTTACCTTCGTTGCGGGGCGCATTGTGCCACAGATTTTCATAATATGTTGATTTAATTGATAAATTTATCAAAGAAATCTTAAAACCCGTAAAACGACACACCCTGCAGGAACTACGGACAGAAAAAAACCCGCGTTAGCGGGCTTTTTTGTGGTGACCTGGCGTTCAGCGTTCCAGGTTACCGAATATGGCGCAGCGGACGGGACTCGAACCCGCGACCCCCGGCGTGACAGGCCGGTATTCTAACCGACTGAACTACCGCTGCGCGTAACACTAAAAGCGAATGGTGGGTGATGACGGGATCGAACCGCCGACATTCTGCTTGTAAGGCAGACGCTCTCCCAGCTGAGCTAATCACCCTTCACTTTCGGTGTGGCGCGCATTCTACGGAGCGACTTCACCTCTGGCAAGCACTTTCTAAAATAATTTTTCAGGCCTTCCAAAGGCTTAGAGAAGGGTTGGCCTATGGCGCGGCGAAGAGAATAATGCCCCCCTTTGCATAAAGGAGAGACTCGCCCCATGTGGTTCAAAAACCTGCTTATCTATCGCCTGACCCAAGATCTGCCTTTTGATGCCGAGGCGTTGGAAACTGCACTGGCCACCAAACTGGCGCGTCCCTGTGCAAGCCAGGAGTTGACCACCTACGGTTTCGTCGCGCCGTTCGGCAAGGGCGAAGAGGCTCCGCTGGTGCACATCAGCGGCGACTTCCTGCTGATCGCAGCGCGTAAAGAAGAACGCATTCTGCCGGGTAGCGTCGTGCGTGACGCCGTGAAGGAAAAGGTCGAAGAGATCGAAGCGGAACAAATGCGCAAGGTCTACAAAAAGGAACGCGACCAGATCAAGGATGAAATCATCCAGGCCTTCCTGCCGCGCGCCTTTATTCGTCGTTCGTCGACTTTCGCTGCCATCGCACCGAAACAGGGTCTGATCCTGGTCAATTCGGCCAGCCCGAAACGTGCCGAGGACTTGCTGTCTACCCTGCGTGAAGTGATCGGCTCGCTGCCGGTGCGTCCGCTGACCGTGAAGATGTCCCCTACGGCGACCATGACTGAATGGGTCACCACCCAGAAAGCTGCGGACGACTTTTTCGTACTGGACGAGTGCGAACTGCGCGACACCCACGAAGACGGCGGCATCGTGCGTTGCAAGCGTCAGGACCTGACCAGCGAAGAAATCCAGTTGCACCTGAGCACCGGCAAAGTGGTCACTCAGCTGTCGCTGGCCTGGCAAGACAAGCTGTCTTTCGTTCTTGACGACAAGATGGTGGTCAAGCGCCTGAAGTTCGAAGACCTGCTGCAAGACCAGGCGGAACAGGACGGTGGCGAAGAAGCCCTCGGCCAACTGGACGCCAGCTTCACCCTGATGATGCTGACCTTCGGCGACTACCTGCCGGCGCTGGTTGAAGCGCTGGGCGGCGAAGAGACTCCGCAAGGGATCTAAAGCCTTGTGATCTCTACTGTGGGAGAGAGCTTGCCCGCGATAGCGGACTGTCAGTCAACATCTTCGTTGAATGTAAGTCCCACATCGCGAGCAAGTCGAATCGTCGCACCGCCGCTCCCACATTGGTTTTTGTGGTGCTACTTGTCGGCAACACCTTCGCTTACTGGCTACTGATTTTCGCCGTCGTTGATCGGGAAACAGCGGCCCAGCAGGCTGTCGACTGATCCGAATACTTGATCCCTGGGTTAATGATGGGCACTCTATTGCGCAACGCGAGGACGACCTCGCGGCTCGATCGAGTCATTAATCTGGGGACGACCCCGTCAATCGATGGAGGTCTCTCATGTCCTGGATCATTCTGTTCTTCGCCGGCCTGTTCGAAGTTGGCTGGGCCGTCGGCCTGAAATACACCGATGGCTTCAGCCGCCCTCTCCCCACCGCATTGACCGTGGCCGCCATGGCCATCAGCCTTGGCTTGCTGGGTCTAGCCATGAAGGAATTGCCGCTGGGCACGGCCTATGCGATCTGGACGGGTGTGGGTGCAGTCGGGACAGTGATCGCCGGAATCATTCTGTTTGGCGAATCCATGGCGCTGTTCCGGCTGGCCAGTGTGGCGCTGATCATAGCCGGGCTGGTTGGCCTGAAGGTCAGCGCCTAGTCATTTGCAGGTGTCACTAAAAAGCCCGCCCTCTGTCGATACGGACAGGGGTGCGGGCTTTTTCAATACAGTGATAACGGATCAGCTTTCGGCCAGCGCCCTGCGCTCACGCGCGACCGGGACCTTTTCCGCATGCTCAAGCTGCATGCAACGCTCCAGGAACAGGAACATGTAGTCGTAGCTCTTGCAAACTGCCTGACGCAATTCCACTTGCAGGGATTTGCTTGGGTTCATGCCCGCCAGCGTGCAGATGATTTCCAGTGCTTCCCACGGATGGGCATCGTCGTACTGGGCATGCATCTTCAACCACTTCATGGCCCGCTTGCGATCTTCCTCCGGGAACGATGCGGCGTAGACGCCACTGGAACAGACCAGCGCGGACCACTCCCCGGTCGCACCTTCGATGGCGTAATTGGTGGCGGCAATGGAAACGATCAGCGAATCCGCCGAACTGGTGTGCCAACACCAGTGGCTCAAGGCGTGAAGTTCAGGGGCAACCTGTTGCGCTTGCAGATCTTCCAGGCTCACACCGTGAGCACGGCTCCAGTGCACCCAGTAATCGGCATGGTTCAATTCGACGCGAATGTTGCGCATCAGCCAGCGACGCGCCATGTCTTCGCCCGGGTGGCGGGAAAAGCGGGTCTTGGTGAGGTTCTGGGCCATATACAACGCGAACTGTTCGACTACTGGCCAGCCACCAATCAGGTACTGGCGCATGGTCTTTGCGCTGAGTTTGTTGTCACGCAGACGCTGATACAGTTCGTGTTCGACAACCCGGCGTTTGCTCTCGCTGCAATCCTGGATCAGGCGCTGAGCCCAGGCGGGGTAGCTTGCAGCTTCCATGAGTGGTCCGGTTCGGTTGAATGTGTCGATCACTGTCGAGCTCCTTTTGATTGTGATTATAAGGATCAGCAAGAGATTTCAACGGAACGTGCCAGGCGCTTTGAATAACAAAGGCTGAGGCCTGGCAGGACGACTTTGTAAACTGTCGCAGGTAAACAAGTGCGGGCGTTCAATAACATACCCTTGAGCGTAATCCACCCCGATCTCCAGTAATGCCTGCTCGATCTGGGGTGTTTCAACAAACTCGGCAATCGTACGTTTACCCATAACATGACCGATGTGATTGATCACTTCGACCATGGCGCGGTTAATCGGGTCGTCCAGCATATCCTTTACGAAACTCCCGTCGATCTTCAGGAAGTCTACAGGTAAATGTTTCAAGTAGGCGAATGAGGACATTCCGGCGCAGAAGTCATCCAACGAAAAATGACAACCTAAACCTTTGAGTTCATTGATAAATCTAATTGCACTTCCAAGATTGGAAATTGCACTGGTTTCAGTGATTTCAAAACAAATCATTTCAGGTGGTATGGAGTAAGTAACAAACTGTTCACGCAGGAAGTCCAGAAATGCGTCATCTCCGATAGTTGTGCCTGACAGATTAATCGCACACATAGCTAACGGCCCTTTGTGCTTTCCGGCAATGCATTGAGCAATGATCTTGAATACGTTCTGCACAACCCAGCGGTCAAGGGACGTCATCAGTCCATAACGTTCGGCAGCCGGAATAAAACTTTCGGGCAGAATCATCCGTCCGGCTTCGTCATGCAGGCGCAACAGAATTTCGATATGTCCGCCGCCCTTTTCGATATGGCCCAGCGGTGCAATTTCTTGGGCGTACAAACAGAATCGGTTGTCTTCCAGCGCCATGTGCAAGCGCTGCACCCAAGCCATCTCGCCGAAGCGCAGGGACAGTTCCGAATCGTCAGCGTGATAGACCTGAACCCGATTGCGACCCTTTTCCTTGGCCATGTAGCAGGCCATGTCGGCAGCGCGCAGCGAGGCTTCAAAGGTGGTCGGATTCTGGGCGACGTGAACCATCCCGATGCTCACTGTGGTCACGAACGGTCGGCCTTTCCAGACGAAGTGCAGGTTCTGCACGGTCTGACGCAAGCCCTCGGCGATTTTCTCAGCGGCTTCCGGGGCGCAGTTCTCCAGCAAGATGCCGAACTCGTCGCCACCCAGCCGAGCCAGGGTATCGCCTTCGCGCAAACCGGATTGCAACAGGGCGCAGATATGCCGCAGTAACTCGTCACCCGCGGCATGGCCGCAGGTATCGTTGACCAGTTTGAACTGATCCAGATCGAGGAACATCAGCGCATGGCGCCCCGACTGCCGCGCCAGGTTGTGCAGCGCCTGTTCCAGGCGATATTCGAATTCGCGGCGATTGGCGAGCCCGGTCAAGGCGTCATGGGTCGCCTGCCAGGACAAATTCGCAATGTACTGCCGCTCCTGGGTCATGTCGTGCATTACCAGCACTGTGCCGCTGACCTTGCCAGCGTTGCGGATCGGCGCACCGACCAGGGTAACCGACACCGTGCTGCCATCCAGACGCTGGATCAATTTGGAGTGTTCGCTGCCACCGCTGAGCTGTCCGCTCAAAATGTGCTCGATCAACGTAAAGCCATCGGCCTGAGCGTTCTCGTCCAGCAGATTGAACAGCGCCGCCAGCGGCAACCCCGTCGCCTGTTCCGCCTTCCAGTGGGTTAACGCCTCGGCGGCCGGGTTCATGTAGGCAATTGCGCCTTCGACATCCGTGGTGATCACGCCATCGCCAATCGATTGCAGGGTGATTTGCGCCCGGTCTTTCTCCAACTGCAGCGCGTCGGCGAAGGCATGGCGCTGCTTGAGCAGCTTGTGCGTGCGCATCAGGGCCAGAACAATCAAGCCCAGCGCGGTGGCGAGGTTCGTCACCAGCAGCAGACGCAGAATCACCCGTGAGCCCTCGCCCAAGGCATCGCTGAAGGCCTTCGCCGCCGGCGTCACTTCATCGTTGATGGCGAAAATCTGATCCTTCCAGCGCTTGATATCGCTCTCGGAGGCCTGACTGACAGTGATGAGCTGGTGCATTTCCCGTGCAACATCATCAAGACGCACCAGGTACGCGTCGCCCACTGTCCAGAGGTCGATGGCTTTCTCGAGGTAAGTGAAGTGCCGGAAGTTGAGGTACAGCCAGATCAAGCTGGAGACGTCGTCCGGGTGGTTGCCACCCTTGAGGATCGCCCTTCGTGCCGCCTCGATATTCGGCGGCTGATGGTCCAGCGACACGCGCAACTCGTGGCCCCCTTGGGGCACGGCAATGGCGTTCTGGTATTTTAGAAAAATGCTCCCGTCGCGACTGTCGGCGTAGAGATTGAGGTAATAGATGGCATCTTTCTGGCCCTTGGACCAAAGGCTTTCACCCGCCACGTAGCCGCGCACCGCCGACAGAACGTACAGGCTGACACCGCCCAGCAGGGCCTGAAACAGCACGACGGCGATGAATGGCCAGACGATGCCCAACAACCGTGGCGTTCCGAGAGTCCGCGTTTGATTCATGAGGTCCCTTGCATTAGCACTGCTTGATCGTCTTCCGGACGAAATCGCTCTAGCTAGACTAGGGGGCGTTTTCGCTCCCGGCAAGCGGACAGATCGCGTCGGGCAATTTCAATTGGCAGCGGCGCAGGCAACGCGCATTGGGGACAGCTCGACGCTTGGAGTGCAAAAACCGCGACCCGTAATAACTATGTACCGCCACAAGCAGTTTCAGGTGCTCAAGACTGGTGTCTTTCATTACTGAAGACGCCAATTGATATGACTTCCATTCCTCCTGAAATAACCGCATCACAGCAACCTCAAGGTCAAATGGCGCAACACGACGCCCTGCCGGCCGAACGTCGACATGGCAACCCTTTGGGCTTATCGGTAAACGAGCTGGAAGAATGGCGGGCGGCGGCCGCTTTAAAGCTCGAGAGTGGCAATGACCTTTTACAGTTGAGGCGAGGCCCGACCCCACAAGACCTGGCGCTGTTCGAAAGTGTCAAACGAGTGTCCGCCAATCCCGATCGCGTGGATGTGCATGCACTGCACGACCGGATCATCCGGGAAGAAGTGATCCTTGCCGTCCAGGATTTTTTACCCGAAAAAACCTCCTCACCCTTTAGTTATCTCGCCGGACATGTTCTTTCGTCGCAGACTATCGAGCAGATCAAGGCAACACCCACTGTTTTTTTACAGAGGATTCTACAAACCGCCGAAGCCGAAACGCTGGGCCGCTCACTTTTAAAGGCCATTGGTTGGTACGGAGGCAATCAGGGTGAGGAAACATCACCCACCATCCGCACCCAATTGACCGCCCGGGCCTTACAGCTTTGTCTGAACCGGCCCGACAGTGAATCCCCCGTCTGCGTAGCCGGTTTCGACTTGCGGACCGCCTCGATCCAGGGAAAAAGCTATCAGACCATCCAGTCCGAATTTGTGGTCCATCTGATCAAGTCCGGACGGGCAGCCTCGGAAAAAGAAGCCGTCATCATTTCGCGGTTGTTTCTGCCCCGATTTCCGAGCGAATTTCGCGTCAGAGACATTCCGCCCACGCTTCGATACTGCGGTTCTGTCGTTTGGGTGAATTTTGTCAACGGCGTGAACCTTATTCAGGCGACAGATGCGCAAGCGTTGGACCAGATGACATTCCAGCAGTTGGTCAATCTGCCGATCGAGACCTCAAGGGATGCGTCGCCTGAACAACTGGAACTCCTTACCCTGACAAGGATTGATCCGGCCCTTGCCTGGGCGATAACCCAGGGTGAAGTAGCTCATCGCGGCGATGGGAATTATTCGGATGATGAGATTGAACACGCGCTGTGCTGCCTCGACCGGCATACGGACGAACTGACGAAAGCCGTCCTGCAACTTGATCAGCCCCCCCCAAGCCGGCTCGATATGGCGAAAGCGCAGGTGGAACGCATCTTTGGCAAAGGCAGCTTCAGTTCCGACGGAAAAAAACTTGCCTGGAAAGTCCCTCTCGACCCGAGTGGTTTTCGCGACACTCCCGTGCTCAGAGGCAAGGAGTACGACTATTACAGCTTCGTTGATGTTTACGCCTCGGGCCAATTCGACAATAAGAAAGTCTGGACCATTACCGAGAATGACGGCCGCACCCTTACTCCCCAGAAAATGCTGCTGGAGGACAGAAAAATAAGAGTCTCGCCCCCCTGGAAATTGCCCAATTCCATTTTATTCCTGTCTCCCCACAAACAGCTGCCAGATATCAAGGCGCTCTTTGATAGCGCCTTTAAACAGTACCTGCAATTGACCCAAGCGGCTTATGAAACGCTGATCAACAGCCTGCTCGCCTCGCTGCCCAGGGTTGACCGCCGGATACTGGAGTCCGGCGAGGTCAGAATTTACAGTTTGAGAAAAGAGACAACGAGTGTCGAAGCACAGAATGAAACCGCAGAAATGGTCCTGCCGCTCAGAGCCCGCAACGGTTTGATATTACGGGCCACTTACGAGCAGCAAACTGTCACTTACGAGCTATTGCCTCGTGCCGGGGTCATACGCCGTCTCGAAGCGCTGTCACCGGAGTTGATTGGCGGCCGAGAAACCACCCAGGAGTGGAAAGTCAGCAGATCCGGAACCGTCAAGGTTTCAGTGCTTCGCCATAAAGACCTGCCATTCGACTGGGACGCTCATTCATCGGGGACCGTCCCGAAGAACAATGCGTCTTGCCAGGCCATCATTGAACAGCTGGGTACCACACTACCGACCCCAGCCTCCGGGTCTTCAAGCGCACAGAACGCTCCCACTACATTGTCGTCGGAGCGAACGAAAGCCATCAGCCACCTGATCGCGACTGAGCTTCTATATGTCGACCCCAAGGCGTTGAGAGAGGCCGCTAACGGGCAAACCGCATTCGAACGCAAAGAAGCGCAAGATAAAAAAATCCTCCAGCTCGTGAAAATCTTCGTTCCGTTCTGGAACAGCATCGAAGACCTGGCCTCCGGGGATCGCCGCCGAGTCATCAACGGTGTGTTCGGCCTGTTTGCTGAACTGGTCGCGTTCTTGCTGCCCCTCGGCAAGTTTGCTTCCGGCTCCGTGGCGTTACTGAGAGCGGGAGGCCAACTGACGGTTTTCGCTCGCCTGAACACGTTTGGAACGCTGACAAAGCGTTTGCTGACATCCAGCCTAAGAGCACTTTTGCCCCTTGATGGGCTTCCGCAACTGATGCATCCACTGGGTAAAGCCATTATCAAATTAGGCAGGTCCGGCATATTCAGGTCCAAGATGCTGATCGGCAAAGCCGCCCGGTATGACATGCTGCGCAGCCTGCCGGATATCCAGGACGCTGGACGATGGAGGCCGCTGGCAGCCACGGATGAGTTGGTCACGTTCAAAGGGGTCGATGATGTGCCCGTGCGTCAGATTCGCACGGGTGCTGAACCCCACTACCGTCTGCTGGACCCGAAAACGTCCAGACCTTACGGGCCGGCATTGAAAAACGATGAACTGATACGAGGTCGATCTCATTACCGGAGCCTGGAAACCAGCGGCGATCACGTACTCGTCGAACTGCCGGAAAACGTCCGGGCGCGAGAACTGCTCGAAGTTGATGGCAGGACAACGCTGCTGCTTGATGACGTGCCCTATAGACTGCACGAAAACACGTTACGCCGCGCTGACCTTGTGGAGGTCGGATACACGGCGCTGCCATGTCGGGTGCGCCGCGTCCCTGGAGCGGTATGCACCACGAGTTTCGTCACGAGGCCGCCGGCGGCCCCTCCGCTTCCCGCCGAGCGATTCGACGACACCAAAGGCTGGGCGCTCTGGTTCGGTGACACGATTTACACCCCGGCCGGCGGCCGCGCCCCGATGAAAGCGGCCTCCTTTGCCAAACGCGATCACCTCACCGCGACCATCGAATTTCGCAAGGGTATTTATGCGCGCGTCAAAGTTAACGTGCCGGAGCAGGGTCTTGACGATACTTTTCAGGTGGGCGCGATTATCTGCCCGTCCAGGGATGGCTCGAAACACTATGTGTTTACTCGCCTCAACGCGGGAGACTTTTACGTGGCCGAACGCGGCGCAGGGCAGAGTCTGTACGACGGCCTGCTGCCCCTCAAGAAAGCCGATACCCTTGGCGACGAACTGAAAAACGAACTGATAGTGGTCTACACCGGCTCGCTGAATGCCAACAACGTCGCGCGCATTCACGGGGTCGAGGCCGTTGAACGCGCCATCAAAACCATGGATGACATCGCCATCCCCCTCGGCGTCAAGGCGACACCGTCCGACACTATGAACGGGCTGAGAGTGGACACCAGCCCGGGTGAGGCGTTGATGTTCGACAACTCGACACGAATGATCGTCACCCGATTACCGGAAGGAGCGAGTTCCTGGACACGCAGCACCGGAGCGCCGCAAGCCTTCCGGGAAAGAACAGCCACTATCTTCGATACGCTGTTCCAGTCGCCGACCAGCAATCCCGCCAATGCCGCCGCCGCGTTGCGGATCGACAGAGCGATGCAGAAACTGCAACGGCTGTTGCCCCTGCGCGAACGTGCGCTCAATGCCAGAAACATCGCCTTCGCCGACGTGACGACCGTTTCGGGGAGCCGGGAGGTCTACGTCAGTGTTTCCGGAGCCCAGCGCACCACCACCCGCTTGCCGCTGTTCCAGCATCTGGGCGGCAATCAGGTCCGTATGGGAGATACGACGTACTTCAACATTGATTTCGATCAGGCTTACCCCAGAACGTCCCTTGAGGTCACTTCCGAGGGCAAGATATTGGCCGTTCCCCTGACGATCAAGGACATCAACACCTATAAACCGGCACAGACGATCAGACCGACTTCGCTGGACAGCGAAAGCAAGCTGATCGCTGCGATTCGTAAGAAATATCCCGACTTGTCGCAGATCCGCTCCGTCGACGTAGCGACGACGATGCGCCCTTGTGAGTCGTGTTCAGTGGTGCTGAAAGAGTTCGGTCACGATGGCGCAGCCAACGCACTCAAGGTGCTTTGGGGTTGACCTGCAATTGCTGCAAATGCCCATAAAGCTTGGCGTACAACCCACCATCGGCAATCAGTTGCTGATGGTCGCCATCCTCGGCGATCTGCCCTCCATCGAACACCAGCACCCGGTCGGCCTGCTTCACGGCCGACAATCGGTGCGCAATGATCAATGTGGTGCGGTTGCTCAAGAACCGCGCCAGCGCCTGGTGCAGGTTGTATTCGGTGGCGGCATCCAGCGCTGAGGTGGCCTCGTCGAGGATCACCACTTTAGGGTCGGCCAGCACCATCCGCGCAATCGCCAGGCGTTGACGCTGGCCGCCGGACAAGCGCACACCGGAACGGCCGACGATGCTGTCCAGGCCGTTGGGCAACTCTCGAACGGTCTGGTGCAGTTGCGCGATTTCCAGCGCTTGCCAGCAGGCCTCGTCGCTGCGCTCACGCCCCATGGTCAGGTTGGAGCGGACGGTATCGTTGAACAGTGCCGGGTGTTGCAGGACCACGGCGACATTTTCCCGAACGGTTTCCAGACCGATTTCCTGCTGGGTCGAGCCGCCGAAACGGATCGTCCCGGCGAGCGGCGTGTACAAGCCCAGCAGCAACTGCACCAGCGTACTTTTGCCACCGCCGCTGGCACCGACGATCGCGACTTTCTCACCGGGAGCGATCGACAGGTTCATCTGGTTCAACACCAGCTCGTCGCCGTAACCGAAACTCAATCCCTGGACTTCGATGCCAACGGTTTTGCGACCGTTGAACGGGTCCACTCCGCCCGGATATTCAGGCTCATCGGCCCGGGCCAGTAACTCGTTGATCCGCGACAGCGCACCGCCAGCGGCGTAGTAGGCATATTGCAGATTCAGCAGTTGTTCCACCGGTCCGATCATGAACCACAGGTAGCTGAACACCGCGAGCATCTGGCCGATGGACAGGTCGGAAAACAATACCGTGAGCATCGCCGCCGCACGAAAAATGTCGATACCGAACTGGAACAGCAAGCCGCTGGCACGGTTCGAGGCATCGGTTTTCCACTGCGAGATCACCGCGTAATCGCGTACTTCCCGGGCGCGTTGACCCAGGCGCCCGAGGAAAAAGCCCTGACGGTTTCCGGCGCGTACTTCCTGAATGGAATCGAGGGTTTCGGTGAGTGCCTGGGTGAAACGCGAGGTGCTGTCGTTCTCGAGTTTCTTCAGGTGCTTGACCCGCTTGCCCAACTGCACCGTGGCGTAGATCACCAACGGGTTGAACAGCAGGATCAGCAACGCCAGCTTCCAGTGCATCCACATCAGGATGGAGGCGGTGCCGACCAGGGTCAGCATGGCCACGAGGAAACGACTGAGGGTTTCGCCAACGAATTTGTCCAGCGTGTCCAGGTCAGTTACCAGGTGGGTAGTGACCGTGCCGCTGCCCAGGCTTTCATATTCACTCAGCGAAATACGCTTGAGCCGGTCGATCAGCCGCAGGCGAATGCGGTACACGATGTCCTTGGCCAGCGCCGCGAACAACCGCGCCTGTACGACGTTGAACAGCAAAGCGGCGCAACGCAGACCCAGCGTCACCAGCAACATAAGGCCGATGTAACCCGCGGCTTTCTGCCAGTTTTCGGGCAACGCTTGGTTCATGATCTTCAGTGCGGTGTCGCCGTGGCCCAGCAACACTTCGTCCACCAGCAACGGCAAGAGCAAGGGGATCGGGACGCTGCACAGGGTTGCCAGCACCGCCACGCCGTTGGCAATCCACAGGGATTTCTTGTGATGCAGCGCCAGGCGGCGGATTTCCACCCAGCTCAGACGGTCGACACGTGTAGCGGTTGGGGCGTCGTCGGGCAGATCATGCACAGGCAGCGCGCTCCAGCCAGCGGCCGAGCAACGGAGACAATACGCTGAGAGGCTGATAGCCATTGGTCAACAGCGCCAATTGACCATCACGCTCAGCCAGCAATGTAGGGAAACCGGCAATGCCCAGATCCTGGACCCAGGTGAAATCGGCAGCCGTCGCGGCGTGCTGATCGGCACGGTCGAACGCAGCGGCGAACTCGATGCGCGGTAGACCGGCTTGCTCCGCCAGTTCCACCAGAACGCTGGCGTGCGTGACGTCGCGACCTTCGGCGTAAAACGCATGCTGAATCAGCCCAAGCAGTTTCCACGCGCAATCCGGGGCCAGGCTGCGTGCGGTCACCAACGCCCGACAGGCAGGTTCGGTGTCGTACACAAAGCCATCAGGCAAAGCCCCTTCGATTTTGAACGGCTGGCCGGTGGCCTTGGTGACCGCCTGCCAATGTTCAAGAATGTAGCGCCGGGTGGTCGGCTCCAGCGCCGAACCACTGCCGGTGCGCAAACCACCCACCACCAAGCGCACGTCCACACCCGCCGCCTGCGCCTGCTCGACCAGCGCGTTGGCGACTGGCGCAAAGCCCCAGCACCAGGAACACATCGGGTCCATCACATAGAGCAGGCGTTGTGCAGACATGGTTCAAGCCTCGGAAGGAGTTTGCTTGTAGTTGTAGCCGATCGGATGAGGCAGGTTGCGCGCTTTGGCCAGTTCGATCTGCTTCTGCCGATCAATGGCGCTGCGGCGGGTTTTCTCGCTGAGCGTATCCCAGCAATGCGGGCAACTGATGCCGGCCACATAGTGCTCGGATGTGCGGTCTTCGACGCTGATCGGTGTACGACAGGCATGACATTGATCGTAGTCGCCTTCGCTAAGGTCGTGACGAACGGTCACGCGGTTATCGAACACGAAGCAGTCGCCCTGCCATTTGGTTTCTTCCTGCGGCACCTCTTCGAGGTACTTCAGAATACCGCCCTTGAGGTGATAAACCTCGTCGAAGCCCTGGCTGAGCATGTAGCTCGAGGCCTTTTCACAACGAATACCGCCGGTGCAGAACATCGCGACTTTCTTGTGCACGGCCGGGTCGAAGTGGGCTTTGATGTAGTCGGGGAATTCGCGAAAACTGGTGGTCTTCGGGTCGATGGCGCCTTCGAAGGTGCCGATCGAGACTTCGTAGTCGTTACGGGTGTCGATCAACAGCACTTCAGGATCGCTGATCAAGGCGTTCCAGTTCTCTGGATCGACGTAGGTGCCGACCTTTTTGTTCGGGTCAACGCCTTCAACGCCGAGGGTGACGATTTCTTTCTTGAGTTTGACTTTGGTGCGATAGAACGGCTGATCGTCGCAGTACGACTCTTTGTGGTCGACGTCGTCCATGCGTGGGTCGTTCTTGAGCCAGGCCATCAGCCCATCGATGCCTTCGCGGCTGCCGGACACGGTGCCGTTGATGCCTTCTTCAGCGATCAGCAGCGTGCCTTTGATGCCGTTGTCGACCATCGCTTGCAGCAATGGCTCGCGCAGGGCGACGTAATCTTCCAGAGTGACGAACTTATACAGTGCCGCCACGACAATTTGTTGTGTCATGGGTGATTCTCCAGGTGGCTACCCTCGTAAGGGGTGAACCGGATGCGAAAAAAAACGCGCCGGGTGAGCGGCGCGTTGCGGATTCTAGCAAAAAACCAATGCTTATTGCTTGCTGCCGCCAGCACAGGTTGGCGAGGCCGGAGCCGCGTCGATCTGTGCCCATTCCTCGGGTGTGTAGGTATGCAGCGCCAACGCATGGAATTCGCCCATCAGCTCGCCGAGCGTGCCGTAGACTTTTTGGTGTCGCTTGACCCGGTTGAGCCCTTCGAATTGTTGGCTGACCACCACGGCCTTGAAGTGGGTCTGCAACCCACGGCTGTGCATGTGGCTTTCATCCAGCACTTGCAGATGCTGCGGCTGCAACAGGCCCAGCGTCGATTCGATGCGTTGTTGCATGGTCATACCGAACTCCGCTTAAGGCTTTTTCTTGGCTGGAGCGGTGGCGCCTTTAGGCTCCAGCTCGGCCGTCATGTCAGCCAGCAGTTTGTTGACCACAGGCACTGCGCTTTCCAGCTTGGCTTGAGTCATCTGGGCCGATTGCTGAGTCAGCTGCGGCATTTTTTCCAGGACTTTCTTGCCCAGTGGCGATTTGTAGAATGCGACCAGGTCTTTCAGCTCGGATTCGCTGAAGTTGGTGGTGTAGAGCTTGACCATGTCCGGCTTCAGCTTGTTCCAGCCAATGGCTTGGTCCAGCGCGGCGTTGGCTTTGGCCTGGTAAGTTTCCAGCAGGGCTTTTTTCGACTCGGGGGCTTTGGTCTGTTCAAAGCGCTGAGCGAACATTTGCTGCACTTGCATGTACACCGGAGTGCCCAATTTGTCAGCGTGCGCCAGGGTCAGGAAAGCCTCGGCACTGGCGTTGTGGCTGGCGGTATCGGCAAAAACAGGGCCGCTGGCGCAAACCAGTGCAACCGCGGTACAGATGGCACGAAGACGAGTCATCGAGTTTCCTTTTCTAGCAGGCGAGGTAAAACCCCAAGGGAGACCATTCTGCGCCTAAAAAAGTGTGTCGCTCAACCCCAAGCCTTATTGGGCCTGATTTATAGGGGTTGAACGGTCAAATTCCAGACTGATGGAACCACGGCCGGCGATGACGGCCTAAACTGCGATCAGACCTACAGGAGTGTGCACGATGAGCCGTATCGAAACCGACAGCCTTGGCCAGGTTGAAGTCCCGGATGAAGCCTACTGGGGCGCTCAGACGCAACGCTCGCTGATTAACTTCGCCATCGGCAACGAACGTATGCCGCTGGCGGTGCTGCATGCCCTGGCACTGATCAAGAAAGCCGCGGCGCGGGTCAATGACCGCAACGGTGACCTGCCCGCCGACATCGCCCGGCTGATTGAACAGGCCGCCGACGAAGTGCTCGACGGCAGCCACGACGACCAGTTTCCGCTGGTGGTCTGGCAGACCGGCAGCGGCACCCAGAGCAACATGAACATCAACGAAGTGATCGCCGGACGCGCCAATGAACTGGCCGGTAACCCTCGCGGCGGCAAGTCACCGGTCCACCCCAACGATCACGTCAATCGCTCTCAGAGTTCCAACGACTGTTTCCCGACTGCCATGCACATCGCCACGGTTCAGGCGGTGCAGCAACAATTGCTGCCAGCGATCGGAGAACTGTCGGGCGGGTTGGCGGAGTTGTCTGCGCGGCACATGAAACTGGTCAAGACCGGTCGGACCCACTTGATGGACGCGACGCCGATGACCTTCGGTCAGGAACTCTCGGCGTTCATCGCGCAACTGGATTACGCCGAGCGGGCGATCCGCAGCGCACTGCCGGCCGTGTGTGAACTGGCCCAGGGCGGCACAGCCGTCGGCACCGGGCTGAATTCGCCCCATGGTTTTGGCGAAGCTATCGCGGCCGAGCTGGCCGCGCTCTCCGGCCTGCCGTTCGTCACCGCACCGAATAAGTTTGCCGCCCTGGCTGGCCATGAACCGCTGACGACACTGTCCGGCGCGTTGAAAACCCTTGCCGTGACCCTGATGAAAATCGCCAACGACCTGCGCCTGCTGGGCTCCGGACCGCGAGCAGGCTTTGCCGAAGTGAAACTGCCAGCCAACGAACCGGGCAGTTCGATCATGCCGGGCAAGGTCAATCCGACTCAGTGCGAAGCGCTATCGATGCTGGCTTGTCAGGTCTTGGGCAACGACGTCGCCATTGGTTTTGCAGCGAGTCAGGGCCATTTGCAATTGAACGTGTTCAAACCGGTGATCATCCACAATCTGCTGCAATCGATCCGCCTGTTGGGCGATGGCTGCAGCAACTTCCAACAGCATTGCATTGCTGGTCTGGAACCGGATGCAGAGAAAATGGCTGAACACCTGGAGCGTGGGTTGATGCTGGTGACGGCACTGAATCCGCACATTGGTTATGACAAATCGGCGGAGATCGCCAAAAAGGCTTACACAGAAGGGCTGACATTGCGTGAGGCGGCGTTGCAACTTGGGTATCTGACAGATGAAGAGTTTGATGCCTGGGTAAGGCCGGAGAATATGTTGGAGGCGGGTGCCAAGGGTTAAGCCCCAGCCCCGATCGTTCCCACGCTCTGGACTGGGAACGATCAACTTAGGCCATCCTCATCCGCCGCGCCTTGAGCCCCGCAATCAACGACGGCCCTAACGCCACCAACGCCGACCCAATCACCACCAGCACCGCCCCGCCATAACCCAGACCATTGATTGTCTCAGCATGCACATAGTCCGGCCATAACCCCGCCGCCACAGCCACCGCAGCGAACGTCACCAACGGCGTAATCGCCAGCGTCGCACTGACCCGCGACGCCTCCCAATGGGCCAGTGCCTCGGCAAACGCGCCATAGGCGATCAAAGTATTCATGCAGCACGCCAGCAGTAGCCAGCCTTGCAGCGGACTCAGTTGCAACGCTTCCAGCGGATGCACCCACGGTGTCAACAACAACGCACAGAACAGGTAGATCACCATCATCACTTGCAGCGAATTCCACACCGTGAGCAATTGCTTCTGGCCCAAGGCGTAGAAGGTCCAGACCGTGGACGCCAACAGCACCAACAACACACCGGCGGTGTAATCGGTCAGCGAGGTCAGCAACTCGGCCAGCCGCTGATTGAAAAACAATGCGAAGCCGATCAGCAGCACCAGCAGGCCAATCCCCTGCCCCACGCTGAACCGTTCCTTGAACACAAACAGACTGGCGATCAACAACATGATCGGCCCCATCTGCACCACCAGTTGCGCAGTGCCGGGGCTGAGCAGGTTCAGGCCCATCAGGTACAGCACGTAGTTGCCCACCAGGCCGAGCACCGCCATCAACACCAACCAGCCTCCGCGCGGCCCGAGCACTTTGCGGCTTGGCAGGCGCCTGGTCGCCGCCAGGTAAATGAACAGGCACCCGCCGGACACGATCAAGCGAAACCAGGTCACCGTCACCGGGTCCATCACCAGCAGCACTTGCTTGAGTTTGATCGGCAGGATTCCCCACAGCAACGCGGTCACCAAGGCCAGGAACAGACCGTAAACCCAGCGACCCGATGAAATGTGCATGGCGAACCCCGAAGCCAAGTGGCGAGAAAGGTCATTCTAGGCTTAGCGTTGTTCGGCACACAGGGACAGTTCGGTGTCGGCCGCGAATGAAACTGTACAGGTCGCATCATTAATTTGGCGCTATGCCGTCGATCGGGCGGCCAGGCGTTGCAAATGGTTCATGCATAAGCTCATTGAATTCGCCAGCAGGAACATCACTCAGGAGATCGCCATGTACGGCATGCGCGCCCAGGACAATGCCCCCACCACGCACTTTCGCTGTGACCGGGTGTGTCGTGTGAATGGGGAGTTGTATTTCAGCACCCGGGAAAACACCCTGGAGGGGCCGTTTGAAAACCCGGAGAAATTGGCGCGGGAGGTACAAGCTTACATCGAGCGGATGCTGCTTTTGCGTATGAGCCTATAGACCGAGGAGCCTCCATTCGCGAGCAGGCTCGCTCCCACACTCGATCTCTGTCACACACGAGATCCCTGTGGGAGCGAGCTTGCTCGCGATAGCGGTTAATCAGGCAACAAAAAACTGGGGGATTTAACGCACCGCCTCAAACAACCCGGTCGCGCCCATCCCGCCACCCACACACATGGTGACGATGCCGTAACGCAGATTACGCCGCTGCAATTCACGCACGACATGCCCAACCTGACGCGAACCGGTCATGCCGAACGGATGACCGATGGAAATCGAACCGCCATTGACGTTGTACTTGTCGTTATCGATCTCCAGCCGATTGCGGCTGTACAGGCACTGGGACGCGAAGGCTTCGTTGAGTTCCCACAGATCAATGTCGGCAATCTGCAAACCCTTGGCCTTCAGCAACTTCGGCACCGAAAACACCGGGCCGATGCCCATTTCATCCGGCTCGCACCCGGCCACGGTGAAACCACGGAAAAATGCCTTCGGCTTCAACCCCAATTCCAGGGCTTTTTCCAGGCTCATGACCAGCGTCATCGACGCGCCATCGGACAGCTGAGAAGAATTGCCCGCCGTCACCGAACCGTCTTCGGCAAACACCGGCTTCAATCCCGCCAAGCTTTCCAGGGTGGTGCCTGGGCGATTGCAGTCGTCGCGATCGACGATGCCGTCAAGGATCTGCACCTGACCGGTGGCCTTGTCTTCAACGCGATACTTCACCGCCATCGGCACGATTTCATCGTCAAACAATCCAGCGGCCTGAGCCTGAGCGGTACGTTGCTGACTTTGCAGCGCGTACAGGTCCTGTTCTTCGCGGCTGACGTTATAACGACGTGCAACGATTTCGGCCGTCTGCCCCATCGGGAAATAAATGCCTGGCACCTGCTCTTTAAGCAGCGGATTGATCAGGTTGTCGGTGTTGATGCTTTTCATGGTCAGGCTGATGGACTCGACGCCACCGGCGACGATGATGTCGCTGCAACCCGAAGCGATCTGGTTGGCGGCGATGGCGATCGCCTGCAAGCCCGACGAGCAAAAACGGTTGAGTGTCATGCCGGCAGTGCCAGTACCCAGGCGCGACAGCACCGCGACGTTGCGACCGATGTTGAACCCCTGGCCGCCTTCGTTGGAGCCGGCGCCGACGATGCAATCCTCGACGCTGGCCGGGTCAATGCCAGTGCGCTCGAGCAGCGCATTGACGCAGTGAGCCGCCATGTCGTCCGGACGGGTCTGGTTGAACTTGCCGCGAAAGGATTTGGCCAGGCCGGTCCGCACGCTGTCGACGATCACCACTTCACGCATGGCATACCTCATTGTTGTTGTCAGTTGGGAGTGGATCGAGCATAAGCCCACCCAATTACCGACTGCGACAATCATTCACCCCGCGTATGCGTAACCATCGGCTCGCTACTTGTTCTTTTTGGCTTTCCTGGCGTGTTTGTCGGACTTTTCGAACGCTTCTTCCAGCGCATGGTTGATGGTGCGCAGGACTTTGACCCGAGCCCAGCGCTTGTCATTGGCTTCCACCAGGGTCCAGGGTGAGATCTCGGTGCTGGTACGGTCGACCATGTCACCGACAGCAGCCCTGTAGGCCTCCCACTTATCGCGGTTGCGCCAGTCGTCTTCGGTGATTTTGAAGCGTTTGAAGGGGATCTGTTCGCGCTCTTCGAATCGTTCCAGTTGCGTCTGTTTGTCGATAGCCAGCCAGAACTTGACCACGATTACCCCGGCATCGGCGATCTGCTCTTCGAAATCGTTGATCTCGCTGTAGGCGCGCAACCAGTCGGCTGAGCTGCAAAAGCCTTCGATGCGCTCCACCAGCACCCGGCCATACCAGGAGCGGTCGAACACAGTGAATTTGCCTCGCGCCGGTAAATGTCGCCAGAAGCGCCAGAGATACGGGTGCGCCCGTTCCTCTTCGGTGGGCGCGGCGATCGGCACGATGCTGTACTGTCGCGGGTCCAGCGCAGCGGCAACCCGGCGAATCGCCCCGCCTTTGCCCGCCGCATCGTTGCCTTCAAACACCGCGATCAAGGCGTGCCGACGCATGCGTTTGTCGCGCATCAGCCCGGAAAACCGCGCCTGCTCGGTGATCAGCTGTTCTTCGTAATCGTCCTTGTCCAGGCGCAGGGTCAAGTCGAGGCTGTCGAGCAGGTTTACCTGATCGACGCTGGGGGACACTGGCGCGGCGCTGACTTTTTCCGGGTGAATTTTCGGCCGTTTCAGAGCGCTTTGCAGGCCCTCGAGCAATATTTTGCCCACGACCAGACTCCGATAACGCGGGTCCATCCCGGCGATGACATGCCACGGCGCATAGTCACGGCTGGTGCGGCGCAGTATGCGTTCGCCATATTTCACGAATGTGTCGTACGTTTCGGATTGTTGCCAGTCCAGCGGACTGATGCGCCAGCTGTGCAGCGGGTCATCGGCCAGCGCCTTGAGGCGTGCCTTCATTTGTTTCTTGGAAAGATGGAACCAGAACTTGAAGATCAGCGCGCCTTCGTCGCACAGCATCTTCTCCAGCCGCTCGGCTGCGTTGATGCCTTGATCGAGTCTGGGATCGTTGAACAAGCCATGAACCCGGCCTTGCAGCATCTGGCTGTACCAATTACCGAAGAAAATCCCCATGCGGCCCGTGGCCGGGAGCATCCGCCAGTAGCGCCATGCTGGTGGTCGCGCCAGCTCTTCGTCGGTCTGTTGGTCGAAGGTGCGGACCTCAATCAGGCGTGGGTCCATCCATTCGTTAAGCAACTTGACCGTCTCGCCCTTGCCTGCGCCTTCGATGCCATTAATCAAAACGATCACCGGAAAGCGGCGTTGCTGGTGAAGTTCGAACTGCGCTTCGAGCAAGGCTTCACGCAGGGCCGGCACTTCGGCGTCGTAGGTTTCTTTGTCGATGACGTGACCGATTTCGGCGGATTCGAACATGGGACAGCTCCTTCCAGGATTGAGCAAGACTAGCGGATTGGGCCGATAGTCAGCAGAGAAAATTCCCTGTGGTTTAGCCTTTTGTGGGGATTGTCCCTGACACACCCAGCCTGGCACTTGCCATGGATCAAGCACCGCCCCGGCGATCGGCTAGAATGGCCGCCTTGCCGTTGCCGAGCCTGCCATGAAACCTGTATTGCCCCACGCCCAGCTCGACTGGGACGACCAAGGGCTCCCGCGCTCGCGGGTGTTCAACGATGTGTATTTTTCCGATCTGTCGGGGTTGGACGAAACCCGCTACGTATTCCTTGAACAAAACGCTTTGCGTGAACGCTTCGCCGCATTACCGGCCGGCGGTCGACTGGTGATTGGCGAGACCGGTTTCGGCACCGGGCTGAACTTCCTTTGCGCCTGGCAGCTGTTTGAACAGCACGCGGTGGCCGGTGCGCGGCTGCATTTTGTCAGTGTCGAAAAGTACCCGCTGAGTGCACCGGATCTGCAACGGGCGCTTGCGCTGTGGCCGGAGCTCAAGCCGTTTGCCGATCAGTTACTTGCGCAGTACGTGGCGATCCATCAAGGCTTCCAGCGCCTGGTGCTGGATAACGGTCGCGTGACGTTGACCCTGTTGATCGGCGATGCATTGGAACAATTGCCGCAACTGGACGCGCAGATCGATGCCTGGTTTCTCGACGGTTTCGCCCCGGCGAAAAACCCTGACATGTGGACCGCCGAGCTGTTTGCCGAACTCGCCCGGCTGGCGGCGCCCGACTCGACCATCAGCACCTTCACCAGCACCGGCTGGGTGCGCCGCCTGCTGAATGCGGCGGGCTTCAAGATGAAGCGCACGCCAGGCATCGGCCATAAATGGGAGATCCTGCGGGGCGTGTTCCTCGGCTGGCCGCAAGAGGCAGCGCCGCCAACCGTGGCAAAACCGTGGTTTGCGCGGCCGACGCCGCTGACCGGCGAACGTCGAGCCCTGGTGATCGGTGCCGGCCTGGCCGGTTGCGCCAGCGCCGCCAGCCTGGCTGCGCGGGGCTGGCAGGTGAGTCTGCTGGAGCGTCACGATGCGCTGGCGCAGGAAGCCTCGGGCAATCCTCAGGGCGTGCTGTACCTCAAGCTTTCGGCCCACGGCACGGCGTTGTCGCAATTGATTGTCAGCGGTTTCGGTCACACCCGGCGCTTGCTTGAGCATTTGCATCGAGGTGTCGACTGGGACGATTGCGGGGTCTTGCAACTGGCCTTCAACGCCAAGGAAGCGGAGCGTCAGGCGCAATTGGCTTCAGCCTTTGCGCCTGATCTGGTGCACTTGCTCGATCAACCGCAAGCCGAGGCCCAGGCCGGCATCGCCCTGGAGCACGGCGGATTATTTTTCCCGGAAGGCGGCTGGGTTCATCCGCCAGCGTTGTGTCATTGGCAGGCGTCCTCGGCGAACATCCAGTGGCTGCCCCATCGCGATGTACTGGAACTGCGCAAGGTTGATGATCAGTGGCAGGCCTGGGACGGGGATGATTTGCTGGCCAGTGCCCCCGTGGTGATCCTGGCCGGCGCCGCCGAGATCAAGCGTTTTGCGCACAGCGCCGAAGTGCCCCTCAAACGCATTCGTGGCCAGATCACCCGACTGGCGCAAACACCTGAAAGCCAGAGCCTGGCCACCGTTGTCTGCGCCGAAGGCTATGTGGCGCCGGCTCGACTGGGCGAACACACGCTCGGCGCCAGCTTCGATTTCAAGAGCGATGACCTGACCCCGACCCTCGCCGAACACCTCGGCAACCTGGCCTTGCTCGAGGAAATCTCCCCGGACCTGGCCACTCGACTGCATGCTCAAGAACTGGACCCGCAGCAGCTTGAAGGACGCGCCGCGTTCCGCTGCACCAGCCCGGACTACCTGCCGATCGTCGGCCCGTTGGCCGAGCAAGGAGCGTTCGCCGACGCCTACGCCGTACTGAGCAAGGACGCTCGGCAAGTACCGGACATTCTCTGCCCCTGGCTTGAGGGTTTTTACGTCAACAGCGGCCACGGATCTCGCGGCCTGATCACCGCGCCACTGTCGGGTGAGTTGCTCGCAGCGTGGATCGAGAACGAACCTCTGCCCCTGCCCAGGGCGGTTTCCGAGGCCTGTCATCCCAACCGTTTTGCCGTGCGCCAATTGATCCGCGGAAAAGTCTGACGGCTCGCCTTATAACTTATCGTTCTAAAACTCCGGGGATTCAGCCGGGTCAGTTTCTGAGTACCCGCCATTTTTGGCGCGGTATCGATTGACCCTCCCCAACGGAAAAACCGGTAAGGACTTTATGTGCGGATTATCTGGAGAATTACGTTTTGACCATCAACCGGCCGACTTGGCCGCGATTGAGCGGATTACCCATCACCTGGCACCACGCGGCCCTGACGCGTGGGGTTTTCACAGTCAGGGGCCGATTGCCCTTGGCCATCGTCGCCTGAAAATCATGGACCTGTCGGACGGCTCGGCGCAGCCGATGGTCGACAATCAATTGGGCTTGTCCCTGGCCTTCAACGGCGCGATCTACAACTTCCCGGAATTGCGTACCGAGCTGGAAAGTCTGGGTTATGCCTTCTATTCCGGTGGTGACACCGAAGTGTTGCTCAAGGGCTATCACGCCTGGGGCGAAGCTTTGCTGCCCAAGCTCAACGGCATGTTCGCCTTCGCCATCTGGGAGCGCGACGCTAAACGCCTGTTCATCGCCCGCGACCGTCTCGGCGTGAAGCCGCTGTACCTGTCTCGCACCAGCCAGCGCCTGCGCTTTGCCTCGGCGCTACCGGCGTTGCTCAAGGGCGGCGACATCAATCCCATCCTCGATCCGGTGGCACTCAATCATTACCTGAATTTCCACGCCGTGGTCCCGGCGCCGCGCACCTTGCTGGCCGGCATCGAAAAACTGCCGCCGGCCACCTGGATGCGCATCGAAGCGGATGGCACCACCGAGCAGAAAACCTGGTGGACCCTGCCCTACGGACCACACGCCGACGAGATGAATCTGACACTCGAAGACTGGCGCGACCGTGTACTCGACAGCACCCGTGACGCGGTGGCGATCCGTCAACGTGCGGCGGTCGATGTCGGTGTGCTGCTTTCGGGCGGGGTCGATTCGAGCATGCTGGTCGGTCTGTTGCGTGAAGTCGGTGTGGAAAACCTGTCGACCTTCTCCATCGGTTTCCAGGATGCCGGCGGCGAGCGCGGCGACGAGTTCCAGTATTCGGACCTGATCGCCAAGCACTACGGCACGCAGCATCACCAACTGCGCATTGACGAAAAAGAGATCATCGAGCAACTGCCTGCGGCTTTCCGCGCCATGAGCGAACCGATGGTCAGTCATGACTGCATTGCTTTCTATCTGCTGTCCCGTGAAGTGGCCAAGCATTGCAAGGTGGTGCAAAGCGGCCAGGGTGCCGACGAGTTGTTCGCCGGTTATCACTGGTATCCACAAGTCGACGGTGCCGCCGATCCGTACGCGGCCTATCGCGATGCGTTTTTCGACCGCAGCTACGACGACTACGCCGCCACTGTGCAGCCGAAATGGCTGACAGCGAATGACGCGGCCGGTGACTTCGTCAAAGAACATTTCGCACAGCCCGGCGCCGATGCGGCGGTGGACAAGGCCCTGCGTCTGGACAGCACGATCATGCTGGTGGACGACCCGGTCAAACGCGTCGACAACATGACCATGGCCTGGGGCCTGGAAGCGCGCACGCCGTTTCTCGACTACCGCCTGGTGGAATTGTCGGCGCGCGTGCCGGGCAAATTCAAACTGCCGGACGGCGGCAAACAAGTCTTGAAAGAAGCCGCGCGGCTGGTCATTCCGAGTGAAGTGATCGACCGCAAGAAAGGCTACTTCCCGGTCCCCGGCCTGAAGCATCTGCAAGGCGATACGCTGAACTGGGTGCGCGAATTGCTGCTTGATCCGAGCCAGGATCGCGGCCTGTTCCAGCCAGAGATGCTCGACCGCCTGCTGACCGATCCGCAAGGCCAGTTGACCCCATTGCGCGGCTCCAAGCTGTGGCAATTGGCGGCGCTGAACCTGTGGCTCAGTGAACAAGGAATCTGATCGATGAAACCCCACGCCACGGCCTACAGCCAACGCTTGTTGCGCGGTCAGGCGCCCTCGTACGAACGCTTGCAGGCGCGTCTGGCCGAAGACGGCAGCGAATTGGGCGCCGCACCGATAGCCGTGCATTGCGGCTGGGGCCGGTTGCTGATCGGCCACACCTTCCCCGATGCGGCGAGCCTTGCCCAAGAGCTGCTCAACGAGCAGGCCGGCGAACGCGACATCGCCTTGTACGTGGCTGCGCCCCAGCAAGTGCTGGGGCTGGAGCCGGCCCAGTTGTTTCTCGACCCGTCCGACACCTTGCGTCTGTGGTTCAGCGATTACCGGCAGGCGACCCGCGTGTTCCGCGGCTTTCGCATTCGTCGTGCGCAAAGCGATATGGATTGGCAGGCGATCAATCAGCTGTACCAAGTGCGGGGCATGCTGCCGATCGACGCCAACTTGCTGACCCCACGTCATCTGGGCGGCCCGGTGTATTGGCTGGCCGAAGACGAAGACAGCGGCGCGATCATCGGCAGTGTCATGGGCCTCAATCATCACAAGGCGTTCAACGATCCAGAGAATGGCAGTAGCTTGTGGTGCCTGGCAGTTGATCCGCACTGTTCGCGACCGGGTGTCGGCGAAGTACTGGTGCGGCATTTGATCGAGCACTTCATGAGCCGTGGGCTGAGTTACCTGGACTTGTCAGTGCTGCATGACAACCGCCAAGCGAAAAGTCTTTACGCCAAGCTGGGGTTTCGCAACCTGTCGACCTTCGCCATCAAGCGCAAGAACGGGATCAATCAGTCGCTGTTTCTGGGCCCCGGTCCCGAAGCCGAATTCAACCCGTATGCGCGGATCATCGTAGATGAAGCCCATCGGCGCGGCATCGAAGTACAGGTCGATGACGCCGAGGCCGGTCTGTTCACCTTGGTGCATGGCAGTCGGCGTGTTCGTTGCCGTGAGTCACTGAGCGATCTGACCAGTGCAATTAGCATGACGTTGTGTCAGGACAAGAGCCTGACCCACAAGGTCTTGAAAAATGCCGGGCTGAACCTGCCGTCGCAGCAACTGGCCGGCAACGCCGATGACAATCTGGCCTTTCTCGACGAGCACGAACGCGTGGTGGTCAAACCGCTGGATGGCGAACAGGGCCAAGGCGTCGCGGTGGATCTGCGCACCATCGAAGAGGTGCTGCAAGCCATCGAATCCGCCCGCCAGTTCGACAGTCGCGTGCTGCTGGAGAGTTTCCACGAAGGCCTCGACTTGCGGATTCTGGTGATCGGTTTTGAGGTGGTCGCCGCGGCCATTCGCCGACCGGCAGAAGTGGTGGGCGATGGTCAGCATTCCATCGCTGAGCTGATCGAAGCCCAGAGCCGGCGTCGTCAGGCGGCTACCAGCGGTGAAAGCAAAATCCCCCTGGACGCTGAGACCGAGCGCACCTTGCACGCGGCGGGTTATGACTACAGCAGTATTCTGCCGGCCGGTGAGCATTTGTTCGTACGGCGTACAGCGAATCTTCATACCGGCGGCATTCTCGAGGATGTCACGGCGATCCTGCATCCGACCCTGGCGGACGCGGCAGTGCGCGCGGCGCGTGCGCTGGATATTCCGATGGTCGGGCTCGACCTGATGGTGCCCGCCGCCGATCAACCGGAGTATGTATTTATCGAAGCCAATGAGCGTGCCGGACTGGCCAACCATGAACCGCAGCAGACGGCCGAGCGATTTGTGGATTTGTTGTTTCCACATAGTCAGCCAGCGGCCTGACCATCCCCTTCATGATCGTTCCCACGTCGAGGCGTCGAACCGTCTGCGTGGGAACGACCAGGCCTCAACTCATCAGGAGTTTCCATGACCAGCAAAATTCCGGAACCGGATCTGAACTACCTGCAAAAAGTCCTGCTGGAAATGCTCGCCATTCCCAGCCCGACCGGGTTCACCGACACCATCGTGCGTTATGTCGCCGAGCGGCTTGAAGAGCTGGGCATTCCCTTTGAGATGACCCGCCGCGGCACCATCCGCGCCACTCTCAAGGGCAAGAAGAACAGCCCCGACCGTGCGGTCTCCGCCCACCTCGACACCATCGGTGCGGCGGTGCGCGCGATCAAGGACAACGGTCGTCTGACCCTGGCCCCCGTCGGTTGCTGGTCCAGCCGTTTTGCCGAGGGCAGCCGGGTCAGTCTGTTTACCGACAACGGCGTGATCCGTGGCAGCGTGCTGCCGCTGATGGCTTCCGGGCATGCGTTCAATACCGCCGTGGATGAAATGCCGATCAGTTGGGATCACATCGAACTGCGCCTGGATGCTTATTGCGCCACCCGTGCCGATTGCGACTCTCTGGGGATCAGCGTCGGTGATTTTGTCGCCTTCGACCCATTGCCGGAGTTCACCGAAAGCGGCCACATCAGCGCTCGACACCTCGACGACAAGGCCGGTGTGGCAGCCTTGTTGGCGGCGTTGAAAGCGATCGTCGACGGCGGCGAAGAGCTGATGATCGATTGCCATCCGCTGTTCACCATTACCGAGGAAACCGGCAGCGGCGCCGCGGCCGCATTACCTTGGGACGTCAGCGAATTCGTCGGCATCGACATTGCCCCGGTTGCGCCGGGCCAGCACTCCAGCGAACACGCCGTGAGCGTGGCGATGCAGGATTCCGGCGGACCTTATGACTATCACCTGTCGCGGCACCTGCTGCGACTGGCCAGTGACAACGAGTTGCCGGTGCGCCGCGACCTGTTCCGCTACTACTTCAGCGATGCCCATTCGGCGGTCACTGCCGGGCACGACATTCGCACCGCCCTGCTCGCCTTCGGCTGCGACGCCACTCACGGCTACGAACGTACCCACATCGACAGCCTTGCTGCGCTCAGTCGATTGCTCGGCGCCTACATCCTTAGTCCGCCGGTGTTTGCCAGCGATGCACAACCGGCCAAGGGCTCACTGGACCGGTTCAGCCATCAGATCGAACATGAGACGCAGATGGAAAGCGATACGCGGGTGCCGTCGGTGGATAGTCTGGTGGGGCAGCGCAACGATAACTAAGCGAACGCTGGTCCTGTGCGTTCAACCGCCGTAGCATCGCGACATTGTTTAGCCGAGGTGCCCATGCTCATTCCCCACGACCAACTTGAAGTCGACACCCTCACTCGCCTGATCGAGGATTTCGTAACCCGTGACGGTACGGACAACGGTGATGACACGCCGCTGGAAACCCGTGTTCTGCGGGTTCGCCAGGCACTGACCAAGGGCCAGGCGCTGATTGTCTTCGATCCAGACAGCGAGCAATGCCAGTTGATGCTCAAGCATGATGTGCCCAAGCACCTGTTCGACTGAGGCCTTCAGCGCCCTTTGTTTTTTGCCCGTTTGGCCTGGATGCGGTCGTAGACCTCCGCCCGGTGCACGCTGACGTTCTGCGGCGCTTCGACACCGAAGCGCACAGTGTTGCCGTTGACCGCGACAATGCGCACGGAAATGTCGTCACCGATGGAAATCAATTCGCCCACAACGCGACTGAGTACAAGCATGACATTCATCCTTCAGGGTTATCGGACCCTGAAGATGCCTCGCATGCAGCAGCTCTTCAATGCGCTGACAGACAATCAGTCCATCCCTACAGCGCAGGACGAACGCTTCCTAAGGAAACGTCTGACAAATCGATTGATTGAAGGACCGATCCTTCAGGAGGCGGAGAACCGCGGCCCGAAAAGGATGACGCTCGCCCCGATCACACACAACGCCACGCCGATCCAGTCCGAGCCCAGCGGACGAACCCGCTCGACCACCGCCAGCCAACCAATCGACGCAATGATGTAGATGCCACCATAAGCGGCGTAGGCGCGACCGGCGTAGGTCGCTTCGATGCGGGTCAGCAGCAGCGCGAACAAGGTCAGGCTGAGCAGAGCCGGCACCACCCACCAGGCGCTTTTGCCCTGGCGCAGCCACATCCAGAAGGCAAAGCATCCGGCGATTTCAAACAGTGCGGCAAGAAAAAACCACAGGTAATTGAGCATGCAAACGTCTCGCGAGGATGACCGATTGCGGCCACCCTAACGACGGTGTCGTGCACGGGCAAGCTCAGCCTGCGTTTTGTTTGGCCTTGGCGCGCATTTTGTCGGCCATGACGGTCATTTCGTCGTAGAGCAATTGCGGGTTCTTCTGCTTGAGCGCCCAGGCCATACGGCCCTGTTCGTGCGGCAGAATCATGAATTCCCCGGCGGCGACGTGCTGATAGATGTAATCGGCAATGTCGGCAGCGGTGATTGGCGAGCTTTCCAGCAACTTGCCGACCTGGGCTTTCATCGCCGGCGTCGGGCCACGGAAAGAGTCCAGCAGGTTGGTCTGGAAGAACGACGGGCAGACCACATGCACGCCCACTTCCTGCTGCGCCAATTCGATCAGCAGGCTTTCGGACAACGCCACCACCCCAGCCTTGGCCACGTTGTAGTTGCTCATGGCCGGGCCTTGCATCAGGGCTGCCATCGACGCGATGTTGATGATCTTGCCTTTGCTTTTTTCCAGCAGCGGCAGGAAGGCCTTGCAACCCTTGACCACGCCCATCAGGTTGATCGCGATTTGCCAGTCCCAGTCCTCCAGGGACAGCTCACTGAAGAACCCGCCCGAGGCAACGCCGGCGTTGTTGACGATGACATCGATGCCACCGAGTTTCTCTTCGCAAGCCTGAGCGAAGGCGGTCAGCTGGCTGTAATCGCGCACGTCGCAACGCTGAATAAAACCATCGCCACCGGCTTCGCGAACAAGCTTCAGGGTTTCCTGCAGACCGGGTTCGCTGACATCCGACAAGGCCAGCTGCCAGCCTTCACGCGCCCATCGCAGCGCGATTTCGCGACCTAAGCCCGAGCCCGCGCCAGTGATCATCATGCGATTTTGCATAGCAAACAGCCTTGTAGTTCCGGGGAAGATGCATCGAGTGTAGCGAAGGACAATGCCCGACCCACGCTCCATCAGATTGCTGAATGGCCCGAGCAAACCGCGGGAGCGTCTGAACCAACTAGAGTAATAAAAAAGAAATAAGCCTTTCTTCGAAAAACATTAAAAAAACTTGGAATTTTCTTTCATATGCGACAGTCGGATTTTGTAAGCAGCCTGGTTTATAGCATCCCGGCTGACAGTTAAACGCCAGGTATTCCAGAACACTTCCAACAAGGAAATAGACATGGGCACAATTCTTATCGTAATCCTGATCCTCTTGCTGATTGGTGGTCTGCCAGTGTTCCCGCACTCCAGAAGTTGGGGTTATGGCCCGTCGGGTATCATCGGCGTCGTGTTGGTGGTGCTGTTGATTCTGCTGTTGCTCGGCAAGATATAAAGGTTTAACCGGCAAAAAAAAGAGGCCCTTTTCAAGGGCCTCTTTTTTATTGCGTCAAGACTTAGTCCGGCTTGCCGTCAACCACACCGGCGGTGTTGTCGATCAGGCTCTTGGTCGCCGTTTGCAGGAACGCTTCGAGCTTGAGCTTCAGCTCAGCGGTACGCGGCGCATCCGCAACGATCTCGGCGTGAGGTGTCGCGCCCAGTTCGTACTGGTACAACTTCGGCGCCATTTCCTTTTCTTTCGGCAGCACCAGGATCTGATCGGCCGTGATGATGGCGGTGGTCTGCTCGCTACCCGACGGCTTGATCACGCCAAAACCGGGGTCACCTTCAGGCAGGTTAAGCAGGTCACGCCCCCAGCACTGATGACGCACTTCGCCACCAATACGACCCATGATGGTCGGCACGATGTCGATCTGAGTGCCCACGGTGTGGTCACGCTGGCCGAACTTCTCCTGGATGCCCGGTGCGATCATCAGCATCGGCACGTTGAAGCGGCCCAGGTCCATTCCGGTGATCTGACGCTCGTTGCCAAAACCGTGGTCTCCGACGATCACAAACAGGGTTTCCTTGAAATACGGCTCCTTGCGGGCCTTTTCAAAGAACTGACCCAGCGCCCAGTCCGCGTAACGCATGGCGGTCAAATGCTCGTTCAGACTACCGCGATCGGTGACAGGCTCGACCGGCAGTGGCGTCGGCAAGGCGTATGGCGTGTGGTTGGACAGGGTTTGCAGTAACGCATAGAACGGCTTGCCGTTTTCCCGCGCCTTGAGCTCGACCAGACCGCGGTCGAACATGTCCTGGTCGGACACGCCCCAGGTCGGATCGGAGAACACCGGGTTAACAAAGTCGTTACGACCAATGAAGTTGGTCATGCCCTGGCTGCTGAAGAAACCCGACTGGTTATCCCAGGCGAAGTCGCCGTTATAAACATACACGTCGTCATAGTCACGGGCACTGAGCAATTGCGGCAGGCCGGACAACTTGTGGCTGCCTTCCGGCGTCTGCATCAGGTATTCAAAACCCGGCAGATTCGGGAAGCATGCCATGGTTGCGAACATACCCTGGTGGGTATGGGTCCCGTTGGAGAAGAAGCGGTCGAACATCAGGCCTTCCTTCGACAGTTTGTCGAGGTACGGTGTGATGTTGCCCGGTGCGCCCAAGGCACCCACCGAGTGACCGGCCATGCTTTCCATCAGGATCACGACGACGTTCTTGATCGGCAGTGTCTTGTCGGCCGGCGGCGTGTAATCGCGACGCACTGCTGCGGTTTCGGTATCGACCAGCTTGTCGTCCGCCATCACCAGCATGTCACGCACCACTTTCTGCGCTTCAGGCTGTGGCAGGGTGGCCTTCCAGATGTTGTCGCGATTTTCGGACATCCGGCTCTTGGCCGCGGCGACCAACGACAATGTGCCGTTGAGGCCCAACTGGTTGGCGAAGTTCGAGTCGGTGGTGTAAACGTCCCCCCAACGCATTGGCGGGCCTTGACGCAACGTGCCGCGAGCAGCCACCACGCAGACCAGCAGGCAGACGACGAACACCGCGATGCGCGCATACCACGGGGCGATCTGGCGCGTGCCGATGCTGCCGCCGCTGAATGGACCACGAGGACGGGTGGCGCGGTCGGCGCCCTTGAACGCCAGGGTCAGGATCAACGTCCCCACGGCCCAGGCCAGCAGGTAGCGAACCACCGGGAAACCGTACCAGAGCATGCTCATCACGGTTTTCGGATCTTCCTTCACATACTGGAAGACCAGGCCGTTGAGGCGTTGGTGGAACTCGCGGTAGAAGTCCATCTCCATCAGGCCGAGGAACAGCGCGATGCTTGAGGCAATGGTCAGCCAGAAACGGAAGAACCCGCGTGCGGCCATCGCTCGGGCGCTGAACAGCGCCAGCAGCAACGGAATGCTCAGATAGACCACCAGACGCAGGTCGAAACGCAAACCGTTGGCGAACGCTTCGAAAAAGGTCGAGGCCGGGGTGTCGAGGATCATCTCACTGTTGTAAACCAGCAGCGCAACGCGCAGCAGGCTGAACATGACCATCATGACCAGGGCACACAGCAGCGTGTAGGCCAGATGCGATTTGACGGTCGGTTGCAGCAGGCGACTTGAAGCTCGCTGCTGATTCAGGGCGTCCGGGATTGCCATGTCGTTTTAGGACCCATTGGAAGTTGAAGTTTCAAAAAGACAGCTGCGCCCTGCCCTCTGTTGGCCAGTACTCGGCCCCGGGGCTTGCGCGGTGCGCAAATGTTGCACGATCAACCGCGGCATTGCCATTGATTACTGCCCGGCATGTTTGGCGCGGGCGAATTGTCTTGGAGACTTTGTGAAAATTTCGTGCAACGCGATATCCGGAAACAAAATAAAGTCCCCAGATCCTCATGCCCGTTAGTTCGGGGGCATATCCGTTTCTGCGGTAAAGGCGACTTAGCAACGGCAACAGCAAGATCAAAAGATCGCAGCCTCGCTGCGCTCGACAGCTCCTACAGGGAAATGCGTTCACTTGAAGCCAGGCCGGCCGGTAGGCCGCCTCGCTTTGGCGTTTGCGGTGCACGCCCCCTCGAGAGGCCGAGTGGAGGTTCTGCGCAGTGGGCAACCCGGCATGGATGCCGGGTTAGCCGCCCCCGGCCATGGATGGCCGATGGCGGCGGGCCCACGGAGCAGGACCACTTTGGGATTCTTTTCCAAAGTGACCTGCCGTAAGGGCGGAACCCTAAGCAGCCATTACCGCAGAAACGGATATGTACCCCAATCAAAAGAGCGCCGCAGTTACTTCTCGGCGCGTTCTTTCAGGGCTTTCAGGGTATTGAACGGCGCATCGACCACAAACTTGTTGGCGACCATCGACGGTATGCTACCGCCCGGCTCAGTGTGCACCTGATAGGTCACTTCGATCTGGTCACCCTTGGGCACGAACTTCCAGAAACCATCGACCTTGGTCACCCGCACAAAGCCTTTTTCCTCAGGAATGTACTTCGGCACGCCTTCGAGTTTACGGGTCAGGCTGCCATCGGCACCCTCGACGGTGGTCACATGCAACACCGAGTCACGCGCGGTGACCGGCCAAGGGGTATTGAATTGAGTGTAGGTCCAGCTCTGATCGCCTTCGTGCTTGAGCAGCTTCTGGGTTTTGCATTCGTGAATCCAGACGCAGGCGCCTGGCACGTCTTCCTGCAATGCACGCAGTTTGGCCATGGTGGTCTTCATCAGTGTGACGCCACGGTAGGCCTTGTAATCGGAGCCGGCCACCTCGCTCAAGGAGATCTTGATGCCGTCCTGTTCCTTGGCGACTTTCCAGTCTTCGGCCTGAGCAGCCGTGGTGGCGAGCATTACCGTCAAACCACACAGCACAGCCATACGATGCAGCGAACCCATAATCTCATTCCTTATTGTTGAAGTTCCGTTCGTTGTACACATCACGCAGCCGTCATTTTCTCCCACCAACCCAACAATTTGATCGCTTCGTCACTGCTGCTTCCGCAGACTTCAGTGTCGGCTTCGAACGCCGAACACACGGCAGGACGTTCCGGTTTGCCGAAAACACTGCACAGGTTTTCGGCAGAGAGTTGTATGCAACGTTCTCCGGCGGCTTTGCCCTTGGGCATGCCGGGAATCGGTGAACTGATGGAAGGGGCAATGCAACAGGCGCCACAGTCTTCACGGCATTTCATGACGACGAGCTCCTCGCGACGGGCGATGTGTTAATGGACGTGGCAAAGAGTAACCGCTAAAACGCTTGTTTAAAATTGCCTGGACCCAAGTTTTTTCGCTCAAACGAGCGTTACTGACCAGTCTCCGACAAAGCGTCTGGCCAGCGGGTCACCGATGGGAAGAAATTATCGTTTGAACTCGAATTCCAGGGCTGCGCCTTCGACTTCATAGCGCTCTTCGTTACGCAGCTGCAACTGCATTTCGTTGCTGATAAGCCTTCCATTGAGCTGAAACGGAGTGCTGCCGGCCTTGTCACCAAACATTTGCGGCAATACCGCATCGTGCCGTGGCAACGCTACCGTACCGATCGGTTTCAGCTCCTCGGCCATGTCCTCGGGCAGGCTCAAATCCAGATCAGCCGAAGGAAGCTTGGTTTTCACGACCTCACTGGCGGGTTTGGACTTGGAGGCAATCGGCGGTCGTTTTTTCACCGGGGCCGCTTTCTTTTTGACCGGCACGGCTTTTTTGCCGGGAGCCGGGTTTTTCGATGTGGCGCTGGCTGCCGGCTTTTCCTGAACGGAAGCCGCCATGACGCCTTCGGCCTGGAAGGTCATCAGCAGGCAGATCGAAAGCCAGACGGCGGGGAAAATCGATTTCATGGACCCAACGGCGCAACGGCAGGAGGCCATATGCTCGCCTGTTGCAGGCAACATGACAAGCACGGACAGGAATAACCTGCCAGCCCCGTCACAGGCCGCCGGTCATCTCCTGGCAGAGCTGGGTGGCCAGCATGCCCAGGGTCATCAATGCACGCTCGGCTTCACGGTTCCAGGGTGTGCCGCAGTTCAGTCGAATGCAGTGATTGAACTGCTCGGTGTTACTGAAAATCAGCCCCGGCGCGATACTGATGCCCTGCTGCAACGCACGAACGTGCAGCTCCTGAGTGTTGACCCGCCCCGGCAGACTGACCCAAAGAATGAAGCCGCCGGTAGGCCGGGTCATCTGCGTGCCTTCCGGGAAGTATTGCTGCACGGCCAGCTGGAAAGCGCTGAGGTTCTTGCGGTACTCCTGACGGATGTAGCGCAAATGCCGGTCGTAACCACCATTCTCCAGATAGGCCGCAATGCCCATTTGTGTGACGCTGCAAGCCGAATGAGTACTGAACGTCTGCAAACGCTGGATTTCCTGCTGGTACTTGCCGGCAATCATCCAGCCGATCCGCACGCCCGGGGACAGGGTTTTGGAGAAACTTGAGCAGTAGATCACCCGGTCCAGCCGATCGTAGGCTTTAAGCGACTTGGTGCGACCCTGCTCGAACATCAACTCGCCGTAGATATCGTCCTCGACGATCTGAATGTCGAAATCCGAGGCCAGGCGCAGCAGCTGTTTCTGCCGCTCTTCGGGCATGGTGCCGCCCAGCGGATTGCTCAAGCGAGTGGTGAGCACAAGCGCCTTGATCGACCACTGGTTGGCTGCCAATTGCAGGGCTTCGAGGCTCATGCCGGTCGCCGGGTCGCTCGGGATCTCGATGACTTTGAGGCCCAGCAGGTCGGCCAGTTGCAGCAAACCGTAATAAGTCGGTGACTCGGCGGCGATCAGGTCGCCCGGCCGGGTCAGCACGCGCAGCGACATCTGCAAGGCATCGACGCAGCCGTGGGTAATCACCACTTCCGACGGATCGACCACTACGCCGGCATCGCGCATGCGAATCGCAACCTGACGGCGCAATGGCTCGAAGCCGGGGCTGAACATGTAGCTGAAGGCACGCGGGCTATGGAAACGGGTGACCTTGGCCAATTGCTGATGCAGCGCCCGCACCGGCAGATAATCGACGCTCGGCACGGCCGCGCCCAAAGGGAACACACCTTCGCGGCGAGATTCGACCAAGACTTGTTGAATGATGCTGCTGCGAGTGACCAGACCGGGACGTTCGACCCGGGCGATGTCCGGTGTCGGCGCGGTCAGGGCCGGGGTCTGGTGCACGTAGTAACCCGACTGCGGCCGGGCGCGAATCAGCCCCTGATCCTCGAGGTTGGCGTAAGCCTGCAACACCGTCGCATGGCTGACGTTAAGCTGCGAGCTCATTTTGCGCACCGAAGGCACGCGCTCCCCTGGTTGATAGACGCCACGGCGGATGTCTTCGGCCAGTTGCTGAGCAATACGTTGGTAGAGCAAGAGATTGGTCATGACGCAGCACTCGATTTCACGGGCATTTTATTCTTGTGTGAAACAATACCGGAACAGTTTAGAAGTGTACTGGGACAGTTGCCACAATAGTCGACCGTACAGTGCATTGTCAGCAAAAACTGTACTGCTTTTATTGGCCCGGCGAGAGGTAAATGGCAGGCACAAAAAAACCCGGCGCTGACTGGCAGGCCGGGTTGTAGGAGCTGTCGAGTGAAACGAGGTTGCGATCTTTCCAGGCCCAATTGAGTATCAAGAGCAAGATCAAAAGTTCGCAGGCTCCGCCAGCTCCTACCGGGCAGCGCCGAGCAGGCCTTTTGCGTCGGAGAACACAATTTCTACCCGACGGTTCTGTGCCCGGCCCCGTTCGGAGGCGTTCACGTCCACCGGGTATTCATCGCCATACCCTTCGACCTGGATGCGTTTGTCGTCGATGCCCAGATCCATCAGCACGTTCGCTACCGATTGCGCACGGTCGCGAGACAGCTTGAGATTTTCCTGCTTGCCGCCGGTACTGTCGGCGTAGCCTTCGATGCGCACCACACGCTTGGGGTTGAGCTGCAGGAACTGCACAATCTTTAGCACCACGCGGTTCGCCGAGTTTTTCAACTCTGCTTCGCCCGTATCGAACAGCACATCGCCCAAGGTCATCACCAGACCGCGATCGGTCTGGGTGGTCGCCAGCGCGACAATCTGTTCTTCGAGCCATTTGCCCTGCTGCTGCACGCTGAGCAATTTGGATTCGCGCAGGGCCAGCTGCAGGCGCTGACGCTCCAGTTCGAGCTTCGCTGCACGTTCTTCGTTGAGCACCTGATTGGTGTGTTCACGCGCGATTTCGCTGTAGCGCTCACTCAGGTAAGCGTAATGCCGCACGTCCGATCCACTGCCCCAGTAGCTGGTCAGACGATCGGCGCGGGCCAGCGACTCCCCCGCGCGAATCACGTCCTTGGGCGCAATACGCAGCACGTTGGAGTCTTCCTTGACCTTCTGGAAGTCAGTACTGGCTTGCTGCAACACGGCCTCGCTGTGCTGGCCGGCACATCCATAGAGACTTACGCAGCCTGCCAGAATCAAACCGCCGAGCGCTTTGGTCTTGAGGCTCATTGGGCATCTCCCAGTTGCTTGCGCAGGCGAGTAATGCGGGTATTGAGCACGTTCAACTGCTCCTCGCTCTTGAGGGTCAGAACCCGGGCTTCGGCCAGACGCGCGTCCAGCTCAGCCTGCTCAGCCCGCATGCGCGCATGTTTGTAGGACTGATCGGTCATGTCGCCTTGGGCACGGGCGAACTTGTCTTCGGCCAGCTTCAGTTCCGGCACATCGGTGGTGGTGGCGCCCACGGCTTTGGCTTGTACCAGTGCCTGTTCGGTCAGGCGAATTTGTTCATTCGGCGCCGGATCGGCTGCACAACCCGCCAGAGCCAGAACGGCCAGGGCAGCGAAAAGAGGTCGAATACTCACTAAAAATCCCTACTGTTTTGGGGTACTGACGGGTTGTGGCGGCGATTGCTGCTGTTGCGCCTTCCAGCGCTCGATATTGCGTTGCAGCACGGCTTCCGTCAGTCCGGACGCGGGCAATTCTGTCATCTTTTTGGCCAGCTGTCCGCGCAACCACGGATCGTTGCAGGCTGAGTTGTGGGAAACCGCGAGGAACAGGCCGGGTTTGTCGATCGGTTGTGGTCGGGCGATCAGGTCGTTGGACAGGTTAAGTGTCTGCGCAGCAGCCATGCCCGAGTAGCGTCCGGCAAGGACAAATTCCACCTCGCCCAGCAGTAATTTCTGAAAGGCCTGGGTCAGGTTAGGCGTACGTGCGAGGGTCAATTGCTGCTCGGCGAACGTGCCGAATGCCGGGGTCATACGAGACTTTTCCGACAACGCGCCGGGATGACCGTGAAGGTCCTGCGCTTCGTTGTAGACCAGCGTCGAGTCTTTGCGGGTCCAGACCAGGTAATCGTTTTCCAATAACGGTGGATGAATGTAATCCAGAGTTTCCAGTTCACTGACCGTCAATGACGCATCCGCCAGCATGTCCATGCGCCCACTGCGCACTTCGTCCAGGGCCTGGGAACGTTTGCCGGCGTAAAGCAGTTCGACCTTGATCCCCAGCTCCCCCGCCACTTGCTGCAACAGGTCAGCACTGGCGCCGATCAGGTGCTTGGGGTTTTGCGGGTCTTGCCACAGGTACGGTGGCGCATCCGGGCCGCCAGTCACCACCAGGCGTTCGCACTTGCCGGCAGCATTGGACAACATCGGCAACATTGTCAGACCCAGCAGTAATGACCAGCCACCCACGCGGCGCAGATCCATGGCAACACTCTCCCACTCAAATCCGGAACAAAAAAAAGCCCGACCAAAAGGTCGGGCTCTTTATAAGTCAGGCCGCTGGATTAGACCAGCTTCTCAAACTCAGGGATGGCTTCGAAAAGGTCCGCCACCAGGCCGTAATCGGCCACCTGGAAGATCGGCGCTTCTTCGTCCTTGTTGATCGCAACGATCACTTTGGAGTCTTTCATGCCGGCCAGGTGCTGGATCGCGCCGGAGATACCGACGGCGATGTACAGCTGTGGAGCAACGATCTTGCCGGTCTGACCGACCTGCATGTCGTTGGGTACAAAACCTGCGTCGACCGCGGCGCGGGAAGCACCGACGGCAGCGCCCAGCTTGTCGGCCAGGGCGTACAGGTGTTTGAAGTTATCGCCGTTCTGCATGCCGCGACCGCCGGAAACGACGATCTTGGCAGCGGTCAGTTCCGGACGATCGGACTTGGCCAATTCTTCGCCGACGAAGCTCGAAGTGCCCGCGTCGTGAGCAGCCGCAACGGCTTCAACAGCCGCCGAACCACCTTCAGCAGAAACCGGGTCGAAACCGGTGGCGCGAACGGTGATCACTTTGACCGCAGCGTTCGACTGAACGGTCGCGATAGCGTTACCGGCGTAGATCGGGCGCTTGAACGTGTCAGCGCTTTCGACCGAGATGATCTCGGAGATCTGGTCAACGTCCAGCTGAGCGGCAACGCGCGGCAGGATGTTTTTGCCGTTGGAGGTAGCGGCAGCCAGGATGTGGCTGTAGCCCTTGCCCAACTCGACGACCAGCGGCGCTACGTTTTCCGGCAGTTGGTGAGCGTAGGCGGCGTTATCGGCCACCAGCACTTTAGCAACGCCAGCGATTTTCGCAGCAGCTTCAGCCACGGCGCCAACGTTCTGGCCAGCGACCAGTACGTGGATGTCGCCACCGATTTTCGCAGCGGCAGCCACGGTGTTCAGGGTGGCCGGGGCCACTACCTTGTTGTCGTGTTCTGCGATTACCAAGATAGTCATGATTAGATTACCTTCGCTTCGTTTTTCAGTTTCTCGACCAGTTCAGCCACCGACTTGACCTTGATACCCGCGCTACGTGCAGCTGGCGCTTCGACTTTCACGGTCTTGTTGGTGGAGGCGGTGGAAACGCCCAAAGCGTCCGGAGTCAGCACTTCGAGAGGCTTCTTCTTGGCTTTCATGATGTTTGGCAGGGACGCATAGCGCGGCTCGTTCAAACGCAGGTCGGTGGTGACGATGGCCGGCAGTTTCAGGGAAACCGTCTGCGCGCCGCCGTCGACTTCGCGAGTCACGGCAACGCTGTCGCCGCTGACTTCGACTTTGGACGCGAACGTGCCCTGACCGTAGCCGCTCAATGCTGCGAGCATCTGGCCAGTCTGGTTGTTGTCGCTGTCGATGGCTTGTTTGCCAAGGATCACCATCTGAGGCTGTTCCTTGTCGACAACGGCTTTCAACAGTTTGGCAACGGCCAGGGAGGTCAGATCTTCGGCGGATTCGACGAGGATGGCGCGGTCGGCACCCAGAGCCAGCGCGGTGCGCAGTTGCTCTTGAGCGGTAGACGGGCCGATGGAGACGACGACGATTTCAGTCGCAACACCTTTCTCTTTCAGGCGTACGGCTTCTTCCACTGCGATTTCGCAGAACGGGTTCATCGACATCTTCACGTTGGCGAGGTCGACGCCGGAATTGTCCGCCTTGACGCGAACCTTGACGTTGTAATCCACAACGCGTTTGACAGCTACAAGAACCTTCATGGATTCCTCGTTACTCTCCGGTGAAAAGAAGTCGCCTAGGCGAACCTGGCGGTTTGATGCTCATCGGCGCAAGGGCACCTCTAAAAACGCTGACAAAGGTGTCAAGTGACAAGCGCTCACGATGCAGATGACCGTTCGTCAGTGATGACCGACAAGTCATTCAATATCGCGGCGTGTAAACTGCGCAGCAAACTTGCACGGCGCATCACCCTGTACTGCCATCGCCCTGTCTTTAGAGGTGCTCTTGAAACCAACAGTCAGCCTACGGCGAGCGCAAAACCGACCGTATATTGACCGGAACGCCTATTCCGGTCAATACGGCAAAATGGCCAGTCATAAGCCGCGTGACTTTGATTTCTCTGGCTTTGAGCCGATTCAAACAAACGTTTGTATTGGACGCTAGGAGTGGTGTAGATATAATGCGCCACCTTAGAGAGAAAGGTGGCTCATCGATTGTCCTCTTCCTGCATTGAGCAGGAATTCATGGATGCGACACCAAACCTCCAATTAGAAAAAAAACTGTTGAGCCTTGAGTAGGAGATTACCTGTGGAACGCGAATACATGGAATTCGACGTGGTCATCGTCGGTGCCGGCCCCGCGGGTCTTTCCGCCGCCTGCCGATTGAAGCAGAAGGCCGCCGAAGCCGGTAAGGAAATCAGCGTCTGCGTGGTCGAAAAAGGCTCCGAAGTCGGTGCACATATTCTTTCCGGCGCGATCTTCGAACCCCGCGCCCTGAACGAATTGTTCCCGGACTGGAAAGAACTCGGCGCACCGCTGAATACGCCGGTCAAGCGCGATGACATCTTCGTTCTCAAGAACGCCGACAGCGCGCAAAAAATCCCTGACTTCTTTGTGCCCAAGACCATGCACAACGAAGGCAACTACATCATCTCCCTGGGCAACCTGTGCCGCTGGCTGGCCCAGCAAGCCGAGAATCTGGGCGTAGAAATCTACCCTGGCTTCGCCGCCCAGGAAGCACTGTTCGACGAGAACGGCGTGGTTCGCGGAATTATCACGGGCGATCTGGGCGTTGATCGCGAAGGTCATCCGAAAGAAGGCCTGTACACCCCGGGCATGGAACTGCGTGGCAAGTACACGCTGTTCGCCGAAGGTTGCCGCGGCCATATCGGCAAGCAGCTGATCAAGCGCTTCAACCTCGACAGCGATGCCGACGCCCAGCACTACGGCATCGGCCTGAAAGAAATCTGGGAAGTCGATCCGGCCAAGCACCAGCCAGGCCTGGTAGTCCACACCGCCGGTTGGCCGCTGGACATCATGGGCACCGAGAACACCGGTGGCTCGTTCCTTTATCACCTGGAAAACAATCAGGTTGTAGTGGGTCTGATCGTCGACCTGTCCTACAGCAACACTTACTTGTCGCCATTCGACGAGTTCCAGCGCCTCAAGCATCACCCGGTGCTCAAGCAGTACCTGGAAGGCGGCAAGCGCATCAGCTACGGTGCTCGCGCCATCTCCAAGGGCGGCCTGAACTCGCTGCCGAAAATGGTCTTCAAGGGCGGCGCGCTGATCGGTTGCGACCTCGGCACCCTGAACTTCGCCAAGATCAAAGGCAGCCACACCGCGATGAAGTCCGGCATGCTCGCCGCCGAATCCGTGGCCGAGGCGCTGTTTGCTGAAAAAGACGGCACCGAAGAGCTGACCACTTACGTCGACGCCTTCAAGAAGAGCTGGCTACACGACGAACTGTTCGCCAGCCGCAACTTCGGCCCGGCGATCCACAAGTTCGGCGCCATCGTCGGCGGCGGTTTCAACTGGCTCGACCAGAACATCTTCGGCGGCAAACTGCCGTTCACCCTGCACGATAACAAGCCGGATTACGCTTGCCTGAAACTGGCGGCCGATTGCAAGAAGATCGACTACCCGAAACCGGACGGCAAGATCAGCTTCGACAAACTCAGCTCGGTGTTCATCTCCGGTACCAACCATGAAGAAGAACAGCCGTGCCACCTGAAGCTGACCGACCCGAGCATCCCGATCGCCAAGAACCTGCCGCTGTACGATGAGCCTGCTCAGCGCTACTGCCCGGCCGGCGTGTATGAAGTGGTGACCAAGGAAGACGGCGAGAAGCGCTTCCAGATCAACGCCCAGAACTGCGTTCACTGCAAGACCTGCGACATCAAGGACCCTGCACAGAACATCACCTGGGTGGCGCCGGAAGGCTCTGGCGGCCCGACTTATCCGAACATGTAAGTCGAACGGCTGAACATCAAGGCTCCCGAATGGGGGCCTTTTTGTTGTCCGTCAGGCAGCGCGCTCATCACCGGGATTGCGCTCGAAGTAGCGCTTGTACTCGCGACTGAACTGCGACGTACTTTGATACCCGACCCGATGCGCCACCTGCGCCACACCCAAACCTTCGGTGAGCAACAACTGCTGGGCCTTGAGCAAGCGCAAACGTTTCAAATACTGCACCGGCGATAACAAGGTGCTGCGTTTGAAATGCTCATGAAACGTCGACGCGCTCATGTTCGCGCAACTGGCCAGCGTCTCGACGTTCAACGGCTCGGTGTAATGCGCATGCAGATGACTGAGCGATGCCGCTACCCGAGCGAACTGACCCTGCTGCTCCACCAGCGCACGCAACACATTGGCTTGCGGACCGCGCAACGCAACGAACAATAACTCACGCGATCGTGCCTGCCCCATGATCTGGCATTCCAGCGGATCGTGCAGGCAGTGCAACAGCCGCTCTACACAACCGCGCATGTCATTGTCGAGCACAGCCGAGGTCATCGACTCGGGTGTCTGCGCAGGAATATTGCGCCCCGGCGCCAGCCCCATGGCCAACACCAACTCGCCGAGCAGTACCCGATCGATGGCGATGGAAACCCCTAGCATTGGCCCATCCGGCGCCGAAAAAGTTTCGCATTCAAAAGGTACCGGCAATGCCTGAATCAGATAGTGCCCGGCACCATATTCCAGGGTACGCGGCCCGAGGTACGCCAGTTTGCTGCCTTGGGCGATGATGACCAGGCTCGGCTCGTAAATCTGCGGACCACGGGCCACGTCGCAACTGGCCCGCAAAACCTGCACCCCTGGTAACGCCGTCGGTACGAAACCGTCGCGAATCGCCAGTGGCTCAATCAGCGAAACCAAGGTGGCATTGGCATCGAGATGACGGGTCAACAACATGGGGAGCTCTTCACAGAAAAAGTCACGAAAAAAGGGATGAAAGCATCATCGCAGGTCTGATCGCCCATTTGACCAATCAAAGAAACAAGCCGGAGGATTAGGCATGACACCCGGAGGAATCGCCATGGCCGGTGACAGGTGCGGCGCCCAGAATGTGCCACCTCACCTGTCACAGTTTTTGCGAGGTTCATCATGTACACCGCCATCGGATACGCCGCCCAGTCGGCCACCACTCCCCTCGCCCCCGTGAAATTCGAGCGCCGCAGCCCACGGGCCGACGACGTTGCGATCGATATTCTCTACTGCGGCGTTTGCCATTCCGACATCCACCAGGCACGCAACGAGTGGGGCATTGCCGTCTACCCGCTGATGCCTGGCCACGAGATCGTAGGCAAAGTTACCGCGATTGGTTCGAACGTCACCCAGCACAAAGTCGGCGATCTGGTCGGCGTCGGCTGCATGGTTGATTCCTGCCGCAGCTGCGAAGCCTGCCAGTCGAACCTTGAGCAATACTGCCTCGAAGGTCCGACCATGACGTACGCCACCCCGGACCGGGTCGATGGCAGCAACACCATGGGCGGTTACTCCGACAGCATCGTGGTCAGCGAGCACTTCGTCGTGCGCATCCCCGAAGAACTCGACCTGGCCAGCGCCGCGCCGATCCTCTGCGCCGGCATCACCACCTACTCGCCGCTCAAGCACTACGGCGTGAAAGCGGGCGATAAGGTCGGGATTCTCGGCATGGGCGGTCTCGGCCACATGGGCATCAAGTTCGCCAAGGCGATGGGCGCGGAAGTGACGCTGTTCACCCGTTCGGCGAGCAAGGCTGAAGAAGGTCGTCGCCAGGGTGCGGACCACGTGATCGTGTCCACCGATGCCGATCAGATGAAGGCTGCGGCCGGCCATTTCGACTTCCTGCTGGACACCATTCCGGTGCAGCACGATCTCAATCCCTACCTCGATACGCTGCGTTTCGACGGCGTGCACATTCTGGTCGGGCTGATCGAGCCGGTAGATCCACCGGTACACGCTGGCAAACTGGTGATGAGCCGTCGCGTGTTGGCCGGTTCGCTGATCGGTGGCATCGCCGAAACCCAGGAAGTGCTGGATTTCTGCGCCGAGCACAACATCACCTGCGACATCGAAATGCTCGACATCCGCCAGATCAACGAGGCTTACACCCGCATGATCGCCGGGGACGTGAAGTACCGCTTCGTCATCGACATGGCGACGCTGAAGGTCTAAACCTTAGCGCCAAGCTCCGCCGACAGCCGGGCTGTGACCCCTTTGATCAGGGGAATCAGCTCGGCCATTTTCTCCAGCGGCATATACGGCACGGTGCTGGCGATGCTGATGCCGGCGACGATGCGTTGGCTGGCATCGCGGATCGGCGCCGCCACGCAGCGGATCGACGGTTCATTGTCTTCCAGATCGAAGGCATAACCGCCCGCCACATACTCAACCATGCGCTGCTGAAACTGCTCCCAGGACTGTTCCGGGTGCTGCGGCCAGAACTGATTTTTCCCACCCGCCGGCAAGCTGACTTCGTACAGCCGCTGCCATTCTTCCTGCGTGTCATCGAGCATCAGCGCCTTGCCGATCCCGGTACGCGCCAACGGCATGCGATGGCCAACCCGCGAACGCATTTCCGGGCCATTGCGCCCCGGATTCTTGTGCAGGTACAGCACCTCGTCGCCTTCACGAATCGCCAAATGAATGGTGTCGCCGGTCAACGCCGACAACTCATCCAGATACGGTCCGGCCAGGGTCACCAACGGCAGCTCTTCGCGCGCCTGGAAACCCAGTTCGATCAGCTTCGGCCCCAACAGATAACCGACTTGCGGCACCACGCGCAGGTAACGCTCGTCCACCAGGCAACTGGCCAGACGATGGGTGGTGCTGCGTGTCGTGCCGATCAGCCGGGCGATTTCCTTCAGATCGCGGGCACCACTGGCCACGGCCTGAACCACACCCAAACCACGAAGCAGTGTCTGGGTGCCGGTCGGTGCGGCGTCCTTGGCGATTTTTGGGGCGTCTTCCTGCATATCCAGCCTTTACCGTTGAGCGAGTGAACGGGCGGCATTATGGTCGCCCGACGGCTGCGACTACAACTTGATACGCTCGACCTTGCCGACCAGCAAGATATAGGAAAGCGCACCAATCAACGCCAGAACCGAGATGTAGGTGATCGCCGGGGCAAACGAATCACCGGTGGCGAGGAAACCGATGACGATCGGCGTGGTAATCGCCGACAGGTTGCCGATGAAGTTGAACACCCCGCCGGTCAATCCCAGCAATCGAACTATATTGGTGCTGCAGCCAGGCCAATACCGGCGTCAGGAACGCCAGACCGACGAATTGCCCGGAAGTGTAGAGACCGATCGCCGTAGCGCGCTCGCTCTCGGGAAACCAAGCATGACGGTGGCGATCGACCATAACAGCAGCGCGACGCTGTAAAGAATCCGCGGCGGGACGCGATCCACCAGCCAGCCGCCGGAGATTTGCATCGCGGCGTAAGTCCAGCCGAATGCGGAGAAAATCAGACCGACATGAATCGGATCGATGCCCAGTTCGTTGGTCAGCGCCGGAGCGGCGATGGACAGGTTGCTGCGGTCCAGGTAGTTGATCACCACGGTGATAAACAGCAGGACCATGATGAAAAAACGCTTGCGGCTGGGCGTCACCAACGACGCCTGCCCGGTGAGGGTCTGCGGTTGCATGGTGAGTGCCTCTTTTTATGTTTATTGAGGGCGATTCAAAGACTTGCGCTGAAACCCTGTGGGGTCAGACAGAACTCACCACTCGGCAAAGCTGCCATCGGCATGGCGCCAGATCGGGTTGCGCCAACGGTGGCCGACCGCCGCGCGTTCGATGACGTATTCCTCGTTGATCTCAATCCCCAGGCCCGGGCCATTCGGGATATTCACGAAACCTTTGTCGTAGTCGAACATCCGTGGATCCTTGACGTAATCCAGCCGGTAACGCCCTCGTCGGTTTCGACTTTGAGGAAGCAAAAGCGCGGTGGAACGATGAAGGTGGTCAGTTTGGTGATTTTCATCTTTTGCTCTCTTTTTATAAGTGCAGCTCTTATAGATGCAGCGCTCGCAGCGCCAAAAAAGTCTTAGCGAAGGGCTTTCCAGGCAGCCACGTAGGCCTTGGCGTTTACGGCCACTTCCTTAGGCGTCATGCCTGGTTTGAACAACCCGGAACCCAGTCCGAACCCTTTGACGCCAGCGTCGATAAACACCTGCATGTTGTCCGGAGTGATCCCGCCGACGGGCGCCAGAATCGTTCCCGTAGGCAGCACCGCAAGCCAGGCTTTGACGACTGCCGGGCCCATCTGCTCGGCCGGGAACATCTTCAGCACGTCCGCCCCTTCGGCCAATGCGGCGAAGGCCTCAGTCGGCGTCGCCACACCTGGCGACAGGAACAACCCCGCCGCTTTCGCTGCGCGCAACACCTTGGCATCGCTGTGAGGCATGACGATCACTTGGCCCCCTGCTGCTTTCACTTGCTCGACCTGTTCCGGCGTCAACACAGTGCCCGCGCCGATCAGGCAATCGCCGGGCAAGGTACTGCGCAGGATGCGGATACTTTCGTACGGTTCAGGGGAATTAAGCGGCACTTCGATGACGCGAAATCCGGCGGCGTAAAGGACTTCGCCGATGGCTGCCGCTTCTTGCGGGCGCAGGCCACGCAAAATAGCGATCAGACCGTTTTGCGCCAATGCTTGCTTGAGCATGTCAGACCTCCAGTCAGGTTTAACGGGATGAGTGTGATGTGATCAGTCCGGCGGCAACCGCCAACTGCCACAAGCCGCGTTCGGTGGCTCGTTCGGCCAGGGTCACCCGGGCAAAACCGCAGGCGTCGAGGGCCCGGCTGTAGCGGGCACAGAGTTGGGCATTACCGATGAGGATGATCGAAGGCAGATGAACGCTGTTGCGTCGGCGCCGCTGAACACTCGCCAACGCTGACAGTTCATGGCCGATCAACAGACCGGACAAGTAATCCGGTTGGGCGGTGGCGCTGAGTTCGCCCGTCAACCCGAGGCTGCGGGCACTGAACACTGTCGACAACGGCCCGATCTCGCCATCCGTTGACAAGGCCACCTGCACGCCACGATCAAAGGCTTGGCCATCGAAGGACGCGCCCTTTTGCTGGGTACGCCCCAGAATGCTGTGTTCGCTGAGCACGGCGAAGACTTCGCCGGTCATGAAGGTATCGAAATGTACGATGCAGCCGTCGGCCACTTCCACCCACTTCGAATGACTGCCCGGCAGACCGATCAACAGATCGTTGCCCGCCTCGCCCAGCAGAGTGTGCAGAACGCCAAGCACCTGAGTTTCTTCGCCACGCATCACGTTCGGCAGGCGCGAACGCTGAATCACGCCCGGCACGATGTGCACATCGACACCGCGAAGACTGCGAACCGTTTGTAGGGAAGTTCCGAGATTGGCGACGTTCGCCGGCGTATCGCGGTAAGCCGTTTCACACCAGCCTTGTGCGCTGCCGACCATGCCGCAAGCAATCACCGGCAAGTCGGGCTGCGCGTCGAGCCAGTCACCGCAGGCCTCATCGAAGGCCAGTTCAAAACCGTCGGTACATGCCTGACCCGCAATCATTCGCGGCGTCCTGGGCAGCTGCATGATGCCCGACGACAGCGAACGCTGTTCGAGCACCTGGCCACCCGCGGCGAGTTTGTAAGCACGTAATGAGGTTGTCCCCCAATCGAGCGCGATCAATTGCGCCAGCATCGCTTCACCTGTTTTGTTTATTGGCAGTGAGTGAGCTGACTATAGACCTCCCGGAGCACAAATCTCAATATGTAATTTATCATCCCATATTTTGGGATATTGCTTTCTGGCCTCTCCTTCAGGTTTGGATGGACCACTGACTTTGCGACCATCCTCCGCGCCGTTTTGCGTTCAGTACTTAGCGATCTCTCGTAACAAATCTTTCGTAGGAACCTGCATCTCTTCCGAAAAATAGGTTTTGTAAGAATAGGCATTGATTCTAACTTTGCAGGTAATTGACGCCTGCTCGACCAATAGCGAACTAAGCACTTCGCTTTTCATCACCGCATCGTTTGTCGAACTCTTGACTTCACTAAATATTAAATCAGCCTTAAACACCTGCTCGCCACCCTGCTGAACAGTTTCAATCAACCCCTCCCCGTATTGCTGGATGCGGTGAGCCACTGAAAAATCAGTATCACCGCCCAAGGAGCAGATTAATGTCTGACTTATCTTTGATTTAAACAGATTCACCACATCTACGTTTGACGTAAAGCTAACTTGATATATACGTTTGTCTTGATAGCGCTCGACGCTGACGTAATCCAATTTAGCAATGGGTTTACCATGATTCATTGCGCATGAAGCGCACAGCATGAACATTAAACACAGGAGCAATCTAGGCACATTTTTTTCCTTTGAAGTGTTCAACTATCGACTCCATTAAAATATCCCTGGCCGACTTACCGCATTCAAGCATGGCGATGTAAATCGCCCACGCGTCGGCATGATTAACATCAACACGGCCGTTCATATTTGGACCGGATGCCATATTCCACTGCTCACCAAAATCGGCCACAAGGTCGGAAAAGTTCCAATCCTTGGCATCTGCTCTCACGTTGACCCAGTACTCTGCCTTTGGTTTGGGTTCTTGCTGATAGATACTCGAGATCCCATAGACAATTTTTCCTTCACCCACAGGATCAAGCGTGACTAAAACCGGAATTCTATACCCTCGATTACTTAACACTGCTGATAGGTGAGCACCATTCCATCCACCCAGGCTGTGACCCACTATATATACAGGTGTTGTCAGATCCGGCGCCTTGGCCATACATTGGCTGATGAGCGCGCCACCCACCTTGAAGTAAGTGGGGTTCTATGGAGCGCTTACGGTTATACGGCGTGGAAAGCGGCGTTTGACGAAGGGAAGACCGGGGCTTTCAAGATTACCGTTCGACAAGTCCTCGACGGTTTGATCAATAGTAATTGGGAAGCCAGTGACTGAGTGAGAGGCTGCTTTTTCCCGGCAAACAACCTCGCATCACCTAGGCTTGTTTTACTGTTTAGAAATAGCCTTCAACAGTTCCGCGGTCGGCACGCGCATGACCTTGGAGAAGTACGTATTGTACGTGGTGGTATGAACTCGAAACAGGCACGAAATAAAATCACGTTTCTTCAATAGCGGAATCAGGGCCTCTCCTTCCAAATAATCCTCTCCTCCTTTTCCGCTTTCTGACTCACTAAAAATGACATTCGCTCGATAGAGCAATGACGCCGGCTCAATAACTTTTTCTACCAAACCAAAACCGGAACGCTGAATATGGTGTGCTTCGGTAAAATCCAGATCATCTTCTAAAGAACAGACAAGCCCCTCACCTATTCGCGACTTGAATAACTGGAGAAGCTCCACATCGGAAGTGAAATAAATTTGGTAAAGCCCAGTACTCCGAAGTTCATTTACACTGGAGTATTCAAGCGTTGCGATAGGTCTTCCATGATTGAGAGAACAAGATGCACTCATCAAGATTGTTAAAAACAAAAAAACCTTATGCATCCAGAATCACTCCCTAAAGTAGCTCAAAATCGACTCGTTGAATATTTGCCGAGCAGACTTGCCACCAGGCAATGTCTGCACAAACATCCTGTCGGCATCGGCATGGTTGACGTCCACCCGCCCCATGACATTAGGTCCCTGTGTTACTTCCCACTGTTCACCAAAGTCCGCGACCAGATCCGACACATTCCAGTCGACCGCTGCAGCCCGAATGTTAACCCAGTAGTCAGCCTTGGGTATTGGCTCCCGTCCATAGATACTTGAGATGCCGTAGACGATTTTCCCTTCACCTACTGGATCCAGTGTAATCAGCATTTTTACTCTGAAGCCTTTGTCTGTCAGCACACTGGAAAGGTGGGCACCATTCCAACCACCGAGGCTGTGGCCAACGATGTAAATTGCGGTGGAGCAATTAGGTATTCGACTCAACACATTGCGTTCAAGATCATCATCACTAATAAACGAATTATAACTGAGCGCCCACGATGGACAGCGCTTCAAAATCTCCAACTGCTTTGCGTCGTCAACAGCAATCCGGCGCACATAATCGATATTATTATTGGGCCCTGTACCGTAATAACTCTCCTGATCGCCCGCACCACCAATAAAAAATACAACCAAGTCTCGCAAAGTAATAGGTACCTGTTTAATAGACTGGTCCGTTTTACAGGTCAATGTATGGGTTTTTACTTCTCTTTTAGGCAACTCTTGTTTCACCGCTGCAGCTTCACCAGCCATGCCAATCACTCCACAAACAATTTAATGGTCTCGGCCAAATGAGAATTGACGGTGTGAGTAAACCCGGACGCATCCGTAACGCCATGCTCTTCGCTGCCGTCACCACGCTGAATGGTGTATGGGTGATAAGGAATCGGCTCACCGGTCGCGTCATTCACCACTTGTAATCTGTCGGTGAAATGCACCGGCATCGCAAGCAACCCACTAAAGGCTGCTCCGCCTCCGCTTTGTCCGATGATAACGGTCCCGGAACCGCCGATGACTACGTTGCCGTGCCCGCCCGTGCTATCGAGGGTTGCAGCGTTGAGACCATTGATGAATACCGTACCCGAAACAGCACCGGTAATTGGGCTGCCACAGGCAGATTTGTCCGTCATGCGAGCAGCGGCCAGACCATCGAAGAAAACATCTGGCGATCCAGAAACAATCGGTTTGGTGCCATGTCCGGGTAACGGGCACGACGTAGGGTCGGTAACGCGCGCAGCAGGTTTTCCACTCAAGTCAAAGCTCCTTGCTGTTGAGTTTTAAAGCGATGGTGGCAAACATCTAGGGTGCAAAAGAAATGCACCAACAGCGTTCAACCAAACCGGATAGTCGATGGCGATCGTGACGAATGTCGAGAGATGAAGATGCCATGGCATTGCAGGTGTCATCCGTGAGCGCGCAAAGGCGCACAGGATGCCGGACTAAACCGGTGGCGACAACTGGATTCAGCGTTTGGCAAGATGTGCATCAACTCCCCTCGGCAAACTCCCGCAACACCGCCCCATCCATCCGATATCGAACCCACTCTTCCTGCGGCTGCGCGCCCAACGACTTATAAAACTCGATCGCCGGTTTGTTCCAGTCCAGCACGCTCCACTCGAAGCGTCCGCAGTCATTGGCGCAGGCGATTTTGGCGAGGTGGCGCAACAAGGTTTTGCCGGCGCCGCCGCCGCGTTGTTCGGGGGTGATGTAGAGGTCTTCGAGGTACAGGCAGTTGCTGCCCAGCCACGTGGAATAGCTGAAGAAGAACACCGCGAAGCCGATCGGCGAGCCGTCGCGCAGGCAGATCAGGCCGTGAGCGGTGGCGCCTTCGCTGAACAGGCTGCGCTCGATGTCGGCGACGCTGGCGATGACTTCGTGGCGGGCACGTTCGTAGTCGGCCAGTTCGGTGATGAACCCGAGGATCTGCGGTGCATCGCTCGGGGTCGCCGGGCGGATCTCGATCGTCATGGACGTGCCTTCGTCAAAAGTTGAAAACGCCATACTAAGTCGGCAAGCGGCGCTCGTCACACTGGAAATTCAAAGCTGATCCATGGAGCATGTGTAGCAGCTGGCGAAGCCTGCTGCTACAGGGCTATGTCGCTGCAAAAGACGTTTTCACTTAACAGGATGTTTATGAACATTGATGCTTTCGCGCCACTGCAACTCCTCGCTGCGCAACTGCTGCCCCACGCGCTGGAACCCTCGGAGGACGGTGCTCATGATCTGTCGCACTTGCAGCGGGTCTGGCACAACGTGCGAACGCTCCACGCGCAAGAAGGGGGTGATCTTGAGGTGCTGCTCGCGGCGGTGCTTTTGCACGATTGCGTGGCGGTAGAGAAGAATTCGCCGCTACGTTCTCAGGCGTCGCGGCTGGCCGCCGAGAAGGCATCAAAAGTGTTGGCGGACATGTTCTGGCCAGGCGCAAAAATCAGCGCTGTTGCCCATGCCATCGAAGCGCACAGTTTTTCCGCCAACATCGCGCCGACCACGCTCGAAGCCAAAATCATGCAGGACGCCGACCGCCTCGACTCTCTCGGCATGCTCGGCGTGGCGCGGACCTTTTACATCGCCGGACGTATGGGTAGCGCTTTGTACGACCCACAGGATCCCGAGGCGAAGGCACGGGAGTACGATGACAAACGTTTTTGCCTCGACCACTTCCAAACCAAACTGCTGCACTTGGCGGACGGATTCCAGACGACCACCGGCCAGCGTCTGGCGCAGATTCGCCACGAACGGTTGAAGGGATTCATGATGTTGTTCAAGGAAGAAATCGGCGCCTGCTGAAGGCGCCTGTTTTGCCCGTTATCAGCAAAGCGCTGCAGCAGGCCTAAACCGTTCGTCGTTCATCAGGCACCAATCCAAATCGGGGGCGGACCAACATCAAGTAGGGACTCTAATTAAATGGAGACACACCATGATGATGTCCAAATTGACCGCCCTCGCTCTCACCACCCTGTTGTCCTGCACCGCGTTTGCCGCAACCACGGCCACGGGTACTGGCCCGACCGACCCGGTCGAAAAACCCAAATCCCCAGCTATCCAAAGCGCACCCGGCATCAACACCAATGGCACGGGCGTCGACAGCAGCCTGCCTCCCTCTACGGGCACCGACCCACGGACCCAAGGCAACGACGCGGGCCGTCAAGGCGGAATGAACAGGCCAGACACCCAGACACCCGATAACGCCGACACCGGCGTCGGCTCGAAAACCACCACCGGTGGTTCGGGCTCAGAAGGCGGTGCCAGCCAGTAGTTCGCCGACGCGAGCGACCTATCCACATCCATGAAGAGGTAACCATGAACGTCGATAAAAACCTTGAGAAAGAAATCCTGACCCGTCTGCTGCATGCCCATCCAAGCGGCTTGGGCAAAGAGGTCCTGGACAATTACCGGGGGGAAAAAGTCGTGGCCAGCACCCTCGCCACGCTGCAGGATCGCGGGCTGATTCAACATGGGCATGTGTCCTGTAACGAAGCGGGTGAGCATTCCTTGAGTTTGCCGATCAAACTCAGTGCCGCAGGGGTTGAAGCGGCGCGTAAGCTGGACGTTTAAACAGCTGAGGGCCCTTTCGCGAGCAGGCTCGCTCCCACAGGGATCTGTGTACGCCGCAGATTCAATGTGGGAGCGAGCCTGTCTCCGGGCGGCGATCCGACGAAGACGTCAGATCAGGCACCAAAAGTCAGGCTGATTAAAGCATCCACCTCGGCAGTCCCCGGTGAAGTCGCCGGCCCCCATCGAGTGACCGCCAACGCAGCCGCCGCATTAGCCCGCCGCGCCGCTTCAACCGCCGACAATCCTTGCGCTAACCCGGCCACAAATACCCCGGCATGTGCATCCCCCGCACCATTGCTGTCTACCGCCTCAACCTTGAAACCCGGCACATGCTGGCGATCTCCACGCTGGCTGATCCAGCACCCTTGAGGGCCGTCACGAACCACCATCAAGACGTCGACCGGCAGATGAGCGGCCAACCGGTTCGCGGCCTCGGCAATGTCCGATGTACCGGTAAACTTCAACGCCTCGACACTGTTGCTGGTCCACAGATCAATGCGTGCCAGCAAGGCTTGCATCAACGGCTCATCCGGCGAATTCACCAGCGGACCCGGATCGAACACCACGTTGATCGCTCTCGGCAAATCCAGCACCCAATCCACCAGTGCCTGGGCTTTGCCGCCCTGCAGCAGGCTGTAGCCGCTGACGTAGACAAAGTCACCCGCCTCGGTCGGCACGCTCGCCAAGTCCTCGGCGGTCAACTCACCCTCGGCACCGATGTAGGAAATGAAACTGCGCTCGGCTGACGCTTCGGTGACCGCGACGCACAATCCCGTATCCCGCTCGGCGCGGTGAGTGATGCCGATCCGAATGCCTTCAGCGTTCATCGCTTCGCGGGCCAGGTCGCCGAAACGTCCGGTGCCATGACGGCCGAGGTAAACCACCGGCAAGCCATTGCGCTGGGCGGCAGCCATCACATTGAAGCCGCCGCCAGCCTCGAAACTGGCGGACTGCGCCAGTACATCGCCGCCCGAATGAGGCAGTTTATCCACGGCCATGACCAGGTCGATCATGACCTGGCCGGTGTGCAGCAATCTAGGCATGAGCGTTCTCGGTCATCGCGCCACGACGATCCTTCGCCCCGCCGAGTACACCATAAATCCCGCCGGCCACCAGGAACGTCACGATCCAGCCGAGGCCGTTATGACCCAGCCAGGAGTCGGACAGGAAGCCGCGGAACCAGACAGTTTGTTCGGTCGTGCCGATGGTGGTGAAGCTGAAGCCCAATACGATCGCCACCGCCCACGCACCGAAGGCGCGCCACTCAATACCGCCGTTGTACCAGTAAGCGCTGCTCGGGCTGACGTCCAGCAGGTCTTTGGGGCTGTAGTAATGACGGTGAATCAGGTCGACGACGAAGATCCCGACCCACGCCGTGATCGGCACCGCCAGCAGCGAAATGAAGGTAATGAACGGACCGTAGAAGCTGTCGGCGATCAGCATAAAATAAATCGAACCGGCGAAGATCGCGACGATATCCACCACCACCGCGTAGACGCGTTTGACCTTCAGACCGAGGGTCAGCGTGGTCAAACCGGCGGAGTACACCGAGAGGTTGTTCGACAGCAGCAACCCACCGAACGCAGTGATCAGGTACGGCACGGCCATCCAGGTCGGCAGCATGTCGCGGATTGCGATGATCGGGTCAGTGGCCGAGGCCAAGTCATTGTTACCCACCGACAGCAGGCCGCCGAGGGTGATCAGCAGCACCAGCGGAATTCCCGCACCGAACGCTGCCGAAGCCACCAGGCGCGCGGCTTTGACGCTGCGATGCTGATAGCGCGACATGTCGGCACCGGCGTTGGCCCAACCGATCCCGGTGCCAGCGGCCATGGTGCCGACGCCGATGATCATCGCACTCAACGGCGCGGGCGTTGCGTTGAACACCGCACTCCAGTCGATGGTCGCGCAGAGGAAACCGCCCACCAGCAGGTTCAGCGCACCGAACACGTAAGTCGCCCACTTCTGAATCGCAAGCAACGTGGCGTGACCGAGGCCAGAGACCGACAACGTCAGTAACACGAAAATCGCGATGAACACCAGGGTCAGCAGCGGCGCGCTTTTGGCTTCTACCGGCGAGCCGAACAGAATCGAGCACAGCGACAACAGCACGAACGCTGCAGTGGTGGTGTTGACGGTTTCCCAGCCCAGACGCGACGTCAACGAAACCAGGGTCGGCCCAATGTTGCCGCGTACACCAAAGATCGCTCGCGACAACGTCAGGCTCGGTGCGCGACCGCGGCGACCGGCAATGGAGATGATCCCGACTACCGCGAAGGAGCCGGCGGCACCCAGGATCGCGACGATGATCGCCTGCCAGATCGCCAGCCCGCGAAAGGCTACGAGGGTCGCCCCCAACGGCAGGCCGAGGATAGAAATGTTGGCCGCGAACCAGACCCAGAACAGTTGCAGCGGATGACCGTTGCACTCCGCTTCCGGCACCGGCTCGATGCCACGGGTTTCCAATTGCCCGACGCTTTGCCCGGCGGTCGATGAACTCATGTGAAAATGCTCCTGTTGCCTTTGTTGTGGTTGTGGGCAATGACGGAAGACAAAACGACATCCCGGCTGTCCTGGCCAAGTCAGTGCGATCCATTGCGGGGTTATCAAATGAAATACGCGGCGCGCCCATCGTCGGAACGCCGCCCGGAGCAAGCTCGCGATATAGGTAGTCCAGTCAACGCAGGGCGAGAAGTCCTCTCACCAAAGGTTCCAGCTCCAATGCATTCACGGCTTTGACCGTGTCGATCATCTCGACCGGCCAACTCTCAAGGCCCAGGCAGGCCCCGAGCATGGCGCCGAGAATCGCCGCGATGGTGTCAGTGTCGCCGCCAAGGCTTGCGGCCATGCACAGCGCTTCGAAAGCGTTCATTTCGCCAATGGCCACTTGCTGGGCCAAGGCAAACGAGACCACCACCGATTCCTGCGAAGCCACCGATGTGCCGATCACGTCGTACATCAAATCCGCCAGCAATGCCTTGTCGCTGTCATCACTGAGGGTCCGCGCCCAGCTGATGCGCGAGGCGATGCGTCCGCCAGCCACCCAGTAACCGTGGCTTTCAGCTTGCTGAGCGATTTGCTGGCCGAGGTTCAACGCCTCGCCCAGGTCTATGCCGTTGATACCGGCCGAGACCACCGCCGCCACTGCCGCCGCGCTGGAAATGCCCAACGTGGTGTTGTGGGTGACCTGGCAAGCCTGCACGACAGCGTTGATGAAACGCTCAGGGTTGGCAACGTCCGCCGCAATCCCCACCGGCGTGATGCGCATCGCCGCGCCATTGGTGGTGCCGTAGCGCCCCGCTTCTTCCGGCGAGTGGCCGGCGAGAATCATTTCGATAGCACGTTTGGTCGAAGGGCCGAGCAAGTCTTGCGAGCCCTTGGCCTGCATCTCGGATTCCCATTCGATCAGCCGCTGGGCGAGCATCGCCGGTTCGAGCCGGCCCTCGCCTTCAACCAACAATTGTCCGACCAGAATCGCCTGTTCGGTGTCATCGGTGATCGAGCCTTTGGGCATGTTCGCGGCGATCGGTTGATCCGGGCCGGCGTCCTCCAGATCAGTAATCTCGCCGAAGCGCACCTTGATCTCGGCACGACTCAAGGATTGGGTCGGCATGCCCAGCGCATCGCCCAGGGCCAGGCCGTAGAAAGCGCCCAAGGCACGGTTGAGCGCTGTCATTGCGAGTTTCCAAATTGCAGGTGCAGGCGAAAGTGCACCGGGTCGAGCAAGCTTTCGACCTGCTCCATGAAGCGGTTTCGACGGTCGTAGGTAGTGCGCAAGGCCTTGAGGAAAACCGTGCCGACCGGACGACCGAGCAGTTCGGCGTCTTCGGCATTCAAGGGTTCGGCGCCAATCCATTGATCGCCGCGTTCGCCGATGTAGCCATAGGCGGCCAGGGTGATGGTCAGGGAGTCATCGATCAAGCCGACCCGAGGCAGGCTTTCTAGGCCTCCGGTGGCGGGCATCAATGAGCGTTCGAGGGAGACCAGCTTGCCTTCGTTGGAACGGCGCCGCCGGTCGAGGGTGATGAATTGGTCAGTGCCGAAACGCGGCAGCAGGTCAGGACGGGTGACCGCCTCCAGCCGCAGCACTTCGGTATTGATCAGCGCCCCGCTGTCGGCCAGGGCCTGGGCCCAGCCACTACGCTGATCGAGCACTACACCGTCGAAGGTGACGATGGAGCCCACCCCGCTTTGGGTTGCGATGTAGTTGCGCCGTTTCAATTCAGCCAGGGCCTCGCGCAGCGTGCCGCGGCTGACTTTGAATTCTTGAGCCAATTGATGCTCGCCCGGCAACAGAAAGCCGTCCTCCATTAGGCCGCTTTCGATGCGCCCGATGAGTTCGTCGACCACCCGTTGTTTTTTGTCAAATCGTACCTGTCTAATCATGTACAGAGTGATAACCGAAACGGGGTTGAGCGGGCAAGGGATATTTCAGGGAGGTGGCGGGTGAACTTACGCTGATCGTTCCTATGCTCCGCTTGGGCGGCGGACACCTCGAAAGACACCGCCAGCAGCGCGCCGAGTGCCGGGACCCTTTTGTTCGATGAATTGATTGTGGCTCGCGGCGAGGATGCACTCGTGGAATTACTGGTCGGCACGGTTGTAATCGACGCCGCTGTCCACTGCCCCCTCCAATGCGTTGTAAGCCTGAAGGATGGCTTGAACCTGCTCGACGGTAGCGTGCTCGCACGCCCAGCGCACGGCCATTGGTTCGATGGTGCGGCGCAGGTCGAGCAAGTCGTCGACGAAGTTTTCCGGCAAGCCGCTGCGCGACAGCCAGCTTACGACTTGTGGATCGAAGAGGTTCCAGCGCCGCACCGGCAACACCCGCGTACCGACCTTTGGCCCGACTTCGAGCATGCCTTTGGCGAACCCAGCCAATCGACCGACAACGCATGAAAACTGCTGGACATGGATACCTCGAGGCAAGGACGGCACAAAGCCGTTCGCGATGGGTGTCCACGCCAATCATCATACGATTTGGTGTCAATTTGAATTTTTCTGTTTGACGGCGTCCAGGCGAGCAATTTGAACGAACCCCCCTATTGTGACCTACAGTTAGCCGCGACAGATCAAGCAGTCAATAGCATCTGTTCCACTAAAGTCCGCTATCGGCAGGTATAAGCATGAACATGGATACGTCTACGCGATACCCGATTATTTTGGTCCACGGCCTTTTTGGCTTCGATAAAATTGCTGGTTATCCCTACTTCTTCGAAATAAAGGAAGCTCTGGAACATGCTGGCACCACGGTGTTTGCCGTCAATATTCCAGCCGTTAACGGAAACGAGGAGCGCGGTAAAAAACTGCTAGAACACGTCAACCGTATTTTGCAGGAAACGGGAGCCGCCAAGGTCAATCTGATCGGGCACAGCCAAGGTCCACTGGCCGCACGCTACGTAGCGGCGCTACACCCGGAAAAGGTCGCATCAGTCACTTCCGTCAGCTGCCCCAATCATGGCTCCGAGATTGCCGACCAATTGCATAAGGCGCTGACGCCTGGAGAGTTGCCCGAAGCGCTCGTTTTAGCCCTGTTCAAAGCAGTCGGCACCTTCATTTCGTTGATCAGCGGCCATCCGCAAAACCCTCAGGACGCTCAAGCGGCTTTCGAATCCCTGACCAGCGCAGGATTGGCCGCTTTCAATCTCAAGTACCCGCAAGGAATACCGAAACATTGGGGTGGGGAAGGCAACGAAATTGAAAACGGCGTGTATTACTACTCTTGGAGCGGGATCGTACAAAACTTTCAAAGCCTGCAACCCCTCGATCCGTCCCACTTGAACTGTATCGTGCTGTCGAAGCTATTTTACAAAGAGAAAAACGCCAACGACGGGCTGGTTGGTCAATACAGTTCGCACCTGGGGAAAGTGATTCGCTCCGATTACCCGATGGACCATTTTGACGCAGTCAATCAGATTGCAGGGGTCGACAGCTGGAATGTGAACCCGGTCAAGCTCTACCTTGACCATGCCGCTCGGCTCAAGAGCAAGGGTTTGTAAGCCCAATGAGAGCGGCCCGCTTGATAGCGGGCCGTTTTTCAGAACACAGCAACTCAGCGAGTTAAGGCTCAAGCCCGATGGGGAAGAATTCGCCACCACTCCACACGCCTAACCAGCGCTGCCCGTCGATTTCACGGGTCACGGCCAATTCCACCAGTTGGTAAAACACGTTGCGGTGGATCAAGGCTTCTAGGTTGGTGCGCACATGCACGTAGGGTGCAGGCTCCTGCGTTACCGGGTCGATCACCACGCGCATGGGGTGTTCGGCACCGGCCTCGGCGGTCTCATCAACATTGGTGGTGAAGCGCAAGAGCTGGGCTTCGCCCTCGCCCTCCACGTCCACGGCAATCGCCACGAAGGGCGCATCGTCGACCTTGATGCCGACCTTCTCGACCGGGGTAATGAGGAAGTAATCGTCACCATCGCGGCGAATGATGGTGGAGAACAGCTTGACCATCGGCTTGCGCCCGATCGGCGTGCCCAGGTAGTACCAAGTGCCGTCACGGGCGATACGCATGTCGATGTCGCCGCAAAAGTCGGGGTTCCACAGGTGGACTGGCGGCAAGCCTTTGGTTTTGGGGATTTGCCCCAACAGATCGTTGGCTTTTTGCGGGCCACTCATGGCGTTCTCCTTTTGAACTACTGGTCGCTGAGCCCCAGCAGGCTGCGCGCGTATTGCTCCAGCGGCGGGCCCATCAGGTCTTCTGGCTTTTTGTCGTGGAACGTCAGTAAACCGCCACGACTCTTGATCCGTGCAGTATCAATCAAATACTGGGTACTGGTCTCGATCAACATGATCTGAATCACGCCGCTGTCGATACCGAGGCGATCCAGGGCTTCCTGATCGAGCCATTCGTCCGAGTTGCCGATACGGTCGTCGGACCTGGCGAACCGGGTATAGAGCAGGTAATGGGCACCGGCGGCACGGGCCTCGCCCATGGCTTGATCAAGGCCTTCCGGGGCACGGGCGCGGCGGACCATAGGGAAGTATTCGACAAAGCCATCGAAGGCGACTTCGGCTATCACGTTAGGTCGTGGGTAGACAGCACTGCCCGGCGGCACAAAGGCGCCTTGGGCGATATAGACGAAAGAGTCCGGTTGAATGCGCAGGTTATTCACACGACGACTGTCGCTATGGTCGAGCAGCCCCGCATCGCTCATGTGGTAGCGAGTCCCTTCAGCCAGATCGCTGACATTCATGCAGCCACCAAGCGCCAAAACGGCCAGCAGCAAAACCAGGCTACGCATCCTACCCTCCAGAGGCCGGTGACGGAAAACCGGCGAATGGCCATGGGATGCAGCTTCCGCGCCAGCTCGGTGTGGCAGGAATAGAGATTATCCGCCGATGATTTTCATCACAGTCGCGCCACCAGAAAATGCCACTTCCTGTTTATCACCCAAGGCTTTCACCAAGAGTCTCTGCAAGGCGGGCAATGCTTGATGACGGGGTTTGTCCAGCAGATCGCCGACATAGTGGCGGTTGCTCGAAGACAGGCAGCCATGTAGCCAGCCCGTGGACGACAGACGCAGCCGCGAGCAAGTGCGGCAGAACGGCACGCTTTCGTTGGCGATCACACCGAAGTGGCCTTGCCCCGGGATCTCGTACCGCACGGCTGTGGCGTCGACTGGCGCATCGGCCTGAAGATACTCGTGGCGCTCACCGATCAGGCTCAGCAACTGCTGAAGGCTCACGAACTGCTGCAGGAAAGCATTGGAGTCGCTGGCCAGGTGGCCCATGCGCATCAGCTCGATGAAGCGAAGCTCATAGCCGCGCTCCAGACAATAATCGAGTAGCGGCATCACTTGATCGAGGTTCTGCCCACGCAGCGGCACCATATTGACCTTGATCTTCAGGCCGGCTGCACTGGCCTGACCCATACCGTCGAGCACAGTCGCCAGATCGCCGCCACGGGCAATGCTGCGAAAAGCGCTGGCATCCAGGGTATCGAGCGAAACGTTAATGCGACGAATGCCGGCGTCCACCAGCAGTGGCAGTTTTTTCGCCAGCAGCTGACCGTTGGTAGTCAGGCTGATGTCCGCCAGGCCCATCTGCCCGACGGCGGTCATGAAGGTTTCGAGTTTGGGGCTGACCAGCGGTTCGCCACCGGTAATGCGCAAACGCTCGATGCCTGCGGCCTCGATCAGATATGCCACACCGCGTGCCATGGCCTCGGCCGACAATTCATCCTGCGCAGCCACCAAACGCTTGCCGTTGGGCACGCAGTAGGTACAAGCGTAATTACAGGCTGAAGTCAGACTGATTCGCAAATTGCGAAAACGCCTGCCTTGACGGTCAACGATCATGGATCACTCCGGCGAAAGAATATTCGGACCGCTAAAACTTGACTCACAAATCAAGTTTTAGCAATACCTAAGCCTGAGTATATTCCTGCGGTACTGCGCCATGGTGTGAATATCATGGCGCGATAAGGCGAACTGTATGGACTCAGCTGCTCGGGGTGTCGGTGTCGCGCTTGCGCTTGTTGCCCATCCGCACGCCGATATCCATCAGGAACTGGAAGAAGCCTTCCTGATCTTCCAGCACATTGCTCCAGAACGGCGAGTGATACAGCGCCACAGCGCCGTGCACCAGCGCCCAGGACGCGCAGTAATGGAAGTATGGCGGCACGTCTTCGAGCTTGCCTTCACTGATCCGACCCTTGATCAGCAGCGTCAGGCGTTCGAAGTTCGAGGCGCGGATCTTGTGCAGCTCCTCGACCATCTCCGGAACCTGATTGCCCTTGACCACCTTTTCTTCCAGGCGATCGAACAACCGATAGCGTTGCGGGTCGCGCATGCGGAATTCGAAGTAGGCGCGGGACAGGGCTTCCTTGTCCTTGTCGACATCGGCCGAATGCAACAGCTCGTTCAAATCGCGCTCGTAATCGAGCATCAGGCGCAGATAGATTTCAGCCTTGGATTTGAAGTGCTTGTAGATCGTGCCTTTGCCGATACCGACGGCATCAGCAATCATCTCGACGGTGACACTGTCTTCACCTTGATCGAGGAACAGCTTGAGCGCGGTATCGAGAATTTCTTGCTCGCGGCGACGAAACTCACGGACCTTACGAGGTTCTTTATGCATAAGAAAAGGTCTGTAGGGGTCAAAATTCGAAGCCGCGTATTATGCCTAACTTGCGCAAAAATGCACGGATCATCCGACCATATATATGTTTCTTGATGAATTCCGGAAGTTTGGCAGAGTGATGAGAACTCAACCGAAGCGCCCGTATTCCAAATTTGTTTAAAAACCGTGACCGGTAAACTGGACTCGGCGCAATACTGATCAATACTTCAAATGTCGGCGGGGCATCTCCCCCAAGTGTCGCGCCGATATAGGTACCAACGGACCGCGTGCCTTTGTTTTACTCCTAATGGTCTTAACCCGGATTCCCCCCCCAGAACCCGGGTTTTTTTTGCCTGCGATTTAACCTTTCACATGCGCCAGCGGAAAAAGCCGCTTGAAGTTTTCGGTGGTTTGCTCGGCAAAACGCTCGTAGGGCTCACCACGCAACATTGACAGAAATTCCGCTACGTCGCGCACGTACTGCGGCAGGTTCGGTTTGCCGCGATGAGGAATCGGCGCCAGGTAGGGCGAGTCGGTTTCCACCAGCAGTCGGTCAGCCGGCACTTTACTGGCCACGTCACGCAGAGCGTCAGCATTGCGGAAAGTGACAATCCCGGACAAGGAAATGTAGTAGCCCATGTCGAGCGCAGCTTTGGCCATATCCCAGTCTTCGGTGAAGCAATGCAGAACGCCCGCTTGGGGTAGCGCGGCTTCGCGCAGCAGATTCAACGTATCGGCGCGGGCGCCACGGGTGTGGATGATCACCGGCTTGCCGGTCTGCTGCGCCGCTTGCAGGTGCAGTCGAAATGACGCCTGCTGCAACTCTGCCGCTTCTGGCTCGTAGTGATAATCCAGACCGGTTTCACCAATCGCCACCACACGCGGGTGGTTGAGCTCGCGCAACAACCAATCCAACGCCGGCGCTGCACCCGGCTGCACATCCAACGGATGTACGCCAACCGAACAGTCGACGTCGTCGTAACGTTCGGCCAGGGCTTTGACGTCCGCGGCGTTCTCTACGCTGACGCCGATACACAGAAAATGCCCTACCCCGCGCTGACGGGCCGCATCCAGTGCAGCATCCAGCGAGCCGTCGTGGGCGGAGAGGTCGAGTCGATCAAGGTGGCAATGGGAATCTACGAGCATAAAAGGGCTGCAACTTACATCGTATGAGTGGGACGGTCGGACTTCAGGGCTCCGGCCAGATGGGTTTCGATTCGACTGCGCGCAGTGTTGTCGCCGTCGTTAAATTGCACACCGACTCCTGCGGCCCGGTTGCCCTGCGCACCTTTGGGAGTGATCCAGGTGACCTTGCCGGCAACCGGTATCTTTTCCGGTTCATCCATCAGGTTCAGCAGCATGAATACCTCATCGCCCAACTTGTAGTTCTTGTTGGTCGGGATAAACAGGCCACCGTTTTTGATGAACGGCATGTAGGCCGCGTAAAGCACGGACTTGTCCTTGATCGTCAGGGACAAAATGCCGTTGCGCGGCCCCGGACTGACGGCTTCATTCATGCTGACCTCCACTGCTGATGTTCAGAGTCTAGGCCCAGACGGTCACCTCTGGGTAGGCAAACCCGCCCATTGCACCAACAGTGCCTCCAGCAACAGCACGCGATTGAGGTTGGCTTTGCTCATCACTTTCTGGCGCTGGGCGAGGATCCAGTCCTGGATATTCAGGACTTTGTCCTGGCCGGCTTTTTGCGCCAGGTACTGAATCACCTTGCGCATGTCTGTCAGTCCCAACCCTTCTTCATCCTGAGTCAGCTGATAGCGCAGGATCAGGCTCGACCAATCGCAGAACCAGTCGAACAGCAGCAACAGTGGAATCGCATTCCAGCCTTCGGCCAATTGTGTTGGCGACTGTTGCTGCTTGAGCAACTTCTTCACGCCATCGACCACCAGCGCGCGCTGCTCACGCACGTCCTGGGCCTGTAAGTTGACGGCGGCCAGTGGCGAACCGGCAGCCAGGGTCAGCAACTCGATGCGCTCTTCTTCCGAGCAGTCCGGCAAAGCCTTCGCCAGCCACGCAAGACTCATGGCTTCGCTCGGCAGCGGACAGGCCTGCTGCACGCAGCGGCTCTTGATCGTGGGCAACAGACGACTGGTCTGGTGGCTGACCAACAGCAAAACAGTATCGCCGGAAGGTTCTTCAAGGCTTTTGAGCAAGGCGTTGGCGGCGTTGATGTTCATCGCCTCGGCCGGCTCGACCAGCACCACTTTGCGGCCGCCCATCTGCGCGGTCTGGACCACGAAGCTGACCAGATCACGAACCTGATCGACCTTGATCGCCTTATCGGCTTCTTCCGGTTCCAGAATGTAGTTGTCGGGGTGACTGCCGGCCTTCAGCAACAGACAGGATTTGCATTCGCCACAAGCATCCTGGGCGGATGGACGCTGGCACAGCAAACTGGCCATCAAGCGCTCGGCCAGCGCGCGCTTGCCGATCCCGGACGGGCCATGCAGCAGATAGGCATGAGCATGTTGCTTGCGACCGGCCAACTGCTGCCAGAGACTGTCCTGCCACGGATAGGCTTCAGCCACGAGTCAACTCCAGCAAACGCGGCAGCAACGCATCCAGTGACTGCTGAACCTGCGCCAGCGGCTGGGCGGCGTCGACCAGGACATAACGCGCAGGATCCGCTTCAGCACGCTTGAGGAAAGCACTGCGCACCGCATCAAAAAAGGTTCGGCCTTCGAGTTCGAAACGATCCAGACGACCGCGAGCGCTGGCGCGGGCCAAGCCTACTTCCACCGGCAGATCGAAAATCAACGTCAGGTCCGGGCGCAGATCGCCCTGGACGAAGGTTTCCAGGGTCGCGATGCGCTCCAGCGACAGGCCGCGACCGCCCCCCTGATAGGCGTAGGTCGAATCGGTGAAGCGATCACACAAGACGACTGCGCCACGGGTCAACGCCGGGCGAATCACTTCGGCCAGATGCTGGGCTCGCGCGGCGAACACCAACAGCAACTCAGTGTCCGGGTTCATGACTTCGTCAACCGGCGCCAGCAGCACTTCGCGGATCCGCTCGGCCAACGGCGTGCCGCCGGGTTCGCGGGTCAGCACGACCTCGATCCCAGCGGCGCGCAGGCGCTCGGCCAGGTACTCGCGATTGGTGCTCTTGCCGGCACCTTCCGGGCCTTCCAGAGTAATAAACAAGCCAGTCACAGGCAGTCCTTAGTCAGAGTCATTGCGGGCTTTGCGGCGCGGTTGCATCCGGTTCGGGCACAGGTGCAGCAGCGGGTTCTTGAACGGGTTCTTGCGCCGGCGCCTGTGACGGTTCCTGGGCAGGCGCTTGCGGTTCGGGTGGCGCCGCTTGAGCAGGCTCTTGCGGCGGCACTTGCGGCAGATCCTCGGGGGCGGTGTCGGGCGATGCAGCCGGAATCGGTGCCTGCTCATCCGTCGCCTCTGGCGCCGTGGTCGGCGCGGGGCTGGAGCGGTAGTCGGCACGGCGCCTGATCTGGAACTCACGCACAGCGTTATTGTGCGCGTCCAGATCATCGGAGAACACGTGGCTGCCATCACCACGGGCCACGAAATAGAGGCTATTGCCAGCCACCGGATTCAGCGCTGCATGAATCGCTTCGCGGCCGACCATGGCGATCGGAGTCGGCGGCAGGCCCGAAATCATGTAGGTGTTGTACGGGGTCGCTTCCTTGAGATGGGCGCGAGTCAATTTGCCGTTGTAACGATCACCGAGGCCGTAGATCACGGTCGGATCGGTCTGCAACAACATGCCCATTTCAATGCGCCGCACAAACACGCCAGCGATTTGCCCGCGCTCCTGCGGCACACCGGTTTCCTTTTCCACCAGCGAGGCCATGATCAGCGCCTGATAGGGTTCGGTGTACGGCACGTCAGCCGAGCGCTGCCCCCACTCCTTGGCGAGGACTTCGTCGAGGCGGTCGTAGGCTTTCTTCAGCAGCTCGACGTCAGTCATGCCACGCACGAAGCGGTAGGTGTCGGGGAAGAATCGTCCTTCGGGAAAGATCCCGGTGTGTCCGAGCTTGTCCATCACCTCGCTATCGCTCAAACCGTTCAAGGTCTGTTCGAGTTTTTCATCCTTGGCCAGTGCCGCACGGACCTGATGGAAATTCCAGCCTTCGACCAAGGTCAGACTGTACTGAACCATTTCCCCGCGTTTCCACAGGTCGATCAAGCCCTCGACAGTCATGCCGGGCTGCATGCGGTACTCACCCTTGTGCAACGGTTGTTTGGCGAGATTGAAGCGCCAATACACGCGAAGCCAAAAAGCATCCTTGATGACGCCGTTGGCTTCGAGTCGATAGAAGGTACGGGTGGGTGTCGTGCCTTTTGGCACTTCCAGCAGTTCTTCCTGGGTGATGTTCAGCGGTTGGTCCAGCGCCGAATGGATTTTCCAGGCGGAAGCGCCCAGACACAGCCCCGCCAGAACCAATCCGGTTTCCAGCAGCAGCAAGAATTTACGTCTCACGTATCAAGCATCCAGTAGCGCACGGGCAATAATTTGGAGTTTACGGGTGAGCGGACCAACCGGCCAGCTCAGTGCTGCATAGGCGCACACAGGCCAAACGCCATACACGCTGTTGCAGACAAAGACTTCATCAGCCCATTGCAGCTGATCGAGGGTGATGTCGGTGATTTGGGTGGGGATCCCCAGTGAATCGGCTTGAAACAATAATTCGGCACGCATCACGCCGGCCACTCCGCAGCGTTTGAGATCGGCCGTGATCAGTACACCATCGCGCACCAGGAACAGATTGCTGAACACGCCTTCAATGACGCGCCCGGCCTGGTCGAGCATCAAGCCTTCGGCATGATCGGTGTCTTGCCATTCGGAACGGGCGATGACCTGCTCAAGACGGTTCAGGTGTTTGAGTCCGGCGAGCAGAGGCTGTTTGGAAAGCCGCGTCGCACAGGGGAACAGGCGAACGCCCTGCTCCGCATTGGCAACAGGATAAACCGCAGGAGGGTTGCCCAGCATAATGCGTCGCGCCTGAGCCGAAGGATCGGGCGCATAACCGCGCGCGCTTTCGCCACGCGTGACGATGAGCTTCAGCACACCTTCACCCAATGCTTGGGCATAAGTCAGTAACTCAGTGCACACGGCCGCATGGTCGAGATTAATTGCCAACCGCTGGCAACCTTTGACCAAACGCACCAGATGCCGATCCAGCAGCACTGGCGTGCCATTGCGCACAGCAATGGTCTCGAACAGACCATCACCGTAAGCCAGGCCGCGATCTTTCAGCGACAAAGCGTCAGCCGGCTGACCGTCAACCCAGCTGTCCATCAGTCAGCGAACCGGCGGAACACCAGCGAGCCGTTGGTACCGCCAAACCCGAAGGAGTTGGACAGCACCACATCGATATTCATATTTCGCGCGGTATGCGGTACGAAATCGAGGTCGCAACCTTCGTCCGGCTCATCAAGGTTGATGGTCGGCGGCGCCACCTGACTGTTGATCGCCAGCACACTGAAGATCGCCTCGACCGCGCCCGCCGCGCCCAACAGGTGGCCGGTCATGGACTTGGTCGAACTGACCGCCAGCTTGTAAGCGTGATCGCCGAACACCGACTTGATCGCACAGGCTTCGGCAAGGTCGCCCGCGGAAGTCGAGGTGCCGTGAGCGTTTACGTACTGAACCTGATCGCCATTGATCTTGGCATCGCGCAAGGCATTGGTGATGCAACGCGCAGCACCTGCGCCATCGGCCGGCGGCGAAGTCATGTGGTAGGCATCGCCACTGGTGCCAAAGCCGATCAGCTCGGCGTAGATCGTCGCGCCGCGGGCCTTGGCGTGTTCCAGCTCTTCGAGAACCAGAGCGCCGGCGCCGTCGGACAGCACGAAGCCATCACGCCCCTTGTCCCATGGTCGGCTGGCGCGGGTCGGCTCGTCGTTGCGGGTCGACAGTGCGCGGGAAGCTCCGAAGCCGCCCATGCCCAGACCGCAAGCCGCCATCTCGGCGCCGCCGGCAATCATCACGTCGGCTTCGTCGTACATGATGTTGCGGGCCGCCATGCCAATGCAGTGCGTACCGGTGGTACACGCAGTGGCGATGGCGTAGTTAGGTCCCTGTGCACCCAGGTGGATGGACAGGAAACCGGAAATCATATTGATGATCGAGCCAGGCACGAAAAACGGAGAAATCCGTCGTGGGCCGGAATCATGCAGCGTGCGGCTGGTTTCTTCGATATTGGTCAGTCCGCCAATACCCGAGCCCATGGCCACGCCGATGCGCTCACGGTTGGCGTCGGTGACTTCCAGACCGGCGTTACGAACTGCCTGAAAACCTGCGGCCAGACCGTATTGAATGAACAAGTCGAGCTTGCGAGCTTCCTTGACCGACAGGTATTCCTCGACATTGAAGCCCTTTACCGAGCCGCCAAAACGGGTGGAATAGGCAGAAAGGTCGGTGTGTTCGATCAGACCAATGCCACTGCGGCCAGCTAGAATGCCCTGCCAACTGCTCGGCACATCCGTGCCCAGTGGCGACAACATACCCATACCGGTGACTACGACGCGTCTACGCGACACAGCACTCTCCTTTTTCAAATGACGACTTTGCATCAGGCCTAAAGAAAAAACCGCACGCCGTGATGGCAGTGCGGTTTTTCCATGACAGCAAGCAACGATTACAAGCTATTAAGCCTGGTGGTTAGTAACGTAATCGATTGCGGCTTGTACAGTAGTGATCTTCTCAGCTTCTTCGTCAGGGATTTCGGTCTCGAATTCCTCTTCCAGAGCCATCACCAGCTCAACGGTGTCAAGGGAGTCGGCACCCAGGTCTTCAACGAAGGAAGCAGTGTTGACCACTTCTTCTTCTTTAACGCCCAGTTGCTCAGCAACGATTTTCTTGACGCGCTCTTCGATGGTGCTCATACCTTGTTTTCACTCCTAATGGACAAATTCAGGCAGCTGGCCAGTGGGTAAGTGTATAGAAAGACTTTTCAGTTTTTCAACTGAAAGCTTCACTCCTCAAACCCGGTGGCCCTCTGCCTATAAATAGATTGCAGCTTTATAACGGATTTTAGACAGCTCGTATGACATTTTTTTGAAGCAACCCGTCACATTTAACTCATGTACATCCCGCCATTCACCGGGATTGTAGCCCCAGTAACGTAAGCCGCACCGTCGGATGCAAGAAAAGCGACCACAGACGCGATCTCTTGAGCTTGTCCCAGACGGCCCAGCGGAATCTGCGTCTGCAAGGCTTCACGCTGTGCCTCGGGCAGTTCGCGGGTCATATCGGTGTCGATGAACCCAGGAGCCACCGAGTTTACCGTAATCGAACGCGATCCGACTTCACGCGCCAGTGCACGGCTGAAACCTTCCAGACCGGCCTTGGCGGCTGCGTAGTTTACTTGGCCTGCGTTGCCCATGGCACCCACAACCGAGCCAATACTGATAATTCGTCCCCAACGGGCTTTGGTCATGCCGCGCAAAACGCCCTTGGATAGGCGGAACAGACTGTTCAGGTTGGTATCAACGACATCATGCCATTCGTCATCTTTCATGCGCATCATCAAATTATCGCGGGTGATGCCGGCATTATTGACCAGGATCGCCGGCGCCCCGAACTGCGAAGTGATGCTCGCCAGTACTGCAGCAACGGACTCGTCGCTGGTGACGTTGAGTTCCAGGCCAGTGCCTTGAATTCCGTTTTCCTTCAGGGTAGCGGCAATGCGCTCGGCACCCGCGGCAGACGTCGCGGTGCCGATAACGATGGCGCCCTGACGACCCAATTCCAGGGCAATAGCCTGGCCGATACCGCGGCTCGCGCCGGTGACCAATGCAACTTTACCTTGCAGACTCATGCAGGCTTCTCCTGATTCAGACCAGCGCTGCGCGGGCGGCAGCGAAGGCGTCGGGGGTATTGAGGTTGGATGTCGACACGCCTTCGGCGCAACGCTTGTTCAGACCAGCCAGCACTTTGCCAGGGCCGCATTCGACCAACTGGGTAGCCCCCTTGGCGGCCAGTGCCTGAACCGATTCGACCCAACGTACAGGCTTGTAAAGCTGCTCAAGCAGATCGCGCTTGAGGGTTTCCAGATCGGCCGGCACATTGGCGCTGACGTTCTGAACCACCGGGATCTGCGGCACCTGCCAGTCGATCGCAGCGATCGACTCGGCGAAACGCTCGGCCGCTGGACGCATCAGCTCGCAATGGGACGGCACGCTGACCGGCAATGGCATGGCGCGCTTGGCACCACGGGCCTTGCAGCCTTCGATGGCGCGCTCGACCGCGGCCTTGACACCGGCGATGACCACTTGGCCAGGGGAGTTGAAGTTGACCGCACTGACCACCTCGCCTTGCGCCGCTTCGGCACAGGCTGCCAGCACATCAGCATCGTCCAGACCGAGAATGGCGGCCATTCCACCTTGCCCGGCCGGAACGGCTTCCTGCATCAACAGACCACGGCGCTCAACCAGCTTCACCGCGTCGCCCAGGCTCAGACTGCCTGCGGCGACCAAAGCGCTGTATTCGCCCAGGCTGTGACCGGCAACATAAGCCGGACGCGCGCCGCCTTCAGCCAGCCATAGACGCCACAAGGCAATCGAGGCGGTCAGAATGGCCGGTTGGGTTTTATCGGTTTGATTGAGCTGCTCTTCCGGCCCTTGCTGGGTCAGTGCCCACAGGTCGTAACCCAGTGCATCGGAAGCTTCTTTGAAAGTGTCGAGGACAACCGGATGTTGCGCGCCCAACTCGGCCAGCATGCCGAGGGACTGCGAACCCTGTCCCGGAAAGACGAATGCGAGGGAAGCAGACATGTAACAAGCCCCTAATGATCTTGTCGTCGGAGAATTAACGTCCCGTTTGGGGGAACGCAAGAAACTGACAGTTGGATGGCAAATTGAACTGAGCGGTCACATTTAAGCATTGTCCGACGAAAACGCCTAAAGCAACAAATCCTCCAGACGACCATGAATGCGTTCCGGCAGGTTTTCCTGGATCTCGATCAAGGCGCGCTGAATCGCACTCTGGAAGCCATGAACCCCCGCAGAACCATGACTCTTGACCACAATCCCCTGCAAACCAAGGAAACTCGCGCCGTTATGTCGCGCAGGCGCCAGATCGGCTTGCAAGCGCTTCATCAGTGGTAATGCCAGAGCACCGACCACTTTCGACGCGAGGTTTTTCTTGAACAAGGCTTCGATGCGCCCGGCAATCATAGTCGCCAGGCCTTCGCTGGATTTGAGCAGGATATTGCCGACAAAACCGTCACACACCACCACATCCGCCTCGCCACGATACACACCGTCACCTTCGACAAAACCGATGTAATTGATGCCGCGTGCGCTCTGTAACAACGTGGCCGCCAGCTTGACCTGCTGATTGCCCTTGATGTCTTCAGTACCGATGTTCAGCAGCGCCACGCGTGGACGAACGATGCCCAGGGTTTCCGCCGCCACCGACCCCATCACGGCGAACTGCAACAGATGCTCGGCACTGCAATCGACATTGGCGCCCAAGTCGAGCAACTGGCAGTAGCCCTTCTGCGTCGGAATCGCCGCAACCATCGCCGGCCGATCAATGCCCGGCAAGGTCTTGAGCACAAACCGCGACAACGCCATCAGCGCGCCGGTATTGCCGGCACTGACACAGGCCTGGACCTTGCCGTCTCGCAGCAACTCCAGCGCCACGCGCATCGACGAATCGGGCTTGCCCCGCAAGGCTTGGGCAGGCTTTTCGTCCATGGTGATGACTTCGGACGCCGCCACAATTGACAGGCGCGAGCGATCCACAGCCGATTGGCCAGAGAGCAATTCTTCAAGAAGAGAGGGTTGACCGACGAGGGTCAGGTGCAGCGAGGGCGTAGCAGACAGACAAGCAAGGCTGGCCTGAACAATGCTGCGGGGACCGAAGTCCCCGCCCATTGCGTCAATCGCGATGACTTGAGCAGACAAGTGATTACTCGTCAGCGCCCTTGTCGATCACTTTACGGCCACGGTATACGCCTTCTGGCGATACGTGGTGACGCAGGTGAATTTCACCGGTGGTTTTTTCTACAGACAGAGTGCTTGCCGTCAGGGCGTCGTGCGAACGACGCATGTCACGGGCAGAGCGGGATTTTTTGTTCTGCTGAACAGCCATAATTGATTAACTCCTAAACGTTTGGGTCACGCTTTAACTGCGCCAATACACTGAACGGGTTGGACCGCGTTACCTCGTCCTCGCTCGGTTCGGGCTCATCGAGACCCGCCGGCTGCTGGCATTCTTCCGGATGATGAGCAGGCACAATGGGCAAGGCGAGCAGAAGCTCCTCCTCGATCAGTGACTGCAGATCCAATGGATCTTCGCCCAGTTCCAGCACGTCATAACCTTTCGGCAACGACTGGGTATTCGCACCCTCCTTCACCACAGCATAACTGCATTCGCTATGGATCGGCAGGGTGACCAGCTCAAGACAACGCTGGCAAACCATTTTGACTTCGGTGTCGATAAAGCTGTGGATTACCACAGACTTACGTTCATCTCGTTCAAAAACGAATTTAGCCTGCACCGTACCGACAGTGTCGGAAAGCGGGTCGCAGAGTCTCTCCAAATCGGCCAGCAGCAGTTCACCTTGAAGGGTGGTGCCACGATCAGCCAATTTGCGCGGGTCAACGTGAGGTGGAATCGGGTCATTCAACATAGGCGCAGCATTATAGGGATGCCCCCAGCCATGTCAAAGGAAATTCAACCCTGTCCGTCACTTGGAAGCCTCGCTAGAATTCGCGCCTGTCTTCTGGAGATGCGCATGCTGCCTTTATTACTCGCTTCAAGCTCGGTTTATCGCCGGGAATTGCTGGCCCGCTTGCAGCTGCCGTTTACCTGCAGCTCACCGGATATCGACGAAAGCCATCGTCCGGGCGAGTCAGCCATCGAGCTGGTGAAGCGCCTCGCGGAGGAAAAAGCGCGCGCATTGGCCGGCAGCTACCCCGCTCATCTGATCATCGGCTCCGATCAGGTCGCGGCACTCGGTGATCGGATTATCGGCAAACCGCACACCTTCGAAAAGGCCCGCGAGCAACTGCTGGCTGCAAGTGGCACCCGCGTGACCTTCCTCACCGGCCTCGCACTGTTTAACAGCCAGACCGGCACCTGCCAGGTCGACTGCGTGCCCTTCACCGTACACATGCGCACACTCGACCCATCGCGCATCGAACGCTACCTGCACGCCGAACAGCCCTACGACTGCGCTGGCAGCTTCAAAGCCGAAGGTTTAGGGGTGAGCCTGTTTCAAAGCACCGATGGCCCTGACGCCACCAGCCTGATAGGCCTGCCATTGATTCGCTTGGTCGACATGCTGCTGGCCGAAGGCGTGCAAATCCCCTGAATGCAAAAAACCGACCACGAAGGTCGGTTTTTCATGCTGCCGGAAGAATCAGCGCAACGAAGGCCCCTGGAAGCCCATCCACATCGCCAGATGCTCAGCCACGCTGGCACCGAGCTTTTTCGAGAAGCGATCGAACGGCGATTCCTGAACGGTGAAGTCCACCAGCTCTTTCTCGCCGATCACATCACGCGCCACCGAACTGGCACTCCCCAGACCATCGATCAGGCCCAGTGGCAAGGCCTGCTCCCCGTTCCAGACCAACCCGGAGAACAGCTCCGGATGCTCTTTGTCCTTGAGACGGTCGCCACGGCCCTTTTTCACGCTATTGATGAACTGCTGGTGTGTCGTATCCAGCACGCCCTGCCAGAACCGAGTCTCCTCAGGCTTTTGCGGCTGGAACGGGTCGAGGAACGACTTGTGCTCGCCCGACGTGTAAGTCCGACGCTCGACACCGAGCTTCTCCATGGTGCCGACAAAGCCGTAACCGGCCGCTGTCACACCAATGGAACCGACCAGACTCGCCTTGTCGGCGTAAATCTGATCGGCCGCGCTGGCGATGTAGTAAGCACCGGAAGCCCCAAGGTCCGAGATCACCGCGTACACCTTGGTATCCGGGTGCAAGCCGCGCAGACGGACAATTTCGTCATACACATAACCCGACTGCACCGGACTGCCGCCCGGGCTGTTGATCCGCAGGATCACACCCTTGACCTTCTCATCCTCGAAGGCTGCACGCAGACTGCCGACGATGTTGTCTGCGCTGGCAGGCTCCTTGTCGGCGATCACGCCGGTCACGTTGATCAGCGCGGTGTAATGGGCACTGCGAGTGGCGGCTTTCTCCATGTCCATCAGCGGCGTGAACAGGACCAGCGCACCCAACAGGTACACAAAGGTCAGCAACTTGAAGAAAATCCCCCAGCGACGGGACCGGCGCTGCTCCTGCACACCGGCCAGCAGGGTCTTTTCCAGCAGCTTCCAGCTTTTCTCGTCACCGCTCTCTGCGCTCGCCTTGGCGGGCGCTTTCCATTCGTCGGTCATGACTTCTACCCCAGCAAAAACGTATTAAGCCCGCTGATTCAGCCAGGCATGCAATTCTGAAAAACGATCAATGGCCAGCCGCGGTTCGAACAGCTTCAACGCCTCGATCGATTGAGCGCCATAGCTGACAGCCACGGAGTCCATGCCGGCGTTGCGTGCCATCTGCAAGTCAAAGGACGAATCGCCGACCATTAGCGCTTGCTCCGGGCGAACCTCGCAATGCGCGAGGATCTGCTCAAGCATCAGCGGGTGGGGCTTGCTGGCGGTTTCGTCGGCGGCGCGAGTGATGTTGAAGTAATCTTCCCAGCCGTGAGACTTCAGCACCCGATCCAGCCCGCGACGAGCCTTGCCGGTTGCGACCGCCAGGTGATAACCCTCGGCACGAAACGCCTCCATCGACTCGACAACGCCTTCGAACAACGGCGAAGGCACGGCTTCTGATGCAATGTAGTGATCGGCGTAGTGCTCGCGAAAAGCGATCAGCTCGGCATCGCCAATGTCCGGATACAAGGTACGAATCGCTTCCGGCAAGCCCAAACCGATGATGCCCTTGACGGCAAAATCATCACACAACTGAAATCCTGAGCGCTCGGACGCGACATGCATCGCCTCGACAATCCGACCAATGGAATCAGCCAAGGTGCCGTCCCAGTCGAAAATCAGCAGCTTGTAATCAGAGGGGTGCACTCAGGCGCTCCACGGTTTTGGCCCACATCTCATCCACGGGCGCCTGCAATTTCAGCTCACCGCCATCGGGCAGCGGCACGGTCAGCATGTAGGCGTGCAGGAACAGGCGCTTGCCGCCCAGGTCACGAATTTCTTTACTGAAACCTTCATCGCCGTACTTGGTATCGCCAGCGATGCAATGCCCGGCGTGCAAGGTGTGGACGCGGATCTGGTGCGTCCGGCCGGTGATCGGCTTGGCTTCGATCAGGGTGGCAAAGTCGCCAAAACGACGCAGGACCTTGAACACGGTCACAGACTCCTTGCCCTCCTCCTCGTCGACCTCGACCATGCGCTCGCCGGAACGCAGATTGCTCTTGCCGAGCGACGCACGAACTTGCTTGATCGAGGCCGCCCAGTTACCGCGAACCAACGCCATATAGCGCTTATCGACGCCATCGCCGCGCAATGCCGTGTGCAAGTGACGCAGCATGCTGCGCTTCTTGGCGATCATCAGCAGGCCGGAGGTGTCACGGTCGAGACGGTGAACCAGTTCCAGTTCCTTGCAATCGGGACGCAACTGACGAAAGGCTTCGATCACCCCGTAAGTCAAGCCGCTGCCACCATGAACCGCGATGCCACAAGGCTTGTTGATCACGATCAACGCCTTATCCTCGAAGACAATCGAGGCTTCGAGGCGCTGCAGCAGGCCTTGTGCCAGCGGCACCGGCTCGTCTCGCTCAGGCACGCGAACCGGCGGCACGCGCACGATATCGCCCGCCTGCAGCTTGTATTCGGGCTTGATCCGACCTTTGTTTACCCGCACTTCGCCCTTGCGCAAAATGCGGTAAATCAAGGTCTTGGGCACGCCTTTGAGGCGAGCGAGAAGGAAGTTATCAATACGTTGGCCGGCATATTCCGGCGAGACCTCCAGCAGTTGTACGGCTGGGGTCGAAGGGGCAGTAGTCGTCATGGCGCGGATGATAACAATTTTTTATGGAATTGAAGCACTTAATCATTGCTGCTATAGTCGCGAACGCCGCCAAAAGTGGCCTGGACAGCGGACTAACGGTCAAAAACCGGCCCTGACCAACGCAATTCACGAGGACGAGAGGCCGCCCTACGGGGCTTTCGCTACGAAACGGTAGAGTTTGCAGTTGTAACGAGCGCAGGTGACATGAGGCCTGAAGCATGCCGCAAAGCAGAGTTTTCACTCGCCTTGCGAGCAAATATTCACGGCCAGTTCACAAAGTGCAGTCAGCGACGAACAACCCCGAGCGAACGCTTCGGAAACAACGCCTAAATTAGCCATGATGCGTGACCTCCCCTTTCGGAGCTCACGGTAAATGCCAACCCGCTGCGGATTCTGCGCGCGGCAGCACCCGAATTATCAGGGATACGTGTAGGGTGGAGATGCACAACCGCTGGACTGTGTAGCAATAGGCTTTATCAAGACGCTTCATCTCGTCCACAGCCGCTGGTTGATTCCTCCTCCTGACTGAGTGCTTAAGTAGCCACAGCAAGCAGGACGCGTACGTCGCGACGCCGGCCCAATTGGCCGGGGTTCGCTAGACACTGGAGTGTCCAACCACTCCTGACGCACCTGACACCGACCATGAGAAGTCGTGTGTGCCGAACGCCGTTTCCGGCAGCCCGGAAACCGACGGTACTACATGAAAAGAATGCTGATTAACGCAACCCAACCCGAAGAGTTGCGTGTTGCACTGGTAGATGGCCAGCGCCTCTACGACCTGGACATCGAATCCGGTGCACGCGAGCAGAAAAAGGCCAACATCTATAAAGGCCGGATTACTCGCATCGAACCAAGCCTTGAGGCTGCCTTTGTCGATTTCGGCTCTGAGCGCCACGGCTTCCTGCCCCTCAAAGAAATCTCCCGCGGATACTTCAAGAAAGCCCCCGAAGGCCGCGTCAACATCAAAGACGTCCTGAGCGAAGGCCAGGAAGTCATCGTTCAGGTCGAAAAAGAAGAACGTGGCAACAAGGGCGCCGCCCTGACCACTTTCATCAGCCTGGCCGGTCGTTACCTGGTGCTGATGCCGAACAACCCGCGTGCCGGCGGTATCTCCCGTCGCATTGAAGGTGAAGAGCGCAACGAACTGCGTGAAGCCCTGAACGGCCTGGTTGCGCCAGCCGACATGGGGCTGATCGTTCGCACTGCCGGCCTGGGCCGCAGCAGCGAAGAAATGCAGTGGGACCTCGATTACCTGCTGCAACTCTGGACCGCCATCAAAGAAGCTTCGCTGGATCGTTCCGCGCCGTTCCTGATCTACCAGGAAAGCAACGTGATCATCCGCGCCATCCGCGATTACCTGCGCCAGGACATCGGCGAAGTGCTGATCGACAGCGTTGAAGCCCAGGACGAAGCCCTGACCTTCATCCGCCAGGTGATGCCGCAGTACGCCAGCAAGATCAAGCTGTACGAAGACAGCGTTCCGCTGTTCAACCGTTTCCAGATCGAAAGCCAGATCGAGACCGCTTTCCAGCGCGTCGTTGAACTGCCTTCCGGCGGCTCCATCGTTATCGATCCGACCGAAGCCCTGGTGTCCATCGACATCAACTCGGCGCGCGCCACCAAAGGCAGCGACATCGAAGAAACCGCCCTGCAGACCAACCTTGAAGCCGCCGAAGAAATCGCCCGTCAGTTGCGCTTGCGCGACATCGGCGGCCTGATCGTCATCGACTTCATCGACATGACCCCTGCCAAGAACCAGCGCGCCGTGGAAGAGAAAGTCCGCGAATGCCTGGAAGCCGACCGCGCTCGCGTGCAAGTCGGTCGCATCTCGCGCTTCGGCCTGCTGGAAATGTCCCGTCAGCGCCTGCGTCCATCGCTGGGCGAAAGCAGCGGCATCGTGTGCCCGCGTTGCAACGGCACCGGCATCATCCGTGACGTTGAATCGCTGTCACTGGCGATCCTGCGCCTGATCGAAGAAGAAGCCCTGAAAGACCGCACCGCCGAAGTTCGCGCACAAGTGCCAATTCCGGTCGCAGCCTTCCTGCTCAACGAGAAACGCAACTCGATCACCAAGATCGAACTGCGCACCCGTGCCCGCATCGTCATTCTGCCGAACGATCACCTCGAAACGCCGCACTTCGAAGTTCAGCGTCTGCGTGATGACAGCCCGGAAGCCAGCATCAATCAGTCCAGCTACGAAATCGCTGCTGCCGCTGCCGACGTCGAAGAAGTCCAGCCAGCCGCTGCGACACGTACCCTGGTTCGTCAGGAAGCCGCGGTCAAGACTGCACCGGCCCGCGCCAACGCTCCGGTTCCAGCCGAAGTCGTCGCTGCCGCACCTGTTGCAGCACCGGTCGCCGTGCCAGAGCCAAGCCTGTTCAAAGGCCTGGTGAAGTCGCTGGTCAGCCTGTTTGCGACCAAGGAAGAGCCTGCTGCTCCGGTTGTGGTTGAAAAACCGAACGCCGAGCGTCCGGCCCGCAACGAAGAGCGTCGCAACGGTCGTCAGCAGAGCCGCAACCGTAACGGTCGCCGCGATGAAGAACGCAAGCCTCGTGAGGAACGTGCACCGCGTGAAGAACGCGCACCACGTGAACCACGCGAAGAAACTCCAGCTGTTGTAGCCCGCGAAGAACGCGCCCCACGTGAAGAGCGCGCCCCACGCGCGCCTCGTGAAGAACGTGCACCGCGCGCTCCTCGCGAAGATCGCAAGCCACGTGGCGATCGTGAAGAGCGTCCGGTTCGTGAACTGCGTGAGCCTCTGGATGGCGCTCCGGTCGCCGCTGCTACCGCTGAAGAGCGTCCAGCTCGCCAGCCACGTGAAGAACGTGCTCCACGCCCACCGCGTGAAGAACGTCAGCCGCGTGCCGAACAAGCCGCTGCCGCAGTCGCTGAAGAAGAGCTGATCACCAACGAAGAGCAACTGCAGGAAGACGGTCAGGAAGGCGCCGAAGGCGATCGTCCACGCCGCCGTTCCCGTGGCCAGCGTCGTCGCAGCAACCGTCGTGAGCGTCAGCGTGATGCCAACGGTAATGTGATCGAAGGTTCGGAAGAATCCGAGTCTGCCGAAGGTAACGAAGCTGCCGACACCGACGAAGCGCCAAGCGCTGCCGATCTGGCCGCCGGCCTGGCTGTTACCGCAGCCGTTGCCAGCACCGTAATCAGCGCTCCAGCCGAAGCACAGGCTAACGAGCAAGCCGAACGCGCGACTGCTGCAACCCAGGAAACTGCTCCAGTGGAAGCGCCAGTGGTTGAAGCAACGACCCCGGTCGAAGCCACCGCTGCTCCGGAAATCGAAGTGGCCCCGGCTCGTGAAGCACAGCCTGTATTTGAAGCTGCCGCTGAGCCAGTGGTTGCCGCAGAACCGGTTATCGAAACATCAACCGAAACAGTGACCGAAGCTGTCCGTGAAGTTCGCGAAGAACAAACCGCGTTCAACTGGGTTGCCGAGCCAGCAGCCGCCGAAGCGCCAGAAGCGCCAGAAGCGCCAGAAGCGCCAGAAGCTGAGGCCATGGTGTCCGAGCCAGTGGTTGCTGCTGCCGAGCCTGCCCCGGTAGTTGAAGCGCCGGTTGTTGCCGAAGTGGCTGCACCGGAAGTCGAAGCCGCTCCTGTCAGCACGCTGACGCCAAGTGGCCGTGCGCCGAATGACCCGCGTGAAGTGCGTCGTCGCCAGCGTGAAGCCGAGCGTCTGCAGAAGGAAGCCGAACTGACTGCCGCTGCTGCACCCGTTGAAGCGGTTGTCGCTGCCGAGCCTGCACCGGTTGTTGCTGAAGTGGTCGAAGCTGCTCCTACTGCTGAGTCGGTCATCGAAGAAGCGCCGCGCTCCGTACAGGAAGCGGTCGAGCAACACGAACAAGCCCTGGAAAAAGAACACGAGCCTAAACCCCTCGTCTGATTCCATCGGCCACTAAAAAGCCCCGCCTGGTGATCCAGGCGGGGCTTTTTTTGTCTGATCGTTCCCACGCGCGTGGGAACGATCATTACTGGTAGAGCAACGCCGCCGGCACATCCACATCCCACAACACCCCGGGATCGTCCACAGCCGACTCGACCACCCTCGCCTGCGCAAACAACGGCTTGGCACCATGATCACCCGATAACGCCATCAACCCCGTCCCGAACGTGCGTCCGAACCCCACCGGATGCCCATACTCGCCTTGATGCACCGGTACACTGACGGCGTCATCGGTAATTCCCGCCACCACCCGCTCGATACTCGACGGCAAGATAAACGGCATATCCCCCAGCACAATCAGCCAGCCACTAAGCTGCGGACACGCCGCCACCCCGGCCGCGATGCTGTCACCCATCCCCGTCGACTCGATCAGCACAATCTCGCAGCCATAAGCCTTGGCCATGCGGATCACTTGCGGTCGATCCTCTGTGGTGACCAGGACGCGCTTCTCAAAGGAGGCCGGCAGATTCACCAGCACTTGCTCGATCACCGAACGAACAGTCCCATCGCGACCCGTACAATCCGCCAGCAGCTTGTCCTTCTCGGCACCCGCCGCCTGTCGAAACCGACTGCCCTGCCCCGCCGCCAACACGATGACGCCGATAGGTTCACTCATACGACCTCCTGCAACAGCTGCTTCTGCTTCAGTTCGACGCCGTTCTTGATCGCGACAATTTCGGCCAGCAGCGACAAGGCGATTTCCGCCGGTGTGTGGCTGCCAATGTGCAAACCGATCGGGCCATGCAGCCGCTCGATGGCCTGCTGTGACAAGCCTAGCTGAGCCAGGTTCTCCCGGCGCTTCAAGCTGTTGACCCGCGAGCCCAGCGCACCGACATAAAACGCCTTGGAGTCCAGGGCCGTGAGCAATGCCATGTCATCCAGTCGAGGATCGTGGGTCAGTGCAACGATGGCCGTACGCTCGTCGGTCTGGATGTTCAGCACCGCTTCGTCGGGCATGCCCGAGACAAATCGCCCGTGTTGCTCTTCCCAACCGTAAACGAACTCGGTGCGCGGATCGCAGATCAACACTTCGAAATCCAGCAGCCGCGCCATCTCGGCGACATAACGGGACAGTTGCCCGGCGCCGATCAGCAACAAGCGCCAACGCGGGCCGTAGATGGCGCGCAAGGTCTGCCCGTCAAACGTCAGCACATCAGCCTTGTTGGCCGGTTGCAAAACCACTTCACCGGTCTCGAGATTCAGTTCGCGCGCAACGATTTCATGGGCCTCGCAGCGCCTTAGCAACTCCGAGACCCACGCCGGGTCGCCGACTCGCTCCTCGGTCAGGCGCAAGGTGCCGCCGCACGGCAAACCAAATCGCGCCGCTTCCTCGCGGGTGACGCCATAGGTGATCAACTGCACCGGCGGTCCATCCGCAGGAATCCGACCGTCGTGCAACCGGGCGATCAGATCGTCCTCGACACAGCCACCGGACACCGAGCCAATCACCACGCCGTCTTCACGCAAGGCCAGCATGGCGCCAGGTGCCCGGGGCGCGGTACCCCAGGTCTGGACCACGCTGTACAACACCACCCGCTGACCGGCGCGGCGCCATTCCAGCACGCTGCGCAGGACGTTCAGATCAACGCTGTCCATCAGGCCTGCGCCTTCTGCCAACCTTGCAGCTGATAGCGAACCGGCAGGTCGCGGATGCGCTTGCCGGTGGCGGCAAAGATTGCGTTACACAGCGCTGGCGCAATCGGTGGCACGCCCGGCTCACCGACACCGCCTAATGGCACTACGCCCGGTGGTGTGACCAGATGAACCGCAACTTCCTTCGGTGCCAAGGACATGCGCGCCACTTCGTACATGTGGAAGTTGTCCTGCTGAACCTTGCCGTCCTTGAAACTGATTTCCCCCAGCACTGCGTTGCCCAGGCCCATGACGCAGGCGCCTTCGAACTGCGCACGAATCCGCTCGGGGTTGATCTGCGGACCGCAATCCACGGCGATATCGGCCTTGTGCACGATCAGCGTGCCGTCGTCTTTGACTTCAACCTCGAGCACCGCCGCCACATAGGTGACAAAGCTGTAATGCACCGCCAGACCCAAGCCTCGGCCCTTGGGCATTTCACGCCCCCAACCTGCGGCTTTGGCAGCGGTCTCCAGCACCGTGCGCAGCCGCGCCGTGTCGATCGGATACCGCTCGGGCGATTCGCCGTAGTTCCACTCTTCACTCAAGGTACGCGGATCGATCTGCCGGTCCGGGCCGAGCAATTTGATCTGGTACTTGAGCGGATCCTGGCCGGCCTTGTGCGCCAGTTCATCGACAAAGCTCTGAATCGCAAAACCGTGAGGAATGTTCGACACCGAGCGATACCAGCCCACTCGCGTGTGAATCGCCGCTTCCGGGTTTTCCAGGCGCACGTTGGGGATCGCGTAAGCCATGTTGGTAAAGCCCATACCCAGTTCGAAGGCCGCCTCGTGGTTCATGCCCGGCGCAAACAGCGCGGTGATGCTCGGCGCCACGGTGCGGTGCAACCAGCCGGACGGCAGACCGTCCTTGTTCAGGCTGGCCTTCAGGTATTCGGCCGACACCGTGTGGAAGTAGGAACAGTGGATGTCGTCTTCACGCGTCCATTGCACCCGCACAGCCTTGCCGGGGAATTCCTTGGCAAGGATCGCGGCTTCGATGATGAAGTCCGGTTTGGATTTACGACCAAAACCGCCGCCCAGCAAGGTGACGTTAAAGCTGACGTTACCGAACGGAATACCAAGGCGTTCGCCAATCCGTTCGCGGGTGACTTGGGGTGCCTGGCTGGGGGCCCAGGCTTCGCACACACCGTCCTTGAAGCGGGCGATGGCGACCATCGGTTCCATTGGCGCTTGCGTGAGGTGCGGCAGGTAGTAGGACGCTTCGAGCGTGCTGTCAGCGCTGCCCATGGCCTCGTCGATGTTGCCGGTATTGCGCACCACTTTGCCGGGTTTGAGGGACGCGGCTTCCAGTTCCTTGCGGTAGGCAATCGAGTCGTAACTGGCATGAGGGCCGTCATCCCACTCGATTTTCAGCGCCTCGCGACCTTTGATCGCGGCCCAGGTGTTGCTGGCCACCACGGCCACGCCGCCCAGCGGTTGAAACTCCAACGGCAGCGGACGATCTTCGATCTGCAGGACCTTGATCACGCCCGGGACTTTCATCGCGGCGCTGGAGTCGACGGACTTGACCTTGCCGCCGTAAACCGCTGGGCGCGCTATGGTGGCGTAGAGCATGCCGTCGAAGTGTACGTCTGCACCGTAAATGGCGCGGCCATTGACGATGTCGGCACCGTCGATAGCCTTGGACCCTTCCTTGCCGATGTAGCGGAATTCCGACGGCTGCTTGAGCCGCAGGCTGTCACGCGCCGGTACTGGCAACGCACCGGCAGCAGCGGCCAGGGCACCGTAACCGAGTTCACGGCCGGACGGTTTATGGATGACTTTATGCAGCTGTGCATGGCATTCGCTGACCGGCACTTTCCACTGTTCGGCAGCCGCTTGTTCGAGCATGGTCCTTGCGGCAGCACCGCAGCGACGCATCGGCTCATACCAGTGACGCATGCTGCGCGAACCGTCGGTATCCTGGTTACCGAAGCGCACTTCGTCGCCCGGCGCCTGCTGCACCTTCATCATCGCCCAGTCCGCATCCAGCTCATCGGCCACCACCATCGTCAGGCTGGTGCGCACACCCTGGCCCATTTCCGAACGGTTGCACACCACGGTCACACTACCGTCAGCGGCGATGCTGACGTAGACCTTCGGATCATCAATCCAGCCGTGGGGCATGCCGTCGGCGCCGAATTTCTTCTCTTCTTCAGCGAAAACATCCTGCCAGCCCCAACTCGCGGCCAGCACCAGCGCACTGGTCGCACCGGCGCCCTTGAGGAAGCCACGGCGACTGAGGTTGCTCAGCGCAAAATCATTCGGTAACTGGCTCATGCCTTGGCTTCCTTCAGGTGAGTGGATGCCTGGCGGATGGCGGTCTTGATGCGGTTGTAAGTACCGCAGCGGCAAATATTGCCGACCATCGCCTCTTCGATCTGTTCGTCGCTGGGGTTGGGGTTGGTCTTGAGTAGCGCCGTGGCGGACATGATCTGCCCACCTTGGCAGAAACCGCACTGAGCCACGGCGGTGTCGAGCCAGGCTTGCTGAACGATTTGCCCGACCGGGTCGGCGTGCAGATTATCGATGGTGGTGACGTTCTGGCCAACGACCGAACCGATCGGCGTGATGCAACTGCGCGCTGGAGCGCCTTCGATATGGATGGTGCAGGCGCCGCACAGGCCCATGCCGCAGCCAAATTTGGTGCCGTTGTAACCGGCCACGTCGCGGATCGCCCAGAGCAGCGGCATGTCCTCGGTGACATCGAGTTGATGGTCTTGACCATTGAGCTTCAGGGTGATCATGGGCACGCCCGCCATATTTTTTCTATTAAGAGATTGAGTTATGGGGTCGAGCAATCTGCCGCCGGGGTCGACGGTTGGTATCACGCAGATCGGCTCAGGCTAATGAGGCTCTCTTATGCGGACGATAGCGTCTGCAGCGGGCCTTTGATGGAGCAAACGTTTGCATCGTTAGGTGGCTAAGTTAACTCAGCATTAACAAAAAAGCCCTGCACATTTGCAGGTGTGCAGGGCTTTGAAATCAGTCTGGAAAGCATAGCCTCAATACCGATTGGGCTCCATTTCCAGGTCGACATGGAAACGTTCCGAAATGTCTTTCTGGATGCGTTGCGCCAGGTTCAGCAATTGCAGACCGGTCGCGTTGCCGTAGTTGACCAGCACCAACGCCTGCAATATATGCACGCCGGCATCAGCGTCACGGAAACCTTTCCAGCCGGCCCGTTCGATCAGCCAGCCCGCCGCCAGTTTCATTTGTCCGTTGGGTTGCGCGTAGGCGACCAGATCCGGGTACTCACCTTTGAGCCGAGCGACCAGCGCAGCGGGCACCAACGGATTTTTGAAAAAGCTGCCGGCATTGCCCAGCACCGCCGGGTCCGGGAGCTTTTCATTGCGGATACTGCAAATCGCCTGGCTGACGTCGGTGGCGGTCGGGTGATCGATGCCTTGCTCGGTCAGGCGCTGACGAACCGGGCCGTACTCCAAGTGCAGGCGCGCGGCGCGGTCCAAAATGAATCGTACCCGCAGGATCAACCAGCGCCCCGGTTCCTGTTTGAACAGGCTGTCGCGGTAGGCGAAGTTGCATTCTTCCAGGGTGAAGTCCCGCAGTTCGCCGCTCTTGCGATTCAAAGCCGTCAGGCCGGCGAAAACATCTTTGATCTCCACGCCATAGGCGCCGATGTTCTGCATCGGTGCAGCGCCGACGGTGCCAGGGATCAAGCTGAGGTTTTCCAGACCGGACAAACCCTGCGCCAGCGTGTGTTGCACGAACGGATGCCAAGGCTCGCCCGCCTCGGCTTCTATAACGACCTTGCTGCCGTCATCACTCAGGATGCGAATCCCGCGCGTGACCATGCGCAGCACCAGCGACTGGATATCAGCCGTCAGCAGCAGGTTGCTGCCTCCGCCAATCACCAGCAGCGGCACGTCATGTTCCGCCGCATAGGCCAAGGCTTCACGCACGTCGGCATCGCTATGGGCTTCGGCAAATAACCGGGCTTGAACGTCGACACCAAAACTGTTGAACGGTTTGAGCGAAACCTGGGGTTGAACCTGCAAACTCATAACCGTCCCTTCAATTCGATCACCAACAAATCACTGGCGCGCTCGATCAGGTCCAGCACCTGCTCAAAGCCTTGGTCGCCGTCGTAATACGGATCCGGCACTTCATCGATTTCCGACTGATAGCGACGCAGGAACAGATCCAGCTCGGCCTTGCCTTTGGCCGGTTGCAGGGCCTTGAGGTTGCGCAGGTTGCTGTTGTCCATCGCCAGAATCAGGTCGTAGGTGGCGAAATCCGCACGGGTCACTTGCTGGGCGCGCTGAACAGACAGGTCATACCCGCGCAGTTTCGCCGCAGCCTGGCTGCGCTTGTCCGGGGCCTTGCCGACATGCCAGTCACCGGTGCCGGCGGAGGCGACTTCGATTTGATTGGCCAGCCCCGCTTCGCGCAGTTTGTGTCGCAGCACACCTTCGGCCGTGGGTGAACGGCAAATGTTGCCCAGGCAGACGAACAAAACCCGCATCAGGCCTCCAGCAGGCGACGAATGCGCTCGAGGTCTTCAACGGTGTCGACGCCCGTGGGCGGTGCGATCAGCGCGTCGGCGACGTGAATCCGCACGCCGTGCCACAGGGCACGCAGCTGTTCCAGGGATTCGGTGTTTTCCAGCCAGCATGGACCCCAGCTGACGAAGTCATGCAGGAAACCGGCGCGGTAGGCATAAATGCCGATGTGGCGACGATACGGCACGCCTTCCGGCAATTGCTCGCAGCTTTTGGCAAACGCGTCCCGGGCCCACGGCAACGTGGCACGACTGAAGGTCAGCGCCAGGCCATTGAGGTCGCTGACGACCTTGACCACATTGGGGTTGAACAGGGTTTCCACGTCTTCGATCGGTTCGGCCAATGTGGCCATGCGCGCTTCGGTGTGAGCGGCCAGGTTGGCAGCCACCTGATCGATCACGCTCGGCGGGATCAACGGTTCGTCGCCCTGAACGTTGACCACAATGGCGTCCGGCGCCAGGCCCAGTTTCGTGGCGACTTCGGCCAGGCGATCGGTACCGGAATTGTGATCTTCGCGGGTCAGCACCACTTCCGCGCCAAACCCGTTGCAGGCCTCAACGATGCGCGCGTCGTCAGTGGCGACCACAACACGCTCGGCACTGCTTTTGCTCGCCTGCTCCCAGACGTGCTGGATCATCGGCTTGCCGGCGATCAGCAGCAGCGGCTTGCCCGGCAAGCGGGTGGAGGCGTAACGCGATGGAATGACAACGGTAAAGGCTGTGGTCATTTGTCCAGACGCTCGTCGGTGGTCAGGGTGCGGGCTTCGGTTTCGAGCATCACCGGGATGCCGTCGCGAATCGGGTAAGCGAGACCTGCGCCCTTGCTGATGAGCTCGGTTTTGTCGGCACTGAGCTTGAGCGGGCCTTTGCAGACCGGGCAAGCGAGGATATCGAGCAATTTGGTGTCCATGAGCATTCCCTGGATAAAAACGGATTTAAGGCAAAAGACGAGCCGGCAACAGGCGCATCAGCTGCGTATCGAACCAGGCCACGAAGGCCGGCGATGGCGCAGCATCGACCGCCAGGTACCACCAATCGGCGGCGGCGAAGGCACGGCACTTCACCGCGTCCTTTTCGGTCATCACCAACGGCAATGACGGTGTGAAATTCAAGGCCTGCACGCTGTATTCGGCGTGGTCGGCAAACGCATGCGGGACTGGCTGCCAGTGTAGCGTTTCGAGGGTCTTGAAGAAACGCTGCGGATTGCCAATCCCGGCCACGGCGTGCAGCGCTTGGCCAGCGGGGAAGTGGTCGAGGGGACGACGTTCATCGCTGTGCAGATTGACCAGTTCGGTGGGTTGAAGCTGGAAGGCAAAACCGTCTTCGCGATCCTCGGCGGCGCCGTTGAACAACACGGCGTCGACGCTTTGCAGTCGTTCGACCGGTTCACGCAAGGGGCCGGCCGGCAGGCAACGTTTGTTGCCCAAGCCTCGGGCGGCGTCGATCAGTACCAGTTCCAGGTCGCGGGCCAGCCGGTAATGCTGCATGCCGTCGTCGGACAGGATCAGGTCCAGCGGCTCACTCGCCAGCAACGCTTTGACGGCACTGCTGCGATCCGGGTCGATCATCAACGGCACGCCGGTGCGCTGGACGATCAACAGCGGTTCATCGCCTGCGATCTCGGCGCTTTGATCTGCCTCAACCCGCCACGGCAGTTGCGGCGGTTTGGCGCCGTACCCGCGGCTGACCACACCGACCCGCAGACCGCCGCGCTGGCAGTGCTGGATCATCCACAGAATCAGCGGCGTCTTGCCGGTGCCGCCAACAGTGATGTTGCCGACCACGATCAGCGGCACCGGTGGCTGATAGATTTCCCCTTCACCCGCCAGGAAGCGCTTGCGCTTGCTCATGACCACGCGCCGATACAGCCACTCCAGCGGCTGTAACAACTTCAAGGCCGGATGACCTTGGTACCACGCGTTGAGCAAGCGATCGGACATGGCCATCAGGGCGCGGGCGGCGCCGCCTCGACAGTGGTCATGCGCAAGTGGCTGAAACCAAGCTTGCCAGCGGCGTCCATGGCGGTGATGACGGACTGATGCTGAGTCTTGCCATCAGCGCTGATGGACAGCGGCAGGTTGGTGTCGCCACTGGATTCTTTCTGCAGCGCGTCCATCAGGGTCGCCAGGTCGTTCTTGGGCAACACCTGATTATTCACCGAGAACGCGCCTTCGGCACTGATGGCAACGTCCAGGTGTTTGACCTGCTGGTCTTCGGCAGGCGAACCGCTGACCGCTTCCGGCAGATCAACACGCAACTGGGTTTCACGGGTAAACGTGGTGGTGACAACGAAAAACAGCAGCAGGATAAACACCACGTCAATCAGCGACGCGAGGTTGATGTCTACATTCTCCCGTTGCTTGCGGCGAAATCTCACGCTTTGCCCCCATTCAAGTCAACATCACGGTCACCCTGTACCACCTCGACCAGCTTGATCGCTTCCTGCTCCATGCCCACCACCAGTTCATCGATCCGGCGTTGCAGGAAACGGTGGAAGAACACCGCCGGGATACCGACCATCAGGCCTGCTGCCGTGGTTATCAGCGCCTTGGAGATACCACCGGCCAATACGGCGGCGTTGGTGGTCATGCCCGAGCCCATGAACGCGCTGAAGATATCGATCATGCCCAATACCGTCCCCAACAGCCCCAGCAACGGGGCCATGGCGGCGATGGTGCCCAGCGCATTGATGTAGCGTTCGAGCTCGTGAATCACTCGCGCGGCAGCTTCTTCAATGCACTCTTTCATGATCTCGCGACCATGCTTTGAGTTGGCAAGGCCAGCCGCCAGGATCTCGCCCAACGGTGAGTGGGCGCGCAGTTCCTTGAGTTTGTCTTTATTGAGTTGTTTGTCCTTGATCCAGACCCAGACCTGCCCGAGCAAATGCTCCGGGGTCACACGGCTGGCTCGCAGGGTCCAGAGGCGTTCGGCGACGATCGCCATTGCCGCGATGGAACTCAGAATGATCGGTATCATCATCCATCCGCCGGATATGACCAATTCCCACACAGTGACAGTCCCCTCGAAAAAGTGCGCCACTCTAACATAGGGGGTGAGCGCACCGAAGACTGTGATGTCGCATCCGGTCGGGCTTTAATAGCTCCGGGTTATTGCGCAGAGCGCCAGAAACGCTGTTCTAGACGCATCGTCCACGGCTGCTTGAAGCGTCCCAGTTGCAGACGGATGGCACCCTGTTCGGCGCTGTCATAGATCAACATGCCGCGCTTTTGATAGCGCGCCATGACCGTGGGATGGGGATGACCGAATGAATTGCCCTGTCCGCGGGAGATCAGCACCGCTTTGGGTTGCAGCCCGTTGAGCAGCGCCATTGAAGATGAACTGCGACTGCCGTGGTGCGGCGCCTGCAGCCAGTCCGTAGGTACCGCCAGTGGACTGTCAAGCAGGGCTCGCTCGGCTGCGGCGTCTATATCACCGGTCAATAAAAGACGCTCACCGTTGGCTTCTATCTGCAGGACGCAGGATTTTTGATTGCTGTCGTTGGCTGAAGACCATTGCCAGAGCTGGAACCTCACATCGTCCCAGACCCATTGCTTGCCGCTCTCGCAGCCCTCTGCCTGCAACTCGGCAGGCAGTGCCAGGGGATCGCCACTGACGACCCGCTTCACCGGCAGACCATTGGCTACGGCCCGGGCGCCGCCAGCATGATCGGCGTCGGCATGGCTGATCAGCATCAGATCGAGTCCGTTCACACCCAGTTTGCGCAACGAAGGCAGGACCACCCGTTCGCCCAGGTCGAAATCGCCGAAACGTGGCCCGGTGTCATACAACAGCGTGTGATGACGGGTGCGCACCAGGATTGCCAGACCCTGGCCGACATCCAGCTGCCAGACTTCGACGATGCCTTCAGGCAAGATTTGCCGGGGCGCAAAAACCAGCAACAGCAGCATCGGCCAGCCCAACGCGCGAAACGGCACACCTCGAGGCATTAATAGTAGAAAGGCACCCAATGTGCCGAGTGCCCATATCCACAACGGGATCGCCACCGGCACCCACGCGGGCAAGAACCCGGCGATCAGCGCCAGGCCCTTGAACAAAAGGTCGATCAAACCGCCTGCCAACCACAGCAGCCCTTCGCCCACATAAGGAAGGGGTAAAAACAACGTACCCAACAACGCCGGAGGCAGCACGACCAGACTGATCCACGGCACCGCCAGCAAATTGGTCACTGGCCCGCTGAGGCTGATCGGCAACCCGAGCACCAGCAGCAGGGGGCACAGACCGATCGCGATCAGCCATTGAGCTCGGGTCCACGTTTGCCACCAACGCCATGGGCCCAACCGACCACCGAAGGTGAAGATCAACACCGCCACCGCCGCGAACGACAACCAGAACCCCGGTTGCAGACTCGCCAGCGGATCCAGCAGCAAAACACAGTCGAGCGCCAGCATCAGCGGCCACCAGGCGCCGAGGTGACGAAATCGCAGGCGCCACAACAGCACCAGACCGATCATCACGCAGGCCCGCCGCACCGGCACCTCGAAACCGGCCAGCAGCCCATAACCGAGAGCAGCCGCGAACGCCAGTCCACAGGCCCACGGCAGCCAAGGCAAGCGTCTGGGCCACAGGCCATAACGTGCCAGCCCGGCGATCAACAGATACACCAGCCCTGCCAACAACCCGATGTGTTGTCCGGAAATCACCAACAGATGGACGGTGCCGGTGTCTTGCAGCACCTGCCAGTCTTCGCGACTCAATCCGGCGCCATCCCCCAGCACCAACGCTGTCAGCGCACCGGTTCGCCCCTGAGCATCCACGGACTGCAAACGCTGGCGAATGCCGTCGCGCCAGGCCCACCGGGTTTCCATCAGCCGCTCGCCATCCTTGACCGTCCCGGTAGCGCCGATGCGTTGCGCCAGCAGCCAGGCGTCGTAATCGAACGCATGGGGATTGAGCCGCCCGGCAGGACGCTTCAACTTGATTGCCAGTCGCCATCGTTCGCCGCTGAGCACCGGCGGTCCGTCATACCAAGCCAGGCGTATCAGTTGCGGCAACTTACCGTGTCGAGACCGGGCGTCCGCCAGTTCGAAACGCACGACTGCCTCATTGTTCTGGGGCAATCCCACCACCCGCCCGTCAACCCAACGGGTTTCGCCATCGAGGCTCATCGGCAGCCGATCATCCAGTGCCCACTGCGCCTGCGCGCACGCCCAACTGAAGCCGAACAGCAAAAATGCCAGTGGATAGCTGCGAAACGGCAGCAACATCAAACCTATGAACGGCAGCAACATCCAAAACCAGACCGGCGGTAATACCGGTAAAAAACGCAGGATCAGCAGACCCAACGCCAGCGCCATCATCCCTGTGCGCATACGCCCGTCCTTGAGAGTCCCCTCCTAGGCATAGCCGGCTATCCGCACGGGCATCGTTATTAATTGTCACAAAGTCTGAATGGGCGGTTCATAAAATCCAGACATACTTGCCGCCTTAACCGACCGAGAAGCCTTATGCCCCGGCGCTTGTTCAAACGTTACATGCCAGACCCGACCAGCATCAGGGAACACAAATCCTTACGCTTTCTCGGCACGCTGCTGCATGACCCGAACCTCTGGCACCTCAACCGCCATTCCGTCGCACGGGCCATGGCTGTTGGTCTGTTCGCGGCATTCCTGCCGATTCCGTTGCAGATGCTGGTCGCCGCCATACTGGCAATCATGGTCCGGGGCAACATGCCAATTGCCGTCAGTCTGGTCTGGCTGACCAACCCGATCACCATGCCGGCTGTGTTCTTCTGCACCTACCAGACCGGTGCCTGGTTGATGGACGTCCCTGCACGCCATCTGCCGGATGAACTGACCTGGGAATGGATCAGCGGCGAACTCTCCTCCCTGTGGCAGCCGTTTTTGCTCGGCTCGGTGGTGATGGGGCTGGTACTGGGTGCCCTCGCCTATTGCCTGACCATGATGTACTGGCGCTGGTGGGTTGGGCGGCAGTGGCGGCGGCGCAAGCGCAGCCGGATGCAAGAATGAAAAACGGCGCCTGGAAAGGCGCCGTTTCTGGCTTGGAATACTTTTGTAGGAGCTGGCGAAGCCTGCGATCTTTGAGCGTCAGCTCAAGCAGCGCAATTCAAGATCAAGATCAAAAGATCGCAGCCTGCGGCAGCTCCTACGTACGCATCCCGCGACCGCTGACCAGCAGCCGTGCGCAACCGATATACAACACGATGGTCGCCACCAGCATGAAGGTGATCGCCACGCTGATCCTGATGTCCGAAACGCCAAGAATGCCGTAACGGAACGCGTTGACCATGTGCAGCACCGGGTTGGCCAGAGACACGGTCTGCCAAAACGGTGGCAGCAAGGAAATCGAGTAAAACACCCCGCCCAGGTACGTCAGCGGTGTCAGCACGAACGTCGGGATGATCGAGATGTCATCAAAGTTGCGCGCAAACACGGCGTTGATGAAGCCCAGCAGCGAGAAGATCGTCGCCGTCAGCACCACCACCAGAATGGTCACGCCCAGGTGATGCACCTGCAAATCGGTGAAGAACAGCGACAGCAGGGTCACGATGACCCCGACCATCAAGCCGCGCAGCACGCCGCCCAGGGTGTAGCCGATCAGAATCGTATGCGGTGATACCGGCGACACCATCAATTCTTCGATGGAACGCTGGAACTTGCTGCCGAAAAAACTCGAGACCACGTTGCCGTAAGAGTTGGTGATCACCGACATCATGATCAGCCCCGGCACGATGTACTCCATGTAGGTGAAACCACCCATGTCACCGATCTGCCGACCAATCAGATTGCCGAAGATCACGAAGTACAGAACCATGGTGATTGCCGGCGGCAGCAGCGTCTGCGGCCAGATCCGGGTAAAGCGTTTGACCTCTCGGTAAACGATGGTATTGAGGGCAACGAGGTTGGGTTGCAGCTCGGAACTCATACCGCCACCTTCGACAGATTTTTCTCCACCAGGGACACGAACAACTCCTCGAGGCGATTGGTTTTGTTACGCAGGCTCAGCACTTCGATGTTCTGTTGCGCCAATTGGGTGAACAGTGCGGTGATGCCCATGGCCTTGTCGACCTGAACTTCAAGGGTGTGGCTGTCGAGCAGCTTGGTCGGATAACCGAGCAACTGCGGCGCGGTTGGCAGCGTGTTTTTGATGTCTAGCAGGAACGTTTCCACATGCAGTTGGCCGAGCAACTGTTTCATGCTGGTGTTCTCGACGATGGTGCCGTGGTCGATGATGCCGATGTTGCGGCACAACTGCTCAGCCTCCTCCAGGTAGTGGGTGGTGAGGATGATGGTGATGCCTTTCTTGTTCAGCTCGGTGAGGAAGGTCCACATCGAACGTCGCAGTTCAATGTCCACACCCGCCGTCGGTTCGTCGAGGATCAGCAGGCGCGGTTCGTGAACCAGCGCACGGGCGATCATCAGGCGACGCTTCATGCCGCCGGACAGTGAACGCGACGGCGTATCGCGCTTGTCCCACAGGCCCAGTTGGGTCAGGTATTGCTCGGCGCGTTCCTTGGCGATTTTCGGCGGGATGCCGTAGTAACCGGCCTGGGTCACGACGATATCGAAGGTCTTTTCGAACTGGTTGAAATTGAATTCCTGGGGCACCACGCCGATGGAGCGCTTGAGCTGCGCGGGATTCTTGTCCAGGTCGTGACCGAAGATATTCACCGTCCCGCTGGTCTTGTTCACCAGGGTCGAGAGAATGCCGATGGTGGTGGATTTGCCAGCGCCGTTCGGGCCGAGCAAGGCGAAAAAGTCACCTTCGGCGACGTCCAGATCGATACCACTCAGGGCCTGGAAACCGTTGCCGTAGGTTTTGGTTAGCTGCCGGATGGACAGAGCGGAACTCATATCGGATTTACGCACCAAGAAGGGGAGAAAGGGACAATTAAGGGCGGGCGGCGACGAATACAACCGCGGCGCGTGAGCGCAATGGTGCTTGTCGCTGCCACACAAGTACAGTCAAGTGTGTCGATAGTGAGTATTAAGTCAACGCGGTCATAACCGCTTGCTGATACGCCGGACGCTGTTTCAGGCGTGCATACCAGGCTTGCAGATGAGGCTGCGGCGCGCGCTCGATCGGCATCTCGAACCAGGCATAAATGAAACTGCCCAAAGGAATGTCGCCCATGCCGATCTCATCGCCGGACAGGTACGGTTGAGTCGCCAGCGCCTGCTCGGCCATCGACAGCAAGCCTTCGCACTCCTTGGTCGCGGCGTTGATTGCCGGCCAGTCCCGTTGACTTTCCGGCGTGCGTAATACACCCCAAAACACAGTGCGAAACGGCCCGGCAAAGCTTGAAGTGGTCCAGTCCATCCACTTGTCGGCAGAGGCTCTGGCCTGCAGATCCTTTGGATACCAGGCTGTGCCGTTGGCGTGACGAGCCATCAGGTAACGCACAATGGCGTTCGATTCCCACAGCACGAAACCATCGTCTTCAATCACCGGCACGCGGCCATTGGGGTTCATCGCGCGGTACTCCAGCGTATCGACTACACCAAAGGCGCCGCCCGCATCAATGGCTTCATAAGCCAGGCCCAGCTCCTCGGCGGCCCACAACGGTTTTCTGACATTCGATGAGTTTTTCCGACCCCAGATCTTCAGCATGACCGCCTCTTTATGGATGAACGCGCAGGCAGCATACGCCGGATCAGGCGCGACTCAAATCGCTCTGCATGTCACCCAGCAACACTGGCAGTGTGTCGCTGAACAGATGCGGATAGCACTTCTCCAGGTGCTCGAAAAAGAACGCTTCAGGCACGTCGGTGAACTGGCCGTGGTCGACCAGGTACTCCATCAACTGCTCGCCGTCGCGATTGAAAGGATGGAATACGCTGTCGTTGATTCCGTCGAATTCCAGCGGTGCGACGTTGAACAGTTCGCAGAGTTTTTGGTTGAACGCCGGCGTGGCTTTGACCCAGCGACCGTTCAGATGTAGCTCCGTATAACCGTGCATGGCGAACACATCGCTCTTGAGCAACTCGAGCAACCGCGGCGTCGACAAATGATTTCGCACGTCCGCCAGACCGATCCGCGCCGGAATCCCGCAATGCCGGGCTGCGCCTGCCAGCAGTGTGGCTTTGGGCACGCAATAACTCTCCCCCGCTGCCAACGCATAACTGCCGCGCAAGGTGTCTGGGTCGCGACTGAAGGTGTAAGGGTTGTAACGCACAGCTTCGCGCACGGCGTAATAGAGATTGATCGCCTGCTCGAGCGGGTCACGACGGCTGCCGCGATGTTTTTCGGCGAACTCCACCACTGACGGGTGGTCACTATCGATGAAGCGGCCGGAACTCAGATACTCGTGCATGAGAACAATCTCCTGGGGAAGCCACGAGTCTAGCGACAGGTTCAGCACAGAGATAACGACGTTTCGGCCAAACATGGACGCTTTGCCGCCCGCCCAACGAACGATTTGCACGGCCCGGTGCCAACCGGTCCTACAGAACTCATCGAAGGTTTCCCACAAATTCAATCACATCGCTCTGACCACCCTGTTTTGCGGATGCCGTCTAAGCTCTGAAGGTTGGTTTTACCCTGGTTTCACGGAGGATTAAATATGCTGCTGTTATGGATACTGGTTCTGGTTGTCGGGATTGCGTATTTAGCCCACCGTCGTATCGCCCCACTGCCCGCCCTGTGCGTCGTTGCCGTGTACGTGGTGGCGATGGGCGCTTTCAGCCGCGCGCCAGGCTGGTTACTGCTGGTTCTCTGGGTGTTGATCGCGGCTGTCGCAGCGCCCTTGTTGCTCCCCGACCTGCGCCGTAAATATTTCAGTGCGCCGCTGTTCAGCTGGTTCCAGAAAACCCTGCCGCCAATGTCGGAAACCGAACGCGATGCGATCGATGCCGGCACCGTGTGGTGGGACGGCGAACTGTTCAGCGGTCGCCCGGACTGGAACATACTGCTGTCCTATCCAAAAGCGCAGATGAGCGAAGAGGAACAGGCCTTTATCGACGGCCCTACCGAAGAACTCTGCGCCATGGTCAGTGACTGGCAGATCGGTCAAGCCATGGACCTGCCTCCCGAGGCTTGGACCTTCATCAAGGAAAACGGCTTCTTCGCCCTGATCATTCCCAAGGAGTTCGGCGGCAAGGGCTTCTCCGCCTATGCCCACTCCCAGGTGGCGATGAAACTGGCGACCCGCAGCGGCGATCTCGCGTCCACCGTGATGGTCCCCAACTCCCTCGGCCCGGCGGAATTGCTGCTGCATTACGGCACCGACGAACAACGCAACCATTACCTGCCACGACTGGCGCGCGGTGACGACATCCCGTGCTTCGCACTGACCGGTCCACTGGCCGGCTCTGATGCCGGCGCCATGCCCGACACCGGGGTGATCTGCAAAGGTGAATGGGAAGGCAAGGAAACCTTGGGCCTGCGCCTGAACTGGGAAAAGCGCTACATCACGCTGGGTCCGGTCGCCACCCTCCTCGGCCTGGCCTTCAAGGCCTACGACCCGGATCACCTGCTGGGTGAGGAGGAAGACCTGGGTATCAGTCTGGCGTTGATCCCGACCGATACCGCCGGTGTTGAAATCGGCCGCCGTCACTTGCCGTTGGGCGCGTCATTCATGAACGGCCCGAACTCCGGCAAAGATGTATTCGTACCGCTGGAGTTCCTCATCGGTGGCCAGGAAATGCTCGGCAAAGGCTGGATGATGCTGATGAACTGCCTGTCGGTGGGGCGTTCGATTTCGTTGCCAGCGGTCGGCACCGGTGCCGCCAAGTTCACCAGTCTGGTGACCGGCCAGTACGCTCAGGTCCGTGAGCAATTCAATGTTCCTCTGTCGGCATTTGAAGGGATTCAGGAAGCGATGGCGCGCATCGGCGGCAACGCCTGGATGATGGACGCCGCGCGGATGCTCACCGCCAACGCGGTGGACCTCGGTGAAAAACCGTCGGTGCTGTCGGCGATTCTCAAGTACCACCTCACTGAACGCGGCCGCGAGTGCATCAGTCACGCCATGGATGTTCATGGCGGCAAGGCAATCATCATGGGGCCGAACAACTACCTCGGTCGGAGCTGGAATGGCGCACCGATTTTCATCACCGTGGAAGGCGCGAACATTCTCTCGCGCAACTTGATGATCTTCGGTCAGGGTGCGATTCGCTGCCATCCATTCGTATTGAAAGAAATGGCCCTCGCCGGCCGTGAAGACAAGGATCAGGCACTCATCGAATTCGACGGCTTGCTACTCAAGCACATCGGTTTTGCCGTGAGCAACGCCGCTAGCACCCTGGTGCTGAACCTTGGTTTCGGGCATTTCGAACACATGCCGGGCAACAGACTCAGCCAGGGTTACTTCCGCGCGCTCAACCGTCAGGCTGCCGCGTTCGCCATGCTGGCTGACCTGAGCATGATGTTGCTGGGCGGTGAACTGAAACGACGCGAACGTCTCTCGGCTCGCTTGGGGGATGTGCTCAGCAACATGTACCTCGCCTCCGCCGCGCTCAAGCGTTACCACGACCTCGATTCACCGGAACACATGGCGCCACTGTTTACCTGGGCCATGGAAGAAAGCTTGGGTCAGTCGGAACGCGCGCTGGATGAACTGCTGAGCAACTTCCCGAACAAGGTGCTGGGTTGCCTGCTGCGGGTCATCGTGTTCCCGTTTGGGCGTCGTCACAAAGGGCCGTCGGATAAACTCGGCGCCGAAGTGGCTGCGGTGATCGGCCGGGCCAAGGGCGATCCAACTCTGGAAGAGTTGCTCGGCGGTTGCTACCGTCCGCAATCGGCCGAAGACGCCGTCGGTGCTCTTCAACACGCCTGCAACCTGTTGAACGCAGCGCAGCCGTTGCAGAAAAAGCTGCATGTGGCGCTGAAAAGCGGTCAGGTCAAACCCGTCGCCGGGGAACACGCCATCGATGCAGCGCTTGAGGCTGGCGTGTTGCAGCCAGTGGAAGCGCAAACCCTGCGTGACGCCGAAGCCGCACGGCGCAAGGTGATCGATGTCGATGATTTCGACAAAGAGGAGCTGGCGCTGGCAGACGGAAAGGTCCGCTGATCCATGTTGTACTCTCCACCATGTAAAAACGGGCGCAGGGGCTTTATACTCCTGCGCCCGTTTTGCTCTTGAGGACTTATCTCGTGTCCAATGTCGTTGCCGACCATCTCGTCTTGCTTGACCACTTGCGCAGCATCCTGGTCGCCGTGGGTGAGGCCGAACAGGTTCCCGAAGAAAGCCATGCCTTGTTCCTGGAGCGCTTCGACGAACTGCGTGCGTTGCTGCCGGTCGACCCGATCGAAAGCCAATACCTGGGCCAGGACATTCTGTGCCAGGTGATCACCCGCTATCCGCAAATTGCCCACCTGGTCCCGCGCGACCTGTTGTGGTACTTCGCCGGTGACTGCCTGCATTACATGCCCGACGATGAAATCGACTTGTACCAGGCGCTGGAAGAACGTCGTTTCGAAGCCGAACAAAACGACGAACCGTTTGACTGGAACCAGGAAAAACAGCTGCTGGCGATGTCGAACCAGGACAGCAAGCACTGATCCACAGTCTGAAATGCAAAAGGCCCGCATGGTTGAACATGCGGGCCTTTTTTTGATCTTCGCTTCAGAGCAACCCATCACTCTCCGGCAACTCATACTCCGCCGCGACCTTGCCCGAATCACTCAACTTGCCTGGCTTGCTCAGGGTGGGTTCCTTTTCCAGGCACTCCACCAGGTAGTCAATCAGCACCCGTAACTTCGGTGGTAGATAACGGGTTGGCGAATGCAGCAGCCAGGCACCGCCGTGGTAAGACGCCAGAAAGGTCCAGTCCGGCAGCACTTGCACGATCAGCCCCTGCTCCAGCGCATAACGCGCGGTGAAATACGGCAGGCTGCCAATCCCGATGTGCTGCAACACCGCGCCCAACCGTACGCCGGTGTGATTGGCCGCATAACGTCCGCGTACACCAACAGTTACAGCCTTGGTGCCTTTCTTGAATTTCCAGCGCGCATCGCTCGGTGTTTCGCCCAGGTAGATGCAGCTGTGGTTGAGCAAGTCGTGAGGATGAGTCGGTGTGCCGTGTTCGGCCAGGTATTGCGGCGTTGCACAGAGCAAATGATCGATGGTCAGCAATTGCCGCCCTACCAGCCCCGCGGGGGGGCGATCAGTAATACGAATCGCCAGATCAACGTTGTCGTCGATCAAATCCACCTGGCGGTCTTCAAGCAACAACTCCACATCCACTTTGGGATAACGGCGCAGAAATTCCGGCATATGCGGATGAATCACGAAACGCCCCACCGCCTTCGGCACGCTGACTCGCACCAGTCCTTCCGCCTCATGGGTGAACTGACCGCTGATTTCCATCACCGACTTGGCCGCGCTGACCATCTCCTGGCAACGCTTGAACACCTCTTCGCCACCGTCGCTCAAGCGCAACTTACGCGTGGTTCGTTGCAGCAAACGAGTGGCGAGCGCCTTCTCCAGACGCGAAATGCTGCGACTGACCGCCGAGGGTGAAGCACCCAACTGGCGAGCTGCCTCGGAGAAGCTGCCGGTCTCGACAACCTTGACGAAAATCGCCATTTCACCGAGCAGCGGCAGTGGAAGATTTATGCTCAAAACGCAACAGTCCTTTGATGTTTGAACGGATTATCACGCAATTCCACGCTTCATATAATAAAAATAGAATTATTACTAAGGGCATGGAATATGACGCTTCGCCTCTTTTTCCATAGTGATGACCTCAAGGCCAATGTGGAAGTCCTGGATTGCACGCCCCACGAGAACGAATTTGCCGTGGTGCTTCGCGCCACGTTGTTTCACCCCCAAGGCGGCGGACAGCCCTTTGACACCGGCTGGATCGGTGAAAGCCGGGTGCTGCGCGTGGTTCAGGATCCGGACCGGATCATCCATTTCGTCGACCACCCGATAAAACTCGGCATGACTCAGATTCGGGTCGACGAACAACGCCGCCAGTTAAACACCCGCCTGCATTCTGCCGGCCATCTGATCGGCCACTTTGTCCAGGCCATGGGCTGGATGCCGATCAAGGCTCATCACTGGCCGGGCGAAGGACGTGTGCAGTTCAAACCGGCGGATTCAGCACAGGACGTTGATGCCCAGACCCTTCAGTACGGCATTGAGCAATGGATCGCCCATGACTTGCCGCGTCTGACGTCACTTCGCGATGGCGCCCGGGAAATCGGTTTCGGTGAATTGCCCGCCTACGGTTGCGGCGGCACCCATGTCCGTAGCCTGAAGGATTTGGCCACGGTCACGATCGTGTCCCTTTCGCAGAAAAAAGGAACGCTGTCAGTCCACTACAGCGTGGATTGAGCATTTGGGCGATGCCGTTCTCGTCATCGCTTGACGCCGGGGGAACCTGCGTTCGCGGGTTCTGTTGACTTTCTGATAGATGGACCTAATACATGATGCTTGACGTCGAGCGTCTCGATGAGACGTGCATAAAAAAACTGGCCAATGAAGAAGTCCTCGCCATCCGCCTCAAAGGCTTGTTGCCCAAGCCACTGGCGATTCAGATTGGCGACAAGATCCTCGCCCCTGGCTTCGAAGGCTATATCAATGCGCCGAGCATCGGCCGTATCGGCATGGCGTTTTATGAAGCGGAAAACCAGCCGCTGCTGATTGAAGATTATTTCGAACGCGCCACCCGCAACATTGCGGAATTGCGCAACCGGTGTGCGCCCTATTCGTCCCCCGTCGACACCCTGCGCTGCATGCTCGATGAGTCGTGGCCGGCGGGGGCGCACCTGGAAAACCTCTACGGTCGCAAGATGTACGTCGGGCTGTCCCGGGTGGTGAAACCCGGAATCTGCTTTCTGGCCCACCACGATATTTTCGCCAAGGACGCGCCGGACAGTTACCAGGCCAAAAGCCTGGAAGCGCAGTTTGCCTGCAATGTTTACCTGAACATGCCCACCGAGGGGGGTGCACTGCAGATGTGGGACCACGACATTTCTCCGGATCAGTTCGACGAAATGCGTGGCGACAGTTACGGCATCGATCCGGCTCTGCTCGGCACTCCGACCCTGGAGATTCGTCCCGAACCCGGTGATTTCATCATGTTCAATTCGCGCTGCATGCACTCGGTGACACCGGGTGTGGCCGATCCGCGCTTGAGCCTTTCGTTCTTTGTCGGCTATCGCGGCAATGCTTCACCCCTTACTTTCTGGAGTTGAGATGCTTTCGAATTACCTGGGCGAGTTTCTGGCGCTGGCAACTATCCACTTTCTGGCCGTTGTCGCACCCGGACCGGACTTCGCAGTGACCATCCGTCAGAGCGTTCGCTTCGGTCGATTGGTCGGGATTTGCACGGCGCTGGGCATCGGCGCAGGCATTTCTGTGCATGTGCTTTACACCCTGCTCGGGGTCGGCGCGTTGATGCACACCACGCCCTGGTTATTGACGGTGGCCAAGGTGGTGGGCGGTGCCTACATTCTGTACCTCGGCGTCAGCCTGGTGCGCAGCAAACCCAAAACCGTACTGGAGGGCGACAAGGGCGCAGACGAGCCGGTTATCGAGCAAACGATGCTGAAGGCCTTTACCACGGGTTTCCTGACCAACGCCACCAACCCGAAGGCCACGCTGTTTTTCCTGGCAATCTTCACCACCATCATCAGCGCTACGACACCTCTGAAAATTCAGGCGCTGTATGGGGTCTGGATGTGCTTCGTGAACGCGCTGTGGTTTGTCATCGTCGCGCTGTTCTTTTCCAGCACCCGGGTGCGCTTGCTGTTCATGCGCATGGGGCACTGGTTCGAGCGGACGATGGGGGTGATTCTGATTTTGTTCGCTGGACGCTTGATTCTGTCGATGTAACACCTGCACCCATGGAAAAGGCCCGCTCAATCAAACTGGCGGGCCTTTTTCGTTTCTGCGTCGCTTTTGCATTTCTGTGCGACAGATCCCACTTCAGGGACTCCCCTACCGCTCCCTCGTGGTGTTAGCTTGGAAACGTTTCTATCTCATCGATCAGAAACTTCTCACAAACTGCCTGCAAAGGAATGCCCCCAGCAATGAATTTCTCACTCAAGCACCTGGCTGCGTCAACCCTGATACTGGCCAGCTTTTCGTCGTTCACCCTGACAGCGCACGCCAACATCACCCCGCAACAGAACGCGGCCATCCTCAAGACTTTCAGTGACGCATCGGTAACGGATTTCAGGCAGTTCCTGCGAGGCCTGGCCAAGAGCGACCTCGCCAAAACCGACGATCTCGGCCCGGCCATCAGTACCTTCCTCGACAACAAGCCGCTTTCCGCTGAACAGCAGAACGAAATCCATCGCCTACTGGGCCTCTACACGCGCGTGAAGTACGGCAAACAGGCCCTCGAAACGCTGCGCGAACTAGTGGAAATCCCGACCTTCCGCAAGGAAGGTGTCGCTCAGCACGACAATCCGGAATTTCTGAAGATCGCCGACAAGATCAAAGACCTGGCGAAATCGTTCAACCTGAACTTCCGCAACATCGACAACCGCGTCTATGAAATATCCCTCGAAGGCAGCGGCGATGAAGTGGTGGGCATCCATGCTCACGCTGATGTGGTGCCGGTGACGCCGGAGAACTGGGTGCTGAAGGATGGCACCAAACTCGATCCATTCAAGATAACGCTGATCGGTGACCGCATGTATGGCCGGGGCACCGAAGATGACAAAAACGGCATCGTGGTGACGCTGTACGCGATGAAGGTGATCAAGGAAGAGAAGCTGCCGCTGGCGCGCAATTTCAAGCTGCTGGTGGATACCACCGAAGAAACCACGGGCGACGCCATTCCTTATTACTTCGAACAAAACCCGACCCCCAACTACAACATGGCCCTGGATGGCGGCTACCCGGTGGTGATTGCCGAGAAAGGCTACGGCACGGTGATGGCGAACTTCCCCAAACGCAAAGCCGAGGGCAAAGGCGCGGAAATCATTTCGATGACCGGCGGCCTGGCCAGCAACCAGATTCCGTCAGCCTCGGTCGTCATATTGTTGACCGACAAGCCCGCCGAACTGGCCGCCAGCCTGCAAAAAGCCGGTACTGAATATGCCAAGCGCAATGGCGGCGACTTCGAAGTGAGCGCCAAGGTCGACGGCAAAGACGTCAAACTGACCGTCACCGGCGTCTCTGCCCACTCCTCCGAGCCAGAATCCGGCGTCAACCCGGTGGCGAGGATGCTGGACTTCATCCACAGTCTGGACGGCAAGGTCGCGCTCAAGCACAACCACATCACGGACGCGGCCCGCTACGCCACCGACAACTGGGGCCTGGACTACAAGGGTGGCAAACTGGCCGTCGGTTTTTCCGATGCGTTCATGGGCCCGCTGACCACGTCCCTGACCTACGTCGGAATGGATGAAAAAACCTTCAAACTCGCGGTCAACCTGCGGGTGCCGAAAGGCAAATCGCCGGAAGCGCTCAAGGCGGAAATAGCCGAGAAGATTGCTGCCTGGAGCAAGAAAACCCATGTTGCCGCGACCTTTGACTACTCGATCGCCGAGCCGATGTACCGCAACCCTGAGGGTGAATGGGTCAAGGCGCTGCTGGCCGTGGCCAGCGAAAACCTTGGCATGGAAAACAAATACGGCACCTCCGCCGGCGCCACCTCGGTGCATGAACTGCCCAATGGCGTGCAATTCGGCTTGGCGCGTCCCGAGGTCAAGTACACCGGCCACACCGACAGCGAGTTCAAGACCGTCGACCAGTTCCTGCTGGATCTGCAGATCGTGACCGAGATGATGGGCCGCATCGGGCAGTTGCCGAAACTCTGATCCTCTTTCGGACCCGCTGTTCAGGCGGGTCCGACGCTTTGATCGTGTTGATTTCAATAAAAACAAAAAAAGGACCTTAAGGTCCTTGTTTATGGATGACGCACAAACAAAAACGCCGCTCATTGCTGAGCGGCGTTTTCGTTAAATATGGAGCGGGAAACGAGACTCGAACTCGCGACCCCGACCTTGGCAAGGTCGTGCTCTACCAACTGAGCTATTCCCGCAAATGGCGTCCCCTAGGGGACTCGAACCCCTGTTACCGCCGTGAAAGGGCGGTGTCCTAGGCCACTAGACGAAGGGGACACGCTAACTGAAACACATGGTGTGTATTTCAGTGCCCAAATCCGCATCCGAAGATACCGGTTCTGGTTTCACTCAGCCCTGCCCGAAAGCAACGCTGTTTAAAATTGGAGCGGGAAACGAGACTCGAACTCGCGACCCCGACCTTGGCAAGGTCGTGCTCTACCAACTGAGCTATTCCCGCAAATGGCGTCCCCTAGGGGACTCGAACCCCTGTTACCGCCGTGAAAGGGCGGTGTCCTAGGCCACTAGACGAAGGGGACACACGTACAACATTCACTCCCTACCGCGTTTCGCTGTGTGCTTTACGCTGTAAGTGGCGCGCATTCTATGGATGGATTGAGGGGTCGTCAACCCCCAGATATAAATTTATTTAAATCAATGACTTCGCCCTGCTTTGCGACTCTAATCCGGCTTTTCTGTCGCCCGGCGTTTGACGCCTATATTCTGACACCCACCAAGACGTTATAGTCCGCCCACCAAAGATGATGGCAATGTGCACCTCGCACGCTATTACTTATATAAGCAGGAACGCGGCCGATACAGGCAGTGCAGTAGCCGATTCAACTCGCCGAGCGGCGCTATGCGTCCCAATGCCAAGCCACTACACTCGCACGCGAACCCCATAAAGAGGTCTTACCGGTGACACCACTCATGATCACCCTGCTAGTCGTAGCCGGGATCGCACTATTGATCACCATTGGCTACATGAACCATGTGGTGGAAAACAATAAGCTGGAAAAGGCCCGCGCCAAGGTTGAGCTCAACGATCGTCTGCGTCGTTGCGGCGAAATCACCGAGACCTTCCCCGGCCAGTTTATGACACCGGCGCTCAAGCTGCTGTTGGCCCGACTGGAACTGAACGTCTGCCAACGCCTGCTCCATCTGGAAAAAACCAGCTCCAACCTCAAGGCACGGATTGGTGAATTGAGCGCCTTGGTTGGCCAGGGCGAATCGATCCCGGTCAACAACCCGCCGGCACCGATCCAGACCGAAGCCAAAGCCAAGGACGTACGCTTCCTGCTCGAAGCCCTGCACGGCCAAATCACCCGCGCCGCACAGGACGGCTTCCTGCCGACCAACGAAGCCAAACGCTGGATTCGCGAAGTTCGCCACCTCCTGGTCCTGCTGCACATCGAGTTCTTCAACAACCTCGGCCAGCATGCCCTGCAACAGAACCAACCCGGCCAGGCCCGCCTGGCGTTCGAACGCGGCGTGCAATACCTGCGCAAACAACAGGAACCCCAGGTCTACGCCGAACAGCTGGAATACCTGGAAAAACTGCTGGCTCGCGCCAACGCCCAAGTCATGGACAACATCGCCCCGGTAGAAGGCGAAGTGAACCAGCTGACCGAAGGCCTCAAAGACGTCGAGGCCGATGCGGACTGGAAGAAAAAAGCAATCTACGACTGATCAGAGAAAGCAAAAAAGCCACCTAAACAGGTGGCTTTTTTTTGCGTTGAGTTAGGCGTGTACACCCAGGAAAGACAGGTCGGCGATCAGGCCGCCTTCGCCCATGTACATCTAGAGCCTGAAGTGCCCCACCATCCCCTTCAACTCAACCCCCAACTGCGCCAACTCAATACTGGAAGCCGCATTCCCCTGCATCGCCAACGAAGACTGATCCGCGCTGGCGCGAATACTCGTGACACTGCGATTAATCTCCTCAGCCACTGAACTCTGCTCCTCGGCAGCCGCTGCAATCTGCTGGTTCATCTGCTGAATCAAAGACACTGCCGCTGCAATACTCCCCAGCGCACTCTCAGTCTGCAACGCATCACTCACCGCCAGCTTCACCAACTCCCCACTGTTCTGAATCTGCTGAACAGAAGACTGAGCCGCCGAGCGCAATGCACTCACCAGTCGTTCGATCTCCTCGGTCGATTGTTGAGTGCGCTTGGCAAGTGCCCGCACTTCATCGGCCACCACCGCAAAGCCCCTGCCCTGCTCGCCGGCTCGAGCCGCTTCAATGGCGGCGTTGAGGGCCAACAGATTGGTCTGCTCGGCCACACTCTTGATGACGCTCAGCACCGTACCGATGTTCTGGATTTCGGCACTCAAACTTTCGATACTCGAACTGGCCGAGGTGGCTGAATCCGCCAACTGCTCGATCCGCGCCATGCTTTGGCGCACCACCTGCTGGCCACTTTCAACCTTGCCATCCGCCGTCTGAGCCGCCTGGGCAGCCTCCTCCGCGTTACGTGCAACGTCATGCACGGTGGCGGTCATCTGATTCATCGCGGTAGCGACCTGTTCGGTTTCTTCCTTCTGGCTGCTGACTTCAAGATTGGTCTGCTCAGTCACCGCCGACAGCGACTGCGCTGAACTGGCCAACTGTTCGATGCCCGCCTGCAAACCGCTGACAATACTGCTTAGCCCGGCACCCATCTGTTGCATGGCCTGCATCAACTGCCCGATCTCGTCACGACGGGTCACTTCAACCGTCGCACTCAAATCGCCAGAGGCAATCTGTTGAGCAACACGGATCACACTGCGCAGCGGTGCCACGATCAACCGGGTAATCACCCAGGCCGCAATCAGCCCGACCAACAGCGCCAGCGCCGACGAACCGATGATCAGCAGCGAGTTCTTTTTCAGCTCCGCCTGCATCGACTGGTCTTCGGCGACATAGGCCTGATCCACCCGCTCCACCACCTGAGCGGCGCGCTGATGCAGCTGTTGATAAACGGTTTTTTCCTGCGCCAGCAGGCCGGTGTACTCGGCGAGTTTTTCGCTGAATCCGCCAATGTGCCCGACCACTTCATTGAGGACCGTTTGGTAACCCTCATCCTTAACCGTGGTTTTCAGCTGCTCGGCCTGGATCAGTGCCTGGTCGGCCTGCTCAATCTTGCCCTGCCCTGCGCTGTCATCGCCCTTGCGGCTCAGGTCGAGGCGCACACGTGCTTCGTTCATGGCTTGCAACATCAACCGCGACACCTGGCTGACCTGATTGGCCTGTTCGATGAACTGCCCACCGTCCTTGCCTTCGGATTCCTTCAAGGTATAAGCGCCGTCATCGGCCAGCCCGGCCTGCAGCACGTCGAGATTATTAGCCACGCTGGACACCGACCAACTGGCCATCTCCAGTGCCAGGTCCTTGGCCTGACTGAGCGAGACGAACTCGTCAAAGGCCTTGCGGTAAGCCCCCAAGGACTGCTCGACGTCATTCATCACCGGCACGTTGGCCGCAGACGCCGCTTTCAGTTGGGTTGCCAGAGCGATCAGGCCGTCAACGCCCTCGCGCAAGGCATCGGCGGTTTTGGGGTTACCGTGCAAGGCGTATTCCTGCTCGAGCAGCCTCACCTTGAGCAAACTGCTGTTGAGCGACGACATCTGCTTGAGCCCGTCGAAGCGCTGGCTGATGGTTTGCAGCGACCATACGCCGATGGCCGCCACCAAGGCTGTCAACAGCAGCACCAGTACAAACCCGACACCCAGTTTTTTAGCCATACCGAGGTTGGCAAAACGTCCTTGCACGGCCGAATTCATTGCACTTAGTCCCCTGACATAGTCTGTTGACGCAGATTCGCAACGGGCCTGTATCAACACAAGTCTCTGGCGTCTGAATAATGGCAAAAAGCTACGCTCACGTCGTTTTCAGAACGCTTGAGGTCGATCCACAGAGGTGGCTCGAAAGAAAGCCCGGGCTCGCGGATCACAGGCATAGGCCACATTGATACGCTGCCAGTCATTGGCCTCTCCGGTGGGACTGAATGCCGTCGCAGAAGACAACAGAACACCGAAGCGCTGTGCCTGAGTCCGCACCTGAGCGTAGTCGGAAATACGCGATCGCGCCCATATGAACAGGCCTCCGACCGGCTTGCCAAAAACCTCCCACTCGGCATCTTCAAGCACTTGCAACGCCGCCTCCCTGTCATTGCTCAAACGCTGACGCTGGCGCTGTACCAATTTGCGGTAGGCACCGTTGGCCAACAGGCTTGCCAGCACCGACTCGCAAAACCGTGAAGCACCCATGCTGCTGATCATCTTGACCTCGGCCAGACGCGAAATAACCCCGGCGCCGGCCACGACAAAACCGACCCGCAACGAACTGCTGAGGGTTTTGGAATAGCTGCCGACGTAGATCACGTTGTCATCAATATCGAGCGCGGCGAGCCGCGTACCGAGGCCGCTGTGCAAATCCGCATAGACGTCGTCTTCGATAACCAGAAGGCCATAGGTTTTGGCCAGTTGCAGAACCCGCTGCGCCACCGCCGGCGCCAGGCTGCTGCCCGTCGGATTGTGATAGAAGCTATTGATGAATATCCCGCGAGGTCGGTCCTTCACCAGCAGCGCCTCAAGCGCTTCAATGTCCGGCCCGCGCGGGGTTCGCGGCACCTCGATCATGCTGACACCGTGCAGCCTGAGCAGATCGAACAGCAAGGAATAACCGGGATTCTCTACCACCACGCAATCACCTGGCTTGAACAAGGTCCGCACAATCAGGTCAAGCCCCTGACTGGCACCCGCCGTTGTCAGGATCCGGCTTTCCTCAACCACAATATCCAGCTGTTTCAGGCGTTTGTGGATCTGCTGGCGCAAGGCTGGCAGACCCAGCGGCGTGCTGTAGTTGAACAAGCCAGCCATGTCGGTGCGGCTGACCTGACAGATCGCGTAGCTCAGGTCATCCGTTTCGCGCCAGCTCTCGGGCAGTCCGCCACACCCCAATTTAAGTTCGCCCGAGGTGCCGCCCTGCTTCGCTTCTGCCCCCTCGAACCAGGGGCAATCCTGTGATCCCTGAGCGGCCAGCGCTGGAGTGGCGACAATGAAACCGGCGCCATGACGCGACGCCAGCACCCCTTGAGCCACCAGACGCTCACAGGCTTCAACGACGTTGGACTGACTGAGTAAATTGATCCGGGCGATTTGCCGCACGGAAGGTAAACGCGTCCCCGGCGGCACCGAGCCACGGCGAAGCCAGCAGGCTAGCGCGTCAACGATTTGCTGTACGACCGGCACCAATGCCCGTCGATCGATTCTCAACTCCATGAGCAAGCAAACTCCTGTCCGTTTTGCGGGAAACAGTTAATCACAGGAGCGGTCGATGAGCTGTGCGACAACGCCGCCAAAACCCTCGGTTCTAACCATTTGAAACACATTGGCCGGCCCCTTTAAGGAACCGAAAAAAAACCCGCACAAATGCGGGTTTTTTCCTACGTTGCAGCGCCTGGTTTCAGAACGCTGTCACGCCACCGTCCACCGCCAGTGAATGCCCCGTGGTGAACGCTGCGCCATCGCTGCACAGGTACAGCACCGCACTGGCAATTTCCTCGACCTTGCCGATGCGCCCGACCGGGTGCATGGCATTGGCGAACTCACCTTTCTTCGGGTCGGCTTCATAGGCACGACGGAACATGTCGGTGTCGATCACGGCCGGACACACCGCGTTCACCCGAATCTTTTTCTTGGCGTATTCGATGGCCGCCGACTTGGTCAGGCCAATCACCGCGTGTTTCGACGCCGCGTAAATGCTCATCTTCGGCGCAGCCCCAAGACCGGCTACCGAAGCGGTGTTGACGATTGCTCCGCCGCCTTGGGCCAGCAGCAATGGCAACTGGTACTTCATGCACAACCAGACGCCTTTGACGTTGACGCCCATGATCGCGTCGAACTCATCGATCGTGCCTTCGGCCAACTTGCCTTTCTCAATCTCGATGCCGGCGTTGTTGAAGGCATAGTCGAGACGGCCGTAGGTATTGACCACCTCGTCCATCAGATTTTTTACATCGCTTTCCAGCGTGACGTTGCAGCGCACGAAGGTCGCTTCGCCGCCCGCCGTACGAATCAGCGCCACAGTGCCTTCGCCCCCGACCGTGTCCATGTCGGCCACTACCACTTTCAAGCCTTCAGCGGCGAACGCCTGGGCGGTCGCGCGGCCAATACCATTGGCGGCGCCCGTCACAACGGCGACCTGGCCAGAAAACGTCATGCTCATTGTTATGTCCTCGAAGAGAAGATGCGGGGGGTCGCGTGTTCTCAATCTAGCCACAAGGGTCTGCGGCACGGCAGCACTATCAGAAGGCCGGTTGGGCGCCCATGAGTGACAGTGATAAAACCGCTCGCCCGACTATCACTGCACTGGATCGATGTGCATTCGCCGCATCAGCCAAACTTGCGGCATCGATCTTGAAGGTCTATCAACAAGTCTTCATTCATCTTGAGTGCCTGTCATGACTACCCAGACCAATCGCCAGTTCCTGCTTGCCAAACGTCCGGTGGGCGCGGCGACCCGTGAGACCTTCACCTATCAAGAAGTACCGGTCGGTGAACCGGCCGCGGGTCAGATACTGGTCAAAAACGAATACCTGTCCCTGGACCCGGCCATGCGTGGCTGGATGAACGAGGGCAAGTCCTACATTCCACCCGTCGGTATCGGCGAAGTGATGCGCGCATTGGGTGTAGGCAAAGTCGTTGCCTCGAATAATCCCGGCTTTGCGGCCGGGGACTACGTCAACGGCGCCCTGGGTGTGCAGGATTACTTCCTCGGCGAGCCACGAGGTTTCTACAAGGTCGATCCGAAACTGGCGCCTTTGCCGCGTTATCTGTCGGCGCTGGGCATGACCGGGATGACCGCTTATTTCGCCCTGCTCGATGTCGGCGCGCCTAAGGCGGGTGACACCGTGGTGTTGTCAGGTGCTGCGGGTGCGGTTGGCAGCATTGCCGGTCAGATTGCCAAGATCAAAGGCTGCCGCGTGATCGGCATCGCGGGCGGCGCGGACAAGTGCAAATTCCTGATCGACGAACTGGGTTTTGACGGTGCCATCGATTACAAAAACGAAGACGTCCACGCCGGCCTCAAGCGCGAATGCCCGAAAGGCGTGGACGTGTATTTCGATAACGTCGGCGGCGACATCCTCGACGCGGTGTTGAGTCGCCTGGCCATGAAGGCGCGGGTGGTGATTTGCGGCGCCATCAGCCAGTACAACAACAAGGAAGCGGTCAAAGGCCCGGCCAACTACTTGTCATTGCTGGTCAACCGCGCGCGGATGGAAGGCTTTGTGGTAATGGACTACGCCGCACAGTTCGCCGCCGCCGGGCAAGAAATGGCCGGCTGGATGGCCAAGGGGCAGCTCAAGAGCAAGGAAGATATTATTGAAGGACTGGAGACGTTCCCGGAGACGCTGATGAAGTTGTTCAGCGGCGAGAATTTCGGGAAGTTGGTGTTGAAGGTTTAACGCAGAAGATCAAAAGATCGCAGGCTACGCCAGCTCCTACAGGGGAACGCGATCCCATGTGGAGCTGCCGAAGGCTGTGATCTTTTTACGCCAGTTCGGCGACTACGGCCGCCAACGCTTTGGCCGGATCCGCTGCCTGGCTGATCGGACGGCCGATCACCAGATAATCGGAACCGGCATCCAGCGCCTGACGCGGAGTCAGAATGCGGCGCTGATCGTCCTGGGCGCTGCCCGCCGGACGAATCCCCGGGGTCACCAGTTGCAGCGACGGGTGCGCCAATTTCAGGGCCTGGGCTTCCAGTGCCGAGCAAACCAGACCGTCCATCCCGGCTTTTTCCGCCAACGCTGCCAGACGCAACACTTGCTCCTGCGGCTCGATATCCAGACCGATACCCGCCAGATCCTCACGCTCCATGCTTGTCAGCACGGTCACGCCGATCAGCAGCGGTTTCGGACCGGTGCGCTGGTCGAGCACTTCGCGGCACGCGGCCATCATGCGCAAACCACCGGAGCAGTGCACATTGACCATCCACACGCCCATTTCCGCAGCCGCCTTGACGGCCATGGCGGTGGTGTTCGGGATGTCATGGAACTTGAGGTCCAGGAACACTTCGAAACCCTTGTCACGCAGGGTGCCAACGATTTCCGAAGCGCAGCTGGTGAACAGTTCTTTACCGACTTTGACCCGGCACAGTTTCGGGTCCAACTGATCGGCCAGCTTCAGTGCGGCGTCACGGGTGGGGAAATCCAGGGCGACGATGATAGGAGTCTGGCAGGCGGACATGAGTGGGCTCTCAGGCAGGTCGAAATCGGCGCGCATTGTAGCGGAACCAGCGCCTCTGCGGGACCCGATGATCGGTAATTCGTCGAGGCGGCTCAAGCAAGACTAGCCCTTGCGTCAATTGTGTCGAGTCAGATACACACCTGACACGCCTGCAACCCCCTTCAACGTTACCTTCGGCAGCCGCAACACGTCCTTACAGCACTTCCACCCTATCCTGATGCTCACTGCCCGCGGCGAACCGACAGACCGGATCATCGGCCTGGAACTGGGCGCCGACGACGACATGGGTGGACAGTTGAGCCTGGAAGAAACGCCCGGTGCTGGCCTGACAGCAGTGATTCGCCTGCCCCGAGCCTGATCACAACTCTGTGTGCCGTTCGGTACAAACCTCATATACCCACGACAACTTGCCCCTTGAGGCTGCATAAGCCGGTGCACCCACCGGTTACCCATTCCAAAGAGTGAGCCCAATGATCGGTAGCGTCAGCCGCGAGAGAAACACGGACAGCTCCACCGATCAGTCGAACGTGACCGAAGCCCTGAACAAAATGATCGCTAACCTGAGCAAGCAGTACTCGCTCGACAATGTGGCGACCGTGGGCAAGTACCTGAACGTGGCCACTTAAGTCAAAAGCCCACTGACCTTCACCGGTTCAGTGGGAACGATCAAGGGCGCCGATCTTCAACCCGAGACTGGCTCTTGCTCCAGTCGGTGAGCAGGCTGTAGGCCACCGCCAACAATGTCGGGCCGATGAACAAGCCAATAAACCCAAAGGCAATCAACCCGCCAAACACCCCGAGCAGGACAATCACCAACGGCAAATTGCCGCCACGGCTGATCAGATACGGTTTGAGCACGTTGTCGACGCCACTGATGATGAATATCCCCCAACTTCCGAGAAACACCGCCATCCCGTACTCACCCTTCCACGCCAACCACGCCGTGGCCGGAATCCACACCAGTGGCGGTCCCATCGGAATCAGGCTCAGCAAAAATGTAACAATCCCCAACACCAGCGCCCCGGGAACCCCGGCAATCAAGAACCCGATCAACGCCAGAACCGCCTGGGCCGCTGCCGTCCCGATCACACCGTTCACCACCCGCTGCACCGTGCCCGCCACCAATTCAATGTAATACCCGGCACGGTCACCAATCAGCCGTTCCAGCAACCCATGAACAAACGCTGCCAGACGCGGCCCGTCACGGTAGAAAAAGAACACAAAGACGATACTCAACGTCAGCTCGAGAATCCCGCCGCCAATCTGCGCACTGCGCGCCAGCAACCAATTGCCGACCTGGCCCAGATAAGGCTTGACCGCCAGCATCATCGCCGCGCCCTGCTGATCGATGCTGTTCCAGATCCCCACCAGCCGCTCACCCACCAAGGGCACACTGCCCAGCCAGGTCGGCGCTTCCGGCAGCCCATCGACTTGCACATCCTTGATGAACGCCGTGGCATCTCGCACATGGTCCGCGAGGTTGAACCCCAGCCACACCAACGGCACCGCCACCAGCAACATCCAGCCCAGCGTCAGCAATGCCGCCGCCAGCGACTCGCGACCATTGAGCCAACGCGTCAGCAAACGCATCAGCGGCCAACTGGCAAACGCCAACACCGCGCCCCAGAATAGCGCCGACCAGAATGGCGCCATCACCCAGAAGCTCGCGCCAAACAGCACCAGGAGCAGGATCTGCACCAACAGCCGATCGTTATTGATCATCTATATCTCGAAAAAGTCAGTCCGCAAAAGGGTAGGCGAACGCGGCTTGCACGTTCGCCTGATAAAGCTTATCGCAACAGTTCGATGTGTAAGCCTTCACCGTCGACGCTGCCGGCTTCCATCCTGGCGGTACGCACACCCTGCCCGATCAGTGCCTGACGCCAGGCTTCGGCCTTCGGCCCGGAAACACTGACCCGCAACGTGGTATCCAGATTCAATCCTCGGGATATCAGGCGCAGCCAGGTATCGTCAGGATCGCCGGTCAGTGTGGGCAAATCGAGTTCACCGGTGCTTTTGAGCTCCCGAAGCAAGGTTGCAGACGTCGGCAGCAAATCGCCCAGCGGCGCAGCGGCGTCGAACTGTTCGACATGCAGATAGGCTTTGCGATTGCCGCGCGTGATGCTGTAAAGCGCTACCAGCGTGTTGTCTTGTGGCGCCGCTAGACGCAACAGCAGATACGCCTGCTGATCATCAGCGCCATAGAGCTTGGCGTTGCTGAAGACTTCATTGGCCCACAGGCTGCTTTCGCCGCAATCACGCGCCTGACACCAGAACAGCAGCTCGGCGCCCTGTTTCTGCAGGGCTTCACGAGCGGCGGTGAAGGCGTCGGTAGAGGAGTGCTCCGGCGGCAACTCGTAGGTCACCGAAGTGGTTTGCCCCCGAGCGCTGACCTGACCGTCGAAACGTAACTGGCCGCTGATTTTGCGGATCGAACCCAGTGGATAGATCCGCTCAAGCTCGGCGACCGGACGATAGTCGACGATCTGCGCATCGGCCATACGCGGCACGATCGGCAGGTCCTGGCTGCCCGGGACATCGGCGGCAAACAACAGGGGACTGAAACAACACAGTGCCAGCAGACTGAGTGAACGCATGGATAGACTCATCGGATCAGCATGGCCTGGGCACCTTTGACGACACTGGCATCATCGATGCGGTCGGGAACCAGCAAACCACGCTGCACCGCCGGACGCGCCTCCATGGTCGCCATCCAGCGTTGCAGGGCTGGCAAGCCGTCCACCGCGACACCGGACCACTCGTGGCCACGAACCCACGGAAAAGTAGCGATGTCGGCAATGCTGTACTCGCCCGCAAGGAACTCTACGGCTTGCAGACGCGTGTCGAGCACTTCATAGAGGCGACGGGTTTCATGTTGATAGCGGTCGATGGCGCCTTGGAGTTTCTCCGGGAAATAACGGAAAAACACGTTGGCCTGGCCTTGCATTGGGCCGATCCCACCCATCTGGAACATCAACCATTGCAACACGACCGAGCGCCCCTTAGGGTCTTTGGGCAGCAGTTTGCCGCTCAGCTCAGCGAGGTAAATCAGAATGGCGCCGGATTCGAACACGGCAAAATCGCCGTTGGCGCGGTCGACAATCGCCGGAATCCGGCCATTGGGATTGATCTTGAGGAAGTCCTTGGACTTCTGTTCCTTTTTGTCGAAACTCAAGGCGTGCACCGTGTAGGGCAAGCCGAGCTCCTCGAGCACGATAGAGACCTTGTGGCCATTCGGGGTCGCAGCGGTGTAGAGATCTATCATGGTTGTCTCCCATTTCAACCCGCCCAGCCTCGACAGTTGCCCCGCGCAAGTCAAGGAACGGCGAAGAACCGATTGAAACAGTCTGCGACAAGGTCGGCGCCGGGTTTGTCATTCAGGTGCAAATGATGGCCGCCAGGCAGCTGTTCACGGCTAAAGGGTAGACGCTCCAGCAACTCAGGATGTTTGGCGAGCATGCCGTCTGCAGCCACCACCAGTTTTGCAGGACAACTGACCCGCTGGACGAAGGCCATCGCCTGTTCGGTGGTCAGACGCAGCGGCGACGGTAACGTGAGGCGGTTATCGGTGCGCCAGGTATAACCACCCGGCACCGGCATCAATCCACGTTGGGCCAGTAGTTCCGCGGCTTCGCGACTGACCGCAACCAAGCCTTTCATGCGCGCCTCGATGGCCCGGTCGAGCGTGTTGTAGACCGGTTTGCGCTTTTCCCGCAAATTCAGCTGCGCTTGCAGGGCCATGCCCATCCGCTCGGCAGCATTTTCGCCTTTGTCTGTAGGAGGAATGATGCCGTCGATCAACGCCAGATGGGTCACTCGCTCCGGCAACGAACCGGCCAGCACTAGCGAAACAATCGCGCCCATGGAATGCCCCAGCAGCGCGAAGCGTTTCCAGCCCAGTTGTTCGGCGACTTGCAGCACGTCATGGGCGTAGTCCCACAGCGCGTACCCTGCACCGGTCGGACGATGCCCGGAATGACCGTGACCGGCCATGTCCAGCGCAACGATGCGCAAGCCTTTGAGCTTCGGCGCCAGTCGGGCAAAGCTGTTGGCGTTGTCCAGCCAGCCATGCAAAGCGATCACCGGCATGCCGTCTTCGGGACCGAACAGGTGCGCTGCCAGCTCTATGTGCGGCAGGCTAAGGCGGACTTCCTCAACGACGTTGCTCATGCGCAATCCTGTTGGCGGCGACCTTCCCAGCGGCTGAACAGATTTTTCAGCAGCGTGGCCGTGTCCTGGGGACGCTCGAGGGGAAACATGTGTCCGCCGGGCATGGTCAAGGATTCGCCCAACGGCATGCGTCCGACGGAACTGGCGTGATGACGCATCACCACGCGGCTCTTGTGCCCTCGAACGACGGCCAGCGGCACTTTCAGCTGACGTGCGCGGCCGGGGCTGGTGTGCGGCACGCCGCGGTAGATGCTGATTTCCGTGGCCGGGTCGAAGCGCAAACGCAGCGTGTCGCCCACTTTGTGCAAGCCGTGTTGCAGGTAGGCGTCGAAGCATTCCGGATCGAAGCCACGGAACAGGGTTTTTCCAGCGAAATACAGCCGAGCCGCTTCCAGATCGGCGAACTCCTCCCGCCGTCCCAACGTACGGCCGGCCGGGGTCAGGCGGTCGATGAAACCAAAGCGTTTGGCCGCACGGATCACCCATTGATCGGCACGGGTCAGCACCGGCGAATCGAGCATCACCACGCCGCGATAGAGCTCAGGGCAGCGCAACGCCGCGTGCAGGTGCAGCACGCCACCGAAGGAATGGCCGACGCCCCATACCGGTTCCGATTGCTGCTTGAGGTGATGAATCAGCTCGTCCACCAAGTTGTACCAGTTGTCGTCCGCCGGAAAACGCGGGTCGTGGGCGTGCTGCTCCAGATGCGTCACCTGATACTCGGGCGCCAGCGCCGCGAACAACTTGCCATAGGTGCCCGAGGGGAAACCGTTGGCGTGGGCGAAAAATATCTGCTGCGACATACCGGTAGATCCATGAGCTAGAACAGGGGTTGATTGTCCGTAAGACTGGGGCTTACAGCAATGACCATAACTGCCAGGAATGGTGGTAGGAGATGTCGCGAAGATCAAAAGATCGCAGGCTTCGCCAGCGCCTACAGGATGTACGCAGCTAAATGTAGGAGCTGCCGCAGGCTGCGATCTTTTGATCTTGAAACATCAACGTCCCGGCGGATTCTCACCCAACGGCACCACCGCCATGGTCAACCGCGACACACAACTGGCCTTGCCCTCATCGCTGGTCAAACGGATATCCCAGACATGCGTCGTGCGGCCAATGTGAATCGGCTTGGCCACCGCCGTGACCCGCCCACTGCGCAAGCCACGCAGATGGTTAGCGTTGATTTCCAGGCCTACGCAGTAAAACTTGCTGGCATCGATGCACAGGTAGCTGGCCATCGAGCCGACGGTTTCGGCCAGCACCACCGAGGCGCCGCCGTGCAGCAAGCCGTAAGGCTGGTGAGTGCGGTGGTCGATGATCATGCTCGCGGTCAGGGACTCTTCGTCGAAGGCTTCGAAGCGAATATCCAGCACTTCGCCAATGGTGTTTTTCTGGATTGCGTTCAACTGCTCGACGTTGGGAGTGGTACGCCACAGACTCATCGTTGCTTTCCTTAGTTGGTTTTATTCGTGGCTCAATCCTGCCACAGCACCGCTTCACTGCGCGCGCTCCATTCTTCGAAACGGGCACCGTACGCGGCTTCGATCACGTTGCGCTTGATCTTCAGGGTCGGCGTCAGGAAGCCGTTTTCCACCGCCCAACTGTCCTTGACCACCACCAATCGATGCAAGCGCTCATGTTTGTCGAGGACGCCGTTGACCTCCTCCAAGAGTTTTTCCAGGCTTGAATGCAGCCCCGCCCTCGCCGTTCCGCTGGCGTCCTGCTGACCGACCGCCGAGAGCACGCACAACCCCAGCGGCGCACTCAGGCCATCGCCGACCACGCACACCTGCTCGATCCGCGAATGCTCCGCCAGACGATTTTCGATCGGTGCCGGTGCGACGTATTTGCCTTTGCTGGTCTTGAAAATCTCTTTCAGGCGCCCGGTCAGGCGCAGGTTGCCTTCGGCGTCCTCCTCACCCTTGTCGCCGGTGCGCAGGAAGCCGTCCTCGGTGATGGTTTCGGCGGTTTTCTCAGGCTCCTTGAAATACCCGAGCATGGTTGCGCCGCTGCGCACCATGACCTCCCCCGACTCAGCGATCCGCACCTCGACCTCCGGGCATGGCTTGCCGATCCAGCCGGGTTTGTTCTGGCCCGGCAGGCACACGTGCGAATAGCCGCAGCTTTCGGTCATGCCGTAGACCTCCAGCACATCCAGGCCCAGTTTGCGGTACCACAACAGCAAGGTTTGCGGCACTGGCGCGGCACCGGACAAGGCGATGCGCAAGGCATCCAGCCCGAGCCCGACGAGGACTTTGTGCCCGACCCGCTTGCCGATGATCGGCAGACCGAGCAGGAAGTCGAGACGCTTTGCCGGGATCTTGCTGTACACACCCATCTGGAATTTGGTCCAGATCCTCGGCACGCCGAACAGCGCAGTCGGTCGTGCGCGGCGTAAATCGGTCAGGAAGGTGTCCAGGCTCTCGGCAAAAAATACCGTTTGCCCGGTGTAGATCGACGCCAGCTCGACGAACATCCGCTCGGCGACATGGCAAAGCGGCAGGTAGGACAGCAGCCGATCCGACTCATTCAAGCCGAACAACTGCGTGCCGCGCGTGGTGGCAAACCCCAGATTGGCGAAGCTGTGCATCACGCCTTTGGGCATGCCGGTGGTGCCGGAGGTGTAAATGATGGTTGCCAACTGGTCGGCGGACGGCTTGGGATCGTCCTGGATCGGTGAGCTCTTTTGCAGGTCGGCCCAGCTGAAATCGAACGTGCCGGGTGGATGCAACGGCAGGCTGATCGTCGGCAGATCAGCGCTGACCCCGCGAGACATGCCAGGCCAGTCATCGAGTTTGCCGATGAACACCAGCGCCGCTTCGGAATGATCAAGCACCTGGGCCACGGTCTCGGCGGTGAGGTTCGGGTAGAGCGGCACCGACACATGGCCGGCCATCCAGATCGCCAGGTCGGCGATGATCCAGTGCGCGCAATTTTTTGAGATCAGGGCGATGTGGCTGCCTTGGGGCAGTTCGCGCGCGCGCAGCCAATGCGCAGCGCAGCGCGCCTGATGACCGACGTCGGCCCAGGTGAGCGTCTCGACTTGCCCGCCGCCGATGGGCTGGACCAAAAAGCGCTGGTGGGGATGGCGCGCTTCACGCTCGTAGAAAACGTCCAGCGGCAAACGGAAAGCAGCAGGCATGCGACTCGCTCCTTTATTTTTGGTCTGGAGCAAGCGTAGTCAACCAAGCAGTTGCTCGGTTGACTATTTTACGGGTGCTTAATGCCGGTGAGCTTCATCGCTCCGGCCCGCGGGCCTTCGCCTTCAAGTTCTGCAAGGCCGGCAGTTTTCACCGCCTCCGGGGCCTGAACATGGCCGTGCTGCAAGTAACCCAACAGGTTACCCACCAGCGGGTTATGGCTGACCAGTAGCGCGTGATCCACAGACACCAACTGCTCCGCCACCGCTTGCGGGTGGTTGTCGGGGGTCAGCCAGTCGACGGTGCGAATCTCCGGCGCGAAATTCAGCGCCGTACGCACAATTTCTGCCGTCTCCTGCGCTCGCAGGTAAGGACTGGCATAGATCGCGGTCAGCGGCTTGCCGGCCAACTCGGCGGCAGTGCGCAGCACTTCTTCACGACCATGGGCAGTCAGTGCCCGTTCCGAATCGGGACGCTTGCCGTGTGGTTCAGCTTCACCATGACGCAGTATCCAGAGTTTCATAGCTTGGGCTCCTCATCTCGTGCCGGATGCGGGGCTGGCGCCACAGCGTGCGGCGCTTCACCTTCCGGTGTACGCGGCGTCGGCCAGTCGGCGAACGGCCAGGGTTTCTGGTCGCTGTGGAAACTGCCGAAACGACCGATCTGCGCCAGAAACTGGCTCAGGCTGTCGCCGAAATTCATCAGGCTGGCGCTTGGGGCGCCATAGATCAAACGATAGATTAACTGCACCAGCACCACGGCGCCAAGGATGAATTGCGCCACTTGCCAGACCAGCACGTAGACAATCATCCACAACACACGCAGCAGGATGGATTCGTACTTGGCTTCTTCTTTCGGATCGTTCATGTCTCGCTCCCTGCCCCTGTCAATTGAGTGCTCAGTTGAAACCACTGGTGGAAATAAAATCGACATCGGTTTTCGGCTCGGCACGCATCAATAGACCGATCACCTGCTCCAGCGTGCGCCCTTCGAACAGGATGGCATGCAGCCCGGCGACCAGCGGCATATACACGCCCACCTCCTGAGCTTTGGCCTTGAGCACCTTGAGGGTGTTGACCCCTTCGGCAACTTCGCCCAGCCGTGTCACGGCATCTTCCAGACTCAAGCCCTGGCCGAGGGCGAACCCAACCTGGTAGTTACGGCTTTTCGGTGACGAGCACGTGACGATCAGATCGCCGACGCCCGCCAAACCGAGGAAGGTCATCGGGTTGGCGCCCTGATTCACCGCAAAGCGGGTCATTTCCGCCAACGCCCGGGTGATTAACATGCTCTTGGTGTTTTCGCCCATGCCCAGCGCCACCGCCATGCCGGCGATGATCGCGTAGACGTTTTTCAACGCGCCGCCCAACTCCACGCCGAAGCGGTCGGCGCTGGCGTACACACGAAAGGTCCGGCCATGCAGCGCTTCCTGAACTCGCTGGCAAAGCTCGTCGTCTTCGCTGGCGACCACCGTGGCAGTCAGCGCGTGTTCGGCGATTTCACGCGCCAGGTTCGGCCCGGACAGCACGCCGATGCGCGCTTGCGGGGCGATCTCTTCGAGGATTTCGCTCATCAGTTTGAAAGTGTGGGCTTCGATGCCTTTGGTCAGGCTCACCAGCAACTTGCTGCTCAAACGTGCGGCGTGAGGAGCCAGCACCGAGCGCAGCGCGCTGGACGGCAGCGCGACGAAGCACAGGTCGCAAGCTTCCAGAGTGGCCAGCAGGTCGGTGACAGGCTCGACGGCCGGAAGAATCTTGATGCCTTTGAGGTAACGCGGGTTCTCGCGATTGACCCGAATGGCTTCGGCCTGTTCAGGGTCACGCATCCACTGCCGCACCTGATGCCCGTTCTCGGCCAGCAAATTAGCTACGGCGGTACCAAAACTTCCGCCTCCCAGGACCGCAATTGGGCGCTGTTCAGTCATATGCAATCCGTTAATCCATACCAGTGGCGATGACGGCATTATACGGAGCAGCCCAGTGGCGGCCAGCCCCCACATCAATTACCGGCACTTGTAGGAAGAAGACCAAGAAAACCGAGGAAAATGCCCACAACGTGACTGGAAAAGTCATTGCGCTCGGTTAACATGCGCGCCAATTGTTCCCTATCAAGGATGTGCTGTGTCGTTTGGCTCCCCTTCACCTCTCTCGCCGCTGGTACTGGCGCTGATTTTCAGCTCGCCATTGCTCGCCGACGACTTGTTTCTCGACAGCGAGCCGCTGCCGCAAGTGCTGACCGCGACGCGGCTCAAGCAGTCGCCGGCCGCAGTGCCGGGGAGCATGACGGTGATCGACAGCGAACTGATCAACGCCAGTGGCGCCCGGGACATCAGCGAGTTGCTACGACTGGTGCCGGGAATGATGGTCGGCAACATCAGCGGTAACCAGGCGGCGGTGAACTATCACGGCACCAACGCGACCGAAGCGCGACGCTTGCAAGTGTTGATCGATGGCCGCTCGGTGTACCGCGCAGGCCTGGCCACGGTGGACTGGAGTGATATTCCGGTGGCCATGGAAGACATCGAACGCATCGAAGTTTTTCGCGGCCCGAACACCGTCAGCTACGGCGCCAATGCGCTGATGGCGGTGGTCAACATCATCACGCGCAACCCGGCCGACAGCCACGGAACGCGGCTGAAAGTCACCCGTGGGCAGCGCGGCATCGATGACTTTTACGCCAGCCAGGGTGTGGGCTGGGACGGCGGCGACCTGCGCCTGTCGCTGTCCGGTCAACAAGACGACGGCTTCGACTCGGACCGTAAAGGCGCCGATTACCGCGACAGCCGCCGCTTGAATCGCTTCAACCTCGCGGTCAGTCAGACGCTTAATGAAAACCAGAGCATCGACTGGCAATTGAATGCCAAGGACGGGACCAACCAGCGGCCGTATACCTACCGCCCGGTCTTCTCGGGGATTACCGCTGCCGGGAACAATTCCGACGTCATCGCCAAGGACTACGCTGGCTCGCTGCGCTGGAACCTCGACATCAATCCCGATCACAGCCTTTATATCCAAGGCTCGGCGCAACACTGGGATCGTCAGCAAACCTGGCGTGCCTGCGATGCCGAGGTTTCGTTCAGCCCGCAGTTGACCGAGCTCTGGCAGCTCAACCCCAATTACACCGAACGCCTGGCGCGCAACATGGAGCGCTACACCGGCCCCGGTGCGCCAGCCGGTGACCCGGCCCAGCGTGCACTGGCCAATCAAGTGCTGGACCAATGGCGAAACGGCGCCCGACAAACCCTCTGCGGTGACATCGACCAAAGCGCCCGGGAGTCGCGCTACGACCTCGAAGTGCAGGACACCCTCAGCCTGTCCGATAGTCTGCGGCTGGTCAGCGGCATGAATTATCGTTACGACCGGGCAGATTCCGAGACTTACTTCAATGGCACCCTCGACGACACCACCTGGCGGGCGTTCGGCCAACTCGAATGGCGCGCCACCGAGCATTGGTTGCTGCAGGGCGGGGCGATGTTCGAAGACACGCAATTGATCGGCAGTTCGCTCACCCCGCGGGTGGCGGTCAACTACCTGATCAACCCGCGCCATGGCCTGCGGGCGGTGTACTCGGAAGCCATCCGCTCGCCGGACATGTTCGAGAACAACGTCAATTGGAGTTATCGGGTGACCAACCTGCGGCCCAGTGCCTATGGCCAGTCCAGTGCCCGTTATTTCGTCAAGACCCGCGGCCCCGGCGACCTCGAACAGGAACACATGCGCTCCCGGGAGCTGGGCTACAACGGCTACTTTGCCGAGTGGGGACTGGCGGTCGATGTGAAGCTGTTCTACGACGAAATCACCGGGATGATCAGCGAACCGCTGCGCAACAATCAGTACATCGCCAGCAACTCAAACAGCTCGCGCTTCTCCGGGACCGAAACCCAGCTCGACTGGCGAATCAGCAGCGCCGACCGCCTGCGCCTGACGTATGCCTACGTCGACGCCGAGGCGAGCAATCCGCAGGATGCGCAACAGACGGCTCGAAACAGCGGTTCCGCCGGTTGGCTGCGCAACTGGGGCCATGGCTGGAATAGCGCGCTCTTCTACTATGGTGACGATGCCCTGAACGGCTATCGCTTCGAACGGGTCGACACACGCATCGCCAAACGCATCGGCCTGGGTAAGGCCAGCCTGGAATTGGCCGGTGTGCTCCAGCAACGCCTCGACAGCCAGCCCACGACCTTCGTCGACAATAACTACGACGAGCGCCGGGTGCTTTACATCAGCGCGGAGCTGGCGTTCTAAGATGCTGCATTGCCCGACACCGAAGACGCCAATCCTTGGCCGCCTGCTGGCCGGGTTGTGCCTGGTGTTTGCCGGCCTGCTGAGCCCATTGGAGGCCACCGCCGCGGACATTTTGCTGACCGGCGCCGAGGACAGCCCGGGCATGCAATCCTTCACCCAGGCCCTGAGCGAAGTGCGGCCGGCCGATAACGTGCGCTTCCAGCCACTGGCCAGTCTGCCGGCGCCGGGCAAACTGCCCGCCAGCACCCGCTTGATTCTGCTCGACCTGCCGAGCCTCGACTGGCGCCTGCAAGACGCCAAAGGCCCGGCGACGCTGGTGCTGCGCATCAGCCGCCTGCAAGCCCGTCAGCATCTGGGCGCCACCCTGCCCCCGCGCCTCAGCCTGCTTTGGAGCGATCCGCCCCTGGAGCGACAATTGCGCCTGACCCGACTGCTCCTGCCTCAGGCTAAACGGGTCGGCGTGCTCTTCGACAGCCACAGCGAATTCCTCTTGAAAGAGTTGCATCAGGCCGCCCACTCCCTGGGCCTTGAGGTGGTCACCGAGCGCTGGGATAACACTAACGACAGCCGGCCGCTGCAGACCTTGCTGAAAAACAGCGACGTGTTGCTGGGCCTTGATGATCCCGATTTGTACAACTCGAAAACCGCGAAGAACCTGTTGCTCAGCAGCTATGCACGGCAACTGGCGCTGATCGGTCCTAACGCAGGGTTTGTCCGGGCGGGAAGCCTGGCCAGCACCTACAGCGATCAGAGCGATTGGCTGGCGATACTCGACGAACTGCTCGACCGGCCACCCGCCACGTGGCCACGAACTTACTACCCGCAACACTTCAAAGTCTTAAGCAACCCACAAGTGGCTCGTTCATTAGGGATGGAACAGATGAATGAAGCCTCTGTCGCAACACAGTTGGCCGAAGGAGAAAAGCGCCCATGACCTTCCGTCGCCGTTGGGACATCAACACCCGCACACAAATCATCAGCCTCGGCCCTGCCCTGTTGCTGACGTTGCTGTTGATCAGCTTCTTCACCTTCGTGCGGATCCAGGACCTGCGCCAGGAGCTCAACCACACCGGGCAACTGATCGCCAACCAACTGGCACCGGCCACCGAATACGGAGTGATCTCGGGCAACAACGAGGTGCTCGACAGTTTGCTCAAGGCCACCCTGGCCACGCCCAATGTGCGCTTTCTGGAGGTCCAGGACAGCGCCAACCGGATTCTGGTGTACGTCGAGCAACCGTCGGAAACCCACAACCGCTCACACCAGGTTGAAGTGTTTCAGGCCCCGGTGCGGCTGCAACGAATCCCGCTGCACAATGATTTCCTCCAGGGCAGCAAAGCCACCAACTCGGCCCCCGCCGAGGATTACCTGGGGCGAGTGATCGTCGGCCTGTCCAATGACGCCTTCAGCCAACGTCAACAGGAAATCCTGTTCAAGGCCGGGATCCTGGCGCTGTTCGCCCTGCTGTTTACTTTTTTGGTGGCCCGGCGACTGGCCGCCAGCCTCTCGCAACCGATCCGCGACATCGGCAACGCGGTCAAGGCGATTCAGGACGGCGACTACAAGACGCCGCTGCCGATTGTCGACGACACCGAACTGGGCGCGCTGTCGCAACACATCAACAACCTTGCCGACGGCCTCGAACAAGCCAGCCGCGAACAGCATCAAGCGATGGCGCAGTTGATCCAGACGCGCGAGGAAGCGGAAAAGGCCAACAACGCCAAGTCCGATTTCCTCGCGATGATGAGCCACGAACTGCGCACGCCGATGAATGGCGTGCTGGGCATGCTGCAACTGCTGGAAACCACCGCGATGACCGAGGAACAGGTTGAATACGCGGCGCTCGCCTCGGAGTCCACCGAACACTTGCTCAAAGTCATCAACGACATTCTCGATTTCTCGCGCATCGAGCGGTCAGAACTGGAGTTGGAGCACATTCCGTTTAACCTCGCGGACCTGATCGGCAGTTGCGCCCAGTCGTTCACGCACAGCGCCCTGCAACGCGGGTTAACCCTGACGCTACAAATCCCCGAGGACATGCGCGCGTTGCAGGTTCAGGGCGACCCAACGCGCATCCGGCAGATCCTGGTCAACCTGATGGGCAATGCGCTGAAATTCACCGAACAGGGCCGTGTCAGCATCGAACCGCAATGGCAGTCGCTGGATCACGAACTGCTGTGGTTCACCTGCACCGTGCGCGACAGCGGGATTGGTATTTCGGCCGAAAGCCTGGAATTGATGTTCAACGCCTTCCAGCAGGCCGACAGTTCTATCTCGAGGCGTTACGGTGGCACCGGGCTGGGCCTGCCGATTGCTCGCACCCTGGCGGAACGCATGGGTGGCACGTTGCGCGCCCAGAGCGAGGAAGGTCGCGGCTCGGTGTTCACCCTGGAAATCCCGCTGGCACTCTATAAACAGACGCTGCCGGTATTGGCGCCGCGCACACTGACTGGCAACGGTGATGGCGAAGGGCGCAACGTGTTGCTGGTGGAAGACAATCCGGTCAACCAGACGGTCATCGAAGCAATGTTGCGCAGTCTGGGCTTTACTGTCAGCGTCGCCACCGATGGCGCGCAGGCGGTGCGCAGTGCCGAGAGTCTGATTTTCGAAGCCATTCTGATGGACTGCCGACTACCCATCATTGATGGCTATGAAGCCACCCGACAGATTCGCCAGTTGCCCGGCTGCGCTGACTTGCCGATCATTGCCCTGACCGCCAACGCCTTGCAGGGCGACCGTGAAGCCTGTTTATCGGCGGGAATGAACGATTACCTGGCCAAGCCCTTCAAACGCACTGATCTGCAGCAAATTCTGCAGCGCTGGGTGCAGTAGTGCAGGCCTTTCGGCTATCTGCGACTGGCGTGAAAGGCGAAAGTGCGGCAGTCTTAGGCACCCGAACAGGCCCGAAAAGGGGCTTGAATAAAAATTTCAGTGCACAAGTGTACATTCATGTCCTTGGTGCTGTGACTTTCACCACAACGCAATAGTCTATGAGTAGGCTGCTGACTCGAGGCATGAACGCTTCGATCGGCCGGGATGATTTGCCCCACCTGCCGCATGGGATTATTGAGGAGCTCGCATGACCAAACAAAACGCCTTTACTCGGGAAGACCTGCTGCGCTGCAGTCGCGGTGAGCTGTTCGGCCCAGGTAACGCGCAACTGCCCGCCCCCAACATGCTGATGGTGGATCGCATCACCCATATCAGCGAAGAGGGTGGCAAGTACGGCAAAGGTGAATTGGTCGCCGAGCTGGATATCACTCCAGACCTGTGGTTCTTCGCCTGCCACTTCGAAGGTGATCCGGTGATGCCAGGCTGCCTGGGCCTCGACGCCATGTGGCAACTGGTCGGTTTCTTCCTCGGCTGGCAAGGTTTGCCGGGCCGTGGCCGTGCGCTGGGTTCGGGCGAAGTAAAATTCTTCGGCCAAGTCCTGCCGACCGCCAAGAAAGTGACCTATAACATTCAGATCAAGCGCGTACTGAAGGGCAAGCTGAACCTGGCCATCGCCGATGGTTCGGTCAGCGTCGACGGCCGCGAGATCTACACCGCCGAAGGCCTTCGGGTCGGCGTTTTCACCTCCACTGAAAACTTCTAAGGGTTATCCGCATGCGCCGCGTCGTTATCACTGGTCTGGGCATCGTATCGTGCCTGGGCAATGACAAAGAGACCGTCTCCGCTAACCTGCGTGCAAGCCGCCCTGGCATCCGGTTCAACCCGGAATACAAGGAAATGGGACTGCGCAGCCAGGTTTCCGGCTCCATTGACCTTCCCCTCGAAGAGCTGATCGATCGCAAGATCTATCGCTTCGTCGGCCACGCGGCGGCTTACGCCTACCTGGCCATGAAAGACGCCATCACTGACTCCGGTCTGACCGATGAGCAAGTCTCCAACCCGCGTACTGGCCTGATCGCCGGTTCCGGTGGCGCCTCCACGCTGAACCAGATGGAAGCGCTGGACATCCTGCGCGAGAAAGGCGTCAAGCGCGTCGGCCCATACCGCGTGACGCGGACCATGAGCAGCACCGTTTCCGCTTGCCTGGCCACCCCGTTCAAGATCAAGGGCCTGAATTACTCCATCGCTTCTGCCTGTGCGACCAGTGCTCACTGCATCGGTACCGCCATGGAACAGATCCAGATGGGCAAGCAGGACATCGTGTTCGCTGGCGGCGGTGAAGAAGAACACTGGAGCCAATCGTTCCTGTTCGACGCCATGGGCGCACTGTCCAGCCAGTACAACGAAACACCGGAAAAAGCTTCCCGTGCCTACGACGCCAAGCGTGACGGTTTCGTCATCGCCGGCGGTGGCGGCATGGTCGTGGTCGAAGAGCTGGAACACGCTCTGGCCCGCGGCGCGAAGATCTACGCGGAAATCGTTGGCTACGGCGCGACCTCCGACGGCTACGACATGGTCGCCCCAAGCGGCGAAGGCGCCATCCGCTGCATGCAGATGGCCATGTCCACCGTTGACGCTCCGATCGACTACCTGAACACCCACGGCACTTCGACTCCGGTCGGCGACGTCGCGGAGATGAAAGGTGTGCGTGAAGTGTTCGGCGACAAGGCTCCGGCCATCAGCTCCACCAAGAGCTTGTCGGGTCACTCCCTGGGCGCCGCCGGCGTTCACGAAGCGATCTACTGCATGCTGATGATGGAAGGCAACTTCATGGCGGGTTCCGCCAACATCGACGAACTGGACCCGGAAGTGGCTGACATGCCGATCCTGACCAAGACTCGTGAAGACGCCACCATCAACACCGTGATGAGCAACAGCTTCGGCTTCGGCGGCACCAACGCCACGCTGGTACTGAAGCGCTGGCAGGGTAAGTAATACCCCGCCGCTTCACTGCACATAAAAACGCCCCGACTGGTTCGGGGCGTTTTTTTTGTGCCTTTGCTTTTGCTTTTGTAGGGGCCAGGCTTGCCGGCGAAGGCGCACCCAAGGACGCCTTCGCCGGCAAGCCTGGCTCCTACAGGTACCGGTTTCAATCCGCCGTTTTCATCGTCGCGAACATGAAGCTTTTGTCATAAAACTCAACGCCCTGCGACCGAATGTCGCGTATTTGGCGGGCTGCAGGACTTTCTCCGTTTTCGCAAAAATCCGTTATCAAACTCAGTCGTTTACTTAGCCAGCTAACCAAACATATAACAGAGTCCTGCACACGCCTTGCTGCAGATAACAGAGATTGGAGCTAGCAGATGACTGTAAAAGTAACTGAACGCGACGATTCACATAAATCCCATGAAGGTATAGCCGCCGGTATCCGTATCTGGGATGTACATCAACAAGACATGCTGGTGGGGATGTTCCACTCCGAAACCGATGCCCACAGCTACAAGGCCGAACTGGAAAAACTGGAGCAGCAACGAGAGCTCCAATCCGCATAAGCAATGACAGCATTGAAAACGACAAACCCCGCCATGAGCGGGGTTCGTCGTTGTTGCAGCCTTTAACGGCTCACCACATCAGATCGTCAGGGATCTGATAGGCCGCGTACGGATCGTCTTCGGCAATGACTTCTTCGGTCTGCACATTCAGCTGCACGATGCGCTGTGGATCGCGCTCCTGGATCTTCAGGGCCGCTTCACGCGGGATCACTTCGTAGCCGCCGGCATGGTGCACGATGGCCAACGAACCGCTGCTGAGCTTGTTGCGCATCAAGGTGTTGACGCAGATGCGCTTGACCTTCTTGTCGTCGACGAAGTTGTAGTAATCCTCGGTCGTCAGCTTCGGTAGACGCGAGACTTCGATCAATTGCTTGACCTGGGCGGCGCGGGCCTTGGCTTCTGCCTTCTCCTGCTGCTGACGGTTCAGCTCCTGGTCGCGCTTGACCTTCTCGGCCATGGCTTCCTGGGCGGCACGCTGCTGGGAGTCATCGAGTTCGATCTGACCTTTATGGGCCAGACGCTGCTGCTTCTGCTTGTCTTTGCCGACCTGTTTGGCCTGCTTCTGGTTGACCAGCCCTGCTTTGAGCAACTGGTCGCGAAGGGAAATGCTCATGGTGCTTATTACTCACTTAGGCAACTGCTCAACCGCAGCTGGGCAAATTCTTTTCCTGACGTTTGGCTTCGCCCCACAAGGCGTCCAACTCTTCGAGGGTGCAATCTTCTATGGGACGGTGGGTATCGCGCAATGCCTGTTCGATAAAACGGAAGCGTCTTTCGAACTTGCTGTTGGCACCTCGCAGTGCAGTTTCCGGATCGACCTTGAGATGACGCGCCAGATTGACTACGGAAAACAACAGATCACCGACTTCATCGGCAATCGCTGCCGAGTCATTGTCGGCCATGGCTTCGAGCACTTCATCAAGTTCTTCGCGGACTTTATCCAGTACCGGCAAGGCGTCCGGCCAGTCGAAACCGACCTGCCCTGCACGCTTCTGCAGCTTCGCGGAACGTGACAGCGCCGGCAATGCGGCGGGTACGTCATCGAGCAAGGACAGTTGTTCGGGCGCGGATGATTTCTCGGCGCGCTCTTCAGCCTTGATCTCTTCCCAGCGTTGCTTGACCTGCTCTTCACTCAACCGCGGGACATCCAGCGGCGCGTACAGATCGCCGGTAGGAAACACATGAGGATGACGGCGGATCAACTTGCGGGTGATGCTGTCGATGACGCCTGCAAATTCGAAGCGTCCTTCCTCCCGCGCCAGTTGGCTGTAATAAACCACCTGGAACAGCAAATCCCCCAACTCACCCTGCAAATGATCGAAGTCACCGCGCTCGATGGCGTCGGCGACTTCGTAAGCTTCTTCGAGGGTGTGCGGGACGATGGTTTCGTAGGTTTGCTTGATGTCCCACGGGCAGCCGAACTGCGGGTCGCGCAGACGGCTCATCAGGTGCAGCAAGTCTTCAAGGCTGTACATCGGTTTCACGGCGTCCGGTTACGGCGGGTTTCGATGATGTTCGGCAACTGGGAAATCCGCCCCAGCAACCGCCCCAGTGCATCCAGGCCCGGAATCTCGATGGTCAGGGACATCAACGCGGTGTTGTCCTCTTTGTTCGAGCGGGTGTTAACGGCCAGCACGTTGATCCGCTCGTTGAGCAGCACTTGCGAGACGTCACGCAGCAAACCGGACCGGTCGTAGGCACGGATGATGATGTCCACCGGATAGGTGAGCACCGGCACCGGCCCCCAGCTGACCTGAATGATCCGCTCAGGCTCGCGCCCGCCCAATTGCAGCACCGAGGCGCAGTCCTGACGGTGAATGCTCACGCCACGGCCCTGGGTGATGTAACCGACGATCGCATCCCCCGGCAGCGGCTGGCAGCAGCCGGCCATCTGGGTCATCAGGTTGCCGACGCCCTGGATCTGGATATCGCCGCGCTTGCCCGGTTTGTAGCCGGTGGCCTTGCGCGGGATCAGTTCCAGTTGCTCGTTGCCGCGTTCCGGCTCGACCAGTTGCTGCGCCAGATTGACCAGTTGCGCCAGGCGCAAATCGCCGGCACCGAGTGCAGCGAACATGTCCTCGGCGGTTTTCATGTTGGCCTTTTCGGCCAGCTTGTCGAAATCCACCGCTGGCAGACCGAGGCGATTGAGTTCGCGCTCGAGCAAGGTTTTACCGGCCGCGACGTTCTGATCGCGCGCCTGCAATTTGAACCAGTGAACGATCTTCGCCCGTGCCCGCGAGGTGGTGATGTAACCCAGGTTCGAGTTCAGCCAGTCGCGGCTCGGGGTGCCGTGCTTGCTGGTGATGATCTCGACCTGCTCACCCGTTTGCAGGCTGTAGTTGAGCGGCACGATGCGCCCGTTGATCTTGGCGCCGCGGCAGTTGTGACCGATTTCGGTGTGCACGCGGTAGGCGAAGTCCAGCGGCGTCGAGCCCTTCGGCAAGTCGATGGCGTGACCGTCCGGCGTAAAGATGTAGACCCGGTCCGGCTCGATATCGACCCGCAGCTGTTCTGCCAGGCCGCCGATGTCACCCAGCTCTTCATGCCACTCGAGGACCTGACGCAACCAGGAAATTTTCTCTTCGTAGTGGTTGGAACCGGATTTGACGTCAGTGCCTTTGTAGCGCCAGTGCGCGCAAACGCCCAACTCGGCTTCTTCGTGCATGGCGTGGGTGCGGATTTGCACTTCCAGCACCTTGCCCTCGGGGCCGATCACCGCGGTGTGCAGCGAGCGGTAGCCGTTCTCTTTCGGGTTGGCGATGTAGTCGTCGAATTCTTTCGGGATGTGCCGCCACAGGGTGTGGACGATACCGAGCGCGGTGTAGCAGTCGCGCATTTCCGGCACCAGCACGCGAACGGCACGCACGTCGTAGATCTGGCTGAATTCCAGACCCTTGCGCTGCATTTTGCGCCAGATCGAATAGATGTGTTTAGCGCGCCCGCTGATGTCGGCATCGACGCCGGTGGCGGTCAGCTCATTCTTCAGCTGGCTCATCACGTCGGCGATGAAGCGCTCGCGATCCAGACGCCGCTCGTGGAGCAACTTGGCGATCTGCTTGTACTGATCGGGCTCAAGGTAACGGAAGGACAGGTCCTCCAGCTCCCACTTGATGTGACCGATACCGAGACGGTGAGCCAAAGGCGCGTAGATATCGAAGACTTCGCGGGCGACGCGGTTACGTTTCTCGTCATCGGCGGTTTTCACCGCACGGATCGCGCAGGTGCGTTCGGCCAGTTTGATCAGCGCAACGCGAACGTCATCGACCATGGCGACCAGCATCTTGCGTAGGTTTTCGACCTGGCCTTGAGTGCCCAGCACCAGGGATTGACGGGGGCTGAGGCTGGCGCTGATCGCCGCCATGCGCAATACGCCGTCGATGAGTTTGGCGACCACCGGACCGAAGCGCTGGCTGATCGCCAGCAATTCAATCTGGCCTTCGCGCACGCCGCGATACAGGATCGCGGCAACCAACGAATCCTGATCGAGTTTGAGGTCGGCGAGAATCTCGGCGATCTCAAGGCCCGCGCGGAAACTCGAGGTCCCTTCGGACCATAGATTTTTCGCCGCGTTGGCCTGTTGTTCAGACACACGAGCGAACTCGCACGCTTCCTTCAAGGCTTCGCGATCCAGTGCCGGATCGACACTGACCGCATGATCGAGCCAAGCCTCGAGATTGATACTGCCGTCGGTGTTGATCGGCTGGTGTGCTCTCACCTGTACCATCTTGCTTACCTTCCCTACGACGCAAATTCAATGCGTCAAATCGCTGACCTTTTGTTACCCGTGAACGCTCGCGGGGCAAATGCGAGCGCAGCACGGGCGGGCCAGTCGGACCAGACGAGCCGTCCTAGCTCGCTTCAAATAACGCCATGGCCTCGACATGTGCCGTCTGAGGAAACATATCGAGAATCCCGGCACGTTTTAACCGGTAGCCCTGCTTGATCAATTCGACCGTATCGCGCGCCAGCGTTGCCGGGTTGCACGACACGTACACCAACCGTTTGGCGCCCAGGGAGGACAGCTTGCGCACAACCTCGAAAGCACCGTCACGTGGTGGGTCCAAGAGTACCGCACAAAAGCCTTCGCGCGCCCATTCGGCATCGGTCAAAGGCTGGGATAAATCGGCCTGAAAAAACTTTACGTTATTCAGATTATTGCTAGCGGCGTTTGCAGCTGCCCGCTCGACCATCGCCTGCACACCTTCCACCGCCACCACTTCACGAACGGCCTTGGCCAGCGGCAGTGCAAAGTTACCCAAACCACAAAACAGATCCAGAACCCGCTCATCCGACACAGGCTTGAGCCAGTCCAGCGCCTGGGCGACCATCGCTTCGTTGACCCCGGCGTTGACCTGAATGAAATCCCCCGGCCGCCAGGCCAGGTTCAAGTCCCACTGTTCAAGTCGATAACCCAACGCCTGGTCAGCCTCGACCGGTTGCGGTTCGCCGTCACCGTGCAGCCACAGTTGGGCTTCATGGAAGGCGCAGAAATCCTTGAGGATCGTCATGTCGGCGTCGGACAGCGGCGCCATGTGCCGCAGCAAAACGGCCAACTTTGATCCAGCAAACAATTCCACATGCCCCAGCGCCTGAGGTTTGCTCAAGCGCCGCAACATTTCCGGCAAGCGGGTCATGATCGGTTGCAAGGGCTGTACCAGCACCGTGCATTCGTTGATCGCAACGATGTCCTGACTGCCAGCCGCGCGGAAACCGACTTCGAGTTTTTTCGCTTTCATGTCCCAGCGCACCGCCACTCGGGCGCGACGACGGTAACCGAATTCCGGACCGCTCAACGGCGCTGCCCACTCTTGAGGTTCGACACCGGCGACCTTCGACAATTGCTCGGCGAGCATGCGCTGTTTCAGGGCGAGTTGTTCGTTGTGCGGCAGATGCTGCACGCTGCAGCCACCACAGCGACCGGCATGCGGACACGGCGCCGGGCGGCGCAGTTCGCTGGCCTGGAAGACGCGCTCGGTACGCGCCTCGACTACTTTGCCGTGGGCGCCCAATACGCGCGCTTCGACTTCTTCACCGGCCAAAGCGCCGATGACGAACCAGGTGCGACCTTCAAAAAAAGCGATACCGCGACCGTCATTGGCCAGACGCTCGATGCTCAAGCGCTGCTTTTTACCCGTCGGGATTTGCGGAGCCTTGCTGCCGCCCGTGGGCTGGAAGCGCAGGCCTCTCTCTTGCTTGGCCATCAGTTGGGCGCGTCGAAAATGCCGGTCGACAAGTAACGGTCGCCACGGTCGCAGATGATCGCGACGATCACCGCGTTTTCAACTTCTTGGGACAGGCGCAGCATGGCTGCCACGGCACCGCCCGAGGACACGCCGCAGAAGATGCCTTCTTCACGGGCCAGACGACGGGTCACGTCTTCGGCTTCGCTTTGCGCCATGTCGACGATCCGGTCCACGCGCTCGGCCTGGTAGATCTTCGGCAGGTATTCCTGCGGCCAGCGACGGATGCCCGGAATCGCCGAGCCTTCCATCGGTTGCAGACCGATGATCTGCACGCTTTCGTTCTGCTCTTTCAAGTAGCGCGAGACGCCCATGATGGTGCCGGTGGTGCCCATCGAACTGACGAAATGCGTGATGGTGCCTTCGGTCTGATGCCAGATTTCCGGGCCGGTGGTGGTGTAGTGCGCTTCGGGGTTGTCGCCGTTGGCGAACTGATCCAGCACCTTGCCGCAGCCTTCCGCTTCCATTCGCTGGGCGAGGTCGCGGGCGCCTTCCATGCCCTCTTCCTGAGTGACCAGAATCAGCTCGGCGCCATAAGCCGTCATGGCGGCTTTACGTTCGGCGCTGGAGTTGTCCGGCATGATCAGGATCATCTTGTAACCCTTGATCGCGGCGGCCATCGCCAGCGCAATCCCGGTGTTACCCGAGGTCGCTTCGATCAGCGTATCGCCGACGTGGATCTGCCCGCGCAACTCGGCGCGAGTGATCATCGACAACGCCGGCCGGTCCTTGACCGAACCCGCCGGGTTATTCCCTTCGAGCTTGAGCAAAAGGGTATTGCTGGTGGCACCTGGCAGGCGCTGCAAACGGACCAGCGGGGTGTTGCCGACGCAATCGGCGATGGTTGGGTACTGCAAGGTCATGGCGTATTCGCAATCCAGACTGCGGGGGCGCCTATCATACCGGCAAACGTCGGCAGGCCATATCACGCAAAGTGCGGTGCTTATGGTTTATGGGAATAAGGCCGGATAGATCAGCGATTTCTATCGGGGGCAGGCGTCGTCCTACAGCAAAAAAGCGTTAGAGGTGTAGGAAAAAAGTTTCTACTCAAAGATATCGCTCCTAGGAGACGCTTTTGTCGGACATTTCACTCAGATTTTAGCGATTACATGAACTGGGCATTAAAGGGCTTCATCGATAGCCTTTGTACTGCGCTCACGCTCAACAGCGGGATGCAGCACACCGTAAACCTCCTAAAGACCAAAAAACGATGTCCGATGCTTTAGCTTTATTTCGCTCTGAAGTCGTTAGTGCAAAGACCAAGCAACGCTTCGGTAGCGTACTGATCCATCAACCTTGGGGATATGGCGTAGCGTCCATTCTGGCTGGAACATTAATACTGGTGGTCGTGATCTATTCTTACTTTGGAACGTATACCCGTAAAGCTACCGTGGGAGGTTTACTCATGCCTGAACAGGGCATGTTACGCCTGACATCTCCCACTACAGGGCTGCTCACTGAAGTTTTTGCTCACGAAGGCCAGACCGTAGGCGCTGGTGAAGATTTGTTTGTAATCTCCGGCGAACGCGTCAGTGCCACCGGCGGTACACAACAGTTGATAGCGGAACAGCTCACTCAGCGTTTACTGGTGCTGGAACGTAATCGCACATCCGCAAATGATCGCATCGCAGGACAAGTTCGCCTACTTGATAGCCGACTCGTCACGATTACCGGGGAGCTGGGTCAGTATCGAGAAGAGATACGCCTGATCGCTCGACGTGTAGATTTGTCCGAGATTCAGCATAAGAGACTAAAAGACCTGTTGGCGGCTGGCTTCATTTCTGTTGCCCAGTATCAACAGGAGGAAGGAGAACTTCTCGCACTGCTTGGACAACAGCAAAGTATTCAGCGCGCTCGCGCTAGTCTCAATCGCGAACACATGGAATTGCAGATGCAGCGTCAGGAGGCCGAGTTACGGTACCGAAACGAAATCGCCGAGATAGACAAAGGCATCTCACTGGTTAGACAGGAGCAGGCGGAAAACGACATCCGCAACAAGCAAATTAGCTCTGCGCCATTTGCCGGAACTATAACCGGATTGAATATTCAAGTTGGGCAACAGGTCACAGCTGGGGCACTTCTTGCCAGTCTCATTCCCCAAGGTGCTGATCTTATAGCTCACATGTATGTAGCCTCACGAAAAATGGGTTTCATAGAAAAGGACCAGACAGTACTCATCCGATATTCCGCATATCCCTATCAAAAATTCGGTATGGCACGAGGTCAAATTATAGATCTGGCGAAAAGCCCTTATGCAGTCCAGGAACTACCAGCGCACATTGCAAGCGTTGTTCATGAAACAACGGAATCAACCGAACTTTTCTACCGAGTCACCGTCAAGCTCGATTCTCAGACAATTAATCTATACGGCAACTCACAACCACTGCAGGCTGGCATGCTGCTTGAGGCCGATATCGTGCAAGACAAACGCCGGCTCTATGAATGGACTCTGGAACCAATTTTCTCATTCGCTGGCAAACGTTCGGATTGATTTTTTCAAGCGCGAAGCATGGAGCAATATGCATATGACAAGAAGGGAACAAGAAGTCCTACATTCGCTTCTCGAAGGAAAAACCAACAAACAAATTGCTCGAGAACTGGGAATAAGTGATTTCACGGTACGCGATTATGTTTCTTCAATTTTCTATAAACACGGGGTCAACTCGAGGGGTGAGCTTTTCGCAGCAATAATGAAAATCACAAAACAATTTGCCACCCTACATTCATAGGGTTACATTCATATATCAGCCAAAGTATTCTTTTATCGCAATGTACAAAACCACCAAAACCAAATCCACTCGTTTAGCTGAAGACAAGCCAACGCATTAAAACCAAACATCAATACATAGGTGCTGAAAGCCATGCCCCAGCAGACTCTTGCCACTGCTAATGAAGAATGGAGCATTAATATATTTGGCGTACGCTTTGTGGAGGGTACAGTCTCTGACGCCCTTACCCCCTCTATTGTCGTCGCCATTTCATTTCTTCTCTACTATTGTTTTTTCAAACTGCTGCGCATGCGATGGGGAATACAAAGAAGCCTAGCAATAACCATATTGACAGCCTACATAGTTCCACTTATAGCATATTTAACAATAAAGCACATTCTCCCAACCATTACAAGATAGATAAAACAGAACAATGGAGCTTAACCATGAAAGAACTCTCAATATATGATTTAGAATTTGTTTCAGGTGCCGTAGGGCCACCCGGAGCCTTAATTGGTGGTGTTACAGCAGCAGCTGGGTATATAGGAAACTCCATGGCAACCGGAGAAGGTAGTGCTGAAGGACTTGTCGGAGCTATCGCGACCGGCGCAGTCGGAGGATTTATCTTGGGACCAGCAGGTTTAGGAGCGGGTCAAATAGCAGCATCAACCGCTGTTGGCGCCCATATTGGTTACTACAGCGGAATGCTAGGCGGCCAGGTTCAAAATGCTTTCACAGCAGGGACAAATTACAACTAATCCTTGCTGCTAAAAAACAATCTGAACAAATATTTAAAATACACTTGAGGTCTATCGGATGAGCATCGCATTCAACATATCTCCTGGTGATTTCGCCGAGCAATATCAGGAAAAAAAGCCGCTACTAATAAAGAGCGCAGTCGCTAAAACCTATTTCCCTTGGCAAGAGGCGAATGAAGTCTATAACAATAGTGACGTCGCATCCGAAGACCTCAAGTTATTTCTGAATGGTTTGATACCCAAACACAAATACACCGAAAAATACCTAGAAATCGGCACATTGCGGCATAGACTTGTCAAACCGACTGTCTATGAGTACTTAAAAAACGGCGCTACATTAATCGCTAATAAAATTAAACACTCTGGAAAAGTCGACCAACTTTCAAGACAAGTAGCAGTATTTACTGGAAGACAGGTAGTTAGTAGTGCTTACGTGGCGTTAGGTGAAAAGGAATCATCTCCCTGCCACTGGGATACCCGGGATGTGTTTGCAATTCAATTGATTGGTCGTAAGCGTTGGATAATTTATGAGCCGTCAATGGAATCGCCCATATTTACTCAACAAAGCAAAGACTACAAAGATCAGCATCCTTGCCCATCAGATTTTTACATGGACATTATCTTGGAAGCCGGAGATATCTTATACATTCCACGCGGTTGGTGGCATAACCCTCTACCATTGGGAGAGCCAACGTTCCATCTATCCGTTGGGACGTTTCCTGCCTTAACTGTAGATTATCTATCTTGGCTATTCACACATATTGAAAATTACGCGGACTCACGGAAATCTCTCAATAATTGGCGACAGGATAGTAGAACTCTCGCCTCCGTAGGTAATCATATCAATAAGTTGATAAACAACCCTGAAAACTATCGCCGCTTCATAGATGAGTTTACCGGTGCCACTCGCATAGATTCACCATTAGCTCTGGAGTTTTTTGGAAATCCTAGCGCCAGCGCACTGCCCGAGCACCTTGGTGTTCGGATTTGTGCAATCTGTCATCCAGGCTTAGACAGTGGTTATATTATTGCTAACGGCACTCGACTAAATCTCGACTTAAAAAGCTTAAAAATAGTTCAACACATAGCAGAGTCGCCTGGATCCAGCATAGTTAAACTAAGAGACAAACTCCCAGAAATCCCCTACAGCGAACTAAACACGATAATTACCCAACTATGCCGGCAAGACATTTTAGAAATACTCGATTATTGATTGAAGTTTTATTTCTTAGGGCATGCTGAACTATGCGAGTAACGTTACAAGCAGAAAGGCAGGAGTGCGGACTCGCCTGCCTAGTCATGATCGCGGCATTTCATGGATTGCATTTGGACCTAGCGAATATCCGCAGACGCTTCTCCATTTCCCTAAAAGGAATAAACTTAGCTCAACTGATGCGCTACGCCCACTCACTAAATTTCTCGTCTCGTCCACTGCGCTTGGAGTTAGACGAGGTATTTAGGCTGAAAACTCCATGCATCTTGCACTGGGACCTTGATCACTTCGTAGTACTGGAGAAATTAAAAGGACAAAAACTAATACTGCTAGACCCTGCTTCTGGTCGAAAAGTGATGACGATCGCTGAATCATCACAACACTTTACCGGAGTAGCATTAGAGTTAACGCCGAATTCGGTATTTCAACCCGAGTCTCTGAAGCCTCGGATCCGCCTGAATTATTTCACTAAACATGTTGTAGGATTAAAGCGTGCCTTGGCCAACATTTTCGTCCTTGCATTAGGAATAGAAATGGTTGCACTGCTAGCTCCACAAGTAACTCAGTGGGTGGTAGATGGCGCACTGGTATCGGCGGATCACGATCTATTGCTGCTAGCGGCAATTGGTGGCTGCCTGTTAATGGTGACTAGTTTTGTGCTGAGGATGGCGCAAGGATGGATGGGATTGCGCTTGAGTCAACAATTAGCAATTCAGCTATCTGGAAACTTATTCAGTCATATGTTACGCCTGCCTTGGTCGTATTTTGAAAAGCGTCAACTTGGGGATATTGCGGCTCGCTTTCAATCGCTTTCCGCTATTCGCAACGTTTTAACCAACAGTGCAATCACGGCGATCCTCGACGGGGTGGTCACATTGATTACTCTGACCATGATGTTTCTTTACAGCACAACACTAACAGTGATCGTTTTAACCGCGCTAGCCTTATACTGCATATTAAGAATTGTATTTTACTTTCCCTTGCGCAATGCTTCTGAAGAACGCATCGCGCTGAGCGCACGAGAAAATTCGTACTTTCTGGAAACCATAAGAGCAGTTTTACCTCTCAAGCTATTCAACGGCACTACATTGCGATTGGCAACCTGGCAAAATCTGATTATCGACGTTCAAAATAGAGATGTAACAACACAAAAACTATTATTGATGTTTGCCAGCCTTAACACCCTGATATTTGGACTGGAAGGAATGTTACTTCTCTATGTCGGAGGCCTAGCGGTACTACACGGCGCACTATCGTTAGGCATGCTATTGGCCTTCATTGCCTACAAAGGGCAATTCACTGGACGTGCAAGCAAACTAATAGATCTGAGCATCGAAATCCGGATGCTTTCGCTCCATACCGAACGGCTAGCAGACATCGCGTTAGAAGAACCAGAGCCGGACGAAGCAATTGAAATGGACCTTGAACGTATAGAACCAAGTATTGAATTCAGAGAAATTTCTTTCAGATATGCTCCAAACGAACCTTGGGTAATTAAGAATCTTTCACTTATGGTCCACGCAGGAGACTCAGTTGCTATCGTCGGCCGTTCTGGCTGCGGAAAAACAACATTATTCAAGTTATTACTTGGCTTGCTTACACCGACAGAAGGGGAGATTTTGATCGGAGGAATACCAACGCGCCAACTCGGAAATCTGGCTTGTCGAAATTTGGTCGGATCGGTGATGCAAGATGATCAATTGCTGGCCGGTTCATTAGCTGAAAACATCTGTTGTTTCGAACCTCACTTCTGCCAGGAGCGCATGAAAGAAGCAGCCAAACTTGCAGATATCGACAAAATTATAGGCAGCATGCCTATGGGCTACCAGACATTGGTATCTGAGTTGGGAACGGGGCTCTCTGGAGGAGAGAAACAGCGAATTTTATTAGCGCGAGCCTTATATCGAAAACCGAAAATACTTGCTTTGGACGAAGCCACTAGCCATCTAGATTTACACAGTGAACAGAATATAACTAAAGCGTTAAACGAAATGCCGACGACTCGAGTGTTTATTGCTCACCGTCGTGAAACCCTCGCTTTCGCTAAGCGCCTTGTTTGCCTAGATAATGGGGCGCTCGTGGAAGATGTTTGTCTCGATAGAACATAGGCTCACGTGTGAAGACCAAAAATATTGTATTGGGTGCAACAATGTTACTAGGCGCAGTAGTCGCTCAGGCCAACGACTTTGATCTTCTGCAAACCTATCGACAAGCATTACTTCATGATGCCCATTACTCTGCGGCAAAAGCCCAACTACGCGCAGGATATGAACGTTCAACACAAGGCCGAGCTGGGCTTTTGCCCCATGTATCGCTAGATGCCCAGATTCATTGGATGGAAACAGACTACCAAGTCCCGAACGGTAACATTCAACACAAAAGACAAAATCGTAGTTACGGCATACAGCTAATACAGCCAGTCTTTCGTTGGCAGAATTGGATGCAGTTTCAGCAGGGAGAGCTTCATCGTGTGCACGCGCAAATTGAGTTCGAACGCGCGGAGCAGGACTTGCTGCTGCGTGTTGTTCAAGCCTACTTTGAGATCCTAAATGCAACTGACGTACTTGAGGCGGTTCGAGATCTGCGCACCGCGGATACAGAGCAATTGGCGAGCGCCAAAAAAATGTTTGAAATTGGCAACGTCAGCATTATCGATGTACATGAGGCTCAAGCCAGTTTTGATCGAAGTACGGCGCAGTTTATCAAAGCTAGCAGTGATCTTGATCTAGCTCAATTCGCTTTAGTTCGAATCACTGGGCAGAATCCCAGCGCACTGAAAGGCTTCCACGACAGCGTGGCTCTTTCACCTCCGCAACCATTTGAGCTTGCCACATGGGTAGCGGCGGCTCGGCGGGATAATCTTGGCGTGCAAACTCAAGAGCTACTCCTAGATATCGCCGGTAGCGAAGTACATATCCGAAAAGCAGAACATTTTCCGATTGTTGATCTGGTAATCGGTCAAAACATGCAGCAAAACCCGAATGCCAATATCAATCGTACCGACTCATCTAGTATCGGGCTGCGTTTGAACATACCACTTTATAGCGGGGGCAAAATTGGCTCTGCTACTCGGCAAGCGATGGCAATGCAGGAAAAAACCGAGTTTGAATTGGAGGATGCACGCCGCGCTGCTGTGTTCGCAGCCAGACAGGCTTGGTCGGGTGTGGTGGATGGAATGGCGCAGGTTAAGGCACTTGAGGCTGCGAAGTCGTCCGCACATTCGGCACTGGCCTCCAATACCATCGGCTACAAAGTAGGAATGCGAGTAGGTATCGATGTGTTGGAGGCTCAAGGGAAATTGAGTGACATCATTCAACAGTTATCTCGCGCACGTTATGACACCCTGCTGGCTCAGCTACAGCTTAAGGCCACAGTCGGGGCCTTAAGTGAAGCCGATATTATTGAAGTCAACGCGTTATTGAGTGGTTAAATCTCGCGCTTCGAACACAATTCCTGCACATACACAGGAAGAACTCACGCTCTTCCGAGCGTTGACTCTGGCTGAAAATTGATCAAGTTGTGCGACTAGGATAATTGTCGCACCAGTGGGGCGACTTTCTCTGACGGTTTTTGGTCCAGGGCAATAGTGTCAGCAGCGCTGACACTATTGCCGATTGGGTGACGCTGAGTCCGATATGTGCGCCTTTGAACGGAGTTTGCTCTGGGTAAAAATGATCAGGTTGTGCGACCAGGGAATTGTCTCACCAGTGGTGAGACTTTTTCGTGATGGTGATCGGAGGGCCTCATCGCAAGCAAGCTCGCTTGTATGTTTAGACTTGAAGGGGACTCGCTTTCGCTGGTCACCCGCAGACGGCTCAAGGGCGTGCGTAATTCGTGGGACAGGTCGCGCAGCAGTTGTTGTTGCAGGGCCACCGTGCTTTGCAGGCGCTCGGACATGTGATCGAAGGCCCGCCCCAGTTCACCCAACTCATCCGAACGGTTGGTGGTTTGGCTCGACAGGCGCACGCTCATCTGGTCGGCATGCCAGGCATTGGCCTGTTCGCGCAGGCTGTTTAAAGGCACAACCAGCAACCGATATAGACCGACGCACAACAGTGAGGTGATCAGTCCGGGAATCACGCCATTGGTGATCACCCGCCAGAACACCCGGTAGCGACCGGGCATAAAACGCTGGGGCAGTTCGATCACCAGACTGCCGGCGGACGGATCGTTGGGAAAAGGCACGCGCAGCCACGGTCGGCCTTTGCTATGGCGACTCGTCGGCCAATCCAGGCCACGCAAAAAAGTCAGGCGCTGGATTTCTTTTTCCGTCAGCGGGTAACTGCTCAAAGACTGCAAATCGCCGCCAATCACACCGACCCACGTCGACTCGCGATGGCCGATACTCTGCAACCGGGCATCCACGTCTGCACTCTGATGCCTACTCCACGCCTGCTCGGCCTCGGCGGCGTAGCGGGTCAGCGTTTCCAGCAACCGGTACTCGCTGCGGGTCAGGCCGGCGACGTATTCGCCATAAAAGACATCACCGCGTTCATCGTCAAAACGCAGGCTGCCCGCCAAAGGGGCAATCGGTGCCGGCGCTGGCCGGCGGTCGAGCGCAACCCGCCGCAGGATCGCTTCGATGCGCACCCGCAACTCAACCATGCTGAAGGGTTTGGGCAGGTAATCATCGGCGCCCAGGCGAAAGCCACTGATGCGATCTGCCTCGGCACCGAGCGCCGACATCAGCACCACCGGGGTGGAATGGCTCTGGCGCAACTGTGTCAGCACGTTCAGCCCGTCCAGGCCCGGCAGCAGAATATCCATCAACGCCAGATCGAAGGCTTGCTGGCGGGCGATGGTCAGACCTTCCTGACCGTTCTGGCACCAGGTCACCTGAAAACCGCAACGCCCCAGGTGCTCGTGAACATAAGCACCGAGCACGAGCCGACGAATGCCGACATCAATTTTACGAGGATTGCCCGCCTGCAAATCGCTACACTGCGCAAGTGGCGCGTGCCGGAAGTACGTGCAGGTCATTAAATAGCTGGATGCAGGAGAGATGCGTGCTCAAGAAACTGGGAATTAAAGGCCGCGTGCTATTGCTGACCCTGTTGCCGACCAGCCTGATGGCATTGGTTCTGGGCGGCTATTTCACCTGGATGCAGCAATCCGACCTGCAAACCCAACTCATGCAGCGTGGCGAGATGATCGCCGAACAACTGGCGCCCCTGGTGGCCCCGGCCATGGGCCACAAGAACACCGAGCTGCTGGAACGCATTGCCACCCAATCCCTCGAACAAACAGACGTGCGCGCCGTTTCGTTCCTCACGCCCGACCGCTCCCTGTTGGCCCATGCCGGCCCGACCATGCTCAATCAGGCGCCGGTCGGCAACAGTTCGCAGATGCTGCGCCGCAGCGGTAATGACGCGACGCGTTACTTGCTGCCAGTATTCGGCAAGCACCGCAATCTGGCCGGTGACGTGATTCCCGATGAAGCCGACCGCCTGCTGGGCTGGGTCGAACTCGAACTGTCCCACAACGGCATGCTGCTGCGCGGTTACCGCAGCCTGTTTGCCAGCCTGCTGTTGATCGGTGCGGGCCTGGCCGGTGCGGCGCTGCTGGCGTTGCGCATGGGCCGGACCATCAATCGGCCGCTGAGCCAGATCAAGCAAGCGGTGGCGCAACTCAAGGACGGTCATCTGGAAACCCGTCTGCCGCCCCTCGGCAGCCATGAGTTGGATGAACTGGCGTCCGGCATCAACCGCATGGCCGGCACCCTGCAGAATGCGCAGGAAGAATTGCAGCACAGCATCGACCAGGCCACCGAAGACGTGCGTCAGAACCTCGAAACCATCGAGATCCAGAACATCGAACTGGACCTGGCACGCAAGGAAGCCCTTGAAGCGAGCCGGATCAAATCCGAGTTCCTGGCCAACATGAGCCATGAAATCCGTACGCCGCTCAACGGCATTCTTGGCTTCACCCACCTGCTGCAAAAAAGCGAACTGACCCCGCGCCAGCTCGACTATCTGGGCACCATCGAGAAATCCGCCGACAGCCTGTTGGGGATCATCAACGAGATTCTCGACTTCTCGAAAATCGAGGCCGGCAAACTGGTGCTCGACCATATTCCGTTCAACTTGCGCGACCTGCTCCAGGACACGCTGACCATCCTCGCCCCGGCCGCCCACGCCAAGCAGTTGGAGCTGGTGAGCCTGGTTTATCGCGATACGCCGCTGTCGCTGGTGGGTGATCCGCTGCGGCTCAAGCAGATCCTCACCAACCTTGTCAGCAACGCGATCAAGTTCACCCGCGAAGGCACCATCGTCGCCCGGGCCATGCTCGAAGAAGAGCATGAAGACAGCGTGCAACTGCGCATCAGCATTCAGGACACCGGTATTGGGCTGTCGAACCAGGACGTGCGCGCCTTGTTCCAGGCCTTCAGTCAGGCCGACAATTCGCTGTCCCGGCAACCGGGCGGCACCGGTCTGGGGTTGGTGATTTCCAAACGTCTGATCGAACAGATGGGCGGCGAGATCGGTGTCGACAGTACGCCCGGCGAAGGTTCGGAATTCTGGATCAGCCTGAGCCTGCCCAAAACCCGCGACGACGCCGAAGACCTGCCCGGCCCGCCGTTGCTCGGGCGCCGGGTGGCGGTACTGGAAAACCACGAACTGGCCCGTCAGGCATTGCAGCATCAACTGGAAGACTGCGGCCTCGAAGTCACACCGTTCAAGACCCTGGAAAGCCTGGCCAATGGCGTGACCAGTGCACATCAGACCGATCAGGCGATCGACCTGGCGGTGCTCGGTATCACCAGCAATGACATGCCGCCGGAGCGCCTCAACCAGCACATCTGGGATCTAGAACACTTGGGCTGCAAAGTGCTGGTATTGTGCCCGACCACCGAACAGACGCTGTTCCACCTCTCGGTGCCCAACCCGCACAGCCAGCTCCAGGCCAAACCGGCTTGCACGCGCAAGCTGCGGCGGGCCTTGTCCGACCTGGTCAACCCGCGTCAGCACCGCAGCGAACCCGGCGAACCGTTGTCCAGCCGTGCGCCAAAGGTGCTTTGCGTCGACGACAATCCGGCCAACCTGTTACTGGTGCAAACCCTGCTCGAAGACATGGGCGCCAAAGTACTCGCGGTGGAAAGCGGTTACGCAGCAGTCAAAGCGGTGCATACCGAAACCTTCGATCTGGTGCTGATGGACGTTCAGATGCCCGGCATGGACGGGCGTCAAAGCACCGAAGCGATTCGCCAGTGGGAAAGTGAACGGCATTGCACGCCGCTGCCGATCGTTGCCCTCACCGCTCACGCCATGGCCAATGAAAAACGCGCGCTGCTGCAAAGCGGTATGGACGACTACCTGACCAAACCGATCAGCGAACGGCAACTGGCCCAGGTGGTGCTGAAGTGGACCGGCCTGGCGCTGCGCAATCATGGACCAGAGCGCTCCAGCGACAGCCACGGCGGCGGTCATGAGTTGCAGGTGCTCGATCACGAGGAAGGTTTGCGCCTGGCCGCCGGCAAGGCTGATCTGGCGGCGGACATGCTGGCGATGCTGCTGGCGTCGCTGGAGGCCGACCGCGAAGCGATTCGCTTTGCCCGGGAAAACAACGACCAGAACGCCTTGATCGAGCGAGTCCATCGCCTGCACGGTGCGACGCGTTATTGCGGCGTCCCGCAACTGCGCGCTGCCTGCCAGCGCAGCGAAACCCTGCTCAAGCAACAGGACCCGAAAGCCCCCAGCGCGCTGGAGGACCTCGACCGGGCCATCAATCGCCTGGCCGCCCATGCCCGTATCAATGCTTGATGCATAGTCCAGGAGGACCGCATGCGCACGATTCTTTTCAGCAGCCAGACCTACGACCGCGACAGTTTTCTCAGTGCCGAGCTACCGTCCGGCATCGAGCTGCACTTTCAATCGGCGCGACTGAGCCTCGATACGGTGGCGCTGGCGGAGTATCACGAGGTGGTCTGCGCCTTTATCAATGATGACCTCAGCGCGCCGGTGCTCGAACGACTGGCCGCCGGCGGCACTCGCCTGATCGCCCTGCGCTCGGCCGGTTACAACCATGTCGACCTGGCGGTGGCGAAGCTTCTGGGATTGTCGATTGTGCGCGTCCCGGCCTACTCGCCCCACGCGGTGGCGGAACATGCCGTGGCGCTGATCCTGGCGCTCAACCGACACCTGCACCGCGCCTACAACCGCACGCGCGAAGGGGATTTCAGCCTGCACGGGCTGACCGGCTTCGACCTGGTGGGCAAGACCGTCGGCGTGGTCGGCACCGGACAGATCGGCGCGACCTTCGCGAAGATCATGAACGGCTTTGGCTGCCAATTGCTGGCCTACGACCCCTTCCCCAACCCGCAAGTCGAAGCCCTCGGTGCCCGTTACCTGAGCCTGCCGCAACTGCTGGCCGAGTCGCAGATCATAAGCCTGCACTGCCCGCTCAACGAGCAGAGCAAACACTTGATCAATCGCGAGACACTGGCGCACATGCAGCCCGGCGCGATGCTGATCAACACTGGACGCGGTGGTCTGGTGGACACGCCGGCACTGATCGACGCGTTGAAAGACGGTCAACTGGGTTATCTGGGGCTGGATGTGTATGAAGAGGAGGCGCAGCTGTTCTTCGAGGACCGTTCCGACCTGCCGCTGCAGGACGATGTGCTGGCGCGGCTGCTGACTTTTCCGAACGTGATCGTCACCGCTCACCAGGCTTTCCTGACCCGCGAAGCGCTGGGCGCGATTGCTGCAACCACCCTGCAGAACATCGCGGCCTGGGCGGCGGGCACGCCAGCGAATCTGGTGAAGGGTGACTGAACCAGATCGAAGGTCACATGCCCGCGCCATGCTGCGCTGATGTCCGTGCTAGCATGCCGCGCATATTTGGAGGACCCATGGTCGAACACGATTTCCGCTACAGCCTGATGAACCCGCAACACACCCTCACCGAATGCCGCGCCCTTGTGCCGGGGCGTTATCAAGTCACCGGCAACGGCGGCTCGATTCGTAACAACGACGTGTTGATAGTGACCCTCAAGGGTGCCAAGGACTTGTCCATGCGCCTGACCGTCGAAACGGTTCGCCACCTGATCAACCCGCCCGGCCAATGGGTCGCGGTGGCCAGTGGTCCGGTGTTCGGCGAACTGGCGATTCATACCTGGAAAGTCAACTGCGACAGCTGCGCCAAAGAGCTGAGCTTCGAGTTCGCAGTCGACGCCAAGCTGGGCATCAAGGCTGAAAAGCCGGCTGCCACTGCACGGATCGCCGAGTTGGGCTGGACCACCGCCGCCGAGAAGCACCTGTGCCCGAAATGCCAGGAGCCCGCGTGATGAAACGCCTTGCTCTGACCGCGATGGTTGGCGCCAGCCTGCTGGGCTGCGCCGCCGAGCCGGTTCAATTGCAACAGAACCGCAGCTACATTCTGGAGTGGATCGGCGAACGTCCGTTGATGGACTACAGCCACCTGACCGTCACCCTCGGTGAAGACGGTCGCGCCTATGGCAACGGCGGCTGCAACCACTGGTTTGCGCCGTACACCCTGGAAGGCGACAAGCTGAGCTTCGGCAAAGTCGGCAGCACCCGCAAATTGTGCGCGCCGGCGTTGATGGAGCAGGAAAAGCGTTTCCTCCAGGCGTTGGAAAACGTTCAGCGTTGGGACGTCTCGCCGATCGCGCAGATGCGTTTCTGGCCGGCGCAAGGGAAGCCGTTGCGTTGGTGGCTTGAAGAGGGTTGATCATCAGCCCCGAAAAGATCGCAGCCTCGCCAAGGCTCGACAGCTCCTACAGGGTGTTCGGCAACCCATGTAGGAGCTGTCGAGCCTTGGCGAGGCTGCGATCTTTTGCTTTTAGTTCTTGGCCTGCAACGCCTCCAGCTTAGCCATCACCCCCGCCGCCGTCTGCTCACCCATCAGCTGTTCCCTTACCTTGCCTTTGTTATCGATGATGTAGGTCACCGGCAACGCCTCACTGCGCGGCAATTCAAAAAGCTCCGCCGGATCCGCAGCCAGCACGGTGAACTTGATCCCCAGCTTCTCGCTGGCGCTTTTCAGCTCTTCGCCCTGCACGTTGTCGAAGTTGACCCCGAACACCCCAATCTTCTTGTCCTTGAGTTGATCGGCCAAGGTGTTCAATTCGGGGATCTCGGTTCGGCACGGCCCGCACCATTCAGCCCAGTAATTGAGCACCAGCCATTGTTTGTCCAAACGTTCGGCGGCGACTTTCTGGCCGTTCTGGTCGATGCCATAGTCGTTACCGCAGCCCCCCAGCAATAACGTACCGATGATCGCCAATGCCGCTGCCAGTCGCCTAGTCATGTCGTGATCCTTGTTCAAAATTGAATGCGCCTGCGACCCATCGCCTCCCAAGGTTCTGGATTACGCGCTGCACAGTTAGAATAGCCGTCACCTTACGCAAGATGCGAACCGCACATGACCGATCTGACGCTTTATCACAACCCGCGCTGCTCGAAATCCCGCGGTGCGCTCGAACTGCTCGAAGCCCGCGGCCTGACCCCGACGGTGGTCCGCTACCTGGACACCCCGCTGGACGCCACGCAAATCCAGGCCCTGCTGACCAAGCTGGGCATCAGCGCCCGGCAACTGCTGCGTACCGGTGAGGACGAATACAAAACCCTCAACCTGGCCGACAGCAGCCTCAGCGAAGCGCAATTGATTGCCGCCATCGCCGCCAACCCGAAACTCATGGAGCGCCCGATTCTCGAAGTCGGCGACAAAGCCATCATCGGCCGGCCGCCGGAGAATGTGCTGGAGTTGCTGCCGTGAGTACGCCGTACATTCTGGTTCTGTATTACAGCCGCAGCGGCTCGACCAATGAAATGGCCCGGCAGATTGCCCGAGGCGTCGAGCAGTCCGGGATGGAAGCGCGCCTGCGCACGGTGCCGCCGATTTCCACCGAGTGCGAAGCGGTTTCGCCGGACATCCCCGACGAAGGCGCGCTGTACGCCAGCCTCGACGACCTGAAAAACTGCGCAGGCCTGGCCATGGGCAGCCCGACCCGGTTCGGCAACATGGCCGCGCCGCTCAAGTACTTCCTCGACGGCACCAGCAACCTGTGGCTGACCGGCGCTTTGGTGGGCAAACCGGCCGGGGTTTTCACCTCCACCGCGAGTCTGCACGGTGGCCAGGAAACCACGCTGCTGTCGATGATGCTGCCATTGCTGCACCACGGCATGCTGATCACCGGCCTGCCGTACAGCGAATCGGCCTTGCTGGAAACCCGTGGCGGCGGCACGCCTTACGGCGCCAGCCATCACGCCGGGGCCGATGGCAAACTCGGTTTGAATGAGCATGAAGTCGCGCTATGCCGGGCCCTGGGCCTGCGCTTGGCCAAGACCGCACAGAAACTGGAGCGCTAACGTGGCCAAGAAGCCGAAGATTTTGCCCTCCATCGAATGGCTCGAACCCAGGGTTCGAGCGATGCGCGTCATCAGCCTGCTGTGCTTTTTCGGTCTGGTGGGGCTGCTTTGCGCCTACTACCTGGTGGTCGCCGACCTGCACGGCGCAAGGCCGTGGGTGATTCTGCTGATCGAACTGGTGCCGCTGCTGTTGCTGGCGCCGGGGATGATTGTCGGCAGCGCGCGCGGGCATTCATGGATGTGTTTTGTGGTGAACCTGTATTTCATCAAGGGCGCACTTGCGGCGTATGACCCGAACCGGCAGTTGTTTGGTTTGCTGGAAATGGGGGCGAGCCTGGCGGTGTTCTGCTCGGCGCTGCTGTATGTGCGGTGGCGGTTTCAGTTGAACCGCAAGTTGGCGGGTGAAGGCGAAACCTCCGCCACCTGACGGCCCCCACAGTGATCGTTCCCACGCTCTGCGTGGGAATGCATCAAGTGACGCTCCGCGTCACAGGGACGCGGAGCGTCCCGGGCGGCATTCCCACGCAGAGCGTGGGAACGATCATCTTCGTCAATGATTCACTGTGTACGCCAGCATCATCGAAATCTGGCTCATTGGCCGCCCACCGCTCTCTTCATGCCACTGGTTGAACACGCCCTGCACCGTGGCCAGATCCCGCAGACTGGTCGGCACCTTGTCGACTATCTTCTGCGCATTCAACGCCGCGACCACGTCGTAGCTCGGTACAAACGTATCCTTACCAACCATCCGCAAGAATCGCGGTGCCGACAACCCGCCCAATTGATGACCGCGCTTTTTCAGGTAGGTCCACAACCCAACGATATCCGTGACCGGCCAATCGGCGATCAACGCGCCGAAACTGCCCTGCTCATGCGCCACATCCAGAATGAACTGCGCATTGCGCGGCACGCTCTTGAGCTTGCCCAGATGGCGAATGATCCGCGCGTCCTGCATCAGTCGCTCCAGGTGTTCGGCGCTCATCAGCACGACTTTTTCCGGGTCAAACCTGAAGAACACCTCTTCGAACGTCGGCCATTTGGCGTCCACCAAACTGTGCTTGAGCCCGGCGCGGAATACGCGCAGCGCCATGGTCGAGAGGTAGCGGTCGTCGCTGATCTTGCGTAATTGCGCCGGGGTTTTCGGAACGGGCAGATGGGCTTCCAGTTCAGCCGCTGAACCAAAGCGGTTCAGACAGTATTCGTGCAGCCACTTGTAATCGCGCATGCCCTCTCCCAAGGAATGAAATGAAAACGGTGCCCGCGAGCGCCGTAGGTCTGAGCGGTAGAAAGCGTCAGAGGTTGACTACGTTAACGAACCGCGACATGGCGGTTTCGTCGATACGCAGGCTGGTGAAGTCGAACAGATTGCGGTCCGCCAGTTGTGACGGGATCACGTTCTGCAAGCTGCGGAAAATGCTTTCGGTCCGGCCCGGGGTCTTGCGCTCCCACTCCTGAAGCATGTCCTTCACCACCTGCCGTTGCAGGTTTTCCTGAGAACCACAGAGGTTGCACGGGATGATCGGGAATTGCTTGATGTCCGAGTAGGCCTGGATGTCTTTTTCGTTGCAGTAGGCCAGCGGGCGGATCACCACGTTGCGACCATCGTCGGCCCGCAGCTTCGGCGGCATGGCTTTGAGCGAACCGTTGAAGAACATGTTCAGGAAAAAGGTCTCGACGATGTCATCGCGGTGATGACCGAGGGCCATTTTGGTCGCGCCAATTTCATCGGCGAAGGTGTAGAGCGTGCCACGACGCAGGCGCGAGCACAGCGAACAGGTGGTCTTGCCTTCCGGGATCAGCTCTTTGACCAACGAATAGGTGTCTTTCTCGACGATGTGGTACTCAATGCCCAGCGCTTTGAGGTAGGCCGGCAGCACGTGCTCAGGGAAACCCGGCTGCTTCTGGTCCATGTTCACGGCCACGATGTCGAACTTGATCGGAGCGACCTTCTGCAAGTGCATCAGCACGTCGAGCAAGGTGTAGCTGTCCTTGCCACCGGACAGGCAGACCATGACCTTGTCGCCGTCTTCAATCATGTTGAAATCGGCAACAGCCTCACCGGTCTGGCGGCGAAGGCGCTTTTGCAGTTTGTTCTGGTTGACCGTAAGAGTGCCCATGACGCGAAATCCGTGAGGTGTGACGAAAGGTCGGCATTTTACGCAAAAACGCTTCGGGGGCGAAGAGCCTCCAAGCGACAGACCCTGCGGCGATTAACAGGCGTGTTTACAGCGCAATTTGCTCTAACGCCCTACAACCTGCGCCGTGAAGACCTTTCTATACTGCGACATAAGGTCATACACATATCCAGACCTTTCCTTACTCGGCCACTTTGGCCCGTAGGCGCTCCACTGGGGGGCGACGGTAAAACAAGAGGAGTGACTGGCATGATCCATCACGTAGTGGGGCTCTTCACCCACCCTGACCAAGAATGGAAAGAGATCCGTGGCGACCAGGAGGAAAGCATCAGCCACATGTATCTCACCCACACCCTGATTCTGGCGGCGATCCCCGCAGTGTCGGCGTTTATCGGCACCACTCAGGTCGGCTGGGTCATCGGCAGCCGCGCGCCGGTGATGCTGACTGTGGAGAGCGCGTTATGGATGACGATCATGTCGTACCTGGCGATGCTCGGCGGTGTGGCGGTAATGGGCGCGTTCATCCACTGGATGGCTCGCACCTATGACGCCAACCCAAGCCTGGCACGCTGCGTTGCCTTTGCGACCTACACCGCGACACCGCTGTTTATCGGCGGTCTGGCGGCGCTGTACCCACACATGTGGCTTGGGATGGTCGTCGGCACCGCGGCCATCTGTTACACGGTGTACCTGCTGTATGTGGGGCTACCCACTTTCATGAACATTCCATCAGACGAGGGATTCCTGTTTTCGAGTTCGGTGCTTGCCGTAGGCCTGGTGGTGCTAGTGGCCATCATGGCGTTCACTGTGATTGTCTGGGGACTCGGCGTGGGGCCGGTCTATACAAATTAGCTACACATCACCCAAAACTAGATCTGCCAACACAGGCCGCCGCAAGGCGGCCTTCTACTCTCTAAGAAAGAGCAGGAGCGACGACCATTCGGCGCCTGAGCGATTCGCAAGTCCCGAGGGTTGCGGCATACTCGACGCCTCTGGAGATCCATCAAGCATGCCCGAGCAACTCAATACCCGCATCGAAGACTGTTACCGACTCGCTGAATCCTTTTTCAAACGACCTTTCAAACGCCCCGTGGTGAGCCTCAAGCTGCGCGGTCAAAAAGCCGGTGTTGCGCATTTGCACGAGAACCTGCTGCGCTTCAATCCGCAGCTGTACCGGGAAAACACCGAGGACTTCCTCAAGCAAACCGTGGCCCACGAGGTTGCGCACCTGATCGCCCATCAATTGTTCGGCGACCGAATTCAGCCGCATGGCGAAGAGTGGCAACTGATCATGCGCGGCGTGTACGAACTGCCGCCCAATCGCTGCCACACCTACGACGTCAAACGTCGCAGCGTGACCCGCTACATCTACAAATGCCCGTGTGCGGACAGCGATTTCCCGTTTTCGGCCCAGCGTCATGGTTTGGTGCGCCAGGGGCGGCGGTATTTGTGTCGGCGCTGTCGGAGTACGTTGGTGTTCAGTGGGGAGATGCGGGTCGAGTAGTTAGATTTTCACTGTTTTTGAGGACGCCTTCGCGAGCAAGCCTCGCTCCTACGGTCTTGCATTGCCCCGTAGGAGCGAGGCTTGCCCGCGAAGAGGCCAGTACAGCCGCTAGAGAATCACCTTGGCACGCCGCAACGCTTCGATGCACTCAGCGCTATACCCCAACTCCCCCAACACCTGATCGGTATGCTGCCCCAGCGTCGCGCCGACAAACCGTGGTTCAGGCAACCCCTCTGAAAACTTCAAAGGACACGCCATCTGCGCCTGACTCGTCCCATCCTCGCGCGGCACTTCAGTCACCCGTTCCCGCGCCTTAAACTGCGGATGCCGCACCGCCTCGCCCAGGCTCAACACCGGCTCCACGCAAGCATCGACGCCGGCAAACAATTCGCACAACTCGGCAAAGTCATGTTTCTCGAATTCAACCTTCAACGCATTCTTCAGCGCCTGTTGCTCGGCGGGTTTGGGTGACAGGCCCTGGGCTGCCAGTTCCGGCCGTCCCAGAGCCGTACACAGTTGCTGCATGAACGCCGGCTCCAGACTACCCACCGACAACCAACGCCCATCGCGCGAACGGTAATAGTCGTAGAAGCTGCCGCCATTGAGCATCTGATCCTCCCTCCCCGGCTCCTCACCACAGGCCAGGTACCCGGCGCCAGCCATGGCGTTCAAGCTGAACGCGCAGTCGGTCATGCTCACATCCAGATGTTGCCCCAACCCGGTTTGCTGCCGGGCGATGACCGCCGCCAGCAGCCCGATCACCCCGTGCAACGAGCCACCGGCGATATCCGCCACTTGCATACCCAACGGCAGCGGTCCGCTTTCGGCGCGGCCGGTGTAGCTCGTCAGCCCGGCCAGCGCCAGGTAGTTGATGTCGTGGCCGGCGCGGTCCTTGTAGGGACCGGTCTGGCCGTAACCGGTGATCGACACGTAGATCAGTTTCGGATTGATCGCTTTCAAGGCGTCATAACCCAGGCCCAAACGCTCCATCACACCGGGGCGGAACTGCTCCAGCACGATGTCGTAGTTTTGCAGCAACTGCTTGATCACCTCCAGCGCCTCAGGTTGCTTGAGGTCCAGCGCCAGGCTGCGCTTGTTGCGATTGAGGTAGGCGTGACTGGCGGAAACACCCTTGTCATGGGGCGGCAATACCCGCAGCAGGTCCATGCGAGTCGGTGATTCGATGCGCAGCACCTCGGCGCCCATGTCCGCCAGCAACAGTGAGGCGAACGGCCCCGGCAGCAGTGTCGAGAAATCCAGAACCTTGAGTGATGCCAGTGGACCGAGCATGGGTGATCTCCGTAAACGATGCCCTCAGACTAGGCAGCCATTGGCATTGCAGCAATCACCTTATGCGTCAGGCGCAGTGACCGTTACGCTCAAATCGCAGGCATAAAAAAAACCCGCCGAAGCGGGTTTTTTCAGCGCAGCCGTCTTATTTGACGCTGGCTGGGGTTGGGCCTTCGGCCACACCCAGGTCGTCTTCTTCACGCTCGTCGGAGATACCGCGACCGCCGGAAGCCAGCTCGACTTGCAGCTTGTCTTCGTCCAGCTCGTTCACCCACTTGGCCACGACCAGGGTCGCAACCGCATTACCAACGAGGTTGGTCAGCGCACGGGCTTCGGACATGAAGCGGTCGATACCGAGGATCAGCGCCAGACCGGCTACCGGCAGAGTACCTACGGCCGACAGGGTGGCCGCCAACACGATGAAGCCACTGCCGGTCACGCCCGCAGCACCTTTGGAGGACAGCAACAGCACCAGCAGCAGAGTGATCTGGTGGGTGAGGTCCATTGGGGTATCAGTCGCCTGAGCGATGAACACTGCGGCCATGGTCAGGTAGATCGACGTACCGTCGAGGTTGAACGAATAGCCCGTCGGGATCACCAGACCCACAACCGACTTCTGCGCGCCCAGGCGTTCCATCTTGATCAGCATGCGTGGCAGAGCGGATTCCGAAGAGGAAGTGCCCAGCACGATCATCAGTTCTTCACGGATGTAGCGAATCAGTTTGATGACGCTGAAACCGTGCGCGCGGCAGATGGCGCCCAGTACCAGGACCACAAACAGGATGCAGGTGATGTAGAAGCAGATCATCAGCTGACCCAGCTGCACCAGCGAGCCGACACCGTAGGCACCGATGGTGAAGGCCATCGCACCGAACGCGCCGACCGGAGCGAGCTTCATGATCATGTTGATGATGTTGAACATCACGTGAGCAAAGCGATCGATGAAGTCCAGCACCGGCTTGCCGTACGCACCCAGGCGATGCAGGGCGAAACCAAAGATCACCGAGAACATCAGCACTTGCAGGATATCGCCGTTGGCGAAGGCGCCGACGATGGTGTTCGGGATCACGTTGAGGACAAAGGCGATGATGCTCTGGTCTTTACCGGCCGAGATGAAGCCCGCGATTTTGCTGGTGTCCAGAGTCGTCACGTCGATGTGCATGCCGGCGCCCGGTTGCACGACGTTGACCACGACCAGACCGATCAGCAAGGCAATGGTGGAAACAATTTCGAAGTACAGCAGCGCATAGCCGCCGGTTTTGCCGACCGACTTCATGTTCTGCATGCCGGCGATACCGCTGACGACCGTACAGAAGATGATTGGCGCGATGACCATTTTGATCAGTTTGATAAACCCGTCACCCAGCGGCTTGAGGGCCACACCGGTCTGCGGGTAGAAGTGACCGAGCAGGATGCCGATAGCGATGGCAACGATCACCTGGAAGTACAGGGATTTATACAGTGGCTGACGAGTCGTCATTGCAAAGTTCCTCAAGAGCGTCCCGCGACAACATCCATCTGTTGTCAACGACACCTCATTTGCGAACCCTCCTGCACTGGAGGGATTTGTTTTATCGAGCTGCGCGACGGCAGACCTCTGCGGCTTGTATCGCAAGCCCCGTGCCACCTTCGTCAACAATCCTGCAAGCCTTCTGACATCAAGGGTTACAGCTTTTTCTGGGTCACTGCTCGGTTACATCGGCATGGCGGATTTCCGCCCTTCGGCTAAATCACGTCCTACAATTTGGCGGATATCCGCCTTGTTCATCGTCGGCCACCACGGCTACCATCCGCCGTTCAATGGACGGACTGCCTTCTATGCGTGAACGCACCATCGCCAGTCATTTCGCCCGTGCCGCCCTCGGTGGTGCGCGCCGGTTGGGTTTTGACTATTCACACCTGTTGCAACAACTGGGCATCAGCCCCGAGTTGCTTGACGAACCGCGTGCGCGAATTGCACCTGAGCAGTTCACCCGGTTGATCCAGGGTTTGTGGCTGGCGCTGGACGATGAGTACCTGGGTTTCGGGCCGGTGCCGAGTAAAACCGGCAGCTTCGCGATGATGTGCCATGCGGTGATTCACTGCCGTAATCTGGAAAAAGCACTCCATCGCGGCTTATTGTTTTACAGCCTGTTCCCCGAAGGTCCACGTCTGACTCTGACCCGCGAAGACGAAATGATCCGCCTCAGCCTGGATGATTCGAAATTCCAGGACCCGGATCATTTCCTCACAGAGAGCCAACTGATGGTGTGGCATCGACTCGGCAGCTGGCTGATCGGCCAGCGCATTCGGCTGGAGCAGGCGACGTTCAGCTACCCGAGACCGGAACATGGCGCCGAATACGATTTGCTGTTCCCGTGCCCGCTGGAGTTTTCCACGGCCCAGAGCAGCCTGCTGTTTCATAGTCGCTACCTGAGCATGGCGCTGTTGCAGGACGAACGGACACTCAAACATTTCCTCGAACGCTCCCCCGCCGACCTGTTGTCCCGCCCGGACGATGGCGACAGTTTGAGCAGTCAGTTGCGCCGGTTGCTCAGCCGCGACAGTTCACGCTGGCCAGACCTGGAAGCGGTAGCCGCACTCTTGCACATCAGCCCACAGACCTTGCGTCGGCACTTGCGGGAAGAAGGGTCGAGTTTTCAGGAATTGAAGGATCAGTTGCGAAGGGACATTGCGATTTATCACCTGGGGCGGGCAGATCTGTCGTTGCAACAGATTGCCGAGCAGCTAGGGTTTTCCGAGCCTTCGGCGTTTCATCGAGCGTTCAAGAAGTGGACCGGGTTGACGCCTGGGGCTTATCGCGCCAAAGAGAACTGAAGAGCCACAGATCGTGCCCACGCAGAGCGCGGGCACGATCGTCAGCCCTTTCGCTAGCCTTGTGGATCGATGTTATCCAGCGCCCGATTTACCGCCAGCTCCCCCAGCATGATGATTTGCGCAATACCTAACAGCGAATTGCGACTCGGCCCCTCCATATGATCCGCCAGGTCCATGGTCATGACATTGGCCGAGGCCAGCGACTCGCAAGCGTGGGCCAGCAGGGTCTCGGTATCGAGCTCCGGGTTGACGATGAACATAGTGCCGGGGGTGCGCGGGGTGGCTTTGATGTGGGCAGCCGGGTTGAGGTAGTAATCGAGGGCGCGGTCGGCGGCTTCGTTGAGTATTTTGGAATCGGGGGCTTCGTACGGGGATACCGGATCTGTTTCCGGTGGATTGGGCGTTACTTTGAACATAGTGAAACTCCTGACGAGCGAAATATAAGGAGCCATCACCCTCGCTACCAAACGAAGGGTGGAGGCCATACGCAGGTTGGTAGACCGGTCGTCAGGAACCCCGGCGCGTCCGAAGACGCCCCGCGCATGACCACCATAAAACAGAAACGATAAAAGTCTCCGTAAACGGTAGCGCTGTGCAACTGACAGAATCCGGGCTACCAAACCCGATCGCTATTTTTCAGCGACCGGCAAACGATAGAGCCCGGCCCTTAGGCGCACAAGCCGGCGGATTCTGGCGTAGTCGTAGGCAGCGGCGCAAGGATGTGTAGCCTGAGTGAGTGTCTGGAGATGTGTTTTAAACATCACTGTTTATTACTAAGTTTCTGTGGGATTTGCGTTGTAAGGGTGGGCCTCATCGCGAGCTTGCTCGCGACAGCGTCCGAAAGAACACCATCAGTTCAAGGCTGAAATGGACAAGGCCGGGGCGGACATGCAGGCGTTTTTCAAGAAGATTTTTGGTTGATCCGGTAGACCGCGCCGCCGATCTGAACCTTTGCACTACCCAGCCTCAAGGCAACCCGGCAAAATGCCCGACATGAATCCCGTCCCCGCCCTACCCGTCTGCTGCACCCCACTCGATGCTCATTGGCCGCTGCCGTTTACGCTGGCCGATACGGTGCTGTTGAGCACTCACTTCGATACCTCGCAGCTGGCCAGCGATGATTTCCAGCGCAGCGCCATCGAGCCGCCGGCCACCATCCAGCGTTCGGTTGCCAAGCGTCAGGCTGAGTTCCTCGCCGGGCGGGTGTGCGCTCGGGCTGCGTTGCAACAATTGGAAGGCTTGAGTTTTGTCCCGGCCATTGGTGAAGACCGGGCGCCGGTGTGGCCGACGCACATCACGGGCTCGATCACCCACAGCACCGGCCGGGCCGCGGCGATTGTCGCGAAGAAAGCCCACTGGCGCGGCCTGGGGATGGACTTGGAAAACCTGCTCAACCCTGAACGGGCCGAACGCCTGTCCGGGGAAATCCTGACCCCACCTGAGTTGCAACGCATGACCGCCGGCCGTCGCGATCAGTTGGCGATGCTGGTGACCCTGACGTTTTCGGTGAAGGAAAGCCTGTTCAAGGCGCTTTATCCGATTGTTCAGCAGCGCTTTTATTTCGAGCACGCCGAAGTGCTGGAGTGGACCGAGAGCGGTGAAGTTCGGCTGCGGTTGCTGACGGATCTGTCCAGCGAGTGGCGCAATGGCACTGAGCTGGATGCGCAGTTCGGGATTGTGGATGGGCAGTTGTTGAGTTTGGTCAGCATCAAGGCCTGAAGATTTGTAGCGTCTGTGAGGGCCTCATCGCGAGCTTGCTCGCGATGAGGCCCTCACAGACAACAAAAGTCTCACCGCTTCTCCTGATTCCTCGGCCAGCTCAGGCTGAAACACGCCCCGCCCAAACTCTTGCTCTTGCTGATCAACGCCCGGCCATCATGCCAATGGATGATCCGCCGCACGATGGACAACCCCAGCCCATGCCCGCCCGAGGCGCGGGTACGGCTGTCATCGAGGCGCAGGAACGGCGTGAAGATCTTCTCCCAGGCCATTTCCGGCACGCCCGGCCCGTCATCCTCGACATCGACCCGACAGCGCTGCTGCCCCACCTGATAGCTGACGGTCACCCGTGATTGAGCGTGGCGCATGGCATTGCTCACCAGGTTCTGCAACGCCCGGTGCAGGTAACGCGGTTCAGCCTCGACCCACGCATCGTCGTTGTCAGCGGCGGACAGGCACAAACCGCGCTGCACCGTGACCTCGGCGCGTAACGGAGCCAGTTCCTCGATCACCTGATTGACCAACGCATCCAGATCGATCCGCTGAAAATTAAGCGCCGGTGAGCCCTGCTCTAGCCGCGCGTAAGTGAGCATCTCGTCCACCAGCTTATCGAGGTCCTCGATGTCGTGGTCCATGCCTTCACAGTATTTTTCCAACGCCTGCGGCGTGGTGGCCGTGCCGATCATTTCCAGACCAAAACGCAGTCGCGCCACGGGTGTGCGCAGCTCGTGAGACACGGCGCGCACCAACTCACGCTGGATCGCCAGCAACTGCTGCAAGTGCTCGGCCATCCCGTTGAACGCCGAGGCCAGCCGTCCCACCGAGTCCGCGCCGCGTGCCGGAACGCGGGTTTCCAGGCTGCCCTTGGCGATGCGCGTGGCGGCCGCTTCCAGGCCACGCAAACGGCGCTCAAGTTGCCGCACCAGCAGATAGACGATCAAACCGATCAGGCTCAAACCAAGGGCGGCGATCAGCACCAGCCACTCCGGCGGATAAGGATTCATCTGATACAACGGGCCAATTTCAAGCACCCACGGCGTACCGACCATGCCGGCAAACACCCGGATCGAATCGCCGCCCTTGCCCAGCGCCATCACCGTGTCGCCCTCGGACACCCGGCGACGCTGGTCCTCGTCCATGTCCGCCTGCTCGACCGTCACCAGCCGCAAGTCGAAACCAAACCCTTTGTCACGCTTCAACTGCGCCAGGCGCTCGGGTTGCTCGGCCACCGGGTAACGCACCAGTTCATCGGCCAGCAGGTAAATAGTCGCCCGGGCCAGTTGCTCGCTGATCTGCTGGACCTCCCCCGTCAGCACCAACTGTTGCTTGTCGCTGACCAACCGGTAAACCTTCGCTGCGTGCGGACCGGTCTGTTCCACCAGCGCCTGACCGCGCAGCACGCGGGTGCGCTGGGTGAGGTCCAGGTCGGTCTGGGCGAAGGTTTTCAGTGCCAACGGGATCCCCAGCAATCGTTCCCACACCAGCAAGGCACGGTGGCGCTCGGTTTCGTTCATCGGGTTCAGGTTGTCGGCCATCAGCGAGAACGTACCGTGGGCCAGGCGTTCGCGGTATTGCTCGCTGCGCACCTGGTTGAGCAAGTGCAAGGCCAGCACGCCAAGTACGGCCACCAGAATCAGCGCCGCGCACATGCCGCCATAAATGCGCAGGAAGATCGAGTTCACAGCGTGCAGGCTTCCGGAACGAACAGATAACCTTTGCTGCGGATGGTCTTGATCAGCCGCGGATGCTCCGGGTCATCGCCGATTTTTGGTCGAATACGCGAGATGCGCACGTCGATGGAACGGTCCTGGCCGTCATAGCCAATGCCGCGCAGCGCGGTGAAAATCTCTTCCCGGGACAGGATGCGCCCGGCGTTGGCCACCAGCAGCCAGAGCAGATCGAACTCGGCGCTGGTCAGTTCGATGCTGTTGTCATTCAGCCAGGCCTCGCGCAACGCGTTGTCCACCACCAACGGACCAAACTGCAGCCGCCGTTGTTTTTCCGGCGCCACTTCAGGGACTTCACTGCGTCGCAACAAGGCCTGGATACGCGCCAGCAGCAGTCGTGGGCGAACCGGTTTGCACACGTAGTCGTCGGCGCCCAGGTCGAGGCCAAGAATTTGATCGGTGTCGTCGGTGCGGGCGGTGAGCATCAGGATCGGGCCATCATACTTGTCGCGGACCTTGCGGCAGATGCTCAGGCCATCCTCGCCCGGCAACATCAGGTCGAGGATCACCAGGTCCGGTTTTTCCTTGATGATCCGTGCCGCGGCCAAGGCGCCATTGCCCTCGATCGATACGCGCAGGCCATTGGCTTCCAGGTAATCGCGGGTCAGTTCAGCCAGACGCTGGTCGTCCTCGACAATCAATACCTGCCAGGCTTCTTGTTCCACGGTGACCTCTGCTTGCCAACAACTCTAATAAGGAAGGATCCGCCCGTCTTTTTGTAATGATTGGGGAGGATAAGAATGCGTACGCACTGGCCGATTGTATAAACGTCGCTCGCCGAGAACACAAGCCGGTAAATGCGTTCGGACAACACGTTTTTTTGTGGTAGGGTTCGCGCCCTTAAAAATCCAAATGACCGTTTTCGATCATTGCAAATCAGTGAAAAACGGCCCGCTCCAGCTACGTCGCGGCCTACACGCCTGTTCCACCTTTCACACACAATTTACGCACAGGTTTATCCACAGGTAGTACGTTGCAACACCCCCCAAAACGCATTATCTTGTACCCCGGCGCCAAAAAAACCCTACATATAGGGTTTTGCATAAAAAACCAAACACAAACCAGACACCAATTTCAAGCGCTTTTATTGCCTCTTCCGGTTGAACCAAACGAATTTTTGAAAGACCAAACCGCGCGTGCGGATGGCTACTGTTTTCGAGCCGAAAACGGCGTTAGCGGTACGGGTGTTGCAGTCAATTACTGTCACCCAAAAGGATCCCGGTTTCAGGTTCAAGGCCTGGGACCGAAGACTTCGGCATGGAAGCGGCGCCCCAATTACCCCTTCCTGATCTGCCCCGAAGTTGGTATGCCCGGCACTCGCCGGTTGTAGTGCTTCAGGACGGAACGGTGGGCACCGTGATGGTGCCCAAACAAACATAGAGAATGTGGAGACACCCATGCAAACCGACACAACTCGCGAGAACCCGCAGGGCACCTTGCCGCAGGCCGCTGATTCGACTTCGGATCTGTCCGCCACCGCGCCTGGCCAGCTGCGCGTGATCAAGCGTAACGGCACTGTCGTTCCTTACACCGATGACAAGATTACCGTCGCCATCACCAAAGCGTTTCTTGCAGTTGAGGGCGGCACCGCTGCCGCTTCGTCGCGAATCCACGACACCGTTGCCCGTCTGACCGAACAAGTCACCGCGACCTTCAAGCGTCGCATGCCATCGGGCGGCACGATCCACATCGAAGAAATCCAGGACCAGGTTGAACTGGCTCTGATGCGTGCCGGCGAGCAGAAAGTGGCGCGCGACTACGTGATCTACCGTGATGGTCGTTCGAAAGAACGCGCCGCCCACGCGCCGGCCGAGGAAGCGGTCAACGCTCACCCGTCGATCCGCATCACCCGCGCCGACGGCACCTTTGCTCCTCTGGACATGAGCCGCCTGAACACCATCGTCACCGAAGCGTGCGAAGGCCTTGCAGAAGTCGACGGCGACTTGATCCAGCGCGAAACCCTGAAAAACCTGTACGACGGCGTGGCCCTGACCGACGTCAACACTGCGTTGGTGATGACCGCCCGTACCCTGGTCGAGCGTGAGCCGAACTACTCGTTCGTGACCGCTCGCCTGCTGATGGACACCCTGCGTGCCGAAGGCTTGAGCTTCCTGGAAGTTGCTGAAAGCGCCACTCACCACGAAATGGTCGATCTGTACGCCAAGGCCCTGCCTTCGTACATCGCCAAGGGTATCCAATTCGAATTGCTGAACCCGGTCCTCGCTACCTTCGACCTGGAAAAACTCGGCAAAGCGATCAACCACGAGCGCGATCAGCAGTTCACGTACCTGGGCCTGCAAACCCTGTACGACCGTTACTTCATCCACAAGGACGGTATCCGCTTCGAACTGCCGCAGATCTTCTTCATGCGCGTGGCCATGGGCCTGGCGATCGAAGAGAAGAACAAGGAAGACCGTGCGATCGAGTTCTACAACCTGTTGTCGTCCTTTGACTACATGTCGTCGACCCCGACCCTGTTCAACGCCGGCACCCTGCGTCCACAGCTGTCGAGCTGCTACCTGACCACCGTGCCGGATGACCTGTCGGGCATCTACCACGCGATCCACGACAACGCCATGTTGTCGAAATTTGCGGGCGGCCTGGGCAACGACTGGACGCCGGTTCGTGCGCTCGGTTCGTACATCAAGGGCACCAACGGCAAATCTCAGGGCGTTGTTCCGTTCCTGAAAGTGGTGAACGACACCGCGGTAGCCGTTAACCAGGGTGGCAAGCGCAAAGGCGCTGTCTGTGCCTACCTGGAAACCTGGCACATGGACATTGAAGAGTTCATCGAGCTGCGCAAGAACACCGGTGATGATCGTCGTCGTACCCACGACATGAACACCGCCAACTGGATCCCTGACCTGTTCATGAAGCGCGTCTTCGATGACGGCCCGTGGACCCTGTTCTCGCCATCCGAAGTGCCGGATCTGCATGACCTGACCGGCAAGGCCTTCGAAGAGCGTTACGAGTACTACGAAGCCCTGTCCCAGTACCCAGGCAAGATCAAGCTGTTCAAGACCATCCAGGCCAAAGACCTGTGGCGCAAAATGCTGTCCATGCTGTTTGAAACCGGCCACCCATGGCTGACCTTCAAAGACCCGTGCAACCTGCGCAGCCCGCAGCAGCACGTCGGCGTGGTTCACAGCTCGAACCTGTGCACCGAGATCACCTTGAACACCAACAAGGACGAGATCGCCGTTTGCAACCTGGGCTCGATCAACCTGCCGAACCACATCACCAACGGCAAGCTCGATACCGCCAAGCTGGAGCGCACCGTGAACACCGCCGTTCGCATGCTCGATAACGTTATCGACATCAACTACTACTCGGTGCCGCAAGCGAAGAACTCCAACTTCAAGCACCGTCCGGTCGGTCTGGGCATCATGGGCTTCCAGGACGCTTTGTACCTGCAGCACATTCCTTACGGTTCCGACGCTGCCGTCGAGTTCGCCGACAAGTCGATGGAAGCGGTCAGCTACTACGCGATCCAGGCCTCCTGCGACCTGGCCGATGAGCGCGGTGCCTACGAGACGTTCCAGGGTTCGTTGTGGTCCAAAGGCATCCTGCCGCTGGATTCGCAACAGATCCTGATCGAGCAACGCGGCCAGAAGTACATCGACGTTGACCTGAACGAATCCCTGGACTGGGCACCGGTTCGTGCCCGTGTACAAAAAGGCATTCGTAACTCCAACATCATGGCCATCGCACCGACCGCGACCATCGCCAACATCACTGGCGTCTCGCAGTCGATCGAACCGACCTACCAGAACCTCTACGTGAAATCGAACCTGTCGGGCGAATTCACCGTGATCAACCCATACCTGGTTCGCGACCTGAAGGCTCGCGGCCTGTGGGACTCGGTCATGATCAACGACCTGAAGTACTACGACGGTTCGGTGCAACAGATTGAGCGCATCCCGCAAGAGCTCAAAGAGCTCTACGCGACGGCCTTCGAAGTGGACACCAAGTGGATCGTTGACGCGGCAAGCCGTCGTCAGAAGTGGATCGACCAGGCTCAGTCGCTGAACCTGTACATCGCTGGCGCCTCAGGCAAGAAGCTGGACGTGACCTACCGCATGGCCTGGTACCGTGGCCTGAAAACCACTTACTACCTCCGTGCGCTGGCCGCGACCAGCACCGAGAAGTCGACCATCAACACCGGCAAGCTGAACGCTGTTTCCAGCGGCGGCAACCACGGTGAAGATTCGGTCCTGGCAGCACCTGCCGGCCCTGCTCCAGTGCCGAAGGCTTGCGCCATCGACGAGCCGGATTGCGAAGCTTGCCAATAAGCTGAGCCGGTAGGCGCCGCGAGGCGCTTACTCGAAACCCCCGACAGGCCTCTGGTTTGTCGGGGGTTTTCTTTTGCCTCAAGGGAAATGGCGGCTGGTCTGACGCCTTCACGCCCTGAGCCTTTCCGTCAACACGGTTTTGCGTCGTGCCGGTTGCAGGTGATCGACATAAAATCTGCCTCCTGACAAAAATTCCGGCCACAAAAAACCCCTCGATTGAGGGGCTCTTTGTGCAGCGCTTTCAACCAACCCGCATCAGGTCATCTGAATAATGGTTTGCATGATGGTGCTTTGGGTGGAGATGGTCTTGGCGTTCGCCTGGTAGTTGCTTTGCGCCTTGATCAGGTCGACCAGTTCATTGGTCAGGTTGACGTTGGACTCTTCCAGGGAGTTGGAGGCGACCGAACCCAGGGTGCCGGTTTCCGGTGCATCGTAGCCCGGGATACCCGACGCGTAGGTTTCTTTCCAGCTGGTGCCGCCGACTGGCTGCAGGCCTTGCTCGTTGGTGAAACTGGCGAGTGAGATCTGGCCAATAGGCTTGGTCTGGTTGTTGCTGAAGTTAGCCAGCAACACACCGCTGCCGTCGATGGTCAGGTTGGTGATCTGGCCGGTGGCGTAGCCGTTCTGCGCAGGAATCGAACGCGCGGTGTCGGCGTTGAATTGCGTGGTGTTGGTCATGGAGAGGGTGACGCCCCCCGGATCGGCGGCGGCGCCGTTGGCTGCCCACACGCCATTGGTCACCTTGCCAGGAATCCAGCCCGTGATCTTCAGGTCAGGGCTGACGATCGGCGTTGGGGTCGCCGGAGTGGTGACCGAAACCAGCTTGCCCGAGGTGTCGAACGCCATGGTCGAAGCGACCGGCGGGGACAGCGGGGTCGCGGTAGGACTAGGGTCGCTGCCGTTCGGGTTGCGACCATCGATCAGGGTGTAGGTTTTCCAGGTGTTCGCGCCAGTCTTGACCATGTACTGGTCCATGACGTGCGAGTTACCCTGAGTATCGAAAATCGGAGTACTGAACTGCTTGGTGAAGGATGCCTGCTTGCTCGGGTCGAACGGGTTGGCAACCTGATCGATATTCAATGCCGTAGAGTTCAGGTTGATCGTCGACGAAACAGTGGTGGTGGTTTTCGGCGCCAGGTTCGAGGTGTCGATGCGCAGGTCGGTCAAAATGCCATTGACGATCTTGCCATTGGCATCCACACCGTAACCCTGCAGACGCGCGGTGTTGTCGGTGTTGGTGACGTAACCTTCCTTGTCGACCTTGAACGTACCGGCACGGGTGTAGGACAGCGAGCCGCTGTTGTTCAGCACGAAGAAGCCCGAACCGTTGATACCCATGTCCAGCACGTTGCCGGTATTGCTGACGTCGCCCTGGGTGAACTGCTGGGAAACGTTGGCCAGGCGCACGCCGTTACCGATGGTTTTGCTGCCGGAACCCAGCTTGGTGGCCGAATAAACGTCTTCGAATTCTGCACGGGACGATTTGAAACCGGTGGTCGCGACGTTGGCGATGTTGTTGCCGGTTACGTCCAGTTGTTTGTTGGCTGCATAGAGACCGCTAAGGCCGATATTGAAAGACATATTCCACTCCTTTGTGCCGTGTTAGCCGGCTCTACATACCAATGGTTTTAACTTTGGACAGGGCGATGCTGCCCAGCCCGGCCAGATTGAGCATCAACTCACCGCCGGTCTGGCTGATGGTCACGCTGTTGACCGTTGCTGGCAGGTTGGTGATCAGCGATACCGCCTGGCTATCGATGGTCGTCGATGCCGCGAAGGAGTAAGTGCCCGACGTTAGGGCGTTACCCGCAGAGTCCTTGCCGTCCCAGATGAAGCTGGAATTGCCGGCTGCCTGAGCCCCTTGATCGATGGTGCGAACAAGCTTGCCCTCCGCGTTCGTGATCTTCACCGTAACTCCCGCCACCGACGCCGGGAGCACGACCTCACCGCCAAACGACTTCGAGGTATCGACCACGGCTTTGCTTCCCGGTGCGATGACCGAGCGCCCTACCAGCGACGAGGCTTGCAACGCCTGCGACGAGCTGTTGCTGGCGGCAATTTTGCTCACGCTGGTGTTGAGCGTAGTGATCCCTTCCAGGCTACTGAACTGCGCCAACTGAGCCACGAACTCGCCGTTGTCCTGCGGTTCCAGCGGGTTCTGGTTTTTCAGTTGCGTTACCAGCAACTGCAGGAACGCGTCCTTGCCCAGGGCCTTTTTGCCGGTGGCGCTGTTCGTCGCGGACGCCAGGCCATCGGCACTGGTGTTGGTCTTGATCGAAGAGTTGGCCAAGATGTTTTTGAGGCTAGGGCCACTGGTGGTATCGGTAATACTCATCTGAGTCGCCCCTTATCACTGACCGAGGGTCAGGACCTTCTGCATCATGGTTTTGGCGGTGTTCATCATTTCGGCGTTGGTCTGGAACGAGCGGCTCGCGGAAATCATGTCAGCCATTTCTTCCACCACGTTGACGTTCGGGTAGTAGACGTAGCCCTTGCCGTCGGCCGCCGGATGGTTCGGCTCGTAGCGCGCCTCAAGGTTGCTCTGGTCTTCGACTACGCCCAGCACTTGCACACCTTGACCGGCCGCGTCCTGGTTCTGGAACAACGAATCGCTGCCGCCGCTCTGACCGCCCTGGAACATGGTGGCAAATACCGGGTGCCGTGCACGGTAGGTCTGGTCGATGCTCGAGGAGACGGTCTCGGCGTTGGCGATGTTACTGGCGACGGTGTTCAAGCGAGTGGTCTGGGCACTCATGCCGCTACCGGCAATGTTGAAAACACTGGATAGAGACATGGCTTACTCTCCGCGCAGGGCTGATACCAGCCCTTTGAATTTGCTGTTGAGCAGGGTGAAGCTGGCCTGGAAGCCGACGGCGTTTTCCGCGTAGTTCGACTGTTCAAGCTGGGCGTCCACGGTGTTCTGGTCGATCGACGGTTGCATCGGCGTGCGATACAGCAGCGACTCGTCGCCATTGCCCAGTCCTTCGGCTTCGATATGACGGTTGTTGGTCATGTTCAAGGCGAAAGTGCCGCTCTTGGTCTTCTCGTTCTGCTCGGCGAGCACTTTCGAGAAGTCCAGATCCCGAGCCTTGTAGTTCGGGGTGTCGGCGTTGGCGATGTTGTTGGCCAGGACTTCGGCACGCTGAGCGCGGTAGCCCAGGGCTTGTTCGTGGATACCGAGCGCTTTATCGAAGCTGATGCTCATGTCGGGAAACCTTCGGGTGACCTGATTTTTCGTAACAGAGACAAAGCAAGCGGCGTGCCAATTCAAAAAAGGCCGTAATCCGGGGCTTTGCGGGCAGTGGCAACGTGGCAATGCCAGAAAAGCGGCAACCGATTTCCGCCGCCTGCCGCTTTTCTGCCGCTCGCCTCCCAAAAATCGCAGGCAAAAAAAACGGGAGTCCCTGAGGACTCCCGTTTTTTTATACCGTCAACGAATCACTTCGCCTGGTAAATGATCCCCGGGCTGCATTGGACCATTTGGTAATGGTCCGGCAAACCGTTCAGCGCCTCGGAAGCACCGAGGAACAGATAACCGCCTGGCTTCAACGTGCTGTGAATACGCAACAGGATGTCCTTCTTCACCTCGGCGGAAAAGTAGATCAGCACGTTGCGGCAGAACACGATGTCGAACTTGCCGAGGCTCGCGTAGCTGTCGAGCAGGTTGAACGAGCGAAACTCCACCCGGCTCTTGATTGGTGCCTTGATGGCCCAACGCCCTGGCCCTTTCGGGTCGAAGTAACGCTGAAGGCGCTCGGGCGACAGACCACGGCCGATGGCCAGACTGTCGTACTCGCCGGTCTTGCAGTTGGTCAGCATGGTGCCGGACAGGTCGGTGGCAACGATTTGCACGCCCATCTTCAACTGGCCCATGTTCACGCGCTCGAACTCATCGATCGACATCGACAGCGAATACGGTTCCTGACCCGACGAACACGCCGCCGACCAGATCCGCAGACGCTGGCCAGGGGCGGCCTTGATCGCGGCGGGCAGCACCTTGTTCTTCAAGACTTCAAACGGATAGGTGTCACGAAACCACAGGGTTTCGTTGGTGGTCATGGCATCCACTACCATCTCGCGCAAACCGCTGCGTGGCTGGGTCTGGATGCGCTGGACCAGCTCACCCAGGGACTTGATGCCTTGCTGTTCCATCAGTTTGTTGAGACGGCTTGAGACCAGGTATTGCTTGTTTTCACCGAGCAAAATGCCACAGGCTTTTTCCAGGAAGACCCGGAACTGTTCGAAATCCAAATTACCCGTAGACAAAGATGCCGCCTCTTAAATCGTGTTAACCGCCAGGGGCAGAAGGCCCCTAGCTGATGTCTGCTGCTTTGATCCGGTTGACTACCCGGGATGCCAGGTCATCAGGACGGAATTTGGCAAGGAAGTCATCGGCACCGACCTTCTTGACCATCGCCTGATTGAATACACCCGACAACGAAGTATGCAGGATGATGTGAAGCTTTTGCATGCGAGGGTCGCTGCGGATCTCGGCCGTGAGGGTATACCCGTCCATCTCCGGCATCTCGATGTCGGAAATCATCATCAGGAACTCTTCTTCCGGCTTCTTGCCCTCGTCGACCAGTTTGCGCAGGTAATCCAGCGCTTGCCGACCATCGTTCAACGCCACCACTTCAACACCGACCGTCTGCAGGCAACGGGTCACCTGCTTGCGCGCCACCGACGAGTCATCGACCGTCAGTACTCGCAAGGAAAGCGCCTTGTGCTGGGTTTCGACATCCACCACGCCGACGGAAATCGCTTCCGGTGTCGGCGCCACTTCTGCCAGCACTTTCTCGACGTCGATGATTTCGACTAACTGATTGTCGACCCGAGTCACAGCCGTCAGGTAATGGTCGCGTCCCGTGCCCTTGGGTGGCGGATGAATCTCCTCCCAATTCATATTGACGATGCGTTCCACCGATCGCACCAGGAAACCCTGGGTCTTGGTGTTGTACTCCGTGATGATCACGAAGGGATTGCTTTGATCTTTCAGCGCACCGGAACCGGTCGCCATCGCCAGATCAAGAATCGGAATGGTCGCCCCCCGAATACTTGCCACACCGCACACGACAGGACTGGATTTTGGCATCAGCGTCAGTTTGGGGCATTGCAGCACCTCCCGAACCTTGAACACGTTGATCCCATAAAGCTGCTGACCGTCAAGACGGAACAACAACAGCTCAAGGCGATTCTGCCCTACCAGTTGCGTGCGCTGGTTTACCGCATCCATTACACCAGCCATGCACAGACTCCTACACCAACGCTTAAGTGTGTTGCGACGCGCGTTCATCACTAAACGGCACGGCGCTTGCTTTTTAACTCTTATGAACACAGAACCGACATTTTTCCGACGCCTGACATCAAATGCCCGCACATTAATGTGCGCGATGTCGGCCGTTTGCCTGTTCAACGCTGGCAGCCCTGCCCTTGCTGACGCGGTTACCTTGCCTGACATACTTATCGGCGTCACCCAAGGCTTTCTTGAATTCACCGTAGAAGACTATCTGGCGACCAGTCAAACGGAAGGCCGCTACGAAATCCAGGTCAACCAGCTCGACCCACGTCTGCGCATGCCTATGTGCGACAAGGAATTGACAGCCACTCTGGAAAGTCCGGCCACGCCGCTGGGCCGCGTTACCGTCAAGGTTCGCTGCGAGGGCGCGTCGCCCTGGACGGTGTTCGTACCCGCTCAAGTGCGCCTTTTTCGCGACATTGTGATCACCACCCGCCCGCTGCGACGCGCCGGTATTGTCGAGCCCGAAGATGTGACCTTGCGCGAGCGTGACATCAGCCTGATCAACCAGGGTTACCTGACTTCTGTCGACCAGGCGATCGGGCAGAAACTTACCCGACCAATGGTCGCCGATCAGGTCATGACCCTGGTACACATGGAGCAGGCAGAAGTCATCAGCAAGGGCGATCAAGTGGTGATAACCGCCCGCAGCGGTACGCTCAGCGTGCGCATGCCGGGTGAAGCGCTGTCCAACGGCGGCTTGCGCGAACAGATTCGAGTGAAAAACCTCAACTCCCAACGGGTGATCAAGGCGCAAGTTACCGCGCCCGGCCAGGTGGAAGTGGCCATGTAGAACACTGGCGCGCCGCTCGACTGTTCCCTAGACTGTGCCCTATGCAGGGCAAGCGCTGACGCGCGCAAGCTCATTGATAAATGGGCCTAAAGTTTTTCCGGGTATGGCCGAAAACATGGCAAGCGTCCAAATACCCAGAGGTTTTTTGTCATGGTCATCGATTTCAGCCGTTTGAACAGTTCCTCATCACTTACCGGTAGTACACGTACCAGCGCAGCAAAGGAAACCGCCGAAGCCGGCAAATCCGCGCCGCTGAATACCCCGGCCGAACAGGCCAGTACCGTCAAAAGCGGGGAATCGGTACATCTCAGCAATGAGGCGCAACAGTTGCAGAAGGTCACTGACAAGCTGCGCGATCAGCCTGCCGTCGACAACGCCCGCGTGGCCGAGTTGAAAGCAGCGATTGCCGATGGCAGCTACAAAGTCGACAGCAACCGTGTAGCCAGCAAACTGCTCAACTTCGAAGCCCAGCGCTAGGCCAAGGCCCGCGCCAGGCTTTTGGACGCTTAAAACCCAAGGCCAGCCATGCACGACTCTAATTTACTGCAACTGATCACTGACGATTTTGCTCCAGCACAGCATTTGCTGGAGTTACTGCAAACCGAGTCCCTCGCCTTGCACGGTCGTGATATGCCACTGCTCGAAGAGATTCTGGCGCAGAAACAGGCATTGATCATTTTGCTCGATCAGCATGGCCGCAAGCGCAGTGAAATCCTCGCCAGCCTCAATCTGCCGACCAACCGCAACGGCTTGGAGCAACTCGCCAGCCATTCGAGCATTGGCGATCAGTTACTGGAGCAGAGCGATGTGCTGACCGATCTTCTGGCGCAATGCCAGGCGGCCAATATCAAGAATGGCCAGTCGATTCTGGTGCAACAGGCCGCGACAGCCAATCAGCTGAAAATCCTCAACGGCGGCGAGCCGCCAGCGCTCTATGATGCACGCGGATCAACCTCCATGCTTGCGAAGCCGCGCGCGCTCAGTCAGGCTTGAACCTGCTGAAAAAGCGCGCACTATCAAGACGCGAAACATGCTGGCAAAATGATGGCCAGCCATAGTCATATTTTGTCTGGAGATTGATGAACCGTGTTCAATGCCTTATGCGCGGAAGATGCTCCGCAGCCACCCAAGGTGCTCACCACGCCCCTGGAGATCTCCGGCAACCTGCGTCAGCTGCAAGACAGCCATGATCCGCTGATCATCACGTTCCATGAGCGCAGCCAGCGCTTCCAGAGTTACCTGGTGGACATTGACCGTGACAGCAACATGATGGCCCTGGACGAAATGATTCCCCGCGACGGTGAACGTTTCCTGCTGGCCGGCGAACCGTTCAAGGTCGAAGGCTTTCACGACGGCGTGCGTATTGCTTGGGAAAGCAACGGCCCGTTGACCATCGACGAATCCGGTGGCGGTCGCTGCTATCGTGGCGCACTGCCCTGCGAGGTGGTTTACCATCAGCGCCGAAATGCATTCCGTGCTGCACTGAAGCTGGCACAACTGGTCAACGTCGATCTGGGTGGTGAAAAACTCAAGTCGCCGATCAGTGGCAAGCTCCTGGACATCTCGGCCACCGGCTGCAAGTTGCGCTTCGAAGGCGACATCACGGGCAGCCTGCAACTGGGTCAGGTCTACGACCGCTTCATCGCCGCCCTGCCCTTTGGCAACATGACGGCACCGGTCGAATTGCGTTACCTGCACTTCGAAGAAAGGATCTCCATCACCTTCGCCGGCGTACGCTTTCACAACATGAGCGGGCTGGTGCAGCGTCAAGTCGAGCGGTTCGTCTATCAGCTTCAGCGCGAAGCGCGGCGCTTCGACAAAGACGACATGTAAGACGACGCATCAATAGAAAACGGGCAGTCCCTTGCGGTGACTGCCCGTTTTTTTATGCATTTTAAGGCCTGGCCTCGGTGAAACTTTGCTCGCGCCCTGCGTCAGGGTCTTCTGGAGGTGGTTCCGTTTCGGGCTCGGGCTCGGGTTCCGGCTCTGGCTCCGGGTTGATCGGGTTGTGCATCTGCTCCTGCACCACCTGCTCATCGACACGCGGGTCCAGGCACGCCACCAGTGGCGAACTCGACATGCTGTCCGGCATGGCGACGTGATGCAGCGGTGCATCGTCCACCTGATGCAGGTTGGTTACCGCTTTCGGGCGAATCCGCCACACCAGCACCAACGCGAAGAAGCTGAAGAAGGCATAGAGCATGTGGCTGCCGAACATTTTCATCAGTACCCCAGCCACCAACGGCCCGATGCTCGCGCCCACACCATAGGTCACCAGCAACATCGCCGTCAGGGACACCCGCCGATCACCCTCGACGTGGTCGTTGGAAAACGCCACTGCTAATGGATACAGGCAGAACTGCACCAACGAACATACAAACCCGGCTATAAACAGCACCTCCAACGGCACTTGCTTGATGATCGCCAGTGGCAATGCAGCCAGCGCCAGGCTGAATGCAAAACAGCGGATCAACAGTGCCCGGTCATAACGATCGGACAGCCAACCCAGCGGCCACTGCACCACCAGACCGGCGAAAATGCAGCTACCCATGAACAGACCGACCTGCTCCGTGGACAAACCTTGCTGCGAGGCGTACAGCGGCGCCAGGCCGTAGAACGAACCGACGATCAGCCCTGCCCCAAGCACCGTGCTCAACGATTGCGGCACGCGCTTGATAAAAAACCGCGGCTCCATCGGCGCGGGGTGCAACGCCGCCGGGTGAATCCGCTGGGTCAAGGCCACCGGCACCAGACACAGGGCAAAGCAAAGAGCGACCAACATCAACAGCTCCAAGCCCAGCGCCGGGTGCATGACCAGGATCAGTTGACCCAACACCAGCCCCAGATACGAGGCGATCATGTAGCCGCTGAAAACGATGCCACGTTGCTTGGCTTCGGCCTGCTCATTGAGCCAGCTTTCGATGACCATGTACTGGCACATCATCCCGAGGCCGACAATTACCCGCAGGAAGATCCAGGCAGGCAACCAGTCCACCAGGCCATGGCCCAGCACCGCCGCGCCGACAATCCCGGCGCAGGCTGAATAGGCTCGAATATGCCCGACCCGGGCAATCAGCCGATGGCCGATCTTGCCACCCAGCACCAGGCCGAAATAGTTGGCCGCCATCAACGCACCGACCCACAGGCTGTCGACGCGGTCGGCGGCCAGGCGCAAGGCCAGGTAAGTACTCAACAGGCCAGAGCCGATCAACATCATCAGCGAGGCAAAATAAAGCGCTCGAAAGGGTTTCCAGATTTGGCGCATCGGCGTTCCGAGCGGCTCCTTGCAGTGAGAATCGGGCTACCCGAAAAGATAGCCCGAAGACGATGTAACGTCAGGCCTGAGCGGCCAGGACACGGCGCTCCCAGGGAGTAATTTCATCAAAGAAGCTGGTCAACTCCATAGTCTTCGAAGCGACGTAGCCTTCGATGAACTCCTTGCCAAACAGTTCCTTCGCCAATTGACTACGTTTCAGACGCTCAATAGCGGCATGCAAGGTACACGGCAACGAAAGATTATCCGGCACTTCAAATTCACCCTGGATCGCCTCGCTTGGCTCCAGTTTGTGTTCAATGCCATACAACCCTGCGGCAAGACTGGCGGCGATCGCCAAATACGGATTTGCATCGGCCCCTGGCAAGCGGTTTTCGACCCGCCGAGCGGCGGGCGAACTGGCCGGAATACGCAAACCGGCCGCACGGTTGTCGTGGGACCAGCAGGCATTATTCGGCGATGCGAAGGGATGGCACAAGCGCTGATAAGAGTTCACGTTCGGCGCGAACAACGCCGTGAAATCCGCCATGCAGACCTGCTGACCCGCGATGAAATGACGGAAGGTCGCGGTCGGCTCACCGGCCTTATCACTGAACACGTTACGCCCGCTGCCGATCTCGACAATGCTCTGGTGAATATGCATCGAACTGCCCGGCGTGTGCGCCAGCGGCTTGGCCATGCAGACTACTGTCAGGCCATGCTTGAGCGCGACTTCTTTAAGCAGATGCTTGAACAGGAAGGTCTGGTCGGCCAACAGCAGCGGGTCGCCGTGCAGCAGGTTGATCTCAAACTGGCTGACGCCCATTTCATGCATGAAGGTATCGCGCGGCAAGCCCAGCGCCGCCATGCATGCGTAGACCTCACTGAAGAACGGCCGCAAGCCGTTATTGGAACTGACACTGAACGCCGAAAGACCGTCCTCGCGACGACCGTCCAGACCCAGCGGCGGCTGAAACGGTTGAGTGGGGTCGGTGTTGGGCGCAAAGACAAAGAATTCCAGCTCGGTTGCAACTACCGGCGCCAGGCCGAAGGCCGCATAACGCGCGATTACGGCCTTGAGTTGACCACGGGTGGACAGAGACGAGCTTTCGCCGGTCAGCTCATCCGCATCGCAAATGGCCAGAGCTCGCGGCTGTGTGCTCCAAGGCAAGCGATGGATCTGTGCGGGATCGGGCACCAGCGCCAGGTCGCCATCATCGCTGCCGTAAAAGCGCGCTGGCGGATATCCGCCCATGATGCATTGCAGCAGCACCCCCCGCGCCATCTGCAAACGCCGCCCTTCAAGAAAGCCTTCGGCGGTCATTACCTTGCCACGGGGTACGCCATTCAAGTCCGGCGTGACACATTCAATCTCATCAATGCCCGTCAATCGCTCCGCGAGTGAACAATGGCCATCGGTTGTCATGACGCAATCCTTTTTGTATGCAAGCCGCGAACGGCGACCCGTACAAAATAGGCTCCGCCTGTTCGGAATATCAAGCAGCGGCCAACAAAAAGAAACCGGTCAGGGCAGATAGAGGTTGAACACTGCGCCACCCAGCGGGCCGCCATTGCTGATGTCGGTGCGTCCGCCCACGCCATTGCGCTGATGAAGTGCGGCAATCCGCCCGGCAAAGTACAGGCCCAGGCCAGTGCTTCCGCTGCTCTGGTTGATGCCCTGCACGTAATCGGCCTGACGCTCGATCATCTCGGGAGGATAACCCTCGCCATCGTCGTTGACGGTCAGCACCAATTGCCCGGCTTCATCGCTGACGCTGATCAACACCGCGTGGCGGGCGTAACGAATGGCGTTGTTGATGCTATTGGCCAGCACCGACGCAATCAGCTCCCGGTCGAAGAAGCCCAGCGGGCTCAACGGGTCCACTTCATAGGTCGCCATAATGCCGCGACTGGCGAACACTTCTTGGTGCGCTGCCAATTGCGCTTCGATGAAGTCATCCAGCTCATGGTAGGCCGGCTGCAATGGCATCTGGTTGACGCCGAGTTTGTACAGCCCCAGCAACTGCACCAGCATGCCATTGAGATGCGCGAACTCGAATTCGATCACGCCCTGTTCCGGGGTGTGCTGCTGCGGATCCGGCAAGCGCGCCAACCATTGGCTGTGGGCCTGCATCAACATGGCCAGGGAGTTCTTCATGTCGTGCACGGTGGAGGCAATCACCGTGGAAAAATCGAGTGCCTGTTCGCTGTCGTTCATTCGTCAAACGCCTTGCTTCGCAGCTTCTGATAACGGGAATAACGCGCATCGGTGTCAGGCATCAGGCCGACCATTTTCAGGCAGGCCCGACATTCCTCCAGCTCCGCCGAAGGCACAGTGGTGTCGGTGCCGTGCAGCAGCGACTGCGCCATGTTCAGCGCGATACTGATGTTTTTCGGCTGCATCGCCAGGGCTTTGCGGAACACCTGCCGCGCTTCCACCAGGTTGCCGGTCTTGTATACCCGCACGCCCTGACGGTTGAGGTCGGCAGCGGCGTTGCCGGAATTGAGAATGCTCGGATCGTCGGTCAGCTTGGCGATGCCCTTCATCACCGTCGGGTCGTCGCCGTAGATTTCCGCGCAGTTTTTCAGCATCGAGGCTCCGGCGCTGGCCTGCCCGAGCATCTGCAGTTGCTTGGCCACCAGCAGCGCCGCTTCGGCGCTCATGAACTGCTCCATGCCATCAAGGCGCATCATTGCCTGCTCGGTGAGCTTCTCGGCGGTTTCGGCATCGTTAAGCAGCATGCTGGTGGCTTTCATCAGCCGCGCACGAATCTGCAGACCTGGATCGGTAGGGTTTTCCTTTGCCACCGCACTCAGCGTCGTGTTGATTTCCAGCCGGGTCCGGTTATCCAGGCCTTTTTCGCTGCCTTTGCTGATCAAGGCGTGGGCCAGACCCAAGTTGCTCTCCGCATCCTTGAAACGTGACTGCGCGCCCTGCGCCACCGCCTGACGATAGGCTTTGGAGGCGGTGTCAAAATCTTCGTTGGCCATTGCCAACTTTCCCAGCAGCGCTTGCCGGCGCACCGCCAGCGGCGACAGTCGAATCGCCTCCTCCAATACGTTCTGGGCAGCCTTGGTGTCTCCTTCAGCGACCAGCACATCGGCCATGCCGTCGTAGAGCGCCGGCATCATCGGGAACACTTTCAGGGCTTTTTCGTAGACGCCCTTGGCCTGAACGACCTGGCCGCGCTTGAACAGCAATTTGCCCAGACCGGCAAACGCCCACGGCAAAGGCCGATCAGCAATGATGCTGTCGTAGAGACGCTCCAGCGCTTCGTTCTGATTCAGGTCGCGCAGGGCATCGGCGCGATAGCGCAGGCACAACGGCGAGTAGCGGATGTCTTGCTTGCACAAGGCGATGCAAGCATTCAGCACTTCAACCGGTTTGCCCCGGTCAAGGGCTTGCAGGATCGGCTTGAGCAACGTCTTGCGCTGCTCCAGCCGCTCCAGACGTTGAGCCAGGCCGGAACGGTTGAACGGTTTGGTCAGGTACGCATCGGGTTCGTGTTCCAACGCACTGAGCACCATCGCCTGACTGGTCTCGGCGGTGACCATGACAAACACGGCTTCATGACTGATCAGCTTCTCGATCATCAGGTCTTCAAGCACCTGCTGACCGTTCTTCTTGCCATCGCCCAGGTGAAAGTCCTGCAGGATGAAATCGTAGGCCTTCTGCGAACACATACGCAGCGCCTGTTCACCGGTGTCTGCGGTGTCGACATCCTTGACGCCCAGCTCGCGCAGCATGGACCTGACGGAACTGCGGAAATCCGAGAAATCATCGACGATCAAAAAACGCTTTTGGTGATACGACAGCATCGAAGATTTCCAGGCAATTGAAGAGGACGAACCGTGGGAATTTTCAGGCGCGCAGATGAGCTGGAGGCAAACGCTATCAAACGATTTCGTGCGAGTCTGAAGTAACCGTTTGGGTTATCGGCCGGATCAACAGTTCTCTTGAAGAAAGGGCGCTGCATTTATTTGGGGCTGAAAGCTTTTTAGCCCCTTTACCAGCGCAGCAGCCACAAAAAAGCCCCACCAGATCACTCTGAGTGGGGCTTTCAAAAATATGGTGTCCCAGGGCAGGTTCGAACTGCCAACCTTCCCCTTAGGAGGGGGATGCTCTATCCAATTGAGCTACTGAGACACTGGTCGACCACGAAGAAAACGCGGTGCGATGGACGGCGTGCATGTTAACGGGCAGGACTGCGTTTGTCATGTCGTCCTTGGGCTTTTTAAGTGTAGGCACACGCCTTACCGAGGCGTAGCTTTGTTTACCGTGCAATTTGCATCACCGCAAAAAGTCATCATTGCAAAATGCAATGCAAGCACCACGCACAAATAGCTTAATTCATTGTTTTTAAAGAGTTTAATTGCCGTTAGACTCTTGGCATGCAGGCTGCTTGAACTGTTCTCACAGAACAACGGAGGCCAGCCTCATGAACAGCGCCCTTTTACTCTCGAATGCGATCGCCCTGGCGATTCTGTTGGGCTTTCCATTTGTCCCCGAGAGCGGTGCTGAGCCAGTTGCCCATCGCGTGCCTCATTACCTTCAACTGCAAAAGACGCCTCAATTGGCGGTTATGAGCGATGCGCGCAGCTTTGTCAGCCAAGAGGTGAGCCAGGAAGGCATCCTGCTGCCAGCTCAGTCTTCCGAACGCTTGGTTTTTTGAATCACCCCATCAGGAGCACCGCATGTCCAAATCAGCCGCTGGATTTTTCATCCTCGCCTTACTGAGCGGCATTCTTCATCTATCAGTGGTCCAGGACAGGGTCGTTACCTTGCCCCTGATCGCCTGCGGCGTATTCGGTGCGCTATTTGTGCTGGCGCTGATTGCCGGGCGCAAGATCAAGTTCGATCCGGTACTGCGTTAACCTTCAACAGGTTCAGCAGATTGACGACAGTGATGGACAGTTCGCCTGAATTGTCGAGTCGATGGATCTGAGCGCCACCGAATGAACACTCTGCCGTGAATAACCCATTGCGGTGCAGCCTTGCCTCAATCTCCTCAAGACCCTCGCGACCACGGCGCAACAGTCGTTCTCGCAGGACTTGATCCTTGACCGTCAACAGAACCGGCAACAGCGTTGGATACCGGTGCAGCGCCTCAGCCAGATGGCCGCGGGAGCCGTTGACGAGGACATGTCGGCCGTCATTGAGCCAGTGATTTATTTCGATCGGAATACCGTAATCCAGGCCATTGGCGTTCCAGCACAGCGCGAAATCGCCCTCGACTCTGTGTCGCTCGAACACTTCCCGGGAAACTCCGATCGCATCCTCACCCACTGATTCGGCCGACCGCGTAATGAACCGACGCACCACTTCACAATTGAGGGTCTGCAAAGGCTCTCGAGCGGCTTCGATAAGGCTGTCCTTGCCGGCCCCAGAAGGCCCCATCAAGTAAATCAGCCTGCCATCCATCCTGAAATAGCCTCCCACCGCATGTCTGCCCCTAGTAAATCGGCCATATGCCACTATCCTGTACAAAGTAAGGAACACTGATCGAATCCGCACAGCATGCACCTTCAGGCGTCTTCGGACATCACCTGTCGACCAGGAGGATGTGGTCAGTCAAACGGCCTGGAGCAAACTTTTCAAACCAGTCCGCATTTCTGATAACTGGTGCTGGCATAACGCCTTTATCCAGTTCAATATTTGTCACAGAATTGACGCCAATGAACTGGCTGCTTTGAGGCATGATGCGAGCCTCTATCAATTCAGGTTGAACATTTGGCCAGACCGCTTGTCCTAAAAGACATCCTGCGGCCAATCCCGAGAACCGCTCCCCTGAACTAACCGGTTAAATATATGCGCCCATTGAAACAGGCAATTTATTCCAGCCGTACGGCTGACAAGTTCGTCGTACGTCTGCCAGACGGAATGCGTGAACGCATTGCCGAGGTGGCTCGCAATCATCATCGCAGCATGAACTCCGAAATCATCGCGCGCCTTGAGCAGAGCCTTATACAGGAAGGCGCGCTGGGCGAAGAGTTGAGCATGCGTTTGGACAGCCCGGAGCTGTCATTGCACGAACGCGAACTGCTGCAACGCTTCCGCCAACTCTCCCACCGTCAGCAGAACGCTCTTGTCTCGCTGATTGCGCATGATGCCGAACTGGCCGCAGACGCTTCCTGATTCATTCTGAACGCCCAAGCCAGCTTAATCGCTGGCTTTTTTTTGCCTGAAATTCGGGCATAAAAAAACCCGCCGATTGGCGGGTTTTTTTACGTCAGCACGTCAGAGCAGGAAGATTGTCGCCAGCCCGAGAAAGATGAAGAATCCGCCACTGTCCGTCATGGCGGTGATCATCACACTGGCGCCCATCGCAGGATCGCGCCCCAGCCGCGCCAGGGTCATGGGAATCAACACACCCGCCAATGCCGCCAGCAACAGGTTAAGCGTCATGGCGGCCGTCATCACCACACCCAGAGACCAACTGCCATACAGGAGGTAGGCGACCAAGCCGATCACACCGCCCCAGACCAGGCCATTGATCAGACCTACCGCCAATTCCTTGCGCATCAGGCGCGAAGTATTGCCGGTGCTGACCTGATCCAGCGCCATGGCCCGAACAATCATGGTGATCGTCTGGTTACCCGAGTTGCCACCGATACCGGCCACGATCGGCATCAATGCCGCCAGCGCCACCAGTTTCTCGATGGAGCCTTCGAAAAGACCGATCACCCGGGATGCGATAAACGCGGTGATCAGGTTCACGGCCAACCAGGCCCAACGGTTACGCAGGGATTTCCAGACTGACGCAAAAATATCTTCTTCTTCGCGCAGACCCGCCATGTTGAGAACTTCGTTTTCGCTCTCTTCACGAATCAGGTCGACCATTTCATCGATGGTCAGACGGCCGATCAGCTTGCCGTTCTTGTCGACCACAGGCGCCGAGATCAAGTCGTAACGTTCGAACGCCTGAGCAGCGTCATAGGCGTCTTCGTCCGGGTGAAAACTCACCGGGTCGCTGGCCATGACTTCAGAAACCTGTTTTTCCGGGTCGTTTACCAGCAAACGCTTGATTGGCAAAACGCCCTTGAGGACACCGTCGTAATCGACCACGAACAATTTGTCCGTGTGGCTCGGCAGCTCCTTGAGGCGGCGCAGGTAACGCAAAACCACTTCGAGACTGACGTCCTCACGGATCGTCACCATCTCGAAGTCCATCAGCGCACCGACCTGTTCCTCATCGTAGGACAACGCAGAGCGTACGCGCTCACGCTGTTGACCATCGAGGGTTTCCATCAGCTCGTGGACGACGTCTCGCGGCAGCTCGGAGGCCAGGTCAGCAAGTTCATCGGCGTCCATGTCCTTGGCCGCAGCCAGGAGCTCGTGATCGTCCATGTCGGCGATGAGCGTTTCACGAACCGAATCGGATACTTCGAGCAGAATGTCGCCGTCGCGATCGGCCTTGACCAATTGCCAGAGCATCAGACGATCGTCCAGCGGCAAGGCTTCAAGGATGTAGGCGACGTCGGCGGAGTGCAAATCATCGAGCTTGCGTTGCAACTCGACGAGGTTTTGCCGGTGAACCAGGTTTTCGACCCGGTCGTGATGCGGACCTTCCTGGCGATGAGTCAGGTCTTCGACCAGCCGCTGACGCTGCAGCAGCTCAACAACTTGAGCGAGGCGGTCCTGCAAGCTTTCCTGCATTTTCTTTACTTCAACTTCAGACATAGGCGAACTCCACTCCCAGCAGCGGGGCACGCCGGAAGGATCAATCAGTCAATTCATGATTGGAAAAAAGGGATACTGAGTAACTACTGGGTAAGTCCATGGAGGTATTCCACAAGCCCCGGCGGGGCTGACGGGCGCAATGATACACCGCCCGACGGTTTTAATCGTTAAAAAATCGTGGCTGAAACAAGCGGTTGCAAGACAAACTTGAGCGCTGTCCTGATCCGTCAAATTGCGACGACTCATCCTGAAAAGAAAACACACCACAGCCGAAAAATGTAGCGACTACCCTTGAGATGGACCGTCACGGAGGACGTTTAATGCCATCGAATGCACATTATTTTTTATTGATCGCCCTGCTCTGCCCGTCGCCCAGGGCGCTGGCCACGACCGTTCACCGCTGCGAAGCGGCCAACGGGCGCATTACCTTCACTACGCTGAGCTGTGCGGCCGGAGACAGCCTTTCGCTTCAGGATGTGCGCACCTTCACGCCAGGCAGCACGACCGCTCTCATGCCGGAAGAGATTCGTGAAACATCAGGCATGAAAATCAAAAGGAGAGATCCGACTGTCGTCGGCCGGACCGAGGACAAATGTGGAAACCTGATCAGCGCCAGGGAACGCCGCGAAGCCATCATCAATCAGCGGGTTGTCGCCGGCATGAGTCAGCAGGACGTCGAGAGCGCCCTTGGCAAGCCAGACAAGATCAGTATTCGCAATTCAGCGACGAGCTACCGTTACGACACCAAGCGAGGTCGTAGCGCACACGTCGAGTTCGATGAGAAAGGATGCACCAAAGGAAAAGCCAAATCCCAGACGGCAAAAAGCCCGCGTTAAACGCGGGCTTTTTGGTGTTTGGTGCACTCGACAGGATTCGAACCTGTGACCGCTCGGTTCGTAGCCGAGTACTCTATCCAGCTGAGCTACGAGTGCATTTGTGTTTTTATACCAGATCACAACTGGTTGAAGCCAAGTCATTCACATTACTGCAAACAACTTTTAAATGGTGCACTCGACAGGATTCGAACCTGTGACCGCTCGGTTCGTAGCCGAGTACTCTATCCAGCTGAGCTACGAGTGCATTTGTTGCCGCGCATTATAGGCCGTTTAATCTCTATGTAAAGCACTTTTTCTAGTAATTTCAAACACTTACCGAATAAGCTAGATTACAACGTACTACGCAAATAATGGCGGAGAACGGGGGATTCGAACCCCCGACACCCTTTTGAGGTGTACTCCCTTAGCAGGGGAGCGCCTTCGGCCACTCGGCCAGCTCTCCGCAACACGGGGCGTATGTTAACCAGCTTCTTCCCCGTTTGCAAACATAAAAAACGATAAAAATTAATGGCTTGGTTCTTCGTCCTTCTCTTTCTTAATACGCAGGTAAATTTCTTCACGGTGGACAGCAACCTCTTTCGGGGCGTTGACACCGATACGCACTTGATTTCCTTTGACGCCGAGCACGGTCACGGTGATTTCGCCATCACCTATAATCAGGCTTTCTGCGCACCGACGAGTCAGAATCAGCATACCTTTCTCCTCACGCATTTCATTTCAGGGACAACAGTCTGCAAAAAAAGGCACTCGACCTACAACCGGAGCGATCGCAGCCTTACATGCCTGAGTATTGACTAGCGCGAGCAAAAGAACAGCTTCGGGTCGCACCATTCAAAAAACAAAGGGCGCGGTCAGACCGCGCCCTTCGGCAAACGCATCACTCGCCCTGACGGGCCGGCGCGTCCAGTTCGAAAGCCGTGTGCAGAGCGCGCACAGCCAGTTCCAGATACTTCTCTTCGATCACTACGGAGACTTTGATCTCCGAGGTGGAGATCATCTGGATGTTGATGCTTTCCTTGGCCAGGGATTCGAACATGCGGCTGGCCACGCCCGCGTGGGAGCGCATGCCGACACCGACGATCGACACCTTGGCTATCTTGATATCGCCAACGACTTCACGGGCTCCGATCTCGCGAGCGGTGTTTTCCAGCACGGTTTGCGCTGCCTGGAAGTCATTGCGGTGCACGGTGAAGGTGAAGTCGGTGGTGTTATCGTGCGCAACGTTCTGCACGATCATGTCGACTTCGATGTTCGCGCCGCTGATCGGGCCGAGAATCTTGAATGCAACGCCCGGGGTGTCTGGCACGCCACGGATGGTCAGCTTGGCTTCATCGCGGTTGAAAGCGATGCCGGAAATGATCGGCTGTTCCATGGTTTCCTCTTCATCAATAGTAATGAGGGTACCCGGACCCTCCTTGAAGCTGTGCAGTACGCGCAGCGGAACGTTGTACTTACCGGCGAATTCCACCGCACGGATCTGCAACACCTTGGAACCGAGGCTGGCCATTTCCAGCATCTCTTCGAAGGTAATCTTGTCCAGGCGCTGAGCCACGGACACCACACGCGGGTCGGTGGTATAGACGCCGTCGACATCGGTGTAGATCTGGCATTCGTCAGCCTTCAAGGCTGCCGCCAGTGCCACACCGGTGGTGTCGGAACCGCCACGACCGAGGGTGGTGATGTTGCCGTGTTCGTCGACGCCCTGGAAACCGGCGACAACGACCACACGACCGGCCTTCAGGTCACCCCGAATCTTCTGTTCATCAATCTGCAAGATACGCGCTTTGTTGTGAGCGCTGTCCGTCAGAATCCGCACCTGACTGCCTGTGTAAGACACCGCAGGCACGCCGCGCTTGATCAGCGCCATGGCCAACAGCGCAATCGTCACCTGCTCACCGGTGGAGACGATCACATCCAGCTCACGAGGAACCGGTTGGCCGTCGCCACTGATTTGCTTGGCCAGATCGATCAGACGGTTGGTTTCGCCGCTCATTGCAGACAGCACAATCACCAGGTCATCGCCGGCCTCGCGGAATTTCTTAACCTTGTCGGCGACCTGCTCGATTCTCTCGACAGTGCCGACCGAGGTGCCTCCAAATTTCTGTACGATCAAAGCCATTTCAAAGCCGCCTCTGCCCATGAAGGGCGCCCAAATAATCACTCAAACAGCGATAAGGCCCGCCACTAGACTGCGGGCCGGACACACTGCCTTATAAACCCTGCTCTACAAATGGAACAGTCAGGGCCAATGCCGCATCCAGTGCGCCAGCGTCTACACCACCGCCCTGCGCCATGTCTGGACGACCACCGCCCTTCCCGCCCACTGCCGCAGCGGCTTGCTTCATCAAATCACCGGCTTTGAGTTGGCCAGTCAGGTCTTTGGTTACACCTGCAACCAGAACGACCTTTTCCTCATGGACACTGCCGAGCAGGATCACTGCGCGGCCGAGTTTGTTTTTCAGTTGATCGACCAGCGCCAGCAGCGCCTTGCCGTCCTGACCGTCCAGACGCACGGCCAGCACTTTCACGCCTTTGACGTCCAGGGCGCAAGCCGACAGATCGTCGCCCGCCGCGCTGGCAGCCTTGGCCTGCAACTGCTCGAGCTGCTTTTCCAACAGACGGTTGCGCTCCAGCACAGCCGACAGCTTGTCGATCAGGTTGTCGCGGCTACCCTTGACCAGGTTGGCCGCTTCCTTGAGTTGTTCTTCAGCCGCGTTCAAGTATGCCAGCGCCGCGGCGCCGGTGACCGCTTCGATACGACGCACGCCGGAAGCCACACCGCCTTCACTGATGATTTTCAGCAGACCGATGTCGCCGGTACGGCTGGCGTGGATACCACCGCACAGCTCGACGGAGAAATCACTGCCCATGCTCAGTACGCGCACGCTGTCGCCGTACTTCTCGCCGAACAGCGCCATGGCGCCCTTCTGCTTGGCGGTTTCGATATCGGTTTCTTCGGTTTCAACTTCGGAGTTCCTGCGAATCTCGGCGTTGACGATGTCTTCCAGCGCCTTCAACTGTTCAGGCTTGATGGCTTCGAAGTGGCTGAAGTCAAAGCGCAGGCGCTGACTGTCGACCAACGAGCCTTTCTGCTGAACGTGCTCGCCCAGCACCTGACGCAATGCCGCATGCAGCAAGTGAGTCGCCGAGTGGTTCAACGAAGTCGCGTGACGCACTTCAGCATCAACATGAGTTTCTACCGGTGCGCCGATGGTCAGGCTGCCCGACGCCAGCACGCCGTGATGCAAGAAGGCGCCACCCGTTTTGGTGGTATCGCGTACATCAAAGCGCGCATTGCCGACCTGAAGGAAACCGCAGTCACCAATTTGGCCGCCGGACTCAGCGTAGAACGGCGTCTGATTGAGAACAATCACGCCCTCTTCGCCTTCACTTAATACGTCGACCGACCGGCCTTCTTTATAGATAGCGACAATTTTGGCCGAACCGCTGGTGGCCTTGTAGCCGGTGAACTCGGTCGCCACGTCAACCTTGACCAGCGTGTTGTAGTCCAGGCCGAACGAGCTGGCCGAACGCGCCCGCACACGCTGGGCTTCCATTTCGCGCTCGAAGCCGCCTTCGTCGACCGTCAGGTTGCGTTCGCGAGCGATGTCAGCGGTCAAGTCCATCGGGAAACCGTAGGTGTCATACAGCTTGAACACCACGTCGCCCGGCACCACGGTGCCTTTAAGTTCCAGCAGATCCTGCTCGAGAATCTTCAGGCCGTGCTCCAGGGTCTTGGAGAACTGCTCTTCTTCGGCCTTGAGCACGCGCTCGATATTGGCCTGTTGCTGCTTGAGTTCCGGGAACGCTTCGCCCATCTCGGCAACCAGCGCCGCGACGATCTTGTAGAAGAAGCTACCGGTCGCGCCCAGCTTGTTACCGTGACGGCACGCACGACGAATGATCCGGCGCAGTACATAGCCGCGGCCTTCGTTGGACGGCAATACGCCGTCGGCAATCAGGAAACCGCACGAACGGATGTGGTCGGAGACAACCTTGAGCGAAGACTGGTCGTCGTTGCTGCAGCCAATCGCCTTGGCCGAAGCGCTCAGCAGGTTTTTGAACAGATCGACTTCATAGTTGGAGTGAACATGCTGCATCACCGCACTGATCCGCTCCAGGCCCATGCCGGTGTCTACCGACGGCGCTGGCAGCGGATGCAACACGCCGTCGGCGGTACGGTTGAACTGCATGAACACGTTGTTCCAGATCTCGATGTAACGGTCGCCATCTTCTTCCGGCGAACCCGGTGGGCCGCCCCAAATGTGGTCGCCGTGATCGTAGAAAATCTCGGTGCAAGGGCCGCACGGGCCGGTATCGCCCATGGTCCAGAAGTTGTCGGACGCGTACGGCGCGCCCTTGTTGTCGCCGATGCGAATCATGCGCTCGACCGGCACACCGATTTCTTTGGTCCAGATGTCATAGGCCTCGTCATCCGAGGCATAGACCGTTACCCAGAGTTTTTCCTTGGGCAGTTTCAGGACACCGGTCAGGAAGGTCCAGGCGTAGGTGATCGCGTCGTGCTTGAAATAATCGCCGAAGCTGAAGTTACCCAGCATTTCGAAAAACGTGTGGTGACGAGCGGTATAGCCGACGTTTTCCAAGTCACTGTTCTTGCCACCGGCACGCACGCATTTCTGGCTGCTTGTCGCACGGGTGTACGCGCGCTTTTCCTGGCCCAGGAAGCAGTCCTTGAACTGGTTCATCCCCGCGTTAGTGAACAGCAGGGTTGGGTCGTTGCCCGGAATCAAAGAGCTGGAGGCTACACGGGTGTGGCCTTGCTCTTCGAAGAAGCGAAGGAAGGCTTCACGGATTTCTGCGCTTTTCATTAGGTTCTTCCACGGAGGCTGCGGCCAAAGGCCTGTGCGAACGTCAACAGACGAAGCAACGGCAAAGGGCCGCATTATATCGGCCCTGCGCGTGGGGTACAGCGTGTTTATACGATAGAAACGGTCAATTGGACGGCTAACGCTATCAGTTGCGCGAAAACTCGACGAATGTCGCGACGACCTGCTCGATTTGAGCGCGACTGACGTCCATGTGCGTGACCATGCGCAGGCGCCCGGCAGCGCTGAGCTTGATTCCGCGATCCGCGGCAAATGCCTTGATGGCCTCGGCCTTGTCGCCCATCTTCACGTAAACCATGTTGGTCTGCACCGGCTCGACCTCGTAACCCGCGGCTCGCAGGCCTTCGGCCAGCCATTGGGCATTGGCGTGGTCGTCGGCCAGACGCAGAACGTTGTTTTCCAAAGCATACAAGCCGGCTGCCGCCAGAATTCCGGCCTGGCGCATACCGCCGCCGACCATCTTGCGCAGACGCCGCGCCTTGCCGATCAACTCGGCCGAACCGCACAGCACCGAACCGATCGGCGCGCCCAGGCCCTTGGACAGACAGACCGAGACCGAATCGAAATACTGGGTGATCTCTCGAGCATCGACACCCAGCTTGACCGCCGCGTTGTACAGCCGCGCGCCGTCAAGGTGCAGCGCCAGCCTGTGCTCACGGGTGAAACTGCGGGCCCGGGCCAAATACTCCAGCGGCAGGACTTTGCCCTGCATGGTGTTTTCCAGCGCCAGCAAACGGGTGCGGGCGAAATGGAAGTCATCCGGCTTGATCGCGGCCGCGACGTGCGCCAAGTCCAGCGAACCATCTGCCTGCACTTCCAGTGGTTGCGGCTGGATCGAACCGAGCACCGCTGCACCACCACCTTCATACTTATAAGTGTGAGCCTGCTGGCCGACGATGTACTCGTCACCGCGTTCGCAATGGGCCATCAAGCCCAGCAGATTGCTCATGGTGCCCGTCGGAACAAACAGCGCCGCCGCAAAACCCAGCCGTTCTGCAAGCTCGGCTTCGAGACGATTGACCGTCGGATCTTCTCCGTAAACGTCATCACCGGTGGCTGCTGCGGCCATCGCGTCGAGCATCCCTGCGGTCGGTTGGGTGACGGTGTCGCTGCGAAGATCGATAACGCTCATGAATGTGGCCTCGGTTTGCAGGGGAAAATCCCTTTCAGGTAGGAATTACTGCGGTCATGCCGACGAATAATCAACCCTTGAGTAGCAAAAGACTTCTTGAACCGACGAAAAAGTCGATAGCAAACACCAGATAGCAACAATGCACAGGGGAGAAATATGTGTTAAAAACGCTTTGCCGCCAGACAGTCTGGCGGCAAAAACGTTCTCAGGGCGGGGTGCAACTCCCCACCGGCGGTAATTGCGCGCAATGCGCATAGCCCGCGAGCGCTTGGCGACAGGCACGGCAATGGCTGTGATGGCGGCAAGGTCAGCAGACCCGGTGTGATCCCGGGGCCGACGGTCATAGTCCGGATGAAGAGAGAACGGGATTGGCGCCAAAGGGCCGTCCGCAGGCATTCGTGCGAGCGTGCGTACCCTTAAATCCCATTCGATTCATTTGCCCTGTTTTTTACATAAACAGGAGTCAGAACATGCAACCCACCGCAATCGATAGCAAAAGCAAAAACCATCAGGGCGAGCGCGTTGCGTTCATCCAGGCCTGCTGGCACAAAGAAATCGTCGATCAGAGCCGTAAGGGCTTTGTGGCCGAAATGATTGCTCAGGGTTATCAGGAGTCAGAGATCGACTTCTTCGAAGTCGGCGGCGCCTTTGAAATTCCGCTGCACGCCAAGCTGCTGGCCAAGTCCGGTCGTTATGCCGGCATCGTCGCGGCAGGCCTGGTGGTCGACGGCGGGATCTATCGCCACGAATTCGTCGCCCAATCGGTGATCAGCGGCCTGATGCAGGTCCAGCTGGAAACCGAAGTGCCGGTGTTCTCGGTGGTTTTGACCCCGCACCACTTCCATGCGGGTGAAGAACATCAGAAGTTCTTCTTTGAGCATTTCGTGCATAAAGGCCAGGAAGCGGCGAAGACGTGCGCGGATACGCTGCATAAGATGCGTGCTTTGCGTCGCAGTGAACCGCGCGCGGTAGCCGTCTAGGTTGATGATCGTTCCCACGCTCTGCGTGGGAATGCAGCCCGGGACGCTCCGCGTCCCCAACAGCGGACGCAGAGCGTCCATTGAGGCATTCCCACGCGGACGGTTCGACGCCTCGACGTGGGAACGATCATTGCGCGAAGTTATGCGAGGTTTTCGTCGGTAGTCGGCACAATCAGGATCCCGGCGCGCAGGCCGTTCTTGACCTTGGGGTTCGGGAAGATGATCCGGGCCCCCTCCTCCTCTATGATCCACCGTGTTTGGGCGATGTCTTCGGCCAGCAAATAGCCCACTTCCAACTCCGAAAAGTTCTCGATGTCTACTGGCAGGTTCAGACGGAAGCTATCGCTGTGCTTGATGATTTCTCGCGCCACGCTAAACAGCTGCAATCCGTCCAGCGCCTCTTCGGTCTGGGCCGGCTCGCTGCCTTCGATAATCTGTTTGAGGCGGGTTTCCAGCAGATCGACGTTGACCCCGTCGTTCTGCCCGAAGGGCCGCGCCTTACCCAGCTCGAGGGTGAAAGACTCCGCACCGAGCTTGTCGTAGGTGTAGGAGCTGAAAACAATGGACGGCTTGTTCTGCAGCAGCACCGCTTCCATGCCGGCTGCACGCAGTCGCGCCAGTTCCAGGCGTGAATGCTGACGGCCTTCTTTCCAGGGATACAGTGCGAACTGCTCGATTTTCGAACCGCGAATTGCCGTGTGCAGGTCGTAGTGCAGACGATTACGGTCCGGCAAGCTGAAGAAGCTCGCCGCCAGCCGCTCCAGCTCACAAGCGCGCAGGGCTTCGGAGCCGCTGCTTTGTTCGTGACGGCCGTTGAACAGCCGGTTGACGTCCTGCTCGATGAAACGCTCGCCTTTGCGAATCGCTTCCGGGTTGCCAAACAGGAACAGAATACGTGCGCGCGGTTTCAAATCGCCACGGGCGAGGTCATGCAAGAGGCGATCGAGCAACTCGATCGGCGCTGTTTCGTTGCCGTGGATGCCGGCTGATAGCAGCAGGTCCAGGCCGTTGTCGCGCGCTTCAGGTGGCCGGACTTCCAGCGCACCTTCGCTCAACCAGCGCATCCGCACGCCTTCGACAGTCAGTTGAGTCTTCTCCGCCGGTTCGCGGCCGGCGAGGGTCAGTTCAAGCAGTTTGCCGAGGGCGAGCATAGAGCGGTTTCCTTAGTGGTCGTGCGCGCAATCCGGGCCGTGCACGTGGTCTTCGTCACCGACTTCAGCCGGCTCCATTTCCAGTTGCAGACTTACCAGATTAGTTGCCAATGGGCGCAGCAGCAGGTTTGCGTATTCGGCGTCACCTTCTTCGACGTCCACGCCGATCAGCAGCTGGCCGCGGCCGTCCTGCTGAATCCACAGCTCTTTGCCTTGCCACATGACCGCGACGCGGGTGCAGGAGGTTTCCAGTTGCGTGCCGTCGGTGTCTTCAAGGATCAGCTGCAGGGTATCGCTCATGTTTTACGCTCTCGACTTTCAATTAATCTGGAATGGATAAACCGCACCCAGTTTAAGGATTTGCGTCAGTTCATCCAGTGCCGTCCGGCACTCAAGCAGCAATTGCGGGTCCGCGAGATCGTTTTCGGTCATGCGGTCGCGGTAGTGCTTGTCGACCCATTCGGTCAGCGTGCCGTACAACGGTGCCGTCATGATAACCCCTGGGTTGACGGCCGCCAGTTCGGTTTCGTTGAGCGCGACGCGCAGTCGCAGGCAAGCGGGGCCACCACCGTTCTGCATGCTCTGCTTCAAATCGAACACTTTCACTTCGCGAATCAGGCCACCGGAGCTGGTCAAACCTTGCAGGTACTGCCAGACACGCGCGTTGCCACGGCATTCTTCCGGCACGATCAACAGCATCGAGCCGTCAGGACGCGACAGCAGTTGGCTATTGAACAGGTAGGAACGAACGGCGTCTTCGACAGTTACTGCGGAGCGCGGTACGCAGATCGACTGAAATTTCCCACCGACTTTGGCGAGTTTGCTTTGCAATTCAGCGAGCATCTGCTCGGTGTCGAGGAACGCATCCTCGTGATAGAACAGCACCTCGCCATTACCCACCGCGATCACATCGTTGTGGAACACGCCCTGATCGATCACCGAAGGGTTCTGCTGGGCGTAGACCACGCCGTCATCGCTCAAGCCGTGCAGGCGGGCAACCGCCTGGGAGGCTTCGAGGGTCTGGCGGGCCGGGTATTTCTGCGGCGCCGGGTAACGGGTGTCGAACGCACTGCGACCGAACACGAAGAACTCGACGCCAGCTTTGCCGTACTCACGGCAGAAACGGGTGTGGTTGGCTGCACCTTCGTCCCCGAACTGCGCCACGGCTGGCAATGCGGCGTGGTGTGCGAAGTGCTTCTGGTCAGCGAACATAGCCCCCAGCACGCGACTGGTGGTCGGGTGTTCGATGCTGCGGTGATATTTGCAGTTCAGGTTAGCCGCAGTGAAATGCACCCGGCCATCCGCGGTGTCGGCGCTCGGGCTGACGGTGGCGGCGTTGGCCACCCACATGCTCGATGCAGAGCAACTGGCAACCAGCAGCGGCATGGCTTCTTTGGCAGCTTGCTCGATCACCTGAGCGTCGGTGCCGCTGAAACCCAAGCGACGCAGGGCTGCCACGTCCGGGCGCTCCTGTGGTGCCAGCACGCCCTGCTGAAAGCCCATTTCCATCAGCGATTTCATTTTCGCCAGGCCTTGCAGCGCGGCTTCCTTCGGGTTCGAAGACTGCTGGCTGTTGCTCTGGGACGCGACATTACCGTAGGACAGGCCGCCGTAGTTATGGGTCGGCCCCACTAGACCGTCAAAATTGACTTCATAGGATTTCATCAGCGAGGCTCCACGAGAATCTGTTGTTATAGGCATCTGGTAACTGTTCTTTGAGACCAAGTCGCGGCTATCGCGAGCAAGCTCGCTCCCACAGGTTTTGCGCAATCCTTGTGGGAGCGGGCTTGCCCGCGATTGGGCCTTACGACATGCGCACGCCCGGGGTTAGCGCGGTAGGCAAGGTCAGGCTCGGCGTTTCCAGCGAAGCAACCGGGTACGCGCAGTAATCTGCCGCGTAGTAGGCGCTGGCGCGGTGGTTGCCCGAGGCGCCGACACCGCCGAATGGCGCGCTGCTCGCCGCACCGGTCAGCTGCTTGTTCCAGTTGACGATGCCAGCACGGCTTTCCAGCCAGAACTGCTGATAACGTGCTTCGGAATCCGACAGCAGACCGGCCGCCAAGCCATAGTCGGTGTCGTTGGCTTCAGCGATCGCCGCTTCAAAATCAGCGTAGCGGATCACTTGCAGCAGCGGGCCGAACAGCTCTTCATCAGGACGATCAGCCACGGCCGTCACGTCCAGAATGCCTGGGGTCAGCAAGGCGGCTTGAGCGTGTGGTTGAGTCATTTCCAGCAGCGCCACGGCGCCGTTGCCCAGCAGATGCTCCTGCGCATCCATCAGGGTTTTCGCAGCACCAAGGGAAATCACCGAGCCCATGAACGGCGCCGGTTGCTGATCAAACGCGCCGACTTCAATCGTCGAGCTGACCGCCACCAGACGCGCCAGCAGTGTGTCGCCCCAGGCGCCCTGCGGCACCAGCAAGCGGCGGGCACAGGTGCAACGCTGACCGGCAGAAATGAACGCCGACTGGATGATGGTGTAAACGGCGGCATCGAGGTCTGCGACCTGATCAACGACCAGCGGGTTGTTACCGCCCATTTCCAGCGCGAGAATCTTGTCCGGACGACCGGCAAACTGCTGGTGCAGATGATTGCCGGTGCGGCTGGAACCGGTGAAGAACAAACCGTCGATGCCCGGGTTCGCCGCCAAGGCGATACCGGTCTCGCGAGCGCCTTGCAGCAGGTTCAACACGCCTGCCGGCAGACCGGCTTCGATCCAGCACTTGACCGTCAGCTCAGCGACTTTCGGCGTCAGTTCGCTTGGTTTGAACAGCACACTGTTACCGGCTAGCAGCGCCGGCACGATGTGACCGTTTGGCAAATGGCCAGGGAAGTTGTAAGGCCCGAACACCGCAACCACACCGTGTGGTTTGTGGCGCAACACGGCGGTGGCGTCGCCCAGCGGGCCGCTCTTCTCGCCGGTACGTTCACGGTAGCTCTGCACCGAGATGGCAATCTTGTTGACCATGCTGGTGACTTCAGTCGCCGCTTCCCACAGAGGTTTGCCAGTCTCCTCACCGATGGTGCGAGCCAATTCGTCAGCGTTGTTCTTCAACGCGGCGGCAAACGCCTCCAGCACTGTAATGCGTTCTTCCAGGGTACGTCGGGCCCAGCCCGGGAATGCCTGGCGCGCGGCTTGCACGGCCGATTCAACCTGAGCGGCAGTAGCGCCCTCGCCCGTCCACAACATTTGCTGAGTGACCGGGTTCAGTGACTGAAAGGCTTCACCCTGACCGGCCAGCCATTCACCTGCGATGTATAGCGAATTCATTATTTCGACTCCCTGGCAGCGGACAACGGAACGGCGCGCACTTGATCGCCGGCGTTGAGTTGAAGACGTTTGGCAGTCAGCGGATCGACCACCAGCGTGCCGGCGGCGAAACGTGCAGGAGCAGCAGTGATCCGGCAGTCATCGCGCTTGCGGTTATGAATGAGGAACGGTGTGGCGTCGTCACCCGGCGTGCCGATGGCCAGCACCAGCGCCTGGCTGTCGCGAATTGCGCGGATCTTGCCGGTTTCGCACTCCACAGCAGGACCGGCGTCGAAGATGTCGACGTAGCCCTGATAGCTGAAGCCTTCGCTCTTGAGCATGGCCAGGGCCGGCTCGGTGTCCGGATGAACCTGTCCGATCACGTTGCGCGCATCCGGCGACAGGAAGCAGGTGTACAACGGAAATTTCGGCATCAATTCAGCGATGAACGCCTTGTTGCCCACACCGGTCAGGTAATCGGCCTGGCTGAATTCCATCTTGAAGAAGTGTCGGCCCAGGCTTTCCCAGAACGGCGAACGCCCCGCTTCGTCAGACATGCCGCGCATCTCGGCGATGATCTTGTTGCCAAACAGCTGCGGGAACTCGGCGATGAACAGCATCCGCGCCTTGGCCAGCATGCGACCGTTGAGGCCAGTGCGGTAGTCGGCGTGCAGGAACAGCGAGCACAGCTCGGAGTTACCGGTCAGGTCGTTGGCCAGGAACAGCGTCGGGATTTCGCGGTAGATGTTCAGTTCCTGGGAAGCGCTGACGGTCAGGCCAACCCGGAAGTTGTACCAAGGCTCACGCAGGCCAACGGCGCCGGCGATGGCGGAAATGCCCACCACGCGACCGTCATCGTCTTCGAGTACGAACAGGTAGTCCGCATCGCCCCGCCCGGCTTCGCCGCGAAAGGTCTTCTCGGCCCAGCCGACCCGATGGGCCAGACGTTCTTCGTTGGCCGGCAACGTGGTCAGGCCAGTGCCAGTGCTGCGGGCCAGGTCGATCAGAGCGGGTAAATCGCTGCTGCGTACGGGACGAACGATCATGCTATCTCCTCAAACGGGCCGCTTGCGCCACCCGTGAAACTTCGCTGCTTTCTAAGCATTCTTTTCCAGGCGTGGCAGCAGTCGTCAAACCGCCACCAGGCGCACGCTGGCACCTTCACCGACGCCCAGGGCTTCGGCCGCGTCAAGATCCAGGGTCACGGGTTTGCCCGGCGCGTAATCGAGCTCGAGCAATACCGCGCGGTAATCCTGCAACTGCGCGTTGGCCACCAGGTACTGACGACCGGCGCCTTTGACCGGCTCGCCGATTTTCACCGGGACCACACGGCTCTGGGCGATCGAACGGATGCCCGAAACGCGGGCGTGCAGGGTCGGGCCACCATCGAAAATATCGATGTAGTGATCGGTCTCGAAGCCTTCGCGCATCAGGATGTCGAAGGTGATCTGCGCCCGTGGGTGCACCTGGCCCATCGCTTCTTGAGCGGTGTCCGGCAGCAGCGGCACATAGATCGGGTAATGCGGCATCAGCTCAGCCAAGAACGTCCGGCTCTTCAGACCGCACAGACGCTCGGCAGCGGCGTAGTTGAGGTCGAAGAAGTTGCGGCCGATGGCATCCCAGAACGGCGAATCGCCATTTTCATCGCTGTAACCGACGATCTCGGTCACCACGGAATCGGCAAAGCGTTCCGGATGGCTGGCCACGAACAACAAGCGACCACGGGAGTTGAGCTCCGACCAGGCCGAACCCACCAGCTCAGGCTGCACGTAAAAACTGGTCAGCAAGCTGTTGCCGGTCAGGTCGTGGCACTGGGAGAGCACGTGAATCTTGTTATGAATCTTCAGCTCGCGGGAGGCGTGCACAAAGGTTTCATTACGAAAACTGTAGAACGGCTCGGAATAACCGGCCGACGCAACAATGGCCGAACAGCCCACCAGTTTGCCGGTGGCGGTGTCTTCGAGGACGAAGAAATAGCTCTCTTCACCGTTGAAGCTGACTTCGGCGGCGAACGAGGCTTCGCTTGCCGCGATCTTGTCGCTCAGGCGTTCAACGTCATCCGGCAAGGAAGTGACACCAATCGGGCTGTCCGCAGCCAGACGCTGTACCTCGCCCAGATCAGCCATTTGCGCGGGGCGCATCACCAGCATGGTGTCACTCCTTTTCAAAACTCTTTTGAGGGAAATAAGCCGAACCCTTGTAGGAGCGAAGCTTGCTCGCGAAGGCGGTGTGTCAGCCGTTGATGACGGTGGCTGACACGACCCCTTCGCGAGCAAGCTTCGCTCCTACAGAGAGCGGGTCCGGCATAAAAATGGGTTCGACGCCTGAAATGTCAGGCGTCGACGGTCTATCAGGCTTGAGTCAGTTTGGCCGCAGCGCGTTCAAAACGGTCCAGACCGGCATCGATATCAGCGTCTTCAACCACCAGGCTTGGCGCGAAACGAACCACGTCGGGGCCGGCTTGCAGAATCATCAGGCCTTCTTTTTCAGCGGCGTTGAAGATGTCCTTGGCCTTGCCTTTCCAGGCATCGTTCAGCACGCAACCAATCAACAGGCCCATGCCACGGACCTGGGTGAACAGGCCGTACTTCTCGCCGATCTGTTCCAGGCGAGCCTTGAACTTGTCGTGCTTGGCGTTGACGCCGGCCAGCACTTCAGGGGTATTAACCACGTCGATCACGGCTTCAGCGACAGCGCACGCCAGCGGGTTGCCGCCATATGTGGTGCCGTGGGTGCCGACGACCAGGTGTTTGGCCAGGTCTTCGGTGGTCAGCATCGCCGCGATCGGGAAACCACCGCCCAGGCTCTTGGCGCTGGTCAGGATGTCCGGCGTCACGCCGTACTGCTGGTAGGCGAACAGCTTGCCGCTGCGGCCCATACCGGTTTGCACTTCGTCGAAAATCAGCAGCGCGTTGTGCGCGGTGCAGAGTTCGCGGGCACCTTGCAGGTACTCGAGCTCAGCCGGGATGACGCCGCTCTCGCCCTGGATTGGTTCTAGGACCACGGCGCAAGTCTTGTCGGAGATGGCGGCTTTCAGCGCGGCCAGATCGTTGTACGGCACGTGGGTGATACCGGTGATCTTCGGACCGAAGCCATCGGAATACTTCGACTGACCACCGACGTTCACGGTGAACAGCGTACGGCCGTGGAAGCTGTTGAGCGCGGCGATGATTTCGTACTTCTCGCTGCCGAAACGATCGAAGCCGACGCGACGGGCCAGCTTGAAGGCGGCCTCGTTGGCTTCGGCGCCGGAATTGCAGAAGAACGCACGCTCGGCAAATGTAGCGTCGATCAGCTTATGCGCCAGGCGCAAGGCCGGCTCATTGGTGAAGACGTTGGAGACGTGCCACAGCTTGTTCGCCTGCTCGGTCAAGGCACTGACCAGCGCCGGGTGCGCATGGCCCAATACGTTAACGGCAATCCCGCCGGCGAAGTCGATCAGCTCGCGGCCAGACTGGTCCCAGACGCGGGAACCGGCACCACGCACAGGGATGAAAGCGGCAGGCGCGTAGTTGGGAACCATTACCTGGTCGAAATCGGCGCGTTGTACCGCAGCGTGCTCAACGGACATCGGAGTCTCCTGATGAGGAACACTCGCCTGAAACTGGCGAGCTTGGTGAGGATTGTAAGGACAGTTTTCAGCCCGGCCTTGCCGCCAAGCGACAACTTCTTATAACGCAAACCCCGGTTTCAGCCGGGTTTACGGCAATGCGACATATAGCGTCGCAAAGGCGCAGTTTAAACCGGCGACACAGGTTATAGGCAGGCTTGTAAACCGGTGCGTTAAATATGTACCGCACACAGCCCTTCTTCGTCTGTTTTCCTTGGATTCCATCCAAACGCTAAAGGACTAGCGATGAATCACCACGAATTTGAGCTTGCCGCTCAACCGGACGCGCACTATCACCATGCGTTCAAAAATCTGCCCGACTGGGTATTGAAAGCATCGCCTGAGACGCTCAGCGCGCTAAAGAGCGCCTCGCTGGAATTCCCTGACTGGCATACCACTGCAACCCGTCAGCAACATCAATCGCTGAAATTGGCCAACGGGGAACACTTGACCCTGCGCAATCGCCTGGAGGCGATGCTGAATAAACTGAAAAACGCCCGGGACTTCGCCGAACCGCTTCTGAGCGACGCATTGAGAACCCGCTTCGGCCTCAACCTGGACGTCAAGGCCACTTTCCTGCGTCTGTACGTTCCTCAGAACATCCCGTGGTTCCCGATAAAATCCGGCGCCGCGCGCACCTGGACGGTATCGCTGCTCGATGCAGCCCTGCACAATTTTCAGCCTTCAGAAACCGAGCCGGACGCTTACGAGCCCGCTTCGACGTTTATCACCGAGCCCTCGCCGACCGGTCACTTCAATACGTTGCCGACGATTAAACGCCAACTTTCTATACAGAGCTTTACCCGGTTATGCCGGGAACTGGATATCGGTGGTCAGTACGAGGCGTACCTCAACGATAATCTGGGGTTGACCAATCCGGTGGCCGGCGCGATGGTGAAATCGAAGATCATCAAGACGCACAAAGCTGCCCTGCAAACAGCCTTGCAACTGGCTCACATTCGGGAAGACCTGCCGATCGACGCTTACCGTTCGATTCTCGGTATCGCGCAAGGCCGCGCGGGTATGCGGCTGGATGGCCAGCCAATGGAGTGTCATTACCTGACGATGATGTCTTCATTGTTGACTGGCATCGTCATTTTTGCGCCGAGACTTGAGCGCTCACAGCAAGCAAGGCGGATCATTGTCTATATCCCCGACGACCCGCAGCATCCGCTCCAACAGTACCCTGACGCACAGGCATTCTTGACAGAGCTGACCCGCAAGCTGCACTCCCCCGCTTACCAGGCGTTCTTCAGCCGATTCGTCGGTCATCAAGAAAGAGCTTACTTTTTCGCCGATCTCAACCGGCGTCTCAGCACCGTTACCTGGCATCAGCGCGAGCACGGTGATCCCCTGCCCAGTTGGCGAGACACACCAGTCAACGAGCCCAAATTGCAGTTTTCGGTGAGCCCGATCAAAACAGGCCTGTGGACTCACCTGTATCAACAGCAAATGAACAAGATCCTCAATGATGCGCGAATCCTTGCCGTCTCCACCGCCAGCGCTGATCGAAACGCGCGATGGGCGTTATGGGACGCCTTCAGCAAAATCGCCACCGCGATTCTTGAAGTGGCAGCGTTCATTGCCCTGCCATTTGTTCCTTTGATGGGTGAGTTGATGCTGGCCTACATGGCCTATCAGGTATTGGACGACACCTTCGAAGGCATTGTCGACTGGGCAAAAAGCCTGAAAACCGAAGCTTTCGGGCATTTGATGAGCATCGTAGAGACGGTGACTCAGCTTGGAACATTTGCGGTGGGCGGCGCCATGGCTGCCGGTGCGTTCAACCGCCTGTTGTCTCGCGAAGCAGTAGCGCTGATTTCGCCGCTCCAAACCGTCAAAACTGCCGGGGGCCGAACCCGGTACTGGAAGCCGGATCTCGCGCCTTACGAGCAATCAGTCACGTTGCCAACCGAAGCCAAACCCGATCAGCAAGGCCTGTATCAGCATGAGGGCAAAGCACTGCTGCGCCTCGAAGACAAACTCTATGGCGTACAACCGGATAGCGAGACTGGCCGGTTTCAAATCCAGCATCCGCACCGGGCCGATGCTTATCAGCCACCCCTGCGTCACAACAATCATGGCGCCTGGCAGACAGTGCTGGACCAACCCCTGACGTGGGACCGGGAAACCGTGATGCGTCGCCTCGGCCACAGCGTCGAGTCGTTCAGCAGTGCCGAGCGCGAACAGATCCTGCGCATCAGTGGCTTCCACGACAATGTAGTGCGCGAGATTCACGTCGAGAACCATCGCCCGCCTTCGCTGCTGACCGACACGATCAAGCGCTTCAAAATCGATCGTGATATTCAGGCGTTGATTGAACAGGCCGATAGTGACCATCCCGAACGCTATCAGGCACTGAACCATCGCCTGTCGCTGTTCGAATCTCGCTACCGCGAACTTGAAAAAACCGATGACCGTCAGGTCCGGCTACTGCTTGGCGAAATTCAGGGACTACCGACAGATATTGCACAAGAACTGGTGAGCAACGCATCCGGCACCGAGCTGATGCAGCTGCACAACGGTCGAATCCCTCAACGCCTCAAGGATGTGGCAGTCAAAGCCATGGAGGCGGTGCGTGTGGCCAGAGCCTATGAAGGGTTTTATCTGAAAGACATGGAAACGACGGACACTCATCGACTGGCGTTGCATAGCCTTGAATCGTTGCCCGGCTGGCCTCCTGGTCTGCGCATCGAAGTCAGGGATTTCACTTATGACGGCTCACTGCGCGACAGCATTGGCCAGCCCGACACGCCAATCCCCAAAACATTGGTTCGGGCAGACGACGGCACTTATCAGGCCCATGAAAACAATGAGCAACCCGGCGATTTTTATCACGCCCTTCTGCAGGCGTTGCCGGAGGCCGAGCGTGCTGCGCTGGGTCTTGGCGCCGAAGACAGCCAAGTGCTCAAGCAACGCATTGCCGAACACGCGGTGAATAGACCGCAGTTGCGCACGCTGTTCGCAAAAAACCCGCGTCGAAAACCCTTCTATGACCCGACGACCATGCGCCTGCCCGGTGGCACGCAGGGTTACGGTCGCAGCAACCGATCTACACCAACGCTTGATGACAGGGTTCGCGAGGTTTATCCCAGCCTGACTCAGGAACAGCTGCGCTCCGTCGTCTCCCAGCTACAACGTCACCCCGACGGCCCTCGCATGGAGCTTTCACGCCTGGCCAGTGAACTCCACGTACTGCATGGGGATCTTCAGCGCTGGACAAGTGACGCCCCCACCGTCCACCGTGAAACCGGGCTCCCGCTGAGCGATCTGGAGCAACAGGCAGTGCGCCACAATCGGCAGTTGTTGGCCCAGGAAATCCAGCGCAGCTGGCGACGACAGTCCGAGCGCGACCTCGATGCGCCGGATGGCACCGAGCGGTATGTGCTGCGATTCGCTGAAGCGATCCCGGGCGACCTGCCGAACCTGACGGCCGATTTCAGCCACGTGTCGTCGCTTGTCCTCGACGGCAGTCATGCCGTGCATGGGGTGCCTGGCTTTTTGCAGCACTTCACCGGTCTTCGCCGATTGGAATTACGCCGTTTTACCCTGGGTACGCTTCCCGATGCCATCGGGCAAATGGTGAACCTGGAAACATTGATCCTCAGCGATTGCGGAATCAATTTCGATGCCGTCGCCTGGTCAAAACTGTCCTCAATGAAAAAAATGGTCATGCTGGATCTCTACCGAAATCCGGTGGAAGGCGTACCCAGTGTTGAATCAATGCCCGACCTCGTTCATCTGGATCTGAGCGATACCGGGCTGACGGAAATACCCACCAGTACCTTGCAACATGCCAGGCTCAACACCCTCATGTTGATGAACAACAACATCAGTGAGTTGCCTACCGGATTGTTCGACAGCCCGGTGTATGAGCAACGCGGCGTGCACCTTTCGCAGAACCCGCTCAGCGACCAGGCACGGGAACTGATCAAGCAGCAGTACTTCGAGACCTCCTACGATCTGGGCGTTAGCGCACCCGATGCAGATATAGCGCGAGCCAGGGCGCTTTTTCCAAGCCTGGAAGACGAAGAGGCGAGCGGCTATGTGTACGAGCTGCCGGGAACATTGGCAGAAGGCCGGATAGAGCTGACAAGGCTGGAAGCGGAGCTCGCCCAACTGAGCATCGATCTGGCTGCGTGGACAGCCGACTTGCCGCCTCTGCACCCACAAACCGGTGAACCGTTCAGTGAACAGCAACGGCTTATCGAGCACGCCAACCGTGACGAATTCAAACAGTTATTGGAGCGATGCTGGCGTATTGAGACGGACCAGGATGATTTCGGCGACGCACTTGAGCCAACCTTCGAACTGATCATCAGCCCGCGGATCAACGGGGAGCTTCCCACCCTCAATGCTGACTTCAAGCATGTGTCGGCGCTGGAACTGGAAAGTTCCGATGGCGTGACGCGCATTGGACAATTCCTGAAGTCGTTCCCCAATCTGAAAAGTCTGCGGCTGCGCGAGTGTGACCTGGGCGGCATTCCTGATGCCGTGTTTACGATGGGCCGCTTGCGTTCGCTGATGCTGCACGATTGCCGCATCAGTTTGTCTGCGGAGTCGGCAAACGCGTTGGCAGGAATGGAGCACCTCGATTACCTCAACTTGAGCTCCAACCCGCTGGGGCAGACACCTGATCTGAGCCAGATGCCGGACCTCGCTACAGTCCTGTTGCATGACACCGGAATCAGGGACATACCCAACGGCTTGCTGAAGTTCACCGAGCTGGATTGGGCAGACCTGAGCGCCAACGCAATCACCGACGTGCCGAGTGACATCATGGAATTACCGGTGGACGTGGCGGAGAACATTAGCCTTCGAGGCAATCCGTTTACCGAGCAAGCCCTGCTACGACTGATCGACTACTACCAGAATACGGGGGTGGATTTCGGCGTGGAAGACGTGATCAATCGCGGCGAAATGCAAATTTCGTCTTCGCAGGGGTCTGAAGTCGACGAGTAAGGCGCGCCTGTGAGGAATCACCCACGCTCGGACGGCACCGACGACAATTCGAACGGGCTGCTGCTGCGCCGCTGGTTGCGATCTTCCCGCGGCGTGGCGCCGAAGAAGTTGCGGTAGGCGCTGGAGAAATGCGGCCCCGAAGAGAAGCCACACGACAGGCCGATCTGGATGATCGATTTGCTGGTTTGCATCAACATCTGCCGGGCCTTGTTCAAGCGCAGTTCCAGGTAATACTGGCTCGGCACGCGGTTGAGGTATTGCTTGAAGATCCGCTCCAGCTGCCGACGGGACACGCACACATGTTGGGCGATTTCGTCGGTGGTCAGCGGCTCTTCGATGTTGGCTTCCATCAGCAACACGGCTTGCGTGAGCTTCGGATGACTGGAGCCCAAGCGGTTTTGTAACGGAATACGCTGGCGCTCGCCGCCTTCGCGGATGCGCTCGACCACCAGTTCTTCGGATACCGCACCCGCCAGTTCGGCGCCGTGATCACGGGCCAGCACGGCCAGCAGCAAGTCGAGTACCGACAGGCCGCCGCACGCAGTCAGACGGTCGCGATCCCAGTCGAACAGATGACTGGTGGCGATGACTTTCGGGAAACGTTCGGTGAAATCGTCCTGCCAGCGCCAATGCACGGCAGCACGATAACCGTCGAGCAAACCCAGTTGAGCCAACGGGTAAACACCGGCAGACAAACCACCGATCACACAGCCAGCACGCACCAGTTGTTTCAGCGAACTGCTGAGCGCCGGCGCGAGTGAGGTCAGTGGCTCGTCGGCGAGCAGGAACAGTTTCTGGAAGTTTTCGAGCTTGCCGGCCCACGGCTCACCCGGCAATTGCCAGGCACCTTCGGTCGGCGGTTCGGCCTGCAAAAACGACAGTTCGTAGACAACGTCCGGATGCACACGCTGGGCAACACGCAAGGCTTCCTCAGCCAGCGCAAGCGTCAGTGCTTTAGTGCTGGGCCAAATCAGGAAACCAATTCGATGGGCAGTCATGGCGGGCAATCCGAAACGAAAACAGTGTTAGAAGCCGAAAGCGGCTGCAACCAAATTAGACCATTTGGCGCGCGGTGCGCAGCATGACCTAATTTGGTGCGTAACGGGAGCGATTACTTCAGGCTGCCCGAGAGGAATTGTTGCAAGCGTTCAGACTGTGGATTGACCAGCACCTCACGCGGGTTGCCGCTTTCTTCGACGACACCTTTGTGCAGGAACACCAGCTGGTTCGACACTTCACGGGCGAAGCCCATTTCGTGCGTGACCACCACCATGGTCCGGCCTTCCAGCGCCAGGGCCTGCATGACTTTCAGCACGTCGCCGACCAGTTCCGGGTCGAGCGCCGAGGTCGGCTCGTCGAACAGCATCACCTCAGGTTCCATCGCCAGCGCACGGGCAATCGCGACACGCTGTTGTTCGCCGCCGGACATGTGGCCCGGGTAAGCATCTTTACGATGAGCCACGCCGACCTTGTTCAGGTAGTGCTCGGCCTTCTCGCGGGCTTCGGCCTTGGACATGCCGAGTACGTGGACCGGCGCTTCCATGATGTTTTCCAGCGCGGTCATGTGCGACCACAGGTTGAAATGCTGGAACACCATCGACAGCCGCGAACGCATGCGTTGCAGCTGTTTCGGGTCGGCCGCCTTCAGCGCGCCGTCCTTGTTGGCGACCAGCTTCAACTCTTCGTTGTTGAGCAAAATTTTGCCCGCGTGTGGCTGCTCCAGCAGGTTGATGCAGCGCAGGAAAGTACTTTTGCCGGAGCCACTGGAGCCGATGATGCTGATCACATCGCCAGCCGCCGCTTTCAGGGACACGCCCTTGAGCACTTCGTGACTGCCATAGCGTTTATGCAGGTCTTGGACTTCAAGTTTGTACATGCGGTCGGTTCTCACAAAAACAGTCAGTCAGTCGTTGAGCAAGCGCCCGTGACGTAGCGCTTCGCGCCCCGCCACCTTGGCCAGCCAGAAACCGGGTTGGGCATAACGCAGCCGTTCAATGGCAAACAGCACCCCGGACGTACCAGCACACACCGTGCTGACCCGATCCGATAACGGATCGATCACTTCGAAAATCTCGTCGCCGGCTTCGATCCATTCACCGGGTTTACGCAAATAACTGATCACGCCAGGGTGCGGCGCGAACAGCAATTCGGTGCCTTCGAATGGCAGGCCTTCGCACGCGTCCTGCGCAGGTTTTGGCCATTCGCCGCTGATCAAGCCTTGTTCGGCGAGGAACGCCAGAATGCCTTCGGCGTAAGCACAGGCTTCGGCGCGACCGGTATCGGCCTGACCACCCAGTTCTATGGTCGTCGCCAGGCAGGCCAAGGGAATCTGCGCATCAGGAAACTGACGCGACAGACGCAACCACGGCAGCGAACAGGCTTCGTCAAAGGAGCTGCCGCCGGAATCTTCCGCCAGCAGACCCACTTTCACATTCAGGTGCGCGGCGAGCGAACGCCACTGCGGCCAGTGCTGCGGCAAGGCGTACATGTGCAGCGCCGCTTCGCAATCGCAGTGCAGATCCAGCACGACATCAGCGGTGCAGGCATGGCTGAGCAAAATTCGCTGCATGCCTTGCAACTGACTCGCAGCCGGCGGCAATGCCGCCAATGCGTCGCTCATAGCCTGACGGATCAAGCGAATGTTGGCGTGCGGATCATCGCCCAGATGCCCTTCCAGCGCAGCGGCCACTGGCTCGCTCAGCTCGACGAAATCCCGGTTGAAGTTCTTGCCGCTGCCCGCCTCAAAACGCCCTTGATGATTGCCCTGAAGCAGTTGGCCGAGGCCCAGTGGATTGGCCACCGGCACCAGTTCGATCACACCGTTCAGCAAGCCTTGAGCTTCGAGTTCGGTCAGGCGCTTTTTCAGCTCCCAGGCCGTGCGCATGCCCGGCAACTCATCGGCGTGGAGGCTGGCCTGGATGTAAGCCTTGCGTTCGCCTCTGCCGAAGCGGAACACCGAAATCTGGCGTTCGCTGCCCAGGTGACTCCACGGCAATGAATGATCGATGCGTTCCATATCAGTGCTTCCGCGGGGCCAGATAGCCCAGCCAGCGGCGCTCGGCCAGTTTGAACAGCTTCACCAGAATGAAGGTCAGGCACAGGTAGAACACACCCGCCGTGATGTACGCCTCGAACGGCAAGTAGAACTGAGCGTTGACCGTACGCGCGGCACCGGTAATGTCGATCAGGGTCACGATCGAGGCCAGACTGGTGGTCTGCAGCATCATGATCACTTCGTTGCTGTACTGCGGCAGCGCCCGGCGCAGGGCCGACGGCAGCAGGATGCGCTGGTACATTTTGTAGCGCGACATGCCCATCGCCTTGGCGGCTTCGATCTCGCCGTTCGGCGTGGCCCGCAGGCTGCCAGCGATGATTTCCGCAGTGTAGGCGCTGGTGTTGATGGCGAAGGCCAGGCACGCACAGAACGTCGCGCTGGACAGCCACGGCCAAAAGACGCTTTCACGCACCGCTTCGAACTGCGCCAGACCGTAGTAGATCAAAAACAGCTGCACCAGCATCGGCGTGCCGCGGATCACGTAGGTGAAAAGCCAAGCCGTCAAATTGACGACTGCATTCTTGGAGACGCGCATCAAACCCAGCGGCAAGGCGCACAGCAGGCCGAAAAACAGCGACAGCGCGAGCAATTTGAGGGTGGTCAGCAAACCGCCGAAGTACAGCGGCAAGGCCTCCCAAATGACGTTGTAGTCGAAGATCATAGATCAGCCGCCCTTACGCCTACCGAGTAGCGCTTCTCAAGGTGACGCAATGCCAGCAACGAGACACTGGTGATCACCAGGTACATCGCCGCCACTGCGAGGAAGAAGGTGAAAGGCTCGCGGGTAGCATCTGCCGCCTGCTTGGCCTTGAACATCATGTCTTGCAGACCCACCACCGAAATCAGCGCGGTGGCCTTGGTCAGTACCAGCCAATTGTTGGTGAAACCCGGAATCGCCAGGCGAATCATCTGCGGCACCAACACCCGGAAGAACACCTGAAAACTGCTCATGCCGTACGCCATGCCGGCTTCTGCCTGACCTTTCGGGATTGCCATGAAGGCGCCACGGAAGGTTTCCGACAGGTACGCACCGAAGATGAAGCCCAAGGTGCCGATACCGGCGGCCAACGGGTTCAGGTCGATGTAGTCGTCAAAACCGAGCAGCGGCGCGACACGGTTGAGCAGGTCCTGACCGCCGTAGAAAATCAGCAGAATCAGCACCAGGTCGGGAATACCGCGGATAACTGTGGAATACAGGTCGCCCAGCCAGGCCAGCCAGCGAATCGGGGACAGACGCAGCGCAACGCCGATCAGACCCAGAACAACGGCCAAGACCATGGACGACAAGGCGAGCTGAAGCGTCAGCCATGCGCCATCGAGGATGACAGCCCCGTAGCCTTTCAACATGATTCAGGTCCTCGAAAGTTGGGATGAAAAAATGGCGCAAACCTCAGAGATCCTGTTGCTTGCGCCATTTCGGACTTGTCGCCGGGACGTATTACTTGCCGTAGATATCGAAGGCGAAGTACTTGTCCTGGATTTGCTTGTACTTGCCGTTCTCACGAATGGCAGTGATCGCGGTGTTGATCTTGTCTTTCAGCGCGTCACCCTTGCGAACGGCGATACCCACGCCATCGCCAAAATATTTGACGTCGGTGAAGGCCGGGCCGACGAAGGCGAAACCTTTGCCGGCGTCGGTTTTCAGGAAACCGTCATCTAGCAGCGTAGCGTCTGCCACGGTGCCGTCGAGGCGGCCGGCAGCGACGTCGAGATAAATTTCGTTCTGCGAGCCGTAAGGCTTGATCTCGGCACCCAGCGGGGCCAGGACTTCACGGGCGAAACGCTCGTGGATCGAACCACGTTGCACGCCGATGTTTTTGCCCTTGAGCTCAGCCAGGCTGTCGCTGACTGGAGTGCTGGCCTTCATGACCAGGCGAGCCGGGGTGTTGTAGTACTTGTTGGTGAAGTCCACGGACTTCTTGCGGTCTTCAGTGATCGACATGGACGACAGGATCGCGTCGATCTTGCGCACTTTGAGTGCCGGGATCAGACCGTCGAACTCTTGCTCGACCCATACGCACTTGACCTTCATCTCTTCGCACAGAGCGTTGCCGATGTCGTAGTCGAAACCAACGATGCTGCCATCCGGCGCTTTGGAAGCGAACGGAGGGTAGGCCGCTTCGATACCAATTTTCAGAGGCTTTTCATCGGCGAAAGTCGGCAGGGACAGCACGGACAGTGCCAGGGCGCCAAGCAGCACGAGTTTCTTCATCTTGGGACTCCATCGGTAAAGGGCTAAAACGGCAGAGTGAGCGACAGCCCAATATGCGAGTGAGTAAAACCGCAAAGCGATGCTGCGTCGTAGGAATCGCGTGTTTTTTTCAACGCGAGCAACAACGAGCGAGTGATCGGCATTCTAACGACAGGCCCGAAGCCGATATTTCTTCAATGCGACAACTAATTACACAAGCACCGAGAAAGTCGTTTGGGCGCGTTGACAGCCTTGCAATTTCATGCAGGAGAAAAAGACAGTTAACCGATCTATGCTGCAAATTGCGGGCCTATTATTGGCAAACCCTTCTAATCCGGCAAGTGTAGCGTTGGGTCTTCTTTTTTATGGCGGTTGGAGAGGCCTGATGTCGGGGCTTTGCGTTTCCCAATGCCCCGTATGGGAGCGAACGGTTACACATTCAGTTACTTGAAGAGTGGCGGGTAACAGTGGGAAATCGCCTACAGGTGAAGCCGATAATTATTGGCTCCCCGATCAGTACGAAAAAACCCCGCCGGGCGTAATTCCGGGCGGGGCTTCGATGACTCAGGAACGGCGGGTTAAGCGACGTTCATGATCTTGTGTTCATCAATCAAATGCTGCACCACGCCCGGATCCGCCAGGGTGGAGATATCCCCCAACCCATCGTATTCAGCCGTAGCAATCTTGCGCAGAATCCGGCGCATGATTTTGCCCGAACGCGTTTTCGGCAGGCCCGGTGCCCACTGGATGACATCCGGCGAGGCAATCGGACCGATCTCTTTACGTACCCAGTTTTTCAGCTCCAGGCGCAGTTTTTCGCTCGGCTCTTCGCCACCGATCAACGTGACATAGACATAGATGCCCTGCCCTTTGATGTCGTGCGGCACACCGACCACCGCCGCTTCGGCGACTTTCGGGTGGGCGACCATCGCGCTTTCGATTTCGGCGGTGCCCATGCGGTGACCGGACACGTTGAGCACGTCATCCACGCGGCCGGTGATCCAGTAGTAACCGTCTTCGTCACGACGCGCACCGTCACCGGTGAAATACATGCCACGGAAGGTCTTGAAGTAGGTATCGACGAAGCGGTCATGGTCGCCATACAGCGTGCGCGCCTGGCCTGGCCAAGAATCGAGAATCACCAGGTTGCCCTCGGCCACGCCTTCGAGGATGTTACCCAAGTTATCCACCAACGCGGGCACCACGCCGAAGAACGGGCGTGCAGCAGAACCCGGCTTGAGCGCGTGCGCGCCCGGCAGCGGGCTCATCAGGGTCGCGCCAGTTTCGGTCTGCCACCAAGTGTCGACGATCGGGCAACGAGACTGACCGACGTTCTTGTAGTACCAGTCCCACGCTTCCGGGTTGATTGGCTCACCGACCGAACCCAACAAACGCAAGCTGCTGCCATCGGCGCCTTCAACGGCAGCCTTGCCCGACGCCATCATCGCGCGGATTGCGGTAGGGGCGGTGTAGAGAATGTTGACCTTATGCTTGTCGACGATTTTCGCCACCCGGGTGATGTCCGGGTAGTTCGGCACGCCTTCGAACAGCAAGGTGGTCGCGCCATTGGCCAAGGGGCCATAGACGATATAGGTGTGGCCAGTGACCCAACCGACGTCGGCGGTGCACCAGTAGACTTCGCCCGGACGGTAGTCGAAAACGCGCTCGTGGGTCATCGCCGCGTACAACAAGTAACCGCCGGTGGTGTGCTGCACACCTTTAGGTTTGCCGGTGGAGCCGGAGGTATAAAGGATGAACAGCGCTTCTTCAGCACCCATTTCTTTCGGCGCGCACACAGTGCCTGCCACTTTCATCAGGTCTTCGTACCAGATGTCGCGATGCTGGTTCCACTTGATGTCGCCACCGGTGCGCTTGCACACGATGACCTTCTGAATGCTGCTGGTTTCCGGATTGGTCAGCGCGTCGTCGACGTTGGTCTTGAGCGGGATCTTCTTGCCGGCACGAATACCTTCGTCGGCAGTGATCACTACTTTGGATTTGCAGTCGATAATCCGGCCGGCCAGGGCTTCCGGCGAGAAACCACCGAACACCACCGAGTGAATCGCGCCGATCCGGGTACACGCCAGCATGGCGACCACGGCTTCGGGGATCATCGGCATATAGATAGTCACCACGTCGCCGCGATGCACATCCTGGCCGCGCAGGGCGTTGGCGAACTTGCAGACTTCCTCATGCAGCTCGCGGTAGGTGATGTTGCGGCTTTCGGCAGGGTCATCCCCTTCCCAAATAATCGCGATTTGATCACCGCGCTCGGCCAGATGACGGTCGAGGCAATTGTAGGAAACGTTCAGGGTGCCGTCGGCGAACCATTTGATGTCGACATGGTGATCGTCGAAGGAAGTCTGTTTCACCGTGGTGAAAGGCTTGATCCAGTCGAGGCGCTTGGCTTGCTCGCGCCAAAAGCCGTCCGGGTTGACGACGGACTGCTGGTACATGGCCTTGTAGGTCGCCTCATCAGTCAACGTGTTGGCCGCAACCTCGGGACGAACGGGATACAGAGAAGCCGCACTCATCTTTCTTACCTCGGTGGAATAGTTGTTTTTGTATGACCCAGTTGTAGCCGGGCTGGGCCTATAGAACCATTCGACGATGGTAGTAACAAGCCCCTACAAATTATCGTGATAACCACAAAATAAGGCTGGAACGAACTCCCTGAATATCACGCAACCCCTGTGGGAGCGTGGCTTGCCCGCGAAGAACGATAACGCGGTCTACCTGAAAAACCACGTCACCAACATCACCAGCAAGCCTGCTCCTACAAAAGGTATCCGGGGATTGTTACGAAATCTGTCAAAGGTGTTTATCAAAAGCCCACCTATATGAATGCAGCCCCCCCGCCTAAAATCAGCCTCGCCAACAAGGCAACGTGATTAACCCAGTTGCAGCCCCCACGAAGGCAGTTAATCCAAAACCAGTACTTAAGTTCCACACGCAACCCCAAAAAGGTTGCGTGACCCCACTCGACCTCTCAAAGGTAAATTTGAAATGAAAGCTTTATTAGTTCTGGCCCTCAGCAGCCTATGCGCAACCGCCATGGCAGACGAGGTCCCGACTGATGTCGCGCAGCAACAACCCGCCATCGAGGAATACACTTACTCCACCCATCTGGATATCGCCAAAGTTATCTCCATGAGCGAAATCCCGAACGTCTGCGAAGTTGTTCCGGCGAAAATGGAATACAACGATTCCAAAGGTCAACGCCACATTCTGCGCTACAGCCTCATGGGTAACGGCTGCTCTAAAGGCTAATCACCCGCTCCCACACCCCCAAGGTTCGACCCACCGGCCCGCTACTTAAGGCAGATGAAGCGCCGAACCCTACATATCGATTTATACGATTGTTTTAAGCGTTTATTTGCGCTTTTTAATCAAATTATATGGCGTAGTATGAATTCCACACCCAAGGCACAAAACGCCAACGAACCTGGAGCCACTACCATGAAAACCAAATTGATCCTCGCCCTGACCCTGTCTGTCCTGGCCGCTAACACCTTCGCCGCTGACGGCTACGACCGCACTGGCTCGGGTACTTACACCGCGCAAGCGGTTGTCGCTTCTGACGGTTTTGATCGCACCGGTGCTGCCAAAGTCGCTGCCGACGGCTTCGATCGCACCGGTGCTGCCAAGGTAGCTGCGGATGGTGCAGATCACGTTGGTGCGGCTCGTTTCAGCTAATAAATGAGCACGACTTCACAGCCCGACGTTGGCCGGGCTTAGTTGTGTCTGGAGCTGCCGAAAAGCGACTAAAAACACAACATGTAGTGGAAAAGGCGGTTTTTGATTGTTTTTTGAACAAAAATAATTGTGAGCCAAATTTTATAAAAAATAAATCTGCACCTGCGATAGCAGCCAAAGCCCTGTAAACCCTCACTCCGGCCTAAAAACGCCCCCTACCTCCCCTTCTCAGTGCCACTTCGTCGCACCACGCGGCCGAAAATTTCCCTATAATGCGGCGTAAATCGGGCCTGCAATATTCCCTTACAGGGAAACAAGCCAGTCTGAAGCCCACGCAGAAGCTGTTCACATTTTCTGCGCCCGTCAGTGGCCTCAGAACGCCCGTACAAAATTCTGTTTATTGCCTGCGTTGTACTGCTGCAAAAAACGATTTCCTTTAGATCCAATGCGGCCAGTACGGTCGTGTGAAAAACCAACCTATCAGTTTTCACACGGGCATCTGGCCCTCACGCAGGAGACGACACGTCATGCTGAGCTGGGACGAATTCGACAAAGAAGACAGCGGCGAAACCGTGGTAAAAGGCGCCAACGCCGGCCACGCAACTGAAGCCAACATGGACCGCCTCGACACCGCTGGCGGTGTCGCTGCTCAAGAAGCCCGCGCTGTAACCGCGTCCGACTCCGCCGCCATCGCCCGTGCCAAAGCTGCCCTGGACAACCTCGACATCGCCGAAGGCCTCGCCGAACTTGAAGGCGCCTCCGCCCGTGTGGCTGTCGACGAAAAGCGCATGATCAATTGCCGCGCCGACCTCAACCAGCTCGTCCCGTTCAAGTACGACTGGGCCTGGCAGAAGTACCTGGACGGCTGCGCAAACCATTGGATGCCGCAAGAAGTCAACATGACCGCCGACATCGCCCTCTGGAAAGACCCGGAAGGCCTGACCGACGACGAGCGCCGCATTGTCATGCGCAACCTCGGCTTCTTCTCCACCGCCGACTCCCTGGTTGCCAACAACCTGGTGCTGGCCGTGTACCGTCTGATCACCAACCCGGAATGCCGCCAGTACATCCTGCGCCAGGCGTTCGAAGAGGCGATCCACACCCACGCCTACCAGTACTGCATCGAATCGTTGGCCATGGATGAAGGCGAGATCTTCAACATGTACCACGAGATCCCATCGGTCGCGAAAAAAGCCACCTGGGGCCTGAAATACACCCGTTCGATCTCCGATCCGAAGTTCGAAACCGGCACCGTCGAAACCGACAAAGAACTGCTGCGCAACCTGATCGCCTACTACTGCGTTCTGGAAGGCATCTTCTTCTACTGCGGCTTCACCCAGATCCTCTCCATGGGCCGCCGCAACAAAATGACCGGCGTCGCCGAGCAGTTCCAATACATCCTGCGCGACGAATCCATGCACCTGAACTTCGGCATCGACGTGATCAACCAGATCAAAATCGAAAACCCACACCTGTGGGATGCTGAAATGAAGGAAGAAGCGAGCCAGATGATTCTGCAGGGGACTCAGCTGGAGATTGAATACGCTCGGGATACCATGCCTCGTGGGGTGCTGGGGATGAATGCGGCGATGATGGAGGACTACCTGAAGTTCATTGCTAACCGTCGTCTGTCGCAGATTGGGTTGAAGGAAGAGTATCCGGGGACTACGAATCCGTTTCCTTGGATGAGCGAGATTATGGACTTGAAGAAAGAGAAGAATTTCTTTGAGACGCGGGTTATTGAGTATCAAACCGGTGGTGCACTTAGCTGGGATTGATAAAAAATTTAATATGCTCTTATACAGAGCCAAGTCAAGTACACACAAAGCCTCGCATCTGCGGGGCTTTGTGGTTTTTATAAAACACATTAATTTCAGACTTTTAACGTCATCTAAAATAGATACCCAGAATTAGAACTAGGGAAACACATGCTTTCGACCAAACCTACGATAATTGATCTTTTCTGTGGATGTGGCGGGCTGGGGCTAGGTGCTGAGTTAGCAGGCTTCCACTCTCTTGCTGCAGTGGATATTGATGCTGACTTACAGTCAGCGTACCGGCTAAATTTCCCTAGCACTAAAGTCATTCAAGCTGATATTGGTTTATTAGACTCTTCTGCCTGGAAGAGTATTATTGGTGATAATCGCCCTGATGGAATTATCGGAGGTCCACCTTGCCAAGGTTTTAGCAGAATTGGCCGAAGACAACCTAACGACCCTCGCAACAATTTAGTAGGCCACTTTTTCCGTCAAATTATCGAGCTACGACCATATTTTTTTCTAATGGAAAATGTCGAAGGCATACTTGATAGTGGCAACAGAGAAATACTTAACGAAGGGCTTTCAACAGTACCAAACAACTATAAAATTATAGGTCCAGTGCGTATCAATGCACTAGACTGCGGAGCGGCAACTTCACGAAAAAGAATTGTGATAATAGGCTTCGACCCATGCTTTATCGATGATATCGAACTTAGCTCTCTTTTAGATGAAATTAAACGCCCCCCATCATCAGTTGCGGATGCCATCCTCGACCTCCCTGCTCCTCTTTTCACGAAGCCCAACTCCAAGAAAGACTTCACCTGGGTCAAATACCCCAACAAAATAGCAGTATCCGAATACGCGAAGACTTTGCGAATGCTTCCTCCACCAGGACTCGGCGACAAAACGTCACTTCAGTATCTTTCTGAAGGAGAAGTCTCAGGATTAATGGGCACGAACCACACCCAAGCCGTAATAGAACGATTCTCAGGCATTATCCAGGGAAGAACTGAGCCTATTAGCCGCTATCCTAGACTTGATCTAACTGGATACTGCCCTACGCTAAGAGCTGGTACTGGTAGCGATAAAGGAAGCTATCAAGCCATGAGACCAATACATCCTACCGAGCCACGAGTAATTACAGTAAGGGAAGCGGCTCGCCTACAAGGTTTTCCCGACTGGTTCTTATTTCACCCTACCATTTGGCACTCTTTTAGGATGATCGGAAATAGCGTCTCGCCTACAATGTCAACTCAAATACTGACTGCGATTCGTAAAAAAATCAAAAACAAGTTAGCCGCCTAATTGGAATTAGACCATGCCGACTAAAGACAATGATGTCAATGTAAGCTTTTCTACAGATCCTGACCATGTAATAAAAGGACTAACTTCAGACGTAACAACTATTGAATGCATATATGACCTGATAGATAACTCAATTGATGCAGCACGGAACACTCTTCTAGCGCTAGACCCTACAAAGGATCGGTTCGGTTTACCTACATCCTATGATGGCTACAGCGTGGATGTGTTCATAAGCAACAAAGAAGTTAGAATTCATGATAACTGCTCAGGAATAGACGAGCAGACTCTATCTAAAAAAACTTTCACGATAGGTAGTAAATCTCAGCATCCGTTCGGAATTGGACACTATGGCGTAGGGTTAAACAGAGCAATATTCAAGCTTGGTGGAAAAGTAAATCTAAATACAGACAACGGCAATGCTCAATTTTCGCTTGAGTTTTCAGAATTGGAAGTCAGAAAAGCGATCAAAGGCACCTTAACAATTAAAGCAAAGCGTCTTCTTTCAACAAAAGAAAGATTCAACACGCTGAGAATAACTCAGATACAGAAAGAGGTTTACTCTGATCTGGGTTCTGATATCTGGCTAAAATCTACAACCGATGAAATAAGAATGAGATACGGAATATTCACGAGAAAAGGGTTAAAAATCTCGATCAATGGTATTCCTATCGGTTCTTTTGGCCCAGAAATCAGAAACCCAAAATTCCTAGAAAAGAAGAAAAAAGAAGTCTTTTTCGAAGGTGTCAACATCTACATGGAAGCAGGTTTACATCAAGACTACAGAATCAAAAAAATAGATAAAGACTATGACGCACTAAAGTCCGGAATAGTCGATATAACAAAAGAGTATGGCTGGTACATTGTCTGCAATGACCGAATAATACTTGTAGCAGACAAATCAAAAACAACGGGCTGGACTACTAGCTGGCACAATGAATACCACGGCTTCTTGGGATGGGCTTATTATATAAGCGAGGATCCATCGCGCCTCCCGTGGGACAGTAAGAAAACCGGAATAAATACGAATAACTTGGCGTATGTCGCGAGCTCTACTCTTTTGAAAGAACTCGCCGACGACTACCGCACAAGTAATCGTAAGCTCCGCAAGGTACAAGCTCCGAGTTCACCATCCACTTCTACAAACAATAACAACCTCGCTAAACCTGAGCCAACAAAAACCAAAGCTAGCGGTTCGCTCTCGAAAGTAAATCTGAAATCCGGCGACAAAAAGCCCACTCACCCCGAAAACATAAATAATACAATCCACACTAATGAAATGGATTATTTAGTCTATGAGATAAATACCATTTCAATGTCCCCCCGGACAACATCACTTTTAAAAGAAGCGAAAGAAATATCCATTCAGGAGCACTCTTATACTGCCATAATCTTACTACGCGTTCTGTTCGAATGCGCATTACGTGAATTCTCAATAAGACATAAATTTTATAACAACATAAAAGAAAGCTATTTTGCGGAGCAAGAAGCCGTAGATAGAACCTTTACAAAAAACCAAAAAACTCATTACTCGCCGAACTTACTTACAATGATTACGTGGTTGCTTAAAAATCCTGAAAAGCTTCCAGACGATCACCGAAGGGCTGCAACTCTATCATTGGGTAAATTCAAAAAGGATCTACCAACGATAAATGGCATAATACACGAAGATGGCATTCTAACTAGCCATTTCGAAGTTAATCAAATTAGAAACAATGCTTACAAGGCGCTACAAACACTTCTCGAGAATTGAAAGAACAGAGAATATAAACACCTAAAATCAGGACTTTTCCTACAAGGAATTGTCCTATTTCTAAATTGACTCAACATCCTTATTTGAATATGTTGTTTGCAGGTGCCTAAGAAACGCCCAACGTAAAAGCTGACTTATTCACACAGAACTGCATGTTGTCTCGAAGACATATGCGCGACTTTGTGTGAAAGAGACTGCCTGTTGGGATTTCTTACATCCTCTACGTTGGGTTCTGGCTCTATCCAATTCATTCGTAGAGGTAATGGATATGCCCGCACAACAACCAATCCGCTCTCCCGCTTTTTGGGAGTTCGGTCATGTCTGATCCCTTCATCCCCACCGTCTTCATCCGCCAAAACCTAGACCTTCACGCCCTGCTACTGGAAAACCAGCCATGGTTCTGCGCGCGAGATCTGGGTCGCTTGATGGGTTTCCACCTGAATGATCGTGTGGTCAGCAAACTGGACGAGGATCAGCGGCACACATTGCTGATCGACTACCACGGCCAACCGGAGAAGCGGCTGATGCTCAGCGAATCCGGTGTATACGCGCTGCTGGTCTATCACTACGCGCCAGGGCACCGATTGTTACGTGAATGGTTGACCCATCAAGTGGTGCCAGCCTTACGCGACGCAGGACAGTCGAATAACACGGATCGCCCGATGTTGAGTTTGTTGGACTGGCCGGAGATGTCGTTGAGTCTGTTGCATTGGCAGGATGAAGGCTGGATTCGGCTGCGGGACATGCCTTATCTGTTGCTCAATCGCACGCGGCGGCGGGTGCCGGTGGTTAAGCCTTGGTGGCGGAAGGTTGTGGAGGTGTTTCATTCGTCGAAGCGGTCGGTGAGTTAGTGCGGCGGTGTCTTTGTAGGATCGATTGAGTGATGCGTCGGTCTTTTCTGTAGGAATTTTCGTAGACAGTCGTAATGGCCACTCAGTATCGTCCGAGGGTTTTCAACCCTCGGCGATTGTATGGATACGGAAAAGAGCAAAGGTGATTGGAGTGACGCGGAGATTCAGGCTGCGGTCGATTCTTATCTCAGCATGTGGTCCCGTGAGCAGAACGGTCAGCCATTCAATAAGGCCCATGAAAATCGTGTTCTACGCGAAGGTTTCTTAGCAGGCCGCACCAAGAGCTCAGTAGAGTTTCGAATGCAGAACATTTCTACGATCATGACCGAGTTGGGTCGAGAGCCTATCAAGGGTTACAAACCAGCCAAGAATGTCGGCGCGAATGTTGCGCGAAGCATTCGAAAAGCGCTCAACGCTCCAAATACTTTGACACCTGAGGATTTTGTCCCGACAGCGGACGAGACAACGCTGGAACAGCGATCTGCCAAACTTGAGAAACATCCGATTAAAGACGTGCCGAAAGGGATTGAGAAACCAGAACAGACTCAGTCCAGCGGAAAATCTTATGTTCGCGATCCTGAGGTAAGAGCTTGGGTTCGCCAACAGGCTAACGGTAGATGCGAAGGCTGTGGCGAGCCAGCTCCGTTTGAAAAGGACGGCAGGCCGTTTCTTGAGGTTCATCACGTTAAGCATTTGGCGCAGGAAGGTTCGGATCGCCCGAGCAATGCCGTGGCGCTGTGTCCGAACTGTCATCGGCGTTGTCACCATTCGGGTGACCGAGATGAGTTCACTGCTTCACTGTTTCAGAAGGTGGAACGGTTGAAGTTTGAGTGATTGGGCCTGTAAAACTTCATAGGCACATGTGCACGAAGGCGGCGAGTCGTAAGGATTGCGCTGCCGTCCTGATAAAAAGAGAAAACGCTTAGAGTCATCAAGGATTCGTCCTACAGCCACGATTAGCCACGTTCGTTAACGTCGCGCAGCCCCTTTCCGGGGCTGCCGATGGATGAACGAAAGGATGATCAGTGGCTGGCAACAAGGACATTCCGCGGATTAAAAATCCGCCCTCCGGTGATGGGCATCACGTCACCTACCGTTACATGACGGCTACCGAATTGGCCGAGCGGGACGCAAGGCAAAAAGCCTACGAGGCCATGCTGGCCAGGCAAGACGCCTTCGAACGCAGCCGTCAGGTCATAGCGGAAAGGCAAAGGCCCACTCAAGCCGGATGTGTCTTCGCCAAGTCCTGCAAGCTGCCGGACGCCATCATCGATTACTCGAATCCCTCAGGGATGGTGCCGACCGATAGCCTGAAAGACTACGGTGACCTGATTCTGCTGGGTGCTCGCGAAGCGGATGAATCAGGCGTTGTGCCACTGAAGAAGATCAGTGGCACAGCGATTCCCATCGGTCTGGGTTCCCTCGCCTTGGCCGGCTCGGCATTCGCCGCTGCTCCCGTGGCCGCGGCGAGCGCCGTAACAGCAACGTTGATTGGCCTTGTTGCGCTGGTCACACAATCGAGTCTGGGCGACAGCTCGCTTTACACCGAAGACCAACTCCGTGCGCTCAAACAGGCCCGCACCCGCGTTCGCCTTCGGGTGGAGCAACAGACTGACGGCAGCCTCAAGGGATATGGTTTCTACACCGGCAAAAACCGCGATTGGGAAATGGTTGATGTCGTGCAGTTCACATTGCGTGGCAGCCAGCAGGTGGCTGACCTGGGTGACGGCATTGAACTGATCTGGACACCGGCTGTAGATGGTTCCGACATCCTGGGCATTCCGGCGCTGGAGGCTGCCCCGCAAGCACCGCATATCTGGGTTTACCCGCCGACGAAAGCGGCTGACAGCATCATCGTGAACCCGGTGTATCCGCCGGAGTACAAGGATTTCATTCTGGTGTTCCCGGCTGACTCAGGGATTAGGCCGGTTTACATTGTTCTCAGTCAAACCGGTGATCATTCGTATTATGACCACCCGAAAACGCTTCCCGCATTCCCAGATACAGCCCGCGTAAAGTCGAAGTCATCTGTTCAAGGGGGAGGAAGGAAACGCGCTCGTTGGGTTGACAGTAAGGGGCGAATTTATGAATGGGACTACAAAAGTAATGCTGTGGAAAAATACGACAAACTCGGGATTCATTTAGGCGAGTTCAACCACATCACAGGCGAACAAACAAAACCTGCAAAACCAGGCAGAAAAACTTCAAGAAATTAAGGATTACGACATGCGCTACCTTTCAATAACTGGCTTTTATCCGGATGACAAACAGGACGACTCTTTGCAGTTTGAGCTGGATATCGAAGGGAATGAACTCAATGAGAAAGTTGCCCATCTCATTGAATCGAAGCCACTTAACGAAGTGGAACCAGGAGAGTTACTTTTAAACGAGAGTCAGGTAATGGCGCTGTCAAGACTTCTTGGCATCAGTTTCCCAGAGGGTCTCGAGTACTTTATGGGGACTTGCTCCAAGCAATGAAACCCATCGTCACAATTAGGCAGGCATGCTCCCGGGGGATCCTCAACGGGTTTGGATTCCCCTCTCAGATCCGTGCGGAAACTACCCGCACGCCATACTTCGGAATAATCCCGTCCGCTGTGACCAACTCCAACCCTTCCGCCTGCGCCTGAGCAATCAACATCCGATCAAACGGATCGCGATGAATCTCCGGTAACTTGCCCGCCTGCTGTCCATGGAACAGCGAAATCGGCAGTTTGGTAAAACCCTCGTCCTCAACCAGCGCTTCAAGATCCTCTGGAGCCTCTAGCATCCCTTTAGCCTGCTTGATCGATATCTCCCAGATCGAAGCGGCGCTCACCAGGACCTGATTACGCGGCTCCCCCATCATCTGGCGAGCATCTGCGCCTAATGCAGGATCATCGGACAGCCACCAAAGAAACGCATGGGTATCCAATAACAAGCGCCTCATAGACTGCCCTCAAATCCATCGATGATGTCCTCGGGGGTTTTGTCAAAATCTGCAGACATCCGAATCTTCCCCTTTAACCGTCCAGGCTTGCGCGCCCGAGGTGTATCGACATGAGGCAGCAGATCGAGATAAGGCTTGCCGGCCTTGGCGATCACGACCTTGTCGCCATGCCAAACACGCTCAGCAAGTTGGGAGAGTTGGGATTTTGCTTCGTGCATGTTTACTTGCACCAGTTCATTCATATGGCACCTCCATAGGGTTAGCTAAGCTAGCCTAAGCTGGAGATTTCCAATAGGCAAGGTGACGAGCTGACCGCTTGTCAAAAAGCAAGCTGTCCGAGAAGACCGACAACGCGTTCTACCAGATGCCCCGTGGTGTTCTTGAGTTTTTCGCGAGCAAGCTCGCTCCCAAAGGTTTGGTGTGTTGCCGCAGATTTTGCGCTGTGATGAAAACAGTGAGTGCAACCCGTCCCACCTCCCGCTATTAATACCCTTCCCCCCCTCAAGGACCCGAGCCCGCCATGAAATTCGACCTCGCCTACTGCCTCAGCCTCGACGACAAGTTGTCGATCTATGACGTGCGCGATTTGAATTTCGACGAGACGATGGATTTCGATTCCGCCAAGGAGCATTTCCAGTGCCCCAACGATGCCTGCCGGGCGGCGTTTGATGCGGCGAATGTGTTGACGACGTTCAACGCCAAGAATGTGAATTACGTTCGCACCCCGCACTTCAAGAACACGCCCAGCACCCGGCATGTGGCGGATTGTCCTTATGTCAGTCTCAAGGCGTCGGCGTCAGGTGTGGACGCAGAGGGTGCGGAAACGGATGACAGTCGCGAGGAACATTTCCCATCGGAGTTGTTGCTGACTCGGCGTGAGTATGTGCGTAAGCCATCAAACCCGGCGGTGGCGGCGGATGTGATGCGGGACGATCCGAAACCCTCTTCAGCGGTCAGTGATGTCGAGCACCCGAGCCGCGAGTCGGCACCAGACAAAACCAGTGTCTTCGCCCACCCGGTGGAGTGTTTTGTTTCGAATTTCGAGGACAAGGAACTGCTCAAGCGCATGCCGCTGAAGATTGGTGAGCACACGGCGCCCTACAGTTCTTTCTTTAAGAAAATTGAGTTCCTGCAGGACAACAAAGGCCTGATTTACTGGGGCAAGATCAAGAAGATCGAGGATTACCACAGCGCTAGTTTTCGCATCGATTTCGAACAGAAAGTCTGGTTCAAGCAACTGGACGAGGCGAAGAAGAAGCCTTACTCGGTCAACGTTTACCTGAGCAAAAAGCTGATCGACAATTACCGCAAGCGCAAAGCGTTTCTGGAAGAGATCAAGCATGCTATCGAGAGCGAAAAAGAGTTGTTTTGCTTTTTCTATGGCGTGACGCCGGAGTTGAAGCAGGTACCGAGTAAGAAAAACCCCGAGCAGACGTTCGGGGTGTTCAGTGCGAATATCGAGAACCTGGATCACTTTATTATTCGTGAAGCGTCGGGATTGACGGACACGTAACTTGCTTCACAGCATTATTGCGGTGGCTGGCCCTGCTTCGCGTAGGCCGCTTCCAGCTCCCGTATTTCTCGTTTTACTTCATCACGTCGATTGCGTGCGGCCTGGATGCCAGGCTCGTCGAGTCCACAGTACTGACGCATCCAGTGAGCCATCATCTCCTCATCCGGCACTAAATAGCCTTTGACGTTTTTACTGCCTCTAATGAAGCGGTTCATCTTCGCGTCAAAGCGACCTGCCATGATCTCGTCTGGCGGTAAACAACCCCACTCTGCGGCGTAATCCTCAAAGATCCAGGCGATTTCGCCTATGTGGCCCTGAGCACTGCGATGGCCCCGCTTGTATAACCTGTACTGGCGGCAGCATTCATTGAGGCGCTCCAGCATTCCGTCGCAACCAACCCATTGCAGAACGTCATGATGCAACGCATCTTGCATCAGGCCATCAACCCAGCGCCTAGAAAAGCGTTGAACAAAACCTTCGACGTCGGCCTTTTTTGCATCGGCAAAAATCATGCAGTAACGGGTTTGAACATGGATGACAAACAGCACGTGCTTGCGTTGCACGGTGATGGCATGGACCAGCCACTGCTCGGCGAGCTCACCTTGCTCATCATCTTCGATAGTGGGCGATGGTGGTTTCTCCACCGAGGTAATTTTCTTGCCCTTGTGGACGCGGCTGAAAAATTTGCTCGCGGCTTCGGTGCAGTTGAAGATCAACATCCTTGGTCCCTTAATTCGATACGTTGTACGACTCTCAGTCCTGCCGCACGAGCTGGGCAATCGCTTTTGCATCGGCAAGAACGCCTTGGCAGAATCGATCGAGCGCAATCTTGCGCAGTTCCTTGAATGTCTTCCAGTCGCTTTCGAGGATCGACATGACATTCTCCCGAGTGAAATCTTGAACAATGCGAAGACGTATTCTTGCGACTAAAGCTAACGATTCCAACCCTACGTGGCGCACATGCTCAGCATCACCAGAACTAGCAAACCAATATACACCCGCGCATGGGTTCGATCCGGTATCCGCCCAATCCAAGGCGTGGCCAGCCGAATCCCCATCAGCGATCCCACCGTCAAAACCGCAAACGCCAGCACATCCACATAACCGATAAACCACGGCCCCAGATCAAACTCGGTTGACCCAGCCATCGCCATGTAAGTCAGCGTCCCGGCCAGCGCCACGGGCAAACTTAGCGGATTGGCCATGGACGTCGCCTGGGACATGCTCAACCCACAACGCCGCAACAGCGGCACGGTCATGACGCTGCCGCCCACGCCGAGAAAGGTAGCGATGGTGCCGATTCCTACACCACCGCCTGACATTTCTGCCCTTCCCAATCGCCGTGGGATTGCGGTGTCGGATGCTGTAAGAAAGCCGCGTCGTAACAGGCAATCTACGATGGTCACGCCCAGGTAAGCGATGAACGCATAGCGAATCACCTCGCCACTTGCCCACATCGCCGAAACGGCGCCGACGATCGCGCCCAGGCCGATAAACCCGCCCAACGGCCATAGGTAATGGCGAATGAGGTTTCCGGCGCGACGGTGTTTGCCGGTGGCGATCGTTGCGTTGACGATCATGACGCAGGTCGAGGTAGCCACAGCAATGTGCATTGCCGATTGGCCCACGGGGTCGTCTGTGCCGTGGCTGGCCATGAGCATTCGGTACAGCAATGGCACGACGACGAAGCCGCCGCCGAAGCCGAACAGCACCGCGGTGATGCCGGTCATGCAGCCGAAGAGTGCCAGCAGGAGATAAAGCATTGCGTGTCGTCCATTGGTTGAGGGCGGTCGACGATAGAACGATCCGCCTTGGCCTGCTTCAGCAATTCAGCCAATAATGTTTGCGTTTACGCCAACCGTTGGGGCTGTTCGATGCGCAATGTTTCGATTGATCTGCTGGACCACATGCCACGGCCAGTGGTGGCCATCGGTACGGATTATTCCCACGGGCATTCGTTACCTCGTCATACACATCGGCGGGCGCAATTGTTATACGGCGCCACCGGGGTGATGCAGGTCAGCACGCACGACGGCAGCTGGGTGGTGCCGCCGCAGCGGGCGGTGTGGATTCCGCCGGGGGTGGCGCATGAGGTGCTGATGCTGGGGGTGAGCACGCGCAGTGTGTATATCGAACCGGCGGTGGTGGATCTGGGGGATCGCTGCCAGGTGATCAGCGTTTCGCCGTTGATGCGGCATTTGCTAATGGAGGCGGTGGAAATCCCGCTGGTGTATGACGAGCGCGGGCGCGACGGTACGTTGATCAGCTTGCTGCTGCATGAACTTGGGCGCAGCACTCACCTGCCGTTGCACATTCCGCTGCCCGTCGATGCGCGGCTGCTCTCGTTGTGCCAGGGCTTTGTGCAGCAACCCGACGCTCATCAGTCGCCCCAGCAATGGGCCGATCAGTTGCATATAAGCCTGCGTACTTTCAATCGCCTGTTCCGCCAACAGACTGGCCTGAGTTTCAGCCAATGGCGGCAGCGGGCCTGCGTGGTGCTGGCTCTGGCGCGGCTGGTGGTGGGCGAACCGGTGACGCGGATTGCCCTGGATTTTGGCTATGACAGCCCGGCGGCGTTCTCAACGATGTTTCGTCGTGTGCTGGGGCAGGCACCGTCCGTTTGGTTGGAGGGGGCGAAATAGAGAGGGCACTTCCGCTAGTGCCAGTAGTTAAGCGTTCGGCTGTAGCAGCTGTCGAGCCCTAGCGAGGCTGCGTTCGATTGCGGAGCAGTCATCAGGCCATTGCCTCGGCCTTACAGCAACTCAAAACTCTGCGCCTTCACATCCTGAGAATCCAGGCCGATCTGCACCTGGAACTCGCCCGGCTCGGCGGCGTATTCCAACTGAGCGTTGAAGAACTTCAAGTCGTTCTCATCAATGCTGAAGTGGACCGCTGTCTCTTCTCCGGCCTTGAGCATGATTTTCTTAAAGTTCTTCAGTTCTTTGACCGGACGGCTGAGGGAGCCAACGACATCGCGGATGTACAGCTGAACCACTGTTTCGCCGTCGCGCTGGCCGATATTCTTCACCATGACGCTGGCGACGAGCTTGTCGGTCTTGTTCAGTGTGGTCGAAGACAGGGCCATGTCGGTCAGGCTGAAATCGGTATAACTCAGCCCATAGCCGAAGGGATAAAGCGGACCATGGGATTGATCGAAATATTGAGACGTGTAGTTGCGAGGCCCACCCGGCAAGTAGGGGCGGCCGGTGTTCAAATGGCTGTAGTAATTCGGGATCTGCCCCACGGAGCGTGGAAAGGTGATGGGTAACTTGCCGGAGGGGTTGTAGTCACCGAACAATACATCGGCAACGGCGTTGCCTCCCTCAGAGCCGCTGTACCAGGTTTCCAGAATCGCATCGGCCTGCTCCTGCTCCTTGCCGATGGAAAGTGGCCGACCGTTCATCAATACCAGTACCAGCGGCTTGCCGGTGGCTTTCAGGGCGGTGATCAATTCACTCTGGCGTCCTGGCAGATCGAGGCTGGTTCGACTGGCCGCTTCATGAGACATACTGCGGGGCTCACCCACTACTGCAATCACAACATCGGCTTGTTGTGCAGCCTTCACCGCTTCGTCAATCATCTCTGCTGCCGGACGAGCGTCGTTCTCGATTTCGGACGCGCCCAGGTATTTAATAACCTCTTGATCCTCCGTGAGATTGACGCCTCGGGCATAGATCAGCGAGCCCTTATCCATAGCGCTTTTCAGCCCGTCGTAGATCGTCACCGATTGCGAGGGCACGCCGCTTGCGGACCAACTGCCCATGATGTCGACGGTACTTTTTGCCAACGGGCCTATGAGCGCGATCACACCCTCTTTTTTTAGCGGCAAGAGCTCGTTTTCATTCTTCAGCAGCACCAATGTCTTGCGTGCCACCTCACGGGCCGGCGCTCTGTGCAGACGGTTTTCGGCATTGTTATCAGCGGGGTCTTCACTGGCAACGCCGATGCGCCGGTAAGGGTCTTCGAACAGCCCCATGTCATATTTGGCCCCCAGGACTTCCCGCACTGCGTTATCGATATTGCTCTGGGAAACAGCACCAGACTCAAGCAGCCCGGGTAGCTCCGGACCATAGGAGAAGTCGTTCATGCTCATATCAACACCGGCCCTGATCGCGAGCCTGGCCGCTTCGCGGTGATTCTTCGCAACACCATGCTGAACCAGATCGTTTATCCCATTGTGGTCGCTGATGACCAGCCCTTTGAAGCCCCATGCTTTGCGAAGCAGGTCTTGCATCAACCATGCATTGGAAGCGGCTGGCACGCCATTTATCGAGTTAAGCGCCACCATCATTGCTCCCGCGCCACCCTCAATCGCCGAACGATAAGGTGGCAGGTAATCCTGGTGCATTCTGGCCAGGCCCATGTCGACGCTGTTGTAGTCGCGTCCACCCTCGACAGCACCATACAACGCGAAGTGTTTGGCGCTGGCCATGATGCTGTCGGGTGCATTCAGGCTTTTGCCCTGGTAGGCCTGAACCATCACTTTGGCAATGCGCGAAACCAGATAGGTGTCTTCACCGAAGCCTTCGGACGTACGCCCCCAGCGAGGATCACGGGCGATATCTATCATCGGTGCAAAGGTCAAATCGATACCGTCCGCACTGGCTTCTTTCGCCGCCGTTCGACCGCTCAACTCAATGGCGTCCATATCCCAGCTGGAGGCCAGCGCCAGACCAATGGGAAAAATGGTTCGATGGCCGTGTATCACGTCCCAGCCGAAAAACATCGGTATTTTCAGGCGGCTTTGTTGAGCCGCGTCCTGCATGGGTCGGTTTACGTGACGGCTCACAGAGCCGTACGTACCCCCGATTCGCCCGGCGGTGATCTCTTGGCGCATCCTTTCGGGAGTCATCTTTTCATCAATAGCGATCAGCCGCAGTTGGCCGATCTTTTCCTCCTGAGTCATCTGATTTATCAGGTGGGTGACAAAGGCATCTTTGTTTGACGATTCCATATCGGCCAGGACCGGCAGACTTGTAAAACCAATCAGGGCACACAGCAGACGTAATCTTTTCATGATTGCCTTCCCTGTGACGCATACCACCTGCTTGCCTTTGAAATGCCACCTTTCCATGTGTTGGAAATCAGAAAGCTGACGTTCAAATATTGCTGCTGACGGGGGTTGAAAGCCACTGAGCTTTCAGGATCCCGCATAGAAATAGCGTAGTCGCTCCGACGCTCCTGCCTGAGAGAAAAAATAGAACCGATCAAAAAATGAGTTTGATCCGGGCTCAAAACAACTGTACAAAAACACAGTATATTTTGGATCAACACTTTCGAGCCCGGAGAACACCATGGCCTCTCTTGCGATGAAAATCACCTTGGAACGTATCGCGCTTTTCCAATTTACCGCCGCGCATTGCGCTCAGGCCCGAGCAATGCTGGGTTGGAGTGTGGAGGAGCTGTCTCGGGAATCCGGGGTTTCGGTTGACGCTGTTCAGCGTTTCGAGGCGGAGCGTGATGTGCTGGATGTCACCCGACTTGCGTTGGCTTATCGGTTTGAATCAGAGGGGTTGGTGTTCTTCCCGGGGTTCGCGCCGGGGAGAGGGATGAATGTGAGAGGGTCTACGCCGAATCCGGTGGGCCGTGGGGATTATGCGATGGTTGAGTGAGGTGTCAGCGAATGAGTGAAGTCGATGGAAGCGACAGCTGTGTTTATAAGGCGTTGAGCTATCCCGATGCGGGTCAGAGGCGGGCCAAATCTGAGTACGTTATGAAGATTGGCATACTCCTCGAAACCGATCGGCTGAGTAAGACGGAGGCGGCGCAAAAGCTCGGGCTGTCTCAGGAGGAGTTGAATGAAATGCTCCGTGGAAAATTTCACGATTTGACCGTGGCAAAGATCTCGGAGTATCTAAACCTGCTCCGGGATGAACGCAGGTAGTTGTTTGTGAAACTCGGGCCGCTCACGTGAGTCGGCCCGGCAACACATCATCAAGCGTTCTGAGCCGCGACCTGATCGCCTTCATTTTCCAACCCCAACCACCAGACACTACCCCGCTGCGGATACATCACATTAAACGGCTCCCCCATCTGCGGCGTGGTAATTGAAACATTCCGCTCCCAGGCCAACGCCAGAATCCGGTCGAAGGGCTCGTACCAGGCATGCATCGACAAATCGAAGGTGCCGTTGTGAATCGGCAGTAACCAGCGACCTTTGAGGTCAATGTGCGCCTGCAGGGTTTGCTCCGGCTGCATATGAACATGCGGCCACTCGACGTTGTAGGTACCGGTTTCCATGAGCGTCAGGTCGAATGGGCCGTACTGTTCGCCTATGCGTTTGAAACCGTCGAAGTAGCCGCTGTCGCCGCTGAAGAAGATCCGCGTGTCGCCGTCGATCATCACCCACGAGGCCCACAATGTGCTGTTGCCATCGAACAGACCGCGACCGGAAAAGTGTTGCGATGGCGTGGCGATGAACTGGATGCCGTCAACTTCTGTGCCCTGCCACCAATCCAGTTGGCGTACTTTGCTGGCGTCGACGCCCCACTTGATCAACGTGTCGCCCACGCCCAGCGGCGTCAGAAAGTACTTGGCCTTGTCCGCCAGTTTGAGCACGGCCTGATAATCGAGGTGGTCGTAGTGATCGTGGGACAGGATCACCGCTTCGATAGGCGGCAACTCTTCGAGGCTGATCGGCGGCTGGTGGAAGCGCTTGGGGCCGGCCCATTGCACCGGCGAGGCGCGCTCGGCGAAGACCGGGTCGGTGATCCAGAATTTGTCCCGCAGTTTCAGCAGTACGGTGGAATGACCGAGTCGGTAAACGCTGTGGTTAGGTGCGGCGATCAACGCTGCCTGAGTCAGGGTTTGCACCGGGACGGGTGCGGTCGGGCGAGTGTTACGCGGTTTGTGGAAGATCATGCTCCACATGATGCGCAGGGTTTTGCGAAAGCCTTCGCGCTTTACCTGCGCATGGTTTCGAAAGAGCCCTTCTACCTGACGGGAAGCTTTAGGCGTAGAGGCGTTATCCGATGGGGAAGTTGATGCGGCCATGACTGAATGACTCCAGGAAAACCACATGATTCGCGGTTCTCCGTTTGGGACGATAAATAGCCGAGGCACGCACGCATCAGCCGGAGATTCTATTGTTCACTGTGCAGGATTAACAAAACATTACACTGCACAGTGTAGTTTCAAGGTTGCATCAAAGCCGATCACAAAAAAACTACCAGTGTAATTCTCACTTTTCTTGCCGAAGCGTACTTATGAAAGCTCCACAGCGCCTCACCGACCGAAAACGCGAAGCCATCATTCAGGCGGCGATTGCCGAATTCCGTGCCAACGGGTTCGACATCACCAGCATGGACAAGATCGCTGCTACCGCCGGTGTGTCGAAACGCACGGTGTACAACCACTTCCCCAGCAAGGAAGAGTTATTCGCCGAAATCCTCAATCAATTGTGGGCGCGGGTGACGGCAGAAAAGGAAACGCCCTACCACCCTGACCTGCCGCTGCGCGACCAGATGCGCCGGATGCTAATGGCGAAAATGCAGATGCTGGGCGATGACAACTTTCTCGACCTGGCGCGAGTGGCCATCGCCGCCACGATCCATTCCCCCGAGCGCGCGCAGAACATGGTTGCCCGAATGGGCGAACGTGAAGAAGGCGTGACCGTATGGATCCGCGCCGCCCAGGCCGATGGTCGTTTGAAACCGGTCGCTCCCGAATTCGCCGCTCAACAGATTCAGGGAATGCTCAAATCCTTTGCGTTCTGGCCGCAGATTTCCATGGGTTTGCCTGGCCTGTCAGCCGAAATGCAGAGCACTGTTGTCGAGTCGGCGCTGGACATGTTCCTGGCCTGCTATCAGCTCTGAATCGAGCACCATGACCACCAAGACTTGCGACTAAACCCGGCGCCTGGAAATGCATCAGCACTTCGTGGGCAAGGATCAGCCCAAGGCCTGATGCCCATTAAGGCAATTTCAACGCCCGCCCCAACTCATCGAACAACGTCACCACCGAGCGCAAGGCGCGGCAGTCCGGGCGGGTCAGCAACCAGAGCGCCGTGTCGTAACCGTGTAGCGGCTCGCTCAACGGTTGCAGTCCATCACCGATGAGGAAGTCCGGTAATGCCGCGACACCGAGCCCGGCCCGCACCAGCTCAGTCACCGACAACATGCTGTTGCAGCGATAACCCGGCGTGACGCCGGGCAACTGCTGGCGGCGCCACGCGACGGTGGGGTGATCGGGCAGGAAGTCGTCCGGGGCGATCCAGGTCAGCGAGGCCAGGTCTTCGCAATTGACCGATTTCAGGTACGCCGCGCTGGCACAGACTCGATACGACACCGCAGCCAATCGCCGGCCAACCAAGTGCTCGGGCGGTGTGCGGGTCAGGCGCAAGGCGATATCCGCATCCCGGCGGCTGAGGTTGGCGAAGTCGTTGGAGGTACTCAACTCGATGGTCAGCGCCGGGTAGGAGGGCATGAACCGCGCCAACGCCGGCAACAGCAAGCCTTGCAGGACCGAATCGGTGCAGGTCAGGCGCACGGTGCCGCTGATGACTTCACCGCCCTGCTCCACGCCAATGCGCGCCGCCTCCAGCGCTTGTTCGGCCCGCTCAGCCTGCTCGGCCAGGGTCTGCGCCAAGGTGGTGGGCAAGTAGCCGGCTCGGCTCTTTTCGAACAATTGCTGGCCCAGCGCGGCTTCCAGTCGACGCACGGCGCGAAACACCGTCGAGACGTCGACCTTCAACAGCGTCGACGCCCGCGCCAGAGAGCCGCCGCGCACCAGCGCGAGGATCAGGGACAGGTCGGGGTAATCCAGTCGATAGTGCATCGGTGCATTGATCAATTGGGATAACGCCAATATTGAGTGCGTGAACGCCAATCTATAGTGGGTGCCAAGAATCAACAAGCGTGGAGCGCACACATGGAAACCCGCCCAATCCGCATCGCCCTGATCGGCGATTACGACCCGCACGTCACCGCTCACCAAGCCATTCCCGTCGCCCTCGGCATGGCCGCCGAACACGCAGGGCGAGACGTGCAGTGCCAGTGGTTGGCCACCGACCGCATCAGCGCCGATACGCCGTTGGCTGAATTCGACGGTTTCTGGTGCGTGCCCGCCAGCCCTTACCGCGATAGGGACGGTGCATTGCGGGCGATTCGTTTTGCCCGCGAACAGCAGCGACCATTCCTTGGCACCTGTGGCGGTTTTCAACACGCCGTACTCGAATACGCCCGACATGTTCTGGGCTGGGACGATGCTGAACATGGCGAGACATCGCCCGATGCGGCGCGAGCACTGCTCACGCCACTGACCTGTTCGCTGGTGGAGGCCGTCGACCGCATTCATCTGGTTGAAGGCTCGTTGATCGCCCAGGCGTACGAAAGCGCCGAGATTGTCGAAGGATATCGCTGCCGCTACGGCGTTAACCCTGAGTTCGAACGTGAGTTGTTGACCCAACAGCTATGCGCCGTTGGACACGATTCTTCGGGCGACTTGCGGGCGGTGGAATTACGAGGGCATCCGTTCTTCGTCGCGACGCTGTTCCAACCTGAACGCGCAGCGCTCAAGGGCAAACTGCCGCCGCTGGTCCACGCGTTGATCGCAGCCTGCAAAAGGCAGAAATAATGATCGCCAAGACGCCGCCAACGCCTTACTACGCGGTGATTTTTACCTCCCTGCGCACCGACGATGATCACGGTTACGAGCAGGCCGCCAGGCGCATGGTCGAACTGGCCCGCGAGCAACCCGGTTTCCTGGGTGTGGAATCGGCTCGGGGTGAAGATGGACTCGGGATTACGGTGTCCTACTGGGCCAGCGAAGCGGCGATTCTGGCGTGGAAACATCCTCCCGAGCACAGTGAGATTCGCGAGCGTGGGCGGTCGACCTGGTATTCGGCGTGTCATACGCGGGTGTGCAAGGTTGAGCGGGATTATCGGTTTCAGCAGTAACCGGTTGCAGCATTCTTGAGATCGCGGGCAAGCCTCGCTCCTACGAGGGTTCATTACATCCTGTAGGAGCGAGCGGTGCGGCGATCCGACTTGCCCGCGAAGAGACCACTGCGACCACCGCAAAACTCAGCTCTGCACCAGACTGCGAACCGCCGAAATCTCCGGCACTTCCCGCCGATTCATGTACACCCGCAACGGTTCGGTGATGTTGATCCGGTCATCGATGTTCTGATCCAGCAACAACTGAATCAACTCACGTTTGAGCGTCATGGCCTGCCCGGAACCCGAGGTCCAGACGAATTCACTGGTGGGAATAATGCCGTCATCCGCCACGTCCATACCGAACGAGTCTTCGCTGAAACGAACGATGTAGTGGCCAGTCTTGCGATTGAGGCCGACGAAGCCTTTGAGTTGGTCGGCGGCCTGGCAGATGAGCTCGGAAGTGATGCGCATGATAAACCTCACAAAAGGTCGTTAAGGACCGGTGATCGATGGTTTACACGCAGGGCAAGCGAATGGATTTCCCTCTGCCGGGGAAATTGCCGGGGCCAAGAGTACTGCAAAGAACCGCACAAAACGCGGAAAAAATCAGCTTTAAACACGTTTATGTCGGCCTGGCGATAGCGCAAGCGGCGCTCAGTTGTTAAAAGAGACGTCTTTGTAAATCTGCGAAAGGACCTCGACCATGCCTGATACCTTCACCAAGAGTGCCCTGTTGATGAGTCTGATGCTGGGACTCGGCCAGGCACAGGCCGCCAGCGAGCCAAGCCCCACTGCACTGGCAACCCGCACGGGCATCCCGCATCCGGCAGTGATCGCCCACCGTGGCGCGTCTTTCGATGCACCGGAATCCACCGCCGCCGCCTACAAACTGGCCCGTGATCTGGGTGTCGACTACCTGGAAATGGACGTGCAACGCAGCAAGGATGGCGTGCTCTTCGTCCTGCACGACGACAACTTGCAACGCACCACCGACGTCGCCAGCAAATTCCCTGAGCGCAAGGACCGCCCGGCCAACGAGTTCACCCTCGCCGAGCTGAAAACCCTGGATGCCGGCAGCTGGTTCAACACCGCCTACCCGGATCGCGCCCGTCCTTCCTACGCCGGTCTGAAAATCCTGACCCTTGATGAAATCATCGATATCGCCCAAGGCAACCCGCTGCACAAACCCGGCCTGTACATCGAAACCAAAGAGCCGAAGCAATTTCCCGGGATCGAGCGCGACCTCAAGGAGAAACTCCACGATCGCGGCTGGCTGAGCCCGGCCGGTTCGAAATTGGCGAAGAGCGAGTTGGCTGTCGGCCAGGGCAAAGGCAAGGTCGTGCTGCAAACCTTCGAGAAGAGCAGCCTCGAACTGCTCGAGAAGGAAATGCCGAAAGTGCCGAAAATCCTCCTGCTGTGGGTCGGCGAAGGTAGCATCGAGCCGAAGTCCAAGGTGACGTTTGCTGAGTCCGGCGACAAAGACAAAGCCAGTTATTACGCCAAACAACAACCGAAAGACAAAGCCGAATTCCAGCAATGGGTCGAGTACGCCAAAGCCCAGGGCGCGATCGGCACCGGCCCTTCTGCGGCGCTAACCAAGGGTGGCGATCAGAGCTACTCGGACCTGGTGCAACCGTGGATGAACCAGTACACCCACGACCAAGGTTTGCTGGTGCACGTCTACACTATCGACGATGCCGTGGATTACCAGAAAGTCACGGACGCCGGCGTCGACGGCATCTTCACCAACCGCGCCAGCGAACTGCTCAAGTTCTACAAACGCCCGGCGGCTGCCAGTGTTGCGCAGTTGTTGCAGAACAACGGTTATTGAACAATCAGAAAAGCTCTCGAAGGAATTAAGGGTGAATTAAGTTGCGCAAGCTAACCTGATCCCACTTAAACAGATCACCCCAAGGAAAGAATCTCATGAAAACCCTGACTGCCCTGTTCACCGCTGCTGCCCTGACCCTCACCGCTGGCCTGGCCCAGGCTGATGTTCGCGTCGACCAGATCCCTGAGCTGGTCAAGAGCGGCAAGATCAAGCCTTTGGAAGAGATGAACCAGGCCGCATTGAAATTGCACCCGGGTGCGACCATCACCGACACGGACTTGGACAACCACTTCAATAACTATGAGTACGAAGTGGAACTGAAAACCGCTGACGGCAAAGAATTTGACGTGGACTTCGATGCCACCACCGGCAAAGTTCTGAGCGACAAACAAGACACCTGATGCACAAAGACCAAGCCGCATGATCTTCGGATCGTGCGGCTTTTCAGTTCATCGCCGTGCTCGACTGTGTACCGACTCGGTAAGCAAACCGGTACACAGCCCTTCCCGTTACGCGCTTAAACGCGCCGTCACTTCATTCAACTGCCCCGACAACCCATGCAGGTTGTGGCTGGCCGCTTCGGTGCGCTGCACGTTGTCCAGATTGGTACTGGCGATGCTGGTGATTTCGGTGAGGTTGCGCGAGATGTCTTCGGCCACCGAGGTCTGCTCTTCGGCGGCGGTGGCGATCTGGCGGTTCATGTCGCGGATGGCTTCCACGGCATGGGTGATGCGCTCCAGCATGGCGCCGGCCTGGGTCACTTGCTCGACACTTTCTTCACTGCGCGACTGACCGCTTTCAATCGCCTGGGCCGCATCCACCGCACCGGTTTGCACGGTTTGGATGATCTGGTTGATCTCGATGATCGACGCCGCCGTGCGCTGGGCCAGGCTGCGGACTTCATCGGCCACCACGGCGAAACCGCGCCCTGCTTCACCGGCACGGGCCGCTTCGATGGCTGCGTTGAGCGCCAGCAGATTGGTCTGCTCGGCGATGCCGCGAATCACTTCCAATACCTTGCCGATGCGCCCGCTGTCGGTTTCCAGACGACGGATGACCATGGCGGTGTTGGCGATTTCGCCACGCATTTGGGTGATGGTGTGGATGGTGCCTTGCATGACTTTTTCGCCCTGCTGAGCGGACTGGTCGGCGTCGTCGGCTGCACGCGCGGCATCGGCTGCGTGACGCGCGACTTCTTGCGCGGTGGCGGACATTTCGTTCATCGCCGTGGCCACCTGATCGGTTCTGTTGAACTGCTCGTTGGTGCCGCTGGCCATCAGGGTGGCGATGGAATTCAGTTCACCGCTGGCGCTGTCCAGATCCGAGGCACTGCGCTGCAAACGGCTGAAGGTTTCGGCGAGGAAATCGCGCAGGGTGTTGGCCGCTACCGCCAACTTGCCCAACTCGTCCTGTCGGCTGCTGGCCACGCGTTCGGCAAACTTGCCCTGGCTGAGTTGCGCCACGTACTCGATCAGTTTGCGAATCGGTTCCACCAGGTTGCGGTTAACCAACCACAGGCTCAACAGGCCGATCAGCAGACCCGAGGCGAGCATCACAATGATCCCCAGCAACACGGTGCGATCGGCATCGGCTCTGATCAGCTTCGATTGCTCGGCACCCTGCTTGCGCATTTCGCTGACCAACTCGCTCATCTGATCGCTGGTCGCGCGGTCCACACCTTTGACCGCCGTGTCGCCAGCCGTTGGGTCGGCACCTGCCGCCACGTAGGCGTCACGGCCCTTTTGATAAGCCGTACCCAACAGGCGATGTTCGTCCCGCAGGCGCTCGATGCGAGTCTTGAGTTGCGGCTCAATGCCCTTCTGCCCGGCCAGTTCACCGAGGATGCCCTGCACATCGCGTTGACGGTCCCCGAATTGTTTCCAGTATTTGTCCAGGTCCGCAGGTTGCTTGCCGCGTAACAGAACGTTTTTCCACTCCTGAACCTGAACCTTGAATTGCAGGTTGGCTTCATCGATCAATTGCGAGGTGTGCAGCGGGCCTTCGATCAGATTCGCGTAGTTCTGAACACCGCTGGACAGAAAGTGAAAGCAGGCCAGGGCGATCAACAACATGGCCAACAGGCTGCCGCTCAACAAGGCAAGGATTTGTGCTCTCAGGGATTTTTGCAAAAACATCGAGTGCTCTCATGACAGGGATAAGGCACGCCGGCAGGCGTGTAAGGTGTCCGGACATCCCTGTCAGCGACGCTGGCCCAAGACCGCACCGCGAAATTCATTATCAACATCATCGGCGTGCCAGAGCCTTTCTTGAGCGCTTCCGACCACCGGTAGAGTGAATTTTCAGCGCCACGAGGCTGTCACGAAATTATCAAAAACCCTTGCGATGATGCGGCTCAAGTGAACCTGTAAAACCCGCGACAGGCGCCTCCCCTTGCGAGCCCTCATGAACCACAGCATCGACCAAAGCCATCGCGACCCGGACCTGTTCGGTCTGCTGTACGGTTTCAGTTTTTCGCCCCGGGGAGCGCGGCCGGGAGATCGATTCGGCCAAGGCATTGCAATGCCTGCAACAGCCCGGCGACAGCGACGAATTTCTCTGGTTGCACCTGAACCTCGCCCACGCCGCCTGCGAGCGCTGGATGAAAAGCCATCTGCAACCCCTGCACTCGGTAGACAAGCTGCGCTCGTCGGTGAAGGCCGGTGAGTGTTTTCGCTCGCCGCTGGAATTGCTGGTGCATTTGCTGCGCGATCAAGGTGAAGTACTGACCCAGATCGTGCGCAAGACCAGCCTCAGCGTCGACGGCTTTCGGTCAGCCGGACGACATCGGTGCCGCCATTGCGTTACTGCTGGCTCCGGGTAGCCAGTGGATCAACGGCCAGCGCGTCGAGGCATCGGGCGGGATGTTTTTGTAAGGACCCGCTCCCGCACCACGTCATACGTCCAGTGGTAGACGTAGGTGTACGGCAGGAAAAACAGCAATACACCGATCTCCAGCAGAAACGCTTGCCACAGGCTGATGCTCAGCCACCAGGCGATCAGTGGCACACCGACCGCAACCAAACCGCCTTCAAACAGCAGCGCATGGGCAACACGCACCCAGGCGTTGTGCACGATGGCAAAGCGTTTGAGCACTCGGTCGAACAGGCCGTTGAAGACCACGTTCCACGCCAGGGCAAGGGCGGCGATGACCAGGGTGACGACGCCCATCTCAAGCATCGGTTTGTCCATGATCCACGCCAGCAGCGGCGTACAGATCAAGATGGCCAAGACTTCGAAACCGATGGCCTGGAAAATACGTTCAGTGATGGATTTGTTGACGTTCATGACCAGAGTCTCCTGAGTGACTGTGGTTGCTATGATCCTTCCCCACACCGATACTTCATAACCAATAACCATCGATCAAGGCGATAGTTCATGGCGTCTCAAGAAGTGTTGCAGGCGTTTGTGCAAGCGGCGACTCAAGGTTCGTTTTCCGCGGCGGCACGCAAACTGGGCCGCAGTCAGTCGACCATCAGCGCTGCGGTGGCCAGTCTTGAAATCGACTTGAACCTGACACTCTTCGACCGCAGCAGCCGCAAGCCAAGCCTGACCCCGGCCGGGCACGTAATGCTGCGACGGGCCGAGGAAATTCTGGCCGCCACCAGCCGACTGGAAATGACCGCCAGCCAACTGTCTCAAGGGGTTGAGCCGAAGCTGACCGTGGCGATTTCCGACACCTATCAGTCCGACCGATTCGAAGCGGCGCTCAGCGCTTTCGAGCAGCGTTATCCGGACCTGGAACTCGAATGTTTGATCGCCGAATGCGATGACCTGGTGGCGCTGGTGCAACGCGGTCGAGCGCATGTCGCCTTCGCCGAAAAACAAGACAGTTACCCGCCAGACCTGGTCAGTTCGACCGTGGAGGAACGGACGGAGATTGCTCTGTTCGTGTCTCGTAAGCATCCGTTGGCGGCGCTGAGCCACATCGATCAAGACGTGTTGCAACACCATCGGGAACTGCGCCTGGCGACGATCGTCAATCCGTATGAAAGCCGTGCAAAGGGGCGCGTCTGGTCGGCACCGAGTTATCTGATGCTGCTGGAAATGGCCCAGGGCGGATTCGGCTGGGCGCCGTTGCCCCGGTGGCTGGTGGAGCGGTTTGGTGCAGGGACGCTGGAGGAACTGGACGTGCGCGGCTGGCCGAAACCGGTGTTCGTCGATGCGCTGTGGTCGCGGCTGCATCCGCCGGGGCCGGCGGGGAGTTGGTTGCTCGGCAAGATGTTGGAGTGAAGGTCCTTCGGCCCTTATCGCCGAATCATCACTTCAGCTCCCGCAACCGGGCCTCGATAAACCGCCGCTCCGGCATTTGCTGCGTCAACTCAAGCGCCCGCTCATAAGCCCCCCGAGCCTCCTCAACCCTTCCTAACTGCCGACAAAACTCCGCCCGCGCCGAGTGCGCCAAGTGATAATCCTGCAAATCACCCCGCGCCAGAATTCCTTCAACCAACGTCAGCCCCGCCAACGGCCCATCCCGTTTGGAAATCGCCGCCGCACGGTTCAATTCAATCACCGGCGAAGGCACCGCCCGCAACAGCACGTCATACAGACCCACAATCTCCAGCCAGTCCGTTTGCGCCGCCGTGGGCGCTTCGGCATGCACCGCCGCAATCGCCGCTTGCAGGCAATACGGCCCGAAACGCCGGGTCGTCAGCGCCCGCTCCACCAGTGCGCAACCTTCAGCAATCATCCCGGCGTCCCACAACGTACGATCCTGCTCATCCAGCACGATCAACTCCCCGCTCGCTGACGTCCGCGCCGGACGTCGGGACTCATGCAGCAGCATCAGCGCCAGCAGCCCCATCACCTCGGATTCGGGCAGCAGTTCCATCAACAAACGACCGAGCCGAATCGCTTCGCGGGTCAAATCCTCACGGGTCAGTACGGCGCCGACTGACGCGGAATAGCCTTCGTTGAACACCAGGTAAATGACCCGCAGCACACTGTCCAGGCGCTCGGGCAATTCCGCCAGGGTCGGCACCTGATAAGGAATTTTCGCGTCACGGATTTTGGCCTTGGCGCGCACGATGCGCTGGGCGATGGTCGCTGGCGCCGACAGAAAGGCCCGGGCGATTTCCTCCGTGGTCAGGTCGCAGACTTCCCTCAGCGTCAACGGCACCTGCGCGTCCGCCGCAAGTGCCGGATGGCAACAGGTAAAGATCAGGCGCAGGCGATCGTCTTCCACGTCTTCGTCACTCCAGTCGGCCTGCTCCAGCGCCTCCAGTTGAGCGATCAACATCGGTTGCGACGCGATGAAGCGCGCGCGCCGACGCAACACATCGATGGCCTTGAAGCGCCCCGTGGACACAAGCCAGGTACGTGGATTGTCCGGCACCCCGTCACGCTGCCAGCGCTCGACCGCGATGAAAAACGCTTCGTGCAAGGCCTCTTCGGCGAGGTCGAAATCGCCGAGTAAACGGATCAGGGTCGCCAGAATCCGCCGCGAGTCTTCGCGGTAAACCTGTTCGACTTGCGCGCGTACCGACTCGCCAGACATCAATCGGGCATGCCTTCGGTCAACTGGCGAACGGGACGCACCTCGACACACCCAACCCGGGCCGCCGGGATGTTGCCGGCGACCTGGATGGCTTCATTGAGGTCCTTGGCATCGATCAGGTAGAAGCCGGCCAACTGCTCCTTGGTTTCGGCGAACGGGCCGTCGGTGATCGACATTTTCCCATTGCGCATGCGCACGGTGGTCGCGGTCTGCACCGACTCCAGCGCCTCGGCGGCGACCATTCGGCCGCTGCCCTGGATCGACTCGGCATAGGCCATGCACTCGGCGTCTTTCGGGCTGTCGGGCAGCGAGTGCAACTCGAGCTCATTGCTGTAGACCAGGCATAGATATTTCATGTGGCACTCCCTAATCGAACTGATCAACTATGGCTGCTGATTGAGGGTTTAGCGCTGTTTGCCGACGATCAGCCCGACAAATCAGTCCGACGCTCACGGTTCCAGGTTGAACAGCGCGGTGCCGCTCATCATGTCGAACGGGGCCGACCAGTGTTCGTGGACGATGCGCCATTGCCCATCGTCGCGCCGATAGCAGGCGGTCACGCGCATCCAGCAGGCCTGGGTTTCGCCCTTATCGTTAGTGCCGCCGCAATGGGCCAGCCAATGGGCGAAGGCGATGTGCTCGTCCGCCACGATGTTCATATGGTCGAAGTCAAACTTGTGCGCGCCCTGGCACATTTCCATGCACTCCTGCCAATGCGCGCGGTAGGCTACTTTGCCCCGAAATTGCAGGGCCTTGACCGCGTCGTAGGAGACGATGTCGTCGGCATACAGGGGCATGAGTTTCTCGACATCCTTGGCGATGACCGCCTGACGATAGGTGTCGATCAGGGTCTGGATCTCGTGTGTAGCGTTCATGGTGGTTCTCCGTGGTTTTTATGGTGAAGACACCCCTAGTCGTCTGGCGAAAAGCCAAATCGACAGCCGAAATAAAAATAATCCGGGAACGCAAACTCGTTAGAATTCGAAACACATTTATGTTGGAAAAAGGACACTTCAGTGACAGCCCGACTCGTGCCTTACGAAAGCCTGAACGCGCGCCAGCGCCAGCAGGTCGAGGCCATTGAAGTTCACAAAGAACAAATCAAGTTCTCCGGCGACATCCACGGTGCATTGCACACCTTGCTGTCCAAACCCGGCCCCGGCGTCCAGGGATTTGCGCTGCTGGTCGAGGAGATCCCCGTGGCCTTCCTGCTGCTGAAACGCCCGCCCGTATTGCCGGCGTGGGCCGACGAACACAGCGCGACCTTGCATGCCTTGCAAGTCGATCACCGCGCTCAGGGCAAGGGGTATGGAAAAGCCTGCCTGCAAGCCCTGCCCGACGTGGCTCGGCAGGCGTTTCCTGATATCAAAGCGCTGGAGCTCTCGGTGGACGCGGACAACGAGGCAGCCATCGCGCTCTATGCGAAATTCGGCTGGGTCGACAGCGGCGAGGCGTACAAGGGCCGTATCGGGTATGAACGGCGCATGAGTCTGATTCTCTGAGGTGGTTATGCTCGACAGCATCGAAGCACTGGAAGCGATCTACGGCCAACCCCACGACCGCGCCGTGCGCAAGCAGATCCCCTTTCTGAACGAGGACTATCAGGCGATGGTCCGTGCATCGCCACTGGTGATCGTCAGCTCGGTGGGGCCTGACGGCATGGACGGTTCGCCACGGGGTGACACGCCGGGTTTCGTGCGAATCATTGATCAGCGCACCCTGGCGATCCCGGATCGACCAGGTAACAACCGCATCGACACCCTGCGCAACCTCGTGCTCGATTCGCGGGTGTCGCTGCTGTTCATCATTCCCGGGATTGGCGAAACGTTGCGGGTTAACGGCACGGCACAGATCAGCGCCGAACCTGCGTTGCTGGAGAGTTTTGCGGTCAGTGGCAAACCGGCGCGCACGGTGATGCTGGTGACGGTGGAAGCAGCGTTTTTTCATTGTTCGAAAGCGATTGTGCGCTCGGACTTGTGGAACCCTGAGAAACATCTGGAGCGCTCGGCGCTGCCGACGGCGGGGGCGTTTCACAAGCGTTTGAACGATGGGCAGTTCGATGCCGAGACGTATGACCGGGAAGCGCCGGCGAGAGTGCATGACAGCCTCTACTGATCGAACACGAAAAAGGGTTGCCTTGAGGCAACCCTTTTGGGATTTGACTAGTTGTCAGAGGAGAAGGCAGTAGTCGAGCAACTGCTTCTCGATACTTTGACGCTGACCGATTACCAACGCGACCACTACAAGGTTTTCACTCGGGAACACCTCATACAAAACCCGCTGCCCCATAGGCAAGTACTCACGAAAATGAGTGACGCCAAGCGACGCCGCTTCCTGGCAAACACCGTAAACATGGGCCTGACTGCTCAGAGCCGTAACGATCTGCATCACCAGCTGATCAACCGTCTCTGCCGCTTTTTTTTGACCGCATTGCTGCGTGAGATAGTGCTCCAGCGAAATAACCCCATGCTCCGCAGCAGTCGCAAACTCTACCCTGAAGGCCTCAGGCATCGTTATCGTCTTGCTGCAATTGGCGCCGCTGCGCCAGCCTGGCCAGCAAAGTGTCGCCAGAAATCAGCTTTCCCTGCTCCTTGTCGCGAGAGGAGAACGAAAGAAGCTTGATCAGCGCGATGGCCTCATCTCGCCGCTTACGCTCCTCGTAGGATTCAATCACATAAGCCGGAACGCCATTCTGAGTGACGAGCATCGGCTCGGAAAGATCCAGCGCGGCCGCATTCTTTTTAACAAAACTGATAGTTTCAACTCGCATCATTCATTCCTCTGCTCACCACCCGAACAGGATGGCCAACGCAACAAGGTCTGAATTTAGGCCATTAAAAAACTTATCTCAAGCACTCATTTGCTCTTGTCCCAGCTCCAACACCATCTCATGCCACGCCATGCCGCCGTGGTCCGAGGCGGAAGGCTTGATGTAGGCAAACCCGAACCCGGCATAGAGCGGAATGTGCCGCTCCTTGCACATCAGGTTGATGCTGGTCTTGCCCAACGCGCGCATCCGCTCGATGAATTCGCCCATCAAGCGTTTCGCCAAACCTTGACCCTGGTAATCCGGGTGCACCACCACCGACATGATCACCACATGCGGGCCGGCCGGGTCGTGGCCGATCAGTTCCTTGAACGCCTCGTCCGACATTTCCACCTGAAACGCCGCACCGGAATTGATGAAACCGGCGACCATGCCATCGACTTCGGCGACGATGAAACCCTCGGGCCAGGTGGCGATGCGGGTGGCAATTTTTTCGCGCGTAGCGGCTTCGTCGCCTTCGTAGGCCACGGTTTCGATGGCGTAGCAGCGGTCCAGATCAGCAGGCAGGACGTATCGGATAACAGGGTTCGTCGAGTTCATGGCGCTGCGCAGACCTTGGGGCAAAGTGAGATGACAGGATAACGCTCGCCGAGTCTAACAATACTTGCGGGCTCTCGAACGCCCAATACCCACCTCTCGTATGAAGTGCATAGGGTTCAAGGACGGCACCGTAAAGCTTTCATATAACCGCTACCCAAGGCCCTGGGTACGTATTATCTATTCAGTCCTCGACGATTGACGACACCCTGCCACGGCAGGTTGAGCGCTCCTCGTCCCACCCCCAGGACTTTGATCATGAGCTCGACTCAAATCGGCTTACTCGTGTTGTTCAGCATTACCTCGTTCGGTTTCATCACGCTGTACATCGATTTCCTGCACGAGCGCAGGATCAAGAAAGACAAGTGAGTGACACACGGCCAGGCGCTGCGACCAGCGTCCGCCGTGCTTTACAGCCCCACCAAGCGATATCCCACCTGCAATTCGGTGATGAAATGCTGCGGCTGGGCCGCATCGGCCTCCAGTTTTTGCCGCAAGTGCGCCATGTGCACCCGCAGATAGTGAGCACGATCGACGTAATCCAGGCCCCACACTTCCAGCAGTAGCTGGCGATGGGTCATGACCCGGCTTTGTCCGCGAATCAGCGCGCAAAGCAAGCGATACTCGATGGGCGTTAGATGGACCGGTTGGTCCTCGCGCCGGACCTCGTGCGTGGCCATGTCCACCTCGATCATGCCGAATGTCACCTTGCTGGTGACCGCGGTGGTCCCGTTTTGCACATGCCGACGCAACTGGGCGCGGATACGCGCGAGCAACTCGGGCACGCCGAAGGGTTTGACCAGATAGTCGTCCGCCCCCGCATCCAGTGCGGCCACTTTCTCCTCTTCACGATCTCGGGCCGACAGCACCAGAATCGGCACCGTCATCCAGCCCCGCAGCTCGCTGATCAATTGTTTGCCGTCACCGTCGGGCAAGCCCAGATCGACAATCACCAGATCCGGTTGACGACTGGCGGCGTGGATCAGGGCGCGTTTGACGTTGTCGGCCTCGAACACCTGAAAACCTTCGTCTTGCAGCGCGATACCGACGAAACGGCGGATGTTGGCCTCGTCCTCGACAATGAGGATGCGTGCACTGGTCATAGCGATTCCATGGAAGGCGGGTGACCCGCCGGTAGAGTGATCACAAAGCGGATGCCCGAGGAGGCCTGAGGCTGAGCCTCGATCGTTGCGCCATGGGCCTGGACAATACGTTTTGCCAACGCCAGCCCAAGGCCGATGCCGGCAACGGCCGACTCCTGCTGACCCCGAGTGAACGGTTCGAACAAGCTCTGAGGCGTGCTGCCTTGAGGACAACCGGGACCGGCGTCGATCACCTCCAGCACAATGCTGTCCTCCTCTTGCCGGGCCACAACCTGTATAAGCGTTCCGGCCGGGGTGTACTTGGCGGCGTTGTCCAGCAGGTTGACCAGAACACGCTCGATCAACAGCGCATCGACTTCCACCAACGGCAACCGCGGCGACAGCGCGGTGCGCACCACATGCCGCGCCAACGGCTCGCGCAGTTGACGCAAAGCGCTGCCGACGATTTCCTCCAGAGAGTGCCATTGCCGGTTGAGGCGCACACCGCGTTCCTGCATCCGGGCCATGTCCAACAGGTTTTCGATCAACCGCTGCATGGAGCTGGCCTGATCGCGGATACCGCCCAGCAACTGCGCCAGTGGTCCGGGCGGCGCATGGGGCGCCGCTGCATCTGCCGCGCCGATAATGGTGGTCAACGGCGTGCGCAGGTCATGAGAGATCGCGGCCAGCAGGGTATTGCGCATGCGCTCACCCTCCATCTGCACCAGGGTGCTTTGCGCCACCTCGACGAAATGCACCCGCTCCAGCGCGATTGCCAGTTGGCTCATGCAGGCCTCAAGCAGGCGCTGCTCTTCCGGCTCGTTCAATCGCTCGGGTTCAGCCAGCTCGAGCACCAACACTCCGCGCACACGCATTGGCGCCTTCAACGGCAAATAGCGACCCTGAGCGGCGGCCAGCGTATCGGTGCCCTGACCGGCAGGTTGGCCATGGTCGTAAACCCATTGGGCAATGCTTTCATCGATCGGGAATGCTCCGGCGCCACGAGCGTGGACACTGTCTGTGGCGTCCGGCAGTGTCAGCCCGACCCGCGCTTCAAACACGCCGCTGAAGGTGCGCAGTGCCACCTCCGTGATCTGTTCCACCGTCAGCGCCGCCGACAAGTCGCGCGCCAGCCTGGCCAACGACGTCGCGCGCCGCTCACGACCGGCGGCGGTGCGGGCTTCATGACGCAAGCGTGCCGTGAGCTGCCCGGTGATCAACGCAATACCCAGCATCAGGGCGAAGGTAAAGAAGTACTGGGTGTCGTTGACCGTGAACGACCAGCGTGGCTGGACGAAAAAGAAATCAAAACACAGCACCGCCAGCATCGCTGCCCAGACACCTGGCCCTCTCCCGTAACGCAGGGCGACCAGCACCACCGTGAGCAAAAACAGCATGACCACGTTGGCCAGATCAAACACCTGCAACAGCAAGGCAGCCACCGCCGTGGCGGCAAAACAGGCCAGGCTGGCCCACAGATACGCCGGTGCCCTGCTGGGTGGCAGTGCTGCATCAGTATTCACCGCAACCGCAACCACCATGGGCAACGGGCCATGAGCGATGACAATCTGATCGATCTCGGGATGGCGACGGCTGATGCGGTCACTGACCGACTGGTGCCAGAACTGCCAGACCTTGCGCGGGTAATGCCCCAACACCAGGCGGTTGGCGTTGTGCTCACGAGCAAACGCCACCAGCGCCTCGGCCACGTCCATGCCGGACAGCGTGGCGGTGTCGGCACCGAATTCGGCGGCCAGCGCCAAGGCCTTCATGGCGGCGGCATAGCGGCTCGCATCTGCGCCACGGCGCTGCACCGAAGGCACATGGACGACAATCCAGTCCGCCTCAAGCTTTTGTGCCAGACGCGCCGCTTCACGAACCAGACGATCATCCGAAGGGTGCCCTGCCACTCCGACCAGCAAACGCTCGCGCGCGGGCCAAAGGGTGTTGATGGACCGCTCGCGGCGATAGTCGCGCATCTGTGCATCGACGCGATCAGCGGTACGCCGCAGCGCCAGCTCGCGCAAGGCCAGCAAGTTGCCCTTGCGGAAGAAATGCCGGGACGCGCGCTCGGCCTGGGGCAGCAGGTAGACCTTGCCTTCCTTGAGACGGCGCAGCAGGTCATCGGGTGGCAGGTCGATCACCACCACTTCATGAGCATCGTCGAACAGATGATCGGGCACGGTCTCGCGCACTCGGATGCCGATGATCCCGCTGACGATATCGTTGAGACTTTCCAGGTGCTGGACATTGAGGGTGGTCCAGACGTCGATGCCGGCGCGCAGCAGTTCTTCGACATCCTGCCAGCGCTTGGGGTGACGCGAACCGGGAACGTTGCTGTGGGCCAGTTCATCCACCAGCAGCACCGCCGGACGCCGCGCCAACGCAGCATCCAGATCGAACTCGCTGAGGGCACACTCGCGATGCATCACGTTGTAGCGCGGCAGCAGTTCCAGGCCGGCGAGCAGTTCCGCGGTTTCCCGGCGGCCATGGGTTTCTATCACGCCAGCCACCAGGTCACGGCCCTGGTTCACTTCGCGTTGGGCCGCGGTGAGCATGGCGAAGGTTTTCCCCACCCCTGCGTTGGAACCGAAATAGATGCGCAGTTTCCCACGCAGGGCGGCCTGTTCGTCCTGTTGCAGCTTCTCCAACAGCGCGTCGGGATCTGGGCGGCCATCACGTGAAGCGATGAACGTATCAATAACGGGCATGGCAATCCTTTTGAACTGCACGGCGCCACACAGGGCGCCGTGCAGTCAGTCCTTTCAAACCAGGCCGAGCCCGGCCAACAGCATGTCGATCACCTTGATCCCCGCGAACGGCACCAGCACGCCACCCAGTCCATAGATCAGCAGGTTGCGATTGAGCAACGCCGCCGCGCCGATGGCTCGATAGGTCACGCCCTTGAGCGCCAGCGGGATCAGAAACACGATGATCAGGGCATTGAAGATCACCGCGCTGAGAATCGCCGAGTTCGGGCTGCTCAGGTGCATCACATTCAGGGCGCCCAGTTGCGGGTAGGTCGCGACGAATGCGGCCGGTACGATAGCAAAATACTTGGCCACATCGTTGGCCACGCTGAAAGTAGTCAACGCGCCGCGAGTCATGAGCATCTGTTTGCCGACTTCCACCACCTCGATCAGCTTGGTCGGGTTGCTGTCCAGATCGACCATGTTGCCCGCTTCCTTGGCGGCCTGAGTACCACTGTTCATAGCCACCGCCACGTCCGCCTGGGCCAGTGCCGGTGCATCGTTGGTGCCGTCTCCGGTCATCGCCACCAGCTTGCCTTGGGTCTGGTAGTCGCGGATCAGTTGTAGCTTGTCTTCCGGCCGAGCCTCGGCAAGAAAGTCGTCGACCCCGGCTTCCACGGCAATCGCTGCCGCCGTCAGGCGGTTATCGCCGGTGATCATGACTGTCTTGATACCCATGCGCCGCAGTTCGGCAAAGCGCTCCTTGATGCCACCCTTGACCACGTCCTTGAGCTCGACCACGCCCAACGCCTGCTGACCATCGCACACAACCAGCGGTGTACTGCCACGGCGCGAGACTTCATCGACCCTGGCCTGCAACTCGGGCGGGAAGCTGCCGCCCAGCGCCTCGATGTGCAGGCGAATGGCATCTGCCGCCCCTTTGCGGATGCTCCGGCCGCCCGCCAGATCGACGCCGCTCATGCGGGTTTGCGCGGTGAAATGCACGAAGCTGGCGCGCAGCGCATTGAGGTCCCGCGCCCGCAGGTCGAACTTCTGCTTGGCGAGCACCACGATGCTGCGCCCTTCCGGAGTTTCGTCGGCCAGCGAGGCCAGTTGCGCGGCGTCGGCCAGTTCTGATTCCTTGACCCCGGGCGCCGGCAGGAAACTGCTGGCCTGGCGGTTACCCAAGGTGATGGTGCCGGTCTTGTCCAACAGCAGGACGTCAATGTCGCCCGCCGCTTCCACTGCTCTACCGGAGGTGGCAATGACGTTGGCCGCCATCATCCGGCTCATGCCCGCCACCCCAATAGCCGACAACAGACCGCCAATGGTCGTGGGGATCAGACAGACCAGCAGCGCCACCAGTACCGTTGCGCTGACCACGTCGCCTCCGCTCATGGCCACCGCGAACATCGAGTACGGGCCCAGCGTCACGATCACCAGCAGAAACAGAAACGTCAGACCCACCAGCAGAATGGTCAGCGCCACCTCGTTGGGTGTCTTCTGGCGTTTCGCGGACTCGACCATGGAAATCATGCGATCCAGGAACGATTCGCCGGGGTTGACGCTGATGCGCACCACCAGCCAGTCCGACAGCACTTTTGTCCCACCGGTCACCGATGAAAAGTCGCCGCCCGCCTCGCGAATCACCGGTGCCGATTCGCCGGTAATCGCGCTTTCATCCACCGACGCCACGCCTTCAATCACCACGCCATCGAGGGGCACCAAATCGCCGGCTTCGATCAACACCACCGAGTCCTTGAGCAGTTCGCTGGAAGGCAATGGCATCCAGGCGGAGCCATGCCGAGGCTGTTGCAACAGCTTGGCCATGGTCTGGCGCTTCATCCCGCGCAAGCTGGCTGCCTGGGCCCGGCTGCGCCCCTCGGCCAAGGCTTCGGCGAAGTTGGCGAACAGCACGGTGAACCATAGCCACAACGTGATGCTGAGAATGAAGCCACTGGAGGCTTCACCCTTGCCGACCAGTGATTGAAACCACAACAGCGTGGTGAGAATGCTGCCCAGGTACACCACAAACATCACCGGGTTCTTCCACTGCGCCTGGGGCAACAACTTCTTGAAGGCATCCAGGCACGCCGCGAGCAACAACTTACGGTCGAACAAAGGCAAACGAGCTTGCTTACTCATAGTTGTTTCTCTTACTCACTGGCCGCAAGGGGTGGCTGATGCGCGGGCGCCAGAGCATCCAGCGCGAGGTTGAGTTGCAGCACATTGACCCGGGGCTCGCCGAGCAGGCCGAAGGTGCGTTGCTCGGTGTGGGTATTCACCAGCTTCAACAGATCGGCTTCCGGCAGGTGGCGCAGGCGTGCGACGCGCGCCGCCTGAATCTGTGCGTTGGCCACCGAAATGTGCGGGTCCAGGCCGGAAGCCGACGAGGTGACCGCATCCACCGGCACCTGCGCATCTGCCGCCAGGCCGTTCTGTCGGCGGTAGGCTTCGACCCGCATGGCCACCGCGTCGATCAACTTCTGGCTGGTAGGGCCAAGGTTGCTTGCGCCACTGGAACCTGCGTTGTACGGCTGCGCCACGCTCTTGCTCGGGTCCAGTGGATCTGCGCCGAGGGTCATGCTCGCACGGCCCTGAAAATACTCGGGGCGGGTGAAATGCTGGCCGATCACCGCCGAACCGATCACCAGCCCGTCCCGTTCAACCAGGCTGCCCTGGGCCTGATACGGGAACAGCACGTTGGCCACCAGCGTGGTGAACAACGGATACGCCACCCCGGTCAACAGCATGAAGAACGCCGCCGAAATCAGCACCGGGCGCAACAGGCCGGTAAACAGAAATTGCACCTTGGTTTTTGTTTGTACTTGAGTCATCACAGCGCCCTCACTTGTAGGTCTGGCCGGTCAGCAACTGCAGTTGCTCGACCAGTGGTCCGAGCGCGAGCGCCGGCAGGAACGTCAGGCCGCCCACCACCAGCACCACGAACACCACCAGGAACATGAACAGCGGTGTGGCGGTCGGGATGGTGCCGGCACCGGCCGGGATGTTCTTTTTCATCGCCAAGGAACCGGCGACCGCGAGCATCGGCAGCATGGTGAAGAAACGTCCGAGCAACATGGCAAGACCGATTGTGGTGTTGAAGAACGGCGTATTGGCATTCAATCCGGCGAACGCCGAACCGTTGTTGGCAGTGCCCGAGGTGTAGGCATAAAGCACCTCGCTGAAACCATGGGGCCCCTGATTGTTGAGGCTGTTCAGGGTGTCCGGCCAGAGTGCCGCCAGGGCGGTGAAGCCGAGAATGCAGATGGGGTGCGCCAGTACCGAGAGCATGACCAGCTTGATCTCCCGTGCCTCGATCTTCTTGCCGAGGAATTCGGGACTGCGGCCGATCATCATGCCCACCAGAAACACCGTCAGCAGCGCGTACTGGATCAGGTTGATAAAGCCCACGCCGTCACCACCGAACACGCAATTGAGCATCATCTGCGCCAGGGGTACGAAGCCGCCCATGGGCGTCAGCGAGTCATGCATGGCGTTCACCGAGCCGGTGGTGGCGCCGGTGGTGGTGGTCACGAACAGGCTGGTGTCGGCAATCCCGAAGCGCAGCTCCTTGCCTTCCATGTTGCCGCCGCTCTGGGTTGCCGACAGCACCTGGTCCGCGCCCACCCGGGTCAGCAGCGGGTTGCCACTTTGTTCAGCCGTGTAAACGATGCTCAGAAAGCCGACGAACATCACCAGGAACGTGCCAAAGAATACCCAGCCCTGACGCCGACGCATCAGCATGCTGCCAAAGGTGTACGTCAGCGCCGACGGGATCAGCAGCATGCTGAGGATATGCAGCATGTTCGTCAGCGGAGTCGGGTTCTCAAACGGATGTGCGGCGTTCATGCTGAAGAAGCCGCCGCCGTTGGTGCCGATGTGCTTGATTGACTCAAAGCTCGCCACCGCGCCGACGATCAATTGCTGCTGCGCACCTTCCAGTGTGGTGGCCAGGGCCTGGGAATTCAGGGTCTGCGGCATGCCTTGCCAGACATAAACCAGCGCCATGCCAAAACACAGTGGCAACATCACCCGGTACAGCGTGCGAGTGAAGTCCACCCAGTAGTTTCCGATATCAGCGGAATTCGACCGACTGAGGCCGCGAATGAAACCCGCCGCTGCCACAACGCCCGCTGTTGCGCCGACGAACATCAGGAAGGTGATGACAGCCATCTGGCTGAAATTGGACAGGCTGGTTTCACCTGAATAAGCCTGCCAGTTGGTGTTGGTGATAAAGGACGCAGCGGTATTGAACGCCAGATCAGGAGTTTGCGCGTTCAGCCCCAAGGGGTTGAGCGGCATGAAACCTTGCAAGCGCAACACGATGTAACCCAGCAACATCATCGCCGCGTTCGACAGCAGCAGGGCCGAGCCATAACGTGCCCAGCCCATGGTTTCGGCCGTATCGATCCCCAGCAGACGATAAGTAGCGCGCTCCGCCAAGGCATGGTTGCGCCCGGTAAATACCAGGGTCAGCCACTTGCCCATCAACACGGCGAGTCCGGTCATCAACCCGAGAATCACCGCAAATTCCAGCATAGTGCTCAACATGTCGATGCTCCGTTCAAATCTTGCCCATGGCGACGATGACCATGGCTGTCGCAGCAAAAAACACCACGCTAACCCCCATAAAAATCAGGTCGTACATTGCCGATTTCCTTTCTCAAGACCGCCCTGGCGGGCTGATAAAAAAGCCTGTGCCGCAATGACTGCGGCCATCAGAACTTCTCTGCACGGATAAGGGCGTAACCCAGGTAGACAAACAACAGGGCGGCACACAGGCCACTGGCGATGTAAATGAACTCGAGTGTTAACAAGACAGCTCCCCCTGACAAAACGAAAGGACACCCGCAATCGGGTACAGGCAGAGCGCGTCAGTGCAAAAAAACGCACTGAATTCGCGCTCTCATCTGCGCCTTGCAGGTTAAGTGAGGGGGCATCAAGGACGGACACTGATTGGGGGCAACGGTATTAAGACGGCGTATAGATCGAGCGAAACGGACGGTGTGCGGGGGTGATGCGAGGAGTCAAGGACAGTCACGAACGGGCACAGTGAAGTGCCCGTCCGGGGCTTGGGTCAATCCGATTTGAGCGGCAGCCAGATTTCCAGCACACCGGTGTTGAGTTTCGGATTGAAGTCGTCGCTGTAGCGTTCGAATTCCGGGGCGTCCGCCGCTTCTTTACCGGACTGCGGCAACCAGGTTTTCCAGATGTATTGAAAAGTCTGCGGCAAGGTATCCAGCGAGCCCTTGTGCTCGAACACCGCGTAGCGCTGAGGCTGGACCTCGACCCAACGGTACTTCTCCGGCAGGTCGTCGAGTTTGTCGATCTCGACGCCGGCAATGTATTCGAAGCCGCCCTTGCCATCCGGATTGCAGCAGATGCCGTAGGTCACTTCGCTTTTTTGACCGGGAATTTTGCCAATCTCGGGAATGAATTTCTCCCAGAGATCGGGAATGCCTTTAGTGGTGTCTGCGGTAAATCGTCCGCCAAGCCCGGCAATGAGCAGAAAATGCCCGCTCTCGAAGCGTGGCTCTGCCAGTTTGACGTCTGCTTGCTCATCCATGACTCAACTCCTTGAACAAAAAAGTGGGTTCGGCTGGGAGTATAGAAGCCAAACCCGATTCGCCCAATTACAGTGCGTGCAACTGCTCGATGGCACCTGCGCCGACGAACTCGTTATAACCCGATAGGATCACGTAGACCGCGAAATAGCAGAAGATCGCCGCCGATGCCATATAGGAATAACGCAGCAGTTTGTCACCCTTCGGGCAAATTTGTTTACATAGTCGCTGGACAGTTTGCCACATCAGCCCTTACATTCCGCCACAGGTCACCGCAGTGACCAGCGTCGCTCGGACGGTTCCGGGCGCTCACGTTACCGAGGCAACAATGGCCAACCCAGGTTCGCCGCGCCGCTTTGCGCGCATAGATCGACTCCCCCCTTACGTATTCAACATCACTGCCGAGCTGAAGATGGCCGCCCGTCGTCGTGGCGAAGACATCATCGACTTCAGCATGGGCAATCCTGACGGCCCGACACCGCCGCACATTGTCGAAAAACTCGTCACCGTCGCCCAGCGCGAAGACACTCACGGCTACTCGACGTCCAAGGGCATTCCGCGTCTGCGCCGGGCGATTTCCAATTGGTACAAGGATCGCTACGAGGTCGACATCGACCCGGAAAGCGAAGCCATCGTCACCATCGGTTCCAAGGAAGGCCTGGCGCATTTGATGCTGGCCACCCTAGACCAGGGCGACACCGTTCTGGTGCCGAACCCGAGCTACCCGATTCACATCTACGGCGCGGTGATTGCCGGCGCCCAGGTGCGTTCGGTGCCGTTGATTCCGGGCGTGGACTTCTTCGCCGAACTGGAAAGCGCCATTCGCGGCTCGATTCCGAAACCGAAAATGATGATCCTCGGCTTCCCGTCGAATCCCACCGCCCAGTGCGTGGAGCTGGATTTCTTCGAGCGGGTGATCGCCCTCGCCAAACAGTACGACGTGTTGGTGGTGCACGACCTGGCCTACGCCGACATCGTCTACGACGGCTGGAAAGCCCCGTCGATCATGCAAGTGCCGGGCGCCAAGGACATCGCAGTGGAGTTTTTTACCCTGTCCAAGAGCTACAACATGGCGGGCTGGCGCATCGGTTTCATGGTCGGTAATGCCGAACTGGTCAACGCCCTGGCGCGGATCAAGAGCTACCACGACTACGGCACGTTCACCCCGCTGCAAGTCGCGGCCATTGCTGCGCTGGAAGGCGATCAGCAGTGCGTCAAAGACATCGCCGAGCAGTATCGGCAGCGTCGCAACGTGCTGGTCAAAGGCCTGCATGAACTGGGCTGGATGGTCGAGAATCCGAAAGCGTCGATGTATGTCTGGGCGAAGATTCCCGAGGTTTATGCGCACTTGGGCTCCCTGGAGTTCGCCAAGAAGCTGCTGGCCGAGGCCAAGGTTTGTGTCTCGCCGGGCGTAGGGTTTGGGGAGTATGGGGATGATCACGTGCGCTTCGCGCTGATCGAAAACCAGGACCGGATTCGTCAGGCAGTACGCGGGATTCGCGGGATGTTTCGGGCGGATGGGTTGGTCGCTAAATCTAACGCCTGACACATAACAATGTGGGAGCGGCGGTGCCGCTCCCACATTTGTATTGCGGTGTGCTTAGACGAACAGCGACAACAGCAGGATAAAGCCCAGCGCGACGATGGACAGGATGGTTTCCATCGCGGTCCAGGTCTTGAAGGTTTCCGCCACGGTCATATTGAAGTACTGCTTCACCAGCCAGAAACCTGCGTCGTTGACGTGAGACAGGATCAACGAACCGGCACCGGTCGCCAACACCAGCAGCTCACGGTTCACACCCGGAATCATCCCCACCACCGGCACCACAATGCCGGCGCCGGTAATGGTCGCCACGGTGGCTGAACCGGTCGCGATACGGATCACCGCCGCCACCAGCCACGCCAGAAGGATTGGCGAGATCTGCGCTTCCACCGCCATGTTGCCGATGACATTACCAACGCCGCTGGTCACCAGCATCTGCTTGAAGCCACCACCGGCACCGATGATCAGGATGATTGCGGCGGTTGGCGCAAGGCTCGCGTCCAGCCATTTGAGAATCTGGCTGGAACCTACGCCCTGCTTGTAGCCGAAGGTGTACAGCGACAACAGCAACGCCAGCAGGAGTGCCGAAATCGGGTGACCGATCAGGTCCATGAAGGTGCGGAAAAAGTTGCCGTCTGGCAGCACCACATCGGCAAAGGTCTTGAGCAACATCAGGAAAACCGGCGACAGCACGGTGATCAAGGTGATGGCGAAGCTCGGGAGATCGGCAGAATCGTTATCACGCGCCAGTTGATCGACCAGTTCCTGGTTAGGATGACCCGGAATGTACTTGGCAATGAAGGTGCCGTAGATCGGGCCGGCGATGATGGCCGTTGGCAGCGCAACGATCAGGCCGTAGAGAATGGTTTTACCGATGTCGGCACCGAACACGCCAATGGCCAGCAACGGACCCGGGTGTGGCGGAACCAGACCGTGCACGGCCGAAAGACCGGCCAGCAACGGGATACCGATCTTGATGATCGACACGCCGGTACGCCGGGCAACGATGAACACCAGCGGGATCAGCAGCACGAAGCCGATTTCGAAGAACAACGGAATGCCGACCAGGAAGGCCGCGAACATCATCGCCCACTGCACCTTGTCCTTGCCGAACGCGCGAATCAGGGTCTGGGCAATCTGATCCGCCCCACCCGACTCGGCCATCATTTTGCCGAGCATGGTGCCCAGCGCCAGGATGATCCCGACGAAACCGAGCACCCCACCGAAGCCGTCCTGGAACGCCTTGATGATGGTGCCGATTGGCATGCCGGAAGTCAGCCCGAGAAAGGCTGCGGCGATGATCAGGGCAATGAACGGGTGAAACTTGAACTTGGTGATCAAGACGATAAGTCCGATCACCGTGACCACTGCGTCTAGCAGCAGGAACGTCTCGTGGGACATGCCAAACATTAGGGGTGTCTCCTGGTTGTTGTTGTTATTAAAGTGAGTAATTCGCAAGCCATCAGGACAGCGCTGTCTCTTCGAGAAAAACTCATACGGCGAGTTTCAGACCGTGTTCAAGCCACCAGCGGTGTGCTTGAGCGGCCAGTTCGTCGACGCTGTGGTTCGACGCGTCGAGGGCCAGGGTCAGCGGTTCGCCAACGGGTGATTCGAGGGTGGCGAACTGGCTGTCGATCAGCGTTGACGGCATGAAGTGGCCGGGCCGATGAGACACACGATCGGCGGCGACTTCAGGGGTCAGCTCAAGAAAAACGAAGCCCAGGCCAGGCAAGGCGCTGCGCAGACGTTCACGGTAAATGTGTTTGAGCGCCGAGCAGGTCAGCACCGGGCGCTGGCCCTTTGCGTCAATGCGGCGCAGTTCATCGCACAGGCTGTCGAGCCAGCCAGCACGGTCTTCGTCGTTCAGGGGGATACCTGCGCTCATCTTTTCGATATTGGCGGCAGGGTGGAAAGTGTCGCCTTCAATGGCGGTCGCGCCGCTGAGTTGGCACAAGGCCTCGCTGACGCAAGTCTTGCCGCAACCGGCAACGCCCATGATGACCAGGGCGGTGATGGGATGATTCATGTAACACCTCAGCGCGCAGACAGCGCTACCTTTGCCAGTTATGCACTAGAGCAAAAGCAGAAGTTGCCGACGCCTTCTTGTCATTTTTGTGGGTTGCAGCATGTTCGTTTCCAACGCCAAAAAACGGGGATCAGGCAAACCCCGCTCACGCATTTGCAGCTGCGTCGAGACAGCGCTACCTTAGTGCCTCGAATTTTGTTTGGCAAGCCGTCCGATGATCTCTCCTAAAAACGATAAAAATACGCGCACCACTGGCCGCCCCACCTTGAACGAAGTCGCGCGCCTGGCCGGTGTCAGCCCGATCACCGCCTCCCGCGCCCTGCGCGGGGTCAGTACCGTGGCCACCGAACTGGTGGAAAAAGTCCAGAAAGCCGCCCTCGACCTCAACTACGTGGTCAACCCTGCCGCCCGCGCGTTAGCCTCGGCCCAGAGCCATTCGGTGGTGGTGTTGGTGCCGTCACTGTCTAATTTATTGTTCATCGACACGCTGGAAGCCATTCATCAGATTTTGCGCCCCAAAGGCTTCGAAGTGCTGATCGGCAACTTCCACTACTCCCGCGACGAAGAAGAAAACCTGCTGCGCAATTACATGGCGTATCAGCCACGCGGTTTGCTGCTGACCGGTTTCGACCGCACCGAAAGTTCGCGCCGGATGATCGAGGCCAGCAACATTCCCTGCGTGTACATGATGGAACTGGACAGCGCAGCCGGTCTCAATTGCGTGGGTTTTTCGCAACTCGCTGCCGGCGAGACAGCGGCCGAGCATTTGCTGTCACGCGGTCGTAAACGCCTGGCCTACATCGGTGCGCAGCTGGATCAACGCACGTTGCTGCGCGGCGAAGGTTTCCGCAAAGCCCTGCAAAAGGCCGGGTTGTATGACCCTGATCTGGAAGTGCTGACACCTCGCGCCTCCTCCGTCGGCCTCGGTGGCGAACTGTTCCTGCAGCTGCTCGCCAGTCATCCCGATGTCGATGCCATCTTCTTCGGCAACGACGACCTGGCCCAGGGAGCACTGCTCGAAGCCATGCGCTGCGGGATCAAAATCCCCGAACAAGTGGCGATCCTCGGTTTCAACGACCTGCCGGCTTCGGCCCACATGGTCCCGCGCCTGAGCAGCATCAGCACACCGCGCGAGGCAATTGGCCGGCGCGCAGCGGAGCAGATGTTGACCCTGATGGCCGGCAACACGGTGGCGAAACCGGTGCAGGACATGGGGTTTGAGTTGAAGGTGCGCGAGAGTACCTGATGCAACACTGATCGTTCCCACGCTCTGCGTGGAAATGATCGGCGTGCAGTGTCAACGCCCCATCAAATCCACAAACGCCAACGCCCCTTTCTGCAACGCCTGGCTCTTGAGCCACACCGCATGCACCGGCAGCACCAACCCGTTCTCGATGTTGCGGAAGCTCAGGCGCTTGAGCCTTCCAGCATCGAGCCACGGCTGGACCACCGACAGCGGAAAATTGCCCCAGCCCAATCCGGCTTCGACCATTTCCAGCGCCATCGTCAACGTGTCGGTGCGCCAGTAAGACTCGGCCACCAGTGGCCGGGTTTCGCTGATCGGCAGGTCGCGGCTGGCGACGATGATTTGCCGTACGCGGACCAAATCTTCGAGATACAAATCCTGGCCTTGAAACAACGGATTGTCCGCCGCCAGCGTGGCGATCATACGTTCGGTGCCGACGAACTGGAACCGCTCCAGCACGTTCATGCTGAGCCCGGCGAACGCCAGGCAAACGCTGACCCGGCCGCTGTGGAGCATCGCCAGCACATCATCCTGCGGCGCGCTGAGCACTTCGATTTCCAGTAGAGGATGACGCTCGGCGATGACCTTGATCGCCGCCATCACGCGGCCCTTGTCGATGTCCGCCACCACCCCGATCGACAACTTGCTTTCCAGCCCCAGCGACAGCTCGACCGCATGCACTTGCAGCTGTTTGAGCTGCTCGGCAATCAGTCGCGCATGCGGCACCAATGCGCAGGCCATCGCCGTCGGCACCGGCTCGCGATGGCTGCGATCAAACAGTGGATAACCGAGTTCGGCTTCCAGGTTGGCGATGCCCATGCTCACCGCCGACGGCACTTTACCTAGCGCCCGGGCGGCAGCGGAAAACGAGCCGCGTTCGATCACCGCGAGGAACAACTCGATGCTGTCGCTGTTGAAATTCATTTGTCGTCCTATCAGCAAAACTGAAAGCTAATGACTTTTTCTGTCAGCCCTATTGAAGCTATCTTTCGTCGCCTTCGCCAGTGCTCCTGGCTTCAAGTTGGAAAGAAAGAGGCAACCCCCATGCAAGGCGTTAAAAGAAAACTGCTCTACGTGTCCCTTTACGAGGTCATCGGCATGACATTCTCGGCCTTGGGGCTGGCATTGTTGTCCGGCACCTCGCCCGGCAGCACTGGCCCGTTGGCAGTGATCATCACCACCATTGCGGTGACCTGGAACTTCATCTACACCACGCTGTTCGAGCGCTGGGAAAGTCGTCAGCCTTCGCGAACCCGCACCGTTAAACGGCGCATCGCCCATGCCGTGGGTTTTCAACTAACCTTGATAGTGTTCCTCATCCCGTTGATCGCCTGGTGGATGAACATCAGCCTGGTGCAAGCCTTCCTGCTGGACGCGGCGCTGATCATTTTCATCCCGTGCTACACCTTCGCCTTCAACTGGTTGTTTGATCGCACGTTTGGTTTGCCAATTTCGGCGCTGCCGGATCCGGTTTGAAAACGCTGAATGTCTGTTAGATTCCTGAGGCGTCGAATCGCTAACGGAGTATCTCAATGGAACATGCACTGAAGATTCTGGGAAAAGCCTCGTCCATCAACGTCAGAAAAGTCCTGTGGACCTGTGAGGAACTGGGTGTTGCCTACGAACGTGAGGACTGGGGCGGCGGTTATGCGTCGACCCACACGCCGGAGTTTCTCAGGCTCAATCCCAATGCTCAGGTGCCGGTGATCATCGACGACGCGGGCGTGCTGTGGGAGTCCAACACCATCTGCCGCTATCTGGCCGGCAAACACCACAACACCGATCTGTTACCGCACGAACCGGCGGCACGCGCTCGGGTGGAGCAGTGGATGGATTGGCAAGCCACCGAACTCAATGCCTCCTGGAGCTACGCATTCACAGCATTGGTGCGCAAAGATCCGGAATTTCAGGACCTGCATCACATTGCCACCGGCGTACGTGGCTGGAACCAGAAAATGAGCATCCTCGAGCATCAGCTCGCGGCGACCAAAGCGTATGTCGCCGGGCCACACTTCACGTTGGCAGATATCGTCATCGGGCTGTCGGTCAACCGCTGGTTGATGACACCGATGGAGCGACCCGACTACCCCGCCATCGACGAGTATTTTCAACGATTGGCACAACGCCCGGGATTTCTCAAACACGGCTGCAATGGCCTGCCTTGAGCGGCTCCCGCGCTACCCGACCAACATCCGTGCGGGTGTGGTCGACAAGTTTCTCGCTTCGCTTTAAAAGTGCGGGAATCAATAAAAAAGGGTCCCTTCGAGGAACCCTTTTCACTTTGCCGCGATCAACTTATCTGCAAGGTCGAGTTGAACTGACCGATCGCATCCACCACATGCCGCGATCCTTGTTGAATTTCCAGAATCACTGCTCCCGCCTCGTTCGCCAGTTCCACCCCAAGACCAGTTCGACTCAAACTCGACTGCATGCTCGACACCGCACTCAATGACAAATCATGGTTCTTGCGCACCACTTCAACGATCTCCAGCGTTGCCTGGCTCGTTCGTGCCGCAAGGCTGCGAACTTCATCGGCGACTACCGCGAACCCGCGCCCGTGCTCCCCGGCGCGGGCTGCTTCAATCGCCGCGTTGAGCGCCAGCAGGTTAGTCTGATCGGCAATTCCGCGGATGGTCTGAACGATGGTGCCGATGATGTCGGACTGTTTGCTGACGGCATCAATGCTCAGCGCCGCTTCATTCAAGTCTTTGGAAATGTCTTGGATGATCTGCACCGTTTGCTGTACCACCTGAGAACCTTTCTGCGCACAGGCGTCGTTTTGAACCGAGGTGCTGTGGGCCGACTCCGCAGCGGTTTGCAGGGTGGTCACCTGATCGGTGATGTCGCTGGCGAACTTGACCACTTTGTACAATCGACCCTTGGTGTCAAACAGCGGGTTGTAGGAGGCTTCCAGAAAAACCGTATGACCCTGTTTATCTTTGCGCTCGAAACGGTGCGAGTGATACTCGCCGCGATTGAGTGAAGCCCAGAACGCTTTGTAGGCCTGCGATTCGGCTTCAGCACGATGGCAAAACAAACTGTGGTGCTGGCCAACCACTTCGTTGAGCGAGTAATGCATCGTCTTCAAGAAGTTTTCGTTGGCCGAGATGACGTTGCCATCCGGGGTGAATTCGATCACGGCCATGGAACGACCGAGCGCCGCGAGCATGCTCTCGCTTTCGTGTTCCTTGTCGGCCCTGGCTGAGATATCAGTGGCGACCTTGATCACACTCCGGACCTGACGATCAGCGCCGAACACTGGCATATAGCTGGCTTCAAGCCACATCTCCTTGCCGCTCTTGTTCAAGCGCAAGAAGGTCCCGCTCACCGGTTCGCCACGGGCAAGGTCACGCCACAACTTGGCATAGGCATCGCTTCGATAAAACGCTTCTTCGCAGAATATCCGGTGATGTTTTCCGCGCACGTCTTCGGCGCTATAACCCATGGCACTGCAAAAGTTGTCGTTGGCATCGAGCACGATGCCTTCGGGGGTGAACTCAATCATCGCCATCGAGCGGCTGACCGCGGCCAACTTCGCGTTAGCCTCGGTCAGCGCGCAACTGAATCGTTCGATTTCCAGCAGGTCAGTCTTGTGACGTCGATTAAACATGGTCGTATCACCTTCAGCGCGGTCTTTTGTTTTATGAAAGTTCTTTGGTCTTTCAACGACTCCACCACTACGTTCCAAGGAACAGGCACACGCATCCCTCCACCGGAAGGACTTGGTCAGGTGATCAATGATGTTTAATTGGAGAGTCCATGCAGCGACGCTCTTATCAAGACATCCTTCTCTTGATAGCCCGGGATCGAGCCAGCCCTAACGTTCTGATAAATCGCTCCATTGACCGGACAGCTCCATGTTGTTCAGTGTCGGCGCCTTGGGTTGCGCACGCTCTTAACGTGTATGACGGCCTTCACATCGTGGTCGACATAGTTAGTCACGAGTCAGCATAGACAGGCGAGGCAGGTAAGCAAGGCCACTAGTCGGCCAGTAATGAGGACAAAATCGGTTCAGCTTCGTTATGAGTCATTTCTCGGCAAGCAGACTCATCAGCGCCTGCACCGCCGCCGAGGGTGGCTTGTTCGCAGCGACCACCAAAGCAAATTCGCGATCGATGCGCGGCATCACGGGCACTATGCGCAGGCCTTGGCGATTGGCCGGCAGGGTCATTTCCGGCACTAGGGTCACGCCGATATTTTCCCGCACGAGGGTGAATGCACTGCTCCATTCACGCACCTCGGCGCGCACATCCAGCAGTTGCAGCCCGGCGTCGGCGGCCAGGCTGCGGGCATTGGTCGAACAACCTCCCGTGGCCAGCACGAAGGGTTGCTTCGCCAGTTCCGCCAATGAGACGCCCTCTTCATTCGAGCGGCGTGCCAAGGGATGGCCACCGGGGAGAACCGCCACCCAGGCATCACGCCCCAAACGACCGGCACTGCGCTCGGGCACCGGGTTCAATATCACACCGAGATCCACCAGCCCGTCACTGAGCAACGTTTCCACTTCATCGTCGCTCACCTCCAGCGCCACCACTTGAATGCCGGGATACAGCCGATTGAATTGACGCAGCAGCGGCGGCAGGAGGGTCGCCAGCACCAAGGGAAAACTCGCCAGACGAATCGTCCCGCGCTGGATATCTTTACCGGCATCGACGGTACTGCGAATGTTTTCAAGGGCACCGAGCATAGTTCGCGCCTGCTCGATCACAGACAGGCCGATTGCCGTCGGCAAGGTCTGGCGGCTCTCCCGACTGAACAATTGAACGCCCAGGGTTTCTTCGATCAATGCCAAGGCCTGGCTCGCACCGGACTGGGTCATGCCAACCCGCTCGGCAGCCCGGGTAATGTTTCCCGTGTCTGCCACTGCCACCACCATTCGCCAGTGCATCAGATTCATCATGGCAGTAGCTTTCCTTATGGCCGCTTTCTGAAAGATTAATTTTACCGAGGGTGCCGCGCACTATGACACTGGCGCAAACCCCCAACCAGAGCCCTGCCGATGAAGTTGTATTACGCCCCGCACGCCTGCTCGCTAGCACCGCATATCGTGCTGCGCGAGTTGGACCTGCCGTTCGAATTGATCCGCGTCGACAACACCACCAAGAGAACCGCAAGTGGTGAGGACTTCCTCGCCATCAACCCAAAGGGTTACGTCGCGGCATTGCAACTGGACAATGGCCAAGTGCTGACCGAAGGCCCGGCGATCCTGCAATACCTGGCAGACCTGCGACCCGAAGCAAACCTGGCGGCAGCGAACGGGATGTTCGAGCGGGTACGGTTGCAGGAGTGGCTGAATTTCGTATCAACCGAGATTCATGGCGGGCTTGGCTGGCTGTTCAATTCGCAGTTCCCGGATGAGGTGAAAGCACTCATCAAAGAGAAACTGTTCAAGCGGTTTGTTGTGGTGAGCCAGACGCTGGAGCGGCAGGAATATTTGATGGCTGACGGGTTCAGCATTGCCGATGCGTATTTGTTTACGGTGTTGCGTTGGGTGCCGTTGTTTTCGATTGAGTTGAATCAGTGGCCGGCGTTGGCGCGGTTTCAGGCGCGGGTTGATCAGCGGCCTGCGGTGAAAGCTGCGTTGGCCGCTGAGTTGGAGTAAGGCCTGCGTGGTTCAGCAGATCGATCGGCAGGTCGACCTTTTCGAAGAACTCCACCAGGAAAGGCGTTGGCGCAGGGTTTATTTCATTAGAAGCAGCGGGAGCCCGAGGGCCGGGCTCCCTTGTCACGGGATCAATGACCGAACACATCCACCTTCTTGGCCTTCTTGTCGGCGCGCTTTTCATCGGCGGTTTTTGCCGGTTTCTTTTTTGCTGCTTTTTTTGAATCCATGCCTTTGGCCATGATACGTACTCCACTCATACGGGATGTGAGATCAGGTATACACCTATCGCTGCGCGCGCGTTCTTTTATAATCGCCCGCTTTGCGCACCGACAGTCGAAGACCATGCCCAACACCCAATACACCTTGCTCGCTGAGCCTTTATGGCCCTTGATGAACAAGTTTTATCGCGCTCACCAATCGTCGATGAAAGCGGTCCGCGACGCTCAACTCTGGGTGGCCAGGCGCAACGAGATCATTGGTGCGCTGTGTTTGCGACCGGTGGCGCACGGGCATTGGCTAACGGGTTTGTTTGTCGATCCAGCCTGCCGTGAACAGGGAATCGCTGCGGCGTTGATTGCCGAGGCGCTCAAGGATCTTGAAGGCCCGGTGTGGCTGTTTTGTCATCCGGACCTGCGCGGGTTTTATGAACGTCGTGGTTTTACCTTCGACCCGCCACTGCCCTACTCCATGGCCGAACGCTTGAGCCGTTACGCACGCAGCAAACCGATGATCGCGATGGGTATGGAACCGTCTGGATGATTCACGGAGTGTGTCAGTCGTCTGCTGCAGGATCGAGATCCGGAAACATCACGTCGGTAAACCCGAACTTGCTGAAGTCACCGATGCGCGACGGGTATAACCGCCCGATCAGGTGATCGCATTCATGCTGCACTACCCGCGCATGAAACCCTGAAGCGATGCGCATGATCGACTGCCCCTTGGGATCAAAACCTTCGTAACGAATGTGCTGATAGCGATCCACCGCGCCGCGCAGGCCGGGCACCGACAGGCAGCCTTCGAAACCCTCTTCCAGCGTCGGGCTCAACGGCGTAATCAACGGATTGATCAGAATCGTCTGGGGCACGGCCTCGGCATCCGGATAGCGCTCGCTGTGCTCGAAACCGAAGATCACCAGTTGCAGATCGACGCCGATCTGCGGTGCAGCCAGACCCACGCCACCGACGCTTTCCATGGTCTGGAACATGTCGTCGATCAGTTGCCACAGCTCGGGGCTGTCGAACATTTCGGCAGGCACCGGCGGGGCAATGCGCAGCAGGCGCTCGTCGCCCATTTTCAGAATTTCACGGATCATTTGATGACTTCGTCAGTGGTCGGCTTGATCGAGTGATCCCGACCCAGTCCCGACACGTGTTGTTTGGGTTCTTGGTCGTGCTCGCCGGGGACTTTTTCGCCATCATTCTTGCCCTCGGTCGACATGTGTTCGATTACGGCATTCATCTCGGCGCCCAGCAACAGCACTGCGGCGGAAATGTAGAAGTACAGCAACAGCACGATGATCGCACCGATACTGCCATACATAGCGTTGTAATTAGCGAATTCCTTGACGTACAGACCGAAGCCCAGTGACGCGATGATCCACACCACCACCGCCAGCACCGAACCCGGCGTGATGAAACGAAACTCTTGTTTGACGTCAGGCATGACGTAATAAATCAGCGCCACCGCCATCATCAACAGAATCACGACCACCGGCCAGCGCACGATGGTCCAGAGCGTCACGATGAAGTCTTCGAGGCCGACTTGCGAAGCGATCCAGCCCATCACCTGCGGCCCGAGCACCATCAGCGCAGCGGCGATCAGCAGCATGCCGGCGATGCCGATGGTGTAGAAAATCGACAGTGGGAAACGCTTCCACGCCGGGCGGCCTTCGACCACGTCGTAGGCGGCGTTCATCGCGCTCATCATCAGCCGCACACCGGCGGACGCGGTCCACAGGGCAATCACGATACCGACCGACAGCAAGCCACCCTTGGATTGCTGGAGCTGGTCGATGACCGGGTTCACCTGTTCCAGCGCCTGGGGTGGCAACACCAGTTCTGACTGCAGGCGCAGCCAGGAGAAGAAGTCCGGCAGGTGCAGGAAACCGATCAGGGCGATGAGGAACAGAATGAAGGGAAATAGCGAGAACAGCATCTGATAGGCCAGCGCCGAGGCATAGGTCGACATCTCGTCGTCGACGAACTCGGTGATCGTGCGCACCATGACACGGTGCAGGCGCAAGCCTTTCATGTGAGGAAAAAACATTAGCGTCTCCTTTCGCCGCAAAATTTGGTCGAAGTCGTGGCGACTCAGGGGCCGTTTTCTACATCAAAGTAGCCTACTTGGCGATTTTGATCTTCTGCAAGTTCAGACTGACACAAAAACGGCCATCCGCGGATGGCCGTTTCTGACACGCTTTAAAGGCCGGATCACGCCTTGTCGATGCCTTTCTTGACTGCATCCTTAGCTTTGCCGACCGCTTGCTGGGCTTCGCCTTTCTTTTCCTGCACGACGCCTTCGGCGCGCATTTTGTCGCTACCGGTGGCCTTGCCGACGCCTTGCTTGACGTTGCCGGCGGCTTCGTTGGCCATGCCTTTTACTTTATCGCCAGTGCTGCTCATGGTGTTTCTCCTGTGAACAATTCAACGGGGAAAGTTGTTACACAAAGATTGACCGGAGGCGTTTGCGCGGAGTTTCATTTATTTTCACCGCGACATTTCATCGTTCAGTGCAGGTTGGGCTTTATGTTTGCCGACCAACCCCCGAGAATGCGCAACGTATTCAGGCCATGGCGCTGAAGATCCAATCCCGTAGGAATGTTATGAAACTCGATAAAAAGCAGGCCATTGCCCGCAGAAACCAAGAACTTGGCGGTGCTGTGCTTGGCGTCAATAACTGCCATTTCACCGAATTGAACCGCAACCGCAACATCTGGTGGTTCGATATTCCGGTCGCGCGCCTGGCCGTTGGTCAGTACGAATGGGTTCACCTGCTGATGCACACGCCGGACACCGACGAACTGTTGCACCTGAAAGTGCCGACGGTGTTCCTGCGCGAGAAGCTCGAAGGACTGGTGGTGCGCAACGAAGGCAAGCGTAAAGCCGCTTTGAGCCTGGAACTGAGCGCCGACAAGGACTCGTACCTCCAGGACATGCGCCCGGCGGGTACCAACGTAAACTTCGCGCAGTTCCGCCTCTAAAGAGATCGTTCCCACGCAGAGCGTGGGAACGAACAGTCAGGCAACAAAAAGCCCCGCATCTGCGGGGCTTCTTGTGTGTTACGCGCCTACCTTCTTGACGCCGAGCTTCTTCAATTCTTCGTCGCGCAACTCGCGTCGCAGGATCTTGCCGACGTTGGTGGTCGGCAGCGTATCGCGGAACTCCACGGAGCGCGGAACCTTGTAACCGGTGACGTTGGCGCGCATGTGCTCCATCACCTGTTCCTTGGTCAGTGTCACGCCCGGTTTGGCAACGATGAAGATCTTGATCGCCTCGCCCGACTTCTCGTCCGGCACGCCGATGGCTGCGCATTGCAGCACGCCCGGCAGGGTTGCAAGCACGTCTTCCAGTTCATTGGGGTACACGTTGAAACCGGACACCAGGATCATGTCTTTCTTGCGATCGACGATGCGCATGTAACCGTCAGGCTGGATCAGCGCAATGTCACCGGTTTTCAACCAGCCTTCGCTGTCGAGCATTTCGTCCGTGGCGTCCTGACGCTGCCAGTAGCCCTTCATGACTTGCGGACCTTTCACGCACAGCTCGCCGATTGCGCCCAACGGTTGTTCAACGCCGGCATCGTCGATGATTTTGCACAGGGTCGACGGAACCGGAATACCGATGGTGCCAATCTGGATGTTCTGGATCGGATTGACGGTGGCCACCGGGCTGGTTTCGGTCATGCCGTAACCTTCGCAGATGGCGCACCCGGTGACTGCTTTCCAGCGTTCGGCGGCGGCCAGTTGCAGGGCCATGCCACCGGACAGGGTGACTTTCAGCGCCGAGAAGTCCAGCTTGCGGAAACCTTCGTTGTTGCACAGGGCGACGAACAGCGTGTTGAGCCCGACGAAACCGCTGAACTTCCACTTCGACAGTTCCTTGATCATCGCCGTCAAATCGCGCGGGTTGCTGATCAGCACGTTGTGGTTACCGATCAGCATCATCGCCATGCAATGAAAGGTGAAGGCATAGATGTGGTACAGCGGCAGCGGCGTGATCAGGATCTCGCAGCCTTCATGAAGATTGGAACCCATCAGCGCCTTGCACTGCAGCATGTTCGCCACCAGGTTGCGGTGGGTCAGCATCGCGCCCTTGGCCACGCCGGTGGTACCGCCGGTGTATTGCAGCACGGCAACGTCGCTGCTGGCCGGGTTGGCTTCAGCCACTGGCTGGCCATGGCCCTTGCTCAGCACGTCGTTGAACTTGATGGCCTTGGGCAAGTGATACGCCGGGACCATCTTCTTCACATACTTGATGACGCTGTTGACCAGCAGACGCTTGAGCGGCGGCAACAGGTCGGCCACTTCGGTGACGATCACGTGCTTGACGCCGGTTTTCGGCACGACGGTCTGCGCCAGATGCGCCATGTTGGCGAGGCAGACCAGGGCTTTGGCACCGGAGTCGTTGAATTGGTGTTCCATTTCCCGCGCGGTGTACAGCGGGTTGGTGTTGACTACGATCAGCCCGGCGCGGATGGCACCGAAGACGGCGACCGGGTACTGCAACACGTTGGGCAGTTGCACGGCGATTCGATCGCCTGGCTGCAAGTCGGTATGCTGTTGCAGGTAAGCAGCAAAGGCACCGGACAATTCGTACAGTTCACCGTAGGTGATTGTCTTGCCCAGGTTGCTGAATGCCGGTTTGTCGGCAAAGCGCTGGCAGGACTGCTTCAACACCGCCTGAATATTCGGATACTCGTCCGGATTGATGTCGGCAGCAATCCCGGCAGGGTACTTATCCTTCCAAAAGTCTTCGATCATGGAAGCCCACTCCTCAGCAACGCGAATTCATCACCGCATTTGATGCGATTATTATTGGTGTGTGTTTGTTGGTGAGTCTGGCTTTTTAACAGGCCGAGAAGTCACAAAGCGCGCCGAGAGTAGCAGCTTTGCAAAGGGCCGACTAGAGCCAAAAGCGGCCTCCATAGTCACATTTATGACTTTTGAATATTCAATAGTCATTTTTAGAGCAAAGATTCTATAACGCCCTGCAAGCCTCTGGATTCGGGCCTTCTTCCTCACAAAAAGCATCGCGAGCAAGCTCGCGCCCACAAGGTCATCGGTGATCCCTGTGGGAGCGGGCTTGCCCGCGATCCGCGCGAAGCGCGGCCGTTCACCTCAAGCGATATCCCGCAACTCCCGCCGCAAGATCTTGCCCACCGGCGTCATCGGCAACGACTCACGCAAGACGATGTGCTTGGGTACTTTGTACGCCGTGAAGTTCTCCTTGCAGTACGCCTTCAGCTCTTCAAGGCTGACACCCGATTCACGGGCCACCACAAACAGCTTCACTGCCTCCCCCGAACGCTCGTCCGGCACACCGATCACCGCGCAGTTGGCGACTTTCGGGTGAGCCATGACCACGTCTTCGATCTCGTTCGGGTACACGTTGAAACCCGAGACGATGATCATGTCTTTCTTGCGATCGACGATGCGCACAAATCCGTCCGGGTCGATAATCGCGATGTCCCCCGACTTGAACCAGCCCTCGGCATCCAGCACTTCGGCGGTGGCTTCGGGCTTCTGCCAGTAACCCTTCATGATCTGTGGGCCCTTGATGCACAGTTCGCCGCGCTCGCCCAAGGGTTGCTCGACGCCTTCATCGTTGATGACCTTCAGCGTGGTGCCCGGCACCGGCAGGCCGACTGTTCCGAGGCGCGACATGTCCCCGTATGGGTTGGTGCAGGCCACCGGCGAGGTTTCGGTCAGGCCGTACCCTTCGGTGATGCGGCAACCGGTGAGCTGTTCCCAGCGCTCGGCGGTGGCCTTGACCAACGCGGTGCCGCCGGAGTTGGTGAGTTTGAGGCTGGAGAAATCCAGAGTCTTGAAGTCCGGATGGTCCATCAACGCGACGAACAGCGTGTTGAGCCCAAGCAACGCCGAGAAACGCCAGTTCTTCAGCTCCTTGATGAAACCCTTGATGTCCCGCGGATTGGTGATCAGCACGTTGTGGTTGCCAGAAACCATCATGCACATGCAATTCGCGGTGAACGCATAGATGTGGTACAGCGGCAGCGGCGCGACCATCACCTCCTGCCCTTCGCGCAACAGCGGCTGACCGTCACTGCCCAACTGCTCCAGGCACGCCCGCACCTGCTGCATATTCGCCACCAGGTTGCCGTGAGTCAGCATCGCCCCCTTGGCCAGCCCGGTGGTGCCGCCGGTGTATTGCAGCACGGCGATGTCATCAAGACCGGCGTTCAGCGGCTTGATCCCCAGGCCTCGACCCAGACTCAGCGCGCTCTTGAAGGAAATCGCCTGCGGCAAGGAATACGCCGGGACCATCTTCTTGACCTTGCTCACCAGAGTATTGACCAGCCAACCCTTGGCGGCGGGCATCAGGTCACCCATCTTCGCTTCGATCAGGTACTGGATGTCGGTGCCCTGCAGCACCTCCTGGACTTTCTGCCCGAACATGTTCAGGTAGACCAGCGCCCGGGCTCCGGAATCCTTGAACTGATGACGCATCTCCCGCGCGGTGTACAGCGGGTTGGTGTTGACCACGATCAGCCCGGCGCGCAGAGCACCGAACACGGCAATCGGGTAATGCAGGACGTTGGGCATCTGCACCGCAATGCGATCTCCCGGCACCAGGTCGGTGTGGGCTTGCAGGTAACCGGCGAACGCTGCGCTGTAGCGTTCCAGTTCGGCGTAGGTCAGGGTTACACCCATGTTGCTGAATGCCGGGCGGTCTGCAAATTTCTTGCAGGAACGCTCGAACACCTCGATCACCGACTTATAGGCCCCTTGATCGATGTCCAGGGGCACGCCGGCGGGGCGTTTGTCATTCCAGAAATCAGGTTGCATTGTTCTTGTCCTCTCTACCTGAACCTATCCGGGGCCGCTTTTCTGTCCTTCTCTGTTATCCCTCAAAAAACAGAAAAGCGAAAAGCGGGGCTTCACGGACACTAGCAGCTATGGCGAATCTGGCAAATATGCCAACAGGCGTCATTGACCGCGTGAATCTTGCTGCAGCGGCGTGGCCTGATCAGACGGCACGCTATGGATGCGCTATACAATGCAACGACGTCCATGCCACATGCAGCCCTATGCAAAGGAATCGCCATGATCCACGACACTTTTTGGCTGACCGCGAGTGACCGCAGCCGCCTTTTCATTAACCAGTGGCTGCCAACAGCTCCACTCAAGGCAGTGATCCTGTTAGCCCACGGCATGGCGGAACACAGTGGTCGATACGCCCGTCTGGCGGAAAAACTCTGCGATCAGGGTTACGGCGTCTATGCACCGGATCAGCGTGGACATGGCAAAACTGCCGAAAACGGGACACTCGGCCATTTTGCCGACAACGATGGCTGGGGCAAAGTGGTGGGTGACCTGGCCTGCCTCAATCAGCACATCGGCCAACAACATCCCGGCGTGCCGATCGTACTGCTCGGCCACAGCATGGGCAGCTACATCGCCCAGGCCTATCTGCTGCATCACAGCGCCAGCCTGCACGGGGCCGTTCTCAGCGGTTCGAACTTCCAACCGGTGGCGCTCTATCGCGCGGCGCGGCAGATTGCGCGGGTAGAACGATTGCGCCAAGGCCCGAAGGGGCGCAGCGTGCTGATCGAATGGCTGTCGTTCGGCTCGTTCAACAAAAAATTCAAACCGGTGCGCACGCGGTTCGACTGGCTCAGTCGCGATCCTGCGGAGGTCGATCTGTACGCCAACGACCCGCTCTGTGGCTTTCGCTGCACCAATCAGCTGTGGATCGATTTGCTCGGTGGGTTGCAGCAAATCAGCAAAGCGTCCAATCTCGCTCAGATTGATCCGGGTCTGCCGTTGCTGGTCATTGGCGGTGAATGTGATCCGGTGAGCGAAGGCAAACGTCTGAAAGATCTGGCCCATGCGCTACGCACGGCCGGCAGCCAGAGCCTGCAACTGACAATTTACCCGCAGGCACGGCATGAACTGTTCAACGAGAGCAACCGCGATGAAGTGATCAATGACGTGTTGAACTGGATCGCCCAGGCGCTGAGCCATCGCCGGCCACCCAGATCGGAATAGTTTTTTTGTGGATTTTTTATTCGTCACAGGAATTGAGACAGATGACCCAGGTTACCAACACCCCTTACGAAGCCCTTGAAGTCGGCCAGACCGCCAGTTACAGCAAGACGGTCGAAGAGCGCGACATTCAGTTGTTCGCCGCGATGTCCGGCGATCACAACCCGGTGCACCTGGACGCTGAATTCGCCGCCGGCACCATGTTCAAGGAGCGCATCGCTCACGGCATGTTCAGCGGTGCGCTGATCAGCGCTGCCGTAGCCTGCGAATTGCCTGGGCCGGGGACTATTTATATCGGTCAGCAGATGAGCTTTCAGAAGCCGGTGAAGATTGGCGACACACTGACTGTGCGTCTGGAGATTCTCGAGAAGCTGCCGAAGTTTCGGGTGCGGATTGCCACTCGCGTGTTTAACCAGCGTGATGAGTTGGTGGTGGATGGTGAGGCGGAGATTCTGGCGCCGCGTAAGCAGCAGACGGTGTCGTTGCCTAAGCTGCCGGCAATCAGCATCGGCTGATTGCCTCAAAAGATCGCAGCCTCGTTTCACTCGACAGCTCCTACAGGGTTTGGCATATACCTGTAGGAGCTGTCGAGTGAAACGAGGCTGCGATCTTTTGATCTTACGGCCCTTCCTGCACCTGCACACTCGCCGTCATCCCCGAACTCAAATAAATCCCCTCCGGCAACCTATCAATCTTGATTCTTACCGGAATTCGCTGTGCCAACCTGACCCAGTTAAACGTCGGTTCCACCTCCGCCAACAACTGCCCATCCGGCGTGGTGTTGCGATCAGTAATCCCGCGACTGATGCTTTCGACATGCCCTTGCAACGCGTCGCCCGCGCTCATCAACCAGACCTTAACCGGATCGCCGACGCGAATCCGCGGCAGTTTGGTTTCCTCGAAATACGCCTGCACATAAAAAGTCGAATCGTCGATCAACGCCATCACCGGTTGCCCGGCATTCACGTAGTTGCCTTCAGCGAGGCGCAGGTTGGTGATGTGGCCGCTGCGGGGCGCGTGAACCTGACTGCGGGCGAGATTGAGTTCGGCGACCTTGGCTTCGGCCTGAGCTTCACGCAGTTCACCACGGGCGATGCCGGCGTTAATTTGCGCGTTCTCTCGCAGCTCCGCACTGATCGCTTGCGGCCCGAGGCTGGCACGGCGACTGGCTTCGCGTTCACGCAGGTTGAGCTGCTGCTGACGTGTCTGGACCACCGCGTGGGCTTTCTCCAGCGCGGCTTCGAAACGATCGCGGTCGATGCTCAGCAATAAATCGCCGGCCTTGACCGGCTGGTTATCAAAAGCCTTGAGCTCACGCACCCAACCCGAGACGTCCGGGGCGATCACCACCACGTCGGCGCGAATCCGCGCGTCCCGGGTCCATGGGGTGAGCATGTAGTACTGCCACAAATGGATGCCGGCAAAAATCGCCACCGCCACCAGGCACAAGGTTACGGCGACACGTACGGGTGTGCGCATTTTCAACTCCTTACAAAGGTCCGAGGACGACGGTGATCAGGGTCAATACACAGACGTACAAGGCGCAATCAAACAATGCTTCGTGCCAGATCCAGCGGCCCACCGGCGTCAGGCGCAAGAGCATGCGCAAGGCTGCGGTCACGAGCAGCGCCAGCAGCACATAAATCAGAAACGGACTGAGCAACACGCCGCCCACCGACCACTCACGCAAGCCCATGGCTTTGCTCCTGTTGATGGCACCAGGCACGCCAGCTGCTTTGCAATTGCAGCACCGCGCCTTGGGCCAGTTTCACCGCATCGCTGGGGGGCAACGCATACAAGGTCTTCAAGAACTCTTCACTCGGTGGAGCTAACGCCTCGGCGCGCTTGCCGGCCGGGCCTTGCTCGAGGATTATTTCCAGCTGTTCGAGATAACGCCGCTGAGGCGCACTGACCGACAGCTGCGCCACCGCCAGGCTCAAACGTAAATGCAGCAATTCGTCGCCGATATCCAGGCCGAGCAAGCCATCGTCCCAGCGGCTGCGCGCCGGCTCCGGCAACTCGGGATAGTGCCGCGCCAGTTGCAGCAGGCGGTCGGCCATGCGCCCGCCAAACCAGCTTTCGGCACCGCGCAGATTACGCCGGGTAAGGCGCACCAGATCGTGGAGGGTCGCCGTCAGCAAGCGTCGACCGTGCCACGCCGGGTTGCGCAGGATCAGCAAGTGGAAGGCCAGTACGGCGGCGCCAACACCGACCACGATGGATTGAGCGCTGTTGAAGAACGTCGCGACATCGAATTTCATCGCGTTGAGCGGCGAGACCAACACGATGAAGTGCAGACAAAATGAGGTCGCCGTCGCACCGATCTGCGGTTTGGCCATGCCCAGCGCGCCGAGGAACAACGGCACGCCCATGCCCATGCAAAGCAATGCAAAACCACTCCATTGCGGCAGCAGAATCTGCCCGACGATAAACGCGGCCGGGATCGCCAGGAAGATCCCGCGCATAAAACTCATGCCGATCTGAGCGCCGTTCTCACGGCTGGCGAACAGACTACACACCACGCACGTCAACAGCAGCGCGCCGGAGGCAGCGGGCCAGGCGGTCGCCAACCAGAAGCACGAGACCACCAGAAACGCCAATGCACTGCGGGCACCAAACACCAGCGCCAATGACAGGTCGCGGTGCGGTGTCAGGGTTCGTGGCGGGTCGACCGTTTCCTTGCCCTCTTCTACCGCTTTCAACGCGACGCCGGCCGCCAGGGCGGTATCGAGCAGCAAGGCAAAACGGGCCAGGCAGTAACTTTGCGCAGAACTGATGTGTGCATCGTTGGAGGCGTCGAGCAATCGCGGCCGCAAGGCTTGCAGGGTTGCGGTATCTGAGTTGAGCGCCTCTTGGACCTCGGTCATCCAAGGCAACAGTTGCTCGGCTTCCTGGGGTTCCAATTGCTTCCATTGACGGCGCGCCGAACGGGCGATGCGCAGCAGCATCAACAGCTTTTGGCTCAAGCCGCTGATCGCGCGTGCTCGTTGCCGCCCCAGGCTTCCTTCAAACCAGGCATGCTCGCGCTGGGCATCGACGGCGACGATTTTCCCGAGGATTTCCAGCAAGCCTTTACGCGCCTGAGCATCACCGGCAAGGGTCGCACGCGCAGCGCTCATGCCGCTTTGCCAGGCTGCCCGCGCCTGATCCGCCAGTTGCCGTTCGACCCGCATCGGCCACAGCAGCGCACTGGCGGCGGTGGCGCAAAGTATGCCCAGGCAGATTTCAGTGCAGCGAGCCACGGCCTGATCGAACACGGTCAGAGGATGTGCGATGGCCGGCAACGCGATGATCGCCACCGTATAACCCGCCAGCACGAATGAATAGGACCAGGCGCTGCGCAGCAGGGTCGAACTCGCCGTACACAGCCCCAGCCATAACGCTAATGCCAACAAAAACAGCCAAGGCGTCTGGGCGAACAACCCCATGAACACCACTGACATGATCGTCCCGACTAACGTACCCAGCAATCGCGCCAAACCCTTCTGTACCACCATTCCGGACAACGGCTGGGCGACGATGAACGCTGTCATCAAGGCCCAGGCCGGTTGCTCCAGGCCCCAGCGCAATGCCAGCCACAGTGCCAGGCCGCCGCCGATCAAGGTTTTGATCGCGAACTGTAAGGCGCGGCGGTCAGGCGCAAACAAAGCCTGCAAAGTGATAGGCACGTAAAACACTCTTGAAAAGACGATTTAACGATAGTCGGGTTCGGTTCAGTCACTTGAAAAACAAATTATTAGCTAGCTAACTATCATCCGTCCAGTGCTAATTCCCGGATACAAAAAAACGCCAGACTGGCTGGCGTTTTTGACAGACAAACAAACGCTTACGAGCGAGCGCGCGCCTGGTTACGCAGGGCTTTTACCTGATCGTGGTTGCGTTGCACGCCGTGGTACTGACGCTCAACCAGGTCACGAATGCCCTCCAGGTTGTGTGTGTTGATTTTTTCGATGGCTTCTTTGTAAGCCTTCAGTGCGTGGTCCTCACCCCGTTCAGCTTCGTTCAGCACGGCCTCTTCATCCTTGCCGGTGAACATCGCTTTCACGTCGACCCAGCGACGGTGCAGGTCACCGCTGACACTGGTGGAGGTTTCCGGATCGCCACCCATGGAACGTACAGCGGCCTGCAATTCAGAAGCAGCCTTGGCGCAGTCAGCCGAGCGCTGTACGAAAATGGCTTTGAGTTCCGGGTGTTTGATGTCTTCAGCGCAAGTCTTGAACCCTTCCTGACCGTCTTTACTGGTTTCAATCAGGTCGTTGAGTACAGAGATGGCTTCTTTATTCATGTCGGTCATTTTCAATTCCTCACGGGTTAATGAAAGATGCAATAGGTATTGCACCCTGCATGCCAGCTTTGAATTGACAATTATCCCTTATATTTCAACTAGTTATTGTTTAGCACAAAATCTGTATCCGCTTTATTTGCATGATCTGTCATTTGGCCTCCATGCAGAATGCCTGTATTTTCCAGACTGTTTGAATTAAGACGACTGATTGATGAACCCTGAAAAGCTTGAACTGCTAGTCACCCGGGAAATGCCCTTCGGCAAATACAAGGGCCGGATCATTGCCGACCTCCCCGGCCAATACCTGAACTGGTTCGCTCGTGAAGGTTTTCCCCATGGCGAACTCGGCGGCTTGCTGGCCTTGATGCAGGAAATCGATCACAACGGCCTGTCGGAGTTGCTCGAGCCGCTACGCGCCAAACATGGCAAACCTGCCCCGCGCCACTGATTCTTCCCAGAGAGGAGTATCAGCGCAACATCGAACTCATCAACCGCAGCAACTCGGTGCGCGTGCGCCAACGCTTCGAGCAGGGCGAAAGGCTGGAGATTCGCAAACAGCTCGCCGAGCTGGTGGCCGTACCCGAGGAAGCCGTCGCCCTCACCCGCAACGCTTCGGACGGTTTGCAATCGCTGATCCGCAACTACTGCACTCGGCCAGTTCGAATTCGTGGGTGATGTAAATGAAGCCCAGGGTCAGCGGCGCGCTCACTTCGATGCTTTACCCGACATGCCGATCAACAGACGATGGTCGAGCGACGGCTCAAGGACTACAACCTGTTTACCGTGGCGCGAAGTGGTGCCGCGAGTGTTCCGTGCATTGCATCACGCCGGGGCTCGCCACCACCGCCGCGGATATCGACGTGCTGAGCAAGGCGCTGAACGAGCTGCGCTGACGTCACACGGTGTACCTGTCGAAGTCCTGCGCTTTGATCTGCGATGAAACCGTAAACGTGTCGACAGCGATGGTCATGTGCCCGAAAAATCCGTCTTCATTCGAGTCTCGACCGAGGGTATGGATGTTTAAGGTTGAGGCCTCGCCTCCACGGTTTTTATAGTGAAAGTCTTCATCGTTGGTCAGCGCCGAAACTGTCCGGCCACTGTACTCCCTGGCGTTGAGCACCGACCTCGACGCGACCTCCGGGAAGTAAAGCTGGCCAACCCAGGCGACATGGCGCTCTTCCAGATAGTTGTTACCGGCCGTGATGCGCACCGCGACATGAATGTGCAGGGCCCGGCCGGCATAGAATCCGGGATAGATCGTGGTAAACCGCACGATGCCCTTCTTGTCCGTGAATTGCCCGCCGCGCAGATAGGTATCGTCGTCGGTGCGCGGGATCGCGCCAATGGCTCCGACATCGACCTTCTTGTCCGGATCAATCTTGCTCCAGCCCGAATATGCGCCTCGCGCATTGCAATGCCAGATATCGACCACCGCGCCCGTGACCGGCTGACCGGTCATCGCATCGACAATCGTCAGTCGCAGCACCAAAGGGATGCCATCCAAGCCTTCGCTGATGTTTCGCCTGATCAATTTCGGATTTCGGAAATACGGGCCGGCTATCTGTTCAGGTGTCAGTTGGTAAACCGGTGTCGAGGGTGTAACTGAGGTGTTGTCGTCCATGACGTTCTCTCTTCCATAAGATGAACGCAGGTTATGACGGGGCCAGGCTCGATGTGCGGTAACTATGTATCGCATGATCTTTTTGTAGGAGCGAGGTTTTCATCAGGCAAAAAAAACGGTGCACCGACCAAGCGCACCGTAAAGCCGTAGAACACACAACGAAGTGTTTGGTAATAGCCGATCAGTCCAGCAGCGCCAGTGCCTCGGCGGTGCATTCCTGAATGCGGGCCCAGTCGCCGTTCTTGATCCACTCAGGATCAAGCATCCAGCTACCGCCCACGCACATCACGTTTTTCAACGCCATGTAGCTCTTGATGTTGGCCGGGCTGACACCGCCAGTCGGGCAGAATTTCACTTCGCCGAACGGGCCGCCCAGGGCTTTGATAGCCGCGACACCGCCGCTGACTTCCGCCGGGAACAGCTTGAAGCGGCGGTACCCCAGGCCATAACCTTCCATGATGCCGGAGGCGTTGCTGATGCCCGGCAACAGCGGAATCGGGCTGCCGACACTGGCTTCCAGCAGGTCACGGGTGATGCCTGGCGTGACGATGAACTGCGAACCGGCCGCTTCGGCAGCCGCCAGCATATTGCGATCGAGCACAGTACCGGCGCCGGTCACCAGCTCTGGGCGTTGCTCGCGCAGAATCTGGATAGCCTTGAGGCCGAACTGTGAACGCAGGGTCACTTCCAGGGCGGTCAGGCCACCGGCCGCGAGGGCGTCGGCCAGCGGTAGGATGTCCTGCTCGCGAGCAATGGTAATCACCGGCAGAATCCGCGCTTTGGCGCAGAGGTTGTCGATCAGGGCAACTTTGTCCGCCATGGAAACGGTCGGGGATGGGTTTGTCATAGCGGCTGATCCTTGGTTCATGGGCACCAGTAAATCTCTAACGTAGGTTGCAAAAACGCGCGAATCGGCATGGCGGCGACATCGTCACCGGCCAATGCGGCACTCAAGGTGGTCAGCTTGGACTGACCGGAAATCGATAGAACGGTGAACTGGGCCGAGGCCAGCAGCGCACGACTCATGGTCAGGCGCTGATGCGGCACGGTCGGCGCCAGCATCGGGTAGCAATGACGTGTGCCGTCGGCTTTCAAGGCATCGATCAGGTTTGGACTGTTGGGAAACAACGAGGCCGTGTGACCGTCATCGCCCATGCCGAGTATCAGCACGTCGATCGGCGGCAACTCGGCGAGCAAACGGTCGGCCTGCTCGGCTGCCAGCTCAAGGTTCGCGGTGGCGCTGTACAGGCTCAGAAACTGAGCCTTGGCCGCCGGGCCTTGCAGCAGATAACGCTTGAGCAGACCGGCATTGCTGTCGGCGTGCTCTACCGGCACCCAGCGCTCGTCGGCCAGGGTCACGACGACCTTGGACCAGTCCAGTTTCTGCTTGGCCAGGTTTTGGAAAAACGCCACCGGGCTGCGTCCACCGGACACCACCAGCGTCGCGGTACCGCGAGCGTCAATGGCGTCACTCAGTTGCTTGGCCACATTCAGCGCCAAACCATCGGCCAGCAGCACCGGGCTCTTGAACTCATGGGCGCTGACGCCCTGAGGCAGTTGCAAATTAGATATCGCCATACCACGACCTCCCATCCCGCGTGATCAGTGCAATGGAGCTCATCGGTCCCCAGGACCCGGCCGCGTACGGCTTAGGCGCATCACCGGATTTTTTCCACCCGGCGATCAACTGGTCACACCACTTCCACGCGGCTTCGATTTCATCTTTACGGACAAACAGGTTCTGATTGCCGCGCATCACTTCCAGCAACAACCGCTCGTAGGCATCGGGAATCCGTGCGCTGCGATAAGTGTCGGAAAAATTCAGCTGCAACGGACCGCTGCGCAGCTGCATGCCCTTGTCCAGGCCTTGTTCTTTGGTCATCACGCGCAAGGAAATGCCTTCGTCCGGTTGCAGGCGGATAATCAGCTTGTTGCTGATTTGCAGGCGCTGCTCGGGAGCGAAGATGTAGTGCGACGGTTCCTTGAAGTGGATGACGATCTGCGAAAGCTTCTGCGGCATGCGCTTGCCGGTACGCAGGTAAAACGGCACGCCGGCCCAACGCCAGTTGCGGATATCGGCACGCAGCGCAACGAAGGTTTCGGTGTCGCTCTGGGTGTTGGAGTTAGGCTCCTCCAAATAGCCCGGCACCGATTTACCTTCGCTATAACCAGCGATGTATTGACCGCGCACGACCTGAGTGGTCAGGCCTTCCGGGCTGATCGGCGCCAGCGCCTTGAGCACTTTGACTTTCTCGTCACGAATACTGTCGGCGGACAGGTCGGCCGGCGGGTCCATGGCGATCAGGCAGAGCAGTTGCAGGAGGTGATTCTGGATCATGTCCCGCAGCTGACCGGCCTTGTCGAAGTAACCCCAGCGACCTTCGATCCCGACCTTCTCGGCCACGGTGATTTCTACGTGGGAGATGTAATTCTGGTTCCACTGGGTTTCGAACAGACTGTTGGCGAAACGCAGGGCGATCAGGTTTTGCACCGTCTCTTTGCCCAGGTAGTGGTCGATGCGGTAGGTGCGGTTCTCCGGGAAGAACTGCGCCACGGCGTCGTTAACCTTGCGCGAGGATTCCAGGTCCGAACCGATGGGTTTTTCCAGTACCACGCGGGTGTTTTCGGTCAAACCGACCTTCGACAGGTTCTCGCAGATCGCGCCGTAAACGGCTGCCGGTGTCGCGAAGTAGGCAATCACCCGTTGAGCGCTGCCAGCCATTTCGGCCAGGGCGACGTAATCGTCAGCCTTGAGGAAGTCGACGTGCAGGTAATTCAGGCGGGCGAGAAAGCGTTCGACCACGACTTCATCCAGCTCTTTGTCACTGACGTATCGGCGCAGCTCGGAGGCGATGAACGCCAAATGCTGCTGCTCGCTGCCAGGTTCACGGGCCAGCGCGATAATTCGCGTCTCCTCGTGCAAGAGGCCTGCGCCATCGAGTTGATAAAGGGCAGGAAACAGCTTGCGCAGGGCCAGATCGCCGAGGGCGCCGAACAAGGCAAAGGTGCACGGTTCAACCGTAATCGAAGGCATGATGTTTGTTCTTTTATCAAGTTAAGCTACAAATACCTTTTTTCAAGGCATCACTCAAGGGAAAATGTAGTAATAACCACAACATTTTCGCAAAATACTGATTCCGAGTGGTGGTCGGTCGGAGCCATCAGTAGGATAGGCCACCGTTTGGGGGCCGATCAAAGTCCCAATTTGCATAGCCGAACGCTTATTTGCATAGCAAAGCTTCTTTTCGTAGGTGAACCAAGGAACCCCATATGGACCGCGTGCGAAATTTACTGGAACAGATCCAGAATCGCCTTGAAGACCTGAACAAGGCAGAACGCAAAGTCGCCGAGGTGATCCTGCTCAACCCACAGCAGGCCACCCGATTCAGCATCGCCGCCCTCGCGCAGGCCTCAAAGGTCAGCGAGCCGACGGTCAACCGTTTCTGCCGTTCATTCGGCGTCAGCGGCTACCCGGAACTCAAGCTTCAGTTGGCCCAGAGCCTGGCCAGCGGCGCGGCGTATGTCAGCCGGGCAGTTGAGGCCGACGACAATCCGGAAGCGTATACCAAAAAGATTTTCGGCAGCGCCATCGCCTCGTTGGACAGTGCGTTGCAGGCGCTTGACCCGAACCTGATCAGCCGCGCCGTCGATCTGTTGATCCAGGCCCGACAGATCCACTTCTTCGGCCTCGGCGCCTCGGCCCCGGTGGCGCTGGATGCGCAGCACAAGTTCTTCCGCTTCAATTTGGCCGTCACCGCCCATGCCGACGTGCTGATGCAGCGCATGATTGCGTCGGTGGCGCATACCGGCGAGTTATTCGTGATTATTTCCTACACCGGCCGCACCCGCGAACTGGTGGAAGTGGCGCGTATTGCCCGGGAGAACGGTGCTTCGGTGCTGGGTCTGACGGCCGAGGGCTCACCGCTGGCCAAGGCCAGTACGTTGAGCCTGAACATTCCACTGCCGGAAGACACCGACATTTATATGCCGATGACGTCGCGGATCATTCAGCTGACCGTGCTGGATGTGCTGGCGACCGGCATGACCTTGCGTCGGGGCGTGGATTTCCAGCCCCATTTGCGCAAGATCAAGGAAAGCTTGAATGCCAGTCGGTATCCGATTGGGGATGAGTTCAATTAAAAGATCGCAGCCTCGTTTCACTCGACAGCTCCTACAAGGGATCGCGTAAACCTGTAGGAGCTGTCGAGCGAAGCGAGGCTGCGATCTTTTGATCTTACGCCCCGACCCGCGCCTGCAAACTCAAGTACGCCTTCTGACCCGGCGCCAGGCTCAAGCTGTCCGTCCCGCCACTCGCCGCCTCGACACAGACAAATTCTGATATCTCATTCCAGCTCACCCCCAGCAACGGCCGCGAACCCGGATGCCAGACCACCGTGTCCGCATCGTCACCGGTATCGATGCACAACTCCCGCTGCCAGGCATGGTCCTTGAGCTGTAATTCGCCGTCATGCTGGAACACCCGCTGGCAGCCACCCTCTACCCGCAACTCGCCTTCCTGATGACAAATCTGACGGTTCAACTGGTCGTAACCTTGCGCTCCATCGAGGCCAGACAGCGCTACCTCGCCGACGTCGCCAATACGCCAATAGGCGTGCAACGCCTGGCTCAATTGACACGGCAGGCTGTCCTGATGCTCGGTACTCAGGCGTAAATCCATGCGTTCACCCAAGTGCGCGTGCAGGTCCACTTGCCAGTCGCACAACTGAAGTTGCCAGTGCAGGCGAACGCCATCTTCATCAGTGCTGCTGTCCAGAAGCTTCCAGTCGATCAGCCGTGCCCAACCATGGGAGGGCCAAGCGTTTTCGCTTGGATGACGCCCATACCACGGCCAGCACACCGGCACGCCGCCACGAATCGCACCGACTTGCGGCCACTTCGCCGCGCACCACAACCAGGGCTTCTGCCCCGTTGGCTGAAAGTGCAGCAACTGCGCACCCTGCCGACTGAACACCGCCTGACACAGCGGATGGTCGATCACCAGCACGTCGCGCTTCTGATAGCGCTCCCATGCAAACACCGGACGTTCGCGCAAGGATTTGAAGAAGCGTTGTAGCGGATGCTCATGCATGTGCCACGGTCCTGAAAATCACCCGGGGTGCGCCGCCCCAAAAAAAAGCGGACAGCCAAGGCTGTCCGCAAAAATGCGCACATAGAGAGGAGCTTATCGCAACAGCGTTAGAACACCGACTGAATTTTCAGGCCGGCGACCAGCGCGTTGTCGACTTCATCCACACCGCCCGGGTGAGTGATGTATTGCAGGTTAGGACGCACGGTCAGCCAGTTGGTAACGTGGAAGCCGTAGTTGATCTCGTAGTTGTACTCGGTGGTACGCAGCGGCGAGAACAGTGGATCCTCGTGTTCGGTGACACCATTGGAGGCGTTAACCAGCTCGGCGTTTTTCTTCACGTCATCGTTGACATGGATACGGGCAAAACCGATACCCATGTCATCTTTTGGACGTGCATCGAACGGGCCCTTGTACACAAACATCAGCGACTGGTAGTTGTCGACGAAGTTGGTGTCCTTGTCGTGGAAAGTCGCGTTGGCTGCAATGTTCAGACCGCGGGACGCGTCACCGTTGTGGCTGGTGAGTTGTTGCTGCGCCACAAACCAGTAACCGTGCTTGCTATCGTGGCTGCGATAGGCGTTACCGCTGGTTGCTGCATCATTGCCGTCGGCATCCTTACGGACGTCATCGGCATTGGCCGTGCTTTTGTAGTAACCAACACGGTATTCACCCGGCAGGTTGTTAGGGTTAGGCAACCAGACCAGTTCGACCGGCAAAACGGTGCCTTTGGTACCACTGCCGCTGAGCTTGAAGCCGTTACCGTGCTCCAGTTGCGACGGGTTCTGGTTGTACGCGCCGATCTGCGCATAGAACTCAGGCGAGATGTTGTACTTCACGCGGACAGCGGCCTGGCTGACTGGCCAGTTGTACCAGATGTTGGTCGCCCAGTTACCCACTTGGGAACCGCAGAATGCCAGGTTCTGGAACTCGCAAGGGAAGGTGTTGAAGTCTTCGCCTTCGCCGAAGTAACCGGCTTTGACGTCCAGTTTGCCGTCGAGGAATTGGTGTTTGATCCACAATTGGGTCAGACGGACCATATGGCCACGGCCGTAGACTTCCTGGGACGAACTCAAGGTGCCGGCACGCGGGTCGCCGACACGGTCATTGGAGATGTTTTCACCGTTACGGTTGGTGAGCTGGATCTTGGCCTGGGTGTTATCCCAGCCCCACAGCTTTTGCAGGTCCAGCGCCACGCCCAGACCAAACTGGTCGGCGTAACGCGCCGTCTTGTCGTCGTTGTAGCCGCCGTGGAGGTTGGCGCCCACTTCACCGACATAGTCCATCTTGATGTCGATACCCTGCTCGATCAGCTTGGTCCGCTCGCCACCCCAATCGCCGGTCATCCATTCGGAATCGGCGCTGAACGCGTCAGCTGCGTGCACACTACCGGCCAGCATCATTGCCGCAATGGCTGACAACTGGCAGATAAGCTGAGCGTTGTTGTTCTTCTTCATCCCTACATCCTCGTTTTATTGTTATTAACTGTTTTTATCTAACGCGGTTTACATCCCCAGTGGGAGCGAGCTTGCTCGCTCCCACACTTGTTCTTCAGCGGCCTTTGAATTGGGCGACATTGGCACTGTGGGCCTTGGTTTCAGACTGACCGGCCACCCCCAGGCGTTCACCGGTCTTCGCATCGAACAGCAGCACTTTCGATGGGTCGAATTGCAGGGTCAGGGTCTCGCCCACGGCCGGCGCGACATCCGGCGCCAGACGGCAGCAGACTTTGGTGTCGTTGAGATTGACGAACACCAGGGTGTCGGGACCGGTCGGTTCGGTGACCTGGACTTCGGCGCGAATGGTCGGCAAACCGTTCGGCTCGTTGCCCGCCAGCACGATCTGCTCTGGGCGCATGCCGAGGATCACTTCGCGGTCTTCAAGACCGGCGTCTTGCATGCCCAAAGGCAATTCGCAGCGCGCCTGTCCGCTGTCGAGCAGCGCCACCAGACGACCATCCTTGCGCTGCAAACGCAGCGGGATGAAGTTCATTGGCGGCGAACCGATGAAACTCGCCACGAACAGATTGGCCGGGTTGTTGTAGATGTCTTTTGGCGTACCGAACTGCTGAATAATCCCGTCCTTCATCACCGCAACCTTGTCGCCCAGGGTCATGGCTTCGATCTGGTCGTGGGTCACGTAAACCGTGGTGGTTTTCAGGCGCTGGTGCATCAGTTTCATTTCGGTGCGCATCTCGACGCGCAGCTTGGCGTCGAGGTTGGACAGCGGTTCGTCGAACAGGTAAATCTTCGGCCGCCGCGCCAGAGCACGGCCCATCGCCACGCGCTGTTGCTGACCACCGGAGAGCTGGCCGGGTTTGCGGCTGAGCAGATGTTCGATCTGCAACAGCTTGGCCACGCGAGCGACTTCTTCGTCGATCTCGGCGGCCGGCATTTTGCGAATCTTCAGGCCGAACGCGATGTTGTCCCGCACGCTCATGGTCGGGTACAGCGCGTAGGACTGGAACACCATGGCAATGTCGCGATCTTTCGGGCTCATGCCGCTGATGTCAGCGTCGTCCACCAGGATTGCGCCACCGCTGATGTTTTCCAGACCGGCGATGCAGTTCATCAAGGTGGATTTGCCGCAGCCCGACGGGCCGACGAGGATCAGGAACTCACCGTCATCGATCTTCAGTTCGATGTTTTTCAGGGTGTCCGGCAAACCGGCGCCGTAGGTCTTGTTGACGTTGCGTAATTCGAGAGTTGCCATGTTCTACCCCTTGACCGCGCCGGACGTCAGCCCACGCAGGAAATACTTGCCAGCGAATATGTAGACCAGCAGTGTCGGCAGCCCGGCGATCATCGCGGCGGCCATATCTACGTTGTATTCCTTGGCCCCGGTGCTGGTGTTGACCAGGTTGTTCAGGGCCACGGTAATTGGCTGGGCATCGCCACTGGCGAAGACCACGCCGAACAGGAAGTCATTCCAGATTTGGGTGAACTGCCAGATCAGGCAGACCATCACGATCGGGATCGACATCGGTAGCAGGATCTTCCAGAAAATCGTGAAGAAACCTGCACCATCAAGGCGTGCAGCCTTGACCAGTGCATCCGGAATGCTCACGTAGTAGTTGCGGAAGAACAGCGTGGTAAACGCCAGGCCGTAGACCACGTGCACCAGCACCAAGCCAGTCGTGGTGTTCGCCAGGCCGATCTTGCCGAGGGTAAACGAGGCAGGCAGCAGCACGGTCTGGAACGGCAAGAAGCAGCCGAACAGCAGCAGGCCGAAGAACAGTTGCGAACCGCGGAAGCGCCACATCGACAGCACGTAGCCATTCATTGCACCGATGAAGGTGGAGATTAAAACCGCCGGCACGGTGATTTTCACCGAGTTCCAGAAGTAGCTGCCCACGCTGTCCCAGGCCTTGATCCAGCCGATGCCGTCAATCACTTGCGGCCAGCTCAGCAGGTTGCCGGTGCGGATGTCTTCCGGTGATTTGAAGCTGGTCAGCAGCATCACCACCAACGGGATCAGGTAGATCGCAGCGGCCAGCAGCAAGGTGGCGTAGATAGCGATGCGGCTGAAGCTCAAGGCCGGTTTGCCAAGTTGATTACTCATGGCGCTTGCCTCGCAATTCGGAGTACAGGTACGGCACCAGAATCGCCAGGATCGCGCCGAGCATCATCATGGCGCTGGCCGAACCAATGCCCATCTGGCCACGGCTGAAGGTGAAGGAATACATGAACATTGCCGGCAAGTCGGACGAGTAACCGGGACCGCCCGCCGTCATCGCCGCCACCAGGTCGAAGCTCTTGATCGCGATGTGCGCAAGGATCATGAAGGCGCTGAAAAACACCGGGCGCAAACTCGGCAGAACGATCTTCATATAGATGGTCGGCAGGCTCGCACCGTCGACTTGCGCGGCACGGATGATCGACTGATCGACACCACGAAGGCCCGCCAGGAACATCGCCATCACAAACCCGGAGGCTTGCCACACAGCGGCGATCACCAGGCAATACACCACGCGATCCTGATCCACCAGCCAGTCGAGACGGAAGCCTTCCCAGCCCCAGTCACGCAGCATTTTGTCCAGGCCCAGACCCGGGTTGAGCAGCCATTTCCACGCGGTACCGGTGACGATCATCGACAGCGCCATCGGGTACAGGTAAACGGTGCGGATGAAGCCTTCCTTGCGAATGCGCTGATCCAGCAGCACCGCGAGGAACACCCCCAGCACCAGGCTGATGCCGATGAACATGCCGCCGAAGACCGCGAGGTTTTTGCTCGCGACCCACCAGCGGTCGTTGTCCATCAGGCGGATGTATTGCTGCAGGCCGACCCATTTGTAGCTCGGCATGAAGCTGGAATTGGTAAAGGACAGAACGAATGTCCAGATGATGTAACCGTAAAAGCCAACCAGGACGATCAGCATGCTCGGCGCCAAAACCAGTTTGGGGAGCCAGCGCTGCAGTGCGTCGAACGGTGAGGCTTTGCTGAAAACCGCCACAGAGCTCATCGGGAATGTCCAGGTGAAGAAGTGGAATCCGGACTGCACGCCCCCGCCGCATGAGCGGGGGCGCATGCAGGGCGACGACAATCAGGGGTGTGCCGCAGGATTCACCTGCGGCGTTTTACGAACTTACTGGGCGGCTTTGACGGCCGATGCCAGTTGGGCGCTGGCCTTGGCCGGGTCAGCATTCTTGTCGTTCATGAAGTTGGTCACCACATCGAAGATCGCGCCCTGTACGGCCAGGGAAGTGGCCATGTTGTGCGCCATGCTCGGTTGCAGGCCGCCCGTCTTCTCGTCAGCCAGGAAATCCTTGGCCGCCGTTTGAGCGCAAGAATCGAAGCCCAGACCGCTCATGTCGTTAAGCATGTCGGTGCGCACCGGGATCGAGCCTTTGTTGATGCTGAAGATTTTCTGGAAGTCTTTACCCAGTGCGACCTTGGCCAGGTCTTGCTGAGCGGCGATGTCGCCTTTGCGATCAGCTTTCAACTTGAACACGGCCAGCGAATCGATGTTGTAGGTGAAGGCTTTTTCGGTGCCAGGGAATGGCACGCATTGGTAGTCCTTGCCGGCAACTTTTTTGGCCGCGGTCCATTCACTTTTCGCCCAGTCGCCCATCATCTGCATACCGGCCTTGCCGTTGATGACGTCGGCGGCGGCGATGTTCCAGTCACGACCGGCGCGGTTCGGGTCCATGTAGCCGGTGAGTTTTTTCAGCTCGGTGAACGACTTGGTCATCTCAGGGCCCGAGAGGGTTTTCTGATCCAGGTCTACCAAGGCTTTCTTGTAACCGTCGGCGCCCATGACCGAGAGCACCACGTCTTCAAACACGGTGCTGTCCTGCCAAGGCTGGCCACCGTGGGCAAGCGCGATGAAGCCTGCGGCCTTGAGCTTGTCGCCGGCGGCATAGAATTCTTCGAGGGTAGTCGGGGCTTTTTCGATCCCGGCTTTCTTGAAGACTTCCGGGTTGATCCACAGCCAGTTGACGCGGTGAATGTTCACCGGCACGGCGACGTAGTCACCTTCGTACTTCACGGTGTCGGAGACTTTCTTCGACAGCAGGCCATCCCAACCTTCGGACTTTGCAACGTCTTTCAGGGTATCGGTGCTGAGCAGGCCAGTGCTGCCCCACTCCTGTATGTCCGGACCTTTGATCTGTGCAACGCCCGGCGGGTTACCGGCGACGGCGCGGCTTTTGAGTACGGTCATGGCCGTGGAACCGCCACCGCCGGCGACTGCGCCGTCCTTCCAGGTGAAGCCGTCTTTTTCGACTTGAGCCTTGAGCACATCGACCGCTGCTTTTTCACCACCAGAGGTCCACCAGTGAACGACTTCCACCGAACCTTTGGAATCGGCGGCAAGCGCACTCAGCGGGAATGCAGACAGAGGGAGCAGTGACGCGAGAGAAATGACAGTAGCGAGGCGAGAAATCGCGTTCATCTAGTAGTACCTTTCTTGTTGTTATGCATGCAAGTCTGGTGCTTGCGCTACATAGGATTCTAAACAGGAGTTGTCCCTTCGCAGGTAACGAAGGGACGTCCGAATGTCACCGTATGGTTACACAGGAGCGCTCTGGGATAACTGTGCCAGGGCAGTCGCCATGCTTGGCGCCAGAGGCAGTCGCGGGATCAGCACGGCTTGCCAGGCGTGATAAAGATCAGGCTTACCGGCCCAGATATCGGCGCTCGGGCGGTTCTGCGGATCGAGTTCGTGGTGCCAGCTGCCGCTTTCACGGTCGATGAAATGGTTGTCGCAGAATTCCCAAAATAGTCGGTACCAGCTTTCGTATTGCGCATCGCCTGTGCGTCTAAGCAGCGCACTGGCGGCGGCGCTGGCTTCGCAATGAGTCCAGTGCAAGCGATGGCGGACCACGGCGCGATTGTCCCAGTCGAGGGTGTAGACAATCCCAGGCAGCCCGTCGACGTTCCAGCCGTGGCGGCAATTGTGGTCGAAGAGTTTTTGCGCGTCAGTGGCCAGCCAACCTGGCGTGAGCATCCCGGCCTGCACCCGCGCCGCTTCGAGGTGCAGCAACAGCCGCGCCCATTCGAAACCGTGGCCCGGCGTGGTGCCGTAGGGGCGAAAACCGTCGGCCGGGTTGTCGTGGTTGTAGTCGCGAAGCGGCTGCCAGTCGCCGTCAAAATGTTCGACCACCAGGTAATCGTTGGCGGCGGCGTGACCGTGAATCACCCGCTCGACGATGCGCTGGGCGCGGCACAGCCAGCGGTTGTCGTCGGTAACATCCGCCAGCGCAAGGAAGGCTTCGGTGGCGTGCATGTTGCTGTTGGCGCCGCGATAGCGTTCCTCTTCACTCCAGTCGCGGTTGAAGGATTCGCGCATCGCGCCCTCTTCCTCGCACCAGAAATGCGTGTCGATGATGTGGATGGCATCGTCGAGCAAGGCCTGCGCGCCGGGACGTTGCGCGACGACCGCGGAACTCGCGGCCAACGCGACGAAGGCGTGCAGGTAGGCAGCCTTGCCGGTATTGCCGTCGCGATGTTCGGGGACGGCGAACCAGCCCCCATGATCGGCATCGCGCAGTGGACCGCAGAGGGCTTTGACACCGTGATCCACCCGCTCGGCAAAACCCGGCAAGCCCTGAATGTGGGCCATGGCAAAGCTGTGGGTCATGCGGGCGGTGTTCATGGTTTCGGCTTGAGCGTTGGCCGGGAGGTGGCCCTTTTCATCGAGATTGCCGAATCCTTCGGGAAGCATTGAAGCCTTGGCAAACGCCAGCAGGCGCAGGCCTTCAGCGGCGAGCCATTGTTGATGGGCAGGTGCGTTCAGCCAACTGCTGAAAGCAGGTTGGAAGGTGTCCATGGAGTACCTTTTTTGTTGTTATGACTGGGGGCAGTCTAAACAACGGTCGGGGGTGGGCTTGTAACGAAGGGGGCGAGTTATGTCACTGGGTTGTGACATTTGACTGGAGAAATGTGTTGAAAGGTCTGACGCCGAAGAACGATAACGCGGAATCGCTAATCCACACTGCGAGGCAACTGCAACGTCACCCGCAACCCGCCCTCACGCAAATTCTGCAGGCTGACCTCACCCCCATGGCTATGCGCAATATTTCGCGCAATCCCCAACCCCAACCCATAACCCTGCTGCTGCCCAGCCAGGCGAAAGTGCGGCTCGAACACCTGCTCCAACCGTTGCTCAGGCACCCCTGGCCCCTCATCGTCCACATGCAGGATGAACGCACTCTGGTCGTCATCAATGTGCAAATGCGCTTTCTGCCCATACTTCAAGGCATTGTCGATCAGGTTGCCGATGCAACGCTTGAGCGCCAAAGGTTTGCCGGGATACGCCGCCAGCGCACGCCCTTGTTGAGTGACGCGACCATTGCCGTTAGGCGCCAGATACGGCTCCACCAGACAATCAAGCACGTGGTTGAGGTCCACCGGTTCGATGTTTTCGTGGATATCAGTGTCTTTCACGCATTGCAGCGCGCCTTTGACCAGCAGCTCCAGCTCATCCAGATCACGGCCGAACTTGGCTTGCAGTTTTTCGTCTTCGAGCAATTCAACCCGCAGCCGCAACCGGGTAATAGGTGTGCGCAAATCATGGGAAATCGCGCTGAACAACTGGCTGCGCTCGGTCAGGTAGCGGCTGATGCGCTCGCGCATCGCATTGAAGGCGCGGCCCACTTCGACCACTTCGCTGCCGCCTCCCTCGGCCACTGGCTCGACTTCCGCGCCGAGTGACATGTCCCGTGCTGCCCGCGCCAAACGCTTGAGCGGCCGGCTCTGCCAGTGCACTAGCAGACCGATGAACAACAGCAAGAAGCCGCTGGTGAGCACGATGAACCAGACTTGCTGCGCCGGCAGGCCTTGTTCTTCAAGACTGGTGTAGGGCTCGGGCAACAGCGAGGCGATGTACAGCCACTCGCCCGGTGCCATCTGGATTTGGGTGACCAATACCGGCGGATTCACCGGTTCCAGGGTCAGCGCGTAATGGGCCCAGGAGCGAGGTAATTCATCGAGTTTCAGGCCGCCGTTGAAGATCCGCAGGTCTTCGGGGCTGACGAACGTCACCGAGATATCGGTATCCTGGCCCAGCGACTGGCGCAGCACTTCGTCCACCGCTTTGAGCACCGCTTCCTTGCGCGGGGTGATCGGCAGCACTTCCATGCCCAAGGGTTTGTCGTTGAGCGTCACCACGAAACGGGTGCCGCCCATGCTGCGCAACTGGTCGAGCACCAATGGCCGAAACGCTACCGGCAGAGAACGAAAGTAACTGACGCTGGCCTTCATCGAATGGGCCAGGCTACGGGCGCTGGTGACCAGGCCTTCGAGCTGGGTGGCGCGCAGTTGCGAGACCCAGATCAGGCTCGACAGCGTCTGGGCGAACAGCACCGCCAGCAGCGTCAGCAGTAACATTCGGCCGAGCAACGAGCGCGGCATGGGGATTCGTGCGGCGACTTTGCGGAGAAACTCAGTGGCCATTGCTGGCAACCACATTGGCGGCCAGTTGGTAGCCGCTGCCGCGCACGGTACGGATCAGCCGCGGCGGTTTTTCGGTGTCGCGCAGGCGCTGGCGCAGACGGCTGACCGCCATGTCGACGATGCGATCCAGCGGCATCAAATCACGGCCACGGGTGGCGTTGCCGATGGTGTCGCGGTCGAGAATTTCCTGGGGGTGATCAAGGAACAGTTTCAGCAGCGCGAAATCGGCGCCGGAGAGAATCACTTCTTCGCCGTCAATGTGGAACAGTCGGTGACTGACCATGTCCAGGCGCCAGTCATCGAAGGCCAATACTTCACCGCCCGAACGCTCCTGACCGAACTGCGCGCGACGCAACAAGGCTTTGATGCGCGCCTGCAATTCCCGTGGGCTGAACGGTTTGCCGAGGTAATCGTCCGCCCCCAATTCCAGACCGATGACGCGGTCGGCCTCGTCGGAACTGGCAGTGAGCATGATGATCGGTACCTGCGCCTGACGCGGGTGCTGACGGATCCAGCGGCAGAGGCTGAAGCCATCTTCGTCGGGGAGCATCACATCGAGGATCACCAGATCGCTCGGAGCCTCGTTCATCGCCTGACGAAAGCCTGCACCGTCGGGCGTGGTACGAACCTGAAAACCGGCGCGGGTCAGGTAGGTGTCCAGCAACTCGCGTATCTCTTGATCGTCATCGACCAACAAAATCGACTTGTTGACTGAGCTCACAGGAAGGCGTCCTTGTTGTGTGAATTGGGCGGATTATGCCTGATCGTGCGTAAATCTATGTTGTCTGTACCGGCCTCTTCGCGGGCAAGCCTCGCTCCTACAGGATTTACGCGGACCTTGTAGGGGCGAGGCTTGCCCGCGAATGAGGCGACTCGGTCTTAAGCCTGATCGAGAGCCACACCCGCGCCAACAAGGCCGGAATACGGCGCCGTCACCAGCCACACCGGGATGCCTTTGAAGTAATCGCTCATGCAGCCCTTGTCCGCAAAGCACCGGGCAAAACCGCTTTCGATGAAGAAATCGGCGAACCGCGGAATCACCCCACCCACGATGTACACGCCACCGCGTGCGCCCGTGGTCAGCACGTTGTTGCCGGCCACACGACCCAGCCAGCAGCAGAACTGCTCAAGCACTTCCAGGGCAATTGGATCGCCAGCCAGACCGGCAGCAGTAATCGACTCAGGGGAATTCAGCACGGGTTCATGACCGTCCACCGCGCAAATCGCCCGGTACACCCGAGGCAAACCGCTGCCGCTCAACGCCGTTTCAGCGCTGACATGGCCGATCTCATTGAAGATGTGCTGCCACAACTGAGTTTCACGTGGGCTGCTCAACGGCAAATCGACATGACCACCCTCCCCCGGCAACGCGGCGAAACGACCTTCGCCCAGATCCAGCAACGTGCCGACGCCCAGGCCCGTGCCGGGACCGATCACCACCGCCGGCCGCAACGGCTCCGGCGTACCTTCGCAGACCACCCGAAACTCGTCCGGCTGCAAACGGGTCATGCCCAGCGCCATGGCCGAGAAATCATTGACCAGCAGCAGTTGCTCCACCTGCAAGGTCCTGCAGAAACCCTTGCGGCTGAGTCGCCAGTGATTGTTGGTGAACTTGAATTCATCGCCGCTCACAGGGCCAGCGACCGACAGGCACACCGAACCGATCGAATCCGACGCCAGGCCAAGCCCACTCAGGTAGAGGGCAATGGCCTCTTCCGGGCTGGCGTGGTCCGCCGTCGCCAGCACCTGGATCGATTCCAGCTGCTGGTTTTTCCACAACGCGAAACGTGCGTTGGTCCCACCGATGTCACCGACCAAAGCCAGTTTCAATTAAGCGTCTCCAGGGCAGAAGTAAAGGCGCTGGCGCCTTGCTCCGCCGAGCTGAAGGCCATGCGCATGAAACCAAACAGCTCGCGACCGCTGCCGATGTTATTGCCCAACAAGCCCTTGGCAGGTTCGCGTGCCGCGAATTCTTCGGCGTCCACCTTAAGCTCCAGGGTGCCTTTGACGCCATCGACGCGGATGATATCGCCCTCTTGGACGCGCGCCAAAGCGCCGCCCACATACGCTTCGGGGCTGACATGAATCGCCGCCGGGATTTTCCCCGACGCACCGGACATACGCCCATCCGTCACCAGCGCCACTTTGAAGCCGCGATCCTGCAGCACGCCGAGGAACGGCGTCATCTTGTGCAGCTCCGGCATGCCGTTGGAGCGCGGGCCCTGGAAGCGCATCACGGCGACAAAATCCTTCTCCAGCAAACCGGCTTTGAACGCATCGGCCAAGTCCTGCTGATCCTGGAACACCATGGCCGGTGCTTCGACGACCTGGTTTTCCAGCGCCACGGCGGAAACTTTCATCACACCGCGACCGAGGTTGCCTTCCATCACCCGCAAACCGCCCTCTGGCGAGAAGGCGCGAGCGACCGGACGCAAGATGGTTTCGTCGAGGCTGTCGGTCGGGCCTTCGCGCCAGACCAGTTCGCCATTTTCGAGGAACGGTTCCATGGTGTAGCGGCTCAGGCCATGGCCCAGAACCGTGTTGACGTTTTCGTGCAGCAAGCCGGCTTCCAGCAGTTCGCGGATCAGGAACGACATGCCGCCCGCGGCCTGGAAGTGGTTGATGTCGGCTTTGCCGTTCGGGTAGACGTGGCTCAGGGTCGGCACCACCTCGGAGAGGTCGGCCATGTCCTGCCAGGTCAATTGAATGCCCGCCGCCATGGCGATCGCCGGCATGTGCAGCGTGTGGTTGGTCGAGCCGCCAGTGGCGTGCAGGGCCACGATGGAGTTGACCAGCGAACGTTCGTCGACGATTTCGCCGATCGGCATGAAGTCGCCACTTTGCTTGGTCAGACGCGTGACTTGATGCGCCGCTTCGCGGGTCAGGGCATCGCGCAACGGCGTGTTCGGGTTGACGAAAGAGGCGCCCGGCAAGTGCAGGCCCATGACTTCCATCAGCAACTGGTTAGTGTTGGCGGTGCCGTAAAAAGTGCAGGTACCCGGGCTGTGGTAGGACTTCATCTCCGATTCCAGCAGCTCTTCGCGGCTGGCCTTGCCCTCGGCGTAGCGCTGGCGAACGTCGGCTTTCTGCTTGTTGGAAATGCCCGAGACCATCGGCCCGCCCGGCACGAAGATCGTCGGCAAGTGACCGAAGCGCAGCGCGCCCATCATCAGCCCCGGCACGATCTTGTCGCAGATGCCGAGCATCAGCGCACCGTCGAACATGTTGTGGGACAGCGCCACGGCGGTGGACAGCGCAATTACTTCGCGGCTCGGCAGGCTCAGTTCCATGCCCGGCTCGCCTTGGGTCACGCCATCGCACATGGCCGGGGTACCACCGGCGAACTGGCCGACGGAGCCGATTTCACGCAGGGCTTTTTTGATCTGTTCAGGAAAGACTTCGTACGGCTGATGTGCCGAGAGCATGTCGTTATACGACGAAACAATCGCAATGTTCGCGGAGTTCATCATTCGCAGACTGTTCTTGTCGTCGGTGCCGCACCCGGCTACGCCGTGGGCGAAGTTGGCGCACTGCAGCTTGCCACGCATAGGACCGTCGCTGGCAGCACCACGAATCAGTGCAAGGTAAGCCTCACGCGTGGCGCGGCTGCGGGCGATAAGCCGTTCGGTGACCTCAAGGACGCGGGAATGCATGTGTAGAACTCCAGGCTAACGGATGTGGCGACCTGATTGTCTATGCTGAGCAAGAGCCGTTGTAGATGGGATGACAGACGGTTTTCTTGTTCGGTCGGACCAGTTGATTCAGGTCACTCGTTGTAGATTGAACAAAATATTGCCATTAAAAAGGCTTGTTTTCTATTTTTATGCGAATAATCTTGTAATTCCAACAACAAATCGACGGCGGCCCTGTTAAATGACTCTTCGAATCGCAATCAATGGTTTTGGCCGAATTGGCCGTAACGTCCTACGCGCACTGTATACCCAAGGTTATCGTCAGGATCTGCAGATCGTTGCCATCAATGACTTGGGCGACAGCTCGATCAACGCTCATCTGCTCAAGTACGACACTGTTCACGGCACATTCGACGCCGATGTTCAGCATGATCTGGAAAGCCTGACCGTCAACGGCGACCGTATTTCTGTCAGCGCCATTCGTAACCCGGCCGAACTGCCCTGGGCCGCGGAAAAGATTGATGTCGTGTTCGAATGCACCGGTTTGTTCACCGACCGGGCCAAAGCCGCCGCGCATATTACGGCCGGCGCACGCAAAGTGATCATCTCGGCCCCGGCCAAAGGCGCCGACGCCACCGTGGTGTATGGCGTTAACCACGACATTCTGCGCCAATCGCACCAGATTATTTCCAACGCATCGTGCACCACCAACTGCCTGGCGCCGGTGGCCCAGGTGTTGCACCGCGAGCTGGGTATCGAAAGCGGTCTGATGACCACTATTCACGCCTACACCAACGATCAGAACCTGACCGACGTCTACCACACCGACCCGTACCGCGCACGTTCAGCCACCCAGAACATGATCCCGAGCAAGACCGGCGCCGCTGAAGCGGTCGGCCTGGTGCTGCCGGAATTGGCGGGCAAACTGACCGGCATGGCAGTGCGTGTTCCAGTGATCAATGTGTCGCTGGTGGACCTGACCGTGCAGCTCAAGCGCGAAGCGTCGGCCGATGAAGTGAACGCCCTGCTGAAAGAAGCCAGCCAACACTCGAAGATTCTTGGCTACAACACCCTGCCGCTGGTCTCCAGCGACTTCAACCACAACCCGCTGTCGTCGATCTTCGACGCCAACCACACCAAGTCCAGCGGCAAGCTGCTCAAGGTATTGGCCTGGTATGACAACGAGTGGGGCTTCTCCAACCGCATGCTCGATAACTGCCTGGCGCTGTGCAACGCTGAGTAACCCGCCGTGAAAAAGCAGGAGCAGCAACCGATGATCGGTATCAGCTTTACGCAAAAGACCATGGCAGCGCGCAAGCGTATTGCCTTGGTCGCCCATGACCACTGCAAGGTGTTTTTGCTGGACTGGGCCGAGCGGCAGAAAAGCAGGCTCACACAGCATGAACTGGTCGCCACCGGCACCACCGGGTTGTTGTTGCAACAACGCCTGGATTTGCCTGTGGAGAGCATGATCAGCGGCCCGTTGGGCGGCGACCAACAACTCGGTGCGCGAATCGCCGAGCAGCGGGTCGACATGCTGGTGTTCTTCTGGGACCCGTTCGAACCACAGCCGCACGACCCCGACATCAAGGCGTTATTGCGAGTCGCGGCGGTCTGGAACATTCCGGTTGCGTGCAACGAATGCAGTGCCGACTACCTGCTCAGCAGCCCGATGATGGAGCAGGCGCACGAACATCGGATCCCCGACTACGCGACCTATCTGCAGGGTCGCGCCTAAACCTTCACAAATCAATACTTGACCACTCGAGCGGATGATAAGCATTATCATCCGCTCGAAATGGATCAGGTCCTCCCGTGAGTCAATCTCGCTTCAATCACGTCTTCATCGCCCAGCGAGTCTCTCTGCTGCGCACATTGGAGCGGATGGTCAACAATCACAGCACCGCCGAAGACCTCCTGCAGGAGACCTACCTGCGAGTGACCCGGGCACTCAGTGAGCGGGCCATCGATCACCTTGAACCCTTCGTTTTCCAGACCGCCCGCAACCTGGCGCTGGACCATTTGCGTGCGCGGCGCATTCAGTCCCGCACCCTGCTCGACGACGTGCCTCTGGACGTGGTGGAAAGCATCGCCGCCCCCACCAGCAGTGCCGAGGACGCCGCCCATGCCGAACAATTGCTTGAGCGTTTGAGCGTGAGCCTCAATGAACTCAGCCCCCGTCAGCAGCAGATTTTTATCCTCAGCCGTCTGCACGGGCACAGCTATCTGGAGATCGCCGAGAAGCTCGGCGTGTCATTGAGCACCGTGCAAAAGGAGCTGAAACTGATCATGGCGGTGTGCGTCGGCGTGGCCGAACGGTTAAACGGCGGCTGAGTCTGTAGGTTTATTCTCCTTTTGCGAGGCGCGACTGCGCTGACTATCGGGCTTTGCTACCCTTGCCCCACTTTCAAGCTTCATTAAAAAAACAGCCGTGCCAAGACACTGCCGAGGAAACACCGTGACGGACACGCTTCCAGTGCCTCCCCCCGCCCCCCCTCCGCCCTCCCCGGCGCGGGACCCCGCACGTGCGATGGACCAGGCCTTGGACTGGCTGGTCGTGCTGGACAGTCCGAGCGAGGACCAGACCCGACAGTTTCACGACTGGCTGGCTGCCAATCCGTTGCATGCCGAGGCGTTCGCCAAGGCTCAGGCGATCTGGGATGGCCCGCAGGTCGTGCAATGTGCGCAAAGCCTGGCCGCCCGCCCGCCGAAAGTGACCGTCCTTTCGCGCCTGCGGCCTCACTGGAAACCGCTGGCCACTGCCGCGGTGCTGATCCTCGGTGTGTTCATTTTCAGCAATCTGCCCATGCGCCTGCAGGCTGATCACCTGACCGTGGTCGGTGAACGTCAACGTCTGCAATTGGAGGACGGCTCGAAGGTCCTGCTCAATACCAATTCGGCCTTCTCCAGCACCATAAACGATCAACAGCGCGTTGCCCGTTTGTATCAGGGCGAGGCGTATTTCGAGGTAACGGCCAATCGCGGCCAGCCACTGGAAATCGACGCCGGGCCGGTCAAGGCCAGCGTTCGGGACACCGCATTTGCAGTGCGTTATCTGGACGGTGTAGCTCAGGTTCGGGTGCAGCGTGGCGATGTCGACTTGCGAGCGACCCGCGACGACGCGCGAGTTCGATTGTCCGCCGGAGAAAGCATCCGCATCGGCCCCAACGGTTTCGATCGCCCCGCCAAACTCGATGCCGAGACCGATCTGGCGTGGGTCCAGGGTCGACTGGTGTTCGAAAACTGTCCGCTGAGCCAGGTGCTGGCGGAGCTGCGTCGTTACTATCCAGGCTGGATCATCATCAACAACAACGAGCAGTTGGCCGACATCGCCGTCACCGGCAACTACCGACTCGACCAGCCCTTAGACGTAGTCCGTTCGCTGGCCCACATCACCTCGGCGCGACTTCAGGAATTCCCGGCGCTGGTCATTTTGAACTAAATGAGAATTATTTTTACTCGATAGCCAAACCCCGTACGTCTCGTTATAGCCAATGCAATTGATTCGCATCTCTGGATGCCAATCAGCACCTATAAAGATTCGTGCGACACGGAGCGCTATCGATGTCCTCTCGCCTTACCCGCCAACCCTCTTCACCTTCTCGCGTGCTGACGCTGCTGACCGCCGCCATCCTGATGGCAGGCAGCGCGCCGCTGATGGCCGCCACCGCGGCAGAGCAACCGACCCGCAACATGGGCGATTACGCGTTCGCCATCCCTCAGCAGTCGCTGGTCTCGGCACTCAATGCCTTTACCGCCGTGACAGGCTGGCAAGTTGGCTTGTCGGCAGAACTGGCTGAAGGCGTGGCCTCGCCGGGCGTACGGGGTTCGCTACCACCGGAGAAAGCCCTTGATCGCCTGTTGGTGGGGACCAACCTGAGCTATCGCAAACTGGGCAACAACAACATCGTGCTGGAGAAGCGCAGCAACAGCGGCGCGCTCAACCTGGAACAGGTGACCATCAGCGCCACCCGTCAGGAACAGGACGTGAACAGCGTACCGAGCACCGTCACCGTCCAGACCCGCGAGGAGCTGGACCGCAACAATGTGAATAACATCAAGGATCTGGTGCGCTACGAGCCCGGTGTTTCGGTGGGCGGCGCCGGTCAACGCGCCGGTCTCACTGGCTACAACATCCGCGGCATCGACGGCGACCGCGTACTGACCCAGATCGACGGTGTGCAGGTGCCCGACAGCTTCTTCAACGGCCCGTACGCCCAGACCAACCGCAACTACGTCGACCCCGAGATCGTCAAGCGCGTCGAGATCCTGCGCGGCCCGGCGTCGGTGCTCTACGGCAGCAACGCCATCGGCGGTGCGGTCAGCTACTACACGCTGGACCCGGACGACATCATCAAACCGGGCAAAGACGTCGGCGCACGCCTGAAGACCGGCTACAGCTCGGCCGACGACAGTTGGCTGACCTCCGGTACCGTGGCCGGTCGCACCGGCGACTTCGATGGCCTGTTGCACTTGAGTCAGCGCAATGGTCATGAAACAGAGTCCTACGGCGAAACCGGCGGCACCGGCCTGACCCGCACCGAGGCCAACCCCGAGGACGTGCGCACCACCAACGTGCTGGCCAAGCTGGGTTGGGACTACGCCGACGATGCGCGCTTCGGCCTGACCTACGAGCACTACAAGGACGACCGCGACACCCACCAGCTGAGCGCGGTGGGCGGCCCGTTCAACGCAGGACGCGGTTTCGGCTTCTATAAATCCCGTACCGGCAACGACATCGTCACCCGCGAACGCTTCGGTCTGGAACACAGCTTCGGCCTGGACAGCGTCCTGGCTGACAACATCAAGTGGACGCTGAACTACCAGATTGCCAAGACCGACCAGCGCACCGAAGAAATCTACGCGCCGTCGCGCACCGTGCTGCGCAACCGCGATACCACCTACAAGGATCGCCAATGGGTGTTTGATGCTCAGGCTGACAAGTCGTTTGCCATCGCCGACACCGATCACCGTGTCACCTATGGCACCACCCTCAAACAGGACAAAGTCACCGGTCTGCGCACCGGTAGCGGCACCTGCCTGACAGTGGCCGGCGCCTGCCGGGTCATCGGTGCCGCCAGCGCCGCCGACACCCTGAAACCGGCCAGCGACTTCCCGGACCCGACCATCAACAGCTACAGCCTGTTCGCCCAGGATCAGATCAGCTGGAACAACTGGACCTTCCTGCCCGGCGCACGCTACGACTATACCCAGCTCAAGACACACATCACGGATGAGTTCCTGGTCACCGCCGATCAGAGCGGCAACGGCGCGGTGAGCGACGACACCAAAACCTGGCATCGTCTGTCGCCAAAATTCGGCACCACCTACAGCTTCAACGACAACTACACCTGGTATGGCCAGTACGCCGAAGGCTTCCGTACTCCGACCGCCAAGGCCCTGTATGGTCGCTTCGAAAACCTGGCCGGCGGCTATCAGGTCGCGCCTAATCCCGACTTGGAGCCGGAAAAGAGCAAGAGTTATGAAACCGGTTTGCGCGGCCAGTTTGAGGCGGGCACTTTCGATATGGCGGTGTTCTACAACAAATACCGCGACTTCATCGACGAAAACGCCATGACTCCCGGCTACACCGAGACCACGTTCCAGAGCAACAACATCAAGCACGCCACCATCAAGGGGCTGGAGCTCAAGGGTCGCCTGAACCTGGATACTTTCGGTGCGCCAAACGGCCTCTACACCCAAGGTTCGGTGTCTTATCTCTATGGTCGCAACGATGACAGCGGCGAGCCACTGAACAGTATCAACCCCCTGACCGGCGTGTTCGGTCTGGGTTATGACCGGGACAACTACGGGGCCTTGCTGAGCTGGACACTGGTTAAACGCAAGACCCGCGTCGACAGCACCAGCTTCAAAACCCCGGACGGCACCAGCACCCAGTTCAAGACCCCGGGCTATGGCGTGCTCGACCTGGCCGGTTTCTACAAGGTGACCGACGATGTAACCGTCAACGCCGGCCTCTACAACCTGACCAACAAAAAGTATTGGCAGTGGGACGACGTGCGCGGTTACGACAGCGTCGGCGAAGCCTCGGTGACTCAACCGGCCAACCTCGATCGTCTGACTCAACCGGGTCGCAACTTCGCGGTCAATCTGGTCTGGGACATCTGAACTGATTCACCTCACGGCGCTGCGGCATAGAAGCAGCGCCGGGAGGTTTTTTTACTGTCCGGCGCCCGGTCATTCGTCTCGTTACCAAGCGCCTCTTTTTCTCAAGGACTTCTCATGACAACTCAGGACACTGCTCAACGCCCGACTCTGCGTTCACAACGCTTGAACCAGATCACCCATGAACCTCACACCCAACTCGATGCGCTGGTCAAAGCGCACGCACCGTTTGAAACCCAGGCCAACTTCGCGCGTTTCGTAGTGGCGCAGTATTTGTTTCAGTCGGAACTGGTGTCGCTGTACAACGATGCCGAGCTGACGTCCATCGTTGCGGACCTGCCGGCTCGCTGCCGTGCGGAAGCGGCCAAGGCTGACCTGGCTGATCTGGACACTGAAGTGCCGGCGCCCGTCGCAGGTGCCGTGATGAATCCAGCCAAAGCCGAGGCCCTGGGTTGGCTCTTCGTGTCTGAAGGCTCGAAACTCGGCGCGGCGTTCCTGATCAAGCGTGCCGTGGGCCTTGGGTTGAGCGAAACCTTCGGCGCTCGTCACCTCGCGGAACCGGCCGGTGGCCGCGCTGAAGGCTGGAAAAGTTTCGTCAAAACCCTCGACGGGCTGGCGTTCAGCGCTCAGGAAGAAGCTGAAGTGGAGAAAGGCGCAATCAATGCGTTCAACCGCTTTACCGTGCTGCTGGAACAGGCTTACGCCTCCACCCCTGAACTCGCCTGACAACACCGCACCTGTATGAGCGAGGCTTGCCCGCGAAAAACGATAACGCGGTCTGTCTGAAGTACCGCGTCGTACCATTCGCGGGCAAGCCTCGCTCCTACAAGTCACCGTAAACTTTATGAGCACCACTTCAAAACTCGCCCGTTTGCTCTTCGGCCTGCTGGCCTACGTCAGCTTGGGCATCGGCCTGATCGCCATCATCGTACCCGGCCTGCCGACCACCGAGTTCATCCTGCTGGCTGCTTGGGCCGCGACCAAAAGTTCGCCGCGCCTGAGTGCCTGGCTGGAAAACCACCGGCTGTTCGGACCGATCCTGTGTAACTGGCGCAACGGCAAAATCATCGCCCGCCGAGCCAAGGTCAGCGCCACCGTCAGCATGCTGCTGGGCGCCGGGTTGATGCTGGTGATGCTTGATCATGGCTGGCCGATTTACCTGGCCATCGCCGGCATGAGCCTGGGTAATGTGTGGATCTGGTCACGGCCGGAATCGCTGCCGACAATCTCCTGAATTTCTGTCCTTTTCAGGGCATTTTCCTGCGCAAACGTTCAACTATTACCGTTCGTCGGCTTTGCGCTCATGCAACCTGCGCCCCCGCCGATGTTCATGAAATGGCGCTGAATGGACTTGGCAAACCGGGTCGATCCCGACTCATGCCAACACCTCATCCATTCGCGAGTTCGTCCTATGTTCGACTCTGTCTCCATCCGCCTGAAAATCGTCCTGCTGTCCGGTCTGTGCCTGCTTGGCGTGGTCGTCTTGATCGTCGGCATGAACATCTACCAGACCGATCAGAACGATGAACTGGTCAGCGCCTCCAGCAGCAAGATGCTCACCGCCAGTGTGCAGAACCTGCTCCATGCCAAGGCCGCCGAGCAAGCGGTGCGGGTGCAGAAGACCTTCGGCGAGAGCCTGCTGGTGGTGACCGCCCTGGCCGATCAGATCAAGGACATGCGCACCTTGGCGAGCAAGCGCTCCCTTGAAGCCGGCGCCCTGCGCGAAGAGTTGAACCAGAGTCTGAAAACCGCCTTCGAGCGCAACAGCAAAGTGCTGGGGATCTGGCTGGCGTTCGAGCCCAACGGGCTGGACGGCAAAGACAGCGAGTTCGCCAACGATGCGGCTCGCCAGTCCAACGAAGTCGGTCGTTTCGCCAGCTACTGGAGCCGTGCCGGCGGTGCCGGGATCAACACGATCATGGTCGAAGACGACATGACCAAAACCACCTTGAGCCTCAGCGGTACTCCCTACAACAGCTGGTACACCTGCCCACGCGACAGCAAGCGTACCTGCCTGCTCGACCCCTATGCCGATACCGTCGGCGGCAAGGAAATGCTGATGACCACCATTTCCGTACCGCTGTTGGTGGATGGCAAATCCATCGGCGTGGTCGGTGTGGACATTGCCCTCGATGCGCTGCAAGCGGCGGCTGTCGACTCCCAGCGTGATCTGTTCAACAGCGCCGGGCACATGCTGATCGTCTCCGGCAGCGGCGTGCTCGCTGGTTACAGCGAGGACTCGAGCAAGGTCGGTAAAAGCATCGGTGACACCCTGGGCGCAGACGGCAAGGACGTCCTGCAAATGCTCAGCACTGGCACGCCGAAGATCCTCGAACAGGGCGACCTGATTCGCGCGGTGTACCCGGTCAGTCCGATTGCCGAGTCCAAAGCCTGGGGCGTGGTGATCGACCTGCCGAAAAAAGTGCTGCTGGCCGACTCGGTAAAGTTGCAAGCCGTACTCGATGACGCCCAGCAAAGCGGCACCCTCAAAGCGGTGTTGGTGGCGGTGATTGCCGGCCTGGTCGGACTGTTGCTGATCTGGCTCACGGCGTCCGGCGTGACTCGGCCGATTAATAGCGTGGCCGAGATGCTCAAGGCGATTGCCAGCGGCGACGGCGACCTGACTCAACGTCTGCACTACAGCAAGAAAGACGAACTGGGCGAACTGGTCAGCTGGTTCAACCGTTTCCTCGACAAGCTGCAACCGACCATCGCGCAGATCAAACAAAGCATCACCGATGCGCGCGGCACGGCCGACCAGTCCTCGGAAATCGCCCGCCAGACCAGCGAAGGCATGCAGGTGCAGTTCCGCGAAATCGACCAGGTCGCCACCGCGTCCAACGAAATGAGCGCCACCGCCCACGATGTCGCCAACAGTGCCTCGAACGCGGCTAACGCGGCCAAAGGTGCTGATCAATCAGCCCGCGATGGCATGTCGATCATCGAACGCAGCACCCGCGACATCAACCTTCTGGCCGACGAAGTCAGCAAAGCAGTGACCGAAGTCGAAGCGCTGGCAGTCAACAGCGAGCAGATCGGCTCGGTGCTGGAAGTGATCCGCAGCATCGCCGAACAAACCAACCTGCTGGCGCTCAACGCGGCGATTGAAGCAGCCCGTGCCGGCGAGAGCGGTCGCGGGTTTGCGGTGGTCGCCGATGAGGTGCGCAACCTGGCCAAACGCACACAGGATTCGGTGGAAGAAATTCGCGTCGTGATCGAACGCATCCAGACCGGCACCCGCGGCGTGGTTGCCACCATGCATTCGAGCCAGACCCAGGCCCACAGCAACGCCGGGCAGATTCAGCAAGCGGTTAAGGCCTTGAGCAAAATCAGCGACGCAGTGACGGTCATCAGCGACATGAACCTGCAAATCGCCAGCGCCGCCGAACAGCAAAGCGCCGTGGCCGAAGAGGTCAACCGCAACGTCTCGGCGATCCGCACCGTCACCGAAACCTTGACCGGGCAGGCCACCGACTCAGCGCAGATCAGCAGCCAGCTCAACGCGTTGACCACCCATCAGATGAAATTGATGGATCAGTTCAGAGTGTAATTTGATCTATCATCAGGCCCTCTCCCGGAGGGCCTTCGATGACTGATTTACTCACGTCCATTCAAGCCGCACTCGGCTTGCCTCATACCCAGGTCAAGCTCACCTCAAGCGGCGCCCTGCCCTCGGCGTTAGCCGTCACCGACCTGGCGTGCGCCAGCATTGCCGCTGCCGGCCAGGCTGTCAGCGAATGGCTCCAGCAACAAACCGGTCGCTTACCCACCCTTGAGGTCGATCGCCGCCTGGCCTCTTTCTGGTTCGACACTTCGATCCGCCCGGTAGGCTGGAGCGTCCCGCCGCTCTGGGACCCGGTTGCCGGTGACTACGCCACAAAGGATGGCTGGATCCGCCTGCACACCAACGCGCCCCATCACCGCGCCGCTGCCGAAAAAGTGCTCGGCGCCTGTGCCGACCGTGCAGCAATGGCGAGCAAGGTTGCTCAATGGGCCAAACGTGATCTGGAGCAGGCCGTGGTCGATACCGGTGGCTGCGCCGCCGAGATGCGCACGTGGGCGCAATGGCAAACCCATCCCCAAGGCCAGGCCGTGAACGCCGAGCCGTTGATTCAGTTTGCTGACAACAGCCGACAGAACGCGAAACCATGGCAAGGCTCGGTGGCGCAACCGCTGGCAGGGATAAAGGTCCTGGATTTAACCCGAGTGCTCGCCGGCCCGATTGCCAGCCGCTTTCTGGCAGGCCTTGGCGCCGACGTTTTGCGTATCGACCCACCGACCTGGAACGAACCCGGCGTGGTGCCGGAAGTCACCCTGGGCAAACGTTGCGCGCGCCTGGATCTGCACGACAAGGCTGATCGCGCGGTGTTCGAAAGCCTGCTCAAGGACGCTGACATTCTGCTCCATGGCTACCGCGCTGACGCGCTGGAACGCCTGGGTTACGGCGTCGCCGAACGCCAGAAACTGGCGCCCGGCCTGATCGACGTCAGCCTCAATGCCTACGGTTGGAGCGGCCCGTGGCAGAACCGTCGCGGCTTTGACAGTCTGGTGCAGATGAGCAGCGGGATTGCCGAAGCGGGCATGCGATGGAAGAACGCGGATAAGCCGACGCCACTGCCGGTGCAGGCGCTGGATCATGCGACCGGGTATTTGATGGCGGCTGCGGCGATCACGTTGCTGGGGCGTGGCGGGTCGGCCCGGTTGTCGCTGGCGCGGACGGCGAAGTTGTTGATTGAACAGGGCGCAGGTTCAAACGAACCGCTACGGGCAGAGGATGAAAACGATCAGGGCATGTTGGTTGAGCAGACAACCTGGGGACCGGCGCATCGACTTCATGTGCCACTGAAAATCACCGGAACTCCCATGCAGTGGGCACTTCCTGCCGGGGAATTGGGTTCCCATCGCGCACAGTGGTGGTGACTTTTCGGACGCCTTCGCGGACAAGCCCGCGCAGGTTTAGCGTCGTGCTCATTACCGGCATCTGACACAAGCGCCAAAGCTGCCCATAAAAGACAAACGCCAGGGTCAGCATGCCGACAGCGGTGATCGTCCAACCCTTTATCTAAATAGTCAAACGGTAATAATGTTTATTGATTAATGGGCCATTAACGTAATTTTATTTATAGCCAGTGCTTCTATCACGCGCGTTCTCAATAGCAGTTTTGTGTGTCTAACCTAATAATTCAATTCTCAACTACACGCAAACAAGAAAATTTGCGAAAACTCAAAAACAAACTAGCTTCAAAACTCCATGCGATAGGCATTATTTCCGTTTGATCTCGCCGAGGCCTTTGGATAGGGCTTTCCAGCAGTACCGTTATGTTCGGTAAAAGTTCATAAGTCTTTCAATAATAATGGAATGTGCCTATGCATTGATCCATGTCAGATGAGTGAATAACTAACAGAATTATTCTGTTGTCTCTCTTCTCCTGCATTGGAGTCATGCAATGTCTGAATCCCCCGGAAAACTGAAACTCGGTGCACTTGTTGCACTGGTGGTCGGCTCAATGATTGGTGGCGGGATCTTCTCTTTGCCGCAGAACATGGCCGCCAGTGCCGACGTCGGCGCGGTGCTGATCGGTTGGGCGATCACTGCCGTAGGCATGCTGACGCTGGCCTTCGTGTTCCAGACCCTGGCCAATCGCAAGCCTGATCTGGACGGCGGGGTCTACGCCTACGCCAAAGCCGGTTTCGGCGACTACATGGGTTTCTCGTCCGCCTGGGGTTACTGGATCAGTGCCTGGCTGGGCAACGTCGGTTACTTCGTTTTGCTCTTCAGCACCCTCGGTTACTTTTTCCCGATTTTTGGCGAGGGCAATACTGTCGCCGCCGTTATTGGCGCTTCGGTGCTGCTCTGGGCCGTGCATTTCCTGGTGCTGCGCGGGATCAAGGAAGCGGCGTTCATCAACCTGGTAACCACCGTCGCCAAGATCGTGCCGCTGGTCCTGTTTGTGCTGATCGCGATTTTCGCCTTCAAGCTGGACATCTTCACCGCTGACATCTGGGGCGTGAAAAACCCGGACCTGGGCAGCGTGATGAACCAGGTGCGCAACATGATGCTGATCACCGTCTGGGTGTTCATCGGCATCGAAGGCGCGAGCATTTTCTCGGCCCGTGCGGAAAAACGCAGCGACGTCGGTAAAGCCACGGTGATTGGCTTCATCACCGTGCTGCTGTTTCTGGTGCTGGTGAATGTGCTGTCGCTGGGCATCATGACTCAACCGGAACTGGCCAAACTGCAAAACCCTTCGATGGCCGCGGTGCTGGAGCACGTGGTCGGTCATTGGGGCGCGGTGCTGATCAGCGTTGGCCTGATCATCTCGCTGCTCGGCGCGTTGCTGTCGTGGGTGTTGCTGTGCGCAGAGATCATGTTCGCCGCCGCCAAGGACCACACCATGCCGGCCTTCCTGCGCAAAGAAAACGCCAACCATGTGCCGGTCAATGCGCTGTGGCTGACCAACGCAATGGTCCAGCTGTTCCTCATCATCACACTGTTTTCCGCCAGCACTTACCTGTCGCTGATCTACCTCGCCACCTCGATGATTCTGGTGCCATATCTGTGGTCGGCGGCCTACGCGCTGCTGCTGGCGGTGCGCGGCGAGAGCTATGAAAACGCTGCCGCCGAACGCAGCAAGGACCTGTTCATCGGCGCCGTTGCGTTGATTTACGCGGTCTGGCTGATCTATGCCGGTGGCGTCAAATACCTGCTGCTCTCCGCCCTGCTCTATGCCCCCGGCGCGATCCTGTTCGCCAAGGCCAAGCTTGAAGTCAACAAACCGGTTTTCACCAACGTCGAGAAGCTGATTTTCGCCGCAGTCGTCGCAGGCGCCCTGGTGGCGGCCTACGGGCTGTATGACGGCTTTCTGACCCTGTAACACCTGATTGTTTTGTCATCTGGAGGATCACTGTAATGACCACGGAAAAAGTTAAGTACGGCGTACATTCCGAAGCCGGCAAACTGCGCAAAGTCATGGTTTGCTCCCCCGGCCTGGCCCACCAGCGGCTGACCCCGAACAACTGCGACGAACTGCTTTTCGATGATGTGCTGTGGGTTGCCCAGGCCAAGCGTGACCATTTCGACTTCGTCAACAAAATGCGTGAACGCAACATCGACGTGCTGGAAATGCACAACCTGCTGACCGACATCGTCGCGATCCCCGAAGCGCTGGACTGGATTCTGGAACGCAAGGTCACCGCCAATTCGGTCGGCCTTGGCCTGATCAATGAAGTCGGTTCGTGGCTGCGCAGCCTGGAGCCGCGCAAGATTGCCGAGTTCCTGATTGGCGGCGTCTCTGCCGATGACCTGCCGGACAGCTTCGGCGGCAAGACCATCCAGATGTTCCGCGACTTCCTCGGCCACTCCAGCTTCATTCTGCCGCCGCTGCCCAACACCCAGTTCACCCGCGACACCACCTCTTGGATCTACGGTGGCGTGACGCTGAACCCGATGTACTGGCCGGCGCGCCGCCAGGAAACCTTGCTGGCCAGCGCCATTTACAAATTCCATCCGCAGTTCACCAACGCCGACTTTGAAATCTGGTACGGCGACCCGGATCAGGAACACGGCAGCGCCACCCTCGAAGGCGGCGACGTGATGCCAATCGGTAATGGCGTGGTGTTGATCGGTATGGGCGAACGCTCGTCCCGTCAGGCCATCGGCCAACTGGCGCTGAACCTGTTCAAGAACAAAGCCGTGGAAAAAATTATCGTCGCCGGCCTGCCGAAGTCCCGCGCGGCGATGCACCTGGACACCGTGTTCAGCTTCTGCGACCGCGACCTGGTCACCATATTCCCAGAAGTGGTGAACCAGATCGTCGCCTTCACCCTGCGCCCTGACGAAGGCAAACCGGGCGGCATCGACATCCGCCGCGAGGAAACCAACCTCCTCGACACCGTGGCCCAGGCACTCAACCTCAAAGCCTTGCGCGTGGTGGAAACCGGCGGCAACAGCTTTGCCGCCGAACGCGAGCAGTGGGACGACGGCAACAACGTGGTCGCCTTGGAGCCCGGCGTGGTGATCGGTTATGACCGCAACACCTACACCAACACCCTGCTGCGAAAGGCCGGCGTGGAAGTCATCACCATCAGCGCCGGTGAACTGGGACGCGGGCGTGGCGGCGGCCACTGCATGACCTGCCCGATCATTCGCGACCCTATCGACTATTAATTCTAGTGCCCGGCTTCACGCTTACAACGCGTGAAGCAGGCGGATAACCGAAACTTAAGGAGATCCACATCATGGCTTTCAACATGCGTAACCGCAGCCTGCTCTCGCTGATGCACCACACCACTCGCGAGCTGAATTACCTGCTGGACCTGTCCCGCGACCTCAAGCGCGCCAAATACACCGGCACCGAGCGTCCGCACCTGCAAGGCAAAAATATCGCGCTGATTTTCGAAAAGACCTCGACCCGCACCCGTTGCGCGTTCGAAGTGGCGGCTCATGACCAGGGCGCCCATGTCACCTATATCGACCCGGTGTCGTCGCAGATCGGCCACAAGGAAAGCATGAAAGACACCGCCCGCGTGCTCGGGCGGATGTTCGACGCCATCGAGTACCGTGGCTTCGAACAGGAGATCGTCGAAGAGCTGGCCAAGTTCGCCGGCGTGCCGGTGTTCAACGGCCTGACCGCTGAATTCCACCCTACGCAAATGATCGCCGACGTGCTGACCATGCGCGAACACAGCGACAAACCGCTGCATGACATCAGCTACGCCTACCTCGGTGACGCCCGCTACAACATGGGCAATTCGCTGCTGATGATTGGCGCCAAACTGGGCATGGACGTGCGCATCGCCGCACCGAAAGCGTTGTGGCCGCATCAGGATTTTATCGATCAGTGCAAAGCCTTCGCCGAAGACAGCGGCGCACGCATCACCATCACTGAAGACCCGAAGGAAGCGGTCAAGGGCGTGGACTTCATCCACACCGATATCTGGGTGTCGATGGGTGAACCGGTGGAAGCGTGGGACGAGCGCATCGAGCAACTGCTGCCGTACCAGGTCAACGCGAAAATGATGAAAGCCTCGGGCAACCCGCGGGTGAAGTTCATGCACTGCCTGCCGGCGTTCCACAACAGCGAAACCAAGGTTGGCAAGGACATTGCCGCGCGGTATCCGCACCTGGCCAATGGTGTCGAAGTGACTGAAGAAGTCTTCGAATCGCCGGCCAACATCGCCTTCGAGCAAGCGGAAAACCGCATGCACACCATCAAAGCGATCCTGGTGTCGGCGTTGGCGGATATCTAAAGGCTCACCCGGCGTCCTCCTATAGGAGCCGGGTCATCCGCAATTTCTCTGTTTAGAAGGACTGCATTATGCGTATCGTCGTTGCTCTGGGCGGTAACGCCCTGCTCCGCCGTGGTGAACCGATGACCGCGGACAACCAACGGGCCAACATCCGGATCGCCACCGAACAAATCGCCAAAATTTATGCCGGCAATGAACTGGTGATCGCCCACGGTAATGGCCCCCAGGTTGGCCTGCTGTCGCTGCAAGCGGCGGCCTACACTTCGGTTTCGCCTTACCCGCTGGACGTGCTCGGTGCCGAAACTGAAGGCATGATCGGCTACATCATCGAACAGGAACTGGGCAATCTGCTGGACTTCGAGGTGCCCTTCGCCACACTCCTGACCCAAGTCGAAGTCGACGCCAATGACCCGGCGTTCCAGAATCCGACCAAACCCATCGGCCCGGTCTACGCCAAGGCCGAAGCGGAAAAACTCGCCGCCGAAAAAGGCTGGGCGATTGCCCCGGACGGTGACAAATTCCGCCGCGTAGTGGCCAGCCCGAGACCGAAACGCATCTTCGAAATCCGCCCGATCAAGTGGCTGCTGGAAAAAGGCAGCATCGTGATTTGCGCCGGCGGTGGCGGCATCCCGACGGTGTATGGCGCCCACGGCAAGCTGCAAGGCGTGGAAGCGGTGATCGACAAAGACCTGTGCTCGGCGCTGCTGGCCGAACAGCTTGAGAGCGATCTGCTGGTGATCGCCACCGACGTCAGCGCGGCCTTCATCGACTTCGGCAAACCGACCCAGAAAGCCATCGCCCAGGCTCACCCGGACGATATGGAAAAACTCGGCTTCGCCGCCGGCTCCATGGGGCCGAAGGTTCAAGCCGCCTGCGAGTTCGCGCGCCACACTGGAAAAGTCGCGGTGATCGGTTCACTCTCGGACATCGAAGCGATCGTCCAGGGCAAGGCCGGCACGCGGATCAGCACGGCGACACCTGGCATAACTTATTTGTAAGGAGAGACGTCAATGGCAACGTTCGAGCCCGGTCACTTGCACATCGAGCGCCACGCGCTGAACAACGAAGATGTCAGCTACGACCTGTGTATCGACTATGAAGTGACTCAGGATCCCAAAGAAGGCAAAGGGATGCTGTTCACGATGCACGGCAGCATCGAGGGTAGTGATTTGAAGGAGTCTTTCTTCCTGCCCAAGGATCAGGCCTACAACTTCGCCAGCAACGTGACGAAAATCGCCGAGAAGTACGGCCTTCCCAAGGTGCACAGCAACATCGGTTCCGTGCACAAATACTACGATGCGATGTTCGAAGACGTACGGGTGCAACTGGACATGAAATCCGGCGATCCGGTCAAACCCGAACACCTGGAATAACTCACTCCCACCTGTAGGAGCCGGCTTGCTGGCGCCTACAGGTGGTGCTTCCATCACTCGATTTCACCAACCACCCTGCTCCAAGGCATACTTGCCACCCTCCGCACGTCAGATCGAAAACCACCCAATGCGTATCCACGTCAGCTTCATCGACCGCGTCGGCATTACCCAGGAAGTCCTGGCCTTGCTCGGTGGGCGCAATCTCAATCTGGATGCGGTGGAAATGGTCCCGCCCAACGTCTACATCGACGCGCCAACCCTCAGTCCGGATGTCCTTGAAGAGCTGCGCGACGCCCTGCTCAGCGTGCGCGGCGTGCAGGCAATGACGGTGGTCGACATCCTGCCCGGTCAGCGCCGGCACTTGCAGCTCGATGCGCTGCTGGCGGCCATGACCGACCCGGTGCTGGCCCTGGACAGCGCCGGCAAAGTACTGCTGGCGAACCCGGCATTGATTGCTTTGTACGGTCGCGAACCGGCCGGTGAAAGCGTTGCCGATCTGTTTGCCGACTCCGCGCTGCTCGACGCGCTACTGGAACATGGCTTCCGTCTGCCGTTGCGCGAGATCACCGTCAACGGTCAGACCCTGTTGCTCGACGCCACACCGATCACCGACGCCGGCGCCCTGCTAACGCTGTATCAACCGAATCGCATTGGCGAACGCCTCTCAGCGCTGCACCACGACCATGCCGAAGGATTCGATGCACTGCTCGGCGAATCCCCGGCGATTCGTACCCTCAAGGCCCGCGCCCAGCGCGTGGCGGCACTCGATGCACCCTTATTGATTCAAGGCGAAACCGGCACGGGCAAAGAACTCGTCGCCCGCGCCTGTCACGCGATAAGCGCTCGACACAGTTCGCCCTTTTTGGCGCTGAACTGCGCGGCATTGCCGGAGAACCTCGCCGAAAGCGAATTGTTCGGCTACGCCCCCGGCGCCTTCACCGGTGCGCAAAGGGGTGGTAAACCGGGGTTGATGGAACTGGCCAACCAGGGCACGGTGTTTCTCGATGAGATCGGCGAGATGTCGCCGTACTTGCAGGCAAAATTGCTGCGCTTCTTGAACGACGGCAGCTTCCGCCGAGTGGGCGGGGATCGTGAGGTGAAGGTCAATGTGCGGATCCTCAGCGCCACGCACCGCAATCTGGAAAAAATGGTCAGCGAAGGTTCGTTCCGCGAAGACCTCTTCTATCGTCTCAACGTCCTGAACGTCGAAGTCCCGCCCCTGCGCGAACGCGGCCAGGACATCCTGCTGCTGGCCCGCTACTTCATGCAGCAGGCTTGCGCGCAGATCCAGCGCCCGATCTGTCGCCTGGCGCCGGGCACCTATCCGGCACTGCTGGGCAATCGCTGGCCGGGTAACGTGCGGCAATTGCAGAACGTGATCTTCCGTGCCGCCGCCATTTGCGAAAGCAGCCTGGTCGATATCGGCGACCTCGATATCGCTGGCACCTCGGTGGCGCGCCAGAGCGACAGCGACGTCGACAGCCTCGAACAGGCGATGGAGGAGTTCGAGAAAACCCTGCTGGAAAAACTCTACGTCAGCTACCCCTCGACCCGCCAACTGGCCAACCGCCTACAAACCTCTCACACGGCGATTGCCCATCGATTGCGCAAGTACGGAATTCCCAACAAGCCGTAAGACCGTGCATCAAAAGCGACCTTCACCTGTACTGAAAGCGCTACAGTGGAACGATATCGCTACACACCCTTCCGATCACCGCTGTGCAAGGCTTTGATCCACTTAGGCTTTTTTCTTTGCTCCTGACTGTAGCGATTTCGCTACAGCCCTCCACGTCGCGCACGCCACACAAACACTTAAGACGTTGATTTTTAACGATTAAATAACATTGGCCGCGATTTTGCTTAGTCTCCACTCATAAAGCAGGGCTTTGCCCAGCATTTAATCGCGTCCACCAGATGAGTCTGGCCCCCTTAGGAGTTTCCATGAGCGAGTTGCGTTTTACTGAAGATCACGAATGGCTGCGTACCGAAGCTGACGGCACCGTCACAGTCGGCATCACCGCTTTCGCACAGAACGCCCTGGGCGACGTGGTCTTCGTACAACTGCCTGAGCTGCAGTCCTACGACAAAGGCGCTGAAGCCGCCACCGTGGAATCGGTCAAAGCCGCCAGCGGCGTGTACATGCCGCTGGACGGTGAAGTGCTGGAAGTGAACCCGGCGCTGGACAGCAGCCCTGAACTGGTCAACGAAGATCCGCTGGGCGAAGGCTGGTTCTTCCGCTTTCAGCCAAGCGATGCTTCGGCTGTCGCCAAACTGCTGGATCAAGACGCTTACGACCGTCTGATCAAAGCCAACGCCGAAGCCTGAGGAGCGCTGACATGACTCAAGTAAACCTAACGACAGCCAACGAATTCATCGCGCGCCACATCGGCCCGCGTGCCGGCGACGAGCAAGCCATGCTCAACAGCCTCGGCTTTGACTCGCTGGAAGCCCTGAGCGCCAGCGTCATTCCCGACAGCATCAAAGGCACCAGCGTGCTCGGCCTCGAAGACGGCCTGAGTGAAGCGGATGCCCTGGCGTTGATCAAATCCATCGCCGGCAAAAACCAGCTGTTCAAGACTTACATTGGCCAGGGTTACTACGGCACTCACACGCCGTCGCCGATCCTGCGTAACCTGCTGGAAAACCCGGCCTGGTACACCGCGTACACCCCGTACCAACCGGAAATTTCCCAGGGCCGTCTCGAGGCCCTGCTGAACTTCCAGACCCTGATCAGCGACCTCAGCGGCCTGCCGATCGCCAACGCTTCCCTGCTGGACGAAGCCACCGCCGCCGCCGAAGCGATGACCTTCTGCAAACGCCTGAGCAAGAACAAGGGCAGCCACGCGTTTTTCGCTTCGGTACATTGCCATCCGCAAACCCTCGACGTGCTGCGCACCCGTGCCGAACCGTTGGGCATCGACGTGGTGGTCGGCGACGAGCGTGAACTGACTGACGTGACGCCATTTTTCGGCGCCTTGCTGCAATACCCGGCGAGCAACGGTGACGTCTTCGACTACCGCGAACTGACCGAACGCTTCCACGCCACCAACGCACTGGTTGCGGTCGCCGCCGACCTGCTGGCCCTGACCGTGCTGACCCCGCCGGGCGAGTTCGGTGCTGACGTCGCTATCGGCAGTGCGCAACGCTTCGGCGTGCCGCTGGGCTTCGGTGGCCCGCACGCGGCGTATTTCTCCACCAAGGATGCGTTCAAGCGCGACATGCCGGGCCGTCTGGTCGGCGTGTCCGTCGACCGTTTCGGCAAGCCGGCCCTGCGCCTGGCGATGCAGACCCGCGAGCAACACATCCGTCGCGAGAAGGCCACCAGCAACATCTGCACCGCGCAAGTACTGCTGGCCAACATCGCCAGCATGTACGCCGTCTATCATGGCCCGAAAGGCCTAACGCAGATTGCCAATCGCATTCATCACCTGACCGCGATTCTGGCCCAAGGCTTGAGCGCTTTGGGTCTGAGCGTCGAGCAAGAAAGCTTCTTCGACACGCTGACGATCAAGACCGGCACCAACACTGCCGCATTGCACGACAAGGCTCGCGCTCAGCAGATCAACCTGCGCGTCGTTGATGGCGAACGTCTGGGCCTGTCCCTCGACGAAACCACGTCGCAAGCCGACGTTGAAAGCCTGTGGGCGTTACTCGCCGACGGCACGACCCTGCCAGACTTCGCTGCCCTCGCCGCTTCCGTGATCAGCACCCTCCCGGCCGCCCTGGTACGCCAATCGCCGATCCTCAGCCACCCGGTGTTCAACCGCTATCACTCGGAAACAGAGCTGATGCGCTACCTGCGCAAGCTCGCCGACAAGGACCTGGCGCTGGATCGCACCATGATCCCGTTGGGTTCGTGCACCATGAAACTCAACGCCGCCAGCGAAATGATCCCGGTGACCTGGGCTGAATTCGGTGCCCTGCACCCGTTCGCCCCGGCCGAGCAAAGTGCCGGTTATCAGCAACTGACCGATGAACTGGAAGCGATGCTCTGCGCCGCCACCGGTTACGACGCGATCTCGCTGCAACCGAACGCCGGTTCGCAAGGTGAATACGCCGGTCTGTTGGCGATTCGTGCGTATCACCAGAGCCGTGGCGAAGACCGTCGCGACATCTGCCTGATCCCCTCGTCGGCCCACGGCACCAACCCGGCCACCGCCAACATGGCCGGCATGCGCGTAGTCGTGACCGCCTGCGATGCGCGCGGCAACGTCGACATCGAAGACCTGCGCGCCAAGGCCATCGAGCACCGCGAGCATCTCGCGGCATTGATGATCACCTATCCGTCGACGCACGGCGTGTTCGAAGAAGGCATCCGCGACATCTGCGGCATCATTCATGACAACGGCGGCCAGGTGTACATCGACGGCGCCAACATGAACGCCATGGTCGGCCTCTGCGCACCGGGCAAGTTCGGCGGCGACGTGTCGCATTTGAACCTGCACAAAACCTTCTGCATTCCGCACGGCGGTGGCGGCCCGGGCGTCGGCCCGATTGGCGTGAAATCGCACCTGACGCCGTTCCTGCCGGGCCACGCGCAGATGGAGCGCAAGCAAGGCGCGGTCTGTGCGGCACCGTTCGGCAGCGCGAGCATTTTGCCAATCACCTGGATGTACATTCGGATGATGGGTGGCGCGGGTCTGAAACGCGCTTCGCAACTGGCGATCCTCAATGCCAACTACATTTCTCGCCGCCTCGAAGAGCACTATCCCGTGCTGTACACCGGCAGCAACGGCCTGGTGGCGCACGAATGCATCCTCGACCTGCGTCCGCTGAAAGACAGCAGCGGCATCAGCGTCGATGACGTCGCCAAGCGCCTGATCGACTTCGGTTTCCACGCCCCGACCATGTCGTTCCCGGTCGCCGGCACGCTGATGATCGAGCCGACCGAAAGTGAATCCAAGGAAGAACTGGACCGCTTCTGCGACGCCATGATCCGCATCCGCGAAGAAATCCGCGCGGTGGAAAACGGCACGCTGGACAAGGACGACAACCCGTTGAAAAACGCCCCGCACACCGCGGCGGAACTGGTCGGCGAGTGGACGCATCCGTACAGCCGTGAGCAAGCGGTGTATCCGGTTGCGTCGCTGATCGAAGGCAAGTACTGGCCACCGGTCGGTCGGGTCGACAACGTGTTTGGCGATCGCAACCTGGTCTGCGCCTGCCCGTCGATCGAAAGCTACGCTTAATCTATAGGGGGGCGGGTTCGCTCGCCCCCACAAGGACACCGCATACCCCTGTAGGAGCAAAGCTTGCTCGCGATAGCCGTTACACGGTCTATCTGATGAACCGCGTCATCGTTCATCGCGAGCAAGCTTTGCTCCTACGGGTTCGCGTTGCGCCTATAACAAGAAACCGGAGAACAACCATGTCGTTAAGCGTGTTCGACCTGTTCAAGATTGGCATCGGCCCCTCCAGCTCGCACACCGTCGGCCCGATGCGTGCTGCTGCGCGTTTCGTAGAAGGTTTGCGCCGTGAAGGGCTGCTGGCTGCAACCGCCTGCGTCAAAGTCGAGCTCTACGGATCACTCGGCGCCACCGGTAAAGGACACGGCAGCGACAAGGCTGTGTTGCTCGGCCTGGAAGGCGAACACCCGGACACCGTGAACACCGAAACCGTCGCCGCCCGCCTGCAAGAGATTCGCAGCAGCGGTCGTCTGAACCTGCTCGGTGAACACGTCATCGAATTCAATGAAAAGCTGCATTTGGCGATGATCCGCAAACCGTTGGCCTATCACCCCAACGGCATGATTTTTCGCGCCTTCGACGCTGCCGGCATACAAATCCGCAGCCGCGAGTACTACTCGGTCGGCGGCGGTTTTGTCGTCGATGAAGACGCCGCTGGCGCCGACCGCATCGTCGAAGACGCCACACCACTGACCTTCCCGTTCAAAAGCGCCAAGGACTTGCTCGGTCACTGCGCCACCTACGGCTTGTCCATCAGCCAGGTGATGCTGACCAACGAAAGTGCCTGGCGCCCGGAAGCGGAAACTCGCGCCGGCCTGCTGAAAATCTGGCAGGTGATGCAGGACTGCGTCGACGCCGGTTGTCGTAACGAAGGCATTTTGCCCGGTGGTTTGAAGGTCAAACGGCGGGCAGCCGCGCTGCATGCGCAACTGTGCAAGAACCCGGAATCGTCCCTGCGCGATCCGCTGTCGGTGTTGGACTGGGTCAATCTCTATGCACTGGCGGTCAACGAAGAAAACGCCAACGGCGGGCGCGTGGTGACTGCGCCTACAAACGGTGCGGCAGGGATCGTCCCCGCTGTTTTGCATTACTACATGCGCTTCATCCCCGGCGCCAACGAAGACGGTGTCGTACGCTTTCTGCTGACCGCGGCCGCGATTGGCATTCTCTATAAAGAAAACGCCTCGATCTCCGGTGCTGAAGTCGGCTGTCAGGGTGAAGTTGGCGTGGCGTGCTCCATGGCCGCCGGCGCCCTGTGCGAAGTCCTCGGTGGCACCGTGCAGCAGGTGGAAAACGCCGCTGAAATCGGCATGGAACACAACCTCGGCCTGACCTGCGACCCGATCGGCGGGCTGGTGCAAGTGCCTTGCATCGAGCGTAACGCCATGGGCTCGGTGAAAGCCATCAATGCGGTGCGCATGGCCCTGCGCGGCGACGGTCAGCACTTCGTCTCCCTCGACAAGGTCATCCGCACCATGCGCCAGACCGGCGCCGACATGAAAAGCAAATACAAGGAAACCGCCCGTGGCGGTTTGGCGGTCAACATTATCGAGTGCTGATGCGCGCGCATTGGCATCTGCACACTTTTTCAGGAGCCGAATATGTCCAGCGAACAACTGTTGAAAACCCCATTGCACGCACTGCACATCGAACTCGGCGCCCGCATGGTGCCGTTCGCCGGCTATGACATGCCGGTGCAATACCCGCTGGGCGTGATGAAAGAACACCAGCACACCCGTGATCAGGCCGGGCTGTTCGATGTCTCGCACATGGGCCAGATCCGCCTGACCGGCGCCAATGCCGCCAAGGCCCTGGAAACCCTGGTGCCGGTGGACATCATCGACCTACCGGTGGGCATGCAGCGCTATGCGATGTTCACCAACGAAACCGGCGGCATCCTTGACGACCTGATGGTCGCCAACTTGGGTAACGACGAACTGTTCCTAGTGGTCAACGCTGCCTGCAAGGATCAGGACCTCGCGCATCTGCGCCAGCACATTGGCGACCAGTGCACCATCGAGCCGTTGTTCGAAGAACGTGCGTTGCTGGCGCTGCAAGGTCCGGCCGCCGTCACCGTACTCGCGCGCCTGGCGCCTGGAGTGGCGAAGATGACCTTCATGCAGTTCGCCCGCGTGAAGCTGCTGGGCGTGGACTGCTTTGTCAGCCGTTCGGGCTACACCGGTGAAGACGGGTTCGAAATCTCCGTGCCGGCCGCCAACGCCGAAGCCCTGGCTCGCGCTCTGCTGGCCGAACCGGAAGTGGCGGCCATCGGCCTTGGCGCTCGCGACTCCCTGCGCCTGGAAGCCGGCCTGTGCCTCTACGGCCACGACATGAACACCGAAACCACGCCGATCGAAGCTAGCCTGCTGTGGGCCATTTCCAAGCCTCGTCGCGCTGATGGCGCGCGGGCTGGCGGTTTCCCTGGTGCTGAAACCGTGTTCGGACAGCAACAAGCCGGTGTCAGCCGCAAGCGCGTTGGCCTGTTGCCGCAGGAACGCACGCCGGTGCGCGAAGGTGCAGAAATCGTCAATGAAGCAGGCGACATCATCGGCAGCGTCTGCAGCGGCGGCTTCGGCCCAACCCTGGGTGGTCCTCTGGCCATGGGTTACGTTGACAGCGCTTACATCGCAATGGATACGCCTGTGTGGGCGATTGTTCGTGGGAAAAAGGTGCCTTTGCTTGTAAGCAAAATGCCATTTGTTCCACAACGCTACTACCGAGGCTGATTGACTGTTTCTATAAGTAACGCGGCTGCATTAACAGTGCACTAATGTGTAACGCAACCGCCATGAAATAGTACATATCTTCGATTACGAACTTGGCTTATAACGATCGAAAACAATTGAACACGGCGATCGCAGAAGCAAGCACTAGTTGCGACAGAAACCCGCCAACGCGAGCAAATACGGGCCCTCCACAGGGCTTGTTTTTTCTCCCGTAGTTGGCGTAGAGTTTGTTCACTGTGTTTGCATGGGTCGCCTGGAATCGTGACCTGGGCAGTAGCCTACAAGTTAGCTACATCCCGTTCGACGTCTTCTTACTCTCCTGCAACCAGCCCCAGTACTCTTTCACAAGAAGGAGGCTGTCATTAATTTTTTGCGTTATAGGAAATAAGAAATGTCCCAACGTCAGAGCGGTACCGTCAAGTGGTTTAACGACGAGAAAGGTTTTGGTTTTATCACGCCAGAAAGCGGTCCGGATCTGTTCGTGCATTTCCGCGCTATTCAGGGCAACGGCTTCAAGAGCCTGAAAGAAGGCCAAAAAGTGACATTCGTTGCTGTGCAAGGCCAGAAAGGCATGCAGGCTGACGAAGTACAAGCAGAAGCCTAATCTTCTGTAACGAAAAAGCCCCTGATGCTGACATCAGGGGCTTTTTTGTGCGCGTAAATCCGTAAAATGGCTTCTTTTTTCCGTCCAGAGGCTGCCATGTCGAAACACCTGCTCAAACCCCAGGGCGACTTTCCCGCCGCCACCCTGGGTCGTCGCCTGGCAGCGATGTTCTACGACTTCTTATTGTGTGCCGCCCTGCTGATCGTCACCAGCGGGCTCTACAAGATGATCCAGATGGCGATCATCGGCGAAGACAAAATGCGCACGTTGACCGAAGCCGGTGCACTAGATGGAGATCCATTGCTGTCGACGGTGCTGCTGTTCGTGCTGTTCGGTTTCTTCGCCAAGTTCTGGACCTGGTCCGGCCAAACTCTGGGCATGCAGGTCTGGTGCATCCGCGTGCAGAATGCCGATGGCTCATCCATCAGCCTGTGGCAGGCGCTGCTGCGGTTTGTGGTGTCGATCGCGTCCTGGCTGTGCGTCGGGCTGGGTTTCTTCTGGCCCCTGTTCGACAAACAGAAACGCAGCTGGCATGACATCTACTCCAATACCCGGCTGGTACGGATTCCGAAGAAAACCAAATAATCCGCCAGATGCAAAAACGCCCCGATCAAATCGGGGCGTTTTTTTTGGGATCACTGTCGACGATCAGGCGTTGCCGGCCAATTTCATCCGCGCAGCCTGGGTGAAGTCGAGCATGCGCTTGAGTGGCCGAATTGCCTGCGGAATCAACGCCGGATCGACAAAGATCTCATTCGCCCCCTCCTTCAAGCTCTTCAGCAGGCGCTCAAGGGTGTTCATCGCCATCCACGGGCAATGTGCGCAGCTGCGGCACGCTGCGCCGTTACCGGCCGTTGGCGCTTCGATGAAGACCTTGTCCGGGCACAGCTGCTGCATTTTGTAGAAGATGCCGCGATCGGTGGCGACGATGAGCGTCTTGTTCGGCAGGCTCTGCGCCGCAGCAATCAACTGACTGGTGGAACCGACGGCATCCGCCAGTTCGATCACCGAGGTCGGCGACTCGGGGTGCACCAGAATCGCTGCATCCGGGTACAGCGCTTTCATGTCTTCGAGCTGTTTGGACTTGAACTCTTCGTGAACGATGCAGGCACCGTCCCACAGCAGCATGTCCGCGCCGGTCTGGCGCTGGATGTAGGTGCCCAGGTGTTTGTCCGGGCCCCAAATGATGGTTTCGCCGTTATCCATCAGGCTTTCAACGATCTCCAGCGCGCAGCTTGAAGTCACCACCCAATCCGCCCGGGCTTTGACTGCCGCCGACGTGTTGGCATACACCACCACAGTGCGTTCCGGGTGCTGATCACAGAACGCCGAGAACTCGTCCACCGGGCAACCCAGGTCCAGCGAGCAGGTCGCTTCCAGGGTCGGCATCAGAATGCGTTTTTCAGGGTTGAGGATTTTGGCGGTCTCGCCCATGAACTTCACACCGGCGACTACCACAGTCTTGGCTGGGTGAGCGCTACCGAAACGGGCCATCTCCAGCGAATCGGAGACGCAACCACCGGTTTCTTCGGCCAAGGCCTGAATCACCGGATCGCAATAGAAGTGAGCAACCAGCACCGCGTCCTGAGCCTTGAGCTCGGCAGCAATGGCGGCGCGATAATAAGCTTCCTCTTCGGCAGTCAGCGGCTTGGGCTGCTTGGCGTCAAGGTGGGCTTGAACCAGAAGGCGTTCGGAAATCTGCGTCATGTTCGCAAGACCTGCAGGCGCTTTCGCGCGAAAGTCGAGTATACACCCGGCTCCGGACCGCTTGAGGGTACCGCCGGGAGAGTGAGTTTAATCAGGCACGGACAACGTTGAAGCTGCGCAAGGCTACAGAATATCCCGTGGATGCAAAAGGTGATTCTGACTTGTGTCACGGGTTGCAGCCCGGAACTGGACGAACTCAAATCGCGGGCAAAAAAAAATCCGGAAATCCTCACTTGCGTGGGCCTTCCAGACTTTTAAAACTGCTACAAAAATGGTGGGTCGTGTGGGATTCGAACCTACGACCAATTGGTTAAAAGCCAACTGCTCTACCAACTGAGCTAACGACCCGCTGTGTGGTGGCGCGTATAATACTGATTTTTAAGGACTATTCAACACCTAATTTGAACAAATCAAAAATAAGGTGTTGGGTCGCTGATTCCGGCCGCCGCAAAGCCTTCTGCACGCAGTCGGCAGCTGTCGCATTTACCGCACGCATGGCCGTTATCGTCGGCCTGATAGCAGGAAACAGTCAGCCCGTAATCGACGCCCAGCTTCACGCCTGCCTGGACGATCTGCGCCTTGCTCAGGTTCTGCAATGGCGCCTGGATACGGAAGCCATTGCCTTCTACACCGGCCTTGGTCGCCAGATTGGCCATGCGCTCGAACGCTTCGACGAACTCGGGACGGCAATCCGGGTAACCGGAGTAATCCACCGCGTTCACACCAATAAAAATGTCACGCGCGCCGAGCACTTCAGCCCAGCCCAACGCGAGGGACAGAAACACCGTATTGCGAGCAGGTACGTAAGTCACCGGAATACCTTCACTTGGTGCTTCCGGCACATCAATGGAGCTATCCGTCAGCGCCGAACCGCCGATGCCGTTCAGGTTCAACCCGATCACCTTGTGCTCGACCACACCCAAGTCACGAGCAACGCGCTCGGCGGCATGCAGTTCAGCGCGATGGCGCTGACCGTAATCGAAGCTCATGGTGTAGCAGCTGTAGCCTTCAGCACGGGCCATCGCCACGACGGTCGCCGAGTCCAGGCCGCCGGACAACAGGATGACCGCACGCTTTTCCACAGTGTTCAGTTGTTCAGTCATTTCAGCGCCCCGGCTCGTCATTCCAAAGATATTTATGCAACTGCAATTGCAGTCGCACTGGCAGGTTGTCCGCCACCACCCAGTCAGCCAGGTCTCGTGCGTTCAGGTCATGGTGACTTGGCGAGAACAGGACTTCGCCGGCACGCTGATCCAGACCGTACTGAATCAGCTTGGACACAGCCCAGTCGTAGTCTTCCCGCGAGCAGATGACAAACTTCACCTGATCGTTGCGCGTGAGCAGTTCGATGTTCTCGTAACGATTGCGATGTGCTTCTTTCGAACCCGGAGTTTTCAGGTCGACGACGCGACTGACCCGTGGATCGACCGCCGAGATATCCAGGGCACCGCTGGTTTCCAGCGAGACCTCGTAACCGGCGTCACACAACTGCTTGAGTAATGGGATGGCGTTGGGTTGCGCCAGGGGCTCGCCGCCCGTGACACAGACGTAGCGCGGACGAAAACCGGCCACTTGCTCGAGGATGTCATCGAGCGGGCGAAGGGTGCCGCCCGTGAACGCGTAGGCGCTGTCGCAGTATTGGCAACGCAATGGGCAGCCGGTCAGGCGCACAAAAACAGTGGGCAGCCCGGCAGTCCGCGTTTCACCCTGCAACGAGTAGAAAACTTCGGTGATTCTCAATGTGTCTTGCATAGTCGCCACGGGCATAACAGCTAAACAGGCTGTCCGCCTCCGTCAGGCACTTCAAGGAACCCCGCCATCGCGCAGATCCCAAAAAGCGTGTTTCATAAAAAGGGCGTGAATTCTAACGAAAAAACCCGCGACAGGCGCGGGTTTCTTCAAAACGGGCAGCCCTTACATTTTTTGCAGATCACGCTGGGCCAACTGAGCGGCGGAAGTGCCCGGGTATTGCGACACGACCTGTTGCAGAATGCCTTTGACCTTGTCGGCGTGACCGAGGCGGCGCTCTACATCAGCCAGCTTGTACAGCGAATCAGGCACTTTAGGGTGCTTTGGGTACAGCTGCGAAACCTTGGCAAATGCCTGACCTGCACCTTGCAGATCGCCTTTTGCCAAATTCACTTCGCCCAACCAGTACTGAGCATTACCCGCGTACTGGCTGTTCGGGTACTTGCGCAGGAATGCGGCAAACGCCAGGCTGGCCTTGTCGAAATCCTTGGCTTTGATCAGGTCGAAGGCTGCATCGTAATACAGTTTTTCCTTCGCTGGATCAGCCGGCTCGCTACCCGCGGCAGGTGCTTGAGCGGCTGCCGTTCCTGCTGCCGCTCCTGCGCCTGCTGCTGCACCGGGGGCATTCAAACTGCCACCGGTGGAAGAATTTTCAGGAGTCGCGGCTGGTGCAACGCCGGTTCCTATGCGCCGATCAAGATCCTGATATCGCTCCAGGTTCTCTTGCTTCATGCGCGCTACATCATTTTGCAGAACTTCGATGATGCCTTGTTGGCGCGAGATCTGCTCCTGCATGGATTGCAGTTGGTTGAACAGCTCGCCCTGTGCCGAGACAGGGGCCGAAACCCCTCCCCCGGCATAGGCGCCGTTCGTACCGTAACCCGCAGGCGGATAACTAGTCCCGCTATTGTTATAGCCGGAGTCGTTATCGACCACAGGAACCGCAGCCCACACCGCAAGCGGTGCGAGGCTGAGAGCCAAAACAGTTACAGCACGACGGCACGTTCGCATGACGAATTACTTACGCAGTTCGACGCGACGGTTTTGAGCCCAGGACTGCTCGTCGTTGCCGGTAGCAATCGCACGCTCTTCGCCGTAGGAAACCAGTTCCAGCTGAGCTGGGGAAACACCTTGCAGTACCAGGTAACGCTGAACGGCTTTCGCACGACGCTCGCCCAGTGCCATGTTGTACTCACGAGTACCACGTTCGTCGGTGTTGCCTTCCAGAACAACGCGAGCGCCGTTTGCTTTCAGGTCTTTGGCGTGAATGTCCAGGGAGCGCATGGCTTCTGGCTTCAGGTCCGAGCTGTCGTATTCGAAGTAGAAGGTGGTGATTGCGCGCAGAGCAGCTTCTTCGCTCAGGGAGCCGTCAACAGCACCAGTGTTAGCGCCGTAACCAGCGTTTGGATCAACAGCGCCTTCACCGGCGTTGTCGCCGCCTTTGGACGAGCAACCTACAGCTACAGCCATGGCCAGAGCCAGCGCAGCAAATTTACCAAACTTCAGCATTTCCATCGTGAAACTCCTAATGAACCCCAGTGTGTTAAGTACAACGTGTAGCGCCGCGTCAGTTCAGGTAAGGGGACCAGGAAGGTTCTCTGACTTCGCCTTGTGCGGTAGGAAGCGGGAGCCTTACGCGTCCATTAATGGACACGAGCATCAAGACTCCCCGGCCCTGCTGGCGGGTGGCGTAGATTACCATGGTGCCGTTGGGCGCAACAGTAGGCGACTCGTCCAGAGTGCTATCAGTGAGGATTTTTACGCTTCCGCGCTGCAAATCCTGGGCCGCCACCTTGAAATTAGTGAAACCCTCCTGGCGGTGGATCATCACCAGGGTCTTTTCATCAGCCGAAAGCTTGGGGTTGGCGTTGTAGTTACCGATAAAGGTCACACGTTCCGCACCGCCACCACCGACGCTGGTTTTATAGATCTGTGGCTTGCCGCCACGGTCCGAGGTGAAGTAGATGGTCGAACCATCTTTACCCCAGAACGGTTCGGTGTTGATGCCAGGACCGTTGGTAACACGCGTGATCTGACGCGAACCCAGGCTCATCACATAGATGTCAGGGTTACCGTCTTTCGACAGCACGAACGCCAGACGCTGACCATCCGGCGACCATGCTGGCGCACCATTCAGGCCTTCGAAGTTGGTGATCTGCTCACGGCGACCGGTGTCGATGTTCTGCATGAAAATACGCGGACGCTTCTGCTCGAACGAGACATAAGCGATGCGCTTGCCGTCCGGTGCGAAACGCGGCGACAGGATCGGCTCGCGCGATTGCAGCAGGGTCACAGCGCGGGCACCGTCATAGTCCGAACGTTGCAGTGTGTAGCGAGTGTTCTTCTCGGAGAAACGCTCGGCTGTCACGTACAGAAGACGAGTCGAAAACGCACCTTTGATACCGGTAAGTTTTTCGAACGACTGGTCCGCGATGTAGTGCGACATGTCGCGCAGTTGATCGACGCTGCCCGACACGCTGCCGGTCAGCACTTGCTGCTCGGTGGCGACGTTGAACAGTGCGTATTGGACCTGCAGGCGACCGCCCGCAGGAGCAATGCTGCCGACCATGACGTACTGGGCACCCAGCGCCTTGAAGTCACGGAAGATGATTTCGCTGGCCTGGCTCGGCTGGCTGATCATGTTCTGCTTTGGAATCGGCGAGTAGTAACCCGAGTTGCGCAGGTCGTTACCGATGATTTCGGCCATGTCGTCCGGCAGCACGCTGCCGCCCTGGTTGCCGAATGGAACGACTGCGATCGGGGTGGCCCGATCACTGCCGCTGGTGACCAGAATGTTTTTTTCATCTGCTGCCGCTATCCCTGCCAGGCAGCAGATAACGACAAGCATTCCTCGAAGAAGGTTTCTCACAAGGCTAGATCCTCAGGTGTGAATGTCATCTTGAATGAACGATACGGAGCGAAATCGCTCGGCTTCATTCCCTGCATTTCTGTCAAACGTCCAATATTCTTCACCGCTGCTACAGCAGAAGCGTCAAATGGACCATCGCCACTGGACTTGCCGACGCTGACCGAAGTCACCGTACCGTCCGGCAACATGCCGATTTGCAACACGACTGTCATGCCTTTGCGGGCCGAAGGTGGACGAGCCCAACCTTCCGCTGCACGAGCACGGATCAGATCATCGAAACTGCCGGCGACTTCGTCACCCTGCTCATCCGCCAAGGCCTGCTGACGCTCCGGCGTGTCGGAAAGCAAATCTGCCAAGGCCTGAGCCTTTTTGTCTTCGGCGGATTTACGTGCCGCTTCCTGCGATTTTTTCTTCGCAGCGTCGGCAGCAGCTTTCTTCTTCGCGTCTTCGGCGACTTTCTTCTTCGCGTCTTCAGCTTCAGATTTCTTCTTGGCGTCTTCCGCGGCTTTCTTCTTCGCGTCTTCGACGATCTTTTTCTTCGCTTCTTCAGCGGCCGCTTTCTTGGCCTCTTCTTCAGCCGCTTTCTTGGCTTCTTCTTCAGACTTCTTCTTGGCTATATCAGCCAATTGTTTCTCTTCGACCTTTTTGGCTTCGGCAGTCTTCTTCGCTTCATCGGCTTTCTTGGCTTCATCAGCCTTTTTTGCCTCGTCCGCTTTCTTCGTCTCGTCGGCCTTCTTGGACTCTTCGGCTTTTTGAGCCGCATCTTCCTTCTTTTGTTCCGCGGCTTTGATCGCTTCCTGTTCGATCTTTTTCTGTTCCATCTGTTCGACTTCGGTCTGACGCGCGGCGGATTTCTTCGCCTCACCCGCAATCTTCTGATTGGTCTGGGTGGTCGCCTGGCTTTTCGATTTCAGTTGGTACAGGGTCGCCTGAACTATCGGCTTGGCCGGCGGCAGTTCCGGTGTGAAGGCGAAACTGACGAACAGCATGCCAAAAACCAGCACGTGCAAGACAAGCGCCCAGACACTAGGCCAGAAGTAGCTTTCCGAGGCGGACGGCTCTCGCATTTGCTGCATCAGGGTGCCTCGGTAATCAAGCCAACATTACCGACCCCGGCTTTCTGCAATCCGCCCATGGCGCCCATCACGGAACCGTAATCGACGGTCTTGTCGCCGCGGATGAACACTTGGGTACGCTTGCCGCCTTCAGTACCGGCGCGAATGATCTTGGTCACGGCGTCGGTCATCTGCGGCAAGGTCATGGCCTTGTCCTGCTGTTTTTCGGTGTCGACTTCGCTGCCAAGGTTCCAGTAATAGGTCTTGTCAGCCTTGATCGAAATGGTCAGGACTTGAGTGTTGTTGTCCTGCGGCAAGGCTTCGCTGGAAACCTTGGGCAGATCAACTTTCACGCCCTGATTGAGCATCGGCGCGGTCACCATGAAGATGACCAGCAGTACCAGCATCACGTCGATGTAAGGCACCACGTTCATCTCGGCAACCGGCTTGCGCTTTTTGCGAGCTCGAGCGATTAAAGCCATTGGAAATTACCTGCTTATTCTTCGCTGGTGTGCACTTTGCGGTGCAGGATCGCCTGGAATTCATCGGCGAAGGTGTAGTAGCGGCTAATCAGCGTTTCGCTGCGAGCGGCAAAACGGTTGTAAGCGATAACGGCCGGGATGGCGGCAAACAAGCCGATCGCGGTAGCAATCAGTGCCTCGGCAATACCCGGAGCCACAGTGGCCAGGGTCGCTTGCTGGGCAGTGGCCAGACCACGGAAGGAGTTCATGATGCCCCAGACCGTACCGAACAGACCGATGTACGGGCTGACGGAACCGACGGTGGCGAGGAACGGCAGGCTCTGCTCGAGCTTTTCTTCTTCGCGGGAAATGGCGACGCGCATGGCACGAGCTACGCCTTCCATGACCGCTTCCGGGTCAACACCTGGCTGCTGGCGCAGACGGGAGAACTCCTTGAAACCGGCACGGAAGATCTGCTCAACGCCCGAATCCGGATCAGGGTTGCTGCCGGCCTGACGGTAGAGTTTGGACAGGTCGATACCCGACCAGAAGCGCTCTTCAAAGCTCTCCAGGGCACGTCGACCGGCGCGCAGCAGGTTGCTGCGCTGAAAGATCATGATCCATGAGGTCACCGATGCGGCTACCAGGATCAGCATTACCAGTTGCACCACGATACTGGCATTGCTGACCAGGCTCCACATGGAGGAATGGTCGACGACGTTAGCTTCCACGCTTTATCTCCTGCTTTGAGTGTGTACCCGCGCCGCTCACGTCGGCAAAGGCCGCACGTAGAGCTTCGGGAATGGCCCGGGGTTTTAAACTGTTAGTGCGCACACAGGCCACCAAAAACTGCCCTTCGCAGAGCAGCACATTATCCGTAGCTCGCCTGACCTGCTGTTTAAAGCGCAGGCTGACACGGTTCAATTCGATTACTTCAGCGCTTACCAGCAGCTCGTCGTCCAGTCGCGCCGGCGCGTGGTAGCGCGCTTCGCTGGAATGCACGACGAACAACAGGTCCTCCCCTGCAAGCGCCGATTGGGCAAAGCCCAGCTCCCGGAGCCGCTCGGTTCGAGCCCGTTCCATAAACTTGAGGTAATTAACGTAATACACGATGCCGCCCGCATCGGTGTCCTCGTAATAAACGCGACAACGAAGTGCGAAAGGCTCAAGCCCGTTTTGCGCGCGCATACTCTAGTGCTTACTCCTCAGGTTGCCAATCCGGCCAGGCAACTGTTTTTCATTGATTCACGGCTTTCTAGCGAAAGTACGGTCCTAGGACCGCACAAACTCCGAAAAAATCAGCGCGCAAAGGTTATTAATCGTCCACGGCATCGAGGAACTCGTCTACCACGGGCATCTCGCCCATACGTGTCGGAATGTTTAAACCGAAGTGCAGGTACGCATGCCGGGTCACTACCCGCCCCCGGGGTGTGCGCATGATGTAGCCCTGCTGGATCAGGTACGGTTCCAGCACGTCTTCAATGGTGTGGCGCTCTTCACTGATGGCTGCGGCGAGGCTATCGACCCCGACCGGCCCGCCATCGAACTTCTCGATCATGGTCAACAACAGACGTCGATCCTGGTGATCGAAACCACGCTCGTCGACATCGAGCAGGTTCAAGGCCAGGTCGGCGATCGGTTTGGTGATGTGGCCCTTGGCGCGAACTTCGGCGAAATCCCGAACCCGGCGCAGCAAACGGTTGGCAATTCGCGGTGTACCACGGGCACGGCGGGCGATTTCGAAGGCGCCTTCCGGGTCCAGCGGCAAGCCGAGGATATCCGCCGAACGACTGACAATCGTTGCCAGGTCAGCGGTGTTGTAGAACTCCAGGCGCTGGACGATCCCGAAACGGTCGCGCAGCGGATTGGTCAACATCCCGGCCCGCGTCGTCGCGCCGACCAAGGTGAACGGCGGCAGATCAAGCTTGATCGAGCGCGCGGCCGGCCCTTCGCCGATCATGATGTCGAGCTGGAAATCTTCCATGGCCGGGTACAGCACTTCTTCGACGATCGGCGAGAGCCGATGAATTTCGTCGATGAATAGCACGTCGTGTGGCTCAAGATTGGTCAACAGCGCAGCCAGATCACCCGGGCGTTCAAGCACCGGGCCCGAGGTGCTCTTGATCGACACGCCCATTTCCTGAGCGATGATGTTGGCCAGGGTGGTTTTACCCAGGCCCGGCGGGCCGAAAATCAGCGTGTGGTCCAGGGATTCATTGCGCCCACGGGCCGCCTGGATGAACAACTCCATTTGCTCGCGAACGGTCGGCTGGCCAATGTACTCGGCCAGGCTGACAGGACGAATCGCCCGATCCTGGACTTCCTCGCGGTCACGAGGGCCAGGCGTGGCGGTAATCAGACGATCAGCTTCAATCACTTAGATCATTCCCTTCAGGGCACGACGAATCATGTCTTCACTGCTCAAACCTTTCTCCTTGATCGCAGAAATAGCCTTGCTGGCCTCCTGCGGCTTGTAGCCCAGGGAGATCAGCGCGCTGACTGCGTCATTTTCAGCGGTGGCCACTGGAGCCGGCGCATCTGGCCCACCCGGCTGATTTGGCACCAGGGCAAACATCGCCGGCACGGTTTCCCATGCCTTGAAACGATCCTTGAGTTCCACCAGCAAACGCTCGGCAGTCTTCTTGCCCACGCCCGGCACCTTGGTCAGCGCCGAGGTGTCTTGGGACTGCACGCAGCGGACCAGCTCATCGACTTCAAGGCTCGACATCAGGGCCAGGGCCAATTTCGGTCCCACACCATTGAGACGGATCAACTCGCGGAAAAAGTCTCGCTCGCGCTTGCCGAAAAAGCCATAGAGTAACTGCGCGTCTTCGCGTACGACCAAATGGGTGTGCAAGGTCAGCGGTTCACCGACCGACGGCAAGCGATACAACGTGGTCATGGGCACCTCCAGCTCATACCCCAGACCGTTTACATCCAGAATCAGGTGCGGCGGCTGTTTCTCAGCCAGAGTGCCGCGCAAGCGTCCAATCACGTTTCAGATCCTTGAGCGTTGGCCAGCTCAGCAGCTGGCGACTGACAGAGCAAGGGTTTTGCGCCGACGACACAGGCGCAAAACCCTCATTCCATAAAAAATGATTGCTGATGCTATCAGAGACGCAGGCGCCCGCCACGACTGCGTGCCGTGCCCAGACCATGGGGCAACAGGCTGGAACGGGTGTGAGCATGGCAAATGGCAATGGCCAAGGCATCCGAGGCATCGATTTGCGGCTTGCTGGTCAATTTCAGCATGTGCATGACCATCATCTGCACCTGTTCTTTATTCGCCGCGCCGGTTCCAGTCACTGCCTGCTTGACCTGGGTTGCGGTGTACTCCGCGATTTCCAGGCTTTCTTCCGCGCCGGCAACGATAGCGGCGCCGCGGGCCTGACCGAGCTTCAGCGCAGAGTCGGCGTTGCGCGCCATGAAGACCTTTTCGATGCCCATGGTCACCGGGCCGTAGGTCTGGATAACTTCGCGTACACCGCGATAGACGATCTGCAGACGTTCATGCAGCTCGCCGGAACCCGTGCGAATGCAGCCCGACGCCACGTACACGCAGCCACGCCCGGTATCACGCACCACGCCATAACCGGTGATGCGCGAACCGGGGTCGATACCAAGGATTAAAGTCATAACGCCTGCAAAGAGAGAATGCGGTTACCTGAGATAACCTCAGGGTGATGCCTGAAAATCAAAAGATCGCAGGCTTCGCCAGCTCCTACCTGTACAGCGTAAACCGTAGGAGCTGCCGAAGGCTGCGATCTTTTATAAATGCATCAACCGAGCTGCGCAGCTACCGACTCAGGGATGTCCGCATTGGAGTAAACGTTCTGCACGTCATCCAGGTCTTCAAGCATGTCGATCAGCTTGAGAACCTTCTCGGCACCTTCCAGATCGAGCTCGGCACTGGTGGTCGGCAACATCACGATTTCCGCGTCATCACCTTTGAAACCGGCCTCTTCCAGCGCGTTACGCACTGAGTAGAAACCGGCGAACGAGGTGAATACGTCGATGGAGCCGTCTTCGTGGGTCACCACGTCATCGGCATCGGCCTCCATCGCCGCTTCCATCAGCGCATCTTCATCGACGCCCGACGCGAAGGAAATCTGCCCCTTGCGCTCGAACAGATAAGCCACCGAACCGTCGGTGCCGAGGTTGCCGCCGCACTTGCTGAACGCATGGCGAACAGCGGCTGCGGTGCGATTGCGGTTGTCGGTCATGCACTCGACCATCACCGCCACGCCGCCCGGGCCGTAGCCTTCGTAGGTCAGCTCGACCATGTCGTCGGTTTCGGCAGCACCGGCGCCGCGGGCGACCGCGCGATCAATGATGTCGCGGCTCATGTTCGCGCCAAGGGCCTTGTCCAGCGCCAGACGCAAACGCGGGTTAGAACCCGGATCACTACCGCCCTGACGGGCAGCAACAGTCAGTTCACGAATCCACTTGGTGAAAATCTTGCCCTTCTTGGCATCCTGACGTTCTTTGCGGTGCTTGATGTTCGCCCACTTGGAATGACCCGCCATAACTCGCTCCGAATTCTCTTTGAAACATTGCCCGCCGCACCATGACGCGCCAGCCGGCAACCAAAAATCTCGACCTTGTCTATAAAAGAAAGGGCGCATCCGAAGATGCGCCCACAAGGACTGTCTTACTCTGCTTTAGGCGTTTCGCGCAGACGAATGTGCAGTTCGCGCAATGCCTTGGCATCTACCAAACCCGGCGCCTGAGTCATGACACAGGCAGCGCTCTGGGTTTTCGGGAAAGCGATCACTTCACGGATCGACTGGGCGCCGGTCATCAACATCACCAGACGGTCCAGACCGAAGGCCAGACCACCGTGCGGCGGCGCGCCGTATTTCAGGGCGTCGAGCAGGAAGCCGAATTTCTCTTCCTGTTCCGCTTCGCTGATACCCAGCAGGCGGAACACCGACTGTTGCATTTCCTTGCGGTGGATACGGATCGAACCACCACCCAGCTCGGTACCGTTCAGCACCATGTCATAGGCACGGGACAAAGCAGTCGCCGGGTTGGCTTCCAGCTCTTGCGGGGTGCACTTCGGCGCGGTGAACGGGTGGTGCAAGGCGGTGAAGCTGCCGTCGTCGTTCTCTTCGAACATCGGGAAGTCGACAACCCACATTGGCGCCCACTTGCAGGTCAGCAAGTCCAGGTCGTTGCCGACCTTGATCCGCAGTGCACCCAGCGCTTCGCTGACGATCTTCGACTTATCGGCGCCGAAGAACACGATGTCGCCATCGACCGCGCCAACACGATCGAGGATCACGTTGAGGTTGGCTTCAGGGATATTTTTGACAATAGGCGATTGCAGCCCCTCGACGCCCTTCGCGCGCTCGTTGACCTTGATGTAAGCCAGGCCTTTGGCACCGTAGATGCCGACGAACTTGGTGTAGTCGTCGATCTGCTTGCGCGGCATGCTCGCCCCGCCAGGAACGCGCAAAGCGGCAATGCGGCATTTCGGGTCGTTGGCCGGGCCGCTGAACACCTTGAAGTCGACTTCTTTCAGTTGGTCGGCAACGTCCACCAGCTCCAGCGGGTTACGCAGGTCCGGCTTGTCGGAACCGTAACGACGCATGGCCTCTTCCCAGGTCATGTGCGGGAATTCACCGAATTCCAGATCCAGCACTTCCTTGAACAGGTTGCGGATCATGCCTTCGGTGATACCGATGATGTCTTTTTCATCGAGGAAGCTGGTTTCGATGTCGATCTGAGTGAATTCAGGTTGACGGTCGGCACGCAAGTCTTCGTCGCGAAAGCACTTGGCGATCTGGTAGTAGCGATCGAAGCCGGCAACCATCAGCAGTTGCTTGAACAGCTGCGGCGATTGCGGCAAGGCGAAGAAGGAACCGGCGTGGGTACGGCTCGGCACCAGGTAATCGCGAGCACCTTCCGGGGTGGCGCGGGTCAGGATCGGCGTCTCGACGTCGAGGAAACCGTTCTCGTCCAGGTAACGACGGATGCTGGTGGTCATGCGCGAACGCAGACGCAGCTTCTCGAGCATTTCCGGACGACGCAGGTCGATGAAGCGATAACGCAGGCGGGTTTCTTCGCCGACGTCGGAGAACTCATTGAGCGGAAACGGCGGGGTTTCCGCTTCGTTCAATACTTCCAGCTCGTAGCCCAGCACTTCGATCATGCCCGACGCCATGTTGGCGTTGCCGGCACCGGCCGGGCGCAGGCGTACCTTGCCGGTTACCTTGACCACGTACTCACTGCGCACGCGATCGGCGGCGGCGAAGGTTTCAGCGCGGTCCGGGTCGAACACCACCTGGGCCAGACCATCACGATCACGGATATCGAGGAAAATCACCCCACCGTGGTCACGACGACGGTGGACCCATCCGCAAAGGGTAATTTCCTGACCTTCCAGGCTTTCGTTCAGTTGGCCGCAATAATGGCTGCGCATCATGGTAGTGGTTTCACTTCTCGTAATTCGAAATTCGGTTGGAGATCCTGCAGCAGCCCGCCCTTGAGAAAGGCGCCAGATGATGCAAGAGCTCGCACGTGTCGTTCAACTCAGGTTCAAGACCCTAGTCAGCTTTGTCGCCGCCGGCCAGATTCTTCTTGGAACCGGTCTTGAAATCGGTTTCGTACCAGCCGCTGCCGCTGAGGCGGAAGCCCGGCATGGACAGCATCTTCTTAAGCTCTGGCGCCTGGCAGGCAGGGCAGTCGACCAGCGGTGCTGCGCTGATCTTTTGAATGGCTTCCAACTGATGACCACAGGAAGCACATTGATAGTCGTACATCGGCATGGGGGTTGTCTCGGCGATCAGATTGCTACCGCAAACGCTGGGTTTTGCGGCAAAGAGCGGGATTATATCCATTAAATGCAGCCTGTGCAGCCGTAAGACTGCACAGACCGACACTCTGCCCATTCCACCGCGGCGGCTAAGGCATGGCGACGCAGCCACCTTCCTTCAGGCTATGCACAACGCACACAACCCGCACCAGCCCGGTGAAGTTCTTGACCCCGCCGTGACGCAAATGCACCTCGCGGTCCACATGGGACAACAGCGCACTGACCGTACAGCAGTTGACCTTGGCCATGTCACCCAAAATATCCCAGTAAACTTGTTCAAGCCGCAAACAGGTTGCAAAGCCATTCAGCCGCACTGACCGGGATAAAGGCTGGGCCAGGCCCATATCAAATTCGCTGACAAATGGATCAATCCTTACATCCTTGGCTGGACCGACCATCCCCTCGCTTCGCCTGCCTTCGTAAACCATATCGTTGACACTCCTTTGTCATCCTTGCTTTTTTATAAGAGCAACAAGCTGATTCTCTATAGAAGCGCAGGCACAAAGTTATATCCAGATGACTTTTTGACCATCAACGTAGGATAAGCCAACAGCTGAAGGGCGATCATGGAGACCGTCCTACTCCAGACAAATTCCTACACGCTTGGGCGCAATATCATTCAACAGAAAGGCATTTAAAGTGACGGGAAGGCAGAGCGCGAACAACACCTCATGGACGCCATCCGCGCACCGACACTGTGACTGGTCCAGCAGGGACCACAGCCGATTGCCTGCGACAAATCGACCATCAGTGCACCGCTGGACTGCCTGATTTGAGTAGCCGCAGGCTTTGCTGTTAAATAGGCAGTGTGTCGCTACCGCCTATTTTCCGGGGGCCGCGCATAGGCTGGTACCGGGTACGTGTCCAACGCCTCTTATTGTTCTGAAGCGAACCGTGCTCAATCAGCTCTTCCTTGTGATCCGTCTTAACGTGAGTTACTCAAAATGTTGAAAATTGTCCACCTGCTAATGGGCGCAGCAGCCTTGCTGTTGTCCTTCATCCCTAGCCTGCGATCCGAAGCCGTACCTTACCTGCAACAACCCGATGCGCTGTACCTGGCCTTTTTCGGCCTGCTCAACCTCACCCTCGCTCCTGTTATCCCCTACTGGAACAAAGGCCCGCGTCATCAACTGCAAAACCTGGTCAGCGCCTTGCTGGTTCTGACCGTCGTCCTGCAAACCCTGACGCTGATCGCGCCGATGCCTGTCATTGCCGGTCAACCTGCCGTTCTGTTCAGCCTAGTCGCTGCACTGATTGCCGTTCTTCTGCACCTGGCCATCAGCTTCTACAAATCCTCACCGGCCGCCGCCTCGCCAAGCTATGACATGACCAACCGCGATACCGGCACCGTCAAGTGGTTCAACACCTCCAAAGGCTTCGGCTTTATTTCCCGCGACTCCGGCGATGATATTTTCGTGCATTTCCGGGCCATTCGTGGCGAAGGTCATCGCGTCCTGGTCGAAGGCCAGCGCGTGGAGTTCTCCGTCATGAATCGTGACAAAGGCCTGCAAGCCGAAGATGTGATCGCCGCACTGCCGCGCCGCTGATTCAAGGCTAAAAAAAACCGCGAACAGCCTGGCTGTTCGCGGTTTTTTATTACGTGCAATTTAGTAATGCGGCGGTGGCGCTTCTTCTTCAAACGTCTCGAACTGGCCAGCCATTTCTTCTTGCCGCTTGAGCAATGCGGCCATTTGCAATTGCAGACGCTCAACTGCACGCTGCTGCGTCGCCAGCACATCACTCAATGCCTGGATAGTGTCATCCTGAAACGCCAACTGACTCTCCAGATCGGTAACGCGATCTTCCAGGCTCATGATTCAACCCTCCAGAAACGTGAAATCATCGGTTAAAACCAGACGCAACCGTTCGCGAATCGCCGCGATCTGCTCTGCGCTATAAGGCTTGGCTGGGTGTTTACCCCAGACCGGAGCCGGCCAGGCGGCGTCCTCACGCTTGCGCACAATCACATGCATGTGCAACTGACTGACGACGTTACCCAGGGCCGCGACATTCAACTTGTCCGCGTCGAACGAGTCCTTGAGCATCTCCGCCAGTGCAGTCGTTTCCTGCCACAGCTGCTGTTGATCTGCGACATCCAACTGAAATATCTCACTGATATCCTCGCGGCGTGGCACCAGGATGAACCAGGGGTAGTTCGAATCGTTGGACAGCAGCAACCGGCAGAGTGGGAAATCCCCGATCGGTAACGTGTCTTGTTGAAGTCGTGGATCTAAAGCGAACACTTTGCGCACTCCCGCCAAGTCATCATTTTCAGCTTAGCGCCCATCCCGAGGGACAGCGCACCAAGCGACAGGACGGCAGCATACCTGCGAACGTCGTACGCTTCACGACGAACCCTTGTCGAAGCCACCTCAGGACCTACAAACGACCGGACACGCGCCCCGACACGAGTCGTTTTCGATCAGGACGCACCATTACAGAACCAGCACCCACAAAAAAACACCGAACTGACTGATAAAACAATGACGCGCTCGAGTTTGGCAACGGGCGCACTGTATGAATTCAGTACAGCGATTAAAATTTTTTGCACTAAAACCGCACATTGCGTCTACGCTGAATCGGTCAGGCATCCGCCATTTACTCACTGGTGGGGTGAACCGGTAACATTTTGGGTTGTCATGCAGTCGGTAACAAGGGTGCAACACGACGCAAACCATGGCGTCAAGCCCGAACAAAACGTGCTTGAACACCCCGGCTTTACGAGGTTTTTACAGCAACGAGCCAGCTTTCAGAAAAAAAAACGGCAGGATTCTGATTTGTGCACGCTTGTTGCATTCACACCCACATCGCCTCGAAAGCGTCCGCTGGAAGTGGAAGCCTTAAGGCAAATAAAAACAGTGGCAGGGTTGCCCTATGGAGATTCAAGCGTTTCACCAGGGACTCTTTTTACCGATGCTCAAGCCCTGGAAAACAACGCTAAAAGTTGTCAGTCTGCTTGCGTCGGGGGCTGTAAATTTGCGACACCTACCAAGCTGTTTGCGACAGGGTCGTAAAGAAGCTGAAAGGTTAGATGCGCAAGTATCGCCAACATGGCCGGCGTGATATAAGTTTGCGCCGACACAAAAAGAAAGAGCCGCCCAGATAATAAATCAGGTGGGACGGCAGTACTCTTCTAAAAACCAAAGGAGCAAATCACGATGCGCGTGATGAAGTGGAGCATGATCGCAGTTGCTGTTGCAGCAGGCACCTCGCAGTTCGCAATGGCGTCTTCCCAGGACGAATCCAAGGGTTTCTTCGGCGACCAGAGCCTGAAACTCAAAACCCGTTTTGAGTACATGAACCGCGATTACAAAAACGGTGCACGCAACAACGCCGACTCCGGTTATCGTCAGTCCTCCGGTCTCAGCCAGTTGCTCACTTACGAGTCGGGCTTCACTCAAGGTACTGTTGGTTTCGGTCTTGATGCCATGGCACTGGGCGCGGTCAAACTTGACGGCGGTTCGGGTCATCGTGGTAACGGCCTGTTCGCAATCGACTCCGACAACAACGAAGAAAAATCCCAAGGTAAGGTCGGTGGTGCAGTTAAACTGCGTCTCTCTGACACCGTCGCGAAATGGGGCCAGCAGTTCGTTGCCAGCCCGGTATTAGCTACTGATGACAGCCGTATGCTGCCAGAAGTTGCTACCGGTACCCTGATCACTTCCAAAGAGATCAAAGGCTTGGAACTGTATGCCGGTCGCTTTACCGCCATCAGCGCCCAAACCGGTATGGCTCGTGACAGCATCGGCGGTCTGGCGGATGAAAATGGAAACCACGGCAAAGGCCTGAGCAACGGCATCAACATCGTTGGTGGCAGCTACGCCTTCACTGATAACTTCACCGGTGCCCTGGCTGCGTCGGATGCTGAAGACTACTTCAAAAAGTACTACGTCAACCTGAACTACACCCTGCCAATCAGCGACGACCAGTCCCTGAACTTCGACCTGAACGGTTATAAAACCAAAGGCGACAAGCGTGGTGACGCGGTTATGGCCCTTGGTTCAGTCGAGGACGGCGGCGACGGCGTCGCTGGCGTAGACAACAACCTGTGGTCCTTGGCTGCTGCTTATAGCCTCGGCGCTCACAAGTTCACCGTTGCTTATCAGCGCTCCAGCGGTGACAACGCTTACTACTACGGCGTTGACGGAAACAGCACCATCTTCGTATCCAACTCCATCCAGATCTCCGACTTCGTGGGCCGCGACGAGCGTTCCTACCAGGCTCGCTACGACCTGAACATGTCTACCTACGGCGTACCTGGCCTGAGCTTCATGACCCGTTACGTAATGGGTGACAACATCAAGACCAACGGTCTGGGTGAAGGCAAGGAAAACGAGTGGAACATCGAGTCCAAGTACGTTGTGCAAGAAGGCCCGGCCAAAGACCTGTCTTTCCGTGCTCGTTTCGCCAACTACCGTGCAAACGGCGCGTATGCCAACTATTCGCGTGACAACTACGATACCCGTCTGATCATCGAGTACCCGCTGAACATCCTGTAATCCGGGTGTAAGACCAGCAGTACTGAAAGTCAAAAACCGCCCACCTCTTCAGGTGGGCGGTTTTTTATGCACGCCGTAAACTTTTCCAAAACAGCAAACAACTTCATGTCATAACATTAGAACTTTTTTCAATGAACTGACTGACAAGCAGAAAAAAGCCCAAGAAATCATTGAGCTCTTGGGCTCATTACTGACAGCCAACTAATAAAAGTACGGTTACTGCACCGCAGCTTCCTGAACCACTCGAATAACCCGCTGTGGAAACGGAATATCGATACCAGCCGTTTTCAAACGATTACGGGACTGTTCGTTGAACATGAACAACACATCCCAGTAATCCGCCGTCTTCACCCACACTCGCAGGGAAACAGTAATCGAACTGTCGCCCAGAGTAGAAATCACTGCCTGCGGTGCCGGGTCAGCCAAAATACGCTCGTCTTTGGCCAGGTCCAGCAATACGTTACGGGCCTTCTGCAGATCCGCCTCGTAATCAACGCCCACATCAAACACAACTTTGCGCGTCGGCTGACGGTTAGTGTTGGTGATGATGCCGTTCGACAAGTTGCCGTTAGGCATGATGATGGTTTTGTTATCGCCGGTACGCAGGACGGTGTGGAAGATCTGAATGCTGTCGACAGTGCCGGCAACACCTTGGGCTTCGATCCAGTCGCCAATGCGGAACGGGCGGAACAACAGAATCAGCACGCCGCCAGCGAAGTTCGCCAGGCTGCCCTGCAAGGCCAGACCGATGGCCAGACCCGCCGCACCGATGGCCGCCACGAACGAAGTGGTTTCCACGCCGATCATTGATGCCACGCTGACTACCAGCAAAACCTTGAGAATGATGTTCGCCAGACTGCTGATGAACCCTTGCAGCGCGAGGTCGGCATTACGCAACGCCAGCAAACCGCCAAGCTTTTGTGCCACTTTGCTGATCAACCACCAGCCGATGGCCAGGGTGAGGATCGCCAGCAGCACGCGGCTGCCGTATTCCATGATCATCGGAAGCCAGGCTTGAGACGCCTTGACCAGGTTGTCTACTTCAGCATTCAAATCCATCAATTTTCTCCTGATTTCCGGCTACCCGGCACGCAAAAATATAAGCGGCAGAAAGATCGAACCCTTATAGGCTCGATCATTTATGCCGTTGCTTGGGCCTCGGACGCCAAAAACGCCGAGAGGTCCCCGCTTCAAAGGTCAGTCGCGGAAGTTGTTGAACTGCAGCGGCATCCCGAATTCCTTGGCCCGCAAGGCCGCAATAGCTTCCTGCAAGTCGTCACGCTTCTTGCCGGTAATGCGCACTTGCTCACCCTGAATGGCAGCCTGAACCTTGAGCTTGGCGTCTTTGACATGAGCGACGATTTTCTTCGCCATCTCTTTGTCGATGCCTTCCTTGAGGACCGCTTCCTGCTTCATCAGTTTGCCCGACGCATAGGCATCCTTGACTTCAAGGCACTGCACGTCGATTTTGCGCTTGACCAAGGCCAGCTTGAGGATCTCAATCATCGCTTCGAGCTGGAAATCGGCTTCAGCGGTCAGGTTGACGGTCAGGTCCTTTTCCTTGAACTCGAAGCTGCCTTTGCCTTTCAGGTCATAACGACGATCGAGTTCCTTGACGGCGTTCTCGACCGCGTTGGTGACTTCGTGTTTGTCCAGTTCGGATACCACGTCGAACGACGGCATGTAATCTCTCCAATAAAAGGGCATGCTCGATCACGATGGAGCACGCCTGGCTTGCGGTTAAAATCCGCGCTGATTATAACGGGTCTTTCCCATCATTCACTGCGAGCCTCCCATGCGCGCGATAAACAGAGCAAAAAGCTGATGTCCACCACCTGGCATGTTCTGGGCGCCGGCAGCCTCGGCACCTTATGGGCCACGCGGCTGGCGCGGGCAAATGTGCCGGTCAGGCTGATCGTGCGGGACGCTGCGCGCTTGCAGGCGTATGAGGCGGCGGGCGGGCTGACGCTGGTCGAACACGGTGAAGCGCAGCGCTATCCGGTACCCGCCGAGACACCCGACAACAGTGAACCGATCAACCGCCTGCTGGTGGCCTGCAAAGCCTACGATGCCGAGAAAGCCGTGGCCCAACTGGCGCCTCGCCTCGCCCCCGGCGCCGAGCTGATTCTGTTGCAGAACGGTCTTGGCAGCCAGGATGCCGTCGCTGCGCAGGTGCCGCAGGCACGCTGCATTAGCGCGTCGAGCACCGAAGGCGCCTTTCGCGATGGCGACTGGCGCGTGGTGTTTGCCGGCCACGGTTACACCTGGCTGGGGGATGCCGGGCATCCCGTGGCGCCGATCTGGCTGGATGACGTGAGCGCCGCCGGGATTCCCCACGAGTGGAGCACCGACATTCTGACCAGGCTGTGGCGAAAACTGGCGCTCAACTGTGCAATCAATCCGCTGACCGTGCTGCACGATTGCCGTAATGGCGGATTACAGGAACACCAATGCGAAGTTGCTACCCTCTGCGTCGAACTGACCGAGTTGCTTGAGCGGTGCGGTCAGCCAGCAGCAGCCGAGGACCTTCTACAGGAAGTCGAACGGGTGATTCACGCAACCGCCGCCAATTACTCTTCGATGTACCAGGACGTCGCGAACCAGCGCCGGACCGAGATCAGCTATCTATTGGGCCATGTCTGTAAAGTCGCCGCGAGGCATCAGATGAACCTGCCGCACCTCAATCAACTTGAGCAGCGGCTAATCACCCATCTGCACAGCCTTGGATTGCCCAGCGACTGAGCAGCGGCTACGCTGGCCACTTGTTCCTATTCAGCGATGAACCTGATGCTATTGCGCCAGCGACTTGAAAACCTTCCGGTCGGCCAGAAATTGCTGGCCGCCCTGCTGGTGCTGTTGACCACCGTCCTGCTGGTCGCCAACCTGACCTTTATCAGCGCCGCGTACTACATCTCCCAGGAAAGCATGGCACCTCAGGCCTTGCAGACCATTGGCCGACTGGTGTCCAACCCCAGCCTGGTGTCGGAAGCGTTGCAGTCACCGCAAAGCGCCCAACGCCTGCTCAATGAACTCAACAGCTATTCCCCGCTGCGCGCGGCGGCCCTTTATGACGGCAAAGGAGAACGTTTGGCGCAGTTGCAGCATGGCGACGAGCTGAAACTGCCTGAGCGTTACCGGCACATCGAATCCTGGCAAGCCACCGAATTTCGCAGCAATCAAGTGATCACCCTGCCCCGCCCTGGCACTGCGCCTGGCCACCTGTTACTGGTCGCCAGCAGCGAACTGCCGATGGCGTTCTACACCGGCACCCTCACCGCCAGTCTCGGGATTCTGATCTTCAGTGTGCTGCTGTGGCTGGTGATTGCCCGGCAGATCAAGCGCCTGATTACCCGGCCGATCCACCAGCTCGAAGAGTTGTCCCGGCAAGTGACCCGCGAAGAGAACTACGCCCTGCGCGCCTCCCGAGGCAACCACGACGAAATCGGCAGCCTCGCCGAGGCGTTCAACACCATGCTCTCGCGGATCGAAGCCCGTGAGCAGCAACTCAAGCGGGCCCGGGACGATTCCCAGGCCGCTTATGACCAGGCCCAGGGCCTGGCCGAAGAAACCCGCCATACCAATCGCAAACTGGAACTCGAAGTTCAGGTGCGCAGCAAGATCGAGAAGAAACTCACCGGTTTCCAGAACTACCTCAACAGCATCATCGACTCCATGCCGTCGGCGCTGATCGCCCTCGACGAGCAGCTCTATGTCACCCAATGGAATCAGGAGGCCAGTGCCCTGTCTGGCACGCGCCTCGATGAAGCCTTGAATCAGCCGATCTTCCTCGCCTTCGAACCGCTCAAGCCGTTTCTGCCACAGCTCAAGCAAACCGTCGAGCAACATACGGTGGCCAAGATCGAGCGTGTCACTTGGCTCAAGGACGAAGAACCCAAGCACTACGCCCTGACCTTCTATCCGCTGATGGGTGGTGCCGGGCGCGGTGTGGTGATCCGGATTGACGACATCACTCAGCGCCTGTCCTTGGAAGAAATGATGGTGCAGTCGGAAAAAATGCTCTCGGTCGGTGGCCTCGCCGCGGGTATGGCCCACGAGATCAACAATCCGTTGGGCGCGATCCTGCACAACGTGCAGAACATTCGTCGACGCCTGTCACCCGATCTCCCGAAGAACCTCGAACAGGCCGAGCAGACCGGTATCGCATTGTCGACGGTCAACCGGTACCTGCAAGCGCGCGAAGTGCCGCAGTTGCTCGATGGCATCCAACAGGCGGGCGCCCGGGCAGCGAAGATCGTCACCCATATGCTCAGCTTCAGCCGCCGCAGTACCCGGCAAATGGCCCCGTGCGACCTGCCGGCACTGATCGATCAGGCGGTGGAAATCGCCGGTAACGACTTCGACCTGGCGATCGGTTTCGACTTCAAGGGTCAGGCGATCACTCGCCAGTTCGATCCAGCGTTGGGCCCGGTTCCCGGAACCGCCAACGAACTGGAGCAAGTGCTGCTCAATCTGCTGAAAAACGCCGCTCAGGCGATTCACCAACGTGAGGACGACCGCGAGCCGGGGCGGATCATTCTGCGTACCAAACTGAACCCGCCCTGGGCGGAAATCCAGGTTGAGGACAACGGCATCGGTATGAGCGAAAGCGTGCGCAAACGCACCTTCGAGCCGTTCTTCACCACCAAGGAAATCGGTCAGGGCACCGGCCTTGGTCTGTCGGTCTCGTATTTCATCATTACCAACAACCACAAGGGTCAGATGGAAGTGCAATCGACCCTGGGCCAAGGCACGTGTTTCACCTTGCGCCTGCCCTTGGCGGGCACGCCGCTCGTCTCTCAAGAACTCAATCAGCTATCGAGGTAACCATGGGCTTTCGCTTGTCGAAGATTTACACCCGCACCGGCGACAAAGGCGAAACCGGGCTGGGCGACGGCCGCCGCGTGCCCAAGGACCATCCGCGCATCGAAGCCATTGGCGAGGTCGATACGCTGAACAGCCAAGTGGGAGTTCTATTGGCCGGGTTGGCGGCGGAAAGTGGCGAGTATCCGGGTTTAAACGAAGTGATCGAGGTTCTGGCGCCCTGCCAGCATCGGTTATTTGATCTGGGCGGCGAGTTGGCGATGCCGGTGTATCAGGCGCTGAACGCGGCAGAAATCGAACGTCTGGAAACCGCGATCGATGTGTGGAACGAAGAGTTAGGGCCGTTGGAGAATTTCATCCTGCCAGGGGGATCGGCGTTAATTGCCCAGGCCCATGTGTGCAGAAGCCTGGCGCGCAGTGCCGAGCGCCGGTGTCAGCATTTGAATGCGGTGGAACCGTTGGCCGGGGTTGGGTTGGCGTACATCAATCGGCTGTCGGATTTACTGTTTGTGGTGGCGCGGCTGATTGCCAAGCGCGAGGGGATTGCCGAGATCCTTTGGCAACCGGCGGCGAAACCAGAGGTTTAATCGGCGTCTACAAAGACGCCTTCGCGGGCAAGCCTCGCTCCTACAGGTTTAAAGTGTTCGCAAAATTTGTTAACGACACAAAACCTGTAGGAGCGGGGCTTGCCCGCGATATAGGTAGTCCGTTCCTTTCTCTTCCATACTGATATTCGCTGGAAGTCAGTTGTCGGCGAGGAAGGAACATGCACCTGTGGGCTACGAATATGCCCGCGCAGCACTCGATGATTACGCCATCACCTTCGAGTCCACAGGTGCGCTTGCGCCCTCTAACGAATTCTCAGGGAAAGCCCGACACGGCTCTCTATATCGCCTTCGCTGGACGCAAGCATGCATGTCCCTGCATGTACTTTAGCGCCTGTTGAGGTGTTCCATGCAAACGCTCCTGTCTCAGAGTTTCACTGCTTATATCGGAATTGATTGGGCAGACACCAAGCACGACACCTGTTTGCAGATAGCTGGAGAGGCTCAGCGCAGTTTCGAGGTCATTGACCATAAGCCCGAGTCGATTGATCGCTGGGCCAGGTCGCTGCATCAACGTTACGGTGGCCCGATCGCGATCGCCGTGGAGTTGAACAAAGGCCCACTGATAGCGGCTCTGCAAAAATATGAGTTTTTTTGTATCTTTCCGATCAATCCGAGCACCTTGGCCCGGCACCGTAAAACCTTCGTCCCCAGTGGCGCCAAGGATGATCCAACGGATGCTCAATGGGCGCTTGAGCTGTTGCTGAATCACCCCGAACGGTTTCCTCAACTGGTCCAGCAAAGCTCCGCCATGCGTTCGCTCGCCAGCCTGACCGAACATCGCCGCGGATTGGTCGATGACCGGGTCAAGATCAGCAACCGTCTGGTGTGCATGCTCAAACAGTACTACCCGTTGGCCCTGGAGCTGTTTCATGACCATGACACGCTGGTTTTTTGTGAATTTCTGGCGCGCTGGTCGACCTTTGAAACGCTTAAGCGCGCTCGGCCGGCCAGCGTTTTGAAGTTCCTTCACGCGCATAATGTTCGCCATGCCGAGCTCAATCAGCAGCGTTTGGCGTTGATCGCCAAAGCCATGCCGTTGACTGAAGATCCAGGCGTGGTCAGTCCTTCAGCGCTGTATGTGCTGGCCCTGGTCTCGCAACTGAAAGGGATCATCACGGCGATCAAAGACTTTGATCGGGAGATCGAAAAAACTGCCAACACCCTGGCCGACTACCGACTCTTCAAGGCCTTGCCCGGCGCGGGACAGCAGCTTGCACCACGGTTGATGGTCGCCTTTGGTGAGCAGCGTGATCGCTTCAAGGATGCCAGTGCGGTGCAGCGATATGCCGGGATTGCCCCGGTCACCGAACGCAGTGGCAAGAAAAAAGTCGTCCACTGGCGCTATCAATGCGCAACTTTTTTGCGCCAGACCTTTGTTGAGTGGGCTGCCCACAGCATCAATCAATCGGTGTGGGCAGAGGCGTATTATCGCCAGCAAAGGGCCAAAGGCAGCTCTTACCAAGCAGCCCTCAGGGCTCTGGCGTTCAAGTGGATCCGGATCGTTTATCGGTGCTGGAAGACCAGCACCGTGTACGACGAAAACGTTTATTTACAGACCTTGCTACGGCACGGCTCGCCTTTGATCAGCGAGCCGGACACAGCAAAACCGTGTTGACGGAAAGGCTCAGGGCGTGAAGGGGCCGTTAGCCTCGCGCAGAATCAGGCCTGAGGCCAAAACGCCCGAATCCCCGCCACACCCTGCGCCCCGGCTTCCCAGGATTTCTGAAGCTCCGTCGGGCCAACACCACCGAGCAAGAACACCGGTTTGCTGAAACCTTCGATCAATGCCGAGGCCTGTTCCCAGCCCAACGGCTGAGCCCCCGGATGAGTCAGGGTCGGTTGCACCGGTGACAGGGTCACGAAATCCACTCCCATCTGCTCGGCCAACGCCAGCTCTTGCGCGTTATGGCAGGACGCCGCCAACCAGCGCGACGCCGGTAACGGGCGGCCAGCCGCCGCGTACTTGCGCAGTTGCGCGGAGGTGATGTGCCAACCGGCGGACGGGAAATCTCCCAGCCACTCGAACGGCCCCTTGATCATCAACTGCGCCTTGCCGGCACACAGCCCCGCCGCGTCCACCGCCAGATCGCGGTACTTAGGATCGTAGCCGTTGGGTGCCCGCAGCTGGATCAGCTTGATGCCGCCAGCAATGGCTTTTTGAATACCGCGCAGCAAGGCCGGGGTTTCCAGGTCTTCCGGGGTTATCAAATACTGCGCGGGTAACCGTGCAGCCGCGACAATCGGCTGGTTGGCCGCCGGGAAATCGTAATTCAACAGATCACGGGACGCGACCCATTCCAAAGGCTGGCCTTCGGCGCCGTGCGGTTCGCCGGTAAAGGCCGAGACTTCCCAAACGTCCAGCAACACTTGCTTGTCCGGGTAATCGTGCCGGACCTTGATCAGCGGGCGAGCTGCGTTGACCACGATGCCCAACTCTTCATGGAGCTCGCGAGCCAAGGCGGTTTCGACGGATTCGTCTGCCTCGACCTTGCCACCTGGAAATTCCCACAGGCCGCCCTGGTGCTGGGTGTCGGCGCGGCGGGCGATGAGGATCTTGCCACTGCTATCACGGATAACAGCGGCCGCTACGTGGACTCGTTTCACCGCTCGACTTCCTCCAGACCCGTCTTCTGCCAAGCCTTGAAGGCTGGCCATTGGTAGATAGTTTCAACGTAGGCCGCGTCCGCTGCGGGCAGCCTCACTTGATAGGTGCGCAGGCGCACGGCGATCGGTGCGAAGAAGGCATCGGCCAGGGTCGCGCCACCAAACAGGAACGGACCGGTTTCGGTGGCGGTGGCGGCGGCGCGGCACTCGGCCCACAACGCCAACATGCGCTCAATGTCGGCCTGGACGTCAGCCGGCGCCGGCGACAGTGCAGCATCGTGGCTCAGGTCGAATGGCATGTTGCCGCGCATGGCGAAAAAACCGCTGTGCATCTGCGCGCAGGCCGAACGCGCCTGGGCACGGGCGGAGATATCTTTGGGCCAGAGACCGGCGTCGGGAAACTGCTCTGCCAGATACTCGGCAATCGCCAGGGAGTCGGCGATGGTGCCGTGTTCGGTTTTCAGCAACGGGACTTTCGCGGTTGGCGAGTGCTTGAGCAGGCGCTCACGCGTATCCGGTTGGTTCAGCTTGATCAGCTCTTCGGTGTAAGGGGCGCCGGCCAGATCGAGGGCCAGCGCGCCGCGCAGGGACCAGGAGGAAAGCAGTTTGTCGCCGATGATCAGGTGGAGGCTCATGTTCGGGCGCCTTTGCAAAAAGGAAATATCACTCACGGTGGGAGCGGTTTTTCCCGCTCCCTCCGACAGTGGTTACGTGCGGTACTCGGCGTTGATCTTCACGTATTCGTGGGACAGGTCGGTGGTCCAGATGGTTTCGCTGCAATCACCGCGTCCCAGTTCGATACGGATCGTGATTTCTTCCTGCTGCATCACGGCCGCGCCCTGGGCTTCGGTGTAGGTCGATGCGCGAGCGCCACGGCTGGCGATGCACACCTCACCGAGGAACACGTCAATTTTGCTCACGTCCAGATTCGGCACGCCGGCACGGCCGACGGCAGCCAGAATGCGGCCCCAGTTCGGGTCGGAGGCGAACAGTGCGGTTTTGATCAGCGGCGAGTGAGCCACGGTGTAACCGACGTCCAGGCATTCCTGGTGATTGCCGCCGCCGTTGACTTCAACGGTCACAAACTTGGTCGCGCCTTCGCCGTCACGAACGATGGCCTGGGCCACGTCCATGCAGACTTCGAACACGGCCTGTTTCAGCTTGGCGAACAAATCACCGCTGGCTGCAGTGATTTCCGGCAGTGCCGCCTGACCGGTGGCGATCAGCATGCAGCAGTCGTTGGTCGAGGTGTCGCCGTCGATGGTGATGCGGTTGAACGACTTGTTGGCACCGTCCAGCAGCAAGTTCTGCAGCACGTCGCGGGCGACTTTGGCGTCGGTGGCGATGTAGCCGAGCATGGTCGCCATGTTCGGGCGGATCATGCCCGCACCTTTGCTGATACCGGTGACGGTGATGGTCACGCCGTCATGCTGAAACTGGCGGCTGGCGCCTTTGGGCAAAGTATCGGTGGTCATGATGCCGGTGGCGGCAGCTTCCCAGTTGTTGACCGACAGGTCGTCGATAGCCGCTTGCAACGCGCCTTCGATTTTCTCGACCGGCAGCGGCTCGCCGATGACGCCGGTGGAGTACGGCAGCACCAGGCTTGCGTCGACGCCGGTCAGCTCAGCCAGTTTGGCGCACGTGCGCTCGGCAGCGGCAAGGCCGGGTTCGCCAGTGCCGGCGTTGGCATTGCCGGTATTGGTCAGCAGGTAACGCACCGGACCTTGAACTCGCTGCTTGGCCAGGATCACGGGAGCGGCGCAAAAGGCATTCAGAGTGAACACGCCAGCGACCGTGGAACCTTCGGCACAGCGCATGACCACGACATCCTTGCGCCCTGGGCGCTTGATGCCAGCCGAGGCGATACCGAGTTCAAAACCGGCAACCGGGTGCAACGTTGGCAAAGGACCAAGACCAACAGCCATGAATGCGCTCCTTAATAAATGATGTCAGCACCGCTTTCAGGAAGAACGGTGGTTTAAATGGCAAAACGCCGCGACGGCATAAGCCGGTCGCGGCGCGGGTATTTCAGCGTATGAAACGGGTTTTACTGGATCTGCCCGTGGCAATGCTTGAACTTCTTGCCCGAACCGCAATAGCAAAGCTCGTTACGGCCCAGCTTTTGTTCGTTGCGTACCGGAGCGGTGGCAAGGGCGACATCGACCTCTTCACCCAGCAGTTCCGGTTGCTCAAGTCCCGGTGCTTCGTCGTGCTGGAACTGCATGCGCGCCGCCAGTGCTTCGGCTTCCTGACGCAGGCGTTGCTCTTCTTCGATCGGATCTTCGCGGCGAACCTGGACGTGCGACAGCACACGGATCGAGTCGCGCTTGATCGAATCCAGCAGCTCGGAGAACAGCGTGAAGGACTCGCGCTTGTACTCTTGCTTCGGGTTCTTCTGTGCATAACCACGCAAGTGGATGCCGTGACGCAGGTGATCCATGGTCGACAGGTGATCTTTCCACAGGTCGTCGAGCACACGCAGAACGATTTGCTTCTCGAAGGTGCGCAGCGCTTCGGCGCTCGCCTGCTCTTCTTTTTCGTTGTACGCGGCCAGCAGCTCGGTCATGAGCTTCTCGCGCAGGGTTTCTTCGTACAGGTGGTCGTCTTCGTCGAGCCATTTCTGGATCGGCAACGCCACACCGAAGTCGCTCTGCAACGCCGCTTCCAGACCGGCCACGTCCCACTGCTCAGGCAGCGATTGCGGTGGAATGTGTGCGCTGACGGTTGCGTTGAGCACGTCCTGACGGAAGTCGGCGATGGTTTCGCCGATGTTGTCGGCGGCCAACAAACTGTTACGCATGTGATAGATCACTTTACGTTGTTCGTTGTTGACGTCGTCGAACTCGAGCAGTTGCTTACGAATGTCGAAGTTGCGGCCTTCAACCTTGCGCTGTGCCTTCTCGATGGCGTTGGTCACCATGCGGTGCTCGATCGCTTCACCTGGCTGCATGCCCAGGGCCTTCATGAAGTTCTTCACCCGATCAGAGGCGAAGATGCGCATCAGGCTGTCTTCCAGCGACAGGTAGAAACGGCTGGAACCGGCGTCACCCTGACGGCCGGCACGACCACGCAGCTGGTTGTCGATACGGCGCGATTCGTGACGCTCGGACGCAATCACCTGCAAACCGCCCGACTCGAGCACTTGCTGGTGACGTTTCTGCCAGTCGGCCTTGATCTGGGCAATCTGCTCAGGTGTCGGGTCTTCCAGGGTTGACACTTCCACTTCCCAGTTACCGCCCAACAGAATGTCGGTACCACGACCGGCCATGTTGGTGGCGATGGTCAATGCGCCTGGGCGACCGGCCTGGGCAATGATCTCGGCTTCTTTTTCGTGGAACTTGGCGTTCAGAACCTTGTGTTCGATGCCTTCTTTCACGAGCAGGCTGGACATGTGTTCGGACGTTTCAATGGTTGCAGTACCCACCAGCACCGGACGGCCTTGGGTCATGCATTCCTTGATGTCGGTGATGATCGCCGCGTATTTCTCTTCGGCGGTCAAGAACACCAAGTCGTTGTAGTCTTTACGCGCCAGCGGTTTGTTCGGCGGGATAACCATCACCGACAGACCGTAGATCTGGTGGAACTCGAACGCTTCGGTGTCAGCGGTACCGGTCATGCCGGACAGCTTGTTGTATAGACGGAAGTAGTTCTGGAACGTGGTCGAGGCCAGGGTCTGGCTTTCGGCCTGAATGTTCAGGTTTTCCTTGGCTTCGATAGCCTGGTGCAGGCCTTCGGACAGACGGCGACCCGGCATGGTACGACCGGTGTGTTCGTCGACCAGAACGACCTGGCCGTCCTGCACGATGTATTCGACGTTGCGATTGAACAGCTTGTGCGCACGCAGACCGGCATAAACGTGGGTCAGCAGGCCCAGGTTATGCGAAGAGTACAGGCTCTCGCCTTCAGCCAGCAGGCCAACGCGGGTCAGCATGTCTTCGATGAACTGGTGACCGGCTTCGTTGAGCTCGACCTGACGGGTCTTCTCGTCGACGGTGTAGTGGCCGGCCTTGGTGACTTCGCCTTCAACTTCTTCGACGTGCAATTCCAGCTGCGGGATCAGTTTGTTGATCTCGATGTACAGCTTGGAGCTGTCCTCGGCCTGACCGGAAATGATCAGCGGGGTACGGGCTTCGTCGATGAGGATGGAGTCGACTTCGTCGATCACGGCAAAATTGAGTTCGCGCTGGAATTTTTCTTCCATGCTGAACGCCATGTTGTCGCGCAGGTAGTCGAAACCGTATTCGTTGTTAGTGCCGTAGGTGATGTCGGCAGCATAGGCCGCACGCTTCTCTTCCGGCGGCTGGAACGGCGTCACCACGCCCACCGTCATCCCGAGGAATTCGTAGAGCGGACGCATCCAGTTGGCGTCACGACGGGCCAGGTAGTCGTTCACCGTCACAACGTGCACGCCCTTGCCGGACAGCGCGTTGAGGTAAACGCCCAGTGTTGCCACCAGGGTCTTGCCTTCACCGGTACGCATTTCCGCGATCATGCCTTCATGCAAGGTCATGCCGCCGATCAGCTGGACGTCGAAGTGGCGCATACCCATGACGCGCTTACCGGCTTCGCGGGCAACCGCAAAGGCTTCTGGCAGCAGCTTGTCGAGGGTTTCCCCTTTGGCGATGCGGGCCTTGAACTCATCTGTCTTGGCACGCAATTGATCGTCCGAAAGGGCCACCATTTGCTCTTCGAAGGCATTGACGAGTTGCACCGTCTTGAGCATGCGTTTGACTTCACGCTCGTTCTTGCTTCCAAAAAGTTTCTTTAACAAAGGCGCAAACATATCGGCAGGATCTTCCACACTAAAGGGATGGAGGGCGGCCCCGTGAGTCGCCCGTGCAGCCCTCATGGCCGCATGCGAACGAGCATTCTACCCGGAAACGATGGTGAGGAAAGTGGCGTTATTCCACGATGCTGGCACAGCGCTGTAACGGGGCTCACTTAAAATAAGGGCTTTTTGCTGAACTTCAAGCCATTCACGGCACAAGTTACTTGTTGATTTAATGGGTAAAGCGCTCGCAAAGCAATGGGTCGGGTGCATGGGGTGCTTTCTGCTACCATGGCGGCTCTGTTACTTCAGGTGTCTGATCATGGCATTTCGCCCTCTTACGGCCAGAGCACCCGCCGTTCTGCTTCGCGAAGCCAAACCGTTGAAAGCCATCTTCGGTCACGCTCAACGCCTGGGTCATTTACAACGTCTGCTGGACAGCCAATTGCAGCCAGCCGCCCGCGAGCATTGCCATGTGGCGTCCTGGCGCGAAGGCAGTTTGTTGCTGATAGTGACCGACGGTCATTGGGCAACCCGCCTGCGTTATCAACAAAAGCGTCTGCAACGGCAATTGCAGATGTTCGATGAATTTTCCAGTTTGACGCGGATTCTGTTCAAGGTTCAGCCACCGACCGTTCAGCAAGGGGCGGCTGGCCATACCATCAGCTTGTCCACCGACGCAGGCGCGACCATTCAGGCCACGGCCGACGGGATCAGCGATCCGAATTTGCGGGCGGCTCTGGAGCGGTTGGCGGCGCACGCCAAGCCCAAAACTTGACACGAACCCTGTAGGAGCGAGCGGGCGGCGATCCGACTTGCCCGCGAAGCTTTTGGCGCCCTTAAGGGCCTCTTCGCGGGCAAGCCTCGCTCCTACAAGTTATTCAGCGGCGTTTGCTGCCACCGAGTAGCGAGCCCATCAACCCGCGTACCAATTGTCGGCCCAATTGATTGGCCGCCTGTCGCATCGCTGATTTCAGTGCCTGCCCCGCCGCCGTACCGAGGAACTCCCCAGCCTTGTCGGTGAAGCTTGGCTCTTCGATTGCCGGTTTTCCCGGAACAACCTCAGGCTCTGGCGCCAACCCTTTGCGTCCCATCAGCACTTCATAGGCCGATTCACGATCAATCGGTTTGTCATACCGCCCCTTGAACGGCGAACCCGCAATCAGCACCGTGCGTTCCGTCTCGCTCAGCGGCCCGATCCGCGATTGCGGCGGCGCAACCAATACCCGCTGAACCCTCTCCGGCGTGCCCTTTTCCTGCAAAGTGCCCACCAGCGCCTCGCCAATCCCAAGCTCGGTCAGCACCGACAAGGCATCGAACGCCGGGTTCGGCCGGAAGCCCTCGGCCACCGCTCGCAGGGATTTCTGCTCCTTGGCGGTGAACGCGCGCAAGCCATGCTGAATGCGCAGACCGAGCTGAGCGAGCACGTCATCCGGCAAGTCGCCCGGCGATTGGGTGACGAAATACACGCCAACGCCTTTCGAACGAATCAGTCGCACCACCTGCTCAAGGCGATCCTGCAAAGCCTTTGGCGTACCAGCGAACAATAAATGCGCTTCATCAAAAAACAGCGCCAGCAGTGGTTTGTCCGAATCGCCGCGCTCTGGCAATTGCTCGAACAGTTCGGCCAGTAGCCACAACAGGAACGTCGCGTAGACCTTCGGCGCTTCGTGCACCAGACGGCTGGCATCGAGCAAGTGAATGCGCCCGCGGCCATCGGCGGTCGGCTGCAGAATGTCTTCGAGTTGCAGCGCCGGCTCGCCGAACAGCGCTTCTGCGCCCTGCTGTTCCAGGGTCGCCAGACGCCGCAACAGCGCCTGACTGGAACCGGTGGTCATCAACGCGGCGTCGTCACCGAGCAATTCGGGGTTGTCACGCAGGTGATTGAGCAGTGCCTTCAGATCCTTGAGGTCCAGCAGCAACAGCCCTTCACGATCCGCCACCTTGAAGGCGGCATACAGCGTCGACTGTTGGCTGTCTGTCAGCTCCAGCAGGCTGCCCAGCAACAACGGCCCCATTTCGCTCAAGGTTGTACGCAATGGATGACCGGACTGACCGTGAATGTCCCACAGGGTCACCGGATACGCCTGAGGCGTGTGGTTCAGCCAGGGCATCCCGGCGATCCGCTCGGCGATTTTGCCTTGAGGATTGCCGGCGGCGCCCAGACCGCACAGGTCACCCTTGATATCGGCGGCAAACACTGCCACGCCGGCATCGCTGAAGGCTTCGGCCATCCGTTGCAAGGTGACGGTTTTGCCCGTCCCGGTAGCGCCCGCAACCAAACCATGACGGTTCGCCAGACGCATGGCTTGGGCAATGGGTTGCCCGGCGAGATCGGCACCGATAACGAGTTGCAATGAGTCAGGCATTTGGTCACCCATGGTTAATCTTTAATCCTTTACGGCCGATAGAAATAAGCGAGAGACCCAACTGAAAGCAAGGTCCGACATTCCCCATGGAGAGCAGGAATTATCGACTCGCTCCATGGCGCACCCATTTTGCGCGCATTAACAGCAACACGCCCCGAACAATAAGACCTTAGCGGACACCCTGAACCATGAACAAAAATCTGCGCTTCAGCCATAAAATCCTGCTTGCCGCCGCCCTCATCGTCATTGCCGCCTTCGCCTCGTTCACGCTGTACATCGACTATTTACAGCGCAACGCCATTCGCGAAGACCTGGATAACTATCTCAATGAGATGGGAGACGTCACCGCCAACAACATCCAGACCTGGCTGGCCGGTCGTATCCTGCTGATCGATAACCTCGCACAGAACATCGCCATCAACCCCGAACAGGCCACCGTTTCCAGCCTGCTTGAGCAGAAAGCCCTGACGTCGACCTTCATGGCGTCCTACCTGGGCGACGCCACTGGCCACTTCACCATCCGCCCGGATGCGAAGATGCCCGATGGCTTCGACCCACGGGTTCGCCCTTGGTACAAAGGCGCGGAAAGCAGCAGCACCGCAACCCTGACCGAACCCTACATCGACGCGGCCACCGGCCAGACCATTATCTCGATCGCTACCGCCTCGAAAAAAGCCGGGCAAAGTGTGGGCGTGGTGGGCGGCGACCTAAGCCTGCAAACCTTGATCGACACCCTCAGCGCCCGCGACTTCGACGGCATGGGTTACGCCTTTCTGGTGAGCGCCGACGGCAAGATTCTGGTCCACCCGGACAAAGCCATGGTGATGAAGTCCCTGAGCGAGGCGTACCCGAAAAATACCCCGCGCATCAGCAGCGGCTTCAGTGAAGTGGACGTCGAAGGCAAGACCCGCATCGTCACCTTCACTCCAATCAAAGGCCTGCCATCGGTCAACTGGTACATCGGTCTGTCGGTGGATAAAGACAAAGCCTTCTCGATGCTCAGCGAATTCCGCACCTCGGCGGTCGTTGCGACGGTCATTGCCGTGGCCATCATCATCGCCCTGCTGGGCATGCTGATCCGCATCCTGATCCAGCCGCTGCACGTCATGACCCGCGCCATGGCAGACATCGCCGATGGCGAAGGCGACCTGACCAAACGCCTGACCATCCAGAACAACGACGAATTCGGTGTCCTCGGCACCGCGTTCAATCGTTTCGTGGAACGCATTCACGGTTCGATCCGCGAAGTGTCGTCGGCCACCGGGCAAGTTAACGAAGTGGCTTTGCGTGTAGTGGCTGCTTCGAACTCGTCGATGTTCAACTCCGACCAACAGGCTTCGCGCACCAGCAGCGTGGCCGCGGCGATCAACCAGCTCGGCGCCGCCGCTCAGGAAATCGCTCGTAACGCAGCACAAGCCTCGAGTCAGGCCAGCGATGCCCGCAGCCTGGCCGAAGACGGCCAGCAAGTGGTGGACCGCAGCATTGTCGCGATGAATCAACTATCCAGCATGCTCAGCGCCTCGAGCACCAACATTGAATCGCTGAACAGCAAAACCGTGAACATCGGGCAGATTCTCGAAGTGATCACCAGCATCTCCCAGCAAACCAACCTGCTGGCGCTCAACGCAGCCATCGAAGCGGCGCGTGCCGGTGAAGCCGGTCGCGGTTTTGCGGTGGTTGCAGACGAGGTTCGTAACCTGGCGCACCGCACTCAGGAATCGGCGCAGCAGGTGCAGACCATGATTGAGGAGTTGCAAATCGGCGCCCGCGAATCCGTCAGCACCATGAGCGAGAGCCAGCGCCACAGTCAGGACAGCGTCGAAATCGCCAACCTGGCCGGTGAGCGTTTGAACAGCGTGACGTTGCGTATTGGCGAGATTGACGGGATGAACCAGTCGGTGGCGACGGCAACTGAGGAACAGACTGCCGTGGTTGAATCGATCAACGTGGATATTACCGAGATCAATACACTGAATCAGGAAGGGGTGGAAAACCTGCAGTCGACGTTGCGGGCGTGTTCGGATCTTGAACAGCAGGCGGCGCGGTTGAAGCAGTTGGTGGGCAGTTTCCGTATCTAGTGTCCGGACGGGCCCCTTCACGCCCTGAGCTTTTCCGTCAACACGGTTTTGCTGTGTCCGGCTCGCTGATCAAAGGCGAGCCGTGCCGAAGCAAGGTCTGTAAATAAACGTTTTCGTCGTACACGGTGCTGGTCTTCCAGCACCGATAAACGATCCGGATCCACTTGAACGCCAGAGCCCTGAGGGCTGCTTGGTAAGAGCTGCCTTTGGCCCTTTGCTGGCGATAATACGCCTCTGCCCACACCGATTGATTGATGCTGTGGGCAGCCCACTCAACAAAGGTCTGGCGCAAAAAAGTTGCGCATTGATAGCGCCAGTGGACGACTTTTTTCTTGCCACTGCGTTCGGTGACCGGGGCAATCCCGGCATATCGCTGCACCGCACTGGCATCCTTGAAGCGATCACGCTGCTCACCAAAGGCGACCATCAACCGTGGTGCAAGCTGCTGTCCCGCGCCGGGCAAGGCCTTGAAGAGTCGGTAGTCGGCCAGGGTGTTGGCAGTTTTTTCGATCTCCCGATCAAAGTCTTTGATCGCCGTGATGATCCCTTTCAGTTGCGAGACCAGGGCCAGCACATACAGCGCTGAAGGACTGACCACGCCTGGATCTTCAGTCAACGGCATGGCTTTGGCGATCAACGCCAAACGCTGCTGATTGAGCTCGGCATGGCGAACATTATGCGCGTGAAGGAACTTCAAAACGCTGGCCGGCCGAGCGCGCTTAAGCGTTTCAAAGGTCGACCAGCGCGCCAGAAATTCACAAAAAACCAGCGTGTCATGGTCATGAAACAGCTCCAGGGCCAACGGGTAGTACTGTTTGAGCATGCACACCAGACGGTTGCTGATCTTGACCCGGTCATCGACCAATCCGCGGCGATGTTCGGTCAGGCTGGCGAGCGAACGCATGGCGGAGCTTTGCTGGACCAGTTGAGGAAACCGTTCGGGGTGATTCAGCAACAGCTCAAGCGCCCATTGAGCATCCGTTGGATCATCCTTGGCGCCACTGGGGACGAAGGTTTTACGGTGCCGGGCCAAGGTGCTCGGATTGATCGGAAAGATACAAAAAAACTCATATTTTTGCAGAGCCGCTATCAGTGGGCCTTTGTTCAACTCCACGGCGATCGCGATCGGGCCACCGTAACGTTGATGCAGCGACCTGGCCCAGCGATCAATCGACTCCGGGTTATGGTCAATGACTTCGAAACTGCGCTGAGCCTCTCCAGCTATCTGCAAACAGGTGTCGTGCTTGGCGTCTGCCCAATCAATTCCGATATAAGCAGTGAAACTCTGAGACAGGAGCGTTTGCATGGAACACCTCAACAGGCGCTAAAGTACATGCAGGGACATGCATGCTTGCGTCCAGCGAAGGCGATATAGAGAGCCGTGTCGGGCTTTCCCTGAGAATTCGTTAGAGGGCGCAAGCGCACCTGTGGACTCGAAGGTGAAGGCGTAATCATCGAGTGCTGCGCGAGCATATTCGTAGCCCGCAGGTGCATGTTCCTTCCTCGCCGACAACTGACTTCCAGCGAATATCAGTATGGAAGAGAAAGGAACGGACTACCTATATCGCGAGCAAGCCCGCTCCCACATTCAACCGGGTTCTTCCAGAAAGAATGCGATCAAATGTGGGAGCGGGCTTGCTCGCGAAGGCTGTCTTCCAAACACTGAAAATCCCACTGACACCCCCGCCACAAAACCCCAACCGAACATCTATCCTTCATAAAGGTCAACCAAGGGAGAACAACGGACCGGAGGGATGTTCATCGTGCATATCGCTGACATAACCATGTTCTACGCCCCTGCCAGCGGTGGCGTGCGTACTTATCTGGATGCAAAACACCGGCGCCTGGGCATCAAGCCGGGCATTCGCCACAGTCTGCTGATCCCTGGGGCTTATTTAAGCAAACAGGATGGTATTTACACGGTTCCGGCCCCCGCCCTGCCCTTCGGCAAGGGTTATCGCTTTCCCCTCCGTCTCGCACCCTGGCGCAATGTTCTGCACGACTTACAGCCCGACCTGATCGAGGTCGGCGATCCCTATCTCACCGCATGGGCGGCCCTCGACGCTCGGCGGCAACTCGATGTTCCGGTGATCGGTTTTTATCACTCGGACCTGCCGCTGCTGGTCAGTAATCGCATGGGCAACTGGGTCACAACCAACGTCGAAGCCTATGTCAGCAAGCTTTATGGCAACTTCGATCGGGTTCTGGCGCCAAGCCAGGTCATGGCTGACAAACTGATCGCGCTGGGGGTGAAAAACGTTTTCGTTCAACCGCTGGGCGTCGACTTGCACACCTTCCATCCCAATGCCCGAGACCCGGGCCTGCGGGCCGAATTGGGCATCGATGAAAACACTCATTTGCTGATCTTCGCCGGGCGCGGCTCCAAGGAAAAAAACCTGCCGGTGCTGCTCGACTGCATGAAATGCCTGGGCCGACGCTATCATCTGCTGCTGGTCGGTTCGTCGATGCCGGCCGCGGTGCCCGACAACGTCACCGTGGTAGATGGGTTCTGTCCGGCGGCACACGTGGCGCAATTAATGGCCAGCGCCGATGCGCTGCTGCATGCCGGCGATCAGGAAACCTTCGGCCTGGTGATTCTTGAAGCCATGGCCAGTGGCATTCCGGTGGTGGCCGTGGCGGCCGGGGCCTTTCAGGAAATCATCACCGAGCAATGCGGCCTGCTCTGCCCGCCGAATAATCCATTGGCGATGGCCGACGCCGTTCGCGAACTGTTCAGCTCGGACAGCGTCGTGTTGGGCAAACAGGCCCGCAGCCATGTCGAGCGGCATTACTCTTGGGACACGGTAGTCAACAGCCTGCTGGGGCATTATCGCGCCGTACTTGGCAGCCACTTGCCGCTGACCGCCAATGGTTGAGCCCATGAATCCGCCCAGCCTGATACTCGTCCTGCACGACGTCGCACCGCAAACCTGGGCCGATTACCAACCCTTTGTCGAAGCCGTCGACGCCCTGGGCGAGGTGCCGATGACCTGGCTGGTCGTGCCGAATTTGCACAAACACAATGATCTGGAGGAGCATCCGGGATTTCGACGTTTGCTCACCCGTCGGATTTCCCGAGGTGACGAACTGGCATTGCACGGGTACTTTCATTGCGATGAAGAGCCCACTCCCACTACTCCACGAGACTGGTTCATGCGCCGGATTTACACCCATGAAGGCGAGTTTTACAGCCTGCCTCAAGAAGCCGCTCTTGCCCGCCTGCGCGCCGGCATCGAAGTGTTCCACCGTTATCACTGGCCGCTGGAGGGTTTCGTCGCCCCGGCCTGGCTGATGAGCGAAGGGACGCGCCAGGCCTTGCGCCAGTTACCCCTCAGTTACACCAGCGATCCGCAGCATCTGTATCGTCTGCCGGACTTCAGCGCCGTTGATGCTCCAGGCCTGGTCTGGAGTGCGCGCAGCGCCTGGCGCCGGGGGGTGTCGAAACTCGTCAGCCATCAACGCGAGCAACGCTGGCGGCTCGCACCGGTGATTCGTCTCGGCCTGCACCCGGTCGATATGCGCCATGAGTTCTCGCGCACTTACTGGCTGCAAACCCTCAAGCGCTTGCTCGGCGAGGGTCGTGTGCCGATGACCAAGGCACGCTGGCTGGCGCTGCAAAGCGATTGTATGGGTCGCGCCGCATGAGTCGCGGGATTCTGCTGCTCGTCGCGCTGCTTGCTGCGGTGCTGATTCCGTCGCTGCTGGGCGGTAACGAAACCTGGTATCGACTGCAAAGCTTTCCGCTGAGATGGCTGCTGATCATGTTCGGCATGATCCTGCTGTGCTGGGTGCTGAACACAATGCGCTTGCGCCTGTTGCTAGGGGATCAGCGCGACAAAGTTGGCCCGTTCAAAAGTCTCGGGGTGGTGATGGCCGCCGAATTCGCCTATTGCGCCACCCCCGGCGGCAGCGGGGGCCCGCTGACCATCATGGCGCTGCTGGCGCGCAATGGCGTGCGTCCGGCCAGAGGCAGCGCCGTGTTTGCCATGGATCAGCTGAGCGATTTACTGTTTTTTCTCTGCGCGCTGAGCGGGATCCTGATCTATGCGTTGTTCCAGCACCTCAGCCAACGCATGGAATGGCTGCTGACTGTCAGCGCCATTTCGATGTTCGGCGGGTTGTTCAGTTGTGTGGTGGTTGCCCGCTACCATCGAATGCTGATTCGCCTGAGCGGCCGGTTGCTAGCTCGCCTCAATGTCAAAGCCACCACGCGCCTGCGCTGGGCGCGAAAACTCCTGCACTTCCTGGCGGCTTTTGCTGACACGCTGAAGTTGCCCTTTCAGACATTGATCATGGTGTTTGCCTTGACCTGCCTGCATTGGCTCCTGCGCTATAGCGTGCTGTATCTGGCGTTGCGCGGGCTCGGGGCGGATTTGCAGTGGGCCTGGAGCTTTCTGATCCAGATGCTTTCGCTGAGCGCGGGGCAGTTCAGCCTGTTGCCGGGCGGTGCCGGGGCAGCGGAGTTGACCTCGGCGGCGCTGCTGGCGCCGATGGTGGGAAAATCCACCGCGGCGGCGGCGATTCTGATCTGGCGGGCGGTGACCTATTACTTCTACCTGGTGGTGGGTGGCCCGGTGTTTTTGCTGATGCTCGGGCGGCCGCTGCTGAAGAAGTTGATGAAGTTCAAGCAGGCGTAGGCTTGTCGTCGGGCTCTTGCTGCAACTGTTCCCACAACTCGGCAGCACCGGGAAACTCCGTGCCGTCTTCGGGGTTCATGTCATCCGGGTCGTAGCGACTCAGACAACCCTCACCCAACGTGGCGGGTGCCCTGGAAGTGGCTTTGTCCAGTGGATCGGCCATGGTCATGCCCTCTATTTACCCAGATCGTCCCCACGTTGCGTGGGAACGATCTGTGCAACAGGCTATCAGAACACGACGGTTTTGTTGCCGTGCACCAGCACCCGATCTTCCAGGTGATAACGCAGACCACGGGCCAGCACCATCTTCTCGACGTCCCGACCGAAACGCACCATGTCGTCGATGCTGTCGCTATGGCTGACGCGAACGACGTCCTGTTCGATGATCGGACCGGCATCCAGCTCTTCGGTCACGTAGTGGCAAGTAGCGCCGATCAACTTCACACCCCGCATCGATGCCTGGTGATACGGCTTGGCACCGACGAACGACGGCAGGAAGCTGTGATGAATGTTGATGACCTTGTGAGCGTATTCGCTGCACAACTCGGGCGGCAGGATTTGCATGTAACGGGCAAGTACGATCACTTCGGCATCGTGCTGTTTGACCAGGCGCGATACTTCGGCGAATGCCGGCTCTTTATCCTGCGGATTGACCGGTACGTGGTAATAGGGAATCCCGTGCCACTCGACCATGCTGCGCAAATCGTCATGGTTGGAAATGACGCAGGAAATTTCGCAATCCAGCTCATCACTGTGCCAACGGTGCAACAAGTCGGCGAGGCAGTGAGACTCGCGACTGGCCATCAGTACCACGCGCTTTTTCTGCTCGGTATCGGTGATGCGCCAGTTCATCGAGAACTCTTCGGCAATCGGTGCAAACGCTTCGCGAAAGGCATCAATACCGAAGGGCAGCGAATCGGCACGAATTTCGTGACGCATGAAGAACCAGCCACTGAGATTGTCCGAGTGATGGCTCGCTTCAGTGATCCAGCCGTTATGTGACGCCAGAAAGTTACTGACTTTAGCAACGATGCCGACGCGGTCCGGGCAAGCAATCACCAGCCGAAAAGTGCGCATGAGGGTCAAACTCCAGAACTTCGCAAAGGCGGCCATTCTAGCGATTACGCAGCAAAACTGCAGTATTGATGACGTCTTGCCCGGCACGACGGAGGGCACAGAGGTTCTGGCAGCACGCGCTACCCGCGCGATGGTGTTTCTGTTGCCCATCTTCAAGTGCACAATTGTGAATATCTGTGATGACGGCATCACACTATTTAACTACACCTGCAATTTATGCCCTATTTACCGTAACTAATTTAAATAAAACTACGGTTAATGTTTACTTGGTGAAACACCCTGACTATTATTGCCGCACTGTCACCTGCCATCCAGCGCCCCAACATAAGGTAGTCCTCATGTCCTTGATCAACGAATATCGCGCCACCGAAGAAGCTATCAAAGAGCTGCAAGCCCGTTTGAAGAACCTGTCCCAAGACGACAAACTGCAAACCGAGCTGGAATTCGAAGGCAAACTGCGCACCCTGATGGGCGAATACTCCAAGTCTCTGCGTGACATCATCGCGCTATTGGATCCAGAGTCCAAAACCAAGGCGCCACGCGGCGGCGCAGTAAAAACTACTGGCACCAAGCGTGCTCGCAAAGTTAAGCAATACAAAAACCCGCACAACGGCGAAGTCATCGAAACCAAAGGTGGCAACCACAAAACGCTGAAAGAGTGGAAAGCCAAGTGGGGCGGTGACGTGGTTGAAGGCTGGGCTACCCTGCTGGGCTAAGCCGCAGAGTTTGTCGCAGACTCATCCGCGACAAAAAAGAACGCCAGCTGATGCTGGCGTTTTTTTATGCCTGGTATTCAGCCCCAAACATGTTCGTTTTCAAAGAATCAATCGTTTGCGCAATTCCTGGACATAATTCTGCCATTCATTCAGCACCTCCCGCTGAAACGATGTAGCACTAATGTTCCATTGGGCCGCGGCCTCTACAAAAGTGCCCAGCGTATTTGGCGCCCCCCATTCGGGTGCTGACAAACGCTTCTGGCAGAATATTCGCCAGCGCTCTTGCTCTTCGAAACTCAACGTATCGGGGAAGTTGCGGGCGCGATATCGAAATAATAATTCAGGCAAACGTTCATCATCGAAAGGCCAGTGTTGTTGTGCTAATTGAGCAGGGTCGGCAGACCTGACTTGCTCACATAGACGCCGATCCCGATCACCGATAAAACCATCGTATAACTGTTGCTCAGGGTCTTGGCTCGAGGTGAAGTCTTCGCTGGCATAAATCGTCTGAACTTTATCTCGCCAAACTTTTTGTGCGTCATTTAGCCGCAGCGCACGCTCTTGGTAGAGCGACATATCCAGCCCCAAACGTTGCTGGTCTTCAGAACGAAGTACCGACAACGGCGCTACCACCGGGCATTTGTTGATGTGGATAAGTTTGAGCGGCACCGGCAACTCGCCCTCGGCCAAGTCATCGCGGCGGGTATACAGCCGTTGACGCAAGGTGTCGGCATCAAGATCGAGCAAACCCTGAGGGTCCAGGTGCAGGTCACAGACTATCAAAGCGTTCTTGTTGCGCGGATGCCAGGCCAATGGCAGCACCACACCGACATAAATGCGCGCCGCCGAAAATCGCCCGGAGATGTGCACCATTGGCTGCAACAGCCGAATCTGATCCATCACCTTTTGTTTACCGCGCAACTGAAACAACCAGTCATACAACTTCGGCTGTTTTTCCCGGATCAGACGCGCCAAGGCGATGGTGGCGCGAACGTCCGACAGTGCTTCGTGAGCATTGCCGTGATCAATGCCATTGGCGGCGGTCAGGCGTTCGAGTTTGAGCGTCACCCGCCCCTCGTCGTCCTTTGGCCAAACGATGCCATCGGGGCGCAAGGCATACGCTGCACGCACCACATCAATCAGGTCCCAGCGGCTATTACCGCCCTGCCACTCGCGCGCGTAGGGGTCAAAAAAGTTTCGGTACAGGCTGTAACGGGTCATCTCGTCGTCGAAACGCAACGTGTTGTACCCCGCCCCACACGTGCCGGGCGCAGCGAGTTGGGCATGCACCCGAGTCATGAAATCGGCTTCACACAGGCCCTGCTCGGCCAGTCGGCCGGGGGTAATACCCGTGATCGCGCAGGCCGCCGGATGGGGCAGGATGTCTTCACTGGGCTGGCAGTAAAGATTGACCGGCTCGTCTATTTCATTGAGATCGAAGTCGGTGCGGATCCCCGCCATTTGTAGCGGGCGGTCGCAACGGGGGTTGATGCCAGTGGTTTCATAGTCGTACCAGAAGATAGAGGTCACGGGCTATTCCTGAACTGAAGAGCGGCGAAGTCTAGGCGTTCACATCCCGCCCCGGCCAGTAATCTCGTCATTCAATCACCTCTGGCCACTTGCCGTGCAATACATAGTTATGTCGTTTTCCCCCGAGAGGCTGCTAGCATCGGCCGGACATCGAATCGCGAACAGGCCACATTAAGGTTGCCCATGCTCGAGACCACAGCACTGCCAAGGAAAGCGACGCTGTCCGCGCCACTGGATACGCGGTATCAAGTCGAAACGCCGGAAGGCATCGACTTGCCACTGCGCCCGGCCGGGTTGATGGTTCGTGCGCTGGCGTTCGCCATCGACCTTGTGTTGCGCGGGTTGATCCTGGGCCTGCTGTTTATTGTGTTGGCATTTCTCGGAAAACTCGGCGCAGGGCTTGGCTCGATTTTGCTGTTCGTGGTGAGCTGGTGGTACATGGTGCTGTTCGAAGTGCTCAACCAAGGTCGTTCGCCAGGCAAGCAGTGGATGGGCCTGCGCGTGGTGCAGGACGATGGCACGCCGATCGGTTGGTCCGCTTCGCTGTTGCGCAACCTGCTGCGATTCGTCGACCTGTTGCCGTTTGGCTACTTCCTCGGGGCCATCAGTTGCCTGCAACACCCCACCTTTAAACGCCTCGGCGACTTGGCCGCCGGCACGCTGGTGATCTACCGCGAACAGCCGTTGACCCGACCGCAACTGCCCGACGTCCAGCCTCGGCGCCCGGCCTTTGCTCTGACGCTGCTCGAACAACGCGCCATTCTTGGGTTTGCCGAACGCCAGGGTGAACTCTCCGAAGCGCGGACGAACGAACTCGCGTCGATCCTTGCCCAACCGTTGCAGGTCTCCGCGCCACGCGCCGTGGCGGAACTCAATGGCATCGCCCGCGGCTTGTTGGGGCCCGCATGAAGCAAAGCCTTTTCGAAAATCGCCACAAGGCCGAATGGGAGCAGTTTTCCCTGATGCTCGAACAGCTGGAGCGAGGCAAGGAAACCTCAGGGATCGCCAGTTTCCCGAAAGACTATCGACGGCTCTGCCAGCAGTTGGCACTGGCTCAGGAGCGCGGCTACAGCAGTTTCCTGATCGACTCCTTGCAGCAACACGTGCTGCGAGGGCATCAACAGCTTTATCGGCATCGCAGTCGACTGGGCGCCAACATACTGAGCTTTATCCTTGCCGACTTCCCGCGCCTGGTGCGCGAACAATGGCGCTTTGTGCTCGCCGCCGGCCTGATGTTTTTTGGCAGCCTGATCGGCTTCGCGCTGCTGGTGTATCTGTTCCCGGACCTGGTCTACAACCTGATCCCGGCCGAGCAGGTCAGCGAGATGCAAGGCATGTATGACCCCGACGCCGGTCACCTGGGGCGTTCGGCGGAACGGGCGTCCAGTGAAGACTGGGTGATGTTCGGTTACTACATCATGCACAACATTGGCATTGCCTTTCAGACCTTCGCCAGCGGTTTGCTGTTTGGCCTGGGCAGCGCGTTTTTCCTGTTCTTCAACGGTTTGATGATTGGCGCGGTGGCCGGGCACCTGACGCACATCGGCTACGGGCAAACCTTCTGGTCGTTCGTGATTGGCCACGGCGCGTTCGAACTGAGCGCCATTGCGCTGGCCGGTGCCGCCGGCCTGCAACTGGGCTGGGCATTGATCGCACCGGGACGCCTGCCCCGTGCCGAAGCGTTGCGACTGGCGGCACGCAAAAGCGTGTTGCTGATCTGCGGCGTCATGCTGTTTCTGCTGATTGCCGCGTTTATCGAAGCTTACTGGTCGTCGATGACCGCGCCGACGCCAATGACCAAATATCTGGTCGGCGCGGCGCTTTGGTTGTTGGTGGCGACTTATCTGCTGTTTGCCGGACGAACCCGCCATGCGCCTGAGTGACGCCACGGTCGTGATCCGCCCGCGCACAACCTGGGAAGCCATGGACCTGGGTGTGCTGCTGAGCCAGCGTCATCGACGATTGCTGATGACCAGTTGGGCCATCATCACCGTGCCGATCTTCGCCCTGCTCACCTTGTTTCTGTGGGATTCACCCTCCCTCGCTGTGTTCATCTTCTGGTGGCTGAAACCGGCGTTCGAACGACTGCCGTTGTACATCCTTTCCAACGTAATGTTCGGTGAAACGCCCACATTGAAACAGGCGCTGCACCAATGGCCGCGCCTGCTCAAGCCACAACTGCTGGCCAGCCTGACCTGGCGACGGCTGAGCCTGAGCCGCAGTTTTGTGATGCCGGTGGTGCAACTCGAAGGGCTGAGTGGGCAGGCACGACAACAGCGCTTGCAGGTGCTGTTGCAGCGCAACGCCGGTTCCGCGCGGTGGCTGACGATCATCGGTGTACATCTGGAAAGCGCGTTATGGATCGGTCTGATGGTGCTGTTTTATATGTTCTTGCCGCAACAGGTCGAACTCGACTGGAGCTGGCAGACCTTGATCACCGCCGCCACACAGGACTGGCGCTGGCTGGAACACCTGACCAATGCCTTTTACGTGCTGGTGCTGATTGTCTGGGAACCGATCTATGTGGCCTGCGGCTTCAGCCTTTATCTGAATCGGCGCACGGTGCTGGAAGCCTGGGACATCGAACTGGTGTTCCGCCGATTGCGCCAACGCCTCAACACCACGGCGGTCACTCTGCTGCTGGCCGCGGTGCTGCTGGTGCCGGCCGCCCCCAACGTCTGGGCCGACGAAGCGGTGATCACGCCGGACAGCCCTCGTCTGCTGGATCAACCGCTGACCAGTCAGGCGTCCAAAGACAGCATCAAGAAAATTCTCGATCAGCCCCCGTTCAAGAACAAGGAAACGGTGACCCGCTATCGATTTGGCGAAGACCAACCCGACACCCAAACACCGGATGACGGGAAAACACCTGATTGGCTGAAGGCCTTGGCCAGTCTGTTCGATAGCCAGCGTTTCGGCTTTCTCGCCACCTTGATTGAAGTGCTGCTATGGGGCGCCGTGATGGGTGCCATCGGCTTACTGATCTGGCATTACCGCGACGGGTTGCAGGCGTTCGTCAGCCGTCGGCCGGCGTTCAACCGTAAAGTCGCACGCCCATTGCCGCAGCAAGCTTTCGGTCTGGACCTGAATCGCGAAACCCTGCCCGCTGACATCGCAGCCAGCGCCGAAAGTCTCTGGCAAACCAACCCGCGCGCGGCCCTCGGGTTGCTCTATCGCGCCCTGCTCAGCCATCTGTTGCACGACCACAACATGGCGCTGAAACCCGCCGACACTGAAGGCGAGGTACTGCAACGCGTCGAGCAACTGCATCAACCAGCCTTGCTGGCCTTCAGCAAAAACCTGACCGGGCACTGGCAGAACATGGCCTACGGGCATCGCCTGCCACCCGCGCATTTGCAACAGGAACTCTGTGACGGCTGGCGAACATTGTTCGGCCCTGGAGCGTCCCGTTGAGCCGGCGATTGCGGCTTTCGGTCGGTGTGTTCATCAGCGTTCTGGTGGGCGTGCTGAGTGTTTATCTGTACCTGAAGGCCACGCCCTATCAGGCAGAAATCGATCATGGCCCGTCCCCCGAAGCCCAGGCCAATCCCTATTTGGCCGCAGCGCATTTCCTGCGCAAACAGGGCCTGACCGTCAGTCACGCCAACAACCTCGACGTGCTGCCCACCCTCGATCCGCATCAGCACAGCCTGTTGTTGCTCGGGGACCGGTACAACATGACCCCGCGCCAGATTGATCAAGTGATGAACTGGACCCAGGCCGGCGGGCGCCTGTTGTTTGTCGCCCAGTCGCTTTGGGATGAAAAGACCGGCCAGAGCAATGACCTGCTGCTCGACCGAGTGCAGTTGCACCAGTCGCTGAGCAAAGACCTCAGGGAGCCGCCGCCCACTATTGGCGGCAACCCTTACCCCAAACTGACCAAGCTGTATCTGGAAGATGAGGATGCGCCGGCCTACGCCAGCTTCGATACCGCGTTCCATCTCGAAGACCCGAAAAACCTCGCACAAGCCTGGGCCAACAGCGGCAAGGCCACGCACATGATGCAGCTGAACCACGGGCTCGGTTCGATCACCGTGGTCACCGACGCCGACCTGTGGAAAACCCCGGCCATCGACCAATACGACAACGCCTGGCTGCTCTGGTACCTGACCGACGACACGAACGTGACCTTGCTGTTCAACACCGATCACGACAGTCTGCTGACGTTGCTACTGCGTAATTTCCCTCAGGCGTTGGTCGCCCTCATCGCCCTGATAGGTCTTGCGCTCTGGCATGTCGGGGTGCGCAATGGTCCGCTGCTGGAACCTGCACCGAAAGGTCGCCGGCAACTTCAGGAACACCTGCGCGCCAGCGCCGATTTCATGCTGCGCCGCAACGGCCAGCAGCACCTGTTGCACGCCTTGCAACAAGACATCCTGCGTCGTGTGCGGCGCCGTCATCCCGGTTTCGAACAATTGGACGTTGCCGAGCAATGGCGGGGGCTCGCACGCCTGACTGGCCAACCCACACGCGCTATCAGCCAGGCCATGAGCCCGCGAGCGAAACAGCGGCTGTCCAGCGCTGAATTCAGCCGCCAGGTCGCCCACCTGCAAACCTTGAGGAACACGCTATGAGTCAACAGATCGAGCCCGGCGTGCCATCCCACGCCGCTCAGCAACGCCAGCGCGCCAGCCAACTGGCTCAAGCGGTACGGACCGAATTACGAAAAGCCGTGATCGGCCAAAACACGGTGATCGACGACGTCCTCACCGCCCTGATCGCTGGCGGCCATGTGCTGCTCGAAGGCGTGCCGGGGTTGGGCAAAACCTTGTTGGTGCGCGCCCTCGCCCGCTGCTTCGGTGGCGAGTTTGCACGCATCCAGTTCACCCCCGACCTGATGCCCAGCGACGTCACCGGGCATGCGGTCTACGACTTGCACACCGAGCAATTCAAACTGCGCAAAGGGCCGCTGTTCACCAACCTGCTGCTGGCCGACGAGATCAACCGCGCCCCGGCGAAAACCCAGGCGGCGCTGCTCGAAGCCATGCAGGAACGCCAGGTCACCCTCGAAGGCCGCGCCCTGCCCATCGTGCAACCGTTCATGGTGCTCGCCACGCAAAACCCCATCGAGCAGGAAGGCACTTATCCACTGCCCGAAGCCGAACTCGATCGCTTCATGCTTAAGGTGCGCATGGATTACCCCGACGCCGAGCAAGAATTGAACATGGTCCGCCAGGTCAGCCGCTCGACCCGCGCCGACATGCTCGACGTGCAACCGCTGCGCACCGTGTTGCAAGCCAAAGACGTGCTGGCCTTGCAACGCATCGCCAGTGATCTGCCGCTTGACGATCAGGTGCTCGATTACGCCGTGCGCCTGGCCCGCACCACCCGCACCTGGCCCGGCCTGACCCTCGGCGCGGGGCCACGCGCGTCCATTGCGCTGGTGCGTTGTGCCCGAGCCCGGGCGCTGCTGCGCGGTGGCGAGTTCGTGATTCCGGATGACATCAAAGGCTGCGCCCTGGCGGTGTTGCGCCACCGTGTGCGCATTGCGCCGGAGCTGGACATTGAAGGGCTGGACGTCGATCAGGTGCTCAAGCAACTGCTCGATCAAGTACCGGCGCCGCGTCTGTGAAACCTTCGCGCCTGCTATTGATCTGGCTGGCGATCCTGCTGGCCATCGGCATTGTGCTGGGCACTTTGCGGGCATTGGACGTTGAAGTCCCCGCCAGTCTGTCGTCGATCAACTGGGGATTGCTGCTGGCGCTGCTGGTTTTGGCGACACTGGATGCCGCGCGCCTCAAGCGCCTGCCCTCGCCGCGCGTGCAGCGGCAGATGCCCGGCAGCCTGGCGCTCGGTCGTTGGGGCGAAGTACGACTGGAGGTCGAGCATGATTTCCACCAGCCGTTGCACATTCAGATCTTCGATCACGTACCGCAAGGGGTGAGCTTTGAAAACCTGCCGTTGTCAGTCGAACTGCAACCCGGCCAACACAGCCGGATCGGCTATCGCCTGCGCCCGCTAAAGCGCGGCCACTTTACCTTCGAACACTGCGAAATCAGCTTACCGAGCCCAATGGGCTTGTGGTCGGACAAACGCCTGCTCAACGTCGCCGACAACACCCGCGTCTACCCCGACTTCGCCCGGCTCTACGGCGGGCAGTTACTGGCAGTGGACAACTGGCTGAGCCAACTCGGCGTACACCAGCGCCAACGACGGGGCCAGGGCTTGGAATTCCATCAGCTGCGCGAGTTTCGCGAAGGCGACAGCCTGCGCCAGATCGACTGGAAAGCCACGGCCCGGCACCGCACGCCCATCGCTCGGGAATACGAAGATGAACGTGACCAGCAGATCATCTTCATGCTCGATTGCGGACGGCGAATGCGCAGTCAAGATGATGAACTGTCGCACTTCGACCATGCGCTCAACGCGTGCCTGCTGCTCAGCTACGTCGCACTACGCCAAGGGGATGCGGTGGGACTGAGTACGTTTGCCAGTGATCAACCGCGCTACCTTGCGCCGGTCAAAGGCACCGGCCAGCTCAACCTGTTGCTTAATACCGTCTACGACCTCGACAGCAGCCAACGCCCTGCCGACTATCAGGCCGCCGTCAATCAATTGCTGGTTCGGCAGAAACGCCGGGCGCTGGTGGTGCTGGTGACCAACCTTCGGGATGAGGATGATGAAGAGTTGCTTGCCGCAGTCAAACGGCTGAGTAAGCAGCATCGGGTGTTGGTGGCCAGCCTGCGGGAAAACATACTCGATGAAATACGCCATCGTCCGGTGCAAACCGTGGACGAAGCCTTGTCTTACTGCGCAGCGGTGGACTATTTGAAAGCATGCGCGCAACGCCATGAGCAGTTAAGTGCTCAGGGCGTGGCGCTGCTGCAAGCCCGGCCCGTGGAATTGGGCGCCGTGCTGGTGATGCGGTATTTGAGCGGGAAGAGGGCCGCAGCCTTCTAACCGGTGATCGGGTCGGTGCCCGAAGACGCCACAGAACCATCACCGTCCGGGAGGGGGTCGGACAAAACCTCCGGAAGAGGCGTTCCCCCCAACGACATGCGATTGACCGGCGAGTGCTTGAGAATGCGGGATGCTCTCAGTGCCAGGGCATAAGCACCGCCGGGGCCGCCGGTAAACGTCCAACTCAAGCCTTCCGGCGTCAACGTCCGGGCAACGCCCAATTTAGGCTCCAATTTGGTTATACCCAGTTCACTGGCCGAGGAGTCACCCGTCCATCCCAAGCTGATTTCGCGGCCGAGCAGATGGCTGTTTGACCGGGTGACTGCCAGCTTGACGGTATGGGACGGGGATATCCGGGGAAACAGGGTATCGTCACCCCACACCGATGTGGTTGGTTCAGCATTCAGCTGTATCCGGGCGTCATTCCAGACCTCAGCCTCCAATGCCTTGACAAAGAAGGTATGGGATGGCGCTTCCTGGGCTCCATCATTTACGACGTCCAGCGTGGCAACGACTTCGATATCACCCGCGTGTTCGGCTTTGTAGGCAAAACGTGCCCAGCCCCCGCCATTCGTAACTACCCGCACCGGCTGGGGGGCCTCGGTCTTGAAAAGCACCGGCACCCCGGATGCAGCCATGCGGCTTGCGGGTGAAAGTGCCTGGAGCTCCAAGAAGACGCTTTCACCTACGGCAGGGTCAAAATGGGAGATGCGGTGATCGCCAATGACGGCTTGAACACCGGGCGTACCTTTTTCCTTGGACATGAGTGATCCCTCTTGCGTCAGCATGGTTGAATTTGCCCCGGTTTTGACGTCCAGCACCTTGACTTTAAAAGTATGAACAGGGAAAGCCTCGGGGCCATCGTAGAAGCTTGGAACCGTGGCAGTCACCACCGCTTCGCCCGGTGTCGTGGCTGTAAAAGTAAATATCGCCCAACCCTCGTCATTTGTGAGTACCGGGACTGAGGTGCCGCAGTGTTCGAATGCCACCGGGACATCTTCCACTGCCGACTTCGTATAAAAGGAATGGACTTCGACCCACAGATAAGCTGTCTGCCCCACTTCCAGATCAAATTCGGGCCCACGTACCCGGGCCTTTTCAAGGCGATTGTGACCAAGCACCAGCGGCCACAAAGGGTAAATCAACGATATTTTGGCGAAATCCAGTGAGAGCACTGTTTCCCCAGCTGCAGGGCTGTTCAGGCAATCAAGTTTCCAGGTCAGGCCCCCCGATATCAGCTCCCGCCCCTCGTCTGCCGCCGGGTCCAGCACCATGCCAAGTTCACCGGACGTCCAATTCGCAGCAAGATCGAGCGTGAGCAATGGGCTGAAAGGTTTCGGAGTAAAGCTCCACGTATGCTCGGCGTGCAGGCAGGGATAAGCCGTGGTGCCAGCAGTCAGGACTTTTTCGTCAAACTGAAGCGCTCCCTCGCCCTCCAGCGTTTTGGAAAGCAACAGCCCAGCCAGTGGAAATTCTGGAAAATCGGCGTGGTGCACAATCAATGTGAAGCGGGTGCTGGCGTCTGCGTTGGACCAAACGACCCAACTCAGACCGTCTTCGGTCAAATCAAGCGCCGTTTCAAGGGGAGGCTCGGATTCGAATTTCAACTCCACTTCACTGTCGCTGATCACCTCCACCCAGATTCTTTCGCCGACCAAGGTTCCCCTCACCGGCACGATCTTCAATGTTGCGCGTTCACCACCGTGAAAACAGATAAGGCTGGGATTGGCGGGTTTTCCGTCCAGGGTCACAGCCAACAGACTTGCCAATGGGTTCTCAACCAGTACCGCGAACTCGAAGGTGTGTTGAGGCTTTTCTCCATCGTAAAGACTGCTCACCGTGGCCACGACCGTGACTGTTTCCTCCTTTTTCAGGCTTGAATGGGAACTCACACCAACCGTCTTCCCCTGTCAGCAACACAACGTCATCCTCGCCGTCGATGTGCCATTTGACCGCAACCTCCGGGACAGTCCCCACACCGGAGACCACTGACTGAATTTGAACCCCCAGCATGACGGATGGGCCACCCACGAAAGGAAATCTCGAAGACTGCGACTCATCAGCAACGCTCAGCCAGTTATGCGCCAGTTCCATCCTCTGCACAGGCGACGCCTCTAACAGTTTTGAGCATCTGACGCTAAGCTCGAAATGGCTGTCTCTGCGGTTTTCGCAAGCCATGTTCCACGTCAGGCCGAGTCCGTCGATCGGGTTCGTGGCGTCCAGCTCTGGTGCAAAGACAATACCCAATCCCTCGGGCGTATCGCCCTCCTCTTTCCAGTGCAAGGCCAGATCGGTATCGGCCAATAAGTGGCTGGGCGGGAATGCCAGTTTGACCTCATGAGTGCCGCCTCGACATGGGTAGCCAGCAGCGCTTCCCCAGATAGGTCCATGTGTTAAGTCATCCAACTCAAATGTCGCGCTCAACCACGGATCTTCCTTCAGTACCCGCACCTTGAACGCGTACCGGGCATCTTCCTTTTTATAGTGGCTGTCGACCGAGGTCACAATTTCCCAGTCGCCTTTTGTGTCCGGTGTCCAGGTAAAATCGGCCTCACCGTTCTCACCCGAGAAGGCCCTGAGCAATTCGATATCTTCTCCGTCCGGGACTTTCAGCGTCCAGGTCACCTCGCGATTGGCCAGAGGCGTTTTCGTGTAATGGGACTCTACCCGCACACGCAGGTCCACGCTTTGATTGAGGTCGATCACCGGATAGTGGGCGGCCTCCCGCAGCGCGATGACATCCAGCTGAAAATGCCCACAGACCGCATCCAACGGATAGGTGTCGGCGGTGTACTGACTGCGCACGGCCAATGTGCGCTCAACCTCCCTATCCTCATCAATCCCGGCACAGGCGATAGTCCACGGGTCGCTGATCAACTGCTCGCGCCCCCACTGTGGAAGGGCGCTGAGAATATTATCGGGATCACTTTCGCCGCCGTTAACCAGCAACCCTGCCTGCGTATTCATCCAGGCATTGTCGGCCGCCAATTGCAGCACAACGTTATGTTTGGCACCAAAGCACAGGTGCAGACTCTCAGTGGGGATCTGCGGCTCGCCATCAATCGTCACCTCGGTCAGCCGCAAAGGCTCCAGCAACAACTCCACACGCACAAAGGCGACCCGAACGGCGCCTGATTTGCCCGGCTCGCCATTGTCTGGGCTGATGACGGTAAATTTGACGGTTTCTTCCGTAGGTTCGAGTTTCAGTAGGTGAGAATACTTGGCCAGATTGAGCTCCAGCAGATCGTCGGGATCCAACGCCGGTTCGGAGTCAGCCTCGAGCGAGGGCGCAAGTATCAGGTCTTTTTCCCCGCCCAGACCAGGGTTGATCCGCAGCGTACCAACGGCGCCGCTAACCGCCTCATAGTGGAAGATCAACTTGTATTCCGCCTTGCCGGGATCAGGGCGCGGAAACAATGCCAATGTAATCGTCTGGTCTCCCTCACCCATATTGGCAGCGTTCATAAAACCGACCGATTCCCCACACCATTGCCCATCCTGCCGAGTGACCTTTCTTTCGTCATTGACCTCCCAGCCATCAAGACTCTCCAGAAAGTCGCCGTTGATAATAAAGTTATGGTTGGCGTAAATATTCTCATCGTTCATGGCTGCGTCTTCCTTAAGCGAGCGGCACGTTTTGGCAGGTCGGGCGGCGCATCGATGACCCCTTCAACCGCCCCGGCAAAGCCTGAACCGCCATCCCGGGCTTGATACCTCAATGTCACAATGATGTCGGTCAATGACAGCAGAAAACTCTCCTGAGCGGGCTGCCCAAACCTGGGGAACGTCAAGACATAGTCGGCATGGGCGCCCGTGCCTTCAAAAGGCGCGTAGCGGCCGTCATCCATGGCATCGACCATGCCGTTGTCGTCCAACCCCTGGGACAGACCTATCTGCTGGTAAGGACGCAGGTTGTGCACCAGCGAACCTGGTGGCGGGGTGGCGCCCGCTTTACCGTGCAGGTATTCGACAGCATTGATATCCGGCTCAAGAAGCGTCGCGCTGCTGATCTGCACCAGCGAAGCACGAATGTTCTGGTACGGCCCCAACAAGCCGGGAAAGGTCAGTGACAACCCCTTGACCTGGCGGCTGTAGTGCCCCGGATAGTCTTCATTGAACAGTCGTTCGTTCAGCTTGAACTCCAGCTTTCCTTGATCTATGCCTTCATTCCATTTCGTCTCGCCCATCAGCGTCTTGAGGGAAATCGTTTTAACCAACTGCAGCCGGTGCTCGTCGCGCTTGATACGCGCGGCCGCCATCCTCAGCAGATCCAGCTTCAACGAAGAACCGGTCGTGAACCCGTGGTAGGTGTCCATCCAGACATCAGGACGGATAAACCGGGTTTTGTAGTCGGCCATTTCATACTGCCAACAGGTTTCGGCACACAGGCACAGGCCGGCGACCACGTCGTAAACCTGATAGATCAAGGTCTTCACTTGCCCCACGACCCAGTTGCTCAACTCCCGGCCGGTGCTGCGATTCTTGTAGAATGCGTACACTGCCTTGGCCTGTGTGTTGGCTATTTCAGCCTGCTGCAGACTGGCGCGGGCGGCGCTGATCGCATGATCCTGGGCCAATAGCTGCTCGCGTATCACCCGTGCCTCGGCATGGGATTGATCGCGCACAAGTTCCCACTCCTGCTTGCGCCGCTGTTGCTGCGCGATGGCGTTGGCTTCTTCGGCTTCGCGCATCATGTAATCCGCCGTCAACTGAAACAGTTCGGCAACGGCATATGGGATGGCCGCAGGACGCGCGCCGCCGTTGGCCAGCCCCACGATGTTGGGCAGCCCATCCACTTTCGCCCCCACTGCCCGAAATACCCCACCCCCCATGGCGACATATCGGGCAGTCCTGCTGTTTTCCAGAGCGTCGGACTCCGTCTCGGACACCCCTTCTTCAATCAATTGCTCATAATGCTGCGCACGGGCCTTGACCATGCTTTCGCTTTGCCGCAACGACGCGGCCGTCGCCTCAAGCTGGGCGATCGTCGCCTCGTGGATAGACCGGGCGTAGTCGGCCAGCTCGATCATGTGGCTTTGTTGCAGCTCCTCCAGCTCTCCCCGATCTCGCTGATCCAGCCATGACCTGAGCTGATCCTCTTGCTGGATCAGAAACTCCGTGCCTTGCAGTGCCAGGTTGTACACGGTCTGCCATTTATAGGGCACCACCTGTACCTGTCCACCCGGATTGCGTGCGCTTCCCAGATTGCCGTCCGCCTGCGCACGCAACAGCTGCAGCGGATCCATCGTTGGCGCGAACAAGGGAATCGACAATGGCTGACCATCGATCGAGCGATTGTTACGCAAGTTGTTGAGCCGCGAAGTGAGCAACGTCCACAACGCTTTGGGCCGCTCATTCATCCCGAGACGGAACACGCCTGAACCCAGCAGTTCGAAGCGCGGTGTGGTGAGCATGCCGGTAGGCACATCGGCCAGGCTGAGTTCAAAGCCGGCTTCAAACGCCTTGAGCGGCTCGCGTCCGCTAATCCTCGTCAACAAATCTTCCAGCTTCACGGGTTGCCACGTGCTGGCTGTTTGAGTGACCGGCTCTTGGCCTATCATCGTCAAGGCCCTGCTGTAATTCAGCGCGGCGTGAACCATGCTGTCGTAATCCAGGTGGCGATACAGGCCGTCGCCCCACTCGATCAGGTTTTCCAGGTAGCGCAGAAAGATGGCGATCTTGAAGTGAACCGGCGCGCCATAACCGATCGCGTCTGGATCCGACGGCGCCGCGCTTTCATACGAAACTTCGATGTTCTCGCTTTGCAGCGGGCGGCAACGCCAGTAGGCCGGCGCCGCAATCACCACCGGATCATCGGGTATCGGCCTCCCCGGCGGCACAACCTCACGCGCCAACGGGTTGAAAATGTACTCGTACCAACCTTGCGCTTCGTGGTGACGCCCCTCCGCCGACAGGCGTGAACCCACCAGATCCGGCGTATGGAAAAACAGCTCCCAGAAATACAATCCGTTGCAGCCGTCGAATGGCCCCCCAGTCTCGATCTTTCTATCCGGCATAGGAGGTTCCTCGACATGCTGGGTATCCCAGGCCAGCAAGGCATCAACCGACACCGCGGCCCGGCTGGTCAACACGGGACCGAACAGAGAGTTCACCCGTGCGTACTTGAGGTCCTGCAGGAGGTTGTTGAAACTCAGAAATTGCGCGCCCTTGGCACTGCTCTTGTCGATGGACGGAGTTGTGTACAGGCGTGGTCTCTCCTTCAGCGTTACAGTGAATTTGTTGCGCCCGTAGCCCTTGTCCTCGACTTCACCGAACGAAAAGCCGAGCGGTGTGTCGATTGGAAAATTGGTGATACCCACCGATGAAACGGGTCGACTATAAGTCCGCCAAGGGGTCGCATATTGGCCGTCCAGCACGCCGATCGAGGTCCAGTCCGATGGATCGTCAACGGTGCCGGCCAAAAATGCGAGTTTGAAAACCACGGGGGCATAGAAGTCTCTGGGGACCACCTGATTTTGCTCATTCAGCACGGCGTCCCCTAGACCGGTGACGGAAAAACCGGCGCCAGCCCGAATCTCGTCTTGAGTTCTTGCAAGCAGATACGTCAATGAATCGGACGTAAGCGTGGCTACGGCTTCTGCCACCCATATCCCGTCGCCGAGCGATGTTTCCTTGAAGTCATCGACGGCAAAGGCATGGATGGTTTCCTTGCCAGCACTTTTGAGCAATTGCACTTCATGCACCACCCCAGGCTTCTCGCGCGTGGTCAGGGTGATCCTCAGCTGTTTCTCGCCGGCATCCACAATCCTGATGTCGAACGTCGGACTGCTCACCGCCCGCCAACTGATCGACAAACGCTCTAGCACTCGACTCTGCACCTGCACGGCATCGCAACGTCCCCGAACCCGAAGCACTTCATAAGCGTTACTGTCCGTTCCCTGCTCGCGAGTAAAGATGGCATCCAGAAACAAATGATCCGTGATGGAGCCTGGTGTTTCAGCGGCGCTGGAAACGGTGACTGTCGAGTAATCCTCGGGCACCACCTTTTGTTGCAGGCTGGCCGCATTCCTGAAGCGCCCGAAGGTCATCGTCAACAGCGTCGCGGTGTCATCGGCGACTTTGCGAAACAATGCATCGCGGGTTTCATGAATTTCTATTTCATGGAACGAGCCCGGCCCGTCCAGGCCGTGACGGTTGGTGTAACAAACCGCCAATCGATCATTGCGCGGTTCACCGTCGCCCAGTGACACAACGGTCAGCCGACCGTTGGAAACATCGTATTCGCAGTCACGCTGATGCAGTGACAATGGGGCCGACCACTGACCGTTCAGGGAACTGAACGAGACTTTGATTTCCAGCGACCAGGGCGACTGCACCACGCCGTTGCTATCGATCTGGCGGTCGCGCCATTCACACCAGACCAGGACGGGCAGCCCCAGCCAGTTCACGCAGCGGATATCCACAACGGTGCCCGTGGTGGCGATTTCACACTTTTGCCATTCGCCCCAAGCTGTGGGGTTGATCTTTTTGCTGCGGTTATCCAGTTCGACCTTGACGCTGCGCAAGTAGTAAGCAAACGGCGGCGTCCGTTCCTGGCCAATCAGGTAATAGCGCGCGTCCTGAACCTTCTCGCCGTCGATGTAGCCGCTGCGCACATCCAGATCACAGATACGCTGGAAGGCCTGGGTGTATTCCATCAAGCCCTGTTGCACCGACCCGGTACTCAGGCGCATCTGGTTAATACTGTTTTCCAGAGCCCGAAACAAACTGGTTTTCTTCAAGCGAAGTGACGGAACAATGTAGTTTTCAGCCTGATCCTTGAGCAACACATTGGCCGACCACGTGCTGTAGTGACTCAGAATCTGGTACCAGTACTGCAAGTCATCTTCTTCGAAATAGCTGTTTTCGTAGCCCTTTTCCATGCCGCTGTAAACCGACTGGATATGTTGCTGCAGGCACCGCACGGTCGAGGATATCCGGGTGGCTTGCAACTGCGCGCTGTCCTGGGTGTCGAGCATCAAATATTCGCTCAAATCATCGGGGGTGCGCAGGATGACTTCACCTGACCACAGTTTCTGCCCCAACACCGCTTCCACCATTGCCGCTGTGTAACGTTCCGCCAGCTCATTGATTTGGAGCGTTTCCATTGTTTTTCTCCCTGTCGCTGCGTGATGACCCGAGCGGCCAACGCGCAGCGTGGCCAAGCCAGGTCTCTGGACAACCGATCAATTCATGATGTCGACGATGACCGTCGAGTAATGGCGCGTTTTCCCGGCAGGCGTTTGCCCAGGCTGCCCTCAATCACCAATGCCTCGTTCAAGCGGTCGCAGAACACACTCAACTGGAACCGCCCGTTTCGCACATCGCCGGTCTGGATGTTCACCTGATAAGGCTGGGCGGTGAATTCAAAGCGCGTGGCCAGCGGCGGCGTGAACACCATCCCCAGCGCCTGGGTGGAATAATCGGAACTCCACCCCAGCGCACCCTGACTACCCTGGAGTTGCGCGGCATCGACTGGCGAGATTTCAAGGCGGTATTTGCCGTTTCGCAACAGGGTGAGTTCATCGGTACCAGGGGTGATCGGCACACGGAGCTCATTGCGATCGGGATCGATAGTGATCAGCTCGACTTTCCATTCAAAGGCGCGAACGACGGTCAAATCGAACGTCTGCGTAACAGACTCATGAAGTGCCAGCGTCGCGATCGCCTGGAAACTACCTGGCGAGTCTGACTGGAATGGATAAACCGACCGACCTTGCGCATCCGTCGCAATCACAATTTCCTGCGAACCGATTTTCCACGACACCGGATAATTGCCCACCGGCTTCGCACCCGCGTCACGCGATTCCTTCACATCGACCCAGAGCAAGGTCGGTCGTGGCGCGCCGGCCACCGGGAAACGAACGACCTCCGAATAGTTCTGGATCACCGCGTCACTCGCCACCCATACCTTGGCCTCAACAACGGGATCAGTACCCAGCTGTGCGTAGATCGTCAAATCGCCGGCCTGCGAGTTGGTCACAGAAAAATCGGAGAATCCGTCTGCGTCGCTGACTCTCTCGATTTTTGTCCCTTCCTTGCTCGTCCACCACATCACCTTCTCGCCCTCAACAGGCGCATCGTCGAGCCCGACGACCTGACAGCGCACCACCAGGGTCTGACCGACCATCGCCACCGTGGCAACAGTAGGGAGACCGAGAATCCGCGGCTTGTCGGCAAACACGATGGGGCGACTGAAGGTGACGCTGTGACTACCCTCCACGTTACCGACCGTAATTCGCGCGTCGCCCGGGCTGAGACTGGAGATCCACACACGGCTCAGGCCATCCTTGTCGGTGAATGTTTCGCTGGGACGAATCTCACCCAGGGTCGTAGACCACGCCACCTTGCGGTGGGCTCCCCGGTTGCCGTAATCGTCGATCAGCACGGCATACATCTCTTGTTCCCACAGGCGCCCCGCCAGCACCGGATCTCTAGGCGGCAACCCGCTCAACTCGGAATTGAACTTGAGGGTGGCTTCATCGCAATCGATCACTACCGACGGCGCGTAAACCGGCTCGTACAGCGGCAAATTGAATGACACATGGGCGGTGCCCATCCTCGCACCCGCTTGCAGCCTGGCCCAGGCGCGCCCCTGATCGTCGGTGCGGGTCACAGGCGTGAGCATGGCCCCCAGGTCTGTCGCCCAGTGAATGTCCACACCCTTGAGCGGCTCGCCGTAAAAGTCGAGCAACGTGCATTCGAACTCCGCGACTTCCTGTGGCAGGTTCGCAATCAGGGTCGGGTTGTCCACGATGCAGCGGGTGGTGAAACTCTGCCCCACTTCAGCCGAGTCCTGGGGGGTCGTCATGGCGTTGAACCGGGCCAGGCTTTCCAGAGCGCTCTGCGCGGCTAATGCATAGACCGGTTCCAGATCCAGCGGGGACAATGCACCCAGGCTGAACGCAGCGGTGGCGTCCATGCCGTTTCGGGCCAGCTCCAGTGTGCGATCCAGCAAATCCAGGTGCACCAGAGTGCTCAGAATGGGTCGGGCCGGGCTGTCGCGGCCTTCAACTTCATGGTTGATGTGCTCGGCGCATTCGAGCACATGCCGCATCCCGCAGCCGAAATACGTCGCCAGTTTGTCGGCCGCCGCATCACGCATCAGGCGCAGCGCGTCAGGCGTCATGTCGTCGGGTAACTGGTTGACCTGAAGCAGGTAGTCGAGCATTTTTTCTTCAGGCTGGCGTGCCCTCGTAATCAGTCGACGGTAGAACGCCAAGTAGTACACCGCCCGCAGTGAAATGGCGTAAGGGTTCTCGAGACTGAACCATTGGTACTGCTCGCCTGCCAGAAGGGTACGCAGCATTGACGGACTCAACTCCAGCTTGTCGGCAATCCGGCCGCGCCGCTCCAGCTCCGCGAGCATTTGCAGGAACACATTCGGCTGATCCAGCATCTGCCGTACCTGTGAAGTATCAGAGGGCAGAGACATAGCCTCTTTCAAAAAGTCATATGGATGCCCCTGGGACCACGACAACACTTGCGCTGCCAGCAATGAATCCAGCTTCAGATAAACAGAAATGCCTTCTTCCACCACCACGCGCTGCTCGTCCCGGCAGCGCAACACGATCGTGCAGATGAGTGTTTGTAATGGCTCACGTTTAGGGATGTCCGGGTCTGCCGAAAACACAGCCCGCGCAATCGTCTCGATTTCTGCGTTGGCACGCGCCAGATACTGCGCCTCGGTTTCGTCATGACGCCCGATCACCAGCCCTTTATCGTCCACCAGCGGGCTCAGCAGCGTCAGCCACTCGATGAGCTGCTCATTACTGTCCCGTAACGGTGCGCCTTCCTCCCGCAGCGTGGCCCCCTGCACAAATACCGGTTGCACCTGGCTGCGCAATTGCCGCAAAAGCTGCTCCTGGGCCTCGGACCAAACGGTCGGCACGTAGACCGGATTGACGTTTTGCACCAACCACAGCACCGGCAAGTCGTAGTCGCGGGCCCAGGTCACACAGGTCATCAACCCGCGGATGGCGCTCAACGCATCCGCTCCGTCCCCCGAACCGAAACTTGATACCGCAGGCTCGCCCGCCAATTGCGCCACCAGCCCCTCGCCCTCGCTCAGGGTTTGCAGGAGTGCCGTCGATTCGATGGGGGTAAGTCCGAACAATCTGCCCAGCCGCACCAGACGCCAGAAGCTGGAAAGAATCGCCAGGCTGCGCTTCAAGTGGGTCTTGAGGCCAAACGCCTTGGCGATCACTGTGGCCAGGTAGCGGTAGGTTTCGAAGTTGATTTCCAGCGCACTGCAAATCTGATGCACCGTCTGCTGCTCTGCTTCCGTGCGCGGCACGATTGCAAACTCGACATCATCGATGCGCAAGGGGTCGTTAAACGTCGCCTGTTGGTTATACACACGATCAAAGTGCGACAGTTGTCCATCCTGGCCATACACCGACAGCACATCGATGAACGCCGCGAACTCTTCGGCCTGACAGTCGTAAACGGTATTCAACTCCTTGAATAGCCCAAGGCATCGCAGCGTATTGGGCCTGATCCATATGGACGGTTTGCCGGTGCCGCGATGCTCGGCATGCATCGCCGCCATCAGCAATTGATCGACCTGATGGCTGGGCAACTGCAACAGGCGATCCAGGCGGCACTTGCGATTGATGCGATCCACGCGGTGTTCCAGTCCCGAAGAAGAACTCTCCCCCACATGATGCAATTGGAACTTCGCATCAGGGCCATCGTTCACCAGTTTGATCGCAGGTTCTTTCCCACCATGGACATACCGGGCGCCTGCCGCTACGCCCGTGTATGGCACATCGGAGTTACCCAGGAGGGGAGCGTTGGCGGAGAGTTTGGGCGTGAAGGCCCCAAGCCCCAGCAAGCACTCGACCCCGCGTTGATCAAGGCGCGTTGCATCCTTGAAAATCCAGAGCTCGCGCAGCGCTGGGAGGGATTCCGCCAACCCGCCAAAATTGTCCCGATAGAAGTTGACAGCGGACTTTTGCGGATACGGATCGACCAACCGGGTACGCGGATCCACCCTTCGCAGCGGCGCCTCGGCCATCGTGACATCCAACGCAAAGTACGGGTCTTCGAGCAACAACGACAAGTGCAGCGGCCCGATCCCGCAGCCCAGTTGCGAGGCAGCTTCGGCGCGAGCCCCCTGGGCGCCCGGGTTCTTGAAATATGGGTAGTCCAGGTCGACCCGGCGAATGACATCCCCCAACGACCCGTCTTTCAGGGCCGTGTCGACGACATGGGAAATACTCTCCCAATCATGGTCATAGGGCAGGCCGTTATGAAAACGGAGGGTGCGCAGGTACGCCTTGACGTTTGGGAAGTCAGCTCGCTGCCGGGACATGATTTGCGCTTCAAGCACCGAGTTGGCGATTTCCAGCCGCGACTGCACGCGATTCACCGCCATCTCGTCGATCAGCAACTGGTCCACATCGGGGCGACGCTCACCCAGAGGGATGGTCTGTGATGAAACACCCTTCGGTACGATTTCGTCTTGTACCCACTCGCGAAGTGCCACCATATACGCGGTGGTGGACGCACTGTGCTCGGGGCTGCCCGGTGGGGCGGCGGCGTCGATACACGGGTCGAACTGCTCCATGTACGTGGGCAACGGCACCATCGCTCGTTCATCGTCGTCCTGGGGCGACGTAGCGCACAAGCTCTGCTCGCGAAACACCCTGGCTATATACAACGCCAGGGCATTGCCCCGGGCGATCAGGTTTCGGGCTTGTTCCCGGTTGAGGCCAAGGGTCTGCAATCCGCCAGGCCCCAGTTTTATCAAGTCGAACACGCTGGGGTTCTGCTCGATGAAATCGTTGAAAGGCTGGGCCATGCCAATGCGATCCTCCCCCAGTACAGCCTTGACTAACTGGTGAACCGGACGGTTATAAGATGCATTCATTGCGGTGTTTTCCCTTCAGGCAAAAAAGAGTGCCGAACCCCGTCAGCGGGCTGGCGATGCAATCGTCAGGTTGATTTAGCGCTTGCGGAAGGGACGGCGCTACTGTCATATCTGACAGGTTTAATGACCGTCGGTCTGAATATTGGCCGTTTGAAATCATGAGCAACGGACAGAAAAAAGCCCTCGCGAGAGGGCCTTAGGGTGAGCAGAGTAGGGTTACCCGATTTCCCTCACGTCCAGATCAAATGAAGTTGGCGACCAACCTGAACTCACATCGCCCCAGAATGCCCCAGCTTTCACTTTGACGTTCCCAAACGGCAGAGGGGCGGTCACGATCAACCAGCGCCCTTGAGCGTCTGAAATGCCTTCGCCCAAAATGGCATTGGTGTCTTCGAACCGGACGATCTTGACCCGCGCGCCGGGCAATGCGGTGCCATGGATCACCGCCCGCGGCGTGACCACTTCCCATGAAGCCTGGCCCAGGACGACGGGAATCTCGACTTTATTGGCGACCTTGAAGCGTTTCATTTCTGAAACCTGCGAAAACAGGCCATCCACGATCTGCCGGGCTTTGATCGCGTAAGAGGTCGCAACCACCGGCAGTTCATAATCATGGCGTACTGACCAAAAGCCTCGTCCATCCGCTTTCGCTAAAGCGTAAACCTCGGTGGTATCAGAGTTATAGATCTGAATTTCGGCCCCGTTCCAAGCCTTGCCACTGAACAATGGGCGTTGTTCAAGTATTTGCATTTCGTCATCGATGGGGCGCTCGATGATCGCTGCTTCAAATCCACCCGTCATCGAGATGACCTCGAAATTCGAGTACGCTCGCGCTGAAAAGGCCTGATCACGACGTTGACGCACGTAATACGGGAAAAGACTGGCCGCAACCGGAAGTTGCCTCGTCGAGCTGACTTTCCAGTTTCCGTATCGGTCTGCGAACGTCGTGCCCAGCACATCCAACAGATCTGCTTCGTGAGATTGGTAAACAGTCACTTCTGCCCACGGCAGGCCCCTGCCCTGCCACATCGGCATTTTCCCGACCTGCGCCCCTGCCACCGGATAATCCACGACAGGTGCCGTAAAATCGTTACCCATGCGCTCCACCACAAAATAATCGCTTTGGCCCCACTCCGACGCCTGGCCCTGTACCGTCTGCCGCACGATCACCCATGCCGGGCCGTTAGGAAAATTTTGACTGCTGGTCACCGACCATTGCCCATTTTCATCGGCGGTTGTCGACGCCACTACGTTGCTCGCGTCATACCATTGCGAAACGGTGATGTCGGCATTCGGTTGGGCCACGCCAGAAAAATACGGTTTGAGACCGACATAATCACCCACTCGAGGTTCGGTGATCTGCGGGAGGGTCTTGAATAGCAATGAGTTCTTTAAAAAAGGTGAGTAGGCGGAATCTAGACCAACACCTGCGTTAGCGATGGCAGTGATAGTGTCCGCCGGCACCATGTTGTGAGTCGAACTGAACGTCCAGGTACCGTTCTCGTTAACGTCGGTATTTCCCAATGGATACCAGCTGTAGCGCCTGTCAATGGATATTGTGTCTCCCGGGAAACCAATCCCGGAAATGAACAATGTGCGGCCTAACGCTTCATCCTGCCGGGGAGAGTCGATTACAGGTACATTTGGAACCACCCTGAACGCGTGGTTACGTTTTGTACTGATGGAGCCGTTGAAGCGGACAACGACCTCTAGCTCGACCGGGCCCGCGGCCAGGTTCACGTTTGCCTGCCAGTCACCGCCTGTGTGGACCTGGATACCTTCCTTGAACGGTTTAGCTTGACCCTTGATATAAAGGTCGACCAGGCCGCCGCTCACGGCATTGCCAGAGAAATCAGACGTTCTTGTCGTTGTGCCGCCGGCTGACGGCACCTTTATCACGGGGGGCGCCATCTGCACATTGACCGTAAGCGTCGCCGTCATGTCGGAGACGTTGCTACTGCCGTCAGACTCTTGCTGTTTTGCATAAAGGGTCAGTAAACCCGTGGGTTGCGCAGTCAGTATCACGGCAAAGCTCCCGTCCACCCCCACCGGCCCGCTACCCAACGGTAGATTGGAGCCTGATGCATAAACGACGATCCAGCACCCCGGCCAGCCTTTGCCCCTGATGATCGGAACGAGATCGACCTCTTCTCCAGGTGATGTGGTAAAGGTCGGTATCGGCGTTTTGACCGTAAAGGTTCGACTGGCAACTGAAGAGGTCTGGCCGCCGAAAGCCGCGGTTGCTTCGAGCGTATACGTGCGCGGAGCCCAGTCTTCGACGGCGCTCAGGGTAAAGGTGCCTCCCGCAGCCGTCAGCGGCACATCGGGTTTTCCGGGGATTTTCAGACTGATCGCGGAAGCTGCCCAGGCGGTACCTGTGATTTGCGGACGTTGCCCGGTGATAGCGCCTTCGATAGCAGGCTTGGTAAATTGCGGAGGGGGACAACTCACAATAAAAGTGGGAACCGCAGTGTTCGCAGACCACTGCCTGTTCACCCCTTGCCGAGCCTTCAAGTCGGAATAGGTGCCCGGTGGTAATTTATCTTTTGAAATGCTCCCCCAATTATTATTCGGCAACACGGCATTTTTAGGGAATACAGTGAATTCCCCGTTATTTCTGAAGATGCCAACATCGACAAATGCATCGCCCCACCGATTAGCTGTCCCACCGAGCGTGACGATCTGCCCGTTCACAACGGGAGTCTGCACGGTCGGTTTGGGCGTGGGCAGATTGACAGCGAGAACCGCGCTCCAGCCAGAATACATCCGACCGCTACCGTCGGGGACACTTTGTCGCCCTGTGAGGGAGTAGTTACCAGGCAATGTCTCTGGAGGGATTTCCTTGCTCCATACACCTGCGGCAACATCAGCATTAAGCAAGAAGGCGCCTGCGTTACGATTCACATCCACTAGCGCGCCGGTATACCCCGCGCCATGCAGCTCAACGCCTTCACCCTTGGGCCGGGACAAGAGCGTAGGTACACTCAGTGCACCCTTGAATGCACGGGACGCGCCGCGAACGGACGTCTTGTTCGACAACTTCTGCAGCACTGCGAGCATTACAGGCCCTGCCGAGGGCAATGTAACGGCGGCGGTCCAGGTGCCATTGGCCGCCACGGTGCCGTTACCGACTTTGGTTGACGTCACATCGATATAAACTTCAATCGCGGCTCCGCTCAACCCATTGTTGCCGCTGAGGGTAAAGGTGGCCGGCTGAGTACTATTGGCGGCAGGTGAAGTGATAGCCGGGGCGCCCAGTACTTTATAGTTGAACACAGTGCTGTAACCATCTGGAGTACCCGGAAAGCTGAAGTAAGCGACTACCGCTAGATCCCCACTGCTTCGCGACACATCAAAAGGGGTTTGCCATGTGCCATTCGCCTGTACTTCTGCTGGTGGCGCCAGCGCAGTCCCGACACCAGACAGCATTGGTTTTATGGTGCTACCGGGAGCACCGATACCAATAAAGTTCTCACCTTCAACTAATACAGCGTTATTGGCGGGTGTATTAATAACGACGACATAGACCTTGACGTTGCTTGTCGAGGAGTACTTTCCAGCTATTGTCTGCCGGGCAAGAAATTCCGGTGTATTGGTCGCAACCGTAGCTGGCGCAGACCAGTTGCCATTAGACTGGATAACAGCAGTACCTATCGTAGAACTGCCACCGTGAAGCGTTATCGTACCGGCGCCGTATACGCCTCCCGTTCCTGTAACCGTGAATGTTCGAGAGGAGACATTTTTGATCGGACTGATGGTTGGAGTAGGTACCGCATAAATCACTTGAACACCCATCTCCATCCAGGGATCCGACGTATTATCTCTGTCGTATTGGTATTTGAAGTTTATCCACGCATAGTTGGAGTTACCTGTGATAGAGCCGCCTCCTCGGAGGTCGTGCCACTGACCATCTTGGGTTGCATTGTTCGCCAGTTCTGAATAGCCCCAATTGCCGGCCGAGGTAAATTGCAGGTGTACGTTCCCCTCATACCTTCCGTTGCTCGCTGCCCTGTAACGTTTCGCGTTGCAAGTAAACGAATTCCCGGATGTATTCCATGAATACTCCACCTCAAGCTCTGCCCAATAACTACCGTTTTCCGCACGAATTGTTTTCAATACATACAGATCATTTTCTGTTTGTTCCGAACCGACAACTAGAGACTTATCAGCGGACTGTTCACCGACATCAGGTTGTTGTTCAACATCGTCAGTGGCGAAGGGTTCTGCCAGAGTGTCACTGCGCGGATATTTTTCGACATCATCATTTGTACCCATGATTGGCTCCGTTATTTCCACGATTTAAGCGATGCGGCCCGGAAAGGTTCCTTGAACCATTCAATGCCAATCCCTCTCGCCCTACTACCTGACAGAACTGACAGTACCGATGAACGGTCGCTGCGACTTTTCCTACGTTTGTCACTGACTACAACGCCTTGCGCAACGGACTACAGATCCGCCAGAATCCGCCGGCTTGTGCGCCTTGGCGTTGCCCCGTAACTTGATCCGCATCGCTGCCAATCAGCGATCGGGTTTAGTCGCCCGGTAGGTATATGAAGGTGCATAAGCGTCATCAAGTCGGGTATTCCCTATCCCCGCACTCGATGGTGGCTGTGCGCAGGGCGCCCACGGGCGCGCCGGTAATTCGTATGCCTCCCGGTCGACTAACCTGCGTACAGCCGCCACCCTTTCGTTTAGTCGCGAATAGGTGGTAGCCCTAATAGAGGCAATACAATCATGTTCAAACCAACACCAAATCCCCCCGACATCGACCACCTCAGTTCATCCCAAATTCGTGCCATGAACATGTTCACCGTCGCCCCCGATGCCAACCCCGAAGCCATTGCCATCCAGACCTACGAAACCTTTTCGTCGGTCAGCATTCTGCTGCTGGATTTGGCCGAAAGCCTGGACGACAAACCGCGTCACCTGGCGATGGCGATTTATCAGTTGAGTGAGTTGGGGTTGTTGCTGGTGGAGAAGACGCTGGAGAACGAGATGGCGATCGGTACGGCGTAGTGTTTCAGCCATTTGGTTTCTGTTGTCTGCACTGACGCTATCGCGAGCAAGCTCGCGATGGCGATTGCAACGGCGCCGCAGAATTTCAGGCCGAAGCAGGCAACGGCTGAAAACTGAAGTACCGCTTCAGCGCACCCACCAATTGCCCATACTCCGGCGGTGCCCGTTGCAGGCTGAACCCGGCGTCATAGTGGTGAGGGGTTGTGTCTTCATGGCACCACAGACAACAGGCCTGAAGATCAATGACCTGTATACAACCGTTGCTGGCGGGGATTTTCAGGCGCAAATCGAAATCGGCGCCGATCATCATCGGCAACTGACTGATCAGCATCAGCCCGTCTTCGGACACGTTGCCCAGAAAGCCGATGGGTTTGTCGGTGATGCTGTTGAACACTCTTAGAAAATACGGCAATTGATGCCGCTCGATCCGGCGGTCAGTGAACATGCGCAATTGGCCCAGCAAGGCCCTTAAGCAGGGCCGCACTAATGCTTCGGAACGGGCCTGCTGCTATTTCTGCTTCTATTTCTTATAGATAGGCATAGACATAGGCGCGCTCTCCCCGATCCCGGTGCGACAGTCCACAAAACCGCTGCCGCTTACTCCTGCCGATCACAGGTGTTACGTCGATTAGAGACGAGGCTCTAAAACCGATCTATTCGACTATAGCTCACCACCGCCGGTGAGCCAGCCTTTGAATGACCCCGTTAATCAGAACCGGGTCGCACGCACGACCGCAGCACTGCGCAGCGGATAGTGGCCCAGCGACTGCAAGGTTTCCAGGCGGGCGCGGGCGCGGAAGGCGTATTCACTTTGCGGGTACGAGGCGATGATGAACTGGTAGGTTTGAGCCGCATCGACAAACAGTTTCTGACGCTCCAGACACAGCCCGCGCATCATCGACACTTCCGGCCACACATAAGGCCGCGCGCGGCTGGCGCGTTCGACTTTTGACAATTCGAGCGTTACTTGCTCGCAGTTGCCACGGTCATAGGCGCTGTAGGCGTTATTCAAATGATGGTTCATCGACCAACGGGTGCAGCCCGTGACGCTGAGGGCACTGATGGCAAGGGCGGCTATGAGCACGAATCGCATGGGGGTTCTCCTGTCTTGAGCTCTGTATCGACCCGTTGGCGAAAATCTTCAAGATTGTTCGTTTAAAGATATAAACGAATAAGTAGTGCAAACGAACAATGACTACAACTTCGGACCATAGTAGCCTCACTCAGCGCTTGAACTCAGGAGTCTATGCATGTCCGTCCGTCGCACCAAAATCGTCGCTACCCTTGGCCCGGCCAGTAACTCGCCGGAAGTTCTCGAACAGCTGATTCTGGCTGGCCTGGACGTCGCCCGCCTGAATTTCTCCCACGGCACCCCCGACGAGCACAAGGCTCGCGCGAAGCTGGTGCGTGAACTCGCTGCCAAGCACGGCCGCTTCGTCGCCCTGCTGGGTGACCTGCAAGGCCCGAAAATCCGTATCGCCAAATTCGCCAACAAGAAGATCGAGCTGAAGATTGGTGATCAATTCACCTTCTCCACCAGCCATCCTCTGACCGAAGGCACCCAGACCGTCGTCGGTATCGACTACCCGGACCTGGTCAAGGACTGCGGCGTAGGCGACGAGCTGCTGCTCGACGACGGCCGCGTGGTCATGCGCGTTGATACCGCCAATGCCACCGAGCTGAATTGCACCGTGCTGATCGGCGGTCCGTTGTCCGACCATAAAGGCATCAACCGTCGCGGTGGCGGCCTGACCGCACCGGCCCTGACTGAAAAAGACAAGGCCGACATCAAGCTCGCTGCCGAGATGGAAGTCGATTACCTCGCCGTGTCCTTCCCGCGTGACGCCGCCGACATGGAATACGCCCGTCAACTGCGCGACGAAGCCGGCGGTACTGCCTGGCTGGTGGCGAAGATCGAACGCGCCGAAGCCGTGGCCGACGACGAAACCCTCGACGCGCTGATCAATGCATCCGACGCCGTCATGGTGGCTCGTGGTGACCTGGGTGTGGAAATCGGCGACGCCGAGCTGGTGGGCATTCAGAAGAAAATCATTCTGCACGCACGCCGCCACAACAAGGCTGTGATCGTCGCGACCCAGATGATGGAGTCGATGATCCAGAACCCGATGCCGACCCGTGCTGAAGTGTCCGACGTGGCCAACGCCGTGCTCGACTACACCGACGCCGTGATGCTCTCGGCTGAAAGTGCTGCCGGTTTGTACCCACTGGAAGCGGTGCAAGCCATGGCGCGCATTTGCATCGGCGCTGAAAAGCACCCGACCAGCAAGACCTCCAGCCACCGCATCGGCAAGGTCTTCGAAAGCTGCGACCAGAGCATCGCGCTGGCGGCCATGTACACCGCCAACCACTTCCCGGGCGTTAAAGCGATCATCGCCTTGACCGAAAGTGGCTACACGCCGTTGATCATGTCGCGCATCCGCTCTTCCATCCCGATCTACGCGTTCTCCCCGCACCGCGAAACCCAGGCCCGCGCGGCCATGTTCCGTGGCGTCTACACCGTACCGTTCGACCCGGCATCGCTGCCGCCTGAGCAAGTCAGCCAGGCCGCGATCGACGAGTTGCTTAAATTGGGCGTTGTGGAGAAAGGCGACTGGGTCATCCTGACCAAGGGCGACAGCTACCACACCATCGGCGGCACCAACGGGATGAAAATCCTGCACGTTGGCGACCCGATGGTCTGAGTGACAATGCGCTGAAAAACGAAAGCCCCGCCATGTGAATGGCGGGGCTTTTTGGTGATCGTTCCCACGCTCTGCGTGGGAACGATCGGCTAGTGTTTGTTGATAAACCCCGACAACGCCGCAATCGCTTCCGGCGAGCGCAGCCGTTGGGTGAACAGCGCGCCCTCTTCTTCTATTGCCTTGCGCAGCTGCTCGCGGTCTGGGGCTTTCATCAATTGCTTGCTGATGCGCACCGCCTCCGGCGGCAGCGATTCGAAACGCAATGCCATCTCCCGCGCCTTGGCCAGCGCCGCTTCGCCACTGCCCAACGCTTCAGTCGCAATCCCCCACTGCGCAGCCTGCTCGCCACTGAAGCCTTCGCCCAGCAGCAACAACTCTGCGGCTTTGGCATGTCCGAGCAAACGCGGCAGGATCAGGCTGGAACCGAACTCAGGGCACAATCCAAGATTGACGAAAGGCATGCGAAGGCGCGCATCGCGACTGACATACACCAGATCACAATGCAGCAACATCGTCGTGCCTATTCCCACCGCGGCGCCGGCCACGGCGGCGATCACCGGTTTACGGCATTCGAGCAAGGTGAGCATGAACTGGAACACCGGGCTGTCGAGGTTGCTCGGTGGTTGTTGCAGGAAGTCAGCAATATCGTTGCCGGCGGTGAAGCATTCGCTGCTGCCCGTGATCAGCACTGCATTGATTTCAGGATCGGTATCGGCCTGTTTCAGCGCTTCGGCCAAGTGGCTGTACATGGCGCGGGTCAGGGCGTTTTTCTTGTCGGGGCGGTTGAGCCGCAGGGTCAGCAGGCCGCGTTCGCGTTCAAATTGGATTGCATCGGTCATGGAGGGTCTCGCATCGAAAATCAGCGCTCAACCACGGAGAACAAAGACGTCCGCCAGCAGTTGGTTGCGCGGCAGTCCCGCCAGGTACAGGCGCCGGGCAAAGGCGTCGACGCTGTCAGGGGCCCCGCAGAGTAAGGCCAGGGTTTGCCGGGAAACAAGCCGCAGTTGCGCCAAAGCCTCTGGCAACTCGGCCGCCGTCCAAAGCTCGATGCTCAGGTTCGGGCGGCTGGCAGCCATGGCTTGCAGGGGTTTGGCCAGATAATGCTCATCGGCATCGTGGGCCAGATGAATAACACGGATGGCGCCTTGGTGATCCTGACGCAGCGCTTCACGCAAGACGCCGAACAACGGGCCCAAGCCGGTACCGGCGGCCAGCAACCACAGGGGTCGGGCGTTCCAGTCCAGGTCGTAATGCAATGCCCCGCCGCGCAACTCGCCTAGACGGATCGAGTCGCCGATCTTGAATTGACGGGCAGCATCGCTGAATTCCCCCGACTGGCGACACTCAAGATGGAACTCCAGAAAACGGTCTTCATCCGGCAGGCTGGCCAACGAATACGGGCGCGCCACGTTGCCCGCCCACAACACCAGATGCTGCCCGGCGCTGTAGCGCAAAGGACTCTGAGGGGTCAGACGCAAACGCAATACGCTGGTGCTCAACCAATCGACAGCCGCCACCTCGGCCGGGCGGCCGTCCTGTTGCGGATCGAAAGTGTGCACCTGCAAGTCCTCGATCACCTGGCACTGGCACGCCAGGCGCCAGCCTTGCTGACGTTGGTCTGCGCTCAGGGCATCGGGTCGGCTGTCACTCGGCAGCCCTTGTACACATTGCACCAGACAGGCATGGCAACTGCCTGCGCGACAGCTGTAGGGCACAGACACGCCGTTCTGATTCAAGGCGTCGAGCAAATTGCTGCCCGCCGCCACCGACCATTGGCGTTCGCCGACCCGTAACTCAGGCATCGACGTTCTCCCACGCCGCCGCGCAACGATTGCGACCGTCACGTTTGGCGCGATAGAGCGCCTGATCGGCGCGCTGCAAGGCATCGTCGAGATCGTCGCCCAACTCCAGCAACGTCATGCCCGCCGACAAACTCAGATGGCTGACGTTGAGGCCGACCAGTTCGACATCCGTGAACGCAATGCGCAACCGCTCGCAACATGAGGTCAGGCGTTCGGCGTTGCAATCGGGCAACAGCACGACAAATTCTTCGCCGCCGTAACGGGCCAGAACATCACCCTCACGCAAGCAAGCGCTGGCCACGGCGGCAAAGGCCTGCAGCACTTGATCGCCGGCGGCATGACCGTGTACATCGTTGATCCGTTTGAAATGGTCGAGGTCGATCAACGCCAGGCCATGCACGACATCGGCGTCCATGGCGTTCAGTTCACGGGAGGCCAGGCGCAGGAAATGTCGGCGATTGAATAGCCCGGTCAGTTCGTCGGTGGCCACCAGGTCTTCGAGCTGGCGCATCATCCCGCGCAGGGTGTCCTGATGCGCCTGCAAGGCAAATCGGCGTTGACGCATGCGTTGACGGGAGGCCTGGACGTAACGGGCATAAAGCTCCAGCCAGACCAACACGATGAGCAGCACGAACACCTGCAACGCGGCCAACGCCGGGTCGGGCAACTGGAATTGGTAGCCCTCCCACAGCGTGACGGCGCTGAAACTGACGAACACCAACAGCGCGCACCGTAGAAAGGCCAGGCGCGAAAGATGAAACAACCCGAACAGCAGAATCAGCACGTAGAACACCAGGAACGCGCCGCGTGCTTCATCCAGATGGGCGATCAGCCAGGTTTGCCAACCCAGCCCCAGCAACACCTGCACTTCGGTCAGGCTGGGGTCGGAAAAACGCAGGTTGCAACCGCTGTAAAACAGCGCGTACAACGCTGCCTGGCTGATCACCACCAGCGCACTGCCGATGGCCACGTTGGCCAGGGGTTGATCGTAATGGCCCGTGAAAAACGCCAGCCACAGCAGCAATAAAGCCAGGGTGTAGGTGCCGGCTGCGAGGGCAAAGCGTTTAAGTAACAAGCGCTGGATGGCGTTATGGGTCAATCGTTGACTCACCGTGCGAAAGAAGGCTGCTTGAGTGTCCTACTCTACAGACCGAATGCCACTGTAGTAGCGTGCCTGATAAATGACCATTCAATTTTCAGAGCGGAAAACTGGCGTCAATGGCATGACTCCGCGAGTGAGCCATTTCCCCTCCCCCTAACCCTATGCGACCAACGATTGACTGTCGGCGGGTGTACCCGCCACCGAGGCGCGGTATACTGCCGCGCCTTTTTAGCGTCGCGCCAGCAGCTCCGGCGTGCCTTGAAAGGTGCTTGCAACCGACCGATGCACCCAAGCTGCAAGCACCTTATTGAATGTTCCCGTCTTTTAGAGGAGCGCGACTCATGACCGTGATCAAGCAAGACGACCTGATTCAGAGCGTTGCCGACGCCCTGCAGTTCATTTCCTATTACCACCCCGTGGACTTCATCCAGGCGATGCACGAGGCCTACCTGCGTGAAGAATCGCCGGCAGCTCGCGATTCGATGGCGCAGATCCTGATCAACTCGCGCATGTGCGCCACCGGCCACCGCCCGATTTGCCAGGACACCGGCATCGTCACCGTGTTCGTACGCGTGGGCATGGACGTACGTTGGGATGGCGCCACCATGGGCCTGGACGACATGATCAACGAAGGCGTGCGCCGGGCTTACAACCTGCCGGAAAACGTCTTGCGTGCCTCGATCCTCGCCGACCCGGCGGGCGCTCGTAGAAACACCAAGGACAACACCCCGGCCGTGATCCACTACTCCATCGTTCCGGGTAACACCGTGGAAGTGGACGTGGCGGCCAAGGGCGGCGGTTCCGAGAACAAGTCGAAAATGGCCATGCTCAACCCATCCGACTCGATCGTCGACTGGGTGCTCAAGACCGTTCCGACCATGGGCGCCGGTTGGTGCCCACCGGGCATGCTCGGCATCGGCATCGGCGGCACCGCCGAGAAAGCCGCCGTCATGGCCAAGGAAGTGTTGATGGAATCCATCGACATCCACGAGCTGAAAAAGCGCGGCCCGTCCAACCGTATCGAAGAGATGCGCCTGGAGCTGTTCGAGAAGGTCAACCAACTGGGCATCGGCGCCCAGGGCCTGGGCGGTCTGACCACCGTGCTCGACGTGAAGATCATGGATTACCCGACTCACGCCGCTTCGTTGCCGGTGTGCATGATCCCGAACTGCGCCGCCACCCGTCACGCGCACTTCGTGCTCGACGGTTCCGGCCCGGCATCCCTGGAAGCGCCACCGCTGGACGCCTACCCGGAAATCGTCTGGGAAGCCGGCCCGTCGGCTCGTCGCGTCAACCTCGACACCCTGACCCCGGAAGACGTGCAGAGCTGGAAGCCGGGCGAAACCGTCCTGCTGAACGGCAAGATGCTCACCGGTCGCGATGCTGCGCACAAGCGCATGGTCGAGATGCTGAACAAGGGTGAAACCCTGCCGGTGGACCTGAAAGGTCGCTTCATTTACTACGTCGGCCCGGTTGATCCGGTGCGCGAAGAAGTGGTTGGCCCGGCTGGCCCGACCACGGCCACGCGGATGGACAAGTTCACTCGTCAGATCCTCGAGCAAACCGGCTTGCTGGGCATGATCGGCAAATCCGAGCGCGGCCCTACCGCGATCGAAGCGATCAAGGACCACAAAGCTGTTTACCTGATGGCCGTTGGCGGCGCGGCTTATCTGGTGGCGCAAGCCATCAAGAAATCCCGCGTGGTGGCGTTCGCCGAACTGGGCATGGAAGCGATCTACGAGTTCGACGTGAAAGACATGCCTGTCACTGTTGCGGTCGACAGCAAGGGCGAGTCGGTCCACATCACCGGTCCTGCCATCTGGCAGAAAAAGATCAGTGAAAGCCTGGCGGTGGAAGTGCAGTAAGCACGACCTCGCGCAGCGAAAAAACCGGCCTGTTAGCAACAACAGGCCGGTTTTTTTATACCTGACAAAAAGTAATCAAACGTGTTCAAGGGTGTACTAATTTGATCTAAGAAAAGGCCATCGACCTGTCAGATCTGACAGGTCACAGCAACAACCTCGCCTGATAAGTTGCAAGCACTGGTTGCACTCTCTGTCATGGCGGATATCCCGATGGCCACGGAACAACAAGGCACGCTCGAAATCAATGCACCGTCCCTGCCCAAAGGGGGCGGCGCGATTCAAAGCATCGGCAAGGGATGGGGCGCGGTGGGCACCAGCGGGGCGGCGTCCCTGGAGCTGCCGCTGCCCATCAGCAACGCGCCCATCCGCGGCATGGCGCCTGCACTGGGTCTGGGTTATAGCAGCGATGTGGGTAACAGCCCGTTCGGTATCGGCTGGCGAATGACCATCAACACCATCACCCTGCGCACCACCAAGGGTGTGCCCAGGTATGACGGCAGCGACCTGGTGGTCGGCCCCGGCGGTGATGTGTGGATGCCCGAGAAGGGTGACGATGGCGAGATTCTCTTCAGAGAGGTGTCCGAATACAACGACGTTAAAAATCTGGGTAACCATCGTGTCGTGCGTTATTGGCCGCGGGTCGAAGGTTCCTTCGATTTGATCGAGCACTGGACCAACATCGACCATCCCGGCAACCCGGCGGGGTTCTGGTTGCTCCACGGAGCCGACGGCAGCCTGCACTGCTATGGCAAAACCGAAGCCTCGCGCCGGGCCGATCCTAACGACAAAACCCATGTCGGCGTCTGGATGATTGATGAAAGCCTCAACCTGCGCGGCGAACATGTGGTGTATGAGTACCAGGCTGATGTCGAAGCGCCGGTCGCACCGCAATTTCGCGACTACCGCGCCCAGCGTTACCTGTGTCGGGTCTTGTACGGCAACGCCGTGGCATCTGCCGACCTGTATTCATGGAAAGCCAACGGCTGGAAAGACGAGCAATGGCATTTCCACCTGCTATTCGATTACGGCGAACGCAGCGCTGACCTGACGCAAGTCCCCACCTATCTGCCGGTCAACGACTGGCAAGTACGCAGCGATCCCTTCTGGAACTACGCCTACGGTTTCGAACTGGGCACCCGTCGTCTGTGCCAGCAGGTGCTGATGTTTCATCAGTATGTCGATGAGCTGGGCGCCGAGCCGGTGCTGGTCCAGCGCCTGCTGCTCGAACACCGCCAGAGCCCCCTCGGTTACAACCATCTGACCGCCGCCCACATCCAGGCTTATGACAATCAGGGGCAGATGGAAAGTCGCCCGCCCATGGAGTTCGTCTACAACCCCTTCGAGCTCGATCCGGCGCGCGAGGGTTATACCGAGTTTCCAGACATGCCCGGTCTCAATGACGGGCAACATTATCAGCTGGTGGACGTGTATGGCGAAGGGATGCCCGGTGTGTTGTTTCGCATTGACCAGGCCTGGTATTACCGCGAGCCCCTGCGCGCCGAAACCGGCGATGACGCTGTGCATTACGGCGATTGGGCGCAATTGCCTCACATTCCGGTGGCCGATAGCAGCAAGCCGATTCGCCAGTCCCTCAGCGACCTGAGCGGCGATGGCAAGCTCGACTGGGTGATCGCCCGTCCCGGCCTGTCCGGTTTCTTTACTCTCAATCCCGACCGCACCTGGTCGAACTTCGTGGCCTACGCGGCATTTCCCACGGAGTTTTTTCATCCCATGGCGCAATTGGCAGATCTGGTGGGCGACGGCTTGACCGATCTGGCCCTGATCGGCCCTCGCAGCGTGCGCCTGTATGCCAGCCGTCGAGAAGTCGGGTTCGCCAACGGCACCGATGTGCCCCACGATGACGATTCATTGCCGTTGCTGAGCAATGCCCAGACCGAATTGGTGGCTTTCAGCGATGTGCTGGGCAGCGGTCAGCAACACTTGATCCGCATCCGTCACAACGAGGTCAAATGCTGGCCGAACCTGGGTCATGGGCGGTTCGGCAAAGGCTTCGTGCTGTGCGCCCTGCCCTTCGACTACGCCGAGTTCGACGCCTCACGGGTGCAGTTGGCGGACCTCGACGGCTCGGGTGCCGTTGACCTCATCTATCTGGAGTCCGACCATTTCCGGGTGTTCATGAACAACAGTGGCAACGGCTTCGATCTGACATCGGTCGACATGCCGTGGCCCGAGGGCGTGCGTTACGACCGACTCTGCCAGGTCAGCATCGCCGACTTGCAGGGGCTGGGTTGTTCCAGCCTGATCCTGACCGAGCCACACATGGCCCCCCGGCACTGGCGCTACGATTTCGTCAAGGCCAAGCCTTACCTGGTGAATGCCACCTACAACAATATGGGCACCGCCACCGGCGTGACCTATCGCAGCTCGGCCCAGGAATGGCTGGATGAAAAGGCCGAGTTGATTGCGGCTGGCAAAGCCCCGGTATCGCACCTGCCGCTTGCCATGCACCTGGTCAGCCAGCAGACCCAGCTCGATGAAATCACCGGCAATCGACTGACCCAGTGCTTCACCTATCGCAAAGGCTTTTACGACGGTTTCGAGCGTGAGTTCCGCGGCTTCGGCCTGCTGCTGCAAACCGACACCGAAGCCTCGGACGTCGAACGCGCAAGTGAGGGTTTCACCGCGCCGATCCTCAGCAAAACCTGGTTCCACACGGGCAAAGCCGTGGACATGCGGGAGGACGATTACTACGCAGGCGACCCCGAGGCCGTGGATCTGCGCGAAACCTTGCTGCACGAATACCACCTCAATGACGCGGCCGGTCGGTCTATCGTCCCCGATGAATCACTGGCCCGTGAAATGGCCCGTGCCCTCAGCGGTTCAGTGTTGCGAACCGAGCTCTTTGCCGCCGACGATGATCCCGCAACCGCCGTGCCCTGCACGGTGGCAGAGAACCGTTTTCTGATCCGTGAATTGAGGCCCAAAGGTGACCACCAGCCGTATGCCGTGCTGCAACCTCTGGCATTGGAAAGCATCGCCTACCACTACGAACCTGTACTCGCCGACGACCCGATGTGTCAGCACACGATAAATCTTGCGTGGGACAAATTTGGCGCGCTGACCCATGGGTTTACCGTGCATTACGCCAGACGCAAAACCGTCGATGACACGCCACCCTTTATCATCTGCGAACCCGGTGACGAGCGTGATGAGTGTTATGAAAACACGTGGTGGGTGGATGCTCATGACGACGCCCAACAATGTTGGTACCTGAGCCAGGTCAAGGCCGAACACTACAATCTCGAAGCACTTCAAGGCTGGCGTCTGGGCCTACCTTACCGCCAACGCAGCAATGCGCTGGTCCTGAAAAAGGATGAACTCAAACCTGAGGACATCCACTACCAGTACTTTCTTGAACAGAGTGAAGACGAGGGGCAATGGGCAGCTCAAGCAGTGATGACGGGCCTGTCCTTGCAACGCTACCAGAACCCCGCCACCGGTGACCTGCTGGACCCGGATCCGGTAAATATCATCTTCCAGGCTTGCCCCGACTATCAGGAAACCGCCGAACTGGATGCCACCGCCCTGAATGCCTACGACAAGCTCAAGGACGAAGACGGCAACATGCCGTTCAACCTCAAGGAAAAGCTCGAATCGCCTGAAGTGGGTTACCACATCATGGAGTGGTTCTTGCCTGATTCCGAAGCGGGCGAACCGGACGACCCGACTGACGCCAAAAACTACTTGTGGTCGGTACGCAAAGGATTTCCCACTTACCACAAGCTGGAGGGGTTCTATAACGTTGAAAAATTCCAGCAGACCAAAAGTCACGGCATCACCACCGTCACTTACGACAAGCACTGGTGCCTGAGCACTGCCGTAACATTGCCGGACGGTTGCACCACGCAGATTCTGGGCACCGACTACCGCACGTTCCTGCCTGCGGCCATTGAAGATCCCAACCGCAATATCCAGGAAGCCCGTTACAACGCATTCGGCGAAGTGTTGGTGACAAGCTTTCATGGCACCGAATTGGGCGTCGAGGTGGGTTTCGAGCCGCTTGCCGAGTACCAGCCACCGGCTGACCGGAGCCCGGACACGGCCATCGCCGCGCCCAAGGACGCTATCGGCGACTACGCCACGGCGACTTTCTCCGCCCCTTTTAGCTGGATGGGCCAAGTTCCAAAAACCACTTTGGAACCCTGGCTGGCCTGGGCTAGGACTGAAGGCTTTGTGCTGCCCAGCGGCCACATTCGCACCCGCGCCCGTTTGCACCTCGAAGACCTGCAAACTCCTTCGTCGGACGGGCTACTGCTACAAAAATACATCGACGAGGCCCATCGAGAACCGGTGCATGTCGCGACCTTGCAGGCCGACCGTTACCCCGGTGACCCCGAACTGCAAATCCGTGTGGCCATCGCCTGTTGGGATGGTTTCGGCCGATCCCTGCAAGCCAAACAGGAGGTCGAGCCGGGCATGGCCTGGGTGGCGAGCGACAAGGGCGAGCTGGAACTCGACGAAGCAGGACGCCCCAAGGAAGCACATGCGACGCGGCGCTGGCGGGTCAGCGAACGGGTCGAGTACAACAACAAGGGAGAAACGGTGCGGATTTATCGACCGTACTTCGCGAACGTGTACCGCTACATCAACGACGAGGCGATCCGCGAATCCGGTTTCCACGATCAACAGTTCTACGATGCAGCCGGCCGGCCGACGCACACCGTGCTGGCGAAAAAAATGCCGCAAGGTGAACACTCGGAACTCAAACCGTTGCGCCGGGAACAGCGCTACCGCTGCTGGTACACCATCGCCTTCGATGAAAACGACTTGTTTGATCCGCCACCCGCGCAACGGACAAAAAGGACCGGGGGATGAACAGTGTCCATCGCCATACCCCAACCCTGAGCGTCACCGACAGCCGCGGCCTGCCCGTGCGCCAAGTGAGTTATCTGCGCCGAGTGGTCATCGATGCCCCCGTCGCGCACATCACCCGCCAGCAACACGACGCAGCAGGAAGGCAGGTGGCGCAACGCGACCCACGCTTGAAGGTGCCCAACCTGGTGACCCTTCACAGCCTGTCCGGGGCGGCATTGTGCACGGACAGCGTGGACGCCGGATGGCGCCTGGGTTTGCCGGGCGAGGCACAGCAAGCCGTGGAGAACTGGGATGGACGAGGCAGTCATTGGCGCATTGAGTACGACGAGCAACGGCGGCCTGTGGCCATTCTTGAAGAGACCAACGGGCAACTTTCGCAGACTCTGGAACGCCTGAGCTACGCCAACGCCGATGCCGAGTTCGCCGCCCGCAACCAGTGTGGCCAGTTGATTCGCCATGACGATCCCGCCGGTGTTGTGCTGTTCAATCAACACGCCCTGACCGGTGAGGTGATCAGCCTGACCCGGCGTTTTCTGCCCGATGCGCAAATGGCCGATTGGCCCCTGGATGAAGCCTTACGAGACGCCTTGCTGGAGCCCGACAAACGTTATGTCACCCGCCAGCGCTACAGCCCGCTGGGCGAGTTGATTCGCCAGACCGATGCCGGTAACCATCAGCAACGCTGGAGCTTCAACCGCGCCGGCCAACTCAACGGTATTGAATTGACCCTCAACGGCAAGGACGCACAGGCACTGCTCACCGCCACGGACTACAACGCCGCAGGCCAGTTACTCAGCCAGACCGCCGGCAACCGGGTCACCACCCTCGCCACCTTCGAACCCGACAGCGGCCGACTGTCACACCTGAGCGCGGCAGCCCCGGGCAAAGACCTGTTGCAGAGTCTGAGCTACAGCTACGACCCCGTGGGCAACATCTCCCTGCTGATGGACCACCTTCAGACCGTAGGGTATTTCGCCAATCAGCGAGTAGCGCCCGAAACCACCTACACCTACGACAGCCTTTACCAGCTCGTCAGCGCCAGTGGCCGTGAAGCCGTTGGCGCGAGCATCCGCCCGGGGCTGCCCGAGCTGATCAGCCCCATCGATCCGAGCCTGCTGCTCAACTACACCCAGGAATACGAATACGACGAGGGTGGCAATCTCACCGTCCTGCGCCACCAGCGCTCAGGCAACCACTACACCCGAACGATGCGGATCGCCGACGACAGCAACCGCGCCCTGCCCTGGCAGGAAGGCGACCCGGATCCGGACTTCAGGACCCGCTTCGACCATAACGGCAACCTGCAAACACTGATGCCCGGCACGCAGCCCATGACCTGGGACGGGCGCAATCAGTTACAGGAACTGATCACCGTCCAACGCGACAATGCTGCTAACGATGGTGAGTACTACCGCTACGACAGCCAAGGCGCACGAGTGCGCAAAGTCCACCTCGCGCAGGCCAAAACCGTGGCCCATCGCCGGGAAGCGCGTTACTTGCCCAGCGTGGAAATCCGCACCCTGGACGACAGCGAAGAACTCCACGTCATCAGTGTGCCAGTGGGTTACGGCAACGCACGTTGCCTGCACTGGGTCAAGGGCAAACCCGACCTTATCGAGGCCGACCAACTGCGCTACAGCCTTAACGATCATTTGGGCTCCAGTACCCTGGAACTGGACAAAAATGCCACCATCATCAGCCACGAAGGTTACTACCCTTACGGCGGGACGGCCTGGTGGGCGGCTCGTTCAACAGTGGAGGCCGACTATAAAACCATCCGTTATTCGGGCAAGGAGCAGGACGCCAGTGGTCTGGTGTATTACGGGCTGAGGTATTTGGCACCGTGGTTGGCGCGGTGGATCAATCCGGATCCGCTGGGGGCTGTGGACGGGTTGAATGTGTACCGGATGGTGGGGAACAACCCGATCAATTTTGTTGATGCCACGGGGGGAGTCAAAGCCCAAGCCCCTCTACCCCCTCAACAAACCATCATTTCGATGGGCTCTGCGCCACCGTCCCGTACCAGCTCGATTGCAGGCAGTACGATGAGCCTCTCTGGCCCTGTGCTGGTAGACAATCCCGCAGAGAATCCCCCCGGCACGCTGCCGCCTGAGCCTGAGCCTGTGGGTTCACGGTTGAAGCGAGCTGCTTTGTGGGCCGTTAACTCGAAAGTCGGGCTAGCCTTGCTTCCGGTTGCGACTTCGGGTCCTGCTAACGCGGCGGTCGTTGCTACAATTGTCACCGCCGCCACACAGGTCCTGGTACACGCAACTGTATTTAATCCGGGTTGGTCACCCCCTGGCACTTGGGATCCGCACGGGGATGGATCAATCCCCCCTCCCAACGTGACCCAAGCTGCCAACAGCACCTTTGGCATGATTAACGCCAGCGTAACCCTTGCCGGGGCAGTGGCCGGAGCTGTGTTGGGCCCGATAGTGGGCGGCTATGTCGAGGAGCTCAGAGGCACAAAGGCAAAAGGTGAAAAAAAAGCCCAGGCCGCTGAAATGATCACCACAATCAACAGACTGACTGCCGAGCAACGCTTGTTAGAGAACGTGACCAAGAAGGCGCAGGACTCGCTCCATGAGCAGGTACTGGAAGTCGAAAGTTTGATCGGCATTACGTGGAACACCATGGAGATGCTCAAGAAAATTCAAAATCTGAGGCCTCCAATCGACAGTGCGAGCGGCACGTCCTCGCGTCGAAGCTCGGTTTTCTCTCAAAGTTCCGGTAGCGGCAGCGTTCGCCAAAGACCACAACTAAACCGGACACCGCTGCGCTCCAGTAGCAGTTCCATGCAGAGCGCTCGTCCTTAACAAATAGGGCATTCGGGACTCCAGAACTTCTGGTTTCCCTTTTCTCTTACGGCGGGCACACCATGCTATGGTGCCCGCCCGACTTTCTACCTGTTTGCGCCAGCATGCTGCCGACTTCCCGTACCGTGCGTTTGTCGTTGTATACCCTGTTGATCCTCGCCGGCGCGGCCCTCGCGGCCGGTTTGGCCATCCGTCACGCCGAGCGTCAGGCCTTGGTGGAAGACGCTGCCCGCGCCAATCAACAATTGGCGTTGTACGCGACGTCCCTGCATACCCTGATCGATCGCTACCGCGCCCTGCCCGCCGTGCTGGCGCTGGACCCGCAGTTGCGTTCGGCGCTGGCCGGCCCGGTGAGCGCCGAACAGCAAGCGGCGCTCAATCTGAAACTGGAAAAGATCAACGGCGCGGCGCAGTCCTCGACCCTGGAACTGCTCGATCACACCGGCCTTGCCGTGGCGGCGAGCAACTGGCGTTTGCCCAGCAGTTATGTCGGCCACAATTACGGTTTCCGCCCCTACTTCAGCCAGACCCGCACTCAGGGCACCGGGCGTTTTTACGCGGTGGGCGTGACGAGCGGAATTCCCGGCTACTTCCTGTCCAGCGCGGTCACCGATGACAACGGCCAGTTCCTCGGCGCGATGGTGGTGAAACTCGAGTTTCCGGAACTGGAGCGCGAGTGGCGTCAGGGCAGCGACACCCTGCTGGTCAGTGATGCACGCGGGATTATCTTCATCGCCAACCAGCCGGGCTGGCGCTATCGCTTGTTGAAACCGCTGGGTGACAGCGATCACGCCGAACTCAAGGCCACCCGCCAATACGACAAACAACCGCTGACACCGCTGGAATATCAATCGGTTCGGCGCTTCGACGACAACAGTGATCTGTCGCGGGTCGTGGGGCCTGACGGGACAGCAAATTACCTGTGGGAATCGCTGCCGCTGAGCACTGAAGGCTGGACCTTGCATCTGCTGCGCCGCCCGCAAGTCGCTTTCGAAGACACTCGCAACGCCGGGCTTGCCGCCGCCGGGCTGTGGCTGGCGGTGGTGTTTCTGTTGCTGTTTCTCAATCAGCGCTGGCGTTTGGCCAAGCTGCGCCAGCGCAGCCGCGAGGAACTGGAGCAACTGGTGGAAGAGCGCACTCGCGACCTGCGCACCGCTCAGGACGGTCTGGTGCAATCGGCCAAACTCGCCGCACTCGGCCAGATGTCTGCCGCGCTGGCCCATGAAATCAACCAGCCGCTGACCGCCCAGCGTATGCAGCTTGCTACTCTGCGGCTGCTGCTCGATCACGGTCGGGTCGATGACGCCTACAAGGCGCTCAGGCCGGTGGATGACATGCTGACGCGCATGGCCGCCCTCACCGGTCACCTGAAAACCTTCGCCCGCAAAAGCCCCAGCGGTTTACGCGAACGCCTGGACCTGGCGGCAGTGGTCGACCAATCGTTGCAACTGCTCGACACACGGTTGCGCGATGAACAGGTCAGCACGGTGCTGCACCTGACGCGCCCGGCGTGGGTGCGCGGCGATGCGATTCGTCTGGAACAGGTGCTGATCAATTTGCTGCGCAATGCCCTGGACGCCATGCAGGACAAACCCTGCAAACGCCTGGAAATCCGTCTCGAAGCCGACGAACAACTCTGGCGCCTGACGGTCACCGACAACGGTGGCGGCATTGCCGAAGAGCACTTGGCGAACGTGTTTGATCCGTTCTTCACCACCAAACCGGTGGGTGATGGCCTGGGCCTCGGGCTGGCCGTATCCTTTGCCATCGTGCATGAATCGGGCGGACGGCTGAGCGCCGACAATCATGCAAACGGCGCGGTGTTCACCGTGACGTTGCCTATCGACCTGGAGGCGCCTGGCTCATGCTGAATTCCGTGATGGTGGTGGACGACGAAAGCAGTATTCGCAGCGCCGTCGAACAATGGCTGAGCCTGTCAGGGTTCGAGGTGCAGTTGTTCAGCCGCGCCGATGAATGCCTGGCGCAGTTGCCCAAGCATTTCCCCGGCGTGATCCTCAGCGACGTGCGCATGCCCGGCATGACCGGCCTGGAACTGCTGGCCGAGGTTCAGCGCCGCGATGCCGACTTGCCGGTGATTCTGTTGACCGGCCACGGCGATGTGCCGATGGCGGTCGACGCCATGCGCGATGGCGCCTATGACTTCCTCGAAAAACCCTTCAGCCCCGAAACGCTGCTGAGCAGTTTGCGCAGGGCTTTGGACAAGCGCCGGTTGGTGCTGGAAAACCGCGCCTTGCACGAGCAGGCAGACAACCGCGCCAAACTCGATGCGACGCTGCTGGGCGTGTCCCGTGGTTTGCAGACGCTGCGCCGGCAAGTGCTGGACCTGGCGGCGCTGCCGGTCAATGTGTTGATTCGCGGTGAAACCGGCAGCGGCAAGGAGTTGGTTGCCCGTTGCCTGCATGACTTCGGGCCACGCGCCGACAAACCGTTTGTGGCGCTGAACTGCGCGGCGATTCCCGAGCAGTTGTTCGAGGCCGAGTTGTTCGGCCACGAGAGCGGCGCGTTCACCGGCGCGTCGGGCAAACGCATCGGCAAACTCGAATACGCCGATGGCGGCACGCTATTTCTCGATGAGATCGAAAGCATGCCGCTGGCCCAGCAGGTGAAATTGCTGCGGGTGTTGCAGGAGCAGAAACTGGAGCGGTTGGGCTCGAATCAAAGCATCCGCGTGGATTTGCGAATCATCGCCGCGACCAAACCCGACTTGCTGGACGAGGCCCGGGCCGGACGCTTTCGCGAGGATCTGGCCTATCGGTTAAACGTGGCCGAGTTGCGACTGCCGCCGCTGCGCGAACGGCGTGAAGACATTCCGTTGTTATTTGAGTCGTTTGCGCAGAACGCAGCCGAGCGTTTGGGGCGTAGCTTTCCACCGCTGAGTGGTCCGCAGTTGAGCCATCTGCTGAGCCACGACTGGCCGGGCAATGTTCGCGAACTGGCGAATGTTGCCGAACGTCAGGTATTGGGACTGGGCGAGCCGGAACCGGTGGGGATCGATCCCGGGCAATCGCTGGCGGCGCAGCAGGAAGCGTTTGAAGCGCATTGTTTACGCGCGGCGTTGACCCGGCATAAGGGCGATGTGAAAGCGGTGTTGGAAGAGCTGCAACTGCCGCGCCGGACCTTTAATGAAAAGATGCAGCGGCATGGTCTGACGCGCGAGATGTTCCTGCCCGAATGATCGTTCCCACACAGTGTAGGAACCATCAATAGGCGGAAATCCGCTCACTCACATGTAAACGCTGAGCGACTATCCGCTCAATAAAACGTCCTACCCCCTCTAAACCGGCACTCCTCCCCTTGGCACAGCTCCTGCTATAGCCCAAGCAGGCTGCGTTTCAACACGCTCCACAAAAACAATTAAATGAAGGATCCATCATGGATAACTCACAAACCCTGCCTCTTGGGTCGACAGCTTCGTCTGCCAAAGAAAGAACCACTGCCAGTCGCATCAAATCGATCTTCAGCGGCTCTGTCGGCAACATGGTCGAGTGGTACGACTGGTACGTCTACGCCGCGTTCTCCCTGTACTTCGCCAAAGCCTTTTTCCCCAAAGGCGACACCACCGCGCAACTACTGAACACTGCTGCGATCTTCGCCGTGGGCTTCCTGATGCGCCCGATCGGTGGCTGGTTGATGGGCCTCTACGCGGACCGCGCCGGTCGCAAGAAAGCGCTGATGGCTTCGGTGTACCTGATGTGTTTCGGCTCGCTGCTGATCGCCCTGAGCCCGGGTTATGAAACCATTGGCATCGGCGCGCCGATCCTGCTGATTTTCGCCCGTTTGCTGCAAGGCCTGTCGGTCGGTGGCGAGTACGGCACCTCGGCGACGTACCTCAGCGAGATGGCGACCAAGGAACGTCGCGGCTTCTACTCCAGCTTCCAGTACGTGACCCTTATCTCCGGCCAGCTCATCGCCCTGGCGGTGCTGATCGTCCTGCAAAACGTGCTGACCACCGAAGAGTTGTATGCCTGGGGCTGGCGTATCCCGTTCGCCATCGGCGCGCTGTGTGCCGTGGTCGCGCTGTACCTGCGTCGCGGCATGGAAGAAACCGAGTCGTTCACCAAGAAAGAGAAGGCCAAGGAAAGCGCGATGCGCACCTTGATGCGTCACCCGAAGGAACTGATGACCGTGGTCGGCCTGACCATGGGTGGTACGCTGGCGTTCTACACCTACACCACGTACATGCAGAAATACCTGGTGAACACCGTCGGCATGAGCATCTCCGACTCCACCACTATTTCGGCGGCGACGCTGTTCCTGTTCATGTGCCTGCAACCGATCATTGGCGGGCTCTCGGATAAAGTCGGTCGCCGGCCAATCCTGATTGCCTTCGGTGTTCTCGGAACGCTGTTCACCGTGCCGATCCTGACCACCCTGCACACCATCCAGACGTGGTGGGGCGCGTTCTTCCTGATCATGGCGGCGCTGATCATCGTCAGCGGCTACACCTCGATCAACGCGGTGGTCAAAGCCGAACTGTTCCCGACCGAGATTCGTGCACTGGGCGTTGGTTTGCCGTATGCGCTGACCGTGTCGATCTTCGGCGGCACCGCCGAATACATCGCGCTGTGGTTCAAGAGCATCGGCATGGAAACCGGTTACTACTGGTATGTGACTGCGTGTATTGCCGTGTCGTTGCTGGTGTACATCACCATGAAAGACACCCGCAAGCATTCGCGGATCGAGACTGACTGAGTCCGCAATCGACACAAAAAAGGGGCAGACCTTAGCCGGGTCTGCCCCTTTTCTTTGAATAGTCACAGTCCCCCAGTAGGAGCGAGGCTTGCCCGCGAAGGCGTCGTGTCAGCCAACATCAATGCTGAACTTGAAATCGCCTTCGCGGGCAAGCCTCGCTCCTACTGGGGGTCTCGTCGCTGGAAATAACTAATTCATCCTTACACTATGAACGCCCTCCGCACACCTCCCAGGAATTTACTCCATGCCCGACGATATCCATTTCTACGAACCGGCCAACGGCCACGGTCTGCCGCATGACCCGTTCAACGCGATCGTTGGTCCGCGTCCCATTGGCTGGATTTCCTCTCAGGACGCCAATGGCCACCTGAACCTGGCGCCTTACAGCTTCTTCAACGCGTTCAACTACATTCCGCCGATCATTGGTTTTTCCAGTGTCGGGCGCAAAGACAGCCTGAACAACATCGAACAGACCGGCGAATTCGCCTGGAACCTGGCGACCCGTCCATTGGCCGAGCAAATGAACCAGAGCTGTGCCATGGTCGCGCCTGAGGTCAACGAGTTCGAACTGTCCGGGCTGACGCCGGCAGCGTCGAAAATCATTCAGGTGCCACGGGTTGCTGAAAGCCCGGTGTCCTTCGAGTGCAAGGTCACGCAGATCATTCAGTTGCAGCGGGCGGACGGCGAAGTGGTGCCGAGCTGGCTGATTCTCGGCGAAGTGGTCGCCGTGCATATCGCCAAGTGGCTATTGAAGGATGGCGTGTACGACACCGCCGCGGCAGAACCGATTCTGCGCGGCGGCGGGCCAGCGGATTACTTCCAGCTGGGGCCAGAGGCGTTGTTCAAGATGTATCGGCCGGGAGCGAAAAGGTAATTACCAGATCAGGTCGCCGTCTTCGCTGACGCCTTTGAGGCGTGTCAGTTCCAGCGCGGCGGCTTCATCGGCATCGCGGGCAGTTTTGAAGGTTTGCTCTTCGAGCAGCTTATGAAAGCGCGGCGCACCCGACCCACCGATGGCTTTGGTGGCGATTGCGGCGTAATAACCGCCTTCACGAGGTACTACGGCAGATACGGCTTCGAAGGTTTCAAAGGCTTTGCGTGCCATGGCGCGGATCCTGGCTAATTGAAAGTTGAGCCATTAAACCCTCAACCGGCCAGTTTGTGTACCGGTGCCTGTGGGTGGCTGAGCGCCTGGCCCACCGAGACATCCTTGAAGGTATGGAAATCCAGGCTGTTGACCATCAGTTCCTGGATCAACACGGCAAAAATATCCATGGCCGGGCTGTTGAAATACGCCGTCATGGCCTGTTGATTGATCCAGAAACCAGACACCAGCCACAACTCGGGATCGCATTGCGAATGCTGCAGGGCAAAGCTCAAGCAACCCGGTGCGCTGCGAGACGGCTCGATCAAAGCGCTGAGGCGCGCACCGAGTTCCGCTGAACGCCCGGCGCGGGCACGGACAAAGGCCATATGACTGACGGGGATCTGCGTAGACATGTTTAACCCTCCCAGGTACTCGAGTGGCAGCCATGGGACGGGCTGCGACAGGATCCAAGGTTAAGCGCCCGGACGCCGCGCCGTTAGTCGATTCCTGCCGGCGTGTTGCACAATCCTGCGAGGCTACATCCCGTACCTGTAACAACGTGCAAAATCCTGTCACAGGACTGAAACACGACTTTCAAGCAAGTTTTCCCGACCATGAGCTGCCAAAGCAGCGCAACGCTTTAACCCCGTGCAGAATCAGGCAAGCTTCTGGCAGGATGTGTCTACCGCGTTGTCTTGCACAAACTTAAGCTCGGCTCATTATCAACGCCTCACCGAGGATGCCCAGCATGTCGTCGCTCGATCATTTTCAAGCCCCGCTGGACGCCGACATGGAGAAACAGCGCACGGAACTGGCCGCCATCATCCGCCGCAACACCCAGGAGGATGGCAGTTATGCCACTGCCGTCGGCTCGCTGTTCATGTCGCGCCATAGCCAATCCCATAACTTCGCCCCCGTACTTGCCCAACCGGCCTTGTGCATCATGGCTCAGGGGCGCAAAGAGGTCAGGCTGGCGGATGAATACTTCAATTACGACCCGCTAAATTACCTGGTGGTGTCGGTCTCGATGCCCCTGAGCGGGCGTGTGGTGAACGTCTCGCCCGAGGAACCGATCCTCGCCGTGCGGCTGGACATCGACCCGACGGAAATCACCGCGCTGATTGCCGACGCTGGTCCCTTGGGCGTCCCGACCCGCCCCACCGGCCGCGGCCTGTATGTCGAACAAATCGACACCGCAATGCTCGACGCCGTGCTGCGTCTGGCCCGGTTGCTGGAGACCCCGAAAGACATCGCCATGCTCGCGCCGCTGATTCGTCGGGAGATCCTCTATCGGTTGTTGCGCAGCAAACAGGGGCATCGGCTGTATGAAATCGCCATCGCCAACAGCCAGAGCCACCGCATCAGCCAGGCGATCAAATGGCTCAACGGCAACTATGAACAGCCGCTGCGCATCGATGATCTGGCGAAGGAAGTGAACTTGAGCGTGTCGACGCTGCATCACCGGTTCAAGGCGATGACGGCGATGAGCCCGTTGCAGTATCAGAAACAACTGCGCCTGCAAGAAGCGCGGCGGTTGATGCTGGCGGAAGGGTTGGAGGCTTCGGCGGCGGGGTATCGGGTGGGGTATGAAAGTCCGTCGCAGTTCAGCAGGGAGTACAGTCGGTTGTTTGGGGCGCCGCCGCTCCGGGATTTGGCGCGGTTGCGGTTGACCGTGTAGCTGAATTGAAACGCCCCCTGTAGGAGCGAGGCTTGCCCGCGAAGGCGTCGTGTCAGTCAACATCTATCTGAATATGAAATCGCCTTCGCGGGCAAGTCGGATCGCCGCACCGCTCGCTCCTACAGGGTTGGTGGTGTTTTTAGGCGCTGAGTACGCGACAAGCCTCAGCCGGCAACGTCACCGACACCGGATTGCCAATGCTCAACCCAAACCCCTGACACGGCGTACTCAACGCCGTAAACGAAACCCCGGAACACTCAACGGTGGTTTCAATCGTCGCGCCAATATCACGCACGAACGTCACCTTACCGAGTAACCGATTCCCCGCCGTCGCCTGCGGATGCGACAGTTGCAGATCCTCAGGGCGGATCAGCATTTTGACTTTCTCCCCCACCACAATGCTGCTACAGATCGGCACTTGCAGCGCATCGCCACCGGGCAACCCAATCTTCCCGTTGCCCAGCGCCGTGGCCGGAAAGATGTTCCCCGAGCCAATGAAGTCGGCGACAAATTCGTTGGCCGGGTGCCGATAGATTTCAATCGGCGTGCCCACTTGCTGCACCCGATGCTCACCCAACACCACCACAATATCGGCCATGGTCATGGCTTCGCGCTGATCGTGGGTCACCAGGATGGTGGTGATGTTCAAGCGTTGTTGCAGCTGACGGATTTCCACTTGCATCGACTCGCGCAGCTTGGCATCCAGCGCCGACAGCGGTTCATCCAGCAGTAGAATTTTCGGGTGATTGGCAATCGCCCGGGCGATCGCTACACGCTGGCGTTGACCGCCGGAGAGTTTCGACACCGGACGGTCGATCATTTCCTGCAACTGAATCAGTTGCAGCAACTCCACCACTCGCGCCTGCTGATCGGCCTTGCTGACGCCCCGCAGTTTCAGCGGATAGGCGATGTTCTCCCCCACCGTCATGTGCGGAAACAGCGCCAGCGATTGAAACACCATGCCGAAATTACGTTGATGCGCCGGGGTGTGGCCGATGTCTTCACCGTCCAGGCGAATCTCGCCGCCGCTCAGGGTTTCGAGCCCTGCAATCATGCGCAGCAAAGTGGTTTTTCCGCAGCCCGAAGGGCCGAGAAAACACACCAGTTTGCCCTCGGGCAAATGCAGGTTTACATCTTTTACCGCGCAGGCCGAGCCGTAATGTTTCTCGACGTTTTCCAGAATCAGACCAGTCATGTTGCACCTCAAGAATCAGAACGAAACGCCACCTTCACCGACCAGCTTCTCCAACGCCCAGATCAGGACGAAGTCGATCAGCACGATCAGCACGGCAAACGAGAAAACGGTGGGGTCGAGCGAAGACACGGTGCGGCTGTACATCCAGATCGGCACGGTCATGACGTCGATGGTGTAGAGGAAATAGGTCACGGTGAATTCGTTGAACGAAACGATGAACGCCAGCAGCATGCCCGCCAGAATCCCCGACTTCATCAGCGGCACCACCACATCGACAATCGCCCGGGTCGGTGAAGCGCCAAGCATCTGCGCGGCCTCTTCGACTTCACTGCCGATGGAGAGCATCGCCGCCGTGCAGTTTTTCACCACGAACGGCAACGCCAGGATCACGTGAGCAATCACCAGCCGCGAGGTGGTCATCTGGAACGGCAGGCTGTCGAACACCAGCAGCAACGCCAGCCCCAACACCACCATCGGAAACACCAGCGGCAGCGACATCAGTTGCAGCGCGACGGCTTTGCCGCGGAACTCGCAACGTGTCAGCGCGTAAGCCGCCGGCACTGCAATGATCGTTGCAAACACCATGGTCAGGCACGCCACCATCAGGCTGGTGGTCATGGCCTTGCCGAGGCTCAGCACATCGCTGGAATCCGGCGACACGAAGGTGTTCCAGGCAGCCTTGTACCATTGCAGGCTGTAGCTGCTCGGCGGGAAGTCGAGGTTCGACGCACCGCTGAACGACATCACGATCATGGTCAGGATCGGCAACACTGCCAGCAGCAGGATGAAGCCCGACAGGATGCCGGCAAACTTGCCGGTCTCGCCGGGCAGCAGCCCATAACGTTTCTTGATCACAGAGCTCATTGCGAAGCCTCCAGCATGCGCCGACGACGGCCAGTGATGTATTCGGACAAGGTCATGATCGCGAGCGTGGTGACAATCAACACCACACCGGCAGCGGAGGCGGCGGGCCAGTTCATCAACGGGGCGATCTGGTCATGCACCATCACCGCCAGCATCGGCACGCGTCGGCCACCGAGCAGCAACGGCACCACGAAGCTGCTGGCGTTGTAGGCGAACACCAACGTCGCGCCAGTGATGATCCCCGGCATACTCATCGGCAGCACCACCTGGCGGAACACCTGCAAACGGCTGGCGCCCAGCGTGGCGGCAGCTTCTTCATAAGTACGGGCGACACCGCGCATGGCGCTGGCAATCGGCAGCACGGCCAACGGGAACGCGGTTTGCACCAGGCCCATCAGTACGCCGTTCTGGTTGTACAGAAACATGATGGGTCGCTTGATCAGGCCCAGGCCCATCAGCGCCTGGTTGAGCATCCCGCCCGGGCCGAGAATTACCAGCCAGCCGTAGCTTTGCAGCAGCAGATTGACCAGCAATGGCAGCAGCACCGCCGCGAGGAAGATCCGTCGCACGAAGGGTGAGGTCAGGCGCGACATGGTGTAGGCCACCGGGATCGCCAGCACCACCGCGATCACCGCGCTGATCAGCGCCAGACGCAGGGTCAGCAGCAAGGACTTGAGGTAATACGGTTCCAGCAATTGGGCGTAACTGGCCAAGCTGAACCCGGTCCATTCCGCGCCCTTGGTGCCCACGCTCATGCGCAGGACCAAGAGGCTGGCGGCGATCAATACGCCCAGGAACAGCATCGACGGCGAGAGGAAAAACCAGGCACGCGTCGTCGGCGAAACACCCCGATTGGTGCGCGTTGGAGCGGCGCTTACCGGATGGGTCAGAGGTTGGTGTTCCATAGCAAGGGTCTCGTCAATGGAAGATCAGAAATACTCGCGCGCCCGGCCCCCTGTAGGAGCTGCCGAAGGCTGCGATCTTTTGATCTTTTCAGAGCCACCGAAGAGCAGGATCAAAAGATCGCAGCCTCCGGCAGCTCCTACGGATCAGGAAGAAAAGATTTCCGTGTAACGACGAATCCATTGGTCATGCACGGAGGCCAGGAAGGCGTTGTCGTGCATGATCGCCTTTTCGGCAATCTGCTCCGGCGTGAGGATGTACGGGCTCTTGCGCGCTTCGGCAGAGATGATCGCCTTGGCGTTGACCGGACCGTTGTAGATGTCCTCAGCCATCTTGCCCTGCACCAGCGGGTCCAGAGAGTGGTTGATGAAGGCGTAGACCAGGTCGGTGTCGCCCGGACGATTCTTCGGCATGACCGAGAGCATCAAGTCGGTGTAGAAACCTTCCTTCATGCCGAACGTGGCGCCCAGACCGTAGGCTGGATCGCGGATCTGTTTCGGGAAGAATGCCGGTGCGTAGAGGCCGCCCATGTCCAGAGAGCCGGTGCGAAACAGTTCGGCGATCTGGTTCGGGTTTTCACCCAGGGTCACTACACGGTCCTTGAGCTCGGCGAGTTTCTTGAAGCCCGGTTCGATGTTGTGCTCGTCACCACCGGCCAGTTTGGCGGCGATGATGATGAGGTCCATGGCCTCGGTCCAGTTCGGCGGCGGCAGGAAGATGTTCGGCGACAGGTCGGCGTCCCACAGGGCGGCGTAGCTGTCCGGCGCTTCTTTAACGGTGCGGGTGCTGTAGACCAGACTGTTGCACCAGAGCAGGTAACCGATGCCGTGGCCATTAGCGCCGGTGCGGTATTTTTCCGGAACATCGACCAGGTTGGGAATGCGATTGAGGTCGGGTTTTTCCAGCAGGTTAGCCGCGGCCAGACCTTCGGCGCCGACGCCGGCCAGGGTGATGATGTCGTACTGCGGACGATCACCAGCGGCCTTGAGTTTGGCGACCATTTCCGAGGTGCTGCCAGTGCGGTCAGCGATGACCTTGCAGCCGTACTTGTCCTCGAAGGTTGCCGCGATATTGCGCAGTGCAGCAAGGCCCGTGTCATCGGACCAGGTCAGCAAACGCAGGGTCTTGCCCTGGAAGCGCGTGTCACTGGCGTTGGCCCGGATGAAGGGCATGCTCATGGCCGCCGCAGCTACCGACGCCACGCCTACGGTTTTAATGAACTGACGTCTGTTTGGATCATGCTCGCCCATGAAGGACTCCCTTTGTTTTTGTAAGTATGAGGTTGGTCGCAACCGTTGCATCCGCGCGGTCGGATCTGCTTAAAGCCCCTGGTTTCAAAGGGCAAGAGCGGCACCGACGGGTTCATCCTGAGGTCGTGCAAAACACCTGACTATCGATAAAAATTCATTGAAGCCATGACGTCAGTGCATGCCTCATCAAGAGGCATGCACTGACTGTTTTCGAGCCGTCAGAGCGCCCGAATCACGTGTTTTATTTCCTGGAAAGCCTGCAAACCCCACGGCCCCAACTCGCGGCCGATGCTGCTCTGTTTGTAACCACCCCACGCGGTCTGCGGGAAGATCACCTGCGGCGCGTTGATCCACACAAGCCCCGCCTGCAAAGCGTTGGCGACCCGATCTGCCGCCTCAGCGTCGCGAGTGACGACGCTGGCCACCAGACCGAACTGGCTGTCGTTGGCCAGGGCAATCGCCTCGGCTTCGGTGGCAAAACTGCGCACACAGATCACTGGCCCGAAGATCTCTTCACACCACAGCGCACTGTCGAGGGGCACGTCGATGAAAATCGTCGGCTGCAAAAAAAAGCCGCGCGGCAGGTCTTCAGGACGATTGCCGCCGCACATCAGCTTGGCGCCAGCACTCAAACCGCGATCGATGTGGCCGAGCACACGCTGGTATTGCGCCTGATTGACCAGTGCGCCCATTTCCACGTTTGGATCGAACGGGTCGGCCACGCGAATGGCTTCGGCGCGGGCCTTCAAACGAATAAGAAATTCGTCCGCCAGTTCATCAGCGACCAGCACACGGCTGGTGGCCGAACACATCTGCCCGGCATTGAAGAAACCACCGCCACAGGCCACTTCCACGGCCAGCTCGATGTCGGCGTCTTTGAGCACCAACAGCGAGGATTTACCGCCCAGTTCCAGGCTCACGCCTTTGACGGTTTCCGCCGCGCGTTGCATGACCTGCACGCCGACGGCGTTGCTGCCGGTGAAGGAAATCTTGGCGATACGCGGGTCGGCCGACAGCGGCGCGCCGACGGCCAGGCCAGTGCCGCAGACCAGGTTGAACACGCCTTTGGGCAGACCGGCCTCGGCGATGATCGCCGCCAGTTCCAGTTCTGGCAGCGGTGTCACTTCGGAAGGCTTGAGCACCACGCAGCAACCCGCGGCCAGGGCCGGGGCGAGTTTCCAGGCGGTGGTGACCATCGGGAAGTTCCACGGCACGATCAGGCCCACTACGCCGCAAGGTTCGCGGCGCACACGAGCGCTGAAATCGTCGGTTGGCAGCTCGACATTGCTGTCCTGCCTGGCGTCCAGACCTTCGGCCAGACCTGCGTAGTACTCGAAGGTGGCGACCACGTCATCGACGTCAATGGCCGCCTCGAACAGTGGTTTGCCATTGTTGCTCGACTGCAAGTGCATCAACTGTTCGCGACCGGCCTGCACACCCGCAGCGATTCGGCGCAGAATCGCGCCGCGCTCGGCGCCGGTGGTTTTCGCCCACTCCTTGAAGGCGTTGGTCGCCGCAGTGACGGCTTGATCGACGGCCCGCTCATCGCCGCCATTAACGGTGGTCAACAGGGCCTCGGTCGCCGGGTTGATCACGCGTAAATGTTCGGTGCCGGCCGACCATTGGCCATCGATGAACAGGCCGTCGAGGGCCGTTGGGAAAGTCATGCGGAAACTCATTTCGACACCGCCTTCATCCACGAAGTCTGATCGATTTCAATCAGGGTCGGACCCTGGCGATCGGCGGCGGCGCGCAGTGCGTTGCGCAGTTGTTCGACACCGTTGATGGCTTCGGCTGCACAGCCCAGCGCCTTGGCGACACCGATGAAGTCCGGGGTGTAGATGTCCACGCCAACCGGCTCGATGGCGCGGTTGACCATGTATTTCTTGATCTCTTCGTAGCCCTGGTTATTCCACAGCAGGACGATCACCGGGGTGCGTGCTTCAACGGCGCTGGCCAGTTCCGGCAAGGTAAATTGCAGGCCGCCATCGCCGATCAAACAAACAACCGGAGGACGCACGCCACCTTCAACGCTGCCGCCGAGCCAGGCGCCGATCGCTGCCGGCAAGGCATAACCGAGGGTGCCGTAACCGGTGGACGAGTTGAACCAGCGACGCGGACGTTCCGGGTTGAACGTCAAGTTGCCGGTGTACACCGGTTGGGTCGAATCGCCGACGAATACCGCGTCCGGCAATTCGTGCAGAACGGTTTCCAGGAAGCGGGTCTGGGCCAGGGTCGGAGCGTCCCAGGTGGCGGCCAGTTCGTCGCGCAAGCGTGCGGCACGGACTTGACCCCAATCGTTACGGCGCTCGGCCAGCGAGTGATGGGACAGTTCGCTCAGCAAGGCTTGAGCCGCGTTGCGCGAGTCGGCCACCAACGCGACCTTCGGCGGGTAATTACGCACAGTCTGGTCGGGGTCGATGTCCACACGCAGCAGCACGCCGGGAATCTCGAAACCGCCGGCGAAGGTGACGTCGTAATCGGTCTCGGCCAGCTCGGTGCCGATCGCCAGTATCACGTCGGCCTCGGCCACCAGAGCGCGAGTGGCGACCAGGCTCTGGGTCGAGCCGATCAGCAACGGATGGTTGGATTCGAGCATGCCTTTGGCGTTGATGGTCAGCGCCACCGGGGCGTCCAGCAGTTCGGCCAGTTCAGTCAACTCGGCCGCCGCATCGATGGCGCCGCCACCGGCGAGAATCAGTGGGCGCTTGGCACCGGCCAGCAGCGCGGTCATGCGGCTGATGGCGCTCGGCGAGGCACCGGCGCGGTCGATGTTCACCGGGAGACTGCTGAGCAGGTCGTCGGCCTCTTCTACCAGTACGTCCAACGGAATTTCAATGTGCACCGGGCGCGGACGACCTGCCTGGAACAGGGCAAAAGCACGGGCCAGGACGCCCGGCAATTCCGCCGCCGACATCAAGGTGTGGGAGAACGCCGCCACGCCGCCGACCAATGCGCTCTGGTTCGGCAGCTCGTGGAGCTTGCCGCGACCGCCGCCCAACTGGCTGCGCGATTGCACGCTGGAGATCACCAGCATCGGGATTGAGTCGGCGTAGGCCTGACCCATGGCGGTGGTGATGTTGGTCATGCCAGGGCCGGTGATAATGAAGCACACACCCGGCTTGCCGCTGGTGCGAGCGTAACCGTCGGCCATAAAACCGGCGCCCTGTTCGTGACGCGGAGTGACGTGGTTGATGCTCGAACGGGCCAGTCCGCGATACAGCTCCACGGTGTGAACCCCGGGAATGCCGAACACCTGCTCGACCCCGTAATCTTCGAGTAACTTGACCAATACTTCGCCGCACGTCGCCATGTCTTTGCCCTTCTTGTTCGTTTGAGACGCCGGGCCTGCGCAGTGTTTATGATGCGTGGGCAAGTCCAGGGATGGCCTCATTGGAACGGGCGACACGTAGCCGCAACAATGGATAAAAAATCATACTAGCCATGTCCTCACGTCATACCTTGGATCTCAATGAAACGATTGCCTCCCCTGCCGGCGCTGCACACTTTTCTGATCACCGCGCAGTGCTGCAACTTCACCCGGGCTGCCGAACAGCTGTACATCACCCAAGGTGCGGTGAGTCGGCAGATCGCCGGGCTGGAAGAACATCTGGGTTATGAACTGTTCATCCGCCAGGCTCGCGGCCTCGACTTGACCGCCGAAGGACGGGAGTGGCTGCCACGGGTGCAGCAGATTTTCGGCTTGATCGATGAGGCGGTGGAGCAGATCGGCGAGAAGCGCGAAACCCTGCAACTCAAAGCCCCAACGTGTGTCATGCGCTGGCTGTTGCCGCGGCTGGTGCAGTGGCAAAGGGAGCGCCCGGACGTGCCGGTGGAATTGACCACCACGGTCAAACACGGCGTGGACTTTCATCGCGAGCAGTTCGATGCAGCGGTAATGTACGGCGCACCGCCGGACAGTTCATTGGTGTCCCAACATCTGTTTGATGAACAGCTGACGCCGGTCTGTTCCAAGCCGTTGCTCGAAGGTCCGGTGCCGCTGCTGACGCCGGAGGATCTGGAGCAGCACATGCTGCTGCACCCGACCCGGGATGAACGAGACTGGAAGGCCTGGCTGGCAACGGCTGATATTCGCCTGAGCAATGTCGGCAAGGGTCAGCATTTCGAAACACTGGATCTGGCGATGTCGATGGCGTCCCAAGGGACCGGCGTGGCGATCGGGGACTGGTCGTTGATTGGTGATGATTTGAGTGCCGGACGGCTGGTCATGCCGTTTGACTTGAAGGTGAAAACAGGGTTGGCGTATTACCTGGTTTTCCCCGAGAAATCCGGGCCTTCGCCGAAATTGAGGGAACTGATGGGGTGGTTGGTGGAGCAGGCAAGTTCCCGTTGATCGTTCCCACGCTCCGCGTGGTAAAGCTTCCCGGGACGCTCCGCGTCCCATCAACAGCCGAACGCGGATCGTCCGTTGAGGTATTCCCACGCAGAGCGTGGGAACGATCAGGTACAGCGGGTTACCACTTCATCTCGCCCTTGGCGACTTTGGCGCTCAGTTCCAGGGAGCTTTCTTCACCCAGCGTCGGGTAGCGTTTTTTCATCGCGGCGATCAGCGCGGCGGCGTCTTTTGCCTTGGCGGTTTCTTCGTCAAAAGCCTTGATGTAATCGGCGGTGAACTGCACAGCGGCCAGCGAACGAGCGCTCTCGCCCAGGTAATGACCCGGCACGATGGTTGTAGGCTTCAAGGTTTCGATGGCGTGCAGCGTCGTCAGCCAATCGGCATGGGATTGCGGCGTCTGGGTGTCGGCCATCCACACGTGAATGTTTTCTGCGACGACGACGCCACCGACCACGGCCTTGATCGAAGGGATCCAGACAAAGGTGCGATCCGGTTGCTTGCCGTCCAGACCCACCACCTGCAGTTTCTGCCCTTCGAGCATCAGGCTGTCGCCCTTGAGTACATCCGGCACGATGGTTTTGGCCGGTACGTCGGTGCCCATTTTCGGCCCCCAGAACGCCAGTTTACCGTCGACGGTTTTTTTGATGTGATCCACGGTCGGCTGCGAGGCGAGCACTTTGGCTTTGGGGAATGCGGCGGTCAGGGTGTCGAGGCCGAAGTAGTAATCCGGGTCGCCGTGGCTGATGTAGATGGTGGTCAGTTGCTTGCCGCTGGCGCGGATTTTTTCGACCACTTGCTTGGCCTGGGTTTTGCCGAATTGTGCATCTACCAAAATCGCGTCTTTCTCGCCGCTGACCAACACCGAGGTCACCGGGAAGATCGCCTTGTCGCCCGGATTGTAGACATCCAGGGTCAGGGTCGATGCCGCCGCTGCGTGGGCGGCGAAACCGAGGGTGGCGGTGGCCAGCAAAATACGTTTAATCGAGGTGAAGCCGATCATCTGTTGCTCCGTTGTCCGAATGCCATGCTTGGCGATGGGACAGAGCTTAGTTGCATGACTCAGTACAAAAAATGCGATGCTGCAACATAGTTTGTTTCTGAAAGTGGGCAAATGATGGATCGTCTACAAGCAATGCGGGTGTTCGTCACGGTGGTTGACCTCGGCAGCCAGTCGGCCGCCGCCGATCATCTGGACCTGTCACGGCCAGTGGTTTCGCGCTATTTGGCGGAGCTGGAGGATTGGGTCGGCGCACGCCTGATGCACCGCACTACGCGCAAATTGAGCCTGACCGCCGCCGGCAGTGAAGTCCTGCCCCGTTGTCGGCAGATGCTCGACCTGTCCACGGACATGCAAGCCGCCGTCAGCGAGCCGGACGATGCGCCGCGCGGCCTGCTGCGGATCAGCGTCAGCACTTCGTTCGGTCAGGCACAACTGGCGGATGCCATGGCCGCTTACGTCAAACGTTACCCCGGCGTCAGCATCGACCTGCAGATGCTCGATCGCACGGTGAACCTGGTGGATGAGCGCATTGATCTGGCGATTCGCACCAGCAACGACTTGGACCCGAACCTGATCGCGCGGCGGCTGACGGTCTGCCGCTCAGTGATCTGCGCCTCCCCCGCTTATTTGCTCGAGCACCCGACACCACTGCGGGTCGAGGACCTGAGCCGGCACAATTGCCTGACTCACTCCTACTTCGGCAAAAGCCTCTGGCATTTCGAGGAGGACGGTGAGCAGGTGTCAGTGCCGGTGCAGGGCAACATCAGCGCCAACGAAGCCAGCACACTGTTGCGCGCGGCGATGGCCGGCGCCGGGGTGGCGATGCTCCCCAATTATCAGGCCGGCGTGCATATCCACAGCGGCGAACTGATCCGCCTGCTGCCCCATGCTGAACCCCGGCAAATGAACGTTTACGCGGTGTATGCCTCACGCAAACACATGCCGGCGGCGTTGCGCAGCATGCTGGATTTTCTGGTGCTCAGATTTCCGGAAGAGCCGGCGTGGGATGTGGGGCTTTAAGATCAAAAGATCGCAGGCTTCGCCAGCTCCTACACAACTCACTGGCGCTGACCTATGCTGAAAGTAGTACCAAAGGGTATTCGTTCAGAGGTCAACGCCATGAACATCAAAACAAGAAGATACCTCGCCATTTTCATCACCTGCGCGGCCACGCTCGCGCTGTATGGCACCGCAGCCTGGCGCGTCGAGCAGTTGCGACAGCAGCCCCGTGAATACGCGAGCTGCAACCTCGAGCGCTGCATTCCCCACAATGCGACCCTCAACGCCCTCAAGTGACGAAGGGGATCAGGCCTCGTTGTCCTGATCGGCTTTCAAACGGTCACGAAATGCCTTGGGCGAGATCCCCACTCTACGTCGGAACAGGCGCGTGAAGTTGGTCGGATCAGAGAACCCCAACACGTCGGACATCTCATAAATGGTCATGCTGGTGTAGGTCAGCAAGCGCTTGGCCTCCAGCAACTGACGCTCGTGCATGATCTGCAACGCCGGTTGTCCCGCCAGCTCACGGCAGGTGCCGTTGAGGTGGGACACGGAAATCCCCAGCCGGTGGGCCAGGTCCTCGACCTTGACGTGTTGGCGATAGGTCTCTTCCACCAGTTGGATAAAACCGTTGAGGTATTCCCGGGCACGCTGCGGACGCTGGCTGGCGTTGCGGCGGGAAATCACCTGGCGGCTGACCCACACCATGATCACGCTGACCAGCGAATGCATGAGCATTTCGCGAGCCGGTTGGTGGCCGGTGTATTCGTCTTGCAGCGCTGAAAACAGACTGTTGAGGTATTCGCCTTCATTGCCCGCCGGATAACTTTCGGCCTGCGCCAAGGCGTTCACAGCATTGCCCAGTTGCGCCTGAAGATGGGCGACCAGCGGCGCGGCAAGGGTCACCACAAACCCTTCGACGTCCTCGGAAAACCGATAGCCATGCACCGATAACGGCGGCAAAACCAGGATCGCCGGCTCGGTCAGTTGCGTATGTTTGCCTTCGATTTCAAGCTCTGCCTGACCTTTGAATACGAAGAGCAACTGGCATAAATCGGCGTGGCGGTGCGGTTTGATTTCCCACTGATGTTCGCGGCTGCGTTTGGAAATGGTTTCACAGTGCAGCAAGTCCGGGGTCGGCCAATCCAGGCTTTCACCATAGAGCTTGAACACTGGAATCGAAGGTAGGTCAGGCTTGTTCATCACTTCAATCCAGGCCTCGGGGTAGGCGGGCGATAATCGCACCGATTGGCAGAATGTACAGGTATCGGCTCAGTTTTCCCCTTCAATTGACAGACTCGCAGGGGAAAAATGCAAGCACTCGATCCATAAAAATAATTCACCGGCTATGGGCGCGTGGCGCTTGCGAGTCTTGAAAACAATGAAAACGCTGAAAACTCAAATCGCCATCATTGGCGCGGGCCCCTGAGGTCACCCCCAACCTCATGGCCGCTCGTCGGGAGGCGCGGTGGGTGTGGCATTGATGTCAGCACTGCTGCTGGCGTTGTTGCAGGACTCAGATTTCGCCCACTTGGCAGGCTCTTCGATGATTGCCGAGGGCAGCTCGGGAAATGTGCTGCTCGACGGCTTGAACGCTGCGCCGGGGGATGCGCAGAACGCCTTGCGCGCCGAACTGCTGCTGACCTTCCGGCATTTGTTGATGGTCAGCGCGGCGGTGTCGCTGCTGGGGCTGGCGGCAGCGATTGCGATGCCGAATAGGGTGTTGCGTGGGCGGGAAGACAAAGTCCGCTGATCTCTGCGATCGATCGCTCCCACAGCGTGGGAACGATCAATCCTCGCCACGGTATTCGGAATAGGGACTATTGCCCCCGAGCGCGGAGCTGCTGCTGCAGATTCTGGATCTGCGCTTGAAGGGTGTTGATGTTGCGGGTGACCTGACCACGGAAGGCGTCGAATTCGGCGGTGTTGGTCGCCCCTTGGGCAGGGGCCGGGCGATTGTCCTGTTCGCTTTTGAGCACAATGACTTCCTGCTCCAGACGCTCGATGGCAGCGCTCGGGTTGCCTTGCTTCTTCAGCGCGACGATGTCGGCGCCGAGGCTTTTCAGCTGTGCGTCGAATTTGTCTGTGTCCGCCGGCGCGGTTTTCAGCACGGCCACGTCACTGTTCAAGACTTTGACCTGAGCCTGCAATTGAATGGTGGCGGTCTGTTGCTCAGTGGTCTGAGCGGTCATCTGTGCCAAGCGTTGGTCCAGCTCGGTGGTCTGAGCGGTCATCTGCGCCAGGCGCTTGTCCAGCTCCGAAGTCTGGCCGGCAACGCCTTGCTGTTGTTTGCTCTGATCCTGAAGTTTGCTTTCCAGCTGCTTAATTTGCAGCTTCAAGGCTTCGCTGTCGCTGCTGACGTTGGTCTGGCTGGCTACAACCTTGCCGGAAATGTCCTGCAAGCGCCCCGCCGCATCCTCACTGATACGCGCGAAACTTTCCTGGGTCGCCACCAATTGCTGTTCCATCAGCGAGAGCTGCTGAAAGCTCCACCAGGCAAGACCTGCAAAAGCAAAGAACAAGGCACCCACCAATGCCCACAGCGGGCCGGTGCTCGCGCTTTTGACGTTGACTACTGGCGCGGTCCGCGAATGTACGGAGGTGCGAGCGGTGGTCGGAAAATCATCGTCGTCGAGGCTTTTGGCACGCAGGCTTGGTACATCGTCGAAGTCGTCGTTGGCATCGTTACGCATGGACATTGAGTCAACCTTTGTGGAACGCGGTGATGGCTTGATGCGGCGCAGTATAACCCCCACTGCCGCATCGATTGACCGTCATCTCCGAACTCGGTTCAGTGTTGCGGTGGGTGCTTGGGTGTCAGCGAATGTCCTGAGCCTTCCACCAGCCGCAGAATTCATCAAGGGCGGTCCAGAGACTGACTTTGGGATCGTAGTCCAGATAATGCTGGGCGCGGCTGATGTCCAGGGTGAAATTTTTGTTCATGACCTGCATGCCCAGGCGCGACAGGGTCGGTTCGGGACGACCCGGCCACACCTTGCACACCCCCTCGTTGAGCGCCGCCACGGTGTAGGCCAAACCGTAGGAACGGTAGCGGGTGACCTGTGGGACTTCCATCTTGCGCATCACGTAATTGACCACGTCCCACAGCGGAACCGGCGTGCCGTTGCTAATGTTGTAGGCCTTGCCCAAGGCCGAACCGCTGGCCAGCAAACTGCTGAGCAACGCTTCATTGAGGTTCTGCACGCTGGTGAAATCGACCTTGTTCAGGCCGTTGCCGATAATGGCAAGCCGTCCCTTGCGCTGCATTTTCAGCAATCTCGGGAAGATGCTCATGTCGCCGGCCCCCGTCACAAAACGCGGGCGCAGGGCCAGGGTTTCGAGGCCGAACTCCTGAGCGCCGAAGACCTTTTGCTCGGCCAGGTATTTAGTGGCGGCGTAGGGATGCTTGAAGCGCTTGGGCACCTGTTCTTCGGTCAGGCCCAGGTGATCGCGACCATCAAAGTAAATCGACGGCGACGACAAGTGCACCAGTCGCCGAACCCGCTGTTTCAAGCAAGCCTCGACCACGTTTTCCGTGACCTGCACGTTGCCTTGATGAAAGTCCTGATAACGCCCCCACAAGCCGACCGAGCCGGCGCAATGCACCACGGCTTCGACGTCTGTGCACAGGTCGCGCGCCAGTTCCGGGTCGCTCAAGTCTCCCTGGATGAACTCGGCGCCACGGCGCACCAGATGCTCCACACTTTCGGCCCGGCGACCGTTGACCCGCACGTCCAGGCCTTGCTCCAGGGCGAAACGCGCAAAGCGCCCGCCGATGAAGCCGCTTGCGCCGGTGACCAGAATCTTCATGAATTGCTCCGAATATTTCGTTTTGCGTATTGCGAGAGGTCTTGACGCTGCCCATCACTCCAACGGCACCAGCCATTGCTTTGACGAGCGCACCAACTGATCGGTCAGTAACCCCAGCAACTGACCGCCATTGCGCCAATGATGCCAGTACAGCGGCACATCGATCGGCTTATCTGGCAAAAGCTCCACCAATACGCCGCGCTCTAGTTGCTCGCGCACCTGCAGTTCAGGCACCAGGCCCCAACCGAGTCCCGCTTCTGTGAGGCGGATGAAGCCTTCGGACGAGGGGCATAGATGGTGTTCGAATCCGCCATCGACGCCGAGGGACGCGAGGTAGCGATGCTGTAGGAAATCGTCCGGGCCAAAGACCAGCGCTGGCGTTTTCGACAACTGATCGGCGCGCACACCTTCAGGAAAATGCCGGGCAATGAACGCCGGACTGGCCAACGCACGGTAGCGCATGGCCCCCAGCAAAACGCTTCGCGCGCCGGCCACCGGTCGCTCACTGGCGCAGACACACGCCGCGACTTCACCGGCGCGCATGCGTTTGAGGCCGACGGTCTGATCTTCGACCACCAGATCAAGCAGCAGATGCTGCTGCGCGCAAAAATCCCCGACCGCCACGGCCCACCACGTGGCGAGGCTGTCGGCATTCAGAGCGATGCGTAGGCGTTCCGGCAGGCCTTCTTCGTCGAGTGCCGGCACCAGGGTTTGCAAGTCCCGTTCAAGCAAACGCACCTGCTGCACATGGTTGAGCAATCGTCGGCCGATTTCGGTCGGGGCCGGCGGTGTAACCCGCACCAGCACCGGTTGACCGACCCGCGCCTCGAGCAATTTGATGCGCTGAGAGATCGCCGACTGAGATAAACCCAGCACCTGCGCAGCACGTTCGAACCCGGCCTGCTCAACCACCGCAGCCAAGGCAGAAAGCAATTTATAGTCGAACATCAGTTTTCCTAATGAGCGATCAGCATGATTGGTTTTTCTTATACAGCGTTGCACCGGAGAATGGCCAGCAAGAACTCTTGAACAAGGATCATCGACATGGCTGGCGAAACTTCATTGGCAACCCTGCTGCGCAGCATGAGCCCGCAACTTAACGTCGGCGAATACGTGTTCTGCACCCTGCGCGACGGCAAGTTGCCAGCAGGCCTTGAAATAGTCGGCAGCTTTCGCGAGCAGGAAGGTCTGACCGTGATTCTGGAACGTTCCCACGCCGAGAAGGCCGGCTTCAGTTTCGACTACGTCGCGGCCTGGATCACCTTGAACGTGCACTCGGCCCTCGAAGCCGTCGGCCTGACCGCCGCGTTCGCCACGGCATTAGGCCAGGCCGGCATCAGTTGCAACGTGATTGCCGGCTATTACCACGACCATTTATTCGTCGGCCAGGCCGATGCCGAACGCGCCCTGCACGTGCTGCGGGATCTGGCGGCCAACGCGGAGTAAACATCTTATGTGGCAAAGTTATGTGAACGGCCTGTTGGTGGCCGCGGGGCTGATCATGGCGATCGGTACTCAAAATGCGTTTGTGTTGGCTCAGAGTCTTAGGCGCGAACATCACCTGCCCGTGGCGGCACTCTGCGTGACCTGCGATGCCTTGCTGGTGGCCGCCGGGGTATTCGGCCTGGCGACGGTGCTGGCGCAGAACCCGACGTTGCTGGCATTCGCCCGTTGGGGTGGCGCGGCGTTTCTGATTTGGTATGGCAGCTTGGCGTTGCGTCGGGCCTGCTCGAAACAGAGCCTGCAACAAGGTGAAAACCAGACCGTGCGTTCGCTGCGAGCGGTAATGCTCAGCGCGCTGGCCGTGACCTTGCTCAACCCGCACGTTTATTTGGATACGGTGCTGCTGATCGGCTCCCTCGGCGCACAACAAACAGAGCCCGGCGCTTATGTGGTGGGAGCCGCGAGTGCGTCGTTGTTGTGGTTTTTCACCTTGGCATTAGGCGCCGCATGGTTGGCGCCATGGCTGGCCCGGCCAAGCACCTGGCGGATTCTCGATCTGTTGGTAGCGGTGATGATGTTTGCAGTGGCCTTTCAATTAATCGCTGGCTGATTATTCCAAAAGGCTCTGGAACCTCTATTCCACACAGTTGTTGCGTGGTTATGCCGCACCCCCGGTGCTATGATCCGAACCCGGCGCCGCAAAGAGTACAAACTCCCCGGCGCTTGTCTGGCCGCCCGTGATCGGCCTTGCGCTCACCGCAACTGACCTGATTAGGAGAATCATCATGGCTTTCGAATTGCCGCCGCTGCCTTACGCACACGATGCCCTGCAGCCGCACATTTCCAAGGAAACGCTGGAATACCACCACGACAAGCACCACAACACCTATGTCGTGAACCTGAACAACCTGGTGCCAGGCACCGAGTTCGAAGGCAAGACTCTGGAAGAAATCGTCAAGTCTTCCTCGGGCGGCATCTTCAACAACGCCGCTCAGGTCTGGAACCACACTTTCTACTGGAACTGCCTGGCGCCAAACGCCGGTGGTCAACCAACCGGCGCGCTGGCTGAAGCCATCAATGCTTCCTTCGGTTCGTTCGACAAGTTCAAAGAAGAATTCAGCAAAACCTCCATCGGTACCTTCGGTTCCGGTTGGGGCTGGCTGGTGAAAAAGGCTGACGGTTCCCTGGCCCTGGCCAGCACCATCGGCGCCGGCAACCCGCTGACCAGCGGCGACACCCCGCTGCTGACCTGCGACGTCTGGGAACACGCTTACTACATCGACTACCGCAACCTTCGTCCGAAATACGTCGAAGCGTTCTGGAACCTGGTCAACTGGAAATTCGTGGCTGAGCAGTTCGAAGGCAAAACCTTCACCGCTTAAGATCGACGCCAGTCAAAAAAACCCGGCTTTTGCCGGGTTTTTTTATGGGCGCTGGAAATGTGTTGCCTGTCAGGCCGTCTTCATCGCAACGCCTATTGTTGCGGGTCGACGATATCCAACGCCCGATTCACGGCCAAGTCCGCCAACATGACGATCTGCGCGATGGCCAGCGCCGTACTGCGCTGGGAGCCGGTCAGGTAGGTGGCGAGATCACTGGCCATGACGTTGGCTGAAGCCAATGACTCACAGGCGTGGGCCAGGAGGGATTCGGTATCCATGTCCGGGACGATCATGAACATAGTGTTGGGACTGTAGGGTTTGGTGGTGTTGAAGGGGGGATCGGGGATTAACTTATCCACTTACATTTCCTTTTGAGTTTGGAGCCATCGATTCCCGATCTCACTCGAAGAAGAGGTGGCAGCTATGTGCAGGGTGAGATCACCGGCAAAAGGAACCCGGCCGGACCGAAGTCCGCCCGCACACAGCCGCCATAAAACAATTGCTGACAGCCTGGAGCTGGCGGCAATTATGGAGGGCCTAGCGCTGGTTTCCAATTGCTTAGTCGGGGATCTCACTCCCGATCGCTGATTTTCAGCGACAGCCAAAAGGTTATTGACCCCGCGTCCGACAGGCAACCTGAAAACTGTGTGGGAAAGGTCTGGCGTTTTTACAGTTCAATAAACACAAAAGCAGAACCTGTGGGAGCGGGTACGCCTTTCGCTTCTCACCACTCAACAGGCCGAGCGTTAGCTCGCCTGCAGCTCTTGATCTTGATCCACCCGCCCCTTCGGGAGGCTGAGTGGAGGTGTTCATCTGGGGGGCAGGCGCGCAGCGCCGTTCGACGAAGTCGAACACATCGAGAGGAGGTTGAAGCGAAGCCAACCGGAGGCGATGCCCCCAGATGAATACCGGAACGAAGGAACGCCGAGCCTAGGCGAGGGGCCGGACGCTCGGGGCGAGACCTTTGCTTCCTTTGGGGCGTTTGCCAAAGGGAGTTGCCGTAAGGGCGAAACCATTAGTGGCCGTTACCGCAGGAATGGATATGTACACAGGGTGCATCCGCAGAAACCAGGGCAATTTCCCACGATGAAACCAGCGTTGAGCCCCTTGCCCCAGTGCCACAGCCGTCTAACATCAACCAAACAGAAAATATGTCCAAATCCCCCTCAAGTTGAAGGACTCAACAACCGACACAGTACAAATAGCGCAAATACTCCAAACGACAGCATTTCGGCCAAGCTACAGGCAAAACCCTATGTGATTGATTGCCCCTTTGACTGACATCACCGGATTGCCAATACTCATGGCAACTTGACGCTACCCGCACGGAACAAGGAAAGACTCTTTGAAGCTGGAACTCAAGAACAGCTTGTCGGTGAAGTTGCTCCGGGTCGTGCTCCTGTCGGCATTGATCGTCGGCGTGGTCTTGAGCTGCGCGCAGATCGTTTTCGATGCCTATAAAACACGCCAGGCCGTGGCCAGCGATGCCCAACGCATCCTCGACATGTTCCGCGACCCCTCGACACAGGCCGTCTACAGCCTGGACCGCGAAATGGGCATGCAGGTTATCGAAGGCCTGTTTCAAGACGACGCTGTCCGCAAGGCTTCCATTGGCCATCCCAACGAAACCATGCTCGCGCAAAAGTCTCGCGAGTTGCAGCATTCCGGCAGTCGCTGGCTGACCGACCTGATCCTCGGCAAGGAACGCACCTTCACCACCCAACTGGTGGGTCGCGGCCCTTACAGCGAGTATTACGGAGACCTGAGCATCACTCTCGACACCGCCACCTATGGCCAGGGTTTCATCGTCAGTTCGGTGATCATCTTCATATCCGGCGTGTTGCGCGCCCTGGCCATGGGGCTGGTGTTGTACCTGGTCTATCACTGGCTGCTGACCAAACCGCTGTCGCGAATCATCGAGCACCTTACGGAAATCAATCCGGATCGCCCCAGCGAACACAAAATCCCGCTGCTCAAGGGGCATGAAAAGAACGAACTGGGGATCTGGATCAACACCGCCAACCAATTGCTCGCGTCCATCGAGCGCAACACCCATTTGCGCCACGAAGCGGAAAACAGCTTGCTTCGCATGGCCCAGTACGACTTCCTCACCGGTCTGCCCAACCGCCAGCAATTGCAGCAGCAACTGGACAAAATCCTGGTAGACGCCGGCAAGTTGCAACGTAGGGTCGCGATATTGGTGGTCGGCCTGGACGACTTCAAGGGCATCAACGAACAATTCAGCTACCAGACCGGTGACCAACTGCTGCTGGCCCTCGCTGATCGCCTGCGAGCTCACAGCGGACGCCTCTGCGCCCTCGCCCGCCTTGGCGGCGACCAGTTCGCCCTGGTTCAGGCCGATATCGAACAACCCTACGAAGCAGCCGAACTGGCCCAAAGCATTCTTGATGACCTGGAAGCGACGTTCGCCCTCGATCATCAAGAGATTCGCCTGCGCGCCACCATCGGCATCACCCTGTTCCCCGAGGACGGTGACAGCACCGAAAAACTGCTGCAAAAAGCCGAGCAGACCATGACCCTGGCCAAGACTCGCTCACGCAACCGTTATCAGTTCTATATCGCCAGCGTCGACACCGAGATGCGCCGCCGTCGCGAGCTGGAAAAAGACCTGCGCGACGCCTTGGTTCGTAGCCAGTTCTACCTCGTCTACCAGCCGCAGATCAGCTATCGCGATCACCGGGTGGTGGGTGTCGAGGCACTGATTCGCTGGCAGCATCCCGAGCACGGGCTGGTTCCGCCAGACTTGTTCATCCCCCTGGCCGAGCAGAACGGCACCATCATCGCCATCGGTGAATGGGTGCTGGATCAGGCGTGCAAGCAATTGCGCGACTGGCATGACCAGGGTTTCGTCGACCTGCGCATGGCGGTGAATCTGTCCACGGTGCAACTGCACCACGCCGAGTTGCCACGGGTGGTCAACAACCTGCTGCAGATGTACCGCCTGCCACCGCGCAGCCTGGAGCTGGAAGTCACCGAAACCGGCCTGATGGAAGACATCAGCACGGCTGCCCAGCACCTGCTGAGCCTGCGTCGCTCCGGCGCGCTGATCGCGATCGACGACTTCGGCACCGGATACTCGTCATTGAGCTATCTGAAAAGCCTGCCGCTGGACAAGATCAAGATCGACAAGAGCTTCGTTCAGGACCTGCTCGATGACGACGACGATGCGACCATCGTTCGGGCCATCATCCAGTTGGGCAAGAGCCTGGGCATGCAGGTGATTGCCGAAGGCGTGGAAACCGCCGAGCAAGAGGCCTACATCATCTCTGAAGGCTGTCACGAAGGTCAGGGCTATCTCTACAGCAAGCCGCTGCCGGCGCGGGAATTGAGCGCGTATCTGAAACAGGCTCAGCGCAGTAATGCGGCCATCCTCTGAAAGATCGGTTGCGTGTGGACCGTTGATCCAGCGCAACCGTTTCGTGAATAAGAAATATTTCCAGGTACAACCCTTTACACATAATGCGAAAGATTTGCATTATGTCGCAGCTTTGCGCGCTTGCTGCGCCATTCCACCTCTCGAAGCAGGATGTTCGCCATGATTCGTATGCCTCTGGCTACCGCCAGTCTGTTGGCCATCGCTATTTCCCTCGCCGGTTGTGGCGAAGGCAAAGACAAAGCTGTCGCTGCGCAGGCGCCGACTCCGGCGGCCAGCACCTCAGCCCCGGCCGCTGCACCTGCCGCTGCCGGTAAAGTCGACGAAGCAGCCGCCAAAGCCGTTGTCGCGCATTACGCCGACATCGTCTTCGCCGTTTACAGCGATGCCGAATCTACTGCGAAGACCCTGCAAACCGCCGTCGACGCCTTCCTCGCCAAGCCGAACGCCGACACCTTGAAAGCCGCCAAGGCTGCCTGGGTTGCTGCTCGCGTTCCTTACCTGCAGAGCGAAGTGTTCCGCTTCGGAAACACCATCATCGACGACTGGGAAGGTCAGGTGAACGCCTGGCCACTGGACGAAGGCCTGATCGACTACGTCGACAAATCCTACGAGCACGCACTGGGTAACCCGGGCGCCACTGCCAATATCATCGCCAACACTCAAGTTCAGGTCGGCGAAGACAAGGTCGACGTGAAAGACATCACCCCGGCAAAACTCGCCAGCCTGAACGAGCTGGGTGGTTCCGAGGCCAACGTTGCCACCGGCTACCACGCCATCGAATTCCTGCTCTGGGGCCAGGACCTGAACGGTACCGGCCCTGGCGCCGGCAACCGTCCAGCTTCCGACTACCTGGAAGGCAAAGGCGCAACCGGCGGTCATAACGATCGTCGTCGCGCCTACCTGAAGTCCGTGACCCAACTGCTGGTCAGCGACCTGGAAGAAATGGTCGGTAACTGGAAGCCGAACGTGGCCGACAACTACCGCGCCACCCTGGAAGCCGAGCCTGCCGAAAGCGGCCTGCGCAAAATGTTGTTCGGCATGGGCAGCCTGTCCCTGGGCGAACTGGCGGGCGAGCGCATGAAGGTTTCCCTGGAAGCCAACTCCCCGGAAGACGAACACGACTGCTTCAGCGACAACACCCACAACTCGCAGTTCTACGATGCCAAAGGCATTCGTAATGTGTACCTGGGCGAGTACACCCGCGTCGACGGCACCAAAATGACCGGCGCCAGCCTGTCATCCCTGGTGGCCAAAGCCGACCCGGCGGCCGACACCGCGCTGAAAGCCGACCTGGCTGCGACCGAAGCGAAGATGCAGGTTATCGTCGATCACGCCAACAAGGGTGAGCACTACGACCAGCTGATCGCTGCCGGCAACACTGCTGGTAATCAGATCGTTCGTGACGCTATCGCTTCTCTGGTCAAACAGACTGGTTCGATCGAAGCGGCCGCCGGCAAACTGGGCATCAGCGACCTGAACCCGGACAACGCTGATCACGAGTTCTGATCAGCATTGCCTGAATGAACAAGGCGACCTTCGGGTCGCCTTTTTGCTGCCGGTCGCCGATCAGTTGCCCCACATCAAGCGAACGATAATTCCTCTTATTCAATCCCCCCTGCCCTGTTAGACTTTGCGCCCTTGTTTTGCTCGTGTTGCAGGATGTCTGATGCCCTCGCTGCCTCTTCGCTTGTCCGCACTGTTGCTGGCCTTGGGCCTTAGTGCCTGCGATGACGCCCCGCGCTTCACCCAAGCCGAACCCGGTGAAGCCCGGTCCGGTGGCAGCGCGACCGTGCGCAAGACCGATCAGAACTCGTTTTCCCTGCCGTCCGCCAATCTGCCACCGTCACGGCGCGTGGACTTCAGCGTCGGCAACAGCTTCTTCCGCAGTCCCTGGGTGATCGCCCCATCGACCACCACCGCCAGGGATGGTATCGGCCCATTGTTCAACACCAACGCCTGCCAGAACTGCCACATCAAGGACGGCCGCGGGCATCCGCCCACGCCTGATGCGCAGAACGCCGTGTCGATGCTGGTGCGCCTGTCAATTCCCGATGCGCCGGCGTATGCCAACGTCATCGAGCAGCTCGGTGTCGTCCCGGAGCCCGTCTACGGCGGACAATTCCAGGACATGGCCGTACCCGGTGTCGTCCCGGAAGGCAAAGTGCGTGTCGATTACGCGCCCGTTCCGATTCGTTTCAAGGACGACACCGAAGTCGAGTTGCGCAAGCCGACGTTGCAGATCACCCAACTCGGCTACGGTCCGATGCACCCTGATACCCGTTTCTCGGCGCGTGTCGCACCGCCGATGATTGGCTTGGGTCTGCTGGAAGCGATCCCCGACGAGGCGATCCTGGCCAATGCACAAGCTCAGGCAAAAGACAAAAACGGCATCGCCGGACGCCCGAACCGGGTCTGGGATGACACGCAGCAAAAAACCGTCCTCGGGCGATTTGGCTGGAAGGCCGGACAACCGAACCTCAATCAACAAAATGTCCACGCGTTTTCCGGTGACATGGGCCTCACCACAAGCCTGAGACCCGTTGATGATTGCACCGACACGCAAGCCGCTTGCAAGCAGGCGCGCAATGGCAATGGCCCGGATGGCGAGCCGGAAGTCAGCGATAACATCCTGCGTCTGGTGCTGTTCTACAGCCGTAATCTCGCCGTACCGTCCCGCCGCGATGTTGGCGCGCCCGATGTGCTGGCCGGCAAGAATCTGTTTTTCCAGGCCGGGTGCCAGTCCTGTCATACCCCGAAATACACCACCGCCGCCAACGCCGCCGAACCTGAACTGGCCGATCAAGTGATTCGCCCTTACAGCGATCTGCTGCTGCACGACATGGGCGACGGTCTGGCCGACAACCGTACCGAATTCCAGGCCAGTGGCCGCGACTGGCGCACCCCGCCGTTGTGGGGAATCGGCTTGACGCAGGCGGTCAGTGGCCACACCCAGTTTTTGCACGATGGCCGCGCACGCAATCTGCTCGAAGCCGTGCTCTGGCATGGCGGCGAAGCCAAAGCGGCGCAGCAACAGGTTTTGTCTTTCAATGCCGAGCAGCGCGCTGCGTTACTGGCGTTTTTGAATTCCCTTTAATACGTATTCCATTGCGGGAGCCCGACATGTTCCGTCCCAAATTGTTGTTCACCAGCCTTGCCGCGCTAGCCTTGGGCGCCTGTTCACCTCAGGATCAGCAGGCCGTTACTTCGGCGGCCATCGCCAAGCAAGTGATCCTGCCGACGTACAGCCGCTGGGTAGAAGCCGACCGTCAACTGGCGGTCAGCGCCCTGGCCTTCTGCGAAGGCAAGGAAAACCTCGACACCGCCCGTGCCGATTTCCTGCACGCGCAGAAAGCCTGGGCCGAGTTGCAACCGCTGCTGATCGGCCCGCTGGCCGAGGGCAACCGTTCGTGGCAGGTGCAGTTCTGGCCGGACAAGAAAAACCTCGTGGGCCGTCAGGTCGAGCAACTGGTCACCGCGCAGCCGCAGATCGATGCCGCCGCCCTGACCAAATCGAGCGTGGTGGTTCAGGGCCTGTCGGCCTACGAATACATCTTGTTCGACAGCAAGATCGACATGGCCGACAGCGCCCAGAAAGCCAAGTACTGCCCGCTGCTGAGCGCCATTGGCGAGCGTCAGAAGCAATTGGCCGAAGAGATCCTGTCGCGCTGGAACACCAATGACGGCATGCTCGCGCAGATGAGCAAATTCCCCAACCCGCGCTACGCCGACTCCCACGAAGCGATCGCGGACCTGCTGCGCGTGCAAGTCACCGCGCTGGACTCCCTGAAGAAAAAACTCGGCACGCCGATGGGCCGTCAGAGCAAGGGCATTCCTCAGCCGTTCCAGGCCGATGCCTGGCGCAGCAAGTCCTCGCTGCAAGGTCTGGAAGCCAGCCTGGCTGCGGCGCAAACCGTTTGGGTCGGTGTCGACAACAAAGGCCTGCGCGGTCTGTTGCCGAACGAACAAAAACCCCTGGCCGACAAGATCGACGCCGCTTACGCTGCGTCCCTGAAACTGTTCGCCAGCAACCAGCGCTCGCTGACCGAAATGCTCGGCGATGACGCCGGTCGCCAGCAACTCAACGATATCTACGACAGCCTCAACGTCGTCCACCGCCTGCACGAAGGCGAACTGGCCAAGGCGCTGGGCATCCAACTGGGCTTCAACGCCAACGACGGTGACTGATGAGGGCAAGTTCCATGCTGCGACGCCAGGCTCTGACGTTAGGTAGTTTGCTGCTGGGTGCGGTGACGCTGGGCGGCTGGACGCTGTTCAAGCAGAAGGACAAAAGCCCGCTGCTGCTCTCGGCACGGGACGATACCGACGGCAAACATTACGCTGTCGGATACCGGCTGGACGGCACCCGGGTGTTTGCCACCCAGGTCGGCCAGCGTTGTCACGACATCATCAACCACCCGACGCTGCCGATTGCGCTGTTCGTCGCCCGTCGACCAGGCACCGAGAGTTACCTGATCGACCTGCGCGACGGCACGCTGCTGCAAACCGTGGTCTCACGGCCGAACCGGCACTTCTACGGCCACGCGGTGATTCACCAGAGCGGCGACTGGCTGTACGCCACCGAGAACGACACCACCGATCCGGGTCGTGGCTTGCTGGGTGTGTATAAGTTCGAAGGTGAGCAACTTATCCACAGCGGCGAGATCCCCACCCACGGCGTCGGCCCGCATCAGGTGTCGTGGATGCCCGATGGTGAAACCCTGGTGGTCGCCAACGGCGGCATTCGCACCGAGGCCGAAAGCCGCGTCGAGATGAACCTCAACGCCATGGAACCGAGTCTGGTCCTGATGCAACGCGACGGCACCCTGCTGAGCAAGGAAACCCTCACCCAGCAGATGAACAGCGTGCGTCATTTGGGGATTGCCAGCGACGGCACCATCGTCGCCGGCCAGCAGTTCATGGGGCCGTCTCACGAGTCTTCGCAGCTGCTGGCGATCAAGCGGCCCGGTCAGCCATTCGTGGCCTTCCCGGTGCCTGAGCATCAGTTGCAGGCCATGGGGCATTACACCGCCAGCGTCGCGGTGCACAGCGAACTGCGCCTGGTCGCGTTGACCGCGCCACGGGGCAATCGCTTTTTCATCTGGGACCTGGACAGCGGTGAAGTGCGCCTGGACGCGCCGCTTCCCGATTGTGCCGGAGTCGGTGCGGTGGCCGATGGTTTTGTCGTGACCTCGGGTCAGGGGCGATGCCGGTACTACGATTGCCGCCAGACAGATCTTGTAGCAAAACCACTGGAGCTGCCCGCAGGGCTCTGGGACAACCACCTGCATCTCATCTGATCTCGCCCTGCCCTTGTAGGAGCCGAGCTTGCTGGCGAAAGCGATGTATCAGTCGGTATTTCAGTTGACTGACACACCGCTTTCGCGAGCAAGCTTCGCTCCTACAGGTTTTGCGCCATCCTGTAATAAGTGGCAGTTGGATTCACTGCCACTCTCGGAGTAATGTGCCCAACTGTCTCACCTGATTTTCTCCAAGGAAGTGGAAATATGCTGCGTCGCCGCATGCTGATCATGCTGGGTGTTGTTCTGCTGATCGTGCTGGTCCTGGCCGGTTATAAAGCCTTCTCCATCTATACGATGATTCAGGGCTTTGCTGCGCCGAAACCGCCGATCAGTGTCGCCGTGGCCACCGCCACCGAACGGCCGTGGCAGGCTCGCCTGCCAACCGTCGGCACTCTCAAGGCGCTGCAAGGCGTCGACCTGAGCCTGGAGATCGCCGGCACCGTCACCAATGTGCAATTCCAGTCGGGGCAGAAGGTCAAGGCCGGCCAGCCGATCGTCCAACTCGATAGCGCCGTGGAAACCGCCCTGCTGGAAACCGCCCTCGCCGACCTCGGACTGGCCCAAGTGGATTACAACCGCGGCAGCCAACTGGTAGGCAGCCAGGCGATCTCCAAAGGCGAATTCGACCGACTCTCGGCGGCATTCAAAAAGAACAAGGCCACGGTCAATCAGCTCAAGGCTTCGCTCGAGAAAAAACGCATCGTCGCGCCGTTCAGCGGAACCATCGGCATTCGTCAGGTGGACGTTGGTGACTACGTGGCCAGCGGCACCATGATCGCCACCCTGCAAGACCTCAGCAGCCTTTACGTCGACTTCTTCGTGCCCGAGCAGTCGGTGCCGAAGATCGCCATCGGCCAACCGGTACAGATCATTGTCTCGGCCTACCCGGCGCAGAACTTCCCCGGGACCATCAGTGCAATCAACCCAAAAGTCGAAAACAGCACTCGCAACGTCCAGGTCCGCGCGACCCTGGCCAACCCCGACAGCAAACTGTTGCCGGGAATGTTCGCCAGCCTGCAAGTGTTGTTGCCCGACCCGCAGCCGCGCATCGTCGTGCCGGAAAGCGCGATCACCTACACGCTGTACGGCAATTCGCTCTATGTTGTCGCGCAGAAAAAAGCCGAAGACGGCAACGTCGCAAAGGACGATAAGGGCGAGCCCATTCTGATCGCCGAACGGCGTTTCATTGAAACCGGCGAGCGCCGCGACGGTGTGGTGATGATCACCAAGGGCGTGCAGAACGGTGAAAAAGTGGTCACGGCCGGCCAGATCAAACTGGACAACGGCGCACATATCGCGATCAGCGACGACAAGACACTAGCCGAGAAGAGCAGTCAGCCTCGCGTTGACTGATCAAGGAATCCCCATGGCTTTTACCGACCCGTTCATCCGCCGCCCGGTGCTCGCCACCGTGGTCAGCCTGTTGATTGTGCTGCTGGGCTTCCAGGCCTGGAGCAAGTTGCCGCTGCGCCAATATCCGCAAATGGAAAACGCCCTGATCACGGTCACCACCGCTTACCCCGGGGCCAATGCCGAGACCATCCAGGGCTACATCACCCAACCGATGCAGCAGAGTCTGGCCAGCGCCGAGGGTATCGACTACATGACGTCGGTCAGTCGCCAGAACTTCTCGGTCATCTCGATCTACGCGCGCATTGGCGCCAACAGCGACCGCTTGTTCACCGAATTGCTGGCCAAGGCCAACGAGGTGAAAAACCAGCTGCCCCAGGACGCCGAAGACCCGGTACTGAGCAAGGAAGCCGCCGACGCCTCGGCACTGATGTACATCAGCTTCTTCAGCAAGGAGCTGAGCAACCCGCAGATTACCGACTACCTGTCGCGGGTCATCCAGCCGAAACTGGCGACCCTGCCGGGCATGGCCGAAGCCGAGATTCTCGGCAACCAGGTGTTCGCCATGCGCCTGTGGCTGGACCCGGTCAAGCTGGCCGGTTTCGGCCTGAGTGCCAGCGACGTGACCGATGCGGTGCGCAAGTACAACTTCCTCTCCGCCGCCGGCGAAGTGAAAGGCGAGTACGTCGTCACCAGCATCAACGCCAACACTGAGCTCAAATCCGCTGAAGCCTTCGCCGCGATTCCGCTCAAGGTCGAGGGCGACAGTCGCGTGCTGCTCAGCGATGTGGCGCGCGTTGAAATGGGCGCGGAAAACTACGACTCGATCAGTTCTTTCGGCGGCACGCCTTCGGTGTACATCGGCATCAAGGCCACGCCTGGCGCCAACCCGCTGGACGTGATCAGGGAAGTGCGCAAGATCATGCCGGACCTGGAAGCCCAACTGCCGCCGAACCTCAAAGGTGAAATCGCCTACGACGCCACGCTGTTCATCCAGGCCTCAATCGACGAAGTGGTGAAAACCCTGTTTGAAGCGGTGCTGATCGTCATCGTGGTGGTGTTCCTGTTCCTCGGCGCGCTGCGTTCGGTGGTGATCCCGGTGGTCACCATCCCGCTGTCGATGATCGGCGTGATGTTCTTCATGCAGATGATGGGCTACTCAATCAACCTGCTGACGTTGCTGGCGATGGTATTGGCCATCGGCCTAGTGGTGGACGACGCCATCGTCGTGGTGGAGAACATTCACCGGCACATCGAAGAAGGCAAGACGCCGTTGGATGCGGCCATCGAAGGCGCCCGGGAAATCGCCATGCCGGTGGTCTCGATGACCATCACCCTGGCGGCGGTCTATGCGCCGATCGGCTTCCTGACGGGGCTGACGGGGGCGCTGTTCAAGGAATTCGCCCTGACCCTGGCCGGGGCGGTGGTGATCTCTGGCATCGTCGCCCTGACTCTGTCGCCGATGATGTGCGCCTTCTTGCTGCGTCATGACGAAAATCCCAGCGGCCTGGCCCATCGACTGGACCTGATATTCGAAGGTCTCAAGCGCCGTTACCAAAGCATGCTGCACGCAACCCTGAACACCCGGCCGGTGGTGCTGGTGTTCGCGGTGATCGTGCTGTGCCTGATTCCGGTGCTGCTCAAATTCACCGAGTCGGAACTGGCGCCCGACGAGGACCAGGGCATCATTTTCATGATAGCCAACGCCCCGCAACCGGCCAACCTCGACTACCTGAGCACCTACACCGACGAGTTCGTCACGATCTTCAAAACGTTTCCCGAGTACTACTCGTCGTTCCAGATCAACGGTTTCAACGGCGTGCAATCGGGCATCGGCGGCTTCCTGCTCAAACCGTGGAACGAACGCAGCCGCACTCAGATGGAAATCCTGCCCGAGGTCCAGCGCAAACTGGAGAGCATTTCCGGGCTGCAGATCTTCGGCTTCAACCTGCCCTCCCTGCCGGGCACCGGCGAGGGGCTGCCGTTTCAGTTCGTCATCAGTTCCGCCAACGATTACGAGTCACTGCTGCAAGTGGCCGACCGGGTGAAAAAGCGGGCAATGGAATCCGGCAAGTTCGCCTTCGTCGACCTCGACCTGGCATTCGACAAGCCCGAAGTGGTGGTGGATATCGATCGTGCCAAGGCCGCACAGATGGGTGTTTCCATGCAGGATCTTGGCGGGACACTCGCGACGTTGCTGGGTGAGGCGGAGATCAACCGTTTCACCATTGAAGGTCGCAGCTACAAAGTCATCGCTCAGGTCGAACGGCCTTTCCGGGATAACCCCGACTGGCTGAACAATTATTACGTCAAGAACACCCAAGGCGAATTGCTGGCCCTGTCGACCCTGATCACGGTGACCGACCGGGCGCGACCACGGCAGTTGAACCAGTTCCAGCAACTCAATTCGGGCATCCTGTCCGGGGTGCCGCTGGTCAGCATGGGTGAAGCCATCGACACCGTGCGCCAGATCGCTCGGGAAGAGGCACCGGTGGGTTATGCCTTCGACTATGCCGGCGCATCACGGCAATACGTCCAGGAAGGCAGTGCGCTGTGGGTCACCTTCGCCCTGGCACTGGCGATCATTTTCCTGGTCCTGGCCGCCCAATTCGAAAGCTTTCGCGATCCGCTGGTGATTCTGGTGACCGTGCCGTTATCGATCTGTGGCGCGTTGATCCCGCTGTTCCTCGGCTGGTCGAGCATGAACATCTACACCCAGGTCGGCCTGGTGACGTTGATCGGGCTGATCAGCAAGCACGGCATCCTGATCGTCGAATTCGCCAACCAGTTACGCAAGGACAAAGGCCTTTCGCCGCGCGAAGCCGTGGAGGAAGCGGCGGCGATTCGTCTGCGTCCGGTGTTGATGACCACTGCTGCGATGGTGTTCGGTATGGTGCCGTTGATCATCGCCACGGGGGCGGGGGCCGTCAGCCGGTTCGACATCGGCACGGTGATCGCCACGGGGATGTCGATCGGGACATTGTTTACGCTGTTCGTGTTGCCCTGTGTTTACACGGTGCTGGCCAAACCCGATAAGCCATAGCGCCGATCAGCATCATTCAAAAAAAAAGGCCTCGCATTTGGCGAGGCCTTTTATTTTGGCTTCAATCTGTTCAACTTTGTGGCCTCAATCCTTGAGAAAGACCGAACATGAACAGCAATAAATCATGATCGGGTTGGGATGCCACGGATGCCTTGGCAACGCGTGGCAACGGACAGTGCGCGTCGCCATTCACTGAACTGAGGACTTGCGTGCGGGGCTGCTCCCATGCCGCCACCGCCAATGAAGCAACTGCCAAGGCTCCTATCAAAAACCCAACTCGTGCAATTTCGAGTTTCATTGCTATAAACCTTTGATAGCGCTGCCAAACGCCGTCTCATAAAAATAGACGAGTTTCTGCCAGTCCGTCGTGCTGAATGACGAGTGGCGACGCAGTTGTTTCATGTCATTGGACGCCGCGCGAAGGGCGGTCAAACGCTTCCGGCATTTCTCCAGATCGATCAACGCCACTTCGACTTTTGCAGTCTCGCCTTCGCCGGTGACGCGCACGAATACGTGCTTGATGTAGAGGCAGCTGTGCTGCCAGCGCCCCTTGTGCATCCGAACCAGATTCTCGGCCAGATCCTTCAACACTCGATCATGCACGGCCTCACCGTGACGCTCGCGACCGCCGCCAGCGTACCAATGCTCGACTTCCTCAAATCCGTCCAGCGACTTGGTCACCAGCAATGCGCGCCATTTGTGTACAGGATCGCGCTGAGCACCGCAGAAAACGATCTCCGGAACACGAACGTCGAGCAGATGCATGCGTGTGAGCGCATCGCGCTCGCGCAACACCGTCGGCCGACCAAACGGGTGCAGCCAGCTGCGATAGATATGCCCGGTCTGACGTTTAACGTAAAGCAGCTGTCCATTGCTGCTCACGACGCGCTGCACGCCGCTTTCTCCTCCGCGACGGACGTTGGGTTCTTCTACCCATTCACCGCGCTGATTCCAGAAATAGTCGAAGCGGACTTGAGGAGCGACGTCCGTTTCTGCTGCACATTGCACTGCCATTCTGTTACCTCTTGCGTAATACGTAGACCCGCCACATGGCATAGAGCGGTAAAAAATCCAGTTGTTCCTCGATACGGAAACCCACCTGCTCGAATTCCTTTTCAACCGTAGCCGCCGGTAACACAAATCGATTTTGGTAACCTTGCTGCCCACGGGTTTTCTCGGCGCGCTTGCGTTTCCACGCTTTGAAATTGCCGTCCACCCACAAAGAAAGGATCACGCTGTCGCGGGTGACGCGCTCGAACTCACGCAAAATAGCCAGTCGATGCTCGGCTTCACCGATGTGATGGAGCAAACGCATGCAGAAAATGCTGTCGACGGCGTTACCAGGTAAGGCAATGTCGAATGCAGAAGTGTGCAAGGGCTGTACCCGTTTCACCACATCGGCAGGTTGCGCCTGCATGGCAATCTTCAGCATGGACTCGGAGTTGTCAGCCCCGATGATGGCTCGATTGGTTTTCTCCGCCAGCAATGGCCAGAAACGTCCCGCACCACAGGGCAAATCGAGGACCAGACCCGGCTCACCGACCAGTGCCAGCGCTTTGCGCGCCAGTTGCTCGTCACGCCAGTGGGACAGGCGGCGGCCAAGGCCATCCTTATGTTTGCGCAGGTAGTGTTTAGCGTGTTGATCGTCGTATTTTTCGGAAAAATCAAGTTTGATCGGACCGTCCATCAACAAGGTCTCCTGAGCCGTTGATGGCACCCACGATAGGTAGCGCCGTGTCAGCGTAAGGTCATACCTTTGTGAAAAAAATGTTATGTAAAACTTCAAATTATTTCGAGGTTTTACAGAGCGATAGCGATCGCTCCCGGCTCCTGCGTTTCAAGAGGTTGATCAGTCCACATCCGACGGATACAACTCCACCTGAAAACGACAACCATTGGGTTCCATGTTCGTCAGGCTGACGTTCCAACCCTGGTTTTCACAGATCCGCTGCACCAGCGACAGTCCCAACCCCAGGCCCTCGCCGCGTTTCTCATTGCCCCGCACGAAGGGCTCGAACATCGCCTCGCGTTTTTCTTCTGGAATGCCCACGCCGCTGTCCTCGACGATGAAACCCGTGGCCGTCAGGGTCAGGCGGATGAACCCGTGCTCGGTGTAATGCAGCGCGTTACGCAGCAGGTTGCCCATGACCGCGTGCAGCAGGGTTGCGTTGTAGCAGGTGTTTGCCGGAGTGCCCGGCTCAAAGATCAGCGCCAGCCCCTTGGCCTCGATCGGCTCGCGCCACAAATTGAGCAGTCCATCGGCTACCTGGCTCAGGGTCTGGTGGGGCGACATGCCGGCGTCTTCACGCTGTGCGCGGGCCAACATCAGGAAGGTTTGCACCAGCTCGCGCATCTCTTCACAGGCGCGGGCGATTCGCTCGACCTGAGCACGTCCACGCTGATCGATGCCGGGGTTTTCCAGCAGCAGCTCGCAGGAGCTGGCCAGCACCATCAATGGCGTGCGCAGTTCGTGACTGACGTCACTGGTGAACATCCGTTCGCGGGTCAACGCCTGGCGCAAGCGCCCGAGGGTGGCATCGAAGGCCACGGCCAACTCGCCCACTTCATCGGCGGCGTAATCCGGCGCCAGCGGTGGCGCCAGACCCAATAATTGATCACGGTGACGGACCTGGCGGGCCAGTCGCACCACGGGCGCCATCACTTTGCGCGCCAGTACCCAGCCGAGAAACACTGCCAATGCCAGACTCAGGACGAAGCCCACCAGCACGACGGCAAACAGCACCCGTTCACGCTCTTCGAAATCGCTCTGATCCTGCAACAGCACGTAGTGGCGGCCGTCGACGACTTCGACCATCGCGTGATACGACAGCTGCTCGCGAAACACTTCGTGAAAGCCCGGGTCCAGGTGCCGCAGGTCCTTGGGGAGTTCGAAGTCGCCCGGCCCGCCGCTGAAATAGAACATCTGGTCCGGCTCGGGACGGTGACTCCAGTCCGACACGCTGTCCATCAGCAACAGACGTTGTAAATCGCCCCCCAGCCCTGCCGATATCAGTTTTTCTTCCACCAGGTGCACGGTCGCCACAATGCCCATGGCAAAGGCTCCCGCGACCAGTGCGCTCATCAGCGCAAAGGCGATGATGATCCGATGAGCAAGGCTCTGTTTAAACTCCATCTCGGCCCTCAGCCAAGCGATAACCCACACCGTGCACGGTTTGCAGCAACGGTTTGGTGAACGGCTTGTCGATCACCTGGCGTAATTGATGGACGTGGCTGCGCAGGCTGTCACTGTCCGGGCAGTCATCACCCCACAGCGCCTCTTCGAGAATTTCGCGGCGCAGTACGTGAGGACTTTTCTGCATCAATACGGCCAGCAACTTCAGGCCCACCGGGTTGAGTTTCAGCAGACGTCCTTCGCGGGTCACCTCCAGGGTATCGAGGTCGTAGATCAGATCGCCGACCTGCAAGGTGCGGCGGCCGCCACCTTGGGCGCGACGCATGACCGCCTCGATGCGCGCCGCCAATTCAGACAGGGCAAAGGGTTTGATCAGGTAGTCATCGGCGCCGGACTTGAAACCTTGCAGCCGGTCGTCCAGTTGATCGCGAGCGGTGAGCATGATCACCGGCGTGTCGCGGCGCGCGTCTTCACGCAGGCGTTTGCACAGGGTGTAGCCGTCGATACCCGGCAACATGATGTCGAGTACGATCAAGTCGTAATGCTCGGTGGCCGCCAGGTGCAAGCCTGACAAACCGTCCTGCGCGCAATCCACGGTATAGCCTTTGAGCCCCAGGTAATCGGCCAGATTGGCCAGGATATCGCGGTTGTCTTCAACCAATAGAATTCGCATGGGTATCTGCTCCGTACACAGTAACGGCCGTCTTGGCCCGCGCAGCTTAAGGCCAAGTGTGGCTGAGGGCTAGGGCTGCGTGCAGTTGTAAATCCACACCAAAACCCCGGGGAGACTTTAACGACTTTTTCACTATCGATTCACACGCTGGCGACAGAATCAGGCTCAAACTCCGCGCGGCTGCGCTTTTCAGAACATTTCACTGCCCAAGGAACTGCCATGGTTTCGACTGCTGTCCGCCCCGCCTCCCGCCCCCTCAATTTCTGGGTGTGCCTGGGTGTTCCCGCCATCGCGGCGATCATTCTGGTGCTGCTCGAACTGACGTCCTTGGACATGGACCTTGCCAAGCTGCTTTATGACCCGGTCGCGGGTGACTTCATCGGGCGGCACAGTTACTTCCTCGAAAACATCCTGCATGACCGCGCCAAGCAAGTAGTCATCGCCTTTTCGGTGTTGGCCATCTTCGGTTTCATCGCCTCCTTCTTCATGGACAGGCTCAAACCGATCAAACGGGAACTGGGCTGCCTGGTGCTGTCTCTGGCTCTGGCGACTTCCTTTGTCACGCCAGTCAAAGCGGTGACGGCCGTTCAATGCCCATGGAGCCTTGAGCAGTTCGGCGGTCACGAAACCTATAGCGAACTGCTCAGCCCTCGCCCGCACACCGATAAACCTGGCCGTTGCTGGCCCGGCGGTCATGCGGCGACTGGTTTCACACTGTTTGCGCTGTTCTTTGTCCTGCGTGACCGTCGCCCGCGCCTGGCACGCAAGGCGTTTGTGTTCGCTTTCGCGTTGGGCACGGTGTTTTCCATCAGCCGGATGATGCAGGGAGCGCACTTCTTTTCGCACAATGTGTGGACGGCGATTTTCTGCTGGCTGATTTGCCTGGGGTCTTACTACTACATCCTTTATCGCCCGGTTTCCAAGGCTGATCGAGTGACCCAGGCAGAAACGGTCAGAGCCGGATCCTTGACTTGAATGATGGGCAATAAAAAACCCCGCCTGCTTTCGCAGGCGGGGTTTTTTATAGGGGTTACAGGGTAAGGCTGGCTTACATCATGCCGCCCATGCCGCCCATACCGCCCATGTCTGGCATGCCGCCGCCAGCTGGTTTGTCGTCCGGAGCATCAGCGATCATGGCTTCGGTGGTCAGCATCAAGCCACCAATGGACGCCGCAGCCTGCAGAGCAGAGCGAGTCACTTTGGTAGGGTCGAGGATGCCCATTTCGATCATGTCGCCGTATTCGCCGGTAGCAGCGTTGTAACCGAAGTTACCCGAACCTTGCTTGACCTTGTCGACGACTACGCTTGGCTCGTCGCCGGAGTTGGCAACGATCTGACGCAGTGGCGATTCGATAGCGCGACGCAGTACAGCAATACCGACGTTCTGATCAGCGTTGTCGCCTTTCAGTTCGCTGATGGCTTGCAGAGCGCGAATCAGCGCTACGCCACCGCCAGGTACCACGCCTTCTTCAACGGCTGCACGGGTTGCGTGCAGGGCGTCTTCAACGCGGGCTTTCTTCTCTTTCATTTCAACTTCGGAACCAGCGCCAACCTTGATCACTGCAACGCCGCCGGACAGCTTGGCCAGACGCTCTTGCAGTTTTTCACGGTCGTAGTCGGACGAAGTGTCAGCCACTTGCTGACGGATCTGCAGAACGCGAGCCTGGATATCAGCTTCAACGCCGGCGCCGTCAATGACGGTGGTGTTTTCTTTGGTTACGGCTACGCGCTTGGCATTACCCAGGTGTTCCAGGGTAGCGCTTTCCAGGCTCAGACCGATCTCTTCGGAGATAACGGTACCGCCGGTCAGGACAGCGATGTCCTGCAGCATGGCCTTGCGACGGTCACCAAAGCCTGGAGCCTTGACGGCAACCACTTTGACGATACCGCGCATGTTGTTCACAACCAGAGTCGCCAGGGCTTCGCCTTCAACGTCTTCGCTCACGATCAACAGTGGACGACCTGCTTTGGCAACGGCTTCCAGTACTGGCAGCAGTTCACGGATGTTCGAGATTTTCTTGTCGACCAGCAGGATCAGCGGACCGTCGAGCTCGGCAGTCATGGTCTCTGGCTTGTTGACGAAGTACGGGGACAGGTAACCACGGTCGAACTGCATGCCTTCAACAACCGACAGTTCGTTTTCCAGGCCCGAGCCTTCTTCAACGGTGATCACGCCTTCTTTACCGACTTTTTCCATGGCTTCGGCAATGATGTCGCCGATGGAGTTGTCGGAGTTGGCCGAGATGGTGCCGACCTGAGCGATGGCCTTGGTGTCAGCGCAAGGCTTGGACAGGGCTTTGAGCTCTTTGACGATGGCGATGGTCGCTTTGTCGATACCGCGCTTCAGGTCCATCGGGTTCATGCCGGCAGCGACGGCTTTCAGGCCTTCGTTGACGATCGATTGAGCCAGAACGGTAGCGGTGGTGGTGCCGTCGCCTGCATCATCGTTGGCACGGGAGGCAACGTCTTTGACCAGCTGCGCGCCCATGTTTTCGAAGCGATCTTTCAGCTCGATTTCTTTGGCAACGGACACGCCGTCCTTGGTGATGGTCGGAGCGCCGAAGCTCTTCTCGATGATCACGTTACGGCCTTTAGGGCCCAGGGTCGCTTTTACTGCGTCAGCCAGGACGTTGACACCGGCGAGCATTTTCTTGCGGGCGGAATCGCCGAATTTAACTTCTTTAGCAGCCATGATCGATATTCCTTAAATACTTTGTAGTAACGGGAAAATGAGCGGGGAATCAGCCTTCGACAACAGCGAGGATTTCGCTTTCGCCAATTACCAGCAAGTCTTCGCCGTCGACTTTCACAGTGTTGCTGCCGGAGTACGGGCCGAACACAACCTTGTCACCCACTTTCACGGACAGCGCACGCACTTCACCGTTGTCCAGTACTTTGCCCGGGCCTACAGCGAGGACTTCACCCTGGTTTGGCTTCTCAGCAGCCGAACCTGGCAGGACGATACCGCCAGCGGTTTTCTTTTCTTCTTCGCTGCGACGGACGACGACGCGGTCATGCAGAGGACGAAGCTTCATTGTCGATCTCTCCTAATTGTGGTTTTCATCGGCCGGTGTATTCCCGGCGGGTTTAACAAATCCGGCGGTGCCGGGTGCGATTCGACGAGCGAACCGCGGAAGTCTGTCTGGCGTAATCGCCAGAAACCTTGCGGTGACCGTTACATAAGGGCGCATAAGCTTATTACAAGGGCGAGTAAGCAAATTTTTTCATGTTGCTGCCCCACAAACGAACACGGCACCCGAAGGTGCCGTGCCGTTGTAGCGGATTACTTGTTATCGCGGTGCTCGAACTCGCCTTCAATCACGTTAGGCTCACGGCCCAGCGGCTCGCGCGGAACAGGACCGCCACGTGGTTGAAGGTCATCGGCGAATGCACGCTGACGGATCGCCTGCTCTTCGGCACGCTGGCGCATTTTATTGGCCAACAGCCGACGAGAGATCGGCAGCAACATGATCAGACCCAGCACGTCGGTGACGAAGCCCGGCAGGATCAACAGACCACCCGCCAGCGCCAGCATCAAACCTTCAAGCATGGTCTGGGCCGGCAGCTCGCCGCGGTTCAGGCTTTCACGGGCACGCAGCGCAGTGGCCAGACCGGCGATACGCAGCACGAACACGCCGAGCATCGAGCCGAGAATCACCAGCAGCAGGGCCGGGAAAAACCCGATCGCCCCGCTCACCTTGACGAATACGAACAGCTCCAACACCGGAAACAGTACAAAGAGCAACAAAAAAGGGCGCATCAAATGGTTCCTCAACGCAAGAATGCCTTGCCAGTCTTCCTTAGATGACGTCGCCGTTTCGTGAATTCAAGCGTCGGCCACTTCATTTTTCGGCCAATGTTCGGCGTGAGCCAGGAAAACCAAGGCTTCGCGCACTTGTGTCGGCGTATTACACGGCGCTTGAAACGGCAGCCAGTAGAGTCCCTGACCGATGCGCAGGTGCATGCCTTCGGTGTCGATACCCGCCAATTGCGCCGGCTCGGTTTTCGGCAGGCCTGCCAGCTCGACGTAGTGGGCGATGGCTTTGGCGTGATCGGCATTCATGTGTTCGACCATGCTCGCTTCGGGCTTTCCGGCGAACGGGTTGGCCAGGGTCAACTGATCGACCCAGTGAATCGCGCCGAAGCCGCCGATGTAACGGTGACGTACCGGTTTGAGCACCCAGAAATCGAAATCATGTGCCTTGTGGTAGCTCTGCGAATCAGGGAAATAGCGGTAATAACGATCAGCCGCCGCTTCGATGGCGGCCTCGTCCTCGAGCTTTTCTGCTTCGGCGAGGTAGGTCAGGCGACCAACGGCTTGCACATCTTCGGCTCCGCGCTCGCCCACAAACAGTGAGCATTTCGGATCTTTCTGCAGGTTATGCGTGTGCTGGGCGATACGGCTGATAAGGATCAGCGGCCGGCCTTGTTCGTCCAGGCAGTACGGAACCACGGAGCCAAACGGGAAACCGGGCATCGCCTTGGAGTGCGTCGAGAGCACTCCCCGGTATTCCTTGAGAAGCAATTCTCGGGCATTCTTGGCCGCTTCAACGCTCAATTTATGACTCCTTAAATAGAATCCGTCAAAAAAACGGACAGGCGCCTGGGGATAAGTTCCAGTCCGCCAACGGGGCAGTTCTCATGTGCAACCAGGCCAGGTGCAGATCGAGAGGCCCTCTAGAAGGAACCCACTCCTCTGACCTGCTATTGGGGCATGCGAATGCAACTCACTGACAAAGTAATCATTATCACTGGCGGTTGCCAGGGTTTAGGCCGTTCCATGGCCGAGTATTTCGCCGCAAAAGGCGCGAAGCTGGCGCTGGTGGACCTGAACCAGGAAAAACTCGACGACACTGTCGCCGCTTGCAAGGCTAAAGGCGTCGATGCTCGCGCTTATCTGTGCAATGTCGCCAATGAAGAGCAAGTGTCCCACATGGTCGCCCAGGTGGCCGAAGACTTCGGCGCAATCCATGGCCTGATCAACAACGCCGGGATTCTGCGCGACGGCCTGCTGATCAAGGTTAAGGACGGCGAGATGACCAAGATGAGCCTGGCCCAGTGGCAGGCAGTCATCGACGTCAATCTGACAGGCGTATTCCTGTGCACCCGTGAAGTCGCGGCCAAAATGGTCGAGCTGAACAACAGCGGCACGATCATTAATATCTCGTCGATCTCCCGCGCTGGCAACGTCGGTCAGACCAACTACTCCGCCGCCAAGGCGGGTGTCGCTGCGGCGACCGTGACCTGGGCCAAGGAACTGGCACGCTACGGTATTCGGGTGGCGGGCATTGCACCGGGCTTTATCGAAACCGAGATGACGCTGAGCATGAAGCCTGAGGCGCTGGAGAAGATAACGTCCGCGATTCCGCTCAAGCGCATGGGCAAGACTGAAGAGATCGCCCATTCCGCGGCCTACATTTTCGAGAACGACTACTACACCGGTCGGATTCTGGAAATGGATGGCGGGTTGCGGATCTAAAGCAAGATCAAAAGATCGCAGCCTCGCTTCGCTCGACAGCTCCTACATGGATTGACTTACACCTGTAGGAGCTGTCGAGCGAAGCGAGGCTGCGATCTTTTTCAGCGAATCAATCGTCGCTGATCGTGATGTTCGGCATGGCCGGTGTCGCCGCTTCCTGCAACACGATCCGCGCGCCGACATGGCGGGCCAGTTCCTGGTAAACCATCGCAATCGGGCTGTCAGGCTCGGCGATTACCGTTGGCTTGCCGCCATCGGCCTGCTCGCGGATGATCATCGACAGCGGCAAGGAAGCCAGCAGCTCGACGCCGTACTGGTTGGCTAGCTTCACACCACCGCCCTCACCGAAAAGATGCTCGGCATGCCCGCAATTGGAGCAGATGTGCACGGCCATGTTTTCCACCACGCCCAGCACCGGGATGTTGACCTTGCGGAACATCTCCACGCCTTTGCGCGCGTCCAGCAATGCCAGATCTTGCGGGGTAGTGACGATCACCGCGCCGGCCACCGGGACTTTCTGCGCCAGGGTCAGCTGGATGTCACCGGTGCCTGGTGGCATGTCGATGACCAGGTAATCGAGGTCGCCCCAGGCGGTTTGAGTGACGAGTTGCAATAAAGCACCGGAAACCATCGGCCCGCGCCAGACCATCGGCGTGTTGTCGTCGGTCAGGAACGCCATGGACATGACTTCGACGCCGTGGGACTCGATCGGAATAAACCACTTCTGATCCTTGACCTTGGGTCGAGTGCCTTCGGGGATGCCGAACATGATGCCTTGGCTCGGTCCGTAAATGTCCGCGTCGAGAATCCCGACCTTGGCGCCTTCGCGGGCCAGGGCCAAGGCCAGGTTGGCGGCGGTGGTGGATTTGCCCACACCACCCTTGCCGGATGCCACGGCCACCACGTTCTTGACGTTGGCCAGCCCCGGAATCTGCGCTTGAGCCTTGTGCGCGGCAATGACACTGGTGATCTCGACGCGGGCGATGGTCACGCCGTCCAGCCCTTCAATGGCCATTTGCAGCAATTGCGCCCAGCCACTCTTGAACAGACCGGCGGCGTAACCCAGCTCCAGCTGGACGCTGACGCGATCACCCTGAATGTCGATGCCGCGCACGCACCCGGCGCTGACCGGGTCCTGGTTCAGGTAAGGGTCGGTGTATTGGCGAAGGACGGCTTCCACCGCTGCGCGATTGACGACGCTCATGGGCAACTCCGATAGCAAGACTGGAAAATCAGGCGGGTATCCTAACCGTTCTATGGCCTGGACGGCATGCTTTCAGAATGTGACAGATACCCAATGTCCAGACGCAACCTGGACCGTGGATACGGGTCGCGGGGGTGAAAAATATGCGCCGGCGCTTTATAGTGGCCGACCTCCGTTTCATCAAGTAGCCGAGCCCCATGTCCGAGCCACGCAAGATCCTCGTCACCAGCGCCCTGCCCTATGCCAATGGTTCGATCCATCTTGGCCACATGCTGGAATACATCCAGACCGATATGTGGGTGCGCTTTCAAAAGCACCGCGGCAATCAATGCATTTATGTCTGCGCCGACGACGCCCACGGTTCGGCCATCATGCTGCGCGCGGAAAAGGAAGGCATTACCCCGGAACAACTGATCGCCAACGTCCAGGCTGAACACAGCGCCGACTTTGCCGAGTTCCTGGTGGACTTCGATAACTTCCACTCCACTCACGCCGAAGAAAACCGTGAGCTGTCGAGCCAGATCTACCTGAAGCTGCGCGACGCCGGGCACATTGCCACGCGTTCGATCACTCAGTACTTCGACCCGGAAAAGAAAATGTTCCTGGCCGACCGCTTCATCAAGGGTACCTGCCCGAAATGCGGCACCGAAGACCAGTACGGCGACAACTGCGAAAAATGCGGTGCGACCTACGCGCCGACTGATCTGAAGGATCCGAAGTCGGCGATCTCCGGCGCCACCCCGGTGCTCAAGGATTCCCAGCACTTCTTCTTCAAGCTGCCGGACTTCCAGGAAATGCTGCAAGCCTGGACCCGCAGCGGCACCCTGCAAGAGGCCGTGGCGAACAAAATCGCCGAATGGCTGGATGCCGGCCTGCAACAGTGGGACATCTCCCGCGATGCGCCGTACTTCGGTTTCGAAATCCCCGACGAGCCAGGCAAATACTTCTACGTCTGGCTGGACGCGCCCATTGGCTACATGGCCAGCTTCAAGAACCTCTGCGCCCGTCGTCCGGACCTGGACTTCGACGCGTTCTGGGGCAAGGATTCCACCGCCGAGCTGTACCACTTCATCGGCAAGGACATCGTCAACTTCCACGCGCTGTTCTGGCCAGCCATGCTTGAAGGCGCCGGTTTCCGTAAACCGACCGGCATCAACGTCCACGGCTACCTGACCGTCAACGGTCAGAAAATGTCCAAATCCCGCGGCACCTTCATCAAGGCCCGAACCTATCTGGACCATCTGTCGCCGGAATACCTGCGCTACTACTACGCGGCCAAGTTGAGCCGCGGCGTCGACGACCTCGACCTGAACCTCGAAGACTTCGTGCAGAAGGTCAACTCTGACCTGGTCGGCAAAGTCGTCAACATCGCCAGCCGTTGCGCCGGTTTCATCCATAAAGGCAACGCCGGTGTGCTGGTGGCGGGTAATGCCGCGCCGGAACTGACCGAAGCGTTCCTGGCCGCAGCGCCGAGCATCTGCGACGCCTACGAGGCTCGCGACTTCGCCCGTGCCATGCGCGAGATCATGGGCCTGGCCGACCGTGCCAACGCCTGGATCGCCGACAAGGCGCCGTGGTCGCTGAACAAACAGGAAGGCAAGCAGGACGAAGTCCAGGCCATCTGCGCCTTGGGCGTGAACCTGTTCCGCCAACTGGTGATCTTCCTTAAGCCGGTGTTGCCGTTACTGGCCGCCGACGCCGAGGCGTTCCTCAACGTCGCGCCGCTGACCTGGGACGACCACGCCACCTTGCTCAGTAACCATCAGCTGAACGAGTTCAAACCGTTGATGACCCGTATCGACCCGGTGAAAGTGCAAGCCATGAGCGACGCTTCGAAAGAGGACCTGACCGCCAGCCAGACCGACACCGGTGAAACTGCGCCTGTCGGCAATGGCGAACTGGCCAAGGATCCGCTGTCGCCAGAGATCGAGTTCGATGCCTTTGCCGCTGTCGACCTACGCGTCGCCCTGATCCTCAAGGCCGAACACGTGGAAGGTGCTGACAAACTGCTGCGCCTGACTCTGGACATCGGTGACGAGCAACGCAACGTGTTCTCCGGGATCAAGAGTGCCTACCCGGATCCGTCCAAACTCAATGGTCGTCTGACCATGATGATCGCCAACCTCAAGCCACGAAAAATGAAGTTCGGGATCTCCGAAGGCATGGTCATGGCCGCGGGCCCCGGCGGTGAAGAAATCTACCTGCTCAGCCCTGACAGCGGCGCCAAACCAGGTCAGCGCATCAAGTAAGGTTGTGCAGCAAATCGATCCCACAGTCGTGCCTGGCGCGACTGTGGGATTTTTCATGTCTGGCCCACCCTCCGTCCTTGCCGGATAATGCCTAAGCTTTTTAGACCGCTCTGTTAAAAAGCCCCGTTCTTGCCGGCACGATCATGACCGAAATTGTTCTTACGCTTATCAGTGCAGCCCTGATCAACAACCTCGTGTTGCACTGGCCGCTGGGCGTCGATCCGCTGTTGGGCAACGAGCATCGGCAGGTCCACGCGCTGGGCCTTGCGACGGCTTGCTTGATGCTGATCGTCGGCACGCTGGGCTACTTGGCCTACCGTTGGCTGCTGATCCCGCTGGAGCTGACGTCGCTGCGCCTTTTCGTATTCCTGCCTTTAAGCGTTTTGCTGATTGGTCCGCTGCTGAAAGCGCTTTCTCGGTCACTTCCAAAGCTTGCGTTCGATGGCCTCTGGCCCCTGCTGCTGGGCAACGCCGGCGTACTCGGCCTGACGCTGCTCAACGCTCAAGACGACAAAGGACTCTTCCACGCCATGGCCCTGAGCCTGGGTGGCGGGCTGGGTTTCTGGCTGGTACTGAGCCTGTTCAGCGACTTGCGCCAACGCACACTCGATAATGATATCCCTCTGCCTTTTCGTGGCCTGCCGATCGAGTTGATCGGCGCCGGGCTGATCGCAGTGGCTTTTCTCGGATTCAGTGGACTGATCAAAACATGAGTCTGATTCAACGCATCGACGCCCTCTTGCCGCAGACCCAATGCGGCAAGTGCGGCCATCCTGGATGCAAACCGTACGCCGAAGGCATTGCCAGCGGCGAGCCGATCAACAAATGCCCGCCAGGCGGCAGCGAAACCATCGCGGCCCTGGCTGAGATGTTGAACGTGCCGGTGCTGGAACTGGACGTCAGTCGCGGCTCGGCACCGGCGCAGATCGCCTACATTCGTGAAGCGGAGTGTATCGGCTGCACCAAGTGCATCCAGGCCTGCCCGGTGGATGCCATTGTCGGTGCGGCGAAATTAATGCACACGGTGATCGTCGATGAATGCACCGGTTGCGACCTGTGCGTGGCGCCCTGCCCGGTGGATTGCATCGAGATGCGGCCGTTGCCGCTGGCCACGGTGCTACCGATTGTCGGCGGCCTGGCGTTCAGCCTCGAGGAACAACGCGCCCGGACGGCCAAGCGCGATCACGCACGGCGTCGATTCGAACAACGCAACGCTCGCCTGCGTCGTGAAGAAGAACTGAAAATCGCCGAACGTCAGGCCCGAGCCCAGCGCGCCGTCCAGCACAGCGAGGTGGCGACACTCGACCCGATTCAGGCTGCTCTTGAGCGAGTCCGCGCACAGAAGGCAGCCAATGCGGATGCGGCGTTGAAAAAAGCCAAGATCGATCTGGCAATGAGTCGGGCGCAACTGAACAAGTCTCTCAAGGCGTTCGGGCATCCGCCGACCTTCGAGCAGCAGTCGCAACTGATCCTCCTGCAACAGCAGTTCGAGGCTGCCGAACAGGCGTTGGCGACACTGGAAAGCACTGCACCGCCAGCCCCGGCGCCCGTTGCTCCGGCGAAAAATGCGCAGCTGAATCGGGCAAAGATCCAGTTAGCCATGCGCCGCGCCGAACTCAAGAAAGCCCACGCCAGCGAAGCTCCCGCTGAGCAAATCGAAACACTGGAACTCGCGGTCAATGAAGCCGAGCGTCAGGTGGATGCCTATGTCGCCCCTTGAATCGGTCGACGAGCGCCTTCAGCAGGCCATGAAGCTGGTATTGCTGGCCACCGTGCCGGGGATGCTGGTGTTGTTCTGGCTGTATGGCTGGGGGGTGTTGATCAACCTGATTCTGACAGGCGTTACCGCATTGGCCGTTGAAGCGGCCGTGCTGCAACTGCGCAAGCGACCGCTCAAGCCAACCTTGACCGACGGCAGCGCACTGGTCAGCGCGACGCTGCTGGCTCTGGCCTTGCCGCCTTATTGCCCTTGGTGGCTGGCGGTCTGTGCCGCGGCGTTCGCGATGGTATTCGGCAAACACCTGTATGGCGGCGTAGGAAATAACCCATTCAACCCGGCAATGCTCGGTTTCGCCCTCGTGATGGTGAGCTTTCCCCAACAGATGACCCACTGGCCGTCATCCCATGGACTGGACCTGCTCGGCGGCTTGCAGCAGGTGTTTGGGTTCAGCCTCAGCCAGACGCCGGATGCCTGGGTCCAGGCCACAGCGCTGGACAGCCTGCGGATCAACAAAAGCCTGACCATCGACGAACTGTTTGCCGCTAACCCGGCGTTCGGTCACTTCGGCGGCCGAGGCATGGAATGGGTCAACCTGGCCTTTTTGGCGGGCGGCGCGTTTCTGCTGCAACGACGGGTGTTCAGCTGGCATGCGCCGGTCGGCATGCTCGCCAGTCTGTTCGTCATCAGCCTGCTGTGCTGGAACGGCTCAGGCTCCGACTCCCATGGCTCGCCGCTGTTTCATCTGCTCACTGGCGCGAGCATGCTGGGCGCATTCTTCATCGTCACGGAACCGGTGTCTGGCGCAAAAAGCCCCAGCGCGCGACTACTTTTCGGCGTGGGCGTCGGGCTGCTGACGTACCTGATTCGTACCTGGGGTGGGTATCCGGACGGCGTAGCCTTTGCCGTGCTGTTGATGAACCTCTGTGTGCCGGCGCTGGAGCGGTGCGTCGCTTCCAGACAGGAACGGGGTGCGCCATGAGCCGAGCATCGAGCGCTGTGGTCCTGGTGTTACTGGCAGGACTGGGGATTGGCGTGACCTACCTGGTCCAGCACATCAGCGCGCCGCGAATTGTGGCCGAACAGCGCCTGATCGACAGCCGTAACCTGCTGGATCTGCTGCCCGCCGAGCGCTACGACAATCAGCCGCTGGAACAGCCACTCGCACTCGAAAACACTGGATTGGCCAACAGTACGCTGCTGGGTGGCTATCTGGCGACCAAGACTGGCCAACCCAGCGCCGTGTTGCTGCGCAGCCAGACCTTAGGCTATGAGGGCGCCATCGAATTGCTGATCGCCATCGACGCAAACGGCAAGTTGCTTGGCGTCAAAACGCTCAAGCAATCAGAAACCCCGGGGCTGGGTGGCAACATTGCCGACTGGCCTAATGCCTGGTTTCAGGTGTTTGTCGGTAAATCTCGAACCGAACCCGCCAATGCTGGCTGGGCCTTGAAAAAGGATCAGGGGCAATTCGATCAATTGGCGGGGGCGACCATTACTTCAAGAGCAGTGATCAACGCCATCCATGACGCGTTGCGCTACTTCGATGAACGCCGGCAACAGTTGATGGGGAGTAGCCCCCATGAATAAGTCATCGTCTCTGCAGAACTCGCTGATGCTCGCGCCGCTGATCGGCGCCACGGACTCATTGGTGTCCGCTTTGGGCTTGTGGCTGATGTTCATCGTAGTGATCAATGCCTTTGGTGTGTGCATGGGCGCCTTGCGATCCCGACTTCTCCCGGCGACACACCTGCTTGCCGGCGTCCTGCTGGCGGCCACGCTGACCAGCTGCGCGGAGCTCGCCGCGCAACTCTGGTCGCTGCAATGGCACCACCATGTGGGGTTCTATGCAGGGTTGATCGCCTTGCAATGTGTCGTGCTGGAAAACACCGGTTTTTTCCAGAGCGCCCGGCGTGATCGCCTGCGCCTGTGTGGCTTGTTCGGCGCGTTGATGGCAGGCCTTGGCTTGCTGCGCGAACTCATCGGCAACGGCACACTCGGCAGCCATCTGCCATGGCTGGCTGGCACTGCGCAAGTGGACTGGCAAGGTTGGGTACTGACCGCCGACGGTGGCTTGCACCTGGCCACCCTGGCCCCCGGCGGATTCATTCTGCTGGGACTGCTGATCGCCGCACGTCAGGCCTGGACCCGCTCGACACCCTCACACTGACCGCCTTCGAGGAAACGCACTGCCCATGAATGCCGCAAAACGTCTGGAAATTTTCCGCCGATTACACGAAGACAACCCGGAACCAAAGACCGAACTGGCCTACTCCTCGCCGTTCGAATTGCTGATCTCTGTGATTCTCTCGGCCCAGTCGACCGATGTCGGCGTGAACAAGGCCACTGCCAAACTCTATCCGGTGGCCAATACGCCGGCGGCGATTTATGCCTTGGGTGTCGAGGGACTGTCGGAATACATCAAGACTATCGGCCTGTTCAACAGCAAAGCGAAAAACGTGATCGAGACCTGTCGCTTGCTGGTGGAACGTCATGGAGGCGAAGTGCCGCAAACCCGTGAAGAGCTGGAAGCGTTACCCGGCGTCGGCCGCAAGACCGCCAACGTGGTGCTCAATACCGCATTCCGTCAGCTGACCATGGCCGTGGACACGCATATTTTCCGGGTCAGCAATCGTACCGGCATTGCTCCCGGTAAAAATGTGGTCGAGGTTGAGAACAAACTGATGAAGTTCGTGCCCAAGGAATATCTGCTCGACTCCCATCACTGGCTGATCCTCCACGGACGCTACGTTTGCCTGGCCCGCAAGCCTCGCTGTGGCAGTTGCCGGATCGAAGACTTGTGTGAATACAAGCAAAAGACTTCGGACGATTGAGGCGCTATTAGGTTTTTTGATTTATCGATTGAAAAAATCTTTTTTACCCGCCGGGAGATTATCGCTATAAGGAGCGCCAAAGGCAGTCTTAGCCTGGAGTAACACTATGAGCACTGGCAAAGAGCAATTGGACGTAGAAGACGACTTCACCCCCGTTGAGGCTGATGACACCGAGCCGGTGGTTGAAGTGGCGAAGACCAACCTGAGCAAACGCCGTACCATCGACAATCTGTTGGAGGAGCGCCGACTGCAAAAGCAATTGGCCGATTACGATTTTGATCCATGACACCTGAAAGCCTCCCGAAACGGAGGCTTTTTACTAAGTGCCAACCCCTGATGCCCCCGCTCATCGCGCCTCGTCAAACGTTGAGGCAGTCACACCAAACCATTGCGTTGAGCCAATTCGATCAGGTCGACCAGGGAGCGAGCATTGAGTTTCAACAACAGGCGGGTCTTGTAAGTACTGACAGTCTTATTACTAAGAAACATTCCATCGGCAATCTCCTTGTTGGTCTTGCCTCGGGCCAACTGTTGCAAGACCATCATTTCCCGTCCCGACAGACGATCCACCATATCGGCCTCACTGGCGTTCCCCAAACTGGAACGTACGGTATGCAAGGCTTGATTTGGAAAGTAACTGTAGCCTGACAATACTGCCTTTATCGCGCTGAGTAATTCGGTGAGATCCTGTTGTTTGCAGACATACCCGGCGGCACCCGATTGCATGCAACGCATGGAAAAATGCCCAGGTGCCTGGGAAGTCAATATCAGTACTTTCATGGGCATTGCTGTCGACGTTAAACGCGCGATGACTTCCAGCCCATCAAGTTTCGGTATTCCAATATCCAGGATGACAATATCCGGCATATGCTCACGGGCAAGTTGCAACGCATCCACGCCGTTATCTGTCTCTGCAATAACTTCGTAGCCATGACGCTCCATTAGCATTCGTACCGCAAGACGAATGACGGGGTGATCATCCACGATCAGCACTTTATTCATGGGCAAGTCCAATTTTCGCTGTTCGAATTTTTAGAGCCCGCACAATAGCCTAGTCGTTTCACCCATGGCATGCCGCCCCCCTCGGCCACCTACACCGAGAGACATTCCCTACAGACATTAGGGATTCGTCTTACAAAATATACCCAAATACTGGGACTTGAAATTTTATCAACCTGAAAGAATTTATATTTTTCGCAGTTTTTGTGTTTCGATTTACAATCAGAAAACCAAACTACAGCCTCCATCGCAAGCGATCCAACGAACACCAACTATTGAGCTACGCTTAAAAGTAACTGATGTTTCCCCTCTAAAAACCCATACCACAAACACTGCACATCAAGCATTAAGAAAAAATCACACCATGCAACACTTCAAAAATTCATTCCAACGCAACCAAAACATCAAAAACAGATATACCCGCCCTCACTCATTGCCGTTATTATCCCCCATTGAAATCCAACTTTTAAAGGAACACCCACCCACAAAAAAACAATAACCGAGTTATTAAAATCCAAAACCAAAAATATTAACCATTCGAGAAAAGACAATACTTCCATGAGCAGAAAACATGAACATACTAAAGAAAAAAATCGTCAACCCTCTGACAGTTATTGCCATATTTGCCGCTATTTCTGAAACATCGGCCGCCGTCTCACTGCCCTTTCTCGACAATAAGGAGAAAGAGCTCTATGTCTGGTTCCTGATCAGTTTTCCCTTTTATTTGCTTTTTCTTTTCTTCGCCACACTCAACTTCAACTACCGGTCGCTGTACGCGCCCTCGGATTTTGGGAAAGGAAAGCATTTTTTAGAAGTGATGGACAACGCTGATCGCGGTCAGCGGCCCGATAACCTGAAGGACCCTCCCGCCCGGATCGGAATTCAGACAAGCCTCTCGGCGCTACAGCACGTGTGCCTGACCGAGCCGCTAAAAAACCTGCACATCGTCGATGCGCGGTGGTTGAACAAAAAAAAGGAGTTTGGCGCCTGGATTGAAAAAAATCTGCACCCACAGGGAAGCCCTGCGCAAGTGATTGTGTTTCTCACCTGTACCGATTCGGAGGCATTACTGAAGGAAAGCGCCCTCACGCATTCAAAACAGACAAAGAACCGCAACGGCCCAACGCTCTGCATTGCTTACAATTTGAATTCACGTGGCCTGACGATTCTTGATCACTCCTTTTACCTGGCACGCAGCAGGTAACGCTTGAAGAGCTTTCAGAGAGAAGAAACAGAAGGAAGGAATTACAGAAACAAAAAGAACGCTGTTAAAACGATGTCCAGCAGGAAATCCCCCCTATTCAGATGTGTGGCCTTGTCATCGACAAGGCCACACCTCTATTACCGCCACTACAGTCGTTCCACTACGGCTTCAAAAATCTCAGAAAAGCTTCCGGCCTTTGTTCGCCGCAATACGCATGCGCAAAGCGTTGAGCTTGATGAAGCCCGCCGCGTCGGCCTGGTTGTAGGCGCCGCCATCTTCTTCGAAGGTCGCGATGTTGGCATCGAACAACGATTCGTCGGACTTGCGACCGGTGACGATCACGTTGCCCTTGTACAGCTTCAGGCGCACAACGCCGTTCACGTGGGCCTGGGACGCATCGATCATCTGTTGCAGCATCAGACGCTCAGGGCTCCACCAGTAACCGGTGTAGATCAGGCTGGCGTATTTAGGCATCAGCTCGTCTTTGAGGTGAGCCACTTCGCGGTCCAGGGTGATCGACTCGATCGCACGGTGGGCGCGCAGCATGATGGTGCCGCCAGGGGTTTCGTAGCAGCCACGGGACTTCATGCCAACGTAGCGGTTCTCGACGATGTCGAGACGGCCAATACCATGTTCGCCACCGATACGGTTCAGGGTCGCCAGCACGGTGGCCGGGGTCATTTCGACGCCGTCCAGTGCGACGATGTCGCCGTTGCGGTAGGTCAGTTCCAGGTATTGGGCTTTGTCAGGAGCGTTCTCCGGGGAGACGGTCCATTTCCACATGTCTTCTTCGTGCTCGGTCCAGGTGTCTTCCAGCACGCCGCCTTCATAGGAGATGTGCAGCAAGTTGGCATCCATCGAGTACGGGGATTTCTTCTTGCCATGACGCTCGATCGGGATGTTGTGCTTTTCAGCATAATCCATCAGCTTTTCACGCGAGAGCAGGTCCCATTCGCGCCACGGAGCGATCACTTTCACGCCTGGTTTCAAGGCGTAGGCGCCCAGTTCGAAACGAACCTGGTCGTTGCCCTTGCCGGTGGCGCCGTGGGAAATGGCGTCTGCGCCGGTTTCGTTGGCGATTTCGATCAGGCGCTTGGCGATCAACGGACGAGCGATGGAAGTACCCAGCAGGTACTCGCCTTCGTAAACGGTGTTGGCGCGGAACATCGGAAAAACGAAATCGCGCACGAATTCTTCGCGCAAGTCGTCGATGTAGATCTCTTTCACGCCCATGGCTTGTGCCTTGGCGCGTGCAGGTTCGACCTCTTCGCCCTGACCCAGGTCAGCGGTGAAGGTCACGACTTCACAGTTATAAGTATCCTGCAGCCACTTGAGGATCACCGAAGTGTCCAGGCCGCCGGAATACGCCAGAACGACCTTGTTTACGTCCGCCATGCCATCACTCCACGGGGTTCTACGGAAAGCCGTCAAGTCTACCGGTCATACAGGATAATTTACAGAGGCGCGACAGCTTATGACGACGAAGCGACAGATTATGTCGAGTGAGCGACGATTACAGCGGGTTCAGGAAGTCGACGCGGCGCTCGCCGAGGCAGCGGCCTGAGGGGCGGGCTTTTCGGTGGGCGCAACCCGCGCCAGGTGCACATTGACCCGACGGTTCTTCGCCCGGTTGGCAGAACTGGTATTGGGCGCTAACGGATAACGCTCGCCGTGGAAGCGCAGGGTGACTTGCGATTCCTGAATACCGTTGGCCTTGAAGAAGTCCAGGACAGCCAGAGCCCGGCGGCGCGACAGGTCACGGTTGGTCAGGCGGTTGCCGCTGTTGTCGGAATGGCCATCGAGTTCGATGTGGTTGACCGTCGGATCGGCCTTCATGAAATCCAGCATCACCTGCAACTGAGCCTTGGCCCGAGCGTCAAGATCGATGCCTTCGCCGGGGAAGCCAACTTCGGACTGTTTGACCTGCTCGAAATTCTTCGGCAGCAGCTTTGCCACGCAACCCTGATAGTCGTTGAAGGCCTTGCTGAACTTGACCGGCAACAGGCGCACTTCCGACATCCGGCCATCGCCAGAGTAATGTCGAACAACCGTGCTGCGGCCATCCATCAGGCCACTGATCAAACGCCCGGCCTGAACTTGCGAACTGTTGAACAGCACATCGCCACTGCCGATTCGCACAGACCCGAGGTTAATGTCGCCACGCCCCGGCTGCCAGGGTGCAGCCGCCGCCAGCAAGGTGGCCGAACCGCCGCCGATCATTGTGTTGTAAGCCTTCAGACGAAACGTCGCTTGCTCGCCGGCGCGGCGTACGAACTCACCGGAACCAAAATCGGTGATCGGCTGAGTCAGGCGGCACTCGAACTGGTCTCCTTCGACCGTCCACTCGATGCTCTCCAGACGGGTCTGGAAAGTGAGCGCCATCGCTGGAAGGCTGGCAAATACGCTGAGCAAGGCTAAATAACGCTGGCGCACGGGAGGCTCCACTGGCTTCTACAACAAAAAGACCGACACACACATGTTTACGGCATACCTGTTGGATATCGGAAGCTTCCTGCAAAACTTGATAGCGAGTGCCTGGAAGAGTCTTTTCCGGTAGCATTCCCCTCAGTTTGACCCGCCTGGAATCCCCTCATGTCCGACCGCCTGACCCTGCTGCGTCCCGACGACTGGCATATTCATCTTCGCGATGGTGCCGTGTTGACCAATACCGTTGCAGATGTCGCGCGCACCTTTGGTCGCGCCATCATCATGCCCAACCTGGTACCTCCGGTGCGTAACACCGCTGAAGCCGACGGCTATCGCCAGCGGATTCTCGCTGCACGCCCGGCTGGCAGCCGCTTCGAACCGTTGATGGTGCTGTACCTGACCGACCGCACCCAGCCCGAAGAAATTCGCGAGGCCAAGGCCAGCGGCTTCATTCACGCCGCCAAGCTGTACCCGGCCGGCGCGACCACCAACTCGGACTCCGGTGTTACCAGCATCGACAAGATTTTCCCTGCACTTGAGGCCATGGCCGAAGTCGGGATGCCCTTGCTGGTTCACGGAGAAGTCACCCGTGGTGATGTCGACGTTTTCGATCGCGAAAAAATCTTCATCGATGAGCACCTGCGCCGTGTGGTCGAGCGTTTCCCGACGCTCAAAGTGGTGTTCGAACACATCACTACCGCTGACGCCGTGCAATTCGTCAACGCGGCGTCGGCCAATGTTGGCGCGACCATCACCGCGCATCACCTGCTGTACAACCGCAACCACATGCTGGTGGGCGGGATTCGGCCTCACTTCTATTGCCTGCCGATCCTCAAGCGCAACACCCATCAGGAAGCCCTGCTCGACGCCGCCACCAGCGGCAGCGACAAGTTTTTCCTCGGCACCGACTCGGCGCCCCATGCCCAGCACGCCAAAGAAGCAGCATGCGGCTGTGCCGGTTGCTACACCGCTTATGCAGCGATCGAGATGTATGCCGAAGCCTTTGAACAGCGCAACGCGCTGGACAAGCTCGAAGCCTTTGCCAGCCTGAACGGCCCGCGTTTCTACGGCCTGCCGGTGAACACCGATCGCATCACCCTGGTCCGCGATGAGTGGACCGCCCCAACCAGCCTGCCATTTGGCGAGCTGACCGTAATCCCGCTGCGCGCCGGTGAAAAACTGCGCTGGCGCCTGCTGGAGGAACACGCGTGAGTGAAGACCATTTCGACGACGAACAGGAAGGTCAAGGCGGCGGAGGTGGTTCGCGCCACCCGATGGCTGAACGCTTCCGTGGATACCTGCCAGTCGTTGTCGACGTTGAAACCGGTGGTTTCAACTCTGCCACTGACGCCTTGCTGGAAATTGCCGCCACCACCATCGGCATGGACGAAAAAGGGTTTGTGTACCCCGACCACACCTACTTCTTTCGCGTAGAGCCTTTTGAAGGCGCGAACATCGAAGCGGCCGCCCTGGAATTCACCGGGATCAAACTCGATCACCCGCTGCGCATGGCGGTGAGTGAAGAAGCAGCCCTGACCGACATCTTCCGCGGCATCCGCAAGGCGCTTAAAGCCAATGGTTGCAAACGGGCGATTCTGGTCGGGCACAACAGCAGCTTCGATCTGGGTTTCCTCAACGCCGCCGTCGCGCGCCTGGACATGAAACGTAACCCGTTCCATCCGTTCTCGAGCTTCGATACTGCAACCCTGGCCGGTCTGGCTTACGGTCAAACGGTACTGGCCAAGGCCTGCCAGGCAGCCGATATCGACTTTGACGGTCGTGAGGCCCACTCGGCTCGCTACGACACCGAGAAGACAGCCGAGCTGTTCTGCGGCATCGTCAATCGCTGGAAACAAATGGGCGGCTGGGAAGACTACAACGACTGATACGTCGCTGGATTTATCCCGCCCATAAAAAAACCGGCCTCAGCAGCCGGTTTTTTTATGCCTCAACGTGCCTTACAGCGCAGCAGCGTTCTCGGTCAGGTAAGCCGCGACACCTTCGGTCGAAGCGGTCATGCCTTTGTCGCCTTTTTTCCAGTTGGCAGGGCAAACTTCGCCGTGCTCTTCGTGGAATTGCAGAGCGTCGACCAGACGGATCAGCTCTTCAATGTTACGGCCCAGCGGCAGGTCGTTGATGATCTGCGAACGGACAACGCCTTTGTCGTCGATCAGGAATGCGCCACGGAAAGCCACGCCGTCAGCGGACTGAACGTCGTAGGCCTTCATGATTTCCTGCTTGATGTCGGCAGCCATGGTGTAACGGACTTGGCCGATACCGCCATTGTTTACCGGGGTGTTGCGCCAGGCGTTGTGGGTAAAGTGCGAGTCGATCGAAACGGCAACCACTTCAACGTTGCGTGCCTTGAAGTCAGACATGCGGTTGTCCAGAGCGATCAGCTCGGACGGGCAAACGAAGGTGAAGTCCAGTGGGTAGAAGAACACCAGGCCGTATTTGCCTTTGATGGCCGACGACAAGGTGAAGCTGTCTACGATTTCGCCATTACCGAGTACGGCCGGTACGGTGAAGTCAGGGGCTTGTTTGCCTACGAGTACGCTCATTGGATATCTCCTGGTGTAAAAACGTGAAGAACTGGTTTCGTATCAGCCTGCCACCTTCAGACGACAGCCCTGTGACACGAACCCGCTTCATAAGGACCGGCCATCATACACTGCGTTTTTGACCTGTCCTTAACGCTTTTTTTGCCAAGGGAAATGCTGTCGTCTGACTTTCGGTGTGATCGCCGCTGAGGGGAAACCGTTCGTCAGCCTCGACCAAAGCTTTCAGAAACCACTTTGACAATCATTCTCGTTAACATTAAGATCCATCGCAATTGAGTCACAACCAGCGACGGTTTTCACTTATGTATGTCTGCCTCTGCACTGGCGTCACCGACGGTCAAATCCGCGATGCAATCTATGAAGGTTGCTGCAGCTATAAAGAAGTCCGTCAGGCCACCGGCGTAGCCAGCCAATGCGGCAAATGTGCTTGCCTTGCCAAGGAAGTGGTCCGCGACACCCTGACCAAATTGCAATCGGCTCAGTCCGCGATTCCCTATCCCGTAGAATTTACTGCCGCATAAATACCCTATTTCAAAAAACCGGACTTGATGTCCGGTTTTTTTTGTCTGAAAATCAACCGCTTACGCTCTAGACGCGGAACATAAACACTCTTATTCCGATTAATTTTAACTTAAGTTTCAATAACTTAGGTTTGACACTCTTAATTACGCGGCTCAAACTCTGCCTTATTGACAGCTAATACAGGGCAGGACCCCATCATGAAAGGCGACATTACAGTCATCCAGCATCTCAACAAGATCCTTGCCAATGAGCTGGTCGCGATCAATCAATACTTCCTGCATGCACGCATGTATGAAGATTGGGGTTTGAACAAGCTCGGCAAGCACGAGTACCACGAATCCATCGACGAGATGAAGCACGCGGACAAGCTGATCAAGCGCATCCTGTTCCTTGAAGGCCTGCCGAATGTCCAGGACCTGGGCAAGCTGCAGATCGGCGAACACACCCAGGAAATGCTTGAGTGCGACCTGCGTATCGAACGCACCGGTCACGCGGATCTCAAAGTAGCCATCGCTCATTGCGAAACCGTTGGCGACTTCGGCAGCCGTGAACTGCTTGAAGATATTCTTGAGTCCGAAGAAGAACATATCGACTGGCTGGAAACCCAACTGGGCCTGATCGATAAAGTCGGTCTTGAGAACTATCTGCAATCGCAGATGGGCGAAGAGTAAGTTCGCGCCCGCTAAACTCGAGACAATAAAAAGCCCCGCGCTCTTTTAAAGAGGCGGGGCTTTTTTGTGCCTTCGCTCTTGTAGGAGCGAAGCTTGCTCGCGAAAGCGGTCTTTCAGGTAAGACGCCTTCGCGGGCAAGCCTCGCTCCTACAAAAAGCGGATCAGGCTTCAGTCTTGTTGGTAGCAGCGGCTTCAACAGCCGCTTTGATCGTAGTCTGCAACGAACCATCAGCAGACATTTCAGTCATGATGTCGCTACCGCCGACCAGCTCACCACCGACCCACAGTTGCGGGAAGGTTGGCCAGTTGGCGTACTTTGGCAGGTTGGCGCGGATTTCCGGGTTCTGCAGGATGTCCACGTAAGCAAACTTTTCGCCACACGCCATCACGGCCTGCGCGGCTTTCGCGGAGAAGCCACACTGCGGGGCATTCGGCGAGCCTTTCATGTAAAGCAGAATGGTGTTGTTAGCAATCTGCTCTTTAATCGTTTCGATGATATCCATGGAGCACCTCGGCTGAACTTTCCGACTCAGTGGTCGGCACGGTGGCGCATTGTAACGGAAACCCGAGCCCCCTGCTCGGTCTCCCCGACAGACTTGATCAAGCCGCCGCCACGGTCACTGGCACACCGTTCAACGCCGCATTGCCCGACAACTCATCGAGCTGACACTCGTCGGTCAAGTCATTGGCGCTGGAGCCCGGCTGACCACTGGCAATGGTCATCTGCACGCCTGGCCGCGCATGGCCCCAACCATGCGGAAGGCTGACCACGCCTTTCATCATATCCAGACTGCCGAGCACTTCAACTTCAATCACACCGACCCGCGAACTGACCCGCACTCGCTGCCCGTCGTTGAGCCCACGGCTGGCCAGGTCATCCGGGTGCATCAGCAATTGATGGCGCGGCTTGCCCTTCACCAGGCGATGGTAGTTGTGCATCCACGAGTTGTTGCTGCGCACATGACGGCGGCCAATCATCAGCAACTCATCAAAGGCCGGTGCTTGCAACGCCGCAAAGCGCACGAGGTCAGCCAGGATCACGGCAGGCGCGGCCTGGACTCGCTGATTTACCGTTTTCAGACGTGGAGCCAGGTTGGATTTCAATGCCCCAAGATCGACACCATGAGGGTGATCAAACAACGTCGCCAGCGATAGCTTGTGCTCCGAAGCGTCGCCATACAGCCCCATCCGCAAGCCATGATCGATCATCTGCGCCGGAGCGACAGTTGGTTTCAATGCTTTGCCAGTCTTCGCAGCAAAGGCCGTGGCCAGCCCCACGAAGATCTCCCAGTCATGCAACGCACCGTCGGGCTTGGCAAGGATCGCGCGGTTGAACCGACTGACGTTACGCACCGCAAACATATTGAAAGTCGTGTCGTAATGATCGTTTTCCAGAGCCGATGTGGACGGCAGAATCAGGTCGGCATAACGCGTGGTTTCATTGATGTACAGGTCGATGCTGACCATGAACTCCAAACCGTCCAGTGCCTGTTCGAGCTGCCGGCCATTGGGCGTCGAGAGTACCGGATTTCCCGCCACGGTAATCAGCGCGCGGACCTGCCCTTCCCCTTCGGTGAGCATCTCTTCAGCCATTGCCGACACCGGCAGTTCACCCGCATATTCAGGACGCCCGGACACCCGGCTCTGCCACAGATTGAAATGCCCGCCTGAAGTGGATGCCACCAAGTCCACCGCAGGTTCGGTGCACAACGCACCACCCACGCGATCGAGATTACCGGTGACCAGGTTTATCAGTTGCACAACCCAATGACACAAGGTGCCGAACGCCTGGGTCGAGACCCCCATGCGGCCGTAGCAGACCGCTGTCGGCGCTGCCGCAAAGTCCCGCGCCAGTTGGCGGATCTGTTCGGCGGGCACTGCACACAGTGGGCTCATGGCCTCGGCGGTGAAACTTGCGACGACCTCCCGCACCTCATCCAGACCCTCCACCGGCAAATGACTGTCGCGGGTCAGGCCTTCAGCAAACAAAGTGTTGAGCAGCCCGAACAACAACGCGGCATCGCCACCCGGGCGCACGAACAGATGTTGGTCGGCAATCGCCGCCGTTTCGCTGCGGCGCGGATCAACCACCACCACTTTGCCGCCGCGCGCCTGAATGGCCTTCAAGCGCTTCTCCACATCCGGCACGGTCATGATGCTGCCATTGGAGGCCAGCGGATTGCCGCCGAGGATCAGCATGAAATCGGTGTGATCGATGTCCGGGATCGGCAACAGCAAGCCATGGCCGTACATCAAATGGCTGGTCAGGTGATGAGGCAATTGGTCAACCGAGGTCGCAGAAAACCGGTTGCGGGTTTTCAACAGGCCGAGAAAGTAATTGCTGTGGGTCATCAGCCCGTAATTGTGCACGCTGGGATTGCCTTGATAGACCGCCACCGCGTTCTGTCCGTGACGCTCCTGAATCGCCGCAAGACGTTCGGCGACAAGTCTGAAGGCATCTTCCCACTCGATGGGTTGCCATTCGCTGCCGACTCGCAGCATCGGCTGACGCAAACGATCCGGATCGTTCTGAATATCTTGCAGGGCAACAGCCTTGGGGCAGATGTGCCCACGACTGAATGTATCCTGAGGGTCACCCTTGATCGAAGTGATCTGCACAGAGCCTTCGACCTCGGTGGTTTCGATGGTCAGGCCGCAGATGGCTTCACACAAGTGGCACGCACGGTGATGGAGAGTCTTGGTCATGGCCAGTCTCTGTCTTGTTCTGGGCGGGCGATATCGGCCGCGGGAACAAAACTATGGCGCCTGACCCACGACCGCGCCAGCGACGTTCCTCTTGTGAATCGGCGACCATCAGGCCAGCCGATGACCGCCGGAGATCAGTTCGGCGGCAGCCTCGGTGGCCTCTGCAACTGGATCTCCTGGATGGTTTCAATCTGCTCTTGAGCGACATGAACACCGGTAAGTTCGCCGATCAGCCGCCAGTGCTCGTCGAGCCCGGTGCTGATGGTTGCCATGCGGTCAATCATCCGCCGACCGGCTGCCTTGGTCACTTCGTCTTCACTGCGCATCAACTCGAAGGACATCGAGGTCATGGACGCGGTGAGGTGGGTCAGCGAGCGAGCCGTAAGGCCGAGTAATTCCATTAACTGTTGTTCTTTCGATTCCATTCCGAAGGCTTCCTGCGTCGTTCGTGGATTAGTTATAACCCGCCATCTTGCATAAGCAAATGTTTCAGACCAGACACATCGATCGATCCTGAACACAAATGCGTCGAAAGACAGGTCAGAAACCGACCGCTGCTATGCCATCCTCACCCCGTTTGATTGCAAAGCCCCGCGACCCCAGTGTACAAATGACGGGCTGCTGTCAGGAAACAGGCTTCAAAAGCGCTACTGCGGTCACCCCGTAGCCCCTCTGAAATCCCCTAAACACCGTAGCCTATTGGAAAAACGCGACATTTAATGTCAATATCGCGCCTCCCCCTATTTCGTCGCCCCGTGCGGCTTACGCCGCAGGTCTCGCCCGTTTTTCAGTTAAACAAGGCTTTGAGTATCTGCGGTCTGTTGCAAAAAGGTAGTCAATGATGAGCGCAAGGCACTTTCTCTCCCTGATGGATTGCACGCCCGAAGAGCTGGTCAGCGTGATCCGTCGAGGCATTGAGCTCAAAGACCTGCGTAACCGCGGCGTACTGTTCGAGCCTTTGAAAAACCGCGTGCTCGGGATGATTTTCGAGAAATCGTCGACCCGCACCCGTATTTCGTTCGAAGCCGGCATGATCCAGCTCGGTGGCCAGGCGATCTTTCTGTCGCCGCGCGACACCCAGCTGGGCCGTGGCGAGCCGATCGGCGACTGCGCGATCGTGATGTCGAGCATGCTCGACGCCGTGATGATCCGTACCTTTGCCCACAGCACCCTGACCGAATTTGCCGCCAACTCCCGCGTGCCTGTCATCAACGGCCTGTCCGATGACCTGCACCCGTGCCAGTTGCTGGCCGACATGCAGACGTTCCTCGAACACCGCGGCTCGATCCAGGGCAAAACCGTGGCCTGGATCGGCGACGGCAATAACATGTGCAACAGCTATATAGAAGCGGCGATGCAGTTCGACTTCCAGTTGCGCATCGCTTGCCCGGAGGGTTTTGAACCCAACCCTGAGTTCGTGGCCAAGGCGGGTGATCGGGTCACCATCGTCCGCGATCCGAAGGATGCCGTACGCGGCGCCCACCTGGTCAGCACCGACGTTTGGACCTCCATGGGCCAGGAGGAGGAAACCGCCAAACGCCTGAAGCTGTTTGCGCCGTTCCAGGTCAACCGCGCCCTGCTCGACCTGGCCGCTGAAGACGTGCTGTTCATGCACTGCCTGCCGGCCCACCGTGGCGAGGAAATCAGCGTCGACTTGCTCGATGACAAGCGCTCCGTTGCTTGGGATCAAGCCGAAAACCGTCTTCACGCACAAAAGGCCCTGCTCGAGTTTCTCGTCCCGCCTTCGTACCACCACGCATGAGCCATCCATTACTGCTTAACCTGCGCAACCTCGCCTGCGGCTACCAGGACCAGCGGGTCGTGCAGAACCTCAACCTGCATTTGAATGCCGGCGACATCGGCTGCTTGCTGGGCTCTTCGGGTTGCGGCAAAACCACCACCCTGCGGGCCATTGCCGGTTTCGAACCGGTACACGAAGGTGAAATCCAGTTGGCGGGCGAGACGATCTCCCGCGCCGGCTTCACCCTCGCCCCGGAGAAACGCCGGATCGGCATGGTGTTCCAGGACTACGCACTGTTTCCGCATTTGAGCGTGGCCGAGAACATCGCCTTCGGGATCCGTAAACATCCGCAGAAGGATCGCGTCACCGAAGAGTTGCTGGAGCTGGTCAATCTGAAAAACCTCGGCAAACGCTTCCCGCATGAGCTATCCGGTGGTCAACAGCAGCGCGTCGCACTGGCGCGCGCCCTGGCACCGGAACCGCAACTGCTGCTGCTTGACGAACCCTTCTCCAACCTTGATGGCGAGCTGCGACGCAAGCTCAGCCATGAGGTGCGCGACATCCTCAAAGCCCGTGGCACCAGCGCGATTCTGGTGACCCATGACCAGGAAGAAGCCTTCGCGGTGAGCGACCATGTGGGGGTTTTCAAGGAAGGTCGTCTGGAGCAGTGGGACACGCCCTACAACCTGTATCACGAACCGCTGACGCCGTTTGTCGCCAGTTTCATCGGCCAGGGTTATTTCATTCGCGGTCAGATGAGCAGCCCCGAGTCGGTGCAAACCGAATTGGGTGAGTTACGCGGTAATCGTGCCTACACCTGGCCGGTTGGCGGTGCGGTGGATGTGTTGCTGCGTCCGGACGATATCGTTTATGCACCGGACAACGGTTTGAAAGCACGGATCGTCGGCAAGTCTTTCCAGGGTGCGTCGACCTTGTATCGCTTGCAGATGCCGACCGGTGCGCAGCTGGAGTCGATTTTCCCGAGCCATGCTGATCATCAGGTGGGTTCGGAGGTCGGCATTCGTGTCGCGGCTGAACACTTGGTGCTGTTTCAGGCGTCGGGCAGTACGGCGGCGCAAATTCCGGTCATCGAGTCCGGCGTCCGCCGCTACAGCTCTGCTAACTGACAAACACAACCACTGTGTGGCGAGCTTGCTCCCACAGTGGTTTCGGTTAACCGAGCATTAGTGTACCGCTCGCAACGAGCGTCGCATTCCCGCCAATCCTCACCCGATCCCCTTCCAGTCGACAGAACAACTCCCCGCCTCGCCGATCACTGAACGCATCAACCTGGTGAAATTCAAGCTGCATAACTTTCTCCCTGAGTCAGGCGCGGCCAATATCAGCGAACTTCGCCTGGGTATGTTCGGCCAGCACCGCGGGTGCCAATTCGACTTCCAGCCCACGTCGCCCCGCGCTGACAAAAATGCTGGCGAAGGGCTGAGCTGAATTATCAATGAAGGTGCGCAAGCGCTTTTTCTGTCCCAGCGGGCTTATCCCGCCCAAGAGGTAACCGGTGGATCGTTGCGCAGCGGCAGGGTCGGCCATTTCAACTTTTTTCACGCCCGCAGCATGAGCCAGGCCCTTCAAATCCAGACTTCCGACGACCGGCACCACGGCCACCAGCAATTCACCTTTCTCGCTGGCTGCCAGCAAGGTCTTGAATACCTGAGCCGGGTCCAATCCCAGTTTCTCCGCGGCCTCCAGCCCATAGGACGCCGCCTTCGGATCATGTTCGTAACTGTGCACGCGATGTTCGGCACGAACTTTTTTCAACAAATCCAATGCGGGGGTCATGGCAGCTCCAGGCTGGCGACAGAAGAAAAATACTGCGCTGAATTCTAGGCCATTGATCAATAAAAGGCTCTATTGCGGCGCTATTTCAAAGGCTTGGCGGCGCCTTCTGCCGTTCGTCCACGTTCAGCCTGCCGCGTGAACGATGTGGTCATTCACCTGACTAATAGTTCGATTGTGACTGATAGTTCACTTTCGACCTTTGACAGCAGCGTTTCTTGTCTATATTTTTTCGAATCTGAATACTGTACGAATGTCATACCGCAGCACCCAGCAGCAGGCCGAGAACAGGATGGGGATTCTGCCTCGGTGAAAATCGCGCTTTGACCCTGATGCCAAAGCGCCAGACAACAACAAAAACGAGGTTTTCAATGACAACTGCTTTACAACAACCGTCGCTCTCAAGCCAATGCATGGCCGAATTCCTGGGCACTGCACTGCTGATCTTTTTTGGTACGGGTTGTGTTGCCGCGCTCAAAGTCGCGGGCGCCAGCTTCGGCCTTTGGGAAATAAGCATCATCTGGGGCATCGGCGTGAGCATGGCGATCTACCTGACAGCCGGCGTTTCCGGGGCTCACCTCAATCCCGCCGTCAGCATTGCCCTGTGCATTTTCGCTGACTTCGAAAAGCGCAAACTACCGTTCTATATTCTCGCCCAGGTGGCGGGCGCCTTCTGTGGAGCGTTGTTGGTTTACACGCTTTACAGCAATTTATTCTTCGATTACGAACAAACACACCATATGGTTCGTGGTACTCAGGCCAGTCTCGAATTGGCATCGGTGTTCTCCACCTTCCCCAACCCGGTCTTGTCCACGGCACAGGCTTTCCTGGTTGAAGTGATCATCACCGCCATCCTGATGGGCGTGATCATGTCCCTGACCGACGACAACAACGGCTTGCCAAAGGGTCCACTCGCTCCGCTGCTGATCGGCCTGCTGATTGCCGTGATTGGCAGTTCGATGGGGCCGCTGACCGGTTTTGCGATGAACCCGGCGCGCGACTTCGGTCCTAAACTGATGACTTTCTTCGCTGGCTGGGGTGAAATTTCCTTCACCGGCGGGCGCGATATCCCGTATTTCCTGATTCCGATTTTTGCACCGATTGTCGGTGCCTGCCTCGGCGCTGCAGCTTATCGCGGGCTGATTGCCCGTCACCTGCCCAGTGCCACACCTGCTACAAAGGAAGCAGCACCGGCCATTGACGGCAAACCAAGAACTTCTTGATACCGTTGGCGCGTGATCCTGCCCATTAAGAGCGCGCGCCGGACCTCACTCCCTTTTTTCGTCCAAGGCAATCGACATGACCGACACTCAGAATAAGAACTACATCATTGCCCTCGATCAGGGTACGACCAGCTCCCGCGCGATCATTTTCGACCGTGACGCGAACGTGGTATGCACCGCCCAGCGCGAATTCGTACAGCATTACCCGCAAGCCGGTTGGGTTGAACATGACCCGATGGAGATCTTCGCCACCCAAAGCGCCGTGATGGTCGAGGCCTTGGCTCAAGCCGGCCTGCATCACGACCAGGTCGCCGCCATCGGCATCACCAACCAGCGCGAAACTACGGTGGTCTGGGACAAGACCACCGGCCGCCCGATCTACAACGCGATCGTCTGGCAGTGTCGCCGCAGCACCGAGATCTGCCAGCAGCTCAAGCGTGATGGCCACGAGCAGTACATCAGCGACACAACGGGCCTGGTCACCGACCCGTACTTCTCCGGCACCAAGCTCAAGTGGATCCTCGACAACGTCGAAGGCAGCCGCGAGCGTGCGCGCAAGGGTGAACTGCTGTTCGGCACTGTCGACAGCTGGCTGATCTGGAAATTTACCGGCGGCAAGGTGCACGTCACCGACTACACCAACGCCTCGCGCACCATGCTCTTCAACATCCACACGCTGGAGTGGGATGCGAAGATGCTGGAGGTGCTGGATATTCCGCGCGAGATGCTGCCGCAGGTTAAATCCTCGTCCGAAATTTACGGCCATACCAAAAGCGGCATCGCCATTGGCGGTATCGCCGGTGACCAGCAAGCGGCCCTGTTTGGCCAGATGTGCGTCGAACCCGGTCAGGCAAAAAACACCTACGGCACCGGTTGCTTCCTGCTGATGAACACAGGCGACAAAGCCGTGAAATCCAAGCACGGCATGTTGACCACCATTGCTTGCGGCCCACGCGGCGAAGTGGCTTACGCACTGGAAGGTGCAGTGTTCAACGGCGGTTCTACTGTTCAGTGGCTGCGTGACGAACTGAAGATCATCAACGACGCCCACGACACCGAATACTTCGCCAACAAGGTCAAGGACAGCAACGGCGTGTACCTCGTGCCAGCCTTTACCGGTCTGGGCGCTCCGTACTGGGACCCGTATGCCCGTGGTGCATTGTTCGGACTGACTCGCGGCGTACGTGTGGATCACATTATTCGTGCAGCCCTGGAGTCGATTGCCTACCAGACCCGCGACGTTCTCGACGCCATGCAACAGGATTCCGGCGAACGCTTGAAATCCCTGCGTGTGGACGGCGGTGCGGTGGCGAACAACTTCCTGATGCAGTTCCAGGCCGACATCCTCGGCACTCAGGTAGAGCGTCCGCAAATGCGCGAAACCACCGCACTGGGCGCGGCTTACTTGGCCGGTCTGGCGTGTGGCTTTTGGAGCAGCCTGGACGACTTGCGCGGCAAGGCTGTGATCGAGCGCGAATTCGAGCCGACCCTGGACGAAACCGCGAAGGAAAAACTCTATGCCGGCTGGAAAAAAGCCGTCAGCCGCACCCGCGATTGGGAACCGCACGAGGGCGCTGAATAAGCCAAGCCCAGGAAACGAATAGGGTTGTAACTGGTCGGGAGCAGATTCCTGCGGCATCATGGGCAAATTTTGCACGGCAGCCCAAAGGAAGCCCCATGAATCTGCCTCCCCGTCAGCAGCAAATCCTCGAACTGGTCCGCGAACGCGGCTATGTCAGCATCGAGGAAATGGCTACGCTGTTCGTCGTTACACCGCAAACCATTCGCCGCGATATCAATCAGCTCGCGGAAGCTAATTTGTTGCGTCGCTACCATGGTGGCGCCGCTTACGATTCCAGCGTCGAAAACACCGCCTACGCTATGCGCGCCGACCAGATGCGCGATGAAAAACAGCGTATCGGCGAAGCCATTGCCGCGCAGATCCCCGATCACGCCTCGCTGTTCATCAATATCGGTACCACCACCGAATCGATTGCCCGGGCGTTGCTCAATCACAATCACCTGAAGATCATCACCAACAACTTGCATGTAGCCTCGATGCTCAGCGCCAAGGACGATTTCGACGTTCTGCTGACCGGTGGCAATGTCCGACGTGACGGAGGTGTGGTCGGTCAGGCCAGTGTCGACTTCATTAACCAGTTCAAGGTTGATTTCGCCCTGGTCGGCATCAGCGGTATAGATGAAGACGGCAGCCTGCTGGACTTCGACTATCAGGAAGTTCGGGTATCCCAGGCGATCATCGCCAATGCCCGACAGGTAATCCTGGCGGCTGACTCCAGCAAATTCGGGCGCAACGCCATGATTCGTTTGGGGCCGATCAGCCTGATCGATTGCCTGGTCACCGATCAGCAGCCTGTGCCTGCCTTGGCGCAGTTGTTGAGCCAGCACAAGATTCGGCTCGAAGTCGTTTAACGCTTTCAGCTTCTAAAGATCGCAGCCTTCGGCAGCAGTATCTACAGGTTCACTTACCCCTGTAGGAGCTGCCGAAGGCTGCGATCTTTTGCTTTTAATGTTCGAAAATTTTCCTTTAACAGCCCTTCGATCAGTATTTTCAATCGAAGTTGACTGGCCGTGGGCGGCTTTATGGGCTACCATTTTCGCAAATGAACATTAATGTTCGAATTCCAATACCGAAAATCATAAAAGCCCGAGGCCAGCCGATGCCCACTTCTACCTTGCCTATGCCCCCTCTCGCTGAGGTCTACGATATCGCCGTCATCGGTGGTGGGATCAATGGCGTGGGGATTGCAGCGGATGCCGCCGGTCGCGGTCTTTCGGTGTTTCTTTGCGAAAAAGATGACTTGGCCAGCCACACCTCGTCGGCCAGCAGCAAGCTGATCCACGGTGGCCTGCGCTACCTCGAACATTACGAATTCCGTCTGGTGCGCGAAGCCTTGGCCGAACGCGAAGTGCTGCTGGCCAAGGCCCCGCACATCGTGAAGCAAATGCGCTTCGTGCTGCCGCACCGCCCACACCTACGTCCGGCCTGGATGATCCGCGCCGGCCTGTTCCTTTATGACCACCTCGGCAAGCGAGAAAAACTCGAAGGTTCGAAAAGCCTGAAGTTCGGCCCGGACAGCCCGCTGAAAAGCGAAATCACCAAAGGCTTCGAATACTCCGATTGCTGGGTCGACGATGCTCGTCTTGTGGTACTGAACGCCATGGCCGCCCGCGAAAAAGGCGCCCACGTTCACACCCAGACTCGTTGCGTCAGCGCTCGTCGCACCAAGGGTCTGTGGCACCTGCACCTGGAGCGAGCCGATGGCAGTTTGTTTTCGATCCGCGCCAAGGCGCTGGTGAATGCGGCCGGCCCGTGGGTCGCCAAGTTCATTCGTGACGATCTGAAGATGGAATCGCCTTACGGCATTCGCCTGATTCAGGGCAGCCACCTGATCGTGCCGAAACTGTACGAAGGTGAGCACGCACACATTCTGCAAAACGAAGATCAGCGCATAGTGTTCACCATTCCGTACCTGAACCACTTCACCCTGATTGGCACCACCGACCGCGAATACACCGGCGACCCGGCGAAAGTCGCAATCACCGAAGGCGAAACTGATTACCTGCTGAAAGTGGTCAACTCCCATTTCAAGAAACGCATCAGCCGCGACGATATCCTGCACAGCTATTCCGGTGTTCGCCCGCTGTGCAACGACGAATCCGACAACCCTTCGGCCGTCACCCGCGACTACACCCTGGCGCTGTCAGGCAGTGGTGAAGAAGCGCCGCTGCTGTCGGTGTTCGGCGGCAAGCTGACCACCTACCGCAAACTGGCCGAGTCGGCGCTGGCGCAACTGACTCCGTACTTCAAAAACATCAAGCCAAGCTGGACCGCCAGCGCAACCCTACCGGGCGGCGAAGACATGACCACCCCGCAGGCGCTGAGCTCGCTGATCCGCGACAAGTTCGACTGGGTCCCAAGCGAAATCTCCCGCCGCTGGGCCACCAGCTATGGCAGCCGCACTTGGCGCATGCTTGAGGGCGTGCAAAACCTCAGCGACCTGGGCGAACACCTCGGTGGCGGTCTCTACACCCGCGAAGTCGATTACCTGTGCAGCGAAGAGTGGGCGACTACGGCGCACGACATTCTGTGGCGCCGCAGCAAGCTGGGGCTGTTCACCACCCCGGCGGAACAGGAAAAGCTTGCGGATTACCTGAACAAGGTCGAACAGAACCGCAGCAAGATCGAAGCGGCCTGATCGGAAATCCGATTAAAAAGCCCCTGAATCTCACGATTCAGGGGCTTTTTTGTAGGTGCTCATTGCGCCAGATGCATTAACAGGAAATCAATGAACGCCCTCGATTTTTGAGGCAAATGCGGGCTGTTGGGAAACACCACGTTGACGGATTGCGAGGGCAGCGAATAGTCGGGCAACAGGCGGATCAGCCGCTCGCTGGCAATGTCGTCCTTGACTACCCACGCGGGCAGCACCGAGACCCCAAGGGACGACAACGTCATGGAGCGAATGGCCGTGGAGGAATTGGATTCAAACTGATTGATCCCGCTGATCTCTACAGCCCCCAATTGCGGATGACGCAACGTCCACTGAGTCGGTGCCTGCAGGTTGCTATTGGCAATCCACGGCACCGAATTCAGGTCCTGGGGATTTTGCACCGGGTGACGCGCAAGAAACGCCTCGGTAGCCACCAGAACAATTTCATAATCCGCCAGCTTACGGCTCTTGAATGCCGAGTCAGACAAGTTGCCTAAACGGATAACCAGGTCTAATTTTTCCGCCACCAGATCATTGAGTGACGAGTTAAAGTTATAACAGAGTTTTATCTCCGGATAGCGCTCTATAAATTGCGGAATCAACGGCAGAATACACGCCTCACCGTATTCACTGGTGGAACTGAAGCGCAATTTACCGGAAACCCGATTATGCCCTTTTAATACATTATCAAAGGCATTATCAATATCCGCGACAATACCTTTGAACTCTTCATAAAAATCCTGACCTATTTCGGTGAGGGATATATTTCGGGTATTTCGAATCAACAACGTCGCTGACAGCACGTCTTCCAGTGCCTTGACATGCAGGCTAGCCATGGCTTTGCTGATGCTCAGGTAATTGGCGGCCTTGGTGTAAGAACCAAAATCGACCACGGCCAGAAATGTCTGGACCCGATTAAGATGAGTGTGCATAGCAATAGGGTTCACTGTTAAATCCTGTCAAACATTGTTTCAAGGATAGTCGTATCGACAGTTCAGGTCCACCGCCCCTATGCTTTGCGGCAAAGGGGAAACAACATGACCTATCGCTACAAAGTTGCACTGATATTTCTGATCGGCTTTTTTATAGACTGCATTAACATCTTTATGTCGGCGGTCGCATTACCAAGTATATCGACGGCGTTGCACGTTAGTACTTCAGACGTTGCCTGGGTGGCTAACGCTTACATTCTGGGGCTGACACTGATCATCCCGGTCAGCACCTGGCTGGCCGGTCGTTTTGGTCGTCGGGAAATCCTCACCGCCTCGATGATCGTGTTCACCGGCTCCGTGTGGATGTGTGGGCTGGCCAACAGTTTCAACGAACTGGTGATCTGGCGCTTCGTCCAGGGGATTGGCGGCGGCCTGTTGATTCCAGTGGGCCAGGCGCTGACGTTCAACCTGTTCAAGGGTGAGCAGCGGGCGAAAATATCCACATTGGTCATGGCCGTTGCCCTGATAGCGCCCGCCATTTCACCGACCATCGGCGGCATCATCGTCGACAGCAGCTCCTGGCGCTGGGTGTTCTACAGCAACATCCCGTTCTCGCTGATCGCGGCATTGTTGTCCTGGTTCTGGATCAACGAAGCGCGGCCGACGAGTTTGCCCAGACCCGACATCAAGGGCTTGCTGTTGGTCAGCGCGGCACTCGGCAGCCTGCTGATGGGCATGTCGTTGTATGGCGGCGACGCTACGGCATGGTTGGCCGCCCTCTTCGTCATGGCCGGCGTTGCTTTCGCCGTGCTGTACGGGCTGCACTACCGCACATGCAAAAACCCGATCATTGAACTGAGCCTCCTCAAAAGCAAAAAAACTCAGCACCTCCATCTTTATTTATTACGCGATTCCCGGTGTGTTCACGGGGGTCAATTTGATGAGCATCTTCTTCCTGCAAAACACCCTGCACTTCAGCGCCCGGCTGACAGGGATGTTCATGATCCTGTACGCCATCGGCGCGTTCATCGCGATGCTGATTTGTGGCCGGGTCTATAACCGAATGGGCGCAAAGCGGCTGTTTGCCCTCGGCATGTTGTTGCACAGCGTCGGCATTGCCACCCTGTTACTGGTGAACGATCCCTCAGACCTTCTGGTGATTGTCATCGCCTACAGCCTGATGGGAATCGGCGGCGGCATCGGTGCCAACACAGCACAAACCACGTCGTTGATGGACTTTGAGGGCAATGACACCCACAAGGCCAGTGTCATCTGGAACATCAACCGACAGATGTCATTCAGCATCGGCGCCGCCCTCTTCCTGATGGTTTTCAACCTGCTCTTGAAGCATTTCGATACTACCCAGGCCTACCACGTGACCTTCGCCATCGCCGCGCTGGTGGGCCTGCTCCCACTCTTTCAACTGAGTCAGTTGAACACTCAAAAGGACTGTCATGCACAACAAAATAGTTGAACAGGCGCACCACAGCATTCACCACGTTCACGCGTCGATCCACACCCTGTTCACCGATGCAAACGGTAAGGGGCAGGCCGCGCTCGAGCCGCTGATGTCGGCATTCGCCGAGCACTTCACCATGGTCACCACTTCGGCCGCCATCGTCAGCCGGGCGATTGTCGAACAGATGTTCAAGGGGGCGGTCGGCGCCAAGCCAGGCCTGGAGATCGTCATCAGCGACCTACAGACGGTCTGGCAAGAAGGCGACAGCGTGGCGATCCGCTACAAGGAAACCCATCGCCTCAACCAGCGCGAAAGTTCACGGGTTTCGGTGGCGATCATTGCCATCCATCACCACAACGCCCAATGGATCTACCTGCATGAAACGCCGCTAAGCCAGGAACGCTGATTCTGGTATGAACGGCACCATCATTGGCTCTTGTCTGGCCGATAGGCCGTTAACGACCCCAAACACCATTCGGTTTTCCGAACGCGACCTGTCGGTCGATTCGGTTAACCGGATTCGCCAACGTCAAAATCTGCGCCATAAATACTTAATACCCTTACAAATCAATGATTTGATCTGTCTGGCCTGTCCTGGCACGAGTCATGCTCTACACTCTAGGACGAATGTCCGCTGTGCCAACCCTTCGGGAGCCGACAAGCATTCGAAGCACAAAAAGGGCCGATGATCTGGCTCCATATAAAAACAATGTCGAGGAAAATTTGATGCGCATCGTTCCCCATATCCTGGGCGCAGCCATTGCTGCCGCTCTGATCAGCACTCCAGTTTTCGCCGCCGAACTCACCGGCACCCTGAAGAAGATCAAAGAGTCCGGCGTTATCACCCTCGGGCATCGTGACGCTTCCATTCCGTTTTCCTATATCGCGGACGCTTCCGGCAAACCGGTTGGCTACTCCCACGATATCCAGCTGAAAATCGTCGAAGCCATCAAGAAAGACCTCGACTTGCCGAACCTCCAGGTCAAATACAACCTGGTCACCTCGCAAACCCGTATCCCGCTGGTGCAGAACGGCACCGTGGACGTCGAGTGCGGCTCCACCACCAACAACGTCGAACGTCAGCAACAAGTTGACTTCTCTGTCGGCATCTTCGAAATCGGCACCCGTCTGCTGTCCAAGAAAGACTCTACCTACAAAAACTTTGACGACCTGAAAGGCAAGAACGTAGTGACCACCGCGGGCACCACGTCTGAGCGCCTCCTCAAGTCGATGAATGCTGATAAGCAGATGGGCATGAACGTCATCTCCGCCAAAGATCACGGCGAATCCTTCCAGATGCTGGAATCGGGCCGTGCCGTCGCGTTCATGATGGACGACGCGCTGCTGGCCGGTGAAGCGGCAAAAGCCAAGAAGGCGAGTGACTGGGAAGTGACCGGTGATCCGCAGTCCTATGAAATCTACGGCTGCATGGTCCGCAAGGGCGATGAGCCGTTCAAGAAGGCCGTGGATGACGCGATCATCGCCACCTACAAGTCAGGCGAGATCAACAAGATCTACGAAAAATGGTTCATGTCGCCTATCCCGCCTAAAGACCTGAACCTGAACTTCCCGATGAGCGACGAACTCAAGGCCCTGATCGCCAATCCGACCGATAAAGCGGCTGACGATAAGAAATCCTGATTTCTGACTAACCTTATCTCCTGAAAGGGCCGCTGCCCTTTCAGGGGATAGTCACTCCCTGCTGGCATATTTGGAAACACTCGAACCGGTGGCTGTCGAGCCGCTCGTGTGTGCCTGACCATCAAGGTCAGGCGGGAACGGAGCTTCCCCAGGCGGGCATTTGTATATCGAACGATCTGAGGGGAGACCCTAATGAATTACAACTGGGACTGGAGCGTGTTCTTCAAGTCCACCGGCGTGGGCAGCGAGACGTATCTCGACTGGTACATCTCCGGTTTGGGCTGGACCATCGCCATCGCCGTCGTGGCCTGGATCATTGCCCTGCTGCTGGGCTCGGTTCTGGGTGTCATGCGCACCGTGCCGAACCGCATCGTATCGGGCATTGCGACCTGCTACGTCGAACTCTTCCGTAACGTGCCGCTGCTGGTTCAGCTGTTCATCTGGTACTTCCTGGTGCCCGATCTGCTGCCGCAGAACCTGCAAGACTGGTACAAACAGGACCTGAACCCGACCACTTCGGCCTTCCTCAGTGTCGTCGTGTGCCTGGGTCTGTTCACCGCTGCGCGCGTTTGCGAACAAGTGCGTACCGGCATCCAGGCGTTGCCTCGCGGCCAGGAAGCCGCCGCTCGCGCCATGGGTTTCAAGCTGCCACAAGTTTACTGGAACGTGCTGCTGCCCCAGGCTTACCGGATCATCATTCCGCCGCTCACCTCGGAATTCCTGAACGTGTTCAAGAACTCGTCCGTGGCCTCGCTGATCGGTCTGATGGAGTTGCTTGCGCAGACCAAACAGACCGCCGAGTTCTCCGCCAACCTGTTCGAAGCCTTCACCCTGGCAACGCTTATTTACTTCACCCTGAACATGAGCCTGATGCTGCTGATGCGCCTGGTCGAGAAGAAAGTCGCCGTACCGGGCCTGATTTCCGTAGGGGGTAAATGATGGAATTCGACTTCTCGGGCATCATCCCGTCCCTGCCGGGCCTGTGGAACGGCATGGTCATGACCCTGCAACTGATGGCGCTGGGCGTGGTCGGCGGGATCATTCTCGGCACGATCCTGGCACTGATGCGCCTGTCCCACAGCAAATGGCTGTCGAACATTGCCGGCGCCTACGTTAACTACTTCCGCTCGATCCCGCTGCTGCTGGTCATCACCTGGTTCTACCTGGCGGTGCCGTTCGTGCTGCGCTGGATCACCGGCGAAGACACCCCGATCGGCGCGTTCGCATCCTGCATCGTGGCGTTCATGATGTTCGAAGCGGCGTACTTCTGCGAAATCGTCCGGGCCGGCGTGCAGTCGATTTCCAAGGGCCAAATGGGTGCTGCCCAAGCCTTGGGCATGACGTATGGCCAGATGATGCGTTTGATCATCCTGCCGCAAGCGTTCCGCAAGATGACCCCGCTGCTGCTGCAACAGAGCATTATCCTGTTTCAGGACACCTCGCTGGTCTACGCGGTCGGTCTGGTGGACTTCCTCAATGCCTCGCGTGCCAGTGGCGACATCATCGGCCGCTCCAATGAGTTCCTGATCTTCGCAGGGCTCGTGTACTTCACAATCAGCTTTGCCGCCTCGCTGCTGGTCAAGCGTCTGCAAAAAAGGTTTGCCGTATGATCTCTATCAAGAATGTCAACAAGTGGTATGGCGACTTCCAGGTACTGACTGACTGCAGCACCGAGGTCAAAAAAGGCGAAGTGATCGTGGTGTGCGGGCCGTCCGGTTCCGGCAAATCCACGCTGATCAAATGCGTCAATGCCCTGGAACCGTTCCAGAAAGGCGACGTTGTGGTCGATGGCACGTCCATCGCCGACCCGAAGACCGACCTGCCGAAACTGCGTTCGCGCGTCGGCATGGTGTTCCAGCATTTCGAACTGTTTCCGCACCTGACCATCACCGAAAACCTGACCATCGCACAGATCAAGGTGTTGGGTCGCAGCAAGGAAGAAGCCACCAAGAAAGGCCTGCAACTGCTTGAGCGTGTCGGACTCTCCGCCCACGCCCACAAGCACCCGGGCCAGCTCTCCGGTGGACAGCAACAGCGTGTGGCGATTGCCCGAGCGCTGGCGATGGACCCGATCGTCATGCTGTTCGACGAGCCGACCTCGGCGCTGGACCCTGAAATGGTCAACGAAGTACTCGACGTGATGGTGCAATTGGCCCACGAAGGCATGACCATGATGTGCGTGACCCACGAAATGGGCTTCGCCCGTAAAGTGGCGGACCGGGTGATTTTCATGGACCAGGGCAAGATCATCGAAGACTGCAAGAAAGAGGACTTCTTCGGCGACATCAGCCATCGCGCCGAGCGTACGCAGCACTTCCTCAACAAGATTCTGCAGCACTAAGCACCGGACACCTGCTCGAAGCCACACAAATCCCCTGTGGGAGCGAGCCTACTCGCGATAGCGGACAGACAGTCATTATCGATGTTGACTGGAATGACCTCATCGCGAGCAGGCTTGCTCCCACAGGGGCCGGCGGTGCTCTCTAAGTAAGTGTTGTGGTTGACTCCAAGGCATCTGTGATGAAATGCGACCCCACTCTCTATCGCGCCGCGCCGCCATCACTCGCCGTGAAACCCCGTCTGATTCGCCATCTGTTCCTCCCACCGCTGGTCATCGCCCTGATGATCGGATTGGGTTACATCGGCTTCTGGGTCAGTGAACACTACGGGATTCGCAGCCTCAGTGAGAACGGCCAGCGTCAGCTCGAACTGCACGCCCGCGCCGTCGAGAGCGAGATCAGCAAGTACACCTACCTGCCCAGCCTGCTGGAACTCGAATCCAGTGTTTCGAAGCTGTTGGCCGACCCGTCACCGGAACACCGGCAGACGGTCAATGAATACCTCGAAGGCCTGAACCGACGCAGCCGCAGTCGGGCTATCTATGTGATGGACACTACCGGTCGCGTCATGGCCACCAGTAACTGGCGCGATGTCGACAGTTACCTGGGCGAAGACCTGTCCTTTCGCGCCTACTTCCAAAACGCCGTGCGCGGTCAGCCGGGGCGCTTCTACGGCATCGGCAGTACCAACGGTGAGCCCGGTTACTACCTGGCTCATGGCCTGGAAGAACACGGCAAGATCATCGGCGTCGCGGTGGTCAAAGTCCGTCTCGAAGCCATGGAAGAACGCTGGCAACGGGCGCGGCTGGAGGCCTTCGTCAGCGACGAAAACGGCATCATCATTCTTTCCAGCGATCCGGCACGGCGGCTGAAATCAGTCGTTCCTTTAAGCGACGAGACCAAGGAAAAACTGGCCCGCAGTCTTCAGTATTACTGGTTCCCGCTGAACGAACTGCAACCGCTGGCCCGGGAACAACTGGCGGAAGGCGAGGAAAAACTGACGTTCCCGGCCAACAGCGAACTCGTGTCCGACGAAGAGAACATCAGCTACCTCTCGCAAACCCGCCCATTGAGCGACACCCCGTGGAATTTCACTTTGCTCACGCCGCTGCAGGATTTGCGGCGTGAGGCGATTAATCAGGGGATTCTGGTGGCGGTGGCGTTTGCCCTGGTGGCGTTCCTGCTGATCGCCTGGAACGAGCGGCGCAAGGTGATCGCCACGCGCCTGGCCGCCCGGGAAGCCTTGCAGGAAGCCAACAATCAACTGGAGCGGCGGATTACCGAACGCACCACCGATCTGCGCGCCAGCAACGAACGGCTCAAGGGTCAGATCCGCGAACGGCGTCTGGCCGAAGAGACGCTACGCCGCGCCCAGGATGAACTGGTGCAGGCCGGAAAACTCGCGGCCATCGGCCAGATGTCCACCAGCATCGCCCACGAATTGAACCAGCCACTGGCAGCGCTGCGCACATTGTCCGGCAACACCGTGCGTTTCCTTGAGCGTGGCCAGTTGGACGTTGCCAGCACCAACCTCAAGACCATCAACGAACTGATCGACCGCATGGGCCGGATCACCGCCAGCCTGCGGTCCTTCGCCCGTCGCGGTGACGACAAAGGTCAGGCCAGTCTTGGCAAAGCAGTGGATGCCGCCTTGCAGTTGCTGGGCGGTCGCGTGGAAAGCGCTCATCTGCAACTGCACCGAGACTTCGCCGATCTCCAGGTGCAGATCGACCAGACCCGCCTCGAGCAGATTCTGGTCAACCTGATTGGCAACGCCCTCGACGCCATGCAGGCACAGCCGCTGCCGGAGTTGTGGCTGGAAGGCGAAATCTTCGACGGCAAATATCGCCTTCGTGTACGCGACAACGGCCACGGCATCGACGCCGAAGCACGCAAACATCTGTTCGAACCGTTCTTCACCACCAAACCCGGCGAACAGGGCCTGGGCCTCGGCCTGACCCTTTCCGCCAGCCTGGCAGCTGCCACCGGCGGTCATCTGGGTGTCGAACACCCGGCCAACGGTGGTACCACCTTCGTTCTCAGTTTACCGTTGGTAAGCCCCACTCACGCCGAGCCAATATGAACAACGACCTTAGTGTGCTGATCGTCGAAGACGACCCCCATGTGCTGCTCGGCTGCCAACAGGCGCTGACCCTGGAAGACATTCCCTGCGTGGGCGTCGGAAGCGCCGAAGAAGCGCTGGAGCGAGTCGGCGACAATTTTGCAGGCATCGTCATCAGCGACATCCGCCTGCCGGGCATCGACGGCCTGGAATTGCTGATCCGACTCAAGGCCCGAGACCGCAGCCTGCCGGTGGTACTGATCACCGGCCACGGCGACATCTCCATGGCCGTGGGCGCGATGCAGAAAGGCGCCTACGACTTTATGGAGAAACCCTTCTCCCCCGAGCGCCTGGTCGACGTGGCGCGCCGCGCGCTGGAGCAACGCAGCCTCGCGCGCGAAGTCTCTTCGTTACGTCGGCAACTGGCGGAACGGGATTCCCTCGAAGGCCGGATCATCGGGCGCTCACCGGCCATGCAGAACCTGCGGGAACTGATCGCCAACGTCGCCGACACCTCGGCCAACGTACTGATCGAAGGCGAGACCGGCACCGGCAAAGAGTTGGTCGCACGCTGCCTGCATGACTTCAGTCGACGGCACACCCAGCAGTTCGTTGCGCTGAACTGTGGAGGCCTGCCGGAAAGCCTGTTCGAAAGTGAAATCTTCGGTCATGAAGCCAACGCCTTCACCGGCGCTGGCAAACGGCGGATCGGCAAGATCGAACACGCCGACGGCGGCACGCTGTTCCTCGACGAAGTTGAAAGCATGCCGCTGCCGCTGCAAATCAAACTGCTACGGGTGTTGCAGGAGCGCACGCTCGAACGCCTCGGTTCGAACCAGAGCGTGGCGGTGGATTGCCGGGTGATCGCGGCGACCAAGTCCGATCTGGATGAATCGAGCAAGGCTGGTGAGTTTCGCAGCGACCTGTATTACCGCTTGAACGTGGTGACGCTCGAACTGCCACCACTGCGCGAACGACGCGAAGACATCCTGCAATTATTCGAACACTTTCTGCAGCAGTCGTCCCTGCGCTTCGACCGCGCGGTGCCGGACCTGGACAACCAGACCCTGTCCAATCTCATGAGCCACGACTGGCCGGGCAACGTGCGCGAACTGCGCAACGTCGCCGAGCGCTTTGCCCTCGGCCTGCCGGCCTTCAAGAAGTCCGGCGCCAGCGGCAGTAATCAGGGCCTGGCCTTCGCCGAAGCGGTAGAAGCTTTCGAACGCAACCTGCTCAGCGACGCCTTGCAACGCAGCGGCGGCAACCTGACCCAGGCGAGTCTGGAACTGGGCATGGCCAAGACCACGCTATTCGACAAAGTAAAGAAGTACGGGCTGAGCCACTGATGGACCTGATTCCCACGCGGGAGCGTGGGAACGATCTCAGGCCAGGTCAGCTCACGGTGCCGCCCTTGGCTTCGCTCATGATTTGCCGAATCGCCCCGACAAAGGTCTCCACCGGCTGGCCCCCACTGACTGCGTATTGTCCGTTGAACACCACGGTCGGTACCGAACTGACGCCTCGCGACAGCCACAACTGCTCTTCCTCGCGAACCTCTTTGGCGAACTCGTCCGACGCCAGAATCGCTTTGGCACGTGAGCAATCCAACCCCACGCTTTCAGCAATCTGCGCCAACTGAGCAGGGTCGGACGGATTGCCGCCCTCGGTGAAATACGCCTTGAACAGTGCTTCTTTCAGATTGAACTGCAGCCCTTCTAGCCCCGCCCAGAACAGCAACCGATGGGCATCGAACGTGTTGTAGATGCGGCTGTTGCCGTCCGTGCGAAAGGCAAATCCGACCTCAGCGCCACGCGCGCGGATCATCTCGCGATTCTTCTGCGATTGCTCAGGTGTCGAGCCGTACTTCTCGGTGATGTGTTCGGTGATGTTCTGCCCTTCAGGCCCCATCTTCGGGTTCAGTTCGAACGGCTGAAAACGGATCTCGGCCTGCACCTCATCGCCCAGCAAATCCAGGGCTCGGGTCAGGCCGTACAGGCCGACAACGCACCACGGGCAGGACACATCGCTGACGAAATCGATTTTCAGGGGGGTACTCATCACACACCTCGCAGGCTTGGATTGCGCCGGAAAGTTTGAACGATACACCCGACGAGGCCGAGGTAGCAGCCGTTCCACTCCCACATTCGATCGGTGGCTTAGAGAAGATTCGGTGCCGCCACCGGATCAATCTGCGCCCAATGCGAGGTGTCTTCGCGGTGGGCCTGCAAGTACGGCAACACCGCCGCCAGCAACGGCGCTTTGAACGCCTCCTGAAAACGGTGTGCCAGCCCCGGAATCAGCTTCAACTGACTGCCGCGGATATGCGCCGCCAAGTGTACGCCGTGCATCACCGGCAACAGCGGATCGGCGGTGCCATGCACCACCAGCGTCGGCACACGCAGTTGATTGAGCAGCGCGACACGACTGCGCTCGGAGAGGATCGCCATGATCTGGCGCTTCACCCCTTCGGGATTGAACGCACGGTCATAAGAGAGCGCCGCCTGATGCAGCAGCCCCTGCCGATCATCGCTCACCGTCGGGCTGCCCAGCGCCGCCAGCAAATCGGCCTGTTGTTCCAGCGCCGCTTCGCGATTCGGCGCACCACGGCGCGCGAGCAACTGCACCAACGCCGCACTCGGCGCCGGCAACCCTTCGGCCCCGGAGCTGGTCATGATCAGGGTTAGACTCTCGACCCGCTGCGGCGCCATCGCCGCCATATGCTGGGCGATCATCCCGCCCATGCTCGCGCCCAGCACGTGGAATTGCTCGACGTGCAACGCATCCATCAACCCAAAAGCATCGTCAGCCATATCGGTCAGGGTGTACGGCGCCGACACCGGCAAACCGAGTTTGTAGCGCAGCACCTCGAACGTCAGGTTGGCGTCGACAGGCGCTTGCCGCCATGTCGACAGGCCGACATCGCGATTGTCATAGCGAATCACCCGAAAACCCTGCTGACACAGCGCGACCACTACCTCGTCCGGCCAGTGAATCAACTGCCCGCCCAGCCCCATCACCAGCAGCAACGCTGGGTCGGACGCACGGCCAATGCTCTGGTACGCCAGGCTCACCTGCGCCAGATCGGCATGTTCGGTTGGAACGTTGACATCGCAACGAGACGCCGCGAAAGACGGTAAGCCAAACAACAACGCGGCCAGGAAGGCCGCTGTTGATAAAAATCGTGCACGCATGAAAAACACCGAAACGCAGAACCCCAGTAGAGCGCGAGTTTGATGAAGTTTGATCAAGCGCGCTGCCACAGTTACGTGACAGTTTGATGAAGAGTGCCGAGCGGTCATTGCCGTGCACAGGCATAAAACTCGCTACACCGCTCGTCGGAAATAGACGTTTACCTGTTAGTTCTGACAGTAGGCAAAACGCCGCTCACGAGCATTCAATCAAGCATAGGCGTCGAGCTCCTGGCCTGGGAGTTCGGCGATGACTGTCGATGAATGGAGCTCTTGGCATGAATAGTCTTTCTGGAAACAGCAACGCCGCGACGCAGATGCTGGTGTTCTCCACCGATGCAGATCCCCTGCGCGTGATGACAAATTCCCCACCGTTCATATCGGGATATAAACCGTTACCCAATAACGTCGCTGGCGTGAACCGCAACATGGTGAACAGTGATCGTAGCGGTTTACTAGGCTATATCCTTCCGTATCCAGACATGGACGGCACGGACCGGGCCCGGATATATCTCGGACCGCGCCCGACGCTTGTCGCGGAGTTCGACATCGGGCCGTACGTCAACCAACTCGTACCTTTTTCCATTCCGGCCACCATCCTTGAGCAGATGTTTGCCGCGCCCGCGCCCATGCCCTCTGCGCTGGCACTGTACTTTAATATTCAACGTATCAGCGGAAACGATAAAAATTCTCCGCAGCTACCCCTGCTGTACAAACCTTCCGGCCCCGGCGAACTGGACACCCGACCCGAACTGCCAAACAACCAGGGGCTGTTACCGCCAAATCCTTCGAAAACCGTCATCGATAAACAGGTGATGAAAAAAGGCATGTCCGTCACCGTGCCCCAATACGAGCACCAGGCAATTGGCGATGTGGTGTATCTGGCGGTAGGGCCGCGGGAATTGACTATGCCAGTCACCGCGCTGGGCGATCTGTGGTTTGAATTGACGCCGGAGTTTCTCGCCACGCTGCCCAACACCGATAAGGTGGCACTCACCTACGAAATTTGGGACATCGTGGAGAACGGCAGCGGCTGGTCGTCAACGGTTTTCCTCACGCTGAAACCGACGGAACAATTGCTGACAGCCCCCGTGATTGATCAAGCGGAGCCAGGCAACCCTGACAACCTCAAACACGACGCATTGAATGGTGAGACGGCAACGGTATTGCTGAACGAACAGTTCACTGCCGGTGACGAAGTATTGCTCACGATTGCCCTGTCAACTGCGGTCGGTGACCGGGTCGAGCGCGTCCTCAAAGTGGAGGTGAAGAACAGCACCCGGTCACTGCGAATCGATCTGGAGAATGAATTCATTCAAAACGGCATCCGCGGTTCCATGATTCTCAGCTATAGCCGGCAAAGGGCCGGGGGCATTCTTCACTCCGAATCCTACAACGTGACCATCAGCGGCCTCGCCCTGCCCGCACCAGTGCCGACCATCGACGAACAAAAAGACGATGTTCTACCCGCCGACACCCCACAGGCACATGTGCGGATCCCCACCTACTGGCCGTTGGTTAAAGGTGCAACGGTGCGGTTGTACTGGCAGGTCACCGGCGCCGACGGTGTCAGCCATTTGTATATTTTCGGCCAGGTCATCGTTGATGCAACCCAGCCCGTTGTCTTCACCGTGAACAGCGAGTACATCGCGCGGTATGAAAGCAGTCCATTGACCGTTCTCTACAAAATCGAAAATCCTGAAAAACCCGTCGTGCAATCCCAAGCGTTGCAAGTGACGGTGGGTAAGTCGGAAAAACCGGTCATCATCAAGGCTACGGACGACAAGGGTGTCTCGCTTGCCAACGGTGTCACAACGGTGAGTACAAGCATTACTCTGACGGGCACCGGCACCCCTGACACACAAGTGGACGTCCACCTCAACACAGGTGTGCATCGCCGGACTGCGGACGTCGGCTCAGATGGCCAATGGTCCAGCCTTTTCAGCAATCTTGCGGAATATGAGCACTACTTCACCGCCCGGCCGATTCCCGAGACAGTACCGATATCCGACCCGTGGAAGACTATTGTCAAGTCTGAGTGGACAGACCATTCAACCACGCTTAGCAACTACAACTACAACGGTTGGATCACACATAACGCTGCACGCTCCGGCGCCATTCGCAACCATGGAGGGGTGGTAGCGTTCTTTAATTTCACCGACCAGGGAAAGCCGGACGATTTTGCTGGCACGGTGATGTATCAGGATTTCGACTTCCTGCCCGGCACCTACTCTTTCTGGATGCAGGCTTGTCATATTGCCGAGTCCCCCAACCCGGGACTGGTCAACCCCATCCTGTTACTGGATACCGGCATGGTCGAATGGCGAGGCCAGCCACGAGAGGTGCCAAAAAATGGCATTTGGTACGATTTCCGAATGATTTTCACCATCACCAAACGCCGGGTTGCCAGGTTGTACATCAGCAACTTTCAGAGTGGCAGCAACGGCAACGACTTCGGCATCAGAAACATAAGGGTGGTACGTGACAGCGGCGGTGGCGGCGGAATTTCATCGGCTCCAGAGGCGTTAAACGAGGCACCGCCCTACAACGGTTCGCTGAACACGTCCAAGCCCGAACCACAGTTGGTGCCAGGCGAGAAGAAGGACGGGATTGTTTAAATCTTCCCCGAGCAACAAATCTTCGCTAGCAAGCCCTTTCCCGCAGGGCTTGCTTGAGTAGCGCCACTCGACCTACCGCTGGTCAGAAAGCCGTTTGTACCTGTTATTTCTGACAGTAGTCAGCCTGCGATTTTGAGAATTCAATCAGACCTTGACGCGCCGTCACCGCACCGGTTCGCGCGCCCACTCGTTTGGAGAACGTCATGACCGCTTTTTTCATTTACACACCGGACCAACTGGCGGCGCTGCAAGAAGAAAGCCCGCAGCAGCGAGTCGACTTGTTTGCCGAAGTCAGGTCGAGTGGCCTTTTCTCGGAGGATGGAGCCCTCAAAATATTCCCCATCCTGATCCCAGGCTGGCACAAGGTCGACTATTCCGCTGCATCGCATGGGGTCAACGCTGACAAAACCGCAGTGCCTGGGCCGGGGTGGTGGGTACTTTTTCCTTCCTACTTCCAGATGGATGCTTTTGACACGATGCGGCTGTACATGGGTAAGTGGCTCGAACCCGGTCAGCTTCCAAATCCGGCAGATCAAGGCACTCTGATCAAAACGACGATCGTCCCGCAAAACCACAACAACGAAGACATTCTCAGTTTCATTCCCGAATCCTCTATCGAAAGGCCGGGTATCCATCGGATGTGGTACACGGTCGAACGCACCAGCGGGCAAGCCCCGGTACGCTCGGACGAGATAACCGTGTGGTTCAAGCCGACCTTTCCGGACAGCCTTGATCCAACCGGGGAATCCAGTGAACGGAAGGCTCTGGAGGCTCCTCAGTTCCCGGCCATTATTGATAAGGGTATGGTAGAGGCCGGTGTTGACGTCAATATTCCTGCCTGGCCAATCATGACCACCGGTGACGTTATTACCCTTACAGTCGGCAATCAAATCGTCGAATACACCCTCAAGAGTGAAGAGCTTGGTCAAGCCATAGTGATATTTGTGTCGTCAACCATCCTTAAATTGATCGGTCCCGCTGACCCGTTATTGATGAGTTACAAGATCCGTGACCAAGTACACAACAGCAGTCTCACGTCTAAAACAGGTAAAGGAAAACTGGCTCCGGACGCTACCTTCCTTGAAGCGCCTTCAGTGCCTGACTCAGCTGAGAATGTACTCAACATCGACGTTCTCAATGGCGAAGCCATGCAAGTTGAAATCTACGTGGATCGCGCCGACGCTGCGCTTGGAGACAAAGTCGAATGCTTTCTTTACAACCCTAAGACCGGCCTCACTCAGTCCTATGGTCCGATTGATTACCAAAGAGGCATCGTCACGTTCGAGGTGCTTTACGAAACAGTGAAGAGCCTGGCCCCGGCGACAATAGAGCTCTACTACGAGCGCATAAGAGGAAAGGAACGCACCCCGTCCTACTCCTGTTTTATAGCGCTGATCGGCGAAAAATACCGCGCTCCTGCCCCTACTGCGCCACAAGCCCATGGGGCGGTTTTATCACCAGACCTGGCGGAAACCGTTGTCTACGCCGGACCTGGAATCGAAGGCCTGGCAGTCGGTGACAAGGTGACACTGACCTGCTTGAGTACAAGCGCCGGCGGCGGCACTCGCTTGCAAACCTACGAACGGTTTGTCACCCAAGCCATGGTGATTTCGGGGGTAGGCATCGTCGTGCCATTCGATTGGGAAACCATCCACCTTGATACCTTTCAAAATGGTTCAGTCGAGCTGTCCTACTCGGTCATCGGCGTCGGGCATGCCACACCTCTGGAGTCCTGGGTCAGTCGGCTGCGCATCGCTCAAGTGACAAATATCCTGGGTGTTGTCGACGTCGGCAAGGATGAAAACGGTGTACTCGATCCGAAGGACATTCCCTTCGGCACACCAGCCATTTGCCCGGCAATGGCTCATACGCGAGCTGGCGATACAGTGCACCTGGAAGTCTGGAAGCTGGGCAACAGTCTCGACCCGCAGGACACCCTCGCTTTTGTAGACTCGCTGCCCGTCACCACAGACAACATCGGTAAAGACCTTGAATTCCGGCTCCCGCAGGAACTCATCAAGCCACTGCTCAATCGAGTGATCAGTGTGGACTGGTACATCGCACGCCTGCGGCAACTGCCGCTGACAGCTCCCGAACTGGTGCTGCGAATTGGCGCCAAGGCACTGGTACTGCAGCCGCCCGAACTTGTGCAGGCTTCGCCTGGCAATATCATCAATCCGCTGGACACTCAGAAAACTGCCACGGTTAAAGTCGCCTACACCGGGATGGATTCCACCCATCGTGTCACGCTCTTCGTCAAAGGCCGCGATGGCTTTGGCAGCCCGGCCCTTGCGTCACTCCAGGGAAGCTCCAGCGGGACGCTAATCTTCACACTGCCGCTGACGGCAGTACCCGCCAACATGGGTACATTTATGTCCTTTTGGTATGTCGTGACTCAGGAAGGCATATATGACCAGAGCTCCCGCCCCGCAAAGTATGAAGTCAGCAACATTCCCAATGAAGACATTAACTACCCGCGCATGAGCATTGCAGAGGCGCCGGATCACAAGGTACTGAACCTCAACAATTTCACGGGCGACGCTCACTGGACACTGATTGCCTGGCTCTTCATTGCCATCGGCACTCGGATGCGGGTGGCCCTGAGTGGCCAAAAGTCCGACGGTAGCGAATACGTCATCATGTTGTTTGATGGAGTGATAACCGCCAACCATGCCAGCACTGGATTGAATGGTGTCATCGACCGGGAAAAACTCAAACTGTTCAAGGACGGCACGCAGGTCTATGGTTTGTCGGTCGCCAACTTCAGTGACAAGGGCGGCGCCGATACATTCTTCCCAATGCGGGAGCTGACGACTAAAACAGCAATGCCCGCCAGACCGGTAATTACCCAGCTGATCGATGAAGCCCCCCCTATTCTCGGCCAGGTCGTCAACGGCGGCAGCACCGACGATACTAGGCCGCGATTAATCGGCACCGGCACACCAGGCAGCAAGGTCATCCTGAAAAAGGACAGCAATACCCTGATCACCCTCACAGTCGACGCCAACGGTATCTGGAACGAGAAGGTGAATCTGGGTCTGGGCAAACACACGTTGACCGCCACGGTTGAAGGCAGCCCGGAACGGGTATCTACCCCGTGGGTGGTGACAGTGATTCAGGATTACCTTCATTTCACCGGTTTTGAGGGCCATACAAATGGGTGGGCCATAGGTGCGGCAGGCGCGCTCTCGGGGCGGGTATTCTCGAATATGTATGTGGTCGATACTCCGCACCAAGGCAATCACGCTGGTGAGCTGCTGTTAAAACACCATCCCTTGATCAGAGGTGCGAGGTATCACTTTTCCTGTTATGTATACAACTTTGCGATCAACAGTTACGACGTAGATCCGAAGCTACTCTTGCGGGTGGACACCAACCTGGATACGGGTCCTGTTCCAGTGCCCAAGAGAGCGTGGAAGCTGATAGAGGGCAGCTTTGTCGCCGTCACGAGCGGCATGACGATCTTCAGAATCTTCAACCTTGAAAATGGACACATCGGCAACGATTTCTACCTCGACCATCTGCAAGTCAAACAGATCAGCAACGGTACACAGGCATGAACCACACAGGCTGACAAAAGTCTCTGTCGCACTAGAAAAACCGCCTCTGATTGCAGAGGCGGTTTTTTTGTCGTCAGCCAATCAGGCCAACTGACTGCGCAATTGCCGAGCCGCCGCCACCATGTTCACCAACGCCGCCTCAGTCTCGGGCCACGCCCGAGTCTTCAACCCGCAATCCGGATTGACCCACAACCGCTCGGCCGGAATCCGTTTAACGGCCTTGCTCATCAACTTCACCATTTCGGCCGTGTCCGGCACCCGTGGCGAGTGGATGTCATAGACGCCGGGGCCAATGTCATTCGGGTAGTCGAAGGCTTCGAAAGCCTCCAGCAATTCCATGTCCGAACGCGAGGTTTCGATAGTGATCACGTCGGCGTCCATCGCCGCGATGGACTGGATCACGTCGTTGAATTCGCTGTAGCACATGTGGGTGTGGATCTGGGTTTCGTCCCGCACACCGGAGGCGCTCAAGCGGAAGGCTTCCACCGCCCAGTCGAGGTATTCCTGCCATTGCGCCCGGCGCAGCGGCAAGCCTTCGCGGAATGCAGCTTCGTCGATCTGCACGATTTTGATGCCGGCAGCTTCCAGGTCCACCACTTCGTCACGCAGGGCCAGCGCCAATTGCTGCGCCTGGACTTTGCGCGAGACGTCTTCACGGGCGAACGACCACATCAGCATGGTCACGGGACCGGTGAGCATGCCCTTCATGACCTTGTCGGTCAGGCTCTGTGCATAGGTGATCCAGCCGACGGTCATGGCGTTCGGGCGGCTCAGGTCGCCGTAGATGATCGCCGGTTTCACGCAGCGCGAACCGTAGCTCTGCACCCAGCCGAAACGGGTGAACAGGTAGCCGTCCAGTTGCTCGGCGAAGTACTCGACCATGTCGTTGCGCTCGGCTTCACCGTGCACCAACACGTCCAGTCCCAAGCGTTCCTGGACTTGCACGGCGTGGCGGATTTCGCTGTGCATCGCGTCGGTGTAATCGTTGGCCGACAGCTTGCCTTGCTTGAACGCTTGCCGCGCCAGACGAATCGAACCGGTCTGCGGGAACGAGCCGATGGTCGTGGTCGGGAATGCCGGCAGTTTCAACCGCGCACGTTGTTGCTCGATGCGTTTGGCAAACGGCGAATGGCGTTGGCTGTCCGCCGTGCCGATGGCGTTGATGCGCGCCTGCACCTCGGCTTTGTGGATACGTGGCGACTCGGCGCGACTGACCTGAATGGCACGGCTTTCGGCCAGGGCGGCTTGCACCTTGGGCGCTTGTGGGTCGTTCAGGGCATCGCGCAGCACGGCGATTTCACCGCACTTTTGTACGGCGAAGGCCAGCCAGCTTTTCAGTTCAGGATCGAGTTTGTCTTCGCGATCCAGGTCCACCGGGCTGTGCAGCAGCGAGCAGGAACTGCTGACCCACAGGTTGTCACCAAAACGTTCCTGGGCTGGTTGCAGTTGAGCGAGGACTTGCTCCAGCTCGCAGCGCCAGACGTTGCGGCCGTTGACCAGCCCCACCGAGAGAATCTTGTAGGTCGGCAGACGATCCAGCACCTGGCCGAGTTGATCCGGCGCCCGCACCGCATCGATATGCAAGCCGTGCACCGGCAGGCTGACCGCCAGGCCGAGGTTGTCTTCCAGACCGCTGAAATAGGTCGCCACGAGTTTTTTCAGCGGCGAGTATTGAAGGATGTGGTAAGCGCGTTCGAAGGCGTTTTTCCAAGCCTGTGGCAGGTCGAGGGTCAGAATCGGTTCATCGATCTGCACCCACTCCACGCCTTGGGCGGCGAGGCGACCGAGGATTTCGCCATAGATCGGCAGCAGGCGTTCCAGTAGATCGAGCTTGTCGAAGTCGTTGCCTTTAGCCTTGCCCAGCCACAAGTAAGTCAGTGGGCCGATGATCACCGGTTTGACGTTGTGCCCCAGAGCCTTGGCTTCGTCGACTTCGTCGAACAGTTGTTCCCAGCTCAGTTTGAACTGCTGGTCAGCGGCGAACTCCGGGACCAGATAGTGGTAGTTGGTGTCGAACCACTTGGTCAGTTCCTGGGCGTATTGCGCTTGGGCGTGTTCGCCGCCGCAGCAGGCAGCCGTGGCGCCACGGGCCATGGCGAACAGGGTGTCGAGGGTCGGCAGACCGCGTTCATCTTTGGCGCTGTCGAAACGCTCGGGGATCACACCGAAGGTCAAGGAATGGGTCAGAACCTGGTCGTACCAGGCGAAGTCGCCCACAGGCAGCAGGTCGATGCCAGCGTCTTTCTGCAATTGCCAGTGGGTGGCGCGCAGTTGGCGGCCGACGCTTTTCAGCGCGTCCTGATCCAGATCGCCCTTCCAGTAGGATTCAAGGGCTTTTTTCAGTTCGCGGTCAGCGCCGATGCGCGGAAAACCAAGTGTGTGGGCCAGAGCCATGGTGAATTTCTCCCTGTAAAAGATGGCCCTATTGTCGACAGCCAACCCAACATGAGACAAACTCAACTTTTTCGTGTTGATCACAAGTTTTCCTCATGGAGCCCCCGGTGCTTGAAATCCGTCACCTGAAGACCCTGCACGCCTTGCGCGAAGCCGATAGCCTGGTGGATGCGGCCGACCGCCTGCACCTGACGCAGTCGGCCCTGTCCCATCAATTCAAGGAGCTTGAGGAGCGGCTGGGGATGCCGCTGTTCGTGCGCAAGACCAAACCGGTGCGCTTCACCAGCGCCGGTTTGCGCCTGCTGCAACTGGCTGACGCCACTCTGCCGTTGCTGCGGGGTGCCGAGCGCGATATCGCGCGGCTGGCCGGTGGCACCGCTGGGCGTTTGCACATGGCAATCGAGTGCCACAGCTGCTTCCAGTGGCTGATGCCGACCATCGACCAGTTCCGCGATGCCTGGCCGGAAGTCGAACTGGACCTGGCCTCGGGGTTCTCCTTCGCCCCGTTGCCTGCGCTGGCCCGTGGCGATCTGGATTTGGTGGTGACCTCCGATCCACTGGAACTGGCCGGGATCACTTACGTGCCGTTGTTCACCTACGAAGCGATGCTCGCGGTGGCCAACCAACACCGTTTGGCGAGCAAGGCCTACATCGTTCCGGAAGATTTGCTCACCGAAACGCTGATCACCTACCCAGTGGAACGTGATCGGCTGGACATCTTCACCCGCTTCCTCGAACCGGCGGATGTCGAACCGGCTCAGGTCCGCACGTCGGAACTGACGGTGATGATGATGCAATTGGTGGCCAGCGGTCGCGGCGTGTGCGGCATGCCCCATTGGGCGCTGCATGAATACAGCTCACGGGGTTACGTGAAGGCCAAGCGGCTGGGCGAGAAGGGTTTGTTTGCGACGCTGTACGCCGGGATTCGGGCCGACATGCTGGATGCGCCGTATATGCGCGATTTTTTGCTGACGGCCAAGGACACGTCGTTCTCCACACTGGATGGTGTCAGCGCAGTGCGCTGACAGCGCGATCAGCAGATTGACGCTGAAACTGACGCTGATCTGGGTCAGGCCCAAAATGATGCTCTGGGTGAACACCGCACCGTGCTCAGAGGTGATGAACTGCGGAAACACCGACAATTAAAACATGGCGATCTTCGGGTTCAGGGCGCTGGTCAGAAAGCCCATGGTGATCAGTTTGCGGGACGAGTCCGGCGGCAATTGCTGCGCCTCGAAGGGTGAACGCGCACGAAAAACCCCGCGACCACACCGAGCAACGAAGTCACCCCGGCCTTGCGCCCCTGGCAGATCGAACGGGAAATCAGGTAGATCATGTTCGGCCCCGGCGTCAGATCAGCAAGTCTTGAAGCGGAATCATGGGCAGTCCTTGCTCTTATGAAATCAGCGTTCGGGAAATGATCAGGCGATCGTTAACGAGGCTCGATAAAACGGCAGGATCAGGTCCCGTGTCAATGGCGCCAGCGTGACATTGCCGTCGGTGGTCGGGTCGATCCAGCGCACCTCTTCAATCTCCGCCGCAGGCGCTACGTCTGAATCGATGGTCAGTTGAAAGAGTTCGGCCTGGACGACAAAACCCGGCTCGTTGGCGGCCGGTGCCGAGAATTGCCCGAGATAGGTGGCGTGCACCGGATCGATGACCAGGCCCAGCTCTTCTTCCAGTTCACGAGCCAGGGCCTGAACCGGTTGCTCATGGGCTTCGATCTTGCCCCCCGGCTGCATGAACGCCTCGGTGCCGCGCTTGCGGACTAACAGCGTGCGACCGTCCGGGCCAATCAACAGGGCGGCGGCGATGCGGATGAGACGGGGCGAGGCAGCGGATGAAAGGGTCATGGATCAAGATTGGCCTTGGGGAAAAGGCGCAAGGATCACATAGCCGCCGCTGCTTCGTCACCCCGCAAAGATCCTGCGCCAACGCCTATGTCGTTGCACGCTCCAGCAGCGCTGTCTCCTCTACTTCTGGCACCTTCACAAAAATGCTGTATTTCGCGCCTTCCATGGCTTCGAAGGCGATCAACTTCTCCACCAGCGGCCCATTCAACACCTTGCCGGCATTGAGCAGCAGCATGCCGTTGTCGGCATTGAGGTTGCGCGCCAGGATCATGCCCGCCACCACTTCCCGTGTGGTCAGTACCTTGACCGACGGATCGGCCAACGAGACATCGCTCAGGTACGCGGCACAGACCTGGATGAAATCTTCCACCAGTTCGGGATCGTAGAGCCGCCCGGCATAGCTGCGGATGTAGACCAGCGCTTCATCGCTGTTCATTTGCCGCTCGAGGATCAGCCCGCGCTGCAACTCGATGAAATCCACCGCCAGTTTCAGCAGGCGCGAACCGAACGGAATCGCCTCGCCCTTGAGCCGGTCGGGGAAACCGCTGCCATCCCAGCGCTCCTGATGATGAAGAATCAGACGGGCGGCGTCCTTCATCGGGTCGAGGGTCATCAACAGCGATTCGCTCTGCTTGGGATAACCGCGATAACGCTCCTGATCATTGTGGTGCAGCAGGTCCGCGGGCGCGGTGATCATGCTGTCGGTCCAGCTCAGCTTGCCGATGTTGTAGAGTGCCGCGGCCATGGCGAGGTCGCGGCTCGTACCCTCGTCCAGTTCGTGAAGCCTGCAATACACCCGCACCAGTTCGATGATCTGGCGGTTGGTCTGTTTGGCCGGTGGCAAGCGCAAGTTGGCCAGCAGCGAGAACACCTCGGTGCCGGTGACATAGCTGCGCTTGAGCTCTTCATAGGCCAGGTCGAGCATGTCGGCAGTCTGCTGGAGTTCGGCGGTACGGGCGGCGACGTGTTTTTCCAGGGTGATGTTGAGCGACTTCAACTGAGCGTTCTGCTGCCGGCTCAACTGCTCCAGGCGCTGGCGTTCGCGATCGGAATGTTGATGAGCCAAGGACTGGCGCAAGGTCAGGAGCATTTCCTCGTCGTTCCAGGGTTTGCTGATATAGCGGTGAATCTTCCCTTCGTTGATGGATTTGATGATCGTCGGCATGTCCGCGTAGCCGGTGAGCAGAATCCGGGTGGTCGTCGGGTAAAGCTGATGGATGTGAGCCAGCAGCGTGGCGCCGTCCATGTTAGGCATGCGTGCGTCGGTCATCACCAGGTCGATGGAGTGTTGCTCCATGATCTCCAGCGCCTGGGCACCGCTGGTGGCCAGCAGCAATTCGTAGGGCTGGCTGCGTAACAGACGACGCAGGCTGCTGAGGATTGACTCCTCATCATCGACCAGCAGCACCTTGGGTTTATCGTACACAATCGTGGGGAGTTGCTCTTCCATGGCGTCACCTCAAGTCAAACGGGCACATCGTTGCGGCAGGCCCCGTGGCAAACATCCCCTATTGCCGGAGCCTGACCTACAGGCTAGATGATTTTCAGCCCTCCAACGGAAATGAATCAGCTCATTTGAGTTGCGCGAAGTGCTGGACAGCGGACTATGCTCAGGTGACTCGGATCCATAATCTGTACGTTCGGCCAGGTGATCAGGGAAAGGATGCCCCCTATGAATAAACCGCACCACACTGCTGCCGGTACCAGCGTATGACGATAAATACGCTGCTGGCACGGACCAATCGACGGATTCTTATCGTCGACGACACCGCTTCGATTCATGCGGACTTCACCAAGATCCTCAGTCCCCCCTCGATTGAGGACGACAGCCTGATCAGCGCCGAAAAAGCCCTGTTCGGCACCCCTGCGGCGCTGTCGCTGCAGAGCTTCACACTCGACTCGGCGTTCCAGGGCCTCGAAGCCCTGGACAAGGTCGAGACGGCGCTGGCCAACGACATGCCTTACGCAATGGCCTTCATCGACATGCGCATGCCGCCGGGCTGGGATGGGCTGGAAACCATCGAACGGCTGTGGCAGGTCGATCCCAAGCTGCAAGTGGCGCTTTGCACCGCCTACTCCGACTATTCCTGGGAAGACATCGACGAACGCCTGGAACTGGGCGATCGTCTGCTGATTCTGAAAAAACCCTTCGATGCCATCGAAATACGCCAGATGGCCAGTGCACTGACCGCCAAGTGGCAAATGACCGAAGACGCGGCGCTGAAAATGTCGCTGCTGGAACAGGCGGTCGAGGAGCGCACACGGGAGCTGTCCGATGCCAACATCATTGTGCAGAACAGCCCGACCATTCTGTATCGGCTACGGGGCGAGCCGTCGTTTCCGCTGATGTACATCTCGCACAACATCACCAAGTACGGTCACATCGCCGCGAACCTGGTGGCCTCGGCCAACTGGGCCCAGGAATTGATCCATCCCGATGATCAAACGAAGGTCGACACCGCCATGGCCCGGGTGCTGGACCGTCATGCAGCGGGCGCTTCCATCGAGTTTCGGATGCGCACCAGCAACGGTGCCTGGCGCTGGGTCGAAAACCGCTACATCCCGGTGCGCGACGATGAAGGCCGTTTGCTGGAAGTCGAAGGCATCATCATCGACATCACTGAGCGCAAACTGGCCGAGGAAAAAATCGCCCTGCTGGCCCGCACCGACGGCCTGACCGGGCTGGCCAACCGTGCGACGCTGATCGAACGGTTACACCAGGCATTCGCCGCGGCTCGTCGGGGGGCGGCACCTTTCGCCATGTTTTACCTGGACCTGGATCACTTCAAACGCATCAACGATACCCTCGGCCACCCAGTGGGCGACTTGTTGTTGCAAGAGGTTGCCCGCCGGATCAAGGCCTGTGTGCGCGAAAACGATGTGGTCGCCCGTCTCGGCGGTGACGAGTTCGCGATCTTGCAGCAGGACGTCGGTGACCCGACCCAATCCGCAGCCCTGGCCGCCAAGATCCGCGATACGCTGGTATTGCCCTACTCCCTGGCCGGCAATGATGTACGGGTCTCGGTCAGTATCGGCATCAGCAGTTACAACCCGGCCAGCACCAGCGCCGACGGCCTGCTGACCCAGGCCGACATGGCGCTGTATCGCTCCAAGGAAAAAGGCCGCAACCAGTACCACTTCCACTCTGAGGAGATCAATCAGGAGGTGGTCGAACGCATGACCATCGCCAGCGACTTGAGAGCGGCCATCGAGCACGGTGAACTCGAACTGCATTACTGGCCAGAAGTGGACCTGAGCAGCGGCAAAATCCTCGGCATGGAAGCTCAGGTCAGCTGGAACCACCCCGAGCGCGGTTTACTGGAAGGCCCGGCGTTCCTGCCCGCCGCGGAGAAGACCGGCACCATCGTCGCGCTCGGTCACTGGGTGCTGGATCGCGCCTGCCAGCAAATGCGCCAATGGCGCGACGAAGGCATGGCACCGCCGGTGATTGCGATCAAGCTGTCCCTGACCCAGCTCAAAAGTGGCCCCGAGCTGATCTATGACGTGCTGCGCACCACGGCACGTTGGGAACTTTGCCCCTGGGACCTGCGCTTTGACGTCACCGAAGCGACGCTGGCCCAGACCAAATGGACCCACAACGATGTGCTGCCGCGCCTGCGTGAGTTGGGGGTGAAGATTGCCATCGACGACTTCGGCACCGAGTATTCCTCGTTCGACTACCTCAAGACCTACCAGGTCAATCACCTGAAACTCGCTCAGGCCTTCATCGACAACGCCGCCCGCGATCCGGCCTGCGCGAACACTCTGCGCGCCATCATCAACTTCGCCCGTGAAATCGGGGTCGGCATCATTGCCGAGGGCGTCGAAACCCAGGAGCAACGCAGCTCGCTGATGGCCACCGGTTCACCGATGAACGCTCAGGGTTACTTCTTCAGCAAAGCGGTCAGCAGCCAGCAGGCCGCCGAGCTGCTGAAAGCCGGCAGCATCGTGCCCCCGAACAACGACATCGGGCAGATTCTGGACAACCCGCCACGCTCCGCGGAGGATCAAGGATGAAAACGCCTTTCGTGCGGACCAACCGACGCATCCTGATCATCGACGACACACCCTCGATTCATGAAGATTTTCGCAAGATTCTTGGCCCAGAGACCGAAGGCGAACAGACCCTGGCTGGTGCTGAAGAAGCCCTGTTCGGCACCGTGCAGCTTGATCGGCTGACGTTCCAGCTCGACTCGGCCTACCAGGGCCAGGAAGCCCTCGACCTGGTCACGCGCGCACTGGCCGAAGGTCACCCCTATGCCATGGCGTTCACCGACATGCGCATGCCACCGGGTTGGGACGGTCTGGAAACCATCGAACAACTGTGGAAGGCCGATCCTCACCTGCAAATCGCATTGTGCACGGCCTATTCCGATTACACCTGGGAAGACATGGCCGAACGGCTGGAGTTCGGTGACCAGTTACTGGTGCTGAAAAAACCCTTCGACAGCCTGGAAATCCGCCAGATGGCCAGTGCCCTGACCTGGAAATGGCAGATGGCGCAGGACGCAGCGACGAAGGTCCTGAGCCTGGAGCAAACCATTGAGGCGCGGGTCCACGAATTGCTCAAGGTCTCGCACCTGTTGCAGTACGACGTGCTGACCGAACTGCCCAACAGCACGTTGCTCGGTGACCGGCTGAACCAGTCCCTGGCCCTGTCCCGTCGTCACGACAAGCAACTGGCCGTGATGTTTCTGGGCCTCGATCGCTTCAAGCGCATCAACAATGCCCTGGGTCATCCGGCCGGTGACGAGATGCTTAAACAGGTCGGCCGCAATCTGGTGGCGACTATTCGCGAGTCCGATTCGGTATTTCGCTACGGCTCTGACGAATTCGTGGTGATCCTCGCCGATGTCCGCCACCCCCAGCAGACCAAGGGCATCGCCGAAAAACTCTTGAACGCCATCCGCGCGCCCCAGCACATTGCCGGCCACGACCTGAGCGTGACTGCCAGCCTGGGTATCAGCATTTACCCGGACGACGGTTTCGATGCCATCTCGTTGATCAAGAAAGCCGAAACCGCGATGCGCAACGTCAAGGAAAGCGGCCCGAACGATTATAGTTTTTTTATCGACGACATGAACCAGCGCGCCCGGGATCAGCAAAGCATCGAGTCTGGCATTCGCCTGGCGCTGGAGCACAACGAATTTGTCCTGCATTACCAGCCCAAACTGGACCTGAGCAGCGGCCAGGTGGTCGGTGCCGAGGCGCTGATCCGCTGGCAAAAACCGGGGCACGGTCTGGTCTACCCGTCCAAATTTATCGGTGTGGCCGAAGACAGCGGTTTGATCGTGCCGTTGAGCAAATGGGTGCTCGCCGAGGCTTGCCGACAAACCTGCGCCTGGCAGGCCGCGGGGCTACCGAAAATCTGTATGTCGGTGAATATCTCGGCCATCGATTTCCGTCAGCGGGACTTTGTCGACGGCATCGAACTGATACTCAAACAAACAGGTCTGGAACCGGCCTTGCTGGAGCTGGAAATCACCGAAGGCGTTTTGATGCAGAACGTCGAAACCACGGTGACCGCGCTGACCCGGCTCAAGGCCATGGGCGTGCGACTGGCCATCGATGACTTCGGTACAGGTTATTCCAGCCTGAGTTACTTGCAGCGTTTTCCCATCGATGTGCTGAAAATCGACCAGTCGTTCATTCGCGGTTTAAGCAGCGACAGCAACGACGCGGCCCTCGTCAGCGCCATCATCAGCCTGGGCCGGAGCCTCAAGCTGACCATCATTGCCGAAGGGGTGGAAACCCTCGAACAACTGGATTTCCTCAAGGCCCATCAATGCGAGGAAGGCCAGGGTTACTACTTCAGCAAGGCCGTGGAGCCGGACGCCTTCGTCCGGTATCTGGGGTCGGTGCAGACCTCTTCATCCGCAGCCACGTGAGCGATGCGCAACGACACACAGGCCCCAAGCCAAGGAATCATCAGATGTCGCCTTCCTTTCACCGCCTGCTTCTGGTGCCATTGTTCGGGTTCTGCCTGAGCGCCGGCGCCGCGCCGCTGAATGAACCACTCAAACCACTGCCGGCGGTGCCACAACAGAATCCGCTGCGGGTCGAACTCGGCCGCCAGTTATTCAACGAGAAACGCTTGTCGGTCAACGACAGTCTGTCCTGCGCCAGTTGCCATCGACTGGAAAACGGCGGGGCCGACAACAAGGCGTTTTCCATCGGTTTCGCCGGCCTGCCGGTGACGATCAACACCCCCAGCGTGTTCAACGCCAGCCTGAACTTCCGGCAATTCTGGAACGGCCGCGCCGACACCCTGGAAACCCAAATCCACGGAGTGGTGCAGAGCCCCAGTGAAATGGGCAGTAACTGGGAGCATGTAGTGGAGGTGCTGACCGCTGACCCGACTTATAAGAACTCGTTCAGCAACGCCTACCCCGACGGCGTGACCATGAACAATGTGCAGAATGCCCTGGCCAGCTACGAACGCACGCTGATCAGCGCCAACTCGCGCTTCGACCAATACCTGCTGGGTGATACCGACATTCTCACCCGGGAGGAAAAATACGGTTATCAACGCTTCAAGGATTACGGCTGCATCGCTTGCCATCAAGGGGTGAACATCGGTGGCAACATGTTCCAGAAGTTCGGGGTCATGGGCGACTACTTCAAGATTCGGGGTAACCCCACCGAAGCCGACCTGGGCCGCTATCTGGTCACCCAGGACGAAGAGGACCGCAACGTGTTCAAGGTCCCGAGCCTGCGCAACGTCGCCGTGACCGCGCCGTACTTTCACGATGGTTCCGCCAAGACCCTCGAAGAGGCGGTGGACGTGATGTTCACGTTCCAGCTCGGTCGTATTCCCTCTGCCGACGACAAGACCCTGATCATCAAATTCCTCAAAACCCTGACCGGTGAGTGGGGAGGCAAGCCCTTATGAAAACATCTAACCGCCGCAACCTGGCGTTGCTCAGCGTCGTGGCCGTGATGCTGGCTTCGGTGCTGCTGTTCCTGTACCTCAAATCCAGCTCGAATCAGACGACGACCTACGCCGAATCCCGGGACGTGATCGGCCGAATCAAGCAGCTGAACGCACAATGGGAAACCGAGATCCTCAAGGCCAGGATCGCCATCAGTCACAACTACGATCCGTTGGTCGCACCGCTGACCGAGATGACGAACCTGTGGGACCGGTTCGACACGATGGAGTCGAACCACGGCAGCAAAGAGCCGCCCATCTGGCGCGCCAGCCACGATGCCTACTTGACCGCCATTCAGGAAAAGACCCGGTTGGTGGAGCAGTTCAAATCTCACAACGCCGTGCTGCGCAACTCGCTGGCGTTCCTGCCCACCGCCGAGGACGACATTCAGGAACAGCTGGCCCGGTTGGTAGATGGCGACAAACTGCAACTGCAGAACATCGCCACCGACACGTATGACTTGCTGCTCAGCAGTATGGAGTTCGCTCAGGTCGCCTCTGATGACAAGGCCGCCGACATCCTGCTGGGGCTGAACAAAATGGGGGTGAACAAACAGCGTCTACCTGAACAGTTCCACAGCCCCATCGATATTTTGAGCAACCACATCATGTTGATCCTGCGCGAACAACCCGTGGTCAATCGGCTGTTGGAAAACATCGAAGCCGTTCCCGTGGCCGAACGCCTGGACGATATTACCAACCTGCTCAACACCGATCAGCAGCGGACCGATGCGGTCGACCAGCGCTATCACTTCTACATGCTGTTGTTTTCGGTGCTGCTGGTGTTGCTGCTGGTGTACCTGGCGATTCACCTGATGCGCAGTTTCACCGTGATCAATCGCGTCAACAAAGCCCTGCAAACCGCCAATGAAGACCTGGAACTGCGAGTTGAAGAGCGCACCCGCGAGCTCAGGGATACCCAGAGTGAACTGCTCGATACCGCGCGCCAGGCCGGCATGGCCGAGATCGCCACCAATGTGTTGCACAACGTCGGCAACGTGCTCAACAGCGTGAACATTTCGGCCGACCTGGTGACCCGCAAACTGCGCGGCAGCAAGGCGCAGGGCCTGGGCAAGGCCATGCAGCTGATCAACGAACATCAAGGCGACCTCGGCGACTTTCTGACCGAGGACGCGAAAGGCAAGTTGCTGCCCGGCTACCTGAATCAACTGGTAGAGGCCATTGCCCTTGAACAACAAGGCATGGCCGACGAATTGGCCCAGTTGACCAAAAGCGTGGACCACATCAAAGACATCGTCGCCACCCAGCAGTCCTACGCGGGCGCCAACAGCCTGATGGAACCGCTGCACATCAGCGAATTGCTGGAGGACGCCCTGCGCATGAACTCCGGCGCGCTGACCCGACACCACGTCATGGTGGTCAAGGAGTACGGCGATGTACCGCAGGTCATGGGCGACAAACACCGGTTGCTGCTGATCCTGATCAACCTGATCAGCAACGCCAAATACGCCATGTCCGACCTCAGCAACCGCTCGCGACAAATGACCCTGGGGGTCAAAATCGTCGATGACACAACCCTGCAAGTCAGCGTCAAGGATGACGGCGAAGGCATCGCCGAAGAAAACATGACGCGGATCTTTGCTCACGGGTTTACTACCCGCAAGGAAGGTCACGGCTTCGGCCTGCACAGCTGTGCACTGGCCGCCATCGAAATGAACGGCCACCTCACCGCCCATAGCGACGGACCGGGCAAGGGCGCGCTGTTCACGTTGCAGATCCCGCTGAAAGCCGTACTGGTGGAAGCATGAGCGAGCGTTCGAACCGACGCATTCTGCTGATCGACGACACGCCGTCCATTCACGTGGACTTCCGCAAAATTCTCACGCCCACGCCGGAGCAGACCGTCGAACTGGACGAGATGGAGGCCACGCTGTTCGGCAGCGAAGTGAAGTCCGCCAGCGCCCTGTTCGAACTGGATTCGGCCTACGGCGGGCAGGAGGGGCTGGGCAAACTCAAGTGGGCCTTGCAGGAAAACCGCCCCTACGCCGTGGCCTTTGTGGACATGCGCATGCCTGAGGGCTGGGACGGCGCGCAAACCATCGAACATTTGTGGCAAGCAGATCCGCGCCTGCAGGTGGTGGTGTGCACCGCCTATTCCGACTATTCCTGGGATGAATTGCTGAACCGTTTGCAGGCGCATGACCGGCTGCTGATCCTGAAAAAGCCGTTCGACAATATTGAAGTCCAGCAGATGGCCAACACCCTGCTGACCAAATGGGACATGACCGAACGCGCCAGCGTGCAAATGGACCATTTAGGGCAAATGGTCGAACGCCGAACCCGGCAGTTCACAGAGGCCAGCGTTGAATTACAGCGGGAAATCGACGAGCGCAAACAGCTTGAAAGCCAACTGGTGCAATCGGAAAAACTCGCCTCATTGGGGCAACTCGCGGCCGGCGTCGCCCATGAAATCAACAACCCCATCGGCTTCATTTCCTCCAACCTTGGCACCCTGGATGGCTACTTCAAACAATTGCAGGAAATGCTCGACGCCTATCGGGATGCGGAAGAGGCGATCGGCTCCAGTGAACTTATCGAGCGTTTGAACCAACTGCGCGAACGGGTCGAACTGGAGTTCCTGCGTGACGACATTCCGCTGCTGATCAAGGAATCCAAGGACGGCATCAACCGGGTCGGGCAGATCGTCAAGGACCTGAAGGACTTCTCTCGGGTGGACTCCAATCAGGAATGGCAGTGGGCCAATCTGCAACAGGGCATCGAATCGACCTTGAACATTGTCGCCAACGAACTCAAGTACAAGGCCGATGTCGTGAAGGAGTACCAGGCGCTGCCCGACATCGAATGCCTGCCTTCGCAAATCAATCAGGTGATCATGAACCTGATCGTCAATGCCTCTCAGGCTATCGGCCCGGAACGCGGCACCCTCACCCTGCGCACCGGGCTTGAAGCTGAAACGGTGTGGATCGAGGTCGCAGACACCGGCTCCGGCATTGCGCCGGACTGCCTGCAGAAAATCTTCGACCCGTTCTTCACCACCAAACCGGTGGGCCAGGGGACAGGGCTCGGATTGTCCCTGTCCTATGGCATTGTGAAAAAACACCGGGGGGATATTACGGTGCGCAGTGAGGTTGGCGTGGGGACCACGTTTCGGGTCCAGTTGCCGATTCACCAATCCAAACCGTTCCCGCCTATGTAGCCTCCTGGAAATCCATCTCCGGTGGCTGGCGACGGAAGCCGCCGTTCAGCACCGCCAGGTACACACCACGCCAATCGCCAACCAGCGCCGCCAGGTAAGCGGACGGCACCCTGCCGGCGGTGGATTGAGCGAGGATGCCAAAGGTGCCGAGCACAATGGTCGGCGTCATGTAGGCGATGCCGAACAGCACCACCGAACCCAATGACAGGGTGCGTTGTAAACGAGCCATGAGCGACTACTCCGAATTTATTAGATTTATGGCAGAGCCGAGCTTGGCGCATGATCGTTCCCACAGAGTGGGAACGATCGGGGTTACGGTTAACGTGCAGGAATCAGCAACTCCCGCAATCCAGAAGCATGCTCAACAATCTCCCCCGGCAACCGCAGCCGCTGATCATTCAGATACCGATAATCCTGCCGCGCCGCCGTCAGCTGATTCAGGTCCAGTTCAACCGCATACTGCCCCTCCTCTCGCCCGGCCTCGAACAATAAAGTCCCAAGCGGATCAACCAACGCACTGCCGCCCGCAAACACCAGCTCGCCATCGCCCTCTTCTACCCGGTTGACCATCAGCGCAAACGCCTGGTTTTCCTGGGCGCGGGCCATGATCGCGGTGCGGTGAGTCGGGCCGTACGGGTCCATGTTGCCGTTAGTGACGATCAGCAGCTCGGCACCCAATTGCGCCAAGGCACGGGCGGTTTCCGGGAATTCGATGTCGTAGCAAATCAACAGGCCGACCCGAACACCGTTCCACTCACACGTTGCGTAGCGGTCGCCAGCCTCGAACACACCGCGATCCGACGCCCACAGGTGCGTCTTGCGATATTTCAGCGCGATACCTTCGGGAGTAATCAGCAACGTGGTGTTGTAGAAGCGGCCGTTGTCGGTCTCGGCCATGCCGATCACCACGGCGATGTGCGTTCACGGGCCGCAGCCAGCACCGCGCTGACGGTCGGACCGTCCAGCGGTTCGGCAGTTTCGGCCAATGCTTCAAGGGACGGAAAGCCCATCAAGTGGGTTTCGGGAAACACAATCAGCTGCGTATTGGCAGCACAGGCAGCAATCGCCTTCAGCGCGCGTTCGAGGTTGTATGCCGTGTCGTTGTCACGGCCTGCCAACTGAGCGAGTTCGACTTTCATGGGTATTCCTTGTTCTTATCGCCTGGCAGAAAGATTGCCCCGGCCGGTGTCTGTGCGCCAGTATGCGCAGCAAGCCAGCGGCCGGGGAATCACGCCGCTGGGGTAACCCGATAGGGGTAGAGGCATGACACTCTCGTTAGACGACATCGCGTGGCACCGCTCGGTCGGGCAACTGATCGACGCCCTCGACAAGCCAAATTTCTGGACGCAGCTTGTGCGGTTGCTGGATCAGTACGTGACTTTCGACAGCTGGGTGGCGCTGCTTTTTAGCGCCGATCAGCACCCGCAAGTGTTCGCCGAATGCCCGGGCGCGGACGGCAGTCCCGATCAATTGTTCCAGGACTATCTGCGCGGTTTGTATCTGCTCGATCCGTTCTACATCGCCTGTCGCGAGCAATCGCGCACCGGGCTCTATCGCCTGTCGGAAGTGGCGCCGGAGCATTTCGAGCTGACCGAGTATTACCAGCGCTACTTTCGTCTGAATGTGGTGGCCGATGAAATCCAGTTCAATTGCCAGCTCGAAGGCGACCGCACCTTGTGCCTGTCACTGGGCAGCAAGCAGCGCTTCAGCGGCCAGCAGATTGCTTTGCTGTCGCTGATCCAGCCCTGGGTGCTCGGCCTGTTGCGCCAGCGCCTGCCCTACGAAATAAACGAAGTCCTGGCCCTCGCACCAGCACCGCCGCAAACCGACTGGCGCGTGCAGCTGGTAGCGTCGGTGCAACAACTCAAAGGCGCGCAATTGACCGCGCGGGAACTGGATGTCGGGCGCTTGATGCTCAGCGGTTGCTCCAGTAAAGAAATCGCCCGCAAACTGGAAATCTCTGTCGAAACCGTGAAAGTCCATAAGAAACACATGTACAGCAAACTCGGGATCAAGTCCCAGTCCGAGCTGTTTTCGATATTTCTCCAGGCGCAAAGTGCCTGACTGTCCCACCGAGTCCGAACCCAAGGAAACCGTATGAGCCTGTCACTCCTCAGCCGCTACGCCTTCTTTGCAGTCTGCGTGATGTTTACCCTCGCCAGCCTGCCCTTTCTGGCACATGACTGGCTCTGGCCGATCACCGCCGTCACCGCCATTCTCAGCCTCGTAGGCCTGTTCGATCTGCTGCAAATACCTCACGCGGTACGCCGTAATTACCCGATCCTCGGCAATATTCGTTATCTGGTCGAAGGCATTCGCCCGGAAGTTCTCTCCAGATCACTAACCATACTAACAACCGCAACACCCCCGACTGACGGCCACGGCGCTGCATAAAACGCTTAGTACACATACTAACGAATAATACTAAGCTGCGCGGCAAGCTAGTACGCTCAAACGCACAGGGCACACGGAAAAACCCCTCGGCCAGCTTTGACATCAACCTCCCCAGACACCCATTACGCAGTGCCCCAGGAATGCCACTGACTCCCGAGCCCCGCTTTGCTGTGAAAAATGTTATTGCCCACAACTTAAACACCTGCCCCAACCGCTAACCCCTGAGTGTGCAGTCGGGTGTAACGGCCATTCGGCTAACGGCGTGTACTAGGCAGAAATCGGCCAGAATGAGGTAATCTCACGCGTAGCCCAGGTCCCCGCCATCAAATCGTACGTTGTTTTTTCGTGTTTAAGCCTAGTGCTGGTGCCAATGAATAAGGACAGTCATGAATATCTGCAAATGTTTCCAATGCAACACGTGCGGCACAAAAATCGATTGCAGAATTGGCATGTCTAACAGGGACATTCAGCCATTCCAATTCGCTTGCCCACTATGTGAAGAGCGCATTTCATTTGTTTTTGGCCAGCCCGATGAAGAATTGTTGGGGGCCACAGACGTGGAAGATTCTGAAAGCTTTTTTGATGGAACCAACCCGTTCGTTGATTTACACTTGGACTTCCCTGCGTACTTCGGGAAATACGTAATGGGCATGACAACTTTCCTCCGAGTTACGCAAGAAATCGGCCACGAATCGTATCAGCACTTAAATCAGCGTCTTAACATGCTGAATTTGCTCTACCCGTTGCAGAACGATTTGAAAAGTGTGATTACTCAGTACAAGCGCGGTGACATAGATAACTTCCAAAAGACGTGTTCAAAGATACCCGGAGTCAGTCTAACGTCGCGTAAAAAAGAGGATGTTCTGGCTGCTCTGTATACAGCCACATCCGTAATGTCTTCGTCATTCACAATCCATGAAAACAATTCTGAAATAAGCTCGAAAGCACCTAAACTGTTGACATGGCTGCACCAACACCACAACGAAAAAACAATTGCGTTTATTGACGAGATATTAGGCAACGGCTTCCTCAAAAACCTGCACCACGATTGCTTATCACTGTATCCAAGGTTAGTTGCAATGGATTTGCCGTTTCGCTCAGCACTCTTTTACGACTACGCGAATAACGAAAAACTTGGAAAAATTCCAGCTCGCATATCCACAGCGGATTTCGATGCTTGTAGCAATTACTATAAAGACTTAGCAGAGGTTTTCTCGCGACAACTTACCTTTCTGGCAGGACTGAACAACCTAATAAAGCGTGGAGACAGTAATCTTTTTGAACCGTCTCTAAAACTGACAAAAGCTCAGAAGGTAAGACCTGAACTTGAGAACCTAAACGCTTTTGCAAACGTAGATCTTGGAAACAAATTGGCTTTTATAGATGAATGCTTCTATCGAATTGACATGAACGCTATTGACAACAAACTAAGAAACGGCATTGCCCACTACAAGTATGAATACAAGGAATCTACACAGCTAATAACCTATTATCCTGGAAAAGAAGGTATGAGCAGAGACAAGTACTACGAAATTTCCTTCATGGATTTTATGAGAAAGTCACTCCTACTATTCAGGGAGGTTCATGGCATCAATCACATAATGAAAGCAACACTTTTTTATTGTGTATTGATTCTTAAAAAGTAAATCTAATTCCGCGAGAAGACTGGAAATTTCGCGAGTGCATGAGGCTATGCGCCCTAGCATGCAGACTTCCCACTTTTGCTCATGAATAAGGGGTTGGGCCAGGTGTGCTTGGTAACGGCGGTAGTATAAAAGACTCGACCACATATCCCTCATCTGGGAAGTCCATTTTTTCGACAAGCCCCTTGCTGAGCGCCATTTTTTTAGTCACATCATTGACGACAGCGAGGTGAACAATTACACCTAGCCCACTCCTCAAGCTATTAACTTCAGCGAGATACTCTGCCTTAAGTCCTGGGTCTGAATCCGTACTTTTTACAATCACGAAAAAACGTTGTATTTTATTATTAACGACCTTTTGAACATCCAAAGAGATATTGAATCCGCCGATCACAACCCCCTTCCTTACCTCATGCCCCTTGATCACCAGAGGAAAGGATATGACATCCCGACTATAAACATCCTGCAAATCTTCGTACATAACGTTCCCCAATCAAATAAACCCGGATGAAAATATATTAGCATGTTTATCGAAGTAATTCGAAACCTCCAAACTTAGCGCCAACAAATTATTATCATTCTTTAGCTTGTGCGTTTTCGGCACTCTATACACACCAGCTTCTCGATTGCAATCTAAAGCAATAAAGTATCCCCTTTGCCGATTCCCCTTTACATGAACTCCCACAAGATATGAGGGAACCTTTCTCAGCTTTACCATCTGAACCTCTTCCCTAGTAAATTCAATATCCAATGACTCTTTAAAATCCTCGATTGCCTGAGCTTTAACTTGCAATAGAAAAAAATGTCCTGTCGGGCTCCCGTCCGGAGCCATTATGTTAACCATAAAGTCAAAAAGCTCATATTTCGCCCCTAGATTGGTAACCCTGAATATTCGATCTTTTCCGATAACTCTATGCAAAGTGTTTGAGACATATTCCTCACCAATATATCCAGTTATGTCATTAACTCTCACTGCGGCACCACCTTATAAAAACCAAGTACTTTCTAACAAAAACTTTCTTATTGACAAGGCACTCTGCCTTAGCCTTTTTACTATCAATTTCCTTAACTACGGACATTCCAAATTCGCCGACGAGAGCATCATACGCTGTATGCATTAGCACTATCAGTGCTATCGAGCAAGAGAACAAACCCAAGCGAAAGGTAAAAACATAATCTGTAAAATCAAAAAAGCCGCTTGTGGGTGCTTTCGATTACGCCTTCTCAGAGCTGATAGCCCGCCAGACCTTCGTCCAAAACCCCGCCTTGGCATTCTCCAATTCGCCCTTCAAGCTTTTGATCTCATTGACCCTGTTCGTATATGCCGTCTTGTATTTCCCCAGCTCGACGTTCAGTTGTTCCACGGTTTGCGTCAGACCATCATTTAAAACCACCAAAGCCGCCATGTCCTTTGCCAGCAAATCTTTCACTTCAGCAATACTGTCTCGCTGCTTGGAAACATCAGCAGCAAGAGATTCCGCCTCTCGGTACTTCCTGGCAATTGCCAGCATATCCTGTCTGTTTTTCTCTGCCAGCTCCAATCGGTCTTTTTCAGTTTGCCTCACATAATCCTGATGAAACTCAATACTCACTGGGTTAGAGAGGACTCTGCAAAACAACTGGTTTGAAGCGATATCGTTAATTTTCTGATAGCCCCGCTCGATACTTCCCTCAATGTCATTTTTATCAATATAGGTCTCAATATTAATGCTTTTGGCAATCTTGATTTCGATAATGGGGATACCGTGGTCACGGAAATCGACGATCTTTTGCATGCTGCACGGATTGGAGTAGCAGACCTCAATCGCCAGCTTCCCGCCCCACTTCTTGTGGAAGGGGTTGTCAGAGGTGAACTCTCCATACAGGTCAGGAACGTAGACATTTCCGTTCCCGAATCGCAGCCGGGTTTCCTCTGCTACAAGGCGTGTGAACGTGAATGGGACGATCTCATCACCAATCTTGAAATTGATCGTTTGAAGCTGTGAGAGGATAGCTATCAGATAGGCGTGTGGAAGGGATTCTCCGTCGCTATCACCAGATCGAGTAGCCTGAGCATCGACGCTCTTGTAGCGAAAATACCCATTCTTAACGGCGACCATCTCACGGCGCTTATCTATGCGGAGATGGGTACTGAAGAAGGTAAGCGCGCTGAATTCGGCAGGGTTCATACGGCGCATCTTGAGGACTTGCCAAATGAAGAACGGCTTGTACCGACCATCCTCCCGGTTGATGAAGCCGTCAGCACCCTTCGCACACGCCCAAATCTTCATGCCTATCCCTACAATGAAACGCTCTATATCGAACCATCCTGCCGGCAGCCGTCAGCTACGGGCTACCTGAAAAGCCCACCTAACGTAATGCAAGCCATAGGCTATCATCAAGAAATATTGCGCCTATAAGCGCTCAACGAAACCCCGTACAGCTTGAAAACAAGGAATGTGTAATGAGCACGGTTTACCCCATTGAAGATGCTGTTCCGCTGCCACCTGATGACGTCGAGAAAAAACCGGAGAAGAAGGTTTTAACCAAGGACGAAAAAATTGAGAAGGAGAAAAAAGAGCTTCTATCTTCGGTAGCTGCCGCTGACTTTTCTTCCTTGAAGCCTAGAGTTGCATACGTACTAAACCTTTATCCTCACACTCGAAATAGCGACATTTCGCTTTCATTGAAATACTGGGAAATATTCCAACCAGACTTATACAAAGAAAGCGGGATTCAACCAAAAGATCTATTCAAGCTGGAACGGCTTCATTACATCGTCCGTGCCCGCGCTAAAATACAAAACGAGTACGAGCTATTTTTAGCAGATACTGAAATCAAAAAAAGCCGCAGAAGAAATGAAGAGAAAATGGAAGGTGCAGTCATTGATGACTCCCCACCCGTCAAGAAGGTGCATATATTTTCAGATGAAACAGGGAAAACGCACAAGTTCGTAATTGTAGCATCCGTTTGGGTTCTCAATGGCAGAGCGGTATTCGCCACCAGCAAAGCCATAAGCGAATGGAAAACCAAATCTGTCTGGAAAAATAGAGAAGTTCATTTCACAAAATTTGGTAAAAGCGATTACGAAACCTTGAAATCATACCTTGGAGTAATTGTAGAAAATCGTGAATATCTAGGATTTAAATACATAGCAGTCGAGCGGGCGAAAACCAATCGTCCGATTGAAGAAACAATTCTCAAGCTGCATGAGCTGATGCTTGCGCGTGGTGCCGCTCATGAGCTGGAAAGCGGAAGGATAGATCTACCCAGAGAGATGGAGGTAACTGTGGATGAAGAGCAATCGCTGGACTCCTTTGTTATTTCTGACTTAAGAGAGCGTGTAGGGGAAACCTTCAAAAAACGGTATGAGGATAAGCTGCGACTGACCTCATTACAGACCGCCTCATCAAAAAATAGTGCTCTGATCCAATTGTCAGATGTGATCGCTGGAGCGATAGGTCGAATTCTTAACCATGACGGGGAACGTAATTTTAAAGACGACATGGCTGACCTCATTATCCAGATGCTGGATCTAAAAATTGAAGAAGGCGACATTGACGGACTCGATTCAGCGGCGCGGTTCAACGTCTAAGGTGGAACGTTGAAGGATTAATTTCGATACCGCCCGCACTTCCCTTACGGATCGAGCCATCATTAGGCCATCCGTGTAGAATGAGCTGAAACGGCCTTTCGCGCATGTCCTGGATGTGCCTAAGGGCCAACGACCTTCCGTGATGGAATACGCGATGCAGCAAGCAAATTTTCAGGTTGACTCCCGACTGGCAACGTTGCTCAGCCAAGACTACTCAACGACAGAAAAAGCTCTTAAAGAGCTGGTTGATAACGCATGGGATGCAGATGCTGAAGAGGTGGTAATAGAACTGCCTGAGCCCCTGACTGATGGCCCTATTGTTGTGAACGACAATGGCAACGGGATGACGCGTCAGGAGCTTGAATCTCACTATTTGAAAATCGCGTCTGACCGAAGGATGCGGAATGATGGACGCACATCAAAAAAGCGGCGCCCGATCAAAGGTAAGAAAGGGATTGGAAAATTCGCCGGGCTCATGTCCGCTTCGGTGATGTGCCTCACAACAAAGGCTCGTGGCCAGCAGATTTCGTTCACGCTCGGCATTCAGGATCTTGAGTCGGCGTCTGATATTGAGCACTTGACGCTGCCGTTGGAGGTGAGCGAGTGCAGTTCCGAAGATCATGGAACCTGCGTGACACTGACGCATCTTCGCCAGGGACTTCGTTACCCAAGTGCTGACCGCCTGCGCCAAGAGCTGATCATGGAGTACGGTCGGCAAAAGGACTTCAAGATCATCATCAATGGCAAACCTCTGGGCATTGATGACCTTGAGGGCGAATTTACTGAGGTGCGGGGCACATTCCCCCATGCAGGAGATGTGATTCTTCGTTTTGCGATCAGCAAAAAGAAAAGTGGCCTGAGACGCCCCGGCATTAATCTGATGGTGGAAGGAAAAGCGGTCGGCAAGCCTGGTTCTTTTGGCCTGGAGAATAACGATGAGATTCCTTCTCGCCTGTTAAAGAAGCTGTATGGCGAGGTCGAGGCTGACGGGCTGATCGATTATGTGACAGCAGGTTGGGATTCGGTAATCGAAAACAGTGAGGCCTACTTACAGATCGTCGCCTTCGTACAACAGAATTTGGTTGAGGCTTTCCGCGCCACGCACGGCATGGAAATGCGGATGGCGCACGCTCGCTTGCAAAAAGCAGTCTCCGGCCGATTGGAAAAGCTGCCGCAGCACAAGCGCGAGTTCGCGGATCGAGCAATCAAAAAAGTTTTGAAGAAGTATTACGACGAACCTGCCCACAAGGTACAGGCTCTGGCATTTGTCGTTCTTGAGGCCGTAGAGCGTACCGAATACCGCTCTATCGTCGAACATCTCGCTGAAGCAAATCGCGGTGATATCGTGAACCTTGCTGATGCACTGGAGAGTTTTGGTCTTGCAGACATGGCTGTTCTAGTCGATCAAGCCAAGGCCAGATTGCAGTTCTTGGAAGACTTGGAACGCCTAGTCCGAAATGAAGCCTGCCTTGAGTCGACGGTACACAAAGCTATAGAAGTGAACCTTTGGATTTTGGGCGCTGCGTTCACAATCTTCAGCTCCAATATCACGTTGAAACGGCAGATCGAAGAGCTACTGGATCAGAAGTATTCTGGGGCACAAGGCACGACTCGTCCGGACTTATTGCTGAATGAAAGCCTGCTTGGGGAGTTCTTGCTGATCGAGTTTAAGCGTCCTTCCCACTCTCTGAGCTATATGGACTACCAGCAAGCAACTAGGTATCGGAATGAGCTTTCCGGATATACCGGTAAGCCAATAAAAATTCTAGTAATAGGAGGACGGATTGATGGCTTCCCCTCCCGAGAACTTGAACCCGGTGTCAGCTGCCTATTGTTTACCGACATTATTTCCACAGCACGTCGACAAATTGAATGGCAGCTTCAACGTGCACCGACCTTCTCTGGAGCGACGCTGGCGTAGGTCGTCCATAGGGGGCTAGGTACATCTGGAACTCAACAGCTACGGAACTGAGCTGTTGCCGCTTGCCCGGCAACAGCTATCGCTCCATTGGACGCTTGCCTGATTGAAGCACAGCAGGTCAGGCGTGGAATTACGCCCCTCTTCGCTCAGAGCTTTGCAAGAAACTCTTTCTAACGAGCAAAGGACTTGAGTGACTTGATTAGACGCCTAGGATGCTCTCGCCTTTCTCAGGGCATCGGTTTATGAAAGACTTTTCGAGCCTTGAAATGGTCCTTCATGGCGAGATAGGAAATCGTCATCCCCGTACCTACCAGTATCAGCAAGGATAATAAAATCGAATCTGTTGCCCGTATAATGCCCATGAATATAGGGCTCAAAAGAAGTGAAATACCAAATCCGATCATCATGGCCTGGACCATCGGAAGTGCCTTACCTCTGGTGACAACCTCACCGTCATCCAATTGAGCTGAATATAGAATGTTGGCTCCTGACCAACGACGCACTAGAGCTAATTTCACCTTTTTGCCGACTTTGAGAAATGACCTCATAAAGTCGTCACACACAACATCTTTGACGCGTGTCCCGTCCACCTTTACAAACGAAAGCACCCATTGATGATTGACGTATGAACCAACGCCAATCTCCTGAATAACGCCATCCAAAATCACAAGTGCCATAAGCCATACCGCCTTCATGGAAGACATTAATTCGAAATTAAATGCTTTTCGTGTAGATGACTTCACCGGTAGTGCTGAACGAGCCCCATGAAAGACAGGACACCGTTTCCCCCTTACGATAAGGGATAGGCAAACGGTTATGTTTATGACTAATAGCAACGATAAGAGTGGTGAGCTTTTGGGCCAGGAGCGGCGGCGCCGCTGGAGCCCAGAGCAAAAACTGGCCATGGTTCGAGAGAGCCTTGAGCCCGGACAAAGCGTTTCGGTGGTGGCCCGGCGCAACGGCATTAATGCCAACCAGTTGTTCCTGTGGCGCAAGCTTTACCAGGACGGCAGCCTGTCGGCGGTCAGTGCTGGCGAGGCCGTGGTGCCGGCCTCCGAGCTGAGTGATGCGCTCAAGCAGATCCGTGAACTGCAACGGATGCTGGGCAAGAAAACGATGGAAGCAGAAATCCTCAAAGAGGCCGTGGAGATTGCCCGGTCGCGAAAATGGATTGCGCACTCACCCTTGTTGCCGGGGGACGACCAGTGAAGCTGGTCAGCGAATGTCTCGGTGTGGCGCGCTCGCAATTAACGGTTCGAATCAAACAATCGGTATCGCCCAAAGTACGGCGAAGCAGACCTGTGGACGATGCTGAGTTGGTGATGGAAATCCAACAGCAAGTCAGCGAGTTGCCCAGCTACGGCTACCGTCGTGTCTGGGGATTACTGCGCCGCGAACGTGAAACCCAGTCGCTGCCAGCGATCAACGTGAAGCGGGTTTACCGGGTCATGCGTGATCACAACTTGTTGCTTGAGCGGCGGATCAAACAGCCCGGTGTGCCGCGTCGGCACGAAGGCCGTATTGCCGTGAAGACCAGCAATACGCGTTGGTGCTCGGACGGCTTTGAGTTCCGCTGCGAGGACGGCGCAAAACTGAGCGTGACCTTCGCCCTGGATTGCTGTGATCGCGAGGCCATCGGCTGGGTCGCGAGCCCGACCGGGTACAGCGGCGATGACATCCGCGATTTGATGCTGGAAAGCGTGGAGAAGCGTTTTGGTGATCAGCTGCCGACAACGCCGGTGCAGTGGCTAAGCGATAACGGCTCGGCATACACGGCCGAACAGACGCGCCTTTTTGCTCGGCAGATCGGCTTGCAACCGGTGACCACGCCAGTTCGCAGCCCGCAGAGCAACGGGATGGCGGAGAGCTTCGTGAAGACGATCAAGCGTGACTACGTGGCGCACATGCCCAAACCGGATCGGGAAACGGCGCTGCGTAACCTGGCAATTGCCTTTGAGCATTACAACGAGCAGCATCCGCACAGTGCCTTGAACTATCGCTCGCCGAGGGAGTTCAGGCGCTTGGCAGCTGCATCAATTTAACGGGGAGTTGGTGTCCGGTTTTGTAGGGGCAAATCCAAGTGCCGTCTCTCAGATCTATACGGTGGGGGCCAACCAAGACGTATCGTTGGGGTCCGAACTCACCGGCATAGCGCTCCCGCTCTACCGAGCGAACGTAGCCATAGATATCGATTCTTATGGTGTCTCGCGACGCTTCGATTTTTCGGGCGAGAGTTTCATCGGCCACGTCTAACACTACGTTGGAACGTAAGCGTCCGGCCAAGTCACCTTCCGAACTCCAGCATTAAGGGCGATGGTGTCCGCGTATTTTTAAGCGGACGCGATCACCCTTAACGTCAGGATTTCCATGCGCCAACGAAGCTCTTATCCAAAACCCTTCAAGGCCCAGGTTGTTCAGGAATGCCTGCAACCGGGCGCGACTCTATCCAGCGTTGCCATCAGTCACGGCATCAACGCCAACGTGATCCGCAAGTGGCTGCCGCTTTACCGGGATCAATTGCCAGCGGCGTTGCCGGCTTTCGTTCCATTGAGACCCACGCCCAAACGGCAGACAGAAGCGATGGCCATTATTGAGCTGTCGCTTGGCGAGCAAACGCTCACAGTGAAATGGCCGACTTCCGATCCTGAAAGTTGCGCCCGCTTTGTCCGTGGGCTCACGCCATGATCCGCATCGATGCTATCTGGCTCGCCACCGAGCCTATGGACATGCGCGCCGGCACTGAAACTGCGCTGGCCAGGGTGATCGCGGTGTTCGGTGCGGCGAAGCCGCACTGCGCTTATCTGTTTGCCAATCGCCGTGCCAATCGCATGAAAGTGCTGGTACACGATGGGATTGGCGTTTGGCTGGCTGCACGTCGCCTGAACCAAGGCAAGTTCCACTGGCCAGGCATTCGACAAGGCAGCGAAATGCAGCTGGATACCGAGCAACTTCAGGCCTTGGTGCTCGGTCTACCTTGGCAACGCGTTGGAGCTGGCGGGGCAATCACACTGCTTTAAAAACTCTAATTTGCGTCTTGGCTTGCTGTCGCAAGCGGTCTGCTTTGGTAAAATCCAGGGCATGACTTCCTCGCCCAATCTCGATCAAATGAATCCCGACCAACTGCGTGCATTCGCTGCGCAGTTGCTGTCGCAAGTCGAGACCATGGGCAAGACCGTCGAAACAATGGGTAAGAAGATCAACCGCGATCAAACGGTGATCGAGAAGCTGACCCACGAGATCGCCCAACTCAAGCGTTTGAAGTTTGCCAAGCGCAGCGAGCAGATGAATCCGCAGCAGGCCAGCCTGCTTGATGACCTGATCGATACCGATATCGCGGCGATTGAGGCTGAGCTTCAAGCCTTGCAAATAGCGCCAGCGGCGACCGAAACAAAGCAAAAGCCCAAGCGCACCGCATTGCCGGCAGAATTCCCACGCATGTTGATCCATCACGAACCGGACAACACCCACTGCCTATGCGGCTGCGCACTCAAGCGCATCGGTGAAGATGTCAGCGAAAAGCTGGACTACACGCCCGGCGTGTTTACCGTCGAACGCCACGTTCGTGGCAAGTGGGTTTGCGATGACTGCGAAACGCTGATCCAGGCCCCCGTACCGGCGCAGGTCATCGACAAGGGCATCCCGACTGCTGGGTTACTTGCCCACGTCATGATCGCGAAGTTCGCTGATCATCTTCCGCTTTACCGTCAGGAATCGATTTTTGGTCGTGCCGGCTTGGCGATTCCACGCTCGACTTTGGCTCAATGGGTGGGGGTTACTGGCGTGCAGTTGCAGCCCCTGGTCGATGCACTGCGCAACGTAGTGCTCGGGCAGCAGGTCGTCCACGCCGATGAAACACCGGTGCAGATGCTCGCTCCGGGTTCGAAGAAAACCCACCGCTCTTATGTTTGGGCTTACGCCACCAGCCAATTTTGCGAAACAGCCGCTGTCGTCTACGACTTCAGTCCCAGCCGCGCCGGTGAACATGCTCGCAACTTCCTGCAAGGCTGGAAAGGTAAGCTGGTCTGCGACGATTTTGGCGGTTACAAGGCCAGCTTCGAACTCGGCGTGACCGAGATCGGCTGCATGGCCCATGCCCGGCGCAAGTTCTTCGAATTGCACGCTACTAACAAGAGCCAGCTCGCCGAGCAGGCCCTGCGTTACATCCAGTTGCTGTACGAAATCGAGAGCGAAGTGCGCGATCTGGAGCCGGATTTACGGTGCCGAATACGGCAAGAAAAAGCCGTACCGGTGATGGGTATGCTGCATGCCTGGATGATCGCCCAGCGTGATCTTGTGCCCGAAGGTTCGGCTATCAGCAGAGCGCTCGATTACAGCCTGAAACGCTGGGCAGCGCTGTCGCGCTACCTCGATGACGGGGCCGTACCCATTGATAATAATTGGGCGGAGAACCAGATCCGACCATGGGCTCTTGGGCGCAAGAACTGGCTCTTCGCCGGGTCGCTACGCAGCGGAAAACGGGCGGCGGCAATCATGAGCTTGATCCAGTCTGCGCGGCTGAATGGTCATGACCCGTACGCCTATCTAAAGGATGTTCTCATGCGCCTGCCGACGCAGCGGGCGAGTGAAATCGAGCAGTTGCTTCCGCATAAGTGGCAGCCGGTTTAATCACGCAAGGCGTGATGCCCGGACGCATACGTTGGAACCACCCTGGAAGCCGATGTAATAGGGGATGGGGCCGGGATTGAGATAGCACCGAAGTGGATTCTCAGCCATTCTGCTTTGGCTTCGCTGTTCTTCGTCCGTGTACTCCAGTTTGTCTGAGAAAAGGCAGTTGTCGATATGGAAGCCCTTGGCTTGATCGTCGTAACCGCTGAGCGAAATCGGTAGCCATTCGTCCGAACTCAATTTCACTAAATTATTGGCCTTGGCGTTTTCAGCCTCCTCCGCTACCAGAGCGCCTATTGCCTTGGTTAGATCCTTCCGCTTGAAGCTGTCCTTCTCCGACAGCCTCCCAGAAGCTAAGCGATAAAGCTCCGGGTTTGCCTTTCGTACGTTGGAAGCGTCAGCAATCGAGTCGGCAATATCATCTGGCGCTTCAATCCAATCCCGTTTCGCGTTGTAAAGGTTAAACGCGGTCATCGGCATCCGGGCGTCGAGATAAGCGTTCGCTTCAGCTTTTCCAGGATCAGGAAAACTCACGACACGCGGGGCATTCTCTTCTGCGATTTGCTGCATTACAGCCGCATCTACGGACTCCGTATCAGCATCTGACTTTTTGGCTGCTGAGACCGCAGCGGGCTGCTTTTGGATCTCCCCTGCTCCATCGCCACAACCGGCCATCAAGCTGACGGGGAATGCGCACGCAAGGAAGAAGCGCAATGGCGACGATTTGTGCCAAACCATCATGAAATATGTCCCTATGAGATTTTTTGATTGGCGGCGCTCCGGAACCTCAGCGCCACTGATTTGCCATCTGCGCGCAAAGTTACCAAATCGGTAGCATTTGAACAAATCTCAAATTGCACCATGACCCCACTGTTTTACTAGAAGACGTCATGGTGCAGAGCACGCTATCTACAAGACTCAAGCAGGCGCGGCTGCGCGCCCGCCTTTCTCAGGAGGAACTGGGAATTCGGATTGGGCTGGAGCCTGCATCTGCTCGGACACGCATGAATCGATATGAGGTCGGAAGGCGTGTCCCGGGTTTTGAGTTGATCCAGCGTATAGCTGCGGAGTTGGGGTTGCCCGCGACCTTCTTCTATGCCGCAACAGATGATGAAGCTGAGCTGTTGACTCAGTACCATCAGTTCGACCAGGCAGATAAAGAGCGGGTGCTGACTTTCATCAAAACTATTGGCTAACAATCCTCTGTGGCATAGCCGGCGTAATTATCCCCTGATGACGCTCTCATAAACGTCACAAAAAAGTGCCCCATACTGCCTCTGCCCTGCAATGGCTGATCTTGGCGGGCGGGATTGCGCGCGACTCAGTTATTCCTGCCTGCGTCATCACGAGTCATGCTGAACTCTCGGACATAAGCCGAGGAAAGGAGAAATTAAGGCTGCGCACCGCAATAGCACATTGCCCTCACTGCACGTTATCATTGCTCCCTTGCGCCCAGAAGCCACCAAGCCGCACCACTTATTACTCATGGATTAGAAAGCAGCATGGAAAGCAAAGCCCCTCTCGAACCACGCTGGGTTGATTACTACGCCTCGTTCGAAACAGTCGTCAACGATGGTGATACCCAGACCGATTTCGCCACCGTTGTGATCGACGCTATCCCAAAGTCTTCGGCTGTTGCCCTCAGAACGCTCAACGTTGATAGAGCTTTCGAAGATCTGGATAGGTACTTCCCGGTGTTCATGCTGACTGCAAAGCTTGAGGTGAAGCGAGCGAACGACCTTGTGGAAAATTCAGGTTGGATCGAATTGTCGATTAGCACTGACCCGCATGGCGACGAGGAGAGTTTCCAAGCCTCATCGATCACGTTCGAAGGCGATGAAGAACAAGCGGAAGCTATATTTTGGGTGCGGGTGCGATCGACTTCTGTTGCAAAGAGAAATCTAAGCGCGCTTGCAGCGATAGCGGAATTTCCCACGGTGGCGGATGCCACAGTTCCGACTCTGATCCCTTTCGACTGCGCGCACGACGCTGTAGGCGTTGCGGTTTATGACGTGGGCCAGGCGAGCTTTTGCGCTCTGGTAGACCAATATGAACACCCCTTAATGTTCTTCGATTTTGGTTGGCCGCTGTCATTCAACAAAAAGTCGTTGCGGTTGCCAGGTCCGTTTTCGCCTCTTGATGAATCCTTGCAAAGAAACGGCCCCCAGCCGGTAGTTTTGTCTCATCTTGACTGGGATCACTGGGGGTTTGCGCACCTTTCCGGTAGGGCCCGGTTTGATCATCAGAACGGCCATTGGCATTCTGCCCCCAAATACAAGGAAGACGCCCTAAAACGGCCATGGCTAATGCGCCGGCCACGATTTCATCGCCACAAGCTTGGTCCGAGCCACATTCATTTCCTCTTGACGCTGAGTCGTACTTTCCTTCCAGATGGGACGTGCGCTCTAACATTTTGGCCTGCAAAACGTTCGAAGTTATCTCTCACCAACTACACAATTATCCGATGCGGCCCTCCAAAAAACTGGAAAACGAACTCTGCGTATCTCAGGAACAATGAGTCGTTGGCGCTAGCGGCAAAGCTTGAGAGCCGCCCTGAAAAAGTATTACTGACCGGAGACTCAGATTTCCCCTCCATCCCCGCTCACTATCTTAAGGGGCTAACTGGCATGGCTGCCCCTCACCATGGAGGTGCAATAACCAGGCATTCCACGCCTGCGGCACCGCGATATAGCCGAATGGTTCGCTCCACCTACCCTGGCTGCTATGAAAACGTTCCTTCACACTTGGCAGAAACTGAGGCGACAAATCAAGGCTGGGAACTTCACGATACAAACGACCGGGCCCTATGCAATTGCGCGCCTAGGTGTAACACACACGGTAATAAACTCATTCCACTGAGTGCAGATAATCCTAAGTGCAGTTGTGGCAATGTACCCTCGTTCGGCCTGTGTCTGAGATAACGCTCCACCGAAGTTTTGATGGTCTCCAAGGTACGGATCGGAAGGGTGAATTGACGGGGTGCTCACGAACAAGTGATTCCAGTCGGCAACCATGATTCATCCCATCGATATAACGGATTAACGAGAGCCACTGGCCGCTCATTAGCGGCCGCGTGTGGCCGACTGCCACTCAAGACAGGCAGCTATCGGCCAAGAGCCGACAGTATGGACTACGAAATGTGGGACAATTCAGGCGCTGTGCGAACGATCATTTTGAGTGTTTTTTTGGGTTAGGAATGCAAATTCATGCCAGTTAAAGTTTTTTTGAAAACGCTTCAGGACCTAGAACTCAATAAAGTAGATTCTGTCTCCGACGCATTGAGCGCGATTGAAAACTTTGTACAGCACATGCAACAACTCTCCGATAAGCACTCTCGAAAGCAATGGTCGAAATTATTTCTAAGTGAAAAAGTATTTTCCACCAAAGAGTTTTTCACAATCAGTGATTTTCGTTGCTATTGTAAAGTCAATTTGAAAGTTGGAGTCTCTCAGCTGAAAAAGGTTTTTGATGAGATTAGATTTCGACTTGAGGAAGAACCTGATGATTCAATAAATCTAATGCGACTTTATAAAAAAGTCCTGAATGATTACTTATTTGATTTTAAGCATTTTGTAGAATTTTTAGAGCAAGAAAAAAACAAAGAATACGTTTTTTTCTCGGGTGGCAAATCCATACGTACAGAGACGTATCACCTATATAATTTTTCACAAGCTTTGGTTTGCTCTGGCACACATGGGGAAAATATAATCGCATCATTTCACAAAGAGGCTCAAACCGCATCTGCATTCGTACTGCGGCAAGCATTGGAGCTGAAATTTGATCGGGCTATATCAGTAACCATTCGTGATGGGAATGGTAATCGCCCCCGCTTAAAACATGGATTTCACTATTCATTTATGATCGCTAGGCCTGACCTATTTGAATTTGTTGATTACGATTTCACGCTCATAAAAAACGTTTACGACTGGTGCAGCAATATTGTCCACACTGGATATCAACCATTAATTTGGCAGATGCCATTTGCCTACGAGCTTTGCTCCGGCGTTTTCACATGGGGGCAGATGAACGTTAATGGAGGGCACAGCATTCACGGCGGCGTGCGCATCCGTAATGTTCCAGAAATGCAATTAGCATTCGCAGAGCATTTTGCAAATAGTTATGATCACGGCATATGGTGTATTACCGCCCACAAGCCCGAAGCAGCAGATTTTACCGTTTACAGTTGAATTAAGTTGAAGCAATGCTGAAATTTTTGAAAATCAGAAAATATTGGGCAAGCACTACCTATTTCAGCACAGCGATGGTAACTGTTTAACCGATGTCTACGGGAGGCCTCCAGCCGCATAGAGTCCATACCTAGTCTTCACGAAATACACCCTTTGGCCGAAAGCGGCCAGTCACGATTGGCACCATCCGGCCAAAAAGAGATAGTGGACATTACCCACGCCAAGGCGCTAGCGTCACCCCCTTCAATTCGAATGCGACACCATGGATGCTATTGCCGATTACTCAAATGAACAACCATCGCCGTTGCGTCGTGGAACTCTGGGAAACCGTATTCGGTTAGCATCCGTCATTGACCAGGCTCAGAGAGAAAATCCTCCGCTTGCTCATCAAAAGCCCCCCCTAAGTCATGATATTCTGGCCAAGTGGAGAGGTGAGCAGCAAAATAATATTTTTCCGTTTCAAGGTTTGAGTCCGCCTCCTTTGCTCGCTCCATTGCTTCATTAATGGTGATTTTTCCACTGCCCACAAGATGCATTAGCGACTCAAACTCATCAATACTAAAAAAATATATATTCTCCAAAGGAATTCTGCTGCACTCTGAATAAGATGAGAGAATGCGGACCACCTCCCCGTGTATTAAGTGATCCAAAAACAAAGCATTCCCTATGTAGAGTGATTTATAGGTCACCACAAACAAATAATTTCTAGGCTGGCTTCTGACCCCCCAAGAGCAATCACTAGCACTGTCCAGATTTATTTTTACCTCCTGCCCTTGCTCTACGGCCTTTAATAATGAACTTTTTATTGCCCCCTTAAGTACATCACTCAAATGCGTAAACTTTGCGCGATCGGCAAGCTCTACCCCTTTCGCATCGACAAAAATATTTTCCCCGCCAGAATGAATTAAAAAGTCAACCAACTTACTCTGCGGACCTAAAACCTTCTTTAAATCACCTTCCGTACGAAAAGGGAGTTTCGACCGCTGAATAACATCACCAACATAAGTCTCAAATCGCCTACCAAACCTATCAGGGAATTTAGTTGTCCGCTTGAGTGCATCATAAACAAAATAATCTAAAGACTTAGATAAAACCCTTCTGCTAACGCACCAGTATTCTAAGCCGCATTTTATTATTGGAAAATTTAAAAATGGCGTCTGCTCAAGAAATTCAGCGGGCCGCCTGTAAGGACTAGAAAGCTCGTTGAACTGGCTGCCCACAAGGTCAATATCAATAGAAATTGCAGTTAGAAATTTTTCGACGTCATTAAATCTGAACTTTGCAATAGGCAAGTCATGCACATGAAATTTATAAATCCCTCTAGATTCCAGTATGGCTACCAAAAAGGCTGATAACTTAAGAAACGTGTCAAGCTCCAATCCATATTTTGAGCTGAATTCAGTTTTGAAGTAATCATTGTCTTTAGCTTTTGAAAACATTTCCCGCTGTCTCATTATGCCTTTTAGCGATACGAAATGCTGATATGTATATTGCTGATATATCATTGCTCTACTATACAACGCTATTGGTTTGTAATCATCCGGCAATCGTGAATAATTCGAAAGCTTTACAACCAACATCTCTAGAGCTTCCAAATCATTAGGACGCATCTCTCTTTGTTTTCCAGTCGGGCGCCCTGAATCCATAAGTGCCCATTTCAATACCACTATCCAAAGCCATGGAAGCGCCATAAGCCCGTTCAAGTCATCAGTATTGAAACTATTAATTTTTTCGGCGCAAACTTCTAAAATGCTAGATACGGTATATTTCCTTAGATTATTTCTGATTGGCTTATAACGCTCATAAAATCCCGCCTCAGTTACAATCCACCTATTATCAACAGCGGTTGGTGCCTCAGCCTCTTCATTACGCATTGAACACTCCCATTTACTCATCACAGCAATTAAAATCTCATTGACTAAATCACAATTCCTAGCACGGCACACGCCGACAAAAGTACTCAATACAATATTGCCAAGGTTACTTGCTAACGAAAACTCGTACTACTAGCATACTGTGGATTTAATTAACTTAGTCAACTGCTCTCGTATATTATCCGCAGCGCCGTGCGGGAAGTGCTTGCCAGCAAAATTGCTGCCGGATTCATTGGTAGGTAAAGTCAATAGCCTCTGTCCGCGACTGTTAGCCAATGTTAACCCAGTTCTCATGATACGAGCGCTCCACCAGAAGGTCGCCGACTATGCTGGACATTGCCTTCTCCCGCCCTGGGACCGATAAGCGTCGTGTCAAAAGCAGCGATGATTTCTTGGTGGTCTGGGGCCCATGACCACGGAAAGGAAGGTTATATGTCAACACCGGTTGAAAACTGACCCACCCTACCGAAGTAAAACTGACCCACCCCGGCGGTGTTTGAGGTCTGTTTATTTCTGTGGCGAGGCCGTTTCTCTCGGCACCACCTGACCTGATTTCAGCTTGTCCTTGAGTCGATAACTCTGTCCGCTGACCTGGACGATATGCGCATGGTGCAGAAGCCGATCCAGCAGCGCAGCGGTCAGTGTCGAGTCGTCCGCGAAGGTCGTTGCCCACTGGCTGAACGGCAAGTTGCTGGTCAGCACCAAGCTGCCATGTTCGTACCGTTTGGCGATCACGTTGAAGAACAAGTTGGCTTCGTCACGGCCGAACGGCAAATAGCCGATCTCATCAATCACCAGCAGTTTCGAGCGTTGAACAACGCGACTGAAATACTGAGCCAGGCGCCCTTGATGGTGCGCGGCGACGAGTTGCAAAGTCAGGTCGGCGGCGGAGATGAATCGGGTCGAAATGCCTGCCATGATCGCCCGATAAGCCAGAGCGCTGGCCAAGTGTGTTTTGCCAACGCCCGAAGGCCCCAGCAGCACGACGTTTTCCTTACGCTCGATGAAGGCCAGCCCGGCCAGTTCCAGGATCTGGCTTTGCGGCGCGCCGCTGGCGAATTTGAAGTCGTATTGTTCAACCGTTTTTACCGCCGGCAGCCCGGACTGTTGCAGCAGCGCTTGCCGCCGCCGCTCGTTTCGAGCGCGATCCTCGCTCAGCAGAAGCTGTTCCAGGAAGTCGGCATAGCTCGTTTCTTTTTCGGCCGCTTGCTGGGCCAGTGCCGGCCAGTCCGTCGCAAAAGTGTCCAGCTTGAACTGTTGGCAAAGAGACTCGATGCGCAGATGTTGAAGGTTCATGGACGTACCTCAAGCAGTGCCTGATAGACCGAGAGCGGATGCTGCAAGCTTTCCACCGGCATGGGTTGGGCGACCGAAATCATGCTGCTCGCAACCCCTTGGATCTGGGGCAGGGGCAACAAGTGGTGCACTTCGGTATCCAGTCGGTGTTGCGGTATTTCGCCCGTCGTCGCATGTGTTCGGGCGTTGGCGACCTCCATCAACCAAGGGCCGATCTTGCTGTTCGCGACTTCAACGTCCAACAGCAAGTTGACCTGGTTTAGTGACGCGGCCAGTGGCACTGCGAAGCTGTTTTTCAGGTAGTGGTTGAAGCGCTCGACCTTACCCTTGGTCTGCGCCCGATACGGCCGGCAGACTTTCGGTGTGAAGCCGTAGCGCTCTGCCAAATTCAATAGCGCGGGATTCCAGCGGTGCTGACCGGGGCCATAAACATCGCGTTCCTGGATTATGGTTTTGGCGTTGTCGAAGAGTAGCTTTCGCGGCGTACCGCCGAAGAAACGCAGCGCCTTTTCGATACCGGAACACCAAGCTGCGGAGTCTTCGCGACGGGAGAAAACGACGTAGGTCGCACGGCTCCAGCCCAACGTTGCAACGAATGCCAACAACGGATCGCGGCCACGCCGAATGACGGTGAAGTCCACCTGCATCTGTTCGCCGGGCTCTGTTTCAAAGCGCACGACGGCTTCGTTTGCCTTGGATTTCAAGGTCAGCAGAAAGCTGGTGAGGATTGAGTATCCGCCTTCGTAACCCTGTTCGCGGATTTCCCTCAACAGCACGATGGCGGGAATCCAATGTGGTCGAGCGGCTTCTACGCGCTGGCGCAGATAGGCCTCGAAAGGCACAAGCTTGCCCACGCGCTGCGCGCGCGGGCCATAGACGACGGGCTGGCGCTGGGCCTGTAATTTGAGGTGGCGTCGAATGGTATTGCGAGAGCAGCCCATCTGCCGGGCGATGGCCCGAATAGACAAACCCTGACGAATAAGAACACTGATTTCCACGTGTTGCTCCTGGGACAGCATGGGCAGCTCGCAAAAGCTGCATTTTGCCCAAGTGGGTCAGTTTTCAACCGGTAGGGTGGGTCAGTTTTGCATCGGTACTGACAGTTATAAGACTAAAATGTCTGAGCGTGAGTGAGCGCTTGCTGAGACGCCAGCTGAGTGCATAGATATGCGGTGGGAGAAATTGCCATCTATGGGCCGGGAATTGATGTGAAATGGACATAGGGTCAACGTAATCCTGTAGAGTCAGATGGAGTCCTATTTGACTATTACAACCGTCTCCCAGACCTCGCCGAGGTCGACTTTTTCCAAAACGGACCTTACTACTCGATGAGGAATAAAAGGCTCGCCATGGTGAATACAACAGAGAGCGCCAAAATCGAGGAGCCAATCGAAGCCTCCCTCAAGATGCTTGACCTTGCATCAGGAGTACACGTAGAAGATCTTGCCCACACCCAGTTGACCTTCGGCTTCTACAGCGATCTCACGACGTTACTTGAATTAACCGAGAACCAGTTCTTCGACTTGCTGGGGATCTCGGTTGGAACGAGACGTCGCTTGAAGAAAACGAAGAAACTGACAGTAATGGAGAGCGACTATGCCTTCGCTCAAAGCCAAGTCATTCACGATGCATTGGAGCTTTTTGAAAGAGATAGCAAAGCAACCGTCAATTGGTTCGTCAGCCCGTGTATTGCTTTGAGCGGATACGCGCCCGCGAGCCTGCTATCGACCCTAGTCGGCATCAAAACCGTACGAGCGCTGATTTGGAAGATTGAGCATGGCGTTTATCCATAGCTCATTGCGCAAAATGCACTCATGGGCCATGGCTGTCATTTTACCCTGAGGTCTCGCTCCAGTGAGTTTTCCGTCAGAGGAACGGCTCTTAGTGTCTGACGCATGACATGTGCATCAGACTCTTAAAGTAACCGTTTCAACATTTCTTTTGTTGCTTGGGTTTCAATTTCGATGTGCTACGGCACTACTGGGCTCTGCCTGTGATTCGCCAGATCATGACTGCGAGCTGAATATTCGCTAATCAGTTGCCTGGCTCATTCGCTATCGCGGACAAGGGTCGTCCACCTGTTCACAGCCTTCAAAAGTAAGATCCTCCCGGATTTTGGCCAGCAGATTATCTAGATCCATTTCTGGATTTTTTTGTAGATAACACTGCACCACCAGGCTCGCTGGATGTACGTGCATCACCCCAGCGAGATCTTCGATCTTGCCCAGGCCCGGACACCTCCTTCCTTGCTCCAGGTGTGTCATATAGGCCCTGGAAGTAGTAGCGAAAAATCTTTGCTGCGGAAGGTTTCTGAGCAGCCGCATGCCCTTGAGCGCCGCTGCAAAAGCAACGTTGAGATCCATCGATCACCTCTTGCAAAGGTGAGGATAGAGCCATAAACTCCGCTTTTTAGCGCCCTACAATTGTAGGGTTTCGATCAAATCCCCACAAATATTAAGCGGAAAACATTCAGGGCTTCGACGGCCGGGTCATCTGGCCTTCCAGCGGAATGCGTTCTGAGGTGATGACCTACGTCGTAGGCGCACAGACTCAAGAGATTGGTGATGATTGAATATTCCTGCATGAGGAAACACCTATGAGCCCAGATTACGAGGCGATGCTGTGTAAGCCCAATCTGTCCCTATTTCCCAACGCCAGACTGGTTAATGGACAGTATTTTTGGGGATTCGGATGTCAAGATGGATGGTTTGACCTTCTCAACAACGCTCTCTCCCTCGTTTATGCCAGATGCGAAATAGCATCTGGATGCGAACAGGTCATCGTGGAAGAGGTGAAGGAAAAGTTTGGCGTTCTCAGAATTTGCTATCGCGGTGGTGATGACTTCGTCACAGGTGTGTTCAATCTCGCAGAAGCGATGTCCGTCAACATTTGCGTAATCTGCGGTACTCGGGTCGGTAATAGACGCATGCATTACCATCACCCACGCTGCGATCTGCATTACGACGACTGATCATGAAACTAGTTATGTGCAATCAACCCGACCTTTTGGATGCGTTACACGAACGTCTCTATGAAGGCCACCACCTAATCGATCTCGAATCGGTCAGGAGCTATGTTTCATCCCCCCGATTAATGGATGTACGCGCAAGAAACTTTTCCACCGAAAGGCTCACACCGGTAGGCGACACGTTCCTAGACCATAGAACTATGCTCGCCGATGGCCCTCAGAAGACTTTTGGGATTTCATTAATCGACTGGGTGGCTGCGCGAGAAAGCGCGGATTTGATGGATGATGAGGGCCATTCTGATGGCAATGCGATCAATGTGCAGGTGTGGCCTTTTGATCCGTCACTCCTAAGTGAACAACAAGCGCGTTTAGCCATTGCTCTTTCATACACGAGACTGGAGCTTTATGCAGAGCCTCGTATTATTGGGGCTTTAAATGATATTTTAGAAAGCATCGGTTTTTTTATAGATCCTGAGCGCTACTGATGCTGGTGCGCCCCGTTACACCCACGACATGAATAGTGGATGGCAATAAAATTTGTCAGCCTTCTAATTTGAACTGTGACCGCATTCTGCGAACAGGGCCAAGGGGCAGTGCTCTGGGCAAGAGGCTTGCTCACTATGAATCTTTGAGCCAAGGAACTGAAGTGCTTAGGGCTGCGAAACCCAAAAGACGTTGCGCCCGTTAGGAACACGCGGACGTCCGTCGCTCAGCAATCGGTAATCGGTAATCGGTAATCGGTAATCGGTAATCGGGCCATATCCAATCCAACAGCGGCACTGTTCCGCCTTCTTAAATCAGTGAGATTATATAATGCCAGAAAACCAAAATAGTTTTGTAAACCAATTAGACTTAATTATTAAAACCCTCTCACTATCTGCCAAAATAGGATTACTAATTGGCGGAGGATGCATTGTTATTTATTCACTAATAAATGGCCACTACCCACAAGGCGTCTCGATAGGTGATGGGTTGCTTTTTTTAATAGCCGCACTTTGCTTTGGTGGGATTTACCTTATATTCACAGGACTAATAACAGCAACCGGCGTATTATTATCACCAATTTTAGTCCCAACACTAAGGCTCTACCTAAGAACGACTGAAAAACTGAGCAAAGAAAAATCATCTTTGATATTTGAATATCAAAAAATCAATCTAGCAACGGTATTATTCGGACTATCTGGAGCAATATTTATCTATGCATTATCTAGAAACAACCTAGTCGAACACATACCGCTTATGATCACACCACTATTCCAGTACATAATGTACTCCACCCTTCTCGACCACAACAAAAAAATAAAATCATCGCTAATCGACTCTAAAAAACCAAAAATAGAACACGGCCAAAAAGAGAGCCAAACAGTAGATATTGAATGGTTGAAAAAAACGAGAGCAATGACTATTGGCATTCTTATTGTTACACCACTATGTTTTGGGGGCATCACAACTGACTTACTACAAACTGCAATGACCACTGCAAATGTCAGAATCGAAAAGGCCGTTATTCACGTAAAACCGCCTTACTCCAGTTTACTTCCTGGGCAAACTGACTCAAAATTAGAAAACTACAAGCGATTTGAAAACGCCACGATTATTTTCCGTGGAGTTGGAAACACTACACTTGTTGAAATGCAATCGGAGGATAGGAGTACAAGATTGGAAGTCCCGAACGATTCAATCATCATTGAGAGAAATAAAAAAACAAGCCAAAAGTCGCCGAAAATAAATAATGACTTACTCAAACAAAGCTCTGGCCAGGACTCCTAGCTCAGACCTCCGAGCTGCTACGATGATCCTGCCCTATGATGACCAACGCAACTTTCCTCTTAGATGAAAAAGGAAGCGCTGAGCGCTTACTTTTCACACCGGAGTGATACAAATCCTTAGTATTAGCTAAGGCCGATTTTTGGCTATAACGAGTGAAAACATCAGACAATTCCTACAGACACCGCATCGACGATCACGGTAAGCTCATTTCGCGTCTAAGCGCTTTTAGCCTTCACACAGGGGCTTTACCATTACTATTCAAGGAAGATAAATGACTCCCTCCGCTCGCTTGGGTGACAAGCATGTCTGCCCAATGCCCGGTCACGGCACTACTCCTATTGCTTCCGCCAGTGGCGACGTAAATATCAACTTTATGGGATCTGCTCGTGTTGGCGATACCTGTGGTTGTGGAGCCGTAATCACCACCGGTTTTCCCTCTATTCAAGTAAATGGCCGTCCCATGGCCCACTTAGGCAGCCCAACCAGCCACGGTGGAACGATCATTACGGGGTCGGGCGATGTCGGTGGTGGATTTGTTATGGGCGACGCTGGTGGTGCAACCATCATCAATTTCATGGCGCTCGGAGCGTTTCGGCCAGATGGCACTGTGGACGATGAGAAGATGGCGACCTTATTGGCTGACCCTAAGCTCAAGGAGAAAGCCTTAGCGGCGAACGCTTTGGTGGACCCGAAAGCAGCCTCTGCTGACTCGAAAGAGAAGGCAGAGCCAGACGCAAAGCCCGCCATTTGCAATGATCCAGACATGATGGAAAAACCGGCGAGCTACATTGCTGACGAAATGAATCGCAACATTCACGATCCGGCAGTCATCAAGATGAAAGAGCTGGTGAGCTACGACGTTGCAGCAGAAACCCGCAAGCAAATGGACTTGCCTTGGTATGCACAGATTGGAGCGACAAGCCCTCAAGCGATAGGAGCTGCAAATGGTGCGGCTGCTATGGCCATATGGACTGAGCGAGTTGGTCAAAACCGCCCTTGGGATCACAAACCCATCCTACTTAAACTCTTTGGTGGTGTTTGGTACAAACAAGGAGCTTACGATTATTTTTACGACATCTGGTCGAACGTCCATTACGGGTATGTGGGAATGGCTGGTGGTTTGTCCGAAAGCGCTCTTTCAGACGGTGCGGGCGTTGAACAATTTGCCTCAGATTTCATTCGAAAAGCTGAAGAAAAAATCGTAGAAGTCCTAACGCAACAGACACCTGAAAAACCACTTCCTGGCCCACACCGTTCCGGGAATGTTGAAGGAGCCCGCGCCTTTGACGATGCTCCCGACCGAATATCGATTCAGATAGGTGTGCAGCTTTTCAAGGAGCACCCGAATGGAGGTATCACAGCCAAAATGGTGATGGACAAAGTGTTAGCAGTGGCACCAACGGAATGGGGAGACGGCATACGTGAGCACAAATGTGAAAATAATTAGATTCCGGCGAATCCTTGCCGTGCTCTCCCTGATGATCTCTCCGCTTGCATTCTGGTATGTCGCAACTCCGACTGTAACCGTTCACTATTCAAAGGACGCCACAGAGAATCTTGGAGTTGTTTGGAACACAGAAAACAGGGTTTACAGAAGTGGTCGTGGTGGGCTGTACCCCGGCGAGACCTCGATGGACTTCGGCCACATATTTCCAGATGAAGGCTTTTTTATGGAGTTTTACTGGTGGGGGGAAAGGACTCGCAACCATTGTGTCAACATCACCCCAAAATGGCGGACAACGCATATCTACCTCGATGCGAACGGCGACATCGATAGAAGCGAAGAAAGCGGCACGGATACTGACCGCTTGAAGCCATGTATCACGGACAAGGCGAAACCCTGATTAGACCTTTCCAGAACCTGGCCCCCGCCGCTTTGGAATGATGCAGGCAGCGGGGTCGTTTGTTTCTGGACTAGAAAAATAAGGTGGTGGCCCGCCCGAACCTCCGGACTGTCCCCAGATTACGGCAGAGGCGAGCACCGCGAGAAACTATACCAGCAGTGTTTCCGTCGAGGTAATTAGGCCAAAACTGTAGAACCCTCCAGTAAACGGGGATCTCGTATGGAAGCAAGAGCCCTTGGCTCCTGAGAATTCAAAGACAGACCACGAAATTGCGCATATGAAGGCAGCCTGCTAGCGTCAAATAACTCATCGCCGGCAGGGAGTATCATATGGACGCGCAGGGAGAGGTTCGTACGTGGCTGCTTGAGCAATCGGACTGGCTTCAGGAGGTTGCTGACAGGCTACTGAAGAATAGAAATCTCACGCAGAATGACATTTCACAAATTGCGTCCCTGCTAAAAACACCATCAGGCCAAGCAATCTCCAAACACCGGACTTTTGATGAGCTAACGCATGCCCCTGCTGGCTCAGTGCTCCGGTTGCAAAGCATTGCAGACGTCACGGGCATCGAGAGCCTTGGGCCTAGAGCACCGCTAGTCTTCGGCACCGGCAATTTGACTGTTATCTACGGCCATAATGGGTCCGGAAAATCCTGTTACACCAGGATTCTCAAAAAAGCGACAGGAAAGACTCGCGCTGGTGATCTCAAGCCGAACGTTTTCCAGGCGGCGCCAACTTCCAGCAAATGTACTCTCAACTTTGAACTAGATCAGTCATCTGAAAGCGTCGAATGGCACATTACTGACGCCGCAATCGAACAATTACGCGAAATAGATATATTTGACAGTGATGAAGCTCTTCATTATCTCAAAAGCGAAAGCGCAGCCACGTACAGCCCACCAATTATGGGCCTATTTGAAAAGCTGGCTGCTGCCACCGACTTGGTCAAGGACGCTTTGCAGGCAGAGCAAGATCAGCTTCTGAGCCAGCTTCCCGTCATACCTGCCGCCCACCAAGGTACTCCTGCCTGCAACGACTATCAGCGCCTTAGCTCATTGACGCCATCAGCTGTCGAACAGCTTTTGCGATGGACTCCTGAGAACTTAGGGAGCTTGGAGGCGCTCAATGAACGACTGAAAACCAATGATCCTGCATCACTTGCGAAGCAAAAGCGCGACACCGGCACCCAGGTGAGCAATATAGTCAAAGGCATCAAAGCAGCTGTAGCGGCGTTTGGTACTGAGCAGATTCAAGCCATTCGGAAACAACGGGCCGACGCGGCCGATAAGCGACGTATTGCGATTGAGGGCGCTAAAGCCAAATCAGCCGTGTTGGAAGGTGTCGGGACACCTACATGGAAAGCAATGTGGGACGCGGCCCGCGCATACTCTCTGATCCCCTACCCGGACCGACCTTACCCAGTGACCCAAGAGGGGCGTTGCGTCCTCTGCCATCAAGAATTATCGCCTGAAGCCCAAGACCGACTTAATGATTTCGAGCAGTTTGTACAAAGCAAGCTGGAAACAGATGCAAAGGCCGCCGAGCGAGCCTACGACGAAAGTATCCGAACGCTCCCTGTAGGGCTCACACAAGCCGAAGTACAAACGCAATGCACCGCGGCAGCTTTAACTACGCCTGAGTGGATGGCAGCTTTGTGGGGCTTCTGGATTAACGTGGGGGCTGTGAGGAAAGCATTACTTGATCATGAACAGACAGGCGAGGCGTGCGCTGTCCCTGAGTTCGCTGAGAACCTCCTGGTGCTCGAACAATTTGCGCAGCAGTTGACCTCTGAAGCGATACAGTTCGATCAAGATGCGCTTCAGTTTGATAGGCCAAAGGCCGTTGCTGAGAAAGCGGCGCTTGAAGCCAGCCAGTGGGTTTCACAGCAAAGTGAAGCTGTTAGGAAAGAGCAGCAGAGGCTCAAGGATTGTAAAGTCCTCGACAAGCTGAAGAGTGCTGCCAGCTCTCGACGTATCTCTACTAAAGCGACGGAGATTTCCGAAAGTGTTGTGACCGAGTTGTACGTCAAGCGATTCAATGATGAGCTTCGTGCGCTTGGCGCCACGCGGATACAGGTTGAATTAACAAAGACCAGAACCACTAGGGGTAAGGTACTTCATCAACTCAAGCTCAAAGCCGTGAAAAACGGAGATCATTCTCCTGACAAAGTGTTGAGCGACGGTGAACGTCGGATCATATCCCTGGCGGCTTTTTTGGCGGATGTTACCGACAAGCCAGGAGTCGCACCGTTTATTTTCGACGATCCCATCTCTTCCCTCGATCATGACTTCGAATGGAAGGTCGCATGCCGTCTAGCTGAGCTGGCTAAGGGGCGCCAAGTTCTCATCTTCACCCATCGACTATCGTTTTATGGAGCGATGGATGATGTTGCTAAGAAAATCGGCGATTCGTGGAAGAAGGCTAACTTCCAGCAAATGTGCATCGAGTCTTTTGGCGGAGCTTCGGGCCATCCAGCTGACCAAGCGGTATGGAACAGCTCAACCAAAACCGCGAACAACATTCTGCTGGAACGGCTGAGAGACGCAAAGAAAGCCGGCGAAGCTGCGGGGCCAGCGGCTTACAATGCATTAGCTCAGGGCATCTGTAGTGATTTCAGAAAGCTGATTGAAAGATCGGTTGAGGATGACCTCTTGTACAAAATTGTCGTGCGACATCGGCGCGGCATCTCCACCGATGGTCGGCTTCCCGCTCTGCTCGGAATAACCCGTGAGGATCTTCAGCGGATTGACGAGTTGATGACCAAATTCAGCTGCTTTGAACATAGCCAGTCCGATGAGGTGCCCGTCCAGGTGCCAGAGGAGGCAGAACTGAAAGCTGACATTGAGTCGCTCAAACAGTGGCGAGATGATCTGGAGGCGCGGAGGAAAAAAGCAGCGTAGAACATAGGTGTCGGCGCGCCGCACCCCAGATTTAAATGTGGTAAGGATGCGGCGGAGCAAGGTTCACATACTTGTCAACACCGGTTGAAAACTGACCCACCCTACCGAAGTAAAACTGACCCACCCCGGCGGTGTTTGAGGTCTGTTTATTTCTGTGGCGAGGCCGTTTCTCTCGGCACCACCTGACCTGATTTCAGCTTGTCCTTGAGTCGATAACTCTGTCCGCTGACCTGGACGATATGCGCATGGTGCAGAAGCCGATCCAGCAGCGCAGCGGTCAGTGTCGAGTCGTCCGCGAAGGTCGTTGCCCACTGGCTGAACGGCAAGTTGCTGGTCAGCACCAAGCTGCCATGTTCGTACCGTTTGGCGATCACGTTGAAGAACAAGTTGGCTTCGTCACGGCCGAACGGCAAATAGCCGATCTCATCAATCACCAGCAGTTTCGAGCGTTGAACAACGCGACTGAAATACTGAGCCAGGCGCCCTTGATGGTGCGCGGCGACGAGTTGCAAAGTCAGGTCGGCGGCGGAGATGAATCGGGTCGAAATGCCTGCCATGATCGCCCGATAAGCCAGAGCGCTGGCCAAGTGTGTTTTGCCAACGCCCGAAGGCCCCAGCAGCACGACGTTTTCCTTACGCTCGATGAAGGCCAGCCCGGCCAGTTCCAGGATCTGGCTTTGCGGCGCGCCGCTGGCGAATTTGAAGTCGTATTGTTCAACCGTTTTTACCGCCGGCAGCCCGGACTGTTGCAGCAGCGCTTGCCGCCGCCGCTCGTTTCGAGCGCGATCCTCGCTCAGCAGAAGCTGTTCCAGGAAGTCGGCATAGCTCGTTTCTTTTTCGGCCGCTTGCTGGGCCAGTGCCGGCCAGTCCGTCGCAAAAGTGTCCAGCTTGAACTGTTGGCAAAGAGACTCGATGCGCAGATGTTGAAGGTTCATGGACGTACCTCAAGCAGTGCCTGATAGACCGAGAGCGGATGCTGCAAGCTTTCCACCGGCATGGGTTGGGCGACCGAAATCATGCTGCTCGCAACCCCTTGGATCTGGGGCAGGGGCAACAAGTGGTGCACTTCGGTATCCAGTCGGTGTTGCGGTATTTCGCCCGTCGTCGCATGTGTTCGGGCGTTGGCGACCTCCATCAACCAAGGGCCGATCTTGCTGTTCGCGACTTCAACGTCCAACAGCAAGTTGACCTGGTTTAGTGACGCGGCCAGTGGCACTGCGAAGCTGTTTTTCAGGTAGTGGTTGAAGCGCTCGACCTTACCCTTGGTCTGCGCCCGATACGGCCGGCAGACTTTCGGTGTGAAGCCGTAGCGCTCTGCCAAATTCAATAGCGCGGGATTCCAGCGGTGCTGACCGGGGCCATAAACATCGCGTTCCTGGATTATGGTTTTGGCGTTGTCGAAGAGTAGCTTTCGCGGCGTACCGCCGAAGAAACGCAGCGCCTTTTCGATACCGGAACACCAAGCTGCGGAGTCTTCGCGACGGGAGAAAACGACGTAGGTCGCACGGCTCCAGCCCAACGTTGCAACGAATGCCAACAACGGATCGCGGCCACGCCGAATGACGGTGAAGTCCACCTGCATCTGTTCGCCGGGCTCTGTTTCAAAGCGCACGACGGCTTCGTTTGCCTTGGATTTCAAGGTCAGCAGAAAGCTGGTGAGGATTGAGTATCCGCCTTCGTAACCCTGTTCGCGGATTTCCCTCAACAGCACGATGGCGGGAATCCAATGTGGTCGAGCGGCTTCTACGCGCTGGCGCAGATAGGCCTCGAAAGGCACAAGCTTGCCCACGCGCTGCGCGCGCGGGCCATAGACGACGGGCTGGCGCTGGGCCTGTAATTTGAGGTGGCGTCGAATGGTATTGCGAGAGCAGCCCATCTGCCGGGCGATGGCCCGAATAGACAAACCCTGACGAATAAGAACACTGATTTCCACGTGTTGCTCCTGGGACAGCATGGGCAGCTCGCAAAAGCTGCATTTTGCCCAAGTGGGTCAGTTTTCAACCGGTAGGGTGGGTCAGTTTTGCATCGGTACTGACACATACTGACTTAATCAAGGTTCTCGTAATGTTTTGGGAGAGCCAACACAGTATGCATCCGGCTGAGCAAACTGGCGCCACAAGCGCTTTATACTGAAAGAGAACATTGATCGAAAGATACAAATCGACAATAGAACTACTCCATACAAATAACACCGGCACGCATTACTTTGTCAATTTAAGGAAAAAAATTGCAAGAAATTAACCCTAGCACAGTTCGCTTCATTAAACTCGGAGAGGGTGGTAAATGGGAGGCTTCCTGCATCGAGCATGGCACAATAAGACTTGGCTACCGCAGCCCACACCATCAAGACGCACTGGATGGAAACTGGGAGATACTCAGAGATTACTGGTTTAAGGAAAGAAAAGGAAAGCAAGCTTCGACCTCTAACTCCGTCAAGCAAATCCGGGATTTCTATGAGCTTGACGAGAGTTGCCTATGGATAACATTTTATAAAAAAAGACTTTATTGGTGTCACGCCCATAAAACAGTGGCTGAAATCGAAGACAAAAGCCGCATACGTGATGTAATAGGACAGTGGTCGTCTGTTGATATTCATGGCAATCCCCTCAGGGTTGAGAATATTGATGGCAGAGTGACAAAGGTTCAGGGCTATCGCGGAACAATTTGTTCTGTGGAGATGCAAGACTATCTGATAAAAAAGATAAACGGCCACACAATAGAACAAGTTAATAATACAAAAGAAACTTTGCAAAAACTCATATATGAAGTTGAAGAGCTTATCAGGGGGCTCTGGTGGCATGACTTCGAATTGTTAATTGATTTAATTTTCTCAAAGTCAGGCTGGCAAAGATTCTCAGTCCTTGGAAAAACTGAGAAAGACATTGATCTTGATGTTTATTCGCCCTCGACTCAAAAACGGGCCTTCGTCCAGATAAAGTCTTCAACTTCAAAATCTGACTTTGAACTCTATCTGAACTCATTTAACGAATATGACCAGTTCGACGAAATGTACTTCATCTATCATACCTGCGCAGATGACTTAAGTGCCGTAGTGACAGACCATAAAAACATTCATATTTGGAATCTATTCCGAATCGCAGGACTGGTAGTCAATTCAGGGCTGGCCGAGTGGTTAATTAACAAAAGGGCATAAGAACCATCAGCTGGGATCATCCCGCCTAAGCGGGTATTGACCGAGGCTTGCGCCCCGAATGAGCCCAGCATATCTAGACGGGTTGCCTCCACTCGTCAGGGGTATCACTCAATCTCGGCAAGCACCTTCTTGATCGCATTAACGTAACCGTATTTGTAGAGCGGATCAAACTCACCTCTCACTTGGCCTGCTTTACCCATAAGCAGCGATTCAACCATCCTGCATCATTTTCCCTTGCACGAAATCAACTGGCCCGCTGCACCAGAGGCTCTTCGCACTATGGCTGACCACGACGACGCAGGTACTCCGTCAGCCTGCGGTATTCTGGACGCTCAGTAAGGTCGATCTGGGCATGTGCAATCGATTCAAGACAAGAGCGCAGCTCAGAAGGCGGCCAAGTCTGCTCGCCAACTACCGCAGCCAGCAGGCGCAACGCTGATTCAGGGAAAACCATGCACATGCCTGACTCATCAAGCAGGTGGATGACATAGTGCAAATGCTCGATGGGCACTAGCCAGTCGTGAACTGCATTCAGGATGTCCGGGAATGTTCTTCCGCCCGCAATGGACATCCGGATCAATGATTCAGCGATATTGGATGTCACTAGGTCCCTGGATTTTGGCCAGATATGTTGCCAAAAGGGCAGTACCCGATTCTGCCAATACTCCTCCCGCTGTTCCCCAGCCCCTTCCAGCGCTTGTGATAGAGCTTGAGCCGACTCTTGTAACGCTTTCAGTGGAAACGTCGCAAAGGCATCACGGAATTCCTCCGTGGTATACCCCTCAAGTGGACCTAAGGCTGCATAAGTGAAAATCGCCGCGAACTGCTCCCCGTGCTCACCCAGATCCGCATAATGGCTTGCGGTATCGAGAAACTCGACTTTGAAGGCCAACAGGAGTGGACGGTACAGGCGGGGCGACCACAAGAAGCCTTCCCAGGCCCTTCTAGCTTCAGCAGGATTGCGAGCCCAGCTGAAATGAGGAAGCAGATTTGCGCTTGTCCATACCTCATCCACCCGGAACAGAGCAATAAGTCTGGAAGCAAGCAGAACCCTGCCATGGCGGTATCGTTCCACGTGCGGGTGGCACAGCTCGGTGAAAATCTGCCCCATCCACTCTGGCAGACCATCACCGTCGTTGAGGCCTAATCTCTGCCAAATATTCAACAGAGACTGGGTAACGTGCCCAATGGGGTGATTGATGGCTTCAGTGACTGGCTGATTTATCGGTTCGCCATTACTGGTCATCCCCGTATCCGCTTCCAGGGGCAGATGCATCACCCTTCGGATAAGCCCCAAAAACATATCCATATCTTGAAGTTCTGATTTGGATACCTCATCGAGCCATCGAGTTACATAATGAATTATCTGCTCAAGTTCACGATCTGGCATCCTATTGATCCACGGAGCAACATAACGCCATGATTTTCGAGCAATGCCAGATTCGCTCCATGCTTGGAAAGCGTCCCTCCAGCGACCCAAGAGCCATTGGCCCTCATCCGCTAGGTCACCCAAAGCATACAAGCTGTTGAGAAGGTGCTTTCGGCACACATCTCTCCAGGTGTCTTCATCGAAGTACTCATCAGCTGCCGGGACATTTCGAAGCCATTGGACCAATGCCTCACGCTTGTAAGGTGCAGGCCTGACAACACGCTGCTGCTGATAATCAGGGTCTCCGGTCCCACTCATCCAATGAGAAAACTCGTCGCTCTCATTGTCTGCCAAGCGTAGATGTGGGTAGGCTGCGGACAGCGCATCAAGTCTTTGCTGTGCCTGATCACCCAGTATAAGCCCGCCGTACTGAAGCTTCGCCAAGGCCCTCCAAACCGCCCGGTCTACATGTTCCTGATAGCGATCATCCGTAATGTCCTCCACGAAATTTGCTCTGGGAGGCCCGGCCATAATCTCCGCCTCTAACCTTTCTTGAGCGGCAAGGGGCAGCATGCGCCCTTGCAACACAAGCAGGCGGTAGACCTCGCGCTTAGTGGAGGTGGACCACAACCAATGACCATTCTCGACAAGTAGCCATTCAGCCCACTCATCAGCAGAAATGGCACCATCCTGACTGGCTGCAAAGAACGCCAAGCGTTTGAAGGTTGGATATGGAATCTCAAACCACCTGTGCGCGATCTTCGCCGCAACCTCAGGGTGTTCTTCGAAATTAGTCAGCCACGAATCCCTCAGCAACTCAACGAGCACGACCCACTCGCGGAAACCACGATTCTGCCAGTGAGGACTAACAGACGGCAGATCCCAATACGAACGATCCTCGAAGGAATTGGCGCTTCCCAGTTCTTGCAAAAGATCCAACGCATCACGAACCAATGCCTGGAGATCCTCCAGCAGCAAGGGCAAGACCGGTGCCCACTCCGAACGAGACGACTCGGAGAGCGTGGATCGCACATGGTCGGAGACTAAAACCAACTCCCAGTTCAACAGATCGCGCAGGTGTTTTGCTGAGACATCCTGGTCTTCTGAAAATCGAAACGGCCGGGAGATCGACACCACAGGCGAAAGCAACTCCCTGAGTTGCAGTCGAAGACTGGCAGTCAGACCATCTCGCTTCAACCGCTCCAACCAGCTATAGAGGTCTAGGTCTCTCCAAGGCGACTTGATCCGCTCAGCCAGGAACAGTCCCCACAGCTTGCGCATGTGAGGCCCAGGTATCGCGTTAGGTGAGCTTTTGCGAAGCGCATCCAGCTCAGAGGTGTTTCCTTCGCTTTGAAGCTTGGCAATGCGCCCCAGTTGATCCTGAATAAGAAATGCAAGCCGCTCGTGGATACATCCGCCCCGCGTAGTAAGCCAAAGTAGAAGGTCTGGATCGTCGAGATGCCGAACAAGCCACCGAGCGATCTGGGACATCACATTATCCCAGTGACCCGTGCGCCCGCTTCCCAGCGTCATCGGCGCTGCCAAGTGGTAAGGCGAAGGTCTTTGAACCAGACTGAAGCTGAGCTTAGGATCAGGTTCAGCGTGAGCAGGAACACCAAAGCGCGCGAGATCCGAGTAGCAGTACCGGGGGTCACTAAAGGCGCCCAGCAGCCACTCCAAGGGCGGAGCAGGGTTGAAATCTGCAAACCGGCGCGCTGGTAGCCCTGACTTGTCAGAAAGCGCCCACAGCAGACGCCCCACGAAATCATCTTGCCGGGTGCTTGCCGAAGGCCTGGAGAGAGCGTGAGTGGTCACGATCCGCTCTTTACCCGTCGTTCCGTCACTGTACGTCTCTGCCCAAGCTTTCAGAGTTTGGTGCAACCCCCTATGCGGGTTCGCCCCAGGCTGAGTGTTGTACAGGATGGGGGAAACCCCTTTTGCCTTCCACTCAGCGGTCTTTTGGCTTTCCTCTCCTGGCGCACAAGATCCAAATGCCCATGCCTGAGGAGTAATCTCTCCCAGCATTCTGTCAGCAGCCAAAGCGTCCATCATGTAGCGCAGAACTGGATCGCTGACACTGTACCCGACGAAGCAAACAACGTAGTTGCGGAACAATTCGCTTACGAATCGGGCAGCCCAACGCTCAGTCAGGTAAGCAAGTCCAAAGTCACCGCTGGTAATGACCAGTCGATTGAGTTCGGAAATGTTAGGTTTATCCGGCAGTAGGCCGTGCAGATAAACGACCCCATCCCATCGACTTTTTTTGGGAAGAGGAAGCATTGGGGCTGAGTAAGAATTGAAACGCTGTTTTGTGCGTCGACCTGCGGCATCGAACACTCGGTCGAAGTTTGTGGTTACAAGACGCACTTCACCGGTCCGGCACTTTCCCAGCCTCAGCAATGCTGCGTGCGTGTCTGTCGCGCCTTTGAGTCGGATGTTGGGCTTGAGAGCCCGCACCAATGCCTCTCGAACAGCAGCGCGCCCGTTCGGCAAGCGACGCTCAAGTAGATCCAACGTGGCATCGAACTGATAGTTATCAAAAGCTTTCTGCTCGGCGCTATCGAAGGTGGTCGACGCCTCCTTGTAGATGAGCTGCACCAAACCTTTGAAATCTAGGAGCCCAGCCGGATAAGAAATACCGGCCCCACAAAAGAAGATGACCCTGCCTTCTTCATGGGCTTGGAGCAGCTCATCTGGAATATCTGGACCGTTCGTTACAAATTGCATCCCTGCCCCACTCCATGCTTAATGGCTAAAAGCCACCTTTTGGATCGTTGTGTACCATGGGTGAAGCCTTTGCGCCATCAATACTCAGCGACCGGTGACATTACGCCTTTGTGATAGCTTGACCTGACATGAGCAAGGCGCCACCTGGCCCCTTCCACCCAGCAGCTACAGCAGCGCAAGCGCTGAAGGTTCCATGGTGTACATCCTCTGCCAAAGCATGGAGAGCCTGTAGCGGCACACCGCGATACTCAGGACTTTTGTAGCCGCTCGCCATATCTGCGATCTCCGGTTGCAGTCACCACACTTGATTATCCAATATATTTGCATATAGATCTAAGCGCAGGTTCATTGACTTGAATACACCCTGCCACTGGGACAGTCTGACAGGGTGGAAGTGATTTGCAGCCCACTCAATTACTCGAATATGTTTATATGCCCCGTACATGGCGATTATTTCGTTCAGGTGCGTGTCGCATCCTGAATACCCTACCACTACAATCTCTGACGCCTCTTGCAGCGCGCGATGCAAATAGTGCCAGTACGTGATTAAAATCGGTGATGCACTTATCACTGAACGCTTATGCGCAACATGGGTCAAGACTATGTGATCGGATGGATTCGCCGCAAACATATTAATCTCATGTCGCTGAAGCTTACGAACCCGCCTATCAATGTCCGTATAGAACAACGGCGAACCGTGAAGGTGTAAGTAGTAACCAAAATTCCTCCCCCACTGCCTTTCCAGATTCGCAGAATCAAAACCAGCATTAGTTATTCCATCGACTAGACTGCCATCAAAACCAGCTAAAACTCCTCTATCAATGAAGGCCCCATATAAAAGCCGATCATAGTTCAGAGTCGCAACATGAGAATTTGTTTGGCGGACGAAAGCTGATAGCGACGCTGTAAACTGCTCGGGTAAGTCAGCATCGGCAAGATGCAATCTGGTCGCAACCATGTGCATATACTTGGCTACGGCCATAGGAAACCGCCGACCCTGCTCTGAAAGCCAGTGAAGATCTGGTGAAAGTATTCTGTTTAGCGTTTCGCAAGCTGTGACGGCTTGATGAAGAACGTCAAGCTGCTCTTCATTCTGAGGGATCGCGCCCTCATTCCCTAGCGTAAGGCTGATAAGTCTGCGGTCTTCCGCTGTGAGTAAATGCGGTAGATGCCACACATCATGCATAGCCCCGGCAAGGCTGAAATGTTGCGGGGCAAGGGCCATGCCCAAGCCATTACCAAAAATTAATGCTTTACGCATCTCACATCCTTGTTCTTTGGTGGGTTCAGAGAATGAAGAATGCAAATCCCAAAAGATGCTGTCAATGAGCCTTTAGGGTATGCGTGCAGCCTGTAATCCTTCCATCGCAATGCTACGGTCGGGCCGAATCAACGGGTCATTTCTGATCATGAACCTCACCTTAGGCCCACGCGACCCAAGGCCCACCACGTGGCACCTTATGCAAAGCAGCTATAGCAGCGCAGGCGCTGGACCCTCCATGGTGGGGGCTGGGGGCCTGGCCTTCACATCGTCGGCCGCACCCCCAAGCATCCGCAGAAAGGGAGCATGCCAGATTCCCCCTCCGAGCAACTCTAGGGCGCGTCTCCCTCAAGAGAAGGCCTTAGAGCCTTATATTTGGCTTTAGCAGCCTTGGCCGTATAACGAGAAAAAGACAGACCAAATCTAAACGCCTTCCAAACGAATGAAGCAAGGAAAATCGTGAGCCGCCAAAGATCCTTCACAAAAATCGCTCTCTTCCTTTTCTTAAAATCGACAAGTTTTGTACTCGAATTCGCTATCTTTCCACCAACAGCCAGCGCGATAAACAAGAAGTAAAACCATCTGTAGTTCTTCACCTGGCTCGCTTCACGATCATCAGCAAGCAATCCCGGCATTCTAGATTTCAGCTTAACCAGGTTGGGAATTATGCACTCGTTAGCAATTGCCACTGGGCGCTGAAAAATGTAGCGATCAACGAAACCCTCTGGTCCGTCCGGCCACGCGGTACAATACTCAAAGGGAGGTGATTCACAACTATCCGATAGCGGAGCGTACTGAGCAGCGTCTTTAGACAACTGCTTCACAGGACACACTTTCTGGTTGTATTCCAACAGCTCCCGCCTGATGGTTAAAATATCCTCATCCGACAGGTTCGATTCTCTCGGTTGCTGAAAAAATCCCCGACTGCTTTCGGGCGCAAACTCTTCAAAAAGGACTGGATTATATTCAGCAAGCGGCCCAATCGTCCACTGTGAGTAATTGCTCCACTGACAAGACATGGTAGATTCCAAACCGTTAATCCGACAATAATCTTGGTAACGGCGGATTTGCAGGAGAAGATAGCGACTTGAATCCTGAGCTACTCGCGATACATTATTGAGGGTTTGGGCACTGTTGCTGGCCGTGCTGTCTGTCACAAAAAAGACCGCAGCGGTCAGCGCTGTCAAAAACCAAAGGTGATCATAATAATTATGAAATTTATCAGTTAATTTCAACGTATCGTACAGCAGCACCGTGATTGACCACCCAGCAGCAGTGACCATCACCAATAAAGGAATGAGCGCCATAACATTTCCGCTCACACCCACGCCCCCCGTAGAAGAACTTGGTGCGCCGTATCGAAGGTCTGGGAACAAACCCATCAAGTTAAGTACGCCTGGCGCAAGGAGCACGCAAAGCGCTATGACGCCACCCCTAAACCGTCCCAAGGTGTAAGCAGCACCAATGATCAGTGGCATCAAAAGAAGAAGGACCCACAACAACGTCATTGCTCTCGGAACAAAGCCGCTCAGGTGAGTTTGAAAAAATTCAGATTTTGGAACGCCTAGGTCTTGCAGTACGTGCCCAAAACTAAACGCAGCACCACCGACAAACTCAAGATACGGGTGAATAAACTTGCTGACAGCCAGAAGCACTTTACCGTTTTCCTTAATATAATAAAAAATCTGAAACCACGCACCTGCCACCTTGCAACGCTTTCATCCTGCGAAAGCGCGATCCTAAGAGTCTGTACAGTTGCGAAACTCTAGCCGGTGGGATCATGGAAGCTAAAGATCATGGTTGCCGCATAACGAAAGAAGTTGCCCCATATCTGCAATGCGGCAAGCCTGGCTCCCACAGGCGCTCGCCTTTCTAAAGCTACTTGATCTTGAAGATCAGTCGCCGATATGCATTAGCTTTTGAGCCTAGCAGGGCGACTAGGAAGGAGTTTGTTATATTCAGCGTATATCCAAGCTTGGACTTTTTCTCTTCCTTGTACGTTGGATGGCAGCTCTTCATGAAGCATCCATTCGACAGTCAACAGCGCATTGAGGCTGGTTTTATTATCCTTCCATATGATTGAATTAATCATATCAACCACTTCATACTTCTCTTTTCGACTGAATCTGCCAGCGTCTTCTTTGGTTTTATTGGGATCATCCCCAGGTACGGCCTTGTCGCTGTAATCCGTGTAGTACAATTCGCTTGGCTTAATTTTCAGCAGTTTTGTTTCAGTGCTACTACTCACGTGTCGACTTCCTTTGGGGGATTTGAAGTTTGACCTGATCCTCTTGGTAGCCCTTGCAGGCTGCTCAAATGGTTTCGTCAAGATTAAAATTCTAGGTTCTTATCGGGAACGCCAGATGTAAATGCCTATCTATTTATGACCGCTGCATACGCAGCCCAATCAATTGCCGGAACCGTGCCTAGCGATTGAAGCCGAGAAAGAAGACGGAACAGAAAGTAGATAAGCGATCCCTCAGCGTCGACGACTTTGAGCTTGCCATCGAAGGTATCGAATGCCCCGTCATCAAGCGCGCAACCACAATCCAACTGCTCCGATTCTTCCACCGGTAAGTGTTTGAGGAAATGCTCCCCCAAACCATCAGCCCAACTTGATTTTGGTGCGATGATTCCCGCGAGGATTGGGAAAAGAGGCTTGGGATCGTATGTCCCACCAGCATGCGCAATAGGGACAGAAGTTCGGTGTAGCTTGCGCACCGATGCAGCCTTTTTGCCGGCGTATTCCAGGTAGCTTTTGTCAAAATGTGGCTTGGATTCGAAAATCGCATACACGGCTTCGACGGGGATATACCGATGACTCTGCTGATCGAGCAAAGTCGGAGTGTAGTGACGGTCGAAGATGACGATATCAATTTGATCGCTTCGGTTACCTTGGCTGTCAATCACCAAGCCCGTCGCAACCTGATAGCGGTTAGGCAAATAGGCCCTAAATACTTCAATCCAGTGGTCTTCGACGACTGTACCGTGCGTCCCAGCGTGCGAGATGGATTGAGCTGCTCGCTTCAGCCTGAGGGCCAATTCCACCTGGACATCCATAAAAGCATCTTTCATCCAGGCAGTGTCGGCAATGCGATCCTTTTTCGTAGCCATAATTTTTCACTCACGGGGCATGGGAGCCAGCGACTGGCGTCAGGATTAAAGATCCTGGAAAGTAGGAGTCGGTTTCATCTCATGCGCAACTCGTAAGGCATTGCCCGGCTTCACCGCTTGGCTAGGGTAGGCATCTAGGACTATCGACGGGATCAACCGTTGAGTCAGATCGGAAAAAGTGAATCCAGGAATGTCACCTTCCCTCGGGCCAGTTACCTTCACGAGATCATCCAGCGCGACTTTAGGAAGGCCGAGTGGCCCCAAGCGCCGGGTGAGAATGCTGCGGCGTTGCTCTTCGTTCGGTCGGCCAAAAGACAGAACTTCAGCTGCGCGCCGCTTCACAGCAGGGTCCAGGGCATTGAGACGGTTGGTGCACATGATCACTGCGGCTGGCAGTTGAGCGTTTGCGATCCGATCGATGCCCCTGATGAAGGCGTTCACACCAGCTCGGTCTTCGTGGTGCATCTGCGCATTCTCGCGAGACTGAGCAAGGGCATCAGCTTCATCGATGAGCAGAATGACGGCGCCGCGAGACCGGCCTTCGCTCGACTTAAGCTTTTTGGCCTCCTCAATGGTGTAATCGAAAGCCGCTGAGATCAACTGAGTCATTTCACCGACTCGGCCTTGCCCGCGAGTCGAGAGGCTAAGTGGGAAAAGCGTAATATTGATTTTTTCCTGCCGGGCAACGGCATCGCCGATTGTTTCGGCCAGCTCAGTTTTGCCGCTGCCTACATCACCAGCCAGCACGACAAGAGGTGGGCGCCGCAGAACTGTTTCGATCAGAGCTTCGGAGCCAGGATGGAATTTTTTAGCCCAGTCGGTGAGGCCGGAGGAGTTAACCAGAAGGCCAAGGATTTTTGTCAGGCGGACTTTTTGGTCGTCCAGGCCGACCAACCTAGCCAGCCGCTCCTGTGGTTCGAAATCTGGGTAGTTGACCCGGTATTCGAAGAGTTCATCCAACGCTGGCTTGTTCATTAGTAACTCCTTACGGTCGAACGGTTGAGGGCACGGCCCCCGGATGAATACGAAAGGTCTGAGGTCAAATAGCCATTAACCTCTGGCTCATCCGCCCCGCTTCTGCTGATTGGCACTTGCCCCTTAATGACATCTCGTTCGCTTTGAGAGGCGTTTCTCCAAGCAGTGCTGTAGGTCATGTAGCTGTAGAAACTTGCCCCAGCGATGTCGGCATTCGGACGAATACGCCCCGGAGTATCGTCAACATCGCCGCTCGATAGTTCGGATGCGGTGTACTTAAGGGTGGGTTCAATCCACTTTCCATCGCGTTTAAACCCATAGGTCACAGTGTCCAGGTAACCCGCCTTGAGGAAGACCTTTACCTCTTCCTCATAATCCAAGATCCACTGGGTGCTCGGACTACCATAGAGGCGTTGAAGGCGCATCAGATCAGCGGCTACCTTTGCGGCCATGTGCTTGGCGTGAGTCAAGGTGAAGGTTTGGGACTCTGTGACCGAATAGCTAGGGAAACTCTGAAAAAGACTTCCAGATTTGGTGAAATACGCACTTCACACGAACAGAACGGTTGAGCCCCGATGAAACAAATGTCCTTCGCCGATGCCGAGTACGCCGGCAAACGTAAGCAAACCCGACGTGAGCGCTTCCTGATCGAGATGGATCAGGTCGTGCCCTGGAAGGGTTTGATTGCTTTGATCGAGCCGTATTATCCGAATGGTGAAGGCGGTCGTCCGGCGTATCCGTTGCTGGCGATGTTACGGGTTCATCTGATGCAAAACTGGTTCGGCTACAGCGACCCGGCGATGGAAGAATCGCTGTATGAAACGACGATCCTGCGCCAGTTTGCAGGGCTGCATCTGGATCGAATTCCTGACGAAACCACGATCCTCAATTTTCGCCGTTTGCTGGAGAAAAATGAGCTGGCGGGTGGGATTTTGCAGGTTATCAACGGTTATTTGGGTGACCGTGGATTGATGCTGCGCCAAGGCACGGTGGTCGATGCCACGATCATTCATGCGCCCAGTTCGACCAAGAACAAGGACGGCAAACGCGATCCCGAAATGCACCAGACCAAGAAAGGAAATCAATATTTCTTTGGAATGAAAGCGCACATCGGTGTTGATGCCGAGTCGGGTTTGGTACATAGCCTGGTGGGCACGGCGGCCAATGTGGCGGACGTGACGCAGGTCGATCAGTTGCTGCACGGCGAGGAAACTTACGTGTGTGGCGACGCAGGTTACACCGGCGTGGACAAGCGTCCCGAGCATCAGGATCGCAAGATGATCTGGTCGATTGCCGCGCGTCCAAGCCGCTATAAAAAGCACGGAAAAAAGAGTTTGATCGGGCGCATGCGACGCAAGATCGAATACGCGAAAGCGCAGGTACGGGCCAAGGTTGAGCATCCATTTCGCGTGATCAAGCGCCAGTTTGGTTATACGAAAGTGCGCTTTCGTGGCTTGTCGAAAAACATCGCGCAGCAGACGACGTTGTTCGCTTTGTCGAACCTGTGGATGGTGCGAAAACGGTTGATGGGTATGGGCGAGGTGCGTCTGTAATGCGGGCCAATCGCCCTGAAACAGCGCGATCAGAGGAAAGAACCGTGAGTTAAGGGCGGGAAGGGTCTGATTTTCGACCGACTTATGATTTTTTGAACCTCAAGTAGTGAGGGCATCAAAAATCGGTGGGTACTTCAGACCTTCCCTAGCGGACGACATACTGTTACCTCACACCTGGAAGGTTGAACCGAAGACCTGCTGCCAGTAGCCAACAGTCAGTTGCTTATTAGGAGCATAAAGCGCTGCGTCAATGGCATCACCTGCTTCCAGAGCCGCCTCGATGATCGCGTCAATGTTCTGCTGCGTGTATAGCCGAGCAACATTGTTGGTCGGATTCACAGGGTCAATGATCTGCAAGGGGTCGGAGAATGTGCCGACCTGTGACGCAGAGTAGTTGTCAGTGAAGTAGATTTTCTCGCGCAACTCTGAGCGAGCGATGTAGGTGAAGAAGGACTGGAGAGCTTCCGGGTAGTCAGAGAAGTCGACACCGTCATCGCACAGCTTCGACAAAATCATCTCGATCATGAACGACTTAAACCGGAAGCCGTCGCGCTCACGCTTCATCAGCGCAGCCCAATACTTCACGAGCCTCACCACTTGCGCGTAGTGAGTAGGCTGCGCGCGTTTACGTGCTTTGGCGAACTCTAGGTGCAGCGGGATGCTCGTTTCGAGGAAAGAGCCATCTTCTTGGCTGATCAGATTTCCTCGCCATTGGGGGAGGCCGCTGTAGAGTACGGGAACGATATCGACGTCCAGACCTGACCCACGGAACGACACAGTGACTGAGTAGGTTTGAGGTACGACCTGCTCAGGGCTGAAGTTGGGGAAGGCTTTGCGCAATTTCTCGGCCAGGTAATCAATCAGCGCCTTAGTGTCTTGCGGCGCCTCTGATCCACTTACGTAAACGGCCACATCAATGTCGCTTAGCGAGCGCAGAGCGGTCCCTTTTGCCAGGCTTCCAGAGACCAGCATCCGTTTGAGCGAGAAATCTGGGTGGTCTGACAGGTAGCGCTCCAATTTCTCCTGCAAGCGCCCTGCCTGCTCTCGGTATGCGCTAGCCTTTTCTTTGGGCAGGTTCACCTTATCTTCGGCGAACCGTGCGATGTCGCGATGGTCGACATGTTCTCTGGACATACCATTCCCCCCTGGGGATGAGTATCAGACGAAGCCAGTACGACCACGCTGGGACAGCGCACATCGGCTAGCATGACAAAAGTTCGGTATAGCGAACTTTATACTTACGCTACTCCGAATTCCGGTATTGTCAAACGCTTTGTTCGGAATCGTGGTACAATTTTGATTACTAACTGAAAGGAGCGAGATCGTGGCGACCCGTCTCGGTGAGAAGCTCCGTGAACTGCGCAAGCAGCGCGGGCTTACCTTAGAGAAGCTCTCAGACATGGCTGGTCTGAGTAAAAGTTATCTCTGGGAACTGGAAAACCGTGAATCGCAACGGCCATCAGCTGAAAAGCTCACGGCTCTGGCTGATGTTTTGGGCGTTGCGACCCAGTACTTTTTCGAAGAGGATGTGCGTGCTCCTGAAGAGCGCCATCTCGATGATGCGTTTTTTCGCGGTTACAAAAATCTAGAGCCAGATGCCAAGGAGCATCTTCGAAAGATTCTGGAAACCTTCAAAAAGGGAACATGATGGCTGACGAGCAGGTATGGACACCTCAGCGAGCAGCCAATCGGCTGTCGAAAATTTTGGAAGCCTTCGGTAACGCACACGGCGGCAGGTTTCCAGTGGACGTGCAAACGTTGGCCATGGAAGCAGCGAACATTTTCGGCTGGTCGGACCCGATCACAGAAGTCACCCCTGTAGACATCAAAAGCTTTGACGGTGCACTGTTCCCGGACGATGAGCGAAAAAAATGGATGCTGTTATTCAACAGTGCGATGGCATCACCAGGCCGTATCCGTTTTACCCAGGCTCATGAGTTAGGTCATTACATCCTGCACCGCCAGACACGTTCTGCCTTTCAGTGCAGCAACGATGACATGCTTGATTGGGAAGACAAGACAATCGAGGCTCAGGCGGATCTATTCGCCTCTTACTTGCTCATGCCTCTGGATGATTTCAGGGCACAGGTCTCCACCACCGTTGATCTAGAGTTACTTGGCTACTGTGCTGAGCGTTATGGTGTCTCCCTTACAGCCGCTGTTCTGAAGTGGCTTCAGTACACTGAGGAGAATGCGGTTCTGGTTTTGTCCCGTGACGGCTTTATGCAGTGGGCATTTTCAAGTAAGCAGGCATCACGCGCAGGCGTATTCTTCCGCACACGCAAGCAGACGGTCGAGATACCAGCAGGCTCTCTCGCTGCGGCTCCAGGCGTCAAGCAAGAGCGCAGGGGAATCGAATTGCCAGCGAAGATCTGGTTTCCTCACGCAGAGGCCGGCACCTGCGTCCGAGAGATGAAGGTTTCGTCTGATCAGTACGAACATGTCATGTCTCTGCTGATTTTGCCGCGCTCTGCTACGGTATGGCGCTCCGATGAAGATCAATTTAAGCCCTGGGAGCAGAAGTGTCCGCGCAGTTGACGCGGCTATCAAGAACCTGTCCGTGCGCGGGGGCAGCAGTTGTAAAGGCCATCGGTTCTTCAGGTCGCTCCACCCTCACGCTAATGGTTCAAGCGTGTTTAGTCTCTCAAAGTTATTTCTCAAGGTACTGTGCCAATGAGCGACCAAGCAGTAAGTGCGATCCGCTTCACACTCTTCAAAAACAGCAACGAGTCTTTCTTGGCCGCTCTCGACGATGCCTCCATTCATCACTCCAGCGTGATGCAGTTTTCGGGGCAACCGCAAGCTTCAGGTTTCGTCGAGATGATCTCGGCATTGAGTGATGCAATGCCTTGGAATGCGATTGCTAAGGTAATCATCTCTTGGCTCAAGGCTAGGAACAGCCGGCGCGTGATGATCCATATGAAAGATGGCTCGCTCGTCATTGAGGCCAATGGATACGGCGCGAAAGATATTGAGCATTTGTTGAAAGCATGTGCCGGCGTCACTGTCATTGATACGCAGCCACAAGACAAAGAAACTAAAGCCATTGAGTCAGATGATGTTTGCAATATAAAAGACCAGTAAAATCTCCTCGCCGACGCGGCAAGGAGTACGCGGTATAAAAGTCCAACCTAGTGACCCCGCAGTACCGGGGCACCAGTGCCTGAGCGCAACGATGGGCGTGACCACCACCCACTGGACTCATCCCGCCTAAGCGGGTAATTACCGAGGCTTACGCCCCGAATGAGCCCAGCATATCCAAGTGGTCTTCCCCCTTACTCCTCAGGGGAGTTTCACTCAATCTCAGCAAGCACCTTCTTGATCGCATTAACGTAGCCGTGTTTGTAGAGCGGACCAAACTCACCTCTCACTTGGCCCGCCTTACCCACCACCCAGCCCTGCTTCTCGATGAACGCATCATCGATAGCCCCCTTCAGGGCTTCAATTTCGCTTTCATTCAAGACACCACGCAGCGACGGAATCACTTGGATATTCTCATCATTAGCCTTTGCGGGTGGGGGCATTTTCAACGGCCGCAAATCAATTACGAATTCACTTTGCCCTTTCAGAGTGTTCAGCTCATTCCGGTATCTGTTCCGCTCGGCAATGATCATTCCAAAGACGCCCCGCAATGCCGGGTCATGAATCCGGTGCAACAGCTCGTTGTCCTTCGGAACTGAGTTCGACTTCAACCGTGGATTGATGGGCTTCTTCATCGACATACCAGATTTGGCAGCCCAAACCTCGATAAGCTGGCGGAAGCACATACCGGTTTTGTTGCGGATAGTCGAAGTAGACGGGCCACCCTTAGCTACCGAAAGGCGTGCTATCTCAGCAATGGAGAAGTTTTTCTCTCCCGCTGCATGATGCTCGGCCAAGACGGCATTGAGCACCGTCAGGGATTTCCGCTGTTGCGCATTCGCCTTCGCTGCGAGGTCTTCGAAAACAATACTCGGATCAATCATCCTAGAGCACTCCCTGATGACTTGGGGAAATCGAAAGCAGGTCAACAAGCTTGATCACAGGCGCCTCAAAGGTGTGCTCCAGCGCAGAGATGCCTGATGGCAGCAGTCCAAGGTTCTGCCCCGCCTCCAACACACCAGACGCCATCCTGAAGCCCTCCAGCTGGTTTGTCGGGTTCGCCTTTGAGGCCATCGCACGCATCATCGCGTTCCCGGCGATCAACTGCATACGGTCATCCATGTTCATAAAAATAGGAACGTATCCCTGCGACATGAGCACACGGTTCAAAGCTCTAGAACGCTTTTCGACCGCAGGGGATTTACGAATATCATCCATCAGATCCGGGTAGATTTCGGCGTCTTCACAAATCTGAGCGAGTTGCAGCATTTCGGAGTCAGTTTCGATAAACGAGATGGGATGACGCACGTCCTCCATGCTACCTACGGCAACCAGCTTTGTACTCTCGTCACCCTCTTCACGATCTTCTTCAATCGACACAAGACGACCGATGATCTGAAAGCACGCGACCAAATCTTTGGCGTACTCATCGGCCTCAGTAATCTGCTTTTCATACCGACGTTCAGCTTGTTGAAGCTCAGCTTGGCGGGTGAATGGCTTACCCTCCTCCTGGGCGAAATACCGCTCCTCAAGCAACTCATCCCTGATCTGCTCATGTTCGACGGCTAACTTCGCCGCTAATGACGCCTTGTAACTCAAATTATTGAAGTGCGCGCGCAGCGGATCGAGATAGCGAGCGTCTGTGATGAACCAACGACACCTAATGCAGTTTTCAGGCCCATGAGGCACAGCAAGATAAATGGGAACACCCCTTTGACCGAAGAGTTCTCCACCATTCCAGCAACCACCCACAGTGCTCTTTTCATCTGACTTGACCGTATTGCCGCCGACCAAGCAAAGTCCAATATGACGATGCTCCCACCCCAGAGGATTTCGGTTCGCCATGGCCATCTCGATTGAAGCCTGGTCTTGGTAGACAGTTTTACTGGTGATCTGACGCAAGCTGGCATCTTTGAGGAATACCCTGAGGCTCTCATGTTGCGCGGCATCTACCTTCTTCGAAGCTTCGCTCATCGCGTTCGATACTTGCGAGATGGAAGGCTTTACGTAATAGAGCGTCATCAGCAATCGAGAATGCCCCGCGATCAGCTTTGAAAGCACAGGCATGGGAACACTCCCTTCCATCGCGTAGCAGGTCAAAAGGGAGACACGCAAACTGTGAAGGGGAAAGTGCGTCGCAACCTTTTTCGGCGCGAACTTACCTTCATATTCATCAGGATAATCCTGTACAAACTCAAATTTTGAGCCGTCGGACAAGGTTTGGCCCCGGTCGTGCACTCGTTCCTGCAATGCAGACAAAAGCTTGTACCAAAGCGTATCCATCACTGATCGAGTAATTGGCTTGCTTGTCCCTCCCTGAAGATGCGCAGCATCCCGGAACAAGAAACAAATACTACCCATCTCCCGTCGTTGGTCTTCCGATTTGTTGAACCCAAAGTGCGTACTGGAATCCAAGTCGATACAAGGCTGAGGACGGTCGATTGGATTATATTTTTCCTGCCAATTCCTTAACTTCTCAAGCCAATATAAAACGTCTTCATGCTGCCAAGGGATGGTGTAACCGCGCTCTCTTTCTTCCTTATTTTTATCAGCAGTTTTATTGGTATTCACATGGAGACCGGTCATATGCTCGCCAGTATCTTTATTATGCACCCGGCAAAATACACCTCGACCCCAAGGGTTCCTCTCGCTTCCCAGAGCAAACTTGTGCTGATCATTAATAACCCAGCTACCATTTACATATCGCCAAGTATCCGCCTCCCCTGAGTCCAAGAACCTAACTTGGTAGGTGCGCAACGGCAAGTGCAATTTAAGAAGTAGAGCAACTGAGCGTACTGGAGCCCATATTTCATAGATATCCAGATCAGCGTTATTTTTACCATTATAACGGATAACTGTTCGCTTACGCCAAACGCAGTCAGGATCATCCTTATCTATCACAGATGGATCTACAGCAAACCAATCACCGCCTCTTCCAGCCTCACGACCATTGGATCTCATCTGACCCGATTGAAGGTGCGCCCATTTCCAATCAGAGAAACTTCCCCGATCATTTGGGCAAAGAATCTCTCGTGCCTCTCTGATATATGCGTAGGGAAGAGGGGTGTATACGGACTCAGAAACATGACCACTGACATATTTCCCTTTAGAGAATGGGTTGGCAACCGTTCTTAAATTGACACCTCGATCATCTGGCTCAGTGTAATACCCATCAAGAATCCACTCAAAAAAACTATAAATATGATTGCGAATACCAGTTGCCGTGGCTACAGACATGGTCTGTTCCAGCGCAGTTTGAAGGTCAGGCAGGCTGGTTTGTGTGGATAGCCTAAACAGACCATGGGCATCGGAGGGGTTCGGTATCAACGGCAAATACACGTTAGTGAACCAGATTAATGCCCGCATTCTGTGATGCACGCCGGATTTATTACTCGCGATCCAGCCGGACATCCATTCGCGCCACACATTCCACTTCAAGCCACGCTCTGCTAGCCACGTAAACTCGTAATCTTCACTACGTCCGTTATATTCTTCTCTTTTACCTTTTACCACAAACCTACTTCCTCAACTTAGGATAAAGACCTGACATATAGCCACGTGGATCAATATCTTCAAAACCAGATTTAAGTACATCATTCCAACTTGAGAAGGAAGGGATCATTTTTTCATCGCCCTCCCCGCTCTCTACGCGTAATCTTGCAGCTTCCAGAGCGGTAGTAACATCGGCCAGACCAAGTGATGTATAAGGCACTTGTGACTCTAGAGAGGAGTGATGCATTGCCTTCTTAATAGTCATCGGGTCCAGGCCCGCTCGCCTCATTCTGCGGCCATAGGCGTGACGATGAGCGTGAGGAGATAGACCTTCAACTTTAGAGGTTGAAAAACCAATCCTAGCGAGTGCATTGGCATAGTTCTCATTAAAAGCGCCAAGTTTATAAGGCTCGCCCACGACTGACTGTTCATAAGACACAAACGCATAGGGATGGTGTCTTTCAACAGACGCTAAATACAGTAAGTGCTCTCGCCACAGCTTGAGAAATAAGATCCCAAACTCCAGGGGAAACCAGTGAACCTGCATAAAGTGATCGAGATGATCAACGACTCTCGACTTCCACCCGACGTGTTGTGTCCCTGACAGTTTAGTGCGAGGGGTCAATGCATAGACTTCACGCAAATAGGCAGAGCGGTTCGATTTTCCTGTTCGCGACTTCCAATCGTCAGGAGCCCTGCCGTCTTCTGGGTGATATATACGAACCTGGGCATTTGCGTGATTTGCTGGATCAATGTGGACGTCTTGAACCCAGAGGTGCAGTGGCTCACTCTCCCTGAGGCTGCCGCCGTGCATCAACAGTAGGATCAGTTGGTCACGAACCGCGCATCGGCGATCTTTAGCACTTCCGAAACCATCAAGAAATAAGCTCTCGAAGAGTCTTTCTGGAAAAGCAATGGCATCGTCATCCAGCTTGCTTAGTCGCTGAGCGCCCTTGATGTTCCGCGCAGACATCGCCGTCGAGCCAGCTGTCTTGTCTTGAATGTGGCCGAGGAAATCGTGATGGGTTCGCCTGTGCCAAGCGGCATACATCAGGCGCTGGTCGTGAGTAGAGGCGCGTACGAGAGGATTCAAATGCACGGCACCGCATTCTTCAGCCAAATAGTCAGTAAGCCCTCGGAGCGCAACGATATGACGACCAGCAAGAGCCCTGCTCGAAGGAGACCAATACAACCCTGAGGGGTCAGTTCCATCATCACCGATTGTCCCGGTGTACAGCCTTGTCGCGAATGCCTGAAACAGGGACTTGGGATCGTCGAAGCTCGACTCGTTAACTGACATGTAGTCGATCAACAGCCTGACAGCACGAAGCACCATCCGCTGCCAGCTTAGGCTTCGGTCATGCTGGTGTCTGAGGATGTATTTCAGAAGGGGGAGTACGACTCCTCCCGATGCCAAAAGGACGGGGACCTCGGACTGGATGCCACTGTCATCGATTACAACCTTTGCCGCGATCTCTACCGTAACCACTCAACAACCCCTTTCCCAGAACCGGCAAATAGTACACTTAGTGCCATAGACCAGTAAAGGCACAATGATGGCGCAAGCCTCTATCCCGGCCTTCTCCGGGTTAGTACAGTTTTCGAGGCGCCCCTAATAAGAAATCCGTCAGTACCTGCTCGAATCCGACAGCGACGCCCTGCCCTTCTCCCGGGCCCAGCGTTCGCTGGTCTATTCGCGCGCCAAAAACGAAAGCGCCGACAAACCCTTCGGCACGTTGATCGACGTGTATCAATCAGGCTTCGAATTCATCGGCCACTCCATGCGCCCGGCGCCGTTGAGCGACCCGAGCAGTTTCCGGGTGATCGTCGGCGGCCCGCAGTGCACGCAGCCGTACTCGGCGTCAGTGTTCAACATTTCGGCCATGAGCTTCGGCTCCCTCAGCGCCAACGCCATTCGCGCGCTGAACCAGGGCGCCAAACTCGGCAACTTCGCCCATGACACCGGCGAAGGCAGCATCAGCGCTTACCACCGGGAAAACGGCGGCGACCTGACCTGGGAACTCGGCAGCGGCTACTTTGGCTGCCGCACCGCCGACGGGCGCTTCGACCCGGAACGCTTCGCCGCACAAGCGCAGACGCCGCAAGTGCGGATGATCGAAATCAAGATGAGCCAGGGCGCCAAGCCCGGTCATGGCGGGATTCTGCCCAAGCACAAAGTCACCCAGGAAATCGCCGAAACCCGCGGCATCCTGATGGGCGAAGACTGCATTTCACCGTCACGCCACAGTGCGTTTTCCACGCCGATCGAACTGATGCACTTCATCGCGCAACTGCGTGAACTGTCCGGCGGCAAACCGGTGGGCTTCAAATTTTGCCTCGGCCACCCGTGGGAATTCATGGGCATCGCCAAGGCCATGCTGGAAACCGGCATTCTCCCGGACTTCATCGTTGTCGATGGCAAGGAAGGCGGCACCGGTGCCGCGCCCGTGGAATTCACCGACCACATTGGTGTGCCGATGCGCGAAGGCCTGCTGTTCGTGCACAACACGCTGGTGGGCCTGAACCTGCGGGACAAAATCAAACTCGGCGCCAGCGGCAAGATCGTCAGCGCCTTCGACATCGCCAGCGTCCTGGCCATCGGCGCCGACTGGGCCAACTCGGCGCGCGGCTTCATGTTCGCCATCGGCTGTATTCAATCGCAAAGCTGCCACACCAACAAATGCCCGACCGGCGTCGCCACCCAGGACACTCTGCGCCAACGCGCGTTGGTGGTGCCCGACAAGGCCCAACGCGTCTTCAACTTTCACCGCAATACACTCAAAGCTTTGGCGGAAATGCTTGCCGCTGCGGGACTGGAACATCCTTCGCAGCTATCAGCCAAACATTTGGTACGGCGCATGTCGGCGACCGAGATCAAACTGTTCTCGCAGTTGCATGTGTTCTTGAAACCGGGGGAATTGCTGACCGGTGAAGTGAATGGTGAGTTTTATTCGCGGATGTGGCAGATGGCTCGGGCGGATAGTTTTGAGCCTAATGAGGTGGCTGCTGCGTAAGCATTGATTGCGCGTCAGCCTCGGGCGAGGTTGGTGCTGCATCGAACGTGAATAGGCGGGCCTCGATCCCCGCACCCTTGATCGTCAGTGTTTGTTTCCAGTCATTGGCGAACAACACCTCATTTTCAGATGCAGGTAAGTCGGTTATCCACCAGACCCTCCCGGCACTCAGTTTTAATTCACGAACGTCATTGAAAAAGACCCACTTCTGGTGCTGTGGTATGAGCGCGTATCCGCCTCGATCAAGGTCATCGCGCAATCCACTCAACGACGATTTGATGTGAAATCTCGGCTGGATACCTGAGGTGTTGTAGTAGGTGAACGGTAAGTAATAGATCAGAGAGTCGAAAACGATTTTGTCACCCGGATGCGCCTGACGGGTAATCTCGACCGCCATTGCGTCCAGCCTGAAATCCTTGCGCAGAGAGGTTCCATCCAATCCATCTGTTTGCCTGTAAACAGCGAAGAGTCCCTGTACTTCCACCACGACCAAGAGAGCCACTGCCACGGCGACAAACAGGGTTCGCCGTGGCCCCCACGAATCAAGTGCAACAGCACAGATCATGGGTAACCCGACAGCAGCGAACATTAGGTACCTAGGGACAAAAAGGGGGACGATCAGTGACAGCAGAAAAACCATCAGGATAGGTAGCAAGGCTAATAACAACGCAGCTATCCAGGTTGCCCTTCGCGTCGCCACTAGACTCATCAATTTCACGCAAAGCAACAGCGTGCCGACGTCTGCCAGTGCACTCAGCGAGCGCACAGACAAAACGCTGTCTCCGAAGAACAGCTAATGCAACAAGACATAGTAAAGAGATGGATGGACGTCCCGAGCAGTAATGGACCAGATCTGCCAGGGTGTTTCCCTGGCAAGCAGCAGACTGAAGGCCTCGTCATACCAGATAGACGGCACGGTGATAGCGTGAAATCGCACGATCAAAGCAAGGATGATCACCGCGATCAAACCAACACTGTCAACAGTCAGGTTCGAAGATCGGCTGCGGAAGGCTCGGATAGCATTCATCGTTTAGATAATCCTTTTCAAACGGTTCGGCTCAGATTCCACAACTTCCAGCCATTGAATTTGCTCTTGCCTGACGATCGCGATGCACGGTCGTACTCGATGACTACCGTGCTAAACCCGGCCCAGGCCAGCACGCCTTTCATGAATAGTTGCTGTTCGGACAGCGTCTTGATCACGTCCACCACCTTGCGATCCATCAAGCGAAAGTCGCCGACGTTTTCTTCAATGTGGGTGTAAGCAATACGGTTCAGCAGGTGGTAGAACATCGCCGCGCATTGACGTTTGAGATAGCTGTCGGATGAGCGATCACGACGCTTGGCCAAGACCACTTCGGCACCGTTCTCCCATTCGCGAATAAAGCGTGGAATGACATCTATCGGGTCTTGCTAGTCCACATCCATGGGGATGACGACATCGCCACTGGCATACTCCAGGCCTGCGAACAACGAAATCTTCATGCCTCGCGCTCACGAAACACTACAAGTTTCGCGAATAAGAACCCGCCTACCAGGCTCAACAGAGAAAACGAAGCAACGGTCACGAGCCCATGAAATTGCCACATATCAGCAACGCGCCCGACGCCGTAGCTCAATACGCCCATGAAGCCGACAAATAGCAGATATCTGTAGACCGACGCCTGGGTATCAAACGTAAAAAGCGCATTTACATAGAACGAAAACGAAGCAGCGACGCAAAACGCTGCAAAGTTGCTGGTTGCCTGATTGAGTTCGCCAGCCGTGGTGAGCACGAAAAAAATCTGCCAATAAATGAGCGTATTGGCCACCCCAATCACCGCGTAGCTAAAGAATCCTTTCCATAAACTTTCCATGCTGGTTCCTGCCAATAGCCCTGTTTCAAGTGTCTTTCAAACTAAGTGACAACCCTGTAATGGTCTACTGTCAGAAGTGACAGGTAGGCGAGCATTCGAGACTAACGGTCACTCTCAGACGATGTCGTCGCGAGCTGCGTCCTTCACATTTCACCAGCGAAGCGCCTTGATCGGGGCCGGCTCTTTCATGACGATAAAACCGTAATCACCCAGTAGATAAATCCGGTAGTAAGGGTTCTCTACCACCGGTGGATAACCTAGATAACCCACCCGGGTCGCGTTACGTCGCTCCCTCTCCGCCACCACGTTGGTGATGCCCACTTTCGGCAGGTTCTCGGCCAGCATGAAAAAGTCGATGTTCAGCAGATAGTGCAACACCGGCATCTGCTTGAACGAGCCCGCCGCCCCCGGCAGCCAGTGATCGGAATAGGTCACCGACAGGTAAATGCGCTTGGCCTCGCGCAGTTGTCGATTCGACGCGATGTCGCGCTCAAGACTCAATAGCGCGCTGGACGCAAAGGCTTTCTGCACCGTCAGCACCCGCCCATAGGCGTACGACAGCGAAAGCATTGCCAACAACGGAACCGCCAGCAACAGCGGCAGCCATTCGTGGATTCGTGCCAGCGCCAGATGGCTCAAGTAGAACAACAGCACCAACAGGACCGCGAAGCCCATCAGTGTCCTGGCCCCTTCATTGAAGTCCCGAAAAAACAGCGCCATACCCGACACCAGCAAGGTCACTACCGGTAATGCCAGCACACAGATCAGACCGATCAGAATTTTGTTCGCCGTGCTGTCCTGACGCGCCACGACGTTGAGCCCCAGGCGAACCGCGCCGGCAATAGCACACAGCAACAATCCGGCGAAGACCCAGGCAAATCCGCCGTGAAACAGCAGCACGACTTTTTCCAGCACCCTGGCGATGTTGACGTGCAGTTGCAGCAACGGTTCCGCTGTCCAGTTCAGCAGCAGGGTACGATTCTGTTGAGTGAACGGATAAGCACTGACGGCGTAAATCAGGCAGCCCAGGAAGGCCTGAGCGATTTTCCAGCCGATCAAACCGCACCACTGCGGCCAGGCTAGTTTGTCATTCGCGCTCCTGAGCACCTCCAGGCAACACAACCCGAGAAACACATTGAAGCTCACCTGATACAGCCCTATCGCCAAGGCAATCAGGAAAGACGGCACCAGCCACTGCAGAATGCGCGAAGGGTGACGAAACGTGATGGCGTAGATGACCGCCACCAGGCTCAAGGCCATGGCAGGACCGTCGTATTGATAGGACAGGTTTTGCAGAAAGAACGGGTTGTACCAGAGCGGCAACGGCACCAGGCAGCAAGCAATCGTCGGTTGCGGGTAGTAATGAAACGTCAAGCTCGTCAACGCCGCGGCCATGGCCAGCGTGGCGATCAATAGCGGCAGCGGAAAAATGTTCGGCGCGGCATCGCTGAAGGTGAGCAGGTTGTAGAACAGCTCGGTGAATAGTCGCCCCTGCCCCGCCCAGGCTGTACCGGCTGACAACGATCGCCAGTTGTCATCGATATACGGATAGTCCGCAAGGATGAGCGGAACGACATACACAAAGGTCGCCAACAGAAAAAACAGCCCGACCTGGCGGCGCCCGAGTTCCTTGCTGAAAAAGTCGCTGAACCTGCCCATGCTAAAACCCGAGCCGGTCTTTGCCGCCGACGACGTCTTTGACGATGTAGCGCGGCCGATGCTTGGCTTCGATGTAGATTCGGCCGACGTATTCACCGAGGATGCCGATGCCGATCAGCTGTACGCCGCCGAGAAACAGAATGGCCGTCATCAACGATGGGTAACCGGGGACGCTGTTACCGAACAAAACCTTGTCCAGCACCATGTACACCGCGTAGAGCACCGCGAAGATCGAAATACCGCCACCGACGTAAGTCCATAAACGCAACGGCACTGTACTGAACGAAGTCACGCCTTCCAGCGCCAGGTTCCAGAGCTTCCAGCCATTGAACTTGCTGGTGCCCGCCACTCGCTCGGCTCGCTCGTATTCCACGACCACGGTGGTGAACCCTGCCCACGACAGCACACCTTTCATGAACAATTGGTGCTCGGGGAGCGCACGTATAACGTTGACCACCTTGCGATCCATCAGCCGGAAATCCCCGACGTTTTCTTCGATCCGGGTGTAAGCGATACGGTTAAGCACACGGTAGAACAGCGACGCGCTATGGCGTTTCAGGTAACTATCGGCGGTACGATCCCGGCGCTTGGCCAGCACCACATCCGCACCTTTTTGCCATTCATCAATCAACCGCGGGATGACGCTGATCGGATCCTGCAAATCCACATCCATGGGAATCACCGCATCGCCGGTGGCATATTCCAGGCCGGCGAACAACGCCGGTTCCTTGCCGAAGTTGCGCGAGAAGTTGATCAGCAATACCTGATCATCGGCCTGCGCCAGGGCCTTGACCTCATCAGCCGTGCGGTCGGAACTGCCGTCGTTGATGAACACGATCTCGACCTCTGCCTGCCCAAGCCTCAACTCGCGACGCACTGCCTGATAAAACAGGCTGATCGCCTGTTCTTCATTGAACACCGGAACGATTAACGAGACTTTCATGCGTTACGCTCGCGAAAGACCACGTACTTTGAAAACAGAAAGCCAAGCACCAGGCTCAATGCCGAAAACATGGCCACCGTCAGTAGACCGTGAAGTTTCCACACGTCTCCTGCATGGCCGACGCCCAGACTCAAACCTCCCATGGCCCCCAGAAACAAAAGATAACCGCCAACCGAGGCTTTGGCATCGAAGGTGTAAAGCGCGTTCATGTAGAAGGAAAACGAGGCGGCAACGCAGAAGGCTGCCAGGTTGCTGACAGCTTGACTCAAGTCAGCCGCCACACTCAGCAGGAAAAAGATTTGCCAGTGGATCAGCGTGTTGGCGACCCCGACCACCGTGTAGCTGGAAAATCCTTTCCACAAGAGCCTCATGGTGACTCTCCCGTTTCACGTCATAAAACTTTGAACCTGTCTACTGTCAGAAATCACAGGTCTGCGTGCCTTTCAGACCAGCGGCTCTATGCGACAGCGGTTAGGGCCACCGCCATGCCGGGAGACATCCCGAAATACCCCGGCTTTGCAATTGCCTGCGAATCACGCCACCCTGCGCGCCGCCGATGTGCGGCGCGTAACCTTTTGGCGCCTTCGGCTACTCCTTATTTCAACACCCGTTCACGAGCCCGCCGTCATGACGTTTGAGCGCGATCACCGAATCGACTTTTTTCGCGGCCTGGCACTGATCTTCATCTTTTGGGATCACGTGCCGCAAAACCCCCTTGGCCAAATCACCCTGCGCAACGTCGGTTTCAGCGATGCCGCAGAAATATTCGTGTTTCTCGCCGGCTATGCGGCCGTTCTGGCCTACGGCAAAATTCTTGCGCGCGATGGTTACCTGATCGCCTGCGTGAAGATTCTGCGGCGCGCCTGGGTGCTCTACGTGGTCCACATTTTCCTGCTGGCAATGCTGATGGGCATCGTGTTCTTCGCCAACAGCCATGTGGAAACCCGCGATCTGGTGGAGGAAATGGGCCTGCATCACTTCGTCACCAACCCCCAGCAAGCGTTGACGGATGAGTTACTGCTGCGCTTCAAGCCAAACCTGATGGACCCGCTGCCGCTGTACATCGTGCTGCTGGCAGGATTGCCACTGATCCTGCCGTTGCTGGTGCGCAAGCCGTGGGCGGTCGTAGCGGTGTCATTGGCGGTGTACCTGCTGGCACCGCGGTTTGGCTGGAACCTTGCGGCAATCAAGGACGGTGTGTGGTACTTCAACCCCGTCACCTGGCAACTGTTGTTTGTCCTCGGCGGCTTTGCGGCGGTTCACGGGCAGCGGCCACGGTTGCCCGACGCTCGCCCGCTGTTGCGCCAGCCCTTGTTTGTCAGCGCGGCGGTGTACGTGGTGGTTACCGGCGTGATTACGGTCTCCTGGCGCTGGCCGGAAATACACGATGCCGTGATGCCCGCCAGCCTGAGCAACTTGCTGTACCCGATCAGCAAAACCGATCTGTCGCCGGTCCGTCTGCTGCACTTCCTGGCGCTGGCCTATGTCACCGCCAGGCTCTTGCCCGGCGGCGGCTGGACGCAAAACTGGCTGGCGCAGCAATGCTGCCGCATGGGGCGCTACTCTCTGGAAGTTTTCTGCCTCGGCGTGCTGTTGGCGCCCTTGGCGGACATGCTCAACGCTCTGACCGACGATGCGTTTGCCATGCAGGTTTTCACGGCGTTGGTGGGTGCCGGGGTGATGGCGTTGCTGGGGGCGTGGCTGGACTTCAATAAACGCCTGAATCGATCAGTGCAAACCGCGACAGCCTGAAATGCAAAAAGCCCTGCCAATGGATCGGAATGCTGTTCGCTTAAAAAAATGGATGGCGGCCAGAAAGCCGGGCGGGTTTTGATCGTGTACATATCCGTTTCTGCGGTCACGGCGGCTTATGGTTCCGCTCTTACAGCGTGTCACTTTCGAAAAGCGCGAAAGTAACCAAAGCGCTCTTGCCCCTTTCGTTCGGTGCCTCGCTTAGGCTCGGCATGCCCTCGCTCCGGTCCTGCTCCGTGGGCCCGCCGCCATCGGCCATCCATGGCCGGGGGCGGCTAACCCGGCATCCATGCCGGGTTGCCCACTGCGCAGAACCTCCACTCGGCCTCTCGAGGGGGCGTGCACCGCAATAGCCAAAGCGAGGCGGCCTACCGGCCGGCCTGGCTTCAAGTGAACGCATTTCCTTGTAGGAGCTGTCGAGCAAAGCGAGGCTGCGATCTTTTGATCTTGCCGTTGCTGTTGCTTAGCTTTGGCTCCAGATCTGCCGCCCCTTTTCCCAGAGGCCGAACGCAGGCGTTGCGCAGGGGGTACCGCGGCAAGGATGCCGCGGTAGCCGCCCCCGGCCATGGATGGCCGATGGCGGCGGGCCCCCGGAGCAATGCCGGAGTGAGGGCATGCCGAGCCTAGGCGAGGCACCGAATGGCGGGGCAAGAGCCCTTGGTTACTTGGTGTTGGGCGGCATTCCGTATTTCCAAGTGACTCGCTGTAAAAGCGAAACCGCCAGCAGCCGTTACCGCAGAAACGGATATGTACCCCAACCTTAAGTGAACAGCCTTACGGCCAATGGACCGGGGCTTTTTCATTTCAGGCGTTACGCCTTACGAAGCCGAACGCACTGCACCTTGCGACACATTGGTCGGTTGCAGCTTGAACACGTAGAACAACACCGTCAGCAATACCAGGAACGCAGGGCCTACATACAGCGCCACGCGGGTTTCCGGGAAGTAGGCCATCAGGCCGACCACCAGCACCAAAAACGCCAGCGCCAGATAGGAGCTGACCGGGTACAGCCACATCTTGTATTTCAAGCCGGCACGTTCGCTGGCGCTCAGGCCTTTGCGGAACTTGAGCTGGGCCAGCAGGATCATCACCCAGGTCCAGATCGCACCGAAGGTGGCAATCGCCGTCACCCAGACGAAGACTTTTTCGGGCACCAGGTAGTTGAGCAGTACACCCAGCAACAAGGCGCCGATCGACAACAGCAAAGCGCGACGTGGCACGCCGTTGTTCGAGGTCGTGGCGAAGCCGGCCGGGGCCTGGCCATTCTGCGCCAGACTGTAGAGCATGCGACCGGTGCTGAAGATGCCACCGTTGCAGGACGACAGTGCGGCAGTGATCACCACGAAGTTGATGACACCGGCTGCGGTCTTGATACCCAGACGCTCGAAGGTCATCACGAACGGACTGCCCTGAGTGCCGATTTCGTTCCACGGGTAGATCGACAGAATCACGAACAGCGCGCCGACGTAGAACAACAGGATCCGCCAGAACACCGAGCCGATCGCATTGGGAATGGTCTTCTGCGGATTCTTCGCTTCACCGGCGGTCAGGCCGATCATTTCGACACCGAGGTAGGCGAACATCACCATTTGCAGCGACATCAGCACGCCTTGCACGCCGTTGGGCATGAAGCCGCCATGGGCCCAGAGATTGGAAATCCCCAGCGCCACGCCGTCGTTGCCGAAGCCGAACGCGATCACGCCAATGCCGCCGATCACCATCGCAATGATGGTGACGATCTTGATCAGGGCGAACCAGAACTCGAACTCACCGAAGGCTTTCACCGCGATCAAATTGATCGAGCCCATGCTGACCAATGCCGCCAGCGCCCAGATCCAGCGCGGCACATCGGGGAACCAGACGCCCATGTACACCGCCACCGCGGTGATTTCCGCAACGCAAGTCACCAGCCACAGGAACCAGTAGTTCCAGCCGGTCAGGAAGCCCGCTAACGGGCCGAGGTAGTCTTGAGCATAACGGCTGAAGGAGCCTGCGACGGGGTTGTGCACCGCCATCTCGCCGAGGGCGCGCATGATCACCAGGATCGCCAGACCGCCAATGATGTAGGAAAGCATGATGGCCGGGCCGGCCATCTCGATGGCCTTGGCCGAACCGAGGAACAGGCCGACGCCGATACAGGCACCGAGCGCCATCAGGCGAATATGCCGTTCGCCGAGTTCGCGTTTGAGCGGGCCGCCTTGAGCGGTCTCGCCGTGGGGCAGGTGATTGCCGACTGGCATAGGGGTACAACCTCATCTTGTTATTGGATATGACCACCGAGTAACAAAGCGCTGACTGGTAAGTCATTGCTTATGAGAAACCGGGCCTGCTTCGTGGGCAAACCCGTCTTGTAGGACAAAACCTCCAAGATCAGCGGGGCGTGCAGTATAAAAAGCTTCCTACAGGGCTTTTCACTCTATAAACCACAACATTCAGCGAGAACTCTCGGGAAAAGCGCGGTTTACGGAGGGGCATTACCTGGCTTATGCAGGAGTATTCGTCACTGAAACGGCGCGGAGTATTGCACGGTAATGGTGCGTCGTCATGCCCCCTGCCCAGCTCTTGTTTACCGTTCGACGTGTCTAACTCAACCATTGCAGACCCCTTCACCACAAAAGCTCCTTTCCACAGGCACTTAACGATGAGAATTCGATATTTGTGTGTTCACAATTTTTTCGCCATCGCCAACCACCGTCTAAGCTTCAGACAAGCCCGATCAATTTGCGTGAATGGATCAGTCGACTATGGGCGTTTTATGGCAAACCGATTCGAGTAAAAAAGTGGTTCCGACTGAACGTGTGGATGAAGTGTCTTTACCTGAAAAACCTCGTCGTTCCCGGCACGGCTGGGGGGCTTTCTGGTTGTTGTTGCTGATTATTCTGATTGTCCTGGGTCTGGCTGCTGCCAAGGAAATGCGCACCTCGAAATTTCAATCCCGGGAAGTCAGCCAATTTGCCACCTCCCTGACCTATGCCATGCAACGCGGCCCCAGCGACGCCATTCGCTATCCGGGCGCCGGACCTTTCGACCTGCGTCTGGGCTACAGTTCCATGGATGAATTCCTGCCGCGTCTGATCAAGCGCGATTACGTTATTGCGTCACAAAGCCGGTTTTCCCAAAAGCTGATGGACTACACCGACAAGGGCCTTTTCGTGCCCTACGCGGAGAAAATTCAGGCTGGACTGTCGATCACGGATTGCCGAGCGGCACCGCTCTACCAGTACAAATACCCACAACAACTTTATTCAAGCTTTGCGGCGATCCCTCCCGTAGTGGTCAACAGTTTGCTGTTCATCGAAAACCGCTTCCTGCTCGATCCCCGTCAGCCCCGGGCCAACCCCGCGGTTGATTGGCCGCGCTTCGGCATGGCGGCATGGTCCCAGGTCGCCAAGTTATTGCACCTGCCAGGCCAGTCGGCGGGCGGCAGTACCCTGGCGACGCAACTTGAGAAGTACCGGCATTCACCCGATGGCCTGACCGTGTCGGGCGCGGAAAAAATCCGCCAGATGATTTCCGCCAGCGTGCGCGCCTATCAGGTCGGACCGCAGACCCTCGAAGCCCGGCAGAACGTGGTTCGCGATTACCTCAACAGCGTGCCCCTGTCGGCCGTACCGGGCCACGGTGAAGTGCATGGCATGGCCGAAGGTTTGCGCGTCTGGTACGGCGCCGATTTCAACAAGGCCAACGAACGGCTGGCCAGCAACGCGACAGATCCGAAAAGCATGTCGGAAAAAGGCTTGGCGCTTCGTGAAATGCTCTCGTTGATGATTGCCCAGCGCCGCCCTTCCCATTACCTGACCAAGGGTCACGAGGAGCTGGCCGGCCTCACCGACAGCCACATTCGCCTGCTGGCACAGAACGGCGTGATCGATGCGCCCCTCGCCGCAGCGGCTTTGGCCAGCAAAGTGACCTATCGCGACTGGCAAACCCAACCCACCATCCAGCCGATCGAAACCAACAAAGGCATCAGCGTGGCGCGCAGTCGATTGGGCGGGTTGCTCAATCGGCCGCTGTACGACCTCGATCGTCTTGATCTCTCGGCCACCAGCACGCTGCAAGGCGATCTGCAAACCCAGGCCACCGAATACCTCAAGCATTTGGCCGACCCGGTTTTTGCGACACAAATCGGCCTGATGGGCGAACGACTGCTCACCCCCACCAGCACCACGCAAGTGCGCTACAGCTTCACCCTGTTCGAACTGACCCCGGACGGCTCGCGGGTGCGGGTGCAGACCGACAGCACCGATCAGCCGTTCGATATCAATGAAGGCAGCAAGCTGGAACTGGGCTCCACCGCGAAAATGCGCGTGCTCACGACCTATCTGCAAATCATCGCCGAACTGCACGAAAAGTACGCTGAGATGACCGTACCGGAATTGAAGAAAGTCGACGTCCCGGATCAGGATCGCCTGAGCCGCTGGGCCGTCGATTACCTGATCCAGAATAAAGACCACAACCTGCCGGCAATGCTTGGTGCCGCGCTGGACCGCAAATACTCCGCCAGCCCCGGCGAAGCCTTTTTTACCGGCGGTGGATTACACACATTCGTGAACTTCCGCAAAGAAGACAACGGCCGCTTGCCCACTTTGCGCGATGCGATACGTGAGTCGATCAACCTGCCATTCATTCGGCTGATGCGTGATCTGGTGCGCTACACCACCTACTCCGGCCCCAACAGCAGTGCCGAATTGCTCAAGGACGACCGCGACCCTCGGCGTCAGGAATACCTGGCCTCGTTCGCCGACCGCGAGGGCACGTCGTTCCTGCTGAAGTTCTGGAAGAGGTACAAAAACAAGGACACCCAGGCACGGCTCGAAACCTTCCTCGACAGCATGCGCCCGACGCCGATTCGCATGGCCGCCGTGCATCGTTATCTGTTGCCACAGGCCAGTCAGGAAAGCTTCAACACCTTCGTGCGTTCACACCTAAAAGGCGCCAAGCTCAGTGAAAAACTGACGGACGAGCGTCTCGAAAGGCTCTACGAAAATTACAGCCCCGGCGTCTACGACTTGCCGGATCAGGGCTTCATCGCCAAGGTTCACCCGCTGGAACTGTGGCTGATGGGCTACCTGCTGAACAACCCGGATGCCAAGTGGAGCCAGATCGTCAAAGCCAGCCACTTCGAACGTCAGGAAGTCTACAGTTGGTTGTTCAAAAGCCGTCACAAAGGTGCACGCGACAGCCGCATTCGCACCATGCTGGAGATCGAAGCGTTCCTCGACATTCACCAGCGCTGGCAACAAGTCGGTTATCCGTTCGATCACCTGGTGCCATCACTGGCCACCGCCATCGGTAGTTCCGGCGACCGCCCGGCGGCATTGGCGGAGCTGATCGGCACCATCCTCAACGACGGTGTGCGCATGCCGACCCTGCGCATCGACAGCCTGCACTTCGCGGCGAACACGCCGTACGAAACCAAACTGATCAACGACCCGGACGTCGGTAAACGGGTGATGCCTTCCGAGGTCGCCACGGCCATGCGCGAAGCCTTGTCGCAAGTGGTGGATGCCGGTACGGCCAAACGTGTTTCTGGCAGTTTCATTACGCCGGACGGCAACCCGCTGGCCATGGGCGGCAAGACCGGCACCGGGGATAACCGCATTGAAGCTATCGGTTCGGGCGGACGAATTCTCAGCTCGAAATCCATCAACCGGACAGCGACTTTCGTGTTCTTCATCGGCGATAGCCATTTCGGCACCTTGACCGCGTTTGTGCCGGGGCGCACGGCGGAGGCCTTCAAGTTCACCTCGGCGTTGCCGGTCCAGGTCCTCAAGGGCATGGCGCCGATTCTGACGCCGTATCTGCAACCGGGTACTCATACGCAATGCCTGCCGGTCGAGGTAGCTCGCCGCGGATAAAAAAGGGTGGTAATTAATTATTTTCGGCATTGATAATTCCAATGCGTTGCGCGGAAGAACGCTTATAAAAACAGCGGCAATTCAGGCTTTTAGTTTGAGCCGAGGGCGTTAGGCTGATGCCTCCTATCAATGCCCAAGGTTTAACAACAGCATGCCTGACTTACAAGGAAGTACGTCTGAACTGTCGGCCGACAATAAAGGTCGTCATTACGCGTTCATCGAGAGCCGAATTCACTCCACATTCAAGAACGCTCCGTTGCGAAGCGTCAGAGAGCTGGCCCTAACGAAAACAACGCCTGCACCCTGGATCACGACAGCCACGGACCGCGATCACGCGCACTTGCAAAATGCCAACCTCGAACTCTGGTCCTCTCGCAACAAGATCGACCGTTTCCTCGACAAGTTGCAAAACGTTTACCAGTTCGCCGAACCATTACTCGCTGACGCCCTGAAGAAACAATTCGGTGTTGAGGTCGATGTAAAAACAACTTACTTGTATCTTTATTTACCCAAAGAAACACCTTGGTACATCATCGATTCGAACGATGGGTTCGTCACTCGAACCGTATCGCTGCTTGATGCCGCGCTGCACAACTTCGCCGCCAACGAAACCTGCGAACCGGACTCGGAGTTCATCAGCCAGCCCGATTCCCATGGGCACTTCGCGGTGTTGCCGATCAAACGCAAGATGTCTATCCCCAAGTTTCAGAATTTGTGCCGCGAACTGGACATCGGCGCGCACTACAGCCAATACCTGGAGGAACAGCTGCGGCCCAGGGATGGCGTTGCGCAGTATGTGTTGCAGCGCTGGATCACTGACAGCGAGAAAGCGGCCTTCAAGGCGGCTGCACAACAGGCGGTGATGACCGGAGATATCGACGCCGAGGCCCGCGACCTGATCCTGAAAATGCTTAACGGCCAGCGCAACCTCATCCGCAACGGCAGACCGATGCAATTCGCTGAACTGTTCATTCTGAACAGCCGGCTGACCGGCATCGTACTGATTGCCCCGGACCTGGAACGGCATCATGGTGTCGTACCGGTGATCGCTTACGTGCCGCAAGACCCGGAACACCCGCTCAAGGAATACCCCTCGACCAGCGCTTTCATGAGCGAACTGACTCGGCAACTGCGCGTCAATGCCGTCATCTCTTCCACCGGCATGAGCTATCAACAGTACTTCAGCCGGTTCGTTGATCAGACGCAACGAGGGCATTTTTTCGGCGAACTGCAACAACGCCTGTTCGATGTGAAATGGCATGACAGAGCAACCACGGACCCGCTTCCGAACTGGCGCGAAACCCCGAAAACCGCTGTCAATCTGCAATTCAACGTAACGCCGATCAGAGGCGATCTTTATGAACACCTGTACCAGACAAAACTGAACAAAATTCTCAACGACGCCCAACACATTGCCGTGTCAACTGCCGATACCGACCGCAATGCACGCTGGGCGTGGTGGGACAACTTCAAGAAAATAGTCTCGGACATCTTCAATGTGGCGTTGTTGGTCGCCACACCGTTCGTCCCCGGCGTGGGGGAATTGATGATGGTCTACACCGCGTATCAAATCACCAGCGACGTTATCGAAGGCATTGTCGACCTGGCCGAAGGGATGTGGATTGAAGTCGCCGAGCATGTCGTCGGCGTGGTCACGGACATCATTCAATTGGCCCTGTTTGCCGCAGGTGCGAAGCTCGGAGAGATAGCCAAGCTGAAACTGTCGCCGCTGGTCGAAGGCATGAAACCGGTGACCCTTCCCAATGGTGAGCCACGGCTGTGGCATCCCGATCTTAAAGCTTACGAACTATCACGTGTGACCTTGGCGACCGATTCCAGACCCGACAAACTCGGCCTGCATGCCCACGAAGGGCAATCAATTCTGCCGCTGGATGACAAACATTTCGCCGTGCACAAAGATGCACAAACCGGCGATTACCGCGTCACCCATCCGCAACGCCAAAATGCCTACAGGCCCGAGTTACAGCACAACGGTCTCGGTGCCTGGACCCTTGAAGCGGAGAACCCGCGGACCTGGGAAAGGCGGACACTGATGCGGCGCCTCGGCCACAGTGTCGATGCCTTCAGCGACGCTGAGCTGGAAAACGCGCGCATCATCAGCGGCACTGAAGACGGCGCATTGCGCAAGATGTACGTCGACCACATGCCCCCGCCGCCGCTTCTGGAAGACAGCCTCAAACGCCTGGAAATCCAGCGGCTGACCGGTGAAACCCTTCAACGGATTCGAACAGGTCAGGCGCTCGATCCCTCCTCCTACTGGTTCGAGCCGATGGCGACTTACCTGGATGGCTGGCCTGCGGACAAAGCCATCAAGGTTTATCAGAATGCTGATCTGACAGGGCCTTTGCGCCAGTACGGCAATGCCGCCGCAACCGACGAGCAAATCCTGTCCACCAGCCTTTCTCACATTTTGAGCGAGCAGTTTGCGCAACGCCTGATCGACTTTCTCGATGAGCCGCAGCTCGAAGCATTGCTCGGTGGGACATTTGCCAAAACCGAACAGGTGCAAGCACTGCGCAGTCGCCTGGCGGATGAAGCGCAAGGTCGTTACGCCGATGTATTTAACTATTTGTATCAAGGTGCACAGGCCAGCACCGATCCTCAGGTACAACTGATTCGCGGAGCCTATCCCGAGTTACCCACCCGTGCGGCAAAAACCCTGTTGAACCGCGCCGAAGGTGCTGACCTCGAGCGCATGGCCCAGGAGCGCCAGCTGCCATTAAGTATCAAAGTCCGCGCCCGTGAAGCCGCTTTCGAGGCACGAACCAACCATGCCTATGCCGGGTTCGAGGACGCGGGGCAGTGGATGCCGGAAACCGAAAGGCTGATGTTGAACGCGCTGAGAATTCATACCGACACCTTCCATGGTCTGCGGATCGAGGTGCGTGACGCCTCGGACATCGGGCCGCTGCGATGCAGTGTCGGTTCCCAGGAAGCGTCGACGGTCCGCGTGCTGATCCGGGATGAAAGGGGCCGGTATGAAATCAGGGATGGCGACAGTCATTCACTCAGTGAAGCGCAGGACTTTTACGAAGCGATCCTCCAAGCCTTGCCCGCGGACAAACGGGCGCAGTTGGGCTACTGGCCAGGTCAGGGCAATTTTCTTAAGCAATGGGTGAAGGCCAAGACCGAGGCACCCGCCGAGCGTCGTACCGCGCTGGCCGAGCCGCCGATCCGCACGACCCCGGTATTCGAAGACATGCTGTTGTTGCGCGGCCCGACGCTGTCCAGATCGGCGACCACGCTCACCGAACGGGTGGAGGATTTGTATCCGCACTTTAGCGAGCGCGAGACCCGCACCTTTGTCCGCTCCCTCGGCCCGGAAGAACAAGGGCATCACACACTGACACGACTAGAACGCGAGCTGGATGACCTCAAGGTGCTGCTCAATCAGTGGCGATTCCAGCAGCCTGATGGTTGGGGGCCGGGCAGCCAGTCCTTTCGCGACAAGGGAGGACTGCACATTTTCGAGCGCCTTATCGAATGTTTCCAGCGCCAGGCGACGGTCTTCGGTGAACGCAGTATCACTGCTGAGGGCGGTTATGCGCTGGACCTGTCCAACGAAATACTCCCCGTCAACCTTGAGCGGTGGTGGAAAAAGCTGCCGGATCTGAAACGCTACCTTGATCAGATCGACACGTTGAATCTGGACCGCACACGTTTTTCCGCAAAAGCTTCCGGCCTGCTCAAAGACTTCCCGCATCTACGGCAGCTGAGTGCCAGGGCCTGTGAGTTGAAACAACTGCCCGAAGGCATCGGCCAGATGCACTTCCTTCGAACCCTGCGCCTGATCGACAACCAGATCACGTTGACAGCAGCGGATGTCGAGCGCCTGAAGAATCTGACCCGTCTGGAAACCCTCAGGCTCGACGACAACCCGCAATTAGGCCTGTTGCCGAACGTTGAGCGCATGCCCAGGCTGAAAGTGCTGTGCTTGAGCAACACGGGCTCCACCACATGGCCCCAGGGCGTCCTCGGGCCATTCAACAAGCCTCGGCCCCGGGGTTTTTTTCTGGATTTGCAGCAAAACCCGATCAGTGAAATCCCTACCGTGGTGCCGGGCTCCCACGATGCCTTGATCGTGGCGCGCACCCGCGTGCATCAATGGGATCTCTCTGACACCAATAAGGTTGTGTTCCAGGAATATCGGCGCTCTGTCGGCCTTTCGCCTGAGCAAGCCTATGCCCAGGTGGCATTGGACGCGATCGCCCGATGGCCCATGAAGGACGACTCCGAATGGTGGAGTAACAACGTCTCCGGGCTGGGCACCTTTAGGGAAGAAGCCTGGCACGATCTGATGAGCGAGCCTGGCTCCGAAGGCTTTTTTGAGCTGATCCAAAAACAAACACTCGGCGCCGATTACCGGACCGGCGGTGAAAGGCGCGACCAGCTCAGCAGTCGGGTCTGGCGGATGATCGAGGCCATTGACCTGGACACCGGGTTGCGCAAGGACCTGTTTGAAATGGCGACGGCGCCCACCACCTGCGCCGATGCCGGTGCGCAGGTGTTCAACCACATGGGCATCAAGGTGCTGGTGTCCGAAGCCTATGCCTTTTCGACGTCGACCGAGGACCTTGAAAACAGCTTGGCCACCCTGGCAAAAGGCGCCGCTCGCCTCGCACGGGTGGAAGACATCGCGCGCGCTGACTTCTCCAGTCGCGAAGGTAATCCTGATGAAGTGGAGGTATTTCTCGCCTATGAAACCGGCCTCGCCCAACGCCTCGGTTTACCCTGGCAGTCGGAGTCGATGTTGTTCCGCCCGATAGCGGGCGTCAGCGGCAAAACCCTCAATACGGCCTTCGACACGGTGATGTCGATGGAAGCCGGCGATGGCTTGATCAATGACATGATCGAGCTGCCGTTCTGGGAAAAATACTTGCGTGATACGTATCCGAACGAGTTCACACGCAACATCCGGCGGTACGAACAGAAGACAGAACTGCTGGATCAACTGCGCGAAAGCCAACAGGCCTGGGTCAGTGCCAAGGGAGGGTCGACAGCGCACCGGCAAAACCTCAAACGGCATCTTCAAGACCTGGCCAGGCAACTGGACATCGCCGACAGTAGCGTGCTCGTCGATCGAGCGATGAGCGATGAGGTTTATGGCCAATTACTTAACGACATTGGCTATCAGGAAAAGGAGCTGAGCAGGCGGCTGACACGCCAGGCACTGCAAAAGTCCTCGTCATAAGGTTCAACCGCAAACACCCCTGATGCCTGTGCATCAGGGGTACCCGTTGATGCGGACATTCATGTGCCCGGTGTTTTGGCGTTGAACATCAACAGAACGTTGCCACTGTAATCGCCCGGCCGATAACCCATCCACGGTTTCAGCGGAATAATCTCGAGTAAAACGCGGACGCCCGTCGCCGCGTCCGCTTGCGACACGACATCCTGCGGAGCAACGTCGGGTCGCAAATCCACGCCATTGAAGCGGACCCGTAAATTAAGGGTTTCGAATGGCCTGCCGTTGCTCAGATGGGGCCAGTCTTCCAGGCGCGCCTGGATCGCGCTGGATTCATGCCGCACATCAAAATACTTGCGCACGGTGCTCAGATCCGAAGTGACTGGGTTCCAGTCCAGGCGCTGCAGCTGATGTATCCAGCCGGGTTCCGTCGGCATGATGTAAAACGAGCGGTTCGGGACTTCCAGAAACAGCTGAAAGGTGTGCTGCTCCCGAGCTGCCCACGCTACGGAATCCATCAGCCCGGCAATTGCCGTCAACGCGAAGAACGCGCATTGCTTGATCATATCGATTACCTGCCCTGTGCATCGCAAGAAGTCGTCATCGGCTCACGATGGTGAGATTTTTCTTCGCACCGCCCTCGATCAGAGCGAAGCGATATTCACGGCCCTTTTCCTTATCGAAGGCGAACGTCTTGCCGGCCAGTACATGATGCTTGGTGGTCGGACCGCAATCGGTTTCCTCCGCCAATGAACAGCTTTTGAACTCATCGACGATCACCACTGTGTTGCCGTTGTTACGCAGTTCGTAGCGACTGGCGGTTTCGTTGACGGCGGTCTCAAATCGCGCGTCCTTGGGCCGCACGAAAAAAATCGTGCCGAACCCGGTCATCAGGTTGACCCCGGCCGACAAGCTCTTTTTGTAGTCATCGCGCTCCTCCTGGGTTCCCACAAAGTCATCTTCCTTTTCCGGCACCACCGGCACGAAACGCACCCGAAAGTAACGTTCGCGATTGCGTTCGCCCATGTACAACAGTCTAGATCCTTGCATGCCCTGGGCCGGCACGATCAGCCGTGCCGGGCTGGCCATGACGCCGTTGCGCGAGGCGCCATCGGCGGCGGTTTCGACCGGCACCTCGCGGGTTGTGCCATCGGCGTCATAGATGATTTCCAACACATTGATCTTGACGAAAGCGGTGGCGTCACCGCTATTGAACACCCGTTTCAGGTAAGTACTTTTGTCCGCATCCAGGTAGTCATACACCGTCCCGACATTGATCTGCGGCCCGGCCTGCGCAATGCTGCAAAACAAACTGAGCGCCCACAGTAAAAACACACGATTCATCGTTTTCGATCCTCTAAAAATTAATGCGTCCGCACTGAAAAACTCAGACTTCCGAGTCCCAGATGATGGTGATGTCGGTGGAAAGCGAGGCGCTCGTGCCGGGTTCCAGCAAGCGCTGGATCGAGTCGCTGGGGATTGCGAAGTGCAGCATCCCGATCTGGCGATTCACGTACTGTCCCGGTTGGAATATCCCGCTCCAGATGTTGTGTTGCAGCAAATAGCGGTTCACCGGATAGCCGCCGTTGGTAATTCCGGCAGGCAACGTCATGCGGGTGGTTACATCGGCCGTTTTACCCCCTCCACTCATCTGGCAGCGGTCGCCACCCTGCGAGTCGCGGCACTGCATCATGACCCTGAAGCGCGACGAGGCTGAGAGGTAGAACATCTGGTCGCGGAAGATGCTGGTGGGTTTGGTGCCACCGTCGATCCACTGCCGCCAGCCGCCCGCCGGTTCCAGCGAAACCTTGTCACCGCCTGGCGGCACATCGACTTTCAGGGTGTGCTGGACGTCCAGTACGAAGTCCAGGGTCAGGGCAGCGTCATCCGGGTACATCATGGACCCAAACATGAAATCCGCTTGAGGGCCGAGGGTGTAGGTCAACGACCCGTTGTACAGCCCGGACGACATACCCAGAGGATTGGGCGTTCGTAATTCATAGGCGATATCCACGGTGTCGAAAGAAATCGCAGGAATGTGGAACTGCGTGGTCTTCGTACAAAGCGCCTCTTCCGGCGTTTTCCAGAAAAACCGGTAGGCGCGAGGAACGAGGAACCCTACACCACTGTATTGACAGGGCGGCGGTGCGTTAACCCAGCTGCTTTCCTTCCAAAGAGCCTGATGCGCTAAAAGGTTGTCTGATACCCCAGTCAAAACGGTGGCATCGTCACTGAGCACGTACTCGGAGCCCATACCAATGATGCGCACCTCGACGGTTTCCGTTTCCTGGGTTTGCGCATTGGTGACGGTCAGCTTTCGCCAGTTGGCCGGCGCCCGCAACTGGAGAATTTCACCCCGATTCATGGCGCGCTGGGAGTTGAACCGGACCGGGATCTGAATGCTGAACATGCCATTCTCGGTGCACTGCGCTGGATAAAGCGCGCAATACCCGGTGTTCGGTGTCTTGTTGATGAACGCATTTTTGTTCGGCTGCCCGGGATCCGGTTGAAACAACGCCCGGATCTCCTGAGTCACCGCCTGCGCCGAGGGCGCGCTCAGCACCGCCAACAGCCCCAGGTACCGCAAACACTTTTGCATTATTTGATTCCGCCTTTGCATTGCATGGCCTTCACGGCGCCTCGGCACTGAAAATCAGTTGCACCGCTCCGTAGTAGCTTCCCGGCTGGAAACCTCCAACGGGAACCTTGGGCTGTATCTCCAGCGCAAAGCGCCCCCCCATCATCGCCTCGGTAGCCGACACCACTTTGCGGGGCGGCAACTCATGACTCAGTGCATGGCCGTTGAACTTGACCTGCAAAAAAATGTTCTGCTCGTCATTTCCGTTGGACAGGTACGCCTCACTTTCCAGCCGGGCTTCAATGGCGCTGGTGTCATGCTTGACATCGAAGTTCTTGCGTAATCCGCCCAACGTCCCGGTGCTCAGATTCCACGGCAATATTTGGTCGCGATGAATCCAGTCGGGCTCGCTCGGTATTACATAAAAACTCGGGGCGGGAATCTCCACCAAGACTTCGAAGGCATGTTCTTCGCGCGTCGCGAACGCCGATGCACTCATCAGCATCAGGACGCCCGCGCCCAAAGCGAGGGCTATTGGCCTGGTCATTTCTGCTTCCTCGATACGTTGGTCATCAGACTTCCGAATCCCACACCACCACCACGTTGCCCGCATAACGCTTGGGCGCTGTGGGGCTGAAAATCGGCTCGAACGCCTCCAGTTCGAAGTGCAACTGGCCCGGCTTGCGGTCCACAAAGTGGCTGGCCTGGAGCATGGCGGGGCTTGCGACAGTGCTCAGCTCCCGGCGCTGGACCGGGTTGCCGTACTCATCGGTCACCCCATTGGGCATGGTCACGCTGACCTTCAACGGAGCAAAGATAAGGCTGCCTGAATCACTCACACCGCAGCCGGTTCCCAGCGTGAATGAACACTCCAGATACATCTTGAATCGAGACGAGGCGGAAATATTGAAGGTCTGGTCGCGGAACAATCGCACCGGCTTGCGTCCGCTCTGCAGCCAGCTTTGCCAGCCCCCGGCGGGTGCAAGGAGAACTTTGTTGCCACCCGGGGGAATTTCTACTTTCAGGGTGTGGTTTACATCCAGCACAAAGTCGAGCGTGAGCATGTCGTCATTCGGCTGCATATTGGGCCCGAAGCTAAAATCCCGAGCAGAACCAATGGAGTAGGACAACGTGCCGGTATACGTTCCGGAGGACATGCCCAAAGGATTGGGCGTGCGCAGCTCATAGGCAAAATCGAATTTATTGAAGTACATCGCTGGAATGTTGAAGGCAGCCACCTTGTAACACTCCTCCTGCGCGGGCGTTTTCCAGAAAAACCGATAACTTATTGCGCCATAGCTCGCTACACCGCTGTACTGACACGGGGATGGGGGGTAAACCCAGCCATTGCTGGTCCACAGCTTGTCATGGGCTACATTGATCACCGGCTCTCCGGTCAGCTTGGTGACGGAATCACTCAGGAAAAACTCCGAACCAATACCGGTGATGCGAACCTCTACGGTTTCTGTTTCTTGTGTTTCGCTGTTGGTTACCGTCAGCTGCCGCCAGTTGGCCGGTACCTTTAACGCGATCGCGTAACCGGGAAAAATGACGCGCTGGGAATCGAAACGCACAGGCACTTGAATACTGAACATGTTGTATTGAGCACACTGCTCTGGGTAAGTCGCGCAGTAGCCACTGTTCGGGGTTCGGTTTGTGAAAACGTTTTTACTCGGCTGCGATGGATCGGGCGCGAATGACGCCTTGATCTCCTGATTGACCGCCTCTGCCGAAGACACGGCCAGCGACAGTCCCAGACCCAGCCACCTCGAAGTCCTTTTCATGATCACCCGGCCTTCTGTTCAGTGGACGTGAGGTCAGCGAGGGTGTCCGGCGTGCAGCGCAGGTCTCCAATCATCAGCACATTGTTTTCACTGCGATGCTGGCTCGCATCGAGGCGGAACTGGCAGAGCAACTGGTTGCCCTGACGCACTTCAAGGGTCGGCGATCCGGCGTTCATTTCCATCGAGAAGAAGCCGTCTACTTCCGTCACCCCGCGACTGGCGTGGTTGATCACGTGGTGGCCCTTGAGCGGCTTCCCTTGCGGGTCGACCAGTCGGCCGAGCACGGTCAGGGTTTTCATCACGCGGATCTTGCGGTACTCCACGCCGCCCTTGTTCAAGTGGTAACGGGTGCGCGCCGGTTCGATCGTAGCGGCCGGCACGTGGTTGCCTTCAAAGTCGAAACTCACCGAGCTGTTCTGGTAGGCGGTGATCGGGATGAAATTGCGCCCCGGCCGCAATGCCGCGCTGCCGCCGCTGTAATCGTCGGCGCGCAGGGCGATGTCATCGATGTCCGATTCCACGTCGACAATCAGCCCGGCGCCGCGCATTTCATGCTGGCTGGTCAACACCATTTTCTCGCCACCCATGACCAGAGTGCTGTCCACGTTCAGACCACCGGTGAAGTTGCCGTTGTAGGACGAACGCTGGATAAAGCCGTCGGCGTTGATGGCGTCGGTGCGCAAGTTGGCCAGGCTGGTCATGCCCAAGCCATAGGTGTCGGTGAGCGCTGTCACCGAGACGTTCTGCAGCACGTGATCCTTCAAATCCTTGCGCCAGCCGATGGAGGCGTTGTTGTCGCGGCCGCCGTCGCGGTCGGTGCGCGAGCCGATGCTGCCGGTAATCTGCTCACCCGGCGTGCCCAGCGCGAGGTTGATGCTCAGATCGACGCCGCGATTGCGCGCATCGCCGCTGCTGAAACTGCCCGGCCGATCGAACAACGACAAGCGCCAGTTGGCATCGCTGCCGAACAGCACGGTGCGCTGGTTCCAGCCTATGTCCAGGCCGACGCCCTCGGTGTTGCCCTCGCTGTGGGAAACCCGGGCATTGATTGAGGCTTTGCTGGTGATCCGATGATTGAGCGCCAGCGATGAGTTGCTGGTTTCGCCGACGAATACATTGCGTTGCCGCACCCGCGTGCCGTCCGGCAGGGTGTCGTAAATATTGGTGGTGTCGAGCCAGCTGCGGTTGTGGCTGACGACCAGGCTGCCGGCGCCATAGTTATAAAGGCTCTGCAGATCGAGGCCGGTGCCATGATCCTGCGTCTGGTAAACGTTGGCGTACAGACTGATCTGGTTGGCCAGCGTCCAGTCGATGGACGTGCCGAACTGCATTTTTTCGCGGATCTGCCGCGCCGACGCGCCGACAATCACCCGCGGGTGCATCAGGTAATTGACCGAAGCCCCCGCCGTCGCACTGCCGCTGGCCTGTTGATCCCAGTTGCTGAGCAGTTTGCTTTCTTCACCGGCAAACAGGTTGTAGCGCCAGCGCTCGTCGAGGTTGCGCCAGTTGTTAGGCTTGTACACCAACTCGCGGGTGGTCGAGGTGATCTGGCCGTCCTCGATCAAGCGCACTTCCACTTCATAGATCCCGCCTGAGAGCGGCCGGGTGTCGAGCGTCTGCAAACCGGCGGGAACCGACTGGGTGTTGATCAGCAGGCCATCGCGATAGATCTCCACCGAGCCTTGGCGATTGGCGGTGACATAGATCGGATAGACGCTGGGCATCGGCGTGTTGATCGCCAGGCTGTCGGAGCTGCCGTACATGACGCCGACAGCGGTGTCGGGGCTGGTGCCAAACGTGCGCGGTTGGCGGGTCAGCCCTTCGGAATTGGGGGTGAAATAGCCCAGCCGCAGGAAACTGCCTTGCAGTTCGCGCTGGGTGTAAAGCTCGTGCACTGCGTGGTAAAGCTTGTCATCCAAGCCGCCGAGACGGGCTAGTTGCATGTTGAACGTCTGGCTCCAGTTGCCCAGGCTGCCACTGGCCTCAAGCCCGAAGCGCCCGCCCAGGTCCTGTTGCTGGCCGCCATTAAGATTGAGCTGGTTGCGCACCATCAGGCCGCTGCTGCCGCCCAAGGGTTGCTCGAAATAGCGCTTGGCTTCCAGGTCGCGCTCGGCATTTTCGGTGAGGATCGAAACCAGCGAGTTTTCCAGGTTGTAGTGCACAGCCAGCACCTGATCGGGGCAAGAACCGGTGCACGTGCCCAACGGCACGCCGGGTTTGAGATAACCAGCCCACTTTTCCCGCTCGGCCGGGCCGTAACGGTTTTCGCTGGTGTCGGTGAATTCGAGGAGGGTGATGCGATCATCACGGGACAACACCACCATGGCTTCCCCCAGAGGCTGTTGATCGAGTTCGACCCGAACAGCCAGAGGCACATCAAAAAAATGCTCCTCGAAATCCGCTGGCAAACCCTTGGCCTGCGCCAACAGACTTCGCGGGGTCGTACCGGCGGAAACAGGAGCCGCCATTGCGCTGGCACAAAACAACAGCGCAAGCGCGGCCGCGATGGGTGTCATCGGGAACATGAACTCGTACTCTGATTACGAACAAGTTGAGGTCCGGCGGACAAGCCGTACAGGTTGTCCGCCGGGTAACGCTACTTATAAAAGTTAGCGTTTAGTGCCTGATCGTTCGATCAAGGGGTGACGGCGTCGAAGATCATTGCCACGGCACCGGTGTAATCGCCCGGTTCGAAGGTAGTACCCAACGCCTTGATATTGAGTGGTGCGCGGAAGTTCACGTCGGACTCTGCCTCACCCACGACCATTTGCGGTGTCGTGGTCAGGACCCTGTTGTTGAACGAGACTTGCAGATCGATCGCGGTGGATCCGGCGATCAGCTTCGGCAGACTCTCCAGGCTGGCGGAAACCGAACCGTTGTTGTTGCGCACGTCGAAGAAGCCGTTGACTTCGCCCATCTTGCCGGTGGTCGGCAGATAGCTCATGTCTTGGTCCTTGTTGACCAGGTCAGGGTCGGTCGCAACCACGTAGAAGCCGTTGGTCGGTACGTGGGCGATGAGGCTGATGGAGTGACGAGCTTCACCCGCGCCGAAAGCCATGGAGGAACCCAGTGCCAGAACAGCCAATGGAGCAGCAATAGCGAATTTCTTGAACATCGTTCAGTACCTGTTTTCTAGAAGAGGATCGGTTCATTGAAAGTTCAAACAACGCCTACCCGTCAGGGTCGTGTTGGTGTGGACTTTCAATGCCGGGGCATGATCGACTGTTCGTTCTGGAATGTAAGCAGGCAACTTCCTATGAGCACGTAGTTAAATAACCCCATGACCGGAAAGAAAAAAGAACAAAAAATCAAAATACAAAACAGCAGCTGTAAGTTCCGCCCTACATACAGTTTCAGCTAAAAAACCATACAGCAATTCCAACTAGTGACCCGGGGACTTTGAAGTTTTTTAGAATATCAACTCAATTAAAAATAGAGCAATGACTTTAATTTATCGAGCCGTCTTCCTATGAAAAGAATTTGCTTGGCGCATCCGGGAATCTGATCGTTCAAAGGAACCTGCCACTCGTCGACTGAAAGACGAGTCCCACAAAAAAGCCTTGTTTACGCCTTACGATATATCTTAAGTTGTATCTAAACACGACAGAGATCAGAAAAATGAGAGACCATCATTCCCCCCACCGCGAGCACGGCGACGGTCGCGACGGCTTCGAGAAACGCCCCGGCCGGGAACGCGGCGGTCGCGGCCCTCGTGTCTTCGCCCCTGGCGATCTGAAATTGCTGTTGCTGGCGCTGATCGCCGAGCAGCCGTGCCACGGCTATGACCTGATCCGCCAGATCGAAAGCATGTTCGACGGCGCCTACAGCCCCAGCCCCGGCGTGATCTACCCGACCCTGACGTTTCTGGAAGAGAGCGAAATGATTCAGGGCGACGCCGAAGGCGGGAAAAAACGCTACAGCATCACCGACGCCGGACGTCTGTCGTTGAGCGAGCAGGCGGTTGCCCTGGACGGCGTGCGCATGCGCATTGATGTCAGCAAGCGCTCGTTGCGCGGCCACGATCGACCGCCCGAGATCCATGAAGCGGTGCACAACCTGCGTCATGCGTTGCAACTGCATCACGGTCGCTGGAGCCCGGAAGAAATCCTGCGGGTGCGCGACCTGCTCAACAACACCGCCAAAGCCATCGTCGATGGCCCTGTCGTTCAACCCGTTCAGGAGCAAGCCGAATGACTGAAGTGATCGTGCAATCCATTCACCGTGTCATGCATGAAATCAAACGCCGTCGTCTGCAAGTGTTGCGGGTGGTCGACCTGACGCCGCGCATGCGCCGCATCACGCTGGGCGGTCCTGAACTGGCCGGCTTCATCAGCCTCGGTACGGACGACCACGTCAAACTGCTTTTCCCACAAAACGCGGCGGAACAAGCAGCCTTGGAAACCCTGGTGTTCGGTACCGGTAAAGACAACGGGCCGATGCCGGCGATGCGTGACTACACGCCGCGCCGTTACGACCTGAACACGCTGGAACTGGACATCGACTTCGTACTGCACGGCGACGGCCCTGCCTCGACGTGGGCAGAGCAGGCCAAACCCGGCCAGTTCCTGCACATCGGCGGGCCACGCGGCTCGATGATCGTGCCGGACATGTTCGACAGCTACTTGCTGATCGGCGACGAAACCGCCCTGCCCGCCATCGCTCGACGGCTGGAAGGCCTGGCCGCGAATCGCCGGGCACTGGTGATTGTCGAAGTGGAGAACGGCTCCGAGCAGCAACATCTGGAAAGCGCCGCGCAGGTCAATGTGATCTGGGTACTGCGCGAGGGTGGCAAGGACAACCTGTTGACGACGGTGAAACAGCTGCAAGTGCCGAGCGGCAATCTGTATGCGTGGGTGGCAACCGAGAGCAAAGTATCGCGGCAGATTCGCCGGGTGTTACTGGATGAGCATGGGCTTAACGAGCAGTTCGTCAAAGCCGTCGGCTATTGGCGGCTGGATGGCAGCGACGAGGATTGATTCAAGGCTTTTGTGGCGAGGGGGCAAACCCCCTCGCCACAATGAGTGTTCACTTTCGGGCGTGCCATCTATCAAGAGCGATCAACAACAATGCAACCACCACAAACCCCACCAATACCCCCCCGGCATTCACGAACACCTGTGGATAACCCAGCTTGTCGACATCAATGAAAGGATAGGGATAAACCGCCAGCAGATGCCCGCGCCACAACGCATACGCAAAGTACACCAGTGGATAGATCACCCACGCAGCGATATGCCGCAGTCGCAACGTGCCTTTCGGCACACAGAACCACCAATAAACCAGAAACAGTAGCGGCATGACGTCATGCATCAGTTCATCGGCCAGCCATTGCCAGCCTTGCGGATGCCATAAATGGCGCAACAACACGTTGTACGCCAGGCCGACCACGGCGATGCTCACGGCTATCCCGCTACTCACCCACGGCTGCAAGAACCAGCGTCGCGCCGCCGACTCGCGGGACGTCAGTTCACAGGTCAGCACGGTCGCCACCAGCGTATTGGTCAGCACAGTGAAATAGCTGAAGAAGCTGACCAGTCCACCCAGCAGACTGGCCGCCAGGGTCCAGCGTGAGTAGAAAATCAGGTACAGCTGAATGGCCAGACCGGCCCAGCCCAGCACCGCAGCCACGGCAACAACACGACGCCGCGCGGCAGAACCTGGCGTCGGTGGGTTGACCATAGTCAGACCGGGCGCTTGGTGCGCATCAACTTCACGTACAAGTGCTCGACCTTCTCTCGTGCCCACGGGGTTTTACGCAGGAATGTCAGGCTCGACTTGATGCTCGGGTCACTCTTGAAGCAGCGGATGTCGATGCGCTCGGCCAACCCCGACCATTCGTAGTGTTCAACCAGCGCGTTGAGGATTTGCTCCAGCGTCACGCCGTGCAGTGGGTTGTTGTTCTGTTCGGTCATGCCGGGCCTTCGAGCGTAGAAAGGGTAAAGAAGCCGCGCACCTTAGCCGAGGGCTTCGTTGGTGGAAAGCGATCTGTGTGCTGTCCGTTAAATGTAGGTGAACCCTCAAAGATCGCCTCCCGGCACTGTTACCGAATACGAAAGAATTCATGTCGTTAAAAGCGCTTTCTCTATTTGTAACAGGACATTATCCTTGCGCCCGTCAAGCTGAAACGCTTCCGCTGCCCGCGTCATACCGCCGCTTCAGTTCACTTCCCAGAAAAAGACCCAGAATTAATTCTCCTATGCCTTATTTTAAAACTCTGCGAGACAGCGCTGTCTGCACCGTTATTGCCCGCCGAAAAGCCCTGAACCTGATCGGCGGATTCGCCGCGCTGGGCCTCGCCACTTGCACCCAGGCCGCTCCGGCCTTCGATAGCGAGTCGCCGTGGATGCTCGGCGACTGGAACGGCTCGCGCACCGAACTTTCGGAAAAAGGCTACGATTTAAAAGTCGATTACACCGGCGAAATGGGCAGCAATCTGCACGGTGGTTACGACCATGACCGCACCGCTCGCTACAGCGACCAGTTCGGCCTCGGAACCCATATGGACTTGCAGAAGATTCTGGGCTGGGACGACGCCGAGTTTCAGCTGACCATCACCGAGCGTAACGGCAACAACATCAGCAACGACCGAATCAACGACCCACGGGTCGGCGGTTTCACCTCGGCCCAGGAAGTCTGGGGCCGTGGCCAGACCTGGCGCCTGACGCAGATGTGGTATCAGCAGAAATTTTTCGATCAGAAACTCGACATCAAGGTCGGTCGTTTCGGCGAGGGCGAAGACTTCAACAGCTTCCCGTGCGACTTCCAGAACCTGGCGTTTTGCGGTTCGCAGGTCGGCAACTGGGTCGGCGGCATCTGGTACAACTGGCCGGTCAGCCAGTGGGCGATGCGGGTCAAATATCACCTGACGCCAGAGCTGTATGCGCAGGTTGGCGCCTATGAGCAGAACCCGTCGAACCTCGATCGTGACAATGGCTTCAAGCTCAGCGGCAGCGGCACCCAGGGCGCGATTTTGCCAGTGGAATTGGTCTGGTCGCCGAAGCTCAATGGCCTACCGGGTGAATACCGCGCTGGTTACTACTACAGCAACGCGAAGGCCACAGATGCCTATAAAGACAGCAACGGCCAACCGGCAGCGCTGAGTGGCGAGGCGTACCGCAGCGCGTCGAGCAAACACGGCGTGTGGCTCGGTGTGCAGCAGCAGATCACCAGCCGTGCCAGCGACAACTCCCGCGGCCTGAGTGTGTTTGCCAACGGCACGATGCACGACAAAAAGACCAACGCCATCGACAACTATGTCCAGGCTGGCGTCGTCTACAAAGGCTTGTTCGATGCGCGCGCCAGGGACGACATCGGTTTCGCCCTCGCCCGGGTTCACGTCAACCCGGCCTACCGCAAGAACGCCGAGGCGACCAATCGGGCCCGCGCCGTCTTCGACTACAACGACCCGTCCTTCTTGCCACCGCAAGACACCGAATACAGCGCCGAACTCTATTACGGCGTGCACGTCACGAACTGGCTGACCGTGCGCCCGAACCTGCAATACATCCGCCACCCCGGCGGCGTGGACAAGGTCGATGACGCGCTGATTGGCGGGATAAAAGTGCAATCGTCCTTCTAACCCAGTTTCTTAATGAACCCTGCCCGCACAGGATCGTCATCTACAGTGAACTTGCGCGGGACTACTTGAAACGTCACGGAGAACCACACTATGAGCACTGATGGTGCTTTGAGTCGAAGCCGTCTACTGCCGACCTTGCTCGGCATTCTGCTTCTGCTAATGGGCCTGGCCATGCTGGCCGGGGGGATCAAGCTGAGCATGCTCGGCGGCTCGCTGTATTACCTGCTAGCCGGTATCGGCCTGGCGCTGACCGGCGTGTTGATGATCCTGGCACGCCGCGCTGCGCTAAGCCTTTACGCGCTGGTGCTGTTCGCCAGCACCATTTGGGCCTTGTGGGAAGTCGGCCTCGATTGGTGGCAACTGGTGCCGCGTCTGGCGATGTTGTTTGCGCTGGGCCTCGTCATGCTGCTGCCGTGGTTGCGCCGTCCGCTGCTGATTGCCGGCCCTGCGCCGATGGGCACCGGCGCACTGAGCGTGGCCGTGGTGCTGGCCGCCGTTGCTGCGCTGGCCAGCCAATTCACCAATCCCGGTGAAATCAAAGGCCAACTGGACCGCGACAGCGTGCCGGGCATGACCAACACCGCCCCGGCCATGCCCGACGGTGACTGGAACTCCTACGGCCGCAGCGCGCACGGCGATCGTTACTCGCCACTGGCGCAGATCACGCCGCAAAACGTGAACAAACTGGTACCGGCCTGGACCTATCGCACTGGCGATCTGCCCGGGCCGAACGATCCGGGTGAAACCACTGCCGAAAACACCCCGCTGAAAGTCAACGGCATGCTTTACGTCTGCACGCCGCACAGCCAGGTGATCGCGCTGGACCCGGACACCGGCAAGGAACTCTGGCGTTTCGATCCGAAGCTCTCCACGCAAAACGCGGCGAACTTCAAGGGTTGGGCGCACATGACCTGTCGTGGCGTGACGTATCACGATGACGCCGCTTACGCGTCCGAGCAGAGCCCGACGGGCACTGCTAGCCCTGCTCCGGTCAGCAACGTCTGCCCGCGCCGGATCTTCCTGCCGACTGCCGACACCCGTCTGATCGCCCTGAACGCCGACACCGGCAAGATGTGCGAAGACTTCGGTAACGCGGGTCAGGTCGACCTGAGCGCCAACATCGGCGGCTTCAACGCCGGTGGTTACTACTCCACCTCGCCTCCAGCAGTCACTAAAGATCTAGTGGTGATTGGCGGCCACGTCACCGATAACGTTTCCACCGACGAGCCAAGCGGCGTGATCCGCGCGTTCGACGTGCACACCGGCAAACTGGTGTGGAACTGGGACAGCGGCAACCCGGACGACACCACGCCGATTGCCGAAGGCAAGGTCTACACCCGCAACTCGCCGAACATGTGGTCCATGTTCGCCGTCGACGAAAAACTCGGGATGCTTTACCTGCCGATGGGCAACCAGACCCCGGACCAGTTCGGTGGCGCTCGCACGCCTGAATCAGAGCTGCACGCCGCCGGCCTGACCGCGCTGGACATCGGCACCGGCAAGGTGCGCTGGCACTTCCAGCTCACCCACCACGACCTGTGGGACATGGACGTCGGCGGCCAGCCAACCCTGATGGACCTGAAAACCGCAGACGGCGTGAAGCCAGCGGTACTCGTGTCGACCAAGCAAGGCAGCATCTACGTGCTGGACCGCAGCACTGGCCAGGCGATCGTGCCGATCAACGAAGTGCCAGTACCGCAAGGTGCGGTCGAAGGGGATCGCACCTCGCCGACCCAACCGAAGTCCGACCTGAACCTGATGCCGCCACCGTTGCAGGAACGCGACATGTGGGGCGTCACCCCGTTCGACCAACTGATCTGCCGGATCGACTTCAAATCCCTGCGCTACGACGGCCCGTTCACACCGCCATCGCTGCAAGGTTCGATCGTTTATCCAGGCAACTTCGGCGTGTTCGACTGGGGTGGTATCTCGGTAGATCCGGTGCGTCAGATCGCTTTCGTGAACCCGAGCTACATGGCGTTCAAATCAAAAATGATCCCGGCCGCCGACATCGCCGCCCAAGGCCCGCGCAAAAGCGAAACCGAAGGCGTGCAGCCAAACAAAGGCGCGCCATACGGCGTTGTCCTCGAAGCACTGCTTTCGCCAATGGGCCTGCCCTGCCAGGCGCCAGCATGGGGCTACGTGGCGGCGATCGACCTGACCACCCACAAAACCATCTGGATGCACAAAAACGGCACCGTGAGGGACAGCTCGCCGGTTCCGATCCCGCTGAGCATGGGCGTGCCAAGCCTGGGCGGCACCTTCACCACTGCCGGTGGTGTGGGCTTCCTGAGCGGCACCCTCGACCAGTACCTGCGCGCCTATGACGTGAAAAACGGCAAGCAGTTGTGGGAAGGCCGCCTGCCAGCCGGCGCGCAAACCACGCCAATGACCTACACCGGCAAGGACGGCAAGCAATACGTGCTCGTCGTTGCGGGCGGTCACGGTTCGCTGGGCACCAAGCAGGGTGACTATGTGATTGCGTACAAACTGTCCGAGTAAGGTTTAGCGGCGGTTAACGAAAAGGGCGACTCCTGTGAGGGGTCGCCTTTTTTTGTGGCTGCTGGATTTCCCGCCACACCACGCATCCCCTGTGGGAGCGGGCTTGCTCGCGAAAGCGGTGTCTCAGGCAGCATTGATGTTGAATGTTAAACAGCCTTCGCGAGCAAGCTCGCTCCCACATTCGTTCGAGATCGGCCTGAACAAATTTGCGTACGTCCTACAGAATTGGCTGCTCTGGGGGAGGATTCCGACAGGTTCTATCGGTTGTCGGGTCGGAAGCCGGGAGGATAGGCTTTGGGAGTCGCTGCAAATCAGCGACCAGGCGTCGCGGCCTGGTAAGTCCATTTGGTGCATAATCACCCGGCCCAAACCGTAGCACTTCGGTGCTTGGCGTTTGGTGTAATGGTGGCTGTGCGCGGGATACCTTCGGGTATGCCGGGTTTTCCAAGTGGCTCGGTCCGCGAACCTGCGTACAGCTGCCACCTTTGATCGCGTCGCGGCGATCAATGGCAGCTCCATTTCTCATTTGGAGCTTCACCATGTTCAAAGAAACACCAAATCCCCCGGAAACCGACGACGTATCCCCCTACGAATCCGTCGATTCAAAAAAACTCAACGAAGCCGCCGAACGGGCCCTCGACTTCCACTTCCCGTCGATTGCCGACATCAAAGCCACGCCGCGCACACCCAGTTCCCTGTTTAGCGTGGACCCAGCCGCCACGACCGAAACCCTGGCGGTTTATTTAGTGGAGACGCTGGCATCGGTCGATGTGATGGTCCATCACTTGGTGGACCATCTGGACGGTGGGTCGCGCAATGCCCTGCTGGGTATTTCAAACAGCATCATGCTGGCTGAAATCACGGCGAACCGGATGCTGGATAACATCAACACACCAAAACCTTCGCCACACAGTTAATCCCCCCGTGAGAACGAGCCTGCTCAGCGGTGTATCAGTCAACATTGATGTTGATTGTTAAATCGCCTTCGTCGGAACGCCGCCCGGAGCAGGCTCGCTCCCACAACAAATCGGCTACACCCACGCCCCTCACCACTCAACAGGCCGAGCGTTAGCTCGCCTGCAGCTCTTGATCTTGATCCACCCGCCCCTTCGGGAGGCTGAGTGGAGGTGTTCATCCGGGGAGTGGCGCGCAGCGCCGTTCGACGCAGTCGAACACGCTGCATGTAGGTCGTCGCGAAGCAGACCGGAGGGCAGTGTCCCCGGATGGATACCGGAGCGAAGGAACGCCGAGCCTAGGCGAGGGGCCGGACGCTTGGGGCGAGACCTTTGGTTCCTTTGGGGCGTTTGCCAAAGGGACTCGTCGTAAGGACGAAACCGCCAGCCGCCGTTACCGCAGGAATGGATATGTACACCGAACAAGTGAACCTGGTCGGCCCAAAGGCCGCCAAGGTCAAAAGCACCTGTCCAAACCCTGAACACACACCCAGAAATATCCCCCGCCATTGAAACCACCCCCCACCCGCCCCATCTAACACCCATACCCAATTGCGCAGGTGCCCCATGAGCGACCAGCAAGAATTCCCCGAAGACCCGAGCGAATACGCCGACCCAGAGAACGCCGAACACCACTCCACCGGCAAAGACCTCGCCCTGCCAGGCCAGAACCTGCCGGACAAGGTCTACATCATCCCGATCCACAACCGCCCGTTCTTCCCGGCCCAAGTGCTGCCGGTCATCGTTAATGAAGAACCGTGGGCTGAAACCCTCGACTTGGTGAGCAAATCCGATCACCACTCCCTGGCCCTGTTCTACATGGACACGCCCCAGGAAGATCCGCGTCATTTCGACACCTCGGCCCTGCCGCTCTACGGCACCCTGGTCAAGGTACATCACGCCAGTCGCGAAAACGGCAAACTGCAATTCGTCGCCCAAGGCCTGACTCGCGTACGCATTCGCAGCTGGCTCAAACACCATCGCCCGCCGTACCTGGTCGAAGTCGAATACCCGCACCAGCCCACCGAGCCGACCGACGAGGTCAAGGCCTACGGCATGGCGCTGATCAACGCGATCAAGGAACTGCTGCCGCTCAACCCGCTGTACAGCGAAGAGCTGAAGAATTACCTCAACCGCTTCAGCCCCAACGACCCGTCGCCGCTGACCGACTTTGCTGCAGCCCTGACCTCGGCCACCGGCAACGATCTGCAAGAAGTGCTCGACTGCGTGCCGATGCTCAAGCGCATGGAAAAAGTCCTGCCGATGCTGCGCAAGGAAGTTGAAGTCGCGCGCCTGCAAAAAGAAATTTCCGCCGAAGTTAACCGCAAGATCGGCGAGCATCAGCGCGAGTTCTTCCTCAAGGAACAACTCAAGGTCATTCAGCAAGAGCTGGGGCTGACCAAGGACGACCGCAGCGCCGACGTCGAGCAATTCGAGCAGCGCCTGGAAGACAAGGTCCTGCCGGCTCAGGCGCAAAAACGCATCGAAGAGGAAATGAACAAGCTGTCGATCCTCGAGACCGGTTCGCCGGAGTACGCGGTCACCCGCAACTACCTCGACTGGGCGACATCGGTGCCGTGGGGCGTGTTCGGCGAGGACAAACTCGACCTCAAGCACGCCCGCAAAGTGTTGGACAAACACCATGCCGGCCTCGACGACATCAAGGACCGCATCCTCGAGTTCCTCGCGGTCGGTGCCTACAAAGGTGAGATCAGCGGCTCCATTGTGCTGCTGGTCGGTCCGCCGGGCGTGGGTAAAACCAGTGTCGGCAAATCCATCGCCGAATCCCTCGGTCGGCCGTTCTACCGCTTCAGCCTCGGTGGCATGCGCGACGAAGCCGAGATCAAGGGCCACCGCCGCACCTACATCGGCGCGCAACCTGGCAAACTCGTGCAGGCGTTGAAAGACGTCGAAGTGATGAACCCGGTGATCATGCTCGACGAGATCGACAAAATGGGCCAGAGCTACCAGGGCGATCCGGCCTCGGCGTTGCTGGAAACCCTCGACCCGGAACAGAACGTCGAATTCCTCGACCACTATCTGGACTTGCGTCTGGATTTGTCGAAAGTGCTGTTCATCTGCACCGCCAACACCCTGGATTCGATCCCCGGCCCATTGCTGGACCGGATGGAAGTGATTCGCCTGTCGGGTTACATCACCGAAGAAAAAATCGCCATCGCCAAGCGTCACCTGTGGCCGAAGCAGCTGGAAAAGGCCGGCGTATCGAAAGGTAGCCTAGCCATCAGCGACACCGCGTTGAAAGCCTTGATCGACGGTTACGCCCGTGAAGCTGGCGTGCGGCAGCTGGAGAAACAGCTGGGCAAACTGGTGCGCAAGGCCGTCGTGAAATTGATCGACGAGCCAAAAGCGGTGATCAAGATCGGCCCGAAAGACCTCGAAGCCTCACTCGGCCATCCGGTATTCCGCAACGAGCAGGTACTGTCCGGCACCGGCGTCATCACCGGCCTGGCCTGGACCAGCATGGGCGGCGCGACCCTGCCGATCGAAGCCACGCGGATTCACACACTCAACCGGGGCTTCAAACTCACCGGGCAATTGGGCGACGTGATGAAAGAGTCGGCGGAAATTGCCTACAGCTACGTCAGTTCCAATCTGAAGTCGTTTGGCGGTGATCCGAAGTTCTTCGACGAAGCCTTCGTTCACTTGCACGTACCGGAAGGCGCCACCCCGAAAGACGGCCCGAGCGCTGGCGTGACCATGGCCAGCGCCCTGCTCTCCCTCGCACGCAATCAGGCGCCGAAAAAAGGCGTGGCCATGACCGGCGAACTGACGCTGACCGGGCATGTACTGCCGATTGGTGGCGTGCGTGAAAAGGTGATTGCAGCGCGGCGGCAGAAGATCTTCGAATTGATCCTGCCGGAGCCTAATCGCGGTAGCTTTGAAGAATTGCCGGATTATCTGAAAGAAGGGATTACCGTGCACTTCGCCAAACGCTTTGCGGATGTGGCGAAAATATTGTTCTGACCCCGTAACCTGATCGTTCCCACGTGCGCGGGAACGATCTCTCCTCCTCGTCACAATTTGTCTCATCTTCAGTTATGCTCGCCGTTCGTCGTGAATGCCGGAGCCACTGACCTTATGTCCCCCACCCGCCTGTTTGTCCCGCTCGCCCTCTCTTTGCTGACCGCTTGCGCCACGCAACCGAAACAGAACGTGACCGTGGAAAAACAAAGCGACTGCCCGGTGAAACTGCACAGCGGGCAAAACCTGATCCTGACCCTGCCAAGCAACCCGACCACGGGTTACCGCTGGGCAATCCAGGATTCGGCCGGTGGCGTATTGCGCGCGCTCAGCCCCGAGGTTTACAGCAACCCGGAAGATGCGGGGATCGTCGGCAGCGCCGGCATCTCGACCTGGCGCTTTCAGTCCTTCACCGCAGGCACGGGCCGTTTGCGCCTTACCTACTCACAGCCATGGACACCGGAAGTACCGGCGGTGGAAAGCTTCGACTGCGCCATCTCGGTTAACTGATCGTGGGCTGGCTGATTCTGGCGCTTATGGGCGCGGTGACCTTTCTCTACGGCGTGAGCGTGCACGCCACGCTGCTCTGCCTGCTGGTCAAACCGCTGCCAGTATTGGCGCTGCTCGGTTGGTTGCGCGACGCACCGCCCAGCGAGTATCGACGCTGGATCAGCCTAGGACTGATTTTCTCCCTGCTCGGCGATGTGTTGCTGGCGTGGCCGGGGGATTTGTTTGTGTTTGGTCTTGGCGCGTTTTTGGTCGCCCACTTGGCGTATTTGAAAGCCTACTTGAGCGATTGCCGGCGGTTGGCGTTGTTGCCGCTGATCATCGCTTTGGGCGTCGGCGCGGTATTGCTGGGGATCTTGATTTCCAATGGGCTGGGTCCGTTGCTAATCCCGGTCATCGTCTACGGCCTGGCAATCAGCGCCATGCTTTGGCGGGCGCTGGCTCGCTTGGGCACCGATGTACCTAAACGTTCGGCGCTGCTGGCGGCGGCGGGCGCGGTGGCGTTTGTGTTTTCTGACAGCGTGATTGGCATCAATCGATTTGTCGCGCCGTTTCATGCCGCACCTTACGTGATAATCCTCAGCTACTGGCTTGGGCAATGGGGATTACGGCGTCGGCCTTTTCTCAATCCGCTCACCGCCCCCAATAGATCGTTCCCACGCTCTGCGTGGGAATGCATCCTGTGACGCTCTGCGTCACGCTTGCGAAGGGACGCGGAGCGTCCCGGGCGGCATTCCCACGCAGAGCATGGGAACGATCAATTGCATGGGCCCGGCGGTTTATCAGACAACCCGCGCATCCCCCCGTCAATTTGGCTAAAATGCCGGCCTTTTCCATCGACACCGCCGGAAACCGCCGTGAGCAAAGACCCCGATCGCCTTTTCGCCCAGCCTCTGGCCCAGGTGCCTGACTTCGCCTTTAACGAGGACGTGGTGCGGGTGTTCCCGGACATGATCAAGCGCTCGGTGCCGGGTTATCCGACCATCGTTGAAAACCTCGGCGTGCTCGCCGCGCAATTCGCCCAGCCCAACAGCGTGCTCTACGACCTGGGCTCGTCTCTTGGCGCCGTGACTCAGGCTCTGCGCCGTCACGTACGCACCGACGGCTGCCGGGTGATCGCTGTGGATAACTCGGCGGCGATGGTCGAACGCTGCCGCGAATACCTCAACGGTCAGGACTCGATGTTCCAGGAGTTGCTGCCGGTCGACGTAATTGAAGGCGACATCCTCGCCCTCGAATTCCAGCCAGCCTCGGTGGTCGCGCTGAACTTCACCCTGCAATTCATCGCCCCGGAGCAGCGCACCGCGTTGCTCTCGCGTATCCGCCAGTCGCTGTTGCCCGGTGGTGCGTTGATCCTGTCGGAGAAGCTGCGCTTCGACGACCTCGAAGAACACGCGCTGCTCACCGACCTGCACGTCGCATTCAAACGCGCCAACGGCTACAGCGAACTGGAAATCGCCCAGAAGCGCAGCGCCATTGAAAACGTCATGAAGCCCGACAGCCTCGAAGAACACCGCGAGCGCCTGTTGGCCGCCGGGTTCTCGAAAGTCGTGCCGTGGTTCCAGTGTCTTAACTTTGCCTCGTTGATTGCCTTGCCATGATTGATCTGTCCCCCCTCGCCCGCCGCCTGGCCGGCACGCCGCTGGCCGACTGGGCCAACACCCTGCAAGCACAACTCGACAAGAAAATGGAAAAGGGTCATGGCGACCTGGAGCGTTGGCAGAGTGCGCTGGACGCCTTGCCGAAGATTCAGCCCAGCGAAGTCGACCTGCTCAATGGTCTGACGCTGGACACCGATTGCGATGATGAAACCCGTGCGCAAATGCGCACCGCGCTGATGGGCCTGTCGCCGTGGCGTAAAGGGCCGTTCGATTTGTTTGGCGTGCATGTTGACACCGAATGGCGTTCGGACTGGAAGTGGTCGCGGGTCGCACCGCATCTTGATCTGAAGGGCAAACGCATCCTCGATGTCGGCTGCGGCAACGGTTACTACATGTGGCGCATGCTCGGTGCCGGAGCCGACAGCGTGATTGGCGTTGACCCGAACTGGCTGTTCTTCTGTCAGTTCCAGGCGGTGCAGCGTTATTTGTCCGAACCCAATGCCTGGCACCTGCCGTTCCCGTTCGAAGACCTGCCGCCGAACATGGAAGGCTTCGACACGGTGTTTTCCATGGGTGTGTTCTATCACCGCCGCTCGCCGATCGAGCATTTGCTGGCGCTGAAGGATTGCCTGGTCAAGGGCGGTGAATTGGTGCTGGAGACGCTGGTGATTGAAGGCGATCAGCAGCAAGTGCTGGTGCCGGAAGACCGTTATGCGCAGATGCGTAACGTGTGGTTCCTGCCGTCGGTGCCGGCGCTGGAACTGTGGCTGCGTCGCGCCGGGTTCACGGATGTTCGCTGTGTGGACGTGAGCGTGACCACGTTCGAGGAACAGCGCGGGACGGAATGGATGAAGTATCAGTCGCTGAGCGATTTCCTTGATCCGGAAGATCACAGCAAGACGGTTGAAGGACTGCCGGCGCCGATGCGCGCCGTCATCGTGGCCCGTAAATAAAAGCTTCGCGGGCAAGCCTCGCTCCTACGGTTCACCGAAATCTGTAGGAGCGAGGCTTGCCCGCGAAAGCGATCTAACGGGTTGCCCGCCGGGCCTTGAAGAACTCACTCAACACCGCCCCACATTCCTCCGCCAACACCCCGCCTTCATAGAGCACCCGGTGATTCAAAAAGCCCTGGGTAAAAAACTGCCCCTGACTCTGCACAATCCCGGCCTTTGGCTCCAGCGCCCCATACACCACCCGCGCAATCCGCGAATGTACGATCAGCCCGGCGCACATGCTGCACGGTTCAAGCGTCACGTAGAGCGTGCTGCCGGGCAGACGATAGTTGCTGGCCGCCAACGCGGCAGCTCGGATTGCAACCATCTCGGCGTGAGCACTCGGGTCATTGCCGCTGATCGGGCAATTAAAACCCCGGCCGATGATTTCACCGTCCTGCACCAGCACCGCACCCACCGGCACTTCACCCAGCGTCGCGCCTTGAGCGGCGAGCGCCAACGCTTCGCGCATGAAGTCACGATCGCGGCTGCGGTCGATGATTGCGGCGGGACGTATCTGACGCATTACGCCACCTCAATGGCGGCCATCAGGCCGGTTTCCATGTGGTCGATCACATGACAGTGGAACATCCAGATCCCTGGGTTATCGGCCACCAGCGCCACTTGCGCGCGCTCGTTCTTGCCCAACAGGTAAGTGTCGGTGAAGTACGGAATGACCTTGTGCCGGTTCGAGGCAATGACTTTGAAACTCATGCCGTGCAGGTGAATCGGGTGCTGGTATTGAGTCATGTTCTTCAACTCGAAAATGTAGCTCTTGCCCTTCTCCAGCTTGGCAATCGGGCGGTCCGTGCAGGTCTTGTCGGTGATGTCCCAGGCCTTGCCGTTGATCTGCCACAGGCTCGGCGGCTTGCCGTTGTCGACGTTCACCGACACTGAGCCTACCCATTCGAAATTGAAGTTGAGTTTCTCGGCATTGGCCAGGTCCGGCTCTGCCACAGGGTTGGCGGGCAGCGCGGGCGGCCACTCGGTCGGTGCATCGGTGTTCGCCACCGAACGGAAGGTGCCCAACCGAACCGGGCCGTTGCGCAGGGACAGCTCTTCGCCGGCCGGCGGAGCCTTGATCGCCAGACAAATGCGCATGCCCGGGCCGAGCCAGTACTCCTTGCCGAGCGGTCGTGGCTCAATGGGATTGCCATCCAGCGCGTAGATTTGCGCTTCGACGCCGGGGATGTTCAGGCGGTAAGTCAGCGTGTTGTCGAGGTTGAGCAAACGCACACGGGTGATCTGACCGGCGGGCAAATCGATCACCGCTTGCGCGACCCCGTTGATCGTCGACAGACGCCCCGCCGTGCCACCACGCGCGGCTTCGCGCGCAATGCTGAACGCGACAAACGCGCCTTCCTCATCCACGTGCCAGCTCTTGAGGCTCAAGGTTTTCTCATAGTTAAACCCGGTAGGCTCGCGCTCTTCGACGATCAGCGGGCCGACCAGACCGCGACCGAGTTCCTCGCTGCTGTTGACGTGCGGGTGATACCAATAGCTTCCAGCGTCGGGCACGCGAAACTTGTAGTCGAAATATTCGCCCGGCAATACCGGAAGCTGCGACACGTAAGGCACGCCGTCCATTTCCAGCGGCAAGCGGATGCCGTGCCAGTGAATGGTGGTGGCGACAGGCAGGTGATTAATGAAACGCACCCGCAGCCATTCACCCTGACGCACGCGCAACTCAGTGCCCGGCGCCGAGGGGCCGAACGCCCAGGCCTCGGTCTTGTGCCCGGCCACCAGTTCAACGTCCAGTGGTGCGGCGATCAGCTCATAGTCGTGGCCCGCATCGGCGTCGGCCATCTTGCCCAACCAGTACCGCGACGCGCCCCCCGCTCCGACACCAACGACAACAAGACCGGCCAGGCCACCGAGGATTTGGCGACGGGTAAAGGACATGAACTCAACTACCTCACGTATCAGCGACAGGCGCGGGGCCTGTAAAAGGCGAATACGATACACCTGCGGTTGAGAAACAGTAAGGGCAGCGCGGCGGATGGCCGCAGGAGAAGGCCGCAGGAGGCGATCGTTCCCACTACGCGTGGGAACGATCAGTGCGGGAGACCTGTGATCAGATGCACCACCCCGTCATCAAGCGTCATGACTCCCGGTACACCTGCCCTATTTAAAGCCTGCCGATCCATCCGCGCCACATCCCGCAATTCCACCCGCACCCGGGTCAACGCCACGGGCTGCTGCGATTTAAGGTTATCCACACCGCCCAGCGCGGATATGACATCCGAGGCCAGGCCAGAAACAGGCTGAACAACCACCTTCGGCTCATCCGCTATCAGATCCGGGGTCAACGCTTTCCAGAACGCTCGCTGCATTTTCTCGAACATGCTCAGTTCTCCAGTACCCGTGAAGTATCGACCGTCGCCTCGTGATACAGCCGCAACGCCTCGCGCACTTGCTCGGCGCTTTCCAGGCCCAGCACTTGCTGGGCGATAACCTGGCAGTCCAGCAGATCCACTTCGCGAACCGCCGCTTTGATCGCCGGAATCAGCGGCACACTCACCGACAGTTCATCCACGCCAAGTCCCAGCAGCAACGGCACCGCCAACGTCTCGGAAGCCATGGCACCGCACACACCGACCCATTTGCCATGGGCGTGGGCGGCCTTCACGGTGCTGGCAATCAAACGCAGCACCGACGGATGAAAGCTGTCGGCCTGACTGGCCAGGCGCGGATGATCGCGGTCCATGGCCAGGGTGTATTGGGTCAGGTCGTTGGTGCCGATCGAGAAGAAATCCACCTCGGGCGCAAACAGATCCGCCATCAATGCCGCCGCCGGCACTTCGATCATGATCCCCAGTTTCGGCAGCTCAGTGAGGTCCAATGCCAGCGCCTCTTCCTCAAGCAGCTGCCGGGCCAGTCGCAACTCCGACAGCTGCGTGACCATGGGCAGCATGATGTGCAGACGGGCCAGCCCGGCGCTGCTCAGGATCGCCTTGAACTGATCGCGCAACAGCTGCGGGCGCTCCAGACACAAACGTATCCCGCGCATGCCCAGGAATGGATTGGTTTCGCTGGCCATCGGTACATAGGCCAGGGGTTTGTCGCCGCCGACATCCAGTGTGCGCACCACCAGATTACGCGCCGGCCCGAGCGTCCTGGCGATGGCGCTATAGGTTGATGTTTGCTCGTCATGGCTCGGCGCATGATTGCGATCCAGATAAAGAAACTCCGAACGCAGCAATCCGACGCCCGCACCTCCCAGTGCCATGGCCTGCTCCGCTTCAGCGAGCGAGGCGATGTTGGCCGTCACTTCAAAGTGGTGTCCATCGCAGGTACACGCCGCCAGCGCAGCGTGCGCCAGTTCATGTTGATGGCGCTTCTGTTGATGCTGACGATTGGTTTGCAGCTGCTCGATGGCCGCCAGATTCGGGTGCAGGTGTAGCTCGCCCTTGTCGGCGTCGAGCAACACTTGAGTGCCGTTGGCCAGCGCCAGCACCTGAACGGGCAGCCCGCAGATCGCTGGCAAACCGAACGCCCGCGCGAGGATCGCGACGTGGCTGGTAGCGCCGCCACCGACCGTGGCGAAACCCAGCACCTTGCGCGTATCGAGCCCGGCGGTCTGTGACGGCGTCAGTTGTTCAGCGATCAGGATCGACCCTTCAGGCAGCTCCATCGCCTGATCCTGTACGCCAAGGATCAGCTTGAGCACCCGTTGGCCGACATCGGCCAGATCCGCCGCCCGCTCCGCCAGCAAGGCATTGCCCAAGCTTTTGAACAAAGTTGCCGTCGACTCAGTTGCTGCGCGCCAGGCGAACCCGGCACTTTTTCCTTCGATGATCAGCGCCTCGGTCTGATCCAGCAGACTCGGGTCTTCAAGCAGTTCCTGGTGGGCCTTGAAAATGTCTGCCTGGGCATCCCCGGTGGCGTTGTCGCGCAGCTGCTGCAAGGCCAGCACCGCTTCGGCCAAGGCCCGAGACAGATGCTCTCGTTCAACCTGCGGACCGACGCCGAACTCGCTTACGTCAAGCGTCTGCTCGGCGATCTGCATAACTTGGCCAAACGCCGAACCCGCCGAGGCACAGACTCCGCGCAAAACGCTCAGCGATGACGCTTCAATCGTCTCAACCTCTGCCATTACGGTGACCGTCTCGCCACACCCAGCGGTCAGCAATTCGGCCAGTGCCTTGATCGCCGCTTCAGCGTCCGGGCCGGCCGCGCTGACTTGCACAACGTCACCGTGAGCCGTCTGCAGCGCCATGATTGCCACCAAGGATTTCGCGTTAGCACTCGCCTGCTGTTTATGCAGGTAAATGCTCGCCGAAAAACCTTTCGCCACCTGGGCGAACACCGCTGCCGGACGGGCGTGCAAGCCGTTCGGGTTGGCCAGTGTCACCGGTTTGGAAAACAGTGCTTCGCCCTCTTCCGACACCGGTTCATCTGTTGTCTGCTTGATCGGTTTCAAACTCAGTAGTGGCTGGCCACTTTCTACCAAACCCGTTTCCGGTGTCAGCCAAGTGAACGGCTCACCGCTGACCACCAACATCAACGTCAGCAGACTGCGGGCATTCAATGCGACAAAATCGGCATCGAACTCGATCAGGGCCTGCCCCGCCTCAACCCGCTGGCCTTCCTCCACCAACCGGGTGAAGCCCTGGCCGGCCAGGTTCACGGTGTCGAGGCCGATGTGCATCAACACCTGAACGCCGTGGTCGTCGGTGATGCTGACGGCATGCCCACTGGCCTGCACATTGCTGACAACCCCGGCCAGCGGTGCGCACAGGGTTTGCGTGGTCGGATCGATGCACAGACCATCGCCGATCACCCGGCTGGAGAACACCGGGTCCGGCACCTGATCCAGCGGCATCAGCACGCCGGACAAAGGAGCCAGCAGTTGCAATTGTTGAGATGTGGCCATGACGTCACCTGCTGTTTTGTTCTTTGAAGTGCCGATGGAGCGCGAGGCTCCGACAGCATCGCTTATTTCCACCAGTACTCGACCTGCAATCCGACGTTCGCACCGTGGCGCGCCGTGCCGAAGGCGCCGGTGTCGGACAACGCCGAGCCCGCCGCCAGTTCATTGGCGGCCCGTTTGGCCACCTCGTTCCAGCTCGCATAGGTGTAATACAGACGCACCTCGGGGCGTTCCCAGAACTCAGGGCCCTTGGGTGACCAGGTCGGGGCGAAAGTGAATTTGCTCAGCTTGCGCGTCCCGCCTGGGGCCTCAACCTGATCGTGGCCCAGTTCGGTCACCAGTTTGAACTGCTCGGTGATCGCATAAGCCGGGCGAACACCCAGGGAAATCCAGTTCTGATCGGTACCGTCCGGTCGAACGTCTTTCTGGTAAACCGCCTCGACTTGCCCGCCAAATCGCGGCGTCACTTGCCAGTCGAAGAATTCCACCACCCGGTAACTTTTGTTGCTGTCGTCGAGCTTCACGTTACCGGTATAGCCCAACCCGGTGCCGGGACCTTCGCCGTACTGGAAGGCCAGTTTGTTCTTGCCGCCCAGAAAACCTTTCTGCACATGCTGAGTGGTGATCACCCAGCCACGATGAGCGTCGCGACTGTCGGGCTTGTCGATGTAGCTCAGGCCGAACTCCAGCGCACCGCCGGGGTTGGTATTGAATCCGGCAACGTTGAAATCGTGTCGGTTGATGTAGTCCTTCTGGTACAGGTTGTCCTTGCGCGAGAAGGCGTAGCTGTATTTCAGATCGCCGATCAGCACATCTTCGATACCGCCGCCGGTGGCGCTTTGGTTCCAGTAGTAGAAGTCGGAAATATGGATGTCGTTCCGCTTGTAGTAACGCCGACCGGCCCACAGCGAACCGCCGTTGAGGCCGGGCATGTTCGACCATTGCGCGTAAAGCTGCGGCAGGCGGACCGAGCCGTTGTCACCGTTGAAGGTCAGGTCCTTATCGTACTGGTTGTACAACGAAGCCATGCCGTCGACGCTGAATACCGAACCGTCATCCAGCGTGTACAAGTCCTGTCGCAGCTCCAGCTCCCCGTATTGCTCGCATTCGTTGCCCAACCGATATTTCGTCTGCGCGCCAGGCAGCTGGAAGCACGACTGTGAACTGCTGTTGACCGAGGTGCCGACGCCGCTACGCAAGTACCCCCCGAATTCCAGGGCTTGTGACGACAGTGGCAACGCCAGGCATACGGTTGCGGCCGCAAGACTGCGATTTATTGTTGTTTTCAAGAGCTACCCCATTATTTTTATTGTGTGCAGCGGCAAAATCGGCGCGCAAAAATCCCCCGCGCAGCGTTCTGCGTGTTTTTTTAAGTCGGTGTTTTTTTTGCGGTCGGTCAGTCGGTCATATGCAGCACGAATGACTCAAAAGGCCGTAAGAGGACCTGCCGATTTCGCGCCGGACAGTCCGGGTAATTGCTGATGACCAGACGTTGGTCCATCGCTTCGCTGATCACTTCATCCGGCAACATGAATTCGCATGGCGTGCCGTAGAAGTTGTTCAGCACCAGCAACCGTTCGCCACTGCCCTCACGCACGTACGCCCAGATTTGTGTGTGCTCCGGCAACAACTGCCGATAGACACCATCGGACATCAGCGCCTCAGTGCGACGCAGCGCGATCAACTGTCGGTAGTGATGCAACACGGAATCCGGGTCGTCGAGTTGGTGGGCGACATTAATTTGCACCGCGTTGGCCGGCAGCCCGATCCATGGCTCGACCGCACTGAAACCGGCGTTCGGCTCGGCGTTCCAGTGCATGGGCGTGCGGCCGTTGTCCCGGGACTTCTGCATGATCGCCGCCATGTTGTCGGCGTCACTCGCACCGGCCTCGCGCTTGAGCCGGAAGATGTTCAGCGTCTCGACATCGCGGTACTGATCGATGTGATCGAAGCCCGGATTGGTCATGCCCAGTTCCTCGCCCTGGTACACGAACGGCGTGCCCTGCAGAAAATGCAGCGCCGTGCCGAGCATCTTCGCCGAGAGCACCCGATACTCGCCGTCATGGCCAAACCGCGAGACCACCCGTGGCTGGTCGTGGTTACACCAGAACAGCGCGTTCCAGCCGCCGCCGGCCTGCATGCCGGTTTGCCAATCGGAGAGGATGCGTTTGAGTTCGAGGAAGTCGAAGTCGGCGCGGATCCATTTCTGCAGGTTCGGGTAATCGACCTTCAGGTGATGGAAGTTGAAGGTCATCGACAGTTCTTTCGATTCGGGCCGCGAGTAACGAATGCAATGCTCAAGACTGGTGGACGACATCTCGCCGACGTTGATCAGGTCATGACCCTCGAACACTTCACGGTGCATCTGCTGCAAATATTCGTGGACATTCGGGCCGTCGGTGTAGAAACGTCGACCGTCGGTGTTGTCCTCGGGGAAGTCCGCCGGTTTGGAGATCAGGTTGATCACGTCCAGGCGGAACCCGCCTATGCCCTTGTCGCGCCAGAAGCGCATCATCTTGAACACTTCGACGCGCACCTTGGGGTTGTCCCAGTTCAGGTCGGCCTGTGTGTGATCGAACAGGTGCAGGAAGTACTGACCGGTCTGCGCCTCGTATTCCCAGGCCGAACCGCCGAACTTGGATTCCCAGTTGTTCGGCTGATCGCGCCAGATGTAGAAATCGCGGTAAGGATTGTCGAGGCTGCTGCGGGCCTGCTGGAACCAGGTGTGCTCAATGGACGTGTGGTTGACCACGATATCGAGCATCAGCTTGATCCCGCGCTTGCCGGCCTCGGCGATCAGCAATTCGCAATCGGCCATGGTCCCGTAGCTTGGGTCGATGGCGTAGTAATCGCTGATGTCGTAACCGTTGTCGCGCTGGGGCGAACGCAGGAACGGCGTGATCCACAGGCAATCGACACCCAACCAATGCAGGTAATCGAGCTTGGCCACAACACCGAGCAAATCACCCGTGGGGTTGCCGGCGTGGCTGTGAAAACTCTTCGGGTAGATCTGGTAGATCACCGAACGTTGCCAGTCTTGCATGGCGGACTCCTTCAACAAATTGATGTGGCGCCCCTCAGGCGACCCGATACCCAGGTCGAACAATCTTCATGCTCAACCCGCAGGTCAGAACAAACGGCACGACCATGGCAATGATCATCCCGATCACGAACATCGGAATGAACTGCGGAATGATCGAAATAAAACCGGGCAAGCCGCCGACGCCGATGGCCGAGGCCTGGACCTTGTTCAGCGACAGGAAGATGCAGCCCAGGGCCGAGCCGATCAGGGCCGCGTAGAACGGGAATTTGTAGCGCAGGTTGACCCCGAACATGGCCGGCTCGGTGATGCCGAAGTACGCAGAAATCGCCGAGGTCGAGGCCATGCTTTTATCCCGCACGTTACGGGTCATGTAGAACACCGCCAGTGCTGCGCTGCCTTGGGCGAGGTTGGACATGACAATCATCGGCCAGATGAACGTGCCGCCCTGGGTGGAGATAAGCTGCAAGTCGACCGCAAGAAACATGTGGTGCATGCCGGTGATCACCAGCGGCGCGTAGAGCAAACCGAAAATCGCACCGCCGACCATCGGTGCCAGGTCGAACAGCATGACCACGCCTTCGGTGATGAGAACCCCCAGATGCCGGGTCACCGGGCCAATCACCGCCAGCGCCAACACGCCGGTGACGACGATGGTGGTGATCGGCACCACCAGCAATTGCACCGCGTTCGGCACCCGCGCCCGCAGCCATTTTTCGATGACGCTCATCACGTAGGCCGCCATCAGGATTGGCAGGATCTGCCCTTGGTAACCCACCTTCTCGATCTGGAACAACCCGAGGATGTCGAAGTACGGCAGGCTCTGGCCGTCGAGGCCCGCAACTGCCTTGCCGTAGTTCCAGGCGTTGAGCAGATCGGGGTGAACGAGCATCAAGCCGAGCACGATGCCGAGGATTTCGCTGCCGCCAAACCGTTTGGCTGCCGACCAGCCCACCAGCGCCGGCAGGAACACGAACGAAGTGTTGGCCATGAGGTTGATCAGGCTCCAGAGCCCGTCAAGCTTAGGGTAGGCGTCCAGCAGGGTCTTTCCCTCGATGAACATGCCTTTGGCACCGATCAGGTTGTTGATACCCATCAGCAGGCCGGCAATGATCAGCGCCGGGAGGATGGGCATGAAGACGTCGGAAAACACCCGCACCAGACGCTGAATGGCGTTGATCTTGTCGGCGCTTTTTTGTTTGACGTCGGCGATGGTTGAAGCCGCGAGACCGGTTTGACGGCGCAGTTCTGCGTAGACCTTTTCGACTTCACCAGGGCCGATAACGACCTGGAACAGGCCGCCGGTGAAGAACGAGCCTTTGACCAGATCGATCTGGTTCAAGGTGCCGCTGTTGACCAGGTTCGGGTCCTTGAGGGCCAGGCGCAGCCGTGTGACGCAGTGCGCGGCCTGCTCGAGATTGTCGCTGCCACCGAGGCTGTGCAGCAGCTCAGAGGCGATATTCGGATAGTCGTGGCTCATGCTTGTTCTTCCGCTGTAGTTTTTTGTTATTGGCAGCACGCCGTAGCGAAAAGTACTCGTCTGTACGAGTTAAAGCAACAACTCGTACAGACGAGTTTGATTTTGTTTATTCTGAGCCCGACCGGCGGCGACATTTCCTACCTTTGAAGTCGACGAAACCCAAAGCCGCATGGACAAACCCCTACCCTGCCCTTAAGGTTCGAAACCTTGAGCACATCGCGGCACAGAGCCATCCCATGAGTAAATACAACCAGATCTACAGCGATCTGCTTGCCAGCATCACGACCGAACGTCTGGAACGCGGCGCACGATTGCCCTCCGAAACCGAACTGATGGACAGCTATCAGGCCAGTCGCGGCACTGTGCGCAAGGCTATCGAACAACTCCAGGAGCGCGGTTTCGCCCAGAAAGTCCACGGCAAAGGCACCTTCGTACTGTCGACCAACCCGATCGAATTTCAGCTCGGCGGTATCGTCAGCTTCCAGGAAACCTACCCGCGACTGGGCAACGACGTCAGCACCGAGGTGGTCGAATTCACCCAGATCCCCCTCGAAGGCCCGCTGCTCGAACACATCAAGGCTGAAAAAGGCAGCCTGATCACGCGAATCAAGCGCGTGAGGCGGATCGACGGCAAACGGGTGATCCTCGACATCAACCATTTCGTCATCGACGTGATTCCCGGCCTGTCCCGCGACATCGCCGAGCACTCGATCTACGCCTTCATCGAGCAGACTCTGCAACTGCAAATTGCCTACGCCCAGCGCACCATTGAAGCGGTGCCCCGCAGCAAGGACGACCAACAACATCTGGACCTCGACGGTCAGAGCCATGTGATCGTGGTCAGCAATCAAACTTTCCTGCAGGACGGCCGCCAGTTCGAATTCACCGAATCGCGGCATACCCTGGACAAGTTCTACTTTTCGGACGTGGCCCGGCGGTGACACTACACGGTACCGAATCGCATATGGGCATAACTATGTAGTGCACATTCCTTGAGTGAACGGCTCATCCTCGACGCCCATTTCTCAAGGATAGAGAGCATGAGCCCGACCCAACCCCGTCCACTGCCCAATGCCGCCGACAAGGCCGCACTCAAGTCGATTGTCACCACCGTTATCCAAACGTGCCCCAGTCTGCAAGACACGGCCCACGAAGTTGCCAGTGACCTGTTGAAAAAATACGGCATCGTCGGCCTCGATCCGGATCGGGTGTACCTCCATCGCTTCACGGCGGCCCAAAGCAGCTCGAAAGCCTTCACCGGTTGGGAGCATGTCGATGACACGCCGACCTCCTCCGTGACCCTGACACAGTTGGTGATCCACCGCTTCCGCGCCACCGACCAGGACAACGCTGACTTGCTCGACCTGTACGCGGGCTTCTATAGCGTCGCCCCGAATGCCGGAACCTTCGATGAAACCAACGAAGTGCGCCTGCATGGCAACGAGGTACTGAAAGACTTCTGGAACATCGATTTCAGTTCGCTCTATCGCCAGCGACTGAGCGAATTCTGGAATAACAGTTCCAACGACTTCCGCACGTTGGCCAAATGCAACTTCCTGATTAACGCCGTGCAGGCACGGGACAAACGCCAGCTGAGCGACGACGATTTCAATCTCGCGGTAAATGCCGTCATGGGGCCGATCACCTGGCCGATCAGCCTGCAACAGTTGCAATCGGAACACCCCGATACGCACCTGCGCGTCTGCGCCCTGGACATCGATGGCTACGTCGCTACCAATATTCTGCGGATCGTCGCCCCCAAAGGTCGACAGATCGTTTACCTGCCCGGCGAATCCAATGCCTTCCAGGTGCTGGAAACCATCACAGACATGCACTTCTGGATGTTTCAAAGGATGAACACAGAGGGCGCACCTCAGACTTTCATGACCCACTTCTCCCTGGCCGATCGGCAGAAGATCGCCGAAAACCTCACCGATATCATGAATCGGTTGGTCAGTACGTGGGGCAAGTACGACCATCATATGATCAACCAGAAAAACCAGGTCGTTCAGGGTGATGCATTCAGTTGGTTGCGCGACGCCACCAAAGAGGCAATGTTCGCCGAGGCCGAGCTGTCGTTGACCTCCAATGGCGATCTGCGCAAAAAACTCTGGATCGGTTACCTCAGCGCCGGCATCAAAGTGTTCGGTCCGATGGCTGTCGTCGGCTGGCCAATCGCACTGCCCGTGGTCGGCGCCAGCATTGCCAACATGGGCTTGAACATCGACCAGGCGGTCAATGCAAAAACTGCCGAAGAGCGCAAGGCCGGCATCCTGGGCGCTGTACTCAGTGGCATTGATTTGCTGTTCAACCTGCTCGTCCTGAAAGGCCCCGGTACGCTGGCAGAAGTCGGCACCGAGGTCGACGCTGCCGAAGCGGCGGAAATGACCGACCTGATTGAGTCGACGCAATCGGCCAAGGGGACTGGCCCGGCGACCGACCTCGAGGTTGCGGAACCACGCACTACGCCGTCAAGCGCGAAGGTGCCAAAGGCTTGGGTAATCGATGAGCCACTCAGCGAAGATGCTCTGAAGCATGAACCGGGTAAATTTCAAGGCACCTACCGGCTCGCGTCCAATCCTTCAAGGGCAATCAAACTCAACGACACAGCCTATAACGTGCGCTTTGAAAACGATCCCAACGGGCGTGGTCATTGGGCAATCATCGATCCGGCCAACCCTGATGCCTTTACAGGGTCAATTCCCGTACGGTTGAGCGAAGGAAAATGGGAGATAGTTCCCAGGTTGGGTCTGAGGGGTGGCATGGAAGTGCTGCCCTTTGCTGCCGGTGGTGCGACAACTGAAACTGTCGTCGAGGAATGGGCGCGATTGCCCGGCATTCATGTCCCCGGGCTGGAAGCCTCTGAAATGAGGGAATTGGCACTCGGAGGGGCAGACTTGCGCGGTGGCGAAACAGACGCGTTGCGCGAGTTCGAATGGGCTCACCGAGAACCTCGCACAATCCTGGTTCGCGACGCCAGGGCTTGGTACGAACTTCATCCACCGGCTCCCCGAATGCCGTTATCGGCCGCCCAGTTGATCGAAACACCGGCCGAGCTGCTTGATTCGGCATTCGCGAATACGCAGGGGCTGATCATCGGCGAACGCTACGGGAGTATCGGCAGCAAACAGTTCCTGATCGAAAACATGCCCGCCCTCGCACAACGCGGAGTGAAGACATTGTATTTGCAGGAATTACTGGCAAACCTTAATCAGCTTGATCTGGACGCCTTCGCACGAACCGGCGAAATGCCTGAAGAGCTGGAAAATTACCTGAAGAAACTCGACATCAAAGCGGGCAATGATCCCGATGGCAAATTCAATCTGCTGGCGCTGGTAAAAGCCGCCAATGCCCAGCGTATCCGGGTTCAAGCCATCGATATGTCGATGACCTACAACATCGGGAGAGATCCTTTTTCCCGGCCGCCTGATGACCAGATGGCGCGTAGTTTTTTCGCCAGCGAAGTCATCCACGCCAATGAAAATTTCAAGGGGCCGGCGAAATGGGTAGCCTTGGTCAATCAGGAAAACATGACGACCTTCCGAGGCTATCGGGGCATCAGCGAACAGACTGACGCGCTGAGCATTCGTATCGACGACGTGACGCCGGGTCAAGCACAACCCATCAGCGTCGACCCGGGACTCGCGGTGGAGTATGCGGATTATCCGGGCTCGCCCGTCGATGAGGTGGCAGGATTGACCGATCCCGACAGCGTCCAGGCGCTGATCAAAGGCGACTGGCGCGTGCAGATGCAAACCCCGTGGGCCTACAGATCCTCGCAGGAGTTGAGATCGCTGTTACCGGAACCGGGGATGTTTACCTTTCAGCGTTACAGAAGCAGCGTTTTGGTGGTTTATCGCAACGCCAATCATCAAATGGCCGACAGCGTCATCCGCTCGACACCTGGTGGCAGGCTCAATCTTGATACCCCTTTGGCGCCTGCCTACGAGTCCATGACTGTGGATAACCTCAATGCACTCAAACAGCGATTGATCGCCAGGGGCATGAGGCCAATGGGCTGGTCTGAATGGGCTGACGAACTCGCCCCCACCCTGCCGCAGACTCCACAAGGCCCCACGGTGCCGGACAACTGGCAAGCCAACGAACTGCTCGAGGGACTGACACCCGTCAGCGAAACCGGAAACTACCAAGGCATCTACCGACTCGATTCCGACCCATCCACCGCCATCATGATGAATGACACCGCGTACTACGTGCGCTTCGAGGGCGATATCGGGGGCGACGGACACTGGGTCATTATCAATCCCGAGTTTCCCAACCGGTTCCCCGGAACGATCCCCGTACGCCTGAACGCGCGGGGTGAATGGGAAACCATGCCACGCAGCGGCCTCAAGGGCGGCGGAAAGACGCCTGAGTTTACAGTGCCGCCAGCGGCAGGTCTGCCCGCCTCGCCCTATGAGGTTCCACCGACGCAGAGAGCGGCCCTGAAGGCGGGCGCCGACGGGCATGAAACCTATGCGCTGCGAGATGAGTACGACAGCGTCAGGGAAAATGATCCCTTCCGGGATTTCAAAGCCAGCAGAAAACGCCTTTATCGGGATGCGGTGCGGTTTTACGACAATCCCGAACTGCCCCCGCGACCGCCCATTCCGCAACTCGCCCCCGATGCCTCGGCGCAAGAAATCATCGAGGCTTCCCTGGAACATGCGCGGGGACTGGTCATTGGCGAAAGCCATAGCGATATCGGCAGCAAGCAATTCCTGATCAACAACATGGAACTGCTGGCCCGAAACAAGGTGAAGACGCTTTACATGGAACATTTGCTGACCGACTTTCACCAAGCGGATCTGGATACCTTTGCCGAAACCCAAGTGTTATCCGCAGAGCTTGAGAAATACCTGAAAAATCTCGACATCGGCCACATGAGCGATCCCCTTCGCCGCTACACGTTTCTCGCGCTGGTCAAACAGGCGGGCAAGTACGGCATCCGGGTTCAGGCACTCGACTCCATGGCGAGTTACCGGATCGACGGCCTGGTGGTGCGCGACACGCAAGGTCAGACCATTGCCGACGGGGTGCGCCAGAAAATGATGAACTACTTCGCCAGAACCATCATCCGTTCCGATCAGGCGGTGCGAGGTGCTCACAAGTGGGTGGCGCTGGTGGGCAACACCCACTCCAACAGCTACAAGGGGATTGCCGGTATCAGCGAACTGGAGGAAGCCATCGGGCTGCGCACTGAGGATGTTGCTGAAGGCAGCGCAACCGGTATTGATATCGATCCGGGGGCAAGCATGCTTATCGAAAACACTCCGGGCAGTGCAAGTGCCACGGTAAAGGGCGACTTGCGGCTGCGAGTGGCAGTCCCCTGGATGTCACAAACGATGCCCGAAATCGAGCAATTGCTGTCACGTGCGGGAATGTACACCCTGAAGCGGGATCCGCTCTCGACCTATGTAGTGCACCGCAGTCGCACGAATGAACTGGTATTCACCCGCATCAATGCTGATGGAGACCAGTTCTATCTCGAACGTGCGCAGTGGGTTTCAGTGAGTGGCAAGCGCTATGGCAGCATCAAAGAACTGTTACGGGCACTCGACGCTACGGGCATGAGGCTGGCGGGCTGGTCGAAACCACTGTAATCGGCAAAAAAAAACCGTGTGAAATCGAATTCACACGGTTTTTTTAGCTCAAGCCATCACGGCCTGCGTGGGATCATTCCCACTCAATGGTCGCTGGCGGCTTGCTCGACACGTCGTACGTGACGCGGGAGATGTCTTCGATTTCATTGATGATGCGGCCGCTGACGGTTTCCAGCAGGTCGTAAGGCAGGTGAGCCCAACGCGCAGTCATGAAGTCGATGGTTTCCACGGCACGCAGAGCAACGACCCAGGCGTAGCGACGGCCATCGCCAACGACGCCAACCGATTTCACCGGCTGGAACACCACGAATGCCTGGCTGACCTTGTGGTACCAGTCAGCTTTACGTAGTTCTTCGATGAAAATGTGGTCGGCACGACGCAGCAGGTCGGCGTATTCCTTCTTCACTTCACCGAGGATCCGCACGCCCAAGCCCGGTCCCGGGAACGGGTGACGGTAAACCATGTCGTACGGCAGGCCGAGTTCCAGGCCCAGACGACGGACTTCGTCCTTGAATAGCTCGCGCAGGGGCTCGATCAGCTTGAGGTTCATTTCTTCCGGCAGGCCACCCACGTTGTGGTGCGACTTGATCACGTGGGCCTTGCCGCTCTTGGCGCCAGCCGACTCGATCACATCGGGGTAGATGGTGCCTTGGGCGAGGTACTTGATGTTGTCCAGTTTGTTGGACTGGGCATCGAATACGTCGATGAACGTACGGCCGATGATCTTGCGCTTCTTCTCAGGGTCCGACTCGCCTGCCAGGTTATCGAGGAACTGGTCGGCAGCATTGGCGCGGATCACTTTGACGCCCATGTTCTCGGCGAACATGGCCATCACTTGCTCGCCTTCGTGCAGACGCAGCAGGCCGTTGTCGACGAAGACGCAGGTCAGCTGGTCGCCAATGGCTTTGTGCAGGAGCGCGGCAACTACCGAGGAATCAACGCCGCCGGACAGGCCGAGCAATACGTTGTCGGTACCGACCTGGGCGCGAATGTTGGCGATGGCGTCTTCAGCGATTTTCGAAGGCGTCCACAGGGCTTCGCAGCCGCAGATGTCGAGGATGAAGCGCGACAGGATGCGACCGCCCTGCTTGGTGTGAGTCACTTCCGGGTGGAACTGCACGCCGTAGTAGCCGCGAGCGTCGTCGAACATACCGGCAATCGGGCAGCTCGGGGTGCTGGCCAGGATGTGGAATTCCTGCGGCATCTTGGTGACTTTGTCACCATGGCTCATCCACACGTCGAGGCCGAACAGGCCGTCGGCGTCGATGTGGTCTTCGATGCCGTCGAGCAGGCGGCTCTTGCCGACCACGTCGACACGGGCGTAACCGAACTCACGCAGCTCGGAACCTTCCACCTTGCCGCCCAGTTGCTCGGCCATGGTCTGCATGCCATAGCAGATACCGAAGACCGGTACGCCCAGGTCAAACACGGCTTGCGGTGCGCGCGGGCTGTCGGCGACGTGTACGGACTCGGGGCCGCCAGCGAGGATGATCCCTTTCGGCGCGAATTCGCGAATCGCTTCGTCATCCATGTCGAACGGATGCAGTTCGCAGTACACGCCGATTTCACGCACGCGGCGGGCAATCAGCTGAGTGTACTGGGAACCGAAGTCGAGGATCAGGATGCGGTGAGCGTGAATGTCGAGGGCCATGATTCAGTCTCGTCTAAGTAATTCAGAAACAGTCGTGATTCAGAAACAACTCGGGGCTGAATAAAACAGCCCCGGTTACTTAACTTATTGCTGGAAGCCTCAACCTACGCGGTAGTTTGGCGCTTCTTTGGTGATTTGTACGTCGTGAACGTGGGACTCGGCCATGCCGGCACCGGTGATCCGCACGAACTCTGGCTTGGTGCGCATTTCTTCGATGTCGGCGCTGCCGGTGTAACCCATCGAGGAACGCAGGCCGCCCATCAGTTGATGGATGATGGCGCTCAAGGTGCCCTTGTAAGGAACACGCCCTTCAATACCTTCTGGAACCAGTTTCTCAGCGCCTGCCGAGGAGTCCTGGAAGTAACGGTCGGAAGAGCCTTGAGCCTGGGACATGGCGCCCAGCGAACCCATGCCGCGGTAAGCCTTGTACGAACGACCCTGGAACAATTCGATCTCGCCTGGCGCTTCTTCAGTACCGGCGAACATCGAGCCCATCATCACGCAGGAAGCACCGGCAACGATGGCCTTGGACAGGTCACCGGAGAAACGGATGCCGCCGTCGGCGATCAACGGAACTCCAGTGCCTTCAAGGGCAGCGGCGACGTTGGCGATGGCACTGATTTGCGGGACGCCGACACCGGCAACGATACGGGTGGTGCAGATCGAGCCAGGGCCGATACCGACCTTGACCGCATCGGCGCCTGCTTCGGCCAAAGCCTTGGCGGCAGCGCCGGTGGCGATGTTGCCGCCGATGACCTGCACCTCAGGGAAGTTCTGCTTGACCCAGCGAACGCGGTCGATCACACCTTTGGAATGACCGTGAGCGGTGTCGACCACCACCACGTCAACGCCGGCATTGACCAGGGCAGCGACGCGATCACCGGTGTCTTTACCGGTACCGACTGCAGCGCCAACACGCAGACGACCTTGATCGTCCTTGCTGGCCAGCGGGTAAGCCTTGGCTTTTTCGATGTCGTTGACGGTCATCATGCCTTTGAGGGCAAATTTGTCGTCGACGATCAGCACGCGTTCGATGCGGTTTTTGTGCAGCAACTCGCGGACGTCGTTCTTGTCGGCGCCTTCCTTGACCGTGACCAGACGCTCTTTAGGCGTCATCACTTCACGGACAGTGGCTTCCAGACGGTTTTCGAAGCGCACGTCACGGGAAGTGACGATACCGACCAGGTCGCCATCGTGCAGCACGGGAACGCCGGAAATGTTGTGCAGGCGGGTCAGTTCGAACAGTTCACGAACCGTGGCGTCAGCCTCGATGGTGATCGGGTCCTTGACCACGCCGGCTTCGTAACGCTTGACCTTGCGCACTTCGGCAGCTTGCTGCTCGATGGTCATGTTCTTGTGGATGATGCCGATGCCACCTTCCTGAGCCATGGCGATTGCCAGACGGGCTTCAGTGACGGTGTCCATGGCGGCAGAAACCAGAGGAATATTCAGCTCGATGCCACGGGTTAGGCGGGTCTTGAGACTGACTTCGTTAGGAAGCACCTCGGAATAACCGGGCACTAGGAGAATGTCGTCGAATGTCAGAGCTTCTTGGCTGATACGCAGCATCGCGGGGGCTCCCGAGCGGGAAAATGGAAGCGCGCCATTATAGTCAGACACCCCCTCGGGTTCAATGCAAAACTCTGTCTATTATTAGCATTACTGATATACGGGGATTGGCGCTTCCTACAGTTCGACTTTCACCCAACTGACAGGCTGATCAAGCCAATCGGCAAACTCGTCGATAAAGCTCTGCTTGAACCCGGCCTCTGCCCAATTGTTGAAGATAAAACCCAGGTTGGAAAACCCGCATTCCTGCAGGAAAAGAAAGCCGTTGATGTCATCTTCATGCCCGCATTCCGGACAGGTGAAGTTATCGGTGCGCCCCGGCATCCATTCTTCCAGGCTGTCGAACAGCGCTTCGCCGACTTCCTTGCGGCACTCGGCGCAGCCCGCCTCTTCAAGGAAACCCTTGGCCGGCGTATAGATGCAGCGCTTGGTGATGATCTCCAGGCCATTGATCGGTTCGCCGAACGGCAGCGCTTCAGGATGCAGCACTACAGCGCGGGCACCGTCGCCGATGGCATGAGCCATGCGGTTGCCGGTGCGGCCGCAGGTGGTCAGCTCTTCCTTGATGATGTTCTTGCGCACCAGCCAACGCACGACCGCCCGAGCCCGGGGTTCGTGCACCGGCAGTGTGGAGATTTTCGGGACGATGATGCTTTGCGAATTCATGGTGCGGCCTGCTGCAACGCTTTAACGAAGCCCGGCAGCATAAGCACCCGGCTTCAGAGGTCAAGTACTCAAATAACGCCCGATCAACGCAATTCCACTGGCCAGCACCAACCAAGTCACCAGCCGCACGAACGCCTCGCGGGACAATCTCATGGTCAACCGCCGACCGATCCACAGACCTAGTGCCATGGCCGGCAACAAACACAGCGCCAATATCAACAAGGGTAGCTCGGCATACACACCTGCGATGGCGAACAGGCTCAAACGCACCACGGTGCTGCAACTGATCAGCGCACTTTGGGTCGCCCGCGCCGCCTCTTTGGGTAACCGACTGTTCAAATAGATCGCATATAAAAAGCCGCCACTGCCAAACAATGCCCCGAACATCCCGCCTACCGTGCCAATCGGCACTGCCCAGCCGGCGGACAATTGTGTCGGACGGGTTTTGACCCACAAGCTGTAAATCGCGTAAGTGCTGATAAACAGCCCCATCAACAGCAACAACACATCGGATTTTAGATTCAGTAGAAAAATAACCCCTAGCGTGCAGCCCACCGCCATGCACGGCAGCAGCCGCAACAACTCAGGCTTCGCCACATCCCGTCGCGAAGGCAGCAGATTGCCGAACGCCGCGACGAAATCCAGCAGCACCAACAGCGGCACGATCTTCGACAGCGGCATGAACAGGATCAGAATCGGCCCCGCCACCAACGCGGTGCCGAAACCGGCAATACCGAACACGATGTAGGCCAGGGCGATGCCCAACCCGATCATCAGCCAATCCGTAGCGCCGAATGGCCATTGGTTCAACAACTCAAGCACGCTCATCTCCTCAGTCACTCCCAAATCCCTAGCGCTGAATCCTAGGGGATTTCTTTTGACTCATGGAGATTGATCGTCGAATGCCTTTAAACTGCGCCCCATGATTAAAGATCCCTTTGCAAGACTCGGCCTGGACCGTGAAGTCCTGACTGTCAGCCAGCTCAACGGCCGCGCGCGGGTGTTGCTCGAAGACGTGTTCAGCAACATCTGGGTCGAAGGCGAAATCTCCAACCTCGCCCGTCCGGCGTCCGGCCATGTGTATTTCACCCTCAAGGACAGCGGCGCCCAAGTGCGTTGCGCACTGTTCCGGCAGAACGCGGCGCGGGTGCGTCAGGCGTTGAAGGATGGCCTGGCGGTCAAGGTCCGCGGCAAGGTTTCGCTGTTCGAGGGCCGCGGCGACTATCAGTTGATCCTCGATACCGTGGAGCCGGCCGGTGACGGTGCGCTGCGTCTGGCCTTCGATGCGTTGAAGGAAAAACTCAGCGCCGAAGGCCTGTTCAGTGCCGAGCGCAAAGTACCGCTGCCGGCGCATCCGCAACGCATCGGCATCATCAGCTCGCCCACCGGCGCGGTGATCCGCGACATCATCAGCGTATTCCGCCGCCGCGCGCCGCAAGTGCAGCTGACGCTGATCCCCACTGCCGTGCAGGGCCGCGAAGCCACCGCGCAGATTGTCCGCGCACTGAAACTGGCGGACGCCCGCGGTTTCGACGCGCTGATTCTGGCCCGTGGTGGCGGTTCGCTGGAAGACCTCTGGTGCTTCAACGAAGAAGCCGTGGCCCGCGCCGTGGATGCTTGCGTGACGCCAATTGTCAGCGCCGTCGGCCATGAAACCGACGTGTCGATCAGCGACTTCGTGGCCGACGTTCGCGCCCCGACGCCTTCCGCCGCCGCCGAACTGCTCGCGCCGGATTCCAGCGATCTGGTCCGTCGGGTCGAAAGCCTGCATCGTCGCCTAGTGATGCGCATCCGCGACCGTTTGATGCGTGATCGACTGCGCCTGGAAGGCATGTCTCGTCGCCTTCGTCATCCCGGCGAACGTCTGCGCCAGCAAGCGCAACGCCTTGATGACCTGGACATGCGCATGCGCCGCGCGTTCGAACGCAGCCTCAATACCCGCCGCGAACGCTTGATCCGTCTGGAAACCCGCCTCGCCGGGCAACATCCCGGTCGGCAACTGGCGATGCTTCGTCAGCGCCTCGACAACTTTGCCGAACGCCTGCCCCGCGCCATGCGCGAAGGTCTGAAATCCCGTCGCCTGCAACTGCAAAGCCAGATGCAGACGCTGCATGTGGTCAGCCCTCTTGCAACCCTGGCCCGTGGCTACAGCATTCTGTTGGATGAACGCGGCAACGCAATTCGCAGCGCCGAGCAAACCCACACGGGTCAGCGCCTGAAAGCCAAACTCGGCAACGGCGAGCTGCAAGTGCGGGTCGAAGACAATCACCTGACGCCTGTCACCCTTTCTTTACTGGATTGATCCATGCCGCGTTTTTTAGCTCCGCTGCTGTTGCTCTGCCTGACCTTCAACGCCCACGCCGACAGTTACATCACCCGTCTGTTGAACAAACCGGTGCCGGGCGGCGTTGCCGTAGTGGATCTGGGCGCCGCTGCGCAGGCGCCGAAAGCCAGTTATCAAGGCAAACCGGTATTGGTGGTCAAGGAACAGAACAATTGGCTGGCGATTGTTGGCGTACCGCTGACGGTTACACCGGGCACGCAGCAGGTCAGTAGCGGCGGTCGTAATCTGAGTTTCACGGTCGGCAGCAAGAAATACCCGGAACAGCACATCACCCTGAAGAACACGCAGCAGGTCAATCCGAACCCGGAGAATCTCAAGCGTATCGAAGGCGAACTGGCCGAGCAGATTCAGGCCTACCGCACCTTCAGCCCGAACACCCCGAGCAACCTGCTGCTGGACAAACCGGTCAACGGGCCGCTGTCGAGCAAGTTCGGCGTGCGCCGCTTCTTTAATGGTGAGGAGCGCAATCCGCATGCAGGGCTCGACTTCGCCGTGCCTGCCGGCACGCCGATCAAGACGCCAGCCGCTGGCAAAGTGATCCTGATCGGTAACTACTTTTTTAACGGCAACACGGTGTTCGTCGATCACGGGCAGGGCTTTATCAGCATGTTCTGCCACATGTCGAAAATCGACGTGAAGGTTGGCCAGCCATTGGCCCGTGGTGGAGTGGTCGGGAAAGTCGGTTCCACCGGGCGCGCGACCGGGCCGCATATGCACTGGAACGTCAGCCTGAATGATGCACGGGTTGATCCAGCCATCTTTATAGGTGCATTTCAGCCTTAGTTGTTGCGTATGGCTACTGGCCTCTTCGCGGGCAAGCCTCGCTCCTACGGATATGGGTCGTACCCAAATCGTGTTGACGGAAAGGCTCAGGGCGTGAAGGCGATCTCAAGGATGCGGCTTATTCAGCCTCCAGATCCTCAATCCCGTGGATTTCCCTGTGCGCCAGACACTCTTTGATCCAGGCCTGAGTGTCCTCCGAGAAGCCGGTCAATTCCTCAGACGTAATCAACTCTCGGGCACACAGCCCAAGCAAGTGAGAGCGGGCCTCATGTCGTGAGAACCTGAAAACACCAAACGCCCAATACAGCTCTTTTTGCCCGGCCTTCAGCAGTTCTTCGCTGGCTTCTATCCGCTCATAAGGCACCAGACTTTTATCCAGCACCGTACGCTCGACCTCCTCCATGATGCGGATACACATGCGCTCATGGGCCAACGGACGCAACGCGCTATAAAGCTTCCAATCTGACTCGTTCATCACCGACTCCTGCCTGCCAGTAGTCCTTGGGGAGGCTTTAAGAATAGCTGCGCTGACCGAGCCGCAGCCGCCAACTTTCAATTGCGCATCGTTCAAACCTCGCGCAAAGATAAAAACAATCACCACCCTTCACCGCAATAAAATCTCGATAAAGAAGACTTTTAGAGGATTCCTCTCAATTTTTTTCGACCGCTTGCCATCCTTCACCCTCGCGGTTAGGGTTGAAGACATGAAAACCTCTCACACCCTCATCCAGCTTCGCCAGCACCGCAGCCTGTGCCTTGTCAGTGCACGACTGCCGGGCTGAAGCGGTGCCTCGCCCTTCGCTTTCCCCAAGAACATTTGATCCACCGGCAGGCCGCCTTTTTTCGGCCCACACAATAAGGATTTCCCGATGAGCATGCTCAAAGACCCGTCTTCGAAATACCGCGCGTTCCCGACCATCGACATCCCGGACCGCACCTGGCCGTCGAAGACCATTACCGCCGCGCCGATCTGGTGCAGCTCCGACCTTCGTGACGGTAACCAGTCGCTGATCGAGCCAATGGACGCGGTCAAGAAGCTGCGTTTCTGGAAAACCCTGGTGCAGGTCGGCGTGAAAGAAATCGAAGCGTCGTTCCCGGCGGCTTCGCAAACCGACTTCGACTTCGTGCGTACCCTGATCGAAGGCAACCACATCCCGGACGACACCACTATTCAGGTGCTGACCCAGGGCCGTGAAGATTTGATCGAGCGCACCTTCGAATCCCTGCGCGGGGCGAAGAAAGCCATCGTTCACCTGTACAACGCCACCTCCCCTTCTTTCCGCCGCATTGTCTTCAATCAGGACAAGGAAGGGGTCAAGGCCATCGCCGTGAACGCGGCCAAGCTGTTCGTCAAGTACGCCGCGCAGCAGCCAAACACCGAGTGGACCTTCGAATACTCGCCAGAAACCTTCAGCGCTACCGAGATCGAGTTCGCCAAAGAAGTCTGCGACGCGGTGATCGAAGTCTGGAACCCGACGCCTGAGCACAAGGTGATCCTCAACCTGCCCGCCACCGTCGAATGCGCGACCCCGAACATCTATGCCGACCAGATCGAATGGTTCGGCCGTCACATCAACCGTCGTGACAGCGTGATCATCAGCCTGCACACTCACAACGACCGTGGCACTGGCGTTGCCGCTACCGAGTTGGGCCTGATGGCCGGCGCCGACCGTGTCGAAGGCTGCCTGTTCGGCAACGGCGAGCGCACCGGTAACGTCGACCTGGTGACCGTGGCCCTGAACCTCTACACCCAGGGCATTCACCCTGAGCTGGACTTCTCCGACATCGACGGCGTGCGTAAAATCGTCGAAGAATGCAACCAGATCCAAGTGCACCCACGTCACCCGTACGTCGGAGACCTGGTTCACACTGCGTTCTCCGGCTCCCACCAGGACGCCATCCGCAAGGGCTTCGCCCAGCAGAAACCGGACGCGCTGTGGGAAGTACCGTACTTGCCGATCGACCCGGCCGATATCGGCCGCAGCTACGAGGCGGTGATCCGCGTCAACAGCCAGTCGGGCAAGGGCGGTATCGCTTACCTGCTGGAACAGGAATACGGCATCAGCTTGCCGCGTCGCATGCAGATCGAGTTCAGCCAGGTGGTGCAGCGTGAAACCGATCGCCTTGGCCTGGAGATGACCGCCAAGCAGATCCACGCGTTGCTGCACAGCGAGTACTTGCAGGCCAACACCCCGTACGCGCTGGTCAGCCATCGCCTGCAGGAAGAGAACGGTCATAGCGCCGTGGAAGTGGAAGTCTCAAGCAAAGGTCAGGGTGAAACCAACCTGCACTGGCGTGGCAAGGGCAACGGTGCCCTGGAAGCGTTGGTGGCCGGTCTGCCGATTCCGGTTGAAATCATGGACTACAACGAACACGCCATTGGTTCGGGCACCAATGCCAAGGCTGCGGCCTACATTGAACTGCGCGTGAACGGTGAACGTGCGGTGCATGGCGTCGGTATCGATGAAAACATCACCACCGCCAGCTTCAAGGCCCTGTTCAGCGCACTGAACCGCTCGCTGAGCCAGCCGGAAGCGAAAGCGGCGTAAGCCTTCGCTGAAATGCAAAAGGCCCCGGGGTGAGAACCTCGGGGCCTTTTTGTAGATCGTTCCCACGCTCTGCGTGGGAATGATCGGTTACGTGAACTCGAACGTATCGGCATCCAGATTCGCCGGAAAACGTGTCCGGTAAGCTGCCAGTTCCGCCGCATCCAAAACCACCTTGAACACCCCATCCGCTTCGCCTGCGCTGAGCAGTATCTCACCCTGAAAGTCCAGTACCTGACTGTCGCCGGTATACGCAAAGCCTTTACCGTCAGTGCCGATCCGATTCACCGCCGCCACGTAGCAGAGGTTTTCGATCGCCCGCGCTGGCAGCAAACGGTTCCAGTGCTGACGCCGTGCACCCGGCCAGTTGGCGGTGTACAGCAACAGATCGGTGTCCTGAGAATCACGGCTCCAGACCGGGAAGCGCAGGTCGTAGCAAATCAGTGGCCGCACTCGCCAGCCCTTGAGCTCGAACTGCACCTGGCGCTCGCCGGGGGTGTAGTGATTGTGTTCACCGGCCATGCGAAACAGATGGCGCTTGTCGTAGTGCCACACCTCCCCGTCCGGCCGCGCCCACAACAGGCGATTGCGATGGCTGCCGTCAGCCGCCTGGACGATCACGCTGCCGGTGATCACCGCATCCAGTTTCGCTGCCTGAACCCGCAGCCATTTGCTGGTCGGACCATTTTCCGGCTCGGCGAGCGTTTCCGACTCCATGGAAAAACCGGTGGTGAACATCTCCGGCAGAATGATCAGATCAGCGCCGCGAGCCTGTTCCAGCAACTGCTCGAAATGCTCCAGATTGGCCTGACGATCATGCCAGGCCAAGGTGGTCTGGATCAGTGCAATGTTCAGATTGGGTAGCGCGCTCAGATCACGCATAGTTTTTCCGCTGCTTCACGCAGGGTCTCCTCACGTTTGGCGAAGCACAGGCGCACCAGGCGCTGGCCCTTGGGCGGTGTCTGGTAGAACACCGAGATCGGGATGCTCGCCACGCCATGCTCGCGGGTCATCCACAACGCCATCTCGACATCGTCGAGGTCCGGACGGATCTGCGAGTAATCGACTAACTGGAAATAAGTACCGGCCACTCGGGTGAAGCTGAAGCGTGACGGCGTCAGCAGATCGCAGAACAGGTCGCGTTTGGCCTGATAGAACGCCGGCAGTTCCTCGACGTGTTCCGGGTGCTCGGCCATGTAGTCAGCCAAGGCATATTGCAGCGGCGTCACGCCGCAGAAACTGACGTATTGGTGAACCTTGCACAGCTCGGCGGTGAGAGCCGGCGGCGCGACCACGTAGCCGGTTTTCCAGCCAGTGACGTGGTATGTCTTGCCGAAAGAACTGACTACGAAGGCGCGTTGATACAGCTCTTCGTGATTCAGCACGCTGATGTGAGGCACGCCGTCGAAGACCAGGTGTTCGTAGACTTCGTCGCTGACGATGTAGATGTCACGATCGCGAATCAACGCCGCCAACTGATCTAGCTCGGCACGACTGATCAGCGCGCCACTTGGGTTATGCGGAGAGTTGAGAACGATCATCCGCGTGCGCGGCGTAATCGCTTCGGCAAGCTTCTGGAAGTCGATGGCAAAGTCATTCAAACCGAGTTGCACATGGACGCAACGACCTCCGGCCAGCTCAACCGAGGGTTCATAACTGTCGTAGGCCGGATCGAAGACAATCACTTCGTCACCGCTGTGGATAACCGCCTGAATCGCACAGAAGATCGCCTGGGTTGCGCCGGGAGTGACGGTCACTTCATGGTCGGCATCCACATTGACGCCGTAGCTGCGGGCGATCTTCATCGAAATCTGCTGGCGCAGCGCCGGCAGTCCCGTCATCGGTGAATATTGGTTGTGGCCACTGGCAATATGCCGACCGACCGCATCACACAGGGCTTGCGGGGCATCGAAATCGGGAAAACCCTGGGACAGATTCAGCGCCCCGGTTTGCGCCGCGAGCTGAGACATCTGAGTGAAGATAGTGATGCCGACATTCGGCAGCTTACTGGTGATCATCGTTGATTCCCTGCTCTACACCCGGCGCTAACGACGGCGCGGGAGAGTCCGAGGATAGCCCAAACCACAGGCATGAAAAAGGGCGCCACTGGCGCCCTCTCTACTTCACCGACTTGGACGCAGAGCGTCCGAGGCTGCATTCCCACGCAGAGCGTGGGAACGATCACTGAATCAGCGCTTGTCTCTACGCTTCTTGTCGGCTTTCTTGTGGTGCGACATCATGCGACGCTTCTTGTTGACCTGACGGTCGGTGAGCGAGTTCTTGTTGCCTTCGTACGGGTTCTCGCCGCCCTTGAACTCGATGCGGATCGGCGTACCGACCAGCTTCAAGACACGACGGTAAGTATTTTCCAGATAACGCACGTAAGACTTCGGCACCTTCTCGATCTGGTTACCGTGAATCACGATGATCGGCGGGTTCGCGCCACCCAAGTGGGCATAACGCAGCTTGATCCGGCGGTTGTTGACCATCGGCGGCGCGTGCTCACCAACCGCGTCTTCCAGAATCGTGGTCAGGCGGTTGGTTGGCCAGCGGGTGACCGCAGACTTGAACGAGTTCTGTACGGAGGCGTAGAGGTTGCCCACGCCCGTGCCGTGCAGGGCCGAGATGAAGTGAATGTCGGCGTAGTCAACGAAGAACAGTCGACGTTGCAGCTCGACCTTCACGAAGTCGCGCTCGCTCGGCGTCATGCCGTCCCACTTGTTGATCGCGATTACCAGCGCACGACCCGACTCAATGGCGAAGCCCAGCAGGTTGAGGTCGTGGTCGACCACGCCTTCGCGAGCGTCCATCACAAAGATCACCACGTTGGCGTCTTTGATGGCTTGCAGGGTTTTGACCACGGAGAATTTTTCGACTTCTTCGTGGATCTTGCCGCGCTTGCGCACACCGGCGGTGTCGATCAGCGTGTACTTCTCGTCGTTACGCTCGAACGGGATGTAGATACTGTCGCGGGTGGTGCCGGGCTCGTCATAAACGATGACACGGTCTTCACCGAGCATGCGGTTGACGAGGGTCGACTTGCCGACGTTTGGCCGGCCGATGATGGCGATCTTGATCCCGTCTTTTTCGCTTGGGCCAGGAATGCGCTTGGCTTCCTCGCCTTCGGCAACGATCTCTTCCTCGCCTTCTTCTAGCTCGTCATCGTCTTTCGGGAAGGTGCTCAGGGCGATTTCCAGCATCTGGGTGATGCCACGACCGTGGGCACCGGCGATCGGAATCGCGTGGCCCATGCCCAACGGGGCGAACTCGGCGCGGGCCATTTCAGGGTCGATGTTGTCGACCTTGTTGGCAACCACGTAAGAACGCTTGTTACGTTTGCGCAAATGCTCGGCGATCATCTGGTCGGCGGCGGTAAAACCAGCCTTGGCATCTACCAGGAACAGAACGACATCCGCTTCTTCAATGGCCAGCAGCGACTGCTCGGCCATTTTTTCGTCCATACCGTGCTCGTCACCGGAGATACCGCCGGTGTCGACCAGAATGTAGGAACGCCCTTGCCACTTGGCCTCACCGTATTGGCGATCACGGGTCAGACCGGACAAGTCGCCGACGATGGCGTCGCGAGTCCTGGTCAGGCGGTTGAACAAGGTGGACTTGCCGACGTTCGGTCGGCCCACCAGGGCGATTACGGGAACCATGCGGCTCTCCACTTCGTTATTTCAGAAAATACAAAAGCCGCTGCGAGGCAGCGGCTGGTGCTCGGGGCAGCGCCTGTGAGCGCTGCGAGCCCCGCAGAACGGGGCCGCTTGGGGAACTAACCCCAAGCATAGTCAAACCTTTACTTAATGGTCAGGGCTTCCAGTTTGCCGCTGTTGCCATACAGATAAATCGTGTCACCCACTACCAGCGGACGGGCACGCAGGCCGTCGCTGTCAATGCGCTCGCGGCCGACGAAACGACCGTCAACCTGGCTCAGCAGATGCAGGTAACCTTCCATATCACCGACTGCAACATAGCTGGAGAACACTTCCGGAGCCGACAGTTGACGACGGGCCAGCGAATCGTTGCTCCACAAGGCTGTGGTGGAACGTTCGTCGACGCCTTCAACGGTGCCCGAAGACAGGCTCACGTAAACGCTGCCAAAACCCTGGGCGACACCGGCATAGCTGGAAGCATCACGCTGCCAGAGCTGACGACCGCTTTCCAGATCCAGTGCCGCAACGCGACCCTGATAGCTGGCGACATACAGTGTACCGCCGGACAGCAGCAGGCCACCGTCGATATCGACAACGCGCTCCAGTTCCGAACGACCTTGTGGAATCGCTACACGTTGTTCCCATACCGGCACGCCGTTGGAGATATCGAGAGCGACCACTTTACCGGTCGACAGGCCAGCCACCGCGAGGCGGTTGGTGACGATCGGCGCACTGGTACCGCGCAGGGTCAATACTGCTGGAGTGCTGTCATACAACCAGCGCTGGTTGCCGGTAGCGGCATCCAGACCGATCAGACGGTCATCCTGAGTCTGAACCACCACCACGTCACCGTTGCTGACCGGCGGCGCGAGGACTTCACTGGACACGCGAGCGCGCCATTTCTCTTCACCGCTGCTGGCGTCAAGGGCAACGATTTCGCCCTTGATCGTACCGATCATGAGCAGACCGTAACTGACGCCAACGGCGCCGGAAACAGGCAGCTCGAGATCTTTCTTCCATTTGACGTCGCCATTGCTGCGATCCATCGCCATCACCACACCGGTGACGTCGGCGGCATAGATGGTATCGCCATCGATCGCCGGAACCAGCATGTTGTACGTTACGCCCTGACCGTCACCGATCGAACGACTCCACTGCTTTTGCAAAACCACTTCTTCTTTGAAGTCGGTCAACTCGGCCGGTGGCAGTTCTTTTTTGCTGTTGCTGCTGCAACCCGCGGCCAAAATGGCCAGAGCCAGCAATGCTGCATGTTTCCAACGGATCACGTCACGCATCCCCTTTGGCCAGGTCGTCCAGCTTGATTTGTAGGCCACCGACCGCCGCTTCATCCGACAGTGCCGCCTTGGCTTTTTGATACGCCGTGTTCGCTTCGTCGGTACGACCCAATTGCACCAACAGGTCGCCTTTGAGCTCTTCGCGAGTGGCCAGGAATGCTTTGTCGGCATCGCCTTCGAGCAGTTTCAGGGCTTCATCGGCCTTGTTCTGCGCGGCCAGCACCTGCGCCAGGCGCTGACGGGCGATTTCGCCCAATGCCGGGTTGGCCGGTTTGGCGGTAATAGCCTTCAGCTCGCTGGCTGCGTCATCCAGCTTACCGCTGTCGACCGCGACTTTCGCCACGAACAGGCTGCCGTATTGCGCGTAAGCGGTGCCGCCGAACTCGCTGTTGAGCTTGTTGGCCAGGTCCGAAACACGGGCGGCATCAGGCTTGCCGTCAGGCGTCAGCGTGGTTTCCAGCAATTGCTGATAGAGCATCGACGCGCCTTGCGACTGATTGCTCTGATACTTTTGAAAAGCCTGCCAGCCGAACACGATGACCAGCGCCAACAGGCCGCCAGTGACCAGGGGCTTGCCGTTGCGTGTCCACCAGTCCTTCAAATCCGACAGCTGTTCGTCTTCGGTACTCGACACCCCAATACTCCTTAATCGCTAAATCGGCTGTTTGACAGCTTCAACCCTGCACGACGCAGGTGGCCAGGTGTGCAGCAAGCGCATCCCAGGCAATGCTTTGTTGTTCGCCCTGGCCACGCAGGGGTTTGAAACCTACCACTTGCTGGGCCATTTCGTCGTCACCGAGGATCAGCGCGTACAGCGCACCGCTCTTGTCGGCCTTCTTGAACTGGCTTTTGAAGCTGCCGGCGCCGGCATTGACTTGCAGGCGCAGGTTGGGCAATTGATCACGAACACGTTCGCTCAGCGCCAGACCGGCCAGCTCGGCGGCTTCGCCGAAGGCGCAGAGATAGACGTCGACCTGACGGGAAATTTCTTCCGGGATCTGCTCCAGGGTTTCAAGCAGCAGCACCAAGCGTTCGATACCCATGGCGAAACCTACGCCGGGGGTCGGCTTGCCGCCCATCTGCTCCACCAGACCGTCGTAACGACCGCCGGCACACACGGTGCCCTGCGCGCCCAACTTGTCGGTGACCCATTCGAAAACGGTCTTGCTGTAGTAATCCAGCCCGCGTACCAGCTTCGGGTTGATCACGTAAGGAATGCCGGCGGTGTCCAGGCGAGCCTTGAGGCCCTCGAAGTGCACACGAGACTCTTCGTCGAGGTAGTCGGCCATTTTCGGCGCGTCGACCAGCACGGCTTGAGTGTCAGCGTTCTTGGTATCCAGAACCCGCAATGGGTTGGTCTTCAGACGACGCTGGCTGTCTTCGTCCAGCTTGTCCAGGCGGGCCGAGAGGAACTCGACCAGCGCTTCACGATAACGACCACGGGACTCGGCGGTCCCCAGGCTATTGAGCTCGAGCTTGACCGCATCACGGATGCCCAGCTCGCCCCACAGGCGCCAGGTCAGTACGATCAGCTCGGCGTCGATGTCCGGACCGTCGAGGTTGAAGACTTCGCAACCGATCTGGTGGAACTGACGATAACGGCCTTTCTGCGGACGTTCGTGGCGGAACATCGGGCCGATGTACCAGAGTTTCTGCACCTGGCCACCGCCGGTGATGCCGTGCTCAAGCACCGCACGCACGCAGGCCGCCGTGCCTTCAGGGCGCAGGGTCAGGGAATCGCCGTTGCGGTCGTCGAAGGTGTACATCTCTTTTTCGACGATGTCGGTCACTTCACCGATGGAGCGTTTGAACAGCTCGGTGAATTCGACGATGGGCATGCGGATCTGCTTGTAACCGTAGTTATCCAGCAAACGCGAGACAGTGCCCTCGAAATGACGCCACAGGGGAGTCTGTTCGGGCAGGATGTCGTTCATGCCACGAATGGCTTGCAGAGACTTGCTCACTATAAATCCTTAAATTCGTTCGATCAGCCGCGAGCGATTACAGCTGCGTCGGCTTCGACCTTTTCGGCCGCTTTCTGACGGATCAAGCGTTCGAGCTCATCCACCAGATTGTCATTCGTCAGTTTCTGCGACGGCTTGCCGTCGATATAAATCAGGTTTGGCGTGCCACCGGTCAAGCCGATATGGGCTTCCTTGGCTTCGCCTGGCCCGTTGACCACGCAACCGATGACCGCGACATCCAGCGGCACCAGCAGGTCTTCAAGGCGCCCTTCCAGCTCGTTCATGGTTTTGACCACATCGAAGTTCTGCCGCGAGCAGCTCGGGCAGGCGATGAAGTTGATGCCACGGGAACGCAGGTGCAGGGATTTGAGAATGTCGTAGCCGACTTTCACTTCCTCGACCGGGTCGGCCGCCAACGAGATGCGAATAGTATCGCCAATCCCTTCGGCGAGCAGCATACCGAGGCCCACGGCGGATTTCACCGTGCCTGAACGCAAACCACCGGCTTCGGTGATGCCCAGGTGCAGCGGCTGGACGATTTCCTTGGCCAGCAAGCGGTACGCGGCCACGGCCATGAACACATCGGAGGCTTTGACGCTGACCTTGAAGTCTTGGAAATTCAGACGTTCAAGGTGCTCGACGTGACGCAGGGCGGATTCAACCAGCGCCGCCGGGGTGGGCTCGCCGTATTTCTTTTGCAGGTCTTTTTCCAGGGAACCGGCGTTCACACCAATGCGAATCGGAATCCCGCGATCACGGGCGGCATCGACTACTGCACGCACGCGGTCTTCGCGACCGATATTGCCCGGGTTGATCCGCAGGCAGTCAACGCCCAGTTCGGCTACGCGCAGAGCGATCTTGTAGTCGAAGTGAATGTCGGCAACCAGTGGAACCTTGACCAGTTGCTTGATCTTGCCGAAGGCTTCGGCGGCGTCCATGTCCGGCACCGAAATGCGCACGATATCGACGCCAGCGGCTTCCAGACGATTGATCTGGGCGACGGTGGCGGCTACGTCATTGGTGTCGCTGTTGGTCATGCTCTGCACAGCGATAGGCGCATCGCCGCCAACAGGCACGTTACCGACCCAAATCTTGCGCGATTCGCGACGTTTGATTGGAGATTCGCCGTGCATGACTTATTGACCCAACTTCAGGCGAGCAGTCTCGCCACTGGTGAACGGAGCGATATCAACCACTTGCCCGTTATAGCTGACTTGCGCGCCACGGGCGAAGCCCAGACGCACGGAAAAGGGTGGTTTGCCGCTGACAGAAACGTTTTCGCCTTTACGCTTGAGACCGCTCAACAACACCTTGCCGGTGCCATCGGTCACTTGCGTCCAGCAATCAGCAGTGAATTGCAGTTGAACCTGGCCCTGGCCAGCAACCTGGGCAGCCGCCGCTGGCGCGGGAATAGTCGGAGTAACCGAAGCGGTTGCACTCTGTGTCGGTACAGCTGCAACAGCTGGGATTGGTGTTGCCGGCGTTGCGACAACCGGTGCGGTGCTGTGCGCCGGTGCAGCCGGTGTTGGCGCGGGGGCAGTCGGTGCGGCGGTCGGCACAGTTGCTTCAGCTTCGGTCGACGCATCAGTCGAAGTTTCGGCTTGCGGCAACGCAAGCGCGGTTTCGCCTTCAACCTGACCTTGCGCAACGGCCTGGTCTTCCGGCTCGTCCAGCGGATGGATCTGGGTGGTGCCGTCAGCGCCTTCGACTTCAACGTGTTCCGGGCTCAGGCTGATCAGGTCTTTGGTGCGTAGCGAGGTTTGATCCTGCCACCAGAAAAAACCACCGCCAATGACTGCGATCAGCAACAGCAGGCTGACAATTCGCAAAATGGTGTGGGATACCCGAACCGGCTCTTCGATACGCCCCAGGCTATGGACGTTGCTGCCCTGGGAGTCGGTGCCGGTGGATTGATCGAACTGCTGGACCAGAACGGTCTGGTCCATACCAAGCAATTTGGCGTACGCGCGAATATAACCACGGGCAAAGGTATGCCCAGGCAGCTTGTCGAAAGCGCCGGCTTCCAGATTGCTCAGGGAATTGACGGTGAGGTTGAGCTTGAGGGCCACTTCAGCCAGCGACCAGCCATTGCTTTCGCGGGCCTGGCGCAAGGTTTCACCGGGGTTAACGCGATTCGCTGCTACAACTTCGGGATGCGCCGCTTTCATCATTGCTCCGACAGGTATTGCTGATATTCCGGCGTACCGGGATAGAGTCGTTTTAGTTGCAGGCCAAAACTGGCGGCCTTGTCGCGATCTTCAAACACTTTTGCCAGCCGAACGCCGAGCAATAGACTACGTGCATTTTGCTCGGTGAGCAGGCTAAAACGATCGTAATAGTCACGCGCGGGCACATAATGCCTGTCTTCGAAGGACAACTCAGCCATTTCCAGCAATGCACGTGGCTGTTGGCGATTCAAACGCAAGGCTTTTTCCAGCTGCTGCTGCGCCAGATCGCGCTGGCCCAGCTTCGAAGCGGTCATGCCGAGGTTCTCGAACACCCGCGAACGCTCGGGATACATGGTATCGGCGGCAGCCTGCTCAAAGCGCTCGTACGCCTCTTTGTACCGTTTCTCTTCGAAAAGGAAACTTCCGTAGTTGTTCAGGATTCGCGCATCGTTGGGGCGCGAAGCCAGCGCCTTGCGAAAATGCTCGTCCGCCAGCTCCGGCTCCATCTCGGCTTGAAACACCAGACCCAGCGCAGCATTGGCGTCTGGATCCGAGTCATTCAGATCCAACGCTTTCTTCAACGGTACTTTCGCCCGTTCGGTCATGCCTTGTTGCAAGTAGCCCAAGCCCAGCTGTACATAGGCAGCACGCGCTTCATCGCGACCCTTGCTGGTCTTCATCGGGTTGAAATCGCCCGACAGGACACAACCAGCACACAGGCTGGCCAACAGCAATAGCAGCGCGAAGCGCAGGGACATAGAGATCCTCTCTTAATTATTGTTCGCAGCGTTCTGCGCGATATCGTTTTCGGCGCTTAACTCGCGCACGGCGATATAACGTTCGCTGCGACGGGTGCGATCCAGCACCTGCCCTACCAATTGGCCACACGCGGCATCGATGTCTTCACCGCGGGTGGTGCGTACGGTGACATTGAAGCCGGCATGGTGAAGCTGATCCTGAAAACGACGAATCGCGTTGTTGCTCGGGCGCTCATAACCGGAATGCGGGAACGGGTTGAACGGAATCAGGTTGATCTTGCACGGAATGTTCTTGAGCAACTCGATCATTTCGACCGCGTGCTCAACCTTGTCGTTGATGTCCTTGAGCAACGTGTACTCAATGGTCAACACGCGCTTCTCGCCCAGGGACGACATGTAGCGCTGGCACGACTCGAGCAGCATCTTAAGCGGATACTTCTTGTTGATCGGCACCAATTGGTTACGCAATGCGTCATTTGGTGCGTGCAGCGACAACGCCAGGGAGACGTCGATGTGCTTGGACAGCTCATCGATCATCGGCACCACACCCGATGTAGACAGGGTTACGCGGCGCTTGGAGATCCCGTAGCCCAGGTCATCCATCATCAGATGCATGGCGGCCACGACGTTGTCGAAGTTCAGCAGCGGCTCACCCATGCCCATCATCACCACGTTGGTGATGGCACGGTCGGCGGTCGCCGGGATGCTGCCGAACGATTTATTGGCAATCCACACCTGACCGATGACTTCGGCGGCGGAGAGGTTGCTGTTGAAACCTTGCTTGCCGGTGGAGCAGAAACTGCAATCCAGGGCACAGCCTGCCTGGGACGAAACGCATAAAGTGCCGCGTTTGCCCTGGGGAATGTACACGGTCTCGACGCAGCTACCGGACGCCACGCGCACCACCCATTTACGGGTGCCGTCGGTGGAAATGTCCTCGCTGACCACTTCGGGGCCGCGGACTTCAGCAATGGCCTTGAGCTTGTCGCGCAAGGCTTTGCTGACGTTCGTCATGGCGTCGAAATCATCGACGCCAAGGTGGTGAATCCATTTCATTACCTGACCGGCACGGAAACGCTTCTCCCCGATTGAGTCGAAGAATTTTTCCATTTCCAGCTGAGTCAGACCCAGCAGGTTGGTTTTTACAGTCGATGTAGTCATGGATTCACCTTCACTCTTAAGCCAATGCTTAGCGAGTGGTTACTTCAGTAGCTGCGAAGAAGTACGAGATTTCGCGAGCTGCAGCGGCTTCGGAGTCCGAACCGTGCACAGCGTTGGCATCGATGGAATCAGCGAAGTCAGCACGGATGGTGCCAGCAGCAGCTTCTTTAGGGTTGGTAGCGCCCATCAGCTCACGGTTCAGAGCGATAGCGTTTTCGCCTTCCAGAACCTGAACAACAACCGGACCGGAGATCATGAAAGCAACCAGATCGCCGAAGAAACCACGAGCGCTGTGCTCAGCGTAGAAGCCTTCAGCTTCGGCTTTGGACAGTTGCTTCAGTTTCGAAGCTACAATGCGCAGGCCAGCTTTTTCGAAACGAGTGGTGATCTCGCCGATAACGTTTTTTGCAACAGCGTCAGGCTTGATGATGGAGAAAGTACGTTGAACAGCCATGGTGTAACTCCAGAAACGGTAATTTGTGAAAAATTAAACCCGCGAATTATACGCGGGTTCTTTGGTATTGCCTAACTGCGTACGGCGCAGACTCAGTCTGCTTCTTCGATCCAGGCGGCCTGAATGGCTTCAAGCACCTTCTCGCCACCGCGGGTCGGATCATCGCTGAACTCCGGCAATGCCAGCACCCATTTGTGCAAATCGACGAAGTTCACGTAACGCGGGTCCGTATCCGGCTTGGATTCAGCCAGCTGGATCGCGATTTCCAGCACATCAACCCATTTCAGACTCATGTCAGTTCCTTGAATCAGTGCGGCGCTTCGGCTGCATGGTTGACCGAGTATTTCGGAATTTCGACGGTCAGGTCTTCAGTCCCGACGATCGCCTGACAGCCTAGACGCGATTGCGCTTCCAGACCCCAGGCCCGATCAAGAAAGTCTTCTTCCAGCTCATCCGCCTCGTCCAGCGAGTCGAAACCTTCGCGAATGATGCAGTGGCAGGTGGTGCAGGCGCAGACGCCGCCACAAGCGCTTTCCATCTCGATATGGTGTTCATGAGCCAATTCGAGGATGGACGTACCGGTCTCAGCCTCCACGACCATGCCGTCCGGGCAAAACCTTTCGTGTGGCAGAAAAATGACCTGCGGCATCGTTATTCCTCAATCTCATTCAGGTTGCGCCCCGCCAGCGCGGCTTTCACCGTCGAGTCCAGGCGGCGGGCAGCAAAGGCATCGGTCACTTGCGACAGACGCTTGGTCTGCTGCTCGATGGCGTAACCATCGGTACCTTTCATCAGTTCGGTCAGTTCCTGCATCTGCAACTCGATAACCATGCGCTCTTCAGCGTCGAGCAGGCGTTCGCCGTCGACATCGAGGGCGCCTTGCACCGCCTCGATCAGGCGCTGGGCATCGACTTGCTGCTCACGCAGAACACGGGCAACTTTGTCGTCGCTGGCGTGCTGGAACGAATCCTTGAGCATTTTGGCGATTTCGCCGTCGGTCAGGCCGTAGGACGGCTTGACCTGGATGCTGGCCTCGACGCCCGAACCCAGCTCGCGAGCGGAGACACTGAGCAGACCGTCGGCATCGACCTGGAAGGTCACGCGAATCTTCGCCGCACCCGCCACCATCGCCGGAATACCGCGCAATTCGAAACGCGCCAGGGAGCGGCAGTCGCTGATCAGCTCGCGCTCGCCCTGCAACACGTGAATCGCCATTGCCGACTGGCCGTCTTTATAAGTGGTGAAGTCCTGGGCGCGGGCGACGGGGATGGTGGTGTTACGTGGAATCACCTTCTCCATCAGGCCGCCCATGGTTTCCAGGCCCAGCGACAACGGGATCACGTCGAGCAGCAGCAGTTCGTCGCCATCGCGCTTGTTGCCGGCCAGCGTATCGGCCTGGATCGCGGCACCGATGGCCACCACTTGATCCGGGTCAATTTCAGTAAGCGGCTGGCGACCGAAGGCTTCGGCGACGGCTTCGCGAACGCGAGGCACACGAGTCGAGCCACCGACCATGACCACCGCGTGCACTTCTTCCAGTTCGATACCGGAATCACGCACAGCGCGGCGGCAGGCTTTCAGGCTGCGAGCAACCATCGGCTCGATCAGCGCATTGAAGGCCTCACGGGTCAGCTCGGCTTTCCAGTCGCCATAAGCAACTTCAACGGACGAGGCTTGGGTTAGGGCTTCTTTGGCTGCACAGGCGGTTTGCAACAGATTGCGCTGCACACCCGGATCCAGGTCATCCGACAGGCCAGCGCCCTCGATGATCCAGCGAGCGATCGCGTGGTCGAAGTCATCGCCGCCCAGGGCGCTGTCGCCACCGGTAGCCAAGACTTCGAAGACACCACCGGTCAGGCGCAGAATCGAAATATCGAACGTGCCGCCACCCAGGTCATAAATAGCAACCAGGCCTTCAGCATGCTGGTCCAGACCGTAAGCCACAGCGGCAGCAGTCGGCTCATTGAGCAACCGCAGCACGTTCAGACCGGCCAGCTTGGCCGCATCCTTGGTCGCTTGACGCTGAGCGTCATCGAAATAGGCCGGAACCGTGATCACCGCGCCAACCAGTTCGCCGCCCAGCGTGGCCTCGGCGCGCTGACGCAGCACCTTGAGGATATCGGCGGAGACTTCAACGGGGCTTTTCGGGCCCTGAATGGTGTCGATGAACGGCATGTGCGATTCGCCACCGACAAAGCGGTACGGCAGTTGATCGCCCAATTGCTTGACGTCGGACAGACCACGACCCATCAAGCGCTTGACCGACAGCACGGTGTTCAAAGGATCGGTGGCGGCAGCCAGTTTGGCCGACTCGCCGACCTCGACACGATCGGCGTGATAGCGCACGGCAGACGGCAGGATGACCTGCCCGTCAGCGTCGGCCAAAGGTTCGGAAAGACCACTGCGCAAAGCAGCGACCAGCGAATTGGTAGTGCCCAAGTCGATCCCCACAGCCAGACGACGCTGGTGCGGTTGAGGACTTTGGCCGGGTTCGGCGATCTGCAGTAGGGCCATCGTTATCAGGACTTATCTGTATATCAGGCGTGCGACCGGAGCGGCACTGGGTTAATCGTCGAGGCGCTCTTCTAACTGGCGCACTTCGTAGGTGAGCTTGTCGAGGAACTGCATGCGCCGCATCAGGCGTTCGGCCTGTTCACGTTGCGCAGCATTATTCCAACAGGCTGCGAAGCTTTCGTTCAGTTCATCCTGAGCCGTCTTCAGGCGACGCTTGAACACTGCAACACCCGCCAGGTCGGCGCTGTCTTGCAGGTCTTCGAGCTCTTCACGCAGTTCCATCTGCTGCAGAAGAAATTCCGGATCATGCACCGTGACCTCCAGCGGCAGCTCGTGACCACCCAGAGCGAGCAGATATCGCGCGCGCTTGGGAGGATTTTTGAGCGTCTGGTAGGCCTCGTTGAGGCTCGCGGATTGCTCTAGCGCCAGCCGTTGCTCTCGCTCGGAAGCGTCTGCAAAGCGGTCCGGATGAACGCTGCGCGCCAACTCACGGTAGCGCGTAGCCAGCTGGCCGAGATCCAGTTCGAAGCTCGGTTGCAGCTCAAATAAAGCGAAATGACAAGGAGTACCCACGAGTAGCCTCAGATATTGAAGCTTTCGCCGCAGCCACATTCACCGCGTACGTTGGGGTTGTTGAACTTGAAGCCTTCGTTCAACCCTTCCTTGACGAAATCGAGTTCGGTGCCGTCCAGGTAGGCCAAGCTTTTCGGGTCGATGATCACTTTCTCGCCGTGACTTTCGAACACCTGATCCTCTGCAACTACCTCGTCGACAAACTCCAGCACGTAGGCAAGGCCGGAACAGCCCGTGGTGCGAACACCCAGACGAATCCCTTCACCTTTGCCGCGCCCGTTGAGGGAGCGTCGCACGTGTTGAGCAGCCGCTTCTGTCATGCTGATAGCCATCGGTGACTCCTTACTCGTCGCCAAATCTTGAAAGTCAGATCAAGCCTTTCTTCTGCTTGTAGTCGCGAACGGCCGCTTTGATAGCGTCTTCAGCAAGTACGGAGCAGTGAATTTTTACTGGCGGCAAGGCCAGTTCTTCGGCCAGCTGAGTGTTCTTGATGGTCTCTGCTTCATCCAGAGTCTTGCCTTTCATCCACTCGGTCGCCAGGGAGCTGGAGGCGATAGCCGAACCGCAACCGTAGGTCTTGAACTTGGCGTCTTCGATGATGCCTTGCTCGTTAACCTTGATCTGCAGACGCATCACGTCGCCACACGCTGGAGCGCCGACCATGCCAGTGCCGACATCCGGGTCTTCCGCGTCCATCTTGCCGACGTTTCGCGGGTTCTCGTAGTGGTCGATGACCTTTTCGCTGTAAGCCATGATTCTTAATCCTCACTCATCAGAGAGTCGCTCTTAAGCCCTGCGATCCGAAATCCTGCAGGGCCGGTTTGCGGCGACTTGAAATCAGTGTGCCGCCCACTCGATTTTCGAAATGTCGACACCGTCTTTGTACATGTCCCACAGCGGCGACAGAGTGCGCAGCTTGGTAACGGCCTCGCAGACTTTCTGCGCGGCGTAGTCGATTTCTTCTTCGGTGGTGAAACGGCCGAAGGTGAAGCGAATCGAGCTATGGGCCAGTTCGTCGTTGCGACCCAGGGCGCGCAGAACATACGAAGGCTCAAGCGATGCCGAGGTGCAGGCCGAACCGGACGAAACCGCCAGATCCTTGAGCGCCATGATCAGCGACTCGCCTTCAACGTAGTTGAAGCTCAGGTTCAGGTTGTGCGGAACGCGGGCGGTCATGCTGCCGTTGATGTACAGCTCTTCGAGGTCTTCGACCTGCTTGAAGAAACGGTCGCTCAGGGCCTTGATGCGGAGGTTCTCGGCAGCCATGTCTTCTTTGGCTACGCGGAAGGCTTCGCCCATGCCGACGATCTGGTGGGTCGCCAGGGTGCCCGAACGCATGCCACGTTCGTGACCGCCACCGTGCATGGTCGCTTCGATGCGAACACGCGGCTTGCGGCTCACGTACAGTGCGCCGATGCCTTTAGGGCCGTAAGTTTTGTGGGCGGAGAACGACATCATGTCGACTTTCAGCTTCGACAGGTCGATCTCGACCTTGCCGGTGGATTGAGCAGCGTCGACGTGGAACAGAATGCCCTTGGAACGGGTCAGTTCGCCGATGGCCTCGATGTCGTTGATGGTGCCGATTTCGTTGTTCACGTGCATGACCGAGACCAGGATGGTGTCGTCGCGCAGGGCCGCTTCGATCATCGCCGGCGTAACCAGACCATCCGTGCGCGGCTCGAGGTAGGTCACTTCGAAGCCTTCACGTTCCAGTTGGCGCATGGTGTCGAGGACAGCCTTGTGCTCAATCTTGGTGGTGATCAGGTGTTTGCCTTTGGTGGCATAGAAATGCGCCGCACCCTTGATTGCCAGGTTGTCGGATTCGGTGGCACCGGAGGTCCAGACGATTTCACGCGGGTCGGCGTTGACCAGGTCAGCGACCTGACGACGAGCGTTTTCGACGGATTCTTCAGCCTTCCAGCCGAACACGTGGGAACGGGACGCCGGGTTACCGAAGTTTCCGTCAACCAGCAAGCATTCACTCATCTTTTGCGCGACACGTGGATCAACCGGGGTCGTCGCAGAGTAATCAAGGTAAATCGGCAATTTCATGGACTATCTCCTAATCAGGCTGGCTGGCGTGCCGCTAGCTCTTTGGCTGTCATTCGACGGCGGACGCTTCAATCTTGTCCAGGCGTGGCGTCTTGCTGTTGCAACGGCGCTGATCCTGACGCTGGGCTACTTCTTGTACCTCACGGCGAGTGACAAGGTCAGCCAAGCTGATACCGCTCAGAAATTCGTGAATCTGCAGGCTCAGATCGCACCACAAGTGGTGGGTCAGACAGGTGTCGCCGGAATGGCAATCACCCTGGCCCTGGCATTTGGTTGCATCGACCGATTCGTTCACCGCATCGATCACCTGGGCGACCTGGATGCCCTGCATGTCGCGGGACAGCTGGTAGCCACCGCCTGGGCCGCGGACACTGGACACCAGATTGCTGCGGCGCAATTTGGCGAAGAGCTGTTCGAGGTAGGACAGGGAGATGCCTTGGCGCTCGGAGATATCGGCCAGGGACACCGGCCCGTGCTGCGCATGCAACGCCAGGTCGAGCATGGCGGTCACGGCGTATCGGCCTTTTGTAGTCAGTCGCATGGACAATTACCACGGAGTTCAGAATGGGGCGAGTATGCAATTCCCGAGTATTTAAGTCAACTATAAGACCTAGTACTTTAGTCAGGATTAGCCACAAAATAGCGGGCGCATCATAGCAAAGGCTGGCCGCTTACAGCCAGCAGTACCGCGATGAAGTCGACTCGGTTTAACTGGCCTGACTCTGATCCTTGTCCTTCACACAGGCGAAGTCTTCTTCGCGCAGCTCAGGTAGATCCTTGGCGCAATAGTTGCTGCCAAGATCCTTCAACGCACCGCACATGCCCTCCAGACGGCCGTCGACCGCCTGCAGGTGATCGAGCAGCTGGCCAATGGCACGAGCCACCGGGTCGGGCATATCTTCGCCGACACCGTAGGCATCAAAGCCGATCTTCTCGGCCATGGCCTTGCGCTTGGCATCCTGTTCATCATCGGGCTTGATGATGATCCGCCCTGGAATCCCCACCACCGTCGCCCCGGCCGGAACCGCTTTGGTGACCACAGCATTGGAACCGACCTTGGCTCCGGCGCCAACCGTGAACGGGCCAAGCACCTTGGCCCCTGCCCCGACCACCACGCCATCTTCAAGCGTCGGGTGACGCTTGCCCTTGTTCCAACTGGTGCCACCCAGGGTCACGCCCTGATAAAGGGTGACGTCATTGCCGATCTCAGCGGTTTCACCGATGACGATGCCCATGCCATGGTCGATAAAGAAACGACGACCGACCTTGGCGCCCGGATGGATCTCAATCCCGGTCAACCAGCGACCGAAGTTCGACACCAGTCGCGCCAGCCACTTCCAGCCCATCCCCCACAGGGCCGACGACAGGCGGTGGATCCAGATGGCGTGCATGCCCGGGTAGCACGTCAGAACTTCAAAGGCGTTGCGCGCTGCCGGATCACGATGGAAAACACTCTGGATATCTTCACGCAAACGCTCGAACATTTTTAATCCTTCCGCTTAAGAAGCTCGCCACGGGCCGCTTTCTGGGTTTCCGTGAGGATGCCACGCAATATATTCATTTCCGCCCGGCTGACCGAGCTGCGTCCGTACAACCGGCGCAGGCGCGCCATCAAGTGCCGTGGTTTTTCCGGATCGAGGAACTCGATGGCCACCAGGGTTTGCTCCAGGTGCTCATAGAATCGCTCCAGTTCATCCATGGTCGCCAGCTCACCACTTTTGGTGGACGCTACTTCATCCTTCTCGACCTTGCTCGGCTGACCCTGGGCCGCGAGCCAGGACATCCGTACTTCATAGCTCAACACCTGCACCGCTGCCCCAAGGTTCAGCGAACTGAACTCAGGGTCTGATGGGATGTGCACGTGATAATGACATCGCTGCAGCTCTTCATTGGTCAGGCCGGAATCTTCACGACCAAACACCAAGGCAATCTCGGCGCCCTGCCCGGCGTCCTCGACCACTTTCACGCCGCACTCGCGGGGATCGAGCAACGGCCAGGGAATGCGCCGGTCGCGAGCGCTGGTGCCAAGCACCAGATTGCAGCCGACCAAGGCATCTTCCAAGGTGGCGACGACTTGCGCGTTTTCAAGGATGTCCCCGGCGCCGGAGGCACGAGCATCAGCCTCGTGGTGCGGGAACAACCGCGGTTCAACCAGCACCAGCCGCGACAGGCCCATGTTCTTCATGGCACGCGCAGCCCCGCCGATGTTGCCGGGATGGCTGGTATTGACCAAGACGACACGAATGTTATGCAGCAAGGGAGGCGCTCTCGAACACGTTAATGGGGAGCAGAATCTTACAGCTCAACCTACCGTTAAGCTATGAAAGCGAACACCGACCTTCACCTGTAGAAACTTTCTGATAGAATGCCCGGCTTTCTTTAACAACCTTAGGTGACACATCCATGCAGCCCATGCTGAATATCGCGCTGCGCGCCGCCCGCAGCGCCAGTGAATTGATCTTCCGCTCCATCGAGCGCCTGGATACCATCAAGGTCGACGAAAAAGACGCCAAGGATTACGTATCCGAGGTGGATCGCGCCGCCGAACAGAAAATCATCGACGCACTGCGCAAGGCCTACCCTACCCACGGCATTCTCGGCGAAGAAACCGGCATGCACCCGGGTAGCGGCGAAGGCGAAGAATACCTGTGGATCATTGATCCGCTGGACGGCACCACCAACTTCCTGCGCGGCATTCCTCACTTCGCTGTCAGCATCGCCTGCAAATACCGCGGTCGCCTGGAACACGCCGTTGTTCTGGACCCGGTTCGCCAGGAAGAGTTCACCGCCAGCCGTGGTCGCGGCGCTCAACTGAACGGTCGTCGTCTGCGCGTCAGCGGTCGCACCAGCCTGGACGGCGCCCTGCTGGGTACCGGTTTCCCGTTCCGTGACGACCAGATGGACAATCTCGAAAACTACCTTGGCATGTTCCGCGCCCTGGTTGGCCAGACTGCCGGCATCCGCCGCGCTGGCTCGGCAAGCCTGGACCTGGCCTACGTGGCTGCCGGCCGTTTCGACGCCTTTTGGGAATCGGGCCTGTCCGAGTGGGACATGGCTGCGGGCGCGCTGCTGATCCAGGAAGCAGGCGGCCTGGTGAGCGACTTCACCGGCGGTCACGATTTCCTTGAAAAAGGCCACGTCGTTGCCGGCAACACCAAGTGCTTCAAAGCAGTATTGACGGCCATCCAGCCGCACCTGCCGGCTTCGCTTAAGCGCTAAGCGCCCGGCCACAAAAAAGCACCCTTCGGGGTGCTTTTTTTTGAATCTGATTTACAGCTATTTATTGAGCCGGCTCATTCTGCGACAGGATCAACTTACCTTCCTTGTCGACCGGGATCTGGTTGCCCGGATCGCGATCCATCCGCACCTTGCCTTCCTTGCCGTCGAGCGAATAACGAACGTCGTAGCCTACGACTTTGTCGCTGATGTCATTGACCGTGTTGCAGCGAGTTTGAGTCGTGGTGTAGGTGTCACGCTCCTGCATGCCCTCCTGCACCTTGTTGCCGGCGTAACCACCGCCGACCGCACCTGCAACGGTGGCAATCTTCTTGCCCGTACCGCCGCCGATCTGGTTGCCCAATAGGCCACCCGCCAGCGCACCCACCACCGTACCGGCGATCTGATGTTGATCTTTCACCGGCGCCTGTCGAGTTACTGCAACGTCCTTGCACACTTCACGTGGCGTCTTGATTTGTGTCTTGACCGGGTCAACGGCTAGAACTTGCGCATACTCAGGGCCGCTTTTAACCAGGCTATAGGTGGCAACAGCACCCCCGGCAGTCACACCGACAGCACCCAATACCGCACCAACCAGCAACGACTTGTTCACATGAACCTCCTGACCATCACATGCGGGACACGCCCGCGCTTCTCCCAGCCTTGGAGCATAAAAAAAGGCGCGAGTTCAACTCGCGCCTTTTTTTGGCAGACAACTGGAAGGCGATGGCCGTTATGGGCGGTCGTCGACTTCCTTATCGGTAGCCACTGCAGGAATCAGATCCTCGGTGCTCAGGTTCAGCCAGATCAGCACGACGTTGGCGATGTAGATCGACGAGTAAGTACCCGCCAGAACACCGACGAACAGCGCGATGGAGAAGCCGAACAAATTGTCGCCACCGAAGAACAACAGGGCCGCAATCGCCAGCAAGGTGGAGATCGAAGTCGCCATGGTCCGCAGCAAGGTTTGCGTGGTCGAGATGTTGATGTTCTCGATCAAGCTGGCCTTGCGCAGGACTCGGAAGTTCTCACGAACCCGGTCGAATACCACGATGGTGTCGTTGAGCGAGTAACCGATGATCGCCAGCACCGCCGCCAGCACCGTCAAGTCGAAGGTGATCTGGAAGAACGACAGGATACCAATGGTCACGATCACGTCGTGGATCAGCGAGACAATGGCACCGATCGCAAACTTCCACTGAAAGCGGAAAGCCAGGTAGATCAGAATACCGCCGAGCGCCATCAGCATGCCGAGGCCGCCCTGGTCGCGCAGCTCTTCACCCACCTGAGGGCCAACGAACTCGACGCGCTTGACCACGGCCGGGTTGTCGCCACCGACCTTCTGCAGCGCTTCCGCCACTAGATGGCCCAGCTGCGGATCCTCACCCGGCATGCGCACCAGCAGATCGGTAGTCGCACCAAAGCTCTGCACGATCGCCTCGTGATAACCCGAAGTGGCCAGCTGCTCTCGCACCTTGGTGACATCGGCCGGACGTTCGTAGGTCAGCTCGATGAGCGTACCGCCGGTGAAGTCCAGGCCCCAGTTCATGCCCTTGGTGGCGACGCTGAACAATGCCAGCAAGGTAAGAAACAATGTGACGCCGAACGCAACGTTGCGAACGCCCATGAAGTTGATTGTACGTAACATGGCAGCCCCTTAAATCCACAACTTCTTGAAGTCACGACCGCCGAAGATCAGGTTGACCATCGCGCGGGTCACCATGATGGCCGTGAACATCGAGGTAAAGATCCCGAGGGACATGGTCACTGCGAAGCCTTTGACCGGGCCAGTGCCCATCGCAAAGAGAATCCCGCCGACCAACAGCGTTGTCAGGTTGGCGTCGAGAATCGCAGTAAATGCCCGGCCGAAGCCTTCGTTGATTGCCCGCTGTACGGTCATGCCCGCCGCGATCTCTTCGCGTATCCGCGAGAAGATCAGAACGTTGGCGTCGACCGCCATACCCATGGTCAACACGATACCGGCGATACCCGGCAGGGTCAGCGTTGCACCCAGCAGCGACATCAGGGCCAGCAGCATCACCATGTTCACGGTCAGCGCGACGGTGGCAATGATGCCGAAGAAGCGGTAGATGGCGATGATGAACAGCGAGACAAACAGCATGCCCCACAGCGATGCATCGACACCCTTGAGGATGTTGTCGGCACCCAGGCTTGGGCCAATGGTGCGCTCTTCAGCGAAGTACATCGGTGCAGCCAGACCACCGGCACGCAACAGCAGCGCCAGTTCGGACGACTCGCCCTGGCCGTTCAGGCCAGTGATGCGGAATTGAGCACCCAGCGGCGACTGGATGGTCGCCAGGCTGATGATCTTCTTCTCTTCCTTGAAGGTTTGAACCGGCACGTCTTTCTCGACGCCGTTAACCATTTTCTTGACGTAAGTAGTGACCGGACGCTGCTCGATGAAGATCACCGCCATGCTGCGACCGACGTTGCTGCGGGTCGCACGACTCATCAGCTCGCCACCGTGACCATCCAGACGGATGTTCACTTCCGGCGTGCCTTGCTCGCCGAAGCCAGCCTTGGCATCGGTGACCTGGTCACCCGTGATGATCAAGCCACGCTCGATTTGCGCTGACGGACGATTGCCTTCACGGAATTCGAAGCTTTCAGAAGTGGCTTTCGATGCGCCAGGCTCAGCGGCCAGACGGAACTCAAGGTTGGCCGTCTTGCCGAGGATACGCTTGGCTTCGGCGGTGTCTTGCACGCCCGGCAGCTCAACCACGATGCGGTTGGCGCCCTGACGCTGAACGATGGGTTCGGCAACACCCAGCTCGTTGACGCGGTTACGTACCGTGGTCAAGTTCTGCTTGATGGAGTATTCGCGGATTTCCGCCAGCTTGGCCGGGGTCATCGCCAGACGCAGCACCGCCTGACCATTGAGGTCGGCCGGAACAATGTCGAAATCGCTGAAGCTCTTGCGGATCAGTGCACGGGCCTGTTCGCGGGACGCTTCATCACTGAAACCCAGCTGTATGGCACCATCGAGTTGTGGCAGGCTGCGATAGCGCAGTTTCTCTTTACGCAACAGGCTCTTGACGTCGCCTTCGTAGACTTTCAAGCGCGCGTCGAGGGCTTTGTCCATGTCCACTTCGAGCAGGAAATGCACACCACCGGACAAGTCCAGACCCAGCTTCATCGGGTGCGCGCCAAAGCTGCGTAGCCATTGCGGGGTGGTTTGCGCCAGGTTCAGTGCAACGACGTAGTCATCACCCAATGCCTTGCGCACGACGTCTTTGGCAGGCAGCTGGTCTTCAGCCTTGGTCAGACGAATCAGACCGCCCTTGCCGTTCGCTGCCAGGGTGGCAGCCTTGACGTTGATCCCGGATTCCTTGAGCGCTGTGCCCACACGATCCAGATCAGCCTGAGTCACTTGCAGCGCAGTGCTTGCACCACTGACCTGAATAGCCGGGTCATCAGGATATAGATTGGGAGCGGAATAAATCAGACCGACCGCTAGCACCGCCAGGATCAGAATGTATTTCCACAGAGGGTATTTGTTCAGCATCACGCCGCCCGCTTATGACGCGGGGCGCCTTGCGCGCCCCGTCGATTGAGTAAAAGTTGAAACTTAGATCGCTTTCAGCGTGCCTTTTGGCAGCGTGGCGGCGATGGCGCCTTTCTGAAACTTCATTTCGATGGTGTCGGAAACTTCCAGAACAACGAAATCGTCTGCCACTTTAGTGATCTTGCCGGCGATACCACCGGTGGTCACAACTTCGTCGCCTTTCTGCAAGCTGCCGAGCAGGTTCTTCTGCTCTTTGGCGCGCTTGGCCTGTGGACGCCAGATCATCAGGTAGAAGATGACCAGGAAACCGACCAGGAAAATCCACTCAAAACCACCACCCATTGGGCCTGCCGCAGGTGCAGCAGCGTCAGCCATGGCATTAGAGATAAAAAAGCTCATTTAGCACTCCAGTTGCAAATGTTGAATCTTGGGGTCAGAAAACTCAGTCCAAAGGCGGAACAGCAAGCCCGCGTTTGGCGTAAAAGGCATCGACAAAGGCGGCCAATGTACCCTGTTGAATAGCCTCGCGCAAACCAGCCATAAGCACCTGGTAATGGCGCAAATTGTGGATGGTATTCAACATGCTACCCAGCATTTCGCCGCACTTGTCCAGATGGTGCAGATACGCACGGGAGAAGTTCTGGCAGGTGTAGCAATCGCAGGTCGGATCCAGCGGCGAATCATCATGGCGATGGAACGCGTTACGGATCTTCAGCACGCCTGTATCAATGAACAGATGCCCATTGCGGGCATTACGGGTTGGCATCACGCAATCGAACATGTCCACACCGCGGCGCACACCCTCAACCAGATCTTCCGGTTTGCCAACGCCCATAAGGTAACGAGGTTTGTCAGCCGGCATCTGACCTGGCAGGTAGTCGAGCACCTTGATCATCTCGTGCTTCGGCTCGCCCACAGACAGGCCGCCAATGGCCAGGCCATCGAAGCCGATCTGGTCAAGACCTTCCAGCGAACGCATGCGCAAATCCTGGTGCATGCCACCCTGAACGATGCCGAACAGCGCCGCCGTGTTGTCGCCATGGGCTTCTTTCGAACGCTTGGCCCAACGCAACGACAGCTCCATGGAAATCCGCGCGACGTCTTCGTCGGCCGGGTAAGGCGTGCATTCGTCAAAGATCATCACGATGTCCGAGCCCAGATCACGCTGGACCTGCATCGACTCTTCCGGGCCCATGAACACTTTGGCGCCGTCGACAGGAGAAGCGAAGGTCACGCCCTCTTCCTTGATCTTGCGCATCGCGCCGAGGCTGAACACCTGGAAACCACCGGAATCGGTCAGAATCGGGCCTTTCCACTGCATGAAATCGTGCAGGTCACCGTGCTTCTTGATCACTTCGGTGCCAGGACGCAGCCACAAGTGGAAGGTGTTACCCAGAATGATTTCCGCGCCAGTGGCAGTGATATCCCGCGGCAGCATGCCCTTGACGGTGCCGTAAGTGCCCACCGGCATGAACGCCGGGGTCTCGACGGTACCGCGTGGAAAGGTCAAACGACCGCGACGAGCCTTGCCGTCAGTGGCCAGCAGTTCAAACGACATACGACTCATACAGTTTCCTCAGGGCCCGATTCTTTAGGGGCAGTCGGCGCAGGATTACGGGTGATAAACATCGCATCACCGTAGCTGAAAAAGCGGTAACCATGCTCCACCGCTGCTTTATAGGCAGCCATGGCTTCGGGATAACCGGCGAATGCCGAAACCAGCATCAACAGCGTGGATTCGGGCAAATGAAAGTTGGTGACCAGGGCATCGACCACATGAAACGGACGGCCCGGGTAGATAAAGATGTCAGTGTCGCCACTGAACGGTTTGAGCACGCCATCGCGTGCGGCACTTTCCAGGGAGCGCACGCTGGTGGTCCCCACGGCCACCACGCGCCCGCCGCGCGCGCGGCAGGCTTCGACTGCATCGACCACGTTTTGACCGACTTCCAGCCACTCACTGTGCATGTGGTGGTCTTCGATCTTCTCGACGCGCACCGGCTGGAACGTGCCCGCACCGACGTGCAACGTCACGAACGCCGTCTCGACGCCCTTGGCGGCAATCGCCTCCATCAGCGGCTGATCGAAATGCAGCCCCGCCGTCGGCGCCGCCACCGCGCCCAGGCGCTCGGCGTAGACCGTCTGATAACGCTCGCGGTCCGAGCCTTCATCCGGACGGTCTATATAAGGAGGCAACGGCATGTGCCCGACGCGATCGAGCAGCGGCAACACCTCTTCGGCGAACCCCAGCTCGAACAACGCATCGTGACGCGCCAGCATCTCGGCCTCGCCACCGCCATCGATAAGGATCTTCGAACCCGGCTTCGGCGACTTGCTGGACCGCACATGGGCCAGCACGCGGTGACTGTCGAGCACCCGCTCCACCAGGATTTCCAGCTTGCCGCCGGAAGCCTTCTGGCCAAACAGCCGCGCCGGAATCACCCGGGTATTGTTAAACACCATCAAATCGCCCGGGCGCAAATGCTCCAGCAAATCAGTGAATTGACGGTGTGCCAGGGCGCCGCTGACCCCATCCAGGGTCAACAGGCGACTGTTGCGACGCTCGGCCAGAGGGTGGCGAGCGATCAGCGAATCAGGGAGTTCGAAAGTAAAGTCAGCAACGCGCATGATGGGGTTCGTCTAGCAGGGGCCGGAAGTCTAGCCGAAATAGTGAAAATTCTCTATGTACCTGATTGACCGACGGTAATCTCATCTCTATACTTCGCCGCCATTGAGCCCTGATGGCGGAATTGGTAGACGCGGCGGATTCAAAATCCGTTTTCGCAAGAAGTGGGAGTTCGAGTCTCCCTCGGGGCACCAAAATTAAGAAAGGTCTTGCTTTGCAAGGCCTTTTTTTTCGCCTATAGAAAAGACATTGCGCCCCGCCTCGATCCAGGAGATGCCGAAGGCTGCGATCTTTTGGTCTTGCGCTTCCACGCCGCCCAAACCGGCGGAACATTTCACAAGGATTCCCTCCATGGAATTGCTACTGGAAACCGTCGCTCTCTTCTCCCTCAAGCTCACTTACGAGACGGAGGATTCAAGTCCGATTGTGCGGGATGATCTGATGATGAGTGATTATGAGAGGGAGGTGTTTGGGTTGTTGGTGCGCCGGGGGGATGTTAAGGCGATCCAGAGGAAAGTGGATGAATGCCTGAGTCTGGCGCTGAATGCCCTCGGCGGTGTTGATACAGTCCTGGGCCGCGAACTGCATAGGTTGTCAGCAGATTTCAGCGTTGCGCGGACGATGGAGCAGCTTGATGCCCCACTCATCGCGCTCAAGGATTATCTGAAAGATATACAGTGAGTGATGTTGTTGAGCGCGATACCAGCTCCCCGCTGAGAGTGGTTGTTTCGAAAAGAGAACTAAAGTCTGTTGGTTATTTCCTTCCATATATCGGCATATCTATATCTGAGCCACGCAACCAGAACTTTGTCAAACTGCCTCTGAAACCAATTTTTTTCTCTCGCTGCAAGTCTCTCTTCAATCATGGCATTGAGCGAGTCCGGCTCAAAACCCGTCCAAACTGGCGGAACGGCTGATTCGATGTTTGTAAAGCACACAGGCGCGACTTCTGAGTAAAGAACTTCATTAACTGTCTGAAGCTCAAAGCCTCTTACTTGCTCCGCTATATAGTCGTAATCTACCGGCGCGTCGACAAATGCATCAGACAGGGCGGTTCTGATTTTTGACAGTTCAGGCTGACTCAAAATATATCCCAATGTGAAAACTCCTCTAGCTCCTCATCGAGCGAATCCGCTACCGCTTCACCGGCTACGCCACCAGCGACGGTTCCCACCAAGACAACAGCAATTGCGCAAATGGGAGCACCAGGCCCACAAAGAGCGCTGACTCCAAGCCCTGCAAGAAGGCCTCCCACAGCACCACTACCTACGATGATGCCTTGACGCGCCGTTTCCTTTGGCTTGTTTTCAGCATTCAGAATTTGATAGGTCGCGAGGGCGGCGGTGACTAGAATCCCGAGCTTCCCCATCATGCGCATTTTTTGAGTGCCTTTCGTGAACGAGGCATCGTCCCGACCGGCCGCTTCCAGAATTGTGTAGTGGATTTTGGTTTGTTCTGCTGGAGAAAGGTTGATGTATTTCTTTTTAAAGAGACGCTCGGAGTAACGGTCAAACAGCGAGTTAAGCGTCCTGCCATCGGGCTTCTTTTTTTGGACGATGGCTAGACCTTGGGCGGATGTGTATTTGCGATGCTCCATCATGATCTTGTTTCTCATTTCATGACTGAACTGTACGCCCTCATGCGCGGTAATTTTCCCTGCTTTGACGTCCGCCAATGTTTGCATGAGACATGCGCCTGATATTTTTCATGTAGCTCGCCCGGACCTTTTCGTCAGAGACAGCATCCAGAGAAAATCTCAGAGCAGTCCCCTCCATTAGTTCCAGGGCTCTGTTGAGTGGAGAGTCTGTTAACGAGTGTTCACGTTGAATGACATAGCTGCCGGTGACAAGGTACGGTTCAGTCATAGGATGTTCCTTATCCTAAAATTTTATTCAAAAGGCTTTCTGTAAGAGACGAAGTATCGGTTGTCGAATTCTCGTCGAACTTGAGCATCAAACACACTTTTCCTGAGGGGTTAGGAAATTTAACAGCGTTGTCCCTGTTAAATACGCCTGGAAGTGTTGATCCATCCTCAAAATGCGCCGTACACGATAAACCTTCGAGCCTGTCGCGATAGGATTGGTACCGTGCCCCGGTAGCGGGCAACTTGAAGGGTCGGTTTTACGCGCTGCTGGCTTAGCCAAGATGACCTCCTGTCATTGGATCCTGATTTGGCAAATAACCTAACAGATTGCTGCGGCTGCTGCGTACTTCCCAGCGAGGAAAAGGGACAGACCGGATTTTCTTGATTCAGGTGATTGCAAACGAATCTTCAAGGTTGCGGGGAGGGGTTCTGCACGATACCCTCCCACCGTCGCTGCCAATTCAGCGACCGGGTGTGGTAACCCGAGTTATTCAAGGCGCTACAGCGCCCCCATCACGATTGAAGGCGCTTTTTTTATGCCAGCAAGCGTGAGTTATGGCAGCTGTGCGTGGGACGTCTTCGGACGTGCCGGTTTCCTTGATTCCCGGTTTACCACCCTGCGCACAGCTGTCACCCATTCGTGTGGTAACGAACGTGGCAGCTCCTCATATCAAGGAGTCTGATAATGCGCAGCATCAATCCGTACAAAATTTGGCTTTCCCCTCAACGCAGTTCCCAATTGCGTAACGCCCCACCATCCACCCTCTCCCATCGCCTCTCCCTCATCGGAGGTGGTAAATGACCGATCAACCCGAACTCACAACCATCGGCCTTACACCTGCCATCTACTGCGCGAATCAGCCGCTGTTCCATGTCACTTGCGGCGTTCCCCTCGGTGATGCGTTAGCCATGGCTTCTGATTTTCTGTTCCTCGCCAAGAAGCTTACCGAAGATTCTGCTTACGCCAGAGACACCGACCGCCACGCTTGGGCCGCGCACTATTTGACAGCGATGAGCAAGGCGGTGGTGGATGATGCGGTGAAGGTGCTGACGCGGGATCGGGATAATGAGTTGGCGTCCAAGCGGGCGGAGGGGATGGCTGAGGGGTAGCGGGTAAAAACCCCGGACTCTGTCTGGCGATCGAAGCTACGTATGGCAGTTGTAGGGGCGGGCTTGCTTGTGAGGATTGTGGGCATTCCGCGGGTTGGTGGTTGGCTTGCGTTTTTCGCGAGCGGGCTCGCTCCTACATGGGGTTGTGTTTCTGTTTGGTGATTTGCGTTGGCTGGTCTGGCGCTTTCGCGGGCAAGCCCGCTCCCACAGGGGTTTTGTGTGTTGATTGGGATTTGGGGTTGGTCTCGGGTATTTGGGGCTTTCGATGGTCTGCTCAGGGCAGATGCTGAGAGTTCGACTACGAAACGGAAATTCGGAACAAACCAGCAGACTCAACAAGGAAAGTAGAGCCATGAGGCGTGTGATTAGGGGAGTTTCTGAAGGCGAGGATTTCGCGTCCTATGAAAGGGAAATCCCGGTTTCCGTCGAGGATCTCAAGCCGATCATGGGGTGGGCGAAGGACGATAACTGCGTATATGGCTATCGGCTTACAGCGGAACAAATCAACGCTATAGAGCCGCTCTGCTCCCTAGAATTACCCACGGATCTGATGCTTTTTCTGACGTGCAATGCTTGATATATATCAGGCATCGACAAGCCCTCAGGGCATTAGCCCAGTGAGTGAACACCCCGCACCACACTCATCTAGACTTAATGGATAGTCGTAGGCAGAACCGAACACGTCGCTTTGGTGCAGTTGAATCAAAAGCGCCATGGCAAGCTGCTTTTATGCCCTTTAAGAGGTGCGGCGAAGACCGCATCGGGCACAACAAGATGCCCGCCAAGGGTGCCCTGGCCACCGGCCTGAAATTGCCACGATACCGTGACGTGGTGTGAGTGCCGCAGCCGACACTTTCGGACGACCGACAACCGCCTGGTTTGTCCGTGACCGTGAGGATTGCTGAATGCCTGATGAGATGTTGCACCTGCCGATGGTCAACAGCCTGCTGGAGCGCCACAAGGGCTCCCCCGGCGCACTGTTGCCCATTCTTCATGATATTCAGGAACACATCGGTTACATCCCCGATGCCGCCATCCCCGAGATTGCCCACGCGCTAAACCTGAGTCAGGCCGAGGTTCGCGGGGTGATCAGCTTCTACCATGACTTCCGCACCGCGCCTCCGGCTCGGCATATCCTGCGTCTGTGCCGGGCTGAGTCGTGCAAGAGTCGCGGTGCCGAGCAGCTCGCCGCGCAGTTGCGCGAACGTTTGCAACTGGACGATCACGGCAGTAGTGCCGATGGCAACATCAGTCTGCGTCCGGTGTATTGCCTCGGCGCTTGCGCTTGTTCGCCCGCTCTGGAATTAGATGGCCAGGTGCATGCGCGACTTAGTGCCGAGCGTCTGGATGCGCTGCTCGACGCTTGCCGGGAGGACGCATGATGCCGCGTCTTTATCTGCCCGCTGATTCGCTGGCCCGTGCCGTGGGTGCTGATGAAGTGGCCTTGGCGCTCTCAAATGCGGACCTGCAACGCACCAGCTCGCGCGGTCTGTACTGGCTAGAACCGCTGCTGGAAGTGGACACCCCGCAAGGCCGAATCGGCTTCGGCCCGTTGACCGCTGCCGATGTGCCGTCCGTGCTCGAGGCGCTGCAAGGCGAGCCCTCCGCTCATCCACTGGCCTTGGGTCTTGTGGAGGAGTTGCCTTACCTCAAGTCTCAACAACGCCTGCTGTTCGCCCGCGCCGGTATTACCCGGCCGCTGTCGCTGGACGATTACCGAGCCCACGGCGGTTTCGAGGGTTTAAACAGGGCCGTCACCATGGGCGGCGAGCAGACCGCGACGGCGGTGTTCGATTCAGGCCTGCGTGGCCGTGGCGGCGCAGCCTTCCCGGCCGGGATCAAATGGCGCACGGTGCGCGCCACCCAGGCCGCGCAGAAATACATTGTGTGCAACGCCGATGAAGGCGATTCCGGCACCTTCGCCGATCGCATGTTGATGGAAGGCGACCCCTTCCTGCTGATCGAAGGCATGGCCATTGCCGGCATCACCGTCGGCGCCAGCTACGGCTACATTTATGTGCGCTCGGAATATCCACAGGCCGTGGCCACGTTGCGCGAGGCGCTGGACATCGCCCGGTCCAACGGTTACCTCGGCGCCAATGTCGGCGGCAGCGGCCAGGCCTTCGATATGGAAGTGCGGGTTGGGGCTGGCGCTTATATCTGCGGTGAGGAAACCGCGCTGCTGGACTCGCTCGAAGGCAAGCGCGGGATCGTCCGCGCCAAGCCGCCGATCCCCGCCTTGAAGGGTTTGTTTGGCCTGCCAACGCTGGTGCACAACGTGCTGACCCTGGCCTCGGTGCCGCTGATTCTGGCCAAGGGCGCGCAGTTCTATCGCGATTACGGCATGGGCCGCTCCCTGGGCACCATGCCCTTCCAGCTGGCGGGCAATATTCGTCACGGCGGTCTGGTGGAACGGGCCTTTGGCCTGACCCTGCGCGAACTGGTGGAAGACTACGGCGGTGGTACCGCCAGTGGCCGGCCGCTGAAGGCCGCTCAGGTTGGCGGTCCGCTCGGCGCCTGGGTGCCACCGTCGCAATTCGACACGCCGCTGGATTACGAGGCGTTCGCCGCCATCGGCGCCATGCTCGGTCACGGTGGTGTGGTGGTGGCTGACGACAGCCTGGACATGGCCCATATGGCGCGCTTCGCCATGCAGTTCTGCGCCGAGGAGTCCTGTGGCAAATGCACCCCATGCCGCATCGGCTCGACCCGGGGCGTGGAGGTGATCGACCGCCTGCTGGCCGCACCTGACCAGAACAGTCGTGATGAACAGGTGATCATCCTTAAGGACCTGTGCGACACCCTGCAATACGGTTCGCTGTGCGCGCTGGGCGGCATGGTCTCCTTTCCGGTCGCCAGCGCCCTCAAGCACTTCCCCGCTGACTTCGGTCTGCAAGCCTCGGAGGCCGACCAATGATCACTCTCTTCGACCCGAAAACCGATATCGATCTTGGCACCCCGGCCCGCGACAGTCAGGTGCAGATCACCCTGAACATCGACGGCCGCAGCATCAGCGTGCCCGAAGGGACCTCGGTGATGCGCGCCGCTGCGCTGCTGGGCACCACCATTCCTAAACTGTGTGCCACCGACAGCCTGGAAGCCTTCGGCTCCTGCCGCATGTGCCTGGTGGAGATCGACGGCATGCGCGGCTACCCGGCGTCCTGCACCACGCCGGTCACTGAAGGCATGAGCGTGCACACCCAGACGCCGAAGCTCGCGACCCTGCGTCGCAACGTCATGGAGCTGTACATCTCCGATCACCCGCTGGACTGCCTGACCTGCTCGGCCAACGGCAACTGCGAACTGCAAACCGTCGCCGGCCAGGTCGGCCTGCGGGAGGTGCGTTACGGCTATGAAGGCGACAACCATCTGGCCGACGTGAAGGACACGTCCAACCCCTATTTCGACTTCGACCCGAGCAAGTGCATCGTCTGCAACCGCTGCGTGCGCGCCTGCGAAGAAACCCAGGGCACTTTTGCCCTGACCATTACCGGGCGCGGTTTCGAATCCCGGGTCGCGGCCGCCGGTGGCGAGAACTTCCTCGACTCGGAATGCGTGTCCTGCGGCGCCTGTGTGCAAGCCTGTCCTACCGCGACCTTGATGGAAAAAAGTGTGGTGGAACTGGGGCAGCCCGAACGCAGCGTGATCACCACCTGTGCCTATTGCGGCGTGGGCTGCTCGTTCCGCGCCGAGATGAAAGGCGACAAGCTGGTGCGCATGGTTCCCGACAAGAACGGCCAGGCCAACCACGGCCACTCCTGCGTCAAAGGGCGCTTTGCCTGGGGTTACGCGACTCACCCAGATCGCATCACCACACCGATGATCCGCAAACATATCAACGACCCTTGGCAGGAAGTCAGCTGGGATGAAGCGGTGACCTACGCCGCCAGCGAATTCCGCCGGCTGCAGCAAACATACGGCCGCGACTCCATTGGTGGCATCACCTCCAGCCGCTGCACCAACGAAGAAACCTACCTGGTGCAAAAACTGGTGCGCGCCGCGTTCGGCAACAACAACGTCGACACCTGTGCGCGGGTCTGCCACTCGCCGACCGGCTATGGCTTGAAACAAACCCTGGGCGAGTCCGCGGGCACCCAGAGTTTCGACTCGGTGATGCAGGCCGACGTGATCCTGGTAATGGGCGCCAACCCCAGCGACGCCCACCCGGTGTTCGCCTCCCAGCTCAAACGCCGCCTGCGTGAAGGCGCGCGGCTGATCGTCATCGATCCGCGACGCATTGATCTGGTGGACTCGGTGCATGCCCGCGCCGAACTGCACCTGGCCCTGCGCCCGGGCACCAACGTCGCCATGCTCAACGCCCTGGCCCACGTCATCGTCACCGAAGGCCTGCTCGACCAGGCCTTTATCGACGCCCGTTGCGAGGGCAGCGATTTCGCTCGCTGGAGCGAGCTCGTCAGCCGTCCGGAAAACTCGCCGGAAGCCCTTGGCGACATTTGCGGTGTAGCCGCTGCCGACATCCGTGCCGCCGCCCGTTTGTATGCCACCGGCGGCAACGCGGCGATTTATTACGGCCTGGGCGTCACCGAGCACAGCCAGGGCAGCACCGCGGTGATGGGCATCGCCAACCTGGCCATGGCCACTGGCAACATCGGCCGCGAAGGCGTGGGCGTGAACCCGCTGCGTGGGCAGAACAACGTTCAGGGCTCCTGCGACATGGGCTCTTTCCCCCACGAGTTGCCCGGCTACCGGCACATCTCCAACGAGGTTGTACGGGCGCAGTTCGAACAGGCCTGGAACGTCACCCTGCAACCCGACCCGGGCCTGCGCATTCCCAACATGTTCGAAGCCGCCCTGGGCGGCAGCTTCAAGGGCTTGTATTGCCAGGGCGAAGACATCGCCCAGAGCGATCCGAATACTCAGCACGTCACCGCGGCGCTGTCGGCCATGGAGTGCGTGGTGGTGCAGGACATTTTCCTCAACGAAACCGCCAAGTTCGCCCACGTGTTTCTGCCGGGATGCTCATTCCTGGAAAAAGACGGCACGTTCACCAACGCCGAGCGGCGCATCTCCCGGGTGCGCAAGGTCATGGAACCTCTGGGCGGCAAGGCCGACTGGGAAGGCACCGTGGCCCTGGCCAATGCCCTGGGCTATCCGATGAACTACAAGCATCCATCGGAAATCATGGATGAAATCGCCAGCCTGACGCCGACCTTCACCAACGTCAGCTACGCCGAACTGGAGCGCCACGGCAGCCTGCAATGGCCGTGCAACGCCGCGGCACCGGACGGCACGCCGACCATGCACATCGAGCAATTCGTGCGCGGCAAGGGGCGTTTCATGCTCACCGGCTACGTGCCCACCGAGGAAAAGGTCAACAATCGCTATCCGCTGCTGCTGACCACCGGGCGCATCCTCAGCCAGTACAACGTCGGCGCCCAGACCCGGCGTACCGAAAACGTCGCCTGGCACGACGAAGACCGCCTGGAAATCCACCCGACCGACGCCGAGAGCCGTGGTATCAACGAAGGTGACTGGGTCGGCATCGGCAGCCGCGCCGGACAGACCGTACTGCGTGCGCGGGTCACCGAACGGGTCGCCCCAGGCGTGGTGTACACCACCTTCCACTTCCCTGAATCGGGGGCCAACGTCATCACCACCGACAACTCCGACTGGGCCACCAACTGTCCGGAGTACAAGGTCACCGCCGTGGAAGTCAGCCGCGTCTACCACCCTTCCGAGTGGCAAAAACGCTACCAGGAATTCAGCGACGAACAGGACCGTTTGCTCAAAGACCGCCGCCAGGCGCGTGGCGCTAAAGCGGAGGTACGTCGATGAGCACTGCCAACCTGATCAAAATGGTCAACCAGATCGCCCAGTACTTCGCCAGTGAACCGGACCAGCAACTGGCCGTGCTCGGCGTGCGTAATCATCTGCAGATGTACTGGACGCCCGGCATGCGCAAGGAGTTGCTGGCCTGGCAGACAGAGCATCAGGGGGCAGAGTTGCACCCTTTGGCGCAGGCGGCGGTCAGTGGGGCGGGCTGGGAGGCTTAGGTTCACACACGATCCCTTGGGATTAGCCCCGAGTTTTTCGGGGCTTTCACTTGTGCAGTGCATGGCCGGCGGGCTGCCAGTTATTGCCTTGACTGTCGGATTCAAGCCAGTTGCCATTCATTGACATCAGCTGCGTTATCATCCTGCGCTTCTCTGTTCCAAGCACCCGGATGTCCATGTCTTTGCCACTGCCAGACGATCATCAATCCCTGCCCCCTGTCCTGGTCGGGCCGTTGTTACGACGGCTGGAGCCCACGCGTCTGGTGATGTGGCTGGTGGGGTCGCGGGCATTGCCGCTGACGTTGCGTCTGCAAGATCGCGACGATATCCACCTCGACGCGCGTCAGTGCACGATCATTGCGGTGGGCACCCAGGCCTTTGTTCATTTGATCGATGTATCGCTGGACGTCGCCCTGCCCTGCGACACGTTAATCGAATACGACCTGCTGATTGACGACGCTGGCGCAGGCATCGCCGATTGGGCCCCGCACTTGCTGTACGGCGACGCCCGTTGCCCAAACTTCGTCCTGCGTAAACGGGTCGATCAACTGCTGCATGGTTCTTGCCGCAAACCTCACCATCCGGCCCCGGACGGTTTGCTGTGTGTCGATCGTTTGCTGGAGACCGAACCGGACGCGCACAAACGTCCGGCGCTGCTGATGATGAGCGGCGATCAGGTGTACGCCGACGATGTCGCAGGCCCAATGTTGCGAGCCATCCATGCCTTGATCGCGCGGCTGGGATTGTTCGGCGAATACCTCGAAGGTGCGGTGGTCAGCGACAGCGCCAAGCTCTACGAGGATCCCGCCAGTTACTACCATCGTGCGGATTTGTTACCGGCGCTGAAGAGCAACGAAACCCTGCGCGAGCGATTTTTCGGCGGGGTGCGTAAGCCGATTTTCACCAGCAGCAGTGCTGACAATCATCTGGTGACGTTCGCCGAGGTCATGGCCATGTACCTACTGGTGTGGTCACCGACGCCCTGGACGTTGATCGCTCCAAAACCGCCAAAATTGATTCCCGAAAGACGCGAGCGTTATGCGCTGGAGCAAACGTGCATCGATGATTTCAAAGCGGGTCTGGGGGGTGTCGCCCGAGTGTTCGCCCATCTGCCGTGCCTGATGATTTTCGACGATCACGATATTACCGATGACTGGAATCTTTCCGCGCAATGGGAGGAAACGGCCTACGGTCATCCGTTCTCCAAGCGCATCATCGGTAACGCGCTGATTGCTTATATGTTGTGTCAGGGCTGGGGCAACAACCCGGATGCATTCGACGGCGTGCTGGAAAAAACCCGTTTACTGAGTGCCACAGGGCAGGACCATTATCTCGACAGCGACGTTCAGGACGGTTTGATCGATGAGCTGCTGAAGTTTCAGAACTGGCATTACGTGCTGCCCACTAGCCCGGCCATTGTCGTGCTCGACACCCGCACCCGGCGCTGGCGCAGTGAGATGACCCTCAAGCAGCCTTCGGGTTTACTGGATTGGGAAGCACTCAGCGAACTGCAACAGGAGCTGCTCGATCACCCCTCGGCGATCATCGTTTCACCGGCACCGATCTTCGGCGTCAAACTGATCGAAACGATACAGCGGGTCTTCAGCTGGTGTGGTTATCCTCTGCTGGTGGATGCCGAAAACTGGATGGCCCATCGCGGCGCGGCCCAGGTCATCCTGAACATTTTCCGACACTCGCGCACGCCCGGTAACTACGTGGTGCTGTCGGGTGATGTGCATTATTCCTTCGTCTACGAAGTATTGATCCGACACCGCAAGGCCGGTCCGCGAATCTGGCAGATCACCAGCAGCGGCATCAAAAACGAATTCCCACCCGCGCTGCTCGAGTGGTTCGACCGCCTCAACCGCTGGCTCTACTCGCCGCGCTCGCCGCTGAACTGGCTGACCAAGCGTCGGCGCATGCGCATTGTTCCGCATGTCCCGGAACATGCTGAAGCGGGTGAACGGCTGTGGAATTCGGCGGGGATCGGGCAGGTGTTCTTTAATGAAAAAGGACAGCCGCAGGAAATTTATCAGCACAACTCAAACGGTTTGCCGAAGACGCGGATGGTTGCGCCTGAAAACGAAGACTGAAATGGCGAGTCATCATGAACCTAACCCGAACCCTGATCATCGGCAATTCCGGCTCCGGCAAGAGTTGGCTGGCTAAACGATTGGCAGAACAACTTCAGGCTTCGAGGATCGATCTCGACCTGATTCACTGGTTGTCCGACGAACACAGCATCCCCCGCCCCCGTGCCGAGGCACTGGGAATGGCGCGAGTAGCAGCAGGTGAAGAGCGCTGGGTGATCGAGGGTGTTTACGGCTGGATCGTCAGCGAACTTATCCACCGCGCTACGACATTGATTTGGTTGTGTGTTGAAGACGAAAGCTGCGTGGCCAATGTTCGTCAGCGAGAAAACAATCAGGACGACGACACGTTGCTGATAGCGTTGCTGGAATGGGCCGGCAGTTACCGGGCCCGCGAAGACTCCAGTGGATTTTCCGCGCACCAACGTCTGTTCGAAGCGTTCAGTGGTTCAAAAATCAAACTCAGGAATCGAACCGAAATCACGGCATTTGCGAACACCCTGCTACACGCCGACTAATCACACTGTTTCCCAAGGATGCGTATGTTTGCACGGAGCAAGTTAGTCCCCGAATTAATGGTCACAGACGTCAAGAAAAGCCTTCACTTCTGGACATCCCTGATCGGTTTTCAAATCGCCTATGAACGCCCCGAAGTCGGTTTTGCCTACCTCGATCAAAAGGGTGTTCAAATCATGCTGGAGCAATACGACCCGGCCGAAGGCCAGTGGGTAACCGGCGCACTGCAACCGCCGTTTGGTCGAGGCATAAACTTTCAAATCACGGTTGATGTCGTCGAGCCGATACTCCAGCGTCTGGCCGACGCTGAATGGCCGCTGTTTCGTCCCTGCGCCGATGTCTGGTATCGCGCGGAGGCGGTGGAAGTCGGCCAACGCGAATTTCTGGTGCAGGACCCGGACGGTTATCTGGTTCGATTGGTGGAGAGTTTGGGCGAGCGGCCGTGTTCGCCCGTCAGCCACTGAGCCAAGAGATGGCTTGTTATTCGGATCGGGATTACATCGATCACGGAAACGTCTTTTGGTAAGTCGATGGATACTGAGCGTCTGTCAAATGCGGAGAACACGATGCATACAGTCCAACACTCACATTGTCGCGAACACGCTGAAAAATGCTCTGCGGCCAATTCCAAAGCAGACGATGAAACCACCTACCTTCTCAGCTCTGAAACCAATGCGGCGCGTCTGTTCAAGTCGATACACAATATGCGTTCCAGGCAAACCAAAACCGAGCACTCAATCAGTTCTATCGCGACGTCGTCCCTCAAACGAGACGACGCCCATTTAGAAGTTATCAGGCCACCTTCACCGCCCGACACACCCCTCTGACAATCATCTCAACTTCCCGCTCATCAATCGTCAGCGGCGGCAGCAAGCGAATGGTCTTGCCCCGTGTCACGTTGATCAGCAAGCCGTGATCCCGTGCGGCGATCAGGGTCAGGTCGCGAATCGGCTGTTTGAGTTCGATGCCAATCATCAAACCCTGGCCGCGGATCTCCAGGACGTTCGGGTCGTCCGCCAATTCGATGCGCAATCTGGCGAGCAAGCGTTCGCCCTGAAGTTTGGCGTTTTCCAGCAGCCCTTGTTCTTCGATGATCTCCAGCACGGTGCAACCCACGCGGCAGGCCAATGGATTGCTGCCGAAGGTGCTGCCGTGACTGCCGGGGGTGAAGAGATCGGCGGCTTTGCCCCGGGCCAGGCAGGCGCCGATGGGAATGCCGGTGCCCAGGCCTTTGGCCAGGGTCATGACGTCCGGAACGATGCCTTCGTGCTGAAAGGCAAACCACTGGCCGGTGCGGCCGATGCCAGTCTGGATTTCGTCGAGCATCAGCAACCCCGCGCGCCGATTGCAGAGTTCGCGAATGGCTTTCAGGTAATCGGGCGGGGCCATTTGGACACCGCTTTCACCCTGAATCGGTTCCATCAGGATCCGCACGCCCAGACGTTGCTCCAGCGCCCGTAGGTGATTGCCGACCATGGTCGTGGATATTTCGCACTGGAAGGCGGCTCGGTGTGCATCACCGGAGTATTTGACGCGCAAAGGCACACCTGAGAAACCTGATGAGCTGCAACACCACGACTGTCTGTCCTTTGCCTATCCGGCCGGGGATGATTGGCAGTCGGTGGAAAAACATTGGCGCCTGGCCGGTCCCGAAGGCGAAGTGGCGGTAGCGGTCAATGGACCGATGTTGATCAAACAGTTCGGCAGGACTGCATCAAGCGGCGCGAACCGGTATTGGCATCGTGGTGTTGCCTGATGCGTTGATGGAGCAAGATCTCAAGGACGGAAAACTGGTGGCATTGATGCAGAATTACTTGCCGCCGAGCCGACCGATGAACCTGATGTATGCCCAGGATCGCTACCGTTTGCCAAAACTGCGTAGTTTCGTCGACTTTGCCTTGCAGAGATGGGGCAAGCACTAGCCGACCGAATACGCCATGCACTAATCTCCTCGACTGGCGGGTCACTTTGATATCGGACGGCAGGGAGAGCAGAGATGGGTGAGGCGTCGAATATCGAGTCGTTGAAATTCAATCTGTCGGATTTGAACGAAGACATGTTGCACACCATTCTGGAATTGGTCAGCGACGGCATCTGGGACTGGAACGCCAACACAGGGTTCGTCTATCGCAACCCCGGGTGGTACAAGATGCTCGGCTATCCGCCGCATTCCCTGGATAACAACGTGTTGACTTGGGAAAACGTGATCCATCCCGACGATTACCTGCAGGTTATGGCGTTGTTCGATGACTACCTGAGTCAGCGAGCGCCCGGCTATCAGGCGGAGTATCGCTGCCGCATGCAGGATGGCAGCTATACCTGGATCGAAGACCGTGGCTACGTACTGGCGCGCAATGCCGACGGCTCGGTGGCACGGATGGTCGGCGCACACCGCAGTATCGAAGACAAGAAGCGCCTGTTCGAAGCGCTTGAACGTCGTAATCAATCCCTTGAAGCGATCGTTGAAGAGCGCACCCGGGAGCTTTCCCGGGTCAATCTGCAACTGCAAATTCAACTCGAAGAAAACCGCAAACTGGCAGAAACCGATGCACTGACATCGATCGCCAACCGCTATCGCCTGGAAAAAGCCCTGCCCCAGGAATGCGACCGCGCCCAACGCTTTCGACAGCCACTGTCGCTGATTACCATGGACCTCGACGACTTCAAATGCATCAACGATCACTATGGGCATGCGCTGGGTGATGCGGCATTGGTGCAAGTGGTCGAGAGCGTGAAGCACTGCGTGCGTGAAGGCGATCTGCTCGCGCGTTGGGGCGGTGACGAGTTCATCATGATCCTTCCCAATACCCCACTCGCCGACGCCCGGACCCTCGCCGAGAAAATCCGCCACGGCCTTGCCGACTTGCTGCCGATCGGGGACTTTAAAGTGAGCATGAGTTTTGGCGTGGTTCAGCGCTTTGAAGAAGAACAACAGACCGGGTTGCTGGCCAGGGCCGATCAAGCGCTGTACCGTTCGAAGATAGCGGGCAAGAATGTGATTTCGGGATGAACAATGTCTTGCATGTCCGCGATGTACTGCCCTCGGAAGTAGAGTCCGTACGCCATTTTCTGGGGCAGAACGGATGGGCTCACCGCACAGGCTCCGCTGAACATTTTGCGCAGTTGATCACTAACTCCCAACGCACCGCCCTTGCTGTGAAGAACGCCCGCATTGTCGGTTTTGCCCGAGGCATCACTGACGGCCTTTCAAACGGTTATCTGTCGATGGTCGTCGTCTGTGCGCAGCATCGACGTGATGGTATCGGGCGTGCACTGGTTGAGCATGTCATGGGCGAGAACGCCGACATTACCTGGGTTCTGCGAGCAGGCCGGGAAGGCGCTTCGGATTTCTTTTCAAGCCTGGGTTTTGAAGCGTCGACCATTGCGATGGAGCGCCCACGTCGTAAATAACACACCCGCCATTCACATCCCCGCCTTCACCAAAACCGGTTTCTCCTGATACCGATCCGGATACAGCTGCTTCAACTGCGCGACCTTCGGTAGATCGTTGATCACGATATAGGGATAGGTCGGATGCTCGGTCAGAAAGTCCTGATGCTCTTCCTCCGCCGGGTAGAAACCGTTGTAGGTTTCCAGCTTCGTGACAATAGGTTTGTTGAACGAATGAGCGGCGTCGAGCTGGGTAATGTAGGCCTGAGCGATACGTTGCTGTTCGCTGTTTTCCGGGAAAAGCGCCGAGCGATACTGAGTGCCGCTGTCAGGTCCCTGACGGTTGAGTTCGGTAGGATTGTGAGCCACCGAAAAGTAGATTTGCAGCAAGGTGCCATAGCTGACCTGACGGGGGTCGAAGGTGACTTCCACGGATTCCGCATGACCGGTATCGCCCTCGCTGACCCGCTCGTACTGAGCGGTGTTGGCTGCACCGCCGGCGTAACCGGAGACAGCTTTCGTCACCCCTTTTACATGTTGGAACACGCCTTGGACACCCCAGAAGCAACCGCCGGCGAAGACTGCGGTTTCGCTGTGAGCCTGGGTGGTTCCGTCGAGGCTGGGTGGAGGAATGATGACCGCGTCTTCGGCACCGAAAGAGAACGCTGAGCAGTGGCCAATGACGCCGGCAGCGGCCAGGCCCAACAGGGCGCGGCGCCAGGTGAATAGGGTTTTCATGAAGCTGATTCCTGAATAAATGGAATGACGATCAACCGAACGTAAACGCAAAAAGATGTGTCCATGGCTCAAGCCGCCTGCGGCTCGAACGTCATCGCCAGGCCGTTCATGCAGTACCGCAAGCCAGTGGGTTTGGGCCCATCGTCGAAGACATGGCCCAAATGACCGCCACAACGCCGACAGTGAACTTCTTCGCGCAACACCCCGAAGGAGCGGTCCTGGCGAGTGGCCACAGCCTTGTCCAGTGGTGCCCAGAAGCTCGGCCAACCGGTGCGGCTGTCGAACTTGGTCGCGGAAGAAAACAGCGGCAGTTGGCAACCGGCACAGGCAAAAATACCTTCACGGTGCTCGTTGTTCAGCGGGCTGCTGTAGGCCCGTTCGGTGCCCTCTTCGCGCAGGATTTCGTACTGCTCGGCGCTGAGCATGGCGCGCCATTCTCCGTCACTGTGAGTCACCTCGAACACCTCCGTCGCACTGGCGTCACTGACGAGCGCAGAACTTGCGGAAAATTTTGGCAATACACCGATGACCAGGGCTGCAGCGCCTAGCCCGCCGCCTGCTACGAGAAACTGTCGCCGTGAAAACATGGTCGTCTCCGAAAAATCCAGGTGCCTGTCATGGAACACAGCCTAGGCTTGGGTTGATCGCCAAATCCTCACGAGAAGTTAAACAATTCGTGATAACTCCGGCCCCGGAAAACCCGCACAATGCGCTCATTGCGCCGAAGGATTGAGCTTGATGGAACAGACCAAACGCGTCCTCGTGGTCGAGGACGACCTGCACATCGCCGACCTGATCTGCCTGCATCTGCGCGATGAGCAGTTCGAGGTGGTGCACTGCGCCGATGGCGATGAAGGCATGCGACTGCTGCAGCAAGGAAGCTGGGACGCACTGATCCTCGACCTGATGCTGCCCGGCGTCGACGGCCTGGAAATCTGCCGCCGCGCCCGCGCCATGGCCCGCTACACACCGATCATCATTACCAGTGCACGATCCAGCGAAGTGCACCGGATTCTCGGGCTCGAACTCGGCGCCGACGATTACCTGGCCAAGCCCTTCTCCATGCTCGAACTGGTGGCCCGGGTCAAAGCGCTGTTGCGACGGGTCGACGCCATGGCCCGCAACTTGAAAATGGACGCCGGTAGCTTGATCACGGACGGTCTCTCCATTGACCCGATTACGCGCGATGTGTCCCTTGACGGTCGCCGCCTCGACCTCACGCCACGGGAGTTCGACCTGTTGTATTTCTTCGCTCGTCAGCCCGGCAAAGTGTTCTCGCGCATGGACCTGCTCAACGCGGTCTGGGGCTACAGCCATGAAGGTTACGAGCACACGGTCAACACACACATCAACCGCCTGCGGGCAAAGATCGAAGCAGATCCGGCACAACCGGCGCGCATCCTCACGGTGTGGGGACGAGGCTACAAATTCGTGGCCAAGGAGCAGCAACCGTGAGACTGACCCTGACGCAGCGCCTGTCTCTGGTTTTCGCCGTGTTGCTGCTGGTGTGTTGCGGCACGTCGGCATGGATGCAGGTGCGCGCCAACCAGATGCATGAGCTGGAAGTGGTGCAAGGGCTGTCACGGGATCTGGCCCAACACATCGCCCATGACACCGTATTGATGGACACCAAAGGCCTGATGCCCGACGCCGTGCGCGACCTGTTCAGCCAGTTGATGCTGGTCAACCCCAGTGTCGAGGTGTATCTGCTCGACACCGAGGGCAAGATTGTCGGCAGTGCTGCGCCCGAGGGTCGGATACGCCGGGAGCGGGTCGACCTGGCGCCGATCCAGCGCCTGCTCAAGGGCGATACCCTGCCGATTCTCGGCGACGATCCGCGCAGCGTCGATGGCCGCAAGGTGTTCAGCGCCGCGCCATTACAGGTCAGCGGCAAACCGGCGGGCTATCTCTATGTGGTGCTGCTCAGCGAAGAGCGCGACCGCTTCGCCGAACGCGGCGCCACCAGCGCCGCCCTGAATACCGCGCTGTTGTCCATCGGGCTGGTGGCGTTGCTGTGCCTGATTGCCGGTCTCACGGCATTCACCCTCATCACCCGCCCTTTGCGCCGTTTGACCGAAACCGTCAGCCAGTTCGACATTGATGGCGCTCCGGTAACGCCACCTGCATCCGTCCCGCTGGAAAAAGCCGCCAGCCACGATGAAATCGCCATACTCGACGCGGCCTTCCGGCAGATGCAAGCGCGCCTCGGTGAACAATGGCGTTCGTTGACCCGCCAGGATCAGGAACGCCGCGAACTGGTGGCAAACATCTCCCACGACCTGCGCACGCCTTTGGCCTCGCTGCACGGTTATCTGGAAACCTTGTCGCTCAAGGACGCCACGTTGTCCCCCACCGACCGCCGCCGTTACCTGGGCATCGCGCTGGATCAAAGCCGCAAGGTGGGTGGTCTGGCGCAATCGCTGCTGGAACTGGTGCGACTGGAACATGGTTTTGTGCAACCGGTGCTGGAGCGCTTCTCGCTGACCGATCTGGTGCAGGACATTTTCCAGAAATTCGAACTGACGGCCGAGGCGCGCCAGGTCGAACTCAAGGCCACCTTCGCACCCAATGTTTCAGCCGCCTTCGCCGACCTTGGATTGATCGAGCGGGTGCTGACCAACCTGTTCGACAACGCCCTGCGCCATACCCCCCGAGGTGGAGAAATCGAACTTGGCCTGCGCCCTCAAGGGCCGTTTATCGAAGTCACCGTCAGCGACACCGGCCCCGGCATCGCCGCCGAATTGCGCGAAGGTCTGTTCCTGCGCCCATTCAACATAGGCGGCGCACGGCGTGATGGCGGACTGGGGTTGCGGATCGTGCACCGGATCCTGCAATTGCACGGCCGCGAGATCCAGCTGATTGATGTTCCCGGACGCGGCGCGACCTTCCGGTTTTCGTTGGCGGTGGACCAGCAAACGGCCGAGCAATGGGCGGTTCGGTCGATGAATCTGAATTCGATGGGGAATCCGTGACAACGCCGCCTCGGTCCAATAGATTAGACGGCCTGAAAAGGCCCTGTGCTTTCTCGCCTCAACCCAAGTTAAAAGAAGTAGTGAAATTTCAATGTCCGATTCCAATACCGCTGAATCCGTAGTCACCTTGTCGTCCAAAGCGGAATACGAAAACTCCATCAATCTTTCACAGCACGTGCCCCAGGCCAAGACCATCAGCGAGATGGTCCTGGACGCTTTCCAGTCCACCCGGGAAAGCGACCAGATCCGCGAGCTGCGCGCCGCGATTCGCCAGGCTCACGACAGCTTCGACGACGATAAAGCCTACGAATTGATGGGCGTACTCAAGCAACTCAAGGACGCTGAGACTGCCGACATTGCAGCCCTGGAAGACTTGAGCAGCAAATTCCCGATCAGCCGGATTCTCTCCAGCTTCAAGGACGATCCGGCGTTTCAGGAATTGGTCTACGGCCTCGCACTGAAGGTGCTGAACCAGACCCACCAGGCCATCAGCAACCCGAGCAGTGGCAAGAGCAAGGCGGCTCGCGCCAAGAAAGATGTCGAAGTGTTCACCATCAGCAAAGATGGCATCAGTGTCACGCTGCCGCTGCGCACCCCGCGTTCGCGACTAAACGTTGACCGTGAAGCACTGGAGTTCCTGGGCTTCACCTTCGTCGGCGAAGGCGAAGAAGCGGAGTTGGAAAGCGAGACCTTCCTGGACAATGCCGGGGCCGAACAAACGGTGAACCGCAAGAACATCATCACCGCGCTTCAGCAGCAAACCGCGTTCGATGGCTACAGCATCGCCGCGCAGTAACCTCGCTATCGACGACTGAAAAGCCCCGCACTGAGATTCAACGCGGGGCTTTCTATTGCCTGCAGGTTCATCGTTAGAGCGTTGATGGACGTATCGCCACGATCATGTCAACTTCAATGGCTGCGTTTTTCGGCAGTTGATAAACGCCGATCGTGGTTCGTGTATGTTTACCGGCATCGCCCAGTACATGACTGAAAACGTCCGACGCACCGTTGGCCACTTCGCTCAAATCGACAAAATCCTCGGTGGACTTTACGTAAACCGTGACGCGCAATAGCGACTTGATCTTGTCTAGCGAACCGATGAAATCAACAATCAATGCCAGACCGCGCAACGCACTGATGCTGGCAGCGCTCTGTGCATCCGCCAGCGTCAGATCCAAGCCTACCCTGCCCTGATACTGAACGTCACCATTCATCCGAGGCACCAGCCCGCTGATGTAAAGCTCATCGTGATGCCGCACCAACGGCGCGTAATGCCCGCCGACCGTATTCTCGCCGTAGATATCGTAGCCGAGCTCTTTTGCCAGCGCGATGAATCGTTCATCGCAGGTCATGTGTTCAGTCATCTCTCCTCCTCGATCAAATTGGATCCGTTTTTTTGACAGATTAGCCCAAAGATCTTGAATCGGGGGCTCGCCTATGAAAATCAGCTTGGATCAAATTGATGTCCCTTAAATTCGAAAACGATTGAACTGACGAGCGAACACCTGAATGCCCCGCTTTCGAAAGAAGTGCGGGGCTTTCTTGTTCAAGCGCGGTTGTTACCCGGTGCGTCGAGTACCTTCGCCCATCAATCACGGCCTTGCTCATTTCCTGCAAAAAATGCGAAGCCCTGGCGTGCCGGTCGTTGTCGCGCATCATGGCGGCGTCGGAGGCTAGTAGTTTGGCGACGTGGAGCAAGTCGGAGGCGTGGGAGAGGGCTCGAATCACCGGGGCGCCGGCGTTGATTCGTAATAGCGGTTGGTTGGCGTGATAGGAGAAAGGGGTGAGGCCGATGGTTTTTAGGTCTTGGGGGTTGGTCACCGTGCAGGCCATCGACATGCTGATGCGCCTGCTGGTCAAACCCGGCGACACGGTGCTGCTCGACGACCCGTGCTACTTCACCATGCACACCAATCTGGCCTTGCATGGTGTCAGAGTCGCTCCTGGCACTCTGCTCAGCAAAGCACCGAACGCTAGCCACTTCCTGCGCAGGCATTACTGGTCAGCGACTTCGGCCCGTTGCTTTTCCTCTTCCTGATCCCTAAGCAAGGACTTCGTGACTTGCTCGATCAGTGTTAATTCAAACACCGAGAGAAAGCCTGATTGCCGGGTAATGTTCATTTCTGGGTCGGAGTATGCAGCGATGAAAGGCTCAGAGAGCATCTGCCACCCGCGCGGTTGAGTTCACTGACAGCTAGCCACTTGGTCGCCGATCGATGAGGAAATCCACCAAAGTCTTTACCCTTCGGATCGGCGTGCCAACGGTAGTGACCTAAGAAGCGACTAAATCTTGTGATGGATCTCCAGCATCCTGAACGTCACTTTTCCGCCCTCGGTGGGATAGCCGGTGTTGTCCTGCACATACGCACCCGCTTTGAAATACAGGGGTTTGGTCTTCCAACTCGGGTCGATGGTGGTTCTCCAGTTGTATCCTGCTGCGCTGATGCCCAGCGCACCCTTCGGGCTGAGGTGGATCTGGTATGAAAAGTTGCTGTTGAGCGGCACACCCGTCGCAATGGTAATGACCTGGCCCTCTTCATCGTCGGGACGCATGCGCACCTTGGCGACAATGTTTCCCGTCGAAGCCGACGTTTTGTATTGGTATTCCAGCTTGACCATGGGGCTGTTGCTGTCCTTGTTGTGGATCTGGCCAATCACGATCTTGCCGGTACTGGGCACTTGATTGACGGCCAGGCTCGCCCGCAGGGTGTTATCCGCCGCTGAATACTGCCAGTTGCGCAGCCTTCCATCGCTATAGGTTTCCCGCAACTCGCTACGCGGGTAAACAGCGTTGGCCGTCCTGGAACCGGTCACGGGTGCCCAGAAGGAAAGGGTAGCAGCGTCAGAACTGAAATGCTGGTCCTTGAACCCTTGCGCCAGTCGAGGCGTTTCTATGGTGGCCGGTGGACTGCCTTCAGGGATGCTTAAATTCCAGGTGGTGAGGTCGATCATGTCTAGGATCCTATAGGCGGGAAATGTAGCGGCCACAGTTGCGCTCGAACCCGCGCTATTGAACTGTGTCAATTGGGCTTGCTGATTGGGAAATCCGTATGGCGGTAGATTGACGTCAAATGTTCGTCGATGGAGCAATTGCAGGCTTTGTGCCCACGAGATTACCGTTAGTCGGGTATTTTTGGAGTTGACGGAACTTTTGCGGGATTGCTTTTACTGATCTGGAAATCCGGATGTTGAGGCGTCGGATGGCTGGCCACAGTTTTTCGCGCCATTACCAACAGTGGCGGGAGTGAGCAGTCTTCGAGGAAATTAATGCGTATGGAGCGAGTGACGCTTCATGCCTGAAAGGGGATTTGGTCGACGGAATGCCTGGGCCGAAAGGCTACAAGGCGGTAAGTGTGATTCCCGGTGATTTGCCGCTCGAGCCTGACAGGCCTACAACGTTGAACGCCTCTGCGGCGCCGGCAGCAGAGGCAACCAAGCTGATACCTCCAGGCGCGCTGGAGCACCTGTTGAAACTGGCCTTCAGCTGGTCGCTCACCCTGTTGAAAATTCTCGGGGTGATCATTCTGCTAAACCCTGACTGTCAATCCTCTCTTCCCCACGAATCCGTGAAGAACCATAAAAAAACCCCGCGCTTCTCTCGAAGGCGGGGCTTTTCTTTGCAGCCTCTAAACCTTAAGGCGCGTACGTCAGCAACAGCTCACTCGGCACTTTAAAGTCCAACGACATCATCACGCTCAACGCGGTAATGGTGAAGATCGAGAACACGAACAGCTTGCGTGCCCAGACCGTGTCATCCACTGCCTTGTAGCCGGTCCAGGCCATGTACAACCAGTACATGCCCATGGCCGCGGCGACGGCGAGGTAGCTCATGCCGGCGTAGCCGCTGAAGGTCAGCATCAAGGTCGCCACGAGGAACGCCAGGATGTAGAGCAGGATGTGCTTCTTGGCCACTTGAATGCCGCGCTTCACTGGCAACACCGGAATTGATGCGGCCAGGTAATCGTTGAAGCGGAAGATCGCGATGGCGTAGGAATGCGGCATCTGCCACAGGCTGAACATCACCAGCAACGTCAGTGCGGCCATGTCGAAGCTGTTCGTCACAGCCACGTAGCCAATCACCGGCGGCATGGCGCCCGACAGACTGCCCACCAGCGTGCCGTGAACCGACTTGCGCTTGAGGTACAGGCTGTAGAAGCCGACGTAGATGACAAAGCCGATTACCGCGAACAAAGCGGCCAACGGGTTGGCTACTTTGTACAACAGTGCAACGCCGAAAACACCCAGGACGGTCGCAAAAGCCAGGGCCAGTTTCAGGGAGATCAAGCCCTGGACCAGCGCCCGGTTCTTGGTGCGTTCCATCTTCAGGTCGATGTCGCGGTCGATGCAGTTGTTGAACACGCAACCGGAAGCCACCACCAGCGACGTGCCGATCATGGCGGCCAGGAAAATGGCCAGATCGACATGCCCTTTCGAGGCCAGGAAAAATCCGCCTGCCACTGAAAGCACGTTACCGAAAATGATCCCCGGTTTGGTGATTTGGATAAAGTGCTTAAAGGACATCCGGGGTTTCCTCAGTGCGCCATCATGTTGGAGTGGATGCTGAACATGATCCACAGCGACAGGCCTACCAACAGAACGATTACCAGGGCTGCGAAGACAAACGCGATCACGTTGTTACGCTGAGCAGCCGAGCGGTCCAGGTGGAGGAAGTACACCAGGTGCACCAGCACCTGGATCACTGCGAAGGCCAGTACGATCCACAGGGTCATGGCTTTGGGCAGCGACGGGTACATCACCAGGCCGAAAGGAATGACGGTCAGGATCACCGACAGGATGAAGCCGATGGCGTAGGACTTGACGCTGCCGTGGCCGGCGTCGTGGCCATCGTGTGAGTGAGCTGCGTTAGCCATTTACATAGTCCCCATCAGATAAACAACGGTGAATACGCAGATCCACACTACGTCCAGGAAGTGCCAGAACAGGCTCAGGCAGCTCAGACGGGTCTTGTTGGTCGCCGTCAGGCCGTTTTTCTGCACCTGATACATCATGATCGCCATCCAGATCAGACCGCTGGTCACGTGCAGACCGTGGGTGCCGACCAGGGTGAAGAACCCGGACAGGAAGCCGCTGCGGCTAGGGCCGAAGCCTTCGGCGATCAGGATGTGAAACTCGTTGATCTCCATGGCGATGAAGCCGGCGCCCAACAGGAAGGTCATGCCCAGCCAGCCCAGCACCTGAGTCTTCTTGCCCTTGAACAACGCCAGCATGGCGAAGCCGTAGGTGATCGAGCTGAACAGCAGCAGAGCGGTTTCGCCCAGCACGTATGGCAGCTCGAAGATGTCGGCGCCCGATGGGCCGCCCGCTACGTTGTTAACCAGTACCGCGTACACCGCGAAGATCGACGCAAACAAAATGCAGTCGGTCATCAGGTAGAGCCAGAAACCGAATACGGTCATCTCGCCCGAGTCGTGGTGATGGTCGTCGTGCCCATGGTCCGTGCCATGGGCGTGTCCAGCAGTGGTCACTAAGTTCGACATGGTTTAAGCCTGTTCCAACGAGGTTTCAACACGGGTGGCGGTGGCTGGTACTTTCCCGGCCGCTACCAGACGTTTGTGCTGCTCGGCTTCGATGCGCTCGATGACATCCACCGGCACCATGTAGCCCTGATCGTCACGGGCAGCATGGATGGTGAAATACACCACGGTGCCGACCAGACCGACGATGGCCAACCACCAGATGTGCCAGATCATCGCGAAACCGAATACGGTCAGCAGAGCGCCCATGACCACACCGGTCGCGGTGTTGTTTGGCATGTGGATCGGCTCGTAACGGGCCGGAGCCTGGTACGCGGTACCGTCTTCCTTGGCTTCGGTGAACGGGTCGATGACTTCGGCTTTCGGCAGCACAGCGAAGTTGTAGAACGGTGGTGGCGACGAAGTCGACCATTCCAGCGTGTGGGCATTCCACGGGTCGCCGTGTTCGCACATGTTCTGCGGCAGCTTGCGATCACGCACACTGACGTAAAGTTGGATCAGCTGGCAGGCGATGCCGACAGCGATCATCACCGCACCGAACAACGCAACGTACAGGTAAGGCACCCACTCAGGGTTGGTGCTGGAGTTCAGACGACGGGTCATGCCCATGAAGCCCAGTACATAGAGCGGCATGAACGCGACGAAGAAGCCGGTGATCCAGAACCAGAACGCGGCCTTGCCCCAACCTTCGTGCAGCTTGAAACCGAACGCTTTCGGGAAGTAGAAGCTGAAACCGGCGATGTAACCGAATACCGCGCCGCCGATGATCACGTTGTGGAAGTGAGCGATCACGAACAGGCTGTTGTGCAGAACGAAGTCAGCACCCGGGATGGCCAGCAGTACGCCGGTCATGCCGCCGATGGCGAAGGTCACCATGAAGCCCAGGGTCCAGAGAACCTGGCTGGTGAAGCGCAGACGGCCTTGGTAAATGGTGAACAGCCAGTTGAATAGCTTCACCCCCGTCGGGATCGAAATCAGCATCGTCGCCAGACCGAAGAAGGCGTTGACGCTGGCACCCGAACCCATGGTGAAGAAGTGGTGCAGCCAGACCATGAAGCCCAGGATCGAGATCGCGCCACTGGCGTAGATCATCGAGTGGTGGCCGAACAGTTTCTTGCCGGAGAAGGTCGAGATGACTTCGGAGAAGATCCCGAACGCCGGCAGAATCAGGATGTACACCTCGGGGTGACCCCAGGCCCAGAACAGGTTGACGTACATCATCGGATTGCCACCAAGTTCATTGGTGAAAATGTGGAAATCCATGTAACGGTCAAGTGTCAGCAAAGCCAGGGTAGCGGTCAGGATCGGGAACGAAGCGACGATCAAAACGTTGGCCCAGGTGCAAGTCCAGGTGAAGATCGGCATGTCCATCAGCTTCATGCCCGGGGTACGCATTTTCAGCACGGTGGCCAGGAAGTTGACCCCCGTCAGCGTCGTACCCAACCCGGATAGCTGTAGCGCCCAGATGTAGTAATCCATCCCCACGCCCGGACTGTATTGCAGGCCCGACAGCGGCGGATAGGCAACCCAGCCGGTCTTGGCGAATTCGCCAACGCCCAGGGACAGGTTGATCAGCACCACGCCGGACACCAGCAGCCAGAAGCTCAGGGAGTTCAGGAATGGATAGGCCACGTCACGCGCGCCGATCTGCAACGGCACCGCAAGGTTCATCAGGCCGGTGAAGAATGGCATCGCCATGAAGATGATCATGATCACACCGTGAGCGGTGAAGATCTGGTCATAGTGTTCAGGCGGCAGGTAGCCAGGCGAACCCTCGGTGGCCATGGCCAACTGGGTACGCATCATGATGGCGTCGGCAAAACCACGCAGCAGCATGACCATGGCGACGATGATGTACATCACGCCGATTTTCTTGTGGTCAACCGAAGTCAGCCACTCGGTCCACAGGTAGGTCCACTTCTTGAAGTAGGTGATACCCGCGAACAGTGCCAGACCGCCGAGCGCGATCATGGCGATGGTTATCATCACGATCGGTTCGTGGAACGGGACCGCTTCCCAACTTAATTTACCAAACATCGTTTACTCCTCTGCCCCGGCGGCTGAATGCGAACTCATGTCCATCCCTTCCATATGGGCCACTTCTTTCTCTTTCTTCTCGTGGTGCGGCTTGCCCGGCTTCATCCCTTCGTACTTGTCGACGATGATCTGGAACAGGTTTGGCGTGACCGAGGAGTAGAGCTCGACTGGGTTGTTCTGGCTTGGCTTGGTAAGGGCTTCGTATTCAGCTTTTTCCAGCTGTTTAGGTGCCTTTTTGACTTCGCTTACCCAGGCGTCGAAATTCTCCTGAGAAGTTGAGATCGCTTTGAATTTCATGCCGGTGAAACCTGCGCCGCTGTAGTTGGCAGAGATGCCTTCCATTTCAGCGTCACGGTTGGCAATCAGGTGCAACTTGGTCTGCATGCCGGCCATCGCGTAGATCTGGCCGCCCAGGCCCGGAATGAAGAACGAGTTCATTACCGAGTCCGACGTCACCTTGAAGTTGACCGGGGTATTCGTCGGGAACACGATCTTGTTGACCGTGGCGATGCCCTGCTCCGGATAGATGAACACCCACTTCCAGTCCAGCGAGACCACTTCGATGGTGATCGGCTTGACGTCGGATTCCAGCGGCTTGTAAGGGTCCAGAGCGTGGGTCGACACGTAGGTGACGTAACCCAGAGCAATGATGATCAGCACTGGAACAGCCCACACCGCGATTTCGATCTTGGTGGAGTGCGACCACTTCGGCGTGTACACGGCGTTAGTGTTGGTCGCGCGGTATTTCCAGGCGAACAGGAAGGTCATGACGATGACCGGGACCACGACCAACAGCATCAGCAGCGTTGCGGTGATGATCAGGTTTCGCTGCTCAAGGCCAACCTGGCCCGTTGGATTGAGCAAGGTCATGTTGCAGCCTGACAGCAACAACGTGCCGATCAGCGGCAATAGGCCTAGTAGTCTGGGGTACCTGTTTTTACTCATCTCACGACCTCTAAAGCAGCTTGCGCAATGCAGTTGGGTTTTGATCGCCAACACTTCACCCTGCCAAGGGTTGGCATTTTTCTTGGATTGAATAAGTGGCTGCCCGTCGCGCGTCAGACGCTGTTCGACAAATCCTGGGCCAGCGTTGAGTTCTTATTCGAATACGTGGTCAAAGGCCTTGTTACAGACCAATTCCATTTGGTGCGGATAATTGGAAGGCACCGACACCTGGGAGTCGCATGAAGCCAATTGGCCTCTCGACGCCCTATTCCTGCTCAGGGATGAGCAGTGCCGGGAATTCAGTGCGGGCGATTGTAGATATGTAACGTTTTATAAACCATGTCTCATCCCGAAATAATTTTTATCCATTCCAGCAACAATCAATAACGGTATTTGCAAAAGCGCGCCATGGTATCGAAATTGATTCTCAACAAAAACACCAAAATTTGTAGGTCTACCTCAGGCAGTTCAGACAGTATCGAAGGCTCCGCCCCCTTCCTCGACCCCGCCCAAGCCCCTATGTGACAAGGGCTCTGGCTATTCGCCAAGGCCTGTTAAAACTGTCTGTTCCGGATTTTTCAGGTAGAAGTCGCCCGACGCTGAAAAAGGCCAATTTTGCTGCGTGACACGCTACCAATTCGGCGCGTTGAAACGCCTTGCGACACTCCTGCTGTGACAACATGTCGCACATTTGTCGCACCTAGACTTGTCGCGCATCAAGGTCATTTTACCTGCACCCCGAAATGCAAAACGCCCCGGCCTTCGCACTGAGGACCGGGGCGTTTTTTTGTGTGACGCTGCGACGCGGCGGATGGCCTCAGCGCAGCGCTTTGCGGTTACGCGAAATGAGCAGCGGCACCAGCACCACGACTAGCACAAAGGCGAGCAGCGCCCATTGAGCGAGGGACAAACCGAGGATCGGCGGGTACGGCGTGGAGCAGAAGCCGTCGACCTGGAAGCCCAGGGGGAAGATCTTCGCCAGTGGCAGGCCGTCGACAATCGGTTGCAGCACATCGATGCCGCAGCTGACTGCCGGATAAAACTGGGTATAGACGTGATGCCCGGCCACCCCGACGCCTGCCAAGGCGCAGATCACCACCAGGGTTTCAAATACCGTGATGCTGCGACGGGTGCGCGTGGCCGCGCCGATGAACGCGAAGAGCGCGATCAGCAGCAACGCATAGCGTTGCAGGATGCACAGCGGGCACGGCGCCTCGCCCAGAACAATTTGCATGTACAGCGCGCCGCCGATCAGCGCCAGGCAGATGATGCCCAGCAACACCAGATAGCGCCGTTCACGGCCCAACCGCATTGTTTCCTCGCTCATTGCGTTTCCCTTCTGAATATCGATTGCCCGAAGTCTACACGCTGGCCCTGACCTTTGAGAGTCCGGCGCGCACAGCTGGGTAGGGGAATAGACGACGAGCCGGTTAAGAAGGGATTAACTTTGAAGCATTTTTCAATAATCGGAACCACACGGGGGCTTTCGTGAGAAAACCCCAGCAAGCGATTGATCAGTCGCCGTAGATATCAGACTTGAAGTATTTCTCTGAAATCTTCTGGTATTCGCCACTGGTGCGAATGCCGTCGATGGCAGTGTTCAGTTCGCTGACCAACTCAGTGTTGCCCTTGCGCACCGCAATCCCGGCGCCCTCGCCCACGTATTTCGGATCCTTGAGCTCCGGCCCGACAAACGCATAGCCTTTGCCACGGGGCATCGTCAGGAAGTCATTCAATGGAATGGTGTCGGCAAAAATGGCATCGAGGCGACCGGCCGCCAGATCCATGTAGATCTCTTCGTTGTTGCCGTAACGCTTGACGTTGATACCTTTCGGTTCAAAAACCTCGGTGGCGTAACGGTCGGTGGTGGTTGCGCGCTGCACGCCGACAGTCTTGCCCTTGAGGTTGGCGTACTGGTCATCCACGACCGCGCCGTCCTTCATCACCAGACGTGATGAGGTGAAGTAGTACTTGTGGGAGAAATCCACCGACTTCTTCCGATCTTCGTTGATGGTCATGGACGACAGCGCCATGTCAATTTTCTTCACTTTAAGGGAAGGAATCAGACCGTCGAATTCGCCTTCGACCCATACACACTTGACCTTCATCTGCGCGCACAGGGCATTGCCGATGTCGTAGTCGAATCCAACAATCTCGCCTTTATCGGTTTTGGACGCGAACGGTGGATAAGCTGCTTCAATGCCGATGCGCAGGGTTTTATCGGCGGCGAACAGGGAGCTGCACGCCAACAGGCTCAGAGCCAGACCGGTGATGAGGGGGAGTTTCTTCATGTTCGTTCTCTCGCGGGTTGTTGTTGGTTTGGCAAGACAGAAGAAAAAACTAAAAACGGGGAAGACCTTCCTTGTACTGATAATTCCATACTGGACTTTTATGTACGGACCGTCAATTAGGGCAAATGAAGATGTGCCGGCCGGTGGTCGGGAGAAGATCGGGGTTGCGAAGGCGAATCCGCAGGCGCCAAAAACTTACTGCTTCCAGCGATCCGCCGCCGCATGATCACTGTCACGCCCTTCAACCCAACGTGCCCCATCACGGGTGTTTTCTTTTTTCCAGAACGGTGCGCGGGTTTTCAGGTAATCCATGACAAAGGCGCAGGCATCGAACGCGGCCTGGCGGTGGGCGCTGGCGGCGCCGACGAAGACGATCGGTTCACCCGGTTCCAGCGCGCCGATGCGATGCACCACTTCAAGTTTGAGCAGTGGCCAGCGCTGCTCAGCCTCTGCGGCGATCTTGCCGAGGGCCTTTTCGGTCATGCCCGGGTAGTGCTCCAGGAACATCCCGGCGACGTCGAGCCCGTCATTGAAGTCGCGAACATAGCCGACAAAACTCACCACCGCACCGACGCCCACATTGGCGGCGTGCATGGCATTGACTTCAGCACCCGGATCGAACGCCGTGGACTGCACGCGAATCGCCATGGCTCAGCCTCCGGTCACGGTCGGAAAAAATGCCACTTCATCGCCATCGCTCACCGGCTCAGCGAGCTGGCACAAGTCTTCATTGCGGGCGCACATCAGGTTCTGTTCGCTCAGCACATCGGCACCGTCACGCTGGGCCAGCAGTGCACGCACATCGTCGACAGTGGCGAAATCACCTTCAACCTTCACCGAGTCCACGCCGAGCGCTTCACGGTAACGGGCAAAAAACTTCACGGTGATGTTCATGGCTGATCCGCCTGGAAATGGCCGCTCTTGCCACCGAGTTTTTCCAGCAACCGCACGCTTTCGATGGTCATGCCGCGATCCACTGCCTTGCACATGTCATAGATAGTCAGCGCCGCGACGCTGGCGGCGGTCAGGGCTTCCATCTCCACGCCGGTCTGCCCGGACAACTTGCAGCGCGCGACGATGCGCACGGTGTCGTCGCCTTCGGCACTGAGCTCGACCTTGACGCCGGTGAGCAGCAGTGGATGGCACAAAGGGATCAGATCGCTGGTTTTCTTCGCGGCCTGAATACCGGCGATACGCGCCACGGCGAACACATCACCCTTGGGGTGACCGCCGCTGACGATCATCTGCAGGGTTTCGGGCAGCATGCGCACCAGCGCTTGGGCCGTTGCTTCACGGAACGTTACGGCTTTTTCAGTGACGTCGACCATATTGGCGCGACCTTGGGAATCGAGATGAGTCAGCACAGGGATACTCCTGATCAGGAGCCCCGATTGTAAACCTGTGGGTCAAATTTCGGCCATAAAAAACCGGGCGGCCTGCGCAGGCCGCCCGGCTCTGTTGAGGAGGTTACAAATGCGTTTCGGCGTATTCGGCCAGTATCGAACGTGGCACCCCTTGCAGGGTGATATGGACACCGTTGGGGAAATCCTTGAAGCGCTCTGTCAGGTACGTCAGCCCGGAACTGGTCGCGGACAGGTAAGGCGTGTCGATCTGTGCCAGGTTGCCCAGGCACACCACTTTGGAACCGGCGCCAGCACGGGTGATGATGGTTTTCATCTGGTGTGGCGTGAGGTTCTGGCATTCATCGATCAGGATCAGGCTCTGCTGGAAGCTGCGGCCTCGAATGTAGTTGAGGGATTTGAACTGCAACGGCACTTTGCTGAGGATGTAATCGACGCTGCCATGGGTGTTTTCGTCATCCATGTGCAAGGCTTCGAGGTTGTCGGTGATGGCGCCCAGCCAAGGCTCCATTTTTTCCGCTTCGGTGCCGGGCAGGAAGCCGATCTCCTGATCCAGGCCCTGCACACTGCGGGTGGCAATGATGCGCCGGTAACGTTTGCTGACCATGGTCTGCTCGATTGCCGCCGCCAGTGCCAGGATGGTTTTACCCGAGCCGGCTGCCCCAGTCAGGTTGACCAGGTGGATATCCGGATCAAGCAAGGCATACAGCGCCAGGCTCTGATAGATGTCACGCGGTTTCAGGCCCCAGGCTTCCTGATGCAACAGGGGTTCTTGATGCAGGTCGAGAATCAGCAATTTGTCGCTCTGGATTTCCTTGATCCAGCCGACAAATCCCTGCTCATCGATGATGAACTCGTTGATGTGCACCGCCGGCAGGTTATCGATCAACTGCACCTGGTGCCAGGTGCGGCCGTGATCCTGGCGGGTTTCGACATTCCTCACGCGGTCCCAGAAGGAGCCGGTCATGTTGTGATAACCGTTGGGCAGCAATGACACGTCGTCGACCAGCTGGTCGGTGCTGTAGTCCTCGGCCGCAATCCCGCAAGCCCGCGCCTTGAGGCGCATGTTGATGTCTTTGGTGACCAGCACCACGGGCAGATTGGGTTCGCGCGCGTGTAAGTCGATCAACTGGTTGATGATGATGTTGTCGTTCAGGTGCTCGGGCAGAATGATGTTCGGTTCGGCACGCTTGCTCATCAGAATTGACAGCAAGCCCTTGGGCCCACTTTTGCCACGCTGGATCGGAACCCCGAGCTCGACATCTTGAGGGCTGGCGTCGCCCAGGGTCTTGTCGATCAGGCGTATGGCCTGACGGCATTCTGCAGCCACGCTGTGTTGCCCGCTCTTGAGCTTGTCCAGCTCCTCAAGCACGGTCATGGGGATCGCGACGTGGTGTTCTTCGAAGTTAAGCAGGGCGTTTGGATCGTGAATCAATACGTTGGTATCGAGTACATAAAGGATTGGCTGGTTGGAGGAAGAACTACGTCCGTGATCATCCATACTCGGTCACCTTTGTGGGAGCCAGTCGACGCAATACCGTGACAGTGCTGCGCCTCGAAGTGGCCACCGAATCACCTGCGGGGACTCAAGTGATGAACTGCAAACAACTGGGTCTTGGAAGACGCCACCTGTCTGCAGGTTTCGGCGGTCTGTCTTCGTAATACTCCAAAACCCATGACAGAAAAAAGTACTTTGACGTTTTTTTGAAGTTTATTTTTCAGAGTGACCAATAGCACTAGGCGGATTGCCATCACCCCGTTAAAGTCGGAAGTCCGCCTGCACCGAATTATCTTCCAAAATCGCCCTTGACCCAATGTTTACGGGCTTTCGTCGTTCTCAGCGAAACGCATTCTGACAGTCTTCCCAACCGATCCCGCTTGGCGCCGTTTGTGTAATGAGCCAAGGCATCGCCGTTTTCACTGCATCCTGCTTCACGTTGAAGTTGATCACCCCGTGCCGCCACAACAGCATCAGGGTCAACACCCGTTGCGCACTCTGATTGCCCTTTAGCTTGCCGGCACCGTCCTGGGCATCGATGTCCCACAATGCCACCTGTAAACCCTGAGCCTTAAAGAAGCCTTCAGCATCAGAACGACGCTGACCATCGGGCGGCCGAAACAAGGGCACGTAGTTTTCAGGCAGTTTGCTTTTAACCAGCTCGACACTGCGGCGCACCGAATCTTGCCAGTCCTGCCAGTGGCTGTGGGAGCGGAACTCCCAGCCTTGCACACCGATGCACTGCTTTGAGTAAGTCGCTTGCAGACCGGCCACCGAGCGATCGGCCAGACGGGCCTGGATGTCCTTGCCGAGGACGAAGAACGTGCCGCTCATGTTCGACTTGCGCAGGTATTCCGTGGCCCAGGCCGTGTTGTCCGGCGTGGCATTGGCGGCGCTGTCGAAGGTCAGCAAAAACAGCCGGTCATGCATCGCATCGCCATTGCGCTCATAGTCGCCAAAACGATCAACTTCACTGCTGTTTTGCGGAAAAAGCGCCGCTTTGCGCAATTGCTCGTCCAGGTACTGGGCATGGAACCGTCGGCTCGGCTCGGCCCACTTTATGTAGTAGCTCTCATCGCTGATCTGAAACTTGGCGGCCTGCTGGCGCAGGGTGTCCATGTCTTCGACCAGGAAACAGAAGGAGGCATCCTGATCGCAGCTCTGCTGGGCGAAGTTGTAGTTGGCCAACAGGCGCTGCCACAGGCGCTGGCGCAGGTTATTGATCGATTCCAGATTGACCGTGCGCAACCCCAGGCGCTGGGCCAGGCTCACTTCATCCAAGGATTCGCTGGCCAGCAAAACGCGAGCGAACATAAGGATCTCGGCCCGTGACGCAACGTCAAACAGGGTCGGGCTGCTGAGTTGTTCGGGCCAGGTGCTACGGTCAAGCGTTGCCACATCACCCGGACCGGCCAGGGCACCGAAGCTCAAGAGCCAGGCCGTGATTAGAAAAACAATACGCAATGGGATGTCTCCATAACAAAACCCGCGCGGCACTATATCGCGGGTAGATCAAAAGATCGCAGCCTCGCTTCGCTCGACAGCTCCTACAGATGTACGCGCACCGTAGGAGTTGTCGAGCAAAGCGAGGCTGCGATCTTGTTCCATGAGACCACCGATCACCTATGACACCCATAGCTGGAGTCAACACAAACAACCCCCTAGAATCGCCCCCACGATTAAAGGAGACGACTTCATGCTGATGGTGATTTCCCCCGCCAAGACCCTCGATTACGAAACACCGCCGGCGACCCAGCGCTTCACCCAGCCGCAATACCTCGACCATTCCCAGGAGCTGATCCTGCAGCTGCGCGAGCTGACCCCTGCGCAGATCAGCGAGTTGATGCACGTCTCCGACAAGATCGGCGGGCTCAACGCCGCGCGTTTCGGCAGCTGGACGCCGGCGTTCACCCCCGCCAACGCCAAACAGGCCTTGCTCGCATTCAAGGGCGACGTCTACACAGGGTTGAATGCTCAAACCTTCAGCGAGGCCGATTTCGATTACGCCCAGCAGCACCTGCGCATGTTGTCCGGCCTGTACGGCCTGCTGCGCCCACTAGACCTGATGCAGCCGTATCGACTGGAGATGGGGACCAAACTGGCGAATGCCCGTGGCAAGGACTTGTATGCCTTTTGGGGCACACAGATCAGCGAATGGCTAAACGAAGCCCTGGCCGATCAAGGCGATGACGTGCTGCTGAACCTGGCCTCCAACGAGTACTTCTCGGCGGTCAAACGCAACGCCCTTAACGCGCGCATCATCAATACCGAATTCAAGGACCTGAAGAACGGCCAATACAAAATCATCAGTTTCTACGCGAAAAAGGCCCGCGGCATGATGAGTCGCTTCGTTATAGAAGAACGCATCAACGACCCGGCAGCCCTCAAGCAGTTCGATGTCCAAGGCTATCGCTACAGCGCCGAGCAGTCTAAACCGGACAAGTTTGTGTTCCTGCGCGATCACGCGCCAGAGTAAGCACCCGATCGGTGCGCGCCTCATTAACGGGTCGTGCGCCGACGTCCGATCGTACAACAATCCCCCGCCTCATTTGCCACTTCATTGGCGCCAAAAAACAATCACCTGTTTTTCTAACTTTAGTTTCACTCGACTTTGATATTTTTTTTCAGTAGTGGCACTGAATTTTTTTATCGGTAGTGGCACATAACTATCTAATCCGACAATAACCCTATGTATCAAGGGTAAAACAGGCGTTGCTATCAATATGAGAGCAGTGCCATCTTTTCCGATATTTCAAGAAATTTCAGAATTCGCGATGGGCGGACTGGAACTATGTCCACATGGGTCGCTCATACCATCGGTAACCATTCTTTCGGCGCTTGTACGAGATAACTTACGCAGAGAAAAAATTCACGTAGCAAAGTTGTCACACTAACTTCTGCTTACGCACCCCTGATTGGGGCAACACATGAGGGATGGGAGATAAGCATCATAACTGTCCCCTGCAAGGCCAAGGCTGCGCCCCTATAAATGTGCTCACCTGAGCACTGAACCGCTTGATTTACGGGCTTCTGGCCTGGCATTGAGCGCGCAAGACCTTTGCACGAATGTCTTCTGATTAGAAGATCAGCTGCATAACAGGGCAAGCCATAACAATAAAGCCTAGTTGCGCACATTTTGAGTGAACTTGTTTAGACACTCGGAACTTATATGCCTGCACGCGGCATTGTTGCGCCTTTAAGGCGCACTTCCGAGTGCACTATGACCGCTGAACACCATTAACTCCGGCCATGTTATGGCTTGATAAACACAGAGGTAAATGCGATGCGCATCAGCATATTTGGTTTGGGTTACGTCGGTGCAGTATGTGCCGGTTGCCTGTCTGCACGGGGCCATGAGGTCGTTGGCGTCGATGTCGCCAAAGACAAGATCGATATGATCAACGCCGGCAAATCGCCGATTGTTGAACCGGGTCTGGGCGAACTTCTGCAGAAGGGTATCGAGACGGGCCGCCTGCGCGGTACGACCGACTTCGCCGAGGCGATTCGCGCCACCGATCTGTCGATGATCTGCGTTGGCACGCCGAGCAAGAAGAACGGCGACCTGGAACTGAACTACATCGAAGCCGTGTGCCGCGAGATTGGTTTTGTCCTGCGTGACAAGACTACCCGCCACACCATCGTGGTTCGCAGCACCGTACTGCCAGGCACTGTCGCAAACGTTGTCATCCCGATCCTCGAAGACTGCTCCGGTAAAAAAGCCGGCGTCGATTTCGGCGTAGCAGTGAACCCAGAGTTCCTGCGTGAAAGCACCGCGATCGCCGATTACGACCTGCCGCCAATGACCGTCATCGGCGAGTTCGACAAAGCTTCGGGCGACGTTCTGCAATCGCTGTACGAAGAGCTCGATGCTCCGATCATCCGCAAGGACATCGCAGTGGCCGAGATGATCAAGTACACCTGCAACGTGTGGCACGCCACCAAGGTGACCTTCGCCAACGAAATCGGCAACATCGCCAAGGCTGTCGGCGTCGATGGTCGTGAAGTGATGGAAGTGGTCTGCCAGGACAAGACGTTGAACCTGTCCCAGTACTACATGCGTCCTGGTTTCGCGTTCGGCGGCTCCTGCCTGCCGAAAGACGTTCGCGCCCTGACCTACCGCGCCGGTTCCCTGGACGTGGAAGCACCGCTGCTCAACTCGCTGATGCGCAGTAACGAGTCCCAGGTGCAGAACGCCTTCGACATCGTCACCAGCCACGGAAAACGCAAAGTCGCCCTGCTGGGTCTGAGCTTCAAGGCCGGTACTGACGACCTGCGCGAAAGCCCGCTGGTTGATCTGGCGGAAATGCTGATCGGCAAGGGCTACGACCTGAGTATCTACGACACCAACGTCGAATACGCCCGCGTTCACGGCGCGAACAAGGATTACATCGAGTCGAAGATCCCTCACGTCTCGTCCTTGCTCAACGCCGATTTTGACGACGTGATCAACAACTCCGACGTGATCATCCTCGGCAACCGTGACGAGAAGTTCCGCGCGCTGGCGCAGCAAGCTCCAGACGGCAAACAAGTAATCGACCTGGTCGGTTTCATGTCCCAAGCCACCAGCGTTAGCGGTCGCACCGAAGGCATCTGCTGGTAATGCGGTCGTAGGAGCTGTCGAGTGAAACGAGGCTGCGATCTTTCCAGGTCCACTTGAGTTTCAAGCGAAAGATCAAAAGATCGCAGGCTTCGCCAGCTCCTACAGGATTTCTGGCGTCATCCAGACCGGGTGTCGCCAGTTTTCGTAAGCCTGCCTTAACCCCATCGGGCCACCCCACAGGCTCGCCCGAGATAGAGACGGATGCAGATTATGCACAGGCTAAAGCACGGCCTACTTCAGGTCGCCGGTTGGCTGTTTTACCTAAGTTTATTGATGGGCATCGCCATGGCGTTGCCTGCGTCCACGTTCGACGCCGAGTCGAAGGACTTCATCTTCCTGATCGGTATCGTCGGTATCTGGCGCTACTCGATGGGTGCCACGCACTTTCTGCGCGGCATGCTGTTTCTGTACGTGGTCTACCCGCACCTGCGGCGCAAAGTGCGCAAGCTGGGTAAAGCGGCAGACCCGTCCCATGTGTTCCTGATGGTCACCAGTTTTCGAATCGACGCGCTGACCACCGCACAGGTCTACGCCTCGGTGATTCGCGAAGCGATCGACTGCGGCCTGCCGACCACCATGGTCTGCTCCATCGTGGAAATGTCCGATGAGAAGCTGGTGAAAAGCCTTTGGACCCGGATGAACCCACCGGCTCGTGTCAAGCTCGACTTCGTGCGCATTCCCGGCACCGGCAAGCGCGATGGCCTGGCCTACGGTTTCCGCGCCATCTCCCGCCACCTGCCGGACGACCGCGCAGTGGTTGCAGTGATCGATGGCGACACCGTGCTCGCCGAAGGCGTCGTGCTCAAGACCGTGCCGTGGTTCCAGCTGTTCGGCAATGTCGGCGGCCTGACCACCAACGAGTTCTGCGAAGTGCGCGGCGGCTACATCATGAGCGAGTGGCACAAACTGCGATTCGCCCAGCGCCACATCAACATGTGCTCGATGGCCCTGTCCAAGCGCGTGCTGACCATGACCGGGCGGATGTCGGTATTCCGCGCCACCGTGGTGACAGACCCGGACTTCATCGCCGACGTGGAAAGCGACTCGCTGCAACACTGGCGTCTGGGCCGCTTCAAGTTCCTCACCGGTGATGACAAGTCGAGCTGGTTCAGCTTGATGCGCCTGGGCTACGACACGTTCTACGTGCCGGACGCTGCGATTCACACCGTGGAACACCCGCCGGAAAAAAGCTTCATCAAGGCCAGTCGCAAACTGATGTTTCGCTGGTACGGCAACAACCTGCGCCAGAACTCCCGAGCCCTGGGCCTGGGGATGAAACGCCTCGGCCTGTTCACTTCAGTGGTGCTGTTCGACCAGCGTGTATCGATGTGGACATCGCTGTTGGGCCTGACGGTCGCGATCCTCGCCACCCTCAAGTACGGCGCCGCGTTCATCCTGGTTTATCTGCTGTGGATCGGCATTACCCGTCTGATCCTGACCGTGCTGCTGTCCTGCTCCGGTCACAAGATCGGCCCGGCCTACCCGGCGATTCTCTATTACAACCAGATCGTCGGCGCGCTGGTGAAGATCTACGTGTTCTTCCGCCTCGACCAACAATCCTGGACTCGCCAGGACACCAAATTGACCCGTGATCTCGCCAGCTTTCAACGTTGGTTCAACACTTGGTCGTCTCGGACCATGACCTTCTCCGCCGGCAGCATTTTTGTTGCTGTGCTGCTGATGATGGTCTGACCGAACTCGCCTGAATTAACTAGGAAATCGTCCATATGAATACCGCCGTCAACGCCAACGTAGTGCATGAATCAGAAGCCCAGCGCCAGCACGCCCGAGTGAAAATCCCGGCCAAGCTGCGCTTCTTTGGTCCTGACCGGACCCCGGTAGAAGCTCGGGTCCTCGACCTCTCCGCTGGTGGCCTGGCCTTCAACGCCGGTCAGCTGCCACTGAAGATCGGCGACAAGTACAAGGCCCGCCTGCAGTTCGTCATCGATAACCTCGGCCTGGCCATGGACGTCGAGCTACTGGTCCGCTCCCACGAGCGCGAAACCGGCCGTACCGGTTGTGAGTTCCAGAACCTCGAACCTCAGGACATTTCAACCCTGCGCCACCTGATCACCTCGCACCTGGCCGGCGACATCGTCAGCATGGGTGAAGTGCTGGCAACCCTGCAGCGCGACAACTTCACCAAGGCGCGCAAGGTCAAGGACGGCGGCCACGGCATGACCGCGTTCGGTCGTCTGCGTGCAGTGACCTTCAGCTTCGCGATTTTCCTCGTCGGTCTGACGGCATTCGGCTTCATTTTCAAGTCGGTGTACGGCATGTACTTCGTCAGCCACGCCCAGGCCGGTCTGGTCAGCGTGGCGGGCATGAACATCACCATGCCGCGCGACGGCACTGTGCAGAGCCTGGTGAAAGCCGACGGCGTTGCGGCAAAAGGCGCCCCGCTGGCGACGTTCAGCACCAGCATGCTCGACGTACTCAAGGGCCATCTGGACGAAGGCCAACTGCAACCGGCCAAGGTTGAAGAACTGTTCGGCAAGCAAATGACCGGCACCCTGACGTCGCCGTGCGATTGCACCGTGGCCCAGCAAATGGTCGCCAACGGTCAATACGCCACCAAGGGCGACGTGATCTTCCAACTGGTGCCGCGTAACAGCGAAGCCAATGTTGAAGCGCGCTTCTCCTATCGCCAGTTCGGCGATGTGCTTCCAGGCAGCACTGTCAGCTTCCAGATCGCCGGCGAAGACAAAACCCGCAGCGGCACGATCGTCAGCAGCACCAGCCTGAAAAGCGCCGACCTGTCGTCCGACATCCGTGTGCTGATCAAGCCTGACGAGCCGCTGGACAGCGCTTTCGCCGGTCGCCCGGTTGAAGTGAATGCCACTCGTGGTCCGAACCTGAACTGGCTGATCGATAAAGCCATGGCCGCCGGTCGTTAATAACAGAGGACATGCCCGTGACTAGCCCACTCAGAATCCTGCCAGTCCCGCTGACTCTGGCCATGGCAATCGCCCTGGCCGGATGCGCCGGCCTGCCCGACCAGCGTCTGGCCAACGAAGCCCTCAAGCGCGGTGATACCACGCTGGCGGCGCAGAATTACCAGCAATTGGCAGACCTGGGCTACAGCGAAGCACAGGTTGGCCTTGCCGATATCCAGGTCGACAGCCGTGACCCGGCACAGATCAAGCGTGCCGAAGCGACTTACCGCGCTGCAGCCGGCGTCTCGCCACGGGCTCAGGCTCGCCTGGGTCGTCTGTTGGTGGCCAAACCCGGCTCCACCGAAGCCGAACAGCACGAAGCCGAAGGCCTGTTGAAAAAAGCCTCGGCCAATGGCGAAGGCAACACCCTGATCCCACTGGCGATGCTGTACCTGCAATACCCGCACAGTTTCCCGAACGTCAACGCGCAACAGCAGATCAGCCAATGGCGCGCCGAAGGCAAACCGGAAGCGGGCCTCGCCCAAGTGCTGCTCTATCGCACTCAGGGCACTTACGACCAGCATCTGGACGAAGTGGAAACGATCTGCAAAGCCGCGTTGAACACCACCGACATCTGCTATGTCGAACTGGCCACGGTCTACCAGAAAAAAGCCCAGCCTGAACAACAGGCCGAGCTGATCAAGCAGATGCAGGCCGCTCAAAGCCTCGGCACAGTTTCTGCTCAACGAGTTGACAGCGTAGCCCGCGTATTGGGCGATGCGAGTCTGGGCAAGACCGACGAGAAAACGGCTCAGTCGCTGCTCGAAGGCATCGCTCCCGCCTACCCCGCTTCCTGGGTCAGCCTGGCGCAATTGCTCTACGACTTCCCTGAACTCGGCGACGTCGACACGATGATGAAGTACCTGGAAAACGGCCGCGCCGCTGACCAGCCGCGTGCCGAACTGTTGCTGGGCAAGCTCTACTACGAAGGTAAATGGGTGCCGGCCGACGCCAAAGTCGCCGAAGAGCATTTCCAGAAAGCTGTCGACAAGGAAGTGGCCGCCGATTACTACCTCGGCCAGATCTACCGCCGTGGTTACCTGGGCAAGGTCTATTCGCAGAAGGCGCTGAATCACCTGCTGAAGGCTGCGCGTAACGGTCAGAACAGCGCCGACTTCGCCATTGCCCAACTGTTCTCCCAAGGCAAGGGCACCAAGCCCGACCCGCTCAACGCTTACGTCTTCAGCCAATTGGCCAAGGCTCAAAACACCCCGCAAGCCACTGAGCTTGCGCAAACGCTCGAAGCCCAACTGCCGCCTGCCCAGCTCGCCGAGGCCCAACGCCTGTTGAAACAAGAACAGGCCGTTCGCGGTGCCTTGAGCCAGAACACGCTGGAACTGCATGCCCTGGAAGAAGAAGACGGCGAGGAATCCCTATGAAGTTGAATCCATTCGTTAAGGCCGGTATTGGCCTGTCATTCGCCCTCTTGTGGTCGTGCCCGACCCTGGCGGCGCTGACTGAAAGCAAGAACTACGGCCTTGACGTGAAAGTCACCGCCCAGTCCGAAGACGACGCCGACCTTGGCACAGCCGAGGGCGGTGACGTCAATGGCGTCGGCCTCGACTTGCGTCCGTGGGTCTATGGCGAGAGCGGCGCGTGGAGCGCCTATGCCATGGGCCAGGCGGTGACGTCCACCGACATCATCGAGACCGACACCCTGCAGCAGTCCGACAGCGACGGCACCCAGGCCACCGACAATGGTGATCGCAAGACCAAGAAAAATTACCTGGCGATGCGCGAGTTCTGGGTCGGTTACAGCGGCCTTACGCCCTACCCCGGCGAGATACTCAAACTCGGTCGCCAGCGCCTGCGCAATGACGACGGCCAATGGCGCGACACCAACATCGAAGCCTTGAACTGGACCTTCGACACCACCCTGTTGCGCGCCAACGCAGGTGTTGCCGAGCGCTTCAGCGAGTACCGCACCGACCTCACCGAACTCGCGCCCAAAGACAAGGATCGCCTGCACGCTTACGCCGACGCGGCGTACCAGTGGAACCCGGGCAACTGGGTCGGCATTCGTGGTCACCACACCCACGATGACGGCAAGCTCGATACCGCGCAGCCAGGTGTTCCCGCCGATTCTCTGGACAAGAAAGAGAATGGCGATATCAGCTGGCTCGGCCTCACCGCCGACAGCGATGCCTACAACTGGCGCAACACCAACACCGTCAATTACTGGGGCAGCATCACCGGCATGAGCGGCGACCGCGACACGGTCAACCCGCTGACTGCCGAGGGCAACGCGCCGGCACAAGCCAAAACCAATGGCAATGTTGATGGCTGGGCCACCGACTTGGGTGTGCGTCTGCGCCTCGATCCGCAGTGGCAAGTCGGTGCAGCTTATGCCCGTGCCAGCGCTGATTACGAACAGAACGGCCTGCAAAGCAACCGTTCGAACTACACCGGTACTCGCTCGCGGGTTCACCGTTTCGGCGAAGCGTTCCGTGGTGAAACGAACAACATGCAGTCCGCCACCTTGTTCGGTTCGTGGATGCTCAACGACGAATACGACGCCAGTGTGATCTACCACAAATTCTGGCGCGTCGACGGCAACAAGCCGGTCGGCAGCAACGGCATCAATGCCGTCCAGAATGACACCGATGACGTGACCGGCGCGGTGCTCTCCAGCACGTCCCTGCCGTTGGAAGATGGCAGCAAAGACCTCGGTCAGGAAATGGACGTGGTCGTCACCAAGTACTTCAAGCAAGGCCTGCTGCCCGCAGCCTTGAGCCAATCGATCGATGAGCCTTCGGCCCTGGTGCGTGTGCGTGGCGGTGTGTTCAAGCCCGGCGATGCGTATGGCAAAGGCGTCGACTCGTACATGCACCGCGCGTTTGTCGACGTGATCTGGCGCTTCTGATGCGAACCGCTAAGGGAGTTCCTGACATGAACAGTCCGAAGAGAGGCTCGATAACCTTGCTGGCCGGCGCGATGCTGCTGGCCAGCACGGCAGCCTTCGCTACGGTGGAGCCGGCCGCGCCCGCTCAAAAAGGCCAACCGGCGACCATTGCCAAGGGGTTGCAACAGGCCAGGACCTACACCGTCAGCAGCGCACCGACTGCGCCGCTGGAGCTGGCCAAACCGAAACTGCCGGACACCTCCGGCTACACCGCCGAAGCCATCGCCGCGAAAATCGTGCGCACCAAGCCCGGCAAAATCAGCGTGCGCCGGATGATGCAGGAAAACGCCCTGAAGGACTTCATCGGCGGCGACAACAAGATGGCCGAGTGGGTGGTGCGTCAGCACGGCATCCCGCAGGCGATCTTCGTCGACGACGGCTACATGAACCTCAAGGATCTGGCCAAGAAAGTACCCAAGCAGTACTTCAGCGAAACCTCGCCGGGCGTGTTCCTGGCGAAGTTGCCGATCGTGGTGGGTAACAAGGGCATTCTGGAAATCGACAAGCAGACCCAGGAACTGCGCCTGTCTCAAGAGGCCGGTTCGTTCCTGGTCAACGACGGTCAGCTGTTCGTGCGTGATACCAAAATCACCGGTTGGAGTGAGAAGGCAAACGGCCCGGCGGCCTACAAGTCGCCCAAGGAGTTCCGTCCGTTCATGTTGTCCTGGGGTGGCACCGAGACTTACATCGCCAACAGCAAAATCGCCAGTTTCGGCTACGCCAACAGTAAGTCTTATGGCGTGAGTATTTCCCAGTACACGCCGAACATGGCCAAGGTGCTCAAGCGCCCTGAACCGACCGGCTGGATCGTCGACTCCGAGTTCTCGGACATGTGGTACGGCTTCTACTGCTACGAAGCCCGCGACTTTGTGGTCAAGGGCAGCACCTACAAAGACAACATCGTCTACGGCATTGACCCGCATGACCGTTCCCACGGTCTGATCATTGCCGACAACACGGTGTTTGGAACCAAGAAGAAGCACGGGATCATTATTTCCCGTGAGGTCAACGACAGCTTCATTTTCAACAACCGCAGCTACGACAACAAGTTGTCGGGCCTGGTGATCGACCGTAACAGCGTGAACAACCTGATTGCTTACAACGAGATCTACAAGAACCACACCGACGGCATCACCCTCTACGAGAGTGGCGACAACCTGCTGTGGGGCAACAAGGTGATCAGCAACAAACGCCACGGCATCCGGATTCGTAACAGCGTGAACATTCGCCTCTACGAAAACCTGTCCATGGCCAACGGCCTGACCGGCGTCTACGGCCACATCAAGGACCTGAGCGACACCGACCGGGACATCAAGCTCGACCCGTTCGACGCCCAGGTGTCGCTGATCATCGTCGGTGGCGAACTGGCCGGCAACGGCAGCGGACCACTGTCCATCGACTCGCCGCTGAGCGTCGAGTTGTATCGCGTGTCCATGCTTGCACCGACTAAATCCAGCGGCATCAGCTTCAACGGGATTCTTGGCGAGCGCCAGGATGAAATTCTCGACCTGCTGGTGCGCCAGCAGAAAGCCGTGCTGATCGACCCTGTCGAACGCCAGACCGAAATGCGGGACTGAGGATAATTTTATGCACTCACACTTGATCAAATTACTCAGCCTGTCGGCCCTGACCGCCGGCATTCTCGCGGCCAGCGCTGGCGCTCGTGCCGATGAAGCTGCCGGCAACATAAAGCCACCCAGCTTCGACGCTGAACCGTGCTGCAACCTGTGCCCGGCAGCGCACGACGCGAAAAACTACATCACGCGTTACCAGCAGAACTTCACCACGCTGGTGCAGGCTCAGGGCGATTGGCTATTCCGTACGCAAGAAGACTTGCGCACCGAGTTCGACACCACGCCCGCTGGCTACAAACGCATGAAAGAACTGCACGACGCGTTCAAGAGCAAAGGCGTGGAACTGGTCGTTGTTTACCAGCCGACCCGTGGTCTTGTGAACCGTAACAAGCTCAACCCGGAAGACAAAGCCAAGTTCGATTTCGACAAGGCCTTGAAGAACTACAAGACCATGCTCGGGCGTTTCGCCGCCATGGGCTACACCGTGCCGGACCTCTCGCCGCTGACCAACGAATCGCTGCCTGAGACCCTGCAGGCCCACGACTTCTACTTCCGCGGCGACCAACACTGGACGCCGTATGGCGCCCAGCGCACGGCGAAAATCGTCGGTGAGCAAATCAAGAAAATGCCGGCCTTTGCCGACGTGCCGAAACGCGAATTCGAGAGCCATAAGTCGGGTCGCATGGGCAAGACCGGAACGTTACACAACATGGCCGGTCAACTCTGTGGCACCAGCTACGCGACCCAGTACATGGATCAGTTCACCACCGAGCCGAAAGGCGAGGCAGCTGATGGCGATCTGTTCAGTGATTCCGGCAATCCGGAGGTCACCCTGGTCGGCACCAGCCACAGTGGCAAGAACTACAACTTCTCCGGTTTCCTCGAAGAGGCCATCGGCGCCGACATCCTCAACGTGGCGTTCCCCGGCGGTGGCCTGGAAGGTTCGATGCTGCAGTACCTGGGCAGCGAAGAGTTCCAGACCAAGCCACCGAAGATTCTGATCTGGGAATTCTCGCCGCTCTATCGCCTCGACCAGGAAACCATCTACCGCCAGATGATGGCGCTGCTGGACAACGGTTGCGAAGGAAAGGACGCACAGTTGACCGGCAGCACCACGTTGAAACCGGGCAAGAACGAATTGATGGTCAACAGCAAGAACCTGAATCTGCAAAACAGCAGCCACCAGGTCGACATTCGCTTCGCCGATCCGTCGGTGAAAAATCTGCAAGCCACCCTCTGGTACATGAACGGTCGCCACGAGGACATCAAAATCGAAAAACCGGAAACCTCCGATACCGACGGGCGTTTCGCCTTTGAGTTGCGCACGGACGAAGACTGGGCCTCGCAGAATCTGCTGGCCGTCGAAATCCAGGGCCCTGAAGCAGGTGCCGCGCCACAAAAAGTCGAAGCGAAAATCTGCAAACGCAACGTGTTCCCAGGCGCTGGGCAGCGTACCGCTCAGGCCGGGCAATGAGGCAACTATGCAAACCCGAACTTTGAAAAGATTAATCGCACCGTCCCTGTTGAGCCTGGCCATGTTTGCCGGTGCGACTCAGGCCGCTGCGCCCCTGCGTCCGCCACAGGGATACTTCGCGCCGATTGAAAAAGTCAAAACCGGCGACAAGCGCGAAAGCTGTGATGCGATGCCGACGCCGTACACCGGCTCGCTGCAATTTCGCAGCAAGTACGAAGGCTCCGACAAGGCCCGTTCGACCCTGAACGAGGCATCGGAAAAAGCCTTCCGCGACACCACGGCCGACATCACCAAGATTGAGCGCGGCACCAGCAAGCGCGTAATGCAGTACATGCGTGACGGTCGTCCGGAACAACTGGAATGCACCCTGAGTTGGTTGACCGCCTGGGCCAAGGCAGATGCGTTGATGTCCAAGGACTTCAACCACACCGGCAAGTCCATGCGCAAATGGGCGTTGGGCAGCATGGCCTCGTCCTATATCCGCCTGAAATTCTCCGACTCGCATCCGTTGGCGAACCATCAGCAAGAGGCGCAACTGATTGAGGCCTGGTTCAGCAAAATGGCTGATCAAGTCGTCAGCGACTGGGACAACCTGCCGCTGGAAAAAACCAACAACCACTCGTACTGGTCCGCCTGGTCGGTGATGGCAACGTCCATCGCCACCAACCGTCGCGACCTGTTCGACTGGTCGGTGAAGGAATACAAAGTCGGCGTCAATCAAATCGACGCCCAGGGTTTCCTGCCCAACGAACTCAAGCGCCAGCAACGCGCCCTCTCCTATCACAACTACGCCCTGCCACCGCTGTCGATGATCGCCAGTTTTGCGTTGGTCAACGGTGTGGACTTGCGTCAGGAAAACAACGGCGCATTGAAGCGCCTGGGTGATCGAGTGCTCGCGGGTGTCGAAGACCCGGAAGAATTCGAGAAGAAGAACGGTAAAGAGCAGGACATGACCGACCTCAAAGTCGACTCGAAATTTTCCTGGCTCGAACCGTTCTGCACGCTCTACACCTGCTCGCCGGATGTGCTTGAGAAAAAGCGCGAAATGCAGCCGTTCAAGACCTTCCGCCTCGGTGGGGATTTGACCAAGGTCTACGACCCGGCGAGTGAAAAAGGCAAAAAAGGTAGTTGAGTCGTCGGTGATCGTTCCCACGCTCTGCGTGGGAATGCAGCCCGTGACGCTCCGCGTCACATGCCGAAGCGGACGCAGAGCGTCCAGTGAGGCATTCCCACGCAGAGCGTGGGAACGATCGTAGCTCTCCGGATTTCGGTGGGGGGTTTGGGGGGGCCGTTGGCCCTTGACTGTTGGTTAAACATGGAGAGACCGGGATGGTATTTTCATCCAACGTGTTCCTGTTTTTGTTCTTGCCGATCTTTCTCGGCATGTACTACTTAAGCGGAATACGCTATCGCAACCTGCTGCTGCTGCTCGCCAGCTACGTGTTCTATGCCTGGTGGCGTGTGGACTTCCTTGCGCTGTTCGCAGCCGTCACGTTGTGGAACTACTGGATCGGCCTCAAAGTCGGTGCCGCAGGCGTTCGGACCAAACCGGCACAGCGCTGGTTGCTCCTGGGCGTGGGCGTCGACCTGTGCATTCTCGGCTACTTCAAGTACGCCAACTTCGGCGTCGACAGCATCAACGCGATGATGACCTCGGTCGGTCTGTCGCCGTTCATCCTGACCCACGTGCTGTTGCCGATCGGGATCTCGTTCTACATCTTCGAGTCCATCAGCTACATCATCGACGTCTACCGTGGTGACACGCCGGCGACCCGCAACCTGATCGACTTCGCAGCGTTTGTAGCGATCTTCCCGCACCTGATCGCGGGTCCCGTGTTGCGTTTCCGCGATCTCGCCGACCAGTTCAACAACCGCACTCACACCCTCGACAAGTTCTCCGAGGGTGCCACGCGGTTCATGCAGGGTTTCATCAAGAAGGTCTTCATCGCCGACACCCTCGCGGTGGTGGCCGACCATTGTTTTGCCTTGCAGAACCCGACCACGGGCGATGCCTGGCTCGGCGCTCTGGCCTACACCGCGCAGTTGTATTTCGACTTCTCCGGTTACAGCGACATGGCGATCGGTCTGGGCTTGATGATGGGTTTCCGCTTCATGGAAAACTTCAAGCAGCCGTACATCAGCCAGTCGATCACCGAGTTCTGGCGTCGCTGGCACATCAGCCTGTCCACCTGGTTGCGTGACTACCTGTACATCACACTGGGCGGTAACCGCAAAGGTACGCTGATGACCTATCGCAACTTGTTCCTGACCATGTTGCTGGGTGGTCTGTGGCACGGCGCGAACATCACGTACATCATCTGGGGCGCCTGGCACGGCATGTGGCTGGCAATCGAAAAAGCCCTCGGCCTGAACACGTCCCCGCGCAGCATCAACCCGATCCGCTGGGCGCTGACCTTCCTGCTCGTGGTCATGGGCTGGGTGATCTTCCGCTCGGAAAACCTGCACGTCGCCGGTCGTATGTACGGTGCGATGTTCAGCTTCGGCGAATGGTCACTGTCGGAACTCAACGCGGCCAGCCTCACCGGTCTGCAAGTGGCGACCCTGGTGGTGGCTTACATGACCCTGGCGTTCTTCGGCATCCGTGACTTCTACACCAATCTGCCGCCTGAAAAGACCAAGCCTGTGGTGAACGTCGAGGCCGATGGCCCGGCCACCGCGACGCCTGGAATGATCAAAGCCGTACCGGGCGACAACCCGGGCAGCATCCACGAACCTGGCTACACCGTTGGCGTTGAAGCGACCGTGCAACCGGCCTACTGGACCGCTGACTGGTCTCGTTACGTGATGCGTACGCTGGTACTGGTGTTGTTCATCGCCTCGATTTTCAAACTCTCGGCGCAAAGCTTCTCGCCGTTCCTTTACTTCCAGTTCTGAGGGATCTGACTATGACCCGCTCATTACGCATCCTCTACATCGCCTTGTTCCTGCTGACACTGCTGGTGCTGGGCGTGTGGTCCACGCGCAGTTTCTTCGGCTTTAACACCAGTGCCGAAACGACGGTGCTTAACGGCCGCTGGAGCAAAGCTGTGGAAACGCATTACGACGAGGAGTTCCCGATCAAGCGTCTGGGCACCAACCTTTGGGCTGCGCTGGATTTCAAACTGTTCAACGAAGGTCGTCCGGGCGTCGTGCTCGGTCGCGATCAGTGGTTGTACAGCGATGAGGAATTCAACCCGATCGTCAACGAAGAGCTGAACCTGCAAGGCAACTACGCGCTGGTCGAAGGCGTGCGCCAGGAACTGAAAGCCAAAGGCGTGAAACTGGTCATGGCGATCGTGCCGGCCAAGACTCGCCTGTACCCGGAACACCTGGGTGAAGTGAAACCTTCGAGCATCCACGCCAACCTCTATGAAGATTTCCACGCTCGTGTGGCGGCCAACAAGGTCCTCGCTCCCGACCTGTTCGGCCCGCTGCTGAGGGGCAAACTGGACGGTCAGCAAGTCTTCCTGCGCACCGACACCCACTGGACCCCGGAAGGCGCGCAAATCGCCGCCGAAACCCTGGCGAAATCCATTACCGACAAATACCCGCTGAGCGGCGAGCCGCAACACTTCGTCACGGAACCTGCGGAAAAGGTGACGCACAAGGGCGACCTGCGGTTGTTCCTGCCGCTGGACCCGCTGTTCGAAAACCTGATGCCGAAGCCCGAGCCGTTGCAGAAGCGCAATACCGTTGCGGCGCAAGACCAGCCTGCCGGTGATGACGCCCTGTTCGCCAACACTGAAGTGCCGGTGGCCCTGATCGGCACCAGCTACAGCGCCAACCCCAACTGGAACTTCGTCGGTGCGCTGAAACAAGCGCTGAACAGCGACGTGGTCAATTACGCCGAAGACGGCCACGGCCCGATTCTGCCGATGCTCACCTACCTGAAAAGTGATGCTTTCAAGAACAGCCCGCCTCAGGTGCTGATCTGGGAGTTTCCTGAACGTTATCTGCCTGTGAACAACGAAATCGGTGACGCCGACCCGCAGTGGGTCGCAGAGCTCAAAGAAGCCGGCGTTCGCCAACAAAACGTAGCCGCAAACACTAAATCCGAGACGCCCGACCGGGCGCAAAACTGAAAGAGAGGTACACCATGACTTTCACTACTACTCCTCGCCGTCTCGCCGCTCGCTCCTTAAAAGCAGTTGCACTCGTCGCTGGCATGAGCGTTCTGTCGATGTCCGCCTTTGCTGGCGACGCCGCACTCTACGGTCCGACCGCACCGAAAGGCTCAAGCTTCGTGCGTATCTACAACGCCGGTAACGCTGAAGTCAGCGCCACCGTCGGTACTACCAACCTGAGCGAAGTCGCGCCGCTGTCCAGCAGTGACTTCAGCTTCATGCCGGGCGGCGATTACAGCGCCAAGGTCGGCAGCCAGACGCTGCCGGTGAAACTGGCCGGTGATCACTATTACACCCTGGTCAACAACGCCAGCGGCGCGCCACAACTGATCGAAGAGCCGCCGTTCAAGAACAAGCAGAAATCCCTGGTTCGCGTGCAGAACCTCAGCGACAAGGCCCTGACCCTGAAAACCGCTGACGGCAAGACCGAAGTGGTCCCGACCGTGGCCGCCAAGGGCCGTGGCGAACGTGAAATCAACCCGGTGAAAGTCAGCCTGGCGCTTTACGATGGCGACAAGAAAGTCGGCGACGTGAAACCGGTTGCCCTGGAACGCGGTGAAGCCGCCGTGCTGTACGTCACCGGCACCGGCAGCAGCCTGGCACCAGTCTGGGTAAAACGCCCGGTTTCGACGCGCTAATCATTTTGTCGGGTAGCCCACGGGCTACCCGGACACGGAATAAGAACAAGAGTGAAACGACAGAACGCAGTAGCTCTGACCCATACGATTTTCAAGGAGTAACAACATGATTCCGGTGATCTTGTCAGGTGGTAGTGGCTCACGTCTTTGGCCGCTTTCGCGTAAGCAATTCCCCAAGCAATTTCTCGCCCTGACCGGCGAACAAACACTGTTCCAGCAAACCCTGGAACGCCTGGTGTTCGAAGGCATGGACACCCCGATCGTGGTCTGCAACAAAGAACACCGTTTCATCGTCAACGAGCAACTGGCCGCCCGTAAACTGGACGTTCAGCGCATCCTGATGGAACCGTTCGGCCGCAACACTTCACCGGCCGTGGCCTTGACCGCAATGATGCTGGTCAACGAAGGTCGCGACGAGTTGATGCTCGTGCTGCCCGCCGACCACGTGCTGGAAGATCAAAAAGCCCTGCAACGCGCGCTGGCCCTGGCCACCGTCGCTGCAGAAAACGGCGAATTGGTGCTGTTCGGCGTACCGGCCACTAAACCGGAAACCGGCTATGGCTACATCAAGTCGGCCAATGATTCGCTGCTGCCGGAAGGCGTCAGCCGCGTCTCGCACTTCGTCGAAAAACCGGACGTGAAGCGCGCCACCGAATTCGTCGAGTCCGGCGGTTACTTCTGGAACAGCGGTATGTTCCTGTTCCGCGCCAGCCGTTTCCTCGAAGAGCTGAAAAAACACGATCCGGACATCTACGACACCTGCATGCTGACCCTGGAGCGCAGCAAACAGGATGCCGACACCGTCGACTTCGACGCCGCCACCTTCGCTTGCTGCCCGGACAATTCCATCGACTACTCGGTGATGGAAAAAACCCAGCGCGCCTGCGTTGTACCGCTGACCGCGGGCTGGAGCGATGTCGGCTGCTGGGCGTCGTTGTGGGAAGTGAATGAGAAAGACGCCAACGGCAACGTCACCAAAGGCGACGTGGTCATCCAGGACAGCAAAAACTGCATGATCCATGGCAACGGCAAACTGGTGTCGGTGATTGGCCTGGAAAACATCGTGGTGGTTGAAACCAAGGACGCCATGATGATCGCCCACAAGGACAAGGTCCAAGGCGTGAAACAGATGGTCAACACCCTCAACGAACAAGGCCGCAGCGAAACCCAGACCCACTGCGAAGTCTATCGTCCGTGGGGCTCCTACGACTCGGTGGACATGGGCGGCCGCTTCCAGGTCAAGCGCATCTCGGTCAAACCGGGCGCGTGCCTGTCGCTGCAGATGCACCACCACCGCGCCGAACACTGGATCGTGGTCAGCGGCACGGCTGAAGTGACCTGCGACGAAAACGTGTTCCTGCTGACTGAAAACCAGTCGACCTACATCCCGATCGCCTCGGTCCACCGTCTGCGCAACCCGGGCAAGATTCCACTCGAAATCATCGAAGTGCAATCGGGCAGCTACCTGGGCGAAGACGATATCGAGCGGTTTGAAGATATCTACGGTCGCTCTACCCCGATCGACCGCGGCGTATCGGTGAAAACCATCGCGCGGTAATTGATCTGTAACACCAGAAGCCCCCGTCCGACCGACTGCGCTCCCTATCCGTAGTCGGTTGGACGTTTTTTTATGAGTCAGACCTTAAGGGGTTTTTTGACACTGAATTTCAGATCCTTCCACTTCAGAATTGAAGTGGGTCCTCGTGAACTATCCAATTCTACGGTTCCACCGCTTTTCGCAGCAGCGATGAAACGATGATGCCCATCCTGAAGGGTGATTATTTTTGTCTCACTGTCATGTGCAAAAATCGGGGTTCCCAAGCCGATTTTAAGCGCTGCTGGATCTTTGGCTTTAATTGCAGCAATGGCTTGTTCATGCTCGACACCTTTCAACGAATTGAACTTTTCATATTCTTCAATACCTTCTTTGTTGATCCAGTCTTGGCTAGGTACTATTTCGTGACCGTCCGGCCATTTAGGCAGGTTCTTTCCTTCGACCAAATCAAATTTTCTGTGAAAAACCACGACCAACCGTTGCACGATAACTTCCCTTCTGTTCCTCATAATGGTCACGTTTTTGAAACTCATAGAAACGTCGCTGGTGGATAGCCCACTCCCGCCCAGCATTACGTTCTCGCTTCTTTTTCCTACATCTATTCCATTTGTACTGTCTGCTCCTCTCACCTGTTCGAGCGAACTCTTTCCAGCCACAGCGGGTAGGGCAGGTTTATTAGCAGGAGACAAAACGTTCACTATCGGCTTTGTAACAACGGTGCGACCGTTAATTTCGGGAGCAACACTACGCGCTCCAAAAATACACGCCATATTTTTTACTGAGCTTTTATTTAGTTCTTTTGCGTGCGTTGCAACGCCACTAATGGCGCTCTCCCCTTTGGCATACCCGTCAATATCCACGAAAGTAACCGGGTTATTTCCTACCATTGCGTAATAATTCAATCCATCTACATTGCCTGCCGGATCCGGATTCAGCCACCGCTGCAACCACGGTATGTAATACCGAAACCCATAGTAATAAAGCCCCGTCGCATCTCGTTCTTTGCCGGAATAACGAATGGTTTTGTAATCCCCATCGGTGTCGTTCGGGCTGGCAGACCAGGCTGTTGTACCAAAGGGATGATAAGTTTCCCGACTGATGATTCGCGCATCGTCGGCGAGTTCCAGCGTGCAGGAGTTTAGATGATCAACCAGGCTGTAGCGGTACTGATCGTTGGTCACGCCGGACGGCGGATCGGTTTCCCAATGCAGCACCCGGACACTATTGAGCCCGGCCTGCGCGGTGATGACCTGTAGCACCTTCCCGGTGCCACTGTCGGTACGCAGTTCCAGCCCCGGCAAGTAACGCACTTCAGCCACCACGGTGCGGGCATTGGTCTGTAACGAGCGAATCTTGCGCACGCGCTGACCACCGCCATCGTAGACATAGGATTCCCGGTCATTGAAACCGGAGGCGCGCTCCACCGGGCTGACCGATTGCAACTGGTTACGCAGATCCCAGGTTAAAAACCGTCCCTGATCCAGTTCCAGCAAATTACCCCGGGCATCGAACGCGGCGGCGATTTCTGCCTCGGTGGGTGGCACTCCGTTGCGCCAGGGCAGACAGCGATTGCTGTTACGCGCGGCCTTCAATTCACGTCCGGGCCCCTGCGCACCGACGTGCGTCAGCTTCAGCAAGTTACCGCCCTCGTCATAGCTGTAGGTCTGGTGATAGTTGCTGACTGCTGCCGGATCGGTTCGCCCCACCGATTCCGGCCCCTGATTGGCACTACCCGCCTCCCAACCAAAGGCCACGATCAATTGGTAAAGGCTGTCGTAGTTAAAGCGACTGATCGGTTCGATACGTTGGTTGGCGAAGTGACGCACCGGCAATGCCTTGTCCTCGATGCTCAGGACATTGCCCGTGCGGTCATAGTCGTAGATCAGATGCTGCAACATCCGAGCACCCGCGGCCTGAGCCCGACGCTCCATCAACAAACCGTCTTCAGCGCGGTAAAGCAGGGTTGTTTCTACAGCGTTGCCGGCAGTTTCGTGCGTCACTTTCCCCTCGGCGTCGTACTGGATATCGCTGACCAGCGTTTGCCACGTGGTCAGTCCCTGAAGTTGCAGACGCGTCTCACGCAAACGACCGTCAAGGGTCAGGCTGAAGGCCTGGCGGTTTTCCTTGGCATCGAGTTGTTCCTGCACATCATTCAGTGGACCGAAACTCCACGTCGAGGCGGCTCCCTCCCCCGGCTCAAGCAACCGCTGGCGATCGGCTTCCAACTCTGGCCAGTCAGGTGTAACAGGGTCCAGGGTGAAGTGACGGACTTGCTTCAGGCATTGGTCGGTGATTGAAAAGGCCTCGAACAGTACCGTTTCTGCGGGGTCGTCGTGACGGATCAACTGGCCGCATTGATTCTGCTCGCCATGATCGGGACCTCCATAGGTCATGCGGTCAACACAATGGCCTGGCTCCGTCCCGCCCTGCTCGAACACCGAAACGGGACGAAGTAGATCGTCGTACTCGACTTCACGTCGCGTGCCTCGACTGTCCCAGCTCAGCAAAACCTCATTGCCCTGACCTGGCAGGTTGAGCTGCCAACCGGCATCAACGCTCTCGGTGAACAGCGCATTACCCGACAGCGAAAACACCGTCGTGAGGTTGGCGGGCGTCAGCGGCTCTTCTTGTTTCAACGCCCAAAGCCGTGGATCCCACTGTTCAACCGCACGCCCTGCAGCATCGTAAAAGGTGCGGTTGATGCGTGCCTGAGTAGGAACGCCTTCGACCTCGCGCCAATAATCAACCGAACGGATCGGCAGTCCACGCGGGTCGACAACGGACAATCCTGGTGTTTTGTGGTGCATTCCCATCGTTGAAGACCGCATGCCGGTGGCGTCCTTGTTTGCCAGCGGATATCTAACCGTTCGTAGGCATGCAAGGCTACTGTCAGAAATCACAGTGCCGACCAACGGCAAAGGACCTTGATCGACGAATGTCCATTCCTTCGGCCCTTCGGTAGGATGGTGGCCATGAGTTCAAGGAGCGTTCAAACATGTTCATCGGCGTCCTGTTGGTCATCACTTGGCTGATTTTGTTGCTGCGCTACCCGACCAAGGCATTGCCGGTCTCGGTGGCAGCCGCCATTGGGTTGGGCCTGGTGGCAACGTGGGTGATCTGGATGGACAACCGCGAGGTCAAGCAAATCGCGCGCCTCGAGCTGCGCATCACTTATGCGCCCGAACACTGCCCGGCCGATAGTCCACTGCAACTGAAAATGAACAACAGCAACGACGTGCCGCTGACCGAACTGCGCTGGCGCATTGCCGCCTATGCGCCGGGCGACACGGTCAATCTGGCCGACAATCAATACGCCGCACCGCGCTATCGCGGCCCCGGCGAACTGCAGGCCGGCGCGAACTGGGAAGACTGCTTGCCGATGCCGCCACTGCGCCCTGGCTATCGCCCGCAAACGCTGGAGTTTCGCGCCGAGCGTTTGCAAGGTAGTTTCTCCGATTGATCTTCCCTTTCTCTTTTTGCACAAGGACCGCGCCATGCCCGTTGCATTGATTACCGGTTGTTCCAGCGGCATTGGCCGCGCCCTCGCCGAGGTGTTCAAAAGTGCCGGTTACGAAGTCTGGGCCAGCGCCCGCAAGGCTGAAGACGTGGTGGCTCTGGCCGCTGCCGGTTTCACCGCCGTGCAACTGGACGTCAACGACGGTGCGGCACTCGAGCACTTGAGCGATCGCATCAACCAGCAACATGGCGGCCTCGACGTGCTGATCAACAACGCCGGTTACGGCGCCATGGGGCCGTTGCTCGACGGCGGTGTGCCGGCCATGCAGCGGCAATTCGAAACCAATGTGTTCGCCATCGTCGGTGTCACCCGCGCGATGTTCCCGGTGCTGCGCCGGGCCAAAGGTCTGGTGGTGAACATCGGCAGCGTGTCCGGGGTTTTGGTCACACCATTCGCCGGCGCCTACTGCGCCTCTAAAGCGGCAGTGCATGCTTTGACCGATGCGTTGCGTATGGAACTGGCGCCGTTTGGCGTACGGGTCATGGAAGTCCAGCCGGGCGCTATCGCCTCCAGTTTTGCCAAGAATGCCGGTCATGAGGCTGAGCAGTTGATCACCGAACAATCGCCGTGGTTTCCGCTGCGTGAAGGTATTCGCGCGCGGGCCAAGGCCTCTCAGGACAAACCGACGCCAGCCAAGGAGTTTGCAGAGGATTTGCTCAAGGCTGTGCAGCAGAGCAAACCACCGCGCCTGATTCGTCTGGGCAATGGCAGTCGGGCGTTGCCGTTGTTGGCGGGGTTGTTGCCTAAAGCCTGGCTGGAAGCGGGATTAATGAAGCGTTTTGGATTGAAGGGGCAGCTCCCATGACCGACTACACCGAATACTTTGACGAAGTGATCCAGGCCCACGTTGCCATCGAGCAGTGGCTGGCCGAGGAACGGGACAAGTCAGAGCTTGAACAACTGCTGACACGTTTTTCGCCACAGTTTTCCATGATCTCGCCATTGGGGCGGGTGCTGGATTTTGAGGCGCTGAATGAATTGTTTCTACTGGCGGGCGGGAAGAAGCTCGGGTTCAGAATTGAGCTCAGCGAATTGCGTGGCATCGCTCTGTACGACGGTGGCGCGACTGTGAGTTATCGCGAGCAGCAGACGGATGCGACGGGGTTGCACTCTGATCGGCGATCGACGGTGGTGTTTGAGAAGCAGGCGGATGGCAAGGTGGTTTGGCGGCATTTGCATGAGACGTTTTGCACGGTCAGTTAACAACCACAGTACAAGTAATCCCCGCCGCCAACAGCACACCCTCCGGCACTTCATCGATGTGAATCCGCACCGGCACCCGCTGCGCCAACCGCACCCAGTTAAAGGTCGGGTTCACGTCCGCAATCAGCTCGCGACTTACCGGGTTATCACGGTCGTAGATACCGCGAGAAATACTCTCCACATGCCCCTTCAGCACTTCCCCGCTCATCAACTGCATGTCGGCTTATCGCCGACCCGCACGTGGGGCAATTTGGTTTCTTCAAAGAAGCCGTAGACCCAGAACGAGTTCATGTCGACCACGGCCATTTTCGCTTCACCGATGCGCGCGTAATCGCCGCGATGCACATTGAGGTTGGTCACGTAACCGTCCACCGCTGCGCGGACCTCGGTGCGTTTGAGGTTCAGTTCGACGGCTTCCCGTTGCGCCTGAGCGTGCTGGTAATCGGCTAACGCCGAGTCGGCGATGTTGCTGGCGTCGTCGCGGTTTTCCCTGGAGATCACCAGGTTGTCCATGTCGGCGCGGCGGTGGGCATTGACCTTGCGCATCTCCCACGTCGATTTGCGAGACGCCACCAGCGACTGCGCCTGTTTGACCGCGATGCGGTAGTGCTCGGGGTCGATCTGCATCAGCAAATCGCCCTTCTTCGCGCGTTAATTGTAAGCGTTTGTTCAAAAAATCTTAAAAAACCAACCAAAAATTCATCACACATGAAAAATCTCAAGCAAAAAATCTGAATTTTCTGGCACCGAAAGGACAAAAAACGCGCCGTTTTCCATAATTCTCAAGATCCTCATCAGATGGCTGAACCATTGCAGTAGTCCAATGCTTACGATTACTGTACGAAAAATGCTCCTCTCCGGATGCTGTTCCTCAAGGATTATCCGTTTCTGCACAGCAATAGCCCACTGCCTGCGCCAATACGAGTATGCTATTCTTACCAACCATGGATAGTTAGATAAAAACACATACTTCAACAAACAGACTCAAATAAAACTCAATACAATATTTAATACAACCTTATACAAGCATATAGAGAGACTTAACAGTGAGAGGAAAATTCATTGTACTTGAAGGGATAGACGGATCAGGAACATCTACTCAATCAAAACTTTTAGAGAATACCCTTGGCGAGCTAGGCATTAGATGCGCAACAACTTGCGAGCCATCTGATGGCCCCATTGGAAATTTGATACGTCAAATTTTTAAAGGAAGGATAAAAATGTCTACCGGTGCAAACAAAAATATCAACTCCGGTGACCTATTTGATGAGCAAATGGCATATCTTTTCGCTGCAGACCGGCACGACCATCTTTACAACGACATAGATGGGATATTCAGCATGTTAGACAAGGGTATAAGCGTAATCTGCACAAGATATTATTTCTCGTCATTAGCATACCACTGCTCAAACGAAAACGACTTTAACTTCGTGCAAGAATTGAACAAAAACTTCCCTAAGCCAGACCTCATCATATATTTAGACAACCCTGTCGAAGTATCAATCAAAAGAATGGAGTCCAGAAAATTCAAAGATAGCTATGAAAATCTCAAAAAACTCACACAAGCTAAAGAAAATTACAAAAAAGCCATATCTAATTACCAAGGAAAAACACTAACAATTACCGCAACGGAGCCTCAGGAAAACATAAAAGCTGTTATTAAAGAAAAAGTAATCGAGTTATTCAACAACTAAGGTGAACCATGATTAAAATCCCGAGCATCATATACTCCAACACCGACGACTTTATTTCCGAAATAACAGAACTGGTTCAAAACAAGCTATTCCTAGCTGATGATTTGATAGCAATCGCACAAAGACCAGACTCAAACATCAAGCACAACCTAGAAAAACTAAATAAAACCTCAGCCATGCAACTTATCATGATATGTCTTGCATACACTCAAATCGACTCACTCGAAATAAGAGTCGAACCTTTTGGAAGTCGACTAAAAGAAAATCTTAAAAAGATTAGTGAGGGTTTGCATATCAATGCGGAATCCATCCTTCCTATTTCTACTATAGAAAACGACCTAATCAAGACTCTTTCGAAAGTAAGCTAATGTCAATCCTATCCAATATCGAAATAGAAAAACTTATTAAGACCTCAAAGCTTATTGAAAACGGAGACATTTCTCAAATAGGCGCAGCCTGCTATGAACTTAGAGCAGGAACCACTTACTTTGATCTAACAGAAAACAATTTGCGCATTGACATTAACTGGACGGGCTCCATAATTATTAAGCCTTGGCATAGAGTTGTTATAATGACTCAAGAGACATTAAATATGCCTAACAACCTTCTTGCCAAAATCACGAGCAAAGGTTCTTTGTTTAGCGTAGGGCTTAGCGCCGTAAATACTCAAGCAGATCCTGGCTTCAAAGGGCAAATTGGAGTGGTAACTCAAAACTTCAGTGACAAATATATAAAAATAAATGTCGGGCAATCTATAGTAAAAGCTGATTTTTCCGAGCTATCCTCACCAACTAGCAAACCTTACTCTGGACAACATGGATTTAAGAGTAATATTTGGCCAATTGTATCCTCTCTTCAAAAAAGCCATGAAGATGTAGCAACTGATCGGCGGGTAGAATCGAAAACTCTAGAAGCTTACAAAGTACTTCCTGAGGAAATATCAAGCATCGTCAAATCGTTATCAAAACATCAAAAAACAGTAAACTTACTTTTAGTAGGCGCGATGTTTTTGAACACAACCACCCTAATCCTTATGCTGCTACCCACGCAAATAATTGAAAACACGACAGGGATAATCATAAACATTATCTCCCAGCTAATAATCTCAGCTTTTGTATTGTTCTGGAGACAAAAAACGTGAAATTTTCAGAGCTATGCAAGATATGTAAAGAGTTTGATGAAGAACATGGTTTTCCAGTTGTTTTCGAAAAAGAAAACGAAAAATTCAATCAGATCACAAAAGACCTAGTGGGATTATTTGGTGAAATAGGAGAATTCTCAAATATAGTAAAAAAAATAAACATTAAAATAGAAAAAGGCGATCAGTACGAACTAAACACCCCCGAAGCCGCTGCACACTTAAAAGAAGAATTGTCAGATTCATTAATATATTTAATACGCCTAGCCAACATCTTGGATATCAACTTAGAAAAAGAATGCTTAAACAAAATGGAGAAAAATAGAATCCGCTATGAAAACCTCAAAAAACAATAAGAATATTTTTTTTCTAGCTGTAAACACTGGATTCACGGATCACAACCAACCCAATGACGCTTTCCTTGAGTTTTACGAAAGCAGAAGTGGCAATGGCCTTTACTGTTCCATAATTGGAAATGTTGCAATTCCTAACGGACACGGAAGCAACAACAGCACACCTATAATAGAAAATAATCCAATATGGCGAAAAATTGCCAAATCCATACTTAACAAACAAACCTTGCCAGGCATCCAATTTAGCACAACATGGCCAAATTATATTGGAGAGCTAACTTTTATCGCAAAAAACCAAAAAGACCAGCTCGATAATTATAAAAAAATATCTTCTAGTTTCGACAGCAACTATATAACCACCCAATTTCAACTTCTAGAGTCAGCTACGAAAATTGCAATAGATTCCGGTTTCCAGCACATTCAACTACATGTTGCCCATGGGTATTTTTTCAACCTAATACTTGACCACAGATTTAGCAAGTACGCGGATTTAGGATTGGAGTTAGCATCGAACTGGCTCCTTCAGAACAAAAAAAACGGCATTGAAACTTCAATAAGAGCTTCAATGTCAACCGGTGCAGACGAAATGGACTCGACTGATTCTTTTTCCGACAACCCCATACTGACTTTACCGACAGACTATTTCGATTTGTCAGCTGGATTCTACAACATAAACAAACGATTAATTTACCCTTCCACCAAAACAATACTTGAAACACGTTACAAAGACTCACTAAATATTGCCAAGCAAAATTCAAATATTAAGTTTATTATTTCTGGAAAATCACAAGCCTTGTTTTCTTCGGACCTTCCTGACAACGCTCATATTGGAATTTGTCGCGACCTCATTGCAAATGAAAATTTTCTGTCAGAGCGTATACATGGATGCCAAAATAAAATGAAATGTCATTATTTTTCAAGAGGAAAAAATAAACTCACTTGTGGGATGTGGAAGAAATGACAAACCTATAGTAATCAAACGTTAAACACGCCTAGGATCACCCGACAAATAGTCTCATAAAAACGAAATAATCTAAGTTTTCCATTATGCATGCTCCAGCCATAGCAAACCCGTATTTTCAAACTAAGCAGCCAGAGAATAGTGGACCGAGTAGTCTATTATCAATTCACATCTGAGCTAGATAAGTTTTACTTTTAAAGACTACTATCAGTGCGACTTTTACGGCCTCACAACCACCGTACACGTTATCCCCGCCGCCAACAGCACACCCTCCGGGACTTCATCGATGTGAATCCGCACCGGCACCCGCTGCGCCAACCGCACCCAGTTAAAGGTCGGGTTCACGTCCGCAATCAGCTCGCGACTTTCCGGGTTATCACGGTCGTAGATACCGCGAGAAATACTCTCCACATGCCCCTTCAACACTTCCCCGCTCATCAACTGCATGTCGGCTTTATCGCCGACCCGCACGTGGGGCAATTTGGTTTCTTCGAAGAAGCCGTAGACCCAGAACGAGTTCATGTCGACCACGGCCATTTTCGCTTCACCGATGCGCGCGTAATCGCCGCGATGCACATTGAGGTTGGTCACGTAACCGTCCACCGCTGCGCGGACCTCGGTGCGTTTGAGGTTCAGTTCGGCGCCTTCCAGTTGCGCCTGAGCGAGCTGGTAATCGGCTAACGCCGAGTCAGCGATGTTGCTGGCGTCATCACGGTTTTCCCTGGAGATCACCAGATTGTCCATGTCGGCGCGGCGGTGGGCATTGACCTTGCGCATCTCCCACGTCGATTTGCGAGACGCCACCAGCGACTGCGCCTGTTTGACCGCGATGCGGTAGTGCTCGGGGTCGATCCGCATCAGCAAATCGCCCTTCTTCACCAACTGGTTATCACGCACCGGCACGTCCACCACTTCGCCGGTAACGTCCGCCGCCACATTGATGATGTCGGCGCGCACCCGGCCGTCGCGGGTCCACGGCGTGTCCATGTAATGCACCCAGAGGGTCCGGCCGATCCATATCGCAAGGGCCAGCACCAACAGAGTGGCGAGCAGGCTGAAAAGCTTTTTCATCAGGGCCTTCTTCAGTGATAGAGAGTCAGTGGTAGAGAGTCAACGGTAAACAGTCAGCGCCAGGGCGCCGAACAGACAGGTAAACAAACTCAGGCGCAGCAGCGCCGGGTGCCAGAAGAAGCGGTACAGATCGAACCCGGACAGGAACCGGTCCAGCGCCCAGGCCAGTGCCGCCGCGATGAAAAACATCAAAGTCATGGTCGGCATGTACACGCCGTGGAAGGCGATTTCACGAGGCATGTTCAAGTCCTTGGGGCTTGGCGGTGGGGTTGGCATTCATATAGCCGGCGAGCGGTGATTGCGGGTCCAGCAACGAGGTGCGGATGAAGTGCAGGTAGCTCTTCACCCGGCGCAGGGCCGAGTTGTCGAAGTGCGGCGCGAAAGGCTCGTCGGTGGCTTGCACACGGCTGATCGCGTGATCGACGACGATCAATCCACGCTCCAGATTGCTCTGGCTCGGTTGCAAAAACAGCCGCACCAGCGAGCGGCCCATCACCCGGATCGCCTGACGCCACGGCTTGGATTCGGCATAGGCCGGATGCACCGGCAGGATCGCCTGTTCCTTGCGCAACTCGATGATCGCGTGGCCAACTTCCAGCACCACAAACATCCAGCGCAGCAAGTCCCGTTGTACCTGCGGCTGCCCTGCCGCGAGACCATAGGCCTGATGCAGCAAGTCGCGGGTGCTGCTTTCGAAACTCGACGCCAAACCCTTGAGTTTGCCGCTGATGGCGTACACCACTTGCCCGCGCAGATCCTGCTCCAGCCGACGCCACAACCAGCGACTGTTGGGCGGCAGAATAATCGCCCCGGCGGCTGCGCAGACCAGCATGCCGAGCACCATGGCGATGTAGTCGTTGATAAAGGCGTAAGGGTTGTAGACGGTGAGGTTGTCCGGCACCGAACCGGTGCTGAAGAAGATCAGCAAGCCGAGGCCGACACCGGCGTAGTGTGGCCGGGAAGTGAGGAACGAACCGAGCACGATTACCGGCGCGAGCATCACGCAGAGCAACGGAAAACCGTCGATCCAAGGGAAGATGATAAACATCTCGACGAAGCCAATCAGTGCCCCGAGCAACGTCCCGCAAGCCATCTGAAACGCCATGCGTTTTGGATTCGGTGTCGCCGCTGAAAGGCCCACGGTCGCGGCGGCGATCAGCGTCATGGTCGCGCCGCTCGGCCATGCGGTGGCAACCCAATAGCTGCCCAGAACAACCAGAATGAATGCCGCGCGAATCCCCGAGGCGGCCGACGCCATCCAGTTGGTTTGCGGGGTGAACGGCTCATCCCAACGCTCGCGCGCATGGCTGTGATCAGCCAACGACGCGTGGGTCTGCGCATAACTGTGCAAGTCATCGACAAAGCGATAGAGCAATTCGTATGCCGTGTGAAAATCCAGCTGCTCGACGTCGCTCGGATTGCGCTCCTGAAAAATAGCTCGCAGGCTGCGAACGCGCGCCGGCAGACCTTCTTTATAGGCGGTCAGCGCGATGACCAGACGCCCCGCATCGGCGTTGGTCAGGGCACGGCCGCTGAAGCCATCAAGCAGTTCGGCGAGGTCCTGCAAACCCGGTTTGATCGCCGCGACCACGTGATCAGTGCCGCTGCTGCGCAAGCGTTCAAGCAATTGGTGCAGGGCGTTGAAGCGCGTAGTGATACCCATGAACTCGCTGTTCAGTCGACTGAGCCGACCGTTGCGCCGACGCATGTGCGGGTCTTCGAACACAGTGACGCTGCGCAACCCTTCCAGCCCCACGGCCTCGGCGATGAAGCGCACGTTGCTCGCCTCGAAAGCCTCCCGTTTGCTGCGACCGCGCAAGCCATCCGTGACGAACAGCGCGAACACGCCGAAGCGTTGATACAAGGCGTTGCGCATCGCGGCGCTGGCGGTTTGCGGCAGGATCGCGGCGCTGACCAGCGTGGCGCAAATAATCCCCAAGGAGATTTCCAGCACCCGCCACACAGCGGCCATGAACGCGCCATCCGGGTGAGCCAATGCGGGCAAACCGACCATCGCCGCGGTGTACCCGGCGAGCACGAAACCGTAGGCGCGGAAGTTGCGATAGCGCGCCGCGCCGGCCGAGCAGATGCCCACCCAAATCGCCAGCGAACCGAGGAACAGCTCGGTGTTTTGGGCGAACAAGGCAATCAGCGCGACCATCACCGCCGAGCCGGCCAAGGTGCCGAGGAAGCGATAGAAACTTTTGGCGAATACGTGGCCGCTTTGCGGTTGCATGACGATGAACACGGTGATCATCGCCGTGCGCGGCTGCGGCAACTCCAGACGCATGGCCAGCCACAGGGTCAAGAGCGCCGCGAACAGCACCTTGAAAATGTAGACCCAGGTCACGCCATCGCTGCGCGCCCAGTCGAAGAAACCCCGGCGCCATTCAAGGGAATACAGCCAGCGCAAAGGTGCGGGCAAGGGAGTCATGGAGTCCTGCTCAATGATTGAGGGCTTGGAGAATGGCCGGGATGTTCGGTGCTATTTTTTTCGGAGCATCGGTCTGGCTGTCTTTCGGCGCATCGTTACCCGCGCCCAGTCCGCCGCCCAAAGCCGTCACCAGTCCAGCGTGAGCGCTGAGACGCGCGGCTTGAACCTGCTGCTGAACCTGTTGCTGTTTGAACAACAAGGTCTGGGCGTTAAGCACGTTGAGGTAATCGGTGAGGCCGCGCTGATAGGCGATCATCGAGATGTCGTAGGTCTTCTGCGCGGTGGCCACCGACTCGGCGGCGAAGGTTTGCTGCTTGTCCATGGATTCGCGGCGGATCAACTGGTCGGAGATGTTTTTCAGTGCATTGACCAGCGTCTGGTTGTACTTGGCCACGGCGATGTCGTAACCGGCCGAGGCTTCGCCCAGCTCCGAGCGCAAACGGCCGCCATCGAAGATCGGCAACGAAATGGCCGGGCCGACGCTGAAGTTGAGCTTCTTGCCGGTCAGAAACTCCAACGCTCCACCGCCAGTTGCCATATAGCCGAGGCTGCCGACCAGATCGACGTTGGGGTAGAACCCGGCGTGGGCCACATCAATGCCCCGCGCCTGGGCCGCCACTTGCCAACGACTGGCGACCACGTCAGGGCGTTGACCGAGCAACTGCACTGGCAAGGATGACGGCAACTTCAGAGGCGCGCCCAACGACAGCGTCGGCCGCTGCAACTGCGCGCCCTCCCCCGGGCCAAAACCTGCCAGGGCTGCGAGTTGATTGCGGCTCAGGGCGATTTCTTCGTCCAGCGCATCGATCTGACGATGGGTTTCCGGCAACGGCGTTTCGGCCTGGCTGACTTCAAAATGGGTGCCGATGCCGCCGTTGAGACGCTTTTGCGCCAGGTCGAGAATTTGCTGTTGCTGTGTCAGGGTCGCGGCGACGATGTCCCGTTGCGCGTAATGCAACGACAGCTCGATGTAGGCGCGCACGATGTTGTTCTGCAATTCGAGCTGGGCCAGACGCGCTTCCGCAGCGCTCATGTGAGCCATGTCGACGGCGCGCTCGGTGGCGTTGCTTTCGCGGCCCCAGAGATCAAGGGTGTAGCTGAAGCCCAATGACGCGTTGTTGTCCCAAGTGGTGGTGTTGGCCAACACGCCCGGCCCGTAGAACTGATCGGTGGGCCAGTTATGGCGTTTGAGGGTGGACTCGCCATTGATCTGCAGCGACTCCGCGGAGACGGCGATCCCGGCCATGGATTTGGCCTGACGCACTCGCGCCGCCGCCATGGCCATGGTCGGGCTGCCTTGCAGGGCGAGGTCGATCCAGCGGTTCAGTTGCGGGTCGCCATACGCCTGCCACCATTGGGCTGTAGGCCAGTGAGCGTCCAGCGCGGCGCTCTGAATAGCTGCGTCGGTGGCCAATGAATTGGCCTCGAGTGCCTTGCCCTGCGGAGCAATACCTCCGGTACCGATGCAGCCGCTGATTGCCAGGGGTAAAGCCAAAACACTGAGCGTCTGAAGCGCTCTGCTGATGCGACGCGGCACTGCTGCGATCCTGAAGTGGGGAGTTGTTCCTGAGGTGCGCAATTCTATGGGTCGGCTTTGTTGGCGATAAGCTGGGAATCCTGTGAATCTTTGTTACCGTTAACGCGATAATCCGTTAGTCCATCTTTAGTCGCCTGTAGAAAATCAGCAACTTCGTGTCACAATTTGCCATTCGCCTAGAGAGCACCCCATGGACACTTTGCAAAACATGCGCGCCTTCAGTTATGTGGCCGAGGCTGGCAGCTTCACCGCCGCCGCCGTGCAACTCGACACCACTACGGCCAACGTCTCGCGCGCGGTCTCCAACCTGGAAGCCCACCTGCAAACCCGCCTGCTCAACCGCACCACTCGACGCATCGCCCTGACCGAGGCCGGCAAGCGTTATCTATTACGCTGCGAGCAGATCCTGGCCTACGTCGAAGAAGCCGAAGCCGAAGCCAGTGATGCCCACGCGCGCCCGGCCGGGCAGCTTAAGGTGCACACCATGACCGGCATCGGTCAGCACTTCGTGATCGACGCCATCGCCCGCTACCGCAAGACCCACCCCGACGTCACCTTCGACCTGACCATGGCCAACCGCGTGCCGGACTTGCTCGACGAGGGCTACGACGTGTCCATCGTGCTCGCCAGCGAACTGCCGGACTCGGGGTTCGTCTCCCAGCGTTTGGGCATCACCTACAGCATCGTTTGCGCCTCGCCGGCCTATGTAAAAGCCAACGGCTGCGCGCACAAGCCCAGCGACTTGCTGAACCACGCCTGTTTGCGTCTGGTGAGCCCGGTGATTCCGTTGGAGAAATGGACCTTCGACGGCCCTGAAGGCCAGGAAATGGTCACTATTAATAGCTCGCCGTTTCTGGTGAATTCTGCTGATGCAATGAAGACAGCGATCACCAGCGGCATGGGGGTTGGCGTGTTGCCGGTGTATGCGGCGATTGAAGGGTTGCGCAACGGGACGCTGGTGCGGGTGATGCCGAATTACCGGTCGCAGGAACTGAATCTGTATGCGATTTATCCGTCGCGGCAGTATTTGGACGCAAAGATTAAAACGTGGGTCGAGTATTTGCGCGGGTCGTTGCCGGAGATACTGGCGGCGCATCAGGCGGAATTGGTGGCGTATGAATTGAGCGGGAGCATGGGTGGGGTTCGGGTGGCGAACTGATCCAGACACTCGCATAACGACGGAGAGAAATGTTAGCGTGCTTGGCATTCTCCGAGCCCCGACGAGCCCTCCTCCCATGAAAAAGACCGTCCTCGCCTTCAGCCGCGTCACCCCCGAAATGGTCGAACGCCTCAAGCAAGACTTCGACGTCATCGTGCCCAACCCGAAAAACGGCGACATCAACGCCCAATTCAACGAAGCCCTCCCCCACGCCCACGGCCTCATCGGCGTCGGTCGCAAACTCGGTCGCGCACAGCTAGAAAACGCCGCCAAACTGGAAGTCGTCTCCAGCGTCTCCGTCGGCTACGACAACTACGACGTCGCCTACTTCAACGAACGCGGGATCATGCTCACCAACACCCCCGATGTCCTCACCGAAAGCACCGCCGACCTGGCCTTCGCCTTGCTGATGAGCAGCGCCCGGCGCGTCGCCGAACTGGATGCCTGGACCAAGGCCGGCCAATGGCAAGCCACCGTCGGTGCGCCATTGTTCGGTTGCGATGTGCACGGCAAAACCCTGGGCATCGTCGGCATGGGCAACATCGGTGCGGCCATCGCCCGTCGCGGGCGGCTGGGCTTCAACATGCCGGTCATCTATAGCGGTAACAGCCGCAAGACCGAGCTGGAGCAAGAACTCGGCGCGCAGTTCCGCAGCCTGGATCAACTGTTGGCTGAAGCCGATTTCGTCTGCCTCGTCGTGCCGCTCAGCGAGAAAACCAAACACCTGATCAGCCACCGCGAATTGGCACTGATGAAGCCAAGCGCCATTCTGGTCAACATCGCCCGCGGTCCGGTCGTCGATGAGCCTGCGCTGATCAAAGCGCTGCAAAACAACCGCATTCGGGGCGCCGGGCTGGACGTCTACGAGAAAGAACCGCTGGCCGAGTCGCCGTTGTTCCAACTGAAAAACGCGGTGACATTGCCGCACATCGGCTCGGCGACTCATGAAACCCGCGAGGCCATGGCCAATCGTGCCTTGGCCAACTTGCGCAGCGCCCTGCTGGGTGAACGGCCGCAGGATCTGGTGAACCCGCAAATCTGGAAAGGCTAATTAAAACGGGCAGACACTTTTAAAGTATCTGCCCGACTTCTACATAACTTGCAATTCACTCTGCCGACGAAAAAAAGTTAAGCGCTATAGACTCTCCACTACTTATCCGCCCGGACCATGTACATGGAGAACATCATATTGAACAACTTTACAACCGAAAAAATCATAAGAATCAGCAAAATAGTGCTGATGGCTTATATAAGTTTTTTTGGACTTCTGGTGATGTATAGCAACTTCACCGACTACTCCACCAACTACGAATATGTCGCCCATGTCCTGAGCATGGACACGACCCATAACAATGAACGAACAAGCTACCGGTCCATCACTTCGCCCATACTGCACCACCGGATTTACTGGCTCATTATCACCCTTGAAGTGACCTACACCGTTTATTGCCTGGTAGGCACTTACCACCTTTTTCAAAAACTGAATGCGTCAGCCCGCGAATTTCATGAAGCAAAAAAATTATCGATAATCGGTTTACTGATCGGTTTGTTCATCTATTACATCTGTTTGCAGGTAGTGGGCGTCGAATGGTTCAACATGGATAGATCACAGACATGGAATGCCAAGGACTGGGCTCGACACATCGTTGATTTTATGTTGCCACTGCTTATGTATGTCTCGTTAAAGATCGAGCGCTGAAGAGTACCGCGCTCGAGCTTCAAAAAATGTCAGGCCAAGTTGCCAGTCCGCTTCAACACACGCGCCTTGGCTTTGCGGAATACCAGCACGTTGCCCAGCATTACCAACACCAACCCCACCAATGCCGGCGCGGTCCATTGATAGCCTTCGGCAAATGCCGACACATTTAGCGCCACGACGGGGAACAGTACGGTGCAATAGGCTGCGCGTTCCGGCCCCATCCGCCCGACCAAGGTCAGGTAGGCAGTGAAACCGATCACCGAACCCGGAATCACCAGGTACAGCAGCGAGCCGATGTAGCGTGCGTTCCATTCCATGTCGAAAGGAATGCCTTTGACCAGGCACCACACCGACAACATCGCCGCGCCATAAGTCATACCCCAGGCGTTGGTGGTCAGGGGTTTGAGACCGGCCTTCTGTTGCAGGCTCGAAAGCATGTTGCCCGCCGAGAAGCACAGCGTCCCGATCAGTGCCAGGCCTAGACCGAGCAAGGTTTCCGGGCTGGCGGTATGACCGGCCAGCTCCGGCCAGAACAACAGGCCAAGTCCGAACAAGCCCAACGCACCGCCCATCAGCACGTTGCGGGCAATTTTCTGACCGAAGAACACCCGCGCATTAAGGGCGTTCCACAACGTGGCGGTGGAAAACACCACGGCGACCAGACCGCTGGGGATCCACTGGCTGGCGGTCAGGAAGCACATGAAGTTGATGCAGAACAGGCACAGCCCCTGCAGCAGGCAGATCAGATGCCCCCGACGGTTCATCACTTGCAGACGACGACTCAGCAGCAGCATGACGAACAGCACCAATGCCGCGAGGCCGAAGCGATAGACGATCGACACCGGAATCGCCACCACGCCCAGTTGCCATTTCAAGGCAATCCAGGTGGTGCCCCAGATCAGCACGGTCAGCAAATACAACGACAGGTTCATGGCAAAGGCTCCTCAATAGAGGCTCAGTGTCCCGCCCCAAGCCTCGCCGCACTTGCATAAACTTGCGCTTTTGTCAGGCCGGGGCTGGCACGTGAACGTCCACGGAGTAGGATGCAAGGCGTTGGAGAGAACCGATCATGCCCGCACTGGAATCACTGCAAGTCTTTCAAGCCCTCAACTGCTCGCCCAATGCTCGTCTGGAGCACAGCGCCGAACTCGGTGACGGCATGGCTGCAGCCTTGTGGAGCAATCATCACGATGCTCAGGACTACGAAGCGCCGAGCCATCACACCCTGTCCTGCTACATCGCCGGCGGCACCGGGACCTTTCGCCGCGACCAGCCCGGCACCAAGGGCGGCCCCGACAAGCTGTGCATCCTGCCCGCTGAGCATCAGTCAGCCTGGGTGATCAACGGCGACATTCGCCTGGCCCACGTTTATTTCAGCCCCGAACAGTTCGCCCTCGGCTGCGTCACCCTGCTGGACCGCGAACCTCGCGAACTGCAACTGCGCGAAGCCACCTTTCTCGACGACCCGGCACAAGCCCGGCGCTTTCGGCAAATGCTCACACTCAACTGGGACGAACCCGGTGAACGACTGCTCACCAGCAGCCTCGCCCACGAAATGCTCAGCCACGTCTTGCTCGGTCAGGTCGGCATGCGCGAGGGGTTGCGGCTCAAGGGTGGACTGGCGGCGCATCAGCGGCGGCAGTTGGTGGAATTCATCGACACTCAGTTGGCCGAGGCCATCAGCCTGGGGCAATTGGCGGCGTTGTGTGCCATGTCGGAATACCATTTTGCGCGGATGTTCAGAGAAAGCTTTGGCTTGCCGCCGTATCAGTATGTGTTGGCTCGCAGACTGAGCCGGGCGCGGGAGTTGTTGCGTTCGACGTCGCAGCCGTTGGGGGAGATTGCATTGGCGTGCGGGTTTGCCAGTGCGAGTCATTTCACCAATCGGTTTCGTCAGGCAATGGGTGGAACGCCCGGCGAGTATCGGCAGGCGTTTTTGCGGTAACCCGAAAGTAGTTGGTGCTCGCGATTAACGATGACGCGGTCTGCCGTTAGAACTCCAATGTGCTCGAAAGCGACACCTGCCGCGAATCGCCCATCGACACAAAGAACCGGCTCGCCGCCGAGGTGTAGTAGGTGCGATCAAACAGGTTCTTCACGTTGAGCTGGAACTTGACCTTCTGCCCTTCGACCTTGGTGTCATAGGTGGCGAATGCATCGGCCACGGTGTAGCGCGGCAAGTCGAAATCGTTCACGGCGTTACCCGCTCGCTCACCGACATACCGCGCCCCCGCGCCGACCCGCAGCTGATCGTCACCGACGAGGGTGCTGAAGTCGTAGACCGCCGACAGCGAGCCACTATTCTTCGCTACGTTTTGCAGTTTTTTGCCTTTGTAGGTCGGGTCTTCAGTGACTTCGGCGTCGGTGTAGGCATAGCTGCCGATCATGCTCCAGCGATCACTCAGCTGACCGGTCAAGTCCACTTCCAGCCCACGGGAACGCACTTCGCCGGCGGCGCTGTAAATCGTCACCGGACCTTCGGAGTTGGACACCAGCACGTTGCGTTTTTTGATGTCGAACAGCGCGACGTTACCCGTGACGCGACCCGGCATGTCGAGCTTGGCACCGACTTCCCAGGACTTGGCTTCTTCCGGCGCGATGCTGCCGTCAAGCACGGTGCTGCTGCCGCTCAACGGCGCAATGGTCGAGTTGGGTTTGAACGACTCGGTGTAGCTGCCGTAGAACGACAGTTCATCGGTGTAGCGATACACCAGACCGGCGCGAGGCACCCATTTCTGGCCGTTGCTGTCGGTGTTGGCCTGGAACGGGAAATGCGCACGCGCACCGCGATGTTCATCGTCATGGGATCCCGGAGGGCTGGTGATCATCAGCTCAGACCTTTGCAAACATGGCAACGGGGCTGGCGAGCAGGCTCAAACCCGCCAACACCAGGGCCAGGCGCGGGCGATACGGCATCAACAGCACCAGCACCAGAGCGCTGAGCATCAACACCGCAAACCACTCCACCAACCCAAGTCCCCACCCCGTCGACGACACCGCAGCCCACAACGACAACGCCAGCAACAGCCAGCCACTGAGTTTCATCCCTTGGCGGCGGCGGGCCGAGGGCTTGCGCCCCAGCAGTTCGGCGTGATGCCGATTCATGGATAAACAGAGCGCGGTGAAACCGCCGTAGCACAGCAGCAAGGCCAGGAACATTCAGTGCGCCTCTCGCTCAAGCGATATCGATTTCGCCCGCGGTCGGGTGACGATTCCAGCCAGCCCCGAGCGCTGCATTTTCCACGCCGCCCAAGCGAAAAACAGGCCACTGCCCAGGCATGCCAGATCGAAACCGGCCATGGCCCAATCGCCCTGCGCCAGCGTGACACCCAAGTGATAAGGCGTGGTCAGCGCGTTCAGCAACGGCACCGCACAGAACAGCAACGCCGCCAGCGCCAACTGTTCGACCCACGCGGTGCGACCACGGCGGACCATGGCATGCAACACACTCGAGCCCCAGACGATGAAGAAGCAGTTCACTTCCCAATCTGCCCGCCCGGCCATCTCGACCGGCAACAATCGATTGGCCCAGAAGAACGCCGCCACCGCGACCATCAACCCCGACATGCCGGCGATGTTCAGCACTTCCACCAGCCGCAACTCGAACGGCATCACACCGCTCTTTGCATGTTTGAGCTGACGCTTGCCGAGCCAGACCACCAGCCCGGTACCGATCATCGCCGTGCCCGCCAAACCACAAATGAAGTACAGCCAGCGCAACACAGGACCGGCGAAATGGCCCATGTGCAAGCCGTAGAAACTGCCGGCAATGGCCATCGGCAAGGATTGTTGCACCGTGACGCCAAGCAATTGCCCGGTTACCCCGTTGAACGTCACCGCGCTGCCAAAGTCGTGGACTACGCGGTCGGCGCCGTCACGCGCAAGGACGACCGAGGCATTCGCATCGCCCGGATTGTTGACCGTCAGCCGCCCGGCTCGCCCGCCCGACCACTGCTCGCGGGCCCGTTCCAGCAGCGGTGCCAACGGCGCCAACTGGCCCGGTTCACCGGCAAGTTCGGGGGTACTGGAAACAGGAAACACTTCATCGTAAAAGGTATCGCTGTCACTGCCATAAGAGGCAACGATGCTCGCGGGCATCACCATCGACATAAAAATCACCAGGCTGCTGTAAGTGATCATCAGGTGAAACGGCAACACCAGCACACCCACCGCGTTGTGCCCGTCGAGCCAGGAGCGCTGGCCTTTTCGCGGGCGGAAGGTGAAGAAGTCCTTGAAGATTTTCTTGTGGGTGATGATCCCGCTGATCAGCGCGACGAACATCACCATCGCTGCGAGGGTCGACAGCCAGCGACCCCACGGATAGGGCATCTGCAACTGAAAGTGGAAGCGGTAAAAGAACTCGCCACCGCGTGTGTCCCGGCCCTGCACTTGCGCGCCAGTTTGCGGGTCGAGGAGTTTTTCTGTGAATTGACCCCGCGTGCCGGGCTTGGCCGGTGCTTGCTGCCACCGCACCGACAGCGCGGGTTCGCGAGCGTCAGGCAAATCGATGAGCCATCGCGAGGCACCGGCGGCGTGCTGCTGAAGATAATGCTGGGCCAGGGTCAGACTCGTTTCGGAGGACACTGCACGTGCGGGAATTTCCGGCTGCATCCAGTGGCTGATCTCATCCTTGAAATAGGCGAGTGTGCCGGTCAGGAAAATCGCGAACAGCAGCCAGCCGAAGATCAGCCCGGCCCAGGTGTGCAGCCAGGCCATGGCCTGACGAAAGCCCTCTTTCATGAGAGATCCATCCAGTACGCCAACCCCGACACCGCCGCCAACACCACGCTTGGCACGATCAATCCGAACCAGGCTTGCCACGCACTGCGACAGGCAAAGCACCAGAGTACGGCGACCAGATAGACCAGAAACGATGTCATCATCCCAGTGACCACCGCTTCGGCGCGGGCCATCGGCAACCATGAGCTCAGGCTGACACTGGCCAGCGCTGCGACGATATAGCCGCCCAACACCGCGGCCAGCACTCGAGAAGTGACGGCCAATCGATAAGAAATGGGGAGCGTGGTGATTTTGCCTTTCATGTTTCGACCTTGAAACCGGGTGAAGCCGCGTGAAGGTCACGGGGCCAGCATGCGCGCAATATTAATGATAAATATTCTCATATGCAAAACAGATCCGATTGCCGGGGCCGCTACCCACCCCTACAATGCGAACAATTCTTGTTCTCTAACGTATCCGTTTGTGTCGGAGTGGTTCTATTGCAGCCCGCCAATCCCGTCGAAGTCCTCTATCACGCCCATCACAACTGGCTCACCGGTTGGTTGCGGCGCAAGCTCGACTGCCCGGACAGCGCCGCGGATTTGGCCCAGGACACCTTCATGCGGGTGCTGACTGCACGGGAAACACCGCAAATCATCGAGCCGCGAGCCTTCCTGACGACGATCGCCAAGCGCGTGCTGTTCAACCATTACCGCCGTCAGGATCTGGAACGCGCCTACGCCGAAGCACTGGCGCAAATGCCTGAGGTGTACGCGCCGTCCGAGGAAGAACAGGCAATCATCCTGCAAACCCTGATGGAGCTGGACCAATTGCTGGACGGTTTGCCGCGACTGGTCAAACACGCCTTTCTGCTGGCGCAGGTCGATGGCCTGACTTATCCACAGATTGCCGCCGAACTGGAGATTTCCATCGCCACGGTCAAACGTCATCTGAACAAAGCGGCCATGCGCTGCTACTTCGCCCTATGAGCAACTCAATAAACTCTCCACCGGACTTTTCATCCCAAGTCGCCGAACAGGCTGTGCATTGGTTGATGGAAATGCAGCAAGGGCCATTGACCCCACGCCAGCAACTCGCCTGGCAGCGATGGCACGATGCGCACAGTGAGCATCAACGGGCCTGGGAACATATCCAGCGGGTCAATCAACGCTTGCGTGGTTTGACATCGCCGCTGGCTCACGCCGCCCTCAACTCGCCGAAGTCCGCCAGCCGTCGTCAGGCGCTGAAGCTGCTGCTGATTCTCGGTGCCGGTTGCGCAGTCACTTGGGGGATGCGCGAGCACAACCCATTGACCCCGTTATTGGCCGATTACCGCAGCCCGGTCGGCCAGAGACGCAAGGTGCCGCTCGGTGATGGCAATCAGTTACAGCTCAATACCGCCAGCTCCGTGGATGTGCGCGTTGAAGGTCAACAAAGGCTGATCCGCTTGCTCGAAGGCGAGATGTTGCTCACTGCCGCCCAAGCGTTTCAGGTTCGTACCGCCCAAGGTCTGTTGAAGACTCAAGGCGCGCGTATGAACGTGCGGCAGTTTTCCGATCACACCCAGGTTGCGGTGTTCGAAGGCAGCGTTGAATTGACGCCCGACGGTCGTTCACCGCTGATACTGCAAAGCGCCCGACAGTTGAGCTTTGGCGCAAAAGGCATCGCAAACGCTGTGCCGCTGGACGTCAACAGCGGCGCCTGGGCCGATGGCATGCTGGTAGCCGCGCACATGCGCCTCGGAGATTTCCTCGACGAACTCGGTCGCTATCGCCGCGGGCAACTCAATTGCGATGCGAAGGTTGCGGATTTGCTGATCTCCGGGACGTACCCACTGGATGACAGCGAACGGATTCTTGACCTGCTGGAAATCAGCTTGCCGGTGAAAGTGAAGCGGTTTACCCGGTATTGGGTGACGGTTGAGGCACGTGCGTAACGATCGTCTAAATAAATGAGCCGTTTTTCAGATCTGGCGTGACAGAGAAGGAAAGCCACCTTGATTCCACCTTCTCAGGATCGTCGTCCATGCAACCCACCCGCCTCACCCCGCTGGCCCGCACCTTGCGCCAACTCTTGCTGGGCGCCAGCCTGAGTTTCTGCGTGCTGCCGCTCGGACTCGCCGCCGATGCCAAGCCGTACCACATCGCACCGTCCTCGCTGGAAAACGCCCTCAACCAGTTCGGCCGTGAAGCCGGCGTGTTGATTACCTTTGGTTCGCAAATCACCAGCGGAGTGCAGAGTCGTGGCCTGGAAGGCAACTACACCCCTTCGCAGGGTTTGAACGCTTTACTCGAAGGCTCCGGCCTGCAAGCTCGCGCCGAGGGCGACAATGCCTTCAGCCTGCAATCGGTGGGCGATACCGCGCTGGAGCTGGACACCTCGAAAGTAGTCGGCGACTGGCTCGGCGATGCGGCGCCAATCAACGTCTTCGAGCATCCCGGCGCGCGTGATGTGATCCGCCGCGAAGAGTTCGAGCGCCAGGGCGCGACTCAGGCCAAGGACGTGCTCAACCGCATCCCCGGTGTGAATGCGCCGGACAACAACGGCACCGGCAGCCACGACATGGCGCTGAACTTCGGCATTCGTGGGCTCAATCCGCGGCTGGCCTCACGCTCGACGGTATTGATGGATGGTATCCCGGTGCCCTTCGCACCTTATGGTCAGCCGCAGTTGTCGTTTGCACCGATCAGCATGGGCAACATGGACGCGGTGGACGTGGTGCGTGGCGGCGGTGCAGTACGTTACGGACCGCAAAACGTCGGCGGCGTGGTCAACTTCGTTACCCGGGCGATTCCCGATGAGCCGACGGTCAAGGGTGGTTTTCAGACCGAAACCAGCCCTTCCTCCAGCCACGACGGGTTCAAGACCACTGCCAACCTGCTGGCCGGCGGTACTGCCGAGAACGGTCTGGGCGGTGCGCTGTTGTATTCCGGCACGCGCGGTGGCGACTGGCGAGAACACAGCGATACCGAAATCGACGACCTGATCCTCAAGGGTAAATACCAGCTCGACGACGCCAACAGCTTCAACGCGATGGCCCAGTATTACGAAGGCAAGGCCGACATGCCCGGCGGCCTGAACGTCGCCGATTACGACGCTGACCCTTACCAGTCGACGCGTCCGAAAGACCAGTTCTGGGGCCGTCGGACGATGTTCAACGTCGGTTATCGCTATCAGGAAGATCGCCGGGAATTCACCGCCAACACTTTCTTCACCAAGACGTTGCGCAGCGGCTATCTGGATCAGGGCACGTTCCTCTCGCTGTCGCCTCGCGAGTATTGGGTGCGCGGTCTGGAAACCCGTTTCGCCCAGGGCTTCGATGTCGGCGCGACCAGCCATGAAGTCGGTGTCGGCTATCGCTACATCAACGAAGCCGGCCACGAATTGCGCTATCGCACTCCGATCGCCAGCAACGAATACCCGACCACCGACAGCCGCAACGACCGCGACACCCGTGGCGGCACCGAGGCCAATGCGTTCTTCGTCGACGACCGGATCGACATCGGCAAGTGGACCTTCACTCCGGGCATCCGCTACGAGATGATCGAATCGCAGCAAACCAACAACCTGACGAACGTGAAGTACAAGGGCGACTACAACACGGCACTGCCGGCGTTGAACGTGCTCTATCACGTGACCGACACCTGGAACCTCTACGCCAATACCGAAGGCTCGTTCGGCAGCGTGCAATACAGCCAGATGCCAAATCGAGTGACCAGTGGTGAAGTCAAACCGGAGAAGGCGCGTACCTGGGAGCTGGGCACCCGTTACGACAACGGTGCATTGCGGGCAGAGATCGGCGCGTTCCTGATCAATTTCGACAACCAGTACGAAAGCAACCAGACCAACGACTCGGTGATCGCCCGTGGCGAGACTCGCCATCAAGGTATCGAAACCAGCGTCAACTATGCCCTCGATGATTTGAGCCCTTCATTGGCCGGTTTCGATGTTTATGCCACTTACGCCTATGTGGACGCGACCATCCGCGAAGACGGGCCGAACAAGGGCAATCGCGTGCCGTTCTCCTCGAAACATAAAGGCACGATTGGCGTGGGTTACACCGAAGGCGCGTGGAAGCTCAACTTGGACAGCAGCTATCAGAGCGACCAGTTTGCCGACAACGCCAACACCTCAGCTGAAAGTGCTGATGGCAGCACCGGCAAGATTCCTGGGTACATGCTGTTCAGCAGCCGCGCGGCGTATGACTTCGGGCCGAAGTTATCGGACTTGAATGTAGCGGTGGGGGTGAAGAACGTCTTCAACCATCAGTACTTTACCCGCTCGTTTGATGACAACAACAGGGGTAAGTATGTGGGGGAACCGCGGACGGTTTATGTGCAGACGTCGGTAGCGTTCTAATCCTGGCGCTGATCGTTCCCACGCTGCATGGGAACGATCAGTAACGATCAGCCCAAACGAGAACGGGCCTGCATAAGCAGACCCGTTTGTCAGTGGAAAGGTAAAAAATTAATCAGGCTTCAACCGTTTTGCGCAGCCTGTTCGTTTTCGAGAAACTCGTCTTCCAGCAACGCATCGGCAGCGACTCTCTCGAATGGCACCACCGCGGCACGTGGTTTGCCCCGCAGTTTGCCAAACAGGTGCTCAAGCGCATGTTCAAGTTTTTCGGCCGCACCGTCGATCGCTTGCTCCAGGGTATCGGCTTTATGGGTGACAGAAATCGGTTGGTGGCCTTTTGGCCGCGCTTCCAGCTGACAGCGCATGTCATGGGGACCGGGCTTGTCGCCGTTCTCGTCCCGCAGATGAACCTCGACGCGTGTCAGGTCTTCTTCATAACGTTCTAGCGTGCTCTCAATGGTAGTACGTACCCACTCCTCCAGTCGGATGCTGCTTTGAATATGGTTATCGCTGTTGACTTGGATTTGCATAGTTCATCCCTTATTTCAGCTAGCTAGCGAGAGGCACTTCGGCTGGCCCTTGGGCGTCATCACCGTGACCTCTTACTTACACAATCGGTCTGCTCGCAGAACAATTCAACCCCTAAAAAAAGATAATTTTCGATTCGCAAAAAAAGCCGGACAAGGAGCAAAAGCGCTGTTAAGGTCGGGAGTTGGGTCGCATCGCTTCTTTGTCATAATTGCTCACATCTGCCGCTCCGCCAGTGGGTGCAGACTCCGAAAAATCCCCGCTTCCTCTACCAGCCAGTCATGCACCGCGCGCACGCCCGGATGGCTCAGCGCACCCGGCGCATAAAGCAGCACGTAACGCTTGTGATTGGGCACCGCCAGGCCAAACGGCACGATCAACGTCCCCCGCTCCAGCTCATCGTTCAGCAACGTTCGCCGCGCAATCGCTACACCCATCCCGGCAATCGCCGCTTCAATGGTCAGGTGATTGCGATTGAAGGTATGCCCGCGCCGCACGTCGGCGCCTTCGAAGCCAATGGCATTGAGGTAGAACTCCCATTCCGCGTACTCGTAACTGCCGCGCCAGGCGGTGATGTCGTGCAGCAACGGGAAATGCATCAGATCCGCCGGGCCATGCAGCGGCGGTCGGCCGCGCAACAGGCTCGGGGCACACACCGGGAAAATCTGTTCGTCGAGCAAGGTGGTGGATAAAAGTCCGGGATAACTGCCGTCATTCAGATCGATGGCCAAATCGAAGTCGCCTTCGTGCAATGGCACGCTGCTGTCCTCGGCCACCAGGCGCAATTGAATGTCCGGAAAGCGCTGCTGCAACCGCGGTAGACGCGGCGTCAGCCACTTGCTCAGGAACGACGGAATCGAGCGCAGCCGTAATATCCCGCTGATCATCCCAGCATCCAGTCGTCGCAATTCCGCGTCGATGCTGCCGTAAGCCTCGTTGACCGTGATGGCCAGTCGCTGGCCTTCGGCACTCAACTCCACACCCCGAGCGCGACGATGGAACAGTCGAAAGCCCAGCCGTTCTTCCAGTTGGCGGATTTGCTGACTGACCGCACCCGGCGTGATATGCAGCTCTTCGGCGCATCGAGTGAACGACAAGTGCCGCGCGGCACAGGAAAACACGTGCAGCCAGACGTAAGTCTGGGCATGCAATTGACGACTCATCGTTTAGTCCTGCTAAAGGCTTTCTTAGGAAGTTTCGTTGGTCACGTAGGACCGAGGTAGGCAGTATCGCCGACATTGCGCTTGTCCTACAAAAATGGCAGCGATTTCTCCTCCATTGCTTGTATAGGCTTTAGCATGGCTATCAGTGTTTTCGATCTCTTCAAAGTCGGCATCGGTCCGTCCAGTTCCCATACCGTAGGCCCGATGCGCGCCGCGGCGACCTTTGCCCAGGCACTAATTGACCAGCAATTGCTGGATGCCGTACGTCGGGTGGAAATCCGCCTGTACGGTTCCCTTTCCGCCACCGGCGTCGGCCACGCCACCGATCGCGCCTGCGTCATGGGCCTGATGGGCGAGTGGCCGGACAGCATCGATCCCACGTCCATCGACAGTCGTATCCAGACCCTGCGGGAAACCGGCGAACTGTACCTGGCTGGCAAAACCACCATTGCCTTCAACTGGCAGAGTGATCTTCTGCTACTCGACGAGAGCTTGCCCTACCACCCCAATGCGATGTCCCTGACAGCCTTTGGCGATACCGGTGAGTTGTCAGAGCAAACGTACTACTCGATCGGCGGCGGTTTCATCATCGAAGCGGCCGAAGCCGAGTCCGGCATCGCGCCAACCAGCGATGTGGTGCTGCCGTACGACTTCTCCAGCGCCGCCGAATTACTCAAGCTCTGCAACCAGCACGGCCTGCGCGTTTCCGAGTTGATGATGGCGAATGAATTGGCCTGGCGCAGCGAAGCCGAAATCCGCCAGGGCCTGCTGCACATCTGGTCGGTGATGCGCGAGTGCGTCGAACAAGGGTTGCGCCACGAAGGCATCCTGCCCGGCGGTCTGAATGTTCCGCGCCGCGCCGCGAAATTGCACCGCAGCCTGTTGGAAATCGGCAAGCCGAATGTCATCACCTCCACGCTGTCTGCTATGGAGTGGGTGAATCTGTTCGCCCTCGCCGTGAACGAAGAAAACGCAGCGGGTGGACGCATGGTGACGGCGCCGACCAACGGCGCCGCAGGGATCATTCCGGCGGTGCTGCACTACTACATGAAATTTAACCCGGACGCGTCGGACGATGACGTTGTCGCATTCTTTTTGGGCGCGGCGGCCGTAGGAATTCTCTGTAAGAAAAACGCTTCCATCTCCGGTGCCGAAGTCGGTTGCCAAGGAGAGGTCGGTTCCGCCTGCGCGATGGCCGCCGCCGGGCTGGCCGACATCCTCGGCGCCACACCGGAACAACTGGAAAACGCCGCCGAAATCGGCCTGGAACACAACCTCGGCCTGACCTGCGACCCGGTCGGCGGGCTGGTGCAAGTGCCGTGCATCGAGCGCAACGCAATCGCCGCCGTGAAAGCGATCAATGCCACGCAAATGGCCCTGCGCGGCGATGGCAAGCACTTCATTTCCCTGGACCGGGTGATCCGCACCATGCGCGATACCGGCGCCGACATGCATGACAAATACAAAGAGACTTCACGGGGCGGCCTGGCGGTGAGCTGGGTGGAGTGCTGAGGAGCATTCCTTGACCGTCCGCAACACGTGAGCCCGAGCAAGAATAATAACGAGGCCAAAACGATGACCGATGTACGTACACCTGCAGCCGATAATCCTGCTGTAGACCTCAAACGCGACACCGCAACAGCCACCAGGAGCTGGAGCAAACACGACACCACCTGGATGCTTGGCCTCTACGGCACAGCGATTGGCGCCGGCACGCTGTTCCTGCCGATCAACGCCGGGGTCGGTGGTTTCTGGCCCTTACTGATTCTGGCGGTGCTGGCGTTTCCGATGACGTTCTTCGCCCACCGCGGCCTGACCCGCTTCGTGTTGTCCGGGCGTTCCGGGGACATCACCGAAGTGGTGGAAGAACACTTCGGCATCGGCGCCGGCAAGCTGATCACGCTGCTGTATTTCTTCGCGATCTTCCCGATTCTGCTGGTGTACAGCGTGGCGCTGACCAACACCTTGAGCAGCTTCATGGAGCATCAATTGCACATTGCCCCGCCACCGCGGGCGATTCTGTCGCTGGGCTTGATCCTCGGCCTGATGGCGATCGTGCGTTGCGGCCAGGGCGTTATCGTCAAATGCATGAGCGTGCTGGTTTACCCGTTCGTCGCGGCGTTGCTGCTGCTCGGTTTCAGCCTGATCCCGAACTGGAACGGCGCGTTCTTCGCCACCGCCAGTGAAGGCATGCCGCTGCCGTTGTTCTTCAAAACGCTGTGGCTGGCGATCCCGGTGATGGTGTTCTCGTTCAACCATTCGCCGATCATTTCCGCTTTCTCCGTGGATCAGAAACAACGCTATGGCGAACAAGCCGAACGCAAAAGCAGCGGCATCCTAGCCATCGCCCACGCGATGATGGTGGTGACGGTGATGTTCTTCTGCTTCAGCTGCGTGCTGGCCCTGTCCCCGGCTGATTTGGCGGCGGCGAAGGCGCAGAACATCTCGATCCTGTCGTACCTGGCCAACCACTTCCAGACCCCGGTCATCGCTTACGCCGCGCCGTTGATTGCGCTGGTGGCGATCACCAAATCCTTCCTCGGCCATTACATCGGTGCCAGCGAAGGCTTTCATGGCCTGATCGTGAAAAGCCTGCGCGGCCGTGGCCGGGTGATGTCGGCGAGCTGGCTGAACCGCGTGACCGCGATGTTCATGATCCTTAGTTGCTCGGCCGTAGCGACCTTCAACCCGAGCATCCTCGGCATGATCGAAACCCTTGGCGGGCCGATCATCGCGTGCCTGTTGTTCCTGATGCCGATGTACGCCATCCGCCGGGTGCCAGCCTTGCGCCAGTACTCGGGTCAGGCCTCGAACGTGTTCGTGGTGCTGATCGGTTTGATTGCACTGTCTGCGATCATCTATTCATTCCTGCCCTGAATCGGGCAGGAAAAAAGAAGGCGGGCCTCGGTGCCCGCCTCTTTCTTGCCGTGTCTATTGTTCGACCATTTTTCCGGCATGCACCTTGCTACGTCACTGCTGAGGCAAAAAGGATTTTTCAACATCTCAGCGAACGGCTTGCCGATGGTCTGGTACTGCGAACCAACCCGATAACGGCCGGTCAACAACTGCACGTTCAATCAGGCGGTGACGCATCATGGACAACCCTTTTCAGCTCATTACCGATGCCTTTGCACCGGATTATCAGATCAACCTGAGCATTCAGGGTCTGGATGGCCGCATCATGCTGACCCTCTCCAACAGCGGCCGCGTGGTCGCCAAACGGATGATCAGCGCCGAACAACGCAACGACCCCCTGCGCCTCAAACGCCTGGTGCAAAGCATCCAATTCGGCATCGCCATCGAACAGGGCCACAGCGCCGTGGCCATCCTCGAAGCCATGACTGACGGCGACAATCACACCCTGCCGCCGCCACACATCAAGGGCCACAGCCGGCCAGCCATAAGGCTTTAAATCTCGCCCTTCTCGACGTCGGGATGCTCACCGGAGCCCGCGCCAACCTTGCGTTGCGGGTGCGCGATCTTCACCGAAGGGAATTGCGACGAGGCGTAGCGCACCACTAGAATCGCAAACGCCAGCAGCAGAATCCCGCCACACAGGTAGATGATCCCAACATCCGGCGGATTGTGGTGCGAGACGTTGGAGATCAGCAACCGCGTCAGCGCGGTGATGGCCACGTAGATCAGGAAGCGCACCGGCATGTGATTGGTCTTGAAGTAAATCCCGACCATCGCCCCCAGTTCCAGGTAGATGAACAGCAGCAAGATGTCATCGATCTTGATGTGTCCCTCCTCGATCATCTGCAAAAACTCCATCACCGCCGCCCACGCGGTGACTGCACCGATGGCGAACAGCGCCAGATAGTGGAAGGTCTCGACGAACAGGTTGCCCAGGGACTCGGCCAGTTGGTGCACGTTCTGCCGCAGGTTCTCGGCCCAGTTGATTTTCACGATGATTCTTCCTTAGCTCGGTTCGAGCGGATGATGCGGGTTTGACGTGACGGTTGTTCTGCATGCAGAAAAAAGGCCAGGGGCGCCTGCCACATGATGGCGAGATGCTCTAAAACACGCTCCGTGGCGTTTGGTCGCACCCGGTAGGGCTGATCGGCCTGACAAACCCTGAATTCGGTCTACATTAAAAAGCCACTACCCAAAGCGCAGGGATTCGCTTATCCTTTTCGCTGTATATAAATACAGTGGTCGAATAAGACAACTTAATGTGAAGGCATGTGAGGTGGTGAATGGCCGTCGAAGTGGTATACCGCAGCAGCCGAGATCTGGAGCGCTTGTTCATGGATAAAGCCGAAGCTGACCGTCATGACAAAATGCTCGAACTGGCCGAGTTGCTGGCTGAAGTGTTGCAAAAAGCCGTTCCGTCCCTGACTGAACAGCAAGTGGAAGAAGCCGGGATCTACATGGCGAAGAATCGCGATGTGTTCGCCAAGGCGTTCAAGAGCCAGCCGGACGCTTTGTCCGAATTGCTCAATGCGCCTGCTGAAGTCGCTGAACCTGTTGAAGTGGCGGACACTGAGCTGACCAAGCCAGCTAAAGCCCCCAAGGCTGCCAAGTAAGCAACACCCGAATTGAATAGGCCCTGAGTCAAATGACTCAGGGCCTTTTTCATGTCTGCGAATAACCTATGCGTCGGGTTGTTCCAGCGCCTCGACCAGCGCCTTGAAGAAACGCGCCGCCTCGCCGCCCGTCACCACGCGATGATCGAAAGTCAGGGACAGCGGCAGGACCGGATGCACCACCACAATGCCGTCGACCGCCACTGGTTCGTCACGAATGGCGCCAGCGGCGAGGATTGCCACTTGCGGCGGCACCACTACCGGGTTGGCGTAGCGGCCGAACAAGGTGCCGAAATTCGACAACGTCAGGGTCGCCCCCATCATTTCCTTGGGCGGAATTGATCGCGCCTGCACATCGGCTCTTAATCGCATGACGCCTTCCTTCAAGTCAGCCGAGGAGCGATGACCGACATCGCGCAGCACTGGCACAAACAGGCCGTCCGGGGTGTCCACGGCGATGCCCAGATCGAGCCGTTCGTGCTGTTTGAGCGACAGGCTTTTGCTGTCGAAGGCGCTGTTGAGCACCGGTTCCACGGCGCACGCTGCCGCCATCGCCTTGGCGAGACGAATCAGCGGTTCGCGTGCCTGGCCCCAGCGATGCAGATCGGCATCCCCGAAAATCGTCACCGGCACGACTTCGGCATGGGACCGGGCCATGTTCAGCGCCATGCTGCGCCGCACACCGCGCAACCGTTCGCCGCCGAAGCGCTCGCGCTCAGTGTGAGCCGCGTTTTCCACATCCGTGCGGGTGATCAGCCCCTCGTGGCCGGAGCCCGTCAACCCGCTCAACTCCACGCCGAGTTGCAGAGCCAGTTGCCGCACGGCCGGCGTGGCGCGAGTCGCCAGGTGCTCTCGGGTCGAGGGGGCAGCCCCGATGAAAAACGAGTCGTCCTGACTGCTGCCGCCACCTTCGAGTCGCCCCACTACGGTGCCGGCGTCTGCTTCGCCTTCGTAACCGAGCAGCGGTTCACCGACGTGAATAATGTCGCCTTCGCCGCCATAAAGTTTTGCCACCACACCGTCATACGGTGCGGGGATATCCACCAGCGCCTTGGCGGTTTCTACCGACACCAGCAGTTGATCGGCCTTGACCGTATCGCCAACGTTGACGTGCCAGCGAACGATTTCCGCCTCCTGCAAACCTTCGCCCAGATCCGGCAGTTTGAAATATTTCATCGCGGCCTCCTTGGGTTCAGGCGTCTTTTTAGAGGTAGTGCAGCAGTACGTTGTCGCAGGCCAGCAAAATGTCTTCGACGTTGGGCATATAGAGCGACTCCAGTCGATACAGCGGCGGCGGGATATCCGGCGCGGTAACTCGCTGGATCGGTGCCTGCAAGTCCAGCAACACCCGTTCGTAGAGACTCGCGGCAATTTCTGCACCGACGCCACAGGAGCGCGGTGCCTCGTGGACGATCACGCAGCGACCGGTCTTGCGCACCGAGGCTTCCAAGGTGTCGAGGTCCAGCGGCTTGATAGTCGCGACATCGATCACTTCCGCCGAGACGCCCCGTTCGGCCAATGCGGTGGCGGCTTGCAGGGTTTCCATTACACAGGCGCCCCAGCTGATCAGCGTGATGTCACTGCCTTCGCGCAGGGTGAAACAGCTGTCCAGCGGCAGGCGCTTGCCATCGTCCAACAGCGGTTGCGGGTTCATGCGATAGAGCCGGGTCGGTTCGAGAAACACCACCGGGTCAGGGTCATCAATGGCCGCCAGCAACAAGCCATAGGCCCGGGCCGGCGATGACGGAATTACCACCCGCAGACCTGGAATGTGCGCGAACAATGCTTCAGTGCTTTCGCTGTGATGTTCTGGTGCGCGAATCCCTGCGCCCATAGGCGTGCGCATGACCATCGGGCAAGTGATCCGCCCGCGAGTGCGATTACGCATGCGACTGGCGTGGGACACCAGGTGCTCCATGGCCGCGTAGATGAAGCCCATGAACTGGATTTCCACCACCGGTTTCAGGCCCTGCGCAGCCATGCCGACCACCAGTCCGCCGAGCATGGTTTCGGCCAGCGGCGAGTCAATAACCCGCTTGAAGCCGAAGCTGTCGCGCAGCCCTTGAGTCGCGCGAAACACGCCGCCGTTCACCCCGACGTCTTCACCGAGGACGATGACGTTTTCATCTTCGCTCATGGCCCGATGCAGCGCCAGATTCACCGCTTCCAGCAACGTGACTTTGCCGTTACTCATGGCTCGAATCTCCCGCGCGACGCGCCGCCCTTTCGAGCAACTCTTCACGCTGGCTGGTGAGAGACTCCGGCCATTGGGCGTAGACGTGATCCATGACCGATTCGGGCGCCTGAGTCCCCGCCGCTTCGAAGTTATCCACAGCACGCTGCACCAAGCCTTGGCATTCGCTGATCAGCGCCTGCTCCCGGCCTTCGTCCCACACGCCCTGCCCGACCATGAAACGTTGCAGGCGTTTGACCGGTTCTTCGAGCCAGGCCTGCTTGACCTCGTCCGCCGGCCGGTAGCGCGTGGCATCGTCGGCGGTGGTGTGGTCGCCGAGGCGATAGCTCAGGCATTCCAGCAACACCGGGCCTTTACCGTGGCGTGCCCGTTCGAGGGCTGCGTGTACTCGGTCGTAAACTGCGAGCATGTCATTGCCGTCGACTTGCTCGCCGTGGAACCCGGCACCGATCGCTTTCTGTGCCAGCGTCGGGGCGCCGCACTGAATCCGTCGTGGCACCGAAATCGCCCATTGGTTGTTGTTGACCACGAACACCACCGGCAACTGCCAGGCGCCGGCGACGTTGAGGGCTTCGAGGAAATCGCCTTTGCTGGTGGCGCCGTCGCCACAGGTGGTGACGGCGACCCGATGTTCGCCGCGGATTTTAAAGGCGCTGGCAACGCCGCAAGCATGCAAGGCCTGGGTGGCAATCGGCACACAGATCGGGAAGTCCTGGGCCGCCGCCGGTTCGGCAAAGTCGCTGCCGCGCTCGTCGCCACCCCAGTACAGGAGGATTTCTTCCATGCGCACCCCGCGCATCAACTGCACGGCGGTGTCACGGTAATACGGCACCAGCACGTCTTCGGCGTGCATCACGCTGCCGACGGCGACGCCAATGGCTTCCTGGCCCAACGTCGGCGCATAAGTGCCAATGCGCCCGGTGCGTTGCAGGGTGACGGCTTTCTGATCAAAAAGGCGGGTCAGGACCATCTGCCGATAAAGGCGCGTCAGCACATTGAAATCGTCGGCCCAGGCAGGAAGTTCGCCGAGCAATTGGCCGTCAGGGGATAAAAATCGGGTGTAAGGCAGCTCAACCTTGTGAAGCATCCCAGGCTCCCGGCACGCCTCATCAGCGTGCGTCAGTCAAGCCTGACGCTTGTGGCACCAGGCCTTGGGAGCAAGTCTGCCGGATAGGCCCTCACTCCTTCATCGATACAACACTTTCTCCGCCAATTCGTCTGCCACTCGGGCCGGCGAGCGTTTTTCCGCCTGAGCATGGGCGAAGACTTCGGTCAGCCGCGAGCTGATTTTCGACAGGTGTGCGGTGATGGTCGTGAGCTCTTCGCCGCGATGTTTGAGCGAAACGTAGATCAGCCCGCCGGAATTGATCACGTAATCCGGTGCATACAGAATGCCCCGCCGCTCCAGTTGATCGGCGACTTCCAGATGGGTCAATTGGTTGTTCGCCGAACCGGCCACCGCTGCACAGCGCAGTTGCGTCACGCTGTGGCTGTTGAGCACGCCGCCCAAACCGCAGGGCGCGAGGATGTCGCAGGGCGTGCTGAGCAGCGCGTCATTGGCAATCGGGTGAGCGCCGAGCTGCTCCATTGCCAGCTGCACCTTGCCGTGATCGATGTCACTGACCAGCAGTTCGGCTCCGGCGGCGTGCAGCTGTTCGGCGAGGGCATAGCCGACGTTGCCGAGCCCTTGAATCGCCACGCGCAGGCCTTCGAGGTTATCGCTGCCCAGACGGGCCATAGCGGTGGCACGAATGCCAGTGAACACCCCCATCGCCGCGTGCGGCGCAGGGTCGCCCGCCGAGGTGGTGCTGGTGACGTATTGGGTCTGTTGGGCGATGCAATCCATGTCCGCCACGGAGGTGCCACTGTCGATGGCGGTGATGTAGCGGCCGTCAAGCTGATTGATGCAGCGCCCGAACGCTTCGAACAGTGCGCCGCGGTTCTCCACATGAATCGGGCGAACAATCACCGCAACGCCGCCGCCCTGAGCCAGCCCGGCCAGCGCCGCCTTGTAACTCATGCCTTGAGCAAGGCGTACCGCGTCCTCGACGGCGGACTCGTCGCTGGGATAGGCAAGGTAACGACACCCGCCCAAGGCAGGCCCCAGACGGCTGTTATGGATGGCAATCACCGCCTTCAGCCCGGTGACCGGGTCGACGCTCAGATGCAGCGATTCAAGGCGAGTGCTTTGCATGAGAGCGAACATCGCAGGGCTCCCGAATGACGACTTGTAGTCGCCAGTATAGGCCTGCGCCCAAAAATTGCAGAAGCGCACGGGAATAAGCGACGCCGCCATGCTGACTTTCGGACATAACTTAAAAGCGCCTGTGTGCGGCACTGGACGAATGCCCAAGACGGGGCTAAAACGAGGCATTCCCCGGAGATTTTGATGACCCCGCGCCAACGCTTCTTCGACTGCTTGCAACGAACACCGCCCGCGCTATTCGAGGCGGCGCTGTGGGTTGCCGTCGAACACGACAGTGAGGTCAATCCCGAGACGGTGCTGAAAGACTTCAAGGACTTGCAACAGCGCGTCAGCCATGGCTTGCCGATGCTGCCGGTGAGCGAACTGGCGCAGCCGTTGTTACGTCGTATGAATGACCTGGGATTTGCCCAGGACGACTTCACGCCATTGCGTCCACAAATCGCGCTGATCAATCACGTGCTGGAACGCCGGCGTGGGCAGCCACTGAGTCTGGGGTTGATTGCCCTGGAACTGGCCAAAGGTCTGGAGATCCCCATGGTCGGCGTCAACTTCCCCGGGCATTTTCTGCTGCGAGTACCGGGCGCCGATCACCTGCTGGACCCGTGCGGCGGGCGCCGTTTGTACCCCAACGATTGCCGGGAATTACTGCAACGCCAGTACGGCCCGAACATGAAGCTCAGCGCCGAGCATTTGCTCACTGCCGAGCCGGTGCAAATGCTGCAGCGACTGTCGCGCAACCTGCGTCAGTTGCACCTTTCTCACGATGACTACATCGGCGCCCTGATCGACGCCGAACGGGTGCTGGAACTGGGCAACGCCAGTGCCGCCGACTACCTGGCCCGGGCCAGTCTCTATCAACGGCTGGACTGCCCGAACGCTGAGCGCTTTGACCTAGAGCATGCGTTGCTGCTCAGTGACGACCCTATTCAGCGGATTCGGCTGACTGAGCGGTTGGGGCATTTGCCGCCTAACTCCATCGTCCATTAAAAGCAAAAGATCGCAGCCTCGTTTCACTCGACAGCTCCTACAGGAAATCGCGCCCCCAGTAGGAGCTGTCGAGTGAAACGAGGCTGCGATCTTTTGATCTGATGTTTTTAAGGGGTATCTGGCTGGTTCGCCGGATGCGCCTCGATGAACGCCGGATGTGTGGCTGCCAACGACGCCACTCGACGAATCCGCGGATACGCCTCAAGTGAAATGCTGAAGCGCTCGGCTGCGTACAACTGCGGGATCAGGTAAACATCCGCCAGCCCAGGCGTCGGACCAAAGCAATAACCCTCATCGCCGATCAACTGCTCCACCGTCGCCAACCCTTGGCTGATCCAGTGCCCAATCCACTCAACCACCTGCGGCTCATCGTGCCCCAACTGCCGCAGCTTGTTGAGCACGCTGACGTTGTGCAGCGGATGCACATCGCAACCAATCACCGACGCCACGCCACGCTCATGGGCGCGAGCGGCGAGGTCTTTGGACAGCAGCGGCACCTGTGGATAACGTTCCTCCAGGTACTCGATGATCGCCGGCGACTGAATAATTAGCTCACCTTCATCAGTGCGCAAGGCCGGCACCCGGCCTTGCGGGTTAACGGCGAGATACGGCGACTGTCGATGTTCGCCACCTGGCGGCGCGATCAGATTGATCGGCAGCGCCTGGTAATCCAGCCCCTTGAGCGCCAGCGCGATACGCACCCGATAGGACGACGTCGAACGGTAGTAGGTATAGAGTTCCATGACCCGATCCTCTTAGCGCGCCGGCAGCACTTTACCGCGGCATTCACCAAAACCGATGGAGGCAAAACCGTCGCGGCTGCAACGGGCGCGCAGGATGATTTCGTCGCCGTCCTCAAGGAATTTACGCACCTCGCCCGACGCCAGCTCGATCGACTTTTTACCGCCCTCGGTGATTTCCAGCAGGCTGCCGAACTGACCGTTTTGCGGGCCCGACAAAGTGCCTGAACCGAACAGGTCGCCGGCCTGCAACTGGCAGCCGTTGACGCTGTGGTGCGCGACCATTTGTGCCACGGTCCAGTACATGTGTTGGGTGTTGCTCAGGGTCAGGCGATGGGCCGGCAGGTCCTGCTCGCGCATGGTTTCGGTGAGCAACAGCACTTCCAGTTCGATGTCGAAGGCGCCAGCGGCCTGATCGCGCTTGTCGAGCAGGTACGGCAGCGGCTGCGGATCGCCTTCCGGGCGTGCCGGTTGAGCACGACGGAACGGCTCCAGCGCTTCGGCAGTCACCACCCACGGCGAGATGCTGGTGATAAAGCTTTTCGACAGGAACGGCCCCAGCGGCTGGTATTCCCAGGCCTGAATATCCCGCGCCGACCAGTCGTTGAGCAGGCAGAAACCGGCGATGTGATCGGCGGCGTCGCCGATGGCGATCGAGTCGCCCATGTCGTTGCCCTGACCGATCCAGATCCCCAGTTCCAGCTCATAGTCCAGACGTGCGCATGGACCAAACGTCGGCTCGGTCTGACCGGCCGGCAAGGTCTGGCCTTTCGGACGACGAACGTCAGTGCCGGATGGGCGAATGGTCGAGGCACGACCGTGGTAGCCGATCGGCACGTATTTGTAGTTCGGCAGCAGCGGGTTGTCCGGACGGAACAGTTTGCCGACGTTCTGCGCGTGCTCGATGCCGACGTAGAAGTCGGTGTAGTCGTTGATTTTCGCCGGCAGGTGCATCTCGCAATTCGCCGCCAGTGGCAGCAGTTTTGCGCCTTGGGCTTCAATCTTGCCGTGCAGGGTGCTGCCTTCTTTGAACAATTCGAGCAAGCGTTCGCGCAGGGCAACGCGAGCCTCGCGGCCCAGTTCGAAAAACGCATTCAGCAGACCGCCACGGGTGGCCTCGACTGCCGCTTTCGCCGCTCCGTCGAACAAACCCGCGTCCAGTGCTGCTTCGAGGTCAAAGATGTGTTCGCCGATGGCCACGCCGCTACGGGGTGCGGAGCCCTTCACGCTGAACACACCCAGCGGCAGGTTTTGCAGCGGGAAATCGGTATGGCCGTTGGCGGAGGCAACCCAGCTACGAGTGATGGAAGTCTGAGTCATGGGTTATCTCCGGGTCGGGTCGAAAGTGGCGGGCAGCGTGGCCCAGCAAGCATCGTAGTTGTTTTGCAGTTGCGGGCAATCCAGCGCGAAACGGCTCGGGCGCAGCACCTGACTGGTCTCGAACATGAAGGCCATGGTGTTGTCGATTTTCGCTGGTGAAAGCTCGGTGTTGATCGCCTTGGTGCAGGTTTCGCCGTCCGGGCCGTGGGCGCTCATGCAGCTGTGCAAGGACGCACCGCCGGGCACGAAGCCTTCGGCCTTGGCGTCGTACTCGCCCTGGATCAGGCCCATGAATTCGTTCATCAGGTTGCGGTGGAACCACGGTGGACGGAAGGTTTTCTCGGCCACCATCCAGCGTGGCGGGAAGATCACGAAGTCCAGATTGGCCAGACCGTGGACGCTGGTCGGCGAGGTCAGGACGGTGAAGATCGACGGATCCGGGTGATCGAAGCTGACCGTACCGATGGTATTGAAACGACGCAGGTCATATTTGTACGGCACGTTATTGCCGTGCCAGGCGACTACGTTCAGCGGCGAATGATCGAGCTCGCAACCCCACAACTGGCCGAGGAATTTCTGCACCAGCGTGGTCGGTTGTTTAAGGTTTTCGTAATGGGCGACCGGCGTCAGGAAGTCCCGTGCGTTGGCCAGGCCGTTGCTGCCGATCGGCCCCAGGTCCGGCAGGCGCAGGGGCGCGCCGTGGTTTTCGGCGATGTAGCCGCGGGCTTGCGGGTCGAGCAGTTCAACGCGAAATTTCAGACCGCGTGGCAGCACGGCGATTTCCAGCGGCTCCAATTCAAGCACGCCCAATTCGGTGGCGATGCGCAGGCGTCCCAGTTCCGGCACCAGCAACAGTTCGCCGTCAGCGTTGAAAAACACGCGCTCCATGGAGCGGTTGGCACGGTAGCTATAGATGCTGATCCCGGCCGGCTTTTCCGCACCCGAGTTGGCGGCCATGCTCACCAGCCCGTCGATGAAATCGGTGGGTTCGCTCGGAATATCCAGCGGGTTCCAGCGCAGGCGATTGGGGGTCACTTCACCCAACGGGCCGCCAGCCAGTTGCCGATCCAGTTTGACGAACGCCGGGTGATTGGCCGATGGCTGAATCCGGTACATCCAGGTGCGCCGCGCTTCGCTGCGAGCCATGGTGAACGCGGTGCCGGAGAACAGTTCGGTATAGAGACCGTACGGGGCTTTTTGCGGGGAGTTCTGGCCGACGGGCAGTGCACCGGGCAACGCTTCACTGCTGAATTCGTTGCCGAAGCCGGACTGATAAGCCAGCGCTGGCGCCGTTGAATCGAGGTTCATGGAGCCTCCTGAACAGGAAGTAGGCAATGGCCTGTCGCTCCATTCAAGAGGTCTCGGCACGCCCGGGTTATTTTTATCGTAATTAGATTACGCATAACGTAATTTGATTGGTATTGACCGTCAAGCTATAAAGACGCCCATTCGTCCCGGGATCAAACCGCCTCCATGGAAACGCCGCGCAGCAACGATAAACAGAAAGTCCGCTCGGCCGAGGTTGGCACTGACATCCTCAAGGCCTTGGCCGAGTTGTCACCATCGACTTCACTGTCGCGCCTGGCTGAACACGTACAGATGCCGGCCAGTAAGGTTCATCGCTATTTGCAGGCACTGATTGCCAGTGGTTTCGCTGAACAGAATGCTGCCACCAACCATTACGGTCTGGGCCGCGAGGCCTTGCGCGTCGGTCTCGCCGCACTCAACAGTATGGACGTGCTGAAAGTCGGCGCCCTGCCCCTGGCCGAGCTGCGCGATGAACTGAACGAAACCTGCTTTTTGGCGGTGTGGGGCAATCAGGGCGCAACCGTGGTGCATATCGAACCGGCAGTCCGCGCGGTGACGGTGGTGACGCAATTGGGCTCGGTGTTGCCATTGCTCAGTTCATCAACAGGTCTGGTGTTCGGCGCGTACTTGCCCAAACGCGAAACCGTGGAGTTGCGCGAGCAGGAATTGCAAAGCAGCTCGCCCCATGCGCTGGCGGACGATCAAGCCTATGCAGCGTTGTGCGATCAGATCCGCGAACGCGGTCTGCATCACGTGCATGGTTTGCTGATGCCGGGGGTCGATGCGTTGTCTGCTCCCGTATTCAATGCGGTCGGGAATGTAGCGGCGGTCATGACCATTGTTGGCCCGGCCTCATTGTTTCACGCAGACGAAAACGGCCCGGCGGCACAGCGATTGCTGGCGGCGACGCGGGCCGTGAGTTGGCGAATGGGGTATCAATCGACGCGCCCAGCTGAACTATCCCAATAGCCCCATCCCCTTGGCCTTCGCGACAGCCTGGGTCCTGCGTTCAACGCCTAATTTGCCGTGAATGCGCCGAGCATGCGTTTTGACGGTGTGTAGCGAAATAAACAGCTGTTCGGCGATTTGTTGATTGGAATTACCCAGCGCAATCAACTTGAGCACTTCAACTTCGCGCTGACTGAGCGGGTTGTTATCACCCGCCTGCTCAATGCTTTCAAGACAACGTTCGGCAACGCCCAGAGCCGGCATCAAATCAGGCTGACGCAGTTGCAACTCGCGAAGAGCCTGTCGAACGCCACAGCGATCGACCAGGCCCAAGCCCCTGACTAAAGACGCCTTGGCGCCCACCGAATCGCCGTTCAGCCATGCAATTTCGGCCCCGGCGAACAGCAGTTCGACTTCCAATGCCAGCATGGCCGACCGCTGCGACTGTTCGAGCAAAGGTGTGAGTTGACTCATCGGGTCTTTGGCCTGGTGCAGATACACCTGCGCCAACACCAGCAAGTATTCAATCCGCGCAATCAACATCAATGTCGCCGGTGGTGCCAGCCGCGCCAGTGGACCACGGTAGTGGCGCAGCACCCGGCTGAGCGCTTCATGAGCCAGTTCGGGGCGGCCCTGCTGTAGCCAGATTTGACTGCTGATTTGCAACAGCACACCGCGGTAAACGGTCTCGGGAATCTGCCGCTGCTGCATCAAGCGTTCGGCATCGCGTAGATGGACAAACGCTTGGGCGTAGTCGCGTCGATTTGCCGCCAGTTGAGCTTGGCCGAGAAAACCGTAAAGCACGCGTTTGTCGTGACTGCGCAGGCAATCCTCCAGCCCTGCCTGAAAGAATGCCTCGGCGCGCTCATCGTGCCCCTGACACAAGGCAAGTCGACCGCGACGCAGCGCGATTCGCCCCAGCAACGGAACAGGTCGCTGAGCATGCTGACTCAGCAATTCAGAAATGTTCGCGAGCAAGCTTTCGGCACGTTGAGGCGCCCCGCGCTGCTCCAGCAATTGCGCGTGATCAAGCTCCAGCAACCCTTCGAATACCAGCGAGCCTTGCGCTCGCGCCAGGCACAACGCCTCACGGTTGATGGCCTGCGCTACATCGAGTTCGCCCCGTAACAGAGCCTGTTGCGTCAAACCCGACTGGCACATCAAGCGCACGGGCCAGAGATCAGAAGCAAGCACGGTCAGCGCCTCGAGGAAATGCGCGCGCGAACCCTCCATGCGTCCCTGCAAATGCAGTAACCAGCCTTGCTGGGCCTGCCAGCGCGCGATCAATTGCCGCTGAAGGAACGCCGAGGGCTGAGGGGTGAATCGAGACAGATGTTCGATGCAATCGGCCGCTTGCTCGAATCGACCGGCAAACAGCAAGGCTGCGGTGATCAGTCCCACCAGTTGTGGCGACCCGAGCATCAGCTCCTCGCCCTGTTGCTCATGCAAACGCAACAACAGCACCACCGTCTGTTCCTCGAACAAGTGCTCGAAACTGAAGTGCTGCAACAGGCTGACCGCGACCTCGAACTCTCCAGCCAGCAGCGCTTGTTCAAAGGCGGCTTTCCAATCGAGTTCGGCCGCAAACCACTGGCAGGCAAGACGATGCCATGAGCGTCCCGCCGGCCATTGCTCTTCGCGCATCAACTGAGTAAGCGGGGGGAAAATCTGCAGCCAGTCTGCCGAATCCTGCCAAGGCTCTATAAAGCAACCCAGCTCCTGCAACGCCTGCAAGCATTGGGCTCCCTCACCCGCGCCAAACAGGTGGTCGCAAAGCCTTGCATTGAAGCGCGGCAAATGCGCGAGCACGCGCCAGGCTTCCGCCAGCTCTGGGGTGAGCGTGGTGAACAGTTCGTGCTCCAGGTAATCGAGCAAGGTGTTTGTTCGCCCCTGTAGCGTGTTGTTGCTTGACCAGGCACATTTTTGCAGCAGCGCAATCCGTACACCGGCGCACCAGCCGCCACTGCGCTGGATGATCTTGCCAGCGACGGTGTTTGCATCCGTGGGTGGCAGGTGGTGCAACAGCCTTGCGACTTCAGCTTGATTGAACGCCAGCGTGGCGCGCTCGCACTCGTACAACTCATCATCGAGCAGCAAACGTGGCCAGTTGCATTGCGGGCGACGACGGGTGCCCAACCACCAGGTCAACATCGGGCTGCTGACCGTTAGCATGCGATCCAGCAGCAGGTCCAACTCAGGATTCGGGACGCGGCAATAGTCATCGAGAAACAGCCAGGTCGCCGTCTGTGACCGCGCCAGATACTCCAGCAACGCGGGCTCATCCGAGGAGTTCAGCCCCAGCGCCTGAGCCAACCGCTGCCGAAAATCGACCACATTGATCGGCTCCCCCACCAACGGCAACCAACAGACCTGACACTGCGCGGGCGCCTGCAACAGGCACTCGGCGAGCAGCGCACTCTTGCCACTACCGGCAGGCGCACAGAGCAATTTCACCCGCGCCGTCGATGCCAGTAACGGCTCGATCAACCGGTCGCGAGACAGGTGGTGGGAAGACAGACGGGGCAGGTGTCCAGGACGATCCAGACACAGCGTCATGGCGGTCATAGTGGTGCGCCTTTTTATAGTTGTGGCGCCACCCTAGCCCTCTCGTCGCAGCTTATTGAAGAAGTATTCAACACACTGATCGGCACCTATAAAAAAGGTGACCACGAGGTCACCTTTTTGTGTAGGAGCCTGTAGGACTGATTACCTCACTCCTGTACTCCGCAAGGCTGCCGGCGTGTAGTCCCCTGCTTTGGCATCGATGTTGAATTCGAAGCTGCGCCTCTCCTCGTTCTTCATCCCTAACGCAATGTAGCGACCGGCAATGAGGTCATACAGGGCTTCGACCGTATAGGCCGGAACCTGGTGATCGTAGTAGAACTGAGCGTGACCTTCCGCGACGCGCCACAGCTGACCGCGACCGTCGTAGTGATCGGCCAGCGCCACCTGCCAGCTGTCTTCGTCGATGTACATGTGACGCTTGGCATACACGTGCCGCTCGTTCGGCTTGACCGTGGCCACGATCTCCCAGACCCGGTGCAACTCATAGCGGGTCAGATCCTGATTGATATGCCCGGCCTTGATCACATCGGTGTACTTGAGGCTGGGCGAGTCGAGCTTGTAGCTGTTGTAAGGGATGTACATTTCTTTCTTGCCGACCAGCTTCCAGTCGTAGCGATCCGGTGCGCCGGAAAACATGTCGAAGTTGTCGGTGGTGCGCAGCCCGTCGGACGAGGTCCCCACGCCGTCATAGGCCACTTGAGGCGCACGGCGCACACGTCGCTGGCCCGCGTTGTAAATCCAGGCCTTGCGCGGTTCGTTGACCTGATCGAGGGTCTCGTGAACCAGCAACACGTTACCCGCCAGGCGCGCAGGTGCGGTGACTTCCTGCTTGAAATAGCTGAGGACATTTTCATCGCTGCCCGGTTTAAAATCACCGAGCAACGAAGGTACTGCAACCTCGTCCTTGAATCGGATAACGGTGAAATCACCATTGGACTGAGGCGTTGCCTGGGTGATGGTGCGACGCAGGTTCCCGCCGTGATAACGGGTGATATGGTTCCAGATCACCTCGACACCGTTCTTCGGAATAGGAAAGGCGTAATAGCGGTTACCGGTGAAATTGGCCAGCCCGTTACCGTCGTTGATCGGCGTCACATTCAGGGCGCTGCGCTTGGCCGACTCATTGATGTCCGCTGGTACGGCCACCGTACGGTGGGTTGGATAAACCGGGATTTTGTAGGTCTCGGGGTAGCGCTTGAACATCGCTATCTGGCCATCGGACAGCTTGTCCTTGTATTTGTCGACCGTCGCCGCGGTGATGGTAAACAGCGGCTTTTCATTGGCAAACGGGTCAGCCAGGAAACCTTTACTGTCCACGGCACCGGCGTTTTTCGGGATGCCTCCGGTCCAGGCCGGGATCGAGCCATCGGCATTGCCGGCCTTCTCGCCGCCCAACGGCGTAAGGCTGGTGCCGAGTTTGTTCGCTTCTTCCGGCGACACCGTCGCCATTACGTTGGCAGCCAACAGGCTCAGGGCCAGGGCCAGGGCACCGCATTGCAGAATCATCTTGCGCATTAAAGTCATCCTTCTCAGCCAGATCAGAAGTTCACGCCGAAGCTCAGCGCCAGGAAATCGCGGTCTTCCAGGACGTTGTAGTCACCCCCGAAGAAGTCGGTGTAACTCAGGCTCGCGGTATAGGTATTGCGGTAGTCGGCATCGACGCCGACGCTGACCGCCTTGGCGCCTTCGTTGAACAGCCCGTTGGGGCCGTAGCCGGCGACGTCGTGGGACCAGGACAGGTTGGGCTTGAGGTTGATCCCGGCGATGACGTTGTTGTAGTCGAGGATCGCGCGGGCGCGGTAGCCCCAGGAGGTCGAGGTGACAAAACCGTCGGTATCGCCGCCAAAACCGTATTGGCCATAGACCGAGTCACGGCCGTAACGCAGTTTGGTTCGCGACTCCAGACCACCGACTCGCACCACCGCCGCCTCGCCGACCAGGGTCAGCCGTTGGGCACCCAGCACTTGGTCGACGAAGTGCGTCAGGGTGCTCTGGATCTGGGTCACTTCCTTGCGGCGGTAGCCTTTGTTGTCAGCACCTGGCGTGGTAGCGATAGGCGATACCGCGCCGCCTGCGATCGGGTTGAGCAACGCCAGGGTCAGGTCGTTGGTGCTGACTTGCACTGGAGCGTTGGGGCGATAGCTGATCTCGCCGGTCCACGCCGTGCCAGTGGGCAAGGTGGTGGAAAAGCTCGCGCCGTAGAGACGAATGTCTTCCGGGTACTCAAGGTAATACTGGCCGCGACCGAGCATCACGCTCTGGGCCAGTGCCGACCCGGTGCCGGGCGCAATTCTGTTGGCGGTGCCGACGATGGCCGGGATCCGTGCCAGCGTTGTCAGGCCGGCAGTGGTGGTGCCGACCGTCGGGGTACGGCTGTGATAGTTCATGAAGTACAGACCGTACTCGGTGTCGTCCCCGAGCCAGCGCAATGCCGTCCCCCACTGCCCGGAGTCGCGGGCATCGCGGTCACCACCGCGCGGGACGATCACGCCTTCCCTGCTGACCTCGAAGCCTTGGCCAAACGCTGCAGCGATCGGTTGCAACGGTGCGATCGCCGGGCTGGCAACGGTGTAGTTCTTGTTGCAGCCGTCGGCCGCCACATCGACGCCGAAGAAGGTGCCGCAGTTATCGAGAACGGTCTGATCCCACTCCAGTTGATAGAAACCTTCCACCGAGAGTTGGCCGGTCAGGCTTTGAGAGGCGAACAGCATGTTCACCGGAATCAGGCCTTCCTTGATTTCAGCACCAGGACGGCGGAACGCTGAAACGTCGATCGGGTTGATGCTGTTGATCGAGTTACCGATGAAGGTACTTTCACCCCAGCTGACCACCTGCTTGCCGGCGCGCACAGTGCCTGGCAGATCGGCGATGGAATAGTTGTGATAGACGAAGGCGTCGAGAAGCTGCGCACCGGAGGACTTGGCGCCTTCTTTACGACCGCTGTCACTGATCGGTTTGAACTCGCGGTCCTCGTCCTTGAGTTCGAAGTCGTACCAGTACTTGCCACGCACGAACACCCCGGTGTCGCCGTACTTCAGTTCGAGGTCGTGAATCCCCTTGAAGATCTTGGAGAAGGTTTCGCCCTTCTTGAAGTTCTGCCGCCCGTCATCCCCGGTCGAAGACTGGCCGGTCCCGCCATTGACGACGCCCACCAGGGATTTGTCGGCATCGCGCATGCCCCAGCTCGCGCCGATGGACAGCGAAGAGTCGAATGTCCCCTCGATTTCGCCAATGTTGAATGAAACAGCCTGCGCCTGGGCACAGCAACCCAAGGCCACCGCGGCGGCCAGCGCCTGCGGTTTGAAGATGGCGCGCATTGTTGTTTTTGTCATGCGTCTTCCCCGGTGAGTGACAGAAGGCCACACCCTACTGCCGCACGTTGGGAGCGATAAGCGCACCAAGGAGGTATTCGCGATGTACCTCCTAAGGATGAATGCCCGCATGGGACGGCGTTTTACACGGTTTATGGACGGGCTGGATGGGGGGCTATCAACGCAACGCATGGCGTGTTGGCGGGGCCTGCCGCCACTGTTACTCAAGCTGCAACAGTTCATGTCATGAATGGCTATTTTTCCTTTGCGCTCAGGCGCTTATTCTTGCCGGGCTTTCACGGCAAACGGCCTGAAAGCACAAGCAATGGCAAGTGACCCGTCCACACCATTGGCGACAGATTTTAGATGAATTGAAGATTTTCGACTCATCGCCCCGTGTTCACTGACGTTGATTTATTGCTCCTTGATCAATCGTCTTACTTTGGCCGCTGCTTTTGCAGCGGCCTTTTTTATGGGCGATGGTTTTGTGATGGGGGCGAAGAGCAACTTTTGTTTAAGACAGCCCTACAGATGTTTCCGATAAGGGCATAAGAAATATCTTTTTACTCAAAAGATAATTCTGCCGTTATTCATGCCCAATAGAAACCTCCCTCAATCTTATATGTAACGCCCCACAGACCTCTCAGACCCATGGTGTTCCCTTCTGCTGTAACTTTAAATAGCACGAAGCAAGAGCTGGCACTCCTCCTCATAATGGCTAGCCAAAAATTCGCTCTTTTTAAAACATTAAGCACATTCAAACGGATATGAATATGCCAAAGCCACACGGCCAACAGATCAATCCAGACCAGGTTTTCTTAGAATCGATACGCCTGTCGAGATAATAGGAACTGCACCCGATCACATGATGCCCGCGCCTCGGACATCCAACACGCCGAAAGACGGCCCATTCGGCCGAGGCGTACCGATCTATTATCGAAATCAAAACGAAGTAAAAGCCACAACCAAGGTTCTGGAGCAGCAATATCAGACCAGATCCAGCGAACTACCGCAAACCATCGAGGCAGAACTGGCAGCGACCCGACATGAAGGTCCAACGGAGCCAGTTCCACCTTTGCAATCAGTCGTCCGGGAATTAGGGGTACTGAATAAACTTACACAACGTAAGACCGTAGAGTTCCACAGTAATACATCCACCGCCCACGCGTTTTATGGAGGTGATCCATTTAATCGGCATATCAATGAATTCATGATCAAAGCCACGAAAATGGAGAAGTGGCCGGGACCGAATGGAATTGCCATGCAGGCTTTGAATCAATCACTCAGAGCCGCGATCGAAGCCAGATTGCTGGCTCAAACCTTGCAGTCGCTCCACCAGCGAACAGTCAATCTTCAACACACCCTCAGTGTCATGCAGGCCGCTGAACAGGCGCGATTGGCAGCGGAACAGGAAGCTCAACGTGTCGCTGCTGAACAGGCACGCATCAGGGCGGAAGCTGAAGCACTGGCCCATGCCCAAGAGCAGGCCCGGTTAGCAGCACTGGCAGAAGCCGAGCGATTGGCCACCGAGCAATCCCGGATTGCCGCTGAAGCCGCCGCTCGGTACATCGCCGAAGAACGAGCACGCCTCGAAGCGCAAGAGACGAAAGAGCGAGAGGAGGTCAATGCCAAACAACGTGCGGAAGGGCTCGCAAGACTAAATGCGATGGTTGCGATGTTCGAGTCATGGGAAGTCGCCAAAAACAGTCGGCCGTTTCCCGTATCAGCCTCGGCCGTAGCAGCTGGCCCGGTGTTCACCCTGGCAACTGGTCGTCTCGCCACCAGTGCAGCCACAACCCAGGCAATCAGGGCGGCTCTGCAAACCGGAGTAGCCGCCGTGATTACGGCAGGTACCGCGGTGGCCAGCCCCGTAATCGTCGGATTCGCGTCGCTGCTGTTCCCCTCGCCATTGGGTAACGGTGATCTCCGACAATTGAGCGTCCCACTCTCGGATCTGGCACCCGACAATCTCCATGCCTGGAGCCTCTCGCTCTCGGAATACGAGCCTGATTCTCTCCACGCCTTGAGCGTCCCACTCGCGGATCTCATACCTACCCATCTCAATTCCCTGCGCCCTATTGGCGAGGCCAACGGGGAAATCGAATTGCCGATAGCTATTGGCTCCAGAACCGTTGGGAACACCACGGAGTTTGTGGTTGCCGCTGCAAACGGCACTACGGTGCCTGGCAAAATACCGGTGCGACTCGCCACCTACGATCCAAGTGTCAACGCCTACAGATCCTACAACCCAGACGCCCCGTCCATCGGTATGACATGGACGCCGATTGTAAAGCCAAACAACGCGTCAACCAGTCTCCCGCCCAGGGAGCCGAACATTGTCGTTTACGACGGAACTACTTTAACGGCCCTTGAAGGAAGGATAGATACACACCCGGAGCTGGATCTTTACAGCTTTGGTGGCTTCATTACAGTTTTCCCGGTGGATTCGGGAATCCCTCCGACGTTCACGATGTTCAGGGATCGGCGGGATGATCCCGGTGTTGCCAGCGGAGACGGACAACCAGTTTCAGGAAATTGGTTGGGGGCAGCCTCGACGGGACAAGGAGCCCCGATTCCGATGCAGATTGCAGATAAATTTCGAGGGCGGGAGTTTTCGAGTTTTAAATCGTTCCGCAGGGCATTTTGGAAGGCAGTGGCTAGTGATGAATACTTATTTGAACAATTTGACCGTATCGACAAAGCTAGTATAAAACATGGATTATCGCCAAAACCTCATCAAACCGAACATGTAGGTAAAAGGCGAAAATACGAAATCCACCATGTAACACCAATCGACAATGGAGGAGCAGTTTACGACATAGACAATCTGCGCATACTAACTCCAAAGCAGCACATCCAAACTCACTCCAAAAAGGGCCAAGGAGATTAATATGATTTTAAAAAACAAGTTTGAAGATTACACAGAGCACGAATACCTAATCCTTGTAGGCTCGTTATTTGAAGGAGATTACTCATCAGAGAATGAGCACGACGACATCTTTGAAAACATAATTAATACTTCTGAACACCCCAGCGCATCAGATGTATTGTGCCACCCAGATGAGGGTGTAGAAGACAGTCCAAGCAGCGTAGTAAATATCTTCAAACAATGGCGAGCAGCCAACGGCAAACCAGGCTTCAAACCTGAAGCACAGTAATCCAAATAAAGAAGCAAGCATTCGTGCTTGCTTCTTATACTGCACATTCACCGCCAGTCTTTATGCAAACTCACGAGACTTCCTACCACCTACACACTTCTCGGAAACCGACTACATAGTTCTGTAATCACGCGAAGCGCCCCAGCAATTAAGGTTGATAATAAGTCAGACATTTGAAGCTCCAATCAGATTGCGGATAAACTTCGAGGACAGAATTTTTCGAGTTTCAGGGCTTTTAGAGAGGCTTTCTGGAGAGCTGCAATTGCCGACCCTGAGTTATCCAAACAGTTTACTGCCAACAATATTCAAGAAATGAAAAACGGAAGAGCCCCTTTTTCGCGAAAAGACGACAGGTCAGGTGGCAAAGTAAAACTTGAGTTACACCATGTGAACCGTGTTTCTAGAGGCGGCGAAATCTACGATATCGAAAACATCCGAATTGTCACTCCCAAACGACACTCCGAACTACACAAAGGAGGAAACTGACATGAGCAACATTTCCGATTACACCGAAGAAGAATTTCTTGAATTTTTAACTGAGATCTGCAGATCGTAATACCCGACTGAAAAAGAACAAATAGCCGCCGTACTTTTGTTTGAGGAGCTGACGGAGCATCCCGACGGTTCTGACTTAATTTACTACGCAGACTCAGACGAAGACTCCACCCCCGAAGCCGTCATTAAAAAAGTAAAAACCTGGCGAGCTGAAAACGGAAAGCCGGGTTTCAAAACCAAATAATAAATAAACGCGATGACTATTCAAACCAAGTGCAAACCCGACTTCAGCCGCTGCATTTTCAGCGGCTATTTTTGTAGGTGACTATCCGACTGAGTTCGTCACAGACAAAACGCATGTCTGAAACTCCATAGGTCCCAAGCCGCGTCCCTGCGACTCATGGCACAAGGCTTAAACCGAATGCTTCTGCAAATTCCCCATCATTTCCTTCAGCGCTTCAATGTTGTCCTTTGGATGCACTGCGCCTTCGAAATCGCAGATCTGCTGCCAATGCGCCGCCACCTCTTCCGGGGAGAAACCAACCCGCGGATCGAACCCGGCACCCAGGCTTCGTTCCCAGCGGACCTTGCCCATCCAGCCGCCGCCGACTTCAAACAACCCTGAGGTTTCCTGGCAGTTCTCGCTGGCGAGGTACACCACGAGTGGGCTGACCAGTTCAGGTTTGAGTTGTTCGAAGACTTGCGGCGGGATCAGGCCTTCGGTCATGCGGGTGCCGCCGGTGGGGGCAATGGCGTTGACCAGGATGTTGTTCTTGCGGCCTTCGATGGCCAGTGTGCGGGTCAGGCCGTAGAGGCCGAGTTTGGCCATGCCGTAGTTGGACTGGCCGAAGTTGCCGTAAATGCCCGAGGTCGAAGCAGTGAAGATGATGCGCCCGTAGTTTTGCTCGCGCAGGTGCGGCCAGGCGGCGCGGGTGACTTTGTAAGCGCCTTCGACGTGGACGCGGTAAACCAGGTCCCAGTCGCCGTCGTCCATTTTGTGGAAGGTCTTGTCCCGCAGAATCCCGGCGTTGTTGACCACCACATCGACACGGCCAAAAGCGTCGAGGGCGTGCTGAACGATTTTGTCGCCGTCGGTGACGGTGTCATGGTTGGCCTCGGCGATGCCACCTACCTCGCGAATTTCGGCCACCACTCGGTCTGCCGACGATGCGTTTGCACCTTCGCCTTGAGCCGAGCCGCCGAGATCGTTGACCAGCACCTTGGCGCCCTGTTTGGCGAACAGCAGCGCGTGTGCCCGGCCCAGGCCGCCGCCTGCACCCGTGATGATCACCACTTTATCTTCGAAGCGCACAGACTCATTCATTGGGGGACTCCAGCAGGCCAGGGGACAATGAGTCCGAGTGTCAGGCACGGCGATGCGGGTCACAATGAACTGGGGTGAGGATGAATGGTGCGCAATAAGGCAGGGGGATAATCAGGAGCAGGCCGCCCTGCGCGGCGGTGAAACCAGCTGATCGCGAAACTCCAGATAGTGCTTGAGCACCTGTACCGGCGCCTCGGTCTGAGGGTAGTGGCCAATGCCGGGCAACAAGACCGTGTCCGGATTCGGAATCAGTTCCCGATAGCGCTCGACCATGTGCGCACCGGAGATCGGATCGACTTCACCATCAATCACCCGCAACTGCACTTCACCACGCTGCATGGCTGCGACCCAACGCTCACGCTGGGCACGCCGCTCAGGGATGTAGGCAATCAATTTGTGCATGATCCGTTGCCCGTGATTGCTCTCGATCAGGCTCCAGAAATCATCCATTTCGCTCTCGGTGGGACGGCTCTGCGGACCGAAGACCTGCCGGAAACTCTTCACCAGACCGTCACGGGAAAAGGCTCGCCCGATCATCCAGCCCAAGGGGCTGAGCATGAGTTTTTGCATCAGTATCGGGCGATGGGTTTCGGGAAAGAGGCCGCCATTGAGGAACACACAACTCGCTATATCAATGCGCGCTTCGTAATGCCGGGCCAACAGTTCCTGGGCCACGCTGTCGCCATAATCGTGAGCCAACAGGTGCACCGGCTGCTCGACGTTCACGTGTGCCAGCAAGGCCTGTTGCAGATCGGCTTGCTCCAGCAGGCTGTATTCGTGGTCCACCGGTTTGGCGGAATCACCGAAGCCGAGCATGTCGCAGGCAATTACGCGATAGCGCTGGGTCAGCGGCTGCCACAGGAAATGCCAGTCCCAACTGGCGGTGGGGAAGCCATGAATGAGCAACAGTGGCTCACCCTGCCCCGCCGTCCAGTAACGGATGCTCTGGCCACGGAATACGAACGTCTGGCCGCGCTTGCGCCAAGCACTCAGGGGGATCTCGGCGAGTGGCATTAGAGTTTATAACCCGGGTCTTGTTTATCGAGTTTGCGCAGCAGCGCTGGCCAGGCCAGTGCGCCGCCCATCCCTTGAGCGCTTTTGGTGACGCCAGCGATCATCGCCTTGGCGCCCGCCAGAATCTGCGGTTCGATGGTGATCAGTTCGGCGCCACCGTTCTGCGCCAGCACCTGGATATCGCAGGCACGCTGGAAGGTAAACATCATCAGGAACGTGTCGGCGATGGTAGCGCCACAGGTCAACAGACCATGGTTGCGCAGCATCAGGAAATTGTTTTCGCCGAGGTCGGCTTGCAGTCGCGCCTTCTCTTCATGGTTTAGCGCAACACCTTCGTAGGCGTGATAAGCCAGGCTGGACAGGACAAACAACGACTGTTGACTGATCGGCAAAATGCCTTGTTTCTGCGCCGATACCGCGACACCTGCCGCGGTATGGGTGTGCAGCACGCAGACGACATCGTGACGAACCTCGTGCACCGCGCTGTGGATGGTGTAACCCGCCGGGTTGATCTCGTAAGGGCTGTCCATCAGCTTGTTGCCGGCCTGATCGACCTTGACCAGGCTCGACGCAGTGATCTCGTGGAACATCAACCCGAACGGGTTGATCAGAAAGTCCTCGGTACCGGGCACCTTGGCCGAGATGTGGGTAAAAATCAGATCATCCCAGCCATGCAGGGCGACCAGACGATAGCAGGCAGCGAGGTCGACGCGGGTCTGCCATTCGGCGGCGCTGACCTGGTCTTTGACACTGTGTGGTGATTGGGCGGGGGCTACGTTCACGGCAAGGAACCTCTAATTTTTATTCTTGGGGTTTCTATTGTTTACCGACGTTACAGCAGTCTAGTCACGCCCCGGGAATCGTGTAGTTGCATTGGCAGCCAGCTTGATGGCCTGGCGAGTCAGTACGCCGACGAGGCTGGATCCACGTCAAAGTACTGCCGCCAATAACGGTGCGGCGAACAGGTTCAGCAGCCCCGTCAGAACCATGACTAACCGCTAGATAGCCAGCAGTACGGCCAATTCAGTCGCCAGTCGAGCCAAGCTTTTTATTACTTGAGGGCGGTAGCCTGAACGACGCTCGTGACCGCCGCGCAAGCCTGGCTCGCTTTGCTGCGCGAGCGGCCGGTCAGCCCCGCAGAGCGTTGACCAGCTCCTTCAGCCAAGGCTCGGCGTCGGTTTCCGGCGTCACGCTTTCACTGGCGTCCAGGCGCAGCATGGGCAGGACTTCACGTAGGCCCAATTCGCCGAACAATTCGCGCATCAACTCGCCGCCGCCGCAAAACGTGTCGCCGTAACTCGCATCGCCCAGACCAATCACGGCACCCGGTAAGCCACGCCAGGCAGCCGGTAACTGGTCGCGAATTGCGAAATACAACGGCTGCAGGTTGTCAGGCAACTCGCCCATACCAGTGGTCGAAGTCACCGCCAGAAAGGCTTCGGGACCAAAGGCCTGAACATCGGCGAGGCTCGCACGCGGGTTGTGCCAGGCGTCGAAACCCGCGGCTTTCAAAATATTAGCGGCGTGGCGGGCGACTTCTTCAGCCGTGCCGTATACCGAGCCGGAAAGGATGGCGACTTTCATCAATCTGATCCTGAAGCTGAGTAAAAAGACGGGGGATATTAACAGCCGTGGCAAAAAAGCTGCGATTGACTCTCGATTAACGCTGATGGTCAGTAGACGGTGCTTCTTTTAGAATGCAGCCCACAATCAAATTGGAAAGGATTCTCCGATGATTAACGCCCAACTGCTGCAACTGGTGATCAACGCTTCCAACGACGGCATCGTGATCGCCGAAAAGGAAGGCGAGCAGGACAACATTCTGATTTACGTCAACCCGGCATTCGAACGCCTGACGGGTTACACCAGCGAAGAAATCCTCTACCAGGATTGCCGTTTTCTTCAGTCCGGAGACCGTGACCAGGAAGCTCTCCCGTTGATTCGCGAGGCGTTGAGCAGTGACGGTTCCTGCCGGGAAATCCTCAGGAATTACCGCAAGGACGGTACGCCGTTCTGGAACGAGCTGTCCCTTTCGACAGTGAAGAACCCGAGCGACGGGCAGACTTATTTTGTTGGAGTGCAGAAAGACGTCACCGCTCAGGTCAAGGCGCAGCAGCGAGTCGCGCAGTTGGAGGCGCAATTGGCTGAGGTCCAGGCCGAGCTTGCCGCACTAAAAACGACGAACGGCGAAAACAAAACGAAGAATTGATTGTCATTAACTACAATCACCAGTGACTTTGTAACTATTTCTGTCGAGCAGATCATGCAACGCGACGCACTCTTGACTCAAGATGAGCTGGATTTTATCCAGACCATGCAACACAACCCGCAACTCAATGTGCGGGATGCGACGTCGAGCCTGCTCGTCAACGGTGGTTCACAAATCCGTGATTTGCTCACGCGCCTTGCCGCTCATGAGCAAGTCACCATCCAGGCCAACTTCGAAAATCAGCAAATGACCTTCCCGCTGCACCTAGTGGAAGACGAGTTTCACGCGATGCATTTACGCCTCGGCGTCCCCAGCATCTATGAAGACGGACCGATGGTCCGGCCATGGCGCCTGGTACTCGAAGAACCGGTTGCACTGGAGAATGCCAGTGGCCAACCCGGTACGTTGTGGGTGCACGAAGTGTCGTTCAAAGGGGTTTTGGTGGAAGTTCGCAACAAGACCAAACCGCTCAAACATTTCGCCTTGTGGTTCAGCCCGTCAGGCTATGAGCGTATTTCGTTGCGCGGCTCCTTCGAAAAAGAAACCAAGAACGGGCTCTATGCCTATCAGTTGAATCAGGATGATAAGGACGAAACCGAGCGTCTACGCCAATACATTCTTCAGCAACATCGGCTGACGCATCCGGCCATGCATCTTTGATTCAAGTATCCAGGTTGCCTGCCAGGAACTGTTTCAGACGCTGACGCATGACAACTCCCTCGTTACCCAGACATCCAATCGACGATCCAGCCAGGTTCTCCTGCACCAGATCGGACGCATCCCCCGCCAGCATCAACTGACAATCCAGGCTCAAAGCCAAGCGATTCAAACGCCGTGGCAACTCGAGCGCAGGCGCGTGATTGGAAACAAGCACCAGCGCCTTGGGCTTGACCCTCTCGCAGATCAGGGTCAATTCGGCCAATGGCTGACCGATAGCCAACACTTGAATGGCCGAATCGACACTGCTCAGAAACAGCGCCGTTACCAGCAGTTCGAGTTCACGACACTGATCGTTCAGGGCGCTGACAATCACCCGTCGCGGCTGCATGACACGCACCAGTAGCAAGCGCTGCAACACTCGAGAACGCAGAAAACCATCCAGGAAAAGCCACTCGCTGGTCTGACCGAACGCGTCATGGCGCTGCAGCAATTGCTTCCAGAGTGGAAGCAGAATGTCCTGAAACACGACAGTCAGAGGGTAACTGGAAAAGATCTGTCCATAGACCTGCTCCAAATGAACCTCGTCAAAAGCACTCACCACCGCCTGAACTTGCTGCTGCCATTGCGTGTAGTCAGCTTGCACGAGTTCATTGGGGATGATGTGCGACAGCATTTGAAGCGGTGCAATCCTGGCCAGGATCTTGCCAACTTTACTGACGGCAACGCCGCGTTCGATCCAGCCCAGGATGCTGCGGACCCGATCGATATCGGCCATCGAATACAGACGGTGCCCACTTTCGGTGCGCGTAGGCTGTATCAGCCCATAGCGGCGTTCCCATGCGCGTAGCGTGACCGGGTTGACCCTGGTCAGGCGCGCCACTTCGCGAATCGGAAACAGTTCTTCCTGCTCGAGAGGAAGACCGGGCTGCAATCCCGGGACAACGTCAGTCAGGACTGGCATTTTAAAATTCTGCGTCCATGTATAAATTGGATCCCATTCTACCTCTCCTGCCCCCCTACTCTTCAAGACGTTGATGGCGACAAATTCACTGACGTACCCTGCAAATTCAGGAATAATCCTTGCTAGTTCCAAGACGCAGCCCACCATCCCGGCGCTGTGCCTGGCGAAACTCCTACCCGGAGCGACGCGTTCGTTATACGGAGATGCACAATGTCTACCTCACCCGTCACGCTGATGGTTGCGCGCCGCGTCGCCGATGGGCGTTATCAGGACCTGATCGCTTGGTTGCGCGAAGGCGAACAACTGGCTACCGATTTTCCCGGCTATCTCGGCTCTGGTGTGCTCGCTCCGCCGCCCGACGATGACGAATTCCAGATTATCTTCCGCTTCGCCGACGAGCAGACCCTGCACGCCTGGGAGCATTCTGTGTCGCGCACCACCTGGCTCGGACGCGGCAGCGACTTGTTCGCCCACCCAACGGAACATCGGGTCAGCGGCATCGAAGGCTGGTTCGGCGTGGCCGGCCAGCGCCCACCACGCTGGAAACAGGCCGTGGCGATCTGGTTGGCGTTCTTTCCGGTTTCCCTGCTGTTCAACTTTGTCCTAGGGCCGTTACTGAGCGACATGGGGCTGCTGAGCCGGGTGTTCATCAGCACCTTGTGCCTGACGCCGTTGATGGTTTATTTCTTCATTCCGCTGTCGACCCGCCTGCTGGCCAGCTGGCTGAGCAGCACGCCGCAACGGCCGCTGCCCGCCGAGCCTTCAACGCAGAATCGCTAAGCCTGCCACCACAATAGGTGTACGCCTCCCGTCGCTGGTATAGTTTTGCTCTTACCGCGACGCGAGCCGTTCATGACCTCTTCCGCAGCCCCAATCCTTATCACCGGTGCCGGCCAACGTGTTGGCCTGCACTGCGCGCAGCGTTTGCTTGAGGATGGCCAGCCGGTGATCTTCAGCTACCGCAGTGAACGCCCCGGTGTGCAAACCCTGCGCGACCTGGGGGCGACCGCGGTGTTTGCAGACTTCTCCACTGAAGCAGGGATCTTCGCGTTCATCAGCGAACTGAAAAACCACACCGACAGCCTGCGGGCGATTGTCCATAACGCCTCCGAATGGTTGGCCGAAACCTCCGACACCGACGCTGCGGCCTTCACCCGCATGTTCAGCGTGCACATGCTGGCGCCTTACCTGATCAACCTGCACTGTGCCGACTTGCTGCAACGCTCAAGCCCCGCCGACATCGTGCACATCGGCGACGACGTGACCCGCAAGGGCAGCAGCAAGCACATCGGCTACTGCGCCAGCAAAGCCGGGCTCGACAGCCTCACCTTGTCCTTCGCCGCGAAATACGCGCCGACAATCAAGGTCAACGGCATCGCGCCAGCCCTGCTACTGTTCAACCCTGACGACGACGCGGCGTACCGCGCCAAGGCCCTGGCCAAGTCCGCGCTGGGTATCGAACCCGGCAGCGAAGTGATCTACCAGAGCTTGCGCTATTTGCTCGACAACCCTTATGTCACCGGCACGACCCTGACCGTCAACGGCGGACGGCACATCAAATAAGCGGTCCCGCGAGGATGGATGCTCCATGACGTTATCCCTGCCCCAGAATTCCCTGTCCCAGAGCTATCGCGAGATCCTCATCGGCCTCGGTGAAAACCCCGACCGCGAGGGCCTGCAAGACACCCCGGCTCGCGCGGCAAAAGCCATGCAGTACCTCTGCCATGGTTACGAGCAAAGTGTCGAAGAGATCGTCAACGGTGCGCTGTTCGCTTCTGACAACGATGAAATGATCATCGTCGACAACATCGAGCTGTACTCGCTCTGCGAACATCACATGCTGCCCTTCATCGGCAAGGCGCATGTGGCTTATATTCCAACGGGCAAGGTGCTGGGCCTGTCGAAGATTGCGCGACTGGTGGACATGTTCGCCCGCCGTTTGCAAATCCAGGAAAACCTCACCCGGCAAATCGCCGACGCGGTGCAGCAAGTGACCGGCGCGGCGGGCGTCGCGGTGGTCATCGAAGCCAAGCACATGTGCATGATGATGCGCGGCGTCGAGAAACAGAATTCGACCATGAACACCTCGGTGATGCTCGGCGCCTTCCGCGACTCGAGCAACACCCGCCAGGAGTTCCTGCAATTGATTGGACGGAGCAAGTAGCAATGCCACAACTTCAACCAGGAATGGCACGCATCCGGGTCAAGGACCTGTGCCTGCGGACCTTCATCGGCATCAACGAGGATGAAATCCTCAACAAGCAGGATGTGCAGATCAACCTGACCATCCTGTATGCCGCTCAGGAAGCGGTGCGTGACAACGACATCGATCACGCGCTGAATTACCGCACCATCACCAAGGCGATCATCGCCCACGTGGAAGGCAATCGGTTCGCCCTGCTCGAGCGCCTGACTCAGGAAATTCTTGATCTGGTCATGACCAATGAATCGGTGCTGTACGCTGAAGTGGAAGTCGACAAGCCACACGCCCTGCGTTTCGCCGAGTCGGTGTCGATTACCCTCGCGGCGAGCCGCTAAGCGCGTCTGGCGCATTGTTCGTCAGACTTTTATCATCCGCGCCACGATTTGATTGCACAGAGCCCCGCCATGACCGATCAACAACGCCTGGAACTCGAAGCCGCCGCCTTTCGCCGACTGGTCGCCCATCTGGACAGCCGCAAGGATGTGCAGAACATCGACCTGATGAACCTCTCCGGTTTCTGCCGCAACTGCTTGTCCAAGTGGTACAAGGCCGCCGCTGACGAACGCCAGATCGAGGTCAGCCTCGATGACGCCCGCGAAGTGGTTTACGGCATGCCGTACGCCGAGTGGAAAGCCCAATACCAGCAAGAAGCCAACGCCGAACAACAAGCGGCGTTCGCCAAAGGAAAACCCAATGAGTGATTTGAACACCCTGCGCACCCGCCTCAAGAGCGGCGAACACGTTTTTGCCGACACCCTGGCCTTCATCGCCACCGGCTACGAATATCAGCCCCAAGCCTTCAACAACGGCGGCGTGGAAAACGCAGCCGGGCAGAACGAAGGCTCGTGCAAGACCTTGGGTCTGGTGCTGCTGGAAGGTTTGAGCGATGAAGAAGCGCTGTTGGCGTTCGGCGAACATTACCGCTTGGTGGTGGCCACGCCTGAAGGCAGCGATCACGGCAATATTCGCGCGTTGATTGCGCATGGTTTGGCCGGTGTGAAGTTCACTCAGCAGCCGCTGACTCGTCGCTGATTCCACGCCCACCCAACACATCCCGACTTTTAAGATTGACCCGGCGACTTTATTTCGTTTGCCGGGCACCGCTGCTCACGGCTTAGATAAAAAGAAGCATCCCTTCTTCTGAGTCAGGTATCCATGAGCAGCGAAACCATCAGCCGGTCGATCAACATCGTTCATCCCGTCACGCTCAGCCACGGCAAAAACGCCGAGGTCTGGGACACCGATGGCAAACGCTACATCGACTTCGTCGGTGGCATCGGGGTGCTGAACCTCGGCCATTGCCATCCGCGCATCGTCGACGCCATTCGCGAACAAGCCACGCGCCTGACTCACTATGCATTCAACGCCGCCCCTCACGTGCCCTACATCGAACTGATGGATCGTCTCACCGCGTTTATTCCGGTGGACTACCCGGTCAGCGGCATGCTCACCAACAGCGGCGCGGAAGCGGCGGAAAACGCCCTGAAGATCGTCCGTGGCGCGACCGGCCGCACAGCCGTCATCGCCTTCGACGGGGCCTTCCACGGCCGCACGCTCGCCACGCTCAACCTCAACGGCAAAGTCGCACCTTACAAACAGAAAGTCGGTGTGCTGCCGGGCCCGGTATATCACCTGCCCTTCCCGAGCAAGGATAACGGCGTGACCTGCACCGAGGCCCTGAAAGCCATGGACCGTCTATTCAGCGTCGAGATCGACGTCGACGACGTCGCCTGTTTTATCTTCGAACCGGTGCAAGGTGAAGCTGGCTTCCTGGCGATGGACGCTGAGTTTGCCCAGGCGCTGCGACGCTTCTGCGATGAGAAGGGCATTGTGCTGATCGCCGACGAAATCCAGTCCGGCTTCGGTCGCACCGGCCAGCGCTTTGCGTTCTCGCGACTGGGCATTGAGCCGGACCTGATCCTGCTGGGCAAAAGCATTGCCGGCGGCGTGCCGCTGGGTGCGGTTGTCGGCCGTAAGTCGCTGCTCGACACCTTGCCAAAGGGCGGGCTGGGCGGCACCTATTCAGGCAATCCCATCGCCTGCGCCGCGGCGCTGGCAACCCTGGACGAAATGACTGACGCGCACCTGCAAGCCTGGGGCGCACAACAGGAAGAAGCGATTGTCAGCCGCTACGAATCCTGGCGCACCAGTAAGCTGTCGCCCTATCTGGGCCGCTTGACCGGCGTCGGCGCAATGCGTGGCATCGAACTGATCAATGCCGACGGCACACCGGCATCGGCGCAGTTGACCCAGCTGCTGGCGTTGGCACGAGACGCAGGTTTGCTGGTGATGCCCAGCGGCAAGGCGCGCCACATCATTCGGCTGTTGGCACCGTTGACCACCGAGGCGGCAGTGCTGGAGGAAGGGCTGGATATCCTTGAGGCGTGTCTGGCGAAGCTTTCCTGAACAAACCGGTCTAGTGCCCCAACCTGTGGGAGCGAGCTTGCTCCCACAGGTTTTTTGATCGGCTATTAAATCGCGGCTACAAAAAAACCGGCCGAGGCCGGTTTTTTCATTGCTACGCAATCAGAACGAAGCGTTCTGCAGGTCGTCGAGGTAACGCTCGGCGTCCAGTGCCGCCATGCAGCCAGCGCCGGCCGAGGTGATGGCTTGACGGTAAACGTGGTCAGCCACGTCACCGGCAGCAAAAATGCCTTCGAGGCTGGTGGCAGTGGCGTTACCGTCACGGCCGCCCTGGACCACCAGATAACCGTCTTTCAACGTCAACTGACCTTCGAACAACGAAGTGTTAGGGGTGTGGCCGATGGCAATGAATACGCCGTCGACTGTCAGCTCGTCGAAGCTGCCGTCGTTGTTCTTCAGGCGGGCACCGGTTACGCCCATGTTGTCGCCCAGGACTTCGTCCAGAGTCGAGTTCAGCTTCAAGACGATCTTGCCTTCGGCAACCCGGGCATTGAGCTTGTCGATCAGGATCTTTTCGGCGCGGAAGGTTTCGCGACGGTGAATCAAGGTCACAGTACTGGCGATGTTGGCCAGGTACAGCGCTTCTTCCACGGCAGTGTTACCGCCACCGACCACAGCCACTGGCTTGTTGCGGTAGAAGAACCCGTCGCAGGTTGCGCAGGCCGAAACGCCTTTGCCCATGAACGCTTCTTCCGACGGCAGGCCCAGGTAACGAGCGCTGGCGCCGGTGGCGATGATCAGGGCGTCGCAAGTGTAGGTCGCGCTGTCGCCGGTCAGGGTGTACGGCTTGGCAGCGAAGTCGACGGCATTGATGTGATCGAAGACGATTTCGGTTTCAAAACGCTCGGCGTGCTCTTTCATGCGCTCCATCAGCGCCGGGCCGGTCAGGCCGTGGACGTCGCCCGGCCAGTTGTCGACTTCGGTGGTGGTGGTCAGTTGACCGCCGGCCTGCATGCCGGTAATCAGCAACGGCTTGAGGTTGGCACGGGCGGCATACACCGCGGCGCTGTAACCGGCAGGGCCGGAACCGAGAATAATCACTCGCGAATGACGGACTTCAGACATGACCTGCTCCTGTTGACCGGCCCGAAACTTCTGGCGCGGAACGCCGGGTTGCCGGCGGGAATAAAAAAGGACTGTTGAATGCCTTGGGGAAGGCTCGGGCTCGACAGTCCTGTAAAAAGTATGGGGTGCAGCGTATCGAGGGGGCGAAGATTAAGGAAATACGGTTTAACAATCCAGCTCATAGGCGGTCTCTATCCCATCACGAGGGAGAGATAGGCGCCTTTGTTACAGTTAATGTCGATGCTGCTGCCGCGCTTTCGCCCGTCAGGCAAAGCCGGTAAGGTCGGCGCGTTTCCCCTTTGCTCGGAGCACGATATGCCCGCCCCCGTTCTGTCCGGCCCGCAATACCTGCGCGAAGGCCTCAAGCTGGTATTGAGCCCCAGCCTGCGCTTGTTCGTATTGTTGCCGCTGGTGATCAATCTGGTGCTGTTCGTCGGATTGATCTATCTGGCCGGCCATCAATTCAGCCTGTGGGTCGATACGCTGATGCCCTCCCTGCCTGACTGGCTGAGTTTCCTCAATTACATTCTCTGGCCTATTTTTGTCGTACTGGTGGTGTTAATGGTGTTCTTCACCTTCACCATGCTCGCCAACGTCATCGCCGCGCCGTTCAATGGCTTCCTTGCGGAGAAGGTCGAAGTGGTGGTGCGCGGCACCGATGACTTCCCGGCCTTCAGCTGGGGTGAACTGATCGCCATGGTCCCCCGCACCCTGTCTCGAGAGATCCGCAAACTCGGCTATTTCCTGCCACGAGCAATCGGGCTGTTCATCCTCTCGTTCATCCCCGTGGTGAACATCATCGCCGCGCCGCTGTGGCTGCTGTTCGGAGTGTGGATGATGGCGATCCAGTACATCGACTACCCGGCGGATAACCACAAACTGGGCTGGAACGAGATGCTCGCCTGGCTGCGCGAGAAGCGCTGGCAGAGCATGAGTTTCGGCGGGAGTGTTTATCTGGTGCTGCTGATTCCGGTGGTCAACATCCTGATGATGCCGGCCGCCGTAGCGGGAGCGACCTTGTTCTGGGTGCGCGAACGCGGCGCTGAAAACCTGGTGACCCAACGCTGATCCTTCATGAACTGACAAGAAGTCCCGTTCGCTAGTCACGCTTGAACTGCCCTTTCCCAGCCAACTGATACACAAGGCTGGTACACATGGCACTGATAGCCCAACCGTTCCGGCACCCCGACTCAGGTATCTACTACCTCCGACGCAGGGTGCCGGATGATCTAAGGCACATCATCGGCAAGACCGAAATTCGCCGTTCGCTGAACACTCGAAACCACCTTCAAGCGAAGCCCGCATTTGCCGTTGCGTATGCGGACTCCGAGCGATTGTTCAATGATGCCCGCCAGGGGATCTACATCGAGCACCTTAAGCCTGAAGGAGTCACGACGGCCCTACCTGCTCCTTTACTGCCGGTACAGACAGAACCCTGCGTATTGCTGTCAGCAGCTCTTGCGAGTTACGTTCAATCCATCTCCATGTCGGGTAGGTCTGAATACGTATCGCGGCGTCACGTAGTCGACTACAGCCGTGCCGTCAATAGGTACATCACTGACATGGGCGACATGCCCATTGCGGCAATCCAGCCTTCTGATATCCACAAGTTCGCTACCACCCTGATCCAGCCTTCGGATCCCGAGGTTAAGCCGCTTGCAATCTCTTCTACGCGACTTCTATTGGCAAGGCTGTCATCGGTGCTGACGTTTTCGGTGGACTCTGGCTTGATTGAAACAAATCCCGTCAGTACATCACGGATTCACAAGCGTATAGGATCAGGTAAACCGAAACGCCGCCTGGACGATAACCGGGGGTACAGCTGGAGCGAACTAGTCACACTATTCAGTAATGCCGAGTTTCAACGACTTCGAACTGCCGAGGGCCGTCCGGGCAACGCAGTGTTCTGGATACCGTTGATAGCCGCTTACACTGGTGGCCGTCGCGAAGAACTGGCTCAGCTGTATGTTGAAGACATTCACCAGCACGAAGGGAACTCGTGGTTTATCCGTGTCATTGACGACCGCCCCGACAAGTCCGTAAAAACAGATAGCAGCCGAAGGGAAATTCCTGTCCATCCTGACCTGATCGCCCTTGGTTTGTTGACGCTCGTGCAAGGACGCAAGCCTGGAACGAGAGTTTTCCCCCTGCTGGTCAAAGTCTCCGATGGTTTTGCAGGAATCGTCTCCAAATCATGGCGTCCGATCACTCAGCTCTGCGGAGTCTATCTACCAGGCCGCAATCCCCTTCACGCGTTCCGACACAGTTTCAAGACTCTGGCCAGGGAGCATGGCATCCCCAAAGAGGTTAGCGACTGGATCACAGGGCATGCTTCAGGACACATCGGGGACAGCTATGGCATCAACCCGCTGTCACGAATGGCCTCGGAGATACAGAAACTACCCAGTCTTGCGAAAGCGGCAGGTCTGCTGCCCAGCGGCTAGGGAGAACCGCATAGGCGAAGGCAGAAACTGGCGGGCTTTGTGCTGCTCGTCGGCTGGGATATGCAGAGCGTGCGGGGAAAACTTGGTCACGCACCGTCGAGTGGTTCGGTCGGTACAAGACCAAGCAGGGCATCAGCGACCCCAAGAAGACATTCCACAGTTTTCGGCACACGCTCATCGACGATTTGCGGGACGCTGGAGTACAGGACTCGCTCATAAAGCGGATAGCAGGACACGAAGACGGAGCGGTCACGTTCAGCATTTACGGTAGTCGCAGCCCACTGACGGCGATGGCAGAAGCGCTTGCCGCATCGACATCCCTTAACGGATCTCACGTTCGTCCTGCGACTGGTTGGACAATCCGCACCGCTTATAAAGAAGCCACCCGAGGAAACCAGCAACTTAGACAAAGTTAACCGCTTACGTGTAGAAAACAGCAAGTACTACGCCACCACTTTCTTCTTGACCAGTTCAATCCAAACACAGAACATGCGTCAAGCCACTTGTTCCTAGGGAGCCCCAGCGATGACAACTTAGACAAAGTTAACCGCTTACGTGTAGAAAACAGCAAGTACTACGCCACCACTTTCTTCTTGACCAGTTCAATCCAAACGTCGAACATGCATCAAGCCACTTACTCCTAGGAAGCCCCAGCGATGACAAATAAGAGAATAGTTTTATCCTGCCCGAGACTCAGAACGCCCTGAACTGCCTAGCCCTAATTTAAATTACGCGAGAGAACACCATGCCATAAACGCAAGATAAGTCCGCCCTAGCAAAATGCCCCGACCACCTATAGAGAGCAACAATATGACATAAGAGAATCGCCCTCGCATACATGGCTGAGCATAGAGCCATTAAAGCACTACGATTCCCACCTGTTAATACAACGGAACTCTAAGTTGCCGTGACGGCCTTCTGCTGCCCTTACAAGCCCGAATAACAAACTACAGGACGAAACTATGACCTAGCTCCAACCCGAACTTGTACTGACCTCGCCCAGTACTGAAATAATGCGCGAGACAAGTCTTTACCATCGCCCGCATTAAACGCTACTAAGTTGTAGCGACGGGCAGCTACATCCTAATTTTGAGAGTTACCAATTATATGAAAATGCAAACCACGTATACCAGCGCTGCACACAACCAAATCGCTAGCGCTGTCATCATGGCTAACGGGAGCCCCTTCATCCATCAGTTGCAGGGGGTCTCGGTGGATTACTCTGGCGATACAGCAACTCCCATTACTATGAGCAGCCTGGAGATTGCAAAGCTGACTGGGAAGGAGCACAAGCATGTTATCCGCGACATCAAAACCATGCTTCTTGAAGTTGGAGATGGCCCAATATTGGACCATGTTCATAAGGTGAAGGATGCTCGGGGCTACACGTCTGAAATCAAACTCCCTGGGATTCTGACACAGACTTTAATTACTGGTTACAGCATACCGCTACGGTATCGAGTGCTCCAACGTCTGAATGAATTGGAGGTAGAAGCGGCCAAACCAGTTACCTTCGGGCACTTGCTCCTAGACTACACCGCGCGGTTGGAGCAGAAAATCAGTGAAGATGCCGACAAGGTGGAATTTTATGAAACCATGACTGGCACAGAAAACCTGTTCAACCCAGTCACGGCCTCTAAACTTTTCGGCACAGGACGAACTAGCTACTTGCAGTATCTGCGTGACCATAAGATTCTCATGAGTCGTCCAAACCGGATCAATATGCCGTACCAGAAGTACATGGACGCCGGGCTATTTGAGGTTAAGCTGGGCGACTATGAAAATTCTAAGACTGGTGAAGCTGAAGCAAAGGCGCATCCAATGCTCACTGGAAAGGGTGTGATTTGGCTTAAGCAATTCATTGATCAGAATGGTCGCGATGGCTTGTAATGGGATTGGTTTGACACTACCAATGCGGTAATTGATGCGTACCACTGCATCATGATTGCCACTTGGTGAGCCAGGCCAAAATGGGAAAGTGCGGAGCCGGGGAAGACGTTATGCACCGATCTTGGCGAAGCACTCTTAGAAGGTAGCTGGTGAAACACGCCAGCCATCCTCTAGCGCCCGAACTCATACCCCTATTGACTGCACCAATAGCAAGAAACAAACTCGCCATGCATCAAGCCATGCGCGAGTTAAATGAAAAAACCGAGCCCAATCACAATGCTACATATGTGGCGACGGTCAACCATTGCCTAAAAACCGCAATCGAAAGAGATAACTTATGAAATACCACACCAGCAATCAAATCGTTAATCTTGAGAGCAACCGACATCCAACTAACATCATTACAAGAACGAGAAGTGCGACCCAATACACCATACCAATTACGGGCCCTATTGGTGAGATTTACGAGTATGGCGAACTAGTTAACATCCTGGCATGCGCAACGGAAGAGGATGAGGTGTATATCCGGCTCTCATCACCCGGTGGAAGCTTGGAAACTTGCGACTACCTATGCCGCCGCATGGATGAGTGCGAGGCAAAGATTACAGTCGAGATCGGCTTTACATGTGCTTCAGCCGCTTCGGCTATAGCCCTACAAGCCGATGTTTGGGTGATCTATGAAAGTAGCACGATGATGATTCACTCATGCTCCTATTCCCCTGGACACGGAAAAGAGTCGGATGTTCGGGAGAGAGCAAAATTCGTTGAACGAGTAAACTATGAATGGGTTCAGCGAACCTACCAAGGATTTCTCATCGAGGAAGAGTTGATTGACGCTCTAGATAATGGCAAGGATCTGTACTTCTATGCAGACGACTTGCGTGAACGTATGCCGCTATACAAGGAGTACCGCAAAGAATGTAAAGCAAGAGAAGTCGAAGAAATACTGCAATATTGGAAAAACCAAGACGCAGCCTAACATACTAGCGTTGGTATTCGCTGACGCTCTATTCGCCCAGGAGGGCATTAGTAAAACATGAGTAACATTGTAAACCCGTCTGACTATCAGACAAAAGAAGTTGTAACGGATGATGTCGCTGTCCACGAGAGCGCTGCTCAGGATCTACTCAATAACTCGTTGAAGTACCTTCAAGCACTGGCGGGCCAAGCACAGGCCCTAGTGGAAGATAACGCCCGGCTGGCGCAGAAGATTGAAGAAGATGCATCGAAGGTTGAGTACTATGACGCAGTAAAGAGCGCTATTAACTGCCAGACGATGGAACAAGTAGCAAAAAAGTACGGGGTAGGCACTCATACACTGTTCAAACTCCTGCGCGAGAGCAAAGTGCTGCGGAGCACCTTGGACAATCCCCCGTACCAGCAATACATTGACTCCGGTCACTTCAAGGTCGAGGGACGGGTGTATCAGGTTGCTGGTAAGGTGCGCCAGTACAACCGCACCATGGTAACTGGCAAGGGTGAAATCTACATCGGCAAGTTGCTCCGCAAAGCCGGTTTGTTGCCAGAGGGCAACGCGGCAGGATAAGCGGGAGCCTGTCCGCTACCCGTTCAAGTGGCAGACCCAAGGCTTAGGTATTCCCTAGGACGCATTCTAAACAGTCCTAGCCAAAACGCTCTTTGAAGATGGCTGGTGTCGCGAAACTAGCCATTGATGAAGAACCATAGAAGTTCCAGCCAGCCACACTGCATTGCACTAGTACATATTCCCCTTCGTTCGTTCACGCCTCTAGGCCGCTGAGCAGAGCGAACTGTTGTCGTCTGCGATATGGGTTGACGTGTTTCCGGAACTGATCAACCGGCAACCAACTGAGGATTTGCCCATGAAATAAACTTAATTAACGAAGAGAAGTACAATGGAACTTAGCACTATCGCAGCACGCAATACCGATTCAATCCCCGTAGAAGAAACCGTCGTCGAGCTTTATAAAGGCGGCATGTCAATCGCCAACATCATGAAGGAGACCGGACTACCAGAGCGTAAAGTCAAAGACTTAACCAAAGGAATTGCTAAGCCCCGCAAGGCGAAGAAGGTCCTTGCAAAGACTCAAAAGCCACTAACCAAGGCAGTAGAGCGCGTGTTTTCGCTGGCTAAAACGCAGTACGGCATTCGCGATTACGAGCTACGCAACATCATGCATGAGGAATACCGGTCGGAGTGGGACACCACTACAGGCAACTACGTCAGCAATTACGATCAGAGCACCATCAAGCGGGTTAAACAAAAGGTGAGACTCCGGGCAGCAGAGGAAGATTGCAGCGTCCTGTTCGTGATGGACTGGGTGGATGAGGAAGCACCAACTGCGGGGCGTGAGTTTCTGGAAGCTGCTGCTGCCGACTTGATGTTCAGGATTAAAGCCCACACGCACCAATATATGGAAATCCACGCCACACGCTGGCGAGAGGATAGTGAAGCGGCTGACCTAGCCCAACGCAAGCAACTGTACGCCGTGGAGCACCACCTGCTGAAGATGGCAGTCAAAGGGTATGGTGGGCCAGAACCGTTGGCCTTATTGCTGGAGCGTTCACTTGTCCTGACTGACTTGCTTGCGGGTACACCAGACGCACTTATGCCCGTAAATGAAGGTGACTGGCAGGATGAGAAGCCGGAATACTACCCTGAGCCGAAAGGCATAAACCCGTTCCTAGATTTCGTTCATTCTCAAGGCTGGTTGAAGGAAGTGGAAGACAGGCTTGTCTGACGATAAATATTCTCATTTGTCCGGAAATTGAAATTCGCGCCCACCATACTAAGTGTATGGCGAGAGCCGGACACGCTACTGTATGAGATTAACCTTTTATATTTACCTTGTGACGGTAACGTCACCGATTATAACCTTTGCCGTGAGGCACACCCATTACAACTCTATTCAGTTAAGGGGAAGAGGGCAGAAAGCCCCCCCTGCTTTTGGCTCTTGATCTTGATCTTAACTGTGCAAATTACTGTAGAAGTTATTATCCCGTGGCGTATACGCCACATATAACTATGCACAATTCAGATCAACAGCTTTGTGGGGCTTTGTGCCCTGCCCCACTACTATTTAATATAGCCGTAAGGAAAGATAACAATCCTTTATAGAGCCAATTGGTGACGTTCCGTCACAGCATATTAACCTTTGCCGTGAGGTAAGTTATCAACTCTATTCAGTGGGTGGATAGGGGCTCAGCCACCACCCTGCTTCTAGCTGTTGATCTTGATCTGACCATGCCGAACGGCATAAGGAGCCTGGATGAACTGGTCGCTAACGTGCAGGGCTGTCCATAGGAAAGCCGTATAAGTAACCCATGGGAAGCACCTTAACGTCCAGACGGTGAGCATTAGAATGCAGCGGGGGGACTCAAGATTCTTTTAAGTAGCCCATCCCACGCATGTTAACGTCCAGATGTGATCATTAGCGTGCAGAGATGGGCTTGGGACAGTTTTCGCCTAGTGAACATCCACCGCCGTTAAGCGGGTGTTTACTATCCTCATCAGCGTATCGAAGTCTGCGTGGATGAAGGCTGGGTGGACAACGCAATCGAGGATGCGATATCGCATCGCACGATCATCAACTGAATCTACCCAGCCATTCTTGATGAGGCTTGAGATCGCACGTTCCACCCGTTCACTTCTGAGCGTAAGAAAATCAGGCAACAGAGACGTGTCGATCCTCACAGCACGGTTACGGTCCATTCGCGTCAGTAGAAGCAGCATCACTGCGACTTTGTCCTCGTCCAGCGCTGTACAAGCCGCCATAGCCTCGAACGCATACCGTGGAACATGTACTGTTTGGTCCTTGGGTGTCATCGGTAATTCTCTATCCTGCTACGGAAAGTGGGTCAGACTAGACCGGCTTTTCTGCTCGGGCAAGATTCGGATTCACCACACAGGCTAGGGTTCCACCTGGCTCGCTGCTGGTCTGAACCGAGCTGATCAATCCAGCTGCCTCAAGGTCGGCAATGGCCTTCACGACCTCTTGCAGGGTGATCCCACACTGCCGAGCTACCGCTGCCAGGATGACCTGTACAGCGCTGTCGTCATCGATAGCGGCCACCAGAATCAGCATTACTGGCGCCGTGTGAGGATTGGTTCGGTTCAGCTTACTCAGCTCTCCGAACAGGGACGGGTTGTAGAACAAGCTTTCGCCGATCTCTTCATTATCTGCGGGTAGTGCCACGATTCGCTTGGTCATTTCTCTGCTCCAAGGACACTGCGAGGGCTGACCGCTCAACCGCAATGTCACGATTAGTGTGTTCACGATTAGATCACATCGCTGGACCATGGGGAATGCCAGCACCTCCCTCCGCTCCAGCCCTTCAACACCAATTCGGCCATCGTGTTCGCGAGCTGCGTATTGCTACGGGCATGAATCAGGAAGCGTTTGCCGACAGATGCGGCTTCGCCAGGACCTACATGTCCCGCATTGAAACAGGGGGTGCCAACCCATCTATCAACGCTATCAAAGTGTTGGCTGATGCTTTGGGTGTGAGCATCTCGGTTCTGTTCGAAGGAATGTGAAGCAGGCTAGTACTACAGAAGGGTCTTCCATGCAGCTGATCAAAAACTAACCAATATCTATCGCCTCGCAGGCGTCGGTCACATCCCCTACACCACCCTAGACTCGCCAAAGCCCCTGTTTTCGGGGGATACAAGCATCGGTATCAAGCAGATCGCCCGTTCTTTTATATCCCATATAGGTTATATGGTTATTGCCTGTTGCCGTGATTTCCGTGGCAATGAAGGATCAACTCTGAACCAGCTACCCAGCCGGGGTCGTTCGTACTCTGAGGTGGAGTACAACCTGAACATCGGTGCTTCGGCCTTGTACTCCCCCATAAAGTACAAAGCGACGTTCCCCTGATAACGACTTTGTACTCGTGTATCTCATAGGAGTACGGAAAGCCTCCGACCAACCATTTCAGGGCAACAGGACGCACTTCCATCAGCGTCTCGACTAAGCCAGGCCGTGGGGTAACAGCCAGGAATGGCCCTATCTATCAATGAAGTAGACAAGTCTGGTAGCCCGGCAACACCCTCAAAACCACTATCAAATAACTATTGCAGATAGCTATACGACTCTATTATCATTGATCTATCGAATTTTAGAGCAAAGGATAGTAGGTCATGAATACTCATCTTTACCTGCGTGCATCAACCAAGGATCAGGATGCCCACCGTGCAAAAGTCGCACTGGAATCATTCGCTGCTGACAAGGGTTTGAATATCACCGGTGTGTACGCCGAGAACATCAGCGGCACCAAACTCCTTCGTCCTGAACTGATGCGCCTTCTGGACACTGCCGAGAAGGGTGAAGTGCTGCTGGTAGAGTCAGTAGACCGCCTGAGTCGTCTCTCACAAGCCGACTGGGACACCCTCAAGTCAACCATCAAGGCCAAAGGACTTCGCTTGGTTGTGGCCGATCTACCCACCAGTCATATGATGGTTGAGGACAAGGGCATCACCGGCCAAATCATGGAAGTAATCAACAGCATGTTGCTAGACCTGATGGCGACAATGGCCCGCCTTGATCAAGAGAAGCGAGTACAGCGGATTAGGGAAGGTCTGGAGAACAAGCGTGCGGCAGAGCCGGAGTGGAAACCAACAGGCAAGGGACGGAATCAAGCGAAGTGGGACAAGGTAGCAGGCTTGCTTAAGCGGAATGGCAACACCGTGGAAGAAATCGCCAAGATCGCGGACGTGGGAATTGCTACCGTGTACCGCATCAAGAGGGAGCTGACTCTGTAAGCCCCACCAGCGTGACATCAGCCGCTACGGGCGGTTTTTCGTGCCAGTCATATTTTGAATTTGTAGCCGCTGACAGCGAGGTGGCACGGTAGTGGCATCAAGGTCCGACCCATCCTGAATAGGATTTTCACCATTCTGCCAGATGCCACAGCGATATTCCGCCACAGATTCACAAGTGATACTCGGCCAGGGGCAAAGGTCGATTATGAAAATTTCAGGTAGCAACTGATTGGGAAAATACCCGATATTCGACTACGTCCTTTGGTGTGGATATCTGTGAGTCCGCCTTAGCTTTTTGGCTTGAGGATGTCTTTTAGGAAAGGAAATTCTACAACCCACGTCAAGTCGATCTGCTGTCTCAACGCCTAGTCGCTCATCGTATGTTTGCCGATTCCGGCTGCAGCAACCTGCTATCGCCATCCGGTTCAATACATCATAATGCGCCGATTAAGTAGAGCCTTCTCTTCGCTCCCCATGGACGTACCAGACAAGCTATCCACCGGTTAGCTTCCCCCTATTCATTAGGCACAGGCGCTGCCCTGACGCTCAGTCGAAAGTCTGTTCCGTCGAGAAGCTCATCAGCTACTGCTGTGAACTGCACGGCCTCGGCCTGGACGCCAGGAGCGTCACATGCCCACAACTAGAAACCAGAGGAAAGCTTGAGCGCCTTAGACTATTCCGCCTTGACAAAAGAGCAGCTCATCGAAGTGCTCAAACGTCGTGATGTACAAGCCCACTACGGCCTGCATTGGGAGCGTCAGAGCATCGAACGAGACAACGCGCTGAACCGAGATTTTGTTGGTTTCGAGCTTGTACCTGAATATTCCTGCGGTGCAGGTCCGTGGGAAGACCTCGTCATTGAAGGCGATAATTACGACGCACTGAGACACCTAGCGACCACCCACGCGGAGCAGTTTCACCTCATTTACATCGACGTTCCGTACAACACGGGTAACAAAGATTTCGTTTACAACGACCACTTCTTCGACCCTCGAAACCGCTACAGGCACAGTACCTGGCTGGAGTTCATCTATCAGCGCCTGGTATTGGCTAAGGCGCTGCTGCGGGAAGACGGCGCTATCGTCGTCAGCATCGACGACAACGAGCTCTTCAACATGGGATTGCTCATGAACCAAGTATTTGGTGAACGCAGCTTCTTGGCTAACTGCATCTGGCAAAAACGCTACAGCCGTGAAAACCGAAGCGCCATCGGCGACGCTCACGAATACCTATTGATATATTCGCCTAATCCTGACGCCTTCAAGCAACGGAGAGGCAAGCTGACCCTAGGCGATAAACAAAAAGCAGTTTACAGGGATACAGGGCATCCTCGAGGTAAGTGGCGAGCCGTATCGCTCTCAGCACAGGGCTTCCGACCAAATCAGATGTACGAGATTACGTCGCCCAGCACAGGTAAGGTGTTTAGCCCACCCGAGGGAGGCTGCTGGAAAGTTATCAAATCAAAATACGAGGAGCTTCTGGCACAAGGGCTCATTTACTTCGGCAAGGACGGCAATGCGATGCCGAGCCGGATGCAGTTCCTGGAAGATATTGATGGCATGACACCATGGACTTGGTGGCCCCACGAAGAAGTTGGCCATACCGATGAGGCACGCAAAGAGATTCAGAACATCTTCGGCACCCAAACGGCATTTGATACTCCGAAGCCCACCCGACTGATGGAACGCGTCCTGCAAATCTGCGCACCAGAAAAAGATGCCAAGGTACTTGATTTCTTCGCAGGCTCAGGCACCACAGCCCATGCACTGCTCCGAATGAACAATGCTGACGGCGGCAAGCGACGGTTCGTAATGGTTTCCAGCCGTGAATCGACTGTCGACAACCCTGACAAGAACCTTTGTCGCGACATTTGCGCTACTCGTATTCGCAAAGCAATCGAAGGTTACTCCTCAGAAAAAACAGGAGCCGTTGAGCCGCTCGGAGGATCATTCGCGTATGTGAAGGCGTCACCAGTCCCGATGCACCGATTTGAGGAACAGCTCTCGGACTCAATGGTGTGGACGTTCGCGCTACAAGCTAGCGGGCATGCTCTTAGCCCTGCACAACAAGGACTTTCTACATCCCTAAATGGCAATCACCTAGTCGCCTATTGCGCAAACACAAAGCCTTCAACAGTGGCGGCGCTTAGCGCGGCACTAGTCCATCATAAAGGCCCTGCCGTAGTACTCAGCTGGGCTGTCCAGGCGGTGCAGGAAGCCCTGGTCGGAATAGATACCAATGCAAGCTATGTGGCCGTCCCGCAGGATCTTCAGCGCGCCTTCCGACAAGGCAATGCACAGGCTCGAGAGCCCGAGCCACCCCAAACAGAGGCCTGGGATTTGCCAGCCACTCATGACAAGGAAGAACAATCGTGAGTCGAACCATTCCGATGCAATTCCAGAACCGTCACATCGACGTGCTGGTCGACCGGTTTACTGCTCTTAAGTCCAGTTACGATGCGCTTGGTTCGACGCCAGATATGGCGGAACTTGCGAGGCTTCGCCGCGATGGTGCTTGCGTACTACTGCAAGCACCTACCGGAATTGGCAAAACTTTGATGGCTTGCGAGTTCATGGCGAGGTTTTCGCCGATGGACCGTGTGCTCTGGTTCTGGTTTGCGCCTTTCACAGGAGTTCTCTCCCAAGCAAAAGGATCGCTCAAACGACAAGCCCCAAGTCTCGTGCAATTGGATATCGACACCGACCGGCAGGTCGAGAAGCTTACGCCTGGCGCTGTCTTCGTCTTGAGCTGGCAGACAGTAGCGGCTCGGTCTCGCGACTCCCGAATAGTTCGACAAACTGGCGACGTTGGAATGGCAGTTGACGATCTGATTAAAGCGGCCAGACACGCGGGGTTTCGCATTGGGGTTGTTGTCGACGAAGCCCATCACGGGTTTGTTCGTGCCACAGAAGCCGGGCGCTTTTTCGCCGAAGTCATGTCCCCAGATTACGTTCTACTAATGACCGCTACGCCACGCGATACTGATGCAGCCAAGTTTGCCCAGCAGACGGGCTACCGAATCGGAGGCCCTAACGAGTGGGCGTCCGTCACGCGTGTAGAAGGCGTAGACGCGCAGCTTCTCAAGAAGAGCGTGAAGGCCGCGCGATTCATAGCCCAGAACCAGGACGACGCGCAATTACTCGCCTTCGAAGAGGTCGCTCTGTCAGAGGCGGCTGCCATGCACCGACTTATCAAAAAGACCTTGGCTGACATAGGTGTTGGCCTGACCCCGTTAATGCTGGTGCAAGTACCGAATGGCGGCCAAATGCTGGAGAAAGCAAAGAGCTATTTAGTGAATACTTTGCGCTTCCCCGAGACTGCCGTTCGAAGCCACACCTCAGACGAGCCAGATCCGAACTTATCTGCACTTGCAGATGACCCGCAGGTTGAAGTCATCCTGTTCAAAATGGCCATTGCAACCGGTTTCGACGCACCTAGGGCATTTACCCTCGCCGCGCTTCGTGGAGCTCGCGACGCAAACTTCGGTATCCAAGTGGTCGGGCGCATTATGAGAGTACACCGGCTCCTTCAAGGCAGGCTCGATGAAGTCCCCCCGTTATTGCATTATGGCTATGTCTTTCTGGCCAACGGTGAGGCACAGGAAGGATTGCTCAATGCTGCAGCGCAAATCAACCAGCTCCCAGACCAACTGGCGGCTGCTTCGCCGGCCACTGTCGTCACCATCATTGGCGGACAGGCTAGCGTGCAAGTAGCTAAGACCGGGCAGACTTTCTCTCTTCTCGCGAATCAGTACGTCTCGGAAACACCCCTACTGACAGCAAATGTCGACGAGCCTTCCGGTAGCGCCTCTGAGACGCCCGTACCAATAGGAAAACTCCTACCCGTCCAGAGCGAGCAGGCTGATTTGTTTCAGGTATTGGCCACTCCCATCAATACAACCTCCGCAGGGGGCAATGAGGCTCCCGCTGACCCACTGCATCCGAGGCTAGCCCATGGATATGCGGAGACGTCCCCGTTGGCTCGGGCGTTCCAACTTGAGGCCGAATCAGCCGGGTTCAGCTACTCACTCAGATCAACGGGCCCACGGTCTTTCCTGACAGAAATCCTTCCTGCTTTGCCTGAAGACTTTGAGCTAAGGCTTGCCCAGCATATCGACTTTTCTCGTGTACTTGGCGATAGATTGAAGGTGCGATCGAGGGTTACTGAGCGCGTGACCGACTTGTTCATGACCGGTACCACCCCCGAAGACAAGGATGTATGGGCAACGGTGTCTTCGGTCGCCATCGCTCATCGGGCTCGTCAGATCGCTTTCAAATTCGAGGATGTTGACCGACGTGAGCTACTTCAGGCACTGCGCAATCGCTTCCGAGAAGTGCTGGTAAGTGAAGGGCATGAGCCACCGGATAGCGAAGAGGAACTAACCAGGCAATTGGAGCTAGTGCTGGTTCGTAACGATAAACTCATTCGTGACGCCCACAAGCGACTAAGGGCAGAGCAGGTCGGTACGGCAATCGTGCCGCTTCCGGCATCGGTCTCCTCGACGCTCCCATTGGAGCCGGCTGTACGAAACCTCTATGGTGTATTTCCTGACGACCTGCGCCCGCAGGAGCGGGAGTTTGCTGAGATGCTCGATACCTCGGAGCAAGTATTGTGGTGGCACCGCAACCCAGTTAAGAAGCCCTTTTCGGTCGCCTTGTACGGTTGGGCTGATGGTGTTGGCTACTTTCCCGATTTTGTCGTCGGCGTGACCGAGCGTACTGAAGGAGCTGGTGTCGCACTGAGCGAGGTCAAAGGCCCACATCTCCAGCAGTATGAAAAATCAAAAGCAGGGGCTCACCACATCACCTATGGTCGAGTTTACATGGTCGGCAAGGCAGGCACCGAAGGCAGCTTCCGACTGTGGCGCCTCGCTAATGAAAGCCAGGCTTTAGTCGACGATGGCCCTTTCGAAGTTCAACGGATGCGATATTCCTAGAGCTGACACGCACCACTGGCCGGAAGGGTCCGCCTATGAGCTAAACAACTACACTTCAGACCGTCAAGCATTTGGCTACTTGCTACATTCATGTGCACTGCCTCGCCCTTGGCGGCGTGGACCTAACCAGTGCGGCAGGCAAGATGACCATGCAGGTGCTGGGTGCCGTGGCAGAGTTTGAACGTGACCTGCTGATCGAACGTACGCAGTCGGGCTTGAAGCGAGCAAAGGCCGAAGGTAAAAAGCTGGGAAGACCAGAGGCAAAGGGCACCACAAAAGCAGTGTTTCATCACAAGGCATTGAATATGACGCAGGCAGAGGTAGCAGCTGTCCTTAAAATCGGTATTGCCACCGTCAAGCGACACTGGAACAAGGCCTAACCCACTCTGTAAGCCCCGCACTTGGCGCAATGCTGTTCACTTAAGGATTGTTGACTAATTCTCAGACAGCAGGAAAATCCGGAATCTGATAAGGATTCCGGATTTTTTATGTCTGTTGCTCAGGATTTAAGCGCTGTTCTGGACTTCGCTGAACAGCCACTCTCACGCCTTGGGGTGTTCACCGATCACATTCCTCAGGATTGGATCACCGCTGCGGCCGCTCTGGCGGACAAAGCGACTATCCGACGTCGACGCCTGCCTTCGGACATGGTCCTTTGGCTGGTAGTGGGGATGGCGCTTTTCAGAGGAGAGCCAATAGTTGAGGTCGCTCGCCGACTCAATATCTGTGCCGACGGCCTTGCCAATGAAGTGCTTTTGGCCAAAAGCGGCCTGTCTCAGGCGCGCCAGCGCCTGGGTAACCAGCCCGTGGCCTGGCTGTTTCAGCAGTGCGCCAATACCTGGGGATACGAGCGCTACCCGCAAGACGACTGGCACGGCCTTCAGGTTTTTGCCGTCGACGGTGCCTTGTTTCGAACCCCGGAAACGTCATCATTGCGCGAACATTTTGGCTCCGGCAATACCTCCTCCGAGCGTCAAACTCCCTATCCGGTGCTGCGCCTTGTTGCGCTGATGAACGCCCGCTCTCACATCATCGCCAATGCGGCTATCAGCCCTTACCGCAAGGGCGAAATCCCGCTGGCCAAGGACTTCGTCGAGACCATACCCAATCATTCGGTGACACTGCTGGACAAAGGTTTTTTCAGTGCAGACTTGTTGTTGAGCATCCAAAGTACTGAGAGAAACCGGCATTGGATGATCCCGGAGCGCAAAGGTACGGTTCGTACAGAGATTGAACACTACGGCGATGGTGATTACCTGGTACAGATGAAAGTCTCGCCGCAGGCACGCAAGAAGAACCCACTTTTGCCTGAGTACTGGCAAGTACGGGCCGTCACCTATGAAGTCGAAGGGAAAGAAAAAACCGTCTTCACCTCGCTGCCGGCCTCACACTTCAGCGCCGAACAGATCGCCAGCCTTTATCACGAGCGATGGGAAATAGAGCTGGGCTTCAGGGATATCAAAAGCTCGATGCAAGACAATGCCTTGACCCTGCGCAGCAAGACCGTGGATCTGGTGTATCAAGAGTTGTGGGGACTGTTACTGGCTTACAACGTGGTACGTCGGGAAGCCAGCCAGGCGGCGGTTGCTCATAAGCGAGCGCCGAGCGAAGTGAGTTTCAAGTTTGCCTGTCGGCACATCGCCAGCCATCTCGTCGTCATGGCTGGAGCAGTGTCGCCGTCACACACACCAAGACGTCTGGAAGAGCTTCGCGGCAGCATCGGTGTGCTTTTCATAACAAAACGCCCCAGACCGGCGAGGCCCAGGGCGGTGAAGATGTCAAAAACCCGGTATCCGGTTAACCGCAAAGCTGCTCCGCTTAAGTGAACAGCATTGCGCACTTGGCGGGGCTTTTCTCTTGTACTCGATATTCGAGGATTGTAGCCGCTGATAGCGGGGTGGCACGGCAGATGCTCTTAACCTCGACCCACCCTGTGCGGGAAATCTGCCGTTCTGCCAGATACCTCGTTGATATTTCGTCACGGATTCAAGGGCGATATTCGATCCTGGGTAGGTGCCGATTTTGAAAAGTTTGGGTATCAGTGGATTTCAAAGGGTGGCTTACGACCGACAGAGAACGACCAATAAAAGTCATTGATATGCTAAGGAGCCCTGCTTCGAGGTAGTTCTGCACTACAGACTCCCGGCCTCAGGCCTTCATCTGACCTATTTCTTCAGCGCCTCAATCGTTGAAGGATCGACGCAATCCGACAGTGCAACATCGATACTGACAGTCCCTGTCGACGCCGCATTTGCTGCTTTGATCGCTAACTCATGGGACGCGTCCCCGCTTACAGACGCCGCTTCTTGCTGCTTCTTCAAATCAGCCCTTTTCTTAACGGTTTCACCGGCCATTCCAACAATCAAGTTTCTCTGCTTGTTGGCTGCATCCTCATTGATCGTTGAGTTTGCCGTGAGCTGATCTATCACACGTTGGCGAAGGTTTAGAACCGCTTTGGAAAGCTTGCCGCCAATCTCTGTCTCAGATCCAATTGAGTCAGCAACATCTCGAGCAGTCTTTGCCATGACCATGTACTGTTGGTCCTGTTCCTGAGCCTTGAAGAGGTTTAAGACCTCTTGGGCATTTAAGGCAGCCTTGGTTTTTCCGACATCAATGAACGATGTCATGACCTCCGCACGTGCAGCAGCAATCCCTTGAATAGCAGTCTGGCTTTGCGCTGCTACGCCCTTCAAACTCGCATCGCCCTGCGCTTTATGAACTGCTTCAGCGACGGAAACGATGCAACTTAGTTCCTTCTGAGCGGCCGAAGCAATCTTTCGCTGATCCTCAGGCTTCACCACCGCATTGAGCCCTACCAAGCTCCCCACGGCTACAGCTAGGCCTTTTAGGACGTCCTCGCCGCCGTCAAAGGCCAACACACCGCCGGTAATCGCGCCAAGGAACCAAGCCGAGTAGGAGCTGAACAAGTTGTACTCGTGCACCCCCTTCGTCAGTTCCGATAATTCACCGTCCAAGGTTGCAGCACACTGCATGGCTTCTGCGTAGTGTTGGGTATTGCACGGGATCCCCGCAGTAGTTGCAGGCTTGAAATCCTGCTGGCTCTTCAGGACCGGGTAAAAAGCACATCCGGAGAAACTCAATGCCACGAGGATAGAGAGAGCAATCGCGCGAGTGTTCATTATTCCAAAGTCCCTTTGACTTGACAGAGTTCTGGTTGTTCTTTTGGGGCTAGCGCTTCATGTATAGCACCTATAACTTTTTGCCACACGTGCGATACGCCATGTGCTTCGAAGCCTGTCTCAAACGGTTCATAACCCACAATCCGCTTTGGATTGAGATTGGCCCTGGCACTTTTGGAAGGTCTGGCAACTTAAAGACATAACGAACTCCGAGACTAAGATCTCTCATCGTTCGACTCAGCCAGGCGTATCGGTAGTTGATCAGCCCTAAAACGCTTTAATGTTAATAAAGCCCTACCCGAATCTTGGGGAGGACCAAGTTAAGGTCTGCAGTCATATACACCTACAGTATTGACTGGGTAGTAGCTAAGGCTTACTGCTGAACGCCTCAGTCAATTTGTTGTAACTGGTCCTGCGACCTGATTGTCACGCCGCTCTCAAGACCCACGCCCGGGGCGCAACTAGCAGTAGCAGAGCAGGGAGAAATAGGAGGAATGGTAGGAAAGCTTGGAGATGGCGCAAGACTGGGGGGCGTCGGCGTCGGCGTCGGCGATGTGGCGGGCTTAATCTCCGCCGAACTCGGGTATCGCCAAGATGGACTAAATATCGGCCTTTCATAATTATCGAAGGTTCTGGGAGCCATAATGGCGTCATCAGCATGTGCAAAGCCGCATAACAGAAACACGCCGAGAGTGATTCTTTCGAGTTTCATTGTTATCTCCCACCTTTTATACGCATGGCATTGTTACGCGCCCCGGAGACTTTCCCTGGTTGGAAATAAAGTCTTGGACCTTGGAAGACCATTCAGAAATAGCCACTTCACAGGTGCTGGTCGCTTCCTTATCGTCAATGTTTATTGTTATGTCTATTTTTATCTTTTGATTGTTGGTGGTCTTGATGGTGTTAAGGAAATCTCCCCAGGTCAATGCTGAGTCGTTGCTGTGTAGGATCTCTCTATATTCCGCTGATCCTGACGCTACCTGGAACTGTGAGGCGTCACCCACTATGCCAAGCCAGAGTCCGTACCTTTCTTCGTGCATGACGACGAAGTTTCTCCAGTCGTACACGTAGTCTTTCCCATTGAGCTTGAACTGTACTTTGGAGTTTCGTACGAATGCATTTAGTGCTGGTTGCGCTTCGTTCGATAGACTTATCGGGACCGTGACGTAGACTGGGGACGCAAGCCTCGTTTCGTCGTCTTTTTCTGGGGATGCCTGTGAGCGGAAATCGATTTGCTTGATTTTCTCTACTCTGACATTGGCGGTACGTAGATTTAGCTGTTCGATTTCCGGGGCACTAAAGAAGCAGATAACGAAAAGTGCAGCTGCTCCAGCAGCCCTTATGGCAAATCCAAGGCCATCGAATTTGAGCCTAAGACTTTCGCCTACAACTCCGCCACCTAAAACAGCAACTGCTAGGGCAAGAATAATCCGCAACGCCTGTGCCAATGTTGTATCCGTGATCGGCTCACCTCGTAGGAGCAGATAGGCAACAAGGCAGATAATTCCGACTCCAGTAAAAAGGACGACTCTCCGCTCGAATTTCATTTTGACTTCCCTGCATTCTATTAAATGGGCGCAAGGTCACTATAGGTAGGGGGTACCTGTCATGCTGTGCATGCGTAGCTTCCTGCGTTTCTCTGGGAGTAGTGAGGTCAATAGCGATTGCCCGAGTACCGGACATCCCAGGCCTCGGGAATAGTCCGCCCATTACCCACGGTGAATGCTGCTCCTCCGTCAGACAGCCCCAATGTGTTTTGGGCCCACAAGCCTACGGTCTGCCAGATCAGTGAGCCCGGATCAGACTGTCGATCCTTGCTGGATTGCCGGTGTGGATGAATGTGGGTCACCTTTCCGCCATTAGCCGCCACTGTGTTCACGATCCACTGCACGGTCGCCTTGGCAGCTTCAGCCTGTACAGTGGGCAGATTCATGGGTTGCCTAGGAGTGGCCAGCTTCTTGGTCTTGGGTTGCCACAGCGTTTTGGGCTGCCCCTCGATACCTGCATACCACCCATCTATCTCTATGCCGACACTGGGCTGGTTGAGTCCGTTGGCGTGGTTGCAAACTTCAGTCAGGTCATAGAGCTGAATGACCTTGCCAGCCCGGGTGATGCAGAAGTGAATGGGTACGCTATGCCACCTCGCGGGCTTTTCGCCAAGGTTGGTCGCCGTCTGATGCAGGACCACGGCCGTGATCTTCGACCAGAGCCGGTACGGCGTGTCTACCGAGCGTCCCGCATGCGGGTGGTTGGCTCGCTCATCGACAATGTTCGCTTCGGACCCACCTTGGTCCAGAGCCTTAAAAGCCATGTCGAGGGCTGCGGCGCCAGCAGGCGTGATGGAATTCGGATGCTCGTCCGTAGGTGCACGGAGCCCCTGTGATACCAGGAAGGCGCCGTAAGCGGACAGGGTCTCATCGCCCAACACACCGTCGACACCAAAGCGCGGTAGGCCATACCCCAGCGCAATAAGCTGCTGCTGCGCAATGGTGACGTATGGATCTTCGGAATTCTTTCTCAGAGGAGCTTGAATGGGCATGATGGTCTCCTGGGGTTGATGGATAGCAGATGTCCAACAGCCAGCAGAGTACTGCCCACCCGGCGCGGCTCGTCGGGCTGCTCAGGGCAGCTGCAGTCCCACCATATCGGGCCGAACATTACGGCCCGGTATGGTGGGACTCTGTCGTCAACCAGCAAACGCTCACTGAAATTCCGTCAATTCCAGCAGTGAGGAGAACAACTGGCGTCCAGCCTGCGGGGCTTCATTGCGTACTTGATGCTAGTAGACGATGAGTCATGTGGCAAACGCGCAAAATGGCGAATGGCTATCAAGCAAAAAGAAGCAAGGACGGGGGGCGCATTTATTTTTCACAGCGTGACGTCCGCTTCTGGCCCAGAGTGTGTAAAAACGCTTCGTCAAAATTGAAGTTTGCGCGTCTATGCGAAATCTGAAAATTATCGACTGCTCAGCCGATCTGGATTTTGCGTAGAAACGCGATTTTCACTCCAACACTGGGCTCCAATCGCGTTGAAAAACGTTTTTACACAGCCTCGGCCGATAGCGGGCCTAGGACGACCATCCACTTGGCCCAGAGACGCCCGTCGTATGGAGTGACACACAAGTTCAGATCTTTCTTACAGACCGCTCACCATCACATGCGTTAACCTCGCGGCGCCTGCAAAATGATCTACGCCTCCACCGACGGGGGCTTTTTATGCACGACAAGGACGACGAATGATTTCCTCTGCTCGATTGGGTGACAAACATGTCTGCCCATTACCGGGACACGGTATTACCCCGATTGCCACTGCCTCCGCTGACACGAACATCAACTTCATGGGTTCTGCACGCGTAGGCGATACCTGTGGGTGTGGCGCTGTTATCACGACCGGCTTTCCTTCCATTCAAGTGAACGGCCGTCCCATGGCTCACTTGGGCAGTCCAACCAGCCATGGCGGAACCATCATCACCGGGTCAAGCGATGTTGGCGGTGGGTTTGTCATGGGGGATGCTGGTGGTGCAACAATCATCAACTTCATGGCGCTCGGAGCATTCCGACCAGACGGCACTGTGGACGATGAGAAAATGGCCACACTGCTGGCTGATCCAAAACTGAAGGAGAAGGCAACCGCTGCAAATGCCCTTGTAGATCCTAAGGCAGCTGTTAAGCAACCGGACGCGAAGCCTGAACCAGGGGCGGAACCCGCCGTTTGCAATCATCCTGACGAAATAGAAGGGCTGGCCAACTACATTGCCGGTGAGATGAACCGAAATATATTGAGTTCGGAAGTCTTAGAGATGCAAAGGCTTAATAACTATGATCCCGCTTCGCCGGACAGGGAGCCCCCGCGAATCACAGGCTTGGGCGGACCAGCAGCCCGTGCCCTGAACAAATACAGGGACACAGCTACATCGTGGATAATCTGGGCAAACAAAGTAGGCCCACATATGGATTGGGATCATAAACCGAAGCTTCGTAAGCTATTTGTTGGCCTGCACCATAAACAGGGGGCCTACGAGTACTTTTACGACATCTGGTCGAACATCCACTATGGATACGTTGGAATCATAGGAGGCTTGTCAGAGAGCGAGCTACTGGATGGCGCAGGGGCTGCACAATTTTTGTCTGACGCCGCTACCAAAGCCGGCGAGATGAGCAAGCCTGAAGCGGAGAGAGTGCATCCCGGTCCACATACTACGGCGAGTCCATGGACTGAACCGCGATCATGGGACGACGTTGCCGATAGGGTTTCCATTGAAATTGGGATGAAGCTCGCCAAACAGCATCCCACAGGGGAAGTAACCGCGAAGATGATCATGGATGAAGTTTTAGCCGTACCACCAGCGAACTGGGGGGATGGAATCCGTGCCCATAAATGCCAGTAAGCGTCGGACGTGGTACAAGCGGATACTGTGGATACCTGTGTTGTATGTAATGTTCACTCACTGGGACATAGCTTTGCCGACCGTGAATGTTCACTACTCTAAAGCTGGGCGAGATGAGCTCCGGTACATCTGGAATGTCCATGACCGGATTTACAAAGGTGGAATGCTTCCTGGAGGCGGTGCGGTTGATAATGGGGTGCTCTTCCCAGGCGACGAATTCTTCATAGAATTTTCGTGGTGGAGCAAAAAAGAAGGGCGTAATCATTGCATCAGCATCTCGCCGAAGTGGCCCAACACCGACATCTACCTAGACGCAGATGGCAACATCGACATGCGAAAAGACAGCGGAACTGACGCAGACAGGTTGAAAGAGTGTCAATGGGACCGAGTCAAGCCTTAGGTAGATGCCTGCGTTGCGGGCTGAAGCAAGCTGGCTGCTCGCTCACACCAAAGAACCGTCATCCAGGGCGGCGGTAAAACTGAGGATGTGAGCGAGTGAATTCTACGGTATGAGTCGCCCTTGATTTAGTAGACACCTCCGACCGGCTGCTAATGGCCCAGGCTGTGTATAAACGTTTTAGAGCAGGTTTGAAGGTCCGAATCGGAACGAAAACCGGGTTCCTACGCAAATTTCAGGACCAAACTGATCTGCCAATCGCTGTCAGATTTTACGTAGCGACGCAGACTTCAAAACTAGGCCTGCGTTTTTACACAGTCTGGGCCGGTTGCGGACGTCCGCGAACGACCGCTTTGGGTCGTTTTGGCCTACCATCACTGGTAGCTTTGGGTCGGAAAACGACCACCAGCCATTGAGACTGATCCACCCTTGTCCTTCCTCAACGTGGAGGACGAGCCATGAACGCTCTTGCTATACAGCCATCAGCCTTGGAACAAGGGAAAGCTTGTTGGGCAGAAAGCCCCGCTTCGAGTCAGAGATATCTGGGCCATCCGCGTAAGACTTCAGCTTGCTGAGAAGACGCGTGATTTGGCGCTCTTCAACTTGGCCATCGATAGCAAGCTGCGTGCCTGTGACTTAAACGGGAAGACCGGATCATTGAGACACTGCTACTTCAGGCTATCCTCGAACCATTGCAGACCCCGTTGTCAGCATGCGGTCGGGGCTTTTTCATGGCAGGGGTTCACCGCGAAGTACGTGAAAGACGTCCTGCCCAGCTCATCAGGTTGATAGGCCAATTCCAATCGACAATATTCGCGGTCGTAACGCATGTCCTCCACGAAGCAATAATGCTCCATTGTCGGATAGCGGGTTAGCAGCGTGGCGATATTCGCCTTTGTCCACTCGAGCAGGCGTATGTGTAACTCACGCCAGGAAGAGCCGTACACCTGATCTTTTTCGCCTAGGCGAAGGCCAAGGACGTTCAAGCAGTAGCCCAGTAGCAAGACGCTATCCATGTCGGGGCACTGGTACACCTTCCGCTCCAACCATTCGTGGACTTGCTGCTGGATTTGCCGGCCGATGGTAGTCCTAAGCATGTGGGAGTTCAGTATCGATTGCCAAACGAGTTCATGTTGGATGCGCCGAGCGATAATCCGTGGCTTTCGTACGCTAGAGGCGGCTTTGATAAGTGAACAGATCAGCCTCACAACGTCTTCAATGGTGTGGGATGGTACAGACAGCCCATTTGATTCCCGCTCATCTAGACAGGAAACCATGTCTTTTATGAGATCCCCTATTGCCGTCATGCGCAGATAGAGGTCATCGTGAATCTTCAGTCGGGTCAATTGTAGGTCTTCATTCAGGTCATCGAAGATCGATCTGATATTGCGCATGGCCCAGTGCAGCGCCATAGGTCGTGAAGGGGCATTGCTTCCGACATGGCTGGTAAACGCTTTTAGTACCAAGCGGAAATAAGCTCGCCATTGATCAATATCCCAAGGCGCTCGTCGTGAATATGTGGGGGAGAGCAGCGTGTCTATGTGTTGAATCAGCCGGGGATCCTCGCACAGCGCAGATGTGATTGGTTTTGTGAGGCCCTCCAAGCCCGACTCGTAATAATCCGTTTCGTTGTAGAGGAATGAGCCTCGGTTGTCGATCGCGGCGGTCACGATATTCTTGGCGAAGATCTCGATGCATACGTGATGCTTGCCTTGTCGGCTGATCGCACTGAACAGGTCGTAGATTAACCCCGGGGCGTGTTCCACGGTTGCCCGGCAAAACTTCGGGCTGCCAATGGCAATTAACAACCGGTTGGCCAAGGTTTCCGTTATTCCAAGTTGATCGGCGTCGAGAGTTTCACCATCGCGGAGGGGCTCCGTGGCATGCCGGACGATACTGTCGGCGGACCTCGCCAGCTCATCGGCTACGATCCCCAGCTCAGTCGATGCTCCACGCAAAATGCAAGAGTCCACGGCGGAGAAGTAGTGTCTAGCATTCCAACGATTAAATGTGGTCGGGCGGATGAACGCGAACCACAGCCAAGTGAACAAGGTAAAAATCAACATGGCGCCCAGACAGAACTGCCATGATTCGGGAGTAAACAGGGGACCAACGGGAACCCAACCTTGCTTGGCCCGCCAGAGGTCGGTCAGCAGAGTTAGGACGCCTACGCTGAAGGTGACGAGCAGGGTTAGGCCTCTCAAGGGCAAGATTGCAGTTGCAATGCGGAACCTATAGCGCGCATCGGCGATGGTCCAAGCCAGCACCATCAATGCCAAGCCTGCGATGAACTCTGAGAAACCGAAGAACTTGGGGGCATTGCTATTGAGTTGAAAGCACTCGAAAACGACTCGAGCCAGTGAACATGTTTCCGCCGGCATGTAAACGTCCTGTTTCTGCGCCCATGGAGGTTATTTGGGCGATCGTACGAATGAATGGCAAGGAATAGCATACCCACACCAACCGGTAGCGTCGCAATATTGAAGCATTGCCAATCTAGGTGGGAGCATTAGCAGATACGCTTGGCGAGACGGTCGGGGATGGCGTTCAAAAGAGAGAAGAGGTTTTCTCGGACACCTCAATCGTTGGCTGCTTTGTCGCATTAATTTCCGAAATGGCGCATTTGTTTCCAAATCCTACACTTCCACCTTCCACTCCCATTTCAGCTTGATCTGAAGCTTCTTCATCAGGTATTCCCTTCTTAATCGATGACCGTTTCGTGTCTGTCCGCTTCTGGCCGTTCACTGCCGGTCATGGTGGCTAAGTGTGCTGGTCAAGCCCGATGCAAATGGCTGGTCAGTCGATTGCAAATGGGTGGTCAAGTCAGTGCAATTACCCAGGCGTCAGCCGATCTGGAGAAGTGGCTCCAGCCAGCGGCAAGTTGAACTAGGATTCCCGCATCACCACTCAAGGACGATACCCATGTCAGATAACTCAGAAGCCAACATCGCCACTGCGGACGCTCTAACGTTGCTCCTGCACAACCAGCACGCCCTAAGTGCTGCTCTAGAAGAGATCACCAAGTGGCTCTCAGAAAACGGTGTGGGGTGTGTTGCCGCTAACGCAATGGCAGCCATGGGAACACTGGACACGAACGCATCAGCGGTCACGGATGCCATTATGCGGTTAAGGCAATCGTGAGATAAGCGGGGAGTTCGGCGGGACGAACTTGGTCGATCAGAGAGGAACCACCAAATCAGCGAAAGCTTGGTGGCTTGTCGCTACGCCTTAACGAGGCGGACTACGGTGGTGATGGCAAACATCCTCCCATTCGCCGAAACGGAACCGGCGATACTGACGGACAGGGATGGTTTTCTTGCCAGCGGTGGTGCGTTCAAAGCTTTGCATATGGTCATTCCTTATGCGTGTGAGTTAATCGCACGTATCCAGAAACGACCACCGATCAATCGACAATTGACGCAGTGGCATCAATTAGATCTAATGGCGTCCTTCTCTTGAACCGTGCTAAACGCATGCGAAAGAGGGCGAGTGGTCACGTTTTTGTCCGCTAAAACGATACGTGGCTACTCGTAGACATCTTCAACAGAACCGCCCCCATGGGCGGTTTTTTTGCGTCTGGAGAAAGTGTAATCGATTTTAAGATGGGGCGGCAAGCCCCCATGATCCATTCTGGGCAACTTTCTTTGCTTGGCCGCCCCGTCGCCCTTCGTAATTATGTCAAAACGCTCCTGAGGGCCTCATAGGAGCCTGAATAGGCCCTTAATTACACCCTCTAAGGCCGTTTTTCAGGTGCAGCCATTCTCTCCGGTAAAAGAGTATTTGTAGGGAAATCGAGGGTTTCAAGGCGCGTAAACCCCAACATGTAGGGTTTCGCAGGGAGGCGGCATACAAGATAGTGCGTTTTGAGGGGGTGTTGCAACGTACTGCCTGTGGATAAACCTGTGCGTAAATTGTGTGTGAAAGAGGAAATTCACGTGCAGACCACGAATTCGCCGGTGTGGATCGCGCGACACTGTTTTCGCCATTCAGAGCGTTTTTTTGCGGAAACGAGCGCTATCACAAATTCTTTCTATATATAGAAGGGGGGTTGCTGATCGTTTTAGTGGGCAGAAATGCTCACTTCTTTTCGTAGTCTCCGTAGGCATAGCCCATCCTCGCCGTTTCCCGTTCGCTCTCCCTCCGGTACATATCGCTCAGCGTCCATCGCAGGCGCTCATGCTCCAGCTTCAATGCTGCCAGCTCCTTAGAGCAGTCGCGCCACGGCAAGGTTCTTGTGGGCCTGCCTAAGGTCCCGCCGGGTAACGTCCAGTTCAGAGCACAGCAGATCACACTGGTGCTTGAGCATTTCCTCGCGAGAGGGCAATCCCAGTTCAAACCCGCTGTCATCGATCAAATCGTCTTTCATCACGCACGCACCGAATACTGTATTTACGCACAGTATATAGCTGGACGACGGCGTTCAATCTGTCTTCGATGGGTGGTGAGCCCAGTGTTGGTCAGATGGACTTTCGCTGCATTGCAAACTCCTCAACCACGGTCGCAGGAATCCGCCAGAGCGGCTTGGATTGCTTGCTGGTTGACCCACTCGCCTGATGGCTGTAACAAATCTGTGCTCACCCGTTTGTTCTCGACCAACCTCTTTCACCCTGATCAGCGATGTGGACTGCAACGATGCCTGATTCCCAGCATTAGGAAAGCCGCGTGGCATCTTTTCAGAACATACATCTGGCTGATACATTTCCCCCTCACTCCCTTGGGAAAGGGCAGTGATTTACGTGGCTTTCAGACGATGTCGCACCTTTTTCCAGTACATCGACTACCCGGCGGATAACCACAAACTGGGCTGGAACGAGATGCTCGCCTGGCTGCGCGAGAAGCGCTGGCAGAGCATGAGTTTCGGCGGGAGTGTTTATCTGGTGCTGCTGATTCCGGTGGTCAACATCCTGATGATGCCGGCCGCCGTAGCGGGAGCGACCTTGTTCTGGGTGCGCGAACGCGGCGCTGAAAACCTGGTGACCCAACGCTGATTCTGTCACAAATCCATCATCGAACCGTCACACTGACGACATGGCCTCAGCCGACACTGAGGTCATGACGACAGCTCTGCATATCACTCTGATCACCGAAACCTTCCCACCGGAAATCAACGGCGTAGCCAATACCCTTGGCCGCTTGTGCGACGGCTTGCGCGCGCGCGGGCATCAGGTGGAATTGGTGCGACCTCGTCAGGGTTGCGACCAGCAGCTGGGCAGCGACGATGCCTTGTTGCTGTGTCGGGGCTGGCCGCTGCCGGGCTATCCCGGCTTGCAATGGGGCCAGTCGTCGATGCACAAACTGCTGCGGCGCTGGAAGCGTCATCGGCCGGACGTGCTGTACATCGCCACGGAAGGACCGCTGGGATTGTCCGCGTTGCGCGCGGCACGGCGCTTGGGGATTTCGGTCGTCAGTGGCTTCCACACCAATTTCCAGCAGTACTCCAGCCAGTATGGGCTCGGGCTGCTGACACGTTTGCTGACTCACTACCTGCGCTGGTTTCACAATCGCTCGACCCTGACCCTGGTGCCCAGCGTCAGCCAGCGGCTAGAACTGGAGCGCCGGCATTTCGAGCGTCTGGCGTTGCTGTCCCGAGGGGTCGACAGCCAGTTGTTTCACCCGACCAAACGGATTAACGCCCTGCGTGAGAGTTGGGGGGTGGGGAACGACGACATTGCTGTCATCCACGTAGGACGCCTGGCACCGGAGAAAAATCTGGGCCTGCTCAAGCGCAGTTTCGACGCGCTGAAAGCGACTTATCCACAGCGAACAATAAAGTTGATCGTGGTCGGAGACGGTCCGCAACGAGCGGCACTTGAGAAGGAACTGCCTGAAGCGATTTTCTGTGGGTCACAACGCGGCGAAGCCTTGGCCAGTCACTATGCATCGGGGGATGTGTTTCTGTTTCCGAGCCTGACCGAGACTTTCGGCAACGTGGTGCTTGAGGCACTGGCTTCGGGTCTGGGTGTGGTGGCTTACGATCAGGCTGCGGCGGCTCAGCACATTCGCCATGGCTACAACGGCGTACTGGCGATGCCCGGGGACGAAGAGGCGTTCTGCGATGCGTCGTGTTGGCTGCTGGAGAAGCGCGAAACTTTGCGCTGCGTGCGGCTTAATGCGCGTCAGCATGCGAGTCGTCAGGGCTGGGCGGCGATTATCGAGCAGTTTGAAGGGCAGTTGCGCGGGGCTTGTCAGACCCCGCTTGCCTCAAGCCTTGAGCCTCGGCTTAAACCAGGGTCATCAACGCCTCACGGCTGAACGGCAGGATGTCTTCTTCGCGGCCATCACGCACTTTCTGCGCCCAGTCCGGGTCCACCAGCAGCGCACGACCTACCGCCACCAGATCGAACTCATCATTGTTCAAACGCTCCAGCAGTTTTTCCAGGCTGGCCGGCTGCGCGATCTTGTCGGTGTTGACCATAAACTGCAGGAACTCGCCGTCCAGGCCGACACTGCCCACCGTGATGGTCGGCTTGCCAGTGAGCTTGCGGGCCCAGCCTGCCAGGTTCAGCTCGGAACCGTCGAATTCCGGCTCCCAGAAACGGCGCGTCGAGCAGTGGAAAATATCCACGCCGGCGTCGGACAACGGTTTGAGGAATTCGCCCAACGCTTCGGGTGTTTGCACCAGACGCGCGGTGTAATCCTGCTGCTTCCATTGGGAGAAACGAAAAATAATCGGGAAGCCTTCGCCGACCGCTGCACGCACCGCCTGGATCAGTTCAATGGCGAAACGCGAACGGTTGGCCAGGCTGCCGCCGTATTCGTCGGTGCGCTGGTTGCTGCCTTCCCAAAAGAACTGGTCCACGAGGTAGCCGTGGGCACCGTGAATTTCCACGCCGTCCATGCCGATGCTCTGGGCATCTTTGGCGGCCTGGGCGAACGCGGCGATCACATCCTGGATATCTTGCTGGGTCATGCCGTGAACCACGACCTGACCGTCCTTCAATTTCTCCGACGGGCCATAACCCGGCACGCTCGCGTCGGGCTCGGTGCCGATGCGGCGCACGCTGCCGACGTGCCACAGCTGCGGAACGATCTTGCCGCCTTCAGCATGAACCGCGTCGACCACTTTCTTCCAGCCGGCCAGCGCTGCTTCACCGTAGAAGTGCGGCACGTTTGGGTAGCCGTTGGAAGCCTTGTGGTCGACGGTGGTGCCTTCGGTGATGATCAGACCGACGCCTGCGGCGGCGCGACGACGGTAGTACTCGATCACTTTGGAATTGGGAACGCCACCCGGCGAAAACGAGCGGGTCATCGGCGCCATGACGACGCGAGTCGGCAATTCAAGGGTGCCGAGGTGGAACGGTTTGAACAGGGCTTTGACTGGCATGGGACGCTCCACGTGGAAATGACTTTATGACGGCTATAATATGGAGACCTGCCAGCCTTGAACAGCACTATTGATTTGGGTGATTAAGGATAAAAAGACAGTAGGAGCGAAGCTTGCTCGCGAAGGCGTCAGGTCAGTCGATATCAACTTTGAATGACATGACGCCTTCGCGAGCAAGCTTCGCTCCTACAGAGGGGGGTTCAGCTCAGCGCTTTTTCGATCGCCTGAACGACAGACGGATCGTCTGGAGGTGTGCGTGGCGAGAACCGCGCCAGCACACGCCCGTCCTTGCCCAGCAGGAATTTTTCGAAGTTCCAGGTAATGTCACCGGGGAACTCAGCGCCCTCGCCCGCCAGCAGACGGTACAGCTGATGGCGATCGTGACCGTTGACTTCCAGCTTGCTGGACAACGGAAACGTCACGCCATAGTTGAGGTTGCAAAACTCCTGGATCTCTTGCTCGGTACCCGGTTCCTGCCCGGCAAACTGGTTGCACGGCAAGCCCAGCACGCTGAAGCCTTTGTCCTTGTATTGCTGGTAGAGGTTTTCCAGCGCCGCGTATTGTGGGGTCAAGCCACATTTGGAGGCGACGTTGACCACCAGCACGACGTTCCCTTTAAAAGGCGCCAGCGGTAGCTCCTGACCATCCAGGGCTGTCAATTTAAGGTCGTGAAAAGCACTCATGACGAACTCCAAATTCCCGTGTTCTTCTCGAAACAGCCACTTGGCGGCGTCACCAGGGACAGCCGCGGACTAAAAAGGCGCCCCTCGGGCGCCTCTCCAGTTCTCGAAAGCTTAGCGCAGAAAATCAGTGGTGATGGCCACCTTCGCCATGGACGTGACCATGAGCGACTTCTTCCTGGCTGGCGTCACGGATGTCGATGATCTTGACCTGGAAATTCAGGCGCTGACCGGCCAACGGGTGGTTGCCGTCGACGGTGACATCGTCGCCGTCCAGATCGCGAATGGTGACGATCTGCATCTGGCCGTCTGGAGCGGATGCGTGGAACTGCATGCCCACTTCCAGCTCGTCGACGCCTTCGAACATGCTGCGGCTCAACGTGCTGACCAGTTCGGCAGCGTATTCGCCATAGGCATCTTCAGGTTCTACGGCAACCGTCAGTTCGTCACCGACTGCTTTGCCTTCCAGAGCCTTTTCCAGGCCCGGAATGATATTACCTGCGCCTTGCAGGTAGACCAGCGGCGCGCCGCCGGCGGAGCTGTCGATGACCTCACCAGCGTCGTTGGTCAGGGTATAGTCGATGGAGACAGCCTTATTGGCGGCGATCAGCATGGGGCGAGACCTTTTGCATAAGAATGAAGAATGGCCAAGTTTAGCGAAGCAATCGCCCGAAAGCGAACACAACCCGGACAGACGGAACGCGGCGAAAGGCTCGACGGTCACAGGTTTCCATCAGGATGAGGACGGGCACTGGGTGGCCGAGCTTTCCTGCGGTCACACCCAGCACCTGCGCCACCAGCCGCCCTGGCAATCGCGCGCCTGGGTGCTGGACCCCGCGCAACGTATTGAACAAATAGGCCAGCCCTTTGATTGCGGTTGGTGCGCACAAGGCTCGGTTAGCGATAACCTTGGCGACTGAATTTCGGTAGATCGTCAGTCATAGACGTTCACCACTGCCATGCACCTCCAGAGAATTCGCATGCAAACTTTTTTTATCGCACCCACCGATTTTGGTGTGGGTCTGACCTCCATCAGCCTCGGGCTGGTACGTACCCTTGAGCGAGCCGGCCTCAAAGTCGGCTTTTTCAAGCCGATTGCCCAGCCGCATCCGGGTGACACCGGACCTGAACGCTCCACCGAACTGGTGGCGCGCACTCACGGCTTGAAGCCGCCTCAGCCGCTCGGTCTGGCACACGTCGAGCGCATGCTCGGCGACGGTCAGCTGGATGAACTGCTCGAAGAAATCATCACCCTCTATCAGCAGGCGGCCGTCGGCAAAGATGTGCTGATCGTCGAAGGCATGGTCCCGACCCGCAGCGCCAGCTACGCCGCGCGGGTCAATCTGCATTTGGCCAAGAGCCTCGACGCCGAAGTGATCCTGGTCTCGGCGCCGGAAAACGAAGTGTTGACCGAACTGTCTGGTCGAGTGGAATTGCAGGCGCAATTGTTCGGCGGCCCTAAAGATCCGAAAGTCCTCGGCGTGATCCTCAACAAAGTCAAAACCGACGAGAGCATGGAGGCTTTCGCCTCGCGCTTGAAAGAGCATTCGCCGTTGCTGCGCAGTGGCGATTTCCGTCTGCTGGGTTGCATCCCGTTCCAGCCGGAATTGAACGCCCCGCGCACCCGCGACGTCGCCGACCTGATGGGCGCGCAAATTCTCAATGCCGGTGATTACGAAACCCGGCGCATGACCAAAATCATCATCTGCGCCCGCACCATGCGCAACACCGTGGAGCTGCTCAAGCCCGGCGTGTTGGTGGTGACACCTGGCGATCGCGACGACATCATCCTCGCCGTCAGCCTCGCCGCCATGAACGGCGTGCCCCTGGCCGGCCTGTTGCTGACCAGCGACACCCTGCCCGATCCACGCATCATGGACCTGTGCCGTGGCGCGTTGCAGGCTGGCCTGCCGGTGTTGTCGGTGAGCACTGGCTCCTACGACACCGCCAACCAGTTGAACGGTTTGAACAAGGAAATCCCGATCGACGACCGCGAGCGCGCGGAGATCATCACCGACTTCGTCGCCAGCCATCTGGACGCGAACTGGCTGCACCAGCGCTGCGGTACGCCACGGGAAATGCGCTTGTCGCCCGCCGTGTTCCGCTATCAATTGATTCAGCGTGCCCAGGCCGCCAACAAGCGCATCGTTCTGCCCGAAGGCAGCGAGCCGCTGACGGTGCAAGCCGCAGCGATCTGTCAGGCGCGTGGCATCGCTCGTTGCGTGTTGCTGGCGAAACCTGCGGACGTCGAAGCCGTCGCCCGCGCCCAAGGCATCGAGTTGCCGCCGGGGCTGGAAATTCTCGACCCGGACCTGATCCGCGAGCGCTACGTCGAACCGATGGTCGCCCTGCGCAAAAGCAAAAGCCTCAACGCGCCGATGGCCGAGCAGCAACTGGAAGACACCGTGGTGATCGGCACCATGATGCTGGCGCTGGATGAAGTCGACGGCCTCGTGTCCGGGGTCATTCACTCCACCGCCAACACCATCCGCCCAGCCCTGCAACTGATCAAGACCGCGCCGGGCTGCACGTTGGTGTCGTCGGTGTTCTTCATGCTCTTCCCCGAGGAAGTGCTGGTCTACGGCGACTGCGTGATGAACCCGCACCCGAGCGCCAGCGAACTGGCGGAGATCGCGCTGCAAAGCGCCGACTCGGCCGCCGCATTCGGCATCACCCCTCGCGTGGCAATGATCAGCTACTCCAGCGGTGAATCGGCCAGCGGCGAAGAAGTCGAGAAGGTTCGCGAAGCGACATTGCTCGCCCACGAACAACAGAACTCGCTGTTGATCGACGGCCCATTGCAGTACGACGCCGCCGCCAACGAAACCGTCGCCCGGCAACTGGCGCCGAACAGCCAGGTCGCCGGTCGCGCCACAGTGTTCGTATTCCCCGACCTGAACACCGGCAACACCACCCACAAAGCCGTGCAGCGCAGCGCCGATTGCGTCAGCCTCGGGCCGATGCTGCAAGGCCTGCGCAAACCGGTGAACGACCTGCCGCGCGGCGCGCAAGTCGACGACATCGTCTACACCATCGCGTTGACCGCGATTCAAGCTGCCAACCGACCTTTGGATCTTTAAATGCTGGATTCCCTACCTGCACCGCTGCGAGGCGTCATTGCCTCGATGTTGTTGGCTCTGAACACGATTGCCTGTTGCACCCCGCTGTTCATCGTGGCGATCTTTAAATTGCTGCTGCCCTTCCCCGCCGCCCAGCGCTTTACCGATTGGCTAATGGGCCACATTCACGAAGCCTGGATCAGCAACAACAAAGCCTGGATGGACTTGCTCGGGCACACGCGCTGGAAGCTCAGCGGCCTCGAAGGCCTGGACTATCAGCACTCGTATTTGATCACCAGCAACCACCAGAGCTGGGTCGACATCATGGTGCTGCAGTACGTGCTCAACCGCCGCATCCGCCCGCTGAAGTTCTTCCTCAAACAGGAACTGATCTGGGTGCCGGTGATTGGCCTGGCGTGGTGGGCGCTTGGCTTTCCGTTCATGAAGCGCTACTCAAAGGCCTATCTGGAGAAGCACCCGGAGAAGAAAGGCAAAGACCTGGAAACCACCCGCAAGACCTGCGACAAGTTCCGCAATAACCCGGTGGGGATTTTCAACTTCGTCGAAGGCACACGCTTCGCCGAAGGCAAGCATGCGCAGCAGAAATCACCGTTCAAGTATCTGCTTAAGCCCAAGGCCGGCGGCATTGCCTTTGTGCTGGATGCCATGGGTGAGCAACTGGAAGCCATCGTCAACGTGACCATTCACTATCCGGCCGGGCGCCCTGGCTACTGGGATCTACTCTGTGGGAATGTGAAGGATGTGGTGGTGCACTTTCAGGAGCTGAAGATTCCGCCGCAGTTCATTGGCAAGAACTATGACCAGGACGGCGAGTATCGACTGCAGTTTCAGGGCTGGATCAATCAGTTGTGGGAAGACAAGGATGCGCTGCTTGCGCAGATGCATCGTGAGTATCCAGCCAAGTAACAAGGCGCCTGTACCGGCCTCTTCGCGGGCAAGCCTCGCTCCTACAGGAATCTCGCAATCGGTAGGAGTGAAGGCGATCTAAAGAGCACAAAAAACCCGCCGATGATCACTCATCGGCGGGTTTTTATTAACGGCTAACGCTTAGATCGCGCCACGCTGACGCAGCAGATCCAGCACTTGCTTGACGCTTTCTTCCAGCGTCAGCGACTGGGTGTCGACCACGAGGTCGGCGTCCAGCGGCACGTCGTACGGGAAGGAATCGCCCGGGATGTTATCCCCGGCCGCCGCGTACAGACCTTGTGGGTCACGCTCGGCACAGACCGTCGGAGAGGCCTGGACGTAGACCGTCAGCAGACGCTCCTTGCCGATCAGGTCCCTGGCCTGCTCACGACCTTCGGCACTCGGCGCAACGAAGGCTGCCAAGGTCAGCAGACCGGCTTCGTTGAACTGACGCGCAACGTGAGCCGCACGACGCCAGTTCTCGGTACGCCCGGCGCGGTCCTGTGGCAGACCTTTGTTGAGGTCATGACGCAGGTTCTGACCATCGAGTACAAACACCGCACGGCCCATGTCGAACAGCTTGCGTTCAACCGCGTAAGCCAGGGTGCTTTTACCCGCGCCCGACAAACCGCTGAACAACACGGTGGCCGGTTGCTGGCCGAAGCGCTGGGCACGTTCTTCGGTGGCGACGTGAGCCAGTTTGCCATGATGCGTGCTGGTGCCATGGCTCAACGGCTGAGCGATGATCATGCCGGCCGCAACGGTGCCATTGGTCAAACGATCAATGACGATAAACGAACCGGTGGTGCGGTTGCTCGCGTAACCGTCCAGCGCGATGGCCGCGTCGAGGCTGATCTTGACCCGACCGATCTCGTTCAGATGCAAGGAACTGGCCGGACCTTCTTCCAGGGTGTTCACGTCAACGCGGTTGACGATGCTGGTGATCGAACCCGGCACGTAAGTGGTGGCGCGCTTGATGTCGTATTTCTTGCCCGGCAGCATCGGCTCTTCAGCCATCCATACCAACATGGCGTCAAAGGCATCAGTCACTTGCGGCTGGTTATCGGCGTGCACCAGCAAGTCACCGCGGGAGATGTCGATCTCGTCTTCCATGGTCAGCGTGACGGCCTGACCTGGACCGGCGTGCTCCAGCTCACCTTCGAAGGTGACGATGGATTTCACGCGGCTGCTCTTGCCCGACGGCAGCACAACGACTTCGTCGCCCTTGTGCACGACGCCGCTGGCCAGCGTACCGGCGAAACCACGGAAGTTCAGGTTCGGACGGTTGACGTACTGCACCGGGAAACGCAGGTCGGTGTAGTTGCGGTCGTTGGCGATCTCGACGGTTTCAAGAATCTCCATCAGCGACTGGCCGGTGTACCACGGCGAGCGCTCGGACTTGTTCACCACGTTGTCGCCCTTGAGCGCCGACATCGGCACGAAGGCCATGGTGGTCGGCTTGAACGCGATGCCTTCGGCGAACTTCAGGTAATCGGCCTTGATCGACTCGAAGACTGTTTCGTCGAAGCCGTTGAGGTCCATCTTGTTGATGGCGACAACGATGTGCTTGATGCCGAGCAACGAGGCAATGAAGCTGTGGCGACGGGTCTGGGTCTGCACACCGTAACGGGCGTCGACCAGGATGATCGCCAGGTCACAGGTGGACGCACCGGTGGCCATGTTGCGGGTGTATTGCTCATGGCCAGGGGTGTCGGCGATGATGAATTTGCGTTTGGCGGTGGAGAAGTAACGGTAAGCGACATCGATAGTGATGCCCTGCTCCCGCTCGGCCTGCAGGCCGTCGACCAGCAATGCCAGGTCGATGTCATCGCCGGTGGTGCCGACTTTTTTCGAGTCGCGGGTAATGGCTTCCAGGTGATCTTCGTAGATCATTTTGGAGTCGTGCAGCAGGCGCCCGATCAGGGTGCTCTTGCCGTCGTCGACGTTGCCACAGGTAAGAAAGCGCAGCATTTCCTTGCGTTCGTGCTGGCCCAGATAGGCGAGGATGTCCTCGCTGATCAACTCAGATTGATGCGACATGACAACCCCTTAGAAATAACCCTGACGTTTCTTTTCTTCCATCGAGCCGGCGCCATCGTGATCGATGACTCGGCCCTGGCGTTCGGAAGTTCGCGTCAGGAGCATTTCCTGAATGATGTCGGTCAGGCTGGTGGCCTCGGACTCGACCGCACCGGTCAACGGGTAGTCACCGAGTGTACGGAAACGGACCTTCTTCTTGACGATACGCGCCTTGTCTTCATCGCTCAGGTGATTGAGCAGACGTTCGTCGTCGATCATGATCCAGGTGCCATTCATCTCGATGACGTCGCGCTCGGCGGCGAAATACAGCGGCACAATCGGGATGCCTTCGAGGTAGATGTACTGCCAGATGTCCAGCTCGGTCCAGTTCGACAAAGGGAACACGCGGATCGATTCACCCTTGTTGACCTTGCCGTTGTAGACGTTCCACAACTCGGGACGCTGGTTTTTCGGGTCCCAGCGGTGCTTGGTGTCGCGGAAGGAATACACGCGCTCTTTGGCACGGGACTTCTCTTCGTCGCGACGGGCACCACCAAAAGCGGCATCGAAACCGTACTTGTCGAGGGCCTGCTTGAGGCCTTCGGTTTTCATGATGTCGGTGTGCTTGGCGCTGCCGTGGGTGAGCGGGTTGATGCCCTGCGCGACGCCATCGGGGTTGACGTGCACGATCAGGTCCAGGCCGAGTTCTTCGACCATGTGGTCGCGGAACGCGTACATTTCCTTGAACTTCCACCGGGTGTCGACGTGCATCACCGGGAACGGCAGTTTGCCCGGGAAGAATGCTTTGCGCGCAAGGTGCAGCATCACGGCGGAGTCTTTACCGACGGAGTACAGCATCACCGGGTTATCGAACTCGGCGGCGACCTCGCGGATGATGTGGATGCTTTCGGCCTCCAGCTGTTTCAGATGCGTCAGTTTGTCGACCATGGCTACTCACGAAAACGATCTTATGGACGGCCAGCGGGCCGTGTTCGAGCGAGGAATGCTAGCACAGCGACCTCTTCTAATCAGGCCGCCGACTAGATCGAAAGGGTATATGAATATACCTCCGCGTTTGGGCACCATGCCCCTGTAGGAGCGAGGCTTGCCCGCGAAGAACGACAACGCGGTGCATCAGGTAAACCGAGTTATCGTTCTTCGCGGGCAAGCCTCGCTCCTACGGGGGACAACGATGTCAGATGGGGTTCGGGCAATCGATGAAGATGTGCTCAAGGGCAAAACGCCGCGCCAGATAATCCCCCAGCGCCTGAACGCCATAGCGCTCGGTGGCGTGGTGGCCGGCGGCGATGAAGCTGATGTTGTTTTCCCTGGCGCTGTGGAAGGTCTGCTCGGACGCCTCACCGCTGAGGTACAAGTCGACGCCAGCCAGCACGGCCTGATCGATGTAACCCTGACCGCCACCGGTGCACCAGCCAACGCGGCGGATCATCTCGCTGCCTTCAATCAGTAACGGCTCGCGCCCCATGACTTCCTGTACGCGACGGGCAAAATCACGGGGCGTCACTGGCTCGTTCAATGAACCGACCAGGCCGACCACTTTGAGGTTGTCCGGGTCCAGCGGGCCTTCAACGGTGATGTCCAGCTGACGTGCCAGTTGGACGTTATTGCCGACTTCCGGGTGCAGATCCAGCGGCAGATGGTAGGACAACAGGCTGATATCGTGCTTGAGCAGGGTTTTCAACCGACGCTGCTTCATGCCGGTGATGCACGGATTCTCACCCTTCCAGAAGTAGCCGTGATGCACCAGCACCAGGTCGGCGTTGGCTTCCACCGCGGCGTCGAGCAGCGCCTGGCTGGCGGTGACGCCACTGACGATGCGCATCACCTGCGGCCTGCCTTCGACCTGCAGCCCATTGGGGCAGTAATCGGCAATCTTGGCACTGTTAAGGTAACGGTCGGCTTCTTCGACCAAAGTGCTCAGGGCGACGGCCATAAAAGACTCCTAAATATCCCGTTCAGAGGCACGCTTCGCCTCGTATAATGCGCGACATTATGGGCGGTCTCATACCGCCTGCAACCTCTCAGGACGTGCTTAATGCTCAAGGCGCTGCGTTTTTCCGGCTGGCCGCTGTTGGCCGGCGTGCTTATCGCTCTATTGATAATCCAGCGTTACCCGCAGTGGGTCGGGCTCCCAAGCCTCGACGTCAACATGCAGCAAGCCCCGCAAACCACCACGATGCAACAAGGCCCCGTGTCCTATGCCGACGCCGTGACCACGGCGGCGCCGTCGGTGGTCAACCTGTACACCACCAAAGTCATCAACAAACCGAACCATCCGCTGTTCGAGGACCCGCAGTTCCGCCGCTTCTTTGGCGACAACTCGCCCAAGCAGAAGCGCATGGAATCGAGCCTCGGCTCCGGCGTGATCATGAGCCCGGAAGGTTACCTGCTGACCAACAACCATGTGACCAGCGGCGCCGACCAGATCGTGGTGGCGCTCAAGGACGGTCGTGAAACCCTGGCCCGAGTGATCGGCAGCGACCCGGAAACCGACCTTGCGGTACTGAAAATTGATCTGAAGAACTTGCCATCGATCACGGTCGGGCGTTCCGACAACATCCGCATCGGCGACGTAGCCCTGGCTATCGGTAACCCGTTCGGCGTCGGCCAGACCGTGACCATGGGCATCATCAGCGCCACCGGGCGCAATCAGCTGGGCCTGAACAACTACGAAGACTTCATCCAGACCGACGCCGCGATCAACCCAGGCAACTCCGGCGGTGCGCTGGTGGATGCCAACGGCAACCTGACTGGCATCAATACGGCGATTTTCTCCAAGTCCGGCGGCTCCCAGGGCATCGGTTTCGCGATCCCGGTGAAACTGGCCACGGAAGTGATGAAGTCGATCATCGAGCATGGCCAGGTCATTCGCGGGTGGCTCGGTATCGAAGTGCAGCCGTTGTCTCAGGAACTGGCGGAATCTTTTGGTCTGTCGGGGCGTCCGGGCATTGTGGTCGCGGGAATTTTCCGCGACGGGCCGGCGCAGAAGGCCGGCCTGCAATTGGGCGATGTGATTCTCGCCATCGACGGCGAACCGGCTGGTGATGGTCGGCGTTCGATGAACCAGGTTGCGCGGATCAAACCAACCGACAAGGTGACGATTCAGGTGATGCGCAACGGCAAGGAGCTCAAGCTGACCGCAGAGATCGGTTTACGTCCGCCACCGGCGCCGGTTAAAGAGAAAGAAGAAGACTAACGCTGGCCCAAGACTCTCTGGCTAACAGCAGACATTCTCATTAGGCATGTTATATTGTTTCAATATCTATATTGGAACAACATAACATGTCGTCTCGAACAATGGCTTCCCTAGCAGGTCTGGCCCTCAGCCTGATGGGAGATCCGGTCTTCGCTGAAGAGTCCAAAACTCTTGAGCTGGACGCCATCAGCGTCACCTCCGACTACGAATCCCCCACCGGTCCCGTCAAGGGCTATCGTGCGACACGCTCTTCCAGCGCAACCAAAACCGACACTGCCCTTCGCGACATCCCGCAATCGATCAGCGTGATTCCCGCCAGCGTGCTCAAGGATCTGGGCAGCACCAGCGTCGAACGAGCACTGGACTTTGCCGGTGGCGTGTCGAAGCAAAACAACTTCGGCGGCCTGACCCTCTACGAATACAGCGTGCGCGGCTTCACCACATCGGAGTTCTACAAGGACGGCTTCAGCGCCAACCGTGGCTACCCGAGCACACCGGACGTGGCGAACATCGAGCGCATCGAAGTGCTCAAAGGCCCGGCGGCCAGCCTCTATGGCCGAGGCGATCCAGGCGGCACGGCTAACATCGTCACCAAGAAACCACAGCCCGAAGCGTTCACCACGTTGCAAACCAGCGCCGGCAGTTGGGATCGCTATCGCACCGCGCTGGATGTCAACACGCCGCTGGATGACGACGCCAACGTACTGTCCCGAGTGAACCTGGCCGTCGAGGATAACCACAGCTTCCGCAATCACGTCGACAGCCAGCGAGTGTTCGTCGCGCCCTCCTTCAGTTGGCAACTGAACCCGGACACCAACCTCTTGGTGGAGAGCGAATTCGTCCGTCACAGCTCCACGTTCGATCGCGGCATCGTCGCGCCGAACAACACGTGGAGCGGCGTGTCGCGATCAACCTTCCTCGGCGAACCCAATGACGGCAACATCGACAACCACAACAACCTGCTGCAAGCCACCCTCGAACACCATCTCAACGACAGCTGGAAACTGCGCCTGGCCAGCCATTACAAGGAAGGCAAACTCTGGGGTTACGCCTCGGAAAACCGTCCGCTGAATGCCGACGGCCACACGCTCAATCGACGTTATCGCGAGCGCGATACCAATTGGCACGACAGCATCACCCAACTCGAATTGCGCGGTCTGTTCGACCTCGGTAGCTGGCAGCACGAACTGCTGATTGGCAGCGAGTACGAGAACTTCCGCAAAAACGAACGGGTTACGACCATTGCCGGCGGCCCCTACGCCATCGACATTTATCACCCAATCTACGGTCAGCCGAAACCCAATGGCACACGCTCGGGGACCGACTTCTTCGAGCATGTTGAAAGTCAGGCGCTGAACCTGCAGGACCAGATCGTCTTCACCGACAAACTGCGCGGCATGCTCGGTGCACGCTTCGAACATTTCGAACAAAGCATCGACGATCACAGCCGCAACGCGACCAGCCGCCAGAACCACGACGCGTTGACCCAGCGGGCCGGCCTGCTCTATCAGCTGACACCGCAAGTCGGGCTGTTCGCCAACGCCTCCACCTCGTTCAAACCGAACAACGGTCTCGACGCTGGCGGCAAATCCTTCGACCCGGAAGAAGGCGTCGGTTACGAAGTCGGAATCAAGAGCGAGCTGTTCGACGATCGTCTGAGTACCACCCTCGCCGCCTTCCATATCGAAAAGGAAAATGTCCTGGCGCTCGACCCGAGCACCGACTCCAGCCGCGCCATGGGCAAGGCCCGCAGTCAGGGTGTCGACCTGCAAGTCACCGGGCAAGTAACCGATGCTGTACGAGTGATAGGGGCCTTCGCTTACATCGACGCCGAAGTCACCCAGGGCGACAAGGTCATTCCCACCGGCAGCCGAATTCTCGGCGTGGCCAAACGCAGCGGCAGTCTGCTGGGCGTCTATGAATTTCAGAATGGCCATTTGCGCGGTTCTGACGTCGGCGCGGCGTTCACTTACGTCGGCGATCGTTCGGGTGAAGCCGGCGGCGAATTCGAATTGCCGGCTTACCACACCGTCGACCTGCTGGCCCATTACGAGGCCAGCGAAAACGTCACTGTAGGCCTGAACCTGAACAACCTTTTCGACGAGGAATACTTCGAGCGTTCGTACAGCAATTACTGGGTCAACCCCGGCGAGCCGCGCAATTTCACCGTCAGCCTCACACTTAATCTGTAAAAGGAAGTTCCCATGCAACACCTCAAACCTCTGGCACTGCTCGGCCTGCTTTTCGCCACCCAGGTCTCAGCCCATGGCCTCTGGACCGAACAACGTCGCGGCAATATCGAAGTGATTTACGGCCACGGTGCCGAAGACAACGCCTTCAAGGCGCAGAAGATCAGCGGCGCCTGGGCGTATGACGTCAGCGGCAAAATGATCCCGGTGACCGTGCAGCGCTTGGCTGATCACGCACGTCTGCAACCGCTGAAGCCGCCCGCCGTGATGGCGGTGGCGTTGGACAACGGCATGTGGTCGCAGACGGCGGATAAAAAATGGATCAACGAAGGTCGCAGCAAAGTGCCAGGGGCTATTGAGTCTACTCAGACCTTCAAGTACAGCCTGGCGATTTACCAGCCGGGCGCGAAATTGCCGAAGCTCGATCAAATGAAATTGCTGATTCTGCCGGAGGTTGATCCGCTGACCGTCGGACCGGGTAAGTCGTTGCCGGTTCGAGTGCTACTGGATGGCAAACCAGCGGCGGGTGTGAAGTTGATTGGTGACTATCGCAGCGCGCCGAATACCTTGAGCACCGAGACCGACGCGGATGGCCGGGCGCAAGTACTGGTGCGTAATGAAGGATTGAATGTGATTGCAGCGCAGATGGAAGTGCAGCTCAAGGACAATCCGGATGTGGCGACGCGAGGGCTGTTCAGTTCGTTGACGTTTTTGGGCGAACCGCATCACGAGTAAGACACAACCCCCTGTGGGAGCGAGCCTGCTCGCTCCCACAGGATCGGGGGATGGCTTAGAGGTCGCCGAGACCGTCGATCAGTGCCTGATTCTGCTCAGGCGTGCCAATCGAAATCCGCAGAAACTGGGCAATCCGCTCCTGCTTGAAATGCCGAACGATCACGCCTTGCTCGCGCAACTTCGCCGCCAGTCCCGCCGCATCGTGTTTCGGATGACGGGTGAAAATGAAATTCGCCGCCGACGGCAGCACTTCAAAGCCCTTCGCTTCCAATTGCGCAACGACCTGTTCACGATTCTCGATGACCAACCGGCAGGTCTTGTCGAAGTACTCACGGTCTTCAAACGCTGCGGCTGCACCGACATTCGCCAGACGATCCAGCGGATACGAGTTGAAGCTGTTCTTGATCCGCTCCAGCGCCTCGATCAGGTCCGGATGCCCCACCGCCAGACCCACCCGCAGGCCCGCCAGTGAACGGGACTTGGACAGGGTCTGGGTCACCAGCAGGTTCGGATATCGGTCCACCAGGCTGATCGCCGTCTCACCACCGAAGTCGATGTAAGCCTCATCGACCACGACCACCGAATTCGGGCTGGCCTTGAGGATTTGCTCCACGGCATCCAGCGCCAACAAGCAGCCCGTCGGTGCATTCGGATTCGGGAAGATGATCCCGCCGTTCGGCTTGGCGTAGTCCGCCGGGTTGATCTGGAACTGCTCGTCCAGCGGCACCGCGTCGAAGGTGATGCCATACAAGCCGCAGTAAACCGGATAGAAGCTGTAGCTGATGTCCGGGAACAGCAGCGGCTGGTCGTGTTGCAGCAAACCGTGAAAAATGTGCGCCAGGACTTCATCGGAACCGTTGCCGAGAAATACCTGCTGGGTCTGCACGCCGTAGTACTGGGCGACCGCTTGCTTGAGCAGGTCGCTGTTCGGGTCCGGGTACAGACGCAGGTTGTCATTCAGTTCAGTCTGCATCGCCGCCAAGGCTTTTGGCGAGGGGCCGTACGGGTTTTCGTTGGTATTGAGCTTCACCAGTTTCGCCAGCTTCGGCTGCTCGCCCGGCACGTAAGGCACCAGATTCTTGACGAACGGGCTCCAGAATTTACTCATGTTCAGTTCCCCTGCCCTTGCGGAAAATCTTCGTCAACGATGCGGTATTCGGCGCTGCGGGCGTGCGCGGTCAGCGACTCGCCACGGGCCAGCACAGAAGCAGTTTTGCCCAGTTCGGACGCACCCTGCTCGGAGCAGAAAATGATCGACGAACGTTTCTGGAAGTCGTACACACCCAGCGGCGAAGAGAATCGCGCGGTGCCGGAAGTCGGCAACACGTGGTTTGGACCGGCGCAGTAGTCGCCCAAGGCTTCGGAGGTGTGGCGGCCCATGAAGATCGCGCCGGCGTGGCGGATCTTCGGCAGCCAGGCCTGCGGATCAGCAACGGACAACTCAAGGTGTTCCGGCGCAATGCGGTTGGCCACTTCGATGGCCTGGTCCATGTCACGAACCTTGATCAGCGCGCCACGACCGTTGATCGAGGTTTCGATAATCTCGGCACGCTCCATGGTCGGCAGCAGTTTGGCAATGCTGGCGGCAACCATGTCGAGGAACTCGGCGTCCGGGCTGACCAGAATCGCCTGGGCATCTTCGTCGTGCTCGGCCTGGGAGAACAGGTCCATGGCAATCCAGTCAGGATCGGTCTTGCCGTCGCACACCACGAGGATTTCGGAGGGGCCGGCGATCATGTCGATGCCGACCTGGCCAAACACGTGGCGCTTGGCCGTGGCGACATAGATGTTGCCCGGACCGACCACCTTGTCGACCTTCGGCACGCTTTCGGTGCCGTAAGCCAACGCAGCGACCGCTTGAGCGCCGCCGATGGTAAACACGCGGTCGACGCCAGCGATGCAGGCTGCGGCCAGTACCAGTTCGTTGATTTCACCACGAGGAGTCGGCACCACCATGACCACTTCGGTCACGCCGGCCACCTTGGCCGGAATTGCGTTCATCAGAACCGAGGAAGGATAAGACGCCTTGCCACCCGGTACATACAGGCCGGCGCGATCCAGCGGCGTGACCTTCTGGCCCAGCACGGTGCCGTCGGCCTCGGTATAGCTCCAGGAATCCTGTTTCTGTTTCTCGTGGTAGCTGCGTACTCGAGTCGCGGCTTTTTCCAGCGCTTCACGCTGAGGCACGGTGATTCGGGTCAGGGCCAGTTCCAGACGTTCGCGAGGCAGGATCAGGTCCGCCATGGACGCGACTTGCAGGCCGTCGAACTTCTGGGTGAACTCCACCAGCGCCGCATCGCCACGCTCGCGCACAGCCTTGATGATGTCCAGCACTCGCTGATTGACCGAGTCGTCAGACACACTTTCCCAGCTCAGCAGATGATCCAGATGATGCGCGAAATCCGGGTCAGCAGCGTTGAGTCGGCGAATTGCAGTGGGTGCGGTCATAGCGAGAGCCTCATAGAATTGGCAAAAACTCAGGCGCCCTAACTTAGCAGTCGTTTCCGCTTGGGCACCTGAGAATTCTGGCTATGAGGCGGATAGACGGGCGCGGCTTATGGCCGCGCGGGTGAGTCAGCCGCGGTGTCGAGACTCCACTGCCTTGCGCAGGGTGTCGATCAACGCCTGGATACGGGCGTGCTGCATTTTCATCGAAGCTTTGTTGACGATCAGCCGGGAGCTGATGTCGGCAATGAAATCCTGGGGTTCCAGGCCATTGGCGCGCAGGGTGTTGCCGGTGTCGACCACGTCGATGATCTTGTCCGCAAGACCGATCAGCGGCGCCAGCTCCATCGAGCCGTAAAGCTTGATGATGTCGACCTGGCGGCCCTGTTCGGCGTAGTAACGCTTGGCAACGTTGACGAACTTGGTCGCCACCCGCAAACGGCCCTTGGGCTCGACATCGCCGACACGGCCGGCGGTCATCAGCTTGCAGAGGGCAATTCGCAGGTCTAAAGGCTCGTACAAACCTTGGCCGCCATATTCCATCAGCACATCTTTACCGGCGACGCCCAGGTCAGCGGCACCATGCTCGACGTAAGTCGGCACATCGGTGGCGCGCACGATCAGCAGCCGCACATCGGCCTGGGTCGTGGGGATGATCAGCTTGCGGCTCTTGTCCGGATTCTCGGTCGGCACGATGCCCGCTTCAGCCAGAAGCGGCAGGGTGTCGTCAAGGATACGGCCCTTGGACAGTGCGATGGTCAACATGGGAAACGTCAGTCCTTATCAAGGTACTCATGCCCGGTCGCAAATGGCGCCGGACACACATCGAGCCGGTAACCGGCTCGACTTGAAACGAAATCAACGGGCACGTCCTTGCGCCCATAAAGCAGAAACTAGCCCGGCACGCGGCGGATCTTGGCGCCGAGCATCTGCAGTTTCTCTTCAATGCACTCGTAACCACGGTCGATGTGGTAGATGCGGTCGATCAGGGTGTCGCCTTCAGCGATCAACGCCGAGATCACCAGGCTGGCCGAAGCACGCAGGTCGGTGGCCATCACTGGCGCGCCTTTCAGCTTCTCGGTACCGGTGACGATGGCAGTGTTGCCTTCGACCTGGATCTTGGCGCCCATGCGGTGCAGTTCGTAAACGTGCATGAAGCGGTTTTCGAAGATCGTCTCGATCACGGCACCGGTGCCTTCGGCAATGGCGTTGAGGGAGATGAACTGCGCTTGCATGTCAGTCGGGAACGCCGGGTAAGGAGCGGTCCGCACGTTGACGGCTTTTGGCCGCTTGCCGTGCATGTTCAGCTCGATCCAGTCTTCGCCGCAGGTGATTTCCGCGCCCGATTCCTTGAGTTTCTCAAGAACGGCTTCGAGGATGGTCGGATCGGTGTCCTTGACCTTCACTCGACCGCCGGTCACGGCAGCAGCGACCAGGTAGGTGCCGGTTTCGATACGGTCAGGCATCACTTTGTAAGTGGTCGGGTGCAGACGCTCGACGCCATCGATGGTGATGGTGTCGGTGCCGGCGCCAGTGATCTTGGCGCCCATGGCGATCAGGAAGTTCGCCAGGTCGACGACTTCAGGTTCGCGCGCGGCGTTGGCCAGGACGCTGCGACCTTTGGCCAGAGCGGCCGCCATCATAATGTTCTCGGTACCGGTCACGCTGACGGTGTCGAAGAAGAAGTGCGCACCGCGCAGGCCGCCTTCAGGCGCCTTGGCCTTGATGTAGCCGCCCTCGACGTCGATGACCGCGCCCATGGCTTCGAGGCCACGGATGTGCAGGTCAACCGGACGCGAACCGATGGCGCAACCGCCAGGCAGTGCGACTTCGGCCTCACCGAAACGGGCAACCATCGGGCCCAGCACCAGAATCGACGCACGCATGGTTTTAACCAGTTCGTACGGGGCGATCAGGGTCTTGATGGTACGCGGGTCGATTTCGACGCTGAGTTTCTCGTCGATCACCGGCTCAATACCCATGCGACCGAACAGCTCGATCATGGTGGTGATGTCGTGCAGGTGCGGCAGGTTGGCAACGGTAACCGGGCCATCGCACAGCAGGGTTGCAGCCAGGATCGGCAGGGCAGAGTTCTTTGCCCCGGAGATGCGGATTTCGCCATCAAGACGAACGCCACCGGTAATAATCAATTTATCCATAAGAATCTCGACGCCCTTGGGCTCAGGTGCGCTCGGCCCAGGCCGCGCTGCTGAAAAATTTCATAGTGACCGCATGGATGCTGCCATCGGTGATCCATGGGTTCAAATGGGCATAGATCTGCTGCTGACGCTTCACCGGGCTCAACGCCGCCAGTTCATCGCTAATCACGTTCAGCTGAAAGTTGCAGCCTTCGCCTTCAACTTCTACCAACGTTCCGGGCAGCTTTCCTTCAAGGAAGCTCTTCACTTCTACGGCCTGCATGCTCAACCTCAATCGGCGCCCTGTGCGCGCGGGTCGGACATCATACAAAAAAGCCCCGCGCCTGCGAACCCCGCGAAGCAGGACTCTGACAGGGGGCTTCCTTATAGATGCGGTTAGGGATGCGCCAACAGCTCGGTCAATTCGCTGACCTGAGCGATTTCGCGCATATCTTCTGGCATTCCACGGATGCTCAGCGCCTTGCCGGCCTCCTCTGCATCACGCATGAAGCACAGCAGCAGCGACAAGCCGACACTGCTGGACTTCAACACCGCCGAGCAATCGACCACCAGTGCAGCGGCCTTACTGGACTTGATCAGCGCCTGCCCCTGCTTGCGCAAGCCCGGGCCGGTGCGGTAATCCAGCATGCCGCTAAGCGTCAGCTCGCCGGATTCGCTCATGCGAATGGCCGACACACTCATTGAGCTTGCGTCTCAGTGGTTTGCTTCTGGCTGGTTTCCTTGGCTTTGGCGACTTCCCCGGCCCAACCATTGATGGTCTTGTCCAGGTCGTTACCATTGCGCTGCATCGCATCAGCGAACTGATCACGGAACAACTTGCCGATGTTAATGCCGTTGATGATTACGTTACGCAGTTTCCACTCGCCACTGATCTTTTCGAGTGTGTAAGACACAGGAAAGATCGCACCGTTGGCACCTTTGACCGTCATGGCAACGCTTGTGCGGTCTCCCGACTCATCCTTGGCAGGGTCGACGACGATCCCCTGATTGTTGTACTCGAGCAAAGCGTTGCCATAAAACTGGAACAGACCCTTTTTGAAATTTTCTTCAAAGGTCTTCATCTGCGCAGGCGTGGCCTTGCGTGAATACTTGACCGTCATGATGCTTTTGGAAATGCCTTCGGCATCCACCACAGGCCCGACGATGGTGTTCAGCGCGGTATAAAAATCTTGCGGATCTTGTTTGTACTTTTCTTTGTTGGCGGCAAGATCCGCCAGCAACCGGGTCGTGGTGTCCTGTACCAGATCGTGCGCCGAAGGCGCCGCCACGGCGTTAGCCACCAACGGCAGGGCTGCGAGTAATATCAACAGGCCACGTCGCAAGGTAGAGATCATTCAAAAGCTCCTCATTTGGCGTCTTTGCTTACGGTATTGAGCAGAAATTTACCGATCAGGTCCTCAAGCACCAGCGACGACTGCGTGTCGTGGATGGTTGAACCATCCTTGAGCAAGGTTTCTTCCCCGCCCACGCTGATACCGATGTACTTCTCGCCCAACAGACCAGCGGTCAGAATAGATGCAGTGGAGTCAGTCGGCAGGTTATCTACGCGCTTTTCCAGCTGCATGGTCACTCGACCGGTGAAACTGTCGCGGTCCAGATCGATCGCCGTGACCTTGCCGATGGTCACACCGGCCATGGTCACTTTAGCTCTGACAGTCAAACCGGCGATATTGTCGAAATACGCATAAGTTTTATAAGTATCGGTGGTTGCGCTCGGGGACAGGCCACTCACCCGCAACGCCAGCAACAGCAAAGCCAGGATGCCAGCCAGCAAGAAAAGGCCGACACCGATTTCCAGGGTGCGGTTTTGCATCAGAAATCTCCAAACATCAAGGCGGTCAGAATAAAGTCCAGGCCGAGTACAGCCAAAGAGGCATACACCACGGTCTTGGTAGTGGCACGACTGATCCCCTCGGAAGTGGGCTCGCAGTCATAGCCTTGGAATACGGCGATCCAGGTCACGACAAAGGCGAAAACAATGCTTTTGATGATGCCGTTGAGCACATCGTCAGCAAAGGTCACGCTGTTCTGCATGTTCGACCAGTAGGAACCTTCATAGACGCCCAGCCAGTCGACGGCCACCCATGAACCACCCCAGATGCCCACCACGCTGAAGATTATCGCCAGCACAGGAAGGGAAATGAAGCCGGCCCACAGGCGCGGGGCAATGATGTACTTGAGCGGATCGACACCAATCATTTCCAGACTGGACAACTGCTCGGTGGACTTCATGTTGCCGATTTCGGCAGTCAATGCCGAACCGGCGCGCCCGGCGAACAACAATGCCGTGACCACGGGCCCCAGTTCGCGCAACAACGTCAGCGCAACCATCTGGCCGACCGCCTGCTCCGAACCGTAGCTGGATAGAATATTGAAGCCTTGCAGCGCCAGCACCATGCCGATGAACACCCCGGAGACCACGATGATCACCAGGGACATCACGCCCACTGAATGCAGTTGCTTGATCAGCAGGCCAAAACCGCCACCAATGCCACCACGGCCGAGCAAGGCATGAAACAGGAATATCGCCGAACGGCCGAACACCCCCAGCACGTCAATGCCAGAGTGGCCGAACCGGCGAACCCGCTCTACTAGTGAAATCTTGCGCATCAACGCTTCCCCAGAAGATCTGCGCGGTAATCCGTCGCTGGAAAGTGATAGGCGACCGGACCGTCCGGCTCACCTGTCATGAATTGACGGATGCGTGGCTCCTGCGAGTTCATCAGTTCCTCGGGAGTGCCCTGCCCCAACACCTGGCCTTCGCCGACGACATAGATGTAATCGGCGATGCTCGCGGTCTCGGCCAGGTCGTGGGAGACCACGATACTGGTGATGCCCAGTGCATCGTTGAGCAGGCGGATCAGGCGCACCAGCACGCCCATGGCGATGGGGTCCTGGCCGACAAAGGGCTCGTCATACATGAGGATTTGCGGGTCGAGGGCAATCGCCCGGGCCAGAGCGACACGACGCTTCATGCCGCCGGACAACTCGTCAGGCATCAGGTCGATGGCGCCACGCAAGCCCACGGCCTGCAATTTGAGCAGGACAATGTCCCGGATCATTTCTTCCGGCAGTTCGGTATGAACGCGTAGCGGAAAGGCAACGTTCTCGAACACATCGAGATCGGTGAACAGTGCACCGCTCTGAAAAAGCACGCCCATGTGCTTGCGCGCATCGAACAGATCACTGCGCGACAGCTTCGGCAGGTTCTGCCCGTTGACCCATACTTCGCCTTTGGTCGGCCGCAACTGTGCGCCCATCAGCCGCAACAGCGTAGTCTTGCCACAGCCGGAAGGCCCCATGATGCCGGTGACCTTGCCGCGCGGGATACGTATATCGACGTTATTGAAAATGCTGCGCGCACCGCGCTTGAAGGTCAGTCCCTTCAGCTCGACCGCGTAGGCTTTATCGGCACTCATCTAAACTCCTTGCGATGCAGCCTCTCACTCGGACGCCTGACTTTCTGACGAAAGCACATACCTCCCGGGCAGGCCGAACTGGCGGCGAACTATATCACTGCAAATGCCAAGCGCCCAAGGCCCACGCCGGGCCATGTTCAGCAACATGACAAGGTAAAAGCTTCTATTCAGGGGTATTCGGTAACAGGGAATGACAAAGCGCGACGAACTTGCGTGAGGGTTTCGAGCATTACCGTTATAATCGCCGCCTTTTCATCAGGCTATACGATTTCTGACATGAGCCAATCCAGCGATCTGATTCAATCTGCTCAACGCACCATCCGCCTCGAACTGGAAGCCGTACAAGGCTTGCTACCCCGTATCGACGCAGATTTCGTACGCGCTTGCGAGATGATTCTGGCCAGCAAAGGCCGCGTGGTCGTGGTCGGCATGGGCAAGTCCGGGCACATCGGTAACAAGATCGCCGCCACCCTGGCCAGCACCGGCACCACGGCCTTTTTCGTGCACCCGGCCGAAGCCAGCCACGGCGACATGGGCATGATCACCCGCGACGACATCATCTTGGCGCTGTCGAACTCCGGCTCCACCCATGAAATCGTTACCCTGCTGCCACTGATCAAGCGCCTGGGCATTCAATTGATCAGCATGACCGGCAACCCTGAATCACCACTGGCGAAGGCTGCCGAGGTCAACCTCAACGTGCGCGTCGAGCACGAAGCCTGCCCGCTTAACCTGGCACCGACCTCGTCGACCACGGCCGCGCTGGTCATGGGCGACGCCCTGGCCGTTGCGCTGCTGGAAGCCCGCGGCTTTACCGCTGAAGATTTCGCCTTTTCCCACCCCGGTGGCGCGCTTGGCCGACGCCTGCTGCTGAAAGTGGAAAACGTCATGCACGCCGGGCGAGAGCTGCCGCAGGTTCAGCGCGGCACCCTGCTCAAGGACGCGCTGATGGAAATGACCCGCAAGGGCCTGGGCATGACGGCGATCCTCGAAGCCGATGGCAAACTCGCCGGGATCTTCACCGACGGCGACCTGCGCCGCACTCTGGACCGCACCATCGATATCCACCACGCGACCATCGACGAGGTCATGACTATTCACGGCAAGACTGCCCGTCCCGAGATGCTCGCGGCCGAGGCTCTGAAAATCATGGAAGACCATCGAATCAACGCGCTGGTGGTGGTGGACAAGGAGGACCGTCCGATTGGCGCCTTCAACCTGTCCGATCTGCTGCGCGCAGGAGTAATGTGATGAGCACCGACCTGTTGCAACGCGGCAAGAACATCAAGCTGGCGATTTTCGACGTCGATGGCGTACTGACCGACGGACGCCTGTACTTCCTTGAAGACGGCAGCGAATTCAAGACCTTCAACACCCTCGACGGCCAAGGCATCAAGATGTTGATGGCAGCCGGCGTGCAGACCGCTATCATCAGCGGCCGCAAGACCCCGGTGGTCGAGCGACGAGCGAAGAACCTCGGCATTCCACACCTGTACCAGGGGCGCGAAGACAAACTGGTGGTGCTCGACGAGCTTCTTGCCCAACTCAACCTAAGCTATGAGCAAGTCGCCTATCTCGGCGACGACCTGCCGGACCTGCCGGTGATTCGCCGCGTCGGCCTGGGCATGGCGGTGGCCAACGCTGCCAGTTTCGTTCGTGAACACGCCCACGGCATCACCCAGGCTCGTGGTGGCGAGGGTGCCGCTCGCGAATTTTGCGAATTGATCCTGCGCGCCCAGGGCCGCCTCGATGCGGCCAACGCCGCGTACCTGTGAGCCAACTATGCTGAGCAAAAAGATTCGCAAATTCCTGGTGTTTGGTTGCATCGCAGCGATATTCGCGGCGGTCGGCTACTGGAACATCAGCCCGGAACGCTTCCTCGACCAGCCCGTGGCAAAGGTCGATGAAACCGCGATCGACTATTACGCGGTCAACGCCCACAGCGTGCAGTACCTGCCGGACGGCAAACTGCAATACGAAATGACGTCCGACAAGGTCGAACACCTGAAGGCGACCGAAGTAACGCTGTTGACCAATCCGGACCTGAACCTGTTCCGCGGCACCGAGTTTCCCTGGCACGTCCAGAGCGAGCACGGCGAAGTGAACCCCGACGGCACTCAGGTCGAACTGATCGACTCGGTGCGCATCACGCGTTTCGACGAGAAAAACCGCAAGACGCTGATTACCACCACCCGCATGACAGTGTTCCCGCAGCAGCAATATGCGCAGACCGATCAACCCGTTAGAATCGACGGCGCTGGTGGTGTCTCGACTGGCAAGGGAATGAAGGCGTATTTGAAAGAAAGCAGGATACACCTGCTATCGAACGTAAGAGGACAGTATGAGGCTCGTTAAAACCCTCCCTATTTTGCTCGGTTTGGGCGCAGCACTGGGAAGCGTGAGCGCCTGGGCTCTGCCGGACGATCAACAGCAGCCTATCCGCATCCAGGCGGACGATGCCCAACTGGACGACAAGAACGGCATTGCCACCTATAAAGGTGACGTGATCATCACCCAGGGCTCGATGAAGGTCACCGGCAATACTGTGACCATGACCCGCACCCCAGCCGGCGATATCGACGTAGTGACTTCGGTGGGCAACCTCGCCTACTTCGAGCAACTGCAAACGGCAGGCGATACAAAGCCGGTTCAAGGCTATGGCGTCACTATCCAGTACCACGCCTCGCAAGACCGTGTCGTGCTGATCGACCGCGCCAAAGTCATCGACAAGGACGGCAACGTGACCCAGGGCGAGAAAATCGTCTATGACACCAACAAAAAGCTTGCCAGCGCCGGTCGCGCTACGGGCAGCAAGGTCACCGAGTCGCGTCCGCGGATCGACATGGTGATCCAGCCGAAAAAGAAAACCGAAGAGCAAAAGGCCCCGTAATGGCAACTCTGAAAGCTCAGCATCTGGCCAAGAGCTACAAGAGCCGTCAGGTCGTGCGCGACGTCAGCCTGTCGATCGACAGCGGTCAGATCGTCGGCCTGCTGGGTCCCAACGGCGCCGGCAAGACCACCTGTTTCTACATGATTGTTGGCTTGGTACAGGCCGATCAGGGCCGCGTACTGATTGACGATCTGGATGTTAGCCACCAGCCTATGCACGGTCGTGCGAAGGCCGGTATCGGCTATCTTCCGCAAGAAGCATCGATCTTCCGCAAACTCTCGGTAGCCGACAACATCATGGCAATCCTCGAGACCCGCAAGGAGCTCGACAAGACCGGTCGTCGCAAAGAGCTGGAAAGCCTGCTGCAGGAATTCCACATCAGCCACATCCGCGACAACCTCGGTATGAGTCTGTCCGGCGGTGAACGCCGCCGCGTGGAAATCGCCAGGGCACTGGCCACCAACCCGAAATTCATCCTCCTCGACGAACCGTTCGCCGGCGTGGACCCGATTTCGGTGGGCGACATCAAGCAGATCATCTATCACCTCAAGGCCAAGGGCATTGGCGTATTGATCACTGACCACAACGTCCGTGAAACCCTGGATATCTGCGAAACCGCTTACATCGTCAACGATGGACAGCTGATTGCCGAAGGTGACTCTGCCACCATCCTGGCCAACGACCTGGTCAAGGAAGTGTATCTGGGCCATGAGTTCCGCCTGTAAGCACTGAGGTGCCTGGCTAGTCGACCGAGCGCTTGTCTCGATAAAAATGAATAGTTTTTTATTGTTACAGCGCTCTAGGCAAACGTTGCAGTTTCAGGCATATAATTTGCTTATGTTTGGCGCTTCGGCGCCCTGTAGTGGATGGCGCATGTGCGCCGGCGAATAAGGTGTTAAGCCCCTGCCATGAAACCATCGCTAGTCTTGAGAATGGGCCAGCAGCTGACGATGACACCGCAGCTGCAACAGGCCATCCGCCTGCTCCAATTGTCGACCCTGGACCTGCAACAGGAAATCCAGGAGGCCCTGGAGTCCAATCCGATGCTCGAACGCCAGGAAGAAGGCGACGACTTCGATAACGCCGACCCCTTGGCCGACAAAGCCGAACAGCCTCCCAACGCCGATGTTTCGGAACCCTCCTACCAGGAAACCGCCCCGACGGTGGACAACCTCGAGGAAGGTGACTGGAACGAGCGCATTCCCAACGAACTGCCCGTCGACACCGCGTGGGAAGACGTCTACCAGACCAGCGCCAGCAGCCTGCCGAGCAACGACGACGACGAGTGGGATTTCACCACCCGTACATCGGCCGGCGAAAGCCTGCAAAGCCACTTGCTGTGGCAACTGAACCTGGCACCGATGTCCGACACTGATCGCCTGATTGCCGTGACCCTGATCGACTGCATCAACAATCAGGGCTACCTGGACGAAACCCTCGAGGAGATTCTCGAAGCCTTCGATCCAGAAATGAACATCGAACTGGACGAAATCGAAGCCGTCCTGCACCGCATCCAGCAATTCGAACCCGCTGGCATCGGCGCCCGTAACCTGGGCGAATGCCTGCTGCTGCAATTACGTCAGTTGTCCGCCAAGACCCCTTGGCTGGTCGAGGCCAAACGCCTGGTCACCGATTACATCGACCTGCTCGGCAGCCGCGACTACAGCCAGCTGATGCGTCGCATGAAGCTCAAGGAAGATGAGCTGCGCCAAGTGATTGAACTGGTCCAGAGCCTCAACCCGCGCCCAGGCTCGCAAATCGAGTCCAGCGAAGCCGAATACGTCGTTCCCGACGTGATCGTACGCAAGGACAACGAGCGCTGGCTGGTGGAGCTGAACCAGGAATCCGTGCCGCGCCTGCGGGTCAATGCTCAATACGCCGGTTTCGTGCGTCGCGCCGACACCAGCGCCGACAACACCTTCATGCGCAATCAGTTGCAAGAGGCCCGCTGGTTCATCAAGAGCCTGCAAAGCCGCAACGAAACCCTGATGAAAGTAGCCACTCAGATCGTCGAGCATCAGCGCGGCTTTCTTGAATACGGCGACGAAGCCATGAAACCGCTGGTCCTGCATGACATCGCCGAAGCGGTGGGCATGCATGAGTCGACGATTTCACGGGTGACCACGCAAAAGTTCATGCATACCCCACGGGGCATATATGAACTGAAATACTTTTTCTCGAGCCACGTCAGCACCTCAGAGGGCGGTGAATGCTCGTCTACGGCGATCCGCGCGATCATCAAAAAACTGGTTGCTGCGGAAAATCAGAAAAAGCCGTTGAGTGACAGCAAGATCGCTGGTTTACTGGAGGCACAAGGCATTCAGGTGGCTCGCCGCACCGTCGCCAAGTACCGCGAATCCCTCGGGATCGCGCCTTCGAGCGAACGCAAGCGGTTGATGTAGAGCCACGCCACAGCGTTCCAGTGGCAGGCATTTCTGCCTGCCGCTTTATGCACTGGCAACGAAGGAGAGCTGTATGCAAGTCAACATCAGTGGACACCAACTGGAAGTGACCGAACCTCTTCGCACCTACATCGGCGAAAAACTCGAACGATTAGAGAGGCATTTCGACAAGATCACCAACGTGCAAGTCACGATGACGGTCGAAAAGCTCAAGCAGAAAATCGAAGCCACGCTGCATATTCCCGGCAATGAAGTGGTCGCAAACGCGGAGCATACCGATATGTACGCGGCGATCGACGCACTGACCGACAAGCTGGATAAACAACTTAAAAAGCATAAGGAAAAGACCCAAAGCCTCCTCCAGGGCGCGACCGGTCGTTAACACTCCCAACCCATGATCCGACTTGAAAGCATCCTGACCCCCGGCCGTTCCCTCGTGAACGTGCCGGGCGGCAGCAAAAAGAAAGCCCTCGAGCAAATTGCCAACCTTATCCACCGCGAAGTGCCGGATCTGGAGATGCAAGATGTCTTCGAGGCTCTGATTGCCCGTGAAAAACTCGGTTCGACCGGTTTTGGCAACGGCATCGCCATCCCCCACTGTCGCCTGAAGGGCTGCAACTCGCCCATCAGCGCCTTGATGCACCTCGACGCCCCCATCGATTTCGACGCCATCGACGGTGCTCCGGTTGACCTGCTGTTCGTTCTGCTGGTCCCGCAAGCTGCCACCGATGCGCACCTGGAGCTACTGCGCCAGATCGCCAGCATGCTCGATCGCAAGGAAGTGCGCGAAAAACTGCGCAGCGCTCCGAGCAATGAAGCCTTGTATCAGGTTGTCCTGGACGAGCAAAACGGTCACTAATCATGCGTTTGATCATCGTCAGTGGCCGCTCCGGCTCAGGTAAAAGTACCGCCCTCGATGTACTCGAGGATAACGGCTACTACTGCATCGACAACCTTCCTGCCGGGCTGTTGCCGGAGCTGGCCGAACGCGCGTTGATTCACACCGAGCTGGCACAACCGCTGGTTGCCGTGTCCATCGATGCGCGCAACTTGCCAAGTCACTTATCGCGGTTTCCCGAGCTGCTGGAAGAAGTGCGCAGCCGGCATATCCAGTGTGATGTGCTTTATCTGGACGCCGATGAAGAAACCTTGCTCAAACGCTTCTCGGAAACCCGTCGGCGTCACCCGCTGAGCAATGCCGATCGCTCGCTGGCCGAAGCCATCAACGATGAGACCGCCTTGCTCGGGCCGATTGCCGACCTCGCCGATCTCAAAGTAAACACCACCAACCTGAACCTGTATCAGCTACGCGATACCATCAAGCTGCGCCTGCTGAACCAGCCGGAGCCCGGTACTGCGTTTCTGGTGGAGTCTTTTGGTTTCAAGCGTGGCATGCCGGTGGACGCCGATCTGGTGTTCGACGTGCGTTGCCTGCCCAATCCCTATTGGAAACCGGAATTGCGCGATCATTCCGGGCTCGATCAACCGGTCGCCGATTACCTGGCGGCCCAGCCGGATGTCGAAGAGATGTACCAGGACATTTCCACGTACTTGCTCAAGTGGCTGCCACGCTTCGCCGCCAGCAACCGTGCTTATGTCACCATTGCCATTGGCTGCACCGGCGGACATCACCGCTCCGTCTACCTGACCGAACGTCTGGGCCAGGCCTTGCAAAAAAACCTGAAGAACGTCCAGGTTCGCCACCGCGACCTCAGCTAAAGGATTCACACCGCGATGCCTGCTCTGGATATCGAAATCATCAACAAACTGGGCCTGCATGCCCGCGCTTCTGCAAAATTCGTTGGCGTTGCCGGTGAGTTCAAGGATTGCACGATCCGGGTCGGACGAACTCCCGAGTCCATGGTAGACGGAAAAAGCATCATGGCGATGATGATGCTCGCTGCCGGCAAGGGAACAATAATTCACCTGAGTACCGAAGGTGAGCAAGCTGACGAAGCCTTGCAGGCTTTGGTGGATTTGATCAAGGACTACTTCGGCGAAGGTGGTTAACCACTCGCCTAGGCGAGCGCTGTATCCATCACCATCATCAAACAAAACCCGATCAGCAGCCCAAGACTTGCAAGCCCAGCAAGATGCCGAAACTGATCAGTCCGCTGGCCACCCAAGGCGTCAGCCCCAGGTTTTCAGCAGCTGAGATTCCCGGAATAATCAACGAAAACGCTATCGCCGCGAGCATCAACCCGGCCCCGAAGCCAAGCAGTGAATCACTGACCGCCTGGGGCATCTGCCGAATCACCAGCACAGGCACCGCGCCCAAGGCAGTGCCCAAGGCGCATATCGCCCCACCTTGCACGGCGCGCAGCAGTTTCGGCTCGAGGTCCAGCCATGCCAGCCCCTGCGCAACCAATAACGTCATGCCCGCCAGCAGTCGGTGTATTCCAGAGCCACATCGATCACCGGGCGGCCTTGCTGATAAGCCTTCTTTGCGATCTCTGCGGCTTTTTGGTAACCAATGATCGGGTTGAGTGTGGTGACCTGGATCTGGCGACTCATCCAGCGCCAGCTTTCGAGGTAAGGCGGCTCGTGCAAGGCAGAACTCATGATCCGGGCTCATCCGGTAATGAGATTTATTGTTAGATGATAATTAGAACCAAAACAACCCCGAGAAAATCAACACACAAAAAAGGCGCGCCGCCCAACGATGGGTGGCGCGCCTTTTTGAGTAACGGTTAAGCGTTAGCTGCCCGCCACCGTCATCCGCTCGATCAGCACCGAACCTGTGCGAATGTTGCTGCGCAATTCCAGGTCATTACCCACCGCAACGATCTGTTTGAACATGTCACGCATGTTGCCAGCGATGGTCACTTCCTGGACCGCGAACTGGATTTCACCGTTCTCCACCCAGAAACCCGCAGCGCCACGGGAGTAATCGCCAGTGACCATGTTCAGGCCCTGGCCCATCAACTCAGTCACCAGCAGGCCGCGGCCCATGCGTCGCAGCAAGGCTGCCTGGTCTTCGTCGCCATGGGTGACGAACAGGTTGTGCACGCCGCCGGCATTGGCGGTGCTCGGCATGCCCAATTTGCGACCGGAATAGGTGCCGAGGATGTACGACACCAACACCCCGTTTTCGACGAACGGCTTGGCATAAGTTGCCAAACCATCGCCATCGAAAGCCGAACTGCCCATCGCACGCATCAAGTGCGGACGCTCATCGAGGGTCAGCCATTCCGGGAACAGCTTCTGCCCTAGGGTTCCTTCAAGAAACGACGATTTGCGATACAGACTGCCGCCGGAAATCGCCGAGAGGAAACTGCCGAACAAACCACCGGCCAGTTCCGCGGAAAACAGCACCGGCACTTCGCAGGTCGGCACCGGACGCGCACCCAGACGGCTCGCTGCCCGTTGCGCGGCACGTTGGCCGATGCTCACCGGGTCGGCCAGCAAGCTCCCCTGACGGTTCACGTCGTACCAGTAATCGCGCTGCATCTGGCCGTCTGCTTCGGCAATCATCACGCAGCTCAGGCTGTGCCGGGTCGACGCGTAACCGCCGATGAAACCGTGGCTGTTGCCGTAAACACGGCAGCCCTGGTGGGTGCTGAGGGTGGTGCCGTCGGCGTTCTTGATTCGGCTGTCGGTGGCAAACGCCGCCGCTTCACAGGCCAGGGCCTGCTCAATGGCTTGCTCCGGGGTGATGTCCCATTGATGGAACAGGTCGAAATCCTGCAGATCCTTGGCCATCAGCGCGGCGTCCGCCAGGCCCGAAGCTTCGTCTTCGGAAGTGTGCTTGGCGATGGCCAATGCGGCGGCGACGGTTTCGCGAATCGCCTCCGGACCGCTGGCGGACGTGCTCGCCGAGCCCTTGCGCTGGCCAGCGTACAAGGTGATGCCAAAACCCTGATCGCGGTGGAATTCGACGGTTTCGACTTCACGCTGACGCACCGTGGTGGACAGGCCCTGCTCCAGGGACACGGCCACTTCACAGGCACTGGCACCCTGGCGCTTGGCTTCAGCGATGATCTGCTCGACTTGTTCTTGCAGTGCCGGCAACGCTTGTGGGCCGACGCTTTCAACTGCACTCATGCTGTTCTCCACTCAAATTCTGCTTTCGGCTGGGGCCTTCGAGCGACCGGGCCGGACAAGCGGCCCCCGACTGGTTATCATGGCGGCGTTTCTTTGCGGACTGCCACCATGGTTGATTCTTACGACGACTCCCTCGATACGGGAGAAAAAAGCAAATCTCAGGTTAAACGCGAGCTTCATGCTCTGGTTGACCTTGGCGAGCGCCTTACAACACTCAAGCCTGACTTGCTGGCAAAGCTGCCGTTGACCGACGCTTTGCGCCGGGCTCTGGGCGATGCCTCCAAGCACACCGCGAACATCGCGCGTAAACGGCACCTTATGTTCATCGGCAAACTGATGCGCGATCAGGACACTGACGCCATTCTGACTTTGCTCGATCAACTCGATGCCTCCACTCGGCAGTACAACGAACGTTTCCATGGCCTGGAACGCTGGCGCGATCGCTTGATCGCTGGCGACGACGGCGTCCTGGAGAAATTCGTTGTCGACTACCCGGAGGCTGATCGTCAGCAATTGCGCTCCCTGATCCGTCAGGCCCAGCACGAACTGGCGACCAACAAGCCACCGGCATCGAACCGTAAAATCTTCAAGTACATCCGTGAGCTGGACGAGACTCAACGCGGTTTGCGTTAAATCTCGAATCGGGTGAGCTGCATTGCAGTTCACCCGAAGCTCCATTCGTCAAGATCCTGTGCCACCCACAGTAATCGCATCGATTTTCAGCGTTGGCTGGCCGACACCCACCGGCACCGACTGCCCATCCTTGCCACACGTCCCCACGCCGCTGTCCAGCGCCAGATCGTTACCGACCATCGACACCTTGCTCATGGCTTCCGGGCCGTTGCCGATCAACGTCGCGCCTTTGACCGGGGCAGTAATCTTGCCGTCTTCGATCAAGTACGCCTCGCTGGTGGAAAACACGAACTTGCCGCTGGTGATGTCCACCTGACCGCCGCCAAGGTTGGCGCAGTAGATGCCGCGCTTCACCGAGGCAATGATTTCTGCCGGATCGCTTTCGCCAGCCAGCATGTAGGTGTTGGTCATGCGCGGCATCGGCAGGTGCGCGTAGGATTCGCGGCGACCGTTACCGGTACGGGCCACGCCCATCAGGCGGGCGTTGAGTTTGTCCTGCATGTAGCCTTTGAGTACGCCGTTTTCGATCAGCGTGGTGCACTCCGTCGGCGTGCCTTCATCATCGACGCTCAGGGAACCGCGACGACCGGCCAGCGTGCCGTCATCGACGATGGTGCAAAGCTTGGACGCAACCATCTCGCCCATGCGCCCGCTGTAGGCGGAACTGCCCTTGCGGTTGAAGTCGCCTTCCAGGCCGTGGCCGACCGCTTCGTGCAGCAACACGCCGGACCAGCCGGAACCCAGCACTACCGGTAATGTACCGGCCGGCGCAGGGATGGCTTCGAGGTTGACCAGAGCCTGACGCAACGCTTCACGGGCATAGCCCATGGCGCGGTCGTCGCTGAGGAAATAGCGGTAATCGGTACGACCGCCACCGCCATGACCGCCGCGCTCACGGCGACCGTTCTGCTCGACGATCACGCTGACGTTAAAGCGCACCAACGGCCGTACATCGGCGGCCAGGCCGCCATCAGTGGAAGCCACGAGGATTCGCTCCCAGACGCCGGCCATGCTCACGGTGACTTGCTGGATACGCGGATCGAGGGCGCGAGTCGCGACGTCGATGCGTTTGAGCAATTCGACCTTCTCGGCACGGGTCATCACTTCCAGTGGGTTGTCCGGCCCGTACAACTGGGCGACATCCTGAGTGGTGAATGCTTGCACCGTGCCATTCTGCCCGGCGCGGGAGATCGAACGCGCGGCACGGGCCGCAGCGCCAAGGGCTTCGAGGGTAATGGCATTGCTGTAGGCAAAACCGGTTTTCTCACCCGATTGCGCTCGCACACCGACACCTTGGTCGAGGTTGAAGCTGCCTTCCTTGACGATCCCGTCTTCCAGCGCCCAGGACTCAGAGATCTGCCCCTGGAAATACAGGTCGGCGGCATCGATGCCCGGGCCGGCCAGATCGCCGAGCACACCTTGCAGACTCTCGATCGTTACGCCGCCGGGCGCCAGGAGGTGTTCACTGACTGAGGACAACAACTCGCTCATATGCTTTACGCCTTAAATTCGTCGTTCTGAGGCAGGTCGCTGTGCGCCCTGCGAGAAAAAGCGCCGGTGACTGGACACCGGCATCCGCGCCCGAATGGACGCCTGTTCGCTGCTATCGCGTTCGGCCAGCAGCACGGCCTCGCCTTGGTCCTGCTGCGCCAACACACGTCCCCACGGGTCGATGATCGCCGCATGACCCCAGGTTTCTCGCGGCCCCGGATGGGTTCCACCCTGAGCGGCCGCGAGCACATAACATTGAGTCTCGATGGCCCGCGCGCGAATTAATACATCCCAATGCGCCGCGCCGGTTACCGCGGTAAAGGCCGACGGCGCGGTAATCAACTCCGCACCGGCAGCGCGTAATTCGCTGTACAGCTCCGGGAAACGCAGGTCGTAACACACGGTCAGCCCGACTCGACCGACGGGCGTGTCCGCCACCACCACCCCACTGCCATAAGCATAGTCGTCGGATTCGCGATAACGCCCGCGATTGTCCGCCACATCGACGTCGAAGAGATGCAGCTTGTCATACCGTGCAACGGTTTCGCCGTGGTCATCCACCAGCAGCGAGCAGGCGTGCACCTTCGCCATCGGCTGGTCTACCGGCGGCAACGGCAGCGTGCCGGCCACTATCCATAACTTGAGGTCGCGGGCGGTCTGTTTCAACCATGGCAGGATCGGGCCTTCGCCCGACGCCTCGGCGCGGCCGATGTCGCCAATGTCGCGACGGCCCATGGCGGCGAAGTTTTCCGGCAGGACGGCGAGTTGCGCACCACCGGCCGCCGCCTGCTCGAGCAGCCGACGGGCCTGGGCCAGATTGGCCAGCACATCGCTGTGGCTGACCATTTGAATCACCGCTAAAGACATGGCGCGCTCCTTCATCGCTTTTTTATAAGGGCAGGCCACCATGCTACTCCATAGGCTTGAGGAGTGTGTTTTCAAAGAGTGAGTCAAAAAGGTTTGTCGAAGGTGATTTTCGGCTCTTTCCACGGACCCTTGACGGTATATTTGACGCTCGCGAAACGCGCCACGCGGTCACCGATCAGCTTGTCGATCAGGAACAGCGCGCCGCCGATAGCCGGTGCGCCGACAATCAGTGCAGCAATCGGCAGGTTATTGGTCACAGGCAAAGTCACCAGCAACTTGGCATCAACCTTATCGCCCACCAGGTCCAGGGTGCCAGCGAGCTCAATATTGCTCGATGGACCGGTCATCAGGATCGGCTCACGCGTCACGTATACGCCGTTGGTCGCGACCAGCAGGCCTTTGACCCGGTCGTAACTCAAGCCTTTGCCGAACAGGTCGGAGAAGTCCAGGCGCAGCCGGCGGCCGATGGAGTTGAAGTTCAGCAAGCCAAACACTCGCAACGCTTGGGCACTGCCCTCAATTTCAACAAACTGGCCTTTATTCAGCGAAGCATCGAGGGTTCCGGAGAAGCGCTTGGTAGCCAGCCAGGCCGGCGAACCAGGCCAGCGACCATCGACATCCATATGAAATTCTTCACTGGTGACACTTGGCGCAAAGCCCCAGCCCTTCAGCACATCGGCGAGATTCTTGCCGCTGATCCGGCCCTTGTACCAACTGCTGCTGGAACCGGGCATGCCTTCCCAACCGCCGCTGCCCTGCAAGAGAATACCCTTGAGGCCCAGATCCAGTGTGGCAAGCGCAATGCCCTTGGCGGTAGGACGGATTTTCAGGTACCAGGCCCCGACGAGGTCCTTTCCCTGGAACAGCTGATTGATGGTGATATCCAACGCAGGAATCTTCGTCGGATCCACCGAGGCCAGCGGATCCGGCGAGTTTTCGTCGGCCAGAACCGTCGGGTCTGGCGCCGGCAATCGCACGTATTGCAGATTGATCGCAATCGGCGCGGCTTTCGCATCGGGGAGGCTGGCGACGCCCCTGACCTGCTGGCTATCGAGTTGCAAGGCCCACGCGGCAGGTTTGCGGTTCAACTGTACGGAAGCCTGATCGAGCGTGGTACCGAAACCGCTGAGTTTGCCGACCTTGAAGTCGGCGCTGCTGAGCAACTGTTTGGCGCTGCCGCCCGGATCCTTGCCAGCATACTTGTCCACCAGATCCTTCCACGGGCCGACATCCAGTTCCGACAGCACGCCTCGCACTCGCAAGCCCTTGGCACCGGGCAACACAGCATTGCCGCCCCCCAGGAACAACTCGCCACGTCCGTCGGCAAAATTGCCGGCCGGTGCCGCAAACGTGAAGCTCGCCAGATCACCGTAGCTGACCCAGTAGCGCCGCTCCGGCCCCTGCAGGGTCATGCGGAACGTGGTATCGCGGCCCATGTCGGCAGCCAAGCCGAACGGTGCCGGCAAATCGATTGCTACGCCCTTGAGGTTGGAGTTGACCATCAATTGGCTGTCGGCACCCTCAAGGTTCAGTTGCAGCTGATAAGGGATCACACCGGCCACTGGCACCGGCTGAGTAACGCTCAACCAATCAGTAAGTTTCTTGACCTCGACCTGACCCGAAGCGGTGACGCGAGTCTTGAGGTTGCCCGAGCTGCCATCGGCGTAAATCTGTGCGGTGACAGGTTTATCAAAGGCGCGTGCGGTGATGTTTTTCCCGCTCAACCCCTTGGTGCTGTCGAAACGAAAATCGCCCTTGAGCTGAGTCAGCTCCAAGGTTGGCTCGGCCAGTTTCAGACGGGCTTTGGCGGTCTTGAAGTCGACGAGGATCTTCGGCTGCTCGCCTTTGGCCAGCGGAATATCCAGTTTCAGCTTGCCCTGCAGATCGCCCTCACCTTCCCAACCGGCAAAGGTAGCTGCGGTACCGATTGGCGCCTCTAGGAGAATCTTCAGTCCATCGCCCAGCCCGCCGGCGAATCCACCGTCTAGGAACAGGTGGACGTTTTGGCCCGCAGGCACATGGGGAATATTGACGTAAATGTCGCTGACCTGGGTATTGAGCAACTGGCCCTTGCTGGCCAGTACCCGCACGCCGCTGTCTTCAACAAACACGTCACCCGTGACCTTGCTGACAGGTGGCCAGCCTGGCTGGAAGGCCAGTTCGGCATCGTGAACCTTGAAGAATAGGCTGATGCTGCGGGCAGTATCGGCGGCACCGTGGTTCAACGAACCCTGGTACTGGAAGAACCCTTCGTCCACCGCACCTTTGAGAATTGCCGTACGCAGCCATTCGTCCAGCGCCGGGCTGAGCATTTGCGGCAGGTACTTGGCGGTGTATCGACCGTCGCCGTCCACCAGACCGACCCGCAGGTCCATGTAGTCTTCCTGGGTGTGATCGAAATGCAGGCGGATCAGAAAGTCGCCGGCAATCTTGCCTTCTTCACCCAGTACCTTCAGGTACGGCGCGATCAAGGTGAAGGCGTCTTTGTCGAGTTTCCAGGTCAGTCGGGCATTGGCCTGAATGTACTGCCATGGCTTGGCGAAGATCGGGTCCAGGTGCAAGGAAAAATCCTGGCTGTCCATGCGCAGCTCGCCACCACCCAGATCACCGCTGATGCTGCCACTGACATTCCGCGCGGCCGGGGCACCGTGATAGGCATCGAAGCCGACCCGATCCAGGTTGGCGGCAAAGCCGAACTTGCTGTCGTCGGTGGCATTGGGCCGGAAGTCGATCAGCACGTTGCGCAGGCCACCTGTCACTTTGAGTCGCTCGACGGCCGTGGCAACGCCTTCGGGCAGCGGCCCCAAGGCATTCAGTAACGGGGTGATCGGGGTGAGGTCGAGGCGATCGGCTTGCAGATGCCAAAGCTCTTCAATCTTGTCGGTAGCCGCGCTTTGTTTGAGTTGCAGATGCGTTTCCCAGCGGGTATCGCCGAGGTTCATGGCCAGGGAATCCAGGGTTACCAGGACGCCTTCGGCACCGCGCTGGAAATAGCCGTTGAGTGCCAGATTATGGATCTGGATCGGCTTGCGCTCGGCGTAGGCACCTTTGAGTTGCGGCGCGTTCAAGCGTATCGCACCACTTTGCAGGGCGCCGTTGCCCCAGTTCACCCAGAGCTCGCCACCGGCCTTGATCTCGGAGAAATTCCATTGCTGGGTCAGGCGCTCAGGCAACCATTTCGACCAGTCGCTTTGCGGCAGGCTCAGATAGGCATCCGCTTCACCGTCCTTCCACTCGCTGGCGCGTAGACGGGTGCGCACACTCATGGCCACCGGTTGGCCGTCGGGCAGGGTCAGGCGAACGTCGAGTCGCTGACGCGACGCGCCGGTTTTCAGATTCAGGCCGACGTAAGTCAGGGTCAGGGGCTGCTCTTGCAGAGGCTGCAAAGTGACCTGGCTATCGAGCACCGACAGCTGCTGAACCATTTGCATGCGATTGAGCAATTTTTCAGGATCCAGCGGCTGATCCTGCTGCACCGGCAAACCTTCAAGTGCCCAATGGCCGTCCTCGCCTTCTTTGAGGCTGATCTTCAGGCCGCTGAGTTCCAGGTGAGCGATGCGCACTTCGCGAGCCAGCAGGCTGGCCCACAGATCCGGCACCACGCGAACCTGATCCAGACGCAGGGCATTGGCGCCCTCGCCGACCATCACGTCGTGAGCCAGCATCATCGGCGCAAAGCCGCTCCAGTTGCCTTCCAGTTCACCGATATTTAGCGGCATGCCCAAGGCAGCACTGGCTTTGGCTTCGACTTCGGCACTGTATTCGGCCACCAGCGGCGTCAGCTCTCGGCCGAGGCTGACGTATAAAGCCATCAACACCAATACCAACGCGCACAGGCCCAGACCCCAGCGGGTCAATGCGGCCAAAATGCGTGTCAGACGCTCCATGTCAGTTGGCTCCCATGGCAAAAATACTGCAAAAAGCTGAAGCCAGCCGTTCTAGCAGGGTCGAAATACAGCGATTCAGAGCAGCACCACGTCGTATTGTTCCTGGGAATACATGGTTTCCACCTGGAACCGAATGGTGCGCCCGATAAAACCTTCGAGCTCGGCGACATTGCCCGATTCTTCATCGAGCAGACGGTCGACCACTTTCTGGTTTGCCAATACACGATAGCCTTCCGCCTGATAGGCGCGAGCCTCTCGGAGGATTTCGCGGAAAATCTCGTAGCAAACGGTTTCCGGAGTCTTGAGCTTGCCGCGACCCTGACAGCTGCTGCACGGCTCGCACAGCACTTGTTCGAGACTTTCGCGGGTGCGTTTGCGAGTCATCTGCACCAGGCCCAACTCGGTGATGCCGATGATGTTGGTCTTGGCGTGGTCGCGCTCCAGTTGCTTCTCGAGTGTGCGCAACACCTGACGCTGGTGCTCTTCATCTTCCATGTCGATGAAATCGATGATGATGATCCCGCCCAGGTTGCGCAGGCGCAGCTGACGAGCGATGGCGGTTGCCGCTTCGAGGTTGGTCTTGAAGATGGTTTCTTCGAGGTTGCGATGACCGACAAACGCTCCGGTGTTGACGTCGATGGTGCTCATGGCTTCCGCCGGATCGACCACCAGATAACCGCCAGACTTCAGCGGGACTTTGCGTTCCAGGGCTTTCTGGATTTCGTCTTCGACGCCGTACAGGTCGAAGATCGGCCGTTCACCCGGGTAATGCTCAAGACGATCGGCGATTTCCGGCATCAGTTCGGCGACGAACTGTGTGGTTTTCTGGAAGGTTTCCCGGGAGTCGATCCTGATCTTCTCGATCTTCGGGCTCACCAGGTCACGCAAGGTGCGCAGCGCCAGGCCCAGATCTTCGTAGATCACACTGGGTGCGCTGATGGTTTTGATCTGTTCGTTGATCTGATCCCAGAGACGGCGCAGGTAGCGAATGTCCATGAGGATTTCATCGGCGCCAGCACCTTCGGCGGCGGTACGCAGGATGAAGCCTCCGGCCTCTTTGATGCCTTCTTTGGCCACGCAATCGGTGACCACTTGCTTGAGTCGATCGCGCTCGGCTTCGTCTTCGATTTTCAAAGAAATACCGACGTGCGCAGTGCGTGGCATGTACACCAGATAACGCGACGGAATCGACAGCTGAGTCGTCAGGCGTGCGCCTTTGGAGCCAATCGGGTCCTTGGTGACTTGCACCACCAGGCTCTGGCCTTCGTGAACCAGAGCGCTGATGCTCTCCACCGCAGGGCCTTCGCGCAGGGAAATTTCCGAGGCATGAATGAACGCGGCGCGGTCCAGACCGATGTCGACGAATGCCGCCTGCATGCCCGGCAATACTCGCACGACCTTGCCTTTATAGATGTTGCCGACGATCCCGCGTTTTTGCGTGCGCTCGACGTGGACCTCTTGCAGGACACCGTTTTCAACCACCGCCACGCGCGATTCCATCGGCGTGATGTTGATCAGGATCTCTTCACTCATGGCAGGGTCTCGTTCAGGCATGTTCACGATAATGGCCGCATCTTGTCAGTACGACGCTCAACGCGCGTTAAGGGTTTGCCAACAGGGTATGCCGAAATGGCCGAGCAGCTCAGCGGTTTCGCACAGCGGCAACCCGACCACCGCCGAGTAACTGCCATTGAGGCCGGCGACAAACACTGCGCCGAGCCCTTGAATGCCGTAGCCGCCGGCCTTGTCCTGCGGCTCGCCGCTGGCCCAGTAGGCCATCGCTTCATCACGACTGATGTTGCGAAAACGCACCAGACTGCGCACGACCCGAGACTCGCAACGCTCACCATCGAGCACCGCTATCGCCGTCAGGACTTCATGTTCACACCCGGACAACATCATAAGCATGGCGCACGCTTGCGCTTCATCAACCGGCTTGCCGAGAATTTTCCCGTCCAGCACCACAGCGGTATCGGCACCCAGCACGCAAAAATCTGCGTCAGACACGACAGTCCCGCGCCCGGCCTCGGCTTTGCCGCGCGCCAGGCGCTCGACATAGGCCGACGGGGATTCATCTTTTAAAGGGGTTTCATCGATGTCCGCACTGATGGCGCAGAACGGCACGCCGATCTGCGTGAGCAGTTCACGCCGACGCGGAGAGCCTGAGGCGAGATACAACTGTTTCATCAAGACATCTCCCTGTCTAGTGGCAAATGCCTGACCGAATTAATTGATTTTGTAGCGTCGACGCAAACCGCGCAAACCGTAGCTGATCCACGGCCACAGCAATGCACTGACCAGGGCCGGCAAGACCAGCGCCAGCGTCGGCTGACGATTGCCGGTCAGGGCGCTGAGCCATAGTTGTACAAGCTGCGCGAGGCCGAAGATCACCAGGATCACCAGGCTCTGTTGCCACATCGGGAACATGCGCAGGCGCTGTTGCAGCGCCAGCACCAGATACGTGATCAGCGTCAGGATCAACGCGTTCTGACCCAGCAGCGTGCCATAAAGTACGTCTTCGGCCAGGCCCAGGCTCCACGCGGTGACCATCCCGACTTTCTGCGGCATGGCCAACGCCCAAAATGCCAGCAACAGGGCCAGCCACAGCGGACGAAGGATTTCCATGAATTGCGGCAGCGGCGAAACGCTGAGCAGCATGCCGATGGCGAAGGTCAGCCAGACGATCCAGCCGTTTCGGGATGCAGTAGCACCAACCATTATTCTCGTCCCCCAGTGGTAGCCGGCGCAGAGACAGGCGGTTTGGAAGCAGGCTTCACGGCAGTGGGTTGCGTGGCCGGCGGTTTGGCAGCCGCAGGTTGCGTCGCGGGCGGCTTACTGGCGACAGGTTTCGCGGCAACAGGATGAGATGCCGCTGGATTGGCCGGGGTTGCGGCAGCCGGGGCAGTCGTCGGCGCAACCGGAGTCGTGGGCGCAGCAACAGCAGCCGGGACGATGGCAGGTTTTGGCACGGTCGCTGGAATGATTGGCCCACCACCGTGCTGGTCCAGAGCCTCTTGAGCCTGGGCGGCTTCGTTGGCGCGCTCTTCGGCTGTGCGGCCATCGGTGAACACCAGCAGCAAGTAACGGCTGCGGTTCAAGGCGGCGGTTGGCACGGCACGCACAATGGCGAACGGCTGACCGGAATCGTGAATCACTTCCTTGACCGTCGCCACCGGGTAACCCGCCGGGAACCGCTGACCCAGACCGGAGCTGACCAGCAGATCGCCCTCTTTAATGTCGGCGGTATCGGCCACGTGACGCAGCTCCAGGCGTTCCGGGTTGCCGGTGCCGCTGGCAATCGCCCGCAGGCCGTTGCGGTTCACCTGCACCGGAATGCTGTGAGTGGTGTCGGTCAGCAGCAGCACACGAGAGGTGTACGGCATCAACTCGACCACCTGGCCCATCAGGCCGCGGGCATCGAGTACCGGCTGACCCAGGACCACACCGTCACGCTCACCTTTATTGATGATGATGCGATGGGTGAAAGGGTTGGGGTCCATGCCGATCAACTCGGCCACTTCCACCTTCTCGTTGACCAGTGCGGAGGAGTTGAGCAACTCGCGCAGCCGAACGTTCTGCTCGGTGAGGGCGGCAAGCTTTTGCATGCGGCCCTGCAACAGCAGGTTTTCGGTTTTGAGTTTTTCGTTTTCGGCGACGAGCTCGGTTCGGCTGCCAAATTGGCTGGACACACCCTGCCATAACCGCTGCGGCAGGTCGGTGATCCAGTAGGACTGCATCAGCACCAGCGACATTTGGCTACGCACTGGCTTGAACAGTGTGAAGCGGGCATCGACCACCATCAGCGCGACCGATAGCACGACCAGCACCAACAAGCGCACGCCCAGTGAAGGCCCTTTGGTGAAAAGCGGTTTAATAAGCCGCTCCTCCCAGGCAAATGTTCTCGTTATTCATACGGCATCAAACCGGCCTGGATGCAGACTGACAGAAGATAAACGCCAACAGGCAGCACTGCAAAGTGCTGCCTGCGCGCTCACAGCATAGATGCATCGGGCAAGATTACTCGCTCGACAGCAGGTCCATGGTGTGTTTATCCATCATTTCCAATGCACGGCCACCACCGCGAGCAACGCAGGTCAGCGGGTCTTCGGCAACGATCACCGGCAGACCGGTTTCCTGGGCCAGCAACTTGTCGAGGTCACGCAGCAAGGCGCCACCACCGGTCAGCACCAGACCACGCTCGGCGATATCGGAAGCCAATTCCGGAGGCGATTGCTCCAGCGCACTTTTCACAGCCTGAACGATGGTTGCCAAGGACTCTTGCAGAGCTTCCAGCACTTCATTGGAGTTCAGGGTGAATGCGCGTGGAACGCCTTCGGCCAGGTTACGGCCACGAACGTCGACTTCGCGAACTTCGCCACCCGGGTAGGCTGTACCGATTTCCTGCTTGATGCGCTCGGCAGTGGATTCGCCGATCAGGCTGCCGTAGTTGCGACGCACGTAAGTGATGATCGCTTCGTCGAAGCGGTCGCCGCCAACCCGTACGGATTCGGCGTAAACCACACCGTTCAGGGAGATCAGTGCGATTTCAGTGGTACCACCACCGATATCGACAACCATCGAGCCGCGAGCTTCTTCAACCGGCAGGCCGGCACCGATCGCAGCAGCCATTGGCTCCTCGATCAGGAACACTTCACGGGCACCGGCACCGAGGGCCGATTCACGGATGGCACGACGCTCAACCTGGGTGGATTTGCACGGAACGCAGATCAACACACGAGGGCTAGGCTGCAGGAAGCTGTTTTCGTGAACCTTGTTGATAAAGTACTGCAGCATCTTTTCGCAAACGCTGAAGTCGGCGATCACGCCGTCCTTCATCGGACGAATGGCAGCAATGTTGCCCGGCGTACGGCCGAGCATGCGCTTGGCCTCGGTGCCGACAGCGACGACACTTTTCTGGTTACCGTGTGTCCGAATAGCCACAACCGAGGGCTCATTCAGGACGATACCGCGCTCGCGCACGTAAATAAGGGTGTTGGCAGTGCCCAGGTCAATGGAAAGATCGCTGGAAAACATGCCACGCAGTTTCTTGAACATGGGAAAGGGACCCTAGGCAACGCGTGGGTAAAAAAGTGCGGCAAACTCTAACAACGACAGGGATTTTGGGCAAGGCGCCAATATGTTAAATTGGCCGCTTTTCTGTGCACCAACCCCCACAATCGCGGCCTTATGACCGTAGAAATGCGGTAGTGTTCCGACAATCTAACACACGGACGCCGTCCGTTCTGTTTTCCACTGGAGATTCCCATGGCGCTTGAACGCTCCGACGTGGAAAAAATCGCTCATCTGGCCTGTCTGGGCCTTAATGATGCCGATCTTCCACACATCACTTCGGCCCTGAACAGCATTCTGGGGCTGGTTGACGAAATGCAGGCGGTCAATACCGACGGTATCGAGCCGCTCGCCCACCCACTGGAAGCCAGCCAGCGCCTGCGTGCAGACGTCGTGACCGAGACCAATCATCGCGAGGCCTATCAGTCCATCGCACCAGCGGTCGAAAACGGCCTGTACCTGGTTCCGAAAGTCATCGACTAAAGGGAAAGAGCCTGCAATGCATCAATTGACTCTGGCCGAGATCGCCCGCGGACTCGCCGATAAAAAGTTTTCTTCCGAAGAGCTGACCAAAACCCTGCTGGCGCGTATCGTCCAGCTCGATCCGCAGCTCAACAGTTTTATCAGCCTCACCGAAGACCTGGCGCTCGAGCAGGCGAAAGCCGCTGACGCACGCCGTGCCAAGGGTGAGAGCGGTGCCCTGCTCGGCGCGCCGATCGCACACAAAGATCTGTTCTGCACCCAGGGCATCCGCACCAGTTGCGGCTCGAAGATGCTCGACAACTTTAAAGCACCGTACGACGCCACTGTCGTTGCCAAGCTGGCCGCTGCCGGGGCCGTGACCCTGGGCAAGACCAACATGGACGAATTCGCCATGGGTTCGGCCAACGAGTCGAGCTACTACGGCCCAGTGAAAAACCCGTGGAACCTGGAACACGTACCGGGCGGTTCGTCCGGCGGTTCGGCGGCTGCGGTTGCCGCGCGCCTGCTGCCTGCGGCCACCGGCACCGACACGGGCGGCTCGATCCGACAGCCCGCTGCACTGACCAACCTCACCGGCCTGAAACCGACGTACGGTCGCGTTTCGCGCTGGGGCATGATTGCCTACGCCTCTAGCCTCGATCAGGGCGGCCCTCTGGCCCGCACCGCCGAAGACTGCGCGATCCTGTTGCAAGGCATGGCCGGTTTCGACCCGCAGGATTCCACCAGCATCGACGAGCCCGTGCCTGATTACAGCGCCGGCCTCAACGGTTCGCTGCAAGGCCTGCGCATCGGCGTGCCAAAGGAATACTTCAGCGCCGGCCTGGACCCGCGCATCGCCGACCTGGTCATGGCCAGTGTCGAAGAGCTGAAAAAGCTCGGCGCCGTAATCAAGGAAATCAGCCTGCCGAACATGCAGCACGCGATTCCTGCGTACTACGTGATCGCCCCGGCGGAAGCCTCGTCCAATCTGTCGCGTTTCGACGGCGTGCGCTTCGGCCATCGCTGCGACCATCCGAAGAATCTGGAAGACCTGTACAAGCGCTCCCGTGGCGAAGGTTTCGGCCCGGAAGTGCAGCGCCGGATCATGGTCGGTGCCTACGCGTTGTCGGCCGGTTACTACGATGCCTACTACCTGAAGGCCCAGAAGATTCGTCGCTTGATCAAGAACGACTTCATGGCAGCCTTTAATGAGGTCGACATCATCCTCGGCCCAACCACGCCGAACCCGGCCTGGAAGCTCGGCGCCAAGAACAGCGACCCGGTTGCTGCTTACCTGGAAGACGTCTACACCATCACCGCCAACCTCGCCGGCCTGCCGGGCTTGTCCATGCCTGCTGGTTTTGTCGATGGATTGCCGGTCGGCGTGCAACTGCTCGCCCCGTATTTCCAGGAAGGCCGCTTGCTCAACGTTGCGCACCAGTATCAGTTGAACACTGACTGGCACACCCGCACCCCAACCGGCTTCTGAGGAGAAACACATGCAATGGGAAGTCGTGATCGGGCTGGAGATTCACACCCAGCTCACCACCCGGTCGAAAATCTTTTCCGGTAGTTCCACCACATTTGGTTCCGAGCCGAACACCCAGGCCAGTCTGGTTGACCTCGGTATGCCTGGCGTTTTGCCGGTACTGAACCAGGAAGCGGTGCGCATGGCGGTGATGTTCGGTCTGGCGATTGATGCCGAGATCGGCCAGCACAACGTGTTCGCCCGTAAAAACTATTTCTACCCGGACCTGCCCAAGGGCTACCAGATCAGCCAGATGGAATTGCCGATCGTTGGCAAGGGTCACCTGGACATCGCCATGGACGACGGCACGATCAAACGTGTCGGCGTCACCCGTGCGCACCTGGAAGAAGACGCCGGTAAAAGCCTGCACGAAGAGTTCACCGGTGCCACCGGCATCGACCTGAACCGCGCTGGCACGCCGCTGCTGGAAATCGTTTCCGAGCCTGACATGCGCAGCGCCAAGGAAGCCGTGGCTTACGTCAAGACGGTCCACGCGCTGGTGCGTTACCTCGGCATCTGCGACGGCAACATGGCCGAAGGCTCGCTGCGTTGCGACTGCAACGTGTCGATCCGTCCGAAGGGCCAGGTTGAATATGGCACTCGCTGCGAGATCAAAAACGTCAACTCGTTCCGCTTCATCGAGAAGGCGATCAACAGCGAAGTGCAGCGTCAGATCGAACTGATCGAAGACGGCGGCAAGGTGATCCAGCAAACCCGTCTGTACGATCCGAACAAGGACGAAACCCGTCCGATGCGCAGCAAAGAGGAAGCTAACGACTACCGCTACTTCCCCGATCCGGACTTGCTGCCGGTGGTCATCGAAGACTCGTTCCTCGACGACGTGCGCGCCACGCTGCCGGAATTGCCACCGCAGAAACGCGAGCGCTTCCAGGCGCAGTTCGGTCTGTCGGTCTACGACGCCAGCGTCCTGGCCACCAGCCGCGAGCAAGCCGATTACTTCGAGACAGTCGTGAGCATTGGCGGCGACGCCAAGCTGGCGGCCAACTGGGTCATGGTTGAATTGGGCAGCCTGTTGAACAAACAGGGCCTGGACATCGATCAGTCGCCGGTCTCGGCCGAGCAATTAGGCGGCATGCTGCTGCGCATCTCCGACAACACCATCTCCGGCAAAATCGCCAAGGTGGTCTTTGAAGCCATGGCCAACGGCGAAGGCAGTGCGGACGAGATCATCGACAAGCGCGGCCTGAAGCAAGTGACCGACACGGGCGCGATCTCTGCGGTGCTCGACGAGATGCTCGCGGCCAACGCCGAACAAGTTGAACAATACCGCGCGGCAGACGAAGCCAAGCGCGGCAAAATGTTCGGCTTCTTCGTCGGCCAGGCCATGAAAGCCTCCAAAGGCAAGGCCAACCCGCAACAGGTCAACGAACTGCTGAAAAGCAAGCTCGAAGGCTGATGAGAATGGAGCCAGCACTCAAAACTGGCTCTGTTCCCTGTGGGAGCTCGCTCCCACATTCGTATGTGGAAACCTTCGAATGAAACGCTTCCTCAGTACCTGCGCCCTGTTCTCTCTGCTGGCTGGTTGCGCCAGCACCGATGCCATCGATCCACACGGCTACGACAAGACCGGTGTTGCCTCTTATTACGGCGCCAAACACCAAGGTAAACGCACCGCCAGCGGCGAGCGTTTCAACAAGAATTCCCTGACCGCCGCCCACCGCCAGTTACCCTTTGGCACGCGGGTGAAGGTCACCAATCTGAATACCGACAAATCCTGTGTAGTGCGCATCAACGATCGCGGGCCACATACCCGTGGACGTCTGATCGATGTTTCACACGAGGCCGCCGAACAACTGGGTATGCTCAGAAGCGGCACCGCACGGGTTCGCGTGCAAGCCCTCGACGACTGACTGATGGAGCGCCGACCATTTTCGGACTTGCCGATTTACCCCTGATCAGCGTGATTGAATTGCTCAGCGGCTTGCTGTTGCTGATCGCCGGCGCCGAGCTGATGGTGCGTGGCGCCGTGCGCCTCGCCGCGCGCCTGCATGTACGACCGCTGATTATCGGCCTGACCATCGTCGCCCTCGGCAGCAGCGCACCGCAGATGGCGGTCAGCGTGCAAGCCACCCTGGCGCAGAACGCCGACATCGCCGTCGGCAGCGTGATCGGCAGTAGCATCTTTAACATCCTCGTCACCCTCGGACTCTCGGCGATGATCATTCCGCTGCGGGTTTCACGGCAACTGGTGCGCCTGGATATTCCGCTGATGATCGGCGCCAGCCTGCTGGTATTCGTATTGGCCTGGAACGAAGAACTAACCCGCGCCGACGGCGTGATGCTACTGGCGGCACTGATGCTGTATCTGGGCCTGCTGCTGCGCCAGTCGCGACACTCGGCCCGTCCGCAATCGACAACCCACGAAGTCCGGCAAGCACCCTGGATCAGCAGTTTGCTGATGATCACCAGCGGATTGGCGATGCTGGTCTACGCCGGGCATTTGCTGTTGGGCGCGGCGGTTTCGGTCGCGACCGATCTCGGGCTGTCGGAGCGGATCATCGGCCTGACCATCGTTGCTGTCAGTACCTCGCTGCCGGAACTGGCCACCTCGTTGATTGCCGCCTTGCGCGGTCAGCGCGACATCGCCGTGGGCAACGTGATCGGCAGCAACCTGTTCAACCTCTTGGGCGTGTTGGGCTTCACCGCGTTGATCGCGCCGTCGCCGCTGTCGGTATCGCCCAACGCCCTGGATTTCGACTTGCCGGTAATGCTCGGCGTCGCGGTGTTGTGCCTGCCGGTGTTCTATTCCGGATACCGGGTGACACGCGCCGAGGGTCTGATGTTTTTGGGTTTGTATCTGGCTTACGGTCTGCACGTGGTGTCGTTCACCACCGGCATGCCGCTGGCTGGCAAGCTTGAACACCTGATGCTGTTTTTTGCCCTGCCGGCGCTGGGGGCGTTTTTGCTGTTCACGTCGCTGCGCGCCTGGCGACGCCAACACCACAAAAGTGAATTGCCATGACCGATGATAGAAAGCCTGGCGTTGAAGTACGCCGCCAAGTAATGGGCGACGCCTTCGTCGACCGCGCGCTGGGCAATGCCACCGAGTTCACTCAACCGCTGCAGGATTTCGTCAACGAGCACGCCTGGGGCAGCGTCGGAACCGCGAAGGCCTGCCATTGAAAACCCGCAGCCTGATCACCCTCGCCGCGCTGACCGCATTGAAGTGCCCGCAGGAATTGAAAGGTCACGTGCGTGGTGCGCTGAACAATGGCTGCACCGTGGAAGAGATTCGTGAAGCGCTGCTGCATTGCGCGGTGTATGCCGGTGTTCCGGCGGCAATCGATGCGTTTCGGGCGGCGCAGGAAGTGATCGATAGCTACCACAAGCCCGTGTAGGAGCTGGCGTAACCTGCGATCTTTTGATCTTTGCCACCTTCGAGCACGCCGAAAATCAAGATCAAAAGATCGCAGCCTTCGGCAGCTCCTACATCCACCCACCCCACTGCAACAGGAAGATCCCGATGTTGGTGGTGACCGCGGCCATCAACGTGGTGATCACGATGATCGCTGCCGCCAATTCATGGTTGCCGTTAGCCTGACGGGCCATGACAAAACTGGCCGCGGCGGTCGGGCTGCCGAAGTACAGGAATAGAATCCCCAACTGCGCACCACGAAAGCCCCAGAGCCATGCGCCCAGTGTTGCCAGAACCGGCAGGCCGATCATCTTCACCAGGCTTGAGCTCAGCGCCAGGTTGCCACTTTTGCGCAGTGCCGCCAGCGACAGCGTGCCGCCGATACAGATCAACGCCAATGGCAGGGTGGTTTGCGCAAGATATTGGCCGGACGTCTCCAGCCATCCCGGCAAGCTGATCTTGAAGTAGGCAAACGGCGCCGCCACAAACACGCTGATGATCAGCGGATTGACCATCACGCTTTTGCAGATGCTCCAAGGGTCGGACTTGATCACCGGGCTGTAAACCGCCAGCACAATGGTCGAGAGCGTGTTGTAAAGCAGGATCACCAACGCCGCAATAATCGCCCCGAGGGAAATCCCGTAGTCGCCGTACATGCTCGCTGCCAGTGCGAGGCCGATCACCCCGTTGTTGCCGCGAAATGCGCCTTGGGTGTAAATCCCCCGGTCTTCCCGCGGGCACTTCCAGATCGCCCATCCCCAGGCGATGGCGAAACTCGCCAGGGTGGCGAGCGAGAAGTAAATCAGCAGTGCCGGTTGCAACGCAGCGTGCAGGTCGGCATGCAGGATGCCCAGAAACAGCAACGCCGGCATGGTGACGTTGAACACCAGGGCCGACGCGGTGTGGATGAAGTTGTCGTCGATCCATTCGATGCGCTTGAGCAACGCACCCAGAAACAGCATGGCAAACACCGGCGCGGTGATGTTCAGGGTTTCGAGGAAGATAGCCAGCATGCCGGGGTAACCTTGGGTGAGCGTCGTTAGGGGGCTAATGATAAGTCACCCGGTCCTTCGGCGTCTGGTCGGCCGCCTTCACGCCCTGAGCCTTTCCGTCAACACGATGTTGCTGTGTCCGGCTCGCTGATCAAAGGCGAGCCGTGCCGAAGCAAGGTCTGTAAATAAACGCTTCGCCACCCAAATTCGGGTCTCGAACGTAAACCTTGTGGCTCTGTGGCACGAAATCCACGGTGACCTGGCCGTCCGGCGGTCAGCGGCGCACGCACAGGACCTGCGTCATAGCCGGCAATTGTTGCCCCGGCCTTGACGATGCTCACCGCGTAACCGGCTTTGCGGTTACGGATGTCCAGGTACGGCAGGAAGAAGTCGTCGATGATCTTGCCAACGGTGGCGTGATCTTCGCGGGCAATGGCGTGATAGAAATCCATCGCGGTTTTCGGGATGAAGTGAACACCGCCGAGGAGTAAACCGGTACGCCCAGGGCCTTGTAAGCCGCTGCGTAGACTTCGGCGGTCGGCAAACCGCCCAGGTAGCTGAAGCGATCACCGGGACGACGACGAATCGAACAATGCCGAGGCGCCGTATGGGGCCAGCCATTCGAGACGCTTGATGGTTGTAGGTCATCGTATAAATTAATGAGCAACCGACAACTGCATTTCATCGCCAACCTCAGAATTTGAGTCGGAAAGTTATTTTCTTGACGTAGGAAATTTCTCATCTATGATCCAGTTAACTGTATATGCATACAGTTAATTTTGATCGTACCGATGACATATCAAGGAGATAGAAATGTCAGGTCTACACACATCACCGCAGGAAAAACCCAAACAGGTCATTGCGAATCTGGATGATCTTTTTACCGAGCATGGCATCGCCATCTCTGGCAACGAGGCACTGGTGTTGCAACTGGGTGAGCACAGCAACGCGCCCAACACTTCGGCTGGCAAAGCCTTGAAAGGCAAGCCACAGCTGCGGTTCGAGGGCGGCGAGCACACCGCTATCGGTGACAGCACACTGCTGCGTTTCATCAAGGACGCGCCCGCTATTGCGGCTTCGCAGGTAGAGCTGCATCTGCCGAATGGGTTGGCGCTGACTTACGGCCAAATCGTCGCGCTGGGCGGCGATTTTTATGGCATTCCCAATCAACCCGTCAGCGAAGGTGCCACCGCCGCGGATCGAATCCAGCGTTTTACCAACGCCTTCAATTCGCTGGCGGTGCTGCCGGCCTCCAATGCCGAGGCAAAGCTGATCCTCGGCGTCATGCAGAAGGAAATCGCTGCCGTTAAACAGACGATCAAGGACGGTAAGCAGCCGCACGAAGCGTACGACGCGCTCGGAGATACGTTGTCGGAAGAGTGGAACAAAATCACCGGCGGCGGCAGTTTTGTCTCGGCGCTGTTCCCACTGGGGCGCTACCTGAAACTGGCCGCCAACAATGCCGATCACTTCGCCGAATGGGCGCTGCTGGCCTATATCGCCGGGCACACCGTGGCGGTGCAGCAAGCGGTGCGGGCCCACAACAGCGGCGACGAGCAGCAGTTGGAGCTGGCCTATGCGATGAACGCGTTTGCCGATCACTACCTGACCGACCTGTTTTCCGCCGGCCACCTGCGAGTGCCGCGCAAACAATTGGCAGCGGTGGTGACGCCGAGTGATCTGGGCTCGTTGATCACCCGATTCATGCACGACGAGGACAGCAAGTTCGGCCTTAATGTGCGCAACGGTAACGGCGATCAATGGCACGCGTATGGGGACAAGCGCTACTTCGACGCGATAGACAGCGCCAATCGCGTCCAGGTGAATCAGGCGGTTCAGGTGTCGGCGGATGAAGTGTTTGCGGCGTACCTCAGCGGGATCGCACCGTCGCCCGGCAGTTTCGCGGCGTTGAAGAAACTGCCTGATCTGCAAGCGGCGCTGAACCCGGCGGGCAATTTCTCGCCACTGTTCAAGGTCGAGGGCAACAAGGTGTTGCGGCGCAAGGACGTCAACAACCTGAACGACACCGCCACCGTCGATGATTGGTGGGGCTGGAGCACTTACCTGCTGCTCAAGGACTACAAACCCACTGGCAACGTTGCCTGATAAGGAGATCGATGATGACTATCAAATTGAAACTGGAACTGGCTTCTGGCCAATCGCTGAAGGGTGCACCGCTGGAGTTGTTAGCCAAGGGAGTGCCGATTGCTCGGGCGGTGGTTGATGAGCATGGACATGTGGCATTCGATGCCAGGGCTGGGGCTTCTGAGTGGGCCGTGAGGGTGGATCGTTCGATCCTGAGAACTGGCTGAACCACTCACCTGATCGTTCCCACGCTCCCGCGTGGGAACGATCTATAACTTCTTACCCGCGCTGCGCCTCTGCCTCTTCATGCGCATGACGCAGCCGCTCCCGGCTATTCGTCAGGTGCAAACGCATGGCCGCCCAGGCCGCATCGGAATCCTGGCGGGCAATCGCGTCGTAAATCTCTTCGTGCTCACGGCTCAGGCGATTCATGTAGTGCTGCTGATCGTCATGGGCCAGCCGCGCGGAGTTGAGGCGTGTACGCGGAATGATGCTGGTGCCCAGGTGGGTCATGATGTCGATGAAATAGCGGTTGCCGGTCGCCAGGGCGATTTGCAGGTGGAACTGGAAGTCAGACGCCACGGCATCGCTGGCATGGGAGACACTTTCATTCAACGCGTCCAGCGCCGCTCGCATCAACGCCAACTGCTCGGGGCTTCGGCGTTGCGCGGCGAGACCGGCGGATTCCACTTCGAGGCTGATGCGCAGTTCCAGAATCGCCAGCACATCGCGCAACGTCACCACCGTCGCCGGGTCGATACGGAAACCGCTCGGGCTTGGGGTGTCGAGCACAAAAGTACCAATGCCGTGGCGGGTTTCAACCTGCCCGGCCGCCTGCAAACGGGAAATCGCTTCGCGCACCACGGTGCGGCTGACGCCATGGGCATCCATGATCGCCGACTCGGTGGGCAACTTGTCGCCACGCTTGAGGTGACCGTCGCGGATCTGCTCGGACAGCACCGTCACCAGTTCCTGAGCGAGGCTGCGGCGCTTGCGAGGGAGGCGTGGTGCGTCGATCGGGTTTTCCATGGTGACCGTCTTGCTCGAAAGTTGCGGCTGAAACCGCATCATAGGTCAACGCGGTTGTACGATCACCACCGCCCCTGTAGGGGCGGCGGTGTTTATGCGGTCACGGTTTGATCCACCAGATGCCCATTTTCAATGCGCACATGCCGTGGATGGAACCGCTTCAGGCTGCTGCGATGCCCGACGCTGACAATGCTCAATCCCGGAATCTCATCGATCAAGGCCTGATACAGCGACGCTTCGTCCTCCTCGTCCATCGCCGAGGTCGCTTCGTCCATATACAGCCATTGCGGTGCATACAGCAGCGCACGGGCAAAGGCCAGACGCTGTTGCTCACCCGGCGACAGCATGCGCTGCCAGTGATTCGCTTCATCAAGACGCGACACCAGATGCGGTAAACGGCAGGTTTCCAGCACATGAACGTAGCGCTCGTGCGGATACGTATCGCCAGACTGCGGATAACTTAGCGCTTCACGCAACGTGCCAATCGGCAAATAAGGCTTTTGCGGCAGGAACAGATACCGCGCCGACGGCAGGCGAATGCTGCCATGACCCGCCGGCCACAAATGCCCCATTGCCCGCAGCAAGGTCGATTTGCCGCTGCCGGAACGCCCGCTGAGCATGACGCGCTCGCCCTCCTCCACGGTCATGTCGGCGTTGGTCAGCAGGTGACGACCATCCGCCAGGTCGAGGCCAAGGTTGTGCACCCTCAATGCCGAGCCTGAATTCTGCACATCGATGGCCGGTGCCCGCTCTTCGTTGTCGGTCATGGCCTGGCGGAAACTCAGCAGACGATCACAGGTGGCGCGCCATTCGGCAAGGTCCTGGTACGCAGTGATGAACCAACTGAAGTTATCCTGGACGTTAGCGAACGCCGAGTTGATTTGCATCAGCTCACCCAGCTCGATCTTGCCAGTGAAGTAACGCGGCGCGGCGACCATGAACGGGAAAATGACTGCGATCTGCTCATAACCGGAAGTAAAGAAGGTCAGGCGCTTGGACACTTTCATGATGTCCCAGTAGTTGTGCCAGACCATCCCGAAACGGCTGCTCAAGCGGCGGTTCTCATTAGGCTCGCCGTTGTACAGCGCAATGCTTTCGGCATTCTCGCGAACCCGCACCATGGAGAAACGCAGGTCGGCTTCGAAGCGTTGCTGGTTGTTGTTGAGGCCGATCAGGCGACGGCCAATCAAATGCGTCAGCCAACTGGCGACGGCGGCGTATACCAGCGCGCACCAGAACATGTAACCGGGAATCGTGAAACCAAACACTTCGATACTGCCCGATACGCCCCACAGAATGATCGAGAACGATACGAGGCTGACGATGTTGCGAATCAACCCGAGCCCCAGGCCCAACGTGTTGCTGGTGAATTTATTGAGGTCTTCGGAAATCCGCTGGTCCGGGTTATCTGTGTATCCGCCCTGCTCCAACTGGTAGTAATTCTTGTGGCTGAGCCAACGGGCAAAATGCTTCTCGGTGAGCCAGGCCCGCCAGCGAATCGTCAGCATCTGCGTCAGGTAGAGCCGATACACCGCGCCAAGGATCGCCACCGCCGCGATGCCGCAGAAATACAGAATCAACTGCCAGAAGGCCGCTTCGTCCTTTTTCTGCAGGGCGTTGTAGAAGTCCTTGTACCAACTGTTGATCCACACCGAAATCGCCACGCTGAACAGCGACAGCGCAATCACGGCGATCAGCAACGTCCAGGCCTTGCCCTTCTCTTCACTGCGCCAGTAAGGGGTGGTCATGGCCCAGACTTTGCGAAAAAACTGCCCGCGCACAGCATCATTGACCGCGGAATATTCAGCGTTCTGATTCATGGATAAGGCTCGATAAAGAAAAGAACACACACGAACCGATCATAGATGATCGGTTCGTGTTATCGCGAGGGTTGGCGATAATCGTTCAGCGCCTGTTCAGCGACGGACCGGACGCTTCTGCAGTTTGCGCTGCAGCGTACGGCGGTGCATACCTAAGGCGCGGGCAGTGGCGGAGATGTTGCCTTCGTGTTCGGTCAGCACGCGCTGGATGTGCTCCCACTGCAGGCGATCCACCGACATCGGGTTTTCCGGCACCAGCGTGTCGAGGTCAGCGTGCTCGGAGAGCAACGCGGCCAACACGTCATCGGCGTCCGCCGGTTTGCACAGGTAATTGCAGGCGCCGCGCTTGATCGCTTCGACGGCGGTGGCAATGCTCGAGTAACCGGTAAGGATCACCACGCGCATTTCCGGGTCCAGCTCAAGCAACTTGGGCAACAGCACCAGGCCGGAATCGCCGTCCATTTTCAGGTCCAGCGCGGCGTAGTCCGGCAGGTCGGCCTGAGCGATGGTCAGGCCTTCTTCGGCGGAACCGGCGGTGCTGACGCGAAAGCCGCGGCGGGACATGGCACGGGCCATCACCCGGGTAAAAGTTGCGTCGTCGTCTACCAGCAGCAAATGCGGCAGTTCTTCGCCTTCGCCTTCGACTTGGATCTCGTCACTCATGTTCGTCTCCTCGGGCGACACGGGGCAGGCGCAGCTCGGTGAGCGTGCCGCCTTCCTCATGACTGTAGAGTTTCACTGAGCCGCCGGCGCGTGTCACGCTGGCCTTGCTCAAAAAAAGGCCCAGGCCGAAACCTTTGCCCTTGGTGGTAAAAAACGGTTTGCCAATCTGCTCGGCGATGGCCAGCGGCACACCGGCACCGTGGTCTCGGATGCTGATGGTCAGGTCGTCGGCATTCCAGTCCAGCGTCACTTGCAGCCCTTCGGGGCAAGCGTCAGCGGCGTTGTTGAGCAAATTCAGCAGCGCCTGGGTCAGGTCCGGCGGCGGCGCCATGCGCGGAACGCTGCCTTGACCCAAGCGCTGGAAGCGATAACTGGCTTCCGGGCGCATCAGGTGCCAGCGGTTCAACGCTTCGTCGAGCCAATCGGTGACGTCCTGCATCTCCACTGCCAAACGGCGATTAGCCTCGGCAGCGCGCACCAGTTGCTGCAAGGTTTCTTTGCAGAGCTTGACCTGATCCTGCAACACGCTCAGATCGTCCTGCAACATCGGGTCGTGATGGTCCTGACGCATTTCCTTGAGCAACACGCTCATGGTCGCCAGCGGCGTGCCCAGTTCATGGGCAGCGCCGGCGGCCTGGGTGGCGACGGCCAGCAGTTGCTGATCGCGCAGGCCTTCTTCACGACGGATGGCACGCAGCTCTTCCTGACGGCGCAACTCTTCGGCCATGCGTGCGGCGAAGAAGGTGATGACTGCCGCGGCCAGGGCGAAACTCAGCCACATCCCGTAAACCTGAAGGTTTTCCCGTGCGATCGGGAAGGTTTGCAGCGGATAGAAGCGCGCCAGCAGCAGGGTGTACAACGTCAAAGCGATACCGGACAGAATCACCGAATAACGCCACGGCAAGGTCACTGCGGCAATGGTCAGCGGCACCAGGTAATAAGAGACGAAGGGGTTGGTCGAGCCGCCGGAGAAATACAGCAACGCACTGTGGATAAACAGGTCGCAGGCCAGTTGCACGGCATATTCGAGCTCGGTAACCGGCCATGTGGTGCGCAGGCGAATCGCCGTGAACGCGCACAACAACATCGAGCAACCGAGGGTCGCGGCCAGTTGAAACCAGGGCAGCGGCAGCAAGTCCAGCCAGTAGGCCAGGCCCACGGAACCGGCCTGAGCGGCCAACACCAACGTGCGGATGAACGTCAGCCGCCAGAGATTCTGGCGAGTCGCGGAAGTGATTTGAACGGAGGCGAGCATGAGCTCTCCTGATGAGTGCTCCAGGCGGATCGCACGGAGTATAACCAAGGCGCGCGCCTGAGAGGCGAAAGTGCGGCAAACGGCCACAGTCCAGGCGAATCATCTGTATAGAAGTTGTAACTGGGCGAACCGGATCATAAAAGCTAGAGTCTGATGGTTTCACGCAGGCTCGGACCTTAACCCCTGCGCACCGTCCAAGGAGTTTTCATGCACACTTTCCGCCGCAGCGCCGCCCTTCTTGCCCTAAGCGTTGGCACCGTCGCCAGCCTCCCGGCCCTGGCTGCCGACGAACTTCATTACAACCAGATCGCCCTGCGCGCCGAAGTCAGTCAGGAAGTAGCCCGCGACCTGATGATCGTGACCCTCTACACCGAAGAACAAAACACCGACCCGGCGAAACTCGCCGCCGACGTCAGCACCACCATGAACAAAGCGCTGGCCCAGGCCAAAGAAGTCAAAGACATCACCCTGCGCCAAGGCAGCCGCAACAGCTACCCGATCTACGACACCAAGGGCCAGAAAATCACCGGCTGGCGCGAACGCGCCGAACTGCGCCTGGAAAGCTCCGACTTCGCCGCGCTGTCGAAACTGACCGGCGAACTGCTCACCGACTTGAAAATGGGCGGCATGGACTTCGCCATCGCCACACCAACCCGCAAGGCTAGCGAAGATGCGCTGCTTAAAGAAGCCGTGACGGCCTTCAAGGCACGCGCTCAACTGGCGACTGATGCCTTGGGCGGCAAGGGTTACAAAATCGTTAACCTGAACTTGAACAGCAACGGTTATCCACAGCCGTACATGCGTGGGCCGATGATGATGAAAGCGGCGAGCATGGACAGTGCGCCGGTGACGCCGGAAGTTGAGGCTGGCACCAGCCAGGTCAGCATGACGGCGGATGGAGCGATTGAAGTGTTGATGCAGTGATTGGGTAAGGGCTGAATAAAAAACCGGCGATCAGTGAGTGATCGCCGGTTTTTTTGTGCCAGAAGAATCTGGTTGTAACAGTCAGGCTTTGTGGTGAAAGCACGGCCGCCATCGCAGGCCAGCTCCATGAAATGCAGCTGCGCCGCGGTGAAAGGTAGCAACTACGCCAAGTGGTGCGACCCGGCGTACGACAAATTGATTCAGCAGGCCAAAGTGTCCACTGACAAACAGCAACGAATCAATTTGTACCAACAGGCACAACAAATCCTTAAGCAACAAGTACCTATCACACCGATTGCGAACTCGACGGTGTTCCAGCCGCTGCGCAAGGAAGTCACCGACTTCAAGATCAGCCCGTTCGGTCTCACACCCTTCTATGGTGTGGGTATAAATAAGTAACACCTCGCGCCAACCGGGTGCGCCAAGCGCCCGGCCGCCCTCTGTCGGTGCGCGATTTGCACCGGAAAAAACCTGCGCAAACGGTCAAATGCGCAGGAATTTATACATATGCGACATTAAGGTACGTTCGTACCACTGTTTAAGACTTGTGGCCGCTCTGGATCTTGCAATGGGTATGGCCCCTGCATAAGTATCCGCAGGCACGACTCACGAGGTCGTCCTCTAATTCCAAAAATGACAACAAATCATGAGGCCACCATGCTTAAACACGCGGTCATTCCGTTTTTAGTCGGCGCAAGTTTGTTAGCTAGCGCACCTTTCGCCCAAGCGGCGACTAACCTGGTGTTTTGCTCCGAAGGGAGTCCGGCCGGTTTTGATCCTGGTCAGTACACCACCGGAACCGACTTCGACGCCTCTGCAGAAACCATGTTCAACCGTTTGACTCAGTTCGAACGTGGCGGCACTGCTGTCATTCCTGGTCTGGCGACCAAGTGGGACATTTCCGATGACGGCCTGACTTACACCTTCCACCTGCGCGAAGGCGTCAAGTTCCACACCACCCCGTACTTCAAGCCGACTCGTGAGTTCAACGCCGACGACGTGCTGTTCACCTTTGATCGCATGATTAACAAGGATGATCCGTTCCGCAAAGCGTACCCGACCGAATTCCCGTACTTCACCGACATGGGGATGGACACCAACATCACCAAGATCGACAAAGTCGACGACCACACCGTCAAATTCACCCTCAAAGAAGTTGATGCCGCGTTCATCCAGAACATGGCCATGAGTTTCGCCTCGGTCCAGTCCGCCGAGTACGCTGCCCAGCTGCTCAAGGAAGGCAAAGCCGCCGACATCAACCAGAAGCCGGTCGGTACTGGCCCGTTTGTGTTCAAGAGCTACCAGAAAGACTCCAACATCCGCTACACCGGGAACAAGGACTACTGGAAGCCTGAAGACGTCAAGATCGACAACCTGATCTTCGCCATCACCACCGACCCGTCGGTGCGTATTCAGAAGCTGAAGAAGAACGAGTGCCAGATCACTCTGTTCCCACGTCCGGCTGACCTGAAGGCGCTGAAGGAAGACAAAACCCTGAAAATGCCTGACCAGGCCGGTTTCAACCTGGGCTACATCGCCTACAACGTGATGGACAAGGTCAAGGGCAGCAACGAGCCAAACCCGTTGGCCAACTTGAAAGTTCGCCAGGCGCTGGACATGGCGGTGAATAAACCGCAGATCATTGATTCGGTTTATCAGGGCGCCGGTCAACTGGCTGTTAATGCCATGCCGCCGACCCAGTGGTCCTACGACACCACCATCAAAGACGCCAAATACGATCCTGAGAAAGCTAAAGAGCTGCTCAAGGAAGCCGGCGTTAAGCCAGGTACCGAAATCGTTCTGTGGGCGATGCCGGTGCAGCGTCCATACAATCCGAACGCCAAGCTGATGGCAGAAATGCTGCAGTCCGATTGGTCCAAGGTCGGTCTCAATGTCAAGATCCAGAGCTACGAATGGGGCGAGTACATCAAGCGCTCCAAAGGCGGCGAGAACCAGGCGATGATCATCGGCTGGAGCGGCGACAATGGTGATCCAGACAACTGGCTCAACGTGTTGTTTGGTTGCGACTCGCTGAGCGGCAACAACTTCTCCAAGTGGTGCGACAAGAAGTTTGACGGCATCGTGAAAGAAGCCAAGCGCACAACCGACCAGGCAAAGCGCACCGAACTGTACAAACAGGCGCAACACGTCCTCAAGGACGCCGTTCCAATGACACCTATCGCTCACTCGACGGTGTACCAACCCATGCGCGACAACGTGCAGGACTTCAAGATCAGCCCATTCGGCTTGAACTCCTTCTACGGCGTCAGCGTCAGCAAATAAGGTTTGCAACGGCGACGTTTTTGACGTCGCCGTTGCTTTATCTGCCGAGAAAGTAGGAAACAACCTACATCCATTTCCGCCGAGTATTACGGCAGCGGTGTCGGACGCGTTGACCTTTCCTACAAGTCTTTAGGACTTTACGCATTTACTGCCAGACCCATCGCTCATACCGTCGGGAGCTGACCAGTGCCGGCGTGGGCTCTCGGTTTTTGCTGCACGCCATGGCTTGAGATCAGTGAGGCCTCCACGTCTCTGGACGGGATGGGTCATTGTTAAAACACTAAAAATAAAGAGCGAGCGTCATGCGCCATACCTTGGTTTTATCCGCATTGCTGGGCACCGGCCTGCTGGCCGCCACTTCCATTAGCCAAGCCGCCAACAACAGCCTGGTGTTCTGCTCCGAAGGCAGCCCGGCAGGCTTCGACACCGCGCAGTACACGACCGCGACCGATAACGACGCCGCCGAGCCGTTGTACAACCGGTTGGCAGAGTTCGAAAATGGCGCCACCAACGTCGTACCAGGCCTGGCCTCTCGCTGGGATATTTCCGAGGACGGCCTTAAGTACACTTTTCACCTACGCGAAGGGGTGAAATTTCACACGACCAAATACTTCACGCCGACCCGTGATTTCAACGCCGACGACGTGCTGTTCACGTTCAATCGCATGCTTGATCCACAGCTACCTTTCCGTAAGGCTTATCCGACCGAGTTCCCGTATTTCAACGGGATGAGCCTGAACAAGAACATCGCCAAGGTCGAAAAGACCGGGCCGCTGACCGTGGTCATGACACTCAACAACGTGGACGCCGCGTTCATCCAGAACATCGCCATGAGCTTCGCTGCCATCCTGTCCGCCGAATACGCTGACAAACTGCTGGCTGAAGGCAAACCGAGCGACATCAACCAGAAGCCGATCGGCACCGGGCCGTTCGTGTTCAAGAGCTACCAGAAAGATTCCAACATCCGTTACACCGGCAACAAGCAGTACTGGGATCCGAGCCGGGTCAAGCTCGACAACCTGATCTTCGCCATCAACACCGATGCCTCGGTGCGCGTGCAGAAGCTCAAGGCCAACGAGTGCCAGATCACCCTGCACCCGCGCCCTGCCGACGTGACCGCGCTGAAGAACGACCCGACACTCAAGCTCATCGAGAAGCCTGGTTTCAACCTCGGCTACATCGCCTATAACGTGCGGCACAAGCCGTTTGACCAGCTTGAAGTGCGTCAGGCGTTGGACATGGCGGTGAACAAGCAAGGCATTCTCAACGCCGTCTATCAAGGTGCCGGTCAACTGGCGGTCAACGCCATGCCACCGACCCAATGGTCCTACGACGAGACCATCAAAGACGTCGCCTACAACCCGGAAAAAGCCAAGGAACTGCTCAAGGCTGCCGGCGTGAAGGAAGGCACTGAAATTACTCTCTGGGCCATGCCTGTCCAACGCCCGTACAACCCCAATGCCAAGTTGATGGCCGAGATGCTTCAGGCTGACTGGGCGAAGATCGGCCTCAAGGTCAAGATCGTCAGCTACGAATGGGGTGAATACATCAAGCGCACCAAGAATGGCGAACACGACATCAGCCTGATTGGCTGGACCGGTGACAACGGGGACCCGGACAACTGGCTCGGCACGCTGTACAGCTGCGACGCCATTGGCGGCAACAACTACTCCATGTGGTGTGATCCGACTTACGACAAGCTGATCAAGCAGGCCAAGGTCGTCACCGACCGCGACCAGCGCACCGTGCTTTACAAACAGGCGCAGCAGTACCTCAAGCAGCAGGTGCCCATGACGCCAGTCGCCCACTCGACGGTTAACCAGCCGTTGAGCGCCAAAATCGAAGGATTCAAGGTGAGTCCCTTCGGTCGTAACGTGTTCTCGGGCGTCAGCATAGAAAAATAACCGATTAGCCAGAATCGCTGGGGGCGGATTCCGCCCTCACGCAAGCGTATTGCCGTAATTCGGCAATCCGGTCTACAGCAAACGTTTGCTATGCCTTGGATGAGTTAAAAACCAAATAGCCGGATCACCAAAAAAGACCGGCATTAAAAAAAGAAAGAAAGGAGCTTCACCCATGAAACTGAGCAGCACCGCGTTATTGGCCTTGGCCATCAGCAGCGTAACCGCCACGGCTTACGCAGAAACTCAAAGCCAGGCATTCACCCCGGTTACCGTGAAAGAGAAAAGTGCTCAGAGTGAAGCCACCGGCTTTGTCGAAGGCCAGTCGATCACCGGTTCCACGCGTAACTGGTATGCGAATGAGCAACTGAAACGTGGCAGCAAGTTCAGCTACAACAAAAATGGTGTATTGACCGACACAGACCGTCGTATCAACTGGGTCCAGGGCACCATCGTCAAGTACAACTCTGGTTTTACCCAAGGCACTGTCGGTTTCAGCACTGAAGTGGCGGCCTACAATGCCATCGCCCTGGATCGTGATCGCGAAGACCTCGCCTCTCGCTTCGGTGGTGCACCGGGTGATCGTGCAAAGCCTGGCTACAACCGTACGCTGACCAAAGAGGGTGGCGACGCCGTTGGCCAGTGGAGCAAACTGGGTCTTGCCAACGTCAAGGCCCGCTTCTCCAACACCACGTTGACCGCCGGTCGTCAGAACTTCAGCAGCCCGCAGGTAGACGTCATCGGTAACCGTCCTCTGCCTTCAAGCTTTGAGGGTGTGTCCATCCACAGCGAAGAACTGGAAAACCTGGCCTTCGACCTGGCCACCTTTGATCGTAACTCTCCGCGTAGTGAACAGAGCCAGCGTAAGTTCCGCACGGAATACGCCGACGGCATCATTGAAAGCGATCACGTCAGTACGGCAGGTCTTACCTACACGCCGTTTGCCAGCCTGACCACCAGTCTCTGGGCGACCCAGGCCGAAGACATCTGGAACCAGTACTACTTCGGTGCCACTCACGTATTGGGCGACAGCTCGGTACTGAGTCTGACGACCGGCCTGAACTACTACAAAACCGTCGACGAAGGTAAAAAGTTGATGGGTGAGATCGACAACGACACCTACTCCCTATCGTTAGGCCTGACTCACCAAGCCCACAGCCTGACCTTCTCGTATCAGGAAGTGAGCGGTAACGAGTACTTCGACTACTTGCACGAAACCAACGGCATCTACCTCGCCAACTCCCTGCTGTCGGACTTCAACGGCCCGAACGAGAAATCCTTCCAGATTGCCTACGGTCTGAACATGGCCGAATACGGCGTGCCAGGCCTGAAATTCAACATCTACCAAGCTCGCGGCTGGGGCATCGACGGTACTCACTACAACGGCACCGCCTACGACGTTAAGAGCATGGACGGCGAACACCATTACGAATACGGCATCGGTACTTCGTACGCCGTGCAGAGCGGTCCACTCAAGGCCACCACTGTTCGTGCGACCTACACCACACACCGCGCCAGCGAAAACCAGTCTGATGGCAACATCAACGAGTTCCGTCTCGTGACCACCATCCCGTTCAACATCCTGTAAAAACGCCAACCGACGGCTGACTCATGACGAGTTGGCCGTTCGGTTTTTTATCTTCAACCGATTGCAGAGGGTTCTTTGATGAAAATGCTTCCCCTACGTGCGGCCATCGCTGCCGCGTTGCTGAGTGTCGTTGTTGGCGTCTCGGCCAAACCCCTGGTGGTTTGCACCGAAGCCAGCCCGGAAGGCTTCGACATGGTCCAGTACACGACTGCAGTCACCGCCGATGCAGTGGCCGAAACCATCTTCAACCGTCTGGCGGACTTCAAGCCTGGTACCACTGAAGTGATTCCGGCACTGGCCGAATCCTGGGACATCAGCGAGGACGGTCTGACCTACACGTTCCACCTGCGCAAAGGCGTCAAGTTTCACACCACCGAATACTTCAAGCCGACACGCGACATGAACGCCGACGACGTGGTCTGGAGCTTCCAGCGTCAGCTGGACCCGAAACACCCGTGGCACAACAAGTCGAGCGTGGGCTTCCCGTACTTTGAAAGCATGGGCTTCAAAGAACTGCTCAAAAGTGTCGAGAAGATCGACGACAACACGGTCACGTTCACGCTGACCCGCCGCGAAGCGCCGTTCCTGGCAGACATCGCCATGGCCTTCTCCTCGATCTACTCCGCCGAGTATGCCGACCAGCTGCTCAAGGCCGACAAGACCGGCGACCTGAACAACAAACCGGTCGGTACTGGCCCGTTCATCTTCCAGCGTTACGCCAAGGACGCTCAGGTCCGCTTCAAGGCCAACCCGGAGTACTTCCGTGGCAAGCCACCGGCTGACGCGCTGATCCTGGCCATCGCCACCGACAACAACGTGCGCCTGCAAAAGCTCAAGGCCAACGAGTGCCAAATTGCGCTGTATCCGAAACCGGATGACATCCCGAGCATCAAGAAAGACGCCAAACTGAGTGTCGATGAACTGAACGCGATGACCGTCTCGTATATCGCCATGAACACCACTCACAAGTACATGAGCGACGTGCGCGTACGTAAAGCCATCGACATCGCCTTCGACAAGGCCGCGTACGTCAACGCGCTGTTCGGCAAAGGCAATGCGACCGTGGCGGTTAATCCGTACCCGGACACCCTGCTGGGCTATAACCACAACCTGAAGAATCCGCCACGTGATCTGGACAAGGCTCGCGCCTTGCTCAAGGAAGCCGGCGTACCGGAAGGCACCACGTTCACCTTGTTTACCCGTAACGGTGGCGGTACAACCAACCCGAACCCGATGCTCGGCGCGCAGATGATGCAGGCCGACCTGGCGAAGGTCGGGATCAATGTCGATATTCGCGTGATGGAATGGGGCGAAATGCTCAAACGCGCGAAAAACGGCGAGCACGACATGGTGTCTGCCGGATGGGCGGGCGATAACGGCGATCCGGATAACTTCCTGACGCCTATGCTCAGTTGCGAAGCCGCCAAAAACGGCGAAAACTACGCGCGTTGGTGCAATGAGAAGTTCCAGGCGCTGATCGATGAAGCCCGGGCTAAAGTGAACCCGGCGGAACGCGCAGCGCTCTATGAGCAAGCCCAGGAAGTTTTCAATCAGGACCAGCCATGGATCAGCATGGCGCACACCCGTATGTTCACCGCAATGCGCAACAACGTAGAGGGCTATCACATTAGCCCGCTCACCACTAATAACTTCGCCACCACCCAGGTGAAGTAGATAAGAAACTACCGGCATTTCTGACCCAGGAATGCCGGGCACGCCTAACCGGCTGATGAGGTACACCACAAGATGTTTAGTTTTATTGCCCGCCGATTGGGGTTATTGATCCCCACATTCTTCGGCATCACCTTGCTGACTTTCGCGTTGATCCGCATGATTCCAGGCGACCCCGTGGAAGTGATGATGGGCGAACGTCGCGTCGACCCCGAAATGCATGCTCAGGCAATGGAACGCCTGGGGCTGAACAAACCCCTGTATGCCCAATACCTGGATTACGTTGGCAAACTGGCCCACGGCGATCTCGGCGAATCCCTGCGTACCCGTGAAAGCGTCTGGACCGAATTCACTTCTCTATTCCCCGCGACCCTGGAACTGTCCATGGCCGCCCTGTTGTTCGCCGGCATCCTGGGCCTTCTGGCCGGGGTGATCGCGGCACTCAAGCGAGGATCCCTGTTCGACCACGGAGTGATGGGCATCTCCCTGGCGGGATATTCGATGCCGATCTTCTGGTGGGGCCTGATCCTGATCATGTTCTTCTCGGTATCGCTGGGCTGGACCCCGGTGTCCGGGCGGATCGACCTGCTCTATGACATCGAGCCGCGGACCGGCTTCATGCTCATCGACACGCTGCTGGCCGATGACGTCGGTGCGTTCTTCGATGCGCTGCACCACCTGATCCTGCCGGCCATCGTGCTCGGCACCATCCCGCTGGCGGTAATTGCGCGGATGACCCGCTCTTCGATGCTCGAAGTGCTACGTGAAGATTACATCCGTACTGCCCGCGCCAAAGGCCTGTCGCCGTCGCGCGTGGTGTTCGTTCACGGCCTGCGCAACGCGCTGATTCCGGTACTGACCGTGGTCGGCCTGCAAGTCGGCACATTGCTGGCCGGTGCGGTCCTGACCGAAACCATCTTCTCCTGGCCCGGCATCGGCAAATGGCTGATCGAAGCCATTGGCGCACGGGATTATCCCGTGGTGCAGAACGGCATCCTGCTAATCGCCTGCCTGGTGATTCTGGTCAACTTCGTGGTGGACATCCTCTACGGCTTTGCCAACCCACGCATTCGTCATCAGCGCTGAGATCATCATGACCATGACCACTTCAATTCCATCGGTAGCAGTCGATCAAAGCCTGCTGTACCCGTCCCCCTACAAAGAATTCTGGCAAGCGTTTTCCAAGAACAAAGGCGCCGTCGCCGGCCTGATGTTCATGCTGCTGGTGATTTTCTGCGCACTGTTCGCCCCTTGGGTGGCACCGCATAACCCGAGCGAGCAGTACCGCGACTTCCTGCTGACCCCGCCGTCCTGGCTGGAAGGTGGGCAACTCCAGTTCCTGCTCGGCACCGATGAACTGGGTCGCGACCTGCTGTCGCGTCTGATCCACGGTTCGCGCCTGTCCCTGCTGATCGGCTTGTCGTCGGTGGTGATGTCGCTGATTCCGGGCATCCTGTTGGGTCTGTTCGCCGGGTTCTACCCGCGCCTGCTGGGCCCGACCATCATGCGTCTGATGGACATCATGCTGGCCCTGCCGTCCCTGCTGCTGGCGGTGGCGATTGTCGCCATCCTCGGCCCTGGCCTGATCAACACCATTATTGCCATCGCCGTGGTGTCCCTGCCGTCCTATGTTCGTCTGACCCGCGCGGCGGTGATGGGCGAGCTGAACCGCGACTACGTGACCGCTGCGCGCCTGGCCGGCGCCACGCTGCCACGCCTGATGTTCATCACCGTGCTGCCTAACTGCATGGCGCCGCTGATCGTTCAGGCCACCTTGAGTTTCTCCTCGGCGATTCTCGATGCCGCGGCACTGGGCTTCCTCGGCCTTGGCGTGCAACCGCCAACCCCTGAGTGGGGCACCATGCTGGCTTCGGCTCGCGACTACATCGAACGCGCCTGGTGGGTCGTCAGTCTGCCTGGTTTGACCATTTTGCTCAGCGTGCTGGCAATCAACTTGATGGGCGACGGCCTGCGCGATGCGCTGGACCCGAAACTCAAGAACGCCGCCTGAGGAGATTCAAATGTCACTGTTAGAAATCAAGAATCTCAACGTTCGCTTCGGCGACAAGAACGCCGTTCCGGTGGTCGACGGTCTCGACATTACCGTGGACAAGGGCGAAGTTCTGGCCATCGTTGGCGAATCGGGTTCCGGCAAGTCCGTGACCATGATGGCGCTGATGGGCCTGATCGAACATCCGGGGATCGTCACCGCCGACGCGCTGAATTTCGACGGCAAGGACATGCTCAAGCTCAGCAACCGTCAGCGTCGCAAAATCGTCGGCAAAGACCTGGCCATGGTCTTCCAGGACCCGATGACCGCGCTGAACCCGAGCTACACCGTCGGGTTCCAGATCGAAGAAGTGCTGCGCCTGCACCTGAAAATGTCTGGCAAGCAAGCCCGCGCACGCGCCATCGAACTGCTGGAAAAAGTAGAAATCCCGGGCGCCGCCAGCCGTATGGACGCCTACCCGCATCAACTGTCTGGTGGCATGAGCCAGCGTGTTGCGATCGCCATGGCGATTGCCGGCGAACCGAAACTGCTGATCGCCGACGAACCGACCACCGCACTGGACGTCACGATTCAGGCGCAAATCATGGACCTGCTGTTGGCGCTGCAGAAAGAGCAGAACATGGGCCTGGTGCTGATCACTCACGACCTCGCGGTCGTGGCCGAAACCGCTCAGCGTGTGTGCGTAATGTACGCCGGCCAAGCGGTGGAAGTGGGTCAGGTCCCTCAGCTGTTCGACATTCCGGCGCACCCGTACAGCGAAGCGCTGCTCAAGGCGATTCCGGAACACAGCCTGGGCGCCACGCGCCTGGCCACGCTGCCGGGCATCGTTCCCGGTCGTTATGACCGTCCGCAGGGTTGCCTGCTGTCGCCGCGTTGCCCGTATGTGCAGAATTCCTGCCGTCAGCAACGTCCAACCCTTGACCCGAAAAGCAACAGCCTCGCCCGCTGCTTCTACCCGCTGAATCAGGAGGTGGCGTAATGGCCGTCGTACTTACCGCCCGCGACCTGACCCGTCACTACGAAGTGTCCCGTGGCCTGTTCAAGGGCCATGCGACCGTGCGCGCCTTGAACGGTGTGTCGTTCGAACTGGAAGCCGGCAAGACCCTCGCTGTCGTCGGCGAATCAGGCTGCGGTAAATCCACCCTGGCCCGTGCCCTGACGCTGATCGAAGAGCCGTCCTCCGGTTCCTTGAAAATCGCCGGGCAGGAAGTCACCGGCGCGAACAAGGCTGAACGCAAGCAACTGCGCAAAGACGTGCAGATGGTGTTCCAGAGCCCTTACGCGTCGTTGAACCCACGGCAAAAAGTCGGTGATCAGCTCGGCGAGCCGCTGCTGATCAACACCAACCTGTCGGCTTCCGAACGTCGCGAGAAAGTTCAGGCGATGATGAAGCAGGTGGGCTTGCGTCCCGAGCACTACCAGCGTTATCCGCACATGTTCTCCGGCGGTCAGCGCCAGCGGATCGCCTTGGCCCGCGCGATGATGTTGCAGCCTAAAGTGCTGGTCGCGGATGAACCGACTTCGGCGCTGGACGTGTCCATTCAGGCACAGGTGCTGAACCTGTTCATGGACTTGCAGCAAGAGTTCAACACCGCTTACGTGTTCATCTCCCATAACCTGGCGGTGGTGCAACACGTCGCCGATGACGTGATGGTGATGTACCTCGGTCGCCCGGTGGAAATGGGACCGAAGAACGATATCTACGAACGTCCTCTGCACCCGTACACCCAGGCGTTGCTGTCGGCCACCCCGACCATTCACCCGGACCCGAACAAGCCGAAAATCAAGATCGTCGGCGAGTTGCCCAACCCGCTGAACCCGCCATCCGGCTGCGCGTTCCACAAGCGCTGCCCGTACGCGACCGAGCGCTGCAGCACTGAAGAGCCGGCTTTGCGCCTGCTCGACAGCCGCCAGGTGGCTTGCCACTACGCCGAGCAATTCCTCGACGGCGCGGCATAAAAAACGCGCCCCGATCACCGGGGCGCACTTCTGATGAGTTGAAAAAAACCCTACATTTGGATTGCGCATCAGTCCGGCAGAAGGGGTTTTCTTTTGTCTGGCATTTAAGCCCCTTCATCCTCGTCGGTGTCCGGTTCGTCGGTGGTCGAGTCGTCATCGTCCGCGCTACCCCCCTGACCCTGGTCACCGGGTTCCGATTCGGATTTGGCGATCATCAGATTGCTGCTCCCCACCTGTCCGCTCGAGGCCTGCTCACCGTGGTCCGGGCACTCCGCCCACGCCCCCGCCGACAAACCAACGGACAGCATCACCAAAACCTTAAGCAACATCACAATGCGTTGAAAAATGCTCATAGCCGATTCCATCCTTCATAAGTGAAGCGTGGGTGACTGTCTGGCGCTGAATGAAATTTAGTTCCGATCAGCGCGGTTCTCCAGATAGGACGCTAACGAATGGACGGAATGCCATTGGCCGGGAGATTGGTTTTGAATAATGCCTATAGCCGGATCAGCGAAGTGAAGCGGGCTCACCGCGCGCTGAGGGAAGAACCTTTTGATGCTCCGACAAGCGAGTCGCTTGATAAATCAGCGGTATGGAAAGCATCGCCAGAACCGCGCTTGCCAGCCAGACGCTATGCCCACCGAAATGACCATACAGCTGGCCTCCAAGCACGGGCGAAAGCAGCGCACTCGCACTCCAGCACATGAAAAAAAGGCCAAAGTAGTGCCCACTTTTTCCTGCTTGCGCATGCCGCATAACCAGCACGTTCAGTGGCGGCATGAATAGAGCTTCGCCAAACGTCCAAACCACTGTTGACAGGCAGACATACAACAGCCCGGTACCGAAAGGCAGCATTCCGAGCCCGCAAGCCAACAACACACTGCCTGCCACCAGCTGCCGGCGTGCCCCCCAGCGCTCGCTCCAATGAGACAGAGGAATTTGCAGCAACACCACCAGCACTGCATTGAGTGCAAATTGCCATCCGATGATTTCAGTATCCAACTGATAATAATCGAGCAAATAGTTGCCCAGCATGCTGTAGACCGTGTCAAAGGCAAGGCCGAGCAAGACAGCAGCCGCCAGCAGCCAAAGGAATGGTTTATCTCGATACGGCACGCATGAGCCTGAAGCACTATCAGACACCTCATCCGGCATCAGAACCGGTCGATGCCATGTCGTCCGGACAAACCAGAGCAACGCCAACAGTGTCATGACCGCACTGGCAAAAAACACCCAGCGAAAATCAGTCTGCGCCAAAACCCCACCGACCACCCCTGCGACAGCCATACCCAGGTTTCTGGCAACACGACTCAGTGACTGTGCACGAGCGCGCTGCGCAACCTGGCAATATTCCATGATCAACCGCTGATGAAGCGTTCGAATCGCACCATCGAGTGCACCGCTTAACAGCAGCAATCCAGCCAGCAAAGGCACTTCTGTGACCAGCCCCAACAGGAGCAGTACCCATGCCGAGACAAAAAACAACGCCGCCGTGAGCCGGGCCGTGGAGAAGTGATCACTCAGCAGTCCACCCACCATTGACCCTATCAGCAAGCCGGCCCCGTAACCGGATAACAACCAGCCAACGGTTTCAATCGCCAGCCCCAGTTCCTGGCGCAGGTACAGCGCCATGAACAGTTTGACCATGGTGCTCAAGCGATTGATGAAAAGCAGCGCCGCCAGCACCCAGGCCATTGGACAGAAGTAGCCATCTAATCGAATCAGGTGAGTCAGCCGACTTGTCATTCCATTGATCCTTAAAAAGGCAGCTATTTGCGAACTGCCTTTCGAACAGTAGACGGCTACGACTTAGTTGTCTCGAGTAGAAATGCCAACAACGCAAAACCAGAGTCAAGCTACCCGACCAAGGGAAAAAACCTACGGAAAAACCGTTGCGCAACATCCCATTCTCATGGGTTAGCAGCGCTCCGGAGCCTTGAGTTAAGGTATCGCTGAACTTTCAGACAAAGGCCGCAGCCATGGATTTGTCAAAAACACTGTTGATACTTGAGCAGCACCTGCTTTCACAGGCTGTTCGGAGTAATGCCGAAGATGTCTCACGCCTGCTCGCCGACGACTTCGTCGAGTTTGGCGCCAGCGGCAATATATGGTCGAAGGCAGAAGTGGTCGAGCAATTGCCTCTACAGCCATTCACGCAACGAACGATCAGCGAATTCACCACCAAATCCCTGTCAGAAAATACCGCACTGGTGACCTATCACTGCCAAAACGTCGCTATCGATCAACGCGCCACAACCAACAGCTTGCGTAGCTCTGTCTGGCGCAAGCATGGCGAGCAATGGCAGATGATTTTTCACCAGGGAACATTTTTGTCTACATAGTGAGCTGCGGACTTGGCGGGAGATTGGTTTTGAATAGGGGTTAGGTCGAATGGTTCCGAAATGATCGCTCCCACGCTCTGCGTGGTAGCGCCTCAATGGACGCTCTGCGTCCGCTTCTGGGACGCGGAGCGTCCCGGGCTGCTTTCCCACGCAGAGCGTGGGAACGATCAGGCTTCAGACAATAAAAAACCCCGCAGCTTTCGCAACGGGGTTTTTCTGTGTAGCCGCTCAGCCCTTAATGATGCTCACGCGTCGCACGGAATTGCACATCCGGCCAGCGTTCTTCCATCAGTGCCAGGTTCACCCGCGTCGGAGCCAGGTAGGTCAGGTGACCGCCGCCGTCAATCGCGAGGTTTTCCACGGCCTTGATCTGGAACTCTTCAAGCTTTTTCTTATCGCTGCAATCGATCCAGCGCGCGGAATAAACGGTGATCGGCTCGTAGGAGCACTCAACCTTGTATTCCTCTTTCAAGCGACTGGCGACCACATCGAACTGCAGCACACCAACGGCGCCGAGGATGATGTCGTTGCTGCGCTCGGGGAAGAACACCTGAGTGGCGCCTTCTTCCGCCAGTTGCTGCAAGCCCTGACGCAGTTGCTTGGATTTCAGCGGATCACGCAGACGCACGCGACGGAACAGTTCCGGGGCGAAGTGCGGGATACCGGTGAAGCCCAGGACTTCGCCTTCGGTGAAGGTGTCGCCGATCTGGATAGTGCCGTGGTTGTGCAGGCCGATGATGTCGCCGGCAAACGCTTCTTCCAATTGCTCACGCTCGGAGGAGAAGAACGTCAGCGCATCGCCGATCCGTACGTCCTTGCCGGTACGCACGTGGCGCATCTTCATGCCTTTTTCGTATTTACCGGAGCAGATACGCATGAAGGCGATACGGTCGCGGTGTTTGGGGTCCATGTTCGCCTGGATCTTGAACACGAAGCCGGCGAATTTCTCTTCACCCGGTTCCACGGTGCGTTCGTTTGCGACACGGGCCAGCGGCTTCGGCGCCCAGTTGACCACGGCGTCGAGCACGTGATCGACACCAAAGTTGCCCAGTGCAGTACCGAAGAACACAGGCGTCAGTTGGCCGTCGAGGAATTCCTGTTGATTGAATTCGTGACAGGCGCCCTGCACCAGCTCCAGCTGATCGACGAAGCGATCGTACTCGTCGCCCAAGTGCGCGCGGGCTTCATCGGAGTCGAGCTTTTCGATGATTTTCACATCGGTGCGCTCATGGCCGTGACCAGCGGTGTAAACGATGATGTAGTCGTCGGCGAGGTGGTAAACGCCCTTGAAGTCGCGGTAGCAACCGATCGGCCAGGTGATCGGCGCAGCCTTGATCTTCAGGACCGCTTCGATTTCGTCGAGCAGTTCGATCGGGTCGCGGATGTCGCGGTCAAGCTTGTTGATGAAGCTGACAATCGGCGTGTCACGCAGACGGCAGACGTCCATCAGCGCGATGGTCCGTGGCTCTACACCCTTACCGCCGTCGAGGACCATCAATGCCGAGTCCACCGCCGTCAGGGTGCGGTACGTATCTTCGGAGAAGTCTTCGTGGCCCGGGGTGTCGAGCAGGTTGATCATGTGATCGCGATACGGGAACTGCATGACCGACGTGGTAATGGAAATACCCCGTTGTTTCTCCATTTCCATCCAGTCGGAGGTGGCATGGCGGTCGGATTTACGGGATTTCACCGTGCCAGCAATCGCAATCGCCTTGCCCATCAGCAAGAGCTTCTCGGTGATGGTGGTTTTACCGGCATCGGGGTGGGAAATAATGGCGAAAGTGCGGCGCTTCGCGACTTCGGCGGCCTGTTTGGTCATGGGAAATCGCCTGGCAGGTGATTCAAAAAAGGGCGGCGAGTATAGCGCAAACCGAGCGCCACGGACCACCGCTCGCCCTGTCGCCAGCGGCAATTGAAAGGCCCGAAGGGACATCAAGGGTGGCTAAATGCTGCTAATTATGGAACCTTTTAAAAGGTGGAGGCGTCCACTCCCCTGTTACAGCACTCGTAGCAGGGTTGGAAAAATCTGCAAATTAGCCTGACGAGGCTGCGCTTATGGCTCGATTTCATGCTGTTTTACCGGCACTGATAGAGCTGCTTCTCGCGAACGTTGTTTTTCCCGGCAGCCAGGAATGGCATGCCACTCGGGACTGCGTTCGCCGACAAAGAAAAAGGAGTCTGTCTGTGGCTATTCGCTATGGCAAAGGGCTGATAGGAGGTGCGGTTGTCGTCGCCCTTCTGGCCCTGCTGGTCCACTGGATTGGCACCAACACGATCGAACATTACCGCGACGATTTGTTGTTTTACCTGCAAGCCCACTTGAATCTCGTCCTTGTCTCCATGCTGGCCGCCCTCGTTGTGGGCATACCCGCCGGTATCTTTCTCAGCCGCCCGACCATGGTGGGCCGCGCTGAACGCTTCATGCAGATCTTCAACATCGGCAACACTGTGCCACCTCTTGCCGTACTGGCCATCGCCCTGGGAATCCTCGGCATCGGCAGCGGCCCCGCGATTTTCGCTCTGTTCCTCGCCTCGCTGTTGCCGATTGTGCGCAACACCTATGAAGGCCTGAAAAACGTTCAGGGATCGCTCAAGGAAGCGGCCGTCGGCATCGGCATGACGCCGACTCAAGTGTTGTGGCGGGTCGAACTGCCGAACGCTGTGCCGATCATCATCGGTGGCGTGCGCGTGGCCTTGGCGATCAACGTCGGGACTGCACCGCTGGCTTTCCTGATCGGCGCCAATAGTCTGGGCAGCCTGATTTTCCCAGGCATCGCCTTGAACAATCAGCCGCAACTGCTGCTCGGCGCGGCCTGCACCGCCCTGCTGGCCTTGCTGCTTGACGGCCTGGTGACACTCGCCAGCCGCCTCTGGCTCGAACGCGGCCTTCGCCCGTCTTAAGCCTCGGCAAAGGAATATTTATGAAAAGACTGACCTTATTATTGGGCTGCGTCCTGCTGTTCGCAGGATTTGCCCAAGCCGCTGAAAAACCCGTGATCCGCATTGGCGCCAGGGTGTTCACCGAACAAACCCTGCTGGCCGAAATCACCTCCCAATACTTGCGCACCAAGGGGTACGACACACAAGTGACCGGCGGTCTGGGCAGCAACCTCGCTCGCAGCGCCCACGAAAGTGGTCAGCTGGACCTGATGTGGGAATACACCGGCGTGTCGCTGGTGGCTTACAACCATGTCACTGAAAAGCTCGACAGCGCTCAGTCCTACGCCAAGGTCAAAGAACTCGACGCAAAAAAAGGCCTGATCTGGCTCACCCCGTCGAAGTTCAGCAACACCTATGCCCTGGCCCTGCCGGAAAAAACCGCAAAAGCCTACCCGCAGATCAACACCATCAGCGAGCTGAACACGGTAATGCAGGCTGAGGCGAAGACCCATCATTTGGTGGCGCTGGACACCGAGTTCGCCAACCGTTCCGACGGACTGGACGGCATGGTGGACCTCTACGGCATGAACCTGACCCGCAAAAACATCCGCCAGATGGATGCAGGGCTGGTCTATACCGCCCTGCGCAACGGTCAGGTGTTTGCCGGTCTGGTCTACACCACTGACGGTCGTTTGAACGCCTTCAAGTTGAAACTGCTCGAAGACGACAAGCATTACTTCCCGGACTACACCGCAGCACCGGTGGTGCGTCAGGTGTATCTCGATGCTCATCCGAAACTCGCCGAAGAACTCAAGCCGCTGGCTGAACTGTTCGACGACGCCACCATGCGCCAGCTCAATGCGCGGGTCGACGTCGATCACGAAAGCCCTTCATCCGTTGCCGCCGATTTCCTGCGCCAGCACCCTATCAACTGAGGAGGAAAAGACATGGAATTTCTGAACGCCTTTTCCCATCTCGACTGGCCGCTGGTCCTGCAACTGACCGGGCAGCACATCACCCTCGTCGGTATTGCCGTGACCCTGGCGATTCTGGTCGGCGTGCCGCTGGGCATCCTGATGACACGCTTCCCTACACTCGCCGGCCCGTTGCAAGCCAGCGCCACGGTGCTGCTGACCGTGCCGTCGATTGCGCTGTTCGGCCTGTTGCTGCCGTTCTACTCCAAGTTCGGCCAGGGCTTGGGGCCGATGCCGGCGATTACCGCGGTGTTTCTGTACTCGCTGCTGCCAATCATGCGTAACACCTACCTCGCCCTGACCGGCGTCGAACCCGGCATTCGCGAAGCCGCGCGCGGCATCGGCATGACCTTCGGCCAGCGCCTGCGCATGGTCGAGTTGCCGATCGCCGTGCCCGTGATCCTCGCCGGCGTGCGCACCGCCGTGGTCATGAACATTGGTGTCATGACCATCGCCGCGACCATCGGCGCCGGTGGCCTCGGTGTACTCATTCTCGCTTCTATCAGCCGCAGCGACATGTCGATGCTGATCGTCGGCGCCGTGCTGGTCAGTCTCCTGGCCATCTTCGCCGACCTGCTTCTGCAATGGCTGCAACGCACGCTGACTCCAAAAGGATTGCTCAAATGATCGAACTTCAAAACCTCAGTAAGACCTTCCAAAGCAACGGCAAAGATGTGAAAGCCGTGGACTCGGTAAGCCTGACCGTCAATGAAGGCGAGATCTGTGTGTTCCTCGGACCCTCGGGCTGCGGCAAAAGCACCACACTGAAAATGATCAACCGTCTGATCAAACCGACCTCCGGCAAAATCCTGATCAATGGCGAAGACACCACCGACCTCGACGCCGTGACCCTGCGCCGCAACATCGGTTATGTGATCCAGCAGATTGGCCTGTTTCCGAACATGACCATCGAGGAAAACATCACCATCGTTCCGCGCCTGCTGGGCTGGGACAAACAGAAATGCCACGACCGCGCCCGCGAGTTGATGAGCATGATCAAGCTTGAGCCCAAGCAATACCTGACTCGCTACCCGCGTGAATTGTCCGGTGGCCAACAGCAGCGGATCGGTGTGATTCGTGCGCTGGCGGCGGATGCACCGCTGTTGTTGATGGACGAACCGTTCGGCGCGGTCGACCCGATCAACCGCGAGATGATCCAGAACGAGTTTTTCGAGATGCAGCGGGCGCTTAACAAGACCGTGATCATGGTCAGCCACGACATCGACGAAGCGATCAAGCTGGGCGACAAGATTGCGATCTTCCGCGCTGGCAAACTGTTGCAGATCGATCACCCGGACACGCTGCTGGCGCACCCGGCGGATGACTTTGTCAGCAACTTCGTCGGCCAGGACAGCACCCTCAAGCGTCTGTTGCTGGTGAAAGCCGAAGATGCAGCGGACAACGCACCGTCGGTAAGCCCGGAAACGCCCGTGGCCGAAGCCCTGGAGTTGATGGACGAACTGGACCGTCGTTATGTGGTGGTCACTGACGGTGAGAACAAGGCGTTGGGTTATGTACGACGTCGCGACCTGCACCGTCAGACCGGCGCCTGCGCACAATACCTGCGTGAATTCAACGCAACGGCGGCGTTTGATGAGCATTTGCGCATCCTGCTGTCGCGCATGTACGAGTTCAACCGCTCGTGGCTGCCGGTGATGGATGCGGAGCGGGTGTTCCTGGGTGAAGTGACTCAGGAATCGATTGCCGAGTATTTGAGCTCCGGTAAGTCCCGTGGCGGCAAGACCAGCATTGTTTCGCCAGCGGAAGCTGCGTTGGCCTGATCCTTTCACTGCTCGTTCCCCCCGCAGAGCGTGGGAATGAGCATGTAAGGGAACATCACACTGTCATGCAGGTCGGTTACATCAGTAACCGTCCGGGACCGCACGACGGATGCGTGCAAAAACGCGACATTTTTTGTTGATCTCAAGCCCCTCACGCCCTAAAGTTCGCGCCGAACGTCCATGCTGGAAACGATCCATCCGGCTCAAGTACTGACGACGAGACAGCAAGGCCAAGGGAAGCACCGCCTCCCGTGGCCTTTTTGCTTTCGGCGACATGCCTTGGGAAGTAGGCGAACCAAAGTGGGGATACGGAGGACGTTCATTTGCACCCATTGTTAATTTCAGTTTGCCAGTAGGAGTTCCCAGCATGTCGATCAACGTCGAAGACTATTTCGCGCGCGATACCTTCCAGAAAATGAAGGCGTTCGCCGACAAACAAGAAACCCCGTTCGTGGTGATCGATACCGCGATGATCAGCCAGGCCTACGACGACCTGCGCGCCGGTTTCGATTTCGCCAAGGTCTACTACGCGGTCAAGGCCAACCCGGCCGTCGAAGTCATCGACCTGCTCAAAGAGAAAGGCTCGAACTTCGACATCGCCTCGATCTACGAGCTCGATAAAGTGATGAATCAGGGCGTCGGCCCGGATCGCATCAGCTACGGCAACACCATCAAGAAATCCAAGGACATTCGCTACTTCTACGAGAAGGGCGTGCGTCTGTATGCCACCGACTCGGAAGCCGACCTGCGCAACATCGCCAAGGCTGCACCGGGTTCGAAAGTCTACGTGCGCATCCTCACCGAAGGCTCGACCACCGCTGACTGGCCTTTGTCGCGCAAATTCGGCTGCCAGACCGACATGGCCATGGACCTGCTGATCCTCGCCCGCGACCTGGGCCTGGTGCCTTACGGCATCTCGTTCCACGTCGGCTCGCAACAGCGCGACATCAGCGTCTGGGACGCAGCGATAGCCAAGGTCAAAGTGATCTTCGAGCGCCTGAAAGAAGAAGACGGCATCCACCTGAAGCTGATCAACATGGGCGGTGGCTTCCCGGCCAACTACATCACCCGCACCAACAGTCTGGAAACCTACGCTGAAGAAATCATCCGTTTCCTCAAAGAAGACTTTGGCGATGAGCTGCCGGAAATCATTCTGGAGCCAGGCCGTTCGCTGATCGCCAACGCCGGCATCCTGGTCAGCGAAGTGGTGTTGGTTGCACGGAAATCCCGTACCGCCGTCGAACGATGGGTGTACACGGATGTGGGCAAGTTCTCCGGCCTGATCGAAACCATGGACGAAGCCATCAAGTTCCCGATCTGGACCGAGAAAAAAGGCGAAGTGGAAGAAGTGGTCATCGCCGGCCCGACCTGCGACAGCGCCGACATCATGTACGAAAACTACAAGTACGGTTTGCCGCTGAACCTGGCGATTGGTGACCGTTTGTACTGGCTGTCGACCGGTGCTTACACCACCAGCTACAGCGCGGTTGAGTTCAATGGCTTCCCGCCGTTGAAGTCGTTTTACGTCTAAGCGCTAAACGCAGAAATCAAAAAGCCCATGACGAGTCATGGGCTTTTTTTTACTTTTGTCGTTTCGACATTTGAATCAGCTGTTTAGACATTGACTTAACTTCCTGGATCGAATGGTCGACCAGACTCAACGAGCACTTGGCACGTGACACCGTTTGCGCAGGATGACTGGTTACAAGCTCCCTCTCGGCTTCATCCAGGATATACGTCAGTCGATAACAGAAGTCGCTCAGATTGTTTACCGCCCCCCCCGTGCAGCGATAAAGACCGATCAATCGCTCCAAATGATCCCTTGCTATCTCCAGCCGTTGTTGCTCGGAATAGTGCTCATTCGGGTCGTACTGCATGTTTGGAAGGCCGATCCGGCCCAGTCCGTAATAGACTTCTATCTTTGTGTTCACGCCGTGGCATGCGCATATCGGCAGACTAAGTGACTCAATGAATCGAACAAAAATGCCATGATTCGTTTCACCGACGCTGCGTACCGTCAATTTGAACTGAGCCGCGATCTGCCGACAGCGCTCAAGGCGTAACGCAAGCTCCCGAATGACATCTACCAGATTGGCGCGAGGCGCTCCTCCCCATCCAGGGGACTTGACGACGCTGAACTGTCCAGGATCAATGGCCGAGAGTGGTAATTTGCGCTTTGCACGGTCCTCGGCCATCTGACGAAACTCATGACTGAAACTGTCGATATCCATGACAACCCGAGCCGTGAGTTCGCCCAACTGAGGTATCGTGCAAATGATCAGCTGCCAGTTGGCCGCGTTAGCTCTGGCCGCCTGTATCAACGCCTGGGCATTGGGTGGCTGTAACATGGAATGTCCCGAGCGCTTGAAGGCATCGGAAAAATTTTCTATTTTCGCCAAAACATCCGGTAGAGCATTTAACAGGTCAACGTACTGTTTCAGTGAAACGAAGTTCTTTTCTGCGAGTAAATAATCAAGCATTTGTATTCCCTCATCATGGCAAACCATCAATAGCCACCGATAGGTATCGTTAGGCTAACCGTGTTAACCGGTGAGTGGCATGGCACCTCGATTAACGCGGCTCAATGGAATGTTCAGCCCAACTTAACGGTTAGGGACTGAAACAGGATTAAGGAATGCAATGAACAATTTCGCTTGTGCTTTGAATGCAGCGCTGCGAAGGTCGTCATCGTTAAAGGAGTCCTTGTCGGTAGCGCTCAGGTACCGTTCAAAAGCGCTAATCACCGGACTGTAACTCGCTACGTAGATTTTGCGTTGTTCTTCAATCGAGTGAATGGCCTGCAGGTATTTGATTTTGCCGGCCGATGCACTGACGGCACCGTCTTGAAGACCAATTTCCTTGTCAAGCGTCGCGATTTTTTCTTGCCGCTTGTCACTTTCTCGAACCATATCCAGAAAACGAATACCTTCCCCGATATCCCCGATGGTCTTCTTGAGCTGATCGATAGCGAACAACACCACCGCGACTTGCGGTGGTGTCAGGCCCAGCGCCATTACCTTATCGATAGTCAGCGCGATGTTCTTGCCAAGCTCCTCAATGCCTTTCTTTTCCAGAATCTCGATAGCGTCGATAACAGACTTGCGCTCTTCCTTGAGGGCAACGATTTTTTCCTTGAGTACAACGAGTTCCGCTTTGGCGTGCTCTTCGTCGCGCTCAAAGTCAGTGATGTAGCCCAGCGTCAAACGCATGTCGAACGCACCACTAATTTCCTTCAGTGATTTGCGAAGCCGAGAGCCTTGCGGGCCAATTGCTTCTCCAACAAGGTTCAACAACTGTTGACGCTCTCCCTTGATCTCTTCGATCACTTGCTCATCACTCTCGCCCGCCAGTTCCTTCTCGAGCCTGTCCAGACGTCGCAGATTGACTTCTAGCTCATTACTGCTCTCAAGCGCCGCAGTTTGCAACTCCTTGGCACCTTGACCGACGCCTTGGACGAGCCGATTGAAGCGATCAATCAGATCGGGCAGGTAATTCAGCTTTTCCCACCATACTTGCGCTTGTGTGCGGTGCTCTCTCATTTGTAATTGGCTGACCCTCAACGAATTCAGGTCGAGTGCCGGGTAAGTGTCTTGAAGCGATGCGGTGGATGCCATCGCACGCGATGTTTTGCCGTAATTGCGCTCGTATTCTTCGTCCGCCTCTTTGAAAACCTCAATCAGCTTGTCCGAATCCGATTTGATCTGCTCCCATGGACCCACCACTTCTTCAAATTCAGTCATGAAAATCCTGAGACTCAGTGCGTCATTGATACGGCCTACCGCGCCCGTAGAGTTCTTGATACACAGATGCAGAACGCTCCAGACATGCATCAGGTTCTGCGTGGCTACATCGGCGTCGATCGCTACAACCATCAGGCTTTGCAGATCAAGCTTGACCCGCGCCAGAGATCCCAGGGTCTGGTTCTTGCTGGCAAGCGCCTGAATGTCCTTTTCTTGTTGGGCGTATAGTTCGTTGCGCCGGGCGCGGATATTTTCCGCTTCAACCCCCACATAAATAGCCATTGCCAGCCCGACAATATTCATTCCGGCAGCGGCTTTCAGGGCTTCTTGAACAGCGGCTTTGTACTCAGTGTTTTTGATATCGATTTCGTTTCCACGCTCATCGATCACCGCTTTCAGCTGTTTAATGTCTTCGGGCAAAGAACTACTTTCAATCAGACCGACTCTCAGCTTTATACCTGGCAAGATGTGTTCGCGCAGATCATAGCCAAACACATCAAGATCTTTCTTGATACCTCCCACCGTTTGTAGATTGGATTCGATTTTTTCAAAGATACGCTTCAGGTAATAATCAAGCGTACTGATGGTGTCATCTTCCAGTTCAATACCTGGAAATTTGTCACCCAGTTCAAGCTCAAGTTGCTTTAACTGTTCCAGCGTCTTGATGTTGTGCTTCGCCAAAAGCCCGGAGGCTTTTACTTCGTTGTAGACCTCTTTCATCGACGCGCCATAGATCAACATGCTGTCGGCAAAATCCTTGAGACCACGCCCAGTCAACATAATCCGCTCACGCAGTGGCGACCAGCGTCTGGCATGATTTCGGGTATTCAGGAAAGTGCTCAGAAAATCTTCAGGATTCAGCCCAGGGCCACCGTCCTGACCGGCACCAAAGCGCAGATAGTTCCTGACATCATCCAGGGTATAAGGCAATGCCAGACCGGCTGCTTCATATTTACGCAGATCAATTATTTGTTTTTTAGTCAGCAATAACCCCGAGTCACGGGTGGATCCGTCAAGTGCTCCGACGGAACCGTCAGCAAACAACTTTGGTGCTTCAATGGCAAACTGAACTACTTCTTCTGGCGTTGCGTGCTCTAACGCTTCGCCCCACAAAAAATCATTAGACATAACTACTCCATTAATTAGTCAAAAAATAAAAATTTAAAAAGAATGAAGACCAGGAACACCCTTAGGTCTCGAACAAAGACTATTCGAAAAAACAAAAACCTCAAATCACCAACTTGCATCCAAATGTATTCACTTAATAAAAATAGCGAACCCACACTGCAAGTTGTAAAGAACCGACTTAATAGTATTCCCACTCAAGCTGAGACGGTGCAGGAACATTTAAAGAGTTGCTTAATAACTGCGACCGTTGTTGATATTCCCTGGCCAACGCTTGAACACGAGGGTCTGTCGCACTCATCAATGTCTGAGTCGCAACCTTCAGAAACGCAAGATTTCCGCCAAGCATCGCGCGGCGATACCATGCCAGACACTCCTCGATCCTTGTCTGGTCAATCAGGATACTGGCGTAACTGAACTGGCCACGAAAATCCCCGGCTTCAGCGGAACGGCGATACCAGTCGTGCGCGGCTACGGAGTCGACCGAACAGCCCGTACCTTCTTCCAGATACCGCCCCAACAGGTTCATCGATTTGGCGTGACCGAGCTCGGCGGCGCGGCGATACAGAGCCTGGGCTTGCCCGTGATCCTCGATCACTCCACGAGCAGTGGCCAGCAGATTGGCGTAGTTGTACATCGCCCAATCCAGTCCCGCTTCAGCAGCCTGACGATAATGCCTTGCGGCTACCGAGGCATCGGTGACGCAACCCCAGCCATGTTCATGACAACGACCGAGCATGTTGCGCGCCATCAAATGTCCACGCTGAGCGGCAATCTCGAACCAGCGCACGGCCAGCGGTTGATCCCGTTCGATGCCCTGCCCGTCCAGCAGAATCTGCCCCAACAGTGCCTGAGCATCGAGCACGCCTTCGCGGGCGGCGATCAGAATCGCCTGAGCCGCCCGTGCCGGGCTTTCGTCGAGCATCGCTTTGAGCCGATCACCGTCGAGGACTTCCTCACGGCGTAAACGAAAGTTCGACACTTACACCTCAACCCAGCGACGCAACAGGTTGTGATAGGTGCCGGTGAGGCGAATCAGCGAAGGGTGGTCGGGCATGTCCTGGGTCAGCTGCTGGATCGCTCCGTCCATCTCGAACAGCAAGGCGCGCTGGCTGTCTTCGCGAACCAGGCTTTGGGTCCAGAAAAATGAGGCGTATCGGGTGCCGCGCGTTACGGCATTGACCTTGTGCAGGCTGGTGCCGGGGTACAAGACCATGTCACCGGCGGGCAACTTTACCCGCTGAGTGCCGAAAGTGTCCTGGATTTCCAGTTCACCGCCGTCGTAGTCGTCCGGCTCGCTGAAGAACAGGGTGGCCGACAGATCGGTGCGCACCCGCTCGATGCTGCCCTTGGGCTGGCGCACGGCGTTGTCGATATGAAAATCGAAACTGCCGCCGGCCGTGTAGCAGTTTAGTAACGGAGGGAAGACCTTGTGCGGTAACGCGGCAGACATAAACAGCGGATTTTTCCACAGCCGTTCAAGCATCGCCGCGCCGACTTCCTTGGCCAGCGGGTGACCTTCGGGCAGTTGCAGATTGTGCTTGGCTTTAGCCGACTGGTAGCCGGCGGTGATCTTGCCGTCAGCCCAATCCGCTTGTTCCAGAGCTTCGCTTATGCGCTGTACTTCATCTTTCGCGAACACGCCGGGAATATGCAGCAGCATGGGGAAGACACCTGAAGACAAAGAGGCGGCAATGGTATTGATTCTTATTGACTCTGTAAAACCCCATGACGTACGAGATACCAAAAACCGTAAGGGTAAATTGTTAAGAATATAAATTTGTCGCGAATGGTAACGTTTCGCAATTGATACAGATACGTGTTTACCCTATATTCCGTCGCCTCAAATCCTTGGGGAGGGGAATTCTCATGTCACGCCAACAACCACAATTACCGGTCAGTTCACCGCGTTTGCTCGCGTCTGCAATTGGCGTGGCGATCACTGCCAGCTCTGCGGGCCACATGGCTTTCGCGGCTGAAAAGACCGACGAAAAAGCACCGAGCAACGTGATTTCCCTGGGCGCTACCGATATCACCAGCGAAGCCCAGGACGAGACCTCCTACAAGACTGATACTTCGGCCTCCAAGAAATACACGGCACCGCTGCGTGAAACGCCGAAAAGCGTCACCGTGATTCCGCAACAAGTGATTCGCGACACGGGCGCCACCAGTCTGGTCGACGCGCTGCGTACCACGCCGGGTATTACTTTCGGTGCCGGTGAAGGCGGCAACCCAGCCGGCGATCGTCCGATCATTCGTGGCTTCAACGCTGAAAGCGACACGTTCGTCGACGGCATGCGCGACCCGGCATCCCAGAGCCGCGAGATCTTCAACGTAGAATCGATTGAAGTCAGCAAGGGCCCGGGTTCGGCCTTCACCGGCGCGGGTTCCACCGGTGGCAGCCTGAATCTGGTGAGCAAGACCGCCAAGCTGGGCAATGCCTACAACGGCGGATTCACCTGGGGCTCGGACCAGACCAAGCGCACGACCCTCGATCTGAACCAGCAGATGACCGACACCTCGGCCTTCCGTCTGAACCTGATGAAGCACGAAGCCAACGTCGCCGGCCGTGATGCCGTGAACGTCAGCCGTTGGGGCGTGGCACCTTCCTTCGCGTTCGGCCTGGGTACCGACACCCGCCTGACCGTCGGCTACTACCACGTCGAAACCGACGACATGCCCGACTACGGCCTCCCGCTGACCTTGAGCCCCAACCGCAGCAAGTACAACGTCGATAAACCTGTGCATGTCGATCGCGACAACTTCTACGGTCTCACCGGGCGCGACTATCGCCAGACCAGCAATGACAGCGGCACCCTCAAGATCGAACACGATCTGAATGATGACCTGACCGTCTCGAACAGCTTCCGCATGTCCCGTTCGACCCTCGACTACATCGTCACCAACCCGGACGACAGCAAGGGCAACGCGGTCAATGGCAACGTGTATCGCGGCGCGAAAAGCCGTAATTCGACGTCCAGCGGCTGGATCAACCAGACCGACCTGAGTGCCAAGTTCAACACCGGCGCCATCGAGCACAGCCTGGTCACCGGGCTTGAGTTTTCCTATCAAGACACCCACAACCGCCCGTACATCCTGACCTCGACCGCCAGCGGCACCCGCTGCAACCGCGCCCTGTTCAACTCCCGCGACTGCACCAGCCTGCAAAACCCGACGCCTGGGGATAACTGGAACGGCAGGATCACCGACAGCGCCGCGTTCACCGACACCGACACCAAAACCGCTGCGGCCTACGTGTTCGACACGCTGAAGTTCAACGAGCAATGGTCCCTGAACCTGGGCCTGCGTTATGACAACTACCAGGTCGAATCCAGCGGCCACGCGAACGCTAGCAGCACCGTTCCAGCGAACGACTTCTCCCGAGAGAACACCAGCGACCTGGTCAACTACCAGATCGGCGTGGTCTACAACGTGTTGCCTAACGGCAGCATCTACGCGGCCTACTCCACCTCCAGCAACCCGTCCGGTGAAACCAGCGGCAACGGTGGCCTGGAACTGGCGGCGAACAACACCGATCTGGACCCGGAAAAGAACCGCAACTACGAGATCGGCACCAAGTGGGACTTCTTCGGTGACGACCTGTCGCTGACCGCCGCACTGTTCCGCACTGAAAAAACCAACGCCCGCATCAACGATCCGGACGGCGGCACCACTCAAGTGCTGGACGGCGAACAGCAGGTCAATGGTGTGGAACTGAGCTACAGCGGCAAGCTGACCCGTAACTGGAGGGTCTTCGGCGGCTACACCTACATGGAAAGCGAAGTGGTCAAAACCACCCTCGCCGTCGATGAAGGCAACCACATGCCAAGCAATACACGGAACAACTTCACGTTCTGGTCAACCTATGACCTGGTACCGGACAAGTTGACCGTCGGCGCCGGTGCCACCTTCGTCGACTCGCAGTTCGGTAACGTCGCCAACTCGGTGGAGATCTCTTCCTACTGGCGCTACGACGCAATGGCCAGCTATCGCCTGACCAAGAACGTCGACCTACAACTCAATGTGCAGAACCTGACCGACAAACGTTACTTCGACCAGGTGTTCCAGACGCACTACGCCCACGTGGCGGCGGGTCGTACCGCCCTGCTGAGCGCCAACTTCCACTTCTGATAGACGCGTGAAGACCAAGGCCCCGTTCATCCAGGTGAACGGGGCTTTTGTGCGTAAAAAAGAATGTTTCTCGACAACCCACGGCATAATGCGCGCCGTGATGATTATTTCCGAACGAACAAGGCGAGCGACGTGTTGAAGAAAACCCTGTTCCAGTTGCACTGGTTTTTCGGCATCAGCGCCGGACTGGTACTGGCCCTGATGGGCATCACCGGGGCGACAGTGTCGTTTCAGGATGAAATCCTGCGCGCGCTGAACCCTTCTGTGTTGCAGGTCGAGAAGCAGGTCGCTGGCGTCCTGCCGCCCGTTGAGCTGGTGGAGAAAATCGAGGGTGCATCCGGCAAGAAAGTCGCGATGCTCTGGGTCGAGACCGACAGCGGCAACGCCGCGCGGGTGTCCTTTACCCCGCCACAGGGTGAACGCCGCGGCGAGATGCGCTACTTCGATCCGTACACCGCCGAGTTCATGGGCGATGCCACTGGCCAGGACTTCTTCGGCCTGATGCTGCAACTGCACCGTTTCCTCGCCATGGGCGATACCGGTCGGCAGATCACCGGCGCGTGCACGCTGATTCTGGTGTTCTTCTGCCTGTCCGGTCTGTACCTGCGCTGGCCACGTCAGTGGAAAAGCTGGCGCGCTTGGCTGACCCTCGACTGGAAGAAAAAGGGCCGCAGCTTCAACTGGGATTTGCACTCGGTGGCCGGCACATGGTGCCTGGTGTTTTACCTTCTGGCGGCGCTGACCGGGTTGTCCTGGTCCTATGAGTGGTACAAAAAGGGGCTGACCCAATTACTTTCCGACTTGCCGCAGAACGAGCGTGCTCGGGACGGTCGTGGCCCCGCACCGAGCGGCCCGGCACCCACCGCCGATTACGCAGCAATGTGGAGCAGCCTCTACAGCGCTGCAGGTCCAGCACTGAGTGCCTACAACATCCGCATGCCGTCAGTGGCCGGGCAGCCGGCCACCGTGTTCTACCTTTTGAGCAGCTCGCCCCACGACCGCGCGCTGAACCAGATCAGCCTCGATCCGGCGACCGGCATCGTCAAACGGCATGACCGCTACAGCAACAAGAGCCTCAAGGCGCAACTACTGACCAGCATTTACGCGCTGCACGTCGGCAGCTACTTCGGCATTGTCGGGCGAATTATCCTGACAATTACCGCGCTGACGATGCCGCTGTTTTTCGTCACCGGTTGGTTGTTGTACCTCGATCGTCGACGCAAGAAAAAGCAGATCAAGGATACCCGCAAAGGCCTCGCGCAACCGGGTAGCGACGCTCCCGCATGGCTGATCGTCTTCGCCAGTCAGAGCGGGTTTGCCGAACAACTGGCGTGGCAGACCGCCGGGCAATTGCAGGCTGCGGGACTGCCGGTGAAGGTTCAGCCGCTGGCGGATGTCAGCGAGCAGGATCTGCGTGATTCCGGCAATGCGCTGTTCGTGGTCAGCACCTTCGGCGACGGTGAAGCGCCGGACAGCGCCCGCAGGTTTGAGCGCAAAGTGCTGGGCCAGGCATTGAGCCTGGAAAGCCTGAACTACGCCGTGCTTGGGCTCGGCGATCGGCAGTATCAGCACTTCTGCGGTTTCGCTCGACGCTTGCACACCTGGCTGGGCGAGCATGGCGGCAAGACCCTGTTCGCGCCGGTAGAAGTCGACAGCGGCGACCCTTACGCCTTGCGTCACTGGCAGCAGCAACTCGGCCTGCTGACCGGACAGACACCGGTGGACACCTGGCAAGCGCCGAGCTACGGCAACTGGACGCTGACCCGCCGCGAACGGCTCAACCCTGACAGCACCGGTTCGGGCGTGTACTTGCTCGGCCTCACCGCCCCGTCCACCAGCAGTTGGCTGGCCGGTGACCTGGTGGAAGTGATGCCGCGCAATTGCCCGTGGGCAATCGAACATTTCCTCGATGGCCTGGGCATTGACGGTCGGGCCACGGTGACGCTCGACAGCCTGTCGCAACCGCTGGAGCAAGCCCTCGCCAGTCGACAACTGCCCGAGAACAGAACCCATCTGGTCGGCCTGCACGCTCAGGCATTGGTGAATGCCTTGGTGCCCCTGGCCATACGCGAATACTCCATTGCCTCGATCGCCGCCGACGGCATCCTCGAACTGATCGTGCGCCAGGAACTGCATCCCGAGGGCAGCCTGGGCGTCGGCTCCGGCTGGTTGACCGAACACGCTCCTGTGGGCGGCACCATCAGCTTGCGCGTACGGCGCAACAGCGGTTTCCACCTGCCGGCCGAACCGGTACCGATGATCCTGCTGGGCAACGGCACCGGCCTGGCCGGGCTGCGCAGTTTGCTCAAGGCGCGGATCGCCGATGGGCAGCAACGTCATTGGCTATTGTTCGGCGAACGTCATCGGGAACATGACTACCTGTGCCGCGCAGAGCTTGAAGAGTGGCTGATTTCGGGGGATCTGGAGCGGTTGGACCTGGCGTTCTCGCGGGATCAGGCCGAGAAGATTTATGTACAGGATCGACTGCGGGAGTCTGCTGGGGAGTTGAAGAAGTGGTTGGCTGACGGTGCCGTTATTTACATCTGCGGCAGCTTGCAGGGGATGGCGTCGGGGGTGGATCACGTGCTGAACGAAGTGCTCGGGATTGAAGAAGTCGACCGCCTGATCGAGCAGGGCCGGTATCGGCGTGACGTCTACTGAAAGAGCCCCTCACCCTAGCCCTCTCCCAGAGGGAGAGGGAACTGACCGAGCTGTTCTTAGAGTTATATTGACCTGAAATTCCGAGTCGAACTCAGGTTTCGAATCCAATGGAGATAGGCCCCCTCTCCCCCTCTCACCCGTGGGGAGAGGGCTGGGGTGAGCGGTGGATCTATCAGACTGGCTGCAGCTTCTGTTCAAACACCCCAACCCCATCCAAATCCCGCAACACCACACTCATCTCCCCCGTCTGCCCTTCAATGTTCACCTCACCAAAAAACTGAAACCCGGCAAACGGCGAGGTGTTTTGTGCCGGTGGTGCTTTCTCGAACACCACTTCAGGACCAAAGGTTTTATCCAGCGGATTAGGCCCGAAGCTGCCCGCATTCAAAGGACCGGCGACAAACTCCCAGAACGGCTCGAAATCCTGAAATGCAGCACGATCCGGATGGTAGTGGTGCGCTGCGCAGTAATGCACATCCGCCGTCAGCCAGACAAAATTGCGCACCTGCTGCGCCCGCAGGAAGCCCAACAACTCGGCAATTTCCAGTTCACGCCCCTGGGCCGGTCCAGGATCGCCATTGGCCACGGCTTCCCAACGCGCCACACCGGGGCTGACTTCACCATCCGGTACGCCGAGGCCGATCGGCATGTCGGCGGCGATGACTTTCCATTGCGCGCTTGAGGCTTTCAATGAAGCCTTGAGCCAGTCAAGTTGTTCACGGCCGAGGAACGGTTTAGCGGCACCCAGGTTGTCGTCATTGGCTTCGCGATAGCTGCGCATATCGAGCACGAACACATCGAGTAACGGGCCGTAACTGAGCTTGCGATAAATCCGCCCGCCGCCATCGGCACTCTGCAACCGCATCGGTGCATATTCCAGCCAGGCCTGACGCGCGCGACCGACCAGGCTGTGGATATCTTTGCTCTTGTAGCGCTCATCGAGTTGCTTGCCCGGCGACCAATTGTTCAGCACTTCGTGATCATCCCATTGCCAGATCTGCGGGACCTGGGCGTTGAAGCGGCGGATGTTTTCGTCCATCAGGTTGTAGCGGTAATTGCCGCGATATTCATCGAGGGTTTCGGCGACTTTGCTCTTGGCTTCAGTGGTGATGTTGCGCCACACGCGGCCGCTCTCTGTGGTGAGCTGCGCAGGTACGGGACCGTCGGCGTAGATGGTGTCGCCGCTGTGGATAAAAAAGTCAGGCAGGCGCAAACGCATGGCTTCGTAGATGCGCATGCCGCCGATGTCCGGGTTGATGCCGAAGCCCTGGCCGACGGTGTCGCCGCTCCAGACGAAACGGATATCGCGACGGGTTTGCGGCACGCTGCGCAGATGGCCAAACCAGGGTTCGCTGGCGACACCGCTCTGGGCGTCTTCGAAGTGCACACGGTAGAAAATCGCCTGGTCGGCGGGCAGGCCAGTGAGTTCGACCCGGGCGGTGAAATCGGTATTGGAAATGGCCAACGGCGAGACAAAACGGCGAGGGTTACCGAACAGGCTGCGGGTGTCCCACTCCACGACCATCCGCGCCGGGCGATCGCAGCGGCTCCAGATCATCGCCCGGTCACCCAGCACGTCGCCGGACTGCACGCCGTCAGTGAGTTGCGGACGATCCTTGACCGAGGCGATCACCGCCGGCGCCAGGCCTGGCAACAACAGCCCGGCACCGACGGCTTGGATGACACGACGGCGGCCGAGGTCGAATTCGCTCATGGTGTTCTCCCTGAAAAGGAAAACTTAAGCATGTACGCATGACGTCCGTGTGAAAACGTAACCTCCTGTGGGAGCGAGCCTGCTCGCGAAGACGATTTAACATTCAACAAATGTGCTGACTCTCGCGCAATGGGTTGGGCAGACCGGTGTACAGCTTCAGCCATTGGTTGATGCCTTGCGAGAAGCTGTTCTGGCCCAACGAGTTGTCCATGCTGACGAAACTCCGGTGCAGATGCTTGCGCCCGGAGAGAAGAAAACTCACCGCGCTTATGTCTGGGTTTACTGCACCACGCCGTTCTCGGCGCTTAAGGCAGTGGTTTATGACTTCAGCCCGAGCCGCGCCGGTGAGCATGCACGTAACTTCCTCGGCTCGTGGAACGGCAAGCTGGTGTGCGACGATTTTGCTGGCTACAAAGCCGGTTTCGAGAAGGGCATGACCGAAATTGGTTGCATGGCCCACGCACGCCGCAAGTTTTTCGATCTGCACGTGGCGAATAAAAGTCAGTTGGCAGCACAGGCACTGCACTCGATTGGCGGCTTGTACGAAGTTGAACGCCAAGCGTGCGACATGAGTGATGAGGATCGCTGGCGGATACGGCAAGAAAAAGCTGCGCCGTTAGCGAAAGCGCTGCACGACTGGATGTTGGCCCAGCGCGATCTTGTACCCAACGGATCAGCGACGGTCAAAGCCTTGGATTACAGCCTTAAACGCTGGGTCGCGCTGACGCGCTACCTGGAAGATGGGGCCGTGCCCATCGACAACAACCCAGTCGAGGTGCGACACGAAGTCGCTTACAGAAGTTGTTCCCCTTGGAGGGAACCACCCGTGTCACCGGGTGAATCTAGAAGGCTGAATCAAGAGCGCCTTTGACAATGTAACGAGGCACCGCAAGGTGCGGGGTACCAATCGCGAGAGGCGTACCCTTCTGGCAGCCATAGCCGGATGAGGGCTAGATAGTCGGTACGGTGAACACATGTGAATCTGCGCAACGATCGTTAAGTTGAGCGAGCGGAAATGGCTTATACGCTCGAACCAAAAGGTAACGGAGGTGGGAATAGCGTCTTTCGACTACGCGTTCGTGACCCACATGCCTCCCGGTCGATAGCAGGCACCTAACCCGACGTACTTCAGTAAGCGGAACGTGGAAATCCCGTATCGCTCCCATTGGGAAAGCAGTTTGCAAAAACTGCCCATGGCGGTGCGGGCGAAGGAACGAGGAAAAAGCGAACGCCGTCCTGTAATGGGTTGGATAGAGGTTGAAACATCACTTCACGCGAAAGCGGGCAGACGTCCTCATGGTCTCTCTTCACACGAGAGTAGGTAGAACCCTTTCAACGGAAGGAGAGCAAATGAACGCAGCAGCATTGGCGTGTGCACCTTCCGGCACGTCGTGGGACGGCATCGATTGGATCGCCGTACAACGTCGTGTCAGAGGGCTGCAAGCGCGTATTGTGAAGGCTGTACAAGATGGCAGACATAACAAGGTGAAAGCCCTGCAATGGCTGCTGACTCACTCGTTCAGCGGCAAGGCATTTGCCGTGAAACGGGTGTCTGAAAACAAAGGCAAAAATACCCCCGGCGTGGACAAGGTTACTTGGAATACGCCTAGGGCCAAGCTCGGCGCGATAGAGTCGTTGACGCGGCGAGGTTACTCTCCGCTCCCGCTTCGGAGAGTCCTCATTCCGAAGAAAAACGGCAAGACTAGACCTCTCGGAATTCCCGCGATGAAATGCCGGGCCATGCAGGCGCTTCATTTGCTGGCTCTGGAACCAATAGCGGAAACCACCGCCGATCTGAACTCTTATGGATTCAGGCCGGAACGTTCAACTGCGGATGCCGCCGCACAGTGCTTTGGTGTGCTGTCACGAAAAGCAAACGCGGAGTGGGTGTTAGAGGGCGACATTCAAGGCTGTTTCGACAATATCAGCCATGACTGGTTGATCGCCAACATCCCTATGGACAAGGCCATTTTGCAGAAATGGCTCAAGGCCGGTTACGTCTACCGAAACGAACTATTCCCCAGCCACGCCGGAACACCGCAAGGAGGTATCGCGTCCCCGGTGTTGGCGAACATGACGCTGGACGGGTTGGAAGCGATGCTGGCAATGAGGTTTCCCAATGCAAAGTGGACAGCCCGAAAAATGCAGATGGTGCGTTATGCAGACGACTTCATCATCACTGGCTGTTCGAAAGAGTGGCTGGAGAATGAAGTCAGGCCCGCCGTGGTTGAATTCCTGGCAGAGCGTGGACTAGTCCTCTCTCCGGAAAAAACCAAAATAACGCACATAGGGGACGGGTTCGACTTCCTCGGATGGAACCTGCGCAAGTACAACGGCAAGCTCCTGATCAAGCCGTCCAAGGCGAACATCGGGGCTCTCCTTGCCAAGTTGCGAGAGTTGATCAAGACCAACAAAACGATACGACAGGCGAACTTGATAGGTTTGCTCAACCCGGTTTTACGGGGTTGGGCAAACTATCACAGCCATGTCGTCGCGAAGAAGGTCTTCAATCAGGTGGACAGCGCAGTGTGGGAAATGCTCTGGCGATGGGCGGTACGTCGCCACCCTCGCAAAACACGCCGATGGGTAAAGGATCGATATTTCAAAGTACAAGGGGCGCGCCGTTGGGTGTTCTCGTGTACCGAAAAATCAGCCGATGGTCGGAAGCGTCAATACACGCTAGTAGACGCCTCAGACACGCCGATTGTGCGGCATATCAAGATTAAGGCTGCTGCCAACCCTCACGACCCTGCATGGGATGAGTACTTTGAATCCCGCTGGGGCAAGAAGATGCTCACTTCCGTTAAAGGTCGAGCCAAGCTGTATCGGGTATGGGTGCAACAGGGCGGCAGGTGCCGCGCCTGCTTCAAGCCGGTGACCAAAGACACGCCGTGGCACAGTCGCCATGTTGTGAAGCTAGGTCATGGCGGGACGGACGCAGCAGCCAATCTTGAGATCTACCACCTGCGCTGCCCGAGGGATGTGCAATTTGCCTATGCCGATGATGTTCAACCGGGTGCCTAGAGGCGCCTTAGCAGAGGCTTGAGCCGTGTGCTGGGAAACTCGCATGCACGGTTCTTAGGGGGTTGGACGCGGGCAACCGCGTCTGACTACCCGACAATCAGATCTGGCCGTGGGCGCTCGGGCGTTCAAACTGGTTGTTTGCCGGGTCGCTTCGCAGCGGCAAACGAGCGGCGGCGATCATGAGCTTGATCCAGTCAGCGCGTATGAATGGGCATGATCCGTATGCCTATCTCAAAGATGTGCTGACGCGGCTGCCGATGCAGCGAGCGAGTGAGATTGACCAACTGCTGCCGCATCAGTGGGTATCTGCCTGAGTCATGCAAGGTGACTTCGGCGGACGCTTACGTAGTTCCGAACGTACGGATCTGTGCGGGGGCGGCAGGCAACTGCCGTCCCTACCGCGACCGACGATACGCTTAATATAGCTCAAGCAAAATTACTGCGAATCGTAGCTCTCCCACCACGCTTGGCAGCGTAAAGGGCTGTGTCCGCTGCGAGCACTAGCTCGGCACCGGTCTTTATGGCTTTCCCATCGAAAGTGGCCACACCAATGCTGATGCTCAGGTGTTCACCAGTTGGTGTGACGTTTTGTATTTGTAAAGACTTGACGGTCTCCAGGGAGCGCTGTGCGATGACGAGGGCATTAGAAAGGCTGGTATGCGGCAATAAAATCACAAATTCTTCTCCACCGTATCGAGCGGCCATGTCTGAAGCGCGATTAACGCTGCCCCTAAGGGCTTGGGCTACACGGACCAGACACTTGTCACCTTGGAGGTGGCCCTGCGTGTCGTTGAGATTTTTAAAGTGGTCAATATCGATCAATAGCAGCGACAGAGGTGTTTGATGTCGCTTCGCTAATTCGACGCTTAACTGAAGTGCTATGTCGAACATCCGTCGGTTAGCTATGCCAGTCAGACCATCGCTGTAGGAAATGTGCTCCAACGTCCGGTTAGCCGTCATTAGCTCTTCTTGCAGCAAGATGTAACGGCTTTGCACAAACGCACTTCGGATCGCAGACACCGCAAATACCGCTATCACGACCCAGAAGCCTAGCCAGGGGTGACTTTTGCCAATGATTACAGCCAAACAGATAGTGACTGCGGTCAAGACTGCGGGGCCAATGTTGTCGATTATTAATGCAAACCTGTTTCGCTGATCTGCGGCTTCGACCTCTTCAGGAGTCAACCGGGTCAGGAACCACAGTACTAGGTAGGGAAGAGCGATTAGCACATCGTGGGGGCCAGGCTTGGATTCATAATAGAGGTTGTAGAAGCATATGATTGGCTCGAACAACAAGATGAAGACAGCAAGCGTTCGGTCGAAGTGGCTGCGGTAGGAGTTCGTTGATCGGCCGATAAGCCTGGCAATGTATGCGTCCGGGCATCACGCCTTGCGTGATTAAACCGGCTGCCACTTATGCGGAAGCAACTGCTCGATTTCACTCGCCCGCTGCGTCGGCAGGCGCATGAGAACATCCTTTAGATAGGCGTACGGGTCATGACCATTCAGCCGCGCAGACTGGATCAAGCTCATGATTGCCGCCGCCCGTTTTCCGCTGCGTAGCGACCCGGCGAAGAGCCAGTTCTTGCGCCCAAGAGCCCATGGTCGGATCTGGTTCTCCGCCCAATTATTATCAATGGGTACGGCCCCGTCATCGAGGTAGCGCGACAGCGCTGCCCAGCGTTTCAGGCTGTAATCGAGCGCTCTGCTGATAGCCGAACCTTCGGGCACAAGATCACGCTGGGCGATCATCCAGGCATGCAGCATACCCATCACCGGTACGGCTTTTTCTTGCCGTATTCGGCACCGTAAATCCGGCTCCAGATCGCGCACTTCGCTCTCGATTTCGTACAGCAACTGGATGTAACGCAGGGCCTGCTCGGCGAGCTGGCTCTTGTTAGTAGCGTGCAATTCGAAGAACTTGCGCCGGGCATGGGCCATGCAGCCGATCTCGGTCACGCCGAGTTCGAAGCTGGCCTTGTAACCGCCAAAATCGTCGCAGACCAGCTTACCTTTCCAGCCTTGCAGGAAGTTGCGAGCATGTTCACCGGCGCGGCTGGGACTGAAGTCGTAGACGACAGCGGCTGTTTCGCAAAATTGGCTGGTGGCGTAAGCCCAAACATAAGAGCGGTGGGTTTTCTTCGAACCCGGAGCGAGCATCTGCACCGGTGTTTCATCGGCGTGGACGACCTGCTGCCCGAGCACTACGTTGCGCAGTGCATCGACCAGGGGCTGCAACTGCACGCCAGTAACCCCCACCCATTGAGCCAAAGTCGAGCGTGGAATCGCCAAGCCGGCACGACCAAAAATCGATTCCTGACGGTAAAGCGGAAGATGATCAGCGAACTTCGCGATCATGACGTGGGCAAGTAACCCAGCAGTCGGGATGCCCTTGTCGATGACCTGCGCCGGTACGGGGGCCTGGATCAGCGTTTCGCAGTCATCGCAAACCCACTTGCCACGAACGTGGCGTTCGACGGTAAACACGCCGGGCGTGTAGTCCAGCTTTTCGCTGACATCTTCACCGATGCGCTTGAGTGCGCAGCCGCATAGGCAGTGGGTGTTGTCCGGTTCGTGATGGATCAACATGCGTGGGAATTCTGCCGGCAATGCGGTGCGCTTGGGCTTTTGCTTTGTTTCGGTCGCCGCTGGCGCTATTTGCAAGGCTTGAAGCTCAGCCTCAATCGCCGCGATATCGGTATCGATCAGGTCATCAAGCAGGCTGGCCTGCTGCGGATTCATCTGCTCGCTGCGCTTGGCAAACTTCAAACGCTTGAGTTGGGCGATCTCGTGGGTCAGCTTCTCGATCACCGTTTGATCGCGGTTGATCTTCTTACCCATTGTTTCGACGGTCTTGCCCATGGTCTCGACTTGCGACAGCAACTGCGCAGCGAATGCACGCAGTTGGTCGGGATTCATTTGATCGAGATTGGGCGAGGAAGTCATGCCCTGGATTTTACCAAAGCAGACCGCTTGCGACAGCAAGCCAAGACGCAAATTAGAGTTTTTAAAGCAGTGTGATTGCCCCGCCAGCTCCAACGCGTTGCCAAGGTAGACCGAGCACCAAGGCCTGAAGTTGCTCGGTATCCAGCTGCATTTCGCTGCCTTGTCGAATGCCTGGCCAGTGGAACTTGCCTTGGTTCAGGCGACGTGCAGCCAGCCAAACGCCAATCCCATCGTGTACCAGCACTTTCATGCGATTGGCACGGCGATTGGCAAACAGATAAGCGCAGTGCGGCTTCGCCGCACCGAACACCGCGATCACCCTGGCCAGCGCAGTTTCAGTGCCGGCGCGCATGTCCATAGGCTCGGTGGCGAGCCAGATAGCATCGATGCGGATCATGGCGTGAGCCCACGGACAAAGCGGGCGCAACTTTCAGGATCGGAAGTCGGCCATTTCACTGTGAGCGTTTGCTCGCCAAGCGACAGCTCAATAATGGCCATCGCTTCTGTCTGCCGTTTGGGCGTGGGTCTCAATGGAACGAAAGCCGGCAACGCCGCTGGCAATTGATCCCGGTAAAGCGGCAGCCACTTGCGGATCACGTTGGCGTTGATGCCGTGACTGATGGCAACGCTGGATAGAGTCGCGCCCGGTTGCAGGCATTCCTGAACAACCTGGGCCTTGAAGGGTTTTGGATAAGAGCTTCGTTGGCGCATGGAAATCCTGACGTTAAGGGTGATCGCGTCCGCTTAAAAATACGCGGACACCATCGCCCTTAATGCTGGAGTTCGGAAGGTGACTTGGCCGGACGCTTACCTGGCAATGGCAAACGCTACTAGCGCGGCGTTCATCAGATTGAAAGTGAAGACCAGCTTGTCCGCTGGTACTGGATCTGGCATCTCACCGCTTAATGGAAATACGTCGAACAACACAATGTAGCTTAGGAAAAGACACATGATGACTAGCGCAGCATCCGTCCAAAGAAACCAGCCTGACGGCGGCTCTTCTTTCGACCATGTCACTGCCAGCAGTGCTGCAATGTAGTTCAGGACATAAAAGTAATCAGAGATATTGGCTTCGTCATAACTCGCGCCATGCCATCGATAAGCCCATAAGCAAGATATTGTGTTCACTGCCGTCAGCGCGCAAGCGAGCGCGAGGTATGACCAACCAAAACTCACTTTGGAGGCTTTGCGGATTGCAATTTTGAAGCAACCCCACGCGGCGAGCAGTTCGGCGATTATTTGAAAGGGGGCAGAGGCTAGGTCTTCAACATCTGAAGAGATGGAGACGACAAAAAAATGGGAAGCGAGAAAGCCAAGGATCAACAACAAATCTCGATGGCTGGCACGGTTTAGAGATATATGCAAGGTGGCACCTCTTCATGTCAGCAATCATATTCTGAAAAGCCTGAAGGGGCCTTGATAAACTGGGCGACTATGCGCCGACAGACGATTACTGGCAGCCACGTTCCTCGGCGGCCTTGCGCCTTTTTATACTACTGACGACTCGTTGCCATCCGTTTTTAGCTAAAGGTCTAGTTTTTTACAACTGATCAGTGAAGTGGACGCTTTCATAGAGTTCGGCGGGCACTGCGATTCAGCAAGCAACCCCAAAAAAATGACGTAGAGATTACGTCTCCTGAGTAGCGGCATCACGTTGGTGATCCGGAATGCCAACCGTTGCCATGCGCATGACAAGTACACGTCTAAAAAATATATCGTATGAGGCGCTGGAGCAGTAGCCCTCCGAACGGCAGATGACCGTATAAATCCTTGCCGTGTAATTCTTCAAGGTGTGTTCTGAGGACGGTTACATATTAAGAGCCATTGCGTCCGCTTTAAATTAGGCGGACAACCATCATCATTAATGCTGAAATTCGGATGTGACTTGGCCGGACGCTTACATCCCTTCAGATACCTCGCGAAGTCACTCACCATGACATTCGCTGAGGCCAGCGATTCACAGGCGTATTCCAGCAACGTTTGGTTGTCGATTTCCGGGGCTATAAAGAAGATTGTGCTGGGCTTGCGTGGGGTCTGGTTGAGTTTTTCTGGATCGATTGATTCGGACGCAGCAGCCGAATCAATATCTGGCGGATTAGGCGTGACCTTATGCATATGCTGACTCTCTTGGCTGGGAGCCGCAGCCTTTTCGCGACTAAACGAAGGGTGGCGGCTATGTGCAGGTTAGTCGACCGGTGAGAATCAGCATTGCCGGCGCGCCGAAGCGCCCTGCGCACAGCCACCATTAAGAACAAGTACCTGACTGAACGGAAGCTTGTGCATCAATGTGAAAACATTGCTGGACGGCTCTGTCAGCGCTTACGGCTTCTACACGGGCGGAAAAAAAGACTGGGAATTCGTCCCTGTCATCAAGGCCACCCAGAAAGGCGAGAAAGTTTGTTGCTGACATCGGCAACGGGATTGGCCTTACCTGGACGCCTGCGGTAAATCCCGATGACGTACTTGGCATTCCCGCCCTGGCCGGCGCCCCGCAACTACCGTTTGTGTGGGTATACCCGCCCACCGAGCAAGCCAACAAGGCATTAGTGAACCCGGAGCATCCGCCCGAGTATCAGGATGCGATCAACTGGTTCCCTGCCGACCAAAAAAAGGCGGTGGGTTACGCGATAGATGGAAAGATGAAGACGGTACGATCTACGAATGGGACTCTCAACATGGGGCGCTGGAGAAGTACAACAAGCGTGGCAAACACCTCGGTGAGTTCAATCCGGACACGGGGGCCCAGACAAGGCCAGCAAATAAAACCAGAGCGGTTGAGCCATGAAATACGAACTGAAGTTTCAGATTTACGGAATACCTGAAAACGGTGACTTGGCTGTATTCGAGGTGGATTTGTCCCGGACCGTTACCACGGATGCCCTGATGCCGATAATGGCTTGGCATGAAGTAGAGGATGCCATGGCAAGCCATCTACTATCCGCCGGGCAGGTTGCAGCCATTGAGAATCTCGCAATGATTGAACTTCCCAAGGACCTAATGCTGTATCTCAGCAGTTACGAGTGAGCCTTGAATGGCGCGCTACAACAACGTCAGGCGCCATAGTTACAACGGTTACCACTCACCTGTAGCAGCGGAAAGTTGGCGGCGTGAGAACCGAAAAAAATGTCCAAAATTACTGGACCAGTTCAGCTTGCTCCCACAGGGTTGGGTGTCAGGCGGTGACAGGCTCCAACGCCAGCTCAACAACTTCCGGCCGCTTGAGCAGCGCATACGCCACCGCCGTCAGCAAACTCCCGGCCACAATCGCCAGCAGATACAACAGTGCATGGTTGATCGCATTCGGGATCGCCAGCACGAACAACCCGCCGTGCGGCGCCATCAGTTTGCAGCCGAAGTACATCGACAGCGCACCGGTCAATGCACCACCGGCAATGCTCGCCGGGATCACTCGCAACGGGTCCTTGGCGGCAAACGGAATCGCGCCTTCGGAGATAAAACACAGCCCCAACACCAACGCCGCTTTACCGGCCTCGCGTTCAGCCTGGGCGAACTTGCGTCGCGCAATAAAAGTGGCGATACCCAAGCCAATCGGCGGCACCATGCCGGCCGCCATGGTCGCGGCCATTGGCGCATAGCTTTGCGACGCCAGCAGCCCCACCGAGAACGCATACGCGGCTTTGTTGATCGGCCCGCCAAGGTCGACGCACATCATCCCGCCGAGCAACACACCGAGCAGAATCGCGTTGGTGGTGCCCATGCTATCGAGGAAGTGCGTAAGCCCTTCGAGCATCCCAGCCACCGGTTTGCCCACCACGTAGATCATCACCAGACCGGTGAACAGACTCGCCAGCAACGGGATGATCAGAATCGGTTTCAATGCCTCAAGACTTTGCGGCAAGCGCGCATAACGATTGATCGCCTGCGCCGCGTAACCGGCGATGAAACCGGCAATGATCCCACCGATAAACCCAGCGCCCAGGGTGCTTGCCAGCAGACCGCCAATCATCCCCGGCGCCAGGCCTGGACGGTCGGCGATCGAGTAGGCGATGTAACCCGCCAACAGCGGCACCATCAGCTTGAACGCGGTCTCGCCGCCGATCTGCATCAGGGCTGCCGCGAGCGTGCCTTCCTCCTTGAATGCCGTGATGCCAAACACAAACGACAAAGCGATCATCAGACCGCCTGCCACCACCATCGGCAGCATGAACGACACGCCCGTCAGCAGGTGTTTGTAGACGCCGGTTTTCTCTTGCCTGGCCGGACCTTTGGCACCGGTCGATGCGGTTTCCTGCGTGCCTTCGGCCAACGCTTTGTTCAGCGTCGCCTCGGCTTGTTTGAGGGCGATGCCGGTGCCACAACGGTAAATCTTCTTGCCAGCAAAACGCTCGGTGGCGACTTCGATGTCCGCCGCCAGCAACACCACATCCGCATCGGCAATGGCGTCGGCGCTCAACGGATTGCGCGCACCGACCGAACCCTGGGTTTCCACTCGCAGGTCGTAGCCCAGACGTTTTGCCGCTTGCTGCAAGGCCTCGGCGGCCATGAAGGTATGAGCGACGCCGGTCGGGCATGCGGTGACTGCAACCAGTCGCGGCGCATTTTTTACCACGGCAGCAGGCTCGGCGACGACGTCGGGGGCCACGTATACCTGAGCTTCTTCAGCACCGCGCCGTAGCACCGCTTCAACATCTTGCAGGGCTTGCGCCGGCGTGCTTTGGAAGACCCGCTTGCCGACGAATCGCGACATATCCACAGGCGCGCTGGTCACCAGCAAAACCCACTCGGCCGCCTCGATCGTGGCCGCCGACAATTGGCGTTCAGGGTGCGCGGCATCGTTGACTTCGACACTGGTGCTCCAACCCTGACGCTGGGCCGCTGCATCGAGCAAACGGGCGCACAAAACGCTGGTGACCATGCCATTCGGGCAGGCAGTAACAATCGCTAACTTCATTACAAACCCTCTTATTGTTCTGTCAGGGAGCGCATGCGCACGCCCTGTTCGAGTCGCGCCAACTGCGTGGCGTCGCCAATACCGAAACCGATCTGGGTGACCGCCATCGCGGCAATCGCCGTGGCGGTGCGCAAGGTCTGTTCAGGCGTGTCGGCGCTGAGCAAACCGTGGAGCATACCGGCCAATAACGAATCGCCTGCGCCCACCGTACTGACGACACTGACCTTGGGCGGCGTGGCATGCAGCGCTGAGCCGACACTGAACCAGTTCACTCCGTCGGCACCGTGGGAGATCACCACATGCTCGATGCCTTGGGCGTGCAGACGGCTAGCCGCTTGCGCCTGGGCGGCCACCGAGACCACATCGCAGCCCAGCGCGTCGGCCAGTTCTTCGGTGTTCGGTTTTATCAACCACGGACCGGCGTTGAGCGCTGCGCGCAGGGCTTCACCGCTGGTGTCCAGCGCCACGTTCAAACCGAGATTTTTCAAACGCACAATCAACGCCTGCAACCATTGAGGGCTGATGCCTTGAGGCAGGCTGCCGGCAACGACGACCGCGTCATGCCCCGGCGCAATCTGGTCGAGGCGATCGAGCAATGCCTGCTGCGCAGCTTCACTTACCAAGGGTCCGGGACCGTTGATGTCGGTGATGCGCCCATCGCTTTCCGCCAGTTTGATGTTGCTGCGCGTCTCACCCGGAACACGGATAAACGCGTCGACAAAACCACGTTTGGCGAACAGGGTTTCGAACGCTTGAAGGTTGTCCTCCCCGAGGAAACCGCTGACCGTGAGCTGATGCCCGAGGTCCGCCAGCACCTGCGCCACGTTCACGCCTTTACCGGCGGCGTGGGTGTGCATCTCGTCGCTACGGTTGACCTGACCGGGTACAAGAACCGGCAACTGGACGGTGAGGTCCAGCGCCGGGTTGAGGGTCAGGGTTAGGATCTTGGCCATTACAGGGCCTCCACTAATGCGCGCACTTCGTTTGCGCTGCCCACGGCCAGGGCCTGCTGGGCAAGGATTTGGGTCTGGGCCAGGTTGAGTTCGCGAATCCGCGCCTTGACCTCGGCAATGCTGCGACCCGACACACTGAGCTCATCCACGCCCAGACCGACCAGCACCGGCACCGCCAGCGGATCGGCCGCCAACTCGCCGCACACGCCGACCCACTTACCGTTGGCATGCGCCGCGCGCACGGTGATGTCGATCAGTTGCAGCACAGCCGGGTGCAAGCCGTCAGCCTGGGCCGACAAGGTTGGATGACCACGGTCGATGGCCAGGGTGTATTGGGTCAGGTCATTGGTGCCGACGCTGAAGAAGTCGACCTCTTTGGCCAGCACCGGCGCCAGCAATGCAGCCGACGGCACTTCAATCATGATCCCCAGTTGCAGGTCGGCAACCGGAATTTCCAGACGCAGACGTTCGGTCATGTCCCGAGCCTGGCGCCATTCGTCGACGCTGCCGACCATGGGAAACATGATCCGCAATGGACGGTTGTCCGCAGCGCGAAGCAAGGCACGCAATTGCGCTTCCATGATCTGCGGGCGTTGCAGGGTCAGGCGAATGCCGCGCACTCCGAGGAACGGGTTTTGTTCTTTCGCAATCGGCCAGTACGGCAGCGGTTTGTCGCCGCCGACGTCGAGGGTGCGAACGACCAAGGGACGACCGGCCAGGCCATCAAGGACGCGGCGGTATTCGACTTCCTGGGTCGCCTCGTCCGGCGCTTGCGAGTGGGCCATGAAAATCAGTTCGGTGCGCAGCAGGCCAATCCCTTCGGCGCCCTGCTCCACCGCACTGGTGACCCCCGCGCTTTCACCAATATTGGCGAACACTTCGACCGCATGACCGTCGGTAGTCAGCGCCGGTTGATGGCGTTGTTCGGCGGCCGCTTTCAGGCGTTGCTCGCGGGTGTCGCGCTCTTCGGTAGCGCGCTGCAAGATCACCGCGTCGGCGTCCACGTGCAGGCGGCCGCGTTGACCATCAATCAGTAACAGCGTGCCCGGCGCCAGCAGCAGCACGGCCGGGCCGGCGCCGACCAGCGCCGGAATTCCCAGGGCTCGGGCGACAATTGCGCTGTGAGCGGTGGCGCCGCCACGGGCGGTGAGGATGCCGGCGACGCGGGTCGGATCAAGGCGGGCGACATCGGACGGACCGACTTCATCCATCACCAAAATGTACGGTTGCTCAGGCTCGCTCGGGGTTTGGACGCCACTCAACTGCGCCAATACCCGACGACCGATATCACGCAAGTCGGCGGCACGCTCGGCGAGCAAGGCGTCCTGCAGCGATTCCTGTTGTTTGGCCGCCGCTTCAATCACCGCCATCCACGCCGCTTCGGCGCTTTCGCCTTGCTTGAGACGGGTGTCAACTTCATCGGTCAATTCCGGGTCGTCGAGCATTTCCTGGTGAGTGATGAAAATCTCGCGAATGGCCTTGGACGTGCTGCGTTCGATCAGGCCTTCGATGTCGCGACGCACGTCTGCCAACGCCTGTTTGAGGCGCTCGCGCTCGATGGCGGCAGACTCACCGCGCAGCGGGTAATCGATAGTTTGCAGCACTTGAATGTGCGCCGGGCCGATGGCGATGCCCGGTGCGGCGGCAATGGCCTGAACCAGACTGCCGGACGCTGGCGCGAGGACCACTTCGACCACATCGGCAATCACTTCGCGCTGTTGACTCACGGCTGGCAGCGGTTCGATTTCTTCACCGAGGCCTGCTTCGATGGCGGCCAACAAGGCGGGCAAGGCGTCGGCGGCGATGTTCGGTTCGGCGACAAATTCCAGCACCTGACCGCGACGGGCGCCGAGGCTGAGCAGTTTGCTCAAGCTCTTCACTGACACCGCGCTGTCCTGGCCGTCGACAATGCGCACGCGAACTTCGCCTTCAAAACTTTTCGCCAGTTGCGCGAGAATCTTAGCCGGACGCGCGTGCAACCCGTGGGCGTTGGCCAGCGCGATGCGAGCGCTGGGCCAATCGGCCGGCAGTTCACCGCCAAGAACTTCGAGGACTTTACGGCTGCTGGTGGCGCGGCCCAATTCGTGGCCGCGACCTTCGATCAGCAGCGCACAAAGGCGTTCGAGCAATGCCTGATGGGCTTCACCGAGGCTGGCCAGGCAGAACAGGCCACTGAGCGGCTGGCCGAGGTAGCGTATGGGTTTGTCCGGCGTGACGAACGCCAGGCCCGGACGCTTGACCGTTTGCTCGCTGTGCAACCACCACAGGCCGTCGCCAAGCGGCAGCGCTTCGACTTGTTGCAACACCGCAGAGAAACCGTTGCTCACACAGTCGGCCTGACGCAGCAAACGTGCGCCACGCCAAACCAATTCTTCAAAATCATCGGCGGATACGCCGAGGCCGATCATCTGCGCATCCAGCGCCAGTTCTTGCGGCGCGCCTTGCAACAGTTTCAACAAGGCTTCGGCGGAACTGGCGCGGCGCAGCGCCTGGCCCAAGTCGGTTTCACCGAGGGCACGGGTCAGCAGTTGCAACAGGCGCAGGTGTTCGTCGGATTTGGCCGCAATACCAATTGCCAGGTAGACGATCTGACCGTCCCCCCAATCCACACCCTCGGGAAACTGCATCAGCCTCACGCCGGTGGAAAACACCTGATCACGGGTTTCCGGCGTACCGTGGGGGATGGCAATACCTTGACCGAGAAAGGTCGAGCCCTGAACTTCGCGCGCCTGCAACCCGGCGAGATAACCCTCGTCCACCAGGCCATCGGCGACCAGATGCTGGGCCAGCAAGTGCAACGCTGCGGACTTATCCACAGCCGACTGGCCCATGGAAATCTGCTCTATGGTGAGCTCGAGCATACTTTCTCCTTTTTGGCGTCTTCGGACGCCAGGTATTGTTTTGAACGATTCAGCCTGCTGAAACGTTTAATCTAGAATGATTGGCACGTTACTCGATAATGTCTCATCCTTGAAGTCCGATTGTCGGATGCATTGCGACAATGGTCGTCTGCCTGAATCGGGTAGGATTGGTGAAAATGTCGGGGCAAACTCGAAAAAAATAAGGAAATCCCGGGTTGAAACTCAGTGATATCGCCCAGTTGGCCGGTGTGTCCGTTACCACCGCCAGCTATGTCATCAATGGCAAGGCAGAACAACAACGTATCAGCAGTGCTACCGTCGAGCGCGTGCGCGCGGTCGTCGAACAACATGGCTTTACGCCCAATCCCCAGGCTGCCGGGCTGCGCAGTCGGCACACTCGCACCTTGGGTTTCATTCTGCCGGACCTGGAAAACCCCAGTTACGCACGAATCGCCAAACTGCTGGAGCAAGGCGCCCGGGCACGCGGCTATCAATTGCTGATCGCCAGTTCCGACGATGCGCCGGACAGCGAACGGCAGTTGCTGCAACTGTTCCGGGCTCGACGCTGCGATGCGTTGATCGTCGCCAGTTGCCTGCCGGCTGGCGATGACAGCTATCGCCAATTGCAGGCCAAGGGCACTCCAATCATCGCGATCGACCGGGTCATGGAGCCTGAGCATTTCTGCTCGGTGATCAGCGATGACCGCGAGGCCAGCCTGCAACTGACCCGCAGTCTACTGGACCCGCTGCCCAAGCAGATCGCACTGATCGGCGCACGCCCCGAACTGAGCATCAGCCAGGAGCGGGCGGCAGGTTTCAAAGAGGCTTTGGAGGGGTTCAAAGGCGAGGTGCTGATCGAGCACGGCGAGTCGTTCAGCCGTGAGTGCGGCAAGCAGTTGATGAACGAATTGCTACAGCGGCTGGGTCATTTGCCGGATGCACTGGTGACCACGTCCTACGTGCTGCTTCAGGGCGTATTCGATGCCTTGCACGATTTCCCGCTCAAAACCCGTCTACTGCGCCTCGGCACCTTCGGCGACACGCAGTTGCTGGATTTCTTGCCGCTGCCGGTCAATGCCATGGCCCAGCAGCATCAGCTCATCGCCGATAAAGCCCTGGAACTGGCCCTGGCCGCCATCGAGCAATCGAATTACCAACCCGGCGTGCAGGCCATCGCGCGGACCTTCAAGCAGCGTATTCGCCAGGACTGAACCGTGGAGCTGATCGACAGCCACACTCATCTGGATTTCCCGGTCTTCGACGCCGATCGCTCGGCGCTGCTGGCCGAGAGCCGCGCCCTCTGCGTGCGGCGGATGGTGGTGCTGGGGGTTTATCAGGGCAATTGGCAGCGGGTCTGGGATCTGGTGCAAAGCGATCCCGACCTGCATGCGGCGTTTGGTTTGCACCCGGTGTATCTGGATGATCATCGTCCCGAAGACCTGACGGCACTCGGCGACTGGCTGACTCGGCTGTCCGGCCATCGGCAGTTGTGCGCCGTGGGCGAGATCGGTCTGGATTACTTCATCGAAACCCTCGATCGCGAGCGCCAGCAGGCGTTGTTCGATGTGCAGCTGCAACTGGCAGCGGATTTCAATCTGCCAGCGCTGGTTCATGTGCGACGCAGCCATGCGGCGGTGATTGCCACGCTTAAACGGTTCAAGTTGAAACGCGCGGGGATCATCCACGCCTTCGCCGGCAGCAAGGAAGAGGCTCGTGAGTACATCAAGCTTGGTTTCAAGCTTGGTTTGGGCGGTGCTGCGACTTGGCCTCAAGCCTTGCGCATGCACCGGGTACTTGCCGAGTTGCCACTTGAATCGGTAGTGCTGGAAACCGACTCACCGGACATGGCGCCCGTCATGTTTCCCGGCCAACGCAACAGCCCGGCTCACTTGCCGGCGATCTGCTCGGCACTGGCCGGGATCATGGCGATCAGCCCTGAGCAATTGGCCGCCGCCAGCACTACCAATGCCTGTGAGCTGTTCAACTGGCGTTGATCACACCCGAAACGCGCTGATCAGCTGTTTGAGCTCAACCACCTGAGCCGACAACGCACGACTGGCATCCTCGGTCTGGTGCGCCCCTTCGGCGGTGCGTTCACCCGCGCGGTTGATCTCGACAATATTCTGGTCAATGTCGTGAGCCACAGCAGTCTGTTGCTCCACCGCCGCGGCGATTTGCTGGTTCTGATCGACGATCATGCCGACGGCGCCGAGGATGTTCTCCAGCGCTTGCTGAACCTTTTCCGACTGCCCCACGGTACCGTTGGCCATCTGATGACTGGTACCCATGGCCTTCACCGCAGCGCCGACACCGCTGTGCAGCTTGATGATCATTTGCTCGATTTCTTCGGTCGATTGCTGGGTACGTTTGGCCAGGGTCCGGACCTCATCCGCCACCACCGCAAAACCACGCCCCTGCTCACCGGCCCGAGCGGCTTCAATGGCCGCGTTGAGCGCCAGCAGGTTGGTTTGCTCGGCGATGCTTTTGATGACTTCCAGCACGCGGCTGATGGACTGGCTATCGCTGGCCAGTTGATTGATCACCAGCACCGACTGATCAATCTCACTGGCAAGCGCAGCGATGCTGCCCTGCTGGGACTCCACCAGCCCGCGACCGCTGATGGTCTCGTCATTGACGCTGTGGGCGCTACTGACCGCCGCTGCGGCACTGCGCGCCACTTCAAGGGAGGTGGCCGACATCTGGTTCATGGCCGTCGCGACCTGCTCGATCTGCGTGCGCTGCCCCGCCACGGCCTGGTTGCTCTGGGCGGAGACGTTCTGCACCTGCCCGGCTTGGCGCTCGACCTCGCCGACGGTCTGCCCCACTCGCTCGATCAGGTCATGGATTTTCTTCACGGTGCCGTTGAACACCTCACCCAACTCGCCCAGTTCATCGCGGCTGTTAGCGCTGAAGGTCTGCGTCATGTCACCCGCCGCCACCTTGTCCATCACTGCGCCAAGACGCTTGAGGGTGGTGCGGGTCGAGGCGTAGAAGCCGCCGTAAAGGTAAAAAATCAACACAAACACCACCGACAACGCCACGGCCTGCAAGACCATGTGGGTGCGGTTCTGCTCCAGTCGCTGTTGTAACTGGGTACCGAGAAAACTCAGGGTGGCTTCATTAAGTTGGTAGGTCTGGTCCATCAAGCCCGTGACCTGATCGTAAAAGCCCTGCCAAGGCGTATCGAGCGTGTCGGCCATCACGACCTGCTCTTCGAACAGTTCACTGGCCTTTTTCAACGACACCTTGCTGCTATCGGCCTGAGCAGCCAGGGTTTCCCGTGCCGCTTTGCTGGAACCGAGCGCGTCCTGCAACTTCAGCGCATATTCGGCCTGCAGTTTTTCGATCTGCACCAGCAACTCATCAAAACGGGTACTCGATGCCGAGTTGAGAAAGCCCTGCCCCAGCGAAAAAGAGCCCATCGCCCGGCCTTCACCCAGAAGCTGGGTAACGGGCGGGGTGACATTGGTAATGAGTTCGCTCAGCTGGCGCATGTCGCTCTGAGTGTCGCGGCTGAGGCCGGCCTGACTGGCGATGATCTGACTGAAAATCTGCGCATTGCCGAGCAACTTGCCGATCATCCCACTTTTACTTTGCAGGGAGCTTTCTGCTTGTTGGGACTTGAACGCGGCGATCATTTCATCGCGTTTACCCTCGAAAACGATGATCTGCTCGGGGTCAGTGGTCATCGCCGTCAGCCCTTGCAAACGGGTCAGCACACTTTGCTCCAGGGTACTGATCTGCGACTCGACATTGCCGGCCTTGCCGGACTGACCGAGGGTGACGTTGATCTGTACCAGGTTGTTCAGGGTTTCCAGATCCCGCCGTAACGTCAGGCTGCTACCCAGCAGGTCGAGGCTTTGCAGTTCGACGCGGGTGCCCTGGAATTCTCGATAAGAATCGCGCACCAGATAGAAGTTGGTCACCAGCATCGGCACAAGGAACAGCACGCTGATCAGGCTGAACTTCATGCCAAAGCTCAGGCGGTTCATTAGCGCGACAGCGGGATAGAGCAAGCTCTTCACTGGAGATCTCCCTTTGAGTTCTTATTTTTATTGGCAGGCGCGGATCGAAAGCAGATAGCCACTATTCGACGCTAACTCTGTATAGCTTAAATCGGCGGGAGGTTTTGTAACTTAAGGTTAACGACGGCGCACGGACTTGTAGCAGCTGGCGCAGCCTGCGTCCGGCTGCTACAAGGTAGCGGCGTATTAAGGGAGGACGGTCCACAACGCAAAACCGGCGTACCAGAGCACCGCCGCGCGAAGCAACAGTTCCCAGATCCGGTCGAGGCTGTTGATGCCGTCAGGTCCGACCACCGGCGCTGGAATTTCACCGGCCACCAGCCCGACCTTCTCGATCAATTGGGCAGCGCTGATGTTCCAGTTCAGCAGCTCGTGCACCATCACCCGGCCGACGGCAACAAAGTTACCGACCAGCGCAAAACTTGCCGCCAGCAGACGCACCGGCACCCAGTCGAACGCATGACGCAGTTGTGCGGCGCGCTCGACCACGGCCGGGTTCTGCCCGTGTTCTTCGGCCAGGGCCAGCAGTCGATAGCTCAGGGCAGCGACCGGACCCAACAGGAAGTACCAGAAAATCACCGCAAAAAAGCTCTGATAAGCCTCCCATAGCAGATGTCCTTCGACCCGTTCCAGCAATTGTTCACCACTATCGGCGCAGATACCCAGGTCGCGGTCCGCTACATGAGCGGCAGCTTGCAGGTCTTCCCGGCGCCAGGCATCGCGAAACGGCCCAAGACCGGCCAGCAGATCGCCGCGGCCCAAACTGTAAATCACCACCAGCAGGTGCACCGGCAACGCCAGGAGACCGTAAGCCACCGGGTCCAGCACCAGCAGCAGCAAACCCAGCAGTGCTACGGGTAACAACACCAGTATCAGCAAAATCAGCCAAGGACTTTTCGCCAGACGCGGACTGACCTCAAGCTTGTTCAGCTCGCGGACCCAACCGCCATCACGCTGAACCCGATGACGCAGGGCCGAGAACTTCTCGATCCAGACCGCCAACAGCAACACCAGAAAACTCATTGTTGTTCCTCTTTTGCCAGGGCCGCGCGATAGCGTGCCCAGTCGAACGCGGGCCCCGGATCGGTTTTACGCCCGGGTGCAATGTCGCTATGCCCGCAGATGCGCTGTGCGGTGATGGCCGTGAAGGCGCATTGCAGCTGCCGGGTCAGGGTCGTCAATGTTTGATACTGAGCGTCGGTGAACGGCAGATCATCCGTGCCTTCAAGTTCGATGCCCACAGAAAAATCGTTACAAGTTTCCCGCCCTTCGAAACTCGAGACGCCAGCATGCCAGGCACGCTCAAGACAAGAGACAAACTGAGTGACTGTGCCGTCACGTTCGATCAGAAAGTGCGCAGACACACGCAGGTCGGCGATCCCTTCAAAGTAGGGATGCTCCGTGACATCCAGACGATTCTGGAAAAATTCCTGCACCTTGCCGGTGGCGAATTGCGCTGGCGGCAAACTGATGTTGTGGATCACCAGCAGGGAAATTTCGCCCGAGGGGCGCGCATTGAAGTTGGGCGAGGGGCATAAATGCACACCCTGACACCAACCGCTCGCGGGGTCCAACTGCATACAGGTTCCTTCAACGACGACTGTGATGGCGCCCAGTATGCCGTGATAGACCCTCGGGGCGCGATCACTTGCCGCGATTGAGGCGCCGCAGGTTACCGATCACCGACTCCAGCGCCCGGTCGAACAGCAACGTGTCGTCCAGCGCTCGCACCGCGCCACGATGGAATTCCAGCGCCAGACCGATGCGGCTACGCTCCAGCACTTTCATTCCGGTGCGGTTGACGAAAATGTACTTGCCGGTGGCTTCAATGATCGCCGCCAGCTTGCAGCGAAGGGTGTTTTCCTCGTCTTCCTGAAACTCGACCCAGCACCCCAACCGCAGCTGATCGACCTGAAGCAGACCGGCATCGTTCTCCGGCTCACGCACTGACGCCGTATCGACCGGCCCTTCGTCGGCGGTTCGCAGGAAGACTTCCTGCAGCACTTCGACCACTACCGGCGTATCGACAGACTGTTCAAGCTTTGGCCCTGGACGTTCGAACAGATGAACGTGCAAGGCTTCCAGCTCACTGAAAAACTCGCTGGTGGCGAACGGATCGAATGCCGAACTGCTCAGCCCATCACGCAACGACTTGAGCAACCCAGGCACCAGCGCCAACAAGCGCAGGCTCGCATCGGGCTGGGCATGTTGCTGCACGCTCCAGATCAATTGCTCCATGGTCTGCACATCGGCGTGCCACGCGGCTGACTGATCGCCGTGCTTGAGGCACGTCAGCAGCAACACTTTGCTCCAGGCTTCCTGGACAAACACCACCACCCGTTGCGGCAATACTTTGCCCAACAGGGCCTGATTCAGCACCTGTTCGACGCACTGGCGGGCCAGTTCAGTCCTGGCGCGGCCCTCTTCGGCGTCACGGGTTCGTTGCTCCAGCAGTTCACTGCGACGGCGCTCGTCGCTGGTGAAGGCGAGAAAATCCGCCAGCAATTCGGAAAAGACCGCCGGGTCATCGACAAAATCGTTCAGCAACCGTTGCACCACTTGCTCGATACGCAGATACAGGCTGTCGCGCTCATGGTCATCGCACTCGCCCCAGCCCATGGCTGCGGTCGCGATTTCGTTGAGCAGGCGCCGGGCCGGGTGACTGCTGCGGCTGAAGAAGCTTTTGTCGAGCACCGCCACTTTCAGCATCGGGATCTGCAAACGGCCGATCAGCGCCTTGAGCGAATCCGGCAGGTTGCGGTCATCGAGGATACATTCGAAGAGCATCGCGATCAGGTTGATCACGTCTTCGTCAGCCACCCCGACCACGCGTGACTTGCCACTTTTGACGCTGACCCGGGTCAGCAGTTGTTCGAGCTGGTTTCGCAGATCGAAGTCGTCCTGGGCTGCCGGTGCCGGCACGTATTGCTGCAAGTGCGAGAGCAGGCGCAGCAGGTCGCGGGTGGAAATCGGCTGTGTCTGGGCACTGGCTTCAAGCGTCGGCGCGACACTGCCACGCACGTGAAACAGCAATACCTGCAACGCGGCGAAGACTTCCTGCACGCTGTCGTCGATCGGCGGGCCACCGACGCGGGTGTTGGCCGGCGCGGATTCAACACCGACGCTGGCAGCCGCACAATCCGTGGCCCGACGCGCAGGGGCAGGTTTGAGGTCGGGCAGAACACCGGTGGCCATCAGCAACTGATTGGCTTCGGCGTAGAACTGATTGGCATCTTTGAGCACGTAGCGTTCGAACAGTTTGAGGATGATCAGCTTGACCTTGATCTCCACCCCCAGGTTGCGCCCAGCCTGCAAAAAGTACTCGCAGAGCATCGCCGGCCCCATCGGATTGTGCTGATCAAGCAGCTCCCTGCCCAGCAGTGCGCTGAGCCGGGCAGTCAGTTGGTCCAGGGCGAAGCCGTCGCGGTTCAGCACTTTGCTGACCATCGCCTCCACTGCCACGCTGCGCTCCCTGTCATCATTGGACAGCGCCGTCGCGGCGTCGAAGGCCAGCGCCTGGGATAAGGCAGACTGAGTGGTGTCGTACTGTGTGAGGCGAACAAAAGCCTCGACGAATTGCTCGAGAAAGCCGCGTTCGATGTTTTTGCGCTTGAGGCGCAAGTCGCGCATGGCTTCGAAAAAGAGACTCTGATCGACGTCATTGCGGGCCCGGTCGGCCATTTCAAACAGCGTGTCGTCGGCGTTATCGAACAGTTCCTGCAATCCATGCCTGAGCTGTTGTGCGGCTTTGTCGCGAACCTGAAGCAGAATCACAGGCAGGCGGGCGAGCGGCGAGTGAGTCGCCTGGTCGGTAGCAACCTTGTGCAAAGGCACTACATTCCCGTCGTTGTGCATTCAGGCCTCCTGAAATGGTGAGTCTTCGAATGGTCGTCAATTCAAATCCACGTCAAAGCCATGACGTCAAAAGCAAGGCGGATTATCTTGCAAAAGATGTCTCCTGTACCAGCAGACTCTGCGTTTCCCATTGAAATAGACGCTTATGGGAGGCGTTGACTTAGTGCCGATTGCTCAGGCGAATCGACCAAATGCAGGTTTCACAGCGATGGGAACGCGTCTGATGCCTTGGGTTGCCCGGCGCCATGGCCCTATAATCGGGCCACTTTGTTTGTGGAGTCCGTTATGCCGAATCTACGTCTCGCCGATTTGACCGCCGAAATCGAAGCCAACGTGCGCCGTGCGTTGCTCGAAGACATCGGCAGCGGCGACATCACCGCACAGCTGATCCCGGCCGAACGCCTGGCCAAAGCCACCATCATTACCCGCGACGCTGCCGTCATCTGCGGCACAGCTTGGGTTGAAGCAGTGTTTCGGCAGCTGGACCCACGTGTTGCGGTGCACTGGCAGGTGCGTGATGGTGAGCGGGTGAAACCCAATCAGGCGCTATTCCACCTCGAAGGCCCGGCACGCTCGCTGCTGACGGGCGAACGCAGTGCACTGAACTTCCTGCAATTGCTTTCTGGCGTGGCCACACGCGCGCAGTACTTGGCGGATTACGTTGCCGAGACTCAGGTGAAGTTGCTCGACACCCGTAAAACCCTGCCGGGGCTGCGTCTCGCGCAGAAGTACGCCGTGACCTGCGGCGGTTGCCACAACCACCGCATCGGTCTGTACGACGCGTTCCTGATCAAGGAAAACCATATTGCTGCCTGCGGCGGCATCCCGGAAGCCATCAACGCCGCGCACAAGATTGCCCCGGGCAAACCGGTGGAGATCGAAGTGGAAAGCCTGGAGGAGCTGAAGGAAGCCTTGGCGGCCGGCGCAGACATCATCATGCTCGACGAGTTGAGCCTGGATGACATGCGCGAAGCCGTGCGTCTGAACGCAGGCAAGGCGAAACTGGAGGCCAGCGGCGGTATCAACGAAAGTACGCTGCTACCGATCGCCGAAACCGGTGTGGATTACATCTCGATTGGTGCAATGACCAAGGATGTAAAGGCTGTCGATCTGTCGATGCGCCTGAGCCTTTGATAACGCCTGTGTGAATGAAAAACGCCAGCCTCGTGAGGCTGGCGTTTTTATCAGAGCACCAGATTATTCATCTCGCAGTACTCTTCCCACTCGACGCCCAACACCTCGGCAGCCTCCTTGTGCAGAACAAGGCGCGCAGCCTCGAACTCTTCAGGGGTTGAGGTGTACTTGAGCGTCAGTTCCCACGGCTGCAAGCCCTGAGATTCCGCCTCATCCTCGAACGCCCACTGGATCTGGTCTTTCTGATCGTCGGCGGACAAGTCCTTGATCTCTTCAGTGAACTGGGGCGAATCCAGCAAGTACTTTTTCAGCGCTTCTTCGTGTCTGGCTTCTTGGGTCAATTCTTTAACGGTCATGGCGTTCTCTTTGATCTGGGGAATGGAAGATGGATCTGGATCATCAAGGATCTCTCTGACGCAAAAAAGCCGTTTGAAGCCCGGTTTATCTGGCCTTCAGAACCATTCGGGATCATCTGAAAACAACGTGTCGCTGGTGCCCGAGACAGGAGTCGAACCTGCGACCTTCGCGTTACGAGTGCGCTGCTCTACCAACTGAGCTACACGGGCAGTGGGCTAAACCTAGCACTGACTTTGGGGTCAGGCAACTTCATGACTCGTCTCATTTTTTTGCAGGCAAAAAAATACCCCGCAGCTTTCACTGCAGGGCATTTTTTATAACGTTGAAGCGGTCAGGCGTGGGGGGTGATTAAACGCCCGAAGCCTTGGCTGCTGCTACGTCTTTGATGGACAGCTTGATACGGCCGCGGTTGTCCACGTCCAGTACCAGCACTTCCACTTCCTGGCCTTCTTTCAGGATGTCGGTCACTTTCTCAACGCGAGCGTCGCTCAACATCGAGATGTGAACCAGACCGTCCTTGCCCGGCAGGATGTTGACGAATGCGCCGAAGTCGACGATGCGCTCAACCTTACCGACATAGATCTTGCCGATTTCAGCTTCTGCGGTGATGCCCAGAACGCGCTGACGTGCCGCTTCAGCCGCTTCCTTGGTTTCGCCGAAGATCTTGATCGAGCCGTCGTCTTCGATATCAATCGAAGCCTTGGTCTCTTCGCAGATCGCACGAATGGTCGCGCCGCCTTTACCGATGACATCACGGATTTTGTCGGTGTCGATTTTCATCGCGATCATGGTCGGAGCGTTTTCCGACAGCTCGGTACGGGACTGAGCAATGATCTGGTTCATCTGACCGAGGATGTTCTGGCGCGCTTCCAGGGCTTGGCCCAGAGCGATTTCCATGATCTCTTCGGTGATGCCTTTGATCTTGATGTCCATCTGCAGCGCGGTCACACCTTTGGCGGTACCGGCTACTTTGAAGTCCATGTCGCCCAGGTGGTCTTCGTCACCCAGGATGTCGGTCAGGATGGCGAATTTCTCGCCTTCTTTAACCAGACCCATGGCGATACCGGCAACCGGTGCCTTCATCGGAACGCCGGCATCCATCAGCGCCAGGGAAGCGCCGCAGACCGAAGCCATGGAGCTCGAACCGTTGGACTCGGTGATTTCCGACACAACACGGATGGTGTACGGGAACACGTCGGCAGCAGGCAGCATGGCCTGAATCGAACGACGGGCCAGACGGCCGTGACCGATTTCGCGACGACCAGCGCCACCCATGCGACCACACTCACCTACCGAGAACGGAGGGAAGTTGTAGTGCAGCATGAACGGGTCTTTTTTCTCGCCTTCCAGGGTGTCCAGCAGTTGTGCGTCACGGGCGGTGCCCAGAGTTGCAACAACCAGAGCCTGGGTTTCGCCACGGGTGAACAGTGCCGAACCGTGGGTCTTAGGCAGAACACCGACTTCGATGTTCAAAGGACGCACGGTCTTGGTGTCGCGACCGTCGATACGTGGCTTGCCGTTAACGATGTTTTCGCGAACGGTGCGGTATTCGATTTCACCGAAAGCAGCTTTGACTTCGCTGGACGAAGGCTGACCTTCTTCGCCGGACAGTTTGGCAACAACCTGGTCCTTCAGCTCACCCAGGCGAGCGTAACGGTCGGCCTTGATGGTGATGGTGTAAGCCTGGGAGATCGCGTCGCCGAACTCGGCACGGATAGCGCCCAGCAGAGCGGTAGCTTCTGGTTGTGGAGCCCAGGCCCAGGTTGGCTTGGCAGCTTCGGCAGCCAGTTCTTTAACAGCGTTGATCACAACCTGGAATTCGTCTTGAGCAAACAGTACCGCGCCCAGCATCTGGTCTTCGGTCAGCTCTTTGGCTTCCGATTCAACCATCAGAACGGCATCCGAAGTACCGGCAACGACCATGTCCAGGCTCGAAGCTTTCTGTTGTTCGTAAGTCGGGTTCAGCAGGTAACCGGTGCTTTCGTGGAACGCAACGCGGGCAGCGCCGATCGGGCCATCAAAAGGAATGCCGGAGATGGCCAGGGCAGCCGAGGTACCGATCATCGCAGCGATGTCCGGATCGGTCTTCTTGCTGGTGGAAACGACGGTGCAGACAACCTGCACTTCGTTCATGAAGCCTTCTGGGAACAGCGGACGGATCGGGCGGTCGATCAGTCGGGAAGTCAGGGTTTCTTTCTCGGAAGGACGGCCTTCACGCTTGAAGAAACCGCCAGGGATCTTACCGGCAGCGTAAGTCTTTTCCTGGTAGTGAACGGACAGAGGGAAGAAGCCCTTGCCCGGATCGGCTTGCTTGGCGCCGACCACAGTCACCAATACGCTGACGTCGTCGTCAACGGTGACCAATACTGCGCCGGAGGCCTGACGGGCGATACGGCCAGTCTCGAGGGTAACGGTCGACTGACCGAACTGGAATTTTTTGATTACCGGGTTCACGGTGTCCTACCTTCTTTTGTGGCTCTTGGGGAACTTGTCTTCTTGCGAAATTCTTGGGCAATGTCGGGAGTCGACCCAACGCCTGTCCAGGGTAAAACGTGTATCCAGATAAAACTTGAGGCTGGGAGCCTGCCATGCGCCAGCGGGAAACCCACTGACGCACGACGGACAACCAACCTCTAGCGCAATCGCTTATTAGCGACGCAGACCCAGGCGACCGATCAGAGCGCTGTAACGGCTCACGTCCTTGCCTTTCAGGTAGTCCAGCAGCTTACGACGCTGGTTTACCATGCGGATCAGACCACGACGGGAGTGGTGATCTTTACCGTTGATCTTGAAGTGACCTTGCAGTTTGTTGATGTTGTGGGTCAGCAGTGCAACTTGCACTTCTGGCGAACCAGTGTCACCAACAGCTTGCTGGTAGTCAGCTACGATTTGAGCTTTTTCTTGAACGTCGAGAGCCATGAGGCAATCCTTTTATCAGGAAACTGTTTCAAGGAAACAGCTTCAACAGGCCAGGGACAAATCCCTGTATCTATAAAATGAGGAAGTGACCGTGCCTGTTAACAGCCACCCTCGTTCGGTCATTCTGACCGAATCAGTCGACGCGGCGCGATACGCCCGTCCTCGCTCACTTCACCGATACCGATGAAGCGACCGTTGTGATCCTGTACCCGTACCATGCCGAACTTCGGTGCATCCGGGGCCCGTACCGGTTGGCCGTTAAGCCAGTAGAACGAGCTGTGCTCCGAGAACTGCAACAGCGGCCAATCCAGCAGACCGCTGTCCGATGGCATCAGGAAGCGGTCGACCGCTTCGTTGCCGCCTTCGGCGTGTACGGCTTCCAACTCTTCAAGCGTAACCGTCTGAGCCAGCGTGAAAGGCCCGGCCTGGGTACGTCGCAATTCAGCCACGTAAGCGCCACAACCGAGTTGCTCACCGATATCTTCCACCAAAGTGCGGATATAGGTGCCTTTGCTGCAATCCACCGCGAGCCGCGCAGTATCACCCTCAAAGGCCAGCAATTCCAAGCGCGCAATAGTAACAGAACGCGGTTCGCGCTCCACTACTTCGCCTGCACGGGCCAGCTTGTACAGCGGCTGGCCATCACGCTTGAGCGCCGAGTACATCGGCGGTATCTGACTGATTTGCCCACGAAAACCCGGCAGCACAGCTTCGACATCGACGCGACCAACGGTCACCGGGCGTTCCTGTAAAACTTCACCTTCGGCATCGGCCGTGGTGGTGGTCTTGCCCAGTTGCGCCAGGGTTTCATAAGCCTTGTCGGAATCGAGCAGGTATTGCGAGAACTTGGTGGCCTCACCGAAGCACAACGGCAGCACGCCGGTGGCCAGCGGATCAAGACTGCCGGTATGACCGGCCTTCTCGGCATTCAGCAACCAGCGAACCTTCTGCAATGCCGCGTTGGAGGTGAACCCCAGCGGCTTGTCGAGCAGGATGATGCCGCTGACGTTACGACGGATACGTTTGACCTGAGCCACCGATTACTCCTTGGCGTCTTCGGGTTCAGCCGCTACCGGGTGCTGATTGTCTTCAGCCACCGCACGCTCGATCAGGGCCGACAGGTGCGCGCCACGCACGACGCTTTCGTCGTAGTGGAAGTGCAACTGTGGAACGCTGCGCAACTTCATTTCGCGAGCCAACTGCATACGCAGGAAGCCGGCGGCGGAGTTGAGCACCTTGATGCTTTGCGCGATGTCTTCGGCGTTGTCCTGCCCCATCACGGTGATGAAGATCTTGGCGTGACCGACGTCACGACTGACTTCAACAGCGGTAATGGTGACCAGGCCTACGCGCGGGTCTTTGACTTCACGACGGATCAGCTGTGCCAGCTCACGCTGCATCTGATCGCCGATACGTTGGGTACGGCTGTATTCTTTTGCCATGTCTTGTTACCTGTTACTGCCACACGGTGAAACCCGTGGGGTCTGAAAGCGGCAAACGCCCGGCCTGACAAAAGCCAGACCGGGCGTTGCGTTTAGAGTCCGACTGATGCGCCGCGCAGTTGCACGCGGCCGGCCATCACGGCTCTTGAAGTGCGCGAGTTAGAGGCTGCGAGCAACCTGGACCTTCTCGAAGACTTCGATCTTGTCGCCGACTTTGACGTCGTTGTAGCTCTTCACGCCGATACCGCATTCCATGCCGGCACGTACTTCGGAAGCGTCATCCTTGAAGCGGCGTAGGGATTCCAGCTCGCCTTCGAAGATAACGATGTCTTCACGCAGGACACGGATTGGACGGTTACGGTGAACAACACCTTCGATAACCATGCAACCGGCGATCGCGCCAAACTTCGGCGAACGGAACACGTCACGCACTTCAGCGGTACCCAGGATGTTCTCGCGAACATCGCTGCCCAACATACCGGTAAGGGCTTTCTTGACGTCTTCGATGATGTCGTAGATCACGTTGTAGTAACGCATATCCAGACCTTCCTGCTCGACGATCTTGCGAGCGCCAGCATCGGCACGCACGTTGAAGCCAAACAGTACAGCGCTGGAGGCCAGTGCCAGGTTAGCGTCGGACTCGGTGATACCACCGACACCGCCACCGACAACACGCACTTGCACTTCGTCGTTACCCAGGCCGTTCAAGGCACCGTTCAACGCTTCAAGCGAGCCACGGACGTCGGACTTGAGGACGATGTTGAGCGTCTTCTTCTCTTCCTGACCCATGTTCTCGAAGATGTTTTCAAGCTTGCCGGCGTGAGCACGGGCCAGTTTGACTTCGCGGTACTTGCCTTGACGGAACAGAGCCACTTCACGGGCTTTCTTCTCGTCACCAATAACGCTCATCTCGTCGCCAGCGTCCGGGGTACCGTCCAGGCCGAGGATCTCGACAGGGATGGAAGGACCGGCTTCCTTGATTGGCTTGCCGTTCTCGTCGAGCATGGCGCGAACGCGGCCATAGTTCGAACCGACCAGCACCATGTCGCCTTGGCGCAGAGTACCGTCTTGAACCAGAACGGTAGCAACCGGGCCACGACCTTTGTCGAGACGCGATTCAACCACGACGCCACGGCCAGGAGCCGAAGGCGTCGCTTTCAGTTCCAGAACTTCAGCCTGCAGCAGAACAGCTTCGAGTAACTCGTCCACGCCAGTACCGACTTTCGCCGAAACCGATACGAACGGGGTGTCGCCGCCCCACTCTTCCGACGTCACGCCGTGAACCGACAGTTCGCTACGGATGCGATCGAGATCAGCGCCCGGCTTGTCGATTTTGTTCACTGCAACAACCAGCGGAACACCGGCAGCCTTGGCGTGCTGGACCGCTTCAATGGTCTGCGGCATTACGCCGTCGTCCGCTGCAACGACCAGGATCACGATGTCAGTCGCCTTGGCACCACGGGCACGCATTGCGGTAAACGCGGCGTGACCCGGGGTATCGAGGAAAGTGACCATGCCGCGATCAGTTTCAACGTGGTACGCACCGATGTGCTGGGTGATACCGCCGGCTTCGCCTGCAGCTACCTTGGCACGACGGATGTAGTCGAGCAGCGAGGTCTTACCGTGGTCAACGTGGCCCATTACGGTCACAACCGGTGCACGGGAGAACGATTCACCTTCAAACTTCAGGGACTCGGCCAGGGAATCTTCCAGGGCTGTGTCGCTGACCAGGGTCACTTTGTGGCCCAATTCCTCGGCCACAAGCTGGGCAGTTTCCTGATCCAATACCTGGTTGATGGTCGCTGGAGTACCCAGTTTGAACATGAACTTGATGATTTCAGCAGCCTTGACCGACATCTGCTGGGCAAGATCGCCAACAGTGATGGTCTCGCCGATCTTCACTTCGCGCACTACAGGGCCGGTTGGGCTCTGGAAACCGTGAGCGTTGCGTTTCTTCAGCTTGGCCTTGCCGCGACCACCACGACGGAAGCCATCGCTTTCTTCGTCGGTAGTACGTGGAGCAACGCGTGGAGCAGGCGCCTTTTCCTTGACCGAAGCACGATGCGGAGCGTTTTTGCGCTCACCATCACCACTGCCACGACGATTGTTATCGTCGGCACGTGGTTTGTCCGGACGGCGCTGTTCATTTTGCTTGCGAGCGTCGGCAGACGGTGCTGGTGCAGCGGCCACAACCGGTGCGCTTTGGCGTACTGGCTCGGCAACTGCAGCAGGTGCTGCAACGGCGTCGTTAGTAGCAGTTTGCGCAGCAGAAGGCTGGCGACGTGCTTCTTCTTCGGCGCGACGCTTGGCTTCTTCTTCAGCCTTCTGACGTCCAGCATTGTCTACTGCGCGACGTTCTTCCAGTTCGCGTTTGCGCTCGGCTTCGATTTCTTCCGGGCTGCGCTGTACGAAGACTTTCTTCTTGCGTACTTCAACGCTGATGCTTTTGCTGCCAGCAACACGCAGGGTGCTGGTGGTTTTGCGCTGCAGTGTAATCTTGCGCGGTTCTTCCACTTTCGCCTTGTGGCTGCTCTTCAAGTGAGTCAGCAAAGACTGCTTCTCACTATCGCTCACACCCTCATCGGCGGCGGTGTGCGGCAGACCTGCCTCACGCATCTGCTGCAACAGGCGCTCTACCGGTGTTTTGACCTCATCGGCCAGTTGTTTCACCGTGACTTGCGTCATGCACTTCTCTCCTCAGGCCGCGCCTAATTACTCGAACCAATGGGCTCGGGCGGCCATGATCAACTTGCCGGCACGATCATCGTCAATGCCGTCGATGTCGAGCAGGTCGTCAATAGACTGCTCGGCCAGGTCTTCGCGGGTAATTACGCCGCGCACCGCCAGTTCCATCGCCAAATCCTTGTCCATACCCTCAAGCGAGAGCAGGTCTTCGGCCGGATGGGCGTCTGCCAGCTTTTCCTCAGTAGCGATGGCTTTAGTCAACAAACGATCCTTGGCACGAGCGCGAAGCTCGTTGACGGTTTCCTCGTCAAAGCCATCGATGTTGAGCATTTCCTCCACCGGTACGTAGGCAATCTCTTCCAGGCTGGTAAAGCCTTCATCGACCAGAACCTGTGCCAGATCTTCGTCGACTTCCAGCTCGTCGATGAAGTTGCGCAGGATGTCGCCGGTTTCTGCTTGCTGCTTAGCCTGGATGTCCGATTCGGTCATCACGTTCAGGGTCCAGCCAGTCAATTGGCTAGCCAGACGCACGTTCTGACCACCGCGACCGATGGCCTGAGCCAGATTGTCTGCGCCAACGGCGATGTCCATTGCATGGGCATCTTCGTCAACGATAATTGCCGCCACTTCAGCCGGCGACATTGCATTGATCACGAACTGAGCCGGGTTGTCGTCCCAAAGGACGATATCAACACGCTCACCGCCCAACTCACCCGACACTGCCTGGACGCGCGAACCGCGCATACCGATGCAAGCGCCTTGCGGGTCGATGCGTTTGTCCTTGGAGCGGACCGCGATCTTGGCGCGCGAACCCGGGTCACGGGATGCTGCCATTACTTCGATCAGGCCTTCAGCGATTTCCGGCACTTCGATGCGGAACAACTCGATCAGCATTTCCGGCGCGGTACGCGACAGGATCAGCTGCGGGCCGCGGTTCTCGGTGCGGATTTCCTTGAGCAGCGCACGCAGACGCACGCCAACCCGGAAAGTTTCGCGAGAGATGATGTCTTCACGAGCCAGCAACGCCTCAGCATTGTTGCCCAGGTCGACGATCACGTTGTCGCGGGTGACTTTCTTCACGGTGCCGGAGATGATTTCCCCCAGGCGCTCGCGATAGGCATCAACGACTTGAGCACGCTCGGCTTCGCGAACTTTCTGCACAATGACTTGCTTGGCAGTCTGTGCAGCGATCCGGCCGAACTCAATGGATTCGATCTTTTCTTCGACTACATCACCGACCTGAGCACCCGGATGCGTTTCTGCAACCTTGCTCGGCCAGGTTTCGATGGCCGGATCGTCCAGGTTTGCTTCTTCGACGACCGTCCAGCGACGGAATGTCTCATAAGCACCCGTGTGGCGATTGATTTCCACACGCAGATCGACTTCGTCCTCGAACCCCTTTTTGGTAGCAGTGGCCAGAGCCAGCTCCAGCGCTTCAAAAATTACGTTTGCCGGTACGCCCTTTTCATTGGATACCGACTCAACAACCAGCAGTACTTCTTTGCTCATCGTACGCCTCGCCTTTCGCAAGCCATTGGATCCGCGGGATCCGCGTCTCAGTCAAAACTGGGAATAATGTTGGCCTTGTCGATCATATCGATCGGCAACAGGAACTCATGGTCTTCTACCTGCACCACGACGTCCTGCTCTTCTACACCGCGCAGAAGGCCCTGAAAGTTGCGTCGGCCTTCGAAAGGCGAGCGCAGCTTGATCTTCACTTGTTCACCGGCAAATTTTGCAAACTGCTCAATAGTGAACAGTGGGCGTTCCATGCCAGGCGAGGAAACTTCAAGGGTGTATTCAACGGCGATTGGATCTTCAACATCCAGGACACCGCTGATCTGACGGCTGACGATGGCACAATCGTCCACCAGCACGCCGCCCTCTTTATCAATATAAACGCGCAACATTGAGTGGCGACCTTGAGCCGAAAACTCAATACCCCAGCATTCATAGCCTAGGGCCACGACCACCGGGGCCAGCAAGGCCTGCAACTCTTCTAGCTTGCTCGACACCTGAACCCCCTCGTGCATGTATGTGCATGCTGTGCAAAATAAAAAAATGGGCGAAACGCCCATCCTTGAAACGCCGTCGAACAGCGGCGTTGAAAGTGTCCAGCTAACAAAAAGCCCCTTAAAAGGGGCTCCTTAAACTGGTTGCGGGGGCCGGATTTGAACCGACGACCTTCGGGTTATGAGCCCGACGAGCTACCAGACTGCTCCACCCCGCGACAAAGCTGGGGCGGAAGTATACGACCGATCCCTGACAGGGTCAATGTAACCTTCCACCTACAAGAAAGCCCGCAACAGCGGGCTTTCCTGATAATTGGTACCGAGAAGGGGACTCGAACCCCTACACCCTATGGGCACAACCACCTCAAGGTTGCGTGTCTACCAATTCCACCACCTCGGCAATACTACGTTTGAAACCCTTCTTACTTCTGCTCTTGAGCTGGAGGCACGTCAGTCGCTGGAGTAGCCGACTTTTGCTCTTGAAGCACCGGTACATCATCAGAAGCCGGTTGTTGCTTTGGAACTTCCAACACTGCCGGGTTTGGCAAACCTACTTGAGTCAGCTGTTGAGCCTTCTCTTTAGCAAAGTAACCTAACCCTAAGCTGGTTATGAAGAAACCGGCGGCAAGTATAGCAGTAAACTTACTAAGAAAGGTAGAGGAACCTTGGCTTCCGAACACAGTATTTGAAGCACCTGCTCCGAAAGACGCGCCAGCATCCGCACCTTTACCCTGCTGCAGCAATACCAGAGCAACTACGCCCAATGCACCCAGCAGATGAAAAACGACTACGACTGTTTCCAGCATTTTTTCAGTTTCCCGCGGCGCGACAAATCGCACCGAACTCATCTGCATTCAGGGAAGCTCCACCAATGAGCCCCCCATCGATATCCGGCATGCCGAACAGTTCGACCGCATTGGCCGCCTTCACGCTGCCGCCGTATAGAAGCCGCACACCTTGTGCGACTTCAGAATTCTCTGCCGCCAACTGAGCGCGGATGGCTGCGTGCACATCCTGCGCCTGTTGCGGCGAAGCAGTCAGCCCGGTGCCAATGGCCCAGACCGGCTCGTAAGCGATTACTGCCTTTGCAAAGGCACCGACACCCAGCTCCTCTATGATACTGCCCAGCTGACGCCCGACAACTTCAAGAGTTTTACCGGCTTCACGCTGCTCAAGGGTTTCCCCTACGCACAACACCGGAATCAAGCCACATGCCTGCGCCGCTGCGAACTTGCGAATCAGCATACCGTCCTGCTCGCCCATAATCTGACGGCGTTCGGAGTGCCCAACAAGTACCAGGGAACAACCTGCATCCACCAATTGACTCGGCGCGATTTCACCGGTCAGTGCACCCTGCATGGATTCCACCGCACAATTCTGCGCGCCGACCAAAATCGACTTGCCGTTCAAGCCATCAATCACTTGATTGATATGCAAGCAAGGCGGGAATACCGCTACATCAACACCGCTCGGCAAGGCCAGATGACGAAGGCCATTGATCAGCTCAGCGACGCTGGCGCGGGTACCGTGCATCTTCCAGTTACCAGCTACCATAGGGCGACGCATGCTGTACCTCGTCGGTCAAAGTGGGCGCAGATGTTACCCAACACAATCATGGCTGGCAAGCCGAATTCAGGCAGAAACTTCAGTAACCAGTCTTGCCAGCTCTTCGGCGTAACCGCGAACCTGTGTTTCGTCCTCGCCTTCGACCATGACCCGCACCAGCGGCTCCGTCCCGGACTTGCGCAACAGCACGCGCCCACGACCAGCCATAGCCTTGGTAACGCGCTCGCTGGCCTCTTTGACCGAGGGATGATCAAGGGGGCTTGCACCCCCACGGAAACGCACGTTGATCAGCACTTGAGGGCATTTGCGCAATGCCTGACGGGCTTGAGCCAGACCCTCTGAGCGACGTTTCAGCGCCATCAGCACCTGCAGTGCAGCGATGATCGCATCACCGGTGGTGGTGTGACTGAAGCAGACAATGTGCCCCGAGTTTTCCCCACCCACCTGCCAATCGCGCTCAAGCAACTCGGAGATTACGTAACGGTCACCAACGTTGGCCCGCACGAAAGGAATCGTCAGATCCGCCAAGGCCAACTCCAGCCCCAGGTTACTCATCAGCGTACCGACCACACCGCCCTGCAACTTGCCACGCTCCTGCAGATCGCGAGCAATGATGAACAGCAAATCATCGCCGTCGACGACTGTGCCAGTATGATCAACCATCAGGACCCGATCACCATCACCGTCGAAGGCAATACCCAGATCGGCATGCTCGGCCAGTACGGCGGCTTGCAACTGCCCCATATGGGTCGAACCACAATTGTCGTTAATGTTCAGCCCGTTCGGCTGAGCTGACAGCACGACAACATCGGCACCCAGCTCACGGAACACGCTAGGCGCCACTTTGTAGACCGCGCCATGAGCGCAATCGATCACGATCTTCAGACCCGCGAAGCTGGTGCCAGTCGGGACGCTGCTCTTGCAGAATTCAATATAACGACCCGATGCGTCGTTAATGCGCGACACCTTGCCGATCTTGCTCGACTCAACCACGGTCATCGGGGTGTCGAGCAATTCTTCGATCATCAGCTCGACCTCATCCGGAAGCTTGGTGCCCTTTCCGGAGAAAAATTTGATGCCGTTGTCATCGTGAGGGTTGTGCGAGGCACTGATCACGATGCCCGCTTCGGCATGGAAGGTACGTGTCAGGTAGGCGATGGCCGGTGTCGGCATCGGACCCAGGAGCATGACATCGGCACCTGCCGACGTAAGTCCGGCCTCAAGCGCCGATTCGAACATATAGCCGGAGATCCGGGTATCCTTGCCCACCAACACCTTGCAAGCGCCCATTTTGCGGAACGCCATGCCCGCAGCCCAGCCGAGTTTGAGCATAAAGTCAGGAGTAATCGGGTACTCGCCGACCCGACCACGAATGCCGTCGGTGCCAAAGTATTTTTTAGTCATAAGTGCTCCATCGTTTATTCGGCTGATTCCACGGCGGCGATCATCCGCACCACATCGACAGTTTCGGCCACATCATGGACGCGCAATATACGCGCACCCTTGACCGAAGCCAGCGCCGCAAGCGCCAGACCACCATACAGGCGCTCTCCAACCGGACGATTCAAGGCCTGACCTATCATGCTCTTTCGCGAAACCCCGACCAATAGGGGCCGCCCCAGGGCATGCAGGGCCTCCATATGTTTGAACAAGCTTAGATTGTGCTGCAAGTTTTTCGCGAAGCCGAAACCCGGATCAAGAATGATCCGTTCAGTCGGGATCCCCACCGACGCACACTGCGCCATCCGTTCGGTGAGAAACTCGCCCACCTCTTTCGTGACGTCCTGATAATGCGGATTGTCCTGCATGTCACCCGGCTCACCAAGCATATGCATCAGACACACCGGCAACCCCGTGGCCGCGGCCGCATCAAGAGCGCCATCGCGCCGCAACGAGCGCACATCATTGATCAATCCAGCCCCAAGTCGTGCGGTTTCGCGCATGACAGCAGGCGTGGACGTATCGACCGAGATAATCACATCCAGTTCGCGATGAATTCGCTCGACGATGGGTGCCACGCGCTCCAGCTCTTCCAGCGGTGAAACGGCCCTGGCACCCGGCCGGGTCGATTCGCCACCGACGTCGATCAGGGTAGCGCCAGCCGCCACCATAGCCTCAGCATGGCGCAAGGCCGCATCGAGCTGGCTGTATTGGCCACCGTCAGAGAAGGAATCGGGAGTGACATTGAGAATGCCCATGACATGCGTCCGGGCCAAATCAAGAACCCGGTTGCCGCAAGGCAACCGGGTCGAGGACGGAACAGAAGTCATTTCAAACCTTAAACGTCAGCAGCCGGACCGCCGATAGGTGTCTCCGGACGCTCATCCTGCACCTTCGGAGGTGTTCCGGAGGTACCGGTGCTGTCTCCTGACCAGTCGCGAGGCTCGCGAGGTGTACGACCCGCCATGATGTCGTCGATCTGATCGGCATCGATCGTTTCGTACTTCATCAAGGCATCAGCCATTGCGTCGAGCTTGTCACGGTTATCCGTGAGGATCTGCTTTGCCGTGCCGTAGCACTGATCAATGATACTGCGCACTTCGGAATCAATCAGCTTCGCTGTCTCACCGGAGAAGCTTGCACCCTGACCACCACCGCCGCGACCGAGGAACACTTCGCCCTCTTCTTCGGCGTACATCAACGGGCCGAGTTTTTCCGACAAGCCCCACTTGGTCACCATGTTCCGTGCAATCTGGCTGGCACGCATGATGTCGTTTGACGCACCGGTAGTGACGCCGTCGAAGCCCAAGGTCATTTCTTCAGCAATACGACCGCCGTACAGCGAGCAGATCTGGCTGATCAACGCACGCTTGGATAGGCTGTAGCGATCTTCTTCCGGCAGGAACATCGTCACACCCAGCGCACGACCGCGCGGAATGATTGACACCTTGTAGACCGGATCATGCTCGGGCACCACGCGGCCAACAATAGCGTGACCTGCTTCGTGGTAAGCAGTGTTCTGCTTCTCTTTCTCCGACATGACCATGGATTTGCGCTCGGCACCCATCATGATCTTGTCTTTGGCCAACTCGAACTCTTTCATTTCGACGATGCGCTTGCCGGTACGGGCTGCGAACAACGACGCCTCGTTCACCAGGTTAGCCAGGTCGGCACCAGAGAAACCAGGAGTACCACGAGCGATCACGGCCGGAGCGACGTCATCACCCATTGGCACTTTGCGCATATGAACTTTGAGGATCTGCTCGCGACCACGGATATCCGGCAGACCGACGACAACCTGACGGTCGAAACGGCCCGGACGCAGTAGTGCCGGGTCCAGTACGTCTGGTCGGTTGGTTGCGGCGATTACGATGATGCCGTCATTCATTTCGAAGCCGTCCATCTCCACCAGCAACTGGTTGAGAGTCTGTTCGCGCTCGTCATGACCGCCACCCATGCCGGCACCACGATGACGACCGACGGCGTCGATTTCATCGATAAAAATGATGCATGGAGCGTGTTTCTTGGCCTGTTCAAACATGTCGCGAACACGGCTGGCACCGACACCGACGAACATTTCGACGAAATCGGAACCGGAAATGGTGAAGAACGGCACTTTGGCTTCGCCGGCAATCGCCTTGGCCAGCAAGGTTTTACCGGTACCAGGAGGACCAACCATCAGTACGCCGCGAGGAATGCGACCGCCCAGACGCTGGAACTTGCCCGGATCACGCAGGAACTCGACCAGTTCACCGACCTCTTCCTTGGCTTCGTCGCAACCAGCAACGTCACCCAGAGTGGTTTTCACCTGATCTTCGGAGAGCAGGCGCGCCTTGCTCTTGCCGAAGCTCATCGGCCCGCCCTTGCCGCCGGCACCGCCCTGCATCTGCCGCATGAAGAACATGAACACGGCGATGATCACCAGGATCGGGAAGCTTGCAACCAGGAGTTGAGTCCAGATGCTTTGCTGCTCAGGCTGCTTGCCTTCGACCACAACGTGGTTATCCACGAGATCGCCGATCAGACCGTTGTCCTGGATTGCAGGACGAATGGTCTTGAAGCTGTCGCCATCGTTGCGTTTGCCGGTAATCACATAGCCGTCAACTGCTACGCGCTCGACCTTGCCATCCTTGACCTGCTGGATGAAGTCGGAATAGTTGAGGGTCTGCGGCTCGTTAGGGCTGGAGAAGTTGTTCATCACTGTCACCAGGACAGCCGCGATGATCAACCACAGGATCAGATTCTTTGCCATATCGTTCAATTAACTACCCTCTGAAGCAAGCTCCGCTAATGAAGCGCGCTTCGCATGATATTCACCGGCCTAACTTACTACATTACCGACGGCTCTGGCAGGCGCCGTCTGTAACCCTTTGTGAAACACTTTCTACACACTATTCGCTAATGCTCACGGGGCGAAATACGAAAAACCTATCACCCCGGTCGAAAAACCTCTTATTCCTCGCTGCGACCACGGAATCCACGGCCCAACAAATACTGCTCACGAGAGCGATCGCGCGACGATTTAGGCTTGCGCGTCGTGACCTTCTCGAATTGCTGGCGAACGCTTTTGTGGTATTCGTCGAAACCTTCACCCTGGAAGACCTTGATCAAGAAATCACCACCGGGCTTCAACACCCGAGTCGCCAGATCCAGCGCCAACTCGCACAGGAACATCGATCGCGGCATATCAACAGACGCCAATCCACTCATATTGGGGGCCATATCGGAAATCACAAGGTCTACCTCGTTTTTTCCGACAGCTTCGAGGATCTGCGCCAGTACGGCGTCCTGGGTAAAGTCGCCCTGAATGAAGGTCACATCAGGGATGCTGTCCATTTCAAGGATGTCGGAAGCAATCAGCGTACCTTGCCCACCAATCAGACGACTGGTCACCTGGGACCAGCCACCCGGGGCGGCACCCAGGTCGATCACGCTCATGCCTGGACGGATCAAACGGTCTCTTTCCTGAATCTCCAGCAGCTTGTAGCTGGCACGGGAACGATACCCGTCTTTTTGCGCCATCTTCACGAATGGGTCGTTGAAATGTTCTTGCAGCCATTTAAGGCTTGTCTTGGAACGGGCCACGGGCCACCTCGAAAAAATAAAACGGGTCGTGATTAACTGGGCGGTCCCGGACTCGCTCGGGTAAACTGGCCGCCGCTTTTTACAAGATCAGACGCAGGGGTCAGATTATGCCGCTCACTCAAGAGCAGAAGAAACAGTACAAATCCATTGGCCACCATCTGAAACCAGTTTTGACTGTGGCTGACAACGGTTTGACTGAAGGTGTGTTAGCCGAACTTGAACGCGCTTTGGCGGATCACGAGCTGATCAAAATCAAGCTCAACATCCTCGATCGCGAATCGCGCTTGGCGACCATTGCAGAACTCTGCAAGGTCGGCAAAGGGGATCTGGTTCAAGTCATCGGCAAGATGGCACTGATTTACCGCAAGAACTTCAGCGTCAACAAGCAGCTGTCGAACGTGCATCGCTTCAAGTGATGACAAGGGTCAAGGGTGTGCTTCGCGCACCCTGCCACTCCATCCAGGCACCGGTTGCAACACCAGCACCAGCCCGGAAAAGCCCAGAACAAGATAACTGAACGTCTCCCAGCGCACCGCATGCGGCCAACCGTAGCGCACGATGAAAAACATCGCACACGCATACAGCGCCATCATCAGCAGTTGTCCGCGAATATCCCGCCATAGACTGGCAAGGCCCTCAGCCTGAACCAGCACCAAAGCCTGAAAAATCACGCACGCTGCGGCAAATCCCACCATCAGCGCATCCAGCATGCCTGCAATTTCGTCGATCAGCAGCGGCGCCAGGCCAATTCGCCCCAGCACCGGCAGCAGACCGATGTGTAACAGCCACAGGCCGCCAACCCACAACACTTGAGTCAACTGCCAAAGCACGGCGCCCGCACGTAGCGGGCGCCTGCGTTCAGATGTGGCGAACTTCGACAATCTCGTACTCGATAACGCCACCTGGCGTTTTCACGGCAACCACATCACCCTCTTCCTTGGCAATCAAGGCGCGGGCCAGTGGCGAACCCACCGAAATCTTGCCGAGTTTGAAGTCAGCCTCATCCTCACCCACGATGTGGTAAGTGACGCGCTCATCCGTTTCGACGTTGGCGATTTCAACGGTAGTGCCGAAAATCACTTTACCGGTGTGAGGAATGGTCGTGACATCAATGATGACCTGATTCTGAATCCGGCCTTCGATGTCACGAACCCGCGCCTCGACCATACCCTGCTGCTCGCGAGCAGCGTGGTATTCGGCGTTTTCCTTCAAGTCACCCAACTCGCGGGCCGTGCCGATGTCCTGGCTGAGCTTCGGACGGACGACTTTGGTCAGGTGAGCGTGTTCTTCTTCCAGGGCTTTTGCGCCCTTGACGGTCATCGGGTACTTGATCATGCCTTCAATCCTGCGTGTAGATCCTGCAAGCGGCGCACGGTCTTATCGGGACCGAACTTCAGCGCTTCGCAGATGGCTTCGCCAGCAGCAATGGTGGTGGTGCAGTAGATTTTGTGCTGCAAGGCATTACGACGAATAGAGTACGAATCAGCGATCGACTGACGACCTTCGGTGGTGTTGATGATCAAAGTGACTTCGTCATTCTTGATCATGTCGACCACGTGCGGACGACCTTCGGTCACCTTGTTCACACGACGCACTTTCAGGCCTGCGGCTTCGATCAGCTTGGCAGTACCGGCAGTGGCGACCACTTCGAAGCCCAAGTTGATCAGATCACGGGCTACGCCTGCAACCAGCGGCTTGTCGTCATCACGCACGCTGATGAACGCGGTACCACCAGTCGGCAGCACTTCGCTGGCGCCCATTTGGGCTTTGGCAAACGCTTCACCGAAGGTGTCACCCACGCCCATCACTTCACCGGTGGACTTCATCTCTGGGCCCAGGATCGGGTCCACACCAGGGAACTTGGCGAATGGGAATACCGCCTCTTTCACGCTGTAGAAGTTCGGAATGATTTCTTTGGTGAAACCGATTTCCTTCAGGGTTTTACCTGCCATGACGCGAGCCGCGATCATCGCCAGGGAAACGCCGATGCACTTGGACACGAACGGTACGGTACGGGAAGCGCGCGGATTGACTTCGATGACGTAGATGTCTTCGCCTTGCAGCGCCAACTGAACGTTCATCAGGCCGACAACGCCCAGTTCCAGGGCCATTTTCTTGACCTGTTCGCGCATCTCGTCCTGGATGTGTGCAGGCAGCGAGTACGGCGGCAGGGAGCATGCGGAGTCACCGGAGTGAACGCCGGCCTGCTCGATGTGCTGCATGATCGCGCCGATCACCACGTCGGTGCCGTCGCAAACCGCGTCCACGTCCATTTCGATGGCGCAGTTGAGGAAGTGGTCGAGCAGCACCGGGCTGTCGTTGGACACTTTCACTGCATCACGCAGGTAGCGCTTGAGTTCTTCTTCTTCGTAGACGATTTCCATCGCACGACCGCCCAACACGTAGGACGGGCGAACCACCAACGGGTAACCGATCTTGCTGGCGGCACGAATCGCTTCGTCTTCGCTGCGCACAGTGGCGTTTGGCGGCTGACGCAGGTTCAGGCGCTCGACCATCTGCTGGAAACGCTCACGGTCTTCGGCACGGTCAATAGCGTCAGGACTGGTGCCGATGATCGGCACGCCAGCTTCTTCCAGGGCACGAGCCAGTTTCAACGGGGTTTGGCCGCCGTACTGGACGATCACGCCTTTCGGCTTCTCGACGCGGACGATTTCCAGCACGTCTTCCAGGGTTACTGGTTCGAAGTACAAGCGATCGGAGGTGTCGTAGTCGGTCGACACGGTTTCCGGGTTGCAGTTGACCATGATGGTCTCGTAACCGTCGGCGCGCAGGGCCAGCGCCGCGTGTACGCAGCAGTAGTCGAACTCGATGCCTTGGCCGATACGGTTTGGACCGCCGCCGAGGATCATGATCTTGTCGCGGCCCGAAGGCGCGGCTTCGCACTCTTCCTCGTAAGTTGAGTACATGTAGGCGGTGTCGGTGGCGAACTCGGCCGCGCAGGTGTCAACGCGCTTGTAGACCGGGTAAACCTCGAGCTTGTGACGGTGGCGACGCAAAGCCTTCTCGGTCACGCCCAGCAGCTTGGCCAGACGCATGTCGGAGAAGCCTTTGCGCTTGAGCTTGAACATCAAGTCGCGGTCTATGCTGGCCAGACCCAGGGTCTTGACCTTCTCTTCTTCCTTGATCAGATCTTCGATCTGCACCAGGAACCACGGGTCGATCATGTTCATGCCGAAGATGTCTTCGACCGACAGGCCGGCACGGAAGGCGTCAGCCACGTACCAGATTCGCTCGGCGCCCGGTACGGTCAGTTCGCGCTTGAGCACGCTCATGCTTTCCGGGTTGCTCAGGTCGAGCTTCTCGTCCAGACCGCAAACGCCCACTTCCAGGCCGCGCAGGGCTTTCTGCAGGGATTCCTGGAAGGTCCGGCCGATGGCCATGACTTCACCCACCGACTTCATTTGAGTGGTCAGGCGTGCGTCGGCTTTCGGGAATTTCTCGAAGGCGAAACGTGGCAGCTTGGTCACGACGTAGTCGATGGACGGCTCGAAGGATGCCGGAGTAGCACCGCCGGTGATTTCGTTCTGCAGTTCGTCCAGGGTGTAGCCGATCGCCAGCTTGGCAGCGATACGCGCAATCGGGAAACCAGTGGCTTTCGAGGCCAGCGCCGAAGAGCGGGATACACGCGGGTTCATCTCGATCACGACCATACGGCCAGTGTCCGGGCAGATGCCAAACTGAACGTTGGAGCCGCCGGTTTCCACGCCGATCTCACGCAGTACCGCCAACGAGGCGTTACGCATGATCTGGTATTCCTTGTCCGTCAGGGTTTGTGCCGGAGCAACAGTGATCGAGTCACCGGTGTGCACGCCCATCGGGTCAAAGTTTTCGATAGAGCAGACGATGATGCAGTTGTCCTTCTTATCACGGACAACCTCCATCTCGTATTCTTTCCAGCCGATCAGGGATTCGTCGATCAGTAGCTCTTTGGTCGGCGACAGGTCGAGGCCGCGGGCGCAGATTTCTTCGAACTCTTCACGGTTGTAAGCGATACCGCCACCAGTGCCGCCCATGGTGAAGGACGGACGGATGATGCACGGGAAGCCAAGCTTCTCGAGGACCACGTTGGCCTCTTCCATGCTGTGGGCGATACCCGAACGCGGGCAGTCCAGACCGATGGATTTCATCGCCTTGTCGAAGCGCGAACGGTCTTCTGCCTTGTCGATGGTGTCAGCGTTGGCACCGATCATCTCTACGCCGAACTTCTCCAGAACGCCTTCGCGCTCCAGGTCCAGTGCGCAGTTCAGAGCGGTCTGGCCACCCATGGTCGGCAGCAGCGCGTCCGGACGCTCTTTCTCGATGATCTTGGCAACGGTCTGCCACTTGATCGGTTCGATGTAGGTGGCGTCGGCCATGTCCGGGTCGGTCATGATGGTCGCTGGGTTGGAGTTCACCAGGATGACGCGGTAACCCTCCTCGCGCAGGGCTTTACAGGCCTGGGCGCCGGAGTAGTCGAATTCGCAGGCCTGGCCGATCACGATCGGGCCAGCGCCGAGAATCAGGATGCTTTTAATGTCTGTACGTTTTGGCATGGGTTTGTCACTCAAATCCGCAGGTCAGTCGGCAAGCCGTCTTGTTCAATCTTTGAAGCCTTGAGGGGGCCACCGACATCGGGACCGCCCTCACGCTTTGCTACATCACGGCGAGCGATTAGCGTCGCTTGGCCATCTCATTGATGAAGCGATCAAACAGTGGTGCCACGTCGTTCGGGCCAGGGCTGGCTTCAGGGTGACCCTGGAAGCTGAAGGCGCTCTTGTCGGTACGCTCGATCCCCTGCAGGGTGCCGTCGAACAGCGATTTGTGAATCGCACGAACATTGGCTGGCAGGGTGGCTTCGTCGACCGCAAAACCGTGGTTCTGACTGGTGATCATCACAACACCGCTGTCCAGATCCTGGACCGGGTGGTTGGCGCCGTGGTGGCCGTGACCCATTTTCAGGGTCTTGGCGCCGGAGGCCAGGGCCAGCAGCTGGTGACCGAGGCAGATACCGAAGACCGGAATCTCGGTTTCCAGCACATCCTTGATCGCCTGGATCGCATAGTCGCAAGGCTCCGGGTCACCAGGGCCGTTGGACAGGAACACGCCGTCCGGCTTCAGAGCCAGGGCTTCAGCAGCGGGTGTCTGTGCCGGCACCACGGTGACGCGGCAACCGCGCTCGACCAGCATGCGCAGGATGTTCAGCTTGACGCCGTAGTCGTAGGCAACCACGTGGTAGGGCAGCTCGGAGGCTGAGAGGGTCGCGTGGCTGTCGGTTTTCAGGTCCCAGACAGTCGAGCGCCACTCGTACTTCTCTTTGGTGCTGACAACCTTCGCCAGGTCCATGCCTTTGAGGCCAGGGAAACCCTGGGCTGCAGCGATGGCGGCTTCTTCGGAGATGTTGTCACCGGCCATGATGCAGCCGTTCTGCGCGCCTTTTTCACGCAGGATGCGCGTCAGGCGGCGAGTGTCGATACCGGCTATTGCCACAACGTTGTTGGCTTTCAGGTAGTCGGACAGGGACATCGTGTTACGCCAGTTGCTCGCAACCAGCGGCAGGTCACGGATGACCAGGCCAGCGGACCATACGCGGTCAGACTCGGCGTCTTCCGGTGTGGTGCCGGTGTTGCCGATGTGCGGGTAAGTCAGGGTAACGATCTGTTGGGCGTAGGAAGGATCGGTAAGGATTTCCTGATAGCCGGTCATGGCGGTGTTGAACACCACCTCACCAACGGTTTGACCGTCGGCTCCAATGGCTTCGCCGCGAAAAATGCTGCCATCAGCAAGGGCGAGTATGGCTGGCTTAGTCAAGAAGACCTCCCGTAAATAAAGCCTGAAAGGGCGATCGCAGGTTGTAAAAAAGCGGAGTGACGTATGGACACGTCACCCCGCTTCTTCACCGAATAATTCTGCGCGCTTTTAGTGGACACACTAAAGCTGTAGCTTACAGAAAAAGGCATTTTTGGTCTACCGCCAATGAGCCTTAAAGGCCGGAGAATGCGACAGGATGTCGCTTGGCGTAATAAAACCGGGTCCAAACAGTGTGTTGGAACCCGGTTTCGGGGGCATCTTAACGCAGATCGAGCACGTCTTGCATGTCGTAAAGACCCGGCTCACGACCCTCCAGCCACAACGCAGCACGTACCGCGCCCTTGGCGAAGGTCATGCGACTGGAAGCTTTATGCGTGATCTCCAGTCGCTCACCCTCACAAGCGAACAGCACCGTATGATCGCCAACCACATCACCACCACGAACAGTGGCAAAGCCGATCGTTTCACGCTCACGCACACCGGTGTGACCTTCACGCCCGTAAATCGCAACCTTTTGCAGATCACGATCCAGGGCGTTTGCGATGACCTCGCCCATGCGCAGGGCCGTACCTGAAGGCGCATCGATCTTGTGCCGATGATGAGCCTCGATGATTTCAATATCCGCCTCATCGCCCAACACACGAGCCGTCATTTCGAGCAGCTTCAGCGACAGGTTCACACCAACACTGAAATTGGCTGCAAACACAATGGGAATGTCCTTGCCCGCCTCGGTCAGCAACTGCTTCTGCGCAGCGTCCAACCCGGTAGTGCCGATCACCATGGCCTTGCCCGTCTTGCGGCAGAACGCCAGGTTTTTCAGCATGACTTCCGGGAGTGTGAAGTCGATCAGTACGTCGAACTCATCAGCCACCGCCTCCACATGACCGGACAACGGCACGCCGATACGCCCGAGCGAAGCCAGCTCACCGGCATCCACGCCAATCAGCGTGCTGCCGGGGCGTACGATAGCTGCCGTCAGACCGGTCAGCGGCGCGCGCTGCTGCACTGCCTCAACCAGGATCTTGCCCATGCGCCCGGCAGCGCCCATCACAGCTATACGTCGCATGCCGACTCCTTACAAATCGCCAAAGAAGCGCTTCACGCCTTCGAACCAACCGGTGGTTTTAGGCGAATGGCTGTTGTCATCCGCCAGGGAGCTGCGGAACTCTTCCAGCAACTCGCGCTGACGACGACCCAGGTTGACCGGGGTTTCGACCGCCACACGGCACATCAAATCACCAGCACCGCCGCCGCGCACTGGCGCAACGCCCTTGCCGCGAACACGGAACTGCTTGCCGGTCTGAGTCCCCTCAGGGATTTTCAGTTTGACTCGACCATCGAGGGTCGGAATCTCCAGCTCGCCACCCAGCGCAGCATCGACAAAACTGATGGGCACTTCGCAGAACAGGTGCTTGCCGTCGCGCTGGAAAATCGCGTGCTCGCGCACGTTGATCACCACGTACAGGTCGCCAGTCGGACCACCCTGAGCACCCGCCTCGCCTTCGCCGGACAGACGAATGCGATCACCGGTATCGACACCGGCCGGCACTTTCACCGAGAGGGTTTTGAACTCTTCGACACGGCCTTGGCCGTGGCAGGAATCACACGGATCGGAAATGATCTTGCCCTGACCATGGCAGCGCGGGCAGGTTTGCTGCACCGAGAAGAAGCCTTGCTGCATGCGCACCTGGCCGATACCGCCGCAAGTCGGACAGGTAATCGGCGCGGAGCCTTTCTTGGCACCCGAACCGTCGCACGGCTTGCAGTTGACCAGTGTCGGAACACGGATATTCACGGTCGTACCGCGCACCGCCTCTTCCAGGTTCAGTTCCAGGGTGTAACGCAGGTCGCTGCCGCGCTGAGCGCCGCCACGAGCACCGCCGCGACCGCCGCCGAAGAAGTCACTGAAGACATCACCAAAGATATCGGAGAAGTTCTGACCGCCAAACCCGGCACCGCCGCCGCCCATGCTCGGGTCGACACCGGCATGACCATACTGGTCGTAGGCCGCGCGCTTGCTGGAATCGGACAGCACTTCGTAGGCCTCGTTGGCCTCTTTGAACATATCTTCCGACGCTTTGTCATCGGGATTACGGTCCGGGTGGTGCTTCATTGCCAGGCGACGGTAGGCCTTTTTCAGGTCCGCTTCGCTTGAGCCGCGCTCAACACCCAATACTTCGTAATAATCACGCTTTGCCATAAGTCTTTGCACTCTTAAGGACGTTCGGCAAACCTCTCCTGAGCCTCGCCAAACTCGTTGAGCCCCAATACAGGCCCGGACCCAACTCACGTCAATTCAACGATCCTGGTCTTTGATTCAATGCGGTACTTTTGGCTCGAAAAGCAGGAGCATTCCCAGCCATACCATCAGCACCCGAGCGTTGTCGCATGCTGTAAAAATTCGCTAACTCCAGACATGCCAACGCGGGAGCAAGCTCCCGCGCGGCGACATCCTACCAGTCACCGCCTGAAGGCAGTCAACCGGGCGACCAACAACTTACTTGTGGTCTTTGACTTCTTCGAACTCAGCGTCGACAACGTCGTCAGCCTTTTCAGCTTTTTCGTCGTGCGGTGCAGCGCCTTCAGCGGGCTGAGCCTGCTCGGCGTACATTTTCTGAGCCACTGGCGCGGAGACTTTCGACAGCTCTTCAACCTTGGCGTCGATAGCAGCCTTGTCATCGCCTTTGACGGCGGCTTCCAGGGCAACTACTGCGGCTTCGATTGCAGTCTTCTCTTCAGCGGTCACTTTGTCGCCAGCGTCAGCGACCATTTTGCGCGTCGAGTGAACCAGCGCATCGCCCTGGTTACGAGCAGCGGCCAACTCTTCGAACTGGCGATCTGCGTCGACGTTGGCTTCAGCATCGCGAATCATCTGCTGAATCTCTTCCTCGGACAGACCGGAGTTAGCCTTGATCACGATCGACTGAGTCTTGCCGGTAGCCTTGTCTTTGGCACCTACGTGCAGAATGCCGTTGGCGTCGATGTCGAAGGTCACTTCAATTTGTGGCACGCCACGTGGCGCTGGCGGAATCTCGGCCAGGTCGAACTTGCCCAGAGACTTGTTCTGAGCAGCTTGCTTACGCTCACCTTGCAGCACGTGAATGGTCACAGCGCCCTGGTTGTCATCGGCAGTCGAGAACACTTGCGACTTCTTGGTAGGAATCGTGGTGTTTTTCTCGATCAGCGCAGTCATCACGCCACCCATGGTTTCGATACCCAGGGTCAGCGGGCTGACGTCAAGCAGCAAAACGTCTTTCACATCACCGGCCAATACTGCGCCCTGGATAGCAGCACCCATGGCAACGGCTTCGTCCGGGTTCACGTCTTTACGTGCTTCTTTACCGAAGAACTCGGTCACCAGCTTCTGAACCAGTGGCATGCGGGTCTGACCGCCCACCAGGATCACGTCATTGATCGCGCCAATGTCGATACCGGAGTCTTTCAGAGCGATGCGGCAAGGTTCGATGGTGCGTTGAACCAGGTCTTCTACCAGCGCTTCGAGCTTGGCACGGGAGATTTTCACGTTCAAGTGCTTAGGACCGGTGGCGTCTGCAGTGATGTACGGCAGGTTCACGTCGGTCGAATTGCTCGAAGACAGTTCGATCTTGGCTTTTTCAGCGGCTTCTTTCAGGCGCTGCATGGCCAGCGGGTCACCTTTAAGGTTCATGCCGCTTTCTTTCTTGAATTCGTCGACGAGGTAGTCGATCAGACGAATATCAAAGTCTTCACCGCCCAGGAATGTGTCGCCGTTGGTGGCCAACACTTCGAACTGGTGCTCACCATCGACTTCAGCGATTTCGATCACGGAAACGTCGAAAGTACCGCCGCCCAAGTCATAAACGATCACGGTGTGATCGCCTTTCGCCTTGTCCATACCGTAGGCCAGAGCGGCTGCGGTTGGTTCGTTGATGATACGTTTTACGTCCAGACCAGCAATACGACCGGCGTCTTTGGTCGCTTGACGCTGGCTGTCGTTGAAGTAGGCCGGAACAGTGATCACTGCTTCGGTCACTGGCTCGCCGAGGTAGTCTTCGGCGGTCTTCTTCATTTTCTTCAGAATTTCAGCCGAGATTTGTGGCGGCGACATTTTCTGGCCGTTCACTTCAACCCAAGCGTCACCGTTATCAGCCTTGGCGATTTTGTACGGGACCATCTTGATGTCTTTCTGTACGACTTCTTCGTCGAACTTACGACCGATCAAACGCTTCACCGCATACAGGGTGTTGTGCGGATTGGTCACTGCCTGACGCTTGGCCGATTGACCAACGAGGATTTCACCATCGTTGGCATAAGCGATGATCGACGGCGTGGTACGCGTGCCTTCAGCGTTTTCAATAACTTTGGCTACGCCGTTTTCCATCACGGAGACGCAGGAGTTGGTAGTCCCCAGGTCGATACCGATAATTTTGCCCATGTTCACTCTCCCGAAACTTTGGATTTGGATGCCGCAGCAGTGGTGGCTAACTGCGGTAGCACTTAAACGCTTGACTTCTAAATGGGGGCCTTGCGGCTAATTTCAAGCCTGCTCGTCAATCGAAGGCGAAACCGGCGCCGGGGCCTTGCTGACCACGACCATGGCCGGACGCAGCAGGCGACCGTTGAGCTGATAGCCCTTCTGGAACACCTTGAGCACGCTGTTCGGCTCGACGTCGGCGCTTTCCTGCATGGCCATTGCCTGATGCTGAACGGCATTGAACGGTTCGCCATGCGGATCGATCGCTTCCAGCTGATAACGCTTCAGGGTGTCCTGGAACATTTTCAGGGTCAGCTCAATGCCTTCGCGCATTGGACGGATGCTTTCGTCATCCGGATTGGACAACTCCAGACCGCGCTCCAGGCTGTCGATGATTGGCAACAAGTCACCAGCGAATTTTTCCAGCGCGAACTTGTGAGCCTTTTCGACATCCTGTTCGGCGCGACGGCGGACGTTCTGCAGATCAGCCGCTACACGCAAAGCCTGATCATGAGCGCCAGCCAATTGCTCTTCGAGCACTTGAACACGAACCGCCAGCTCATTACCCGAATCCTGGGCAGCCTGATCGGCGTCTAGATTTTGCGTATCCACTGTCTGTTCGTCAGCCATAGATTTCTCCTTTCAATATCTTCCGCGAGCTCAACTCGCGCTTCTGCCCAGCTATATGGGGCCGCAAAATTCAGCTTCAAGGGGCGCTTATTTATTAACCTTACAAAAAACAGCTGCATTGTCATTCCCGGGCGCACTAAGGATTTCGTCGGATCAAGCAAATCAAGCTAAGGGAGGGCATTGTCAGCCAGAAACAAAACACTGTATAAATAACCAGACCTAAAGCCTGGGAGCGGCCTTTATGCTGGTGCACCTGTCCGTACATAACTACGCCATCGTTGAACATCTCGATCTCGAACTCGATCGCGGGATGAGCGTGATCACAGGAGAGACCGGCGCCGGCAAGTCGATCATGCTCGACGCCCTGGGCCTGACCCTGGGCGATCGCGCCGACAGCGGCGTGGTCCGTCCCGGCGCAGACAAGGCCGATATCCTGGCAACCTTCGACCTGGTCGATATTCCGGAAGCCAGCGCCTGGCTGGCCGAGCGCGACCTGGAGAGTGACGGCCCGTGCATCCTGCGCCGGGTGATTACCGCCGAAGGGCGCTCGCGCGGCTACATCAATGGCACGCCCTGCCCCCTCGGCGATCTCAAGGCCCTGGGCGAGTTGCTGATCGACATCCACAGCCAGCATGAACACCAATCCCTGCTCAAGACCGACACGCACCGCCGTCTGCTCGACGAGTACGCCGGCGCAACGGACCTTGCCCGTCACGTACATCTGGCCGCCCAACGCTGGCGCCAGACCCGCCAGGAACTGGAACGCCTCTCCAATTCCGGCGACGAACAACGCGCTCGCCATCAATTGCTCAGCTACCAACTCGAAGAGCTGGAAAACCTCGGCCTCGGCGAAAACGAGCTGGAGCGGCTGGAACAGGAACACAAGAACCTGACCAACGCCGAAACCCTGCTGGGCATTTGCCGGCAAGTGGTCGAGCAATGCAGCGAAAGTGATTCCGGCAATGTGCTGAACGCCCTCACCGCCAGCCTCAACCGCCTTTCGAGCGTCAACAATTCGATTGGGGCCCTGGGTGAAGCCAGCAGCCTGCTGACCAGTGCGCAGATCCAGGTCGAAGAAGCCGTGGGGGAACTGAACCGCTTCCTTGATAACTTCGATGCCGATCCGGCGCGTCTTCAGTACCTGGAGGAACGCCTTGATGCGATCTACACCATGGCGCGCAAACACCGCATCCAGCCGACCGAAGTGGCGGAGATGCAGCAGAAGTTGCTCGATGAAATCGAGACCCTGAATGCCAACGACGAATCCATCGAGCGCCTGAGCGATGAACTGGCCTCCTATGCCCGTCACTATCAGGAAAAGGCTCGTGAGCTGAGCGATTTACGCCATCAGGCGTCGAGCAGCCTGGCTAGCGCCGTGGAGCAGGAAATTCAGCGGCTGGGCATGCCCGGCGGTCGCTTCACCATTGAACTGCGCCCCAACAGCAGCGATGAACTGCTGCCCAATGGCCTTGAGCAGGTAGAACTGCTCGTGAGCGCCAACCCGGGGCAACCGCTGAAAGCCCTGGCAAAAGTCGCATCCGGCGGCGAGCTGTCACGGATCAGCCTGGCGATTCAAGTGATCACCGCGCAAACCTCGCGTGTACCGACCCTGGTGTTCGACGAAGTGGACGTGGGCATCGGCGGCCCGACCGCCGAGATCGTCGGCCAGTTGCTGCGTCGACTGGGGGAGCGCGGGCAAGTTCTGACCGTGACTCACTTGCCGCAAGTAGCAGCGCAGGGGCATCAGCATCTATTCGTGCACAAAGTGCGCGGTGAGGATGCCACTCACACAGCCGTCTCCAAACTGAGCAAGAATGATCGTGTCGAAGAAGTGGCGCGGATGCTGGGAGGCATCGACCTCACCAAGGAATCTCTGGCTCATGCCAGGAAAATGGTCGTCACTGCGAAAATTTAAGATCCGCAGAAAGCACGAAGGCGACCCTGGGGTCGCCTTCGCTCGTTTCGCGAACCTTAAGTTCGCGCGACATGCTTACTTTTTCTTGCGCACGTACAGCACAAGGTTGTGATCAACCATCTCGAAGCCATACTTGTCGACGACTGCCTTCTGCAGACGCTCGATTTCTTCGTCGAAGAATTCGATCACTTCACTGGTCTCGACGTTGACCATATGGTCGTGATGCTTGCCGTCGTCCAGCTCGAAGACCGCATGGCCTCCGTCGAAGTTGTGCCGCACCACAAGGCCAGCTGCCTCGAACTGAGTCAGAACACGGTAAACCGTGGCCAGACCGACGTCCTCACCAGCCTCCATCAGCGCCTTGTAGACATCCTCGGCACTCATGTGGCGTTGCTCGGCGGAATCGAGCATTTGCAGAATTTTGACCCGTGGAAGGGTCACTTTGAGGCCAGCTTTGCGTAGTTCGCTATTTTCAACCATGGTCAGCTTTCTCGCGATGCTGCTTCGCAGCTTCTCTTAATGCGGGTATGATCGGCGTTTACGTTGTCCCAGCCAAGATAGTGGAAGTCGCCCACCGATGCAAAACACCAAGCTCTTGCTAACCAGTTTCACCTTTGTGGGACTGCTCGCACTCGCCGGTTGTTCATTCCCCGGGGTTTACAAAATCGACATCCAGCAGGGCAATGTCGTCACGCAGGACATGATAGACCAGTTACGCCCGGGAATGACCCGTCGGCAAGTACGGTTTATCATGGGCAACCCTCTGCTGACTGACACGTTCCATGCCGATCGCTGGGATTACTTGTATAGCCTGCAACCAGGTGGTGGTGAACGCCAACAGGAACGCATTAGCGTTATCTTCAACCCTAATGACCAACTTGTCAGCCTTTCTGGTGATTTCATGCCAGGCGTGAGCCGGGACGAAGCCATTCTCGGCAAGGACAGCGGCACTGAAGTTGCTGCGCCAGCAGAAAACGTCGAGAAGCCAAAACCAGAAAAACCGGTCAAGCCAGGTTCGTTGCTGGATCAGATCCAGAAGGACGTCGACGGTGTAGAAACCGTTCCTGTCCCGACTCCAGAACCCCTGGAAACCTCGCCGCAATAATTTGCGACGCAATAAAAAACCCGGCGAGTCCGGGTTTTTTATTGTCCAGCATTTGAGCGAATCACTGATTCCGGGTTTTGGCCTCAGCAGCTTTGGCAGCACGCAACCGGCGAACCTCTTTCGGATCAGCCAGCAATGGCCGGTATATTTCGATGCGATCACCTGCCTGGACAGGATGATTGTCTGGATCTGCGACCACTTTGCCGAAGATCCCTACCGGGCAATCGGCCAGATCCAGCTCCGCAAACGCCTCGCCGACACCTGACATCAGCAAAGCCGCCCGCACGGTTGTTCCTGCCGGCACCGTCAGCGACAGGAGCACCTGACGATCAATGGCGGCATAGACCACCTCAACGTCGATCACAGTCTCAACCATGCATCTGTTTGGCACGCTGGCAGAAGGCATCCACCAGCGTATTGGCCGCCTGATTGAACAACGGCCCCAAGGTAGCGCGAACAATCGGCCCGGCGTAATCAAACGACAGGTCCAGGCTGATCTTGCAGGCCTTCTCCCCCAACGATTTGAACACCCAGACGCCATGCAACTGATTGAATGGTCCCTTTTCGAGGTTCATTTCGATCGAATGCCCGGGCACCAAGGTATTTCGAGTCACGAAATGCTGACTGAGACCACCCTTGGCTACGCCTACGCTGGCGCGCATATGCTCAGGAGAGCTTTCCAGCACTTCGGCCGTCGAGCACCACGGCAGGAATTCCGGATAATGCGCCACGTCGTTGACCAGGTCATACAGCGCTTGCGCCGGGTACGGCAGCAAGGCCGAACGTTGAATGTGTGTCGTCATGTCAGCGTCACTTCCACAGCTGGGCGGCAAACACTACAAGAATGCCGATGGGCGCCACATAGCGCATCAAGAACAGGGACAAGGCGAACAACGCAGGGTTGCGGATCGACAACTCGTCGCGTACCGCTTCACGGCCCATCACCCAGCCTGCAAACACCACGAAACACAAACCACCGAGTGGCAACATGATCCGCGAGGTGAAGAAATCGATCACACCAAAGAAATCCAGGCCTCCGGCCGCGCCCCACTGATAGAGGTGGAACAAATCGCCTTCGTTCACGAAAAATTTGGCTTCCTTCCAAATATTGAAGGAGAACACCGTGCCCAGACCGACGAACCAGCAGGTGAATGCCAGCCAGAAGGTGACCCACGCGCGGCTGACTTTCGTGCGCTCAACCAAGTAAGCCACCATCGGTTCGAGCAAGGAAATCGCCGAACTCCACGCGGCAATCGCTACTAGCACGAAGAACACTACGCCCATCAACTGTCCGAACGCTACGTTACCAAAGGCAAAGGGCAGGCTGACGAACATCAGGCCAGGGCCTTCGCTCGGGTTCAGGCCCGCGGCAAACACAATCGGAAACAATGCTAGACCCGCCACCAGGGAAACGAAGGTATCGAGCAGTGCCACGCCGACGATGGTGCCGGAAATCGATGAATTCTTTGGCATGTAGGCGCCGTAGATCATGATCGAACCGACGCCTACGCTCAGGGAAAAAAACGCGTGTCCCATGGCGGGCAGCAAGCCGTCGAGTACTTTTTCCGGGTGGAAGTCGAACATAAAATGCACGCCCTCCATGAAATGGCCGGTGGTCATGCTGTAGCCCAGCAGAACAATCACCATCACGAACAGCAGCGGCATCATGATCCGCAGGCTGCGCTCCAGGCCGGCGACCACGCCCTTGGCGATGACCACGGCCGACAGCAGCATGAAAATCGTGTGCCAAAGTGTCAGGCGCCATGGGTCGGAGATAACGTTGCCAAAGTACGCGCCGACCTGATCAGCCGTCACCCCCTGGAAGTCCCCACGGCCCATGTTGATGATGTAATCCAGCGACCAGCCGCCGACCACACTGTAGAAAGACAAGATCAGCAACGCCGTGATCATCCCGGCGAATGCGCCCCAGGACCATTTACCCGAATGCCCGGCTTCCAGCGCCAATACCTTCAGGGCGTTGGCCGGGCTCTGCCGGGCACGACGGCCGATCAGGGTTTCGGCCAGCATGACTGGCACGCCGATCAGCGCGATACAGGCCAGGAACATCAGCACGAAGGCGCCGCCGCCGTAGACGCCGACCATGTACGGGAATTTCCAAATGCTACCCAGGCCCACGGCCGAACCGGTCGCGGCGAGTATGAAGACCCAGCGGCTAGCCCAACTGCCGTGGACAGAAACCTTGTCTGTCGACATCGTTATCACGCCCAAGCGTTAAAAAAAGAGGGCGCATTGTCCGGGATTCAATCAACCTGCTCAAGCACGTAGCGACACCGTAGCCGACTTGCTTGCAACTCCCTATAATGCCGCCCCTATGGCTAAACAGAAGAAACACCCAACAGGGACCATCGCGCAGAATAAAAAGGCGCGACACGATTACTTCATCGAGCATAAGTTCGAGGCTGGTCTGGTCCTGGCCGGCTGGGAAGTAAAAAGTCTGCGGGCAAGCAAGCTACAACTGGTTGACAGTTACGTACTGCTCAAGGATGGCGAAGCCTGGCTGCTCGGCAGCCACATTACGCCCCTGATGACCGCCAGCACCCACGTCATCGCTGATCCGACCCGCACCCGAAAGTTGCTGCTCAACCGGCGCGAGCTGGAAAAGCTGGCCACCGCCGTGCAGCAAAAAGGTTACGCCTGCGTGTGCCTGTCCTGGTACTGGAGCAAGCACATGGTCAAGTGCGAGATCGCTCTAGGCAAGGGCAAGAAGGAATACGACAAGCGTGATACCGAACGCGAACGCGACGCCGGTCGCGAGTTGCAGCGTGCGGTGCGCAACAAGGGCAAGGAAGAGTAATCCTTCACCTTGATCATTCCCACGTCGAGGCGTCGAACCGTCCGCGTGGGAACGATCATCACCCAGACCTACATCCCCTTGCGCCGCTCCGCCCGGGCCATGCGCTGCACTTCCTGACGCACTTCTTCCAGCACTTCCTGCACGTACAAAATGTGTCGACTGGAGACTTCTCGCGCCTGTTCTGCCCTTCCTTCGATAATCGCCAGGTACAACTCACGATGCTGGGTGATGAGCATGTCGCGGGTTTCGGTGCGCTGCTTGTACATCCCGCCGATATTGGTCACCACGTTGCGCTTGAGCAGGTCGAACAACCCACGAATGGTGTGCAGCAACACCGCGTTGTGACTGGCTTCAGCAATCGCCAGATGGAATTTCGCATCCGCCGCGCCCTCTTCCGCACGGCTCACTTCATCATGACGCGTATAGCAGTCCTGCAATTCGTTGAAGGCCGCGGTCAACCGCTCGCGGTCAACGTCCGTAGCGCGCATGGCTGCGTAATAGGCGCAGGAGGCTTCCAGGGTGTGGCGAAATTCCAGTAGATCGCGCTGCGCTTCAGGATTGCTTTCCAACAGATGCAGCAGCGGATCACTGAAGGTTGACCCCAGCGACTCCACCACGTAATTGCCGCCACCCTGGCGACTGACCAGTAAGCCCTTGGCCGCCAGTTTCTGAATCGCTTCGCGCAACGACGGGCGTGACACGCCGAACTGCTCGGCCAACGCACGTTCGGCCGGCAAGCGCTCACCCGCCTTCAGCGTGCCCTCGAGGATCATCCCCTCGAGCTGCTCGACAATATCGTCAGACAAACGGCGCTGACGAATTTGATCAAACCCCATAATTCCATTCTCCACGATCCGACGACTCGCCGGGCTCTCTATTCTGGCCTATCAGCGCTATGCCAGCACCTACCAGACGGCATTTTGTCGAGCGGACCAGATGCCCTCTGCACCGCTTATTCGACAAAAGTTTTAGAACGTCAAATTGACATGCCGCCTACAAGGCTTTTACCCTAGCCAACAGTGATTGTAAATTGGTATTACCAATTATCCAAGAACACTGACCAGTGCCTGACCAACAACAATTAGGGGCCACCCCATATGCAAACCTGGCAACAGCTCTATTCCCCGCTCGGCAGTCTCGGCGTGTCCGCGCTCGCGGCCGTTATCCCCATCGTGTTTTTTTTCCTGGCATTGGCCGTGTTCCGGCTCAAGGGGCACGTGGCCGGCAGCATCACGCTGGCCTTGTCCATTGCTGTGGCGATCTTCGCCTTCCAGATGCCGGTCGACATGGCCTTCGCCGCCGCCGGCTATGGCTTCGCCTACGGTCTGTGGCCGATTGCCTGGATCATCGTGGCGGCGGTGTTCCTCTACAAACTGACGGTCAAGAGTGGTCAGTTCGAAGTGATCCGCAGCTCAGTGCTGTCGATCACCGACGACCAGCGCCTGCAAGTGCTGCTGATCGGCTTTTGCTTCGGTGCCTTCCTGGAAGGTGCAGCCGGCTTCGGTGCGCCGGTAGCGATTACCGCCGCACTGCTTGTAGGACTGGGCTTTAACCCGCTGTACGCCGCCGGCCTGTGCTTGATCGCCAACACCGCGCCGGTTGCCTTCGGCGCCTTGGGGATACCGATCATCGTCGCCGGGCAAGTGACCGGAATCGACGCCTTCAAGATCGGCGCCATGACCGGTCGCCAACTACCGCTGCTGTCGTTGTTCGTGCCGTTCTGGCTGGTGTTCATGATGGATGGCCTGCGCGGCGTGCGGGAAACCTGGCCGGCAGCACTGGTCGCCGGCCTGAGCTTTGCCGTCACCCAGTACTTCACCTCGAACTTCATCGGGCCGGAACTGCCGGACATCACCTCGGCCTTGGCCAGTCTGATCTCCCTGACGCTGTTCCTGAAAGTCTGGCAGCCAAAGCGCGCCGCAGGGCAACACATCGTCGGCGCCGTCTCGGCTTCCGTGGTCGGCGCCAGCGCCGGCGGTTTCGGCCAGCCGCGCAGCACCGTGGCTTCGCCCTACAGCCTTGGTGAAATTCTCAAAGCCTGGTCACCGTTCCTGATCCTCACCGTGCTGGTCACTATTTGGACCCTGAAACCCTTCAAGGCAATGTTTGCCGCTGGCGGGTCAATGTACAGCTGGGTGTTCAACTTCGCGATCCCGCATCTGGACCAAATGGTGATCAAGGTCGCACCGATCGTGGCCGCCCCGACCGCTATTCCGGCGGTGTTCAAACTCGACCCGATTTCCGCGACCGGCACGGCGATCTTCTTCTCCGCGCTGATCTCGATGCTGGTACTGAAGATCAATCTCAGAATTGGTCTGACCACTTTGAAAGAAACCTTCTACGAACTGCGCTGGCCGATTCTGTCCATCGGCATGGTGTTAGCGTTTGCCTTCGTCACCAACTTCTCGGGCATGTCGTCGACCATGGCCCTGGTGCTGGCAGGCACCGGCGCAGCGTTCCCGTTCTTCTCGCCGTTCCTCGGCTGGCTGGGCGTATTCCTGACCGGTTCCGATACATCGTCCAACGCGCTGTTCGGTTCGTTGCAAGCGACCACTGCGCATCAGATCGGTGTCAGCGACACCTTGCTGGTAGCGGCAAACACCAGCGGCGGCGTGACCGGCAAGATGATCTCGCCCCAATCGATCGCCGTGGCCTGCGCAGCGACTGGTCTGGTGGGCAAGGAATCGGATCTGTTCCGTTTCACCCTCAAGCACAGCCTGTTCTTTGCAACGATCGTCGGCCTGATCACCCTGGCTCAGGCCTATTGGTTCACCGGCATGCTGGTGCACTAAGACCTACAAGCAGCACGGAAAAAACCGACGCTGGACCACGATTCCGGCGTCAGCTATTCACACCCCGGTCTGTAAGGCTGCTGAAAGCTTCCCTCTCTATATTCAGCAGCCTCAACGGACGGATAACCGGCCGAGAGACACGCCTGATGAGCGAGCAATTTTATAACGCTGTGCCGAACGCGACCCGCGTCGCCCCGCCACTGCCCGAGCCTCGGCAATACCCCAGCAAAAAACCGTCACGGGTCTACCTGTTCGGAACCTGCGTGGTGGATTTGTTCTACCCGGAAGCCGGGATGGATGCGATTCATCTGCTGGAACGCGAAGGCATTCGTGTCGAGTACCCGCAAGGGCAAAGCTGCTGCGGGCAACCGGCCTACACCTCGGGTTACACCGAGCAGGCAAGGACCGTGGCGCGCTCGCAACTGGCGTTGTTTGGCGGGGATTATCCGGTGGTGGTGCCGTCAGGATCGTGTGCCGGCATGTTGCGCGAACACTATGCCGATTTGTTCAAGGATGAGCCGCAAACGCTGAAACAGGTTCAGGCTCTGGCCGCCCGGACCTACGAGTTGGCTGAGTTCCTGTTGTTTGTCTGCAAGGTGCAGCTCAAGGACAGCGGCACACCGGTAAAAGTGGCGCTGCACACCTCGTGTTCGGCACGTCGTGAGATGAACACCCATTTGCACGGCCGTGAGTTATTGGCGCAGCTGAGTAATGTGGAGCGAGTCGACCATAGCCATGAAAGTGAATGCTGTGGCTTCGGTGGGACTTTCAGCGTCCGTATGCCAGACATTTCCGGCGCGATGGTGGCTGACAAGACCCGGTCGTTGAAGGAATCCGGCGCGCACAAGGTACTGAGTGCCGACTGTGGCTGCCTGATGAACATCAACGGCTCGCTGGAGAAACAGAAGGAAGCGTTGCGCGGCCAACACTTGGCCAGTTTCCTTTGGCAGCGAACCGGAGGTGTTCTATGAACGCTTCCGCGATTATTCCTACGGTTGCCGTAGAAGAAGATTTTCGCACCCGGGCTCATAAGGCGTTGGGTGACAAGCAACTGCGAAATAACTTTCGCACGGCGATGGATTCGCTAATGACAAAACGGGCAGCGTCCTTCAGCGATGCCCACGAAAGAGAACATTTGCGAGCGCTGGGCAATGCTGTCCGCGCCCGTGCGTTATCCAAGTTGCCCGACCTGCTCGAGCAGCTTGAACAGAACCTGACCCGCAACGGTGTGACAGTGCACTGGGCGGAAACGGTGGACGAGGCCAATGGCATCGTCCTCTCGATCATCCGCGCTCACGAGGGGCGGCAAGTGATCAAGGGCAAATCGATGGTCAGCGAAGAGATGGAAATGAATCACTTCCTCGCTGAACAGGGCATTGAATGCCTGGAATCGGACATGGGCGAGTACATCGTCCAGCTCGACCACGAGAAGCCTTCACACATTATTATGCCGGCGATCCACAAGAATGCCGGTCAGGTCGCGTCCTTGTTCCACGACAAACTTGGCGTGGAATACACCAAGGACGTTGACCAACTCATTCAGATCGGTCGCAAAGTCTTGCGGCAGAAATTCTTCGAAGCGGACATCGGCGTCTCCGGCGTCAACTTCGCCGTGGCCGAAACCGGCACCTTGCTGCTGGTGGAAAACGAAGGCAACGGACGGATGACCACTACGGTGCCGCCAGTGCACATCGCCGTCACCGGCATCGAAAAAGTCGTGGAAAACCTGCGCGACGTGGTGCCGCTTTTGTCTCTGCTGACCCGCTCGGCACTCGGCCAGCCGATCACCACCTACGTCAACATGATCTCCGGCCCACGCAAGGAGCATGAACTCGACGGCCCTCAGGAAGTGCACCTGGTATTGCTCGACAACGGTCGTAGCCAAGCCTTCGCCGACAGCGAATTGCGTCAGACCCTGAACTGTATCCGCTGCGGCGCGTGTATGAACCATTGCCCGGTTTACACCCGAATCGGCGGCCACGCCTATGGGGAGGTTTACCCTGGGCCTATCGGAAAAATCGTCACCCCGCACATGGTCGGTCTGGCGAAAGTCCCGGACCACCCGAGCGCCTCGTCGTTGTGCGGCGCTTGCGGCGAAGTCTGTCCGGTAAAAATTCCAATCCCGGCACTGCTGCGTCGCCTGCGGGAGGAGAACGTCAAGGCTCCGGACAGTCCGCATCAAGTCATGCGCGGCCAAGGCAGCAAATATTCGCGCAAGGAACGCTTTATCTGGAATGCCTGGGCCAAGCTCAACAGCTCGCCAACGCTCTATCGCCTGTTCGGCTTCTTCGCCACTCGCCTGCGTGCCCTAGCACCGAGTAATGTTGGTCCTTGGACGCAAAACCACAGCGCACCGAAACCCGCTGCCCGCTCACTGCATGACATGGCCCGCGAGCATCTGGCCAAACAGGGAGAACGCTGATGAGCGCCAAGCAAAATATCCTCGCCAAGTTGCGCAAAAGTCTGACAGGCACCACACCGGTGCCTGACGAATTCGACGTCGAACTGGTAACAGCGCCGTACACCTACACCGCTGAGCAACGCATCCCGCAACTGCGCAAATTGATGGAAGCGGTGCACACCGAAATACATCTGACGTCCGACGAAGGCTGGCCAGAGTTACTGGCTCAGTTACTGCGGGATCGTACGATACCGAGCCTGTTGATCGCGCCGACCACAACTCACGGTCAACGTGTCACTCAGCATTGGGCGAAAAATCCTGACCTGCCCACGCTCAAAGCCTACGACCGACCGGTTGAAGAATGGAAAGCCGAGCTGTTCAACGACACCCCGGCGAGCCTGACCACCACCCTCGGTGCAATCGCCGCGACAGGTAGTCTGATTCTCTGGCCGACGCGGGAAGAACCGCGCCTGATGAGTCTGGTACCGCCGGTGCATTTCGCCCTGCTCAAGGCCAGTGAAATCCGCGACAACTTCTATCAGGTGCAGCAGGAATTCGAGTGGGCCCAAGGCCTGCCGACCAACGCCTTGCTGGTGTCCGGCCCGTCGAAAACCGCTGACATCGAGCAAGTCCTGGCTTACGGCGCGCACGGTCCGAAAGACCTGGTGGTTCTGATCCTGGAGGACCAATGAGTCTACCGGCAGCTTTTCTGCGAGATGCGCAGCAACTGATTCCCCAAGAGCGACGTTTCGACGATCCGCTTTCGACCCTGGCCTTCGGCACCGACGCCAGTTTCTACCGGCTGATTCCGAAACTGGTGATCCGTGTCGAGTCGGAAGATGAAGTGGTGGCGCTGCTGAAACTGGCGCAACGGGATCAAGTCCCGGTAACGTTCCGCGCCGCTGGCACCAGCCTGTCCGGCCAGGCCATCAGCGATTCGGTATTGATCGTCCTCGGGGATAACTGGAACGGTCGCGAGATTCGCGGGCAAGGCACACAAATTCGTCTGCAACCGGGCGTGATCGGCGCACAGGCCAACGCATGGCTGGCACCCTTTGGACGCAAGATCGGTCCCGATCCGGCCTCGATAAACGCCTGCAAAATCGGCGGCATCGTCGCCAACAATGCCAGCGGCATGTGCTGCGGCACGGCGCAAAACACTTATCACACGTTGGCGGGCATTCGTCTGGTGCTGGCCGACGGCAGCCGTCTCGATACCGAAGATGCGGCGAGTATTGCCGCGTTTCGTGAGAGCCACGCTTCGCTGCTTGAACGTCTGGCGTGCCTGGGCCGTGAGACCCGCGCCAATGCCGAACTGGCAGCAAAAATTCGCCACAAATACCGTCTGAAAAATACCACCGGCCTGTCACTCAATGCCCTGGTGGATTTCGACGAACCTGTGGATATCTTGAGCCACTTGCTGGTGGGCTCCGAAGGCACCCTCGGGTTCATCAGCGCGGTGACTTACGACACGGTGATCGATCACCCGAACAAGGCCTCGGCGCTGATCGTGTTTGCGGACGTGGAAACCTGCTGCAACGCCGTCACCGTGCTGAAAAGCCAACCGGTGTCGGCCGTGGAACTGTTGGACCGGCGCAGTCTGCGTTCGGTGCAGGACAAACCCGGCATGCCGGCTTTCGTACAGCATCTGTCGAACAATGCCTGCGCCTTGCTGATCGAATCCCGCGCCGCATCGACCACTTTACTGCGTGAACAACTGGCGCAAATCATGGCGTCCCTGTCCTCGTTCCCGGTGGAGAAACAAGTCGATTTCACCGAAGACCCGGTGGAAAACGCCCGCCTCTGGGCGATCCGCAAGGACACCTTCCCCGCCGTCGGCGCCGTGCGTAAAACCGGCACCACGGTGATCATCGAAGACGTGACCTTTCCAGTGGAACAACTGGCCATCGGCGTGAATCGGCTGATCGAGTTGTTCGACAAACATCACTACGACGAAGCGATCCTTTTCGGACACGCCCTGGAAGGCAATCTGCACTTCGTCTTCACCCAAGGCTTCAACAACCCGGAAGAAGTCGCACGCTATCAGGCGTTCATGGACGACGTCGCGCAGTTGGTGGCGGTGGAGTTTGGTGGTTCGCTGAAGGCTGAACACGGCACCGGTCGCAACATGGCGCCCTTTGTCGAACTGGAATGGGGCAGCGATGCCTACCGGTTGATGTGGCAGCTCAAACGCCTGCTCGACCCGAACGGCATTCTCAACCCGGACGTGGTGCTCAGCGAGGATCCGCAGATCCATCTCAAACACCTGAAACCGTTGCCGGCCGCCGACGAGATTGTGGATAAGTGCATCGAGTGCGGGTTCTGCGAACCGGTTTGCCCGTCGAAAGGCCTGACCCTGAGCCCGCGCCAGCGCATCGTGATCTGGCGTGATATTCAGGCGAAGAAACGTGCAGGTGTGGACACCACCGAGCTCGAAGCCGCTTACGAATACCAAGGCATCGAAACCTGCGCCGCCACCGGCCTCTGTGCGCAGCGTTGCCCCGTAGGCATCAACACCGGCGAGCTGGTGAAAAAGCTCCGCGGCCAGAAGGCAACTCATACGAAAACCGCCCATTGGCTGGAAGGTAATTTCGCCACTGCGCTGCAAGGTGCACGTTTCACCCTGCACGTGGCCAACGGCGCGCGGATGCTGTTGGGGGCGCCACGATTGGCAAAGCTTTCGGCAACGTTGACGCGTTTATCCAAAGGTCAGGTCCCGCAATGGACCAACGCCATGCCGCAACCGGAAAAAGCCATTCGCTTCAGCCCGACCGTGTCGGACGAACGCCCTCGCGTGGTGTACCTGGCCGCCTGCGTGTCGCGGGCAATGGGCCCGGCGGCGGGTGATAAAGAGCAAATGTCGCTGTACGACAAAACCCGTGGGCTGCTGGAAAAGGCCGGTTACCAAGTGGTCTTCCCGGACAATCTGGACAACCTTTGCTGTGGTCAGCCGTTCTCCTCCAAGGGCTATGCCGAACAGGCCGAACACAAACGCCAGGAACTGATCGGCGCGTTGCTGCACGCCAGTCGCGGCGGGCTCGACCCGATCTACTGCGACACCAGCCCGTGTACGTTACGGCTGGTTCAAGACCTGGGTGAAGTGCGACTGGACTTGTACGACCCTGTGCGTTTCATTCGTACGCATTTGATGGATCGACTGGATTTCACGCCGCAGGAAGCGTCAATCGCGGTGCACGTCACCTGTAGCACCCAGCATTTGGGCGAGAGCCAGGCGTTGATAGATCTGGCGCGCAAGTGCAGTAAAAACGTGGTCATTCCCGAAGGTATTCACTGCTGTGGTTTTGCCGGAGACAAGGGTTTCACAACACCGGAGTTGAACGCTCATTCTTTAAGGACGTTGAAGGATGCGGTGCAACAGTGCAGCGAGGGGATTTCCACCAGCCGCACCTGTGAGATCGGTCTGACGCAACACGGTGGAATTGACTATCACGGGCTGGTCTATCTGGTGGATCGGGTCACCCAAGCCAAGTTGGCCTGACGCATTTTCACCCGCGAAAAGGGGCCGTCGCGCCCCTTTTTAGGGCACCCCTCAGCCGTCGAGCAAGTTTTTCATAGCCTTTCAAGAAAAAACCGAATTCCTGCGCAACGCCGTAGTCATTTAATTAGGCCTCAACGAACGTGGCTTATTAAGACTCGGCCGAGCCGCCAGCTCATACGGCAACACCGAGACCATCAGTTCAAGGAGATACCCATGAAACGTACCGCTCTTGCTGGTTTGTTTATTTCTGTTGCAATGCTGGCCTCTCCCGTTTTCGCAGCCGACACCAACCTGTGCACAGTGAAGCTTCAGGAGCTGAAGAACAAAGTCACTACGCTCCCGGCGACGTCCGAAAACACCACGATGGATATCAAGCGCATGCAGGCGGATGCCGAAATGGCGCAAAAGGCCGGTGATGACGATAAATGCGTCACTTCAGCCACTCAAGCGTTGTCCCGTGTGGACAAACTGGGCAGCGAGCCAGCCAAGTAAACCGGGCGGGCCAACCTTCGGGTTGGCCTTCTCTGCCACGTTGGCGTACACTGCGCAGGCTTGTTGCTCACTTTGATTCACAGAGCAACAGGCTCGGGGCCGTTTAGGATTCGACGCCGGTTGCGAAACTTTAGGTGCATGCCGAGTTGGTAACAGAACTCGTAAATCCACTGTTGCAACTTTCTATAGTTGCCAATGACGAAACCTACGGGGAATACGCTCTCGCTGCGTAAGCAGCCTTAGCCCTTCCCTCCTGGTACCTTCGGGTCCAGCAATCATCAGGGGATGTCTGTAAACCCAAAGTGATTGTCATATAGAACAGAATCGCCGTGCAGTACGTTGTGGACGAAGCGGCTAAAACTTACACAACTCGCCCAAAGCACCCTGCCCGTCGGGTCGCTGAGGGTTAACTTAATAGACACGGCTACGCATGTAGTACCGACAGCGGAGTACTGGCGGACGGGGGTTCAAATCCCCCCGGCTCCACCAATTGAGATACCAACGAAGCCCGCCCAGTGCGGGTTTCGCTGCATCTGGGGTTCGACAATCAATGCCCCTCCGCCCCCCCCTTTCAAGTCTAAACATACAAGCGGGCTTGTCCGCGAAGAGACCAGCCCTACCAATGCAAAAATACCCAGCGGCCACAGAGCCACTGTCGCCACATGGTTGGGCGGCGCATTTGCAAGTTTCGGCGGTCTAACGAAACGAGCATCGGAAGTCGATGCTGCACCCTCCAATAAAAAAGGCACCTGACGAGACTATCGCAGGTGCCTTTTTTTCGCCCTCACGGTCAATGTCCAAACACTTCGGATGAAGACACGAAGCCCTTCTACACTCATCTCTGAAACATCCGAAAAACACCCACCAAACGAGCCCCCATGACCACCCTCAAAGACCGTTTGAAGCAAGGCAAGGACGCTCGCAAGAACTGCTCCCGCAGTTCGCAGGCGTCCATGGGGAAGATAAATCGTGACCCGCTGCCGCTGATCAAATCGTCCAGTGAAGGCCGAATAAAGTCGCTGGTCGAGTTGCGTTACGGGCGCATGTTGGAGTCGCCGTTCACCTTCTATCGCGGCAACGCGCTGCTGCAGGCTCACGATCTGGCCGGAACATCCAGCATGGGCCTGGTTTCGCCAATCTGCGGCGACAGTCACCTGATGAACTTCGGCGGTTTCGCAACGCCGGAACGCAATCTGCTGTTCAGCGTCGCCGATTTCGACGAAGCCCATCCCGGGCCTTGGGAGTGGGACTTGAAACGGCTGGTGGCAAGTTTCGTGGTGGCAGCGCGCGATCTGCGCCATAGCGACACGGTCGAAGAAACGGTCTGCCGCCAGGTGGTCGGCGCCTACCAACAGACCATGCTCGAGTGCGCCGAACAAAGCACCCTGGAAACCTGGTACGAATCCATCAGTTACAACGACCTGCGCCAGCAAGCGAGCAAAACGACCCTGGAGCATTTAGAGCGAGCTATCGAGAAAGCAGAACAGCGCACTCACGCCGAGTTGCTGCCGAAAATCAGTGAACGTGACGCACATAGCCGATTGATCATTCGCGATGATCTGCCGGAAATTTTCCATTTACACAAAAACACTACGCTGCTGGATGCCGACGACGACTGGCTGCGCCTGTCGGACTGGCGACCGCTTTACGACGCGTTCATGCGCGACTATCCCGGCACGCTGCAAGCCGACCGTCGCGAGCTGTTGTCGCGTTTTCATGCCCACGACATGGCGTTCAAAGTGGTCGGTGTGGGCAGTGTCGGCACTCGTTGCCTGGTCGCGCTGCTGACCGATGACCAGGAAAACCCGCTGTTCCTGCAATTCAAGGAGGCACGTCGCTCGGTGCTTGCCGGTTACGTGAAGACCAAGTCCCGTGTGCGGCATAACGGTCAGCGCGTGGTCGATGGACAGCGGCTGATGCAAGCGGCCAGTGACCTGTTTCTCGGCTGGACCACCGGCCCCAGCGGTCGACACTTCTATGTGCGTCAGTTGCGCGACATGAAAGTCTCGGCTGAACTCGAGACGTTCGACGCGGACACCTTCGCCGCCTACGGACGCGTTTGTGGCCGCGCTCTGGCCCGCGCCCATGCCAAATCGTCCGGGCACGCCGCGCAGATCAGCGGCTACATCGGCAAGGGCGATGCGCTGGCCGACGCGCTATTCAAGTACGCGCAGAGCTACACCGCGCAGAATGAGCGCGACTTCGAACAATTCCAGCAGGCCTGCCGCAAGGGCCGTTTGCGGGCGCGCTCGGAAGCGGACTTTGCGGCTGATCATTTGCCTTAGGCGTGTTTCAGAGCGTGAAGCGGCGGACTCATCGAAATGAATTTTCTTCACCCCACAACCTCTCACCAGCGGGTACATTGCGCTCGCTCATTCAAAAAACTACGGTTTGCCCGCCCTCCCGCGGGCTTTTTTTTGCCTGTTGCTTTTTTTCATCGGGGTTCAGGCCCTCCCGCAATCCTCTGACGCAAATCACTCGCAACGACCCCATAGGGTGTACCATCTAGCTCTGTCCATCAGATATCAGTTAGCCATGTCAACGCTAAGCGAAGAGAGCCGCCAGATCGTAGCTTCTCTGGCGCACCGTGTTGGCCCCAACGCTGACATCGCAATGATCGCCCAGGCGATCATTTCAACCTTGCGGGATATGGATGTAGCCCTCACGCCCATCATCGGCCACCAAGGGGTTGCAGCGCTTTATCGCCGCAGCCTCCACCTGTGCGCCTCCACTCATCCGCGTCTGGCGCGCACCTATGACAGAGTGCCATCCGGCATGGATTTGACTGCCCTCAAGTCCGTAATCGTTGAGCAAAGCGACGCCGATGCGCTGTTTTTCGGTGAAGTGTTACTGACTACCTTTTACGAGCTGCTGACCACGCTCATCGGGCCCTCGCTCACCGAACGTTTGCTTCGTGACATGTGGGAACCTTCTTTGAGCGACACCCCTTCGCAGGAAATTTCGCCATGAGCACCAAAGTGACTATCAACCGTCTGGCCACCGGCGTGCCAGGACTGGACGAGGTGCTGGGCGGTGGATTGCCGGAGTTTTCGTTCAACCTGATCGCCGGCCCGCCTGGCTGTGGCAAAACCACCCTGGCGCATCAGATGATGTTCGCTCTGGCGACACCTGAGCGCCCGGCGCTGTTCTTTACCGTACTGGGTGAGCCACCGCTGAAGATGCTGCGTTATCAGCAGCAATTCGATTTTTTCGACAGCGAAGCGATCAACCAGTCGATCCGCTACATCAACCTGGCTGACGACACCCTCGCCGGGAATCTGGACGAAGTGCTGCGGCGCATCGTCAACGAGGTGGAGGCTCACTCTCCGTCACTGGTGTTTGTCGACTCGTTCCGTTCGGTGGTGCTGGCCAGCCAGACCCAGGACAACCCCAACAACAACCTGCCGCAGTTCGTTCAGCAATTGGGCATGTTAATGACTTCCTGGCAGGCGACGACCTTCCTGATTGGCGAATATTTCACCGAAACCGACACCAACCCGATTTTCACCGTGGCCGACGGCCTGATCTGGCTGCGCCAGAGCGTTCAGAGCAACTCCATGGTGCGCAAGATGGAAATCATGAAGATGCGCGGCCAGCCGACGCTGCCAGGGCTGCACACCTTCCGCATCTCGACGTCGGGGATCAAGGTCTTTGCGCCTGCGGCACTCAACCCGGTTGAAGCTCCGCCGGAGTTCCCGATCAGACGCCTGAAAATGGGCGTGCCACAGCTCGACGAGATGCTTGGCGGCGGCCTGCCCCGTGGTTATTCCTTGCTGGTGGCCGGGCCGTCGGGCTCGGGTAAAAGCATTCTGGCGGGGACCTTCCTCGCCGAGGGCGCGCGCAATGGTGAAACCGGTGTGATCGCGGTGTTTGAACAACGGCCTAATCACTCCCAGAACGCCACCCTTTCGGGCCTGATCGAGAGCGGACAGGTCGGCCTGGTGGACAGCCGCGCCCCGGACCTGTCCATCGACGAAATCGTGCATTTACTGTTGAGCGAAATCACCCGATTGAAAGCGACCCGCGTGGTCATCGATTCGCTGTCAGGTTTTGAACTGGCGCTCGCGCCGACCTTCCGCAAAGACTATCGCGAGTCGCTGTCGCGCATGGTCACTGCGTTGACGAGTGCCGGGGTCAGCGTGTTGATGACCTCAGAGCTGGAAGACCGCTACACCGACCTGCGCTTCAGCCCTTACGGCACGGCATTTCTCACCGACGCAATCATCGTTCAGCGCTACATTGAAGTGCAGAGCCGTTTGCTGCGCATCATGGCCGTGGTCAAGGTGCGGGCCAGCGCCCACTCCGATGAGTTGCGCCAGTACCACATCGACAATAACGGTTTGCATATCGGCGAGATGTTACCGGAGCAGGAAGGTTTGCTCGGGGGTCGGCCAACCCAACGGTCCCTTGGAAACGACAATGCGTGAGTCAAGGTCATGAGCACGGCCGATAGCAAGAACGAAGAAGCGAAGGCCACTGCCGCTCGCGAACTTTTCCTGCTCGGCCAGAAAACTGTTGAGGCACGGGCGGTGCTGGCGGCGCTGCAAAAAGAATTGAGCGAAGCCAATACCCGGCTGGTCGATAGCCAGCAGGTCGAGCAACTGATCGAGGCCAATCAGCAATTGGTGCTGGCGATTTTGCTGGCGCAGTCCGATGCAGAAAAACCAAAACGCACGCAAGATGAACAACGGCTGTTCCTGGAGATGCGTGAAGCCAACGCGCAGTTGGTGATCGCTGCCCTGAGCGCGCAAGACCTGCAAGCCTCAGCCGAACATACCCTGGAACAACAACGCAACATCCTCACCCTGGTGGCCCACGAATTACGCAACCCGCTGACGCCCATCAGCATGATCGCCGGGCGCATGGTGCGCGTGCCCAGTGAAGAATTGCCGCGCATGCAGGCACTGATCGAAAACCAGGTGCAACACATGTCGCGACTGGTGGACGATTTGCTCGACGTCTCCCGCGCCAGCACCGGCAAGTTGCGCCTCGATTGCCAAATCGTGGACATGGTGCAGATCATCCATCAGACCATCGACGTGTGCAGCCCGGTGATGACCGCTCACCATTTGCACTTCACCGCTGAATTGCCCGAGTGCGCGTTGGCGGTGGAGGGTGACCCGGTACGCCTCACGCAGATTCTCGGAAACCTGCTGGGCAACGCGGCCAAATACACGCAATCGGGCGGCAATGTCACGCTGTCGGTGAGCGCTGAAGCCGACGTGCTGCAGATGCGCATTTGCGATGACGGCATCGGTATTTCCGCTAAGGCGCTGCCGTTTATCTTCGAGCCGTTTGTGCAGGATGCTCACGCGATCGGCTTCAACGGTGCAGGCCTTGGCATTGGCCTGACGGTGGTTCGCGAGCTGGTCGAAGCCCATGGCGGCACGGTCATCGGCATGAGCGACGGTGACGGCAAGGGCAGTACCTTTATCGTGACGTTACCGCTGGCGATTTGAGTTTTTCCGCAGGCCACGTAATGCTTGCGCGACGATCCCCCGCGAACCGGAGCGCCCTATGCCGCTGCTGTCCCTGCCCTGTAAACGCTTGACGCTGGCGGTGCTCGACCCTGAACAGGCGACGCTGGAAAGCGACTTCTACCGGCGCAACCAGAGGCATCTCGCCCGGTGGTCGCCGATTCGCCCCGCCGATTACCACAGCCCTGAACACATCCGCCCGCGCCTTGAGGTGCAAGCCAGTGCTTTCCAGGCCGGCCTGGCCGTGCATTTCGCGCTGCTGGATCCGGACAACGGCCAGATGATCGGCGCCTGCAACTTCAGCAGCATCACTCGCGGAGCGTTTCAGGCCTGCTATCTCGGTTACCACATCGACGAATCTCATCAGGGCCAGGGCTTGATGCAGGAAGCACTGGAAGCGGGAATCGGCTACATGTTCGATGAGCAGAAACTGCACCGGATCATGGCTAATTACATCCCTGGCAATGAACGCAGTGCGCAGTTGCTGGAGCGTCTGGGATTTGAACGTGAAGGCTACGCCAAGGCCTACCTGAGTATCGCCGGGCGCTGGCAGGATCACGTGTTGACGGCGTTGATCAATGATCGCTTTGAAGCACCGGAACAGCGCTGGTCCAGACGTCTCTCGTAATACATCGTCTGCTCAAGCTTCCCGTTCCCTTGTTTGGACTTCATGAGTTTCTGAGCGGTTCAGCGATGAGTCGCGCAGCCGTGCAGCCTGTTGGAGCACCGGTTGCTCCAGCCGCGCTCGCCCATAGAACGCCAGCGCCGTCAGCAAACACGCGAGCCACACGAAGATTCCGGCCCAGAAGGTGTGGGACATGTAATGCCAGCCTTGCAGAACCCGCGTCGTGCCGTAGACGAACCCGAGCAGCAGCGAGCCGTACATGACCGCTTTGGAGTAGCGCCAGCGGTAGCGGCGCGCCACGAAGTACAACGCCAGCAGGGTGAAGCCGCCCGAGGCATGCCCGCCCGGCCAGCAGCGCCCATCACCTGCGACTTTCAGTAGATCGAAATTCTGATACCACTCCTTATGCTCGATTTTCCCCGCGTACTGGGTCGTTTCGATCGGGCAGTACACGCTGGTGTGCCCCTTGAGGTAGTGGATGACGCCGGTACTGATGGAAAACGCGAACACCACGTAAAGGAAGTCCCGACGGTGCTTGCTGGCGAACCGAAGCACCGGCGCGACGTTGATTTTTTCCAGGAACGCGATGATTTTCGAATGCTTTTCGGCCTTCAGACGCGGCCAGAGAAACGACAGCAACGCGCCGACGATCGCTAGCTCCCCGGTCCAGTTCGGGATGATTCGCGCCCATTTATGGGTGATCTTTTCGAACAGCTGGACATGATCCAGCGGAAACGTCTGCGTGACCGGGTCATAAAAAAGATCGTTGAAAGCAATGTCGATTTTGGTCAGGTCGAACAACAGGAAAACCAAGACCGCACAGGCCAGCGGAATGCCAAAGTTCACCCAGTAAAAGTGGTAACGGGAAGAAGTCAGCATCGTGCGTCCAGATCCAGAGAGTGAATTCATTCGGTGGTCACCGAGCGCCAGTCAGAAGCTTCGATAAACCCAAGCATGCGCGGCGCTTGAGGTCTTTCAGCCGAAATGAACAAGGAGGCGCCATAACCCAAAGTGGAGGCCGGCAACTTGAGGTCTTTCTCCAGTTGCGACATGCATTCGCTATGGGTCACCAGAATCAGGTTTCGCCCGGCAACCTTGTGCGCCAGAGCGTCACGCAGCATGGTGCCTTTGCAATTGATCAGCCATTCTTCACCGACCCCAATCTTGTTGAACATGTAACCGGCCGTTTGCGCCGTACGGATGATCGGGCTGTTGTAGATATCGGCGTGGCTCAGCCCGAGCTGTTCAAAATTCGCCCCGACCTCCACGGCCACGCTGCGAGAGCGATCGGTAATGCCATCGTTACCGTTCAGGCAGGCTGCGCTGGAGTGATCGCAGCGTTCGACGTGACGCACCAGCACGATCACATTGCCCTTGACCCAACCGGCCGCCAACGCCCGGGCGCCGGCCACATTGCCGTGGGCCAGGTCCGGTACAGCGGCCGGATGCAAAAGCCAAACCGTCAGAGGAATCACCAACAGCGCCGAGGCGAGCACGACAGCCGCATTGCGATAGCGGGCAAAACGGCTCAGATCAATCGAGCGTTTTATCCCGAACACACTCAGTCTCAATTCCACATCAAGCCGCCTCGCTGGCATGCATCACGTTCATTCGATGCCACGAGGGTAGAGAGGCTGACGTCGACGACCGGTGAAACTCATGTGAAAAAAAGCTTAAGGCCCACACAAAGGCCTTGTTACACATCAGTCCTGCAAAAACCATTCAGCTCTCGCAATGGCTGCCGATACAGGTCTGCTACTCACCTTGCTGGCGACCAAAAACAACAATCCTCCAGCCAACCGACGATCAAGAAGCACAACGTTCCTGGAGGACTTTTGATGAATAGCTGGTTCGGCAACATCAGCGTGAACATGAAGCTGGGTCTGGGGTTCGGCCTGGTCCTGGCACTGACCTGCGTCCTCGCCCTGACCGGCTGGACGAGCCTGGGCGGGTTGATTGACCGCAGCAACTGGATGAGCGACATCACCCAGCTCAACGCCGGCCTGACCAAGCTGCGCGTGGTTCGCCTGCAATACATGCTGACCAACGGCGACGAAACCGCAGCGCAGAACGTTCAGACCACGCTCGACGCGTTTTCCGCTCAGCAACAAGCGCTGCAGGTGAAATTCAAGAGCCCGGAAAACCTCAAGTTGCTCAAAGAGCAAGGCGCCGTCATCGATGCCTACAAGACGTCCCTGAACAAAATGCGCAGCGCGTACCGCACCGGTAACAGTGCTCGCGACGCCATGGGCGCCAACGCCGACACCGCCAACACGCTGATCAACGCCATCAACACCCGCGTTCAGCAAATGCCTCTGAGCGACCAACGCTTCGAACAATTCCAGGCCATCACGGCGGCCAAGGAAGCCTTCTTGCTGGCCCGCTACGAAGTGCGCGGCTACACCGCCACCACCAACGCCGAGACCGAGCAAAAAGCTGTCGGCCAACTGGACGTGGCCATCGCCAGCGTGAAACCCCTCAACGTGCATTTCGCCGACACTCAGCAAGACGCCCTGCGTCAGCTGGACACCGCGCTGACCAACTACCGCAGCGCGTTGCAGGCTTATAAAGCGGCGAACACCGATGCGGTGCAGGCGCGCAAGGAAATGACCGAACAGGGCGCCACCATCGTGACCCTGAGCGATCAGCTGTATCAAATTCAGGTCGACCGCCGTGACGCCGAAAGCGCCCAGGCCCGCACCCTGCAACTGATCAGCACACTGCTGGCGTTGCTGGTGGGCATCATTGCTGCCGTGATCATCACCCGTCAGATCACCGGCCCATTGCGCGACACGCTCGCGGTAGTTGAACGCATTGCCAGCGGCGACCTGTCCCAAGACGTCAAAGTGACTCGCCGTGACGAACTCGGTGTGTTGCAACAAGGCATCGCCCGCATGGGCGTGACCCTGCGCGACTTGATCAGCGGCATCCGCGACGGTGTCACCCAGATCGCCAGCGCTGCCGAAGAACTGTCGGCCGTGACCGAGCAAACCAGCGCCGGCGTTAACAGCCAGAAGATCGAAACCGATCAGGTGGCCACCGCCATGCACGAGATGACCGCCACCGTGCAGGAAGTCGCGCGCAACGCCGAAGAAGCTTCCCAAGCGGCCGCCGCCGCTGATGGTGAAGCCCGTGAAGGCGACAAAGTGGTCAATGAAGCCATCGCCCAAATCGAACGTCTGGCCACTGAAGTGGCGCGTTCCACCGAAGCCATGAGCGTGCTGCAACAGGAAAGCGACAAGATCGGCAGCGTCATGGACGTGATCAAGGCCGTGGCCGAACAGACCAACCTGCTGGCGCTCAACGCCGCCATCGAAGCAGCCCGTGCCGGTGAAGCCGGTCGTGGTTTTGCCGTGGTTGCCGACGAAGTCCGTGGCCTGGCCCAGCGCACGCAAAAATCCACCGAAGAAATCGAAGGCCTGGTGGCCGGTCTGCAGAACGGCACTCAACAAGTGTCGGCCGTGATGAACAACAGCCGCGCCCTGACCGACAGCAGCGTCGCGCTGACCCGCAAGGCCGGTGTGTCATTGGAAAACATCACCCGCACGGTGTCCAACATCCAGGCGATGAACCAGCAGATCGCCGCCGCCGCCGAGCAGCAAAGCGCCGTGGCCGAAGAGATCAGCCGCAGCATCATCAACGTGCGCGACGTGTCCGAACAGACCGCCGCCGCCAGCGACGAAACCGCCGCATCGAGTGTTGAACTGGCGCGGTTGGGTAATCAGTTGCAGATGATGGTGAGTCACTTTCGGGTCTGACATTCACTTTGCGGTGAATGAAAGAACCATTCGCGAGCAAGCCCGCTCCCACATTTGACCAAGTTGCCCGAGCGGACGCGGTTTAATGTGGGAGCGGGCTTGCTCGCGAAAGCTATCTAAAAAACAACCGAGAACTTCGGTTTCACCCCTCTCTCAAACACTAATCGCATTGGTAAACACCAACCGGTTCCCGAACGGGTCGGTCACGGTCATGTCCTGGCTGCCCCACGGCATGGCCTGGATCTGTGGGCGGGCGAACGGATATTCCTTGGCCAGCAGTTGCTGCAGGAATACCTCAAGTTCATCGGTCTCGATCCGCAACGCCGAGCCCGGCGTGCTGTCGCCGTGGTGCTCTGACAAGTGCAGCACGCATTCGCCGCGGGAAACTTGCAGGTACAACGGAAAGTTGGGCTCGAAACGATGCTGCCAGTCGATCTTGAAACCCAGGAAGTCGACGTAGAACTCCACGGCCTTGATTTCATCGAAAATCCGCAGGATCGGGGTGGTTTTGCCGAAGCTCATGGAGTTGCTCCCAGACTGATAAGGCCCAGAGTGTAGCTGGGCAAGATGTCAGCGCTTCGGCTTGGCGATGGCTTTCTTTAGTCTCAATGTGCCATCACTGTGACACAGCACTCGGAATGTTTACTGGAATCCGTCACGCAAATCCCCTTGCCGTGCCAGAAACCGCCCTTCCCTTCTTCCATTTGCCTGGCCTTCGCTGTAACTCAAGACACCGTTGACCCACACCCCGTCAATCCCTTCTGCCGCCCGTTGTGGATCATTGAAGTCCGCCACATCGCGTATCGTCACAGGATTGAACAACACCAGATCCGCCCAATGTCCTTCACGGATTTCGCCACGTTCCTTCAAGCCAAATCGCGCCGCCGACAACCCGGTCATCTTGTGCACGGCGGTGTGCAGCGGAAACAGCCCTACATCGCGACTGAAATGTCCGAGCACGCGTGGGAATGCACCCCACAAGCGTGGATGCGGAAACGGGTCTTCCGGCAATCCGTCAGAGCCCACCATCGACAGCGGATGCGCGAGGATTCTTCGTACATCCGCCTCATCCATCCCGTAATACACCGCGCCGGCCGGGTGCAGACGTCGAGCGGCATCAAGTAGCGGCACGCCCCACTCGGCGGCGATGTCCATCAGGTCACGGCCGCCCACTTCAGGGTGCGGCGTTGACCAAGTGATGGTGATGCGATGAGCGTCGGTGACTTGCTTGAGGTCCAGCGTCGATGAACTCGCCGCGTAGGGATAACAATCGCAGCCCACCGGGTGGGTTTTCGCGGCCTCTTCAAGCGAGGCCAATAGTTGAGGGCTACGCCCCCAGTTACCGGCGCCGGCGCATTTGAGGTGGGAAATGATCACGGGCGATTTTGCATGACGGCCGATCTGGAACGCCTCATCCATGGCCTCCAGCACCGGCTCGAATTCGCTGCGCAAATGGGTGGTGTAGACCGCGCCGAAGGCGGCCAACTCTTTGGTCAGTTGCATCACTTCATCGGTGGAGGCAGAGAAGGCGTTGGCATAGGCAAGCCCCGTGGACAGGCCCAACGCACCGGCCTCAAGGCTTTCACGCAGTTGCTCGCGCATCGCGGTGATTTCATCCGCAGTGGCAGTGCGAAACAGATCGTCGAGGTGGTTGCTACGCAGCGCCGTGTGGCCGACCAGTGCGGCCACGTTCAGCGTGGTGTTTGCCGCTTCGACGGCTGCGCGATAGTCGCTGAACCTTGGATAAACGAACGCAGCTGCGGTGCCGAGCAGGTTCATCGGGTCGGGAGGATCGCCGCGCAAACTCACCGGCGAAGCGCTGATCCCGCAGTTGCCGACGATCACGGTGGTCACGCCCTGGCTGAGCTTGGGCAGCATCTGCGGCTGACGGATCACCACGGTATCGTCGTGGGTGTGCACGTCGATGAAACCTGGCGCCAACACGCGGCCGGCGGCGTCGATTTCTTCGGCGGCGTTGGCATCGTGCAAGTCGCCGATGCGCTCGATGCGACCGTTCAGAATCGCCACGTCGGCGGGATAACCGGGCGCGTTGCTGCCGTCGATAATCAGGGCGTTGCGAATCAGCGTGTCGTACATCATGTCAGTCTCCCAGCGGCAAGTGATCGTCGCCGCCGCGGTAATCGTCCAGGGCGAGTTTGATCCGCCGCAGACGCTCTTGATTGTCTTCAGGATTGGCCAGCGCCAGCTCGGTGGCAAGCACGTCGATGGCCAGCAACATGCCGTAGCGTGCCGCCGTGGGTTTGTAGATAAAGGAGGTTTCGACGCCTTGCAGCGGCAGCAGCACATCAGCCAATTGCGCCAGCGGGGAGTCTGCCCGGGTGATGGCGAGAATTCGTGCGCCGTAACTGCGCGCCAGCTCGACGGCCTCGAGCAGTTCGGGCGTGATGCCGGTCAGCGAGCAGGCAATGACTGCGCGTTCGGCATCGAGGCTGGCGGCGGTAACGCGCATCATCACCGGGTCGTGGCACACCGCAATCGGGTAGCCGAAACGCACCAGCCGCACTTGCAGTTCATCACTGCACAAGGTCGAGCAACCGCCCATGCCGAAGGCGTGAATCATCCGCGCCTTGCCCAGCAATTTCACCGCGTCGGCGAAACGCGACTCATCGAACGCCGACAGATGCTGGCGCAGGGTCGATTCGATATCGCCAACGATCTGCCCATAAAACGCCGACTGCTCGGGTGTGCCCGCCGGGTCGAGGAACCGACTGCCGACACCGCTGGCCTGGGCCAGTTGCAGCCGCAGATCGCGCAAGTCGCGGCAGCCGACGGTGCGAGCAAAACGCGAGAGTGTGGCAGTGCTGACTTCCGCTCTCAGCGCCAGTTCATCAAGGCTGGCGGCGGAGGCAAATCCTACGTCGTCGAGCATCAGCCGAGCGATGCGTCCTTCGCCCGCGCTGAAGGAATCCTGACGGGCGCGGATCTGGTAGAGGATGTCCATGGCAGGCGGCTCCGGCTAAAGCAGATAAGAAAGACCCACGGTCAGACCGAAGGCGACCACCGAGATAATGGTCTCGAGCACCGTCCAGGTCTTGAAGGTCTGGGCGACGGTCATGTTGAAGTATTCCTTGATCAACCAGAAGCCGCCGTCATTGACGTGGGAAAAGATAACCGACCCCGCGCCCGTCGCCAGCACCAACAGCTCTGGATGCGGATAACCCAGACCAATGGCCACCGGCGCGACGATGCCCGACGCGGTGGTCATGGCCACCGTGGCAGAACCGGTGGCGATGCGCATCAGCGCAGCGAACAGCCAACCCATCAACAGCGGTGACAGGTGGAACACCTGGGCTAGGCTGACGATCTGGTCCGTGACGCCAGCGTCCACCAGAATCCGGTTCAAGCCACCGCCCGCGCCCACCAGCAAAGTGATGCTGGCGGTCGGTGCCAGACATTCGTTGGTGAACTTAAGGATCGATTCACGGTTGAAGCCTTGGGCCAGACCAAGCGTCCAGAAGCTCAGCAAGGTCGCCAGCAGCAAGGCGATCACCGAATTGCCGATGAACAACAGAAATTGATTGAAACCGCTGCCCGGCGTGGAAATCAGATTGGCCCAGCCGCCGATCAGCATCAGCACCACCGGCAGCAGAATGGTCGCCATGGTGATGCCGAAACCCGGCAGGCTGTCACGCGGTTCACGCTCGAGGAACTGACGCTCCAGCGGGTTATCTTCCGGCAGTTGAATGCGCGGCACGATGAACTTGGCGTACAAGGGACCGGCGATGATCGCAGTCGGAATCCCGATCAGGATCGCGTAGAGCAGGGTTTGCCCCACCGAGGCCTGATAAGCCTGCACCGCCAGCATCGCCGCCGGGTGCGGTGGCACCAGGGCGTGGACCACCGAGAGCCCGGCAACCATTGGCAAACCGACCATCAGAATCGAAACACCCACGCGCCGCGCCACGGTAAACGCGATCGGCACCAGCAGTACAAAACCGACCTCGAAGAACAACGGCAGTCCGACAAGAAAAGCGATGCAGACCATCGCCCAGTGGGCATTTTTCTCACCGAAGCGATCGATCAACGTACGCGCCATCTGCTCGGCACCGCCGGACTCGGCCATCATCTTGCCGAGCATCGTACCCAGCGCGACCACCAGCGCGATATGGCCCAGCGTCTTGCCGACTCCCGCCTCGTACGCCCCCACCACGCCCGACGGTGGCATCCCGGCCAGCAGCGCCAGGCCGATAGACACCAAGGTGATAACAATGAACGGATTTAGCCGGTAACGGGCGATCAGAACGATCAGCGCGATGATGGCGATGGCGGCGTAAACCAGCAGCCAATAGCCGAAGGAAGGTGTCATGCGGTACTCCTCGAAAGGGTCACGTCGAATGGATTGTGAAACTCATAAAACATTTCGAGGCGTGATTTTCAAACGAGGTGAAACTAATTTTCGTGGAGGGATAAGGGTTGTCGCTTAGGGACATGGGGAGTCGTAGGTTATGAAAATCGGGCAGGCGGATTTTCATCACTCCTGCCCTGCTCGCTTTCAGTCGTGATGCACGCGGGCACGCTTGAGGAGTTTCTTGCAGCGCTCGGACAAGTGCAGCACCCGCAAATGCTTGCCGGCCTTGGCGTAGCGCTCACGCAGTGCATTCAACGCAGCAATGGCCGAGTAGTCGACGAAGCTCAGGTGGCGACAGTCGAGGGTCACCTGGGACGGGGCATTGGCGGGATCGAACTGATTAAGAAAGGGTGTAGTCGAGGCGAAGAACAACGTTCCATGCACTCGGTAAAGCTTGCTGCCGTCATTCTCAAGATGACTGTCGGCGTACAACTGCCGAGCCTGCTGCCAGGCGAAATTGAGCGCCGCAATGATAATCCCGCAGAGCACCGCAGTGGCCAGATCGGTGAACACCGTAATGACCGTTACCGCGATGATCACCAACACGTCGTTCAGCGGCACCTTGTTCACCACCCGCAACGAAGCCCAGGCAAACGTCTGCTGCGACACCACGAACATCACCCCGACCAATGCGGCCAGCGGGATGCGCTCGATCAGCGGCGAAAGGAAGAGGATGAACAGCAAAATCATCACCCCGGCCATCACACCGGACAGCCGACCGCGACCGCCGGAACTGAGGTTGATCACCGTCTGGCCGATCATGGCGCAGCCGCCCATACCGCCGAATACACCAGAGACCATGTTGGCCGCCCCCAGCGCCACACACTCGCGATCCGGGTAACCACAGCTCTCGGTGATCTCGTCGGTCAGGTTCAGGGTCAGCAGGGTTTCCAGCAGGCCGACGAGCGCCATCAAAATCGCGTAAGGGGCAATGGGAACGAGCTTGCTCCGGGTGGCGTTCCGACGATGAACGATGACGCGGTCTAAAGCGAACTCACACCATCTCGTCCCGAATCCATTCAATCACCGATGTCCGCTTCGGCGCCCACCCCAGCAACTCCCGCGCATGTTTACCGCGAACCCGGCTGTTGGAGCCCAGGCCATAGTTGGCCATTTCATAACCCCACTCGGCTTCGGCGTCTTTCAGCGGCCAATCTTGTGGCTCCCCCAGATTCAGCGTTTGGGCAATCGCAGTAGTCATGTCGATGAACGACGCCTCACCGCTTTCGACGAAGTAGAAGGTGCCCGGTACGTTTTTGCTCAGCGCCAGCAGGTACAGGGGAACCACGTCTTCGATGTGCACGTTGGACCAAATGTTTTGGCCAGCACCCACATGCCGAACCACACCACTTTTTCGCGCCTGTTTCAGCAAACGCGGTAGCTGTACGCTGTCACGATTCACGCCCAGGCTGTGGCCGTAGATCAGCGTGTTGCAGATCACTGCCGAGTTCACCCCGTCTTTCGCAGCCGCAAGGATCAGGTTGTCGATGGCCACGCGAGCGGCCTTGTCGACCGTCGGCTCCGGCAGGTTGTCCTCAACATAGATAACGTCGCTGGATTTGCCGCCCGACGCATCGCCGACGATGCTCGAACCGCTGGTGTGCAGAAACACTTTATTGGAGCCGCGAAGCGCGTCCAGCAACGCGTCCACCGCGCCGCGATGGTCGCTGCTGGCGGCGTTGATCACGGCATCGGCAGCGTGGGCCTGTTCGGCCAGGAGTGCGCTGTCGTCAAGCGTGCCGATGACCGGGGTGATGCCCAGAGCGCTCAGTTCATTGGCTTGTTCTGCACTGCGAACCAGACCAGTAACCTTGTGGCCCGCCCGGACGAGACCGGTGGCGATGGAGCCGCCGATAAAACCAGCGGCACCGATAACGAATACGTTCATGGAGAAACTCCCTGCGTGAATAAGTGATGCATTGAGTACCTGGAACGGGATTTCGATATCCGCGCCATCGACATGCTCAACCTGTCGTCCGCTACCCGCTGATCAGCAAGTGGCCGCCAAGCACGCCGAGGCCGATGAAGAACACGCGCTTGAACAGCACGTCGCTGATCCGCCGGCGCAGCCATTGCCCCAGCAACATGCCGAGCACCGCCGGGATCAGCGCCAGCAACGACGCACTTAACTCGCCACCGCCCAGCGCGCCGCGCCATAACAGGCCGGTGGCCAAGGCCAGGGTCGAAACGGTGAACGACAGACCCAGCGCTTGCACCAGTTCATCTTTACTCAAGCCCAGCGCTTGCAGATAAGGCACTGCCGGAATCACGAAGACGCCGGTGGCCGAGGTGATGACGCCCGTCAACACGCCGCAAAGTGGTCCGAGCCAACGTTCGGTGTGACTGCCGACACGCAAGGTCGGCAGGAACAACCCGCTCAACGCATAGAGCAACAGCGCAGCGCCCAATCCCCGCACGACCCAATGACCACCGGCCATGCCGATCCACAACGTGCCGGCCCCGGTGCCGATGAAAATCGCCAGCAACATCGGCCACAATCGTTTGATCAAGCCTCGCAAATGCCCGCCGAATGCCAGTTGCCAGACGTTAGTGAGCGTCGCGGGGATGATCAGCAGCGCGGCAGCCTGCGATGGAACCATAGCCAGACCGAGCAAGCCCATCGCGATGGCCGGCAAACCGAGGCCGATCACCCCCTTGATGATGCCGGCCAGCAGAAAAGTGGCGATGACCATCAATGAAAGGGCCAGACCGAGGTTTTGATACAACGCGGCGAGTGTATTCATCGCGCTATCCTGAGCCCGGATTGGCGGTTTTGAAATCTGCCATATACTGAGGCAGCCTCTTGCCAGGCAAGAGGCACTGATCTTCGGGACATAACATGCACTTCGACCTGACTGACCTGCGCCTCTACTTGAACATCCTCGACAGCGGCAACATCACCGGCGGCGAGTGCGCGCATCCGTGCCATGGAGGCTTCGTTGGGTATTGAATTCCTGGACCGCGGTCGCCGTGGCGTCACGCCCACATCTGCCGGCAAAGCGTTGGCGCAACACGCCCGTGTCCTGTTACAACAGGCCGAACGCATGCAGCAAGACTTGGCCGAGTACGCTAAAGGCGTCAAAGGTCAGGTGCGACTTTTGTGCAACACCACGGCGATCACCGAATACCTGCCGGAGTTGCTCGCGGACTTTCTGCACGACCACCCCAATCTCGACATCGACCTGCAAGAACTGCCCAGTGCACGCATCACCCACGCCCTGCGCCAAGGTGCGGCGGACCTGGGTATCGTGTCCGACGCCGTGGACACCGTTGGCCTACAGACCCGCGCTTTTTGCGACGATCCGCTGGTACTGATCCTACCCCGTGACCATCCTTTGGCCGACATCGAATCTTTAAGCTTTGACGACACCTTGCACCACGACTACGTCGGTCTGAACGCCAACAGCGCGTTGGCCGTGTACCTCGAAGAACAGGCACTGCACGCAGGTGTACGCCTGCAGATCCGCATCCGCGCCGACGGTTTTGACGGCGTGATACGCATGGTTGCTCGGGGCGCGGGGCTGGCGATCGTGCCCCTCGCGGCGGTTGAGCGCTGGCGCGGTGGAAAATCCTTCAAGAGCCTCGTCCTGCAAGAACCTTGGGCTATGCGCAAACTCCTGCTCTGTGCCCGAGACTTTGCGGCGCTGCCCGGTTATGCCAAGGCCTTGCTGCACGCCTTGACTCTCCCCTGAGGGGCAGACTTTACCCTTGAGCTTTGATCTTCAAGGACAGAGACGATGGGCAAACGAATTCTGGTGATTCTTGGTCATCCGGCGAGCAACAGTTTCTGCGGCGCCCTCGCCGAGCGTTACGCACAGTCGGCGTTGCGCGCCGGGCATGAGGTGCGCCAGTTGTTTCTAGGCGCAATGGACTTTGACCCGGTGCTGCGTGAAGGTTATCAACAGGTCCAGCCGCTGGAAGCCGACTTGCGCCGCGCCCAGGCTGACATCCTGTGGGCCGAGCACCTGACGCTGGTTTATCCGATCTGGTGGGGTGGAGTTCCAGCGTTGCTCAAGGGCTTTTTCGATCGGGTGTTCCTGCCGGGTTTCGCATTCAAATACCGCGAGGGCAAAGCCTTTCCCGACAAATTGCTGCATGGTCGCAGCGCGCATTTACTGGTGACCATGGACACGCCACCCTGGTATTACCGCTGGGTTTATCGCATGCCTGGTCTGCATCAGATCCGCAAAACCACCCTCGCGTTCTGCGGAATCGAACCCAAGCGCACACTCACATTTGGCCCGATTCTCGGCGCCAGTGCCGGTCAGCGTGAAGCCTGGTTGCTACAAGCCCAGGCTATCGCCAGCCGCTGAGTCTGCCGATAATGCACCGGGCTTACCACGGCAAAAAAGGGACTTTCCATGTACATCGGCCAAGCCGCACAACGCTCCGGCACCACGATCAAGAGCATCCGCCATTACGAGTCGATCGGCCTGCTGCCTGCCGCTCAACGGTTGGGAAAGTACCGCGTCTACGACCAGCAAAGCGTTGACCTGCTGATCTTTATAAAGTGCGCGCAGCAGCTGGGTTTCAGGCTAAAGGAATTGCAGTCAATCTTCGCCGGACATCAAGGGTCGCAAATGCCGTGGGAACTGGCCCATCAGGTCATCGCCGCCAAGAAGCAGGAAATCAGCGAGCGGATCGCTACGCTGTCGCAGCAGCATTCGCAATTGATCGAGTTCGAAGCCAGCCTCGAACAGAGCAGGTTCGATTGCCCGCTGAAAAGTCTTTGAGGGTAATGCGCGTTTCTGGACAGCTCAATGTCGAGTACAGACAACTGACCGGTGGACGGGCGCTATAGGGTGCGACTTCAGTTCTTGAATCCACTGCCCGGAGTCCACATGACCGCACCTATTACCGTTCTTCGCGATACTCACCCGCTGCCGGTACTCGACGCCTGCAAATGGGAAAAACTCGAAGGCGACCCTCACACCGTCAACCTCAATGCCTACACCAGCGAAGACGGCAGCAAGATCATGGGCACCTGGATCTGCACGCCGGGCAAGTGGTATGTGGAATACGTGAAGTGGGAATACTGCGATTTCCGCGAGGGGTACTGCATCATCACCCCTGAGGGAAAGGAGCCGATCCATTTGCGCGCCGGTGATATTTTCGTCATTGAGCCGGGGATGAAAGGCACGTGGGAAGTCGTTGAAACCGTGCGCAAGTATTTCGTGTTTGCCTGATGCAAAAAACCGGGAACCCGCCCGACGCGGGTTCCCGGAAAAACCCCTTATTGGGGTTTGCGATAGCTGTTGATGATCGCCGAGAAGTCCTTGCCACCTTCCCCTCGCTGGCTCATTGCCTGATACAACTGCTGGGCCACCGCGCCGAGCACCACCGGTTGGTGCGCCTGACGTGCCGCTTCAGTGGCGAGCCCCAGATCCTTGAGCATCAGTTCGGCACCGAAACCACCGGTATAGCCACGCGAGGCCGGCGCCGTTTCGACGATGCCCGGCCACGGGTTGTACATCTCCGAACTCCAGCAACGCCCGGTCGAACTGTTGATGATCCCGGCCAACACCGTTGTGTCGATCCCGAGTGCATCACCCAGCGCCATGGCTTCACTGACACCGACCATGGAGATCGCCAGCAGCAGGTTGTTGCAGATCTTGGCGATTTGCCCGGTGCCGACTTCGCCGCAATGGACGATGTTGCGGCCCATCTGCGCCAGCACCGGTTGCAGGGTAGCGAACAATTCAGGGGTGGCGCCGACCATAAAAGTCAGGGTCCCGGCAGTTGCACCGCCGGTACCGCCAGAGACCGGTGCATCCGCCATGGCCACGCCTTGCTTGGCCGCCGCCGCGGCGACATCACGCGCCGTCTGCGGATCGATGGTGCTGCAATCCACTGCCGGCACGCCCTTGGCGATACCCGCCAGTACGCCGTCGTCACCCAACCATACGCTGCGCACATGCACAGCGGCTGGCAGCATGGTGATCACCAGCTCTGCACCTTGCGCGGCTTCACGTGCCGAAGCGCTGATGCTGCCGCCCAGTTGCTCCAGCTCTGCCAGAACGGTTTTGTTCAGGTCAACCAGCCGCAGTGAGTGGCCAGCCTTGATCAGGTTGCGCGCCATCGGCGCGCCCATGTTGCCGAGACCGATAAAAGCGATTTTCATGTCCGGCTCCTTAACGCAAGTTGATGGTGGTGTTCACACCGTCGTTGACGCTGTCGTCATCGAACCAGCGACTGGTGACAGTCTTGGTCTGAGTGTAGAACTGCACCACTTGCTTGCCATACGGACCGAGGTCGCCGAGTTTGGAGCCGCGCGAACCGGTGAAGCTGAAGAACGGGACCGGCACCGGAATCGGGATGTTGATGCCGACCTGACCGACGTCGATTTCCGTCTGGAATTTACGCGCCGCCGCCCCGCTTTGAGTGAACAGGCCCGTGCCGTTGCCGAACGGGTTAGCGTTGACCAGTGCGATGGCTTCATCGAGGGTATCGACTTCCAGCACCACCAGCACCGGACCGAAGATTTCCTGGGTGTAGATCTGCATCTCGGGTTTCACGCCGGAGAACAGGGTCGGGCCGACAAAGTTGCCTTTTTCGAAGCCTGGAACCGTAACGTCGCGACCATCCAGCTCAAGCTTGGCGCCTTCCTTGATGCCGCTTTCGATCAGATCGAGAATCCGCGCCTTCGCACGTTTGGAAATCACCGGACCCACATCAGTGCCCGGCTCACTGCCGGCATTCACTTTGAGTTTCTGTGCCAGTGCTTTCAGGTCTGGCAGCCATTGCTTGGCCGCGCCCACCAGCACCACCACGGACGTGGCCATGCAGCGTTGCCCGGCGGCACCGAAACCAGCACCCACCAGCGCATTGAGCGCTTGAACGCGATTGGCATCCGGCAGCACCACGGCATGGTTCTTCGCACCCATCATCGATTGCACGCGTTTGCCGTGTTTGCCGGCCAGGTCGTAGACGTGAGTGCCGACGGCGGTCGAACCGACAAAGGAAACAGCCTTGATGTCTTTATGTGTGCAAAGCGCGTCCACTACATCCTTGCCGCCATGAACGACGTTAAGCACGCCCGCTGGAACGCCGGCCTCGATCGCCAGTTCCACCAGCAGCATGGTCGACATCGGGTCCTGTTCGGACGGCTTGAGTACAAAAGTGTTGCCGCAGGCGATGGCCATCGGGAACATCCACAACGGAATCATCGCCGGGAAGTTGAACGGGGTGATGCCGGCGCAGACGCCGATTGGCTGACGCAGGGTGTAGGTATCGACGCCGCCAGCGACGTTCTCGGCGAACTCGCCCATTTGCAGGCTGCCGATGGAACAGGCGTGTTCGACCACTTCCAGGCCGCGGAAGATATCGCCTTCAGCGTCGGCGATAGTTTTGCCTTGCTCGTTGCTGAGCACCACGGCGATGCGCTTGGAGTGTTCGCGGATCAACGCCTGGAGCTTGAGCATGATGCGCATCCGCGCGCCGATCGGCGTCAGCTTCCAGGTCTGGAAGGCGCGATGGGCGGCGCTGATGGCGGCATCGACTTCCTGCGCGGTTGCGAACGGTACTTTCGCCAGCACTTGCTGGGTCGCCGGGTTGACGATGTCGTGCCATTCGGTAGTCTGGGACTCGACCCACTCGCCGTCGATCAACAGCTTTACCGTTTGGACAGTGGTTTCGTTTGGCGTGAGCGATGCGTTCATGTTGGGTCTCCGGGACGTTGTTCTTATTTAGAGAGCTATCTTGGGAGCCAAGGCGAGAAAGTCGCCTTGAGATGAGGCGTGTGTCGCGAATTGGTTGTCGGACTGTTTTTGGAGTATAGATGTGCAAACTTCTAATAAGAACGCACATAAAAGCCGGACCATCATGCAAAAAAACATCACGTCCTTAGGCTCATTGAACTGGGATGACCTCAAGTTTTTCCTTGAAGTCGCCCGCACCCGCAAGGCCAGCACCGCGGCCAAGCGCCTGGCAGTCGACTACACCACCGTGTCGCGGCGAATCAGCTCGCTGGAAGCGGCGCTGGGGACTTTGCTGTTCGAAAAATCCCGGACCAGCGGTTTTGTCCTGACCGCCGAAGGCCAGCGGTTGCTCGGTTACGCCGAGTCGATTGAAAGCACGCTGCACATGGCCTGCGAACAGGTTTCGGGCTCTGGCGTGGCGTTATCCGGGCATGTGCGAATGGGCTGCACCGAAGGCTTCGGCAGTTTTTTCATCACCCCGCAGTTGAGCCATTTCGTCGATGCCTACCCGGCGATCTCCGTGGACATCCTGCCGCTGCCGCACTTCATCAGCCTGTCCAAGCGCGAGGCCGACATCGTCATTGCCCTGGAGCGCCCGGAGCATGGTCCGTACGTCTGCTGCAAACTCTGTGACTACCGATTACAGCTCTACGCGACTCAGGATTATCTCGACAAGCATCCACCCATCCGCCGCCCGGCAGACTTGGGTAAGCATTCATTCATTAGTTACGTCGACGATCTGGCGTTCAGCTCGGAGCTGTTGTATCTGGCGAATGTGTTGCCCGGCGCCAGTGCCAATTTGCGCAGCACCAGTGTGATCGCGCAATTCGTGGCCGCGCAGCAAGGTCGGTCGCTGGCGATTCTGCCGTGCTTCCTGGCGGCCCAGGATCCACGGTTACTGCCGGTGTTGCCGGAAGAGATCAACATCACCCGCCAGTTCTGGATGTACTGCCGGGAGGACCTGAGGAAGCTCAAGCGGATCACATTGTTGTGGGACTACATCCGCGCGGTCACTGAGCAGAATCAGGGTCTGTTGATGGGAGAAAGTCGGGAGACGCTGTTCGCCGACTCGTAGCCCCTTGCTCCATGCATTTTCGGAAAAGGCCTACATAGTCTGTGCATACTCTCGCCGTAGACTGCGGGACTAACTTGTCAGGATGTTAGTTGTATGGCCGAAGGGAGCTGGGCAGGGCACCATTGCAAGGTCTGTTACGAACAAAACATGAAGGAGAAAGCGCGGCTCGATGCGCTTTTACAAGCTAAGCGAAGGCGGCTCCTCAAGGAACCACCGCCTCCTGTAGATCCCCCACCTATCCCAAAAAAAGCGCCACCACCGCAGCTCAAGGGCTGTGTCTTCGCCAAGTCCTGTGCATTGCCAGACGGGGTGATGAACCACAGCAGTCCGGGTGGATTTATACCGCTCGAATCGCTGAGTCAGTACGGAAACTTTGCAGTATTGGGCACTGGCACAGCCATGGTAGCCGGGGGGACTCCGCTGCAATGGATCGGTGGTTCCGGGAGTGCCGCGGCCCTTGTGAGCCGTCTGGGCGGTACCTTGGCGCTGGGTCTTGGCGGGGTATCAGCGGGTCTTGCCGCACCAGCGGCTGTGGGCTTCGCCGCGTTGCTGATGCCTGACACTACTTCACCTGATAGCGCCTTCTATACGTCCGAGCAATACGCTCAGTTGAGCACAGGAAATACTCGGGCACGGGTCAATGTGAAGCAATTGCCCGACGGCTCTGTGAGCGTTTACGGGTTTTATACCGGGACGAAGAGGGAATGGCAGACGGTACCAGTGATTGCAGCACAAGCGCGTGGCGAGTACATGGTCGCTGACCTTGGGAACGGCATCGAGCTTATCTGGACTCCGGCAACCAATCCCAACGCGGTGCTGGGCATTCCGGCGCTTGAGGGCGTCTCGTTGAAGCCAGGAGCCTGGGTGTACCCACCGACCGAACAGGCAGATAAGATCCTCATCAACCCCGCATATCCACCGGACTACCACGACGCACTTATCTGGTTCCCCGACACCGCTATTCAGCCAATTTACATCTCGCTGAGCGTAATGGGAGACCATCGCTATCACCCTGCACCTAAAGGACTGACGGCCTTTCCTGATGCCAGACGAGCAAAACAAAAATCGTCAGTCCAGGGTGGTGGCGGCAAGCGACACCGCTGGGTCGATAGCTCAGGAAAAATTTATGAATGGGACGCTCAGCACGGCGCGGTTGAAATGTACGACAAACAAGGTAAACACTTAGGGGAATTCAACCCTGAAACGGGGACGCAAACGAAGCCCGCAAAACCTGGCAGAACAACGCCAAAGTAAACATAGGAGTAGTTATGTTTTTATGTATTGAAGGCTTTTTTCCTGATGGTCACAAAGATGAATTCCTGCAGTTTGAGCTGGACGTTTCGCCTGAGTTTAACCAAGCCGTGCTTGATCTGGTTGGCTGGGAGTCCCTCGCAGATGGTGTGAGACATGGCGTTGTAGATTTAACAGCGGCGCAAGTGATGCAGATTGAAAATGTGCTTGGTAAACCCATACCGAGCGAGCTTGATATCTGTATCAGCGTCCTTGCATAACAATTACGATGTCGCTTATGTACCTATGTAGCACCGGATTTTTACCTGACAGCGCCGAAGATAGCTCGTTGAAATATGAGCTTGATGTAGCGCCAGAACTCGAACAAAAAGTAATGGAAATACTGGGTTGGAAGAGTCTCGCCGCCGAAGCTGATGGTGAAATGCCACTAACCAATGAGCAAGTCAGCCGAATCGCCGTTGCCATCAACGAATCCCTACCAGATACCTTGATATGTTTATTGGTGTTGTGGCATAGCGTCCCCGACCCGGGGAGGTCACTGAGCAGAATCAGGGCTTGTTGATGGGTGAAAGTCGGGAGATGCTGTTCGCCGATTAGTCGGCACTCACCACGATCGACACCCGGCGGTTCTCGGTACGGCCTGCCGGCGTGTCGTTGGAGGCGACCGGCTCACTGCTGCCGAGACCGCGCAGCTGGATGTTTTCTCTTTCATGCCGACTTCGGTTGGCCATGCTCCGCGCCCTACGGCACGTCGGACAGCTTCCGTCGTCTGGCGTCGTCCCTTTCAATTACTTGATTCAACACCCTCCTCCAGTTCCAGCATCAACCCGCTCAAACGCTTGACCTTGCGCCGCACCGCTTCTTCGAATACGCCGGGACGAGGCTCGATCAGGGTGAACCAGTTTTTGGCCCGGGTAATCCCGGTATAGATCAGCTCCTTGGTGAGTACAGGGTTCAGGGCGTCGGGCAAAATAAACGCCGTGTGGGCAAATTCCGAGCCCTGGGATTTGTGCACCGTCATCGCGTACACGGTTTCCACATCATTGAGCCGGCTCGGCAGAACAAACCGTACGCCGCCCTGACCATCATTGCGCGGGAACGCCACACGCAACACCTGCGTCCCTGACTCCGGCCCATCACGTTCCGGTAGCTTGAGCGCAATGCCGATGTCGCCGTTCATCAAACCCAGACCATAATCGTTGCGGGTCATCAGCACCGGCCGACCTTCGTACCACTGCTGGTCGCTGTCGATCAGCCGAGCCTTGAGCAGCGCGGCGGTCACGCGTTGATTCAAACCTTCCACGCCCCACGGCCCTTTGCGTACGGCGCACAACAACTGGAAGGCGTCGAAAGCTTGCAACACCTGCCGAGCCCAATCGGTCCAGCAGGGATCATTCAGCGTGCTGTCGAGCGGTGGTCGCATACTGCGCAAGAGACTCAGGTAATGCCGATAACCCTGTGGCCCATCGCCATACCCCTCAAGCAACAAACGCTCCAATGCCCGGTCCTGCTCCCCCTTGAGGAACAGGGAAAACACGTCGTCATGACTTCGAGCCCCCAACAACTTGCGAGCTTCTTCGGGTTGCTGCTGGTTGACCCAACGAGCCAGTTGCCCGATGCCGCTGCCCTCGCCGAACCGGCGTGAATGACGCAGCATCACCACTTGCTGGGCCAGGGGATGTGCCCCTTGGGTGTCTTCTTGCAAACCGCTGGCATCCAGGCTTTCACCACTGACAGCTTGCAGCCACAGGCGAGTCTGTGGGCTGTACCAACCGGCCTCGGCGTCGCGGCACAGGTCGCCCAGAACGGCGCCGGCCTCCACCGATGCCAGTTGATCCTTGTCACCGAGCAGTACCAGGCGGGCATGGGCCGGCATCGCATCGAGCAGATTGGCCATCATTTCCAGATCGATCATCGAGGCTTCGTCCACCACCAGCACATCCAGCGGCAAGCGATTACCGGCGTGGTGACGGAAGTGTCGAGTACCGGGGCGACTGCCGAGCAGACGGTGAACGGTGGTGACGTCTGACGGGATCTTCACCCGTACGGCTTCATCGACTTCCAGGGTCCGGACCTGCTGACTGATGGACTCCGTCAGTCGGGCTGCAGCCTTGCCGGTGGGTGCCGCGAGACGGATGCGCAACGGCTTGCCCGCCTCGACTGCCGGCGCCTGGAGCAACGCCAGCAAACGCACAACCGTCGTCGTCTTGCCGGTCCCCGGGCCGCCGGTGATGATGCTGAAGGCGCTGCGGGTAGCGAGGGCACAGGCGAGTTTCTGCCAGTCGATCACTTCGCCGGGCTTTGCTTGGCCGAACAAACGGGTGAGGCGTTGGGACACATCATCCGGCGTGGTTTCGTGTTCCGCCAGGCGTTGGCGCAGCGAGTTGTCGATACGCCGTTCATAAGCCCAGTAACGACGCAGGTACAGGCGTTTACCCGATAACACCAATGGCCGATGCTGCGCCGCCTCACGGCCGTCGGCCGCCAATGCGACCAGACTGCTGGAGGCCAGGACCTTGCACCAATGGGCACCGTCCAGCGCCTCTAGCAACTGCGACGGCAGCAACATCGCACCACTTTGCAGATCGCCTTCCGGTGGCAGCGAAAGAGCGAAGTCCGGTTCCTTGAGCGTCTCGAACACATCCAGGCACACATGACCGTGGCCCAGCTGATGACTGGCCAACGCGGCGGCCAGCAGCACCAGCGGATCGTCGCTGGGAGCCAGTTCATGAAGAAAAGCGACGAAGGCTTTGTCCAGTGCTCGCAGCCAGCCGCGCTCAACCCAGCGTGTCAGCAACAGCAGCAAATCATCGGCGCGACTCAACGGCGCCAGATCGGCCAGGCTTTCGGCTGTCAACGAAGTGGGCAGCAAATCAGCGAAGGTGCGACTCATAGCAAAACTCCCTGTTCCCAGGCGGGTTCGGCCTTGGGTTCTGGCTTACCCTGGAACAGCCGGTCCAGACGCTCGATCAGCTCTCTTGGAGGACGGGCGAAATACACGCCTTGGCTGGGTGCGCGCGTACCGCGCAGGAACAGGTACAGCGCACCACCGACATGCCGGTCGTAATCGTAATCGACAAGTCGCGCCTTGAGCTGGCGATGCAGGGCCAACAGGTACAGCACGTATTGCAGGTCGTAACGGTTGTCGAGAATCGACTGCTCCATGGCCTGCTCGGTGTAGGCCGCGTCATCGATGCCCAGCCAGTTGGATTTGTAGTCGGCGACGTAGTAGCGGCCGTCGTGCTCGAACGTCAGGTCGATGAAGCCTTTGAACATGCCATTGAGCAACACCGGCTCGGCAGCCACCCGAGCGACGCCGTTGTGGGTGTATTGGCGCACCAGTTCATCGAGCTTGAGCACATCGACCTTGTGGCTGGCGAACCAGAACTCCATCTCGACCCGGTACTGGGTCAGTTGCTCAAACACCACGGGGGACTGTCCGCCGCCGATACGCAGCGGGCACGCGAGCAGGTGCTGCAGCCAGTCGTTCAGGGCGGTTATCCAGCCCTCCCAGCCACGGCGGTTGCAGCGACGGGCAATAGCGTCTTCCACCGCTTGCGGGGTGGCGGTGAAACCTTCATCGCCGGCCCATTCGAGCAAACCATGGAGAAAGGTGCCGGGGTTCGGGCCACGAGGGAATCGATGGATATCAGCACCACCGGCCACCACTTCTCGTGGTGCTTGCGGATCGAGGCGTTCGTCGTCGAATAGCTTTTGCGCTTGCGGGCTCTCCGGTGCTTCATCAGTGCCCATGCTCATGCTGTCGCCAATGCGCAAGGCGCTGTAGGAGGCGATCCACCAGTTTTCGCTGGCCTTGCGTTTGGGTATCAGAGGAGCAAGCAACGTCACATCGTTGTGCGGCGGATGGTAGTGCTCGACGATCGCTTCAGGCATTTCACCGTAGCTCAGCGCAGGACAATCCCGCTGCAGGTCTTCCAGCCAACGCTTCAAACCTGCCGACTCGGGCAATGGTGCACCGCCCCCCAGTAGATAGCCCAATGCAGAAAGATGCAGCACCGAGCTGTTGTTATTGCCGCGCTTGAGATCAGTCACTCCCAGCCAACAGGCGTGTTGCGCACGGGTCAGGGCCACGTAAAGCAAGCGCAAATCCTCGGCAAGACGCTCATCATCCGCCTGAACAATCAACTCGGCCGTCGGCTTCAAGGTCACTTGGGCCTTGCCCGTGGCGTCGTGGTAATGCAACGGCAGGCGACTGCCATCCACCGGTTTCGCCGAGCAAATGAACGGCAGGAACACCAAGGGATACTCAAGCCCCTTGGACTTGTGAATGGTCACAACTTTGACCAGTTGTTCGTCGCTCTCCAGACGCAGGATCTGCTCTTCGCCGGCCTGACCGGACAACGCTAGATGCTCGGACAAATGACGGATCAGCGCTTGTTCACCATCGAGCTCGGCGGCCGCCTGTTGCAGCAACTCGGACAGGTGCAGCAAATTGGTCAGCACCCGCTCGCCGTCACTGCGCGTGATCAATGTCTGAGGCAGCTGGAAGTCATGCAGCAACCGCCGCAGCATGGGCAACACGCCCTGCTTGCGCCAGAGCTCGCGATAACCGCGGAATTGCATGACCCGCGCTTCCCAGGCCAATTCGTCCTGATTGAGCCGTTCCAGTTCAGCAAGCGACAGGTTCAGCGTGATGCAGGCCAACGCGGCTCGCAGTGGACGCTCGACATCTGGCTCGGCGCAGGCTTTGAGCCAGGTCAGCAGATCGTGGGCCTCCTGGGCGGCAAACACCGAGTCCTTGTCCGACAGATAGACGCTGCGCACGCCACGAGCGGAGAGTTCGCCACGCACCGCTTGAGCTTCTTTGCCATCGCGGACCAGGATCGCGATATCCGCTGGCAGCAGCCCTCTGAAGTGCTTGCCGTCCTGTATGAAACCCGCACGACCTTGTTGCCCGCCGTTGAGCAAAGCGGTGATTTGACTGGCGCAAGTGGCGGCCAGTTGTTGTCGGTAAACCGCGCCGGACAATGGTTGCTCGGCGGATAGATGCCAAATGTTCAGGCCGGGCACAACCTGACCGTCGATGTGTAGAACTTCTTTGCGTCCCTGGGATTCGACGGGCAGGAAGGGTACCGGGTTCTCGCCATTCTTTTCACGAAACAGGAACGCGCCGCGTCCGGTTTCGCGAGACTCGGCACGTTCGAACACATGGTTTACCGCACTGACCATGCCATGACTTGAACGGAAATTGGTGCCCAGGGTATGCAGACGGCCAGCGGTGGCCTGGCGAGCGCGCAGGTAGGTATAGATGTCGGCACCACGGAAAGCGTAGATCGCTTGCTTCGGATCGCCGATCAGGAACAGACCGCATTCGGGATTGTTGTCTTCGATGCGATAGATACTCTCGAAAATCCGGTACTGCACCGGGTCGGTGTCCTGGAACTCATCGATCAGCGCCACCGGGAACTGCTCGCGGATCAAGGTTGCCAGGCGCTCCCCGCCATCGGACTGGAGGGCGGCATCGAGTCGCAGCAACATGTCATCAAAGCCCATTTCCGCGCGGCGACGCTTTTCTTCTTCGAACCGTGTACCGACCCACTGGGCGGCGTGCTGCAATACGACGGCATCAGGAGTAGGCAATCCATCGAGACTGATCTTGAGGCCGGGCATGGCATCCAGTCCCGGATGACGGGGGACTTCGCCCTTCCAGGCTTCAGCCATACCCTCGGGAGTCAGGCGCGTGAATCCGGTGCCGATATCCAATTGCTCAAGGGATTCGTCTTCAGCCCAGGCCCTGAGCTTTTCGAACCAGGGTTCGAAATAGCGTGCCTGCATTTTTCGACCGTCGACACTCTTGCTCGCAACACCTTGGTGACAGATGGCAAGCAATTCGTCCGCCCACTGGCGCCAGGGCATCTTGAGTTCGAGCAAGGCTGCCCGTCGCTCTTGCAGACATTCCGTGATCAGTTCGGCAGGCTCTTTACCTTCAACACTGTCGCGCTCACTGGCGAACAAACCACGCAATCGCGGCAGCAATGCCGCCGGACCGCCCCAATTGCCGCGCACCCAGTTCAGCGCATCCCCTTGCATCGGGTAACAGAACCGCCGCCAGTAGTCGCGAAGGACCTCGCCCAGCAAATCGCTGTGATCGGTTTCCAGGGTCTGTGTAAACAGGCTGCCACTGTCGAACGCGTGCTCGCGCAACATGCGCTGGCACCAACTGTGGATAGTCGAAACTGCCGCCTCGTCCATCCACTGCGCGGCGATGTCCAGGCGGTTTGCGCACCCGGGCCACTGCTCGGGAAGGTACTCCGCACGAAGCTCCGCGATAAGGCTATCGGGCGCCGGTGTTTCATCGCGAAAAAAACGCGCAGCTTCAGCTAGACGTGTACGGATACGTTCGCGCAATTCTTTGGTCGCGGCATCGGTGAACGTCACAACGAGGATTTGCGGGGGCAGCAGGTCACGTCCGAAGCCACTCGACTCTGCGCCGTGGCCAAGGACCAAGCGCAGATAAAGCGCGGAAATGGTGAAGGTCTTACCCGTCCCGGCGCTCGCCTCGATCAGTTGGCTGCCGCGCAGAGGAAATGCCAAGGCCAGAGGTCTAGTGGTCATCGACGCGCCTCCTCGCTGGTCAATGAACGCCAAGGCGCTTCAAGCAGCGGCCGATACAATGCGTTGCACCAATCCGGGAACGTTTCGTCTGCGGTAAGCATGTCGTAGTCGGCGAACTGTCGTGCGAGTGCCGGGCTCTCGCGGCGCTCGCCGTCGGTGGTCAGTCTATCGCCCTCATAAGCCTTGCGTGCTGCCGCTTGGGCTTTGACCGGATCAGTTTGACCTAGCCATGCGAAGCCGGTCTTCACCGCAATCGGCAGGGGTTGGCGCATGCCCGTTTGCCAGGCCATTAACAGGTCGCCCAGAATCCGCAAGGCTGCATCCTCCTCCATCGGACCGAGCAGCAGACTGTCGTCACTGGCCACCAACGCAGTGGTCATCGCCATACCACTGGCGCAAGCAACCAGATGATTGACCCAGGGCCGTGTCAGCCGGTGCCATTTACGAGACTTGATCGAGCCGATGCTGTTGGGGATTGTAGTGACGGATAGCAAACCACCGTCCGCACGTTGATGCAGGCCGCTGAGCCAACCTTCCAGACGCAGACCCTGCAACTGCAGGTTCACTGGCAGGGCGTTGGTGAGCGGCGTCGGCCATAACGCCAAAAGCTGCTGGTAACGCTGCAGCAGATCCGGCAATGGTTCGATCAACTCTCGCTGAAGGCATTCACCGAATCCGGCCATGGGCAGAAGCCCACTGTTTTGCAGACGTTTTGCCTGTGCTTCCAGTACCTGGTCGGTGCTATCCAGATGTCCCAGCGCCGCTTCGAGCAAGCTGTCGCTGAGGCTGTAACGTTGCAACGCGTCGAGTACAAATGGCTCTTCATCAGCTAAGGGCACTTCAGCCGCTTCGAAGTACACCTTCAGTCGCTGACTGAAGAAATGTCGCACAGGATTACGCAGGAAATCCTGCAATTGACCGAGACTCAGCGGCTCCTCCTGAACGTAGGGATCAAGGACCTCGATATCAGTCGATCGCGCAAGGGTGTGATGAAGTACATGCCACTCATTCGCGTAGCTAAACAGGTCATCGCCTTCATGGAAGTAGCGGGCGCTGAAGGGTTGAAGTGGATGTTCCTGAGTGATGGCCTCAAGCAGATCTTCGTCGACATGGTGCAATCGCCAACCGCTGGCCAGATGGTCTCGTAATTGGCCAATCAGTACTGACGCGGGACGCTCACTGTTATCGCGAATGCTGCGGCCGACCCAACTGATATAGAGTTGGTCACGTGCCGACAACAGGGCTTCCAACAGCAGATAGCGGTCATCTTCGCGTCGGGAGCGATCGCCAGGACGGTAATCACTGCCCATGAGGTCGAAGTCCAGTGGCGGCTGTGCGCGCGGGTAGTCCCCATCATTCATGCCCAGCAGGCAGACCAACTTGAACGGGATCGCTCGCATGGGCATCAAGGTGCAGAAGTTAACTGCACCCGCCAGAAAACGCTGGGATAAACGGCCCTGGTCAAGACCGGCGAGCCAGGCTTCACGAACCACGGTCAACGGCAGTTCATCATGCAAGCCAACTGACTCACAGGTCTCAAGCCAGGTTTCACGCAGCTCCTCGAGTTGGGCCAACACGTAGTCGTCATGCTCGTTACTGGCCTGAAAGAACAACTGAACCAATGCATGCAATCGAAAACCCCATTGTTTTGGGGCAGCGGGTTGAGAGAGTTCCTGGTGGGCAATCTCCAATGCGTCCAGCAGCGCGACCAAAGGCCCAATGAGCGCGGCATCCAGACCACCGATTTCGTCGTAGGGCTCGATACCCTCGCAGGCACTGGCACTGCCCACGGCATAGCCGAGCAGCATCCGTCGCAGCCCGAAACGCCAACTGTTTTGCTCCAGCTCCTGCGGCAGACCGAGCCCCGCACGCTGCTCGGCATTCATGCCCCAGCGGATGCCAGCGCCTTCGATCCAACGGTGCAGGGTCGGCAGATCGCGTTCCTCTACACCGAAGCGAGCGCGCAGTGCAGGAACATCCAGCAGATCGAGGATCTCGCTCACGGGGAAACGGCTGTCGGGCAGTTTGAGCAGATGCTCGATAGCAATCAGTAGCGGATCACGGCCGCGTTGGCCTTGATCTGCGAGCGTGAAGGGAATGAAACGCGGGTCGTGGCGTTCAAGCTGAGCAAACACCGCACGAATATGGGGTGCGTAGCTGTCGATGTCAGGGACCATCACGATCACATCGCGAGGCCTTAAGTCCGGATCAGCACTGAAGCGTGCGAGCAACTGGTCGTGGAGAATCTCCACTTCGCGCTGGGCACTATGGGCGATTTGAAAACGGATCGACTCGTCGTTCGCCGGATCAAGGGCCGGCCAGCGCTCGCGAGTCTCGTTCAAGGGACGCAATTCAAGAATGTCGTCCTGCAATTGATTGAGCATGTTCCGTGGCTGGCTATCGCTGAACAGGTCGATACGACCATCGCGGAATGCCGAGCGGTAGCTGTTGGGATCGTCGTAGCTGTCGAGCAGATTGATGTAGTCTCGCCCCTGCTTGCCCCACGCCGCCAGTAGCGGATGGGCATGCTGATGGAGGGTTTGTGGATCGAGTACATCCGGCATTCCGCTCTTGCGAGCCTGACGCTTGTACTGATGCCGCAACAGATCTTTATCGGCGACGATGTCCGCCCAATGATGACGACACGGGTTATGTACACAAAGCAGAACCTGGCTGAACCGGGCCAGTCCCGCAAGTGCTTCCAGGGCTTGAGCAGGCAGTGAAGAAATCCCGAAAACGATCACCCGTGAAGGCAATCCGCTGGGGGCTACGTCGAGGCTGTTGATGCGCTCGATAAACCGTTGATGGACGCCGGCACGGCTTTGCGCCATGCCTTGTTCACCCACATCCAGCAACAGCGCACGCCACAACTCTGCTTGCCAGCAGTTAGCCGGGGTCAGCGGTTTGGTTTCGCCTCTGCCATTGCGTAATTGATGACGACCTTCTGCCCAGTCTTCAAGCCAGTCGGCCCGATACACCTGGTATTGGTCAAACAAATCCGCCAGCCGCTCGGCCAACTGATAGCGTTTGCGTAAATCGGTGTCATGGGTAAGGAAGCGCTGCAGCGGTTCGAAGTGCGGTTGATTGATCAACTGCGGAAGCAAGCGCATCAGACGCCAGGTCAGGGGAGCTTTATCGAGCAGGGATTTGACCGGGATTTCGTCACGTCCAAGCACCATGCGATAGAGCTGCCACATGAAGCTACCCGGTAACTGCACGTCGATGGCTGCGGCGATTCCGCAGCCGCCCATGTCGTCCTCTTCGGGGTCTTCCGCCAGTGCCAGCTTCAGCCATTGGGCGATCCCGTTGCTCTGTACCAGGGCAATTTCATTTTCCAAGGGAGCCAGCGGGTAACGCCGCATCCAGCCGACCACCAGGCTGCGCAACTCGTCCAAGCGGTTGCCGTGAACCATCATAAAACCAGCACTGAGGGACGTCGCGTCCGGCATAAAGGCTTCCTTGGAAAAATACAAAAGCTAGGGCCGAACCTTAGCATTGTCGGGAGACTGTGACAGCCGGGAGCCGTCCGGTATTGCTGTACGAACTTTCCTGCGGACAAAACAAAACCCCTACCTGCATACGCAGATAGGGGTTTCGGAATTTAATCTTGACGATGACCTACTCTCACATGGGGAAACCCCACACTACCATCGGCGATGCATCGTTTCACTGCTGAGTTCGGGATGGGATCAGGTGGTTCCAATGCTCTATGGTCGTCAAGAAATTCGGTAGCCAGGTCGTGGGCCTTTGCAGGTTCACGCTCCAGCGAATGGGTATGCGATAGTTTGGTGTTTTGTGAGTATCTCGAACTTTCGGTTCGTTTCGTCTTCACACACCGCAATCTGGCCTTTCGACGCAAATTGCTTGGGTGTTATATGGTCAAGCCTCACGGGCAATTAGTATTGGTTAGCTCAACGCCTCACAGCGCTTACACACCCAACCTATCAACGTCGTAGTCTTCGACGGCCCTTCAGGGGACTCAAGGTCCCAGTGAGATCTCATCTTGAGGCTAGTTTCCCGCTTAGATGCTTTCAGCGGTTATCTATTCCGAACATAGCTACCCGGCAATGCCACTGGCGTGACAACCGGAACACCAGAGGTTCGTCCACTCCGGTCCTCTCGTACTAGGAGCAGCCCCTCTCAAATCTCAAACGTCCACGGCAGATAGGGACCGAACTGTCTCACGACGTTCTAAACCCAGCTCGCGTACCACTTTAAATGGCGAACAGCCATACCCTTGGGACCGGCTTCAGCCCCAGGATGTGATGAGCCGACATCGAGGTGCCAAACACCGCCGTCGATATGAACTCTTGGGCGGTATCAGCCTGTTATCCCCGGAGTACCTTTTATCCGTTGAGCGATGGCCCTTCCATACAGAACCACCGGATCACTAAGACCTACTTTCGTACCTGCTCGACGTGTCTGTCTCGCAGTCAAGCGCGCTTTTGCCTTTATACTCTACGACCGATTTCCGACCGGTCTGAGCGCACCTTCGTACTCCTCCGTTACTCTTTAGGAGGAGACCGCCCCAGTCAAACTACCCACCATACACTGTCCTCGATCCGGATAACGGACCTGAGTTAGAACCTCAAAGTTGCCAGGGTGGTATTTCAAGGTTGGCTCCACGCGAACTGGCGTCCACGCTTCAAAGCCTCCCACCTATCCTACACAAGCAAATTCAAAGTCCAGTGCAAAGCTATAGTAAAGGTTCACGGGGTCTTTCCGTCTAGCCGCGGATACACTGCATCTTCACAGCGATTTCAATTTCACTGAGTCTCGGGTGGAGACAGCGCCGCCATCGTTACGCCATTCGTGCAGGTCGGAACTTACCCGACAAGGAATTTCGCTACCTTAGGACCGTTATAGTTACGGCCGCCGTTTACCGGGGCTTCGATCAAGAGCTTCGCGTTAGCTAACCCCATCAATTAACCTTCCGGCACCGGGCAGGCGTCACACCCTATACGTCCACTTTCGTGTTTGCAGAGTGCTGTGTTTTTAATAAACAGTCGCAGCGGCCTGGTATCTTCGACCGGCATGGGCTTACGCAGTAAATGCTTCACCCTCACCGGCGCACCTTCTCCCGAAGTTACGGTGCCATTTTGCCTAGTTCCTTCACCCGAGTTCTCTCAAGCGCCTTGGTATTCTCTACCCAACCACCTGTGTCGGTTTGGGGTACGGTTCCTGGTTACCTGAAGCTTAGAAGCTTTTCTTGGAAGCATGGCATCAACCACTTCGTCACCCAAAGGGTAACTCGTCATCAGCTCTCGGCCTTAGACTCCCGGATTTACCTAAGAGTCCAGCCTACCACCTTAAACTTGGACAACCAACGCCAAGCTGGCCTAGCCTTCTCCGTCCCTCCATCGCAATAACCAGAAGTACAGGAATATTAACCTGTTTTCCATCGACTACGCTTTTCAGCCTCGCCTTAGGGACCGACTAACCCTGCGTCGATTAACGTTGCGCAGGAAACCTTGGTCTTTCGGCGTGGGTGTTTTTCACACCCATTGTCGTTACTCATGTCAGCATTCGCACTTCTGATACCTCCAGCAAGCTTCTCAACTCACCTTCACAGGCTTACAGAACGCTCCTCTACCGCATCACCTAAGTGATACCCGTAGCTTCGGTGTATGGTTTGAGCCCCGTTACATCTTCCGCGCAGGCCGACTCGACTAGTGAGCTATTACGCTT
>NZ_CM142712.1:0-1020000 GCF_054898005.1 Pseudomonas sp. HLT2-19-2 | reverse complement strand
TTCCTTCCTATATCTACGCATTTCACCGCTACACAGGAAATTCCACCACCCTCTACCATACTCTAGCTCGACAGTTTTGAATGCAGTTCCCAGGTTGAGCCCGGGGATTTCACATCCAACTTAACGAACCACCTACGCGCGCTTTACGCCCAGTAATTCCGATTAACGCTTGCACCCTCTGTATTACCGCGGCTGCTGGCACAGAGTTAGCCGGTGCTTATTCTGTCGGTAACGTCAAAACACTTACGTATTAGGTAAATGCCCTTCCTCCCAACTTAAAGTGCTTTACAATCCGAAGACCTTCTTCACACACGCGGCATGGCTGGATCAGGCTTTCGCCCATTGTCCAATATTCCCCACTGCTGCCTCCCGTAGGAGTCTGGACCGTGTCTCAGTTCCAGTGTGACTGATCATCCTCTCAGACCAGTTACGGATCGTCGCCTTGGTGAGCCATTACCTCACCAACTAGCTAATCCGACCTAGGCTCATCTGATAGCGCAAGGCCCGAAGGTCCCCTGCTTTCTCCCGTAGGACGTATGCGGTATTAGCGTCCGTTTCCGAGCGTTATCCCCCACTACCAGGCAGATTCCTAGGCATTACTCACCCGTCCGCCGCTCGCCACCAGGTACAAGTACCCGTGCTGCCGCTCGACTTGCATGTGTTAGGCCTGCCGCCAGCGTTCAATCTGAGCCATGATCAAACTCTTCAGTTCAAACATCTTTGGGTTTTTAAGAAACCCTAAACTTGGCTCAGCAATCGTTGGTTACATCTTTGATTTCTCGCGGAGTAACTTGTGATGCTGATAATCTTGTTGACTATCAGTCTGACTCCACAAGCACCCACACGAATTGCTTGATTCAGTTGTTAAAGAGCGGTTGGTTAAGATCTTTCGTCTCAACCGAGGCGCGCATTCTACAGCAGCCTCTGTTGCTGTCAAGCGGTTATTTTCAGAAGTTTTCAAAGTTTCCTTTGTAACTTCAACCACTTGCGCTTTCGATCTCTCGTCAGCGGGAGGCGAATTCTACAGCGTTACTCGCTGCTGTCAACACCTCTTTTTCAACCCCCTTTCGCGCTTCGATGACCTGAAGCAACTCGCTGTCGAAAACTGCGTAACTCATTGTTTACCAAGGAGTTTTCCGTTTCGACTGCGCCGGAAGTGGGCCGAATTATAGACTTCCAGAATCTGCCGTCAATACCTAATTTCACAATTCTGTCATATACGTCAAAAAAGCCCCTGAAACGCAAAGGCCGGCCCCAAGGGCCGGCCTTCTTCCCTTCTACTTACAAGCTAGGGAATGCGAACTGCGAAGCTTCATGGCTCGCCCGTTGTGGCCAGCGCTGGGTAATGGCCTTGCGGCGGGTGTAGAAACGCACGCCATCCGGACCATAAGCATGCAGATCGCCGAACAGTGAGCGCTTCCAGCCACCAAAGCTGTGATAAGCCACTGGCACCGGCAACGGCACATTGACGCCAACCATGCCGACTTCGATCTCATCGCAGAACAACCGCGCCGCTTCCCCATCACGGGTAAAGATGCAGGTGCCGTTGCCGTACTCGTGATCGTTGATCAGCTGCATCGCCTCTTCCAGGCTGTTAACCCGGACAACACACAACACCGGCCCGAAGATCTCTTCTTTATAGATGCGCATCTCTGGCGTGACGTTATCGAACAGGCAGCCACCCAGGAAGAAACCTTCCTCATGACCGGCCACGCTCAGACCACGACCATCCACCACCAAGGTCGCACCAGAAGAAACACCGTCTTCTATATAGCCACTGACTTTGTCGCGAGCCTGACCGGAAACCAGCGGCCCCATGTCCAGACCGCATGAAGTACCGGCACCGATTTTCAGAGCCTTGATTTGCGGTACCAACTTGGCCACCAGCGCATCCGCCACCTGGTCACCGACGCACACAGCCACCGAGATCGCCATGCAACGTTCACCGCAAGAACCGTAGGCCGCGCCCATCAGTGCGCTGACCGCGTTATCCAGATCCGCATCCGGCATCAGTACCGCATGGTTCTTCGCGCCACCCAGTGCCTGAACGCGCTTGCCGCGCTTGGTGCCTTCGGCGTAGATGTATTCGGCAATCGGCGTCGAACCAACGAAGCTCAACGCTTTGACTTCCGGCGCTTCGATCAGCGCATCCACTGCAGCCTTATCGCCGTGTACTACGCTCAGCACGCCTTTCGGCAGACCGGCTTCCACCAACAATTGAGCAATCAATAGCGTCGAACTTGGGTCACGCTCGGACGGCTTGAGGATAAAGCAGTTGCCGCAGACGATCGCCAGTGGATACATCCACAGCGGCACCATGGCCGGGAAGTTGAACGGAGTGATACCAGCCACCACGCCCAACGGCTGGAAGTCTGACCAGGCATCAATGTTCGGGCCGACGTTACGACTGTATTCGCCCTTGAGGATTTCCGGCGCTGCGCAAGCGAACTCGACGTTCTCGATGCCGCGCTTCAACTCACCCGCCGCATCTTCCAGCGTCTTGCCGTGCTCTTCGCTAATCAGCTGCGCGATCCGCGCTTCGTTCTGTTCCAGCAGTTGCTTGAAGCGGAACATCACCTGAGCACGTTTGGCCGGAGGAGTGTTACGCCAGGCCGGGAACGCAGCCTTGGCCGAGTCGATGGCTTTTTGAATGGTTTCGCGGCTGGCCAATGGCAGCTTGTGGATCGCCTGGCCGGTGGACGGGTTGTACACGTCAGCCGTGCGACCGTCTTCGGTCACCAGTTCGCCATTGATCAAATGCGGGATAAGGCTCATGCGGGGCTCCTGAAAAGTTGTCCACAGGCACCCTTCAAAGGGGCGCCTCTATATAGAGGGGAAAAATCAGTCGATCTTGTTCAGCACTTCGCCGACCGCGTCGAACAGACGATCAAGGTCTTGCGGCTTGCTGTTGAAGGTTGGGCCGAACTGCAGGGTGTCGCCGCCGAAGCGCACGTAGAACCCAGCTTTCCACAGGGCCATGCCGGCTTCGAACGGACGCACTATGGCGTCGCCGTCGCGAGGCGTGATCTGGATCGCACCGGCCAAACCGTAGTTACGAATGTCGATAATGTTCTTCGAGCCTTTCAGACCGTGCAGCGCATTTTCGAAATGCGGTGCGACTTCGGCCACGCTCTGCACCAGGTTTTCCTTTTGCAGCAGGTCGAGTGCTGCCAGGCCAGCGGCACACGCCACCGGGTGGGCGGAATAGGTATAGCCGTGCGGGAATTCCACCGCGTACTCAGGCGTCGCCTGGTTCATGAAAGTCTGGTAGATCTCGGAGCTGGCAATCACCGCGCCCATCGGAATCGCGCCGTTAGTAACTTGCTTGGCGATGCACATCAAGTCCGGGGTCACGCCGAAGCTGTCGGCGCCGAACATCGAACCGGTACGGCCGAAGCCGGTGATCACTTCGTCGAACACCAGCAGGATGTTGTGCTGATCGCAGATCTCGCGCAGACGCTTGAGGTAACCCTGTGGCGGAACCAGGACGCCAGCGGAACCGGCCATTGGTTCGACAAACACTGCCGCGATGTTCGAAGCGTCATGCAGTTCGATCAGTTTGAGCAGTTCATCCGCCAGGGCGATACCGCCCTCTTTCGGCATGCCTCGGGAATAGGCATTGCTCGCCAGCAAGGTGTGCGGCAGGTGATCGACGTCCATCATCGCCTGACCGAACATTTTGCGGTTGCCGTTCACGCCACCGAGGCTGGTGCCGGCGATGTTCACGCCGTGATAACCACGGGCACGGCCGATCATTTTGGTCTTGGTGGCCTGGCCTTTCAGACGCCAGTAAGCACGAACCATCTTGACCGCCGTGTCCGCGCACTCGGAGCCCGAGTCAGTGAAGAATACGTGATTCAGATTGCCCGGGGTCAGGTCGGTGATTTTCTCAGCCAGTTGAAACGACAGAGGATGGCCGTACTGGAAGCCTGGCGAATAATCGAGAGTGCCCAACTGCTTGGCGACCGCGTCCTGAATTTCCTTGCGGGTATGCCCGGCACCGCAGGTCCACAGACCGGACAGCGAGTCATACACTTTGCGGCCCTTGTCATCTATCAGCCAACTGCCTTCAGCCGCCACGATCAGTCGCGGATCGCGCTGGAAATTACGGTTGGCGGTGTAGGGCATCCAGTGAGCATCGAGCTTGAGCTGGCTGGCCAGGGAGTTCGGGGCGTTTTCAGGCACATTCATGGGCAAAACCTCGAAGGGCAATAAGCGGCATAGAGATCAAAAGCGTTCTTGCAGCTAAATTGCCATGGGGATAAAGTCGGTGAAATCCAACTCTTCTAACGTTCAGTCAGGTCACCACTAAACTATGAGCAGCCGCCGCCCAGATCCACTGGCGCAAGTCAGTGACTTTGATATTCGCCTGTTACGAATATTTCGCAGCGTGGTGGAATGCGGCGGCTTCTCCGCAGCGGAATCAGTGCTGGGCATAGGTCGTTCGGCGATCAGCCAGCAAATGAGCGATCTGGAACAACGCCTAGGCCTGCGTTTATGCCAGCGCGGTCGCGCCGGGTTTTCCCTGACCGAAGAAGGTCGCGAGGTTTACCAATCGGCGCTGCAGCTCTTGAGTGCGCTGGAAAGTTTCCGCACCGAGGTCAACGGTCTGCACCAACATTTGCGCGGCGAATTGACCATCGGCCTGACCGACAACCTGGTCACCCTCCCCCACATGCGCATCACCCACGCCTTGGCGCAATTGAAGGAACGCGGTCCGGACGTGCAAATACAGATTCGCATGATCGCGCCCAACGAAGTCGAACAAGGCGTGCTCGACGGTCGATTGCATGTCGGCGTGGTGCCACAGGCCAGTGCGCTGTCGGGGCTGGAATATCAGCCGCTCTATAGCGAACGCTCGCTACTGTATTGCGCGGTCGGTCATCCGTTGTTTTATGTCGACGATAAACAACTGGATGACGAACGCCTCAATAGCCAGGACGCCATCGCGCCGACCTTCCGCTTGCCAGCGGAGATCCAGGCCCATTACCAGGCGCTCAATTGCACCGCCAGTGCCTCGGACCGTGAAGGCATGGCGTTCCTGATCCTGACCGGGCGCTACATCGGTTACCTGCCGGACCACTACGCCAGCCTCTGGGTGCAGCAAGGCCGATTGCGTGCGCTGAAACCGCAAGCGCGGTTCTATGACCTGAGCCTCGCATCGGTCACTCGCAAGGGCCGTCGCCCGCATTTGGTGCTGGAAAGCTTTTTGGAGAGCCTGGCGGCGACGCGCTAGAAAGTCCTGGCCTTTTATTGCGTCAGGACTTGTCTGACGCCCGTGGGTGCGCTATCAACGCACAGGATGCACCCACCCCACTTGTTCGGAAGTGCCTATGACCTTTGAAGTCCCCGCTCACGGCGGCAAACCTGCCAGCCGCATTCGTCAGAAGAACGAAGAGACCATCATCAAAGCCGCCGAAGACGAGTTCGCCCGTCACGGGTTCAAAGGCACCAGCATGAACACCATCGCCCTGAATGCCGGATTACCCAAGGCGAATCTGCATTACTACTTCACCAACAAACTCGGTTTGTACGTGGCGGTGTTAAGCAACATCCTCCAGTTGTGGGACAGCACCTTCAACACCCTGACCGCTGAAGATGATCCGGGCGAAGCGCTGACGCGTTATATCCGCGCCAAGATGGAATTCTCCCGTCGTCAGCCGCAAGCCTCGCGGATTTTCGCCATGGAAGTCATCAGCGGCGGCGAATGCCTGACCGAGTATTTCAATCAGGATTATCGCGCTTGGTTCCAGGGCCGGGCCGCCGTGTTCCAGGCGTGGATCGATGCCGGCAAGATGGACCCGGTAGACCCAGTGAACCTGATCTTCCTGTTGTGGGGCAGCACTCAGCATTACGCCGATTTCGCCACACAGATATGCCGTGTCAGCGGGCGCACCAAGCTAACCAAGCAAGACATGGAAGACGCCGGCAACAACCTGATCCACATTATTCTCAAGGGCTGCGGCCTGACGCCAACGATCTAAGACACTTATGCCTTTTACCCTCAGCGGTTTTTGCGAGTACCGCGAAGAGATTCGCAAAAGCCGTTTCATCACCTTCGCCGCGCCGATCAGCAGCCCTGCTGAAGCCCAGGCGTTCATTGAACAGCACAGCGATTTGAATGCCTCGCACAATTGCTGGGCCTGGAAGCTTGGCGATCACTACCGCAGCACTGACGATGGCGAGCCTGGCGGCACTGCTGGGCGGCCGATTCTGGCGGCGATCGAAGCGCAGGATTGCGATCAGGTCGCCGTACTGGTAATTCGTTGGTATGGCGGTATTCAACTTGGTACCGGTGGCCTCGCACGGGCGTATGGCGGCGGCGCCAACAAGTGCCTGCAAGCCGCGGCGAAGGTTGAGTTGATCAGTCGAGTGCCGGTGAGCTGCGCCTGTGCGTTTGGTGAGTTGCCGCTGGTGAAGCTTCGGGTGGCGGAACTGGGTGGATTGGTTGTGGAAGAAACGTTCACGGCCAACGGCGTAGACCTGCGATTGGCGATCGGCGAAAGCCAGATCAATACTCTGCAAACGCAGCTGGCGGACTTGAGTCGCGGACGCATTTTGTTGCAGCACTAATCGCACCAACAACGTTCACAGCCCTTTCGTCGAACCGGTGCATTTGCCCACATCTACTGTGCACCCGGCTGTGGATAACCTGAGCACACCCGGCTGTAACCCTTGTGTCATGCGGCTTTGCGGGCTTTGCTCACTTTTCGTTCAATTCGCCATCAAAAAAGCTAAATCCACGTAAAAACAATCAGTTAGCTCGGTTTATCACCTTTAGAAGAAAGCTGCGCAGTGCTTATGCCCAAGCGTCGGGCTTGCGCACAAATACTGTGGAGCAATCTGTGGATAACCCGTTCATGACTGTCGCGGCCCCATGTCCGGTATGGCTTGCCGTCAGCTGCTCGTTTTTTGACCAGATACCCTGAGCAAAACCGGAGCCTGATCAACGGCTTTGCCCTCAAGTGGTGCCTGGTTCGGGATCGACATTGGGCGAGGCGCCGTCTTCAAAGCCTTCACCTGTAACGCTTTTGAGCATTCCTGACTTAATGGCCAGGAAATTACTATGTCCACAGGCATCACTTCAATCGACCCGCGAACGGCAGCGGGTGGAAATCATTCGTTGCCTGATGCCGCCGATGTCATTGGGGCAACCGTGGCAGGCCGGGCATTAGTGGCTGCCTGACAGGCAACACCTGAACAACGCCCCACGCCAACTCAAAGAACAGGAAAACCACCAATAAAGAACTGGCACCATGGAGCAAGGCATAGAGCTGCCAAGCGGCGAACAGAAACCTGCCAACGGCGTCATACCGACCAAACACCTGCTGCGGATCCCGAATCCGCAGCACCGCCCACACGCAGACAATCGATCCCAACAGATTGGCCATCAGCATGTGCATCGGCTCAAACGGCGGCAGCTCACCAGGCAAATTGAAAGCCTGACTCACATTCGCCAACACCCCATGCAACGCAGCAAAACTCCACGGCGTGGTAAACGCCGCCATCACGATCAAGTCATACCAGGCGCTACCGCGCACCAACCGGCGATATTGCGTTGAAGTCCACATCCGTCTTGCTCCAGAAAATCAGGGAGCAACAAGGCTAAAGCCTGGAGTATGCTCCAGGGTCAAGCCCTTTCGAGACGTCATGATGCGCATCGGTGAATTAGCCCAGGCCAGCGCCGTCAGCCGCGACACGCTGCGCTTCTACGAGCAGCGCGGACTGATCGCGGCGCAACGCAGCGCCAACGGTTATCGCGACTATCCGGCGGACATGGTGCAACTGGTGCTGTACATCAAGACCGCCCAGCGATTGGGATTTACCCTCGGCGAGATCGGCAACAGCGTCGCCGCTCTAGGGCAGTCGCCCGATCCGGACAGCGCCGTCACGCAATTGCTGCAAGACAAACTCAAACTGATCGAAACCCGAATGGACGAACTCGGCGCGTTGCGACACGAGTTGCAACAACGGCTCGGGCAACGTTGCCCATTGAATCCCTGACCTCATTTATCAAGGAAGCCACTTATGTCTACGGCAAAAACCGCACTCATCATCGGCGCCTCCCGCGGCTTGGGCCTCGGCCTGGTGAAAACTCTGTTGGGCGACGGCTGGCAAGTCACCGCCACCGTGCGCAACCCGCAGAACGCCGAAGCCTTGCAGGCCTTGCGCAAGGTGCGGATCGAAAAACTCGACATGGACGATCAGCAGGCAGTCATCGCCCTGAGCCAGCAGCTCAAGGGCGAAGTGTTTGACCTGCTGTTCGTGAATGCCGGGGTCAAGGGGCCTGACATTCAAACACCAGGTGGCGCGACCCTGGCTGAAGTCGGCCAACTGTTCTTCACCAATGCCGTGGCACCGATCAACCTGGCCCAGCGCTTCGTCGGGCAGATCCGCCCGGACAGCGGCGTGCTGGCGTTCATGAGTTCAGTACTCGGTAGCGTGACCATGCCGGATGCGCCGGAGCTGGCGCTGTACAAGGCGAGTAAAGCGGCGCTGAACTCCATGACCAACAGCTTCGTCACTCAGTTGGGTGAGCAGAAACTCACTGTGCTGTCGTTGCATCCGGGTTGGGTGAAGACCGACATGGGCGGTGAAGGTGCGGACATTGATGTGGACACCAGCACGCGTGGGCTGGTCGATCAGGTGAATGCGTACACCGGCAAGGGCGGGCATCATTTTGTGAACTACAAGGGTGAAACCATTCCCTGGTAATCACCGTCGCTCCCACAGGGATTTGTGTTGTTCTGTCGGGCCAGGCTTGCCCGCAACGCCGTTTTGTTTGAAACTCCGCACCTCGTCCCCGCGACGACCCTGGATCAGCAGACAGGGCAACACTGAGCTGGCAACCCTGAACCCAACTTTCAGAGGAGCCGGCCAACATGCCTGCGACCCGTACCTGGTTAAAAAACCCCCTCGCGATCTTCACTGCCAATGGCCTCGATGCCCGTGGCGGCCTGGTGCTGCAAGACGGTTTGATCGTCGAAGTGCTCGGCGCTGGCCAGCAACCTTCTGCGCCCTGTGGACACGTATTCGATGCCCGCGAGCATGTGATCCTGCCGGGACTGATCAACACCCATCACCACTTCTATCAAACCCTGACCCGCGCCTGGGCGCCGGTGGTCAATCAGCCGTTGTTCCCGTGGCTGAAAACCCTCTACCCGGTCTGGGCACGCCTTACGCCTGAAAAACTCGCCCTCGCCAGCAAAGTCGCGTTGGCCGAGTTGCTGCTGTCCGGCTGCACCACCGCCGCCGATCACCACTACCTGTTTCCGCAAGGCCTGGAAAATGCGATCGACGTACAAGTCGAGAGCGTGCGCGAACTGGGCATGCGCGCCATGCTGACTCGCGGCTCCATGAGCCTTGGCGAAGCGGACGGCGGCCTGCCCCCGCAACAGACCGTGCAGCAAGGCGAAGTGATCCTCGACGACAGTCAGCGCTTGATCGCCGAGTACCACGAACGTGGCGACGGCGCGCAAATCCAGATCGCCCTGGCGCCCTGCTCGCCGTTCTCGGTGACTCCGGAAATCATGTCCGCCAGCGCCGAACTGGCGAACAAACTCGACGTGCGCCTGCACACCCATCTGGCCGAAACCCTCGACGAAGAAGACTTCTGCCTGCAACGTTTCGGGCTGCGCACTGTGGATTACCTGGACAGCGTCGGCTGGCTCGGTCCGCGTACATGGCTCGCTCACGGCATCCATTTCAACCCGGATGAAATCGCCCGCCTCGGCGCCGCCGGTACCGGCATTTGCCATTGCCCGAGTTCAAATATGCGACTGGCTTCCGGCATTTGCCCGACACTGGACCTTACTGCTGCGGGCGCATTGCTGGGCTTGGGTGTGGACGGTTCGGCGTCCAACGATGCATCGAACATGATGCTGGAAACCCGTCAGGCGCTTTACATTCAGCGACTGCGTTATGGCGCCGAGAAGATCACTCCGGAGTTGGTGCTGGGTTGGGCGACCAAGGGTTCGGCGCAGTTGCTGGGCCGTACCGATATCGGCGAACTGGCGGTGGGCAAGCAGGCGGATCTGGCACTGTTCAAGCTCGATGAGCTACGCTTCTCCGGCAGCCATGATCCGGTTTCCGCGTTGCTGCTGTGCGGCGCGGATCGGGCGGATCGGGTGATGGTCGGTGGCAAGTGGCGGGTGATTGATGGACAGGTTGAAGGGCTGGATCTGAAAGGTTTGATTGCTGATCACAGCCAGGCGGCTCGGCAGTTGATCGCCGGTACCTGATCCACCACCTGATCATTCCCACGCTCTGGTGGGAACGATCAGTCACAACCCCAGCAGCGACAACATGATGAACGTCGCAAACAACACAAAGTGCGTCATCCCTTCGATGGCGTTGGTTTCGCCATCGTTGAGGTTGATCGCGCTGACGATCAGCGTGAGGAAGATCATCACGGTCTGCACCGGGGTCATCGCCATCTGAAACGGCTGGCCGGTGTAGAGCGCCATCGCTTCCATCACCGGCACCGTCAGGATCACCGTCGACAGTGACGCGCCCATGGCGATGTTGACCACCGACTGCATGCGGTTGGCCAGTGCCGCCCGCAACGCCGTCAGAATTTCCGGCGCCGCCGAGATTGCCGCCACCAGAATCGCGGTGATTATTGGCGGTGCGCCCGTGCCTTCCAGGCCCAGATCGAGGGTCTTGGACATCACTTCGGCCAATGCGCCGATCACCACCACGCCGAATACCAATGTCCCGATACTCAGCCCAAGATTGATGGGTTCAGGTTCTTCCTCCAGGACTTTCTTGCGGCGCTTTTCCGGGTAGCTGTAGCTGAAGAAGTAACTGTGCGGCCCGACCTGCATGCGCAGGAACAGGGCGTAGAGCACGATCATCGCGCCGATGGTGAACGCCGAATAAATCTTCCAGTTGGCCTCGGGAATGAACTCCGGCACCACCATGGAAACCCCCATGGCGGTGAGAATCATCACGCTGTAGCTGCGCGCCGAGTCGTCGTTATAGGACTGTTCGCCGTACTTGATCCCGCCCATCAATGCGGCCAGGCCGAGGATGCCGTTGATGTCGAGCATCACCGCCGAATAAATCGTGTCGCGCACCAAAGTCGGTGAGGCCTCGTTGCTCATCATGATCGCCAGAATCACCACTTCCACCAACACCGCGGCCAGCGTCAGGATCATCGTGCCGTAGGGGTCACCGACTTTCTCCGCAAGCAGCTCGGCGTGATGGGCGACACGCATGGAGGCCGCGACGATGAAGGCGATCAGCACCAGGCCAGCGGTCAACGCAATGGGTTGGCCGCTGTGCAGCATCCAGTGTTCCATCGGGTAAGCGATGAATGCTGCGATCAGGGCAAGCAACAAAAACTTTTCTTGCTTGAGGAGTGTGAGCATTGCGGGCCTTTTTGCCGTGTGAAGCGAAATCAGTGTGATGAGCTACTGACTGCGGGGCGGCTCTAACGTTTCGTTACACCTTAGCGCACCAGTGGGTGGCGGCCGTGTCAGGCGATGCACTTTTATTGGCCTTGCGGACCTCATCGCGAGCAAGCCCGCTTGTGTCTTGCGCAGGATTTAGACTGAGGATGAGAGCGGTGAGTGGCAAGCTGAACGCCGTCGACGCCGCCGGGTAATCAGGCCGTTGGGCGTGAACCGTTACTCAATGCCGTTCTTTGCCGAGCCGCACCCGGACACGGCCATCGAATGCCTGCCCGGCTGTGAACGGCACCCGGCAAAGTATCCGGCCACAAACTGCGCCGAATTCCTGCTCTCGCGCTTCGCCGACACCTACGCCTATCGACGGGAACAGGAAGCGGTGGGATGAACCGGCTGGTCAGGTTTTACTAATTGTTTCCACGAGCATCTGTAGAATGCACGCCCTCTGCACCTGATGAGAAAAGACTATGTACGACTGGCTGAACGCCCTGCCCAAGGCAGAACTGCACCTGCACCTTGAGGGTTCGCTGGAGCCTGAGCTGCTGTTTGCCCTGGCCGATCGCAACAAGATCGCCCTGCCGTGGAGCGACGTCGAAACCCTGCGCAAAGCCTACGCCTTCAACAACCTGCAAGAGTTTCTCGACCTGTATTACCGGGGAGCCGACGTGTTGCGCACCTCTCAGGACTTCTACGACCTGACCTGGGCCTACCTGTTGCGTTGCAAGGCACAGAACGTGATTCACACCGAACCGTTCTTCGACCCACAGACCCACACCGACCGTGGCATACCGTTCGAAGTGGTGCTCAACGGCATCGCCGCCGCGCTGAAAGATGGTGAGCAGCAACTGGGCATCACCAGCGGTTTGATCCTCAGCTTCCTGCGCCACTTGAGCGAAGAAGAAGCCGAGAAAACCCTCGACCAGGCGCTGCCGTTCCGTGATGCGTTTGTCGCTGTGGGTCTGGACAGTTCGGAAATGGGTCATCCGCCGAGCAAATTCCAGCGCGTGTTCGATCGCGCTCGGCACGAAGGCTTCCTGACCGTCGCCCACGCCGGTGAAGAAGGCCCGCCCGAGTACATCTGGGAAGCCCTCGACCTGCTGAAAATCCAGCGCATCGACCATGGCGTACGCGCCATCGAAGACGAACGATTGATGCAGCGGATTATCGACGAGCAAATCCCGTTGACCGTGTGCCCGTTGTCGAACACCAAACTCTGCGTGTTCGATCACATGTCTCAGCACAACATTCTCGACATGCTGGAACGTGGTGTGAAAGTGACCGTGAACTCGGATGACCCGGCGTACTTCGGCGGTTATGTCACCGAGAACTTCCACGCGCTCTACACCGATTTGGGCATGACCCAGGATCAGGCCAAGCGCCTGGCTCAGAACAGCCTGGATGCACGGTTGGTGAAACCCTAGTTACTGATCGTTCCCACGCTGACTGATCGTTCCCCACGCTCCGCGTGGGAATGCAGCCAGGGACGCTCCGCGTCCCAAGAGCGGACGCAGAGCGTCCGTTCAGGCATTCCCACGCAGAGCGCGTCTACAACGCCATTTCCAGCTCAGTTTCTTTGGCGAACCGATGGATTTCACGCTGCCCCGCGGCGGTGATCTGCAAGGCTCGCGAATCGTTGGGCAGGCTCAACCAACCGGACTGCATGAACAATTGCAGCAACGCCGCACCCAGTGATCCGCCCATGTGTGGGCGTCTTTCGCTCCAGTCCGGACAAGCGCAAGCGACTCTGCTGTTGCGATGGGCCAGCGCCTGGATGAACACACCACGCGTCGCCAAGTGCGTGGCGCCCTTGTGAGTGATCATGACCCGCTGATCGGACTGTTCGATCCAGCCCGAATCAAGCAGACGCTGATAGAGATCGGCGGCCAGGGTGCCGCCCAGATGGTCGTCGCAAAGCCTGGCGCGCAAAAATGACGAAGGCGCCACCTGAGGTTTGGCGAGGGGGGCCGTGCGCTTGAAAACGTCCGGGATTTCCCGAGGCGTGCTGGCCAGGGTGGCGCTGGCCAGAGCCTCTATCGCGGCACCCACTTCGGGCGCGGCAAGACGAAAGAACCGCTTGCGGCCGCGGATTTCGACTTTCAACAGTCCTCCGGCGGACAAACGCCCCAGATGAGCACTGGCCGAAGACGGTGACAGGCTGGCCAACAAGGCCAGCTCTTCGGTTTGCCGCGCCGAGCCGTCCATCAAGGCCCACATCATTGCGCTGCGCTTTGGGTCAGCCAGCAACGTGGCGATCTGGCTGATGCAAGGTGCATGTTCCATGTATTCACTCCCTGTTGAATCGTTTCGTCTACTGCTCAGAGACATCTTGACCAGTAATGTGTCGTAGGCCAAGGCGAGGAAACCGCCATAAACCGGGCAAAGCCTGCCAATCGCACAGGCCATTGCTTCGCAGGTTTCGCAAAGCCGCGGCGATTGACCATGGGGCCTGGCTGACTCGGATGTGGACTCGCCATTGCGAGATCGACGGTGCGTACATGAGGCGAGCGCTAGTATAGGCGGGTTAACCGCCGGTTCCTGCCCTTGGGAAACCATTGGTGGTGATAGTTCCTGAGTGAAATTTCGCTATTTGCCTGCGACTAATGATCGGGGCCCGATAACGTCGGAAATTGGCTACTCAACCGGGCGCATCGGCTGGCGAGCATTTCCCGCAAAAGGTTCACCGGCTTACTCAATTGTGCGCGATGGGCGCACAGCAAATTCAGCGGTGCGCGCTCACAGAGCAGTTCCGGCATGAGCACTTTCAATCGACCGGCCAGCACATCGGCGGCGACATCAAGCCAGGATTTGTAGGCAATCCCGGCACCCGCCACGGCCCACAGCCGCACGACATCGGCATCATCGCTGAAACGATCGCCGCTGACGGTCAGGCTGACCTCGCGCTTGCCGTCGTGGAAACTCCAATGATCGTGGACCCGGCTGCCGAGCATGAACAGCAGGCAATTGTGCTGAGCCAGTTGCTCCAGTTGTCGCGGCTCGCCATGGCGGGCCAGGTAACTCGGGGCGGCACAGAGGACCCGGCGGTTCTGCGGGGCGATGGGCAGCGCCACCAGGCTTGAGTCTTCCGGCTCGCCGTAACGCAGGGCGATGTCCACTGGTTGGCGGAACAGGTCGGCGATGCGATCGCCCAGCAGCAGGCGCACCGTGAGTTTGGGATGCTCGCGCTGAAACTCGTCCAGCCATGGCAGCAGCAGATTGCGGCCAAAGTCCGAAGGCGCCGACAGCTGCAAAATCCCGCTGACCTGGTCCTGACCGCTGGCCAATAAACGGCGCCCCTCATCAAGATTGCTCAAGGCGGCCCGAGCGTATTCGAGAAACCCCTCGCCTTCAGCGGTCAACCGCAGGCTGCGGGTAGAACGGGCGAGCAACCGGGCGCCGAGCTGCTGTTCGATGCGCTTCAAGGCCGCACTGGCCACCGCGGCCGACATGTCCATCCCACGCGCCGCCGCTGACAGACTGCCCAGGTCCGCCGCCCGGACAAACAACTGCAAGTCATCGAAACGCAGCATTTTTCAGCCTCGATTATCAAAAAAATATTGAAAGAGACTGCTCTTTTAGCGGGTTTTATCTTGCAGAGAAATAGCCAATCATCCGTCCCATCAAATTCATCCCATTCCCGGAGTCGAACATGTCCCAGCCTTTTACCGCTATCGCCACCCTCATCGCCAAAGCCGGCCAGCAGGACGCCCTCGAACACTTCGACCTCAAGCGCCTGCGTTCCATCGTCTGATTTCTGCCTTCTTTATTACTGTTCAGGAGCCCCAATGAAAGCCATTGCCTACTACGCCTCCTTGCCCATCAGCGATTCAAACTCGCTGCAAGACATCGAACTGCCAGAGCCGGTCGCCGGCCCGCGCGACCTGTTGGTGGACGTCAAAGCCATCTCGGTCAACCCGGTGGACACCAAAGTGCGCCAGAACGTCCAGCCCGAAGGCGGCGCGGCGAAAGTGCTGGGCTGGGACGTGGCCGGGGTGGTCAAGGCCGTCGGTCATGAAGTAACGCTGTTCAAGGCGGGCGACAAAGTCTTCTACGCCGGCTCCATCGCCCGCGCTGGCGGCAACAGCGAACTGCACGTGGTAGACGAGCGGATCGTCGGCCATATGCCGAAAACCCTCAGTTTCGCCGAAGCCGCCGCGTTGCCGCTGACCGCTATCACCGCGTGGGAATTACTCTTCGAGCGTCTGCAAGTGCGTGAAGGCAAAACCGATGAAGGCCAGAGCCTTTTGATCGTTGGTGCCGCGGGCGGTGTGGGGTCGATCCTCACGCAATTGGCCAGCCAGCTCACCGGGCTGAAAGTCATCGGCACAGCTTCTCGCCCGCAAACCCAGAGCTGGGTTCGTGAGCTGGGTGCCGACCTGGTGATCGATCACAGCCAGCCGTTGAGCGAAGAACTCAAACGCGCCGGCCTCGACCAGGTGACCCACGTCGCCAGCCTGACCCAGACCGATCACCACCTGGATCAATTGGTCGAGGCACTGGCGCCGCAAGGCAAACTGGCCCTGATTGATGATCCGAAGGCGCTGGACGTGACCAAGCTCAAGCGCAAGAGCCTGTCGCTGCACTGGGAGTTCATGTACACCCGCTCGCTGTTCGAAACTGCAGACTTGATCGAGCAGCACAAACTGCTCAACCGCGTTGCGCAGCTGATCGACGCCGGGACGCTGAAAACCACGGTTGGCGAGCACTTCGGGAGCATCAATGCGGCGAACCTGCGTCGTGCCCATGAACTGCTCGAAAGCGGCAAGTCCAAAGGCAAGATTGTGCTCGAAGGGTTCTAATGCGAGATGGTATCGGTGTTGTCCAGGGTGGACGACACCGTCAGTCAGAAGGTTGACCGTTGTCACAATTGCGATCGTATTCGGGTCTACAATCGTGAACTCTGCGGTGCAATCTTTTATGTGACATCTTTTACGAGAGGAGAGATCAGCAATGAAGATCCTGATAAAAGAATTGGCAAAATCCCAGTGGCAGGTCCGCCTGGACCAACACGCCGTGACATTCCGCAGCGAAGCCGAAGCTCGCGCCTTCACCCGCACCCTTGAAGCGCGACTACAAGCACCTCATCAAATTAATGAACACCAGCAGCGCGCTGCTGGCTAAGTTCGTCCTCAGACCTGGGCGTGTGCCAGTGCCCGGGCATTTTGTAAACGTCGGGTGAGCATCGCCACGCTCACCACCAGAATTGCGCACAGGCTGATGACCATGGCCATCGGCATGGCGCTGCCATCGTGTAAAACACCCACCAGCGCTGCTGCCCCGGCAGCGACGCTGAATTGCAGGCATCCGAGCATCGCCGACGCACTGCCGGCGCGAGCGCCCTGCCCATTCATGGCGCAGGCCGAAGCGTTGGGGAGGATGCAACCGAGGCTGGCGATGCAGATAAACAGCGGAATCAGCAACGGCCATAACTGCGCGGTGTGCAAAGAACTGACGGCCAGCAGTGCCAGACCCGCGCCGAGGTAGATCCACACGGTGCGCACCAGCAGAAACGCCGGGCCACGCTTGGCCAGCAGTCGCGCATTCACCTGCGCCACCAGAATGAATCCCGCCGCATTGGTCCCGAACAACCAGCCGAAATGCTCGGCCGGTACGCCATAAAGCTTGATGAAGACGAACGGTGAACCGGCGATGTAGGCAAACATCCCGGCGATGGCGATTCCACCGGTCAAGGCGTGGCCAAGGAACAACGGATCCGACAACAGTCGACCGTACTGACGCAACGCGCCGGACAACGGTTGACGCGGCATATGGGCCGGCAGACTTTCCGGCAGCCCGAGCGCCACGGCCAACCCTGCCAGCGCACTGAAACCGCTCAACACGAGAAAGATCGACTGCCAGCCCGTGGTGTTGACCAACAGCCCACCCAGCATTGGCGCAAGAATCGGCGCCAGGCCCATCACCAGCATTAGCTGCGAAAAGACTTTCGCCGAACCCACCGCATCGCATTTATCGCTGACCACCGCTCGCGCGATCACCATCCCCGCGCACCCACCCAGTGCCTGAATGAAACGTGCGCCCATCAGCCATTCGAGATTCGGCGCATAGGCGCACGCCAGGGAGGCTGCGGTGAACAGACCGACGCCGGTCAGCAAGGGAACGCGTCGCCCGAAGCGATCCGCCACCGGGCCGTAAGCCAGTTGACCGATGGACAAGCCCAGGAAATACGTCGCCAGGGTCAGCTGAACGTGTTTTTCGTCGGTGCCGAAGGCGAGCGCCATCGCCGGGAAGGCCGGCAGATAGAAATCGATCGCCAGCGGACCGAAGGCGCTCAAGGCGCCAAGAATCAAAATGGTACGAAGGTTCATCAGGCATCCAGTTGGACATGAGGTCGGCAGCCCGACAGTCTAGCCGCGCATGGACGCCTTGAACATTCCGTTAGGTCGCTAACTATTAAAAAGCTTCAGGCGACTTTCGCCTCGTAACCTTCTTCGGTGATCACCGCGATCACTTGATCCGTTGTCAATGCACTGTCGACGCCGACTTCTTTCGCAGCCAGATCAATACGCACGCTGGCCGCAGGATCCCTGGCTTGCAGCGCCTGAGTGATGGCTTTGACGCAGTGACCGCAGGACATGCCTTGAACGTTGAACACTTGCATGGGACGACTCCTTGAGTGAGGTTGCGTGCAGTCTCGAGCTTGCCATTATGGCAAGGTCAAGTTCTGAAGTGAGCTGCCGGGCTGGCAATCGGCGTCGCGCTCGGCCAAGCTGCGTCCCATCAATGACTCGACATCAGGAGATTCAGCCATGCGCTGGTCAGCTCTCAGCCTGTTTGGCTTTCTCAGCCTTTTCGCCGTCGCGCCCTCGGTCAATGCGGCCGGGGCGGATTACGGCGTACTGATCATTTCCCGCGAGCGCCTGGAAGTCTCGACCAACTGCGAAATCGGCGTGTATATCCAGGATCAGTTGTCAGCGCGGTTATTCCAGGAACAAAGCACCTCGTTCAACCTGCCGCCGGGCGATGTGTCCCTGCGCCTGAAACTGCTGCCGGGCCAGGCGCCGGGTTGCAACCCGGGCATGCTCGCTCCGGGTTCGCAGAGCATCACGCTCAAGGCCGGTGACGTGCTGAAGTTCCGGATTGCGATGACGCAGGAAGGGATGTATCTCAAGCCGGTCGCCCTGGATTATTGATTGTCACGGGACGAAACAATGGATGCTTGACCTTGCCCGCATGGCAAGGTTGATCCTGTAGGCATCTTCTACAGGGAGCGTGACCGATGTCCGAATCCACCACTTTCGATCTGCCGATTGCCGGCATGACCTGCGCCAGTTGCGCCGGGCGTGTCGAGCGTGCCTTGAGCAAAGTCATCGGCGCCTCTGCCGTCAGCGTCAACCTGGCCACCGAACAGGCTCGGGTTCACGCGCCCAGTGACAGCCTGCCGGCGTTGATGGACGCCGTGCAGCAGGCCGGTTACAGCGTGCCGCAGCAGAGCCTGGAACTGAGCATCGACGGCATGACCTGCGCCTCCTGCGTCGGCCGGGTCGAACGAGCGCTGGCCAAAGTGCCGGGGGTCAAGAGCGTCAGCGTCAACCTGGCCAACGAACGCGCACACCTCGAACTGCTCGGTCAGATCGATGCGCAAACCTTGATCGCTGCCGTGACCAAGGCTGGCTACAGCGCCAGCGTCTGGGAAGTTGAACACCCTCAAACCGACCATCAGCAACAGCGCCTGCACCGCGAGCGCTGGGCCTTGATCATGGCGATCGCCCTCGCCTCGCCACTGGTGCTGCCCATGCTGCTGCAACCGTTCGGTGTGCACTGGATGCTCCCTGCCTGGGTGCAATTCGCATTGGCCACGCCGGTGCAATTCATCTTCGGTGCGCGGTTTTATGTGGCCGCCTGGAAAGCGGTGCGCGCCGGTGCCGGCAACATGGATTTGCTGGTCGCGTTGGGCACCAGCGCCGGTTATGGCTTGAGTCTCTATGAATGGGCCACCGCCGCCGGGCGCATGCCGCACCTGTATTTTGAAGCCTCGGCGGTGGTGATTGCCTTGGTGCTGCTGGGCAAGTATCTGGAAAGCCGCGCCAAACGCCAGACCGCCAGTGCCATCCGCGCCCTCGAAGCCTTGCGGCCGGAACGGGCGATTCAGGTGATCGACGGCCGCGAGCAGGACGTTGCCATCAGCGCCTTGCGCCTCAATGATCTGGTGATGGTCAAACCCGGTGAACGCTTCCCGGTGGACGGCGAAGTGGTCGAAGGCCAGAGCCACGCCGACGAAGCGCTGATCAGCGGCGAAAGCCTGCCGGTGCCCAAACATCCCGGCGACAAGGTCACTGGCGGTGCGATCAATGGCGAAGGCCGGTTGCTCGTTCGCACCCTGGCCTTGGGCGCAGAAACCGTGCTGGCGCGCATCATTCGGCTGGTGGAAGACGCTCAGGCTGCGAAAGCGCCGATCCAGAAACTGGTGGATAAAGTCAGCCAGGTGTTTGTCCCTACGGTTCTGCTGATAGCGTTGGCCACCTTGATCGGTTGGTGGTTGTACGGCGCACCGATGGAAACGGCGCTGATCAATGCCGTGGCGGTCTTGGTAATCGCTTGCCCATGCGCCCTGGGGTTGGCCACACCAACGGCAATCATGGCCGGCACTGGGGTGGCGGCGCGCTACGGGATTCTGATCAAAGACGCCGAAGCACTGGAGCGCGCGCATGAAGTCAGTGCGGTGGTCTTCGACAAGACTGGCACGCTGACTTCGGGTACTCCGCGCATCGCTCATTTGAGCGCCATCGACGGTGACGAATCGGCCCTGCTGCAAATGGCCGGCGCCCTGCAACGCGGCAGTGAACACCCGCTGGCCAAGGCGGTTCTGGACGCTTGCGCCGAACGCAGTTTGACCGTCGCCGATGTCAGCGACAGCCAGTCCCTGACCGGCCGTGGCATCGCGGGCACTCTGGGCGGTCGTCGATTGGCGCTGGGCAATCGTCGTCTGTTGAAAGAGAGCGGCTTGAGCGCAGGTGAATGGGCTGACTCCGCCACCGCGTGGGAAACCGAAGGCCGGACCCTGTCCTGGCTGATCGAGCAAAGTCCCGAACCATGTGTGCTGGGCCTGTTCGCTTTCGGCGACACGCTCAAACCCGGCGCGCTGCAAGCCGTGCAACAACTCAGCGCACGCAACATCAGCAGCCATCTGCTGACCGGCGACAATCGCGGCAGTGCAAAAGTGGTTGCCGAGGCGCTGGGCATCAAGGATGTCCACGCCGAAGTGCTGCCCGCCGACAAAGCGGCCACCGTCGCCACGCTTAAGAAAACCGGCGTGGTAGCGATGGTCGGCGACGGCATCAACGACGCACCGGCCTTGGCTGCCGCAGACATCGGCATCGCCATGGGCGGTGGCACCGACGTTGCGATGCACGCGGCCGGGATCACCCTGATGCGCGGCGACCCACGGTTGGTGCCGGCGGCGCTGGAGATCAGTCGCAAGACCTACGCGAAGATTCGTCAGAACCTGTTTTGGGCCTTTGTCTACAACCTGATTGGTATTCCGCTGGCAGCGTTTGGCTTTCTCAACCCGGTGCTGGCCGGCGCCGCCATGGCGTTGTCGAGCGTCAGCGTGGTGAGCAATGCGTTACTGTTGAAAACCTGGAAGCCCAAGGATCTGGAGGACACTCAATGAACATCGGCCAAGCGGCCCGCCAGAGTGGCCTGAGCGCGAAGATGATTCGTTATTACGAATCCATCGGCTTGCTCAAGGCCGCCCATCGTACCGACAGCGGTTACCGGGTCTACGGCGACGACGACCTGCATACCCTGGCGTTCATCAAGCGTTCCCGGGACCTGGGGTTCTCACTGGATGAAGTCGGCAAACTGCTGACCCTCTGGCAGGACCGCCAAAGAGCCAGCGCCGACGTAAAGGCCCTGGCCCGTCAGCACATCGAAGCGCTGAACCAGAAAATCCGCGAACTCGGCCAACTGCGCGATACCCTGCAGGACCTGGTCGAACATTGCCACGGTGATCACCGTCCCGACTGCCCGATTCTCAAGAACCTGGAGTCGGGCTGTAGATGAACAACGCGGCCAGCAGATAAGTGACCACGTTCAATGCAAACACCGTTTCAAAGCCGAATGCGGCCACTAAAAGCCCCGACACCAAACTTCCACCGACCATTGCTGCCCACGATGCCGAAGTGATCCAGGCGTTGGTCTTGAGCAGGTGTTCGTTTTCGATCAAGTGTGGCAACTGGCTGTTGAGGCCGATGGCGAACATCGAGTTGCCTCTTGTCAATCTTCAAAATAAAAGACATCAAGACAGTTGCTCCCACCTTTGATCTCTAGCGTTTGGGAGATCAGGTGGCAGGTATCTACAAAAAAAAACCCGGCCGAAGCCGGGTTTCTCATCAACCAATCACTGCATCCAGGGCGGAGGCGGCTCTTCGGTTTTTCCCGGTGGTGCATCATCTGCCGCACGCACCGCTTGCTTACGCTCTTCATCCAGGCGTGCCGCCTCGATCTCGCGCATGATCCCGCCAACGTCGGCCAACTCTTCCGGCTCGTCGAACTCGCCGGTCAAGACGCTGGCCGGGTGCAAGGTGCCGGCTTCAAACAAAGCCCACATTTCCTTGGCGTACTTGGTCTTTTTCAACTCCGGCGCAAACCGCCCGAAGTACGACGCCATGTTGCCAACATCCCGCTCCAGCATGCTGAACGCGTGGTTGTTGCCCGCCGCGTCCACCGCTTGCGGCAGGTCGATGATCACCGGGCCAGTCGGGGTCAGCAGCACGTTGAATTCCGACAGGTCACCGTGCACCAGACCGGTGCACAACATCAGCACGATCTGCGAAATCAGGAACGCGTGATATTCGCGCGCCTGATCCGGTTCCAGCACCACGTCGTTCAGACGCGGCGCGGCATCACCGTACTCGTCGGCCACCAGTTCCATCAGCAGCACGCCTTCAAGGAAGTCGTAAGGCTGAGGGACCCGAACGCCAGCACCGGCCAGACGGAACAACGCCGCCACTTCGGCATTCTGCCAGGCGTCTTCGGTTTCTTTCTTGCCGAACTTGGAGCCCTTGGCCATCGCTCGAGCCTGACGGCTATTGCGCACCTTGCGGCCTTCCTGATACTCGGCCGCCTGACGGAAACTGCGTTTATTCGCCTCCTTGTAGACCTTCGCGCAACGTAACTCGTTGCCGCAGCGCACCACATAAACAGCTGCTTCTTTACCACTCATGAGTGGGCGCAGCACCTCGTCGACCAGACCGTCCTCGATCAGGGGTTCAATGCGTTTTGGAGTCTTCATCAGCTTTTATTGGGGGTCCTTTATTACCAAACACGCGAAAGTCATTCGTTATACGGCAATCCACTCATTCCGGGGAGGGGTTGCCGACCTATGAACGTTCCCATCGACATCAAGAAGCACACACTCTGCCGGATTAATCAGGCAAACCCGACCCTCGTCATTGGCCGCCCCAGATCATAGCTGAGCCAGCGTCACTTGTAGCGGTAAAGCTTGGAGGGTATTTGCGACAGAAGTTGACACCTCGATTCATACCCTTCGTAGGGCTTTTCTTAATAGGCCTCAATTTCCGCCTCCATCAGCCGAATTCATCAGTGACAAAGTGATTTGTCCGACCGTGAAATTCGTCGGGTCAGCATCGCCATGCAACTTGACGGCATCAGCCAGAACGTGAATTACCTGGCGACCCAACTGCTGATCAAGAAGTCCGACGACAGCCTCAAGACCTACATGAGAGCCAACGCCGAGAGCATTCGTCTTTACCCTGCTTCAGGACCTGGGCAACAGCCATCTGTACTACGCCTATGCGATCCTCGGCACCGCTACGGGCGGATATGTGTCCTGGCCGTGGCAGCAACAGGGCAACAGCGTGATCCTCAGCGCTCAATAATCGCCGTCACGCCTTGGCCACCGGCGGCGCAGATCGAGATCAACCCTCGACCCTGCCCCGCTGCCTCCAACAACTTCGCCAGGCTCGCGACGATGCGCCCGCCGGTAGCGGCAAACGGATGCCCGGCCGCCAGTGAACTGCCTTTGACGTTGAGGCGGCTGCGGTCGATGGAACCCAGCGGCGCATCGAGGCCGAGGCGAGTTTTGCAATAGTCCGGATCTTCCCAGGCCTTTAGCGTGCAGAGCACCTGCGCGGCGAAGGCCTCGTGGATTTCGTAGTAATCGAAGTCTTGCAAGGTCAAGCCATTGCGCGCCAGCAAACGCGGCACCGAATACACCGGCGCCATCAACAGCCCTTCGGCACCGTTGACGAAATCCACCGCCGCCGTCTCGCCATCGCGCAAATACGCGAGGATCGGCAAGCCACGTTCCTTGGCCCAATCTTCACTGCCCAGCAGCACCAGCGACGCGCCATCGGTGAGCGGCGTCGAGTTGCCCGCCGTCAAAGTGCCTTTGGCGCTTTTTTCGAACGCGGGTTTGAGTGAGGCGAGTTTTTCCAGGGTCAGGTCCGGGCGCAGGTTGTTGTCGCGGGTCAGGCCGAGGAACGGCGTCATCAAATCGTTGTGCCAGCCTTCGGTGAAGGACGCGGCCATTTTCTGGTGACTTTCCAACGCCAGTTGGTCCTGTTCGGCGCGCGGAATGTTCCAGGTCTGGGCCATCAACTCGCAGTGCTCGCCCATGGACAAACCCGTGCGCAATTCGCCGATACTTGGCAGTTCCGGGATCAGATGACGGGGGCGCAGTTGCAGGAAAATTTTCAGTTTGTCGGCGGTGGTCTTGGCGCTATTGGCTTGCAGAAGGATTTTGCGCAGGCCTTCATTGACGCCAATTGGCGCGTCGGAGGTGGTATCGACGCCGCCGGCGATACCGCAATCGATCTGACCCAGGGCAATCTTGTTCGCGACCAGCAAAGCCGCTTCAAGACCCGTGCCGCAGGCCTGCTGGATGTCATAGGCCGGGGTAGCGGGAGACAACCGCGAACCGAGCACGCACTCGCGTGTCAGGTTCATGTCCCGCGGCAGCTTGAGAACGGCACCGGCGACCACTTCGCCCATGCGCAAACCGTGCAGGTTGTAGCGTTCGATCAAGCCTTCGAGCGCGGCGGTGAGCATCGCCTGATTACTGGCGGTGGCGTACGCCCCGTTGGAACGGGCGAAGGGGATACGGTTACCACCAATAATCGCAACGCGGCGCAGCTGAGTCATGAAAAGCTCCTGTCAAAAAATTAAATGTAAACACCATCCCCTGTAGGAGCGAAGCTTGCTCGCGAAGGCGCCGGCACATTCAATATCCCCTCTGAATGAAATACCGCCTTCGCGAGCAAGCTTCGCTCCTACAATGATCTAGCGTAGGCCTTATCTCGTGGATCGAACGACTAAACGCCATTCGTGGTCCACACTTTGAACCCCAGCTGCTGGAGCGCGTTCCATGTCTGACCGCTATATCGACTTCGCCAATTCGTCCATCGGCCATCGTTTGGTCGGGGCCCTGGGTCTGCCGTTGCCGGTTCGGCTGGAGCGCTGGCAAGCTGGCCGGCTGCGCCCTGTTGAAGGGGCGCTGTTGATAGGCGGTGGCCCGCTGGCGGAAAAGGTCAGTGCCTTCGCCAACCGCCTGACCGACGCGATTTACAGCTACGGCACCGAGCCTTCACTGGCCACCGCGTGGATTCCCGGCCACGGCCCCAAACTCAAAGCTGTGGTGTTCGACGCCAGTGACCTGGTGCAGACCGATCAACTCAAACAGCTGCGCGAGTTCTTCCAGCCGTTAATTAAAAACCTCGATCACAACGCGCACCTGGTGATTCTGGGGCGCGCGCCGCAGACCTTGAGCGATCCGTTCGCCGCCAGCGCCCAGCGCGCGTTGGAAGGTTTCAGCCGTTCGCTGGCCAAGGAACTGCGCAACGGCGGCACCTTGCAGCTGATTTATGTCGGCGAAGGTGCGGAGGATCAACTGGAAGGCTCACTAAGGTTTTTCCTCTCGCCCAAAAGTGCGTTCGTTTCCGGGCAAGTGATTCGCTTGAACGCCTGCGACACGCAGGTGACGGACTGGACTCGTCCACTGTCCGGCCGCAAGGCGTTGGTCACCGGCGCGGCACGCGGCATCGGCGCCTCCATCGCCGAAACCCTGGCCCGCGACGGTGCCGACGTGATCCTGCTCGACGTAGCACCGGCCAAGACTGATCTCGAAGCCCTCGCCGCACGCCTCGGCGGGCGCAGCATAACCCTGGATATTTGCGCCGAAGACGCCGCCGCGCAGTTGATCGAGCAACTGCCCGACGGCATCGACATCGTCGTCCACAACGCCGGCATCACGCGGGATAAAACTCTGGCCAACATGACCCCGGAATTCTGGGACGCGGTGCTGGCGGTCAACCTCACTGCGCCGCAAGTGCTGACCAAGGCACTGCTCGACAGCGGCACCCTGCACGACAACGGTCGGGTGATCCTGCTGGCGTCCATCAGCGGCATCGCCGGCAATCGCGGGCAAACCAATTACGCAGCGAGCAAGGCCGGGCTGATCGGCCTGGCCCAGGCTTGGGCGCCATTGCTCAATGAGCGTGGCATCAGCATCAACGCAGTCGCACCCGGCTTCATCGAAACCCAGATGACCGCGCACCTTCCGTTTGGCCTGCGTGAAGCCGGGCGGCGCATGAGTTCGTTGGGCCAGGGCGGCTTGCCGCAAGACGTCGCCGAAGCGGTGGCGTGGCTGGCTCAACCGGGCAGCGGCGCGTTTACCGGGCAAGCGCTGCGCGTGTGCGGACAAAGTGTTTTGGGGGCTTAGGCATGATCATCGATTGGCACACACTCAACCGCGAACCGAGCCTGCCGGCGTTGTACGTACGGGCAGCGACGCGACGCAAAATCACCGGCACCACCCTGCCCGATTCGGGTTTACGCTGTTGGGTCAATGTCGATGCGAAGCGTCTGGCGGCCTATCGCAACGTCTGTGGTTTTGCCGACAACGGCCTGCTGCCGCCGACGTATCCACACATCCTGGCGTTCGCCTTGCAGATGCAATTGCTGACGGCCAAGGAATTTCCGTTCCCGCTGCTGGGGTTGATTCACCTGAGCAACCGCATTCGCATCTTGCGTCCAATGGGCGGCGTGAATCGCGTGCGGGTCAGCGTGCAGGTGCAAAACCTTCAGCCACATGAAAAGGGCGCGACGTTCGATCTGGTGACGACGCTTGACGATCAGTTGGGGCCGCTGTGGGAAGCGGAAAGCCAGATGTTGTGCCGCGGGGCCAAACTCGAAGGCCAGCCCATCGAAGAAGTGTTGGCATCGACGCTGCAGATGTCGGAAGTGGCCCGCTGGAAAGCGCCGTCGGACATTGGACGGCGGTACGCCAAAGTGTCCGGCGACTACAACCCGATTCACCTGAGTGCCGCCAGCGCCAAACTCTTCGGTTTTCCTACGGCCATCGCCCATGGGTTGTGGAACAAGGCACGTACGCTGGCGGCGTTAAGCGAGCATCTGCCGGCGGCGAATGTCGAGATTGCGGTGCAATTCAGGAAACCGGTGCGGTTGCCCAGTGAAGTGACATTGCTGGCCAGTGCGGCAGGGGCCAGTGGGGATTTACGGTTGGTGGGTGCGGGGGATTTGGAGCATATGGTGGGGCATTGGCGGCCTGTTCCCTGATCGCTCGGCAGTGGTTGTACACCCTCAAAAAGTCAGGTCCCAACGAGTCCCGCTTGAGGCTGCGGAAACAGATTATTAAGTGTCTCCAACAGCCGAACGTGATAAATCGGCTTGCGAAACAAGTCCAGCACCTGCAACCGCAACATGTCACTGACATCCTCCATATCCGCATGCCCCGACGTCACAATCACCGGCAAATGCTGCCGGGACGTATGTTCACGCAACCGCTTGATCAACGACATGCCACTCTCCTCCGGCATCCGCAAATCAGTAATCACCAATGCAATATCGGGATTGCGCGTCAGATGTTGCAGCGCGAGTTTGACCGAGGTGGCGGTAAAACAATTGAAGCCCTCGCCCTCCAGCAACTCCGCCAGCTCCAGCAACGCGTCCTCCTCATCATCGACCAGAAGAAGCTGTTGGCGTGGGAGTGTGGGAGAGTTCATGGGCAACACCTGCAATGGACTAAGCGCTGACGTTAGAGCCCCTTTGACGCATTGGCAAGTTGCCGGCGCGTCTTCTCGCGTCAATCGATGGCGGCTTTGATGGTGGTGAACAGGTTTGTTATCGAGGTCCCCATCCCTGTACTGAGGCCGGCAATCACCACCGCAATCATGGCGGCAACAATCGCGTACTCGATACCCGAGGCACCCTCGGTATCTTTGGCCAGACCTTTGTAAAAAGCGATTTCGGATTTGATCTTCTGAGCAATTTTCGTAAAGGACATGGCGTTTCTCCTGGACGACAACGGGTGTTGCACGGCCGCAACATGATTCCCCTATGCCAGCATCAGCATTGTCGGCATTCCCCGTACCCACAACTGTAAGAACGAATTATCACTAAAGTATTAGGTGTTTCATTGACGCCAAAAAAGTCACGTTTTCGCCCTGGCTACTCACTTTCGTTAGTTATTTTCAGACCAGTAATGGCGTTTCGCTCTAGCTGAGCTACCTTCAAATAGCGAAATAGTTCCATGTTCATAGCTGCCTGATTGCGAAGTTGTCTCGTCGGATGTAACGGGGTCTCAAGCAGCAGGAAAGGGAGAGCCGTCATGAACAGTCGTATCACTCTGGGCCTGGCCGGTTTGTTTCTGGTGGGCGCCATCATTGCCGGTTACTGGGGCCTCACACTCAGCCGTCAACCGGCCCCCGAGCCTGTCGTGCAATCCAGCGTTGTCGCGCCCGTGCCCGCGGCCCCGACACCTGCGCCGGTGGAAGACACCCGCCAACCGGTGGTGGTACTCCTTCATGACGTGCCGCCATTCGCGCCGATCACTGCCGCCGACGTTGCCCTGGAAAAACTCCGCACCGCACCCGCCGGCAGCTTGACCCGCCTCGATCAAGCGATTGGCCGCACGCCTTGGCGCGCCCTCACTGCCGGCAGCTGGCTCAATGATGAAAGCTTCGAAGCCGGCGGCAGACTGGCACGGATGATTCGTCCCGATGAACGCGCCCTCGCCGTCGCGGTGGATGAAGTGATCAATGCCGGTGGGCAACTGACACCGGGGGACTATGTCGATGTGCTGCTGTTTCTGCGCATGGACAACAACAACCTTCAGCCATCGGCTCAACTGGTGGTGCCGGCCTTGCGGGTGCTCGGGGTGGGTGAACAGATGGGGTTGACCAACGACGGTCAACCCACAAGCCCGGCCCGCAGCAACGAAGAAAAACTCAGGCAGGAACAATCGCGCGCCAGCGCCCGCAGCGTCTTGCTTGCCGTCCCCGAACAACTATTGAGTCGCCTGATGTTGGCGGCCCAGACCGGCGTGTTGCGCCTTGCCGTACGCAGCGCCGATGAAAAACGTCTGGCTCATTACTGGGCCGGCGAAAGCGATTCGTCGGCCAACCTCGCCAGTGCCAACCGCGAGTTGATCCAGTTCAGCCAACTGGCCATGACGCCCCCACCCAAACCAGTCGCCACCAACGGCGGCACAGCACCGCGCAAGTCGAGCGTGGAAGTCATCCGCGGCAATGAAATCACCCAACAAATTCCCTGAGTCGAGCAAGGACGCATCTTTATGCGCAGTCGTTCCATGCCCTTATTCCAAGGCCTTCTCTGGGTCTCTTTGCTGAGCGTTCTGCCGCTCGGTGTGACGTTCGCAGCCGTCGGCAACTGCGCCGCGCTCGGTTCGTTGCCTGCGGTGCTGGAAGTCAGTGAAGGGCTGCAACAGGAGGTGCAATCACCGGTGGCGATCACTCGGGTGGCGGTGGGTGACCCGAAAATCGCCGACGTGCGAGTCAACGGTAATCAGGCATTTTTACTCACCGGAGTGGCCCCAGGCGCCACCAGCCTGATGGTCTGGACCGCCTGCGCCAACGCTCCGCGCCAGAGCATGGTGTTCGTTCAGGGCAAGGCCACCGCAGCGATGACCACCGCTACACGGTTACCCTCTGATGACCCACTGCTACCGTCGCAAGTACAGACCGACATTCGTTTCGTCGAAGTCAGCCGGACCAAACTGAAAGAGGCCGGCACGTCGATTTTCGGCAAGGGCTCCAACAATTTCCTCTTCGGGGCGCCCGGCACGGTACCCAATACCGGCGTGACGCCGGGCGTGGTGCCACTGTTCAACATTGATCCGCGGATCGCGGTGCCCAGTATTCCGTTACTCAACGACAGTTTCAACATTGTCTGGGGCGGTGGCAGCAGTAAATTTCTCGGCATCGTCAATGCGCTGGAAGGCAGCGGCTTTGCCTACACCCTGGCGCGGCCGAGCCTGGTGGCCTTGAGCGGGCAGAGCGCCAGTTTCCTGGCCGGCGGTGAAATCCCGATTCCGGTGCCCAGCGCCAACAGCAACAGTTACTCCATCGAATACAAGGAATTCGGCATCCGCCTGACGCTGACGCCGACCGTGGTCAGTCACAACCGCATTGTCCTCAAAGTGGCGCCGGAGGTCAGCGAACTGGATTACAACAACGGCGTGACCATCGGCGGCACCACCGTTCCGGCGTTCACCATACGCCGCACCGACACCAGTATTTCCCTGGCCGATGGCGAGAGTTTCGTCATCAGCGGTTTGATCAGCACTCAAAACACTTCGCAAGTCAGCAAGTTTCCAGGGCTGGGCGATATCCCGATTCTCGGTGCGTTTTTTCGCAACTCATCGGTCAACCGCGAAGAGCGTGAGTTGCTGATGATCGTCACGCCGCACCTGGTCCAACCGTTGGCTGCCAACGCACAACTGCCGTCGCTGCCCGGTGAAAAGCTGCGCAACTATGACCCGAACTGGTATCGCCTGTACTTCCTCGAAAACGGCAACTTCGATAAACGCAGCGGATTATCGCAATGAGCCAGAACCTGAGCCAGACCTTCCTCGCGATCACGCGCAACAGCACCGACCTTGAGTGGCTGCAAGGCGCCCTCGCCCCGTTGGGCCAGGTGGTCAGCGCCGGAGGCGGCAGCCTCGACGAACTGTTGGCGCTGGTGGACGTGACCTTCGCCAGCCTGGTGTTCATCGGCCTGGACCGCGAACACGTGGTGGCCCAAAGCGCACTGATCGAAGGTGCCCTGGAAGCCAAGCCGATGCTGGCGATCGTTGCGCTGGGCGACGGCATGGACAACCAACTCGTGCTCAATGCCATGCGTGCCGGTGCACGGGATTTCGTGGCCTATGGTTCGCGTTCCAGCGAAGTTGCGGGGTTGGTGCGACGGCTGAGCAAACGGCTGCCGCCGGTGGCCTCGAATACCCAACTGGGTGGCCTGACCGTGCTCTACGGTGTGCAGAGCAACGCCGACGGCGCGCTGCTCGCCTCCCACATGGCGCAAGTGGTGCAGAAGAGCGGTCAGCAAACATTGTTGCTGGACCTGGGCCTGCCACACGGTGACAGCTTGGCCTTGCTCGGGCTGGAGAGTTCGTTTCACTTCGGCGATGCGCTCAGGCATTTGCGGCGCCTCGATGCGACGCTGATCGACAGCGCCTTCACCCGTTGCGACGCGGGGCTGCGGATCCTCGCCTACGCCGATCACGATGAACCGCTGGAGCACACCAGTGCCGCCGAGTTGTACATGCTGCTCAGCGCCCTGCGCCAACACTTCCAGCACATCGTGGTGAACCTCACCGGCCAGCCGGACAGCGAAGCGTTGCGCACCTTCGTCAGCCATTGCGACAAGTTGCTGTGGTACACCGATCAAAACGTACTCGACTGCCGCCGCAACCTGGCGGTACTCAACCTGTGGCGTGAAAAAGGCATGAAGCTCGATCACGCCAAACTGCTGGTGGACCGCTACCTGCGCAACGTTTCACCGGACTCCGATACCCTGGGCAAAAGCTTCGGCATGGAGGTCATCGCGACCCTCGTCTACAGCCCGGAATTGCGGCTTAACGCCAAGAACCAAGGTGTGACTCTGTTTGAACTGGCCCCCCGCGAAGGCCTGACTCAAAGCTTGCGCGCCCTCGGCGAACGGTTGGCCAAGCGCTCCGAGAGCCTGGCCAAGCCCAAGTCTGGCTGGTTCAACCGCTTGAGGGGTGCGCAATGAGCGGTGAAAAACTCTTCGGCGCCCCTGTCGGCACAACCAGCGGCAACACCGACCACGAAGGCCTGAAACTGGTGCTGCACCGCTACATCATCGACGCCATCGAGGAGTCCGGCAAAAACCTGCTGGAGGGTTCGCGGCAGGTGCTCTCGCAGTTCGTCGTCGACAAGACTGCCGAGTACATCGCCCGGCTGCACCTGGCGATTTCCCGGTATGAAATGGAGCGTCTGGCCGAAGAAATCGTCGACGAACTCACCGGTTTCGGCCCCCTGGAAGTGCTGCTGCGCGACCCCGCAGTGACGGAGATTCTGGTCAACGGCCCGCACAGGGTGTTCATTGAACGCGATGGCGTACTGCATCAAAGCGACCTGCGTTTCATCGACGCGCATCACGTCGAACGGGTTATGCAACGGATCCTCGCGCCCCTCGGCCGCCGGCTTGATGAGTCGTCGCCGATGGTCGATGCCCGACTGCCCGACGGTAGCCGGGTCAACGCGATCATTCCACCGATTGCCCTCGACGGCCCTTGCCTGTCGATTCGAAAGTTTCGCAAGGACATGCTCAAAAGCTCTGACCTGATGGCGATGCAAACCATCGATCAGGCAATCTTCGATTTCATTCAGGAGGCCGTGGGCAAGCGCTGCAACATTTTGATCAGCGGCGGCACCGGCACCGGCAAGACCACTCTGCTGAATATTCTCAGCCAGTTGATCAACCCTCACGAGCGACTCGTCACCATCGAAGATGTCGCCGAACTGCAACTGGGCCACCCTCACGTGGTGCGCCTGGAAACCCGACCACCGAATGCCGAAGGCCACGGCGAAGTGAAGGCCAGTGACCTGATTCGCAACGCCTTGCGGATGCGCCCGGACCGAATCATCCTCGGCGAGATTCGTGGCGTCGAAGTGCTGGACGTACTCACCGCAATGAACACCGGCCACGACGGCTCCATGAGCACCGTGCACGCCAACAACGCCCAGGATGCGCTGTTGCGCCTGGAGACATTGGTGGGCCTGACGGGACGCACCATCGCCGAACGCACCCTGCGGCAAATGATCTGCGCCGCACTGGACGTAGTGATCCAGCTGACGCGCATGCCCGACGGCCGCCGCTGCGTCAGCGAGGTGGTGGAGGTAGTCGGCATCCGCGATGACGTCTACGTCACCAATACCTTGTTCCGGCTCGACCGGCGCAGCGGTTTCGGTTTTATGCGTGAGGCGGTCAACCCCGCGGGCGACAAACTGCGCCGTGAGTCGGCGCTCTCTCCCTCTGCGTACTGAGGCCACAGCATGCTCAAACCGCTGCTGCTCATTCTCGTTTGCCTGATCTTGCTCGGGCTGTCGATCCGTCTGTTCTACAACGGTTTGCGCCAGACCGGCACCGAGCGTGTGCTGGGCCGTCTGACTCAGGGGCAACCGGAGCCGGTGGTGCTGAAATCGTCCTGGTCGGGTGTGGAGCGGGCCTTTTTGCGCGCCGGCCTCGGGCGCCCCACTGAGCGACTGGGGGTGTGGCTGCTGCTCTGGGCCTTTGGCATCTTGCTCGGATTTGCTACCAGTGGCTGGATCGGCTTGCTGGTTCTGTTACTGCTGCCGCCGCTGATTCTGCGTCTGTATGTCAATTGGCGTTATCAGCGCCGACTCCAGCGCATGATCGAACAACTGCCACAAATGCTCGATCACACAGTGCGCAGCCTGAAGTCCGGGCGGACCCTGGCCGATGCGGTGCTGGGCGCCATCGACGCCGCCGAAGATCCGTTGAAAAATGCCATGGGCCGGGTTCAGCGCAACGTGCAGCTGGGGGTCAGCCTGCCGGACGCCGCCTCGGACCTCGCCGAACTGTATGAGAAAGATGAACTGCGCCTGTTCGCGCTCGGGTTGCGAGTCAATCACCGCTATGGCGGCAATGCCAGTGAGCTGTTGGAGAACCTGATCAAGATAATCCGCGAGCGCGAGCAGGCTGCGCGCCAACTCAGGGCCATGACCGGTGAAACCCGGGTGACCGCGTGGGTCCTGGGCTGTTTGCCGATTGGCCTGGCCGGCTATTTCCTGGCGACCAACCCCCTCTATTTGCTCTCCATGTGGGACGACCGCTCGGGGCAAATCATGCTCGCCTCCGCGTTCGGCCTGCAGGTGGTGGGCAGCTTGGCGCTCTGGCGCATGTTGCGCAGCGTATGAAAATGCCTCTATTGATCAGCGCGCTGCTGTTTCTGGGCGCTACGTTATTACTGCTCGGCAGTTTGCTGGAACAGCAGCGACGGGCTCGTCAGGTGGCCCGACGGCTGGACGGCAAACGGCTGAATGACGACCGTGTGGGTCACTGGCTGCAGGTGCTGGGTAGCAGCCGGATCGGCCAACGCTCGGTCAATCTGGATAATGAAACCCAGACCCTGCTCAATCGCCTCGGCTGGCGCAGCGCTCGGCGACGCTCGCTGTTCGCGGCCTTCCAGGTGGGCGCCCCGGTGTTGGCACTGGCCCTGAGCTTGCTGATCCAGGGGATATTTTTCCCGCACGTGGAAAACCAATGGCTCGTCCCCGCCTTTGCCACCGGCATCGGCTACCTGCTCCCCAAACGCCTTTTGGCCGCAGCCGCCCAGCGCCGGCAAAAACAGTTGGCGACCGAGATTTCCACCTTCATTGGGCTGCTGCGCATTTTGTTCGAATCGGGCATGGCGGTGGAGCAGTCGCTGCGAGTGTTGAGCATTGAAGGCAAACAATTATTGCCGGCCCTGACCCATGAGTTGCGTCTGGTATTGGCCCGGGTCGATTCCGGCCTGGAACTGGGCGAAGAACTGAACAAGGCCACTCGCTTGCTGGCCGTCGAAGAGTTCACCGACACCTGCGTCATCCTTCAGCAGTTGATCCATCAGGGTGGCGGCGCGATGAAATCACTGCTGGCGCTCAAGCAACTGCTTGATGACCGGCGCCTGACACGCCTGCAGGAATACATCTCCAAGATGTCCGCCAAAATGTCCGTCGTGATGATGCTGTTTCTCTTCCCGGCGTTATTGATCGTACTGGCCGGCCCGGGCTTCACCGCCCTGTCCCGGGCCTTTGCTTCCTAGAGGGAACGTTATGAAAGCCATCATTGCCGGGTTGAGTCTGTTGTTATTAGGCGGTTGCGCGAGTAACGGCGCGACACCCTGGAGCACCCTGACCAACACCGCCAGTTGCGCCAAGCTGTCCTCCGATGAACAGCTGTCGCTGAACCTCGCCGATGACATGGCCAATGACGGCAAACTGCACGCCAGCCTCGCCAACCTGCAAAGCCTGCCCGACAACCTGGCGGATGTGCGCCTGCGCAAGGCCAAAGTTTATCGACTGCTGGGCCGCAGCGAAGCCGAACCGTTATACCGCAGCCTGCTCGGCAGTTGCCTGGCCGCCGAAGCCGAACACGGCCTGGGCCAACTCGCCGCCGCCAGGGGCGACAACGGCCTGGCCCAGGCCCACTTGCAACGGGCCGCACGGCTAGCGCCCACCGACGAGAAAATCCGCAACGACCTGGGCGTGGTGTACCTCAATCAATTACGCGTCGAGGATGCGCGCTTCGAATTTCTGACGGCCATGGAGCTCAAGCAAAGTGATCAGTTGGCGGCGTTGAATCTGGTGACGCTGCTGATCTACCAGGACGACTGGAGCCGCGCCGCCGAACTGGTCAGCCGCCTCGGCCTGAGCCCCGCTCAGGTCACCGAAGCCCAGGCCCGCGCAGAAAGACTCAAGACCCCAAGCAAACCCGGCCCGACGGCCACGAACCACGTTGCCGCCGTCGCCACATCGCCCCTTCAATAGGGAGAAGCCCTGATGAAACCGACCGCCCTCTACTGCCTCGGCCTGCTGGCCCTGCCCCTCACCACCCACGCCATCGACCCCGGCCCCGCCTCGCCCCAACAGCAGGAAACCGAAGGCTGGCTGCAACTGCAACGCAGTAACAAGGCGGCTTCCCAGAAACCGCAAACCTCAACCGCGACCGAGCGCGAGCTGAGCATGCAGCGCTGGCTGAAAAGCTATCAGCATGAGATCCCGGAGTACTTTGATCAGTATGAGAGCGGACAGGTGGACGGTGGGACGGGGGGGTAGTCTTGATCCGGAATTTGTTGTGCCTGAACTGCCGCTTTCGCGAGCAAGCTCACTCCCACAATGAACCGGCGTACACCCGCCGTCCTTCACCACTCAACAGGCCGAGCGTTAGCTCGCCTGCAGCACGCAATAAACCAAATACAGGTCGGCTGTCAGGCCGCCATCGCAGCGATGCGGCGACCCGACAAGCCAGCTCCCACATTTTTAGTGAGCGGTGACCCGCTGCCGCAATCCGGAATGAATGGGCGTCAAAGCAAGCGCCAACTGCGTCCGATTATGCATATGCGTCAACCGCAACACCTGCGACACATAAAGCTTCACCGTGTTCTCGGTAATCCCCAACTCACAGGCAATCTGATAATTGGTCTGCCCCTTGCCCACCAACCGCGCCACATCCAACTGCCTTGGCGACAGATGACTGAAAATCGCCGGAATCTCAACCCGATCCACAGCACTGACATCGTCATCAGGGGAAACCGACAACCGCGGCCCACGCCGAACCTTATCCAGATCCTGATACAGATCATCGATCGACTCGGAAAGATACTGCAGCTTCTGATTCAAATGCCCCAGCTGCACACTCTTCTGCCGCTCCAGCAACGCCACTTGCTGACGCGCAATCCCGTCGAGCAACTCATGCAGATCAATTGGCTTCTGATAATAATCGGCAAACCCGGCCCGCAACGCCTTGATCACATCCTGTTTGTCCGCACGCCCGGTGAGCATGATCGCCTCGAATGCGCGGTGCTTGCCGGATAGACGCTGCAACGCCTGAACCAATTGAATCCCGTCCAGGCCGGGCATGTGCAAATCACAGAGGACCAGGCTGATCGCCTCGTCCTCACTGAAACGCTCGACCGCCTGCCGGCTAGACTCGCAAGGCACACAGCGATAACCGCTGCGCTCAAGAAATTCACAAAGCTCCTCAACGATCAACCGCTGTTCGTCAACCACGAGGATTTTCATTGCCGAGGTAGGCTTGTTCACGAGCAACTCCCTGCTGACCACTCCTGTACCGATAGCCATAGGCGGTACAACTACTGGTTTGAAAGTAGACGTACTTTCCGACTCTGTACATAGAACCAGTGGCTAGTGGAGCCAGACGAGTGTGAGCAATAGGCCTACCAGCACGAAGGGCGCAAAGGGCTGTTTCTTTGACATTCCAGGCCCCAGATATCGAAGACGATGCCTAAGCCCTTGACCCAGATGAAGCCAGACTCTTGGCGCCAGCAGCAGCCAGAGCACACTGGCCAATCCGGCGCCGATGAACACGCCGAGCAGGTGCATACCGTCCGTCGCCAGCCCCAGGGCGGTCATGAGTTTCACATCGCCTGCGCCCAGGCGTCTGAGCGCGTATCCGGGCAAGGTAAAGGCCAGCGCAAGCAAACAAGCCCAACCGCCCTGCCCCGCTTCGGCCCCCAGCCAGGTGGTGCCTGTCCACAGCAGATAGGCCAGCGCCAACACTCCTGCGCCAAGGGTCAGGCCATTGGCGATGTGCCGTTCTCGAGCATCCTGCGCTGCGCAAAGCGTCAGCCAGATCAGTAGGACAAAGTTCTGCATCCGTAAAAAACGTCCGTTTTGGCTGAATGATTCTATGCTGATATTACGTAGTGAATGTCAGGGTAGACGCAGTCATGAAAACAGGCCTCCCCCGCAAGCAAAAAGGCGCTGTAGCGATTGAGTTCGCTTTGGTGTTCCTCATCTTTTTCGCCGTGTTTTATGGGATTGTCACGTACAGTCTGCCGCTGTTGCTGATGCAATCGTTCAACCAGTCGACCGCCGAAGCCGTGCGCCGAAGCGTGGCACTGGACCCGAGCACCCCCGGGTACGACACCGCGGTAAAAACCGTCGCCACCACGGAATTGAGCCTGCAACTGGCCTGGATTCCCGCCGCACTGAATTTCAATATCGCCACCGACGCCAGCGCCACCTACGTGGGCGGGGTGTTGAAGGTCCGCATCGACTACCCCACCAGCAAACTGCAGCAGGTCATCCCGTTTCTGAACCTGCCGGGGATTGGCCAGGTGCCCAATCTGCCGGCAATCCTCTCCGCCAGTTCGAGCCTGCAATTTTGAGTTCCGCAGACAAACTCTTCGGCCGCCTGCTGAACCGCCATCCGCCTCAGCCGCTGGACACGCCAGAAACCCTGAGCGTGCAAAGTGTTGGCTTGCAGGTGCATCTGGATGCCGAAGGTCGAGTGATTCACCTGACCGGCCCGCTGCGGCATGTGCTGGCCCAGCAGAAGCCCGCTGCGCAAGCACCGCACCTACTCGATTTCCTCATGCCCCACAGCTGCCTCGCCGTTGAAGGCTCGCCTGCGGATTGGCTGGGACAGACGCTGGATCTGGATTTTTACAGCCTCAGCGGACAACCCCTGCACCTGCGCGGCTGGGTCCAGCCGTTAGCCGATGCCTGGCTGTTGCAGTTGCTGGACATCGGTGACTTGTTGCTCGAACGCCGACAATCACGCAGCCGCGAGCAATGCCAGTTGCTCGCGGCGCAGATCGGCGAGCAGTTACGCCTGTGCAGCCTGACGCGCCTGCCCGAGGTGCTTGTGGAACAATTGCAAGGCCTGACCCAGCGCTTTCGCATTCCATGCGTCGCGGTGGCCTTGCTCGATGAACAGGAGGAAGGCTGGCAGATCCATCAGCATTACGCAGCGTTCGATGCACCCCGATTGTGGCAAGACGCTCAGCGCCTGGGCACCGGCCTCGACAGCCTGAACGGCTCTGCGCCGCAACGCCTGCCCCCCGGTGAACATCCCCGTTTGCAAGGCATCTTCGGCAATGCCGAAGGGTTCGCGGTGCCCTATCACGATGCGCAAGGGGTGGTCGCCTGGTTGTTGTGTGGCTTTTATCCGGTGCAGCAACATGCACCCGACATGAATGATCGCGACTGGTTGCAGCTCGCCGCCGCGCTCGCGGGCCCGTTGCTGGAGCGTTTGCGCGAGCACCGGCACCAACTGCAACTGGAGCGGCTGGAGTCGTTGCAAGCCTTGCTCGGCACCGGCTGGTGGGAAGTGTTCAGCGACACTCGCGAGGTGCAATTGGCGCCGTCGCTGGCCAGTACTTTCAACCTTGCGAGCGCCCGATTGCCGCTACACGACTGGCTTGATCAGGTGCATCCCGCCGACCGTGAAGAGCTGAGCAGTCGCCTGCAAGCCTTACAGGACGAGGGCACCCCGTTGCTGCTGTGTGTACGCCTGGCACAAACCCCGAACTGGCATCGCCTTCAGGGACAGGCCCTGGGCGTCGGCAAAAACCGGCGATTAGTGGGTTTCATGCTCGACATCAGCGACATCAAAAACCAGGAGCAAAACGCTGCAGCGGCCCATGCCCGACTGGACAATCTGATCGCAAGTTCACCAGCGGTGATCTACGTGCAGCGCTACGTCGAAGGTGCGCTGCAACCGACGTTTTTCAGTGACAGCCTGCTGCCGCTGCTTGGCTGGACACTGGCTGATTGCGCGGCGGGGGCGTTGGTTGAAAGGGTTCACCCCGAGGACCGCGATCAGTATTTCGAGCGCACCCGACGCCTGTTGCGAGAAGGTTCGGTACGCACCCGCTACCGGCTGCGCGACAGTCGCGGCGATTACCACTGGATGCTCGATGAAGCCAGACTGCTGCGCGATGACCTTGGCCTGCCGGTGGAAGCCGTCGGTCTGTGGCTCGACGTCACCGAAGCGACCCTGGCCGCCGAGCAGGTGAAACAGAGTGAAGAACGTTACCGGATCCTGGTGGAAGACTCGCCGGCGATGATCTGCCGCTACCGCCCCGACCTGACCCTGACCTTCGGCAACCGTCCGCTGGCGACGTATCTTGAGTGCCAGCCCGAGCAATTGCCAGGGGTGAATCTGGGCACCTGGATGTCGCAGGAACAGCGCGAAACGTTTCTCCAGCGACTCGGCCATCTGAGCCCGGAGTTCCCGGTCAGCACCGCGGAAATCAACCTGCAACTGCCGGGACGGGAACATGCCTGGTGGGTCTGGTCGGATCGCGGGGTGTTTGATGAGGACGGCCGCTTGCTGGAGATTCAGGCCGTGGGTCGCGACAACACCGAGGTCCGCCGCGCCCAGCAGCAGCTCACCCAGAGCGCCAAAATGGCCACCCTTGGCGAAATGGCCACGGGGCTGGCCCATGAAATCAACCAGCCGCTGAACGTGATGCGCATGGCCATCGTCAATGTGCTCAAGCGCCTGAACAACGGCGATGCACAAATCGATTACCTGACCGACAAGCTCAACCGCATCGATGCCCAGGTGCAGCGCGCCGCCCGGGTGGTGGATCACATGCGGGTGTTTGGCCGCCGCTCGGAGATCGAGCAGCATCCGTTCAACCCGGCGCAAGCCATCGAAGGCACGCTGTCGCTGCTGGCCGAAGGGATGCGCGGCAAAGGGGTCGATCTGCGGGTCAGCGACACCCGATTCGACGTGCAGGTGCGCGGTTATGTTGATCAACTCGAACAGGTGTTGATCAATCTGATGGTCAACGCGCGGGATGCGTTGCTCGGTAAACGCGAGGCCGACCGCGAGTTCAAACCGTGGATCTCGGTGTACGTCGAACGAGATGCGCAGTCGGTGCGGCTGTGGGTCGAGGACAACGGCGGTGGTATCGATCCGCGGTTGCTGGAGCGGATTTTCGAACCGTTCTTCACCACCAAACCCGTGGGTGTCGGCACCGGGCTCGGGTTGTCGGTGAGTTACGGCATCGTCGAGAACATGGGCGGAAAACTGAGCGTCAGAAACTCGGTCGAGGGCGCACGGTTTTGTATCGAACTGCCGATTGCCACCGACGATCAGATCACCAGCGTCGCTCGTCCCGAGTGACAACTGAGGTTGGCACCGACATCGACCTTGTTCAGATCGATTCCCAGGCTGAGCAGCAGCGTGTTGATCAAGGCGTCGAGTAACGGGCTGAGCACGCTGCTGATCGCGTTGACCAGCAATGTTGTGACGCTGCTGAGGATCACCCCCAGACCACCGACCAGACTGCCCGTCGGGCCGTACATGTTGACCTTGAGATTGGTCAGCGTGTCGGTAAGGCTGCTGACGATATTGCTGGTGGAATAGGAATAGTAGAACGGTGGCTGGTTGATCTCCGGCAGGCTGGTGGCCGGCGGTGCAGAATAGACGTGGGGCATGTTGGCGTTCTGCGCCACGGTCGTGTCGGCCATGATACTGATGCCGCCGCCGACGCCCGGGATCCGTGGGTCGCAGGAAATGGGCAGGAACAGAATCCTCAGACAGGTTTTCACCCCGATATCGATCACCTTCAACGGCTGTACCACTACCGCCGGTGGCGTGGTGTTGCTGCCGAAAGCGGTGGCTGGATCGATCTTGCCGATCTTCAGATTTACCAGCGAAGTGCTGGTGTTGGTGGTCAGGGTTTTGTTGGTGGTACTGACGCAACTGTAGGCAGTGACATAGCTGTTGGCGCTGGCAACGTCCAGCGCCACGTCGATACGTATCGGTGGCGGCAGCACGATGATGTCGGGAGTCTGACAGGGCACGAGCAAGGCACAGGTCAGTGAGTTGAGCACTCCCACCAGGTTGAGATTGAGCAAGGCGTTGAGTGTGTTGGTCAGCGGGCCTGCCAGATCAGCCGCCGCATTGATCAGCGCCACGATGGAATTGAGCACCGGCAAGTCGATCGACAGCAATGTCCTGATCTGGGCAGTTCGCACATAGATGCGGTTGGGCCCCAATGGAGCCAGCGCGGCGTTTTTCGGATTGCCGATGGCTGACAGCTGCGGAGGCTCCAGCACCTGCACCCGGGCGGTGATTTGCGCCAGGCCCGCCAGATTGATCGGCAACGTCGCCACCAAGCCGTTTTTCTTGTTGGCCAGTTGCACGACAGCTTCGATCAGGTCGAACACCTTCAGATTGGTCGCCAGCGTCGAAATGTTGCTGCCAGTCTCGACGTGCAGCAGGTTACCGAGTACCACCGTCGTCGTGCCAGCCGCGACCTTGAGCGCCTGCAAACTCCCAATTGTCGCCGTCGCGCCGAGCGTGCCACCAGGGTCCAGCACATTGACGACAGTCTGGATCAGTTGGCTGACGGCAACGGTAGTGCCCAGCACCTGGTCATACCCGGCAGCACTGAGGTTAAGGTCAATCTTCAGCCGGTCGAGGTAACCGAGCAGGCTGATATTGGTGTTCACCAACCCGCTCCAGCCCGCCGCAGTGATGTTGACATTGCCGCCCAGCAAACCACCGAACAGCGCGTTGAGCGTGGCGGACTTGCTGGTATCGACGCTCAGCGCCGTACTGCGGATGGTCAGCGAAGCCAGGGGTGGCGGTAATGCGGCCACAGCGGTGGCCGTCAGGTTAATGGTCGCTCCACGAGGGGCGCCACCGAACAGGGCACCGACACCGCCGGCGAAACTCTGCTGGACCGGATGGCTGGCGATCACCCGAATGGCTTCGCTCTTGCTTGGGTCGGCGCCAAATACCCGAAGGTTATTGGCATCCAGGGTCAAGGCGCCGCAAGCGACCAGCAGATTGCGATTGGGGTCAGGAAGGGTGAAGCCATTACGGTTTGCGCTGGCGGTGGCGTAGACGGTGGCGGTGTTGCCCGCGGCGCAATCACCCCCTCGGGTGGACGCCTCAAGGGCGGCCATGTCCGCAACGCGCTGCAGGTTGCGTTTTTCCAGGTACAAACGACCGCTGTCGACCACGATCAGCAAGAACATCAGGGCCATGCCCAATGTCAGGGCCGCCATCAAACCGATCGCCCCCCGTTGCCGGGACGGGCTGCGAAACTGCAAACGGGGAGACATCGCACACTCCTTTGCCGGTGCACAGCCGAGGGCTACCTCCATGGGTGAACAGCAGTGTAGACAAGACTTGGCGGGGCTGCTGGCAACATGCCAGTGCGGACAACAAAAAACCTGTAGGAGCAAAGCTTGCTCGCGAAAGCGGTCTATCAGTCACATCTTTTCTCGATGTGACGCCGCCTTCGCGAGCAAGCTTTGCTCCTACAGGGTCGGGTGGTGTTTATTTCGGCGGATAGTTGGCGAGGATTCGCCCGACTGTTTCACGTATCGCATTGGCGCGATCAGACGGATTCCGCGTACTGCTGAGCATCTGCTCGTCACTGCCGCGCCACACCAGCTTGCCGTCCTTGCCATCCAGCAGGTCGATCTGGATGATCGCTACGTTGTAGCTGACGTTACGGGTTTCGTTGTACATCGGCCCACCCCAGTAGCCATTCCACGGACCACCCCAACCGCCGCCGTAGTGGGTGGTCACTTGTTGCTGGCGCTGTTCGACGATCAGATAAGTTTGCACGCTCAAATCGCCCTTTTTTCCAGCGGCAGCCGGACGCAGGCCACGCTGATCCAGCTGATCGCTCACCGATTGGCGGATACGTTGATCTGTCAGGTCGCTCTTGATCCGTGGGTCATCGGGGCGATATTGCAGGGCTGGCTCTTTCCAGCTCCAGCTGCGATAGGCGGCGAAGTCGCGGCTGGCATCGAAGTCATGATTGACTTGGTTGGCGCAGGCACTGAGCAGCACGGCCACAGCCAGTAAAGCGAGACGTCGGAACATGGTATTTCTCCGGTAGAAGACATGAACCTGCGCAAAGCTTCTTAACGACAGAAGCTAACTAGGAGGATACGCCGACATCGCCTTTTCTACAGCCTCCCGTATCGCATCGGCACGCTCGCTCTGGCTACCTCGGCTACTGGTTTCGGCGCTGGCACTCCACACCTGTTGACCGGTGCCGGCATCGAACAGATCAACCTGCACCACCACGACCTGTTCTTGATAAGTCCGAACGATCGGCACGGTGTTGTACATGCCGTAACCGCTGCCGTAGCGGTTGTAACCGCCATAACCGCCGCCGTAATAACCATAGTCGTCCCGAACCTGACGCAGGCGGGTTTCCAGGCGCAGGTCGGCGCTGACAAACAGATCCGCCGGGCGATTGTCGTGCAGCGGGCGCAAGCCTCGTTGATCGAGGGCATTGCTGACGGCTTCGGCGACCTGCGCCGAATCCGCCCAGGCGGTGCCCGGCGGCAGGCGTCCGTTGAGCCAGGCCCAGTTGCGGTAACGCCCGTAGTCGCGCGGCGGTGCCGGGTAGGCGCTGCGATCAAAGGTGTTGGCCGCCTGAGGCGGCGCGGGTGGCAAGGGGTTGGATGACGCCACATAAGGATTGCTGCCCTGACAGGCCGCCAACCCGAGACAGATCACCAATAACCCCGAACGACTGTTCATTTCGCGCTCCGATCAGACCGGCCGACAGATCCAGTGCAAGTAGCGCCCAAGCCCGGCAAAACTTGGGTGACGACGGTGGGCCAGTTCCATTTCCAGCAAATCCACCAGTTCGACGCGGGCCTGGAATTCCACCGGCATGTAATCGTGAAAAACCCGTACCCCGCTCTGGGTTTCGACCTGCCAAAGGCCCTCAAGTTGCGCCGCCAGTTCACGGGGATCAAGGGGCTGCTGCGGCGTCAGGCTTTGCTTTTCACCGGCCATTTCGTTCTTGCGCATCTTGCGGAAATGGCCTTTGAGCAGGTTGCGATAGATCAGCGCATCGCGGTTGTAGAAGGCCAGGGACAACCAGCCATCTGGCTGGGTCAATTGATGCAGCACCGGCAGGATCGCATGCGGTTCGGCCAGCCATTCCAGCACGGCGTGGCACAGCACCAGGTCGTAGGGTTCAGTGAGTTGGCCGAGCAGTTCCTGCCACGGCGCCTGTATGAACGTCGCTGTTTGCCCGGCATCGGCAAAGCGCTGGCGGGCACCTTCGAGCATCGGTTCGGCGGGTTCGGCCAGCGTGACCTCATGACCGCGCTGGGCCAGCCACAACGACATGTGGCCCAGGCCGGCGCCGATGTCCAGGACTCGCAGCGGCCGGTCCGGCAAGGTTTCGGCCAGGTCGGCCTGAAGCACCGCCAGACGGATCGCACCTTTGGCACCGCCATAGATTTTTTCGGCGAAGCGGGTCGCCAGCTGATCGAAATGACGGTCGCTCATCAGCTGAACCTCCGTTCGCTGTCCGCGAGTTTGCTGCGCACCACTTCATTCATGTCCAATCCCAACTCGCTGCACAGCAGCAGTAGATAGAGCACGATGTCGCCGATTTCCTGCCCGACATGGGCCAGTTTGTCTGCCGGTAACTGGCGCGACTGGTCTTCGGTCAGCCACTGGAAAATCTCCACCAGCTCGGACATTTCCACGCTCGCAGCCATGGCCAGGTTTTTCGGGCTGTGAAATGGCTGCCAATCATTGCGGTCACGAATGGCGTGCAGGCGTTCGGTCAGTTCAACAAGGTTCATCGGGCTCTCCTGAAGGCGTATAGCTTCGGGGGGATGAGGAGTGAAGGCAAGCAGCAAGCGCTGCAAAACCATTATGCTTGCAGGGAACTCGGCACCCTGCTCGATAGCCCAAGGCTCAGACCCGGCAACCACACCACCACTTTCATCAAGGACGCTCACGACATGCAGGTAGAAAGTTTTTTCGAATGGCTCGGCCAGGCACTCGGTTCGGTTATCCGTTTCATCGTTGACGGCCTCAGTGGCTTGTTCAATCTATTGAGCCACGCCGGCAGCAACTTTGTCGAAGGGCTGTCCCGTGCGCTGGGCATGGACGCGTCGATCATCAGCATCATCGCGTTGATTCTTGGGTTGATGCTGTTGTGGTCGGCAATTCGGGCGTTCATGAATGCGTCGATCATCATGGGGATCATTTGGTTGCTGTTGGGGCTTTGGTTGTTGAGCTGGATTATTCACTAGTGATCCGACAGGGACGCGGAGCGTCCCGGGCTGCATTCCCACGCAGAGCGTGGGAACGATCATGTCGCTACAATGCCCGCTCCCCGAAGGAGCCTGCATGTCCAACCTGATCGCCGACTGGCGCGACCGCCCAACCCATCGTCGAGTCTGGGCGCTCGCTGCCCCCATGATTCTCTCGAACATTTCCGTACCGCTGGTGGCGTTGGTCGACAGTACCGTCATCGGCCACTTGCCCCACGCTCATCAGTTGGGCGCCGTCGCGGTCGGGGCCAGTCTGTATACCTTTCTTGCCTGGGCCATGGGTTTTCTGCGCATGGGCTCCACTGGGTTCGCCGCACAGGCCGCCGGGCGTGGGGACGGCGCGGCGTTGCGGCAGATTTTGCTGCAGGGTCTGTTGTTGGCCATGGGCCTGGCCATTGTCCTGGGAGCACTGGGTGTCCCGTTGAGCGGCGTCGCGCTGCACTTCATGCAGCCGTCGGCGGAGCTGGAACAGCTCACTCGCGAGTTTTTCCACACACGCCTGTTCGGCCTGCCGGCAGCGCTGGCCAGTTATGCGCTGGTCGGCTGGTTCCTCGGCACTCAGAACGCCCGGGCGCCGCTGGCCATTCTGCTGAGCACCAACCTGGTGAATATCGCGCTGAACCTGTGGTTTGTCCTCGGGCTGGATTGGGGCGTGGTCGGTGCGGCCCGAGCGTCGGTGATCGCCGAATGGACCGGCGCGCTGATCGGCCTTTTGATGACCCGCAACGCCCTGCGCGCCTATCCCGGCCACATCGCCTGGGCCGCGCTGGCGCTGTGGCAGAGCTGGCGGCCGCTATTGGCGGTCAACCGCGACATTTTCATCCGCAGCCTGGCGCTGCAATCGGTGTTTTTCCTGATCACCGTGCAAGGCGCGCGGCTGGGTGATGCCACCGTCGCCGCCAACGCTCTGCTGCTCAATGGTTTGCTGCTGACTGCACACGCGCTGGACGGTTTGGCCCACGCCGTGGAAGCTCTTTGCGGGCATGCCATCGGTGCTCGCGATCGAGGGGCTCTGCGCCGCTCATTGGTGGTGGCCTGCGGTTGGTCGTTGCTGGCGAGCCTGGGGTTTGCCGTGTTGTTCCTGTTCGCCGGGCATCTGTTTATCGAGATGCAGACCGACATTCAGAGCGTGCGCGACACAGCGTTCATCTACCTGCCTTACCTCGCGACGCTGCCGTTGATCGCGGTCGGGAGTTACCTGCTCGACGGGCTGTTTATCGGCGCCACCCGTGCCCGGGAAATGCGCAACGGTATGCTGCTGACGGTGATTTTGTTACTGCCGTTTGCCTGGGCGCTGCAAGGTTTGGGCAACCATGGACTGTGGATAACGTTCCTGTTGTTCATGTTGCTGCGCAGCTTGACCCTCGGCGCGTTTGCCTGGTATCTGCACAAGAGCGACGGCTGGTTCGCAGGCAACGCTCACTGAGTCGGCGTGGCTTTGATGAAGGCCGTGACCTCATCCAGCACCGGAGCCAAACCGCGCATGGGCCGGGACAGCGTCGCCACCAGCGTGGCGTGGCTGGTGCGCGAGAAATACAGATCCTGCACCGGCACGCCCGCCTCGCGCAGTTTAAGAGCCAGACCACCAGTGTTGCGGGCCGGGTTGACCAGCTCATCGTCGCTCGCGGCGATCAACAAGGCCGGCGGCGCGCCGCGACTGACGTGATTGATCGGCTGCGACTGCAGCGGTGAGTCCGGCCAGAAAAACACCGGACGCACCTCCGGATTTTTAATGGGCAGAAAATCATAAGGCCCGGCCAGGCCGATCCAGCCGCTGAGGTTGTGTGGCGACAGGCCCACCGCCCCCAGTAACCCGGGGTCCAGTGCCAGCATCGCGACGTTGTAGGCCCCGGAACTATGGCCCATCAGGTACAACCGCTGCGGATTCCCGCGATACTGCCGAATGTGTTCATGGGTCCAGGCCACAGCCCGGGCGCCATCTTCAAGGAACAGCGGATAACGCACCTGCGGATACAACCGATAGTCCGCCAGCACCGCGACTATCCCCCGAGACGCCAGCGCCTCGCCGACAAACCCGTAATCGCTGCGCGAACCGCTGTTCCAGCTGCCACCGTAGAAAAACACCACCACCGGGGTGTTTTCCATGGGATGGCGCGGCACATACACATCGAGTTTTTGCCGCGGATCACTGCCATAGGCAATGCCCTCGGTCTTGTCGAAGGTTCCGCTGGGGGTCAGCACATTGAGCAACTTCAGTGGCGAACATGCCGTCATCGCGGCAAGTAAAACGCCGCCGATTGCCAAGCCGAACAGCCGCCGGAGTGTGCTCGCCATCGATATCGAACCTCGTGTTCAGGGCTGATCGTTCTGCCACAGATTGCGCAGGTTATCGAGTCGCTCCTGTTGGGTGAAGCCCGGCAACGGTAGCGCAGGGAACGCGCCGGGGTACTGCAAGCGTAGCCATAACCAGCCATCGAGCACCCGACGTTCGCTGAAACCCAGTGCCAGCCCTTCCTGCACGTGGGACCACAGCGTGTGGTATTCGGTCCCGGTAGATTTGCTCCAGTGCCAAGTGTGCTGTTCCAACACGCAGGTTTGCAGTTTTTCCCGATGACGAGGGCTGAGGTTTTCTTCAACCGCCAAAGGGCTGACGGTAAGCCTCGGGTTGACCAACTGTTGCCAACCCTGACTGCCGACTGCGCGGTCGGCCCAGGTCCCGCCGAACCAGCGCAACTGGCTGATCGGACCCAGCCAGCGGCTCAGCTCCAGCGCATCGCAGGCATCAAAAAAGTAACTGGCGGTATGTGGATTGTAGTAACTCAACAAGGCCCGGTGATGCGAGTCGAAAGTGACCGTGAGCATCCGGCGCAAATGCGCCAGCAACTGCGACGACGACGTCTCACTGGCGACCAGCAAGCCTCGCCAGAGTAACGCTTCGCTTTGGCACAACCCGGCCAGCGCAGGGCATGTCCGAAGGTCGATCAGGGCCGGTCCGACTTCACGCAATGCATGCCACTCAGTGCCTTCGAACAACCAGAACCACCGGGCATGCGCAAACTTCTGTTGCAGCGCCGCCCGAGCCTGTGGCGCACCCGGTACATCCAGCAACAACCATTGCGGGGTCGCGGCGATCATGCCGCACCGCTCTGGCCAAACCGCATCGCTGCCCGGCAGGTGCAAAGGGTTTGCGTGCAATGGCTGAAACTGCCGCCACCGGGCAGCAGGCACAGCAACATCAAGGGTTCGCCCGACTGCAGCCATCCCTGCAGGCCTTCAATGGGCGGGCAATCATTGGTCGTGACGGGGGTTTCAGCCTCTTGAACAAGCGTAGGCAGGTGAATAAACCCGGTGATCAACGGCTGATCCGGATCACCCTCGATAAAGCTCACCACGACCTCAGCCCCCTCACTCAACTGCGTGACTGCCGCGCCCCCCAGTTCAGCGGCCAACGGCAGCCAACAGTGACTGGGCGCCGCACCCTCGCCCTGATAGAGCCAGTCAAATTGCACGGCAACCGGTCTGGACGGATCGGGCCGCGATTCATCGATGTCGACCACCCAAGCCCGTTGCAGGCTGTGCATCGTTGGTTTCACTGCAGAGTGAGGCGACACAAAAGGCACCTCCCAGTGAACCGCGCGGATCTGGTTGCTGTAGGGAGCCGTTGGATCCTGGCGCCCCTGATGCTCGACATGGGTCAGCAGCCAGAGATGATTCCAGTCGGCGATCGGATGGTCGGAGAGCGGCATCAGCTGACCACTGCGCAGCGACGTCAAGTCCGAACGACCTTCGGCACTTTGCGGGGTTCGTCGTCCTCCCTGAAGCTCGAATTGGCGCACTGCCGGTTGCTCGCTCTCGACCTGGAAACGTGCATTTTCACCGAGGCGAAAATGCCCCTGACCCTCACCGAAAACCACGCAGCTCGCGTCCACAAGGTGTTCGAAGTGGTAATGAAGCTGTTCCTGGGCACACAAGCGCTGGAGAAATTGCAGGTCCGATTCCCGGTACTGCGTACAAAAATCACGGGCCGGGTAATCGCCACTCAGCTCGAAACGCCGATCCTTGCCGGCAATGCCGTGCTCCTTGAGCACCTGATCAAGGATTTGCGGTACCGAGCGCGCGCTGAAGATTCGCTGACTGTAGCGCAGGGAAAGGCAAGCCAGCTTCGGCCTCAGACGTATGCGGCAAAGCCTGACAGCCGGGTGATGGTCGTGCTGGACGAGTTCATGCAATTGTCCGTGGAAGCCGTTTCCCGCAGGCCCGACGTGCAAAAAGGCCGGACGGTACAGCAGGCTTGCAAGGTCGAGTGTCAGGTCATCGATGAGCAGATCCACGTCGAACACAAAAGGCTCGCTGATGGCTTCTCGACCGGTAAACGCCAAGACCTCAAAGGGGTCGGGCAGACCCGCTACATCCAGACGAAATGACGGCTCGTTGACTGGATCGAACATCGGCGATTCTCTACAGGAGGGGCGGCCGGGGATTCTCTCCGAGAGAGTTGGCCGAGTAGAGTGCCGAAGTACAACTTAGGAAATGACCTACGCGAAAAGAAGACCACATCGCTTGGACGGCTAGGAATGTGGGCCATTTCGCTTGAAAGCAGAGAGGCTTCCCACCAGGTCATCTGAAATTTCCGCTATTAACGGTACGTTTTCAGACAACCTGATGAGAGCGGTGTCTTACCTCAAGAAGACAGGTAAGACGAGCGGGTCAGGCCCAGACGCAAAGCGTCGAGGAACTGGGTGCGCTCGGCAGCAGTGATGCGCGCACTGGCGCACTTGTCGCGGTAGTGGGTCATCAGTTCTTCCGGCGACAAGTGCACGTAACGCAGCATGTCTTCGATGGTGTCGTGGGTTTCGATACCCGCGTGGTACACGCTGCCGTCGGCATTCTGGTAAATGTTCACCGAATCGGTATCGCCGAACAGGTTGTGCATGTCGCCGAGGATTTCCTGGTAGGCGCCGACCAGGAAGATGCCCAGCAGGTAGTCTTCGCCTTCGTTCAAACCGTGAACCGGCAGGCTGGTTTCGATGCTCTGCTCGTCGACGTATTGCTTGATCTTGCCGTCGGAGTCGCAGGTCAAATCTTGCAGCACGGCACGGCGCAGCGGCTCTTCGTCGAGACGGTGCAGCGGCAGGATCGGCAGCACCTGACCAATGGCCCAGGTGTCCGGCAGGCTCTGGAATACCGAGAAGTTGCAGATGTACTTGTCTGCCAGCTTGTCGTTGAGTTCGTCGAGCACCTGACGGTGGGAACGCTGACGGGCCTTCAACGAGTTGTGCAGGCGACGGCATACGGCGAAGTAGCATTGCTCGGCCAGGGCTTTTTCCGCCAGGGTCAGCTTGCCATCGGCGTATTGGGTCGCGATATCGCTCATGTAGTGAGTGGCGCGCCAGTACGTCTCGGTGACCATCTCGATGTCGGTCGGGCCCAGCAGGTCAACCAACCACTGCACGGTTTCCGGCAGCGCATCCTTGTTCTCGATATGGGGCACGTCGTCGTTGTGCTTCTCGACGTCGGTCACCTGCACCACCAATATGGCGTGGTGAGCGGTCAGGGAACGGCCGCTCTCGGAGAAGATGTTCGGGTGCGGCAGGCTCTGCGCATCGCAGAACTCCTTGAGCATCCCGACCACGACACCAGCGTAATCGTCCATGTCGTAGTTGATCGAGCTGGCGTTGCGCGAGTGCGTACCGTCGTAGTCCACGCCCAGACCGCCGCCGACGTCGATGTGGTCAACCGGCAAGCCGAGGTTGCGCAGTTCGCCGTAGTAGCGAATCGCTTCCTTGAAGCCGTGTTGGTAGTCCGCCAGGTTGGCGATCTGCGAGCCCATGTGGAAGTGCAGCAGGCGAATGCCCTGATCCAGGCCAGCCGCGCGGAAACGCTCGACCACCGACAGCAGTTGCGCCGCCGACAGACCGAACTTGGATTTCTCGCCACCGGTATCTGCCCATTTGGACGACGCCAGGGACGACAGACGCACGCGCAGGCCAACCTGAGGCTTGACCTTGAGCGAGGCGGCTTCTTCGATCACCAGCGCGACTTCGGATTCTTTCTCGATCACGATGAACACGTTGTGGCCAAGCTTCTGGCCCATCAGCGCCAGACGAATGAACTCGCGGTCCTTGTAACCGTTGCAGACGATGGTGCCACCCTTCGGCGCCAGCGCCAGCACGGCCAGCAGCTCAGGCTTGGAACCAGCTTCCAGGCCGATGGACACGTCTTGGGTCGCGATGATGTTCTCGATCACCGCTTCTTGCTGGTTCACCTTGATCGGGTACAGCGCGGTGTATTTGCTCTGGTAATCCAGACGCTCGATGTTGGCATCGAACGCGCCGGTCAGCTGGCGCACGCGGTCTTGCAGAATGTCAGGGAAACGCACCAGCAACGGCAAGGACAGGCCGCTTTGGCGCAGCTGGTCAACTTGCTCGAACAGGTCGATAGGCGAACTGGTCGGACCGTTCGGACGAACTTCGACGCGACCGGCGTCATTGATCGCGAAATACCCGGCCCCCCAATGGCGAATCCCGTAAACACTGCGGCTGTCCGCAACTGTCCATTGGCTGCCATCGTCTTTGCGTGTGCGTCGTACGGACATTAAAGTCCCCTATAAAGAAGTCATAGAGCGTCGCCTGGGTTCAGGCCGGCGCAGTCTAAAGAATGAAAATGACGGTTCGTCAACGAGGGATAGACCTCGCTGACCGCAGTGAGTTTAGAAACCGGTCAGAACAGGCTCTGTGAAAACCATGTAGACGACGTCAGACCTGCTGTCAGGACTGGATCAAGCCGAGGGTGGTTTTCACAGAGGCTGCTAGCCACCGGACTTCTTCGCTTTGAAACCGAGTTTGATCAGTTCGGCCAAGAGTAGCTCGACATGATCGCCCTGGATTTCAATGATTGCGTCTTTCAACGCCCCGCCGGTCCCGCAACGTTTCTTCAACGTGGTGGCCAGGTCCTTGAGCGCGTCTTCGGGCAACGGCACGCCGGTAATGGTGGTCACCGTCTTGCCGCCGCGCCCCTTGCTTTCGCGACGCACACGAGCGATGCCGTCGCCGGCCAGGATAACGGTCTGTTTGCAGATGCAGGCATCCACCGGCTTACTGCAATCCGGGCAATGACGACCTGCGTCGGTGGAAAATACCAGGCCACCAAGGGCGGCGAAGGATGCGGCTTTTTTGGCCACCGGCAATCCTCTTGGGAGGACAAAGACTGGTCGCGGCAACCTGGGCAGGTGCCATCGACCGCGAAGCCCCACTCAGGCAGGGGCAGCGCTACTGAGCCAGGCAATGCCGGTTCAGTTTGAAAAGGTCGCGCAGTGTAACGGCAAAAAGCCGACTTGCTAAGAGCCAATCGGCACCAATTTATGCCTCTTATGCAACGTCCGACCCACGGGCCCGGAGATAGCGCTTCAACGCGGCCAGAGAGTCCGGGCAATAAGGCTTCTGCGTGATTTCCAGCAGGACCTGATCGACAGGTATAAAGCGCGCTTCCAGGACTTCTTCGGGTTGCAGGATCAACGGACCGTCCCACACCGCCGAAAACGCCGAACACCACAGCCGATTGCCCGTGTCTTCAAAGAAAAAGTGATCATGGGCAGTCAGTTCCACACCGCTCACGCCCAGCTCTTCTTCCAGCTCGCGGGCGGCCGATTCGGCGTAGGTTTCGGTCGCAAGCACCATGCCCCCCGCCGCCACGTCCCAGAAACCTGGATAAATGGCTTTGCTCAGCGTGCGTCGATGCACGCAGAGCTCACCGACGGAATTGAACAGCATGATGTAAGTGCCGCGCCCGATCAGCCCGCGTTCGCGCAGGTCGGAGCGGACCAGGGCGCCGAGCAGGTTGTCCTGCTCGTCAACCCAGGCGATCTGTTCGGCATCCGAGGCCGCGCGATGGGCGGCCTCCCGCATGCTATCGACGGAGCTATCAACCATGACTCAGCCCTGATTGAGCAGTTGGCGCAAATCGATCACTGCGGCGTTGGCCCGGGAGATGTAATTGGCCATGACCAGCGAGTGGTTGGCCAGCACCCCGAAGCCGCTGCCGTTAAGGATCATCGGGCTCCAGACCGGTTCCTGCGAGGCCTCCAACTCACGAATGATCTGGCGCACGCTGACCGTGGCGTTCTTCTTGGCCAGCACGTCGGCGAAGTCGACTTCGATGGCGCGCAGCAGGTGGGACAAGGCCCAGGCCTGACCGCGGGCTTCGTAGAACACATTGTCGATCTGCATCCACGGGGTTTCGACGATCTCTTCGTCAACCTGTGGCACCTGACCTGGAGCGACGACTTCAGTTTTCAGCGCGGTGTTGAGCTTGACCCGGCCAACACTGGCCGACAGCCGTTGCGACAGCGAACCCAGACGGGTGCCGACATCGCCCAGCCAGTTGTTCAGGTTGTCGGCGCGGGCATAGAACAGCGCGTTTTTCTGCGACGGATCGGACAGGCGCGCCTGATAACGGCTCAGGGAATTGATACCTTCCAGGTACTCGGACTCGCTGGATGGCAGCACCCAGCTCTTGTTGTCGAAGTTGAAACGCGGCTCGGCCTTGGCCAGGTCGGAGTCTTCGGCAGATTGCGATTGCGAGCGGGCGAAGTCTTTACGCAAGGCACGCGTCAAGTCACGCACCTGGACCAGCACGCCATATTCCCAACTCGGCGTGTTGTCCATCCACAGGCCCGGCGGGAAACGGTCGTTGGAAATATAGCCACCCGGTTTGGTCAGCAAAGTACCGGCGACGGTCTTGAGGGTTTCGACCGTGGTGTAGCCGATGACCATTTGCTTGCCTTCTTTCTCGGCGGCCATCTGGGCATTCTGCTGAACCGGGAACAGTGCAGGTTCCTGGCTCCAGTACCAGCCCAGCGCAATAGCCACCAGCAAGTAAATGGCAATCAGAGTGGCCAGCGCCCGGCTGAACAGTAGGCCACCCAAGTAACTGCGGGTGGCCGATTTCGGTTCAGCGGCACGTTCAGGCGCGCTGCCCGCGCGATTCTTCCAGTCCAGCATGGCGATATCCTTTCAATCACTAGAGTTCATCGGTTCGACCACAACCATACAACAACGTGCCTTTGGCCGGCACCTGCCGTTGGGTTAATCCAAAAAAATTACGGCCGAACCTGCGGCAATCGTTGCCGATAAACTCAAGCGTCCATACATGCGCTATACGCCTATGACCTCCATTGAAATCTGCCGCACCTCGGCCTGCGCAAAAAGATGGGCGATGCCTTCGCCGTCGGTTCTTCTCTGGGCCGCCTGCCCGTCCACGGTTGCGATGTAACGCTGCTGCGCCAGCGGCTCGGCCGTTATGCTGTCAACGAGGCGGAAAATCCTTGGCGATCGTGACGCCTGGGCTGGCCCGCTCCTGACCGGAGACATGCGAATGCCGAAAATGACATTGTCGTCAAAGTCGACAGTGAAAAAGCGCGCCGCAGGCGTGGTAAACCCAAACTGCGGGTCGACGAATCGCAATTTTGCATCGACCTTGGGAATGCCGAACCAGACGTGCCTAATGCACTACGGTTGTGATCGCTGAGCATCTGATCAAAGCGTGCCGCCGCTTGAAGCACGAATGACATTCGTTGCTCGATGTCCGACAAATCCGCCAACGGGTTGTTGCCAAAACCGAAGGTCCGTCCGTCCTCGACGCGCTGGCCTTGGCTGGTTAGGGTCAACTCGATAGCCTGTGCAACGCCTGAAGGAAACTAGCCACAATCGAGCGTAAGCGGCGTTGATCGCCCGGTTGCGTTCCACCGGGTCGGCAATCAATACACCATCAGGTACGACGATTTCTTCCGCCTCGCGCTGGTAGCGACGCCAAAGACATGAGCACGTAAGAATCGGCACATCGGTAACAAGCGTCTTGCTGCCATAAAGCCGCACCTCCTTACATTCACACTCAGCAACCGGCGTGCTGTTGTGGTTCAGGCGCTGCTCATCGTAGGGGTTTCTTTGAAACACTGGGTCATGGTTTGCGGACGGCGTCTAAGGGAATCCCTGAACCGTATCAGCCGCAAATCCCGATCGGATCATCTGTGCGGAAAATCAGAAATACCTGACAGACGAAGCTCGCCGAGCCTTGGGGAGTTGCCTTGAATAACCAGGAGACGTCCTGAAACACCCGTTTCATCAGGCTCTATCGGTCAGTGATCCCCCCGACCGATACTCATCGGTCATAAACTGAATAACGTCGCTTTGCAGTTTATTGACGTGCGACACTCATGCGATCGAAAAAGAGGTGCTAGCATAGAGCCACCAGTCGATCTCAGCATGCGCCCTAACTAGTAGTCAGGATATGACCGAGCCAGAAGACCCCAGCCGTGAGCGCCTCAAGCACCACTTTGCCCAGCGGGTAATTCATCAGGCACGTCAAATTCTTGAGATATGGCAGCGCCTGCAATGCAGTGAGTGGTCCACCACCGACTTATCGGAACTGAGCGAGGCCAATCTGCGCCTGCTGCGTTTCGCCGAGCGCTTTGAGCAACCTGAACACACCCAACTGGCGCGCCACATCGGTCAGTCGCTGGAGGCGGTCGACGCCAATCGCGGACGCCTGAGCAGCGGGCTGATCACTGACCTCAATCGCTTGATGCAGCGCCTGTCACGCACCGGCTTGCGCCATGGCGATCATCTGGACCAAACCTTTCTGCCGCCCCTGCGCAAGCCGATTTACGTGATGCTACAGGATCACGATCGTGCCGAGCGTCTGGCCAAGCAGCTTGAATTTTTTGGGCTCAGCGCTCAAGCCCTCGACAGCGTTTCGGCGTTTCGCTCCTCAATGGTCGAGCGCTTGCCTGCAGCGATCGTCATGGACGTGGATTTCAGCGGCCCCGGCATCGGCCTGAAACTGGCGGCCGAAGCCCAGGTCGGTCTGGATGAACCGTTGCCGCTGCTGTTCTTCAGCCTGCTCGAAACCGATACCCCAACCCGCCTCGCCGCCGTGCGCGCCGGTGGCCAGGAATTCCTGACCGGCACCCTCGAAGCGTCGAACCTGCTGGAGAAGATTGAAGTCCTGACCTGCGTCGCGCAGTACGAACCTTATAAAGTGTTGATCATCGACGACTCCCGTGCCCAGGCCTTGCACACCGAGCGCCTGCTCAACAGCGCCGGGATCGTCACGCGGACCTTGATCGAGCCGATCCAGGCCATGGCCGAGCTCGCGGACTTCCAGCCGGACCTGATTATCCTCGACATGTACATGCCGGCCTGCACGGGCACTGAATTGGCCAAGGTGATCCGTCACAACGACCGTTACGTCAGCGTGCCGATCATTTACCTGTCCGCCGAAGATGATCTGGACAAGCAGCTCGACGCCATGAGCGAGGGCGGCGACGACTTCCTGACCAAACCGATCAAGCCGCGACACCTGATCACGACCGTGCGCAACCGCGCGGCACGGGCACGCAATCTGAAGGCGCGGATGGTTCGCGACAGCCTCACCGGGCTGTACAACCACACGCACATCCTGCAATTGCTCGAAGACTGCAGCTTCCGCGCCCGCCGCGAGTGCAAGCCGTTGAGCTTTGCGATGCTCGACATCGATCACTTTAAACGGGTCAACGACAGCCACGGCCACCCCATGGGCGATCGGGTGATCAAGAGCCTGGCGCTGTTTCTCAAGCAACGCTTGCGCAAGACCGACTTCATCGGCCGATATGGCGGTGAAGAATTCGCCATCGTCATGCCGGACACCGATCTCGAATCGGCTCACAAGGTGCTCGACGAGATCCGTCGACGCTTTGCCGAGATTCACTACCCGGCCCAACCGCAGGACCTCTGGTGCACGTTCAGCGCCGGGGTGGTGGAACTGTGTGAAGACTCCGACAGCCTGATGATGGCCAGCCAGGCAGACGAAGCGCTGTACCGCGCAAAGGACGCCGGACGCAACCGCGTTCAGGCCGCGCGGACGTCAAAGCAAAGTGCCACTTTTTCATCGGAATCGACCCATTCGGTCATAACGCTGTAACAGAAACGCAATAACTTCAGGCACTTACCATTCTGCCGTTGGTAGACCCGCAATGCGCCTGAAGCTGCTGACCAATCTCAATACCCTCCTTTTAGTCGCCGTGTGCGTGGCCCTTGGCGCCACACTTTGGTGGTCGCAGAAGGCCCTGGAGCGCCCCTATTTATTGATGGAGCGTTACTTGGGCTTATCCCAGCAATTTCAGAATGAAGTCGCGCGTAACATCGGGGACTATCTCGCCAGCGGCGATGCCCTGCGCCTGAGCAGCGCCAGCCAGGCCATCGACGGCCTGCAAAAGGAACTCGGCGAGTTGCCGCCGGCATTGGCCGACACTTTGCGTCCTAGCCTGTCGAACCTGGAAGAGTTCAGCAAAACCGACCTGCTGGCGGCCGGCAAACTGGCCGGTGATCCGCAAGCGCTGTTGCTGCAAGCCGAACGGGAGATCGGCGCCAGCCTCGATCAACTCAGCCAATACGCCAGCGCTAACGCGGCGTATCTGACGCCGCTGCTCGCGGCCTCCCAGCACTTGGGCAAACTGTCTCTGGCCCGGGACAAACTGGTCAGCAGCGGCCGCAGCGAACTGGCCGTCGATGTTGAGCGTGAAGTCAGCAACATCCGCACTCAGGCTGAGCGCCTGGACACTTTGCCGCTGCTGGGCGTGACGAGCACAAGTGAATCGAACACGGATGATTTCGCAGCCATGATGGGCCTGGAGAACACCGAAAAAGCCGTCGCCGAAGATGCCGGCGTCGGCCTCAAGCGTGAATTGAACAGCCTCCTCACTCGCTACCCGGCCGAACTGGCACGCACACGCGACCAGATCCAGAAACGCACCGACCTCAGCGCCGCCACTCACCTGAAAATCGCTGCCGTGCAGCAGGCCATCGCCGGGCTGGAACCGGTGGTTCGCGCCCAGCACGGACAGATTCAGGGCGAAGTGCGGCTGATGCAAGGGGTGATGATCGGGCTGATTCTGTTGATTGCATTGCTCATCGACACCCTGCAACGACGCTTGGCCCGAACCCTGACCAACCTCGCACCAGCCCTCTCGACCTGGGCCGAGGGCGACTTCAGCCGGGACATTGAATTGGGCAAGACCAATCGCGAATTGCATGACATTCAAGCGTCGCTCAATCGCTTGCGCGCCTATCTGGTCGACTTGGTGGGGACCATTCGCCTCAACGCCGAACAGGTCGCCGGTAGCAGCCGAACGCTGGCCGAGTTGAGCAATGACCTGCACAGCGGCGCCGAACATCAGGCCGGCGACACGGCGCTGATCCGTGATTCCCTCGGCGAACTGGAAGCGACCATTCAACAGGTTGCCGGCGACGCCAGCCAGGCTGCCGACGCTAGCCGCCATGCCGGGCTGGCGGTGGAGCATGGGCAGAAGGTCATTGGCCTGAGTCTCACCGGCCTGCATGCGCTGGTGGGTGAAGTGCAAGGCAATGCACAGATGATCGAGCACTTGGCCGAGGAGTCGGCGACCATTGGCGGCGTGCTGACGGTGATCCGCTCGATTGCCGATCAGACCAACCTGCTGGCCCTGAACGCCGCCATCGAAGCGGCCCGCGCCGGGGAAATGGGTCGTGGATTTGCGGTGGTGGCCGAAGAAGTTCGCTCACTGGCACAACGCACCGCGGGCGCCACCACAGAGATCCAGACATTGATCGCGGGACTGCAAACCGCCGCACGACAATCAGTAGAAGGCATGCGCGCCCAGGTTGAACACGCCGAAGCCACCGCCAATCAGGCCCAGGCCGCCGACGGCGCACTGGATAAAATCGTCGGGGCGATCCAGACCATTTCCGACACCGCCGTGCGCATCGCCGATGTCACCGCCCAGCAGAGCGGTGCCGTCAGCGAAATCCGCGATCACAGCGAACGGATTCACCAATTGGGTGGCGATAACTTGCTGAGGATTGGCGAAGGGCGCGTGCAAGGGGAGAATTTGCTGGTGTTGGGTGGACGACTGCACACGGCCGTTCAGGCCTTTCGCGTCTGATAGATCGCCTTCGTCGGATCGCCTTTGATCAGCGAGCCGGACACAGCAACATCGTGTTGAAGGAAAGGCTCAGGGCGTGAAGGCGTCAGAACAATCACCGCAAAACTACCCGCCCTGCACATCCGCCGACTGTCCGCTATGATGCCCTCACTTTCGATACGCGAGATTGTCATGCGCCGTTTGCTTTGCCTGCTGCTTTTAGTGCTCGCCCTGCCGGCCACCGCCGCCGGGTTGCTGGAGAGTCGGCCCAGTTCGACGTTGGGCTCGATCAACAACAGCGCCGACTTCCTGCCGGTGCGTGAAGCCTTTCAGCTGAGCCTGGTCGAAAGCACGCCGCAATCAATCAAGCTGCGTTTCATCGCAACAGAGGGTTACTACCTCTACCGGCATCGTTTTCAGTTTCGCGCAGATCCGGCCGATGTTGACCTGGGCGCCGCGCAACTGCCCAAGGGCGAACAGAAACACGATGAGTACTTTGGCGATGTCGAGGTCTACCACGGGGTTCTCGATGTAGAGCTGCCGCGCACCGATCAACGCGCCTTTACCTTGGCCGTGACCTATCAGGGTTGCGCCGACAAAGGGTTGTGTTACCCACCCGAAACGGAACGCCTGAGTATTGACGGCAGCGCAGGCACGACACCCGCCTGGAGCTGGCGCGAACTGGCGTTGTTTTTCCTCGCAGGCCTGGGCCTGACGTTCACACCGTGTGTGCTGCCGATGCTGCCGATCCTGTCCGGCGTGGTGTTGCGCGGTCAAGTGGGTGGTTTGCGCGGCTTCAATCTGTCCCTGGCCTACGTGCTGCCAATGGCCGCCTGCTTCGCTCTGCTCGGCGCGTTGATGGGGATGTTCGGCGCCCAGCTCAACCTTCAGGCGCGGCTGCAATCGGCGTGGGTGCTGGTGCCGTTCGCGATGTTTTTTGCACTGTTTGCCCTGGCAATGTTCGGCGTCTTCGAACTCAAGTTGCCTCATGCCATCAGCAGTCGCCTGGACCGTATCGCCGGTCGCACCAAAGGCGGTTCGTTGTGGGGTGCCGCCGTGCTCGGCGTGGTCTCCAGTCTGCTGGTTTCGCCCTGTGTCTCGGCGCCGCTGGCCGGCGCGCTGCTGTACATCAGCGCCAGCGGCGATGCATTGGGCGGCGGTCTGAAACTGTTCATGCTCGGTCTCGGCATGGGCGCACCGCTGTTGCTGGTCGCCACCGGTGGCGCCGCCTGGCTGCCGAAAAGCGGACCCTGGATGATTTATGTGAAAAACGCGATCGGCGTTTTGTTGCTGGGGCTGGCGATTGGTCTGCTCAGTCGAGTACTGCCGGGCCAGATCACGTTGCTGTTGATCGGCTTGCTGGCCGCTGGTGTCGGGTTGTTCATGGGTGCGCTGGAGCTCGTCTACAAACCGCCGAGAAAACGCCTGGCCCAACTACTGGGAATGTTCCTCCTGTTTTATGCGCTAGCGTGTTGGTACGGCGCGTTCAGCGGCCAGACCGATCCGCTCAATCCGATTGGCCAGCCGCGCATCACCATGGGTACCGAGCAATCGCAAAACACCAGCGCCTGGCAAACCATCAGCACCCCGGCGGAACTGGACCGCGTCCTCGCCGAAGCCAAATCTTCAGGCACCCCACTGCTGCTCGACTGGTACGCCGACTGGTGCATCAGTTGCAAAGTCATCGAACATGAAGTGCTCAACGACGCCAAGGTCGTCGAGCGCCTCAAAGGCTATCGACTGATCCGCTTCGACATCACCGCCAGCAACGCCGAGCAACGTGCCCTGCTCGACCGCTACAAACTGTTCGGCCCGCCGGCGCTGATGTTTTTCGGCAAGGACGGAGTTGAACACACCGATGTGCGAGTAATCGGCGAGATAAACGCCAGGGACTTCGCCGAACGTGTTGCGAAAGCAAATGACCGGATTTAACAACCCGGTCATATATTTCGCGCAAACATCGGCCATCGTGCTGGCTATTGCATAGAACTGGACAGTCACAAAGGCTTTGCGGCATAGTCGCCGAGTTCTGACAATTGCACACAGATCACAAGGAACAGCAGATGGCGACGCTACTGGTTCTGCACGGACCCAACCTGAACATGCTCGGCACCCGTGAACCGGGCACCTACGGCGCTACGACACTGGCGCAGATCAACCAGGACCTGGAACGCCGCGCCCGTGAAGCCGGCCACCATTTGCTGCACCTGCAAAGCAACGCCGAGTACGAATTGATCGACCGCATCCACGCCGCCCGCAGCGAAGGTGTGGACTTCATTCTGATCAACCCAGCAGCTTTTACGCACACAAGTGTCGCATTACGTGACGCGCTGCTGGCGGTGAGCATCCCATTCATCGAAGTGCATTTGTCTAACGTGCACAAACGCGAACCTTTCCGCCATCACTCTTACTTCTCCGATGTAGCGGTGGGAGTGATCTGCGGCCTTGGCGCCAGCGGTTATCGACTGGCCCTGGAGGCCGCCCTAGAGCAGCTTGAAAGACAGGCAACAGCTTGAACAACAAGCGTAACGCCCCTGACCGACCCTTGGGAGTTGATGATTCATGGATATCCGTAAAGTTAAGAAACTGATCGAATTGCTGGAAGAGTCCGGCATCGACGAGCTCGAGATCAAGGAAGGCGAAGAGTCCGTACGTATCAGCCGTCACAGCAAGACCCCGGCTCAGCAGTACTACGCTCCAGCGCCAATGCACGCTCCGGCGCCGGCGCCTGTTGCTGCTGCCCCGGTTGCCGCTGCCGCTCCTGCTGCTCCGGCCGCGCCAGTGCTGAACGGCAACGTTGCCCGTTCGCCTATGGTCGGCACGTTCTATCGCAAGTCTTCGCCAAGCTCGCCGTCCTTCGCTGAAGTCGGCCAGACCGTGAAGAAAGGCGACACCCTGTGCATCGTCGAAGCCATGAAGATGATGAACCACATCGAAGCTGAAACCAGCGGTGTGATCGAATCCATCCTCGTCGAAGACGGCCAGCCGGTTGAGTACGACCAACCGCTGTTCACCATCGTTTGAACCGCGGAGAGACTTTGATGACTGCGAAGTTGGAAAAAGTTCTGATCGCCAACCGCGGTGAGATCGCCCTGCGGATTCTGCGTGCCTGCAAAGAGATGGGCATCAAGACTGTCGCCGTTTATTCCACGGCCGACAAAGAACTGATGCACCTGGGTCTGGCGGACGAATCCGTCTGCATCGGTCCGGCATCGGCTGCAAAGTCTTACCTGCACATTCCGGCGATCATCGCCGCGGCTGAAGTGACCGGCGCTACCGCCATTCACCCAGGCTACGGTTTCCTTGCGGAAAACGCTGATTTCGCTGAACAGGTCGAGAACTCCGGCTTCGCGTTCATTGGCCCGAAAGCCGACACCATTCGCCTGATGGGCGACAAGGTATCGGCCAAGCACGCCATGATCGCAGCCGGTGTTCCAACCGTTCCGGGTTCCGACGGCCCGTTGCCGGAAGACGAAGAAACCGCGCTGCGCATCGGTCGCGAAGTCGGTTACCCAGTGATCATCAAAGCCGCTGGCGGCGGCGGTGGTCGCGGCATGCGCGTCGTGCATAAAGAAGAAGACCTGATCTCCTTCGCCAAACTGACCCGCACCGAAGCGGGCGCAGCGTTCGGCAACTCGATGGTCTACCTGGAAAAATTCCTGACCAACCCACGCCACGTGGAAGTTCAGGTGCTTTCCGACGGCCAGGGCCACGCCATCCATCTGGGCGACCGCGATTGCTCGCTGCAGCGTCGTCACCAGAAGGTTCTCGAAGAAGCGCCGGCACCGGGCATCGACGAGAAAGCACGCGCTGAAGTCCTCGCTCGCTGCGTCAAGGCGTGCATCGACATCAACTACCGTGGCGCGGGCACTTTCGAGTTCCTGTACGAGAACGGCGCGTTCTATTTCATCGAAATGAACACCCGCGTACAGGTTGAGCACCCGGTCTCTGAAATGGTTACCGGCATCGACATCGTCAAGGAGATGCTCAGCATCGCCGCTGGCAACAAGCTGTCGTACACCCAGGATGACGTGGTTATCCGCGGTCACTCGCTGGAATGCCGGATCAACGCCGAAGACCCGAAAACCTTCATGCCAAGCCCAGGCACGGTCAAGCATTTCCACGCGCCAGGCGGCAACGGCGTTCGCGTCGATTCGCACCTGTACAGTGGCTATGCCGTTCCGCCGAACTACGATTCGTTGATCGGCAAGCTGATCACCTACGGCGCAACCCGTGAAGAAGCCATGGCGCGCATGCGCAATGCGCTGGACGAAATTGTTGTCGACGGGATCAAGACCAACATCCCGCTGCACCGCGACCTGGTCCGCGATGAAGGCTTCTGCAAAGGTGGAGTCAACATCCACTACCTGGAACACAAGCTGGCTGGCCAGCATTAAGATGTGAACCAAACCAACAAAGCCGCTTTCAAGCGGCTTTGTTGTTTCTGAAGGTTTCATATCTCCCTCTGTAGGAGCGAGGCTTGCCCGCGAACCAAACGCCGCGGTGTTTCAGACTTACCATGTCATCGTTCTTCGCGGGCAAGCCTCGCTCCTACGAAGAGCTCGTGTCGGTCTTGTCGTCTTCTGTCGCGCGCTCGCGTAAACTTGCGCGCTTCGCGCAGCCCGCTAGGCTGCAATCAACATTTTTCAAAGGTGCCCGCCATGCCTTGGCTGCAAGTCCGTCTCGCCATCAGCCCAGAACAAGCCGAAACCTACGAAGACGCTTTCCTTGAAGTGGGCGCCGTCTCGGTGACCTTCATGGACGCCGAAGATCAACCGATCTTCGAGCCGGAGCTGAACACCACGCCGCTGTGGTCCCACACGCACCTGCTGGCCCTGTTCGAAGGTGGCACCGAAGCCGCCAGCGTACTGGCCCACCTTGAGTTGCTGACTGGCAGCCCGCTGCCCGAGCATCATAGCGAAGTGATCGAAGACCAGGACTGGGAACGCAGCTGGATGGACGGTTTCCAGCCAATGCGTTTCGGTCAGCGCCTGTGGATCGTCCCAAGCTGGCACGCCGCACCCGAGCCTGACGCCGTCAACCTGCTGCTGGATCCCGGCCTGGCGTTCGGCACCGGCACCCACCCAACCACCGCGCTGTGCCTGGAATGGCTCGACGGTCAGGACCTGAAAGACTGCAACGTGTTGGACTTCGGCTGCGGCTCGGGAATTCTGGCCATCGCCGCCCTGCTGCTGGGCGCCAAGGAAGCCGTCGGCACCGACATCGACGTCCAGGCCCTGGAAGCCTCCCGCGATAACGCTGGGCGCAACAACATTGCCGAAGCACTCTTCCCACTGTACCTGCCGGAAGATCTGCCGCAGGTTCAGGCCGACGTGCTGGTGGCCAACATCCTTGCCGGCCCGCTGGTTTCCCTGGCTCCGCAATTGTCCAGCCTGGTCAAGCCGGGTGGCCGCCTGGCGCTGTCGGGCATCCTCGCCGAACAAGGTGAAGACGTCGCCAAAGCCTACGCTCAGGACTTCGATCTGGACCCAATCGCCAATCGCGATGGCTGGGTGCGCATCACTGGCCGTCGGCGCTAGAATGAGCGTCTGCATAAACCGGATCGCCGCATGACCGACAGCTTCGTCACCCAGTGCCCGCATTGCCAAACCAGCTTCCGCGTCAGCCATACTCAGTTGAGCGTGGCCCGTGGAGTGGTTCGTTGCGGCTCGTGTTTGCAGGTGTTCAATGCCGCCAAGCAGCTGCTTGAGCAACGGGCCGGCAAGGACGCGATCCCGCCGGTTGCCCCGGCCATCGTCGAACCACCGGAGCCGCGGGCCATCAGCCAAAAGCAATGGACCGCCGCCGAGCTGGATCTGGACAGCCTGGATCTGGACGAAGAGCTCGCTCGCCTCGAACAACGGGAGATCCAGCCAACCACGGAATTCGGCCGGCCCCGCGAAGACAACCTGAGCGCTAGCCGCGATACCGTCGAGCACGAAGAAGCGCCTTGGCCCGACAGCCTATTCAGCGAATCGGCCGCCGATCGTGCGCAGACCGCTGAAGCCGACTTGCCGGAGCTGGAACTCGAGCCGAGCAAACACTCGCGCACCGAACCTTCGCTGTCCCTGGAACCGGTGGAACTGGACGACGAACATCAGCCCCCCCAGCTGCGCCTGCACGATCCGCTCGACGCGCCGATGCATCACGAACGACTGTCGGCGACCGATGAGATCGACGACGATCTGCCCTCGATCGAGCCCCTGCGCAAAAAGCGTGGGCCGGCTGTCCGCGCTGAAGCCCTGCACGACCTGACGGATGACCCACTGCAACTGGACTGGCAAAAACGCCGCTCACCCTGGGGTCGCCGGCTTTTCTGGCTCCTACTGATCCTGCTCGGCGCGGCGGCGCTCGCCGGCCAGTACATCGCTTACCATTTCGACGAACTGGCGCGCCAGGATCAGTACCGCCCGTGGTTCCAGCAACTGTGCCCCCAGATCGGCTGCACGGTGCCGTCCAAAGTCGATATCGCCAAAATCAAAAGCAGCAACCTGGTGGTCCGCAGCCACCCGGACTTCAGCGGTGCACTGGTGGTCGACGCGATCATCTACAACCGCGCGCCCTTCTCCCAGCCTTTCCCGCTGCTGGAGCTGCGTTTCGCCGACCTCAACGGTCACCTGATCGCCAGCCGTCGCTTCAAACCCGGCGAGTACCTCAACGGCGATCTCGAAGGGAGGGTGGAAATGCCTCCGCAAACGCCGATCCACATCGCACTGGATATCCTCGATCCAGGCTCAAAAGCGGTGAATTACAGCCTGAGTTTTCATTCGCCCGAGTGAAACGGTTCAGTGTTACGGCTTTGACGGCATATTTCTGACTTTGACCGCTGGTACTAAACCGCTGGCGATAACAAAATTACTGTTCAGATTTTGTTCAATTCAGCCTTTATCCAGTCATCGAGAGCGGGTATCATGCCAACCCTTTTTCGAACTCTCATGATCCGGCCCCACAACAGGGAAGTCCTATGTCGGCGGTACGCATCGGTCCATATACATTGCACAACGGCTTGATTCTCGCCCCGATGGCGGGGGTCACCGACCAGCCCTTTCGTCAGCTGTGCAAGCGACTGGGTGCAGGGCTTGTAGTCTCGGAAATGGTCACCAGCGACATGAGCTTGTGGAACACCCGCAAATCGCGGATGCGCATGATCCACGCAGGCGATCCCGAGCCCCGCTCGGTACAGATCGCCGGTGGCGATGCACAGATGCTGGCGGATGCGGCCCGGGCCAACGTCGAACTGGGCGCACAGATTATTGATATCAACATGGGTTGTCCGGCGAAGAAGGTCTGCAACAAGGCCGCCGGGTCCGCGCTGTTGAAGGATGAAGCATTGGTCACCGAGATCCTGCAGGCCGTAGTGGCTGCGGTTGATGTGCCGGTCACCCTGAAGATCCGCACCGGCTGGGACCGGGATAACAAGAACGGCCTGACGGTGGCGAAGATCGCCGAGCAGGCAGGCATTACGGCGTTGGCGGTTCATGGCCGTACCCGTGCCGATCTGTACACCGGCGAAGCCGAGTACGACACCATTGCCGCGATCAAGCAGGCCGTGTCGATTCCGGTCTTTGCCAATGGCGATATCGATTCGCCAGAAAAGGCCCGGTACGTGCTTGATGCGACCGGTGCCGATGGCCTGCTGGTAGGCCGGGCCGCCCAGGGGCGGCCATGGATTTTTCGTGAGATCGATCATTTTCTGCGCACCGGCGAGAAACTCCCGCCATTGGAACTGATCGAGGTGGAACGCATTCTGCTAGAGCATCTGACTGCGCTGCATGTCTTCTATGGAGACGTCATGGGCGTACGCATTGCTCGAAAGCATGTGGGCTGGTATCTCGCAACCTTGCCGGGCGCCAGGGAGTTTCGCGCCCACTTCAATCGTTTGGAAGATACGGAAGCACAATGCGCCAACGTTCAGGGCTTCTTCGCCGAACGTAACAAGAGCCTGGCAGGGGACGGAGACGAGGTGGCCGCATGACGATGATGACCGAGACTTTAGTGAGTGGAACAACACCCGTGAGCGACAACGTGAATTTGAAACAGCACCTCAATACGCCGAGCGAAGAAGGTCAGACCCTTCGCGGGAGTGTCGAGAAAGCGCTGCACAATTATTTCGCCCACCTTGAAGGCGCTGCCGTCACGGATGTGTACAACCTGGTGCTCTCCGAAGTCGAGGCCCCCCTGCTCGAGTGCGTGATGAACTACGTCAAGGGCAACCAGACCAAGGCCAGTGAGCTGCTCGGACTGAACCGAGGCACGCTGCGCAAGAAACTCAAGCAGTACGATCTGCTGTAAGCATTCAATCAAACCAGAAAGGCGCCCGCATAAAAACGGTCGCCTTTTTTGCTGACTCCTTTGCTTTTGATGGAAATTGAAATGACCGACCAGACTACCCGCCTGCCGATCCGCCGCGCCTTGATCAGCGTTTCCGACAAGACCGGGATCCTCGAATTCGCCAAAGAGCTTGAAGCCCTGGGCGTCGAGATCCTCTCCACTGGCGGAACGTTCAAGCTGCTGCGCGACAACGGCGTTGCCGCAGTGGAAGTCGCGGATTACACCGGTTTTGCGGAAATGATGGACGGTCGGGTGAAAACCCTGCACCCGAAAATCCACGGCGGGATCCTCGGTCGTCGCGGTATCGACGACGCCATCATGAACGAACACGGCATCAAGCCGATCGACCTGGTTGCGGTCAACCTGTACCCGTTCGAAGCCACCATCAACAAGCCAGGCTGCGACCTGCCGACCGCGATCGAAAACATCGATATCGGCGGCCCGACCATGGTCCGTTCGGCTGCAAAAAACCATAAAGACGTGGCCATCGTGGTCAATGCCAGCGACTACGGCAACGTCCTCGAAAGCCTCAAGGCCGGCGGCCTGACCTACGCGCAGCGTTTCGACCTGATGCTCAAGGCCTTCGAACACACCGCCGCCTATGACGGCATGATCGCCAACTACATGGGCACCGTGAACCAGGCGGCTGACACCCTCACTACCGAAGGTCGCAGCGAATTCCCGCGCACCTTCAACAGCCAGTTCGTCAAGGCTCAGGAAATGCGCTACGGCGAGAACCCGCACCAGAGCGCGGCGTTCTACGTTGAAACCAAGCCTGCGGAAGTCGGTATCGCCACCGCGACCCAACTGCAAGGCAAAGAGCTGTCGTACAACAACGTGGCCGACACTGACGCTGCGCTGGAATGCGTGAAGAGCTTCGTCAAACCGGCCTGTGTGATCGTCAAGCACGCCAACCCGTGCGGCGTTGCCGTCAGCCTTGACGCCGAAGGCGGTATCCGTCAGGCCTACGAACTGGCCTACGCCACCGACACCGAATCCGCCTTCGGCGGCATCATCGCCTTCAACCGCGAGCTGGATGCTGAAACGGCCAAGGCCATCGTCGAGCGTCAGTTCGTCGAAGTGATCATTGCCCCAAGCGTCAGCGAAGAAGCCCGCGCCATTGTGGCTGCAAAAGCCAACGTACGCCTGCTGGCCTGCGGCGAGTGGTCGGCTGATCGCGCCGCTGCCTGGGACTACAAGCGCGTCAATGGTGGCCTGCTGGTGCAGAGCCGCGACATCGGCATGATCGGCGCCGACGACCTGAAAGTCGTGACCAAACGCGCGCCGACCGAGCAAGAGATCCACGACCTGATCTTCGCCTGGAAAGTCGCCAAGTACGTTAAGTCCAACGCCATTGTCTACGCCAAGAATCGCCAGACCATCGGTGTCGGCGCTGGCCAGATGAGCCGCGTGAACTCCGCTCGTATTGCGGCGATCAAGGCTGAGCACGCTGGCTTGCAGGTGCAAGGTGCAGTCATGGCATCGGATGCATTCTTCCCGTTCCGCGACGGCATCGACAACGCGGCCAAGGTCGGTATCACTGCGGTGATCCAGCCAGGCGGCTCGATGCGTGATAACGAAGTGATTGCAGCTGCCGACGAAGCCGGCATCGCGATGGTATTCACGGGCATGCGCCACTTCCGTCATTAAAAGCACCACGCTCCCTGTAGGAGCGAGCGGTGCGGCGATCCGACTTGCCCGCGAAGGGGACGCCGCGGAGCAACTGCAATACCGAGGTGATCCCTTCGCGGGCAAGCCTCGCTCCTACAGGTTCGGTGTATGGCTGATGCCACACACCGTCAGCCAGGCAGCGCAGGCTGCTCCACAGAATTAGCGTCATCCGAGGTTTTTGAAATGAATGTTTTGATCATTGGCAGCGGTGGCCGTGAACACGCCCTGGCCTGGAAAGTGGCTCAGGATCCGCGCGTGCAGAAAGTGTTCGTGGCTCCGGGCAACGCCGGCACCGCCATTGAAGCCAAGTGCGAGAACGTTGCTATCGACGTGCTGGCCCTTGAACAGCTGGCCGACTTTGCGGAGAAAAACGTTTCCCTGACCATCGTCGGCCCGGAAGTGCCGCTGGTCGCCGGCGTCGTCGATCTGTTCCGCTCCCGTGGCCTGGACTGCTTTGGTCCGACCGCTGGTGCTGCCCAGCTGGAAGGTTCGAAAGCCTTCACCAAGGATTTCCTGGCGCGTCACAAGATCCCGACGGCCGACTACCAGAACTTCACCGAGATCGAGCCAGCCCTGGCTTATCTGCGTGAAAAAGGTGCGCCGATCGTGATCAAGGCCGATGGCCTGGCTGCCGGCAAAGGCGTGATTGTTGCCATGACCCTGGCCGAAGCCGAAGACGCCGTGCGCGACATGCTTGCGGGCAACGCCTTTGGCGACGCCGGTTCACGCGTAGTGATCGAGGAGTTCCTGGACGGCGAAGAGGCCAGCTTCATTGTCATGGTCGACGGCAAGAACGTATTGCCGATGGCCACCAGCCAGGACCACAAACGCGTCGGCGACGGCGACACAGGTCCGAACACTGGCGGCATGGGTGCCTACTCCCCGGCCCCGGTCGTCACCGCCGAAGTCCATCAGCGGGTCATGGACCTGGTGATCTGGCCGACCGTGCGCGGCATGGCCGAGGAAGGCAACGTCTACACTGGCTTCCTGTACGCCGGTTTGATGATCGACAAGGCTGGTAACCCAAAAGTCATCGAATTCAACTGCCGTTTCGGCGACCCTGAGACCCAACCGGTGATGCTGCGTTTGCAGTCGAGCCTGGTGTTGCTGGTCGAGGCTGCTCTGGCGCAAGCGCTGGACAAGGTCGAAGCACAATGGGATCCGCGTCCGAGCGTCGGCATCGTGCTGGCCGCAGGCGGTTATCCGGGTGACTACGCTAAAGGCGTTGCCATCAACGGCCTCGACGCAGCCGCAGCACTGGAAGGCAAAGTCTTTCACGCCGGTACTGCGCTCAAGGATGGTCAAGTGGTAACGGCCGGTGGTCGGGTACTCTGCGCCACTGCAATGGGTGCCAGCGTCGATGCCGCTCAGCAGCAAGCTTACAAGCTGGCGGCAAGGATTGACTGGGAAGGCTGCTTCTATCGCAACGACATTGGCTACCGCGCCATTGCCCGCGAACGTGGCGAAAATCAGGAATAAGAGCGCCATTCGGCCAGGCAAGGGCTTCGGGCACTTGCCGGGCTATTCCGGCGCCGCGCATAGTTATACTCTGGCATCAACCTACGAAGGGATTTCGCCGTGCGCTGGCTCAGGATTGCCATAGGTTTCACCGTCACTCTGCTGACCTTGCTCTGCATGCTCCCGGCCCAAGCCGCGCAAGGCAGTGGCTGGGCGGTATTGCTCGACGAACAGGGCGACCTGCAGCTCAGCGACATCCGTTCCGCTCGCTACACCAATCAATTCAGCCCCATTGAACTCGACCGCCTCACCGCCGCCGAGCCCGATGGCGCTTTATGGCTGCGTTTTCGACTCGCGCCCGGCAAGCACGAACAGTTGCTGCGGGTGTTCGCTCCCGACCTGTCGCACCTCAATCTCTATGTGCTGGACGGCGACACGCTGATCGAGCAATTGAACACCGGTACCGGACAGCCCCAGGCTGAAAGGCCATTGCCCAGCAGTGACTTCATGTTGCCGCTGCCGCAAAGCGAAAAAAGCCTCGACGTTTACCTGCGACTGGTCTCCGACCATCAGTTGCGGCCGCACATCACCCTGCAGTCGGCGGTCTTGACCGCAGCCAATCAGAATCAGACGCTGATCTACGGTCTGTTGCTTGGCTGTATCGCGATGCTGATCCTGCACAACGTCATTCGTTATGCCTACACCCGCTCGCGCAGCAGTCTCTGGCTGGCTGGCTGCGAAGGGCTGTTGATGCTCAGCCTGGTCCTGTTGCTGAATGTAGCCGGACCCTGGTTGCCGGACTGGCATGCGGTCCAGACGCCGGGGGCTTACCTCGCGCTGCTGCTGACAGCGCCCTGCGGTCTTATGTTCGCTTATCGCTTCTTTGCCCCGCTTGGCCCGCACCCGCTGAACAAGCTGCTGCTGGGCGACATCCTGTTCATCAGTGTCTGCGGCTTGCTGCTGTTGTTCGTCAATACGCTGCCGCTAAACATCATCACATACGCGCTAGTCGCCCTCGCGGGCCTGACCATGTTGTTCGTCAGCGCCTACCATTGGCAAAAAGGCTATCGTCCGGCACGTCTTTTCGTGGCGGCAATGGTGGTGTTCAACGCCGGTACGCTGATTATCCTGCCCGCTCTGCTGGGGCTGACTCTGGTGGAGCCTCAAGGTCTGATCATCACTTTGCTGGTGGTCATCTGCATCAGTGGCCTGTTGATGAGCATTGCCTTGAGTGAACGTCAGCGCAGCATCACCGAAGACCGTTTCAGCGTCAGCCGCGACCTGGCCGCCAGCAATGCCGAGATCAACGCCAAGGCCGAATTCCTGGCAAAAATCAGCCACGAAATTCGCACCCCCATGAATGGCGTGCTGGGCATGACCGAGCTGCTGCTGGGCACGCCGCTCTCGGTCAAGCAGCGCGACTATGTGCAGACCATCCACAGTGCCGGCAACGAACTGCTGACACTGATCAACGAGATTCTCGACATCTCCAAGCTCGAATCCGGGCAGATCGAACTGGACGATGTGCAGTTCGATCTCAACGCGCTGATCGAAGACTGCCTGAGTATCTTCCGCGCCAAAGCCGAACAGCAGAATGTCGAGTTGATCAGCTTTATCCAGCCGCAGGTACCGCGCGTCATCAGCGGTGATCCGACACGCCTGCGCCAGACTCTGCTGAGCCTGCTGGAAAACGCCCTGAAGAAAACCGACGAGGGCGAGATCCTGATCGTCGTCGCGCTCGATGAGCGCAGTGCCAAACCGCGCTTGCGCATTGCCGTGCAGGACAGCGGTGAGCCGATGAACGCCGAAGAGCGCGACGCATTGATGCACGCCGAACTGCACAGCAAGCACTTCCTCTCGGCCTCCCGCCTGGGAGGCAATCTGGGGCTGGTGATCGCCCGTCAGCTGATTCGCTTGATGCAAGGAGAGTTCGGCATCAAGAGCGGCGCCAACCAGGGCAGCACCTTGTGGCTGACCCTGCCGCTGGACCCTGACCGCCTCGAACACCCGACGTCCGACCTCGATGGTCCACTGCAGGGTGCACGGGTGTTGGTGGTGGACGACAACGACACCTGCCGCAAAGTGCTGGTGCAACAATGCAGCGCCTGGGGGCTGAATGTGAGCGCCGTACCGTCCGGCAAGGAAGCGCTGGCGCTGCTGCGCACCAAAGCCCACTTGCGTGATTATTTCGACGTGGTCCTGCTGGACCAGAACATGCCCGGCATGACCGGCATGCAATTGGCCGCCAAGATCAAGGAAGACCCGAGCCTGAACCACGACATCCTGCTGATCATGCTCACCGGCATCAGCAATGCGCCCAGCAAGATCATCGCGCGCAACTCCGGGATCAAACGCATCCTCGCCAAACCGGTGGCCGGCTACACCCTCAAGACGACGTTGGCCGATGAGCTGAACCAACGAAACAAGGGCCTTTCCATCTCGCAGCACCTGACCATCGGCCCCACTTTACCGGTGAAAGTGCCAAGCGATTTCCGCATCCTGGTGGCCGAAGACAACAGCATTTCGACCAAGGTGATTCGCGGCATGCTGGGTAAGCTCAACCTGCAACCGGACACTGCCAGCAATGGCGAAGAAGCCTTGCAGGCGATGAAAGCCCAGCGCTATGACCTGGTCCTGATGGACTGCGAAATGCCGATCCTCGACGGCTTTTCCGCGACTCAGCAATTGCGGGCCTGGGAAGTCGGTAATCAGCGGATTCGCACGCCGGTGGTGGCGCTGACCGCACACATTCTCGCCGAGCACAAAGAACGTGCGCGCCAGGCAGGCATGGACGGGCACATGGCCAAACCGGTCGAGCTGTCGCAACTGCGCGACCTGATCGAGCATTGGGTGGCCCAGCGTGATCAGCAGATCCGGGCAGCGACTCAAACGTCCTGAGCCGACAGACCCCGCAGCGCCTGATAGACTCCCCTCGACTTCCCTCGCCAGTGAGCTTGCACCATGCTCCATGTGTTGTTCAGCGTTTACCTGAAGATGCTGGTGCTTTACAGCCCGTTCTTCGTGTTGTCCTGCTTCATCAGTCTGACCCGTGGTTATTCGCGCAAGGAACAACGTCGGCTGGCCTGGAAAGTGGCGACAGCCACGCTGGTCTCCAGCGTCTTGCTGTACCTGTTCGGGCGGGTGATATTCAGTGTTTTCGGCATCACCGTGGACGCGTTCCGCATCGGTGCCGGCAGTGTGTTGTTCATCTCGGCGCTGGGCATGGCCCAAGGCAAGTCGGCGGTGCAGACAGACAATGTGCAGCAGGACGTGACCATCGTCCCGCTGACGATTCCCCTGACGGTCGGCCCCGGCACCATCGGTGCGCTACTGGTGATGGGCGTGAGTCAGCCTCATTGGGACGACAAACTCACGGCCATTCTCAGTATTGCCCTAGCCAGTTTCACCGTCGGCGTGGTCCTTTATCTGTCCAACCGCATCGAGCGCATTCTCGGTGACCAGGGCTTGCAGATCGTCAGCCGGTTGATGGGACTGTTTGTGTGTGCGTTGGCGGCGCAGATTATTTTCACCGGAGTGAAGGGGTATCTGGCGCCCTAAGCCACACCCACTCGCCTCTTCCAAACGATCAATGACCCAGTATCCCGTATATGAAACATCTTCGGGATACTGGGTAGTAAAGGGAGACGCCCCCGAATGAGGTCGTCATCCTTACGGCTGATCGAGACGGCCGGAGTGGGATTGCCGTTGCGAACCGAGCCACTGCACAACGTTCTCTGCATTCTCCTCATAGCTCTTGATGTTAAATCGAGCTATAACAAAACCGGTTTTCACGCCCCCCTGCACTTGGGTTGGATCGAAAACATGATCAATGAGGTTCGCCCCCACGTCCTCAACGGTCTCGAAAAGCACCGTAGTAACTTTAAGAAGTCCCTCTTTGTCAACGATGCCTAATTGCATCTTGATAGGAGTTTGCCCTTTCATCACCGTATGCTCACGGAATATCCTGGCAAGTGGTGTACTTTCTGGCAACGCAGCAAGTAGCTTGGAAGCGACATCCAGACAACTTTTCTGCGCACCTGAAAGGTGATCCCCAAAAACGCCGAACAGAATATTTGTCAGCGTGAATCGCTCGCCGTCAGCAGGTAACGACATTTCCTGTTGTTCGTACAAACTCCAGCCACAAGACTCCAAAGACTCCTTGAAAACTTCGTGCCACTCCACAGTCACCGAGTTGTCGAAAAAGTCCTCGTCTGCGCAAAGCTGGGAAAAAAGAGTCGAATCCTGCACGCTCTGCCGTAAAGACTCTGACAATGATCGGGACAGTAATAAAATACTGCATGTACTTATATAAACTGAATATTCCATTATTCAACTCTCCCCAAAAAAGCCAGCGCTTTTCTCTTTCAGCAATTTTAAGACCTACGACGACTAAACCTTTGCTTCAGAACTTCCTTCCGATGCTCGCCAAGATATTGTTCAATGTCACTTCGAAACTCTTCATAACGAGCAGGATTAAAGGTGACGAACGACTTGCCTCGAAAAATTTCCAATGCAGAAGACTGCCAGTTTACAAAGAGAACCCCGCCGTTGTGCGAAGACCCTGCCTGTTTTATTGACGCAGTCGAGGCGATTAGAACACCGTTCTCCAACTGCTCGCATGGAATGACAGACAGTCGTGCACCTTCGGGTATTTTTACCTCGCGATTGAAAAGATTCAAGGTTTTCTCATCATCCCTCAAGCCACCAATTGTGGATTCTATTACTCCACCGAGCACAGCCGCAGCTGGCACACTGGCCTTCACACCGTCCAATATTCCTTTAACGATATCTTTAATCACATAGTCCATATTGACGCGCAAAGAACTCTCGGAGTACCGAGTGTAACCATCCTCGGCAATGAAACATCCAAGATCCATTAAGCATCGGACAAATTCCTCATACCATGGCTGAGTATTCTTCCCCTTGGGCACCTCGTAAGTAGCCTCCATAATGGCCATTGTCATCAAGTTTTCCATCATTGCCATATTGCTAAGCGACATACCCTTACCATAACCAACTAGCGCATCGCCCAGCATCACCGCATCGAGTTTCTTTGTCGGGCTGTCATCGTGCTGTACGGCCAACGCACGCGGACGAGGGCCAACGGACGCCAGCGGCTTACGCTTGTTAACGCGGGCTTTTATCAACTCAACGCTTTGCGCAACGCTAATTACACTCTCAAAATCTTTCATAACTATTCCTTTTTTATCCAATTGACCGCTCCTGCGGATTAACGCCAATCTAACTCATCACTTCCTCATACAACACTCCCCACTGATTACTGAATATGTAAAGGCAAAACAACTTCACATATAACCGAACAAAAAATCAGACACATACTAAAAAACCTAATGACTTTTAAATTTTCGCCAACAGTTGTATTCATACAACCCAAAATGCAACCTCGCACAAACAAAAAAATTCAACATCAACTCTGACGAGACATCACCCATGAATGAACTACTCTCCGGGCTGGTAACCGGCCCGACTCTGGCTTCCTATGTTGAAACAATGTCCTTGAGCGACCACAACGACTTGGCAGACAGCCAGAACATTGCAACCAAATCGGCCGACCTCGGTTACTACCGTTATGCCGACTCAAATAGCTGGTTTTTAGAATACCTGGAAACAATGGATTACTTGGGCTGGACCGTAAATAGTGAAATCAAGGAACTTAAACATAACGACGTAACCATGTCTTTAGCAGACTATATTGTATGGATGTTCAAGGACCCTGTTGAAAAAAATGCAATGATTGACACGTTCGACTCCTTGAAGTCCAACAACCCAGCAATACTGTCGTTGGGTGATGAAACAGGGGAAGGGCAAACATTACAAGTTATACCAGCCAAGTATGACTCACAAGGCAACCTTCTTATAACAATCATTCAAGTGCAGTTGTTTTCCGAAACAAAAAACGGTAATTTTTTATTCTGGAGCTGGGAAGATCGATCAGCAAAGATCATTCGTCGAACTGTACATCTAATGTTAAATCGAGAAAAACTCGGGCATAACAGAGCACAACTCAAACTGTTAATTGATAGGTACCGTATGGCGCGATTTTCCTTGAGAAAAAAGAACTCATTCATTGAGTCCCTTTGAAACTCCATGAGCCTGCTTGTCTGCGCCCTTGCGGCGCAGATCATTTTTACCGGGGTGAAGGGGTATCTGGTGCCCTGAGTGGCGGCCGCTTACCCTGCGACTGCCGATTCCGTCAGCAGCTCTCGCAGGGTTGCACTGCCAACCTTGCCTTTTCTGCCCCGTAACCGCGCCACGAACATCGATATCGGATGTGAATGCAATGCTTTAAACGCGAGGAATACCTCACCGCGCAAGGCCGGGTCGGTGGAACACACATCACGGAAGATCATGCAGTGTTCGCTGTCCGGGTCAACGATGACCAGATGCTCCTGGACAATCTCGAACAACAGCTTTTCAGGCTCATCGAATGCCCAGATCAATTTGCCTGGAATGGCGGGTATTTCATCCAGCGCATGTCGACAGTCGACGACGACCGAGTGCAGTTTCCGCCAGACTGCCTTCGTCAGGTGACACGTCACCGCGCCCTGCCCCAATCGCAGAATCAACGTATTGACGTCATCGGGAATCAGCGGCAAGAGATCGCGCTGGGCCGTCTGCCCTTCGACGACCAGCACTTCGCCGTTGCGCTGAACATAATCGAACGGCCCGATGCTTCGCATGTCCGGATAGATATGCACCCGTCCATCCTGGCGCTCATGCAGCAACACGTTGACCTGATCTTGAGTGCCGAGCAGCGCAAAATCCCGGGGCAGGTTTTTACCAGCAATCCGGATCAGCCGGGCACTTTGTACGTCATACCATTGCAAGCTGCCAGGTTCGGACTCCACAGACACAAACTCAGGATGTTCCGCCGCTTCCAGTAACAACTGGAGATCTTTGATCAAGTGTTCGCCGTGCACGCTCACCCAATCGTGGCTGACCCCAGTGATGATCTCCGTCTCCTGATAACGAAGCTCCAGTGATACGCCGTCAACGGTTATCCCGCGTAATCCGGCGGCCTCAATCGTCACGTCGGCGAACCGCCAGTCCTCCCACTCCCGCTGATAAGCCGGCAGGCTGTCGCTCAGTAACAATTGCGAGCCGGCGCCAAATGCCTCATCGAGTTGCTGCGGATCGATGAAATTCTGGGTCCAGATCTCACCGTTCGATAGATCAAACAGCCAGACCGCTTGATTGTCCGGGGTTACGCCGAGCAAGCGAACTTCCTTGTCGAGTCCTGGATCGCATAGCACCAAACGGTTATTCACGTACCAGGCGCACAAGTTGCCGCTACCGGTGAAATTGCGCACACCGACAATCGCAAAATCCTTGTCCGGATATTGCTCGGCAATCGGCTCCAGCGCCCGCCACCATTGAGCACGATCCTTGAGCCACTGCTCGCTCAAGCCACCCAGTTGCACCTCGCCTTGCGAGGTCAGGTTGAAAAACAGCCCGTTTGCATCGAGTGCCACATAGCCGCCCTCGATGGCCACGACCTGATTGAGGCCAGCGAGCGATACCCATCGATGCGTCCATTGCCGTTTGCCCTCTTTCACGATCCATTGCAGACGACATAGTTTCTGGCCGAGTCGGTCGTAAATGACGAACACATCACTGTCGTCGGCCATCGACAACAGCATCAGATCGTTCAGGTTCTTGATCGAGTCGGCCCAACCTCGAACACGTTTCGGGCCAGGCTGCGGATAGATGAGGAGTCGGTCGCGGCTGCGAACCCACACCATGTCTCGGACTGTCGGCTCCCACTTCCAACAGATCGAAACGTAAGCTGCCGGCTGCCAGTCGACCGTTGTCACACCGTTTCGATCTGGGGAAGCTCTCCACGGCGAATACTTGCCAAGCACCGATGACCAGTCGGCCAGTGTATCGCTGGCAAATACCAGTGCCTGTAGTTCCCGCGCAATGTCGTATGTAACCGAACTCAACAAAATTCGCCCTTCATGTATCAGGTACCGGTATTGCCTGGCGGCTTGATTGCCCACAACCAATTCCTGCACGACATGAATTACACCTTGGGCATCCGCTTCGACACCGCGAATGGTGCACTTGCCCTCCAGAGGCAATAAACGATACCGAGTCTTGAGCAAGCCTGTGGCGGCATCGACTTGCCAGATCACGAAACCCTCCGGGTCGTAAAAATATGCAAATCCATTGACTACCACCGATAGCTGCGGCTCGTTGATGGCAAGCACATCCTCGTTGCGGACATAGAGGAAGCGATCTTCGAGGGAGTCATAACAGGCCGTGGTGTAACGCGGTTCCTGCGGATCCTCGAACGGGATCAGATAGTGATGGACCGGTGTGTACGGCAGCACCAGTCGATGCTCCCGCACGAGGCTCTTGTAGTGTTCCAGCAATGCCTGTTCATCGAGTCCGTCTGGCGCCGTCTGTTCGAGAAACTCCAACTGTCCTTTACCGCGATTGACGTTGAGCAGTTGGTCAGCCGTCTTGATCAGCACCTCGTGGAGACCTTTGCCGGAAAACGTCACGTGGACGCTGCCTACGTACAGTTCGCCCGAAGACTCGATACGGATATCACGTTCACTGGCCCAGCTTGCCTGCAACACCCAGCGGCAACGCTTTAGGCTTGGTGAGACGAGGCTGATGTTTGCCCAGGGATTGAGCGTCACTGAACAGGAGGCGTCTGCACCTGTCAGCTGATAGGACAATTTACCGTGCCAGACTTTCGGCAAAACGGGGATCACCAGTGCACGTTCCACCGCATCCAGTTGCACCTCGATGAGCGTTTCGCGATACACCGGAGTCAGGCGATTAATAATGTAATGAGAAGGAAAGGAATAGAACGAAAACAGAAACAGCCACTGGCCGTCCGATTGCTTTTTCTCCAGGCGCCGGGCCGTATCGAAACCGCGATCGTGACGTGAGGTGGCAAAGGGCAGAGCCTTGTACTCATAGCCGTAACAGGTTTGCGGCGTACACGGCAGCACGATAGTTTGTCCGCCTGGCGGTGAAAATCCGATCTGTGCGGGCAGTCTCAGTTGTCGGCGGATATCGATCGCCCGTGCGTAATCGGGGTCGAAGTCCGGCACGCCGAAATGATCGCGCAGGGGATACAGCTTTGGACTGTCGAGCATCACCTTCCCGGCATTCAAGTCGATGCTTTTTACGATCAGTGAGGGCTGCGCAACCCACGCGGCCAGAGCGTCATCGTAACGGTAGCCGCCCCCGCGATAGGCCCGCTCCATGTCGTCGAAAAACTTCCCGACCTCCTGCGCCTCGCGCGCGATATTGGCAAATCCTTGGGCCAGTGCCGCCACACCAATGGCCAGTCCACCGAGAATCACTCCAGCGCCACCGAGCACCGCCGCGGCGGTCGATGCGCCGACCAGCCCGGCACCGATGCCGCCCGCCGTTAACACCAGGCTGGCGGAATCGAATGTCAGCTGAGTGCCGAACTGAGCTATCTCGACTTCGGTTTGCGCCGTCGTCAACTGATAGACATCAAAGCCAACATTGGCCAGCCCCAACACGGCGCCGACACCTTCATTGGCTGCATGCCCCAGGGCCTCACCGACTACCGGAGCGCACGTGCGGGCGATGATCTTTTCTTCGCCGAGCGCGGTGCGAACCAACTGCACAAGGCCCACCACATCCACGACATTGCCATGCACTAACTGGGCATAGTTAACGTACGCGTGCAGGCGCACGGCGGTGGTCAATGTCCGGTCATCCCCTTCCCGCCCTCGCAAGGCGTTCATCAACGCCTGGATGGTGAAGCCTGCGTTAAGGGTGTGGACACTGCCGGCTTCGGTCGAATCGAGGACGCCGCCCGTCTCGACCGGTTTGCGCGCCAGGGTCGAAAACTGTTCCGACAGCCAGTTCTTGATCCGCAACAGCCGGTGATCGTCACTGAGCACTTGAATCACGTGTTGCGGGTCTGACGGATTGATCAGACTCAACCGGTAGTTGCCCTCGGGCGTGATCTCCAGCGTTTCGAACAACGGCACCAGCGGCGTTGTCGAGTCATGCAAATCCTGCAAACCGACAGTTGCGTGCGCGATCTGCTGTCCCCACCAATGGCTGTCCAGCGCCAGCAAACTGCTGCCCAGGTGCGAATTGTCGACCAGCGATTTCCCATGGGCACTGTTCAAACGCTGGCGAATCGCATACGCCGGTTTTCCCGGCAAAGGTTCGGGCTTGAGCAGATGCGCCACCTCGAATCCGGCAGACAGTTTCAAGGCGGCTACCTTTTCACCCTGCAATTCGATCAGATCAAACACCGGCCGGGCTTCAGAACCATAGGCAGCGTAATAGCGGGCCATGCCCAGTTTCTGGAAGAAGTGCTCCAGTGCCCGCTTGAACATGGCCGGATGCTCGAATTCGCACAGACCGAAGTTGGGGTCATAAAAATGATAAGTGGCGAGTCCTGCGTTGACGGTCTTGGCCACCAGCATCGAATGATTATCAGAGTTGAGCAGCAGCGTACGGGTGCCAGCGTGTTTCTCAAGTGCGGCAGTGACCTGATCCAGATCCGCGCGTTCAAGCGGCGTCCCGACCTCACTCAGTTGCACGTCCCGCAGCTCTTCCAGCGCTTGCACAAAGGCTGCCGAGTCGCCTTGCCCGGGTTCGATCACCGCCAGAAAGAAACGCTCGCGCAAGCGTCTGGAGGCCATATTATCCTGCACAAGGGCCGCGCTCATCGCCAGCGCCAGCGGATAACAACGCCCACCAATCGCCTCGCCACCGCTATGCAGCAGCAGATCCTGGGGAACCAGTTGAACGCTGCTGGCCTCGAAATCATCGAGTACCTGCGCCAACCGTTCGCCGAGCTGGATGCGATGTTCAAGGGTGGCCACTTGCTGGATCCGCGCCACACGACGGCCCCACTGAAACAGCGTCGACGTCTGTTTCAAGGTGGCTTTTTTCAGTTCCAGCGCGCTGTCGGACAACATCGGCTCCTGATCCAGATCGCTGGCCAGGCCGGCCATGAACCCTGCAGCCTTACGCTTGTACAGTTGTCGTTCAATGACGGCGTAACGGCCGGAAGCGCCCTGTTCGGCAACGCTGTTGGCCAGGTTTTCCAGCTCGCTGATGGACTCGTTAAAGCGCTGGTTATGCAGTGAATCCAGCCCCAACAACACGCCCAGCGACAGCCTCTGCAAAGGGCTTGCATCAATGAAATGACGGGAGCCACTGGCGATGTCGCTCAGCACTTCATCCACCCCTTGGTTTCGAACTTTTTCATCGCTCAGGAAGGCTGGAGTAAGCGCCTCGGAAGCCTGGCTCTTGATTGCCTGGCGATCATCAAAACTCAGCGGCAGCGGTTCCTCGAAGCGGATTGCGCCATTGTGTCCCTGCCTCATCGCCTCGATGAACGGCTCACCAAGTCCGTCGACCAATCGCTGCAACACGTCGGTCAGCAGCACCGCTCGTCCTTCGATCAAAGGCCAGCCTTGTTCGAACTCAATCGTCGAAGACTGAAGAAGTTGCGCGAGATCGCCCTTGTAACGGGTCGTGTATCGGCCTTCGCGCCAACGTTGCTGCTCGTCGCTGACCCACTTCACCCCGTCGGTTTCATTGTCCTTCCAGGAGTGGTCCAACTCCTCTTCGGTATCGCGGTTGACCGTCGAGTGCGCCGCAATGGCTGCCTCTTCGCGTACAGCCACGGCAACCGAGGGTGTCAAGTGCGCTTTGGCGTAATCGGTCATGCCGTCACGTAAGGCACCCGGGCCGGTCAGATAGATTGTTCCTTCGCTCTGAAGGCGAATGCCGTCGCGGAAGTAGGACGCCACAGCACTCGCCAGAAAGGCTGCGGTTATTTCTTCTTCCATTTGCAGCCCAATCAGCGGCCCATAGGTTTTCTCCAGCACGTCCTGCGCCAGCGGCGCCATGAGGTCAAAATCGCTCAATGCAACACCTCGCTGCGCGGCCAGCCGAGTCGACGCATCAATCACTCCATAGTTGAAACGGAACCTTTCGATCACGGTTTTCAATACCGCCGAGCCGGGATGTGCCATCAGAAATGCATTGGTTAACGTAGTGTCTTTGGGTAGTGCGCGCAGCATGAAAGGTCGAGCCAGCTGATCCGCTGGGGCCTGGAACACCTCACTCAGGCTTGGCCGTTTTTGCGCAAAAGCCTCCAGTGTCGGCACATGTTCAGGAGGAATGCTCTCGTAATACCTTGAGGATGCCTGACGTCCAGGCATCCATTCAGGATTGTTGTTCAGCAACAACTGCAGAATTCCCAGACGTGCATCGGGGGCCAGACCGCTGATGTCGACTGCGCCCAGGGTTTTTGACAACGGTGGAAGGTGGTCGACATCGGTATAACTGCCACCTTCGGCATACAAGACTTCGGCGCGCACCACATCGGATGCCGCCGCCAGATTGCCGCGCAAACGCATCTCCCGATCGTAGATGTCCCGCAGTTGCAGCGATACTGCGCCAGCATCGAGATCACGCAACTGGAAGCCACCCTCGGCCATCTCCAGCACGCTGCGATGATTGCCTTCCTTCAACGCTTGCAGCTCCGCCGCATTCTGACCGTAGGCTCGGCTCAGCAAATCCATCCGGGCGTCATCGGCGGATCCCCCTTTCGCCACCGCCGTATTGATGTGCGCATACATCTGTTGTTTCAGAACAATGGCGCGCTGCTCGTACAGGGTAGCCAGCTCATCTTCGGAGATGCTCTTATCCGCGACCTGCAACAGGGCATCTGCCTTGGCGGCGTCAACAATCAGTTTGTTGGTTTGCCAGGCCAGCAGCGCATCGCTGTCAAACCAGAGATTAAGGGTGTAGCCATGCTCGGCCAACGCCTGTTTCCACACATTGAGGTAATCGCGTTGAATGACGCCAAGACCTCCGCCGAGCCAGACAAAGTGCAACGTCTTGGGAACTTCCGTTGCCACCACTTTCATCTGCTCGACACTGAACTGAAGACGCGATTCATAATGTTCGACTCTGTCATATATCTGCGACAAATCCACGGCATCAGCAACGCGAGACGTCTGCGCTTGGAGGCTGCGCTTCACGCGATGGTTGTCCAGTAACTGTACCAGCGTCTGTTTTAAGAGCCCCAACGGCTCGAGTAATCTGGGCGACTCCAGCAAGCCGATACAGGCAAAGTAATAACGGATCACCGCATCGTATTGCTCGCTATTCTTGTACGGCAACAGCGCTTGCTCAAGATCAGACAACTTGAAAAGACTGACGAACTTGACATAGCCGCCACTGCTTTTAACTTTCGCGTCCTGCATGGAAAATACACTCCTGGATTTATTCTATTTAATGAATATGCCAACAAGCAGACACATAAAAACACCGCCGCCGGACGTGGAGCCCAGCGACCCTTTCACTCATGGCAAAGACATCACTAAAAACATGATTAATAAAACGCAAACTAAAAAGTTTGTTTTGCTTGATCGTGCATCAATACGATAAAAAGACCCGCAGTCCGAAAGAGCCGGCCTATTGAGAGCCTGCGGCTTTCTTGATCATTTCACCCAACACGACATACCCCGCATCGCCCTGGGTGTCCCTCAACATCTCCAGCAATCGTTCAAGGCCAAATCTGTGGTCATGCCCCTGGAGCTTGATGCTGACCTCCAATGGCATCCTTGATTCTCCATCCTGCGGATCCGCATCACGCACTATCAGGCTATGAGCGTTGTCCGGATCGGTAACCACCAGATGCCCCTCAGCCACACAAAGCAACAAACGCTGGTTGTCGGCCATGTCCAGGGCGAGCGTACACACGGTCGCCAGTTGATCCTCCTGAGGAGGCCGGTTATCGATGACAATGCAGTCCAGCCGCTGCCAGGTCTGCTCGGACACGCAATAGGTCTGCACCTGCGAACCGAAGGCCAGAATCAATTTGTCGACGCCATCCGGAACCAGAGACAACAGGTCAGTGACCTCAGCGGTCGTCTCAAGCACCAGTACCTCACCCTCCCTGCTGGCATGACTGCCCGTCAACCAGATGCCATTTGTTGTACCGCGGTCGAAAATCAAGCCGTCCGCCGGGTCGAACAGCATCGGCACCGATTCGTTTCGGGTTCCAAGGAACACCGCCCACTGTCCGTCGGCTCGCCCAGAGACTTCGAATACACGGTTCAGCTCGGGTACAAAATACTTGTAGCGATCCGGAAAGCTTTCGACTTGCAGAACCGAGGCATGGGCATTTCCCGACATCAGTGCTTTCAAACGCACCTGCAACTGTTCAGTCGTCTCACCGTGAACGGAAGACCATTGATTTTCCACGCTCACGATCCGGGCAGGCTGGTCGTCCAGCAACTCCAGATTCACGCCTTCACGGGTTCGCCCCCGTAGCCCTTGCCCGTCAGTCAGCACCTCGGCAAACGACCAGCCAGACCAGACTTTTTGCGCGACCGGCAGGTGCTCGGGATGCAGCACGCGGGCGCCATTGGCAAAGGCCGGCCGAACGGCTTCGAACCCGATTAGCCCCTGGCGATATATCTGCCCTGCTGCAACATCGAGCAGCCAGCCCGCTTGCCTGTCGGGGGTCAGCCCGAGCAACGCCAGCTCTTTGCCATGACCGATGTCCGCCAGCAGAAGCTGTCCGTCGATGCACCACGCCGCGAGGAAGGTACTGTCGGAACCGATGGCCAGGCCAATAATCGGAATCGGCCCACCCGAATGTTCTTTCACCAACTCAGGTAACGCCGTGAGCCAGTCTGGATGCTGCTCGAGCCAGCGTTGGCCGACGCCGACAAACGTCAGTGCGCCGTCCACTTCGATTTCAAACAGCCGGCCATCGGCCTTGGTGGCGATGTAGCGGCCGGCAGCAGATGAGACCTCTACAACATCGCTCTCGATGATTTCGTCACGGAACGTGGAAGGCTCGTCCAGATCCCTCAATCCACGGAAGAGAACGCTGCGTTCCTTGTCGTAGAAAAGCATGGCGTCATTATCGACGTGATCCCACATCAGCATGATTCTCTGAGTGAGTCCTATGCCATCGCGAAAATACTGGTTGTCATGCAGACGAATCCAGACCGAATACTGGAACTCCTCCCACAGATACATACGCCCGCAAATGAATTGAGCGGACGTCCAGTTGGCAATCGATGCAGCCATGCCGGGTGTCTCATCCGCATAGGAATAAGGCTGCCCGAATGCGTCGATCGGATCCCTCCAGTCCTCCACGTCGGTGCCAAAAAATTGGTCGTGACGGAACGTTCCCCAGGTATTGATGCCAACGAACGTCAGGGACTGATCGGAGATCAGGTACTCCAACGTATAGTCGTAGGTCCGTTTCCTCTTCATTTTCTGCACCACGCGCAGTTTCCCGTCTGCGGTCTGCTCGCAACCGCTGATTGTCGAACCGCTTTGTGGGTTCATCAGGCGATAGCGATGGTTGACCGTTCCGGTGGTCGCATCGACACGCCAGAGGGTCGGATGGTCTGGATGATAGAACCAGGCGTGTTGACCGCTGGCGCCACCCAGAAGGATCCCGTCGTTGACGGCAGCCGGGAGATTGCGTGCGTAGAGCACCCGATCCTGCGCCACATCGTAGTATCCGGTGGTGTACGCCGGTGCGGATCGGTCGTTGAACGGGATCTCGTAGTTGTGCAGCGGCACATACGCAGAAGACAGCCGCTTCTCGTGCGCCCGCTCGCGAATCCGGGCCAGAGCAGCCGGCAGTGCAGCCTCGTTCGTTCCGGTGTCCAGTGTGACGGACAGCAACACCCAATGTTGCTGGTCTTGGTCGAACCGAAAAAGCTCCCCGTTCGCCAGTTCGAGGAACCCTTCCAAGACTCCGAAACCCTCGACCTGGACGCCGTCGATGGTCAGGATTGTATTCTCCAACGTAACCTGTTTCTCACTGACCCATGGTGCACGAATCATCCAGCTGACCGACTCGCCGAGAGTGCTGTTCCTCAAGGCAACCGCCACGATTCCGGGAGTCAGGCAGAGCTGATAGAGACCCGAGTGAGCGCTGATTACGTAGGAAATGCAGTTTTTCCATTCCCTCGGCAACTCTGGCACCAACAATTGCCGGACATGAGCGTCCAGGGTCACGGCTATCTTCGTCGGTTTGTAGACCGGGTTGAGCTTGTAGAGGATGTGCGGGAACGGGGTATTGGCAAAGAAGTAAAAACGACGCTCACCTTCCTCGTCATATTCCAGCTTGCTCACCGTGCTGTTGTGCAGGCTCGGGTACCAGGTTCCCGAAGGAAGGTCTGGCGCCTCGACGTCGGACTCGCCTTCCTTCGGCACATAATCGAATCCTGCCGACCCCAGTTGGTACTCATAGCCGTAGTAACAAATCGGCGTACACGGCAATACCACTGTCCGGGTCGGTGAAATCCCGGGATCCAGCGCGACGAAGTCTGGCAGCTCCAATGCTTGGCGGATGTCGATGGCCCGGTGCAACTGCCTGGGATTTGTGTCGGGCTGCGGCAGTTCCAGGCCTCCGCGTACCATCGGGTAAAATTTCTGGCTGTCGAACCCGATGCGTTTTTTCGGCATGTCCAGATGAGTGATGACCGCCTCCGGTTCGAAGCGCAAGACCCCGTCCTTGCTCGTGTAAGCGGCGACTCCGTAAGCGTCCACGATATTGCGCAAATGCTCGCCCACGGCCCTGGCCTTGTCGTTGATTTGCCCCAGGTTGCTGGCGATGGCCGTCACACCGATGCCCACGCCCAGCAACGGCACCGACAGGATGGCCGCTGCCGCGCCGACGGTTCCACCCACGGCCAGTGCAACGACATCCAGCCCCAGCGCCGCCACGTCGAACACCAATTGCGTGGCCAGCCGCGAACGTTGCTCCTGGTTGTTCGCTACGGCCAGGCCATAGATGTCGAAGCCAATGTTCACCACGGAAAATCCGACTCCTACCCCCGTGGACGCACGGCCCAACAGCCGCCCGGACAGCGACGACTGGCGTATCGCCAGGGCCTGCTCACTGGCGGCGACCTGACGAACCAGACTGATAATCTGCACCGAATCGCTCACCACGCCATAGCCCAACTGGGCATAACTCACATACACCTGAACCTGGAGGGCGACGGACAATGCCGGTATTTGCCCTTCCCCGGCCTGATACTCACGGTTGCGCATTTCGGTGATCAGGGTCTGGATGACGAAGGCAACACTCAAGCGGCTGCCACCGTCGGCTTCCACCGGGCCACTGCCACTGCCTGCAAGTGTCTTCACCAGACGTTGAATGTGTTTTTTGACTTTGATAAACCGCGAGTCGGCTGTCGTGACCTTGATGGTTTCGTGTGGATTGCGGGCGTTCGCCAATGTCAGCGTATAACCCGAGTCCGGACTGCCCTGAACCGTCTCCAGCAATGGCAAGAATTCACGCCCCAGTTCATGTTCGCTGCGCAAACGGCTGGTCGCCTCGTTGAACTCACGTGCCCAGAAACGCCCGTCCAGTTGCGCCAGACTGGCCCCCATCCGGGCGTTTTCCGACAGCGAGCGCGTGCGCTGAACAGCCTGTCGTTCCCATATTGTGGCGGTCTGACCAGACGCAACCGGTCCGTCATTCAGCAAGCTGCCCACCTGCACTTCTGATGGCAGGATCCTGTCGGCAATGACCGTGGGATTCAGTTCGATGACGTTGAATGACGGGGTGGCAGACAGGCCGTACAACCTGGCCAATTCGGCGTTGCCATGACTCAAGTAGCGCTGAATGCCCTCCTTCAGCGACTGCACCTGGTCAAATCCATACACGGCGAAATTAGGATCAAAGAAACGATAGAAACTGCTGTCGCCGACGACGACTTTCGCCAGAAGCAACGCATGATTGCCGGTATCGAGCAGCAACACGCTCGTGGTGGTTTTCGCTTCCAGCGTCTGCAGGATTTTTTCCAGGCTGTTGGTTCCCAGTGGCGTTCCGGCGTCGGTCATGGCGACGCCCAGCAACTCATCCAGAGCCTGCATCAATACCCGGGAATCGGCGTCATCGGGCATCAGACTGGCACTGGCCACTCGGCCGACCAGCGTTCGCTCGGCGCTCACGCCCCTGCTCAGCGCCACCGCCATGAGCAATGTCAGTGGGTAGCACCGACGGCTCGGGTCGCCCGGTGTGCGCGCCAACAAATCCTGAGGTAACTGCCGCGCGGAAAGGGCGCCGGCCTGAAAAAACTGTTCACGAACCTGTGCAGCACGCTTGAGGATTTGTGTGTGATATTCCCGTTGCGCGGTGCTGTTGACTTGCGCGATACGCTGCCCCCACTGGTTCAAGCTCAGGGGTTCGGTCAGCGCGAGTGCCTTCAGCTCCCGCGCCGTTTGCAGGCCGGGGACGCCACCCTGCGCAAGACCTGCTTCGAATGCCGCAGCCTTGTGTTGGTGCAGGTTTTTTTCGATCATCGCGTAACGGGCAAACACACCGCCATCGGCGGTTTCCCGGGCCAGCCTGAGCGCGTCTTGCCAGGCGTTGGCAAAACCCGTGGCATCGAGGCTCTGGGCGCCGAACAGACCGCCCAGCACAACGCGCTGCAGCGGGCTCAATTGTTCGATAGGAAGCGAACCGTGTTCGAGACGGGTGAACAACTCGTTGAGGTTCGCGGCTTGCTCTGCACCGAAGGACGGCGGGAGTTCGCTGACGGGTTGGGCGAGGATCTGCTGGCGTTGGTCGAAGCTGAGGTTCAACGGTTTGTTGAGCACCATCTCGCCGCTGATCTTGCTTCGCATCGCCTGGATCAACGGCACGCCCAGATCATCCATCAACTGTTGCAGTACAGCCGTCATCAACACCGGCCGGCCTTCTATGACGGGCCAGCCTTTCTCGAGAGTAAGGGTCTGACCTTTAAGCAATTCATTTACATTGCCCTTGTAACGTGAGTTGTAGGCACCTTCCTCGATCTTTTTTATTTCAAGTTCGAACCATGCAGTTTCCGTCCTGGCGTTGTCTTTCCAGCTGTGGTGGGTCTCCTCTTCGGTTGCCAGATTAAAACCGTCAAACAGATTGACCCTGTCACTGACTGGTTGGCGGGCACCCGCAACTCCATGATCAATGACGAAATCACTCAGTCCGCTCGACACCGCCGATGGGCCGCTCATGGCAATGGCCGATTGGGCGCCGAACTTGATGCCATCGGCATCGTAGCCAGCGACCGCTCGTAAAAAGCTGTTGAGTGCATGCAGCTCTCCCTCCCAGCCTGATATCGGACCGTGCTGCTTCTCCCACTCGCCAATAATCAGATCGGTAAACGCCTGGTGATCCTGAAGCGATAGGTAAGCTGTCTGTGCCTGCTCCAGCACACGGTCACGGAACGCGTAGTTCTTGCGGATCTTTTCCATGACCCCGGCAATCGCTGCAGAGCCTGCGTGGCCGCTCAACAATGCATTGGAAAGACCGTTGAAGGGGACGATTGAATTTGCCGCCAGATCAGGACTGTTCTTGTTGCCGACACGCAGCCCACCTTCAGAAACCATGACGTCACCGAACGGTGCAAAAATATCCCGCACTGAAGATACTTTTTTGGCGAAGTCTACCAACGCCTCTCTGTACTGCTCAGGTATCTGGTGACGTAGATCTGCATAGTGCGAACCGCGGTTCGGAAGGATCTGCGGATTATGATCAAGCAAGACCTGCATGACGCCGATGCGCTCCTCGGCATCGAAACCGGTGAGGTCCACGCCACCGATTTTTTTATGCAAGGACGGCAGCAGATCCGCATCAAGGTAGGTACCGCTTTCGAGATTCACAACCTGCAAACGCGTGATATCCGATGCCGCTGCCAAATTGGCGCGAAAGGAGATTTCGCGCTCATAAATATCGAACAACGGTTGATCGGATAACCGCGTGCGGATGTCGCGAAGCAAAATTCCGTTGCGTTCTACCGCCTCCAGGGACTGCACATTGCGTGACTTGAGTGCCTTGAGCGCCTCTTCATCCTGGCCATAGGCGCTCACCAAAAGATCGATTCGCGCCTGGTCGGCACTTCCACCCGCGCCAGTGACCTGTTGGATATGTTCGAGCATCTGCTGACGCAGTACGCGCGCCCGTTCGATATAACGATCAGCCAGCGCAGCAGGGGTATCTGCCTTCCCTTCAGGGATAGACATGGCCCCCAGGGCCTTGGCCGATTCGACGATGACTCGATTGGTTTCATGGGCCAGCAGCGCGTCACTGTCGTACCAGAGATTAAGGCTGTACCCATCAGGCCCCGCCATCTGCTTCCAGAGATTGATGTAATCACCCTGGATTGCACCCATACCTCCTCCCACCCAGACAAAGTGCAGTTTTTTGGGTACGGCTTTGGCAGTACTCAACAACTCCACGGTGGTGGTCAAGCGAGTATGGTAATCCGCCAGAGTGGCTCGAAGTTGTTGCAGTTGGGTCGTCGAGGCATTGGCTGGAGTTGATTCGATAATTTCCTTGAGCAAACTGACCGCCGTCAGCTGTTCGGACAGACTGGAGGCCGTGACAGCACCTTCGTAGTAACGCAGCGCCTTGCCTTGATATCCCGCATTTAACTGGCGCGTTATGACGAACTCTAACTTGGTTCTATCAACAGATTTAGAAAAATCCCGACCGAGCTGCCCTCCTGCCTCTGCACTTTTCAATTGAACATCCTTTTTAATTGAGCAAACGTGTTATTCAAAAAATAACGTCAACTTGCACAACCCATCAACTCGCAAGGAATTCAATTAATGTCAGAACAAGGGAAAACCTATATCAACTGCTTGCCTCACAACCCTATAAATAAGACTCAACCCAACTGCGTCGAGGTGCGAGTGTTTTATAATTCACGCTTTACAACCCACGTTCGTTGTATGTCCAATTATAAGAATTGATACTTGGGCAAATAACAAACCCACAACAACAGTAGGAAACGGTTGCCAAAAGGGTGAATCAGAGAGATTCGAGAGTCGACGGGATACGATTCAGTGCAGCGGCCCTGCAAAGGGCCGCCCGATTTCAGGAGGCGGGTTTAACGCCATACCAGCGCGGGGTGTACACCCAGCTTCCACCCTCGGCGCGAGGGAACACGCAGGTGGTGGAAGAGCCGATCAGCACCATGGTGCGCATGTCGACCTGATCGGGGGTCAGTTCGCCGAGCGTGGTAACCCGTAGCGTCTGGCCAGGACGACCAATGTCGCGGCCCAGCACCACCACCGTTTCGGGTGTGCGATGCCGGCCGACGATTTCCAACGCCTGGCCCAGTTGCCATGGCCGCGCACGGGAAATCGGGTTGTAGAAGGCCAGCGCCAGATCGGCTTCAGCGGCCAGATCCAGGCGCTTCTCGATGATCGTCCAGGGTTTGAGGTTGTCCGACAGCGACATCACGCAGAAATCGTGGCCCAGCGGCGCACCGGCCTGGGCGGCGGTGGCGAGCGAGGCGGACACGCCGGGCAGGATTTCCAGATCGACGTTGTGCCAGGCCGGATCGCTGGACTCGTGCAACGCTTCGAGCACCGCCGCCGCCATCGCGAATACGCCCGGGTCGCCGGACGACACCACGATCACCGAGCGACCTTGCGCCGCCAGTTCGAAGGCGTGACGGGCGCGCTGCATTTCTTCGCGGTTGTCGGTGCAGTGCAGCACTTGATCTTCGCGGAACGGGCCGGCCATGCGCACGTAGGTTTCGTAGCCGAGTACGTCGGTGGCCCGCGCCAGTTCGGTTTTCACGGCGGGCACCATCAGTTCGGCGGCGCCGGGGCCGAGCCCGATCACCGCCAGCCGTCCGCGCGGGCGGCCGATTTGCGTCACGTCCAGCGGCTGTTCGGCCACGGCTATCGTAATGTCGTGGGCCGTCGCAATGATCGTTACATCGGGCAGCGTGCCCAGGTCGCTCACCGCGGTGACAAACCGCAACGGTACACCCAGCTCCAGCGCCGCCTCACGCAATGCCGGACTCGCCATCTCATCCTCAGCCGCCACGAGGCAAGCCAACGACTGCACCGCAACTTTTGCCTGCTGCAACGCCGCGCGAATCGTATCCGGCAGATCCGCCACCCCGGCACTCACCGCCACCGCGACGCTGCGAGGGTAGATCAGCAATTCATTGGCGCTCGCCTCACGCTCGGCGCTGCCGACATGGATCGAGCGCTGCGCCTGGGGATCTTCCGGCAGCTGCACCTGATCCAGCCACGGCGCGGCGCCTTCGATGCGCACCCTGTGTCCGGCGAGCAGATCGGAGACAAAGCGCTTGCCCTGTTCCAGATCGCCGAGGGCGTAACCGCTGGGCGGATTGAGCAGGCAGGTGCCGAAACGCAATTCGCCGCTCGTGGTGATCGCGGCCGCGACTTGCAAGCCGGCGCCGATTTCCCGCGCCATGACATTCACCCCGCCTAGGCCACCGAGCAGCGGCACCACGGCGCTGCCGTCTTCGGCCACGGCCAGCACTGGCGGTTCGGCGCCTTTTTCCAGCAACAGCGGCGCCAACGTGCGAATGACAATACCCGCCGCGCACAGCGCGATAATCGGCGTGTCCTGTTGATAAAGCTCACGCAGGGTCGCGCCGAACTCGTGATAAACACGGTCCGCGCCTTCGACCCGTTCGGCCAACCCATGGATCAGCGCGCCAGGGTACAGCTGCGCAATCTTGCGCGCGGTCGCGAGGCTGCCATTGCCCAGAATGACAATCGCCGGAACTGGACGGGACATCAGCCTTGCCACCTTTCGCCGGGCACAATGATCAGCGAGAAATAGGGCGAGGACATCGGCTCGACCTGATCCAGCGGGACAATTTTCTGGTTGGCCATGGTCGCGCGTTCAACGTACAGCGCACGTTCCGCCAGCCCGAGTTCTTCCAGTACCTGACGGACCTTGGGAAAGTTGCGCCCCAGCTTCATGATCACGGCGGCATCGGCATCGGCCAGACGACGCTTGAGATCGTCGGCGGGCAATACACCCGACAGGACCGACAAACTCTGATTGCGATACACCAGCGGCGCGCCCAGCACCGAAGCACCGCCGAGCATCGAGCAAACACCCGGCACGACTTCGGCGTCATAGCGCTCAGCCAGACGATCATGCAGGTACATGTAGGAGCCGTAGAAGAACGGATCGCCTTCGCAGATCACCGCCACGTCACGGCCAGCGTCCAGGTGCGCGGCAAGTTCTTCGCCGGCCGCATCGTAGAAATCGCTGATCACTTGTTCATACGACAGCGGCGCCGGCAACGCTTCGGTGGTCACCGGATACACCAGCGGCAGCAGCGTTTGCGCGTCCTGCAAGTGCGCCTCGATGATGCCGAAGGCGTTGCCTTTTTTGCCCTTGGCGACGAAGTACGCCACCACCGGCGATTCGCGCAGCAGGCGCAGGGCTTTGACGGTAATCAGTTCCGGATCACCAGGGCCGACGCCAAGACCGATCAAACGTCCAGGTTGCTGCATCATTCAATCTCCGTAGCGAGGGCATTGACGGCGGCGGCGGCCATGGCGCTGCCGCCCAACCGGCCTTGCATGATGACGAAAGGCACGCCGCGACTGTCCGCCGCGAGCATCGCCTTGGATTCGGCGGCGCCGACAAAGCCCACCGGGAAGCCGAGAATCAGCGCCGGTTTCGGTGCGCCGGCGTCGAGCATTTCCAACAGATAAAACAGTGCGGTCGGCGCGTTGCCGATCACCACCACGCTGCCTTCCAGATGCGGGCGCCATAGCTCCAGCGCAGCGGCGGAACGGGTGTTGCCCAACTCCCGGGCCAACTCAGGAACGCTTTCATCGCGCAGGGTGCAGATGACTTGATTGTTCGCTGGCAAGCGCGTCCGGGTCACACCTTCGGAAACCATCCGCGCGTCGCACAGAATCGGCGCACCGGCGGCCAGCGCATCACGCCCGGCCTTGCCTGCGCCTTCGGAAAATTGCAGGCCGTCGATGGCGTCGACCATGCCGCAGGCGTGGATCACACGGACCGCGAGCTTTTCCAGGTCGGCCGGAATACGCTCGAGGTTGGCCTCGGCACGAATGATCGCGAAGGAGTTGCGATAGATCTCCTGACCGTCGCGGATGTAATCAAGCATCAAGGGGGCTCCGTGAGCGGGCGTCGAGCAAGGCTGCGACCGCTTCAATAGTAAGGTTGCGTGCGTGCAGCGCGCCGAAACCCGGCTGCGCTGCGTCGCGAAAATAGAGGTCGTAGTGACCGCGAGAAACCGCCAGCAAAGTTATCGGCGCACTCTGCGCGGCCGCGCAGGAACGCTGGCAGCCGGACAGGTGCACGTTCAGTGTCTGGCCGTGACGTTGCAGCAACGCCGCCAGTTGTCGGGCATCGCCCTTGGTGTCGGCCAGGCCTTTGCCGCAACCCGTCGAGCCGGTGCAGGCGATCAGGTGCGCCAAGGCATCGTCGGCCGAGCAACGCAGACCGAGTTGTTCAAGACTGTGGATAACTTCGCGAGCATCGTCGCCATGAACACCGGGTAACAACAGGCTTTGCCAGGGGGTGAAACGCAGGCTGCCGTCGCCCTGGTCACGTGCCAGTTGTGCGACACCTCTAAGCATCGCGGGATCAAGGCGACCAAGGGGTGGCACCGCGCCGATATACACGCGCTCGGCCTCACGCTGTGGATGAACGCCGATGTGCAAGACGCTCGGACTTACCTTGCGCTGCCAACCCTTGATGGGCATCAACGGCACACGTTCGGCCAGACCAGCGAGAAACCCATCGAGCGAGCAATCAGCGAGCAAATGCCGCATGCGTGTCTGGTCGGGACGCGCCAGGTCAAGAAACAACTCAAGCACCGCGACCACCAGCGCGTGGCCCTGCTCCAGTGACACCGCACCCACAGGCGAGTCCACGGGACACCCCGCCAGACCGAATGCAAAAACCAGCTCGCCCTCGCGCTCAGTGGCGCACAGCCACAGATCATGAGGGTGTTCGAGCATCGCCAAACCTTCGCCACCATCGAGTTGCACGGCAAACTTGGCGCTGAGCTCGTGGAAGCGTTCATGGCTTTGCAGCGTGGCGAGGATCTGCTCGGCCAGCGGGCGCGTGTCGAACAGCATCTGCTGATCAATTCCCGCACTCGGGCTGAGCATCAGATTGCGCACATCGTCGCCAGCGGCGGTGCTTGGGCCCAACCCGGCCGCCATCAGGCCGTCGATCAAAGCGCCCTGTTCACTGCCAATCCCGCGAATTTGCAGGTTGGCGCGGTTGGTCGCCTCAATCACGCCGCCAGCGAACCGCTCAGCTGCACTGGCCACCGCGTCGGCCTGAGCCGCACTGATCGAACCGCCATTCAACTTGATCCGGCAGATACCGCCGTCCAGCGCCTGGACAATACGCAGCAACCCCGGACAGGCCGAGGGGCGTAAGGCAGTAGACATCGGGCGTTCGTTCAAGGGGGCGACCGGCAGTGTGGGAAAGGCGCTTCGCGGGCGAAGGCGCGGTATTATGCCTGCTTTGTTCGACGGCATGAAAAGCCTGCCCGTCGGAACAGTCCGTTTGAGGACTTTTTTTGAGGACTGCAGATGTCACCCTGGCTGACAGTAGTGGGAATCGGTGAAGACGGCTTCAAGGGCCTGGGCAAAAACGCCCGGCATGCTCTGCTGCACGCTTCGCGGATCATTGGCGGTCAGCGGCAACTGGATTTGCTGCCGGCATGCATCCGTGGCGAGCGGCAGTTGTGGACCAGCCCTTTCTCGCTTGAACCGGTATTGGCGCTGCACGGCGAACCGGTCTGTGTGCTGGCCAGCGGAGATCCGATGTTCTTTGGTGTGGGCGCCAGCCTTGCCCGACAGGTATCCGGCGATGAAATGCGGGTACTGCCGGCGCCCTCCTCTTGCTCGCTGGCGGCGGCGCGAATGGGCTGGCCGTTGCAGGAGGTGGTCACGCTTTCGGTGGTTGCGCGTCCCATCGCCGCCCTCAATGCGCAGTTATTCAGCGGAGTTCGCTTGATGGTGTTGAGCAACGACGGCAAAAGCCCGGCCGCTATCGCGACGCTGCTGCGCGAACGCGGTTTCGGGGCGAGTCGCCTTACTGTGCTCGAACATCTGGGTGGTGCAGCCGAACGACGCATCGAGGGTGTCGCCAATGACTGGAACGATCCACTGATCGCCGACCTGAACCTGATCGCCATCGAGTGCATCGCTGAACCCGACACGCAGCGCCTCTCCCGACTGGCCGGCCTGCCGGACTCAGCCTTCAAACACGATGGCCAACTGACCAAACGCGACGTGCGCGCCATCACGCTCGCGCGTCTCGCCCCGGTTCCCGGCGAACTGCTGTGGGACGTCGGCGCCGGCAGCGGCTCAATCGGCATTGAATGGATGCGCGCTCACCCCAGTTGCCGGGCGCTGGCCATCGAAGCCGATGAAGGGCGGCAGTTGTTGATCGAACACAACCGCGATGCCCTCGGCGTCCCCGGCCTGCAATTGATTCGCGGCAGTGCGCCGCAAGCCTTGGCCGGGCTCGAGCGTCCGGACGGGATTTTCATCGGTGGCGGTGTCACCCGCGAGGGCGTGCTCGACACGTGCTGGGCTGAACTCAAACCCGGCGGCCGACTGATCGCCAACGCCGTCACGTTGCAAAGTGAAATGACCTTGATGACCTGGCGCGAGCAGCACGGCGGCGAGCTGACGCGCATTCATATCGCTCAGGCGCAACCGTTGGGGGACTTCGATACGTGGCGTCAAGCGTTGCCGATTACCTTGCTGGAAGTGACGAAGCCTTTCGATGCGTGACGAAACCGCCGAACAACCCGCACCGCTGCGCAGTGGCCTGACCACCGGCAGCTGCGCCACCGCCACCAGCCTTGCGGCGGCTCGTCTGTTGCTCAGTGGCGTGGAAGCGGACGCCGTCGAGATCATTCTGCCCAAAGGCAAGCGGGTGCAAATGCGCCTGGAGTTCTGTCGGTTGAAGGACGACGGCGCCGAAGCCGGAACAATCAAGGACGCAGGCGACGACCCGGACGTGACTCACGGGGCCCTGCTCTTTTCCCAAGTGCGTCTGCACTGCGAGCCGGGCGTGCGCTTCAGCGCTGGCCGCGGCGTGGGCACCGTCACCCGGCCGGGGCTGGTGCTGGGCGTCGGCGAGCCGGCGATCAACCCGGTGCCACGCAAGATGATCACCGATCACTTGACGCTGCTGGCCGAGGAGCTGGATTACCGGGGCGGCTTCGAGGTCACCATAAACGTCGAGGACGGCGAAGCCCTGGCGCTGAAAACCATGAACCCGCGACTGGGAATTCTTGGCGGGCTGTCGATCCTCGGCACCAGCGGCATCGTCCGGCCATTTTCCTGTGCGGCGTACATCGCCTCGATCCATCAAGGCATCGACGTCGCCAAAACCAACGGTTACCTGCACATCGCCGCGTGCACCGGCAATGCCAGCGAAGACACCATGCGCCGGGTCTACGACTTGCCGGAAATCGCCCTGATTGAAATGGGCGACTTCGTCGGCGCCGTGCTCAAACATCTGCGCAAAGTACCGGTGGATAAACTCAGTCTTTGCGGCGGCTTCGGCAAGATCAGCAAGCTAGCGGCCGGGCACATGGATTTGCACAGTCGGCATTCGAGCATCGACCTGCCGCAACTGGCCGAATGGGCGACGGCGGTCGGGGCGGATGAGGCGCTGCAATCAGGGATTCGCGAGGCCAACACCAGCCAACAAGCATTGGCGATGGCCAGCGCTGCGGGTATCGCCCTGGGTGATGCGGTGTGTCAGCACGCCCTGGACTTTGCTCGCAGCGTGGTGCCGGCGCAGGTTCAGGTCGAAGTGTTTGCCATCGATCGCCAAGGCGGGATTGTTGGCCATGCGGGAGCTTTTCAATGAAGCGTGTGTTGTTGCTCGGTGGCGTGACAGAAGCCTTGGCCATCGCTCGTACCCTGGGGCCAGAACACATCTATAGCCTGGCCGGTGTCGGTCGCGTGCCGACCGATTTGACCTGTCAGGTCCGCGTTGGTGGATACGGCGGGCCCGAAGGTCTGGCGCAGTTCATCCGCGCTGAAGGGATCGATCTGCTGCTGGACGCAACCCACCCCTACGCCGCACACATCAGCCAGAACGCCGTCACCGCCGCGCAATTAAGCGGCATTGCGTGCTGGGCGTTACGGCGTCCTGCCTGGCAGCCACAGGCCGACGATGACTGGCGGGATGTCAGCGATTGGGCCGAGCTGATCGAAGCACTTAAACCCTTTCGCCGACCGCTGTTCACCCTCGGCCGCGAACCGTTGCAGCACCTGCATGAAATCCCGTCGGAGCAATTCTGGACCTTGCGTGCACTGGACGTTTACCCGGGCAATGAGCGCTGCGAAGTCATCGGCGCGCGCGGGCCGTTTCTGATCGAGGATGAACGTGAGTTGTTTGAGCGTCGGCAGATTGATGTGCTGATCAGCAAAAACAGCGGCAGTACCGCGACCGAGCCGAAGCTGGAAGTGGCACGGGAGCGTGGGGTGCCGGTGATTGTTTTACAGCGGCCGGTATTGCCGGGGGTTGATCGGGAGTTTGGGTCGGTGGCAGACGTGTTGGCAGCCCTAACGGCAGAATCCACCACATAATCTGTGTGAAGACTGATCTGCACGGCACTGGCAATCCATAATTCGCGACTATCATGAAGGCTATGGAGCTTGGCACTGCGACACCACACCGCACGCCGCTTTTTTACTTATCGGCCCTGATCAGGCTAAATAGCCGCGCCTGATCGCCCACCCAACCGGATTTTTCCCATGTCCCGACAACGGCTCGCATTTGCCTGGATCGCCTGCTTCGCAGTGCTGTTCAACATGCTCGCCATGCCGATGTCCGGAGCGATGGCGCAGACGGCGAAATCGCCTGCCGAGCAGTTGCTGTGGGGTAGTTTCTGTTCGTCCAGCGGCACAAAAATGGTGGCGATTTCCCTGGGCGATATCGAGCAGAAAGTCCCGCAGAGCGACGATCATTCCAACATGCAACATTGCTGGTGTTGCTCGGGTTCTGCGCCTTTAGTGGCGTTGCCCGGGCATGTGCCGCAGCTGTATTTCGCTCACTTCGATGCCAATCGAAGCCTGCCCACCGCCTCTCTCGATACACCGACACCGCGCCAGCAATGGCCGAGCCTCAACCCCCGCGCGTCCCCTCTGGTGTGATTCCTTCTCGCAATTGACCTGCGTTTTGAATCGCTCTGGAGAACTGCCATGTTGAACAAACTCATCGTTCTGGCCGCGTTGCTGTTGCCTGCCTGCTTTGCCAATGCCCACGAATACAAGGCCGGGGAGCTGGAAATCGCTCACCCCTGGTCGCAGGAGTTGCCGCCGAACGCGCCAACCATTGCAGCTTACTTTGTGATTCACAACAGCGGTAAAACGGCGGACCGACTGCTCAGCGTCGACTCGCCTATTTCAGGCGAAGCCCAGTTGCACGAGCACGTCATGCAAAACGACCTGATGAAAATGCAGCAGGTGCCGAGCGTCGAAATCCCTGCCGGTGGCAACGTCACTTTTGCGCCGATGGCCTACCACGTGATGCTGCTGGAATTGAAAGACCGCAGCCTGTTAACCGACGGCAAACGCTTCCCGCTGACGATGCATTTCGAGAAGTCCGGCGACGTGACGGTCGAAATCGCGGTGCAGAAAAAAGCACCGGACGGCATGCGAGCACACGTGCACGCTCAGTAATCGGCAGAGCTGAAAACGTCCATGCGCCCGCTTAGCGCCAGGTCATCCGCACACCGTCGTCAGCCGTTAAGCCTGACGCGCGGCAGCTGGATCAGCCTGTTCGCCATGCTGATGATCTTTATCGGCCCGCTGATTTCTCAGTCGATGCCGATGGGTCAACGCGCCTCGTCGATGTCGATGAGCATGTCAATGGACATGAGCATGGACATGTCGGCAATGGAGCACGCCGACCACGGCGCGCAACCCGCCGCCGAGCACTGCCCGCCCAAAGCCTCGGACCACGCGCTCTGGGAAAAATGCGGTTATTGCAGCCTGCTGTTCAATTGCCCGGCGCTGACTGGCGGCCAGTCCTTCATCGCGTACGACACGCCAAAAGCCACCACTTTCACCACCCCTTCCCCCCGACTGGGCCACGCCCGGCAAACCTTCTTCCCCGGCGCCCGCACTCGCGCCCCACCCATCGACGCGTAAACACCCACATCCGCTCTCACACGGTTTAGAAGACAGCCCCAGGCTGCCGGCCGTGTCGTTTACGACTGTTCGATGGAAATTGTCATGTCCAGGTTTTCTGCTGACACACGCTTGCGCCCTGCCCAAGCTTCTTTTGCCCCGAACGAATCGAGTATTCGTTTCAGGAACGCCACCGCCTTCCTTTGCGGTGCACTGCTGACACCGATGGTGCTGGCCGATGAACACGCCGGTCACAGTGAAGAACTGAGCCCAACGGTGATCACCGCCATCGCGCCGAGTTCGCCGCTGACCATCGTCACCAACCCCAAAGACCCGCGCCAACCGGTGCCGGCCAGCGACGGTGGCGACTACCTGAAAACCATCCCCGGCTTCGCCCTGGTGCGCAATGGCGGCACCAACGGCGACCCGGTGCTGCGCGGTATGTTCGGTTCGCGGCTCAACATCCTCACCAACGGCGGTCAGTTGCTCGGCGCTTGCCCCGGCCGAATGGACGCACCGACCTCGTACATCTCGCCGGAAACCTACGACAAACTGACCGTCATCAAAGGCCCGCAAACCGTGCTATGGGGACCCGGCGCATCGGCCGGCACCATCCTCTTCGACCGTGAGCCGGAGAGCTTCGGCGAACTCGGCACCCGAGTGAACGCCAGCCTGCTGGCTGGCTCCAACGGGCGTTTCGACAAAGTAGTGGACGCCGCTGCCGGCGGGCCACTGGGTTACGTGCGAGTGATCGGCAACACTGCGCATTCCGACGACTACCGAGACGGCAACAACGACACCGTGCCGTCGCGCTATGACAAATGGAACGGCGATGTGGCAGTTGGCTGGACCCCCGACGCTGACACCCTGCTGGAACTGACCGCCGGCAAGGGCGATGGCGAAGCTCGTTACGCCGGGCGCGGCATGGACGGCTCGCAGTTCAAGCGCGAAAGCCTGGGCCTGCGTTTCGAGCAGTCGAACATCGGCGATGTGCTGGATAAAGTCGAAGCGCAGATTTACTACAACTACGCCGACCACGTGATGGACAACTACACCCTGCGCACGCCGTCCGGCACCGGCATGATGGCCGGCCCGATGGCCTCCAACGTCGACCGTCGAACCCTCGGCGCACGGATCAAAGCCACTTGGCGCTGGGCCGATGTGCAGTTGATCAGCGGCATCGATGCGCAGACCAACGAACATCGCAAACGCAGCGCCATGGGCATCGACGTCTACAAGGAACTGCCACGCAACAAGGACGCCGACTTCCACAACTACGGCGTGTTCAGCGAATTGACCTGGTACGCCGCCGACCGTGATCGGTTGATTACCGGTGCACGCCTGGACCGCGCCTCGGCCAAGGATTATCGGCAGACCACTGGTTCGGGGATGATGACTCGCGCCAACCCGACCGCCGACGATACCCGCGCCGACACCTTGCCAAGCGGCTTCGTCCGTTACGAGCATGATCTGGAGGACAGCCCGACCACGCTGTATGCCGGCCTCGGTCACACCCAGCGTTTCCCGGATTACTGGGAGCTGTTTTCGCCCAAATCGGGGCCCGCCGGATCGGTGAATGCCTTCGATTCGATCAAGCCTGAGAAAACCACTCAGCTCGACTTCGGCCTGCAGTACAAGACCGAAGACCTGGAAGCCTGGGCCTCGGGGTATGTCGGGCAGGTGCGCGATTACATCCTGTTCAACTACACGCCCGCAATGATGGGCATGACCTCGCAAGCACAAAACATCGACGCACGAATCATGGGCGGCGAATTGGGTGCGGCCTACAAGCTGACCGACAACTGGAAAGCCGACGCAACCCTGGCCTACGCCTGGGGCAAGAACAGCAGCGACGGCAACGCACTGCCGCAAATGCCGCCGCTGGACGCACGTTTCGGCCTGACCTACAGCGCAGACAACTGGAGCGCAGGTGCCTTGTGGCGGGTGGTTGCGGCGCAAAACCGCATCGACCAGAACAAGGGCAACGTCGTCGGCAAGGACTTCGACAAGACCTCGGGTTTTGGCGTGTTCTCGCTCAATGGCGCCTACCGAATTAACAAAAACTGGAAGGTCAGCACCGGCGTCGACAACCTGTTCGGCAAGGCGTATGCCGAGCATTTGAACCTGGCTGGCAACGCCGGTTTCGGTTACCCGGCCAATGACCCGCAAGCCATTAAAGAACCGGGGCGCACGCTCTGGACCAAGGTGGATATGAGTTTCTAAGAGCTTCGCGGGCAAGCCTCGCTCCTACAGGTCCTGCGTTGTCCTTGTAGGAGCGAGGCTTGCCCGCGAATGACTGCGTAGCGGTCACCAGACAATTACAAAAGATCCAATTCTAGCGGAGCACTCGAATTGAAACAGCCCACAGTGAATTTCTACAACCTGGCCTGGCGCTGGCATTTTTATGCCGGTCTGTTCGTCGCGCCTTTCATGGTAATGCTGGCCCTGACCGGCACCATTTACCTGTTCAAGCCGCAACTCGATCCGTTGATGTACGGCAGCCTGTTAAACGTCCCGGCCGGGCATCACAGCGTCCCGGCCGACGACCTGCTCAAGCGGGTAAAAGCGGCGTATCCACAGGGTCAGATCAAGCAATACCTGCCGCCGGTCAACGCCGAACGCAGCGCGCAATTTGTCGTGCTCAATGTCGGCAATGAGCTGAACGTGTTCGTCGATCCCTACCAGGGCGACATCCTCGGCGAGCAAGACGCGAAGAAGAATCTGCAGGCGGTTGCGCGAGCGATTCACGGCGAGTTGATGATCGGCACTGTCGGTGATCGACTGATCGAATTGGCCGCCGGTTGGGGCGTGGTGCTGGTGGTCTCCGGCGTCTTTCTGTGGTGGCCGCGTGGCCAGGCAGCCGGAATTTTGTGGCCTCGGTTGAGCAGTCGCGGTCGAGTGCTATGGCGTGACCTGCACGCGGTAACCGGCTTCTGGGGCGCGTCGTTGCTGTTGGTGATGCTGCTCAGTGGCATGACCTGGACCGGGTTCTGGGGCAAGCAATACGCCGAAGTCTGGAATGTCTTTCCGGCGGCGATGTGGGATGACGTGCCCAAGTCTGATGTCGAGGCCCGCAGCCTCAACACCGCCACCCGCCAGACCGTGCCATGGGCGATGGAAAACACGCCGATGCCGATGTCCGGCGACCACGCCGAACACATGGCCCACGGCGGCGCGCAAGCTGGCCCCGCCGCGCCGACCATCAGCTTGCAGGACGTGCAGAACATCGCTGTGCAACGCAAGGTCGAACAGGGTTACAGCATCACCTTGCCGACGACCGCCACCGGCGTGTTCACCATCGCGGTGTTCGCCGACGACCCGCGCAACGACGCCACCTTGCATGTCGATCAGTACACCGGCGACGTCCTCGCCGACGTGCGCTTCGCCCAATACGGCACCGTCGCCCGCGCGACGGAAATCGGCGTGATGTTGCACGAAGGCAAAATGTTCGGCCCGCTCAACCAGATCATCGTGCTGCTGATCTGCCTGATGATTCTGCTCAGCGCCGTCAGCGGTGTGGTGATCTGGTGGAAGCGCCGTCCAGAGGGAAAATTCGGTGTTCCGCCGCTGCGCCACGATCTGCCGAAATGGAAAACCGCGATGGTCATCATGTTTGCACTGGCGGTGGCCTTTCCGTTGGTAGGCGCTTCGCTGGTGGTGGTCTGGCTGCTCGACCGGGTGCTGTTTTCGCGCCTCAACCGGCAAACTGAATCGGCCTCATCGTCATCGTAAACAAGATCAAAAGATCGCAGCCTGCGGCAGCTCCTACATTTGGAATGCATTCCCTGTAGGAGCTGCCGCAAGCTGCGATCTTTTGGTGACCTCAAAATTTCAAGGCACCAATCTGGCGCACCTCTTCGCACCAACGCGCCAGGCGCGATCCTTCATGGTGCGCCGCCCAAACCGTGCAACCGCTCTAATGCGACATTTCCCTGCCTTTTGCCGAACAGGCACAGCCCTTGCTAAAGACCCTTCAGTAGTCCGCATCTGCCACCCATAAAATTCATAAGTTCATGGAGATCGCACAATGAAGCGTCGCAGCTTGATCAAGGCTTTCACACTTACGGCATCCATTGCCGCGATGGGCATGACTTGGACTGTCCAGGCCGCCGAGACCATCAAGGTCGGTATTCTGCATTCGTTGTCCGGCACCATGGCGATCTCTGAAACGTCGCTCAAAGACATGGCCTTGATGACCATCGACGAGATCAACGCCAAGGGTGGCGTGAACGGCAAGATGCTCGAACCCGTGGTCGTGGACCCCGCGTCGAACTGGCCGCTGTTCGCCGAAAAGGGCCGTCAGTTGCTGACCCAGGACAAGGTCGCGGTGGTGTTCGGTTGCTGGACGTCGGTGTCGCGCAAGTCGGTATTGCCAGTGTTCGAGGAGCTTAACGGCCTGCTGTTCTACCCGGTGCAATACGAAGGTGAAGAGATGTCGCCGAACGTGTTCTACACCGGTGCCGCGCCGAACCAGCAGGCGATCCCGGCGGTGGAATACCTGATGAGCGAAGAAGGCGGCAGCGCCAAGCGTTACTTCCTGTTGGGCACCGACTACGTCTACCCGCGCACCACCAACAAGATCCTGCGTTCGTTCCTGCACGCCAAAGGGGTGGCGGACAAGGACATCGAAGAGGTCTACACCCCGTTCGGCCACAGCGACTATCAAACCATCGTGGCCAACATCAAAAAATTCTCGGCGGGTGGCAAGACTGCCGTCATCTCCACCGTCAACGGCGACTCCAACGTGCCGTTCTATAAAGAACTGGCCAACCAGGGCCTGAAAGCCACCGACGTTCCAGTCGTGGCGTTCTCCGTGGGCGAAGAAGAACTGCGCGGCATCGACACCAAACCGTTGGTGGGCAACCTCGCGGCGTGGAACTACTTTGAGTCGGTCGAGAACCCGGCGAACAAGAAGTTCGTCGCTGACTGGAAAGCCTACGCCAAGAAACACAACCTGCCGGGCGCCGACAAAGCGGTGACCAACGACCCGATGGAAGCCACCTACGTGGGCATTCACATGTGGGCGCAAGCGGCTGAGAAAGCCAAGTCCACCGACGTCGACAAAGTTCGCGAGGCCCTCGCCGGCCAGACCTTTGCCGCGCCGTCCGGTTACACCCTGACCATGGACAAGACCAACCACCACCTGCACAAACCGGTGATGATCGGCGAGATTCAGGCGGACGGTCAGTTCAACGTTGTGTGGCAGACCGAAGGGCCGATCCGTGCAGAGCCTTGGAGCCCGTATATCTCGGGTAACGACAAGAAGCCGGATTATGCGGTGAAGAGCAACTGATTCACCCCGCCCAGCCTGATCGTTCCCACGCGAAGCGTGGGAACGATCAAACAGGAACACCACTTATGCCCACCGCTCTTTACCGATTTGTCCTCGCCATCGCGTTTTTTTTGCCGATGGCCACTCACGCCGGCGACGCCGAAGACTTCGTCGCGGCCAATCCCGTGCAACAAGCCAAGCTTCTGGAAGGCTGGGCCGCGCAGCCCGATCCGGCCCGTATCGAACTGATCAACGCCCTGCAACAAGGCGAATTGACCGTCAATGGCCAACCAAAAACCCTGCGCCTGAACAACCGCCTGCGCGGTCTGATTGACACCGCGCTGGCCAGCCACCAATTGCTCGCCACCGACGCCAACCTCCGTCTGGCCGCCGCGCAGCAATTGCAGAAAAGCGCTAAACCTGCGCAGCTTGCATTCCTCGACCAGCAACTGGCTGGCGAAAAAGACCAAAGCGTCCACGCGGCGTTGAGCCTGGCGCTGGCCAATCTGCAACTGGTGGACACCCATCCGGCCGTGCGCCTTGCCGCCGTGCGTCTGCTCGGTGAAACCGGCGATCCACTGGCCCGCACTCGCCTCGAAAGCCTGCTGCAACCCGGTGTCGAATCCGACGCCAATGTGCGTACCGCTGCCGAAACCAGCCTCGTTCAAGTCAAACGCAAACTGCTGATTGGCGAGATCCTCGGTCAGGCCTTCAGCGGCATGTCCCTGGGGTCGATCCTGCTGCTGGCCGCACTCGGTCTGGCGATCACCTTCGGTCTGCTCGGCGTCATCAATATGGCCCACGGCGAGATGCTGATGCTCGGCGCGTACTCGACGTACGTGGTGCAGCTGATGTTCCAACGCTTCGCCCCGCAAGCCATCGAGTACTACCCGCTGATCGCGTTGCCGGTAGCATTTTTCGTGACCGCCGCTATCGGCATGGCGCTGGAGCGCACGGTTATTCGCCACCTCTACGGCCGTCCGCTGGAAACCCTGCTCGCCACGTGGGGCATCAGCCTCATGCTGATTCAGCTGGTCCGATTGATGTTCGGCGCGCAGAACGTTGAAGTGGCCAACCCGGCCTGGCTGTCGGGCGGGATTCAAGTGCTGCCGAATCTGGTGCTGCCGTACAACCGCATCGTGATCATCGCGTTCGCGCTGTTTGTGGTGGTGCTGACCTGGTTGCTGCTGAACAGGACGCGCCTCGGTTTGAACGTTCGCGCCGTTACCCAAAACCGCAACATGGCCGCCTGCTGCGGCGTGCCGACCGGTCGCGTGGACATGCTCGCCTTCGGCCTCGGCTCGGGCATTGCCGGGCTCGGTGGCGTAGCCCTCAGTCAGATCGGCAACGTCGGCCCGGACCTTGGCCAGAGCTACATCATCGACTCGTTCCTGGTGGTGGTGCTCGGCGGTGTCGGTCAGTTGGCCGGTAGCGTGCTGGCAGCCTTCGGCCTGGGCATCGCCAACAAGATTCTCGAACCGCAGATCGGTGCCGTGCTCGGCAAGATCCTGATCCTCGCGCTGATCATTCTGTTCATTCAGAAACGTCCGCAAGGCCTCTTCGCACTGAAAGGAAGGGTGATCGACTGATGAACCAGCCCCTGCTCGTTACCGCAACACAAAAAGCCGGCCCCAAAGTCACCATCGCGGTGGGCGCGGTGATCATCGTCGCGCTGCTGGCCTTGCCGCTGCTGTCACTGTTGTCACCGGACAGCGCGCTTCACGTCTCGGCCTACACGCTGACATTGGTGGGCAAGATTCTTTGCTACGCGATTGTCGCGCTGGCCCTCGATCTGGTCTGGGGTTACGCCGGTCTGCTGTCCCTTGGTCACGGTTTGTTCTTCGCCCTCGGCGGCTATGCGATGGGCATGTACCTGATGCGCCAGGCCTCGGGCGATGGCTTGCCGGCGTTCATGACCTTCCTGTCGTGGACGGAATTGCCGTGGTACTGGACCGGCACCAGCAGCTTCCTCTGGTCGATGTGTCTGGTGGTATTGGCGCCGGGAATGCTGGCGCTGGTGTTTGGCTTCTTCGCTTTCCGCTCGCGGATCAAGGGCGTGTATTTCTCGATCATGACCCAGGCCCTGACCTTCGCCGGGATGCTGTTGTTCTTCCGCAACGAAACCGGGTTTGGCGGCAACAACGGTTTCACCAACTTCCGCACCATTCTCGGGTTTGGCATCACCGAACCGGGCACCCGCGCGGTGCTGTTTTTCGCCACCGTGGTGTTGCTGTTGGCGAGCCTGTTCATCGGTTGGCGCCTGGCGCAAAGCAAGTTCGGTCGGGTGTTGACCGCCTTGAGGGATGCGGAAAACCGCCTGATGTTCTGCGGCTACGATCCGCGTGGTTTCAAGCTGTTTGTCTGGGTGTTGAGCGCAGTGCTCTGCGGCCTGGCCGGCGCGCTGTACGTGCCGCAAGTCGGGATCATCAACCCCAGTGAGATGTCGCCGACCAACTCCATTGAAGCCGCGGTTTGGGTGGCGTTGGGTGGTCGCGGCACGCTGATCGGCCCGCTGATCGGCGCCGGTGTGGTCAACGGCATGAAGAGCTGGTTCACCGTGGCGTTCCCGGAGTACTGGCTGTTCTTCCTCGGCGCGCTGTTCATCGTCGTGACCTTGTATTTGCCCAAAGGCGTGATCGGTCTGCTGAAAAAGAGAGGTGAATCATGAGAGTCACTGCAACGGCTGAATTCATGCTCGAACCGGCGTTTTTTCCGCCACTGGAACCGAACAGGGATCAGGGCAGCAGCCGCGACGCCATCGGCCTGGGCCAACGCGTCGGCCCCGGCCTGGACACCCGCCACGGCACCATCCTGACGCTGGAAGACATTTGCGTCAGCTTCGATGGCTTCAAGGCGCTGAACGACTTGAACCTGTACATCGGCGTCGGCGAGTTGCGTTGCATCATCGGCCCCAACGGCGCGGGCAAGACCACGCTGATGGACGTGATCACCGGCAAGACTCGCCCCAGTCACGGCAAAGCCTGGTTCGGCGAAACCCTCGACCTGACGCAGATGAGCGAAGTGCAAATCGCCCAGGCCGGCATCGGTCGCAAGTTCCAGAAGCCGACGGTGTTCGAAGCCTTGAGCGTTTTTGAAAACCTGGAGCTGGCGCAAAAAACCGACAAGTCGGTGTGGGCCAGCCTGCGGGCTCGTTTGAGTGGCGAACAGAAAGACCGCATCAGCGAGGTGCTGGACACCATTCGCCTGACCAGCTCGGTCAATCGCCCGGCGGGTTTGTTGTCCCACGGTCAGAAGCAGTTTCTGGAAATCGGCATGTTACTGATGCAGGACCCGCAACTGTTGCTGCTGGACGAGCCAGTGGCGGGCATGACCGACGCCGAAACCGAGTTCACCGCCGAACTGTTCAAGAGCTTGGCGGGCAAGCATTCGCTGATGGTGGTGGAGCACGATATGGGCTTCGTCGGCGCCATCGCCGACCACGTCACCGTGTTGCACCAGGGCAGCGTGCTGGCCGAAGGGTCGCTGGAACAGGTGCAGGACAATGAGCAGGTGATTGAGGTGTATCTCGGAAGATGATGTTGCTCTTGTAGGAGCGAGCGGTGCGGCGATCCGACTTGCCCGCGAAGGCGACGCCTCGATCCAACTGCAAGACCGCGTCATCGTTCTTCGCGGGCAAGCCTCGCTCCTACAGGGAATGAGAGGAATTTGAACATGCTGCAAGTCGACAAGCTGCACCAGTATTACGGTGGTAGCCACATCCTGCGGGGCCTGACATTTGAGGTGAAGGTCGGTGAAGTCACCTGCCTGCTCGGTCGCAATGGGGTGGGCAAGACCACGCTGCTCAAGTGTTTGATGGGTTTGTTGCCGGCCAAAGAAGGCGCGGTGAACTGGGAAGGCAAACCGATCACCACGTTCAAGCCACACCAGCGGGTGCATGCCGGGATCGCTTATGTGCCTCAGGGTCGGGAAATTTTCGGCCGGCTGACCGTGGAAGAAAACCTGCTGATGGGCCTGTCGCGATTTCCCGGCTCTGAAGCCAAGGAGGTCCCGGCGTTCATCTACGAGCTGTTTCCGGTGCTGCTGCAAATGAAGCAACGGCGCGGGGGTGATTTGTCCGGTGGCCAACAGCAACAGTTGGCGATCGGCCGAGCGTTGGCCAGTCGTCCCCGCCTGCTGATTCTGGACGAGCCCACCGAAGGCATCCAGCCGTCGGTGATCAAGGAAATCGGCGCGGTGATCAAGAAGCTCGCGGCGCGCGGCGACATGGCGATTTTGCTGGTGGAGCAGTTCTACGATTTCGCCGCCGAACTGGCCGATCAATACCTGGTGATGTCGCGTGGCGAGATCGTGCAGCAGGGTCGCGGAGAAAATATGGAAGCCGAGGGTGTACGCGGCTTGGTTACGATATAAGGCTACGATCTAATCTGTAGCGTCCCAACGATAATTAGAAACCATGAATTTACCTCTTCCCACTGTCCTGTTTACACCGAGCTGGCACGCCGAGCTGGAACTCGGCTACGCCCGATTCGGCGACAGTACGCGACCGGTTCAGCGCCGCCACAAAGGCCCGTTGCGGGTGCAGAAGCATCTGTATGCCGAAGGGCCGGAAGTTTGCCAGCACATCATCGTGCACCCGCCGGGCGGGATTGCCGGCGGTGATCGGCTGGACATCTCGGCCAGTGTCGGCACGGACGCCTGGGCGCAAATCACCAGCCCTGGCGCGGCCAAGTGGTATCGCGCGGCAGGGCCCGCCTATCAGCAGCTGGATTTGAACGTGGCGAGCGGCGCGACACTGGAATGGTTGCCACAAGAGACGATCATTTTCAGCGCCGCGCAGGCTGAACTCAGCACGTGCATCGACCTTGAAGGCGATGCCCGATTGTTCTACTGGGACGTGGTGGCGCTGGGGCGTCCGGCCAGCGGCGAGCGTTTCGACCTCGGACATTTTCAGGCGCGGCTGGACATCCGCCGCGACGGCCAGTTGCTCTGGCATGAACGCCAGCGCATTGTCGGGGATGACGGATTGCTTGATTCGCCTATCGGGCTGGATGGGCAACCGGTGTTTGCGACGTTGTTGGTGACTGGGGAGGTTGATAGTGAATTGCTGGAGAAATGCCGTTTGTTGCCCCATGACGTGCGGGGAGATTTGACGCAGTTGCCGGGGTTGCTGGTGGCGCGATGCATGGCCAGTGAAGCGTTGTTGGCACGAGGTTGGCTTATTGATTTGTGGCGATTGCTCCGTCCCGCATTGCTCGGCCGAGAAGCTGTCCCCCCAAGAATATGGAGCACCTGAACACCGATCCCTGTAGGAGCGAGCGATGCGGCGATCCGACTTGCCTGCGAAGCGTTTGGCGACCTCGAGGTCCCCTTCGCGGGCAAGTCGGATCGCCGCATCGCTCGCTCCTACAGGGGTGTAGTCACCTTTTTATCTGCCAATTATGGATTTCTACGATGGACCTGACCCCACGCGAAAAAGACAAGCTGCTGATCTTCACCGCCGGCCTCGTGGCCGAGCGGCGTTTGGCTCGCGGAGTGAAACTCAACTACCCGGAAGCCATGGCCTACATATCCGCAGCGCTGCTCGAAGGCGCCCGTGACGGCCGTACCGTGGCCGAACTGATGCACTTCGGCACCACGCTGCTCAGTCGCGAACAAGTGATGGAAGGCATCCCGGAAATGATTCCGGAGATCCAGGTCGAAGCGACCTTTCCCGACGGCACCAAACTGGTCACCGTTCACCAACCGATCGCCTGAGGCCGCGCCATGACTTACCCCATTCGCGATGCAGCGCATGCCGACGTGCCGGCGATCCGCGACATCTACAACGACGCCGTGCTTAACACCACGGCAATCTGGAACGAACAGGCCGTGGACCTGGGCAATCGCCAGGCCTGGTTCAGCGCCCGGCAATCCCAGGGCTACCCGATTCTGGTGATCGTCGACAGCGACAACACTGTCCTGGGCTACGCTTCATTTGGTGACTGGCGCCCGTTCGACGGGTTCCGTCACACCGTTGAGCACTCGGTTTACGTGCGCAGCGACCAGCGTGGCAACGGTCTCGGCCCGCAATTGATGACCGCGTTGATCGAGCGCGCCAAAGGTTGCGACAAGCACGTCATGGTCGCCGCCATCGAAAGCGGTAATGCCGCTTCTATTCGCCTGCATGAACGAGCGGGTTTCGTGACGATCGGGCAGATGCCTCAGGTGGGCACCAAGTTCGGTCGCTGGCTGGACCTGACCTTTATGCAACTGACCCTCAATCCTGGCGCGGAACCGCCGACCGCCAACAAGGAGTAATTGCCCATGAACGCCGCCCAACTGCGCCGCGTCAATGTTGAAAGCTTTGCGCACTATCGTCAGGGTTTGATTGATCTGCTGCTCGACGCCGTCGGCTATGGCGCCAGCGTCGGGTTCATGGCCAATCTGGACGCCGTCCAGGCCCGAGCCCATTTCGATGATGTCCAGGAGAACCTGAACAAGGGCAACGTGCTGCTGTGGGTGGTGGTCAAGGACGAGCAAGTGCAGGCCAGTGTGCAACTGACCCTGTGTCAGAAGGCCAATGGCCTGAACCGCGCCGAAGTGCAAAAACTGCTGGTGCGTGAACATGCACGCCGCCGTGGGCTGGGCCAACAGTTGATGAGCGCTCTGGAGCAGGCCGCCCTCCAGCACAAGCGCGGCATGCTCTACCTAGACACCGAAGCCGGCTCTCCCGCCGAAGACTTCTACAAGGCTCTGGGTTACACCCGCGCGGGTGAAATTCCCGACTATGCCTGCGACCCGAGCGGCCGCTACAAACCGACCGCGCTCTACTACAAAATTCTCCAGGGAGCCCATTGATGATTCCCGGTGAATACCAGATCCAGCCCGGCGACATCGAACTCAACGTGGGCCGCCGCACCTTCAGCCTGAAGGTGGCCAACAGCGGCGACCGCCCGATCCAGGTCGGCTCGCATTACCACTTCTTCGAAACCAACGATGCGCTGACCTTCGACCGCACCGCCAGTCGAGGCATGCGCCTGAACATCCCCGCTGGCACCGCCGTGCGCTTCGAACCGGGGCAGAGCCGCGAAGTCGAGTTGGTAGACCTGGCGGGGCATCGCCGGGTGTTCGGGTTTGCCGGGCGGATCATGGGTGACCTCGATTGACATCTGCGGTGCTCCTAAAAGATCGCAGCCTCGCTTCGCTCGACAGCCCCTACAGGAGTCAAGTGCATCCGGAACTTGCGCGTACACCTGTAGGAGCTGTCGAGCGCAGCGAGGCTGCGATAGCGAGCGACGCGAGCGGTCTCAAAATCAATTGAATCCCAAGGCAAGTGCATGAAAATCTCAAGACACGCCTACGCCGACATGTTCGGCCCCACCGTCGGTGACAAAGTCCGTCTGGCCGACACTGAACTGTGGATCGAAGTGGAAAAAGACTTCACAACCTACGGCGAAGAAGTGAAATTCGGTGGCGGCAAAGTCATCCGCGACGGCCAGGGCCAAAGCCAATTACTCGCCGCAGAGGTCGTCGACACCCTGATCACCAACGCACTGATCATCGACCACTGGGGCATCGTCAAGGCCGACGTCGGCCTCAAGGACGGCCGCATCGCCGCCATCGGCAAGGCCGGTAACCCGGACATCCAGCCGAACGTGACCATTGCGGTCGGTGCCAGCACCGAAGTCATCGCCGGTGAAGGCATGATCCTCACCGCGGGTGGCATCGACACGCACATTCACTTCATCTGCCCGCAGCAGATCGAAGAGGCGCTGATGAGCGGCGTCACCACCATGATCGGCGGCGGCACCGGCCCGGCCACTGGCACCAATGCAACCACCTGCACGTCCGGGCCGTGGCACCTGGCGCGCATGCTCCAGGCCGCCGATGCGTTCCCAATGAACATCGGCTTCACCGGCAAGGGCAACGCCAGTCTGCCGGAGCCGTTGATCGAGCAGGTCAAGGCCGGTGCCATCGGCCTGAAGTTGCACGAGGATTGGGGCACCACGCCAGCGAGCATCGATAACTGCCTGAACGTCGCCGACCAATACGACGTGCAGGTGGCGATCCACACCGACACCCTCAACGAATCGGGCTTCGTCGAAACCACCCTCGCCGCCTTCAAGGGCCGCACCATCCACACCTATCACACCGAAGGTGCGGGCGGCGGGCATGCCCCGGACATCATCAAAGCCTGCGGCTATGCCAACGTGCTGCCGAGTTCGACCAACCCGACCCGGCCGTTCACCCGCAACACCATCGACGAACACCTCGACATGCTGATGGTCTGCCACCACCTGGACCCAAGCATTGCCGAAGACGTGGCCTTCGCCGAAAGCCGCATCCGTCGTGAAACCATCGCCGCCGAAGACATCCTCCACGACCTCGGCGCGTTCTCGATGATCAGCTCCGACAGCCAGGCCATGGGCCGCGTCGGTGAAGTCATCACGCGCACCTGGCAGACCGCCGACAAGATGAAAAAGCAGCGCGGCCCGTTGCCCGGTGATGGCGAAGGCAACGACAACTTCCGCGCCAAACGCTACATCGCCAAGTACACGATCAATCCCGCAATCACCCACGGCATCAGCCATGAAGTAGGTTCGGTCGAGGTGGGCAAATGGGCGGATCTGGTGCTGTGGCGCCCGGCGTTCTTCGGGGTCAAACCGACTCTGATCCTCAAGGGCGGCGCCATCGCGGCCAGCCTGATGGGCGATGCCAACGCTTCGATCCCGACGCCGCAGCCGGTGCACTACCGCCCAATGTTTGCCAGTTACGGCGGTTCGTTGCACGCCACCAGCCTGACCTTTATCAGTCAGGCGGCGCAGGAGGCCGGGCTACCCGAAGCCTTGGGTCTGAAAAAGACCATCGCGGTGGTCAAAGGGTGTCGCGACGTGCAGAAAACCGACCTGATTCACAACGATTATCTGCCGAATATCGACGTCGACTCGCAGACCTATCAAGTGAAAGCCGACGGGGTGTTGTTATGGTGTGAGCCGGCCGAAACCTTGCCCATGGCGCAGCGTTATTTTCTGTTCTGACGGTCTTCTCAATAAAAAACCCCCGAATGCGGCAGCGCATTCGGGGCTCGTCAAAACATCAATCAGCGATCGGACTGCACCGAGAACGGTAATTCCGTCCTTTGCAGCCTTGCACGCTCCACAGCCTGCTTCGTCAAGGTTTTTTCCAGCGTCTTGATCGCATTGAAGTGGGCTATTTCATCTCCGTCCTGCAGCTCAAGCGCCAAGCTGTCGAACTCCTGGCGATAGATGTTTTCGAGGTAAATCTTCCAGAAAGGCTGCTCAAGAATTTTCTCCACCAGCAGGTCCCCTTCCTCCAGCGCCAGCACCCTCACACCAGCGGCTTCGATCATCTCTTGGGTAACCCCGGCCATGTTTCTGAAGAGCATGCCACGCGATTGCCAAGGCAAACTCAGACGCTCCGCCAGATCAGTCATGTAGGCCAGGTGGACCTCCACTTCATCGATCGTCCCGGTGACGTGACCGTTGGCATCGACACGCCTGAAGGTTTCTCCGTCTGCCAAGCGAGCGGCCACACGGCTGCGCGCGATAGCGCCCAAGTCATCCAGGCGAGACTTGCCTCGGGCCAGTTCCAGCAATTGGGCCTCGACCAGTGCCGGGTTCTGCAAAGCGTAAGCCTCATGAATCAAAACCCTGAGCCCTAGCGCGTTAAAGAGCTGGGTACCGCCATCGGAACAGGCCGTCGTTGCCGAGGCTTCGGTGAAAATCTCTTCGCGCAGCGCCGTGTTCTCGTTCATGGCCTCAAGCATTCGCCAGACCTTGGCGGTCAATTCGGAGCGGTAGGATGACTGCGCTGAGGTGAAGTCTGCCGATTGGGTCAGCTTGCCGATCTCGTTGAAGAACGGTTCGGAGCCGAACTCATCTTCAATCTCGTCCCATAAGTTCAGCCTGCTTCTGAACGACGATTCCGACATGCCCTGCCCCCAGTTGATGCTGTCCAGCAAGCCCAACGGCGGATAAGGGCGCTCCGGGTCCAGACCTACCGATTCCGTATAGCGTTTCAGCTGTTCCAAAACACTTGCCGGCATCCACTCAGGTTCACGACTCACGAGGGTCCGTGCCAGTAACTCGGCACGGAACGAACCGGGGGCAACGTCTGGAATGTCGATCAAACGGTTGAGTTGAAGATTTAAGTAGAGGTGTCGCGGACGCGGCATGGCGAACAGGCCGACGGGCCATCGGTCCAGGTCTGTTCGCTCAAGATTGAGTATTTCCAGATTGGGCATCTGGCTGATGTCAGGCGCAAGCCTTAACGGATTTCCTCGTAACCCAAGTGTCCTGAGTCGGGTCAATCCTCTCAAGTGTGCTACTGCCTCCTGAGTCAGCACGATTTGATTGTTACCCAGCGACAGATTATCGAGGTAGCGCATGTCGCCTATGACCGGCGGCAAGCGGTTCAACAGGTTATCGCCCAAGTCCAGAAAGCGAAGCCCGCGCAAAGGCTCGAGAAACGGCTCCTGGCTGCTGAGCAAACCGGTTTCACGCATGCTCAGGCTCGTAACGTGATCAAAATTGGCAGTCAGCCGGGGAAAACTCTCAAGGTACCGGCCCATGGGCAAACCCGTCAGATCAAGGTGCTGCGGGCGGACAACACCTGGGGCGTCGACACCCGAGGGCCCGGTCCTTTGCCAACATTGCCTGATCGCCTTGTAGAGTTTGTTGCGCAAATCCCACTCTGCAATCCCCGCAGGACTGAAGCGAAAAGAGGTCGTCAAAGCGTTCAGCCAGCGTCGCATTGTGGTGTTCAACTGGTCGAATTCGTCTTCCAGGGCATTGACACGTAAAGGGGCCGCGTCGGCGAACTCTTCGAGCAAGGAGGTGATGTGTTCGTCGGAAAATCCCGGATAGAGCGCTTGAACCCGTCGTTTCAACAAGGAGTCATTGGCGATCTGGCGGTACCCTTGCATGCCGCCACGTAGACGCATCCTTTCAGGGTCATAAGCGGGTTTACGCACCGGGTACTCATTCAAGGCCGACTCGAATCGCTCGCGATCAATCGGCGAGCGCTGCAGCTCAAGCCTGAGCCGCTCGCCTTCGAAAATGTCATACCCCAGCGCTGTACGCTCGGTGTCCGGCAACGCATGCAGCAGAGAAGCAAAAAAATCATTGATACCGTGCAAATGTTGGCTCTTCTCATCGCGTGCCTGATAGCCGCCTTCATCCTCAAGAATCAACACTTTGCGGATGGGTGCATTCTCGGGACCGACACTGGCGTTAAGCTTGCCGCTGAAGGAGAACTCACGAATTTCGATACGTACATCGTTTGACCAGCCCGGCAGGGTGGTCAACGACGCCAGTTGCAACCGTCGCGTGTCGTTGTTCTCCAAATCTTCCAGATACAACCCCTCATAGGCGCGACTCACGCGCACACGTTGTCGAGCCTGGCGTGCCTGTTCGCGCAGGCGCAAGGGAAGGGTCTGTTTCTCTGCCAGATGTTTAAGGTCGGCCGGAGTCGCCTCCAACAACAATTGTGCAGCGACAGCGTTTGGTAGTTCTGGATAGGCATCGGTCAACACATGCACCAGCGCCCCGTCGGCGACGTCGTGCTGCTTGTACAAGGACTCGAACAGCCGCTTGCGTTTTTTCGTAGCCTCGCTCGCCAGCCTTTCCTTCAATGTCTGGACGCGCACCTCTTTATAACTGGGTATCGATTGGCCAAGCAGATCATGGATTTCCTGTTCACCCAAGGTTTCAAGGGTGCGCTGGGGCAACTGACCGGAGCGGAACTCGGCACGGGTCAGCTTGATGCGGTCCGCGCTCGTTGCCTCAATGTTGCCAACGACGGTCGATGCTCCTTTCAACTCAGGGCCATCGAAGATCTCCACGGCCCTCTGCTCTGGCCAGCGAGGCAAATCGGTCATCAGGCTCGTTACTTCTCTCATCAACGCCTCGGATACCTGATTGGCCAGTATTTGCTGACCCACCTCACCTGCTTCGGCATACAGCCTGTAACGCTTGAGCGTATCGGACAGCATGACCGGCGGCGCGTCGAGCTCGACATGCAACCGTCGCAAGGCGTCCTCCGAAACGCCAGCCACGGTCAGGATTTGCTCTAGCGTCTCATCCGGCCAATCCCGTGCTGAAGCGCCCAGTCGGCGCAACAAGCGTGTTTTGTCCCAGGCGAGCGGTTGGTCGAATTCGGTTTTCCAGGCACCCGCGCCATTCTGTTCAACTACTGGCTGATAAGCCCCGGGCCGGGTTGGATGTCGCAAGCAATATTGCCCGGTGTCAGCGTCTTGGGTCATTGCATAATTTTTGCCATCCAGCGGCAGCAAATCCTGACCTTGATGACGATAAATACCCAAATCGTTCGCCTGAGCTGTTTGCGGCAATATCGCGGGATGCTCGTAAGCCGCCAGGTCTGGATTCCAGAGCCGTTCCTTACCGTTGATTTGCACGGGCTTAAGCTGATCGACGAAAGACGATGTTTTGATCGGTATGACTTTCGCCGGTAACACATGCCCAGTACCCAACAACGCCAGCTGGGCGAAGTTGATCAATACGCCATTGATGTAGGCCGATGCTTGCTCCTTATCGCCATTGCTCCAGTCCTCGATGCCCTCGGTCAGCTCCACAAGCATTTGCCCGACCATGATGCCCAGCATCGCTTCGCCGAAACCGGGCACCAGCATCGCGGCAAAGTTAAAGATGTTCCAAGCGATATCCAGAACGCTGGTCAAGCGCTTCCAGCGCGCTGCTGCGTCTTCGTCGCCGGTCGGCACTGCAATCAGCCGGGCGTCGGCTATTGCCTTGTCCCGCCGCTGCCGGAACAACGTGCCCCATAGATCGTTGGCAATGAGGTTGGTGATAGGCTCTGCGTTGGGGTTTTCGATTGCGGTTTCCCGCCACCACGGCCCCATGTCCAAAGGTTCACGTTGCTGCCAGGTGAAGGTCTTGAGACGCTCGTTGACCTGAGCGAAAAATCGCCCCTTGTCCTTCTGCTCCACGAACCGGCTGAAAAACGCCTGGTAGTCCGAAGTGCGCAGCTGGCTGATCAGCATCGTCATGAAGTCCGTCAACGAAGCGTACTCTTTCAGCGGATGGTTTGGATCGTCGGGTAGGTAGGCAATCAACGGACCGCTCAAACGGCTCTGTTGATAAATATCTTCGTTACGCAAAGTTTCATCAATGACGCTTTGAGGTCCGTTGGCAAAAAAGTTCTGAAGTAATGTGTATTGTTCATACACTTGTCCCGGCAAAACAGGTAGTCGACGAGACCAGTCAGTCCAGAACTTCAAACTCTGCGGCGTCAACGCCTCTATCGCCTTTTTTATTTCAGAGGGTTCGCTCACGGCGCTGAACAATACAATCCCCGTCAACTTGAAACCCATCAGGGACACACGATGATTCAGCAGGGGACGACCGTATAATTTGACAGTTCGGTCACCCTCCACAACTTTGCGTAGGCAATCATAGGCGCCAGCATTTAGATCACCTTTTAAATGGGAAACGAGGGCAGATAACTTGAACGCCGCTTTTTCACTGGCGATCGAGCGCTCCTGAAGTACGCGCCTGGCGTTGGGGTCCTGCGGCCGCAGTCGCGCTTTGATATGGGTTTGATAGTGCGCGCCGATGTCCAGGGTGCGACACAGCGAAGCGAATTTTTGCGGCGTCATGGCGTTGTTCGGTACAAGAACGCCGCGCGGATCTTCGCGGTAAACACCCGAGTCGCTTCGAAAAGCCCCTTCCTTGGTCTCTGCCTCCTCGAAATTGTGCAGCGCTGCCGCTAGCAATGACGAACGCCTGATAACACTGGCACCGGTATCGATATCAAAGATAATTTTGCTCGGTACATTCAGATGCAGCGAAAGGGAGTTCGGGTCTTCGTCAATGTCGAAGTTTGCTTTCAATGCGGACCTGAGCAGAGGCTCGGCGAAGGCATTGATATCATGCTGTAGATCATCCAGAACCTGATCCAGCTCACCCTGCAATCGCCAACGGTCTTTTAGCAGTTCCTTTAGATAATCACGGTCAATATCCCGCGCACTCATGTACCACTCGGGTATATCTGTCTTGAGACTCATGAGTGACTTGAGTCGTGTCGGCGGTGCGTTACGTATCGCCTGGGGAATGACCTGCATCACTCGATGATAATGAACACCTTTATCCTCCGTACTTGAAACAGGTGGAGGCTCAGGCCTCTGGCTTCCTTGCAAATCAGACATGGTTCAACAACCTTAAAATGAATTGAGAACCACTAGACTATGCACACGCTCAAAAAACAAAAGACCAAATAACGGTTGGTTAACCATCTGAACAGGCGCCATTCATTCGAAAATCAAAGTACTAAAAATACATATATACAGCCCCTGAAAACCTTGGGTATGCCGCTGCGTCAGCGGTAGTTTTTTTCCGCCCCAAAGACGCTACTATGCGACATATTCAGCCCCCAAAATGCCCAGGAACCCGGTCATGCGCCTACCCGAATTCATCCGGCAACATGTAGACCGTATCGTCGATGAATGGGAGCAGTTCGCCAGAACGATCACCCCGGCGGCCGAGAATATGGATCAAGCCGCCTTGCGCGATCATGCCAAGGTGATTCTGCTGGCCGCCGCGCGGGACATGAGCACCGCGCAAACCGCCAGCGAACAACTCGCCAAGGCCAAGGGTGAAGGCCCGGTAAAAACCCCGAGTCTGGATGAGGCTGGCGCCAGCCATGGCGAGCTGCGGCATACCGTGGGCTTCGACTTGGTGCAGATGACCAGCGAATTCCGCCACCTGCGCGCTTGTGTGATTCGTCTGTGGGTCAACAGCCTGGACTCGCCGGACCTGGCGTACTTCCAGGACATGATCCGTTTCAACGAAGCGATCGACGAAGCCCTCGCGGAATCGACGGCGGCCTATGCCGAGCAGGTCAATCGCTCACGGGATATCTTCCTGGCAATCCTCGGCCACGATCTGCGCGCGCCGCTGCAAGCGATCAGCATGTCCACAGAGTTGCTGCTGCGCAAAGCGCCGCTCGAAGGCGATGCGCTGACCTGCGCGATCAATATCAAACGCGGCGCGCGGCACATGGCGGTGATGGTCAGCGATTTACTGGAGCTTGTGCGCAGTCGCCTGGGCAAGAGCCTGCCAATCGAACCGGCGCCCATGGACCTGGCCGATGCGGCGCATGCCGCGATAGCTGAAGCCTGCGCGGGCAACCCCGAGTGCGATCTGACAATGAGCGTGCTGGGAGATACCCGAGGCGTCTGGGATGCCGGACGGCTTGATCAACTGTTGCAGAATCTGATCGGCAATGCGTTACAGCATGGTTTGAACAAGCGCGATGTGACGGTCACCCTCAGCGGCGAACCCGACACGGTTCGCCTGACGGTGCATAACTACGGAACGCCGATTTCGGAGGACGCTATCGGTACGATCTTCGATCCACTGGTGCGTAGCGCCGACGAAGAACTCGGCCAGCCATCCACCAGCCTCGGTTTGGGCCTGTTTATCGTCAAGGAAGTGGTCAATGCCCATTCCGGGACGATCGAGGTCAGTTCCAGTGAGGCGGATGGCACGCTGTTTACCGTGGTGTTGCCGCGCAAGATCTGAAATCAAAGCCCCTACAGGTCCACCACCAACCGCCCCAGCCGCTGCTTGAGCATGCGGTTCTCGGCCCGCAGTTGCTGGACTTCCTCAAGCAGGTCCAGCGCCAGGGCGACGCCTCCCCACTCCAGCTCCAGTTCGCGACGCAGCTTATCGGCGCGCTTGGCCAGGGCCAGTTCATAATCGTTGAAACGCCAATCCTTGGGCTGGGTGCCCTGAGGTTCGAGGATGCCGTGTTCGACGATTTCGATCACGTAGACGTCCGACAGGTCGGTCGCCTCACAGAATTCTGCCATGTCCAGTTGAACGATCAGGGGGTTGCTCATGATGGGCTACTCCGTCTCTGGGATCAGAAGTGTTCTCTCGGGTTGAAAGCCGCTTTTTGGGCCAGCTCCTGCCACAACGCCTTGACCTCGTCGTCCGAGGTTTTAGGCATGACGGCCTTGAGTTGTACAAACAAATAACCGCGATGACCGGCCTTGTTCAGCAATCCATGGCCCTTGGCACGCATGCGCTGACCGTTCTGACTGCCGGCCGGAACCTTGAGGTTGATCTTGCCCGTCAGGGTCGGCACCGCAACTTCGGCGCCCAACGCCAATTCCCACGGAGCCATCGGCAAGGTAATAATCAGGTTTTCGCCTTCGACGTCGAACTTGGGGTGCGGCGCAAAGCGAATGATCAAGAACAAGTCGCCATTGGCCCCGCCACCAACGCCCGGTGCACCCTGGCCCTTGAGGCGGATACGCTCGCCGTCGGACACGCCGGCCGGGATCTTCACATTCAGGCTTTTGCTGGTGTTGCTCACATGCTGGCCGGCAGCGTTGTACTGCGGCACCTGGAAGGTGACCTTCTTCGATTCGTTCGAGAGGGTTTCTTCCAGAAATATCCCAAGTTCCATTTCCACGTCTTGCCCTCGACGCCCGGCGCTACGGCCCGACTGTGCACCACCAAAACCAGGGCCACGGCTGCCGAAGATCGAACTGAAGAAGTCCGAAAAATCGCCCGTGTCCTGACCACCACCGAAACCGCCTGCACCACGTCCCTGCCAGCCCGGCGGGCCCTGGAACGGTTGGCCGTGCTGGCCGTATTTGCGCAAGTCGTCGTATTCGGCGCGCTTGTCGGCGCTTTTCAGTGCTTCATAGGCCTCCGAGGCATCCTTGAACTTGGACTCGGCGTCCTTTTCCTTGCTGACGTCGGGGTGGTATTTGCGCGCCAGCTTGCGATAGGCGGCCTTGATCGCCTTATCGTCCGCGGTCGGCTCCACACCGAGAATCTTGTAATAGTCTTTGAAGTCCATCGCGGGAATCACCATCCGTTATCAAAATCACGCCACCACTGGCAGCATGCGCTCATTGCCCGCCGCCAGGTTGACCGATCTCGAGCTTGAGACCGGGCAGCGCATCAGAAGTTTATCGGCAGCGGTGGGCGGTTCTTGCGACCGTCCTGTGGCTGCCAGGCCCAATGCAGACAAGTTTGGGGCGAAGGATAGTCTTTCAAGGCGCTAATAGCTGAGATTTAGCGGATAGTCGGCCTTCGAATCTGCGCCGCACTGACATACACTGCGCGGCCGTTTTTTAACCGGAACTTGAAAGACATGAAAAACGCATCTCCAGCCCGTGCCTGTGGTATCGACTTCGGCACGTCCAACTCCACCGTCGGCTGGCTGCGCCCCGGCATGGAAACGCTGATCGCGCTGGAGGACGACAAGATTACCCTGCCGTCGGTGGTCTTCTTCAATATGGAAGAACGCCGCCCGGTGTACGGCCGCCTGGCGCTGCACGAGTACCTGGAAGGCTATGAAGGCCGGTTGATGCGCTCGCTCAAGAGCCTGCTGGGCTCCAAGCTGATCAAGCACGACACCAGCGTCCTCGGCACCGCGATGCCGTTCAAGGACCTGCTCGGGCTGTTTATCGGCCAGTTGAAGAAACGCGCCGAAACCGCCGCCGGTCGCGAGTTCGAGGAAGTGGTGCTGGGCCGTCCGGTGTTCTTCGTCGATGACGATGAATTGGCCGACCAGGAAGCCGAGAACACCCTGGTAGACGTCGCCCGTGCGATCGGTTTCAAGGATGTTTCGTTCCAGTACGAACCGATTGCGGCGGCATTCGACTATGAGTCGACCATCGAAAAAGAAGAGCTGGTACTGATCGTCGACATCGGCGGTGGTACATCCGACTTCTCGCTGGTGCGCCTGTCCCCTGAACGCCGTACCCTCGACAACCGCCACGATGACATCCTCGCCACCGGCGGCGTGCACATCGGCGGGACTGACTTTGACAAACAGTTGAGCCTGCAAGGCCTGATGCCGCTGTTCGGCTACGGCAGCCGGATGAAGAGCGGCGCTTACATGCCGACCAGCCACCACATGAACCTGGCGACCTGGCACACCATCAACTCGGTGTACTCGCAAAAGTCGAGCTTGGCGCTGGGCAGCATGCGCTACGACATCGAAGACACCGGCGGCATCGATCGCCTGTTCAAGCTGATCGACCAGCGCGCCGGCCACTGGCTGGCCATGGAAGTGGAAGAAACCAAGATCCAGCTCACCCACGCCGACAGCCGCCATGTACCGCTGGACCGCATCGAACCGGGTTTAAGCGTGGAGTTGAGCCGGGCACTGTTCGAATCGGCCATCGACAACCTGCTGGAGCGCGTACGCAACAGCGTCACGCAAATGCTGAACGACGCTAACGTACACGTTGATCAGGTGGACACGGTGTTCTTCACCGGTGGTTCGAGCGGAATTCCGGCACTGCGCAACAGCGTCTCGGCGATGTTGCCGAAAGCGCGGCATGTGGAAGGAAACATCTTCGGCAGTATCGGCAGCGGCTTGGCGATTGAAGCGATGAAGCGCTACGGCACGATGGATTGATAAAGATCGTTCCCTCGCTCTGCGTGGAAACGATCGGGTGGAGGTTAAACCATCCCCACCTGCTTCAACTCACTCTTCAGATACGCGTAATAAATCGGCCCTGCCACCACCCCCGGCAGGCCGAACGCGGCCTCGAACACCAGCATCGCCAGCAGCAACTCCCACGACTTGGCACTGATCTGCCCGCCGACAATGCGCGCGTTGAGGAAGTATTCAAGCTTGTGGATGACAATCAAATAGCCCAGCGCCGCCACGGCGACCCAGATCGACAGCGACAGACCGACGATGGTGATCAGGGTGTTCGATATCAGGTTGCCGATCACCGGCAGCAGCCCGAGCAGGAAGGTCAGCACGATCAGGGTTTTGGTCAGCGGCAGCTTGATCCCGAACATCGGCAGGACCACCGCCAGGAAAATCCCGGTGAAGAAGGTGTTGAGCAGGGAAATCTTGATCTGCGCGAACACGATGTTGCGAAAAGCCTGAACCAGCAGGTGCAAGCGGTCGAACAGCGCGGCGGCCAATGGCTTGCGCTTGGTCACGTCCGGCACGCGCTGCAAGGCAATGATCGCCCCCAGCACCATGCCGATCAGCAGCGTCACAAACATGTGCGCCGCGTCCTTGCCCACCAGTTGCAAGTCGCTGAGGTGCTTGCTCATCCACTCGCCAATCGCCACGCGGAACTCGGCGGCACTGGCGGGCAGATAGACGTCGATGAACGGCGGCAATTGCCCGCGCGCACGGTCGACCACAACCATGAACTTGTCGAGAGATGCGCCGGGGTTTTCCGCTTCGTGCAGCAGAAAGCTGATGGCGCCGGCAAAGATCAGCGTCAACACACTGACCACTAGCGTCCCCAACAATGCCACCGCCAGCCAGCGCGCCCGCCGACCTTCGATCAGCCGCTGCAATTGCGGGGTGAGCATGTTGACCAGTTCGAACACCAACAGCCCGGCCAGCAGACTGGGCAGCAATCGCATCGGGATCACCAGCAGCAAACCACCAAAGATGATGACCCAACTGATTAGCAGCAAGACTTGGCGTTGAGAAAACGTTGGCATACAGCCTCAAAACGAACGGCGTAAAAGGATTGGCAGTCTGCCAGCGTTCCGACGGCGAAGCGAGCAGATGCCTTCGCCCCATAGACGCTTGATTATTTTTTCTTCAGGCAGTCGCTCATGAAGGCTTTGCGCGCGTCGCCTTTGAGGGCTTGAGTGGCGGCATCGGCGTTACAGGTTTTCATCTTTTCTTGCTGAGGGGTCATGGGTTTTGCAGCCTCTGCAGCAGGCGCCGCTTTCAGGCACGTGCTCATGAAGGCTTTACGTTCATCGCCCTTGAGGCTTTTTGCGGTGGCGTCGGCATTGCAGGTGGTCATTTTGTTCTGTTGGGCAGTGGCGGCGAAGCCCTGGGAGCAAAGCAGCAAACCCATCATCAACAAAGGGACACGCAACATCTTCATAGAGTTTTCTCCTTGTTGCCGCACCGAGGAGCACGGCCTCGCTCTGGAGTGTAGACAACGCCTGTTACACCTTCCTGCGCTCAAGGTGGCCGTGGTGGTGCTGTTTCCGCTATTCCTCGCTTCACCGAAGATCGGCCCGACGCTGCAGAACATTCCGCTGGTGCTTTACGCCTCCTGCTGGCCTCGATGATTGCGCTATTGGCGTGGATGCAGGCCGTGATCCGCTTGGGGCCGAGCCGGACCACGTTATTTTTCAATCTGCTGCGGTTGATGACTGCGCTGATTGCGGCAGTGGTGCTGCATGACTGACGGCTAAACCCCGGCCGCTTTCAGCCGCGCCGCATGCTCGACAAACAACCGAACCGGCTCAGCCCCCTTCCCCACCAAACCCAGTGACTGATTGACGATGTCGAAGTGATCCATCGGATACTCATCACCAATCACCGTCCCCAGATGCGAACTGTAACGCCCGACCATCCCGTCGCAATGCCCGACTTCTCGAACGAAGGTCCTGGCAAACAACCGGCAACTGCGATTAGTCCCATCGAACAGGTTACGCCCCCGATCAGTTTTCCCCGGCTGCAAGGTCCCGGACCAGGAGTAATACCGCACGCCGTTGACCTCTTCCGGCCCGTGCCCGCCCCAAGTGTCAGGCAAGCCCTGGGGATAACGCTGGTTGAACAGCGCCACGCCTTCCGTCGTCAATGAATGATGGGAGGCATGGATATCAACCGGCAATTTCGGCCCGCGGTAACCGGTCTCCAGCAGGCTCATCAGCGCACCGACCCAGCGCAACAGAACGCTCAGCAGCCGCCCCTTGCCGCTGTCTCCGGGATAGTGTTTGTGCAGGTAGTCCGCCAGCTCCGAACCGTGATTGGGCCCGGCCACCGAGGTGACTGAGGCGACCCGATCCGGGCGTTTGGCGGCGGCGTAACGGGCGGTGAGCGAGCCCTGGCTATGGCCGATCAGGTTAACCTTCTCGGCCCCGGTTTCGCGCAGAATCTCCTCGATCCGCGCCAGCAACTGCTCGCCACGTACCTCGTTTGAATTGAGCGGCGAGACCTGCACCGCAATCACTGTCGCCCCACCACGGCGCAGCGCCGAAATGATCCCGTACCAGTACGGATAGAGCAGCAGACGGATAAACCCGAGCATTCCCGGGACCAGCACCAACGGATAACGCGTGGCGGAACCTTGTGACATGGGCGAACTTCCTTGTGATCGGTGAGGTGACGCAAAACTGAATGCAAGACATCAGCCAAGCATCGGCATCGAAGATGACAACTCGACGACCAGTCTATGACATCCCGCCCTACTTCAGCCCCACCACCCCCGCCATCTAGAACTCCCTGGCCAGCGCCAGCAAACGCTGCTCGGCCTCGGCGGCGGAGATCTGGAAGGTGCGCGCCTCGGATTCTTCGCCTTCGGCGGCCACGACCGTGATGTCGGTGATGCCGATGAACCCCAACGCCGTTCGTAACAATGGATCGGCATGGTTCATCGCCTCCAGCTCTCCACCGGGCCCGAAACCGAACCCGCCGCGACTGGTGACGATCAACGCCTTTTTGCCCTGCACCAACGGCTCATATTGGGCCACGCCGTTGTCCAGGGTGTGATTGAAGGTCAGCCCCAACCGCACAATCTGATCAATCCAGGCCTTTAGGCCGCTGGGCACGCTGAAGTTGTGCATGGGCGTTGAGATCACCAGTAAGTCGTGACCGAGTAACTCGCCCACCAGTTCATCGCTGAACGCCAGGTCGGCCTGCATCGACAGCGGCCGCGCATCGGGCTCGGGGTAAAACGCGGCAGCCACAAAAGCCTCATTGACCGGCGGAATCAACGCCCGACCGACTTCGCGACGGGTCAGGTGTGACTGAGGATTGGCCGCCTGCCAGGCTGAAAGAAACCCCTCGGCCAAGCGCCGGGAGTGAGAACGGTCGCCCCGGGGGCTGGCGTGCACGGCAAGAATTGTACTCATCTGTATCTCCTGAACGACTAAACTTAAACTGTTTGTGGCTTGCACCTTGAGCCACATAGCCGACTCTCTTCAAATGAGTAAAAATCAGTCTGGATGAATTAATTTCACCCATGGAGTTTTCAATGTTTGCTTCACTGCCGCTGACTGCCCTGCGCGCCTTTGAATCCGCCTCGCGCCTGCTGAGCTTCAAGGCAGCCGCCGAAGAACTCTCGGTGACGCCGACGGCGGTTTCCCATCAGATTCGTTCGCTGGAGACCTGGCTCGGTGTGCCGCTATTCGAGCGGTTGCCACGGCAAGTTCGCCTGACTGACTGTGGCGAACGGCTGTTCCACAGCTTGCACGGTGCTTTGCTTGAAGTGGCGCAAAGTGTCGATACCTTGCGCCCGCAACGCAGCGGCGCGAGCTTGACGATTTCCACGACCGCCGCTTTCGCCGCGTTATGGCTGGTGCCGCGGCTGGGACGGTTCTACGCCCGGCACCCGAACATCAGCCTGCGGCTCGATACCCATTGCGAAGTCATCGATTTGCATCAGGACGCCAGCGTCGATCTGGTGCTGCGCTACAGCCTCGATGATTACCCGAACCTTTATGGTCTGTGTCTGTTCGACGAATCCTTCGGCGTCTATGGCTCGCCCGAGCAAGTCACTCTGGCCGCCAGTCGAGCGCCGACGCTGATCAGCGTGCGCTGGCACAACTCAAAGCTGTACGCCCATGGCTGGGAGGCCTGGTGCGCGCAGTCCGGCGAGACCTGGCTTACGGGGCAGCCAGCGGTCCGTGAATACGACGAGGAACATTACGCCCTGCAAGCGGCGATTGCCGGGCAAGGCCTGGTGCTGGCGAGCAATATTCTGGTGTCCGAGAGCGTGGCCAGCGGTTTGCTGGTGACCTACAAGGGTGAGGTTCAGGTCGATGGTGCCGGTTACGCTGCACTGTGTGTGCCGGGGCGCGAACGGCATCCGCCGGTCCGGGCGTTTTTTGCGTGGTTGCAGGAAGAAGCAGCGTTATCAGGGCTATTGCCAAGATCGCAGCCTTCGGCAGCTCTTACGGGAGAGCGCATTCCAAGGTAGGAGCTGGCGAAGCCTGCGATCTTTTCGATTGGCAAATTACATAAAACTTTTCGCCGCGCTCATCACTCACACCCTAGGTAGCGATCACTTCTATAGAGGGTGACGCAGTTCCTACAGTTGGAATGCGTTCCCCAGTAGGAGCTGCCGCAGGCTGCGATCTTTTGATCTGCATTTTACCGGGTGGGTTTAACGGTCACGGGAGCCTTGCCCGCCTTCATCTGCTCCAGCAACGGCGCACACTGATTCGGTTCTCCACCGCTCGGCGCCACCAGCGCCAGCAACCCTGCCGCCGGTGCGGCAATCACGCCCAACGCCACCATTCCCGCCCCACGCAAAATCAGCGGCACCGCCTTCACACCCGCATCAGGCTTGATGAACTTGCCCCGCACATACAGCGGCGAACGCAGTGAAATCAATCGCCAGCCCTTGGATTCCGGGGTGATGGTCAGGTCCAGTTGCTCAGTCGCCATGTTCGCCGTGCCATCGATGTAGATGATCGCGTTTTCGGTATCGAAGACGAACAGACGTGTGGTCGCCAGCCCAGCCTTGATGTCGAAGTCGGCGGCGGCGCAGTTGATCTTCACTTCCTTGCCGCCGAAGATTTTGCCCACCACATAGTTGCCGACGTTGAGCCCCGCCAGCTCCATCAACTCGCGGCTGATGGCGCCATCGTTGATCAGCATTTTCAAATTGCCATTGGCGCTGCCCAGCAGTTTGGCCACCGAGTTGCCACGACCGGTGATGTCGGCATCGCCATTGAGCTCGCCGAAACTGGTTTTCATCGGTTCAAAGGTCGGGAACAGCTGCTTGAGCTTGAACTTGCGTGCGGTGAGTTTGGCCTTGCCTTCCAACGGTTCCGTTCGGCCATTGAGGCGAATCTGAGCATCCAGGTTGCCGCCAGCCACGCCGAAGCGCAGGGGTTCAAGGCTCAGCACACCGTCAGTGAGTATCAGGTGGGTATAAAGATCCTTGAACGGCAGTTTTTCGCTGTGGACGATGCGCTTGCCGGTGAACTCGACGTCGGCATCCATGTCGCGCCAGCGCTCGGTTTTGAACTCTTCAACCGGCAACACCTTGTCTGCTGGCTGCTTGCTTTCGCCGCCGCGGGCCTTTTGCTTGGCGTTGGAATCGGCTCCGATCAGCGGGGCCAGGTCGGCAAACAGCAGTTGATTGGATAGCAATGAGCCGCTGAGTTTCGGCCGCGGCTGGCTGGCGACATAGGCCAGGCTGCCATGAATGTCGCTCTGACCGATCTTGCCGTTGAATTTTTCGTAACGGAACACCGCGCCGTCCGCTTCATGAAGCTTGGCGATCAAGTGCCCGTCCGTGGCGTACGGCGGTGTGTCCGGCAGGGTCACGCCGGTCAGCGGGTAGAGATTGCCCAGGCTGGTGCCAGCCAGTTTCAAGCGCAAATCCAAGGCACCGAGGTTCAGTGGATCGGTAAGGGTGCCGGCCAGTTCGACGCTGGTGTCGGCGATCTTCACTTGAGCCTGAAGCGGAAACGGCCTGGCCGCGTCCTGCAAGGCCAGCAGGCCGCCGATCTTGCCTTCGCCCGCGAGTTTCTGGTCGTGGTACTGGCCTTTGACCTTTAGGGCGAACGCGTAATCCTGAGGCGCAGCGCCCTTCTCCTGTGCGGTTTTCGCCGCTTTGTCGCCGACAATTTCACTGAACGGAATCGGCTTGCCCAGCGGGTCGATCAGCACATCGAGCTGAGTTTTCAGGCTCTGGTCGTCTAGGGTGACGTGGCCCTTGTCGAAGCCGATCGCACCAATATCCAGCACCCAGTTTGAAGGCTCGGCGTTCGGGGCTTTCGGATCGAACTTGAACGTCCAGTTGGCGCGACCGTCGGCCAGGCGCTGGAGGTCGGCATTCGGTTCGGTCAGGTCAATACGCGGGATCACCACACGCTGCGCCAGCAAGGCCAGGGGCGAGATGCGCAGCTCGACGCGTTTGAGGGTGACCATCTGCGGTGTCTTCGACCAGTCCGGATTACCCAGGCTCAAGTCTTGCGCCACGACATGCGGCCACGGCACCCAGGCACGCCAGCCGCCCTCGTCCGGCTCACGTTGCCAGACCACCGCGAGGTTGCCGTTGATGGCGAACGGGCGGTGCAGCTCTTCGGAAACTTTGGCGTTAAGCGATGGTTTGATCCGGTTCCAATCGAAGAACGCGATGATCAGAACCAGTACGGCCAGCAGGACAACGAGGCTGGCGAGGGTCCAGATAAAACCTTTACGAGTGCGCGTCATTGCACAGGGCTCCTGATACGACTGAGCGCCCTGACTGCGGCGCACGTTTTGAAACGTTAGGCCAGAACCGGCCTGCCATGGAATCTACGACTGAAAAATAGCCTGCTGGTTTAACTGAAACACCGCTTAACGCTCAAATAATCGGTCGGGGACACTGTGCCCCCTCATCCGGCGTTACCGACCCCGCACTTTTGCGAGGCGATAGCGGGTCGAAAATACCCACCTCAGTGCAAAAATGTTCGCAGGAAACACCCGTTCTAGAGCGCTTCGGCGGAACAATCAATTCCGTTGATTATTACCATTGCGTTTATGAACTTTTATATCGACTTATCGAGAGTAGCATTGCTCTCGTACCCACTTTATCGCACTCCTACGGAGCACCTAATCATGAAACGCCAATTACTGCTTAGCCTTACCCTCTCGATGCTGGCCAGCACTGCTTTTGCCCTGCCGGCTGCTGACCAGGCTACCCCACAAGTCAAATCCACCCACTCGGTGTTCAGCCAATCGGTCGCCGAAGGTGGCAATGATCGACTGAAAGAAAAAGGCCTGATCACCCAAGATGGGTCGGACCGTACTCCACAAGGCCAAACCCTGGCTGCTGACGGTTCCGATCGCACTCCACAAGGCCAAACCCTGGCTGCTGACGGTTCCGACCGCACCCCACAAGGTCAAACCTTGGCTGCTGACGGTTCCGACCGCACCCCACAAGGTCAAACTCTGGCCGAAGGTGGTGGTGACCGTGTCATCGAACGCAACAGCGGTTTGAGCTAAGCATGGCAGCTCGGAAAAAAAGCCCAATCCCCGGATTGGGCTTTTGACGTTATAGATGCCTCACTTCCCCGCTTGATCCCCCGATAGTCGTTCGACGCCGGCAAAGCCGATTTGCTAGAGTGCGCCGCTGTCCTATTCAGAAAGCACCCTTGCGATGCTGCCCCGCGCCGAACAGAAACAACAAACCCGCAACGCCCTGATGGACGCTGCCCGCCACTTGATGGAATGCGGCCGAGGATTCGGCAGCCTGAGCCTGCGCGAAGTCGCCAGAACCGCCGGGATCGTGCCGACCGGTTTCTACCGGCATTTCGCCGACATGGATGAGCTGGGCCTGGTACTGGTGAGTGAAGTCGGTCAGACCTTCCGCGAAACCATTCGCCTGGTGCGCCACAACGAGTTCGTCATGGGCGGCATCATCGACGCCTCAGTGCGGATCTTTCTCGATGTGGTCACGGCCAATCGCTCGCAGTTCCTGTTCCTCGCCCGCGAGCAGTACGGTGGTTCGCTGCCGGTGCGGCTGGCCATCGGCCGTTTGCGCGAAGACATTAGCTCGGACCTGGCGGCCGACTTGTCCTTGATGCCGAAACTGCAACACCTGGACATCGCCGGCCTGAGCGTCATGGCCGATCTGATTGTTAAAAGCGTGTTTGCGACCTTGCCCGACATCATCGACCCACCTGCCGAGGCGCTGCCTGAACATCTGACGCCCCAAGCAAAGATCACTCAGCAGTTGCGCTTCATCTTTATCGGGTTGAAGCATTGGCAAGGCCTCGGCAGCACCGAGTAAGCCAATCAAAAGATCGCCCCTGAGCGATCTTTTTTTGTGCGCCACAATTTGGTGCGCGCAACTGCGCACCGCACCAAATTCATCCAAATAGCCACCATGCCTTGGAGCGTTTACCGAGCTCCGACAGGTATTTCCTACGCATCACCCGGTTGGCAAGCCCCTTGCTCTAGCCTAAGCATTGTCCATTGCTGGAAGCTTTCCGATGCTGGTGATTCATCGCAGAATCGACCCTCAACCCGTCTGGGCCGCCGAGTTGCACCTGACCTTCGAAGCCCGAAGCAAAAGCCGTTTGCGATGTTTCAGTGTCGAGGGTGAAGACGTCGGGCTGTTTTTGGAGCGCGGTCAGCCACCGCTGTACGACGGCGAGTGCCTGCAAGCCGAAGACGGGCGCATCGTTCGCGTCTGCGCCGGAGCCGAACAACTGCTGCACGTCACCTGCGCCAATGCTTTCGAACTGACTCGCGCGGCCTATCACCTCGGCAACCGCCACGTTGCCCTGCAAGTCGGTGATGGCTGGTTGCGCCTGCTCGACGACTACGTGCTCAAGGCCATGCTCGAACAGCTTGATGCCAAGGTCGAAAACATCGAAGCGCCGTTCCAGCCGGAACACGGCGCCTATGGCGGCGGTCATCACCATTCGCGCCACGGCGATGAAGACTTCAACTACCCGCCGAAACTGCACCAGTTCGGCGTACGGTTATGAACCCAGCCTGGGCGCTGTTGCGTCTGGCCAGCCCACAGCTGCCGATTGGTGGCTACAGCTATTCCCAAGGTCTGGAAATGGCTGTGGATAACGGCCGCGTGAATGATTCCGACAGTGCGCGACGCTGGATCAGCGATCAGCTAATCCTGAATCTCGCACGCTTCGAAGCGCCACTGCTGCTCGCTCATTGCGTGGCCGCAGCCGAAGAAAACTGGGGTGAACTGCTGCAACGCTGCGAAGAACATCGCGCCAGCCGGGAAACCCGCGAGCTGCATCAGGAGAGCCGGCAGATGGGCTATTCCTTGAAACAACTGCTCAACGGTTTGCCGGAGCTTGATGCGCCCGCCCGCGCCTTTCTTGAACAACGCCCCGAGCCACACTTGGCCCTCGGCTGGGCACTGGCCGCTCGCGCGTGGACGATCAGCCCGCAGGACGCGCTGGCGGCGTGGCTCTGGAGTTGGCTGGAAAACCAACTGGCGGTGCTGATGAAAACCCTGCCGCTGGGCCAGCAAGCCGCTCAACGCCTGACCAGCCAATTGCTGCCGCTGCTGCAAGAGGCTCAGCAGAACGCCACCCGAATCAATCCCGAACACTATGGCAGCGCCGCTTTCGGCCTGTCCCTGGCGTGCATGGCCCATGAGCGCCAGTACAGCCGTCTGTTCCGTTCCTAGGGCCTTTTATTTTGGAGAATCACATGAACGCACAACCTCTGCGCGTCGGCATCGGCGGCCCGGTCGGTTCCGGCAAAACCGCTCTGACGTTGGCCCTGTGCCTGGCGCTGCGCGACCGCTACAACCTGGCGGTGGTCACCAACGACATCTACACCCGCGAAGACGCCGACTTTCTAGTGCGCAACGAAGCCCTGGCGCCGGAGCGAATCATCGGCGTGGAAACCGGCGGCTGCCCGCACACGGCGATTCGTGAAGACGCCTCGATCAACCTCGAAGCCGTGGATCAACTGAACCGCCGCTTTCCGGGACTGGACCTGATCCTTGTGGAGTCCGGTGGAGACAACCTGTCGGCGACCTTCAGCCCGGAACTGTCCGACCTGACCATTTACGTGATCGACGTCTCGGCCGGCGACAAGCTGCCGCGCAAGGGTGGGCCGGGCATCTGCAAGTCGGATCTGCTGGTGATCAACAAAGTCGACCTCGCGCCACTGGTGGGTGCGTCGTTGGCGTTGATGGACAGCGACACCCAACGCATGCGCAACGGCAAGCCATTCGTCTTCAGCAACCAGAAAACCGGTCTGGGCCTGGAAGAGATCATCGCCTTCATCGAACGCCAGGGCCTGCTGACAGCGGCGTGAACTCGATCAACTTTTATCAACAAGGACGCTTATCCATGACACTTAAACGCATTCTGGGCGCCATGGCCCTGCTGCTGACCCCAGCCATCGCCTTCGCCCACCCGGGGCATGGCGACAATGGTTTGATCGCCGGCATCAGCCACCCGATCGGTGGCCTTGATCACTTGCTGGCGATGGTTGCGGTCGGTCTGTGGGCGGCGCAGCAGAAAGGCGCTGCACGCTGGGCGCTGCCGTGTACGTTCGTCGGCATCATGCTGATCGGCGGGTTGCTGGGGTTTGAAGGGTTGAACCTGCCGGCACTGGAGAGCGGGATTGCGGCGTCGGTGCTGGCGCTGGGTCTGGCGGTGGCGTTGGCAGTGCGTCCGCCGTTGAGCCTGGCGGTGCTAGCGACGGCGTTGTTTGCGCTGTTCCACGGCGTGGCCCATGGCTTGGAATTGCCGGACATGTCTAGCCCCTGGGCGTATGCCGCAGGGTTTGTGGCGGCGACGGCTGCGTTGCATGGATTGGGTTACGCCGTAGTGCGGGTGTTGCCTCAAGCGGCGGCGCCGTTGGTTCGATTGGCGGGTGCAGCTTCGGCGGCGACTGGCGTGTGGTTGCTGGCGGGCTGAATTTTTATTGCCCGTGGTGGCCTCTTCGCGAGCAAGCCCGTGTGTGTCTTGCGAAGGCGGCCTGACAGACACCGCTTCTCTCAGGCCTGCTAACATGTCGCGCAACTAACCCTGCCGTGACGACGCCAGCCAATGCCGCCTGTTTCCTTCTCCGCCTCCCAGCCTGAATTGACCGCTCTGTTCGCCTCGGTGCAACAGCACTTTCTGGACGTGATCGTGCCGCTCTGGCAAGGCCCCGGCTGGAATGCCGAGATGGCGCTGCCCTATGAGGCGCTGGACGCCGAGCATCAACCGCTGCCTCCCCAACGCTACCGGGCCATGGCCTGCGCGCGGCAGCTCTACCTGTTTTCCAGCCTGATCGGCCAGGTGCCCGCCGCCGAAGAGCGCGCCGCAGCGCTGTTCCGTTCCTTGCAGGAACATTTCCACGATGCCGAGCATGGCGGCTGGTTCTACAGCATCGACCCGCAGGGTGCGCCGCTGGATCAGCGCAAAGACCTCTACACCCACGCCTTCATCCTGTTCGCCTGCGCCCATTACTGGGACAAAGTCCGCGAGCCACTGGTGGAGTCGGCGCTCAACGCCGCACTGGAAGTGGTCACACAGCGCTTTGCCACAGACGACGGCCTCTACGAAGCCAGCCTCGACCGTGACGGGTCCTCGCTCAAGTCCGGGCCGCTGCAAAATCCCCTGATGCACTTGGCCGAAGCCTTTCTCGCCACGCTGTCGGTGCGAGAAGACGCCGCCGTGCAAGACGCGCTCGTCAAGTTATGCACAGCCCTGCAAAAGCGTTTTATCGACCCGCAACACGGTGTGTTGATGGAAAAACCGCTGGATGCTGTGGATAACTGGTTTGAGCCGGGGCATCAGTTTGAGTGGTATTTCCTGCTGGAGTCGTCTTCGTTGCTGCGCGGTTCCACTCTGCATGCGTCGCTGGAGCGTGCATTTGCGTTCACTGAACAATTGGGCGTCGATCAGCAGACTGGCGCCGTTCGGGCAATGCTCGACCTGGATGGCCACTCCAAAGATGGCACCCAACGCATCTGGGCCCAGGCTGAATACCTGCGCGCACTGACCTTACGACCAGACAGCGAGGTCGCGGTGCTACGCCAATTGCAGGCATTGCAGCAGCACTCTCTGCATGCAGGGGGCTGGTATGAATGTCGGGATGAGAACGGTAACGTGACCCGTCAGGACATGCCGTCGACCACGCCTTATCACTTGGCGACGTGTTATCGCGGGCTAGCCGAGTATCTGCGTTGACCGGCAGATAGCCATCGCGAGCAAGCTCGCGATGGCCGTTACGCGGTCTTAAGCCTTGGCATTACGCTCAATCGCAAACCCGCTCCACGTCTGGCTCACCGGCATCAGTTCCAGGCTGTTGATGTTGATGTGCGCCGGGGCATTGAGCACCCAGAAAATGGTGTCGGCGATGTCTTGCGGCTGAATCGGCTCGGCACCGGCGTAGGTGGCGTTGTAACGCTCCTGATCACCGGCGAAACGCACCAGTGAGAACTCGCTTTCGCACAGGCCAGGCTCGATGTTGCTGACCCGCACGCCCGTACCTTGCAGGTCGCAGCGCAGGTTCAGGGAGAACTGTTTGACGAACGCCTTGCTCGCGCCATACACGTGACTGCCCGGGTACGGGTAGTTGCCGGCGATGGAACCAAGGTTGACGATGCCGGCGCCGCGACCGTGAGCGATCAGGCGTGGTAACAGCAGACGAGTGCTGTACATCAGGCCTTTGATGTTGGTATCGACCATGGTGTCCCAATCGTCGAGGTCGCACTTCGGCGCCGGGTCAACGCCCAGGGCCAGGCCGGCGTTGTTGATCAAGCCGCGTAGTTTGGCGAAGGACGGCGGCAGGTTGGCAATCGCCTCCTCCATGGCCTTGCGATCACGCACGTCGAGCACCACGCCATGGACCTCGGTCTGCTTCGACAACTCGGCGCACAGCGCATTCAGGCGCTCTTCACGACGGCCGGTCAGCACCAGTTTCCAGCCAGCCTCGGCAAAACGACGGGCGCAGGCTTCACCAAAACCGGAGGTCGCGCCGGTAATAAACAGGGTGTTGGACATCGTGTTCTCCTTGCTTCGGCTGATCGGCAGCCACTGGAATAGAAAATCAGCAGGCAGCATGCCCGGCCTTGCCCACAGCGGCAACTACTGCACCAGCTGTACAAAAAACGACCAAACCTTGCGATCCCTTGCACGCCGTGGCTTTCAGCCATGTGCGCGCACCTTATCCACAGGCCGGTCCACAGTTTCCGGGGGCAAGTGGAAAAGCTGTAAGCCGCTGTGCACAAGGCTTTGCAGGCAAATTGGAAATTTTTTTGCTTGACCCTGGAATGCCGCCTGTGTTGCTCATGGCATTTTGCACGATTGACCGGCCCCACCGACGATGGCGCCAAGCCAGTAACTACGGCCTTCAGCCGAGTCTTTCCAGAGTTTAACCACAGACTTATCCACAGGTAGCTCCCGCACATTTCAGCCTACTTTCGTCACCAACAAAAAGGTTGACAAAGCCCGCTCACGGCCCCGCAAAAACGCCTGATCAAAAAACAACCACAACTCTACAAGCCACGGTTTCAAAGGCTTTCAGCCAGCTACTCCCACGTTATTCACAGCCAGCTCCACAGCAAACGGGGACAAGTCAAAACCGTGACAAAACAACTATTTGCAGCGTCTTTATGTCGCGCTTTGAGAGCTTGTGAATATTGTTTTCCACAATTTCAAAAAACCTTTACGACCGGCATAAAAAAACGCCCTGACGTGGATTCGTCAGGGCGTTTTTTATGCGCTCAGCAGTTTAGTGGCCGCCGAGATAAGCGTTACGCACTTCCTCGTTAACCAGCAGTTCCTTGCCGGTGCCAGTGAGGCGGATCTCACCGTTGACCATCACATACGCCCGGTCCGACAGTTTGAGGGCGTGGTTGGCATTCTGCTCCACCAGGAAGATGGTCATGCCGGTACTCGCCAGTTCCCGCAGGGTCGCGAAGATCTGTTTCACCACAATCGGTGCCAGCCCCAGGCTCGGCTCATCGAGCAACAGCAATTTTGGACGGCTCATCAGCGCGCGGGCGATGGCGAGCATTTGCTGTTCGCCGCCGGACATGGTCATGGCCCGCTGGGTACGCCGTTCCTTGAGCCGCGGAAACAGCTCGAACATGCGCTGCATGTCCTCGGTGGCGTACTTGTCACCGATAGGGATGGTACCCATCAACAGGTTTTCCTCGACGGTCATGTCGGGGAATACCCGCCGGCCTTCCGGCGATTGAGCGATACCGTGGGAGGCGATGTAGTGGGACGACTTATGGGTGATATCTACACCCTGATAAATGATCTGCCCGTCCGCCGCCCTCGGCTGACCGAAGATCGACATCAGCAATGTCGACTTGCCAGCGCCGTTGGAGCCGATCAGGCTGACGGTTTCACCTTCGTTGATGGACAGCGAGACTTTCTTCAGGGCCTGGATCGGCCCGTAAAACACGTCCAGTTCCTTGAGTTCGAGGATGGGTTGGCTCATAGCACCACTTCCTCTTCATCGGCGCCCAGATAGGCCGCAATCACTTTCGGATCGCGGCGTATATCGTCGGGGCCGCCCTCGGCGATGACGATCCCGTGGTCCAGTACCACGATGTGGTCAGAAATGCTCATTACCATGCCCATGTCGTGTTCGATCAGCACCACGGTCAGATCGTGCTCGTCGCGCAGCAGCCGGATCATCGCGCTCAGCGCTTCGGTTTCCTGAGGGTTGAGGCCAGCGGCCGGTTCGTCGAGGCAGATGATCTGCGGACGGGTACACATGGCCCGGGCGATTTCCAGACGGCGCTGCTGGCCGTAGGACAGTTCACCGGCCAGACGGTTGGCGCAGTCCACCAGGTCGACGACTTCCAGCCAGTAGAAGGCGTGGTCCAACGCATCGCTTTCGGCCTTGCGGTAGCCCTTTGTGTTGAAGATACCGGCCAGCAGGTTGCGGTTGACCCACATGTGTTGGGCCACCAGCAGGTTTTCCAGCACCGACATTTCCTTGAATAGGCGAATGTTCTGGAACGTCCGCGCCAGGCCGGCCCGGTTCACCAGATGGGTGCCGCCGAACATTTTGTAGTACATCCGGCTGGCGAAAGATTTCGGCGAGACGAAATCGGTCGGTTTGAACGATTCACCCAGCAGCTTGATGACATTGGTCTCCTCACCGCGAATGTTAAGTTCGATTTTGCCGCCGGAGGCTTTGTAGAACCCGGTCAGACAGTTGAACACCGTGGTCTTGCCGGCGCCGTTGGGGCCGATCAGGGCGAAAATCGAATTGCGGTGCACCTTCAGGCTGACATCACTCAGCGCCTTGATGCCACCGAAGTGCATCATCAGCTTCTCTACCGAGAGTACGACTTCGCTCATGGCGCTACTCCTTTACGCGGTGTCACACCGGTACGGCTGATCCGAATCAGGCCGCGCGGTCGCCAGATCATCATCAACACCATCAGGATGCCGAACAGCAGCACGCGATATTCCGCGAAACCACGCAGCAGTTCCGGGGCGACGGTCAGCACGAATGCCGCAATCACCACGCCGATGGTCGAGCCCATGCCGCCGAGTACAACGATGGCGAGAATCAGGGCCGATTCGAAAAAAGTGAACGAGGTTGGGTTGACGAAGCCTTGATAGGTGGCGAAGAACACACCGGCCAGACCGGCAGTCGATGCACCGATGGTAAATGCCGAAAGCTTGACCAGAACGTGGTTAAGGCCCATGGAGCGGCAAGCAATTTCGTCTTCACGCAAGGCTTCCCAGGCGCGACCGACCGGCATGCGGGTCAAACGGTGCTTGACGTACAGCACGGCCAGCACCACCAGGAACAACACCGCGTAGATGAAGAAGTACTTCACGTCCGGGTTATAGGCGATGCCGAAAAACTCATGAAACGGCACCCCGCCCTCTTTAGCCCTTTTGCCGAACTCGAGGCCGAAGAAGGTCGGCAATGGAGCCGCCATACCATTCGGGCCACCGGTCAGGGACAGCCAGTTATTGAGGATCAACCGGATGATTTCACCGAAGCCCAGGGTCACGATTGCCAGGTAGTCACCGTGCAGGCGCAACACCGGAAAACCGAGAATGCAGCCGGCAAGGCCAGCGATGATCGCCGCCAGCGGCAGCACCGTCCAGAAGCCCAAGCCAAGGTATTGGTAACCGAGCGCCAACCCATAAGCACCGATGGCGTAGAACGCCACGTAACCCAGGTCGAGCAGGCCGGCCAGACCGACCACGATGTTCAGCCCCAGGCCCAGCAGCACGTAGATCAGCCCGAGGATGACCACGCCCAGCAGGTAGGAGTTGGAGAAAAACGGGAACACCACGGCTACGACGATCAACACCGGAATGATCCAGCGCAACCGGGATTTGTAGTCAGGCGGCAATACATGCACCCCGGAACCGGTGCTTTCAAAGCCTTCGAGAATTCTCAGGCCCTTGGGGGTTTGCAGGAACAGGCTCAAGGCGAAGCGGCCCGCCATGACGATGGCGACAATCGCCGCCACACGGGTCGTTTCCAGGTTGAAGCCATAGCCATCGAGGACCACGCCGACAATCGGGCCGAACACAATCAGGGCGACAAGGCCGGCAAGAATCGCGTCAACCAGGCTTCTTTTAAGATCAATGGTTTTTTTAGTGGTTGAAGACATCGCTTACACCTTCGACACAAGAGGACGGCCGAGCAGGCCTTGGGGCCGAAAGACCAGAACGAGAACGAGCAGCGAGAAGCTGAAAACGTCTTTGTAGTCCGAGTTCACCAGACCTGAGAACAACGACTCGGAAATCCCGAGAATGATCCCGCCGAGCATCGCACCGGGTAGCGAGCCAATCCCGCCGAGTACCGCTGCGGTGAACGCTTTGATCCCGATGATGAAGCCGGCGTAGAAGTCGAACGTGCCGTAGTTCATGGTGATCAGCACGCCGGCCAGGGCCGCCATCGCTGCACCGATGATGAACACGTAGGAAATCACCCGATCGGTGTTGATCCCCAGAATCGAGGCCATCTTGCGATCTTGCTGGGTAGCGCGGCACATGCGGCCGAGCTTGGTGTACTTGATGACGTAGGTCAGCAGGGCCATCCCGGCAAACGCTGCGATCAGAATGAAGATTTTGGTGTAGGTCAACTGCACAAAACCTGTACCGATTTCGACGCGCCAGGCACCCGTGAGCAAGGTCGGAACCCCTTGTTGCTTCGCGCCTTGGGCGATCTGTGCATAGTTTTGCAGGATCAGCGAAATGCCGATGGCGCTGATCAGCGGTGCCAGTCGGGTGGAGTTACGCAGGGGTTTATAGGCAACCCGTTCGATGACCCAGCCATACACCGCCGTGACGATGATGGTGAAGATCAGTGTGCCAAGCATCAGCAGAGGGAAGGATTCAATACCGAAGTATGCCAGCAGAGCCAGACTGATCGCCGCTAGGTAAGCAGAGATCATGTAAACCTCGCCATGGGCGAAGTTGATCATGCCGATGATGCCATAGACCATTGTGTAGCCGATGGCGATCAGGCCATAGACCGACCCGAGGGTCAGGCCGTTGACCAGTTGCTGCAGGAAAATACCATCCATAACGCAATCTCACGCATTTGAGAGACTGCACAGAAGCCGAGTACGACGGACCGGGGTTCAGCCGCCGACGCAAGCGGGTTGTGTGCAGCTCTACGAGAAAAGACAGGTACTGCACGGACATGTTCTTGATTGCCCGGCGCACAAGGCGCCGGGCAATCAGCCGTTCATATCACTTCTGTTTTTCCAGTTGGTGGTATTTGCCATCCTTGTCCCACTGGTAAACCACGTAGTCGGAGACTTTCAGGTCGCCCTTGGAATCCCAAGCCTTGTCGCCCATCACGGTTTTGACCGTGTTGGCTTTCAGCCATTTGGCAGCTTCTTCGCCTTTGTTGGATTTGGCACCATTGAAGGCAGCTGCCAGGGTCTGAACCGAAGCGTAGGCGTACAGGGTGTAGCCTTCAGGCTCGGTACCGGCTTTACGGAACGCGTCAACCACGGTCTTGCTGTCTGGCAGCATGCGCGGGTCAGCGCCGAAGGTCATCAGTACGCCGTCGACGAATTGCGGGCCACCCGCGGTGGTCACCAGTTCGTCGGTGACGATGCCGTCATCGGACATGAACTTGACGTCTTTGAGGCCTTGCTCACGCAGTTGGCGAACCAGAGGACCGGCTTCCGGGTGCAGACCACCAAAGTAGACGACGTCGGCGCCAGCGCCGCGGATTTTGGTAACGATGGTGCTGAAGTCTTTTTCGCCACGGGTCAGGCCTTCGTACAGCACCGGCTTCACGCCGCGTTTTTCCAGCTGGGCCTTAGTAGCGTCCGCCAGGCCTTGGCCGTAGGTGTCCTTGTCATGCAGGACGACGACTTTCTTGCCCTTGAGCACGTCGACGATGTAGTCACCGGCCACGATGCCTTGCTGGTCGTCACGCCCGCACATACGGAACATGGCACTCAGGCCGCGCTCGGTAACCGCTGGGTTGGTGGAACCCGGAGTGATCGCGATAATGCCCGCTTCGTCGTAGATCTCCGAAGCCGGGATCGTCGAGGAGGAGCAGAAGTGACCGACAACGCCAGCGACTTTCTGGTTGGTCAGGTCCTTGGCGACCGTCACAGCCTGTTTCGGTTCGCAGGCGTCATCGCCCTTGACCAGTACGATTTTTTCCCCGTTTACGCCGCCCGCTGCGTTGACCGCATCGGCCGCAGCCTGTGCACCCTTCATGTATTGCTCGCCAAATGCCGCGTTGGCGCCTGTCATCGGCCCCGCCACACCAATTTTCACATCAGCCTGTGCAAACGCAGACACACCCAACGCAGTTGCCACTGCGAGGGCCAAAAAGCCTTTCTTGTAAAACGTCTGGGACATGAGGTGGTGCTCCAAGGTTTTTTTTAGTTGGCACTGCGACTTCACTGAATGCTCAGAGCAAGGGCCGTGCCATCGGTTTTTTATTCTGAAAAAAGTCGCTGCTTTATTGTTATTTCGACTGTTTTGATCCCATTTTCATTGGGCGTGCAACCGTCTAAACCGCGGAAGGTGAAACCATTTATTTTTAAAGGCGCAACCCGAGCGCGCCATCATTGCAACCGCGGCGCCAAACGATGTGCAACCAGCCTGTAACAACGTGCGTCACCGAAGTGCACACTGCTGGAGCGGGACTGCTACAACCCGCACCTTTTACAGGCTAGTCGCTGCGCGAAAAAGCGCCGCTTTCAGCAACAAATTTCAACAATCAAATAACGATCCGCAAGCACTGGCCTGCGTGATACAGCGAGAATCCGGCCTCGTACAAACAGCTGCGCAATCCCGCGCCCGCCAATGGCTGCATGGGTGCAAAGGGAATCGGTAGCGCTTGAGGATTACCGTCACACAAATAATCGGCAAAGGCTTTGCCGACCACAGTGCCAGTCGTAACGCCCCGGCCGTTGTAGCCGGTGACTGCCACTAAACCGGGCGCCGGCTCGAACAAACGCATCAAGTGATCGGGGGTGAAGGCAATGCAACCGGTCCAGGTGCACTCCCATTCCACCGGTTTGAGGTAAGGGAAATAGTGCTGCTGAACCCGGTCAGCCCAGGCCTTGAGGAACCAGGTCGGCTTCTGATTGCCATTACCGAGGCTCCCGAGCAGCAGGCGACCGTCTTTATCTCGACGAATACTGCTGAGTACCTGACGGGTGTCCCAGGAGCCTTGGCCACCGGGGAGAATTTGCTGCGCAGCCTCTTCGGTCAGCGGGACCGAGGCCACTTGATAGTAATAACCGGGGAAGAAGTTGCGCCGCAATTCTGTCCAGTCACCTTCGGTGTAAGCATTCGAGGCAATCACGACCTGCTCGGCAAGCACCGACCCCTGAGCGGTTTGTACCGACCAGCGTTGGCCCTGACGTTCGAGCCGGGTCACCGGGGAATGATCGAACAACTGACCGCCGAGAACGATGGCCGCTTTGGCCAGCCCCGTCGTGTAAGCCATTGGGTTGAGGGTGCCAGCACGTCGATCGAGCAGTGCAGCGGCAATCTTTTGGGTGCCCGTTGCCTGTTCGCATGCCTGACCGGTCAGCAGTTCGACCGGCGCGCCGCGACGTTTCCATTGTTCCTCACGACTGCGCAAGTCCGCTTCGCCACGGGCGTTGTGCGCCATGTGCAGCGTGCCTTCGCGGCGTAGCTGGCAATCGATGTTGTATTTGTCGATCAGGCTGAACACCAAGGACGGTGCCGCACCCAGCATGCGATTGAGCTGACTGCCGATCGCCTCACCGAAACCGGCTTCGATCTCGTCCGGTGGAATCCACATTCCGGCATTGACCAGCCCGACGTTGCGCCCCGAACCGCCATGACCGGCGCGATGAGCTTCCAGTACGCAGACACTTTTGCCTTTTTCCAGCAGATGAACCGCCGCCGACAGACCGGTGAAACCGGCGCCGATGACGCAGACATCAGCCTTAAACTCGCCGTTGAGCAACCCGTTGTCGGGCCTTTGCGGCGTCAGTTTTTCCCACAGACACTCTTCGCGTAACGGCATTGCCAGACTCCAACAGAAACCTAACAAACAACAAAGCAAAAGCTTCGCGGGCAAGCCTCGCTCCTACGGTTTTTTGTGTTGTGTCGCAATTGTGGCCACAAACACGGTCCTGTAGGAGCGAGGCTTGCCCGCGAAGAGGCCTATCAGTCGAAGGTAATACCCTGAGCCAACGGCAACTCCAGCGAATAGTTCACGGTATTCGTCTGACGGCGCATGTAGCCGCGCCATGCATCGGAGCCGGATTCACGACCGCCGCCCGTTTCTTTCTCACCGCCAAACGCCCCGCCGATTTCCGCGCCGCTCGGGCCGATATTGACGTTGGCGATGCCGCAGTCGCTGCCCACCGCCGACATGAACTGCTCGGCTTCACGCACGTCAATGGTGAAAATGCACGACGACAAGCCTTGTGGCACGGCGTTGTTCAGGCGCAAGGCCTCGTCGAAATCCTCGTAACCGACCACGTATAGAATTGGCGCGAAGGTTTCGCTGCAGACCACATCGCTCTGCTCCGGCATTTCAACGATGGCCGGCGAGACGTAATAAGCGTTAGGAAATTTGTCTTCCAGTTGGCGCTTGCCGCCGAACACCCGGCCGCCTTCGCTCAAGGCCTGCTCAAGCGCATCCTGCATGTTTTCGAAGCTGTGCTTGTCGATCAGCGGACCAATCAGGTTGCCTTCCAGTGGGTTGCCGATGCGCACTTTGGAGTAAGCGGCTTTCAGGCGGGTGACGATTTCTTCTTTCACCGATTCATGGGCAATCAGACGGCGCAGCGTGGTGCAACGCTGACCGGCGGTGCCGACGGCGCTGAACAGGATTGCCCGTACGGCCATGTCCAGGTCGGCGCTTGGGCCGAGGATCATTGCGTTGTTACCGCCCAGTTCCAGAATGCTGCGAGCGAAACGTGCGGCGATTTTCGGCGCCACTTCGCGGCCCATGCGGGTGCTGCCGGTGGCGCTGATCAGCGCGACACGCGGGTCATCGACCAGGGCTTCGCCGGCATCGCGACCGCCGATGATGACTTGGCTAAGGTGCGGTGGCGCGTCGCTGAAGTTCTTCAGTACACGGTCGAACAGCGCCTGGCAGGCCAGTGCGGTCAGTGGGGTTTTTTCCGACGGTTTCCAGATCACCGGATTGCCGCAGACCAGTGCCAGCGCGGTGTTCCAGGCCCAGACCGCCACCGGGAAGTTGAACGCGCTGATGACGCCAACAATGCCCAGCGGATGCCAGGTTTCGCGCATGTGGTGGCCAGGACGCTCGGAAGCGATGGTCAAACCGTACAGCTGACGGGACAGGCCGACGGCGAAATCGCAGATGTCGATCATTTCCTGAACTTCACCCAGACCTTCCTGAGTGATCTTGCCGGCTTCCCAGGACACCAACTCGCCGAGGTCGGCCTTGTACTCACGCAGGATATCGCCCAGTTGACGAACCAGTTCACCACGACGCGGCGCCGGGACCTTGCGCCACAGTTCGAACGCATGATCTGCACGACTGATGTGCTGCTCGACTTCAGCGGCGCCTTCCCAGTTCACGGCGGCAATCTGGCTGCCATCGATCGGCGAATGCACCGGCACTTTGCCGTTCTGGTACAGGGCCGGGTTCACACCAAGACGATCAAGCAATGCGGCAACCATGGGTCACTCCTCAAGCAAAAAACAGAATGTGTGCAGCCGGAAAATAACGACTGATCAGACCTGTAGTTTTAGCGCTCCGGAGGTTACCCAACAAACGACCTTTAAGAGAGATATCATTCCGTTTATTCATGCTGCGAATTGCTGATAAGAAAGAAACAAGAAAAAGGACAACCCATGCTGAATAAACGCTACCTGCCGTCGATCACTGCACTGCAGTGTTTCGAGGCAGTAACCCGGCATTTGAGCTTCACCCGGGCCGCCGAAGAGCTGAACCTGACCCAGAGCGCTGTCAGCAAACAGGTCGCGCAACTCGAAGAATTGTTGCAGCACCTGCTGTTCCGCCGGGTACGTCGACGCCTGCAAATGACTCCGGCCGGTGACTTGTACCTGGTGGAGGTACGAAAAATCCTCACACAAGTCGAGATGTCGACTCACTACCTGCGCTCCTACGGCGGTGAAACCGAAGTCCTGCGCGTCTCGACGCCTCCGACCTTCGGCGCTCGCTGGCTAGTGCCACGCTTGAAGGGTTGGCGTCTGCGCCATCCCTCGATCCATCTGGACTTGTGCAGCGAGCATGAAGCCGACGATCTGCTGCAAGGTCGCAGCGACCTGGCGTTCTACTTCGGCCAGGGCTCTCGACCCGGCACTGAGTGCCTGAAGCTGTTCGGCGAAGAGTTGGTGCCGGTCTGCGCTCCGGGCAGCCTGCCGGACACACCCTTCACCGATCCCACGCAACTCACCGACCTGGTCCTGCTGCAAAACGCCTCCCGGCCCCAAGCCTGGCACGACTGGTTCGACAGTCAGGGCTACCACACCGAACACAGCTACCACGGCCCGCGTTTCGAAACCTTTTATATGTGCATCCGCGCAGCCCAGGTCGGCTGCGGAGTGGCGCTGTTGCCACGATTTCTGGTGGAAGAGGAATTGGCCGACGGCAAACTGGTCATACCCTGGCAGCACGCGATGCCCAGCACCGATGCCTATTACCTGGCGTATCCGGAGCATTCGGCGGAAGTGCCCAAGGTGCGGGATTTTGTGAAGTGGATGCTGGAGCAGATCGACAATCCGGATGCGCCAGCGCATTGAGCCCTTGCACCAGCGTCCAAAAAAAACTGGCAATCCTTGTCCCTGATATGCGCCACTAGCCCCATTCATTGAAACAGCTGCAATGTCGCTGCCACGGGCCGCGTCCAGCCTGGAGATCCCCGTTATGAGCGAGAGCGTGTTTGGCGATCGCATCGTGCAGAACCTGCTCGACACCGACTTCTACAAACTGACGATGATGCAGGCGGTGCTGCACAACTACCCGAACGTGGAAGTCGAATGGGAATTTCGTTGCCGTAACAGCGAAGATTTGCGCCCGTACCTGGCGGAGATTCGTTTCCAGATCGAACGCCTCGCCGAGTTGAGCCTAAGTGTCGACCAGTTGAGTTTCATGGAGCGCATCAGCTTCATGAAGCCGGATTTCCTGCGCTTTCTCGGATTGTTCCGCTTCAATCTGCGCTACGTCCATACCGGCATCGAAAACGGCGAGCTGTTCATCCGCCTGCGCGGGCCATGGCTGCACGTGATCCTGTTCGAAGTGCCGCTGTTGTCCATCGTCAGCGAGGTGCGCAACCGCTATCGCTACCGTGAGATCGTGCTGGAGCAGGCGCGCGAACAGCTCTATCGCAAGTTCGACTGGTTGACTGCCAACGCCAACGCAGACGAATTGTCTGAACTGCAGGTAGCCGATTTCGGCACTCGTCGTCGCTTCTCGTATCGAGTGCAGGAAGAGGTGGTGAACGTGCTCAAGCACGATTTCCCCGGACGCTTCGTCGGCACCAGCAACGTGCATCTTTCACGGGAGCTGGACATGAAGCCGTTGGGCACCATGGCTCACGAATGGATCATGGCCCACCAGCAACTTGGCCCACGGCTGATCGACAGTCAGATTGCCGCCCTCGATTGCTGGGTCCGCGAGTACCGCGGCCTATTGGGGATCGCCCTCACCGACTGCATCACCACGGATGCCTTTCTCAGCGATTTCGACCTGTACTTCGCCAAGCTCTTTGACGGTTTGCGTCATGATTCGGGTGACCCGGTGCTCTGGGCGGAAAAGGCCATCGCTCACTATCACAAGCTGGGCATCGACCCAATGAGCAAGACGTTGGTGTTCTCCGACAGCCTGACGCTGCCCAAGTCCCTGGAGATTTTTCGGGCATTGCGCGGTCGGATCAATGTCAGCTTTGGCATCGGCACTAACCTGACGTGTGATATTCCGGGTGTCGAACCGATGAGCATCGTGCTTAAAATGGCCGCCTGCAACGGCCAGCCCGTAGCAAAGATTTCCGATGAGCCCGGCAAGACTCACTGCAAAGACCCGAATTTCGTCGCCTATTTGCGACACGTTTTCAAAGTACCTGCCGCCCTTTCCAGTACATCCAGCATTTCTAGCAAGGAGTGAATTCATGCAAGCCGAACAGCGTGAGATTGCTGAACAGCTTAAGGTCCAGCCGCCGTTCGCCGACCAGGCCGCCCTCGAGGCTGAAGTCGCCCGGCGGATTACCTTCGTCCAGGATTGCCTGGTCAATTCCGGGCTCAAGACCCTGGTACTGGGCATCAGCGGCGGCGTCGATTCCCTGACCGCCGGTCTGCTGGCCCAGCGTGCCATGCGCGAACTGCGCACGCGCACCGGCGACAACAGCTACACGTTCATCGCCGTGCGCCTGCCGTACGAAACCCAGTTCGACGAACACGACGCCCAGGCCTCGGTGGACTTCATCGCCCCGGATGAACGCCACACGGTGAACATCGGCCCGGCGGTCAAAGCCCTGGCGAACGAAGTAGCGGCGTTTGAAGGCAAGCATGCGGTCTCGGTGGATTTCGTGCTTGGCAACACCAAGGCGCGGATGCGCATGGTCGCCCAATACACCATCGCCGGCGCGGCCCAGGGCCTGGTGATCGGCACCGACCACGCGGCGGAAGCAGTGATGGGCTTCTTCACCAAATTCGGTGACGGCGCTTGCGACCTCGCGCCCCTGAGCGGTCTGGTGAAAAACCAGGTCAGGGACATCGCCCGCAGCTTCGGCGCGCCGGAGTCGTTGGTGGAAAAAATCCCGACTGCCGACCTTGAAGACCTGTCGCCGGGCAAGCCGGACGAAGCGTCCCACGGGGTGACCTACGCCGAGATCGACGCCTTCCTGCACGGCGAGCCGGTGCGCGATGAAGCATTCAAGATCATCTGCGACACGTACAAAAAGACTCATCACAAGCGAGTGATGCCGTTCGCGCCTTGATTGAGCGAACAACAGGCACAAAAAAAAGCGTCCAGTGGACGCTTTTTTTATGAGTTCAATTTGATTACTTCAGGACAACTGTGCCTTTCATCATCGAGATGTGGCCTGGGAACGAGCAGAAGAAACCGTACTTCTCGCCAGCATCAAGCTTCGACACGTCGAAGGTCACCGAGTCGGTTTCCTTGGCGCCGATGATTTTGGTGTGGGCGATGACGCGTGCGTCGCCTTCAGGCAGGTAACTCTTCTCGATGCCTGCGGCCAGGCCAGCGGTGGCGATCGGCTGCATATCGGCTTCTTTGCTCAGGACCCAGTTATGACCCATGACGTTTTTCGGCAGGTTTCCGGAGTGTTTCAGCTCCACGGTGAACGTCTTGCAGCTCTTGTCGATGCTGATTTCCTTGGTGTCGAAGGACATCTGGTCAGTGGAGTCAACGGTGACTTTGCACTCGGCAGCCATCAATTGGCTGCTGGCCAGTGTCAGCAGGGATACCGCAACAAGTTTGGCAAACATGGTGAATCTCCAAGGCAGGGTTAACATAAAGTGCGAATGGACAGAAGACTGCCTGAAGTCTTCGCAAGTTCCTATGACCTGAATCAAAAATTGTATACAACTTTCGGGCTATGACACCTATCGAAACAATCTACCAGCCAGACGTCTGGGGCAGCCCTATCATCAGGTCGTCATCACTCATCTGGAGCTGTCATGTCCCTTAATAGCCTGTTGTGCAGTTTGCTCGCCGCCTACGCCTGTGGCGCCAGCGGTACCTATGAAACACCTAAACGCGAAGTTTAGACCTTGGAACGCCGCATGCCTGCCTTTACTCTGTGGCAATACTGCCCATGGAGTAAGGCATGTCTTTAGCGTCCGTTTGTGTATTTTGCGGTGCCAGCACCGGCACCCACCCGGCTTATCGTGAAGCGGCTGTCGCCTTGGGGCGAGCATTGGCCGAGCGCAAGCTGACCCTGGTCTATGGCGGCGGTGCCGTCGGGCTGATGGGAATCGTCGCCGACGCTGCGCTGGCGGCCGGTGGTGAAGTGATCGGAATCATCCCGCAAAGCCTCAAAGACAAAGAAGTCGGCCACAGTGGCCTGACTCGCCTGGAAGTGGTCGACGGCATGCATGCGCGCAAGGCGCGGATGGCCGAGCTCAGTGACGCCTTTATCGCCCTGCCCGGTGGCCTGGGCACGCTGGAAGAACTGTTCGAAGTCTGGACCTGGGGGCAGCTCGGTTACCACGGCAAACCGCTGGGGCTGCTGGAAGTGAACGGTTTCTATAGCAAATTGACGGATTTTCTCGATCATATCGTCGGCGAAGGCTTCGTTCGCGAACCGCACCGTGACATGCTGCAAATGAGCGAATCGCCGCAATCTCTGCTCGATGCATTGGACGCCTGGCAGCCGACAGTGGTGCCAAAGTGGATCGAGCAAAAACCCAGCTAACCGCTGGGCATCGATACAGGGCAGAATACGCGCCGCTCAACCTCACCTTCGACCCCAGAGGATCGCCCATGGCTAAACCCAATTATTCCTTCGCCAAACGTCAGAGAGACTTGGCCAAGGAGCAGAAGAAAGAGGAAAAACTTCAGCGCAAGAAAGCTACAGCTGAAGAAGAAGCCGCCGCACTGAACCCGGAAGCAGAGGGTGAAGTGGCCGCAGAAAGTGATGTTGAAGCACCGAAAGATCAGGCGCCCGACGCCTGAGACCCTCAGGGCCCGATGATCTGATCAGGCCCACCGGATCTGTGTCCAGGGTCAGCAACGATGTTGCTGACCCTCACAAATCCCCCGCATCACGAACTACGTTCATCCAACGGCATCACCGTCACCCGAACCTCGGGATCATGGTTGCCGCCGCCGAGAATCACCCCACGCAACGGCGAGACATCGGAGAAATCCCGGCCCCAGGCCAAAGTGATGTGTTCCAGCGCTGGTCGCACGTTGTTGGTCGGGTCGAAATCCACCCAGCCGAGCACCGGGCAAAATACTGATACCCAGGCATGTGAAGCATCGGCGCCGATCAGTCGCGGCTGGCCCGGTGGTGGCTGGGTCAGCAGGTAGCCGCTGATGTAACGAGCCGCCAAACCACGAGAGCGAACGCAAGCAAGCATCAGGTGAGCGAAGTCCTGACAAACGCCGCGCCGGCGCTCCAGCACTTCCACCAGCGGCGTCGCCACCTGAGTCGCTTCGGCATCGAACGTGAACTCGCTGAAGATTTTCTCCATCAGCGCCTGTACACCCAGCATCAGCGGCCGACCCAGTGGAAAGCAGCTTTGCGAGAACTCGACGAAGTTGTGCTTCAAATGCACATAGGGCGATTCGAACCGGTAACGACACGCTTCCAGCAATTGCGGGGAAAGCGGCTGACTGCTGTAGGTCAGCGCGTTGCGGGTTTCTTCCCACGCGGGGGATTGATTGAAATCCAGCGCCGGCCGGGCCAGCACTTCGACGGTGAGCCGGGCATTGACCAGCAATTCATCGTGCGGCCGCTCGAACGCCAACCGGGTCAGCGGATTGCCGAACACATCCAGTTCATCGCGGCGTGATGTCGGGGCGGGACTGATCTGCAATTGCTGTTCGGTGCAGCGCTGCCAGGCACACGCCCGCGGCCACAGGTGCGCGAGCTGCTGAGCCAGAGAGACCGGGCTGTCGTAGTGATAATGGGTGTCGTGGAGAATCTGGTAGTGGGCGCTCATCAGACGGACACCGTGCGCTGGCTGACGTCATCGACATGGGCGAAATGGCGCAAGGCCAGACGATCCGACACTTGCCCGCTGGCGTCGGCGATTTCTTGCAACAGGTCGGCCAGCCCCTCAATGGCCGCCCGAACGCTGGCTGCGCCGAACAGCGGGTTCTCCAGGCATCCCAGATCGAACTGTGCCAAGCGTTCCACCAACTGCGGCAACCCCGCTTCGCGAGGCACGCCGAAGTCATCATTCAAGCGTTTCAAGGTTCGAGTCACCAGTTTCAACTGGAACAGCACGGCGTGGGGGTTCTGCTCGTCGAGCAGCAACAGGTCGAGCACCGGAATCAGTTGCGCCACCGCCAGATACCGCGAGCGGTAAGTGATGCTGCTGTTGCCCAGCTCCAGCAGCCATTCCAGTCCGGCCTGATCGAAAGTACCGGCACCGCGCAGAAATGCCGCCAGGCTGGCGCTGAGAAATTGCAGACGTTCGATCCGGCGGCCGATCATCAGGAAGCGCCAGCCTTCGTCCCGGGTCATGTCGTCGAGGGCGAAACCGGATAACGCCGCCAGGGACATCACCAGACGGTTGAGGAAATCCAGCAATTCGCCGAAATCCGGCTCTTCGGTTTCCAGCTCCATGGCCTCGCGCTGCAACTCCACCAGCGCCTGCCAGTTTTCCCGCGAGAGCTTGCCGCGCACTTGCGAGGCCGCCCACTGCAAACGTTGCAGGTTGGAGCGCAGGCTGAACGGCCAGTCATCGCCGAGCAATGCCGCCAGCAAACGCTCCGGCAACTCGCCTTCATCGGGCAACAACATCAACCGTTCGCCCAGGTCGACCGCCGCCTTCAAGGCTTGCGGGTCATCGCCATCGACATAACGCGCCAGCATGATCCGCAATAACCGCGCACTGTCATCACAGCGCTCGCAGTAACGCCCGAACCAGAACAGATTTTCCACCACCCGCGACGGCAGATACGGATCGCGTCTCACCAGGTCGTGCACGCCGATCGTACGCTGGGTTTTCCATTGCTCGCCGCTCGGCGGGCGATCGCCCAACACCCAGGTGTCTTTGCTCGCGCCACCGCGCTGCATCGACACCACTTCGGCGTCAGCTTCGGCGGCAACGCGGGTGAGGCCGCCGGGCAGCACCCGATAGCCATCACGGCTGGCCACTGCGTACATGCGCATGCCGATGGCCCGGGGTTGCAGGTGACCCTCTTCAGCCTGCCAGATCGGGGCTTGAGAGAGATGAGCCAATTCTTGCGCGACATAGGCATAAGGTCGGGCCTGCATGCGCTCGGCCAGTACCTCACGCTGTTTTTCACTCAAATCACGGCCAAATACCGGATCGAAGCTCTGTGACGGAAAAGCCGGTTTGATCAACAACTCCGGTAATTTTTCCAAGGCCTGATCCAGCACCGGCGCTTCACCGCACCACCAGGTTGCGATGGAGGGCAGAATCAGTTCTTCGCCGAACAGGAATTGATTGATTCTCGGCAGGAATCCCAGCAATCCCGGCGACTCCAGCACACCGCTGCCGAGGGCATTGGCCACCAGCACTCGCCTTTGGCGTACCGCCTCCAGCAATCCCGGCACGCCAAGGGCCGAGTCGGTGCGCAGCTCAAGCGGGTCGCAGAAGTCATCGTCGAGCCGCCGCATGATCGCGTGGACCCGGCGCAATCCGCTCAGGGTTTTCAGGTAGACCGTAGCGTCGCGCACCGTCAGGTCGCCGCCCTCTACCAGTGGATAACCGAGCTGGCGCGCCAGATAGAGGTGTTCGAAATAGCTTTCGTTGAAACGTCCCGGTGTCAGCAGCACGATCAGCGGCGCTTCGTCATCGCTCGGCGCCTGACGGGCCAGGGTTTCCTGAAGCGTGCGGAAGAACCCGGCCAGGTGCTGCACTTTCAAATCGCGGTACAACTCGGGAAAGGCCCGGGACACGATGGTGCGGTTTTCCAAGGCGTAACCGGCGCCGGACGGCGCTTGCGTCCGGTCCGCCGTGACCCACCAGCGACCGTCAGGCGTACGCGCCAGATCCACGGCATACAGATGCAAAAAAGCCCCGTCGGGCGGCGTGGTGCCCTGACAGGGCCAGAGGAAGTTGTTGTGACCGAAAACCAGTTCAGCCGGCAGCAGCCCCTCGGCGATTAACCGTTGCGGCCCGTATAAATCTGCCAGCACAGCATTGAGCAAGCGTGCCCGCTGGGCGATCCCGGCCGACAACTGCTGCCATTCGTCAGCAGCGATCACGTGCGGTAGCAGATCGAGCTCCCACGGCCGATCGGCCCCCTTGGGATCGGCGTAGACGTTATAGGTCACGCCGTTTTCCTGGATCTGCCGGGTCAGCAGGGCCTGACGCTGCACCAATTGTGTTGGCGTGCTGCGCTGCAATTGGTCGAACACCCGACGCCAATGCGGGCGCACGGCGCCGCTGTCGTCGAGCAACTCGTGATAGGTGCCCGCCGTCAGCGGGTAGCGGTCAAGCAGTTCAGGCATGGAAAGCTCGGCAGACAGCAAAGAACAATCAGACTAACGCAGGCTCATGACGCCCGGACATACGAAAAATCCGAGCGTCGCGTACGGTTTAGAAACGTCGTAAATCGAGAGTCATCGGTAGCTCGTCGTTAATTTCCATATTGGGTATAGGAAGTTTCCCCGGCGTATGTCCGATGCGGAAGAAACGCGCCATTCGGCGGCTCTCTGCCTCATTGGCATTCACCGGCAAGCTGTCGTAGTTGCGCCCCCCCGGATGGGCAACGTGGTACTGACAACCACCCAGCGAGCGCTGCATCCAGGTGTCGAGCAGGTCGAACACCAGCGGCGCATGGACCGGGATGGTCGGTTGCAGGCAGTTAGCCGGTTGCCAGGCCCGAAATCGTACGCCAGCCACAAATTCGCCAACCCGCCCGGTGGGTTGCAAGGGCACCGGGATGCCATTGCAGGTCAGCACGTAACGCTGTGGAGACAGGCCAGTGAGTTTGACCTGCAAGCGTTCAAGCGACGAATCCACGTAACGTACCGTGCCGCCAACCGCGCCCTCCTCTCCTAGCACATGCCAAGGCTCCAGCGCCTGGCGCAATTGCAGTTCTATGCCACTGACCGTGTAATCGCCGACCTTGGGGAAACGAAACTCCAGATGCGCCGCAAACCACTCGGCCCGCACCGGATAACCGGCGGCATTAAGGTCGACGATAACGTCGGCAAAATCCTGTTCGATAAAGTGCGGCAACAAGAACCGGTCGTGCAATTCGGTACCCCAGCGCGCCAACTTCGGCGGTGCATAGGGCTCACGCCAAAACCGAGCCACCAGCGCCCGCAGCAACAATTGCTGAGCCAGGCTCATGCGCGCATGGGGCGGCATTTCAAACGCGCGCAATTCGAGCAAACCAAGGCGATCGGTAGCGCCGTCCGGTGAATACAGTTTGTCGATGCAAAACTCGGCACGATGGGTGTTGCCGGTCACGTCGATCAGCAAGTTGCGCAGCAACCGGTCGACCAGCCATGGCGCGCACTCCTCGCCCGATTCTGGCATCTGGGCGAAGGCAATTTCCAACTCGTACAACGCATCGTTGCGTGCTTCGTCGACCCGTGGTGCCTGAGACGTCGGGCCGATGAATAATCCCGAAAACAGGTAGGACAAGGACGGGTGGTTATGCCAGTAGCTGATCAGGCTGCGCAGCAAATCCGGACGGCGCAGAAACGGTGAGTCAGCCGGGGTCGCGCCTCCCAGTACGAAATGATTACCGCCGCCAGTGCCGGTATGCCGGCCATCGATCATGAATTTCTCGGTGGTCAGTCGGGTCTGGCGCGCTTCTTCGTAAAGAAATTCGGTGCGCTCGACCAGTTCATCCCACGTGGCAGACGGCTGAACGTTGACCTCGATCACACCCGGATCGGGCGTGATGCGGAAGTTGCTCAGGCGCGGATCGCTCGGCGGCTCATAGCCTTCCAGCAACACAGGGCAATGCAACTCCTCGGCGGTGGCTTCGATGGCGCTGACCAGTTCCAGGTAATCCTCGACCCGCTCCAGCGGCGGCATGAACAGGTACAACCGCCCTTCGCGTGCTTGCGCGCAGAACGCCGTGCGGGTCAGCCAGTCGGCGGATTCGTCGATTTTTGGCGTGCGTTCATCAGCAACCGCAGGCTCGCCTTGGCTCTGAAGTTGCGCAGTGTCGGGCAGTGCGGGGAAATCCTGATTCGGGTCCACAGGATGAATAAACGGGTAATCCGCCGCTTTCACCCAAGGCTGCGAGCCGAGCGGCAAGCGGTAGCCCAGCGACGAGTCCCCCGGTACCAGTCGGCAGTGTTCGTCGCGCAGATACCACCGACCACTCTGCCATTGATCACCCTTGGCGGTGCGCGCCAGCGGCAGGACCTGACCGATGACCTTGTCCAGGCCCTGGCTGAAGACTTTGCTCAGGCGCGCACGCTCCAAAGGCTCTTTAAGACGTGAGTCTTCGGCGCTGACGTTTTGTGGCAACGTGCCTTCGCGCCAGAGGTAATAGAAGTTGTCTTCGTAGGCCGGAAATACAAACCGTGTGGGGATTTTCAGGCGCTCGGCGACACTCGCCAGAAAACGCCCGGCCAACTCGCCATTGGCCCCGTAGTCTTGCTGCTCATCGGCAATCAGCGCGCTGTTGTGCCAGATCGGCACATCGTCGCGGCGCCAATAACAGTTCAGTGACCAGCGCGGCAATTGCTCGCCGGGGTACCACTTGCCCTGACCGAAATGCACCAGTCCCTTTGGCGCGTAGTGCTTACGCATGCGCTGGAACAATTCGGCGGACAGACGCCGCTTGTCCGGCCCAAGTGCCGCAGTGTTCCATTCGTCGCCGTCCGGATCATCGATGGATACGAAGGTCGGTTCGCCGCCCATGGTCAGGCGCACGTCGCCTTCCAGCAGGTCGACATCAATCTGCCGGCCCAGCGCCTGGATCGCCAGCCATTGATCTTCGGTGTAGGGCTTGGTGACTCGCGGCGCTTCCCAAATCCGCTCCACCGACATTTCGTGGGTGAATTCGCACTCGCACGGTTCAACCAAGCCACTGATCGGTGCCGCAGAGCCCGGATCGGGGCTACAGGCCAACGGAATGTGTCCTTCACCAGCAAACAGCCCTGACGTCGCGTCCAGGCCGATCCAGCCAGCCCCGGGCAAATAGACCTCGCACCAGGCGTGCAGGTCGGTGAAGTCCACGTCGGTGCCCGACGGGCCGTCGAGGCTTTTGACATCCGCGGTGAGCTGGATCAGGTAACCGGAGACAAAACGCGCCGCCAGACCGAGGTTGCGCAGCAGTTGCACCAGCAACCACGCGGAGTCGCGGCAAGAACCGGAGGCATGTTCCAAGGTGTGTTCGGGGGTTTGCACACCTGGCTCCATGCGGATCAGGTAGCCGATGTCTTCGCTCAGGCGCTGATTGAGCGCGACGAGGAAATCGACGCTGGGCAGAGGGGTGCGGTCGATACCGTCCAGGTAAGCCTTGAACTTTGGCGTCAGGGGCAAGGTTTCCAGGTACGGCGCCAGCTCTTTGCGCTCATCCACGGCGTAGGCGAAAGGGATCTTTTCCGCGTAGGGCTCAAGGAAGAAGTCAAAAGGATTGAAGACCGCCATCTCCGCCAGTAGGTCGACTTCGATTCGCAGCTCATCGGTTTTCTCCGGGAACACCAACCGCGCCAGGTAATTGCCCTGGGGATCCTGCTGCCAGTTGATGAAGTGCTGCTCGGGAGAGACTTTCAGCGCGTAGGAAAGTATCCGCGTGCGACTGTGGGCCGCCGGGCGCAGACGAACGATCTGCGGACCGAGCTCGACGGCGCGGTCGTAGCGGTAATGCGTGACGTGGTGCAATGCGACATGGATCGACACGGCGTGCCTCCTGCGAGCCTTAAGCGTATTGGAAAGCGCGCAAGACTTATGCCATCGCGCAGCGCTGGCGCTTTCTCCTGTTGCTTGAGGCAGTACAGCACCAAAATCGGGCGATGCGCGAAACTGGTTGGGAGGAGTTGCACGGAAATGTTGCGGAGCCCTCACCCTAGCCCTCTCCCGGGGGGAGAGGGTTGGGGTGAGGGGGTGGACCCTCCTGACACAACCAAATCCATCAAGCCCACAAAGCAAAAACGCCAACCCGAAGGTTGGCGTTCTGTTATCAGCGGTCAGCGTTTAGCGCGGTACAACCGGCTTACGCGCAGGTTTCGGTCCTTTGCCTTTGGCCGCGTCCTTGCGGTCCTTGGCGGCTTGCTGGTTGCGGGCGAACGCCGCCGCCTTGGCCTGTTCACGTTTGTCCCACGGGTTAGCGCCATCGCTGGCACGCGGTGGCAGACCGGTATGCTGGGTCAGTATCTTGGTGGTCTTCTCGCCTGCCACTTTATGGCTGCCAGCCGGTGTCGAGTTCTTGCGACGGGCGCTCTGGTAGCTGTCGGTGGCCGGTTGATGCAATGGGATCAACTGGTTCTTGCCCGGCCCGATCAGGTCGGCGCGACCCATGCGGGTCAGCGCTTCACGCAGCATCGGCCAGCCTTTCGGGTCGTGATAACGCAAGAACGCTTTGTGCAGACGACGCTGCTCTTCGCTCTTAACGATGGTCACGGCGTCGCTCTTGTAAGTGACCTTACGCAGCGGGTTTTTGCCCGAGTGGTACATCGCGGTGGCGGTGGCCATCGGCGACGGGTAGAACGCCTGCACCTGGTCGGCACGGAAGCCGTTGCCCTTGAGCCACAAGGCCAGGTTCATCATGTCTTCGTCGGTGGTGCCCGGGTGCGCGGCGATGAAGTACGGAATCAGGTACTGCTCTTTCCCGGCTTCCTTGGAGTACTTCTCGAACATGCGCTTGAACTTGTCATAGCTGCCAATGCCCGGCTTCATCATCTGGTTGAGCGGACCTTCCTCGGTATGTTCCGGGGCGATCTTCAGGTAACCACCAACGTGGTGGGTCACCAGCTCTTTGACGTATTCCGGCGACTCGACCGCGAGGTCGTAGCGCAGGCCAGACGCGATCAAAATCTTCTTCACACCCGGCAGGGCACGAGCGCTGCGATACAGCTGGATCAGCGACGAGTGGTCGGTGTTCAGGTTCGGGCAAATGCCGGGGAATACGCACGAAGGCTTGCGGCACGCGGATTCGATTTCCGGGGTCTTGCACGCGATGCGGTACATGTTCGCGGTCGGACCGCCGAGGTCGGAAATGACGCCGGTAAAGCCTGGAACCTTGTCGCGGATCTCTTCGATTTCGCGAATGATCGACTCTTCGGAACGGTTCTGGATGATCCGGCCTTCGTGCTCGGTGATCGAGCAGAAGGTGCAGCCGCCGAAGCAGCCACGCATGATGTTCACCGAGAAGCGGATCATGTCGTAGGCAGGGATCTTTTCCTTGCCGTACGCCGGGTGCGGAATGCGCGCATAGGGCATGCCGAACACGTAGTCCATTTCTTCGGTGGTCATCGGAATCGGAGGCGGGTTGAACCATACATCGACTTCGCCGTGCTTCTGAACCAATGCACGGGCGTTGCCCGGGTTGGTTTCCAGGTGAAGCACGCGGTTGGCGTGAGCATAAAGCACCGCGTCGCCACGGACTTTCTCAACCGACGGCAGACGAATTACGGTCTTGTCGCGGGTCATCCGTGGGCTGGCCAGGATCTGCACGACTTTGGCTTCGCTCGGGTCTTCAACCGGACCTTTTTCCTGCTCGATGGTGCAAGCCGCAGTGTCCTGGGTGTTCACGTACGGGTTGATGATCTTGTCGATCTTGCCCGGACGGTCGATGCGCGTGGAATCGACCTCGTACCAGTCTTTCGGCGTATCGCGACGGATGAACGCGGTACCGCGCACGTCGGTGATGTCTTCGATCTTGTGACCGTAGGACAGGCGCTGGGCGACTTCGACGATCGCCCGCTCGGCGTTGCCGTAGAGCAGGATGTCGGCGCAGGCGTCGATCAGGATCGAGTTGCGCACCCTGTCCTGCCAGTAATCGTAGTGGGCGATACGGCGCAGGGAAGCTTCGATGCCGCCAAGAACGATCGGCACGTTCTTGTAGGCTTCCTTGCAGCGCTGGCTGTAAACCAGGCTCGCGCGGTCCGGACGTTTGCCCGCCAGGCCACCGGGGGTGTAGGCGTCATCGGAACGGATTTTTTTGTCGGCGGTGTAACGGTTGATCATCGAGTCCATGTTGCCGGCCGCGACGCCGAAGAACAGATTCGGCTCACCAAGCTTCATAAAGTCGTCTTTGGACTGCCAGTTTGGCTGAGCGATGATCCCGACGCGAAAGCCTTGCGACTCCAGCAGCCGGCCGATAATCGCCATGCCAAACGACGGATGGTCAACGTACGCATCACCGGTGACGATGATGATGTCGCAGGAATCCCAGCCAAGCTTATCCATCTCCTCCCTGCTCATCGGCAGGAATGGCGCTGGACCGAAACATTCGGCCCAGTACTTGGGATAGTCAAATAACGGCTTGGCTGTTTGCATGACGATGACCGGTGTTGAGATGAAAAATCGCGGGCGCGGAATATAGCACAAAAAACAACCAATTCCGACGGCTATGGTCGGAAACTGCGACTCTCGGCAACTTACTCGTCGTCGAAGTTATAGCTGCCCGGCGCCAGGTTTTCGAAGCGGGTGTACTTACCGATAAACGCCAGTCGTGACGTACCGATCGGGCCGTTCCGCTGCTTGCCGATGATGATCTCGGCGATGCCTTTGTGCTCGGTTTCCGGGTGGTAAACCTCGTCCCGGTACACGAACATGATCACGTCAGCATCCTGCTCGATCGCTCCGGATTCTCGCAAGTCGGAGTTGATCGGGCGTTTGTTCGGACGTTGCTCCAGGGAGCGGTTGAGCTGGGACAGCGCCACCACCGGGCAGTTGAATTCCTTGGCCAGGGACTTCAAGGAACGGGAGATTTCAGAAATCTCGTTGGTCCGGTTGTCGCCGCTCGAACCCGGGATCTGCATCAATTGCAGGTAGTCGATCATGATCAGGCCGACATCGCCGTGCTCACGCACCAGACGCCGAGTCCGCGCTCGCATTTCCGAGGGGCTGATACCAGCCGTATCGTCGATGAACAGCTTGCGATCGTTGAGCAAGTTGACTGCCGAGGTCAGGCGCGGCCAATCGTCGTCGTCGAGGCGACCGGCACGAACTTTGGTCTGATCGATCCGGCCAAGGGACGACAGCATACGCATGATCAGCGATTCGCCTGGCATTTCGAGCGAGTAGACCAGTACACACTTGTCGCTGCGTAACACGGCGTTTTCCACCAGGTTCATCGCAAAGGTGGTTTTACCCATGGATGGACGGCCGGCGACGATGATCAGGTCGGACGGCTGCAAGCCGCTGGTCATGCCGTCGAGATCGGTATAACCGGTGGAGAGGCCCGTAATCGCGTTGTCAGTGTTGAACAGTGTATCGATCCGGTCGATGGCCTTGGTCAACAGGTCATTCACGCTCACCGGGCCGCCGGTTTTTGGCCGGGCCTCGGCGATCTGGAATATCTGGCGTTCGGCTTCGTCGAGAATTTCTTCAGCCGAGCGGCCTTCCGGGTTGAAGGCGCTGTCGGCGATTTCGGTGGCGATGCCGATCAACTGCCGCAACGTTGCTCGTGCGCGAACGATCTGCGCATAAGCCTTGATGTTGGCGACGGACGGCGTGTTTTTCGCCAGCTCACCAAGGTAACCAAGGCCGCCGACCTGCGAGGTCTGACCTTCCTTGTCCAATTGCTCGGCAAGGGTCACGACGTCGATCGGCGAGTTCTGGTCGGCGAGCTTGGCGATCGCGCGGAAGATCAGACGGTGGTCATGCCGATAGAAATCGCCGTCGGAGACTTGATCGAGCACGCGTTCCCAGGCGTTGTTGTCCAGCATCAGACCACCGAGCACGGCCTGTTCGGCCTCGATGGAATGCGGCGGCACCTTCAGGGAAGCGGTTTGCAGATCGTATTGCTCGGGAGCGGAGATATCGTTCATGGCCACTTGGTTTATTTAAGAAAAGCAGGGATTTCAGAAAGACAAAGGGCACGACCTGTAAACAGGATCGTGCCCGATGTTACCGGCAAGCACCCGAGGGTGCCAGCCGACAAGTGCTGCTTAAGCTGCTACCACGACAACGCGTACGGTGGCTTCAACTTCGGCGTGCAGGTGCACGGCTACGTCGAATTCGCCTACGTTGCGGATGGTGCCGTTCGGCAGACGAACTTCGCTTTTTGCGACTTCAACGCCAGAGGCGGTCAGTGCATCAGCGATGTCGTGAGTACCGATCGAACCGAACAGCTTGCCTTCGTCACCAGCAGTGGCAGTGATAGTCACTTCCAGCTCAGCCAGTTGGGCGGCACGGCTTTCAGCCGAAGTTTTGCGGTCTGCTGCGGCTTTTTCCAGCTCAGCGCGACGCTCTTCGAACGCAGCCAGGTTGGCAGCGGTCGCAGCGGTAGCTTTGCCGTAAGGCAGCAGGTAGTTACGACCGTAACCAGCCTTAACGTTCACTTTGTCACCCAGGTTGCCCAGATTGGTGACTTTTTCCAGAAGGATCAGTTGCATGTGAAAATCCTCTTAACTTTTAACCTTCACCGTTCGCGCTATCGGCGTCTTTCGGCGCCGAACGACCGCGAAAATCAATCAGGCTGTCGACGATGGCCAAGACCACCAGCAACGGATAGATCAGCTGCATGAACAGCAACAGCGTCACGTACAACCCCACCAGCCAGAATCTGGCCAGTCGCTTTTGCGCCACCAGCCCGTGAATCAGGGCCAGCCCGGCGAACACCAGCGGCACACTGCACAACGGCGTCAACATGGCCATCTGTGGACCGATGTTCGGCCCCAGAAGCATGCACGCCAGCAGCAACATCGCTGGTAGAAGCGGGAATCGGATGGCGCGAAACTCGCGACCAAAACCACCCGGGTTGTACAACAACGCCTGCCAGTAGCGCCCGACAAGCAGGCTCAGCACACTGACGATTTGCAACAAGGCCGCAATCAGGCCGGTCAGGACCGGTGCAATCAGGGACGCAAAATGCGCTTGCTCGTCTACCGACAACTTCTGGTAGACATCACCGAGTAGCGACGGCATGACTTTTATCAAAGCCTGCGCCAGCATCTCGATTTGGGGAGCAAAAACTGTCCCCAGCACCACTGCAAACACCACTCCCATCGCTATGCTGACCAGCAGCACGCGGTTCCAGGACTCACTTGCGCGCAAAACCAACGCAAGGCTCCAAGACCCCAGCAACACCAGAAGTGAGCGTGGGTCATCGGCGTAAAGCCACCAGATCAATGCCGGCAGCAGTCCCAGAGCAAGAACGCTCGAGGCGTCCTTCAATCCGCGCCGCAGGAGCACAAAGCATCCAGCGGCAGCACCCAACCAATACAACAACGGCAATGCCGCGCATCCAGCCACTACCAGAGTGGCCTGCATACGGCCGCGCATGATGAACTCAGCTATGGCTCGCATGCATTCAATCCTTTGCTACGTGTCGACTGCCCGATCTCAGCGGCCGTGGCTGTCGGTGTAGGCCAGCAGGGCCAGGAAGCGGGCGCGCTTGATAGCGGTGGCCAGCTGACGCTGATAACGTGCTTTGGTACCGGTGATGCGGCTTGGAACGATTTTGCCGGTCTCGGATACATAAGCTTTCAGAGTGTTGAGATCTTTGTAATCGATCTCTTTCACGTCTTCAGCGGTGAAGCGGCAGAATTTACGACGACGGAAGAAACGTGCCATTTGATAGGCTCCTTAAAAGGTCCGTGGATTACTCGTCAGCGTTATCGCTGTTGTCGCTGTCATCACTATCAGCGCTTTCAGCGCCTTCGTGCTCAGGACGGTCGCGACGCTCACGGCGCTCACTGCGGTTTTCTTCAGCCTTGAGCATCTCGGATTGGCCAGTAACGGCTTCTTCGCGACGGATGACCAGGTTACGGATCACTGCATCGTTGTAGCGGAAGTTGTCTTCCAGCTCGGCCAAGGCCTTGCCAGTGCACTCAACGTTCAGCATCACGTAGTGAGCCTTGTGAACATTGTTGATTGCGTAGGCCAGTTGACGACGGCCCCAATCTTCCAGACGGTGGATTTTGCCGCCGTCTTCTTCGATCAGCTTGGTGTAACGCTCTACCATGCCGCCGACTTGCTCGCTTTGATCCGGGTGGACCAAAAAGATGATTTCGTAATGACGCATGAATGCTCCTTACGGGTTGTAGCCTGCCGCTAAAAAGCGGTCAGACAAGGAGTGAATGACACTTATGGACTTGCTTGCGATAGACACATGCGTGCCTGCCGTCACAGCAAGGGGCGCAATTGTAGAGAAGGGACAGAAGAGGCGCAAGGCAATTGGTGATTATTTGAACAATCAACAATTGGATGACGCGGAGCGTCGATGGATGCATTCCCACGCGGAGCGTGGGAATGATCTATTGAGCAGGATCAGGACTTTTTGGCGGGGCCGGCAGCTTTAACGCTGCGTTGGCGCTGAGCCTCGAACAAGCAGACGCCGGTCGCCACGGAGACGTTGAGACTGCTGACGCTGCCGGTCATCGGCAGGTGCACCAGGTAGTCGCACAGATCGCGAGTCAGGCGACGCATGCCGCTGCCTTCAGCACCCATGATCAGGATGGTCGGGCCGGTCATGTCTTGCTGATACAGACTCTGCTCAGCCTCGCCCGCCGTACCGACGACCCACAAGCCACGCTGCTTGAGTTTTTCCAGGGTGCGCGCCAGGTTGGTCACGGCGACCAACGGAATCACTTCCGCCGCACCACAGGCAACTTTCCGTACCGTCGGGGTCAGCGTGGCTGACTTGTCCTTCGGAACGATCACCGCCAGTGCGCCCGCCGCATCGGCAGAACGCAGGCAGGCACCGAGATTGTGCGGGTCGGTCACGCCGTCGAGCACCAGCAGCAGTGGCGCGCCTTCGGTGCGATCGAGCAGCTCGTCGAGCATTGCTTCGCCCCAGACCTGGCTCGGACTCACCTCCGCGACCACGCCCTGGTGCACGCCGTCGACCCACGCATCCAGCTCGCGACGCTCGGCGTTGCCGACGGCTACGCGATTTTCGTTTGCCAGCTCGATCAGCGTCTGGACCCGCGGATCGCTGCGGCCTTCAGCCAGCCAGATCTGCTTGACGCGTTTCGGGTGGTGACGCAGCAACGCTTCTACTGCGTGCACGCCGTAGATCTTTTCCAACTGACTCATGACTTGGCCTTAGGTTTACGCGCCCCGCCACTTTTGGCAGCAGGAGCGGAACCCGCTTTTGGCGGGCCTTTACGGTGTTTGCTCGGTTTGGCTGGCTTGCCGCCGGGAGCCTTGTCAGGCGCCGACCGTCCGGTCTTTCCCCCAGACGCCGCTTTACCGCCGGTTTTCGCTTCAGACAGCAATGCCTGCTTCATTTCGCGACTTTTGCGCAGCTCGGCATTTTTCGCCGCGGCATCGCTCGGGCGATAGGCTTCGGCAGCCTTTTCCTTGGCAGGACGACGACCGGTTTTAGCCGGGGCCGGTTCTGCAGCTGTTTTTGTAGAAGGGGTAGCAGGTGCAGTCGCTTCAGTCCCACGCTTCTTGCGACCGATCGGCGCGCTGATGGTCTTTTCAGCCATCTCGAAGTCGATCTTTCGTTCGTCGAGGTCGACGCGCATCACGCGCACCTCAACGGTATCGCCAAGGCGGAAGCTGCGACCGGTACGCTCACCGGCCAGGCGATGATGTACAGGATCGAAGTGGTAGTAATCGCCCGGCAGCGCGGTGACGTGCACCAGGCCTTCGACATAAATGTCTGTAAGCTCGACGAACAGTCCAAAACCGGTCACGGCGGTGATCACGCCCGGGAACGACTCGCCCACGCGATCCTTCATGAACTCGCACTTGAGCCAGTTCACAACGTCGCGGGTTGCTTCGTCGGCACGGCGCTCGCTCATCGAGCACTGCTCACCGAGCTGCTCCAGAATCGCTTCGTCGTACGGATAGATGCGCGCCTTCGGAATGGTCATCGCGCCGGCACGGCGAACGTGCGGGGTGTCCATTTTCGAATGGATGACGCTGCGAATCGCACGGTGCGTGAGCAAGTCCGGGTAGCGGCGAATCGGCGAGGTGAAGTGGGTATACGCTTCGTAATTCAGACCAAAGTGGCCCTGGTTATCGGCGCTGTACACCGCCTGGCTCAACGAACGCAGCATAACGGTCTGGATCAGGTGGAAATCCGGACGGTCCTTGATGCTGGCCAGCAATGCCTGGTAATCCTTCGGCGACGGCCCGTCCTTGCCCTTGTGCAGGGACAGGCCGAGCTCGCCAAGGAAAGCGCGCAGTTTTTCCAGACGCTCCGGTGGCGGGCCATCGTGGACGCGATACAGCGCAGGGATTTCGTGCTTTTTCAGGAATTCAGCGGTGGCCACGTTGGCCGCCAGCATGCATTCCTCGATCAGCTTGTGAGCGTCGTTACGAACGGTCGGACGGATCTCGGCAATCTTGCGCTCGGTCCCGAAGATAATCCGGGTTTCCTGAGTTTCGAAATCGATCGCACCACGCACGTGACGGGCCGCCAGCAACACCTTGTACAGCGCGTAAAGCTGCTTGAGGTGCGGCAGAACGTCGTTGTATTCGCCACGAAGCTGACGCGCTTCGGTGACTTTCGGCGTCTCCAGCATGGCGCTGACCTTGTTGTAGGTCAGGCGAGCGTGGGAGTGAATCACCGCTTCGTAGAAGCAGTAGTCGGTCATCTCGCCGGATTTGGAGATGGTCATCTCGCAAACCATGGCCAGGCGATCGACATGCGGGTTCAGCGAGCACAGGCCGTTGGACAGCTGTTCAGGCAGCATCGGCACCACGCGCTCAGGGAAGTACACAGAGTTGCCGCGAACCTGAGATTCATTGTCTAGCGCCGAACCGATTTTCACGTAGCTGGAGACGTCGGCAATGGCCACGTACAACTTCCAGCCGCCGGAGAACAGGCGCAGCTTGCCCGGTTTGGCTTCGCAGTAGACCGCGTCATCGAAATCGCGAGCATCTTCGCCGTCGATGGTTACGAACGGCAGATGGCGCAGGTCGATGCGCTTCTCTTTGTCTTTCTCTTCGACTTCAGGCTTGAGCTTGGCGGCTTCTTTCAGCACAGCCTCAGGCCAGACGTGAGGAATATCGTAGGTGCGCAGGGCGACATCGATTTCCATGCCCGGCGCCATGTAGTTGCCCACGACTTCGACCACGTCGCCTTGCGGCTGGAAGCGTGGCGTCGGCCAGTGAGTAATCTTCACTTCGACGAACTGACCGATTTTGGCGCTGGCGTTACGACCCGGGGTGACCAGCACTTCTTGCTGGATCTTCGGATTGTCCGCGACGACGAAACCAATACCGCCCTCTTCGAAGTAGCGGCCGACGATTGTCTCGTGGGCACGGGATACCACTTCGACGATCATGCCTTCGCGGCGACCGCGACGGTCGAGGCCGGAAACACGGGCCAGGGCACGATCACCATCGAACACCAGGCGCATTTGCGCCGGGCTCATGAACAGGTCGTCACTGCCGTCGTCCGGGACCAGGAAGCCAAAGCCGTCACGGTGACCGCTGATGCGGCCCAGGATCAGGTCGAGCTTGTCCACCGGCGCATAGGTGCCGCGACGGGTATAGATGAGTTGAGCGTCGCGCTCCATGGCGCGCAGACGGCGACGCAGGGCTTCGAGCTGGTCTTCTGTGGTCAGACCAAACTCTTCGACCAGCTGCTCGCGGTTAGCAGGTGAACCCCGATCAGCAAGGTGCTGAAGGATCAGTTCGCGGCTAGGAATAGGGTTTTCATATTTTTCCGCTTCACGAGCGGCCTCGGGATCGAGGGACTGCCAATCGGCCATTAGAGAGTTTTCACCTTGTCTATATGCGGGTTAGTTTGGCATAGGCGTAATGAAACGGGAAATTTCAAGCTATGACAGCCCATCTAAAGCCCTTTATCGATACTGCAAAGCTGATTTGAATGCCACTGGTAAAATTTTCCAGGTTTTTTTGATGTCAGGGGTTTACAGTTAAAAAGACGCTCCGTATAGTGCGCGCCATCGACGACGGAGACGTTGCCGATACTGCCCAGATGGTGAAATTGGTAGACACGCCAGCTTCAGGTGCTGGTGACCGCAAGGTCGTGGAAGTTCGAGTCTTCTTCTGGGCACCAATTTCGAGCTTGAGATTAGATCAATTTCAAGGCTCACACAAAAACCCGCGAAAGCGGGTTTTTTGCATTACAAGCTTCTGATTTATTAATACTAAATCAGGGGTTTACAGATTAAAAAGCTCTCCGTATAGTGCGCCACATCAACAGCGGCAACGCTTGCGATGATGCCCAGATGGTGAAATTGGTAGACACGCCAGCTTCAGGTGCTGGTGACCGCAAGGTCGTGGAAGTTCGAGTCTTCTTCTGGGCACCAATTCAAATTCAAGATCACGATCTTGAATTTCACAGAAACCCGCGAAAGCGGGTTTTTGCGTTTCCGGGGTTTGAAAAGTAAGTCCTGAACGTTCTAGCAAACCCTTCTCCGCCCCGCAAGGCGCACTTGAGAAGCAATATCGTTTATCATTGTTGCAAGATTTTGCAATGCGACAGTGAGGAACCCTGCGAATGATGTTTCGAAATACCCTGCGCCGCGGCCTGACCTTCACCCTGCTCGGCCTGGCACTCGCTACTCCCCTCACCCAGGCCGCCGATGCCGTTTCCCTGACACTCTATAACGGCCAACACAAGGAAGTCGGCGACGCAATTGCCAAAGCCTTCGAAGCCAAGACCGGCATTCACGTCAATGTGCGTAAAGGCAGCAGCAACCAGCTCGCCAGCCAGGTCGTCGAAGAAGGTGATCGCTCGCCCGCCGACGTGATTTATACCGAAGAGTCGCCCCCACTGAACAAACTCGGCGAACAAGACCTGCTGGCCCAGACCGATGTCGCCACCCTCGCCGTTCTGCCGAAAGACTATGTCGCTGGCAATGGCACCTGGATCGGCATCACCGCGCGAGTCCGCGTCGTCGCCTACAACCCCAAGCTGATTGACGAGAAGGATTTACCGAAGTCGGTGATGGAGTTCTCTGATCCGAAATGGCAAGGCAAGGTCGGCTTCGTGCCTACCAGCGGCGCCTTCCAGGAACAGGCCGTGGCAATCATCAAAGTGCATGGCATGGACGCTGCGGAAGAATGGCTGACCGGCCTGCGCGCATTCGGCAAGACTTACAGCAACAACATGGTTGCGCTGAAGGCGGTGGAAAACGGCGAAGTCGCCACCGTACTGGTGAACAACTACTACTGGTTCGCTTTGCAGCGTGAGAAAGGCCAGCTCGATTCGAAACTGCATTACTTCACCGGCGGCGACGTCGGCGGGCTGATCACCGTTTCCAGTGCGGCCGCGCTGAAATCCAGCAAGCATCCAAAAGAAGCCCAACAATTCCTCGCCTACATGGCCAGCGAAGAAGGTCAGCGCGTGATCACCCAGACCACCGCCGAGTACCCTTTGCACAAAGGCATGGAATCGGATCGCGGACTCAAGCCGTTCAGCGAACTTGAGGCACCGAAGGTCACGCCAGCCGATCTTGGCAATGCCGAAGAAGCCCTGGACCTGGAACGTGACGTTGGCTTGAACTGATGAGCGCTTCGTTATCCGCCCCCGCCTCGCGCGGGGGTTACGTGCCACGGCGCAAACGGCCGTCGATCTGGTTGTTGCTCCCGGTTTTACTGCTGGTAGTGCTCAGCCTCTTGCCGCTGATGTATGTCGGGCTCAAAACCTGGCAGGCCGGCTGGGCCGAGGCACTGCACCTGCTGTGGCGGCCTTATGTGTTGGGGCTGCTGCGCAATACCTTGGCACTGATGGTCGGTGTGACGCTGGCCTGCGGCGTGATCGGCCTGTCGCTGGCGTGGCTGCTGGAACGTAGCAATCTGCCGGGGCGACGCTTGTGGGGCGTCATTCTGTGCTTGCCGTTCGCGGTCCCGGCATTTGTCAGCAGCTTTACCTGGGTGTCGCTGAGTGCGCACTTCGAAGGGCTCAGTGGGGCAATCCTGGTGATGACCCTGTCCAAGTACCCGCTGATATTTCTGCCGGTCGCGGCAACCCTGCGCAATCTAGATCCCTCTCTCGAGGAGTCCGCACGAACCCTTGGGCAGAACCGCTGGGGCGTGTTCTTCAGGATCACCCTGCCGCTGCTCTGGCCTTCGTTGCTGGCCGGTTCGCTGCTGATCGCCCTGCACATGCTGGTGGAGTTCGGCGCACTGTCGATCATCGGCCTGCAGACCTTCACAACCGCGATCTATCAACAGTTCGAGCTCGAATTCAGTAACGCCAACGCAGCCATGCTTTCGGCCGTATTGCTGGCGCTGTGCCTGGTGCTGCTTTGGCTTGAGCTGCGAGTGCGCGGCAAGGGCCGGCATGTGCGCACCGGTCAAGGCGCGGCGCGGCGTGCGGAGCAGGTTCGCCTGGGACCGTGGTCGGTGGTTGGGCAGGTTTATTGTCTGGCACTGGCGATCATCGGCAGCGGCATTCCGCTGGGCATGTTGGTGTACTGGCTAGCCGTAGGTTCCTCAGCCGCATTCCCCGTGGCGGCGATCAGCGAAGCGCTGTTGTCGTCACTGGCACTCTCCCTCGGTGGTGCAGCACTGTGTCTGGTGCTGGCTGTGCCGGTTGGGCTGTTGGTGGTGCGCTATAAGGGTCAACTGGCAATCTGGGCCGAGCGCCTGCCGTATTTGTTGCATGCACTGCCTGGACTGGTGATCGCACTGACGCTGGTGTATTTCGCCCTGCACTATGTGCCAGCGCTGTATCAGACCTCGGCGTTGTTGCTGATCGCTTATGCGCTGCTGTTCCTGCCGCTGGCTCAGGCGCCGATTCGCACGGCACTGAACAAGGCTGCGCCGCAACTGGAAGAGGCGGCACGCACCCTGGGGGCATCGTCATTCAGTGCGTTTTGCCGGGTGACGTTGCCGATCATCTTTCCAGCACTCGGTGCAGCGTTTGCGCTGGTGTTTCTGGATGCGATGAAGGAGCTGACAGCGACGTTGTTGCTGAGTCCGACCGGGCTCAATACGCTGGCAACGGAAGTCTGGGCGCATACCGCGAATGTGGAGTTTGCGGCGGCGGCGCCTTATGCGGCGCTGTTGATTTTGGTGTCGGGGGTGCCTGTGTACCTGTTAACGACCCGGATGTATTTGAGCCGTTGAGATCGTCATCGCGAGCCTGCTCGCGATGACGTCGGATCCAACCAATACAAATCCTAAGCCCTGAACTGCCCCAGGCTGGCCTTCAACTGCGCCGCCAACCCATCAAGTACCTTACCGCTGGCCGTGGTTGCCACCACCGCTTGAGCCGCTTGCTCAGCCTGCGCATGAATGGTCTCAACCCGACCACGCACCGCCTGTGCGCCTTGTGCCTGATGCGCCGCGGCCTGCGTTGCCAAACCAATCGCGGCATGCACTTGCTCGACCGACGCCTGCACTGATTGCTGCAACCGCGCACTGTCACGCAGTACCAGCAAACCTTCGTTGGCCTGACGCCCGGCCTGACCGATCGCCGCCACTGCCTCACGCGCGCCTTGCTGCAAGGCAACGATGTGCGCCTGAATGTCGCCGGTGGAGCTCTGTGTCTTGCTCGCCAGTGCTCGCACCTCGTCTGCTACCACGGCAAACCCGCGGCCGGTTTCGCCAGCTCGTGCCGCTTCAATGGCCGCGTTCAGCGCCAGCAGGTTGGTTTGCTCGGCGATCCCATGGATCACCGTCAGCACCACTTCAATTTGCTCACTTTGCTGCGCCAGCCGCTCGATGACTTTCGCACCGGTATCGACCTGCCCGGCCAACGCTTCGATCAGGCTGCCGACTTTCGCTGATGTGCGAGTGTTCTCATCGGTGGCCTGACGAATATCGACCACCTGCTTCAAAGCCGCCTGCATGGCGTGGCTTTCAGACTGGGCTTCGTCAGCCATTTGCGACAAGGCGCGCAAGCTCTCGGCCACTTCATCACGCTGCATGCCCGCTGCCGCATCGGCCCCGGCGTTGCGCAAGGTCATGGCACCGATTTCCACACCGGTACGCTTGGCGACATCGCCCGCTTCGCGCACGATCGGCTGCAACTTATCCACAAAGCGATTGACCGCCGAGGCCATGTCGCCGATTTCGTCCTTGCTGTTGATCTGCACGCGCTTGGTCAGGTCGCTTTCGCCCGCCGCCAGGTCGTCCATGGCAGCGATGAGCATCTTCAAGCGGTTGACCACTCGACGGCCAAGCACCACGGCCAGCAACAGCAACACGCCGAAACCCACGACCGCCAGGCCCATGCCGATGCGCCAGCGCAGGGTCGCCGCGGCTTCCTGCACAGTGCTGGTGGTGTTGTCTTTCATTTCAGAGGCCGTGGACTGAGCAGACGTCAAACGCGCACGCATCGCCGTGGCGCTGTCAGCCGCCGCGCCCTTGAGGCTGTCGCCGACCAGTTGATCACTGCTGGCGATCAGCGCCGAGAAGCGTTTGTCCAGGGCCGCCAGATCGGTTTCCACCGAGGCGGTGGAGACGCCCATCAAGACCTTGCCGATTTCTACGCCGTTAGGATTGATCGAGGCTTCGAGGTAATAGACCGACGGATCGTTCTTCGCCGCATCCAGCACCTTGTCCAGGGCACGCTCGCCCTGCCCTTTTTCCAGAAGCGCTTTGTTGATCGGGTTCTCGCGGTTTAGATAGCGCGTCAGATGTTGCCCCGTGGCGTCGTCGTAGACCACGAACAACACGTTGGGATTACGCTGGGCCCGGCGGGCAAATTCGGACAGGGTTGGAACGTCGCTGTCCCACATGGCGCGGGGTGCGACCGAGGCCAGAAGCTGCGCCATATCATTAGCGGAGTCCTTCAGATCCTTTTCCAGCGTGGCACGCAGTTGTGCCTGCTCGTCCTTCAATCGCGAGGACAAACCGGCCGTAAGGCGTTGACGAGTACTGGTGGAGAGGTTATCCAGGCTCGACGTGACTTCACGCCCTGCCTGCTCAAGCTCGCCAGAGAGTTTTTGACTGTCGGCACCCAGGCGCACACCCAAATCGGCTTCGAGTGCGGTCACTGTGCTCCGAGTCAGGGCAACAGCCACCAGCACCTGCACCAAAAGCGCGATACCAAGGGTAACGAACACGGGCCGCAATAGACGGCTTTGTAACAGTGAGAGAACGGCCGACACAGGAAATCCCTCTGCTTTGACGCCATTAAATTGATGGCTCATCAAGAAGCGATAATCACAGCAAGGGTCGTGCCGTCCGAAAGACCTAAACGACAAAGGCCCCAATCAAGGGGCCTTTGTGTTTTACATCAACGACTTATTAAGCGAACGGGTGACGCAGAACGATGGTTTCGTTGCGGTCCGGGCCCGTCGAAATAATGTCAATCGGTGCACCGACCAACTCTTCGACGCGTTTGATGTAGTTGCGAGCAGCTTGCGGCAGCTCTTCCAGCGTCTTGGCACCGACGGTGGATTCGGTCCAGCCTGGCATCTCTTCGTACACCGGCTCCAGGCCGATGTAGCTGTCGGCATCAGTCGGTGCGTCGATCACTGCACCATCCTGGTTCTTGTAGCCAACACAGATGTTGATGGTTTCCAGACCGTCCAGCACGTCCAGCTTGGTCAGGCACAGGCCCGAGATGCTGTTGACGTCGATAGCGCGACGCAAGATGACGGCATCGAACCAGCCGCAACGACGGGCACGGCCAGTGGTAGCGCCGAACTCGTGGCCACGCTTGGCCAGGAAAGCACCCACGTCATCGAACAGCTCAGTCGGGAATGGACCCGAACCCACGCGAGTGGTGTAGGCCTTGGTGATACCGAGGATGTAATCCAGGTACATCGGACCAAAACCCGAACCGGTGGCGATGCCGCCTGCAGTGGTGTTGGAACTGGTGACGTACGGGTAGGTACCGTGGTCAATGTCCAGCAGGGAGCCTTGGGCGCCTTCGAACATGATGTCTTTGCCAGCACGACGCAGCTCGTGCAGCTCAGCGGTGACGTCGAGCATCATCGGCTTGAGCAGCTCGGCGTATTCCATGCACTCGTCGAGCGTCTTCTGGAAGTCGATTGCGGGTTCTTTGTAGTAATTGACCAGTACGAAGTTGTGGTAATCCAGCAACTCGCCCAGCTTGGCGGCGAAGCGCTCACGGTGGAACAGGTCACCGATGCGCAGACCGCGACGTGCAACCTTGTCTTCGTAAGCCGGGCCGATGCCGCGACCGGTCGTACCGATCTTCAGCTCGCCACGGGCCTTTTCACGAGCCTGGTCCAGCGCTACGTGATAGGACAGGATCAGCGGGCAGGAAGGGCTGATACGCAGGCGCTCACGCACCGGTACGCCTTTCTCTTCCAGCTTGATGATTTCCCGCAGCAGAGCGTCGGGTGCAACCACCACGCCGTTGCCGATCAGGCACTGCACGCCTGCGCGCAGCACGCCCGACGGGATCAGGTGCAAGACGGTTTTTTCGCCGTCGATCACCAGGGTGTGACCAGCGTTGTGACCACCTTGGTAGCGCACTACGGCGGCAGCATGTTCGGTCAGCAGATCAACGATCTTGCCTTTGCCCTCATCACCCCATTGGGTGCCCAGGACTACGACATTCTTACCCATAACACTTGTCCTCATTCGCGCAAACTTGGTGCCGGCCGCGGCCGGCAGGAAAACTCAAGAAGCCAGTGGCGATACTTGCCAAAGCCCGTTCTGCTGAATCAATTGCCGGTCGCAGTCCGCTTCACGGGCGGCGGCCAAAGGTTGCCCAGGCAATGCCTGAACGACACGCTGACCCTCACTGCGCAACTGGCAAACCTGCTGCCAGAGTGCCGCATCCGTACTGTCCGGCATCCAGATACCGCCAGACGGTAACTCGATCTCAGCACGCCCCAGGGTCACCAGGGTTTTCAAATCGGTAGAGAAGCCGGTTGCCGGACGAGCGCGACCGAAGTCGGCGCCGATGTCGTCGTAACGACCGCCCTGAGCAATGGACTGGCCAACACCTGGCACGAACACCGCGAACACCACACCGGTGTGGTAGTGGTAGCCGCGCAACTCGCCCAGGTCGAAATACAGCGGTAACTCTGGGAAACGCGTGGACAGACGCTCGGCAATCGCCAGCAGGTCGTCCAGAGCTGCCAGAACTGGCGCCGGCGCATTCGCCAGACGCTCGCGGGCAGCGCTCAATACTTCACGGCCGCCACACAGGTCGACCAACGCCCGCAACATGCCCGACAGATCGGCAGGCAAGCCTTCGGTCAAAGTAATGACCTCGTCGATGGCTTTACGTTGCAACGCATCGAACAACTGTTGTTCAACTTCACCAGACAAACCGGCGGCACGAGCCAGGCCGCGGTAGATGCCGACATGACCGAGGTCCATGTGCACATCCGGTACATCGGCCAGTTGCAGCATAGCCAGCATCAGGCTGATCACCTCCACGTCGCTGCTCGGGCTGGCATCGCCGTACAACTCGGCGCCCAACTGGATCGGGCTGCGCGAGGACGACAAGGCGCGCGGCTGAGCGTGCAGCACGCTACCGGCATAGCACAGGCGACTCGGACCTTCGCGACGCAAGGTATGCGCATCGATGCGCGCCACTTGCGGCGTGATGTCGGCACGGAAACCCATCTGCCGGCCCGACTGCGGGTCGATGACCTTGAAGGTACGCAGATCGAGGTCCTGGCCAGCGCCGGTCAGCAGGGACTCCAGGTACTCGATATGGGGAGTCACGACAAACTCGTAACCCCAGCTCTGGAACAGATCCAACACCTGACGGCGCGCTACTTCGATACGCGCCGCCTCTGGTGGCAGTACTTCTTCGATGCCATCTGGCAGCAGCCAGCGGTCTACCGTTGCCATTACGCCATTCCCCTATGATCCGGGCGGCAAGCCTTTGGGCGAGCCTTGAGTGAAGCAGAAAATGATCGGCTCATGCGCACAAACCACGCGCATGAACAACGGGGCGAAAAGCCTGAAATCGGCTTCGCCAACCACTTTCCTCGAAAAACCTGTCGAGTCATTCAACTCGATGTCTTGCAATAAAAACCGCAATCAAACGTGCAGACGCAAAAAAGCCGGGAATTTCCCGGCTGCCGCATCATACACACGTTTTCCCAAAGGATCACCCCGCCCGAGGTTTTAGCCGCCAGGCGGGGGATGATTCAGGTCAACGTCGTATCAAGGCTTGGCTTTTTCCAGGTAACGGAAGAAGTCGCTGCTTGGGTCCAGGACCATGACGTCGGATTTGTTCGCGAAGCTTTCACGGTAGGCACGCAGGCTACGATAGAAACCGTAGAACTCCTGATCCTGGCCGTAGGCCTTGGAGTAGATCGCAGCAGCCTGGGCATCACCGTCACCGCGAACCTCTTCGGATTCACGATAGGCTTCAGCCAGCAACACACGGCGTTGACGATCGGCATCGGCACGAATGCCTTCTGACAGCTCGTTACCCTTGGCGCGATGCTCGCGAGCTTCACGCTCACGCTCGGAACTCATGCGCTCGAACACGCTGCGGTTCACTTCTTTCGGCAGATCGATGGCCTTGACCCGAACATCGACAACTTCAATGCCCAGCTCTTTCTCCGCCATCTTGTTCAGCGATGCGGTGATATCGGTCATCAGCGCATCGCGCTCACCGGAAACCACTTCGTGCAGCGTGCGCTTACCGAACTGGTCACGCAGGCCCGATTCCAGACGACGGGAAAGACGCTCGTCAGCAATCTGCTTGAGGCCGGACGTCGCGGTGTAGAAGCGCTCGGCATCTTTCACGCGCCACTTGGCGTAGGCATCGACCATCACGGCTTTCTTTTCCAGCGTCAGGAAGCGTTGCGTCGGTGCATCCAGCGTCATCAGGCGTGCGTCGAATTTGCGCACCTGGTTAACGTAAGGCACTTTCACATGCAGGCCCGGCTGAACATCGGCCTGAACCACACGACCAAATTGCAGCAGCACCGCACGCTCGGTCTGAGCCACGATGTAGAAGCAGTTCCAGGCTGCGATCGCCACGACGACGACGACAATAAGGGTGATCAGCGATTTATTGCTCATCAGCGACTCTCCCTGGTACGTGCTGGCTGTTGCTGCGGATCGGCTGCCGCACGCGCGCTCGCTTCATTGCTGGTGGCTGCCGCGCCGGTCACAGAAGTGCCGGTGCTACGGCCACTCTCGACCATTTTGTCCAGCGGCAAGTAGAGCAGATTGCTCTGGCCATTCTTGTTGCCGGTTACGAGAACCTTGCTGGTATTGCTGAAGACTTCCTGCATGGTGTCCAGGTACAGACGCTCGCGGGTGACTTCGGGTGCCTTGCGGTATTCGGCGACCAGCTTGGTGAAGCGATCGGCCTCACCCTTGGCGCGCGAGACGGTTTCGTCACGGTAACCATTGGCATCTTCGATGATGCGCTGGGCCTGACCACGAGCTTCCGGCACGACGCCGTTGGCATAGGTTTCAGCCTGGTTGCGCGAACGCTGCTCGTCTTCACGGGCGCGGATCACGTCATCGAAGGCTTCCTGCACTTCACGCGGTGCCGCTGCGCTCTGTACGTTGACCTGAGTGACGGTGATACCGGTGCGATAGGTATCCATGAAGCGTTGCAGACGCTCCTTGATTTCGCTGGCCATCAATTCACGACCTTCGGTCAGGACCTGATCCATCGCGGTGGAACCCACCACATGGCGCAAGGCACTTTCGGTCGCGTGCTGCAGGCTGATTTCCGGCTGGTCGACGCTCAGCACGAAGTCCTGCAGATTGCTGATCTTGTACTGCACGGTCAGCGGCACTTCGACGATGTTCTCGTCTTCAGTCAGCATTTGACCCTGCTTGGTATAGGCACGCTCACGCGTGACGTTTTCCAGGTACTTGCGATCAAGCGGCGGGAAATAGATGTTCAGGCCCGGGCCGACGGTTTCGTAGTACTTGCCGAAGCGCAGCACCACGGCTTGCTCCTGCTCGTCGACAACATAGACCGCGCTGTAGAGCCATACGGCCGCCAACACGACCAGGCCGATGCCGAGCAGACCGCCGAAGCCGCCACTCCTGCCCGAACCACCGCCGTCATCGCCGCGTTTTTTACCACCACCGAACAACCCATTCAGGCTTTCCTGCAGCTTTCGGAAGGCCTCGTCGAGATCCGGTGGTCCCTTGCGGTCGCCGTTATTGCGGCGCTTGCCACCCCAAGGATCCTGATTATTCGAGTTGCCACCCGGCTCATTCCAAGCCATAGCGCTCTCCATCTGATAAAGCAAAGACGCACCCACGGCGCGCCGACCAATGCTACAGAATGCCTGTCACCGCGGCACAACCGCTTTCTCAGGCTTTTATTGCAAAGTGTGTTGCTCGATGAAATCCATCGGCTGCAATCCTTCGCGGCTCACCAGTCGATTCAACTCGATCCGTGGCAAACGAACGGCCAGCAGGCAGATGCCTTCTTCGTCGTGTTCTTCTTTCTGTACCGCACCGAGTTCGAAAAACTGCGCACGCAGTCGAGCAAAACGTTGCGGCAAACGCAAGGTGCCAACAAACAAATCATCCCCGAGCAGCTCGGCCACCGCCTGCTTGAGCAGATCCAGACCTGTACCGTCCTTGGCCGACAACCAGACCCGCAGCGGCTTGCCATCGGCATCGCGCTGGATCTGCGGCTCTACACCCTCGAGCAAATCGAGTTTGTTGTATACCTCAAGGATCGGCAAGTCTTGAGCCCCGATCTCCCCGAGCACCACCATGACCTGTTCAATCTGGGCCATACGCTCCGGTTCATGGGCGTCGATCACGTGCAACAGCAGGTCAGAGTTGCTCGACTCCTCGAGCGTAGCCCGAAATGCCTCGACCAGTTTGTGCGGCAGGTGGCGAATGAAACCCACGGTGTCGGCCAGCACGATCGGCCCGAGGTCATCGAGCTCGAGTCGGCGCAGGGTCGGGTCGAGGGTGGCGAAGAGTTGGTCAGCCGCGAAGACGTCGGAGTCGGTCACCGAGTTGAACAGCGTCGATTTGCCGGCGTTGGTGTAACCCACCAGCGAAACCGTCGGAATGTCAGCCCGTTTGCGCCCGCGACGAGACTGCTCGCGCTGGCTGCGAACCTTTTCCAGACGCCCCTTGATCTGCCGCAGGCGAACCCGCAACAGGCGCCGGTCGGTTTCCAGCTGGGTTTCACCCGGACCGCGAAGACCGATACCGCCCTTCTGCCGCTCAAGGTGAGTCCAGCCACGAACCAGCCGCGTACTCATGTGCTCAAGCTGGGCCAGTTCGACCTGGAGCTTGCCTTCATGGGTGCGGGCGCGTTGGGCGAAGATATCGAGAATCAGACCCGTGCGGTCGATCACGCGACACTCGAAAACACGTTCGAGGTTACGTTCCTGACTGGGCGTGAGGATGTGATTGAAAATCACCAGATCTACCTGCTCGGCTTTGACCAGGTCACGTAACTCTTCGACCTTGCCGCTGCCAATCAGGTATTTGGCGGTTGGCCGATGACGCGGCACGTTGAGAAACGCGACGGTCTCGGCACCAGCCGAAATTGCCAACTCCTGAAACTCCTGCGGATCTTCGCGCGCCTCAGGGTCCTGACCATCCAAATGAACGAGAATTGCCCGCTCACCACCACCGTGGCGCTCAAAGAACAAAGGAGGCTCCTATCAGGCGTTACCTGGCTCAGCGTCACCTGCTTCGGATTCGGTTGCGCTAGGCAGACGAATTGGACGAACCGGCACCACTGTAGAGATAGCGTGTTTGTAAACCATCTGGCTGACGGTGTTTTTCAGCAGGATAACGAACTGGTCGAAAGACTCGATCGTACCTTGCAGTTTGATCCCGTTGACCAGGTAGATGGAAACCCCCACTTTCTCTTTACGTAAAGTATTCAAGTAAGGGTCTTGTAGCGAATGCCCTTTTGACATGTGCCGCACTCCTTTAAGGATTCAATATAAAAAATAGGTAAACAGATGGCTTGTGGCCGTCAGACCCCCAAGGATAGACGGCAATTGCAAGGACTCAGCTCAATATGGAGATGGTCCCCAGGTATTTCAAGGCGCGCGGCAGATTGTCGCAATCCAGGCTGTCCAACCAGTGTAAATCAGCCCAACTGCGCAGCCAGGTGAACTGACGCTTCGCCAATTGGCGCGTGGCAATGATTCCACGCTCCTGCATCTCGGCTTGCGTCAGCTTGCCATCCAGGTAGTCCCAGACTTGTCGATAGCCTACTGCACGTATAGACGGCAACCCGGCATGCAGGTCACTTCGCTTACGCAGGGCTACGACCTCGTCAATGAATCCCTGTTCCAACATATTCGTGAATCTTTGTTTAATTCGCTCGTGCAATACCTGGCGATTTGCCGGAGCAATGGCCAAGTTCGCGACAGTATAGGGCAATTGTTGCAGTCCCGAAGCGGCTGCTTCAGTACTTTGCGCAGATTGTTGCAAGCGCAGCGCAGTCATGCTCTGACCGCTGACACGATAAACTTCCAGTGCTCGACTGAGTCGCTGCGGATCGTTCGGATGAATACGCGCGGCAGATTCCGGATCGATGACCGCCAATTGATCGTGCAGGGCTTGCCAGCCAAGGCGTGCAGCTTCTTCTTCAATTTGCGCGCGAACGTCCGGATCGGCCGCCGGCATGTCTGCCAGACCTTCGACCAAAGCCTTGTAATAGAGCATTGTGCCGCCCACCAGCAGCGGAATTTTTCCCCGCGCGGTGATCTCAGCCATGGCTTCAAGGGCGTCACGACGGAAATCTGCAGCCGAATAACTCTCTGCCGGGTCAAGAATATCGATCAAGCGGTGGGGAAATTCAGCCAAAAGCGCTTTGGAAGGCTTGGCGGTGCCGATGTCCATACCGCGGTAGACCAGCGCCGAATCGACACTGATCAGCTCGCAAGGCAAGACTTTGGTGAGTTCGATCGCCAGGTCGGTCTTGCCGGCGGCGGTCGGCCCCATCAGGAAAATCGCAGGAGGGAGCTGGCTCATCAACGACCGCGCAAGAATAGTTTGTCCAGATCGTCGAGGCCCAGTTGGGTCCAGGTCGGTCGGCCATGGTTGCATTGACCGCTGCGCTCGGTGTTTTCCATGTCGCGCAGCAGGCCGTTCATTTCCGGCAGGGCCAGACGCCGATTCGCACGAATCGCGCCGTGGCAGGCCATGGTGCCAAGCAGTTCGTTCAGGTGGGCCTGAATCCGGTCGCTGGTGCCGTATTCCATCAGATCCGCCAAGACGTCGCTGACCAATCGATTGGCTTCAGCCTGCTTGAGCAGTGCAGGGATCTGCCGGATCGCCAGGGATTCCGGGCCCAGACGTTGCAACTCAAAGCCCAGGCGCTGGAACCACGCGACGTGTTCTTCGGCGCAATCGGCCTCACGCTGACTGACCGCCAGGGATTCCGGCACCAGCAGCGGCTGGCCGCTCAAGCCTTCGCTGGCCATGGCGATTTTCAGGCGTTCATACATGATCCGCTCGTGGGCGGCGTGCATGTCCACCAGCACCAGGCCTTGGGCGTTTTCCGAAAGAATGTAGATGCCTTTGAGCTGCGCCAGTGCATAACCCAGCGGCGGAATATCGTCCTGCCCGGCCGGAAGTGCGACAGCATTCGCTTCTGGCAACGGCGCAAAGAACTCACGGTAGGCCGCCTGAGCTTCAGCCGCAGGTACACCCGATTGAGGCCGCGGCGAGTACTGATATCCAGCACCCGCGCCCGAGCCTGCCGGCGTATTGAACGACGGCTGGGCCTGAGGCTGTTCCAGCAACGCATTGGCCGCCAGACGCATTTCACCCTGCGGACCGAACTCGCCCGCATCAATGCCGGTGGGTCTAACGATGGCCGTCGCCACCGGCGCGGCCAAATGATCTTCCGGCCGCACATCGCCCAAGGCGCGGTGCAGGGTGCCATAGAGGAAATCATGAACCATGCGCCCGTCACGGAAGCGCACTTCGTGCTTGGTCGGGTGCACGTTGACGTCGACGCCCGCCGGGTCGACCTCGAAAAACAGCACGAACGTCGGGTGCCGACCGTTGAACAGTACGTCGCGATAGGCTTGGCGCACCGCGTGGGCCACCAGTTTGTCGCGTACCGCACGGCCGTTCACAAAGAAATACTGCAAGTCCGCCTGGCTGCGGTTGAACGTCGGCAAGCCGACCCAACCCCATAAATGCAGACCATTACGCTCGATCTCGATCGGCAGCGCCTGCTCGAGGAAACCCGAACCGCAAATCGCCGCCACACGCCGGGCACGGGCTGCGTCGTCATGGGCTTCGTGCAGGCTGAGGATGGTTTTGCCGTTGTGACGCAAATGGAACGCCACGTCGAAACGTGCCAGGGCCAGACGCTTGATCACTTCTTGCAGGTGATCGAATTCGGTTTTTTCGGTCTTGAGGAATTTGCGCCGCGCCGGGGTATTGAAGAACAGGTCGCGCACTTCCACCGAAGTGCCCACCGGATGGGCTGCCGGCTGCACGCGAGGCGCCATGTCCCGGCCTTCGGTTTCTACCTGCCAGGCCTGATCGGCCTCTTTCGTGCGAGAGGTGAGGGTCAGACGGGCCACGGAACTGATCGAGGCGAGTGCCTCACCGCGAAACCCCAGGCTCATGACCTGCTCAAGGTCTTCCAGGTTGCGGATCTTGCTGGTGGCGTGACGCGCCAAAGCCAGCGGCAAGTCATCGGCGGAAATGCCGCTGCCATCGTCGCGAACCCGCAGCAACTTGACGCCGCCCTGCTCCACATCGACATCGATGCGCTTGGCGCCGGAGTCTAGGCTGTTTTCCAGCAGCTCCTTGATCACCGAGGCCGGGCGCTCAACCACCTCACCGGCGGCAATCTGGTTCGCCAGTCGCGGGCTGAGCAGCTCGATGCGAGCCGTATTGGTCAGCACCTGGTTCATTCTTTGGAGGCCAGTTCGGTGCCGGGAATGGTCAGGGTCTGACCGATCTTCAGCTCGTCACTTTTCAGGTTGTTGGCGCTGCGCAGCGTGGCTGGCGACACCTGGTAACGCACGGCAATCATCGCCAGTGTTTCACCTGGGTTTACCCGATGGTCACGTGGACCTTGAACAATTTTGCCGGAATCACGCAGCCAGGCGATGTAGGTGCCCGGTGGCGGGTTCTGCTGGAAGAACTGGCGCACGCCGCTACTGATCGAACGCGCCAGCGCTTGCTGGTGGTTCGCTGCGGCAAGCTTGGAAGCCTCGTTGGCGTTGGAGATAAATCCGGTTTCCACCAGGATCGATGGAATATCCGGCGACTTCAGCACCATGAACCCGGCCTGTTCTACGCGCTGTTTGTGCAGCGGCGTGACGCGACCGATGTTGCTAAGAACCTTTTGGCCAACGTTAAGGCTGGACGTGAGGGATGCCGTCATCGACAGATCGAGCAGCACGCCCGCCAGCATGCGGTCCTTGTCGTCGAGGCTGACGTTGCCGGCACCGCCGATCAAGTCAGAACGGTTTTCACTGTCGGCCAGCCAACGGGCCGTTTCCGAGGTAGCACCGCGATCAGACAGGGCGAACACCGAGGCTCCGAAAGCAGCGGCCGAAGGCGCGGCGTCGGCGTGAATCGAAACGAACAGGTCGGCGCCCTTCTTGCGGGCGATTTCAGTACGGCCGCGCAATGGAATGAAGTAGTCGCCGGTGCGGGTGAGCTCAGCGCGGAAGCCTTTTATGCCGTTGACCTGACGCTGCAGTTCGCGGGCGATGGCCAGCACCACGTCTTTTTCACGCTGACCGCGAGAGCCCGAGGCACCGGGGTCTTCGCCGCCGTGGCCGGCATCGATGACCACAATAATGTCGCGCTTGCCGGCCGGTGCGGGCGGCAGCTTCACCGCAGGTTCCACCGGAGTGACCGGCACCGGGGCGACTGTCGCGACGTTGGTAGGCGCGGGAATTGGCGCGGCGTCGGCGGCGTTATCGAACAAGTCGACCACCAGGCGATTGCCGTACTGGGCGTTTGGCGCCAGGGTAAAACTTTTCGGCGTGACGGCTTTTTTAAGGTCGATGACCACCCGCAGGTCGGTCGGCGTACGCTGAGCAGACCGCATGGCGGTGATCGGAGTGTTCGAGGAGTTGACGTTCAGCGGCGCCCCAAGAGACGCGCCATTGATGTCGATGACCAGCCGATCCGGGGCGGTCAGGGTGAAGACGCTGTGCTGGACAGGCCCTGTCAGGTCGAACACCAATCGTGTGTTGTCCGGAGCCCGCCACAGGCGAACACTGTTGACCTTCGTCTCGGCCACAGCATCGACGGTCACCGCCAAAAACAACAATCCTACGGCAGCTACCATCGCGCGAAAGCGCATACCTGACCCCATCATTTAATTGGATTCCAATGCCAAAGCGGCACACCACGACTCGCCACGCGAGCCCTGGGACGAAATTTTCAGCGAACGCCCGCTGTCTTGCGGGCTAATGGTAATGGTCAGGTCGGGCTTTGGCAAAAAGCCTGCACCCTGTCGGGGCCATTCGATCAGGCACAAGGCGTCATCTTCGAAGTAGTCGCGGATACCGAGGTATTCCAGTTCTTCAGGGTCGACCAAGCGATAGAGGTCAAAATGGAAGGCCCGGATGTCGCCAATCTCGTAGGGTTCGACCAGCGTGAACGTCGGACTTTTCACCGCGCCGACATGCCCCAGACCCCGGATGATGCCCCGCGACAGCGTGGTTTTCCCCGCCCCCAGATCCCCTTCCAGAAAAATCAGGCCGTGCCCTTGAGTGGTTTTTGCGATGCGTTCGCCGAATGCGGTCATCGCCTCTTCATCAGCCAGGTACAGGGTTACTTCAGACACGGTGCTTGCTCCTCCAACAACTGACGAATGGCTGGAATCAGATCACTGGCCGCCAGCCCACGGCCCGTTTTACCTTCTTGCTCGCCGGCATTGGCGTGCAGCCAGACGGCCAGGCAGGCGGCGTCGAACGCCTCCATGCCTTGAGCCAGCAATGCGCCAACCAGACCGGCCAGCACATCACCCAAACCGGCGGTGGCCATGGCCGGATGCCCCTGATGACACAACGCCAGACGCCCATCGGGGCTGGCGATCAGGCTGCCGGCGCCTTTCAAAATCACTACAGCTGTGTATTTTTTGCTCAACGCGTGAGCGGCTGCAGGACGGTCAGCCTGCACCTCGGCAGTCGTTATTCCCAGCAGCCGCGCCGCCTCGCCAGGATGCGGTGTGATCACGCAGTCCTTGGGCAAGCTCACACGTTCTTCAGCCAGCATATTTAACGCATCGGCGTCCCAGACTTGCGCAAGCGGCGCATTGGCAGCCGCCGACAAAAGGCTGCGCCCCCAGGAAGCCTGACCTAAGCCTGGGCCGACAACCAGCACGGAAACTTTTTGAAGCAGTCCCATCAGCTGATTGGCCGACGAAGTGCCCAGCACCATGGCTTCGGGAATTCTCGCCAGAGCGGCCGGAACATGTTCGCTGCGAGTTGCGACGGACACCATCCCGGCACCGCTACGCAGCGCACTTTGCGCGCTCAGCAGGATGGCGCCGCCAAAACCGCGATCACCGCCGATTAGCAGGACGTGGCCGAATTTACCTTTGTGGGAGGTGGGAAGGCGAGCCTCCAGACGCGGCACGTTACCGGTCGTCAGGCGCCGGGCAGTGGCGGCGACCCCGTTAAAAGACTCGGGGGAGGCTTGCAGATCATTGAAGACCCGTTCGCCAACCAGATCCGCAGCGTCTCCCGTGAAAAGACCCAACTTCAAACCAATGAAGGTTACGGTCAGATCAGCTCGAACGGCAGCGCCGAGCATTCGGCCGGTATCAGCACACAACCCCGAAGGGATATCCACTGCCGCAACCGGCAGCCCACTGGCATTGATCGCCGCGATCACGCTGGCGTAAGGCTCTCGCACCTCTCCCGTCAGTCCGGTGCCGAGCAAGGCATCCAGCACGATACCGCGCAACTCCGAATGTGCACTCCAGGCTTGAACCGCGACCCCCTCGGACACGGCCTCGGCATGGGCCAATGCCGCGTCGCCTTGTAAACGCTGGGGATCACCTGCCGCCAATACCCGCACATGCCAGCCAGCACGTCGCGCCAGCACTGCCACCCAATAACCGTCGCCGGCGTTATTGCCGTGGCCGGCCACAACACTCAACTCGTTCGCCGTCGGCCAATGACGGACCAGTGCGCGCCAGGTCGCCCGCGCCGCGCGCTGCATCAATTCGAAGCCCGATGTACCGGCCGCGATCAGGCTCGCATCGAGGGCTCGGACTTGCGCGGCGCTGTACAGCGCGTCGGGTAAATCATCTTTAGTCTGCGGCATGCGTCTTCGGGCTCCGATGTCTGGCAGAATTATACGCACCTCAGCTCCGGTTTCTCTCGCCTCATGCCCGCTATTACCACAGACCTGCCCGCCCTCGCCCAATCCATCAAGGACTGGGGCCGCGAGCTGGGCTTTCAGCAAGTCGGCATCAGCGGTCTCGACCTGGCCGAGCATGAGCAGCACCTGGAACGCTGGCTCGCGGCCGGCTACCACGGCGAGATGGAGTACATGGGCGCCCACGGCAGCAAACGCTCACACCCGGAAGAACTGGTGCCCGGCACGCTTAGGGTAGTTTCCCTACGCATGGACTACCTGCCGGGCGACACCAAAATGGCCAAACGCCTGGCACAACCTGCAAAAGCCTACGTCTCGCGCTATGCCTTGGGCCGCGATTACCACAAATTGATCCGCAAACGCGTGCAACAACTGGCGGAAAAAATTCAGGCAGTCATCGGCCCGTTTGGCTATCGCGCCTTTGTCGACAGCGCGCCGGTGCTGGAAAAAGCCATCGCTGAAAAGGCTGGCCTTGGCTGGATCGGCAAAAATACACTGGTCCTGAATCGCAAGGCTGGCAGTTACTTCTTCCTCAGCGAACTGTTCGTCGACTTGCCGCTGCCCATCGACCCGCCTCACGCCACCGAACATTGCGGCCGCTGCACCGCGTGCCTCGATATTTGCCCGACTAACGCCTTCGTCGGCCCGTATGTGCTGGATGCCCGACGTTGTATTTCCTACCTGACCATCGAACTGAAAAGCGCGATCCCGGAAGATTTGCGGCCACTGATCGGCAATCGGGTGTTCGGTTGCGATGACTGCCAGATCGTCTGCCCCTGGAACCGCTTCGCCCGTCCGTCCGGCGAAAGCGACTTCAAGCCACGGCACAACCTGGACAACGCGGAGCTGGCCGAACTGTTCATGTGGGACGAGGACAAGTTCCTCAACAGCACCGAAGGTTCGCCGTTACGCCGAGCAGGTTACGAGCGCTGGCTGCGAAACCTGGCGGTAGGCCTGGGGAACGCGCCGTCGAGCATTCCAGTGCTGGAAGCGTTGAAGGCGCGGCGGGACTATCCGTCGGAGTTGGTGCGGGAGCATGTCGAGTGGGCGTTGAAGCAACATGAGCAGCGCGCTGACGACCATGGAGCTCGCCCATAGCGATGCAAGTTTATCCACTTGGCACTGCGCCCCTTCCCAGTCGACTCAATTAGCCCTTCAGCTTTCAATGAACGCAAAACCATACGCACGGTGTCTCGACTCACGCCAGGGCAAGCCTCTTCAAGCTCAGTAATCGAAAACGGTAGGGTGCGCTTCAACGCTTCAATTCGAACTCGATCGCTTTTTCCTCCATGGCGCTTATCGATCTTACCAACACGCTCCTCAAACTCTTTGTAAGCGCGAAGTAGCGCGCCCCAGAAATAGTTGAGCCATGGCTGAACATCGTGCCGACCCTCATGCCAACCTTGAGAGCTGACCTCAAGTGTTTCGTAGTAGCTTTCCTTTGAGTCCTCGAAAATCCGCTCAAGGCTAATAAAACGGCCTACGCGATAATCAAACTGATAAAGCAACAACAAGGTAAGCAGTCGTGCTACGCGCCCGTTGCCATCTGAGAAAGGGTGTATGCAGAGAAAGTCGAGAATACTCAGCGGGACCAACACCAGCGGGTCTGCCAGATTCTGATCCAATGCTTTGCGGTACTGCATGACCATATCGACCATTGCAATGGGTGTCAGATGTGCAGCGACCGGTTGAAAGCGGATACGCGAACTGCCGTCCGGATGAGGCTCGATGATGTCATTGTTCGTTGCTTTCCACTCCCCGCCATCCTGCGGTAGATAGCGATAAAGCATGCCATGCAATTGCCGAATGACGCCCTCGGAGAATGGCATCCCCTCTGCCGCCTCATGAATAAGAGAAAGCGCATCGCGGTAACCCGCAACTTCTTGCTCGGAGCGACTTTTCGGGTCAGCATTTTTGATAATCAGCGACTTCAACCGACTTGGTGAAACAACCACCCCCTCCAATCGGTTCGATGACTCTGTGGACTCGATGACTAATTCAAAAACTAAATAGGGTAATTCAATAACGAATTGCCCTATTTATGGACTTTTACCCTATTTTCACTGAGCAACCTAAGCGACTTCCTCGACAGGATATTTCGAAACACACGTTTGTCAGACCCTGCACACCGCTGAAATCAGACTTCGTCGTTATAAACAAACTTCGGCATTTCCCAATGGAAACGGATTGCCAGCAATCGCAGCAGGAAACCGCCAAACAGCGTGATCAAAATTGCCTGTTCACCGGGTAATTGCAGGTAAAGGCAGAGCATGTAGCACCACGCCGCCGCGAATGAGACGCTGGCGTAGAGTTCGCGGCGGAAGATCAGCGGGATGTCGTTGCAGAAGATATCGCGCAGGATGCCGCCAAAAACCCCGGTGATCACGCCGCTGACCGAAGCCACCAACATGCCGTGGCCCATTTCGAGGGCGGTCATGCAGCCGATCAGGGTGAATGCCACCAGACCTACGGCGTCGAGTACCAGAAATAGCGAGCGCAGATGCCGCATCCAGCGCGCAGCGAACACTGTGAACATCGCCGCCACCGAGGTCAGCACCAAGTATTCCGGGTGTTTGACCCACGTCAGCGGGTAGTGACCGAGCAGCACGTCACGCACCGAACCACCGCCCAACGCTGTGATGCACGCAATCAGCACCACGCCAAACCAATCCATCCCGCGACGTCCGGCAGACAAGGCACCGGTCATGGCTTCGGCGGTGATGGCGATCAGGTAAAGCATCAGCAACATGGTGGCGGTCCTTGCAGGAAGGCGCGCAGTCTAGCCATTTAGGGGCGGCACCAAAAGAGGGCATTGCACAATCCGTGCAGCCCTCAATCCCATCAGAACTTGATGAAATGCTTGCGGTAGTGCTGCAGCTCGGCGATCGATTCGCGGATGTCGTCCAGGGCCAGGTGCGTGCTGCCCTTTTTGAAGCTGTCGCGCACATCGGGCGCCCAGCGTGCGGCCAACTCTTTCAGCGTCGAGACGTCGAGGTTGCGGTAGTGGAAGAAGCCTTCCAGGGATTTCATGTGGGTATAAAGGAAGCGACGGTCCTGGCAGATGCTGTTGCCACAGATCGGCGACTTGCCCTTCGGCACCCATTTTTCCAGGAAAGCGATGGTTTCGGCTTCGGCTTCAGCCATGCTGATACGGCTGTCGCGCACCCGTTGGGTCAGCCCGGAGCCGCCGTGTTGACGGGTGTTCCACTCGTCCATGCCGGCGAGGATTTCGTCGCTGTGGTGGATAGCGATCACCGGACCTTCGGCCAAGGTGTTCAGGTCACTGTCGGTGACGATGGTGGCCATCTCGATGATGACGTCGGTATCAGGGTTCAGACCGGTCATTTCCAGGTCGATCCAGATCAGATTCTGCGGGTTTTGCATGAGTCGGCTCCTAGGCAATGCTGCGCAGTTTAGCCTAGGCCGGTGGCCGGGCGTGCTAAACTCGCGGCCGTTTTACCTAATCGCTGCATTCTTGATACGGAACACCCATGGCCAAACGCCAACTCAATCGTCGTCAAAACTGGCGCATCGAAAAGATTCAGGGCGAGCGCGCTGCCCGCGCCGCCAAACGCGAGTCCTCGGCTGTCGAGGCACTTGAGGGGGGCGATCTGGGTCCGGAACAGACGGGCCTGGTGATCGCGCACTTCGGTGTGCAGGTCGAAGTCGAAGCCCTCGATGGCGATTTGGCCGGCCAGGTGTTCCGCTGCCACTTGCGCGCCAACCTGCCTGCGCTGGTGACCGGCGATCAGGTGGTCTGGCGTGCCGGCAACCAGGGCATCGGCGTGATCGTGGCGCAACTGCCGCGCAAAACCGAACTCTGCCGTCCGGACAGCCGTGGCCAGCTCAAGCCTGTAGCCGCCAACGTCGACATGATCGTCATCGTCTTCGCGCCGCTGCCTGAGCCTCACGCGAACTTGATCGACCGTTATCTGGTCGCCGCTGAACACGCCGGTATCCGGCCGCTTCTGTTGCTCAACAAGTTCGACCTGATCGACGAGCAGAACGCCCCGGCATTGAATGCCTTGCTGGCGGTTTACCGCACGCTGGGTTACCCGGTGCTGGAAGTGTCGGCGCACCACGGCAACGGCATGGAGCAACTGCAAGAACAGCTGGACGGGCGCATCAGCGTGTTCGTTGGCCAGTCCGGCGTCGGCAAATCGTCGTTGGTCAACAGCCTGTTGCCTGAAGTCGAAGCCCGTGTCGGCCCGCTGTCCGAGTTGTCCGGCCAGGGCACTCACACCACCACCACCGCGCGGTTGTTCCACTTCCCCGGTGGCGGTGAGTTGATTGACTCCCCAGGTATTCGTGAGTTCGGTCTGGGCCACGTCAGCCGCGCCGATGTCGAAGCCGGCTTCATCGAGTTCAACGACCTGATCGGCACCTGTCGCTTCCGCGACTGCAAGCACGACCGCGAGCCGGGTTGCGCCCTGCTCAAGGCCCTGGAAGAAGGTCGCGTGCAGCAGCAACGGATGAACAGCTACCGCTCGATCATCGCCAGTTTGCCGGAAACCAGCTATTAAATAGCCTTGATCATTTTTGTGACGCCACGAAAATGATCAGCAGCCTCCAGCACGAGACAAAAAAGCCGCGAATATCGCGGCTTTCTCATTTTCAGCGTGCGGCTTTTTCCAGCGTCCAGCCCAAGACGTCCAAGGCGTCACAGCCATCCTGGATCAACATATGCGCAGCGTTGGCGAAATGCTCCAAGTCGTGTCCTTCGGCTTCTTTGACGCACAGGCAGGTGACGCTGTTGAGCAGATTACGCGCGGCTTTGAGTCGGTGGACGGCGGTTTCAAGAAGATCGGAAGCGCGGGCTTCGGTGTCGATGTACAGCGTCGGGCCGACGCTGAAGTTGCCTTGGAGGGGGTGGTATTTGGGCATGGCTTGAATCTCATCTGATAGGTGAAGCTTCCACCCTTTCGCGGCTAAACGAATTAGGGTGGTAGCTGTGCGCGGGTTTAGCCGACCGGACAGATGACCCGGTACACCCGAAGGTGTCCCACGCACAGCCACCATAGACATGTAGTTGCCAGGCAGCAAAAAGCGCCGCGATTATACGGGCGCTTGTGCATCATCTGATACGACCGGCTAAAGTCGATCACCGATTCGTCGGCGACGGACAAACTATAGGCGAGCCTTAAGCGAAGAAAAACCCGGTTTATACGTCTCGGAGACTTCCTACACCTTTCTCGGACATGCCCTCATTCCTTGATTTTTACCGCGATCAGGCAGATGTAAATTCATTTGCAGGCAAAAAAGGCTCATCGTGAAGTCCGGGGAAACACAGATAACGCAATACCTGTAGGAGCCGGCTTGCTGTCGATGGACTCAAGTGCCCCGCGTTTAACCAGTTCACGCGCGTTATAGTTAACGACCATCGCCAGCAAGCCGGCTCCTACAAGGGAACGCGTACACCACCAAACAACGAGGTCGAGCGTTAGCTCGCCTCGCGGTGCTGTTGCGGTGCACGCCCCCTCGAGAGGCCGAGTGGAGGTTCTGCGCAGTGGGCAACCCGGCATGGATGCCGGGTTAGCCGCCCCCGGCCATGGATGGCCGATGGCGGCGGGCCCACGGAGCAGGACCGGAGCGAGGGCATGCCGAGCCTAGGCGAGGCACCGAACGAAAGGGGCAAGAGCGCTTGGTTACTTGGCGCTTTTCCAAGTGACTCGCTGTAAAAGCGAAACCATTGGCAGCCGTTACCGCAGAAATGGATATGTACACACATCAAACACGCCAGCCACAAGGCCGCCATCGCAGCGATGCGGCGACCCGACAAGCCAGCTCCCACAGGGACCGTGCCCACGCTGAAAATGAAGTGGCTTCCAAACCAGTGAAAGCCGCAAAAAAGCCGACATCGCTGTCGGCTTTTTTGTGGGTCACTGCTTCGGCGGTTCACCCGGTTTCGGCGCCGGGTTGTCAAACAGGTTCAAGCGCTCGCGAAGCTCATGCGCCGGCAACGGCTCTTTATCCGCCGGCAACGCATTCGGATCGGCTGGCGTGGCGGGCACTTCGCCTGGGCCACCCTGCCCTTGCGTCGGCTCTGGAACCGGTTCTGCACCTTGCGAACCTTCGATGGCCCGCTGGGCTTTCTTGGTCAGCACCACGATGTCGATACGGCGATTGACCGGGTTGAACGGGTTCTCGCGATCGAACAACGCCGACGAGGCATAACCGACGACGCGTGCCACCTGCGCATCCGGATAGCTGCCGGCGATCAGCGCACGACGTGCCGCGTTGGCACGGTTGGCCGAGAGCTCCCAGTTACCAAAGTCACCGGTGCCCGTGTACGGCTTGGCATCGGTGTGGCCGCTGATGCTGATCTTGTTCGGCACCGCTTTGATGGTGTCGGCCATGGCCAGCAGGATGTCTTCGAAGTATGGCTTCAGACGGGCACTGCCGGAGTCGAACATCGGCCGGTTTTCGGCGTCCACGATCTGGATGCGCAAACCGTCCGGCGTGATCTCGAACAGGATCTGGTCTTTGAATTTCTTGAGTTGCGGGTTCTCTTCGACTTTGTTCTGCAGTTCTTGCAGCAACAGCTCGAGACGCTCCTTCTCAACCTGCTCAGCCATGCCTTCAACCTGCTCGGTGTCGATAGTCACCTTGTCTGGCTGCGGCTGAGATTTCACCTCGGGGTTGAGGGTGTTCTCCGGCGCCAGGGTCGGCGAGCCGCCCAAGTCAATGATGTACGGCGTGCCGCTTTCGGAAAAGCCGACCGGGTCCTTGAAATAACCGGCGATGGCGATTTTCTGTTCGGGTGTTGCGGTGGACAGCAGCCACAGCACCAGGAAGAACGCCATCATCGCCGTCGCGAAGTCCGCGAAGGCGATTTTCCAGGCGCCCCCGTGATGCCCGGCGGCGATGCGCTTGACGCGCTTGATGATTATCGGCTGGTTATTTTCCATGACTTAGCGACCGCGAACCGCTTGTTCCAGCTCAGCAAAGCTAGGACGGTGCGCCGGGTACAGAACCTTGCGCCCGAACTCTACCGCCAGCGACGGCGGCATGCCGGAAGCGGAAGCGACCAGCGAGGCCTTGATGGCTTCGTAGACGTTCAGTTCTTCCTTGGCATCGTGGGCCAGGGAAGTGGCCAATGGGCCGAAGAAGCCGTATGCCGCGAGAATACCGAAGAAGGTACCGACGAGTGCCGCGCCCACGTGCAGACCGATGGAGGCCTGGTCGCCCTCACCCAGGGAAGCCATGGTCACCACGATACCGAGTACCGCCGCGACGATACCGAAACCGGGCATGGCGTCGGCAATACCATTCACCGCGTGGGACGGATGCTCGAGGTCTTCCTTGAGGCTGTACAGCTCCATGTCGAACAGGCCTTCAAGCTCATGGGGAGCCATGTTGCCGGAGGACATGATGCGCAGGTAATCGCAGATGAACGCGGTCATGCGTTCATCTTTGAGCACGACCGGGTACTTGGCAAAAATCGGGCTCGCAGCGGCATCTTCGATGTCGCCTTCGATGGCCATCATGCCTTCGCGGCGGCTCTTGTTGAGGATCTCGTAGACCAGGCCCAGCACTTCCAGATAGAACGTGTGGTTGAAGCGCGAACTGAACATGCCCAAGGATTTCTTGAGCACGTGCATCGTCATGTAACCGGGGTTGGCCTGCAGGAATGCGCCAAGGGCCGCGCCACCGATAATCATCACCTCAAAAGGCTGGATGAGGGCGGCAATTTTGCCGTGGGAAAGCACGTATCCGCCGAGCACGCTCGCGAATACGACGATGATGCCGATAATTTTAGCCATAGGTAGGAGAGCACTTACTGAGTCGGGTTCAAGGTCATATTCGGAAGTTAAAAAATCTCTTCTTCTACTTATCGGCAAAACTGCGCCAGACTATAGCCAGTTCAGGCGAAAAGCCAATTTGGCCCGATCCGGGCATAGGTAATGCAGACGATGATCGCGTCCAACCATGGCTAACGAAACGAACGTACCAACACCAAAACCGACCACTCTTGAAGGCTGGGTCAAGCTTCTCGATGGCGTGCGCCTGCCGGTTCCGCAAGCCAGTCACGACGGTGTCTGCAAGGCCATCGCCAACAGTCGCAGCTCCCTGCGCGATATCGCCGAACTGATGCAGGACAGCCCGGCGCTGGCGCTGAGTGTGATTCGCGAAGCCAATCGCCACAACCATGGCAGCATGACCGAGCCCGCGGAAAACCTTGAGGTGGCGATCAATCGCCTCGGTTTGAAGCGCACCGAAGAACTGCTTTCCCGCCTGCCCGCCGAACCTCAGTCGGACATCCCGGTTGCCCTGCGTCAGTTGCAACTGATCAGCCAGCACGCGACTCAACAGGCCAACGGTTTTTTTGCCAGTCGCCTGGCCCGGCTGTGGCAGGACATTCACTGGGGCAGCCTGCTGTTTCTCTCGCCGCTGTGGCCGATGGCGTTGACCCATCCGCAGCTGCTCGAAGAGTGGGAGCTGCGGGTCATCCATAAAGGTGAATCAGCGGGCAAAGTCGAGAAACAATTGTTCGGCGCACGCCTGCTGGAAATTTGTCTGGCGCTCGTGGACATCTGGCGCCTGCCGATCTGGGTGCAGCAGGGTTATCGGCTGTTGCTCAGCGAGCAGCGTGAGCTGGTGAAAGTGCTGCGCATCGCTCGCGACAGCGATCACCCATTGCGCCAGCAGAACCGCCTCGATGACGATCCGACCCTGCGACGCTGGCTCAATCAACCGGCCAATACAGTGCTGTTGGCCAACGGTCTGGCGCTGTCGGCACAACACGCCTGGGACAGCCCTCACAGTGAACGCTGGCAGTACCTGACCAGCCTTTACCTGCAAATGCCGATGGACGAAGTGCAGCAGCAGTTGCACCAACAGGCCGCCAACAGCGCCCGCCATCACGCTATGCCAGACCTTTGGCACCCGGCCGTGTCACTGATCTGGCCATGGGGCGTAAACCGCATCCACGCCGGTTTGCTGCCGGCCCCGGCGCCGACCGCCGAAGACCTGGCGAAGTGGCGCAGACAATGTGCCGAGTTACTGGTCGATCCCAGCCGCTTCACCAATGCCATTCACTTGACCACCTCCGCCCGGGACGCTTTGGTTGCGTGCGGCATGCGTCGAGTGATGATCCTGATGGCCGACCGCACTCACGCCAATCTGCGAGTGCATCAAACCGCCGGACTGCCAAAAGAAGCGGCCGGCCTGAACCTGATTGTCAGCCAGAGCACCGTGCTGCAACGCCTGCTCTCGCAACAAGCCCAAGTGCGACTGACACCGGACAACAATGCGCAATTTTCGGCGCTGTTGCCGGCCAGCTTGCGCTCACAGTTCGGTGGCGAACACCTGCTGCTACGCTCACTGGTCAATAACGGCCGGGTCATCATGATTGTAGTGGCGGATCAGGGCGGCGGGCCGTTCTCGGAAATCACCGTGCAAGCCTTCGGCAAAACCGCGCAGTGCATCGAAAAGGCACTGCACAGCTTTAGCCTGCGCGGCAAATGACGCTGCGCTACAATCCTCCCCTTTGTGCTCTGGAGACCTCACATGTCTGACTTCTCTGGCTTGGCGCTGGTCATCGAGCCGAGCGACTTGCTCGCCCGTCTCGACGCCCGCGAACTGATTCTGGTGGACCTGACAAGCAGCGCCCGCTATGCCGAAGGGCATATCCCCGGTGCGCGTTTTGTCGATCCGAAACGCACGCAACTCGGTCAGGCGCCTGCACCGGGACTGATGCCGCCGCAAGCGGCACTCGAAGCGTTGTTCGGCGAACTGGGCCACAACAAGGACGCGGTCTACGTGGTCTATGACGACGAGGGCGGTGGCTGGGCCGGTCGCTTCATCTGGCTTTTGGATGTCATCGGCCACAGCCACTACCACTATGTCGATGGCGGCCTGCATGCCTGGCTGGCAGAAGGCTCGCCCATGTCGATCCAGATCCCGGCTCCGGTCGGCGGCCCGGTTGCGCTGACCCTGCACGACGAACCCACTGCCACCCGCGAATACCTGCAGAGCCGACTCGGTGCCGCCGACCTGGCGATCTGGGACGCGCGCGGGCCGCTGGAGTACTCCGGCGAGAAAGTCCTGGCGGCCAAGGCCGGGCACATTCCCGGCGCGGTCAATTTCGAATGGACCGCAGGCATGGATCAGTCGCGCAACCTGCGCATCCGCACCGACATGCCGCAGATCCTGGAAAAACTCGGGATCAGCAAAGACAAAGAAGTGATTACCCACTGCCAGACTCACCATCGTTCTGGCTTCACCTATCTGGTGGCTAAATCCCTCGGTTATCCGCGGGTCAAAGGCTACGCCGGTTCCTGGGGCGAATGGGGCAACCATCCCGATACGCCCGTAGAGATTTAAGGTTTTTAAGGACAGTTAATGAATAAGCGTTTGTTTATCCTCAGCCAATACCTGCTGCCCCATCACCTGCTGTCGCGACTGGCCGGCTGCATTGCCGAATGCCGCGTACGCTGGTTCAAGAACGCCTTCACCGCCTGGTTCGCCAAGCGTTATCAGGTGGACATGTCGCAGGCGCTGGTCGAAGACCTGACGGCCTACGAGCACTTCAATGCGTTCTTCACTCGCGCCTTGAAGGACGGCGCTCGCCCGCTGGACGAGACGCCAGGCGCGATCCTCAGCCCGGCCGACGGCGCGGTCAGCCAACTCGGCCCGATCGAACACGGTCGCGTATTCCAGGCCAAGGGCCACAGCTTCAGCGTGCTGGAATTGCTGGGCGGCGATGCGGCCAGCGCAGCGCCGTTCATGGGCGGTGATTTCGCGACTATTTATCTGTCACCGAAGGACTACCACCGCGTGCACATGCCGCTGGCGGGCACCCTGCGCGAGATGGTCTACATCCCGGGCCGGATCTTCTCGGTCAACCAGACCACCGCCGAAAACGTCCCGGAACTGTTCGCCCGCAACGAGCGTGTGGCGTGCATTTTCGACACCGAGCGCGGGCCGATGGCCGTGGTGTTGGTGGGCGCGATGATTGTGGCGTCGATCGAAACCGTCTGGGCCGGCTTGGTCACGCCGCCAAAACGCGAGCTGAAAACCTTCCGCTACGACGAAGCTGCCCGTGCGCCGATCCATTTGGAGAAAGGTGCAGAACTGGGTCGGTTCAAACTGGGTTCGACCGCTGTCGTGTTGTTCGGGCCTGACCAAGTGAAGTGGGCTGAAGAACTGACGGCCGGTTCGCCGGTGCAAATGGGCCAAGGCATGGGCCTGCCAAAAGCCTGATCACTGATCCGAACCCCGCGAACGTCTTCGCGGGGTCGGACATTTCGGTGGTGCCGTTACTCTATCTGTCCACGGAAGCCGATAGGCCCTTCGTTGGCGTAGGTATTGGTGCCACTGAGGTTTTTCCCTCCGTCATTGGAGGTCACGCTCAACGCCACAACGTTCTGATTATCCCGGCCTCCGATGACCCATTTGCCACCCGGATGCCACGGGGCATCGTTGCCGCCCCACTGATTTTCAACGTTGTACTGGTTCTGGCCCGTGCGTTGAGCCTTGAAGCCAATGGGACCTTCACCCGCATAAGTCATCGTGCCGGTGAAACTCTTCCCGCCATCGCCCGATTTGATCTCGATCGCAACAATGTTCTGGTTGTCCCGTGCGCCTAACGTCCAGTCTCCGCCCGGATGCCAGGGTGCCGAACTACCGCCCCATTGATTTGCTACTACGTATCTAGACATAAACTTCATCTCCTTGAAGTTACAAAGAGACCTGCCCTGCGTAGGCAGCAGGCCGTACGACTGTGCGTATCCAGTCGCACGACTGTCAGATTAGTAGGACACCCGGATGGCACTCGACTGACAGACAAACGGTAGAAATCCATAGCTGCTACAGTCAGACCATTCACTGCCCCTTTCCCGGTTGGAGTTTTTCCACCGCATGAATGAGACCAGTCTCCACCTGTTGCTACGCGCCCCGATCCCGACGCAGTTGCGCCTGTCGTTCTGTGAAGCCACCCCGCGCGACCTCAAGCGCTGGATCACCAATCTGCCCAAAGCCAATATCGGCGAGACCGCTCGCCAGCTGTATCAAGGCTTGAGCGAACTCAACCAGCTGCTCACGCCAAGCGAAAATCGCCTGCAATTGCTCGAACTGTTGCGCCCCGAGGTGTATTACGTCTGCAAACACCTTGAGCGGCATTTCCTGCATCAGTCGATTGTCCTCGACGAGCGTTCGCGCAAGATCGCCAACCTCTGCCAGGCACTGCAAAGTCACTTGGCCATTGGTTATAAACAGATCGTCGTGCGCATCACACCGACGTTCAGCAAGGGCCGTGCGCCGCTGCTGACCCAGGCGCTGCAACGAGCGATCCATTGCCTGAACGGGCCGCTGATTCGCTCGACCAAACTCTATTGCCCGGTGCCGGAAGGCCTGTGGCTGGAGCTGCATCAGCTTTACCGGATCGCCTGTGCACACCGACTCCAGCATCTGAGCCTGCGCGATGAGCTGGCCAGCCAGACGCAATCCCTGAGTATCGAACAGACTTACGTAGTTGCTTTGCTACTGGGCACCTCACGCTGCAATCAACTGCGTCAGAACCAGATTGCCCGAGTGGCCGAGATGCTGGAGCCCTGGAGCCAATGGATCAAGCTGCAACCGGGCAAACCGGCCACCGGTCTGTTTGCCGTCGCGCCAGACCTCGACACCGGGCCGCGTTATCGCACCAAGTTCCGGGCCGAGCAGCAGGAGAGTTTGCTGGGGATCGATCCACAGCCTCTGGTTGCTGCAATCGAAGGGTACTTGCAAAAAACCGACAGTTCATCGCCCCTGCCCGTGCCGACAGAGTTAAGCCTGGATACGTTGCAACATCTCCATACCGCCTGGGGCCAGGCCGCCGAACGCAGTTTCCAGCGCACCGTCGGCCAAGGTACTTTGACCTTGTGCGTGGGCATGAGCGCGCTGCACTTTTATCTGGGCGGGCAACGTTCATTCAGCGACATCCTGAAAGCCCCTGGTGCCCGGCCTGCACAATTTTCGGCGACGTCTGTGACAGGTCGGGAAAAAGACCAATGGCACCAGGCCTTCGACGCCGCCCCCCAAGGCACTGCGGACGCTCTGCTGCCTTACGAAGAGATCGAATACCCGCAGCTGCTGAACGACAACAGCCACGAGGCATCCGACCGCAATCAGCACTTCCCGACCCACGCCCTGTCAGTGATCAATCACAGCCCAGGCGGTTATTGCCTGGCCTGGCCCGGCGCGGTGCCTGCCGAGTTACAGGCGGGTGAGATGGTCGGCATCGAGGACGCTGCCGGTCAGGGCTGGAGCATCGCGGTGGTGCGCTGGATCCGCCAGGTGCGCGGCGGTGGCACGCAGATGGGCATCGAGCAGGTTGCGCCCTTTGCCGAACCCTGCGGCCTGCAACTGGTGCGCACCCGTGATGACCACAGCCAATACCTGCGCGGTCTGTTGCTGCCGCAAATCAGCGCCATCGACGTGCCCGCCACTTTGCTCGCGCCGCGCCTGCCCTTTCAGGAGGGCAACAAGGTCATGATCAATACCAACGGCGAAGAACGCAGGGTCGGGCTGGATCGGCGGGTGGCGAGCACCAATAGTTTCAATCAGTTCGCCTACCGTCCACTGGAGACAGCCAAAAACGACAACGCCGCGGTGAGCGGCGCTGAGGAGAATTTTGATTCGTTGTGGAAGTCGCTTTGAGGGTGAATTCGGTAGACCGCGGCTCGGCCCTGTCAGTCAATACAAAACTCAAAGTTGCCCATCGCGATCCCGGAATCCCAGCAGATACAGCACGCCATCCAGCCCAAGGGTGGAAATCGCCTGCTTCGCCGACTGCTTCACCAGCGGTTTGGCACGGAACGCCACGCCCAACCCGGCAATCGCCAGCATCGGCAAATCGTTGGCGCCGTCGCCAACGGCGATGGTCTGCTCCAGACGCAAACCTTCCTTGTGCGCCAGCTCTTTCAGCAGATCGGCCTTGCGCTGCGCATCAACAATCGGTTCGACCGCCACCCCGGTGACCTTGCCGTCGACCACTTCCAGTTCGTTCGCGAACACATAGTCGATACCCAGCTTGGCTTGCAGTTGCTTGGCGAAATAGGTGAAGCCGCCCGACAGAATCGCCGTCTTGTAGCCCAGGCGTTTGAGTTCGGCGAACAGGGTTTCGGCGCCTTCGGTCAGGCGCAGCGAGGCGCCGATTGAATCCAGCACGCTGACGTCCAGCCCTTTGAGCAAGGCCAGGCGCTCCTTGAAGCTGGCGCGGAAGTCCAATTCGCCGGACATCGCCCGTTCGGTGATCGCAGAAACCTGATCGCCCACGCCGGCAGCCTTGGCCAGTTCGTCGATGACTTCGGCTTCGATCAGCGTCGAGTCCATGTCGAACACCGCCAGACGACGGTTACGACGGAACAGCGAATCTTCCTGGAAGGCGATGTCGACGTTTAGTTCTTGAGCGACGCTGAGGAATTCGGCCCGCAACGCTTGCGGATCAGCCGCTTCACCTCGAACAGAAAACTCGATGCAACCCTTGCCCTGATCGGCCGGGGTGTCCAGCGGCATGCGCCCGGACAGACGATCGATGTGGTCGATGTTCAGGCCATATTTGGCGGTGATCGAACTCACGGCCTGCAATTGCCCGGCGGTCACTTTGCGGGTCAACAGGGTCACGATGTGGCGCTTCTTGCCCTGATTGCCTACCCACTGCTGGTAATCCTCTTCGGACACCGGCGTGAAACGCACCTGCTGATCGAGCTTGTAAGCCGTAAACAGGATGTCCTTGAGCACCGACTTGCCTTGCTCGGTGTCAGGAATTTCAACCAGGATGCCGAACGACAAGGTGTCGTGGATCACCGCCTGACCAATGTCGAGAATGTTCACACCACCCTGGGCCAGAACACCGGTAATGGCCGCAGTCAGACCCGGACGGTCGACTCCCGTGATGTTTATCAGGACGATTTCGCGCAAGGCGCACCCCCGCAGGTGGAAAAAAACCGCATTCTACCCACTTTCAGTGACCATCGGGCACCGTGAGCGCTTTGACGGTCTAGGGCCTGTCGCTATACTGCGCGTCAACTTCACGGACAAAAGAGCCGAGCTCAAGTGAACCGGCCCACGCCAGTAAAAACCGATAACTTCTTTCTGCTGATCTTCCGTGCACTGCGCCACCGCCGTGTACCGATTGCATTACGCATCGCCAGCCATAACGTGATCCTGGTCGCTCTGGCCCTGGTGATCTATGCCTGTGTGATGGGTTTGCAGTTCAAGCAGGCCATGCACGAGCAGGCGGATGCCCTGGGCGAAAGCCTGACCACCCAGACTGCCACGTCCGCCACGGAGCTGTTGGTGTCCAACGACATCCTCAGCCTCAACGTGCTGCTCAACAACCTGACCAAAAACAAGCTGGTGGCTCACGCCGCCATCTACAGCGTGGATAACCGCATCCTCGCCGAAGCTGGTCAGCGCCCCAAGCACAGCTTGCTGGGCGAAGCCGAAGGCATGTACCAGAGCAAGATCACGTTCCAGGACGTGACTGCCGGGCAACTGCGCATCAGCCTGGACATGGATCAGTTCCAGCAGCCGATGACCATCAGCCTGCAAAGCATGGGTATTTTGAGCGCGATTCTGCTGGCGTTGTCCCTGGCACTGAGCCTGCGCCTGGGCCGGCACATCTCCACACCGCTGCTGCAATTGCGGGTGTGGCTGCGCAATATTGACGAATACACCCCGGCCACCGAGCGTCAGGATGAGATCGGTGACCTGGCTCGCCAGCTGCACGCCAACTTTGCGCCAGAGCCGGCCGAGCCGGAACCTGCTCCCGAGCCTGAGTACGACGAAAGCGACTACGAAGACGCAGACGATAACGAGCCAACCTTCGAGGTGCGCAATCTGCGTGACCCGAGTTTTGACGAAACCAAGCCTGTGGCCGGCCTCAAACCTGCGCCACGGCAGATTGTCAGCACCGTTGAAGACGATGACGACGATGATGCATTTGCCGATTTGCGTGATGAATCGGCCGACGTCGCGCCGAAACCGGCAGCAAAACCGGTGATCTCGAACGTGCCACAGCACAGCGCCGTCCTGGCCGTGCAACTGGGCGCTCAGGATCAGCTGCGTCGTCTGCCCCGGACTCGCCTGGAAGAATTGCTCAAACGCTATCGCGACTGTCTCGATCAGGCCGCCTCGCTCTACCAGAGCGAACTGCACACCCTGAACGATGGCAGCACGCTGATGCTGTTCCACACCGAAGACAGCGGCGACGACTACCTGACCAACGCCATCTGCTGCGGTGAGTTGTTGCGAGCTCTGGGCCATCAGCTGCAGATCGAAGTCGCCGACAGCGGCATCACCTTGCAATTGCAGTTGGGCCTGACCCTGGGTGACGAGCTGTTCGGCCTCAGCCAGATCGATCTGCTGCTGACCGAAGCCGCTCAGGATGCGCTGGCCCTGTCGCAACACAGCCGCAACCTGCTGCTGGTGGAGCGCAAGATCGGTGACGACGCGCTGATTCGCCAGCGTGCGCGGATCCGCCCGATCGCAAGCCCTGAGGGTGCGTGCTGTGTAGAACGGCTAATGGAGCCTTATCCGTCGATGCTCGAGCGACAACTGTCGCGGATGCATGAGCGTCGGGCGTAAATCTTAGCCCTAATGTGAAGAAGCCCGCAGATGAGTGATCGTCTGCGGGCTTTTTGTTGCCTGTTCCGACCCCTTCGCTGGCAAGCCATGCTCCTACAGGTGTTGTGTCGTTCACGCGATGTGCGTACGACACGGAACCTGTAGGAGCATGGCTTGCCAGCGAAGAGGCCATCAGGAGCACTGAAGATCTCAACCTGCAGAAACAACAAAGCCCGCACATGGCGGGCTTTGCTTTGGATCAATCCAGGCTTAGAACCTGAACACTTCCATATCGGTCCGGATCGGCGAAGCCATCGGGATCTTCGGTTGCTTTTCCGCTTCCGCCGCTGGTGCCGCCGGCTTGGCTGCCGGCTTTTTCGGCGCTGCGGCGATCGGTGGTTGATTGGCCAGTGGCTTGAGCGCCGTCGACAGTTGCTCGGCCAGACGCTGCAGCAACACACCCTGAGCCTGAACCTGAGCCGCCGTGCCACCGGCATGCTGCTCTTGCAGGTGAATGATGCGGTTATCGCGAACCTGGCCACGACGGTCGATCAGACGCCATTGCGCATCAAGGATCGCCGGTTGCGCCTCACCCGAGTCCAGACGAGTAATCGTCAGAAGAACCTGAACATCCGGCGTGAAGCCCACTGTCGCAGGCGCCAGCACCACGCGCTGGCTGTCCAGATGACCGGCGACCTGACGCAGCAGCAGCTGATCGATATCGGACGACAGGCTACCCGCCCAACGACCATCAGTCGAAGCTTGCAGGCTGCCATCCGGCTGTCGCTGCAACAAGGTTTCGCGCTGCAGGTAATCAGCTACCGTTACCGGACCCAGCAATACAGCCATGCCCGCGCTTTGCGCAGGTTGAGCCGGACTTCCGCTGTCCAGCTGATACAGCGACACCGGCTGGTGTGTGCTGCAACCCGCCAGGCCAAGAACGCCAGCAAGCATCAAAATAAAAGGAAGGCGCAGAGCAGTCATCGTCCCATCCCAGTGGTTGCCACAAGGCTAACCACAGTGAAAATACTCAATAAATATGAAGAACGCTCGGCCACGCCGGCGCTTGAAAGGCCATATCATCCGTGAATATGCGTGCCGACTCCAGTGCCAAAGCGTCGATCTACGCGTTAAATCGTAGATCGAGCGCTCTAGGACGCTTAATTGAGGTTTTCGACGAGCAGCGCATCTACCCTCTGAAAGCCACGTGGCAGTTTGTTACCACGACGTCCACGCTCACCTTTGTAGTGTTCGAGGTCGTCTGCTTTCAGTGACAAGGTACGTTTTCCGGCCTGCAACACCAACGTGGCGCCATCCGGCAGTACCGCGATGTCCGTGACATATTCTTCGCGACTGGCTACACGCTCACCGGAGATCCCGATGATCTTGTTGCCTTTGCCCTTACCTAATTGTGGCAGATCTCTGATCTTGAAGATCAGCAGGCGACCTTCGGTGGTCACCGAGGCCAGCCAGTTTTGCTCACGATTAGCCACCGGCCGCGGCAGAATCACCTTGGCGTTGTTCGGCAGGCTCAACAGCGCCTTGCCCGCCTTGTTCTTGGCCTGCAGGTCTTCACCCTTGACCACGAACCCGTAACCGGCGTCGGACGCGATCACATACAGCGAATCGTCTTCCGGCATCAGCACGCATTCGAAGCTCGCCCCTGGTGGCGGCGTCAGACGACCGGTCAGTGGTTCGCCCTGGCCACGGGCTGATGGCAGCGTGTGTGCGGCCACGGAATAGCTGCGACCGGTGGAGTCGATAAACACGGCGAACTGGTTGGAGCGACCGGGCGCCAAGGCCTTGAAACCATCCCCGGCTTTGTAGGAAAGCCCGGTGGCGTCGATTTCGTGCCCTTTGGCAGAACGAACCCAGCCTTTTTCCGACAGGACGACGGTCACTTTCTCGTTCGGCAGCAGGTCGTGCTCGGTCAGGGCCTTGGCTTCGGTGCGCTCGACGATGGGTGAACGACGGTCGTCGCCGTAGGTTTCGGCGTCCTTGATCAGTTCGGTGCGTACCAGTTTTTTCAGCTTGGCTTCACTACCCAGCAAGGCTTGCAGCTTGGCCTGTTCCTTGAGCAGTTCATCCTGCTCGGCACGCAGCTTCATTTCTTCCAGCCGCGCCAACTGACGCAAACGGGTGTCAAGAATGTAATCGGCCTGGATTTCGCTCAGGGCGAAACGCGCGATCAGCGCCGCTTTCGGGTGTTCCTCGGTACGGATGATGTGAATCACTTCATCCAGGTTGAGGTAGGCAATCAACAAACCGTCCAACAGGTGCAGGCGGCGCTCGACCTTGTCGAGGCGGAATTGCAGGCGGCGGCGCACGGTGTTGACGCGGAATTCCAGCCATTCCACCAGCAACGCACGCAGGTTTTTCAACTGCGGCTTGCCGTCCAGGCCGATGATGTTGATGTTGACCCGGTAGCTCGACTCCAGTTCGGTGCTGGCGAACAGGTGCTGCATCAGCGCATCGTGGTCAAAGTTTTTGCGTGCGCCCGGAATAATCACGATCCGGCACGGGTTTTCGTGGTCGGATTCGTCTCGCAGGTCAGCGATCTGTGGAGCCTTGGACGGCTTGGCCTGCATCATCGCCGCGATCTGCTCCAGCACCTTGGCACCGGAGACCTGATGCGGCAGCGCGGTAACGATGATGTCGCCGTCTTCAATGTGGTACACGGCGCGCATGCGCACAGAACCCTTGCCGGTTTCGTACATTTTCAGCAGATCGGCGCGGGGCGTGATGATTTCTGCTTCGGTCGGGTAATCCGGGCCCTGAATGTGCTCGCAGAGCTGTTCGACCGTGGCTTTGGGCTCATCGAGCAAACGCACGCACGCTGTCGCGACTTCGCGCAGGTTGTGCGGCGGTACGTCGGTGGCCATGCCCACGGCGATGCCAGTGGTGCCGTTGAGCAGGATGTTCGGCAAACGCGCCGGCAACACCAGCGGCTCGTCAAGGGTGCCGTCGAAGTTCGGGCCCCAGTCCGCGGTGCCCTGACCCAGTTCGCTGAGCAGCACTTCGGAATAACGCGACAGCCGCGCCTCGGTGTAACGCATGGCGGCGAAGGACTTGGGATCATCCGGCGCACCCCAGTTACCCTGGCCGTCGACCAGCGTGTAGCGGTAACTGAACGGCTGGGCCATCAGGACCATGGCTTCGTAGCAGGCCGAATCGCCGTGCGGGTGAAACTTACCGAGCACGTCACCGACGGTACGCGCCGACTTCTTGTGCTTGGAATCGGCGTCCAGCCCCAACTCGCTCATCGCATAGATGATGCGTCGCTGTACCGGTTTCAGGCCATCGCCGATATGCGGCAAAGCACGGTCCATGATCACGTACATGGAGTAGTTGAGGTAGGCATTTTCGGTGAAGTCAGCCAGTGACCGGCGTTCTACACCGTCCAGGCTGAGATCAAGGGAGTCGCTCATGCGGGCCTCATCGGTTCGTTGTCTGGCGCAGCAGCATGGTGCCACCGCGCTGGGTAAATTCAAGTCTGTTCAGCGCGCTCATACCGAGCAGCACTTGTTTGCCATCCAGGCCTGGCACGACGAGGGCGCGCACATCACGCAGCACAATGTCGCCCAGTTGCAGCCGGTCAATGCGGGTTCGATAGCCCTGGGTCAGCCCATTGGCCGTGCTCAGGGTCACCCCGAAACCTTTTTCCAGTTTCAGCCGTTCGGCCATTTCCGCCGGTACTGACACGTCGGTCGCTCCGGTATCGAGCATGAAATCCACCGGCTGGCCGTTGATCTGGCCGCTGGCGACGAAGTGCCCCTGACTGTTGCTTGCCAGTTTCACTTCGATAAAACCTTCACCCTGCTCCGTGCTGACCACGACATTAGGGTTCTGCTGATGCGCTTCCCACTGGCCGAAAAACCGGGTGGCCAGAAACAGCGCCGCGCACCAGGCCAGCACCATAAACACTCGACCGGCGCGTTTGCCCGGTGGCTGCTGACTCATGGCTTGGCACTCCAGCCACCTTCTGGCGCGGCAAAGCGCCAGACGATCGGGCGTTTCTCGCCATCGGCGCGAGCATCGTTGTTGTTGTCGGTACCGATCCACGCTCCCTCTGCGTCGATAACCAACGCTTCGGTCAGGCCGTAGGGATCTGAATAACGGCGATGCGCCTGCAGGGCTTCATCGGCAAACGACCAGCAGCGCTCGACCTTGGCCGTCACCGAATCACGGCGGCAGATCTGGTAAGCGTTGCGTTCAAGGGTGAACAGCTTGCCGTCGAACAGCGATAGATCGGAAAAGTCCCGAGATACCGCTTTGGCTCGGGGAAACTGCGCCGGCTGCATTTCTTTCCCCGCTTCGCTCACCAACACGCAACCCCCATCGCAATCCCAGACCGTCTGTTTGCGCTTGATCAGCAGCAATCCACGACTTTGACGCTCGGCGGCGAGCCACAACTGATCACCCCCCGGATTGATCGCCAGGCCCTCGAACAGCGCATTGAAGTGCAACAGCATGCCACTGGCCCGTGCTTCGCGGACCAGCATCGGCGAGATCTTCAGCCAGGACGTCGGCCCAACGGGCGGCACTTGCAGAACCGCCGCATGGGATTCGCTGACGATGTAGCGATTACCCGCGCTGTCGCAGGCGATGCCTTCGAAATCCAGATCCCCGCCCCGGACAAACGACGCCACCCAGGTCCGAGAACGCAGCCCCCAGGGCAAATCGCTGTTAGGCACCGCAGGTACGTCGATGCCCACGGTTTCAGCCTGCCAGACGGTATCGCGGGTATCGAGGCGGTAAATCTGATCATCATCGCGATCGGACACCGTCCACATATCCTTGCCACACTGGGCCAGTCCCGACAGGTTGCCGCCGCGCATACCGTCTACGGGATGCTCGGACAACAAGCGCAGTTCCGGCACCGGTTTGGCAAACGCCGTCACCGAGGTCAGCAGTAACGCACACGCCAGGGCAAAGCCAACCCGCATCAGCCAAGAACCTCGGCCAGGTTGCCTTTGGATTCCAGCCAGGATTTGCGATCACCCGCGCGTTTCTTCGCCAGCAGCATGTCCATCATTTCTGCTGTAGCGTCGTAATCTTCAAGCGTCAGCTGCACCAGACGCCGAGTGTTCGGGTCCATGGTGGTTTCGCGCAACTGCGGCGGGTTCATTTCACCCAGACCTTTGAATCGCGTGACCTGCGGCTTGCCACGTTTTTTCTCGGCCACCAGACGATCGAGGATGCCATCGCGTTCGGCTTCGTCCAGGGCGTAGTAAATCTCTTTACCCAGGTCGATGCGATACAGCGGTGGCATGGCGACGTAGACGTGACCGGCATCCACCAACGGGCGGAAATGCTGGACGAACAACGCACACAGCAAGGTGGCGATGTGCAGACCGTCGGAGTCGGCGTCGGCGAGGATGCAGATCTTGCCGTAACGCAGCTGGGCGATGTCCGCCGAGCCCGGATCGACACCGATAGCCACGGCGATGTTGTGCACTTCCTGGCTGGCCAACACTTCACTGCCGTCGACTTCCCAGGTGTTCAGAATCTTGCCACGCAACGGCAGGATCGCTTGAAACTCTTTGTCCCGCGCCTGCTTGGCCGAACCGCCGGCGGAATCACCTTCGACCAGGAACAGTTCAGAGCGCATTGGGTCTTGCCCGGCGCAGTCAGCGAGTTTGCCCGGCAGCGCTGGCCCTGCGGTGATGCGCTTGCGTTCAACCTTTTTGCTGGCCTTCAGACGGCGGCCGGCATTGTTGATCGCCAGCTCCGCCAGCAGCATGCCGGTTTCAGGGTGGGCGTTGAGCCACAGGCTGAACGCGTCCTTGACCACACCGGAAACGAACGCGGCCGCTTCACGGGACGACAGACGCTCTTTGGTCTGGCCGGAGAATTGCGGCTCTTGCATCTTCATCGAAAGGACGAACGCGATGCGTTCCCAGACGTCTTCCGGCGCCAGTTTCACGCCGCGCGGCAGCAGGCTGCGGAATTCGCAGAACTCGCGCATCGCGTCGAGCAAGCCCTGTCGCAGACCGTTGACGTGGGTACCGCCCTGAGCCGTCGGGATCAGGTTGACGTAGCTTTCCTGCACGCTGTCGCCACCTTCCGGCAACCACAACAGCGCCCAATCAACCGCTTCTTTATTACCGGCCAGGCTACCGCAGAACGGTTCGTCCGGCAGGCGTTCGAATTCACTGACCGCGTCGACCAGGTAGGAACGCAGGCCGTCTTCGTAATGCCATTCGACTTTCTCGCCGGTGGCCTTGTCTTCAAAACTGACCAGCAGCCCGGGGCACAGAACGGCCTTGGCCTTGAGCACGTGCTTGAGGCGGCTGATGGAGAATTTCGGCGAATCGAAGTACTTCGGGTCCGGCGCAAAAAACACGCTGGTACCGGTGTTGCGCTTGCCGACAGTGCCAATGACTTCCAGCTCGGTTTTCTTGTAACCATTGGCGAAGGTCATCTGGTATTCGTTGCCATCACGCTTGACGCGCACCCGGACTTCGTTCGACAAGGCGTTGACCACGGAAATACCCACCCCGTGCAGACCGCCGGAGAACTGGTAGTTCTTGTTGGAAAACTTGCCGCCCGCGTGGAGCTTGGTGAGGATCAGCTCGACACCCGACACGCCTTCTTCGGCGTGGATATCCACCGGCATGCCGCGGCCGTCATCGCTGACTTCCAGGGAATGATCGGCGTGCAGGATGACCTGCACCGAGGTCGCATGCCCGGCCAAGGCTTCGTCGACGCTGTTGTCGATGACTTCCTGGGCGAGGTGGTTCGGCCGACTGGTGTCGGTGTACATGCCGGGGCGTTTGCGCACCGGGTCGAGGCCCGAGAGGACTTCGATGGCGTCTGCGTTATAAGAGCTAGCGCTGGGAGTGGCCATGGGGTCTCGTCGTCCGTCTTCTATAAAAGTGTTCTGTGGAAAAGAGGCGACGAATCACAGTGCAGTGAAATCGATCACCTGATACAAATCTGCGCCGATGCCGGCAAAACTCAGCATTGCCGGAAGTTGCGCGGCAAAACCCTGGAAACTATGGTCACCGCCGGCCTGGATGCGCAAGGCACAGGCCCGGTAGTACTGCTGGGCGAGGCGGTAGTCCAGCGTTTCGTCGCCGGTCTGCAACCACACCTGATACCGCTGCGGGTCCTGGGGCGCCGGCACTTCCAGCTCGGCCAGGGCCGTCACATGGTCGTGGGTCAATTCCCAGGCCTCATCGGTATACAGGTTTTTCTGCATCCCAAGATACCCGTCGAACATCCGGTGTGGGCTGACGGCAGGGTTGATCAACAGGGCCTTGAGGTCATGGCGCTCGGCCAAGTGAGTCGCATAGTAGCCGCCGAGTGAGCTGCCGACCAGCAGTGGCCGCCCCAGCTCCTCAATCGCCTTGTTTAGCTGACCGATGGCCTCGCGGGGATGGTGATGCAAGGCCGGAACGCGCAACTGATCGCTCAAGCCCAGACGCTCCATCACATCGATCAACTGACAGGCCTTTTTGGAGGCGGGCGCGCTGTTGAAACCGTGGATATATAGGATCGAACCGGACATTTGAGCTCCCTGTGCGTCGGGTAAAGAGGCGCAGTTTACTGTAGGAGCTGTCGAGTGCAACGAGGCTGCGATCTTTTGATCTTGCTTTTAAAACAAAGTCAAAGGATCGCAGCCTCGTTGCACTCGACAGCTCCTACAGGGCTTTGTCAGTAGCCGTTGGAACCGTAATCGACCTCAAAGTCGAACCCGGTGACGCGTTCCACGCCGGTTTCGAGACGGCCATCCGGCAAAAGCCGCAACCAGCGGTACCCAGGGGCTTCGTCACTCACCTTGAAATCATCACTGCCCGGCTCGAACTGGATACAGGTCGAAGGCGAAGCAATCAAACGCACGCCATTGCGAACCTGGTCGATCTCTTGATGCACATGCCCCCACAAAACAGCGCGAACCTGCGGAAAACGATCGAGCACCGCAAACAACGCCTCAGGATTACGCAACCCGATCGGCTCCATCCACGCACACCCGATCGACACCGGATGATGATGGAAACACACCAGATGATGCCGCTGCGGCGCCTCGCTCAACGAACGGGCCAGCAATTGCAGCTGCTCGTCCTGCAAATACCCCGGCACCGAACCCGGCACGGCCGAATCGAGCAACGTGACGCGCCAGTTACCGACATCCACCACCGGCTCCAGCAATGCACTCTGCACGGCCGCTTCGGCCATGATCTGTGGCTCATCGTGATTGCCGGGTATCCAGCGCGCCGGCGCATCGAGCTGCCGGGTCAGGTCGCGAAACAGCTGATAGGACTCCAGCGTCCCGTCCTGAGACAAATCACCGCTGGCGATGATCAGATCAATCTGCGGCTGCTGAACCCGCACCAGCTCGATGACCTTTTGCAGACTGTCGCGGGTATTCATGCCCAACAACGTCCCGTCTGTCTCGGCAAACAGATGACTGTCGGAGAGTTGCACCAGCAACGCCGAATCGGCGGTGGTTAATGTGGATACGCTCGGCAAGGCGTTCTCCCAGGGTTGAATCACGGGATTGGATGAATGCCGCAATTATGCTGGGGGACGATCAAAAGGGGAAACCTGTGAACCTGACGCAGTTCACAACTAGTGCACTCAGCGTACAACCGCGTACTCATGCCCACACGCCAGACAATGGCTCAGCCATTCGCCCAAGAACATATTCAGCTGGGCCTTTTCATCCGGCTGATGCATTGAGGCATTCGGGTAAGGATAGATGCCGCGAAAGCGTCGCGCATGTTCGGCGCTGACCACTTCGGCCATGCATGCGTCGTGATAGACCTGCACTTCCAGTTGCGGCACCGGCAACCACGGCAGGCTATGTTCCTGGCGCACTTGCAAGGTCGTGGTGTACGGACAGACCTGCAGCACTTCGAGGGCCAGCACGCCGAGCATCTGGTCGCCGTGGGTCATGGCAATGCGCCGCGCCTGCGGCTCGTTGCGCATGTCCGGTAGCAGTCGCATCAGGCGCGCGTAGTTGGCCTCGCAGGAGGCTTGCAACCCCACAAGGTCGACCCGATAGCGATCGCGAAGTTTATTTACGACCATAACCCCCTCACTTCAGCGCGGTTCAAAGCAAGCCATTGCAAAGCAATGATGCTGGCCGCGTTGGCAATTCGTCCGTCGCGTACGGCCTGCAGGGCATCTTCAAAGGCCCAGACCGTGACGCGGATATCTTCTGCTTCTTCCTCCAGCCCATGCAAGCCGCCAACCCCGGTACTGTCGCAGCGCCCCAGGTACAAATGCACGAATTCATTGCTGCCGCCCGGCGATGGAAAATATTGGGTCATCGGCCAGAGCGCCCCGAACACAAGCCCAGCTTCCTCCTGCGCTTCGCGGTGAGCAACTGCTTCCGGTTCTTCATCCTTGTCGATCAGACCAGCGACCAGTTCGATCAGCCATGGATTGTCGATTTTGCCCATGGCACCGACGCGAAACTGCTCGATCAACACCACTTCGTCACGTTGCGGATCGTAAGGCAGAACGCACACCGCATCGTGGCGAACAAACACTTCACGATTGATCTCGCGACTCATGCCACCGGCGAACAATTCGTGGCGCAAGTGCACGCGATCGAGCTTGTAGAAGCCCTCGTAGCACCTTTCGCGCCGAACGATCTCAACGGTGGCCGGAATGGCGTTGGCAAAATCAGTCATGACAATCCTCTTACTGAAAATCCGTTACGAGGTTCCTTTTTGTTACTTGCAACCTCGACTTCGCGCCATCCTAACGCGCCCGCGGCGTTTGATGCAGCCCCTTTCCAGACAGCGGGATAGACGGCAGGGCTGTAAACAACTCTAATTAGCTTAGTGGCGAACTGATTACTCCGCTGACAGTCGAAGCGGGTAACTTTTCGCCTTTCCCTGTTTTATGAAGGACGCCCATGTCGCTTTTTAAAATCGCCTCCGTGGCCGCAATCGCCCTGACTCTGGGCGCGTGCCAGAGTTTGTTCCAACCCAACTACCGGGCGCCGCTGGAAACCACCCGCGATGCATCGGAACAGTTGAAACCTGGCTGCACCACGCCTGATTGCCCGTTGGTAAACATTGATACGCTGCGTTTCCCAGACGAACCGCAGTTGGACGGCATCCTCGAAAAACGCCTGCTGCAAATGACCCGCACCTCGCCCGACGCCCCAGTGGCGCCGACGTTGGCAGCGTATCGCGAGCAATTTTTGAGCAGTGCCGGCCCGCGCTACAGCAGTTACCTGCAAGCCAAGGTACGTGAGCAGCATGACGGCTTGGTGATCGTTGAGTTCTCCAGCTACCTGGACACCGGCGGTGCCCATGGCACGCCGGGCCGCAGCTTCATCAACTACTCACGCCAGCAACACAAGGTGCTGACACTGTCGGACATGTTGGTGCCTGGGCAGGAAGAGGCATTCTGGAAAGCCGCGCAGGTGGCGCACAACAGCTGGCTGATCAGCACCAAGCTCGATCAGGAGCCGGAGTTTGTGAAGAGCTGGCCATTCGTGAAAACCCAGAACGTGGCGCTGACCTACGGCGGGGTGATCCTCAAGTACGAAGTGAGCACCATCGCGCCTTACGCGCTGGGTCACGTCGAACTGAAGATTCCTTACCCTCGTCTGAACGGCATTCTCAAGCCCGAGCTGTTCCCTGGCCGTAACTGAAGGCTCGACCCAGCACCAGCTGGAGCAGCCCTGCCAGAATCAGTGACGGCAGGGTTGCACCGATGTCCGGATACAGATTAGCCAGCAAATGATAGGTGCTCACGCCGCCCAACCAGGCGAGCAGCGCCGGCCAGCGCAATGCGGCTGACGCCACAAGAGCACCGCGCTTGCGCAGGATGAAGTGATCCACCAGCACCACGCCAAACAGCGGCGCAAACACCGAACCGATCAATAGCAGGAAGTTCTGGTACTGGACCAATGGTGCCAGACAGGCGATCAGGATGCAGATCACACCGATGACCAGCGCCAGATGCTCGACTTTCAAGCGCAACAGAATCCCGCTGGAAACGGCCGCCGAGTGAATGTCAGCGAACGCTTTTTCGGACTCATCCAGCAGGATCAGCAGCAGCGGAATCCCCAGACCGGCACCGGCCAATGCCAACAGCAAGGCATTCACTTCACCGCTCGGCGCGAATGCCAGGGTGTAAGCCACACCGAGACTCATCAGCCAGAAGTTACCGATAAAGAAGCCCAGCGCCGTGCCGCCGAACACGTTTTTCGCACGCTTGCCGAAACGTGAGTAGTCGGCAATCAGCGGCAACCACGACAGCGGCATGGCGATGGCAATGTCGAAGCCCACGGCGAACGACATCGAATCATCACCGGCCTGCGCCCACAACGCGGCCAGATCGGCTTTGGCGAACAGGTTCCAGGTCAGCCAGATGCACGCGGCCAGCAGCAGCCAGATACCCCACTTGCGCAGGATCTGCCGCACGAACGTCAGCGGGCCGCTGATAGCCAGCAAGGTTGCCAAACCGCCAAAGAACACGGTCCAGAGCAGCGGATTCGACAGCAGACTGCCTTCACTGAACGCCCGCGCGCCGAGCAGACTGGCGGCGTCGCGCATGACGATGATTTCGAACGAGCCCCAACCGATCAGTTGCAGCAGGTTCAGCACGGCCGGCAGGCTCGCGCCTTTTGCACCGAGGCTGAGTTTGAGCGCGGCCATCGACGACAGACCGGTGTCGCTGCCGATCACGCCAACGGCGGCCAGCAACAGAACGCCAACCAGGGTGCCGAGGAAAATGGCCAGCAACGAGCCGGACAGACCCAGACCTGGCGCGAGCAATGCACCGGTCTGCAGGACCATCAAGCCGATGCCGAGAGAGAACCACAGGGAAAACAGATCGCGACCACCGAAGACACGTTTGTCGGTGGGCACCGCGATATCAGGGGAATAAGTGCTGGGTTGAATGCTCAAGGGTGTTATCTCAGAGGGACATTATTTTTGTAACCGCACACTTGTAGGAGCGAGGCTTGCCCGCGAAGACGTAATCACATTCAACATTGATGTTGACTGATACACCGTCTTCGCGGGCAAGCCTCGCTCCTACAAGAGCAGCGCCAGAGCGGCGCTGCGGGTCAGATCAAACCTTCTTGTACAGCTGACTGCCTTCCTGCTTGAACCGCTCAGCCTGTTCCGCCAATCCCTGGGCGACTTCGGCATCGACGGTTTCGATCCGTTGGTTGGCCGCGTATTCGCGGACTTCCTGGGTGATTTTCATCGAGCAGAATTTCGGCCCGCACATGGAGCAAAAATGCGCGACCTTGGCCGAATCCTTCGGCAGGGTTTCATCGTGATACGAACGCGCGGTGTCCGGATCAAGGCCCAGGTTGAACTGATCTTCCCAACGGAATTCGAAACGCGCCTTGCTCAAGGCATTGTCGCGAATCTGCGCACCCGGATGCCCCTTCGCCAGATCGGCGGCGTGCGCGGCGATCTTGTAGGTGATGATCCCGGTCTTCACGTCATCCTTGTTCGGCAGGCCCAAGTGCTCCTTCGGCGTCACGTAGCACAGCATCGCGCAACCGAACCAGCCGATCATTGCCGCACCGATGCCGGAGGTGATGTGGTCGTAGCCTGGTGCGATGTCGGTGGTCAGCGGGCCGAGGGTGTAGAACGGCGCCTCGTCGCAGCATTCCAGCTGCTTGTCCATGTTCTCTTTGATCAACTGCATTGGCACGTGGCCCGGGCCTTCGATCATGCATTGCACATCGTGCTTCCAGGCGATCTTGGTCAGCTCGCCGAGCGTTTCCAGCTCACCGAATTGTGCAGCGTCGTTGGCGTCGGCAATCGAGCCCGGACGCAGGCCATCGCCCAGCGAGAAGCTGACGTCGTAGGCCTTCATGATTTCGCAGATGTCTTCGAAATGGGTGTAGAGGAAGTTCTCTTTGTGGTGCGCCAGGCACCACTTGGCCATGATCGAACCGCCACGGGAAACAATGCCGGTCACGCGTTTGGCGGTCAGCGGCACGTAGCGCAGCAACACACCGGCGTGGATGGTGAAGTAATCGACGCCCTGCTCGGCCTGTTCGATCAGCGTGTCGCGGAACAGCTCCCAGGTCAGGTCTTCGGCAGCGCCGCCGACTTTTTCCAGGGCCTGATAAATCGGCACAGTACCGATCGGCACCGGCGAGTTACGGATGATCCACTCACGGGTTTCGTGAATGTGTTTGCCGGTGGACAGGTCCATGACCGTGTCCGAACCCCAGCGAATGCCCCAGGTCAGTTTCGCCACTTCTTCTTCGATGGACGAACCCAATGCGCTGTTGCCGATGTTGCCGTTGATCTTCACCAGGAAGTTACGGCCGATGATCATCGGTTCCAGTTCGGTGTGGTTGATGTTGGCCGGAATGATTGCGCGACCGCGGGCGATCTCTTCACGAACGAATTCAGGGGTGATGATTTTCGGCACGCTGGCGCCGAAGCTGTGACCGGCGTGTTGCTGGTCCAGCAGGCCAGCGGCGCGAGCCACTTCAAGCTTCATGTTCTCGCGGATGGCGACGTATTCCATCTCGGCAGTGATGATGCCTTTGCGGGCGTAGTGCATCTGGCTGACGTTGGCACCGGCCTTGGCCCGGCGCGGGTTATTCACGTGAGCGAAACGCAGCTTGGTCAGCTCCGCATCGGCGAGACGTTCCTGGCCGAAGTTGGAACTCAGACCCGACAGACGCTCAGTGTCGCCACGGGATTCGATCCACGGCGAACGCACATCGGCCAGGCCTTTGCGCACGTCGATGATGACGTTGGGATCGGTGTACGGGCCGGAGGTGTCGTACACAACCACCGGCGCGTTGATCTCACCGCCGAAGTCGGTCGGGGTCACATCAAGGCTGATTTCGCGCATCGGCACGAGGATGTCCGGGCGAGTGCCCTGAACATAGATTTTTTGCGAGCGAGTAAAAGGCTGAACCGATTGCTGATCGACCTTGGCCGAGTCACTCAGGTTGGTTGCGATTTTTGGTTTTGTAGTCATCACGGGCTCTCCAGACACATCCAGGCAGTGGATTTTTTGTCGGAGCGAACCTGTAAACGAATGGACGCACGCGTCGCTAGAAAACTAGCGGGTGCTGTGCTCAGTGCTCGAGGGGTGTTCGATTGTCGAACAACATCCCGGACGAAGCACAAGAGGACTCGCCGGGTGACGAGAAATCTTGTTCCCTACGCAGGCGCTAACCTGATCAGGTTCAACGGGATCCGAAATTATTCGATCTCAGCCTCATAGCAAGGCACCCCGACAAGAACCCGGCCAGTCTAGACACAACTGCCAAAGAACGCCAACACCGCGGTAAACACCATGATGAATGGCGCAATTAACGGATTGTTGCCGTTCGCGCGCACAACTACACTCGCTACGCTGTGCCGCGCCTTGACGCTGTATGGCGCTGCGCCGTACCTTTGGCGTTCAAATTATCAGCGTAATTTTTTAGGGAAGGCCTCATGCTGCGCAAACTCTCACTGGCCCTTGCCGTGTCTTGTGCGTCCAATGGAATGGCCTGGGCAGCAGAAGCGCCCTTATCGACCAAAACCGATCTGGTCAGCGTCTACCAGGAAGCGGTGGACAACAACGCCGACCTGGCTGCCGCTCGCGCTCAGTACGGCGCGCAGAAAGAAGTCGTACCCCAGGCCCGCGCCGGGCTGCTGCCGAACCTCTCTGGCGGTGCCGAAGTGGCCAACGTGCGCACCTCGATCGACCAGCCCTCGGCCGTTGCCAATCGCAGCGCCCATTCCTATCAGGCGACCCTGGCCCAACCACTTTTCCGTGCCGATCGCTGGTTCCAGTATCAGGCCGCCAAAGACGTCAACGAACAGGCTGCACTGCAACTCTCGGCGACCGAGCAGAACCTGATTCTGCAGACCTCCGAAAGCTACTTCAACGTGTTGCGAAGCCAGGACACCCTCGCCTCGACCAAGGCTGAAGAAGCGGCGTTCAAACGCCAGCTCGATCAGTCCAACGAGCGCTTCGACGTCGGCCTTTCGGACAAGACCGACGTGCTGCAATCGCAAGCCAGTTACGACACCGCGCGGGCCAACCGGATCGTCGCGCAGCGCCAGGTGGATGATGCGTTCGAAGCCCTGATCACCCTGACCAACCGTCAGTACAACTCGATTCAGGGCATCGTCCACACGTTGCCGATTCTGCCGCCGGCACCGAACGACGCCAAATCCTGGGTCGATACGGCCGCCAGGCAGAACTTGAATTTGCTGGCCAGCAACTACGCCGTCAGCGCTGCCGAAGAAACGCTCAAGCAGCGCAAGGCCGGCCACGCGCCCACCGTCGACGCCGTGGCGAAATACGAGAAGGGCGACAACGACGCCATGGGTTTCAGCAACCCGAACGCCTTCGGTCAGCCTTACAGTGGCAACGTCGAGCAAACGACGGTGGGTCTGCAACTGAATATCCCGATCTACAGCGGCGGCCTGATCAACTCCCAGGTGCGCGAATCGTACTCACGCCTTGATCAAACCGAACAGCAACGCGAATCCCTGCGTCGGCAGGTGGTGGAAAACACCCGTAATCTGCACCGCGCGGTGAACACCGACGTCGAACAGGTGCAAGCGCGCAAGCAGTCGATCATCTCCAACCAGAGCGCCGTGGAAGCGACCGAAATCGGTTATCAGGTAGGTACGCGAAACATCGTCGACGTGCTGGATGCGCAGCGTCAGCTGTACACCTCGGTGCGCGACTACAACAACACTCGCTACGACTACATCCTCGACAACCTGCGCTTGAAACAGGCCGCCGGCACCTTGAACCCGGGGGATTTGCAGGACCTGGCGCGTTATCTCAAGGCTGACTACAACCCGGACAAGGACTTTTTGCCGCCGGACCTAGCCAAGGCAGCGGCGGATCAGCTCAAAGCCCGGCCGTAAAAGCAAAAGATCGCAGCCTTCGGCAGCTCCTACAGGGTGTACATCAATCCCATGTAGGAGCTGCCGAAGGCTGCGATCTTTTTTTCCGACGACTCGATCTAACGGTCGATCAACCGCCCCAACCCATCCAACAACCGCTGCAAAGCGCCCTGATTGGTGCGCATCACTTTCAGCCCCGCCTCCGCCATCCGCTGCGCATCGCGCGGCAATTCGAACAATCGCTGCACCGCCAGCGCCAGACCTTCGGCATCCTCTACTTCCTGCAACGCCCCGGCACTGCGCAACTGCGCGGCGATTTCGAGGAAGTTAAACAGGTGCGGCCCGCTCAACACCGGTTTGGCCAGAGCAGCCGGTTCCAGCAGGTTGTGCCCGCCGTTCGGCACCAGACTGCCGCCCACAAAAGCGCTGTCAGCCAAGGCATACAGAAACAGCAACTCACCCATGGTGTCGCCCACCAGCACCGAAGTCTGCGTGGTGACCGGGTCGCCAGTGGACCGACGCACCGTGGCGAAACCCTGTTGCTGACACAACTCGAACACCGAATTGAATCGCTCCGGATGACGCGGCACCAGAATCAGCAACGCATCAGGATGATTGGCCAGCAACTGGCGATGAGCCGCCAGCACCACCTCGTCTTCGCCTTCGTGGGTACTGGCAGCGATCCACACCGGACGCTCCTGGGCCTGCCATTGCGTACGCAACTCGGCGGCACGCTGGAGCAGTGCCGGGTCGATGGTCAGGTCGAATTTGATCGAGCCGGTCACTTTGACCGTTTCCAGGCGCGCGCCCAACTCGCGGAAGCGCTGGGCCTCGGCCTCGGTCTGCACCGCGAACAGGCTCATCTCCCCGAGCATCGGCTGAGTCAGTTTGCCGAAGCGGCCATAGCCCTTGGCCGAACGTTCGGACAGTCGCGCATTGGCCAGTGCCACGGGAATCCCGCGCCTGGCGCATTGATGGATATGGTTCGGCCAGAGCTCGGTTTCCATAATCACTGCCAGTTTCGGCTGGACCCGATCAAGGAATCGCTTCGCTGCGCACGGCAAGTCGTAAGGCAAATAGCAGTGCTGGATTCGCGGTTCGTTGGCGAACAACGCCTGGATTCGCTCGGACCCGGTCGGGGTCATGCAGGTCACGGTAATGGGCAACTGTGGATAACGTTGCAGCAAGGCACGAATCATCGGCGCCGCGGCAATGCTTTCGCCCACCGACACCGCATGCACCCAGATGCCGCCGGGCTTCATCACCGGCAGTCCAAGGGAGAAACGTTCGCCAATGCGCTTGGCGTACGCCGGCGCCTTGCGCGCCCGCAGCCAAAGCCGAATCGCTACCAATGGCAGCCCCAGGTAAAACAGCGCGGTGTAGAGAGTTCTATTCATGGCGGCGGAGTTTATCGGTTTTTTCGCCGATCGCCTGCAAGTGCACGGCAAAACGTTCCGCCAACCAACGAGCCGCCGGCCCCAGAGGTTCATCGCGGCGCCAGACCAGCTCCACCACCAGCGCCGGCGGGGTCCATTCGCTGACCAGTTCGACCATCAAATTCTGATACGCCGGGTACTGCACCACGTGTCGCGGCAGCCAGGCCCAGCCGAGGCCGCGCACCAGCCATTCAGCCATCACGTAAAAACTGTCGGCCCGCCAGACTTGCGGGCTGGCGGGCTCGCTTCCGGGATAGACACTGGACTGTGTGGACATCAGCAACTGTCGATGCTGCGCCAGTTGCTGACAGTCGACCTGAGCCTGTTTCGCCAGTGGGTGGCCGACGCCGCACACCGTGACCATTTCGACGCTGCCCAACACCCGCCGCTCGAGCGCTTCGGGAATCTGGTCGTGATAAAACAGCAGCCCCAGATCGGCCCGACGTTCCACCAGTTTGCGCGCAACATCGCCCTGGGCGGCGCTGGTCAGCTGCACTTCAAGGCTGGGAAATTGCTGAGCCAGGGCTTCGAAGCTTTCGATAATCGGCTGATAGGGCATCGCCTCATCTTGGGCCACACGCAAACGAGCCTCTTGGCCGCGCATCATTGCCAGCGCCCGGCCGTTAAGGCGTTCGCATTGGCGCAGCACTTCCCGCGCCTCGTCCAGCAATGCGTTACCGGCCTCGGTGAGTTTCGGCTGGCGACCGCTGCTGCGGTCGAACAGGCTGACGCCCAGGTCCTCTTCGAGCAGCGCAATCGAACTGCTGACCGCCGACTGCGCCTTGCGCTGATCCCGCGCCACCGCTGAAAACGAACGCTGCTCCGCCACGCTGACAAACAGCCGCAGCTGCTCCAGATTCCATTGCATATTCATGGCTAAACCCATCTTCAGAACAGATAGGTAATGACTTTACCGCATCTGGAGAACCTCTAGAATGCCGACCTCATAAAGCAACACTTCACACGAGGATGCACCCATGACCGCTTACTACTACCTGGCCATCGCCATCTGCGCAGAAGTGATCGCCACCGTTTCGATGAAAGCGGTCAAAGGCTTCAGCACCCCACTGCCACTGTTGTTGGTCATCGTCGGCTACGGCATCGCCTTCTGGATGCTCACGCTGGTGGTGCGCAGCGTTCCGGTGGGCATCGCTTACGCGGTGTGGGCCGGCCTGGGAATCGTGCTGGTCAGTGTGGCGGCGCTGTTTATCTACGGGCAGAAACTGGATGTGCCGGCAATGCTGGGGATGGCGCTGATTGTGTTGGGCGTGGTGGTGATTCAACTGTTCTCCAAAACCGCCGGCCATTAAGCGCGTAGCCAATCCACTGTGGGGGCGAGCTCCCACAGGTGCATCAGCCCCTCCAATCTTCGAGTCTGTATACTGCGCCCTCGTCTTGAACACTGAGGTCGCTGCATGCCATCCGTTATTTCCACCGACGTTCTGATTGTCGGCGCTGGTGTCGCCGGCCTCTGGCTGAATGCGCGCCTGCACCGCCAGGGTTTTTCGACCGTGTTGGTGGAAAGCGCCAGCCTCGGCGGCGGGCAGAGCGTGAAGTCTCAGGGCATCATCCACGGCGGCGCCAAGTACGCGTTGCATGGCGCCCTGACCGGTGCGTCGGAAGCCATCGCCGACATGCCTCGGCGCTGGCGTGAAGCCCTGGCCGGTGACGGCGAGCTGGATCTGACCGGCGTGCGCCTGTTGTCCGAAGCCCATTACCTCTGGTCCCCCGGTACGATCGCCGGCAACCTCACCAGTTTCTTCGCCAGCAAAGCGGTGCGCGGCCGTGTCGATCAGGTCAAGGGTGAGCAGCTACCACCCGCCTTGCAAGACAAGCGCTTCAAGGGCAAGGTCTATCGATTGGCAGAACTGGTGATCGACGTGCCGAGCCTGATTCAGCGCTTGGCCGATCTGGCGGGTGATGGTTTGCTCGCCGGCCAGAAAATCGAACCGTTGCTGGAAGGTGGCGTTCTGGTTGGCCTCAAAGTTGACGAGCGCGAAATCCGCGCCCAGCGCATCGTGCTCAGCGCCGGGGCCGGTACGGCGGCGTTGCTCGAAACCCTGGGGCTGAGCCAGCCCGCCATGCAACGCCGGCCGCTGCACATGATCATCGCCAAAGGCCCGGGCCTCAAACCGCTGTACGCCCACTGCCTGGGCGGCGGCACCAAACCGCGCATTACCGTCACCACCCATCCGGCCGCCGATGGCCAATGGGTCTGGTACTTGGGCGGCGATATCGCCGAAGCAGAAGGTGTCGCTCGTGAACCCGCGGCACAAATCGCCACGGCGCAGAAAGAACTCGGCCAGTTGCTGCCATGGATCGACCTGAGCACGGCGCAATGGGCGACCTTGCGAGTGGATCGCGCCGAGCCGCTACAATCGGGGCTGACTCGCCCCGACAACGCATTTCTTGTCGAAGAGGGTCGGTTGCTGGTCGGTTGGCCGACCAAACTGGCCCTCGCGCCAGACTTCGCCGACCGGGTCATCGCCTCCTTGCAGCGCGACGGCATCCAGCCAAGCCACTCGACGCCGCTGCCCGACCTGCCAAAACCGCCGATGGGCGTCCCTGCCTGGGAGCAACTGCTGCCATGAGCCAACCGACCCTGCACGATCTGCATCGCCCACTGGGCAACACCGGCTTGCTGGTTTCGCCGCTGGGCCTGGGCACGGTAAAACTCGGCCGTGACCAAGACGTGAAATACCCCAACGGTTTCCAGATTCCCGATGACGACGAAGCGCGCATGCTGCTCAACCTCGCGCGCGACCTGGGCATCAACCTGATCGACACTGCCCCGGCTTATGGCCGCAGCGAAGAGCGCCTCGGCCCGTTGCTGCGTGGGCAGCGTCAGGATTGGGTGATCGTCAGCAAGGTCGGCGAAGAGTTTACCGACGGCCAGTCGAGTCACGATTTCAGCGCCGCCCACACGCGATTGTCGGTGGAACGCAGCCTGCAACGCCTGGAAACGGATTGTATCGACCTGGTGCTGGTGCACTCCGACGGCAACGACCTGGCGATCCTCAACGACAGCGAAGTCTATGCGACTCTCGCGGCGCTGAAGAGCGAGGGCAAGATTCGCGGCTTCGGTTTTTCCGGCAAAACCGTCGAAGGCGGTTTGAAGGCTCTGGAACAAGGTGATTGCGCCATGGTCACCTACAATCTGAACGAACAGAACGAGAAGCCGGTCATTGACTATGCTGCTGCTCACGGCAAAGCCATTCTGGTCAAAAAAGCCCTCGCCAGCGGCCACGTCTGCCTGAGTCCGGGCGTGGACCCAGTGCGTGCAAGCTTCGAGTTGTTGTTTGAACATCCGGGTGTTGCCAGTGCTATTGTCGGGACCATCAATCCGCTGCACCTCGCCCATAACGTCGCGACCGTTGCCCAGGTCCTACGTAGAAACTGATGCCGCCCACGCGGCCTTAAGCAGGAGCCGACATGCCGCGTACGCTCATAAGAAAGAACCCGAGCAACTTCAAGACCCTGCCGTTATTCGTCGAAGCGACTCCCGAAGGCCTGAGTTATCAAAGCGTCGGGATGCCGCTCAATTTCTCCCAGACCCTGCAACGTCGCCGCCCGGTGACGGTAGCCGACACTCAGCGGTTTTCGCTTGAGCTGGCCAATCTCGGGGTCTCTGTGCGCCTGACCCTGCATTGGCAAAATCGCGATTACTGGGTGCTGGTGCGTCAGCGTCGGCAGGATCGGGGCGATGTGGTGCTCAAGCTGATCTCCGGTTACGTGCCGGCCCATGAGCTGAACCTGCCGCTGCACACGGCAATCCAGGAGATTGCCGAAGAATGCCTGTTGGAAACGCCGGAAGGCTGGCTCGGCGGGCGCTTCAACGACACTTGGCTGCCGGCGCCCTACTCGTCCGCCCTGCATTATCGCGAGGCTTTGCCGTTTCGCCTGACGCCGCTGTCTGGTTCGGCGCGGCCAGTGCGTTGCGCCAAGATGCAGTTGATCGAACGCCCGTGGGCTTACGTGCATTTGCCGACGGCCTCGCTGCAATTGATCTATGACTTGCGCCTGGACGTGCCCAAGGAAGCCAAATCCTTGAGTTTGTTTCACGTCGACGAACGACTGGAAGGTGATCAACTGGTGGCCCGTCTCGATCGCAAGCGTCCCGATTTGTATTTGATGCCGCTGCAGGACGGCCAACCGATGGCTGAACTCTATACCTTGAAAAAGGATCAGCTGTACCCGGCGAGTACTCGCGGGTTGTATCTGGCAGAGAGTTTCGCCCAGCAGGAAGGTTGGCTGGTGCGCGATGAGCGGATTCGCTGGAAGGATTGGGTGCGGCAACAGGGCTTGAGCCCGCCGGGGAAGGATTCGGGTCTGGCGCGGTTGCGGGGAAAAGCAAAACAACTGCTGAAGAAAATCGTGCCCCGTAAAAAAGTCAGCTCTTGAGCTTGATCGTTCCCACGCTCTGGTGGGAACGATCATACAGGGTCAGTTATTGCGGATCTTCTCGACTATCGCTGTGGTCGAGCTGTTTTCCACCAGCCCCAGCACTTTCACCGTCCCGCCGTAAGCGGTCACGATGTTCGCGCCGACCACTTGCTCGATCCCGTAGTCCCCACCCTTGACCAGCACATCCGGCTTGACCTCGCGCAGCAGGTTTTCCGGGGTGCCTTCGGCGAAACTGATCACCCAATCCACGGCGCCCAGACCTGCCAGTACAGCCATGCGACGGTCGACGCTATTGATTGGACGGCCCGGACCTTTCAGGCGGCTGACCGACGCATCGTCGTTGACCGCAACGATCAAGCGATCGCCCTGAGCTCGTGCCTGCTCTAGGTAGGTCACGTGGCCGGCGTGCAAAATGTCGAAGCAGCCGTTGGTGAAGACGATCTTCTCTTTATGCGCACGCGCATCATCGACCGCCAGCAACAGCTGCTCAAGGCCGAGCACCCCGCGCTCCGATCCTTCCTCACGCTGGATAGCGCGACGCAGTTCCGGCGCGCTGATGGCCGCCGTACCGAGCTTGCCCACCACAATGCCCGCCGCCAGGTTGGCCAGGGCCACCGCGTGAGGCAGTTCTTCGCCAGCGGCAATGGCGGCCGCCAGGGTGGAAATGACCGTGTCGCCGGCACCGGTCACATCGAACACTTCACGGGCACGGGCCGGCAGGTGCAGTGCCGGATGGTCCGGACGCAGCAGAGTCATGCCGTGTTCGCCGCGGGTCACCAGCAAGGCGCCGAGGTCGAGATCGTGCATCAGCTGCGCGCCCTTGCTCACCAGCTCGTGCTCATCGGCGCAACCACCGACGATGGTTTCGAACTCACTGAGATTCGGAGTGATCAGGCTCGCACCCCGGTAGATCGAGAAATCTTTGCCCTTTGGGTCGGCCAGCACCGGAATGCCACGGGCACGGGCGGCCTGGATCAGCGCCTGATGGTTTTTCAGCGCGCCTTTGCCGTAGTCGGACAGCACCAGCACCTTGATGCCTTCGAGCAATTCGTCGACTTGCGCGCCCAACGCCAGGGCGTCGGTGGCGAAGGGTTCTTCGAAGTCGATACGCAGCAGTTGCTGGTGACGGCTCATGACCCGCAGCTTGACGATGGTCGGCTGGTGCGCGATGCGCTGGAACAACGCCCGCACGCCAGCGCCCTTGAGGCTATTGGCCAGGCTGTCGGCAGCTTCATCGTCGCCGGTCACGCCGACCAGCGAGGCGGGTGCGCCGAGGGCGGCAATGTTCAACGCAACGTTGGCGGCACCACCCGGGCGGTCCTCGATTTGCTCGACCTTGACTACCGGTACCGGCGCCTCAGGGGAAATCCGTGAGGTACCACCATGCCAGTAACGGTCGAGCATGACATCGCCGACCACCAGGACAGGGGCCTGATCAAATCGTGGCATGGATAACTTCATGGAAACTCCAGGGGCGATAAAAGCGTCGCGGATAATAACATAGCGAAAGAGTGCGGCCGCACGCGAGACAAGGGGTTCAGCGGCGGTCATCCTGTGGTGGGGCATCCAGCGGACGCACCCAGAATAGTTCGTGTCGGCGCACCGCTTTGCGGAAGAACTCGTCTTCACCGGTGCGTGGCCAGCGACGGCCGGCCAACAACCGCTGAATCACTCGGCGCAGACGTCTTTTGAGCGGTGGACGGCCCTGCAGATCGTGCTGCATACCCAGGGCCATGGCTTTGTCCATGCGGGTTGGCGCATCCAGCAACGGGCTCCATAGCCCGTCGGCCGGTAACGGTTCAATGGTCGGCGGCAGGGCAATGCCATAACCCGCCGGACCCATTGGCCAGAGATCATTGTTGTGCAGGTGATTGGCGTAGAGCAGCAGGGTACGCGGGCGCCAGGTACTGAGTTCAATTGCCTCCATCAAGGCGCGAGTGCTGGCGACATGATCGCTGTGGGGGTCCAGTTCGGGATGGGGCGTCAGCACCGCCTCGGGCCGGTGATGCTCAAGTAGACGCGCCAGATCAGCCACCAGGTTGCGCCAATGGGGCTGGCCATCGACGTCACCCGGCAGGCTCAGGGCATTGTGTCGGCGCACGTCGCGAATATCGCTCTCCCCCGACTCCCGGGAACCGAAGCTTTGCTCCGGCTGCTGCGCCATCGCACTCAATTGCAGGCAATAGTAGCCCAATTGCACACACTGCTGTTGCGGCACCCCGCCCCACAGCGGCACCGCCAGGCTGTCCCAACTGCGCAGACGACCCTTGAGACGGGCGGCCTGAGCGGTGTCGAGGCCCATATCGCGGTAGTTCTCGGCCTCAATCTCGCCTTGGGTCAGCGTGACGATAGCCACCTCGGACGCCCGGCTATAGAGACCGAAAGCCGCCAGTTCGGCGTCATCGGCATGGGGGGCGATGATCAGCAGGCGCTGCTGGCCAAAATCCGGATTGCTCAGGGCGTGCAAAGTCGCCTGTGGCGCCAGGCTGCAAAAGCGTCCACGTAGTGTCAGGGTCCCGGCAGTCAGTGCAGGACCTTGCCCGGACAGATTGAGAAAACGCTCTCCCGCAACACCGCGCTCCAGGTCCTGACGATCGTCACCGATCCATACCTGGGGATCAAGAAAGCGCCCCAGCCAGTGGCTCTTGAGCCGCACCTGCAAAACCAGGGTTTGCGCCACGCCAAAGTCACCCGCCACCTGCAAGGTGCCATTGACCAGGGCTGCGGGGAACTGCGGCGTATCCTCCGGAAAATCATAGTGATAATCGTCGCCCGGGGTATAGAACAGATGGTCGGCGAACCACGCCTCATGGGCGACCCAGCCCAGCAGCAGGAACAGCGGCAACGGCCACCATGCGACAAAAATGCCGAATAGTAATGCAGCCAATAACGCACCGATCAATACCACGCGTTTGCGTTGGCGATGGCATTTAAGCAACTGTTGCTTGCGTCCGCTCATGGCTGCTTGTCCTTGCTCAAACCTGGTAGACCGGAACCTGGTGACACCAGCGATCCTTGTATTCGCGATCCGCGCGGCCGAACGAGTAACGCAGCGGCTTGCCCACGGCCCGGGCCTGCTCCCACGCGGCTTGGGTGTTGACGAAACTGAGCACACTGCCGGGGCTGAACTCGCGGTTCTGCGGGTCGACACCGCCGTTAATGTATTCCAGGCTGACCCACTTGGGCGCCTCGACCTGGTACAGAATCTGGATCGCCACCGGCTCGTCGTTCAGGTAGATCAAGGACCCAGTCATGAACTCACGCAACAGGCTGAACACTTCAGCCAGGTGCGCCTTGCCCGGTGCTTCAAAGTTCCAGCGGCGCTGGAACAGGTCGGCATAGATGGTCGCCTGTTCGCTGGCGTTCAGCTCCAGCATCGGCCGGATATTGCCGCCCGCCTCTTCCAGCAAACGCTGTTCACGACGCTGGTTGTAGCGAAACTTCTTGCTGTAGTCCTCGGGCTCACGAGCCAGCGCCAGGCCTTCAGGCTGCTCAGCGAGGCTGGTAATGCTTTTGGCATTGAGTTCGGACACATAACGCATGCAATGCCGCACACGAACCCGGGCGTCTTCGGCAGCCGGCAGGATGATCTCGGCATTGCCGAGATCGATCAGGCCACGTTTGCCTTCACGCTTGAGCACGTCCTTGGACAAGGCCACATGACGGCCCCAGGTCGGCATCGCGGCGCACAATTCACCGTCGACGAACCAGCCCAGATAGCGCACCGGGATGCCTACTAGCCCGGCCAGGCGCTGAACCACTTCGGGGTGAGTCGCCACGCTGCCGCCAAACTGTTGCCAGGCCTGGGCGTAAGCCGTGACATCAATGGGCGTCCAACCGCTTTCTCGCCAAGCCCGCCAGTAACTCAAAATCAAACGTAGGACCCCGTCATCGCCTCGTTAGTGCTTTCAACGAAGTCCTTCTCGTGCAGGCGTGCGTAGAAACCATTCAGCGCCAGCAGCTCGGCGTGGGTGCCGCGTTCCACGATGCGGCCCTGGTCCATCAGGAGGATCAGGTCAGCCTTCTCGATGGTCGACAAGCGGTGAGCGATCACCAACGTGGTGCGGCCCTTCATCACTTGATCCAGGGCCGCCTGGATGTGGCGTTCGGACTCGGTGTCGAGGGCCGAGGTGGCCTCATCGAGGATCAGCAATGGCGCATTCTTGAGCAGTGCCCGGGCAATCGCCAAACGCTGGCGCTGACCGCCGGAAAGCAGCACGCCATTTTCGCCCACCAAGGTGTCGTAGCCCTGAGGCATTTGCTCGATGAACTCGGCGGCGTAAGCATCTTCGGCAGCCTTGCGCACGTCTTCGAACGGCGCGCTGGCGAGGTCGCCGTAGGCGATGTTATTGGAGACGCTGTCGTTGAACAGGGTGACCTGTTGGGTTACCAGGGCAATGTGACGACGCAGGTTGGTCAGCTTGTATTCCTCGACATCCACACCGTCGAGCAGGATCTGGCCCTTGTCGTGGTGATAGAAACGCGGAATCAGGTTGGCCAAGGTTGACTTGCCGCTGCCCGAACGACCCACCAGAGCGACCATCTGGCCCTCTTCGGCGGTAAAGGAAACATCGTTGAGCACGACCTTCTCGGTGCCCGGGTACTGGAAGCTCAAGTTACGCACTTCCAGGCGACCGCTGACGCGCGCCATTTCCTTGGTGCCAGTATCGACTTCCGGTTCTTCGTCGAGCTGCTCGAAGATGCTCTCCGCACCGGCCAGCCCCTTCTGGATCGTGGCGCTGACTTCCGACAACTGACGAATCGGCTTGGGTAACAAACCAGCGGCGGTGATGTAGGCAATCAGTTCGCCAGCAGAGGCATCGCCGCGAAGGTAAAGCACTAGGTACATCAACACGGCCATGCCGATGTAAATCACCAGTTGCAGTACCGGAGTGTAGATCGACTGAGTGCGGGTCATGCCCAGGCTGCGGTTCATGTTGTCGGCGCTGGCGTTGTGGAACCGCTCGATTTCGTAGGTTTCACCGCCAAAGCTGCGAACCACGCGGTAGCCATGGATCGTCTCCGAAGCCACATGGGTCACATCGCCCATAGCAACCTGGATTTTTTTGCTTTGCTTGCGAAATTTCTTGCTTGCGCTACTCACCAGAACCGCGATGAACGGCAGGATTGCCAGCAATACCAGGGTCATTTTCCAGTTGCTATACAGTAGATAACCGAATAAAAACACCACCGTCAGGCCTTCACGGATCACCACCTTGATCGCATCGGTGGCGGCGCCGGTGACCATGGTCACGTTATAGGTAATGCGGGAAATCAGGTGACCGGAATTATGTTTGTCGAAGTAGCGGTTAGGCAGGGTCAACAGATTGTCGAACAAGGCGCAACGCAGATCGTGGACCACGCCACGGGCAACCTTGGCCAGGTAGTAGTTGCCCAGAAATGAGCCGACACCCTGATAGACCGCAATCAGAACGATCAACAACGGTACGCCGAGCACCAGCGAGACACCCAGAAACTTGGTGTCATTGGGTTTCTGCAGGGCGTCGAGAAAATGTTTGAGCATGTCCGCCAGCATCGGCTGGCTGGATGCGAATAGCACGAAGCCGACAATACTGATGGCGAAAGCGCCCCAGTACGGGAGCACATATTTCAGCAACCGCAGGTAAATCTTCATGCTCGACTGCTGGTCGGAATTGGCCATTCGGCGCGCCTCGTATGTTTGAAAAAGACAGACAAGCTGCGGATTGTAACAGCGAACGAATTACAACATCGGCTCAGCCAGGATAAGGTGTCGGAAAAACGCAGCAGTAGCACTTCGTTTCAAAGCCAGGAGCATCAGGGGGTTGAAACGCTCCAGGTGGAACCTTGGGTTCCATTTTTCCCACGAGAGGCCAACACGATACTCAAGGCGATCGGCAACCATGTGATCAACCAGTCCGCGTTTGGCTTGAGCCAGAGACCAATGCCATCGGTCATCAACGACGCCCCGGAAAACACCCAGAGTGCCAGCAATACCTGTCCCAGTGGCTGCTCGCGCGAAATCCAGCCACGCCAGCCAACTGCCAGCCACAGCCAGCCGAACAGCAGCAGGCCAGGCACACCGAGACGCACACCGGTATCCAGGAACAGGTTATGGGGATGTTTGAATGCCTGTCCAATTTCAGGGACAGGAATCAGGTACCCATGGAATCCCAACCCCATCGCCCAGTGATCCAGCATCAATTGAACGCCGCCGCGCCATAGCTCGGGACGGAAAGAAACGCCACGCTGCAAGAGGATTTCCGGCTTGAATAAAGCAATGGACACCACCCCCAAGGCCACTAGAAAGATCAGCCCGCCCCCCAGACGTGACGGGCGCGCCACTCCCATCACGAGCAGACAGGCCAGCACGCCGATCCACACACCGCGGGTTTGGCTAAAGCCCAGAAACAGCGCATATCCCAGTGCCGAAATCAGCAGCAACACCATCATCCAGGGATTGAAGCGCTTGGTCTGCAACGTGAAGGCGCCAAGTATCGCCAAGGCCCCCACCGCGTGCGCGGCCATGATCGCAGTGTCCCACAATCCAATGGCAATCAGCCTGTCGCTGAAAGGCTGAGCGGATACTTCATAAAAGTAGATCCAGGAAGCCGCAGCAAAAAAACCGCCCATAATCGATGCGTAAAACAACATGGACTCGAACCGCCACTTGCGATTCTGTGCAGCCAGTAGCACGCCCAACAGGGTGAGGGCCACATAGAGCGTCACCTTGCTCTTGCTGAAGATGTCATCGCCACCCTCAACCGTCAGCACCAATAACGTCCAGGCCACGAAGATGACAAAGAGGACGCACTCCGGTTGCTTGAGCATCTCGCGAAAATCCCGATGGAACAGTGCCAACAGGGCGGGAAGCCACAGCAGGAAAATCATCATTTGGTGATAAAGCTTGTTGTCCGGCAGTACCCACGCCCCGCACAGCAGCACGAGAAAACCGATAGATGCCCACACCGCCAAGACATCCTTACCGATAAGTTTCTTCATTCCTGTCAGCACTCGGCTTTACCCAGCATTCGATTGGCAACCCGCTGTAACTGGGCCTTGTCGGCGTTCTTCCAGCCACCCTTGATGCAGTAGTGCTCGGAGAGGTAATGGAGGAAGTTACGTCTCAACCGTTCGTCGAGTGTCCATTGCGGGAATGCGCGCGCCAGTTCCACCACCTGCTCGGCGCTGTCGGCATGCATCACCAGCCCCTCGACATTGAAAAACGCCTGGCCCAGGGTCATTACGGGCTTACCCAAGAGCAGGCTTTCCAGGCCAACCGTCGAGTTCAGAGTGACCACAAACTGGCTGGACTCGATCAACTGCTGGGTGGTGTTGCCATTGGCGAACAATAGGCGGTCGTGAGTACGCTCATGCAACTCGGGATACGTCTCGCGACTGGATGGATGCTCCTTGAACACCACCGTCAGACCGGTTTCTTTGGCTAGGCGCTCGCCCAAGGCAAACATCTCGCGCATGTTCCTGATCCAGGGAGAAAACAGCCGAACCTGGCTATCCCGGTCATCCTGGAACGGAATAAAGACGAACTGCTCCGGCAGCACAATCGGTGCAGGGCCGCTGGAACGAGGCTGGCGTGGGATCAGTACAGGCACCGCCTGACTTTCAGGTACGGGATAAGGATAGTTGAGATAAAAACCGGCCTCACGCGGAACGACGTTCAGGTAGTTCACGCCCTGCGGGTCAACGGTTGTGGTATCGGGCAACAGGCCGTTCTCGAAGAAGAAAGTCTTACAATCCGACGACGCCAGTGCTGTCAGTAATCGGCAGTAGCGATGGGAACCATTCCAGAACACCAGCGCATCGGGGCGCTCGCTATCAAGCAAGGCCTGGGCACTCAGCGCCATCCAAATGAGTTCAAGACGTAACAAAAGGCGATAGAAGCGACCATCGTTTTTGTTCTTGACGCGCCGCTCCTCGCATTTTTCTTCGATCAGACTCAGCCAGTCGATTCGCGAAAGCACTCTGGAGATCCGCAACGACCTCGGCCAGGGCATCTGTGGTGGGGTAACGACTTTACCTTGTAGCTCGGTCTCATTGAGTAACCGATTGAAATAGAGGCCTTGGTGTTTGGCCAAGGATATGAACAGCATTGTCGTCATAGGGAATCCAAAAAATAGGCCGCATCCACCCGCCAAAGTGCAACATAACCACGTGCGATAAGTCTGCAGACATCAACACCCTGTTATTCGCCCGTCTGCGCATAGAAGGATAAAGCCATGAATCAGGAGCAAACACTCTGTGGTATTGCGCCAGGCAACCCCATGAACGGGTAACTGCACCTTAAAAAGTGACGCGATTGTACCACAGCGGTTTTTTGCAGCATGCGCACTGCGGTAACATAGTCGGCTGCCCATCCCATCAGGCCAAGCCTTGGAGCCTTGATGCAAACGCTCGACCATACCGATTATCTCAACATGCGCGAAGGCGCCGACGTTCTCGAGGCCGATGGTGAAGGGGATAAAGTTTTGTGCCTGACCGACGGGTCGATGCTCAAGCTGTTTCGCCGCAAACGCCTACTGACATCTGCGCTTTGGGCACCTTACGCCCGGCGCTTCGCCGACAACTGCCGAGCACTGCACGAACGCAAAATCGAGTGCCCAACGGTTCGCCAGATTTATCGCATCCCCAGCATCCAGCGCGACGCCGTTCATTACGACCCTCTGCCCGGCTGCACCCTGCGTCAGTTGCTGGGCGCCGACTATCACGAAAATCTTCGGGCACAACTGGGTGAGTTCATTGCACGCCTGCATGAAGACGGAATCTACTTTCGCTCCGCGCACCTAGGCAACGTGGTATTGACGCCTGACAACACGCTGGGGCTGATCGACATCGCCGACCTGCGCACCTATCGCAAGCCACTGCGCAAAGGCCTGCGCCTGCGGAATTTCAAGCATATGTTGCGCTATCGTCAGGACCGCGAGTGGCTGCTCAAGGACAACCAGTTCCTTGAGCACTACCTGAACCACCAACGCGTGTGCAACGAACGGGAAGTGAGCCTGGCACTCAACTCCTGAGCCCTTCAGTCACCAGTGTCAGCCGACGGCAGACAGCCTGAAGGTCTCGAAGTCACGCGCCGGGTCTTCGCCGCGCAGCAAGTTATCGACCAGTTGAGTGGTCTTTGCCAACCCCTGAGAACCATACACCAGGTGGTAATCGGCAAAACGCCGGGCCTGAGCCACATGCCCCTGATAATCCTGTTCAAGCGCTTGTAGCTGACGGGAAAGCGCATGTTCATCGCGCACCTGGGGCCCGAAAAACAGCGAGTGAGAGAAGATATCCACATTGCTGCCCGCATTCACATGGATCACCGGCCGCCCCGCCAACCCTGCCTCGATACCGGCATTGGACATGATGTTGACGACTACGCTGGCCTGCGCCAGAGCGTCTGCCAGTGAACACGTGGTATCCAGCAACTCGATGCTGGCTAACTGCGCAGCGGCATCGCTCCAGAATTGCGCCTTGCTGCGCGGATGGCGCTTGAACAACACGCGATAGTGCGGATGCTGTTCGGCCCAGTCGCGCAGTAACTGGTAGGTGCGCTGGTAGCCCGGCTCTTTTTCCCGGTCAGGGCCAACTCCCAGAATCAACAGCGTCTGGAGAGCAGGATCGGCGACTGGCAGATCATAGGTTTCATCAGCGAGGTAAGAACCGACCAGCACCACCGTCGATTCACCGAACCGCAATCTTCGTTCTTGCAAGGCCACCAGCGAACTATGGCCAAAGACACCGTAATAGTCGTAGTCGTTCATCGCCAGTCGCCGTGAGGACTCCAACGTCGCGGAATGGGCCAATTGCAGCAGTCGAGCGCCACGCGCAGCCAATGCCAGGCGAAGGAACGGCGCATGAAGACTACCGTTGCGCTCGTTGATCAGCACCTTGGGCGAATACGTCATCACCAGCCACTGAGCATGGGCGGCGTACACCAGATAACGCAGGGGCACCGACTGCGGTGGCGCTAGGAGCATGCGCTGGGCGCAGGCGTCCGACGGCGAGCGCAACGCTGCCTCTATCAGGTGCTGCCCACGCTTGCGTAGGGCCTCGATCAGAATATTCTTGCGCTGCAACGCCATGGACTTCGGTGCCGAATGGAGCAACAGCACCTCACAGGGTGCAGTGACCACCGAAACACTCAAGCACACCTTTGCGCGTATTCCGACCGCCACGTCCACCAGCACATCACGAACCAGGCGCAACAGGCTGCCAAAGCGGCCATGACGCTCGCGCAGCAGTTTCCAGCGATAACGGTCCAGCTCACGCGCTTTTTGTGCCCAGCCCCCCTCAGACTGGTACACACTTTCGCAAGACGGCGGCGCCCTCACTTGAACAACAACCGGATGGCCTTACGGGTGTAGGACCAGCGCATGAGCGAGCGCAGATCGGCGCGCACGGCTTGAGCGTAAAAGGCCTTAGCATTGTCATACTCACCGGCGCGGTAGCAATCGCGGAACAACGACAGGCAGCGCTGAGCCAGGAAAGCCTGGCGCAAGTCCTGCAGTTCTTGAGGCATGCGTACCGGGGAAAACACCTCGTCAACCATCCCCACGCCCGCCGCCAGGCTTTGCTTGAGGTCATTCCGCATGCTGTCGCGATGCTTGTAGATCACCGCCAGCGACTGATCGAGCACACTGCACGGAAAACGCGCCAGCACCTGAGCAAACACCGGAATATCTTCGACGTTGCGTAAGTACTCAGGATAGTTGCCCGGCGCAAACACTTCGCGATGCATCGCGCAGGCGCCGTTGGACAGCGATACCGTCCTGTCTACCAAGTAACCACGCACACGCTGGCGCGGGGTGGCGGGCAAGGGTTTTACGGCGTGCTGGACGCGACAGCCATCCTCGAGCACCGTCCAGTGACCGCCAATGATCAAACGGCTGTCAGGATTGCTTGAGATGTGCTTAGTCAACGCAGCCAGCGCACCAGGCGCCATCTCATCATCGGCATCGAGGAAGATCAGGTATTGCCCCTGAGCCTCCTCGACCCCGCGATTACGCACCGAAGCCAGACCGCCATTGGGTTGACGCAGGGCTCGAAAGCACCCGGCATTTTCAGCCAGGAGCTGCTCCAGAACTTGCGGCGTCGCGTCGGTGGAGCCGTCATCGATCACCAGCAACTCAGTCTGAGCATTACCCTCCTGCGCCAGGACCGAGCTCACCGCACGCGGTAGAGTTTCGGCGTAGTTATAAACAGGAATAACAACGCTGATCAGCACTTCAGTCAACCGCATACCTGTCCGCACCCTCTTTGACCACCAGGATGTCTTCCATGATCAGATACTGTAGATCGGAACCGAAGAACATGTTCAGGGCATCCGTCGGCGAACAGATCATCGGTTCGCCACGACGGTTGAGCGAGGTGTTCAGCGACACGCCGTTACCGGTCAGCACTTCAAGCGCCTTCATCATGTCGTAGTAGCGCGGGTTGTATTCGCGCTTGAGCACCTGGGCCCGCGACGTACCGTCTTCATGGACGACTTCCGGCACCCGGGTCTTCCACTCTTCAGCCACTTCAAAGGTGAAGGTCATGAACGGCGCCGGATGATCAATCTTGATCATCTGCGGTGCAACGGTGTCGAGCATCGACGGGCAGAAAGGCCTCCAGCGCTCGCGGAACTTGATCTGGTGGTTAATCCGGTCAGCCACACCGGTGGCGCTCGGGCAACCGATGATCGAACGACCACCCAAGGCGCGCGGACCGAACTCCATGCGACCCTGGAACCAGGCCACCGGGTTGCCGTCGACCATGATTTTGGCGATGTTTTCCGGCATGTTCTCGAGCTTGCGCCATTCAGGCTTGCTCGGGTGACGGGCGCACGCAGCGAGCACGTCTTCGTTGGTGTAGGACGGGCCGAGGTAGACGTGCTCCATCTTCTCGACCGGCACACCACGGGCGTGGGACACATAAGCCGCCGCGCCAACCGCAGTGCCGGCATCGCCGGACGCGGGCTGAACGAACAGCTCTTTGACGTCATCGCGAGCGATGATTTTCTGGTTCAGTTTGACGTTCAACGCACAGCCACCGGCGAAGGCCAGTTTGCCGGTTTCCTTGAGTACGTCGCCCAGGTAGTGGTCGATCATCTGCAGCGAGATCTTTTCGAACAGCGCTTGCATGCTCGCGGCGTAGTGGATGTATGGTTCGTCGGCGATGTCGCCTTCGCGCTTCGGACCCAGCCACTCGATCAGCTTCGGCGAAAAATAGAAGCCTTTGCCTTTCTCTTTATAACGACGCAAGCCGATGACGTTGGCGTAGTCGGTGTTGATCACCAGCTCGCCGTTCTCGAACGAAGCCAGACGCGAGAAATCGTATTTGCTGGCATCGCCATACGGCGCCATGCCCATGACCTTGAACTCACCGTCGAGCATCTCGAAACCGAGGAACTCGGTGATCGCGCCGTACAGGCCGCCGAGGGAGTCCGGATCGAAGAATTCCTTGATCTTGTGGATCTTGCCATTTTCGCCGTAACCGAAAAAGGTCGTGGCGTACTCACCCTTGCCGTCGATCCCGAGGATCGCGGTTTTCTCTTTGAAACCGGAGCAGTGATAAGCGCTGGAGGCGTGGGCCAGGTGATGCTCGACCGGTTCGATCTTGATTTTTTTCGGATCGAAACCCAATTGCTCGAGGCACCAGACAATCTTGTTGCGATAGCGCTTGTAGCGACGGTTACCCATCAGAATCGCGTCGAGCGCGCGGTCCGGGGCGTACCAGTAACGCTTGGCGTAATGCCAGCGAGCCTTGCCGAACAGGCTGATCGGCGCGAATGGAATCGCTACCACATCAACGTCGGACGGCTTGATGCCAGCCTGCTCGAGGCAGAACTTCGCCGACTCGTAAGGCATGCGGTTCTTTGCATGTTTATCGCGCACAAAGCGCTCTTCCTCAGCCGCCGCGACCAGCTTGCCGTCGATGTACAAGGCTGCGGAAGCATCATGGCTAAGGGCGCCGGACAGGCCAAGAATCGTCAATGCCACAGGGGTCTAGCCTCTTTAGTCTGCATGCAGGCGCAGGGCGCCTCAAAGATTAATGTGCCCTCGCAAAGGGCGAGTGGCAGCTAAAGGGCGGGATTATAGCGTAAACATGGCGGGAATGACCCAGCGCATATTGCCCCCCGAGAAGATGATCCGGGAGGCGTTCCGACGAAGAGATTCAAGCAGCGCTAGAGATATCTTTGGGAAGACGCTGATCAATGACCTGATAAAGCACACTACTCTGCGGCCAGTTACGCATGAACCTTGCCCGATCCCGCGCATAGGCCGGGGCGAAGCTGTTCACCGAGGCATGCTGACACATCGAATCCAGATCAATCAGCGCCCAGCGATCTTGCTGCCAGAACAGGTTATGCCCTTTGAAATCCCCATGACTGATCCGCTCAACAATCAGCTCGGCAAACAAATGATCCAGCGCCAGCAACTCGGCTTCCGGTGCCTCACCGCTTTCGACATAAGGTGCAAACCGCTCGATGATATCCGGCCCTGGCAAATACTCGGTCACCAGATAAGCCCGACTGCGCAACCAGAGAAAACGCTTCTCCAGCAACGCCAACGGTTTGGGCGTGGCGATGCCGAGAAACGCCAGGCGATTGCCTTCGCGCCAGGAATGCCAGGCACGGCTCGGGCGCCAGAAGCGTTTGAGCCAATGGGCAAAACCTTTGATGTTGTAGCGCTTGATCACCAGCGTACGGCCGGCCACCTCGACCTTGCCGACGCTCGCCGCGCCGCCGGTCTTGTACAGATGGCTCTGATCGAGCAACGCATCGGCCTGCTCCAGCACCGGCAGCATCGCCGCCTCTTCCTCGCGGCGAATTGCTCGTAAGCCGAACGCTCCGCGCTGGACACTGAACAGCGTGCATTCGCGGCCGACCTTGATCAAAAAGTCTTTGAGGCGCCAGCTGCGGACCTTGCTGATCTGTTTCTGCAACGCTTCCAGGGGCAAGGCATGCTCGCCGTTGCTCAGCAGGTAATACACCAGCAATTCTTCGGTATACGGTTCCAGCGTCTTGGGCAACTGGGCGAAAAACACCCCGAGATTCTCCAGGACTTTCTGTCGAGACAGCGGCCGGCCAGGCGTTTCGGTACAGATCCCGGCACCGTCGATCAAATACAGCCGGCCGCCCTGGCGCAGCAGGTTGTCCAGGTGCAGGTCTTCCTGCCACAGGCCCTTGCGGTGCAATTGACCAATTGCACCCAGCGCATCGGCCAATACTGCCGATTGCTCATCCGCCAGCATCGGCAAGTGTTCGACCTGCCCCCAGGCATCCCCTAGGCTCTCGGCGCCTTCGAGGAAATCAAACAATAACCAACCGCCCTCGCCATCTTTCAGGCCGTCGGCCAACAGCTGCGGCGTCGTCAGCCCTTGGGCAGCGAGCAGACGCACCCCGTTCAGCTCACGCTGAAAATGCCGCGCCGCTTTGCTGCCGACCAACAACTTGGCCAGCACCGGTCGCCCACGCCAGACACCGGCACCGACATAACGCTGCCCCGGCAACACCCGCAACAGACTCAGCAACTGCAACTCGGCAGGGCCGGCGGCATCGGCCAGTGAAATGTTCAGTGGCAGGCTCGGGCTGCGGCCAGCGTTTTTCAGCTCGGACAAACGCATCAGCGCGTCTCCTTGTGAGTGCGCCGCGCGGTCAGTCGCGCCAGCCAGCTGTCGATCAACGAGCTGTCCTGTGATTGATCCAGATAGGCAGCCAGCAGCTCGCGCAACTGCGCTTCATTCCACTGAGGCGCCCTACGCAGCAACGGCTCCAGGTCTTTCGCCCGGTCACGCTGACCAAACAGCAACGGCCGGGTCTTTTCAAGGTCGATCAGCTGGGCCTGATAACCGTCGCCGGTGGCCTGGAGAAAAATGTGTTTGGGGTAGAAGCAACCGTGAACCTGACGCGCGCCGTGCAGGCACCGAGCCAGTTGACCACAGGCCTTCATAATCGCCGAATGCTGCGCCGAACTCAGGTCCGACCAGCGCTGCAACAGCGAATCCAGGTCATCCCAACCGTCCAGGGCACGGGTCAGCAGAATCGCCCGAACCTCGCCGTCGACCTTGCGCTCACCAAAGAACGCCGCTTTCAACGCTGGAATTCCGAATCGCTCATAGCGACTGATATTGCGAAATTCACGGGCAAAGCTCGGCTCGCCAAAGGGCGCATGCAACGTGCGCGTCTGGTAGTTGCTCTGGCGTTTGAGGTAGTAGCCATGACCTTCCAGATCCAGCCGAAACACGCTGCTCCAGCCACCGCGAGCGGTGTTGGGTTCGTCCACAGCGTCGAGCTCCTTGGTCCAGAGTGCGTCGAAGGTGCCGAGGCCGTGACGCTCAAGCAGGGCACGGTCTTCAGCAGTAAAAAAATCAGTCATTCGCGCCCCTCGAAAAATCTCACCACGTGCCGGATCCGTTTTTTGTCGGCGGCATTCAGCCGATCACGCTGGCAGTATTGCAGGTAAAAGCGCAGGCGCTGGGTGGCCGACAAGTGATACTTGGCGACCTTGTCCAGACACGCCAGGTCTTTGGTGATCCGGTACTTGAGCCAGAAGCCGCGCCAGAAATCACCATTAGGGCAGTCGATCAAAAACAGCCGGGGCTCATCGTCAATCAGCAAGTTGCGCCACTTCAAATCGTTATGGGTGAAACGATGGTCGTGCAGGGTCCGGGTATAACCCGCCAGCTGCCGGCTGACGTTGTCGACCCAGGCGCGGTCCGCCAGCTTTGGATCATGCCGCTCGGCCAGGGCCGACAAGTCTTCGGTATGCGGCAGCTCACGGGTGATCATCGCCCCACGATCGTAGGCCGCGCCGCGACGCTCCAGCCCCCAGGCCACCACCTCGGCAGTGGGAATGCCCCACTTGGCGAAGCGCTTGAGGTTCTGCCACTCGGCTTTCACCCGGGGCTTGCCCAGGTAACGGCGCAGACCTTTGCCGGCACCCACGTAGCGTTTGACGTAATAGTTGACGCCATTGCGCTGGACGCGAATGACCTCGGATAACAGGTCGCGGGTCAGGCGCTCGCCCTGAAGCGCAAACACAGCCTCAAGACTGCCGAAATCCTCTGCCAGATCGCTGTACGCAGGTTCCAGTTTCCAACCCGCCATCAGAGCGCATCCCCGTATCGCTGTTTACGGTCGTAGAGTTTGTTGGCCTTGCCTTCCAGCCAGGCAAGCAACCCGGCTTCTTCGCCCAGGATCTGACGCAGGGGCTGCTGGAAATAACCCTTGAGGAAGCGCAGTTTATCGCGCCGGGTCAGGCCAATGTCCAGGGCCGAAAAGTACAGCGCTGCCAGGTCCTTGTTGCGCCAGCGCTGAGTGATCGTCGGACGGGTATGGGCGCGGTGCAGGTCGATCACCGAGAGTTTGAAATCGTCGGCCGTCACCGGTTTGTCGGTGTGCAGCAGAAAGTGGCAGATGTAGCAGTCGCGATGGTTGACTCCGGCGCGATGCATCATGCCGGTCATGCGCGCAACCTCGGCAATCAGCGCACGCTTGAGTGTTGGCTCGGGCGGCTGCTTGACCCAGTCGATGCTGAAGTCTTCGAGGCTGACCGTGGGCGCCAGCTCTTCGGTGACGATGAACGAATGCTGGTCTGCCGGGTTGCTGCCCTTCTCGCCGTAAGCCACGGCGGTCATGGTCGGCACGCCGACTTCTTGCAGGCGCGCAATGGCCTTCCATTCCTGGCCCGCACCGAGCACCGGCAGCTTGGCGGTGAGCAGGTTCTTGAAGATCTCGCCCCAGCCAATGCCACGGTGGATCTTCACGAAAAAGCCATTGCCATTGACTTCGGTCCGCAGGGTACGGCGCGCTTCAAGTTCGCGGTATACCTCGCCCTGAAGACCCTCGACTTCGGCGAACGGGTCGCGTCCGGCCCAAAGGCTCTTGAACGGTTCAGCCAGCATCAACTTCATTAAGCGTGCTCCGCCAGAATCACATCGGCCGCGTGCTGCGGCATGCTATAGAGGTCGGCCGTCTCGGCGAAGGCCAGACCGTTGCGGCTCCAGGCCGCCCGTGCTTGAGCGTCGTTCAACATGCCGGTCAGGTACTGAGTCAGTTGCGCCTGATCGAAAGGTTCGTCCAGCACCAGACCGGCGTCGGCCTCAGCGATGTAATGGGCGTAACCACAGACCGCGCTCACCAGCACCGGCAGGCCGGCCACCAGGGCTTCGAGCAACACGGTCCCGGTGTTTTCGTTGTACGCCGGGTGGATCAACAGATCGGCGCCGAGCAGAAAACGCGGGATGTCGCTGCGACCCTTGAGGAACGTCACGTTATCGCCGAGCCCCAATGTGGCGCTCTGCATCTGGAATAATTTGGGGTCGTCCTGGCCAATTACAAACAGCCGGGTGCGTTTCTTCAGATCGGCGGGCAATGCGGCCAGCGCCTTGAGGCTGCGATCCACACCCTTGGTCTTGAACCCTGAGCCAATTTGCACCAGCAGCAGGTCATCGTCTTTCAGGTTGAATTCACGGCGAAATTCAGCACGGATCTCGGCGGCATTGGCCGGCGCGCGACGGTCTTGAGAGATGCCCGGCGGCAGCAAATGGAAGCGTTCAAGCGGCGTGTCGTAATGCTTGATGAACAGCGGCTGCTGGACTTCGGAAATCATCAGCACTTCGGTCTTGGCATCCGTGGCAAACACGGCGCGCTCGTACTCCGCGAAGTGCCGGTAGCGACCCCAGCGACGGTACAGCGAGTTACGCAGGTTTTGCGCCTTGTCTTCGAAGCAACCGTCAGCGGCGTAGTACACGTCCAGCCCCGGCATCTTGTTGAAGCCGATCAAACGATCCACCGGACGCTTGGCCAGATCCGCCTCCATCCATTCGCTCAGCTTCTCGTTGCGTCGATGATTGAAGAACGCTTTGACCGGCGCCACCAACACTTCGAAGCCGGGTGGAATGTCGCCTTCCCAAATCAGCGTGTAGACCCGAATCTGGTGGCCGCGCTGCTGGCACTCAAGGGCAATGCGCATGAAATCGCGCTGCAAGCCGCCAAAGGGAAAGTACTTGTACAGGACAAATGCCAATTGCATCAGCGCAGCTCCTCAGCCAGTAACAACGTGCTCAGTCGGGTCGCGACACGCTCGGGATTCAGACGCGTGAAGCACAGGGGCCACTCGCGTTTCAGGTCAAACTGACGGGCATCTTGGGCCGTCGGTTGATAGGTGCATTTCTTTTGCAGGCATGGGGCGCAAGGGAAGTCGCTGGCCATGTGAATCTGCGACTTACCGTAGGCGCCAGTCAGGCCCGGGTTGGTCGGGCCAAACAGCGACAGCGTCGGCACGTCCAGTGCGGCGGCCAGATGACCGAGACCGGTGTCCACCGCCACGCAGGCCTGCGCGCCGGCCAGCACCTTGCCGACACCGGCCAGGTTCAGCCTGGGCAGCACTTCGACGTGCTTCATGTCTTTGGCGATGCGTTCGGCTCGGGCTTTTTCGATCGGGTTGCCCCACGCAAGCTTCACCCCGACACCGAGATAGCCGACGCGCTCGGCCAACTCGCGCCAATAGGCTTCAGGCCAGTGTTTGGTGTCCCACGTGGTGCCGTGCAGGAACACCACGTAAGCATTCTTGCGCGGCAATTCCACCAGTCGTTCGACGTTCAGGCCGTAATCGCCCAAGCCTTTGGGCAGGTCGTACCCCAACGCCACGGCGAACAGCTGACGCACCCGCTCCACCGCGTGCTGCCCACGGGCCACGGCCAGACGCCGGGAATAAAAGCGTGCGGCAATCGGCTCACGGGCCGAATTTTTATCCAGCCCGGCCACCGGGGCTTTCGCATATCGGGTCAGCAACGCACTTTTCAGCAGGCCCTGGGCATCGATCACCAGATCGTATTGGTTGGCGCGAACGCTTTGCTTGAAGCGCTTCCACTCACCACTCTTGATGGTCTGCCAGATGTTTTTGCGCCAGCGACGGATCGCCACGGGAATCACCTTGCCCACGGCCGGGTGCCAGGTCGGGATTTCGGCAAAGCCTTCTTCCACCACCCAGTCGAACGTGATGCCGGGAATCGCCCGCGCCGCGTCGGTCAACGCTGGTAACGCGTGAATCACGTCGCCCAGCGAAGAAGTCTTGATCAACAGAACGCGCAAACTATTTGACCTCGACCACAGTGCCCTGCAAACGCTGCAAGGCTTCGTTCACCGCTTGCGGCATGAGCTGGCGCAGGCAGTTGTAATGACCGAAGCGGCACGTGCGATCGAAGCACGGACTGCATTCGATGCCTAGGCGCACGATCTCGACGTGCTCGGCCAGTGGCGGTGTGAAACCCGGCGACGTCGAGCCGTAGACCGCCACCAGCGGGCGATTCAGCGCAGCGGCGACGTGCATTAGGCCAGAGTCGTTGGACACCACCGCGTCGGCGCAGGACATCAGGTCGATGGCTTCGGCCAGAGAGGTGCCTCCGCTGAGATTCACCGACTCTTCACGCAAACCGGGAATCAGCCGCGAACGGATGTCTTCGCCGACCGCGTGATCGTTTTTCGAACCGAACAGCCAGACTTGCCAGCCTTCGCGGATCTTCGCTTCGGCCACTTTGGCGTAGTGCTCGGACGGCCAGCGCTTGGACTCGCCAAACTCGGCACCGGGGCACAGCGCCAACACCGGGCGGTCGAGGGCCAGGCCAAACTTGGCCATTGCCGCTTCGCGAGTGACCGGATCGATCTGCAGGCTCGGGCGTGGATAAGGTTTCGGCAGATCCGCACCGGACTCATAGGCCAGGGCGATGAAGCGCTCGATCATTAGCGGATAACGTTCTTTATCCAGCGTGCGCACGTCATTGAGCAGGCCGTAGCGAAATTCGCCACGCCAGCCGGTGCGTTTCGGGATGCCGGCGAAGAACGGCACCAAGGCCGACTTCAGGGAATTGGGCAGCAGGATCGCTTGGTCGTACTGGCCGACCAGCGATTTGCCGATACGCCGACGCGTCGCCAGCTCCAAAACACCGTGACCGAGCGGAAAGCTCAAGGCCTGGCGGACTTCGGGCATGCGCTCAAGAATCGGCCGGCTCCACTCGGGGGCCAGCACGTCGATTTCGCATTGCGGGTGGCGCTGCTTGAGACACTGAAACAGTGTCTGCGCCATCACCATGTCACCGACCCAACTGGGCCCAACGATCAGAATTTTCATGTGGTTTCCAAAAACGAACCGGGGAGGCATACGCCTCCCCGCCTCGAGAATCCAGCACCTGCAGCCTTGGCTGCCAGGTCATTTGGACGAGCCGGTTGGGGCTCGTCGGATCAATTTAATGCACATCTGTGACAGTCAACGTCAGCTTAGCCCCAGCTCACGCCAGATCCGCACTACTTGCCGCCGTTCGTCCACGAACTGGTCGCCCGGTATCACTCCGGCGTCCTTCTGCAAGGCCTGCCGGTGAGCGGCTGAGCGGTAGGCCTTATAGGCCTCGCGCAGCAGGCTGGCGTCTTCGACAGGCATCAGCCCTTCCTCCTCCAGCCCTTCCAGAATGCGAATATTGTCAGTCCAGCGCACCAATGGCGGATGCGTTTCGGACCACGCCAGGGCCGCGTATTGCACCATAAATTCAATATCGACGATACCTCCGGCGTCCTGCTTGAGATCGAACGGCGCCGTGGCCTCGAAGGCATTTGCCGCGGTGCCGGCCGCGGTGCTCTTGCTGCCAAGGTTATCGCGCATTTTGGCGCGCATCTCACTGACCTCCTGGCGCAAGGTCGCAAGGTCGCGCGACTTGCCCAATACCGCCGCACGGACTTTCTCGAACGCCATACCAACGTCCGCACTGCCCACCAGCACCCGAGCCCGCACCAGCGCCTGATGCTCCCAGGTCCAGGCTTCGTTTTCCTGATACCGGGCAAACGCCCCGAGCGAGCTCACCAGCAACCCCGACGCACCGGACGGCCGCAGGCGCATGTCAACTTCATACAGCTGACCGGAGTTGGTTTGCGCCGTCAGCAAGTGAATGATCCGCTGCCCCAGCCGGGTGAAGAATTGCGCGCCGTCGATAGGCTTCGGGCCGTCGGTTTCTGCCTGCGGATCGCCATCGTGGATGAACACCAGGTCCAGGTCCGAACCATGCCCCAGTTCCAGACCGCCGACTTTCCCGTAACCGACAATGATGAAGCCGGGATCGCACAAAGTGCCGTCGGTACGCAGCGGCGTGCCATATTTGGTCACGGTCTGGCGCCAGGCCAGGGCCAGCACTTGTTCGAGAATCGCTTCGGCGAGCCAGGTCAGATAATCACTGACTTTCATCAACGGCAGGCTGCCGGCGATTTCCGAAGCGGCGACCCGCAAGCGGTGCGCCAGTTTGAAATGCCGCAGGGCTTCCATCTGTTGTTCGAGGTCGTCTTCGGGAATCCGCGTCAAACGCTCGCGCAACTCGGCGGCCAGTTCCGGCGCCAGCGGTGGCTTGAACAGCCGACCTTCATTGAGCAATTCGTCGAGCAGCAACGGGAAGCGGGTGATCTGTTCGGCGATCCACGGGCTCGCGGCGCACAGGGTCAACAAGCGTCGCAGCGCGCCGGGGTTCTCGGTCAGCAACACCAGATACGCGGAACGGCGGGCCACGGCTTCCACCAGTGGCAACACCCGTTCCAACACCAGATCCGGATTGGCGTGCTCCACAGCCTGAGCCAGCAATCGTGGAATAAACGCATCGAGGCGTTCACGCCCCAGACGCTGCATCGCTCGCAATTGCGGACTGCCGCGCAAGCCGGCCAACGCTTTCAGCGCTTTGCTGGCATCGGCGAAACCGCCCTCCTCCAACTGGCGACATGCAGCCTCTTCATCCTGAGCCTCTTCCCACAGCGGCAGCCATTCACCGCCGACCACCACTTCGCTCTCGGTGCCTTGCTCTTCGTCAGGATCGGCGATCACTTGGCCGAAGTGCCACGCCACACGGCCGCGCCAATACATGAGCTGTTCGTGGAAAGCGGCCCAATCGGCGAAACCCAACATAAAGGCAATACGCGCCTGATCCTGCGCACCGTCCGGCAGCATTTGGGTCTGACGGTCGGCAATCGCCTGGATCGCGTGTTCGGTGTAACGCAGGAATTCGTAACCTTCGCGCAGCTCGCTGATCACCGCCGGCGGCAGATAGCCCTGACCTTCCAGCGTGCTCAGTACTTTTAATAGAGGACGTTGCTGCAGGCTCAGGTCGCGACCGCCGTGAATCAGCTGAAACGCCTGGGCGATAAACTCGACTTCACGAATGCCACCGGAGCCGAGCTTGATGTTGTCGGCCATGCCCTTGCGCCGGACTTCCTGCTGAATCAGCTGCTTCATGGTGCGCAGCGCTTCGATCGCCGAGAAGTCGAGGTAGCGCCGGTAAACGAACGGCCGCAGCATGTCTTGCAATTGCGCGCCGGCCACTTGATCGCCGGCCACCACCCGCGACTTGATCATCGCGTAGCGTTCCCAGTCGCGGCCCTGATCCTGGTAATACTGCTCCAGCGCGTTGAAGCTCAACACCAACGCGCCGGCCGAACCGTAAGGCCGCAGGCGCATGTCGACGCGAAATACAAAACCGTCGACGGTCATCGGGTCCAACGCCTTGATCAGGCGCTGACCGAGACGAATAAAAAATTCCTGATTATCCAGCGAGCGTTTCACGCCAACGGTTTCGCCGCCCTCGGGATAGGCGAAGATCAGGTCGATGTCCGACGACAGGTTGAGCTCCACTGCGCCGAGCTTGCCCATGCCGAGGATGACCATTTGCTGCGGCTCGCCGCTGCGCCGACCGGTCGGCACGCCGAACTGCTGGCAATGCCGCGAGTACAACCACTGATAGGCCTGATCGATGCTGGCATCGGCCATGTCCGAGAGGTCGCGACAGGTCTGGATCAGATCGCACTGACGAGTCAGGTCACGCCAAATGATCCGCACTTGATGGCGGGTACGTTGACGACGCAGGGCGCGACCCAGCCCATCTTCGGTTTCCGCTTCATTTACCGCTGTCGCAATCTGTGCGCACAGCTCACCGGGGACAAAACTGCGATCCAGCTCACCGGACTGCACCAGTTCCAGCAACATCAACGGATCACGCGCGCTCTGCTCGATCACGAAATCGCTGGCAGCGGTGACACGGGCAAATTGCGCCCAGCGTTCAGGCGTCCAGCCAGATAGACCATGATCGTCGTCCAGCCCGGCGACGGCCGTACGGAACGACTGCTCGGCGCGGGTGACAAACGGCAGGAGAATGCCGGGCAGTTCGGCAAGCGAAGGGAGGCTCATGGTCTATCCTTGATCGGCGTGTAGAGGGCTGCATGTAGTGATTCGCCAGAATGCACTACGTGATCGACTGTCGAACAAAGGTTAGAAATAGCTGTAATTTCTTTATTTTTGGCAGACAGCATCAAGCTTTCACCTTTTTTGGTTGGCTAAAGACCAACCTTAACGATTATTCTCACAACGCAGCTGGAGGCCACAAGCCGCTCATCTGTAGTTTTACTACTCGTATATACATTCGAAAGGCTGAAATGCCCGATGATTTGTAGTAAAACTACACGCCGCCGGAACAACCTCTCGGCAATCCAAGAATTTATATCGTCTGCCCACAAGGCCAGTCGCAAACTCAGGCAACCGATTCTGGAAGCCTTTCCGCCCTGGAGCAAGCCATGCAAGACCTCGATCCCGTCGAAACCCAGGAATGGCTGGACGCCCTGGAATCGGTTCTCGACAAAGAAGGCGAAGACCGCGCTCACTATTTGATGACCCGTATGGGTGAACTCGCAACCCGCAGCGGTTCGCAATTGCCTTACGCCATCACCACGCCGTACCGCAACACGATCCCCGTTACCCACGAAGCACGCATGCCTGGCGACCTGTTCATGGAACGCCGCATTCGCTCGTTGGTACGCTGGAACGCGATGGCCATGGTGATGCGTACGAACCTGAAAGATTCTGACCTGGGCGGTCACATCTCCAGCTTCGCCTCCAGTGCCACGCTGTACGACATCGGCTTCAACTATTTCTTCCAGGCCCCGACCGACGAACACGGCGGCGACCTGATCTACTTCCAGGGTCACACCTCGCCAGGCGTTTACGCCCGTGCGTTCATGGAAGGCCGTATCACCGAAGACCAGATGAACAACTTCCGCCAGGAAGTCGACGGCCAGGGCTTGTCGTCCTATCCGCACCCGTGGCTGATGCCTGATTTCTGGCAGTTCCCGACCGTATCCATGGGTCTGGGCCCGATCCAGGCGATCTACCAGGCACGCTTCATGAAGTACCTGGAAGCCCGTGGCTTCATCCCTGAAGGCAAGCAAAAAGTCTGGTGTTTCCTGGGCGACGGCGAGTGCGACGAGCCGGAATCCCTGGGCGCCATCTCGTTGGCTGGCCGCGAGAAGCTCGACAACCTGATCTTCGTTATTAACTGCAACCTGCAGCGCCTTGATGGCCCGGTTCGCGGCAACGGCAAGATCATCCAGGAACTCGAAGGCGTGTTCCGCGGTGCTCAGTGGAACGTGACCAAAGTCATCTGGGGCCGTTTCTGGGACCCACTGTTGGCCAAAGACGTCGACGGTATCCTGCAACGCCGCATGGACGAAGTCATCGACGGCGAGTACCAGAACTACAAAGCCAAAGACGGCGCGTTCGTTCGTGAACACTTTTTCAACACGCCAGAACTCAAGGCGATGGTTGCAGATTTGTCCGACGACGAGATCTGGAAACTCAACCGTGGCGGCCACGACCCGTACAAGGTCTACGCGGCGTACCACGAAGCGGTCAACCACAAAGAACAACCCACCGTCATCCTGGCCAAGACCATCAAAGGTTATGGTACCGGTGCCGGCGAAGCGAAGAACACGGCGCACAACACCAAGAAAGTTGATGTTGAAAGCCTGAAGTTGTTCCGCGATCGTTTCGACATTCCGGTTAAAGACTCCGAGCTGGAAAACCTGCCGTTCTTCAAACCCGAAGTAGGCAGCGCCGAAGCCCGTTACCTGAGCGAACGTCGCACTGCACTGGGCGGTTTCGTACCACAGCGTCGCGCCAAAAGCTTCGACATTCCGACCCCGCCACTGGATACCCTCAAGGCGATCCTGGATGGTTCGGGCGACCGTGAAATCTCCACCACCATGGCGTTCGTGCGCATCCTGGCGCAGTTGGTCAAGGACAAGGAAATCGGCCAACGCATCGTCCCGATCATCCCGGACGAAGCCCGTACCTTTGGTATGGAAGGCATGTTCCGTCAGTTGGGCATCTACTCGTCCGTTGGCCAGCTCTACGAGCCAGTCGATAAAGACCAGGTGATGTTCTACCGCGAAGACAAGAAGGGCCAGATTCTCGAAGAAGGCATCAACGAAGCGGGCGCCATGAGCTCCTTCATCGCTGCCGGTACTTCGTACTCCAGCCACAACCAGCCAATGCTGCCGTTCTACATCTTCTACTCGATGTTCGGCTTCCAGCGTATCGGCGACCTCGCCTGGGCCGCTGGCGACAGCCGTACCCGTGGCTTCCTGATCGGCGGCACCGCCGGCCGGACCACGCTGAACGGCGAAGGCCTGCAACACGAAGACGGTCACAGCCACATCCTGGCTGGCACCATCCCGAACTGCCGCACCTTTGATCCAACCTACGGCTACGAGCTGGCGGTGATCATTCAGGACGGCATGAAGAAGATGACCGAAGAGCAGCAGGACGTTTTCTACTACATCACCGTGATGAACGAGTCCTACCAGCAGCCAGCCATGCCGGCCGGTGTCGAGGAAGGCATCATCAAGGGCATGTACCTGCTCGAGGAAGACACCCGCGAAGCGGCGCATCACGTTCAGCTGATGGGCTCCGGCACCATCCTGCGTGAAGTGCGCGAAGCGGCGAAGATCCTGCGTGAACAGTTCAACGTCGGCGCTGATGTCTGGAGCGTTACCAGCTTCAACGAACTGCGTCGCGACGGCCTGGCCGTAGAGCGCAGCAACCGTCTGCACCCGGGCCAGAAGCCTAAATTGAGTTATGTCGAAGAGTGCCTGAACGGCCGTCAGGGTCCGGTCATCGCCTCTACCGACTACATGAAGCTGTTCGCTGAGCAAATTCGTCAGTGGGTCCCGTCCAAGGAATTCAAAGTCCTGGGCACCGACGGTTTCGGCCGCAGTGACAGCCGCAAGAAGCTGCGTCACTTCTTCGAAGTCGACCGTCATTTCGTGGTGTTGGCAGCCCTGGAAGCCTTGGCTGACCGTGGTGATATCGAACCTAAGGTGGTGTCTGAAGCCATCGCCAAGTTCGGGATCAACCCGGAAAAACGCAACCCACTGGACTGCTGAGGAGACACTCTGTGAGCGAACTCATTCGCGTACCTGACATCGGCAGCGGTGAAGGTGAAGTAATCGAACTATTTGTGAAGGTCGGCGACCGTATCGAAGCCGACCAGAGCATTCTGACGCTTGAGTCGGACAAGGCGAGCATGGAAATCCCTGCTCCCAAGGCCGGCATCGTCAAAAGCATTAAAGTGAAGCTGGGCGATCGCCTGAAAGAAGGCGACGAATTGCTCGAGCTGGAAGTCGAAGGTGCCGCTGCCCCGGCCTCTGCACCGCCCCCTGCGGCTGCCGCTGCGCCGGCGCCAAAAGCTGAAGCAAAACCCGCTGCTGCCCCGGCGCCGGCTGCTCCTGCTGCCGCGCCTGCTGCTGCAACCACTCAACAAGTGCACGTGCCGGACATCGGTTCGTCGGGCAAGGCCCAGATCATCGAGATCCAGGTCAAGGTCGGCGACACCGTCGAGGCTGATCAGTCGCTGATCACCCTGGAATCCGACAAGGCCAGCATGGAAATCCCTTCGCCCGCCGCTGGCGTGGTCGAAAGCATCAGCGTCAAGCTCAACGACGAAGTCGGTACCGGCGACCTGATTTTGGCGCTGAAAGTGGCAGGTGCTGCGGCACCGGCTGCGGCTGCGCCAGCTCAGGCGGCTGCTCCGGCCGCCGCTGCTCCAGCGCCTGCCGCTGCGGCACAGGCGTCACCGGTCGCTGACAGCGTTCAGGACATTCACGTCCCGGACATCGGCTCGGCCGGCAAGGCCAAGATCATCGAAGTGCTGGTCAAGGCCGGCGACACCGTTGAAGCCGACCAGTCGCTGATTACCCTGGAATCCGACAAGGCGAGCATGGAAATTCCATCGCCTGCCGCTGGCGTGGTGGAAAGCGTTTCCATCAAGCTGGATGACGAAGTCGGTACTGGCGACCTGATCCTGAAGTTGAAAGTCAAAGGCGTCGCGCCTGCTGCAGCCCCGGCTCCGGCCGCCGCTCCCGCGCCAGCTGCCAAGGCTGAAGCTGCTCCTGCGGCCGCTGCCCCGGCACCGTCCGCACCGGCTGCTGCACCCGCCAAACCGGGCGCCAAGGTTCACGCAGGTCCTGCGGTGCGCCAACTGGCTCGTGAGTTCGGCGTCGAGCTGAGCGCGGTCAGCTCAAGCGGCCCGCACGGTCGTGTGCTGAAAGAAGACGTGCAGGTTTACGTCAAAGCCATGATGCAGAAGGCCAAGGAAGCACCGGCCGCTGGCGGCGCAACCGGCGGCGCGGGCATCCCGCCGATTCCGGTCGTGGACTTCAGCCGCTTCGGTGAAACCGAAGAAGTGCCGATGACCCGCCTGATGCAAATCGGCGCGTCGAGCCTGCATCGCAGCTGGCTGAACATTCCACACGTGACTCAGTTCGATTCGGCTGATATCACCGACCTGGAAGCGTTCCGTATCGCTCAGAAAGCCGTTGCAGAGAAGGCTGGCGTCAAGCTGACCATCCTGCCGCTGCTGCTCAAGTCGTGCGCGCACCTGCTCAAGGAACTGCCGGACTTCAACAGTTCGCTGGCACCGAGCGGCAAAGCGATCATCCGCAAGAAGTACGTGAACATCGGCTTCGCGGTCGACACCCCTGAAGGCCTGCTGGTACCGGTCATCAAGAACGTCGACCAGAAGAGCCTGTTGCAACTGGCAGCCGAAGCCGCCGTACTGGCCGCCAAAGCCCGCGACAAAAAGCTCACCGCTGACGACATGCAAGGCGCCTGCTTCACCATTTCCAGCCTCGGCCACATTGGCGGCACCGGCTTCACGCCGATCGTCAACGCGCCGGAAGTGGCGATCCTCGGTGTTTCCAAGGCAACCATCCAGCCAGTCTGGGACGGCAAAGCCTTCCAGCCGAAACTGATGCTGCCACTGTCGCTGTCCTACGATCACCGTGTGATCAACGGCGCCGCTGCTGCGCGCTTCACCAAGCGTCTGAGCGACCTGCTGGCGGACATCCGCACCATCCTGCTGTAACACCGGCCGGCCCTCCTTCACCGGAGGGCCTGTTGCGTTCCACGTTTTCCGAGCGCCACGCTCGTACCTCAACCCCGCCAGTTTGGCGGGGCTTTTTTTTGCCTGGAAGAAAGCCACGCCGCACCCCTTTCCTACATTCGCGTCTTACGTCGCCCACAACTCCAGTCCACTTCTGCTCGATATTTTTTGCGAACCAATAACTAAGCTTAGTTCAACTAATTATTGCTAGACCCTCCACAAACCTCTATTGCTTAGTTAGCATTATCTCGAACGGATTCGAACATGCTCAAACCGACTGTCGGCCCTATTATTGGCCACACCACAACTAACCACACACGTATCTTCCTGCGCGGCAAACTTCAAAACACTGCGCTGGTATTTGCAGGCATTCGTTATCGACGGCTCGGCGAAGAGCGCTGGTCCCAAGGTGTGTTTGCAAAGTTAACGATCTTGCGTGATATGTCCGATGTCATCGCCCTCAACGATCTAGCCACCGATACCGAGTACGAATACCAAGCGGGATGGTTCAGCCCCATGAGCCCGGTGCATACCGTGGAAACGGTTCAGGAGTTGCCGTTGCAATGGCCGCGGGATATCTACCGGTTTCGCACGCAGTCCAGCAAAGGCACGATTCCACGGGCCTATATCGTCGGTTCATGCCGTTACCTGCGCATGACCGCTGGTATCCCGTCTGCGCCGCATCTGGGGGATCGAATCTTCGCTTCGATCACGAATCTGGCGCAGCAGGCTGAACCACCTATCAGCGCCATGTTGATGACCGGCGATCAAATCTACGTCGATGACTTGAACGTTATTGCTCCCGACCGGGAATACGAGGAAATACTCAGTAAGTACCGCGCCGCTTTTTCACAACCCAATATTGCAAAATTAATGTCCAGCGTGCCGACTTACATGATCCTCGACGATCATGAAATTGAAGACAACTGGCCTGCCAACAAGAGTAAGGCCGACGCCTACTTATACAAAAACGCCATAGCAGCGTATGAGGTGTATCAAGCCAGCCATAGCCCGGCACATGAACTTCTTTCCGACGGGCAAATAAATAGAAAACTGGAACAGTATTGGTATCAGTTCGCCGAAGGCGATATCGAATGGTTTGTCACCGACAGCCGAACCCGCCGCAACCTGTCGGCCGATGATCGACGCATTCTCGACACAGAGCAGGAACAGGCTTTGTGCAAATGGCTGATCCACAGCCCGGCCAGGGTCAAATTCGTGGTCACCAGTGTGATGTTCTATCCCGACCGTAAATCTCAGGGCGATGACGCCTGGAAAGCCTTCCCGGAACAACGACTACGGCTGCTGGAGACGATTCGTACACACCGCATCAAGAACGTCTTCTTCATTTCTGGCGATGTCCACGGCTCCCTGACCAGTCGCCTGACCCACAGCGAGGACCCGGACTTCGAAGTGCACACCATCGTGTCGTCACCGCTGTGCAACAGCAAACTGCTGCCGTATGCCAAGGCATCCACTTTCATTCTCGATCAGCCACTGGCGCAAACGGTCGCGGGCGACTATCGGCATGAACTGACTAGCGAGGTGGTCAGCGAGGACAACTTTGCCCATCTGGTTGTTGATCAGGAGAAGGTTCAGGTCAACTATCACGACCGGGACGGCAAGCTTTTAGAGTCGGCGAGTATCACGTTGCGCTAAGCCCATGAAGGCCAAATGCATTAGTTTTCGACCTCTTGCTGAAGAAATCTCCGTCCTGGCCGACATATTCTTATAGCACTTGGCCTTCATGTCTCTTGTCAGTCAGTGTTGCAATGATGCAACCTTGCCGCAGACAACAGTAAAGAGGGCGAGAGCCCGGGCGATCAGCATATTCGAAGCGAGTTTCCATCAATGAAAAGCCAACCCGATGCCGCCAGCCGTATGGTGGCCGAGGTAGTGACGCAGTTGCCTGTGCCCTCGCGGCTCGGCATGCTGCGTTTCGAACGGCTGAATGAACCAAGCTGGGCACTGCTGTTTCTCGATCCCAATTGCGAACGACAGTTCGGCCTGCCGGCGGTGGACCTCTGTGCTCTGGTCGACTCACCTTACGCCAGCCTGATGGAACCTGAAGCGCGCTATCAGCTGCATGACGAGGTCCAGCAGCAGCTCACCGAAAGTTCGAATTACCAGATCCGCTACACCTTGCACACCGCCGCAGGCGCCTTGAACCTGCTGGAATTGGGCGAAGCCTACAAGCAACACAATCGACACCTGCTGCGTGGTTACCTGCTGGTGGTCGACAGCCTTTTCGAGGGCAAGCAACTGCTGCCGGCCCTGGACCTGGAAACCCAGAACTCTCGCCTGCAAATCGCCCTGGCGCTCAATCAACTCGCTCAGCAGGAACAGCTCCAGCACCTGGACCGGGTGCGCGCCCAGCAAGATTTGATCCTGCTGCTGACCCGTCAGCGCTACCGCAGCAACAACTCCCTGCAAGAAGCCGCCGAGCTGATCACGCGCAGTGCCTGTGACATTTACGAAATCGACTGCGCCAGCCTGTGGAACCTCGAAGGTTCACAGCTGGTGCCGATTTCGGCCTATCACCGCGCCAGCCAGAAGTACCTTCTGCCGAAGCCGATCGACGTCAGTCACTTCCCTGATTACCTGGAAGCCTTGCACACCGGCCGCGCCATCGACGCTCATAACGCCATGCGCGACCCGCGTACCCGGGAAATTGCCGAACACCTGCGCCCGCGCGATGTGAACGCCATGCTCGACGCCAGCATCCGCGTCGACGGCCAAGTGGTCGGCGTACTCTGCCTGGAGCAGACCGGTACGACCCGCGCCTGGCAATCGGACGAAATTGCTTTCGCCGGCGAACTGGCGGATCAGTTCGCTCAGGTCATCAACAACCATAACCGCCGCACCGCCACCAGCGCCCTGCACCTGTTCCAGCGTGCGGTAGAGCAAAGCGCCAACGCCTTTTTGCTGGTCAATTGCGATGGCGTGGTGGAATACGTCAACCCGAGCTTCACGGCGATCACTCAATACACCACCGAAGAAGTCCACGGCCAACGGCTGTCGGAACTGCCGGCGCTGGAAAACCTCAGCGAACTGTTGTTCGACGCGCCCTCGGCGCTGGCCAATAGCAACAGCTGGCAAGGCGAGTTCAAAAGTCGCCGCAAAAACCTCGAACCCTACTGGGGTCAGTTGTCGATTTCCAAGGTTTACGGCGACAACCGTGAACTGACCCATTACATCGGCATCTACGAAGACATCACCCAGACCAAGCTCGCTCAGCAGCGCATCGAGCGTCTGGCTTACACCGATAACCTGACCAACCTCGGCAACCGTCCGTCGTTTATCCGCAACCTCGATGAACGTTTCGCCCGAGACAGCGATACCCCCATCAGCCTGCTGCTGGTGGACATCGACAACTTCAAGCGGATCAACGACAGCCTCGGCCACCAGACCGGCGACAAACTGCTGATCAGCCTGGCCCGACGCCTGCGCAACAGCCTGAGCCCGAGTGGCAGCCTGGCGCGGTTCGCCAGTAACGAATTCGCCGTGCTGCTGGACAACACCGACCTGCGTGCGGGCCAACAGATGGCCAGCGAATTGCTGATGACCCTCGACAAACCGATGTTCGTCGACAATCAGCTGATCAGCGTCACCGGTTCAGTGGGCCTGGCCTGCGCGCCTTTGCATGGCCGCGACCCGCAAACCCTGATGCGCAACGCCGGCCTGGCGCTGCACAAGGCCAAGGCCAACGGTAAACACCAGGTTCAGGTGTTCACCGAAGCGCTGAATGCCGAGGCCAGTTACAAGCTGTTCGTCGAGAACAACCTGCGCCGCGCCCTGACCCAGAACGAGCTGGACGTTTTCTATCAGCCCAAGCTTTGCCTGCGCAGCGGTCGACTGCTGGGGATGGAAGCCTTGCTGCGCTGGAACCATCCGGAAAAAGGCATGATCCGCCCGGACCAGTTCATCAGCGTCGCCGAAGAAACCGGGCTGATCATTCCCATCGGTAAATGGATCGCCCGCCAAGCCTGCCGCATGAGCAAAGACCTGACGGCCGCTGGCCTGGGCAATCTTCAGGTGGCAATCAACCTCTCGCCCAAGCAGTTCTCCGATCCGGACCTGGTGTCGTCCATCGCCAATATCCTCAAAGAGGAAGCGCTGCCGGCAAACCTGCTGGAACTCGAACTCACCGAAGGCCTGCTGCTGGAAGCCACTGAAGACACCCACTTGCAGCTCGATCAACTCAAGCGTCTGGGCCTGACCCTGGCCATGGATGACTTCGGCACCGGTTACTCGTCGCTCAGTTACTTGAAAAAATTCCCGATCGACATCATTAAGATTGATCGAAGCTTCATCCACGAGATCCCGGACAACCAGGACGACATGGAAATCACCTCTGCGGTGATCGCCATGGCCCACAACCTGAAACTCAAGGTCGTGGCTGAAGGCATCGAGACTGCCGAGCAGTTGGCTTTCCTGCGCCGTCACCGCTGCGACGTTGGCCAGGGCTACCTGTTCGACCGACCGATCCCCGGCGTAGAGCTGATCGAAAAGCTCAAGCGCTATCCGCGTGGCCCGATCGCCTGACAGCGGCGTAACTCTCGGGCAAACTGCGTGTCTGACTTTTTACATCCCAACCTGACTGAGAGGACTGATCATGGTCTTGCGCTCGGAAATTCTGGTGAACAAAAACGTGCTCCCGACTAAAGAACAAGCTCTGCCTGGCCGCGAAACCCCAATGAACCTGCCGGAAAAACACTTCGTCCACGACGCCCCGCTACTGGGCCCGTTCGTCACCGATGTGGATTTCGCGATCTTCGGCCTCGGATGCTTCTGGGGCGCGGAACGCAAGTTCTGGCAGCGCGAAGGTGTGGTCAGTACGGTGGTGGGTTACGCCGGTGGTTTTACGCCGAACCCGACGTATGAAGAAGTCTGCTCGGGCCTGACCGGCCACAGCGAAGTGGTACTGGTGGTCTACGAGCCGGCAAAAGTCAGCTACGAAGAGCTGCTGAAGATGTTTTGGGAATTGCACAACCCAACTCAGGGCATGCGTCAGGGCAATGACATCGGCACGCAGTACCGCTCGGTGATCTACGCCACCAACCCGACGCAGCTGGAAGCCGCCAAGCACAGCGAGCAGGTGTTCCAGGCCGAACTGACCAAGGCTGGTAAAGGCACCATCACCACCGAAATCGAAGAAGCGCCGACGGTCTACTTCGCCGAGGCGTATCACCAGCAATACCTGGCCAAAAACCCTGAAGGGTATTGCGGAATTGGCGGTACTGGCGTGACTTGCCCAATCTAACTTTCGGGCCCTGAAAAGCTTCGCGGGCAAGCCTCGCTCCTACAGGATCTATGTCTGACCACAATTTTGTGATCGACATAAAACCCTGTAGGAGCGAGGCTTGCCCGCGATATAGGTAGTCCGTTCCTTTCTCTTCCATACTGATATTCGCTGGAAGTCAGTTGTCGGCGAGGAAGGAACATGCACCTGCGGGCTACGAATATGCTCGCGCAGCACTCGATGATTACGCCTTCACCTTCGAGTCCACAGGTGCGCTTGCGCCCTCTAACGAATTCTCAGGGAAAGCCCGACACGGCTCTCTATATCGCCTTCGCTGGACGCAAGCATGCATGTCCCTGCATGTACTTTAGCGCCTGTTGAGGTGTTCCATGCAAACGCTCCTGTCTCAGAGTTTCACTGCTTATATCGGAATTGATTGGGCAGACGCCAAGCACGACACCTGTTTGCAGATAGCTGGAGAGGCTCAGCGCAGTTTCGAAGTCATTGACCATAACCCGGAGTCGATTGATCGCTGGGCCAGGTCGCTGCATCAACGTTACGGTGGCCCGATCGCGATCGCCGTGGAGTTGAACAAAGGCCCACTGATAGCGGCTCTGCAAAAATATGAGTTTTTTTGTATCTTTCCGATCAATCCGAGCACCTTGGCCCGGCACCGTAAAACCTTCGTCCCCAGTGGCGCCAAGGATGATCCAACGGATGCTCAATGGGCGCTTGAGCTGTTGCTGAATCACCCCGAACGGTTTCCTCAACTGGTCCAGCAAAGCTCCGCCATGCGTTCGCTCGCCAGCCTGACCGAACATCGCCGCGGATTGGTCGATGACCGGGTCAAGATCAGCAACCGTCTGGTGTGCATGCTCAAACAGTACTACCCGTTGGCCCTGGAGCTGTTTCATGACCATGACACGCTGGTTTTTTGTGAATTTCTGGCGCGCTGGTCGACCTTTGAAACGCTTAAGCGCGCTCGGCCGGCCAGCGTTTTGAAGTTCCTTCACGCGCATAATGTTCGCCATGCCGAGCTCAATCAGCAGCGTTTGGCGTTGATCGCCAAAGCCATGCCGTTGACTGAAGATCCAGGCGTGGTCAGTCCTTCAGCGCTGTATGTGCTGGCCCTGGTCTCGCAACTGAAAGGGATCATCACGGCGATCAAAGACTTTGATCGGGAGATCGAAAAAACTGCCAACACCCTGGCCGACTACCGACTCTTCAAGGCCTTGCCCGGCGCGGGACAGCAGCTTGCACCACGGTTGATGGTCGCCTTTGGTGAGCAGCGTGATCGCTTCAAGGATGCCAGTGCGGTGCAGCGATATGCCGGGATTGCCCCGGTCACCGAACGCAGTGGCAAGAAAAAAGTCGTCCACTGGCGCTATCAATGCGCAACTTTTTTGCGCCAGACCTTTGTTGAGTGGGCTGCCCACAGCATCAATCAATCGGTGTGGGCAGAGGCGTATTATCGCCAGCAAAGGGCCAAAGGCAGCTCTTACCAAGCAGCCCTCAGGGCTCTGGCGTTCAAGTGGATCCGGATCGTTTATCGGTGCTGGAAGACCAGCACCGTGTACGACGAAAACGTTTATTTACAGACCTTGCGACGGCACGGCTCGCCTTTGATCAGCGAGCCGGACACAGCAACATCGTGTTGACGGAAAGGCTCAGGGCGTGAAGGCGTCCGATCAGACGCCATCAATGCATCTGATCAGCAATCAACTCTCAGCAATCAACCAATCCATCTGCCACCCACCCTGTGTCTGTCCCAACTTCTTGGACAACCACGGCAGCAGTTCACGTAATTCCTCTTCCAGCCCCCACGGCGGATTCGCAATCGCCAACCCGGACCCGTTCAAACTGTTCGGCGTATCCAGCGGATGCACCAGCAACTCCACCCGCAACAACTTCGGCGCGCCACTGCCTGCCAAATCCTGATAAAAACGACGCAACATGCGCTGGTCTTTCACCGGGTACCAGATCGCCACCACGGTTTGACGCATGCGGCCAATCGCCTCTTTCAGCGATGCCGCACAGCGCTGCATCTCATCCAGCTGCTCGAACGGCGGATCAATCAACATCACCGCCCGCTTCTCCTGCACTGGCAACATCGCACGCGGCACATGCCAGCCTTCGCCCAGATGCACCTTCACCCGTCGGTCGCCCGCCATATTATCTCTGAGCAACACACCGTCTTCCGGGTGCTTCTCGTTGAGCATCACCCGATCCTGCGGCCGCGTCAGACGCCTCGCCAACTCCGGCGACCCTGGGTAATAGCGCAACTGGCCATCCGGGTTCATGTCGTGCAGCACCTTCATGTAATCCGCGGTCAACGCCGGCAGATCCGGCTGATCCCACAAACGCGCAATGCCTTCCAGGTACTCACCGGTACGGCTCGCCTGATCACCCTGCAGGTCATACAGACCAATGCCGGCGTGAGTGTCGAGATAGGCAAACGGCTGCTCCTTGCGCGACATCAAAGCGATGAGGCGGGTCAAAGTCAGGTGTTTGAACACATCGGCGTGATTGCCGGCATGGAAGGCGTGACGATAATTCATGGCTGCTCCTGCGAAGGGCGGGAAGTTTACCTTGTACGGCGGCGAACGTCAGGGGTGGCAGCCGAGCGGCCAGACGAAAACCCGCTGGCGAGGACGCGTTCGACCGGCACATACTCCTGACCCACCGAGCGACACACTCACCCCAACCAATGACAGGAAGTCAAAAAACCGATGCGAATTCTATGTTCCGCGTTCATTTATTTACTGTCGGCAAGCCACGCTTTTGCTGACGAGGCGCACATTGCAGAGGCACGTCAATCCTTAAAAAATTACGGGCTTAGCCATTGCATTCTCAAGCACTTTAAAGAGAAGTCCGAGTTAGAAGCAGACATCGGGCGATCGGCGGGTGCTTACTCCTTCATGGGTAACGGCATGCATACCGTGGTTCAGGATGAAGACACCTTGAAGGTCATACATGACCCTTACAGGGAGACCCGGGCCTACGTATTTTATGCTTACGACAACACTTCATCTGTCAGCAAATACACGGAAAAAAAGCTGGTAATGTATGGATGTTTGAACGTTTATGACTCGCCGGCGTTTGACGCCTTTATCAAGACTCAGGATCAGTTCATTACCGAATAAGTTTCTGAAAACCCACCATTCAGGTCAGATTAGTGCTGAACAGACTTAGATCCAGATTTTTCAAATACTAATAATAAAACTCAGAGCTACTGCTGACTTGGTCATGCCTGAAATCAAGTATCTGCTTATAGAGCGACTGAATCGCGGGATCCTTGATGGATCGCATACTGTCCAGGACACGCTGTAGGCCCATTCTTCGATTAACGCCCGTGTTAGCTGTTGACCCGACATACCTGCCCTCTTGTTTTCAGGAAACGACTTTTAACGCGCCGCTCTGCGTTCCAGCCACACTGCCGATTTCGGGCCTGACACCGATGTGACGCAGAGCGTCACGGGCTGCATTCTCACGCAGAGCGTGGGAACGATCTTTCAGCAGCCTACTCCGAAGACCGCGCCCGCAACCGCCGCCCAAGAACATCCAGCACATCACACCCATCCCGCAACGGAATGGCACAGAGCAAAGCAAAATCACTAAGAATGAAGGACTGACACTCGATCGAACCGCGCATGGACAAGTTCTCCATCACTTGGGTGACGGCGCGAATTCGGTAGCTGGCGGCGTCATACAAAACATCCAGCGGCGCTTGGGTGTCGACGAACAGGGTTGGCATGTCGTCGCAATTGCTGGTGAGCGCCATGAAGCGGTTTTCGGGGTGAGGGATAGGTTTTATGTAGGGTGGATCGGGGTGAAGTGTTTTCATTTTTTAGAGACCTTGGTGGATAAATTTAAGCTACCAACGGCCTTTCCTACGGACTTGGGTGGCAGCCGTGCGCGGGAGTAGGAAACTGAGGAAATCCACCAAACTCAGCCACGCCGAAGCGTGTCCCGCGCACAGCCGCCGCGAACGATCTTACGGACACGAATTAAGTGCCGCAATCAGACGACAGCGTTGATGCGCGGTGAATCTCCAAGGGTTCCTACACCCTGCCACTGCATTTGCAGCGACAGCCAAAGACTATCCACGGATCTCGCTTCGCACCAGTTCATGGAAACCGCTACAGGTTGAAGGAAATTTCCGATGACATTGCCCAGAAATTTCGCTGCGAACCCTCAGACATTATTTAACACCTTCCTCAGACTGATAACGGTGCAGACAATTAAGTAGAACCTCCATAAATTTTCTCTGATCCTTAACGTCATCATCAAAATAAGTATCAATTTTTGAAAAAACCCCATCAAAACCGTCACCACAATCTAAAAAATGCACCAACGTATCAATAAGTAATTGCCGTTCCTTTTTGCTATAGATAAAAAACTCCGGACGCATCAAGACATCAAATAGTTCAGTGAGCTCTTGCTCATCATTTACATCCTTCGAAACTATTATTTCTTCCCTTTTCAGGTCACGTGTATTTTCTATGTCAAAAACGAAAAGCAAACTACGTATATCCCAAATGTTGTAAGAACTTTTCATTAGTCAAAATCCGTAAAAGCTGTTTTAGGCCGACCCATTTCATCCAATATAACTACAGCTCTGGTTTGCTCACCGTACTGCAAGCCATCTCTCTTAAATCCCTCGCCTACTTTTTTACCCATTTCGATAGGACGCCGGGAAGCATTCAAACCACTCTGTTTAAAAATCAATTGCGCACGCTGTATCGCATTCAGCTGATCACGATGGCTGAGAAAGTGTGTCGCCGCAGAGGGTATTACGGGTTCGCCCCGTCGCCTTCCTCTCTCGTACCTTTCTATTTCGCCGGTCGTAGGGTTCCTGCCTTCTTGCACTCGCTGAAGCTGGGACTGCAGAGTGGTTTGAGCACCATGTTTCTGTAGAAAGTGGGCCTCATCAATTGAATCTTCCATTTCTTTCAATCGCCTATGAACAACCGCCTCCGCCAGCTCATCAATCCGCGCCCTACGCTGATCACCCGTCAGCTTCGGTAGCGCCGGCTCACCCTCATCAACCTTAACGCCAGTCGTATCATCCGGCGCCCCACACCGGGGCTTATTCGGCGGCGGACAATTCCCGCTCAACCCCAACGGATCAACCCACCCCGTCGGATTCGGCGTGTATTGATACTGGTTCAGCCCGCCCGCCAACTTGATCGGGTCCGGCGTCAGGTACCGACCCACCTCCGGATCATAGTACCGATGCCGGTTGTAATGCAGGCCGCTCTAGGCATCGAAGTACTGCCCCTGAAACCTCAACGGTTGCTCAAGTTGCTCGCCCCCGCCGAACGCTATACGAGTGACTTTGCCGTAGGCGTTGTACTTCGCCGACCAGACGATCTCGCCGCTGTAATCGGTCAGTTCCTGCGGCGTACCCAGGTGATCGAGTTGGTAGTAAAACGGGCAAGCCTTTCGCGGGCCTTTGCCGTCGAGCATGGCCAATGGGCGGAAGCTGCCGGGTTCGTAGACGTAGCTGCAGTAATGCTCGCGGCTGCTTTCGGCGATGAGGTTATCGCCTTGCCAGAAGAACTCGGTGGTGTGGCCGTCGACGGTTTTGGCGATGCGGCGGCCGAAGGCGTCGTAGCGGTAGCTTGAGCAACGACCGTCCGGGGTGGTGACGCCGACCAAGCGGTGTTGGCTGTCGTAGCGGTATTCGGTGACGAGTTTTTGCGCGGTGCCGCGGCGTTCGCGGATCAGGTTGCCGAAGGCGTCGTAGTCGTAGTGACGGTCGCCCTGCAGGAGCAGGCGATTGCCTTTGACGGTCGCAGCGCCGGGGCGGTCCTGCATCAGCAGGTTGCCGGCGGGGTCGTGGGCGAAGCTTTCCGGTGGGTCGTCGCGGGTGTGGCGCACACGGGTCAGGCGGTTGAGTGGGTCGTATTGGCAGCTGCGCTGGCCGTGGCGGGTGTCGGCGATGCTGTCGAGGTTGCCGTTGGCGTTGTAGGCATAGTCGCGGCGGTACTGCGGTTGTTGCCGTTGGCTGACGGCGTGGGCCTTCAGGCGTCCCTGATCGTCGTAGGCATATTCGCTGAGCAACAGGCCTTGCTGGCGTTGCTGTTCGCGGCCGAAGGCGAATTGGTGAGTGGTGAGTCGCGCACCGTTGAGGTCGATGGCGGTCAGCGCGCCACCCTTGGCGTGGTGGTAATCGAGTTTGCTGCCATCCGGCAGGCGCAGGCGATTCAGTTGACCGCAGGCGTCGTAGCCATAGCGCAGGGTGCCCCAGCCCTGATGCTCGGTGATCAGCCGGTCTTGCTGGTCGTACTCGAACTCCAGCGGATGGTCATGGCCGTCATCGACGCTGATCAGGCGACCGAGGCTGTTGTAGCGATAGTCGACCTTGATGCCGTCGGGCAGGGTCTTAAGCAGCAGACGTCCGGCGGTATCGCGTTCGTATTGCGTGACGAGTTGCGAACCGTCATCACCGAACTCGGTTTTCTCCAGCAGATGGCCGTTGAGGTCGTAGGTGTACGCCGTGCGCTGGCCATCGAAGCCGGTTTCCTGTCGGATCAGGCCGTTGGGCGTGTAGTCCAGCTGATATGTTTCGCCGGATTCGTTTTCGATTTCCGTGAGCAACAGCTGGGCGTTGTCGTAGCGATAGTTCAGCTGGGTGCCGTCGGGATTGATCCGGCGGCTGACCAGGTGCAGATCGTCGACGTATTCGTAACGGGTGACGCGGCCCAGTTCGTCGCGCTCGGCGGTGATCTTGCCGTAGGCGTTGTAGCTGAACGCGCGGCTGGCACCGGTAGGCAAAGTCGTCTGAGTCAGTCGGCCAACGGCGTCCCATTGGTACTGGGTGACGGCGCCGTGTTCATCCTGACGGGTAATCTGCCGCCCCATCGCATCGTAGGAAAACTGCCGCTGGCCACCGTCCGGCAAGGTCTCTTCGAGCAGTTGCCCTAAGGCGCTCCAGACGAACAGATGCCGGCTGTTGTCCGGATAACGGATCGACAGCAGCTGGCCTTTTTTGTCGTAGTGGTAGTGGCTGACATGGCCGTCGGGATCGGTCGCTTCGGTGACAACGCCCTGAGCATTGCGCTGATAGCTCCAGACCGCTTTGCCGCGATAGCGCGCATGCAGGAAACCGTTGCGATACTCGTAGGCCGTTGGTTTGTCTTCCGGCGGAATCAGCGCGACCAGCCGTCCGACTTCGTCGTAACGGTATTCGGTGACGGCACCCAGCGGATCCTGCTCGGCAATCAACCGCCCCTGGTCGTCGTAGGCCTTGAGGTGTTCACCACCATCCAGTTCGACCTTGCGCACCAGCCGCGCCCGGTCGTCATGGACGTAAACTTCTTCGCTGCCATCGATGTTCTGGACGGAGACACTGCCCTGGTCATCCCAGACATACCGCGCGTCCATCTGCGAAAACGACGCCCAGTGGTGGATGCATCGGGCCGCCTTGCCGGACCTTTCCCACGCCCAGAAGAAACTTGCCCCACCGGCCAACTGCCGCTGCAGGATGACGTGCTGATCGTCGTAGTCGTAGCGCTCGCTTTCGTTGGCGGCGTTGGTCGCTTCGATGAGTTGTGAGCGTTCGTCGTAGCGATAACTGACCAGCGTTAGCTCAGTTTTCCAGGCCTCATCGAGGGTCTGCGCCGGGATAAAAACCTGATAGTCGACGGCGGCTAGATGGCTGCGGTCATAGCGCAACAGCAAGGCGCGGCCGGCACCGTTGTCGAGGCGTTTGATCCGGTCCTGACGGTCGCGGGTGATGCGCAGACGGTTGTCGTAAGTGTCAGTGATGGTTGTCAGCCGACCGTTTTGAAAGTGATAGAACCGCGTGTCGTCGCCGGCCTGGGCAAGGATCAGCTCTTCAGGTTCATCGCCGAGATAAATCGCCGCGCGCGACAGGCTGTTGTGAATCGTCGGGCGCTCGATATTCGGTAGCGGAAAGGTCGTCCGACGGTTTTCGTGGTCGATCCAGATGACGGTGTCGCCGTCGATTTCCAGTCGATGGGCGAGGCTGTGACTCCAGCCGAAACCGAGGCCGACATCGATCTCGGCGGCGCTGGTGCGATAGAGCCGGGTGAAGTCGAACGGCAGGATGCCGTCCAGTGCACCGTCGGTGAGGGTCAGCAGTTCTTCGCCGGTGACCATCGATACCGGGCATTTGTTGGTGGCGGTTTTATCGGCGGAGTCGGCGCTGTCGCCGTTGGGGTTTTTCGCCTGATCCGGGACGTCGTCGTGGTGTTCGTTTTGCTTGAGCGTGGTGTTGCGCTTGGCGTCCCAACGTAGTTGCATCCGACCTTGTTTCAGGCCCGCAGCCACACCGCGCGCGGCGACCGATTTGTATTGGTCGACGTACTTCATGAAGGTGTTGAGGATATTGAAAACAGCCTCGACGAAGCGCGTAGCCAGACCGGCGAGCACCATTCCGTACTTGATTCCACGAAGCTTCAAATAGGCTACGGCAGCGGGCATGCCGACACCCGTGAGAGCCAGCGCCGAAGCAATCAGAATGTCGATCAGTACCGAGACAATGGCATGGCTGGCGGCCTCTGCTGTGGTACCCGCAATTTCGCTAGACGGTAACGCCGAAAACCAAAGAGTCGCGGCACGAAACAGCAGGCAAAGCGCCGCTTCATCGCTGGCCAGCAACATGGCTTTTTCCATCGCAGCGGGTGATTGCTCCGCCAGGTCGATAAGTTGCTGCGCACTGCTGCCGAGCCGTTCAAGGTGGGCGCCAGGATTTTTAAGGATTTCAAAGACGAGGTTCAGGCCATCCCAAACACCCATGACTGCTGCCCAACTTCCCGCCAGCATTCCGTTCCCAGCGGCCGCAAAAGTCGACTGTGACCATTGCGGTTTAAAGCCTTCCCATTCTTTGCGCAGCCACCCTTCCAACTCTTTGGTCAGGCCATCGTAGGAAGAGAAAAGATCATCAACTTGCTGCGGTGTGACTTCGTTGTGGACGTGAATGCGGTAGAACTTGCCCTCGTCCCCCTTGAACGTCCCTTTGCCATTTTCATCAAGCGTGACAGGCGTTGTTTTACCGCCGTCGATAGCAATCACATCAACCTGGATATTCCCAACGGGAACGTCATAAACCGATTCGAACTTGCTCTCGATTTCCAGCATCCCACCCTTCGGGCACTGCACGACGGTGGAGAGAAAATCGTCATCGCCACTGCTCACAGTGGTGCTGGTATTGCCGAACCGAATGATCCGCTCCATCCCCATTAGCGAAGGCAAATCAGTCGCGTGACTGGCCTTGTCTGCCGCCCGGCTCAACCAATGCTTAAGCTGTTCACGGTAGAGGGAAAGGGTGTTCGGGAAACTGTCGAGCTCCTGCTCGATGAGTACGATCTGATCCATCAGTTCAGCTCCGCCATCAGGTAGTCCACCAAGGCCGTTTTGGGTGCTTGAGGCAGGTCCGGTGTCTCAAGAAAGATCGCGACCTTGTGCCGCAATACGCTTATCGAAAACGCTTCATAAAGATCAGGGCGTTCCTCGCTCAACCACTTCACCAAGTTATTGATACGGGTTGTTGCGGACTCTGCAGCGAGGTGTTCAAGCAGCGATTCAGAAAGGTCCCACCACGGAAAAACCCTTGAGGTTTTCAACGCGCTGCCACCAATCTCGAGCGGCTGGCCATTGATCAAACAGCGCCCGATCACCGGCATCAGCTGCGTAGCGTTAACCTCGGCAGACCGAAGGATCGGCAGCAAATAACGCCCATCCCAAAAGCGGAAAAACACCGCGTTGCCGTTGGGCAAAAGGACTTGGGTAAGGCTGCGCAAATGCTCGACCAGCACTTCTTGAGAGGCCGAAGAAACCGCCAGCCAACCCCAATCGCGTGATTCGGTCGTGGCGACCCACTCCAGAAACTCGCTGCCAGCGGCGACGATTCCGACATAGGGCATCACCGGTTCCCACTCGGCGTAAGCGGTGTCAGCCCAAATCGGACTGGGTGCTTGAGCGGTGCTCGAACGCTGCCAAGCTTTGAAAGGTTCAGCGGCGCTCGTATTACTGAAGATGGCGAACAATTGTTCCGACGGTTTCAGCGGTTGGCGATTGAGCCAGTCGTGGGGCGACAAGCGATCAGGCTGCACAGACACCCTCCTTGCAGCGCTCACATTCCTCACAGAACGGCGCGTCGCTTTTCAGGCTCAGAATCTGTGCGGCACTCAGCAGCGCAGCCGGAGCGGCGACGAGATTCAACAGCATATTCGGCGAGGCTGGCGCAGCAGTCATGGCCGGCATCAACGCACCACCGACCTGAATCGGCACGCTGCTGAAAATCCCGCCGGGGCCAATGTTGATCCACTGCCCGCCCGCCTGAATGGTCGCGCTGGCGCCGCCGTCGATCACCACTTGCTGACCGGCGCTGACATGGAATTGCTGGCTGGCATTCAGCGCCTGACTGGTCACGCGAATGTGGCGGTCGCCGATCACCACCAAATGATCGTCGAGCTTCACTTCGGCCTGGCGCTGGCCGTGGGTGATGCGTTGTTCGTCGGCCTTCAGTTCATGGCGAGCGGTGCCGGTGACGACGATGCTGCGCTGGTTATCGACCTGCACCTGTTGATCGTTCAACACGTGCTGAGTCCAGTTTCGCTGGGCGCGCAGGTAGATTTCCTCGGCGCCTTTGCGATCCTCGATGCGCAATTCGTTGTAACCGCCGCCACCTGGACTACTTTGGCTGCGGAAAATGCTGCGGGTCTTGTCGGCGGGCAAGTCGAGCGGTAGCGGTGTCGCCGCGTTTGGCAGGCAACCCATCACCAGCGGTTTATCCGCATCGGCGTCGATGAACCCGACCAGCACTTCCATGCCGACTCGAGGGATCAGCACGCTGCCGTAACGGTCGTGCGCCCAGCCGGTGGCCACACGCAGCCAGCAACTGGAGTGTTCATCGAGCTGACCGTCACGGTCCCAGGCGAGCTGAACCTTGACCCGACCGAACTCGTCGCAATGAATTTCGCTGTCGGTCGGGCCGGTGACCACGGCAGGTTGATAGCCGAGCATGCGTGGCTTTTCCGGCCCGAGCGGCGGACGAAACGAAACGTCCCACGGTATGGCCAGAAAGGTATTGCGATAGCCCTGGAAATCATCCGGGTTGTCGCTGGTGACCGACTCTTCCAGCACTTGCGGCTGGCGTCCACGGTGCTCAATTTCGGTGATCAACCACAGATCATTCCACGCCTGACGCGGGTGCTCGGCGAGATGTAGGAAGTGCCCGCAGACCAACGCAGATTCGTCGCCCCGACCTTCGGCCAGACGGAAGTCGGCGTTGTGGCGTTCGAGTGCTCGTTGAGCCAGATGTTTGCCGTGTTCACGATCAGTGAACTGGCCAGGAAAGTGATAATCCTCCAGCACCGGTCGCTGTTCGCTGTCGAGGCGGCTTTCAAGTTGCAGGCGCGGTTTGCGGAAGTCGTAATCGCGACGGGTTACCGCTGTCGTCCGGGTTTCCAGCCGCACGTTGAAACGCTTGATGGCTGGCGCATCCGCCGCCATTCCGCTGCCCGGAAGGTATAGCGTCGGCTCGGGTAGACGAGGGAAAACCGTCTGGTCATCACCAAACACCAGCAGGTGCCCGTCGAGGCTGTGCTGAAAGTGGTAGTGAATGCCGATCTCGGCACACAGCCGCTGGATGAACGCCAGATCGCTTTCGGCGTATTGCACACAGTACTCGCGCGCTGGGTAGTCGCTGCCGAGCCGAAACTCGAAGGCATCGCGCTGGATGCCGTGGTCCTTGAGGATTTGCGCGACGATCGTCGGCACGCTTTTGTGCTGAAAGATCCGCTGATTGATGCGCTGGCCGAGGTACGCCAGTCGCGGCACGAGACTGATCTGGTAACCCGTCAGGCGTTGGCCGGAATCGCTTTGGCCGACGCGAAAAATCTGACCATGAATGCCGGAACCTTGTGCATCGAAACTCAAAAATGCCTGACGATGCAGCAAGCTTTCGAGTTCGATGTCCGGCCGTTCGCTGACCAGTTCCAGGTCAAAACGGTAGGGCTGACTGATGGCTTCCTTGCCCGTGAACTCAAGTACCTTGAGCTCATTCTGGACGCCGTCGATCGTCAACGTGAAACGCGGTTGATTGGCAGGAGCGAACATCCGATGTGTCTCTGCAGAATGAAGGCGGGCGATTCTGCATGAGCGGATAGGGGTGTTGAGGGAGGGACAGGAAAATCAGATTTGCCCTACTTTTTTAGGGAATCTTCCTTCAAAAATCGGGACAGTGACCTACAGACATACCCGTCAGATTGGTCGCACAGACAAAAAAAGGCCCGCGTCCATAAGGACGCGGGCCTTTTTCATGTTCGGCGAAAGGTCAGAGCATCAGCTCATCCCCATCACTTGTTCAGACGGAAATCTGCCTCGGCAGCGGCGAAGCGCTGAAGCATGCCTTTAGTAGGCTCGCCCAGTTTGCTGACGATGTAGATCGCCAGGCTGGCGAAGATGAAACCAGGGATGATTTCGTACAGACCCAGCAGCTCAAAGTGCTTCCAGACGATCACGGTGATCGCGCCGACCAGGATGCCAGCCAGTGCGCCGTCACGGGTCATGTCTTTCCAGATCACGGAGATCAGGACAACCGGACCGAACGCAGCACCGAAACCAGCCCAGGCGTAGCTGACCAGGCCCAGTACGCGGTTTTCCGGGTTAGCGGCCATCGCGATGGCGATCAGGGCAACCAGCAGCACCATGGCGCGACCCACCCAGACCAACTCGACCTGGGAAGCGGTTTTACGCAGGAAGGTTTTGTAGAAGTCTTCGGTCAGCGCGCTCGAGCACACCAGCAGCTGGCAGCTCAGGGTACTCATTACCGCCGCCAGAATGGCCGACAGCAGTACACCGGCGATCCATGGATTGAACAGGATTTTCGCCAGTTCGATAAACACACGCTCGTGGTTTTCGGTCACAGGACCGGCCAGCTCCGGGTGCGCCGAGAAGTAAGCGATACCGAAGAAACCTACAGCGACGGTGCCGCCCAGGCACAGGATCATCCAGGTCATGGAGATACGACGAGCGTTAGCGATCGACTTGACCGAATCCGCCGCCATGAAACGCGCGAGGATGTGCGGCTGGCCGAAGTAGCCCAGGCCCCAACCCATCAGCGAGATGATGCCGATGAAGGTGGTGTTTTTCAGCATGTCAAAGTTGCTGGCGTCTTGTGCTTCGATGGCCAGGAACGTGGTGTCGACACCGCCAGTGGCCAGCAGCACGATGATCGGCGTCAGCAACAGAGCGAAGATCATCAGCGTGGCTTGTACGGTGTCAGTCCAGCTCACTGCCAGGAAACCACCGACAAAGGTGTAGGCAATCGTCGCTGCAGCACCGGCCCACAGCGCTGTCTCGTAGGACATGCCGAAGGTGCTTTCAAACAGACGGGCACCCGCCACGATGCCGGAGGCGCAGTAGATGGTAAAGAACACCAGAATCACGACCGCAGAGATGATCCGCAGCAGGCCGCTTTTGTCTTCGAAACGGCTGGAGAAGTAATCCGGCAGGGTCAACGCATCACCGTTGTGCTCGGTCTGCACGCGCAGACGGCCGGCGACAAACAGCCAGTTCAGGTAAGCACCGACGATCAGGCCAATGGCGATCCAGCTTTCGGACAGACCGGACATGTAGATAGCGCCCGGCAGGCCCATCAACAACCAGCCGCTCATATCGGAGGCGCCGGCGGACAATGCAGTCACGACGCTGCCCAGGCTACGACCGCCCAGAATGTAGTCAGAAAGGTTATTGGTGGAGCGATAGGCCATGAAGCCGATCAGCACCATTGCTGCGATGTAGATCACGAAAGTGATCAGGGTTGGATTGCTAACGCTCATTAAGTTACGCCCTGGCTTTGTTTTTATGTAGCGGCGGCTGGTGAACCGCACGCAAACGACGACGTTTGACAGACGATTTCGGGTCCCGCGCATTTATGACTGATGTTTCCCCAGGAAAGCCATCAGCCGGGGCACCTGTCTTTTTTGACTGGTTGCACCTTGGGCGCGAATGCTATTCAACAAAGCAAATAAGGTGCAACCAGTTTCGTGAGAATAAGTTGCACCTAGTCGGATTTATCTGAAAAAGTCCTGTTTTTGCTCCCTTTTAGGGCAGTCCACGCGATTTACTAGAAGCAAAAGCACCAAGCAGGAGCAGTACGTTCGTACCGGAATTTAATTCCTGACGAACTGCTTATTATTCCGACAAAAAAAGGGTTGCACCCGGTTGCACCTCGAGAGTTGCGCAGCTAATCTTGCCGCCAGCTGATGCCACGCGGTCGTGGCAAACATGAGGATAAAAATATGGCTACCACCACCCTTGGGGTCAAACTTGACGACCCGACCCGCGAGCGCCTCAAGGCTGCCGCGACCTCGATTGATCGCACGCCGCACTGGCTGATCAAGCAGGCAATTTTCAATTACCTGGAAAAACTCGAGGGTGGTGCAACCCTGACCGAGCTGAGCGGTTTGACCAAGGATTCCGACGACGGCGTCGATGCGCCTCTGGATCACGCCCACCAATGCTTCCTCGAATTCGCCGAAAGCATCCTGCCGCAATCGGTGCTGCGCGCTTCGATCACGGCTGCTTACCGTCGCCCTGAGCCGGAAGTGGTGCCGATGCTTATCGAACAGGCGCGTCTGCCTGCTGCGATGGCCGAAGCCACTAACAAGCTCGCCTCCTCGATTGCCGAGAAGCTGCGCAATCAGAAGAGCGCCGGCGGCCGTGCCGGAATTGTTCAGGGCCTGTTGCAGGAATTTTCCCTGTCGTCCCAGGAAGGCGTGGCGCTGATGTGCCTGGCCGAAGCGCTGCTGCGCATTCCGGACAAAGGCACTCGTGATGCGCTGATTCGCGACAAGATCAGCACCGGCAACTGGCACCCGCACTTGGGCAACAGCCCGTCGCTGTTCGTCAACGCCGCTACTTGGGGCTTGCTGCTGACCGGCAAACTGGTCGCCACCCATAACGAAGCCGGACTGACGTCGTCCCTGAGCCGCATCATCGGCAAGAGCGGCGAGCCGATGATCCGCAAGGGCGTCGACATGGCCATGCGTCTGATGGGCGAGCAGTTCGTCACCGGCGAAACCATCGCCGAAGCCTTGGCCAACGCCAGCAAGTTCGAAGCCAAAGGCTTCCGCTATTCCTACGACATGCTGGGTGAAGCTGCACTCACCGAGCACGACGCCCAGAAGTACCTGGCCTCGTACGAACAAGCCATCCACTCGATCGGCAAAGCGTCTCACGGTCGCGGGATTTATGAAGGCCCGGGCATTTCCATCAAGTTGTCGGCACTGCACCCGCGTTACAGCCGCGCGCAGTACGATCGCGTGATGGACGAGTTGTACCCGCGCCTGCTGTCGCTGACCCTGTTGGCCAAGCAATACGACATCGGTTTGAACATCGACGCCGAAGAAGCCGACCGCCTCGAACTGTCGCTGGATCTGCTCGAGCGTCTGTGCTTCGAGCCGCAACTGACCGGCTGGAACGGCATCGGTTTCGTGATTCAGGCTTATCAAAAGCGTTGCCCGTACGTGATCGATTACGTGATCGACCTGGCTCGCCGCAGTCGTCATCGCCTGATGATTCGCCTGGTGAAAGGCGCGTACTGGGACAGCGAGATCAAGCGCGCCCAGGTCGAAGGCCTGGAAGGCTATCCGGTCTACACCCGCAAGGTGTACACCGACGTTTCCTACATCGCCTGCGCCCGCAAACTGTTGTCGGTACCGGAAGTCATCTACCCGCAGTTCGCCACGCACAACGCCCACACGCTGTCGGCCATTTACCACATCGCCGGTCAGAACTATTACCCCGGCCAGTACGAGTTCCAGTGCCTGCACGGCATGGGCGAACCGCTGTACGAACAGGTTGTAGGCAAAGTTTCCGAAGGCAAGTTGAACCGTCCGTGTCGCGTGTACGCACCGGTCGGTACTCACGAAACATTACTGGCGTATTTGGTGCGTCGCCTGCTGGAAAACGGCGCAAACACCTCGTTCGTCAACCAGATCGCCGATCAGTCCATCTCGATTCAGGCGCTGGTGGCCGATCCAGTGGCCAGCATCGAGCAGATGGCGACGCTGGAAGGCGGCTTCGGCCTGCCGCACCCGCGTATCCCGCTGCCGCGTGATCTTTATGGTGCTGAGCGCGCCAACTCCAGCGGCATCGACATGGCCAACGAACATCGTCTGGCTTCCCTGTCCTGCGCCCTGCTGGCGACCGCTCATAACCACTGGAAAGCTGCGCCGATGCTCGGTTGCGCGTCCAGCACTGAAACGCCGGCGCCAGTCCTGAACCCGTCCGATCTGCGTGACGTGGTCGGCCATGTGCAGGAAGCCACTGTCGAAGACGTCGACAACGCGATCCAGTGCGCCCTGAATGCTGCGCCAATCTGGCAGGCCACTCCGCCCGCCGAACGCGCCGCGATTCTCGAACGTGCCGCCGATTTGATGGAAGGTGAGATCCAGCCGCTGATGGGCCTGCTGGCTCGCGAAGCCGGCAAGACCTTCGCCAACGCCATCGCCGAAGTGCGTGAAGCCGTGGACTTCCTGCGTTACTACGCGGTGCAGGCTCGCAACGATTTCACCAACGACGCCCACCGCCCACTGGGTCCAGTGGTGTGCATCAGCCCGTGGAACTTCCCGCTGGCGATCTTCAGTGGCCAAGTCGCTGCCGCACTGGCCGCCGGTAACCCGGTATTGGCCAAGCCTGCGGAACAAACCCCGCTGGTCGCCGCTCAAGCCGTGCGTTTGCTGCTCGAAGCCGGGATTCCGGAAGGTGTGCTGCAACTGCTGCCGGGTCGCGGCGAAACCGTTGGCGCCCGTCTGGTCGGTGACGATAGGGTCAAAGGTGTGATGTTCACTGGCTCCACCGAAGTCGCTCGCTTGCTGCAACGTAACGTCGCCGGTCGCCTGGATGCTCAAGGTCGCCCGATTCCGCTGATCGCCGAAACCGGTGGCCAAAACGCGATGATCGTCGACTCCTCGGCACTCACCGAACAAGTGGTGATCGATGTTGTGTCGTCGGCCTTCGACAGCGCTGGTCAACGTTGCTCGGCGCTGCGCGTCTTGTGCTTGCAGGAAGATTCCGCTGACCGTGTCATCGAAATGCTCAAAGGTGCCATGGCTGAATGCCGTCTCGGCAACCCAGAGCGCCTGTCCGTGGACATCGGCCCGGTGATCGACGCCGAAGCCAAGGCGGGCATCGAGAAGCACATCCAGGCCATGCGCGACAAAGGTCGCAGCGTGTACCAGGTGGCGATCGCCAATACCGAAGAAGTCAAACGCGGCACCTTCGTGATGCCGACGTTGATCGAGCTGGAAAGCTTCGATGAGCTGCAACGGGAGATCTTCGGCCCGGTGCTGCACGTGGTTCGCTACAAGCGCAAAGACATCGATCAGCTGATTGGCCAGATCAACGCTTCCGGTTACGGCCTGACGCTGGGCGTGCACACGCGCATCGACGAGACCATCGCCAAGGTGATCGACAACGTCAACGCCGGTAACGTCTACGTAAACCGCAACATTGTGGGTGCCGTGGTCGGCGTGCAGCCGTTCGGCGGCGAAGGTTTGTCGGGCACGGGGCCGAAGGCGGGTGGTCCGCTGTACCTGTACCGTCTGCTGTCGACGCGTCCTACCGATGCAATCGAACAATCCTTCGCTCGCGGTGATGCCATCGCTGCCCCGGATGTTCGTCTGCGTGATGCCATGAGCAAACCGCTGAAGGCTCTGCAAGCCTGGGCTGACAGCAACAAGTTTGCCGACCTGAGCACCCTGTGTGTGCAGTTCGCGGCGCAATCGCAAAGCGGGATCACCCGTGTTCTGGCGGGCCCGACCGGCGAGCGCAACAGCTACGCCATCCTGCCGCGCGAACACGTGCTGTGCCTGGCGGAAGTCGAAGGCGATCTGCTGACGCAACTGGCGGCGGTATTGGCCGTCGGCGGTTCGGCGGTATGGCCGGAAGCTGAATTGACCAAGGCGTTGTTCGCACGTCTGCCGAAGGAAGTTCAGGCAAGGATCAAGCTGGTTTCCGACTGGAGCAAGGACGAAGTGCTGTTTGATGCGGCTCTGCATCACGGCCATTCCGATCAGCTGCGTGCGGTCTGCCAGCAGGTGGCCAAGCGTGCAGGTGCGATTGTTGGGGTTCATGGCTTGTCGCAAGGCGAAACCAACATTGCGCTGGAACGTCTGGTGATCGAGCGGGCGTTGAGCGTTAACACTGCTGCGGCGGGTGGTAATGCCAGCCTGATGACTATTGGCTAAACCCTCCTCGTGATCGTTCCCACGCTCTGCGTGGGAACGATCATGTCCTACCCTCGTTTTGCCCCTCCATCACGCTCATCAATCATCCTGTTCACCCCGCCCTTCCCACGCCTAGACTCGGTCCATTCCAAAAAAAGGTAGGCCGCCATGTCCGAGACGTTGCTCAGTTCCCGCAATCTGGCTTTCGAGCTGTATGAAGTCCTCGATGCCGAGGGCCTGACTCAGCGCGAGCGTTTCGCCGAACACAACCGCGAGACCTTCGACGCTGCCATCGGCACTGCCCGCAACATCGCCGAGAAGTTCTTCGCCCCGCACAACCGCAAGGGTGACGAGAACGAGCCGCGCTATGAAGATGGTCAGGCTATTCTGATTCCGGAGGTGAAACCGGCGGTGGATGCCTTCCTTGAAGCCGGTTTCCTCAACGCCGCGCGCAGTTTCGACGCCGGCGGCATGCAACTTCCTACGCTGTTGTCCCAAGCCTGCTTCGCGCACTTTCAGTCGGCCAACGCGGCGTCGACCTCTTATCCGTTCCTGACCATGGGCGCGGCAAACCTGATCGAAAGTTTCGGCACCGAGGAGCAGAAACAGCGTTTCCTGCAGCCGATGATCGATGGCCGCTTCTTCGGCACCATGGCCCTGACCGAGCCGCATGCTGGCTCGTCGCTGTCGGATATTCGTACCCGCGCCGAGCCCGCGCCTGACGGCACCTATCGCCTGAAGGGCAATAAGATTTTCATCTCCGGCGGCGATCACCCGTTGTCGGAAAACATCGTGCACATGGTGCTGGCGAAATTGCCGGACGCACCGGCCGGGGTGAAGGGTATTTCGCTGTTCATCGTGCCCAAGTTTCTGGTCAACGATGACGGTAGCCTGGGCAAACGTAACGACGTGCTGCTGGCCGGCTTGTTCCACAAGATGGGCTGGCGTGGCACTACCTCCACCGCGCTGAACTTCGGCGATAACGGCGAGTGTGTCGGCTACCTCGTGGGCAAGCCGCACCAAGGCCTGAGCTACATGTTCCAGATGATGAACGAGGCGCGGATCGGTGTCGGCATGGGCGCGGTGATGCTCGGTTACGCCGGTTATCTGTACTCGCTGGAATACGCCCGCGAGCGTCCGCAGGGTCGCGTGCCGGACAGCAAGGACCCGAACACCGCGCCGGTGGCGATCATTCAGCACGCCGACGTCAAACGCATGTTGCTGACCCAGAAAGCCTACGTCGAAGGCTCGTTCGATCTTGGGCTGTACGCGGCACGGTTATTCGATGACACCACGACCTTTGAGACTGAAGCCGAGCGCAAACAGGCCCAAGAGCTGCTGGATTTGCTGACACCGATCGTCAAGTCCTGGCCGTCGGAGTTTTGCCTGAAGGCAAACGAACTGGCGATCCAGATTCTTGGCGGTCACGGTTACACCCGCGAATACCCGGTTGAGCAGTACTACCGCGACAACCGTTTGAACCCGATTCATGAAGGCACTCATGGCATTCAGTCGCTGGACTTGCTGGGACGTAAACTGGCGCAGAACGGTGGTTCTGGGCTCAAGCAATTGATTCGACTGATCGCCGACACTGCTGAGCGAGCGCAGGCGCATGAGTCGTTGACATCGCTGCGTGAACCGCTGGAGAAACTGGTGGCACGCCTGCAAACAGTGACCATTGGCCTGCTGACGGATCTCGGACAAGGCAAGGTCAACAGCAGCCTGGCGAACTCGGCGCTGTACTTGAAGGTGTTCGGGCACACGGTGATTGGCTGGCGCTGGCTGGAACAGGCGATTCGCGCCGAAGAAGGGTTGGCCAAAGGGAATGCGGCGGATGTGAGCTTCTATAAGGGCAAGCTGCAGGCGGCGCGGTACTTCCTGACGTGGGAAGTGCCGGGTTGCCACCATGAATTGGCGATTCTTGAGGCTCGGGATGATGTGTGTTTGACGATGCAGGATGAATGGTTCTGACACCCTTTCACTGATTGTTCCCACGCTCCGCGTGGCAATGCAGCCCGGGACGCTCCGCGTCCCAGAAGCGGACGCAGAGCGTAGATTGAGGCATTCCCACGCGGAGCGTGGGAACGATCAGTTAGCTCAGTTTGAAACTACCCATCTGCCGCGCCAGATCATCCGCCAACCGCTGCAACGTCTGGCAATCCTCACGACAAGCCCTGACCTCCCCCGCCGTTGCCCGAGCCAAATCGGAAATCCCCTGCACGTTGCGGTTGATCTCTTCGGTCACCGCCGACTGCTCTTCCGTCGCGGTCGCTACTTGATGGTTCATGTCGCTGATCCGCTCGACCTGCCCGGTGATCGCCGTCAACGACGCCCCGGTGCGCTGGCTCGACTCAACCCCAGTGCCCGTCGCCGCCTGCCCCGAATGCATCGACGAAACCGCATTTTCCGCGCCTTGCTTGAGGCTGCCGATCATCTGCTGAATCTCATCAGTCGACGACTGCGTCCGCCGCGCCAACGTCCGCACCTCATCCGCGACTACCGCAAACCCACGCCCCATGTCCCCGGCCCGCGCAGCTTCGATGGCCGCGTTAAGCGCCAACAAGTTGGTCTGCTCGGAAATCCCGCGAATCACCGCCAACACCTGATCAATGGACGCCACTTGATGGGCCAACTCACCCACCGCATTCGCGGCGAGGCCGATTTCGGCGGACATGCTTTCAATATGCCGGATCGACCCGCCCACCACTTCCCGCGCCTGCATCGCTTCATCGCGGGCAGTTTGCGAAGCCACCGCCGCATTGCCGGCGTTCTGGGCGATTTCCTGCACCGTCAGGCCCATTTCGTGGACGGCGGTGGCGACCATGTCGGTCATTTCCTGCTGACGGCCGGAGCGTTCGGCCGTGTTGTCCACCACCCGCGCCACCTGGCCGACTGCTGTGCGTAAACGCTCGCTGGTGGTCAACACTTCGCCAATCATGTCGCGCTGACTTTCCAGGAACCGATTGAAGCCACGAGCCAGGTCACCGAGCTCATCGGCGCGACTGGAATCTAACCTGTGGGTCAAATCTCCCCCACCGCTACCGATTGCTACCAGCGCTGCTGTTACCTGACGGATCGGCCGCACCAATCCGCGGGCCAGCAACACCACCAGCAACAGGCACACCAGCGCCACCGCCAGGCCGATGCCGCTGCTCATCCACATGGCGCGACGGGCTTCAGCGTAGATTTGCGACTGCGGCACTTCGGCCACCAGCGTCCAGCCCAGATCACGCAGCGGCAGGCTCAGCGCCAGATAATCTTCGCCTTCGCGCGCAAAGCTGCTGTGGGTGGCAACTGTTTGACCCATCACCGCTTGCGCGGCAGTTGCACCAATTTGCTCGGCCAACGTGCGTTTGCCGCTGAATTGCGCTTCGGGATGAACCTGGATCAAACCGTCGGAACGCACGAGATAGACCTTGCCGCGCTCACCGAAGTTGAAGTTGTGGATCAGCTCCGACAGCTCTTTCATGCTCAGGCCAAGCCCGGCGACGCCCACGACTTTACCGGCCTGTTCGACCTTGAGGTCGATGAACAGCGCCAATTCTCCGGTCGCGGTGTCATTGTCGATATTGAGGGTTCGCGGCTGATTGCTGTCGAGAAACGAGTAGAACCAGGCGTCTTTGGGGTTGGAGCGGCTGAGGGTCCGATCCAGACCTTTTTCAGTGAAGTAATTGCTTGAGGGAGTGCCGACGATCAGCGCGGTAAAAGCCTTGTGCTCGGCGCGGATGCCTTCCAGATACCGCACGAACGTGGCGGTCTGGGCACTGTTTTCACCCCCGGCCAACCAGTCGCGCACCATGCTGTTGCTGGCGATGTCCTTGGCGGCGGTGAGGGGTTGAACGAGGATTCGCTCGATGTCGTTGCGCATCGCTTCGATGCTCGACGGTAGCGCTTGTTCGACCAGATAGCGCTCGGCGAGACGGTTGACCACGAGGGTATAAACGCCAACCACGATCAGAATACTGACCAGCAGGGCGGTGCCCATGCTCAGGATCAACTGCCATTGAATACTGCGTCGCCAGAACTGCATGGAGCACCCCCAAAGAATAAGAGGCTGAAACACTGCAACAGCCATGCCGATTGTATACAACGCAAACGACAATTTATTCTTTGGTTGTGCGCAAAGCCGATCAGGCCTGATTGATCGTCTTGGAGATCACTTCAACCGTGGCGCTGACTTGCTCTTGGTAACGGTCGAGTTCCTGCTTGTGCTGTTTCTGCATTTCGATCTGCTGGGAGCACAGATTCATCGCCGCCAGCACCAGCAAGCGGTCACCGATCAGCGTCGGGTACTTCTTTTTGGTGTCGGCCAGGGCAGCCTTCAGCATTAATGCGGCGTCCAGCAGGGTTTGCTCTTCCCCGGCCGGCGCCTTGATCGAATAGTCCTCCCCCAGGATCGAGACGACTTTTACCTCTGCAGCGCCGTGACTCATGCGCTGACTGGGCCGGCGCTGACGCGCTCAACCAGAGCCTGGATGCGTGCGGCGGTGGCGCCTTGTTTCTCTTCCTGTTCCATCAGGCTCAGCTGCAGGCTTTCGTTTTCATCCTTGGCCTGGGCCAATTCTGCGCTCAGGGTTTGGTTAGTGCCGAGCAGGGTTTGGTTCTGTTGCACCAGGTCGCTGACCAGCTGTTCCAATTGGCTTAGGGATGCTTCCAACATTTTGATTTTCCAAGCATTTTTAAAGGGCGCGTACGATAAAGAAAAGTCACCACGGATGCCAGGGTTATCCAGGCGCAAGGCCTTGATTTTGCTGGCGGGCGACCTTCCTCGCGAACTTTAAAGACTGTGATTGGCGGATCTGGTTCCTGCACTTCGTCGCCCGAACGGTTGTGCGACAAATACGCGCAGGGGCTCAAGACTTTTGTCGTATGACCGATAAGTCACCCATACGTCAGTCTCAGCGCCGCACGGATGCGCTCTTTTTCGGTAAACACCATGTCCCTTCGTAATATGAACATCGCACCGCGGGCGTTCCTCGGCTTCACCCTGATTGGCGGCTTGATGCTGGTTTTGGGGGTATTTGCCTTGAACCAGATGAGCAAGATTCGCGGCGCCGGTGAAGACATCGCTTCCATGAGTGTGCCGAGCATTAAAAGCCTCGACGAATTCACTCAGCTGGCACTGCGTCTGCGGGTGCTGTCTTACCGTTTGCTGGTGAACCGCGAACCTGATGTTCAGCAGAAGACTATTGACCTGTTCGACCTGCGCAACCAGCAGATCCGCGAGGCGCAGAAAGTCTATGAGCCGCTGATCGATGGTCCGGAAGAACGCGGCGCTTACGATAAGTACGTGCAGTTGCTGGCGCAGTATCGTCAGCTTGAAGAGCGGATGAAGACGTTCTCGCGCAACAATCAGGTCGACGACCTGCGCAAGATGCTGAACACCGAGTTGCTCGCCAACTCCGAAGAGGTCAACGCGGCCCTCGCGAAGCTGCTGGAGATCAACACCCAGCAAATCGAGAAAACTGACCAGCGCGCCGGCGATCAGTATTCGACGTCGTTCAATCTGGTGATCACTTTGCTGGTCATCGCCAGCGGCCTGACCCTGCTTTTCGCCTGGTTGCTGACCAACAGCATCACCAAGCCGATCGCTAATGCCCTGAGCGCCGCCGAAGAAATTGCCGAAGGCAACCTGACTCGTCCGATCACAGTCGACGGTGAGGACGAAGCCGGCCGTTTGCTGCTGGCCATGTCGAAGATGCAGGACAAGCTGCGTGACACCCTGCAACGGATTTCCGGCTCTGCCACGCAACTGGCGTCTGCTGCTGAAGAACTCAACAGTGTCACTGACGAAAGCGCCCGTGGCCTGACCCAGCAGAACAACGAAATCGAACAGGCCGCCACCGCTGTCAATGAAATGACCAGCGCCGTGGAAGAAGTCGCGCGCAATGCCGTCAGCACGTCCGAAGCCTCGAAAAACGCCACCACCTCTGCCGGTGATGGTCGCGACCTGGTGCAGGAAACCGTCAGCGCCATCGAACGCATGAGCGCCGACGTCCAGAGCACCGCGACCCTGATTGGCGACCTGGCCAACGAGTCCCGTGACATCGGCAAAGTGCTGGACGTGATTCGCGGCCTGGCTGACCAGACCAACCTGCTGGCGTTGAACGCGGCCATCGAAGCAGCCCGTGCCGGTGAAGCCGGTCGTGGTTTCGCCGTGGTAGCTGACGAAGTTCGTGCCCTGGCCCATCGTACTCAGCAGTCGACCAGCGAAATCGAACGCATGATCGGCAGCATCCAGAGCGGCACCGAGCACGCGGTGAATTCGATGCGCAACAGCACCGAGCGCGCCGAGTCGACGCTGAACATTGCCCGTGGTGCTGGCATATCGCTGGACACCATTAACAGTGCGATCGTCGAAATCAACGAACGCAACCTGGTGATCGCCAGCGCCGCCGAAGAGCAGGCGCAGGTGGCCCGCGAAGTGGACCGCAATCTGGTGAACATTCGTGATCTGTCGGTGCAGTCGGCAACCGGGGCGAATCAGACGAGTGCTGCCAGCAACGAGTTGTCGCGGTTGGCGTTGGACCTGAACAATATGGTTGGGCGGTTTAGCCTCTAACCCGTAACTGATCATTCCCACGCTCCCGCGCGGGAATGATCACCCCCCCTGTGCCTCCCGCTGCTGCAAAAGCTTTTTGACAGCATCACATTTCAACAGGTTAGAATCGCTGGCACGCAGACTGCATGGTCAGTTTGTGCCCGCCTTTCAGCTTTCTGGAGTACTGCCTTTGAATGCGACGACCATCAACAGCCTGTTCTTGATCGGCGCGTTGCTGGTAGGTGCGAGCATTCTGGTGAGCTCACTTTCATCGCGCCTCGGTATCCCGATTCTGGTGATCATCCTCGCGGTGGGCATGTCGGCCGGCGTCGACGGTGCCGGCATTGTTTTTGATAACTACCCAACGGCTTATCTGGTCGGCAACCTCGCCCTGGCAGTCATCCTGCTTGACGGCGGCTTGCGCACCCGGGTTTCCAGCTTCCGCGTGGCGTTATGGCCGGCACTGTCGCTAGCGACGGTTGGGGTGTTGATTACCACCGGGCTGACCGGCTTGGCAGCCGCCTGGCTGTTCAACCTGAACCTGATTCAGGGCCTGCTGATCGGCGCGATCGTCGGCTCCACCGACGCCGCGGCGGTGTTCTCGCTGCTCGGCGGCAAAGGCTTGAACGAACGGGTCACCGCCACCCTCGAGATCGAGTCCGGCAGCAACGACCCGATGGCGGTGTTCCTCACCGTAACCCTGATCGACATGCTCGCCAGCGGCCAGACCGGTCTGCACTGGAGCCTGCTCGGGCACTTTATGCGTGAATTCGGTATCGGTGCCGTCATCGGCCTGGCTGGCGGCTGGGTCATGCTGCAACTGGTCAACCGTATCCACTTGGCCACCGGCCTTTACCCGATTCTGGTCATTGCCGGCGGATTAGTCGTGTTTGCCCTGACCAACGCCTTGCACGGCAGCGGCTTTTTGGCGGTGTACCTGTGCGGCCTGGTTATCGGCAACCGCCCGGTGCGCAGCCGCCACGGCATTTTGCACATGCTCGATGGCATGGCCTGGCTGGCGCAAATCGGCATGTTCCTGGTGCTGGGGTTGCTGGTGACGCCCCATGACTTGTTGCCGATTGCCCTACCCGCTCTGGGTCTGGCGCTGTGGATGATTCTGTTTGCCCGGCCGTTGTCGGTGATGGTCGGTCTGCTGCCGTTCAAAGCGTTCCATGGGCGCGAGAAAACGTTCATTTCCTGGGTCGGGTTACGCGGCGCGGTCCCGATCATTCTGGCGGTGTTCCCGCTGATGGCCGGCCTGCCCAACGCCCAGCTCTACTTCAACCTCGCCTTCTTTATCGTGTTGGTGTCGTTGCTGGTGCAGGGTACGAGCCTGCCATGGGTGGCGAAGCTTTTGAAAGTGACCGTTCCGCCGGAGCCTGCGCCGATCTCCCGCGCCGCCCTGGAAGTGCACGTCACCAGTGAGTGGGAGCTGTTCGTTTATCGCCTCGGCGCCGAGAAATGGTGCATCGGCTCACCCCTTCGGGAGCTGAAAATGCCCGAAGGCACTCGCATTGCAGCCCTGTTTCGTGGCCAGCAACTGCTCCATCCGTCGGGTAGTACGGAGCTGGAAGTCGATGATTTGCTGTGTGTAATCGGCCATGAACACAACCTCCCGGCCCTCGGAAAGCTCTTCAGTCAGGCACCGCAACAAGGCCTCGATTTGCGCTTCTTTGGCGACTTCGTACTTGAAGGAGACGCCCAACTGGCCGCGGTTGCTGCGCTGTACGGATTGAAAGTGGAAGGCATCGACCCGGACATGTCCCTGGGCCATTTCATTGCCCAGAAAGTGGGCGGTGCACCCGTGGTCGGTGACCAGGTGGAGTGGAACAACACCATTTGGACCATCGCGGTCATGGAAGGGAACAAGATCGGCAAAGTGGGCGTCAGATTCCCCGAAGGAAGTCGCCCGGGTCCGGGCTTGTTCCTCTAAACTCCATTCTTCGTCTCGTTTTCGATCGGTCTCTATGTCAACCCTGCGCACCTTTTTCATCATCGCCCTACTGGGCTTGAGTCTTTCTGTCGGTACATTGCAAGCGGCCGAACCGCCGTCCAGCGAAGCCGTGCAGGCGAACCTGAACAAGATCGCCGACCGTAAACTGCCGGAGGCCGATCAGAAAGCCCTGCAATCCATCCTGCAAAACACGCTGACACAACTCAATAACCAGCGTGATTACGAGCAGAGGCTGGCCGATCTCAAACGGCAACTGGCCAGCGCCCCGAAGCAGAACATCGAGAACCAGCGAGAACTGACCAAGCTCAAAGCCACTAAAGTGCTGCCGGTGCCGCAGCGCTATGCCAAAGAGCCTGTTCAGCAACTGGAGCAGATGCTCACTGAGCGCTCCACCCAGCAAAGCGATCTGCAGAAGTCCTTGGCCGACGCCAACAGTCTGGTCACTACCGCCCAGACCCGCCCCGAGCGCGCCCAAGCCGAAATTTCTACCAGCCAGACGCGCATCCAGCAGATCAACAACATCCTCAAGGCGGGCAAGGACAACGGCAAGACCGTGACCCCCGAGCAACGCGACCTGCTCAACGCCGAGCTCGCGGCGCTGAATGCCCTGATCCCGTTGCGCCGCCAGGAACTGGCCGGCAACAGTCAACTGCAGGACCTGGGCAACAGCCAGCATGATTTGTTATCGGAAAAATCCGATCGTCTGGATCAGGAAAGCCAGGAGCTGCAAACCCTGATCAACCAGAAGCGCCTGGCTCAGTCTCAGGAGACGGTGACCCAGCAGTCCATCGAAGCGCAGAAGGCCGGTGGCAGCAGCCTTTTGGCTACCGAAAGCGCGGCCAACCTGAAGCTTTCTGACTACCTGCTAAAAAGTACCGACCGCCTCAACGAAGTCACCCAGCAGAACCTGCAGACCAAGCAGCAGCTGGACAACGTGACCCAGAGCGATTCGGCGCTGGAAGAGCAAATCAACGTGCTCAAGGGCAGCCTGTTGCTCTCCAAGATTCTCTACAAACAGAAACAGGCCCTGCCACTCCTCAAGCTCGACCGCGACCTGGCCGACCAGATCGCCGACATTCGCCTCTATCAATTCGAAGTCAGCCAGCAACGGGAACTGCTCAGCAACCCGGCCACTTACGTCGACAATCTGCTGTCTACCCAACCGCCGGAGCAAGTCACCCCGCCGCTGCGCAAGAGCCTGATGGAGCTGGCCACGACCCGCGTCGACCTGCTGGAGCGGTTGAACCGCGAACTGAGCGCGGTGCTCAACGAGTCCATCACCCTGCAACTCAATCAGAAACAATTGCTCAGCACCGCGCAAAGCCTGCGGGCGACCCTCGATGAGCAAATGTTCTGGATTCCCAGCAACAAGCCACTGGACCTGGAATGGATACGCGCCGTACCGGAACGCCTGGAGCGTCAGGTCACCACCCTGCCCTGGGCCTCGAGCCTGAGCGAATTGAGTGACGGGCTGACCCAGAGGCCGTTGTTGTTCCTGCCGCTGGCGTTGCTGATCGGTGCCCTGTTGTGGCGGCGCAAGAACCTCTATGCCCGACTGAACAAGGTTCACCAGGACATCGGCCACTTCAAGCGCGATAGCCAGTGGCACACTCCCCAGGCGATCCTGATCAACATTTTGCTGGCGATGCCGGTGTCTCTGGGCCTGGCCTTGTGTGGCCTGGCCTTGCAAATCGACGCCCGCGGACAGAACGCCAACATGGGCGCGGCGCTGCTGCAAATGGCTCAGGCCTGGCTAGTGTTTTACACCGCTTACCGGATCCTCGCGCCGGGCGGCGTGGCTGAACTGCACTTCCGCTGGGAAAAACCCCAAGTCGAATTCCTTCAAGGTTGGGTTCGCCGACTCGGGCTGGTGGTGATGGCATTGGTCGCCGTGGTGGCGGTTGCCGAACTGCAACCCGCGACCCTGGCCGATGATGTGCTTGGCATGCCGGTGGTGCTGACCTGCTACGCGTTGATGGCCTGGCTGCTCAGCCGCTTGCTGATCAGCAGCCCGACTCACCAGAACGCTTCGCTGTTCCGCAAGGCCGTTGGGATCATGTTCACCGTCCTGCCGGTCGCGTTATTCGTGGCAGTGTGCTTCGGCTATTACTACACCGCGCTGAAGCTCAGTGACCGGTTGATCAACACCCTGTACCTGCTGATGTTCTGGCTGGTGATCGAAGCCACCTTCGTGCGCGGCCTCAGCGTGGCGGCACGGCGTCTGGCCTACCAGCGCGCCCTGGCCAAACGCCAGGCCGCGAAAGAGGCCGGCGACGGCGAAGCGGTGATCGAAGAGCCGACGCTGGATATCGAGAAGGTCAACGAGCAGTCTCTGCGCCTGATCCGTCTGGCACTGCTTGGCGGTTTCATCGCGGCGTTGTACTGGGCCTGGTCTGATCTGATCTCGGTGTTTTCGTACCTGGATAACGTCACCCTCTACGAATACACCAGCGGCACCGGCGCCAACATGAGCATGGTGCCGATCAGCATTGGCGACATGCTCGGCGCGGTAATCATCATCGGCATCACCTTCGCCCTCGCGCGTAACTTGCCGGGGCTGCTGGAAGTGTTGGTGTTGTCGAAGCTGAACCTGGCTCAGGGCAGCGCCTACGCCACCACCACCTTGCTGTCTTACGTGATCGCTGGCGTCGGTTTTGTCTCGACCCTGTCGACACTTGGCGTGAGCTGGGACAAGTTGCAATGGCTGGTGGCGGCGCTATCGGTAGGTCTTGGTTTCGGGATGCAGGAAATCTTCGCAAACTTCATCTCCGGGATCATGATCCTGTTCGAACGCCCGGTGCGGATCGGCGACACGATCACCATCGGCAACCTGTCGGGCACGGTGAGCAAGATCCGTATCCGCGCCACGACCATCACCGACTTCGACCGCAAGGACATCATTGTCCCGAACAAGACGTTCATCACCGGGCAATTGATCAACTGGTCCCTGACCGACACCATCACCCGAGTGACCCTCAAACTCGGCGTCGATTACGGCTCGGACCTGGACCTGGTCAAGGAATTGCTGCTCAAGGCTGCCCGTGAAAACCCACGTGTGCTGAAGGATCCCGAGCCTCACGTGTACTTCCTGAACTTCGGCGAAAGCACCCTCGATCATGAACTGCGCATGCATGTGCGCGACCTCGGCGACCGTAACCCAGTGCTCGATGAGGTCAACCGCTTCATCAACCGCGAGTTCAAGAAGCAGCACATCAACATCTCGTTCCGGCAGATGGAGGTTTACCTCAAGAACATCCAGGGTCAGGAATACAGGATGGTGCCGGTCGACCCGGAAGCCAAAACCATTGTGCCTAAGACGGATGGTCAAGCGCCTCAAGAGCCACCGGCCGCCAAACTCGACTAACCGCCCTATCCCTAGCAGAATGCTCGGACATTCTGCTGGAGATGGCCCTTGAAAGCCCTCGACGAACTGACCTTCGATAATCGTTTCGCCCGCCTGGGCGATACGTTTTCCGCCCACGTGCTGCCCGAACCCATCGACAACCCGCGTCTGGTGGTAGCCAGCCCCGCCGCCATGGCGCTGCTCGACCTCGACCCTGCCGTCGCCGAAACCCCGGAGTTCGCCGAACTGTTCAGCGGCCATAAGCTCTGGGCCGACGCGGTCCCGAGGGCGATGGTCTATTCCGGTCATCAGTTCGGTTCCTACAACCCGCAGCTGGGCGATGGTCGCGGTCTGTTGCTGGGCGAGGTCTACAACGAGGCCGGCGAGCATTGGGACCTGCACCTCAAGGGTGCCGGCCAGACGCCCTTTTCGCGCATGGGTGATGGGCGAGCGGTCCTGCGATCCTCGATCCGCGAGTTTCTCGCCTCCGAAGCGCTGAATGCCCTGAACATCCCGACCACCCGCGCACTGTGCGTGATCGGCTCCGACACGCCGGTGTGGCGCGAGAAGCAGGAACGCGCAGCCATGGTCCTGCGCATGGCGCCGAGCCATGTGCGTTTCGGGCATTTCGAATATTTCTACTACACCAAACGGCCCGAGAAGCAGAAAGAGCTCGGCGAGCACGTGCTGGCCATGCATTTCCCGGAATGCCTGGAACAGCCGGAACCGTACTTGGCGATGTTCCGTGAAATCGTTGAGCGCAACGCTGAACTGATCGCCAAATGGCAGGCCTATGGGTTCTGCCACGGCGTGATGAACACCGACAACATGTCGATCCTGGGCATTACCTTCGACTACGGCCCGTTCGCCTTCCTCGACGACTTCGACGCCCACTTCATCTGCAACCACTCCGATGACCAGGGCCGTTACTCCTTCAGCAACCAAGTGCCGATCGGCCAGTGGAACCTCAGTGCCCTGGCCCAGGCCCTGACGCCGTTCATCAGCGTCGAAGCCCTGCGCGAAACCCTCGGCCTGTATTTGCCGCTGTACCAGGCCCATTACCTGGACCTGATGCGACGCCGCCTCGGCTTCACCACGGCCGAAGACGATGACCAGAAACTGCTGGAACCGCTGCTGCAATTGATGCAGAACAGCGGCGTCGACTACAGCCTGTTCTTCCGCCGCTTGGGTGAAGAATCACCTGAACTGGCCGTCGCCCGTTTGCGCGATGACTTCGTCGACATCAAGGGATTCGATGCCTGGGGTGAGCGCTACATCGCCCGGGTTGCTCGTGACGGCGAGGTTGATCAGGCACAGCGCCGCAAACGGATGCACGCCGTCAATCCGCTGTACATCCTGCGTAACTACCTGGCGCAGAAAGCCATCGATGCGGCGCAGAGTGGCGACTATTCAGAGGTGCGTCGGCTGCACGCAGTGCTGAGCAATCCGTTCGAGGAGCAGCCGGGGATGGAGAGTTACGCTGAGCGACCGCCGGAGTGGGGCAAGCATCTGGAGATCAGTTGTTCGTCGTGAGGCTGGTCAGATAAAGGTCTCCACTGACACACCGAAGCGCTCGGCCAACCAGCGGATCTGCCGCAGGTTGAGCTGACGCTTGCCGCTCAGAATCTCGGAGACAACAGACTGGGCGCCGACACCGGGCAAGTCGCTTTGGCTCAGACCGTGCTCGCGCATCAAGTAGCCGAGGACGTCGACACCGCTGGGTTTCGGCATTGGGTGATGCTTGTGATCCCATTCCTCGATCCAGTCACCGATGATATCCACAAGACTCATCAGCGGATGGGACTCGTCATCACCGGTCATCTCGAGCAACTCGTCCAACGCCCGCACCAACATGTCATAGTCGTCTTCATTATTTGGTTTGCGCAGCACAGGCGAGACAAACTCCCAATGCTCGGCAGCTCTTTTGATCAGAACACTCATGCTCTTTCCTCCTTCCATTTTCCGCGATCATATTCACGGTGATCCAGCACATGCTTGATATAAAGCTTTTGCGATCGATACCTGACAAAAGCGATCAGCCGCAATTATTGCCACCGATATCGAAAACGTGATGTTCACCCACCTTGTCGACAGCAGGAAAGATGGCTCTCATCGCCGCAAAATCCGATGGCTTACTTCCTTTGGCCAATTGATACCAATAATCCAATGCGGTGGCTGTATTTGGCCATTTGGTCTTGGCTTCACGTATTCGTTTTTCGGAAATGACATGCATGCAACATCCTTATCGCATTCTGCTATGGATAGTTAATCACAGACCAAAAATATCGCAAATTGCGATATCAGTGCGCAGACCAACGGTCTCGCTCAGTACGACTCAGCCTAGTTTTATCGCCACACGCTGCACGATTGAAAATATGAGCAAACGTCTCCAAATAGGAGTTATCGGCTTCTTTAACAGGACCATCCGCATGACTGACCCACTCCTCATCCCCTGCCCCCACTGCAACGGCCTCAACCGCATCCCCGCCTCGCGCCTCAACGACCACCCAAAATGTGGCCGCTGCAAGGCCGAGGTCTTGTCGACCAAACCGTTCGAGTTGAAGCAAAGCGATTACGCCAGCCAGATCAAAGGCGATCTGCCGTTGCTGGTGGACGTTTGGGCGGAGTGGTGTGGGCCGTGCAAGTCGTTTTCGCCAGTGTTTGAGCACGCGGCGGTGCAATTGGCGGGTAAGTGTCGGCTGGCCAAGCTGGACAGCGAGGCGAACCAGCAGCTCTCGGCGCAGCTAGGGATCCGTTCGATCCCGAGTCTGATTCTGTTCAAGGACGGCCGGGAAGTCGCACGCCAGAGCGGGGCCTTCCCGTTACCGCAGCTGATGAGCTGGTTGCGTAGCCAAGGGATCTGACGAGCAGTCAGGTGTTTTCCAGCAGGTTGTGCAGATCGACGAATTGCTGCGTCAGCTTATGACGCGGATCGAGGTGGATCAGCGGCGTGTTGGCCTGGTGGGATTCACGCATGCGCACCGAACTGCCCAGGTACACCGGCAACACCGGCAAACCTTCGGCAATCAGTTCGTCGAGGATTTGCTGGGGAAGAGTGGCGCGAGCCTGGAACTGGTTAACGACAATCCCTTCGACTTCCAGCCCTTCGTTGTGGTCCTCCTTCAATTCTTCGATCTCTGCCAACAGGCCGTACAGCGCCTGACGCGAGAAGCTGTCGCAATCGAAGGGGATCAGCACACGATCAGCGGCAATCAAGGCCGAAACGGCGTAAAAATTTAGCGCAGGCGGGGTATCCAGGTAGATACGGTCGTAATCTTCCCCTAGCTCCTCAAGCAACTTGCGCAGCTTGTTGATCTTGTGTTTGGCCTCAAGCTTGGGCTGCAGGTCAGCCAACTCGGCGGTCGCGGTGATGACGTGGAGGTTGTCGAACGGGGTTTCGTAGATATCGACCTGGTTTTTCTTCGAGAACGGTCCGGAAGACAGGGTTTGTTTGAAAAAGTCCGCAATGCCCATCGGAATATCATCACCGGTGAGCCCCGTCAGGTACTGAGTGGAGTTGGCCTGAGCATCGAGATCCACCAATAGGGTGCGATAGCCCTCGCTCGCGCTGACCGCCGCCAGATTGCAGGCAATGCTGGATTTGCCTACGCCACCTTTCTGATTGAACACCACGCGCCGCATGTCAAAACCTCCGTGTATCAAAGAATGACCGAGTGTAGTAGTCCACGGCGCTGCTTAGCTACCTCGCCGGCATCGGGACTACACAGTCAGGTGTGATCTCCCGCGGAAAAAACCATGAACACGTGCATCGCTTGCTGACAGAGCCGACAGACAGGCCGGGCGCAATGTGGATAATGGCCAAACGACAGCCATGCACGAACTAACCGGTACATTTCATTGAGCAAAATGTAACCATCATTTGCTACACGCCCGCCGCAACGGGATAATGCGCGCCACTCGGCGCCAAGCGCCACGTAAAGGTAGTTCGCGTTTTTTGCGACTCACCGCGTCAAGGAAGCCCGCAGGGGCGGGATGTATGCCTGTGATCAACTTCAACATCGCCCAATGGCGCGCGTGGGCCCCTGGGCTCGAAAGCGTGGACGATTGGCAGGCCTGGAACCGACAACCGGTCGTGCTTGCGAGCAGCGATGCCGCCCCCGACGTCTCGTTTCTGCCGGCCATGCAGCGCCGTCGACTCAGTCGTCTAGCGCGGATGGCGTTCAGTGTCGGCTGGCCTTTGGCCGATGGTCGCCAGGACCTACCATTGGTCTTTATTTCTCGCCACGGCGAAACCCCGCGCACCTTCGATATTCTCAGCGATCTGGCTGCCGATCAGCCGCTGTCGCCGACTCAATTCAGCCTGTCCGTGCACAACGCGATCATCGGCCTGTGGTCGATCATGCGGGGTGAAACCAGCGAAATGACTGCCCTCGCTGCAGCCGGCGATGGCCTTGAACACGGCATGCTAGAGGCCGCGGCTTTGCTTGGCGAAGGCGCACCCGCGGTATTGCTGATCGTCACTGAAGAGCAACCCCCCGAAGCCTACTCGACCTGGATCGACGACGTGCCGTTCCCTTACGCGGTCGGTCTGCTGATCACCCCCGGCAACGACTGGCAGCTGTCCCTGAACAGCGCCACGGATGAATTGTCCAAAGCCCACTGGCCCCATGCCCTGAACCTATTGAGTACCCTGCTCGGCCAGCAGACAACCTGCCAACATGCCTGGAAAAATCGTGTATGGACCTGGCAACGCAACCTGTAACCGATAAAAACCGCGACGCCTATTACTGGCGCCTGCTGGCTACCGCCGCAAGCTTTACCCTGTTCGGGTTGGGCGGGCTGTGCCTGCGTCTGGTGGTTTTCCCGGTGCTGAACTGCCTGCCCGGCGATGCCCGGATACACCGGCGGCGAGCGCGGCAGACCGTCGCTCGCCTGTTTTGGTTTTTTGTGCGATTCATGGCTCGCACCGGCGTGCTGACTTACGACATCCAGGGCGCCGAAAAACTCGGTCGACCCGGGCAAATGATCATCGCCAATCACCCGTCGCTGATCGATGTGGTGTTCCTGATCGGCCTGGTGCGCCACGCCAATTGCGTGGTCAAGAAAAGCCTCTGGGAGAACCCTTTTACCCGCGGCCCGCTAGGCTCCACCGAATACATCAGCAACGACGGCAGCATGGACATGCTCGATGCCGCTGCCGATGCGCTTAAAAGCGGCCAGACCCTGATCATCTTTCCAGAAGGCACGCGCACTCAACCGGGTCAGCCGCCGGCCTTCCATCGGGGTGCTGCGGCGATCGCGCTGCGCGGTGCGAAAATCCTTACCCCAGTAATCATTAAGGTCAGTCCGACCACATTGACCAAGGCCGAACCCTGGTATCGGATCCCCAAACGTCGTGTGCACTTCAGTTTCCGTGTCGGGGCCGATATAGACCCACAAGCCTTCGCCGCGCTGGGCCCTGCTCCACAGGCCTCGCGCAAGCTCAATGACTATTTGCATCATTACTTTATTAAGGAGCTCGCCGAAGATGAGCGATCTGCACACTGTTAGCCTAATGCAGGAAATAAAACTGCTGATCATCGACGCCCTTGGCCTTGAAGACATCAGCGCCGACGACATCGGCGATGACCAGATGCTGTTCGGCGAAGGCCTGGGCCTGGATTCGGTAGACGCCCTGGAACTCGGCCTGGCGATCCAGAAAAAATACGGCATCAAAATCGACGCCGACGCCAAAGACACCCGTAATCATTTCAGCAACGTGACGAGCCTTGCGGCGTTCGTCACTGCAAAACAGGCAGCTTGAGACCGGACCATGCAAACTCGTGACGACATTTTCAACACCCTGCGCGATGCTCTGGTCGAGCTCTTCGAGCTGGACCCCGAGCGCGTGAGCCTCGAATCCAACCTGTACCAGGACCTGGAAATTGACAGCATTGACGCGGTCGATCTGATCGATCACATCAAACGCCAGACCGGCAAGAAAATCGCCGCCGAAGAATTTAAAACGGTGCGCACGGTCAGCGACGTGGTCGAGGCGGTCTACCGTCTGGTTCAGCCGGCCGCATGAGTCGATTGATCGGCCTTGGCCTGCTGCTGGCGGGTCTGCTGTACCCCTTCGCGGTGTATTTCGGCATGGAGCATTTCGCCCCATGGCAGTTCGGTCTGCTGCTGGGCAGTCTGTGGCTGGCCCGGGCACTGCTCGGCGCACGCCGCCCTGGCAGCCTGTGGATGGCGATCACCGCGATCGTTTTTTGCCTGTTGCTGGCGCTGTTCGACAGCCCGCTCTTGCTGCGCTGGTACCCGGTGCTGATCAGCGCTTTCATGCTCGGGCTGTTTGGCCTGAGCCTGAAATACGGCCCACCGATGATCGAACGTCTGGCGCGTATGCGTGAACCGCAACTGCCGACCAAGGCGATTGTTTATACGCGCCAAGTGACGATCGTCTGGAGCGTGTTTTTCCTCTGTAACGGTTTGCTCGCTGCCGCCCTGACCCTCTGGGCGCCGCTGAGTTGGTGGATGTTGTACACCGGCCTGATTTCTTACGGATTGATGGGCCTGCTGTTTGCCATTGAATGGCTTATACGACAACGGGTACGAGGCCACCCATGAATTGGATAAAACTTGAGCAATTGTTGCTCAAGGCGCAACCGGAACGTGCCGTGACGGCCGAACCGACGCTCAATCACGCGCAACTGTGCGTAAAGGCGTTGAGCCTCGCCGCGGGCCTGCAAGCCCAAGGAGTACGGCGCATTGCCGTGCACCTTGAGGACGCCGCCGACCTGGCGATTGCCCTGCTGGGTGCCTGGCGTGCCGGGGTCAGCGTGCTGCTGCCCGCAGACCTGCAACCCCAGACTCGACAGCGCTGGTCGACCGAAGTCGATCTGTGGCTGACCGATCAGGCCGATGACGCGCACCTGAGCGATTACCGGCATGCGCCGTTGATCGCCGCCGCACTGGATCTGGATCGTTGTTCGCTGAGCCTTTGCACGTCCGGTTCCAGTGGCGAGCCCAAGCGCATCGACAAAACCCTGCGTCAATTGGCCAATGAGGTCGAAGCGCTGGAGCAACTCTGGGGTGCCGATCTGGCCCAGGCTTGCATCATTGGCAGCGTCTCCACTCAGCATATTTACGGGTTGTTGTTTCGAGTGCTGTGGCCGTTGTGCGCCGGGCGCTCGTTCGTGCGCAAGCAGCTGGCATTCCCTGAAGACCTGCAGCGCGCCAGCCGCGAACACCCGGCGTTTGCCTGGGTCGCCAGCCCGGCGCTGCTCAAGCGCATGGGCGACAACCTAGACTGGCCCGCTTTAAGCGCGGTTCGTCGAGTATTTTCCTCCGGCGGTGCATTGCCGGCCGAGGCCGCGCAACGCCTTCAGCAACGCCTGCAGCAATGGCCGACGGAAATCCTCGGCAGCTCGGAAACCGGCGGCATCGCCTGGCGTCAGGGCGACGATCTCTGGCAGCCCTTTGCGGACATCGAATTGAACCAGGACAGCGACGGCGCCCTGCTCATCGCTTCGCCGTACTTGCCGCACGGCCATATCGAACACACCGCGGATGCCGCGCGAATCGCTGCCGACGGCCGATTCGAACTGCTCGGACGGCTGGACCGGATCGTCAAACTGGAAGAAAAACGTATCTCGCTACCGATGCTGGAACAGGCCCTGATGGCCCATGACTGGGTCGCCGAAGCGCGTCTAGGCGTGGTTCAGGAAAACCGCGCTTCGCTGGGTGCGCTGCTCGTGCTGACCGAGTCAGGCCTGCATGCCTTGCGCAATCAGGGTCGACGCACCTTCACGCAAGAACTGCGTCAACATCTGAGCCAGCATTGCGAGGCCTTGGCCTTGCCACGCCGTTGGCGCCTGTTGCGGCATCTGCCGCTGAACGCTCAGGGCAAACTGCCCCAGGCCACCGTTGAAGCCCTGCTGCTGGCGCCGCGCCCAAAGGCGCCGGAGGTGCTGGAGCAGATCGAAGTCGATGGTGAGTGGAGCCTGCAACTGGCGGTACCACCCGACCTCGCCTACTTCAGCGGCCACTTCCCCCAGGCGCCGGTATTGCCCGGTGTGGTGCAAGTGGAATGGGCGCTAACGCTGGGCCAGCAATTGATGAACCTGCCGGCAAAATTCGCCGGTATGGAAGTGCTGAAATTCCAGCAACTGGTGCGCCCCGGCGATGAAATCCAGCTGCACTTGCGCTTCGATCCGACGCGCAGCAAGTTGTATTTCGCCTATCGCAACGAGACCGCGACCTGCTCCAGTGGGCGGATCTTGCTGGAGGCAGCAACCGATGCATAATCCCTGCGCCGTGGTCCCGGTCTACAACCACGAAACCGCCATCACCACCGTGGTTGATGCGCTGCTGGCAAGCCGCCTGCCATGCATTCTCGTGGACGATGCCAGCAGCCCGGCCTGTGCAAAGGTGCTCGATCAACTGGCCAAGCGCGACAAGGTGTTCCTGATCCGTCTCGCCACTAATCAAGGCAAGGGCGCCGCCGTCATGACCGGCATGCGCGAAGCCTCGCGCCTGGGCTTCAGCCATGCCTTGCAGGTGGACGCCGACGGTCAGCATGATCTGCAAGACGTCCAGACCTTCATCGAACAATCACGCGCCCATCCCGAAGCGGTGATCTGCGGCTATCCGCAATACGACGCCAGCGTGCCGAAAGGTCGCTTGTACGCCCGCTACCTGACTCACGTCATGGTCTGGATCAACACCCTGTCGTTGCAGATTCGCGATTCCATGTGCGGCTTCCGCGTCTATCCGTTGCCATCGACCCTGGCGCTGATCGATTCGGCGAAGATCGGCAAGCGCATGGACTTCGACTCGGACATTCTCGTGCGACTGGCCTGGCGCAATCTCCCCATGCAATGGCTGCAAACCAAAGTCCATTACCCGCTGGACGGCGTCTCGCATTTCCGCCTGATCCACGACAACGTGCTGATTACGAGCATGCACACCCGGCTGTTCTTCGGCATGTTGCTACGGGCGCCGTTGATTCTCTGGCGACGGTGGCGAGCATGAGCAGCAACGGGGACAAAAAGCACTGGGCTGACCGCCAGGAGCGCGGCAGTTTCTGGCTGATGAAGCTCATGGCGTTCGGTGCAAAGGTGCTGGGCCGGCGGGTGCTGAGCCCGCTGCTGTACGGCATCGTTTTGTACTTTTTCCTGTTCGGTCGCAGCGCCCGCCGCAGCGCCTGGCAATACCAGCAACGGCTCGCCGACTGGAGTGGTCGCAACGAATTGCGCCCGACTCATTGGCGGGTCTTCGGCCAGTTCATGGCCTTCGCCGATTCCATGCTCGACAAACTCGACGTGTGGAACGGCAAGCTGAGCATCGAGCAGATCGAAATCATCGACCCTGCATTGCTGCGCAATCAACTGCGCGGCACCCGCGGGCAGATGCTGGTGGGCGCGCACCTGGGCAATCTCGAGGTCTGCCGTGCGTTGGCCGAGATCGGCGAAAAAGTCACGATGAACGTGTTGGTGCACACCAAGCACGCCGAGCAATTCAACCGTTTGCTGGGCGAAGCCGGCGCGACCAATCTGCGACTGATCCAGGTCAGCGAGCTGGACCCGCTGATCATGCTGCAACTCCATGAGCGCCTTGAGCGCGGCGAGTGGCTGGCGATTGCCGGCGACCGCGTGCCGCTGCATGGCGGGCGCAGCGTGACCGTGGATTTCCTCGGCCATCAAGCCGCGTTCCCTCAGGGGCCATGGTTGCTGGCCGGCCTGCTGAAATGCCCGATCAACCTGATGCTGTGCCTGAAGAAACCGACGGGCGACTATCGATTGACCCTCGAACCGTTCGCCGAGGCCATGGTGTGGAAACGCAGCGACCGCGAGCAGGTCATTCATCAGTGGGCTTCCCGCTATGCCGAACGCTTGGGTCACTATTGCCTTGAAGCGCCTCAACAATGGTTCAACTTTTACCCTTTCTGGAAGACCGATGACGACGCCAACGCTTGAGCCGGTAACCTTCGGCGAACTCCCTTTGCGCATCGAAGACGTGCTGGCCCTGGCCAATCGTCAGGTGCCGACGCAGTTGCAAGGCGACCCTGCGTACCGCGAGCGTATCGCCAAAGGTGCGCGATTCCTCGACTCCCTGCTGGACAAGGAAGGCGTGATCTACGGTGTGACCACCGGTTACGGCGATTCCTGCGTAGTCGCGGTGCCGCTGCATCACGTCGAAGCGTTACCCCGTCATCTGTACACCTTCCACGGCTGCGGCCTGGGCAAACTGCTCGATGCACAAGCCACTCGCGCGGTATTGGCGGCGCGTTTACAGTCGCTGTGCCACGGCGTATCCGGGGTGCGCGTGGAGCTGCTGGAACGCCTGCAAGCCTTCCTCGAACACGACATTCTGCCGCTGATTCCGGAAGAAGGTTCGGTGGGCGCCAGTGGTGATCTGACGCCGCTGTCCTATGTCGCCGCGACGTTGTCCGGCGAGCGTGAAGTGATGTTCCGGGGTGAACGCTGGCAAGCCGCCGACGTGCACCGCGAAATGGGTTGGGAGCCGCTGGTACTGCGCCCGAAAGAAGCCCTGGCCTTGATGAACGGCACCGCCGTCATGACCGGCCTCGCCTGCCTGGCGTACGCCCGCGCCGACTACCTGCTGCAATTGGCCACCCGCATCACCGCGTTAAACGTGGTCGCGCTGCAAGGCAACCCCGAGCACTTCGACGAACGCCTGTTCGCCACCAAGCCGCATCCGGGGCAAATGCAAGTCGCCGCGTGGCTGCGCAAGGATCTGGCGATCGACGCGCCAACCGCGCCGCTGCATCGCCTGCAAGACCGCTATTCCCTGCGTTGCGCGCCCCACGTCCTCGGCGTGCTGGCCGACAGCCTGAACTGGCTGCGCTCGTTCATCGAGATCGAACTCAACAGTGCCAACGACAACCCGATCATCGATGCCGAAGCCGAACGCGTGCTGCACGGTGGGCACTTCTATGGCGGCCACATTGCGTTCGCCATGGACAGCCTGAAAAACCTGGTGGCCAACGTCGCCGACCTGCTCGACCGTCAACTCGCGTTGCTGGTGGACGAGCGTTACAACCACGGTTTGCCGAGCAACCTGTCCGGTGCAACCGCGGATCGCGCGATGCTCAACCACGGCTTCAAAGCCGTGCAGATCGGCACCAGTGCCTGGACCGCCGAAGCGCTGAAAAACACCATGCCGGCCAGTGTCTTCTCGCGCTCCACCGAGTGCCACAACCAGGACAAGGTGAGCATGGGCACCATCGCCGCTCGCGATGCGATCCGCGTGCTGGAACTGACCGAACAGGTCGCCGCCGCCACCCTGCTGGCCGCCAATCAAGGCGTCTGGCTGCGCAGCAAGGCCGAGGATGCGCGCCCGCTGCCGCCAGCCCTGGCCTCCATGCACGAAGAGCTGGCGAAAGACTTCCCGCCGGTCATCGAAGACCGGGCGCTGGAAGGCGAATTGCGCCTGTGCCTGAAGCGTATTGCCGAACAACACTGGAGGCTGCATGCGTAGCAAGGGCGTGCTTCACACCGATACGGAAATCCTCGTGCCGTTCTTTGACGTCGACACCATGAACGTCGTCTGGCACGGCCATTACGTCAAATACCTGGAAGTCGCCCGCTGCGCGCTGCTGGACAAGATCGGCCACAACTACGACGCCATGGTTGAGTCCGGTTACGCGTGGCCGGTGATTGATCTGCAATTGCGTTATGTGCGCGGCGCGGTGTTCGGTCAGAAGTTGAACGTGCGCGCCAATCTGGTGGAGTGGGAGAACCGTCTGAAGATCAGCTACCTGATCAGCGATCTGGAAACCGGCGAGCGCTTGACCCGCGCCAGTTCCGTGCAGGTTGCCGTCGACATGAGCAGCCGCGAAATGCTGTTGGCCTCACCCAAGGTGTTCACCGACGCTGTTGAAAGGATGCTCGCATGACCTCGTTCTTCAAATGCCTCGGCGCGCTGGCGCTGCTTGGGTTGTCATCGATCGCTCATGCATTCGATCTGCAACAGCTTAGCGATCAATTGGCCAAACCCGATGTGATCCACGGCAACTTCATCCAGGAAAAACACCTGCGCGCCCTGCCCCAGCCGTTGACCAGCAAAGGCACCTTCGTCCTGGCTAAAAACCACGGCTTGCTCTGGCTGTTGAAAACCCCGCTGCAACAGGATTACCGCATCAGCGACAAAGGCATTGCCCGGCGTGATGCCACCGGTTGGCAAACGCTCCCGAGCAAGAGTGCCGGCGCCGAGCAAAACCGCTTGTTCCTCGCCGTACTGCAAGGTGACAGCAGCGGGCTGCAACGGGATTTCGAGCTTGCGCTGAGCGGCGATACGCAGAATTGGAAGCTGACGCTGACCCCGCGCTCAATGCTGCTCAAGCAGGTGTTCACTCAGATCAACATTGTCGGCGGCGAACTGGTGCACAGCATCGAGCTGCTCGAAACCCAGGGCGACAGCACGCTTTTACGCATGCAAGACAGCACCAGCGCCCAGCCGTTGAGCGATGCGGAGCAACATGACTTTGCCCAGTGAACGGAGGCTTCCACGGCTGTTTCTGATCCTGCTGCTGGCGGTGCTTGCGCTTGCCGGTTGGCAATGGCGTGATGGCGCCCCGCTGTCGGCCAACCTGATGGAGCTGGTGCCGGGCACGGCGCCGGACGCGCTGGAACTACGCGCCGAACAACGCATGCAAGAACCGCTGAACCGCGAAATGCTGGTATTGGTGGGTCATACGGATCGCCAGCAAGCCGTCGCCATGGCCCAGAAACTGGGTGAGCAGTGGCAGGCGAGCGGCTTGTTCGAAAAGGTCCAATGGAATCTGCAAGCCGACCTCCCGGCGCTGCGCACGCAATTGCTGCAAGGCCGACTGGCTATGCTCTCGGCGGCTGATCGGCAGCAACTGATCGAGCATCCCGACGCGTTTATCCAGCAAAGGGTGCAAGCGCTGTTCGACCCCTTCACCGGTTTTAGTCTAGTGCCGAGCCAGGATGACTGGCTGGGCCTGACCGGGCGCATCCAGAACAGCCAGCCGCAACACGGCGCCGTGCAACTGGACATCGGCAGCGGTGCGCTGGTCGCCGATGCCGACGGCAAGAGTTGGGTACTGCTGCGTTCGCGAACCACGGGCAACGCCTTCGACATGAACTTGCCGCTGCAAGTGGCCGACCTGCTCCAGCACAGCCGCGAAGTGGCCGCCCAGGCCGACGTGCAGCTGATTGCCGCCAGTGGCCTGCTCTACGCTGCAGCCGGTCAACAGCAAGCGACGAGAGAAATGACCTGGGTCGGTGGCGGCGCCACGGTGGGCATTCTATTAATGCTGCTGCTGGCCTTCCGGCGCTGGCGCGTGTTGCTGGCCTTCGTCCCGGTGCTGGTGGGCATGCTCTTCGGCGCGGTGGCCTGCGTGGCGCTGTTCGGCCATATGCACGTGATGACGCTGGTGCTCGGTTCGAGCCTGATCGGCGTGGCGGTCGATTACCCATTGCATTACCTGTCCAAGAGCTGGAGCCTGAAACCCTGGCACAGTTGGCCGGCCCTGCGCCTGACGTTGCCGGGCCTGACGCTGAGCCTGATCACCAGTTGCATCGGTTACCTGGCCCTGGCCTGGACCCCGTTCCCGGCGCTGACCCAGATTGCCGTGTTCTCGGCCGCCGGTCTGCTCGGCGCGTATTTGTCCGCGGTGTGCCTGCTGCCGGCACTGCTCAAAGGCGTCGACCTGCGTCCAGCGCAGTGGCCGCTGCAGGTTTCCGAGTATTTGCTGGGGCGCCGTGAAGCGCTGCTCAAACTCGCCAGTACGCCGGTGCTGCTGGCGCTGCTGATTGCCTTTTGTGTGGGCGGCCTGTTGCAGCTCGACACCAAAAACGACATTCGCCAGTGGGTCGGAGCACCGCAGCAACTGACTGACGAAGCACATACCATTGCGCGCATCACGGGCTATCAACCCACCAGCCAGTTCTTCCTGGTGCGCGCGGCCAACCAGCAAGAACTGCTGGAACGCCAAACCGCGTTGAGCGAGCGGCTGGATCAGTTGGTCAACCTGGAAAAACTCCAGGGCTATCTGTCGCTCAATCAACTGGTCAGCCAACCGACCGAACAGCGGAAAGTGCGCGAAGCGTTGAACAAATTGCCGCAGTTCTGGAAACCGCTGCTCGATGTCGGCGTGCCGGCCGAGGCGCTGCAAGCAGAGCTCACGAAGTTACAGGCACTGCCCACCGAAGACATTGACGCGGCGCTGGTCGGTCCGTTGGCCGAACCCTATCGCGCACTGTGGCTGGGACCGACCGATGACGGCGTAGCGGCGATGGTCAGTCTGCAAGGCCTGAACAACCCCTCTCTGCTACGAGTCCAGGCGCTGGATTTGCCGGGCGTAGAACTGGTGGACCGCCTCGGTGAGTTGAACAAGGTGTTCGCCGACACCCAGATCAGCGCCGCAGAGTTGAAACTTGCTTCCTGTGTGCTGATCGTGCTGGTGCTGATCCTGCCGTTCGGCTTCGGTGGCGCGCTGCGAATCGTCGCCCTGCCGCTGCTGGCCGCGCTGTGCAGCCTGGCCAGTCTCGGCTGGCTGGGGCAACCGCTGACGCTGTTCAGCCTGTTCGGCCTGCTGCTGGTGACGGCCATCAGCGTCGATTACGCGATCCTCATGCGTGAACAGGTCGGCGGCGCTGCGGTGAGCCTGCTGGGCACCTTGCTGGCGGCGCTGACCACCTGGCTGTCGTTCGGTCTGCTGGCGGTGTCCAGCACACCGGCGGTGAGCAACTTCGGCCTGTCCGTTAGCCTGGGCCTGGCCTTCAGCTTCATTCTTGCGCCTTGGGCCGGACGCCAGGTTCACGCCACCCCCGTCGCGGAGTCTGCCGCATGATGATCGCCTTGTTTTGGGCAATGGCCCTGGCCCTGTTCGCCGTGGCCACTCGCGTCGGTCGTCACTTCGGCGTGATCCCGATCGTCAGCCAGTTGCTGCTGGCCACCTTCGGCCTGCCGCTGCTGATGTACTTCTGGATCGAACCCCAGTGGCAATTGAGCGGCGCCGCGCTGGTCGCGCCGGTCTGGCTGAAAAACTTCTACAGTCTGAGTTTTGCCTTGTTGCTGGGGCACATTCTCAGTGACGTGATTGATCTGCGACTCGACCGTCAGAGCCTGAAAATCGCCCTGCCGAGTTTCTCCATTCCGTTTGCCTGCGGGCTAGCAACCGCGGTGTGGCTGTTGCCGCCGCAACCCTGGATCAGTTCCCTGGCGGTCGGCTTGCTGTTCGCCATCACCGCGATTCCGGTGTTGTATTTGTACCTGCGGCACATCAACTACCCGCCCGCCGCCACTCGGCGACTGGTGCAAACCGCCATCCTCATCGACCTCACGTGCTGGACCCTGTTCGCCATCGCCCAGGGCAGCCTGCACCTGAGCAGCCTCCTGCTGCCACTGGCCGGCGCCTGCTTGCCGTTGCTGCTGCGCCTGTTCCGATTGCGCCAGCCGTTGCTGCACAGCGGGTGCTTCTTCGCACTGTTAGTCGTGGCGGAACACTTCAAGCTCAACGCGCTGATTTTCGGCATCGGTTACCTGCTGTGGATGGCAATGCTCAAAGTGCCGTTGGTGCTGCCGTTGCCGGTGATCTGGATGAGTCACTTGCAGACGTACATCGCGATTCCGCTGATCCTCACGTTCGGTATCGTGCAAATCAACGTACACGCGGCCATGGCCAGTCTCAGCTGGGTGCAACTAAGCGCTCTGCTGCTGTTCCCGATTGCCAGTAAACTGCTGGGCAACTGGCTGGGCCTCGGCTGGGCCGACGCCTCGTTTGAAGGCGCCAGTCGCTGGCGGGAAAGTGTCTTGCTGAATATTCGTGGCTTGAGCGAGATCGTCTTTCTCAACCTGCTGCTACAACAACACCTCATCAGCCCCGCGCTGTACTTCGCGCTGATGGTGATGGGCCTGATCGCGACACTGCTGCCGGCACTCGCCGGCATGCACCGAACCCCTTTGATCATCGCCGTCCCGGCAAGGAGCCCCCGTGCCAACAGTTGAAATGGAACATCGCCAGGTCGTGGTGATCGGTGCAGGTCCATCGGGCGCCATTGCCGCCGCGCTGCTCAAGCGCAAAGGTCACGACGTGTTGATGATCGAACGCCAGCATTTCCCAAGGTTTTCCATCGGTGAAAGCCTGCTATCCCATTGCCTGGATTTCGTCGAAGAAGCCGGCATGCTCGAGGCCGTGAACGCCGCTGGATTCCAGTTCAAAAACGGTGCGGCATTCGCCTGGGGCGAGCAGTACAGCGCCTTTGATTTCGGTGACACCTTCAGCAACGGCAAGCCGACCACCTTCCAGGTCCAGCGTGCCGATTTCGACAAGCTGCTGGCCGATCAGGCCGCGCTGCAGGGCGTGGACGTTCGCTACGGCGAAGCCATCGTCAGCGTCGATTTCACCCTGCCAAAACCGCAGCTCGATGTGCTTCGCGAAGACGGCAGCCAGTACCGCGTCGAAGCCGACTTCGTGCTGGATGCCAGCGGCTACGGCCGCGTGCTGCCGCGCTTGCTCGACCTTGAAGCTCCGTCGAATTTTCCGGTGCGCCAGGCCGTGTTCACCCACGTCGAAGACCACATCGACAACCCGACCTTCGAGCGGGAAAAAATCCTTATCACCACCCATCCGATCCACCGCGATATCTGGTTCTGGACCATCCCGTTCAGTAACGGTCGTTGCTCGGTGGGCGTGGTCGCGGCAGCCGAACACTTCGAAGGCCGCATGGAGAATCTGGACGAGTGCCTTCGCGGGTTTATCGCTGAAACTCCAAGCCTGGCCGGCGTGCTGAACAACGCCGTGTGGGACACGCCTGCTCGAACCATCGGCGGCTATTCGGCCAACGTCAAAACCCTCCATGGGCCAGGCTTTGCACTGCTCGGCAACGCGGCGGAATTTCTCGACCCGGTGTTCTCCTCCGGCGTGACCATCGCCATGCGCTCGGCGAGCATGGCCGCCGGGGTTCTGCATCGCCAACTGCAAGGCGAACGTGTCGATTGGCAGACTGAGTTCGCCCTCCCGCTCAAGCGCGGCGTCGACACGTTCCGTTGCTACGTCGAAGGCTGGTACGCCGGGACGTTCCAGGACGTGATCTATCACGTGGGCGGCTCTGCGGATATTCGCCGCATGATCAGTTCGATTCTGGCCGGGTATGCCTGGGACGAGCGCAATCCGTTCGTTGCCGAGCCCAAGCGCCGGCTGCGGATGCTCTCGGAGCTCTGCGCAAGGGATGCCATATGAGCTACTTGAGCGACACCTACGTCGAAGAAACCCGTTTCGGTATCTGGTTCCTGCGCAGCCACACCTGGCAGCACCATGTGTTGCGAGTAGCGATCAATGACCTTGGCGGCCTGTTCAGCGAACCATTGCCGAGCAACCCGGTGCTGCTGGATGCCGGTTGCGGTCAGGGCAAGTCGTTTCAGTACGTGCGCCAGACCTTTGCGCCCCAGCGCCTGATCGGTCTGGACGCCGACCCTCACAGCCTGAACCTGGCCGGCGAAGAAGCCGTCCGTCAGGGCATGGAGGTGGAGTTGATCGGCAGCGACTGCGCGAGCATCAACGTCCCGGACGCCAGCGTCGATCTGCTGTTCTGTCACCAGACCTTCCATCATCTGGTGCAGCAGGAACAGGCACTGGCCGAGTTCTACCGCGTACTCAAGCCCGGTGGCTATCTGCTGTTCGCCGAATCCACCGAGGCTTACATTGATACTTGGGTGATCCGCTGGTTGTTCCGCCATCCGATGCATGTGCAGAAGAGCGCCGCCGGGTATCTGGAAATGATTCGCCAACAGGGGTTCGAATTCGGCCCGAAAAACGTGTCTTATCCGTACCTGTGGTGGAGCCGCTCCAAGGATTTCGGCTTGCTTGAACGCTTTGGTCTGCGCCAGCCAAAACCCGTTGGCCAACGGGAAGAAACCCTGGTCAATGTGGTCGCGCGCAAACCCCTTGAAAGGTGTGCCTGATGATCCGTTTTCTGCTCCTGGGTTGCGTCCTGTTGCTGAGCGCCTGCGCCAGCCGGGCGCCGCTGCCCGAGCAAACCCCGAACCTGTCGTTGCCGCTGCAATTGCACATCCAGCGCCTGGTGGCTGACCAACGGCAGGACTGGGTGCTGGTGATCCAGCGTGAAGGCTTAGGCATTCGCTGGTCGATGATGGACTTGCTGGGCATTCCACAGGCACGCCAGAAACTGGTCGACGGCGAGTGGCAGGCTGACGGCCTGCTGCCACCCAATCCTGAAGCACGAGAGCTGTTCGCCGCGCTGCTGTTTGCGCTAACCCCAAAAGATGAACTGTCGGCCAACTATCCCGCCGCTTGGCAGCATGGCTCGCAACGGTCCTTGCCAGCGCACTGGGACGTCCGTTACTCACAACCCATGAGCTTTGAATTGAACCTGCCCAAAGGCCCGAAATATCGAGTCACGCCGCTCAGTGGGGACGCGCCATGACGGCCTACCTGAACGCCCTCGGGGTGATCTGCGCCCTGGGTCGTGACAAGCACGAAGTCGCCCGCAACCTGTTTGCCGGTGACTGCTCGGGCATGCGCAATGAGGCCGGCTGGGTGGCGGAACGGTCGCTGCCCGTGGCCGCAGTCCAAGGCGAACTGGCACCGATCCCGGCTGAGCTTGCGCAGCAAAGCAGCCGTAATAATCAATTGCTGCTGGAAGCCGCGCTGCAAATTCGCGACGACATCGACCAAGCGATCCAGACTTACGGTCGCAGCCGCATCGGTATCGTTCTGGGTACCAGCACTTCGGGCATCGACGAAGCCAGTCGCGGCCTGGCCCATTACATCCGCGAGCATCAGTTCCCGGCCGATTACGACTATCAGCAACAGGAGCTCGGCGCTCCAGCGAACTTCCTCGCCGACTGGCTGCAACTGAGCGGCCCGGCCTATGTGATATCCACGGCCTGCACCTCCAGCGCCCGAGCGCTGATGAGTGCTCAGCGGCTGCTGAACCTGGGCTTGTGCGACGCGGTGCTGTGCGGCGGTGTCGACAGCCTGTGCAAGTTGACCCTCAATGGATTCTCGGCGCTGGAAGCGGTGTCCGGGCAACGCTGCAACCCGTTTTCGGTGAACCGTAACGGCATCAACATCGGCGAAGCGGCGGTGCTGTTTTTGATGAGCAACAGTGTTGGCGACAGCCAGCCGATTGCCCTGCTTGGCAGTGGCGCCAGCTCCGACGCGCATCACATTTCTGCGCCGGAACCGACCGGCCGTGGCGCCCTGCAAGCAATGCGTAAAGCCTTGAGCCAAGCAGAATTGCAACCGCAGCAGATTGATTACCTGAACCTGCACGGTACCGCCACCCAACACAACGACGCCATGGAAAGCCTGGCAGTGGCGACGTTGTTCCCGGCGGGTGTGCCGTGCTCGTCGACCAAACCCATGACCGGCCACACCCTCGGCGCGGCCGGCGCTCTGGAAGCGGCGTTCTGCTGGTTGAGCCTGAGTGCAGGCAACCGCGAGCACGCCCTGCCGCCCCACGTCTGGGACGGCCAACCGGACCCCGAACTGCCCGCCCTGAAGTGGGTGACCCCGGCCGATCGCCTGGCGTCCATTGCACCTCGCTATCTGATGAGCAACTCCTTTGCCTTCGGTGGCAACAACGTCAGCCTGATTATCGGAGACGCCCCATGATTGACTGGCCGATCGCCGAACTGCTGCCGCACGCTGGCGACATGATCTTCATCGATCAGATCCTGGCGTTCGATGACGAGCAGATTCACACCCGCCTCACGGTCAAACCCGATGGCCTGTTCAACCGCCCGGACGGCAGCCTGCCGGCCTGGGTCGGCATCGAATTGATGGCCCAGAGCGTCGCCGCCTACGCCGGCTGCCATGCCCGCCAGCGTGGCGATGCGGTCGAGCTGGGGTTTCTGCTTGGCACCCGTAAATTCGAATGCAACGTCGAGCACTTCCCCGCCGGCACCGAGCTGACCATCCACGGAATACGCTCGCTGGAAGACGACAACGGCATGGGCGTGTTCGAATGCCACATCACCGCCCCCGGCATTCACGCCACCGCTCGTCTGAACGTGTTCCGTCCGCCTCAGGCCGCTCAATACCTTCATGAATCTCAAGGAACCCAGTCATGACTGAATCCGTACTGGTCACCGGTTCCAGCCGTGGCATCGGCCGCGCTATCGCTTTGCGTCTGGCTCAGGCCGGGCATGACATCGTGCTGCACTGCCGCACTGGCCTTGCGGACGCTGAAATCGTGAAGGCCGAGATCGAAGCGTTGGGACGTAAAGCGCGCATCCTGCAATTCGACGTATCCGACCGCGCCAGCTGCAAAGCCACTCTCGAAGCCGACGTGGAAGCCCACGGCGCCTATTACGGCGTGGTGCTTAACGCCGGCCTGACGCGTGACGGTGCTTTTCCAGCCCTGAGCGAGGATGATTGGGATGTGGTGATGCGCACTAATCTCGACGGTTTCTACAACGTACTGCACCCGGTGATGATGCCGATGATTCGTCGCCGCGCGGCCGGACGGATTGTTTGCATCACCTCGGTTTCCGGGTTGATCGGCAACCGTGGGCAGGTCAACTACAGCGCCTCCAAGGCCGGGTTGATCGGAGCCGCGAAGGCGTTGGCGATCGAATTGGGCAAGCGCAAAATTACCGTTAACTGTGTCGCACCCGGCTTGATCGACACCGCGATGCTCGATGAAAACGTGCCGGTGGAAGAACTGATGAAAATGATTCCCGCACAACGCATGGGCACACCTGAAGAGGTGGCCAGCGCTGTGAATTTCCTGATGTCGGCGGAAGCGTCGTACATCACCCGACAGGTTCTGGCCGTCAACGGAGGCCTGTGCTGATGAAGCGCGTCGTCGTCACCGGCATGGCCGGCATCACCTCACTGGGCAGCGATTGGGACACCATCGCCAGCAACTTCGCGGCCAATCGCAGCGGCATCCGCCGCATGGATGAGTGGGATCGCTTCACCGAACTCAACACACGCCTGGCCGGGCCGATCGATGACTTCAAAGTGCCGAGCCACTGGACCCGCAAACAATTGCGCAGCATGGGCCGGGTCTCGCGTTTGGCGGTCGGTGCGGCGGAACGGGCGTTGGCCGATGCCGGGCTGTTGGGTGACGAATCGATCAAGGACGGGCGCATGGGCGTTTCCTGCGGCTCATCTACCGGCAGCACCGATGAGATCAAGGCGTTCGGCAACATGCTGCTCAACTCGGTGGCCGAGGGCCTGAACGCCAACTCCTACGTGCGCATGATGCCGCACACCACGGCGGCGAATATCAGCATCTTCTTCGGCCTCACCGGGCGGCTGATCCCGACCTCCAGCGCTTGCACCAGCGGCAGTCAGGGCATCGGTTACGCCTACGAGTCGATCAAGTTCGGCCGCCTGCCATTGATGCTCGCCGGCGGCGCCGAAGAACTGTGCCCGACCGAAGCCATGGTCTTCGACGCGCTCTACGCCACCAGTTTGAAAAACGATGCGCCGCAAACTTCCCCACGCCCCTACGACAGCGCCCGTGATGGCCTGGTGATCGGTGAAGGCGGCGGCATGCTGGTGCTCGAAGAGCTCGAACACGCCTTGGCTCGCGGTGCGCACATCCACGCCGAACTCGTCGGTTTCGGCAGCAACGCCGACGGCCAGCACGCCACCCGGCCGGAGCAAACCACCATGCGCCGGGCCATGGAGCTGGCCTTGGAAGATGCCGGGCTGAAGCCTTCGGACATCGGCTACGTGAATGGTCACGGCACGGCCACTGAACAGGGCGACATTGCCGAAACACTGGCGACTAGCGCGTTGTTTGGTGAACACATGCCAATCAGCTCGCAGAAGAGCTTCCTCGGGCACACCCTGGGAGCCTGCGGCGCGCTGGAATCCTGGTTCAGCATCGAAATGCTGAACTGCGACCTGTACGTCCACACCCTCAACCTCGACGACGTCGACCCGCGCTGCGGCAAGCTCGATTACCTGCGCGGCGAGTTCCGAAAGATGAGCAACCAGTACGTGATGAACAATAATTTTGCGTTTGGTGGGGTTAATACGTCGCTGATCTTTCGGCGTTGGTCGTAACTTAAAACTTCAAGGTCGAGGATATCGTCAGCGTCTACAAGAGCAATGAGCGCAAGGACCCCAAGACCTATGGATGCCACGCCGGGACGATTATGGCCGGGTTGCGTTGAAGGGGATCTGGTGAAGGTGCAGTTATCAGTAGGGTTCTACCTGAGGCGCACAAGCGCCTCCTTCCAACGCAGCTGGGCCCTCGAACTCAGTCTGCAGTAGCGCCAAAAACGCCTCCCGAGCCGGGTGTCGACCTGCGTTTTCATGCCAGTAAAAAAGGTTGTCGATACTCGTCAGTTCCGGGAATTCATATCCTTGCCAACCCGCACTGTGGCGGTATTGCTCATAGATACCGCGAGGTACCAGCGCAACGCCGGCACCGGCACTGACACAACCAACTATGGTGCCATAGCTTGCAATGCTGACGATCGGCAACACCTGATCATGGCGCAACAGCCACTGCTCCAGCGCCAACCGGTACGGACAGCCCGTGGGCCACATGAAAATTTCCTTACCTTGCAGATCCGCTGCTTTGCGTAATGGCCCATGCGACTCGGACGCGATGAGAATTAAATCTTCCCGGTACACCACTGCACGCTCAAGACCGGGGCGTTCAATGTTCACCGCCACGATCACCCCATCAAGTCGGTGATGTTGAGTATCGTCCAGCAATTGAGCCCAAGTGCCGGTGCTCAACTCCAGAGACACCTGCGGGTACAGCGCATGGTACTTGGCAAATAAACGGGGCAGCCGTCCCGTAGCACTAGATTCAATGGCGCCAATGCGCAGTGGACCGCCTGGGGTGTTGTTGGGAGCTACCGCACGCCGAGCTTCATCAGCCAAACCCAGGATCTTCGTCGCGTAATCAAGAAATACCTCCCCAGCAGGAGTGATCCGCAACCCTCGTCCGTCGCGGAAAAACAACGGTGTGCCGAGCTCACGCTCCAGGGACTTGAGACGTGCGGTGATATTGGACGGCACGCAGTGCAGCAACTCGGCGGCGCGCGCGATGCTGCCGAAGTCGTAAACCGTCTTGAACATGCGCAGTTGGGACAATTCCATAGCTCACCCAGAGTGAATGCATAGATCAGTTTAAGTCACTTGTAGTGAGGCTGGGTGTTTTTGATACTTCAACCGGTGCACGTTGCAGTGACGCCGCCGCCCTATCATATCCCTCGATAAGCAGGAGTTTTTATGGAGTTAGTTGAGCGAAAAATCCAGTCCCTCGCCGAAAGTGTTTTCACCCATAAAGCCTTGGATAACGCATTCTATCGACGCTGGATGGGTGGCTCACTCCCCCTGGCCGACGTTGAGGTGTTTGCTCGAAACTACCTGGCCCGTACCACGCTGACCTCTCGTATGGTCGCCCTGTCATTTCTGGGCACTGACAACCTGAATGCTCAGGTTGAAATCGTCAAAGACCTGTACTCCGAGATGGGCTACGGCAACCCGGAAAAGGCCCACCTCGCCCTGTTGGAAAGCTACTTGGTCGACCTTCTCAGCCGTCTCGCTGATCGGCCGTACAGCATGGACGAACTCACGGCTCTGCCTGTGCTGAAAAGCACCCGCACGTTCATCCACGAACAGTTGAGCTTGTTCACCGACGAGGGCCACAACAACAATCCGCGCCATGTACTCGGCACATTGTTGGCTCAGGAATGGCTGGCCTATTCGATGCTCACCCGTTTGTACGAAGGGGCACGCAACTATAAGCACCTGTACGCCAATAACGACGACTTTCATGAACACTGCGAGTACTTCTACATCCACATCGGGGATGCAGAAAAAGAACACAAGATCCAGGCGGTGAAAGCGGCCACTCAAGAATGCACCACCGACCAGCACATAGAGGAAGTCAGCGCTTCGTTCAACCGCTTCCTGATCATCACCGAGCAGTACTGGGACGGTATAGCCCGTGCCATGCCCAGCATGCAAAGTCGGGCTGCGTCGAGGGTTACGACTTAATGAATACAAGGCCCGGCATAAAAATCGCTTTGGCGACGATTTTTGTAATCCTTTGCTGGGCCTATTCCCCCATTGGAATCCACATCGGGCTAAAGGCCTATGAGCCCGGTCATCTCGCGCTGATGCGATTTCTCATCGCATCAACGTTCATGGCTGGCGTCGCATTGGTGATGCCTATTTCCCTGCCTCGCCTGAAAGACCTGCCTCTGCTGGCAGTGCTGGGGTTCTTTGCCGTCAGCCTGCACCACATCGCCCTCAACTACGGCCAACGAGGTGTTAGCGCTGGGGCCGCCAGCGTACTGGCACAATCCACCCCGCTGTTCAGCACGTTATTGGCACATTTCGCGTTCAAAGATAGGGTCAACGGCTGGCAATGGATCTGTGTGCTATGCGGGCTACTCGGCGCCGCGGTGGTAGTCACCGGGGACCGTGGTTTTGGTGAGCTGGACGCGCATGGGCTGTTGATTCTGCTGGCGGCGTTGTCTTGGAGTCTTTATTTCGCCTTGCAAAAACGCCATTCCCATCGTTATGACGGGCTGACGATGGTGTGTTACACCATTTGGTCGGGCACGGTACTGCTGCTTGTATATATCCCGGGGCTGTGGGGCGAAGTACAAAACGCCTCAACTTCGGTCAACCTGGCGGTGCTCATTCTGGGCATCTTCCCCAGCGCCCTTGCGTACCTCGCCTGGGCATACGTACTGGCACAGAGCAACGTGAGCCGCGCGTCCATTTCGCTTTACCTGATACCACCCACAGCGATGTTGATGGCCTCGTTGGTTCTGAGTGAACGCCCTTCTGTCATGGTCATCGTAGGAACGGCCATTGTGCTGACGAGCGTACTTGCCCTCAATCTGGAACCATCGAAAGCCGCAGTTCCTGCCGACAAAGTTTGAACAGAGGTCGTGACCACCTATGAATGACGCAGAAAATCCGACCTTGGCTTACGAACACCATGTGCTGATTTGCACCAACCTGCGCCCTGATGGTCACCGTAGTTGCTCAGGCTCAGGCGCTCATGAACTGCTCAGCGCAGCAAAACGCAAGCTCGCCAAAATGGGTGAACCGGGAACATCGCGCGCCAACGCATCGGGCTGCCTGGGCCGCTGCGACCACGGCACGGTCATGGTGATTTACCCCGCTAACCTGTGGTTCTCGTGCAAGACGCCGCAACAGGTTGAACGCATTCTCGATCAACACCTCTTCCGCCCCGATCAGCAATTGTGAACCAAGGACCGTCAGCAGGAATCCACGCCATGACTTGGACAGATGAAGACATGCGCATCGCCCAATGGATGTTGGCCGAATACCGTAAACAGAACTATCTACCGCAAGCCCTCGCTGCGCGGGAAATCCGTCTGGTGTTCGGCGAAGCTCATGTGTACCTGAATCGCCACGGAAACTGGGCCGTAAACAAGTCGATACTCGAAGCTTTTAAAGCACTGACTGCTGAGTACGTGGTATGGAGCCGAAGCTTTCAACTATGGAGGCCAAGAACCGCACAAGATCCAGCTGGCATGCGCGTGAGCCGCTGACAAGATATCCCGACGAGTGGGAACGATCAGTCAATCCCATCTACACTCGCTGAATCAGACCCGCATGCACCCAGCCTGCTCGAACCGAAAACGCTGATTCGTCACATGACTCGCGGTTCTCTTTCACGTCAAGGAGATGACCATGCAAGTGAACGCCCTAATCGGCGCGTTACTGTTCGGCCTGCTGCCCAGTGCCAGCCAGGCAACCAATCTGATGTACATGCCTTTTGAGACAGTCCTGTCCAATGCGATCCGCGCCGGGCGGCTCGATGGCAGCGTGAGGTTCTACCTGGCCGGCAACGGACCAACGGAGCACCTTCAAGTGTTGCGCACGAATGTCGTCAGCGACTGGCCCACCAATGCCTCCAACAAGAGCGATTTCGATGCCTGTGAGTGGGCAGTGCAATCGACGTTGATCGAGTTGCAAGCAGAGGCAAAGCGGGTCGGGGCGAATGCGGTGATCAACATCGTGAGTTATTACGATCAGCATGTGCGCCAAGACCTGAACACCTATGAGTGCCGGGCCGGAGTGTTTGTGGCGCGAGTAGCGTTGCGCGGGGATTTGGTACGGGTGCAGTGAACGGGACCACCCCTGCGATTTACGCAGAGGTCGCCCAGATGCTTACTGAGCTTGAATCAATTTGCTTTCCGCGACGCCAGCGCGGCCTGTCTTGTCGTCGACAACTTGCAGGTTGTTACGCGCCTTGATGAAGCCCACTTTCACCTCCTGCCAGACAAAGTAGTTCTTGCCGGCTTCTGCGGTGAGTTTCAGTTCAGAATCGTTTTCCGCCGAGGACACCAGGGTCTGTTGACCGGCCGGGACGGATAACATCAGGTAAGACTTGGCGACGGTCTGCCCTACCGGTTTGCCATTAAGTGCAACCGGCATTTTCACGCCTGCACCCATGCTCTCGTTGCGATAAACGTAGATATTGGCTTTGTCCGGGGTGACCTGGAAGGTCTTGGCCTGAGCGTCCTGGCTTTCATCCGCCATTTTTACCGAAGCACAACCACCGGTCAGAGCGGTCAATGCCAGCAACGCGGTGAAGGTTAACTGCTTGAACATCCTGTTTCTCCATTGTTTTGATGAGTCCAGCCACGGTTATCGGCCGTACCCAATAGAACCTTGAAGCTCTATGGCGTCAGCTTGCGCGTCAACAATTCAATCAACGTAACCGCCCCGCTGATCTTCCTGCGCTGGTCATAAATCGAGTCATTCAACGATTTCAGTAACGCCAGAACGACAAAGGGCGCCTTTCGGTCAAACAGGTCGACTTGTCTCGCCCTGTACCTGTCTGGCTCTGCGATGGCTGGTTGCCCAGGATCCTCAGAGTCTCGCAAAGCCCCTTTCGGGAACGCAGGCAGTATTGCTCAAGACCATACCTTTATTTTTTCTTTTAATTTGGCTCAGGTACTGGCGTGTAACTTCAAGCCTAAAGCTTTCACGACTTTAAGGATGGTACCGAACTCTGGATTCCCTTCACCTGACAGGGCACGGTAAAGACTTTCCCGAGAAAGCCCCGCGTCCCGCGCGACCTGAGTCATGCCGCGAGCACGTGCAATGGTCCCGAGAGCCTTGGCGATGAATGCTGGATCATCTCCCGCTTCTTCCATACAAGCGTCAAGATAATTGGCCATGTCCTCCTCGGTCTTGAGGTACTCGGCAGAGTCCCAGCGAGTGAATTGTTCGGTCATGGGTTTTGCTCCTGCCAGGATTTCGCAATTAGCCTGGCTTGTTTGATGTCACGGGTTTGGCTGCTTTTGTCACCACCACAAAGGAGGATGACCAACTGGTTGCCTTGCTGAATGAAATAGACCCGATAACCGGGACCATAGTTGATTCGTGCTTCACTCAACCCTTCTCCGATGGCTTTGACATCACCAAAATTCCCTTCGCACATGCGGTCAATTCGCACCTGGATACGCATCCTGGCGCGGCTATCGGCCAGCTTCAATAGCCAGCCAGAGAATGTTGAGCTTCGAAGGATCTCCGTCATGCACTGAGTGTAGCTCTTGAGCTACACCTGCTCAACCAGGAATCCTGATGAGCAGACATTCGGCAGTCTAGTAATCGATCAATTGCGCGCAGCTATGGCTTCAGCGGCTCAACCTTCCGTGTCAACAACTCCACAAACGCCTTGGCCATCGGCGACTTCTGATCCTTGCGCTGCACCAGCCACACCGCCGACACCGCCTCAGGATCGAGCAGAGGCCGATAGACCACCCCGTCGATGCGCATCCGTTGATAGGACGCTGGTAGCACCGAAACACCCAGCCCCGCGGCCACCAGACCAATGATCGTCATCGCCTCGCCCGCCTCTTGCGCGAAGTGCGGGCTGAAACCGGCATCCCGGGCCAGGCTGAGTAATTGTGCGTACAGACCACTGCCATAGCTGCGTGGGAAAAATACGAAGGGTTCGAGGGCCAGGGCTGACAGAAACAATCCATCTTCGCTGTCGTTCACCAACGGATGCTTGGAGCTGAGCACCGCCACCAGTGGTTCGCGCATCAGCTCCACCACGCTGAGCGAGTCCGGCAACCCGAGCGGCCGCATGATCCCGACTTCGATCGACTCATCCACCAGCGCATCCGCTACCTGGGTGCTGCTCATCTCCCGCAGGTTCAGGTGCACCGCCGGAAATCGCTGACGAAACGAAAAAATCGCCTGTGGAATGGTCGAGTTGAACGGCGCCGACGAGGTGAAACCGATCTTCAGCTCACCCAGTTCACCCAGCTGCGCCCGCCGTGCCACGTCTGCCGCTTTATCGACCTGCGCCAGCACCAGCCGCGCCTCTTCCAGAAATAGCCGACCGGCTTCACTGAGCTCGACCCGACGATTGGTCCGTTCGAACAACCGCGCACCCACCTCTTGCTCCAGCGCCTGAATCTGCTGGCTCAGGGGCGGTTGTGAGATGCCCAGCACCTGGGCGGCGCGGCCGAAATGCAATTCTTCGGCGACGGCGATGAAGTAGCGCAAGTGACGCAATTCCATGAAAACTCCATTAGGTCGTTAAACCTATCAAACAGGTCGAACAATATATTGGATTGAATCATTAGGCAGCTATATGCTTTTTTCATTGCCTGACCGGCTGCGCCCTCCGAGGTCCGAAGTGAAAACTGCTGTCGCTCCACTTGCCCATGAAGTTCCGCCCGCAGCGGTGGAGGATGTTGTCGCCGAATTGAAGGAGATCTACATCGAAAAAGGCACGCCGATGTTTATGCGCACGGTGCTGGCGCTGTTCTCTGGCGGTTTCGCGACCTTCGCTCTGCTGTATTGCGTGCAACCGATGATGCCGCTGTTGTCCCACGAATATTCCATCAACGCGGCGCAGAGCAGCCTGATCCTCTCGGTGGCCACTGGCATGCTCGCCATCGGCCTGCTGATCACTGGCCCGATTTCCGATCGCGTCGGACGTAAGCCAGTGATGGTGACCGCGTTGTTCGCAGCGGCCTTGTGCACCATGGCCAGCGCGATGATGCCGAGTTGGGAAGGCGTATTGATCATGCGCGCGTTGATCGGGTTGTCGTTGAGCGGCCTGGCAGCGGTGGCTATGACCTATCTGAGCGAAGAGATTCATCCACAGCACATCGGCCTGGCCATGGGGCTGTACATCGGTGGTAACGCGATTGGCGGGATGAGCGGACGCCTGATCACCGGTGTATTGATCGACTTTGTCAGCTGGCACACGGCGATGCTGGTGATTGGCGGCCTGGCGCTAATCGCGGCGACGGTGTTCTGGAAGATCCTTCCCGAGTCGCGCAACTTCCGCGCCCGTTCATTGCACCCGCGCAGCTTGATTGACGGCTTCACCCTGCACTTTCGCGACGCCGGTCTGCCGCTGCTGTTCCTCGAAGCCTTTGTGCTGATGGGCGCGTTCGTCACGCTGTTCAACTACATCGGCTATCGCTTGCTGGCCGAGCCGTACCACATGGATCAGGCCTTCGTCGGGTTGCTCTCGGTGGTGTACCTTTCGGGTATCTACAGCTCGGCAAAAATCGGCGCCCTGGCCGACCAACTTGGCCGTCGCAAAGTGCTGTGGGCGACCATCGTGCTGATGATCGCGGGCCTCGCCCTGACCATGTTCACGCCACTGCCGGTGGTGATCATTGGCATGTTGATCTTTACCTTCGGCTTCTTCGGCGCGCACTCCGTAGCCAGCAGCTGGATCGGCCGTCGTGCGATCAAGGCAAAGGGGCAGGCGTCGTCGCTTTATCTGTTCAGCTACTACGCTGGGTCGAGCATTGCCGGTACTGCCGGGGGGGTGTTCTGGCACCTCGGCGGTTGGAACGGGATTGGACTGTTCATTGGCGGGTTGCTGGTGATTGCGTTGCTGGTTGCGCTGAAGCTGGCGAAGTTGCCGCCACTCCAGGGCACCGCACAGGTTTAGCCACAACTGCGGCCTAGCGGTAATCGCGAGCCAAGGTACACTGACGGCATTCGTCAGCCTTGGTAAAGGGAAGCCAGAATGCGCCTGGACCGTCTCCACATTCAGAATTTTCGTTGCTACGAAGATGCCACTTTCGACTTTCAGCCGGGTTTCAATCTGGTGGTGGGAGTTAACGGGAGCGGGAAGACTTCGTTGTTGCAGGCGGTGGCTGTTTCGTTCATCGAATATGCGAACACGATAAAACTGCAGGCCATCGGCCTATCCCAGGACGACGTGCGCTTTGTCATTAACAAATTCGAAGGCCGTAGCCGCTTCGAACGGAGTTTCCCGCTTCTGCTAGCAGCACAGGGAGAGATTCTAGGAGTCAAGAAATGGGAAACCACTCAGGCGGGCGAGCATTTCCCACCCCTGGTAAATGATGCGTTGGGTCTTGCGACAGACAAAGAGCTCGTAACATTCGATCTTGGAGAAAGGGTCGAGTTACCTGTTCTCGTTTTTTACCGATCTAATCGTCAGTGGAAAGGCGAAAATATTTCAGCCGAGTCTGCGGCACAACAAAAAATCTCTCGCCTAGACGGATACACGAACTGGTTTGATGCTGTTACCGACTTAAAAGACTTCGAAAGCTGGCTTATCGGCAAGACACTCGAACGAATGCAAAATTTGTTGGATGCAAAATCGGCACTGTCCACATTCGATGACGAATTGGCGTGGGTCAATCAAGCAATTGAGATAGCTTTGCCGAAAACGAAAGACCTTCGCTACGACCTTAGACTTCAAAGCTTGTTGATCGATGTTGAAGGAGAGAAAACCATTCCCTTCAACAATCTCAGCGACGGCCAACGCGGCATGGTCGCGCTCTTTGCTGATATCGCCCGCCGCATGTGCATTCTCAACCCGCACATGGGCAAGGACGTTCTAAAAAACACTTCAGGTGTCGTCATCATCGACGAACTGGATATTCACCTCCACCCAGCCTGGCAGCGCAGTATCGTTCCAGCGCTGAAAAAGGCTTTCCCAAAAGTCCAGTTCATCGCCGCCAGCCACTCACCACAAATCATCGGCAGTCTGAAGCCCGAAGAAGTCATTGTGCTGAATAACGGCGATGCGTCCCACCCACGGGTCACCTACGGCTTGGACTCCAGTAGCGTACTTGAAGAAGTCATGGACGTTGCGCAACGCGAGCCCGAGATTGAAAAACTACTTTCAGAGCTGTTTTCAACCCTAGAAGACAACGACCTCAAAAAGGCGAAGTTGCAACTTGAGGCGCTGAAGAAAGAAGCCCCTGATCTTCCTGAGTTCGCAGGAGCCGAGGCGTTGATCAGGCGCAAGGAGATCCTCGGTAAATGAAACGAGTGCTCAAAGGAACTGAACCCGCTTCATTTACAGAATGGAAAAACTCAGCAAATGATGAGTGGAGTCCGACTTATCCAACGCTGCAAAACCCGCAAAAGCGGGATCTGCACAACAGCTTGTTGCTCGAACAAGGATTCTTTTGTTGTTACTGCGGCAGAGAAATGGATGCTGGCAGCAGTCATATCGAGCATTTCAAACCTCAAGAGCACTATGAGGAACTGGCATTGGAGTATCAAAACCTCCATGCCTCCTGCCTACGTGAGACAAAGCCCGGAAATCCATTGCACTGCGGCCATCGCAAGGGCAACTGGTTTGACGAAACGCAGTACATCTCTCCCATGGATGAGCAATGTGAACTACGTTTCCGTTATCTACGCACGGGCGAAATCCAGCCGACAGATTCTGATGACTTGCCGGCAACGAAGATGATTGAAGTGCTGGCGCTAGACATTGCTTACCTCAACAATCGTCGTCAGAACACAATCCGACGATTGTTCGATGACGAATTCATCACACAGGCCAGCAATGAAGACCTGACTCGCCTCGTTACTGTCATTCGCTCTGCCGAGGTCCGCGACCAAAACGCTTTCGACCACGTCATCGCCCGTTACGCCGAACAGCTCCTCGGACTCTGAAATAAAACACAAACAAAAACGCCCGGCATAAGCCGCAATGCTGTTCACTTAAGGATTGTTGACTAATTCTCAGGCAGCAGGAAAATCCGGAATCTGATAAGGATTCCGGATTTTTTATGTCTGTTGCTCAGGATTTAAGTGCTGTTCTGGACTTCGCTGAACAGCCACTCTCACGCCTTGAGGTGTTCACCGATCACATTCCTCAGGATTGGATCACCGCTGCGGCCGCTCTGGCGGACAAAGCGACTATCCGACGTCGACGCCTGCCTTCGGACATGGTCCTTTGGCTGGTAGTGGGGATGGCGCTTTTCAGAGGAGAGCCAATAGTTGAGGTCGCTCGCCGACTCAATATCTGTGCCGACGGCCTTGCCAATGAAGTGCTTTTGGCCAAAAGCGGCCTGTCTCAGGCGCGCCAGCGCCTGGGTAACCAGCCCGTGGCCTGGCTGTTTCAGCAGTGCGCCAATACCTGGGGATACGAGCGCTACCCGCAAGACGACTGGCACGGCCTTCAGGTTTTTGCCGTCGACGGTGCCTTGTTTCGAACCCCGGAAACGTCATCATTGCGCGAACATTTTGGCTCCGGCAATACCTCCTCCGAGCGTCAAACTCCCTATCCGGTGCTGCGCCTTGTTGCGCTGATGAACGCCCGCTCTCACATCATCGCCAATGCGGCTATCAGCCCTTACCGCAAGGGCGAAATCCCGCTGGCCAAGGACTTCGTCGAGACCATACCCAATCATTCGGTGACACTGCTGGACAAAGGTTTTTTCAGTGCAGACTTGTTGTTGAGCATCCAAAGTACTGAGAGAAACCGGCATTGGATGATCCCGGAGCGCAAAGGTACGGTTCGTACAGAGATTGAACACTACGGCGATGGTGATTACCTGGTACAGATGAAAGTCTCGCCGCAGGCACGCAAGAAGAACCCACTTTTGCCTGAGTACTGGCAAGTACGGGCCGTCACCTATGAAGTCGAAGGGAAAGAAAAAACCGTCTTCACCTCGCTGCCGGCCTCACACTTCAGCGCCGAACAGATCGCCAGCCTTTATCACGAGCGATGGGAAATAGAGCTGGGCTTCAGGGATATCAAAAGCTCGATGCAAGACAATGCCTTGACCCTGCGCAGCAAGACCGTGGATCTGGTGTATCAAGAGTTGTGGGGACTGTTACTGGCTTACAACGTGGTACGTCGGGAAGCCAGCCAGGCGGCGGTTGCTCATAAGCGAGCGCCGAGCGAAGTGAGTTTCAAGTTTGCCTGTCGGCACATCGCCAGCCATCTCGTCGTCATGGCTGGAGCAGTGTCGCCGTCACACACACCAAGACGTCTGGAAGAGCTTCGCGGCAGCATCGGTGTGCTTTTCATAACAAAACGCCCCAGACCGGCGAGGCCCAGGGCGGTGAAGATGTCAAAAACCCGGTATCCGGTTAACCGCAAAGCTGCTCCGCTTAAGTGAACAGCATTGCGGCATCAGCCGGGCGTTTTTTTATCGGGCGACGATCACTCGTGATACTGCGCCGACAGTTCATGCACCGCGCGCAGGAAGGCGCCAGCGTGTTCCGGATCGACTTCAGGCGTGATGCCATGGCCGAGGTTGAACACGTGACCGCTGCCCTTGCCATAGCTGGCGAGGATTCGGCCGACTTCGGTGCGAATGGCTTCTGGTTTCGCGTAGAGAACGGTCGGGTCCATGTTGCCTTGCAGGGCGACTTTGTTGCCGACACGCTGGCGGGCTTCGCCAATGTCGCAAGTCCAGTCCAGGCCAAGGGCATCAGCGCCAGCGTCGGCGATGCTTTCGAGCCACAGGCCGCCGTTCTTGGTGAACAGGATGACCGGTACCTTGCGGCCTTCGTGTTCACGGATCAGGCCGCTGACGATCTTGCGCATGTAGGCCAGGGAGAATTCCTGATACGCCGCAGACGAGAGGTTGCCGCCCCAGGTGTCGAAGATCTGCACCGCTTGCGCGCCAGCCATGATCTGGCCGTTGAGGTAGCTGGTGACCGACTGCGCGAGCTTGTCCAGCAGCAAGTGCATGGCTTGCGGGTTGTCGTAGAGCATGGCCTTGGTCTTGCGGAAGTCTTTCGACGAACCGCCTTCGACCATGTAAGTGGCCAGGGTCCATGGGCTGCCGGAGAAGCCGATCAGCGGCACGCGACCGTTCAGTTCGCGGCGGATGGTGCTGACCGCGTCCATGACGTAGCCGAGGTCTTTGTGCGGATCAGGGATCGGCAGGGCTTCGACGTCGGCCAGGGTGCTGACGACTTTCTTGAAGCGCGGACCTTCACCGGTTTCGAAGTACAGGCCTTGGCCCATAGCATCCGGGATGGTCAGGATGTCGGAGAAAAGGATCGCCGCGTCCAGTTGTGGGTAGCGGTCGAGCGGTTGCATCGTGACTTCGCAAGCAAACTCCGGGTTCATGCACAGGCTCATGAAATCACCGGCCTTGGCACGGCTGGCGCGGTATTCCGGCAGGTAGCGACCGGCCTGACGCATCATCCAGACAGGCGTGACGTCTACGGGTTGCTTGAGCAGGGCGCGAAGGAAACGGTCGTTCTTCAGGGCAGTCATGTCGGCATCCGGAAAAAAAGTACGGGCATTTTCTCAGAGCTCGACGCAAAAGGCACGGCAAGAGCCGTGCCTTTTGTCTATCGGGTCAATTTGTCGCGGTGAAACGATCAGACGCCCAGGTAATCCAGGATCCCTTCGGCGGCGTTGCGGCCTTCGAAGATCGCCGTTACCACCAGGTCGGAACCGCGAACCATGTCGCCACCGGCGAAGATTTTCGGGTTGCTGGTCTGGTGCTTGTACTGACCTTGTTCCGGTGCCACGACGCGGCCCTGGCTGTCGGTCTGGATGCTGTGCTGTTCGAACCACGGCGCCGGGCTTGGACGGAAACCGAAGGCGATGACCACGGCGTCGGCCGGAATGATCTCTTCGGAACCCGGGATCGGCTCGGGGCTGCGACGGCCACGGGCGTCCGGTTCGCCGAGACGGGTCTCGACCACCTTCACGCCTTCAACGCGGTCTTCACCGACGATGGCAATCGGCTGGCGGTTGTAGAGGAATTTCACGCCTTCTTCCTTGGCGTTCTTCACCTCTTTGCGCGAGCCCGGCATGTTCGCTTCGTCACGACGATAAGCGCAGGTCACCGACTTGGCACCCTGGCGAATCGATGTACGGTTGCAGTCCATCGCCGTGTCGCCGCCACCGAGCACCACAACCTTCTTGCCTTTCATGTCGACGAAATCTTCCGGCGACTTTTCAAAGCCCAGGTTGCGGTTGACGTTGGCGATCAGGAAGTCGAGCGCGTCATGCACGCCCGGCAGGTCCTCACCGGCAAAGCCGCCCTTCATGTAGGTGTAGGTGCCCATGCCCATGAACACGGCATCGTATTCTTCGAGCAGTTGCTCGACGGTCACGTCCTTGCCCACTTCGGTGTTCAGGCGAAACTCGATGCCCATGCCGGTGAAGACTTCGCGACGATTGCTCAGCACGGTCTTTTCAAGCTTGAACTCGGGGATACCGAAGGTCAGCAAACCACCGATTTCCGGGTTCTTGTCGAACACCACCGGGGTTACGCCGCCACGCACCAGCACGTCGGCACACCCCAGGCCCGCAGGACCTGCGCCGATGATCGCGACACGCTTGCCGGTCGGCTTGACCTTGGACATGTCCGGGCGCCAGCCCATGGCGAATGCGGTGTCGGTGATGTACTTCTCGACCGAACCGATGGTCACTGCGCCAAAACCGTCGTTGAGGGTGCAGGCACCCTCGCACAGACGATCCTGCGGGCATACCCGGCCACAGACTTCCGGCAAGGTGTTGGTCTGGTGCGACAGCTCGGCGGCCTGAAGGATGTTGCCCTCGGCCACCAGTTTCAGCCAGTTCGGAATGAAGTTGTGCACCGGGCACTTCCATTCGCAATACGGGTTACCGCAACCCAGGCAGCGGTGGGCCTGATCGGCCGAATGCTGGGGTTTGAAGGGTTCGTAGATCTCCACGAACTCTTTCTTGCGTTGACGCAACAGTTTCTTCTTCGGATCTTTGCGCCCGACATCGATGAACTGGAAGTCGTTATTCAGACGTTCAGCCATTGTTAAAACCTCATCAAACTCTTCAGGCGCATATCACTGCGGGTTGGCACGGGTGCTGGAAAGCAACGATTTCAGGTTGGCAGCCTTGGGCTTGACCAGCCAGAAACGACGCAGATAGTCATCGAGGTTTTCAGCGAGGTTACGGCCCCACTCGCTGTCGGTTTCCGCGACGTATTCGTTCAGCACGCGTTGCAGGTGGCTGCGATAGGCTTCCATCGTCTCACCGCTGATCCGCTGGATTTCCACCAGTTCGTGGTTGACCCGGTCAACGAAAGTGTTGTCCTGGTCGAGCACGTAGGCGAAACCGCCGGTCATGCCTGAGCCGAAGTTGTAACCGGTCTTGCCCAACACGCAGACGAAACCACCGGTCATGTACTCGCAGCAGTGATCGCCAGTGCCTTCCACCACGGTGTGAGCACCGGAGTTACGCACCGCGAAACGCTCGCCCGCGGTACCGGCGGCGAACAGTTTGCCGCCAGTGGCGCCGTACAGGCAGGTGTTGCCGATGATCGCACTGTCCTGAGTCTTGTAGACGCTGCCCTTCGGCGGAACGATAACCAGCTTGCCGCCGGTCATGCCTTTGCCGACGTAGTCGTTCGCGTCGCCTTCCAGGTACATGTGCAGGCCGCCAGCGTTCCACACGCCGAAGCTCTGACCGGCCGTCCCTTTGAAGCGGAAGGTGATCGGCGCATTCGCCATGCCTTGGTTGCCGTGTTTGCGAGCGATTTCACCAGAGATCCGCGCGCCGATCGAACGGTCGCAGTTGCAGATATCCAGGGCGAAATCAGCGCCGCTCATGTCGTTGATGGCCGAGGTGGCCATATCGACCATTTTCTCGGCCAGCAGGCCTTTGTCGAACGGTGGGTTGCGCTCAACCTGGCAGAACTGAGGTTTGTCTGCCGGGATGTGATCGCTGCCCAGCAACGGCGTCAGGTCCAGGTGTTGCTGCTTGGCGGTCTGGCCTTCGAGGATGTCCAGCAGATCGGTACGGCCGATCAGCTCTTCGAGGGAGCGCACGCCCAGTTTGGCCAGCCACTCACGGGTTTCTTCAGCGACGTAGGTGAAGAAATTCACCACCATGTCGACGGTCCCGATGTAGTGGTCCTTGCGCAGCTTTTCGTTCTGAGTCGCAACGCCAGTGGCGCAGTTGTTCAGGTGGCAGATGCGCAGGTATTTGCAGCCCAGCGCGATCATTGGCGCGGTGCCGAAGCCGAAGCTTTCAGCGCCGAGGATCGCAGCCTTGATCACGTCGAGGCCGGTTTTCAGGCCGCCGTCGGTTTGTACCCGGACTTTGCCGCGCAGATCGTTGCCACGCAGGGTCTGGTGAGTTTCGGCCAGGCCGAGTTCCCACGGAGCGCCCGCGTATTTGATCGAGGTCAGCGGCGATGCGCCGGTGCCACCGTCGTAGCCGGAGATGGTGATCAAGTCCGCGTAGGCCTTGGCCACACCGGCGGCGATGGTGCCGACGCCTGCTTCTGCTACCAGCTTCACCGAGACCAGGGCCTTCGGGTTGACTTGTTTCAGGTCGAAAATCAGCTGCGACAAGTCTTCAATCGAGTAGATGTCGTGGTGCGGCGGCGGCGAAATCAGGGTCACGCCCGGCACTGCGTAACGCAGCTTGGCGATCAGACCGTTGACCTTGCCGCCTGGCAGTTGACCACCTTCGCCGGGCTTGGCGCCTTGGGCGACTTTGATCTGCAGCACTTCAGCGTTGACCAGGTATTCCGGGGTTACACCGAAACGGCCTGTCGCCACTTGCTTGATTTTCGAGCTCTTGATGGTGCCGTAGCGCGCCGGGTCTTCGCCGCCTTCGCCGGAGTTGGAACGCGCACCGAGGCGGTTCATGGCTTCGGCCAGGGCTTCGTGAGCTTCCGGCGACAATGCGCCGAGGGAGATGCCCGCGGAATCAAAGCGCTTGAGTACCGACTCCAGCGGTTCGATCTCGCTGATGTCCAGCGGCGTGTCCAGGGTTTTGACCTTGAACAGGTCGCGGATCATCGACACCGGACGGTTGTCGACCAGCGCCGTGTATTCCTTGAACTTGCTGTAGTCGCCCTGCTGCACAGCGGCTTGCAGGGTGTTGACCACGTCCGGGTTGTACGCGTGATATTCGCCACCGTGGACGAACTTCAGCAAACCGCCCTGCTGGATCGGCTTGCGCGGGCTCCAGGCTTCGGCAGCCAGGGCTTTCTGCTCGGCTTCGATGTCGACGAAACGCGCACCTTTGATGCGGCTCGGTACGCCACGGAAGCTCAGCTCGCAGACTTCTTCAGACAGGCCGATGGCTTCGAACAACTGTGCACCGCGGTACGACGTGATGGTCGAGATGCCCATCTTCGACAGGATCTTCAGCAGACCTTTGGTGATGCCTTTGCGGTAGTTCTTGAACACCTCGTAGAGGTCGCCCAGTACTTCACCGGTACGGATCAGGTCGCCCAGCACTTCGTAGGCCAGGAACGGATAGACCGCCGAGGCGCCGAAACCGATCAACACCGCGAAGTGGTGCGGGTCGCGAGCCGTCGCGGTTTCTACCAGGATGTTGGAGTCGCAACGCAGGCCTTTTTCGGTCAGGCGGTGGTGCACCGCCCCGGTGGCCAGGGAAGCGTGGATCGGCAACTTGCCCGGGGCAATGTGACGGTCACTCAACACGACTTGGGTACGACCGGAGCGCACAGCCTCTTCAGCCTGATCGGCGACGTTGCGGATCGCCGCTTCGAGGCCGACGCTTTCGTCGTAGTTGAGGTCGATGATCGCGCGCTCGAAGCCCGGACGATCGAGGTTCATCAGCGAGCGCCACTTGGCCGGCGAAATGACCGGCGAGCTGAGGATCACGCGCGAGGCATGTTCCGGCGACTCCTGGAAGATGTTGCGCTCGGCACCGAGGCAGATCTCCAGCGACATGACGATGGCTTCACGCAGCGGGTCGATCGGCGGGTTGGTGACCTGCGCGAACTGCTGGCGGAAATAGTCGTACGGCGTGCGCACACGCTGGGACAGCACGGCCATCGGCGTATCGTCGCCCATCGAGCCAACGGCTTCGTAGCCTTGCTCGCCGAGCGGACGCAGCACTTGGTCACGTTCTTCGAAAGTGACCTGGTACATCTTCATGTATTGCTTGAGCTGGTCGACGTCGTAGAACGCCGAACCGTGGTCGTTGTCTTCCATGGTCGCCTGGATGCGCAGGGCATTCTTGCGCAGCCATTGCTTGTACGGATGACGCGACTTCAAGCGGTTGTCGATGGCGTCGGTGTCGAGGATCTGACCGGTTTCGGTGTCCACGGCAAAAATCTGGCCCGGCCCGACACGGCCCTTGGCGATCACGTCTTCAGGCTGGTAGTTCCAGACACCGATTTCAGACGCCAGGGTGATGAACCCGTTTTTGGTGGTGACCCAACGCGCCGGACGCAGACCGTTACGGTCGAGCAGGCACACCGCGTAACGACCGTCGGTCATTACCACGCCGGCCGGGCCGTCCCAGGGTTCCATGTGCATCGAGTTGTATTCGTAGAATGCACGCAGATCCGGGTCCATGGTTTCGACGTTCTGCCACGCAGGCGGAATGATCATCCGCACGCCACGGAACAGGTCGATGCCACCGGTAACCATCAGCTCAAGCATGTTGTCCATGCTGGAGGAGTCGGAACCAACGCGGTTGACCAGCGGGCCGAGTTCTTCCAGGTCCATCAAGTCGTTGGTGAACTTGGTGCGACGGGCCACGGCCCAGTTGCGGTTGCCGGTGATGGTGTTGATCTCGCCGTTGTGGGCGAGGAAGCGGAACGGCTGAGCCAGCGGCCATTTCGGCAGGGTGTTGGTGGAGAAGCGCTGGTGGAACACGCAAATCGAGGTTTGCAGGCGCTGGTCGCTGAGGTCTGGATAGAAGGCGGTGAGATCCGCCGGCATCATCAGGCCTTTATAAATGATGGTCTTGTGCGAAAAGCTGCAGATGTAGTGATCGGCGTCGGCGGCGTTGGCCACGGACGAGCGACGACGGGAGGTGAACAGCTTGATTGCCATGTCCTGATCGCTCAGGCCTTCACCGCCGATGTACACCTGCTCGATCTGCGGCAGGCGCTCGAGGGCCAGGCGGCCGAGGACGCTGGTGTCGATCGGCACTTTGCGCCAGCCGACCAGTTGCAGACCGGCGGCCAGGATCTCGCGGTTCATGTTCTCGCGAGCGGCCTCGGCTTTAACCGGGTCCTGGTTGAAGAAGACCATGCCCACAGCGTATTGCTTGGGCAGTTCGACGCCGAAGGTTTCCTGGGCGATGGCTCGCAGGAATACATCCGGCTTTTGAATCAGCAGACCGCAACCGTCACCGGTCTTGCCGTCGGCGTTGATCCCACCGCGGTGGGTCATGCAGGTCAGGGCCTCGATGGCCGTTTGCAAAAGGGTATGACTGGGCTCGCCCTGCATATGGGCTATCAGGCCGAAACCGCAGTTATCCTTGAATTCATCTGGTTGGTACAGACCTGCTTTCATAGACACTTTCTCACCAGGCTGCCTCTTAACGAGGCAAATTTCTTTTCAATTCAACCACTTGCCATCCACGCCGAACGTTCGTCAGCTTTGCGGGGGCAAAAGGGAGGTCATTGTACACACCGACACAGGGGCTCACAAATTTGACGACGAACTGTCGCAAATCTATGTCGCATTTGTGAAAGGTTTAAAGCGATATGCTGTGCTAGTCAAAACTTTTTTAATTCTGACTGCAACGACTCAAAGACTACTGTGACGCAGACACCACAAGGCACGCGGTCTGTAAAGACGGCATGCGCTTGTAGAAATTTTGAGGTGCCGGGAGAGGCGGCCTGGGTAAGGCCGCCGAATCTTCAGCGAGTTGTTGCCAGTTCCTGTTGGACGCTGGCGACAGTGCGAGGCCAAGGTTTACCAGCCTGAACCTTCGCTGGCAAGGCCTTGATGGCAGTAAGGGCTGCATCACGGTTGGCAAAGCTACCGTAAGTGATGACGTAAAGCGGCTTGCCGTTGAGGACTTTCTTAAAATAACGGTACTCGCCGCCCTGCTCCTTGACGAAAGATTGCGCGGCCGCTTCAGAGCTGGTGCCGAGGATCTGCACCACGTAGTTACCCGGCGCTTGCCCTGCGTACCAGGTGCCACCGGCGGCCTTGGCCACGGTGGTTGGTTTCTCGGCAGGCTTGATCACCGGCGCTGGTTTAACCACTGGCGCAGGCTTCACGGCAGGCGCCGGGGCTGGCTTGGCCGTAGCGACCTGAGTCGGCGCAGGCACAGGCTTGGCGGCTGGCGTCGGTGCAGGACCGGCCGACAGACCTGCTGGCGGCGCGGTGGTGGTCACGGTTGGCGGCGTAGCGCTGGAACCTTCGACCGGCACGCCGTCGTCGCCTTCGGTGATGCCACCGGCGGCTTCGGCCAGCGGACCGCGCATGACCGGCTGCGAGTTGCCGACCAGCGGCAATGGCATCGGTTGCGAGTTACCGGCGAATTCGACGGCAGGCGCGCCGGCGCTGTTAGGTTGTGGCGTGCCCTGGCCGAGCGGCAATTGCGCCTGTTCGTTGGCAGGTGCACCCGTAGTCGGTGCTTTGCTGCGACCCGGCATCAACCAGGCGGCGGCTACCGCGACCACGACGACGGCGGAAATCGCCAATACGTGTTTCTTCGGCATGTTGAACCCCATACTTGGACGCTTGACCGCTGAGCGGCTGGCAATCATGGCTTCGATCATTGCATCGCGGGCGACCTGGTTGATGGTGCCAGGCCAACCGTCGGAGCTTTCGTGAATATCAGAGATCTGATCTGCGGTAAAAAGTTCGATACCCCGACCGGCGCCTTCGAGCCGCTGGTCCAGATATTCGCGGGTTTCTTCTTCGGTGTAGGGCTGCAACTCGATGACGTGGAACCGCTCTTCCTCGAGGGTCAGCGCCTCCAGTTGAGCAATCAGCGACGACTCGCCGAACAGGAACACATGCGGGCGACCTTCCGGTGCACCGGCGGCCAAGGCCAGCAAGGCTTCCAGCGCGGACTCGTCGAGTTGCTCGGCGTCATCCACCAGCAAATAGACTTCCTGCCCCGTGAGCGCAAGTTGCACCACTTGAGCCAGAATCGCGCCGATCTCGGCCTGGGCGACGTTCAGCGCCTGAGCAACCTGACGCAGCACGCCAGCCGCATCGCCAGCGCCACGGGCGGAAACCACCACGCTCTGCACGGATTGTTTGTTGGTACTGGCCACCAGGGCCTGGCGCAACAGCGTCTTGCCACTGCCTTGCGGGCCAGTGACGACCAACAGCAACTGGCTGTAGCGTGCCAGGTGATGCAGTTGTCCCAGCACCGGTTTGCGCTGGGCCGGAAAGAATTTGAAGCCAGGTACCCGTGGAGCAAAAGGGTCATGACTCAACTGGTAATGGCCGAGGAAAGCCTCGTCGGCGTGCAAACTAGTCATCGGGATCTTATTAACCTTTAAGCTGAGCCAGAGCGCGGTAATCCGCTCCCAGCGTGGCCTGTAAAACCTCTTTCGGATAATCGTCGGTCACCACCGCTTCGCCCATGTGGCGCAGCAGCACCAGGCGCAAACGACCGTCAATCACTTTCTTGTCAATTGCCATGTGTTCGAGAAAATCGGCTTCAGTCATCTCTTCAGGCGGGATGACCGGCAGGCCTGCACGTTGGAACAGACGAATGCCGCGATCGCGCTCTTGTTCGCTGATCCAGCCCAGACGTGCGGACATTTCCAAGGCCATTACGGTGCCAGCAGCGACAGCTTCACCATGCAGCCACACACCATAGCCCATATGGGTTTCGATGGCGTGGCCGAAGGTGTGACCCAGATTGAGCGTGGCGCGAACACCGGTCTCCCGTTCGTCGGCACCGACCACCGCAGCCTTGGCCGCGCAGGAGCGCTCGATGGCGTAAGTCAGGGCGACCTGGTCCAGGGCGCGCAGGCGATCGACGTTTTCTTCCAGCCAAGTCAGGAACGGCTCGTCGCAGATCAGCCCGTATTTGATCACCTCGGCAAGCCCGGCGGACAGTTCGCGGGCCGGCAGGGTATTGAGGGTAGCGGTATCAATCAGCACCACGTTCGGCTGATAGAAAGCGCCGACCATGTTCTTCCCCAGGGGGTGGTTGATCCCAGTCTTGCCGCCCACCGAAGAGTCGACTTGCGACAGCAGCGTGGTCGGAACCTGGATGAAATCGACACCACGCTGGTAGCAGGCGGCAGCAAAACCGGCCATGTCACCAATCACGCCGCCACCGAGGGCGATCACCGTGGTACGGCGGTCGTGTCGTGCGGTCAGCAGACCGTCGAAAATCAGCTGCAGGGTTTCCCAGGTCTTGAAGGCTTCGCCGTCGGGCAGCACCACAGAAACCACCGAGAACGGTGCGAGGCTGCGGGTCAGACGTTCAAGATAGAGCGGCGCAACGGTCTCGTTGGAGATGATCGCCACTTGCCGCCCGCGAATATGCGGAGCCAGCAGTTCAGGCTGATCCAACAAACCTTCGCCAATATGAATCGGGTAGCTGCGCTCGCCTAGTTCGACCTTGAGTGTCTGCATGTGTCCCCACAGTGAAGATGGAATCAGGCGTCCTGCCTTGAGTTAACGAATGTCCACGGCGTCTGTTGGTGTGAAGCCGTTCGGTAGCCATCCGCCACAACCTTGAGCGGCTGTGACAGGACGCCGAGGATAGCGCATTTCGCACTGCGCATTAACGGGGAGGTAGCTGCTGCAAGCGTTCGAGAATATCGAGCACCACCATTCGCGGCGGCCGCTCATCGGTTTCCACCACCAGATCGGCGATTTCCCGATAAAGCGGATCACGAATCGCCAGCAGATCCCGAAGGGTCTTGGCCGGATCGGCAGTGCGCAACAGTGGTCGATTGCGATCACGGGAAGTGCGGCCCACCTGCTGCTCGACCGACGCATGCAGATAGACCACTCGACCACCGGCGTGCAACGCCCGACGATTTGCCTCGCGCATCACCGCGCCGCCACCGGTCGCCAGCACCACGCCGTCGCAGCCACATAGCTCGGCAATCATCGCCTCCTCGCGGTCACGAAAGCCCGGTTCGCCTTCCTTATCGAAAATCCACGGGATATTGGCGCCCGTGCGCAATTCAATTTCCTTATCGGAATCTTTGAATGGCAGGCGCAGCTCTTTGGCCAGCAACCGGCCGATGGTGCTTTTTCCAGCCCCCATCGGTCCAACAAGAATCAAATTTCGCACAGAATCAATGACTCACAGCAATCGCCTGGTTTTTCATGATACGCGGAGTGAGAAATACCAGCAGCTCGGATTTTTTCTCCGAAACCACGTCACGCCGGAAAAGGCGGCCAAGATACGGCACATCACCGAGAAATGGCACCTTATCTACAACCTTGCTCTGAGTGTTTGAAAAAACTCCGCCAATCACGATGGTCTCGCCGTCGTTGACCAGGACCTTGGCATTGACCTCGTTTTTCTTGATGGGCGGTACATCCTGCACCTTGTTCAGGTAGTCCGGTTCGTCTTTGGTGACCTTGACCTCCATGATGATCCGGTTGTCCGGGGTGATCTGCGGCGTCACCTCCAGAGACAGCGAGGCTTCCTTGAACGACACCGAGGTCGCGCCGCTGGAGCTGGCTTCCTGGTAGGGAATCTCCGTGCCCTTGAGGATTTTCGCGGTCTCCTTGTCCGACGTGACCACCTTGGGCTGCGAGACAATTTCGCCGTTGCCGGTCTTCTCCATGGCCGTCAGCTCGAGGTCCAACAGCACATTGTCGGTGATGAAGGCAATGCCGAGCCCCGAGGTGTTGGCGGCGGTGCCCAGGTCGACGAACGGCGAGTTGGTGCTGGTGCTGCCGGGCGTGCCTATGGTCGACGAAGCGTTAGCCCCGTTGCTGACGCCTGATGTGTTCCAGTTGCCCTTGTTCTGCAACGAACCGCCCCAGCGCACGCCGAGGCTTTTGTCATAGTCGACGTTGGCTTCGACGATGCGCGCTTCGATCATCACCTGACGCACCGGGATATCCAGTTGCGCGACGATACGGCGGAGTTCGTCGAGGCGATCCTGGGTCTGGTAGGCAATGATGTTGTTGGTCCGCTCATCAACCGTGATCGAGCCCCGCTCATCGGCTTTTGCCTCGGCACTGGTCACCGACTGGAACAGCTTGGCGATATCGGCAGCTTTGGCGTAATTCACCTGCAACAGCTCGCGACGCAGGGGCGCCAAATCGGCGATTTGCTTCTGCGACTCCAATTCCTGACGCTCCCGGGCGGCAATTTCATCGGCCGGCGCCACGAGTAAAACGTTACCGATCTTGCGTTTATCCAGACCCTTGGTTTTCAACACCAGATCCAGTGCCTGATCCCACGGTACATTCTGCAAACGCAGCGTGATGCCGCCCTGCACTGTGTCGCTGGCGACCAGATTGAGATTGGTGAAATCGGCGATCAGTTGCAGCACCGAACGCACATCGATGTCCTGGAAATTCAACGAGAGTTTTTCACCGGTGTAGGCAAAACGTTCAGTGTTGCGCTTGTGCAAGTCATCGACGGTCATCGGCCGAATGCTGACGGTCAGCTTGTTGTCGGTCTGGTACGTCGAATAATCGAAGGCGCCGCTGGGCTCAATGCTGATCGTGGCCCGATCACCGGTGGCGCTGGCGTTGACGAACTGCACCGGCGTGGCGAAATCCTTGACGTCCAGACGCACACGCAACGGCTCAGGCAATTGGGTCTTGGCAAAACCGAGGATGATCTTGCCGTCGCGCTCCTGAATGTCCGGGGCGATAGAAGGATCCGACAGATCGATGACCACATTGCCCTCGCCCTGAGTGCCGCGCTGGAAATCCACACCCCGAATGGCCTTGCCTACCGGCGCATAGGCTTTCGCCGGGGCTGGCGTTGCAATCGCGGCGCGCTGCATTTTCGGCGCTGGGCTAGAGGCCGATTTGTTGGCTCCTTGCCCGACCACCACGAACAGATTGTTGCCTTCGACCCGTGCGTTATACGGGGTCAACTGGGTCAGATTGATGATCAGCCGCGTGCGGTCCTTGGCTTCCACCACCATGGCGCTGCGGGCATTTCCACCGCCCAGGTCACGATTTTTGCTTTTTAACTGACTGACTACGCCCGGCAGATCCAGCGCAATCCGAGCCGGTTGTTCCGTGGTGTAACCGTGGGGCGGCGGTGGCGGCCCATCGAACGACAACTTCAACTCGACGCGGTCCCCCGGCAGCGCCGCAACATCCAGCGCTTTGAGGTTGGCCGCTTGTACCATCGGCGACAGCAACGCTATCCATAGCGCAATACCGAAGGTTGAGAAAATCCTGTTCATTATTCGAGTTCCACTATGAGTGCTCTTTCAAAGGGATGGTCCGCGGCCGCTCCAGCCAGGCGCCTTGGCCGTCGGGAACGATTTCGACCACATCGACCTGCGAGCCGCTGATGGCGACGATCCGCCCATCGTTACGCCCCAGGTAATCGCCGACTTTCAACCGATGCACCCCACCCGCCCCGCGCACCAGCGCAAAGGAGCCGGTCGCATTGGCGATCGTTCCGACCATTTCAAACTGCTCGATGTTGAAACCTTCGAGGTACTGCTTGACCCGATCAGGGTCAGGTTTGACATTGCGTGAGCCGTGCTTCTGGCCAGCCAGATCAACTCTGATTTGTGGGGAAAACGGGCTTCGCAGGTTGGCGGCGTTGTAGGTGAATGTTGGGTAAGACCGGAATGTCGGCGTTGGTTCAATCTTGCCGGGCGCACGCAAACGCATTTCGTTCATGTAGGCGTCCAGGTCGCTGAAGTCATTGTCGCTGCCACAACCGCCCAGGCCGGCGACCAACACAACCATCGAAAAGCAACGAATCGGGCTCATTTTTGCTGCCCCTTGTCGTTGTAGCGGTAGGTCTTGGCAAGGATGCTCATGCGCAACTTCGGACCACCTTCCGGGTTGGCCGGCGCAAGGTCGAAGTCGTGCAGGGTGACAATCCGTGGCAGCCCGGCTACGCCGCTGACGAAGGTGGCCAAGTCGTGATAGGCACCGGTAACGGTGATCTGGATCGGCAACTCGATGTAGAACGGCTGCGTGACCTCTGGCAGCAGTTTGATCTCTTCGAATTCCAGGCCACTGCCCAGGCCGGTGCGAGTAATGTCCTCCAGCAGGCCTGGCACTTCGGTGTCACTGGGCAATTGCCGCAGCAGCACGCCAAAGGAGTTCTCCATTTGCTTCATCTGCTGCGTATACAGCTCCAGATTCGCCGCCATGTGGGCTTTATTGGCGAATTGCTCCTTGAGGGTCGACTCTTCCTCGCGCTTGAGATCGAGGTGGCCCTGAAGGTCGCTGATGGAAAAACTGTAGCCCAACGAAAGCACCAGGATCATCAGCAGAATGCCCGCCAGCGCCTTGATGGCTGGCGGCCAGGAACCCATGTTATTGGTGTCCAGGTCGTTGATGTCGATCTTGCGCAGTCCCTCAAACCATTCAGACGGAGTCATTGACCGCCCTCCGCAGCGGCGGGCTGAGTCTGACGAACGGTTAATTGAAAGACGTTGGCCTGATCCAGCTGACCAGCAGTGGTCGCTTTGACTTCCGTCAAGGTCGGCGCATTGAACCAGTCCGACGCATCCAGATTACGCATCAGGTCCGAAACCCGATTGTTGGAGTCTGCCGCGCCGGTAATGGACAGGGTTTTGCCGGCCATTTTCACCTCGGTGAAATACACTCCCTCCGGCAAGGTACGCGCTAACTGATCGAAGATCCGCCCGCTGATTGGACGGTTGCCTTGCAGGTCCTGGATGATGCGCATGCGCTCGACCAGTTGCTGGCGACGAGCCTTCAAATCGCTGATCTGTTTAATTCGCTCGTCGACCACGGCAATCTGTTTTCCGATGTAGTCATTACGAGCAACTTGCCGATCGATGGCGCCATTAATGGCCTGGTTCGCGATCAGCACCGCGCCCACTGCCCCCACCATCACACCGACCAGCGCCAGCAAAAAGCGTTTGCGGCGTGCTTCACGCTGCTCTTCACGCCAGGGTAAAAGATTGATCCGCGCCATCAGTCGAAACTCCTGAGGGCCAGACCGCAGGCGATCATCAGTGCCGGCGCATCGTTGGCCAGGGCTCCGGCGTTGACCTTGCTGCTCAGGGCCATGTCGGAGAAAGGGTTGGCCACTTGCGTCGGCGTGCCCAATCGCAGTTCGATCAACCGATCCAGCCCCGAAACCGACGCTGTACCCCCGGCCAGCAGGATGTGATCAACCGAGCTGTACTGACCGGAGGCGAAGAAAAACTGCAACGAGCGCGACACCTGCTGCACCAGCGCATCGCGAAACGGCTGCAACACCTCGTTGACGTAATCGTCAGGCAAACCGCCCTGCTTCTTCGCCAACTCGGCCTGCTCAAGCGTCAGCCCATAACGTCGCTGGATTTCCTCCGTCAGTTGACGACCGCCGAACAATTGTTCGCGGGTGTAAATGATTCGTCCCTTGTGCAGCACGCTCAGGGTGGTCATGGTCGCACCGATGTCGACCACCGCTACTGTCAAACGCTCCTGAGAAGTAGCCAGTTGCCCCGCCAGCAATCCGTAAGTACGCTCCAGCGCATAGGCCTCGACGTCAACCACGCGCGCCGTCAGGCCCGCCAAAGCCAGGGCCGCTTCCCGGACCTCGACGTTTTCCTTGCGACAGGCCGCCAGCAGCACATTGACTCGCTCGGGGTTGCGCGCGGAAACACCCTGGACCTCAAAGTCGATGGCTACTTCGTCCAATGGATAAGGGATGTATTGATCGGCCTCGATCTTCAGCTGGTTTTCCATCTCGTCGTCGGAAAGACCGGCATCCATCTCGATGGTCTTGGTGATCACCGCCGAACCGGCCACAGCCACAGCCACGTTCTTGAGGCTGGTTTTGGCCTTGAGCAACGCCCGCGCGAGTGCCTGCCCCACGCCTTCGAGTTCGGCGATATTTTTTTCGACCACCGCATTGGCGGGCAAAGGCTCCACCGCATAGGCCTCGACCCGATAACGGTCGCCCTGGCGGCTTAACTCCAGAAGCTTTACCGACGTGGAGCTGATGTCGATCCCTAGAAGCGTATTGGCCTTTTTATTGAAGAGTCCTAGCACTAGCAATTCCCTATGACTATCCGTGTCTTACGGACTCTGTAATATCAGTTGCGTTCAAACCACCCGTCTTGACAGCAGCGCAAATGACGCCCTAGACAGAAAAATGCTTATAATGCCCAGCGCTTTTTTCCGGTTTTTACTTCAAGCGCGGGTCGTTCCCTGTTATCTGAACCCTGATGCCTCATTCATTCTTTGCCCTGGATGTTCAAAAGCCTTGATTCGTCTGCTGAAATTTTTCGGATGGTCCATCGTCGCCGTTTTCTGCGGACTGCTCCTCGGTCTTAGCGGCGCCTTTCTCTACCTTAGTCCGGGCTTGCCGTCCGTGGAGGCGCTGAGAAGCATCCAGTTGCAGATTCCTTTGCGGGTCTACAGCAGCGACAACAAGTTGATCGCAGAATTTGGCGAAATGCGCCGTACACCGATCCGTTTCGCCGACATTCCCCCCAATTTCATTAATGCGTTACTAAGTGCTGAAGACGACAATTTCGCCAACCACTATGGCGTCGACCCTGGCAGCTTGATGCGCGCGGCCACCCAGTTGGTAAAAAGCGGACACATCCAGTCCGGCGGCAGCACCATCACCATGCAGGTGGCGAAGAACTTCTTCCTGACCAGCGAACGCAGCTTCTCGCGCAAAACCACCGAAATTCTCCTGGCCTTGCAGATCGAACGGCAGCTGACCAAGGACGAGATCCTCGAGCTCTACGTCAACAAGATCTATCTGGGCAACCGCGCCTACGGCATCGAAGCCGCCGCACAGGTTTATTACGGCCAATCGATTCGTGACGTCAGCCTGGCGCAGATGGCGATGATCGCCGGCCTGCCAAAAGCCCCTTCGCGTTTTAACCCGCTGGCCAACCCAACCCGCAGCAAGGAACGTCGCGACTGGATCCTTGGGCGCATGTACAAGCTCGGCAAGATCACCGAAGCCGACTACACCACGGCGATCAACGAGCCGCTGAACGCCAGCTATCACGTGCCGACCCCGGAAGTGAATGCACCGTACATCGCTGAAATGGCCCGCGCCGAAATGGTCGGTCGTTATGGCAGCGACGCGTATACCGAGGGTTTCCGCGTCACCACCACGGTGCCAAGCAACCTCCAGGAAATGGCCAACACTGCGGTCCACGAAGGTTTGATGACCTACGACCAGCGTCATGGTTATCGCGGCCCGGAGTCGCGCCTGCCGGGCAAGACTCGCGAGGCCTGGACAACCGAGCTGACCAAGCAGCGCACCATCAGCAGCCTTGAGCCTGCCATCGTCACTCAGGTCGACAAGACCGGCCTACAAGTGATGACCCGTACCGGTGACGAACAGGTCGGTTGGGACAGCATGAAATGGGCGCGTCCGTTCCTGAACACCAACAGCATGGGTGCCAATCCGAAGCAGCCGTCGGACGTCGCCCAGGTCGGCGACCTGATTCGGGTACAGCGTCAGCCAGACAATTCACTGAAATTCAGCCAGATCCCGCAGGCTCAGGGCGCACTGGTTTCCCTCGACCCGCAGAACGGTGCCATTCGTTCCCTGGTCGGCGGTTTCGCCTTTGAACAGAGCAACTACAATCGCGCGATGCAGGCCAAGCGCCAGCCGGGATCGAGCTTCAAGCCGTTCGTCTACAGTGCCGCGCTGGACAACGGCTACACCGCCGCCAGCCTGGTGAACGACGCACCGATCGTGTTCGTCGACGAGTACCTGGACAAGGTCTGGCGTCCGAAGAACGACACCAACACCTTCCTCGGCCCAATCCGTATGCGTGAAGCGCTCTACAAGTCGCGCAACCTGGTGTCGATCCGCTTGCTGCAGGCGCTGGGCGTCGACCGCACCATTGATTACATCAGCAAGTTCGGCTTCAACAAGCAGGACTTGCCACGCAACTTGTCCCTGGCCCTGGGCACCGCGACACTGACGCCAATGGAAATCGCCACGGGCTGGAGCACCTTCGCCAATGGCGGCTACAAGATCACCCCCTACATCATCGACAAGATCGAAAGCCGCAATGGCGACACGCTGTTCGTCGCCAACCCGCCGAGCGTCCCGAAAGGCGACGTCGCCACCGACGGCATCGCCGCCCCTGTCGCGGCCAACGCCTTCACCGTCAACGCAACCCCGGGTGAAAACCTGACTGCCCAGCCAGCGCCGCAAACGCCGGCCGTGGCCGAGCGCATCGTCGATGGCCGCACCACGTACATCCTCAACAGCATGCTCGAGGACGTGATCAAACTCGGCACCGGTCGCCGCGCCCTCGCCTTGGGCCGCAGCGACATCGCGGGCAAGACCGGTACCACCAACGAATCCAAGGACGCCTGGTTCTCGGGTTACAACGCCGATTATGTAACGACCGTCTGGACCGGTTTCGACCAGCCTGAAAGCCTGGGTCGCAAGGAGTTCGGCGGCACCGTCGCCCTGCCGATCTGGATGAGCTACATGGGCGCCGCACTCAAAGACATGCCGCCCCATACGCAGCAAGAGCCGGAAGGCATCCTCAGCCTGCGAGTCGACCCGATTAGCGGCCGTGCAGCCACCCCAGGCACGCCAGGCGCCTACTTCGAGCTGTTCAAGGCCGAAGACACGCCACCGTCGGCGAACGAGCTGGGCAACGGCACTGCGCCGGGCAGCCCACTGCCAGCGGATGAAGCGGCGCCGATCGATTTGTTCTGATCTCAGCGCCAACAGAAAGCCCCGCCTTCATGAGAAGCGCGGTGGCTTTTTTACGATTAGGAAAGTCCATGATTTTTGACGACGCTCTAATAGAGCAACATCATAAAGCTGATGTATCCGATGTTAATGATGAGAAAAAAATCAAATAACAGCGGCTTTTTATACCAAAATCAAAATAACACAGAATTACATATACCAATAAACTATAAAAAACTGTCAATTGTGACAGTTACCTCTCCATACTCTCCCCCTCATAATTCATCTGCACATATAAAGCCACTTCAGAAGGATTATATAAAATGAGCGTAAACGGAGAGTTCTATTCGGATCGCGACAGATTTATGCTGGGTATTTCCAACGCTGACGAAGGCTCAGGAAAGCTCTCTTGGAGGCTGATAAATAGAGTAGGAAACTATGTAGAAAAAGATTACAAAGGAGACGCCTACTTCAACTTCAATAACGACACAAAACGCACAGAACTTACGTTTCAAACTGAACGTGATAATTGGGTTTTTTACGCAGACTACACAAGCTCGGGCGTTCGCCAACACGACAACTGGAAGGTTGTGCGAACATCCAAATCAAGCAGTGACCCCAAAAGTCCGGAGAATTACAGTTATGGGCGCGGCTCTGCTCCAAAGTACAGCTTTTGGTAAAGGCGATTAGCGCCAACCCAAATTAATAACTAGTAATTCAGGCTTTTGATACGCTCGCCACAACTAAAAAACCCCGCTATCAAGCGCAATGCTGTTCACTTAAGCGGAGCAGCTTTGCGGTTAACCGGATACCGGGTTTTTGACATCTTCACCGCCCTGGGCCTCGCCGGTCTGGGGCGTTTTGTTATGAAAAGCACACCGATGCTGCCGCGAAGCTCTTCCAGACGTCTTGGTGTGTGTGACGGCGACACTGCTCCAGCCATGACGACGAGATGGCTGGCGATGTGCCGACAGGCAAACTTGAAACTCACTTCGCTCGGCGCTCGCTTGTGAGCAACCGCCGCCTGACTGGCTTCCCGACGTACCACGTTGTAAGCCAGTAAGAGTCCCCACAACTCTTGATACACCAGATCCACGGTCTTGCTGCGCAGGGTCAAGGCATTGTCTTGCATCGAGCTTTTGATATCCCTGAAGCCCAGCTCTATTTCCCATCGCTCGTGATAAAGGCTGGCGATCTGTTCGGCGCTGAAGTGTGAGGCCGGCAGCGAGGTGAAGACGGTTTTTTCTTTCCCTTCGACTTCATAGGTGACGGCCCGTACTTGCCAGTACTCAGGCAAAAGTGGGTTCTTCTTGCGTGCCTGCGGCGAGACTTTCATCTGTACCAGGTAATCACCATCGCCGTAGTGTTCAATCTCTGTACGAACCGTACCTTTGCGCTCCGGGATCATCCAATGCCGGTTTCTCTCAGTACTTTGGATGCTCAACAACAAGTCTGCACTGAAAAAACCTTTGTCCAGCAGTGTCACCGAATGATTGGGTATGGTCTCGACGAAGTCCTTGGCCAGCGGGATTTCGCCCTTGCGGTAAGGGCTGATAGCCGCATTGGCGATGATGTGAGAGCGGGCGTTCATCAGCGCAACAAGGCGCAGCACCGGATAGGGAGTTTGACGCTCGGAGGAGGTATTGCCGGAGCCAAAATGTTCGCGCAATGATGACGTTTCCGGGGTTCGAAACAAGGCACCGTCGACGGCAAAAACCTGAAGGCCGTGCCAGTCGTCTTGCGGGTAGCGCTCGTATCCCCAGGTATTGGCGCACTGCTGAAACAGCCAGGCCACGGGCTGGTTACCCAGGCGCTGGCGCGCCTGAGACAGGCCGCTTTTGGCCAAAAGCACTTCATTGGCAAGGCCGTCGGCACAGATATTGAGTCGGCGAGCGACCTCAACTATTGGCTCTCCTCTGAAAAGCGCCATCCCCACTACCAGCCAAAGGACCATGTCCGAAGGCAGGCGTCGACGTCGGATAGTCGCTTTGTCCGCCAGAGCGGCCGCAGCGGTGATCCAATCCTGAGGAATGTGATCGGTGAACACCTCAAGGCGTGAGAGTGGCTGTTCAGCGAAGTCCAGAACAGCACTTAAATCCTGAGCAACAGACATAAAAAATCCGGAATCCTTATCAGATTCCGGATTTTCCTGCTGCCTGAGAATTAGTCAACAATCCTTAAGTGAACAGCATTGCGCTATCAAGCGGGGTTTCTGTTGAAGCGCTACAACGACTTAGCCGTTGAACACGTCATCCACGCTTTTCAGCGGGTAGTTCTTCGGATACGGCAGGGTCGCTACGCCGGTCTCGATCGCGGCCTTGGCCACAGCATCGGAGATCAGAGTGATCAGACGCGCATCCATTGGTTTCGGAATGATGTACTCACGACCGAATTCCAGTTTGATACCGCCGTAGGCGTCGCACACTTCCTGAGGAACCGGCAGCTTGGCCAGTTCACGCAGGGCGTTGGCGGCAGCCACTTTCATTTCTTCGTTGATGCGCTTGGCGCGAACGTCCAGGGCACCGCGGAAGATGAACGGGAAGCCCAGCACGTTGTTGACCTGGTTCGGGTAGTCCGAACGGCCGGTGGCCATGATCACGTCGTCACGGGTGGCGTGAGCCAGTTCCGGGGAAATTTCCGGATCAGGGTTGGAGCACGCGAACACGATCGGGTTAGCTGCCATGGATTTCAGGCCTTCAGCGCTCAGCAGGTTCGGGCCGGACAGGCCAACGAACACGTCTGCACCGGTCAGGGCGTCAGCCAGGGTGCGCTTGTCGGTCGCGTGAGCGAAGACAGCCTTGTACTGGTTCAGGTCGTCACGGCCAGAGTGGATCACGCCGGTACGGTCAACCATATAGATGTTTTCGATGTTGGCACCCATGCTCACCAGCAATTTCATGCAGGAGATGGCGGCCGCACCGGCGCCCAGGCAGACGATCTTGGCGTCAGCGAGGGTTTTGCCAGCGATTTCCAGGGCGTTGATCATGCCGGCCGCCGTAACGATCGCGGTGCCGTGCTGGTCATCGTGGAATACCGGAATGTCGCACTGCTCGATCAGAGCGCGCTCGATCTCAAAGCACTCAGGTGCCTTGATGTCTTCCAGGTTGATGCCACCGAAGGTGATGGAGATGCGCTTGACGGTGTCAATGAAGGCTTGCGGGCTTTCGGAATCGACTTCGATGTCGAATACGTCAATGCCGGCGAAGCGCTTGAACAGCACGCCTTTACCTTCCATCACTGGCTTGGAAGCCAATGGGCCGAGGTTACCCAGGCCGAGAATTGCGGTGCCATCGGAAATGACTGCAACCAGGTTGCCCTTGCCGGTGTATTTGTAGGCCAGTTCAGGATCGCGGGCGATTTCGCGTACTGGTTCGGCTACGCCGGGGCTATAGGCCAGCGACAGGTCGCGGGCGGTAGCGGTGGCCTTGGTGAGCTCGACACTCAGCTTCCCTGGACGAGGATGGGCGTGATATTCGAGAGCGGCAGTTTTCAAATCAGACATGTGGGCATTCCGCTTTTTACTGTTGGACAGACGGACCGCCGAGGATACGCGTGTCGCAAAGTCCCCACAAGACTGACCGGTCACCCCTGTCAAGTGCCCGGCCCTGCGACTTTGGACCAAGAGCCGCGGAACACAAGGGATGGAGTGTTCACAATCTACGAAACAAATGTCTACAATTTTTTCTCATGGCGCCGCTTGCAGCATCGCCGGGTCGGTCAATGGCAGAAGCCAGCGCGCCTGCCCTTGTTTAAGTCCACCGCGCCGCGAACGGTCCAGTACCCAGCCACGCGCCTCAATCTGTTTGCCCTTCAGCCGCTCAAGCGTCGCAACATCGAACTGCCCCAACAGATTGGGTGCAACGCGCAATACAACCGAATCCTGCAACTCGATCCAAACCCCACCGCGATTGCGCTGAACCTTGCTCACGCGGCCGCTGAGCACAGTGAAACCAGACGTGCTGATCTGCTCCGCTTTCAGTACAGGGGATTGACGCCACAACCCGAGTCCGGCCTGACGGGCACTGTATTCCGCCGCTTGCTGGCAGTCGACCAGATCGACATTTGGCGCGACCGCCACCTGAAAACCGAGCCCTTCTGCGAGCATCTGCGCTTCGAGGTTGGCGCCATCAGCGCTGTAGACATGGGCCAGCGTGCGACCGTAATGATCTTTGCTCTCTTTGCCGGGCAGTAAACCGACCCGTCCGTCGCTGTCGGCGACCAGCGCTTCCAGGCGTTGGCGCGCGGTCACCGCGAACGGCTCGTCGGAGCGACCTTTCTTGCCCAGCTCCGGCGTGTTCAAACCGATCATGCGCACGCTGCGGCCATCGCTCAGGTGCAGCGTGTCACCATCCACCACCCGCTGCACCGCGACGGATGTCAGCCCGCTCGGCGCCGGACAGAAGGCCTGGGCGGCAGAGAGCCAAATCGCGGACACAAAAAAGGCGCCCGCAAGGGACGCCTTTTTCATCAGCAAGGAAAAGCCCATCGGGCTTTGCAACCTTACTCTGCAGCAGCAGGAGCTTTGGCTTTGCCAAAAGCACCGAAACGGTCTGCGAAGCGCTGTACACGGCCGCCAGTATCCAGAGTCTTCTGCTTACCGGTGTAGAACGGGTGGCACTCGTTGCATACGTCAGTACCCAGTGGCTTGCACAGGTTCGAACGAGTTTCGAACTTGTTGCCGCAGCTGCAAGTTACTGCAATGGTTTCGTACGCTGGATGGATATCGGCTTTCATGGTGTATTCCTCAGGCTAGCGTGCCGCCACTCAACACTATTGTTGAATACCGCACGTAATTAGGCCGCGGATTCTACCAGACAATGCCAATCACGCAAGCTGTCGCTTCTACCGACCGTCTGCTAGGCTCCCGGCCTTCTTCACCGTCCCATCATCGAGTAAATCATCGCGTGCCCGACGCCATTTTGCGCCTCGCCCTGCCTTCGCCCCTGCGCCGCCTGTTCGATTACCGCGCCCCGGCCGGGGTCCTGCGCGCCCAGTTGCAACCGGGCATGCGCCTGCGGGTGCCGTTCGGCCGGCGGGAGATGATCGGGATTCTGGTGGAGGTCACCGATCACAGCGAAGTTCCGGTGGAAAAGCTCAAACCGGCCCTGGCCCTGCTTGATGCTACGCCTCCATTGCCACCCGCGCTGTTCAAGCTATGCCTGTGGACATCCCAGTATTACCAGCACAGCCTGGGCGACACCTTGAGCTGGGCGCTGCCGGTGTTGCTGCGCCAGGGCGAACTGGCCGAAGCACGGCAGGAGCGCTTCTGGTCCGCCGCGCCGGGCGCCAGCCTTGATGACCCGCGCATCGCTCGCGCCCCGCGCCAACGTGAGGCCCTGGCGACACTGGCCCAGCATCCCCACGGCGTCGCCCATCAGTTGTTGAGCAAACTGATGCTGAGCAAGGACAGCCTAGACTTGCTGCTGGCCAAGGATCTGGTGCAAGTCGAAATCCGCAAGCACGCCCCCGGCGCCCGCCACGAACACTGGCTGGCGCAGCCGGAGTTGCCACTCAACCCGGAGCAACGCGCCGCTTATGAGGCGATTCGCGCCGGGTTCGACAGTTATCACGCGTTCCTGCTGGCCGGTGTCACCGGCAGCGGCAAGACCGAAGTCTATTTGCAGTTGATCCGCGAAACCCTTGAGGCCGGCAAACAAGCACTGGTGCTGATCCCGGAGATCAACCTCGGCCCGCAGACCCTGGCGCGCTTCGAGCAGCGCTTCAATGCACGCATCGCGCTGATCCACTCGGCGGTCAATGATCGAGAACGCCTCGAAGCCTGGCTCGCCGCCCGGGACGGTGACGCCGACATTATTATCGGCACCCGTTCGGCGCTGTTCACGCCGATGAAGAACCCCGGCCTGATCATCATCGATGAAGAGCACGACGGTTCCTATAAACAGCAGGAAGGCTTGCGCTATCACGCCCGCGACCTGGCATTGGTCCGCGCCCGGCAGGAAAACATCCCGATTGTCCTCGGTTCCGCCACGCCTTCGCTGGAAAGCCTGCACAACGCCTACACCGGCCGTTACGGCCTCCTGCGATTAAACGAGCGTGCCGGTGGCGCCAAACAACCGCGCTTTCTGCGCCTGGACGTAAAAAGCCGTCCGCTGGACAGCGGCATTTCCGGGCCGATGCAGCAAGCCATCGGTCAGACACTGGCCGCGGGCCAACAAGTATTGGTGTTCCTTAACCGTCGCGGTTTTGCGCCGACCTTGCTGTGTCACGACTGCGGCTGGATGTCCGAGTGCCAGCGTTGCGATGCGCGCATGACCGTGCACCAGCGCTCCGGTGAGTTGCGCTGCCACCATTGCGGCTACGTCGAACGCGTACCCCGGCATTGCCCGAAATGCGGCAAGGTCGATTTGCGGCCAGTGGGCGCCGGCACCGAGCGCGCCGAAGAGCGATTGGGGATTTTGTTTCCGGATGTCCCGGTGCTGCGCGTCGACCGCGACAGCACCTCGCGCAAGGACGCGATGAATCAGCTGTTCGCGACCATCCAGAAAGGCCAACCGTGCATTCTGGTCGGCACGCAGATGCTTGCCAAAGGGCATCACTTCCCACGGGTGACGCTGGTGTCGATTCTCGATGCCGATGGCGGGCTGTTTTCCGGCGACTTCCGCGCCAGCGAGCGCATGGCGCAGCTGATCGTCCAGGTTGCCGGGCGTGCGGGACGCGCTGAAGAACCGGGCAAGGTGATTATCCAGACGCATTTGGCCGACCATCCGCTGCTGGTGCAATTGACTGAACAGGGTTACTTCGCCTTTGCCGAACAGGCCTTGAGCGAACGTCGCTCGGCGGGTCTACCGCCGTTTGCGCACCTGGCATTGCTGCGGGCTGAAGCGCACAAACCGGGGCAGGCCGAAGGTTTTCTTGATGAGGCGTGCAGCGAAGCGGAACGATTGTTGGCGGAGCAGCATCTGAGCGGTATCGAGTTGCTGGGGCCGGTGCCGGCGCCGATGGAACGCCGGGCCGGGCGTTATCGTGCGCAGTTGTTGTTGCAAGCGACAGCTCGGGCGCCGCTGCATCGGCTGTTAAGCAACTGGTTGCTGGTGCTGGAGCAGATGCCGAGCGGGCGGGCGGTGCGTTGGTCGTTGGATGTCGATCCTGTCGATTTGTATTGATTGAAGATGGCCATCCGAATAGTCACCACATATCCATAACCTGCCCGCTATAGTTGGCAAGCCCGTCTTCGCAACGGATAATGCCCAGTTTTTCCACCAGCGCATCGAAGCGCCGCCGCGCTTGCGGTCGACAGAGAACACCATGAAAGACACCATTCGCCAGCTAATCCAACAAGCCATCACCCAACTCGTCAACGAAGGTGTGTTGCCTGAAGGCCTGTCGCCGGCGATCCAGGTGGAAAACTCCCGTGACAAGACCCACGGCGACTTCGCCAGCAACATCGCGATGATGCTGGCCAAGCCGGCCGGCATGAAGCCGCGTGACCTGGCGGAGAAAATCATCGCCGCGCTGCCGGCTGACGAAAACGTCACCAAGACTGAAATCGCCGGTCCCGGCTTCTTGAATTTCTTCCAGAACACCCAAGCCCTGGCGACTCGCCTGGACGCCGCCCTGGCAGACACCCACATCGGCGTGCGCAAGGCCGGCCCGGTGCAGCGCACCGTCGTCGACCTGTCGGCACCGAACCTGGCCAAAGAGATGCATGTCGGCCACTTGCGCTCGACCATCATCGGCGACGGCGTGGCGCGGGTACTGGAGTTCCTCGGCGACGAAGTGATCCGTCAGAACCACGTCGGCGACTGGGGCACCCAGTTCGGCATGCTGATGGCGTATCTGCAGGAAAACCCGATCACCAGCGATGAGCTGTCGGACCTGGAAAACTTCTACCGCGCCGCCAAGCAACGCTTCGACGAATCCGAAGAGTTCGCTGACCGCGCCCGTGGCCTGGTGGTCAAATTGCAGGCCGGCGACCCGGACTGCCTGGCGCTGTGGACCAAGTTCAAAGACATCTCGCTGTCGCACTGCCAGAAAATCTATGAACTGCTGAACGTCAAACTGACCATGGCTGACGTGATGGGCGAAAGCGCCTACAACGACGACCTGATCAACGTGGTCAACGACCTCAAGGCCGCCGGCCTGCTGGTCGAGAGTAACGGTGCCCAGTGCGTGTTCCTCGACGAGTTCAAGAATGCCGACGGCGACCCGCTGCCGGTGATCATCGTCAAGGCCGACGGCGGCTACCTTTACGCCACCACCGACCTGGCGGCCGTGCGTTACCGCAGCGGCAAATTGAAGGCTGATCGCGCGCTGTACTTCGTCGACCAGCGCCAGGCCCTGCACTTCCAGCAAGTGTTCCAGGTCGCGCGCCTGGCCGGCTTCGTGACGCACCCGATGGAAATGGAGCACATGGGCTTCGGCACCATGAACGGTAAAGATGGCCGCCCATTCAAAACCCGTGATGGCGGCACCGTGAAGCTGATCGACCTGCTGACCGAAGCTCAGGAACGCGCCTACACCCTGGTGAAGGACAAGAACCCAGAGCTGGCCGATGACGAGTTGCGCAACATCGCCAAGGTCGTGGGCATTGGCGCGGTGAAATACGCCGACCTGTCCAAGCATCGCACCAGCGACTACAGCTTCAACTTCGACCTGATGCTGAACTTCGAAGGCAACACCGCGCCTTACTTGCTGTACGCCTACACCCGCGTGGCCGGTGTGTTCCGCAAACTCGGCAAGGACTTCAGCGAAGTCGAAGGCCAGATCGTCCTCGAAGCCGCGCATGAACACGAGCTGGCGGCGAAGCTCGCGCAGTTCGGCGAAGTGCTGAACAGCGTTTGCGACAAGGGCACGCCGCACATCCTCTGCACGTACCTGTACGATGTCGCCGGCCTGTTCTCCAGCTTCTACGAGAACTGCCCGATCCTCAGTGCCGACACTCCGGCGCAAATGCAGAGCCGCCTGCGCCTCGCCGCGCTGACCGGCCGCACTCTCAAGCAAGGCCTGGAACTCTTGGGTCTGGAAACTCTGGAGCGTATGTAAGTTGGCTGCCAAGAAAAAACCTGCACCCAAGCGTGGCGCCAGCCGTTACCAAGCTCCTGCAAAGCAACCGATCCCGGGTTGGATGTGGATGGCCATCGGCCTGACGGTCGGCGCATTCATTGTGTTCCTGATGAAGCTGGAGCCAGGCAAGGGCAGCGAGAGCGTCAAGCGCGAGAGGATCGAACAACAGAAGGCCAAAATCGCCGAGGCTAACAAGACCCCGCCGAGCCCGACGCAACCGGTGAAGCCGAAGTACGACTTCTACACCTTGCTGCCGGAATCGGAAGTCATCGTGCCGCCGGATGCCGTGCCGGAGAAAACCCTGCCGACGCCGCAAGTGCCGGACATTCCGACGACGCCTGTCACGCCAGAGCAAGCGGCGAAGATCGATACCGCGCGGGCTCAGGCCGCACTGGCCGGGATCACTCCGCCGCCAGCGCCACCGGTGTCCAAAGCGGCGCCAGTGACCAAGTTCTTCCTGCAGGCCGGTTCGTTCCGCAAGGAGGCTGATGCGGACAAGGTTCGGGCGCAGATCATTTTGCTCGGCCAGGCCGTGGCGGTTGAGTCCGGCACCGTGAAGGACGAGACCTGGTATCGGGTATTGGTCGGACCGTTCAGCAACCGCGAACAGCTGACGACCGCGCAGAAACAACTGGCCGGCAGCGGTTTCAGCAACCTGTTGTTACAACAACGCCAAAGTCGCTGATTTCGTCAGCGGTACCGCGTTATCGTTCTTCGCGGGCAAGCCTCGCTCCTACAGGATCACGTCAATCCCGTAGGAGCGAGGCTTGCCCGCGAAGGCGCCAGAACAGACAACACACCTTCCCCCGCTATTACACCGCTCGTCCCCCGCCAAGTCCTACAGTTGAAAAACGCTCTACCACCCCCATATGAGTTGGCATAAGGCATTTTCGCCCCGCTGCGTGGAGACTCTCCCTTGACCACCATCGTTTCAGTTCGCCGCCACGGCAAAGTCGTCATGGGCGGCGACGGCCAGGTTTCTCTCGGCAATACCGTGATGAAGGGCAACGCGAAGAAAGTTCGCCGCCTGTACCACGGCCAGGTAATCGCCGGTTTTGCCGGAGCCACCGCTGACGCCTTCACCCTTTTCGAGCGTTTCGAAGGCCAGCTTGAGAAACATCAAGGCCACCTGGTTCGCGCCGCTGTCGAACTCGCCAAGGAATGGCGCACAGACCGCTCCCTCAGCCGCCTCGAAGCCATGCTCGCGGTCGCGAACAAAGATGCCTCTCTGATCATCACCGGCAACGGCGACGTGGTCGAACCTGAAGAAGGTCTGATCGCCATGGGCTCCGGTGGCGGTTACGCCCAGGCCGCCGCCAGCGCGCTGCTGAAGAAAACCGATCTGTCGGCCCGCGAAATCGTCGAAACCGCCCTCGGCATCGCCGGCGATATCTGTGTATTCACCAACCACACCTTCACCATTGAGGAGCAGGACCTCGCTGAGTAAGCCTGTTTTGGCCACCACGCCACGGCTCACTTTTACTTGAGGACCGCCAATTACTATGTCCATGACTCCCCGTGAAATCGTCCACGAACTCAATCGCCATATCATCGGCCAGGACGATGCCAAACGCGCCGTCGCCATCGCGCTGCGTAACCGCTGGCGCCGGATGCAGCTGCCTGAAGAGCTGCGCGTTGAAGTGACCCCCAAGAACATCCTGATGATCGGCCCGACCGGTGTCGGTAAAACCGAGATTGCTCGTCGTCTGGCCAAACTGGCCAACGCGCCATTCATCAAGGTTGAAGCGACCAAGTTCACCGAAGTCGGTTATGTCGGCCGCGACGTTGAATCGATCATTCGTGACCTGGCTGACGCGGCGATCAAACTGTTGCGCGAACAGGAAATGACCAAAGTTCGCCACCGCGCCGAAGACGCCGCCGAAGAACGCATCCTCGACGCCTTGCTACCACCGGCACGCATGGGCTTCAGCAACGACGACGCCGCACCGTCGGCCGACTCCAACACCCGCCAGCTGTTCCGCAAGCGCCTGCGCGAAGGTCAGTTGGATGACAAGGAAATCGAAATCGAAGTCGCCGAAGTGACCGGTGTCGATATCTCCGCGCCACCGGGCATGGAGGAGATGACCAACCAGCTGCAGAGCCTGTTCGCCAATATGGGCAAGGGCAAAAAGAAAAGCCGCAAGATCAAGGTCAAGGAAGCGCTGAAACTGGTGCGTGACGAAGAAGCCGGCCGCCTGGTCAACGAAGAAGAGTTGAAGGCCAAGGCACTGGAAGCTGTCGAGCAGCACGGCATCGTGTTCATCGACGAAATCGACAAGGTCGCCAAGCGCGGCAACACCGGTGGCGTCGACGTGTCCCGTGAAGGCGTGCAGCGCGACTTGCTGCCGCTGATCGAAGGCTGCACCGTCAACACCAAACTGGGCATGGTCAAGACCGACCACATCCTGTTCATCGCGTCCGGTGCGTTCCACCTGAGCAAGCCGAGCGATCTGGTACCTGAGCTGCAAGGTCGTCTGCCAATTCGTGTCGAGCTCAAGGCGCTGACGCCTGAAGATTTCGAGCGCATTCTCAGCGAACCGCATGCGTCACTCACCGAGCAGTATTGCGCACTGCTGAAAACCGAAGGCTTGGTTATCGAGTTCCAGCCAGACGGTATCAAGCGTATTGCCGAGATCGCCTGGCAGGTCAACGAGAAGACCGAGAATATCGGTGCCCGTCGCCTGCACACGCTGCTTGAGCGCCTGCTCGAAGAGGTATCGTTCAGCGCCGGTGATCTGGCCAGTGCCCACGACGACAAAGCGATCGTGATCGACGCCGATTACGTCAACAGCCACTTGGGCGAATTGGCGCAGAACGAAGACCTGTCCCGTTATATCCTGTAGGTCTCATTCTCTACATGGCAGGGCCGCTTGCGGCCCTGAACCAAAATGACGACCTCACTCCCCACCGATATCAAACTGCACAAAGCCTCGAAAACCCTGTCGCTGAAATACGCGTCCGGCGAGGAATATCACCTGCCTGCCGAGTTCCTGCGCGTGCACTCTCCTTCCGCCGAAGTCCAGGGCCACGGCAAACCTATCCTGCAATTTGGCAAGATCGCCGTAGGACTGACCAAGGTCGAACCGGCCGGTCAGTACGCACTGAAATTGATCTTCGACGACGGCCACGACAGCGGCCTGTTCACCTGGGAATATCTGTACCAGTTGGGCGTGCGCCAAGAGGATCTCTGGAACGATTATCTTGCCGAGCTCAAAGCCGCCGGAAAAACCCGCGACCCGAACCAATCCATCGTCAAGCTGATGCTCTAGCTCGGGCCTCTCGCTCTTTAGAGGGCATTTTCTAATTCCATCTGTTTGAATGCTCCGCTTCCGGGTCGACGATTGGCCTGCTTGCGAAAAAAATTAAACTCGGGTAACCAATGGAACTGGCAAGTTCCCTGCAGTGCTCTCTGCGATAAAAAGCAGCGATGCAGAATTAACGGTCACCCTAGCAGTAGTACCTGGCATTTGCCGTGTGAATGCACAGCTGGGACCAGGTACTCGCCTCAGGACAATGGAGCGTCGTAGATGAGTAATAAGAATAACGATGACTTGAAGTATCAAGCCTCGGAAAACACCTTGGGGCTGAATCCTGTCGTTGGGCTGCGTGGAAAGGATTTACTGGCTTCTGCTCGAATGGTGCTAAGGCAGGCCATCCGACAACCGATTCACAGCGCCAGGCATGTCGCCCATTTCGGTCTTGAACTGAAGAATGTGTTGTTCGGCAAATCCGAGCTTCTACCGACAAGCGATGACCGTCGCTTTGCCGATCCGGCCTGGAGCCAGAACCCGCTTTACAAACGTTATTTGCAGATTTACCTGGCGTGGCGCAAGGAACTCCACGACTGGATCGACGACAGTAATCTCCCGCCAAAGGACGCCAGTCGCGGGCATTTCGTGATCAACCTCATGACCGAAGCCATGGCCCCGACCAACAGTGCGGCCAACCCGGCGGCGGTCAAACGCTTCTTCGAAACCGGCGGCAAAAGCCTGCTCGACGGCCTGTCCCATCTGGCCAAGGACCTGGTGCACAACGGCGGTATGCCGAGCCAGGTCAACATGGGCGCGTTCGAGGTCGGCAAGAGCCTGGGCGTCAGCGAAGGCGCGGTGGTGTTTCGCAATGACGTGCTGGAGTTGATCCACTATCGGCCGACCACCGAGCAGGTGTACGAGCGCCCACTGCTGGTGGTGCCACCACAGATCAACAAGTTCTATATTTTCGACCTGAGCCCGGACAAGAGCCTGGCGCGCTTCTGCCTGCGCAACAATGTGCAGACGTTCATTGTCAGCTGGCGCAACCCGACCAAGGAGCAGCGCGAGTGGGGTCTGTCGACCTACATCGAAGCGCTCAAGGAAGCGGTCGATGTGGTCAGCGCGATCACCGGCAGCAAAGATGTGAACATGCTCGGTGCCTGCTCCGGCGGCATCACCTGCACCGCGCTGCTGGGCCACTATGCCGCGATCGGTGAGAAGAAGGTCAACGCCCTGACGCTGCTGGTCAGCGTGCTGGACACCACCCTGGACAGCGATGTGGCACTGTTCGTCGACGAACAGACCCTCGAATACGCCAAGCGCCACTCTTATCAGGCCGGCGTCCTGGAAGGCCGTGACATGGCGAAAGTCTTCGCCTGGATGCGCCCCAACGACCTGATCTGGAACTACTGGGTCAACAACTACCTGCTGGGCAACGAACCGCCGGTTTTCGACATCCTGTTCTGGAACAACGACACCACAAGGTTGCCCGCAGCGTTCCATGGCGACCTGATCGAGTTGTTTAAAACCAACCCGTTGATCCGTCCTGATGCACTGGAAGTGTGCGGCACACCGATCGATCTGAAGCAGGTCACTGCCGACATCTTCTCCCTGGCCGGCACTAACGACCACATCACCCCGTGGAAGTCCTGCTACAAGTCGGCGCAACTGTTCGGTGGCAAGGTTGAATTCGTGCTGTCCAGCAGCGGGCATATCCAGAGCATTCTGAACCCGCCGGGCAATCCGAAATCACGCTACATGACCAGCACCGAGATGCCGGTCAAGGCTGAGGACTGGCAAGAAAATTCCACCAAGCACACCGATTCCTGGTGGCTGCACTGGCAGGCATGGCAAGCCGAGCGTTCGGGCAAGCTGAAGAAGTCTCCGGCCAGTTTGGGCAACAAGGCTTATCCGGCGGGCGAAGCTGCACCGGGCACTTATGTGCATGAGCGGTAACTGACACACCCCACGCCCCTGTAGGAGCCGAGCTTGCTCGCGAAGGCGGCGGCACAGTGAATATTACTGCGCCTGACCCACCGCTATCGCGAGCAAGCTCGGCTCCTACAGGGATCGAGGATGAATTTGAGAAATGACCCACAGGGCTTGAAGCATGCCGCAACAATTCATATTTCGTACCGTCGACCTGGATGGCCAGACCCTCCGCACGGCAGTACGCCCCGGCAAGCCTCACTTGACGCCCTTGCTGATTTTCAACGGCATCGGTGCAAACCTTGAGCTGGTGTTTCCGTTTGTCGCGGCGCTGGATCCGGACCTGGAAGTCATTGCCTTCGACGTCCCTGGCGTCGGCGGCTCATCGACGCCAAATCGACCGTATCGCTTTCCGGGCCTGGCGAAACTCACGGCGCGGATGCTCGACTATCTCGACTACGGCCGAGTCAATGTGATCGGCGTTTCCTGGGGGGGGGCCCTCGCCCAGCAATTCGCTTACGACTATCCCGAGCGCTGCAAAAAACTTGTTCTGGCGGCCACGGCGGCTGGCACGGTAATGGTGCCGGGCAAGCCGAAAGTCCTGTGGATGATGGCCAGCCCGCGACGCTATATCCAGCCGTCTCATGTGATTCGCATTGCGCCGATGATCTACGGCGGCGCGTTCCGTCGCGATCCAACGTTGGCCGCAAGCCATGCTGCGAAAGTCCGCTCGGCGGGCAAACTCGGTTACTACTGGCAGCTGTTCGCCGGGCTGGGCTGGACCAGCATTCACTGGCTGCACAAGATTCATCAGCCGACCCTGGTACTGGCCGGTGATGACGATCCGCTGATCCCGCTGGTCAACATGCGATTGCTCGCCTGGCGGATCCCCAATGCCCAATTGCACATCATCGATGACGGGCATCTGTTCCTGATTACCCGAGCCGAAGCGGTTGCACCGATCATCATGAAATTCCTCGAGGAAGAACGGCAGCGTGCCGTGATGCATCCGCATCCGGCGCCATTCGGCGGATAACCGCCCCCGACTTTGTTAACAAAAAGAGGTCGGCAGGACGCCGCGCCGCGCAACAACCCGTAACAGCGTCTATGGTGTTCTGGTTCGGTGTATCTGTATTTGGCCTGAAGACGAAGGAGTGTTGATTCATGCGCGAAAAACCAGCGAGGGACTTTTTACCCACTCCCGCCGCGTTCATCAATGCACAGAGTGCGATTACCGGCCTGCGCGGTCGGGACCTGTTGTCGACCCTGCGCAGCGTTGCCGCCCATGGCTTGCGCCACCCGGTGCACAGCGCCCGACACGCCTTGAAGTTGGGCGGTCAACTGGGACGCGTGCTGCTGGGCGAAACCCTGCACCCGACCAATCCGCAGGACAATCGCTTTGCCGACCCGGCGTGGAGCCTCAACCCTTTTTATCGCCGCAGTTTACAGGCCTACCTGAGCTGGCAGAAGCAGGCCAAAAACTGGATCGACGAGAGCAACATGAGCCCGGACGATCGCGCCCGCGCCCACTTCGCGTTCGCCTTGCTCAACGACGCCATGGCACCGTCCAACAGCCTGCTTAATCCGCTGGCGATCAAGGAAATCTTTAACTCCGGCGGCAACAGCCTGGTGCGAGGTATCAGCCACCTGGTTGACGACTTCCTGCACAACGATGGCCTGCCCAGACAAGTCACCAAGCAAGCTTTCGAGGTCGGCAAAACAGTCGCCACCACTGCTGGTTCCGTGGTGTTTCGCAATGAGTTGCTGGAGCTTATCCAGTACAAGCCGATGAGCGAAAAGCAGTATTCAAAACCGCTGCTTGTGGTGCCACCACAGATCAACAAGTACTACATTTTCGACTTGAGTCCCGGCAACAGCTTCGTCCAGTTCGCCCTGAAAAACGGTCTGCAGACCTTCATGATCAGTTGGCGCAATCCGGATGTACGGCATCGCGAATGGGGGCTGTCGACGTACGTCGAAGCCGTCGAAGAAGCGATGAACGTCTGCCGGGCGATCACCGGTGCTCGCGAAGTCAATCTGATGGGCGCCTGCGCGGGCGGGCTGACCATTGCCGCGCTGCAAGGTCATTTGCAGGCCAAGCGGCAATTGCGGCGAGTGTCCAGCGCAACGTACCTGGTAAGCCTGCTCGACAGTCAGATGGACACGCCTGCGACCCTATTCGCCGACGAACAGACCCTTGAGGCAGCCAAGCGTCGCTCCTATCAGAAAGGCGTGCTGGACGGCCGCGACCTGGCCAAGGTCTTCGCCTGGATGCGCCCCAACGATCTGATCTGGAGCTATTTCGTCAACAACTACCTGTTGGGCAAAGAGCCGCCAGCGTTCGACATTCTCTACTGGAACAACGACAACACACGTTTGCCGGCAGCCCTCCATGGCGACTTGCTGGACTTCTTCAAGCACAACCCGCTGAGTCATCCGGGGGGTCTGGAGGTGTGCGGCACGCCGATCGACTTGCAGAAAGTCACCGTCGACAGCTTCAGCGTGGCGGGCATCAACGACCACATCACCCCGTGGGATGCGGTGTATCGCTCGACTCTGCTGCTGGGTGGCGAGCGACGCTTCGTGCTGTCCAACAGCGGTCATGTGCAGAGCATTCTCAACCCGCCCTCCAACCCGAAAGCCAATTTCGTCGAAAGCACGAAACTGAGCAGCGACCCACGGGCCTGGTATTACGACGCCAAGCAAGTCGACGGCAGTTGGTGGACCCAATGGCTGAGCTGGGTTCAAGAACGTTCAGGCGCGCAAAAAGAAACCGACATGGCCCTCGGCAACCAGAACTATCCACCGATGGAGGCAGCACCCGGTACTTACGTGCGTGTGCGCTGACGTTCAACGAACCATTAAGAAGACTGGATGAAAACCCGCGACCGGATTCTCGAATGTGCCTTGCAGTTGTTCAATCAAAAGGGCGAACCGAACGTCTCCACCATGGAAGTTGCCAATGAAATGGGCATCAGCCCGGGCAACCTCTACTACCACTTCCACGGCAAGGAACCGCTGATTCTCGGGTTGTTCGAGCGCTTCCAGGCCGAACTGGCGCCCCTGCTCGATCCACCGGCCGATGTCGAGCTTGCACCGGAAGATTACTGGCTGTTCCTGCACCTGATCGTCGAACGCCTGGCGCACTACCGGTTTCTGTTCCAGGACCTGTCGAACCTCGCCGGGCGCTTGCCGAAACTGGCCAAAGGCATACGCAACCTGCTCAATGCACTGAAGCGCACGCTGGCGTCGTTACTCGCTCGATTGAAGGCTCAGGGTCAATTGGTCAGCGAGACCCAGGCACTGGGACAACTGGTGGAGCAGATCACGATGACGCTGCTGTTCTCACTGGACTATCAGCGGATTCTTGATCGTGAAGGTGAAGTGCGATTGGTGGTGTACCAGATCATGATGCTGGTGGCGCCGCACTTGTTGCCGCCGATCAAGGTGGCGACGGAGCAGTTGGCGTTGCAGTATCTGGAAGAACACGAGTAACCCTGCACACCGCTCCCACAGGGGTACTGCGGTGCTTTACGAATCGTGCACAAACAAAAACACCCGACCTTTGCAGGCCGGGCGTTTTCTTGAGCCCTGAAATCAGGACTGACTGGTTGGCGTCGATGGAGCTGGCGCGACAGTCGGGGTTGCAGCAGGGGTTGGCGCAGCAGCGGAATTCGATGCGCTGACCGCGGTTGCCGGTTTGGCGGCAGCTACTGCTGGTTTGGGTGCAGCGGCTTTCGGCGCTGCCGGTTTTTTCACTGCTGGCTTCTTCACTGCGGCAGGTTTTGCCGCTGGTTTGGCCGCAGCGGTTTTTGCTGCAGGTTTCGCCGCGGCAGTTTTGGCCGCTGGTTTGGCAGCCGGTTTAGCGGCAGCCTTGGCCAGTGGTTTGGCAGCAGACTTCGCAGCAGGTTTGGCCGCTGCGGTTTTCGCCGCAACAGGCGCAACCTTGGCACCGGTCAGACGCTCGATCTGCTTGGTCAGGGTATCGACCTTGCTGTGCAGCGCTTTGACTTCATTGCGGCTCGGTACACCCAGGCGCGAAATGGCGCTGTTCAGACGCTTGTCAAAAGCCCCTTCCAGCTCATCCCACTTGCCCAGTGCGCGATCTTTCACGCCGCTGATGCGCGACTTGGCCGACGAAGCGGAGTCCTTGGCGGCATCGACTTTCTTGTCGACAGCGCTCTTGGTGAGCTTCTCGGCTTTCTCGCCGTCTTTAACCAATGTATCGAAGAGCTTGCTGCCGTCAGTGTCGATCTTCGAGTACACGCCTAAACCAGCCAGCCAGATTTTGCGGGAGTAGTCTTCAACCTTCCCGATCCACGAGCTGCCTTCTTTTTCAGTATTCTTTTTACCAGCCATCCCGTTCTCCTTAAGATTTTTGCGCGACGCGTTCGAGCAATGCCGTCAGCTCATCGAGCTTGGCAGAGAGTGTCTCAACGTCATGTTTAGACGGAATGCCGATACGATTCAAGGTACTTGCGACACGCGAGTCAAAAGCCTTCTCGACCTTGTCGAGTTGAACTTCGACCTTACCTTTGAAAGTAGTGACTTCACTCTTGGCTTCATCGATCTCGGCATTCGCTGCTTCAAGTTTCTCGGCAACTACTTTTTTGCCTTTCTTTTCAACGTCTTGACCAGCTTTGATCAACTCTTGAAAGTACTCGTTGCCCTCTTGGCCGACCTTGGTGTAGGCCCCCAGGCCTGCCAGCCAGATCTTGCGGGCGTAAGATTTAACGTCGCTCAGAGCAGTCGTCGAAACGTCGATTTTTTTCTTCAAAATAACTTTGGCCATGGTGCACCTCACGCGCAGAAGGTTTGAGGAACTGCCCGCGAAAGAGTCGGGCTCATGCACAAAGTAGTGAGAATAATTAGAAACAGCACCCTAACAACTGACATAAACGTTTGGGTACAACGCTCCCACAGGAATTGCATTCACAAATCCACTGCCGGTCAAGCCAACGCTTTATCGAGGGCCTTTTCGATTTCCGATTTGATCGTGACGCTCATGGCCGACATCAACAGGCCAAGTTCGACATCGACCTTGATCGAATTCTCGCCCACATACACCGCGCCTTTCACACCGGAACGCTTGAGGTTCAGGGTGTCGCCGGACCATTGCGGCTCCAGGCCATATTGATCGGACAGTTTTTGCGCCAACTTGTCAGCCTTCTCGCGGGCCGCTTCCTTACCCAGGGTGTGGGCACGCTCAACACTAATACGGGCCATCAAATGACTCCTGCTATATGGATACTTTCCTGAAGCATCTTGACCGCTACTGCGGCAAAACGTCCCGGCGGTTACCTATCTTACCTGCAGCCTTGCCAAGACAAAGCAGGCCACCGGGATTAGAATGTCCCGCATTCTCTTCTGGTGACAGCGATATGACTGATCAGCGCAAAGGCAGCGATGCCGAACCCACCACTCACTTCGGTTTCAAAAACGTTCCGGAAAGCCAAAAAGCGGAAAAAGTCGCTGAGGTTTTCCACTCGGTAGCCGCCAAGTACGACTTGATGAACGACCTCCTGTCGGGCGGCATGCACCGTTTGTGGAAGCGTTTCGCGATCGAGCTGTCGGGCGTTCGCACCGGTAACCGCGTGCTGGACATCGCCGGCGGCACCGGCGATCTGACCAAGAAGTTCTCGCACCTCGTTGGCCCGACCGGCCAGGTCGTGTTGGCCGACATCAACGAATCCATGCTCAAGGTCGGCCGTGACCGCCTGCTGGATCTGGGTGTGGCGGGCAACGTCGAATTCGTCCAGGCCGATGCTGAAAAGCTGCCGTTCCCGGACAACCATTTCGACTGCGTGACCATCGCTTTCGGCCTGCGCAACGTTACCCATAAAGAAGACGCCTTGCGCTCGATGCTGCGCGTGCTGAAACCGGGCGGCCGTCTGCTGGTGCTGGAATTCTCCAAACCGACCAACGCGCTGATGTCCAAAGCCTACGACGCCTACTCGTTCGCCTTCATGCCGTTGATGGGCAAGCTGATCACCAACGACTCGGAAAGCTATCGCTACCTGGCCGAATCGATCCGCATGCACCCGAATCAGGAAACCCTGAAGTCGATGATGGTCGAAGCCGGTTTCGACCGCGTGACCTACCACAACATGACTGCAGGCATCGTCGCCCTGCACCGCGGCATCAAACCCTGATGTTGCTGGCCGGCCTGCTCGCCAGCGTTGAACTCGGTCTGAACCGGGTGCTGCGTCTCGACAGCACGGCGCTGCCGCGGCTGGCACATTTGAGTGGCAAGGTGATTGCCGTCGACTGCCGCAACCCGGCGCTGCAAGTGTTCATCCTGCCCAGCGACGAAGGCTTGATGCTGGCTTCCCACTGGGAAACCGGCGCCGACTGCACCTTGCGTGCACCGGCCTCCAGCCTGCTGAAACTGGCGATGAGCAAGGACAAGACTTCGGTCCTGCATGCTCCTGAAGTCGAACTCGACGGCGACAGCGGCGTGCTGCTGGAACTGGCGACGATCCTTCAGGACCTTGAGCTGGACTGGGAGTACGAACTCGCACGCGTGCTGGGACCTGTCGCCACGCAACTGCTCGGCGGTCACCTGCGCAGTCGCGCACGCTGGTATCAGCAAGGGTTCGCCAGCTTGAATCAGAATCTTGGCGAGTACTTGGCCGAAGAATCGCGCACCCTCGTCGGTCAGCGCGAAGCTGAAGCCCGCTTCAATGAACTGGACCAGATCAAACTCGATCTGGACCGTCTCGAGGCGCGCTTCGAGCGCCTTTCCCGATCCCTCGACCCAAGCGATAACGCATGAAGCTGCTTGCCGCCCGCCGTTTGTTGCGCATCCAGCGCGTTGTGATTCGCTACCGCCTCGATGACCTGCTGTTCGCCCTGCCATTGCCCTGGTTTCTGCTGGCGCTGCGCTACGCCTTACCGTGGCGCTGGTTCCCACGCAAGACGCTGGACCTGAGCCGTGGCGCGCGATTGCGTCTGGCGTTGCAGGACCTGGGACCGATTTTCATCAAGTTCGGGCAAATCCTGTCCACTCGCCGCGACTTGTTGCCGGAAGACATCGCTGATGAGCTGATGAAGCTGCAGGACCGCGTGCCGCCGTTCGACTCGCAAGTGTCGATCAAGCTGATTGAAGAGCAGCTCGGCAAAAAGATCAGTGAAGTGTTCAGCCGCTTCGACGTCGAGCCACTGGCTTCGGCCTCCGTGGCGCAGGTGCATGCCGCGCAGCTGAAAACCGGTGAAGAAGTGGTGGTCAAGGTCATCCGCCCGGGCCTCAAACCGATCATCGCGCAGGACCTGGCGTGGCTGTTCATCCTCGCCCGCACGGCCGAAAAGCTTTCTTCCGACGCGCGCCTGCTGCACCCGGTTGACGTGGTACTGGACTACGAAAAAACCATCTACGACGAACTCGACCTGCTGCGCGAAGCGGCCAACGCCAGCCAGTTGAAGCGCAACTTCGACGGCTCGGAGCTGCTCTACGTGCCGCAAGTCTATTGGGACTGGTGCCGGCCGAAAGTGCTGGTGATGGAGCGCATCTACGGCATTCAGGTCACTGACCTCGCGACCCTGGCCGATCAGCGCACCGACATGAAAATGCTCGCCGAGCGCGGCGTTGAAATCTTTTTCACCCAGGTGTTCCGCGACAGCTTCTTCCACGCCGACATGCACCCCGGCAACATCTTCGTCAGCACCGTGAACCCGTGGAGCCCGCAGTACATTGCAATCGACTGCGGCATCGTCGGCAGCCTGACCCCGGAAGATCAGGATTACCTGGCGCGCAACCTGTTCGCGTTCTTCAAGCGTGATTACCGTCGTGTCGCGCAGCTGCACATCGATTCGGGCTGGGTGCCAGCGGAAACCAAACTCAACGAATTCGAAGCGGCGATCCGCACCGTGTGCGAGCCAATCTTCGAAAAACCGTTAAAAGATATTTCCTTCGGCCAGGTGCTGATGCGCCTGTTCCAGACCGCTCGACGCTTCAACATGGAAGTGCAACCGCAGCTGGTTCTGCTGCAAAAAACCCTGTTGAACATCGAAGGCCTGGGCCGTCAGCTGTACCCGGACCTCGATTTGTGGAACACCGCCCAGCCGTTCCTCGAACGCTGGATGCGCGAACGCGTCAGCCCCAAAGCCTTGATCGGCAACGTGCAGAGCCAGTTCGAACAACTGCCGCACCTGGCCAACATGGCCCGCGACCTGCTCGAGCGCATGTCCCAACCGCACGCCTACGACCCGCCGCCACCGTGGCACCGGCGCAAGGACGACTGGTTCATGCGCTTGCTCGGCTGTGCGCACCTGGCAGGCGGCACGATACTCGCGGCCGGTGGGCCGTTGAACGAATTGGGCCATTGGCCGGCCGGCATCATGGTGGCCGTCGGTTTGTATCTGGTCGTTCGCCGATAGCCAGAGCCCCCACACGCTGGCACACTGTTTTAACGCCTGGGCTTCACTAATGAAGTGTGGAGCCCGCTGTCGGAGTCGAAGATGAGAAACTGGCTGGACGAGATCAAGTGGGACGCCGATGGCCTGGTGCCGGCGATTGCTCAGGATCACAAGACCGGGCGAGTCCTGATGATGGCCTGGATGAACCGTGAAGCGCTGGAACTGACCGCTGCCGAGAACCGCGCCATTTACTGGTCACGTTCCCGTGGCAAACTGTGGCGCAAGGGCGAAGAGTCTGGCCACGTGCAGACCCTGCATGAGATGCGCCTGGACTGTGACGCCGACGTGATTATCCTGATGGTCGAGCAGATCGGCGATATCGCCTGCCATACCGGCCGTCAGAGCTGCTTCTACCGCGTCTTCGAGAATGGCGACTGGAAAACCGTCGACCCGGTTCTGAAAGACCCGCACGCTATCTATTCCGCAGGACACACCCATGAGTGACACTCTGACCCGTCTGGCCGAGGTACTGGAAGAGCGCAAAGGCGCCGCTGCCGACAGCTCGTACGTCGCCAGCCTGTACCACAAGGGCCTGAACAAGATTCTGGAAAAAGTCGGCGAAGAGTCGGTCGAAACCATCATTGCCGCCAAGGATGCCGCCATCAGCGGTGACTGCAGCGATGTGATCTACGAAACCGCCGATTTGTGGTTCCACAGCATGGTCATGCTCGCCCAACTGGGGCAGCATCCACAGGCTGTACTCGACGAACTGGACCGTCGTTTCGGTCTGTCCGGACACGCCGAAAAAGCCTCGCGTCCGTCCGCCTGAACAACTATTTAGAGAGGAGCAGCAACATGGGCATTTTTGACTGGAAACATTGGATCGTCATCCTGGTTGTTGTCGTGCTGGTGTTCGGCACCAAGAAGCTGAAAAACCTCGGCACTGACGTGGGTGAGTCGATCAAGGGCTTTCGCAAAGCCATGAACGATGAAGACAAGCCCGCCGACCCGACGGTAACACCGGCCCAACCGGTACCACCCGCTCAGCCACAGACCACACAGTCCGTGAACCAGCCGCACACCATCGACGTGCAGGCGCAAAAAGTCGAAGAGCCGATCCGCAAAGACGTGTGAGCACTGACTAATGTTTGGTATCAGCTTCCCTGAACTGCTGCTCGTCGGCCTTGTGGCCCTGCTGGTGCTGGGCCCCGAGCGTCTGCCGGGTGCTGCGCGCACCGCCGGCCTGTGGGTCGGTCGTCTGAAGCGCAGCTTCAACGCGATCAAACAGGAAGTTGAACGTGAAATCGGTGCCGACGAGATTCGTCGGCAACTGCACAACGAGCACATTCTGTCGCTGGAGCAGGAGGCGCGGAAGATTTTCACGCCGACTCAGCAGGAGCCGACGCCGTTTCAACCGGTGGCAACGCCGACGATTCATGCGCCAAACGCTGAAGCGGCTCCGACCGAAACGCTGACCGCCGTCGAACCGGTACCGGTTGTGGCACCCGCAGACCCCGTTGCTCCTGCCGTCGCGCCGACAACGCCGGCTCCTCACGACACCACTTTGCCGCCGCGAGCCCCATGAGCGATCTCCCTGAAAACGACCAGCACATGCCGCTGGTTTCGCACCTCACCGAGTTGCGTACCCGCCTGCTGCGCTGTGTAGCGGCGATCTTCATCATCTTCGCCGGGTTGTTTGCCTTCACCCAGCAGATTTATACCTTCGTCTCCACGCCGCTGCGTCAGTACCTGCCAGTGGGCGCGACGATGATCGCCACCGACGTGTCGTCACCGTTCCTGACACCGCTGAAGCTGACCATGATGGTTTCGCTGTTCCTCGCGATCCCGGTGATCCTGCATCAGATCTGGGGCTTCATCGCGCCAGGCCTGTACAAGCATGAGAAACGCATTGCGGTGCCGCTGCTGATGTCCAGCATCCTCCTGTTCTACACCGGCATGGCGTTCGCGTATTACCTGGTGTTCCCGTTGATCTTCCAATTCTTCGCCGCCGCCACCCCGGCCGGCGTGGAGATGATGACGGACATCAGTAGTTACCTCGACTTCGTCATGACGCTGTTCTTCGCTTTCGGCGTGGCCTTCGAAATTCCGGTGGCCGTGGTCCTGCTGGTATGGATCGGTGTGGTCGACGTCAAATACCTGAAGAAGATCCGCCCGTACGTGATCATTGGCTGCTTTGTGGTTGGCATGATCCTGACGCCGCCGGACATCTTCTCGCAGACGTTGCTGGCCGTACCGATGTGGCTGCTGTTTGAAATCGGCATCCTGTTCGGCAGCCTGATCAGCAAGCGCGGCGATCATCCGGACGACCAGCCGGTCGACGATCACAACGACCAGCCGCCAGCGACCCAAGCGTGAACCTGCTGCTCCTCGAAGAAGCCGACTTCATTGCGGCCGACAGGGTGATCCTGCGCGATCGCCGGTTGACGCACATGCAGGAAGTGCATCGTTCGGTGGTCGGTGACACCCTGCGGGTTGGGCGTATCGGCGGGCTGATGGGGTCGGCCGAACTGCTGCGCCTGGACGCTGATGAAGCCGAGTTGCGCGTCACCCTCGACCAGCCAGCACCGGCCAAGCTGCCACTGACCCTGGTGTTGGCCCTGCCACGCCCGAAAATGCTCCGTAGGGTGTTTCAGACCGTGGCGGCCATGGGTGTGCCGCGAATCGTGCTGGTGAACAGCTATCGCGTCGAGAAGAGCTTCTGGCAAACCCCGTTCCTGGAGCCCGAGGCGGTTCGCGAACAACTGATCCTCGGCCTCGAACAGGCCCGGGACAGCGTGCTGCCGGAAATCGTTATCGAAAAGCGCTTCAAGCCGTTCGTCGAGGACCGTCTGCCGTCGATCACCAATGGCACCCTCGGCCTGGTCGGCCACCCCGGCAATTACCCCCCCTGCCCTCGTGGCCTGGACGAACCGGTGACACTGGCCATCGGCCCTGAAGGCGGCTGGATTCCGTACGAAATCGACCTGCTGGGCAAGGCCGGCCTGCAACCGGTGCAGCTCGGCGACCGCATCCTGCGGGTCGAAACCGCCGTCACTGCGCTGCTCGCACGCCTTTTCTAATTCCTACAGATACCCGGCTGCCTGCCGATACAGTCTCCATAAAACCAACGAATGGTTCCAGGGAGTAGCAGCATGTACCGATGGATAGCCGAGAAACTGGGAAACGTCAGCGTCAATCGAAAACTGGGTATTGGCTTCGGCCTAGTGCTGCTTCTTACCTTATTGATCACTTTCACCGGCTGGACCGGGCTGAGCGGCGTGATGAATCGTGGCGATAAGTTGGGGTTTATTGCCAGCCTCAATGACCTGGCCAAAGACCTGCGCCTGGCCCGCCTGGATTACGAAATACGTCGTGGCGAACAAGGCCCCGGTGCGGTCAACGACCTGCTTGGCCAACTCGATACCGGCCTGAAAACCGCGCGCACGCTGATCGAACAACCGGCCGACATAGCCATGATCGACCAACAACTCGCCGCCGTCAGTGAGTATAAACACGCCTTCACCGCCATGACCCAGGCTGGAGCCATCCGCGAAGACGCCCGCGGCAAACTCGGCGCCACCGCCGACAACGCCGTGGCCCGTGTCGCCGAAGTCGAAAAATCCATGCTGCAAGGTGACAGCGTCGCCGATTTCAACAGCGTGATCGACCTGAGCAAGCTGATCCAGCAAGCGCGCTTCCAGGTTCGCGGTTATACCTACAGCGGCAAAACCGAGGCCGAGCAACCCGCTCTGGACGCCATCGACAACGCGCTGAAAAACCTCGAGAGCCTGCCCTCCAAACTGCCGGAACAGCACATCGCCCACCTGCAGCAAGCTACGGATTCGTTGAAAGCCTACCGCGCCGCCGTCAGCCAGTTCCGCGACTCTCAGGTCGCCAGCGCCGCAGCCCTCAAACGCATGGCCGATCAAGGCCAAATCCTGCGCGACACCAGCAAAAAACTTACCGTGTCGCAAACCATCGTCCGTGACACCGACGCCGCGCACGCCAAAAACCTGCTGCTGATGGCCACCGTGCTGGCGCTCGCCTTCGGCCTGCTTGCCGCTTGGGCCATCACGCGCCAGATCGTGATTCCCCTGAGCCAGACCCTCAAAGTGGCGGAACGCGTTGCTGCTGGCGACCTGACCCAGAACCTTATTTCTGAGCGTCAGGATGAACTCGGCCAGCTACAGCGCGCCATGCAGAGCATGACCCTGGGCCTGCGCGAGTTGATCGGCGGCATCAGCAATGGCGTCACGCAAATCGCCAGCGCCGCTGAAGAGCTGTCGGCCGTCACTGAGCAGACCCGCGCCGGGGTCAACAGCCAGAAGGTCGAGACCGACCAGGTGGCCACCGCCATGAACGAAATGACCGCCACCGTGCAGGAAGTCGCGCGTAACGCTGAAGAAGCGTCCGAAGCCGCCGTCGCCGCCGACCAGCAGGCCCGCGAAGGTGACAAAGTGGTCGGCGAAGCCATCGCCCAGATCGAACGCCTGGCCAAGGAAGTCGGCAACTCCACCGAGGCCATGGGTCATCTCAAACGCGAAAGCGACAAGATTGGCAGCGTGCTCGACGTGATCAAATCCGTGGCCCAGCAAACCAACCTGCTGGCCCTCAACGCCGCCATCGAGGCCGCCCGTGCCGGTGAGGCCGGACGCGGTTTTGCGGTGGTTGCCGACGAAGTCCGCAGCCTGGCCCAGCGCACCCAGAAGTCCACCGAAGAAATCGAAGAGCTGATCGTCGGCCTGCAAACCGGCACCCAGCAAGTAGCGACCATCATGGACAACAGCCGCAGCCTGACCGACAGCAGCGTCGAACTGACCCGCCGCGCTGGTGGCTCACTGGAAAGCATCACCCGCACCGTCTCGGCGATTCAGTCGATGAACCAGCAGATTGCTGCAGCCGCCGAACAGCAGAGCGCGGTGGCCGAAGAGATCAATCGTAGCGTGCTGAACGTGCGCGACGTATCCGAGCAGACCTCGGCAGCCAGTGAAGAGACAGCGGCCGCCAGCGTTGAGCTGGCGCGGTTGGGGACGCATCTGCAGATGCTGGTGGGCAGGTTCAAGGTTTAATCGGCCGGGCTGATCAGCGCAAAAAAAACCCCGCTTTCGCGGGGTTTTTCGTTAGGCCAACTGAGGCTGCACGCTTAGCGGCTTGAGCGGCAACAGCGGCGCATGGGGATCGGCCTTCACCGATTTACGCCACGCCTCCAGCCACTCGGGGTGACCTTCGTTCCAGATCTGCTCATGCAGACGACCCAATGCCACCGGGTCACTGAGCAGCTCCACGCGCTCATTGTTGCTCAGACCATCAGGCCCGGCTTTCAGCGCATGACGAACCCGTTCGATCCGCAGCCACTCGATCGGCTCGGCCTGACGGTGACGGGACGTCGCCAGCGAGCACGCCAAGGCGTTCTGCTGTGGATCGACCACTGCGCGGATGAAGCCGTCGTTCAGCGCATGCCAACGGTTTTCGTGGGTGTACTGGTCGGTTGCCAGCAATGCCTGTGGCGGATTGTATTCCTCAGGGATCAGGAACAGGCTTTCGTCACGGGACTTGAGGCCCAGGCCGACTCGACTGGAGATCACCGACACCGGGATCGACAGCATCAACGAACCGACGATCGGCACCAGCCACCAGAGAAAGCTCGGGTTCAACCAGATCACCAGCAGGGCCCAGAAGAAGCCCAGCAAGGTTTGCGGACCGTGGCGTTTTACCGCTTCGCTCCATGGCGTGGAATCGTCGTCACGTTGCGGCGAGTTCCAGGTCGCGGCCCAGCCGAGGAACGCGGCGAGGACGAAACGGGTGTGGAAAATCATCCGCACCGGCGCCAGCAGCATGGAGAACAGCATCTCCAGCAGCATCGACAGGGTCACCTTGAACTTGCCACCGAACTCTTTCGCGCCCTTGGCCCAGATCAGGATGATGCTCAACAACTTCGGCAGGAACAGCAGCACGACGGTGGTCGAGAACAGCGCGATCGCCTTGTCCGGGTGCCATTGTGGCCACAGCGGATAGAGCTGACGTGGCTCAAGGAAGTACTGCGGCTCCATCAGCGTGTTGACCGCCAGCAGCGCCGTCGACAGCACGAGGAAGAAGAACCACAACGGCGCCGACAAGTAAGACATCACGCCCGTCAGGAACACTGCACGGTGCACCGGGTGCATACCCTTGACCAGGAACAGCCGGAAGTTCATCAGGTTGCCGTGACACCAGCGACGGTCACGCTTAAGTTCGTCCAGCAGGTTCGGCGGTAATTCTTCGTAGCTGCCCGGCAAGTCATAGGCAATCCACACGCCCCAGCCGGCACGGCGCATGAGCGCAGCTTCGACGAAGTCGTGGGACAGAATTGCACCGGCAAACGCGCCTTTACCCGGCAACGGCGCCAAGGCGCAGTGCTCGATGAACGGCTTCATGCGGATGATCGCGTTGTGGCCCCAGTAATGGGATTCGCCCAACTGCCAGAAGTGCAGACCGGCGGTAAACAGCGGACCGTACACACGGGTCGCAAACTGCTGCATGCGTGCATACAGCGTGTCCATGCCCGAAGCGCGCGGCGCGGTCTGGATGATCCCGGCGTCCGGCGTGGCTTCCATCAAGCGCACCAGACTGGTCAGGCAGTCACCGCTCATCACGGAGTCAGCGTCGAGCACGACCATGTACTTGTAGTCACCGCCCCAACGACGGCAGAAGTCGTCTAGGTTGCCGCTTTTTCGTTTAACGCGACGGCGACGGCGGCGATAGAAAATCTTGCCGAAGCCCTTGGCTTCACGGCAGACGTCCAGCCAGGCTTGTTGCTCGGCAACGCAGATATCGGCATCGTTGCTGTCGCTGAGGACAAAGAAGTCGAAGCGATCCAGGTTACCCGTGGCCGCAACCGACTCGAAGGTCGCCCGCAAACCGGCAAACACCCGTGGCACGTCTTCGTTGCAGATCGGCATCACCAGTGCGGTGCGAGCGTCCCTGGGGATCGGCTCGTTGCCGGCGCTTTTACCGGAAATGCGGTATTTGTCGTGACCGGTGAGCAGCTCCAGAAAGCCCATCAGCGCGGTCCAGAAACCGGCCGATACCCAGCAGAACAAAATCCCGAACAGAATCAGGATGCTGGTTTGCAGTGCATAGGGCAGGACTTGCGTGACGGTTTGCAGGAACGGCTGATGCAGGACTTCGTTCAGGTCGACGAACGACCATCCCTGATACGGCATGATGCCTTTCATGTACCAGCCAGCGACGATGGTCTGACCGAGCATCAATACCAGCAGAATGTAGCGGCGGATCGAACCGACGGTACGCCAGCGAGCTGCCGGCAATACGTTCTCATCTTTCGGCGGGGCCGGGGGATTGGAGCGACCGGTCAGACGACGCCAGCCACGCACCAGAATGTTGGTGCGCCACGGCTCCGGCACAACTTTGGTCCGACGAATCGGCGGGGTTGCCCGCAGGCAGACCCGGCCGCTGGCGTCGAGCACCAGCATTTCAGCGTCTGCCAGCTCTTCGGCGGTGTTCAGGGTCAGGCGACGACCCACCGAAGCTTGAGCAGCCTCGGTCGGCGCATCGAACGTCGAGGACGACAGACGCTGGTGCAGCTCGCTGAAAGACTTGCAGCCCGCGAGTTCCGCGCGCTGCTCGTCGGTCATTGGCAGATGCGCCAGATACTCGGCAAGAGTCTCTGGCTGTACTTGAGAATTACTCATCGGCAGGCAACTGGTAGCTCCAGGTCTCGGTCAGGACTTCTTCAGTCGGTGCCGATTCCGGTGTGGCTGGGGCCGCGTCGGCAGCGACTGGCTGCTTGGCGTCTTTGTTGTCCTTGTCCTTGGAATCTGCGGCCGGCTTGGCTTCGGCGTGTTTGGCTTCAACTTGCTTGGCTTCCTTATCCATCTTCTCTTGTTGCTTGGCGGCAACCTTGTCGGCCTTGGCGACGGAAGAATTGGACGCGGGCACCGATGTTTTGGCCAGGTCGGCAGTCACGATGTTCTTGACCAGTGCAGCACGCATCTCGGTAGGTTTGCCCGGATCCTTGATTTTCATCCGCAGGGTCAGACGCCAGCCCTTGGTTTCAGGGTTGTAACGTACGTTGTTCTCGACCAGCTCGGCATTCTCGCCAACGCTGACCTGGCTGCGAACGTCCGCAGTTTCTGGTAGTGCTGCAAGGGACGGACCTTCGAAGTCCACCAGATAGGCAACGCTGCCGTCCGGCTGACGGATCAGATTGGACTGTTTCACGTCACCCGTGGAGCGCAGGGTTTGTTGGACCCAGGCGCTGTCCGGTGCGTGAAGTGCGGCTTCGTCGATGGTCCAGTGCATGCGATAAGCGACGTCCAGCGGCTGGCCAGGCTCAGGCAGCTTTTCCGGACTCCAGAACGCAACGATATTGTCGTTGGTTTCGTCGGCAGTCGGAATCTCGACCAGATCGACGGACCCCTTGCCCCAATCGCCTTCTGGTTCGATCCAGGCACTTGGACGCTTGTCGTAGCGGTCGTCGAGGTCTTCGTAGTGGCTGAAGTCGCGGCCACGTTGCAGCAAGCCGAAGCCACGCGGGTTCTCGATGGCGAAGTTGCTCACCGACAGGTGTTTCGGGTTATTCAGTGGACGCCAGATCCACTCGCCATTGCCGGCATGGATCGACAGACCGCTGGAGTCGTGCAGTTCGCGACGGTAGTTCAGCACTTTCGACGGCTGATTGGCGCCGAACAGGAACATGCTGGTCAGCGGCGCAACGCCAAGCTTGGTGACTTTGTCACGCAGGAACATTTTGGCCTTGACGTCGACAACGGTGTCGCTGCCCGGACGCAGGGTCAGGCGATAGGCACCAGTCGCCCGTGGCGAATCCAGCAAAGCAAAGATCACCAAGTGCTTGTCACCCGGTTTTGGCTGTTGAATCCAGAACTCGGTGAAACGCGGGAATTCTTCGCCAGACGGCAACGCGGTATCAATGGCCATGCCGCGAGCGGATAAGCCATAAGTGTGCCCCTTGCCGACAACGCGGAAATAACTCGCGCCGAGCATGGTCAAGATCTCGTCTTGCTTGTCGGCCTTGTTGACCGGGTACAGCACACGAAAACCGGCATAACCCAATTGTTCGGTGGCTTTAGGATCGAACTTTACGTCGCCGAAATCGAACCGACTTGGGTCGTACTTGATCTCTTCGACGGTGTTAGCCGTGATTTCGTTGATTTTCACCGGTGTATCGAAATGCATACCCTGGTGATAGAACGACAGCTTGAACGGCGTTTTCTGATCGGCCCACTCGGCTTTTTCGGTCAGGAAGCGAATTTTTTGATAGTCCGCGAATTTCATCTCGCGAAACTCGTTCGGCAGGTTACTGCGCGGAGCTTCGTATTTCTGCCCGGCCAGCTCTTTTGCCTTGACCGATACATCATCCAGATTGAATGCCCAAAGCTGACCGGCGCTGAGTAGGCAGAGCAGTGCAGAGCCCGCTACCAGAGCGCTTCGAAACCGTTTGGCAGACAATTTTGGTGCATTACAGGGACTAACAATCACGAGCAACCCTCGCCGAAAACAGATCAAAAAACCAACGGCCAGTTAAAGTGCCTGTGAGGTGTGCGGAATGAAAAAACCGACCCTACAGACCACTCTTGCCAAGTTGGCGAGCATTATTCCGACTCCGATGGGACTAAATGATTCCCCAAACGGTCCAGGACAAGTCTCTACCTAAGTCAAAATGGACCAACGAACGCTGACCCCCGTAGCGCGCGATTATCTAGTAGGCCGCGTTACAACGCATCAAGGGGATCAAAGTATTTATTGCGAAAAACCCCTGTTTTCAGTCGAAAAGGGCTTAAAAATATGTTTCAAGCGCTTTCAGGTCTGTAACAGGAAGGTTACCGGGCCATCATTGACCAGGTGCACCTGCATATCCGCGCCGAATCTACCTGATGCCACAGTGCCATGCACCTGTTTCGCCTTCCCTAATAGATAGTCGAAAAGTTCCTCGCCCAGGGCCGGAGGGGCAGCGGTCGAAAACCCCGGACGCAACCCGCTCCTGGTATCGGCGGCCAGGGTGAACTGTGAGACCAGCAGCAACCCACCACCTACCTCCGCCAAGGACAGATTCATCTTGCCCTCGGCGTCACTGAATACACGATAGTTAAGCAGCTTATGCAGAAGTTTGTCGGCGCTGGCGCGTGTATCCTCAGGCTCTACCGCGACCAACACCAGCAAACCCTGATCGACGGCACCCACCACTTCCCCCGCTACCTCGACTCGCGCACCACGCACGCGTTGCAGCAGGCCCTTCATGCTTCTTCAGGGGCCAGGTCGAGCAGACGATGGGCCATCTGATCGGCGGCGCGAACCAGTGCATCCGTAATGCCCGGCTCGGAGGCGGCATGGCCCGCGTCACGGATCACCTGCAATTCACTGTTCGGCCAGTTTTGATGCAGTTCCCAGGCGTTATCCAACGGGCAGATCACGTCGTAACGGCCATGGACAATCACACCGGGCAAATGAGCGATCTTGCCCATGTCGCGGATCAGCTGGTTCGGCTCAAGGAACGCATTGTTGGTGAAGTAGTGACATTCGATACGGGCAATCGACAGGGCGCGCTGAGGTTCGGAGAAGCGATCGACCACCAGCGGGTTCGGGCGCAGGGTGGCGGTCCGGCCTTCCCAGGTGGACCAGGCTTTAGCCGCATGCATCTGGGCGATCTGATCGTTGCCGGTCAGGCGTTTGTGGAAAGCCGAAAGCAAGTCGTCGCGCTCGTCCAGCGGGATGGGCGCGATGTAGTCCTGCCAGTAATCGGGGAACAGACGACTGGCGCCGCACTGGTAGAACCACTCGATTTCCTGCGGGCGGCAGAGAAAAATCCCGCGCAGAATCAGACCGTGCACACGCTCCGGGTGAGTTTGCGCGTAGGCAAGCGCCAGGGTCGAACCCCACGAACCGCCGAACAACACCCATTTATCGATGCCAAGGTGCTGGCGAATCCGCTCAAGGTCGGCGACCAGATCCCAGGTAGTGTTGTTTTCCAGGTTCGCGTGGGGCGTGGAACGACCGCACCCGCGCTGATCGAAGGTCACAATGCGATACAGGTTTGGATCGAAATACCGACGGCTCTGGGCATCACACCCGGCGCCGGGGCCGCCGTGGATGAACACTACCGGCAAACCTTTCGGTGAACCGCTTTCGTCGACATACAGCGTGTGGGTTTCATCGACGGCCAGATCGTGCCGGGCGTGGGGTTTGATCTGCGGGTACAAAGTCTGCATTGCGCGCTCCGTAAGGGGTCGAGGTCATCCCTGGGGGGACTTCTATTATTCTGCCGTCCGGCATCATAAACCCGAATTACGCCGATGAGCATGCCTTGCAGAGTCAGAGTTTTTCAGCCGGTTTTTTCAGACTCGTTCTTGCCAACATTTCGGTAGTTAAACACCGCTAGACAGCGTTTGTTTAAAACGCCTCAAGGTTACTTCCTGCAAGCTACAACACCTTGCGTCGTTGCCTACGGCTACGCCAGAATCCGCCGGCTTGTGCGCCTTGGGGGCGGTCGGTAACTTGGTTCCTGTCACTGCCCATCAGTGATCGGGTTTAGCAGCCCGTCTTGACGAAGCGCATCTGCATCCAGACAGTCAGGTCATTTCATGCCTGCACTTTATGGTAGCTGTGCGCAGGGCGCCCTCGGGCGCGCCGGATTCGTCTCCACCGGTCTGCTAACCTGCGCACAGCTGCCACCCTGCGTTTAGCAGCGATTCGGTGACGGCTCCACGTTGTTGGAGAATTGAATATGTTCAAAGTCACACCCAACCCACCCGACACCGATCCGGTCTCTCCCTACGAAAGCCCCGACTCAAACAAACTCAACGAAGCCGCCGAGCGCGCCCTCAACCATCACTTCCCGCCAGCCGACCCCAAACCACCAAAACGCAACGGCCAGCTCTTCAGCGTCTGCCCGGGCATCAACCCTGAAACCCTTCTCGCCAATGCCTCGGAAGATTTGCTGTCCATCAGCGCCATCGCCGCCAACCTCGCCGACGATGTGGACGGTTCCCGCCGCTCCGTAGCCTTGGCGCTCAGCCGCATGGCTGACGGCGTGCATTTGTTGGTGGAGCGAACGCTGGATCATCTGGATGAACCCGAGATGGCGGCGATTTTCGCCAAGCAACAAAGTCGAGTCAGCTGATTCGTCAGGCATAAAAAAATGGGCACCCAACCTCGTTGGCGTGCCCATTTTTTACCCGCTCACTCGCTACGCGGGAAGTCGGTGCGTGTTACGGTCTTTCAACGATTAGCCTGGCTTGAACGCAACAGTGTTGCTGGCCTTGATTTTGACGGGCTCACTGGTTTGCGGGTTTTTGCCGGTGCGGGCACCGCGATGGCGTTGCAGAAAGGTACCGAAGCCCACCAGCGTGACGCTGTCCTTGCCGGATCAGTTTCGGATGTTTTTCCTGATAGTCGAGCAGGGTTTTACGGTTGTAACAGCTCATGCGCGACGTTTGTCCGTCGGATTCAGGCGCTGAACCTCGGCAAAAATATCGGTGATCGGGCGTCGCGGTTGGCGTTTATGCAGCTGTCGGACCTGATGGCTCAGGCGCAGCAGTTCTTCACTCGGTTTCGCCCATTGTTCCTTCGGTAATGGCTCGGACCATTGGCGCATCACTTCGGGCAAGGCGTGCGGGGCCATTTTCTGGAGGCGGCGGACTTCCCATTCGGTCAGGTGGTTGGGAATCGTCCACAGGGTCATGACGTGGTACAGGTACCAGAAGAAGCCGGACACTCGACCACGTTGGCCGTCGCGGATTTGCTGATGCATACGCGCGCGGGCGTTGCGGAAGGTGTGCAGGCCTTCGTGGGGCGGGTCGTCGGGGCCTTGCAGGTCTAGCGGGTCCTGGATGGATTTGAGGTCGTGGATTTCGAATTCCATGTAACCGCGAATCGCTTCCCAGTGGCTGATGGCCAGGGAAAGACCGAAGCAGGGGAATTCGACGCTGGTCAGGGTCTCGCCGTGCTGGAAACCAATGCCCATGCCGTATTGGCGGTGGATGCCGTATTGGGTGGCGCCTTGAGCTTCGATGACCCAGGCCGAAAGGGATTCCCAGGGGACGAAGACGGGGTCGGTGGCGTCTTCGGGCATGAAGCAGACTTCGCGGCGTTGGCGGTTGAAGCGGGTGGGGATGATTTTGAGGCGTTTTTTGTGGTTGTGGTGCCAGACGCCGAGGCCGATGAGTAGGGTCCAAAAGCCAGTTTGTATGGCTAGCGGGTAGGACGCATGGAAGATCCCTTGTATGGCATGAGAAATATCGTCCCAACCCATCCCGAATAAAAAAAACATGAAGCCGCCAATCAGGGGAAACAGGAATGCAATCATAAATGCGCCGCTGAATGGCCCGCCTAATATGACCTGCCATGAAAATATCTGCGGTGATCCCACCCCGAAGTCCATGTACACATCATTTAGTTCCCCGATATGCGGGCCATGCGGCGGCAGCGGTGTCGGCAATGGCAACGGCGCGAGATAGGTGATTCTCCCACTGGGAAACGGTTCGACATCGCCGGCTTTGCGGGATTGCTCAAGGTGCGGGGAAGGCAGAGGCATTTCAATCTTGGTGGGCATGGTCGGCCAGCTCCAGCAGATGGGTTTCAACCAGCAACAACGGTGGATGCTCGGTAACGGATTGACGAGGCAACGAAGGAAAATGGTCCTTGCCGCGCGGGTTGAGGTGAATAACGTCAGTCAGCGATTCCCACACCCCCTTGGCGCTCAAGGTCTGGATGCAGACGGCCAGCTCCAGTGTTTCGACATCGGAGCAAATACATTGAAAAAACAACTCATGCGTGACGTTTGTCGGTCGGATTCGTGCGCTGTACCTCGGCAAAAATCTCGGTGATCGGGCGTCGCGGCTGACGTTTGTGCAGGGCGCGAACGTGCGCGCTCAGGCGCAGCAGTTCTTCGCTCGGCTTCGCCCATTGTCCCTTCGGAAGCGGTTCCGACCATTGGCGCATCGCCTCGGGCAACGCCTGTTGGCCCATTTTCTGGAGACGGCGGATTTCCCATTCGGTCAGGTGGTTGGGAATCGTCCACAGCGTCATCACGTGGTACAGGTACCAGAAGAAGCCGGACACTCGACCACGTTGGCCGTCGCGGATTTGCTGATGCATACGCGCGCGGGCGTTGTGGAAGGTGTGCAGGCCTTCGTGGGGCGGGTCGTTCGGGCCTTGCAGGTCTAGCGGATCCTGGATGGATTTGAGGTCGTGGATTTCGTATTCCATGTAGCCGCGGATGGCTTCCCAGTGGCTGATGGCCAGGGAAAGACCGAAGCAAGGGAATTCGACGCTGGTCAGCGTCTCGCCGTGCTGGAAGCCGATGCCCATGCCGTACTGGCGGTGGATGCCGTACTGGGTGGCGCCTTGGGCTTCGATGACCCAGGCGGATAGGGATTCCCAAGGGACGAAGAGCGGTTCGGTGGCGTTTTCGGGCATGAAGCAGACTTCGCGGCGTTGGCGGTTGAAACGGGTGGGGATGATGGCCGCGCGTTTGTTGTGATAGTGGAGCCAAGTGCAGAGGAGGATGGCTAAGGCGGAGAAGCCGGTAACTAAGGCATATCCATAGATGGCGAAGAATAAATCAATAACAAATTCCCATGTGTATGCGAAGTCATATCCGAACATAAGGCCCACGCAGCCAATTGCTGGCGGGATTAGGAACGCGATCATGAAGGCTCCGCTGAAGGGCCCGCCTAATATGAGCTGCCATGAAAACACTTGGGGCGATCCCAAGCCAAAATCCATATACACCTCATTTAGCTCCCCGATATGCGGACCGTGCGGTGGTAGCGGTGTCGGCAGTGGCAACGGCGCGAGATAGGTGATTCTCCCATTGTGAAACGGTTCTATATCTCCGGCTTTTCGAGGTTGCTCCAGGTGCGGTGCATTCATGGGGATATCAATCTTGGTGGGCATGGTCGGCCAGCTCCAGCAGATGGGTTTCAACCAGCAACAGGGGCGGATGCTCGGTGACGGATTGACGGGGCAACGAAGGGAAACGCCCCTTACCGCGCGGGTTGAGGTGAATAACGTCAGTCAGCGATTCCCACACCCCCCTGGCGTTCAAGGTCTGTATACAGACGGCCAGCTCCAGTGTTTCGGACATCGGAGCAAATACATTGAAAAAACAACTCATGCGCGACGTTTGTCGGTCGGATTCGTGCGCTGTACCTCGGCAAAAATCTCGGTGATCGGGCGTCGCGGCTGACGTTTGTGCAGGGCGCGAACGTGCGCGCTCAGGCGCAGCAGTTCTTCGCTCGGCTTCGCCCATTGTTCCTTCGGTAATGGCTCGGACCATTGGCGCATCACTTCGGGCAAGGCCTGCGGGGCCATTTTCTGGAGGCGGCGGACTTCCCATTCGGTCAGGTGGTTGGGAATCGTCCACAGCGTCATGACGTGGTACAGGTACCAGAAGAAGCCGGACACTCGACCACGTTGGCCGTCGCGGATCTGCTGATGCATACGCGCGCGGGCGTTGTGGAAAGTGTGCAGGCCTTCGTGGGGCGGGTCGTTCGGGCCTTGCAGGTCTTGCGGGTCCTGGATGGATTTTAGGTCGTGGATTTCGTATTCCATGTAGCCGCGGATGGCTTCCCAGTGGCTGATGGCCAGGGAGAGGCCGAAGCAGGGGAATTCGACGCTGGTGAGGGTCTCCCCGTGCTGGAAACCGATGCCCATGCCGTATTGGCGGTGGATGCCGTATTGGGTGGCGCCTTGAGCTTCGATGACCCAGGCCGAAAGGGATTCCCAAGGGACGAAGACGGGTTCGGTGGCGTCTTCGGGCATGAAGCAGACTTCGCGGCGTTGGCGGTTGAAGCGGGTTGGGATGATGTGGAGGCGCTTTTTGTGGTTGTGGTGCCACACACCGAGGCCGATGAGCAGCATTAAAAAACCGCCCTGTATGGCTGGTCCGTACGCCTCATTGAATACTCCTTTTATGGCATGAGTAATATCGTCCCAGCCCATGCCGAACAAGAAAAACATGAAGCCGCCAAATAGAGGTATTAAGAATGCAACCGAGAAGGCAACACTGAATGGTCCCCCTAATGTCATCTGCCACATAAAGACTGGCGGTGATCCCAGCCCAAAGTCCATGTACACCTCATTTAGTTCCCCGATATGCGGGCCATGCGGCGGCAGCGGTGTCGGCAATGGCAACGGCGCGAGATAGGTGATTCTCCCACTGGGAAACGGTTCGACATCGCCGGCTTTGCGGGATTGCTCAAGGTGCGGTGCAGGCAGGGAGCTATCAATCTTGGTGGGCATGGTCGGCCAGCTCCAGCAGATGGGTTTCAACCAGCAACAACGGTGGATGCTCGGTAACGGATTGACGAGGTAACGCAGGGAAATGACCCTTACCGCGCGGGTTGAGGTGAATAACGTCAGTCAGCGATTCCCACACCCCCTTGGCGTTCAAGGTCTGTATACAGACGGCCAGCTCCAGTTTTTCGGAAGCCGGGGTAAATTCGCTGTCAGGATCCACGGGATATTGCAGGCACAGCACTAGCCGATCGGGTCCTGTTTGTACGATGCGCAGGCTGGCCGTGATTTCATCGCTGATAACGTCCTTGCGCTCTCTCGGCGTGCCACGGCTGTGGAGAGGAATGGCAATGCGGTGGGCGCCGATCCCCAGGCGATGAGCCGGTTGTCCACTCAACGGTGGCTGGAAATCGCTGAGCTTGAGCCTTGGCAGCACCAAGTGAATGTCGCTGGGCTTGGCTTTTAGCAGGAAGTTTTTCAGCCACGAATCATGCTCGTTCGGGCCCAGTTGCGTATACGGGGCGTTCAGCAAATAGGCCAGATAACGCTGATATTCATCCAGGGCATGGTCGCCGCGATGATCGGTGTCCAAGCTCCAGGGTGTGGTTTTCAGCCATTTATCATGGGCACTGATGTTGTAACGGTTGTACAGCCAGGTTCCACCCAACTCCAAAATGGTGAACAGGGCACCGGCCAGATTGAACCGGAAGAACACGGTGGACAAACGGGTACCAGCCGCGGCCCAAGCAGCCGTTCTTGCTGCAGCGTTTCTGGCAATTGCTACGCTATACCCCGCGTGTAAGGTATGACCTAAGCCATAGGCATTGACGGTCGTCATGCCGGCCGCGCTCGCTGCAGCGAGCGCTGCACTATTCTGCGCAGCAGCATTCCCACTACGCGTCGCCTGTTGCCAATTCTGCTGTTGGGTATTGAGACTAACCACTGAAGAGATAAAACCGAAGCCGTAGGTGAAAATGCCCAGTCCAACATGCAGCTTGCCCATCTGCACATGCAAATTTTGCAAGGCGTGGTGTTGAAGACCCGCGACGAGCGCAACGCTACGTGCCTTTAACGCTGTATCGGCGAGACTTTGCGCCGCAGTGAACCCAGCGGCCCCGGTGGTCATCGCTGCATTAAAAACGGGCATCCAGACTCGCTTGTTCCTGGATTGGTTGGTCAGTTCCCTTATAACCGAAACCAAATTCACCCCCTGCACCAAAAACACCAACAACCCCATCCCCTCGCTCCGAATCAAATTCGCATTCGGCACACTCTGAACCCCCAACCGAATATCCTTCAACAAACTCCGCACCTCCAACTGCTGCGCCGGCGGAAACACCGCCGTCACCCCCGCCCGAGCCGGCGTCGCGCCATACAGGCGCGCCGACTGATCCGGCAACTCCGCAATCGGGCTCAGCGCCCCAGCCAACTGGCCTTCGAGCTGCGTCAACTGCCCACGCACCCGCACGATCTCACCCTGCAACTCCACCGCCCGTGGCGTCTTGTGCCCCTGGCGGTTTTTGTTGTGGGTGAGCTGGTTGCGTTCGCGGGTCAGAGTTTTCAGGTAATCGCGTTCCCTGAGCAGTTCCTTGAGGTTGGTTTGCAACGCCGCGTGTTCTGCTGGGCTGGCGACAGTAAAGGTCACCCCGGTGGTTTTCGCCGCATCGAGTAGCCGCCCCGACAAGGCTTTGGGCAGGCGCCGGAACAGTTCGTCGAGGTCGGGGATTTTCTCTCCCGCCAGATCGAACCCTTCCAGCGCCCGACTCAGACCTAGGTTCAGCGCCGGGCTGAGGCTGTGCTGCGCTGCGTCCGCGACGGCGCGGGTATGTTCGGGCAGGTCGTCGAGGGCCGGCAGGTGCGCTTGTTCGATTTTCTGCAGCTCGCCCAGCCAGTGCGGCAGGTTGTTGAACACCCCCATGCCGGCGTTGAACAGCGTGGCGTATTGCGCGGCCCGTTCTGGCTGAAGACGCAGGGGCAAGGTGTAGAACAGTGGCCGGGTCAGTTCAGGGTGTTTCTCCAGATAACCGAGGAGGATTTCGCTCGCGTGGTCACTGCGGCAGATGTCCTTCAGGCAGGCGTATTCGGCGGTGAAGGCCTGGTGGAGTTGCTGTTGATCCTGCGCGTCGTAATACCAGGCCGAGCGATGGAAGCGACCGGCACCCACCAGCAGGGTGCGGTCGGCGGTGATGCGCTCAAGCAATCGGTTCCAGCGACCAAGGTCGTCGCGATGCTGAAACAGCGCCGCGTCCATGGCCGGCCGGTCGATGAAATCGTTGACCCCGCGTTTGCCACTGAAGCTGGAGCCTTCGAGCACATCAATGATGCGTTTGTTTTGCTCTTGGCCGAGTTTTATCAAGGTATCGAGGTGACGTTCGACGAAATCGTCGGGGGCGACCTTGAAATGTTGGCGCGTGTAGTAACGGCGGTCTGCCTCGTCACTGGCGCGGCTATGGGCGGTGAAGTCAGGTGTGGCGCCCTGGTACTTGGCGAATTTGAACGCTTCGGCATGCGCTTCTTTACGCGCCTGCTCCAGTGCCGGGGGCACGGGAGCGTCCAGCGACTCGACCTTGCCGCCCTTGTTCAGGTAATCCAGCAAGGCTTTGCGGGTGTGCTCCCGATCCGGTTCGGGCAACTGTTCCAGATCGTCAAAAAGCGCCTGGACTCGCGGATCGTCGCTGGCGTCGACCAGATTGCCGATATCCCCGGGACTGAGCCGGCTCAAGGATTCGATGTAGCAAGCCAACAGGTAATCGCGTTCGTTGTGGTCGGTATTGCTCCAGTCGTCGACCCAGCCGACTACGGTGTCCTGATACTCGGCCAAGTCGCGCAACACGCCGAGGTCGTCGTGCACCACAAGGAACAGCGTGTCGTCCTGATAAGCCGGGCGCACCCGCCCGAGAAACTCGCCGATGTGCGCCTCGCGAAAGCGCCGCGGCTGCTCCCACAAATAGAGTTCACGTTCGTGCGCGGGGGCATCGCTGACATGCACCGTCGGCAATAGAACGGCGTCCGATGGCGACTCGGCTTCCTGTTCCGTACGGTCTTGTGCGGCTTGGGCCTGCCGGGCCGGATCGGTCGCAATCTCCGCCAGCCACTGTTTGCCTTGCGCGACCGTCAGTAGGTGTTCGCCGCCAGTTTGGCAATGCACCGGGCCGAGATCGACGGCTTGCATGAAGTGGTCACGCTCGTCGGAGTTGTCGAGCACTTGCGTGCATTTGGCCGCGGTCCACTGCACTTCGGCGAAGGTCACATGCAGGGTGCTGCGCCGCGAAAACACTAGGGCCGGACGCTCCTCGATAGGCGTGCGCTGATCGCCATCGACCTTGGCGCCCTTGTGCAGCAAGGCGCTGACCAGTCCGTTGAGCACGCGATATTCATGCAGGTGGCCGGTGACGCTGTCGATGACATACAACCAGCCATCGCGCAGTAAACGAATGCCCAACGGGCGGGTCGTCAGGGTATAGGGCAGCTTCAGCTCGGCACTCGGGTCGAGGGGCTTTTCCACCAATCCGTAACGCAAGGGCAGTAGCTGCACATGGGTTTGGCGCAAGGGGCAAGCACCGGGAGAGCCGATGGCGGTTTTTGACGCGGCGGCGGCAGCAAGGTTGGCAGGGTGGGTCATGGGCGGCTCCCTTGACTGGCCCAGCGCTGGGCCAGGTCGGCGGCCAACGCGATGCGCTCGCCGGGTGATTGCAGTGAGGGCGTATGGATCAATCGAGCGATAGACGGATGCTGATCGAGCGCTGTACCGCCCAGCCAGGCCATGACGTTGGCGTAATACAGAAGCTCGGATTGACTACTCAAGCCCAAGGCGCCGGCCTCGGCCTCCAGTTGTTCGAGCATTGGCCAACGCTGAGCCACGGTTTCGCCGCCATGGCGTTCGGGAAAGTAGTTGAGCAAATGGGCGTCGAGTTCGAGCAACGCGCGGCGCCGATCAACGTGGTCCAGCACTGCATTCAGTTCAGGGCTCAGGCGATAGGGCGTGGCCAGTTCCGGGCATTCGGGCAGTCGGGGTTGATGACGCTGCCATTTGGCGCTGACGTTGTCGGCCATCACCACGCAGGAAAGGGGACCGAACAAACGCTGATCCCCACTGCCGAACAACGCCTGCGCCACTGCCGCATCGGCCAGACGCAGGACCACCGGCAGACCGTCGGGCAATTCAACGGTCAGCAGTTTGCGCAAGTGTTGGGCGACGTCATGCGCAGGCGTGGTGCTGAACAACAGCACGCCCCACTCTTCGTGCGCCTGTTGCAGATAGAACTGAAATATCGAATCGTCAGGCTGTTGGACCGCCACCAGCAGCGGCGAGATATTCCGCAGCGCAGTGAACGGCGCACAGTCATACAGCGCAACGGTGCTCGCACCGGGGTTCAGTTGTTTCAAGCGTTCCGGCAAATCGCCCAAGCTCGCGCCGTCCAGCAGCAGGAAAGCCTGTTGCTCGCTCCAGGGCAGGTCTCCAGGCAATGAGGTCAAAAGCTTCATGCTTGAGCGGCCTCGCATATCAGGCAGCGAGAAGCGCGGGTTGAAATCAACGCATGGCGTTGCTGGGCCGCATCGAACGTCACTTTCAGCAGGGGCAAGGCGCCCGGCATCAGGGGCTCGGCGGGTATACCCACGGCCGGGGCGCCGCCCACTAGAATCGGCACGCTGCTGAAAATGCCTTCCGGCCCGAGCGTCAGCCAGTGACCGCCCGCCTGGACTGTCAGGTGCACACCGCCGTCGATGACGACTTGTTGGCCTGCATTGAGCTGAATGTGCTGAGTGGCGTTGAGTAGGTGATTGGTGGTCTGGATGTGGCGGTCGCCATGGACCAACAGGTGGTCGTCCTGTTTGAGTTCGGTCAGGCGGTTGCCGTGGGTGAGGTGCTGTTCTTCGCCACGCAGGTCGTGGCTGGCGATGCCGCCGACCACCACGGTGCGTTGGTTATCGACTTGAAGGCGTTCATCGTTGAGAACGAGTTGGACAAAATCGCGCTGGGCACGCAGGGCAATTTCCTCGGCGCCTTTCCTGTCCTCGATGCGCAACTCGTTGTAACCGCCGCCACCGGGACTGCTCTGGCTACGGAAAATACTGCGTGTGTGCTCAGCCGGCAGATCCAGTGGTACGGGGGTTGAGGCGTTGGGCAGACAGTTGAGGATAAAAGGTTTGTCGGGGTCGCCTTCGGTGAACCCCACCAGCACTTCCATGCCGACCCGAGGGATCAGCACGCCGCCATAGCGGTCATGGGCCCAGCCGGTGGCGACACGCAGCCAGCAGCTCGATTGCTCGTTGTGCTGACCGTCGCGGTCCCACGGCAGTTGAACCTTTACCCGACCGTATTCGTCGCAGTAGATCTCTTCGCCGGGCGGGCCTGTGACGACCGCCTGCTGGTTGCCCGTTATTCGCGGCTTGGGGTGTTCAAGAGCCGGCCTGAATAGGACGTCCCAAGGTGTCGCGACGAAGTGGTTACGGTAGCCCTGAATGAAACCGTCCTGCGGACTGGCATCGGTGATTGATTCCTCAAGCACCTGGGGTTGCAGGCCAACATGTTCGACTTCAGTCAGAAGCCACAGGCCATTCCGGTCAGCGCGTGGGTGTTCGGTCATCTCAACGAAATGGCCGCTGCGCATGGCACTCTGATCGCTGCGCCCTTCGGCTTGCTGGTAATCGGCGCGGTGGCGTTCCAGTGCCCGATTGGCCAGATGTTTACCGCGTTCACGATGGGTGAACTGACCTGGGAATCCATAATCCTCAAGGTGCGGCAGCAGCGGATTTTTGGCCTCGCTTTCCAGTTTCAGGCGCGGTTTTTCGAAATCGTAATCACGACGGCTGACGTGGGTCGGTCGGGTTTCAAGTCGCAGCTTGAAACGATCAATCACCGGCGCTTCGGCAACCATGCCACTGCCTGGCATGTACGCGGTTGACTGGGAGGGTTTCGAGAAGCTGGTTTGATCGTCGCCGAACACCAGCACATGCCCATCGGCGCTGTGCTCAAAATGAAAGTGCAGACCTTCTTCCTCACACAACCTTTGGAGGAAATGCAGTCCGGTTTCGTACTGCACGCAATAGAGCCGTGGTCGGTACTCGGCGCTGAGTTGGAAGCGCCAGGTATCGGGCTGCATCCCTTGGCCGTTCAGCACGCTGGCGATGATCTGCGGCACGCTCAGGTGTTGAAAAATACGCTGGTTATGGCAGTGGGTGAGGTAGGCGAGCCGGGGCACGAGGGTCATCTGATAACGGGTCAGGCGTTTGCCTGAATCGGCTTGGGCGATTCGATAGACCTGCCCGTGAATGCCGGCGCCGTCAGGACCGAAGCGCAGAAAAGCCGAGCGATGCAGCAGAGAATCGAGGTCAAGGTCGGGGCGCTCGCTGACCAGTTCGAGTTTGACTTCGTAAGGCTGGTTAAGCGCTTCCTTGGCGCGGAATTCGAGTACCTGAAGGTCGTGGGGAAAACCTTCAATGTCGAGTTTGAAAACGACCTGCTTGGCATCGCTGAGCATCCACATGTCCCTGTGTCTATTTGTAAGCACGGGACTTTGCGTGGATCTACCAATTCGCGCAGTCAGACGAATCGATATTTAGCGTAGGACGCTTCCGTTAAGCCGAATGGTTGTCGAATATCGTTTTCAAATAGCCGATCAGCGTTTCGTAGAGCGCGTCGACCTCGGCGACCTGCCCCCGAGCCCGCAGACAGCCGTGAACCAACCCTTCGCCGTAATAAAGCGTCGCTGCCACGCCTGCTGCGTTCAGTCGCTCGGCGTAGAGCACACCGTCATCGCGCAGCGGGTCGAATTGAGCCACGGCGATCAAGGTCGGCGGCAAACCACTGAAATCCTCGGCGAGCAACGGCATCGCATAGGCACCTGGCTGTCGGGTGCCGCGCAAGTACAAGGCGTGATAACAATCCAGATCGCTGCTGCTGAGCAAGGGAGCATCGATGCATTCACTGCGCGATGGCAATCGCTGATCACCGCCCAGCCCCGGATAAATCAGGACCTGCGCAGCCGGCAATGGCTCGCCCGCATCGCGCAACGCCAGACACAACGCAGCAGCAAGGTTGCCACCGGCGCTGTCCCCGGCCACCAGCGTTCGCTCGGGATCGAGCAGCAATGGCCCGGCCCGTAGCGCGCGCCAGACCCCCAGACAATCCTCGAACGCCGCCGGAAACGGATGTTCCGGCGCCAACCGATAATCGACGGCGATCACCAGCACGCCGAGCGTCGACGCCAGTTCGGCGCAGATGAAGTCGTGGGAATCCAGGTCGCCCACCACCCACCCGCCGCCGTGCAGATACACGATGCAGGGGCAACCGCTGGTCAGTGGCGAAACCGGCGGTTGATACGACCGCACCGGCACGCCCGCCAATTCAAAGTCGACCACATAAAGCCCGGCAGGACGCGGCGGAGTAAACGCCCGGCACATCCCGCTGTAGGCCTGACGCAAACCGGTGAGGTTGCTGTCGGTGCTGTTGAAGCTGACGGTTTTCTCGACGAACGCCGTCATCTGTTTGGATAAAGGATACGCCGCCATCAAGGTTTCAAATTGGCCTGAACGGTTGCCACGCCATCCTTGCCATCGAAACTGCTGACACCCGCCAGCCAGCGCTGCAAATCTTCCGGATGGTCGCGCAGCCATTGTTTGGCAACGTCCTGAGGCGTCCTGCGCTCCATGATCGGCACCATCAACTGGCTTTCCTGGGCGGCGGTGAAGGTCAGGTTTTCCAGCAGGCGGTTTACGTTCGGACAGCGCTGGGCGTAGTCCGGGGCGGTCACCGTGGAAACGGTTGCGGCGCCTTCGTTCGGGCCGTAAACGTCTTCGCTGCCGGTCAGGTAGGCGATCTTCATGTTGATGTTCATCGGGTGCGGGGTCCAGCCGACGAACACCACGAATTCCTTGCGATTCACTGCCCGTTGTACGGCGGCAAGCATGCCGGCCTCACCGGACTCAATCAGCTTGAAGTCCTTCAGGCCAAAGCGATTGGTCTCGATCATGGTTTTGAGGGTGGTGTTGGCGCCACTGCCCGGCTCGATGCCGTAGATCTTGCCACCGAGCTGATCCTTGAATTTGGCGATGGCGATGGCGATGGCGATGAGGCCATCACATTCAACATTGATGTTGAATGTCAGTCCGCCATCGTCGGATCGCCGCCCGGAGCAAGCTCGCTCCCACAGGGTATGCGCCAGGCTTTAGCGTTTGTGATGCTTTTGGCCCCAAGCCAGCAGCCCTTGCAGCAATTCCTTGAGCACCACCTGAGTCGGTGCCGCCAGATCCGGGCGATAACGGTACGGCTCGAACTCTTCCATGTATGTGCACTGGCCCAACTCCAGTTGCACCGCATGGATGTTCTCGGCCGGATTGCCATAATGGCGAGTGATGTGGCCGCCCTTGAAGCGACCGTTCAGCACATGGCTGTAGTCGCCGTGGCGCGCGCAGATGGCTTTCAGCTGAGTGGCCAACTGTGGATCGCAACTGGCACCGTTGAAGGTGCCCAGATTGAAGTCCGGCAGCTTGCCGTCGAACAGGTGCGGGATCACCGAGCGGATCGAATGCGCATCGAACAGCAGCGCGTAACCAAACTCGGCTTTCAGTCGCGCCAGCTCGTTTTGCAAGGTGTTGTGATATGGCGTCCAGACCTGCTCCAGATAAGTCGCTCGTTCCGCCGCTGATGGCTCCATGCCCTCACGGAACAACGGAATGCCGTCGAACAGCGTCGCTGGGTACAGGCCGGTGGTCGCGCCGACATACAAAGGCTTGTCGTCAGACGGTCGGTTCAGGTCGATGACAAAACGCGAGTACTCGGCGGCCAGGGTGCTGGCGCCCAGCTCGGCAGCAAATTCGTAAAGCTGCGGGATATGCCAATCGGTGTCCGGCAGGCTTTTCGCGTCGGGGATCAACCCCGCTTCCAACGCCGGGGTCAGACGCAGGCCGGCGTGGGGCATGCTGATCAGCAACGGTACGCGGCCTTGTTTGAAGTTCAGAACCTTATCCACAACTGCTCTCCTAAACGCTTGTTTCGACGCCGTGACGCACGACGCGTTTTTCCAGGTCACCGCCCAGCCAGTACGACAGATCGGCCGGACGATCGATTTGCCAGGCGACGAAATCCGCGACCTTGCCGACTTCCAGCGAGCCGTGAGTCTCGGCCATGCCCAACGCGGTGGCAGCATGAATCGTTGCACCGGCCAGCGCTTCTTCCGGGGTCATGCGGAAACAGGTGCACGCCATGTTCAGCATCAAGCGCAACGACAGCCCCGGTGAGGTTCCAGGATTGAGGTCGCTGGCGATGGCGATTTTCACCCCGTGTTTGCGCAAGGCGTCCATCGGCGGCAACTGGGTCTCGCGCAGGAAGTAGAAGGCGCCGGGCAGCAACACCGCGACGGTGCCAGACTTGGCCATGGCGATGGCGTCGTCTTCGGTCATGAATTCCAGGTGATCGGCCGACAGTGCGTGGTAACGCGCCGCCAGACTCGAACCGTGCAGGGACGACAACTGTTCGGCGTGCAGCTTCACCGGCAACCCGAGTTGTTGTGCGGTGACGAATACGCGCTCGACCTGCGCCGGCGAAAACGCCAGGTATTCGCAGAACGCATCCACCGCATCCACCAGCCCTTCGGCGGCCAGGGACGGAAGCATCTCGGCGCAGATGTGGTCGATGTAGTCGTCGGCGCGATCCGCATACTCCGGCGGCAAGGCGTGAGCGGCCAGGCAGGTGCTGCGCACGCTGACCGGCAGTTCGGCGCCAAGACGGCGAATCACCCGCAGGATCTTGCGTTCGCTGGCCAGGTCGAGACCGTAGCCGGATTTCATCTCGACCGTGGTCACGCCGTCACGCATCAGGCTTTTCAGGCGTTTGACGGCGCTGGCGAATAACTCGTCTTCGGTCGCCGCGCGGGTGGCGCGTACGGTGCTGGCAATGCCACCACCGGCTGCGGCGATTTCCGCGTAGCTGACACCCTGCAGGCGTTGTTCGAATTCGCCGCTGCGGTTGCCGCCAAACACCGTGTGGGTGTGGCAGTCGATCAGACCCGGCGTCACCCAGGCCCCTTTTAGGTCATAGACCGCCGGGTATTCGCCCGCCGGCAGCTCACTGCGCGGGCCCACCCACTCAATGTGCGCTCCTGACGTCACGATGGCCGCATCCTCGATGATCGAGTAGACGCCTTGCGCCATGGTTGCGACGTGGCAGTGTTGCCAGAGAGTTTTCATCCGTGGCCTCCGTTAGGTTATCGATGAGAAAAAGAGGGTTCCTGCTCCACCGGTACTGCCTTCCCTGCCGCCGGTTTCACCCACGTCAGGTAGGCCAGCACCAGCAACACAATCCAGACCACGCCGACGATCAGAGCTGCCTGGGTGTCAGGGAAATAGCCCAGCACGCCGAAGATGAACAGCATGAAGGCAATCGCCGCCATCGGTGCATAGGGCCAGAACGGCACCGGGAATTTCAACTGTGCGACCTGCTCCGCGCTCATGGAACGACGCATGGCCACTTGGGTGAACAGAATCATCAACCAGACCCACACCGTGGCAAAAGTTGCGATGGAGGCGATCAACAGAAATACGTTTTCCGGAATCAGGTAGTTCAGCAGCACGCCCAGCAGTAGCGCACTGCTCATCACCACTACCGTCAGCCACGGCACGCCATTGCGCGACAACCGGGCGAAGCCCTTGGGCGCGTGCCCTTGCAGGGCCAGGCCGTACATCATGCGGCCAGCGCCGAAGATGTCGCTGTTGATCGCCGATATCGCCGCCGAAATCACCACGATATTAAGAACAGTCGCCGCCGAACTGATCCCCAGATTGTCGAAAATCTGCACAAACGGGCTGCCCTGGCTGCCGATCTGCTGCCATGGGAAGATCGACATCAGCACGAACATGGTCAGCACGTAGAACAGCAAAATACGCAGCGGTACGGCATTGATCGCCCGGGGCAGCACGTGCTGCGGGTCTTTGGCTTCACCGGCCGTCACGCCGATGATTTCAATGCCGCCGAACGCAAACATCACCACCGCGAACGAAGCAATCAGGCCGCCCACGCCATTGGGCATGAAGCCGCCATGGCTCCAGAGATTGCTGATGTCGGTCGCCTGGGCGCCGGGCGCAGTGCTGATGCCGAACAGCATGATGCCGAAGCCACCCAAGATCATCGCGACGATGGCCGCGACCTTGAGCAGCGACAGCCAGAACTCCATTTCACCGAAGACTTTGACGTTGCACAGGTTCAAGCCGCCGACCACCGAGACGATGCCCAGTACCCAGATCCAGCGGTCGACTTCCGGAAACCAGAAGCCCATGTAAATACCGAACGCGGTGACGTCGGCCATACCGACGATGACCATTTCAAACGCGTAGGTCCAACCGAGGATGAAGCCCGCCATCGGCCCAAGGTAAGTGCTGGCGTACTGGCCGAAAGAGCCGGTCACCGGATTGTGCACCGCCATCTCGCCGAGGGCGCGCATGACCATGAACACCGCCGCACCACCGATCAGGTAAGCCAACAGTACCGCAGGCCCGGCCATTTGAATGGCCGAGGCAGAACCGTAAAACAGCCCGGTGCCGATCGCCGACCCCAGTGCCATGAAGCGAATATGTCGGGCAGAGAGCCCGCGTTTCAAACCCTTTTCTGGCTGTTGCATTGCTCGTCCCTAATTATTCTTATTGGCAGAAATGATCGTTCCCACGCTCCCGCGTGGGAACGATCAGCAGACTTACAGGCTAGGCAGCAACTTCGCCGGTACCAGCGCGTTCAGGCAACGGGTCGCCAACAACTCGCTCGCCGCGTTGATGTCCGGCGCAAAGAACCGGTCCTTCTCATAGAACGGCACTTCTTTACGCAGAATCGCCCGGGCCTCTTCCAGCTTCGAAGAAGTCTTCAAACCATCTCGCAGATCCAGACCCTGGCACGCCGCCAGCCACTCGACCGCCAAAACGCCGCGAGTGTTTTCGGCCATTTCCCACAGACGCTTGCCGGCAGCCGGGGCCATCGACACGTGATCTTCCTGGTTCGCGGAAGTCGGCAGGCTGTCCACCGAATGCGGATGGGACAACGCCTTGTTCTCGCTGGCCAGTGCCGCCGCGGTCACTTGGGCGATCATGAAGCCGGAGTTCACGCCGCCATTGGCCACCAGGAACGGCGGCAGTTGCGACATGTGCTTGTCCATCATCAGCGAGATACGACGCTCGCTCAGGGAGCCGATTTCAGCGATGGCCAGGGCCATGTTGTCAGCGGCCATGGCCACCGGTTCGGCGTGGAAGTTACCGCCGGAGATCACGTCGCCTTCAGCGGCGAAGACCAGCGGGTTGTCCGAAACGGCGTTGGCTTCAATGGCGAGCACTTCAGCGGCTTGACGGAACTGGGTCAGGCAGGCGCCCATGACTTGCGGCTGGCAGCGCAGAGAGTACGGGTCCTGAACCTTTTCGCAGTTCTGGTGCGAGTCGGAGACTTCACTGCGCTCACCCAGCAGATCGCGGTAAGCGGCAGCAGCGTCGATCTGGCCTTTCTGACCGCGAGCGGCATGAATCCGGGCGTCGAACGGCGAGCGCGAGCCCAGCACGGCTTCGACGGTCAGGGCGCCAAGCGCCACAGCGCCAGCGAACAGGTCTTCACCTTCGAACAGACCACGCAGCGCGTAAGCGGTGGAAACCTGGGTGCCGTTGAGCAGCGCCAGACCTTCTTTCGCCGCCAGGGTCAGCGGGGTCAGACCGGCGACTTTCAGCGCTTCAGTCGCTTCCATCCATTCGCCTTTGTAGCGAGCCTTGCCTTCACCCAGCAACACCAACGACATGTGGGCCAAAGGCGCCAGGTCGCCGGATGCACCGACCGAACCTTTCAATGGAATATGCGGGTAAACCTCGGCATTGATCAGGGCGATCAGGGCGTCGATGACCTTGCGACGAATGCCCGAGAAACCACGGCTCAGGCTGTTGACCTTGAGCACCATGACCAGTCGAACCAGCGCATCGCTGATCGGCTCGCCGACACCGGCGGCGTGGGACAGCACCAGCGAGCGCTGCAGGTTTTCCAGGTCTTCACTGGCGATACGGGTCGAAGCCAGCAGGCCGAAACCGGTGTTGATGCCATACGCGGTGCGGTTCTCGGCGAGGATCTGTTCCACGCAGGCAACGCTGGCTTCAATCTGGGCCGAGGCACTGTTGTCGAGGGTGATTTTGACCGGCTGCTGATAGATATCACGCAGTTGGGCAAGGCTCAGTTGGCCGGGAATAAGGTTTAACGCAGTCATTTCGTGCTCCTTTTGAGAGTTTGTCTTCTTCTTAGGTGAAGAGTACTCACCAGACGCTCCGGAGATGTCCGTTGTCCGTCGCTTCCCACCTTTTGGGGGGCTGCGCCTTGGCACGCTGGTGTTTTGTGGAAATCAGTTCAGGTTAGGTAAAGCGTTGTGCAGCAAAATCGGGTCTTTCAAAACGGCGGCGGCACTGGCGATGTCCGGTGCCAGCCAGCGGTCCTGATCGTAGGCCGGGACCCGCTCGCGCAACAGACGCCAGGCCGTATCGGTGCCGGCGCCGAAGCGTTGTTCCTTGAGAAATTCAAACGCCTGAGCCGCCAGCAGGTACTCAATCGCGAGGATCTGCGTGCAGTTTTCCAACGCGCGATGCAGCTTCAGCGCGGCATTGGTGCCCATACTCAGATGGTCTTCCTGCAGGCCCGAGGTAACGTAGTTGTCGAGCACTGCCGGTTGCGCCAATTGACGGTTTTCCGCACACAGCGAAGCGGCGACGTACTGGACGATCATCATGCCGGAGTTAACCCCCGGGTTGGCCACCAGGAATGCCGGCAAACCGCTGACATGCGGGTTGATCAAGCGGTCCAGGCGACGTTCGGCGATGGAGCCGATTTCGGCCATGGCAATCGCCAGCAAATCCGCCGCCAATGCCACTGACTGGCCGTGCGGGTTGGCCTGGGACACCACCCGGAAGTTGTCCGGTGTGCCAAGCAGCAACGGATTATCGGTGCAACCGTTGAGCTCGGTTTCGATCTGTTGAGTCGCGTGCGCCAGTTGATCCCGTGCAGCACCGTGGACGTGCGGAATAGAACGGAGGCTCAGCGCATCCTGCGTGCGGATGCCTATGCTCGAAGCAATCACTTCACTGCCATCCAGCAACGCCCGCAGATTCGTGCCAACTTGCTGCATGCCCGGATGCGGCTTGAGCGCGATGATCTCGGCATCGAACGCAGCAATCTGCCCGCGCTGGGCCTCGAAGCTCATGGCGCCGATCACGTCAGCCCATTGCAGCAGGCGCGTGGCATCAGCAATCGCCAGGCAGCTGAGGCCGGTCATGCACGGCGTGCCGTTGACCAGGCACAGGCCGTCTTTGGCGCCGAGCTGAACCGGTTGCAAACCTTCTTCGGCCAGAGCTTGTTGCACAGAAACAATCTGCCCGCGATAGCTGACATTGCCGACGCCCAGCAGCGCGATGCTGATGTGCGCCATGTGGGTCAGGTAACCGACCGAACCCTGGGACGGCACTTGCGCAGTGATACCGCGATTGAGCAACGCCAGTAACGCTTCGACCACCCGACGGTGAATGCCGGATTTTCCTTGGCTGTAATTGAGGATTGCCGCACACATGATCGCGCGGGTCTGCTCGTCGGCCAATGGAGCGCCAACGCCACAGGCGTGACTGAGCAAGGTGTTGCGCGACAGTTGGCTGAGTTGCTCGTCTTTCAACGAGACGTTGCACAAGGCGCCGAGGCCCGTGTTGACGCCATAAGCACGTTCGCCGCTGACGACGATGCGCTGGACGATTGCTTGGGCATTCTCGATCCGCGCCCAGGCCTGTGGCGACAGCTCAAGCTGTGCGCCATGGCGGGCTACGGCGACCACATCCTGCCAACGCAGGTGGTCGCCTGCGATAACGATTTTTTCAACCTGGGACATCTGGAGCCTCATACCAATTCTGTTTTGATCGTTCCCACGCTCTGCGTGGGAATGCCGCCTGGGACGCTCTGCGTCCCGTTGTCAGCGCAAGGTCCAAGCCCTGCGAATGTGACGCGGAGCGTCACGGGATGCATTCCCACGCAGAGCGTGGGAACGATCATCACCTCAAACCACAGCCGCGCGCCGCTGTACGAACCGATCCACATACTCATCCGCCGGCGAATGCAGGATCTCTCGCGGCGTACCCACCTGAATCAGGCGCCCGTCCTTGAGAATCGCAATCCGGTTACCAATCCGCACCGCCTCATCAAGGTCGTGGGTGATGAAGACGATGGTCTTGTGCAAGGTCTTTTGCAGCTCCAGCAACTGGTCCTGCATCTCTGCGCGGATCAGCGGGTCGAGGGCACTGAACGCTTCGTCCATCAGGATGATGTCGGTGTCCGCCGCCAACGCGCGGGCTAGACCTACACGCTGACGCATACCGCCGGAAAGCTGATGCGGGTATTTGTTTTCGTAGCCCTTGAGGCCCACGGTGTTGATCCAGTGCAGCGCGCGTTCGGAGCACATTTGCTTGCTCTCGCCACGCACTTTCAGGCCGTAGGCAACGTTATCCACCACGGTCTTGTGCGGTAACAGACCAAAGCTCTGGAACACCATGCTGATTTTGTGCCGACGAAATTCGCGCAGGGCTTCCATGTCGTATTGCAGGATGTCCACGCCGTCCACCAGGATCGCGCCGCTGGTCGGGTCGATCAGGCGATTGAAGTGGCGTACCAGAGTGGACTTGCCGGAACCCGACAGGCCCATGATCACGAAGATCTCGCCGGTAGCGATGCTCAGGGACAAGTCGTTCACGCCGACCACGCAGCCGGTTTCGGCCAGCACTTGATCCTTGGTTTTGCCCTGGCCAATCATGGCCAGCGCTTCCTTGGAACGGTTGCCGAAAATCTTGAAGACGTTTTTGACTTCGATCTTGCTGACGGCTTCGTTGTTCATTTGCTCACCTCATGCCGTGGCCGACCGTATGCTTGAGTAATGCGGTCGATAACCACTGCCAGAATCACGATCGCCAGACCAGCCTCAAGACCACGCCCGACGTTGAGGGTCTGAATCCCCACCAACACGTCTTCACCCAGGCCACGGGCACCGATCATCGAGGCAATCACCACCATCGACAGGGCCATCATGGTCGTCTGATTGATCCCGGCCATGATGCTCGGCAGGGCCAGCGGAAGTTGCACGCCAAACAGTTGCTGCCAGCGGTTGGCACCGAAGGCATTGATCGCTTCCATCACTTCACCGTCGACCTGGCGAATGCCCAGATCAGTCAGGCGAATCAGCGGTGGCGCGGCGTAGATCACGGTGGCGAAAATCGCCGGAACCTTGCCTAGACCGAACAGCATCAGCACCGGGATCAGGTACACGAAACTCGGCATGGTCTGCATGATGTCCAGCAGCGGCATCAGCACCGAACGCAAGCGATTGCTACGTGCCGAAAGAATGCCCAGCGGAATGCCGATCAGCACCGAAATGACCGTCGCGACCATCATCAGCGCCAGCGTCTGCATCAGCTTGTCCCAGAGGCCAACCGCGCCTACCAGGAACAGCAAACCGACGATCACCGCGGTGGTCACGACTTTGCGGGTCGCGTGCCAGGCAACGCCCGCCACGATCGCCAGCATCAGCCACCAGGGCGCCGCACGCAGCAGCCCTTCAAGATTGACGATGGCCCACAAGAGGGTGTCGGAGATGCTGCGGAACACGTCGCCGTAGTTGGTGACCAGCGAATCGACCCAACCGTTGACCCATTCGGCGATGGAAAAGGTAAAGCTTTCGGGAAACATAAGAGACTCTCAATCAAGGGGTTGCGATCAAGCGTCCGACTGCCGCTCAGGGCAGTCGGAGAGGCTCAACCTACAAGGCCGCGTCGATCTTTTTGGCTGCGTCTTCGCTCACCCATGCATGCCAGACTTCAGGATGTTCCTTGAGGAAGATTTTCGCCAGTTTTGGTGACTCGATCCGCTCTTTGGCCATACGCCCGAGGTTCTGGTTAAGCAGGTCGATTGGCAGGTTGACCTTTTCCAGCACAGCCACCAGTTCCGGGGCTTGCTCGTGGAAGGTCTTGGACAGGCCGACCTTGATGGTCACGCGCTTGTCCACGCCTGGCTTCTCTTCGAGTTTAACCAGGTCCACCTGGCCCATCAGCGGGGTTGGCGACCAGTAGTAGAACAGGATCGGCTCGCCACGTTTGTAGCTCGACAGCACGGCGGCATCCAGCGCCGGGCCGGTGCCTGGGCGGAAGTTGGTGTAGGTGCTTTCCAGGCCGTAGCTTTTCAGCATTTCGCTGTTGTCCAGTTCACAGGTCCAGCCGGCCGGGCAGTTGTAGAAACGGCCCTTCGATGGCTCTTCCTGATCCTTGAACACGGCGGCGTACTTGGCCAGGTCGGCGATGTTTTTCAGGTCCGGCGCCTTGGGTTCCAGCTTGCGCTTGGCGTCGCCTTCGATCACGTAGCGCGGCACGTACCAACCTTCGATCGCACCAACGACCGGAGCGCCGACACCGACCACCTTGCCGGCCTTCTCGGCCTTGTTCCAGACCTCGCTGCGCCCAACCCACTCTTCGGCGAACACTTGAATGTCGTTGCTGCTCAGGGCGTTTTCCATGGTGATGGAGTTGCCTGGCAGGCTGTCGACCTTGCAGTCGTAACCTTTCTCCAGCACGACCTGCATCACGTCGGTCAACAGCATGCCGCTTTCCCAGTTCAGGCCGGCGAATTTCACCGGCTTGCCCGACTCGCACCAACCGGCTGCCTGAGTAGCACCGGCACTGGCCAGCAGGCCCATGGAAAGCAATGTGGTCAGCAGGGTCTGGTTCGATTTCATTGTGTGACGCTCCTAATCATGAATTGGCTTACGGCAGTCAAGAGGCATCCAGCCTGTCCACGTCCAATCAGGCCTGCGCCGCAGCGCGACCGGCCCCGCTTGTTTTAGGTTGTACAACGCTGTCCAGCTCGACCGGCAGAATCAGTTGATCAGGTACGGCGCCATGCCATTTTTTTGCGCACACGTAATACAGGGCTGCGGGAAGCACCAGTCCGATGATCCAGGAAATATCCACACCACCCAGGGCGTCTACCAGCGGACCGGTATAGAACTTGGTGGAGATGAACGGCAGTTGCACCAGTACACCGAAGACATAGATGCTGATACCGAGGGGGTTCCAACGGCCGTAGCGACCGTTCGGATCGGCCAACGCCGGCACGTCATAGCGCTCGCGGGTGATGCAGTAGTAGTCCACCAGGTTGATCGCGCTCCATGGCGTAAAGAACGCCAGCAAGAACAGGATGAACGACTTGAACGCACCGAGGAACGAGTGCTGACCGAGCAGCGCGATCAGGGTCGCAGTACCGACGATGACCAGCACGAAAACCAGACGCTGCAAGCGCGTGACCTGCAGGTGACCACGGAAACCGCTGATGATGGTCGCGATGCACATGAAGCTGCCGTAGGAATTCAGCGTGGAGATGGTGACCTTGCCGAACGCGATGCTGAAGTACAGCAGCGCAGCGGTGGCACCGGTACCGCCCAAACCAACGATGTAGGCCACTTCGTGGCCGGCGAATTGCCCATTGGCCGTGGCGGCGGCAAACACGCCGAGGATCATCGCCACCTGTGCGCCAATGACCGAACCCGCGCCAGCGGCGAAAAACGTTTTCACCGAGGAAATCTTACTTGGCAGGTAGCGTGAATAGTCAGCCACATAAGGGCCGAAGGCGATCTGCCAGGACGCCGCAAGCGACACCGAGAGCAGGAAACTGCTCCAGCTGAAGTGGCGGATTTGCAGCAGTGCGCCAATGTCAGTCTGGCTCATCAGACGACTGAACAGGTAAACAAAGGCAATCACACCAATGACGCTGGCGACACGGCCAATGAAATGGATTACCCGATAACCGAGCACCGTGACCAGCACGATGACACTGGCGAAGATGAGGATACCGACGCTGTCGCTGACACCAAGCAACTGGCCCAGCGCCTGACCGGAAAGCACGGTTCCCGTTGCGGTGAAGCCGAGGTACATCAAACAGACCAGCACGATCGGGATGGCCGCGCCATAAACGCCGAACTGTACCCGGCTGGAGATCATCTGCGGCAGGCCAAGCTTGGGCCCTTGCGCTGCGTGTAGCGCCATGACACCGCCGCCGAGCAATTGGCCGATCAGCAAACCGATCAACGACCAGAACACATCGCCACCGAGTACCACCGCCAATGCACCGGTGACAATCGCAGTGATTTGCAGGTTGGCACCCAACCACAGGGTGAATTGGCTTAACAGACGACCGTGTCTCTCCGCTTCCGGGATGTAGTCGATCGAACGTTTCTCGATCAACGGTTCACTGCCTGCACGATCGTTGTTAACAGCCATGATTCAACCTCTGTGGATTGTTTTGTGGGGTTGGCTTTGGGTTGTTATTGACCGGTAATCATCGGCAGGTTCAGACCCTGCTCCTTGGCGCAATCGATCGCGATCTGGTAACCCGCATCGGCATGACGCATGACGCCGGTGGCCGGGTCGTTGTGCAGTACGCGAGCGATACGCTCGGCCGCTTCGTCAGTACCGTCGCAGACAATCACCATGCCCGAGTGCTGGGAGAAGCCCATGCCGACGCCGCCGCCGTGGTGCAGGGAGACCCAGGTCGCGCCGCTCGCAGTGTTGAGCAGCGCGTTGAGCAGTGGCCAGTCGGACACGGCATCGGAACCGTCCTGCATGGATTCGGTTTCGCGGTTTGGGCTGGCGACAGAACCGGAGTCCAGGTGGTCGCGACCAATCACGATTGGCGCGGACAATTCACCGCTGCGCACCATTTCGTTGAACGCCAGACCGAGCTTGGCGCGCAGGCCCAGGCCAACCCAGCAGATACGTGCCGGCAGACCCTGGAAGCTGATGCGCTCGCGCGCCATGTCCAGCCAGTTGTGCAGGTGGGCGTCGTCCGGGATCAGCTCTTTTACTTTGGCGTCGGTTTTGTAGATGTCCTGCGGATCGCCCGACAGAGCAGCCCAACGGAATGGACCGATGCCGCGGCAGAACAGCGGACGGATGTAAGCCGGTACGAAGCCTGGGAAGTCGAATGCGTTTTCCACGCCTTCTTCTTGCGCCATCTGACGGATGTTGTTGCCGTAGTCGAAGGTCGGAATACCCATTTTCTGGAAGTCGAGCATCGCTTTAACGTGCACGGCCATCGATTGCTTGGCGGCTTTGACCACGGCGGCAGGTTCGGTCTTGGCGCGAGCGCGGTATTCGTCCCAGGTCCAGCCAGCCGGCAGGTAACCGTTGAGCGGGTCGTGGGCGCTGGTCTGGTCGGTGACCATGTCCGGGCGCACGCCGCGCTTGACCAGTTCCGGCAGAATTTCAGCCGCGTTGCCCAGCAGCGCGATGGAAATCGCTTTGCCTTCCTTGGTGTATTTGGCGATGCGCGCCAGCGCGTCGTCGAGGTCAGTGGCTTGCTCATCCACATAACGGCTGTTCAGGCGGAAATCGATGCTGACCTGCTGGCATTCGATGTTCAGCGAGCACGCACCGGCCAGGGTGGCGGCCAGTGGCTGAGCGCCGCCCATGCCACCGAGGCCAGCGGTCAGGACCCAACGACCTTTCAGGTCATCGTTGTAGTGTTGGCGACCGGCTTCGACGAAGGTTTCGTAGGTGCCTTGAACGATGCCCTGGCTGCCGATGTAGATCCAGCTGCCGGCGGTCATCTGGCCGTACATGGCCAGGCCTTTGGCGTCGAGTTCGTTGAAGTGTTCCCAGCTCGCCCAGTGTGGCACCAGGTTGGAGTTGGCGATCAGTACGCGCGGGGCGTTGCTGTGGGTCTTGAACACGCCGACCGGCTTGCCGGATTGCACCAGCAGGGTCTCGTCGTCGTTCAGGTTGGTCAGGCTTTCGACGATCTTGTCGTAGCATTCCCAGTTACGCGCCGCACGACCGATACCACCGTAAACCACCAGTTCTTTAGGGTTCTCGGCGACTTCCGGGTCGAGGTTGTTCATCAACATGCGCAGCGGCGCTTCGGTCAGCCAGCTCTTGGCGGTCAGCTTGTTGCCGCGAGCGGCACGAATTTCAACGTCACGGTACTTAGTGGGCTTATTGTCAGTCACGAAAAAGACTCCTCAGCGATCAATCCAAACCAACCCTGGCGGTGGGTAAGCCAGCTTGTGCGCATCGTTGCGCCACAAGCGAATCAGTGGACGCTGCGGAGAGTCTCGGACGACTCATACGCATACGTCTTTACTTGTACATACAAGCATATGCAATCAAGCGGCCAACTTGTTGGATGGCTGTTCAAGAAAAGTTTTGAAAGGGCTGGAAAGCGCATGGATCAAGGGTTTTGGCAAAGATGAAATTTTTCGGGGGGATTTTGCGAGAGGGATTACAGCTGTTACTTGAGCGGGGGTTTGCGCCACGCTGGGGCGTTCGGTAACAAGTTGGTGCGCATTTGGGAACGGATTTGCTCGGTGAAAAAGCTTCGCGGGCAAGCCTCGCTCCTACAGGTTTTGCGTCGATCACCAATAGTTGGATCGACATCAATCCTGTAGGAGCGAGGCTTGCCCGCGAAAGGGATTTTGAATCAGCGTGTGATCAGCTCAATCACACAGCACGAGCCGTTAATGGAGACTTCCAAAAGCCCGGTATTACCGTCAAGTTGCAGGCAATCATGGCGGCCCAGTTGCGAGGCACTGTTACCGACCTGCACTTCAAGCTCGTTGGTGACACTGAACACGAGCACAGTGCCCGCCGAGCTGAAAAACCGCTGCTCGCCGTCCAGCCACTGCAACCGCGCGCGGTAACGCTGCGGTGCATAGATCAGGTTGAAATCGCGAATCGGCCCGACGAGCAATGTGCAGGAAACCTGGCTCTCGCCGCTGAAGGCGAACGGGTCCAGCGGTAACAACGGCCGCGTGTCCTGGCCATCGACGCGCAAAGTCATGCCGTCGCCTTGCAGCACGGTGATTACACGCTCGTAACCGGCAAAGGTGGAAAACCCGCCCGACTCGCCAATATCAGCAATCGACAGGCGCCAGCCAAATCCATCAAGGCCAGTGCCCGCATCACGGGTGATCTCTTCAGTGCTGCCGCCACCGTTTTTCCACGGCATGCGTGGGTAATCTTTCGCGCGTAGTACCTTGACTTGACTCATTTATGAAAGCGTCCTTCCAGACGATGACGGGAACCGGGGTGGATCAAACGGGCGGCGGTCACCGGCTGACGGCCGGACCAGGTACGGCGACGAATCAGCAGGCACGGCTCGCCCTTTTCAATCTGCAGCAACTTGCATTCGCTGGCCTCGGCCAGAATCGCCTCGACCACATGCTCGCCTTCAGTCAGCGGCGCGACCTGGTTCAGATAGGCGTATGGCGTTTGCAGGGTGAAGTCCTGCTTGAGGTAGTCCGGCGCCACCAGCGCGTTGACGAAACGGTCTTCGATTTGTACCGGGATATCGTTTTCGAAATGCACGATCAGCGAGTGAAAGACTTTCTGGCCTTCACGCATGTCCAGCGCCAAGGCGCGCTCGGAACCGGCGGCCTCTTCTTCGAGAGTGATGACCTTGCAGGTATGACGATGGCCACGGGAGGCGATTTCGTCGGCGATGTTGTGCACTTCAAACAGCGCAGATTGGCTTTTCGGTTCGGCGACAAAAGTCCCGACACCTTGCATGCGCACCAACAGACCGTCGGCGGTCATCTCGCGCAGGGCGCGGTTGATGGTCATGCGGCTGAAACCCAGTTGGTTGACCAGCTCGCTTTCCGACGGAACGCGGTAGTGCGGCGGCCAGTTTCCACTGTCGATTTGCTGGGTGATCATCTGTTTGACGCGGGCGTACAAGGGCGCCGGACTGTCGCCCATGTGTGCGGCCAACGGTGACACTGGGGGCGGAGTCGGCACGGTTAATCCTTGTTGATCTGTTAGAGGTTGCTAGCTTGCCGGAGTTTACCGAGCAGGCAAACGTCTGTATATGTATATACAAATAACACACGATGGGGTGCTGAACCATGTCCGCCTTCTTTGCCGAACGCGCGCTGCTGCCTAGTGGATGGGCCAACAATGTACGTCTTGAGGTCAGCACCGAGGGCGTGCTGACCCATATCCAGGCCGATTCCCACGCAGATGATGCCGAACGGTTAAGCGGTCCGCTGCTGCCGGGCATGCCCAATTTACACTCCCACGCCTTCCAGAGGGCCATGGCCGGGCTGGCGGAAGTGGCAGGTAATCCGAACGACAGTTTCTGGACCTGGCGCGATTTGATGTATCGCCTCGTCGGAAAAATAAGCCCGGAGCAGCTCGGCGTCATCGCTCGTCAGCTGTACATCGAAATGCTCAAAGCCGGTTACACCTCGGTCGCAGAATTTCACTACGTACACCACGACACCAACGGTCAGCCGTACGCCGACCCGGCCGAACTGGCGCTGCGCATCAGCCAGGCCGCCAGTTCAGCCGGCATCGGCCTGACCCTGCTGCCGGTGCTCTACAGCCATTCCGGCTTCGGTGGCCAAACGCCGAACGACGGCCAGCGCCGCTTTATCAACAGTACCGAAAACTACCTCAAGCTTCAGTCGCGCTTGCAGCCGATCCTGGCGCAGCAACCGGCGCAGTCGCTGGGTTTGTGTTTCCACTCGTTGCGTGCGGTAACACCGCAGCAAATCAGCGAAGTACTGGCCGCCAGCGACAAGCAGTGCCCGGTGCACATTCACATCGCCGAGCAGCAGAAGGAAGTCGATGACTGCCTGGGCTGGAGCGGTCGCCGCCCGCTGCAATGGCTGTACGAAAACACCGAGGTCGATCAGCGCTGGTGCCTGGTTCACGCGACCCACGCCAACCCGGAAGAAGTCACGCTGATGGCCAAGAGTCGCGCCATCGCCGGCTTGTGCCTGACCACCGAAGCCAACCTCGGCGACGGTATCTTCCCGGCGGTGGATTTCCTCGCTCAGGGCGGGCGCATGGGAATTGGCTCCGACAGTCATGTGTCATTGAGCGTGGTCGAAGAATTACGCTGGCTGGAATATGGCCAGCGCCTGCGCGACCAACGACGTAATCGTTTGTATGGCGCGGATCAGCCGATGGTTGGCCGCACACTGTACGACGCAGCGCTGGATGGCGGGGCTCAGGCGTTGGGTCAGCCGATTGGCGCGCTGGAAGTTGGCAAACGTGCGGATTGGCTGGTGCTGGATGGCAACGATCCGTACCTGGCGACAGCCAGTGGCGACGGGATTCTCAATCGTTGGTTGTTTGCCGGTGGCGACCGTCAGGTGCGGGATGTGCTGGTCAATGGCCAGTGGGTTGTGCGTGACGGGCATCATGCCGGGGAAGAAGAAAGCAACCGCGCCTTCACCCAGGTCTTGCGCGATCTCCTGGGCTGATCCCTCATTGATCGTTCCCACTTCGCGCGGGAACGATCAGTAGCGGAGTAATCAGTTCGAAGTCTTGGCCATCTGCGTATCAGTCGCGCGCCAAATCAGTCGCGTGGTGTCGTAGCCCTGCTGACGTGCCTTGCTCAGCAATTCCTCACGCACAACGCCATTGACCGTCGGGGTCCGTGACAGCAGCCACAGATACTTGCGGCTCGGATCGCCAACAATGGCGGTCTTGTAGTCATCGCTGACGTACAACACCCAGTATTCGCCCTTCGCAACACCCGGCATCAGCCGCGAAAACCAGTTGTCGAATTCGACCCACAATTTGTCGGTCTTGCCCGGCACCTGTGGCCAAGCCGTGCCTTTGGCCTCTTCCCATTGCCAGTCCGCCGTCAGACAGCGGTTCAGTACCAACACGTCGCCGTCAGGCTTGAGCGTGTAATGGGCTTCAGATTGTGCGCAGTTGCGCTGGAAATACATCGGCAGACGGGCCAACTCGTACCAAGTCCCTTGGTACTTCTTAAGATTGACGCTGTTGTCAGTTTTCGGTGCCAACGGATCTACGCCGGAAGTGGCGCAGCCGGCCAAAACCAGGCCGGCTAAAAGGACTATCAGTAACCGTTTCATTGTTTTTCTCCCGTGGGCGCATAGCCCCGGATTACTTCAGGCCTTGGCCGGAAAACATCAGCACTTGGTCACCGGCGTACTGCACGCTGATAAAACTGTTCTTGTCACCCCAGGTACAACTGGACATGCCGAGCGCGCCCGAGCAGTCGGTGGGTTTGCCCAGCAAGGTTTCTACCTCGGCCTTTGGCATGCCTGACGACAGCTTCGAGTAGTTTTCCTGATTGACCTTGCTGCACGCGGCCAACAACACGCAGAACGAAAGCAGGGCGATAGAACGCAGCGACATTGTGTAGCTCCTGGGGCGAAGGGGAATGGCATGACTGCCAAGCTGAAGCTTAGAAGAGAAAACCCCTGTCTGGTTCCGTGGCTGGCCGGCTATTTGTGGGCCGCTCGTCTGTCTTTCGTGAAATATCAGGAACTTTCATTGGCTATTGAGTGTTTCGTCGGTTTTCGTAAAAGCCGCCTAATCTTTGCCGCCGCTCAGTCGACATATAAGCAGCGCAAGCCCACGACTGTGGCAAATTGACGCCCCTTTGTTGACCAGCAGCCTCTTCGCGGTAGTTTATTTAATGACCAGAAACATGAAGTTCAGCCACAAGATCTTGTTGGCTGCTGCCCTCGTGGTGGCCGTTGCATTCGCTTGCTTCATCCTCTTCAACGACTACCGCCAGCGGCAAACCTTGCGCGGCAGCACCGAATCCTCGATGCAGGAACTCGGCAGCCTGACCACCAGCAACATCCAGACCTGGCTGGAAAGCCGCATTCAGTTGCTGCAATCGCTGTCCCAGCAGATCGCGGTGGACGGCAGCGCTCAGGCCAACCTCAAGCGCGCCATCGACCTGCCGGCCTACACCAGCAATTTTCAGCTGAGCTATTTTGGCGGTACTGACGGCGTGATGTTCTCGGTCCCGGCCGGCAATCGTGCGGCGGATTACGACCCTCGCGCCCGTGGCTGGTACAAGGCGGCCAACAGCGCGCAGCAGACCATCGTCACCGAACCGTATATCGCCGCGTCGTCGGGCAAACTGGTGATCACCGTCGCCACGCCGGTGAAACATCAGAATCAAATGATCGGCGTCGCCGGTGCAGACATTGACCTGTCCAGCGTCAGCGCAATCATCAACTCGCTGAACTTCGGCGGCCACGGCCATGCCTTTATCGTCAGTGCCGGCGGCAAAATCCTGATCCACCCGGACAGCAAACTGGTACTCAAGAGCCTGACCGACGCCTACCCGAACGGCGCCCCGAACGTCAGCCCGGGCATGAAGGAAGTCGAACTCGACGGCAAGACCCAATTCATCTCCTTTACTCGCGTCAACGGTGTGCCCTCGGCAGACTGGTACGTGGCGCTGGTGCTGGATCAGGACACCGCGTTCTCGATGCTCAGCGAGTTCCGTACTTCGGCGATTATCGCCATGGTCATTGCCGTGGTGATCATCATCGCGCTGTTGGGCATGCTGATCAGCTTCTTGATGCAGCCGTTGCTGACCATGGGCCGCGCCATGCATGACATCGCCGAAGGTGAAGGTGACCTGACCAAGCGTCTGACCATCCACGGCCAGGACGAATTCGGCGCGCTGGGCACCTCGTTCAACCGTTTCGTGGAGCGTATTCACACCTCGATCCGCGAGGTGTCCTCGGCCACTGGCCTGGTCAATGAAGTCGCGCTGCGTGTAGTTGCCGCGTCGAACTCGTCGATGTTCAACTCCGACCAGCAAGCCTCGCGCACCAGCAGCGTGGCCGCAGCCATCAACGAGCTGGGCGCCGCCGCCCAGGAAATCGCCCAGAACGCCGCCCTCGCCTCTCAGCATTCGAGCGATGCTCGCGCATTGGCCGAAGACGGTCAGCAAGTCGTCGATAAAACCATCGCGGCGATGCAGCAGCTCTCGGCGAAGATCAGCGATTCGTGCGGCAACATCGAAACGCTCAATAGCAACACCGTGAACATCGGGCAGATTCTGGAAGTGATCACCAGCATCTCCCAGCAGACCAACTTGCTGGCACTCAACGCCGCCATCGAAGCGGCTCGTGCCGGTGAAGCCGGTCGTGGTTTTGCCGTAGTGGCCGACGAAGTGCGTAACCTCGCACACCGTACCCAGGATTCGGCGCAGCAAGTGCAGAAGATGATCGAGGAACTGCAAGTCGGCGCCCGGGAAGCCGTGAGCACCATGACCGACAGCCAACGCCAGAGTGAAAGCAGCGTCGGCATCGCCAACCAGGCGGGCGAACGTCTGGGCAGCGTGACTCAGCGGATCGGTGAGATCGACGGGATGAACCAATCCGTGGCGACGGCGACCGAAGAGCAAACGGCGGTGGTGGAGTCGATCAACGTCGACATTACCGAAATCAACACGTTGAACCAGGAAGGTGTGGAGAACTTGCAATCGACCTTGCGCGCGTGTACCGATCTTGAGCGGCAGGCGGCGCGGTTGAAGCAGTTGGTGGGTAGTTTCCGGATTTAAAGCGCTTTTGAAGGCCTCATTGCGAGCAAGCAAGCTTGCTCGCAATGGCGGCATCAGTTGCAACAAAGATCTAACCACTTAGAGAGAAACGTTGGTCGCCACAGCCTGACGCAGGACTGAATTAAGACTAAACTCGGTCCTACTCAAACTTGGCGAGGCTCACCCCATGAAGCTTTCATCTCAAATCAAGCCGATCAGCTACCTGAAAAGCCATACGGCCGAAATCGTCAAAGCACTTACAGAGAGCCGCGAGCCCTTGGTGATCACCCAAAACGGTGAAGCGAAGCTTGTGGTCATGGACGTAAAAAGTTTTGAAGAGCAGGAAGACACCATGGCCCTGCTTAAGCTCTTGGCGATGGGAAATCGTGAAATAGTAGAAGGCAAGTTTCGCGACGCCGAAGATGTCTTTGCAGAACTGGACAGGGCTGACCATCAATGAGTTTAAAGGTCGTCATTCTTCAGTCTGCCGAGACTGACCTGAAAGAACTTCGTACTTATCTCATCAAACAGTTCTCTACTCAAACTTGGCAAAGCACCTATGCCGACCTGAAGGCCGTCATCCGCAATTTGGGGATACAGCCCTATGCAGGATCGATTCCGGAAGAAATCGAGAAGCTTAATCTCAGCCAATATCGACAAATCCTGTCAGGGATGAACAGGATCATCTATGAGATTCGTGAGCAGACGGTCTATGTTCACATCATTGCCGACACCCGAAAAAATCTGCCAACACTGCTGATGAAGCGGCTACTTCAAGGGTAAACGTGAGCTCGGGGCGCGTTTAGAAACGCGATCCAGGCTTACTCAGAAACTCCAACTCCTCAGCCGTAGATTCCCTTCCCAACACCGCATTCCTATGCGGAAACCGCCCAAACCGCGCAATCACCTTTTGATGCCGCTCGGCATAATCCAGGTTATCGGCAAACACCGCTCGATCAGCTTCTGGCTGCTCGGCAACCAGCGCGATAAACCGCGAGACGGCCTCGTTCTGTACCGCCAGATTCTCGCAATGCTCAAACACCAGATAGATAAACACCCGCTGAATCGGCCGCAACTGCCGATCAAAATCCGCAGCGATGCCTTGCGCCACCAGCGCCTGAGCCCTGAGATCGCCTGCAAAAGATTCTGGAGTGTCGCGAAAGATCATTCGCGGGAGTTGATCGAGCAGCAGCACCAGAGCCAGCCAACCTTCGGGGCGTTGCGCCCAGTCGGCCAATTCGCCGGCCAGTGCCTGCTCGACCCAGTCCCCGAAACGCGTCTGCGCTTCGAGGTCCTGGCTGTCGCGCTTGCCGAACCATAACTTGCCCTTGTCAGCCGCTACTTCGTTGGGTGATTCGGAGTTTCCAAACCACCATTCAAGCAACGGCTGCCAGGGCGCGGTCATGGTTTATTCCTTGTGGTAAGCCGTGACGCGTTCGACTTCTTCTTTCGAGCCGAGGAACACTGCTACGCGCTGGTGCAGGCCTTCAGGCTGAATGTCGAGGATGCGTTGATGGCCGTCGGTGGACGCGCCGCCCGCTTGCTCAACCAGGAACGACATCGGGTTGGCTTCGTACATCAGACGCAGTTTGCCCGGCTTCGACGGCTCGCGGCTGTCGCGTGGGTACATGAACAGACCGCCACGGGTCAGGATACGGTGCACGTCAGCAACCATCGCGGCGACCCAGCGCATGTTGTAGTTCTTTTTCAACGGGCCTTCATCGCCCGCCAGCAATTCGCCAACGTAGCGTTGTACCGGCGCTTCCCAGTGACGCTGGTTGGACGCGTTGATCGCGAATTCCTGAGTGGTTTCAGGAATCGTGATGTCTTCGTGGGTTAGGACGAAGCTGCCCATTTCTCGGTCCAGCGTGAAGCCTTTCACGCCATCACCCAGGGTCAACACCAGCATGGTCTGCGGGCCGTAGATAGCGTAACCGGCGGCTACCTGCTCGGTGCCTGGCTGCAGGAAAGCCTTTTCGTTCAAGGCTTCGTTCTGGCTCAGGTATTCGCTCGGGCAACGCAGCACCGAGAAGATAGTACCGACCGGTGCGTTGATATCGATGTTCGACGAGCCGTCCAGTGGGTCAAATACCAACAGGTAGGCGCCTTTCGGGTATTTGCCCGGGATCTGGTAGGCATTGTCCATTTCTTCGGACGCCATGCCGGCCAGGTGACCGCCCCACTCGTTGGCTTCGAGCAGGATCTCGTTGGAGATCACGTCGAGTTTCTTCTGCACTTCGCCTTGGACGTTTTCGGTGCCCATGCTGCCCAAAACACCACCGAGGGCGCCTTTGGACACGGCGTGGCTGATTTCCTTGCAGGCGCGCGCCACCACTTCGATCAGGAAACGCAGATCGGCAGGAGTGTTGTTGCTACGGGTCTGCTCAATCAAATAGCGACTCAGGGTAACGCGGGACATGGAAGGCTCCGGTGGAATGGGGGGCTAAAAACCCGCGCAGTTTAACGCGAGTCGGGGCGCATTTCCTCCTATCAGACGTGTTACACCCAATAGAGTTCATGCGCCCAATTGAGCGTAGTTCGAAACCGCCCGGATGTGCACCGGGCGTTAATGCCAGTTTCAAGGCTTGACCGGCGGCTTGCGCAACAGACTGAACGCCATCGCGGCGAGAAACAAAACGCTGAGCAGCAACACCGCCCACAACCCGAACTTCTTCCAATTAGTGGCAGTCGTAGCAGCCGTTGTCCCTGTCGACGCCGGCGTGATCACCGCCCCGCCCTCCACCGTAGCCTTGCCCACCGTCGCCAACTTTGCAGCGCTGTAATCCGGAATCAACGTCGACAGCGGCAGGCTCGCCGCCTTCACCGTGGCACCTCCGAGTGCGAGCGTATAAGGCCCCGTCCCGCGCGCCAGAAACACCAATTGAGTGGAGCGCACGGCGAACCGCACAGTCGGTGCCTCGGCCCCCAGTCCACCGCCGCGCTCGTCCACCGTCAGTTTCAACTGCTGCACGGTTTGCCCCGACAGCTGCAATTCGTTCTGCACCACATCCTGACCATTCTGGGTCAGGCGATAGAGCAAACCGCTGCTCAGCGGCTGCCACGGCAGGCTGCTTTCCCGACGACCGGACAAGGTTACCGGCGCCAAGCTGTTGGGCTGACTCAACTCGACCTGCAAGCGCTCGACATTCAGCCCCATGGGTAATTGCCAGGTGTATTCACCCGCCTTCACGCTGCTGCCGGTCAGCGGTTGTGACCAAACCAGCGGTAGCGGCAGGCTGCGGGTCTTGGCGCTTTGCAGTTGCGCCGAGGTCAACGTCGGGGCCGATTGCGGCGTGTTCCACAGCAAGCGCAGATAACGGGCCGATTGTCCCGGCAGAGCGACTTCATGCTGCTCGACCTGTTCATCGGCAAACGTCAGGCGTGCCACCTGACCTTCGCCCCAGGACTGCCAGTGCTGCAAGTCGTCGCTGGCTTCGAGGGTGAAACGCTGAAAGCCGTCGCGTTCGCTGGTCCAGTCGAGGATCAACTGCTGCAACGGTGCTTTGATGCTGCTGGCGTCGAGCAACCAGCCGCGCAGCATTTCTTCGCCCGCCTCCAGCTGACTGGACGGCTGCACTTCGACCAGCATGCCGTTGGCATTCGATTGCACCCGCACGCTCGGTGCGTGTTCGGTGGAGTCCGCCGAGTTGTACAACGGGAACCATTTCACGTCGGTAAGGGTGCGGTTCTCGCTGGTTTGCGCTGGCGCGCGGGTCAAGGAATAAGCCTGAGCCTCACCGGCGGCATTGAACACGCGCACATCGCTGAGATCGGTTTGCCGCGCATTCAATTGCACGCTCAAGGGCAATTCGAGGCGATACCACGGACCTTCGCCGCTCACGGACAAGGGCACTTGGGTAGCGAAGTCCGCCGGTTTTTCCTGAGCACTGGCCGACAGCGCCACACCCAGCGCAACAGCGCCCAACCAGCCCAGGTTCAGCTTCTGACTCAAAACGACACTCCTTCGGTTTCCGGGGCCGGTTTTTCAGCCTCCGGCACAGACTCGGCGCGCTTGGGCGGCAACGGGGCGAAATAGCCCACGACCAACAGCAACACGCCAACGCCGATAAATGACACGATCCGGGCGAGCCCGCCGCGGTTACTCAACTCGACAAAAAACAGTTTGGCCACCACCACACCGATCAGCGCCGCACCGATCAGCCAGACTTCGCGGCGATCACGCAGATGACCGCCGATCATCAGACTCAGGGCCATCAAGGTCCAGACGATGGACAGACCGGCCTGCACCCGCATGGATTCGAGCAACGCCTCCAGCTCGAACGGCACACCGCCCCAATGGTGAGCCGTGCGCATCACCAGGGCCGTGAAGAACACAAACAGGGAGGCGCCAGCGATCAGTTGCGTGGCGTGATCAAAGTAGTCCTTGCGAATCGACAGTTGCGGCACGGCGCTGCGGGACCAGACATAAACGCCGAACAGCGCAAACAGCAGACCCAACTCCAGCGGGTTGATCAGCGGCACATAAGGCAATGGCTCGGCGGTGCCGTCGCTGACGACATTCGCCAGCCAGAACCAGCCGAGCATCAGCAACGCCAGAGGCGCGGCGGCATAGACACGATATTCGCGCGGATAAGCCGATACCGGCCATGGCCAGCCACGGGGGGCCGCCATCAGCACCAAATACAGGCTCGGCAGAATCGCCCAACCCAACCAGCGCCAGGCATTGTATTGCTCGGACAACAGCAACAGGCCGTAACGCAGCTCCAGGGCCAGCACGCCGATCAACAGCCAGCAGCCGAGCACGTGGGCGGTACTGAGGACGCGCGCCGACAGCATCGGCGCCAGACGTCGCAGGGAGATGAAATGCATAACGAACACGGCGGCCCATGCCAGCCAACCAACGTTGGCCGCCGGGTGATAACGCGAGTGCCACGCAGCCAGTAACACCAAACCGACAGCGGGAATCAGCAAGGTGCAGAGCAAGCCCAGCGCCGACCATTTCCGGCGTAGCGCCAACACTGTCCACAGCGCCACGCTCAGCGCCGCAACGGCCAGCAACAACGTCGCTTGCAGATTAAACGGTGCGAAGCGCAGCACTTCACTGACCCACGCCAGCGCCCACCAACCCGCGCCCCACACCAGCAGCACTTCGGACAAACGCTGCAGGCTCAGCACATCGAAGGCCGAAGCATGGTTGCCGAGCTGCAAGCGCCAGGCGCCAACCATTGCGGCCAGGCCCAACACCAGCGGCGTCCAGAAACCGCTGTGAGCCAACGGGCGCAAACCTTCGCTGGCCAGCGGCCCGAGCAGGTCCGGACCGGCGAACAGGAACGCCGCGCCGCCAATCACCTGCAACAGCAAGCCGAAGACAAAACTCACGCGCTGCTTCAGGTACAGACTCAGCCAAATGATGAACAGCCCACTGGCCGCCCATACCGCACTCGCTGTTTGCCAAGGCAGGACGAAGAGCACCGCCAGATTGATCAATACCAGACCGGCCAGCAGCACTACCGACAAACCGCGCAGTAATCGCAAGTCGCTTCGGACCATTTCATCGCGAGCCGCCAGCAACATGCCGGCGATCAACGCCAGGCCGATCAACGATGCGCTCAGCAAGCCGCTCCAACCGGCACTGAGCACAGCGGAGGATTCAACGCTTGAACCCTGCAGCCGCAGCAGGAACAACGCACCGCCGAGCAACTGCACAGCGAACGCAGTGAACAGGAAGGTGCGCGATTGCAGACGCAGGCCGACGAACAAGGTCGCCAACCCCGCCAGCGCCCAACTGATCGCCGTGCCGTGAGTGAAGAAGAACAACGGCGCCAGCAGATAGAGGAAAGTCAGACCGAGGCAGGCCAATACGGGCAGCCCTTTGCGCTCCCATTGCGAAGTCTGTTCAGGCAAGGCTTTGCGCAATTGATAGAAGCTGAACAACAACGCCACGCCGAGCATCAACGCGCCCAGTGGAGCGCCGTCGAGCAAGCTGCTGTCGCCGATCCGCAGTTCACTGAGGAAGGCCAGGGCCGAGCCCAATTGCAGCAGCAAGGCAAAGGCTCGGGCCAGCGGTCGTTGCTGACGCAGGCCGAGCCAGAAGATGCCGGCGCCTTCGACGGCCCATGCAGCAGCGGTCCAGCGCGCATCGAGGCCCAACGGAATGGCCAGGCTGGCGAAAATCACGCCCAGTGCCAGGCAGGTTTCCGCCAGCAGCAACGCTCGTCCGCCCATCAGCAACCGTGCCAGGCCCATGTAAATCATGCCCAACGCCAACGCGCTGAAGGCAGCGGCAAACTCGAGATGCTGAACCAGAGCGAACTGCAAACCGAAGCCCACCAACGGAGGACCGAACAGCATCGTGCCGTCGACGTAATCACCCTTGCGCGTCGACCAGCGCAGCAGCGCCTCGCGGCTGTCATCCTCGGGCGCGTCGCTCATTTCCAGCAACTTGCGTCGGGCGAACAGCAGGCCGATGGCCAGGTACATCAGGAAAAACACAATCAGGAACGGTTCGGTGCTCCACAACAGTTCTGGCGTATAGGAACGCAGGCCCCAAGCGAAACCGATGCCGAAGGTGCCGACGAAGCCGATCAAGTTAAGCAGCCGCCAGGCCTTGAACCAGGCGATGGCGAGGATGCCGGCGTTGAGCAACGCAAAGTAGCTGAACAGCGCGACATGGTTGCCGGCGCCGGTGGAGGTCAGGATTGGAGCCGCGAAACCGCCGAGTGCCGCAGCGGCGGCGAGACCCAGAGCATCCTGGGTGATGGCGAGAATCGCCGAGAACACCGTCACCGCGACCAGCAGGCCCAACGCCGCAGTAGGATCGAGCAGCGGATGCAGGCGCATTGCGGCAAACACGGTCAGGTACAACACCGCGATCCCGGTGCCTTGCAGCATCAACGCGTAATGGCTGTTGCGCAGTCGCAGCCACCAACCCAGGCCGAGCAAGCCCAACGCAGCCGCCGCGACACCGGCGTAACGCAACTCGATCGGCACCACCATGCCTTCGGTGGCGTAACGCAGCAGGAAGGCCAGACCGAGAAACAACAGCACCACACCGACCCGCAGCACGGTGTTGCCGCCGAACAGCCAGTTGCGGGCGCCGATGATGGTGCGCTCAATGACATTCGGACCGCGCGGGATGACGGGCTGTTGCGGCTCGCGGGCGACCGGCTCGGGTTTCCAGGGATCGGCAGGAAGCGGGCGACTGGTTTCAGTGGCCGCAGCAATAATCGGTTCTAATTCGGGAGGGAGTTCCCAGATCAGCTCCGGGGAGGCGACAAGGGCTTCATCGAGCATGATTTCTGGGGGCGGGACGGTTTCGCTGGCAACCGGTTCGCTGGCTTCAGGCACTTTCAAGCCAGACACCTCGAGCAATGCCAGACGTTGCTCGACCGCACTCAGCGCCACCTGCACCTGTTCAAGCAGCCGGCGCTGCTCGACAGTTTGTGAACCCAAGTGGCCAATGCTAATGGCCTGGCCAACACCCAACCCGAGCAGCGCGCCCAGCAGCGCATCGCTGAACGACTCGTCGAGTATCCAACCCAGCACCAGCCCAATCAGCATGAACATCCATTGCATTGTCGATATCCCTAAGCGCAGTGGCCAATCCAAGAAGATTAGCGCAGCCCGTACAGCAAAGATCGCAGCCTTCGGCAGCTCCTACACCGACCGCGTTTACCCAATGTTAGGTGACGCTGACTGTAGGAGCTGCCGAAGGCTGCGATCTTTTCCGGGGCGCCAGTATATCGACCCGAACGAAGGCTTACTCCAGCGCTTTCCAGATATCCGTGGCGTACTCGCGAATCGTCCGGTCGGAGGAGAACCAGCCCATCCGGGAAGTGCTCAACACCGCTGAACGCCACCATTCGTTCGAATCGTGCCAATGGGCTTCAACGCGCATCTGCGCGTCCCAGTAAGAGTCGAAATCGGCGCAGACCAGGAAGCGATCGTAGTCGATCAGCGAATCGATCAATCCTGCGTAACGGGACGGATCATCCGGCGAGAACACCCCGCCGCGTATCGCTTGCAGCACGTCATTCAAACGGTGGGAGGCCGCAATATCCGGCGTCGCATTGAACTCATGATTCTGCTTGCGCGCTTCAACCTGCTGAGCGCTGAGGCCGAAGATGAACATGTGCTCGACACCGATGCGTTCGCACATTTCGACGTTGGCCCCGTCCATGGTACCGATGGTCAGCGCGCCGTTGAGGCCGAACTTCATGTTGCTGGTACCCGACGCTTCGAAGCCTGCGGTGGAAATCTGCTCCGACAAATCCGCTGCCGGGATAATGCTCTCCGCCAGACTGACGTTGTAGTTGGGCAAGAACACCACTTTCAGCAAACCGCGCACGGTCGGGTCGTTGTTCACCACCCGGGCAATGTCGTTGGTCAATTTGATGATCAGCTTGGCCTGGTGATAACTGGCCGCAGCCTTACCGGCGAAGATCTTCACCCGCGGCACCCAATCGATTTCCGGCTCGGCGCGGATGGCCTGATACAGCGCGACGGTGTGCAACAGGTTGAGCAACTGACGCTTGTATTCGTGGATCCGTTTGACCTGTACGTCGAACATCGCTGCCGGGTTGACCGCGACCCCCAGGCGTTCGTGAATGATGTACGCCAGGGCTTTTTTGCTGTGCAGGCGCTGCTCGGCGAACGCCTTGCGGAACGCAGGCTTCTCGGCGAACGGCTCCAGTTCCAGCAGTCGCTCTTCAGCGTTGTCCAGCAGATCGGGGCCAAGGGCGTCGACCATCATTGAGGTCAGCTCCGGGTTGGCTTGGTAGAGCCAGCGGCGGAAGGTGATGCCGTTGGTCTTGTTGTTGATCCGGTCCGGGTAGAGTTTGTGCAGTTCGGAAAACACCGTTTTGCGCATCAGCTGCGTATGCAGGCCGGAGACGCCGTTGACGCTGTGGGAACCGAGGAACGCGAGATTGCCCATGCGCACACGGCGGCCGTTGTCTTCCTCGATCAGCGACACCGCGCGCAACACTTCAAAGTCGTGAATACCTTTGGCGCGCAGCGAATCGATGTGCTGGGCATTGATCAAATAAATGATCTGCATGTGTCGCGGCAACATTCGCTCCATCAAACCGACCGGCCAGGTTTCCAGCGCTTCCGGCAGCAGCGTGTGGTTGGTGTAGGACAGCGTGTCGACGGTGACTTGCCACGCCGCATCCCACGCGACGTCATAGACGTCGACCAGCTGGCGCATCAATTCGGCCACGGCAATTGAGGGATGGGTGTCGTTGAGCTGGATCGCTGCATGATCGCCCAAGGTCAGGACCGAGGTGTGCATGTTGCGATGACGGCGCAACAAGTCCTGCAAGGACGCGGCAACGAAGAAATACTCCTGACGCAGGCGCAGTTCCTGGCCCGCTTCGGTGCTGTCTGCCGGGTAGAGCACCCGGGAAATACTTTCGGCCCGGGCGACTTCTGCCACGGCGCCCAGGTGGTCACCGGCGTTGAAGCGTTCCAGGTGCAAATCTTCCATGGCCCGGGCGCGCCACAAGCGCAGCGTGTTGACGCTCGCCCCGCGCCAGCCGACGACCGGTGTGTCATAAGCAATCGCGCGAACGGTTTCCGCTGGCGTCCAGACTTGCCTGGACTTGCCGGCTTCGTCGGTGACCGTTTCGACACTGCCACCGAAACCGATCGGGTAAACGACCTCTGGCCGTTCGAACTCCCAAGGGTTGCCGAAATCCAGCCAGTGTTCGGTCTGTTCCTGCTGCCAGCCATCGACGATGGCCTGGCGGAATAAGCCGTGTTCGTAACGAATGCCGTAACCGTGGCCGGCAATGCCGAGTGTCGACATGCTTTCCATGAAGCACGCGGCAAGACGACCGAGGCCGCCGTTGCCCAGCGCTGCGTCGGGTTCCAGCAGGCGGATGCGTTCAAGGTCGACGCCGAGCTCAGTCAGCGCTTCGCGGGCCACGTCAAGCAGGCCGAGGTTGCTCAAGCTGTCGTAGAGCAGACGGCCGATAAGAAATTCGAGGGAGAGGTAGTAAACCCGCTTTTGACCTTTGCGGTAGATCTGCCGGGTGTGGTCCATCCAGTGCTCGACCATGTGATCGCGCGCCGCCAGGGCAATGGCTTCGAACCAGTCGTGGTCGAAGGCGTGATCCGGGTCTTTGCCCACCGCGTAGGTGAGTTTGGTCAAGACGGCGTCGCGGAATGCGGCCACCTCTGCTTCGCGAACAAGTGGTTCTTGAGTCATCGTAGGACCTCGAGCGAGCGTGGAGTTGTTGAGCCTAGACGGTCTGACAGGCCGTTGGAACTCTGGTTCGGCAGTTTTTCCCGTTAGTGTGAGATAGATCGACATTACCTTGTCGCGCACCGGAAAGAATGCAGGGGCCGTGCCGGGTTTCAGGTGTTTTGGGGCGGTTTACGAAAAAATCTGGCGAAAGGTTGTTCAAAAATCCACCAGTCCCGGTATGATCGCGCGCCCTGATGCACGCTGGTAACAACCGATGATGAAGTCCAACCTGATCGCCGCCGCGGAGATCGACCGCCTCGACACCTGGGCCAAGTACTCCGCCCCGATGTGCGGTTCGTGCGTTTCCAGCTGCTGCACCCTGCCGGTCGAGGTCAAGATCAAGGATCTGATCCGTATCGGCATCGTCGATGAATTCGAGCGCGGCGAGCCGCCGAAGAACATCGCCAAGCGTTTGCAGAAGGAAGGGATCGTCGAGCGTTACAACCAGAAGTCCGAGATCTTCACCCTCCAGCGCATGAGCAACAACGATTGCCTGTACCTGGATCGTAAGAGCCGTCTGTGCACTATTTATGAAAAGCGCCCGGATACTTGCCGCAACCATCCGAAAATCGGGCCTCGGCCGGGGTATTGCGCTTACAAGCCTAAAGAAGTGGCGCGTGAGACCAGCGAGAGCCGTCGGACCCTCGAGAAGTTCTGATCCAGAATCTCGCTGCCGGATAGATCGCGGGCAAGCCTCGCTCCTACAGGTCATGCGCCGTTCTTATGACGGGTGCAAAACCCGTAGGAGCGAGGCTTGCCCGCGAAGGGGCCGGAACAAACACCGCACAACCCCCAGACAAACAAAAACGCCCCCGACCTTGCGGTCGGGGGCGTTTTTTTAGCTGCTAACTAAGTCGAAACTCAGTTACCGGCTTTCTTGGCAGCGCGGGTACGCTCGCTTTCGCCCAGGATCTTCTTGCGAAGACGGATGGACTTAGGAGTGACTTCGCACAGTTCGTCTTCTTGCACGAACTCAAGAGCTTGTTCCAGGGTGAAGCGGATAGGCGGAACCAGAGCGATGGTTTCGTCTTTACCCGAAGCACGCATGTTGTCGAGCTTCTTGCCTTTGGTTGGGTTGACGCCCAGGTCGTTGTCGCGGCTGTTGATGCCGACGATTTGACCTTCGTACACGTCTTCACCGTGACCCAGGAACAATTTGCCGCGAGCTTGCAAGGTTTCCAGCGAGTAAGTCAGCGCCTTACCGGTAGCCACCGAAACCAGCACGCCGTTCTGACGGCCGGACATGTCGCCGGACTTCATCACGTCGTAACGGTCGAAGATCGAGGTCAGGATGCCTGCACCGGAGGTCAGGGTCAGGAACTCGTTACGGAAACCGATCAAGCCACGAGCCGGGATGTTGTACTCAAGGCGCACACGGCCCTTGCCATCCGGAACCATGTTGGTCAGGTCGCCTTTACGGATACCGATCTGTTCCATGATCGCGCCCTGGGATACTTCCGGCAGGTCGATGGTCACGTTTTCGTACGGTTCGTGCTTGACGCCGTCAACCATGCGGATGATCACTTCCGGACGACCAACACCCATTTCGAAGCCTTCGCGACGCATGGTTTCGATCAGTACCGAGAGGTGCAGCTCACCACGGCCGGAGACTTTGAACTTGTCGGCGGTGTCGCCTTCTTCAACGCGCAGAGCAACGTTGAACAGCAGTTCCTTGTCCAGACGTTCCTTGATGTTACGGCTGGTGACGAACTTGCCTTCTTTACCGCAGAAAGGTGAGTCGTTTACCTGGAAGGTCATGGAAACGGTTGGTTCGTCAACGGTCAGCGGCTTCATCGCTTCAACATTCAGTGGGTCGCACAGAGTGTCGGAGATGAACAACTGGTCGAAGCCGCTGATGCAGACGATGTCGCCGGCAGCTGCTTCTTCAACGTCGATACGGTGCAGACCGTGGTGACCCATCAACTTCAGGATACGACCGTTACGCTTCTTGCCGTCAATGTCGATAGCCACAACTTGAGTGTTCGGCTTGACGCGACCACGAGCGATACGGCCAACGCCGATCACACCCAGGAAGCTGTTGTAGTCCAGTGCCGAGATTTGCATCTGGAACGGACCGTCACGGTCAACCTGTGGAGCAGGGACGTGGTCAACGATGGCCTGGTACAGCGGGGTCATGTCTTCCGCCATGGCGGTGTGTTCCAGACCGGCAATGCCGTTCAGTGCCGAGGCGTAGACGACTTTGAAGTCCAGCTGTTCTTCGGTAGCACCGAGGTTGTCGAACAGGTCGAAGATCTGGTCCAGAACCCAGTCCGGACGTGCGCCTGGACGGTCAACCTTGTTGATCACCACGATCGGACGCAGGCCGGCTTCGAAAGCCTTCTTGGTCACAAAACGGGTTTGCGGCATAGGGCCGTCTTGAGCGTCAACCAGCAGCAGAACGGAGTCAACCATCGACATTACGCGTTCAACTTCGCCGCCGAAGTCGGCGTGGCCCGGGGTGTCCACGATGTTGATGTGGTAGCCGTTCCAGTTGATGGCGGTGTTTTTCGCCAGAATGGTAATACCGCGCTCTTTCTCCTGGTCGTTGGAGTCCATCACGCGCTCGTCGTTGAGCTCGTTGCGCTCCAGGGTGCCGGATTGACGCAAGAGTTTGTCTACCAGGGTGGTTTTACCATGGTCAACGTGAGCAATGATGGCGATGTTGCGTAGATTTTCGATCACTTGTGTATCTCGATCAGAGGATTCGGTGTGCTGACAAGTCTTGGCAGCGATTAACAGTAGAGTCAGGCCTTGCCGTTACAGCTTGACGGCGGCGTCGGGGGGCCGGTGACGCAGGCCACAGGCAAACAGCCCCGGGCTCTTAGCTCGGTCGATAAACGCGCACATTGGCATGCCCCTCACTGAGCAAATGGTGGGCATGCAGGCGACTCATCACGCCTTTGTCGCAATACAGCAGGTACTGGCGAGTAGGGTCCAGTTCCTTGAAACGAGCGTTCAATGCATAAAACGGCATCGCTTGTACCTCGATGCCAGCCAAGTCCATCGGGTCATCTTCAGCGGCATCCGGGTGACGGATGTCGATGACGATCTGACCGGCCAGCGCTTCGCTGACTTCTTCAATCTGCACATCCTGGCCCAATTCGTCGATCACGCGATCGATCGGCACCAGCTTGGCGTTCTCGAGCGCACGCTCAAGTACTGCCATGTCGAACTGTTGTTCTTCGTACTCCACGCGCGGACGCTTGGCGTGTGTCTTGGGGTTCACCGAGATGACCCCGCAGTATTCCGGCATGTGCTTGGCGAAGTCGGCAGTACCGATTTCGTTGGCCAGGTCGATGATGTCCTGCTTGTGACTGGCGATCAGCGGACGCAAGACCAGCTTGTCGGTCACGCAGTCGATCACGGACAGGTTCGGCAGCGTCTGGCTCGACACTTGGGAAATCGCTTCGCCGGTGACCAGCGCATCAATGTCCAGCCGATCGGCAATACGGGAAGCAGCGCGCAACATCATACGCTTCAAAACTACACCCATATGACTGTTATCGACTTTACCGAGAATTTCTCCCAGTACTTCCTCGAACGGCACACTCACAAATAACACGCGTTGGGAGCTGCCGTACTTCTTCCAGATGAAGTGCGCGACTTCCATAACGCCCAGTTCATGGGCCCGCCCGCCCAGATTGAAGAAGCAAAAATGGCTCATCAGCCCGCGGCGCATGATCTGGTAAGCGGCGACGGTGGAATCGAAACCGCCGGACATCAGCACAAGTGTCTGTTCCAGGGCACCCAGCGGATAACCGCCGATGCTGTTGTGCTGGCTGTGGATCACAAACAACCGTTTGTCGCGAATCTCGATACGAACTTCGATTTCGGGCTCTTTCAGCGAAATTCCGGCGGCGCCGCACTGACGACGCAGTTGGCTGCCGACGTATTTCTCGACATCCATCGAGCTGAATTCGTGCTTGCCGGCACGCTTGCAGCGCACCGAAAAGATCTTCCCGGCCAACGCATCACCGAAGTGCTGCTTGCACTTGGCGACGATGTCGTCGAAGTCGCCCAGCGGGTATTCGTCGACCTGCAGGAAATGCGCGATGCCTGGCATGCAACTCAGGCGCTCGGTCATCTCCTTCAGGGCTTTGGGCTCGCTGACGCGGGTTTCCAGCTCGAGATTGTCCCACACACCATTCACCACCACAGCCGGGTCCAGATCGCGGAGCACGGTACGGATGTTTTTGGCCAACTGGCGGATGAAACGCATCCGTACCGGGCGGCTCTTGATGGTGATCTCGGGGAAGACTTTTACGATTAGTTTCATGAAAACAGCGCGCGCTGGGCCAGCCGAAAAAGGGGGGCGCGGATTATAGCGGAAATTGCTCAAGGTTTAACCAGTTAATGTGCAGAAGGTTTCGCGCGCACCAAAACAGGTCATTTGTTGAATTTAACGCTACATTACGGGGCGCGATTTCCAGCTCTATGCTGCTTTGTTCCTTTATAAGCGTGATATTGGGGCAGAAAACCCATGGTGGGGCACTGGCATGCAATTTGCTCCCTTGTGAGGCAGGTTGCCTTGGCAGAGTATTCGCGCCGGCATCACCCACATTCCAAGGGCATCCACTACTTAAGCCCGAAGCCACCCGGAGGACACTATGTCGAAGTCGGTTCAACTCATCAAAGATCATGACGTCAAATGGATTGATCTGCGCTTCACGGACACCAAAGGCACTCAGCACCACGTGACCATGCCGGCTCGCGACGCGCTGGATGACGCTTTCTTTGAAGAAGGCAAAATGTTCGACGGTTCCTCCATCGCCGGCTGGAAAGGCATCGAAGCCTCCGACATGATCCTGCTGCCGGACGACAGCACTGCCGTTCTCGACCCGTTCACCGAAGATCCAACGCTGATCATCGTTTGCGACGTAATCGAGCCTTCGACCATGCAAGGCTACGATCGCGACCCACGCGCGATCGCCAAGCGTGCCGAGGAATACCTGAAGTCGACCGGTATCGGTGACACCGTATTTGTGGGTCCAGAGCCTGAGTTCTTCATCTTCGATCAGGTGAAGTTCAAGTCCGACATTTCCGGCTCGATGTTCAAAATCTTCTCCGAACAAGGTTCGTGGATGTCCGACCAAGACATCGAAGGCGGCAACCATGGCCACCGCCCAGGCATCAAAGGTGGTTACTTCCCGGTTCCACCGTTCGACCACGACCACGAAATCCGTACCTCCATGTGCAACGCCATGGAAGAAATGGGCCTGGTCATCGAAGTTCACCACCACGAAGTGGCGACTGCCGGTCAGAACGAAATCGGTGTGAAGTTCAACACCCTGGTAGCCAAGGCTGACGAAGTTCAGACCCTGAAGTACTGCGTACACAACGTGGCTGTCGCTTATGGCCGCACCGCAACCTTCATGCCTAAGCCTCTGTACGGCGACAACGGCTCGGGTATGCACGTTCACCTGTCCATCGCCAAAGATGGCAAGAACACCTTCGCTGGCGAAGGCTATGCCGGCCTGTCCGACACCGCCCTGTACTTCATCGGCGGCATCATCAAGCACGGTAAGGCCCTGAACGGCTTCACCAACCCGTCGACCAACTCCTACAAGCGTCTGGTCCCAGGTTTCGAAGCACCGGTAATGCTGGCCTACTCGGCTCGTAACCGTTCCGCTTCGATCCGTATTCCTTACGTGTCCAGCCCTCGCGCTCGCCGTATCGAAGCTCGCTTCCCGGATCCAGCAGCCAACCCGTACCTGGCCTTCGCTGCCCTGGTAATGGCCGGCCTGGATGGTATCCAGAACAAGATCCACCCTGGCGATGCTGCTGACAAAAACCTGTATGACCTGCCGCCTGAAGAGGCGAAAGAGATCCCACAAGTTTGCGGCAGCCTGAAAGAAGCCCTGGAAGAACTGGACAAAGGTCGTGCGTTCCTGACCAAAGGCGGCGTTTTCAGCGATGACTTCATCGACGCTTACATCGCTCTGAAAAGCGAAGAAGAAATCAAAGTACGTACCTTCGTACACCCACTGGAATACGAGCTGTACTACAGCTGCTGATCCGGTAGCGCTGCGGCACGCGGCGTGACAAAAAGAGGCCTCCTTCGGGAGGCCTTTTTTGTGGCTGCGATTCTATGGCTGACAAAAATCCAATGTGGGAGCGGGCTTGCTCGCGAATGTGGTGTGTCAGTTACATAAATGCTGACTGATACACCGCATTCGCGAGCAAGCCCGCTCCCACAGGGTTTTGTGGTGTTTGAGGGATTTTGGCAGTTCATGCCCAAATGTTTACAACTTGGGCTAACCGGCACCACTCGCCTATGCTGCAATCCAACGCGTTCGTTTCTGGTCGATTTTATGGGTCGTGGTTTTCTATTCATCTTGCTGCTGATCGCCCTGCCCGCCGCAGCGCAGATCTATAAGTACACCGACGCCGACGGCAACACTGCCTACAGCAATCAACCGCCCGACGGCGTTAAAGCTCAACCGGTCGAATTGCCTCCGCTCAACAGAGCCGAAAGCCAGCCGCCGGGCGAACCTGCACCATCTGCCGAAGCCAACGGCCGTGAGCAACCTCGTGGCGCCTACGAGGTACTGGAACTGACCGGCCTGCCCAACGAGGAGGCGTTGCGCGCCAACAACGGCACTTTCACCGTCAGCGTTTTGATGAAGCCACGCCTGCAAGGGCCGCATCTATTGAGGTTGTTGCTGGATGATCAGCCCTACGGCCAACCGAGCAACGTTCCGATCCTGCAACTGGTGAACGCCGATCGCGGCGAACACAGCCTCGCAGTGCAGGTGATCGATGGGGAAAACCTGGTGCAGCAAAGCCCCACCGTGACGTTCACCGTACAACGGGTGCATAAGCCGTGAGGGTGTGGCTGCTGATCGCCTGCTTGATCGCCCTGCCGGTGACCGCCGAAGTTTTCACCTACGTCGACGCCCAGGGCAATCGGGTCTACACCGACCAGCCAGGCGCCAGCAACGCCAAGCGCGTGCCGCTGGCGACGAGTAATCGCATGTCCGCCAACCCCACCGGTGCTGCGCCGATGACAGCCCCAAAGAAAACCGAAGCCAAACCGCTTTTCCACTACGACATGCTCCGCGTACTGGTGCCGGAGCCAGACGCCACTGTCCGCAGCAGCGCCGGAGAACTAATCGTCAGTGTCACCAGTGAGCCCGGCCTGCAACGGGGCCATCGCTACCGATTGCTACTCGACGGCCAACCCACCGCAGAGCCCGCCCCAAGCCCGGTATTCGCCCTGAGCAACATCGATCGCGGCAGCCATAACCTCTCTGTGGAAATCCTCGACGAGCAGGGCCGCATCGTTGAGCGCACAGCCAACCAGCCGTTCCACATGCTGCGCATCTCCCTCGCACAGAAGCGCCAGGTCAAACCCTGCGCCCTCCCGGATTACGGCCAACGGCCAGAATGCCCGCTCAAAGACAAACCCATCGAGCCAAAAAATCCCTTCTTGCGTTTCTTCTAACGCCGTTCGGCTTTGCGCACTATATTGGTGCAATAAACTGCACTGTACCCACATCCCAACCCATTTTGGTTCGAAAGTACCCGCCAAAGCCGGCAGAACGCCACGCAAACGAGCGTCAAACGCCCGTTTCAGGCCTTAAACGCTTCTTTTCGGAGCCTTGGTTTGGTTTTTGCATTTTCCTCGTATCAGCGCTTGATTCTTGCGCATGCTCCGCTCCAAAAGAGGTCCTGATGACCATTAGCGACGCACTACACCGCTTGCTACTCGACAACCTGACCACCGCTACCATTCTGCTCGACGCCGAACTGCGCCTCGAGTACATGAACCCGGCAGCGGAGATGCTCCTGGCCATCAGTGGTCAGCGTAGCCATGGGCAGTTCATCAGCGAGTTGTTCACCGAATCCACCGAGGCGCTGAATTCCCTGCGCCAGGCGGTCGAGCAGGCGCACCCGTTCACCAAGCGCGAAGCGATGCTCACCGCGCTTACCGGCCAGACCCTGACCGTCGACTACGCGGTCACGCCGATCCTCGCCAACGGCGCCACCATGCTGCTGTTGGAAGTCCACCCTCGTGACCGCTTGCTGCGCATCACCAAGGAAGAAGCGCAGCTGTCGAAGCAGGAAACCAGCAAGATGCTGGTGCGCGGCCTCGCTCACGAAATCAAGAATCCTCTCGGCGGGATACGCGGCGCGGCGCAGTTGCTGGCTCGCGAGCTGCCGGAAGAAAGCCTGCGCGACTACACCAACGTGATCATTGAAGAAGCTGATCGCCTGCGCAACCTGGTCGATCGCATGCTCGGTTCCAACAAACTGCCGTCGCTGGCGATGTGCAACGTCCACGAAGTGCTCGAACGCGTCTGTCACCTGGTGGAAGCCGAAAGTCAGGGCTGCATTACTTTGGTACGCGACTACGACCCCAGCATTCCCGACGTGTTGATTGACCGCGAACAAATGATTCAGGCCGTGCTGAACATTGTGCGCAATGCGATGCAGGCCATCAGCAGCCAGAACGAGCTGCGCCTTGGCCGCATCAGCCTGCGTACCCGCGCCATGCGCCAGTTCACCATCGGCCACGTGCGTCATCGCCTGGTGACCAAAATCGAAATCATCGACAACGGCCCGGGCATTCCCGCGGAGTTGCAGGAAACCATCTTCTTTCCCATGGTCAGCGGCCGTCCGGACGGTACCGGGCTGGGCCTGGCCATAACCCAGAACATCATCAGCCAGCACCAGGGCCTGATCGAATGTGACAGCCACCCAGGCCACACCACTTTCTCGATCTTTCTGCCCCTGGAACAAGGAGCCACATCGACATGAGCCGTAGTGAAACCGTGTGGATCGTCGATGACGACCGTTCTATCCGTTGGGTCCTGGAAAAAGCCTTGCAGCAAGAAGGCATGACCACGCAAAGCTTCGACAGCGCCGATGGCGTGATGAGCCGCCTGGCGCGCCAGCAACCGGACGTGATCATCTCCGACATCCGCATGCCGGGTGCCAGCGGTCTGGACCTTCTGGCGCGGATTCGCGAACAACACCCACGGCTGCCGGTCATCATCATGACCGCTCACTCCGATCTGGACAGCGCTGTCGCGTCCTATCAGGGCGGCGCGTTTGAATACCTGCCCAAGCCGTTCGACGTTGATGAAGCAGTTTCTTTGGTCAAGCGCGCCAACCAGCACGCTCAGGAACAGCAAGGCCTGGAAGTCCCGGTTGCCCTGACCCGCACCCCGGAAATCATCGGTGAAGCGCCGGCGATGCAGGAAGTGTTTCGCGCCATCGGGCGCTTGAGCCACTCCAACATCACCGTGCTGATCAACGGCGAATCCGGGACCGGCAAAGAACTGGTGGCCCACGCGCTGCACCGTCACAGCCCGCGCGCGGCTTCGCCGTTCATTGCGCTGAACATGGCGGCGATCCCGAAAGACCTGATGGAATCCGAGCTGTTCGGCCATGAGAAAGGCGCGTTCACCGGCGCGGCCAACCTGCGTCGCGGGCGCTTTGAACAGGCTGACGGCGGCACGCTGTTCCTCGATGAAATCGGCGACATGCCGGCAGACACCCAAACTCGTTTGCTGCGGGTTTTGGCCGACGGCGAGTTCTACCGCGTCGGCGGCCATGTGCCGGTGAAGGTCGATGTGCGAATCATCGCCGCGACTCACCAGAATCTGGAAACCCTGGTGCACGCCGGGAAATTCCGTGAGGACTTGTTCCACCGCCTCAACGTCATCCGCATCCATATTCCACGCCTGTCGGACCGTCGCGAAGACATCCCGACCCTGGCCAAGCACTTCCTCAGCCGCGCCGCGCAAGAACTGGCGGTGGAACCGAAGCTGCTGAAAAGCGAAACCGAGGAATACCTGAAGAACCTGCCGTGGGGCGGCAACGTGCGCCAGCTGGAGAACACCTGCCGCTGGATCACGGTGATGGCTTCGGGTCGCGAAGTGCACATCAGCGACCTGCCGCCAGAGCTGCTCAACCTGCCGCAGGATTCAGCACCGGTGACCAACTGGGAGCAAGCGCTGCGCCAGTGGGCTGATCAGGCGCTGGCCCGTGGCCAGTCGAACCTGCTTGACAGCGCCGTGCCGGCCTTCGAGCGGATCATGATCGAGACCGCCCTCAAACACACCGCCGGCCGCCGCCGCGATGCCGCCGTTTTGCTGGGCTGGGGGCGTAATACCCTGACGCGCAAGATCAAGGAATTGGGGATGAAGGTTGATGGTGGGGATGATGATGAGGGGGATGAGGGTTAACTTTTAACGATCATCGCCCCCTGCGTGCACCGCCTGAATGCACCGTGAACCGCAATCGCGCACAGCAATCGATCCAGAATCCCGCCCGCGTTCGCAGTCGAACCCTATCGAAAAAACACGAAAGCCCCGAATCACGGGGCTTTCAGCGCTTCAAAGCGGCTTTCTGTTTCGATTCGTGAAAACCTGGCACGCCCCCTGCATTAGTCCATTCAGTGATTCGATTCACTACCCAGTTTCGGGAACCTTGGTACAGGCAGGCCGGGGATTCCCTCTTTTATTGCTCTCGGAGATGGATCTCCAGCCGCCAGCGGTCATCGACCTCGCTACCGATCCAATCGCCCTGCAGTGGCCGGGCCGCCACCACCGTCAGCAACAACCCCCCATCACTCAAACGTACTCGCCAGTTCACGCTCTTGTCGTTGATTTTGAGCTGACCTTTCTGCGCCTTGCCTTCAGCTTCAAACAGCAGCGCAAGGCTACCGTCGACGAACTCGCCATGGGTCTTCGGTTCGTTGTTGAACCACACCACCAGCCCATCGTTCGTCACCTCCACTTGCTGCAATTCGCTGGGGTCGGGGGTGGTCAGGCGACCGATCATCAGCCCCACCATCACACCGACAATCGCCAGCGAAGCCATCACTCGCGGGAATAGTTTCGAACGCGGATCAGCTTGCGGCGTAGAATGCTGCTCATCTTTACCTTCGGAGCCGTGCATGTTTCACGTCATCCTTTTCCAACCAGAAATTCCGCCGAATACCGGCAACGTTATCAGGCTGTGCGCCAACAGTGGCTGCCACCTGCATTTGATCGAACCGCTGGGCTTCGAGATGGACGACAAGCGTCTGCGCCGGGCCGGCCTCGATTACCACGAGTATGCCACCCTGCAGCGCCACGCAGACCTCGCCAGCTGTCTGGAAAGCCTCGGCCATCCTCGGTTGTTCGCCTTCACCACCAAGGGCTCGCGGCCGTTCCACGATGCCAGCTTCGCCGAGGGTGATGCGTTCCTGTTCGGCCCGGAAAGCCGTGGTTTGCCGGCAGAAGTACTCGATGCGCTGCCCGGTGAACAGCGCCTGCGCCTGCCGATGCGTGAAGGCTGCCGCAGCCTGAACCTGTCGAATACTGTCGCCGTCGCCGTGTATGAAGGCTGGCGCCAGCTCGGCTTCAAGTAAGCGTTGCTTGGCCCATGAAAAAAGCGCCTGTTACGGCGCTTTTTTCGTTACTGCATAGAACGCTTATTGAACGGTCGTAGTCTCGCCCGCAGTCTGCATGCGTTGCAGTTCCTGTGCGTACAGCGCGTCGAAGTTCACCGGAGCCAGCATCAGGGCCGGGAACGAACCGCGGGTGACCAGGCTGTCCAGGGTTTCGCGAGCGTACGGGAACAGGATGTTCGGGCAGAACGCGCCGAGGGTGTGGCTCATTGAAGCGTCATCGAGGTTCTTGATCAGGAAGATCCCGGCCTGTTGCACTTCAGCAATGAACGCCACTTCGTCGCCGTTCTTCACGGTGACGGACAGGGTCAGTACGACTTCGTGGAAATCGCCTTCCAGTGCCTTTTGACGGGTGTTCAGATCCAGACCGACGCTTGGTTCCCACTGCTGACGGAAGATCGCCGGGCTTTTCGGGGCTTCGAAGGACAAGTCACGTACGTAGATGCGCTGCAAGGAGAATTGCGGTGCGGTTTCTTCTTCGCTAGCTGCAGTGTTCTGTTGGTCAGTCATCTCAGATCCTTTCTGATCTAGGGGTCTTACAGGGAAGGCATTCAAGCCTTGAGCATGGCGTCGAGCTTGCCGGCGCGCTCCAGGGCAAACAAATCATCACAGCCACCAATGTGGCGCTCGCCGATCCAGATCTGCGGCACGGACGTACGTCCGGCCTTCTGGGCCATGGCGGCACGCACCTGCGGCTTGCCATCGACCTTGATCTCTTCGAAGGCTACGCCTTTGTTCTCGAGCAGGTACTTGGCTCGCGAGCAGTAAGGGCAGTAATCGCTGGAATAGACGACGACGTTGCTCATATCACTTCACCAGCGGCAGGTTGTCACCCTTCCAGCTGGAAATGCCGCCGGAGAGCTTGGCGGCGATGAAGCCGGATTTCATCAGTTCGCGGGCATGAGTGCCGGCAGTCTGGCCCATGGCATCGACCAGGATGATGGTCTTGGCCTTGTGCTTTTCCAGTTCGCCGACGCGAGCGGTCAGTTTGTCGTGAGGAATGTTCACCGCGCCAACAATGTGACCGGCGGCGAAATCCTTGGTCGGACGAATGTCGATCACCACGCCTGCGTCCTTGTTGACCAGCCCGGTCAGTTCGCCGGTGCTCAGGCTACGGCCGCCGCCCTTCATCTCATGGGCGATCAGCAGAGCCAGCAGAACGGCGAAGATGCCGACGAGCAGATAGTGGGTAGTGGCAAATGCAATCAGGTGATCAACCATCGAAGGAGGTTCCAGGGCGTTAAAATGTCGGCCAGTATACACAGCCACTATGGTGGGCCAAACCCCGTCCGGCGGTGACGTGGATTGAACTTGCCTTTAAACTGCCACTCCCTTTTCCATCGCCCTCTTTTAACTTCAGCCACGAGTGGAATCCATGACTACCACGCCTAAACCTTTGGTCCTGATTATTCTCGACGGCTTCGGTCACAGTGAGAGCCCTGAATCCAACGCCATCTTTGCGGCCAAGAAGCCCGTGCTGGACCGTTTATGGGCCAACGTGCCGAACGGCCTGATCTCGGGCAGCGGCATGGACGTCGGCCTGCCCGAAGGCCAGATGGGCAACTCCGAAGTCGGCCACATGAACCTCGGGGCTGGCCGCGTGGTGTATCAAGACTTCACGCGCGTGACCAAATCGATCAGCGATGGCGAGTTTTTCGAAAACCCGACTATCTGTGCCGCTGTGGATAAAGCCGTCGCTGCCGGTAAAGCTGTGCACTTCATGGGCCTGCTGTCCGATGGCGGCGTTCACAGCCACCAGGATCACTTGGTTGCCATGGCCGAACTGGCTTTCAAGCGCGGCGCCGAAAAAATCTACCTGCACGCCTTCCTCGACGGCCGCGACACCCCGCCGAAAAGCGCTCAGTCGTCGATCGAACTGCTGGACGCAAGCTTTCAGGCCCTCGGCAAAGGCAGGATCGCCAGCATTGTCGGCCGGTACTTCGCCATGGACCGCGACAACCGTTGGGACCGCGTGTCCCAGGCTTACAACCTGATTGTCGATGGCAACGGCGAATTCAACGCCGCCAACGCTCAGGAAGGCCTGCAAGCCGCGTACGAACGTGGCGAGAGCGACGAATTCGTTAAAGCAACCTCCATCGGTGAGCCGGTGAAAGTCGAAGACGGCGACGCCGTGGTGTTCATGAACTTCCGCGCCGACCGCGCCCGTGAACTGACCCGCGTCTTCGTTGAAGACGATTTCAAGGAATTCGAACGTGCGCGCCAGCCAAAACTGGCCGGCTTCGTCATGTTGACCCAGTACGCCGCCAGCATTCCCGCGCCATCGGCCTTCGCTGCTGGCAGCCTGGACAACGTACTAGGCGACTACTTGGCGAAAAACGGCAAGACCCAGCTGCGCATCGCCGAGACCGAGAAGTATGCCCACGTGACCTTCTTCTTCTCCGGCGGTCGCGAAGAACCGTTCCCGGGCGAAGAGCGCATCCTGATCCCGTCGCCGAAAGTCGCCACCTATGACCTGCAGCCCGAGATGAGCGCCCCGGAAGTCACCGACCGCATCGTCGACGCTATCGAAAACCAGCGTTACGACGTGATCGTGGTCAACTACGCCAACGGCGACATGGTTGGCCACAGCGGCGTGTTCGACGCCGCCGTCAAAGCTGTTGAATGCCTGGACCTGTGTGTCGGCCGCATCGTCGACGCGCTGGAAAAAGTCGGCGGCGAAGCGCTGATCACCGCCGACCACGGCAATGTCGAGCAAATGGCCGACGAGTCCACCGGCCAGGCTCACACCGCTCACACCACCGAGCCGGTACCGTTCATCTATGTCGGCAAGCGTGAATTCAAGGTTCGCGACGGCGGCGTGCTGGCGGATGTGGCCCCGACCATGCTGATGTTGATGGGGCTTGAGAAACCTGCCGAAATGACTGGCACTTCGATATTGGTCTGATGGCAAAAACGCCCGATAAATAGCCCGAAACGGCTTTTTATGACGAACGCCTCAAAGCAGTTGCCTTTGAGGCGTTTTTTTTGCATCGCTTGGCGGGCATACTAGGCCGTCCCTTTCCCTGGTGTCGCCCGCCTCTATGCTTCGCGTCCTGATAGCCCTTGCTCTGACATGCCTGCTCCAACCGGCCTTTGCTGACGAGCGCGCGCAAACCCAACAACAGTTGGACGCCACGCGTCAGGACATTGCCGAGCTGAAAAAACTGCTGGGCAAGCTCCAGGAAGAAAAATCCGGTGTGCAAAAAGACCTCAAAGGCACCGAAACCGAGATGGGCAAGCTTGAGAAGCAGGTCGAAGCCCTGCAAAAAGAGCTGAAGAAAAGCGAATCCGAGCTGCAGCGACTCGATACCGAGAAAAAAAAACTCCAGAGCGCGCGCATTGAACAGCAGCGACTGATCGCCATTCAGGCCCGCGCGGCTTATCAAAACGGCCGTCAGGAGTACCTGAAGCTGCTGCTCAACCAGCAAAACCCGGAAAAATTCGCCCGCACCCTCACCTATTACGACTACCTGAGCCAAGCCCGCCTGGAGCAGCTGAAGAATTTCAACGAAACCCTGCGCCAACTGGCCAATGTCGAGAAAGACATCGCCATGCAACAGGCGCAATTGCTGGTGCAGAAAAGCAGCCTCGACAGCCAGCGCGACGAACTGGACAAAGTCCGCAAGGAGCGCCAGCAAGTCCTGGCCAAGCTCAGCGACGACGTGAAGGCCCGCGATCAGAAGCTGGCAGCCCGCGAGCAGGATCAGGCAGACCTGTCTAAAGTCCTTAAAACCATTGAAGAAACCCTGGCCCGTCAGGCCCGTGAGGCAGAGGAAGCGCGGCAAAAAGCGCTGATCGCCCAGCAGGAAGCCGAAAAAAAGCGTTTACGTGAGGCTCAGGCTGAAGCAGACGCAGACGCAGACGCCACTGACGCCCCACGCAAACCTGTTAAATCGACGCCCGGCGCTCTGGTATCAAGCTCAGGCGAGACCTTTGGTGGCCCTTTCGCGTCAAGCCGGGGAAAACTTCCTTGGCCCGTTGATGGTCGACTGCTGGCACGCTTTGGCGAAACCCGTGGCGATGACGCCCGCACCAAGTGGGACGGCGTGATGATCAGCTCCTCCGCCGGCAGCCAGGTGCACGCCGTGCATGGCGGTCGCGTGGTGTTCGCCGACTGGTTGCGTGGCGCCGGGCTGCTGGTGATTCTCGACCATGGCAACGGTTTTTTGAGTCTTTATGGTCACAACCAGACGCTGCTCAAGTCTGCGGGTGACGTTGTAAAAGCCGGTGAGTCCATCTCCACTGTGGGTAGCAGTGGCGGGCAGGACACACCAGCGCTGTATTTCGCTATTCGTCAGCAGGGTCACCCGAGTGATCCGGCGCAATGGTGTCGTGCGCAAGGATAAGTACGCCATCTACTTCAGGAGTTCGTTCGACATGCTGCATTTGTCCCGCCTTACCTCGCTGGCCCTGACGATCGCCCTGGTGATCGGCGCGCCTCTGGCGTTCGCCGCTCAACCTGCTCCGGCAGTCGCGCCTGCGGGCACTGCTGCGACCACCAAGGCGCCATTGCCGCTGGAAGAGCTGCGCACCTTCGCCGAGGTCATGGACCGGATCAAAGCCGCCTATGTCGAGCCGGTGGACGACAAGACCCTGTTGGAAAACGCCATCAAAGGCATGCTCAGCAACCTCGACCCACACTCCGCCTACCTGGGCCCGGAAGACTTCGCTGAATTGCAGGAAAGCACCAGCGGCGAATTTGGCGGCCTGGGCATCGAAGTCGGCGCTGAAGACGGTTTCATCAAGGTCGTTTCACCGATTGATGACACCCCGGCCTCCAAGGCTGGCATTCAGGCCGGCGACTTCATCGTCAAGATCAACGGCCAGCCGACCCGTGGCCAGAGCATGACCGAAGCCGTGGACAAGATGCGCGGCAAGATCGGCCAGAAAATCACCCTGACCCTGGTACGTGACGGCGGTACACCGTTCGACGTGACACTGACCCGCGCCATCATTCAAGTGAAGAGCGTGAAGAGCCAGTTGCTGGAATCCGGTTACGGCTACATCCGCATCACCCAGTTCCAGGTCAAGACCGGTGACGAAGTCTCCAAAGCCCTGGCCAAGCTGCGCAAGGACAACGGCAAGAAGCTCAAAGGTATCATTCTTGACCTGCGGAACAACCCGGGCGGCGTGCTGCAAGCGGCGGTGGAAGTGGTCGACCACTTCATCACCAAGGGCCTGATCGTTTACACCAAGGGCCGTATCGCCAACTCCGAACTGCGCTTCTCCGCCACCGGCAAAGACGAAAGCGAAGCCGTGCCAATGGTCGCACTGATCAACGGCGGCAGCGCCTCGGCGTCGGAAATTGTCGCCGGTGCCTTGCAGGATCAAAAACGCGCGGTGGTCATGGGTACCACCAGTTTCGGCAAAGGCTCGGTACAAACCGTCCTGCCGCTGAACAACGAACGCGCACTGAAAATCACCACGGCGCTGTATTACACGCCGAATGGTCGCTCGATCCAGGCTCAGGGCATCGTCCCGGATATCGAAGTGCGCAAGGCCAAGATCACCAGCGAGCAGGACGGCGAGTACTTTAAGGAAGCCGATCTGCAAGGTCACCTGGGCAATGGCAACGGCGGCGCCGACAAACCGACCAGCTCCAGCGGCAAAGCCAAGGCGATGCCGCAGGATGACGACTACCAATTGGCCCAGGCGCTGAGCCTGCTCAAAGGGCTGAGCATCACCTCCGGCCGCTGAGATGCAGCTGCGGTTCATCCTCGGCTTGCTGTGCTGTCTGGCGGGTGTTGCTCATGCAGCGCCTGTCGCGACGGCGCCTCAAAAAGCCTACCTAAGTCTGATCATCGATGACCTGGGGCAGAACCTGCCCCGGGATCGTCGCGTGCTGGCCCTGCCCGGCCCCGTCACCACGGCGATCATGCCCGACACACCCCACGCCACCGAATTCGCCCGCGAGGCCCATCGTGCCGGCAAGATCGTCATCCTGCACATGCCCATGGACCCGGCCACCGGCCCGTTCGCCTGGCACCCCGATTTGCCTATCGAAGAACTCGAGAAGCGTCTGAACGCAGCACTCAAGGTCGTGCCCTACACCGCTGGCATCAACAACCACATGGGCAGCCGCATGACGGCTCAGCCGGCCGCCATGACCTGGTTGATGGCGGACCTGCAACGTCGGCACAAATTCTTCGTCGACAGCCGCACCAGCGCACAAACCGTAGCGGCGGCCGAGGCGCAGAAAATCGGGTTAGCGAGTGTTTCGCGGGATGTGTTTCTGGATGATGAGCGCACTGAAGCGGCGATCTTCACGCAGCTACAGACGGCGATCAACCTGGCGCGCAAACAGGGCTCGGCGGTGATGATTGGTCATCCATACCCGCAGACGTTGGCGGTGTTGGAGCGTGAGCTGCCCAAGCTCAAGGCTCAGGGAATTGACTGGATCGATATCAAGTTGATGATCAGCGTGCGCGGGAACCGCGCAACGACTGCACATGGCAAGGATGGAATTTATCGCTGAACAAGATCGTTCCCATGCTCTGCGTGGGAATGCAGCCATGGACGCTCCGCGTCCACTGTGACGCTGAGTGTCACGGGAGGCATTACCACGCAGAGCGTGGGAACGATCAGTGAAACCTAGAGATACCGCGCCATGATGTCGTCCACCACGCCTTCTTTGCGTAGTTGATCCAGCGCAGCCTGCAGCTTAGCAACGGTTTCGTCCGGTACGTCCTTGTTCAGCGCCAAGTACAACTCAGCGCTGTTGAATCGCATCACGGTCTTGAGGCCGGTCACGCCATCCTGTCGCGCGAGGTAACGGCCGGCAGGGTCGCCGGTGGCCCACAGGTCGATCTGGCCGTTGACCAGTTTCTTCGCGTTGTCCTGATCCCGCAGCACGACAATCGGCTTCAATCCCTGCTTGGCCAACGTCTCGGCAATCGCATCGCCCTTATAGGCACCAATCTTGTATTTGCGCGCCTGATCCAGCGTCTCGAGGGTGATCTTGCTGTCAGCCTTGGCCAGCATGATCCAGTCATCCGGGCCAATCGGGCCGACCCACTTGAAGAGATTCTCGCGGTCCGGCAACCGAGCCATCACGAACACGCCGTAACCGGGTTTCTCGAGGGCGATCTTGTAGATTCGTTCCCAAGGGAAGCGTAGCGTCAGGCTGTAAGTGACGTTGGCACGCTTGAACATCTCGCGGACGATGTCCACGGCGATGCCGTTGATGTTCTCGCCCTGAGCGAAGTTCTTGCCGTTTTTCGCCATGTTGTACGGCGGGAAGTTTTCCGTCAGCAACACCAGATCGGTGTCGGGAGTTACTGCGGCATGCACCCCATTGACGAGCAATAGAGAAGCGCTGGCGAGGGCGAAAAGAAGGCGTCTAAGCATGTCTGGCTACCTGAATCCATGGCGTACCCAAGAGTGCCTTGAGCCCGCCATGATGTCCACTGGCCTGTATCGGTTTGTTTAGCGCATCACGATGCCGCGATGAGCCATGTAGGCCTTGGCTTCCTGCACGGTGTATTCGCCGAAGTGGAAAATACTCGCCGCCAACACCGCGCTGGCGTGGCCTTCGATAATGCCGTCGGCCAAATGTTGCAGGTTGCCGACGCCGCCGGAGGCGATCACCGGAATCCCCAAGGCATCGCTGATGGCGCGAGTAACGCCGAGGTCAAAGCCGTTTTTCATGCCGTCCTGGTCCATGCTGGTCAGCAGGATTTCACCGGCACCCAGGCCTTCCATTTTCTTCGCCCATTCAACGGCGTCGAGACCGGTCGGCTTGCGGCCGCCGTGGGTGAAAATCTCCCAGCGCGGGGTTTCACCCGGCAGTGAAACCTTCTTGGCGTCGATGGCAACGACGATGCACTGCGAACCGAAATGTTGAGCAGCTTCGCCAACGAATTCCGGGTTGAACACCGCCGCAGTGTTGATCGAGACCTTGTCCGCGCCAGCATTCAACAAGTTGCGAATGTCCTGCACGGTACGCACGCCGCCGCCCACGGTCAGCGGAATGAACACCTGGCTGGCCATGCGCTCGACGGTATGCAGCGTGGTGTCGCGGCCATCGACGCTGGCGGTGATGTCGAGAAAGGTAATCTCGTCGGCACCCTGCTCGTCATAGCGACGGGCGATTTCTACCGGATCACCGGCGTCGCGGATGTTCTCGAACTTGACGCCCTTGACCACCCGGCCGTTATCCACGTCCAGGCAAGGGATGATGCGTTTGGCCAGCGCCATGGTCAGTCCTCAGCCTTTGTACGAATCGCAGAAAGCTTGCGCTTCAGCGACATCGAGAGTGCCTTCGTAGATCGCCCGGCCAGTGATGGCGCCGATGATGCCTGGCGCCTTGGCGTCGAGCAGCGACTTGATGTCACCGAGGTTGTGGATGCCACCGGAAGCGATCACCGGGATCTTGGTTGCAGCGGCCAACGCAGCGGTGAACGGTACGTTGCAGCCCTGCATCATGCCGTCTTTGGCGATGTCGGTATAAACGATCGCGGACACGCCATCAGCTTCGAATTGCTTGGCCAGGTCGATCACCTGAATGGTGCTGATCTCAGCCCAGCCATCGGTGGCGACGAAACCGTCCTTGGCATCCAGACCGACTATAACCTTGCCCGGGAACGCGCGGCAGGCTTCAGCGACGAAGGCCGGATCTTTCACGGCTTTGGTGCCGATGATCACGTAGCTCACGCCGGCCTTCACGTAGTGTTCGATGGTTTCCAGGGAACGGATACCGCCGCCGATCTGGATCGGCAGGTTCGGGTAGCGCTTGGCGATGGCGGTGACCACTTCGCCGTTGACCGGCTGGCCTTCGAAAGCGCCGTTCAAGTCGACCAGATGCAGACGACGGCAACCGCCCTCCACCCACTTGGCAGCCATGCTCACCGGGTCATCGGAAAACACCGTGGAATCTTCCATGCGGCCCTGGCGCAGACGAACACAGGCACCGTCTTTAAGATCGATAGCGGGAATAATCAGCATCTGGCAAACCTTCAAATTCGATTGTTCAGCTTCACTCGAAAATCAGTTTTTCTCGAGCGCCCACAGGTCGCTTTCGATGCTTTCGAACCTCTCTTTGAGGTGCGTCTGCACATCGAAAATCGCCCTGTTGTAATAGTGCGGAGCAATTTCACGGGTAAACAGCTCAAGGATTTCAGCCGCCTCGAATGAACCCAGGTCCAGTTCGAAGCGATCCTCCATGAAGCGTTTGATCTTGTGATTGGCCTCGCTCTCCTGTTCAGGAGTGAGGGTCAGGATCGGCGGCTTGCCCTTCTTGACGGCCATTTACCAGCGACCATCCCACGCGGCGAAGTTCTGCAACAGTTGCAGGCCATGGGTATGGCTCTTTTCCGGGTGGAACTGCACGGCGAAACGCGAGCCATCGGCCAGCGCGGCGGCGAAGTCGACACCGTAGTGACCGCCACCCACCACTTGCCGCGGGTTGCCGGCAGCGATGTAGTAGCTGTGCACGAAATAGAAACGCGACAGGTCCGGAATGTTGTGCCACAGCGGGTGTGTGACCGTCTGCTTCACTTCGTTCCAGCCCATGTGCGGGACTTTCAGGTGCTCGCCATCTTCGTGCAGGCCTTTTCCGAAGAACTTCACTGCGCCTGGAAACAGGCCGATGCAGTCGACGCCGTCGTTCTCTTCACTGCTGTCGAGCAAGGCTTGCATGCCCACGCAGATGCCAAGGAACGGACGGTCCTGGCTGACTTCACGCACCAGCGAATCGAAGCCAAGGCGACGGATCTCCGCCATGCAATCGCGAATCGCGCCGACGCCGGGAAATACCACCCGGTCAGCTTCGCGAATCACGTCGGCATCGCTGGTGATCAGGACCTTGCCGGCACCGACGTGCTCGAGGGCCTTGGCCACCGAGTGCAGGTTGCCCATGCCGTAATCGATAACCGCGACCGTCTGCATTACAGAACGCCCTTGGTCGACGGCATCTGACCGGCCATGCGGTCATCCAGCTCTACGGCCATGCGCAGGGCGCGGCCGAAAGCCTTGAACACGGTTTCGATCTGGTGGTGGGTGTTGGTGCCACGCAGGTTGTCGATGTGCAGGCTGACGAGTGCATGGTTGACGAAGCCCTGGAAGAACTCCTGGAACAGGTCAACGTCGAAGCCGCCGACGGTGGCGCGGGTATAGGGAACATGCATCTGCAGGCCAGGACGGCCGGAGAAGTCGATCACCACGCGCGACAGCGCTTCATCGAGCGGCACGTAGGCGTGGCCGTAGCGACGGATGCCTTTCTTGTCGCCGATGGCTTTGGCGAAGGCCTGACCCAGGGTGATACCGACGTCTTCCACCGTGTGGTGGTCGTCGATATGCAGGTCGCCCTTGCTGACAATATCCATGTCGATCAGCCCGTGACGGGCGATCTGGTCCAGCATGTGCTCAAGAAAAGGAACACCGATATCAAATCGGGCCTTTCCGGTGCCATCCAGGTTGATCGAGGCTTTGATCTGGGTTTCCAGAGTGTCGCGCTCGACTGACGCCTTACGTTCGGCCATCACCAGCTCCGCAAAATCATTGGGCGAAAAAGGCAACCATTATAGGGGCGCGGGCCGGAAACAGAAACACGAGAGGTGATATCCCTGACGGACAGGACCCCGTGTTTTCGGGGATATACATGTCAGTACAAGCGGACGAGCACAAAAATTCGTGTTTATGAAGATCAAACGTGGGAGCGAGCTTGCTCGCTCCCACAGGGTGTTGCGTTTACTTAGTGGAAGAGGACTGCAGTTTTCTGCAGGGTCACCCAAACACCCCACGCCAACGGAATACCCACCACCAGCCATGCAGCAATCGCCAACGGCTTGGTGCCCGCATCCGCTTTCCACTCCAATACGGTGCTGCTATCAGCACCCTTGTCATGGCCCAGCGCCTGTTCGGCAGCCAGTTCAGCGTCGGTCATGAAGTACTTGTCAGCCACCGGACGCACCAGCAGGTTGCACAGGAAACCCAGCACCAGCAGGCCCGAGAGGATGTACAGCGTGATGTCATAAGCCGCGGCACGTTCAACGCCGATGCTCAGCTGATATTCACGCAGGTAGTTCACCAACACGGGACCCAACACGCCCGCCGCCGCCCAGGCAGTCAGCAGGCGACCATGGATCGCGCCGACCATTTGCGTGCCGAACAGGTCCGCGAGATACGCAGGGACCGTCGCAAAACCACCGCCGTACATCGACAGGATGATGCAGAAGGCCGCCACGAACAGCGCAACGTTGCCCAAGTGACCGAGGTTTGGAATCAACGCGTACAGAGCAAAGCCCAGGGCGAAGAACACGAAGTAGGTGTTTTTGCGACCCAGGTAGTCGGAGAACGACGCCCAGAAGAACCGGCCACCAATGTTGAACAGGCTCAGCAAACCGGTGAAACCGGCAGCGATCGCAGCGATTGAGGCCAGTTGCGAAGCGTCCAACTGACCGAACGTCAGGTCAGTGCCCAGCAACTTACCGGCGAACACTTCCTGCAACAGCGGCGATGCCATGCCGAGGATGCCGATACCGGCGGATACGTTCAGGCACAGCACCAGCCACACCAGACGGAATTGCGGGGTTTTCCACGCCACATTCACGTGGACGTGACGGTGGGTGATCATCGCGTTGGAAGCTTTTTTCGCCGGAGCGGTCCAGCCTTCAGGCTTCCAGCCGGTTGGCGGAACACGGTAGGACAGTGCACCACCGATCATGAACACGAAGTAGATCGCGGCCATCACCAGAAAGCTCTGCCATACGCCGACGCTGGTTGGCGAAGCGAAGTGGCCCATCAGGGCTGCGGCCAGCGGAGCACCGACCATCGCGCCACCGCCAAAACCCATGATCGCCATGCCGGTCGCCATGCCGCGTTTGTCCGGGAACCATTTGATCAGAGTAGAAACCGGCGAGATGTAGCCCAAGCCCAGGCCGATACCGCCAATGACCCCGGAGCCGATCCACATCAGCCATATCTGGTGGGTATAGACCCCCAGCGCTGAAATCAGCAGACCGCCACACCAGCACAGTGCCGATACAACGCCGGCCTTGCGTGGCCCGGCGTGTTCCAGCCAGCCACCCCAGATCGCTGCCGAGCAGCCAAGGAAGATGAAGAACAGGGTGTAGATCCAGCCGAGCATCGAGATCGGCCAGTCGCATTGGGACGAAAAGACTTGCGAGATGAAGCTCATGTCCGGCGCGCAAGCCGCTGCCTTGGTCACGCCCAGGGCTTTGGACAGTGGCAACCAGAACACCGAGAAGCCGTAGGCCATGCCGATGCAAAGGTGGATGGCCAGGGCGGCCGGTGGGACCAGCCAACGGTTGAAACCGGGCTTGGCGATGATGCGTTCCTTGGACAGGAACGACGGCTGGTCAGCCGTGAGGCCGTCCGCCGTGATGCTCGTGGTCATTGTGTATCCCCCAATTATTAGTAGGGTTCGCCTGCCACTCTTCACCCCCAGCCTTTATGCGCACGCACGACTGTTTTATCGGGGTGAAGCTCCATTTTGGTGTGACATCAAGTCGCAGAAGGACGGACGAACCGGCAGAGGTTACCATCTGTACGTGACAGAAAAACCAAAGTGACATCACCTTTTGTACGTTGTCTGTTCTCGTACCACCGAAGGAACCGCCATGCCGATCATAGTCGAGCCGCTGAACGAAGCCACTTACCAGGACCAGCAAGATCTACAGAAGATCTACCGCGATGCGCCGGACTGGCTGTTTGCGCCGTTTGCCGGGGATGTGCAGTTGATCGAAGGCTGCCTGCTTGAGGGTTCGCTGATTGCCGGCCGCTTCAACGATCGCCTGTTGGGTGCAGCACGTCTGCAACGTCATCAGGATGTCTGGCATCTGTCCCAACTATGCGTACGAAAAATTACCCGTCGTCGTGGCGTGGCCGAGCGCCTGGTGCACGAAGCGCAGAAAATGGCGTCGCAATCAGGCGCGATTTTGCGTCTGCTGGCGCCTGCCGGGCACCTGGAGGCACAAGCGCTGGCGGCCAAACTGAAAGTGCCGCTGGACGTGTTGTCGACGTGATCGCTGACCGGTCGTCCGCTGCGGAGCGCTATACTCCCCGGCTAAATTTCGAATTCGACTAACTACAAGGACTCGCCCATGAAAGCGTTCGGCAAAATCCTGGGTCTGGTACTTCTCGGACTGTTGCTGATCATTGTGGCGCTGGGCTTTGCCCTGACCCACCTCTTTGATCCCAACGACTATAAAGACGAGATTCGCCAGATTGCCCGCGACAAGGCCCACATCGAGCTGACGCTCAATGGCGATATCGGCTGGAGCCTGTTCCCGTGGCTGGGCCTGGAATTGCACGAAGCCAGTGTCGCGACTCTGGCCAAGCCCACCGAACCGTTCGCCGACTTGCAAATGCTCGGTCTGTCGGTTCGCGTGTTGCCGCTGCTGCGCCGTGAAGTGCAGATGAGCGATGTGCGCGTCGAAGGCCTTAACCTGCGCCTGAACCGTGACGAGGACGGCCACGGCAACTGGGAAGACATCGGCAAGGCGCCAGCAACCTCGGCCACGCCACCCGCCACCACCGAAGCCCCTACGCCAGAAACCACCGCCCAAGCAGAAAAACCGGCCCAGCCAATCCGCCTGGACATCGACAGCCTGACCGTCAACAACGCCCGTGTTGAATACAGCGATGAGAAAACCGGCAAGCAGTTCAGCGCCGAAAGCATCCAGCTGAGTACCGGCCCGGTGCATGACTCCACCAATATCCCGATCAAACTCACCGCGTTCCTGGGCACCAACCAGCCGGTCCTGCGCGTGCGTACCGAGCTCAACGGCGAACTGCGTTTCGAGCGCGCACTGCAGCGCTACAAACTCGAAGACATGAAACTCTCCGGTGAAGTCGCCGGCGATCCGCTGCAAGGCAAGACCATGACCTTCGCCGCCCAGGGCCAGTTGCTGCTGGACAAAGCGGCGAACGTCGCCGAATGGACCGGCATCAAAATCTCCGCCAACCAATTGCGCGCGCTGGGTGAACTGAAGGTCAACGACCTCGACAAGACTCCGCAAATCAACGGCGGCCTGTCGATCGCCCAGTTTGATCTGGCGAAATTCATCGATAGCATCGGCCAGAAACTCCCGGCAATGGCCGAAGGCAGCCTGAGTAAAGTCGAGCTGGTCAGCCGTCTTGCGGGAACGCCTACCAGCCTGTCGTTCGATAACATCAACCTGAAAATCGACGACAGCACCTTCACCGGCCGCATTGCCGTCGAGGACTTCGCCAAGCAATCGCTGCGGGCGAGCCTCAAGGCTGACACCTTCAACGTCGACCGTTACCTGCCGCCAAAGTCTGCCGAAGCCAGCAGCGCAACGCAGGTCCGTCAGGCTGAAGTCGCCACCACCGAAGCCGATGCCATGGCCGGCGCGGGCAGCACACCGCTGCCGCAAGCACCGACCAAAGACGCGTGGAGCAACGAACGTCTGTTGCCAGTGGAACGGCTGAGCAAACTCGACGTGGACGCTGACCTCACCTTCGGCCAGTTGACCCTGGATAAACTGCCGATCCAGAACGCGGCGCTCAAGGCCACCGGCCAGGGCGGTCTGCTGACACTGGAGAACCTTCGCGGCGAGTTGTACGACGGCAACTTCGACGCCAAAGGTACGCTCGACGTGCGCCAACAGGTGCCCGCGCTGAACATGCAGACACAGATCAGCAAAGTGCCGGTGGAAAAAATCCTCGAAAGCCAGGGTAAAAATCCGCCGGTCAAAGGTCTGGTGACGCTTAACAGCAACCTGACCGGCAGCGGCAACAGCCAGAAAGCACTGATCGAAAGCCTCAACGGCAACGCCAGTTTCGTCATCAACGACGGCGTCCTGCTCAATGCCAACCTCGAACAACAGCTGTGCAAAGGCATCGCCACCCTGAACCGTAAATCCCTCACCGGCGAGCCACGGGGCAAGGACACACCGTTCCAGGAGCTCAAGGGCAACCTGACCTTCCGTAACGGCGTGGCCAGCAACCCGGACCTGAAAGTGCGCATCCCGGGCATGACCGTCAACGGCGACGGTGACGTCGATCTGCGGGTGCTGGGCATGGATTACCGCGTGGGCATTATCGTCGAAGGCGACAAGAGCGACATGCCGGACCCGGCCTGTCAGGTCGGCGAGAGGTTCGTCGGCATCGAGTGGCCGCTGCGTTGCCGGGGCCCGCTGGAGCTAGGCGCCAAAGCTTGCCGCCTCGATAACGAACGCATGGGCCAGGTCGCGAGCAAGCTGGCCGGCGAGCGGATCAGCGAAAAAATCGATGAGAAGCTTGGCGACAAGGTCAGCCCGGAGTTGAAAAACGCCTTAAAGGGGCTGTTCAAGCGATGAGAGCCGAGCAGTTTTCAACGGCGGTGCTGGACTGGTACGACCGCCACGGCCGTCACGACTTGCCCTGGCAACAAGGCATCACGCCGTATCGGGTGTGGGTTTCAGAAATCATGTTGCAGCAAACCCAGGTCAGCACCGTGCTGAACTACTTCGACCGCTTCATGGCCTCGTTGCCGACCGTCGAAGCCCTGGCCGCCGCGCCGGAAGACGAAGTCCTGCACCTGTGGACCGGGCTCGGTTACTACACCCGCGCACGCAATCTGCAGAAAACCGCGAAAATTGTCGTCGCCGAGTACGGTGGCAAGTTTCCGCGGGATGTGGAAAAGCTTGTTGATCTGCCGGGTATCGGCCTGTCCACGGCGGGCGCCATCGCCAGCCTGAGCATGGGTCTGCGGGCGCCGATCCTTGATGGCAACGTCAAACGGGTGCTGGCGCGGTTTACCGCGCAAGAGGGATATCCGGGTGAGCCCAAGGTCGCCAAACAGCTGTGGGCGAATGCTGAACGCTTTACGCCGCATGATCGGGTCAACGCTTACACCCAGGCGATGATGGATCTGGGCGCTACGCTCTGTACACGCAGCAAACCGAGCTGCCTGCTTTGCCCGCTTGAAAAGGGTTGCGAGGCGCACATGCTCGGCCTCGAAACCCGCTACCCGATCCCCAAACCGCGCAAAGCCGTGCCACAGAAGCGTACGTTGATGCCGATGCTCGCCAACGGCGAAGGCGCGATTTTGCTTTACCGTCGCCCTTCCACGGGCTTGTGGGGCGGTCTCTGGAGCCTGCCGGAACTCGACGACCTCGACGACCTGCAACATCTGGCTTCGCAGCATTCGCTGGAACTGGGCCGCCAACAGGCGCTGCCGAGCCTGGTGCACACCTTTAGTCATTTTCAGTTGTCCATCGAACCCTGGCTGGTTCAGGTTCAGGAGGCTGGCCATCACGTGGCCGAGGCCGACTGGCTCTGGTATAACCTCGCCACCCCGCCGCGCCTGGGCCTTGCCGCCCCGGTCAAAACCTTGCTCGAACGCGCGGCCGCCGTATTGAACGCAGGAGAGTCGTCATGACCCGCACCATCATGTGCCGCAAGTACAAAGAAGAATTGCCCGCCCTGGAACGCGCTCCATTCCCGGGTACAAAAGGTCAGGACATTTTTGACCATGTCTCGGCCAAGGCCTGGGCCGACTGGCAGAAACACCAGACCCTGCTGATCAACGAAAAACGCCTGAACATGATGAACGCCGAAGACCGCAAATATCTTCAGGGCGAGATGGACAAGTACTTCTCCGGCGAGGAATACGCCAAAGCCGACGGCTACGTTCCGCCAGCTGAATAATCCCGCTTTCTCGGGGGTCGGATCGTAAGCGACGGTAATAATTAAATATTTTTTGAAAACTTGCTTGACGACCCCCTGAAAAACCCGTTTAATGCGCCCCGTTGCCCAGATAGCTCAGTCGGTAGAGCAGGGGATTGAAAATCCCCGTGTCGGCGGTTCGATTCCGTCTCTGGGCACCAAATACCGAAAACCCTGAATCGCAAGATTCAGGGTTTTTTTATGCCTGGGATTTAGTAACGCCCAACTACTCATCAACATTCCAGTGAAAAACCAGATTGCGGGCGGTGCCGCTTCCGACATCCGTTGTGTCATGTTTCGCTTCACCATTACGGGTCGCTACAACGGAGTACTTGCCGGGAGGTAGCTGAACGTAAACCAACGGGCCAGCCTGGCTCAGCGTCAGTACCGTCTGCCCCGATGCTTTCTGAATGAGCACATCTACGTCGGGAACGTATTTATTTTCCGGCCCGATAGAGAAGGTCATGTGCAGGTTGTATCCAGTGGTTTGCTCGATAGCCTTCGACTCATCCTCGCCAATACCGCCGGACAGGTAAGTAATCCCGTTTTGCTCTTGCCTCTGGACTTGCACACCTGAGCTATTGATGGGCTCAAGGCTGGCAGCGCTCAGCATGACGGGAAACATCAATACGCCGACAGCGGCGACGGGCAACAGGAGTGAATGGAGGTATTTCATATTGGCGACTCCCGGGCTCCGCAGAACCCAATCGTTACTCCTTTTTAGATTTCTCGCTGAATGTCCTAGTTTTAGATTGATTAGTACTTGGGTTCACTGCGAATTGGACTACACGTTGTATTCCTCAAGCGCTGATTGCCGTCGGCGTGATCCCGCAAAACCAATCGGACTTTCCTTCCGATTTACCAGCCGCGCCCGGCATCGTTGAACACCCCACCCCTGCAATCCTCTTCTGCCTGTTCCTCCAGCCGCGGAAGACTCATGAGCGCACTAAAACCCGATAACACCCAAGATCCACAACTCGCCTCACTGCTTGGCAATCTTGGCGAATTGATTCGTCAGGCACGGCAGAAGGTGTTACGAGCGGTCGATACCGTCCAGGTGCAAACCTGCTGGCAGATCGGGCGGCATATTGTGGAGTTCGAGCAGGAGGGGGCTCGGCGAGCGGGTTATGGAAAGCAGCTATTGTTGACGTTGGCGAAAGTACTGACAGCTGAGTTTGGGAAAGGCTTTGACGCCTCCAACCTTCGCTATATGCGGCTGTTTTACCAAGCATTCCCAATGTGTGACGCACTGCGTCACGAATTGAGCTGGACTCACTACCGCAGGCTCCTGCGCGTCGACAACGACCACGCTCGCCACTGGTACATGAACGAATCAGCGCTCCAGAACTGGTCAAGTCGCGCCCTGGAACGCCAGATCAACACGCTCTACTACGAGCGCCTGCTGGCGAGTCGAGACCGCTGCGCCGTCAAACAGGAAGCTGCCACCAACATTCAGCAAATGAAGGCCAACCCTCGGGACTTCATCCGTGACCCAGTGGTATTGGAGTTTCTGGGCTTGCCCAATACGGGCAGAATGCTAGAAACCGATATTAAACAAGCACTGATCGAACAACTACAGGGCTTCCTGCTCGAACTGGATCGGGAACGGGCAGTGCTTGAGGAGCGGTTGTTCAACCAGATCCCCAGATAATCATGGATGGATTGTTCATGTGCGTGAAGACTATTGTTGGCAGCTACCCGCAAAGGTCAAAACCGATGAATTTGCAGGACATGTCCTCGTTGGCCTCCGCTCAAATGGAGTTGCCGCTGCCAGCCTACGCCCCCGGCGAGCCGTTCAAGGAAACCGCCGCAGACGGCTTCATGCTTGGCGGATTCACTTGGCGGCAGGCTCTATCGGACTCAACGCGCCCAGTCGTCATCATCAACGCCGCCACTTCCGTCCGCTGCCGTCATTACTCGCGTTTCGCCGATTACCTGTTTGCCAACGGCTTCGACGTGATCACTTTTGATTACCGCGGCATCGGCGAGTCGCGTCCGGCATCGCTGAAAGGGCTTCAGGCCTCATGGTCCGATTGGGGCGCGCTGGATTTTGAGGCGATGCTCAAGCGCGCTCAGCGGGAATTCCCCGGCCAGCCCATCGACGTCGTCGGTCACAGCTTCGGAGGCTGTGCAGCGGGGCTGGGAGCCTCCGGGCAGATTATTCGGCGCCTGGTCACCGTAGGTGCTCAGTTCGCATACTGGCGCGATTACGCCCCTGCCCATCGCTGGCGAATGTTCGTCAAGTGGCACCTGATGATGCCGTTGTTGACGATGATTTACGGCTACTTCCCCGGCAAACGCCTCGGCTGGCTGGAAGACACGCCCGCCGGTGTGGTCTGCGACTGGAGCACGCCCACCGCCCGCTACGAGAAACGCCCAAGCGGGCGCGTCATGCACGCAAAAAACGACCGACTGCCCTTCGCCGCCGTCACCGCGAAAACCCTGGCCATCAGCATCAGCGACGATCCTTACGGCACGATTCCAGCCATCGAACGCCTGCTCGGTTACTTCACCGGCGCAACGACCAGCCATCTGCGAATCGCGCCCGAAGACATCGGCGAACAAGAAGTCGGACATTTCGCCTTTTTTCGTAGCCCATACCAAGCCACACTATGGCCCATTGCATTGTCTTGGTTGCAGACCGGCGAACTGGCCCCCGACACACCCGGGCGGCTCGTGCCACGCAGCTGATTGACTTGCCCACTCAACGAAATACGGAACGACGCCCATGGCCTCCGCCAACAAGCAGAACAAACGCGCCACACGCGCCAAAGCCAAGGCCAAGCAGAACCGCACCCAACGGGCTGCCGCGCCGGTCGAGCTGGATCCGAACGACGATCGAATCGACTTCGAATCGGTGGACCTGACCGACATGTTCAAAGAAATGATCGATGCGCAAAAGATCAGCCAACAAGCAATGTGCGTGGCCTTTCTTGAGCACCCGCTTATCGCGCTGGTGCTGGAGCAGGAAGGCGAAGAAACAGCGACAGACTTTATCCTCGCCGCGCTGATCGAATATCGCCAATGGTCCGCTGAAGTCGACGAAGCCAGCGCCTTGGCCTGGATCGAATCACCGGCCTTCCAGGCCGACTACGTGGCGGCGTCCGACGCCATCGCGGCTCAAACCCAACAGAAAGCAAACTGAGTTCCCATGGCATCCCTGAACAAGCAACAGAAACGCGCCAAACGCGCCAAGATCAAAGCCAAGCAAATCAACATTCACGGCAGAAAACCCGTCGCACTGGACGATGACTTGGGTGAAGTCGGCGAACCGATTCCGGAATACACCCTGGCGATGTTCAGCAAAATGCGTGACGCGGAAGCCATCAGCCGCAACGACATGCTGCTGACCTTGCTGTCGAACCTCGCCGAAATCATCAGCGACCATCCAGAACTGCTGGACATGGAAAACGCCGACAACGAAGCCATGGCCGCCACTCACCTGGCCGCCGACATGCTGATCGACTATCGCATGTGGGCCGACGGCATGGACCGCGACACCGCCCAAGCCTGGCTGACGGACCCGCAGTTCATCACCGACTTCGGCGATGCACTCGACAGCTATCGCGAGTCGCTGGATGCCCAGGAAGTAAAGGCTGAGTAAACACTCGCCTCATAAACTAAAACGGCCGCTTGTCATCCCTGACAGCGGCCGTTTTGTTTGAGAAGCCAACAGCCTAAACCGATCTGACATGACCCCTCGTCAGCGGCTATGTATATCCCATTGACATATCCCTGAAGAAATCTATTCTTTGGACTCACAGCACCCACAAAAACGCAGGAGGCCAAAATGGAACAGACAACCCTTTTCATGAGTAATCGAAGCCAGGCTGTCCGCCTCCCCAAAGCCGTAGCGATGCCAAGCGATGTGAAACGAGTCAACGTAATTGCCATCGGCAGGGCTCGCATCATCACCCCCGCAGATGAAACATGGGACAGCTGGTTTGACGGGGATGGCGTGAGTGCAGATTTCATGACCGATCGTGAACAACCCGCCGAGCAGGAGCGTGAGTCGTTCTGATGATCAAATACATGCTCGATACCAACCTCTGCATCTTCACCATCAAGAACAAGCCGCAAATCGTACGAGAAGCTTTCAACCGTCATAACGGGCAGTTATGCATCAGTGCCGTCACGCTGATGGAGTTGATCTACGGTGCCGAAAAATCAGCGGCACCCGAAAAGAACCTCGCGGTGATCGAGGGGTTTGCGGCACGCCTTGAGGTTTTGCCTTTCGACAATGAAGCGGCCACGCATACTGGGATGATTCGATCCGAGCTGGCAAAGGCTGGAACGCCTATCGGGCCCTACGACCACATGATTGCCGGCCACGCACGTTCACGCGGATTCATTGTGGTCACCAACAACCTAAGGGAATTTGAACGGGTTCCAGGGTTACGCGTCGAAGACTGGGTTCATCCCGACTGAGCTCACCAATGACTCAAACAAAAAACGGCCGCTTGTCATCACTGACAGCGGCCGTTTTGCGTTATGCGGTGTGAATCAGTTCAGCACCTCAAAACAGCATGCGCGAAGCGCTGTAGAGCGCCGAATTCAGGCAGCTTGTTACGGCAACCAGAACCACGACGTCGACGATCAGCTTGGCATTCGGGATGCCCATGCGTTCAAGCACGGTCTGTAGGAACCGACAGCCGCCAGTACCGGATCATTCCATGGCACCAGCGCCACAACGATGAAGATCGACACGAGGTAGAACAAGCCGATCCGCCAGATCACCAGAAACACACCCAAAAATGTGTCGACGCACAATAAAAGTGCGGATCCGGAACGTTTGGCCGGTTAGCGCTTCCAACACCCCGTCAAAGCTGGCAACATCGCGCCCTTTTTTACGCGGCACCCGCGGAGCAGCGGGTTCAAACGGCTGTTCGGTTGATAGCAGCGCGACAGTCTGCTGCACCGATGCGACAATCTGCCACATGCCACCCGTTTACCGCCCGTAGTGCTGTTGGCTGCCATTCGAACGCTATGCTAGCTTGGCCGCCTCGCCAGGAAGGCCGCCAACAGCAGGAGCGAAATACTATGAGGAACGCACATGGCTGAGGCCACGCCCGCGCTTGAAATCCGCAACTTGCACAAACGCTACGGACAGCTTGAGGTGCTCAAAGGCATTTCGCTGACCGCCCGCGACGGCGACGTGATCTCGATCCTGGGTTCTTCCGGTTCCGGCAAGTCCACATTCCTTCGTTGCATCAACCTGTTGGAAAACCCGCATCAGGGCCAAATCCTGGTGGCCGGCGAAGAACTCAGGCTCAAAGCCGCAAAAAACGGCGAACTGGTCGCAGCCGACGGCAAGCAGATCAATCGCCTGCGCAGCGAGATCGGTTTTGTGTTTCAAAACTTTAATCTTTGGCCGCACATGAGCGTGCTCGACAACATCATCGAAGCCCCGCGCCGGGTGCTCGGCCAGAGCAAGGCCGAGGCCATTGAAGTCGCCGAAGCCCTGTTGGCCAAGGTCGGCATCGCCGACAAGCGCCACGCCTACCCTGCGCAACTCTCCGGCGGTCAGCAACAACGCGCGGCCATCGCTCGCACGTTGGCGATGCAGCCCAAGGTAATCCTGTTCGACGAGCCCACCTCCGCCCTTGACCCGGAAATGGTTCAGGAAGTACTTAATGTCATCCGAGCATTGGCCGAAGAAGGCCGCACCATGCTGCTGGTCACCCATGAAATGGGCTTCGCCCGTCAGGTTTCCAGCGAAGTGGTGTTCCTCCACCAGGGCCTGGTAGAGGAGCAAGGATCGCCACAGCAGGTGTTCGAAAACCCGCTTTCGGCGCGCTGCAAACAATTCATGTCCAGCAACCGCTAACGGAGCTACCCACATGCAGAACTACAAAAAAATCTTCCTGGCTGCTGCCGTCACCCTGGCCTTCAGCGCCGGTGCCGCCGCCGAGACCTTGAAGATGGGCATCGAAGCGGCCTACCCGCCGTTCAACAACAAAGATGCCAGTGGCAATGTCGTCGGCTTCGACAAAGAAATCGGCGATGCCCTGTGCGCCAAGATGAAAGTCGACTGCACCGTGGTCACGTCCGACTGGGACGGCATCATTCCGGCCCTGAACGCCAAGAAGTTCGACTTCCTGATCTCCTCGATGTCGATCACCGACGAGCGCAAGCAGGCGGTAGACTTCACCGACCCGTACTACTCCAACAAGCTGCAATTCATTGCCAAGAAAGACGTCGACTTCAAAACCGACAAGGCTTCCCTGCAAGGTAAAGTGATCGGCGCACAACGTGCGACCCTCGCTGGCACCTGGCTGGAAGACAACATGGAAGGCGTTGAAATCAAACTTTACGACACCCAGGAAAACGCCTACCTCGACCTGACCTCCGGTCGTCTGGACGGCATCCTGGCGGACAAGTACGTCAACTACGAGTGGCTGAAAAGCGACGCCGGTCGGTCCTACGAGTTCAAGGGCGATCCAGTGGAAGAAAGCGACAAGATCGGTATCGCTGTACGTAAAGGCGACCCGATCCGCGCGAAGCTGAACCTTGCCCTGAAAGAAATCGTCGAGGACGGCACTTACAAAAAGATCAATGACAAGTACTTCCCGTTCAGCATCTATTGATTCTGACCTGCCTGACCGGCGCCGTTCGCTGACGGCGCCAGTCCTTGGCATTGCCTGCCGCGATTTGAAAAGAAATCCATGACTATTGATCTCTACGGATTCGGCCCAGCGCTCGCCGCTGGCGCGCTGATGACTGTGAAACTGGCACTCTCGGCTTTGTGCGTGGGGCTGGTACTCGGTCTGCTCGGCGCCTTGGCCAAGACTTCCCCGTACAAGCCGCTGCAATGGCTTGGCGGTACTTACTCGACGCTGGTTCGCGGCATCCCGGAATTGCTCTGGGTGCTGTTGATCTACTTCGGCACAGTCAACCTGATGCGTGCCTTGGGCGAGTTCTTCGGCAACCCCGACCTCGAACTCAATGCCTTTGCCGCGGGTGTGATTGCGCTGGGACTGTGCTTCGGCGCCTATGCCACAGAAGTTTTTCGCGGTGCGATTTTGGCCATCCCCAAAGGTCACCGTGAAGCGGGTGTGGCGTTGGGCCTGTCGAAATTTCGCATCTTCACCAAACTGATCATGCCGCAGATGTGGCGCATCGCCCTGCCAGGACTGGGCAACCTGTTCATGATCCTGATGAAAGACACCGCGCTGGTGTCGGTGATCGGCCTGGAAGAAATCATGCGTCACGCGCAAATCGGCGTGACCGTGTCCAAACAGCCGTTCACCTTCTATATGGTGGCCGCGTTCATGTACCTGGGTCTGACTATTCTCGCCATGACGGGCATGTACTTTATGGAAAAACGTGCCGCTCGCGGCTTTGCGAGGAGCACCCAATGAACTGGGAAGTCATCATCAAGTGGCTGCCGAAACTGGCCCAAGGCGCGACGCTGACCCTGGAGCTGGTGGCCATCGCCGTGATCGCCGGGCTGCTGCTGGCAATTCCGCTAGGCATCGCCCGCTCATCGCGACTCTGGTACGTGCGGGCATTCCCCTACGGCTACATCTTCTTCTTCCGTGGCACACCTTTGCTGGTTCAACTGTTCCTCGTCTACTACGGCCTAGCGCAGTTCGATGCGGTGCGTAACAGTTCGATGTGGCTGTACCTGCGCGATCCGTTCTGGTGTGCCACGGCGACCATGACGTTGCACACAGCGGCCTACATCGCCGAGATCCTGCGCGGCGCGATCCAGGCGATTCCACCGGGCGAGATCGAAGCAGCGCGGGCGCTGGGCATGTCCCGGCCCAAGGCGCTGTTCTACATCATCCTGCCCCGTGCCGCCCGCATCGGCCTGCCGGCGTACAGCAACGAAGTGATCCTGATGCTCAAGGCCAGTGCCCTGGCCAGCACTGTGACCTTGCTGGAACTGACCGGTATGGCCCGCACCATCATTGCCCGGACCTACCTGCCGGTGGAGATCTTCTTCGCCGCGGGCATGTTCTATTTGCTGATGGCCTACGTGCTGGTTCGCGGCTTCAAGCTGCTGGAGCGCTGGTTGCGCGTCGATGCCTGCCAAGGGCGTTGATGCCTGCGTGCTGACGGGCGAGGCGTTACTCGCCCGTTTCACGGCGCTGGATGCTTTTCTGATTGAGCATCAAGCGCTGTGGAAGCCTCGTCCGTTTACTCATCTGCAGCTTCCTTGGGAAGCGTCCTACCCGGAACTGGCCGAATGGCTACGCGGGCGGTCGCTGGAGGAAGCGGAAAGCAGTCATAACCAACCTGGTTTGCTGGATGCGCCGGAGCCGTTTACTTCGTTGGCGGCGCTGTCCCTTGATTTGAGTTCGGTGGGTGAGTTGCCAGCGCATGCACTGGAGGCCGCCGGGCATCGATTGAATGTCGATGTGCCGGGGCGCAAGTGGCAGCAGATTGAGGCATTTGCCGGTTGCTTGTCGTTTACCTCACCACCGAAGCACTGGCTGGACTGGTGTGCAGGCAAGGGCCACCTGGGTCGGCGTTTACTGCAACCCGGGCAACAACTGACCTGCCTGGAATACGACCCGGCGCTGGTTTCCAGCGGCCAGGCACTCAGCCAACGTCATCAAATGCATGCGCTGCATGTCGAGCAAGACGTGCTCGCTGCGGACGCCGCTTCTTTCTTGAATGCCGATTACACGCCGGTAGCGTTGCACGCCTGCGGTGATCTGCATGTGCGGCTTATCCAGCTCGCCAGTGCGGGAGGCTGCAAACAACTGGCCATCGCGCCTTGCTGCTACAACCGAATCAGTCTGAGCGAGTATCAGCCGCTTTCCTCGTCGGCCAAGCGCTCCGACCTACAGCTGTCCCTCGAAGATCTTTCGCTACCGATGAGCGAAACCGTCACCGCCGGCGCTCGCGTCCGACGTCAGCGGGACACCTCTATGGCCCGACGCCTCGGCTTCGACCTACTGCAGCGGCACTTGCGCGGTAATGACGAATACCTGCCTACCCCTTCCCTGCCCAGCGCCTGGCTGGATAAATCCTTCGCTGATTACTGCCATCATTTGGCCACGCTTAAAGAGTTATCCACAATCGGTCCGCAGGATTGGTCAGCACTCGAAGCCGCTGGTTGGCAGCGACTGGCCGAAGTGCGCAATCTGGAGCTGTTGCGCGGCCTTTTCCGACGCCCGTTGGAGCTTTGGCTGGTACTCGATCGGGCACTTTTCCTGTTCGAGCAGGGTTATGCGGTTCGCCTCGGCACCTTCTGCGAAACCCCACTTACACCGCGTAATTTCCTGATCCTGGCTGAGCGCCCTTAAAGCACCTCATCCTGTGGATAACTCTGTTGATGAAATTATCGTGGATCCAATATATACGGCTGTTTCGAGGCTGAAACACTACTGTTCAATTTTCGTACACCTGTAAAAAAAGCGGAAAAACAGGCATTTGCGAGCAAATGAGAACGGATCCACAAATTTGCCTCTAAGCAGGTGCGGTACAGATCCCGTTGTGCATAAGCGTTCAGCCAAAACAACATAAACGACCTGCGAAACCTCAACTATCTTTGCCAAACGCCAGAATTGCCTGGCGTTCAAACAGCAAGGAGCTGGGAAAAACATGAGCACATTGAACAGTGCACAGGAAGCCGTCGATACCGTCGCCAACCAAGCCATTGATGCTGCGCTGCAGCAAACCTTCGCGGTGGGTGGCGCCATCATCAACAACGCAACGGGCGAGGTCATCGCCGCGCTGCACAACAACGTGCTGATGCCTTTCCCCGGCAGTGGCACCACGTACTTTCTACCTCATGACCCGACCGCCCACGGCGAGCGGCAATTGGTGGACTGGTACTACGAAAACGTCGCGCCATTGAACTTGCCACCGCCCAATCAGTTGACCGTCGTCACCACCCTGGACCCATGCGCCATGTGCGCCGGTTCGCTGCTGACTGCAGGATTTAACGTCGCCGTCAGCGCGATCGATGACTATGCAGGCATCAACTACAACAGTCAGTTCACCTTTCCGTCGCTGCCACCGCAGATCCGCCAACAGGCGCAGGACACCTGGGGTTATTACGCGATTGCGGCGCCTGTCAGCCGGGCCTATCAGGGTTCGACCAGCCCGGTGTTCGGCGGCCAGACCATCGACTCGGCGGTTTACTTCCTCACCAGCTCGATCTTCTCCGCCAGCGTCAACACCGTGCGCGAGGCCAGCAACAACAGCGGTTTGCCGCCGGATCAACTGCAAAACCCTGCAAACCTCCCGGCCAACAGCAAAGTCCGCCAGGCACTGACTGCGCTCAGCCCGTTTGCGCTGACCGTGCAATCGGCCAACCCACGCGACCCCGGCGCAGAACTCGCCCCGCCACTGTTACAAACCGCACAGCACAGCCCGGTGTTCAACTCGGTGGCCCTCATCGATCCGTTCGGCAACCTGCTGGTGTGCCTGGGAGGCGTCGAGAACCAGTCGCCGATTCGTACAGCGTTCATGGAAACCACCCGCAACTACGCGGTCATGCGCTGGACCCTGATGAACAACCCCGACCCGACGGTTCGCGCCCAAGCCGAGCAATACCTGACGCATCCGAAGTACGGCACCTTCGTCTTCCTATATGCCCCCGACCCCACCACCCCACAGGCCGTAATGACCTTCGGCGCGTACGGTTCGACCATGGAAGGCCCCGTGCCGCAGAGCTATCCGTCCAACCTCCAATACGTGCTGCTGCCGGGCAACACCACCGCACAAGCGCTGTCGACACTGGCCCAAAACCTGCCGCCGTTCTACACGCAAAGCGTGCAAGTGGCGCCCGCGCAGGTGTTGAGTCAGGACCTGATCAACGCGGTCAAAAACGGCGTGTAATGCTTTAAAGCAATCGCTCAGGCCGGCCCCGCAGAAGCGTCCGCGGGGCCGGCCTGACGCTTGCGCAAAAATAGTCTGAATTCAGGGGTTTACAGAACCAACCCAATCGCTATAATCGTCGCCCTAACACGCCGGTATAGCTCAGTTGGTAGAGCAACTGACTTGTAATCAGTAGGTCCCGGGTTCGACTCCTGGTGCCGGCACCATACAAAACAAAGCCCTCGTAGAAATACGAGGGCTTTGTTGTTTCTGGAGTTTGGAAAAGCAGGTCTTAGTGACCGGCGCTCTGGCCACCATCAACGTGCAGGATCTCGCCAGTGACAAAATTGGCGCTGTCCAGATACACGACCGCCTGAGCGATATCGCTGATCTCGCCCATGTGCCCGACCGGGTGCAGATTCCCCAGCGCTTCATGGGTTTCTTCGCCGTGCATCGGAGTCTTGATGATGCCGGGGCTGACCGCGTTCACCCGAATCCCGCGCTTGGCGTACTCAATCGCCAGGGACTTGGTCGCAGCGTTCAAGCCACCTTTGGTCAGCGAAGCCAGCACCGACGGCACACCATCAATCGCGTGGTCCACCAGGCTGGTGGTGATGTTGACGACGTGGCCTTTGCCTTGTTTTTCCATCTCGTTGATCGCGAGTTGGGTGATGTAGAAGAAACCATTCAGGTTCACCGACAGCACCGCGGCGTAGTCTTCCTGGGTATATGCGGTGAACGGCTTGGCGACGAAGATCCCGGCGTTGTTGACCAGGGTGTCGATACGGCCAAAACGTTCGATGGCTTCACGAATGACTTGTTGGGCAACTTCTGGGTCGCCGATGTCGCCCGCCACGGTGAGAATATCCGGGTCGGTAGACGGCTTGATCGAACGCGAAGTGGCGACAACCTTGTAATCCAGATTACGGAAAGCCTTGACCATGCCTGCGCCGAGACCTTGGGAGGCGCCAGTAATAACGATGACTTTTTTCGAATTGCTCATGATGAACCTCTACTCATTAATAATGGTTTGAAAAGTAATTAATCAGGCTTCGGCGGGGGCCTTGGCCATTTGTCTCAACATCTGTTCGTAGTACTCGACCGACTGCGAACCGGACACCAGGTGACGACCGTTAAGGATCATGGCCGGTACTGAAGTGATACCACGCTGGCGGTAAAACTCTTCAAGCTCACGCACTTCCCTTGCAAACGCTCCGGACGCCAACACCTCATGAGCACCCGCCGCATCCAATCCCGCTTCAGCGGCCAAACTAACCAGCGTCTCTCGATCACTTGGGTTCTGGCCTTCGCTGAAGTAAGCGCGCAACAGGATCTTCTTCAGCTCGATCTGCCGTCCTTCCTGCAGCGCCCATAACAGCAAGCGGTGAGCATCAAAGGTGTTGTAGAAGTGGCTGCGTTTCTCCAGATCGAACTTGAAGCCAATGGCCTCACCGCGAGCGATCTGCATCGCTTTACCGGCGGCGACGTCCTCGGCGGTTCGTCCATATTTGCGCATCAAATGCTCGACCGCTTTCTCGCCGACAGCCGGCATGTCTGGGTTCAACTCGAAGGGTTTGTAGGTCACCTCCACCGAGACTTCACCGGCCACGTTCTCGATCGCTTGCTCCAGCGCCGTCGCGCCCAAGGCGGACCACGGGCACACCACGTCGGAGATGAAATCGATTGAAACCGACGCGGTCATGACTGCCCCTCCGCCTCAGCCAGCTGCTTGCGGTACTGGGTGGTAGTGATGCCGGCGTAACCCCAGTTATCGGTGTCGACTTCTTCGATCACGATGTGGGTCAGGTCGGGACGCTTGTTGAGGACGCGTTCGAGGGTTTCAGTGATTTCGGCGATCACCTGAGCTTTCTGCTCAGAGGTAACGCCATCACGGGTGATGCGTACGCTTACGAAAGGCATGAGGAATCTCCAGTGACCTTCTCATCAGGATGATGGGGAGGCGTTGGAGCTCAATGTATGGAGTTAGCTGGAGGGGATAAAGGTGGGGGCGGGAACATCATTAGTTACGTAGTGTAATAGGCGCACGAAGACTGTGGGGCGGGAGGTGCGTGTAGAAGAGATTCAGCCGGTGGTGATTGCGCTGGTTGCCGAGAACATCATCATGCGGCGCGGGCATGGAATTTATGTGATTACGGACCAGTTTGATCAGGAGATTTGGTTGGAAGAACGAGCGTTGATTGAAGCTAGCTAGCCGATTGGAGCGCCGATACCGTTGCTTGAAGACCAAGTAATTTCACCCCAAAACTAAAAGGCCCGTCCACGAGGAAATCGTGGCGGGCCTTTTTATTGGGTCATGGCGGTTGGCCACAAGCGTCGGGGCGAATCCTCGACGCGCCCTTAACCCTGTGTCAATTTCATGAATCGCCTGTAAATAGGCGAAGAACGTCTAAGAAATCACTTGTCGACGATAGCCAGTTGCACGGTATGGCTGTCCACGAACTGTTCGAAGTGGGTGACCTTGCCGTTGGCCAGGGTCCACAAATGGGCGACGCGTGCATTCATCGAACGACCGGTAACTTTGTAGACACCGCTGTAATTGCCGTAGGCAAACACCTTGTCGCCCTGTGCGACGTAGTCCTCAATTTTCAGCTGAAAACCGTCCCACTCGGTGGCCAGTCGCTTGAACACGTTTTCGACGATTGCATCGAAGCCGACGTAGGTTCCGGCGTACGGGAAACCCGCGGCTTCGGTCCAGCGGACGTCATCGGCCAGTGCGGCAGCAGTGTTGCGCGCGTTTTCCTGGGAATTGGCGCCTTCGTAGGTGCTTTTGATCAGGCTTAGATTATCCATGAGTGACTCCGATTAATTCAGTGCGCACAGCCATCAAGGCCACAGGCTTGAAACGCCGATGGAGACGCTTGTGCGGGAAGCGACTGACTCAGCCATGCCGCAAAGGCTTGCGGCTTGCCGAGCCACGGGCCGATATCGATCAGGGTGAATTGACCGTTGTGTTCCAGGGCGAAGGTGGGGAAACCCTGGCCGCCGACCTTGGCCAAGAGTGCTCGACTGTCCTTGATGTGGCGATCGGTTTCCGCTTCATTGAAAACAGCCTGAAACGCTTGGGGCTCCAGACCGATGTCTTGCGCGAGTTCAAACAGGACCGCTTCATCGGCAATGCGTTCACCGTTCTCGTAGTGAGCACTCTGCAAACGCCCCAGCAACTCGAGTCCGCGGCCGGCGATCTGCTCGGCTGCCAGCACAGCGGCAATCGGCGGTGCGGAATCGAAAACCGCCGTCTCGTCGCGCAGCAAACCTTCGAAATACGCCTCGCCGAACGGCTGGCCGGTGTACTCGGCAATGCGCCGATCGTGGGGTATCACATAGTTGCGCAGTTGTGGCGAAACGGCCTGGCGGTTGGCGCCGGCCATCATGCCGCCGCCGTGGGCAATCACTGGCAACACTATCTGGGCGGCTTGCACGAGCGGTTTTGCGCCGTAGCACCAGCCGCACAACGGGTCGTAAATGTAGTGAAGGATCATGGCAAGGCTCCGGCGAAAGCGTAGGAAAACTAGATGCCGGCAGACTAGTCCTCCACCTGTTTCGGAAAAACGCTGGAATAGCTTTCAGTCTGTTTCATGAATCGGTCGAATGACCTTCCAGGTCCGTTGTAACTCCTTCGAAACAATTCGAAATAATTAAACGGCGAAACAGGTCAAGAATAATTAACAGAAGTAAATAGTAAGCATTACCATCCGCGCTCTCGAATATCTTACCCTTTCGGATGCGCTTCAGATGCCTGCCCCCTTTCGCCTCACGCCCGTCACCCTTGGGCTCTGCGCATTTTTCTCTGCCGGTTTTACCTGCGCCGCCACCACCGTTTTACCCGAGACGTCGATCAGCGCCGACGCTGAAGCCGATGACCCGCGTGTGAAAGAAACCAGCACCGCGACCCGCACCGCCACGCCAGTGCGCTACGTTCCACAAGCCATCGACTCGATAAAAACCGCGAACGTCGTGGATTACGGCACTAACGATCTGGGCACTGCGCTGAGCGGCATCCCCAACGTCAGCAGCGGCGCCGACACTCGCTTCGACAGCCTGCGCATCCGCGGTTTCGACGCCAGCAACGACTTCTACCTCGACGGCATCCGTGACGACAGCCAATACGTGCGCGATTTGCACAACATCGAACGCATCGAAGTCCTCAAAGGCCCGGCCGCTGTTTTGTATGGTCGTGGCAGTCAGGGCGGGATTGTCAATCGGGTCAGCAAGCTGCCTGAGTCCGGTCGCCGCTCGACCCTCGAAGCCCAGGGCGGCAGCGATGATCTGCGCAGTCTCTACGCCGACCTCAGCACCGACCCGAGCGAGAACATCAGTCTGCGCCTGAACATGGGCAACATGGATCAAAACAGCTTCCGCGACGGCGTGACCGGCAATCGCCAACTGTTCGCACCGTCGATGAGTTGGCAGCTCACACCGGACCTGAACTGGCTGGTGCAGTACGAATACAGCCGCTACAACCGTACGCCAGATCGCGGCATCCCCGGTGTAAAGGGGCGCCCGGCGGACGTAGGACGCGATACGACCTACGGCAGCGAGCACGATTTCATCGACGACAAGTCGCAATCCCTGCGTTCGAAACTCAGTTACGAGCTCAGCGACAACTGGCAGCTGGCAGCTGCGCCACACCCTGGGCGTTTTCAAGCTCGACAGCGATTTCGACAACACCTACCTGACCGGGTACACCCCGGCGACCAACAAGGTCACGCGCCAGCACTGGCAACAGGACCTGACCACCCGCAACGTCTACAACAACGTTGAACTGGAAGGCGGTTTCGACACGTTCGGCCTTGAGCATCGCTTGCTGACCGGCATCGAGATCGGCAGCCAGCGCCGCGATCCGACGTTGTACAACGCGGCCACCGGGCGCGGGACTCAGCCGGTGCCGGCACTGGACCTGTACAACCCCGACCGCGATTTGCGCCACACCGGACGGATGCAAGTTTCCAGCAGCACTCACACCGAAGTCGAAAGCCGTGCGGTGTACATGCAGGATCAACTGCGCCTGAACGATCAATGGCAACTGCTGGCCGGCCTGCGTTACGACACCTTCGACATCGAGTCGACCAACAAACTGCGGGACATTTCCGACGATCGTGACAGCCACAGCACCAGCCCGCGTGTAGGACTGGTGTGGACGCCGCTGCAGAATCATTCCTTCTACGCCTCCTGGACCAAGACCTTTTCCCCGGTCGGCGGTGGTTTGATCGGCATCACCCCGGGCGCCGACGGCAACAGCAACGACCTGAGCCCCGAGCTGACCAAGCAAAAGGAAATCGGCGTGAAGAGCGACTGGCTCGATGACCGCCTGAGCACCACGTTGGCGATCTACGAGCTGGAGCTCTACAACCGCCGGACCAGTGACCCGAACGATCCGAGCGTAACCTTGCTCACCGGGGTGCAACGTTCCCGCGGCATCGAGCTGACCGGTACCGGCAAGATCGCGGGCAACTGGTACGTGCGCGGTGGCGTGGGTGTGCAGGACGCGACGGTCGAAAAGGACAACAACGGCTTTGAAGGCAAACGCATCAGTAACGTGGCCAAGCACAACGGCAGCCTGTTCCTGACCTGGAAACCGGAAATGGGCTGGTACGCTGAAACCGGTCTGACCCTGGTGGGCCAGCGTTATGCCGACAACCTCAACACCACCGTCCTGCCGGGTTATGGCCGTTGGGATGCACTCGCCGGGTTCCGGCAGAAGGATTGGGATTTGCGCGCGGCGCTGAACAACATCAGCGATAAGACCTATTACTCGTCGGCCACCAGTGCGGCGCAGATTCAACCGGGCGCACCGCGCAGCCTGGTCTTGACCGGAACCTATAGCTTCTAAAAATCAGGCATAAAAAAGCGCCGCCATCCCGGCAGCGCTTTTACCAATCCGTTGTTTTTCTTCTTATCCTTCCATCACATCCCACAACGCTTCCAGCTCCGCTTCGCTGAATAAACCAGCGGGGTAGCGCTCGATCATCATCCGGCGCGGATCAGGTTCTCTGATCTGACGCGTTCCATTGGACTTCAACCAGTGCGCCAGGACCTGGAGCGATTCGCTGTTTACTGCCAGGGGATGCAACGCCCGTTCGCTCACTACATTCATTTCGGCGTTCATTTCCGCGCTCTCTCCTGGTGTGTGAGCGGCTAACTTATCCAAGGTTTATGACAGAACATCGCAGTTCTCCCCTCCCTGTTTTACACCAGGAGAGATACAAGAGCTGTGCCAAGGTTTAGAAACTGTCGACAAGCGGATACAAAAAAGCCCACAGTCCTGAAGGGCTGCGGGCTTCCTGTAACGCGGGAGGGAAAAACAGTTGTCGAGCCGATTCTGCAATCAACTCAAGCTGTTACAACCCCACTCATTCCTTGTGCGGCGCTGGCTGTTGTTGGGTAAGGCAGTGGATGTTACCGCCTCCCAGTAACAGTTCGCGGCCGGGCACCATCACCACTTCGTGCTGCGGGAACAGACTCTGCAAAATCTCTTTTGCCGGGCCATCCAACGGGTCGTAGAAGCTCGGCGCGATGATGCCGCCGTTAACGATCAGAAAGTTCACGTAGGAACCGGCCAGACGCACGGTCGGATTACGTTCCTGAGTCCCGTCCACCGGATCCACACCGGAGCACTCTTCTTCGGTCGCATACAGCGGCCCCGGTATCGGCATTTTGTGCACCGTGAATGGCCGACCCTTGGCGTCGGTGCTGCTTTCCAGCACTTTCATTGCTGCCTGGCAACGCGGGTAATTCGGGTCTTGCGGGTCGTCGGTCCAGGCCAGCAATACTTCACCCGGACGCACGTAGCAACAAAAGTTATCCACATGACCGTCGGTTTCGTCGTTGAACAAGCCGTCCGGCAGCCAGATGATTTTATCCACAGCCAGATTCGCGCTGAGTACCGCTTCGATTTCTGCACGGGTCATATGCGGATTGCGATTGCGGTTGAGCAGGCATTCTTCGGTGGTGATCAGCGTGCCCTCGCCATCGACGTGAATCGAACCGCCTTCGAGCACGAAGCCCTCGGTGCGGTAGCGCTGGCTGCGCTCGATCTCGAGGATCTTGCCGCCGACCTGCGAATCGCGATTCCACGGCGAATACAGACCACCATCGAAACCGCCCCAAGAGTTGAAATCCCAGTTCACACCACGGACTTCGCCGCTGTTATTGATGACGAACGTCGGGCCAGTGTCGCGAACCCAGGCGTCGTCGCTGGACATTTCCACCACACGAATATTCGGCACGTCCAGACGGGCACGAGCGTTTTCATACTGGCCGGCGGAAACCGCCACGGTCACCGGTTCGAAACGTGCGATGGCTTTCGCCACCGCGACATGCGCGGCTTGCGCCGGTTTGCCACCCAGGCGCCAGTTGTCCGGGCGCTCGGGCCAGATCATCCAGGTCTGGGTTTGCGGCGCCCATTCGGCTGGCATGTAAAAGCCGTCGGCGCGAGGCGTACTGTGCAAAGTGGTCATAGCGATCAGGACTCCAGGGAACCGTCGAGGGTTTTGATGGCGCCGTACAGGTTCGGCCGACGGTCACGGAACGAACCCCACGCGCTGCGGATGTGCTCCAACTCGTCAAGGTCGAAACTGTGCACCAGCATACCTTCTTCGGTTGTGTTGAGTTCCTGAACCTTCTCGCCGAACTGGTTGGCGATGAACGATGAACCGTAGAACGTAATGTCGTAACCGTCCTGCTCTTCGTTGCCGATGCGGTTGCTGGCGATCAGCGGCATCAGGTTGGCGCCGGCATGGCCCTGTTGCACACGCTGCCAGTGATCACGGGACGAAATGGTCTTGTCGTGTGGCTCGCTGCCGATCGCGGTCGGGTAGAACAGGATTTCCGCGCCTTGCAACGCCATGCTGCGCGCGCATTCCGGAAACCACTGGTCCCAGCAGATGCCCACGCCGATTTTCGCGTAGCGGGTGTTCCAGACTTTGAAGCCGGTATCGCCCGGGTTGAAGTAGTACTTTTCGTGGTAGCCAGGGCCGTCAGGAATGTGGCTTTTACGATAAATCCCAAGGTTGCTGCCGTCGGCATCGATGATCGCGATGCTGTTGAAACGCGCGCGGCCCGCCAGTTCGTAGAAGCTGATTGGCAGAACCACTTGCAGCTCTTTGGCGACTTTCTGGAAGTGCTTGATGGCGACGTTGTCTTCAACGGTCGTGGCCAGCTGCAAGTAATCCGCGTTCGGCTTCTGGCAGAAGTACGGCGCCTCGAACAGTTCCTGGATCAGGATGATCTGCGCGCCTTTCGCCGCGGCCTCGCGGACCAGCTTCTCAGCAGTCTCGATGTTGGCTTCAAGGTCCCAGGAACAGGCCATCTGGGTGGCGGCGACGGTAACGATACGGCTCATGAATCGGCTCCTGAGAAAGTGCTTGAGGGTCGAGTGTGGCGTCGACCGATGACAGAAATGAGAAGCACCGGGCGTGGAGGGTCCACACCGTGGGCAGTGGTGACTTTATAGCCGATATAAATCGGCTTTAAAAGCTATAAACTGTCCATCTGTCGAAATTTTATTCAATTAATACAGATAATAATCGAATTTTGATGCTGTCCTGTGGGAATGGGTTTGCTCGCGAAAGCGTCGGATCAGTCGACATCGATGTTGAATGAGCGACTGCTTTCGCGAGCAAACCCGCTCCCACAAGGGGTATATGTTTACAGACCTTCTGCGAGAACCTTCGACAGCATGTCGACAAAGAAATCCACGCTCTGGCGCGAGGTCACCATCGGCGGTTTGATCTTGAGGATGTTCAGGTAATCGCCGGTCGGCTGCATGAAGATCCCCAACTCGCGCAACCGATCACACAGCGCCGTGGTTTCTTCGGTCGCCGGCTCCAGGGTTTCGGGATTGCGGATCAACTCGACGCCCAGATAGAAGCCGGAACCATGCACCGCGCCCACCAGCGGATGAGTATCGATCAGCGCTTCAAGCCGCTCCTTGAAATACCCGCCCACGACCTGAGCATTTTCCCAGAGCTTTTCTTCTTCCATCACATCCAGCACCGCCATGCCGATCTGGCAACTGACCGGGCTGCCGCCGGCCGACGAGAAGAAATAGCCCTCGGCCTCCAGCGCTTCGGCGATTTCCCTACGGGTGATCACCGCGCCCAGCGGCTGACCGTTGCCCATGCCTTTGGCCATGGTGATGATGTCCGGCACCACGCCTTGCTCTTCAAAACCCCAGAAAAATTTGCCCATGCGGCCGTAGCCGACCTGCACTTCGTCGGCGATACACACGCCGCCCTGGGCACGAACCAACGCGTAAACCTGCTTCAAGTAACCCGGCGGCAACGAGATACCGCCGGCATTGCCGTACACCGGTTCACAGATGAAACCGGCCAGCTGACGTTTCTGCTCGGCCATTTTCGCCAGGTTGTGTTCGACGCTGCGCACGTAGTCCGGCGCGCTGCCCGGTCCACGGAATTCGCCGCGATAGGTGTTCGGTGCGGTGACCGGATGAACCCAGTCCGGACGGCTGCTCAAGGCCTTCGGGTTGTCGGCAATCGAGGTCGAGACCGCATCGGCTGCCACCGACCAGCCGTGATACGCCTCAAGCACACTGAGCATGTCGCGACCGCCGCTGTAGGCCCACGCCAAGCGGATCGCGAGGTCGTTGGCCTCGGTGCCGCTGTTGACCAGGAACACTCTGTCCATGGAATCCGGCGACAGTTTCAGCAAACGCTCGGAAAACTCGGCAATCGCTGCGTAGTTGAACCGCGAGTTGGTATTGAGCAGCGACCACTGACGACTCGCGACAGCAGCCATACGCGGATGACCATGGCCAAGCACCGCGACATTATTCAGCATGTCGAGGTAGGAACGGCCCTGCATGTCGATCAGGTGATTGCGCCAGCCACGTTCGATTCGCGGTGGGTCGACGTAATAGTGCTTCTGGGTCCGGGCGAAACTGGCGTCGCGGCGGGCCAGCAACGTCTGCGAATCGAGTTCTTCTTCGGCGTCACAGGCCAGCCCCAGCAGCACCGCCGGTGACGGACACAACGCTTGCCAGGCGGCGGCGCGAGACGTTGTGCAAAACAGGGGAGCATTGAAAGAAGCGCCTCGACACAACTGCACCACCAATGGCCCGTTAACCGAACCCAGCACCTGACCTTTGACCAGCGCTGCGCCCGTGTGCAGCGACGGCGTCACGCCCCACAGACGCACGCTCAGTTGCGGGCCGTCCAATTGCAGCACCCCCACCGCCGGCTGATGGACCACGCCGGCAAACGGAGACTCGACTGCCGTGCCGTGGGGCACTCGCAACTCGACGTGCAACGGGCAAGTGTCCGGCTCGGTGGCGCTGTCCGGCCGGGTGCGGGACAAGCGATATTGCCCATAACGACTGGCCGCCAGACCGTGAGTCGCGGCAGCCTCGGTCAACAGGCGCTGATCGATCCCCTCCTGCTCCCAGTTACCGGCCTCGAAATGCGGACTGAGCACGCCCAAATCGATTAACGCAAACTCACGCCCGACCAGACTCGGCAACAGCGGCGCGAAGCCTTCGCTGCCGATACTTGGCAGGCTCTGGCCGACCGAGGCAAGGATCGCCGCTTCCATCAACGCCAACGGCACCGATGTAGCGACGCGGAAAATCTCCCACTCGTGGGTGAGGTTGTCGCGGCTGTACTCGTTGCCAGGATCGATGCTGACCTGCTGTTCGCCGCTGAGCACCAACACCGCCGCACGGGCGACGATCAGCGGCCAGAGCGCCAGTAGCTCTTCATGCGTGAGCGGATTGACCGCGTGATAGGCCTGCACCGCCGGCAAAATGTAGAAAGGATCGCCATCGGCATGGTGCAGCAATGCCGCGCACGTCACCGACAGATCAGTGATGCGCCAGGTACGAACCAGGTCGCCGAAATCGATCACACCCTGCAATTGCCACTGGCGTTGCGAATCTCGCTGCCACACCACGTTGTCGTCGGTGACGTCCATGTGAATCGCCTGCACCGGCAACTTATCCACAAGCGGCAGCAAATGACGCTCGGCCCGTTCAGCCGCATCAGCGATCAGCAGGCGCTGCTGGTCATCCTTGATGACCGGCAGCAAATGCGCGATCAACGCGTTGGCGTGGCGGGCGTCCCATTGAAGGGTGCGTTCGAGGCCCGGATGGTCGAAACCGGCCAGGGCCAGATCCATTTCACCGCAGAGCCGACCAAATCCGGCCACCACTGAACCGGGCAGATGATCAAGGTGAGTCAGCGACTGGCCTTCGATGTAATCGAGCAGGCGCACGTGCACCGGTTGGCCGCCGACTTCCAGAGAGAGCAGCTCTGCACCGTTTTTGGCCGCAATCACACGCGGCACTTGCACATTGGGGTGTTCACCCAAATGCTTGAGCCCTGCGTGCTGGGCGTGCAGCTCCAGCGCCGAGTAGTCGCCACGGCAGATTTTCAGGACAAAACGACCCTGGTCGCTGTCGACCCGATAGTTGAGATCCTGCTGGCTGCCGAGGGCCTGCAATCTTCCACTCAGCCCGTAATGCCCCTTCAACAGCTCAAGCGCTTGCTCCGCAGACACTTGCGGGCTGGGCAAACTGGCGCGATGAATCAACGTGGCGAGCGGCATACAACGACCCCTGAAATTTTATTAGGCGCTTATATCGCCACTGCTTGGGGCGATACGCAACCCCCTTCGCCTGCCTGTCACCTACCGGATGCTCGACAAAGTCAGTGAACGGATCAGGAAAAAACACACTCCACTCGCACCGGCCGGCACTTTGCGCAAGAATGTCGCCCATCAACGCCCATTGCTGGAGAAAGAACCATGAATGTAGTCACCACCGACCTGCCCGGTGTTCTGATCATCGAACCCAAGGTATTTGGTGACGAGCGCGGTTTCTTCTATGAAAGCTTCAATGCCAAGACTTTCAAAAAAGCGACTGGCCTTGAGACGAATTTTGTTCAAGACAACCATTCCCGCTCGCAAAAAGGCGTATTGCGCGGCCTGCATTACCAGCTGGAAAACACTCAGGGCAAACTGGTTCGCGTCACAGTCGGTGAAGTGCTTGACGTGGCCGTGGACATTCGCCGCAGTTCTCCACATTTCGGCAAATCGGTGGCCGTGCGTCTGTCCGCCGAGAACCATCGCCAACTCTGGGTCCCGGAGGGTTTCGCCCACGGTTTTTTGGTGCTGAGCGAGTTCGCCGAATTCCTCTACAAAACCACCGACTACTACACCCCGTCCGCCGAACGCTGCATTCGCTGGGACGACCCGGACCTGGCCATTGATTGGCAACTGGATGAAGCACCGCAATTGTCTGGCAAAGATCAGGCTGCAGCGTTCTTCAAGGACGCTGACGTCTTTTCCTGAAACACCTACGGTGCGCAGACTGCACCCGCAAGGCTAGGCATAATGCGCCTGTACCCACAGGCGCTCGATGCTCATGACTCCGACCCTCCCTCGCAGACCCCGCTGGCGCAGCCTGGCACTGCTCGCACTGTGCCTGGCGCCGTTGCTGTGGCCGCTGGAGCATCTGGCCGAGCGATATTACCGCAGCGAACTGGCCGGGCAGAACCGTCAGACGCTTGACCTTTACGTCGCCAACCTGCTGGGCACCTTGCATCGATATGAAGTGATGCCGCAGATCCTCGGCGATCTGCCGGCCCTTCGAGCGGCCCTCGGCGCGCCCGACGATGGCGTCACCCAGGGCAATGCCAACCGTTTGTTGAAAAACATCAGCGCCCAGACCGGCGCCGAAGTCATGTACCTGATGGACACCACGGGCAAAACCCTGGCCGCGTCCAATTGGGACAAACACGACAGTTTCGTCGGGCGTAATTTTTCCTTCCGGCCCTATTTCAGCGAAGCCATGGCCGGCCGGCTTGGGCGCTTTTTCGGTTTGGGAACGACATCGGCCAAGCGCGGCTATTTCTTCGCCGCCGCCGTGCGTAACGGCGAAAAGATCATCGGTGTGCTGGTGGTCAAGGTCGACCTGGACCATACCGAAAGCCTCTGGGGCAAAACCCCGGAACAACTGCTGCTGACTGACCATAACGGCGTGGTCATTCTCACGTCGCGGCCCGAGTGGCGATTCCGCTCGACCCGCCCGTTGAGCGAAGAAGAACGCAAGGCTATTACGGCGATGCAACCCTATCCGACTCGCGATCCCAAACCGTTGGAGCTCAACCCCAGCGCCTGGCTGACGCAGACCCAGCCAATCGTGGAAACCGGTTGGAACGTCAGCATCCTCGCCCCACGCACCTTGATCGATCGCCCGGTGCGCACGGTCGTCGCCATCGGTGGCGCGACGTTGTTGGTGTTGATGTTGCTGCTGGGCCTGATGATGCAGCGCCGCCGACATTACCTCGAACGGATCGCCTTCGAAGCCAAGGCCCGTCATGAACTGGAAGGCCGGGTAGCCGAGCGGACCAGCGACCTCGAAGGCCTCAACCGTCGATTGAAACAGGAAGTGCTGGAACGCGAACAGGCCCAGCAAGAGTTGGTTCGCGCTCAGGATGATCTGGTGCAGGCCGGCAAACTGTCGGCCCTTGGCACCATGTCGGCGAGCATCAGCCACGAGTTGAATCAACCGCTGGCGGCGATCCGCAGCTACGCGGAAAACGCCGAAGTGCTGCTCGATCATCAGCGCACCGACGATGCGCGCGGCAACCTCAAGCTGATCAGCGATTTGACCGGGCGAATGGCGTCAATCATCGCCCACCTGCGCGCCTTCGCCCGGCGCGATCGCCACGCCCCGGAAAGCGTCGCCCTGCAACCGGCGCTGGACGACGCGCTGGCGCTGCTGGCCAAGCGTCGGCGCGGCATGGAAGTCGAACTGATTCGCGATTTGCCGGCCGCCACCCTGTGGGTCGAGGCCGGGGAAACCCGTCTGCGTCAGGTGCTCGGCAATCTACTGGCCAACGCCCTGGACGCCCTGACGGAAAAAGGCCCGCCACGTAAACTCTGGTTGAGTGCCCAATCCACCGCCGACGGCGTCAATCTGTACATTCGCGACAATGGCCCCGGGTTCTGCCTGGAAGCACTTGGCCGCGCCAGCGAGCCCTTCTACACCACCAAGACCCGCACTCAGGGCCTTGGATTGGGGCTGGCGATTTGCGAAACCCTGATGCGTGCCTTCGGGGGTGAACTGTCGTTCGCCAACCACAAGGAAGGCGGCGCCCTGATTACCCTGAAATTGCGTGCAGGCGCACCAGGTGTGAGCCTGCAACCGTCCGAGGACCGAAGTGCATGACCATCGACAACCGCATCCAGGTCGTGCTGATCGACGACGATCCGCACCTGCGTCAGGCCCTGAGCCAGACCCTGGACCTCGCCGGCCTGAAAATTCTGCCCCTGGCCGAAGCCAAGGGCCTGGCCGTACAACTGGAGCGCGACTGGCCCGGTGTGGTGGTCAGTGACATCCGCATGCCGGGCATGGACGGTCTCGAACTGCTGACCGAACTGCATGCCCAGGACCCGGATCTGCCAGTGCTGTTGATTACCGGTCACGGCGATGTGCCGCTGGCCGTGCAAGCGATGCGCGCCGGGGCTTATGACTTTCTGGAAAAACCCTTCGCCAGCGACGCCCTGCTCGACAGCGTGCGCCGCGCGTTGGCCTTGCGCCGGCTGGTGCTGGACAACCGCAGCCTGCGTCTGGCCCTGAGCGATCGCAATGAACTGAGTACCCGACTGGTCGGGCAATCGGCATCGATGCTGCGCCTGCGCGAGCAGATCGGAGCATTGGCGGCGACCAAGGCTGATGTGCTGATCCTGGGTGAAACCGGTGCGGGTAAAGAAGTTGTCGCACGTGCCTTGCATGATCTGTCGAGCCGTCGTAACGGTCCGTTCGTGGCGATCAATGCCGGCGCCCTGGCCGAGTCGGTGGTAGAAAGCGAGCTGTTCGGTCACGAGCCAGGCGCCTTTACCGGCGCGCAAAAGCGTCGTATCGGCAAGTTCGAATTCGCCAATGGCGGCACGTTGTTCCTCGATGAAATCGAAAGCATGAGCCTGGATGTGCAGGTGAAATTGCTGCGTTTGCTGCAGGAGCGCGTCGTCGAGCGTTTGGGCGGCAATCAGCTGATCCCGCTGGACATCCGCATCATCGCCGCGACCAAGGAAGACCTGCGTCAATCCGCCGATCAGGGCCGCTTCCGTGCCGATTTGTATTACCGTCTGAACGTCGCACCGCTGCGTATTCCACCGCTGCGCGAGCGCGGCGAAGATGCGCTGATGCTGTTCCAGTATTTCGCCGACGAAGCCAGCACCCGCCACGGCTTACCGCCCCATGAACTGCAACCGGGGCAACGCGCCCTGCTGCTGCGCCACACCTGGCCGGGCAACGTGCGCGAACTGCAAAACGCCGCCGAACGCTTTGCCTTGGGTCTGGAACTGGCGCTGGACAACAGCGCTTCGCAGGGCGCTGCCGGCATGACGGTCGAAGGGGTCAGCGGCGGTCTCAGCGAGCAAGTGGAAAATTTCGAGAAGAGCCTGATCGCCGCCGAACTGACGCGCTCTCACAGTTCCGTGCGCAGCCTCGCCGAAGCCCTCGGTATCCCGCGCAAAACCTTGCACGACAAACTGCGCAAGCACGGGTTGAACTTCGCCGACGGTGGTGTCAGCAGCCACACCGACGAACTCGATTGAGCTACCGTCAAATCATCATCTTCATACAAGAGACCCCTGCATGAGCCGCGACAGTCGTCATCTGGAATCGATTCTCCATCACGACATCCCCCTTACGCGGGACATGGGCCTCAAGGTGCTCGACTGGCACGACCAGCAACTGCGCCTGCACTTGCCGCTGGAGGCCAACGTCAACCACAAGAGCACCATGTTCGGCGGCAGTCTGTATTGCGGAGCAGTGCTGGCGGGTTGGGGCTGGCTGCATTTGCGATTGCGTGAAGAAGGGGTTAAAGGCGGGCACATCGTGATTCATGAAGGGCATATCAGCTATCCATTGCCGGTCACCATGGATGCCACGGCGATTTGCCAGGCGCCGAGTGCGGCGGTGTGGAAGAAGTTTTTGGCGATGTATGAGCGGTATGGACGGGCGCGGTTGAAGCTGCATTCAAGGATTGTGAATGTGGGGAGTGAGGAAGATGCGGTGACATTTACCGGACAGTACGTCCTCCACCGCTAAAGCAAAGAATCTTCAGGCCCGCGCCAACGTCAACAATTTCTCGCGCCAGGCAGCTTTCGCCGGCAGCGCCAAAAAAAACTCATTCAACAACGATTCCCGCGCCGGATAACAAAACGGCGCACCGCTCAAATCCAGCACCTCACCGCCAGCCCCTTCCAGCACGCCTTGCGCAGCCGCCGTGTCCCACTGCGAAGTCGGCGCCAACCGCGGATAACAATCCGCCGTCCCTTCCGCCAGCAAACAAAACTTCAACGAACTGCCGATATTGGCCAAGTGCAGCTCACCCAGACTGTCGCTCAACCCGGCCAGCAAGCGCTCCTGCTCAGGACTTGAATGCCGACGACTGGCAACCACGGTAAATGCCTCGCCCGCCGCTGGCACGTCGCGCACCTGAATTGGCAGCGGCGTTGCGCCTTTATCGCCACGCCACGCGCCCAAACCAGCACCACCGACGTAGAAGCGCCCGTTGGTCGGCATCGACACCACGCCAAACACCACTCGCCCCTGCTCGATCAGCGCGATGTTGACGGTGAATTCTTCGCTACCGGAAATGAACTCCTTGGTCCCGTCCAGCGGGTCGACCAGCCACCAACGCTGCCACCCGGCGCGCACGCTCTGGGGAATGTTGGCGTCTTCTTCGGACAGCACCGGGATGCTTGGGTCCAGCGCCGTCAGCCCGGCCAGGATCACATGGTGAGCGGCCATGTCGGCGGCCGTTACCGGAGAATCATCGGATTTTGCTGTCACGGCGACGTTGGCACGCCAAAACGGCAGAATGGCTTCACCGGCTTTCAGCGCCAGCTCAACAACAGGCGCCATCAACGGATGGGGGAAATTCATGGCTGGAACACTCCACGCTGAGTCAGCAGATCACGGGCCAGATAAAGCGCTGCCAACGCACGGCCCTCAGTGAATCGCGGGTTCTGGGCCAGGGCCGACAACTCACGCAGGTTAATTTTATCCACACCCATCGGCTCGGGCTCATCGCCTTCAAGGCTTTCTTCGTACAGATCGGTGGCCAACACCACCTGGATCTTCTGGCTCATGTAACCGGGCGACAACGACAACTCAGTCAGATGCTCCAGTTGCCGCGCGCCATACCCGGCCTCTTCCTTGAGTTCTCGTTCGGCCGCCGCCAGCACGTCTTCACCCGGCTCGATCAAGCCTTTGGGCAAGGAAAGCTCGTATTCATCGGTGCCGCCGCAATACTCTTCGACCAGCACCGCGTGGTCTGCATCCAGCATCGCCACGATCATCACCGCGCCATAACCGGCGCCCTTGCCCACCAGTCGTTCATACGTGCGCTCCACGCCATTGGAAAAGCGCAACTTCAGCTCTTCGACGCAGAACAAACGGCTGGTGGCGACGATCTCGCGGGCGAGGATGGTGGGTTTCTGGCGCATGAAAAGCTCCTTGGCGTGAACGCGTTACTATACCCGGCCTATCCTGATTGTTTACCTCGGATATCTTTTTTACCGCTGGAGAAGTTTTTTATGTCCCTGCTGCCCTGGCGCGACATCGACACCGTACTGCTAGATATGGACGGTACGCTGCTGGACCTGCACTACGACAACCATTTCTGGATGGAGCACCTGCCCCAGCGTTACGCTGAGTTGCACGGGGTGAGCCGGGCCATGGCCGAGATGGAATTGCAGCCACTGTTCGAGCGCAATGCCGGCCAGTTGCAATGGTATTGCCTGGATTTCTGGAGCGCCGAGCTCAAACTGCCGGTGCGCGAACTGAAACTGGAAACCGCGCATTTGATTGCCCTGCGCCCGGACGCTGACACCTTCCTTGAAGCGATCAAACAGGCCGGAAAGCGTGTAGTGCTGATCACCAACGCCCACCGCGACTCGTTGTCATTGAAGATGGAAAAAATCGAATTGGCGCCGTATTTCGAGCGTTTGATCAGCTCCCACGATTATGGCTTCGCCAAGGAAAACCCGCAGTTCTGGGATGCCTTGCAAGCCGACATTGGCTTCGACCCGGCCCGCAGCCTGTTTATCGACGACACCTTGCCGATTCTGCGTAGCGCCCGCGACTTCGGGGTTGCGCATCTATTGGCCGTGAGCGAACCGGACAGCCGCAAAGGGCCGAAAGACACCGCAGAATTTGCGGCGGTGGGGGATTATCGAGAATTGATCGAAGGCCTTTAGAACTGTCTGTAAACGAAAAAAACCGCCGCGCTGACCGCCAAAGGCCAGCCCGCCGGCTCCCGCCTATGCAAAAAGCTCATTAGCTTAACCCTACTCCCGCGCTCGATACATGTCCTGAACGCTAACTATAAACTGCACAGAAAAGCATTTTCGAACGCCTATGTAAGGATCAAGAATCGTCACGGTAAATAAGTTACTGCGTCAGGGGCACGTATGCGCTGCCGTAGCTTGGTCGCTTCCACGCAGGGGAGTCGCGCGCACCCAAAAGGAGCAAATCCTCCAGAGGCAGCGCGCGGCGTCAGTACCAGCGGTCCCAATGGCAGTAACTCAGATACAGGGAAAATAGACAGACTCTGGAGTTATCCGTGAAGCACATCCAACATCCTCGTAAGGCCCCCACCCAGACTCGCTCGAAAATGATGGTCGAGGCCATCCTCGAAACCACTGCCAACGTGGTGGTCAAACATGGCTATGCCGGGACCAATACCAACCTGGTCGCACAGCTGGCCGGCGTCAGCGTCGGATCGGTCTATCAGTATTTCCCCAACAAAGACTCACTGATAGCCGCCCTGCACTATCGCAAGGTCAAGGCCACTCACGAAGCCATCCAAGGCCTTCTGACCCGCTCAGACATCTCCAGCCTGCAAGGGCATATCGAGCACTTGGTACGAGCTTTCCTGACCCCACATACCAAGGAGCCGGAGCTGCATCGACTGCTGGAGCAAGAGTTCTCGTTCTTGAATGATCAGACGACCGAGGATGCCTATAAAGCGGAAATCCCGCTAATGGTGCAGGACCTGCTGGGGCGCTGGGCCGACCAACTGGTGCAAAACGATATCCAGCTGGCCGCCTGGCTAGTGACCCGGATGATCAGGTCACTGATACATGCCTATGTGATCGAATGCCCCGATTTTTGCCCCAAGGCTATCGAAAAAGCCATCTGCGACTCAGTCATGGGCTATCTGTGCGGGACAGCCAACAACACTTCACTACTGGTTTCCCGCGCGCGACGGATTGCAAAAAACCGCACCAACGCCCGCATGGCGCACTCATGCGCCCCCGCGGCGTGACGCCTGCACCGCGCACAATTGCTCATAACGATTGAGCAGCCGTCTGGATTGTAGATAGCTTGGCACCTCAACAATTAGCCCATCCACTTCTGCCCGCACCTTACCGCCACTGGCAGCCTGTTCGAAGGCCGCGATCTGGCGAACTGACAACTCGGCATCGGCACTTGTCGGAGTCAGATAGCGATTGGCAACGGCCACGTGATCCGGATTGACCACACCTTTAGCCTGATAACCGATAGAGCGCGCAAAGCGCATGTCCGCTTCGGCGCCCTCCTCATCAGCAAAGGTATAAGGCGAGTCAATCGCCAGGACTCCGGCAGCAGCGCATTCAAGGAGAAAACGGGATCGGGGGTAGAACAGCTCGGTCCCTTCTCTACTGCGCCCGGCACCGAGGTCAGCGACCATATCTTCAGTCGCTACCAGCATTCCCTTGATTCGCGGGCTCGAATGCGCGATATCGATCGCTCGCACCACACCCAGGGCGGTTTCGATGTTCGGGACAATCAGCGTTGAGCCCTGCTTGATCGAAAGCATCGACTCCAGCCGGGTAATTTGCTGGTCCAACTCAATCATCTGCTCAGTGGATTCGACTTTCGACATCATGATGATTGCCGGCCGACCGACCATAACCGCACTCAGATCATCATGGCCGCACGTTTCGAAGGGATTGATGCGCACCGAAGTGATACGCCCGCACTCGCGCCAATGGTCCATGACCCGCGCCGATAATGCGCGGGCCTCTGCGCGCCTGGCCGGCGGCGTGAAATCTTCCAGCTCCTGTACCAGAACATCGGCACCCGTTTGCAGTGCCGCATGCAGCGCGACCTCTTCTGCGCCTGGTACAAACAAGAACGTACGGCATAGCGCCAACGGGTTTTCGGGGGACATAGCCATAGCATCTTCCTGATGATCTGTTGGGTTGAGGGAGGGGGAAATTACGAGGTGCTTCTAGAGCATGGTCAGGCCGCCATCCACCGGAATGGTCACACCACTGACAAATGAGGCCTTGCCGGACAACAACCACGCGATAACCTCGGCGGCTTCGTTCGCCGAGCCTTCACGACGCAATGCGGTCATCTCATGCAAACGCTGCAACTGGCCATCCTGACGAGTGGTGTCATCGAGCATCGGGGTACGAATCACGGCGGGGGCGACACAATTGACGTTAATCCCTCGAGGGCCCAATTCGCGGGCAAGGCCCTTGGTCATGGTCACCACCGCGCCCTTGCTGGCGGCATAGGCCAGAGTCCCGGCCAGGCCACCACCGCGCAGCCCGGCGACACTGGCGACAGTGCAGATGCGAGCACCCGGGCTCATTCGCGGCACAGCCAATTGCACGACACTGAAGGTGCCGATCAGGTTGATATCCATAAGTGTTCGGAAACGCGCAGCCGTGAGCGAATCAAAAGGTGAGGTATCGACTACCCCGGCACAGGTTGCCAGGGCGTCGATCCGCCCCTGCCAGTCATCGATCTGCTGGAACACCTGAACCAGCGCCTGCTCGTCACAGACATCGGCAACAAACCCGCGGTGCTGGCTACCCAGCCCACCGATCGCTTCCTCCAGCCCCTGCGCATTCATGTCCAGGCCTGCGACCAAAAATCCCAACTGGTGCAAGTGTCGTGCAGTGGCTGCGCCAATGCCGCTGGCGGCGCCGGTCACTACGGCCACGGGTTGTGATGAAGACATCTGGGCGGAACTCCTTGAGCATTGCGTTGCAGGTCGGCGTGAGCCTTGATCAGGTACCCACCCACTCGACTGGACGAGCCAGAACGAGCGCTTATGCTAAAAGAACCCGGACAGCCTCACTACTCGCATGCCAAACAGACAGCCCTTGGTTAATAGAGCGGTCTAAAGCGACTTATTACTCGCATTTATTTTCTACTCGGTCGTTAATGCATATTGTCCGACAATAGGAATCCAACAGCGTTTCTGAAAATGCGAGTACACCCGACTTAGACGGACTGAAGTTGCTCTTCTGTTTACGCGCCCCGCAGATGAAACAAGACCGAGAACAGCGACTTTGCGCTACCTGTCGATAGGTCCGCGCTCGCCAAGTTTGAAGTTTCGTCAGTCTTTTCGAGCGCACCGGAATGCGAGTAGCCACACTAATACCTGTGCCGTAGCATGAGTAACAAGTTGTGACAAGCGCTGAGAGTGCCTTGAACTATTAGTCATCAAAGCGTCATAAAGTTCAACGCCTTGATGTACGTATCAACGCTTCTCGCCAGCACAACTCAGACGTCTCACTAAGCCAAGAGGGTACTGCAATGGGCAACAATGGATTTGATACCGTCATCGAAGTTAAATATCGAGACACCGACTCGATGGGTCATGTAAGCAGTCCTGTTTACTACGACTACTTGCAGCACGCCTACCTGAGCTACATGCACAACCTGCTGAAATTGCCGAAAGATCAAAAGCTTCCGCACATCATGGTCAAGACCTCCTGCGAATATGTTAAGCCAGCGGTCTATGGCAACATCGTGACTGTCACCAGTCGTGTTATCGAGTTCGGCAACAAGAGCTTCGAGATGGAGCACATCATGCACCTTAGCGATGCAGGGAAAACCACTGTCGCTAAAGGCCTGTCCAAACATGTGATGTTCGACTACGCGGGCAATCGAACCATCACCGTCCCCGACGAATTCAAAAACCAGGTTCTGGCCTTCCAGGAGTAGTGATCGAAATCCGACCACGACTCGAACAATGATCGCTGGCCGATGCCACCAGGCCAGCGTCTAGGGTGTATTGATAGGTAACGCAAACATGCTGCTGTCCTGGACAAGCGAACAACGAAGCCTGCTCGAGAAATACCGTGAAATCGGCGGACAACTGGCAACTGCAAACAAAGGCACACCGGTTGGGTTCGACCATGCCGGTTGGAGCCGCCTCTGCGAGGAGGGACTATGGAAACTGGTAATTCCATCCAGTCACGGCGGCACGGGAGAAGACTGGTGGGGCTTCACTGCGGCGCTTGAAGGGCTGGCCTCTTCGATCCGCACACCAGAGCTGCTGCTCTCGGTCATCGCTCAGGCCGGTATGGTTCGGGCGTTGATGCTGTATGGCAGCGAAAGCCAGAAGGACCGATACCTTCAGGCGATTCTCAACGGTGCAATCAGCGCCACCGGGATCGCCGAACCCGGCACCGGTACCGACGTTAGAAGCATCGACAGCACGCTCAGCCCTACCGCCGACGGCTACAGCCTGACCGGCAGCAAATACAATATCGCTCACGCACCGATCGCCGACTTCATGCTGATCGTGACCAAACTGGCCGATACGCCAAAGCAGAATATCGCACTGGTCCTGCTCGACGGCGACATGCAAGGCCTGAGCAGAGGCGAGCCGGATGACAAGCTCGGCAACAAGAATCTACCGACCGGCCCGCTGTACTTCGACAACGTTCAGGTACAGGCATCCCAAGTACTGGGCAAAGCCGGTCGCGGCCTGCAACAACTGATCGACATTATTTCTCTGGGCCGACTTTATTACGGTCTGGTGGCAGTCAACCTGCCAACGCCTTATGTTGCCGACGCCGTGCGCTACGCCGCCGAGCGACAAAGCTTCAATAGTTCAATCGACAGCCACCAATATGTACAAAAGCGCCTGATCAATATGACCATTGGCATGGAGCGCAATCGCTGGATGGTCTACGCCGCGCTGTACCAACTTCTTAATGGTCATCCGCAGGCCTTGATGAGTTGTTCTATCGCTAAACTTACCAGTGCCCAAGACTTGATAGACACTGCACTAAGCCTGGTAAAACTGTATGGCAGTATCGGCTATCACGAAGGTGGCATCGCTACCTTCGTTAAAGATGCTCTGGGCTTTGCCAGTGTCGGCGGCACAGAAGAAATGCATCAAAAAAATATCTTCAATCAAATGCTTCGACTGGCATCCCATACAGAATAACAACACAGCACTGCAGCCAACTTATTAGCCGGTTGATCGTGCGCACTCTAAACAGTGTGCTGTCGACTTTAGGTTGAGCTGTGATGCCTTATCGAATGCACAACACTGCGTGCGACGTTGTATCAATGATGAGTGGCTTGAGATGAATAGCGAGAACATTCTTTTCTCTGTGGATCAAGGTGTTGCTGTCGTGGTTCTGAATCGTCCAGACCAATTCAACAGCTTTACCGCAGACATGCACGAGCAATTGCGCCAAGCGTTGGCTCTGGTTCGGCAAGATCCAGGTATTCGCGCCCTGTTGCTGACCGGCAAAGGCCGGGCGTTTTGCGCAGGGCAGGATCTGGCGTCGTTGCAGATAAATCCTGACGGAACACCAGCAAACCTGGGCGACCTGCTCGAGCATGACTACAACCCGCTGATCAGAGCCTTGCGTGACCTGCCAATTCCGGTGATCTGCGCCGTCAACGGCGTAGCCGCCGGAGCTGGCGCCAGTATCGCTCTTGCCGCCGACCTGGTCATTGCGGCCCGCAGCGCCAGTTTTATTCAGGCCTTCGGCAAGGTTGGCCTGATACCCGACTCAGGCGTCAGCTGGGTACTTCCACGCCTGATCGGCAGCGCTCGAGCCAAAGCGCTGTTTATGTTGGGCGAGCGCATCAGCGCCGAGCAAGCACAACAGTGGGGAATGATCTGGCGTTGCGTAGATGACAGTGAACTTGCAGACGAAGCGCTGCTGCTGGCTCGGCACCTTGCCACGCAACCGACCTACGCTCTCGGTCTGCTCAAGCGCTGCATGGATTTAAGCCAGCAACACAGCCTGGATCAGCAGCTTGAAACGGAACGCGAGTTGCAGACGCTGGCAGGGCAAAGCGAGGACTTCAGTGAAGGCCTCAACGCTTTTATCGAGAAGCGCAGCACTCACTTCAAGGGCCGTTGAAAATGGACGCAATCGCACGTTTGGACACTGCGGTCAGACCGCTGCTCAATACTCACGATGACGCACTGGAACACGCGTCGATCGACCAACTGCGGCACCACCAGTTGCAACGTCTGCGATGGAGCCTGTCACACGCCTACACCCACGTCCCGTGGCATCGCCAGCAGTTCCATAATTTGGGGGTTCACCCTTACGACCTGAACGACCTGGAAGATCTGGCACGCTTCCCGTTGACCAGCAAAGCCGAGCTGCGCGAGCACTACCCTTTCGGGCTGTTCGCCGTGCCCATGGAGCAAGTGGTTCGTCTGCACGCCTCCAGTGGCACCACCGGCAAACCGACAGTGGTCGGTTACACCCGCAACGACATCGATGTCTGGGCCTCACTGGTGGCCCGCTCGATTCGCGTGGCGGGCGGGCACAGCGGCGACCGTATTCACATTGCCTACGGTTACGGCCTGTTCACTGGTGGCCTGGGCGCACATTACGGTGCGGAGAAACTCGGCTGCACGGTTATCCCGATGTCTGGCGGGCAGACCGCTCGACAAGTCCAGCTGATCCAGGATTTCCGTCCCGACATCATCATGGTCACGCCGTCTTACATGCTCAACATCGCCGAAGAAATCGAGCGTCAGGGTATCGCCCCCGAAGAGCTGTCACTGCGGGTCGGCATCTTTGGTGCAGAGCCGTGGAGCGCGCAGATGCGTAGCGAGCTGGAACAACGGCTCGGCATTCAGGCACTGGATATCTATGGTTTGTCCGAGCTGATGGGGCCGGGCGTTGCCATGGAATACCTGGACACCAAAGACGGCCCGACGCTTTGGGAAGACCATTTCTACCCTGAAATCATCGACCCCGACACCGGCGCGGTATTGCCCGACGGGCAGTTCGGCGAGCTGGTGCTGACCTCGCTCAGCCGCGAGGCACTGCCGATGATTCGTTATCGCACCCGTGACCTGACCCGACTGTTGCCTGGCACTGGTCGAGCCATGCGTCGCCTGGACAAAATCACCGGTCGCAGCGACGACATGCTGATCATCCGCGGGGTCAACGTGTTCCCGACGCAAATCGAGGAGCAACTGCTCAGGCAGGCGCCGCTGAGCCCGATCTATGAGCTGCACATCTATCGCAGCGGCAACCTCGACAGCCTTGAAGTGCATGTCGAACTGCGCCCGGAGCACGCCGCGCTGAGCGAGCCTGAGCGGGATGCGCTGTGTCGCGAATTCAGCCATCAGATCAAGGTCCATGTCGGCATCAGCACGCAGATCAAGTTACAGCCCCACCACACGCTCAAGCGTTCGGAAGGAAAGGCTTGCCACGTCTTTGATCGACGCGGCGAGTACTGATTGCGCACCTCACACGTCTTCGACTCACACGAGGAACTGCTCATGCAATCTTCATCGCAAAAGGATTTCGGCTCGACCCACGAGTCTGACGAAGAAGCCGCCTTTATGGAAAAAATCCAGGCTGAAGTGAAAATAGAGCCCGACAACTGGATGCCCGCCGGCTACCGAAAATCACTGATCCGTCAGATATCCCAACATGCCCATTCGGAAATCGTCGGCATGCTCCCGGAAGGCAATTGGGTCACCCGCGCCCCAACGTTCAAACGCAAGCTGCAACTCATGGCGAAAATCCAGGATGAAGCCGGTCATGGCCTGTACCTGTATTGCGCCGCAGAAACACTCGGCGCCGACCGCGACCAGGAGATCGCCCGCTTGCATGCAGGGCAAGCCAAGTACTCGAGCATTTTCAACTACCCAACGCCGAGCTGGGCCGATGTCGGCACCATCGGCTGGCTGGTCGACGGCGCCGCGATCGTCAATCAGGTAGTCCTGCAACGGACCTCCTACGGCCCCTATGCACGGGCCATGGTGCGGATCTGCAAAGAAGAAAGTTTCCATCAGCGCCAAGGCTACGAGCTGCTGTTGGTGATGATGAAACAAGGCACAGAGGCACAGAAGGCAATGGTTCAGGATTCAATCAATCGCTTCTGGTGGCCGGTGCTGATGATGTTCGGGCCAAGTGACGCGCACTCGCCCAACAGCGCGCAATCGATGGCCTGGAAGATCAAACGCAACAGTAACGACGAGCTGCGTCAGCGATTCATTGACCAGACCATCGCGCAACTGGAATTCCTCGGTTGCACAGTCCCGGACCCGGACCTTAAGTGGAACGCCGGACGCGGTCACTACGACTTCGGTGAGATCCAGTGGGATGAGTTCTACCACGTACTCGAAGGTAATGGTCCCTGCAATCAAGAGCGCCTGGATACCCGCCGCAAAGCCTTCGAAGAAGGTAGCTGGGTACGCCAGGCGGCAGCCGCCCACGCTCGCAAACAACAAGAAAAAAACCGAGAGGCCGCGCATGTCTGAATGGTCCCTGTATGAGGTCTTCGTGCGCAGCAAGCACGGCCTCAACCACAAACATGTTGGCAGCGTGCACGCCACCGATGCGTGCATGGCCATCGAAAACGCTCGCGAGCTCTACACCCGGCGCAATGAGGGCATCAGCCTGTGGGTGGTCGCGGCGGACCAGATCACCGCTTCCAACCCGCAAGACAAGGAGATGCTGTTCGAACCGTCTCAGGACAAGGTTTATCGGCACGCCAGTTTTTATGAGCTGCCCGACGAAGTGGGGCATATGTGAGCCAGATCATGAATCAAACCGACGAGCTAATCGACTATCTGCTGCAAATGGGTGACAGCGCATTGATCACCGGCCAGCGCCTGTGCGAGCTGTGCGGGCATGCCCCGGCCATTGAGGAAGAACTGGCGCTGATGAATGTCGGTCTCGACCTGGTCGGCCAGGCTCGCAACTGGCTGGAGTACGCTGCCGAACTGCTCGATGACGGGCGCAATGCCGACCGCTTGGCGTTCCTGCGCGGTGAACATCTGTATCGCAATCTGCTGTTGGTCGAACAGCCCAACGGAGACTATGCGCAAACCTGCGTGCGCCAATTTCTGTATGACGCCTGGCACTTTCATCGGCTGCAGGGTTTGCAGAACTCCAGCGACAAGATGGTCGCCGCTATCGCCAACAAAGCCCTGAAAGAAGTTACCTACCACCTGCGCCGCTCCAGCGAGTGGATGCTCCGCTTGGGCGACGGCACCGACTACAGCCATCAACGGATGCAGAGCGCGCTGGATCAGCTGTGGCGCTTCACTCATGAACTGTGCACGGTCAGCGAGCGCGAGCAGCGTCAGTATCAAGCCGGTTTGAGCAGCGACCCACAACTGCAGGTGAACGCCTGGCGCGAGACCGTAGAGGGCATCCTCGCCCGCGCAACCCTGAAGCTGCCGCCGCCTGCGCGCTACTTCTACTTGAGTGGCATCGAGGGACGGCACACGGAAAACCTCGGCCCGCTGTTGGCGACCATGCAGTCTCTACCTCGAGCTTACCCAGATGCACGCTGGTGAGCTGATCGCGTCCGACTGGTGTGGTCGTCGGGCGAAGGCCGAGGACCTGCCAAACGCCTGGTTGCTCATGGCACAGGTGATGGACCCGGAAGTGCCAGTGGTCAGCCTGGTCGACCTGGGCATCGTGCGCGACATTCTGTTCCTGGACGGCCGGCTGAAGGTCGTGCTGACACCCACCTATTCCGGCTGTCCAGCGACCGAAATGATCGAGCAACGTGTGCGCCAGGCGCTGGAATGGGCAGGCTATGCCACGCCCTATCTGGAGCAGCGACTGGCGCCAGCCTGGAGCTCGCAATGGATCACCGACCAGGGCCGGCAACGCCTGCTGGACTACGGCATCGCACCGCCACAGGAGAAATCCGGCCCGGTGCCCTGCCCGCAATGCGCGAGTCTCGATACCGAAACCGTCAGCGAGTTTGGCTCGACCGCCTGCAAGGCGTTGTACCGGTGCCGCCGTTGCAAAGAGCCCTTCGACTACTTCAAGTGCATTTGAGTCTGTAGCTGACTCAGGAGAAATCCATGAACACCTTTCACCCACTGGAGGTCCGGGACATTCGGCGCGAAACCCGCGACGCGGTTTCGATTCTCTTCAATGTGCCCGGGGCATTGCGCGACACCTTCCAGTTTCAGCAGGGCCAGTACCTTGTACTGCGCACGCAACTGGATGGCGAAGAGATCCGCCGCTCCTACTCGATTTGCAGCGCTCCACATGAAAACGAGCTGCGGGTGGCGGTCAAGCAAGTCAGCGGCGGGCGCTTCTCCGAGTTCGCCAATCAAACGCTGGTCGTCGGCGATTATTTGGACGTCATGGCGCCAAGCGGCAATTTTTTTGTCGAGCTGGACGCGCAACGTCACGGCCGCTATCTGGGCATCGCCGCCGGCAGTGGCATCACGCCTTTGCTGTCGATCATCAAGACCACGCTCGAGCAGGAACCGCATAGTCAGTTCACCTTGCTCTATGGCAATCGCTCCAGTTCCGGGACGCTGTTTCGCGAGCAACTGGGGGACCTGAAAGACCGCTATCTGGAACGCCTGAAGCTGATCTTCGTGATGAGCCGCGAGCGCCAGGATGTCGACCTCTATAACGGTCGCCTGGATGGGCAAAAATGCCGGCAATTCTTCACTCGCTGGATCGACGTCGCAGCGTTGGATCATGCGTTTATCTGCGGCCCGCATGCGATGACCATTGAGGTTCATCAAGCGTTGATCGAGCACCAGCTTGACCCCGCACGAGTGCACTGCGAACTGTTCGCCAGCCCATCAGCCGGCCGCAAACAGGCCGCTCGCGAGGCCGCCCCGACAGACACCGTCAGAACCAGTCTGATCACCGTGATCAGCGATGGCAACAGCCTGGCCTTCGAGCTGCCGCGCAACACCCTGAGCATTCTCGACGCCGGCAACCAGAACGGCGCAGAACTGCCCTACGCCTGTAAGGCCGGGGTCTGTTCGACCTGCAAGGCCAAGTTGGTCGAAGGTGAAGTGGAGATGGACAGCAACTTCGCCCTCGAAGATTACGAGATCGAAGCAGGCTTCGTTCTCTCATGCCAATGCTTTCCCCTTTCTGATCGAGTGGTGCTGGATTTCGATCAACTTTGAAACCCCACAACAAGAAAACTGCTCCGCTGCTCCAGCACTTTTAGCACCGCCCTTTTCTGGTACCTGCGTGACTAAGCCGCCTTTGAACTGCCTTTAGCGCAGAGAAGACTCGACTCATCAAGGAACTCTGAGGAAAAACGAATCATGGACATGACTATTGGTGATTTTTTATTGCGACGCTTGCGCGAATTTGGCATTCGTCATCTGTTCGGCGTACCCGGGGATTACAACCTGGCATTCCTCGAACAGGTCGAGTACTCGAACGAAATCGAGTTCATCGGCAATTGCAATGAACTCAACGCTGCCTATGCCGCGGACGGCTATGCCCGGACCCAGGGCTTTGGCAGCGTATTGACCACCTATGGCGTCGGCGATCTGAGTGCGCTAAATGGCATCGCCGGCGCCTACGCCGAACGCGTACCGGTGATTCTGATCTCCGGCATGCCGCCCCTGCATGCGATTCTCGACCGCGCGTTGTTGCACCACACGCTGGTCGACGGCAACTACGACAACGTGATGATCACCCTGCGCGAGTTCACAGTGGCGCAAGCCCGCATCACCGTGGAAAACGCTGCAGCGGAAATCGACCGGGTGTTGCTGACCTGTTATCGAGAGCGACGACCGGTTTATCTACAGCTACCGTCGGACCTCGCCACGCTGCAAATCGAAGTGCCTGAGCATCCATTGCAGTTGACCGAAACCCGCAGTGATCCGAACCAACTAAAGGAAGTGGTTGAGCAGATCGTCCAGCGCCTTTCACACGCCAGCACGCCGACGCTACTGGTGGATGCAGATGTCTCGCGTTTTGGTCTGACCGGCCTGGTGCAGAGCCTGGCTGAAACGTTGAATGTGCCGTTTGCAACCATGGCCCCAGCCAAGGCCATGCTGCCGGAATCGCATCGTCTGTTTCTCGGGACCTACGTCGGCGCTGGTTCGGCTCCGAGCGTACGTGAAGCGATTGAAAACTCAGACTGCGTGATCAGCATCGGCGCTCGATTTACCGACACGAGCACGGGTCTGTTTTCGCAAAAATTCAGAGCCGGCTCGTTGATTCAGCTGCACCCCTATGCCGTATCCCTCAACCGTGTCCACTACACCGCCGTATCGGTGCGCCAGGTGCTGGCGGGCGTTCTTCAGCTGGCCACGAAGCGCCTCCAGGCCTGGCCAATGCGCGAGTTGCGCGAGCAACGTTCAGTCACGCCGTTCGAGCCACAACCGGATGCCAAGCTGAGCCAACTGCGCTTCTGGCAACGCATCAGTCACTTCATAAAACCGGGCGATCTGATCATCGCTGAAAGTGGCACTTCTTCAGCCGGCCTCAACGGTTTGAGCCTGCCGGAAGATGTCACCTTCATTTCCCAGCCGATCTGGGGCGCTATCGGTTTCACTCTGCCGGCCCTGCTCGGCTCGCTGGTGGCCCAACCGCAACGCCGGCAGATGCTGTTCATCGGCGACGGTTCGATCCAGATGACCGTGCAGGAGCTGTCATCGATTCTGCGTCGCGACCTCAAGCCGATTATTTTCCTGATCAACAACGACGGCTATACCATCGAGCGCCTGATACTCGGCGAGAACTCCAGCTACAACGACGTCAACCGCTGGCGTTACGCCGAGCTGCCGTATGTACTGGACACGCGCAATCGCTCTCGACGGCTGATCGTGCACACCGAAGATCAATTGGAGGCCGCTGTCGAACAGGCAGCGACAGCCAACGAGCTGGTGTTTATCGAAGTGATGATGGAGCGGATGGATGCCCCTGAGTCGCTCAAGCGTTTCGCGAAGATGTTTGCCGATTTCGATTTCGGTCCCAGTCCCAAAGCGACCGAAACGTTGTCGATGGCAGTCTGAGCCAAAGGCATCGGCGGTGATCACCGCCCATGCCTTCTTGCCCCCAGTGACCTTCAACGGTCACCCTCTGCATCAGGCGATGGAGCGAACCACGCCACCATCGACACGCATCGCCGCACCGGTGGTTGCACTGGCTTGAAGCGACGCCAGATAGACCACCAGATTCGCCACTTCTTCAGTCGTCGCCAAACGCTTGATCAGCGAGCTTGCGCGATGTTGCGCGATGAAGCTCTTCTCCAGCTGCTCAGACGGCACGCCTTGTTCTTCGGCCATCTGCGCGAAGAAACCGCCGACACCTTCAGAACGCGTTGGCCCCGGCAGTACCGCGTTGACCGTCACACCGGTGCCGGCCAGCGTTTCCGCCAGGCCACGAGAGATTGCCAGCAGCGCGGTTTTGGTGGTGCCGTAATGGACCATTTCAGCCGGAATCTGCAACGCCGATTCACTGGACAGGAACAACACCCGACCCCAGCCACGTTCAGCCATGGCCGGCGCATAGTGACGTGACAGACGCACTGCGCTCATCACGTTGACGTCGAAAAAACGCTGCCAGTCGGCATCGGTAATATCAAAGAAACCCTTGGGCTCGAAGATCCCCAGATTGTTCACCAAGATGTCGACATTCGAGACTTTGGAAAACAGTTCCTGCGCGCCTTCCACGGTTCCCAGATCGGCTGCAAGACCGATCAGCCGAGCACCCGGCAGTCGGCTCAGAATGTGCTCGATAGCCTTGCGCACCCTCTCCTCGCTACGCCCGTTGATGACCACTTCAGCACCCGCCTCGGCCAGACCGAAAGCAATAGCCAGACCAATACCGGCCGTGGAACCACTGACGATCGCGCGCTTTCCGTGCAACGATATGTTCATGCTTACTTCCTCCGATGGATGATGTAACGACACAAAAGGCGGACTCAAGGTCCGCCGTAATTGATTCGAAAAGCCTGGCGCCTCAATGAGTGGTACCGGCATCAGCCGTTGCCAGCGGATAAATCGACTGCCAGCCGCCACCTAGTGATTTATAGAGCCCAACCATGGCCAACGAGACCGTGGTCGAGCTTTCCACCAGTTGTTCCTGATTCGCCAACAAGGCGCTCTGAACCGTCAGCACGTTGAGGAAATCCACCACCCCTTCGACGTACTGGCTTTGCGCAGTTTCCAGCGCAATCCGATTCTGCCGCACCGCTTCGGCCAGTCGGTCACGTCGCAGTTGGCTGGCGTTGTACAAGGTCAGCACATCATCAATTTCATGCCAGGCCCGAAGCACCACCTGTTGGTAATCGAGCGCCGCTTCCTGTTGTTGCGCCTCGCGCAACTTGACCATCCCACGCAAACGTCCACCCTCGAAAATCGGCAGGCTCAACTGTGGGCCGATAGCAAATTGGCGCGAGCCCCAGGACCCGAAATCCGATAGCTGCATCGACTGGAAGCCAACGTTGCCGGACAGACGAATGCGCGGATAGAAATCACCCTTGGCCACTCCGATCCCAGCCGTCGCGGCATGCAGACGGGCTTCGGCCTGACGAATATCCGGACGACGCTCGGCCAGCTCCGACGGCAAGCCAATTGCGAAGTTTTGTGGGGTTTGCGGTACTGGCGCCGGTCTTTCCAGTTCGGCCTGCAAGGCTCTTGGTGGCTCGGCCAACAGCAGGCTCAACGCATTGATCAACTGTGCCTGACGCTGTTCGAGCGACGGTAAGCGAGCTTCGACTGCGGCGACCTGCGCAGCGGCTTCCGCCACATCCAGATTGGTCGCGATGCCATCAGCCAAACGCATCTGCGACAGCTTCAGGCTGTGCCGGGAAACATCCAGGTTCTCGCGAGTGACCGCGAGGGTGCTCTGCACGCCGCGCAGCTGAATGTAATCGCGAGCGGTCTCGGCCAGAATCGACAGCAGGACCATGCGCCGGTCGTTCTCAGCCACCTCGACCGATGCATCGGCCACTTCCACTTCGCGTTTGACCCGGCCCCACAAGTCTAGCTCCCAGGCAGCGGTGAAATCGCCCTCCCAGAGATTGAAGGCAGACTTGCCGCCCTTGCCCGAAGGGTCACTCAGGCCCCTGCTGCTGTTGCGTGCCCGCTCATAGCCGACACCGGCATCAAGGCTCGGATATTGATCGGCGGCGATGGTCTGGCGCGCCGCTCGACTCTGCTGCAGACGAGCACTGGCGATTTTTACATCGAGGCTGCTGGTGACAGCACGGCGAGCCAGGGCAGACAACTGCGTATCGTGAAAGATGTCCCACCAGCGCTCTTCAACCGGCGAAGCCTCTGGGCGACTGGCGGCAGCCTGGCCTTGCAGCACGGACCACTTTGCGTTGCCTGGCCCCTGAGGCTTCTGAAAGTCCGGACCGACGCTGCAAGCCGAGAGCATCAACACGCTCGACAACAATAATGGCTGAGCAAGGAAAGTCCGACTCATCGAAGGGTGACCTCTTTACGTGCGTCGTTGCCCTGCGGCTCCTGCGTCTCGATACTCGCTTCCACCGACATGCCCACACGCAGGCGGTTCGCCAACGGTTGATCGGCATCCAGCGCAATCTTCACCGGTATCCGCTGCACGACTTTGGTGAAGTTGCCCGTCGCATTGTCCGGTTTGACCGACGCAAAGGTCACCCCGGTCGCCGGCGCAATACTTTCGACCCGACCGGTGAGGCTCTCGCCACTAAAGGTGTCGACGCGGATCTTCACTGGCTGCCCTGGCTGCACATGCGTCAACTGGGTTTCCTGGAAGTTGCCAACCACATAGGCCCGCTCCAGAGGAACAATCGCCATGATCTTCGCGCCTGGATTGACATAGGCCCCGACACGCGCAGCACGTTCACCGACTACACCATCCATCGGTGCCACAAGACGGGTGTAGGACAGATCAAAACGGGCCCGCTCCAAGGATGCCAACGCATGTTTGTGGCCTCCGTCGGCACTGTCGAGCTGGGCCTTGAGGATATCCACCTGTTTGCGCGAAGCGGCCAAGGCAGCGGTCGAATTGGCCAAGCGGGCGCTGGCTTGATCCACCCGGCTGCGGGCCTGCTGAGCATTTTGCACGGTGCCGGCGCCCTGGCCTGCGAGATGGTTGTAGCGCGTCAGTTCGTGCTCCGCGAAAGCTTGCTCAGCCTTGTCGGCAGCCATCATGGCCTGCGCCTGAGCGATCAATGACGACTGGCGTTCCAGCGTAGCTTTTGCGTTTTGAAACTGCGCCTGCGAAACCAGTGACTGTGCCTCGGCCGCCTGGAGCGCAGCCTGGTAGTCACGATCATCGATTACCACCAGCAATTGACCGGCCTTCACCGGCTGGTTGTCCTCCACCAGCACCTGACTAATAAAACCCGAAACCTTCGGCGCCACCAACGTGTAGTCCGCCGTGATAAACGCATCGTTAGTGGTTTGCAGCGAGCCGGAACCAAACAGGCGCGGCGCTGCCAGGTAGATGACCCCGCCAAGAGCAACCAAGGCAACCGTGTACAAGGCAGTTTTCTGATTTTTACTCGTAGTCATAACGACTTTCTCTCTAAATGGAATGCTATGCCACCGCACGAGGTGGATAGATCCGGGAAGGCATCAACGGGATCAACAGAATCAAGGCCAGTGCCAGCAGCGCCATGCAGTAGTACAAGTCCGAAGACGTCAGTACGACCGCCTGTTCGTGGATGCGATGGGCAAGCCCTGCAGCGTCGCTGTCTGCCAGAGGCGAGTTGCCCAGGCGATCGACCAGCATGGTTGAGTGGAAATGCAGCCGCGCCGTTGTCAGCGCCTCCAGCACGCCGGTAGCAAGGACAGCCGAAAAACCTTTGACGGTGTTGAACCAGGCGGAAGCGAATGGGCCGTCTTGCGGCGCCAGGCCACCGGTAGCGAGCATCAGCAACGGGATCACCGCCATCGGCTGACCAAACACCTGGAAAAGCTGCAAGATGTAGAAGTTGTCACGAATCCACTCGGAAGTGATTTGCGTGCCGCCAGCACAGGCCAGCGCCAGCAATCCAAGACCGATTGCCAGCACCCATCGGCAGTCGACCCGACGGATGTTGCACAAGGCCGCCACCATCGGTAACGCCAGCAACTGCGGCAAGGCCACCATCAGCAATACCGGCGCAGTTTGTACCGGGCGATAACCCTGCACCTGAGCCAGGTAGCTGGAAGGGATGATGATCACCGCCAGCAATACGATCAGTACCCCGCCGAGGGTTAGCAACGAGTGCGACAGGTTCAGGTTGGTCAGCATCTGCAATTTGAAGAACGGCAGCGGGTGCGACCATTCATTAATAAAGAACAACACCAACAGCACCAGACCGCCGCCAAGCAGCCAGCAGATCAGCGTGGACTCGAACCAGTCCAGACGATTGCCCTGGGACAGACCGATCACCAGCGCACAAATCGCCGGCAAACCGAGCAACAGGCCACGCCAGTCAAACTGTTTGAAACGCTCAAAGCGCATCGGGTCCTGCGGCAAGCCATATGCAACCGCGACCATCGCCAACAAGCAGGGCGGGACGATCTGCCAGAACGCCCATTGCCAACCGACGTATTCGGTCCACAACGCGGCCAACGGAGTCCCCAGGCTCGGGCCGAAGGTGGCAGTCAACGCATAACTTGCCAGCCCGTAAAGCTTGACGCCGGGCGGGAGGAAACGCAGCGCGACGGTCATCAGCATCGGCGGCAGACTGCCCCCGGCCAACCCCTGCAAAGTTCGTAACACCATCAGGCTTTCGAGGTTCGGAGCGAACGGGCAGAGAATCCCAAGCACGGTAAACGCACCGATGGCGCTGAGAGTGAAGCGACGCAGGGAGAAGGTGACCGAACACCAGGGCGCAAACGCCATGGCCGAGACTGAGGTGGCAGCGTAAGTGGCGATCAACCAGGTACCTTCATCCGCACCGATATACAGCGCGCCACGAATGTCAGGCATGGCCACTTTGGTGACCATCTCGTTGAGACCGGCCACCAATACGGCAATCAGCACCCCGATCAGCCCAATCACAATACGCAGGCCAAACACTGGCGCAGCGGCCGGTGCGGGTTTCGTCACCTCCAGCGCCGGGGCCATAACAGCAGAGGCTGCGAGCGAACTCACGGGTTCACCCGTCGGCCATCGCCCCGAAAGATAGAAAACAACACAAGGCACATTGAGCCATGACTCCAGGTAAAGGGTTACCTGGATAGTTTATGAAGACGCAATAGTTCCGAAAACTGACATATGGGAAGCTTTAAGCTGCACCCAACGCACGTATCAATCCACAGGCTGCGATAAGCCGGGTCGTGCTCGGCCCGAAGGGGCTTGCGGCGATCCTGGAAGCGCAAGCTGCTTCAAACCCGTGGCGAGGAGTACTTGGCGCAGCTCTCTTTCAACGTCTGACGCAGCCAGCGATGGGCCGAGTCGTTATCAAAGCGTGGATGCCAGGCCTGCATGACCACCACCGTCTCCAGCGCCATAGGGATACGGAACGAACGCAACGGCAACCCCAGCCGCGAGACGCTCCACAACACATGCTCCGGCAGCGGCAGCAACAGGTCGGAATCGGGCAAGGCGAACATCGCCGAGTGAAAGCTAGGAGTGATCAACGCGACACGCCGCTGCAAGCCCATCCCGGCCAAAGCGGTATCGATCGGCCCGGTTGCACGACCGCGTCGCGACACGCTGACCTGCGCATAAGAGGCGAAACGTTTTGGCGTGATTTCTTCCTGAAAGATTGGGTGATCCACCCGGGCCAGGCCGACAAAGGTCGTGGTGAACAGGCTCTGAACTTTGATTTCCGGCCCAAGATTGCGCGTCGCACTGATATAAAGATCGATCCGCCCTTCGCGCAACGCGTCATCCTCGCCCTCGCCTTCCGGCACGAAGCGCAGCACGGTACGTGGGGCCTTTTTGCGCATGATTTCCAGCAGTTGCGCACCAAAGGCCGCGACAAATACGTCATTCGCCCGCAAGTTGTAGCAGCGTTCCAGCGTCGTCAGATCGACCTCGTCACCCGAAAGGAACACCTGCGCCGCTTGTTCGACCAAGCTGCGCACCTGAGCCCGTAATGCCAGCGCCTTGGGTGTCGGCACCAGACCACGCCCGGCGCGCACCAGAATCGGGTCACCGACTGCGCTACGTATCCGGGTCAAGGTCCGGCTCATCGCCGCGGGGCTCAAGCTCATGCGCCGGGCGGCACCGACCACACTGCCCTCGTCCAGCAGCGCATCCAGGGCCACCAGCAGATTCATATCTGGAAGATGCACAACAAACACTCCTTGTGAAAATCAATTAATCCTGGCGCAATCCTAGCAGTTTCTGACCAAACACCAATGCGCGCGAAGCCTGCGCCTTATGCAACTACTAAATGCACGACGAACCATTTACCTAAACGTACGATTTTCCAAGAATACCTGCTTTCCGTTAACTCCCGGTTGGAACAGACATGCTTAGCTCCTTACTCGTTGCTATTGATGGTTCGCCCCAGAGCCGATCGGTACTGGACCTGGCCGCACAGTACTCCAAGCTGAGTGCCTCTCGACTCTATGTCCTGCTTTCCGTCGACAGTGCGTACACCCTGCCTTCGGAAAATGGGCACATCGAGCCTGCAAATGAGCAGGAATATCCCGCAGCCAGCAGTGAGCAACATATAGCCAATAACGCCATGCAAGAGGCCCTGGACTATTTATGGTCACTCGGGCTTGACGCAGAAGGCGTGGTCATTGACGGAGAGCCGGCCTCTTCGATCGTTTCGCAAGCCGACCGGCTGAAGGTTGACTTGATCATCGTCGGCCACCGCCATCTTTCGCGGATCAACCGTATCTTCGACCCTTCAGTCAGCGCCCGAGTCATCGAAGTCGCCCGCTGCCCGGTGCTGGTCGATGTCCGCCACACGCCAGGCCAGCCCAAGCGTTGAGCAGCATTTCGCGGTCTTCTGACCGAGGACCTAAATCTCGCAGGTGATATATGAAACTGGAATACCTTTTATTGGAAAAGCATGGCCATGTGGCGATGATCACCCTCAACCGCCCCGAGGTGCTGAATGCGCTTTCAGCCGGACTGAATGCCGAATTGGCGCGTCTGCTCGATCATCTGGAAACAGATGACGAAACTCACGTAGTGGTGATTACCGGCAATGAAAAGGCCTTCGCCGCCGGTGCCGATATCAAGCTAATGAAGGATTGGAGCTACATGGATGTGTACAAGGCTGACTTCATCACCCTTGACTGGGAACGCCTGAGCACCTTTCGCAAGCCGAGCATCGCTGCGGTTGCTGGCTATGCGCTGGGCGGAGGCTGCGAGCTGGCGATGATGTGCGATTTCATTATCGCAGCGGAAAATGCCCGCTTCGGCCAGCCAGAGATCACCCTCGGTACCATCCCCGGCGCCGGTGGCAGCCAACGACTGGCAAGGTTTGTCGGCAAATCCAAGGCCATGGACATGGTTCTGACCGGGCGCACCATGGATGCCGTCGAAGCCGAACGATGCGGTCTGGTTAGCCGTTTAGTGCCGACTGCCTCGCTGCTCGACGAGGCACTGAAGATAGCCTCACGCATCGCTGGCTTCTCATCCCCGGTAACACTACTGGCCAAGGAAGCGGTAAACCGCGCCTTCGAAACCAGCCTGGCAGAGGGCGTACGCTTTGAACGCCGGCTGTTCCATTCGACTTTTGCAATCGAAGATCAGAAAGAAGGCATGAACGCGTTCAGTGAAAAACGCCCGCCGCAGTTCAAACATCGCTAAGCAGGCAAGCAGGAATCGGAATTCAGCCAGGCTCGAAAGCCTGGCTGAAAAGCATCACTCAGGAATACGCAATACCTGGCCGGGATAAATCTTGTCCGGGTGCGACAGCAGCGGTTTGTTGGCTTCGAAGATTTTCTGATACTTGTTGGCGTCTTTGTACTCAGCCTTGGCAATCGCGCTGAGGGTGTCGCCTTTTTTCACGGTGACGAAACGCGCCGCCTGAGCGACCGGGCCGGTCACGGTGATCTGGTCGTCAACGCTGCTGATACCAGCAATGTTGCCCACGGCCAGCAGAATCTTCTCTTTCTCTTCCTGGCTGGCGACTTCACCGGTCACTATGACTTTATCGCCATCTACTGTCGCCTGAACATTCGGATTGCCCAGGCCGACCTTGTTGATGTGTTCCTTCAACTGCTCGCTCGCATTGGCATTACCCGGCGTTAACAGGTCAATAAGCTTTTCGCCCGCTTCTTTCACAAAGCTAAAAATACTCATGATGCACTCTCCTTGGGTTTATGAGGTCCAGACGCGAAAGACTAGACCAACAGCAAAGAACGAGGTTGCGATCCGACCAATGACTCAAGTGCTCTGCAAGCGCGTTAGAATCTGGAGCCTGACCGCGCTCTGGAGAGAAGATGGACATCAAGCAACTGAAATTCCTCATCGCCCTCGACGAAACCCGGCATTTCGGCCAGGCCGCCGCGCGTTGTCACATCACCCAGCCGACCCTGTCCATGCGCCTGCGCAGCCTCGAAGAAGAACTCGAGTTGCCGCTGGTCAATCGCGGTCAGCGCTTCGAAGGTTTCACCGCACCGGGTGAGCGGGTGCTGGCCTGGGCGCGCACCGTGCTGGCGGCCTACGACGGCTTGCAGGCCGAAGCGGCTGCCTGTCGCGGCAATCTGGTCGGTACGTTGCGTCTGGGTGTGGTGCCACTGTCGAGCTTCGATCCGCTGCCGCTGATGCATCGACTGCACGCCGAGCACCCGAACCTGCGCTTCGAACTCTCAGCACTGAGTTCCGAACAGATCCTCGAACAACTGGCGAACAATCGCCTGGATCTGGGCGTGTCGTACCTGGAGCGACTGGACGGCGAACGCTTCGACTCCCTGGCGTTCAGCGAAACCCGCATGGGTCTGCTCTACGATCAGCGCTTCTTCAGTTTCGGCGAGGCGCCGCTGAGCTGGGAATCGCTGATCGAACTGCCGCTGGGCATGCTCACCAGCGGCATGCATTTTCGGCAGTCCATCGACCACAACTTCCACAGTCGCGGCCTCACCCCACAACCCTTGTTGCAGACCGATGCCGTCCACCAACTGTTACAAGCGGTATACGGCGGACTATGCTGCGCCGTGATGCCGCTGGACGGCGGCCTGGAAAAACTGACCGATCATTTGCGCCTGCAACCCATCGAAAATGCCCAGACCCTCGCCCGGCTGGGCCTGATTATGCGTCGCAGTGCCCCGCGTTCGGCGCTCGCGGAAGCCTGTTTCGCGATTCTTCAGCAATCGCTGTCGAGCTCTTGATCGACGCCATCTATCGGTAGATCAGTATTAGCGATTAGACGCGTCAACTTGACGCGCCTAGGCTTAAAGCTAATCAAACCGTCGGTGAAACCATGAACGCCAAGCGCCCTGCCTGCGCGGCGCCTGCCCTCGAAACGCCAGCGCCCGCTGCCAGCCAGACCTACAGTTACTGCGATCTTCGCCACACCGAAACGCAAAGCGCCGAATCGGCCAGCACGGCGCTAGCCGAAGAAGTTGCGTTGGCGATTGCCTATAACGGCATCAGCCAGGCTGTGATGCTGGTGACGCCAACGGATCTGGAAGACTTCATCGTCGGCTTCAGCCTCGGTAGCGGCATCATCGAAGACGCTTGCGATATTTATGACCTGCAACTCAGCGGCTCGGGATCGGCGCAGTACGCGCAAGTGACCATCGCCAACCGCGCCTTTTGGAATCTCAAGCAACAACGTCGGCAAATGGCTGGCACCAGCGGTTGCGGACTTTGCGGTGTCGAAGCGGTCGAACAGGCGTTGCCAGACCTCAAGGTTCTGCCCGGCGCACCCTTGCCGCCTGCCGAATGGCTCGATGGTTTGCGGCAGCGCATCGGTGCGTTCCAGCCGCTTGGCCAGTACTCCGGCGCAGTGCATGCCGCCGTGTTTATGAACAGTCAGGGCCAATTGCTGCTGGGTCGCGAAGACATCGGTCGACACAACGCCCTCGACAAGCTGATCGGTGGGCTGATCCGGCAGAAGATCCCGACGACCGGCGGGCTGGCGATTGTCACCAGCCGTTGCAGCCTCGAATTGATCCAGAAAGTATTGCGCGCAGGCATCCAGACCCTGGTCAGCCTGTCGTCGCCCACGGGCCTTGCCGTGCAATGGGCCCGTCGTCACAACCTCAATCTCATCCACCTGCCGCAGAAAAGTGCACCGCGGGTCTACAGCCCAGCGTTGGAGAATCAAGCGTGAGTCAACATCGTCAAGCCGACCAGAAACCCGTCCCCCGCTACAAGCCCTACAAAGGCCCAGCCGGTGGCTGGGGCGCGCTGATCAGCGTCGCCCAGGCCTGGTTGAACAGCGATAACGCGCTGAAAAACATCCGCATAATGCTCAAGACCAACCAGAACGGCGGCTTCGACTGCCCCGGTTGCGCCTGGGGCGATTCTCCGGAAAAGGGCATGGTGATGTTCTGCGAGAACGGCGCCAAAGCGGTGAACTGGGAAGCGACCAAACGCCGTGTCGACGGTGCGTTTTTCGCCAGGCACAGCGTCAGTTCATTGTTGGAGCAGAGCGACTATTGGCTGGAATATCAGGGCCGCCTGACCGAGCCGATGAGCTACAACGCCGAAACCGATCGCTACCAACCCATCAGCTGGGATGATGCCTTTACCCTGATCGCCAAGCATCTGCGCGGCCTGTCGAGCCCGGATCAGGCCGAGTTCTACACCTCGGGCCGCGCCAGCAACGAAGCGGCGTACCTGTATCAATTGTTCGTGCGCGCCTATGGCACCAATAACTTCCCCGATTGCTCGAACATGTGCCACGAGGCCAGCGGTGTGGCGATGGCGCAAAGTGTCGGCGTTGGTAAAGGCACCGTAACCTTCGACGACTTCGAACACGCCGATGCGATTTTCGTCTGGGGCCAGAACCCTGGCACCAACCACCCACGGATGCTCGAACCGTTGCGCGAAGCGGTGAAACGCGGCGCTCAAGTGGTGTGCGTCAACCCGCTGAAGGAACGCGGCCTGGAACGCTTCCAGCATCCGCAGCACCCGTTCGAAATGCTCACCAACGGCGACAAGCCGACCAACACCGCGTTCTTCCGTCCGGCCCTCGGTGGCGACATGGCAATCCTGCGCGGCATGGCGAAGTTCCTGCTGCAATGGGAGCGCGAGGCGCAGAAGACTGGCGCTGAAGCGGTGTTCGATCACGACTTCCTCAATGAACACAGCGTCAACGTGCTGGACTATCTTGCCGCCATCGACGATACCCCGTGGGAGCAGATCGTCGAGCAGTCCGGCCTGCCACTGGTGGAGATCGAGCAAGCGGCGCGCATGTACGCCAAGAGCAAGAACGTCATCATGTGCTGGGCCATGGGCATCACCCAGCATCGCCATTCGGTGTCGACCATCCAGGAAATCGCCAACCTGATGCTGCTGCGCGGCAACATCGGTCGGCCGGGCGCCGGCCTGTGCCCGGTGCGCGGCCACAGTAACGTGCAGGGCGACCGGACCATGGGCATCAACGAGCGTCCGCCAGTGGCGTTCCTCGATTCCCTGGAGCGCCGCTTCCAGTTCAAGGTGCCACGTGAAAATGGCCACAACGTGGTCGAAGCGATTCATGCCATGGCCGACGGTCGGGCGAAAGTCTTTATCGGATTGGGCGGTAACTTCGCCCAAGCCACCCCGGACAGCCCACGGACTTTCCAGGCCCTGAGTAACTGCGACCTGACTGTGCAAATCAGCACCAAGCTCAACCGCAGCCATTTGGCTCACGGTAAAGACGCGCTGATCCTGCCGTGCCTGGGCCGCACCGACATCGATATCCAGACCGAAGGCCCGCAAGCGGTGACCGTCGAAGACTCGTTCAGCATGGTTCACGCCTCCAACGGCCAGTTGCAGCCGCTGTCGAACCAGATGCGCTCGGAGCCGTCGATCATTGCTGGCATTGCCGCCGCGACCCTGGGCAGCAAACCGGTGGACTGGACCTGGCTGGTGGCTGACTACAATCGCATCCGCGACCTGATCGCCGACACCATTGTGGGCTTTCGCGACTTCAACGAGAAGCTCAAGAACCCGGGTGGTTTCCACCTGGGCAACAGCGCCGGCGTGCGACGCTGGAACACACCGTCGGGGCGCGCAAATTTCCGTCCGAACATCCTGCCTAAAGATCTGGTGCACGAACGCACTCGCGCCACCGGCGTATTGCCGGACCTGATCATGCAGTCAATGCGTTCCCACGATCAGTACAACACCACGATTTATGGGCTTGATGACCGCTATCGCGGAGTGAAAGGTCAGCGTGATGTGTTGTTCGTCAATGAAGCCGACATCATTCGCCTGGGGTTCAAGCCGGGGCAAAAGGCTGACATCGTTTCGATCTGGGATGATGGCCGTGAGCGCCGGGTGAAAGGCTTTACGCTGCTGGCGTTTGATATTCCTGCCGGGCAAGCGGCGGCTTACTATCCGGAAGTGAATCCGCTGGTGCCGCTGGAAAGCATCGGGGATGGCAGCCATACGCCGACGTCGAAGTTTGTGGCGATCCGGTTGGAAGCGGCGAGTGAGACCCGGCTCATCATGGCCAAATCGGCCTGACCCTGATCGTTCCCACGCGGAGCGTGGAACGATCAACAATTTTCAAACGCCCACAAAAAAGGCCGTTTTTTCACAAAAACGGCCTATCCGAAGTAGCTAAAGACCGGCGAAAAACACTTAAGTTCCGCCTAAAAAACAGCAACTTATAGAAATGTGCTGAAGTCGTGTTACTCGTCGGATTTCGATTGTCACAACTATGACACAGCCTCAGGATCGCGCCGTCATCCCCTTGAGGTTCCTCTATGAAGTTCTCCTCGATTCTCTTGTTGTCCCTTGGCCTGGTCAGTGGCTTCGCTTCTGCCGGCGGCACCACCGAAGCAGGTGTGGGCGGCGCATTGGGCGGGGTTCTGGGCTCGGTCGTCGGTCAGTCATTAGGCGGCAATACAGGTTCCACCATTGGCGCGGCCCTGGGTGGCGCGGGTGGTAGCGCTGTTGGCGCAGACAAACGCAGCCGTGGTGAAGCAGCCATTGGCGGTGCGTTGGGCGCAGCAGGCGGTAACGTGGTCGGCCGCAGCATGGGCGGCACCACCGGCAGCCTGATCGGCTCCGCAGCAGGCGGCGGCGCCGGTGGCGCGCTGGGTAACTACATGGGCAACAAGAGCGATGACGACGATGATCGTCGCTCCTATCGTCGTGGTCATGATGATCGTCGCTACTACCGTGACGGCCATCGGGGTCGCGGCCATGCCTACGGCCATCGCAAGAATAAACATCGCCATGACGACTGAGGCTTGAATCGCCTCGTGGACCGGTAAATCAAATAATCGCAGCCCTCGGGCTGCGATTTTTTTTGCCTGTCAAACTACCAAGCGCTCCATTGCATCGCGCAACCCGGCGGGAATCGCCACCGGCTGATTCGACGCCCGATCCACAAACACATGCACGAAACGCCCCGCCGCGCAGGCTTCGTCTTCCCCGGCCTTGAACACGGCCAGCTCGTATTGCACCGAGCTGTTGCCCAACTTGCCCACCCGCAAACCGATCTCGATCCGATCGGGGAAGGCAATGGAGGCAAAGTAGTCGCAAGCCGAACTCACCACAAAACCGACCACCTCGCCGTCATGAATATCCAGGCCGCCGACTTCGATCAGGTAGGTGTTCACCGCCGTGTCGAAGAAGCTGTAGTAAGTGACGTTGTTGACGTGACCATAAGCGTCGTTGTCGTGCCAGCGGGTGGTGATGGGCTGGAAGTGAAAGTAGTCGGTGCGTAGGGGCATCGGGTTGGACATCAGAGTCGGTTCCTGGAGGTGGATAGCAAGTCTAAAGCGAAAACCGCGTCGCATGAGGCATTCACAGGCGCTGCATCAATCACATATCAGCAAACCCTTTACCCACCGCCGCCAACTCCCCGATCAATCGAGCCGGTTTCCACTGATCACCCTGCTTTGTCTCCAGCGCCAGCAAACGCTGATGAATATCCGGCAACCCTTGCTGATCCGCCCAGGCCATCGGCCCACCCTTGTCCGCCGGGAAGCCGTACCCGTTGAGGTACACCAGATCGATGTCATTCGCTGACGCGGCGATACCCTCCTGAAGGATCTTCGCCCCTTCATTGACCAGTGCCAGCAAGCAACGCTCAAGAATCTCCTCGGGGCTTATCTCGCGACGCTGGAACCCCAGCTCTTCGCTGACCTTCAGCACCAGCGCATCGACTTCAACATCGTGCTCAGCCTGGCGACTGCCCGGCTCATAGTGGTAATAGCCGTTGCCACTCTTCTGACCGAATCGACCCAATTCGCACAGACGGTTGTCCACTTGAACCTCGGGCGCATCCTGCCCTTTGCCAGCCAATTCCCGAGCTCGCCAACCCAGGTCGACGCCAACCACGTCATACATGCGGAACGGCCCCATAGCGAAGCCAAAGCCTTGCAGAGCCGCATCGACCTGATGTGGAAAAGCGCCTTCGAGCAGCATCTTGCGCGCTTCGAGCACATAGGGATGAAGCATGCGGTTGCCGATGAAACCATGGCAGTTACCCGACACCACACTAACCTTGCCCATGCGTTTGCCCAACGCCAATGCGGCTTCAAGCACAGCCGGGACGGTTTGGGCACCGCGAACGATTTCCAGCAGTTTCATGATGTGCGCCGGGCTGAAGAAGTGCAGACCCAGGACCTGTTCCGGACGGCGAGTGGCCGCGGCGATGGCGTCGATATCCAACGCCGAGGTATTGCTGGCCAGAATCGCTTCAGGTTTGAGCAGACCGTCCAGTTCACGGAAGATTTTCTGCTTGAGTTCGAGGTTTTCGTACACCGCTTCGATCACCAGATCGACATCGCGGATCGCCGCGTAGTCAGCAGCCGCCGTTATCCGTGCAATGCGAGCGTCTGCCTCGGTCTGATCGATCCGGCCCTGACGCACGTTGTGGGCGTAGGTGTCCGCCACGGCGGCCAGCGCCTGCTCAAGCATCTGTGGATTGTTATCGACCCACTGCACCGGGACGCCGGCGTTGGCCAGGCACATGACAATGCCACGGCCCATGGTGCCCGCGCCAATGATGGCGGCGCGCTGAATAGTGAACGGTGTCTCGCTCATAGTTGTTGTTCTCTTGTTGGCGATCCAAAGACAGCCTTCACCATAGTCAGCCACCAGGCTTTTTTGAAATTTATTCCTGTGATGGGCGACATTCAGCGGATGGATCTACGCAGGTAAATGCGCCTGGGCCCACGCCCGCACCTCGCCATACGGATAATCCTCCAGCGCCGCAAACCCGGGAATCGACCGCGCCTTGAGCTTGGTAAACAGCGGCACGCTGATACCGCATAAAAACCGTACTACGCGCTCCGCCGACGGAGCGTTGCCGGTGTGCTGCTCATGCCTGTGGATAAAATCACCGCACAACGCTTCGAAGCTTTTATCCACAAGCGCCGGCAACTCCGGCGGCGCGGGCAGTCGCGCCACGTCCCCGTGACACACCGAACAATGCCCGCACTGCTGCGGCGCGTTTTCATCGCCGAAGTACTCGGCCAGGCGATAACCCAGGCAATGTTCTGTGGCGAACAGATCCAGCATGGCGTGAATCCGCGCGATCTCGGTGCGCTCGTGCCGGGTGAAATAGGCGTGTAACTCGGCGCTCAAGGCCTGGCTGTCGAAGTCCGTTTGCAGCAGGCTGTAGACCTCGGTCATCTGTTTGCTTTCGAGCTCGACCCAACCCTTTTCCTGGAAATAATCCAGCGCCTTGACCACTCGATTACGCTCGGCCTGATGCTGCTCATACAGTGCGTCGAAATTCACCGTGGCCCAGGTCCGCGCGTGGCTTGAGGTCTGGATGATCGCCGCGACGAAGTCTTTGCGCTCACCCTCGAAGCGGGCCAGCAAGGCCTCGGGCTCCTGCAAGTACTTGAAGCGGTATTCCGCGTAATAGGCGTAACGCGGAGCGATGATCCCGCGCAGTTCCAACTGCACCAGTAGGGTCTTGAGCGGCAATTGTCGGATGTTGCTTTGGTCCGCCAGCGGCCCCAACAGAAACTCCCATTGCCCCTCGGGCGCGGCGGCTTGCAACTCGTCGAGCACGTAGCGGATGCCATCCAGCTCAGGCGTATCGCCGTAGACGAAGTTTTCCAGCACGTTGAGGCTGTCGCGGTTGGCCAACACCAGGCAGTCGGATGGCTGACCATCACGCCCGGCGCGGCCGATTTCCTGGCTGTAGTTTTCGATCGATTTGGGCAGGTCGAAATGCACCACGTTGCGGATGTCGCTCTTGTCGATGCCCATGCCGAACGCGATGGTGGCCACGATGCAATTGGACTGCCCGCCCATGAACCGGCGCTGGATTGCTTCGCGTTGTTCATGGGGCAGACCGGCGTGATAGGCCTCGGCCTGAATGCCGTTGCGAGTCAGATGTTCGGCAATGTGCTCGGCAGTTTTCTGCAGGGTGACGTAGACGATGCTCGGCTGGTCGGGACGCTGACTCATCCATTCGACAAGGCGTCGGCGTTTGTCCTGCCCGCGCACCGGCTCGACCAACAGATTGAGGTTTGGCCGATAGAAACCGGTGGTCACCACGTCTTCGGGGGCGATGGCGAACTTGGCCTCCATGTCGGCGATCACCTTGGGTGTCGCAGTGGCGGTCAGCAGCAGCGCCTGTGGGATGTTGAACTGGCGCTGATAATCCGGAAGCTTGAGATAGTCGGGGCGGAAGTTGTGGCCCCATTCCGAGATGCAGTGCGCCTCATCCACTACCAGCAACGAGATCGGCACTTGCTGCAAGAAATTGCGGAAACGCTCGTTCTTCAGGCGCTCCACGGAGATCATCAAAATCTTCAGCTCGCCTGATTTGGCCCGAGCCATCACGTCGCTGGCGTCATCGCGGCTCTGGGCCGAATCGATACTGCCCGCCGCAATGCCGTGGCGCTGCAGGAACGCCAGTTGATCTTGCATCAACGCCAGCAGCGGCGAGACCACCAGCGTCAGATGCGGTAGCAACAACGCCGGCAATTGATAACAAAGGGACTTGCCCGAGCCGGTAGGGAAAATCGCCGCCGCCGAGCGCCCGGCCAACACCGCGCTGATCGCCGCTTCCTGGCCGGGCCGAAACTGGGGATAACCGAAAACCTGTTCCAGGGTGTTGTGCATAAGCTGTCACTCCGTTGACTGCTGCCATGCCAAAAGCCTAGTCGGCAAACGCAGCGAGTCGAGAAAAGGTCGGGGACCAAAACGATACGGGATGATACAGCGTGTTGTCGGCGATCGTTTCCACGCGGAGGCAGAAGGGTTCACCGTCGCAATTCTGACTGGCGCTACTGTAGGTGGTCAGCAGCATCCGCCGTGCGACAAAACCAGGGCCACAGCAAAAAATCGAGGCCATACGTAGCCATTGCCTACCTAATTCCCTTTAAGCGTTGGACGGACGTTTCGAAACGTCCTACTGATTCTGGCGCGCTCCATACAGAGGTTTAGCGCGTCGCGCCTGACAAACCCGTAGGAAATTTGCCGTCTAAGGGTTTAGGCGTAAAAAACCTCGGGAAACGCGTAGGCCCGGTCCGAAAAGGCAGGTAACCCCCTACAAAACCTGTCCATCGAAGCCGTATTGCTGCACGGCGCCGTGCCCTTCTATAGTCTGCGGCGCGGCTGAAAACAGTGTCTCGGCCTGCCGGGAGCCACCTCCCGATTTCGTACAGGACGAACCTCGATGAACACCTTCCACACGTTTACAGAACGCTATCGCCCGCTCAAGTCCCGCTACAGCGACACCCCCGTGCTGGTCATCGATACAGAAGCCGACCCTCACGAAATCCTCGACGCCGCCCGCCAACGCATCCGCGCCGCCAGCGACCTGCTCGAGACGCTGTATTGCCTGTGCTTCAAACAAGCTGATGCGAGCGACATTCCCAACATCGTCAATGCGCTGTACTTGCTGACTCAGGATGGTAATGAATTGCTTGAAGTCGCCCGGCAACGCCTCCCAAAAACCACCGCTGCCTGATGCCAAAAACCAATCCCAACCCAAACCACATTCCCCTGTGGGAGCGAGCCTGCTAGCGATGAACGATAACGCGGTGTGCCTGATGAAAAACGAATCGCCCAATACTCAACAACAACTCAGCAAAGCAGCCTACGACGCATGGTTCAGAGCTCAAGTACAAACCAGCCTCGACGACCCTCGCCCAAGCATTCCGAATGAAGTAGCCAAACGCCTGATGGCAATCAAACGCGAGAATTTACGGCAGGGATAAGTCCGTAGGCAACGCCCTATCAAAGCTTCATCCCGTTCCTACAACCGAAGACACCTTGTCGCATATCGCCAACCGGCGACTGGCACCTATAGTCGGACTGTCGCTGACAATTCAGCGGCTCGGGCTTGGTCACTCGATGGAATACATAAACGCGTCCGTTGTATGCTGCCGGCACCTCAAGTGTCTGCACGCTATATGGTGGCTGTGTTTGGGACGCCTTATGGCGTGCCGGTCTTATGTATTCCTCCGGTTGACCAACCCGAACACAGTCCGCCTCCATCGCTTGGTCACGATGGTGGTGGTTTCATCTGATGCATTTGAGAATACATAAAATGAATAAATGGAATCCGTTCACAAACGATCGCTACCGCCCACTCCAAACTAACCTCACCGATTCCCCACCCCTGATCATCGACACAGAGGCCGATCCCCAGGACATCCTCGAAGCCGCTCTCCAGCGCATCCGAGCCTCCGGCGACCTACTCAAAACCCTACATTGCCAATGCTTCAAAAACGGTGACGTGGAAGACATCCCGCATATCACCCACGCCCTCTACCTGTTGACTCAGGACGGCTGCGATCTACTGAAAGTCGCCCAACAACGCATGATGGGATGGAAAGCACCAACCTGACGCCGAGCCAAGATCATTCCCACGCTCTGCGTGGGAATGCCTATGAGGACGCTACGCGTTCGGCTCTTGGGACGCAGAGCGTCCCGGGCTGCATTCCCACGCGGAGCGTATAAACGATCAAATCCCGGGGGATAACCTTGAGCAAATTTTTTGATGAGCTGATGGAAAGCGTGCAACAAATGAACGAGATCGTACGGGGTGAGCGCCAGCCTTCCCGCGAATTCCATGTTCGCAGCTCTGATCGACATCCAACGCATCGAAAAATCAGGCTTAATCCGTCTCACGAAATGGCCCTATACAGAAGACGCCCCATGAACCTCGCCCCCAACTTCCCCGACGACCACGCCATGCACCTGCTCATACAGTTGCTACACGAAGAACTCGGGCTGCCTGAACGCAAAACCCTCAGCCTCACCACCTCGATCAATTTTGACCTGGGCTGCGACGGCGCTGATGCGCGGCATTTGATGGAAGCACTGGAAGAACAATTTGGGATCGACTTCGTGGACTACGACTCCTATCGCTACTTCCAGCCCGAAGGGTTTGATGTGCATCTCAAGCGAAGGGCAAAGGGTCGCGGCGACAAAGTCCCGCTGACCATCGGCATGCTTTACCAAGCGGTCAAGTCGCAACAGTGGGAGACACAGGAACCGAAAAGCCAATAAAGCAGACGCCACGTTTGAAACGGTACGTATAACTGCAATTATTCTGGCGCTATCACCCCAGAAGTTAAGGAATATTAGCTTCATGGCTAGAAAAACAGCGCCACTTCTCCCTCGTATTGCACGACTGCTTACCGACCTCGGCGAACGCCTAAAACTGGCTCGTTTACGTCGAAGGCTGACAGCTAAACAAGTGGCGGAACGCGCCGGCATGTCTGTCATGACGTTGCGTTCTCTGGAATCGGGTGGTGCGGGGGTGACGATGGGTGCTTATCTGTCAGTGATGCACGTATTAGGTCTGGAGCAAGACTTGAACAAACTCGGCGCCCTCGACCAAGTGGGGCACCACTTACAGGATGGTCGACTGACTCGCGCCCGTCCTCCAAGGACTAAGAAATTCGGAAATGAGCAAAGTGCAGCTGCTGCCAAAGCGAAAAAGCCAAGCGGCGTACATGCAACAAGCGTCGATATGTCGCACCTCAGCGCGAGCACAACTCATGACTTCCCCCTCAACACTCACTCGTTGTCCGCGCTGCTGGTGAGCAAAAAGAAACTTGGACTCAACCCATTGAAGTGATGTGGATGATCCACTCTAGATCCGCGCCTCAGAGGAGCTAGCAACGTGATACTAAATCAGTTTAATCTCTGGAGAAGGCGCGTTGATGCACAGCCGAGTAGAAAAAATTACCGCTCAAGGATGAAGGACAAACGCGATGCAGCTGGCTGATCAGGACGAACTCTACCAATTACACGTCTCCTACCGATCAATTCTCCAGCCCTATTACGGCTTGAAAATCGCTAGCATCACAGTAGACCTTACAAAAAAGCAACTGACCTAATCGCACTGCATTTAGCTCTTTTTTCTTATGGAAAAGCACAAATAGCGTCATTCCATCCTTAGAAAGCTAGTAGATTCAAAATCAATGACTTAAGGACGATTCATGAATATTTGGCCATTAGACTTTCCAGATATGTGCCCACCCTCCATGGCTACGCCTATTAATGGCGAAATTTTTAGATTTATAGAAAAAAGCGATCCGAGCCAGAAGGATTTTGTTAGTTTTTATGAAAAAAACCCTACCAGGGACTGGGGCGATATGACGTGTCAGTCAAGAGGGCTGTCTGTATTCCCGTCGGCAGAGGCATGTCACGAAATGGCCAAAGCAGTTCCGGCGATGAGGAAGAAAAATCTTGCAGTCGCGAGACTTGTCGAAACGCATGGACTTTATGCTCATACACCTTCAACTAACTCCGGACGGCATTTGACTTGGTGGCTTCCTGATAACCTAAAGCAACCTTGGCTACTTTTCACTCCAATCAAAACAAGTGGGCCTAGTCATGTTTAGACTTCCACAAAATACTATTTTGGGAAAGCTCGAACTCGAGCATATTTTCGAGTTTTATGACATCCCTAGGTTATTCACTTGTAAAAATAAATCTGGAAACAAGTATCTTGCCGTTTCTACCTACGATAACGACGATCAATATGAGTGGCTTTACGTATCAGTCTCAGACGAGAGACTTCGATATATAAGCTCACAGCAGTTCAGTTTGCACGAGGCATTTTCTCGGCCCGAAGATGGATTTTTATTTAAAGTAGAATGTAACTTCGAGGGAGATTCAACGGTTTCCCGTTTTCTCCCAGAGCAAATTGGCGCGGAAGACTTACCACTCGAAGACTCATTCCTCCCTATTATCGAGGTTGATGACTTGTACTCGGGTGGGCTTGGAGAAATAGAGCCGCGAGCTGCTGCAGTATCATCACAACGAGAGACTTACAACCTTCATCTTTACCCTAAAGACAACCATCTTCCGGAAATTAGCTCGAGGAGGCTGGGTCGAATAATGGTTACTACTCAAGAGTTACTTGACGCTCTTGGCCAGGCTTGTGAAAATCAACAAACCATTACAGGCGCCATCCCTGCTGCGATTCTAGAGCAAACGAGGATAAATACCTGTCAAATTTTCAACGGCTCTTTTGGCGTGCAGTTTAAAGCGGAAAAAATTAGTGACCTCTTCGGAAACTCATTAATTTCTGATGCTTTACAGCAACTATCTAATCTTTTAAGCACCGAAGATGATGAAGATCGAATCAGCAATATTCTACATACATTAAAAAATAGAGTCGCGTCAAAGTACCGAAGATTCCTAAAAGAGCTTCTAGAACTAAACACATCATTGACATTTGATTGGGGCTCGCCAAACGAAAGCCGAGGCACAACTTTTTTCATGAAAGACACAATAATCTCAAAAGCATTTGCCATTGTAGACAAAGTCGACATAGAAATGTCTGAGGAGGTATTCATTACCGGCCGCTTAAAAGGTATGAATGTCAAAACAAAACACTACCATATCGAAACAATCGAAAATAATGAAAAATACTCTGGCCGAGTAATCGATACTGCCATTCCAGAAGTAGAGCACGCAACAATCAATAATATTTACAGAGCAAAACTTAAAAAAGTAATCGAAACAAAATCATCTTCTGGTGGGGAAAAAATAAAGTGGGTGCTGACTGGGTTGACGCCAATTACGCCATCGCCACAATGATCCAAAAAGAAAAGCCGCCCCAAAAGGCGGCTTTCTCATTACATCAAACCAACGCTTACAACTTCGGCCCAGCAGCCTTGATCGCGTCGCTCACTTCAAACTTCTTGAAGTTCTCAACAAACAACCCAGCCAACGCCTTAGCGGCCTCATCATAAGCAGCCTTGTCAGCCCAGGTATTACGCGGGTTCAACAGGCCAGTCTCAACGCCCGGCACAGCCAACGGCACGTCGAGGTTGATGGTGTCGAGGTGCTCGGTTTCAGCACCGATCAACGCGCCGCTCTGGATCGCTGCGATCACGCCACGAGTGGTCGGGATGTTGAAGCGTTTGCCGACGCCGTAGCCGCCGCCGGTCCAGCCGGTGTTGACCAGGTAGACCTTGGAGCCGAAGCCGCGGATGCGTTTGATCAGCAGCTCAGCGTATACGCTAGCCGGGCGCGGGAAGAACGGTGCGCCGAAGCAGGTGGAGAAGGTCGATTTGATGCCGCTGCCGGAACCCATTTCGGTCGAGCCCACCAGAGCGGTGTAGCCGGACAGGAAGTGGTAGGCCGCTTGTTCTTCGCTGAGGATCGACACGGGCGGCAGCACGCCGGTCAGGTCGCAGGTCAGGAAGATGACAGCGTTTGGCTCGCCGCCGAGGTTTTTCTCGGAGCGCTTGGCAACGTGCTCCAGCGGGTAGGCTGCGCGGCTGTTCTGGGTCAGGCTGACATCAGCGTAATCGGCGTGCTTGGCGTCATCAATAACGACGTTTTCCAGGACTGCGCCGTGCTTGATGGCTTTCCAGATGACCGGCTCGTTCTTCTCGGACAGGTCGATGCACTTGGCGTAGCAGCCGCCTTCGATGTTGAAGACAACGCCTTCACCCCAGCCGTGCTCGTCGTCACCGATCAGGTAACGGCTTTCATCGGCGGACAAGGTGGTCTTGCCGGTGCCGGACAGACCGAAGAACAGGGTCACGTCGCCCTCTTCGCCGATGTTGGCGGCGCAGTGCATTGGCAGCACATCGGCAGCCGGCAGCAGGAAGTTCTGCACCGAGAACATGGCTTTCTTCATTTCACCGGCGTAACGCATGCCGGCGATCAGCACTTTCTTCTGAGCGAAGTTGAGGATCACGCAACCGTCGGAGTTGGTGCCGTCACGCTCTGGCACGCACTCGAAGTTGGCAACGTTGAGCACTTGCCACTCATCACGACCAGCCGGGTTGTACTTTTCCGGGTTGATGAACAGGCAACGGCCGAACAGGTTCTGCCAGGCAGTCTGGGTGGTCATCTTCACGGCCAGGTAGTGGTCTTCAGCCGCACCTACATGCACGTGGGAAACGAAGTGCTCTTGCGCGTTGTTGAACGCCTCAACGCGGTCCCACAGGGCGTCGAACTTGTCGGCCGGGAACTTGCGGTTGATCGGGCCCCAAGCGATGGCTGCCTGGGTGGAAGGCTCTTCCACGATGAAACGATCGACTGGCGAGCGCCCGGTACGGTGGCCGGTGCGAACTACCAGCGCGCCGGTATCGGCAAGCTCGCCTTCACCGCGATTCAGGGCTTCTTTTACCAGATCATCAACACTCAGATCGGTGTACACGGCGTTATTGGCTTGCGTCATGAGATTCCCCGTCGGCCAGTGGCCGAGTGTGCTCCAAACGTTTTGTAGTAGAAAGTCGTGCACTACTACCGCGACAAAAAGTGGGCCGGATTATGCCAGAAACGCCCATAAAAAGTAGGGCCCTCCCGTCGTAACGGCGTTATGGCGGCGTTAAGCAGTGAATTTACCTGCGCTGAACCGTTTTAGTGCCGGGTATCTGACGGCGTATCAACACCCGCACCCGCGAACAATTGAGTGATATCCGCGGCATCAAACAGGTAGCGCTGGTTGCAGAACTGGCAATCGATCTCGATGCGGCCGCCGTGTTCGATCACCAGCGACTGGGCATCTTCCAGACCCAAGCTGACCAGCGCATTGGCAGAACGTTCGCGAGAGCAGCTGCAACGAAAGCGCAGTTTCTGCACATCGAACAAACGAACCTGCTCTTCGTGGTAGAGGCGATGGAGCACGGTTTCGTTGTCCAGGCTCAGCAATTCATCGGCGGTCAGGGTGCTGCCCAGCGCGGTGATGTGCTGCCAGCTGGCGGCGCGTTCTTCTTCGTCTTTCAGACGGTCGGCGGGCAGTTGCTGCAGCAGCAGGCCACGGGCGCGACGACCATCGGCGTATAGCCAGAAACGCGTACCGACTTGTTGGGACATCACGAAGTAGTTAGTGAAGCACTCCGACAGGGTTTCGCCATCGAGGTCGACGATGCCCTGGTAACGTTGGCCCTGGGTCGGGTCGACGGTCAGCGCCAATACGCCATTGGGCATCAGGTCGGCGAGGGTCGCATCGGGGGCGATCTGGTCGGCTTCGTATCGAGCCAGACCACGGATTTCGCGCTCGCTGGAGCACTCGATCATCAGCAGCGGGATCGGGCCTTCGGAACGGGCCTGGAGAATCAGCAAGCCATCGAACTTCAAGGTGCCGACCAACAACGACGCCGCCGCCATCAGCTCGCCGAGCAATTGCGCAACCGGCTCCGGATACGGGTATTTAGCGAGGACTTCGGCGTAGCTACGCTCCAACGCAACCAGCTCGCCGCGGGTGTCGCTGTCATCGAAGATGAAGCGTTGGGTGTAGTCGGTATCCGGTAAATCGGTCATAGGTCTGGGTATCTGAAGTAATAACAAATGAGTTCAAAAAGTGGAAATTGCGCCTCTGCAGCACCCTTTCGGTGCGCGATGTTCAGCCATGGGAGGCATTTTATGAACAATCCGGGTTTGTTCCAAGCCTTGCTCGCGAAGGCTGCTTCACAGGCAACACAGAAACAACTGACTTACTCGTCGTTGCTGCTTCCACGAAACTTGAACAAATCCCGTCGCTGCTTCTTGCTCGGTTTGCCGTCGGTGCTCACACCCAGCGAACCGGCTTTACGCATGGCCGCAGCCGCCTCGCGCTTGGCGACGCTGGCTTCGGTTTCAGCGTAGAGCGCCTGAGCCTCTGGCGCACCTCGGCGTACGATCGATAACGCCTTTACCACCACCGTGCGCTCCTCGAACCCTGCGCGAATCTGAAACTCGTCGCCGACCCTCGGCTCCTTGCCCGGTTTGCAGCGCTCGCCCCGGCAATGCACCTTGCCGCTTTCTATCGCCGCTTTGGCCAAGGCGCGTGTTTTATAAAAACGCGCGGCCCACAACCATTTATCGAGACGGACCTTGTCGTCCTCTTCCTGTTTTTGTGCCACTGGAATTCCTCTCTCGGTGAATAGTCGGAACTGTACTACCGTTTCTGTCGGGCGCAAGAACTCGGCCCTCCAGATAGAATGTGATCTTGGCCGGCTCACCGGCGTGGAGTGATCGAGTGACTATATTTCCGTCTTCATTGACCTCGCCCAACGGCGGTTGCCAGGGTTGCCAGCAAAGTGAGCCCCTGGGCTTCGATTTTACCTTTGCCTACCAACCCATCGTTGATTTGCGAGATCAGTCGATTTTCGCCCATGAGGCACTCGTGCGCGGCGTAAATGGTGAGGGTGCACTGTCGGTTCTCGATCAAATCACCGAGGGCAACCGCTACCGCTTCGACCAGCTCTGCCGGACCCGAGCCATTGAAGGCGCGGCGAATCTAGGGATGCAGACGCATCTGTCGATCAACTTCATGCCCAACGCCGTGTACCGCCCGGAACTGTGTATTCGAAGCACGCTGGAAGCCGCGAAAAAACACAACTTCCCCATCGACCGGCTGATTTTCGAAACCCTGGAAAGCCAGCACGTAGATAACTATCGCCATTTGACCAATATTCTGCGTGAATACCGCGAATTCGGCTTCAAGACTGCCATCGACGATTTCGGCGCGGGCTACTCGGGGCTCAATCTACTTGCTGATTTCCAACCGGACCTGATCAAACTCGACATGGCACTGATCCGCGATGTCGACCGCGATCGTGTTCGTCAGGCTATCGTTCGAGGGGTTGTCACAATCTGTGCGGAGCTGAACGTTACAGTCATTGCCGAAGGGATCGAAAGCGCCGGAGAACGGGATTTCCTGGCGGACTGTGGAATTTTTCTGATGCAGGGTTACTGGTTCGCCAAGCCCGCATTCAAAGCGTTGGCCCAGGTAACGCCTGGGACCTGGACGCGTTAATCGCCGGTTTTTCCTATTGAAGACATTTGACCATTTGACCGTTGTCGGTCTGCGCGAGTGGGTGGCGCTCCCGGATTTGGGAGTCGCGGGCCTGCGCGCAAAAATTGACACCGGCGCCAGCACCTCCAGCCTGCATGCCACCGATATCGAGCCATTCGAGCGCGACGGGGTACAGTGGGTGCGCTTTACTGCGCACTTGGGCACGGTGGTACAACTGCGTCACCGGCGCTGCGAAGCACCCCTGGTGACAATGAAAACTATCAAAAGCTCTAACGGTCACGCGCAGATGCGTTACGTGGTCAGCACTACCCTGGCCCTTGGTGATCGGGTCTGGCGGGTCGAGTTCACCCTCGCCTGTCGCAAGTCCATGCGTTATCGCCTGTTACTCGGTTCCAAAGCCTTGATCGACGGCCAGTTGGTGGTCAATCCGGGCATTAAATACGTACAAGACAAGCCGGTGTTCCCGGTATCTACCTCCTCCACAGGTGTTGCATGAAGATCGCTGTGCTGTCGCGAAACCCGCGTTTGTATTCCACTCGTCGTCTGGTCGAAGCCGGTACCGAGCGTGGCCATGAAATGGTGGTGATCGACACCCTGCGCGCTTACATGAACATTGCCAGCCACAAGCCGCAGATCCACTACCGCGGCAAGCCGCTGGAAGGTTTCGATGCGGTAATCCCGCGAATTGGCGCGTCGGTGACGTTTTATGGCTGCGCGGTGTTGCGCCAGTTCGAAATGATGGGCGTTTTTCCACTCAACGAATCAGTGGCCATCGCCCGCTCGCGAGACAAACTGCGGTCCCTGCAATTGCTGTCGCGCCGGGGGATCGGTTTGCCGGTCACCGGGTTTGCGCACTCCCCGGACGACATTCCCGACCTGATCGAGATGGTCAACGGCGCGCCGCTGGTGATCAAGGTGCTGGAAGGCACTCAGGGCATCGGTGTGGTGATGTGTGAAACGGCGACGGCGGCGGAGTCGGTGATCGAGGCGTTCATGGGCCTGAAGCAGAACATCATGGTTCAGGAATACATCAAGGAAGCCGGCGGCGCGGACATTCGCTGCTTCGTGGTGGGCGACAAGGTGATCGCGGCGATGAAGCGCCAGGCCAAGCCTGGGGAGTTTCGTTCCAACCTGCATCGTGGTGGCACCGCCAGCCTGATCAAGATCACGCCGGAAGAACGCATGACGGCATTGCGTGCGGCGAAGGTGATGGGTTTGGCAGTGGCTGGCGTGGACATCCTGCGTTCCAATCATGGCCCGCTGGTGATGGAAGTGAATTCGTCGCCGGGGCTGGAAGGGATTGAAACCACCACCAGCAAGAACGTGGCGGGGATCATCATTGAGCATCTTGAGAAGAATGGTGGGCCGAATATGACTCGGACCAAAGGCAAGGGCTAAAGCCAAGAGCCCCCTCACCCTAACCCTCTCCCCAAGGGGCGAGGGATAGGCGGGATGCGCTCCGATGAGGGGTGGCTCTTAGTTACACCGCATCCCTCGGCAGCATCAACCCAAGTGGCAACCGCACCCGAGCTTCGAGCCCACCACCGGACCGATTACGCAGCTCAACATTCCCGCCATGCATCGAAGCAATCCGCTTCACGATCGCCAAGCCCAACCCTGTCCCCTTGCCACCCCGGGCACGATCACCACGAGTAAACGGGTTGAAAATCGCCTCCAGCTCCGACGGATCGATCCCCGCCCCACGGTCCATGACACTCAGCACCACATACGGCGCGCTGGTATCCCCGGACACATAAGCCGCCACCTCAACCCCGCTGCCTGCGTGATGCAAGGCGTTGCCAATCAGGTTGTTCAACAATCGCTTCATCGACACCCGACGCAACGGAAACGGCTGAATCGGCTCCAGGCGCAGGCGCACTTTCTCTTCGTTCTGGTTGTACGGCGCGGCGACTTCGCGCACCAGATCGCTCAGGTCCACCTCTTCCACCGACTCGTCGCGACCATCGCGGATAAACGCCAGGAACTGGTCGAGAATCGCGTCCATGTCTTCGATGTCGCGGACCATGTCGTCTGTCAGGTCGCTATGGTCGCCCATCAACTCCAGAGACAACCGCAAACGGGTCAAGGGCGTGCGCAAGTCATGGGAGACCCCGGCCAGCATCAACTCACGCTCGCGACCGGCCTGCTCGACGTCTTCGGCCATCTGGTTGAAGGCGCGATAGACCTCGGTCATTTCACTCGGCGTGTCGCTGATCGGCAGGCGCACACTGCGGCCCTGGCCGAGTTGCCGCGCGGCATACACCAGACGTTTCAACGGTTGATTGAGCTGGCTGACGAAGATCCATGCCGACGCAGTGGACAGCAAGCCGATAGCGAGGAACCAACCGAGTACGTTCCAGATTTTCTGGCCACGCAACGGATGTGGGTAAAGCGGCACTTTCAGCCAGCCATCACCCAGGCTTGGCGCCCGCACCCACAGCGCCGGCGGCGAATGCATGCGTAATCGGACTTCGGTGTCGGCCCCCAGCTCCGCCTGCATCTGCCGCTGGTAGATCTCGCTGTAAGGCCAGTGTTGCTCGCCTTCCGGCACGCCAGCGCCCACCACCCGGATCAGCGTCGCGGCATCGGCAATCTTGGCGCGGTTTTCTTCATCGGCCGACCAATAGGCGCGTAGCGTCAGGGCGACACCGTGGCTGTATTGGCGGTCCACCAGCACGTCTTCGTTCATCAACAGATAAACCAGGGTCAGCGCCTTGGAGAACAGGACGACGATCAACACCAGCCAAAGGGTGCGGGAGAAGAAACTCTGGGGGAACCAAACGGGGGTTTTCATGGATAACCGCTACACACTTGCAGGAGCGAGCGATGCTCGCATATTGCGGATCGCGAGTCTGCGGACAACATCATCCGCAAGACCCGCTCCTACAAATCGCCGATCACTTGGTGGCGGCGCCATCCGGAACAAACACGTAACCCACGCCCCAGACTGTCTGGATGTAACGCGGCTTGGATGGATCGGGCTCGATCATCCGGCGCAGACGCGAGATTTGCACGTCGATGGAACGCTCCAGGGCGTCCCACTCGCGGCCACGGGCCAGGTTCATCAGCTTGTCGCGAGTCAGAGGCTGGCGCGCGTTCATCACCAACGCCTTGAGCACCGCAAACTCACCCGTAGTGAGCATGTGCACTTCGTCGCCGCGCTTGAGTTCGCGGGTGGCCAGGGACAGTTCGTAGTCACCGAAGGTCACGCTTTCGTCTTCGCTGCCTGGAGCGCCCGGTACCGGGGCTGACTGACGACGCAGGACCGCTTTGACGCGCGCCATCAGCTCGTCCGGGTTGAACGGCTTGGCCAGGTAATCGTCAGCGCCCAGTTCGAGGCCCTTGATGCGGCTCAGCTCATCGCCCTTGGCGGTGAGCATGATGATTGGAATCTGGTTGTTCGCGGTGCGCAGTCGGCGGCAGGCGGTCAAGCCGTCTTCGCCGGGCAGCATCAGGTCGAGGACGACCAGGTTGAACACTTCACGCGCCAGGAGGCGATCCATTTGTTCAGTGTTCGGCACGGCGCGGGCGCGGTAGCCCTTGCTGACGAAAAAGCGTTCCAACAGGCTGCTGAGCCCTGGATCGTCATCAACAATAAGAATTTTTTCGCCTTCAGCAATGTTTGCAGTGCTGCTCATTAGATACTCCTTTGATCTCGGCGCGCATTATGGCGTAGCTGCCGTTATACGCACCGTGTGCATTGTTAGCAGATTTTTCCTTCACCGCCAGAAATCCGACCTTTCTGCCTACAGCCTGCGATGCCCCGGAATGACCGAACGCTGGTTATAATGCGCGGCCTTTTGTGTCAGGCAACGTCTGATCATTGCTGCAAGTGGCCGATATTTATTTTCACGGTCGCGGCAGTAATTGTTCGATTTCACGGGTCAACGGGATACCTGTTGATCCAGGTAGCGGCGCAGGCCAGGCCGCTCAACCAGACTCGCCGAGCCTCTATCTCTGCGCCTGCGAGCCTGCTTTCACAATTTGTCAGGTGGTTTTATGGACAGCATCAACAGCCGCATCGCCGAGGAACTCGGCGTACGCCCACAACAGGTCGAAGCGGCCGTCGCGCTACTCGATGAAGGCTCCACGGTGCCCTTCATCGCCCGTTACCGGAAGGAAGTGACCGGCAGCCTCGATGACATCCAGTTGCGTCATCTGGAAGAGCGTCTGCGCTACCTGCGAGAACTCGACGAACGGCGTATCAGCATCCTTGCCAGCATCCAGGAACAAGGCAAGCTGACCCCGCAACTTGAACGCGACATCAAACTCGCCGACACCAAAACCCGTCTCGAAGACTTGTACCTGCCGTACAAGCAGAAGCGCCGCACCAAGGGCCAGATCGCCCTGGAAGCCGGCCTCGGCGAGTTGGCCGACGGCCTGTTCAACGACCCGACCCTGACGCCAGAGGCTGAAGCCGCGCGCTTCGTCGACGCTGAAAAAGGCGTGGCCGACGTGAAGGCTGCCCTCGAAGGCGCCAAGTACATCCTCATGGAGCGTTTCGCCGAAGACGCCGGCTTGCTCGAAAAACTGCGCAGCTACCTCAAGCAGGAAGCCATCCTGAGTGCCCGCGTCATCGCTGGCAAAGAAGAGGAAGGCGCCAAGTTCCGCGACTACTTCGAACACGATGAACCACTGAAAAGCATGCCGTCGCACCGCGCGCTCGCCATTTTCCGTGGTCGTAACGAAGGCATTCTGAGTTCTGCGCTGAAAGTCGGCGACGAACTGCCGGGCACCATGCACCCGTGCGAAGGCATGATCGGCCAGCAATTCAGCATCCAGAACCAGAGCCGCGCCGCCGACAAATGGCTGGGCGAAGTGGTGCGCTGGACCTGGAAGGTCAAGCTCTACACCCACCTGGAAACCGACTTGCTGGGCGAACTGCGCGATGGCGCGGAAACCGAAGCAATCAACGTGTTTGCGCACAACCTGCACGATTTGCTGCTGTCGGCACCGGCCGGGCCGCGCGCCACGCTGGGCCTCGACCCGGGCCTGCGCACCGGTTGCAAGGTCGCCGTGGTCGATTCCACTGGCAAGCTGCTGGATCACGCCACGGTTTACCCGCACGTGCCGCACAACAAGTGGGATCAGACCCTCGCCGTGCTCGCCGCCCTGTGCGCCAAGCATGCGGTGGACCTGATCGCCATCGGCAACGGCACCGCCAGCCGCGAAACCGACAAGCTGGCCGCTGAACTGATCAAAAAATACCCAGCCATGAAGATGACCAAAGTTATGGTGTCCGAGGCCGGCGCATCGGTTTACTCGGCGTCGGAACTGGCTTCCAAGGAATTCCCGGACCTCGACGTATCGATCCGTGGCGCGGTATCGATCGCTCGCCGCCTGCAGGATCCACTGGCCGAACTGGTGAAGATTGATCCGAAATCCATCGGCGTCGGCCAGTACCAGCACGACGTGTCGCAGCTGAAACTGGCGCGCGGCCTGGACGCCGTGGTCGAGGACTGCGTGAACGCCGTGGGTGTCGACGTCAACACTGCCTCCGTGGCACTGCTGGCGCGGATCTCCGGCCTCAACGCGACCCTGGCGCAAAACATCGTCAGCCACCGCGACGAGCACGGCGCGTTCAAAACCCGTGCGGCGTTGAAGAAAGTCGCTCGCCTGGGTGAAAAAACCTTCGAACAGGCTGCCGGTTTCCTGCGCGTCATGAACGGCGATAACCCACTGGATTCGTCGGCCGTTCACCCGGAAGCCTATCCGCTGGTCCAGCGCATCGCCGCGGAGACCGACCGTGACATCCGTTCGCTGATCGGCGATGCCAGCTTTCTCAAGCGCCTCGATCCGAAGAAGTACACCGACGAGACGTTCGGTCTGCCAACGGTCACCGACATCCTGCAAGAGCTGGAAAAACCTGGCCGCGATCCACGTCCTGAGTTCAAGACGGCCGAGTTCCAGGAAGGTGTCGAAGACCTCAAGGACCTGCAACTGGGCATGATCCTCGAAGGCGTGGTGACCAACGTGACCAACTTTGGCGCGTTCGTCGACATCGGCGTGCATCAAGACGGTTTGGTGCACATCTCTGCGCTTTCGGAGAAGTTCATTAAGGATCCGCGCGAAGCGGTGAAGGCCGGTGACGTGGTGAAAGTGAAGGTCATGGAAATCGACATCCCGCGCAAACGCGTGGGCCTGTCGATGCGCATGAGCGACACCCCGGGCGAGAAAATCGACGGTGCCCGTGGCGCGCGTCCCGGCTCGTCTTCGCGCCAATCCCAGAACACTGCACCGCGCAAGGAAACCACGGCGGCGGCCCCGGCCAACAACGCCATGGCTTCGCTGTTCGCCAACGCCAAGCAGCTGAAGAAACACTGATGAAATTCCCTGCCGGGCTGACCGAAAGCGCTTTTTTCAAGTTGCTGGGGTGTCGTTTGCACAGTCTGGAGACCGGGGTGGCGCAAGTCGCCCTCGGGCTTGCGCCAGAGCTGCGCAATCGCGGCGGCAAGCTGCACGGCGGGGCCTTGTTCAGTCTGGTGGACATTGCCATGGGGCTGGCCTGTTCCAGCACCCACGGCTTTGACCAGCAGAGTGCGACCATCGAGTGCAAGATCAACTACATTCGCGCCGTTGAAGGCGGCGAAGTGATGTGCACGGCGCGGGTCATTCACCCGGGCCGGCGCACGCTGGTGGTCGAAGCTGACGTGATGCAGGGCGACAAACTCGTCGCAAAAGCACAAGGCACGTTCGCTGTCCTGTAGCTAGTGGTCATCAATTTGAGTTAATTTCGGCGCTATGAAAACCTGTGGGAGCACGGGATTGTGGCGACTTGGCTGACTGACATTGGTCTGCCGGCTCAAAAACCAGGCGAAAACGCCAGTTTCAACTTCACCCTTGTAGACCGTCTTGCCCACCCCCATATTGGGGCGACTGACGCGTGAAGGAATCCAACTTGAGCGAACTTCTCAACCGCCGCCTGGCTCTGCTCGGCGAGCGAGCTAACCTCTCTCTGCTCGAACAGTGCCTGCACGGCATCGAACGTGAATGCCTGCGCGTGACCGGCGAAGGTCGCCTGGCGCAAACGCCGCACCCGGAAGAATTGGGTTCCGCGCTGACCAACGAACAAATCACCACCGACTATTCGGAATCGCTGCTGGAGTTCATCACCCCGGCCCTGCCCGACCCGGCAGACACCCTGGCGAGCCTCGACAGCATTCACCGTTTTGCCTACAGCAAGCTCGGCAACGAGTACCTGTGGAGTCCATCGATGCCGTGCCCGTTGCCGGCCGAGGAAGACATCCCGATCGCCTATTACGGCACCTCCAACATTGGTCAGCTCAAGTACGTCTACCGCAAGGGCCTGGCCCTGCGGTACGGCAAGACCATGCAGTGCATCGCCGGGATTCACTACAACTTTTCCCTGCCGGAAAAGCTCTGGCCGCTGCTCAAAGAGGCTGAAGGTTTTGTCGGCACCGACCGCGACTATCAGTCGTCGGCTTACATCGCGCTGATCCGCAACTTCCGTCGCTACAGTTGGCTGCTGATGTACCTGTTCGGCGCCTCCCCTGCGCTGGACGCCGGTTTCCTGCGCGGTCGTTCGCACCAGTTGGAACAACTGGACCCGGACACCTTGTACCTTCCGTACGCCACCAGCCTGCGCATGAGCGATCTGGGTTACCAAAGCAACGCCCAGGCCGGGTTGACCCCGTGCTACAACGATCTGGCCAGTTACACCGACAGCCTGCGCAAAGCGGTTGCCACGCCGTATGCGCCGTACGTCGAAATCGGTACACATCAGGACGGTGAGTGGGTTCAGCTCAACACCAACATCCTGCAAATCGAAAACGAGTACTACTCCAACATCCGCCCGAAACGTGTGACCTACACCGGCGAACGGCCGATCCAGGCGCTGATGGCCCGCGGCATTCAGTACGTCGAAGTGCGTTGCCTGGACATCAACCCGTTCCTGCCGATGGGCATCGACCTGCCGGAGTCGCGGTTCCTCGACGCGTTCCTGCTGTATTGCGCGATGAACGACAGCCCGCTACTGACCAACACCTCTTGCGGCAACGCGACCTCGAACTTCCTCAGCGTGGTCAAGGAAGGTCGCCGCCCGGGCCTGCAACTGCAACGCGACGGTCATCCGGTGGACCTGAAAGAGTGGGCCAGCGAGTTGCTGGAGAAAATTGCTCCACTGGCTGCGATGCTGGATGAGAGTCATGGCGGCGATGCGCATCGCAAGTCAATGGATGTGCAGCTGGCCAAGGTCAAGGATCCTTCCCTGACGCCATCCGCCCAAGTGCTGGCGGCGATGGCTGAGCACAAGGAGAGCTTCAGTCAGTTCTCCCTGCGTCAGAGCCGCGCGCATGCGGAGTTTTTCCGCAGCGAGCCATTGAATGGTGATGATCAGGCGAAATTTGAAGCGCGGGCGCGTTCGTCGTTGGCTGAGCAGGTTGAGCTGGAGCAGAACGAGGTGGGCGATTTCGATGTGTTTGTCGGGTCGTATCAGGCGAGCATTCTGGCGATTAGCAACTAACCTCCTTGGCACTGATCATTCCCACCCCGGAGCGTGGGAACGATCAGGTTACCTGCTTAGAATTTTCCGCTCATAAGCTCATTCGAAAAAGTTATTTATTTTCGGATTCTTAGATCATTTAGTCTCCTTTCACGCCGACTTTCGGTCGTCTGACAAGGAGCTTCTCAATGAAATTGACTTTCCCCCTTCGCCTGCTGGCGGCCGCGTCTCTGGCTGCGGTGAGTTTCTTTGCCCAGGCGGCTGACGTCACCGTCGCCTACCAGACCACCGTTGACCCGGCGAAAGTCGCCCAGGCCGACGGCGCATACGAAAAAGCCACCAACGCCAAAATCGACTGGCGCAAATTCGACAACGGGGCCGACATCATCGCCGCCATCGCTTCCGGCGACGTGCAGATCGGCTACCTCGGTTCCAGCCCTCTGACGGCTGCAATCACCCGCAAGGTCCCGGTAGAAACCTTCCTCATCGCCACCCAGATCGGCGCCGCTGAAGCCCTGGTCGCTCGGGACGGTTCCGGGATCAAAACTCCGCAGGACCTGATTGGCAAGAAAATCGCCGTGCCGTTCGTTTCCACCGGCCACTACAGCCTGCTGGCCGCCCTGAAGCACTGGAACATCGACCCGTCGAAAGTCACCGTCCTCAACCTCGCACCACCGGCGATCGTCGCCGCCTGGAAACGCGGTGACATCGACGCCACTTACGTCTGGGACCCAGCGCTCGGTGTGGCCAAGGAAAACGGCAAAGTACTGATCACCTCCGGCGAACTGGCCAAGTTCGGCGCGCCGACTTTCGATGCCTGGATCGTGCGTAAAGACTTCGCCGAGAAACACCCGGAGATCGTGACCGCGTTCGCTAAAGTGACCCTGGATGCCTACGCCGACTACCGCAAAGACCCGAAGGCCTGGCTCGCCAACCAAAGCAACGTCGACAAGCTGGTGAAACTCTCCGGCGCCAAGGCCAGCGACATTCCGTTGTTGCTGCAAGGCAACGTCTACCCGCTGGCGGCTGATCAGGTGATCACCCTCGGCGCGCCGACCACCAAGGCCATCACCGACACCGCCGCGTTCCTCAAGGAACAAGGCAAGGTCGAGGCCGTGCTGCCGGATTACGCTCCCTACGTCAGCGCCAAGTACATCACCAACTGATCGGGAGTTAACTGCGATGGCTTTGCTTCAGCTGGAGCGCATCAGCGCACAGTACCCCGGCGCAGCGGAACCTGTGCTGGCGGATATTTCTCTGAGCCTTGGGCCCCAGCAATTGCTGGTCGCCCTCGGCCCGTCCGGCAGTGGCAAGACCTCGCTGTTGAACCTGATTGCCGGTTTCGTCGAGCCTAGCGCCGGGCGGATCACCCTCGATGGCGTGCCGGTCAAAGGCCCGAGCGCCGAACGCGGCGTGGTGTTCCAGGACGATGCGCTGCTGCCTTGGCAGGACGTGTTGGCCAATGTCGGTTTCGGTCTGGAACTGGCCGGCATTTCCCGGGACAGACGCGAAATCCGCGCGCGGGAAATGCTCGCCTTGGTGGACCTTTCCGATTTCGAAAGTCGCCGAATCTGGCAACTCTCGGGCGGCCAGAAGCAGCGTGTTGGTCTGGCTCGCGCCTTGGCAGCCGACCCTCGGGTTTTGCTGATGGACGAACCCTTCGGCGCCCTCGATGCTTTCACCCGTGAACAAATGCAGGAGCTGCTGCTGCAAGTCTGGCAGCGCACCGCCAAGCCGGTATTTCTGATTACCCATGACATTGAAGAAGCGGTGTTCCTCGCCACTGACCTGATTCTGTTGGCGCCAAACCCTGGGCAAATCGTCGAGCGCCTGAGCCTGGACTTCGGTCAGCGTTACGCCGCTGGTGAGTCGGCACGCTCGATCAAGTCCGACCCGCGCTTTATCGAAACCCGCGAACACGTGCTCGCGAAAGTGTTCTCCCAACGCAGCACCGCCCAGCGGCAGGAGCGCGCATGAGCAGCTATGAAATTCCGGCCGCGACGGTAAAAACCAACGGCCAATCGGTGGTCATTCCGGTACGTCGCAGCCTCAGCACGCGGTGGATCAGCGTGCTGACGCTGGTCGCGCTCGTGGTCATTTGGTGGGCCGTCACCGCCACGGGGATGATCGAACCGCTGTTCCTGCCACCACCCTCCGCCGTGCTGCAAAAAGGCTGGCTGCTGGCGACCACCGGCTACATGGATTCGACCTTGTGGCAGCACTTGGGCGCGAGTCTCAGCCGAATCGGTTTGGGTCTGGGTTTCGCGGTGCTGACCGCCGTGCCGGTCGGCATCGCCATCGGCCACAACCGCATCGCTCGCGGCATTCTCGATCCGCTGATCGAGTTTTACCGCCCTATCCCGCCATTGGCTTATCTGCCGCTGATCGTGATTTGGTGCGGCATCGGTGAGCTGTCGAAAGTTTTGCTGATCTACCTCGCGATCTTCGCCCCGATTGCCATCGCTACCGCCACCGGCGTGCGCACGGTCGACCCGGCCAAATTGCGCGCGGCGCAGTCGTTAGGTGCGACCCGGGCGCAGTTGATTCGCCATGTGATTCTGCCGAGTGCGTTGCCGGACATTTTGACCGGTGTGCGGATTGGATTGGGTGTGGGTTGGTCGACGCTGGTCGCCGCCGAATTGATCGCCGCCACCAGCGGGCTGGGCTTCATGGTGCAGTCGGCCGCGCAGTTCCTGGTCACCGATGTGGTGGTGCTGGGGATTCTGGTGATCGCGTTGATCGCCTTCGCCATGGAGATGGGCTTGCGCGCCCTGCAACGCAAACTGGTGCCGTGGCATGGCCAGGCTCACTAAGACGTTTTGATCGCACTGACTACGCCGACAGCTCGGCGCCCCGGATTGAAGAGAAAGACCATGAGCATCCTGACAATCGTCCCCCTTAGCTCGGCCCTCGGCGCGCAAATCAGCGGCGTCGACATCAGCCAGCCGCTGAACCTGGAACATCGCGACGCCATCGAGCAGGCATTGCTCAAGTATCAGGTGCTGTTCTTCCGCGAGCAGCCAATCGAGCCACAGCAACAAGCGCGATTCGCCGCCCATTTCGGCGACCTGCATATTCACCCGATCTACCCGAATGTGCCGGAACAGCCCGAAGTGCTGATCCTCGACACCGCCGTCACCGACGTGCGCGACAACGCCATCTGGCACACCGACGTGACCTTCCTGCCGACCCCGGCCATGGGCGCAGTACTCAGTGCCAAGCTGCTGCCGGAGTTTGGTGGCGACACACTGTGGGCCAGCGGCATCGCGGCGTATGAAGCGTTGTCCGCGCCGATGAAAACCTTGCTTGAAGGGTTGACGGCTACCCACGACTTCACCCGCTCGTTTCCGCTGGAACGTTATGGCAACACGCCTGAAGCGTTGGCCCAGTGGGAAGAGGCGCGCAGGAAGAATCCGCCGTTGTCACACCCGGTGATCCGCACGCACCCGGTGAGCGGGCGCCGGTCGTTGTTCGTCAATGAAGGCTTCACGTCGAAGATCAATGAGCTGTCGGAGACCGAAAGCGAGGTGATTCTGAAGTTTTTGTTTGCCCACGCGACACGGCCGGAGTTTACGATCCGCTGGCGTTGGCAGAAGGACGACGTGGCGTTCTGGGATAACCGCGTGACACAGCATTACGCCGTGGATGATTACCGGCCGGCGCGGCGGGTGATGCAGCGGGCGACGGTGCTGGGGGATGTGCCGTTTTTCCGGTAACCCGATCGTTCCCACGCTCTGCCTGGGAACGATCAGACTCCAACCCGAGATCACTCAGCCGTCGAAGGCTTCTCCCAAAGATTAATCCCACCTTCCTGGGCAAACCGATCAATCTCCGCCAATTCCTCCGCGCTAAAGCTCAAATTCTTCAACGCCCCGACGTTCTCGACAATCTGCTCCGGACGGCTCGCACCGATCAGCGCCGAAGTCACCCGCGGATCGCGCAACGTCCAGGCCAATGCCAACTGCGCCAGACTCTGACCGCGACGCTTGGCGATCTCATTCAACGCACGCACATGAGCGATGTTGGCTTCGGACAGGTGCGATGTCTGCAACGAACCACCGCCCGGACGATTGACCCGCGCATCCGCCGGCACACCGTTGAGGTACTTGTCAGTCAACAAACCCTGAGCCAGCGGCGTGAACGCAATCACACCCGTACCGAGTTCGTCCGTCGTATCCAGCAGGTCTTTTTCCACCCATCGATTGAGCAGGTTGTATGCCGGTTGGTGGATCAGCAATGGGACTTTCCACTCTTTCAACAACGCGGCCATTTCACGGGTTTTAACCCCCGAGTAGGACGAGATGCCGATGTACAGCGCCTTGCCCTGTTGCACGGCGGTAGCCAGTGCGCTGGCGGTTTCTTCCAGCGGCGTGTCCGGGTCGAAGCGGTGGGAGTAAAAGATGTCCACGTAATCCAGACCCAGGCGTTGCAGGCTCTGATCAAGGCTGGCCAGCACGTATTTGCGCGAACCGCCGCCCTGACCATAAGGGCCGGCCCACATGTCCCAACCGGCCTTGCTCGAGATAATCAGTTCGTCGCGATGCTGCTTGAAGTCTTCGCGCAGCAAATGACCGAAATTGGTCTCGGCGCTGCCATACGGCGGGCCGTAGTTGTTGGCCAGGTCGAAATGGTTGATGCCCAGATCGAACGCGGTACGCAGCAACGAACGCTGGGTGTCGATCGGCGTGCTGTCGCCAAAGTTGTGCCACAGGCCCAAAGACAGTGCCGGCAGCACCAGCCCGCTGCGCCCCACGCGGCGGTAAGGGATGGAGTCATAGCGGTTTTCGGCAGCGGTGTAGGTCATCGAATCCTCTCTTGTCTGTCTTGAATTGGGTATCGACTGCTTCGCAAGTTGCCCAGCATACGCCCAGACAAACGCCGATAAACCTCTGACTCGAGAAAATGCTGAAACGTTTCATAGATTCTTGATCCACCCACGTTTACGCCGACAACTCCCGCAGTGCGGCAGCAGCCAAAAAGCCAGACCTTGAGTTATATCGCTGATCCCGTCTGACCGTTTGGTCGATACGTTCAAGCAATTGCTCAGGCAGCGTGGCATTAAAGCGCACCGACTTGCCGAAGTAAGGCGTGATATCGAATTCGACCACACCCCACACGCCGCCTGCGTAATCAGGGTTATCAAAATGAGCGTCAATCTCACGCACCTGCGGCAGTGGATGGCCATCGGCCACCAAGCCTTCATAGTGCAACGACAACGCTTCTTTTACGTTTTCAAATGCCTGCGCCACAGTACCGCCTGCGGAGAAGCAACCCGGCACGTCCGGGACAATTACTCCGTATTCTGAGTCGACATCCTTATGCAGAACGACCGGGAATTTCATTTCGGTGAGTCCTTCCTGTGATGTGGCCCCTTCGGGGCTTTCGTATCCGATTTCGGGCTTCATTTCAGACCCGCCTGTTTCAATATGCTGTTGATCGTTCCTTTTGGAAGCTCTGAGTCCGGGTGTTTTATCGTCACCCTCCCTGGCTTGCATGGATGCTTGTACTGATGATGGCTGCCTTTCACGGCCACCAGACACCAACCATCCTCTTCGATCATCCTGATCATTTCCCGACTTCGCATCACCTTCGTCCTTGTGGGCAGCATCTGCTGAGCACATTACGCGACGAACAAGCTTTTAATACACACCATACACACTATGATAAATATTAGCCGAAGGTAAGAAGATCCAACTTGCCCGTGGACCAACGGCTACCGAGCATCCGCAAACACTTCCCCCAACCAATCCACAAACACCCGAACCCGTGGCGACATGTGTCGGTTGTGGGGATACAGCACTGAAACCGGCATCGGCGGTGGCGGCGTGTCGATCAGGATTTCTTGCACCAGGCCTTGGGATCTGCGTTTCCATTCGGTAATGCGGACACTGGATCAGGCCCAGCCCGGCAATCGCCGAAGCTGCGTAGATTTCCGCACCGAATACCGTCGATGGCTACCTCTTTTTGGTTCGCCATCGACCATGAATAGGAAATAACTTGGCGGTCGTGCGCGAGACGTAGTTCACGGCACGATGATGTTTCAGGTCATCGAGACTTTTCGGTTCGCCGTATTTGCGCAGGTACGCGGGGCTGGCGCAGGTGATTTATCGCAGGTTGGCGACGCGCTTTGCGATCAGCGCCGAATCAATCAGCGCGCCCGCGCGCAGCACACCGTCGACGCCTTCAGCGATCAAGTCGACAAAACGGTCGGCCTCGCTGATGGACAGTTCGATGTCCGGGTAGCGCGCCATGAACTGTGGCAATGCGGGGATCACAAAATCGCTTTGACTTGATCCACGCTGTGCTCCTCAAGATGCCCCCGCTGGAACGTCTGGCTCAGCCAGAAGACATCTCCCGCGTCGTGTCCTTTCTGGTAGGCCCGGATTCGGCCTGGGTCAACGGGCAGATTTTGCGGGTCAATGGCGGGCTGGTTTAACTAAGCTCACACTGACACCGCAGTGCCGACTCAAAGGCAACACACATTTGAAGGGCGGAACACACCATGCACACCACCATCATCATCACCTTCGGCCTGATCCTGCTGGCGCTGATGCTGTTCATCGGCGAGAAAATCGGTTTCAGCCGCCAGACCCTGACCTACAGCTTTGTCGTGCTGTGGTTCGCGCTGACGTTAATCAACGGTGCAGTCGGCATGGTCAGCGCTGGCCAGCCCTTTAGCACGGAGCTGGTAGTCGGCAGCGCCGTATTCGGCGTGCCGGCGGCGGCGATGGTGCTGTTCATGGTGTTGAGCGCCGAGACCTGAAAAGGGCCCGGCGCCACCGGTTCTCGATCAACGCACCAAATGCAAAAACTGCATGTGCCGTTCGTACTGATCGAGGATGTCGTTGATGATCTGCTCCTTGGTGTAGCCCACCAGATCGTAGTCCTGACTGCCCTCGCTCAAATGCACTTCGGCGCGGTAGTAACGACGGTTGTTGAGTTCCTTGGAACCCATGCCGCCACGGGCAAAGGACGGCGTGAAGTAGCCACGCATCTGCGCCTGATAGATAAACGGATGCTCCTCGCCGTGACCGATTTCCAGGCTGACGTTGTCGTTGGCCGGGTCCGGCTGAGTGACCACGTTCAAACCCTTCTCGACGAACACCGCCGAGACGTCTTCAATCGCCGGGCGCACCGTCGTATCGAGGAAGCGGTAAACCTCATCGCGAGATGGGAAATGCACGGCCTGAGTCAAGCGTTGACGCCAGCCGCCACGTCTCGATCCGGATACTGGTGCCAGGGAATGCATCTGCGCGATCTGCTTCTGCGACTCCAGATAGAACGCTTTGTGCAGCCCCCACATCATCAGCAGCAAAATCATGGAGAACGGCAACGAAGTCAGCACCACAGCTGACTTCAGCGCATCGATGCTGCCGGAGAACAGCAACGCACTGGTCACCAGCGCCGTCATCGCGCCCCAGAACACTCGCAGCCATTTCGGCCCGTCTTCATCCGGGTTGCCGCCCTTGGCGGACAGCGTCGACAACACCACCGTGCCGGAGTCGGCCGAGGTGACGAAGAACACGAAACTGATGAACACCGTCACCGCGATGACCGTTTTGCTCCACGGATAGGTTTCCAGCAGCAGGTAGAGGGTCATCGACGGGTTGTCGATGGCCGACATGCCGAGGGCGCTCATGCCGTGGTTGAGGACTTGATCGATGGCGCTATTACCGAAGATCGACATCCACGCCAGGGTGAAACCGAGCGGAATCAACAGCACGCCGAAGACGAATTCGCGAATGGTTCGGCCACGGGAAATCCGTGCGATGAACAGGCCCACGAACGGCGACCATGCAATCCACCAGGCCCAGTAGAACACCGTCCAACCGCCCAGCCAGTCGCTGGGTTTATCGTAGGCGTACAGGTCGAAACTCTTCATCGGCAACGCGCCGAGGTAGTCGCCGATGTTCTGGATCAGCGTGTTGAGCAGGTGCTGAGTGGGGCCGGCGAACAGCACGAACAGCAGTAGCGCGCAGGCCAGCAGCATATTGATGTCCGACATCACCCGCACGCCCTTGTCGACGCCCGACACTGCAACGATGATCGCCGCACCCATCATCAGCGTGATCAGGCCGACCTGAATCCACTGCGTGTGAGCGATGCCGAACAGGTAGTCCAGACCCGAGTTGAGGTGCAACACGCCAAAACCCATGTCGGCACCGAGGCCGAACACCGTGGCGATGATGCCGAAGCCGTCCACTGCGTAGCCGATCGGGCCATTGATGCGCTTGCCAATCAGCGGATAGAGCGCCGAACGCAGGGCCAGTGGCAGGTTATGTCGATAAGCGAAGTAGGCCAGCGCCATGCCGACGAAGGCGAACACACCCCAGCCGTGCAGGCCCCAGTGCAGAAACAGAATCTGCATCGCCTGACGCGCCGCATCCGCCGTGCCTGCCTCGCCTTGCGGTGGTTGCGACAAATGGGTCAGCGGTTCGGACACGCAAAAGAAAAACAGCGTGATGCTGATCCCGGCGGCGAATAGCATGCCGGCCCAGGACAGGTAACTGAATTCGGGTTCGTCGTGGTCGGCACCGAGCTTGATTTTGCCGTAGCCAGACAAGGCGGTGACCACCACGAAGACCAGATACAGGGTCATCGCGAGCATGTAATACCAGCCGACCGTGTTGGCCGCCCAGTTTTGCGCTTCCAGCAGCCAGGCACCGGCCTGTTCAGGCAAGGCAATAACCACAATGCCGAACAACAGAATGAAACCCGCGGCAAAGTAGAACACCGGCGGATTCATGCGGACCTGGCCGCTTGGAGGGGTGGAAGGTGCACTCATGAAAGGCGCACCTCAAAGGGGTGGAACAGGGCAATCATTAACGGACTCGGCAAAGGCAAGCCTCCTGTTGTGAGCGGGCAGCGAACCGGCGGTTTAACTTGAATGAGCGTTCAAGTTAAACATGGATAGGGCGCTAAGGACTAATCGCAAGGCTCGGCGGTGTGTTTTGTACGCTAGCTCAAGGAAGGGTATGACGCTGCGGAGAACGCATTCGTTCAGTGACGAAAGATCGTTCCCACCACTCTGCGTGGGAACGATCAGGTGGGGGGACCTACTTCTGCGTCCCATCATCATGCTGCAGATTCGCCTGAGTCAGGTTGCAACCGGCCGGTACGCTGCGGGTCAGCCAGACATTGCCGCCAATAGTCGAACCCTTGCCGATAGTGATCCGCCCCAAAATCGTCGCCCCGGCATAGATCACCACATCATCCTCAACAATCGGATGCCGTGGATGGCCCTTCTGCAACTGGCCGTCCTCATCCGCCGGGAAGCGTTTGGCGCCCAACGTCACGGCCTGATAAATCCGCACGCGCTCACCAATAATTGCCGTCTCGCCGATCACCACGCCCGTCCCGTGATCGATGAAGAAGCTGCGACCAATCTGCGCGCCAGGGTGAATGTCGATGCCGGTGGCCGAGTGGGCGATTTCCGCGCTGATCCGTGCCAGCAACGGCAATCCGGCGCGGTACAAATGGTGGGCCAGACGATGATGAATCACCGCCAGAATCCCCGGATAGCACAGCAACACTTCGTCGACGCTGCGAGCCGCCGGATCGCCGTGATAGGCCGCCAGCACGTCGGTGTCGAGCAGACTGCGCAGCCCCGGCAATGCGAGGGCGAAGTCCTGAATGATCTGAATCGTTTTGGCCTCGACCTCAGTATCGGCCTGGTCACTGTGGCGAGCGGCGTAGCGCAGTTCGAGTCGCGCCTGAGCCAGCAACGCGTTCAACGCAACGTCCAGCGTGTGGCCGACGTAGAAGTCTTCACTCTCCTCGCGTAGATCCACCGGGCCGAGGCGCATCGGGAACAACGCGCCACAGAGGGCTTCGAGAATCTCTGCCATGGCCGCTCGGGAAGGCAACTCGCGACCGCCCTGTTCGGTGCTGGCGCGGCCGTTTTGTAAGCGCCACTGGTCACGCGCCGTGCGCAGTTGGCTGACGATGGTCTGCAGTTGCCAATGACTGGAACGCTCGCTCACGGTAAAAACTCCTCACGGGCGGCCGGACTGCCTGGCCGCGTTATTGGCAATTACTCTACGGCATGGCCGGGAAGGCGAATTAAGAACCGATTGTGCTGTGCTCAACACTTTTGGGTATAAGTCGATTGCCGGTTGCCCCGTTAAATAGGCGTGCCTATAGTCCTGTCATCTCCCACCGCCAGTACGGACCCCATGATCAAACAACAGCTTGCCCGCTTTAACCGTCTCGACCTGCTCGGTCATCCCACCCCCCTCGAAAAACTCGAACGTCTGTCGGCCTGGCTGGGCCGCGATGTGTACGTCAAGCGTGATGACCTGACGCCGCTGGCCATGGGCGGCAACAAGCTGCGCAAACTCGAATACCTGGCGGCCGATGCGCTGGCACAAGGTGCCGACACCTTGATCACCGCGGGCGCGCTTCAGTCCAACCACGTGCGCCAGACCGCCGCCATTGCGGCCAAGCTTGGCCTGGGCTGCATAGCGCTGCTGGAAAATCCCTTGGGTACCGACGACGCTAACTACGTCGGTAACGGCAACCGACTGTTGCTGGACCTGTTCGATGCCAAGGTCGAGTTGGTGGAGAACCTCGACCACGCTGACGACCAACTGCAAGCCTTGGCCGACCGTCTACGTAACAACGGCAAGAAGCCGTATCGGGTGCCGATTGGTGGATCGAATGCATTGGGCGCTTTAGGTTATGTGCGCGCTGGGCTGGAGTTGGCCGAGCAGATCAAGGACACCGGACTGACATTCGCCGCCGTGGTCCTGGCCTCGGGTAGCGCCGGAACCCACAGCGGTCTGGCGCTGGCATTGAGTGAAGTACTGCCGGATTTGCCAGTGATTGGTGTCACGGTATCCCGCAGCGATGAAGATCAGCGCCCGAAAGTCCAAGACCTCGCCGAACGTACTGCCGAGCTGTTGGGTATGAGCCTGCCAGACAGTTTCAAGGTCAAGTTGTGGGACGAGTATTTCGGCCCGCGCTATGGCGAGCCGAATGCCGGGACACTGTCGGCGGTGAAGCTGGTGGCGAGCCAGGAAGGGCTGTTGCTCGATCCGGTCTATACCGGCAAGGCCATGGCCGGGTTGCTCGACGGAATCGGTCGTCAGCGGTTCGATGAAGGTCCAATCATTTTCCTGCACACCGGTGGGGCACCGGCGTTGTTTGCCTACAAAGACTTTCTTTGACCGATGGTTCCACGCGGGAGTGTGGAATCACACTTATTCCTAAAAAGAATAACAAACATTATATTTATTATTTTCCAATCTAAAAGCCTCGTCATATAGTCGCGCCGCAGGCGAATTTGCAGCGAGACGCATACGCTGCTTTAGGGCAGGATATCGCAGTCGTTCAAATCCCGAATTTGCCAACTTTCCTTAAGCGTCTTCCATAAGAAACACAGGGGCTTGTCATGAATTTCTCCGCACTACGTCGAAATCTGCTGGTTGGTACGCTGGGCCTGGCGCTGAGCGCCGGTCTGTTGGGTCAAGCAGTTGCCGGTGAGCAGCTGCAAAAAATCAAAGACGCTGGCGTTATCAACATCGGCCTGGAAGGCACTTACCCACCGTTCAGTTTCGTCGACGCCGACGGCAAGCTGGCTGGCTTCGAAGTCGAGTTCTCCGAAGCCCTGGCCAAAGAGCTGGGCGTGAAGGTCAAACTGCAACCGACCAAATGGGACGGCATCCTCGCAGCGCTGGAATCCAAGCGTCTGGACGCCGTGATCAATCAGGTGACCATCTCGGACGAGCGCAAGAAGAAGTATGACTTCTCCGAGCCGTATACCGTTTCCGGGATTCAGGCGCTGGTTCTGACCAAGAACAAAGACACCATCAAGACCGCCAATGACCTGGCCGGCAAGAAAGTCGGTGTGGGCCTGGGCACCAACTACGAGCAGTGGGTGAAAGCCAATGTGCCGGGCGCTGACATCCGCACCTACGAAGATGACCCGACCAAGTTCCAGGACCTGCGCGTCGGCCGCATTGACGCCATTCTGATCGACCGCCTCGCCGCGCTGGAATACGCCAAGAAGGCCAAGGACACTACCGCCGCCGGCGAAGCGTTCTCCCGTCAGGAGGCCGGTATTGCCCTGCGCAAAGGCGAGCCTGAGTTGCTGGCAGCAGTGAACAAGGCGATCAATAAACTGCGCGCCGATGGCACCCTGGCCAAGCTCTCGGAAAAATACTTCAACGCTGACGTCACTAAATAATGGAAGAAGCTTTCCAACTTGCGCTGGACTCCACGCCCTTCCTGCTGAAGGGCGCGTATTACACGGTGATCTTGAGCCTGGGCGGGATGTTCTTCGGCCTGGTGATGGGCTTCGGCCTGGCGTTGATGCGCCTGTCGCGCTTCAAACTGGTGAGCTGGCTTGCCCGCATCTACGTGTCGTTCTTTCGCGGCACGCCGTTGCTGGTGCAATTGTTCGTGATCTATTACGGCTTGCCGCAATTGGGCATCGAACTTGATCCGCTGCCGGCAGCCCTGATCGGCTTCTCGCTGAACATGGCTGCCTATGCCTGCGAAATCCTGCGTGCCGCGATCAGCTCCATCGAGCGCGGCCAGTGGGAAGCCGCCGCGAGTATCGGCATGACCCGCGCGCAGACCCTGCGCCGGGCCATCCTGCCGCAAGCGATGCGCACGGCTCTGCCGCCGCTGGGCAACAGCTTCATTTCGCTGGTCAAGGACACCGCGCTGGCAGCCACCATTCAGGTGCCGGAGCTGTTCCGTCAGGCGCAGCTGATCACCGCCCGTACCTTTGAAATTTTCACCATGTACCTTGCCGCCGCGCTGATCTACTGGATTCTGGCCACGGTGCTTTCGCACCTGCAGAACCAGTTGGAAGCACGGGTCAATCGGCACGATCTGGAGTCCTGACCCAATGATTGTCGTGGAAAAACTGACAAAGCAGTTCAAGGGTCAAGTGGTGCTCAACGGCATCGATTTGGAAGTGAAGGAAGGCGAGGTGGTTGCGATCATCGGGCCTAGTGGCTCGGGCAAGACCACATTCCTGCGTTGCCTGAATTTTCTGGAGGAACCCACCAGCGGCCGGATCAAGGTCGGTGACATCGAGATCGATGGCAGTCGTCCACTGAACCAGCAGCAAGGTCTGGTGCGACGGTTACGCCAGCACGTAGGTTTCGTGTTCCAGAGCTTCAACCTGTTCCCCCATCGCACCGCCCTGGAAAACGTCATCGAAGGCCCGATCGTGGTGAAAAAAATCCCACATGCCGAAGCCGTTGCCTTGGGTAAAAAGCTCTTGGCCAGGGTTGGCCTGGCGGGCAAGGAAGACGCTTACCCGCGACGCCTTTCCGGTGGTCAGCAACAGCGTGTGGCGATTGCCCGTGCACTGGCGATGGAACCGGAAGTGATTCTGTTCGACGAACCGACCTCGGCACTTGACCCGGAACTGGTGGGTGAAGTGCTGGCGACTATTCGCAGCCTGGCCGAGGAGAAACGCACCATGGTCATCGTCACCCACGAAATGGGCTTTGCCCGGGACGTGGCGAACCGTGTGGTGTTTTTTGATAAAGGTGTGATCGTCGAGCAAGGCGAAGCCAAGGCGCTGTTCGCCAATCCGAAAGAAGAGCGGACCAAACAGTTCCTCAGCAAGTTCTTGAATAACGCTCATCACTGAAACACCGTCTCACCACTTATTAACTTCCATGGATGGAAGTGATAACTATCCCGTCAATAAAATCTCTCAACCCTTCCGAACAATAGATATTCATTCAACGCTGAGTGCGGTACATATATATGTACTGCAACAGATTAACCTCGCCTAAAATTCGCCAAAACCAGCCTTCTCACAGAACTGATCTCGCCGTCCACAACGCACTCAAAAGCCCATAAATTGCGGTAAGTTCGACAGAACGGTGCAGCTTACTAACTTCAATGCGTAGGATTTTTCTGAATAATTACAGATTGCAAACTTAACTAGCCAGCTCTATTGACACCTACTCAAGCGCACTCTTATCTAGTCTTCAACAGGCGTCGATATCGCACTCATTCATTATTTCATTCAAAAATAGTGAACAGTTTGTTGCCCGGCAATTCACGCCTTTCGAACTTTCAGAAACGGACTTTCGCTGCAGGCTTCAAGGAGAAACCCATGACAAGTACTTCGAACAAACCCGAACTTGCGGCCCCGACTCTGGCGCAATCTCACAAGACCTGCATCAACATCATCTCGGCGGCTCACCTGCTGATCGATGTGGCGCCCTACCCCGGCATGGACGAAGGCGACCTGATCGAACTGTTCTGGGATAACTGCTACGTGGCCTCCAGAGTGCTTACGGCCAACGATGTCGCCCAACCGGTCCAACTGCGTGTGCCCGAGAGCTTCATCGCCAATGGCACCTCGCGTGTTCACTACCGGATCATGCAGATCGGGCAAGGGCCAACCCTGTCGCCCGCCAGCCGGGTCCTGATCAAACTCGACTGCCCTGGTGGCCAACCGTCTGCGCTGTGCGGCGATGAAAACCAGGGTCTGGAGCCCGTAAACATTCCCGAGACCATTCGCCGTCAGGGGGTCAATCCGAACCAGATCAAGCGCGGGGTTCCGTTGACCATCGAGCCTTACCTGAACATGGCCGCCGACGACGAAATCACCCTGCGCTGGGGCGATGTACGTATGGATCTGCCACGACTCAAGGCCTGCGATGTCGGCCAGCCGATCCAGGTCTGGGTGCCTGCGGCGATCATTCTCGAAGCCGGCGAAGACCTGCGGCTGGAAGTGACTTACTGCATTCTCGACCGGGTGGGTAACAACTCGCGCTGGGCACCACCGCGCAGGCTGAAGATTGGTTGTGCGAATCCCTACTTGAAGGCTCGGCCGAAGGAAATGTTAATGGCTGCCGAACCCCGCGAACGCTAAGGGCCCTGCTACAAAGGGTACGTGAGGCGTCTTCTATGCATATTCCTAAAAGTTAGTTTATTTATTATTTATACGCGCTTAGGGTATATACACCGGACCACCGGACATTCTTGTTTTCGTTCGTCGCAACCCTCGCGGCGTTTCCATGAGATGTGAGGTAGGTATGGTCCGGAACACAATCACCCCAGTGCAGATCGCCAGGGCATTGCGTGCAGCCAAGGAGCGGCACTGATGTCCAGTCTGGCAGATGCAATCGTCCAGAGTGATCTGGACATCGCCCCGCTGTTGTTGCCCGCGCAGGTCTTGCGCAACGACGCACAAGCCATCAAGGCTGCCCATGAGCTGGCGCAAGTCGCCCGTCTGCAAGCAGCCAAACGCGACCAGCAGCGCAAGCTACCGTGGTCGGAAATCGAACAGTTCACCCGCAGCGGCCTGGGCAGCATTGCCATCCCGCGTGAGTACGGTGGCCCGCAGGTTTCGTTCGTCACGGTTGCCGAAGTCTTCGCGATCATTTCCGCGGCCGACCCGGCATTGGGACAGATCCCGCAGAACCAGTTCGGCATTCTCAATCTGGTGCTCGGCACCGCCACCGAATCGCAAAAAAAACAGCTGTTCAAAAGCGTGCTCGACGGCTGGCGAATCGGTAACGCAGGACCTGAGCGCGGCACCAAAAACACCCTTGAGCTCAAGGCACGAATCACCGCTGACGGTGACGGCTTCGTTCTCAACGGGCAGAAGTTTTATTCCACCGGCGCGCTGTTCGCCCACTGGGTCGCCGTCAAGGCGCTGAACGACGACGGCAAGCAAGTGCTGGCCTTCGTCCGCCGCGGTACACCGGGTCTGCGCATCGTTGATGACTGGTCGGGCTTCGGCCAACGCACCACCGCCAGCGGCACCATTTTGCTCAATAACGTGCAGGTCGACGCCGAGCTGGTGGTGGAAAACTGGAAGATCAATGACAGCCCGAACATTCAAGGCGCCGTGTCGCAGTTGATACAAGCAGCCATTGACGCCGGCATCGCCCGAGGCGCCATCGACGACGCCATCGAATTCGTGAAAACCCGTGCACGGCCGTGGATCGACGCCAAGGTCGAACGGGCCAGCGACGATCTCTATGTGATTGCCGACATCGGAAAACTGAAGATCGAATTGCACGCCGCCGAAGCGCTGCTGCGCAAGGCCGGGCAAGTGCTCGATCAGGTCAGCGCCGCGCCGCTCACCGCCGAGTCTGCCGCCCGCGCCTCGATTGCCGTGGCCGAAGCCAAAGTGCTGACCACCGAGATCTCGCTGCTGGCCAGCGAAAAGCTTTTCGAACTGGCCGGCAGTCGCGCCACCCTCGCCGAATTCAACCTCGACCGCCACTGGCGCAACGCCCGCGTGCACACGCTGCACGACCCGGTGCGCTGGAAATATCACGCGGTCGGGACTTACCACCTCAATGGCACGCTACCCGCTCGCCACTCCTGGATTTAACGACCAGATCTCTGGAGAAACACATGACTCTTTCTCACCACGTCGCGGTCATAACCAGCGATGAGCAAGCCCTGATTGTCGCCAGTGACCTGGCCGAAGACTTCAAGCGCGACAGCGCCCTGCGCGACCGCGAACGCCGTTTGCCGCACCCGGAACTGGAAGTGTTTTCCCGCTCGGGTCTCTGGGGCATCAGCGTGCCAAAAGAATACGGCGGCGCCGGGGTTTCCAACGTCACCCTGGCCAAAGTGATCGCGTTGATTGCCCAGGCTGACGGTTCACTCGGACAAATCCCGCAGAACCATTTCTATGCGCTCGAAGTGCTTCGCGTGAACGGCAGCGAAGAGCAGAAAAAACGCCTCTACGCAGAAGTCCTGGCCGGTCAACGATTCGGCAATGCCCTCGCGGAACTGGGCACTAAAACCGCCCATGACCGCGTCACCAGCCTGGCCCGTGACAGCAGCGGCTATCGCATCAACGGCCGCAAGTTCTACGCCACCGGGGCGATTTATGCCCAGCGCATCCCGACCTCGGTGGTGGATGAAAACAGCGTTCAGCAATTGGCGTTCGTGCCGCGCAACAGCAGAGGCTTGACGGTGATCGACGACTGGAGCGGCTTCGGCCAGCGCACCACCGGCAGCGGTTCGGTGGTGTTTGAAGATGTCTACGTCGCCGCCGAAGACGTGATCCCGTTTCAAAGTGCGTTCGAGCGCCCGACCACCGTCGGCCCGTTGGCGCAGATTCTTCACGCCGCCATCGACACCGGCATCGCCCGGGCTGCCTATGAAGATGCGCTGCATTTCGTGCGCACCAAGACTCGGCCGTGGATCGATTCCGGCAACGACAACGCCACCGAGGACCCGCTGACCATCAAGAGCTTCGGCCACTTGAGCATTCGTCTGCACGCCGCCGAAGCCTTGCTGGAACGCTCCGGCGAATTCCTCGACAAGGCTCAGGCCGACACCAACGCCGAGACCGTCGCTGCTGCATCAATTGCGGTCGCCGAAGCCCGCGCCATCAGCACCGAGATTTCCCTCGCAGCCGGCAGCACGCTGTTCGAATTGGCCGGCAGCCAGGCAACCCTGATCGAACACGGCCTGGATCGCCACTGGCGCAACGCTCGGGTGCACACGCTGCACGACCCGGTGCGCTGGAAGTATCACGCGGTCGGCAATTACTACCTCAACGATGAAAACCCGCCACTGCGGGGGACGATCTGATGCCCTCGCCTTTAACAAAGAGAAAAAAGATTTTGCTCAACGCGTTCAACATGAACTGCATCGGGCACATCAACCATGGTCTGTGGACGCATCCACGGGACAACTCCACTCAGTACAAAACGATCGAATACTGGACCGAACTGGCGCAACTGCTGGAGCGTGGACTGTTCGATGGTCTGTTCATCGCCGACATCGTCGGGGTTTACGACGTCTACCAAAACTCAGTGGATGTGCCGCTGAAAGAGTCAATTCAATTACCGGTCAATGATCCGCTGCTGCTGGTTTCGGCGATGGCTGCCGTCACCAAAAACCTCGGCTTCGGACTCACTGCCAACCTGACTTACGAACCGCCGTATCTGTTCGCCCGACGCATGTCCACGCTCGATCACCTGAGTCGCGGCCGGGTCGGCTGGAACATCGTCACCGGCTACCTCGATAGCGCCGCCAAGGCCATGGGCTTGAGCGAACAGGTGGAACACGACCGTCGTTACGATCAGGCCGATGAATATCTGCAAGTGCTCTACAAACTCTGGGAAGGCAGTTGGGAAAACGGCGCGGTGCTTAACGATCCGCAGCAGCGAATCTACGCGCAGCCCGAGAAAGTGCACAAGGTCGAGCACAAGGGCGAGTTCTATCAGGTCGAGGGTTATCACCTCTGCGAACCCTCGCCGCAGCGCACGCCGGTGCTGTTCCAGGCCGGCAGTTCGGATCGCGGGTTGCTGTTCGCCGGGCGACATGCCGAGTGCGTGTTCATCAGCGGCCAGAACAAACCGTCGACCAAAGTCCAAGTGGACAAGGTTCGCGCCAGTGCCGTCGAGGCCGGGCGCAACCCCGAGGACATCAAGGCGTTCATGGGGCTGAACGTGATTGTCGGCGAAACTGAAGAGGCAGCCTGGGCCAAGCATGCCGAGTACTTGAGCTACGCCAGTGCCGAGGCCGGCGTGGCGCATTTCTCGGCGTCCACCGGAATCGATTTCTCCGAATACGCCATCGACGAACCGATCCAGTACGTGAAGAGCAACGCGATCCAGTCCGCCACCAAGAACCTGCAAAACAACGACTGGACCCGCCGCAAATTACTCGAGCAACACGCCCTCGGAGGACGCTACATCACCGTGGTCGGTTCGCCTGAGCAAGTGGCCGATGAGCTGGAATCGTGGATCGCAGAAACCGGGCTGGATGGTTTCAACCTGACGCGGATTGTCACGCCGGAAAGTTACGTGGACTTCATTGAACTGGTGATTCCGGAGTTGCAGCGCAGAGGGTCGTACAAGACCGCTTACGACACCGGCAGCCTGCGGGAAAAGCTGTTTCACGGCGAGGCGCATCTGCCTGAGCAACACACCGGCGCTGCCTACCGGCGCTAAAAGCATCGCGACCAAACACCACACATCTATGCACTGACTGGAAAACTCATCATGACCAAAAACTACCTCTCCCACCCAGTCAAAGCACTGGCCCTGGCCCTCGGCCTTTTCAGCTCCGCCACCTTCGCTGCCGACGCAGCGTTGAAAGTCGGAACTACCGCCGCCTTCGCCATTCCCCTGGAAGCCGCCGTCGAAGAAGCCAAAAAACAGGGCCTACAAGTCGACTTGGTGGAGTTCAGCGACTGGATCGCGCCCAATGTCAGCCTCGCCGCCGGTGACATCGACGTAAATTACTTCCAGCACATCCCGTTCCTGGAAAACGCCAAGGCTGCCGCCGGTTTCGACCTGGTGCCCTTCGCGCCGGGGATCATCAACAACGTCGGCCTCTACTCGAAGAAATACAAAAGCTTCGACGAACTGCCAGAAGGCGCCAGCGTGGCGATCGCCAACGACCCGATCAACAGCGGCCGTGGCTTGCAACTGTTGGCCAAGGCCGGACTGATTACGCTCAAACCGGGTGTCGGCTACAAAGCCACCGAAGAAGACATCATCGCCAATCCGAAGAAGATCAAAATCCTTCAAGTGGAAGCCGTGCAACTGGTACGCGCCTATGACGACGCCGATCTGGTCCAGGGCTACCCAGCCTACATTCGCTTGTCGAAGACCTTCGACGCCAGCTCCGCCTTGCTGTTCGACGGCCTCGATCACAAGGAATACGTGATCCAGTTCGTGATCCAGCCGAAAAGCAAAACCGACCTGCGCCTGATCAAGTTCGTCGACATCTACCAGCATTCGCCGGCCGTTCGTGCAGCGCTGGATAAAGCCCACGGCAAGCTCTATCAAGCCGGTTGGGAAAGCTGAACATGGCAGCCGCGATCCAACGGCGACTGGAAATTCCGGAGCCTCAGCAAGCTGAACATACCGAACTGCACCCGGACCTGAATCGCGCCCACGTGCGCTTCATCGGCCTGGGCAAAACCTACAACGGCCAGCAAGGTCCGGTGGCCGCCCTGCACGGCATCGACCTGGCGATCCAGCGCGGCGAAGTGTTCGGCATCATCGGCCGCAGCGGCGCCGGCAAATCGTCGCTGATCCGCACCATCAACCGCCTGGAACAACCGAGTTCGGGGCGTGTGCTGATCGATCAGGTCGACATCGGTGTATTCGACGAAGACCGCCTGGTAGCGCTGCGTCGGCGCATCGGCATGATCTTCCAGCACTTCAACCTGATGTCAGCCAAGACGGTTTGGCAGAACGTCGAGTTGCCGCTGAAAGTGGCCGGTGTGCCGAAGGACAAACGCGAGCAGAAAGTCCGCGAATTGCTCGAACTGGTGGGCCTGCAAGAGAAGCACAAGGCCTACCCGGCGCAGCTTTCCGGCGGGCAGAAACAACGCGTCGGCATCGCCAGGGCGCTGGTGCATGACCCGGCGATTCTGCTGTGCGACGAAGCCACTTCGGCGCTGGACCCGGAAACCACGCAATCAATCCTCGGCCTGCTGCGCGAGATCAATCAGCGCCTGGGCCTGACCATTGTGCTGATCACTCACGAGATGGCGGTGATTCGCGATATCTGTGATCGGGTCGTGGTGCTGGAACACGGGCGAATCGTCGAACAAGGGCCGGTCTGGGAAGTCTTTGGCAACCCGCAGCACGAGGTTAGCAAAACCTTGCTGGCGCCGTTGCAACACGGCCTGCCAGAAGAACTGCAAAGCCGTTTGCGTGTGCAGCCGCAGTCCTCGGATGACGCGGTGGTGCTGCGACTGCAATTCACTGGCGCGGCTCACGACGAGCCAGATCTGGCGGCGCTGTTCGGTGCCCTGGGCGGTCGTGTGCGCTTGCTGCAAGGCGGCGTGGAACGGATTCAGGGCCATGCACTCGGGAAACTGCTGCTGGCGGTGACCGGTTCGTCCCTCGGTGCAGAGGAATTGCGGCAACGCGCCGGCAACTGGGCGCAACAGGTGGAGGTGCTGGGTTATGTGGTTTGATCGTTTGCTGCAAGGCTTCATCGACACGTTTTTGATGGTCGGCGTTTCATCATTGATCGCACTGCTGGCGGGCATTCCGCTGGCGGTGATCCTGGTCACCAGCTCCAAGGGCGGGATCTACGAAGCACCGGCGCTGAACCGCGCATTGGGCGCGTTCGTGAACCTGTTCCGCTCGATTCCGTTTCTGATTTTGATGGTGGCGTTGATTCCGTTTACACGGTTGATCGTCGGCACCACGTACGGTGTCTGGGCCGCCGTGGTGCCGCTGACGATTGCTGCCACGCCGTTCTTTGCGCGCATTGCCGAAGTCAGTTTGCGTGAGGTCGATCACGGGCTGATCGAAGCCGCGCAAGCGATGGGTTGCCGGCGCCGACACATCGTTTGGCATGTGCTGCTGCCTGAGGCGTTGCCGGGGATTGTCGGCGGTTTCACGATTACGTTGGTGACGATGATCAACTCGTCGGCCATGGCCGGGGCAATTGGTGCCGGTGGGTTGGGCGATATCGCCTATCGCTACGGGTATCAGCGCTTTGATAGCCAGATCATGTTGACGGTGATTGTGTTGCTGGTGGTGTTGGTGGCGGTGATTCAATTGGGCGGGGATCGGTTGGCGCGGGGGTTGAATAAGCGTTGAGACTGCCGGATTGATTTGTTGAGTCTCAAATTACTGGACCAATTCAAGCCCGCGATGGGCTGCGCAGCAGCCACCGGCTTCATGGCGTATATTCGGCAAACCCCAATTGCCTGCGCAGCCGACCATGAAACAGACTCCCACCGACCTCGAGCAGATCACTGCCACTACACTGGGCCATTACAACTCGGTGGCCGAAGGTTTTCGCGAAGGCACTCGCGATCACGATGTCAGTCAGAACATTGATGCGCTGCTGCGGCATATTCAGGGTGTGGCGCCGTTCGACATTCTGGATTTTGGCTGCGGGCCGGGGCGTGATTTGCAAACCTTCACGCGCATGGGCCATACCGCTGTCGGGCTTGATGGCTCGGAGAAGTTTGCGCAGATGGCGCGCGAAGACAGCGGTTGTGAGGTGTGGCAGCAGGATTTCCTGAAGCTTGATCTACCATCTGAGCGCTTCGACGGGATTTTTGCCAATGCGGTGTTGTTTCATATTCCGCGTCAGGAATTGCCTCGGGTGTTGAAGCAATTGCGCGGGGCTTTGAAGCCGGGTGGGGTGTTGTTCAGTTCCAATCCTCGGGGCGAGAATCAGGAAGGCTGGAACGGGCCACGGTATGGGGCGTATCACGATCTTGAGGCGTGGCAGCAATTACTGACGGCGGCGGGGTTTGTGGAGTTGGAGCATTACTACCGGCCTGCGGGGTTGCCGCGGAAGCAGCAACCTTGGTTGGCGAGTGTTTGGCGTAAAGCTTGAACATGATCGTTCCCACGCTCCTGCGTGGGAACGATCATTACGCAGCGTCTTTCTTCGGCTCCCGAATCTTGTACCAAGCCACATACAACGCCGGCAAAAACAGCAACGTCAGCAACGTCGCAATAATAATCCCGCCAATCATCGCGTAAGCCATCGGCCCCCAGAACACTTCCCGGGCGATCGGAATCATCCCCAGGCTCGCCGCCGCTGCCGTCAGCAAAATCGGTCGGCGACGATGCTCCGTGGCTTGCACAACGGCATCCCACGGTGCATGACCGTCCTTCTCCAAGGCCTCGATCTGCGTCACCAAAATCACCGAGTTGCGGATGATGATGCCGATCAGCGCCAGAATGCCGAGGATCGCCACGAAGCCCATTGGCGTGCCCGTCGGGATCAGCGCCAGCACCACGCCGATCAAGCCGAGCGGCGCGACGCTGGCCACCAGGAACAGCTTCTGCACGCTGTGCAACTGGATCATCAGGAAAGTCGCCATCAAAAACAGCATCAACGGCACGACCTTGGCAATCGGCCCCTGGGCCTTGCCGCTTTCCTCCACCGTGCCGCCGGTGGCGACCTTGTAGCCCACCGGCAAACTGGCGGCAAATTTGTCGATGTCCGGTTTGAGCTGCTTCACCAGGTCTGTCGGCTGAATCTCGTCGCGCACCGCAGCCTTGATGGTGATCGTCGGCTTGCGGTCGCGGCGCCAGACCAGCGGTTGCTCAAGTTCATAGCGCACGGTGGCAAAAGCCAGCAGCGGAATCGACGTGCCGCCCGGCGTGACGATCTGCAAATTCTGCAGGGTTTCCGGGGTGCCGCGTTCGGCGTCTTCAGCACGACCCACCACGTTGATCAGGTAGATATCGTCGTCGACCTGCGTCACCGGCGCACCGACCACGATGCTGTTCATCAGGTTGGCGACGTCTTCCGATGAAAGTCCCAACTGCCGTGCCTTGTCCTGCGCGATGTCGATGCGCAGGACTTTACCCGGTTCGTTCCAGTCGTAAATGATCTCGCCAATGTGCGAGTTTTTATCCAGTTCGGTGGCCAGGGCGATGGCGTGTTTACGCACCTGATCGACGTCCTTGCCGCTGACCCGGTACTGAATGGGCCGACCCACCGGCGGCCCCATTTCCAGCGCCTGGACGTAACTGCCAATGCCGACGAAGTCTTTACGCAGTCGCTCACGCAAGCGCTGACTCAGGGCCGTGCGCGACTCCAGGCCTTTGCTGACGATGACCAATTGCGCGTAGTACGGGTTCTGTAATTGCTGGTCGAGCGGCAGGTAGAAACGGATCGCACCTTCACCGATGTACGTGCTCCAGCGCACAATGTCCGGGTCGCCCTTGAGGGTTTCTTCGAGTTTGTCCACAGCCTTGCGGGTCTCGGCGATCGAGGCGTTTTGCGGAAGGTTCAGGTCGACGAGGATTTCCGGGCGGTCCGAGGACGGGAAGAACTGGTTCTGCACGAACTGCATGGAAAACACCGAGGCCACGAACAGTGCAATGGTGATGCCGATCGCCCACCAGCGATTGCGCATGGCCCAGAGCATGCCGTAATTGAACGCCCGACCGATGCGCCCCGGTTCTGCGTCGTGAGGTTTAACGTTGACGCTGAGGATGTGCACGCCGATCACCGGGGCGAACAGCACCGCGACAATCCACGACACGATCATGGCCACCGCGATCACCGCGAACAGCGTGAAAGTGTACTCGCCGGCCGAGCTGGCGTTCAGGCCGATGGGCACGAAACCGGCCACCGTCACCAACGTACCGGTGAGCATCGGGAACGCCGTCGAGGTGTAAGCGAACGTGGCCGCTTGCTCCTTGGTCTCGCCCATTTCCAGGCGCGTGACCATCATCTCGACGGTGATCATCGCGTCGTCCACCAACAAGCCGAGAGCGATGATCAGGGCGCCGAGGGAAATCCGTTGCATGGTGATGCCGCTGTATTCCATGAAGACGAAGACCATCGCCAGCACCAGCGGAATCGAGCAGGCCACCACCAATCCGGCGCGCACGCCGAGGCTGATGAAGCTGACGATCAGCACGATCACCACCGCTTCGAACAGTGCGCTGGTGAAGCCGCCGACGGCTTTTTCTACCACTTCGGCCTGGTCGGAAACCGTGTGCACACCGACGCCCACCGGTAAGTCCGCTGTCAGGTCGGTCATGCGCTGGTGCAAAGCCTTGCCGAACACCTGGATGTTGCCGCCCTTCTTCATGGCGATGGCCAGGCCGATAGCAGGGTGGCCGTTAAAGCGGAATTCCGGTGTCGCCGGGTCGACATAGCCACGACTGATCTGAGCGACGTCGGCCAAGCGGTAGAAGCGGTCGTTGAGTCGAAGGTTGACGTTTTCCAGGTCTTTCTCGGAGGCAAACTGCCCCGACGTACGCACGGAAATCCGCTCGGGACCGGCTTCGATCACCCCAGCCGGGGTCACCGCGTTTTGCGATTGCAGGCTCTGCACCACCTGACGCTGATCGATGCCCAGCGCCGCCAGTTTGCGGGTGGAGAAGTTCAGGTAAAGGACTTCGTCCTGCTCGCCGACCATCTCGACCTTGCCCAGCCCCGGTACTTCGCGGATCTCGGCGCGGACCTGCTCGACGTAATCGCGCAACTGACGCATCGACAAACCATCTGCCGTAAAGGCGTAGACCGAGCCGAACACATCACCGAATTCGTCGTTGAACCCCGGCCCTTGCAGGCCTTGGGGGAAGTCGCCACGAATGTCGTTGATCTTCTTGCGCACCTGGTACCAGATTTGCGGAATGTCCTTGGCACTGGTGGTGTCACGCAAGTTAACAAAGACCGTCGACTCGCCGGGGCGGGTGTAGCTTTTCACGTAGTCGAGGGAGTCGAGCTCTTCGAGTTTTTTCTCGATGCGGTCAGTGACCTGCTTGAGGGTTTCTTCCTGGGTCGCCCCCGGCCAGCGGGTCTGGATCACCATGGTTTTGATGGTGAATGACGGGTCTTCCTCGCGGCCGAGGTTCATGTACGAGAACACGCCCATCAACAGCGCGACGAACATCAAATACCAGACGAACGACTGATGCTTGAGGGCCCATTCGGATAAGTTGAAACTCCCTTTCATTGCGGGCTGTCCTCATCGATTTTCACTTTTTGCCCAGGTTTCAGGCTGTTCACACCGGCACTGACCACCCGCTCGCCAGACTTCACACCGTCGGCCAGCACCACTGTGCTGTCAGTGCGGCTGATCAGGCTGACGTCTCGCGGGGCAACGGTTTGCGTCTGCGGATCGACGACCCATATTCGCGATTTTCCATCCACCTCTTGCAGCACGCTCACCGGCAATTCGATGCGCGATTTGATCGCGGAGCTGAGGGTCACGCTGATCGCCGTACCGAGGCGAAAACCCGGTGGCGTGTCAGTCAGGCTCAGACGTGCGCGACGGGTGCGGGTCGCGCTTTGGGCCTGTGGTTCGATTTCGCGAACGATGGCGGTGGTGGTAATGCTCGGGTCCAGTTGCACGGCGACTTGAAACACCACATCCGCCGGCAACTGGTCGACCAGCGTGTCGGGCAGGTCGATCACCGCTTCCTTGATGTCCGGCTGCGCCAGGGTCACCACTTGCTGGCCGGCGGTCACCACTTGCCCGGCTTCGGCGTTCCATGCGGTGACGATGGCTTTGTGGTCGGTGCGCAGTTCGACGTAGTTGAGTTGGTCCTTGGCCTGGTCGACCGCCGCCTTGGCCTGATCAAGTGAGGCCTGCGTAGTTTTGAGATCGGTCTGGGCGATGTCCAGTTGTGCCTGCGCACCGACCCCGCGATCGAACAGTTCCTGCTGGCGCCGGGCGTTGGCCTGGGCATTGATCAACTGCGCCTGCACACGGGCCAGATCGCCCTGGGCCGAGCGCAACTGGTTTTGCTGGTCAGTGGGGTCAAGTGTTGCGAGCAAGGCACCCTTCTTGACTTCGGCACCGACATCGACGTTACGGCTGGCGATTCGGCCCGGCACCCGGAAGCCGACATTGCTTTCATAACGGGCCTGGATGCTGCCGGCGAAGCGGCCAAGATTTTCCTCGTCCAGGGCCTGGACCTTGATGGACAACACCGGGCGTACCGGCTCCGGAGGTGGTTCTTTTTTCGAGCAGGCCACGAGGATCACTCCGCCGAAAACCAGCAACAGACGCTTCATGGCTGGGCTCCCGCGGCTAAATCCTTATAGGTGTTTTCGGCGATTTCCACCTTCACACCGGGGTGCAGTAACTGGCCGCCGGCGATGACGACTTTTTCGCCGCCCTTCAAGCCGGCGCTGATGATCACTTTGCCAGTCAGGTAGCGACCGACAGTGACGGTGTGCAGCTGTGCCTTGCCCTCGTCGTCCACCAGCCACACGGCCGGGTCGCTGAGGTTTTTGGTCAGCGCCGACCAGGGCAGTTCGACCGCCGATTTGCCCGGTGCCTTGGCCGTGGCACTCACCACCGAGCCGAGCTGCATACCTTCCGGCAGACTGTTGAGAGTGACTTTGACCTGCACCGTGCCGGTCTGCGCGGAGACGGCCGGGGTGATTTCCCGAACGGTGCCGGTGGTTTTGATAGCCGGGTTGTCGAGCAGGCTGACTACGATCGTTTTATCTTCCGGCGCCTCCGCCAGCAGCGATTCGTAGACGTTGAACACGGCGTCGCGCTCACCGTCCCGGGCCAGGCTGAAAATCGGCACCGTGGCCTGCACCACTTGGCCAACTTCGGCCTGACGCGCGGTAATCACCCCCGGCGCGTCGGCGACCAACGCGGTGTAGCTCAGTTGTTCACGGGCATTGGCCAGTTGCGCCTGAGCAGCCGTCAGGGCGCTTTGGCTGCTGCGCAAGGCGGCTTGGGCGGAATCGTATTCGCTCTGGCTGGTGTAGCCCTTGGGCAGGAGTTTTTGCTGGCGAACGAAAGCGGCGGCGGTCTGTTTGACGCGGGCCTGCTCGGCGACGACCTGTGCCTGAGCCGAGTCAACGCTGGTTTGCAGGTCCTTGGGATCGAGCTTGGCCAGCACTTGTTTGGCCGATACCCGGTCACCCACATCGACCATGCGCTGGATGATCTTGCCGCTAACGCGGAACGACAATTCAGTCTGAACTCGCGCCTGAACATCGCCGGTGAGTGTCACAGACGCTGCGTAATCAGCCGATTTGACCTCTTGCACGAACACCCGCGGGCGGTCTTTCTCGACCGGTTTTTTATCGCCGCACGCGGTCAGCAAGGCAAGGACGCCCAAGCCAATCACTATTTTCAATCCGGGACCAGCCATGCAGACTCCTTTGCGTTGTACGGACGTGCCAATGGCGATACGACTGTGAGCTTAGAACAGGGTTCCACCTTCACCCAAGCTAATAAGCATTCCCTCCTACAGCGGTTGCTATTAGTTCCTACAAGTAAAATTCGCCAACGCGGTTATCCTGATGCCGTTTCGGGGCCACAGAGAAAGTCCTTTATGCTCAAAACCCTCGCGGTGGCCAATTACCGCTCGATCAATAAATGGTGATTCCGCTGGGCCGGTTGAACCTGATCACGGGTCCCAACGGCAGCGGCAAATCCAACCTCTACCGCGCGTTGCGCCTGCTGGCGGAAACCGCTCAGGGCGGCGTGGTCAATGCATTGGCCCGCGAGGGTGGACTGGATTCGACCTTCTGGGCCGGGCCGGAAAAGCAGCGTTGCAGACGATTCGCGAGATTGGCGATCCGGATGCCTTGCAGACTGCAATCAGTGACGCCTTCCCCGGCGCGAGATTGAACATCGCGCCGCTCCAGGGCGGCCGGTTTGCGATCGAGTTTTACCAGGAAGGATTGTTGAGGCCATTGTCGGCGGCCGAGTTGTCGGACGGGACGTTGCGCTATTTGCTGCTGGTTGCGGCGCTGCTGACGCCTCGGCCGCCGACGTTGATGGTGCTGAACGAGCCGGAAACCAGTTTGCATCCCGACCTGCTGCCAGCGTTGGCGCGGCTGATTATCCGCGCGTCGGAGCAGTGTCAGGTGTGGGTGGTTTCTCATGCGCGGCGGTTGATTTCGGCGTTGCAGGAGGATCTGGAGTGTAATTGCATTGTGCTGGAGAAGAATCTCGGCCAGACCGGGATTGTCGGGCAGCGGGTGCTGGATGAGCCTGCTTGGTATTGGCCGGACTAACCCCCTCCGATCATTCCCACGCTCTGCGTGGGAACGATCATCTCAGGCTCATCACCCCTGCCACTTCCCACCCTCGACAATCACGCTCTCAGGCTTGGTGTCATCGCTCAGTTCCTTACGCACGTACTGGTCGTAAAGCTTCAGCAGATACTTTTCTTCACCCAGCTTCGCCAACTCGGTATTTACCCAATCACGCAATTCGATATTGCCCTTCTTCACCGCCGGCGCAATCGGTGCTTCGGCGCCCAAGGTCTGGGTCAGTACGCGATAGCCCGGGTTTTGCTTGGCCCAGCTGAACAGCACCAGGTTGTCTTGCGCATAGGCATCACCACGACCGTTGGCCAAGGCTTGCAAGGATTCAGAGTTTTTCTCGAACTTCAGCAGTTTCCAGTCCGGATGGTTCCTCGTCAGCCAGATATCAGCCGTGGTGCCCGTGGTCACGATGGTGGTGCGAGTGGCGAGGTCATCAAGGTTTTTCACCGAGCTGGCCTGAGGCACCAGCGCCTGCACCGCAACCTTGAGGTTCGGGTTGGTGAATTCCACCGCTTCCTTGCGCTCCGGCGTCACCGTCATGTTGGCCAGGATCAGATCAACCTTGTCGCTTTGCAGGAACGGAATACGGCTCGCCGGTTCTACCGCGACGAACTCGACCTTGTTCTCGTCGCCCAGCAAATCCTTGGCAAACTGACGGCCAATGTCGGTATCGAAACCGACGTAACGCCCGGCCTCATCGACGAAACCAAACGGCGGCTTATCGGTAAAGACGCCCACGATCAGCTTGTCCCGCGCTTTGATTTTTTCCAGATAACCGGCTGGAGCGGTGCTTTCGCTGGCGACTTTCGGCTTTGGTGGTTCTTCAGTTTTGTTGCAACCGGCCAGCAGCGCAAGGCCGAACAGCGGGAGTAGCAGCAGAGAAGACTTGGCAGTTTTCATAGCGGTTCCAGTTCCTTTGTTTGAGTCGTTTTGGGTAGTGCGGCGACGTAGGAGAACTTCTCCAGGAACTGCTGCGCTCGTGCGGTTTGCGGGTTCGTAAAGAAAATCTCGGGAGGGTTTTGCTCAAGGATTCGCCCGACATCCATAAACACAATGCGGTCAGCCACGGCACGGGCAAACGCCATTTCGTGGGTGACGATCAACAGGGTCATGCCCTCGCGGGCCAGGTCCTGAATGACTTCCAGCACCTCCTTGACCATTTCCGGATCGAGGGCGGCGGTGACTTCATCGAACAACATGACTTTCGGGTTCATGCACAACGAACGGACAATCGCGATGCGTTGTTGCTGGCCACCGGAGAGCTGACGCGGGAAGGCGTCGCGCTTGTCCGAAAGGCCCACTCGCTCAAGTAACGCTTCAGCCTGGGCACGAGCTTCGCGGCGGTCGCGTTTCTGCACCTTCAGCGGGCCGAGCAGCAGGTTGTCGAGCACGCTCATGTGCGGGAACAGGTGATAACTCTGGAACACCATGCCGATCTGCTGCCGTACTTCACGCCAGTCGGTGCCTTTGTCCAGCAACTCACGTCCGGCAAAATTCAAGCTGCCGCTATGGGCGACTTCAAGACCGTTGAGGCAGCGCAGCAAGGTGCTTTTTCCGCAGCCGCTGGGGCCGAGGATGACGATCACTTCGCCCGGTTTAACGTGCAGGTCGATGCCGTTGAGCACCTGTTGCTCACCGAAAAACTTATTGAAACCCTTGAACTCGATCAATGCGCTCATGCTTGCGTCCAGCGCCGCTCCAGCACGCGCGAAGCGGCCGACAGCGGGTAGCAGATGAAAAAGAAAAACAGGAACAGCGCACCGTAGATCAGCACCGATTCGTAGGTGCGTTCGATGATCTGCTGGCCGACCTTGATCACGTCCACCACACCGATCAGCACCGCCAGGGAACTGGTTTTGATGATCCGCGTATAGACGTTGATGGTCGGCGGCGTCATGCGCTTCAACGCTTGGGGCAGCAGCACAAAGCCGTAGAGTTGCGGCCCGTTCAGGCCAATCGACAACCCTGCCTCACGCTGCCCGCGAGGCAACGAGTGCAACGCACCGCGCACCACTTCGCCGACTTCGCTGGCGCCCCACAGCGACAACACCAGCACCGCGCACCAGTAGCTCGGAATGCTCAGGCCAAAGAAAATCGGCAGACCGAAGAACAGCAAATACAGCCAGACCAGCACCGGGATCGCCCGGAACAACTCCAGATAGACCCGCAGGATCGCGTTCAACACTTTCGAATCCAGTGTGCGCAACACGCCGTAGAGCACGCCGCCAACGGTGCTGATGGCGATGCTCAGGAAAGAGATCGACAGGGTTTGCGCAGCGCCCTTGCCCAATTGCGGCAACGACACCCAGAGCAACTCAAGACCCGAACTGGCCATGCTGGAGCCTCCTTTCCAGACGGCTGAGCAGCAGCGATAGCGGCAAGAACAGCAGCACACAAATCAGCGTCAGCACGGCGAGCATTTCGTAGGTTTTGTAGTAGAGCGCGATGTAGCTTTTGGTGGTGTAGAGAATCTCCGGCACCGCCACCGCCGAGACCACAGTGGTCTCTTTGAGCAGGAAAATGAAATTGGCGAACAGCGACGGCAGGCTGAGGATGCCGGCTTGCGGCAGAATCACGTAGCGCAGCAATTGCCCGTGGGACAGGCCGATGGAGCGGCCGGACTCGAGCTGCGCCTGAGGCACCGCGTCGACGCCGGCACGCAACACTTCAGTGAGGTAGGCGCCGCCGAGGAAGGTCATGGTGATGATCGCCGCAGCAAAGCCCGAGACCTTGATGCCCAAAGCCGGCAAGGCGAAGTAGACGAAGAACAGTTGAATCAACAGCGGGGTGTTGCGCGCCAGTTCCACATAGAGCCCAACCAGCCGCTGCAGGTAAGGGGTGCGAAACACCAGAATCGTTGCGTTGATCAGTGCCACCAGCAACGATGTGCCGATGGCGATAAAACCGACCTGTAGCGTCACACCCACGGCTTTGAGAAACGCCGGCAAGGTGCTGAGAATAAATGCGTAATCGAAGTTCATTGAACATCCTGGACGCCGCAGGGTAAGCGACGTTGGTGCAGTCCATGGGCAGTGGATAACTGCCCGGCAGGCACCGACTTTAAAGGTATAAAAAGAAGAATTTAAATACCGTTAAAGCATATTGATATCACACAAAAAACTATCCTGCGGATTTGCTGCGGCAGCGGAAGACGACTATTTTTCTTTGCGATGTAGGAGGGTTCTTTTTTTCGGATTACCCCTCCAAGAACGGACAACTTTTGGCCAGACTCCCCCGGCCGAACCCTCACAAGGAAGAGAAAATGGCTGACGTAAAAGTGCCACAGCGGCTGGATCCGCAGGACATTGTGAAGTTGCTGGTGGCGTTGCGCAGGGCGTTGAAGGCCAGGGTGGCCTAAAACCTTAAAAGCAAAAGATCGCAGCCTCGTTTCACTCGACAGCTCCTACATTGAAATGCGTATCCTCTGTAGGAGCTGTCGAGTGAAACGAGGCTGCGATCTTTTGATTTTGGCGCAATAAAAAACGCCGACGCTGTATCAGCCGTCGGCGTTGGAAACCTTGAAGGGGTTTACCTCGCGAATCAGAACGCCGGCAATACCGCGCCGCTGTACTTCTTCTCGATGAATGCTTTCACTTCAGGACTGGTCAACGCCTTGGCCAGTTTCTGGATGGCAACGCTGTCCTTGTTGTCCGGACGAGCCACCAGGAAGTTCACGTAAGGCGAATCTGCACCTTCGATCACCAGCGCATCTTTAGCCGGGTTCAGACCGGCTTCCAGCGCGTAGTTGGTGTTGATCATGTCCAGGTCGACCTGGTCCAGAACACGCGGCAGCATGGCCGATTCCAGCTCCTTGAACTTGAAGTTGTGCGGGTTCTTGGCGATGTCTTTCGGGGTAGCCAGAGTGTTTTTCGGGTCTTTCAACTCGATCAGGCCAGCCTTCTGCAGCAGGATCAGGGCACGGCCGCTGTTGCTGCCTTCGTTCGGGATCGCGATGGTTGCGCCGTCTTTCAGCTCAGCCAGGGTTTTGACTTTTTTCGAGTAACCGCCGAACGGTTCGACGTGCACGCCGATCACGGTCACCAGGTGAGTGCCTTTGCCTTCGTTGAAGCTTTTCAGGTACGGCAGGGTCTGGAAGTAGTTAGCGTCCAGACGCTTCTGGTCGACCTGCACGTTCGGCTGAACGTAGTCGGTGAAGACTTTGATTTCCAGGTCCACGCCTTCTTTGGCGAGGGTTGGCTTGATCAATTCAAGAATCTCGGCGTGTGGAACCGGGGTCGCCGCAACCACCAGTTTCTCGCCAGCCTGGGCCAAGCCCGCGGTCAGGGCAGCCGCCAATGCGGTGAACAACAGAACCTTTTTCATGCAGTGTCCTTATCGAAAATCACGGTCGTCATCGACGACGGCTTGTTTAGTACGAGTGCCAGTGAAGTGCTATCGCTGGCGTGAGGCGGACAATACCGGGATTTTTTATTCCCGAACAATATCTTTTATTCACTTTCATATTCCATTTTGTTCATACAGATCGCTATAGCGTCTGTGTCAGGCTTTCGAGCAAATGCTTGAGTGCGGATCGCTCTGCAGCGCTGCCGTTTTTGATCGTTTGAGCCACTTGCCGCTCGATCTGCGCCAGCGAGGTGGGCGCTTCAGGCAGATTCAAATGCTCCGGCAAAATCTCATCGCCGGTACTGACCAACAACGCAAAGTGAATGACGTTCTCCAGCTCACGAGTATTACCCGGCCAACTGTGTTGCTCTAACAGATACTGCGCGGCGTCGCTGATCAGCGGCACCGGCAGGTCCAGGCGCTGGCTATAGATGCCGAGGAAATATTCCGACAGCGACAAAATATCGCCCACCCGATCACGCAAGGCTGGCAGTTCGAGCTGGCCTTCGCTGAGGTAGTGGTAGAGCCGCTCATGGAATTTTCCGGCGGCCACCGCCTGGGCCAGGTCGATGCTGGTAGCTACCACCAGGCGCACGTCCACCGGGCTGGGTTGTTGAGCGCCGACACGAGTGACTTCGTGGTTTTCCAGCGCCGCGAGCAATTTGATCTGGATCGGCAGCGGCAGGTCGCCAATTTCATCCAGATAAAGCGTCCCGCCGTTGGCAGAACCGAACCAGCCAGCGCGACTGCTGGCCGATCCGCTGTAACTGCCAGCGGCATAACCGAACAATTCCGCATCGGCGTAAGTCGGACTGATCGCGCCACAATTGACCGACACGAACAACCCGCCGCGATCACTCGCGCGATGGATGTGCCGCGCGAGCAACTCCTTGCCGCTGCCGGTTTCGCCACGGATCAACACCGAGATCAAGCGCGGCGCCATTAGCTCCAGCTCCTGGCGTAACTGACGCGAACGCGGATCGACAAACACCAGCGCCTTGGCGCGAATGCTCAGAGGACTTTTTTCTGCGTCGGGGAACGTCAGCAGTGGCTGACCGAAGGCTTCAAAACTCATGGCAGACTCCCGCCCAAAACCGCCGGGAGACGGGGGGCGTTGTTTTAAAAACAAAAGCAAAAAAAGGTTTAAGCGCGTCGCAGGGCGTGGTGTTCCATTCGGTTTTGCAGGCGATAGAGATAAGCAAAACCCTGCTCCCAGCGTTGATGACCGGACTTCACATTGATGTGCCCGGCACCCGACAAAATCCCCGCCTCGGCGCCCCAGTTACGTGCCAGTTCCAACGCACGCGGTGTGCTCACGGCGCTGTCGTTGTCGGAGCTGACGACTTGGCTCGCAAAGGGCAAAAGGGTTGTTGGAATCGGTGCGAAGTTGCGCAGGGCCGGTGCGCAGGCCGGGCGCTCGACGTCCGCAGGGGCGACCAGCAAGGCGCCGCGAACCTGACGCAAAAACTGCACGGGTGCAGTGGCAGCCCAATGCGCGACAGTGATGCAACCCAGGCTATGGGCAATCAGGATCACCGGCGTGCTGTCGGCGGCAATCGCCTCGGCCAGTGCCGCCACCCAGTCTTCACGACGCGGCGTCAGCCAGTCGGCCTGCTCCACCCGCGCGCTGTTCGGCAGGCTGTTCTGCCAATGGCTTTGCCAATGATCTTCTGGCGATCCTTGCCAGCCCGGCACAATCAGGTAGCGAATTGATTCGTTGCGCATGGGGGAACTCTCCTGCTGCGTGTCTGTTCCTGAGCAAGTATAGGGAGGAGAGTTATATTCGTTAAGGAATAAGAAGCTATTTATTAAGATCTATAAAGCATATAGAGCAATTGGGTACAGACAAAAAAAGGGACCGCACCCTGCCAAGGAGACGGCCCCGGAAACTCAAAATCTGCTAGCGCTGATCAACATCACTGGATGCGATGATTGGCTGAAACGGTTATCTAATAAAGGAATATTTAATAACTTTATTAGGCCGAAATTGCATATGGCAATCACTCCTTGCTGCACAACTTAGCGTCCCTTTGGGTCAAATTGATGACCAGCGTTTGAGTTTCCGAGCGCATCGATCAAGCCTGAGCGGCACGAACCTCCTGCTCTTCTGTTGTTTCCTTGCGCACAAACCGATTCGCCCGCCCGAACGTCCCGAAATCATTGAACCGCACACCCATCTCGCGCATGACCTTATGCGCCACCGGCACGGTCATCTGACGGATGTAAAACGGTTCCTTCACCACAAAATGATGGATGCCGTGGCTGCTGCCAAAGTTGAAGCAGAACGCCTGCAACGGCCACATCCACCACGGATTCAGCACCTGGGTCTGCTGGATCACGTTGCCCGGCTTAATATCACCGTAGTAGTGCATGTTCGAGCTGACGAAATGCAGGCAAAAGGTACGCAACACATTCGGCCCGATGATCACGACCGCCGCGATATCGATGACGTGCATCACCGACAACGTGGTCGCCGACCATTCGATGGGCGCGCCCAGCAGATGAGCGATGCCGTTAGCCGCGTGAAAGCCGAGAAACAGGTACCACGCCCCCCAATGCACCAGCGCCAGTGGCGCGTAGACCTTCAGGGCGCGCTTGATGATGCTGATCTTGTGAGCCCAGGTCTTGGCCCGCAGCATACGGATAAACGCCGACATCACGTTGTCGCCGACCATCAACAGCCGCGCGAAACCCCACGGCTCGCCGTTGGTGATGGCGCGCTCTTCCATGTCGGATTCTGTGCCGGAGACTTTGTGGTGATTGAGGTGCAGATGCCGGCGAATCCACGGATTGATCGTGCTCGGCCGCGCCAGCCACACCAGGCCCATCATCAGGTTGTGCGGCACGCGCTGTTTGCGAAAGTACATGCTATGAATCAGGTCGTGTTCCAGCTCGTGAGTCAACGAGGCGAAAAACGCATTGAGCAACAGACACGCCCACCAGGCCATATGCCCAGTCATGTAGAGCGTCGCCGAGCCAATCATCCCGACCAGAGCGAAGGCCAGAATGCCCGCGCCCAAGGCGTCCTGATGGTTGAGAATCGGGTAGCGCTGACGCAGTTCAACGCCCTTGGCCAGCACTACTTCACGAATATGCGCTGATCGTTGTGCTGCATTCAGTCGCTGGGGACTTGCAGAAGTACCGTGCATGCTTCCATCCTCTGGTTATTGATGTTCGCATCCTGCCTTGTGAACCCTCGCAAAGCGGTAGCCGTGAACGCCAACTTGTTGACCGGAAGCGCCAATCAGCATGACTGAACCGACCTCCCTCGCCAGCTGGACCCGCGCCCTGCGCAAGCAACTTGATGCGCTGGGCCTCGACAGCACCGCCCTGTGCCAACAGGCGGGGCTCGACCCGCAACTGATGGACGACCCGAACGCCCGTTACCCGTTGTCCGGCACCACGCGCCTATGGGAAATCGCCGTGCAAGTCAGCGGCGATCCGGCGATTGGTTTGCGGGTATCGCGTTTCGTAAGCCCAACCACCTTTCACGCACTCGGTTATGCGCTGGTGGCCAGCGGCAGTCTGCGAGAAGTGTTCGAGCGCATCGTGCGTTATCACCAGGTGGTCAGCGACGCCCTGGAACTGGAACTGACCCGCGCCGAGGACCGCTACCACTTCCGCCTGAAAATCCCGCCAGGCAATCCGGCCCCGGCCTTCGAAGCCATCGATGCCTTCACGGCGATTTACGTACGCACCTGTCGCAATCGCCTGGGCCGCGATTACGCCCCGCTGGCGGTGTACCTGCGCCGCCCGGAACCGGCAGATCCGCATCAATGGCACAAAGTCTTCCGCTCCCCGGTGTACTTCGCCGCCGATGAAGACCGACTGGAATTTGCCGTCGTGGACTTCGATAGCCACCTTGACGACGCTAACCCGGAACTGGCCGAGCACAACGAGGCTGTGCTCAAACGCACCCTTGCACAACTCAAACCCCTGACCTGGGAACGTAAAGTTCGCGACGCCATTGAGGAGCAATTGCCGGAAGGCGAGCCCAGCGCCGAACACATCGCCCAGACCCTGCACCTGAGTTTGCGCAGCCTGCAACGGCATCTGGCGGACGAGGGTTGCCGGTTCGATACATTGCTCAACGAAAGCCGCGAAAATCTTGCGCTGCTGCATTTGCGCGATCCGCAATGCTCATTGAGCGAGATCAGCTATCTGCTAGGGTTCGCTGATACGAGCAGCTTCAGCCGCGCGTTCAAGCGCTGGACGGGGATAACGCCGGGGCAGTTTCGGGATGGGTTGCGGTGATCAGCTTTTGACCAAGCTGCGCGCTACGCCTGATTTCCACTGTTCTATCATCGCTTCACCAACCTCGGCAAAAACGTTATTTACCTTGATGTAATCAACCATATCCGCCATTGCCACTTCTATTCCATGAGCGACTTGCTGCAGCAGTTGATTGCACCGTCCCTCAGTCAGATTGCAAGACGATCGGCCAAAACGCACCAGCATTTTGTATTTGGGCCATGCCTTTGATCCGCCTAACAGCAACGCCATGCTGTCTACTTTTATGTAGACCGAAGTCGTGACGATGTCGTAGGCAGGAGCAAGTCTGATTTGCGCATCAGCACCTCCATGTTCGTACAGCACACCGAAGTTCTTGAGGTGAGCATCGCCATTTTTCAGAGCGGACGACAACGCCACGATTTTGAAAAAAGACTCAAGGGCGTGGTTGAGCAATGACGGGGAGACAAACTCTTTGATCTGCCTCGCGGCGCCTTCGTACGAACCATCGTATTTGGCCTTCGAAGGCCAGGCATTGAGCACGCAGAAATCCTCAAAGCCCAGATAACCTTTTTCATTCAGATCGAAGCGCTTAACGAACAGGAATTTGCCGTGCTCGCTGAGCTCAACCTTCGGCACCTCAAGACCCGAATGTAGCGCGGCCCTCATGCAGAAATACTCATTGGCAGCAAGTTCAGGGTATTCCTCTGGCCGAAAGGATTTGACCAGATGCGTTGCCCCTCGATGGGTCAATCGGTCGACGATGCTCGCACTGTGAGGGTTCCGACTGTGGTGCCGGAAACACTGATGTGCAGCCTGTCCGCATCGCTTCTCTCAGCCATGGAAGTTAACCTTTTTCAGGGTATCCAGCGTCGGGCGCTTCGACTGCCGAGGTACGGCCGTGAGTTCATAACCGAAGCCGTTAAGTATCGCTTCAACCTTGCGGATTCCGATTTCGGAGACCGTGTTGTTCTCGATGCCTGAAATCGTGGCGCGGCTCATGCCGTACTGCTTTGCCAGGTCCTGTTGAGACATCTTTCGCTCTTTGCGCAGCAACCTGATCAGTTCACCGAGGCTTTCCATCCGCTCACCCGCATCATATACAGTGCAAATTCATTGAAAAAATAGATTTGCATTGTATTTAATGCATTGCCTAGCCGAAGTCTAGCTCATGTATTGAACGGAGCGGTCTCAGCGCCGCTGATCACGCCGCAACAACTTGCGCACCCGCTTCACCAGTTCACTCACGGCAAACGGCTTGAGCAGGTAATCTTCCTCATGCAACTCCAACCCGCGCAGGCGATCCTCGATTCCATCCTTGGTCGTTAGAAGCAACACCGGCGTTTCACCGAGCTTGCGGATCTGTTGCAGCAACTGCCAGCCGTTGAGCCCTGGCAGCATTACGTCGAGGATGATCAGCTCATATTTGCCAGACTCAATAAAGCGCCGGCCGTCCATTCCATTGAGCGCCACATCCACCGAATAACTTGCCTCGCTCAGGCCCTTGGCCAGGAGTTTGGCGGTCTCGGGTTCGTCTTCCACTAACAACACACGCATGGCACACCTCAATTGTCGTCATCACAGGCTAAACGCCTTCGCATCCAAAGCCCACCACTAACACCTGGTTTTAAATAATCGCCAACATCCGCAATCGTTCCGCATCCAGAATTTCGATCTCGCCGTACTTAAGATTCACAATCCCCTGCCCCTGCAAGTCCTTGAGAATCTGATTGGTGGTCTGGCGCGACAGCGACAACATCGACGCCAATTGCTCCTGAGGCAGTTGCAACACCCGTCGTGGCGGATCGATCTCGCCATATCCTTCGGCGATCATCAGCAAGCGATGAGCCAGTCGAGCAGCGGCTGGCATTAGGCTCAGCTGTTCGAGATTGATGAACGTCAGGCGCAGTTTCTGGCTCATCAGCAATGCCAGTTGCCGCCAGTACACCGGTTGCTCATCAAGTAACGCCAGCAGCACGGTTTGCGGGATGTGCAACAGGATGCAATGGCCCAGCCCGAATGCATCATGAGTACGCGGCTGACCATCGAACAGGCCGATTTCGCCGAACCAGTGGGGCGACTCCACCAAGCTCAGCAACGCCTCCTTACCCTGCTCGCTCACCGCGCCGATGCGCACCGAACCTTCGAGCACCGCGTACAGGCCGCACGCAAGATCGCCGCGCTTGAACAGCCGCTGGCCCGGCGACAACCGCCGCACCCTGGCGGCGGCCAGCAGACTATCCTGTAAGGGAACAGGTACATGGCTGAACCACTGGCCGCTCATCAGGCGTGGACGCCAGACCTGCTTATCCATGAAAACTCCTAGAGATTGTCGCCTGGCTGACAGAGCGAGTTGTCGACCCGGGGCATGATCCATCACCCAACAGGAGGAACAACAATGAAAAGCCTCGTCGACCATCTCAGTCAATACGCCGCTTACCACCGTGACCCGCGCAATATTGCCACCCATTTTGTCGGCATTCCGCTGATCGTCGTCGCGGTTGCGGTGCTGCTGTCACGGCCCGAGTGGTCGCTGGCCGGGGTTTGGGTGTCACCGGCGGTGCTTTTGGCGCTGGCTTCGGCGTGGTTTTATCTGCGCCTGGAGTTACGGCTGGGCGTGCTGATGACGGTGTTGCTGGGCCTTTGCGTTTGGCTGGGGCATGTGCTCGCGCAGCAAAGCATGCTGGTCTGGCTTGCCAGTGGCATCGGGATGTTTGTGGTGGGTTGGGCGATTCAGTTTGTCGGTCATCACTACGAAGGACGCAAACCGGCGTTTGTCGATGATGTGACGGGGTTGATTGTCGGGCCGTTGTTTGTGGTGGTGGAGTTGGCATTTTTGCTGGGAATTCGGCGTGAGCTGAAAGAGCAGATCGAGGCGCGGGTGGGCGGTGTGCGGGTTAATCCGAATCGCGCCGCGATCTAAATCGCATTCGCGGGCAAGCCTCGCTCCTACAGGTCACGGATATCCCTGTAGGAGCGAGCGGTGCGGCGATCCGACTTGCCCGCGAAGCTTTTGATCTTAGATGTTAGCGACTTTCTGCCAGACCTTCGGCTTGAAGAACAGCGTCTCGCCCTTCGCCAGCCCGATCAGGCTGTCGTGATCCTTCACCACTTCAGCTTCGATCAATTCGCTCTGGCCTTCGACCTTCAACGTCACCCGCGTCGTCGCACCCAATGGACGAATATCCCGCACCTCGGCCGCGTGGTGATCCTCGATCTCATGACGTGACAGCGACACTTCGTGCGGACGGAACAGCACGTGATTGTCTTCGCCCAGATGCAGCCGGTTCGAATCGCCCAGGAAGTGATAAACAAAATCGCTGGCCGGGTTTTCGTAGACGTCGCCCGGTGAGCCGATCTGCTCGATCACACCCTTGTTCATCACCACGATGCGGTCGGCGACTTCCATCGCTTCTTCCTGGTCGTGGGTCACGAATACCGAGGTCAGGTTAATGTCTTCGTGCAACCGCGCGAGCCAGCGACGCAATTCTTTACGGACCTTGGCGTCAAGGGCACCAAAGGGCTCGTCAAGCAGCAGGACTTTCGGTTCCACCGCCAGCGCGCGGGCCAACGCGATACGTTGACGCTGACCGCCGGAGAGTTGTTCCGGGTAGCGATCCGACAGCCAATCCAGTTGCACCATGTTCAGCAGTTCGTGGACTTTCACCGCGATCTGGCTTTCGCTCGGGCGCTGGTTTTTCGGCTTCATGCGCAGGCCGAACGCGACGTTGTCGAACACCGTCATGTGGCGGAACAGCGCGTAGTGCTGGAACACGAAACCGACGTTGCGATCACGCACGTCGTGGCCGGAGACGTCTTCACCGTGGAACACGATGTTGCCCTGATCCGGCGTTTCGAGACCGGCGATGATCCGCAACAGCGTGGTCTTGCCGCAACCGGACGGGCCAAGCAGCGCCACGAGTTCGCCGCTGTGAATGTCCAGGCTGATGTTGTCCAGCGCCTTGAACGCGTGAAAATTCTTGCTGACGTTACGCACTTCAATCGACATGACTTATTCCTCCGCGGCGCTGGCGCGCAGGCGGTTAATACGGTTTTCGCTCCACTGCTTGAGCAGCAGGATGAAGAGCGCCAGGATCAGCAACAGGCTCGCCACGGCGAACGCGGCCACGTGGTTATATTCGTTGTAGAGGATCTCGACGTGCAACGGCAGGGTATTGGTTACCCCGCGAATGTGCCCGGAAACCACCGACACCGCACCGAATTCACCCATCGCCCGCGCGGTGCACAACACCACGCCGTAGATCAGGCCCCATTTGATGTTGGGAACAGTGACGTGCCAGAACATCTGCCAGCCATTGGCCCCGAGCAGACGCGCGGCCTCTTCTTCCTGAGTGCCTTGCTCCTGCATCAACGGGATCAGCTCGCGCGCCACGAATGGCACGGTGACGAAAATCGTCGCCAGCACAATGCCCGGCAAGGCGAAGACGATCTGGATGTCGTGGTCCTGCAGCCACGGGCCAAAAATGCCCTGGGCACCGAACATCAGCACATAGACCAGACCGGCGATCACCGGCGACACCGAAAACGGCAGGTCGATCAGCGTCACCAGCATGCTCTTGCCGCGGAACGAGTACTTGCTTACGCACCACGCGGCGCTGACACCGAACACCAGGTTCAGCGGCACTGAAATCAGCACGGCAATCACCGTGAGTTTCAGGGCCGACAAAGCGTCGGGCTCAAAGATCGCGGTGAAGAACGCACCGAGGCCATTTTTCAAGCCCTGGGACACCACGATGAATAGCGGTAAAAACAGAAACAGCGCAAAAATCAGCCAGCCAAGGCTGATCAGGATGCGCCGCGAAGTGGCACTGCCACGGCGGGCAGCGTTGGCCGAGGAAGCGGCGCTAATAGACGATTGGGACATTTTCGCGCCTCCTTATGGGGTTTCGATGCGCCGCTGCAGCAAGTTGATCAGCAGCAACAGGACGAAAGAAACCACCAGCATCAGTACACCAATGGACGTAGCGCCGGTGTAATCGTACTGGTCGAGTTTGACCATGATCAGCAGCGGCAGGATCTCGGTTTTCATCGGCATGTTGCCAGCGATGAAAATCACCGAACCGTACTCGCCGACCCCGCGGGCAAAGGCCAAAGCGAAGCCGGTCAGCCAGGCTGGCAGCAACGCGGGAACCAGAATATGGCGGAAAACCTGCAAGGGTTTCGCACCCAGGCACGCGGCTGCTTCTTCAACTTCACGTGGGATATCGGCCAATACTGGCTGTACTGTACGTACCACGAATGGAAGTGTAACGAACGTCAGTGCGAGCGTGATGCCGAGGGGGGTATACGCGATCTTGAAACCCAGGTCCGCCGCGAACTGACCGACCAAACCGTTAGGAGCGTACAGCGCGGTGAGTGCGATACCGGCCACGGCAGTGGGCAGCGCGAACGGCAGATCGATCATTGCATCGATGATCTTGCGCCCCGGGAAGGTGTAGCGCACCAGCACCCAGGCCAGCAGCGTGCCGATGATGCCGTTGATGATCGCAGCGTACAGCGCGGTGCCGAAGCTCAGCTTCAATGCCGCCAGCACGCGAGGCGCCGAAATGATCGCCCAGAACTGATCCCAGGTGAGTTGGGCGGCATGGACGAACATCGCCGCCAGTGGAATGAGCACAATCAGGCTGAGGTACACCAAGGTGTAGCCCAGCGTCAGCCCGAAGCCGGGTATGACGGGGGAGATACGACGCGACATAAAAGTCCTTGGTTGAGAACGCGTAAAGCCCCGAACGTCAATCCGGGGCTCGTTTATGGCTTATTTCAGGTTATTGCGCCTGATAAATTTGGTCGAACACACCACCGTCGTTAAAGAATTTGGGTTGGGCCGTTTTCCAGCCGCCAAAGTCCTTGTCGATGGTCACCAGGTCCAGTGTCGGGAACTGCTTGGCGTATTTGGCAGCAATATCCTTGTCACGTGGACGATAGAAGTTTTTCGCCGCGATTTCCTGACCGGCCGGGCTGTAAAGGTGCTTGAGGTACGCTTCGGCGATCTCGGTGTTGCCCTTTTTCTCGGCATTCTTGTCGACCACGGCGACTGGAGGTTCGGCGAGGATCGACAGCGAAGGCACGATGATGTCGAACTTGTCAGCGCCGCCGTCTTCTTTCAGGGCCAGGAAGGCTTCGTTTTCCCAGGCCAGCAACACGTCACCCTGACCGTTGTTGACGAAGGTAATGGTCGAACCGCGAGCACCGGTGTCCAGCACAGGAACGTGCTTGAAGAGGGTTTGCACGTATTCCTTGGCCTTGGCTTCGTTACCGCCGTTGGCTTTCAGGCCATAGGCCCAGGCGGCGAGGAAGTTCCAGCGCGCACCGCCGGAGGTTTTCGGGTTCGGGGTGATGACTTCCACGCCATTCTTGGTCAGGTCGCCCCAGTCCTTGATGCCTTTAGGGTTGCCCTTGCGCACCAGGAACACGATGGTCGAGGTGTACGGCGTGCTCGCTTCCGGCAGACGCTTCTGCCAATCCGCCGGCAGGGTCTTGCCGAGCTTCGCGATTTCGTCGATGTCACCGGCCAGGGCCAGGGTCACTACATCGGCGCGCAGGCCGTCGATCACCGCACGGCCCTGCTTGCCTGAACCACCGTGGGACTGCTGGATTTTCACGCTGTCGCCAGCGTGGTCTTTCTGCCAGAACTTGACGAATTCAGCGTTGTAGTCCTGATACAGCTCACGCGTCGGGTCGTACGACACGTTGAGCAGTTCGTAATCCTTGGCAACCGCGGAACCAGCAAAAAGGGCACTGGCCAGGGCGGCCAAAGCGAAATGACGAATCGACGACATGGTAAAAGCTCCTGGAATTCTGATTGTGTTGGCTTTTTTTATGGTGTGCTGGTATCGGGGTGCCGGTTTTTAACTCGGTTTGTTGCTTGGATTCTGCAAACGAAATTTTTCTTTGCGTTCGATCTGGACCACCTGGGCGTTGTGCACGGTGATCTCCACCGCGCCAAAACGCAGATCGCGCAAAGCGCTCTGGATCTCACGCAAAATGGTTGCCTCGTCCTGGCCGTCAACGCTACGTAGGGATGCGCTCATGGTGCTGCTCCTTCGACTAGAGGTGCCTGGCAGTGGCGGGACTGCTTGCGGCGTGAGAGCAATAGTAGATAAGCGCAGATATTCTTAAAAAGACTATTTAAGAATGTTTATATAACCAGAAGATTTATCGTTCCCACGCAGGGCTGATCGTCCCAGGCTCTGCGTGGGAACGATCAGGGCTGGAGAATCTGTGGAACACGATCCCAATCCAGCTGCCCGGCCGGCACCGGCCGTCCAAACCAGTACCCCTGCCCCAGATCGCAGCTGTGTTCGAGCAGGAAACTCGCCTGCTCGACCTGCTCGATCCCCTCGGCATGAACCCGCATTCCCATGCTCTGGGCCAGCGCAATGATCACCCGCACAATCGCCGCGTCATCCTCATCCCACGGCAACCCGGCAACGAAGCCCTGATCGATCTTGAGTTTCTGTACCGGCAATCGCTTGAGGCGCAGCAGCGACGAATACCCCGTGCCGAAGTCATCGATGGCCAGTCGCACGCCCAGCTCCCGCAGCCGGTGCATTTGTTCCAGCCCCACTTCCGGGTCTTCCATCACCGCACTTTCAGTGACTTCCAGCTCCAGATACGCCGGATCCAGCCCGGTTTCGTGCAACACCTGCGCCACCTGCTGGTACAGCTCGCGACGAGCAAACAACCGAGACGAAACATTCACGGCGATGAACGACAACAGCACACCCGCCGCCTGCCATTGGCACATCTGCTGACAGGCCTGCTGCATGACCCAGGCATCGATTTCGGCAATCAAACCAGTGCGCTCGGCGATGGGGATGAATTCTGCCGGCGACACCAGCCCGCGCTGCGGATGTTCCCAGCGCACCAGCGCTTCGACGCCAATCAGGCGACTGGTCTTGAGGTCGTGAACCGGCTGGTAATAAACCCGTAATTCCTGCTGTTCCAGCGCACGGCGCAATTCGAATGCGGTCTCGACCCGTTGCTGGGCATGGGCGGTCAATTCTTCGGTGTAGAGGGCGTAGCCGTCGCGGCCAGCACTTTTGGCCTTGAACAGTGCAGAGTCCGCGTTGCGCAACAATTGCTCGGCACTCAACGCATCGCCGGGGAACAGGCTGATGCCGATGCTGGTGTTGATAAACAACTGATGCCCGTCAATCTGGACCGGTTCTTTGAGACCCTCGATGATCCGCTGAGCCAGCGCCGCGGCATGCATCAACTGCGGGCAACTTTCAGCCAGCACGGCGAACTCATCACCGCCCAGCCGCGCCAGGGTGATCCCCGGTCCGAACATGGCTTTCAAGCGTTCGGCGACGGCCTTGAGCAGTTGGTCGCCGATGGTGTGTCCGAGACTGTCGTTGATCATCTTGAAGTGATCCAGATCGATCAGCAGCAACGCGCAGCCGCGCTTGTGAGTCTGCGCCGACGCCAGGGCCTGCTCGGCACGATCGGTGAACAACAGTCGATTGGGCAGGTCGGTCAGTGGATCGTGATGGGCCAAGTGCGTCAGTTCATGCTCGGAGTTCTTGATCGCACTGATGTCGGAAAACACCGCGACGTAATGGCTAACCCGCCGCCGGTCGTCGTGAATGATGCGGATAGTTTGCCATTGCGGGTAAATCTCGCCGCTTTTGCGGCGGTTCCAGATTTCCCCACTCCACTCGCCAATACTGTTGAGTGTCGCGAACATCGCTTGGTAGAAATCCGGCGGGTGATGACCGGACTTGAACAAACTGGGTTGCTGACCCAGCACTTCCTCACACTGATAGCCGGTGATTTCCATAAAGGCCCGGTTCACATGAACGATCAAGCCTTTGCAATCAGTGACCAGCACCCCTTCACGGGTGCAATCGAACACCGCGGCGGCCTGACGCAAACGCTCGCGGTCTTCGGTGCGTTCACGCAACTTGGCGCCGATCCCCAGGCAACGGAACAATCGCGCCCGAGCGAGGAAAATCAACCCGGAGCTGAACACCACCCAGGCGTAACCGTTGATCAGTTTCCATCGCATTAGCTCAGCAGAGCTATCGAAGAAACTGTTCAATAAATGGCCACTGAACTGCAGCCAAGCTACGGAAACCAGAAGGTAAAGCAGTGCTGCGCGCAAAGCATCGCGATAGGTAGCAGACATTCGGCTGTCCATGTCCCTTCAAAAAGTATGGAATTTTAGTTTAAAGACACATCCAGCCACTCTTATCTGAAAGGGCGACTGGTTTTATCTGTGGGCTTGGTGATAATGCAACGGCTGTTTTTTCTTTATCGAGGGCCCAATAGACTATGTGGTACGAAGGTTTTCTCGGCTTGTCGCCCTGGACACTGGTGGCAGTCACCCTGCTGATGACCCACGTGACGATCATCGGCGTCACGGTCTATCTGCACCGTTATTCAGCCCATCGCTCCTTAGAGCTCAATGCTGGCCTGAAACATTTCTTCCGCTTCTGGCTGTGGCTGACCACGGCGCAGAACACCCGTGAGTGGACCGCTATCCACCGCAAGCACCACGCCAAATGCGAAACTGTCGATGACCCGCACAGCCCGGTCATCAAGGGCCTCTCCACCGTTCTGCGCAAAGGCGCCGAGCTGTACCGCGCCGAAGCGGAAAACCCCGAGACCCTGCGCATCTACGGCAAGAACTGCCCCGACGACTGGATCGAACGCAATCTGTACAGCCGCTTTCCGCTGCTGGGCGTGGCGATCATGGGCGTCATCGACCTGCTGCTGTTCGGCACCATAGGCATTACCATCTGGGCCATCCAGATGATGTGGATCCCGGTGTGGGCCGCCGGCGTGGTCAATGGGCTTGGCCATGCTATCGGCTACCGCAATTTTGAATGCCGCGATGCGGCGACCAATCTGGTGCCCTGGGGCATCCTGATCGGCGGCGAAGAACTGCATAACAACCATCACACCTATCCTAATTCGGCAAAACTGTCAGTGAAGAAGTGGGAATTCGATCTCGGCTGGGCCTGGATCCAGGTGTTCAGTTTCCTGCGTCTGGCCAAGGTTCAGCGGGTCGCGCCCATCGCCCACCGGGTGGAAGGCAAAGGCAACCTGGACATGGACACCGCCATGGCGATCCTCAACAACCGCTTCCAGATCATGGCCCAGTACCGCAAATTGGTGATCGCGCCGCTGGTCAAACAAGAGCTGGAAAAGGTCGATCACTCGGTCCGTCACCAGTTCCACCGTGCCAAGCGCCTACTCTCGCGGGAAACCAGTTTGCTGGATGACCAACACCACATTCGCATCCAGACCATGCTCGAGCACAGTCAGGCGCTGAAGGTAATTTACGAGAAACGCCTGGCCTTGCAGCAGATCTGGGTCAAGACCAGCTCAAATGGTCACGATATGCTGGCCGCCATCAAGGATTGGGTACACGAAGCCGAAGCCAGCGGGATTCAATCCCTGCGCGACTTCGCCGATCAGTTGAAAACCTACTCCCTGCGCCCCGCCGCTGTCTGACGCCGTTGATCGGTGCGCCCCGTTCGTGGGCGCACCCTTCGGAACTTAGCTCCAAATCTCCTATCTCAAAGACACTTCGCCATCCAGGCAGGCCGCTTTCGAACCTCGAACGGCACACGCCCTTTGAGACTTTGTGTCGATGGTCAATAAAAACCTACAAGACTCATCCCTCCCGCAGTGGCCCGAGGCCGCGCAAACCTTGCTAGCGCTGATGCATGCACAAGGCGAAGTGGCGCGCCTGAGCGAACGCGAACAGCTGTTCAGCGCTCTGCTGGTGAGCGTTAACGCGGTGCTTTGGGCTTTTGACTGGGAATCCCGCCAGGTGCTCTATGTCAGCCCAGCGTATGAACGGATTTTCGGCCGCTGTGCAGGCCTGTTGCTGTCCGACTACAACCAATGGCGCGATAGCATTTACCCCGACGACCTGGACTATGCCGAACGCAGCCTGGCCGAAGTGCTGGTCAAAGGCGCCATTGAAGACCGCGAGTACCGAATCATTACCGCCGACGGCCAGGTCCGTTGGCTCAGTGACAAGTGCTTTATCAACCGCCAGGCCGAGCCGGGGCAACCCGTGATCATCGTCGGTATTGCCGAAGACATTACGGACAAGAAGCAGATGGAAATCGAGCTGCAACGCTTGGCCACCACCGATGTGCTGACCCAGAGCAGCAACCGTCGACACTTCTTCGAATGTGCCCACGGTGAATTCGAACAGGCACGGCTCCAAGGCACGCCGCTGGCGTTCCTGCTGCTGGACATCGATGATTTCAAAGTGATCAATGATACCTACGGCCACTTGGAGGGCGACAACGTGCTACAGCGTATCGCAGAGAGCGGTCGCGCGGCGTTGCGTCGCGGTGATGTGTTCGGGCGAATTGGCGGCGAGGAATTCGCAGCGGTGTTTCCCGGCTGCGCGCCAGACATGGCCATGCAAGTGGCCGAGCGCCTGCAACGGGAGATTCAGCGATTAAGCTTCACCCATGACGAGCAGACGTTCGGCATCACCGTCAGCCAGGGCCTGACCAGCCTCACCGCTGAGGACGAAAGCGTCGACAGTCTGTTTGCCCGCGCGGATGCGGCGATGTACGAAGCCAAACGCCAGGGCAAGAACTGCATCATTTCGGGCTAGGTTTTTGGGGTCAGACCACTCTGCGTGGGAACGATCTAGGTTTATTTTTTGCGCAAACGCATCAATTCCGGCAATCCGATCTTGAGCAACCGCGCCGTCCGGCTCTTCGCCAGCGCCTCAATGCCCTCATGCTCGGTCAGCCGCGCCAATTGCGCAGCCATGTTCATCACCAGCGCTTCGCGCGAGTAAACCCCGCCACCGAACTGGTAAACCGCCGCAATCAGCTCTCGCAGCTCCAGCGGCAGGCGCCAGCGGGCACGCAGCGCCGAACCATAGGCCGCACCGAATTCGGCCAGCGCCTCGCCGACCTCCTCCCATTCATCCAGCTCACCACCGGCCTGCTTCCATTCCTGCAAACACCGCAAAAGCGCAAGGTCGCCGAGGCGATGCAGCATACCGGCGCAATAACAGCGCTCCTGATCCAGATCCAGCAAGCGCGCCAAGGTCCGGCCATATTCGGCGGTGCGCAGCGATAACTCCCAATAGCGCTCGGCATAGTCGGCCAGAAATGGATCACTAAGGCGGGCACTGCGCTTGAGGGCCAGCCCCAGAATCAGGTTCATGCTTTGCCCAGTACCGAGGCGGTGCAGCGCCTGGGACAGAGTCTGTACCGCGGCACCCAAGTGATGACCGGCGCTGTTGGCGGCGGCGATCAACACGGCGGTGATCTGCGGATCAGTACGAATCTCGTCATGCAGCAATGTCAGATCGAGGCCGTTGGGATTGAGGCTGCGTTTGACCGCCAACTGTACGTCGGTCATCAGTGGCGCGCCGTCGGCCAGCTCACGTCGACGTTCCAGGTAAACCGACAAGGTCATGCCTGGCGCCAGCGAAGGCGCTTCGCAGGACAACTCTTCACCAGCGTTCATCAGCAAATCCTGCAGACGGTGAGTCAGATTTGCCATGTTCAGGGGTTTGGTCAGATACGCCGCAGGCGTAAGGGGCAAGACTTCGCGCACGCTGGCGCTGTCGTTGCGACTGCTCATCAGAATGAACGGCAGCGGTGGGTTGCGTTTACGCTGACGGACACTGCGCAAGACATTCAAACCATCGACGCCGGGCAACTCCCAGTCGACGATCACCAGGTCGTAAGGGTTCTCCGCCAACAGGTGCAGCGCTTCCTGCCCATCAGCACACAGATCCAGCCGTGCGTCGCAGCGCACATTCAACAACACCTGCTTGAGCAGGTCGCGGGACCAGGGGTCGGCCTCGGCAATCAGCACACGCGGTGCAGCGGGTAACACCACAGCAATCATTTAGACACTCCAAAGGTAGCGCTTGCACCTTAGTCAATGCTGGCCATTCGATACAGCGGATTTGCCATCGATGTGTTCCGGGGACACAAAAAACCCGCCGAAGCGGGTTTTTTTGTCGATCAGGTCACACTTGGCAATCAGAGTTCAGAGAAGCACTCTTCGATGATCGCCAGACCTTTGTCCAACTGCTCGTCCGGCGAAGTCAGCGGTACCAGGACGCGCAGAACGTTGCCGTAAGTGCCGCAAGACAGCAGGATCAGACCCTTGTCGCGAGCCTTGGCCACAACCGATGCCACTGCAGGAGCGTTCGGCTTGTGGCTGTCGCCGTCGACGAACAGCTCGACCGCGATCATCGCACCCAGGGCACGGACTTCGCCGATGACCGGGTATTTGGCCTGGATGGCTTTCAGGCCAGTGACCAGACGCTCGCCAACAGCCTTGCAGCGGTCCAGCAGGTGCTCTTCTTCGAACACTTCCATCACGGCCAGCGCCGCGGCACAAGCGATCGGGCTACCGGCGTAGGTGCCGCCCAAGCCGCCTGGAGCAATGGCGTCCATGTATTCGGCCTTGCCGCACACACCGGCCAACGGGAAGCCGCCAGCGATGGATTTGGCGAAGGTGGTCAGGTCGGCAGCAACGCCCATCTGTTCCATGGCGAAGAAGGTGCCGGTACGGCCAGCGCCAGTCTGCACTTCGTCAGCGATCAGCAGGATGCCGTGCTGGTCGCACAGCGCGCGCAGACGCTTCATGAACTCTTTAGGCGCGACGTAGAAACCGCCTTCGCCCTGAACTGGCTCAATGATGATTGCAGCGATGTCACGCGGCTCGGCGTCGTTCTTGAAAATGCGTTCGATGCTGGCGATCGAATCGTCGATGCTCACACCGTGCAGTTCGTTCGGGTACAGCGCGCGGAACACGCCGCCTGGCATCAAGCCCATGCCGGCCGAGTAAGGCACGACTTTACCGGTCAGGCCCAGGGTCATCATGGTCCGGCCGTGGTAAGCGCCGGTGAACGCGATCACGCCGGCACGGCCAGTGGCGGCACGGGCGATTTTCACGGCGTTTTCGACGGCTTCGGAACCGGTGGTCACCAGCAGGGTTTTCTTGTCGAAATCACCTGGCACCTTGGCGTTGATTTTTTCGCACAGCTCTACGTACGGCTCGTAAGCCAGTACCTGGAAGCAGGTGTGGGTCAGCTTGTTCAGCTGCGCGGTCACGGCGGCGATGATTTTCGGGTGCAGGTGACCGGTGTTCAGCACGGCGATACCGCCGGCGAAGTCGATGAACTCGCGACCTTCAACATCGGTCACGGTGGCGTTCTTCGCGGACTCGGCGAAGATCGGGTGAATCTGGCCAACACCGCGTGGTACAGCGGCTTCGCGGCGTTTCATCAGGGATGCGTTAGTCTTGCTCATAAAGTCCTCATTCACCGCTCATCGGGCGGCGTGGTTCAAGGAAAATGCGGCGGGGAGGCAACTACGGCAGCATGCGATGATCGACTGCCACAGCGTTCCCGGCCACAGAGAAAATTCCGTTTGAAGCGCAGAAAGGGTCAGCGCTCTCGTGCCCTTTCCGCTTGAAGCAATGCCTTGCCGGACTTAGATGCCCAGGCAGAGGTATTTGATTTCCAGGTAATCTTCGATGCCGTACTTGGAGCCTTCACGGCCCAGGCCCGACGCCTTGATGCCGCCGAACGGCGCGACTTCGTTGGAGATCAACCCAGTGTTGACGCCGACCATGCCGTATTCCAGGGCTTCAGCCACACGGAACACACGACCCAGGTCGCGAGCATAGAAGTACGAAGCCAGACCGAACTCGGTGTCGTTGGACATCGCGATCACTTCGGCTTCGTCTTTGAAGCGGAACAGCGGAGCCAATGGACCGAAGGTTTCTTCTTTGGCCACGGCAGCGTTCTTCGGCACGTTGGTCAGAATGGTCGGTTCGAAGAAGTTGCCTTCCATGACCTTGCCACCCGCCAGAACGGTTGCGCCTTTGCTGATCGCATCAGCGATGTGCTCTTGAACCTTGGCCACGGCTTTTTCGTCAATCAGCGGACCCGTGGTGGTGCCTTCTTCCAGACCGTTACCGATCTTGAGTTTGGCCACAGCCACTTTCAGTTTCTCGGCGAACGCGTCGTAGACCGAATCCTGAATGTACAGACGGTTGGCACAGACGCAGGTCTGGCCATTGTTGCGGTACTTGGAAATGATCGCGCCTTCGACCGCCTTATCCAGGTCCGCGTCGTCGAACACGATAAACGGCGCGTTGCCGCCCAATTCCAGAGAGACTTTCTTGATGTCCTTGGCACATTCGGCCATCAACTGACGACCGATCTCGGTCGAGCCAGTGAAGGACAGTTTGCGCACGATCGGGTTGCTGGTCAGCTCGCTGCCAATGTCGCCGGCACTGCCGGACACAACACTGAACACACCGTTTGGAATGCCGGCACGCTGGGCCAGTTCAGCCAAAGCGAATGCCGAGAATGGAGTTTGCGAAGCAGGCTTGAGCACCATGGTGCAACCGGCGGCCAGCGCCGGGCCGGCTTTACGGGTGATCATTGCGGCCGGGAAGTTCCACGGGGTGATTGCAGCGGTCACGCCGATTGGCTGCTTGATCACGATCAGGCGCTTGTCTGGCTGGTGGCCCGGAATCACATCACCGTAGACGCGCTTGGCTTCTTCAGCGAACCACTCGATAAAGGAAGCGGCGTAAACGATTTCGCCCTTGGCTTCGGCCAATGGCTTGCCCTGCTCCAGGGTCATCAGGCGAGCCAGGTCATCCTGGTTCTCGATGATCAGTTCGAACCAGCGACGCAGCTTGTTCGCACGATCCTTGGCGGTCAATGCACGCCAGGCCGGCAGCGCTTTATCAGCGGCTTCGATCGCACGGCGGGTTTCGGCAGCGCCCATTTTCGGCACGGTGCCCAGAATTTCGCCCGTTGCCGGGTTGTTGACCTTGATCGTCTGACCATTGTCCGCATCAACCCAAGCGCCATCGATAAAGGCTTGCTGGCGGAACAACTGGGTGTCTTTAAGCTGCATGTCGGCTTTCCTTAACAGCACCGCGGCAAGCGCGGAGCGAATTATGATTGTAGAAAGGCGCCTTATAGGCTGCCGTCAGGGAAATCATTCACCGGGCTGAAGCACATAAATAGCGCACTGATTGAAACTCGTGCGGTTCAGCACCCAGACAAGAGCGTTTGAAATCTCAAACGAATCCTAGGATCAAAGGGGGTAAAGGACAATAGCCTGTTCGAAAAAAAGAACGAAAACGCCGCATTAGCTTAATTTTTCTGATCAACGTAGCAAACACAGGTTACGCTTTGGAAAACCGCAGGCGATTCAGCAGCATGGACGCCCGCAGCGCATATGAGTATCATGGCGCCCGCATTGCACCAGTAGCTCAGCTGGATAGAGTACTGCCCTCCGAAGGCAGTGGTCGTGGGTTCGAATCCCGCCTGGTGCACCATATAGTAGAAACAAGAAAGCCTCAGACCGCAGGGTCTGGGGCTTTTTTGTGGGCGTCGTTAAAGCCTCAGGACGAGCGCTGGACTCAGCTGTTAGGTTTAACCGAACAACTGAGTCTAAAAAAAACCGCCGAAGCGGTTTTTTCATTCTGTCGTCCAGTCAAACTCGTCGTATTCATCATCCTCTTCGTCCTCGACCGCTTCATCATCAAGGGCGTCCTCCTCAAGCGTTTCTTCTGCCTGCTTCGCCAGCAGAAACTCCTTACGACTCTCAGTAACCGCTCGCCGTAATTCCTCGCCCTTCACAGGGCAGTTGAGCATTTGGGCGATGCGGTCGATTTTTTTCGCCATGGCTTCCTCCAACGCATCGGCTATGGGCCGATAGTGCGCGCTTTCAGGCGTCGATGCCAAATTGGCGACCGCTGTGTCCTTCAGTTTTTCTGCAACGCCTTGAGTCGGGCCGTGAGGTTTTCGTCAGGGAAACGCTTGTTCAACGTCTTCAACAGCGCATCGGCGGCTTGCGTCTGACCGGTTATTCGCAGGCGCACCACTTCACGCAATTGCTCATCCAGGGTTTTCGCCGGTGCTGCTGCCCGTTTGCTGACCTTTGCTTCATCAGCATCGATCGATTCACTCTGCGCGGGTGCGGCAAAATCGGCCATTGGCGCCGCGGGCGCGGGAGCAGCCAACGAGCGAGCAGTCGAAGATGGTGCCTCCGCAGCGCGTCCGCTATGACGGCCTCGCTGAGCACCAACGCCTCGGTGTTCAGCGCACCTTGAGCCGGTGGCGAAACCGACGCGGAATCAGGCTTGGATGAAACGCCGCAACCAGCAATGGCCAGCAGCAACCCGGCGGCGAAACCCTGGGCGGCCGGGCGGAGGAAATGCAGAGGGAGGGACATGGGGGCTGACCTCAGGAGGAAATTGATCCATTCAACCTCTGAGACGGACAGCCCGGTAGATTCGGGTTAAGGCCGCTGAAAAAAAACGTCAGCGGTGATAACGCCGCACCACGCTGCTGTTTTTCAGCACATGACCTTTGATTTTTTCCAGCAGTTGCGCGCGCGTCAGGCCGGCAGGTAAAGCTTCCGGGGCCAGGTCCAGGGCGTAAAGCTGGATGATGTAGTGGTGCGCACTGTCGCCGACCGGTGGGCAAGGACCGACATAACCTGTGGTGCCTTTGCTGTTGGTGCCACCGACGCCTTCAAGGGCGGTTTTTGCGCCGACGCCGGCGGCAATCTGATGAGTCGTGGCTTTGATGCCGTAATGCACCCAGTGATCGACGCCTTGGCCTTTTTGGCCGTCAGGATCGTGCATGACGATGGCATAACTCAAAGTACCCGCCGGCCCGGCGTTCCAGTTCAGTGCCGGTGAGACGTTATGCCCGTCACAACCCGGGGCATCGCTGGCGGCGGCCGACGTGAACAGTCGGTCATCCGAGACGCCTGGGATGTTCAAGGTGAAACGCTCCTGGGCCTGCGCCGGTAATTGCACGCAAAGGGCGACGGCAACGGCCGCCAGCCAAGGGTTCAGAGAGGTCAATCGGGTCATACCGGAGCACCTTGTGCGGGTGGGGCCGTCGTCGGCGTGCAAACTATAGCCGGACCGCTCGCTCGGTGGCAGTGGGTATTGGCTGAACCTCTGGATAAGCGCCAAATCTTAAGTGCAACGCTTGCCTGGAAAGTGATGATGGCACTGCACCGCGTTGCCTGTTTCGCCGACGTTCCCGAAGACCGTGGCTGGTGGTCGCCGCGGTGGCTTGCGAAGAAGAACGTGCGATGGCGCTTGCCGAATAGATGAAACAGCGCTGCCGGTGGACGAGGCATGGCGGCTGATTCGGGATGTTGGCTAAACGTGTTCAGCCGCTCCAGCGGCACCAGGGGGACAGCAAAACGCCCGGCATCTGCATTGCGCAGAGGCCGGGCGTCGGTGGGTAAATCCTGGCTTTACTGGACGGTGACACTTCCGCCGAATTTGCCCATGACGAACCCGACAAACTCTCCGACGGTCATTTTCTGGCCGTTGAATTCCACCTGATTATTGGCGTAGTGCAGTTTGGTGACGATGTTGTTGCCTTCCAGTTTTGCCAACTGCGTGCCGACCGCCATGCTGCTGAACATGTCGGCGGTGGCGGTGGCCTGATCGGCGATGAGCTTGGCGTCGGTCTGACCGTCGATTTGCGATTGCACGCTCAGCAGGTCAACGAGCATTGGCTTGGACACTCGCACGTTAACGTCCAGCAGCGCGATCAGTTGTTGAGTCAGCTGATCTGGCGGCAGGTCCATGGATTGTGGTTTGGTCAGGTCAAGCACCAGGTTGGCGCGGCTCTCGCCATTGGGGGTGTTGAACGACAGATTCTCCAGGGCGACCTGTGGGCCGGCGGCCAGCAGTTTCTCCAGGCCGGTTTTGACTTGCGCCTCTTCGGCCGGGGTCAGGACCAACTCTGGAGCCGGTTCACCCGCAGCAGCGGCCTCGGCGGCGGCCTTCTCGTACGGTTGCAGTTTGGTCTGGTAAATCTGCATCAGCGACATGGTTGCCGGGATGTCGAGGTTCTTCAGGCTCATGGCCATTTGCGCAGACCCGACAGCCTTGCCGTTCAAGGTCACCTCACCCACCTTGTAATCGGCGCGCCCCGAAGCGCTGGTGCCCGATTCCTCGGTCTGGTTCTTCATTTCAAATTTCTTGAAACCCAATACCGACTGCTTGGCGCCGAAGGTGGTCTTGCTGTCGGTCAGCTCGACAGTGTTCTCGCCGGTGTAGTAACCGTAAGTACTTTTTGTCAGGTTGCTGGCCAGGGTCAGGCCGTTCAGTTCTACCTTCACCGGCGTCTGATCTTCGGCGACCGTGCTTAGCGTCAGGCTGTCCATGTAGCCGTTGGCCTTGACCTTCTGCGCTTGAGCGCTGGCGGCGACTTCGAGGTTCAGCCCGGAAAATTTCAGGTTGGATTTGTCGTCAAGCGCCACGTCCAGCGGCAGCAATTGGAGGGTGCCGTTGGTGGAGTTGTCGTAGCCGATGTTGACCACGCCCGTCAGTGGGGATTTGTCCTTGGCAGCGACGAACCACTTTTCGGTGGTCGGGGCTCTTTCCAGTTCGTAGTGACTGGTGGCCAGGACCGGCAGCCACTTCAGCGACACCAGGCGCGAGAACGGCAGCGGACCGTGTTCAATGTGATCGACAAACAGCAGCTCAACCGGTGCTTCACCGAACATCTCGCCATCGCCCTTGAGGCGGTAATGCGCGGTGCTAGTGAATACGTTGCGCTCCAGCGACACCAGTTCCAGCGACGCTTTGCCGTTGGAACCGACCAGCGCGGCTTGCAGCTCTTTGTTGGCGTCGGCGATCGAGGTATTCAGCACACCTTCGAGTTTGGTCCCGGTGTACCAGGCACCGCCGGCGCTGATTGCACCGATGGCGACCACAATTCCTAGAAGCACGCCTGCTGATTTATTCATGAATTACCCGATCAATGTCCGTTGTTGAGGTGTGGTCGTCTTCCCTGAACCCATGACGGGTTGCGGTCACGACTGCGCTAAAAGTGCGATGCAGATTAGCATCAGGCGCACGGGGCGACCCAATGATTAAAGGTTAAAGAGTGTCTATGAGCGTGCGGGAACGTGATCGTTCCCGCGTTCTGCGGGGATGTCTCAGGAATACTGCACTTCAATCTCATCAAGTTGATGATCAAAGCTCTTGAGCCGTGCGGTCCATGTATAGACCAGCACCTCGAAGTCGCGATTGATCACCGCCGTGCCGCTTGGGGATTCCGAGCGCGGGTCGCAGAAGTCCAGTTGATAACGTCCGCGGGCCATGGCGTTGGCGACATCGCAGAGTTCACGGGCGTTGTTGAGCCAGTGCCAGCCGTCCTCGGACACTTGCTTGTCCAGCGCCTGGCATTGTTTTTTCAGGGTTTCGAGGCTTTTTTCCAGCGGCGTGCCGGTGAGTTCGCCCATGACTTCCTGGAACGTACGCCCCGGTTGCCAGTAACTGCCCCAGAAATACCGATCGAACACCGTTTCGACACGGCGCAGCGCGACTTTGGTGTCCCAGATCAGCACCAGTGTCTTGCCTTGTTCGAGCTGTCTTCTTTTGATGCGCTGGCCCTGAAGCGAAGCCCAGGCCACCACCACGATGGCCATCACGGCAATCAGCGCTGAAGCACTGTCGAGGAACACCAGCGCCTTGTCGATCTGGTGAGCCAGCATAATGCCGTAGAAATAGGTGGCCGACAGCAACACCAATGCCGCTATAGCGCACCAGAAGCCGGGAGCATAAGGGTTTTTCATTATTGGAATCCCCATGACCAACGCGAGCCTTGATTGATGAGCTCGACGCGCGACCTCATCAGTCAAAGCATAGCAACGGCCTCAGGGTTTGCCGGGCTGTGACGCTTGCGTTCGTCCGCTTTCCCAACCGCCGCCCAATGCCAGGAACAAATCGATCTGGCTCATGGCAACTTGCGTGTTGGCAGAGGCCAGTTGCGCCCGCACATCGGTGTAGGTGCGGGTTGCTTGCAGGTCCGCCAGGAACGATGCGCGACCGGCCTGGAAGAAGCGGTGGGTCTGGTCTGCCGCCAGTTGCGCCGACTGGTCGGCATCGGCCAGGGCATCGCGACGTTGCAACAACGCGGCGTACTGGGCCAGCCCCGTCTGGGTTTCGCGGATGGCGTTGAGCACCACGCCATCGAAATGTGCCAGCGCGCCTTGGGTGGCGGCTTCGGCCTCGCGAATTCGTGCGCGGGAGCCGTTGGACGGTACGGTCCAGGTCAGCAACGGCCCGAACCCCCAGCGATTGGTCGCCGGTTTGCCGAGGTTTTCCAGGATGCCGACGGTACCAACGGTCGCGCCGATGCTGATGTCGGGGTACAACTCGCCGGTGGCGATGCCGATGCCGGCGGTCGCGGCAGCCAGTCGTCGCTCGGCCTGCCGCACATCGGGGCGACGCTTGAGCAACGTCGCGCCGTCACCCACCGGCAACAATTGCGCAATTTTCGGCAGTTCAGCGCAGCTGTCGGTACCGGCCGGCAGTTGATCCAGCGGTTTGGCCAGCAGCATCGACAACCGGAATACACCGGCCTGACGCGCCGCCTCATAACGCGGCATGTCGGCGCGCAAGGATTTGAATTGGGTTTGCGAGCGGGTGACCTGGGTCTCATCGCCACGCCCGGCGTCGCGCAAGCGCTGGATCAGCGTGGTGCCCTGGGCTTGCAAGTCGAGGGAATGCTGGGCGATTTCCTGCTCTTCGTTGGCCGCGCAGACTTGGGTATAGGCCCGAACCACATCGGCCACCAGGGTAATCCGCGCCGTATCCGCCGCGGCTTGAGTCGCATCGGCATTGGCCTTGGCCGCCTCGATGCCGCGTTGCAACGTGCCAAACAGGTCGAACTGATACGAGGTGGTAATGCCAATGTCGCCGACGTTGGCCACTGGCACTTTTTCCGGTAGCAAGAACGCTTCGCCAGACTCTTGCAAACGCTGGGCGCCGATTTTCACGCCGCCGCTCCAGCCACCGGCCGCTTGAGCCTCATCGACCTGCGCGCGAGCCCGGGACAGGTTCGCCGCCGCCACGCGTAAATCGGTGTTGGAAGCCATGGCCTGCTGGACCAATTGATCGAGGCGCGGGTCCTGATACAAGCGCCACCAATCGCTGGGCACCGGGGCCGAGACGACATTTTTGCCGTTTACCGCCAGGTCACCCTGCAGGTCTTCACGGTGCACGGCGGCTTCGTCCGGCAAGTGATAATCCGTCCCGACCACCTGACAGGCTGACAACAACAGGCCTAACCCGGCGATAGCCAAACCCGAGGCCCTGCTCATTTCGCCGGCTCCTGGGTTTGATCGTCAATGATCGATACCGTGGCGGTACGCCCAGCGATCATGCGGAAATCCGTCGGCACATCATCGAAAGCGATCCGCACCGGAATCCGCTGCGCCAGCCGCACCCAACTGAACGCCGGGTTGACGTTGGGCAGCAGGTTACTGCCGCTGCTGCGGTCGCGGTCTTCGATGCCGGCGACGATGCTTTCCACATGCCCGCGCAGGCGAGCGCGGTCGCCGATGACCCGAATATCGACGCTCTGGCCGACATGAATGCCATCCAGTTTGGTCTCTTCGAAATAGCCGTCGATGTGGAATGAATTGCTGTCCACCACCGACAACACCGGCCGCCCGGCCGTGACAAATTCCTGAGTTCGCGGGGCCCGGTCGTTGACGTAGCCATCCACCGGGCTGCGGATGGTCGAGCGGTCGAGGTTGAGCTGGGCGCTGTCCACGGCCACTTGAGCTTCCATCAACGCCACTTCGGCGCGGGCCACCCGGGACTGGCTTTCTTCCAGTTGCTCGCCCGGCACCAGATTGCCGAGGCCACGGTTACGCTTGGCTTCGCGTTGCGCCTGAGCCAGGGTTTCCTGACGGTCGGCGACCGCTGCCTTGGCCTGACGCAAGGCCAGTTTGAAACGGTCCTGATCGATGCTGAACAGCACTTGGCCACGTTTCACTAATTGGTTGTCACGCACGTCGACGCGCTGGATCAACCCGGACACGTCCGGTGCGATCTGCACGATGTCGGCACGAATGTGGCCGTCCCGGGTCCAGGGCGCGAACATGTAATACATCACCATGCGCCAGACCACGACGACGGCGAAGGTCACGATCAGCAGGGTCAGGACCACGCGACCGAGGGTCAAAAAAGGTTTTTTCATGTCATCAGGTATCGACTGAGTGAGTCCACGGCGCCGAGCAGCACAGCGTAGAGAGCCACGTTAAACAATGCCCGGTGCCAGACCAGACGGTAAAAGTGCAGACGCGTCAGCAACCCGTGCACCAGCAGGAACAACACGTACGTAATGCCCATCAGCACCAGCAGCGTGGGCAGAAACACCCCGCTGATATCCAGGTCACCGATCATAAAGGCGCTCCATCGATGCCATGGGGAAGCGGTTCTTCGAGCTCGCCGGCACCGACGAATTCCACCCCTGGCAGCAGCGACAGACGCAGGCCGCTCAAGGCGTGCAGCAAATGCAGACGCGCACCTTCATCGCACTCCGTGTTGAGTGCACGACGGGTGCGGTCCAGGGTCATCAGCAACGGACCCGGTGCCGGCAAACGTTCGCCAGCCTTGAGGCAGGCTTTGAAATACTCGCCGACCTCGGCCACCACCTGGTGCAGCAGCACTTGCGGTACGCCGAGGACTCGCGGTGTATAGGCGAGCAAGTCCAGCAGGTTCAGCGCCACGCGCACTTCCCGCAGGGCGATGCCGGTGTCCTGGCCGGTCATGGCCAGGCGCGGTAGATGCTGCATCAGGCGATCGAGCATCTGCACGCCCAAGTGCCGGTGCTCAGACAACGTGGCCGGCTCGGTCAGGCTGACAATGTCGCGCCAGCTGAAACGGGTCAGACGCTTGGCCGCCAGTTCGGCGCCGAACGGTCGGGCGATCAGGGTCCAGACGAAGGCGAACAACAAGCCCACGGGACCGGCCAGGTTGGAGTTGGCGAAGCTGAGGAAATCGGCGTCGTAGGCGCCCTGAATACTGATGAAGGACGAGGTGTTGACGAGGGTCAGCAGCATGCCCAGATAGAACTGCGGCTTGACCGTCAGGGTGCCGATGCAAATGAACGGCACGGCAAACGCCAGCACCAGCATCGGGAAGTCATGCAGGTTGGGCAGGACCAGAAACAGATAGAGACTGGCGAACAACACCGACATCGCCGTCCAGAAAAAGAACCGGAAGATCTGCGGTGCCGGGTCGTCCATCGAAGCGAAAAAGCTGCACGCCACCGCCGCCAGAATCACTGCGGCGCCACCGTCTGTCCAGCCGAGCAGAATCCACAGCACCGAAGCGACGATGATGGCGGTGACCGTGGACGCCGCCGAATAGAGCATCAGCCCACGGTCGAGAAACGGCGACAGTCGACCGAGCCGCCAGTGCCGATAGACCGCGCGCCAGCTGTCCTGGCTTTCGCACTGGATGGCGTATTGCAGGCTGCGACAGTCCTGCCACACATCGATCCACTCGCCGAGGCGATACAGGGCATTTGAGAACAGCAGCTGCTTGCGATCATTCAGCGCCTCGGCACTGGGCTGCAGGGCCTCGAGCTGGGTTTTCAGCGTTTGCCAGCGGTCTAGATCGGCGTCTTGGTGGTCGAGCCATTCGGTGGTCGCGGCCAGCAACGGCGTGAACTTATCCACAAGCTCGGGCGTGCGCCGCTCAAGGGCATAGAGCGCGTCGTCCAGAGCGTCGATCACTGGCAGCAGGTGAATCATGCGGCCGCGCAGTTCCTTGGTGTTGTGCACCGTTTGCGAAAGCGCGCCTTCGTGGGGCAACTGACCGATCATCAATTCCAGCGTGTTGAAGGTCGCAACCATCGAGGAGCGCAACGCGCTGACTTCGTCCGGCTGCACGTTGCGGCTGAGGAAACGCAGGCTGTAGGTCGAGGCATCGGCGAACCATTTGTTCACTGAATCGTTGAACACCGGCGCCAGCCGGCGGGGCCAGAACATGGCGCCAACCACCGCGGCCACGGCGATGCCGAGGAAGATTTCTTCCGTCCGCGCTTCGGCCACGTCCCACACCGCCAACGGGTTATCCACTACGGGCAGGGCGATCAGCGGCAAGGTGTAACCGGCGAGCATCAGGGCGTAACTGTTGGCGGTGCGCAGGTGCAGCGACAGAAACAGCAGAATCCCGGTCCACAGCGCAATGACCACCACCAGCACATAGGGGCTCTGAACAAACATCGGCACGAAAAAAACCGCCGCAGCGGCGCCGAGAAGGGTGCCGACGGCGCGGTACAACGCCTTGGAACTGGTAGGGCCGACAAACGGACTGGAAACGATGTAGACCGTGGCCATCGCCCAATAAGGGCGGGGCATTTGCATGAGCATGGCGATGTACAGCGCGATCATCGATGCCGCGAACGTCCGTACACCGTAGAACCAGTCCCGCGCCGGGGGAACGCCAGTGAAAAACCCGCTCAAGGGTTCACCACCGGCAAATGATTGGCCGATTCAAACGCTCTCAGTACGCGCAACGCCGCTTCCAGATCACTCTGGTCGATCCCTTCAAGCACTTCATGGCGCAAGCGCACCAGCTCGATTTCGACGGCTTGCACCAACTCACGACCCGTCTCAGTCAGGCTCAGGCATTTGGCGCGCCGGTCATGGGCATCTTCGGTGCGGCAGACGTAGCCGGCATGACACAGTTGATCCAGCAGGCGCACCAGGGACGGGCTCTCCATCCCGGCCGCCTGCGCCACCGTTACCTGCCGCACACCCTCGCCCAAACGCCCGATCATCAACAACGGGACGGCGCAGGCTTCGGAGATTCCATAGTTGACCAGCGTGGTCTGGCAGATCCTCCGCCAATGCCTGGCGGCCACCACCATGGAGCTGCTGATGGTCATCTGGAGAGCGTCGAGGTTCTTCGGCACGAGGGGAAACACACACTGTTAGTTTGCTAACTATCAATATGGCATTGGAGGGGAAAGTTGGTCAAGTTTTGAAACAAATTGGCTGCCATCCGTCGCGAGGCGCATGTCTGAATGAACGCTGGTACTGCAGATGTATATACTTCGTCAGTATTCGAATAGGGGATATGGAAATGTCAAAACAAGCTGTTTTTACGATGAAACTTGAACCAGAGCTGCGTGAGCAATTCATGGCCGCAGCAGAAGCTTCTCATCGCCCTGCATCGCAAATCGTCAGGGAAATGATGCGTCAGTTCGTTCAAACACAACGAGAGTCGCGCGAGTACGAAGCTTTCTTGCAACGCAAAGTCGACAGTGCACGTATTTCCATGCGTGCTGGCGAAGGCCTGAGCAATGATGAAGTTGAAGCGCAGTTCGCGGCCAGGCGTGCGCAGGTAACCAAGAAGGGATGAAGATAATCTGGACGCCCGCAGCAGCACAGGATCGTGCAGACATCTGGGATTACCTGCATGCCGTCAACCCGATAGCCGCCCCTCGAAATGGACAACCGCTTCATTAATGCGATATCTCGCATTTCCCAGTTTCCTGAAAGCGGCCCTGTCGGAATCATTGCAGGTACTCGCGAGATGATTCCCCATCAAAGTTATCGCGTGGTTTATCAGCCAGGATCGGATGCAATTTGGATACTCGCGCTAGTCCATACATCCCGACAGTGGCCACCAGAAAGGTGATTTTCACACCCCCCGCCCCTTCCTCATCAGCACATCCAGTTGATCCACCACCTCCGCCCAATCCGCGTCATCCAGAATCTCGTCCCGCAATAATTGCGCTTGGCTCTTGCTCCAGAAAAATGCATCGGCCAAATGCAATTCGGGTTTCAGGGGTGAATGGGTGGCGATGAATTTATCGATGCTTTCGGCGTCATCCGGCAGGCCGAGTTGTTTGAACAGGGAAGGAAGGCTGTGGGTTGGGGATTCCATGGTGGGCTCCTTTTTTATGGCAAATGATTGGGTGATTGCTGCGCAGTCAATCGCGGGCAAGCCTCGCTCCTACAGGTGACCGCGTGATCCTGTGAGAGCGAGGCTTGCCCGCGAAGGCGTCATAACTGACGCTGCAAAACTACTGACTCAACTCGCAAACTTCAGCATGCGGCACCATTTTCAGGAATTCTGGCATGCTCAGGTGCACCAGGTTGTTGTGGTTACCAGCCTCCAGGTAGATGTCTTTTTGCCGGGTCAGCAGCGGGTCGATGACCATGTCCATGCCATAGGATTCGCCCAACGCCGGCACGGCGCCGCGTTCGCAGTCCTGGAACAGATGCGCCAGGGTGCTTTCCCGGGTGATCTGCCATTCGCCGCTGCCGCGTACTTTACTCAGGTCCAAGTGACGGCTCGCTGGCAGCACAGCCATCAGGAAATGGCCGTGGTGGTCGTCGAGGATCACCGATTTGGCCACCCGTTCGGCAGAAATGCCCGCGACCCGCGCCGTTTCAAGGCTGCTGGCCGAGTGCGGATGGGTGACGACGTCAAATTTGCATTGAGCCTTGTTCAGGCTGTCCTGCACAGTTCTTGCCATACGCATGATGCACCTCGGTGTCCGCAACAACTGTTCGCGGACGATGGTTAAACTTTTTCTCTCCATTAAAAGTCTAGGCCCACTGGCGCAATCGCGCGGGAAATCTGCCCGCCGGAACAACGTCAACCACTGATCAAAATTCGTACAACCAAGAGCTCGGCTAGACTGTATAAAGAACCATCAATGACTCTCCCGGAGGGTCACGTGAACACTCGTTGTTGTGCAGTTGCGCTGCTGTTGGCCTTGAGCGGATCGGTATTCGCAGCGGACACCGTCGTCCTGCTGGTGCCCAACCCCATCGGAATCTGGCTGATCACGTTCGGCATCGCGTTTCTGATCGCCGAGGCGGCCTTGCCCAATTACGGCGTGATCGGTCTGGGCGGCATAGTGATGTTCGTGATCGGCGCGGTGATTATGACCAACACCGAAGTGCCTGTTCCACTGATGATCGGCCTGGGACTGGTCAGCGCCCTGCTGCTGATCTTCCTGTTGATCCACGCGCTGAAAACACGACCGCGCGAAAACGTCAGTGGCGATGCAGGACTGGTGGGTAGCGTGGCCCCGGTGATGTCGCTGACCGGCAATGCCTACAACGGTTGGGTGCACCTGCAAGGAGAAAAGTGGCAAGTGCTCAGCGCCACGCCGCTGCAACCCGGGCAAAGGGTCCGGGTGGTGGCACGCAAGGGATTATTGCTGGAAGTGGCCGCGGCTGATGCGGCGCCGGGTGGAGAATAACCATGGGCCTGCAACTGGGTTTTGCCGCGCTGCTGTTACTGGTGATTGCACTGGCGGGATCGACCTTTCGCATCCTGCGCGAATACGAGCGCGGGGTGGTGTTCCAGCTCGGGCGCTTCTGGCAGGTCAAAGGCCCTGGCCTGATCCTGCTGATTCCGGTGGTGCAGCAAATGGTTCGCGTCGACTTGCGAACAGTGGTCCTCGACGTGCCGCCACAAGACGTGATCACCCGCGACAACGTCTCGGTCAAGGTCAACGCGGTGCTGTATTTCCGCGTCCTCGATCCACAGAAGGCGATCATCCAGGTCGAAGACTTTCTCATGGCCACCAGCCAATTGGCCCAGACCACCTTGCGGGCGGTGCTCGGTAAACATGAGCTCGATGAACTGCTCGCCGAGCGTGAGCGGTTGAACACCGACATTCAGCAAGTACTCGACGCCCAGACTGACGCCTGGGGCATCAAGGTCGCCAACGTCGAGATCAAGCACGTAGACCTCAACGAATCGATGGTCCGCGCCATCGCTAGACAGGCCGAAGCCGAGCGGGAACGCCGGGCCAAAGTCATCCACGCCGAGGGTGAGTTGCAGGCCTCGGAAAAACTCATGCAGGCCGCTGAAATGCTCGGGCGCCAGCCTGGGGCCATGCAGTTGCGGTATATGCAGACGTTGAGTTCGATTGCCGGGGACAAGACGTCGACGATCGTCTTTCCGTTGCCGATCGAGTTGCTCAAGGGGATGGCGGATTTGTCGTCCAAAGAGTGACCTTCACCACAGACACCAACGTCCGGTAATCCCGTCGGAGATTTCCTTCAAGTTGTAGCGGTGTTGGTGAACTTGTTCCGGTCCGAACCCAGGTCTAGTCTGGCCTTGTCACTGAAAAAACGGTGACACGGACGTGCAAGTCCGACGAAACTGTTTAGGGCGCAATTGCCATGGCTCATTGCTTTATGGCGGCTGCGCGCAGGAGATCCTCGGATCTGCTGGGTGTCCTAAACAGTCCCGGTCTTGCACACCTGCGCACGGCCGCCACCCAATTCGCGTGCAAACGAACGGTGACGGCTCCAACTTACTGTTTAGGATGTTTTATATGCACAAATTTACTCCGAATCCTCCAGAGCACTCTGGAACCGATTCCCAAGAATCACTCGAAGCCGAAAAACTCAAAGAAGCCGCAGACCGCGCCTTCGCCCACTACTTCCCCCCGACCACCGAAAAACCGCCCAAGCACCGCAAAGGCAACCTCTTCACCGTCGCCCCCGATGTCAACACCGAAACCCTTCTGGCCAACGCCTCCGAAGACCTACTGTCCATCAGCGCCATCGCTGCCAATCTGGCGGACGATGTGGACGGGACGCGGCGCTCGGTAGCCCTGGCGCTCAGCCGCATGGCCGATGGCGTGCAGTTGCTCGTAGAGCGAGCGCTGGATCATTGGGAGGAGTCGGAGATCATGCAGGCTCGGGTCAAGGTTTAGCCGGGTAGATTTTTGGTGAATTGACCGCCGCCCGGAACGAGCTTGCTCCGGGCGGCGATCCGACGATGGGGTCAGACCAGACGCCGCAGAACTTAGCGTTGCATCCCCCAACGCTTCACCGTGACCCGCTCCAAGGTGTCGAACACCAGATTTTCCACCAGCAAGCCGATCAGGATCACGACCGCCAACCCGGCAAACACCTTGTCGGTGTACAGCTCGTTACGGTTCTGGAAGATGTACCAACCCAAACCACCCTTGCCGCTGGTGGCGCCGAACACCAGTTCGGCGGCGATCAGCGTGCGCCAGGCAAAGGCCCAGCCAATTTTCAGTCCGGCGAGAATCGATGGCAGTGCTGCCGGAATCAGGATGAACAGCACGAAACGCATGCCTTTCAAACCGTAATTGCGCCCGGCCATGCGCAGGGTTTCCGAGACACCGAGGAACCCGGCATAAGTGTTCAACGCCAATGCCCAAAGCACCGAATGCACCAACACGAAAATCAGGCTGTTCTGCCCCAAGCCAAACCACAGTAGCGCCAGCGGCAACAGCGCAATCGCCGGCAGCGGGTTGAACATCGAGGTCAACGTACTCAGCAGATCGCGACCGAACTGCGTCGACACCGCCAGGGTGGTCAGGGCCAATGCCAGCACGATGCCGATCAGGTAACCCTTGAGCAACACCACCAGCGAAATCCACACCTTGTCCAGCAACTCGCCACTAAGCAGACCGTCATACAGCGCGCTGCCGGTTTGCAGAAAACTTGGCAGCAACAGGTCGTTGTTCTGAACACGGGCAACCACTTCCCAGAGCACCGCGAGCAAAATCAGGATCAGGCTTTTGCGCACCCAGCCCTGTTGCCAGAGGCGCTGACCGAGCGGTAATTCACGCTCCAGCGGCACACTCGTCAGCGGTTGCAACACCGTTTCAAATTCTTCACGCGGGGATGATAAAAGACTCATCGGGCACTCCTCTCAATGGCTCAATAAGCGATGCGGATGTCGGAGAAATCCAGCTCACGCTCGGTTTCCGGGGAGTGACCTTCATCGAACAACAACCGATGAATGCGCCGCGCCGATTCCTGAAAGGCCACGCCACCGAGGCTGTGCAAATCGTATTGATGGCTGTGGACTTCCGCCCGCACCCGCCCAGGATGCGGCGACAGCAGCAGAATTCGATTGCCCACCACCAACGCTTCTTCAATGGAGTGAGTGACGAACAGCAGCGTGAAGCGCACTTCTTCCCAGAGCAGCAGCAATTCTTCCTGCATCTTGCGGCGGGTCAGCGCATCGAGGGCGGCGAAGGGTTCGTCCATCAAGAGGATTTTCGGCTGCATGGCCAACGCCCGGGCGATCGCTACACGCGCTTTCATGCCGCCGGACAAGGTATGCGGGTAGGCATCGGCAAACGCCGCCAGACCGACCTTGTCCAGATAGTGCAGCGCTCGCTCCTCGGCCTCTTTGCGCTTGAGCGTCCTGGATGCCAGCAGCGGAAACATCACGTTCTGCTTGACGGTTTTCCACGGCGGCAGCTGATCGAATTCCTGAAACACCACAATCCGGTCCGGTCCCGGGGCATGAACGGTTTGCCCCTGAAGACGGATTTCCCCTTCACACGGCTGGATGAAACCGGCGACAGCCTTGAGCAACGTTGACTTGCCGCAACCGGACGGACCCAGGAGTACAAAGCGGTCCGCCGGATCGATCTCGAAACTGACCTGATGGGTCGCCCGAACCACCCGCTGCGGCGTGCGGTATTCGAGGCTGACGTTGTCGACCGACAGCAGCGCTTGGGCTGCCGCGATCGGTTTGCTGACCGTGTGGCCTTGCAAAGGGGCGTTCATCTCGGTCAGCTCCCTTGCAGCGGTTTGGCGTCCTGGAAGAAGTAGTCCTTCCACGAGTCCGGTTTGTTTTTGATCGCGCCGACGCGGTAGAGGAATTCGGCCAACGGGTAAGTATTTTTCGGCGTGACGCTGAATTCGAACTGCGGGTTATCAATGATTTTCAGCAACGCGGCACGGTCGATTTTGGCCTTGGTGACGCGGATGTAAGTGTCAGCCGCCGCGCCTTTATCGTTCTGAGCAAACTCGGCGGCTTCCGTCAGCGCTTCGACAAAGGCCTTGTAGGTTTTCGGGTTCTCGTCGCGGAATTTCTCGGTGGCGAACAGCACCGTCGGCGAGTTCGGGCCGAGCACGTCATTGGAATTCAACACAACGTGGACGTTAGGGTTGGCCAGCTCTTGATCCTGGAACGGCGGGTTGGAAAAGTGCCCGGTCAACTCGGTGCCGCCGGCAATCAGCGCCGCTGTGGCGTCGGGGTGCGGAACGGCGATGGTGTACTTGTCGAGGCGATTGAATTCCTTGTCGCCCCACTGCTTGGCGGCCGCGTATTGCAGGATGCGCGACTGCACCGACACGCCGACCGCCGGCACCGCGATGCGGTCCTTCTCGGTGAAATCGGCGATGGTTTTGACTTTGGGATTGTTGCTCACCAGGTAGTAAGGGAAGTTGCCGAGGGAAGCCACGGCTTTGACGTTCTGCTTGCCGTGGGTGCGGTCCCAGATGGTCAGCAGCGGACCGACGCCGGCACCGGCAATGTCGATGGAACCGGAGAGCAGCGCATCGTTGACAGCGGCACCGCCGGAGAGCTGGGTCCAGTCGACCTTGATGTCGATGCCTTCCTGCTTGCCGTACTTCTCGATCAGGTTCTGATCGCGCACGACGTTGAGCAGCAGGTAAACGATGCCGAACTGCTCGGCGATGCGAATTTCACCTTCGGCGTGGGCCGCGGTTGGCGCCACTAGGCTGCCGGCGATCAGGCTGAATCCCAGGCCGATGGCAGCGGCCAGCGGGGCAAATGGAAGACGTTTGGACATGAGAGTTTCTCCGACAAATCAGAAAGGCGCGTCGCCCTGGATGGTGGTGCGATACAGCTTGCGGCGCAGATAGCTCGGGCATCCGGCGGCAAGATGAATCAGCGAACGGTTGTCCCAGAACACCAGGTCGTGGGCCTGCCATTGATGGCGGTAGATGTTTTGCGGCAGCACGCTGTGGGCGTAAAGCTCGTCGAGCAGTTGCTTGCTCTCGTCTTCCGGCAGACCGACGATGCGCGTGGTGAAACCCTCACTGACGAACAACGCTTTGCGACCGTTTTCCGGATGCGTACGAACAACCGGGTGTACCACTTCAGCAACCTGCGCCAGTTGTTCCGGCGTCAGCGTCGGGCGCCAGTTGCCTTCGAATTTGCTCTCGCTGTAGCGCGCGGTGTAAGAGTGCGCCGCCGAGCGGCCTTCGACGGCTTTGCGCAGCGCTTCGGGCAGGTTGTCCCAGGCTTTGTGCATGTCGGCGAAGAGCGTGTCGCCACCTTCGGACGGCAGCTCTTGGGCGTGCAGCATCGAGCCCAGGCTTGGCAGTTCTTTATAGGAAAGGTCGGAATGCCAGAACTTGCCGGCGTCGCCGAGGCCGATGGATTGGCCGTTTTCGATGATGTTGGAAACGATGAGAATTTCCGGATGCCCGGCCAGCAGGAATTGCTTGAGCACATGGATCTGCAACACGCCAAAACGACGGCTGAAGGCGATGTGCTGCTCGGGGGTAATACGCTGGTCGCGAAACACCACGACGTGATGATCCAGATGCGCGCGGTGGATGCGGGCGAAGTCCTGATCATTGATCGGGCGGGACAGGTCGAGGCCGATAATTTCGGCACCGACGGCGCCACTGAACGGGCGGATGTCGAAGGTTTGCGGCGCGATGTTCGCGGCGCTTGGGGAAGCCGTTGCTGCAGACATAAATCACTCCCACGCACGGCACGCTCAAGGGCGCGCGCGTCGATCAAGAAACTCACGGAGGTCCCGTGTTGGTTCGTGTCGTGCGGCGCGCCGATTGGTCGGCAGGTACGCAGGAGGATGACTTTATAGATATAAGAACTTGAATTTAAATACCGTTAGCGAATAACGATATGGCTTTTCCCTAGCACCGATTGTTCCCACGCTCCTGCGTGGGAATACAACCCGTGACGCTCTGCGTCACAGAGGACGCGGAGCGTCCATGGCGGCATTCCCACGCAGAGCGTGGGAACGATCTGTCAGGCCTACCGCTCGTGCAGCGCCTCGGCGCGCGCCCGAATAATCGGCTTGAGCAGGTAACTGAGAACGGTTTTTTTGCCGGTGATGATGTCCACCGAAGCCACCATCCCCGGGATGATCAGCAACGGCTTTTCATCCGTCCCCAAGTGGCTGCGATCAGTACGCAGTTTGATGAGGTAGTAGGTGGTTTTCTTGTCTTCGTCGGTGAGGGTGTCGGCACCGATCTGCTCAAGCCTGGCTTTTAGCCCGCCATAAATGGTGTAGTCATACGCCGTGAACTTCACCGTCGCCTCTTGTCCCGGATGCAGGAAGGCGATGTCTTGCGGACGAACTTTTGCCTCAACCAGCAAGGTGTCGTCCAGCGGCACGATTTCCACCAGGTCGCTGCCCGGCTGGATCACACCGCCAATGGTATTCACCAGCAATTTGTTGACGATACCGCGCACCGGCGATGTCACCAGCGTCCGGCTGACCCGGTCTTCCAGCGCCTTGCCGGTGGCCTGGGCCTTGTTCAGATCAGTGCGTGCTTCGTTGAGTTGAGTCAGTGCTTCGCTGCGGAATTTGCCGCGAGTCTCGTCGATCTTGCGCTGCACTTCCTTGATCGCCGATTGGGCGCGAGGAATGGCCAGGGTGGTCGCGTCCAGTTGCCCGCGGGTTTCAACCTCGGCGCGCTTGAGTCGCAAAACCTCCACCGGCGATACCGCGCCCTGGGCCACCAACGGCTCGGACATGTCGATTTCCTGACGCTGCAACGCGAGGCCGTTACGGTACTGCGACTGCTTGGAGGTGAACTCGCGCAGCTCTTGCTGACGCTGGATCAACTGCTCCGCCAAACCACCAATCTCATCGTGCAGTTGCTGACGGCGACTGATGTACAGCGACTCCTCGCTGGCCGCCTGACCAGGTACAGCCTTCAGCACGTCAGCGGGAAAGTTCAGCGGACGGTCATCGACTTCCGCGCTCAAGCGCTCTACTCGCAGCAGCATCGACAGCCGATCGGCTTCGGTTTCGCCGACGTTGGAGGCAAATCGCGTGTCGTCCAGGCGAATCAGCGGCGCGCCGGCCTCGACGATCTGCCCTTCGCTCACGAACAACTCGGAGACGATCCCGCCCTCAAGGTTCTGGATTTTCTGGATCTTGGACGAGGGAATGGCCTTGCCGTCGCCCTTGGTGACTTCGTCGACTACGGCGAAGTTGGCCCAGAGCATCAGGAACACAAAGAAGCCGATGATCGCCCAGATGGTCAGCCGCACCACACGTGGGGCGTCTTCGATCAGCGCTTTGTTGACCTCGGGAAGTGGCTGGCCATGCAGCGAATCTGAGCCTTTGAAGTAACGGCCGATCGAATTCTTGAAACCCGACTTAAGCAACACTGATCTGCCCCTTCTTCAACGCTTCCATCACCGCGGCTTTCGGGCCGTCGGCGAGAATCTGCCCGCGGTCGATGACGATCAGACGATCCACCAGCGACAACAGCGAAGCCCGGTGCGTCACCAGCACCACGGTCTTGTTTTCAACCACCGCCACGAGGCGCTGCTTGAGGCGTTCTTCGCCGGTGTTGTCCATGGCGCTGGTGGGTTCGTCGAGCAGCAGGATCGGCGGGTTGAGCAACAACGCACGGGCCAGGGCAACGTTCTGGCGCTGACCGCCAGACAAGTTCTGCCCACGCTCGCCGACTTGCAGCTCATAACCTTGCGGGTGCAGACGGGCGAATTCGTGGACACCGGCCAACTCGGCAGCTTGCAGCACCGTTTCGTCTTCTACATAGCGCGCGCCCGACACGAGGTTGTCGCGCAAGGTCCCGGCGAGCAGCTGGATGTCCTGAGCCACGTAACCGATGTTGTGGCGCAATTCGCTGACGTCGATCTGACGGATATCGACGCCATCCACCAACAGTGCGCCGTCGTCCGGCTGGTAGAGGCCTACGAGCAGTTTGGCCAGGGAGCTTTTACCCGAGCCGCTGCGCCCGATAATGCCGATCTTCTCGCCGGGCTTGATGATCAGGTTGATGTTCTTCAGCGCCGCGTTCTGTTGGTTCGGGTAAGTGAAGTTCATCTGCCGGCACTCGATGGCGCCTTGCAGCACCTTGCGGCTCAGTGGGCGTTCCTCGAAGTTGCGCTCTTGCGGCAACTCCATCATCTGATCGACCGAGGTCATGGTCACCCGCGCTTGCTGGTAACGCGTCAGTAGGCCGGACAGCGAGGCCAGCGGGCTGAGGGCGCGACCGCTGAGCATATAGCAGGCGATCAAACCGCCCATGCTCAGGTGGCCGTCGATGATCTGGTACACGCCGAAGACGATCATGATCACCCCGGCCAGTTGCTGGATCAGCAAGGTGATGTTCATCGCCAGACCGGAGAGCATTTTCACCCGCAGCTCGAGGCGGCTGAGGGTGCCGATGGTCTGCTCCCACTGATATTGGCGCTCGCTTTCAGCGTTGTTGACCTTCACTGCATCGAGGCCGGCGAGGGTTTCGATCAGGCTCGACTGACGCTCGGCGCCCAGGGCCATGGTCCGTTCCATGGTCGCCACCAGCGGTTTCTGCAGCGCATAGCCGATCAGTAAGGCAATCGGGAACGCCAGCACCGGAATCCACACCAGATGCCCGCCGAGAATCGCGATGACCATGAAGATCAGCAGCGTAAAAGGCAGGTCGATCAGGCTGGTGAGGGTCAGCGAGGCGAGAAAGTCCCGCAGACTCTGAAACTCGTGGATGTTTTGGGCAAAACTGCCGACCCGCGCCGGGCGGTACTTCATGGCCATGCCGACGATGCGCTCGAACAACGTGGCCGAGATGATCAGGTCGGTTTTCTTCCCCGCCAGGTCCAGACAGAGGCTGCGCAGGCTCTTGAGGATCAGATCGAACAGGTAAGCCCCGGTGATACCGATGGCCAACACCCACAGGGTCGATTCGGCCTGGTTCGGCACGACGCGGTCGTAAACGTTCATCACGAACAGCGGCGCGGCCATGGCAATGATGTTGATCAGGAAACTGGCGGCGATGGCGTCAGCGTACAGCCAGCGCGAACGCTTGAGGGTGTCGCGGAACCACGAGCGCGCGCGCGGGATCAGCGTGCCGTGATTGACGTCGTATTTATGCTGGGGTTGAGCGAAGAACACTTTGCCGATGTAGTCATCGGCCAGCAGTTCGCGGCTGACAACGCTTTCGCCGCCATCGCTTTCGCTGAGCAGCAGGCGCGCCTGGTCGTCACCTAGCCAACCGAGCAGGACGGCACTGCGGCCATCCTTGAGCAGCAACAGCGCCGGCATGGCAATCGCCGGGATCTGCTCCAGTTTGCGTACCAGCACCCGCCCTTGCAGGCCGGCACGAGCTGCCGCGCGGGGTAGCAGTTCAACACTCAGACGTTGCTTGGGTAACGGCAGGCCGGTGGTCAACATCGCGGCGCTGGCTTGTTTCTGATGCAGGGTGCAGAGGGCCAGCAAGCCGTCCAGTAACGGATCGTCATGCAGCGCGCGTGGATCATGAATGAGTTGAACTCGACTGACTTCTGATTCCACGCTCGGCACTCTTGGCTAACAATTGAACAATGAAGGTTCTGCTCAATTCATACCGGGCAGTTGAACCTTCGGCTTCACGTCGTTTTGCACAACGGATGCCAACGGTGCGACCACTCCCTGGCTCTTGAGCAACTCGCCCATGGTCGCCTTGATTCGGTACTGAGTAAATAACTGAATGTTTTTGATCTCCGCCAGGCGACGAGAAGCCGAGAACAGCTCGTTTTCGCTGTCGAGCAGGTCGAGCAACGTGCGCTCGCCGAGACCGAACTGCTTCTGATAGGCGGTGCGCACGCGGGTGCTGTGATCGACATATTGCTGGGCGATCGGCACTTGGGCATTGGCGTTGTTCAAGGCGTTCCAGGCCAGACCCAGCTCTTCGTTCAATACACGCAAGGCGTTGTTGCGAATATCCAGTGCCTGGTTGGACAGGTAGGACTTGGATTCCAGGTCAGCCTTGTTGCTGCCACCGGCATACAGATTGAAGCGCATGCGCAACATGGCCTGCCACTCATTGCTGTGACCGTTCTGGCCGTCGAGATCATTGTCGGCACTGCGACCCAATTCGGCATCGAAGCGCGGGTAGAAGCTCGACTTGGCGGCTGCGTACTGTTTCTCGGCAGCGGCAATGTCAGACTCGGCGGAACGCAGGGTCGGGCTGTTTTCCAGCATCTGCGCGCGGGCTTCATTGAGGTTGGCCGGCAACAGCGCCATGAAATCGGCAGGACGCTCCAGCTGATCGGGCATCTGGCCGACGGCGCTGAGGAAGTTGGTCTCGGCGTCGGCCAGGTTGGTCTGCTCGGTGATCAGGTTGTTGCGGGCCTGAGCCATACGCGCTTCGGCCTGATCGAGGTCGGCGCCGCTGCCCACGCCGCGCTGGGTGCGCAGTTTGATCTGGTCGAAAATCCGTTCGTGGCTCTTCAGGTTGTCGGTCGCCAGGCGCACGAACTCACGGCGGGTCAATACATCGAGATACACCTGCGCGACGGTGAGCGCGGTGCGTTCGGACGTGCCCAGCAAAGAATAAGCGCGGGAGTTAACGGTGGCTTGTTGACGCCCCACTTCACTCGACGTCGCAAAACCGTCAAAAACCATTTGCGACAACCGCACACTCGACTCGCTGCGGTTCAGGGTTTCCCAGTGATTGTTGTTGCCGGCAGCACGCGTGGTGACGCTGTCAGTGCCTTCGCGACCATAACCGCCCAGCAGATCGACCCGTGGCAGGTATCCACCTTTTGCTGCCTTTAACTGATAATCCGCGGCCAATCGACTGTTAACGCCGGCCTGGATTTCCGGATGGACATCCAGTGCCTGTTGCATGGCTTCCGGAAGGGTCTGCGCCTGAACAAAACTGGCGGCTACGGCGAAGGGTAAAGCCTTGAGCAGGTGCAAGCGCATTATTGAAGTTTCCCGAAATTGCTTGTCTTGAATCACTGCAGATGGTGCCGCTGCATCGGATGATGACAATCGGAATGACCGTGTGTCGGAAAGTTGAATTTTGGCACTGGGTCACACTCTGTGCAGCAGGTCGGCGCCGAAATATCAATGTGACATTACGGGGGCGATTGTTTAGGATGACATGAGCAAGGTCAATAGTTTGGCATGAAGTTTATACCGAAAAAAATATAGCCAATTTGTTGACGAATAACCGCGTCAAAGTTGTGCCTCTAATACCTTGAAAGAACATCCAGACTGAGCGCGATCAACCGCTCTCAGGTCCATGGACGTCTATTGAATGTGACACTTGGAGAGTCTTCAATGAGCAGTGTTGTGGCCATCGTCAAAAGCATTGTCGGTCAGGTTTTCGCTGTGTCCCCAGAGGGCGTGCGCCGCGTTCTCGTTGAAGGCGATCGGTTGTTTGTCGGCGATCAGGTAGACACCGGTGCGGCTGGCGCCATTACGCTCGAACTGGCTGACGGCCGGACCCTGGACCTGGGTCGCGACACTCAATGGAGCGGCAGCGACCCGGATTCCAGCACTGACCTTGCACAAGCCACTGCACAAGCCGCGCCATCGGTTGAAGAGCTGCAGCAAGCCATCGTTGCCGGTGCCGACCCGACCACTGATCTTGAAGCCACCGCGGCCGGCCCGACGGCTGCCGGCACGGGCGGCGCGGCAGGTAGCGGTCACAGCTTCGTGATGCTGGATGCAACCGCTGGCCGGGTTGATCCGACCATTGGTTTCCCGACTGCGGGCATCGGCACCGCCGCTTTGGCTGCACAGAACACCATCGGCGGCCAGACTGCGGATACCAGCGCCAACGTGCAGCGCGAGTCGACCCTGACCTTGAGCGCCACGCCGGCCATCACCGAGGCCGGCGGCGTGCTGGTTTACACCGCGACGCTGAGCCAGGCCCCGCTGACGGACCTGACCATCACCCTGTCCAACGGCTCGGTGATCGTGATCCAGGCCGGCCAATTGACCGGTACCGTCAACGTTCCGCTCGCGCCGAACGACACCGTCTATAACGACCCGACCCAGATCAACGTGACCGTCACCGGTACCACTGGCGGAAGCGGCATTATCGTCACCGCGCCGACGACCCCGGCCGTGACCCAAGTCACTGACACCGTTGATACCACCACGGTCACCTTGACCGCAGGCGCCAACGTTACCGAAGGCGGCCAGATCACCTACACCGCGACATTGACCAACCCGGCCCAGACGCCGGTCACCATCACGTTGTCCAACGGCTCGATCATCACCATCGACGCCGGTAATACGACCGGCAGCGTGAATGTGCCGACACCCGCCAACGATGCCTATAACAACGGCAGCACGGTCACCACCACCATTACCGGTGCCACCGGCGGCAACTTTGAAAACCTGGTGCCAAACCCGGCCCCGGCCGTGACCACCATTACCGACTCGCCGGACACCACCACTGTCACGCTGACGGCGGGTTCGACGGTCACCGAAGGCGGCCAGATCACTTACACCGCCACCTTGACCAACCCGGCTCAAACGCCGGTCACTGTCACCCTGTCCAACGGCTCGACCATCACCATCGAAGCCGGTAAAACCACTGGCACCGTGAACGTCGATACCCCGGCCAATGACGTTTATCAGAATGGCAGCACCGTTAGCACCACGATTACTGGCGCCACCGGGGGCAATTTCGAGAACCTGGTGCCGAGCACCGCGCCAGCAGTCACCACCATTACCGACTCGGCCGACAACACCGGCCTGAGCCTCACCGCCACGGGCACCGTCGTCGAAGGCGGTCAGATCACCTATACCGCCACCCTGACCAACCCGGCGGGCACGCCGATGACTGTGACCTTGAGCAATGGCTCGGTCATCACCATCGAAGCGGGAAAGACCACCGGCAGTGTGACCGTCGATACCGCAGCCAATGATGTCTACAACAATGGCAGCACCGTCAGCACCACCATCACCGGAACCACCGGCGGCAATTTCGAGCAGCTGACCCCGAGCATCGAGCCGGCGCTGACCACTATCACCGATTCGAAAGACAACACTGGCCTGAGCCTTACCGCCACCGGTACCGTCGTCGAAGGCGGCCAGATCACCTACACCGCGACACTGACCAACCCGGCCGGCACGCCAGTCACCGTGACCCTTTCGAACGGCGCGGTCATCACCATTGCTGCCGACGCGACCACTGGCAGCGTGACCGTCGACACCGCAGCCAATGACGTCTACAACAATGGCAGCACCGTCAGTACCACCATCACCGGAGCCACCGGCGGTAATTTCGAGCAGCTGACCCCGAGCACCGAGCCGGCGCTGACCACTATCACCGATTCGAAAGACAACACTGGCCTGAGCCTGTCGGCGTCCACCGAAGTGGCCGAGGGCGGTCAGATTGTATACACCGCGACCCTGACCAATCCGGCCGGCACGCCAGTTACCGTGACCCTTTCGAACGGCGCCGTGATCACCATCGCCGCCAACGCTACCAGCGGCTCCGTCACCGTCAAGGCACCTGCCGATGACGTCTACAAAGACGCCGGCAAAGTCGAAGCGACCATCAAAGATGCCAGCGGCGGCAACTTTGAGAACCTGATCACCAACCCGGCGGCTGCGGTCACCGAAGTGACTGACACGATCAATACGTCGACGGTCAGCCTGACCGCCAACGGCACTGTGGCCGAAGGCGGCACCGTGGTTTACACCGCGTCGGTGTCTGCTGAAGTCACCGGCTCGCCGGTCGTTGTGACCTTGTCCAACGGTCAAACCATCACCATTCCGGTCGGTTCGAGCAGCGCCAGCGTGAACTTTGTTGCGCCAAACGACGCCTTGGCGGGCGGCGGTTCCTTGAGCGTCAAAATCAACGACGCCAAGGGCGGCAACTTCGAAAAACTGGAAGTCGACGGCAAGCCTGCGAATACCTCGGTGACGGATTCTGCCGACACCACGACAATCAGCCTCAGCGCGACTGAGTCGGTTGCTGAAGGCGGTTCGATCGTTTACACCGCGAACCTGACCAACGCTGCCGGTACTCCGGTTACCGTGACGTTGAGCAACGGCGCCGTGATCACCATCGCCGCCAACGCTACCAGCGGCTCCGTCACCGTCAAGGCACCTGCCGATGACGTCTACAAAGACGCCGGCAAAGTCGAAGCGACCATCAAGAACGCCAGCGGTGGCAACTTCGAAAACCTGGTCACCAGCCCGGCAGCTGCGGTCACCGAAGTGACTGACACGATCAATACGTCGACAGTCAGCCTGACCGCCAACGGCACTGTGGCCGAAGGCGGCACCGTGGTTTACACCGCGTCGGTGTCTGCTGAAGTCACCGGTTCGCCGGTCGTTGTGACCTTGTCCAACGGTCAAACCATCACCATTCCGGTCGGTTCGAGCAGCGCCAGCGTGAACTTTGTTGCGCCAAACGACGCCTTGGCGGGCGGCGGTTCCTTGAGCGTCAAAATCAACGACGCCAAGGGCGGCAACTTCGAAAAACTGGAAGTCGACGGCAAGCCTGCGAATACCTCGGTGACGGATTCTGCCGACACCACGACAATCAGCCTCAGCGCGACTGAGTCGGTTGCTGAAGGCGGTTCGATCGTTTACACCGCGAACCTGACCAACGCTGCCGGTACTCCGGTTACCGTGACGTTGAGCAACGGCGCCGTGATCACCATCGCCGCCAACGCTACCAGCGGCTCCGTCACCGTCAAGGCACCTGCCGATGACGTCTACAAAGACGCCGGCAAAGTCGAAGCGACCATCAAGAACGCCAGCGGTGGCAACTTCGAAAACCTGGTCACCAGCCCGGCAGCTGCGGTCACCGAAGTGACTGACACGATCAATACGTCGACAGTCAGCCTGACCGCCAACGGCACTGTGGCCGAAGGCGGCATCGTGGTTTACACCGCGTCGGTGTCTGCTGAAGTCACCGGCTCGCCGGTCGTTGTGACCTTGTCCAACGGTCAAACCATCACCATTCCGGTCGGTTCGAGCAGCGCCAGCGTGAACTTTGTTGCGCCAAACGACGCCTTGGCGGGCGGCGGTTCCTTGAGCGTCAAAATCAACGACGCCAAGGGCGGCAACTTCGAAAAACTGGAAGTCGACGGCAAGCCTGCGAATACCTCGGTGACGGATTCTGCCGACACCACGACAATCAGCCTCAGCGCGACTGAGTCGGTTGCTGAAGGCGGTTCGATCGTTTACACCGCGAACCTGACCAACGCCGCCGGCACACCCGTGACCGTGACGTTGAGCAACGGCGCCGTGATCACCATCGCAGCCAACGCTACCAGCGGTTCCGTCACCGTCAAGGCACCTGCCGATGACGTCTACAAAGACGCCGGCAAAGTCGAAGCGACCATCAAGAACGCCAGCGGCGGCAACTTCGAAAACCTGGTCGCCGATAAAACCCCGGTCAGCACCAGCGTGACCGACACCGTCGACACCACCACCCTGTCGCTGAGCGCCACTGGCAACGTCAAAGAAGGTGGCCAGATCACCTACACCGCCACCCTGACCCATGCGGCCGGCACCCCAGTGACCGTGATGTTGAGCAACGGCGCGACCATCACCATCGATGCCGGTAAAACCACCGGCACCGTGAAAGTCGACGCACCGAAAGACGACGTCTACAAGGACGCCGGCAAACTGGAAGTCACCATCAAGGACGCCGCTGGCGGCAACTTTGAAAACCTGGTTACCAGCCCGACCCCGGCCGTGACCAACGTCGCCGACACAATCAACAAGACGCAACTGACGCTCAGCGCTGAAAAAACTGTACTTGAAGGCTCGCACATCACCTACACCGCGACCCTCACCAACGCCGCGCAAACGCCGGTGACCGTCAAGCTGAGCAACGGCGAGACCATCACCATCGAAGCCGGCAAAACCAGCGGTTCGGTCACCATCGCGGCGCCAAGCGATGACGTCTACAAAGATGTCGGCAAGCTCACCGTGACGATGACTGGTGCCAGCGGTGGCAACTTCGAAAAACTCGACATCAGCAAGGCGTCAGTGAGCACCACCGTCAAAGACACGGTCGACACCACTGGCCTGAGCCTGAGCGCCACCGGTTCGGTCGCCGAGGGTGGTTCGATCGTCTACACCGCGACCCTGACCAATGCCGCCGGCACCGCGATGACCGTAACGTTGAACAACGGTGCGGTGATCCAAATTGCCAAGGGTGCCACTACCGGTTCGGTCAACTTCGCAGCACCAAAGGATGACGTCTACAAAGACGCCGGAAAAGTTGAAGCCAGCATCACCAAGACCACCGGCGGCAACTTCGAAAACCTGGTGGCCGACAAGACCCCAGCGGTTACCGACGTGACCGACACCCTCAATACGTCGACAGTCAGTCTGACGGCCAACAGCACTGTGGCTGAAGGCGGCACCGTGGTGTACACCGCTTCGGTCAACGCGCCAGTGACCGGTTCGCCGGTTGTCGTGGCCTTGTCCAACGGCCAGACCATTACCATTCCGGTCGGCGCCAGCAGCGCCAGCGTGAAATTCACCGCACCGAACGACGCACTGGCTGGCGGCGGTTCCCTGAGCGTGAAAATCGACGGCACCACCGGTGGCAACTACGAAAACCTGGTGGCAAATAAAACCCCGGCAGTCACGTCGGTGACAGACGTTAAAGACACCACCACCCTGAGCCTGAGCGCTACGGATTCGGTAGCGGAAGGCGGTTCGATTGTCTACTCAGCGACGCTGACTCACGCTGCCGGCACTCCGGTTACCGTGAACCTGTCGAACGGCGCAGTGATCACCATCGCGGCGGGCGCGACTGTCGGCTCGGTGACGGTCAAGGCACCTGCCGATGACGTCTACAAAGACGCCGGCAAAGTCGAAGCGACCATCAAGAACGCCAGCGGCGGCAACTTCGAGAACCTGGTCACCAGCCCGGCAGCCGCAGTCACCGAAGTGACTGACACGATCAATACGTCGACAGTCAGCCTGACCGCCAACGGCACTGTGGCCGAAGGCGGCACCGTGGTTTACACCGCGTCCGTGTCTGCTGAAGTCACCGGTTCGCCGGTCGTGGTGACCCTGTCCAACGGCCAGACCATCACCATTCCGGTCGGTTCGAGCAGCGCCAGCGTGAACTTTGTTGCACCAAACGACGCCTTGGCGGGCGGCGGTTCCTTGAGCGTCAAAATTAACGACGCCAAGGGCGGCAACTTCGAAAAACTGGAAGTCGACGGCAAGCCTGCGAATACCTCGGTGACGGATTCTGCCGACACCACGACAATCAGCCTCAGCGCGACTGAGTCGGTTGCTGAAGGCGGTTCGATCGTTTACACCGCGAACCTGACCAACGCTGCCGGTACTCCGGTTACCGTGACGTTGAGCAACGGCGCCGTGATCACCATCGCCGCCAACGCTACCAGCGGCTCCGTCACCGTCAAGGCACCTGCCGATGACGTCTACAAAGACGCCGGCAAAGTCGAAGCGACCATCAAAGATGCCAGCGGCGGCAACTTTGAGAACCTGATCACCAACCCGGCGGCTGCGGTCACCGAAGTGACTGACACGATCAATACGTCGACGGTCAGCCTGACCGCCAACGGCACTGTGGCCGAAGGCGGCACCGTGGTTTACACCGCGTCGGTGTCTGCTGAAGTCACCGGCTCGCCGGTTGTCGTGACCCTGTCCAACGGCCAGACCATCACCATTCCGGTCGGTTCGAGCAGCGCCAGCGTGAACTTTGTTGCGCCAAACGACGCCCTCGCCGGTGGCGGTTCCTTGAGCGTCAAAATTAACGACGCCAAGGGCGGCAACTTCGAAAAACTGGACGTTGACGGCAAGCCTGCGAATACCTCGGTGACGGATTCTGCCGACACCACGACAATCAGCCTCAGCGCGACTGAGTCGGTTGCTGAAGGCGGTTCGATCGTTTACACCGCGAACCTGACCAACGCCGCCGGCACACCCGTGACCGTGACGTTGAGCAACGGCGCCGTGATCACCATCGCCGCCAACGCTACCAGCGGTTCCGTCACCGTCAAGGCACCTGCCGATGACGTCTACAAAGACGCCGGCAAAGTCGAAGCGACCATCAAGAACGCCAGCGGTGGCAACTTCGAAAACCTGGTCACCAGCCCGGCAGCTGCGGTCACCGAAGTGACTGACACGATCAATACGTCGACAGTCAGCCTGACCGCCAACGGCACTGTGGCCGAAGGCGGCACCGTGGTTTACACCGCGTCGGTGTCTGCTGAAGTCACCGGTTCGCCGGTCGTTGTGACCTTGTCCAACGGTCAAACCATCACCATTCCGGTCGGTTCGAGCAGCGCCAGCGTGAACTTCACCGCGCCAAACGATGCCCTCGCCGGTGGCGGTTCGCTGAGCGTCAAAATCAACGACGCCAAGGGCGGCAACTTCGAAAAACTGGACGTTGACGGCAAGCCTGCGAATACCTCGGTGACGGATTCTGCCGACACCACGACAATCAGCCTCAGCGCGACTGAGTCGGTTGCTGAAGGCGGTTCGATCGTTTACACCGCGAACCTGACCAACGCTGCCGGTACTCCGGTTACCGTGACGTTGAGCAACGGCGCCGTGATCACCATCGCCGCCAACGCTACCAGCGGCTCCGTCACCGTCAAGGCACCTGCCGATGACGTCTACAAAGACGCCGGCAAAGTCGAAGCGACCATCAAGAACGCCAGCGGTGGCAACTTCGAAAACCTGGTCACCAGCCCGGCAGCTGCGGTCACCGAAGTGACTGACACGATCAATACGTCGACAGTCAGCCTGACCGCCAACGGCACTGTGGCCGAAGGCGGCATCGTGGTTTACACCGCGTCCGTGTCTGCTGAAGTCACCGGTTCGCCGGTTGTGGTGACCCTGTCCAACGGCCAGACCATCACCATTCCGGTCGGTTCGAGCAGCGCCAGCGTGAACTTCACCGCGCCAAACGATGCCCTCGCCGGTGGCGGTTCCTTGAGCGTCAAAATTAACGACGCCAAGGGCGGCAACTTCGAAAAACTGGAAGTCGACGGCAAGCCTGCGAATACCTCGGTGACGGATTCTGCCGACACCACGACAATCAGCCTCAGCGCGACTGAGTCGGTTGCTGAAGGCGGTTCGATCGTTTACACCGCGAACCTGACCAACGCTGCCGGTACTCCGGTTACCGTGACGTTGAGCAACGGCGCCGTGATCACCATCGCCGCCAACGCTACCAGCGGCTCCGTCACCGTCAAGGCACCTGCCGATGACGTCTACAAAGACGCCGGCAAAGTCGAAGCGACCATCAAGAACGCCAGCGGTGGCAACTTCGAGAACCTGGTCACCAGCAGCACGCCTGCGGTCACCAATGTCACCGATACCATCGACACCTCGACAGTCAAACTGACCGCCACCGTTACTGCGGCTGAAGGTGGCACTGTCACCTACACCGCGACGGTCGGCCAGCCTGTGACTGACTCGCCGGTCACCGTGACCTTGGCCAACGGTCAAAACATCACGATCGAAGTCGGCAAAACCACCGGCACCGTAACGACCCTCGCACCCAACGATGCGTTGAACGGTCACACTCCGCTGACCAACTCAATCACAGGCGTCAGCGGCGGCAACTACGAAAACCTGGTCGCGGACAAAACGCCGGTCAGCACCACCGTGACCGACACCACCGACACGACCAACCTATCGCTGAGCGCTACCAACTCGGTCGCCGAAGGTGGCTCGATCGTTTACACCGCCACCCTGACCAACGCCGCCGGCACACCCGTGACCGTGACGTTGAGCAACGGCGCCGTGATCACCATCGACGCCGGCAAAACCACCGGCACCGCGACCGTCGATGCGCCGAAGGACGATGTTTACAAAGACGCTGGCTCTGTTCAGGCGAGCATCAGCACCGCGACCGGCGGCAACTTCGAGAACCTGGTCCCCAACAAAACGGCCGTCGTGACCAACGTCACCGACACCGTCGACAAGACTGAAGTCAGCATCACCGGCAGCACCTCGGTGACCGAAGGCCAGACCGCCAGCTACACCGTCAGCCTGACTAACCCGGCGCAGACCGAAGTCACCCTGAAAATCGTCTACAGCGGCACCGCCGCCGACGGTTCGGACTTCACCGGCGTGTACACCGTGAAGATCCCGGCGGGCGGCAGCAACGCGAGTTTCAACGTCGCAACCCTGGACAACAGGATCACCGAAGGCACTGAAAACTTCGTGGTCAAGATCGACTCCGCCACCGGTGGCAACTTCGAGAGCCTGGCGATCAGTGCGTCAAACGGCAGCGTCAGCACCACGATCATCGACAACGACGCGCCGCCGGTGCTTGATCTGGATGTCAACAACTCCAGCGGCGCCACCGGTGCCAACTACAACGTGACGTTCACCGAAGGCACCACCGGCCAAGGCGTATCGATCGGCGACACCGACCTGAAAATCACCGACCCGGACAGCACCCTGCTGACCGGCGCGACCATCGTGCTGACCAACCGTCAGGATGGTGATGCGCTGAACCTGGGCAACAGCGTCAACGGCATCACCATCAATGCCAACAGCACAAATGGCACGGTCACGCTGACCCTGTCCGGTAACGCGACACTTGCCGACTACATGCAGCAGATCAAGAACATCAGCTTCACCAACAGTAGTGAAAACCCGAGCAGCGTGCCGCGGATCATTACCGTGACCGTGACTGATGGCAGCAACTACTCCAACACCGCGACCACTACCGTCAACGTAGTCGGCGTGAACGATGCACCGACCGCCGCACCGGTTAACGTCACCGGGACCGAAGACACCCCGCTGACCCTTGGCTGGTCGACTTTCGGCGTCAGTGATGTCGACAGCGCCGCCGCTAACCTGGGCGTGAAAATCACTCAACTGCCGGGCGAAGGCAAATTGCAGTTCCTGGCCACTGACGGCAAGACCTGGACCGATGCAGCGAACAACCAGACGTTCACCAAGGCTGATATCGACGCTGGCAAGTTGCGCTTCCTGCCGGATACCAACGAGTCCGGCAGCAACGGCTACAACGCCGGCCTGGGTAACAAACTGGCGGACTACGCACAGATCAAATTCCAGCCTACCGACGGCTCGCTGCTGGGCAACACCGGCACGATCAAAATCGACATCACGCCAGTGGCCGACGCGCCTTCCCTGAGCGTTGCGGACAACAGCGTCAAATCCACCGGGCTGATCAAAGAAGTCTGGACCGGCCTGTCGGGCCTCGGCACCGATGGCAACGGCGCGTCTTCGGGCACGCTGAAAAGCGTCATCGACGGCGCGGGTAAACCGAACGGCAGTGGCACGGTGACCAACGTGCAGTCCGACGGCAGCGTCGCGGCTGGCACGGCTTCGAAAACCTCCGGCCTGATCTACCTCGAAGCGGGCAAGACTTACACCTTCAGCGGCACCGGCGATGACAGCCTTTTGGTGACCATCGGCGGCAAGAACGTAGCGGCCATCACGTGGGGCGCGGGCGGCAAGCTGAACGGTTCGTTTATCCCGACCTCCAGCGGCTACTACACGCTGGACATTTACCACCACAACCAGAACGGCCCGGGCAACTATGACGTCAACCTGTCGGTCAACGGCAGTGCCGCGGTCGACCTGAGCAGCGCCGGCGTGCCGCTGTACACCGGCGTGGCGGACCTTGCCGCTTCCGGCGTGACGGTGTCCGATTTGCACGGCACCAGCGGCGAAGGCTACTACGAAGGCTACAAACTCAATGAAGCCGCAGAAGGCACCAGCGTTCACCTGTCCGCAATCAGGACGGCCCTGACTGACACCGACGGCTCCGAAAGCCTGAGCGTGAAGATCAGCGGCATCCCGGTGGGTTCAGTGCTGACCGATGGCGCCGGCCACACGTTCACCGCCAGCGCGACGTCTGGCGAAGCCAACGTCACGGGCTGGAGCCTCGGGTCCCTGACCGTCACTCCGCCGCCGTACTACAACGGCCAGTTCAATCTGACCGTAACCTCGACGTCCACCGAATCGCTCGGCGGTTCGGCGCAAAGCACCGCGACGATCCCTGTCACGGTTTACCCGGCGGTCTACAACGCCGCCACCGCCACGGCGGCTGACGACACCATCAGCGGCACTGACGGCAACGACATCATAGTCGCCGACATCGGCGGGCTGACCGTGGTTCCGGGCACCAACTACAACATTGCGTTCATGGTCGACAGCTCGGGCAGTATGAGCCCGTCGTCGGTCAGCTCCGCCAAGGACTCGCTAACTTCGGTGTTCAACACCCTCAAGCAGAGCATGGGCGGCAACTCGGGGACGGTGAACATCTTCCTGGCGGACTTCGATAACCAGGTCAACAAGTCGGTGTCGGTCAACCTGAACGATCCGAATGCCCTGATCCTGCTCAAAGCGGTACTTGATTCGATGGCTTCCGGCGGCGGTACCAACTACGAGGACGTGTTCAAAACCACGGCCAACTGGTTCCAGAGCGCCGATGCCGTTGCCAACAAGGGCGCGACGAACCTCACGTACTTCATCACCGACGGCAAACCGACTTACTACCAGAGTGATGAATCGACCAACCCGAATCTGTATAACGGCGCCAAACTCGACAGCGTAATCACCACCAGCAACTACCAGTTGGGCAAAGCGATCAGCCTGTACCCGGACAGCAACCACCAGATCGATATCACCGCTTCGGGCAACGTCACAGTCTGGACCAAGTCCGGCGACAGCTGGTCAAGTAAAGATTTCGGCACACTGCACGCCCAAGGCGATGGTACGTATGAGTTCTCGTCCCGCGGTGGCAACGGCAGCAGCACCGACTCCAGCGCCATCGACAACTCCACCGACAGCTTCGCGCTGCTGAGCAAGGTGTCGACGGTAGAAGCCATCGGCATAAACAAGGACGTCACCCTTGGCGATCTGAAACCGTACGACTCGGATAAAACACCGCAAACCAACATCGACCCGAAAGACTTGGCCAACTCAATCATCGGTCACACCGAAGCAACGATGCCAGGCGCGGACACGGTCAATGGCGGCGACGGCAACGACATCCTGTTCGGCGACCTGGTGAGCTTCAACGGCGTCGCCGGCGAGGGTTATCAGGCCATGCAGGCGTTTGTCGCCCAGCAAACCGGCGTGGACGTCAGCAAAGTCACCACCAGCAACGTGCACCAGTTCATCACCGAGCACTACACCGCGTTCGATGTGTCCGGGGCGCATGACGGTAATGACGCGCTGCTGGGCGGTGCCGGCAATGACATTCTCTTCGGCCAGGGTGGCAACGACCTCCTCGACGCCGGCAAGGGCAATGACATCCTGCTCGGTGGCTCGGGTAACGATTCGCTGATGGGCGGTCAGGGCAACGATATTCTGATCGGCGGTTCGGGCGTCGACACCTTCGTGTGGAAGGCTGGCGACACCGGCAGCGACGTGATCAAGGACTTCAAGGCCAGTGAAGGTGATCGCATCGACTTGCGCGATCTGCTGCAAGGCGAAACCGGCAGTACCATCGACAACTTCCTGAAGATCACCACCGTGGACGGCGTTTCGTCCCTGCAAGTCAGCTCCGCTGGCAAGTTCAACGGTGCTGACGCCGCAGCCGCTGCACCGGATGCGACGATCAAACTGGAAGGCAACAACTGGTCCACCGCCAACATTCACTCGTTGATTGCCGGCAGTGACCCAACCATCAAGATCGATCACAACAACAGCTGATCCAACGAAAAACGGCCGCCCTTATGGGGCGGCCGTCACGTTTGCGCCCATCAAACCGGTGACGATTTCGTCGCCGCACCGCATACTCGCGTTCAGTTGGCCTATGCTGCTGACAGCATGACGCTGGTCCATTTCCGAGGGATGCTCAATGTTCTACGTGCAACGCGATGCGCAAGGTCAGTTAGTGCGCGTGGAAGCTGCGGCCTACGCCGAGGCCACGGAAACGCTGCCGGCCGACCACCATGAAATCCAGGACTGGTACGCCAACGAGGTAGTGGAAACCAGCCTCAAACAGCTCAAGCAGAGCGACCTGGAAATGATCCGGGTACTCGACGACTTGATTCAAGTGTTAACCAGTAAAGGCGTGATCCGCGTCACCGACCTGCCGGCCGCCGCCCAGGCCAAGCTGATGGACCGGTCACACGCCCGTGAAGCGCTGGGTGGGTTGAGCCATTTGATCGATGATGACGAGACGGGGTTGATCTAACTCCAGACGCTGATCGTTCCCACGCGCAGCAAAGGAATGCCTCAAGGGACGCTCCGCGTTCCGGCCTCACCGCTGGTGTTGCGCCTGACACTGTTGTGACGCAGAGCGTCACGGGCTGCATTCCCACGCAGAGCGTGGGAACGATCAATGTGCGCTAAACTTTGACCGGATCCGGCGCCAACTCTGGCGACTCAAGGTGATCCAGCGCCCGCTCCACCATTAAATGAACCCCATCGGCCATTCGGCTAATCGCCAGCGCGATGCAACGGCGTGAGCCTTCTACGTCGTCGGCCAGGTCGACGGCGATGGCGCTGATGGAAAGCAGGTCTTCGGAGGCGTTGGCTAGAAGGGCTTCGGTGCCGATGTCGGGGGAGACGGTAAAGAGATAGCCTTTGCGGGGTTCGGGCGGATTCGGCGTTACTTTGAACATGTTGTATCTCCATCTGTGTATTGGGAGCTACTACCGTTCGCTTGCACGCGAATAGGGTGGCAGCTGTGCGCGAGTGTGCAAGACCGGGCAGACGGACCCCGGCAGATAATTCTCGAAAGAAAGATCTCCCGCGCACAGCCACCATAAAACAGGCACTGCGAGCATGAGTTGCTCGCCAAGTAACCAATGGCGTTGCGCGTCGTCTTTTACCCGGACTTGCACGTCCGTGTCACCGATTATTCAGTGACAAAGCCAGACTAGACCTCGCAATTGGCCGAAACAAGTTCAGCAACACCGCTACAACTTGAAGGAAATCTCCTAGGACCTGCCCCCCGCCGACGTTGCGCCTGGCACCGATGTGACGCGGAGCGTCACGGGCTGCATTGCCACGCAGAGCGTGGGAATGATCAGTGAGTTACCCCCAAGGCTTCGGCTCACCAAACAACTGCCCCTGAACCCCATACAACCCCATCTCACGAATCACCATCAACTCCCCTTCCGTCTCGACCCGCTCGGCAATCAACGGCAGATCAATGCTGTGCGCCGCCCGCTGAATCGCCTCGATGAACAATCGCTTGTCACTCTCCTGATCAATCGCCCGGATATAACTGCCGTCGATCTTCAGGTACGCCAACCCAAGCCGCGCCAAGTTGCCGATCATGCTGAAGCGCCCGCCAAAGCGTTGCAGGCTCAGGGAGAACCCGAGTTCGTGCAGACGTCGCGTCAGCTCTTCCAGCATGGCTTGATCCGGCAGCTGCTCCTCGCCGATTTCCAGGGTCAATCGCTCTCCGAGATTCGAATGCTGGCGCAGTCTTTCAAATACTTTATTCAACGCCTGCGGGTCGGCCAACGTCGATGAAGACAGGTTCAGCGCCAGCGACTCTTCATGGTCGGCCATCTGCTCAAGCACCAGCTCCAACATCAGCCGGTCCAACCGCGCGGTCCAGCCAAAGCGCTCGAGCCACGGCAGGAAGCGCCCGGCGGGAATGGTCTGGCCCTCGTCGTCGATCAGACGCGACAGCACCTTGTAATGCAGCACCAACTGCGTGTCCTGGGCGGCAACGACCGGTTGGAAATACAGTTCGAAACGCTTCTGATCCAACGCCTGATCCAGCAAGTTGTGCCAGGCATGATGGTCATCACCGACGCTGGCCGAGGCGCTGTGATCGAGGCACGCCCAGCTCGGTTCTCCCTGGCTTTCCGCCTGAGCCAACGCCTGATCGCCCAGCCCAAGCACGGCTTGCGGCAAGTCACCATAAACAAACGGCGCCAGCCCGATCGAGGCCACCGAGGCGACATCGGTGGCGCCCGTCGCATGCAGACTCGCCAGCGCACTGTCGAGGTTCTGCGCCAGTTGCAGCGCTTCTTCGCGCACCAGCCCCGGTGCCAGCACGGCGAACTCGCCGCCGCGAATCCGCGTCACGAGGTTCAGGGTTTCCGGGTATTTGGCGCACTCTCGGGACAGCTGCTCACCCACCGCTATCAACAATTGGTCGGTGCGTTGACCGCCCAACCGCTGGTTCAACCCGGCCAGGTCCTTGACCCGCAACAACAGCAAATAACCGGAACTCGCCTGCTCCGGATTGCTCACCCGGGCGTTCAACTGCATTTCGAAATAGCGACGATTAGCCAGGCCTGTCAGGTTGTCCTGATAGGATTCGACGCGCAGTTTTTCACTACGCACGGCCTGCTCCTGAAACAACGCCTTGAGCTTCTCGACCATTTGATTCATAGCCTGCACCACGCGGCGCAGTTCGGGTGTGCGCGGCAGTTCCGGCAGGCTGAGGAATTCGCGGCGAGCGATGGCGTGGGATTGCTTGACCATGTAATCCAGCGGCTTCAGTTGCCGGCGCAACAACAGCGCGCCCAGCACCGCGCTCACCGCACCGCAGATCAGCAACCAACCAAGACTGCCCAGCGCGCTTTGCCAGAGTTTTGCCAACGCGAACATCGGATGGCTGACCACCTCGACCCGCGCCGCCTGCTCCCAGCCACGGCTGACGAGGGCATCACCACCGGCCGCTTCCAACCCGATCATTTTGACAAACCAGTCCGGCACGTTGTTCACCGCTGGAATGCCGCTGCGCTCGACGATGGTCTGATCAGTCTTGAGGTCGACCACGCGGATGCTCGCGTAGTAACCGCTGTCGAAGATTGAACTGACCAGCAACTCGACCATCGCCGGGTCGTCGATGTTCGGCGTCAGGGACAGCGCCAATGCGGTCGCGGCATCCTGGGCGTGGGAGCGCAACTGGTTGACGTACTGGGTGCGCGAGCTTTCCAGGCTGACCACGAAGCTACCGGTGAAGGCGATCACCAGGAACAGACAGATAGCGATCAACAGCTGTTTGAACAAAGACATCTGAGCGCGTGCTCCTAGTTAGTCGTCTCGACCGGGAAACCTTCGGCCTGCATTTTTTTCAGCACATCCTGCCAACGAGACAGGCGTTTGGTGTCACCGACTTTCTTGTTGCCCTTGGCGCCCGGCAACCACAACCCTTCGGCATTAAAAGAGTAGACCGGCAGCAAATCGGTTCGTTGGCTGGCCGGTTTGATCACGTCGATCAAGCTGTCGAGTACCAGCGGCATGGCCTCGGCGCTTGAGTAGTAGGTCAACACCATGTGCGCCCGATTCAGGCGCAAAGCCTTGACGTACGTAATGCGCAGCTTGTCACTGGAAACGCCGAGATGGCGCAGGCTGAAATACTTGGCGATCGCGTAATCTTCGCAATCGCCGGCGCCCTTCCACAGGGCCTCGATGGGCGTTTCCCAATAATCGACCTCGTGCCACAGGTCGATGTCTTCCTCATAGCGCATCTGCTTGTTGAAAAATTGGTTGACCACTTTAAGCTGTTCGAGCTCGTTGACCTGCTTTTGCGTAGACAATAAGTGCTGCCAGGCATCAATCCGTTGCTGCCCTTCGCCCAACGGCCCGTACAATGCCTGCGCGCGACGGCTGATCAGCGAAAAATCCCAATCGGCATGCAGCCCGCCCAGCATAACGCCGGCCAGCAGCAACCCGCAGCACAGCCAGCGCAAAGTCCGAGGGATCGCGAAACGTACCGCCAATGCGAGGCATCCAGGTCAGGCAGGTGGGAAAGCGTTTGATGGTGCAGGTTAGCTCGGTAAAAAACAATGGCACGGTGAGATCACTGGTAGCGCGCTAAACTTTGTATGGCAGGTGTCATTAAAAACATCGTGGCCACCACAGGCTGCGACCTTGTGTACGTTTGACAACCTGTCAGGCAGTCACTAGTGTCCTTTGGATCCAAATTTATTTCAGTCAATCAGGGTGCGTAGTTGTGACACAGAAGCCCAATCCTCTGAACAGCATCAAGGTCAACGGGCCGATACCGGCTCATCTGGCACGCTCGGTGATCGAAGAAACCCTGCGTTCGGCCATTCTCGACGGTCGCATTCCCTGCGGCACCGCCCTGCGTCAGCAAGATTTGGCCGATCTTTTCGGTGTCAGCCGCATGCCGGTGCGCGAAGCCTTGCGCCAGCTCGAAGCCCAGGCGCTGCTTAACGTAGTCGCCCATAAAGGTGCCGTGGTCGCACCGCTGGTTCAGGGCGATGCCGTGGAAACCTATGCACTGCGGATCCTGCTGGAATCCGAAACGCTGCGCCTATCGATTCCACTGCTTGAGAAGGAAGACTTCGAACAGGCTGCCCGTCATATCGACGACATGGAAACGGAACACAACTACACAGAGATCGGCCGGCTCAACCGGCTCTTCCACATGTCGCTGTACGGAAAGACGCCGAACCAGCGGCTGTTGAGGTTGGTGGAAGACGGATTGAACGAAGAGGAGCGCTTCCTGCGCTTCAACCTGGAAGCCATGGGCCTGGGCAAACTGTCCCAGGAAGATCACCGGGCGCTTTTGCGAGCCGTCGAAGACCGGGACGTCGAAGGCTCGGTGAAGATACTCGAACAACACCTCAATCGGGGCGTCGAGGTCATCACACGCTACCTCAACAGCCCTGAAGCACTGAACAAAAAAACCTCCCGGTAAAAAACGACGGCAAGCCTGAGCGAGCAGATCGAACTGCTCGTTTTCGCTTGTCGCGACTGCGCTGCGCCCCTCTCCAAAGCCCTGCCCTCGATTTACCCCTCTGAAGATTCAATATTGACCCCGAGTAGATAACGCGTCGGTGATAGCGGCTGCCTTGAATTACGCTCACTCTTGGCCGGTCAACGAATAATGAACGGGCGACGCATCGCGCGAGCGGAGCAGTCCCCGCACCAAGAACCTACGGAAGGAGTCTTGCCACGGGAAAGGAAGAACCGGCGTTGATCCCAGTCAACTTCCGCCCCCTCAGATCACTTCAGCGATTCAAGTAGAAAGTTGCTTCGAGTGAGGCATTCACTCTTATTTATATTCTGACCCTTATCAGTCGGAAGGAGTAACTACGCCAAAATAAAACTTAAAACAAAAGTCTTATTGAAACTTCTCGCGCCGAACAAACATGAACTTTTAATTAATTAAAAAAAACTTGCCAGAAACTTTATTCGTGTATAAGTTTTCCTCCGCCGCCCTTGAATACAGGCAGCAAACCTTACCTGGCAACTTACTTTAAACGCACATAGATCAATTAGCTTCAGGCATTCGCTCGCCCATAGAAAACTTAAACCGTCAGTCACTTATTGATCACAGCACCCTCAACGGCATGTCAGATCACTTCTTATAGGCTCACTCATGAAAACAAATAAAGATCGCCTCAATCAGAAGAAAGCAGAACTTAGTGCGCACCCGATCTTCTCCGAAATACATTCGCTGTCGGTACTTCAACGCTTCATGGAAACCCATGTGTTTGCAGTCTGGGATTTCATGTCACTGACCAAACGCCTGCAGCAGGAACTGACCTGCGTTCAGCTGCCCTGGCTGCCACCGCGAGATCCGCAGGCAGCGCGCTTGATCAACGAGATCGTGCTGGGTGAAGAGTCCGATGATCGTCCGGCTCACGGTCACTACAGTCATTTCGAGTTGTACCTGGATGCGATGCGCGAAGTCGGTGCCAGCACGGTCGCGGTCGAGCGCTTCGTGACACTGCAAAAGGAAGGGGTGAGCTATGACGTGGCGCTGCAAAGTGTGGACGTCGACCCGGCCGCCGCCCGGTTCGTGCGCCACACCTTGCACACCGCGCTGCATGCGCCTGGCCATAGCGTTGCGGCGGTGTTCCTGCATGGCCGGGAAAGTGTGATTCCGCAGATGTTCCAACGGATTCTCGATGATTGGGGCATTGGCCTCGATCAAGCGCCGACCTTTCGCTACTACCTTGAGCGCCACATCGAAGTCGACTCCGAAGACCATGGCCCGGCGGCGGAAAAACTTCTCGCCCGGCTGGTCGATGGCGATCCGCAGCGCGAAGAAGACGTCTATGCCAGCGCCATCGCCGCCGTGGAAAGCCGCATCGCCTTGTGGGACGGCCTGCGTCTGAGCATGAGCGAACCTCTGCCTGAGGTGATCGCATGAACGCCGCCGACTACCAATCCTTCGCCGATGCCTGGGAAAGCCGCGCGACCATTCGTACCCGCCCCCGGCGCGTGCTGGAGAACGACGACAAGCTGATCTACCCGTTGAGCCGCCAACCGTTGGTGCTGAGCGAAACCTTCCTGCGCGAATGCCCGGAACAGCGCGACTTTGCACTGGTGCAGACGCTCTACAAATTCATCAACGACGTGGTGATTTTCGAAACCGAAATCGTCGACAAGACTGCCCGCAGCATCGCCAAAAATCGCTTCGCCGTGGCCTTCCCGTTCGCCTGCCGCTACGACGCCATGACCGTGGTGGTGGACGAGGATTACCACGCGCTGGTGGCGATGGACTTCATGCAACAGACCGTCGCCATGACCGGCATCACGCCCATCAACCTGCCGGATGAAATCGAACTCAGCCGAGCCATTCCAGCGGCCGTGTCGCTCGCCCCGGATCACCTGCGCAGCGCCGTGGAATTGATCTGTGTGGCCATTGCCGAGAACACCGTGACCGGCGATGTCGCGGCGTTTGCCAAGGACGACACGGTCAAGCAGTCGATCAAGGGCCTGATGGCCGATCACCTGCTCGACGAAGGTCGCCACTCCGGGTTCTGGGCGCGGTTGGTGCGCATCTACTGGCACACCGCGAGCGAAGACGACCGCCGATGCATCGCACAAATCCTGCCGATATTCATCGGCCATTACCTGACCAACGACATCCAGAAGTCGTTCGACTTCCGGCTGATCGAGTCCTTGAAGATCAGCGATGCCGCGCGCCACGCACTCAAGAGCGAAGTGTCGGGGCTGGCCTTCCCGATCAATCGCCATCACCCGCTGGTCGCCAACATCGTGCGGTTTTTCCGCAGCAGTTCGCTGCTCGACTCGCCGTGCGTGCAAGACGCCCTCAGCGATTACCTGGTTTAACGAGGAGCACATCATGAGACGTCTCGACATTCTGCTCATTGGACAAAGCCAGGCCCTGACCGACCTGGCGCTGGAACTTGAACAACACGGTCATTCGCTGGTGCGCCTGACTGCCGTCGACAAGCTGCCGTTGGGTAACGCTGATTTGCTGATCGACGACGCCAGCCTGCCTGTTCAAGAGCTCGGCGATGCGCCGCGACTGACGCTGAAAATGGGTATCGGTGAGCCTGGAGTTTCTGGCCTGCCGCCGCTGGACTTGCTGTGCACGTACGGTTTGACGCTGTTCACTCGCGTGTCGATCACCGACGAACCTTCGGGTAACGGCGAGGCATTGCGCCTGCGGGCAGTGGAGGAACTGGTCAATCACGTGGCGCTGCTGGTCAGCCGTTACTCTCGCGATGCCGACTATTTTCTGCTGGCCGACTCTGCGGCTCCCCCTCACTTCGGGCTCGTGGAAAACCTGCTCTATTTGGAGAGCCTCGCGTTTTTCCATCGGCTCAATATCACGGCTGCACCCGCGCTGCTGGAGCTCAGCCAAATTCCGCTGATTGAGCGCCTTGAGCAGCGCTTCATCCAGTGTGCCGAACGACCCGCGTTGAACGTTGCCGGCACGTCCCTGAGCTATCGGCATTTGCACGCCCACAGCCGTGCGATCCAGCAGCGATTGCTGCCGTTGCTCGCTCGGCATCAAGGGCCGTTGGTCGTCGGGATTTGCCTGCCAAAATGCAGCGCGCTGTATGCGGGAATTCTGGCGATTCTCGGCAGCGGCGCGGTGTATTTGCCGCTGGAGCCGAGCCATCCCCTGCAACGCCAGCAGTACATCCTGGAAAACGCCGGGGCCGTGTTGTTGCTGCATGACGGTGAACATCCGCTCGCGGCGCAAATGCCGGGAATCGACATCAGCCGCATCGACATCGGTGACATGGATCTCGATCAACCCTTAATGCGTCAACGACCCGATCCAGGCGCGCCGTGCATGGCGCTCTACACCTCGGGCACCACCGGCCATCCCAAAGGTGTGTTGCTCAGTCAGGCCAACCTCGCGCACTTCACCGCGTGGTACGCCGACTACGTGCAGCTGACCGAGCAGAGTCGGGTGCTGCAGTTTTCGTCATTGAGTTTCGACTCGTCGCTGATCGATATCTTCCCGACCCTGCTCCAGGGCGCCGAGCTGATCGTACCCAGCGACGATCAGCGCCGCGATCCGCTGCAACTGGTCGAGCTGATCCGCCATCAACAACTGAGTCACGCCTTTCTACCGCCGGCGTTGTTGAGCATCCTGCCGCTGGATCAATTGCAATGCCTCGATCACGTGATGACGGGCGGCGATGTCTGCGAACCCTACGTCATCGAGCAGCTCAGCCGTCAGGGCAACCTCTACAACCTCTATGGCCCTACCGAAGCGACAGTGTTGATTACCGCGCGGCAACTGCGCCCCGGCGACAACAACCGCACCCTTGGCGCGCCAATCGCCAACAGTCAGGTGCTGATTCTCGATGAGGATTTTGAACCGGTGGCCGAACAGACGGTCGGTGAGTTGTACATCGTCGGGCCAGGCGTATGCCTGGGCTACCTGAACAATCCGCAGCAGACCGCCGAACGCTATCTGAACCTGAGCCTGCCGAATGGCCGGATGCTGCGCGTTTATCGCACCGGCGACATGGCGAAGTGGACCCGCGACGGCATTGAGCTGTGCGGGCGACGAGACAATCAGGTGAAGATTCGCGGCTTTCGGGTCGAGCCGGAAGAGATCGAACGCTGCTTGCGCGACAGTCAGCTGTACCGCCAGGTGGCGGTGGTCATCGACAGCCAGCGACGGATTCTGGCCTTCCTCGCGCAGCCTCAGGAGGATCAACCCGGCACCGCTCGCAATGCGTTGAAAGCCCACTCGATGCAGTTTTTGCCGGATTACATGCAGCCCACAGCGTGGACCGAACTACCGAGCATGCCGTTCGCCAGCAACGGCAAAGTCGACCGCAAGGCGCTGCTGGCGATGCCCGTGAATGTCTCCGAAAACACTTTGCGGCGTTTGCCCGCCAGTGCCGATGAGGCGCTGTTGTTGGAGATCTGGGCTGAGCTGCTAGAACTGCCGGCCAGCGATATTTCTACCGACGAAAGTTTCTTTAACCTGGGCGGTCACTCGATCCTGCTGTCGCGCATGCTTTTGCGCTTGCGGGAAGCGTTCGGTCGCAGCATCTCGATCAACCGCTTCATCGAATTGCCGACCATCGCGAAGTTGGCGACCTTGGTGCGTGGCTCCAGCACCGAAGAGGTGCTGAGCGCGCAGGCCATGGCCGATGCCTTCCGTGAACTGGATATCCAGCCGTTGCCAGTCAACCGCATGGGCGATGTGCACAGGGTGATCGTTACCGGCGCCAACAGCTTTGTCGGCGTGCACATCGTCGAAGCATTGCTGGCCTGGGGCGCCAGCGAAGTCGCCTGCCTGGTGCGCGATGGCGGTGGGCAATCGGCGGCCGAGCGTTTTGCCCATGCGTTGCGAGAAAATCGTCTGGAGCATCTGGACCTGAGCCGAGTGCGGGTTTACGCGGCGGACATTACTCGTCCTTCATTGGGGCTCGAAGCGGATGTTTACGAGCGACTGGATCGGCAATTCGGCGCGTTGGTGCACAACGCCGCCAACGTCAATCACGTACTCGATTACGAGTCGCTGGCGCGGGATAACGTTGAGCCGATTTTCGAGTGCCTTCGGTTGTGTGAAGGGCGCAGCAAAAAGATCTTCAATTTTGTCTCTACGCTCTCGGCCTCCAGCACGATTGCCGCCGATGGCCGGGTGCTGGAATTGCCCGCCGCGCAGACCCCGCCGATCTACATCAAGAACGGCTACAACCTGTCCAAATGGGTCGGTGAGCGGATCCTCGAACGGGCTCGCGAGCGTGGCGTACGGGTCAATCTTTATCGCCCCGGCAACATCAGTTTCAACAGCCTCACGGGTGTCTGCCAGCCTCACAAGAATCGCTTGATGCTGATGCTCAAAGGCTCGATACAGCTCGGCCAGGTGCCGGAGTTCACGCTGAATTTCGACCTGATGCCGGTGGACTTTCTAGCCCGGTTCATCGCCTTCCATGCCAGCCGTTATCAGCCTGAAAAAGCAGTGTTCAACCTGCACAACCCCGAGCCTCTGAGCTGGGACAACTACGTCGGGTCATTTCGTGAGGCCGGTCGGGAGTTTTCCATGGTCAGCGTCGCCGACTGGCAGCAGCAATTGGGCCGGGTCGACAGCGACAACGCATTGTTCGGCGTGCTCGGTTTTTACCTCAACGGTTTCGAAGAAGACATCGGCGACATCTCAATGATCGGCCACGACAACGCCCAGGCCGGCGTCCGGCAGATGGGCGCGCACTACCCGCAAAAGTCCCCGGCGCTGCTGCGTCGCGGCTGCGACTACCTCAAAGAAATCAATTTCATCTGATTCAATCCAACCCCAAGAATGGAGCAAGACCATGAGCACTCTGCAACCCGATACCCTGATCAAAAATCCTCAAGGCTGCCACGTGGTGTCCTCGGTGGAAGTGCCGGCCGATGCCGAGAAAGTCTGGGCAGTGGTCGGTAACTTTGCCGGCTTCGATCAATTCATTCCGGCGCTGTCGCACATCGAAATGACTGGTGAAGGCGTGTCGTCCCTGCGCAAGAAATTCTTCAAGGACGGCAACCTGGTGGTCGAGCAACTCAACTCGCGGGATGACCAGGCATTGAACATGACGTGGACCACGATCTACAACACCCTGGGCGTGGCCAACTTGTGGGCGGCGATGAGTGTCCATCCGCTGGATGCGGGTAAGTCGCGGGCGACCTGGACCATCATCGCCGAACCCGCACAGGGCGGTGCCGAGGCGTTGCCGGGGTTCAAGGACTTCGTTCAGGGCTTTGCCGATGATGCAATGAACAATGTGCTGACACTGTTTGTGTAAGGCATAAGAAAGCCCGCTGCGGATCACTCCACAGCGGGCTTCTTTTACATCGTTTGATCAGATTTTGAAGCTATCAACCAATTGCTTCAACCGATTCGCCTGCAGGGACAACGCATCGCAATCCTTCAACGTTTCATTGAGGTTGGCCACGCTCTGCTGATTCAGCAAGTTGATCTGGTTAACGTCGACGTTGAGGGTTTCCACGACCGCCGTCTGCTCTTCGGTCGCCGCGGCCACCGACTGGTTCATACCGTCGATTTCGCCGATGCGCTGGGTCACGCTGACTAATCGCAAGCCAGCCTGGTTCGCCACTTCGACGCTCTGTTCGCTGGAGGCCTGACTGGCGTTCATAGTCGTCACCGCTTCGCGAGAGCCGATCTGCAGCGAGGTGATCATCTTGTGGATCTCCTCCGCTGATTCCTGAGTACGGTGAGCGAGGTTACGCACTTCGTCCGCCACCACCGCGAAACCACGACCGGCTTCACCGGCACGGGCCGCTTCGATGGCTGCGTTGAGCGCGAGCAAGTTGGTTTGCTGGGAGATGCCTTTGATCACATCCAGAATGTGCCCGATGTTGTCGGTGCTGGCGTTCAGGGTTTCGATCTGAGTGCAGGACAGGCTGATTTTCTGCGACAACTCGGTCATCGCCAGAATGGTTTTCTCCACCACCTGCCGACCGTCATCGGCCTGCTCGCTCGCACCGCTGGCGTGCTGGGAAGCATCGGCGGCATTGCGGGCGATTTCCTGGGTGGCGGCGCCCAATTGATTAATCGCCGCGGCTACGCTGTTGGTGCGGGCGCTTTGCTCGTCGGAGCCGACGATCGAGGCGTTGGACGAGGCCATCACCCGTTGCGACAGGTCGTGAACCTGACGGGTTGCCGATGACACTTCGGAAATCGACGCGTGAATTCGCTCCACGAACTGGTTGAACGAACCGCCCAGCTCACCGAACTCGTCTTTACTTTCCACGGCCAGGCGACGGGTCAGGTCGCCCTCACCTTGGGCAATGTCCTGCATCGCACGGCCCATGGTGGTCAGTGGACGCATCAATACATTGATCAGCAGGCTCAGCAGCACCGCAATGGCCGTCACGGCGATAAACATCGCGATCAGCGCAGAAGTGCGGAATTGGCTGAGTGGCGCGTAGGCCTTGTCCTTGTCGATCGACAGACCGATGTACCACTCGGCATTCGGCAGACCACTGACCGGCGTGAACGAAAGGATACGGTCCTGCTTGTTCAGGGTGACTTCTTGATTGCCCTTCTCGATGCGCACGCCGGCGTTCGGGTAGATGTCCTTCAGGTTTTTCATCACCTGGTCTTTGTCCGGGCTGACGATCACCTGACCGTCGGCGCTGACCAGGAACGCGTGGCCGATGCCACCGAAGTCCACCGAGTTGATGATCTTCACCAGTGTTTCCAGGCTCAGGTCACCACCGACCACGCCGAGCAACTCGCCGTTCTTTTTCACCGGCAGGGCGATGGTCACCACCAGGCCACCGACGGCAGCCATGTAAGGCGGGGTCAGCATGGTTTTGTCGGCAGCCATCGCTTGTTTGTACCAGGGACGCTGACGCGGATCGTAACCGTCAGGCATCTTCGCGTCCGGGCGCTGAGTGAACACGCCGTTGGCCTGGCCCACGTAGGTGAACTGGAAGTTCGAGGTGAGGGTCGGTTGATTGACAAGCCCCGGGAGGTCGGCATTGGCGCCTTGATGTGCAACATTCTGCGCGAGGTTTTCCAACACCAGCACACGGCCGCTCATCCAGTTCTGCACGCTGCTGGCGGTCAGATCGCCAGCTTGCTGGACGCTCGATTCAAGGCTTTCACGGATGGTATTTCGCTGCAGATAGTCGTTGTACAAAGTGAACAACGCAAAAGCCAGCACCACGACGCCGGAGGCGGCCAGCAGGATTTTATGACTGAATTTGAGATTCATTTCATGCGACTTCTTATGCAAAAAGTGGGGATGCGTTACGGAGTGCAACATTCCATGTAACAGCGCAGCCAGTGCTCTGGGGCCGCTCTACGTTGGTGCACGCATGTCTCATCAGTCTGTCGGCACAAACCGGAGAAAACTTAGGGGTTTGTACGAAATGGTCGGCATTCCTGTCAGATACCCGCCGAACGGCGTGCCAGAGCGCTCATCAGCCTTTTTGTAAGAACGGTTATTCGTACGGGCGCAACCCACCGCTATGAGTACGTGTTACGCAGCTTCAACGATGGTTCGGTAGATAACATCTCTCTGGATGTCTTGATGTTCGACTATGGCGCCACTGAGCTTTTAGCCAGCCCAGAACGACAAAACCCCTGTCTGCGTTAGCAGACAGGGGTTTCGGAATTCAATCTTGACGATGACCTACTCTCGCATGGGGAAACCCCACACTACCATCGGCGATGCATCGTTTCACTGCTGAGTTCGGGATGGGATCAGGTGGTTCCAATGCTCTATGGTCGTCAAGAAATTCTGTGACCAGCCCGTTACAGCGTAACGTGCCAGCAAAATTGGTGACTTATACTAAAACAAAACCCCTACCTGCATACGCAGATAGGGGTTTCGGAATTTAATCTTGACGATGACCTACTCTCACATGGGGAAACCCCACACTACCATCGGCGATGCATCGTTTCACTGCTGAGTTCGGGATGGGATCAGGTGGTTCCAATGCTCTATGGTCGTCAAGAAATTCGGTAGCCAGGTCGTGGGCCTTTGCAGGTTCACGCTCCAGCGAATGGGTATGCGATAGTTTGGTGTTTTGTGAGTATCTCGAACTTTCGGTTCGTTTCGTCTTCACACACCGCAATCTGGCCTTTCGACGCAAATTGCTTGGGTGTTATATGGTCAAGCCTCACGGGCAATTAGTATTGGTTAGCTCAACGCCTCACAGCGCTTACACACCCAACCTATCAACGTCGTAGTCTTCGACGGCCCTTCAGGGGACTCAAGGTCCCAGTGAGATCTCATCTTGAGGCTAGTTTCCCGCTTAGATGCTTTCAGCGGTTATCTATTCCGAACATAGCTACCCGGCAATGCCACTGGCGTGACAACCGGAACACCAGAGGTTCGTCCACTCCGGTCCTCTCGTACTAGGAGCAGCCCCTCTCAAATCTCAAACGTCCACGGCAGATAGGGACCGAACTGTCTCACGACGTTCTAAACCCAGCTCGCGTACCACTTTAAATGGCGAACAGCCATACCCTTGGGACCGGCTTCAGCCCCAGGATGTGATGAGCCGACATCGAGGTGCCAAACACCGCCGTCGATATGAACTCTTGGGCGGTATCAGCCTGTTATCCCCGGAGTACCTTTTATCCGTTGAGCGATGGCCCTTCCATACAGAACCACCGGATCACTAAGACCTACTTTCGTACCTGCTCGACGTGTCTGTCTCGCAGTCAAGCGCGCTTTTGCCTTTATACTCTACGACCGATTTCCGACCGGTCTGAGCGCACCTTCGTACTCCTCCGTTACTCTTTAGGAGGAGACCGCCCCAGTCAAACTACCCACCATACACTGTCCTCGATCCGGATAACGGACCTGAGTTAGAACCTCAAAGTTGCCAGGGTGGTATTTCAAGGTTGGCTCCACGCGAACTGGCGTCCACGCTTCAAAGCCTCCCACCTATCCTACACAAGCAAATTCAAAGTCCAGTGCAAAGCTATAGTAAAGGTTCACGGGGTCTTTCCGTCTAGCCGCGGATACACTGCATCTTCACAGCGATTTCAATTTCACTGAGTCTCGGGTGGAGACAGCGCCGCCATCGTTACGCCATTCGTGCAGGTCGGAACTTACCCGACAAGGAATTTCGCTACCTTAGGACCGTTATAGTTACGGCCGCCGTTTACCGGGGCTTCGATCAAGAGCTTCGCGTTAGCTAACCCCATCAATTAACCTTCCGGCACCGGGCAGGCGTCACACCCTATACGTCCACTTTCGTGTTTGCAGAGTGCTGTGTTTTTAATAAACAGTCGCAGCGGCCTGGTATCTTCGACCGGCATGGGCTTACGCAGTAAATGCTTCACCCTCACCGGCGCACCTTCTCCCGAAGTTACGGTGCCATTTTGCCTAGTTCCTTCACCCGAGTTCTCTCAAGCGCCTTGGTATTCTCTACCCAACCACCTGTGTCGGTTTGGGGTACGGTTCCTGGTTACCTGAAGCTTAGAAGCTTTTCTTGGAAGCATGGCATCAACCACTTCGTCACCCAAAGGGTAACTCGTCATCAGCTCTCGGCCTTAGACTCCCGGATTTACCTAAGAGTCCAGCCTACCACCTTAAACTTGGACAACCAACGCCAAGCTGGCCTAGCCTTCTCCGTCCCTCCATCGCAATAACCAGAAGTACAGGAATATTAACCTGTTTTCCATCGACTACGCTTTTCAGCCTCGCCTTAGGGACCGACTAACCCTGCGTCGATTAACGTTGCGCAGGAAACCTTGGTCTTTCGGCGTGGGTGTTTTTCACACCCATTGTCGTTACTCATGTCAGCATTCGCACTTCTGATACCTCCAGCAAGCTTCTCAACTCACCTTCACAGGCTTACAGAACGCTCCTCTACCGCATCACCTAAGTGATACCCGTAGCTTCGGTGTATGGTTTGAGCCCCGTTACATCTTCCGCGCAGGCCGACTCGACTAGTGAGCTATTACGCTTTCTTTAAAGGGTGGCTGCTTCTAAGCCAACCTCCTAGCTGTCTAAGCCTTCCCACATCGTTTCCCACTTAACCATAACTTTGGGACCTTAGCTGACGGTCTGGGTTGTTTCCCTTTTCACGACGGACGTTAGCACCCGCCGTGTGTCTCCCATGCTCGGCACTTGTAGGTATTCGGAGTTTGCATCGGTTTGGTAAGTCGGGATGACCCCCTAGCCGAAACAGTGCTCTACCCCCTACAGTGATACATGAGGCGCTACCTAAATAGCTTTCGAGGAGAACCAGCTATCTCCGAGCTTGATTAGCCTTTCACTCCGATCCACAGGTCATCCGCTAACTTTTCAACGGTAGTCGGTTCGGTCCTCCAGTTAGTGTTACCCAACCTTCAACCTGCCCATGGATAGATCGCCCGGTTTCGGGTCTATTCCCAGCGACTAGACGCCCTATTAAGACTCGCTTTCGCTACGCCTCCCCTATTCGGTTAAGCTCGCCACTGAAAATAAGTCGCTGACCCATTATACAAAAGGTACGCAGTCACCCAACAAAGTGGGCTCCCACTGCTTGTACGCATACGGTTTCAGGATCTATTTCACTCCCCTCTCCGGGGTTCTTTTCGCCTTTCCCTCACGGTACTAGTTCACTATCGGTCAGTCAGTAGTATTTAGCCTTGGAGGATGGTCCCCCCATATTCAGACAAAGTTTCTCGTGCTCCGTCCTACTCGATTTCATGACTAAGAGATTTTCGCGTACAGGGCTATCACCCACTATGGCCGTACTTTCCAGAACGTTCCGCTAATCTCAAAGCCACTTAAGGGCTAGTCCCCGTTCGCTCGCCACTACTAAGGGAATCTCGGTTGATTTCTTTTCCTCAGGGTACTTAGATGTTTCAGTTCCCCTGGTTCGCCTCTTAAGCCTATGTATTCAGCTTAAGATAACCATCTTATGATGGCTGGGTTCCCCCATTCAGACATCTCCGGATCAAAGTCTGTTTGCCGACTCCCCGAAGCTTTTCGCAGGCTACCACGTCTTTCATCGCCTCTGACTGCCAAGGCATCCACCGTATGCGCTTCTTCACTTGACCATATAACCCCAAGCAATCTGGTTATACTGTGAAGACGACATTCGCCGAAAATTCGATTCTTGCTCATAAAGAGCAACTCACAAATTTTACCTTAGCCTGATCCGTTACCAGTGAAAGTAACGCCCAGTCTATCTTTCTATCACATACCCAAATTTTTAAAGAACGATCTAATCAAAGACTAGAAATCAACATTCATCACCGTCTTGGTGGAATGCTCATTTCTAAGCTTTCAACAAACAGAAGCAGTTAGTGGTGGAGCCAAACGGGATCGAACCGTTGACCTCCTGCGTGCAAGGCAGGCGCTCTCCCAGCTGAGCTATGGCCCCGTATTTCTACAGGCGTTTCCCACACAAAATTGGTGGGTCTGGGCAGATTCGAACTGCCGACCTCACCCTTATCAGGGGTGCGCTCTAACCAACTGAGCTACAGACCCAATTTCGAGCTATAAGGCCGACCTCACCCTGCTCTCTACCACAAAGCATGGGGTGCGCTCTAACCAACCAAGCTACAACCCCTCAGGGCTGCTTCTTATCGTCTTCTTCAATGAATCAAGCAATTCGTGTGGGAGCTTATGGAGCAGCTGATGTCGTCGATTAAGGAGGTGATCCAGCCGCAGGTTCCCCTACGGCTACCTTGTTACGACTTCACCCCAGTCATGAATCACACCGTGGTAACCGTCCTCCCGAAGGTTAGACTAGCTACTTCTGGTGCAACCCACTCCCATGGTGTGACGGGCGGTGTGTACAAGGCCCGGGAACGTATTCACCGCGACATTCTGATTCGCGATTACTAGCGATTCCGACTTCACGCAGTCGAGTTGCAGACTGCGATCCGGACTACGATCGGTTTTCTGGGATTAGCTCCACCTCGCGGCTTGGCAACCCTCTGTACCGACCATTGTAGCACGTGTGTAGCCCAGGCCGTAAGGGCCATGATGACTTGACGTCATCCCCACCTTCCTCCGGTTTGTCACCGGCAGTCTCCTTAGAGTGCCCACCATGACGTGCTGGTAACTAAGGACAAGGGTTGCGCTCGTTACGGGACTTAACCCAACATCTCACGACACGAGCTGACGACAGCCATGCAGCACCTGTCTCAATGTTCCCGAAGGCACTCCGCTATCTCTAGCAGATTCATTGGATGTCAAGGCCTGGTAAGGTTCTTCGCGTTGCTTCGAATTAAACCACATGCTCCACCGCTTGTGCGGGCCCCCGTCAATTCATTTGAGTTTTAACCTTGCGGCCGTACTCCCCAGGCGGTCAACTTAATGCGTTAGCTGCGCCACTAAGAGCTCAAGGCTCCCAACGGCTAGTTGACATCGTTTACGGCGTGGACTACCAGGGTATCTAATCCTGTTTGCTCCCCACGCTTTCGCACCTCAGTGTCAGTATCAGTCCAGGTGGTCGCCTTCGCCACTGGTGTTCCTTCCTATATCTACGCATTTCACCGCTACACAGGAAATTCCACCACCCTCTACCATACTCTAGCTCGACAGTTTTGAATGCAGTTCCCAGGTTGAGCCCGGGGATTTCACATCCAACTTAACGAACCACCTACGCGCGCTTTACGCCCAGTAATTCCGATTAACGCTTGCACCCTCTGTATTACCGCGGCTGCTGGCACAGAGTTAGCCGGTGCTTATTCTGTCGGTAACGTCAAAACACTTACGTATTAGGTAAATGCCCTTCCTCCCAACTTAAAGTGCTTTACAATCCGAAGACCTTCTTCACACACGCGGCATGGCTGGATCAGGCTTTCGCCCATTGTCCAATATTCCCCACTGCTGCCTCCCGTAGGAGTCTGGACCGTGTCTCAGTTCCAGTGTGACTGATCATCCTCTCAGACCAGTTACGGATCGTCGCCTTGGTGAGCCATTACCTCACCAACTAGCTAATCCGACCTAGGCTCATCTGATAGCGCAAGGCCCGAAGGTCCCCTGCTTTCTCCCGTAGGACGTATGCGGTATTAGCGTCCGTTTCCGAGCGTTATCCCCCACTACCAGGCAGATTCCTAGGCATTACTCACCCGTCCGCCGCTCGCCACCAGGTACAAGTACCCGTGCTGCCGCTCGACTTGCATGTGTTAGGCCTGCCGCCAGCGTTCAATCTGAGCCATGATCAAACTCTTCAGTTCAAACATCTTTGGGTTTTTAAGAAACCCTAAACTTGGCTCAGCAATCGTTGGTTACATCTTTGATTTCTCGCGGAGTAACTTGTGATGCTGATAATCTTGTTGACTATCAGTCTGACTCCACAAGCACCCACACGAATTGCTTGATTCAGTTGTTAAAGAGCGGTTGGTTAAGATCTTTCGTCTCAACCGAGGCGCGCATTCTACAGCAGCCTCTGTTGCTGTCAAGCGGTTATTTTCAGAAGTTTTCAAAGTTTCCTTTGTAACTTCAACCACTTGCGCTTTCGATCTCTCGTCAGCGGGAGGCGAATTCTACAGCGTTACTCGCTGCTGTCAACACCTCTTTTACACCGCTTTCGACCGAGAAGATCGAACCGTTAAAAGAGCCAAACAACCCCGCTCTTTCAACTCCTTCTGGGCTTCGATGACCTGAAGCAACTCGTTGTCGAAAACTGCGTAACTCTTTGTTTACCAAGGAGTTTCCCGTTTCGACTGCGCCGGAAGTGGGGCGAATTATAGACTTCCAGAATCTGCCGTCAACCCTTAATTGCGCATTTCTATCAATCCCTTGTAGAAAGCTGGAAACCAGCCCATCCCCCTCTATATAGGAGAGCAAAATCACTCCCCTCTATATAGAAGGGATTCTCAGAGTACCCCAGCCTCTTTGAAAGCCGCCACGGTCCCAGCATCAAGACCCAACACTCGCTGCAGAACCTCCAATGTGTGCTCACCCAATAAAGGAGGCGCATTGCGGTACTCCACAGGCGTTTTGGACAGACGAATCGGACTCGCCACCTGCGGCACCATCCCTGCCAGCACATGAGGCAACTCAATCGCCAACCCACGCGCCTTAACCTGAGGATCGGCAAACACCTGAGCCAGATCATTGATCGGGCCGCACGGCACGCCCGCCTGCTCAAGCTGCAGCACCCACTCACCAGTCGTCTTGAACACCGTCGCCTGGCGGATAAGCGGAATCAACACCGCACGATTCGCCACCCGCACCTTGTTTGTTGCAAAGCGTGGATCATCCGCCCACTGCGGCTGACCAGCCACTTCAGCAAACTTGCGAAACTGCCCGTCATTACCCACGGTGAGGATGAAGTCTCCATCCGCCGTAGGAAAGTCCTGATAAGGCACGATATTCGGATGAGCATTACCCAGGCGCTTCGGAGCATTGCCCGTAGTCAGGTAATTCATTGCCTGGTTAGCCAGACAAGCCACCTGAACATCCAATAGCGCCATATCAATATGCTGACCGCCGCCGTCATGATCCCGATGAGCCAGTGCCGCCAGGATAGCCACCGTCGAGTAGAGACCGGTCAAGATGTCCGTCAGCGCCACGCCGACTTTCACCGGCCCGGCGCCCTCATCCCCTTCGGGTCGCCCCGTCAGACTCATCAGACCGCCCAGTCCCTGGATCATGAAGTCATAACCCGCGCGCTTGGCGTAAGGGCCTGTCTGACCAAACCCGGTAATCGAGCAATAGATCAGATTCGGATTGATAGCCTTTAGCGACTCATAGTCCAAACCATATGCCGCCAGACCACCGACTTTGAAGTTCTCGATCAGGATGTCCGACTTCGCCGCCAGATCACGCACCAGCTTCTGCCCTTCAGGCCGGGTGAAGTCGATGGTGACCGATTGCTTGTTACGATTGGCCGACAAGTAATAAGCGGCTTCGCTGGTGTTCTCGCCATAGGCGTCTTTAAGGAAGGGAGGCCCCCAGGCGCGCGTGTCATCGCCATTGCCCGGCCGCTCGACCTTGATCACCTCGGCGCCGAGGTCAGCAAGAATCTGTCCAGCCCAGGGCCCGGCCAGCACCCGCGATAAATCCAGTACCCGTAGATGCGAAAGCGCGCCCATGGCCGTGCTCCTATTAATAGAACGCCTGGATGCCAGTCTGTGCACGACCGAGGATCAGTGCGTGGACGTCATGCGTACCTTCATAGGTATTCACCACTTCCAGGTTGACCAAATGGCGAGCAACACCGAACTCATCGGAAATACCGTTACCACCCAGCATGTCGCGCGCCATGCGAGCAATGTCCAGGGACTTGCCGCAGGAGTTGCGCTTCATCATCGAAGTGATCTCGACCGCCGCGGTACCTTCATCTTTCATACGACCCAGACGCAGGCAGCCTTGCAACGCCATGGTGATCTCGGTTTGCATGTCAGCCAGTTTCTTCTGGATCAGTTGAGTGGCGGCCAGCGGGCGTCCGAACTGCTGACGATCCAGGGTGTACTGGCGAGCGGTGTGCCAGCAGAACTCGGCAGCCCCCAGCGCGCCCCAGGAAATGCCATAACGTGCCGAGTTGAGGCACGTAAAAGGACCTTTCAAACCTCGGACATCCGGGAAGATGTTCTCTTCAGGGACAAACACGTTGTCCATGACGATCTCGCCGGTGATGGATGCACGCAGACCAACCTTGCCGTGAATCACAGGAGCACTCAGGCCTTTCCAGCCCTTCTCCAGAACGAAGCCACGGATGTCACCAGCGTCGTCCTTACCCCAGACCACGAACACGTCGGCAATCGGGCTGTTGGTGATCCACATCTTGTTGCCGGTCAAGCTGTAGCCGCCTTCCACTTTGCGTGCGCGAGTAATCATCGCACCCGGGTCGGAACCGTGGTCAGGTTCGGTCAGACCGAAGCAGCCAATCCATTCGCCTGATGCCAGTTTCGGTAGATACTTCTGTTTCTGGGCTTCGGTACCAAATTCATTGATCGGCACCATGACCAGCGAAGACTGCACACTCATCATCGAGCGATAGCCGGAGTCGACACGCTCGACTTCACGGGCGATCAGGCCGTAGCTGACGTAGCTCAGGCCGCTGCCACCATACTGCTCGGGGATGGTCGCGCCCAGCAGGCCAACCTCACCCATCTCGCGGAAGATCGCCGGGTCGGTCTTTTCATGGCGGAAAGCTTCCAGAACACGTGGCGCGAGCTTCTGCTGGGCGAATTGCTCAGCGGTGTCGCGGATCATGCGTTCTTCTTCGGTGAGCTGTTGATCCAACAGCAGGGGATCGATCCAGTTGAAGCTAGCTTTACCGCCCATGAGTGTGTCCTCTCGAATCGGGTCAAATAACGTGGACTGATCCTAGGCTGTGTTCGGCATCACGGCAAACGAGGAATTTGCATACTGTTGTGCTAATTTCTCACTCCGTAACATCGCCAAATAGCTTTTATGCGATGTATTAGTGAGGTTGACGTACATGCGCAGGAAAATTCCCAGCACAACGGCCCTGATCAGCTTTGAAGCGGCAGCTCGCCACGAAAGCTTTACCAAGGCTGCCCAGGAGCTTTCGCTCACTCAGGGCGCAATTTGCCGACAGATCGCCAGTCTTGAGGAGTTCCTCAGCGTAGAACTGTTCCGACGCTCGCGACGTGGGGTCAAACTGACGGAGGCCGGCCTTTCCTACAGCCGACGGGTAGCCACTCAACTGGATGCGGTTGAGCGGGACACGTTGTCCGTGATGGGCCAGCAAGGTGCCAACGTGATCGAGCTGGCGGTGGTTCCGACCTTCGGCACTCAATGGCTGCTGCCACGGCTCAAGGACTTCCAGCAAAAACACCCGGAAGTGACGGTCAACCTTACCAACCGAACACGCCCTTTCCTGTTTGCCGACACCGACTTCGATGCAGCGATCTATTTTGGCGACGCGGACTGGTCGGGTACCGAATCCCACAGGCTGATGGGTGAAAATCCGATGCCCGTGTGCAGCCCTGACTTACTGGGAAAAAAGACCAATCTGACCCCCAGTGAAATCGCCGAATTACCCCTGCTGCAGCAGACCACCCGCCCTTATGCCTGGCGCCAGTGGTTCAACTCCCAAAACCTTAATATTCCGCGAGACATGACAGGGCCGCGCTACGAGCTATTCTCCATGCTTGCCCAAGCGGCCATGCACGATATGGGAATAGCGCTGATTCCACCGTTCCTGATTCAACGCGAACTGGCCGAGAAGCGCCTTGTCATTGCCAACACCCAGGCGCTATCCAGCATCAAGGCGTATTACCTGATGATTCCTGAGCGAAAGGTGGAATCGGCCTCTTTAAGGGCATTTCGCGATTGGTTGGTGAATCAGGCACAGAGCTACAGCCTAGAAGGATAAAGGCTCAGCTCAATTAGCTGACCCCGTAGTCAGCAACATGAAAGCCCTACAGATGTAAGTATTTGTCGCATATTCGAAGACTGTACTGACAAGCAGTACAAACGCCCTAAAAGTGCCTGAGTACGTGGCCTTGAGCCTCTATTGGGATGCGATATCGACTCATTCATCTGACCGATGCGCGAATTCTTCATTTTTTTACAAGAATCCTTACAAGGCACGGCCTACAAGGGATTGAACCGGTTAGTTGCGACATTCGGTCACGGGATGACTTGTAGTTAATTTTCCGTCACCCGTCATAATCCCTTGAAGGGCACTAAGTTCGCCTGCAGAATGCCGCGCCCCGCCCTGATTTGGCGGGATCGTGCTGATCGGCCGCCCCAGCCGCGCCATCCGAAGTGCCTGGGTTTACTCAATAAGATCACGCAGGAGATTTGACGTGCACATTGGTGTTCCTCTCGAAACCCATACAGGTGAAACACGGGTTGCTGCAACCCCGGAAACCATCAAGAAGCTGATCGGCCAGGGTCATAAGGTCACTGTGCAAAGCGGCGCCGGCATTAACGCCAGTGTTGTCGACAGTGCTTATGAAGCGGCAGGCGCAATGATTGGCAGCGCCAACGATGCGTTCGGTGCCGAGCTGGTTCTCAAGGTGGTCGCCCCCAGCGACAGCGAACTGACGCTGATAAAAAGCGGCACCGTTGTGGTGGGCATGCTCAATCCGTTCAGCAATGAAACCATTGCCAAGCTGGCTGAGTGCGGCATTACCGCTTTCGCACTGGAGGCCGCGCCGCGTACCTCCCGAGCTCAGAGCCTGGATGTGCTGTCCTCCCAAGCCAACATCGCCGGCTATAAAGCCGTGTTGTTGGCTGCTCACCACTATCCGCGCTTCATGCCGATGTTGATGACCGCTGCGGGCACCGTGAAAGCGGCGCGCGTGCTGATTCTCGGTGCAGGTGTGGCTGGTTTGCAGGCGATCGCTACGGCGAAACGTCTGGGTGCAGTGATCGAAGCGTCTGACGTGCGTCCTGCGGTAAAAGAGCAGATCGAGTCCCTCGGCGCCAAGTTCGTCGACGTGCCTTATGAGACCGATGAAGAGCGCGAATGCGCCGTCGGTGTCGGCGGTTACGCGCGACCAATGCCCGCCAGCTGGATGCAACGTCAGGCCCTGGCCGTGCACGAACGCGCCAAGCAGGCTGACATTGTCATCACCACTGCACTGATCCCGGGCCGTAAGGCGCCAACATTGTTGAGCGCGGAGACCGTGGCGCAGATGAAGCCGGGCTCGGTGGTCATCGACCTCGCGGCAGCCCAAGGTGGCAACTGCCCTCTGACCGTGGCTGACCAGGTCGTCGTCGAGAATGGCGTGACCATTTGCGGCCCGACCAACCTGGCCGGCGCAGTCGCAGCAGACGCTTCGGCACTGTACGCGCGCAATCTGCTGGACTTCCTGAAGCTGGTTTTCAACAAAGAAGGCCAGTTCGAGATCAACCTCGAAGACGACATCGTCGCCGCGTGCCTGATGTGCCGCGACGGCCAAGTCATCCGCAAAAACGCCTAAGCAGGGATTCAGACGATGGAAGAGCTTATCTCCCCCGGTATCTACAACCTGATCATCTTCGTGCTGGCGATTTATGTCGGTTATCACGTGGTCTGGAACGTTACACCTGCACTGCACACGCCTTTGATGGCGGTAACCAACGCGATCTCGGCGATTGTAATCGTCGGCGCCATGCTGGCGGCGGCTTTGACGGTGACGCCACTGGGCAAGACCATGGGCACCCTGGCGGTGGCTCTGGCGGCGGTGAACGTGTTTGGTGGCTTCCTGGTGACCCGCAGGATGCTTGAGATGTTCAAGAAAAAAGCCCCGAAAGCGGTAAAAGAAGAGGCGCCTAAGTAATGAGCATGAATCTTGTAACGACGCTCTACTTGATCGCGTCGATCTGCTTCATCCAGGCCCTTAAAGGTCTGTCGCACCCAACGACTTCCCGACGCGGCAACCTGTTCGGCATGCTCGGCATGGCGCTGGCAATCATCACGACTGTCGGTCTGGTCTACAAACTCGGCGCAGAACTCGCTACAGCGGGCATTGGCTACGTCATCGTCGGTCTGTTGGTCGGCGGCACCGCCGGTTCGATCATGGCCAAACGCGTTGAAATGACCAAGATGCCGGAACTGGTCGCCTTCATGCACAGCATGATCGGTCTGGCCGCCGTGTTCATCGCCATTGCGGCGGTGGTCGAGCCGCAATCCCTGGGCATCGTTAAGCAGTTGGGTGACTCGATTCCGGCCGGTAACCGCATGGAGCTGTTCCTTGGCGCAGCAATTGGTGCCATCACCTTCTCCGGTTCGGTAATTGCCTTCGGTAAGCTGTCGGGCAAGTACAAGTTCCGCCTGTTCCAGGGCGCACCGGTACAGTTTGGCGGTCAGCACAAGTTGAACCTGGTGTTGGGCTTGGCGACGCTCGGCCTGGGTATCACCTTCATGCTGACCGGCAACCTCGGTGCTTTCGCCCTGATGCTGGCCCTGGCCTTCGTGATGGGCGTGCTGATCATCATCCCGATCGGCGGTGCCGACATGCCGGTAGTGGTGTCGATGCTCAATAGCTATTCCGGTTGGGCAGCAGCGGGTATCGGCTTCTCGCTGAACAACTCGATGCTGATCATCGCAGGTTCGCTGGTGGGCTCTTCCGGTGCGATCCTCTCGTACATCATGTGCAAAGCGATGAACCGCTCGTTCTTCAACGTACTGCTCGGCGGTTTCGGCGGTGCAACGGATACCGCAGGCCCAGCTGGCGCCAAGGAAGCTCGTCCGGTGAAGTCTGGCTCGTCCGACGACGCCGCGTTCCTGCTGACCAACGCCGACACCGTGATCATCGTGCCGGGCTACGGCCTGGCGGTGGCACGTGCCCAGCACTCGCTGATGGAACTGGCTGAGAAGTTGACTCACCGTGGTGTCACTGTGAAGTTTGCGATCCACCCGGTCGCCGGGCGGATGCCAGGGCACATGAACGTCCTGCTGGCCGAGGCCGAAGTTCCTTACGAGCAAGTGTTCGAGATGGAAGACATCAACTCCGAGTTCGGCCAGACCGACGTGGTGCTGGTGCTTGGCGCCAACGACGTGGTCAACCCGGCGGCGAAAAACGATCCGAAATCGCCGATTGCCGGCATGCCGATCCTCGAGGCCTATAAAGCCAAGACCGTGATCGTCAACAAGCGCTCGATGGCCAGCGGCTATGCCGGTCTGGACAACGAACTGTTCTATCTGGACAAAACCATGATGGTGTTTGGCGACGCCAAGAAAGTCATCGAAGACATGGTCAAAGCCGTCGACTAAAGACTGCTCCAGCGCAATACCCAAAACCCCGGTCTCTAGTAGGCTGGGGTTTTTTATTACCCGCTAAAAACCGACCAAAGGCTCTAAATCGGGGTTCTGCATTCGACCATGGTAGCGGGAGGAATTTTTTTGATATCACTAGACTACCTACCTTGCTTCCGTTGCCCGAGATAACAATCCATGTACCGTGATCGTATTCGCTTGTCTTCGTTGTTGGATAAGGTGGTGAGCGCCGCTGACGCTGCCGCTCTGATTCAGGACGGCATGACCGTCGGCATGAGTGGTTTCACTCGCGCCGGCGAAGCCAAAGCCGTGCCCCACGCACTGGCCGAACGCGCCAAAATCACCCCGCTGAAAATCACGCTGATGACTGGCGCCAGCCTGGGCAACGACCTCGATAAACAGCTCACCGAAGCCGGCGTACTGTCACGACGTATGCCATTCCAGGTCGACAGCACCCTGCGCAAGGCCATTAACGCCGGCGAAGTGATGTTCATTGACCAGCACCTCTCGGAAACCGTCGAGCAATTGCGCAACCAGCAGCTCAAACTGCCGGACATCGCGGTGATTGAGGCCGTGGCCATCACCGAGCAGGGCCATATCGTGCCGACCACTTCGGTGGGTAACTCGGCCAGCTTCGCGATTTTCGCCAAACAGGTGATCGTCGAGATCAACCTGGCGCACAACCCAAATCTTGAAGGCCTGCACGACATCTATATCCCGACCTATCGGCCGACCCGCACACCGATTCCGCTGGTCAAGGTTGATGATCGCATTGGCAGCACGGCCATCCCGATTCCGCCGGAAAAGATCGTCGCGATCGTGATCACCAATCAGTCTGACTCGCCGTCCACCATACTGCCGCCGGACGTTGATACCCAGGCCATTGCCGACCACCTGATCGACTTCTTCAAGCAGGAAGTGGCTGCCGGACGCATGACCAACAAGCTCGGTCCGCTGCAAGCCGGGATTGGCAACATCGCCAATTCGGTGATGTGTGGCCTGATTCACTCGCCATTCGAAGACCTCACCATGTATTCCGAAGTGTTGCAGGATTCGACCTTCGATCTGATTGACGCCGGCAAGCTGAGTTTTGCTTCGGGCAGTTCGATCACCTTGTCGAGCCGCCGCAATACCGATGTTTTCGGCAACCTTGAGCGCTACAAGGACAAACTGGTGCTGCGCCCGCAAGAAATTTCCAACCACCCGGAAGTGGTACGTCGGCTCGGAATCATCGGCATCAACACGGCGCTTGAATTCGACCTGTATGGCAACGTCAACTCCACCCACATCTGCGGCACGCGGATGATGAACGGCATCGGCGGCTCGGGCGACTTTGCGCGCAACGCGCATTTGGCGATTTTCGTGACCAAGTCGATTGCCAAGGGTGGCGCAATTTCCAGCGTGGTACCGATGGTCAGCCACGTCGATCACACTGAGCATGACGTTGACATCCTTGTCACGGAGATCGGTCTGGCGGACTTGCGTGGCCTGGCGCCGCGAGAGCGCGCTCGCGTCATCATCGATAACTGCGTGCACCCGGACTATCGCCAAGCCCTCGATGACTACTTCACAGCTGCTTGTGCACTCGGCGGGCACACGCCGCATATTCTGCGTGATGCCCTGAGCTGGCACATTAATCTTGAAGAAACCGGGCGAATGCTGGCGGTGTAATTGATACAGATGGCAGCTGACGCAAACACAGTTTCGTCAGCCTGCTGTTGCCAAGCAGAAATGCGTCTAAAACTGTACTGCTGTACCGGTCATTTCCTACCGTAACAACCTACCTTTTTCAGTAAAATCATAAGAAACGCACCATATTAGTGCTGACAAGTACAGTTGCCTCAATTTAGACCAGTACACCACCCATTAACAGTTAACTGGTCCCTCACAATACAGGTGAACTGTATCTACAGAGACTAGCCAAACGAGAGGATCATTGGCATCAGTTAAACCACTACCTAATCCCGCCACAAGCGGAAGGATGTCAACCATGGAACGTACACTCAGTTCCGAGCTGTTTTTCGAAGACAACGCTGTAAAAACCCAGGCTTCCACGCCTCTTCGCGTTCTCGCCAACCTGATGTTGTGGCAGCGCCGCATCTCCAGCCGCCATCAACTGGCTCGTCTGGATTCGCGTCTGCTGGCTGACGCCGGGATTAGCGAAGCACAACGCTACGAAGAGCTGAGCAAGCCGTTCTGGCGCTAAGTTAGCGTCGCTGGCTCTGACCCACCGGGTCCACCGCCAGCATCCAAATTGAAAAAACAAAGCCCGTCGTGGGAAACCACGACGGGCTTTGTCGTTCTGGAGGATCCATTCGGGTCATACAGTGGAGAGATCTCTTAACAGGTACAGTTTTAGTATTTCACAAATTGAACTGGTACAATTTCAGCGTAGTGTGTCTGTTGCGGTAGGCAGGAAGGGGTCACCCTGAAATCCCGAACTACCCGCAAAAGGACCGCGCCATGAAGCACTTACTGGATGTTTCCATTTCCACGCCTCAATCAACACCTCGCCCCCATTGGTTTCGTAGATTAATGGATGCCCTCGCCGACAGCCTGGAAAGGGCGCGAACCCGGCGTTTACTGAGTCAACTCAATGACCGGCAGCTCTCAGACCTGTGCATCAGCCGCGCGGATCGTCTCAACGAATTGGATAAACCGTTCTGGCGCTAGTTTCCCACTTGAACAGACGGGACTGTTCGAACCGATACTCACAGGACTAATATCCAAATAGAACGTGGCGAACGCTGCATGACTGGCGTCTGACTCAACAGACACTGCGCCACCTCTCAATCGGTTTTCCAAAGGAGTTTCACCATGTCCCGACTTCGTCTGCTCAGCGCTGCAGCCCTGCTTGCCGTGGCTGCCAATTCCCACGCCACCAGCTTTATCGTGACCACCGATTCCGTCGTCGGTGCGCTCAAGGCAACGTCTGATGCGACTTCCGATGTCACTTCTTCCTTTCGCGATGACAAAATCGTGCGCGCCGCCCGTGACGACGCCGCCAGCTTCGTTGCCAGCGAAGGCGCCATTCGTGGTGTGAAACTGGAAAGTGCACTCGACCATATTCGCCACCAAGCACCTCAGATGAACGCGACTGATGCACAACTGGCGCAAGCCATACTGACTATCTAAGCGGCATCACTGACGTGGGACACGCCCGCCGTGTCCCAATGTTTCGGCGCTGGCTCTAGAGCAGGCGTTGCGCTAGCCTTGCGACTCGCCTTCAACTATCGAGTCTCATGCGTTTTCTTTCACATCTATTGATCACTCCGGTTTTCGTGGCAGCCTTTGGGATGGGCTCGGTCCATGCCTTTGACGCCTTTAACCTGTCTACACAAGGCATTGTGGCCACCGGTTACGCCACAAGCATGGTGGCCTCTGCCCCCTTCGACCGTAAGCTGCTCCTCGCGGCACACGATGACGCTGCGGCGTTCATCGCCAGCGACGGCCAACTGCGAGGAGCACAACTGGAGTCCGCCCTGATTTATCTGCGCCGGACCCAGTCAAAACTTCATGCCAGCGACCTTGAACTGGCGCAGGCAATTCTCGTCCAATAGTTATCCTTATCCTTATCCTTGCGGAGTCGTTCCATGCGTAGTCCTCTGATTGCTGCCGCCTTTGGCCTGCTGTTATTGACTGGTGTGGCCCAGGCACACACCCTGGTCGCCAGCAGTAATATCATCATCAACGCCACCCAACGCACGCTTGATTTCACTTCCGATACCACGACTTCCATCCGTGACTCGAAGATCGTTCGTGAAGCCCACGACGATGCGGCCAGCTTCGTCGCCAGCGATGGCGAGATTCGTGGCGCACACCTGGAAGCGGCCTTCAACACGTTGCGCACCCGCGTACCAGAAGCCCGCGACGCCAATGATCAGGTTCTCGCCGAAGCCATCCTCGCACTGTGAGGTCGCCAGGCGCCTGGCTGTTGGCCGGGGTCATGTTGCTGCTCGGCAATACAGCCCAGGCTGACTTGCAATTAAGGCTCAAGACCGAGGGCCTCAGCCCCGCTCAGCAGCAGGCCAGTCAGGCGTTGCTCGATGAAGCTATGCAGGCCCTGCCGCCGCGGTTCATCGAGCAGCTCGACCGACGCATCGACGTCGGCTGGACCGATGACATGCCGAGCAACGCTTACGGTCAGGCATCGCTGGTGTCCGAGCTCGATCTGAATCGCAACTTGCTTGTGAGCCTCACTGACGGCAGCGCCGCGACCAAGAAGACCTATCGTCCCCATGGCACAGTGCGCCGCGAAATGTTGGCCACCGTGTTGCACGAACTTACCCACATCTATGACCGCTCGCGCCTGTGGCCGGTCGCGGAGCGCACGTTGATTCAGCGTTGCACCCGGCGCAACAGCAGCTCGGGACTGGTGGGTATCCCGGATCAATGCCGCGGCCAATCAGCACGGCGTTTTACCCTCAGTGATGACCCGCGCCTGCTCGACCTCGCCGGCTGGCCGCAGTACGTTGGCCGCCGCGGCGAGCGCGAACAACATAACCGGCAGATTGCCCGTAGCCCGGACATTTACGAAACGAGCAGCCCCAAGGAATTTGTCGCGGTCAACATGGAGTATTTCCTCCTGGACCCGAGCTACGCCTGCCGTCGCCCTGCGCTGTACCGCTACTACAAAGACCATTTCGGCTGGGCGCCCACCGCTAAAGACACTTGTGGCAAAACCTTCTCCTTCCTCAATGCCGGCAATGATTTCGCCAAAACGCCACTGGGTAAGGTCGATCCGGAACGGGTTTACGCCGTCGACTATCTGCTGGCTGAAGCCAACCAGAACTGGGCCAGCCGCTGGGGCCACAGCATGTTGCGGTTGGTGATCTGTGCACCCGGCCGGCCACGTGGTCCGGATTGCCGGCTCGATCTGGATCAGCACCTGGTGTTGTCCTACCGCGCCTTCGTCGGTGACGTACAGCTGTCGAGTTGGGACGGACTGGTGGGCAAATATCCGTCGCGCCTGTTTGTCCTGCCACTGGCCCAGGTGATCGACGAATACACCAAGACCGAATTGCGCAGCCTTGCCTCGGTGCCGCTGAACCTGTCGCGCAGCGAGATCGAAGACGTCGTGGAACACGCTGCCGAAATGCACTGGAGTTACGACGGCAACTACTTCTTCCTGTCCAATAACTGCGCGGTAGAGGGCCTGAAGTTACTGCGTAGCAGCACCAACAACACAAAACTGGTCGGGTTGGACAGCATCATGCCCAACGGTTTGCTGGAAGTGCTCAAGGGCCGCGGACTGGCGGACACCAGCGTGCTGGATGATCCCCGCGAAGCGCTGCGTCTGGGCTATCGTTTCGACTCCTTCCGCGATCGTTATCAAGCGATGTTCGAAGTGCTGAAGAAGCACTTGCCGATCAAGCAGGAAAAGGTCGAAGACTGGCTCGCCTTAAAAGCTGAGGAGCGTCGGCAATGGATCGACCAAGCCGACTTGCGCACCAGCGCAGCATTGCTGTTGTTGGAGCAGGCAGCCTTCCGCCAACAATTGGTGCTGGCCCAGGACGAAGTTAAGCAGCGCTATCTGGGCGCTCGGGAATTGAAAAACGGCGGCATGGACAAAGCCAACGCGACCTTGCAGCAAATTCTTGCCAACAGCGGATTCCTCAGCCGTCCGGCGGAGCTTCTTGGCACCGGGGGTTATGGATTGCCGCAGCCGAGTGAGTGGCAGCGTCTCGAGTCGGAAAGCAGCCTGCGGCAGAAGCAGCTTCAGGCGCTGACAGGCGATCTGGACAAAGAGGTGAGAGCGCTGCTCGAACCGAGCCGTGCGGCCGAGATGGCCGCCAATGAAGCCAACCTGAAGCAGGTCGGCGAGCATCTGAGGAAGTTGCACAAGGCGTCGGGCGGGTTGGAGTTGCCGTAAACAACAGGCTTCGCGGCAGATCCGCGAAGCCTTCAGCTGCGCCGCGAGGCTCTAATTCCTCTGTATCAGGAACTCTACCCTCAACTGACGCGGGCCTTACGCACGCCATCGGCCAGCGCCGCGCAAAGGCTCAACACGCCATCGATAGCCTGATCCGGAGTCGATGCATTGGCGATGTGATCGATCAACGCCGAACCCACCACCACACCGTCCGCGAGGCGAGCGATGGACGCCGCCTGCTCTGGCGTACGAATGCCGAAACCGATACTGATCGGCAAATCGGTATGGCGACGCAGACGGGCAACCGCTTCTTCAACATGCTCCAGAGTCGCGGCGCCCGCACCGGTCACACCGGCAACAGACACGTAGTAGACGAAACCAGAGCTGCCGTTCAGAACAGTCGGCAGGCGCACATCATCGGTCGTCGGTGTCGTCAGACGGATGAAATCCAGGCCTGCTGCCTGAGCCGGGTCGCACAGTTCGCCGTTGTGCTCGGGCGGCAGGTCGACCACGATCAGGCCGTCAACACCCGCCTCTTTGGCATCCGCAATGAAGCGCGGCACACCGTACATGTGGATCGGGTTGAAGTAACCCATCAGCACTAGCGGCGTCTCGGTATTGCCTTCACGGAACTCGCGGACCATTTGCAGGGTTTTCGCCAGGTTCTGTTTGGCGCCGAGGGCGCGGATGTTGGCCAACTGGATTGCCGGGCCGTCGGCCATTGGATCGGTGAAGGGCATGCCCAACTCGATCACGTCGGCACCCGCGCCGGGCAAGCCTTTGAGGATCGCCAGAGAGGTGTCATAGCTCGGGTCGCCAGCGGTCACGAAGGTCACCAGGGCGGCGCGATTCTGTTCCTTGAGTTCGGCAAAACGCGTTTGCAGGCGGCTCATCAGTGTTTCTCCTGCTTGGATTGCTCTTGCTGAGAGTGTTCCATGTGGTGCATCACGGTTTGCATGTCTTTGTCGCCACGACCGGACAGGTTGACCACCATCAGGTGATCTTTTGGCAGGGTCGGTGCGCGTTTGAACACTTCGGCCAGGGCATGGGCGCTTTCCAGTGCAGGAATAATCCCTTCCAGGCGGCAGCATTTGTGGAATGCGTCGAGGGCTTCGTCGTCGGTCACCGAGGTGTACTGCACGCGGCCGATGTCGTGCAACCAGGCGTGTTCCGGTCCGATACCTGGGTAGTCGAGGCCGGCGGAGATGGAGTGAGCGTCGATGATCTGGCCATCGTCGTCCTGCAGCAAGAAGGTCCGGTTACCGTGCAGCACGCCCGGTACGCCGCCGTTCAGGCTGGCTGCGTGCTTGCCGGTTTCGATGCCGTACCCGGCGGCTTCAACGCCAATGATCTCGACGCTTTTGTCGTCGAGGAACGGGTGGAACAGGCCCATGGCGTTGGAACCACCACCGATGCACGCCACCAGACTGTCCGGCAGACGACCTTCCTGGGCTTGCAGTTGGGTACGGGTTTCTTTGCCGATGACGGCCTGGAAGTCGCGGACCATCGCAGGATAAGGGTGCGGACCGGCCACAGTGCCGATCAGGTAGAAGGTGCTGTCGACGTTGGTCACCCAGTCACGCAGGGCTTCGTTCATCGCATCTTTCAGAGTGCCGGTACCGGCCACGACCGGGATCACTTCGGCGCCCAGCAGCTTCATGCGGAATACGTTGGCTTGCTGACGTTCGATGTCAGTGGTGCCCATGTAGATCACGCAATCAAGGCCAAAACGTGCAGCTACAGTGGCAGTCGCCACGCCGTGCATACCAGCGCCGGTCTCGGCGATGATGCGTTTTTTGCCCATGCGCCGCGCCAGGAGGATCTGGCCGATGCAGTTGTTGATCTTGTGTGCGCCGGTGTGGTTCAGCTCTTCGCGCTTGAGATAAATCTTCGCGCCGCCGCAGAACTCGGTCAGACGCTCGGCGAAGTAAAGCGGGCTGGGACGACCCACATAGTCGCGCTGGAAGTAGGCCAATTCTTCTTTGAATGCAGGATCTTCCTTGGCCAATTCGTATTCACGGGCCAGGTCGAGGATCAACGGCATCAGGGTTTCGGCGACGTAACGGCCGCCGAACGCGCCAAACAGGCCGTTGGCGTCGGGGCCGTTGCGCAGATTAGTCTGGGTCATGGGTCGCTCCGGTTGAATGGGTGGGATGATGCTTTTGAAGAGAGAGTGGGCTTAACTCTACCCCTGACGCCGCAGGCTGAAAACCGATAAGATCGCCACAACCTGTCAGGAAAACTCACAAATTCAATGAGCCATGACCTTCCTCCGCTGAACGCCCTTCGGGCCTTCGAAGCGACTGCCCGCCTGAACAGCGTCAGCAAGGCCGCCGAACAGCTGCACGTCACCCATGGCGCGGTCAGCCGGCAGCTCAAGGTATTGGAAGAACACCTCGGTGTGAGTCTGTTCATGAAAGATGGACGCGGCCTGAAACTCACAGATTCAGGCATTCGTTTACGCGATGCCAGCGGTGAGGCGTTCGAGCGCTTGCGGACTGTTTGTGCAGAGCTGACCCAAAGTACCGCCGATGCACCGTTCGTACTGGGTTGCTCAGGCAGCTTGCTGGCACGCTGGTTTATTCCCAGGCTGGGACGCTTGAATACCGACCTGCCGGACCTGCGCCTGCACCTGTCGGCTGGCGAGGGTGATCTCGATCCACGGCGTCCGGGACTGGATGCCTTGCTGGTGTTTGCCGAGCCGCCTTGGCCAGCGGACATGCAGGTGTATGAGTTGGCGAGCGAACGCATCGGCCCGGTCATGAGCCCAAGATTTGCGGGCTACGAACGCCTGCAAGACGCACCGCCCACAGCGCTGCTGAACGAGCCATTACTGCACACCACCTCTCGCCCACAGGCCTGGCCGAGTTGGGCACAACAAAGCGGCCTCGACGCCAAGGCGTTGAAGTACGGTCAGGGTTTCGAGCATTTGTATTATTTGCTGGAGGCTGCAATGGCCGGGCTGGGTGTGGCGATTGCCCCTCAACCACTGGTGGCCGAGGACTTGAAGGCCGGTCGCCTGGTTGCGCCTTGGGGCTTCAGTAAAACCCCGGCGCAACTGGCGTTGTGGCTACCCAAGCGCGCCGCGGACGGGCGCGCTCGGCAACTGGCGCAGTGGCTTAAAAACGAGCTGCGCCGGACGGATTAGTCACCGCGTTTGCACAATAGATAAGCCGCGAGCAGACCCAATGCACCGACGGCGACACCCGCTGTAGTCCAAGGGTGTTCCTGGGCGTAGTCCCGCGTGGCAATCCCGGTTTCACGCGTTTTGACTTTGACTTCTTCATACGCATCGCTGAGCAAATGGCGCGAGTGCTTCAGCGCGTTCTCGGCGTTGCTTTTCAACGCTTTAAGGGTTTTACGCGACTCGTCCGAGGCGTCGTCTTTCAAATTTTCCAAAGATTTCAGCAGACTCTCGATCTCGGCTTCCATGCTTTGCAATGAGGCTTTACGTAAAGAGGTGTTGGCCATGGTGGCTCTCCTGCATTGATTGAGTTGCGTGTGTTGGTTGGGACTTCAGGGGTTCGAGAAAGTGCAGTAAATCTGAACTTCTGCGTCGGATTGGCCGACAGAAGTAATACGAAAAATCACTGCTAGGCTGTATTTCACACCCTGAGGAGAACGCCATGACTGATCATCACACCTACAAGAAAGTCGAACTGGTTGGCTCGTCCACCAGCAGCATTGAAGACGCCATCAACAACGCTCTGGCCGAAGCCAATAAAAGCATCAAGCACCTGGAATGGTTTGAAGTGACCGAAACCCGCGGGCACATCAAGGACGGCAAGGCTGCACACTTTCAGGTGACGCTCAAAGTCGGGTTCCGGATTGCCACTAGCTGAGTTTGAGCTAATCTTCGGAAATTGCGCGCTGGCCGAGCGCCATAGGGAATGGCAAAGCGCTACATATGTACATCCGGCTGATCGCTGGGTGCCCCTATTGATCCGACCAGGGAATGCAATCGATGAAGTATTTTATTTTGGCGATAGGTTTGTTGAGTCTTGCAGGAACAGCCTTTGCTCACGGCAAGCCATGCGAAGAGCTGAAAGCCGATATCGCCGCGAAGCTGGATGCCAAAGGTATTTCCAATTATTCACTGGAAATCGTAGATAAAGGCACTGCTGCTGACGGGAAAGTCGTCGGCACCTGTGAAAAAGGCACCAAGCAAATCGTCTACAAGCAGGGCTGACCTCCCTCTAAAATGAAAAAGCCGACGCAATGACGTCGGCTTTTTTGTGCTCGTTATTTGGATGTCAGCCCTTCATGACCTGCGCCAGCAGCTCATAGGAGTGCACACGATCGGCATGTTCGTACAGGTCGCAGGTGAAAATCAGCTCGTCCGCCTGGGTCTGCTCGATCAGTACTTCCAGTTTGGCGCGGATTTTCTGCGGGCTACCGACCATCGCCAGGCCAAGGAAATCGCCGACGGCTTCTTTCTCATGAGGCAGCCATAGACCGTCCATGGTTTTCACTGGCGGACGTTGCACCAGGCTCTGACCACGCATCAAAGCGAGAATCCGCTGGTAGACCGAAGTCGCCAGATAATCTGCCTGCTCGTCGGTGTCAGCAGCCACCAACGGAACACCGAGCATCACGTAGGGCTTATCCAGCACTGCTGAAGGCTTGAAGTGATTGCGGTAGACGCGAATGGCCTCATGCATGAGGCGCGGTGCGAAATGTGAAGCAAAGGCGTAGGGCAAACCGCGTTCACCGGCCAGTTGTGCACTGAACAGGCTGGAGCCCAGCAGCCAGACCGGGACATGGGTGCCGGTACCCGGCATTGCGATGATCCGCTGGTCCGGGGTGCGCGGACCGAGGTAGCGCATCAGTTCCGCCACGTCTTCAGGGAACTCGTCGGCGCTGCCGGAGCGTTCACGGCGCAGCGCGCGAGCGGTCATCTGATCAGAACCGGGTGCGCGCCCCAGCCCCAGATCTATCCGCCCCGGATAAAGGCTTTCGAGGGTGCCGAACTGCTCGGCGATCACCAGTGGCGCGTGGTTGGGCAGCATCACGCCACCGGAACCGACACGAATAGTCGAAGTGCCGCCGGCCAGGTAGCCCAGCAGTACCGAGGTTGCGGAACTGGCAATGCCGTCCATGTTGTGGTGCTCGGCAACCCAGAAGCGGTTGTAGCCGAATTTTTCGACGTGCTGCGCCAGGTCCAGAGAGTTGCGCAGCGACTGGGCTGCGCTGCCGTTTTCGCGCACGGGTACCAGATCGAGGGTCGAGAACTTGATATCGGACAGTCGTTTCATAAACCTGCTTCTCCAATTGGGTACGCAGGTTTTTTCTCGCAAACGAAAACCTGCCGAATCTATAAGCGTGTCTCATGCAATGAGGGCATATACCCGAGTTTCAATAGCCAGGACGAAAATTCCTACCAAAACGGTAGGACTATTCAGATCAAGTGAACTTTGCACCACCGTCTATCCTCAGAACCCTAGCAACCGAAAACCACGAAGGCGTGACGCTTCGCGCCGGATCTTGAGGAGGCAGATATGGCTATTACAAAGAAAGCATCGGCTCATTGGGAAGGTGACCTGAAAACCGGCATCGGCTCGATTTCCACGGAAACCGGTGTACTCAAAGAAGCGCCCTACGGTTTCAAGGCGCGTTTCGAAGGCGGCAAGGGCACCAATCCGGAAGAGCTGATCGGCGCAGCGCACGCGGGCTGCTTTTCTATGGCGTTTTCGATGATTCTCGGCGACGCAGGTCTCAAGGCTGACAGCATTGATTCCAACGCCGAAGTCACTTTGGATCAGGTTGAAGGCGGCTTTGCGATCACGGCGGTGAAATTGATCCTCAAGGCTAAAATCCCTGGGGCGACACAAGCGCAGTTCGAGGAACTGAGCAACAAGGCTAAAGAAGGCTGTCCGGTGTCCAAAGTGTTGAACGCGAAAATCAGTCTGGATGCGACGTTGGTCAACTGATATTGGCCTGTCTCTCTACCCCATAAAAGATCGCGGCCTTCAACAGGCTGCGATCTTTTTTGCGCTGGAACAAAACCTGGCTGGCGAGATTGTGGTCGAATGAATGACAGCAGCTAAAACGCATTACTGTGCGTGCTGCCTCAAAGGAGCTTCAACCATGAAACGTTTTGCCTTGGCGATTATCTGTTGCGCGCTGGCCACATCGGCCCTGGCGGTACCGAAATCCTGTGAAGAACTCAAGGCCGAGATTGAAGCCAAGATCCAGGCCAATAACGTCTCGTCCTATACCCTGGAGATCGTCACCAACGACGAAGTGCACGATCAGAACATGGTCGTCGGCAGTTGCGAAAGCGGCACCAAGAAAATCATCTACCAGAAGAACGACCGCTGATTCCCTCACGGGACGCAAAAAGACTCCCGATCTTCAGCGACGATCTCCCGCTTGGCGTTGTACAACCGGGCGCCAGGGGTGAATGCTATCGAACGGCCTTCCAGCACATAACGCTGGCCGGCTTCGAAATGATCGTAGTTGATGGTCAGGTAGCACAACCGTTCCGTGGGGTCGCTCATCATGCCCATGCCTCCACCACCGGGCACTTCAAAGTCGAATCTGACAACCAGCTCATGGCTGCCCGGCGTGACCTGGAAAAAACGCCCATCGCGCATTCGCTGATTGTCCAGTCGCTCCGCCATCAGCAACTTATCGTTGGGGAATGGCGTCGAGAAGTCGATCCAGGCCATCTGCGGATTCACCGCTGGTGACGGGCTCTGACAGCCAGCAATAATGCTTGCCGCAAGCAATAGCATTAACCTGCGCATGATGAATGTCCCAAGGATTGGTCATTCAGCATAACGCCGATCAAGCGCGTTGGCAGCCTGCCGGTACACCCTGGCCAATCACTTTTCGCTGCTGATCATAGAGCTTTGCCCACGGCCGAAAACCGATATTCCCCGCCTGCAGCTGATACCGCTCGCCAGCGTTGAAGTCCTTGAATTTCACGTTCAACTGGCAGTCACGCCATAGTGGCTCGGCGTCGGGTCCGATGTTGGTTGGCGCGACCGGGAATTGATAACGAACCGTCAGCTCATGGCTACCCGGCTGAACCTCGAAATAGCGCCTGTCGGTGGAGGCCTTGTCATCGACTGCCAGCGCTTGCAGCGCGGTGTCTTCCTGCTTCGAATCCAGGTCGATCCACGCTTGAGCCGGATCATGGGGGGGTAATCCGAATCCAGCACAACCTGCCAGCATCAGCAGGCTTCCTGTCAGCATCAACGTGCGCATAGCGGAGCTCCAGTCAGGCGGGATAGTCTTGCGGGCAGACTCTCCAAGGATGATTCATTTTGATCAGGCCGCTTCCAAGCCTTGGGTTACTTGATCGCGTTTTACGCATTTTGTTTCCGGGTGTGTTGTTTTTGTTGCTCAGCGGTTGCGCCGGCGTCAGCTATTACGGTCAATTGGCCAGTGGTCAGCTGCAATTGCTGCGGGCACGGGAGCCGGTTTCCACAGTGATTGCCGATCCCGGTCGCGATCAGCTATTGCGTGCGCACCTGACTCAATCGCAAAAGGCCCGCACGTTTGCCAGCCAACAGCTGCATCTGCCGGATAACCAGAGTTACCGTTTGTACGCCGACATTGGCCGGCCGTTCGTAGTCTGGAATGTCTTCGCCACGCCGGAGTTTTCACTGACGCCGCAGAACCATTGCTTCCCGATCGCCGGTTGCGTCGCCTATCGCGGCTATTACAGTCAGAGCGCGGCCCGCGGTGAGGCGGCATTGCAAAGACTGCAAGGTATGGACGTGTCGATCGGCGGCGTCGAGGCTTATTCGACGCTCGGCTGGTTCAACGATCCGATCATCAGTTCGATGATGGGCTGGGGCGACGAACGATTGGCCACGCTGATCTTCCACGAACTGGCGCACCAGCGCGTTTATGTGAAGGACGACACCGAATTCAACGAGTCTTTCGCCACCTTCGTCGAACAGGAAGGCACCCGCCAATGGCGCGCATTCCGCGGCCTGGCGCGAGACAGCGGCGCGCAGGTGCAGCAACGAGACCAGTTTATTCAATTGGTTCTGGATACCCGCACGCGACTTGAACGGCTGTACACCCTGCCCCTGGCCGCCGACCCGATGCGCCAGCGTAAAGCCGCCGAGTTCGAGCGCTTGCGGGATGAATACCGGCAGTTACGCGGTAGCCAGTGGGCCGGGGACAAACGCTATGACGCGTGGATCAATGCGCCAATGAACAATGCCCGGCTGTTGCCGTTTGGGCTATACGACCAATGGGTGCCAGCATTTGCGGTGTTGTTCAGGCAAGTGGGAGGGGATTGGGTGAAGTTTTATGCGGCAGTCGAGAAGCTCGGCGCGTTGCCGGTTGGTGAGCGCAAGGCGGCGCTGAAGTCATTGGCTGGATCGTAGACTTGCGGTGACAGGACGGGCCTCTTCGCGGGCAAGCCTCGCTCCTACAGAATTTACGCGGTCTCTGTAGGAGCGAGCGATGCGGCGATCCGACTTGCCCGCGAATGGATTTGATCAGCGCTGCAAAAACGTCTGATGCATCTCTTCAAGCGTCTCGAAGTGATAGGCCGGTGCTTCGGCGCTCAACTCTTCCCGACTGCCAAAACCGTAACCCACCGCCGCAGCATCCAGCCCATTGCTGCGCGCACCGATCAAATCGTGCTTACGGTCGCCGATCATTAGGGTGTTGGCCGGGTCCAGGCCTTCTTCAGCCATCAGGTGAGCAATCAATTCGACTTTGTTGGTCCGGGTACCGTCCAGTTCGCTGCCGTAAATCATCTTGAAATGCTTGGCGAAGTCAAAGTGCCGGGCAATTTCCCGGGCAAAAATCCATGGCTTGGACGTGGCGATATACAGCTGTCGCCCTTGCCCGCTGAGTGTTTCAAGCAGCGGCGTGACGCCATCAAATACACGATTCTCGTACAGGCCGGTGACTTTGAAGCGTTCGCGATAGAAGTTCACCGCCTCCCAGGCCTTGGGTTCGTCGAAGTCGTAGAACTGCATGAACGCCTGCAACAATGGCGGGCCGATGAAGTGTTCGAGCTTGGTCAGGTCGGGCTCATCGATCCCCAGTTTGCTCAGGGCGAACTGGATCGAACGGGTGATGCCCTCGCGCGGGTCGGTCAGGGTGCCATCGAGATCAAACAATACGGTTTGGTAATGCATGTTGAATCCTGAATAAGGGTGCAGGGTCAGAGCGAGTCGTAGTCTTCGGCCAGATGCAAATTCTTGAGCTTCACGTAATTCGCCGCGGTGTAGGTGAAAAAGGCTTTCTCCTTGTCCGTCAGCGGCCGGATCTGCTTCACCGGGCTGCCCACGTAAAGGAAGCCGCTTTCCAGGCGTTTGCCCGGCGGCACCAGGCTGCCAGCGCCAATGATGACATCGTCGTCGACCACCGCACCGTCCATGACGATGCTGCCCATGCCGATCAGAATCCGATTGCCCACGGTGCAGCCGTGGAGCATGACCTTATGAGCAATGGTCACATCGTCGCCAATCAGCAAAGGAAAGCCATCGGGATTGAACGGCCCGGCATGGGTGATGTGCAGCACACAACCGTCCTGCACGCTGGTGCGCGCGCCAACACGAATGCGGTGCATGTCGCCACGAATCACCGTCAGCGGCCAGACCGAGCTGTCTTCGCCGATTTCAACGTCGCCGATCACCACCGCCGAACCGTCGACAAAGGCGCCTTTGCCGAGCAGCGGCGTATGGTTCTGATATTTGCGAAGGGTCACGATAGGCTCTCTCTTTTGCTGATAGCTGCGGTTGCCGTCGATTGTAATTATGATGGGGCTATGTTTCTTCATGCATGTTTCTTCCAGCCAAGGTGCCAACCGTGAGCGTGAACAACCCTCTTTTGCAGTCCTACGACCTGCCGCCGTTCTCGGCGATCCGTGCCGAACACGTGCAACCGGCCATCGAACAGATCCTGGCTGACAACCGCGCCGCCATTATCGAGATACTCAAAACCCAGGGCAAACAACCGACCTGGGCCGGCCTGGTGCTGGCGATGGACGAACTGAATGATCGACTGGGCGCGGCCTGGAGCCCGGTCAGCCACCTGAACGCCGTGTGCAACAGCGCCGAACTGCGCGAAGCTTACGAATCCTGCCTGCCAGCCTTGAGCGCCTACTCCACAGAACTGGGGCAGAACCGCGAGCTGTTTGAAGCGTTCGAAGCACTGGCCAACAGTCCCGAAGCTGCCGGTTTCGACGTGGCGCAGAAAACTATCCTGGAACACTCCCTGCGCGACTTCCGTCTGTCGGGTATCGACCTGCCGGAAGCCGAACAGAAGCGTTACGCCGAAGTGCAGAGCAAATTGTCGGAACTGGGTAGCCGCTTCTCCAACCAGCTGCTCGACGCGACTCAAGCCTGGACCAAGCACGTTACCGACGAAGCCGCCCTCGCCGGCCTGACCGATTCGGCCAAGGCGCAAATGGCCGCCGCGGCCCAGGCCAAAGGTCTGGACGGCTTCCTGATTACCCTGGAATTCCCGAGCTACTACGCGGTGATGACCTACGCCCACGACCGTGGCCTGCGCGAAGAAGTCTACGCCGCCTACTGCACCCGTGCGTCGGACCAAGGCCCGAATGCCGGTCAGAACGATAACGGCCCGGTCATGGAAGAAATCCTCGACCTGCGTCAGGAGCTGGCCAGGCTGCTCGGTTTCACCAGCTTCTCGGAGCTGAGCCTGGCAACCAAAATGGCCGAATCGAGCGCTCAGGTACTCAGTTTCCTGCGCGATCTGGCCAAGCGCAGCAAGCCGTTTGCCGCCCAGGACCTGGAACAGCTCAAAGCCTACGCGGCCGAACAAGGCTGCCCGGACCTGCAAAGTTGGGACAGCGGTTTCTACGGCGAAAAACTTCGCGAGCAGCGCTACAGCGTCGCCCAGGAAGCCCTTCGCGCTTACTTCCCGATCGACAAAGTGCTGGGCGGTCTGTTTGCTATCGTCCAGCGTCTGTACGGCATCGAAATCGCCGAGCAGAAAGGCTTCGACGCTTGGCACCCGGATGTTCGCCTGTTCGAAATCAAGGAAAACGGCCGGCACGTCGGTCGCTTCTTCTTCGACCTCTACGCCCGCGCCAACAAGCGCGGCGGTGCCTGGATGGACGGCGCCCGCGACCATCGCCGCACGGTTGAAGGCGTACTGCAGAGCCCGGTGGCGAACCTGGTGTGCAACTTCACCCCGGCCGACAGCGGCAAGCCAGCCCTGCTGACCCACGACGAAGTCACCACCCTGTTCCACGAATTCGGCCATGGCCTGCATCACCTGCTGACCCGCGTCGAACACGCCGGCGTGTCCGGCATCAACGGCGTGGCCTGGGACGCGGTCGAGTTGCCAAGCCAGTTCATGGAAAACTGGTGCTGGGAGCCGGAAGGGCTGGCGCTGATCTCCGGTCACTACGAAACCGGCGAACCGCTGCCTCAGGACCTGCTGGGCAAAATGCTCGCGGCGAAGAACTTCCAGTCCGGCCTGATGATGGTTCGCCAATTGGAATTCTCGTTGTTCGACTTCGAATTGCATGCAACTCACGGCGACGGTCGCAGCGTGCTGCAAGTGCTCGAAGGTGTGCGTGACGAGGTCTCGGTCATGCGCCCACCGGCGTACAACCGTTTCCCTAACAGCTTCGCGCACATATTCGCCGGCGGTTACGCGGCGGGTTACTACAGCTACAAATGGGCTGAAGTGCTGTCGGCCGATGCTTTCTCGAAGTTCGAAGAAGACGGCGTCCTCAACGCCGACACGGGGCACGCATTCCGTGAAGCGATCCTGGCGCGCGGTGGTTCCCAGGAGCCGATGGTGCTGTTCATCGACTTCCGGGGACGCCCGCCGTCGATTGACGCACTCTTGCGCCATAGCGGCCTGAGTGAGGTTGCGGCAGCATGAGTGAGGGGCCTGTGATTACCAAAAGACGCTTTATCGCCGGGGCGGTCTGCCCGGCCTGCAGCGAGCCGGACAAGTTGATGATGTGGAACGAAGACGAAGTCCCGCACCGCGAGTGCGTGGCCTGCGGTTATTCGGACACTCTGAATGAACAAGGCCTGTCCGTGCCCAAGGAATTGGGCACGCGGGTCAACACCTCGGCGCTGAAGGTGCCGGACGCCAAGGTTCAGGCCGTGCAGTTTTTCCCGAACCCGAAGCTGAAGAAAAAGCCTGACGAGCAACACTGAGTCAACTCCACCTTCCACTCCTGAATAGATTGGAAGGTGGTATCTATCTACCACCTTTGCCCTGCGCTTCCTTCCTCGGCTGACCGAAACCAGCCTCTACTCAAGGAAGACGCCATGCCCGACACCCATCCGCTTTGCAGGCCTGGGATCTGCCGCCTTATTCGCTGGTTCGCGCAAGCTTTCAAGCAATTCCGCCAAGACTGGGTCTTCAATGCGCAAACAGGGCAGGCCTATCGCGAGGCGTTTTTTTCTCCGGGTGATTCGCGCTCTTTGCTGACCGCCCTGGAAGCGTTTCTTGAACGGCTGATCGCCGAAGATCTTTTCGCGCTTTCGTCAGAGGGCGTTGCCCGCAGACGCAGCGGCTTACTCGACATGGGCCGATTTGAACCAACTCTTCATCGAACAGCTGGCGAACGGACTTGTGCTGCAATCGCCGTTGGCCAGCGCGGTGCGGAGCTTGTCGGCATCGGCCTGCATCATGTAACGGACGCCGTCCTTGAAATGGGTGCTGTCACCAAAGCCGCCCTGGGTCATTTCCTTCATGGCGTCTTCTTTGCTCCAGCCTTGCACCACGACCCGATACATGGCCGCCATCAAGCCAGTGCGGTCCGATCCATGTTTGCAGTGCATCAGCACCGGTCCCACGGCTTCGGCAGTCTGGATCGCACGAAGGGCCTTGAGTACATCCGCGTCATCCACATGGTTGGTGCGATAGGGCAACTGTACCTGCGCGATACCTGGTGTCGACAACCAACTTGAATCCGACTCGGGCAGGAAAGTGATCACCGTCCCGACCTTGAGTTTTTCCAGTAACGGCACCGCGCCTCTGTCGGGCAATGCACTGCGATAGAGCGTCGGGGACATTCGGAAGAGGTTGTATTGCACCTCCACCGATTGAGCCCACTCCGCAGGTCGGGGCAACGCACCGTCGTCGGCATGGGCCGGCGTCAGGTTCAAAAGTGCGGCCAGCGACAGGCAAATCGCTGGGATACAATGCGGTAGAGACATGCTCGTAAGGACCGTTCAGGAAAAGGCGGGAAGCTGACACCCAGCTTCAACCCTGAGCGGTCAAAGGCATGTGAGCCGTCTGTCAAAGAATCGTGAATCAGCCGATCGCTTTCGTCGCAAAACCGAGGTTTTTTAGCTGAATGCGTCTCCGTAGAATCTGGAGACGTTGCCAAGTTACGTAAAAGTGACATGACATCAACTTCAAGCGATGACCTGGACAACTAACCAAGCACCAATAAGGGGACAGCTGAAATTAAACCTGCCTGAAGTTTCATGCAGGTTTAATTAGCAACGCTTACGGGTTTACAATGCTGGAATAAGCCGTGGCCAGGGCCAGCAATTTGGCCTTGTCATCACCGTCGATATCACGATCACCATCTACATCACTGCTGATCGTGCCGATATTGAAGGAGCGGCCTCCATCGCTGGAGACAGCCGTGACATAGACCGAGTCGACCAGTGCGTCGGTTTCCACCTGATTAACTGCGTCCCAAGTCGACTCTTTACGAGCAAGCTGCATCGAAACCTGCGCTTCCAGTGGGTGGGTAATGCTCGGAGCCAATAGTTGCAAAAAAATACCGCGCTGATTGAAAAACGACATTAATTAAATCCCTTTATTTATTGATGACACGACAACTTCGTGTGGCGTGAATAATACTAACAGCTCATATAAAAACGCTACTCGCTATATGTTTCCCATGATGACTAAACCAAAGATTCAGATAACAACTTCGTTCTTAAATGAATTAACTAAAAATCAAACATCAAGCTGCCGAACGGCACTGGCCTATCATCAATCACTCGAATACTGTATGCGCATACAGCCATCGGAAGCCCCTCGATGAACACGCCTTTGCCACCTCGCGGTCGCGGCACCGCCACCAACCCGCACAACCGCTTCGCGCCGAATCGCTCGGTGGCCGAGGATGACGGCTGGTATCAGGAAGCGCCGATCACCCAAGGCACTGAGGTGCGCATCGAAACGGCGAAAACCATCATCACTCGTAACAACTCGCCGGACTTGCCCTTCGATCGCTCGATCAATCCCTATCGCGGCTGCGAGCACGGCTGCATCTATTGCTACGCGCGGCCCAGCCACGCCTATTGGGACATGTCGCCAGGGCTGGATTTCGAAACCAAACTGATCGCCAAGACCAACGCCGCCGATGTGCTGGAAGAACAGCTGTCCAAGCGCGGCTATCAGTGCGCGCCGATCAATCTGGGCTCCAACACGGACCCTTATCAGCCGATCGAACGCGAACACAAAATCACCCGCAAGACCCTCGAAGTGCTGCTGCGCTATCGCCATCCCGTTACCATCATTACCAAGGGCTCGCTGATTCTTCGGGATCTGGACCTGCTGGTCGAACTCGCCGAGCAAAGGCTGGTGGCGGTGATGATCAGCCTCACGACCCTGGACGATGAGCTCAAACGCATCCTCGAACCGCGCGCCGCTGCACCCAAGGCCCGGCTGCGGGCGATCCGCGTGATGCGTGAAGCGGGAATTCCGGTGGGAGTCCTGTGCTCGCCGATGATTCCGATGATCAACGACAGCGAGCTCGAAAGCCTGCTCACCGAGGCTCAAGCCGCGGGTGCGCAAAGTGCGGCCTACATGATGCTGCGCCTGCCGCTGGAAGTTGCGCCGCTGTTCGAAGAATGGCTGGCGGCCCACTATCCTCAGCGTGCCGCTCATGTGTTGAGCCTTATTCGTCAAAGCCGTGGTGGTGAGCTCTACGACAGTCGGTTTGGCGTCCGGATGCGCGGTGAAGGGCCGTTTGCTGACCTGTTGGCGCAACGATTTGCCAAAACCATCAAACGCCTTGGGCTCAATCGTCGCGAAGGTTTCAATCTGGACTGCGAAGCCTTCTGTCCGCCGGGTCGCCAAATGTCGTTGATTTGAGGACAATTGGCCTATGGTTGAGTAGTGGGAAACGCACCTGGTCTGGGCCGGTCACATTTTTTGTAACCTGGAACACACGTCCTAGAGCCTTTTATTCAGTTTGAGTTAAGTTTCAACGGCTACCTTGTTCATCGAGTGACTGACGGGTCGAGATTTTCGACCTGGATGTTTTTTAAACAGCCACTGGCTTCACACCGGACAATACGGGAAAATTCCCTGACTCCGCCAAAGAGGATGAATCATGAGTGACAAGGATAAACAGCCGTTGGCTGCGTCGGCTTCAGCCCAACCCGAGGCGGAAACCGCCGATGCAGCGCTGAAGCATATCGTTGACGGCTTTTTGCATTTTCATCACGAGGTTTTTCCACAGCAGGAAGAACTCTTCAAAAAACTCGCCACGGCCCAGAGCCCCAGAGCGATGTTCATCGCCTGCGCCGATTCGCGCATTGTTCCTGAGCTGATCACCCAAAGCGCCCCCGGCGACCTGTTCGTGACCCGTAACGTCGGCAACGTTGTGCCGCCTTATGGACAAATGAACGGCGGTGTTTCCACGGCAATCGAATACGCAGTATTGGCCCTCGGCGTGCAGCACATCATCATCTGCGGGCACTCTGACTGTGGCGCCATGCGCGCAGTGCTCAACCCGCAAAGCCTGGAAAAAATGCCAACGGTCAAAGCCTGGTTGCGTCATGCCGAAGTGGCAAAAACCATGGTCCAGGAAAACTGCCATTGCGCTGACGAAAACGAAAGCATGCACGTCCTCACCGAGGAGAATGTGATCGCCCAGCTGCAGCATTTGCGCACGCACCCATCAGTAGCGTCGCGCATGGCCAACGGTCAGCTGTTTATTCATGGTTGGATCTACAACATCGAAACCAGCGAAATCAAAGCTTACGACGCGGACAAGGGTTGTTTCCTGCCGCTCGATGGCAGCCATCCGATTCCGGTGGCGACGCCCAAAGCGCGCTTCTAAAAATCCCTGTGTGGTAAAGCCGAGGCTGCTGAATTAGCAGCCTGGCTTTGCCACGCCTGAAGAAAACTTCGGGAGAGTCACCATGCGTGCTGCTCAACTCAAAGCTGTACTGCCACGGGAGCTGCTGGCGTCCGTGGTTGTGTTTCTCGTCGCCCTGCCCTTGTGCATGGGCATCGCCATCGCCTCGGGGCTGCCGCCTTCCAAAGGGTTGATCACCGGGATCATCGGTGGCTTGGTGGTGGGCTGGATTGCCGGTTCGCCACTGCAAGTCAGCGGCCCGGCGGCCGGTTTGGCTGTCCTGGTGTTCGAACTGGTGCGCCAGCATGGTATCGCCATGCTCGGGCCCATCCTGCTGCTGGCCGGTTTTCTGCAATTGGTGGCCGGACGCTTGAAACTGGGCTGCTGGTTTCGGGTCACGGCGCCTGCGGTTGTGTATGGAATGCTCGCCGGGATTGGCGTACTGATCGTGTTGTCACAGGTGCATGTGATGCTCGACTCCGTGCCCAAGCCCTCGGGGCTGGATAATCTGGCAGCCTTCCCGGCTGCGGTTGTCCAGGCTTTGCCCTCCTTTGGCTGGCAAGCCGGTTTGCTCGGGCTGTCGACGATTGCAGTAATGTGGCTGTGGGAGAAATTCCGCCCTCATTCCCTGCGTTTCATTCCTGGCGCACTCCTTGGCGTAGGTCTGGCGACTGTCGCCAGCCTGGTACTCGCCTTGCAGGTCAAGCGAGTGGAAGTCCCGGCCAACCTGGCGGAAGCGATCGACTGGCTGAAACCCGCCGACTTGCTCAATCTGGCTGACCCGACCTTGCTGATTGCGGCGTTTGCCGTGGCGTTTATCGCCAGCGCCGAAACCCTACTCTCGGCCGCCGCGGTGGACCGCATGCACAGCGGCCAGCGTTCAGACTTCGATCGCGAACTGTCAGCTCAAGGCGTCGGCAACATGCTCTGCGGATTGCTCGGCGCGCTGCCGATGACCGGCGTGATCGTGCGCAGTTCGGCCAACGTCCAGGCCGGCGCCACCACGCGACTGTCGGCGGTGTTCCATGGTCTGTGGCTGCTGGCTTTCGTGTTGCTGCTGTCCAGCGTGCTGCAAAGCATTCCGGTGGCGAGCCTGGCGGGTGTGCTGGTTTACACCGGTTTCAAACTGGTTGACCTCAAGGCCTTTCGTGGCCTCGGCCGCTATGGCCGGATGCCGATGTTTACTTACGCGGCGACCGCTCTGGCAATCATCTTCACCGACCTGCTGACCGGCGTACTGATCGGTTTCGGTCTGACCTTGGCCAAACTGGCCTGGAAGGCTTCGCGGCTGAAGATCAGCCTGATCGACCTGCCCAAGGACGGTGAAATGGAACTGCGATTGATGGGTGCAGCTACGTTCCTCAAAGTCCCGGCGCTGACTCAAGTGCTGGGGACTATTCCTCCGGGCGCGACGGTGCATGTGCCGCTCAATAACCTGAGCTACATCGATCACTCGTGTCTGGAGTTGCTGGAGGAATGGGGTCGGGCCAATGCGGCGAAGGGTTCAAAGCTGTTGATTGAAGCGCGGGGGTTGAAGCGTAGGTTGGAAGGGCGCTTACGAACCACGACGGGCGTCGGTTCCGCAGCCGCTTAAAAAAAATCGCAGCCAATAGGCTGCGATTTTTTATGGGCAACGAATCAAGCCGCCGGCTGATCCAGCTCCAGGCCTACGCCCAGCTGGCGCGACAGGCACGGCCAGCGCTTCCATGCAGCGCCGGTGTCCGGGCTGTTGAGTTTCTCGCGGTAGGCTTCTACCGATTCCAGCGCGAAGCTCTTTTCATTGAGCATCTCGTCCACGGCGTGATGCACCGCCTCATCCAGTTGATTGGCGAACTTTTCTCCGATCAGTTGGTGAGCAATCAGGTTGGCAACAGTCATGTCCAAGGGGATCAGTGGCTGGCCAAAATGCTTGATGTACAGGTCGTTAACCTCTTCAACCAACCGATGCGCCAGATAAGCTTCGTCCAGCAGGCTGTCCAGGCCGATATGCCCGGTCATGATGGCTGGCGGCTGGAGGAAGAACTGCTCGGCGATTTTCAGCACCGGTTTGATCTGCGACTCGATGCCCGCTTCCCGTGCGACATCATTGGCTGCGTCCAACAGGTCCGGCACTTGCTCTATATAAGCGGCCACAAAACGGGTCATCACGCCCTTGGCGTCTACATCCGGCAATTGGATGGCGGCATGCAGGTGCGGCAGTTGGGTTTCCAGTTGACGAGTTAACAGGCCGGTCTCGGCCTCGTGTTGTTGAGCTTTTTGGATCTGCTCGCGCAATGCGGCGGTGTTCATGAAAACTCCAGGAAACAAAGGCAATGAAATAAGGAAGACATAACTTAGCTGGCATACGAAAAATGCTAAGACACATTTGTCATAATTATTTCATCCTTGAGACATCAAAGTTATATCGATTTACCACCACTCGTCTGCATCCTTCTCCATTCCTGACCCAGAACGCAAGTCCCAGCTGTTTCAGTTCATTTACGCCGTCACGTTGCGAGGTGGCAGTCGCTGTCTATACTCGGGTGGGAATGGAGTTAGCTGATGACGCCCGACTGCACACGCAGCAAGGCCCGGCGATTCAAGTTCGTAGTCTGAAAATGCCGCTCCCTTGCCGCAGGTGAAAGCCGGCGGGATAACAAGAACGATAAGGGGAACCCGCAATGATGCGACATCCACACGTCTGGATGGGCCTCCTGTTGTGGTCGATTTTCAGTCAGGCACAAGCGGCCTGGACTGTGAATATGGCGCCGGGAGCGACTGAAATCAGTCACGCAGTATTTGACCTGCACATGACCATTTTCTGGATCTGTGTAGTGATCGGCATCATCGTCTTCGGCGCCATGTTCTGGTCGATGATTCTCCACCGCCGCTCGACCGGGCAGGTGGCAGCAAAATTTCATGAAAGCACCACCGTCGAAATTCTCTGGACCATCGTGCCCTTCCTGATCCTGGTGGCCATGGCGGTTCCCGCAACCGCAACCCTGATCAAGATGTACGACGCCAGTGAGCCGGATATTGATATCCAGGTCACCGGCTATCAGTGGAAGTGGCACTACAAATACCTGGGCCAGGACGTTGAGTTCTTCAGCAACCTGACCACCCCTGCTGATCAGATCCACAACAAGGAGGCCAAGAGCGAGCACTACTTGCTTGAGGTCGATAAGCCTCTGGTGCTGCCGATCGGCGCCAAGGTTCGCTTCCTGGTGACTTCCGCCGATGTCATCCACTCCTGGTGGGTGCCGGCCTTTGCGGTCAAGCGTGATGCGATTCCTGGGTTCGTCAACGAAGCCTGGACCCGCGTCGACAAGCCCGGCATCTACCGTGGTCAATGCGCCGAATTGTGCGGCAAGGACCACGGCTTCATGCCGATCGTGGTCGAGGTCAAGGAAAAGGCCGATTACGAAAAATGGCTGGGCGAGCGCAAGGCTGAAGCCATGCAGCTCAAAGAGCTGACCAGCAAGGAATGGACCCTCGACGAGCTCAAAGAGCGCGGCGACAAGGTCTATCACACTTCCTGCGTGGCCTGTCACCAGGCCGAAGGTCAGGGCCTTCCGCCAATGTTCCCGGCACTCAAGGGCTCGAAAATCGCCACCGGCCCGATCAAGGATCACCTAAGCATTGTCTTCCACGGCAAGCCCGGCACCTCCATGGCGGCGTTCGGCAAGCAGCTCTCGGAAGTCGATATCGCAGCGGTCGTGACCTACGAACGTAACGCCTGGGGTAACAACAAGGGCGACATGGTCACGCCTAAAGAAGTGCTGGAGCTGAAACAGGCGGAAAGCAAATGACCCGGTCTATTGCGCACGTAAGGAACCGGTCGGGGCATCGCGCCCCGGCCTGCCCAGCCCATCAGTTTGCAGGAGACAAGCCATGAGCGCCGTCATCGATGACCATGGTCATGCCGACCACGCCCACGGTCCCGCCAAAGGCCTGATGCGCTGGGTGCTGACCACCAACCACAAAGACATCGGCACGCTGTACCTGTGGTTCGCGTTCTCCATGTTCCTGCTGGGCGGCTCGTTCGCGATGGTGATTCGCGCCGAGCTGTTCCAGCCGGGTTTGCAGATCGTCCAGCCGGAATTCTTTAACCAGATGACCACCATGCACGGTCTGGTGATGGTCTTCGGTGCGGTGATGCCGGCGTTTGTCGGCCTCGCCAACTGGATGATCCCGCTGATGATCGGCGCGCCGGACATGGCCCTGCCGCGGATGAACAACTTCAGCTTCTGGCTGTTGCCGGCGGCGTTCATTCTGCTGGTGTCGACCCTTTTCACCCCCGGCGGCGGACCGAACTTCGGCTGGACCTTCTACGCCCCGCTGTCGACGACCTACGCGCCGGAAAGCGTGACGTTCTTCATCTTCGCCATCCACTTGATGGGGATCAGTTCGATCATGGGCGCGATCAACGTGATCGCGACCATTCTCAACCTGCGCGCGCCCGGCATGACGTTGATGAAAATGCCGCTGTTCGTCTGGACCTGGCTGATCACCGCGTTCCTGCTGATCGCGGTGATGCCCGTGCTGGCCGGCTGCGTGACGATGATGCTGATGGATATTCACTTCAACACCAGCTTCTTCAGTGCCGCCGGTGGCGGTGACCCGGTGTTGTTCCAGCACGTGTTCTGGTTCTTCGGTCACCCCGAGGTGTACATCATGATCCTGCCGGCCTTCGGTGCCGTCAGCTCGATCATTCCGACCTTCTCGCGCAAGCCGCTGTTCGGCTACACCTCGATGGTCTACGCCACGGCGAGCATTGCGTTCCTGTCGTTCATCGTCTGGGCGCACCACATGTTCGTGGTCGGCATTCCGCTGGTGGGCGAGTTGTTCTTCATGTACGCGACGCTTTTGATCGCGGTGCCGACCGGAGTGAAGGTGTTCAACTGGGCCAGCACCATGTGGCAAGGCTCGCTGACCTTCGAGACACCGATGCTGTTCGCGGTGGCGTTCGTGATCCTGTTCTCCATCGGCGGTTTCTCCGGATTGATGCTGGCCATCGCCCCGGCGGACTTCCAATACCAGGATACGTATTTTGTGGTCGCGCACTTCCACTACGTACTAGTACCGGGGGCAATTTTCGGGATCTTCGCCTCGGCCTACTACTGGCTGCCGAAGTGGACCGGCCACATGTACGACGAAACCCTTGGCAAGCTGCACTTCTGGCTCTCGTTCATCGGCATGAACATGGCTTTCTTCCCGATGCACTTCGTGGGGCTGGCGGGCATGCCGCGGCGGATTCCCGACTACAACCTGCAATTCGCCGACTTCAACATGGTGTCGTCGATCGGCGCGTTCATGTTCGGCGCCACGCAGCTCTTCTTCCTGTTCATCGTGATCAAAACCATCCGCGGCGGCGAGCCAGCACCGGCCAAACCGTGGGATGGCGCCGAAGGCCTGGAGTGGAGCATTCCGTCACCGGCGCCGTATCACACCTTCACCACGCCGCCGGAAGTGAAATGAACGCTGTAGCCCTTGAGGCCCACCACCATGGCTGATTCGATTTCGTTGAAGAAGCTGGTCACGCGCCTGCTGATGGTGGTGGTGGCGATGTTTGCCTTCGGGTTTGCCCTGGTGCCGATCTACGACGTGATGTGCAAGGCGTTCGGCATCAATGGCAAGACCGGCGGGCAGTACGAGGGCGAACAAACGGTCGACACTTCGCGGCAGGTTCGCGTGCAGTTTCTGTCGACCAATGCCGCCGACATGTCCTGGGACTTCTATCCCAAGGGCGATGAACTGGTGGCGAATCCGGGGGCGGTGAACGAGATGATTTTCATCGCCCATAACCCGACCGATCGCCCGATGAGCGCCCAGGCGGTTCCGAGTATTGCGCCCAGCAATGCAGCGGCGTACTTCCACAAGACCGAGTGTTTCTGCTTTACCCAGCAAGTGCTGCAGCCCGGTCAACGGATCGAGATGCCGGTACGTTTCATCGTTGACCGCGACATGCCCAAGGATGTGAAGCACCTGACGCTGTCCTACACGCTGTTCGATATCACCGCCCGACATCCACCGGTGGCTGTAAATACTGGCGGCTGAGCGTGCCCGATAAGGAGAACAATAAATGGCAACTCATGAACATTATTACGTTCCGGCACAGAGCAAATGGCCGATCATCGCCACCGTCGGTATGTTCGTCACGGTGTTGGGCCTGGCCACCTGGTTCAACGACCTGAAGGCTGCGCGGCCGGAATCCCACGGCCCGCTGATCTTTTTCGTCGGCAGCCTGCTGCTGGCGTACATGCTGTTTGGCTGGTTCGGTACGGTGATCAAGGAAAGTCGCCAGGGGTTGTACAGCGCGCAGATGGATCGCTCGTTTCGCTGGGGCATGAGCTGGTTCATCTTTTCGGAAGTGATGTTCTTCATCGCCTTCTTCGGTGCACTGTTTTATGTGCGGCAGGTCTCCGGTCCGGCGCTCGGCGGTGAAGGTGCGAAAGGCCTGGCTCATATGCTCTGGCCGAACTTCCAGTTCGCCTGGCCTTTGCTGAACAACCCCGACTCGAAACTGTTTCCGCCGCCCAAGGACGTTATCAGCCCGTGGGGCCTGCCGCTGCTCAATACTGTGCTGCTGGTCAGTTCCAGTGTCACCGTGACTATCGCCCACCACGCTTTGAAAAAGGGCCATCGCGGTGCGCTGAAAATCTGGCTGGCGCTGACCGTATTGCTCGGTTGCGCATTTCTCGGCTTCCAGGCTGAAGAGTACATCCACGCTTACAACGAACTGGGCCTGACCCTGGGTTCGGGCATCTATGGCGCGACGTTCTTCATGCTCACCGGTTTCCACGGTGCCCACGTCACCATGGGCACCATCATTTTGTTCGTGATGCTGATGCGGGTCATGCGCGGGCACTTCGACAACGACCATCAGTTCGGTTTCGAGGCGGCCAGTTGGTATTGGCACTTCGTGGACGTGGTGTGGATCGGGCTGTTCGTTTTCGTCTACGTGCTCTGAGGCTTCACCAAGGCGCAGTAGAGGCCAGCTGGCCGCTGAAAAAACCCCAGGCGATCAAGCCGACGGTAATGGCGGCCAGTGCGACACGAACACTCAAGGCAATGACGAGGCGGTTCGAGCTGCTGTCGTCCTTGACCAGAAAAAACAGGCCGCTGAACAGGCTGACAACCGTGGCAATCAGCATCAGGACGATGGCTGCTTTGAGCATGGTGAGACTCCGGGGGAAAGGCGATGCACTTGAGTATAGCTATCGCGACGACCGACTTTCTGGCGACGCCATGAAGCGCTTTCGGCCGGGCATCGTGCCGACCGTGGTGGTCGCGTTGTTGCTGCCCATGCTGGTGTCACTCGGGTTCTGGCAACTGAGCCGGGGCGCGGAGAAAAGTGCGCTGCTGCAAAGCTACGCCGAGCGTCGGGCGGCTGAACCGATGGCCAGCACCAAGCTGCAACACACCGAGGATCCCGCCTTCCGCCGCGTTCACCTGCACGGCCAGTTCGATGCCGCGCACAGCCTGTTGCTGGATAACCGCCAGCGTGACGGCAAGGTCGGCGTCGAGCTGCTGCAACCGTTTCAGGATCAGGAAACCGGGCTGTGGCTGCTGGTCAATCGCGGCTGGCTGCCGTGGCCGGATCGGCGCAACCCGCCGCAATTCACCACGCCGACTCAGGCGTTGAGTCTTGATGCCTGGGTCTACGTTTCACCCGGCGCGACCTTCCAGCTCCACGCCGACCCAAACACCACCACCTGGCCGCAACTGGTCACGGCAGTCGAACCGGCCAGACTCTGGACGGCGCTCAACCGTGAAGGTTTCGCCTACGAATTACGCGCAGAAAGCGGTCCCGCGACCTATCAGGCCGATTGGCCCGTGGTGGCCATGGGGCCAGAAAAACACTTGGCTTATGCCGTGCAGTGGTTCGCGATGTCGATCGCCCTGTTCGGCCTTTATCTCTATCTCGGCTGGCAAAACGCAAAGGAGAAACACCATGGGAGCGGCCATGAATCCACCCAGCATGTCTGAGGCGAAAACGCCCGCGAGTCGGCGCAAAGGTCGCTTGCAGCTGCTGCTGATTCTGCTTGGGGTAATCGGTCCGATGATCCTCGCCACCGGCATGTACAAATTGCAGTTCTGGGTGCCGGAGGGTCGCAGCTATCACGGCGAACTGATCGGCAACGGCCAGACCCGTGCGGACCTTGGCGTGCAGGCGCAAGAGCAGCGTTGGCAGATGCTGGTGACGGCGCCCAGGGACTGCTCGGTGGACTGTCAGCAACTGGTATACCTGGCGCGCCAGGTGCAGATCGGCCTCGCCCGCGATGCATCCCGCGCCAGTCACGCACTGGCCGCCGCGCAACCGCTGAGCAGCGAGTACGAAGCCAAGCTCACCCGCGAGTATCCACAGCTGCAGCGTTATCCCATGGACCTGACCACCTTCAGCAAGACCACGGGTGACCAGGCCGTACCGCAGCTGTGGATCATCGACCCCCACGGCAACTTGGTGCTGCGCTACGACCCAACGGTGAAGGGTAAGGATCTGCTCAACGACCTGCGCCATCTGCTGAAACTGTCGAACATCGGATAAGGGCATCGTCATGGCCAAACCTGGATTTCGCCTCGCACTGTTTGCCACGTTGCTGACACTGATTGTGGTGTTGCTCGGCGCCTACACCCGCCTGACCCACGCCGGACTCGGCTGCCCGGACTGGCCGGGTTGCTACGGCTTTATCAGCGTGCCGAAAAGCGAAGCCCAACTGGCCCATGCCGAACTGCGTTTTCCTGACGCCCCCGTGGAAGCCCACAAGGGCTGGAACGAGATGGTTCACCGCTATTTCGCCGGCACCCTTGGGTTACTGATCTCAGTGTTGGCCGGTCGTGCCTGGGTTCACCGTCGTCATCCGGGACAACCGGTGAAGTTGCCGTTGTTTCTGCTGGCGGTGGTGATTGCCCAAGCGGCGTTTGGTATGTGGACGGTAACGCTCAAGCTCTGGCCGCAGGTGGTCACCGGGCATTTACTCGGTGGGTTTGCGACGTTGAGCCTGCTGTTTTTATTGACGTTGAGACTGTCCGGCGTGCTGCCGGCGCTGACCGTGCCACGGCGTTTACAGTACTGGGCGACTGCCGGGTTGCTGCTGGTGATCCTGCAAATTGCCTTGGGTGGATGGGTCAGTTCCAACTACGCGGCGGTGGCCTGTATCGACTTCCCGACCTGTCATGGGCAATGGCTGCCGCCCGCGGACTTCGCCAATGGTTTTCACCTGACTCAACACATCGGCCCCAATTACCTCGGCGGGCAACTGGACAGTGATGCCCGCACGGCGATTCATCTGACTCACCGCATCGGCGCGCTGCTGGTGACGTTGGTGTTGCTCGGTCTGGCGTGGCAACTAAAGGTGGTCGGCATGACGCGCCTGGCCGGGCTGGTGCTGATCGCACTCGCCGCGCAAATCACCCTCGGCATCAGCAATGTGCTGTTTCATCTGCCGCTGCCCGTGGCCGTCGCTCACAACGCCGGGGGAGCGGCACTGCTGCTGACGTTGGTGCTGGTCAATTATCACGCGCGAACCCGTCTGGTTCGGGTCAAACAGCAAACCCCTGCGCGCTGGCGGTTCAGCCCGCGCAAACATTCAGCCGGGCCCATAACAATAAAAGGAGAGATGCCATGGCGACTCTGATCGGCGAACGTCACAGTCAGGCAATCTGGCGTGACTACCTGGAGCTGACCAAGCCGAAAGTGGTGGTGCTGATGCTCATCACCTCTCTGGTGGGGATGTTCCTCGCGACCCGCGCCGGGGTGCCGTGGACGGTGCTGGTGTTCGGCAATCTGGGGATCGCCTTGTGTGCTGGCGGCGCGGCGGCGGTCAACCATGTCGTGGACCGACGGATCGATGCGGTCATGGCCCGCACGCACAAACGACCCTTGGCAGAGGGTCGAGTGTCACCTGCGGCCGCGCTGACCTTTGCCTTGGTATTGGCGGTGCTTGGGCAAGCCATACTGCTGGCCTTCACCAATCCACTAACGGCGTGGCTGACGCTGGCCTCGCTACTCGGCTATGCGGTGGTCTACACCGGTTTCCTGAAGCGCGCGACGCCGCAAAACATCGTCATCGGCGGACTGGCCGGCGCCGCCCCGCCGCTGCTCGGCTGGACCGCCGCCACCGGCCACGTCAGCGCCGAACCACTGTTGCTGGTGCTGATCATCTTCGCCTGGACCCCGCCGCACTTCTGGGCCCTGGCCATTCACCGCAAAGAGGAATACGCCAAGGCCGACATTCCGATGTTGCCGGTGACCCATGGCGAGCACTACACCAAGGTTCACATCCTGCTGTATACCTTCGCGCTACTGGCCGTCAGCCTGATGCCGTACGTGATCCACATGAGCGGCGTGCTCTACCTGATTTGCGCGCTGGGTCTGGGCGCGAGGTTTCTGCAATGGGCCGTGGTGCTGTACCGTGGCACTCGGCCGCACGCGGCGATCAACACCTTCAAGTACTCTATTTATTACTTGTTCCTGCTGTTTATCGCGCTGCTCGTAGACCACTACTTACTGTTGAACCTATGACTCGAACCCAGAAAACTGTCTTTATCCTCGTCGCCCTGATCGCGCTGGTCCTGGGCCTGACCATCAACAAAGTACTGACCGGCAAAGGCCAGGGCGACCCGACCGCGTTGATCGACGCCGGGATCATCCTGTTGCCGCAAAGCCGCAACCTGCCGGACGTGACGATGACCGATCAGGACGGTAGGCCGGTGGCGGTCAACGAGCTGAAAGACAAGTGGTCGCTGCTGTTCTTCGGCTACACCTTCTGCCCGGACATCTGCCCGACTACCCTCGCCCAGTTGCGCCAGATCAAAAGCGAGCTGCCGCCGGAAGCGGTGGATAAGTTGCAGATCATTCTGGTCAGCGTCGACCCGAACCGCGACACACCCAAGCAGCTCAAGCAGTACCTGGGCTACTTCGATCCGCAGTTCAAAGGACTGACGGCGTCTTCGGTCGAGGACATCCAGAAGCTCGCCAATGCGGTCAGCATTCCGTTCATTCCGGCGGACACCAGCAAGCCCAATTACACCGTCGACCACAGCGGCAACCTGGCGGTGATCGGGCCGGACGGAACGCAACGTGGGTTCATTCGGGCGCCGTTGAACAACGTGAAATTGGTGGCACAGTTGCCGGTGATGCTTAACCGTAAATAAGCACCACAGGGTCCGTGTTTCAGGCGAAAAAAAGGGGCGCATTCAATGCGCCCCTTTTTTCGTTGCTTCAGCAGATCAGAACGCCGGCAATACCGCGCCTTTGTACTTCTCGAGGATGAAGGCTTTCACTTCAGGGCTGTGCAGGGCAGCAATCAGCTTCTTCATCGCTTCGCTGTCCTTATCGTCTGGACGGGCAACGAGGATGTTCACGTAAGGCGAGTCGTTGCCTTCAATGACCAACGCATCCTTGGCCGGATCAAGCTTGGCTTCCAGTGCATAGTTGGTGTTGATCAGCGCCAGGTCGACTTGGGTCAGCACACGCGGAATGGTCGCGGCTTCCAGTTCACGGAATTTCAGGTCCTTGGCATTCTCGGTGATGTCCTTGACGCTCGAGAGGATGTTGTTCGAGTCCTTCAACTTGATCAGGCCAGCCTTCGCCAGCAGCAACAGCGCACGGCCGCCGTTGGTGGCGTCGTTCGGGATCACAACGTTAGCGCCACCTGGCAGTTCGGTCAGCGCTTTGTACTTGCTGGAGTAAGCGCCCAGCGGTTCCAGGTGCACGCCGGCAACGGCGACCAGGTGGGTGCCCTTGGCCTTGTTGAACTCATCGAGGTACGGCTGGTGCTGGAAGAAGTTGGCGTCCAGACGTTTTTCGGCAACTTGCACGTTCGGCTGAATGTAGTCGGTGAAAACTTTGACTTTCAGGTCCACGCCTTCTTTGGCCAGGGCCGGTTTCACAAATTCTAGGATTTCTGCGTGCGGGACCGGGGTGGCTGCGACGGTCAGGGTGTCGGCGTGGGCGGAAAAGGCTGCAACGGCAGCGAACGCGACGAGTAGTTTTTTCATTCAGCTAACTCCTTGTGAGCTTGCGGCGCCTGCCAGCGAATGGCCGGCGCATGTCTTATTTACGCGAGAAGTGTATGACCAGCTTATCGCCAACGGTTTGCAACACTTGAACCAGCACCAGCAGCAACATCACGGTCACGACCATCACATCAGGCTGGAAACGCTGGTAACCGAAACGGATCGCCAGGTCGCCCAGACCACCCGCGCCGACCACACCCGCCATCGCCGTGTAGGACACCAGTGTAATAGCTGTCACCGTAATCGCTGCGAAGATGCCCGGGCGGGCTTCCGGCAGCAAGGCATTGGTGATGATCTGCCGTGTCGTGGCACCCATGGCCTGGGTGGCCTCGATGATGCCGCGATCCACTTCACGCAGGGCGGTTTCCACCAGTCGCGCGAAGAATGGCGTAGCGCCAATCACCAGCGGTGGAATGGCACCGGCAACCCCGAGGGACGTGCCAGTGATCAACACGGTGAACGGGATCATCACAATCAGCAGAATGATGAACGGCAGCGAACGCAGGATGTTCACCATCAGCGACAGCATCGCGTAGACGCCTTTGGCTTCCAGCAACTGACGCGGGCTACAGAGGAACAACAGCACGCCCAGGGGCAGGCCGAGCAAAACGGTGAACAACAACGAACCGAAGAGCATCAGCAAGGTGTCGCCAGTGGCCAGCCAGATTTCAAACCAGTCGATATTGACGAAGAAACTTGTCAGGACTTCCATCAGCGCAGGACCTCCATGTGGACGTCAGCCGCGGAGAAGTGGGCGAATGCCGCCTCCATGTCGCCACCGGTGACGGCCAGGGTCAATTGCCCGTAGGGGATGTCTTTGATGCGGTCGATACGACCGGCCAGGATGCTGTAGTCCACACCCGTTTCCCGAGCGACGGTTCCCAGCAACGGCGCGTAGGTCGCTTCGCCCTGGAAGGTCAGACGCACGATGCGGCCCGGCACGTGAGCGAAGTCATCGCGCTGTTCGCTTTCGTTAATCTGCTCGTCTTCCTGCACGAAGCGCTTGGTGGTCGGGTGCTTCGGATGCAGGAACACCTCGGCCACCGAACCTTGCTCGACGATCACGCCAGCGTCCATCACGGCCACTTGGTCGCAGACCCGGCGGATCACATCCATCTCGTGAGTGATCAACACGATGGTCAGCTTCAGTTCGCGATTGATCTCGGCCAGCAATTGCAGGACCGACGCAGTGGTCTGCGGGTCCAGTGCGCTGGTGGCTTCGTCGCACAACAGGATTTTTGGCTTGGTTGCCAGGGCGCGGGCGATGCCGACACGCTGCTTCTGACCGCCAGACAATTGCGCCGGGTATTTCCTGGCGTGGTCGGACAGACCGACCCGCGCCAGCAACTCGGCCACACGCTGGTCGATCTCGCTGCGCGACAGTTCGCCGGCGAGGGTCAGGGGCAGCGCGACGTTGTCGGCCACGGTCTTGGACGCCAGCAAGTTGAAATGCTGGAAAATCATCCCGACCTGCTGACGGAAGCGCCGCAGGCTGTTGGCGTCAAGCGCGGTGACTTCTTCGCCGTCGACGAATATCTTGCCGCCACTGGACTCTTCCAGGCGATTGATCAGACGCAGCAGGGTACTTTTTCCCGCCCCGGAATGACCGATCAGACCGAAGACCTGACCGTTCTCAATCGTCAGACTGGTCGGGTGCAGGGCGGGAATATCCTTACCGGCGACGCGGTAGGTTTTGTGGACGTTTTGAAACTCGATCACGTAGCGAACCTTGTGGGGCGCGTTGGAATAGGATCAGCGGTTAGCCGGGCGCGCATTTTAGCCTGTCCGTATAGAGGTTATTAGCATTTATTCCGCATTCAACCTTCCATTTGGCAATAACGCGATCAAAGGTCAAAAAAAAGGAACGGCTAAAAAGGTTATCAGTCACTAATTAAGCAACTCGAAAACGCCCCCGGTGCCGTGCCTGGGGTATTGCTCAAGAGTCCTGGCTACGGCAGGAGTCGCAACGAGGAGTTTAAAACTGATGAGTACCAAGAAGCCTGCCGCAAACAAAAGCGCACTGGCCGGGACCGATACCCTGGATCGCGGCAACACTAATGCCAAGCTCGACAGCCTGGAAAAATTTCGATCCGACGCCACTGAACAAGCCCTGCGTACCAACCAGGGCGTGAAAGTCTCGGATAACCAGAACACGTTGAAGGTCGGCGCTCGTGGGCCATCGTTGCTGGAAGATTTCATCATGCGTGAAAAGATCACGCACTTTGACCATGAACGCATTCCCGAGCGCATTGTCCACGCCCGCGGCACGGGTGCTCACGGATACTTCCAGACCTATGAAACCCATTCCGTGCTGACCAAGGCCGGGTTCCTACAAGACCCAGGCCAGAAAACCCCGGTCTTCGTGCGCTTTTCCACGGTACAAGGCCCACGCGGGTCGGGCGATACCGTGCGGGACGTACGAGGTTTCGCCGTGAAGTTTTTCACCGACGAAGGCAACTTCGACCTGGTGGGCAACAACATGCCGGTGTTCTTCATTCAGGACGCGATCAAGTTTCCCGACTTCGTGCATGCGGTAAAACCCGAACCGCACAACGAGATACCGACTGGCGGTTCGGCCCATGACACGTTCTGGGACTTCGTCTCCCTGCAACCCGAGTCAGCGCACATGGTTATCTGGGCGATGTCCGACCGGGCGATCCCGAAAAGCCTGCGCAGCATGCAAGGCTTCGGCGTGCACACCTTCCGCCTGATCAATGCCGAAGGTAAATCACGCTTCGTCAAATTCCACTGGCGCCCCACTGCCGGGACCTGTTCGCTGGTGTGGGACGAAGCGCAGAAACTCGCCGGTAAAGACACGGACTACCACCGTCGCGATCTCTGGGAGTCGATCGAGATGGGCGACTACCCGGAATGGGAACTTGGCGTACAGGTCATCGAAGAGGAAAACGAACATAAATTCGACTTCGATATCCTCGACCCGACCAAACTGATCCCGGAAGAACTGGTACCAATCACCCCGCTGGGCAAAATGACCCTCAACCGCAACCCCGACAACTTTTTCGCCGAAACCGAACAGGTCGCCTTCTGCCCTGGACATATCGTGCCGGGGATCGACTTTTCCAACGATCCATTGCTGCAAGGTCGATTGTTTTCCTACACCGATACGCAGCTCAGCCGACTTGGCGGGCCGAACTTTCACGAGATTCCGATCAATCGTCCGGTGGCACCGTTCCACAATGGTCAACGGGATGCGCTGCATCGCACCACCATCGACAAGGGTCGCGCGTCCTACGAGCCGAACTCCATTGATAGCGGTTGGCCGAAAGAAACACCGCCGGCGGCACAGGATGGCGGCTTTGAAAGTTATCCAGAGCGCATCGACGCCAACAAGATCCGTCAGCGCAGCGAGTCGTTCAGCGACCACTTCTCCCAGGCGCGGCTGTTCTTCCACAGCATGAGCAAGCACGAGCAGGAGCACATCATCTCGGCTTACAGCTTCGAGTTGGGCAAGGTTGAGCGGGAGTTCATCCGCGTGCGCCAGGTGAATGAAATTCTGGCCAACATCGATTTGGAACTGGCTAAGCGCGTGGCGCAGAACCTAGGGTTGCCAGCGCCCAAAGCCGGGACGGTCGAAGTACGCAAAACCTCACCGGATCGCTCGCCGGCCCTGAGTCAGGCCAACTTGCTGCCGGCGGATATCAAAACCCGCAAAGTGGCAATCCTGGCAGCCAACGGCGTCGATGGTGCAGCGATTGATGCAATGAAGAAAGCGCTGATGGCAGAAGGTGCGCACGCCAAACTGCTCGGCCCGACGTCTGCACCTGTGACGACCGCCGATGGTAAGACGCTGCCGGTCGATGCGTCGATGGAAGGCTTGCCTTCGGTGGCGTTCGATGCGGTATTTGTGCCCGGTGGCGCTGCGTCGATCAAGGCGTTGAGCACCGACGGTGTGGCGCTGCATTATTTGCTGGAGGCGTACAAGCACTTGAAGGCGATTGCACTGCAGGGCGAGGCCAAACAGTTGCTGGATGTGTTGAAGCTGGAGGCTGATGCGGGGTTGATCGTGGGCACGGATGCGAAGTTGATCAAACCGTTTTTTGCCGCGATCGGGCAGCATCGGGTGTGGGACAGGGAGCCAAAAGCCAAAGCGATTCCGGCTTAAGGACCTTTCTTGGTAGCGAGGACGCCTTCGCGGGCAAGCCTTGCTCCTACAGGACTGCGTCGTTCATACCACTAGCGAACGACACAAATCCTGTAGGAGCGAGGCTTGCCCGCGAAGCTTTTAAGGTTTACGCGGGCTCAAAACCATCTGCGCAGGAATGTTGCGCAGAATCTGCTTCTCTAGGTTCAGATCAAAATCCGCATCGAGCTTCTTCACGCGCTTGGTCAGCAACGTGGCCAACCAAGGGTAGTCCTGGGTGCGTGGTGCCTGAATACTCACGTCGCATTGGTAATTCACCACATCAGCGGCGATCGCATCCAATTGGCGACGAAGCTTCGTCATATCCGTCAGGTTCAACGCAACCGTAGTGCTTTCTGCCGTCGGATCAATGACTTTGGCCTGTGGCTTGGCTTCGGCAGCCATGAGCGCAGCTTCGGCTCTATCCAGCTCGGCTTTGCGGGCATCAACGATGGCATTGTTGACCCCGCCAGTCAGCGCCGGAGCCTTGGGCATCAACGACCGGGCGCGGCTCAGCGCCGTGGCAGCCGCATTCACATCGCCCTTTTGCAGCACGATCTGACTGCGGCGCAGATAGGCTTCGGCCAGTTGCCGCTGGTATTGCTCAAGGGATTGATCATTGGGCGACTCGGCCTGCAAGGCAGCCAGTTGATCTTCGGCAGTCGCCAGTTCGCTGCTGGCTAGGCTTTGTTGCAGCTGCGCGATGGCCGTGGCCCGTGCACCGGTAGCCTCGGTGGCCGCCGGTGGCGTGCTTTGGCAAGCGCCCAGTAGCAGCGAAAATGCGACAAGGAGCAGATAACGGGAGGCTAACAGCTTCATTCCTGCGACTCTCTATTTGCGCCAAAAAACGAGCAAGTCTACACCCCTCGACGGGGCAGGACAAAACTCAGCAGAAACAGTGCGGCGGCCGTCACAACGATCGATGGGCCCGCCGGGGTGTCTTTGAACCATGAAAGCGACAGTCCGCCACAGACCGCGAGCATACCCAGCAGGCTCGCGCCCAATGCCATCTGCTCCGGTGACCGGGCGTGACGTTGTGCCGCAGCCGCCGGGATGATCAGCAGTGAGGTAATCAGCAATACACCGACGATTTTCATCGCCACCGCGATCACCACAGCGATCAGCAACATCAGGGTCAAGCGCAACGCCGCCACCGGCAGACCTTCAACCTTGGCCAGTTCTTCGTGCACCGTGATCGCCAGCAATGGCCGCCACAACGTCACCAGCAAGGCCAGAACGGCCATGCTGCCGCCGAGTATCCAGGCCAGTTCGGTCGGACTGATCGCCAGCAGGTCGCCGAACAGATAAGCCATCAGGTCGATCCGCACTTCGTGCATGAAGCTTAGTACGACCAAGCCCAGAGAGAGCGTGCTCGGTGCGAGAATTCCCAAAAGCGTGTCGGACGCCAGCGGTTGGCGCTGTTGCAAGGTCACCAGCAGCACGGCTAACAGCAAACAGCCTACGGTGACCGCAACGGTCGGGCTGACATCCAGCAAAAAGCCCAGAGCCACGCCGAGCAGCGCGGCATGGGAAAGGGTGTCGCCGAAATAGGCCATGCGCCGCCAGACCACGAACGAACCCAGCGGGCCCGCGACCAACGCCAGGGCCAGGCCTGCAAGCAGGGCGTAGAGCAGAAAATCAGCCATGCTTGCAGCCATCTCCGTGAACGTGGATAGGGGCCGACGGGGCCGTGCTGACCACCGAGCCATGCAAGTCATGGGCGTGGTCGTGATGGTGGTGATAAATCGCCAGGCTCTGTGCGTTCTTTCCGAACAGCTCGACGAAAGCCGGATCGCCGCTGACCTGCTCGGGGTGCCCAGAGCAGCAGACGTGACGATTGAGGCAGACCACTTGGTCGGTGGTGCTCATCACCAGGTGCAGATCGTGGGACACCATCAACACGCCGCAGCCGTGACGGTCGCGCAATCGTGTGATCAAGCTGTAGAGCTCGGCCTGACCGGCCACGTCGACACCTTGCACAGGTTCGTCGAGCACCAGCAATTCCGGCTCGCGCAGCAATGCCCGGGCCAGCAACACCCGCTGCATTTCGCCACCGGAAACACTTTGCACCGGGTTGTCGATCACCTGTTCGGCACCGACCTCCTTGAGTGCCGCCAAAGCCGTGGCGCGGTCCACGCCCGGCACCAGACGCAAGAAGCGCAGCACCGACAGCGGCAACGTTGGATCGACGTGAAGTTTTTGCGGCATGTAACCGACCCGCAGTTTCGGCTTGCGCCACACGCTGCCGCTGTCCGGTTTCAACAGACCGAGAACGGCGCGCACCAGGGTCGTCTTGCCGGCACCATTGGGGCCGATCAGGGTGACGATCTGCCCGGGCTCGACGCTCAGCTCAATGTTATCCAGCACGTTTTGCCCGGCAAAGGTCACGGCAACCTGCTCGAGGCGGATCAGCGCATTGCTCATCAAACCCCCTGGCAACCCGAACAGAGGCCGACCACTTCAACGGTCTGGCCCTCGACGACGAACCCGACATCCTTGGCGCTACTGATAATCGCGTCGCTGATGGATTTTTGTTCAAGTTCAATCGCAGCGTGGCATTCACGGCAGATCAGGAACTGGCCCTGGTGGGCGTGTTCCGGGTGATTGCAGCCGACGAAAGCGTTCAGCGAGGAGATGCGGTGTACGAGGCCGTTTTCCAGCAGGAAATCCAGCGCACGGTACACGGTCGGCGGCGCCGCGCGGCGGCCGTCCTGCTCGCTGAGCACCGCGAGAATGTCGTAGGCACCCAACGGCTTGTGGCTTTGCCACACCAGCTCCAGCACCCGCCGGCGCAAGGCGGTCAGGCGCAGGCCTTGACGTGCGCACAGAGTATCGGCCTCAGACAATGCGCTGTGGACGCAATGAGAGTGGTCGTGGGGACGGCTGGCAATCGGTGTTTTAGGCATGAGCGGCGACGAATTTTGTGAGAGACGTTATTATGTTACCCGTTCTCGCCTCTTCGAGTGGTCATCGTGTCCCGACTTTTTTCTATCTTTGTCGCATTTGTCGCAAGTTTTCTGCTGATGGGTTCAGCTCACGCCGATGTCAAAGTTCTCACCAGTATCAAGCCTCTACAGCTGATCGCCGCTGCGGTGCAGGACGGTGTATCGATTCCGGAAGTCTTGCTGCCGCCCGGCGCCTCGCCTCATAACTATGCCTTGCGCCCATCCGACGTACGGAAGGTGCAATCTGTGGATCTGGTTTACTGGATCGGCCCGGCCATGGAAGGTTTCCTGCCTCGCGTGCTGAACGGTCGTACGCTCCCCAGCGTGGCAGTGCAAGACTTGCCGGGCCTGAAACTGCGACGTTTCGCCGAAGATAGCCCCTCCCATGAAGAAGAAGCCGACGAACATGATCACGACCACCGTCCCGGCAGTCTTGACTCGCACTTGTGGCTTTCGCCGGTCAACGCTCGCGTAATCGCCACTAAAATGGCTGCTGACCTGAGTGCAGCCGATCCTTCCAATGCGGCGCGTTATCAGAGCAACCTCAAGGCGTTCGATGAGCGTCTGGATGCGATGGATCTTCGCTTGAAGGCTCGTCTGGCCGGCATCGCAGGCAAACCGTATTTCGTATTCCACGAGGCCTTCGACTACTTTGAAGACGCCTACGGCCTCGAGCACACCGGCGTGTTCAGCGTCGCGGCCGAAGTCCAGCCTGGCGCCCAGCATGTCGCGGTGATGCGCACTCGACTGCAGGAAATCGGCAAAACCTGCGTGTTCAGCGAACCGCCGCTGCGTCCGCGCCTGGCGGAAACCCTGGTGGCGGGTCTGCCGGTGAAACTCGCGGAACTGGACGCGCTGGGCGGGTACACGCCGGCAACCGCTCAGGGGTATGAGCAAGTGCTTGAGAAGTTGGGGAATGATTTGGCGGGGTGCCTGGAGTCGCTGTAAACGACACCCTGTGGCGAGGGGGCCTTGCCCCCTTGCCACGATTTAGAGGGCGAACGGCAGCGGCGTACTGATCTTCTGACGCTGCGCCAGACGCTGTTGAAACTCCATCGGATCGTGAATCAACACGTCCTGCCCGGCGAAAGACTCCGCTGCGATCAATCGCGACAACCAGAACCGCACACACGCCACCCGCAACAGGGTCGGCCACAACTCGGCTTCGGCTGCGGTAAACGGCCGCAACGCCGCATAAGCGCCGAGTAACGCCCGCGCTCGTGGTCCGACGATCAACCCGTCCTCGTCTGAACACCAGTCGTTCAACGCAATCGCCACGTCGTAGAGCATCGGCCCCGAACAGGCGTTGTAGAAATCAATCAGCCCGGTCAGGTGAGTGCCTTCGAACATCGCGTTATCGCGGAACAGGTCGGCGTGAATGTTGGCTCGCGGCAGCGCCAGAATTTTCGTCTTCTGCTGTGTGATTTCGTCCAGAGCCCGTTGCAGCAGATCGCTCTGCTCGGCATTCAGGTGCGACAGCAACTGCGTGCCCTCCTCCAGCATCCAGTCCAGGCCGCGATCGGTCTTGCGTTTGATCATGTTGGCCCGGGTTGCAAGGTGCAGATGACCGAGCAACTCGCCGACCTGAGCGCAATGCTGCGCGTTGGCTTCCTTGATGTGCTTGCCGGCCAGGCGTGGCTGCAACAGAGCAGGTTTGCCGGCCAGTTCGCGCAAGGCGACGCCGTCCGTGGTGCGCAATGCATAAGGCACGGGCAGGTCAGCGTCGTGCAGCACGTCGAGCAGCTCGATGAAGAACGGCATCTCCTGCACCGGACCACGCTCAACCAGGGTCAGGACAAATTCGCCCTGCTCCAGGCTGATAAAGAAATTGGTGTTTTCGCTACCAGCGGCAATCCCCTGGAAATCAAGCAGGCGGCCGAGCCCGTAAGGGGCGAGAAAGGTTTCCAGCTCGGGCCGAGCCAGCGGGGTGAACACAGACATGTTTGAACTGCCAGTACGGGCGCCGCTGCTTGAGCTAGCGCCGATTGAAATTAAGTAACTACTTCCACTCAAATATCTTCCACGACGGAATCAGCATATCCGGCTGATCCGAGCGGATGAAGTTTGCATCCGTTCCGTCCGCACGCACCAGAAAGTAAGGCGGTGCGCCCTTCGGTGTGACCTTGATCGCGTACAGGAAACCGTTTTGGCGGTATTCCTGGATGGTTTTATCGCCTTCCGTGCGAATGGTGACGTCCGGCTCCGGCGATGGCGCATCGTCCGCCGCCATGACGGCCAATGGTGCGATTGCAAACAAGCCAGCCAGCAGCAAGCGATTTAGTGTGCGCATGATAACCTTGTCCCTTTGTCGTCAACGGTCCCGCTATTCTAGCGCCGGACCCGCCGAAAAGGTTGATCCTGCTCATGAGCCAAGCCCCCCTCGTCCTGGTGGACGGTTCTTCTTACCTGTACCGCGCTTTTCACGCCCTCCCACCGCTGACCACGTCCAAAGGCTTGCCGACCGGTGCGGTCAAAGGCGTGTTGAACATGCTCAAGAGCCTGCGCAAGCAGTACCCGGACAGTCCGTTCGCCGTGGTGTTCGACGCCAAGGGTGGGACTTTCCGCGACGAAATGTTCGCCGAGTACAAAGCCAATCGCCCGAGCATGCCCGATGACATGCGCGTGCAGATCGAACCGCTGCACCAGAGCGTGATCGCCCTCGGTTTCCCGCTGTTGTGTGTCGAAGGCGTCGAAGCCGATGATGTGATCGGCACCCTGGCCCGCAGCAGCGCGGCGGCCGACCGCCCGGTGGTGATCTCCACCGGCGACAAGGACATGGCGCAATTGGTCGACGGCCACATTACCTTGGTCAATACCATGACCGGTAGCGCGCTGGACGTGGAGGGCGTGAAGGAGAAATTCGGCGTCGCTCCCGAGCAGATCATCGATTATCTGGCGTTGATGGGCGATTCTTCCGACAATATTCCGGGCGTTCCGGGTATCGGTCCGAAGACGGCTTCTGGTTTGCTGGTTGGCGTCAACGGCGGCCTGACCGAGCTCTATGCGCAGCTCGACATCGTCCCGACCCTACCGATTCGCGGCGCGAAAACCCTGCCGGCCAAGCTCGAAGAGCACAAGGAGATGGCGTTTCTCTCTTATCAGTTGGCGACGATCAAGATCGACGTACCGCTGGAGATCGGCCTGGACGACTTGCAAATGGGCAAGCCGGACCACGACAAACTGGCTGAGCTTTACACGCTGCTGGAATTCAAGAGTTGGTTCGACGACAACCAGCGCGACGCCAAGCGTTCCGGCCAGGAAGTCACCGCGCCGGTGGTGGTTGAAGAAGCCGCTGTCGAGACCGAACTGAAGTACACCACGATCCTCACCCAGGCAGACTTCGACCTGTGGCTGAAGAAGCTCAACGACGCCAAGCTGATTGCCTTCGACACCGAAACCACTGGCATCGATGCGCAGCAGGCGCAACTGGTGGGCCTGTCTTTCGCTGTACAAGCCAACGAAGCGGCCTACATCCCGCTGACCCATTCCTACATGGGCGTACCGGATCAGCTGGATCGCGACACCGTGCTGCGGGCACTGAAACCGATCCTGGAAGACCCGAACAAGCTTAAGGTCGGCCAGCACGCCAAATTCGACATGAACATTCTGGCCAACTGCGCCATTGGTGGCGATCAGAATTGTGGCATCACCGTGCAAGGCATTGCTTTCGACACGATGCTTGAATCCTACGTGCTGGACTCCACCGCGACCCGTCACGACATGGACAGCTTGGCGCTCAAGTACCTGAATCACACCACCACCAGTTTTCAGGACATCGCCGGCAAAGGCGCCAAGCAACTGACCTTTGACCAGATCTCCCTGGAGCTGGCCGGGCCTTACGCCGCCGAAGACGCCGACGTGACGCTGCGCCTCCATCAAACCTTGCAGGAAAAGCTCAACGCAATTGCGAGCCTGAGCAAGGTTCTGAGCGAAATCGAAATGCCGTTGGTGCCGGTGCTGGCACGAATCGAACGCCAAGGTGCGCTGGTCGATGCCAACCTGCTGGGCATTCAGAGCGTTGAGCTGGGCGAGAAAATGGTCGCCCTCGAGCGTGAGGCGTTCGCCATCGCCGGGGAAGAATTCAACCTCGGCTCACCGAAACAATTGGGCGTGATCCTGTACGAAAAGCTCGGTCTGCCGATCCTCAGCAAAACCGCCAAGGGCCAGGCGTCCACCGCCGAAGCCGTGCTGGCGGAACTGGCCGAACAGGATTTCCCGCTGCCCAAGGTGCTGATGCAGTACCGCTCGATGAGCAAGCTGAAAAGCACCTACACCGATCGCCTGCCAGAGCAGATCAATCCGCGCACCGGACGGATTCACACCTCTTATCACCAAGCCGTAGCGGCGACCGGGCGTTTGTCGTCCAGCGATCCGAACCTGCAGAACATTCCGATCCGCACCGCCGAAGGTCGTCGGATTCGTCAGGCCTTCGTCGCGCCAAAAGGCTACAAGCTGCTGGCCGCCGACTATTCACAGATCGAACTGCGGATCATGGCTCACCTGGCGAAGGACGAAGGTTTGCTGCACGCCTTCCGCAACGATCTGGACGTGCACAAAGCCACCGCAGCGGAAGTCTTCGGGGTTGAACTGGCGGACGTCACCACCGACCAGCGGCGCAGCGCCAAGGCGATCAACTTCGGCTTGATCTACGGTATGAGCGCGTTTGGCCTGGCCAAGCAGATTGGTGTTGATCGCAAGCAATCCCAGGCCTACATCGACCGTTACTTCACCCGATACCCGGGCGTACTGGAATACATGGAGCGCACCCGCGCCCAGGCCGCCGAACAAGGTTTCGTCGAAACCATCTTTGGTCGTCGCTTGTACCTGCCGGAAATCAACGCGAAAAACCCGGCCCTGCGCAAAGGTGCCGAACGCACAGCGATCAACGCCCCGATGCAAGGCACCGCGGCGGACATTATCAAGAAAGCCATGATTGCGGTGGACAGCTGGCTGACAGCGTCAGGCCTCGACGCCAAAGTCATTCTGCAGGTGCACGATGAATTGGTTCTGGAAGTGCGGGAAGATTTGGTCGACCAGGTCCGTGATGAGATTCGCGTGCACATGAGCGACGCAGCGAAGCTTGATGTGCCGCTTTTGGTCGAGGTTGGCGTAGGAAACAACTGGGATGAGGCTCACTGAGCCATCTGAAATGACGTTTTCCGCTGCGGCATAGTGCCGCGGCAGAAAGAGCGAAAGGGCTCTTAGTTCAGAAAATGCGTTGGGTTATTCCAAAGGCTTTTTAAAAAATTCTGAACTAATCTCCTGAATTGCCACTCAGAGTTACTGAATGGGTGGTGAAGCCCTTCGATGCTCCTTTGTTGTGTTAAGTGTTGGCAGATATCTAGACCCCGCCCTAACGGTCTGGAACTTGAACCCCGGAACTTCCCCCTCCCCATAAGAAGTCCGGGGTTTTTTTTGTCTGCTGCTTTTGTGTGGACAGCTTACTCGGCAAGCTCGGCGCCCTTGTCTGCCAGTTCCATCCAGCCCGCCAGTACAGTGTAGGCGTCTTCCAGACCCATGCGCTTTGGCGCCGAAAATAGCTGGATGCTGATTGCATCACCCCAACCCCTGCGGATGTCTGTCTGAACCTTGAGCAGGACGTTTTTCGCCGCGCCGTAAGTCAGCTTGTCGGCTTTGGTCAGCAAAATGTGCATCGGCATGCCGCTGGCGACGGCCCAATCGAGCATTAACAAGTCGAAGTCGGTCATTGGATGACGGATGTCCATCATCAAAATCAGACCTTTCAAACTTTCGCGACCACCCAGATACGCTTCCAGGTGACGCTGCCAGTGCAGCTTCAACGGGATCGGTACTTTCGCGTAACCGTAACCCGGGAGGTCGACCAGACGACGATCATCGTCTAGCTTGAAGAAGTTCAAGAGCTGTGTGCGCCCCGGAGTTTTCGAGGTTCGCGCCAGACTGGCGTGCGTCAGGGTGTTCAGAGCACTGGACTTGCCGGCGTTGGAACGCCCGGCGAAGGCCACTTCAAAGCCTTCGTCGTCGGGACATTGGTCGACTTTGGCGGCGCTGAGCATGAAGGTGGACTGTTGGCACAGACCGAGGATGGGGTTCTTGAGTTGCATGGGATTTCCGATGTGGGCGGCGCCGGGAATGGACGCGGCGAGCAGTGTCGTTTCCGTTTCAGTGACGCCAGTATATAATGCCGCAGATTTTGTGTGCGCTTTGTCCCAGCGTAGGATGAAGTTCACGAGAGCGATTGACCTTGATTGCGCACTAGAACGCAGCACGCTCTCAACCCTGAAAAGGTCGTTTTATGACGAAATGGCTGCTAGCTGCCGGTGTCTTGATGCCGCTTTACAGCGCTCAGGCTACACAGGATCCGGAAGCTGTGTACAACCGTGTTTGTGTTGCTTGTCATTCCGGCCAACTACCCATGGCGCCTAAAAAGGGCGATCAGGAAGCTTGGACGCCAAGGTTGGCAAAAGGTATGGGGACGCTGGTGCAACACGTAACCCAGGGTTTCAAGGCGATGCCGCCGCGTGGTTTGTGCATGGACTGCAGTGCCGAGGATTACCGAACAATCATCCAGTGGATGAGCGAGTGATCCCGGCCCATAACTCTTTAACCCTTAGCCGTAGTTGGATTAGCTGATGAACAAATTGATCGTGAGTCTGCTGTTGACCGTGGGGATCTCCGGCATTGCCCATGCTGCAGGTGATGCGACTGCTGGTCAGGCGAAAGCCGCAGTATGTGGCGCCTGTCATGGCCCGGATGGCAACAGTATGGCGCCTAACTTTCCGAAACTGGCAGGCCAGGGCGAACGTTATCTGAACAAGCAGCTGGTCGACATCAAGTCCGGCAAACGCACGGTGCTGGAAATGACCGGCCTGCTGACCAACCTGAGCGATCAGGACCTGGCCGATATCGCCGCTTACTACGCCAGCCAGAAAGGCAGTGTTGGCGCCGCCGACCCGAAAGTCGTGGCTCGCGGTGAAGCACTGTTCCGTGGTGGCGACCTGGCCAAAGGCCTGCCAGCCTGCACCGGCTGCCACTCGCCGAATGGCACAGGCAACGCAGCTGCCGGCTACCCGCACTTGGGTGGGCAGCACGCTCAATATATTGCCAAGCAACTGACCGACTTCCGCAAGGAAGAAGGCGGCCGGTCCAACGATGGTGACACCAAAACCATGCAGACCATCGCCAAAAGGCTGAGCGACGAAGATATCGCAGCAGTGTCCAGCTACATTCAAGGCCTGCACTAAGACCGGCAAATGGGGCGTCGCGCGAGGCTTACATCTCCTGCAACGTTAACGCTCTATTAATCCGTCGCAGCAAGTATAAAAAGGGTGGCTTAGGCCGCCCTTTTTTGTGGCCGCTGCCGTTACACTACAGAACTCAAGCCCGCCAGGACCTGTCTGAAAACAGGTCGCGCGAGGCGACCCAAATTGTCCAGGAGTAAAGCATGCGTAATCTGATCATCAGCGCCGCACTCGTCGCTGCCAGCCTGTTCGGCATGACTGCCCAAGCCGCCGAAGCACCCGCCGCCCCTTACGTCGAACTGACCAATCCGGTTCCGGTCGCCGTGCCTGGCAAGATCGAAGTCGTGGAGCTGTTCTGGTACGGCTGCCCGCATTGCTACGCTTTTGAACCGGTGATCAATCCTTGGGTTGAGAAACTGCCTTCCGATGTGAATTTCGTGCGTATTCCAGCCATGTTCGGTGGTCCGTGGGACGCACACGGCCAGCTGTTCCTGACCCTTGAAGCGATGGGCGTTGAGCAAAAGGTCCACTCGGCAGTGTTCGAAGCCATTCAGAAAGAACACAAGAAGCTGGTCGACAAGAATGAAATGGCCGACTTCCTGGTGACTCAAGGCGTAGACAAGGACAAGTTCCTCGCCACTTTCGACTCCTTCGCCATCAAGGGCCAGATCAACAAGGCTCGCGAACTGGCCAAGAAATATGAAATCTCCGGCGTCCCAACCATGGTCGTCAACGGCAAGTATCGCTTTGACGTGGGCTCTGCCGGCGGTGCCGAACAAGCACTGCAACTGGCCGACAAACTGGTCGACAAAGAGCGAGCGGCTAACAAGGCTGCTGCCAACTAAGCGCGGCGACTGCCATGCGCCGTTGGGGTACTGAACGCGTCGTTGGCCTGCATGATCCGCGGGTCAACGAGCATCATCTGGAATCGACGGGTTTGCCCGCAGACAGCCGTCTGCGCTTGCTCAGTTTCAATATCCAGGTCGGCATCAGTACCGAGCGTTATCGGCACTACCTGACCCGGGGCTGGCAGCATCTGTTGCCGCACACCGGGCGTGCCGACAATCTGCAAAAGATCGGTAATCTGTTGGGCGACTTCGATCTGGTCGCCTTGCAGGAGGCCGATGGCGGCAGCCTGCGATCAGGCTACGTCAATCAGGTCGAACACCTGGCCCAGCTCGGTGCATTCCCCTACTGGTATCAACAACTCAATCGCAATCTCGGGCGCCTCGGCCAGCACAGCAATGGCGTGCTCAGCCGCCTGCGCCCCTGGGCGATTGAAGATCATCCGCTACCGGGGCCCAAAGGTCGCGGGGCGATTCTGGTGCGCTTTGGCGAAGGCCCGGAAGCGCTGGTAGTAGTCATGATGCACTTGGCGCTCGGCGCGCGCGCCCGCACGATGCAGCTGTCGTACATCCGCGAGTTGATCGGCGGCTATAAACACCAGGTGCTGATGGGTGACATGAACACCCACGCCAGTGACTTGCTGCAAAACTCTCCATTGCGTGACCTCGGCCTGCTCGCGCCGCAACTGGAAGCGACCTTTCCCAGCTGGCGTCCGCAGCGTTGCCTGGACCATATTCTACTGAGCCCGACCCTGACCCTTGAAAAGGTCGAGGTGCTGGCACACCCCATTTCCGATCACCTGCCGGTCGCGGTAGAGATTCGTCTGCCGGGTTCGCTCACGGCTGATGCATTGCCCGCGTTGAGTCCTGCCCCTCGCGGATCCCATGAATGAGCGACGAAGCACAGCGCTGGAAAGAGAAATACCTCAAAAACATCGAACAACAGGAAAAGCTTGAGCGTCGATGGGACGCCCGGCTCGACCTGCTACGTCGCGGACTGGTGCGCAGCACCCTGGCCGCAGAAGGTACCGATCGCGCGGTTGACCTATGCATGAAGGAAATGCGCGAAGTCCTGCGCACCGACGACATGGACGCCGGCCTGGCCGCCCTGCTTCCGCGGCTGGAAAAAGCCGTACTCGACTCCGAACAGCGCCGGGAAACCCGAGTCAATCAAACCAGCGCCGCACTGACCGCACTGGTCTCGCAGCTGCAAACATTGCCGCTGCCCCGGGAAGTAAGCCGGCCGCTGAAAAACTTCGCCAAGCATCTGGATACAAGGGTCAGGCAGGCGCGCGAAATTCCGTTGCTGCTCAGCGAACTGAGTGGCCTGCAAGGCAAAGCCTTGGGTCAGCTTGAAAACCCGGAGGAACCCGGCCGCCCAGGTTTGCTGCAGCGACTGTTTGGTAGCCGCGAAACGGATGAAACGGCATTACAGGTCACCCCCGTCGCTATTCCGACGCCCGCCACGCAGTATGCCGAATCGATGGCTGTGCCTCATGCCGAGAGACCACAGGTAAACGTCGATCTCGCGCCAGACGTCGATGAGCCGCAAGTGGCGGTCGTACACGTCGCCGCTCCCGTTGCTGCACCCGAGCGACTGACGATCGAGACACAATCGCCCGCCGCAGCGCCTTCTCCTGCCGTTGTAGCGTTTATCCCGCCAGTGCTTGAGCCGCAGCAAGCACCCGAGCAGATTCCAGAGACGCAACCGCAACCGGGCCTTGAACCTCCAGAAGAACTGGCTCCTTTGATTATCGAGCCAGCAACTCAGGCTCAACCGGCACTCAATCCCGACGAATTAACCCCGGTGGTCTACCTCGACAGCCTGCCGCTGCCCCCGGCCATGGCCCAGGTGTTGGCCGCCGCAGATCCTGAACAACCCGAGCCGGATATTCTCTACGCCCTGCCGGACTCACCCGAACCGTCCTATAGCTCGGTGGCCAAGCACATCGAAGACACGCTACTGGGCTTACTCGACGACCTGACACTTCCCGAGCATCATCGTCCGCAAGCCGAAACCCTGCGTGATCGACTGAAAAATGGCCTGAACTGGTACGAGTTGCTGCCAATCCTCGATGATCTGGCAACCTTGATGCTAGCCATCACCGACAGCGGCCAGCACGAATTTGAAGCCTATCTGCAGCAGCTCAACGAACGCCTCGAGTCGTTCCAAAGCAACTTGCAAGCCGCCAGCGACGGGCATGCCGACAACCGTTCTGCCGCACGCGAGATGGACACCCAGATCCGCGAGCAGGTCGACGGCTTGCAGAACAGCATGCAGGACGCGGCCGACCTGGAAGATCTCAAGCACGTCCTGGAAAATCATCTGGAAGGCCTGCTCGGCACCATGGACCAGCACCAGAGGCAGCGTGACGAGCGCGAGCAGGAAGCCGCGGCGCGCCTTCATAGTCTGGCCGAACGCGTTGCGCACATGGAGCAGGAAGCTTTGGGCTACCGCGAGCATCTCGAAGAGCAACGCCAGAAAGCCTTGATCGATCCACTGACCGGCTTGCCTAACCGGGCGGCCTGGAGCGAGCAGCTGGATCACGAAATCAGCCAATGGCAGCAACAGGGCAACTCCCTGTTGCTGGCAATGCTCGACCTCGACCATTTCAAACGTATCAACGATAACTACGGTCACCTGGCGGGCGACAAAGTGTTGAAAATCATCGCCAGCGTGCTCCGCAAGCGCCTGCGCGGGACGGATTTCATTGCCCGGTTTGGTGGTGAGGAGTTCGTTCTGTTGATGCCCGCGACAGTACCGGCTGTCGGCGCGAAACTGCTGGAAAACCTGCGCGCGTCGATCGAAGCATGCCCTTTCCACTTCAAGGGTGAGCCGGTGACCATCACCATTTCCATGGGGCTGACTGCGTTCAAACCCGGCGAAAATAGCGATTTGGTGCTGAAAAGAGCCGATCAGGCGCTATATCGGGCAAAACATGCCGGCCGCAACCGGGTGGATCTGGGCTGACGGTCAATTGTTCCATTTTGTTTAAAACTTCGCGCTGGCCGTCTGAGTGCAAGGCAGTACGTTACACTGTTGCATTACTGACTTGCGTGTGTTGCCTTCTGCCATGAAATACCTAGCCCTCGTCGTGTCGCTGATTCTGTTGGCCGGTTGTGCCAGCGGCCCACGGTTTGACACCCGTCACCCTTCAGCCAATCACGACAGCCGCATTCAGTTCGTGGTGGTGCATTACACCTCCGCGTCACTGGAACGCTCGCTGCAACTGCTGACCCATGGCGAGGTCAGCAGTCACTATCTGATTGGCGACGACAAGAGCGCCACTATCTATAAGCTGGTGGATGAAAATCTCCGGTCCTGGCATGCAGGGGAAAGCGAATGGGAAGGCCGGACCTGGTTGAACTCCAGCTCCATAGGCATCGAAATCGTCAATCCGGGCTTCAAAGTCATCCCGACAGGGCGTCTCTGGTACCCCTATAGCGAAGCCCAGGTCCAGTCCTTGATCATTCTGCTCAAAGACATCAGCAAGCGTTACGCCATCAGCCCCCGCAACATCATCGGCCATAGCGACATCGCACCGCTGCGCAAGCTGGATCCGGGCCCGATGTTTCCCTGGAAACGTCTGGCTGCCGAAGGCCTTGGAGTCTGGCCGAACGAGCAGGCCGTTACGCGTCAGCAAGCACACTTCGAAGTACAGCTGCCAACCATCAGTTGGTTTCAGGCACAACTGGCCCGCCTGGGTTATCCCACGCCGCAAACCGGCGAACTGGATGTTGCGACGCGTCATGTGATTGCGGCCTTTCAGATGCATTTCCGACCCTCTCGTTTCGATGGCACGCCGGATGCGCAAACCGCGGCGCTTCTACAAGTCTTGAATCAGACAAAATAATGACGCCCGCCCGACGGTCAGGGCTTTTTTTCCAACCAGCAGCTATAACTCATTGGTAACTCTTCGGATGTTCCCTATGCCTGCTGCTCGAGAGACGGTACGTAGTTGGTTCTATCGCCCCTGGTTTTTGGCGATACTGGCTGCTGCCTTGAGCGCGACACTCCTGATGGCCGGCAGCCTGTTCATAGCCATGCATCAAGTCGAGAAGAGCGAAAGCGAAGAGATGAATGCCCAGGGCGAGCGCTTCCTTGCTCGCCTGGAGCAACTTTTCGGGCAGTTGCGTGAAAGCCTCGACGACCTGGAAGCCCAGCCGTTACGAGGCTGCGATGACGAAATGATCGCGACCTTGCAGCAGGTCAGCTTCAATTACCGCTTCGTTTATGAAGCTGCCTATATGGATGCCTCGCGAATCTGCTCCAACCGCCCCCGCCAGGAAGGGCTGTCAATGATAAGGTCGCCGGACATAAGAGGCCCGACCTACAGTTACTGGCTGAACACCACTACCGAACCCGATGAAAACCGTGCCGCGCTGATGCTCGGGCGCGGTAATTTTCGTGTTGCGACGTCTCGCGGGCATTTGACTGACATGGTCGACTTGTTACCGGGAAGCAGCCTGCTGGTGGTACTCGACCACGGCACGCGCGCGATTCCGGTACTGGGTTTCTCACAGGTCTGGCCACCGACCGAACCCTGGCCCCCGAAAAGCGGCGACGCGCTACAGGTCACGCAGTCCCGCTTGATTTACCGCATGCCAACCAACAATCCCGAATACCAATTGGTGCTGATCAGCCCGCGCACCGGCATGAATGTGCCTGCGGTTTGGTGGTGGTTGCTGCCGGCCAGCCTGGTGCTGGCGGTGTGTGTGGGCTTTCTGGTGCTTCTGTTGGTGCGCCAGCGACAGTCGCTGGACGCCGAACTGAGTGGCGCCATACGGCGAGGCGAGTTGCAGGTGTTGTACCAACCGATCTTCGACCTCGACAGTCGCAATTGTGTCGGAGCAGAAGCCTTGTTGCGCTGGCGAAGGCCGGACGGCACCCTCACCAGCCCCGACCTGTTCATTCCGATGGCAGAGAATACCGGTCAGATCCGCCAGATGACCGACTTCGTCCTGCAGCGCCTGCTTGAGCAACTGGGTCAATTGTTGCGGGCCAATCCACAGCTGTACATTTCGGTCAATCTGGCGGCCTGCGACGTCATGGTGCCGCGTATTGGCCAGGTGATGGCACGCCTGCTGACCTTGCACCGCGTCGCAGCAAAGCAAATTGCCTTTGAGGTCACCGAGCGGGGGTTGATCGATGTCGTCGTCGCTCGGGAAAACCTGCAAGCCTTGCGGGATGTGGGGCACCAGGTGCTGATTGATGACTTTGGCACCGGCTATTGCAGCCTCGCCTATCTGCAAACCCTGCCAGTCGACTGCCTGAAAATCGATAAGGCGTTTATCGATGCGCTGGGTCATGACGCTGCGAGTAGCGGTGTCGCACCGCACATCATTCACATGGCCCAGGCCCTGCAACTCAAAGTCATTGCCGAAGGCATCGAACATGAATCCCAGGCGGCGTTTCTGAGCAGTGAAGGCGTGAAGTTCGGTCAGGGTTGGCTCTTCGCCCATGCGTTGAGCGCGGTGCAGTTCATCGAGCTGATTACCCGTGGCCGCCGATTGGCTGCTCGACGTCTCGATGACGAAGCCTGAAGCTGCTGCGGCTTATACCGACAGCGCCATATAGAACTGGGTACCCTGCCCTGGCCGCGAATAAACACCCATCCGTCCGCCGTGCAACTGCACGATTTCCTTGCACAGTGCGAGACCTAGCCCGGCACCGCCCTTCTTGCGACCCACCTGTACAAAGGGTTCGAAAATCCGCCCCTGCTGGCCGTAGGCAATACCTTCGCCGTTATCCTCGACGCTGATAATGACTCGCTCGCCATGGCGTCGAGCCTGCAAACGTATTTGCCCGCCGGGGGCGGTGTGGCGCAACGCGTTGTCGATCAGGTTATCGAGCACTCGGTCCAGCTGCGGCTGATCAGCCTGCAATCGTGGTAATGGCCCTTGCACCTCCACCGACAGGTCGATGCGCTGCTCTTTTGCAGGGCCAGCAAAACGATCCCGGGCCTGTTCCAGCAACTCCTCGATGGCGCACGGCGCCAGCGTGAGTTTCTGTAATCCGTTCTGATAGCGGGAGAAGTTCAGCAGATCGTTAATCAACTGCATCAAGCGCTGCATCTCTTCGTTCACGGTGTCCAGCAGATCAGCTTCACGCGAGTCCTCGGCAAAGTGCGCGCGCTCGCGGAACAGGCCGAACGCCATGTGCATTCCAGTGACCGGCGTTCGCAATTCATGAGAGGCGCGCAGTACGAACTCGCTGCGCACTCGTTCAAATGCACGCTGTTCGGTGACGTCATGCAGCACCATCACAGCGCCGAGAATATGGCCCTGAGTATGGCTGACCGGTGTCAGGCTAAAGGTCAGCAACCGCGACTCACCGTCAACCTCGATACTCAGGTCTTCCGGCGCCCGCTCCAAGGTGCCGCCGCGTAGCACCAGTTGCAGCTGTTCATCGAGTTCGGGACGCTCAAGCGCCGTCCCCAGACCTTGACCGAGACGATCGGTGTCCCAACCCAACTGACGCTGCGCCACGGGGTTGAGGTGTTCCAAACGACCATCGCGGTCAATCATCAGCAACCCATCGTCGATGCTGTCGAGCACCGCCTGCAAACGTTGCTGGCCTGCGAGCAGCTCATGGACATTGGTGGCCTGATGCTCGCGCAAGGCTTCGGCCATGATCCCGAAGCGCTTGGTCAACTGGTTCATTTCCACTGCCGAGGAAATCGGCAGCGTCACTTCGAAATTACCTTGGCCAATGTTGTCCGCCGCCTGGGCCAGGGCCTCGATCGGTTCACCAAAACGTCGAGCAATAGCATGGGCGGTGACGAAGCCGATGATCAGCACCGCCAGCCCTACAAGCCCGAGCAGGCCGGCAACCAGCAGCGCCCTCTCCCGGGCCTGCCGTTCGGTGGCACTGATGTTACCCAGCGCACGCTTGTGCTCGGCGATCAAGCCATTGCGCAGCGCATTGAATTTTTCGGTGAGTACTTCGTTGCCGCTCAACACGTGGGTCGAGTCACGTGACGATTCGTACGCTTGCAGAAAGCTCTGGTAGTCAGCCTTGGCCTGCTCGAAGCCGTACTGGAGCTCATCACCCGTCCGGGTATGGGCAATGCCGTCATCCAGCAACTGAACATAATGCTGCCTGGACGCCTCAAACGCCGCGGGATCTGGCTTTTCGCTGAGCATGATGATCAGTTGATCGCCGAGGGTCTGACGCAATTTCAGCCCCAAGTCGAGGGTGTCGAAACTATTGCGAATCAGCGCTTCCTGGGTACCCGCCATCTGCATCACGCTGACCAGCCCGAGCAACAGTCCAAGCAGCGCCACAGTGATCAGTGCGGAAATACTCAGAAACAGCCGCGTGCGCAACTTCATCGCCAGTTTCATCGCAGACAGCTCACAAATTGTACTGCTTGCGTTTGCGATACAACGTCGAGGCATCGATACCCAGGGTCTTGGCGGCCTGGTCCAGTGTGTCTGCGGTGGCGAGGACTGCTCCGATGTGGGCTTTTTCCAACTCGTCCAGACTCAACGCAGCGCCGATCCGTGGTGCGTTGTTGACCGGAGTTTCGGCCATGCCCAAGTGGCTGATCTCGACCCGCTCCTGTGGACAGATAATGCTTGCCCGCTCCACAACGTTGCGCAACTCCCGGATATTCCCCGGCCAGCGGTAGCCAAGCAGCGCTTCGCGGGCTTCGTCGCTGAAGCCACGAGCCGGACGCGCGTATTCCTTGACGAAACGGGCCAGAAAGCGATCGGCCAGATTCACAATATCTTCCCGGCGCTCGCGAAGAGGCGGCAGGTGCAAGGTGATGACGTTCAGGCGATAGAGCAGGTCTTCACGAAAACGGCCGTCGCGCACCATGTCTTCGAGGTTGAGGTTGGTGGCCGCGAGTATTCGTACATCGGCGCGACGGGTCACTGGATCGCCCACGCGCTCGTACTCTTTGTCCTGGATAAAACGCAGCAACTTAGGTTGCAACGTCAGGGGAAAATCGCCGATTTCGTCGAGAAACAGCGTCCCGCCATCGGCCTGATTGACTCGCCCCAAGGTGCTTTCGCTGGCACCGGTGAACGCGCCACGGCTATGGCCGAAGAGTTCGCTTTCCATGAGTTCGGCGGTCAGGGACGGGCAGTTGATCGTGACGCAGGATTTCTTCGCACGCTTGCTCCAGCCGTGAATGGCCTGGGACAGTTCACCTTTACCGGTGCCGGACTCGCCGAGAATCAAAATATTGGCATCGGTGCTGGCCACTTGGCGGGCAGTCTCGAGCACTACCTTCATCGCCGGGCTGTGAGAGTCCAGGCCGTCCTTGGGTTTGCGCACTTCGCCTTCAAGGGCTTCCAGACGTGCCGACAGTTGCCGTACTTCCAACTGCTTGGCGGTGGCCAGACGCAATTGGTCGGGGCTGCAAGGCTTGACCAGATAGTCGGCGGCACCGGCTTGTATGGCATCCACGGCGGTGTCCACAGCCGAATGAGCGGTGACGATCACCACCCTCATCCAGGGCGCCTGAATGCGCATCTGGGCCAGAACATCGAGGCCATTGTCTTCACCCAAGCGCAGGTCGAGAAAGCACAAGTCGAAGACTTGGCGCTGAAGCAGTGCATCAGCCTGGGCGGCGCTGTTGGCAGTTGCGACGCTGTAGCCTTCATCTTCGAGGCAATAGCGGAATGTACGCAGGATGGCGGACTCATCGTCCACCAGCAGAATGCGGCCTTGATGCTCAGTGGCGGATTCCATATTCCTACGCTCCTTAACGAATGATCTTGGTTAGTCCCGGAAAAATCGGGCAAGTTGCATGGTTGATTTTGGTCGATTCCAGCCACAGCAGCGTAGCTCTCTCCGCACCCTACGGCTAATCGCCTGATTTTGTTGTTTTTTTATCAGATAGCCGGTTCGCAGGCAGTTGCCGGTGTCCCCTTGTGACATCCATGCCCTCCTCGCAATTCAAAAATATTGAAATTTCCTACGAATTTATCGTGCATTACGCACGGCTTCAAAAGGACCATCGTGCAGGATGCGTCCGGCCCGAATTCAACATCATTAATAACTGATTGATTTTATTAGATTTTATTATCATGAAAAGCTGGCATGCAGGCTGCAGTAGTTTGCTAAACCAGGGCATCTAAACGTCGCCCCAACAAGATCACCACCGTGTGGGAGGAGCTTCAGGATGAGTCGCCAACGTGCCGCCCAATTGCGTTTCTCGCCACTGCATATTCAGCAAGGTCTGTTTGCTGTCCTGGCGCTATTAATTACCTTGATCGTCGGCCAGCAGTTTCAGCGCTGGGAGCAAAGCCAGCAGCAAGAAGCGCCACGCCTCTCGATTCAGCTTCCGACCCAAACCCATTTCAGTGCGGCCAGCAATAACCAGGCTGACAGCGCGCCGATGCGAATGATGGACGTCGACCAGGCTCAGCCTGTGGATGAGATGCCTCCTCAGGAACGCTGGGTGTTCTAAACACACAAACTTGGCGCGTTCGATGCGCCGGGAAAAGCACCACAAGTCACATCTCTAAATAGAAGCGTAAGGAGAATCACCATGTTGAGCTGGGCAATCACATTCTTGATCATTGCCATCATCGCTGCCGTATTGGGCTTCGGTGGTATCGCGGGCACCGCCACGGGTATCGCCAAGATTCTCTTTGTCGTGTTCCTGGTGATGTTTATTGCTTCCTTCTTCTTTGGCCGTCGCGGTCGAGGCTGAATATGAGCGTTTCGTTAAAGACAATGGCAGCCGCCCTGCTTCTGGGCGGTTGTGCCATGGCGATGGCAGCCAATGATGGCCAGGCGCGGGTCAATGAGCTAGTCAATGCAGACCCGCAATACCGCGAAACCTGGCAAGGCGTGGTGAAGAAGGAAGAACGCCTGCCGGAATGGGTCATGAACCTGTCCGGCGACGCCGAGCAAATGAATGCCGTTGAAGAAGATGGTGAAAAGTATCTCGTTGGGCCGCTTTGCGAATCGCATTCGACTTGCCTCAACAAGCGCTTGATCGTTGCCGTCAGCTTCGACAAGAAGGATGCCTACGCCATGTTGGTTGAAGTGCCTGCGGGACTGCCGGCCGACAAGTCGCCCACGCGACATGCCGACTACCGCTTTCTCGGCAAGCCGGATCAGGGCATGCAGGACCTGTTGATGGAACAACTCAAGAAAGATCCACACTGGTACTGAATTCGTAACATGAAAGAAGCAGCATGGCTCCTTTCCAACTGCGCTACCCGAGGAAGGTAGACGCATGACCAAGGGGTCGGGACGTTCTGCCTGTTTCAGGGGCGGAGTGACCTACGGGTACAGGGAGTACCTGCGCAAGGGCCGGGTCAGGCAAAAGCTGCGACGCAAGTTCGCTGGTCACTCATGACTAGACGGACTTGCGAAGAGCTTTCTCAGTGCAAACCGTTGTCCTAGAGCGTTCTGCTCGCATCCCCGCTCCCCCTCTGTCAATCCCTCGCAACACAATTTCGCGGTGTTCCTTTTGCGACCGTATATCGAGAAGCTGCGCCTAAAAAACAGAGAAGTTTCGCGTTTAAACGTAGGTTTTTTCCCAATTTTTTGCCCGAATTCCCTCGCTTAAAAAACAACCAACCTCCTCTGCGATGGCCGGTTCACGGCACTTATGCCTGCCGAAATGTCGTATTCGAACCGGTTGGGACGCGAGTTTCAGTTAAAAAAGCTCATGCCGATTCGGCATAGGGTAGGCGTTTACAGCATTAGACGTTGCTTCCTTGCATCTGAATAGTTGCGCCTTTTTTCGCCTGCCAGAGAGCCGATAACAAGCACTCCGGGGCACCTTATACGGGGGTAGACGCACAAGACTTTTTCGCCACAAGCGTTCCAGTTTTTTTGCATCTGCCTGAGTCAAACGCAAGTAAGGGTAAAGATATGAAGAAGGCAAAGCTCAGCCTCGCCTGGCAGATCCTCATCGGTCTGGTATTGGGGATTGCAATCGGTGCGCTGCTCAACCATTTCAGTGCCGAAAAGGCTTGGTGGATCAGCAACGTCCTGCAACCGGCAGGCGATATCTTTATCCGTCTGATCAAGATGATTGTGATCCCGATCGTGATCTCGTCCTTGATCGTCGGTATCGCGGGTGTCGGCGACGCGAAGAAGCTCGGCAGCATCGGCCTGAAGACCATCATCTACTTCGAGATCGTCACCACGATCGCCATCGTCGTCGGTCTGGTGTTGGCCAACCTGTTCCATCCGGGTGCCGGCATCGACATGAGCACGCTGGGTACTGTGGATATTTCCAAGTACCAGGCCACTGCGGCTGAGGTTCAGCATGAACATGCGTTCATCGAAACCATCCTCAACCTGATCCCGTCCAACATCTTCGCGGCTGTCGCCCGTGGCGAGATGCTGCCGATCATTTTCTTCTCGGTGTTGTTTGGCCTGGGCCTGTCGAGCCTGAAGCCCGACTTGCGCGACCCGCTGGTGAAGATGTTCCAGGGCGTGTCGGAAAGCATGTTCAAAGTCACCCACATGATCATGAACTACGCCCCGATCGGCGTTTTCGCACTGATCGCGGTGACCGTGGCCAACTTTGGTTTTGCTTCCCTGCTGCCGCTGGCCAAACTGGTGATCCTGGTTTACGTCGCCATCGCCTTCTTTGCCTTCGTGGTGCTGGGCCTGATCGCTCGCCTGTTCGGCTTCTCGGTGATCAAGCTGATGCGCATCTTCAAGGATGAGCTGGTGCTGGCCTACTCCACCGCCAGTTCCGAAACCGTGCTGCCGCGCGTTATCGAGAAGATGGAAGCCTACGGCGCGCCGAAAGCCATTTGCAGCTTCGTGGTCCCGACCGGCTACTCGTTCAACCTCGACGGTTCGACCCTGTACCAGAGCATCGCGGCGATCTTCATTGCCCAGCTCTATGGCATCGACTTGTCCATCAGCCAGCAATTGCTGCTGGTGCTGACCCTGATGGTCACCTCCAAAGGCATCGCCGGTGTACCGGGCGTGTCCTTCGTGGTGTTGTTGGCCACCCTGGGCAGCGTCGGCATTCCACTCGAAGGCCTGGCGTTCATCGCGGGTGCCGACCGCATCATGGACATGGCGCGAACCGCGCTGAACGTGATCGGCAATGCCCTGGCCGTATTGGTCATCTCCCGCTGGGAAGGCATGTACGACGATGCCAAGGGCCAACGCTACTGGAACTCCCTGCCGCACTGGCGCAGCAAGGAAAAGTTGCCGGTCGGTGAAGTCTCCAACAACTGAGTCATCCTGCATTAGAGTCAAAACAAACCCTGGAGAAATCCGGGGTTTGTCGTTTCTGGCGACCCCGATATCATTCGCCGCATTCTTCGAGGGATTTAACTGATGCTCAATGGCCTGTGGCTAAGCTTTTTCATCGTGGCTGCCGTTTCGGCACTGGCGCAATGGCTGATCGGCGGTAACGCCGGGATTTTCGCGGCGATGGTGGAAAGCATTTTCGCCATGGCCAAATTGTCGGTCGAGGTAATGGTCCTGCTGTTCGGCACCCTCACGCTCTGGCTGGGCTTTCTGCGGATTGCCGAGAAAGCCGGGATCGTCGAGTGGCTGGCCAAGGCGCTCGGCCCATTGTTTCTGCGCCTGATGCCCGAAGTCCCGGCGGGTCACCCGGCCATCGGCCTGATCACGCTGAACTTTGCCGCGAATGGTCTGGGCCTGGACAACGCCGCTACGCCGATCGGCCTTAAAGCCATGAAGTCGCTGCAAGAACTCAACCCCAGCGACACCATCGCCAGCAATGCGCAGATTCTGTTCCTGGTGCTCAACGCCTCCTCCCTGACCCTTCTGCCGGTGACGATCTTCATGTACCGCGCGCAGCAAGGTGCACCCGATCCGACCTTGGTGTTCCTGCCCATCCTGCTCGCCACCAGTTGCTCGACATTGGTCGGCCTGCTGTCGGTGGCGTTCATGCAGCGTCTGCGCCTGTGGGACCCGGTGGTGCTCGCGTACTTGATTCCCGGTGCCCTGGCCCTTGGTAGCTTCATGGCGCTGCTGGCGACGCTCTCGGCGACCGCTCTGGCCGGCCTGTCATCGATCCTCGGCAACCTGACGCTGTTCGGGCTGATCATGTTGTTTCTGGTGATCGGCGCGTTACGTAAGGTGAAGGTCTACGAAGCATTCGTCGAAGGCGCCAAAGAAGGCTTCGACGTGGCCAAGAACCTGCTGCCATATCTGGTGGCAATGCTGTGTGCCGTCGGCGTGTTGCGGGCATCCGGAGCGCTGGACTTTGGCCTGGACGGGATTCGGCATTTTGTGGAATGGGCCGGGTGGGACACGCGCTTCGTCGATGCGCTGCCGACCGCCATGGTCAAGCCGTTCTCCGGCAGTGCCGCCCGGGCGATGCTGATCGAAACCATGAAAACGTCTGGCGTGGACAGCTTCCCGGCGCTGGTGGCGGCGACGATTCAGGGCAGTACCGAAACGACCTTCTATGTATTGGCGGTGTACTTCGGCGCGGTGGGGATCCAGCGGGCGCGGCATGCGGTGGGGTGTGCGTTGCTGGCGGAGCTTGCCGGCGTTCTAGGCGCCATCGGGGTTTGCTACTGGTTTTTTGGTTAACGAAGAACGCCTGTGGGAGCGGGCTTGCTCGGCCTTGGTACTCGGTCTGGAACGCTTGCAGGCTACCGCCAGCAGGGCCAGCACTCGCGGCACCACCAGCAACTCCACCAGCAACGACGCGCCAGCGGTGTCGAGCGCGCCGAGGCCGTTGAGGTCGATGTGAGTGCTGTCGTCGTATTGACCGTGGAGCTTTTCGCTCAGGTGCTTGAGATCGGCGAATGGGCAAGCGTCTGCCGGCCATTGTGCTGCTGGTCATAAGCGCCGTGCTTTATCGGCTATTACGCAGATCTACGTAATAGCACGAACGGGTTACTTTGCGGCAGCTGCACGCTGTTTGTCCTTTACCTCGAAGCGCAACACACCGATGACCTGGCCATCTTCGGTCAGCACCCGAACCTGCCATTTACCCGCAGGGTTGCCGGGGAAATTCTGCTTGTGCGTCCAGGCGCGGTAGCCTTCCTTGCGCCCGCCGTGGATGTCCAGGGGGATGCGGTCGACCTCTTTGCCGTTGAACTGCCACACATGATAGATCCGCTCCTCCAGACCACGCGGAGCGTTAATCGCGGTGTAAGCGTACAGGCCGCTACCACGGATCTGGTCGGCGGTGACCTCATCGAGGCTGTCGCCGGGGATACGGCCCTGCATTTGCGTACTGATCGCCACATCGGTCATCCACAGCGTCGCCGGCGGAACCCACGAACGCAGCACCCAGCCAACGCCGCCGATGCCTACGGTGATGCTCAGAATCGCCAGCGCGTTGCGCACGGTACGAATCGGGAAGATCGACGCCAGGCTCGGGAACGACAGCACGACGGCAGTGCCCAGGGCCAGTCTGAAACTCTGAGAGGTGGTCAGGTGCAGGATGACAGGCAGGGCGGTCAGCAGTGCAGCGAACAACGTCAGCGTGTGCAGCGCCAGGAACGCCCAGCGTCGAGGCGCCAGCCATTTGTAGTAGAGCGGATCGGTGATGGAAATCAGCGCGGCGATACTCAGCAGCCCGGTGAAAACCAACTGACCGCTGTTCCAGGTGGTGGTGATGAAAAAGAACGGCAGGACGAAGAACAGACTTTCCTGGTGGATCATCTGCGTGGCGTAACGCAGCAGAGGCTGGGGTATTTCGCGCTTGAAGATTCTGGCGAACAGCTTGGTGAGGCTGTTTTCCAGCATCAGCCAGATCCAGCTGACCAGCATGATAGTGGTGATCCAGGTCGCCAGACCTTGCTGACGATCCACCAGAATGAAGCTGCCGACCCCGGAAATGAAACCACCGAGCGCAATGACCCCCGGATAGCGCTTCATCAATTCCAGGATGCGCTGTACGAATAGGGTCAGAGTCGGCATTCGGCGGTTCGCAATAGTCGTGGGAAAAATCCTCGACAGGGTAACCGCCGAGAGGGCGGTGTGGCGAGGGGCTGCGGTCCGATCACAAAACCCTTGTAGCAGCTGCCGAACGCAGGCTGCGCCAGCTGCTACACGGTTCGCGGTGCCCTTCGATGCAAGCGCCAACCCAGCAGCATCAATACGATGAGCCCCAGTACACCGGCAATCGCCCACATCAACTGGTCATCACTCATCAACGGCTTTTCGATCCGCAGGTAGCCCGGCTGCATGAGCAATTCACGCATGGCCTTATTCGCTTCCGCCAGCGTCACCCCTTGCAGCTCCTTGGCCGGATTGGCAAAACGGCCGTCCTCGTAATCCCCAAGGGCACTCCAGTAATAATCGGCCAACGCGCTATTGCCTTGCACGGCCCAGGCCTGGCGGGCGATGGCGGCCTGTTTGAGGCGGTTGAAGCTGTCGGCATTGAGACCGTCCCTGAGCAACCCGGCCTTCAGATCATCCAGCACCTGTTCGGCCTCGGACACGTCATCGCGCTCAACGTCGGCGTTCAGGCTCATGAAACCCACGCCACCAAACACCTCGCGCTCCGCCGAAGGTCCGTAGGACAAGCCATGGGCCAGGCGCATTTGGCGGTAAAGCGCCCAGTCCAGATAGTCCTTGAGCAAGTCGTAGGTTTCGTCGTGCTGATCTTCCAGCACCGGCTCCGGCACCAGCCAATGCAACTTGGCACTGCCGCCGACAAAACCGTGACTCAGGGTGCGCTCGTGGGCGGCACTGGCCTGGATTTCCGGCAGGGGCGGGTGATCGGTAGGGTCGACCGCTTCAAGCGCACCATAAGACCGTTCCAGATAGGCCGGCAGTAACCGATCGAGGTCGCCGACCACGATCAGGGTCATGTTGTTCGGCGCGTACCAGGCCTTGCGTACCTTTTCCAGCTGTTCGCGGGTCAGGTAATCGACCTCAGCCCGCTCGGGGCATTTGAGGCCCAGTTCCACCGCCAGCTGATTACTCGCCGTGTGGCCAAGATCCTGGCGATCCAGCCAGCGTTGCAGGTGCGAGTAATGGCCGCCGTCTTCGCGCTCGACCACTTGTTTGGCGGCGTTGATCGCGTTGTCGTCGATTCGGGTTTGGGTCAGCAGTGCCAGCAGCAGGTCGAGGACCTTGCGCTGGTTTTTCGCCGGGGCTTCGAGGACGAACGTCGTGTCAGCGTTGCTGGTGTAGGCGTTCCACTCGCCGCCCAGCGCCTGCATGCGCTCTTCCAGCCCGCCTTCGCCAGTGGCATCGATGCCGCTGAACAGCAAGTGCTCAAGCAGGTGCGGCAACTCTTTGTCGGCACAACTGAAATCATCGATGCCGACGCCGACCACCAGACGAATTGTCACATGCCCGCGCTCCGTGCCGGGCTTTAGCAGCAATTGCAGGCCGTTGGGCAGCGTATAGCCCTCGACCTGAAAGCGATCCAGGGCAAATGCAGGGAGTGAGCCAAGCAACAGACAAGCGAACAACAGACAACGCATAACGAGTTTCCATACGGCTAGCGTAAGTTCAACAGACTTCAGGCAAGTGTGGACGTTCAGGGTGAATGCGTGATGTCAGCAAAATCATCGGCAATGAGTGCGCCGGTGTCGGAAGTTTCCAGCACCACATAGGCGCTGCTGCAGAACAGCGAATTCAGACGCTTCATGTCGGCAATCAACTCCAGGTGTAACGAGCTGGTCTCGATGCTCTGCACGATCTTACGTTGCAATCGGCTGACGTGAGCATGGGCCAGGCGGCGTTCCTGTGCGCGAAAGCGACGTTTCTCACGCAATAACTGGCGGGCACTTTCCTTGTCGGCACTGAGGAACACTGACAAGCCGAGACGCAGGTTGGATATCAACTGACTGTGCAGCCCCGCCAACTCTTCCAGGCCGACCTCGGAAAAAGACCGGCGCTGCGAGGTTTTCTGCTGCTGAACCTTGCGCAGCATGCGTTCGATGAGGTCGCTGGCGAGTTTAAGGTTGATCGCCAACTCGATGATTTCCGCCCAGCGCCGGCTGTCCTGCTCGCTGAGGTCTTCGCGGGGCATTTGCGCCAGATAGAGCTTGATCGCACCGTAGAGCGATTCCACATCATCGGTCAGGCGCCGCATCTCCTGGGTCACGGCGGTTTGGTTGCCGCGCAGCACGTCGAGCATGGCCTCAAGCATGTTGTCGATCAGGTCGCCGATGCGCAGGGTTTCCCGGGCGGCATTGGCCAGCGCCAGGCTGGGCGTGACGAGTGCCGTTGGATCAAGATGCCGCGGTTTGGCGGTGCCGTTGATTTCCGGCCGCTCCGGAAGCAGCCACGCGCAGAGCCTGGCCATCAGCCCGACACTTGGCAGCAAGATCAGGCAGCGCGCGGTGTTGTAGAGCAGGTGAAAGCCAATGACCATTTCCTGAGGGCTGAAGTCCAGACTGTCAATCCAGTGCACCAATGGGTCAAGCACCGGAATGATCAGCAGCAGGCCAATCAGTTTATAGAGCAGGCTGCCCAAAGCCACTTGGCGGCCGGCGGCGTTCTGCATGCTGGTGCTGAGGAAAGCAAGAATGCCGCTGCCGATGTTGGCGCCGATCACCAGGCCGATGGCAACTGGCAAGCTGATCACCGCGGCACCGGCCAGGGTCGCCGTCAGCAGGACGGCGGCCAGGCTGGAGTAGGAAACCATCGCAAACAGCGCGCCGACCAGGGCATCCAGCAGAATGTCGCCGGTCAGCGAGGCGAAAATTACTTTCACACCTTGTGCCTGCGTAATCGGCGCGGCGGATTCGATGATCAGTTGCAGCGCCAGGATGATCAGCCCCAGGCCGATGCCGACCCGCCCCATCTGTCCGACCCGGGTCTGTTTGCGCGACAGGAAGAAAATCACCCCCAGAAAGATCAGCAGCGGCGACAGCCATGACAGATTGAGGGTCAGCACTCGCGCCATCAGCGCGGTACCGACATCAGCCCCAAGCATGGTCGCCAAGGCCGGGGTCAGCGCCATCAGGCCCTGACCGACAAAGGAGGTGACGAGCATGGCGGTGGCGTTGCTGCTCTGGACCATCGCCGTCACGACGATCCCCGAGATGAACGCCAGCCAGCGCTTGGACATGTTCCGGCCGATCACGTGACGCAAGTTGGAGCCGTAGACCCGCAGGATGCCGGTTCGGACGATGTGCGTGCCCCAAATCAACAAGGCCACGGCAGATAACAAATTGAGCAGGGTGAGCATGCAGGCCCCCTGTGGTGGTAGCGCCCCAAAGGGGCAAGTTGACGGTGCCGCGCGTTCTTCTACGTTCTGTACTTAAGCTGTAGTTGGCTAACGGTCTGTGCGCCAGCATCGCACAGCTAAAGAAGTGATTGAAACAGAACTGTCATGAAAAACGGGTTTATGCAGAGGTGAAAAGGGGGCCGGAGGACGCTACCGCTCAGCTGAAAAGGTGCATGAACATAACCTCTGTGGCGAGGGAGCTTGCTCCCGCTGGGCTGCGCAGCAGCCCTAAATCGGGGGAGAGTTCAAATCGCTGAAGTGATCCCTGCTCAGCCCTACGTCGATCAGATACTTGGCTGTCTGTGGGTTACGTTCGTCGCAGCGTGCATAGCATTTGATGTGAAGGAGCAAGCTGTACTTGTGCGGAATCAACAGGATGACACCGTCCAGTTGATCAAATAGTTTGGCCTTAAGTCGCACTCTGTCCTCTATGGTTTCTACTTGGAGCCAATCGTTACCTTCAACAGGTTCTGGAGTCCACCCGACCTGTTTGAACTTTTGTTGTAACTCATCAAGGAGTTTTACCGCTTGTTCGAACGGCAAGGTTTCCAGCATCGGCGACGTAGTTAGGGTGATCGCTTTGAATTCGGACCACCCAATCGCACCGAACGTGGTAGCGGGCAGCGTAAAGCCATAGTTGGGATCATCAAATTGGATGACAACTGGATTGCTGATCCAGGTAGAGCTCGGATGAGGTGGATCTTTAGCGACGTTAGGATCCCCAGGATAAATTGCCGTGTTGCCTTGAACAGGGAATGTCGAGTCTCGTGCGACTTCTCTATATGGCTTCCCGATATACACGTTCAAAAAATCAAAGGGGTGGTGAAAAGAAGTCAGACAAATGAACACCAGAAAAAATAATACTCTTTGCAAACGTCGACGCCACCCTCTGGACCGACTATTCATTCGCTGTAGTAGTCCGCACCTACGCTAACATCGATCAGATACTTCGCCGTCTTCGGGTTGCGTTCATTACAGCGGGCGTAACATTTGACGTTAAGCGCAAGACTGTATTTGTGAGGTATCAGGAGCATCACAATAACAACCTGGTCGAACAATTTACTCTGAAGCGCATTTCTGTCAGTTTCATTTGTGGTTACCAGCCAAGCATGATCACTGCCGTTTCGCGGTGTCCAACCCGCTTCTTTCAACGTGGTCTGCATGTTGTCTAGCAGGGGCAAGAGTTCCTCAAAAGCCAATGTTTCGAGCATTGGAGAGGTGGTAAGAGTTGCAACTTTACTCTTGTTGTACGTCACTGCACCAAATTTGGTTGGTGGCAAGGTGAAGCCATGCTCAGGATCATCAAACCGAATGACAACAGGACTGCTGATCCAGGTTGAACTTGGATGGGGTGGTTCACTGGGGTAAACGGCTGTCTTTGCCTGTACTGAGAATGTTGAGTCTCGCACCACCTCCTCGTACGGTTTACCAACGTGAACGCTAAGCACATCTATGCTTCTATCGGAGTAGGCTGCATAAGCAACGAGAGCAGCAGCGGTGCCAACCACTAACAATCGAATACGCGTTGAGAGCATCCTCATTTGACGCCTCCGCCTTGGGATATCTCTGTTATCGATTGCTCCAACTGGTTATGTGTTAGGGGGTCTTTAAGCAAACGATCAAATTGCGTGGCAGCTCGAAGAACAGTAAGCGTCCGGCCAAGTCACCTTCCGAACTCCAGCATTAAGGGCGATGGTGTCCGCGTATTTTTAAGCGGACGCGATCACCCTTAACGTCAGGATTTCCATGCGCCAACGAAGCTCTTATCCAAAACCCTTCAAGGCCCAGGTTGTTCAGGAATGCCTGCAACCGGGCGCGACTCTATCCAGCGTTGCCATCAGTCACGGCATCAACGCCAACGTGATCCGCAAGTGGCTGCCGCTTTACCGGGATCAATTGCCAGCGGCGTTGCCGGCTTTCGTTCCATTGAGACCCACGCCCAAACGGCAGACAGAAGCGATGGCCATTATTGAGCTGTCGCTTGGCGAGCAAACGCTCACAGTGAAATGGCCGACTTCCGATCCTGAAAGTTGCGCCCGCTTTGTCCGTGGGCTCACGCCATGATCCGCATCGATGCTATCTGGCTCGCCACCGAGCCTATGGACATGCGCGCCGGCACTGAAACTGCGCTGGCCAGGGTGATCGCGGTGTTCGGTGCGGCGAAGCCGCACTGCGCTTATCTGTTTGCCAATCGCCGTGCCAATCGCATGAAAGTGCTGGTACACGATGGGATTGGCGTTTGGCTGGCTGCACGTCGCCTGAACCAAGGCAAGTTCCACTGGCCAGGCATTCGACAAGGCAGCGAAATGCAGCTGGATACCGAGCAACTTCAGGCCTTGGTGCTCGGTCTACCTTGGCAACGCGTTGGAGCTGGCGGGGCAATCACACTGCTTTAAAAACTCTAATTTGCGTCTTGGCTTGCTGTCGCAAGCGGTCTGCTTTGGTAAAATCCAGGGCATGACTTCCTCGCCCAATCTCGATCAAATGAATCCCGACCAACTGCGTGCATTCGCTGCGCAGTTGCTGTCGCAAGTCGAGACCATGGGCAAGACCGTCGAAACAATGGGTAAGAAGATCAACCGCGATCAAACGGTGATCGAGAAGCTGACCCACGAGATCGCCCAACTCAAGCGTTTGAAGTTTGCCAAGCGCAGCGAGCAGATGAATCCGCAGCAGGCCAGCCTGCTTGATGACCTGATCGATACCGATATCGCGGCGATTGAGGCTGAGCTTCAAGCCTTGCAAATAGCGCCAGCGGCGACCGAAACAAAGCAAAAGCCCAAGCGCACCGCATTGCCGGCAGAATTCCCACGCATGTTGATCCATCACGAACCGGACAACACCCACTGCCTATGCGGCTGCGCACTCAAGCGCATCGGTGAAGATGTCAGCGAAAAGCTGGACTACACGCCCGGCGTGTTTACCGTCGAACGCCACGTTCGTGGCAAGTGGGTTTGCGATGACTGCGAAACGCTGATCCAGGCCCCCGTACCGGCGCAGGTCATCGACAAGGGCATCCCGACTGCTGGGTTACTTGCCCACGTCATGATCGCGAAGTTCGCTGATCATCTTCCGCTTTACCGTCAGGAATCGATTTTTGGTCGTGCCGGCTTGGCGATTCCACGCTCGACTTTGGCTCAATGGGTGGGGGTTACTGGCGTGCAGTTGCAGCCCCTGGTCGATGCACTGCGCAACGTAGTGCTCGGGCAGCAGGTCGTCCACGCCGATGAAACACCGGTGCAGATGCTCGCTCCGGGTTCGAAGAAAACCCACCGCTCTTATGTTTGGGCTTACGCCACCAGCCAATTTTGCGAAACAGCCGCTGTCGTCTACGACTTCAGTCCCAGCCGCGCCGGTGAACATGCTCGCAACTTCCTGCAAGGCTGGAAAGGTAAGCTGGTCTGCGACGATTTTGGCGGTTACAAGGCCAGCTTCGAACTCGGCGTGACCGAGATCGGCTGCATGGCCCATGCCCGGCGCAAGTTCTTCGAATTGCACGCTACTAACAAGAGCCAGCTCGCCGAGCAGGCCCTGCGTTACATCCAGTTGCTGTACGAAATCGAGAGCGAAGTGCGCGATCTGGAGCCGGATTTACGGTGCCGAATACGGCAAGAAAAAGCCGTACCGGTGATGGGTATGCTGCATGCCTGGATGATCGCCCAGCGTGATCTTGTGCCCGAAGGTTCGGCTATCAGCAGAGCGCTCGATTACAGCCTGAAACGCTGGGCAGCGCTGTCGCGCTACCTCGATGACGGGGCCGTACCCATTGATAATAATTGGGCGGAGAACCAGATCCGACCATGGGCTCTTGGGCGCAAGAACTGGCTCTTCGCCGGGTCGCTACGCAGCGGAAAACGGGCGGCGGCAATCATGAGCTTGATCCAGTCTGCGCGGCTGAATGGTCATGACCCGTACGCCTATCTAAAGGATGTTCTCATGCGCCTGCCGACGCAGCGGGCGAGTGAAATCGAGCAGTTGCTTCCGCATAAGTGGCAGCCGGTTTAATCACGCAAGGCGTGATGCCCGGACGCATACGAAGAACAAAAGCCATACGTTGGTCTTTGTCCGCCAAATCAGAGAACGGATTGCGGCCAAATGTGACTTGACGATAGTCAGGAGCCTTACATTGACTGGCTAGAGTAAGTTGAATCTCTTCGGAAACTCCAGTGAACAAGCCAGTTACCACGGACACAACATCACCGGCTTGAGTGCCTTGCATAAGTCTTGCGAAGTGATTCACGTCATACATGGCTGGCTGAAGAATGTTTAGCTGCTCATGAGCAGCCATAAGCTCGACGCTCGTAGCAATATCTCCGGCGTCGATTGCCTTGAATGTATCGGATACCTCCGTCCGGAACGCACCGAATTCAACTCTATCTGCAATGGGCCAAAGTACTTCATTTTTAAGGCTGCTGCGGTCAGGCAGGCATTTCTCCATTTCCTTGAACCCTCGCACCATGAAAAACCGGTGCAATGGATAAACATCCAGGAAAAGAGCAGTGTTTCCAAGCGCCAGCATTTCGTGAACGTATTGCAATTCTTCTTGAAGAAACGCAATCGCGTCGCCTGACAGTGGATCACTCGTCAGGGGGACCGGATTCTGCTGCTTGGCCTGATCCCATTGTGTCCAAAGCTCAGGATCCGAACGCAATTTGTTCACCACTACGCGTTCATACAAATCCTTTGACTGACTGTCTTTTAACTTTCGGTAAGCTTTTTTCTCCGCTTCGATTCTCTGGTCTAGCGTGGAGGCATGAATCAACCCACACCCCACCTGCTTCGAAGCAAACGCCGCCAACCCCGCCCACTGAAACCGGTTATCCGCCAGCCACAACTGCGCATAGGCCGCGTTAATCTTGCGGTTGCGCGCTTGCGGATCGGCAATCAGTACGCCGCCCGGTGCGACCCATTCTTCGGCTTCTTTCTGAAACCTGCGCCACAGGCAGTTACACGTCAGCAACGGCACTTCGACGCGGGTTTTCGGGTTCGGGCCGCCCTTGGTGGTTTCGCGTTTGCAGGTAGGCAGTTCGCAGGTACTGTCCCAGAGTTTTTTCATGTCCAGGTCGTCTGGGGCCATGCATTGTCCGGTCATTTCGTTCTTCCTTGAGGTGTCAGACAGTCCAGCGGACTACGGCCAAATCCGGTTGTAAGGTCGTCACGCTTTGGGTCATGCCCTGAGCGTTGGTCTGGCCTTTGACGATGCGGCCTTCGGCGGTTTCGATTTCGTAGTCTTGACCGGCAATCGGTTCGCCATTGCCGGCACTAACGGCTTTGAATTCGACCAAGGGTTGGCCAATGATCGGCAGGGGCGGAATGAATGGCGCGGCGGTGTGACTGCTGCCGATGATGACGTTGCCGGAGCCGCCGATCACCACGCCGCCATGGCTGGCGGTGCTGTCGAGGGTTATGGCGTTCAGGCCGTTGATGAACACCGTTGAAGAGAATCCACCGCTGAGGGCCTGACCGCAGGTGCATTTGTCGCTGACCCGAGCGGCGGCGAGACCGTTGAAAAAGACATCGGGTGAGCCGCTGGCAATCGGGTTGGTGCCGTGACCAGGGAGGGGACAGGTGGTCGGGTCCGTGAGGCGTGCAGCCGGTTTTCCAGACATATGCATTCCTTGTCATTGTCGTTTGAAGCGAGCGGGGGACGCTAACCACCAGAACTCTGTGCGTCAACCTTTGGAAAGAACTGTCGGCTAATTCTTCAACTGCGTTGATGTGATTCACGCGCTCTGCGACACATGTTTAATGACACCCAGAGTTACTTCTCGGAGGCTACAACGCCTTGCGCCGTTGCCTACGGTTACGCCAGAATCCGCCGGCTTGTGCGCCTTGGCCCGGGTCTCTATCGTTTCCCAGTCGCTGAAAAACAGTGATCGGGTTTGGTAGCCCGTAGTCTGGCGCATAGCCACTTCTTGCGGACGCTTATTGAGCGTCGCAGCTTTATGGTGGTCATGCGCAGGGTCCCTTCGGGGGCGCCGGTTCCAGTACTCCGGTCTACCAACCTGTGTATGGCCGCCACCCTTCGTTTGGTAGCGAGAGTGATGGCTCCACGTAATGAGTACTGGAGTTCTATCTATGTTCAAGGTAACGCCCAACCCACCGGACACCGATCCGGTCCCCCACGACTTCCCGCCGCGTAAACCCAGCAGCATTTTCTTCATAGACCCCAAGGTCGATAACGAAACCTTGCTCGGGCACGCCTGCGAATCGTTGGCGTCAGCCAGTGTAATGGCCAGTGATTTCGCAGGGTTTCTGGATGGCCCACAGCGCAGCACTCTGCTGGGGATTCAGCAAAGCATCATGTTAGGGGAATTGGCGGTGAATCGAGTGCTGGATAACCTCGATCCGCCAGGGTAATCACAGAGCAAAAAAATGTGGGAGCGAGCCTGCTCGCGATGGGGCCGTCACATTCAACATTGATGCTGACTGACAGGCCGCTTTCGCGAGCAGGCTCGCTCCCACAGGTTTTGTGCACTGGCTGACACCAGCCAGTGCACAGGTTCGGGTTACTGACCCGGAACATCCTTGCGCAGTTTCACTGGGTCCTGCTGCTTCTTCTTTTTCATCATTGCGGTGCGCATCTTGATGTTGATCGCTTCCACTGCCAGCGAGAACGCCATGGCGAAGTACACGTAGCCTTTTGGCAAATGCACTTCGAAGGACTCGGCAATCAACACGGTACCGACCAGCAACAGGAACGACAGCGCCAGCATTTTCAGCGACGGGTGCTTGTCGATGAATTCGCTGATGGTGCCAGCCGCCAGCATCATCACCAGTACGGCGACGATGATCGCAGCGACCATGACCGGCACATGGGAAACCATACCCACGGCGGTGATCACCGAGTCCAGGGAGAACACGATGTCGATAATCGCAATCTGGATGATGGTGTACAGGAAGCTGCCACCCTTGGCGGTCGGTTCCTCGTGGGTCTCATCCTCGCCTTCCAGTGCGTGGTACATCTCTTGCGAGCTCTTCCACAGCAGGAACAGACCACCGAAGAACAGGATCAGGTCTCGCCCGGAAATACCCTGGCCGAACATTACGAACAGGTCGGCGGTGAGGCGCATGACCCAGGTGATCGACAGCAGCAACAGGATCCGCGTGACCATGGCCAGCGCCAGGCCGAAAATCCGGGTGCGCTGCTGCATGTGTTTGGGCATGCGGCTGACCAGGATCGAAATCATGATGATGTTATCGATACCCAGGACGATTTCCAGGGCGGTCAGGGTAAAGAAGGCAACCCAGATTTCAGGGTTGGTCAGCCATTCCATGTGTATTCCTTTGAGCGATTGTTAAACCACGAAGGGCCCGGGCTTCAAACAGCAAAGCCTGGACCCGTCATGGTGAGTCTTGGGCTTATAGAGTGCTGAACAGCGGAAAAATCCCCATCAGCAACGCGGCAACCAGTATGCACATGCACACCAGCACTGCCCATTTCAGGGTGAAGCGCTGATGGTCACCGAAGTCGATACCGGCCAGGGCCACCAACAAGTAGGTCGATGGTACCAGCGGGCTCAACAAGTGGACGGGCTGACCGACGATCGAGGCACGTGCCATTTCAACCGCGGTTATACCGTAATGACTGGCGGCTTCCGCAAGTACCGGTAACACGCCGTAATAAAATGCATCGTTCGACATGAAGAACGTGAACGGCATGCTTACCAGCGCAGTGATCACGGCCAGATACGGGCCGAGAAAATCCGGGATGACCGCCAGCAGGCTTTTCGACATCGCGTCGACCATACCAGTGCCCGTCAGGATACCGGTGAAGATGCCCGCGGCAAAGATCAACCCGACCACCGCCAGCACGCTACCGGCGTGGGCCGCAACGCGGTCCTTCTGTTGTTGCAGGCACGGGTAGTTGACGATCATCGCGATACTGAACGCCACCATGAACAGCACCGGCAGCGGCAACAGGCCCGCGATCAGGGTGCACATCAGGCCCAGGGTCAGGGCGCCGTTGAACCAGATCAACTTCGGACGACGGGCATCCGGGAATTGCGAAACGCTGATTTCACTGTGGTCGATTTCATCGCCCACCAGGTGCAGCTCACCCAGACGCGCACGCTCACGCTTGCCGTAGAAGTAGGCGATCACGAGGATTGCCAGCACCCCGGCAGCCATCGCCGGAATCATCGGTACGAAGATGTCCGACGGGTCCACATGCAGCGCACTGGCCGCACGGGCGGTCGGGCCGCCCCATGGGGTCATGTTCATCACGCCACCGGCGAGGATGATCAGACCAGCCATGATCCGCGGGCTCATGCCGATGCGGCTGTAGAGCGGCAGCATGGCGGCCACGCAAATCATATAAGTGGTCGCGCCGTCACCATCGAGGGAGACGACGAGCGCCAGTACGGCGGTGCCGACCGACACTTTCAGCGGGTCGCCCTTGACCAGTTTGAGGATCTTGCGCACGGCCGGGTCGAACAGGCCGGAGTCGATCATCAAGGCGAAGTACAGAATGGCGAACATCAGCATCACACCGGTCGGCGCGAGCTTGGTGATGCCTTCGAGCATCATCGGGCCAATCTTCGGCGCAAAGCCACCGAACAGCGCGAACAGGATCGGGATGATGATCAGAGCGATCAGCGCGGACAGGCGCTTGGTCATGATCAGGAACATGAACGTGATGACCATGGCAAAGCCAAGGAAAGTCAGCATGGGAATACTCCAGGCATAGCGCGGCTAGGGAATAGGCGAACCGGGTGGGTCAGCGCAGAACGGGAAGCACGAGGCGTATGGGCGGAGTGACAGCGAAGTGGCGGGTAGCAAAGGACATCAGGATCACCATTGTTGTTGTTAAATGGGCTGTGCGAGCGATAAAACACTGGCATTGGCCGACCGGTCTGTTGCCGGTAGTGGGGGCGATCCTAATCGGAGAAGCTTTCACCCAGCTTTCGCGGATGAAAGCATTGACCAGATGTGCAACCGGTCGTCGGGCGGGTTTAAAGTCCCTGAATACGGGGCAGGAGGAAAAAACATGGCCGACATTCATACCGGCGGCTGCCACTGCGGACATCTGCGCTATCAATTCAGCGGGCCTTTGCGCGACATCGCCCACTGTCATTGTTCGATTTGCCGACGGGTCAGTGGCGGCATTGTGACCACCTGGATCACCGTGCCGGCATCAGCCTTTGAATGGACGAAAGGGATACCCGCGCAGTACGACTCTTCGACAACCTGCGTACGGTATTTCTGCGGCAACTGTGGGGCGCAGCTGGCGCTGGTCACGCACCTGAGCCCGGACACTATCGACGTGACCATCGCCACCCTCGATCATCCCGAGCAGGCACCCGCCGAAAGGCATATCTGGACGGACAACCGTCTGCCCTGGCTGCACCTGGACGAACATTTGCCGGGCGAAGCTGAGGAACCGTTGTAAACTGATCAAAAAATAGACAGATCCAGTGGCCGAATGGCGCCCATCCAGATGGCATGCTCGGTGTGGTCGAGCAGATCGTCGCCGGTGTCCGGGTGCAGGAACACCACCAGACCCTTGCGGTTGAGCGCAAGCCAGGGCAGCACATCGCCGATGTATTGCGGCTCGAAAGCCAACTGGCAGCTCCAGTCAGGGTGCGGGCCCACCGGGCGTTCATGAACGCGGCCCATCTTCACTGGAAACAATTGCGCCGCCTGCTCACACAAGGCTCGCGCCTGAGGAAGGGTGCTGGCGTCGAAGTAGACATGGGCGTGGTAGCCCTTGATCGGCTGCATTTGAAACCCTCTGAACCGAGTCGAACCGGCGTTGTTTCCCACAGGTCACACGCCATATAGATAGGAAAAACGGAGCACGGCCATGAAAAATGCCGAAACCCCGGTGGTGAAAGTGGTGCTTTATGGTGCCATGAGTAGCCTGGGCAGTGCGCTGATGGCTGAAATGCTGCGGCGCCAACATGAAGTGATCGCGATTCTCGATGATCTGACGGCGCTCGCGCCGCGTCCGGGATTGCGGACCAAGACCGGCGATGTGTTCGACGCCGAGCGGGTCAAGCAGAGTGTCGCCGGTTGTTCGGCGGTGATCTGCCTGCTGGATGCACCAGGGTTGCCGATGAACAGCGAGCACGTGGAAAAATCCATCGTCCCCGGCCCGGTCGAGCAAGTGCTGGCGGTGGATGCTCTGATCGATGGCATGCAGGCCTCGGGGATTGCCCGGTTGTTTCTGGTGGGCGATTTCGAGGCATTGGACGATCCGGAAATAGAAGATCGACTGCAACGCCACGCCGCCGAAGAAATTCGAGAAGCCCTGCAAAGCAGCTCCTTGCACTGGACGCTGGTGAATGCGCCGCGCGGGGTGCCAGGGCTAACCATCGAGCATTTCAGCCATATCAGCAGCAACCTGGAGCCGAGCCTCACCGAACCGCTTGAGCGGTTGAGCCGGGTGGCGGTCGGGATTGCCGATGAGTTGCGGTTGAACCTGCATGTCGGCGAACACGTGACCTTTGTCGCGACCGAGGCTATACCGCGATAGACGGCAGCGGCAGGCCATTCAGCGATTGCGCACTGCTGGCCTGCTCAGCCATCAGCCAGTCCACAAACTGTTGAATCAGTGCGCCACGCCGTTTTCGCTGGGGCAAGACCACGTAATAGCCGAGCCTGGAGACAACCGTTTGCGCAATCGGTCGGCACAACAATCCCTGCGCCAGCAAGTTATCCACAAGGTGTCGCCAGCCAATGGCCACGCCTTGGCCGCCAATCGCCGCTTGAATCAGCAACGTGTAATTGTCGAAGCGCAATTGCCCCGGCGCGGGTGCCGAAGCAATCCCCAACTCACGAAACACGCCGCTCCAGTCGAACCAGTTGCTGCTGTTCTCGCCTCGAAGGTGCAGCAGCGGGAATTCCAGAAGTGACTGGACCGGCAAGGGCAGGGCGCGGTCCTTCAGCAACAGTGGGCTGCACACCGGAAATACTTCTTCGCTGAACAACCAATGGCTTTCACCCTGCTTGAATCGACCATCACCAAACAACACCGCCACATCGATATCGGTGCGCAGCATGTTGAGGCTGCGTTCGCTGGTGACCAGGCTGACGTCCACTTGAGGATTGGCGGCATGAAAGCGGTGCAGGCGCGGCATCAGCCAATAAGCGGCGAAGGCGAAGTCGGTGGCGACCTGCAACACTTCATGTTGGTTTTGTGCGCTGATCGCGCTCAATCCTGCGTCGATATTCTGCAATCCAAGTTGAACCTGCTCAAACAGGATCGTCCCGGCCTCAGTCAGTTCGATGCCGCGATAGATCCGGTCGAAGAGTCGCGTTCCGAGTTGTTCTTCCAACCGTTTGATCTGCTGGCTGATGGCCGGTTGCGTGGTGCCAAGCTCCACCGCAGCAGCGGTGAAGCTGCGCTGACGAGCCGCCGCTTCAAAGGCGCGAAGCAAATCCAGAGACAGATCACCAAGAGCGTCATACATAAGCTGTGCTTATCCTAGTCATTGCCGCGCATGGGCTTTACCGCAAATTGCTTGGGCTACATGCTCGATCGCAGCACTCTCGCATAAATATTCACTATGGAATGCCGCGATCACATGAAGCGCAAGAATATTCTTTTCATCATGGCCGATCAGATGGCCGCGCCAATGTTGCCGTTCTACGGTCCTTCGCCCATCAAACTGCCTAATCTCAGTCGCCTCGCCGCCGAAGGCGTGGTGTTTGACGCCGCTTATTGCAACAGCCCTCTGTGCGCGCCGTCGCGTTTTACCCTGGTCAGCGGTCAATTGCCGAGCAAGATCGGCGCCTACGACAACGCGGCCGATTTCCCCGCCGATGTCCCAACTTATGCCCACTACCTGCGTCGACTCGGCTACCGCACCGCGCTGTCGGGCAAGATGCATTTCTGTGGCCCGGATCAACTGCACGGTTATGAAGAACGCCTGACCAGCGACATCTACCCGGCCGATTACGGCTGGTCTGTGAACTGGGACGAGCCGGACGTGCGTCCAACCTGGTTTCACAACATGTCTTCGGTGCTGCAAGCCGGGCCGTGCGTACGCACCAATCAGCTGGATTTCGACGAAGAGGTGGTGTTCAAGGCCCAACAGTACTTGTTTGATCACATTCGTGAGGAGGGCGATCAGCCGTTCTGCCTGACCGTTTCGATGACTCACCCACACGACCCGTACACCATTCCCAAGGCTTTCTGGGATATGTATGACGACGCCGACATCCCATTGCCTGAGACCCCGGCCCAGTCCGAACTCGATCCACACTCCCAGCGTTTGCTGAAAGTTTACGACCTGTGGGACAAACCGTTGCCTGTGGATAAAATTCGCGATGCGCGCCGTGCATACTTCGGTGCGTGCAGCTATATCGACAGCAACGTCGGCAAACTTCTGCAAACACTCGAGGAAACGGGTCTGATCGACGACACCATCATCGTGTTCTCCGGCGACCATGGCGACATGCTCGGCGAGCGCGGTCTTTGGTACAAAATGCATTGGTACGAAATGGCCGCGCGCGTGCCTCTTTTGATCAGTGCGCCGGGGCAATTCGGCGCTGGCCGGGTCAGCGCGGCGGTCTCCACCGCCGATCTGTTGCCAACCTTCGTGGAACTCGCGGGCGGTTCGCTGGAACCGGGGCTGCCGCTGGATGGCCGCTCACTGGTCTCGCACCTGCAAGGGCAGGGCGGTCATGACGAGGTCTTCGGCGAATACATGGCCGAAGGCACGATCAGCCCGCTGATGATGATTCGCCGTGGCGCTTACAAATTCATCTACAGCGAAGACGACCCTTGCTTACTCTTCGACGTACACAACGACCCGCGCGAACTAGAAGAACTCAGCCAATCGCCACAACATCGGCCGCTTTTCGATGAATTTCTCGCCGAAGCCCGGGCTAAATGGGATATCCCGGCGATCCACCAACAAGTGCTCGCCAGCCAACGGCGCCGACGATTTGTCGCCGACGCATTAACTATCGGAAAGCTGAAGAGCTGGGATCACCAGCCGCTGGTGGACGCCAGTCAGCAGTACATGCGCAACCACATCGACCTCGACGATCTGGAGCGTAAAGCACGTTATCCACAACCCTGCCAAAACCAATAACGTTAAGGGGAATGCCATGCGTAGGTTATCCACAGCAGTAACGATCGGGCTTCTGGCTCTGGGCAGTGCATCGGCGTATGCCGATCAGAGTTGCGAGACGGTAAAAATGGCCGACCCTGGCTGGAGCGATATTGCCGCGACCAACGCCATCACCGGGTTTCTGCTGGACGGCATGGGCTACAAGGCCAAGGTTGACACGCTGGCGGTGCCGATCACCTTTGGCGGCTTGAAAGATGGCCAGGTGGACGTGTTTCTCGGTAACTGGATGCCGGCACAACAGGGTTTCTACGACAAATTCGTGGCCACCGGTGACGTCACACAACTGGCGAAAAACCTCGAGGGCACCGAATTCACGCTCGCCGTCCCGGATTACGTCTGGGACGCGGGTGTGCATAACTTTGCCGACCTGAACAAATACGCCGACAAGTTCGACAAGAAGATCTACGGCATCGGCTCCGGCGCTCCCGCCAACATCTCCTTGCAAGAAATCATCAAGAAGAACGACTTCGACATGGGTCAGTGGAAACTGGTCGAGTCCAGCGAGCAGGCAATGCTGGCGGAAGTGTCTCGCGCGGTGAAAAAGCAGAAGTTCGTGACCTTCCTCGGCTGGACCCCGCACCCGATGAACGTGCAGCTGAAAATGCATTACCTCAAGGGCGGCGAGAAGTATTTCGGCGACACCGGCAGCGTCCACACACTGACCCGCAAAGGTTATGCACAGGCCTGCCCGAACGTCGGCAAGCTGCTCACCAACCTGCGTTTCACCCAGGAGATGGAGAACAGCATCATGTCCGACGTGGTGAACAAGAAGGTCAGCAATGCTGACGCGGCAAAGGCGTGGATCAAGGCTAATCCGGCGGTGCTGGATAAGTGGCTGGATGGGGTGAAGACAGTGGATGGGAAGGACGCGTTGCCGGTGGTGAAAGCCAAACTCTAATTCTCTCCGCCGATCGTTCCCACGCTCTGCGTGGGAACGATCGGTGCCTGTCCTGCTACCCTTGCGCAAAACCCACCCGAGAGGACCCATGGCCTTCCCAAGCCGCCATTCGCTCTTCCCCTTCCTCAGTTGGTTGCCCCGGCAAACCCGCGCCAGCGTCGGTCGTGATCTGATCGTCGGTCTCAGCGGTGCCATTCTCGCGCTGCCGCAATCCATTGCCTACGCGCTGATCGCCGGTCTCCCACCGGAATACGGTCTGTACGCCGCCATCATCCCGGTGCTGATCGCGTGTCTCTGGGGTTCTTCGTGGCACTTGATCTGCGGTCCTACGGCGGCGATCTCTATCGTCTTGTACGCCAGCGTCAGTCCTCTAGCCGTTCCTGCGTCAGAGGACTACGTCACCCTGATCCTGTTGCTGACGCTTCTCGCCGGTATTTTCCAGTGGCTGCTCGGTTTTCTGCGCTTCGGCGCCCTGGTGAATTTCGTTTCACACTCGGTGGTCCTGGGTTTCACTCTCGGCGCGGCGGTGGTGATTGCCATCGGCCAACTGCCGAATCTGCTGGGGCTGGACGTGCCCAACCAGGCAACAGCGCTGAACAGCTTGATGATGCTGTTCAGTCACCTCGGCGAAGTGGATAAACCTTCGCTAATGCTGGGGTTGGCGACAGTCGTGGTGGGCGTGGTGTTGAAACTGCTCTTGCCACGCTGGCCGACGCTATTGATGACCCTGGCGCTGAGCGGATTGCTGGTCTGGCTCTGGCCATCGATGTTCGGCCATGTGAAGTTAGTCAGCGCATTTGTCGGGCGGATGCCGCCCTTCAGCCCGCTGCCGCTGGATCTGGACTTGATTCTGCGCTTGCTACCCAGCGCGGTGGCGGTGGGCATGCTCGGGCTGGTCACCAGTCTGTCGATTGCCCGTTCCTTGTCGGCCCGCTCACAGCAGTTGCTCGACGCCAATCAGGAAGTCCGCGCCCAGGGTTTATCGAACATGGTCGGTGCGTTTTTTTCCGGGTCGCTGTCAGCCGGTTCCTTCACCCGCTCAGGCCTGAGTTACGAAGCAGGTGCCTGCTCGCCGATGGCCGGCGTGTTCTCAGCGTTATGGGTCGCACTGTTCGCCCTCTTCGGCGCGGCGTTGATCGCGCACATTCCAATCCCGGCCATGGCCGGCAGCATTCTGTTGATCGCCTGGGGGCTGGTGGATCATCGCGGCATTCGCGCGTTGCTGCGGGTCAGCCGCGCCGAGTTCCTGGTCATGGCGCTGACCTGTGTCGCCACGCTGTTGCTGGAGTTGCAGACGGCAATTTACGCCGGCGTGCTGGCCTCGCTGTTCTTCTACCTCAAGCGCACCTCGCAACCGCGGGTCCAACATTGGCGCGATGGGGATGAAGACATTCTGCGGGTCGGCGGCTCGATCTTTTTCGGCGCCAGCCATTACCTGCAAGTACGCCTGCAACGGATGCACGGCGCGCGCGTGGTGATCGAGGCGCAACAGATCAACTTCATCGACTATTCAGGTGTGGAAATGCTGCACCAGGAAGCGCGGCGGCTGCTGAAACAGGATCGCAGCCTGACATTGCGGCAGGCGCGGCCGCAGGTGGTGGAAGAATTGCGGAAGCTGGAAGGGGCGGAGAAATGCCCGATCCGGTTTGAGGATTAAAGCGCCAACTGCCGACGAAGCTCGGCCAGCGCTGGCGCGGTGTCCGGGCGCACGCCGCGCCATAGGAAGAAGGCTTCTGCGGCTTGTTCAGCGAGCATCCCCAAGCCATCCATCGACACCGCTGCGCCATGTTCACTGGCCCAACGGCAGAACGAGGTCGGCTCCTTGCCGTACATCATGTCGTAGCACACCGTTTTGCCCGGCTCGATCAAACTGCTGGCAATCGGCGGTACTTCACCTGACAGACTGGCGGACGTCGCGTTGATGATCAGGTCCACCGACTCCTTCAACCAATCGAAACTACTGGCCGACACCGGCCCCAGGTCCGCGAACAATTCCGCCAGCAGCTCGGCTTTTTCTAACGTGCGGTTGGCGATGATCACCGAGGCGGGTTGCTCGGCCAGCAACGGCTCCAGCGCACCGCGCACCGCGCCTCCGGCACCGAGCACCAGGATGCGTTTGCCCTTGAGGCTGAAACCGGCGTTGACCGTCAGGTCCCGCACCAGACCGGCGCCATCGGTGTTGTCGCCCAGCAGGCTGCCATCGGCCAGTTTGCTCAGGGTGTTCACCGCACCGGCACGTTGCGCCCGCGCCGTCAGACTGTTCGCCAGACGATAGGCCTCTTCCTTGAACGGCACCGTCACATTCGCCCCGCGCCCTTCGAGGAAAAACGTCCGAGCGCACGTGGAAAAATCGTCGAGGGGCGCCAGCAACGTGCTGTAGTCGAGTTTTTGAGCCGTCTGCTCAGCGAACAGACGGTGGATCAGCGGCGACTTGCTGTGGCCAATCGGGTTACCGAATACGACGTAACGGTCCATCAGAATTCCTCGTTCAGGCCTTGGCCAACCAATCTCGGTCTTGCAGGAAGTATTCGGTCAGGCGTGCCTCTTCGCTGCCCGGTTCGACTTTCCAGTCGTAGCCCCAGCGTACTTGCGGCGGCAGGGACATCAAGATCGACTCAGTTCGACCGCCCGATTGCAGACCGAACAGCGTGCCGCGGTCGTAGACCAGATTGAACTCGACGTAGCGCCCACGGCGGAATTCCTGGAATTCACGCTGTTTCTCGGTAAACGCGTCATTTTTGCGGCGCTGCACGATCGGCAGGTAGGCGTCGATGAACGCATCACCGATGGCACGCATGAAGGCGAAGCTGGTGTCGAAATCCCACTCGTTCAAGTCATCGAAAAACAGCCCGCCGATGCCGCGCGGCTCGTGACGATGCTTGATGTGGAAGTAGCTGTCGCACCAGGCCTTGTAGCGCGGGTAAACATCTGCACCGAACGGCGCGCAGGCCTGCTCGGCGACGCGGTGCCAGTGCACACAATCTTCGTCGTTGCCGTAATAAGGCGTCAGGTCAAAGCCGCCGCCGAACCACCAGACCGGTTCTTCGCCTTCTTTTTCAGCGATGAAAAAGCGCACGTTGGCGTGGGACGTCGGCACATACGGGTTGTGCGGGTGAATCACTAGCGACACACCCAAGGCTTCGAAGCCACGGCCGGCCAGTTCTGGTCGGTGGGCGCTGGCGGACGGTGGGAGACCACTGCCGAAGACGTGGGAAAAGTTGACGCCGCCCTTTTCGATGACCGCACCGTTTTCGATCACCCGGGTGCGACCGCCACCGCCGGCAGGCCGGGTCCAGGTGTCTTCGACGAAGCGCGTGCCGCCGTCTTCAGCTTCGAGGGCCGCGCAAATGCGGTCTTGCAGGTCGAGCAGGTAGGCTTTTACGGCCTCGGTGCGGGTCGTCATGTCATCACCTTGAATCGGGCAAAGCTACGCGGCGCTTAACGGCCGGCGGCAAATTGCTGCGTAGGATAACACTGCACCTTGCCCCGTCGCAGTTGACGAAGATCAAGCTTGGGAGTTCGATAGGGCGCTTCGCGCTACAACTCTAGTAGCTAAGACCCAAGGAGTAGGCAGATGGCTAAGCGTATCCAGTTCCGCGCCCATGGCGGCCCGGAAGTGCTCGAGTATGTCGATTACCAACCCGCCGAGCCCGGCCCGCAGCAGGTTCGCGTGACTAACAAGGCCATCGGCCTGAATTTCATCGATACCTATTACCGCAGTGGCCTCTATGCGCCGCCAGCCTTGCCGTCGGGCGTGGGCGCGGAAGGTGCGGGCGTGGTCGAGGCGGTGGGCAGTGAAGTCACCCGCTTCAAGGTCGGTGATCGCGTAGCTTACGGCAGCGGTCCGTTGGGCGCCTACAGCGACGTTCACGTCTTGCCGGAGGCCAATCTGGTGCACCTGCCGGACGCGATCAGCTTCGAACAGGCCGCCGGGGTGATGCTCAAGGGCCTGACCGTGCAGTACCTGCTGCGTCAGACGTATGAACTCAAGGGTGGCGAAACCATCCTGTTCCACGCCGCGGCCGGTGGTGTCGGCTCGCTGGCCTGCCAATGGGCGAAGTCCTTGGGTGTGAAGTTGATCGGCACGGTCAGCTCGCCGGAGAAAGCCGCTTTGGCCAAAGCCAATGGCGCTTGGGCAACCATCGACTACAGCCATGAAAATGTCGCACAACGCGTACTGGAATTGACTGACGGCAAAAAAGTCCCGGTGGTGTACGACGGCGTCGGCAAGGACACCTGGCTGACCTCGCTCGATAGCACGGCGCCTCGCGGTCTGGTGGTGAGCTTCGGCAATGCGTCCGGTGCGGTAGACGGGGTGAATCTGGGGATTCTCTCGGCGAAGGGTTCGCTGTACGTGACCCGCCCGACTTTGGCGACCTACGCCAACAACGCTGAAAACCTGCAACGTATGGCGGATGAACTGTTCGAGATGATCATCAGCGGGAAGCTGAAGGTGGACATCAGCCAGAAGTATCCATTGGCTGAAGCGGCGAAGGCGCAGAACGAATTGTCGGCGCGGCGTACGACTGGCTCGACAGTGTTGTTGCCCTGACGGACGCTTTCGCGAGCAGGCTCGCTCCCACATTGGTTATGTGTCGATCACAAATCCCCTGTGGGAGCGAGCCTGCTCGCGAAGGGCTCGCCTCGGTATTAATCCGGGCGCACAACGTGGCCGGTGGCCAAATCACGAATCACACTCGGGTTCCTGCGTCCCCCGAGGTTACCGCCCAGCACCAAATCAACCTGCCCACGGAAATACTGCTCCACACGAATCCGGGTCCGCGCCGCCGGCCGGCCCTGTGGATTGGCCGAGGTCGACACCAGCGGCCCCACCAACGCGCACAAATCCCGTACTTGCAGATGATCGCTGACCCGCAATGCCACCGTTTCATGCACACCGGTAATCCACTGGGGCAACAGATTCTGATGCGGCACCAGCCAGGTATTCGGCCCCGGCCAGGTGCTGGCCATGCGATCCATCCACAGTTCAGGGAAGTCTTCGAAGAGGAAGTCGAACTGACGAATGTTGTCGGCAACGAGAATCAGGCCTTTATCCACAGACCGTCCCTTGAGCATCAGTAGACGATCCACCGCTTCTTCGTCCCACGGGTCGCAACCCAGGCCCCAGACAGCTTCGGTTGGGTAGGCAATCACCGCCCCTGCGCGAATTGCTCGTGCGGCTTGTTGCACACGCCAACTGTTGACCATGAAAAAAACTCTCCAGAATAAGGCTCTGCGCAGTTTACCGATCTTCCTTATAAAACCTAGCTCACCCGCGCAAACCAGCGCCCGTTTTCGCAGACCGCACGGCCGTCCATTTCCAGCTCCGTCAGCGCTGCCAGCACTTTGGGCAAGGCCCAGCCGCTGCTGACGGACAGTGCTTCACTGGTATGGGGCGCCGCGTGAAGCAGCCTAAGCAAGGGATGAGTCGCCGCCGCCGAGGGCATCTCTGTGGATAACGGCAACCGTTGCCAGCCACGCAAGGCTTCGAGGATATGCTCGATGGTTTCCACCAGCACCGCGCCGTCGCGAATCAGCTGATGACACCCCTTGGCACCAGGGTGGTGGATCGACCCCGGAATCGCATACACCTCACGCCCTTGTTCCGCCGCCAGCCTCGCGGTGATCAACGAACCGCTGGCGACACTCGCCTCGACCACCAGCACGCCGAGGGATAAACCGCTGATAATTCGATTGCGCCGGGGGAAGTTGCTGGCGCTGGGACCGGCGTCCAGCGGGAACTCCGAAATCACCGCGCTGCCCGAGTCGATCATGGCGTCCGCCAGGCGTCGATTGCGCTGTGGATAAAACTTTTCAAGTCCCGTGCCAAGTACACCGACCGTTCGCCCGCCCACGTCCAAAGCGGCTTGATGCGCGGCGGCATCAATGCCCAGCGCCAAACCGCTGGTAATGACAAAACCGGCGCCCGCCAAACTGCGGGAAAAGGCAGCGGCAGTATCCATGCCCGGCCGCGAAGCGCGACGACTACCGACCATCGCCAGCTGCGGTTTTTCCAGAATGCCCGGATCGCCCGCAACGAATAACAGTGGCGGCGCATCACTGATTTCCGCCAGCAGCGCCGGATAGTCAGGTTGGTCCCACATCAGTAAATGCTGGCCCGGGCGCTCTAACCAGGCCAATGCGTGACCCGCACCATCACGGATTTCCGTGGAGCGTCTGGCCTCCGCGCAAGCGAGGGGCAGACCCAGCGAACGCCAGGCACTGGCGGGCGCGCTGATAGCCTTGGAGGCCGAGCCGAACGCCTCAAGCAATTTCTTGAACCGCGCAGGGCCGAGCTCCGGTAGTCGATGCAAACGTAAACGAGCTTCCAGTTCCGCAGGGGAAACCGGTGCAAAATCAGGCAGTGACATGGATCATCCTTGATCGTTAAGAGCCCCGTTCAAACGGGAATAAGCTGTGGATAACTCTGTTGGTAACTTGTGGAGCCTGCTTACGGATTTCGCACCTTGTCCAGGACCGCCAGGGAGCGTGATGCGTTGAGCACCAGCCCGTAGCTGAGCTTGTCGTAGGTGCGGAAAACCATCAGCAAACCGGCGCGCTCATCCGGGATTTTCAGTGGCTGACCGGTGATTCGGTCACGCACGGTCTCGCCGGTTTTCATCACCTCCAGCACATTGCCTTCGGCGAGACCATCGCGCCGCCCCCTGTTTAGCGTGACCACATCCAGTGCGCCAATCTGAGTGACACCGCGCGGCACGTCGATGATTAACCCGTTGATCTCGGTTGTTGGCGCACTGGGCATAAAGGTCGAGTTGATCGATCGCTCTTCACCGCTGAACAAGCGGTCGCCGAGGCGGACCTCTTGAGTAGTGCGTTGCAGCGCGAGGGTGGCGATGTCGCCTTCGGTGGCCACGATCTCGCCACTGCCGATGTCGTCGGCATTGATCCCCAAAAACTCTTTACTGTCAGGGTCGGTGTAGATCTTGCCCTGACGGAAGATGCCGTAAACCGGCTGGGCCGGGTCGAAATGGCCGCGAGCGAAGATTCGGTCACCGGTGCCACTGAGCACGCGCTCGGCATCGCCGGCGACGATATAAGGCGCCTTGTCGAAGTCCTCGACCGTGTCGACGATGCGGTTGCTCAGCAAAAAGCTGTTGATCGATTGCAGCGGAATGCTCGGGATCGCATCGGCAACCGGGCTGCTGCGGATGCGTGGCGAAAGCTTGATGGTGCCCCGAGAAGCGCCGCGGTTGAGGGTCAGCCGCGGCTGGCCATTGACGTAGACCAGCGAAAGCGAGTCGCCGGGGTAAATGAGATTGGGGTTTTCGATCTGTGGATTGGCCTGCCAGAGCTCCGGCCATTTCCACGGCTCACGAAGGAATTTCCCCGATATGTCCCAGAGTGTGTCACCCGATACCACGGTGTATTGCTGTGGAAAACCTTCCTTGAGTTGCACTTGCCCGTGCGCCAAACCGGCCGAGGCCAGAAGGAGCAAGGCGAGTAGTGATTTCCTCATGCGGTGAATCCCTTTATTATGTGCGTTCGCGTGAAACGCCAGAGCCCTCGTGGCTCGCTCCCGGCTTGCTACTGCAAAGAAGGGAGCTACGTTTTACAACGGTAGCCTGCATCTTCGGACCCGCCAGGCCATCGACCCGACATTACCTCACACGTGCAGCAATTGAGCTTATGGCCATTTTAGACATCCTCGAATTCCCCGACTCGCGCCTGCGTACTATCGCCAAACCTGTGGCCGTAGTGGACGACGAAGTGCGTCAGTTGGTCGATGACATGTTTGAAACAATGTATGAAGCGCCAGGCATCGGTCTCGCCGCGACCCAGGTCAACGTGCACAAACGTATCGTCGTGATGGACCTCTCCGAAGACCGCAGCGAACCACGGGTGTTCATCAACCCTGAGTTCGAAACCCTGACCGACGAGATGGAGCAATATCAGGAAGGCTGCCTCTCGGTGCCGGGCTTCTACGAAAACGTGGATCGCCCACAGAAGGTCAAAATCAAGGCCCTGGACCGCGACGGCCAGCCTTACGAACTGATCGCCGAAGGCCTGCTCGCGGTGTGCATCCAGCATGAATGCGACCACCTGAACGGCAAATTGTTCGTTGACTACCTGTCCAGTCTCAAACGCGACCGAATCAAGAAGAAACTGGAAAAGCTCCATCGCCAGAACGCTTGATGCCCTCCTTTCAAAGGCTTGCTGCGGCAAGCCTTTTTCTTTTCAGAGATTGCTTCCATGACTGAGCCACTGCGCATCGTCTTTGCCGGCACCCCGGAATTCGCCGCCGATCACCTCAAGGCCCTGCTCGACAGCCCTTATGAGATCGTCGCGGTCTACACCCAACCGGACCGTCCGGCGGGTCGCGGGCAAAAGTTGATGCCAAGCCCGGTCAAGCAACTGGCGTTGGAAAACTCCATTGCGGTGCTGCAACCGCCGACGCTGCGCAACGAAGACGCTCAGGCTGAACTGGCCGCGCTCAAGCCGGACTTGCTGGTGGTGGTCGCCTACGGCCTGATCCTGCCGCAAGTGGTGCTGGATATTCCGCGCCTGGGCTGCATCAACAGCCACGCGTCGTTGCTGCCACGCTGGCGCGGTGCGGCGCCGATCCAACGCGCCGTGGAAGCGGGCGACAGCGAAAGCGGGGTGACCGTGATGCGCATGGAACTGGGCCTCGATACCGGGCCGATGCTGCTGAAGGTCACCACGCCGATCACCGCTGACGACACCGGCGGCAGCCTCCACGACCGTCTGGCCGAAATGGGCCCACCGGCCGTGATTCAGGCGATTGCCGGCCTCGCTGCGGGCACTCTGGAAGGTGACGTGCAGGACGACAGTCTCGCCACCTACGCGCACAAATTGAACAAGGATGAAGCGCGCATCGACTGGAGTCGCCCGGCGGTTGAGCTGGAACGCCTCGTTCGTGCCTTCAATCCTTGGCCGATCTGCCACAGCACGCTGAACGGCGAAGCATTGAAAGTGCTGGCCGCCAACCTGGCTGAAGGGCAGGGCGCACCGGGTGAAATCCTCAGTGCCACCAAGGACGGTTTGATCATCGCCTGCGGTGAGCAGGCACTGTGTCTGACCCGTCTGCAATTGCCGGGCGGCAAAGCGCTGAACTTCAGCGACTTGTTCAACAGCCGTCGTGAGAAATTCGCTGTTGGCACCGTTCTCGGTCAAGCGGTGGACGCTCAATGAATCCACGTCTGGCCGCCGCCAAGGCACTGGCTGCTGTTCTTAACGGAAAAGCCTCACTCAATAGTTCCCTGCCGACACAGATGGACAAGGTCGAAGACCGCGACCGCGGCTTCACCCAGGACCTGGCGTTTGGCACCGCTCGCTGGCAGCCGCGTTTGTCAGCGCTGGCGGCCAAATTGCTGCAGAAGCCGTTCAAGGCAGCCGACGCCGATGTCGAAGCGCTGTTGCTGGTCGGTCTCTATCAACTGCTCTACACCCGGGTCCCGGCCCACGCCGCCATCGGTGAAACCGTGGGTTGCGCCGACAAGCTGAAAAAGCCTTGGGCCAAGGCTTTGCTCAACGCCGTGCTGCGTCGCGCCCAGCGGGAAAGCGAAGCGCTACTGGCCGAGCTGGAACACGACCCGGTGGTGCGCACCGCCCATCCGCGCTGGCTGCAAAAATCCCTTAAAGCGTTCTGGCCTGAACAGTGGGAAGCCATTTGCGCGGCGAACAACGCGCATCCGCCGATGATTCTGCGGGTCAACCGTCGCCATCACACCCGCGATGCTTATCTCGCGTTGCTGATCGAAGCCGGCATCGCCGCCACGCCGTGCGTTTACAGTCAGGACGGCATCATCCTCGACGCCGCCGCCGACGTGCGCAGCCTGCCGGGTTTCGCCGAAGGCTGGATCAGCGTGCAGGACGAAGCGGCGCAACTGGCCGCCGACCTGCTCGACCTGGCGCCGGGCCAACGGGTGCTGGACGCTTGCTGCGCGCCGGGCGGCAAGACCTGTCACATTCTTGAAGCCGAGCCAGCACTCGCCGGCGTCGTGGCAGTTGACCTGGAAGCCAAACGTCTGGTGCGAGTGCGGGAAAACCTCGCACGTCTGGGCCTGAGCGCCGAACTGATCGCCGCCGACGGCCGCGACACCGCCACCTGGTGGGACGGCAAACCGTTCCAACGTATTCTGCTGGACGCGCCTTGCTCGGCCACCGGCGTGATCCGTCGCCATCCCGACATCAAACTGACCCGCCAACCCGATGACATCGCCGCGCTGGCGGTGCTCCAGGGCGAGCTGCTCGACGCCATGTGGCTAACGCTGGAAGTCGGCGGCATTCTGCTTTATGCAACATGCTCCACGCTGCCGACCGAGAACACTGAAGTCATCGAAGCGTTCCTCGCTCGCACACCGGGCGCCCGTGAACTGGACCTCGCCACTGCGGCCGGCATCAAGCAGCCTCATGGTCGTCAGTTGCTGGTTCAGGAAGGCGGCCACGACGGGTTCTACTACGCCAAGCTGATCAAGATCGCCGCCGCGCGCGGTTAAATGGATTCAATGGAGTGACTGGATGAAAATCATCATCCTCGGTGCGGGGCAAGTCGGCGGTTCGCTGGCAGAACATTTGGCCAGCGAGGCCAACGACATCACGGTGGTCGACACCGACAGCGAACGCCTGCGCGATCTCGGTGATCGGCTGGACATCCGCACCGTGCAAGGCCGCGGCTCATTGCCGACGGTGCTTCGTCAGGCCGGCGCGGACGACGCCGACATGCTGGTGGCGGTGACCAGCAGCGACGAAACCAACATGGTTGCCTGCCAGGTCGCCCACACCCTGTTTCACACCCCGACCAAGATCGCCCGGGTTCGCGAAGCCGCGTACCTGACTCGCTCCGAGCTGTTCGACAACGAAGCGATTCCGGTGGACGTGCTGATCAGCCCGGAGCAAGTGGTCACCAACTACATCAAGCGCCTGATCCAGCATCCGGGCGCCTTGCAGGTAATCGATTTCGCCGAAGGCAAGGCGCAATTGGTGGCGGTCAAGGCGTACTACGGCGGCCCACTGGTGGGTCAGCAACTGCGCCAGTTGCGTGAACACATGCCGAATGTCGAAACCCGCGTGGCGGCGATTTTCCGTCGCGATCGGCCGATCCTGCCTCAGGGCGATACGGTCATCGAGGCGGACGACGAAGTCTTTTTCATCGCGGCGAAGGCAAATATTCGCGCGGTGATGAGCGAAATGCGCCGCCTCGATGAGAGCTACAAGCGCATCGTTATCGCCGGTGGCGGACAGATCGGTGAGCGTCTGGCCGAGGCCATCGAAAGTCGTTACCAAGTGAAGATCATCGAGATGAACCCGGCGCGCTGCCGTCATCTCTCGGACACCCTCGACAGCACCGTGGTGTTGCAGGGCAGCGCTTCGGATCGGGACTTGCTGATGGAGGAGAACATCGCCGACGCTGACCTTTTCCTGGCCCTGACCAACGACGACGAAGCCAACATCATGTCCTCGCTGCTGGCCAAGCGCCTGGGTGCGAAGAAGGTGATGACCATCATCAACAACCCGGCCTACGTCGACCTGATCCAGGGCGGCGACATCGACATCGCCATCAGCCCGCAATTGGCGACCATCGGCACCTTGCTGGCCCACGTGCGCCGTGGCGATATCGTCAGCGTGCACTCATTGCGCCGGGGCGCTGCGGAAGCCATCGAGGCGATTGCCCACGGTGATGAGAAGTCGAGTAAGGTCATCGGCAAGGCCATTGAGAACATTGGTTTGCCGCCGGGCACCACCATTGGTGCAATCATCCGCGCCGAAGAAGTGATCATTGCCCACGACGACACGGTAATCGCGGCGGGTGACCATGTGATTCTGTTCCTTGTGGATAAGAAGCATATTCGGGATGTGGAAAAGCTGTTCCATGTGGGGCTCAGTTTCTTCTAACTGATCGTTCCCACTCTGCGTGGGAAAGATCGCTGTCGAAAGAGGGGCAAAAAATGATCGAATCCCTGGAAAAAATGCTCGCCAAGGGTGTGGATAACTCATTGTTGCGCTTCGGCCTCGGCAAGGGCTATCTGGATCTTGGGGAAAACGCCAAGGCCGCTGAGCATTTCCAGCGCTGCGTCGAATTTGATCCGAAGTATTCGGCAGCCTGGAAGTTATTGGGCAAGGCCCATCTGGGGCTGGCGGATTTTGCGGCCGCGCGTCAGGCCTGGGAACAGGGCCTGGAAGCCGCTCGCGCCCATGGCGACAAGCAGGCAGAAAAGGAAATGACGGTGTTTCTGAAGAAGCTCGAGCGTCAGGCTCACTGATCAGAGGTATCGCAGGCCAATGCCCTCGGCATCCACCAGCACCACTTCCATTCGCACGCGCGGCGCGCCTGTGGGTAAGCCCTGCACTTGACCGTAAACCACCGCGCCCTTGGGTAACGTCGCCAAAGTTGGATGCTTGACGTAGACGCCTGCGGCCGAAAGGTTACGCGTCTGGCCCAAGCATTCGCCGAAGCTTTCGTGACTGATCTTGATACGAAACGATTTGCGGTGTTCGGACATCTTCTGCGCCCTTTATTGAACGGTTGTGGATAACCCTGCACCCAAAGTTATCCTCAGATCATGCCAATCAACTCAATACCAGCGTTCTTCACCCGGTGGACGCTTCTTGAAGCGCTTCATGCTCCACATGTACTGGCTCGGATAGGCCCGCACATAGCGCTCGACCACCTGGCTCATGGCCGCGCAGGACGTCTCGGTATCGGTGCTGTACATGGCCTCTGGCGCGGCTTCGATGATCACTTTGTAACCCGAACCGTCCGGCAGACGTAGCGCATGCAGGAACACGCCGACCGCTTTGCCGCCAGCGAGCATGTTCGGTACGAACTTGCTGGTCAGGGCCTGTGTGGCGAAGAACGGTACGAAGATCCCGGCGGACTCGGCCGGTTCCGGGTCAGCGGGAATGCCCACTGCACCCCCTTTGCGCACTTCCTTGATGACACTGAGGATGCCTTCCCTGGTGGAAGCGGCCACCCGGTTGCCCAATTGCACCCGCTGCTTGCGCAGCAAATCATCCACAGCCTTCAATTTCGGCGGGCGATAGAAAATGATCGGTTTGCACTGGTTGCAATAGAAGTGGTTCAGCACCTCCCAGTTGCCCAGGTGGCTGGTGATACCGACCACACCTTTGCCAGAGGCGAGGGCGTCCTTCAATACGTCGAGACCTTCGACTTCACGCACCAGGTCGATGGAGCGCTGGGCCGGCCAGATCCAGGCGCAGGCGCTTTCGGTCAGGGACTTGCCGATGTCTTTCAGACTCTGGCCGACCAGACGCTCCCGTTCAGCAGGGTCCATCTGCGGAAAGCACTTGGCGAGATTGATCCGCACCACATCGCGGGAACGGTTGGGGGTTTTCCACATCACCCAGCCGATGGCCGAGCCCACCGCCTGCACTGCCCGCCACGGGAGCAGGGCAAACAGCCGCAGAGCGCCTACCAGCAAGGCGCCTTTAAACTTATCCACAGGTCACTCCTGATCTTGTGCTGTGCGTGAGGCGGCTATTCTAACCGCCGTTCGCCAGTGTCGCGTAGCGATCGCAATCCTGGGTGTGGTCCATGACCATGCCCGAGGCCTGCATCAGCGCGTAGCAAATAGTCGGGCCGACGAAGGTGAAGCCGGCCTTTTTCAGGCGTTTGCTCATCTCCACGGCGGTCGGCGTCACGGCCGGCACTTCGCTGCGATCCTTGAAATGATTGATCACAGGCTTGCCGTCGACGAAGGACCAGAGAAACTCAACCGGGTCCTCCAGCGCCAGCCATGCCTGGGCATTGCGCCGGGCCGCGTTGAGTTTTAGGCGATTGCGAATGATGCCCGGATCGAGCATCAATTCATCAATTTCGGCGTCGCTCATTTGCGCCACGCGTTGTACGTCAAAGCCGAACAGCACCTCGCGATAACGCTCACGTTTACGCAGCACGGTGATCCAGGAAAGGCCGGCCTGGAACCCTTCGAGTAAAAGCAACTCGAACAATCCCTGCGCATCGCGTAGCGGCGTACCCCACTCCTGATCGTGATAAGCCATGTACAGCGGATCTTCGGAACACCAAAAGCAGCGTGGCATAAGGCTCCAGGGGGCGTGCGCAGGACCGAATCGGGTATACTCCCGCTCTTTAAATCGCAGCCCAAGAAACAGGTGAATTTCGTGAGCCAGCCTACGCCAGCCGTGCGTACCTTCCAAGACTTGATCCTCGCCCTCCAGCAATATTGGGCCGAGCAAGGTTGTGTGGTACTTCAGCCCTACGATATGGAAGTAGGCGCCGGGACTTTCCACACTGCCACGTTCCTGCGCGCCATTGGCCCGGAAACCTGGAACGCCGCTTATGTGCAGCCCAGTCGTCGCCCGACTGACGGCCGCTACGGCGAAAACCCGAACCGTCTGCAGCACTACTATCAGTTCCAGGTAGTACTGAAGCCGAACCCGGACAACTTCCAGGAACTGTACCTGGGCTCCCTGAAGCACGTCGGTCTGGACCCGTTGGTCCACGACATTCGCTTTGTTGAAGACAACTGGGAATCGCCGACCCTCGGCGCCTGGGGTCTGGGCTGGGAAGTCTGGCTTAACGGCATGGAAGTGACGCAGTTCACCTACTTCCAGCAAGCGGGCGGCATCGAGTGCTACCCAGTGACCGGCGAGATCACTTACGGTCTGGAGCGTCTGGCCATGTACCTGCAAGGCGTGGACTCGGTCTACGACCTCGTCTGGGCTGACGGTCCGTTTGGCAAAGTGACCTACGGCGATGTGTTCCACCAGAACGAAGTGGAGCAGTCGACCTACAACTTCGAACAGGCCAACGTCGAGAAGCTGTTCGAACTGTTCGATTTCTATGAAAGCGAAGCCAAGCGCCTGATCGAACTCGACCAGCCACTGCCGTTGCCGAGCTACGAAATGGTGTTGAAGGCCTCCCATACCTTCAACCTGCTGGATGCGCGCCGGGCAATCTCGGTGACCGCGCGTCAGCAATACATTCTGCGAGTGCGCACCCTGGCGCGTTCCGTTGCGCAAGCCTACCTGCTGGCTCGCGCCAAGCTGGGCTTCCCGATGGCGACCCCGGACCTGCGTGATGAAGTGTTGGCTAAGCTGGAGGCTGCACAATGAGTGTTCAAGATTTTCTGGTTGAACTGGGCACCGAAGAACTGCCACCCAAAGCCCTGAACACCCTGGCTGACGCGTTCCTGGCCGGTATCGACAAGGGCCTGCAAGCCGCTGGCCTGAATTACGAGACCAAAACCGTCTACGCCGCGCCACGTCGCCTGGCTGTGCTGATCACTTCGCTGTCGACTCAGCAGCCGGATCGCAGCATCAACCTCGATGGCCCGCCACGTCAGGCCGCGTTCGATGCCGAAGGCAATCCGACTCAAGCGGCACTGGGCTTCGCCAAGAAGTGTGGCGTCGACCTTAGCGAAATCGATCAGAGCGGCGCGAAACTGCGCTACAGCCAAAGCATCGCCGGCAAACCGACCGCGAGCCTGCTGCCGACCATCGTCGAAGATTCCCTGAACGACCTGCCGATCCCCAAGCGCATGCGCTGGGGTGCTCGCAAGGAAGAGTTCGTTCGCCCGACACAGTGGCTGGTGATGCTGCTCGGTGACCAAGTCATCGATTGCACCCTCCTCGCCCAGAAATCGGGTCGCGATTCCCGTGGTCACCGCTTCCATCACCCGGAAAGCGTGCGCATCACCTCGCCGGCCAACTACCTGACCGACCTGCGGGCCGCTTACGTATTGGCCGATGCCAATGAGCGTCGCGAACTGATCAGCAAGCGCGTCGAAGAGTTGGCGACGATGCAGGAAGGTACTGCAATCGTTCCGCCAGCCCTGCTCGACGAAGTGACCGCGCTGGTTGAATGGCCGGTGCCGCTGGTGTGCTCGTTCGAGGAACGTTTCCTCGATGTGCCGCAAGAAGCGCTGATCACCACCATGCAGGACAACCAGAAGTACTTCTGCCTGCTGGATGCCGACGGCAAGTTGCTGCCACGTTTCATTACCGTGGCCAACATCGAAAGCAAAGACCCGCAACAAATCATCGCCGGTAACGAGAAAGTGGTTCGTCCACGCCTGACCGACGCCGAGTTCTTCTTCAAGCAAGACAAGAAGCAGAAACTCGAAGACTTCAACCTGCGCCTGCAGAATGTGGTGTTCCAGGAAAAACTCGGCAGCGTCTACGACAAGGCCGAGCGCGTTTCCAAACTCGCCGCGTTTATCGCTCAACGCATTGGCGGCAACGCCGCGTGGGCTTCCCGTGCCGGCCTGCTGTCCAAGTGCGACCTGGCGACCGAGATGGTCGGCGAGTTCCCGGAGATGCAAGGTGTCGCCGGTTACTACTACGCCCTCAACGACGGCGAGCCGCAAGATGTTGCACTGGCCCTGAACGAGCAGTACATGCCGCGCGGTGCCGGCGCTGAACTGCCGACCACCCTGACCGGTGCGGCCGTGGCTATCGCGGACAAGCTCGACACCCTGGTCGGCATTTTCGGGATCGGCATGCTGCCGACCGGTAGCAAAGACCCGTATGCCCTGCGCCGTGCAGCGCTGGGTGTATTGCGAATCCTGATCGACAAGAAACTCGACCTCGACCTGAACGACGCCGTGGCGTTCGCCGTGAATGCGTTCGGTACCAAGGTCAAGGTTGCTGGCCTGAACGACTCGGTACTGGAGTTCATCTTCGACCGTCTGCGTGCCCGTTACGAAGACGAAGGCGTTGATGTCGGGACGTACCTGTCGGTGCGTGCCTTGAAGCCGGGTTCGGCGCTGGACTTCGATCAACGCGTACAAGCGGTGGAGGCATTCCGCAAGTTGCCGGAAGCCGCTGCACTGGCCGCGGTGAACAAACGCGTTTCGAACCTGCTGAGCAAGGTAGAAGGCTCTGTTCCTTCGGTCGTGGAAGCCAAGTACTTCGACAACGCCAACGAGTTCTCCCTGTATTCGGCGATCCAGCAGGCTGACCAGGCTGTCCAGCCGATGGCCGCTGCGCGTCAGTACAGCGAATCGCTGGCGCGCCTGGCCGCCTTGCGTGAGCCGGTGGATGCGTTCTTCGAAGCAGTGATGGTCAACGCTGAAGATGCCAAGGTCCGCGCCAACCGTTATGCGTTGCTGGCACGTCTGCGTGGGCTGTTCCTCGGTGTCGCTGACATTTCGCTGCTGGGCTGAGGGGTTGCTGTTGAAACTGCTGATTCTCGATCGTGACGGGGTGATCAATTATGACTCCGACGCCTACATCAACTCGGTGGAGGAGTGGATTCCGCTCCCCGGTGCGATCGAAGCCATCGCGCAGTTGAGCAAGGCCGGCTGGACGGTAGCAGTGGCCACCAACCAGTCGGGCATCGCTCGCGGCTATTACGACATCGCCACCCTGGACGCCATGCACGAGCGCTTGCGCTCGCTGGTGGCGGAGCAGGGCGGTGAAGTCGGGCTGATCGTCTATTGCCCGCATGGGCCGGACGATGGCTGCGATTGCCGCAAACCAAAACCCGGGATGTTGAAAACCATCGCCGCTCATTACAACGTATCGCTGACGAATCTATGGTTCGTCGGCGACAGTCTCGGTGACCTGGAAGCCGCCAAAGCCGTCGATTCTCAGCCAGTTTTAGTTAAGACCGGGAAAGGCGAAAAGACTTTGGGCAAAACCCTACCGGCGGGCACCTTGATTTTTGACGATCTAGCGGCGATTGCCGCAGAACTTATCCACAATTAGAGCGTTTTCGAGATTCCTGACCAAGGATTGATCGGGAGTGTGCTTTATATAGACGGGCAGAGCCCGCACGGTAAACGTCGCCATGTCGATATTGCAGGCCATCAGATCCTTCCTCTTTTACCTGCTGCTGGGCACCAGCTCTTTGCTTTGGTGCAGCCTGAGCTTTTTTATCGCGCCTTTTCTGCCGTTCAAGGCCCGATATCGCTTCATTAATGTGTACTGGTGCCGCTGCGCCCTGTGGCTGAGTAAAGTCTTTCTCGGTATCAGCTACGAAGTGAAGGGTGCCGAGAACGTGCCAGACCAGCCCTGCGTGATTCAGTCGAACCACCAGAGCACGTGGGAGACGTTCTTTCTCTCGGCGTACTTCGAGCCGTTGAGCCAGGTGCTCAAGCGCGAATTGCTCTACGTTCCGTTCTTCGGCTGGGCCATGGCCATGCTGCGACCGATCGCCATCGACCGCGACAACCCGAAAGCGGCGCTCAAGCATGTGGCGAAGAAGGGCAATGAACTGCTGAAAGACGGTGTCTGGGTCCTGATCTTTCCAGAGGGGACACGTATTCCTTACGGGACGATCGGAAAATTCTCTCGGGGTGGTACCGCTTTGGCGGTCAACGCCGAGCTTCCTGTGCTGCCGATTGCGCACAATGCTGGCAAGTTCTGGCCGAAAACCGGTTGGGCGAAGAAGCACGGCGTCATCACCGTAATCATCGGCGCGCCAATGTACGCCGAGGGTAGCGGGCCGCGAGCCATTGCCGAGCTGAATGAGCGGGTCCAGGCCTGGAACGAGCAAATGCAGCGTGAAATGGGTTCGCTGCCTCCGGCCCCACAAGCACCGGCTGCTACCGATCAAGTGGCTGTCTGAGATTCTGTGGATAACCTGTGTACCGTTTTACCGAAAACTAACGTTTTTTTATCATATCTTTATGATTTATATACATATTTATTAAGATCATAAAACTCGGTAAATGGTGCATAAGTTTTTTTCGGGCGCAAAAAAACCGGCTGATATAGCCGGTTTTTTTATGGGCGCGATTTGCGATATTTTCGCTTCTGCGATCATTTTTTGAAGAGATAAAAAAGGCCAACACTAGGTCTTGGCCTTTTTCGTCAGGTAGGTTCGCTGATGTAGGTTCACAAAATAGATGTAGCCCAGCAAACGTTGGCAGAAATCATCTTTTTTATAAGTCCGCCGGCTGGGATTCACAAAGTAAATGAGAAAAGCCTACTCGCCTAACAGAATAGATGCGTCCGAGTAGAAACGTACTCACTTCAACCTTCAGCCGTTCAACCGTTCAACCGTTCAACCGTTCAACCGTTCATCCAGCGCGTTTGTGTATATAAAGGAAGGAAACGTAAATTTGGCGGTGGAGCGCGCATGCCACTGATCCTCAAATCTGTAGTGGTCTTTTGAGGTGAGTCAGGCTAAGACTGCAGATGACAGCATCTAAATTCTTCTGCTGCAGAAAATCGATTTCCTAGGAAGAAGGTCGAAGCTCATGAGCGCGTATGCAGCTATTCTGGGGAGTGAGCCTGCGCCGCTAACAACGTCGCCCGGCTGTCCAAGCGAAGTTTACCGTTGACTTTCAGTGATACGCAGTTCGACTCAGTACCCGCAGTCGGCAAAAATATATGACTAAAACGACGTTCATTCACGATTTCACAAAAGGCGGGCGCTGCGCCGGGCGATACGAGAACAGGCCAAAACATTTGCCAGCTCTGCGGCATACGGTGGAAACTCCGCTTAAAAGACCCTAAGTTTTGCTGGACCGTCGAGTGCTTTCAGGAGGACAGTCGATCACCATCTTCAGGTTGACCAGTTTCTACTGATGGCGATTATTTCAGTAAAGGATTGAGATGTTCGAGATAGATCGCAACAGCAAAATGTTATTGGTGGACCAGATCCAAAGCGAAATCATCGGCCGGATTGAATCTTTTCAATGGATTCAGGGCAGCCGATTGCCATCAATCAGGGCGCTTTCCAAACAATTAGGCGTTAGTATTTTCACGGTGAGCAGTGCCTACGAGGATCTAGTTGCACAACAGGTCATCGAGTCCCGACCTGGTGCGGGCTACTACATTCTCGCGTCCGCTCTTTCGGGCGCTTCCAAAGACTTGGATAAGATCAGCGCGCCGTCCAGTTTGCACGCCGGGTTTCTTTACCGGGCGCTGGACCCGTGTCAATACGATATTCCTGTCAGTTCAGGTTATTTCCCACCTGCTTGGTTGGCGGATGCAGTACCAGTATCAGTGACCGGACGACTGATTCGGAGCACACTGTCGTGCAGTACTCCGGCTCCCGCTGCGGGAAGGCAGGAGTTGCGATCGGTGATTGCGCGGAAGCTGCGGGAAATACAGATCAACGCTTCCAGTAGCCAGATTGTGGTTACCGTGGGGGCCACCCATGCATTCTCGCTGATTCGCTGTGTCATGCTTGAGCCTGGCGATTACCTGTTGGTCGAGGACCCAAGCTACTTGCTGCTCCAGTTGCGGCTGATCAAAGACCGGGATTTCAATATCATCACAGTCCCCCGCATGGCAGATGGTCCGGACCTAGATGCCATGGAGGCCATGTTGATCAAGTATCGGCCAAAGCTGTTTCTTACCCAGACCTTGATCCACAATCCTACAGGCGGCAATACCTCGCCGGCCAAAGGGTTCAAGATTCTTTCGCTGGCGCAGAAGTATGACTTTCATATTGTCGAGGACGATATCTTCGGTTCGTTATGTGTCAGGCAAACACTGCGCTTGAGCAGTCTGGATGAATGGAATCGCACCTTCTATATCAGCGGGTTCAGCAAGGTGCTTAGCCCCGCGTTGCGCCTGGGCTATGTGGTGGCACCGCCAAAGTTTGTCGAACGTCTGATCGAGCAAAAAATGTACAACGTGCTGTGTGGTTCATCATTGGACGAGACGATAGTGACCTCCACCCTGGAGTCCGGCCGCTATCGACACCATCTGGATGCGTTGCGCCAGCGGGTGATGCAGGAGCGTGTCCGAGCGCGGGAGTGGCTGGGCAAGAAGGGCGTGGTGTTTGATGATTCCGGTGCTGAGGGGGTGTTCTTGTGGGGGCGGTTTCCCCGGCATGTGGACCTACGCCGCCTGGTCGAGCAGGCGCACGATGCTCGGATTTTCTTGGCACCGGGATCATTGTTCAGCAACACGCGCGATTACGATCAGTACATTCGCCTCAACGTCAGTCATTGCAACGATATCCGCTTCAAGCGCTTCATCGACGCCCAACTGGACTGCGAAACGCCGCTCCCGACCCAGATTGAACAGGGCGCTTGACCCTCAAGACTTGGTTAGTGCCCGGTATCATGAGGCGTGCGTTGCGCCGGTTCGAGTTTCTGTTGCCAACGCTTGAAGTAATCCGCCAGGGTTGCCACCTCTCCCAGATCCTCATAGGAGTAGATGTTGCCCGTGAGGATCTGCACGTCATCGTCGTCGTGGAGCAGTTGAATCGATGAATCCTCAACGATTTCCAACCCGTTGACCACCAGGCTGATGTCATCGATCCAGTACAACGGTTTGCCGTCCTGGCCCAACCATACCTGAGCGTCGGCGTAAAACGACTTCAGGGCCAATCCATTGATTTTCATGGGCATATCGTTAACCCCGTCTCGACTGCAGAGAGTGTCCTTGATGCCTGCTGATGGATGACATCAGCCGTATTCTTCAGGTCAAACCGCACGGGCCAGACCTTTTTTCAGCCCTGAAACGCAGCCGTGTGTAGTCCACCTGCCAATGTCCGCTGGAGTCCAGGCGGCGGCTGACCAGTTCCTCCGTGACTTCCTCCAGAAACTGCGCTCGGGCATCCACCGGCAATGCGGCCAGGTAGGGGCTGCCATAGTTTTTTATCCATTCGCTGACCGGGTAATCCAGCACCATCGGACGCTCGAACCAACTGATGAACGTGACGTGGAACCCCGCGTTCTCCAACACCTGTTGGTACTCGTGGGCTGTGGGCAAATACCAGGGGTCAATCTCCTGCGCATCGACTGATCTGCGCTCCAGCGCGTCATGGATTGCTTGACGGATCGACATGGCATTCTTCGCACCGGAAAACTCGCCGACAAAACGCCCGCCGGGTTTGAGTGCCATGAAAACGCCATGGGCTACGTGATCGGCATGGCGCATCCAATGCAGGGCGACATGGCTGAATACCGCATCAAATTCCTGGTGGAAATAGAGTTCTTCGGCATTGCCCAACTTCACTTCAAGGCTGCGCGAACGTGCGGCTTGCACCTTCTCGGGGCTGGAGTCGAAACCCACCACCTCGGCGCCTTGGCATACGAGTTGTTGGCTCAAATAACCATCACCACAGCCGATGTCCAGCACCCGCTCGCCAGCTTTGAGTGCCAGCAGCTCGACCGCGCCATTGGCCCGGTGAATATGCGAGCAGGTGTTGATTTCATAAGGTAAGGCGTCCCTTTCCTGCGACGCGGAGAAGGGCCGAAAAAAGCTTGAGGCGGTCATGGGATGATCTCCGTCTGGGGGGAGGTGATGTCACTGGCGGGCTACGGCCCCCCATAGGCATCACGTTCGGCGAAGTGAAAAAAACGCGCGCCGGTTGCCCGGCGCACGGCCCTGTTCAGATGCGTTTGGACAACCAGACAAGCACGATCACCACGACACATGCAGCCGGGGTCAGCCAGTTCCAAAGCTCTCCCATCAGCCAGATCGAAAAGGCAAAAGTGAAGAACGGCTGAAGTAACTGCAACTGGCTGATGCGTTGGATCCCCCCCAAGGCCAGGGCACGGTTCCATGAAAAGAAGCCCAGCAGCGAGTTGACCAGCGCCAGGAAGAGCAGGGCCGCGACCCCTTGGACAGGCAGGTTGGCAATAGTTTCTCCGTCATACAGCCAGAGGCTGACCGGAAGCAGTACGGGCAGGCTGATGACCAGAGTCCAGCACATGACCTGCCAGCCCGGCAGTTCCTTGGACAGCGCGCCACCCTGGGCGTAGCCAAAGCCGGCCAGCAGTACGGCGCCCAGCAGCGCCAAGTCACCGATGTAGATATCCTCGACGTTCGAGTTGATCACGGTATAGGTCATGACCACCAGGAAACCCAGGCTCGACACCAGCCAGAACATTTTGGAGGGTCGGGTCCCTGTGATCAGCGTGCCGAAGATTGCCGTAGACAGCGGCAGTGCCGCGAGCACCACGCCGCCGTGACTGACCGGGACGTATTGCATGCCCAGTGCGGTAAGGATCGGAAACCCATAAACGATGCCGGTGGATGTCAGCAGCATTCGTTTGATTTGGGATCGATTAGGCAGCGTGGCGCGGCCGAGAATCAAAAAGGGAATTGCCGCAAACGCTGCCAGCACCGAGCGGAAAAAACCGACCTGCAAGGCGCTTAGGTCGCCCGCCAGAATCTTGGCAGCCGGTAGGGTCATCGCAAAAGCCGCGACCGAAATGAGACCCAGAAAGTAGGCTTGCATATCCTGGTTCTTTGATTCTTGAAAGCTGGCGACATTGGTTTGCGTCATGGGACGTTTCCTTTGGTTTCGCCGGGGGGTGCATCCGTCCGTGCGGGCGGATGCACACGCCGGTCAGATCTGTTTGTTATTGAGGTTGGGTTTGTCCAGTGGGCTGGTGCTCAGGAAAAATACCAACGATGAACGAGTGCCACTTTCCACCTTGCGCACCCCATGGGGGATTTCGCAGCGATTGATCAGCACATCGGCATAGCCGGTTTTAAACTGCGACTCCTGACCTTCATGCTCGATGAAGAACTCGCCGCCTTCGTATTGCCTGCCGAACTGAATGACCACGGAGTAGCGATATTCTAGGTTGCTGTAGGTATCAATGTGCTTGCCGATGTAGTTGCCAGCCTCCAGCAAGTTGGATTGGCAGCGACGGATAAAACACTCGCCCTCCATGATGCCGTTGAAAAACTCACGACTCTTGCCTGACGAGAGGATTTCCACTACCCGTTCGCCATACGGCGCATTTCGATACACGGGCAACTGGCCTTTTTGATCTTCCATAAAGCGTCCCACCGCCAGAAAATTCTCTTCGCCCACATCGCCGATTTCTATGATGGTTTTCGGGATGACCTGGCAGGCGGCCTCCATGTAATCCATATCCTCTTTGGAGAACAGTTGTGACGCTTTGAGAGAGGCGTAGGCGCTGCTGTGCAGCTGTTGGTTCGCCGCTTGAATCGTGTCTTGCATGGTCAGGCTCCTTGAGAGGTGGACGTGGGATACGGGCAGTTAAAAGTGTCAGAGACAGTGGTTTCGAGAGGTCCGAAAGGCTCATGCACCCCGCGGCACAAGTGGTCGCGAATCAGGTACAGCCCCGCCATGAACCCCCAGACTTCCAGGAACGGGCCATAGGGCGAGGGTTGTTGCTCGATACTGGCGCGGTAGTTGGCAATGTGCCGGAAATGCACGTTAGGGCGACGGTGATGCGCGTCGTGGTTGGGCAAGTCTTGCGGGTACACATACAAACGTACCGGCAAGTCCAGGCACACACACTTCAAGCCCCAGATCACACGGGCGATGATGCCGCGCTCCGGTGGTTTGCGGCCCTGGAAGCGACCCCATGTCAGGCGCCCGTAGCGGTCTTTTTCGCTGCGCCCGGGGTCGCGCTGATAAAACCAGAGATGCTCGGTAAACAATTGCAGCCACATGGAGTGCTCAAACAGCACGGCGCGAGGGATCACGTACATCAAGGCGAACGCCGGGAGCCAGCCCGCAGCCCACAAGAGCGCCAGCATCAACCCCCAGAAGCACCCGCGAAACAGCGTTTCACGGCGGTCAAGACGGACGAAGCAGTCAAGCCATGTCTCCCGCCATTGACTCAGCAGGTACGCAGGACGAAACGGTGTGCAGCAGACTCGCGACCAGTACGCCAGTTCGGACATTCCCGGGTAGAACCCTTGTGCCTGGATAAAGCGTTGGTCGGGGTCTTCGTCAGAACACAGCACACGTATATTGTGGTGCTCGCGCACATGGCTCTGGTTATAGCGCTCCCAGTCTTGGTACAGCAGCGGCGAGGTCAGGAAAAACCTGGCGTAGCGTTGCGCGCGTGTCTTGTCCTTGAGTACGGCGCCGTGCGTAAGGTAGTGAAAAGTGGCTTGCATGCTGCGCAGGCGATTGACCATCAAGCCCCAGGCCATTAGCACTAGCAGGACTGCGGTACCGGTATCGAAAGCACCCTCCAAAACGGCCTGGCCGAGCATGACCAGGGCGATCATCACGACCCATGTAAAGCACAGATGAGCCACCAGGTAGGGTTCCCCGGTTCTGTTCATTTCACGCTGCAATGCCTCGGTGCTCAGTGCCTGTCCCTTTCCCGTCAGCCACGTCCAGAACGTCTGAAATGGCAGGTGGGCATAGGCGGCCCGAACATCGCCCCGTGGCCCGTACTGACAGTAGTGAGTGCAGTGACGTGCACTGTTACCCGGACTCATCAGTAGACTCTGGTCAGGTAAAGGACGGGGATGGTGCTGTATAGCCAATAGAATGGCTGCATGCGGTTGTGATCAGCGCCGATGACAATGGGATTTTTCCACTGCTTGGCAAACACTTTGCCAATCGCCGCGTATTCCGCCCCCTGGGCATACAGCACCTGCATCAATTCATCATTGCTGCGCTGCTGATGCCAGGCCTGATAAAGCGCAAGCCTCGCGTTCAAGATCGCGGCGTAGTCCAGATCGTTGTCAACGATGCAGCCGTTATCGCGGTTTGCCAGGCGCTGCTGGGCCTCAACGGTCAACGCATTCCAGCTGTCCTCACCGCCGGCCGCCTCAGCGATCATGATCGTTTCAGTATCGTGCCCGAGGACGTCGAGGATCTTCTGCTGGCTGATTCGCAGTTTATGGGCGAAGCCTTCACGTGTTTCCTTGAGACGGCTCAACGTACGGGCGTCGAACCCTTCAAAATCCCCGGCGGCGATGGCGATCCGTGTATCAATGCCGTGTTTTTGCAGCACGGCCTGTAAGTCGGGCAGCGTCTTGACGACACGTCCGGCGACCAACCCGATACTTTCGCCCAAATAGTCGAAGGTGTAGCGGAGTCGGCCATTCTTGTTCTCGTAGCCATAATCAGGACAGACTGGGGAAACCAGCGTGATGGTTTCTCCGGCAAGTCCCTTGGCCAAGGTCTCAGCGAAACGCGCGACAAAGTGAGGCGCCGACTGGGCGAATGACAGACGTTCAAAAGCCTGTTCCAGGTCCACCACCAGTTCGTCCGGCAGCGCTCGCATCGCCGGGTAACGCACTTTCAAGGCCGGCGTCGTCGCCGTGTTGTCATTGACCGCGCACAGCAGCAAGTTCAACAGCGACGGGCGGCTTTGATTGATATACGGCTTTTCCAGAACTAGCGTTTTCTTGTTTTGATGGGTACGAACTTCCCATTGAAAGCCGGGAAACTTTGACTGAATAAAACGATAAAACGGCATGTAGCGCGGAAGTCCGGTGGCTTCATCGTCCGAATGTCGAAACCGGGCATATACCGCCGACAGTTTTACAACTTCTTCTTCAATGCAAAGTGCCTTGACCAGATCAGAGGGCGGTAGTTGGGAAAGCGATATGGGTGACAATACGCGCTTGCTGATGAGTTTGTGGGTAAGTTTATTTCTAACGTAATAGCGTGCGAGAGATTGGCTCATGGAGTCACCGGTACGAAAGTTCCTGGTCAGCAGGCATCAGTTCAATAAGATTGATATTGACGTGTGGCGGCTGTTGCAGCGCCCAAAGGATCGACTCTGCAACATCCATTGGCTCAAGCGGCGTCAGAGTGCTATACGCCCGCTCGGCCATGGTCGCGTCACCGGCACACTGAACGAGCGCAAACTCCGAGCGGGTCTTGCCGGGCGCAATGTTGGTCAGCCGTACTTTAGTGCCTACCAACTCCGTGCGCAGACACCGTCCAAAGTGATCGACAAATGCCTTGGATGCCGCATAAACATGGCCGCCCTTATAGTGATAATGAGCGCCAATGGAAGTGAGGTTGATCACATGCCCGCAGCCGCTTTTTATAAGGGTTGGTAATAGCGCTCTCGTGACATTGATCAAGCCCTTAATATTGGTATCCAGCATGGTTGACACATCGTCATCAGAAACATCCAACAGCGCGCCTTGGCCCTGGATTAAACCAGCACAGTTGATGAGTTTGCTGATCTGTGCAAAGTCAGCAGGAAGATCTTTAAGGCGAGTCTTGAGCAACGCGTTGTCACGAACGTCAATGCTCAACGAGTAAAAGCGTCCGCGGAATTCATCGGCCATGGCAGACAATCGTTCGGTACGCCGTCCGATGCCAATGACCTTGAATCCCTGCGCAATCAACCTGTTGGCACACGCCAGCCCAATGCCCGATGTCACCCCAGTTACGACGACCGTTGCGTCATTATTCAATTGAAGCGCCTTTTGATTTTTTTATGGATAACCGAGAGCAGAAGCGTCGGTGCCTAGTGAACACGTAGATTAGAAAGCATCACGGGCGGTGTACCGGTACGGCGATGGCAGGGAGCAGCAAACTGTCTGGTGCCGCGACCATGACAGTTGAAGGGCGTTCTATTTTTAGAAATCGTGAAGGGGGGGACTTTTGTAGTGGTCTAATGAAACCGGACACCCATTTAGGCGAGAATGCTCGCCGTTCACTCGGCGTCGGCGAGTCGGCACTACGCTGTTGGGTCGACCAGGTTCAGCAGGAGCGAAAAGGCGTTACCCCGCAGAGCAAAGCGCTGACACCGGAATAGCAGAAAATCCAGGAGCTGGAAGCCCGGATCACCCGGCTTGAACGGGAATAATCGATATTAAAAAAGGCTACCGCGCTCTTGATATCGGAAGATCACGAGCGTACGCGCTGATCAATCAGCTGAGCGTCCATGAGCCGGTTGATTGGCTATGCAACGTATTTGAAATCAACCGCTCAAGTTACTACGCCCACCGCCTAAAGCGCCGAACGCCGGATGTCGAACGACTTCGGTTGCGCAGCCGGGTGAGCGAGTTGTTTTCACAAAGTCGCAGTGCTGCCGGCAGCCAAGAGATTGTGTAGTTTTCTGAAGTAGTCCTTCGACACCTTGCCTTCCCAAACAACTAAACAACCTTCTTTGACGCTGCTCACCACGCTGTCCCGATTGAAACGCCCCCACATTGCCACGAGCCGAAATGTCTTCTCGATTTCCCATCCCGATCACTTCATCTGTGACGACCTGAATGAATCCGTTGGGGAATGAAGGCGAGGGTGCCTAACGCGAAAATATCAGTCTGCACCAGCTACTCGAATCCAAAGGGCAACGGGTACTTGGGGGAGGATGCAGATGAGTGACCCGCCGCATTTTGGACACACGAACAGCCTTCCCGTCTTGCACTTTGGACGAGGAAGGCTCCAGCTAGATTCCCCAAAAAAAAAGGCCAACCCCCATGGGTTGGCCTTTTTTCAAACGTGGCGAAAGCAGCATATTGAGAAATTCGGCAGCTTTTTTGTGATCCTACAGCTGAATCAGAAGTCCAGGTTAGAAACCGCCAGGGCGTTGCTTTCGATGAAGTCACGACGAGGCTCGACCGCATCACCCATCAGGGTGTTGAAGATCTGGTCTGCGCCAATGGCGTCTTCGATGGTCACTTTGAGCATCCGGCGCTGGCTTGGGTCCATGGTGGTTTCCCACAGCTGATCCGGGTTCATTTCACCCAGACCTTTGTATCGCTGGATGGTGTGACGCTTGGTGCTTTCGGTCATCAGCCATTCAAGGGCTTCCTTGAACTCGGTGACCGGCTTCTTGCGCTCGCCACGCTGGATGTACGCGCCGTCGTCCAGCAAGGTGCTCAGTTGAGCGCCCAGAGAAACCACAGTCTTGTAATCGTTGCTGCCGAAGAAATCGCGGTTGAAAGTGACGTAGTTCGACAAGCCGTGGGAGATCAGTTCGACCTCAGGCAGCCAGACATTACGTTCACGGTCTTCACGCAAGCTGGCTTTGTAAACCAGGCCAGACTTCTCGACGGTGCGCAGACGAACTTCGTACTGGGCCAGCCAATCCTGCATCGCTGCGTGATCGGACAGTTGCTCCATGCTCACTGCCGGCAAGTAGATGAAGTGTTCGGTCAGTTCCTGTGGGTACAGGCGCGACAGACGCTTGAGGGTCTTCATCACCAGACGGAAGTCATTCACCAAACGCTCAAGGGCTGCTCCGGAAATACCCGGTGCTTCCTCGTTCAAGTGCAGGCTCGCGTCTTCCAGGGCCGACTGCGTCATGTACTCTTCCATGGCGTCGTCGTCTTTGATGTATTGCTCTTGCTTGCCCTTCTTGACCTTGTACAGCGGTGGCTGAGCGATGTAGATGTAACCGCGCTCGATCAGCTCCGGCAACTGACGGAAGAAGAAGGTCAGCAGCAGGGTACGGATGTGCGAACCGTCGACGTCAGCATCGGTCATGATGATGATGTTGTGGTAACGCAGCTTCGCGATGTTGTACTCGTCGCGGCCAATACCGCAGCCAAGCGCGGTGATCAAGGTTCCCACTTCTTGCGAAGAGATCATCTTGTCGAACCGCGCCTTCTCGACGTTCAGGATCTTGCCTTTCAGCGGCAGGATGGCCTGGGTTTTACGGTTACGTCCCTGCTTGGCGGAACCGCCAGCAGAGTCACCTTCCACGAGGTACAGTTCGGAAAGGGCAGGGTCTTTTTCCTGGCAGTCAGCCAGTTTGCCCGGCAGGCCGGCGATATCCAGCGCGCCTTTGCGACGAGTCATCTCGCGGGCTTTACGTGCCGCTTCGCGAGCGCGAGCCGCATCGATCATCTTGCCGACGACCAGCTTGGCTTCGTTCGGGTTTTCCAACAGGAAGTCGGAGAAATACTTGCCCATTTCCTGTTCGACCGCGGTTTTCACTTCGGAAGAAACCAGCTTGTCTTTGGTCTGGGAGCTGAACTTCGGATCCGGCACTTTTACCGAGATGATCGCGGTCAGGCCTTCACGGGCATCGTCACCGGTGGTCGCGACTTTGTGCTTCTTCGCAAGACCTTCAGCTTCGATGTAGGTGTTCAGGTTGCGCGTCAGTGCGGAACGGAAACCCACGAGGTGAGTACCGCCATCGCGCTGCGGAATGTTGTTGGTGAAGCACAACAGGTTCTCGTTGAAGCTGTCGTTCCACTGCAGGGCGATTTCCACGCCGATGCCGTCTTCACGCTGGACGTTGAAGTGGAACACCTGGTTGACCGGCGTCTTGTTGGTGTTCAGGTATTCAACGAACGCACGCAGACCGCCTTCATACTTGAACAGCTCTTCCTTGCCGCTGCGTTCATCCTTGAGGACGATACCGACACCGGAGTTGAGGAAGGACAGTTCACGAATCCGTTTGGCCAAGATGTCCCAGCTATAGTGGATATTCTTGAAGGTTAGATCGGACGGTTTGAAGTGAATCTGGGTGCCGGTGGTTTCGCTTTCACCGACGATTTTCATCGGTTCTTGTGGAACACCGTGAATGTAGGTCTGTTCCCAGATCTTGCCGCTGCGGCGCACCGTGAGAACAAGCTCTTCGGACAGCGCGTTCACCACCGACACACCTACACCGTGCAGGCCGCCGGATACTTTGTAGGAGTTGTCATCGAACTTACCGCCGGCGTGCAGCACGGTCATGATGACCTCGGCTGCCGAAACGCCTTCCTCTTTGTGCACATCTACCGGGATGCCACGACCGTTGTCGCGAACGGTGATGGATTCGTCCGGGTGGATGATAATGCTGATGTCGTCGCAGTGGCCGGCGAGAGCTTCGTCGATCGAGTTATCGACCACTTCGAACACCATGTGGTGCAGACCGCTGCCATCGTCGGTGTCACCAATGTACATACCGGGACGTTTGCGTACGGCATCCAGGCCTTTCAGCACTTTAATGCTCGTTGAGTCGTACGTATTTTCTTCGCTCAATGCCTTCACTCCCGATGGTCGTGGGTCTGGGTGATACGGCCCTGTTCCACGTGGAACAGAGCGACTGGCGTTTCCGTCTGCCAGCCTTCCCTCAATAATTCGTGATCTACACAGGTGATAAACACCTGGCAGCGTAAGTCTTCCAGCAAGCGGCAAAGCGCGCGACGGTGGTGCTCGTCCAATTCGGACGGCAGGTCATCCACCAGATAAATACACTGGCCGCGTCGGGCCTGGCTGACCAAATGCCCTTGGGCAATCCGCAAAGCACAGACCACCAGCTTCTGCTGACCCCGGGACAAGATGTCTGCGGCATTGTGTGCGCCCAATCTAAGACGCAAATCAGCACGCTGTGGTCCTGCCTGGGTATGACCCATTTGCTGATCGCGCTGAAGGGACCCGGTGAGCACTGCACTCAGTTCGCGGTCTTTGTCCCAACCTCGGTAATAGCTGAGCGTTAAGCCCTCGAGCTCAACCAGTTCGCTCAAGGTCTGTTCAAAGACTGGTTTCAAGGCTTTGATATAAGCGCGGCGGTATTCATCAATTTCAGCGCTGGCCTGGCACAGTTCCCTGTCCCAAACCGCTTGCGAAACGGCGTCAAGTGTACCATGCCGCAGCCAAGAGTTTCTCTGGCGCAGGGCCTTCTGCAAGCGCTGCCAGGTAGACATGAACCGTGGTTCCACGTGGAACACGCCCCAGTCGAGAAACTGCCGACGAATCTTCGGCGCGCCTTCCAGCAATCGGAAGCTGTCTGGGTTGATCAACTGCAGTGGCAGGATTTCCGCCAGTTGCGCCGCGCTGCGTGCGTTCTGCCCGTCGATGCGGATCTGAAACTCCCCTTGGCGGTCGCGGGAGATCCCCAAGGCGCTGTGCCCGCCCTCGGCCAATTCAACCTGGCCAAACACCGTGCACGCCAATTGCTCGTACTGAATGACCGGCAGAAGACGGCTGCTACGAAACGAACGGGCAAGCCCCAGCAGGTGAATGGCTTCCAGTACACTGGTTTTGCCGCTGCCGTTGGCGCCGTAAAGAATGTTGATTCGGGGGGAGGGGGAGAAGGTCACCGGGTGCAGATTGCGCACCGCGGTGACCGAGACGCGACTTAAGGACATCTAGCTTCTGCTGAGCATGATTACAGACGCATCGGCATGACAACGTAAGCCGAGTCGTCGTTGTCAGACTCTTGCACCAGCGCACTGCTGTTGGAGTCGGACAGGATCAGACGAACCTGCTCGGTGGTCATCACACCCAGCACGTCAAGCAGATAGCTCACGTTGAATCCGATTTCCAGATTGCCGCCGTTGTATTCAACGCCCACTTCTTCTTCCGCTTCTTCCTGCTCCGGGTTGTTCGCTTGAATCTTCAGCTGGCCGTTAGCCAGTTGCAGACGAATGCCGCGGTACTTCTCATTGGACAGAATCGCAGTACGGCTGAAGGCTTCACGCAGAGCCTGGCGATCGCCGAGTACCAGTTTGTCGCCGCCCTTAGGCAGGACGCGCTCGTAGTCAGGGAATTTGCCGTCGACCAGTTTCGAGGTGAAGGTGAATTCGCCAGTGGTGGCGCGGATGTGGTGTTGACCCAACACGATGCTGACAAGGCCATCCGGTTCGGTCAGCAGGCGCGCCAGCTCGAGAATACCTTTGCGTGGAACGATGACTTGATGACGATCCGGCTGACCGATATCGGCCTGCATTGAGCACATGGCCAGGCGGTGACCATCAGTGGCCACGGCGCGGATAATGCCAGCCGAAACTTCCAGCAGCATGCCGTTGAGGTAGTAACGCACATCCTGCTGAGCCATCGCGAAGCTGGTGCGTTCGATCAGGCGACGCAGTTTGCTTTGCTCAAGGCTGCACGTCAGCGAGCCTGGGCCTTCTTCCACAGTCGGGAAGTCATTGGCCGGCAGTGTCGACAGGGTGAAGCGGCTACGGCCGGCCTTCACCACGAGCTTCTGCTCGTCGACCTTGATGTCGATCAGCGCATCGTTCGGCAAGCTCTTGCAGATGTCCATCAGCTTGCGCGCAGGCACAGTGATAGAACCTGGATCCGCAGGCTCTTCGAGTTGCACACGACCGACCAGCTCGACTTCCAGGTCGGTACCGGTCAGCGACAGTTGCTGGCCTTCGACAACCAGCAGCACGTTGGAGAGCACCGGCAAGGTCTGTCGACGCTCGACGACGCCTGCGACCAGTTGCAGGGGTTTCAACAGGGCTTCGCGTTGAATGGTGAAATGCATGGTCTCGTCCCTTGCCTTAATAAGCTGCGCTGGTGTTCATCAAGTGGTCAGTGTACGCAGCAGGTTCTTGTAGTCCTCGCGAATGTCCGCGTCGGATTCCTTGAGTTCGTTGATCTTGCGGCAGGCGTGCAAAACAGTCGTGTGGTCTCGGCCGCCAAACACGTCGCCGATTTCTGGCAGGCTGTGGTTGGTCAGTTCTTTGGACAAAGCCATGGCGACCTGACGCGGACGAGCTACCGAGCGCGAACGACGTTTAGACAGCAAGTCGGAGATCTTGATCTTGTAATACTCAGCGACAGTGCGCTGAATGTTATCCACAGAGACCAGTTTGTCTTGCAGTGCCAATAGATCTTTCAGGGATTCGCGAATCAGCTCGATGGTGATATCGCGGCCCATGAAGTGCGAGTGGGCGATTACGCGTTTGAGCGCGCCTTCCAGCTCACGGACGTTGGAACGGATACGCTGGGCGATGAAGAACGCCGCGTCATGGGGCAGATCGACTTTGGCCTGATCGGCCTTTTTCATCAGGATCGCCACGCGGGTTTCCAGCTCCGGCGGCTCGACGGCGACCGTCAGGCCCCAACCGAAACGGGATTTGAGTCGCTCTTCGAGGCCTTCGATTTCTTTCGGGTAGCGGTCACTGGTAAGAATGACCTGCTGGCCACCTTCAAGCAGGGCGTTGAAGGTGTGGAAAAACTCTTCCTGGGAACGTTCCTTGCGGGCGAAGAACTGAATGTCATCGATCAACAACGCATCCACCGAACGGTAGAAGCGCTTGAACTCGTTGATCGCGTTCAGCTGCAGGGCCTTGACCATGTCCGCCACGAACCGCTCGGAATGCAGGTACACGACCTTGGCATTCGGATTCTTCTTTAATAGGTGGTTACCCACAGCGTGCATCAAGTGGGTTTTACCCAAGCCGACGCCACCATAAAGGAACAGCGGGTTGTAACCGTGCTTGGGGTTGTCCGCCACTTGCCAGGCCGCAGCCCGTGCCAGTTGGTTTGACTTGCCCTCGACGAAGTTTTCGAAGGTAAAGGTGCGGTTCAGGTAGCTGGTGTGCTTGAGCGCACCTTCGACCTGCACCGTGCGCTGTTCGGCGCGAATCGGTGCCTGTTGCGAACTGGCACCGGCCATCGGGTCGAAGCTGTCACGTGAAGGCTCTTGATTAACCTCGGCAATTTTTTGCGTCGAACGCTTGGCCGGGGCGGCTACCGAGGATGGCGCCGGTGCGCTGGCAGGTGCGTGAGCGGCCTGAGCCTGTGAGGCAGCGGCGGCCAACGGAGCATTCGGGGCGGCACGTGGTGCCGAACTGCGTTTGCTGCCTATTAATAAGGAAAGCGCCGGCGCTGTGCCATTGCCATTCTCATCCAGCAGTTCAAGGACGCGGCCCAGGTACTTTTCGTTGACCCAGTCGAGAACAAAACGATTCGGTGCGTAAACACGCAACTCGTCGCCTTCGGCTTCGACCTGTAGTGGACGGATCCAAGTGTTGAATTGTTGGGCAGGCAGCTCATCGCGCAAAAGCTCCACGCACTGCTGCCAAAGTTCCACTGACACGGATATCCCCTAAGTTGAAAGCCGGTGAGGCAAAAACAAGCCGCCATTGTAGCCGACCAGACGCCGACTTATCCACATGAAGGTTGTCTACTGCCCAAGAAGAATCAGTGCGTTATACGAAAAAAAGACGACCAGCGGTCTGTGCATAAGCTCTGTGGATAACCGGGTCTAAGGTCGTTGCACAAGTGGGGGCAAAACTCGGTGGATAACCTCTCTGTGGATAAGTCCCCCTTTCACACACAGCTTATCCGATAGTGCAGCACAGGCTGAACACCGTTTTCCACTGTACTTGTCATTCTCTGTACATCACGTATTTAAAGGGCTAATGGCAGTTATCCACAGAGAATCGTGCCCTTAGCTTTTATAAGCGTTATAGAAAAGCTTTAAATACTTTCCTTTTTAATTTTTATATCTATCGAAGGACCCGGGGCAGGAAAACGCCTGGAGATCTATTTATAAGGAAACGCTGGTTGGAAATTGACCTAGAGGCTTGCTTTCTCTAGAATCCCCGGTCTCTTAAAACGGGGGCCATTCCGGCCCGTTGTGGACGAACCAGGTAACACGACAATGAAACGTACTTTCCAACCAAGCACTATCAAACGCGCTCGTACCCACGGTTTCCGTGCTCGCATGGCTACCAAAAACGGTCGTGCCGTCCTGTCGCGTCGTCGCGCCAAAGGTCGTGCGCGTCTGGCAGTTTGATAATCCGGCACTGGAGGTGAGTCAGGACTTCAGTCGGGAAAAGCGCCTGCTTACTCCCCGGCATTTCAAGGCAGTCTTTGACTCCCCTACCGGCAAGGTTCCGGGGAAAAATCTCCTGCTCCTTGCGCGCAACAACGATCTTGATCACCCCCGTCTCGGGCTGGTTATCGGGAAAAAGAGCGTAAAGCTCTCCGTCGAGCGCAATCGCCTCAAACGTCTGATGCGCGAATCGTTCCGTCTGCACCAGGATTCACTGGTCGGCTGGGACATTGTTATCGTCGCGCGCAAAGGTTTGGGGGACGTAGAAAACCCCGAATTGATTCAGCATTTCGGCAAACTCTGGAAGCGTCTGGCACGCAGCACGCCAGTACCAGCAGTCAAAACCGAAACTGTAGGGGTCGACAGTCCCGATGCGTAAACTGGCACTCGTTCCGATCCAGTTTTATCGCTATGCCATTAGTCCTCTGATGGCCAGTCACTGTCGCTTCTACCCCAGTTGTTCCTGCTACGCGTATGAAGCCATAGAAAATCATGGCCTTCTGCGCGGTGGCTGGCTGGCCTTTCGTCGTTTAGGTCGCTGTCATCCGTGGAATCCCGGTGGTTATGACCCGGTTCCATCTATCCCTACCTCCCGTTCTTCTTCGATGGCCGAGTAATCATGGATATCAAACGCACGATCCTGATCGTCGCCCTGGCAATCGTGACCTACGTTATGGTTCTTAAATGGAACCAGGACTATGGCCAGGCTGCCCTGCCGACTCAGAATGTTGCTTCCAGTACTACCGCACCGGGCCTACCGGATACGGCGACTGGCAATAATGCTTCTGTCAGTGACGACATTCCACGCGCCGCAAGCGAAACCAGTGCAACTGCACCTGCTGAAACGCCAGTGGCTGCAAGCAAAGACCTCATCCAGATCAAAACGGATGTGCTCAACCTGGCTGTCGATCCACAAGGTGGCGATGTTGCCCAGTTGACGCTGCCACTGTATCCACGTCGCCAGGACCATCCGGACATTCCATTCCAGCTGTTCGATAACGGCAACGAACGGACTTATCTGGCCCAGAGCGGTTTGATCGGCACCAACGGTCCGGACGCAAATCCTGCAGGTCGTCCGGTTTACTCCTCAGAGAAGAAGGTTTACCAGTTGGCTGACGGTCAGGACCAATTGGTCGTAGACCTGAAGTTCAGCAAGGACGGCGTCAACTACATCAAGCGTTTCACCGTGAAACGTGGCCTGTATGACGTAACCGTTTCCTACCTGATCGATAACCAGAGCGCTCAGCCTTGGTCCGGTGCAATGTTTGCGCAGTTGAAGCGTGACGCCAGCTCCGATCCTTCTTCCAGCACGGCGACCGGCACCGCGACTTACCTGGGCGCCGCCCTGTGGACAAGTAACGAGCCGTACAAGAAAGTGTCGATGAGCGACATGGACAAGGCTCAGCTGAAAGAAACCGTAACCGGTGGTTGGGTTGCCTGGTTGCAGCACTACTTCGTGACCGCATGGATTCCGGCCAAGGGCGAAAATAACGTCGTCCAGACCCGTAAAGACAGCAAAGGCAACTACATCATCGGCTACACCGCCCCGGCGATGACTGTCGCGCCAGGTGCAAAAGCCGAGACCAGCGCCGTTCTATACGCCGGTCCGAAAAGCCAGGCTGTGTTGAAAGAGTTGTCCCCAGGTCTGGAACTGACCGTCGACTACGGCATTCTGTGGTTCATTGCCCAGCCAATTTTCTGGCTGCTGCAACATATCCACGCGCTGATCGGCAACTGGGGCTGGTCAATCATCTTCCTGACCATGCTGATCAAAGGGATCTTCTTCCCGCTGTCGGCAGCCAGCTACAAATCCATGGCCCGCATGCGTGCAGTGGCACCGAAACTGGCCGCGCTGAAAGAGCAACATGGCGACGACCGGCAGAAAATGTCGCAAGCCATGATGGAACTGTACAAGAAAGAGAAGATCAATCCGCTGGGTGGTTGCTTGCCAATCCTCGTGCAGATGCCGGTTTTCCTTTCGCTGTACTGGGTTCTGCTGGAAAGCGTTGAAATGCGCCAAGCGCCGTTCATGCTGTGGATTACTGACCTGTCGATCAAGGATCCGTTCTTCATTCTGCCGATTATCATGGGTGCAACCATGTTCATCCAGCAGCAGTTGAACCCGACACCTCCGGATCCGATGCAGGCCAAGGTGATGAAGCTGATGCCAATCATCTTCACCTTCTTCTTCCTGTGGTTCCCGGCTGGTCTGGTGCTGTATTGGGTCGTGAACAACTGCCTGTCGATCGCCCAACAGTGGTACATCACTCGTAAAGTCGAAGCGGCTACTAAAGCAGCTGCCTGATTTACACTGTGAATAACCACTCAAAACGCCCCCTAGTGGGGCGTTTTGCTATCTGTCACTTTTGTCTGGATACCGGTTTATGAGCGTTCCTCGTGAAACCATTGCCGCCGTCGCCACCGCGCAGGGTCGCGGCGGTGTGGGCATCGTCCGCATTTCCGGGCCGCTGGCGCGCGTTGCGGCCAAAGCCTTCAGCGGTCGTGAACTCAAGCCACGATTCGCCCACTACGGCCCATTTCTCAGTGAAAACGATGAGGTCCTGGATCAAGGCATCGCACTGTATTTTCCGGGCCCGAACTCGTTCACCGGTGAGGATGTGCTGGAACTTCAGGGCCATGGCGGTCCGGTAGTTCTGGATATGCTGCTTCAGCGTTGCCTGGAACTCGGCTGTCGGTTGGCACGGCCAGGTGAATTCAGCGAGCGGGCGTTCCTCAACGACAAACTCGATCTGGCTCAGGCCGAGGCAATTGCCGACTTGATCGAGGCGAGTTCTGCACAGGCTGCACGAAATGCCCTGCGTTCCTTGCAGGGCGCATTTTCCGAGCGTGTGCATAACCTCACCGAGCAACTGATTGGCCTGCGCATCTACGTCGAAGCGGCTATCGACTTCCCGGAAGAAGAAATCGACTTCCTCGCCGATGGCCATGTACTGAGCATGCTCGACAAAGTGCGTGACGAGTTATCCACCGTACTCCGAGAAGCCGGGCAGGGGGCCCTGCTGCGTGACGGGATGACCGTGGTGATCGCTGGCCGGCCGAATGCCGGTAAATCTAGTTTGCTCAACGCCTTGGCCGGACGAGAAGCAGCGATCGTGACCGAGATTGCCGGTACCACCCGGGATATTCTTCGTGAACATATCCACATTGATGGCATGCCGCTGCACGTGGTCGACACCGCAGGTCTGCGAGATACCGACGACCAGGTGGAAAAAATCGGCGTCGAACGAGCGTTGAAAGCGATCGGTGAGGCTGATCGCGTGCTGTTGGTGGTCGATGCAACCGCTCCTGAGGCACTTGATCCGTTCGCGTTATGGCCGGAATTCTTGGAAGTCCGTCCGGATCCGGCGAAAGTCACGCTAATCCGTAACAAGGCTGACCTTACTGGCGAAGCCATTGCCCTGGAAATCAGCGAGGATGGCCACGTCACCATCAGCCTGAGCGCCAAGTCCGCAGGTGAAGGGCTGGAATTGCTGCGTGATCATCTCAAGGCCTGCATGGGCTACGAACAGACCTCGGAGAGCAGCTTCAGTGCTCGTAGGCGTCACCTTGACGCGTTGCGTCATGCCAGTGCTTCCCTCGAGCACGGCCGTGCGCAGTTGACCCTGGCCGGTGCCGGCGAACTGCTGGCCGAAGATTTGCGCCAGGCTCAGCACTCTTTGGGTGAAATCACCGGGGCATTCAGCTCCGATGACCTGCTGGGACGAATCTTTTCCAGCTTCTGTATCGGTAAATAATCCTTCCGTAGTCCACAGACAGGCCATTCGTGCCTGTCTGTTCCCTCCTTTTCCTGAATTGTCCTCCAGTGCCAGTCAGATTCTTTCTGCTTGTGTGGATTTTCCGTGTCCAGAATTTGCTAATTCAGCGTTTTTCTGTGGATTAAGCCCTGTGAATAACTGCCACTAAGGCCAGTTGATAACAGGGCCCCAAAACTGAAGATAACCGCCCCTGTGGATAACCACCGCTTTAATCCACAGGCTTAAACTGGTTATCCAAGGGCCTTATTGGCACATGGTCACAGGGTTTTGAATCTCTGTACATATTGAATATAAAGGCCTGTAGAGATCTATCCACAGAAATGGTGCTCAGTAGAAATAAACATAAAAACAAAGATTTAATAAATTTCTTTCTTTTTAATTTCTATAACCGCGACTTCTCCACAGCTGGTTAAATTTTGTGCAAAGGGTTCTTTAGGAAGGGCGAAGTCCCTATACTTGCCGCCCAGGTCCAAAAACCTGAGCTCAAACTATTCCTGATTACCTAACTGAAGCAGGCACGAGGTGCGTGGTGGATTTCCCTTCCCGTTTTGAAGTGATCGTCATCGGCGGCGGTCATGCCGGTACCGAGGCAGCACTGGCCTCAGCACGTATGGGTGCAAAAACCCTGTTGCTGACGCATAACGTGGAAACCCTCGGCGCCATGAGTTGCAACCCCGCTATCGGCGGCATTGGCAAAAGCCACCTGGTCAAGGAAATCGATGCCCTCGGCGGCGCGATGGCCATCGCCACCGATAAAGGTGGTATTCAGTTTCGCGTGTTGAACAGCCGTAAAGGCCCGGCCGTGCGAGCGACTCGCGCTCAGGCTGATCGGGTTCTGTACAAGGCCGCTGTCCGCGAAATCCTCGAAAACCAGCCGAACCTGTGGATATTTCAACAGGCAGCCGACGACCTGATCGTCGAGCAAGAACAAGTGCGCGGTGTTGTCACTCAAATGGGCCTGCGTTTCTTCGCGGACTCCGTGGTGTTGACCACTGGCACCTTCCTCGGTGGACTTATCCACATAGGCATGCAGAATTTTTCCGGTGGCCGTGCCGGTGATCCGCCGTCGATCGCCCTGGCTCACCGATTGCGTGAAATGCCACTGCGGGTTGGTCGACTGAAAACCGGCACACCGCCGCGTATCGACGGTCGTTCGGTGGATTTCTCGGTGATGACAGAACAAGCCGGCGATACGCCGATCCCGGTGATGTCGTTCATGGGTTCCAAAGATCAACATCCGAAACAGGTCAGCTGCTGGATTACCCACACCAACGCCCGCACCCACGAAATCATTGCCGCCAACCTTGATCGCTCGCCGATGTATTCCGGTGTGATCGAAGGAATTGGCCCGCGTTACTGCCCGTCGATCGAAGACAAGATCCATCGCTTTGCCGACAAGGAAAGCCATCAGGTCTTCATCGAACCGGAAGGCCTGACGACCAACGAGCTGTACCCGAACGGGATATCCACATCCCTGCCGTTCGACGTGCAATTGCAGATCGTGCAATCGATCCGCGGCATGGAAAACGCGCACATCGTTCGTCCGGGTTACGCCATCGAGTACGACTACTTCGACCCGCGTGACCTGAAGTACAACTTGGAAACCAAAGTCATCGGCGGTCTGTTCTTCGCCGGGCAAATCAACGGCACCACCGGCTACGAAGAAGCCGGCGCCCAAGGTTTGCTGGCCGGGGCCAACGCCGCACTGCGTGCTCAGGGCAAAGATGCCTGGTGCCCGCGTCGCGACGAGGCGTACATCGGGGTGTTGGTCGACGACCTGATTACCCTGGGTACCCAGGAACCGTATCGGATGTTTACGTCCCGCGCCGAATACCGCCTGATCCTGCGCGAAGACAACGCCGATCTGCGCTTGACCGAAAAAGGTCGCGAACTGGGTCTGGTGGACGACGCGCGTTGGTCGGCGTTTTGCATCAAACGCGAAAGCATCACGTTGGAAGAGCAGCGCCTGAAAAGTACTTGGGTTCGCCCGGGTACCGAGCAGGGCGATGCGATTTCCGAGAAGTTCGGTACGCCGCTGACCCACGAATACAACTTGCTCAATCTGCTGAGCCGTCCGGAAATCGACTACGCTGGTCTGATCGCCGTGACCGGTGGGGGCGCAGAAGATCCGCAAGTCGCCGAGCAGGTCGAAATCAAGACCAAATACGCCGGTTACATCGATCGCCAGCAGGATGAAATCGCACGGCTGCGGGCCAGCGAAGACACAAAACTGCCTGTGGATATCGATTACACGAATATTTCCGGTCTCTCCAAAGAGATCCAGAGCAAGCTCGGTGTGACCCGTCCAGAGACTCTGGGCCAGGCGTCGCGTATCCCGGGCGTGACGCCGGCAGCGATTTCGCTGTTGATGATTCATTTGAAAAAACGCGGCGCGGGCCGTCAGTTGGAGCAAAGCGCTTGAGTTCGTTGGTCACCTCGCAACATGCAGAAGAGTTATCCACAGGTGCTCGCCAACTCGGCGTGACACTGACAGAAACCCAGCATGCGCAGCTGCTGGGTTATCTAGCCCTGTTGATCAAATGGAACAAGGCGTACAACCTGACCGCCGTACGCGATCCGGATGAAATGGTTTCCCGTCACTTGCTCGATAGTTTGAGCGTGATGTCGTTCGTCAAAAACGGTCGCTGGCTGGACGTGGGCAGCGGTGGTGGCATGCCGGGTATCCCGATGGCCATTCTGTTTCCAGAGTCCCAAGTGACCTGCCTGGACAGCAACGGCAAGAAAACCCGCTTTCTGACTCAGGTCAAACTCGAACTCAAACTGGATAACCTGCAAGTTATCCACAGTCGCGTCGAAGCTTTTCAGCCTGCACTGCCGTTCAACGGGATCATTTCCCGGGCATTCAGCAGCATGGAGAACTTCAGCAACTGGACTCGTCACCTCGGCGACGCCGATACGCGTTGGTTGGCAATGAAGGGCGTTCATCCGGCCGATGAGCTGGTAGCATTGCCGGCAGACTTCCACCTCGATAGCGAACATGCCTTGGCCGTACCCGGTTGCCAAGGCCAACGCCATCTGCTGATACAGCGCCGCACGGCATGATTGGGAACACAAGCAAGAATGGCTAAGGTATTCGCGATAGCGAACCAAAAGGGTGGTGTGGGCAAGACCACCACCTGCATCAACCTCGCAGCTTCCCTGGTCGCTACCAAGCGTCGGGTGCTGTTGATCGATCTCGATCCACAGGGCAACGCCACCATGGGTAGCGGTGTGGATAAACATGGCCTGGAAAACTCGGTCTACGACCTGCTGATCGGCGAATGCGATCTGGCCCAGGCCATGCACTACTCCGAGCACGGTGGTTACCAACTGCTGCCGGCCAACCGTGACTTGACCGCGGCCGAAGTGGTTCTGCTGGAAATGCAGATGAAGGAAAGCCGCCTGCGCAGTGCGTTGGCGCCGATCCGTGAAAACTACGATTACATTTTGATCGACTGCCCGCCGTCGCTGTCGATGCTCACGCTTAACGCACTGGTTGCGGCTGACGGGGTGATTATCCCCATGCAGTGCGAGTATTTTGCGCTCGAAGGCTTGAGTGACCTTGTGGATAACATCAAGCGCATCGCAGAACTGCTGAACCCGAACCTGAAAGTCGAAGGCCTGTTGCGGACCATGTATGACCCGCGCCTGAGCCTGATGAACGATGTTTCGGCGCAGCTCAAGGAACACTTCGGCGAGCAGCTCTACGACACGGTGATTCCGCGCAACATCCGCCTGGCCGAAGCGCCAAGCTATGGCATGCCGGCGCTGGTGTACGACAAATCATCGCGGGGCGCCATTGCCTATCTGGCATTGGCCGGCGAGATGGTTCGCCGTCAACGCAAAAACTCACGCACCGCCGCTGCTCAGGCAACTTAAGGAATCCCCATGGCCGTCAAGAAACGAGGTCTCGGACGTGGACTGGATGCACTGCTGAGCGGTTCGACTGTCAGCTCGCTGGAAGAACAAGCGGTGCAGGCAGATCAGCGTGAGCTGCAGCACCTGCCCCTGGACCTGATCCAGCGCGGCAAGTACCAGCCGCGTCGGGACATGGACCCACAGGCCCTGGAAGAGCTGGCACAGTCGATCAAGGCTCAGGGCGTGATGCAGCCGATCGTGGTTCGTCCGATCGGCAGCGGTCGCTTCGAAATCATCGCAGGCGAACGTCGTTGGCGCGCCAGCCAGCAGGCTGGCCAGGAAACCATCCCGGCAATGGTTCGCGATGTGCCGGATGAAACCGCGATCGCGATGGCACTGATCGAGAACATCCAGCGCGAAGACCTCAATCCGATCGAAGAAGCGGTGGCCTTGCAGCGTTTGCAGCAGGAATTCCAGCTGACTCAGCAACAAGTGGCCGAAGCGGTGGGCAAATCACGCGTCACTGTGGCCAACCTGCTACGCTTGATCGCGTTGCCGGAAGTCATCAAAACCATGCTGTCGCACGGCGACCTGGAAATGGGTCATGCCCGTGCGTTGCTCGGTTTACCGGAGAATCAACAGGTTGAAGGGGCGCGACACGTTGTCGCACGGGGGCTGACTGTGCGTCAAACTGAAGCACTGGTTCGCCAGTGGTTGAGTGGCAAACAGGAACCTGCTGAACCGGTAAAGCCGGACCCCGATATTGCTCGACTCGAACAGCGTCTGGCTGAGCGCCTAGGCTCTGCGGTGCAGATCCGCCACGGGAAAAAGGGGAAGGGGCAGTTGGTGATCGGTTACAACTCCCTCGATGAGCTTCAAGGTGTGCTTGCACACATCCGCTGAAACATTTCCTCATGTAGCGAGCAGGTGGAAATCACTACCTGACAGTTGAATAGGGGCAGAACCGCCCCTATACTTTGCGCGCATTTTGTCGGCACAAATTATGCCAAGTTATTGAATTCTGGCAGCCGATCATTGGGAGTAAAAACGATGGAGAGCCGCACGCCAAACCGCTTGCCGTTCCATCGTCTGGCAGTTTTTCCGGTATTACTGGCTCAATTTGTCGTTTTGGTACTGGCCGCTTTGGCGCTTTGGTACTGGCATGGAGTCGTAGCCGGGTACTCAGGACTTTGCGGAGGCCTGATAGCCTTGCTGCCCAATGTTTATTTCGCTCACAGGGCATTTCGGTTTTCCGGCGCCCGGGCAGCTCAAGCCATCGTCCGGTCTTTTTATGCCGGCGAGGCGGGCAAACTAATTTTGACGGCAGTGCTCTTTGCATTGACGTTTGCAGGTGTGAAGCCATTGGCGCCGCTAGCTGTATTCGGCGTCTTCGTGTTGACCCAACTGGTCAGCTGGTTCGCGCCCCTGCTGATGAGAACAAGACTTTCGAGACCTTAGGGCGTTTGAGGCAACCATGGCAGAGACAACCGCTTCGGGCTATATCCAGCACCACTTGCAGAACCTGACCTTCGGGCAGCTACCTAACGGCGGCTGGGGCTTTGCGCACACCGCAGCAGAAGCCAAGGAAATGGGCTTCTGGGCTTTCCACGTCGATACGCTTGGCTGGTCGGTCGCGTTGGGTCTGATCTTCGTTCTTCTTTTCCGCATGGCGGCGAAGAAGGCGACTTCGGGTCAGCCTGGTGCTTTGCAGAACTTCGTTGAAGTATTGGTCGAATTCGTCGATGGCAGCGTGAAAGACAGCTTCCATGGCCGTAGCCCGGTGATTGCACCGCTGGCACTGACCATCTTCGTCTGGGTCTTCCTGATGAACGCCGTCGACCTGATCCCGGTCGACTGGATTCCTCAGCTGGCCATCCTGATCACGGGTGATGCGCACATTCCGTTCCGTGCCGTATCGACCACTGACCCGAACGCTACCCTGGGCATGGCCCTGTCGGTGTTCGCGTTGATCATTTTTTACAGCATCAAGGTCAAGGGCATCGGCGGCTTCATCGGCGAATTGACCCTGCACCCGTTCGGCAGCAAGAACATTTTTCTTCAAGCCTTGCTGATTCCGGTGAACTTCCTGCTGGAGTTCGTGACACTGATCGCCAAGCCAATCTCTCTGGCACTGCGTCTGTTCGGCAACATGTACGCCGGCGAACTGGTCTTCATTCTGATCGCTGTGATGTTCGGCAGCGGTCTGCTCTGGCTTAGTGGCCTGGGTATAGTTCTGCAGTGGGCGTGGGCTGTGTTCCACATCCTGATCATCACCCTGCAGGCGTTTATCTTCATGATGCTGACCATCGTTTACCTGTCGATGGCGCACGAAGAAAACCATTAAGACCAGTCTTGACTAGTCTGATGTCCCACTCGGTCAAACGAGTGGGTGCCCGAACAGGGCTATGAAACGATTTGTTTTACCGCTTTAAAATCTAAAAAACCTAAACCATACGACGTAAAAGTCGGGAGGAAAGATGGAAACTGTAGTTGGTCTAACCGCTATCGCTGTTGCACTGTTGATCGGCCTGGGCGCACTGGGTACCGCAATTGGTTTCGGCCTGTTGGGTGGCAAGTTCCTGGAAGGCGCAGCGCGTCAGCCAGAGATGGTTCCAATGCTGCAAGTTAAAATGTTCATCGTTGCCGGTCTGCTCGACGCCGTGACCATGATCGGTGTTGGTATCGCTCTGTTCTTCACCTTCGCGAACCCATTCGTTGGTCAACTCGCTGGCTAATCACTCGAACCTTCGAGTAATTGGTGTGATGTGCAACGAACGAGCGAGGTGTTGGCGTGAACATTAATGCAACCCTGATTGGCCAGTCCGTTGCGTTCTTCATTTTTGTACTGTTTTGCATGAAGTTCGTGTGGCCTCCGGTCATCGCGGCTTTGCACGAACGTCAGAAGAAGATCGCGGATGGACTGGACGCTGCCGCCCGAGCAGCTCGCGACCTGGAGTTGGCCCAAGATAAAGCGGGTCAACAACTGCGCGAAGCTAAAGCTCAGGCAGCCGAAATCATTGAGCAAGCCAAGAAACGCGGTAATCAGATCGTTGAAGAGGCTGTTGAAAAAGCCCGAATCGACGCTGACCGTGTGAAGGTTCAGGCTCAGGCCGAGATCGAGCAGGAACTGAACAGTGTCAAAGACGCGCTGCGTGCCCAATTGGGTGCTCTGGCCGTTGGCGGCGCTGAGAAGATCCTGGGTGCCACAATCGATCAAAACGCGCACGCGGAGCTGGTAAACAAACTGGCTGCTGAAATTTAAGCGAGGGCGATCATGGCAGAATTGACCACGTTGGCCCGACCTTACGCTAAGGCAGCCTTCGAGCACGCCCAGGCCCACCAGCAACTGGCCTCTTGGTCAGCCATGCTCGGCCTGGCTGCAGCAGTGTCGCAAGACGACACTATGCAGAGCATGCTCAAGGCCCCGCGACTGACGAGCGCAAACAAGGCCACCACGTTTATTGACGTGTGTGGCGACAAGTTCGATGCCAAGGCACAGAATTTCATTCACGTCGTTGCCGAAAACGACCGTCTCCCGCTTTTGCCGGAGATCGCCGCTCTGTTTGACCTGTACAAGGCCGAACAAGAGAAATCGGTAGACGTGGACGTAACCAGTGCTTTTGCATTGAACCAAGAACAGCAAGACAAACTCGCCAAGGTTCTCAGTGCACGGCTCGGCCGGGAAGTGCGACTGCACGCTGCGGAGGATGCCACCCTTATTGGTGGTGTCATCATCCGCGCCGGCGACCTGGTAATCGATGGCTCGATTCGCGGCAAACTCGCGAACCTTGCCGAAGCATTGAAATCTTGAGTTTGAAGGGGCAGCAGAGCAATGCAGCAACTCAATCCTTCCGAAATAAGTGAAATTATCAAGGGCCGCATCGACAAACTCGATGTGACCTCCCAAGCCCGTAACGAAGGCACTGTCGTCAGCGTATCTGACGGTATCGTGCGGATTCACGGTCTGGCCGACGTAATGTACGGCGAGATGATCGAGTTTCCGGGCGGCGTCTTCGGTATGGCTCTCAACCTGGAGCAAGACTCTGTAGGTGCCGTTGTATTGGGCTCTTATCAGTCTCTGGCTGAAGGCATGAGCGCCAAGTGCACTGGCCGCATCCTCGAAGTTCCGGTTGGTAAGGAACTGCTGGGTCGCGTAGTCGACGCACTGGGTAACCCTGTTGACGGCAAAGGTCCGCTGAACAACACCGAGACCGATGCGGTCGAGAAAGTTGCTCCAGGCGTGATCTGGCGTAAGTCGGTAGACCAGCCTGTACAGACTGGCTACAAGGCTGTCGATGCCATGATCCCTGTCGGCCGTGGCCAGCGTGAGCTGATCATCGGTGACCGTCAGATCGGTAAAACCGCTCTGGCGATCGACGCGATCATTAACCAGAAAGACAGTGGCATCTTCTGCGTCTACGTAGCTATCGGTCAGAAACAATCGACCATCGCTAACGTGGTTCGCAAGCTGGAAGAAAACGGCGCACTGGCTAACACCATCGTCGTGGCTGCGAGCGCTTCGGAATCTGCAGCACTGCAATTCCTGGCACCGTACTCCGGTTGCACCATGGGTGAATTCTTCCGCGACCGCGGTGAAGACGCGCTGATCGTTTATGACGATCTGTCCAAGCAAGCAGTGGCTTACCGCCAGATTTCCCTGCTGCTGCGCCGTCCACCAGGCCGTGAAGCTTACCCAGGCGACGTGTTCTATCTCCACTCCCGTCTGCTGGAGCGCGCATCCCGCGTTTCGGAAGAGTATGTAGAGAAGTTCACCAACGGCGCAGTGACCGGCAAAACCGGTTCCCTGACCGCACTGCCGATCATCGAAACCCAGGCTGGCGACGTTTCCGCGTTCGTTCCGACCAACGTGATTTCCATCACCGACGGTCAGATCTTCCTGGAATCGGCCATGTTCAACTCCGGGATCCGTCCTGCTGTGAACGCCGGTGTTTCGGTATCCCGTGTGGGTGGTGCCGCTCAGACCAAGATCATCAAGAAGCTCTCCGGTGGTATCCGTACCGCTCTGGCTCAGTACCGTGAACTGGCGGCATTCGCCCAGTTCGCTTCTGACCTGGACGAAGCGACCCGTAAGCAACTTGAGCATGGTCAGCGCGTTACCGAGCTGATGAAGCAGAAGCAATACGCACCAATGTCGATCGCTGACATGGCGCTGTCGCTGTATGCCGCTGAGCGTGGGTTCCTGACTGACGTTGAAATCGCCAAGATCGGCAGCTTCGAACAAGCGCTGATTGCTTTCTTCAACCGCGATCACGCCGATTTGATGGCGAAGATCAACGTGAAGGGTGACTTCAATGACGAAATCGACGCTGGCCTGAAAGCCGGTATCGAGAAGTTCAAGGCCACCCAAACCTGGTAAGCCGCAGCGGGAGCCGCAAGGCTCCCGCTTGCTAACCTGATAGGTGTTACATGGCAGGCGCAAAAGAGATTCGCAGTAAGATTGCGAGCATCAAAAGCACGCAAAAGATTACCAGCGCCATGGAAAAAGTGGCGGTCAGTAAAATGCGCAAGGCACAAATGCGCATGGCTGCTAGCCGTCCTTACGCGGAGCGCATCCGCCAGGTTATTGGTCATTTGGCCAACGCCAACCCGGAATATCGCCACCCCTTCATGATCGAGCGTGAAATCAAGCGCGTCGGTTATGTTGTAGTGAGCAGCGACCGTGGTCTGTGTGGTGGCTTGAACACCAACCTGTTCAAGGCCCTGGTCAAGGACATGGCGGTAAACCGCGATAACGGCGTCGAGATCGACCTGTGTGTTGTTGGTAGCAAGGGTGCGGCTTTCTTCCGCAACTTCGGCGGTAACGTCGTTGCAGCTATCAGCCACTTGGGTGAAGAGCCGTCGATCAATGATCTGATTGGCAGCGTCAAGGTGATGCTGGATGCCTACCTGGACGGCCGTATTGATCGCCTGTCCGTGGTGTCCAACAAGTTCATCAACACCATGACGCAACAGCCTACTGTGGAGCAGTTGATTCCACTGGAGGCAACCGCGGATCAATCACTCAAGCACCACTGGGACTATCTCTACGAACCGGACGCTAAAGAGCTGCTTGACGGCTTGATGGTCCGTTACGTTGAATCACAGGTCTACCAGGCGGTGGTCGAGAACAACGCGGCTGAACAAGCTGCGCGGATGATCGCGATGAAGAACGCTACCGACAACGCCGGTGATTTGATCAGCGATTTGCAGCTGGTCTACAACAAGGCGCGTCAGGCTGCGATCACCCAAGAGATCTCGGAAATCGTCGGCGGCGCTGCCGCGGTTTAACGGTTCAAATATTCAGAGGATCCAGCTATGAGTAGCGGACGTATCGTTCAAATCATCGGCGCCGTTATCGACGTGGAATTTCCACGCGACAGCGTACCGAGCATTTACAACGCGCTGGAAGTACAAAGCGCGGCCGGGACTACTCTCGAAGTTCAGCAACAGCTGGGCGACGGCGTGGTTCGTACCATTGCGATGGGTTCCACCGAAGGCTTGAAGCGCGGTCTGGAAGTCAAAGACTCCGGCGCAGCCATCTCCGTACCGGTCGGTAAAGCGACCCTGGGCCGGATCATGGACGTTCTGGGCAACCCGATCGACGAAGCTGGCCCGATCGACACCGAAGAGCGCTGGGGCATTCACCGTCCTGCGCCAACCTTCGCTGAACAAGCTGGCGGCAACGACCTGCTGGAAACCGGCATCAAGGTTATCGACCTGGTTTGCCCGTTCGCCAAGGGTGGTAAAGTCGGTCTGTTCGGTGGTGCCGGTGTAGGCAAAACCGTAAACATGATGGAACTGATCCGTAACATCGCCATCGAGCACGCCGGTTATTCCGTGTTCGCCGGTGTGGGTGAGCGTACTCGTGAGGGTAACGACTTCTACCACGAGATGAAGGATTCCAACGTTCTGGACAAAGTGGCACTGGTTTACGGTCAGATGAACGAGCCGCCGGGTAACCGTCTGCGCGTAGCACTGACCGGCCTGACCATGGCCGAGAAGTTCCGTGACGAAGGTAACGACGTACTGCTGTTCGTCGACAACATCTATCGTTACACCCTAGCCGGTACTGAAGTATCCGCACTGCTGGGCCGTATGCCTTCCGCAGTAGGTTACCAGCCGACCCTGGCCGAAGAGATGGGTACTCTGCAAGAGCGTATCACTTCGACCAAAAACGGTTCGATCACCTCGATCCAAGCGGTATACGTACCGGCGGATGACTTGACTGACCCGTCGCCAGCGACCACCTTCGCCCACTTGGACGCCACCGTCGTTCTGTCCCGTGACATCGCTTCCCTGGGTATCTACCCAGCGGTCGATCCACTGGACTCGACTTCGCGTCAGCTGGACCCGAACGTGATCGGTCAGGACCACTACGACACCGCTCGCGGCGTTCAGTATGTTCTGCAACGTTACAAAGAACTGAAGGACATCATTGCGATCCTGGGTATGGACGAGCTGTCGGAAACCGACAAGCAGTTGGTAAACCGTGCTCGTAAGATCCAGCGTTTCTTGTCGCAGCCGTTCTTCGTGGCTGAAGTCTTCACCGGTGCTTCGGGTAAATACGTTTCCCTGAAAGACACCATTGCTGGCTTCAAAGGCATCCTCAACGGTGACTACGACCACCTGCCAGAACAAGCGTTCTACATGGTCGGTGGCATCGAAGAAGCGATCGAGAAAGCCAAGAAACTGTAATCCCGGCGCCCGGCAACGGGCGCTAATTTAGGTTGAGGCAATCAGATGGCTATGACAGTCCATTGCGATATCGTCAGCGCGGAAGGGGAAATCTTTTCCGGCCTGGTCGAGATGGTGGTTGCGCACGGTGCACTGGGTGATCTTGGTATCGCCCTGGGTCACGCGCCGCTGATCACTAATCTCAAGCCGGGCCCGATCCGCCTGATCAAGCAGGGCGGGGAAGAGGAGGTGTATTACATCTCCGGTGGTTTCCTCGAGGTTCAGCCGAACATGGTCAAGGTGCTTGCCGACACTGTGCAACGTGCCGCCGACCTGGACGAAGCCTCCGCTCAGGAAGCCGTTAAGGCTGCCGAGAAGGCCTTGCATGACCGTGGTGCAGAATTCGATTACGGTTCTGCTGCCGCACGTCTGGCCGAGGCTGCAGCTCAGCTGCGCACCGTCCAGCAGATCCGCAAGAAGTTCGGCCACTAATAGGCCCCACTTGTTGTGCGATTGATTAAAAAGGGTAGCCTCGGCTACCCTTTTTTCTTTTCCGACATTCATAACCTGGTCGCAGCCGCTGACCATCCAGGATTGGTAGCCAGTCATGTCTTTAGAAATCGTTATCCTCGCTGCTGGCCAAGGCACTCGCATGCGTTCGGCGTTGCCGAAAGTTCTGCACCCGATTGCCGGCAATTCGATGCTTGGCCATGTTATCCACAGCGCCCGGCAACTTGATCCACAGCGCATCCACGTCGTGATCGGCCATGGCGCCGATGCCGTGCGTGAGCGTCTGGCGGCGGATGATTTGAATTTCGTCCTGCAGGACAAACAGCTGGGGACCGGTCATGCGGTGGCGCAGGCTGTGCCGTTCATCAAGTCCGACACGGTGCTGATTCTCTACGGTGACGTGCCGCTGATTGAAGTCGAAACCCTGCAACGTTTGTTGAAGAAAGTGGCGCCGCAACAACTGGGTTTGCTCACCGTTGAACTGGACGATCCAACCGGCTACGGCCGCATCGTCCGTGACGCGGCTGGACAGGTCACCGCTATCGTCGAGCAGAAAGACGCCAACGAAGCTGAACGCGCAATCACCGAAGGCAACACCGGTATTCTGGCGCTGCCTTTCGAACGTCTTGGCGACTGGATGAGCCGCCTCTCCAATAACAACGCCCAGGGCGAGTATTACCTGACCGACGTAATCGCCATGGCGGTCAGCGATGGGCTGGTGGTGGCCACCGAGCACCCCCACGATGCCATGGAAGTGCAGGGTGCTAACGACCGCAAGCAGCTTTCCGAGCTTGAGCGTCACTATCAGCTACGCGCCGGTCTTCGTTTGATGGCTCAAGGCGTGACCCTGCGCGACCCAGCACGTTTTGATGTGCGCGGTGAAGTCACCGTCGGCCGCGACGTGCTGATCGACATCAACGTGATCCTCGAAGGCAAGGTCGTTATTGAGGACAACGTAGTTATCGGCCCGAACTGTGTGATCAAGGACAGCACCCTGCGCAAAGGCGTGGTGATCAAGGCCAACAGCCACATCGATGGCGCAATTCTCGGTGAAGGCAGCGATGCCGGTCCGTTCGCTCGTTTGCGCCCAGGCACAGTGCTGGAAGCAAGAGCCCATGTGGGTAACTTCGTTGAGTTGAAAAACGCTCATTTGGGCGAGGACGCCAAGGCCGGCCACCTGATTTACCTGGGGGATGCGGAAGTTGGTGCGCGCACCAACATCGGGGCTGGCACCATCACCTGCAATTACGACGGCGCCAACAAATGGAAAACCGTGTTGGGTGAAGATGTGTTCATCGGCTCCAACAACTCGTTGGTCGCACCTGTGGATATCTCTGCGGGTGCAACGACTGCTGCGGGTTCGACGATTACCCAAAATGTGGATAACGCGCAGTTGGCGGTAGGCCGAGCGCGGCAGAAGAACATCGACGGCTGGAAGCGGCCGGTGAAGATCAAAAAGAGCTGAGTTATCCACAGCTCTTTTTATCGCCTTAGGCTTGACGAAGTTTCGCCGATAGGTTTTGATTGCTTCCGTTATCTTTCGAATCGAAACTTACCAAGCCATGTCGAAACGCAATACACCTCAACGCCGTCACAATATCCTCGCCTTGCTCAATGAGCAGGGCGAAGTCAGTGTGGATGAGCTGGCCAAGCGCTTCGAAACTTCGGAAGTTACGATCCGCAAGGACCTCGCGGCGCTTGAAAGCAACGGCTTGCTGCTGCGCCGTTATGGCGGAGCGATCACCCTGCCTAAAGAGCTGGTGGCCGACATCGGTCAGCCGGTGTCCAAATACAAGCAGGCTATCGCCCGCGCCGCCGTTATGCGGATTCGCGAGCATGCGCGGATCATCGTCGATAGCGGCAGCACCACGGCGGCGATGATTCCGGAACTCGGCCAACAAGCGGGTCTGGTGGTGATGACCAACTCCCTGCATGTCGCCAACGCCTTGAGCGAGCTCGAGCATGAGCCGGTGCTGTTGATGACCGGTGGCACCTGGGACCCGCATTCCGAGTCCTTTCAGGGGCAGGTGGCCGAGCAGGTACTACGCTCTTACGACTTTGATCAATTGTTCATTGGTGCCGATGGCATCGACCTGGTTCGCGGCACAACCACCTTCAACGAATTGCTGGGACTGAGCCGGGTCATGGCTGAAGTCGCCCGCGAAGTGGTCGTCATGGTCGAGGCCGACAAGATCGGCCGCAAGATTCCTAACCTGGAACTGCCCTGGAGCAGCGTCCATACCCTCATTACCGATGATCGCCTGCCGCTTGCGGCACGGGATCAGATTCAGGCTCGCGGAATCAACTTGATCCTCGCGGCTGTCAGTCAGGAGAAATAGCATGTGTGGAATTGTTGGCGCAGTTGCAGAACGTAACATCACTGCCATCCTGCTCGAAGGCCTGAAGCGCCTGGAATACCGTGGCTATGACAGTGCCGGTGTGGCGGTCTACACCAATGATGAAAAGCTTGAGCGTCTACGCCGCCCGGGCAAGGTCAGTGAATTGGAACTGGCGCTGGCCGAAGCACCGCTGGTCGGCCGCCTGGGTATCGCCCACACCCGCTGGGCCACTCACGGTGCGCCGTGCGAGCGCAACGCTCACCCGCATTTCTCCGGTGATCTGGCGGTGGTGCACAACGGCATCATCGAGAACCACGAAGCCCTGCGCGAGCAACTCAAAGCCTTGGGTTACGTGTTCACCTCGGACACCGACACTGAAGTCATTGCTCACCTGTTGAACCACAAACTCAAGGATCTGCATGATCTGACCGTGGCCCTGAAGGCTACTGTCAAAGAGCTGCACGGTGCTTACGGTTTGGCGGTCATCAGCGCTCAGCAACCGGATCGTCTGGTCGCCGCCCGTAGCGGCAGCCCGCTGGTCATCGGTCTGGGCCTGGGTGAAAACTTCCTGGCTTCCGATCAGTTGGCCCTGCGCCAGGTCACTGACCGCTTCATGTACCTGGAAGAAGGCGACATTGCCGAAATTCACCGGGACAGCGTGCAGATCTGGGACGTGAGCGGCCAAGTCGTCCAACGCGAATCCGTGCAGTACCGCGATGGCGCCGAAGCCGCTGACAAGGGCGAATTCCGCCACTTCATGCTCAAGGAAATTCACGAGCAACCGGCTGTGGTGCAGCGCACCCTGGAAGGTCGCCTGAGTCCGAACGGCGTGCTGGTGCAAGCGTTCGGTCCACAGGCTGCCGAGTTGTTCGCCAAAGTGCGCAACGTGCAAATCGTCGCGTGTGGCACCAGCTACCACGCCGGCATGGTTGCCCGTTACTGGCTCGAAGAACTGGCCGGCATCCCGTGCCAAGTCGAAGTCGCCAGCGAATTCCGCTACCGCAAGGTAGTGGTGCAGCCCGACACGCTGTTCGTGACCATCTCCCAGTCCGGCGAAACCGCTGACACCCTGGCTGCCCTGCGCAACGCCAAGCAACTGGGTTTCCTCGCCAGTCTGGCGATCTGCAACGTCGGCATCAGCTCACTGGTGCGTGAGTCTGACCTGACACTGCTGACCCAGGCCGGTCGTGAAATTGGCGTGGCCTCGACCAAAGCCTTCACTACTCAATTGGTCGGCCTGTTGCTGCTGACCTTGTCCTTGGGCCAGGTTCGCGGGACGTTGGCCGAAGGCGTCGAAGCCACGTTGGTTGAAGAGCTGCGTCGCCTGCCGACCCGCCTCGGCGAAGCCCTGGCCATGGACAGCACCGTGGAGAAAATCGCCGAGCTGTTCGCCGAGAAAAACCACACCCTGTTCCTTGGACGTGGTGCGCAATTCCCGGTAGCGATGGAAGGGGCTCTCAAGCTCAAGGAAATCTCCTACATCCACGCCGAAGCCTATCCGGCCGGCGAGCTGAAACACGGCCCGTTGGCGCTTGTGGATAACGACATGCCAGTGGTCACCGTGGCACCCAACAACGAGTTGCTGGAGAAGTTGAAATCCAACCTCCAGGAAGTCCGCGCCCGTGGTGGTCAGCTGATTGTCTTTGCAGACGAGCAGGCCGGCATGACCAATGGTGAAGGCACTCATGTTATACAGATGCCACACATCCACGACACCCTGTCGCCGATCCTCTACACCATTCCGCTGCAGTTGCTCTCGTATTACGTGGCCGTATTGAAAGGCACCGACGTTGACCAGCCGCGTAACCTGGCGAAGTCGGTGACGGTGGAATAAGCGATTTACGCAGGAGCACGACAAGTGCTCCTGCGTAGTTGTTCCTGTACTGCGTTGTCGGAAAATATTCAAAAAACTGTCAGAAAAATCCCAGAAAAAATCCCCTTCAATACAACTCGCTTTGCACTCAACGTTAGGCATAGCGTGGCTTTGCTGAAACCTCTTCTGCCGTAGATTTCCTTTTCTGATTTAGGTCTCATGGTCGCGGGGTGGGAACACTAGCTGACAATCGCTCTAGCGCCCGCCGAAAACCTTCCACTTTGGCTGTATCTCCTCGAGTTCTGTGGGTAATGACGCCATAGGCATAAGGGAGTAAACCTTCCAGCCAATCTCGTGGCTGGATTTCTACACTGTTCTCCAATGTCGACACGACCCAGTCGGGCAGCCACGACACATCGCGGTCCGAGAAGTTGACTTCGCCTGCGATCAGCAACGCCAGTGTCGTGCGCAGCGAAGACTTGTCCTTCAATAATCGTTCTTGGAGCGCTTGGCATGCGTCCGGGTTATCCAGTAACACGCGAAGGTCGTTCGGCTTGCTCAGCTTCAACGCGGTTGGAAGCAGCGCAGACAAGGCTGGTAACGAGTCCACCCAGCGTTTTTGCACCTCCAGATCAATGCCGACGAAATCCAGCGCCGGGGGCACAAGCGGCGCGTGACGGATAACCGTGGGTGTCAGGTAGCGGAGGCGAAGGCTCATGATGTCCATGAAGAGCCGGTCACTGGCGCATAAAGACTCCAAGGCAGGTGCGGTGTGCGGTGTCGTTGATAGCGGCGGTCCGATAATGAACGTCGCATTGCGTCGGTGGGGCAGATAATGAATGTCGCCCCAGCTGTTGTTCAGGCAGTGGGCGAGCCAAGCTTGGGGCGCAGGGCCGTTGAACGGGTCCAGGTTCATGGGGACGCCAAAACCGTTGAACACCACGTGACCGAGGGGATTGAGGCGGCTCTTCAATAGTTGGTGGAACCCGTGATCAAACACAATCGGGGCGTAACCGCTCTGGGTGTAGAGGTCGACAATAATGACGTCGTACCGATCGGGGGTGACGACCAGGAAGTGCGCGGCATCGGTGAGCACGCTGTCAAACTCGATGTGTGCTGCAACTCGGTTCCGGTTGTCGAGGCTGCGCACGAGTGCGGTCTCATCCAGATCAACGGCCAATAGACTGGCCACTCTGGTGCTGGCTGCGATTGGCGCCAGCGCTGCACCGTCCGAAAGCCCCAGCATCAGAACCGAGATTCGATCTTTGGACGGATCCCCCAGGAAACCGGTACAGCCCATGTCGTCATAATATTGGCCGCAGAAGATCGGTTCATGTCGAGCAGATTTAGGTCGATCCTTGAGGTCCGGCATGGTGAAAGGCAACTCCGTTTGTTAGAGGCGGGGGTACGGCGAGGCACGTCAGTGCGCAAAAGCTTCAGGGTATTTGTCTAGGTAGGCATCGTTGAGCTGCGTATCCGGGGAACGCATGAAAGTTTTGAAATCGGGTACCAGAAAGACCATCAGAGACAGCAGCAGCACCATGACGCCCAGCAGTGTGATGGTCAGTGCGACCCCCAGAGAGGCGATCAGGGTGTTCATCGCAAAACTGCCCAACGGGCTGGCCGCCGCAGACAGAAATGAAACCGTGGCAAAAATCCGGTTGCGATGGAGCTTGGGTGTCGCCAGCAACCTCACTGCGGAGGTGGGGATGTTGATCAACATCAGGCCTACGCCGCCGCAGAAAAAGGCCGCGGGTACGATGAGCGACGATGAAACGGTGCCGACCACCACTAGGTTGCACCCCAGTAATGCAAAACCTGCGGACACACACATGTCACGGGGGACCCTTTCGGATAACCAGCCGATGATCTTGTAACTGCCCGCCAGAATGCCCAGTCCGAAGCACGAATCCAGAAGACCAATGTAAGTGACCGGGTACTGGATGACGTCCTTTACGTACAGTGGGATCAGGATGGTGAAGAAAGGAAATAGGGCAAAGTTGATCAGCATTGCAATGATGGCCAGGTAAAATTCGACTTTCACTCCGTAAACCACTTTGAAGCCGGAATAAATCATGGTGAAGCCGCTGGCTCCCTGCGCTTTTTCGTCTTGGCCAGTGGCACCGATGTGGCTCGGGATGGTCGCGATCAACGCCCCGGCGATGAGAATCGCAAAAAAATCGACAGCAAAGGCGAACGTGATACCGAACCCGTAAATCAACACGCTGGCCAGTACCGGCCCCAGCAGAATCGAAAAGGACGACATCACGCTTTTGGTCCGAAAGGCCAGGGAGACTTTATCGTCGTCTGCAAATAAAGGAATGATCGATGCCTGGAGAGGGTCGCGCACGCCGACGATCGCACTGCTGATCATCATCAGTGCGCTCACCGCCCAAGGGTTGAACGACCCCGTGGCGGACAACACCACCATCAATAGCGCTGTCAGCAGGCTGAGCCATGAGGCCAGCTTGATGATCAGGATTTTGTTGTACTTGTCCCCCAGCCATCCAAGCAGGGGTTTGGCTAACACCTCCGCCGCGATGGAACAGGCAATCATGTTGGCGAAGTAGAGCGCAGAGCCTGTTTCCTGCAAGGCCCACCAGGCCACCGCCAGTTGATTGCACCGTCCACCCAAAACCATCAGCAAAAAGCTGAATTGCACTTTCAGCAAACGCCGGTCGATGCCGGGAAAGCCCCATGTAATACCTGAAAAATTTGTACTCATTGACGTTCCTTTTATTCAGATAGGGCTACTGCGCAAGCAGGGGCGTTCAAGAAACGACGGAGTGACGTTCATCTGGGTAGATCGCCAGATATCGCTCGATACCACCCTCAAGGCTATAGAGTTCCGCTTCCTGGTTGACGCTGCGAACTGCCAATAGGGCCGCCTTGCTCCTGACGCCGGATTTGCAATAGAAAACGATACAGCGGGTGGGATCGAGTTCTTCATGGCGCTTGATAATGTCTTTGAGCTGAATCAGTTTGCCGCCCAGCGAACCTTGCTGATGCTCGCTGACGTCCCGTACATCGACCAGTTGAAATGGCGCTTGTGTCGCTATCCAGTCATGCAGTGTGTCGGGTGACAGCCAGTAGCTGTCGCGCCACTCAGGTGTGGTCGTGGCGCCAAGCGCTCTCGTAAGACGCCGGTCCCGTGTTTTTTTGTTGATGTTCAACAGCTGGAAAGTGTTGTCCAGACAGTCGATAGACAACAATTGCCCGCTCAAGGGCTCCCCGGTACGGAGGATGAGCTTGAGTACTTCATTGGTCTGAAAGCAACCGAGCAACCCAGGTATGACGCCAAGAACGCCCGCTTCCGAGCAGTTTTGTGTCAAGTGCGGTGGCGGCGGTGTTTCGAACAGATCCCGAAAGCACGGCCCCCATTGTTGGGTGTGCCGGTTGTAATAATTAAATACCGACACTTGGCCCTCGAACTGACTGATCGAGGCATAGACCATCGGTTTTTCGCACTCGATACAGGCATCACTGATGAGGTATTTGGCGTCGAAGTTATCAGTGGCGTCGACGATGATGTCGTAGTCCGCCAGCAACGACAGGACATTGTCCGGGTTCAGCATCGTAGCAACGGTGTGGACGATGATGTCCGGGTTCAACTGGTTGATGCGGCGCTTGGCTGCCCACACTTTCAGGTCGCCTACATCAGCAATCGCATAAAGAATTTGTCGGTGCAGATTACTGACGTCGACGATGTCGTTATCAACGATGCCGATAGTCCCGACGCCAGCACCTGCCAAGTACAGGAGTACCGGGCAGCCCAACCCCCCGGCGCCGACCACCAGGACTTTGCTGTCTTTGAGGCGCTGCTGCCCCTGCACACCGACCTCGCTGAGTATGATTTGGCGGGCGTAACGGGAGGTGTCTGTCTTCAGGTTGCATTGCATGTCAGCCACCTGCCACTGCGTTGATGAGAATCAATTGCGCGTTGCTATCCAGGAGACAACGGCGGTCATGCTCGCTGGTCACGCGCATGCCGTCGACGAACAACCCCACGAACGGCCGCGGGTACAGGTCCTCAGAGAAGACCGGGCCAATCAGGGCGGGAAACCGTGCGGCCAGATTGTTCAGTACATCGTTGACACACAACCCCTCAGTGGCGTGTGTTTTATGTTGATCGGTGTAGGACATAAACTGCCGGGGAAAGTGTACGACTGCCATGGGGTCATCCTTGAACGGTGTCGGTTATCATGTCGCTGGAAAACATATCCAGCCTTGAGGTGATCAGTTTTCCGATTTCGGAAAGTTCGGCCGACGCCTGGAGAGTGGCCAGACTTTTGAGAAAATACTGGTGCAAGTAGTCGAGTCGTTCGGGACGAGATCGCACGGAACCGCTGGCCAGCAACCGCCTGTGGTAGTTCACGGCGCTGGCCGCAAACAGGCACGCCAACAAGACCCCCCTGGGATTCTTGCCGCCAGTTCCTGATGGCAGTATGTAATTGTTTGAACTGTCCTTGAGCTGAAAGTCGTAAATCTCGGCGATCAAACTGGACCAGATATGGGACAGTTCATGTACCAGTAACTCTTCAAGGTCCGTAATGCTGGTAAACGCGGCTTCGCCCAGAAACATTTGTTGCGGCAGTACGGGATTGGTAAGGCTGACTTGTTGATTCAGCAATTTATGTATTTTAACCGGCAAGTCAAATAACATTGTCCATTCCGGTAGCAAGGCTTTGAGGTTGCTCTTCGCTTCGGCCAACATGATCTGTTCTGCATTGCCTAACGCTTGATAGGGTGGAAAAACGGGCGCACCTTTGACGTGCCTGTTATACAGGGCGGTGGCATAGTCTGGTTGCAAATAGCTGGTTAGAGGTAACTCGCCGCCCTCGATATTTTTACGTACAACGGCGACGAGCGTTAACAGTTTTTTGCTATTGAACATTGGGTGCACAAATGGCAAACCGTTTATTTCAAACAATATCGCTGATGGGGACATTTTTTTTTACCTTCCTCGTCCATGGTTGCAGTTTGAGAAATTCGATCAAGTCCAAGCTCTTTATTCTGTACGCAGAAAAGTTTGCCAAGGAGGTGTCTATTTTTTTCTCCGCGACAGGAAGTGCCAGTAAGGCTTCTTTCAAACAATTTAATGTTCGATGTCCGTACCACATGTTCTTCAGGTAGTGAAGTATGTGTTGTTCTTGTGCTGACGTAATGATGCGTTCAGTCGTCCACTGTTTTAAGAACTGTCTGATATGAATAAGGGGTTCACTGAGCGAAAGAAAAGGCTCTTGTGCTTGATGTATCAGGGTCACTTCGTCGTCGGACATGTCCGGATCGCTGGCGAATTGTCGATACACTTCACCAAAGCCTTTCATTCCCAGCGTATCCATTTCACAGGCGCGAATAGCCCCCATGGACGATAATCCCCAAATGCGCCAACCCGCGTGCAGGGCGTCGAGTATCTCGGCATGGCCGACCGCAGGGTGTGCATGGAACACGCCATCGACAATGGCCAGATTCGAGGGGGGCGATTGCGCCACCAGGCGTTCGATATCGCCGCGTTTGACTGGCGGGCGTACCACCAGGCCGCTACTGCACAGCAATTGGCTGTCTATTCCTTGCAGGGAGGGGCCAGCAAGCAGTGTGCACAACTCAAGCGCTTTGTTTGACATACGTCATTAACCTCGGACCGACCCTTTTCAGGCCGGGTTCAAAGGCTTCAAGCCCCGGAATAATAATTCTGACCACAGTGATGTCGTCCGTCGCTTTGCTGAGTAAGACCCTTAACACGGTACTGAGCCCGACGCGCTGCAACCGCTCGAAGAGCAACTCCCAGGCAGATTCAAGCGTGGGGATTGCGGATTCCTGGCAATCGATGGAGGAGTAATCGATCATCTGTTCACGGGAGGTGGCCACGCCACGTAAGCGTGAGATGGCCTGAAGTTCGACCGAACGGCCCTTCTTCTCGAAGTATTTGACGCGCTCTATGATGTCGTCCCGGCCTCCGTGGATGTGGCTTAAACGGCTTTGGGCCGCCTCACAGATGGCCCGGATCAAGGCGATTTCCTTGATGGGATGTAACCCTGAGCCGGTGGCCACAGAGATGGGCGCTTGGGAAGACTCTTCCATGATAAAAGCCTGAAAGTAGGCCAGGCCAAAACAGTTCTCGGTGTAACGGACCGACAGGCTCAAACCCGCGTCATTGATTTTATTGAGTAGGGCGGCGGTTTCTAAACTGTAGCGGTCCAGATTGATGAGGCGGGAGCGGTCATGCAGGTGATTAAAGGCTTGAACATCGCGCTCCATGAGTTCGCAAACAGCGTGTACTGAGGCTTCCACCAAGTCATTGCCTGAAGCCAGGCCACTGGAGCTTTCCCCGAAGAGTTGTTGCCCGGGGTTTTTGGGGTAGGGAATGAACACCAGCTCGGCGGGTGCAAGCACCTTTTGCTTGCGCAATACATCTTCAACTTCGATGGCCATGATGAGCGAGTCGGCGTCGGCAGAGACGCCATACAACATGCAGAACTGATTGAACGCTATTCGTCCTTCGTGGCTTTCAATGAGTTGCCTCGGCGTGGTCTTTAACAGTTTCAGTTGCGCCGTATTGTATTGGGCAAGGCTGAACTCGATGGCTTCCATGTATGCGCCTATCTTGGCTTCTGCTGGTCTGAGGCCTTTGCCCGCATTTACGCACAGCGAACCCTTCAATGCACCGGGTCGTATACTGGCAAACACCGGAATGCCAATGCGGTCCAGCCAAGTTGTGTCGGTCACTCGGGTAATGCCAACGCGTGGGGCTATATTGTTGACGATAATTTTTAATGTTTCTTCGGCACTGCGGCGACGAAGGCTCGAACTAAGCCTTTGCATAATGGGTCACCTCTTAGTGATTGAAGGTATCAGTAAGTATCATGTTCGACACAATAGAAAACGGGAGGGAATTACTTCCCCCCCCCCGTTTTTTCAGGCTGCGATTTTTACGTCTTCAGCCAGAGCCAGCGTCAATACGTTGTTGTTCGACTGATGTGCCACAAAGCCGGCGTGCATGAGGCTCTCATCGTTCAGAAGGACGGAAAATTTCTCCGCAGTTTCCGGGTCCAGTTGAAGCTCGAAGGTTACATCATTAACTTTAGAATCCATTAACTGTTACTCCATCCTTAGTATTGCGTTTGAGAAGGTCTGTTGCGCAACACCTAGAGTTTTTGCAGATGAGGGCGGGAATGTCAAAGAATTAATTTATATCCTCAATCGGGTCTGGTTTAACTGTAATTGTATTTCGGACGGTGCCTGCACGAACAAGAGAATATTCTTACAGGCGTGCGGGTAATCGAAGGAAGTTTTAATTGTGTTTTTTTGTGAGCCGAAAAGTAGGTTTGTTGCATAGACGCATGATTAATAACTGGTAATTTAAATTCTTGAATGGTCTTAATGTGGTTTATCCACGGATTTCAGTTTTCTTATTTTTTCTCACTTGAAGGCGCTTCGGTAGGAACAAGCTAAACGATTTACTTTTTCGCAATGGCTCCGGCGACATCGTCGATTTTTTTCAATTTCGCTGAATTTACCTACAGTCTCGTCATCTCATTATTTAAGAACGTCCTAGATTGCGACCGGAATTCGGTTGCGTAGCAGGACCAGGCGGTAGTGAAAGATGCGGTTGTCTAGCGACCTGAATTATCCATCGGCATGTGCAGAACCCCTTGGATACTCTGATCACCGCTCGGGCTGATGCCAGATAGTTTCGATAAAGCTTGGCTGATTTAAATTGTCGCCAGAACGCATGCATGTCCATGACCTAAGCGTAATCTCTCGCTTTGGAATCAGGGTCAACATACAAGGAGCTGCCGCAGGCTGCGATCTTCTGATTTTTAATGAGGACACAAATATGGACCGTTTCCAGGAAATGCAGGTCTTCGCCGCCGTCGCCCAAGACCAAGGCTTCTCGGCGGCGGCGCGGCGTTTGGGCTTGTCAGCAGCCAGTGTCACTCGCGCAGTGGCGGCGTTGGAGAAACGCATCGGCACGCTGCTGCTGACGCGCACCACCCGCAGTGTGCATTTGAGCGAGGCGGGTCAGCGTTACCTGGAAGACTGTCGGAGGATTCTCGCCGAGGTGCAGGAAGCCGAGGATTCGGCGGCGGGCAGTCACGCTCAACCGCGTGGGCAACTGACAGTCACCGCGCCGGTGTTGTTCGGTGAATTGTTTGTCACGCCGGTGATGGTGGATTATCTGACGCAATTTCCTGAAGTCTGCATCAATGGGGTGCTGGTCGACCGAGTGGTCAGCATGGTCGAGGAGGGCATCGATGTCGCCGTACGGATCGGTGAGCTACCCGACAGTAATCAGCATGCGATTCGCGTGGGTGAGGTTCGACGGGTGATTTGCGGCTCGCCGGACTTCCTGACGGCCCACGGTCGACCTCGACATCCTCATGATCTGGCTCAAGCGCCAGTTATTGCGACGTCCTCTATCGGTCAGTTGAGAACCTGGCCATTCCTTGAAGGGGGAGAACCACTGAGTGTTCGACCGGAGCCGCGCTTGGTGGTGACGGCGAATCAGGCGGCCATTACGGCGGCATGCCTGGGATTGGGGCTGACCCGGGTTCTGTCCTATCAAGTGGCAAGCAAAGTCGCCGCCGGTGAGCTGGAAATCGTTCTGGCTGACTTCGAACTGCCGCCGTTGCCTATCCATGTGGTCTATCAGGGCGGGCGCAAGGCTCCTGTGCGGATCCGCAGTTTTGTGGACTTCGCGGTGAGCGCGCTGCGTGAACACCCGTCCTTGCAGGCGCGAGAGGGTTATTTCGCTGGATGAAATAATGGATTGCGTTTGCTGGTTATTCTGTTGTTTGGATTGCGGGTGGAAGATGGCTCCCCATCGGTGCTGATCTCTCTTTAACAGCGCCACTATCCAGCGGAGTCAACCATGCAAGCCATCAAGCTCTACAACTTCCCACGTTCCGGCCACGCTCACCGTGTAGAACTGATGCTGTCCCTGCTGCAACTGCCGACCGAACTCATCTTTGTCGATCTGGCCAAGGGCGCGCACAAGCAGTCGGGTTTCCTGGCGCTCAACGCTTTTGGTCAGGTACCGGTCATCGATGATCAAGGCGTGGTACTGGCCGATTCCAACGCGATCCTGGTTTATCTGGCGCAAAAGTACGGTAACGGCCGTTGGTTGCCAGCCGATCCGGTCGGCGCGGCGAAGGTTCAGCGTTGGTTGTCGATTGCCGCTGGGCCGATTGCCTTTGGCCCCGCCAGAGCCAGGCTGATCACGGTGTTTGGTGCGCCTTACAACGCTGAAGAGGTGATCGCCTATTCCCACACCGTGCTCAAAGTGATCGATCAGGAACTGGCGACAACGCTGTATCTGGCGGGCGCCGAGCCAACCATTGCCGACGTTTCGGCCTACAGCTATATCGCCCATGCGCCCGAAGGCAATGTGTCGCTGGAAGACTACGCCAACATCCGGGCCTGGCTGGCGCGGGTCGAAGCCTTGCCAGGTTTTGTCGGCATGCCGCGCACCGTTGCCGGTCTGCAAAAAACTGCCTGATGCCTGCGGCCCGACACTGTCGGGTCGTTCACACTGCGCCGATGGCGCAGGGGAGAAGCCTTTATGGACCGTTCACTCTGGCACGCCGGCGAGAAACAATTGCAGGCTCATGTGGGCATTGCCGAGCGGATGGAGGTGCTCGGTCGTAAGGTAATTCGCAGCGAGATGCCGGACCAGCACCGCACGTTCTATGAGCAACTGCCGTTCATGCTGTACGGCGCGGTGGATGCCGACGGTAATCCTTGGGTCAGTATTCTTGAAGGGCAGCCGGGCTTCGCTCACTCGCCCGAGCCAGGTGCACTGCAATTCCGCAGCCTGCCGGGCGCTGATGATCCTGCGCAACTGACGGAGGGCGCGGCGATCGGCCTGCTGGGGATCGAACTGCACACCCGTCGCCGCAACCGCCTCAACGGCCGAGTCGGCGCGATGACTGCGAGCGGGTTCGATGTGGCGGTGGAGCAGTCCTTCGGCAATTGCCCGCAATACATTCAATTGCGGCAGTTTCGCTCGGTGCCACTGGCGGATCCGTCGACTCGCGTCGCGCAACACCTCAACGCGCTGGATGATGTGGCCAAAACCCTGATCGCGGGAGCCGATACGTTCTTTGTCGCCAGTTACGTGGACGTCGATGGCCAACGTTCGGTGGACGTTTCTCACCGCGGCGGCCAGGCCGGTTTTGTACAGGTAGAAGGTAATCGCCTGACCATTCCGGATTTCGCCGGCAACCTGTTTTTCAACACTTTGGGCAACCTGCTGCTCAATCCTCGGGCCGGGTTGTTGTTTATCGATTTTAATTCGGGGGACCTGCTGCACCTCAGCGGTCGCACCGAAGTCATTCTTGAAGGCCCACAGGTCGAGGCGTTTCAAGGGGCTGAGCGCTTGTGGACATTTGAAGTGGAAAGCGTGGTGCGTCGCCCCGCCGCGCTTGCTCTGCGGTGGCGCTTCGACGGCGTTTCACCCACCAGTTTGCTGACCGGCACCTGGGAGCAAGCCAACGCCCGTCTGCAAGCTCAGGCCTTGGGGGATCGCTGGCGGCCGCTGCGAGTGGTGCGCATCGAAGCGCAAAGCCACAACATCCGCTCAATCTATCTGGAGCCTGCCGATGACGCGGGGTTGCCAGTGTTTCAGGCCGGGCAGCATTTACCCCTGCGCTTCAACATTGGCGGTGATGTGCATATCCGTACGTACAGCCTGTCGAGCGCGCCGTCCGATGATTTTTTCCGCATCAGCGTGAAGCGTGACGGTTTGGTGTCTTCGCACCTGCATGAACAGGTGCGCGTCGGTGATCTGTTGGAGGCTCGCGCGCCTCAGGGGCATTTCACCGTGGCACCTAATGAACGTCGGCCGCTGGTGCTTCTGGCTGCCGGGGTAGGCATCACGCCGCTGCTGTCGATGCTGCGCGAGGTGGTTTATCAAGGCCTGCGCACCCGCCGCATCCGGCCGACCTGGTTCTTCCAGAGTTCGCGCACGCTGGCCGATCAAGTGTTTCGGCCTGAGCTGGATCGCTTGCTCGATGAGGCGGGTGATGCGGTCAGGGTGTTGCGCCTGCTAAGTCAGCCGGAGGCAGAGGCCCGAGAGGGTGAAGACTTCGATCTGACCGGGCGGATCGACACCGCGTTGCTCAAGACCCTCCTTGAAGTGGAGGACTACGATCAGCTGGATTTCGTCCTCTGTGGTCCGAGCAGTTTTACCCAGGGGCTGTATGACAGCCTGCGGGAAATGGACATCCGCGATGCAAGGATTCACGCCGAAACCTTCGGCCCCTCGACCTTACGTCGGGTGCCGGACCCCGACGCGGTGGTCATCGAGCAACCGCCCGCTGCGACGACCTCCGTGCCGGTGGTGTTTCAGCGCTCGGCTAAAGAGGCCCGCTGGCAACCCGACGGTGGCAGTTTGCTGGAGTTGGCGGAAAGCCGTGGGTTGCGCCCGGAATTCAGCTGCCGCGGCGGTTCCTGCGGGACCTGCAAGACGCGTCTGATCAGCGGCCAGGTGAATTATCCACAGCCGCCGGCAGAAGTGCCGGACGACGGACACGTGCTGATTTGTTGTGCGATTCCGGCGCAGGGGTCGCAACCTTTGGTCCTAGACCTGTAGCATCTGCCGAACGCAGCGTCTGGCCGCTGCGACAAAGGATCAGATTCGGTTATGTATTTTTTCGCTCGTCTGTCGGCCTTGATTGTCGCGGTGGCGTTGCTCAACGGTTGCGAACGACAGGACGCGCCACCGCTCGATCAGCAACTCTACGTCTGGCAACGACAATGGACGCCGGCCCACGAAGCGGCGCTGAGGGACAGCCGCGCTGACTTTTCCACCCTGCGGGTGCTGGCCTTGCAGGCATTCCCTGAGGCGGGTTGGAGCCGGGCGCGGATTGACCCGGCGCTGCTCAAACGGGATGGTCGGCCGCTGATCGCGGTGATTCGTCTTGATGGCCAACTCAGGTCGCTGGATCAGGACGAAGTCACCGCGCAGATCCAGCAGGTGCTCGGCGATTGGCAAAGGCAGGGGCTGACTCTTTCCGGCGTGGAAATCGACCACGATGCGGGCAATGCCCGGCTTGCGGCCTATCGGGAATTCCTCACGCATTTGCGCACGGTGCTGCCGGTCTCTATTCCGCTGAGCATCACCGCGTTGCCGGCCTGGCTCGACAGTCCCGAGTTGCCGGCGCTGTTATCCACAGTCGACAGCAGCGTATTGCAGGTGCACGCGGTGAGCGATCCGCGTCTTGGCTTGTTCGGCCCGGATCAGGCTCGTAAATGGACCAAGGCCTGGAGCCGCATCACTTCGAAACCGTTCTATCTGGCGCTGCCGGCCTATGGTGTGGCGTTGTTGCCGGGCGGCGGTGCGCCGGTAGTGGAAAGCGAAGTGCCCATCGAACGGGGCGGCAAACGCCGGGAGTTGCTCGCCGATCCGCAGCAACTGAGTCGGCTCGGGACCGAGTTGCGCAATGATCCACCGGCTCATCTGGCGGGCTTGATCTGGTTTCGTCTGCCGCTGGCCAACGATCGCCGGGCCTGGAGCATGACGACCCTGGGCGCCGTAGCTCGTGGCAATGCCCTCGACAGTCACCTGGCGCTGAAATTTTCTGAGCAAGAAGGCCTGTATAACATCAGCCTCAGCAATCAAGGCAACCTCGACAGCGCCTGGCCCGAAGCCCTGACCCTCGCGGTGCAAAGCTGTGATGGAGCTGATGCGCTGGCTGGTTATGCGTTGCAACAGCGTCCGGATCTGCTTACCTTCACCCGCCTGCGCGACGGTCGAATACCGGCCGGCGAGCAGCGGGCCATTGGTTGGGCTCGTTGCGCACATATTGATCAAGGAGGTTCGAATGTTTACCCGTAACTGGCCGCGTCATCTGCTTTGTCTGAGCCTCAGTCTGCCGCTGGGTTCGGCGCTGGCCTGTGGGCCGGACTTCCCGATGCGTCTGCTGGACAACCGCGGCCAGTCGCTGGCGGAGCTGCCGGAAGGTAACTTCAGATTTGAAATCAGTCGCCTCGGGCGTGCGGTCGCCGGGCTGAAGAACGTCACCGAAACCGCCTATAGCATGGATGCGCCCGACTATGTAGAACAGCGGGATAAGGCTGAGCAGGCCGGTTTGACGGCTGAACAGCAGGTGCTGGTCAAACAACTGCGCAGCCTGACCGATGCGCATCAGGTCGAGATTCAGGGCGCGAGCCTGCCGGCTGAGCTCACGCTTTATCTGGCCGGCGCTGTGTCATTCAATGCCGGTGAATTTGGGCTGGCAGCCGAGTACTTCCAGAAGGTGTTGGCATTGCCGGCGAATCAACGGGCGTTGCGCAGCACTTGGGCTGCTTACTCGTTAGGCCGGGCGCTGTTTGCCATGAGCTCGGAAGCGGACGCTGGCCCCGACCTGTTGGCTCAATCTCGAAAGGCCTTCGAACAGACCCGTCAGTTAAGCATCGACGGCTTCAGTGACCCATTGGAATTGGGTGTCGCCAGTCTTGGCGAAGAGGCCCGCGTCGCCCGCACGACCGGCGACTGGAACAGCGCCATCGAACTCTACGCCACGCAAAACCTCCAGGGTTCGGCGGTGGGTTACACCTCTCTGAAACTATTGATGGCCGATCTGACGGCGCTGCCGGAGGATCAACTGGCCGCTTTGCTCAACGGCAAACCGGTGCAGCAACTGGTAACGGCGTCCTTGATCAGCCGACTGGGCTGGTCATTCGGTGATCAACCGCCGAACGAATTGAAACTGATCAAACTGCTGCAAAACAGCACCCGCGGCAGCCTCGATAACGCTGATCGCCTGGCGGCGGTGAATTATCAACAGGGCAACTACGCGAACGCCAAGGCCTTCCTCGAACACGCCGGTGATGGCGGACTGGCGTGGTGGCTGCGGGCCAAACTGGCAGTGCGCGATGGCGATAAAAATGCGGCTGCCGCGGCGTATGCCAAGGCTGCTCAGGCCTTCCCGCAGAATGAATCCTGGGGTGAGCGGCGCACGCCAGACTGGGACTTCGAAACGCTTCAGCCCAAGTGCCGGGTTGAGGGTGAAAGCGCGATCCTCGCCCTTCAACGTGGGGACTACCTGCAAGCGTTCGATCAGCTCTATCGCAGCAACGGCATTTACTGGCCCGACGCCGCGACGGTCGCCGAGCGCGTGTTGACTGTCGATGAGCTCAAGCAATACGTCGACACTCAGGTGCCGGCGCCGCCACCTCTGACTCAGGAGGATCGCCATAACTATGTGCAGTTGCCGGTGGCGGCGAAATTGCGCAATGTGCTTGGGCGGCGCTTGCTGCGCGAAGAGCGATACGACGAAGCGCCAGCCTACTTCGATAACGTCGACTTGCAGGCCAGGGCCAAGTGGTACGGGCAGTTGCGCAACGAAGCCGAATCAAAATGGTGGCCGACCAAACGGGCATTCGCTTACTACCATGCCGCGACAGTGGCCCGTTTCGACGGAATAGAGCTGTTGGGCTACGAGATGTCCCCGGATTACGCGACCTTCGGTGGCAATTACAGTCTGGAAGCGCCCGTGCTCAAGGTCGGACCGCTGATGGCCGAGGGTGAAGTGCAGCGCCAGCAAGCCACGGTGGCGCAACCAGATGAGCGTTTCCATTACCGTTTTGTCGCCACGGCGCTGGCGAGCAAAGCCGCTGATCATCTGCCCCACAGCAGTCAGGCGTTTGCTTCGGTGCTATGCAAAGCTTCGTCGTGGGGCACCAGCGTGCAAGAGCAAAGCACGTTCTACCGTCGTTATGTCAAGGAAGGCCCGTATGTGGTCTGGGCCGGCGATTTTGGTCATCAATGCCAGGACCCGGACTTTCAGAGCGCCGACAAGCGCTATGTGACCCAAGTGACCGACGCCGCGTACTCGCAGCTACGGCCCTACAAAAAAACGTTGCTGATTGGCGGTGTGATCGCGGCCACGGTAGCGGCGCTGTTGCTGATCAACCGCCGCCGACGTAAGGCGCGGTAAGGTTTAAGCCTGTTGCACAAAGGTCAGCCGCACGGCGAAGCCGATCAACAGGCTGCCAAACAGCCACTGCTGCAGGCGCTGGGCTGAAGGACTGCGTTGCAGCCAACGGCCCAACGCTGCGCCGGTGAGTGCGTAAGCGCTGTCAAACAACAAACCGACACCGACCAACACCACACCCAGTGTCGCAAATTGCGCGAGCACCGGCCCGGCGTGTGGATCAATGAACTGCGGCAGCAGCACTGAGCAGAACAGCAGTGCTTTGGGATTGAGCAGGTTGGTCAGCAAACCTCTTTGGATCGCTTCGCGCCAGCGAGGTTTCTCGGTAACGGCGTCTACTCCGTTCAAACTCGGCAGCATTGTGGTTCGCAGGCATTGAATGCCGATCCATAGCAAGTACGCGGCCCCGGCCAGGCGCACCACGTCGAAAGTCCAGGGTGCTGCCTTGAACAGTGCCGCCAGCCCCAACGCCGCCAACGCCACATGGCAGCCTCGGGCAATGCCCAGACCCACCGCTGTGGCCAGCGCCGCGCCTTTGCCCTGACGGGCACCGGTTTGCAACAGCAGGATCATGTCCGGGCCCGGCAACAGATAGACCACCGCCAGCGCCATGAAAAACAGCCAGAGTCCTGCCACGTCGCACCCCATTCGTTGTCGATTCGGTACGGCCAGTCTAGGGCTGAAGGGCAGGGTAGGTGGTTGCGTAGTTCGCTTCTAAAATGCATCTGGTTGGCATAACCTGCCACTGAATTGCATATAAACAATCAGGATCTACCAAACCATGAAACTGGACGCCTACGACCGCAAGATTCTCGCAGCCCTGCAGCGGGACGGTCGCCTGAGCAATGTGCAACTGGCTGACGAGATCGGCCTGTCCGCTTCGCCGTGTTTGCGCCGGGTACGGATGCTCGAAGAAGCCGGGGTGATACGCGGTTACCAGGCCAATCTGGATCGCGACGAAGTAGGGCTCGGGCTGACGGTGTTTGTTGGGGTCAAGGTCGAACGGCACAACGACGAGCAGGCCGAAGCCTTTCGCCTGGCCGTGACGGCACTACCCGAGGTGATTTCGGCGTTTCTGGTGTCAGGGGAATCGGATTTTCTGCTGCAAGTGGTGGTGCCGGACTTGCGCGCCTATGACCGTTTTCTCACGGGACGTTTGCTGAAATTGCCGGGTGTGAGTGATATCCGCAGCAACTTTGCGATTCATACGGTGAAGACGCCGGGGGCGTTGCCGCTCGAGCATTTACCGCAGTAGATCGCGAAGACGGATTGACCCAATACTACGCAGCGGTTGAAACTTAAAAGGGAATTGATTAATCCTAGTGGATAAACTAGCCTTGTGTTTTATATGTGTGAAACTCTTTAATCATGAATTTTGAAAATATCCGTTACTATTTTGCAGTGCTTCTTTTGGTTCTTGGGACCAATGGTCTTTACGCGGTAGTTATTGTGTGGGTAATAAAATATTTCATACCAATGGAAGGCATGATTTTGCACATTGCTTATATAGTTACTTATGGTCTTCTCTGCTTTTTCTGGTTTCGTTTTTTAGTCAAAAAATTACGTGGCGTAATTTGATTTAAAAGGCGGCATAGCGTCTTGTGTCTATTCGGATTTTTCTTTAGAAAGCATTGAATTTAATGTGATGTAGTCAACAAGCGCCTCGAAAAATAAAGCTACTTTCCCTGTTTGTATGTACGCCCTTTCATGGTTTATCGGGTCATGTCTGAAGAGCTGCACTGAGTCCGGTTTGCGTACTAGTCTAAAAACACCAACACCAGACAATAATAAGTCCATAGAACCATAGAGCATATCTCCCTCGTACTTGCCTCCCAAAGCGTCTTGATAAACGCGCCGCACAGGCCCCTGCACGCCAGGTGTTTCAGGGCCGTTATAAATATTGCCAAAGCCTTCATAGATATTATTGGCGCCATGCGCAATAAACACTCCACCCAATGGCGCGGCCCACCCACCTGAGCCTACGGTAACCGCCACACCGACCTCAACTTGCATGGTGCCAGCGACAACACCTATGCCATTTTGAGCATAAAAAATCGCCTTGGAAGTTAGCTCTGCATATTCGTTTGTTATCGATTGGACTCCCTCCCATGCAGTGATGAGCCCTTCATCAACGGTTTTGATAACTTCGTTGGCATAAGAAGAAATCATCGAATTGAATTGCAGCTGCGTAATACCGTCATGAAAATGTGTAGCGCCTACTGTGCAGCCTAATGCAACCAGGTCCGCAGCGGCTTTGGTGACGTCATGGATATCACATGACGTCTCATTCATCTTCGTTCCCCCACGTGCTATAGGCACTTGTACCCGCTTGGATGTGCGTCCAACTGATATCTCGATAACGAATGGACACCAGCTCTTGCGGCTCCGTGTCGGACATATGGATAGCGTGCGGGATCTGAAGACTTACATTAGCAATACGACCGCCCGTTATTTTCACTGAATAATATTTATCCTGGCCACCGGCAGGAGACGTGCGATAAAAATCAATCTTGCATTCAACTTCTTCACCCTCAGCCAGAGCGCTGGCTAGCAGTGGCGAAGATTTATCAATGTTTTTGGTAATGGCAATAGGCATATGTTTGCCTCGCCCGCCTGACGTACTGCCATCACTGCCCGTTAACATGCTATGGGCGTAAGCCAACACCATGATTTCGTCTTCATGCCCAAACTGGCATTTGTTACCGATAGAGTCTTGGCTGGAGCAGCCGGAAGAAATCAGACCCTGCTTTTTACCGGTAATAGTCATATAGCTATGACTCGCCATGAGCTCACTCCTTGTTGTCAGAATGGGGGGGAGTTTAAGGCAGAGGAGGTAGCTACTTATGTAGGCCGTTTCTGAAAATGCGTGTATTTCTTACGAACGTAATATTCGCGTTCAACAGCATTTCGGTAAAGGCTTCAGCCAAGCGACAGGTTGAGCGCCTTCAGATTGCGCATTTAAGAACGGAAATTTCACGGCTTTCGTTATATCGTAACGAATTGTGATGTGAGCAACGATAAACACTGGAGTGGTATGCAAGTCGATCTCGATGTCGATGGGACGCAAGTAGCCGGACTGCCGCGTTTTCAGCAAGCGGTTTTTCAGGGGCGACGATTGCGTCAGTTCGCAATCGGTCTGGGCGCTCTTGCGGCGTCAGGTTGGCTGCTGGCGTTTTTTGTGGGGCTGTTTGCGCCGCAGTCGCTCTGGCCAGCGTTGCTGGTTAATCAGAGCGCCGGTTTGCTGGTGCTGGTCGCTGGTTTGCAATCGGCTTGGTGGGGGACACAATGGCGTGCGCGAGCGATGAACCCCGTAGTGCAGGAGCTCGTTGCAGATGATGTCGTCGCCCCGGTTGGCTGGTACGAACGTCTGCTCGATCGGATCAGTCAGCGATGGTTGCGAATGCTGGTGCAGATTGGCCCGCCGACACTGTGGCTTGGCGGCTGGTCGCTGTTGACGCTATTCACCATAGGACAGGTCTGGAACCTGGCGTTGCCGCCGACCGCACTGGGATTGTCGGCCAGTGTCGGTGCTGCGCTATCGTTGTTGCTGGCCTTTGGTTTGCTGGTGCTGGAACGTCAACTGGCCCAGGAAAACGTCGCCCAATGGCCCGAAGCGGGGTCGTTGGCGCAGCTGACACGGGTGGCGATCATTTGCCTGGTGGTCGGCGCTTTGTGCCTGTTGTTGGGGAGCGAAACCTCGGTCTGGCCGGCGCGTCTGGCAGTACTGATTGGCCTGCTGCCGGGGCTCGTCGCCGCCGAACTACTGTTGCGCGCCATGCTGTCGTTGTTCAGTCCGCAACGCGAACAACTCGAACCTGCCTTGTTGGCGCGAAGCTTCGTCGCCGACATGCTGCGCTGGCCGCCGCAACCTTTGCTGGCGTTGCAGCACGAGTTGCACAACCGTTTCGGCATCGACCTGCGGCAGATCTGGGCCTTTACCTACATGCGTCGCGCATTTCTACCGGTGCTGGCCGTGGTCTCGATTGTGGGTTGGTCGCTGACCGGCATTCACGAAATACCGCTGCAAGGGCGGGGCATCTATGAGCGTTTCGGTAAACCGGTGGAAGTGTTCGGTCCTGGTTTACACGCGGGTTTGCCCTGGCCTCTGGGCCGAGTGTTGAGCGTCGAGAACGGTGTGGTCCACGAGTTGGCCACCAGTGTTGGCGAAACACCGGCGCCGGTCGTGGCCGAACCCGCCGAAGGTCCGGCGCCCGCCATTGCCAATCGCTTGTGGGACGCCAGCCATGTGAACGACAAATCCCAGGTCATTGCCAGCAGCCGGGCCGACAAACAAAGCTTTCAGGTCGTCAACATGGACGTGCGTTTCGTCTATCGCATCGGCCTGAGCGATCAAGCGGCGTTGGCCGCGACCTACAACAACGCCGACGTCCCGACACTGATCCGCAGCACCGCCAGCCGGATTCTGGTTCATGACTTCGCTTCGCGAACCCTCGACGGGTTGCTTGGCGAGGACAGGGTAGGGCTCGCCGAAGAGATTGGTCGGGCGGTGCAGGCTGACTTGCAGAAACTCGACAGCGGCGTGGAAATTCTCGCCACGGTGGTCGAGGCAATTCATCCGCCGGCCGGTGCCGCCAATGCCTATCACGGTGTGCAGGCTGCGCAGATTGGCGCCCAGGCATTGATTTCCCGCGAGCGCGGTGCGGCGGCGGAGGCCACCAATCAGGCGCAACTGCAGGCCAGCATCGCTCGCGATCAAGCGACGGCCAGCGCTCGTGAAATCAACGCCACTGCCCAGGCGGCGGACCTGAGATTCGGCGCCGAGCAAAAGGCTTACGCCAGCGCCGGCCAGGCCTTCGTGCTGGAGCAGTACTTCAGCCAACTGTCCCAGGGATTGGCCAATGCCAGGTTGCTGGTGCTCGATCATCGTCTGGGCGGCAGCAGTAACGCGCCGACCATCGACCTCCGTACATTCACGCTGCCGGCTGACCCCGCGCCGCCGCGTAAGACCGCTCAGCCAGGAGCTGCCAATTGAGCCAGTCGCACACTCACGATCACGATGACCACACTGGCCACGATCACGGCCATGCCGGGCATCACCACGGACATCACCATCACCACCACGGTGATCCACAAGAAGCGGGCCCGTTCCCGTGGCGGCGAATGGGCTGGGCGGCGTTGCTGGTGGCGTTCGCCATCGCGGCAGCGAGCCTGGTGCAAGTGCGCTCGGGGGAGGCCACGGTGATCACGCGTTTCGGTAATCCGTCGCGGGTATTGCTGGAGCCGGGGCTCGGCTGGCGTTGGCCTGCTCCTTTTGAAGCGGCGATTCCAGTGGATCTGCGGCTGCGCACCACGTCCAGCGGTTTGCAGGACGTGGGTACGCGGGATGGTTTACGCATCATCGTTCAGGCTTACGTGGCCTGGCAGGTTCAGGGCGATCCGGACAACGTGCAACGCTTCATGCGTGCCGTACAGAATCAGCCGGACGAAGCGGCGCGGCAGATTCGCACGTTTGTTGGCTCTGCACTGGAAACTACGGCCAGCAGCTTTGATCTGGCTAACCTGGTGAACACCGACGCCAGCCAGGTTCACATCGCAGATTTTGAAGCGCAGCTGCGTCAGCAAATCGATCAGCAGTTGCTCACGACTTATGGTGTGCGGGTGCTGCAAGTTGGCATCGAGCGTCTGACCTTGCCATCGGTAACCCTCACGGCTACGGTTGATCGGATGCGCGCCGAGCGTGAAACAATCGCCACCGAACGCACGGCTATCGGCAAGCGTGAAGCGGCGCAAATCCGTTCCGCTGCCGAGCGTGACGCGCGAATCTTGCAGGCCGACGCCACGGTAAAAGCGGCGGATATCGAAGCACAATCACGCGTCGAAGCCGCGCAAATTTACGGCCGCGCTTACGCCGGTTCGCCGCAGCTCTACAACTTGCTGCGCTCCCTCGACACGTTGGGCACGATCGTCACGCCCGGCACAAAACTGATTCTGCGCACCGACGCTGCGCCGTTCCGGGTGTTGGTTGACGGTCCGCCGACCCTCGATAACAAGTCCGGGTCGCAGCCATGAAATTAGTTCCACGTGGAACAAATGAGTTGAGCAGTCCCTGGATTCAGGCCGGGCGATTGGCTTTTTTGGCGCTTTACGCCGTTACCGTGCTCGCCGCTTTGGCGTGGGCGTTTTCCAACGTGCGGCAGATCGATCCGCAAAATCGCGCTGTGGTTTTGCACTTCGGCGCGTTGGACCGAATTCAAAATGCCGGTCTTTTATTGGCGTGGCCCCGTCCGTTTGAGCAGGTGATTTTGTTGCCCGCAGCAGATCGGGTGATTGAGCGTCGGGTGGAAAACCTGCTGCGCACCGATGCAGCGTTGCAGGCAGACCGGGTGGCGAGTTTCGCCACACCGATCAGTGATGCACTCGCCGGCTCCGGTTACTTGCTCACCGGTGACGCGGGCGTGGTGCAACTGGATGTGCGGGTTTTCTACAAAGTTACCGAGCCGTATGCCTTCGTCCTTCAAGGCGAACATGTGTTGCCGGCGTTGGATCGATTGGTCACTCGCAGCGCGGTGGCCCTCACCGCCGCACGCGATCTGGACACTATTCTGGTTGCTCGGCCGGAGCTGATGGGCGCCGATAGCCAGGCTGCCGAACGCCGCGAACGGTTGCGCGGTGATCTGGTACAAGGCATCAATCAGCGCCTGGCGGAACTCACCGCGACCGGGCAGGGGATAGGCATAGAAGTGGCGCGGGTCGACGTGCAATCGAGTCTGCCTGGCCCAGCGGTCAACGCCTTCAACGCGGTTCTGACCGCCAGTCAGCAAGCCGACAAAGTCGTGGCCAACGCTCGCACTGAAGCCGAGAAACTGACTCAGACCGCCAACGAACAAGCCGATCGTACGCTTCAAATCGCTCATGCCCAAGCGAGTGAACGCCTAGCCAAAGCCTCGACAGACACGGCCACCGTGTTGAGTCTGGCCAAGGCACAGCAACAGGGCACCGACCCGCAAATGTTGCTGCGTATCTACCGCGAGCGGGTGCCGAAGATTCTCGGTCAGGCTGGCTCGGTGACCACGGTCAACCCTAAAGACGATTCCCGCCTGATCATTCAGGGAGCTGCACAATGACTGCCCAAACCGCCGCCGCACCGAGCCTGTTGTCCTCGGCTGAACAACGCAGCGCCGCCCGGCAATTGACGCTGGCCATGCTCGCACTTGGCTTGCTCGCGCTCGGTTTGACCTGGCGCTGGATGTCGCCGGAGCAGACTGGCGTCAGTCAATTGCTGCTGGGCTTTGCGTCGTTATTGGTGGCCGTGCCAGTGATGCGTTCAGCCTGGTACAGCCTGCGTTATCCGAGCCTGCACGGGATCACTGATCAATTGATCGCCTTGGCCATGCTGGGGGCGTGGGCCACGGGTGATCTACTGACCGCGGCGTTGCTGCCGATCATCATGATCTTCGGCCACGTGTTGGAAGAGCGCAGCGTGATCGGCTCCCAGGAGGCGATTCGCGCCCTCGGCAAACTGACTCGCAGCCACGCGCGCAAGGTTCAGGCCGATGGCTCCATCGTCGAAGTCGATAACGGCACACTCAAGGCCGGCGACCTCGTCGAGGTGCGCGCGGGTGATCGAGTGCCGGCGGATGGTCGGGTGTTGTCCGGTCAGGCGAGCCTGGACACCGCTTCGATTACCGGTGAATCGGTGCCGATGGAGGCGGACGTCGGTATGCAAGTCTTCGGCGGCGCGATCAACCTCGACGGTCTGCTGCGCATCGAAGTGACCCGCACCGGCAATGAGTCGACCCTCGGCAAAGTCATCGCACTGATGCAAAGCGCCGAGCGCTCCAAGCCACCGATCACGCGTTTGCTGGAACGTTACGCTGGCAGCTACATGGTGCTGGTGTTGCTGCTGGCCGCCGTGACCTGGTTCGTCACTAACGATGCTCAGGCCATGCTCGCGGTGTTGGTGGCGGCCTGTCCTTGTGCATTGGTGTTGTCCGCGCCGGCCACGGCGATTGCCGGCGTGGCGGTGGCCGCTCGTCACGGGATTCTGATTCGCAGCTCCGCGTTCCTCGAAGAGTTGGCAGATCTGACTTCACTGGTGGTCGACAAGACCGGGACCCTGACCTTTGGCACCTTGCGTTTGCAGTCCATCGACAGTCCGCTCGAGGATCGCAGTCACGTTCTCAAACTTGCCGCCAGCCTCGGCTCCGCCAGCAGTCACCCGGTCAGCCGCGCGCTCGCCGGGTTAGTCACTCAGGAACATTTTCTGCTGCTCTCTGACATCCACGAGCGTCAGGGGCTGGGCGTGGTGGCGATGACGGAGCAGGGCGAAGCGGCGCTTGGTCGCCCGGAGCTGTTCGCGCAATTGGGTATCGCTACTTCGAGTGTCCCCGACCACGATGGCCCGATTGCCGGGCTAGCGCTCAACGGTGAATTCCTCGCCTGGCTGTTGCTGGCCGACAGCGTCAAACCCGAGGCTCGATTTGCGTTGAGCGAGCTGCGTGAACTGGGGTTGGGGAGGCAGTTGCTGCTCACGGGTGATCGGCAAAGCGTTGCGCACACGCTGGCCCGCGATGTCGGGATCAGCGATGTCGAAGCTCAGGCCTTGCCCGAGGACAAACTCAATCGCGTGCTGAAGGAAATCGGCAGTGGTTTCCGGCCGATGGTGGTAGGCGATGGCATAAACGATTCATTGGCGCTCAAAGCGGGTGTGGTCGGCGTGGCCATGGGAGCGGGCGGTGCGGACATCGCGCTGGCCTCGGCCGATATCGTGTTGATCGGTAGCGATCTGCGTCGGCTCGGCACGTGTGTTCGGTTGAGTCGCCAATGTCGGCAGACGTTGCAGGTTAACGTGATCATTGGTTTGGGCTGGACGTTGGCGATTGTAGCCTTCGCTGCATTTGGCTGGCTCGGCGCTGCGGGGGCGATGATTGCTGCCTTGCTGCACAACCTCAGCACATTGCTGGTACTGGGTAACGCCGGGCGTCTACTGCGGTTTCAGGAGCCATTGCTCAAACTGAAGGATGGGGATTGAGTACGCCTGGTGAATGCTCTAAACAGCGATCACGGGCGATTTCCAATTTTCAGAACTGTAGGCCGAATTCGTAGTCATCTAGGTGAGGGCAATCACTTTTGTGAATTCGCGGCGTTTGGTTCGAACGCTACGAATCATAGAAACGGCTATTAAATCGATAGCCAGCTATTTTTACAGGATGGTCTACCCTCACATCAGACGTCTGAAACAAGGGGACTCTCCATGCTCGCGCACCTTCCACCGGCCTTACAGAATCTGCAGTTACCGTTACGCCTGCGGCTCTGGGACGGCCATGAATTCAACCTGGGGCCGACGCCCAGCGTCACAATTGTGGTCAAGGACCCACAAATGGTTACCCAGTTGACTCATCCAAGCCTGGACGCGCTCGGAGCGGCGTTTGTCGAAGGCAAACTTGAGCTGGAAGGTTCCATTAGCGAGGTGATTCGCGTCTGTGATGAATGGAGCCAGGCGCTGCTCGGAGACCAGGATAGTCAGCCAGTGCGCACTGCTCACGACAAGGAGACCGACGCCAAGGCGATTTCCTACCACTACGACCTTTCCAACGCGTTTTATCAGCTGTGGCTCGACAGCGACATGGCGTATTCCTGCGCTTATTTCGAGACCGGCAGTGAAACGCTGGAGCAAGCCCAACAAGCCAAATTCCGCCACCTGTGCCGCAAACTGCGGCTGCAACCAGGCGAATACCTGCTGGATGTCGGTTGCGGCTGGGGCGGACTGGCACGGTATGCCGCGCGGGAGTGTGGCGCGAAGGTGTTCGGGATCACACTCAGTAAAGAGCAATTGGAACTTGCCCGTGAGCGCGTGACGGCCGAAGGCCTGGACGATCTGGTCGAACTGCAACTGCTCGACTACCGCGACTTGCCTCAGGACGGTCGGTTCGACAAAGTGGTCAGTGTCGGCATGTTCGAACACGTTGGCCACGCCAACCTGGCCGAGTACTGCAAAACCTTGTTCGGTGCGGTGAAAGAGGGCGGCCTGGTGATGAACCACGGGATCACCGCCAAGCACATCGATGGCCGTCCAGTGGGGCGCGGTTTCGGTGAATTCATCGAGAAGTATGTGTTCCCCAATGGCGAGCTGCCGCATCTGTCGATGATCTCTGCCGAGATCAGCGAAGCAGGGCTGGAGATCGTCGACGTCGAGAGTCTGCGCCTGCACTACGCGCGTACCCTGGACCACTGGAGCGAACGCCTGGAAGACAATCTGGAAGCTGCTTCCCGGCTGGTGCCTGAGCAGGCCTTACGGATCTGGCGGCTGTACCTGGCGGGATGCGCTTACGCGTTCGCCAAGGGCTGGATCAATCTGCATCAGATTCTCGCGGTGAAAGCCCACCCCGATGGCAGCCATGAACTGCCATGGACTCGCGACGATATCTATACACCTTAAAGAATCGGTGAAATAAGCCGGGCGATCCGCATGCCGACCTGTTGCAGGCGGCGGGTCTCCTGGCTTTCTTCTTTGGCGATCTCGTGGGCTTGGGCGAAGTCATCAATGAGCATCTGTTCTACTTCGGCGGCAAACGCGCTGTCGACCGTCAACAACATCACTTCAAAATTCAGCCGGAACGAGCGGTTGTCCAGATTGGCACTGCCAATGGCGCTGATTTCACTGTCGATCAACACCACTTTCTGATGCAGGAATCCAGGCTCGTAGCGGAATACCCGCACGCCAGCGCGCACGGCCTCGAAGGCATAAAGGCTGGAGGCGGCGTAGACGATCCGGTGGTCCGGTCGCGAGGGCAGCAGCAGCCGCACATCTATGCCACGCATAGCCGCCAGCCTTAACGCAGCGAACACGGCTTCGTCGGGGATGAAATAAGGGCTGGTGATCCACACCCGTTCGGTCGCCGCATGGATGGCTTCGACGAAGAATAACGAACAGGTTTCGTAGGAATCTGCCGGGCCGCTCGCCAGCAATTGGCAGAGCACTCCGTCGTCCGGATAAACATCAGGCAGGATCAGCGGGGGTAACGACCGCGCTGCCCAGAACCAGTCTTCGGCGAAAGACTCTTGCATGCAGGCCACCACCGGCCCTTGTACTTGCACATGGGTATCGCGCCACGGCGCCAGGGGTGGTTTCTCGCCCATGTATTCGTCGCCAACATTGTGTCCACCCACGAAGCCCAATATTCCATCAACCACCACAATCTTGCGGTGGTTGCGGAAGTTGACCTGGAAGCGGTTGAGCCAGCCGCTGCGGGACGCAAAGGCTTTGACCTCGACGCCAGCATCGCGCAACGGCTGCACGTAACTGTGAGGCAGGGAGTGGCTGCCGATGCGGTCGTACAATAAATAAACCGCCACGCCTTCGGCGGCTTTCTTCAGCAGCAAGGTTTGCAGGCGTTGGCCGAGACGATCGTCGTGGATAATGAAAAACTGAATCAGCACCGCCTCCCTCGCGTTGCTGATGGCTTCAAAAATGGCGTCGAAGGTGGCCTGGCCGTTAATCAGCAAGCGCACTTCGTTGTTCGCCAAACAGGGCATGCGCCCAAGTTTCGGCATCGCCCTCAAGGACGCATAAGCATTCGAGGCGCGAGCGGTCAGCGCCTCTTCTACCCAAGGGCGCCAGTTCAAATCGGAGATAGCCTTGCGCATTTCTTCGTTGGCCTCGCGCCGAGCCTTGATGTAGCCATCGAAGGTGCTGCGGCCGAAGACCAGATAGGGGATGAGCGTGAGGTAGGGAATAAACAGCAACGACAGGGCCCAGGCGATCGATCCCTGGGCGGTGCGCACGGTGAGCACGGCGTGGATGGCAGCGATCAGGCCCAGCGTGTGTAGCAGTGCAATCGTGTAGCCGAAAATATGTTGTCCAAAGTAATCCATGGGGCAGCCTTGCTCCTGAATATTCAATGCTTAACAGACCATGTTCCGTGCAGAATGTCGCTATTTAATTGGCCCCTGAACCGAAGCCACTGGCTGACGTCTAACGGCCACTACTGATCAGGAGTTACTCGATGAACGTTCGTCTTCTGGGTTTGGCCATGGCTGTTGGTTTGTCACTTCCGGTGGCCGCTCAGGCGCAGATGCTGCAGCCCGGTTTGTGGGAATTGACCACAAGCAACATGAAGGTCGATGACCAGAATCTCCCGGACTTGCAGCTGATCCTCGGCCAGATACAGAGCCAGATAACCCCTGAACAGCGCGCGCAGCTGGAGAAACAGGGCATCACCATGGGCGGTAAAGGGATTCGGGCTTGTTTGACACCGGAACAGGTGAAGACTGATGACATTCCTCTGACCGATCCACAATCGGGCTGCAAGCAGGAAGTCACTGATCGCACCGGCAACCAGTGGAAGTTCCGCTTCAGTTGTCCGAAAGCGCAGGGCACCGGTGTCGCCACTTTCCTCAGTGATCGTGAGTTCACCACCAAGGTTAACGGCACTTTCAATGCCACCGGCATTCAGCAGAAGGGCAGCCTCGAAAGCCGCGCCGTATGGTTGGGGCAGGATTGCGGGACCGTTAAGCCGAGAGCTTAAAGGCTTCGCTAGCAGGTTCGCTCCCTACATGGCCATGTGGGGGCGAGCTTGATTCAACCACTCACACACTGTCTCAACCGCCATCCTCCCGAAGTCTTCCCCTGTGCTACTCCGCACGCTGACAAACCCGCCTTCCTTTTCTTTCTCCCCGACCACCACCAGATACGGCACATGCTGACTGTGCTCGCGAATTTTTTGACGGACTTTCTCGTGACGCAGATCCGCGCGGGCGCGCACGCCACTTCGGCGCAATGCCTCGGTCACCGATTGCGCGTAATCCGCCTGACGTTCGTCCATGCTGACGATGATGACGTGTGGCGGCGTCCGCCAGTTTTCCAGCTCCTGTTGGCAGGGCCAGCACGTACCATAAATCCGCTGCTGCAACGTCCCGCTGATGTGGTCGAGGGTGAACGCTTGCAGCACTCTGGTCGCGGGGACATGCGGGCCGACTGTCGTACACTCGAAGTTCCCCAAGCGGTACAGCTGCGTCTTCCCTTGACGGCGAATCGAGTGATTGGTCGCCGCCAGAGCCTGCATGCGCGCTTCGATCAGTGGCAGATCTGCCTGCGTTAGGGATCTCTCGGCAGAAAACTCATGAAAGAACCCGTCGCCCAGCGCCATTCCTGCGTGCAGTTGCACCTGTGGATGGAGTTGCTTGAGGGCCATGGCCAGCATCAGTGCACAGGAGCGTCGCAGGATCTCCAGCCCATCGGGCTCTTGAGGCGTGACGATACTGACCCGAGCATCGGCCTCGATCATGAACTCACAGTCCACCAAGATGCCGTTCACCCGACCTGCGACTGCCGCTTTTGCCAGCCCGGGTCCGATACTCGCGGCGAGCTCGTACGCCGACAATGGCTGGTCGTATTCACGCAATGAACCATCGCTCAGGGTGATGTGAATCATGTCGGTGCTCTCCAGTGCTAGCGCATAAACCGTAGCGGTAAACCCTTACAGTTGTCATTAAGACGTTTTTCGTGCCAGGCAATTTGCCCCGACACAATCGTCGTACTGACGCTGTGGCGAAAACGCTGTCGGGCAAAAGGTGTCCAGCCGCATTGAGACAGGATCGGCTGCTGGGAAACGGCGACACCGCCGGGTTCGGGTTTGATCAGAACGAGGTCGGCCCAATAGCCTTCGCGCAGATAACCGCGGTCGGGAATGGCGAACAGATCGGCGACGCGATGACTGGTCTTGGCCACGAGCGTGGTGATCGGCAGAACTTCATCTGCGACCAATTCCAGCAGCGCGGGCAGGGCATGTTGTACCAACGGTAAGCCGGCAGGCGCCTGGCTGTACGGACGCTGTTTTTCGGCCCAGGTGTGTGGCGCGTGATCACTGCCGATCACGTCGAGCCGATGGCTCAGCAGTGCTTCGCGCAAGGCATCGCGGTCCGCCTGGGTTTTGATCGCCGGGTTGCACTTGATCAGGTTGCCGAGGCTCGGGTAATCCCGATCATCGAACAGCAGGTGATGCAGGCAGACTTCGGCGCTGATGCGTTTCTGGGCGAGTGGCTTGTCTTCGAATAACGCCAGTTCGCGGGCGGTGGTCAGGTGCAGGACATGCAGTCGGGTGCCGTGACGCCTGGCCAGGTCCACGGCCATTGAGGAGGAGCGAAAGCAGGCCTCGGCGTTGCGGATCAGCGGGTGGGCCGCAGCAGGAATGTGTTCGCCGAACAATTCATGCAGGTTCGCGGCGTTGGCGTCGATGCTGGGCGTGTGTTCGCAGTGGGCCAACAAAATGGTGGGCACCTCGGCGAATAACCGCTCCAGAATCTTTGGGTCATCGACCAGCATGTTGCCGGTCGAAGCGCCCATGAACACTTTGACGCCAGCGACTTCACAGGGATCGAGCCTGGCGACGGTGTCGAGATTGTCGTTGCTCACGCCAAAATGAAAGGCGTAATTGGCGACCGAGTTGATCGCCGCTTTCCGCTTTTTGTCAGCCAGTGCGCTGAGGGTCAGGGTCGCCGGGTTGGTGTTGGGCATGTCCATGAAGCTGGTGATGCCGCCGGCGACCGCAGCCCGGGATTCGGTGTAGAGGCTGCCCTTGTCCGGCGAGCCTGGGTCGCGGAAGTGCACTTGGTCGTCGATCATGCCGGGCAGCAGCCATTGCCCTTGTGCATCAGTTTCCACGTCGGCATTTTCACCGTGGATGCTGCTGGCGATCTTCACGATTCGACCGTTGCTCACCAACAGGTCACCGTCAAACTCGCGACCTTCATTCACCAGCCGGGCATTGCGAATCAGCACGCTGCTCATGGTCAGAACTCGTTCTGCAGGGCTTTGTAGCCGCGCACCAGGTCGACGTTGGTACGCGCCACGTCCTCGGAAAACTCCGAGGCGCTGACGCTCACCGGTGGGAATTGCGATAGATCTGTCTTCGGGCCGATGCGGGTGGTGGAGGGCACATAGAAGTCTTCAGGCAAATCGCGACCGTCGACCACCGAGTTATGGCGCACCACGCAGCCATCACCGACTGCACAGTTGAACAGCACGCTGTTGAACCCGATAAACACCCGGTCGCCAACCTTGCACGGACCATGAACGATCGAGCGGTGGGCGATCGAACTGAACTCGCCGATGGTCACTGCCGCTCCGGACTTGGAATGGATCACCACGCCATCCTGGATGTTCGAGTTGGCGCCGATGGTGATCGGCTCCATCTCGCCTGAGGCATCCACCTCGTCGGCCCGAATCACCGCGTAAGGACCGACGAAGACGTTCTCGCCGATCACCACTTTGCCGCAGATGATTGCAGTTTTATCCACGTAGGCGGACTCCGCTATCACTGGCAAATCACCCGAAGGGTTCTTGCGGATCATGGCTGGATCAACGCGTTGTACAGGGTATTGAGGTTGTACTCGAACAACCCGACAAAGGTGCTGGCCGGCCCGGTCGCCGCGAGCGCATCGGAGTACAACGTGCCACCGATGTGCGCGCCGCTTTCATCGGCAATCTGCTTGAGCAGGCGTGCATCTTTGATGTTTTCCATGAACACCGCTTTGACCTTGGCCTGGCGTATCTGGGTGATCAGGGCAGCGACTTCGGCGGCTGACGGTTCGCGCTCAGTGGACAGGCCTTGAGGCGCCATGAAGTCGATGCCATAAGCCTGACCGAGATAACCAAAGGCGTCATGGGACGTCACGATTGTGCGATTACCCGGTGGTATCGAGCCGAGTTTTGCCTTGGCTTCAGCAAGTAGCGCGTAGATCTGTTTCAGGTAGGCCTGACTGTTGCGTTCATAGTTGGCTTTGTTGGCCGGGTCGGCGGCGATCAGTGTCTTGGTGATGTTGCTGATGTACAGCTCAGTGTTCGCCAGGTTGTGCCAGGCGTGTGGGTCGGGAACCCTCTCGCCGCCCTCATCCAGGGAGCGCGGGATGACGCCGTGACTCGCGCTGATCACAGGCGCTTTGGTCTCGGTGCTCGTCACCAGACGGTCCAGCCATGGCTCGAAACCCAGGCCGTTTTTGATGATGAGTTTGGCTTTAAGCAACGCCTTGGCGTCGTCAGGCGTCGGCTCGTAAGTGTGAGCATCGGCGTCCGGGCCGACCATGTTGGTGATCTGGATATGGTCGCCGCCGACTTGATGGGTCATGTCGGCGAGGATACTGAAACTGGTGACTACCTGAAGTTTTTCCGCAGCAGACAGCGACATCGACAGCATCAAACTGAACAGCACGAGTAAAGCGCGCATCGGGTAACACCTCATTGGGATGTGAGCAAAGGCGGGCGGCGCAGTAAACCGTGCACCGGTCCGAACACCACGGACAGCAGATACAAACCGCCGGCCACCAGCACGATCGCCGGGCCACTGGGCAGCGAGTAGTAGAACGACAGCAATAAGCCGACCCACACCGAGAGGCAGCCGAGCAGGGCGGCGATGGCCATTAACATCGGCAAGCGACGACTCCAGAAGCGCGACGCGGCGGCGGGCAACATCATCAAGCCGACCACCATCAGCGCGCCAATGGCCTGGAAACCGATCACCAGGTTCAGCACCACCAACATCAGAAACACACTGTGGGCCAGTGGTCCGAGGCGGCTGACGGTTTGTAGAAAGAGTGGGTCGAGGGTGTCCAGCAATAGGGGTTTGTAGATGAATGCCATGGCGATCAGGCTGAAGCCGGAGACCCAGAGCATGCCTGTCAACGTCGGGCCATCGACCGCCAGCGCCGAGCCAAACAACAGGTGCATCAGGTCCAGGCGTTTGCCGGCGATGCCGAGGATCAGCACGCCGCTGGCCAGTGAAATCGGGTAGATCGCGGCGAGGCTAGCGTCTTCCCGCAGGCCGGTTCGCCGGGTGATCCAGGCGGCGAGTCCGGCCATGCTGAGGCCTGCGCCGAGCCCGCCGATGGTCAGCGCGGGCAGACTCAAACCTGCGAACCAAAAGCCCAATGCAGCGCCGGGCAAGATACCGTGCGCCACCGCGTCACCGATCAGGCTCATGCGTCGCAGGATCAGAAACACACCGAGCGGTGCCGTGCTGCACGCCAGGACCAATCCACCAAGAAGCGCTCGGCGCATGAACACGAACTCGTGGAACGGTTGCCAAAGATGAACGGCAGCGAGCATCAGGCCACCCGCGCTTGCGGTTGTTGATGGATCAGATCAATGCTCGATCCGAGGACGCAGCCGGTGCTTTTGATCAGCAACGTTTGAGGAATGTGTTGGCGAACGGCGGCCAGGTCATGACACACGATCACCAGAGTCTGGCCTTCTGCATGCCAGGCGTGGATGTGTTTCCAAAGCAGCACCTGACCGAGTTCGTCGAGGGCGGCGTGGGGTTCGTCGAGCAACAGCAATGGCGCTCGCGCGAGACTCAAACGGGCGAGCAGGGCACGCTGTAATTCGCCGCCGGACAAGGCCATCAATGGGCGCTGCTCCAGACCGGTCAAACACCAGCTTGCCAGCACGGCTTTGAGGCGTTGGCTGCGTATTTCTGCAGACTGCGTGCTGCCCCAGAAACCGGCGGCCACTAGCTCTTGTAAGCTGATGGGAAATTGGCGATCCAGGTGTTGTTGCTGTGGAAGGAACGAGAGGCCGCCCTTGCGTGGAACATCCAGTACGACTTTGCCGATCAGCGGTTTTTGTAAACCCGCGATAACTTTCAGCAGGCTGCTTTTACCGGAGCCATTCGCACCTATAACAGCGGTCAGGCTGCCCTTGGGTAATTCAAAATCTACGGGTGGCGTGAGCGGTTGCCCCGGCGCGCCCCATCGTAAGCTTTGGCAATGAATCATGCGGCCTCCCAATTCCAGCGGGTTTCGGCGACCGCGTCGTGTGCGTGGAGGCTTTCGGCGTGGATGACTCGTATGTGGAAGGCGTTGATGCCGGGGGAGCGTTTGAGGGCCAGGTTCAGACGTCGTGCGGCGTCTTCGCAGAACATCAGGTTCTGACCGTTTGCCAGGGCGAAGGCTTGTTCGTCGGCGCGTTTTACGGCGGTTTGTACGGCGGTGCCGAGGGCCGCTTCGGCGTCGTTGATGATTGCGATCAACGGCAAGTCATCCAGATAGTCATCCAGTCGAAGCCGTAATTTCGCATTGCTCCGTTGGCTGTGAGGCGTTGCGATGATGCCTTTTGTAGAGCCGAGCCAAGCCAATACATCGGCGTGTTGCAGCGGCTGGTTGGCGAAGTCGTCGACAAACTGCTGCTGAATCAACTGTCGGGAAAGCGCCGCTGAACACGGGCAGGTCGAGGAATAAGGCACGTCGATTTTTAGTTCCACGTGGAACATCGCGTTTTTCAAACGTGCTTCGATGCTCACTGGATACGTTTTCCAGCCGGCCAATGGACTGATTAGCGCCGGTCTTTTGAGCAGTAAATCGGTGTGAATTTTTAAGTACGCGCTAGTGGACAGTCCTTCATGAGTGTTGAGAAAGCTTTGCAAAACTCGCCGCAACAAGACGGGCGTCAGGTTTTCTTGCTCAAGCATTTCCAGCGTCAAATACAGCCGCGACATATGAATCCCGCGCGCCTCTCCATCATCAAGGCTGACGCCCGCGTCGGCCTTTGCACTCAGTCGTTGGCCATCGAATAAAACAGGAAGAGCAATGCCGCACATGCCCACCCAATCGAGTGGCAGGGCTTGGCGTGAGGCCTGCGCGGCAATATCCGGCAGAATCAGCGCATTCATGGGCAGGTCCATCGTGGGAGTCGATTCAATATGTTATGTTATTACATTAAAATCAACCATGCCTTTTTTATGAACGGGCTTTCATCAGGCGTTTTCCCTGAGCGCCCCCGAACGGCTGATCATCGATGTGAGTGGCGCCAATCTGAATGGCAACCTCAGTCAGTTGGCGCTTAGCAACACGGTGATTCGCTCGATCCGTTCCCGGCAATTTGGTCAGGGTGATACGCGGATCGTCCTCGACCTCAGCGGTCCGGTGCAGCTCGCCAGTTTTTTGCTGCCACCGCAGGACGGCCAAGGCCATCGACTGGTACTTAATCTGAAGGTGGAGCGACTTCCGCCACGGCGCGCTTCATGGCGCAACGGGATAACGGCGCGGACCTGCTAGGTGACACCAACCTGCTCAACTCAAAGACAAGGACTCGATACCGCCGGGGTGATTCTCGACATGTCGATGAACGCGACCATCGCGCCACCAGCAGGCCGTAGCCGATGGTTTGTTCGAAGGATTACAGCGCTACTTCCAGAAAAATCCGCCGGTGAACACTTACATCGCTTGGCTGCAGGAGCAGAAAAAGTCCCAGACCTAACACCCTGCAATTCGGCTACAAGTGAACTTGCCACTGCTGCCACCAGAACTGGAAAACCGATTGATGGTGGTCCAGCCGACGCGGCGGTTGTAGCCGACCCAGGCTTCGCCATCGGAAGCGAGCCCAGTGAAAAACGTGAGTTGTCCATAGCGACTGTTGGTCTGCGCCCAGTGGCGCTTTCCGGCCGCTTCGAAGCCCCGCAAATAGATCGTACTACCGACGGTGTTGACGCTGTAGGCGTTGCCGTCGCCATCCACGCAGGCCAGCAGATTGGCGCTTCGGGTGCATTTGGCCAGGCTCGGGATTTGCGCCCAGGCGTCAACGGCGACCAGCAGCGAAACGCTCATCAGCGTTATTTTCAGGGCTACACGCATAGGATTTCTCACGGCGCGGACGGGCTTGAACATCGAGCCCTTTGTCATCGTGGGCAAGAGGAGAGTGGCTTGATTGTGTTGTTATACTATAACATCAAGTTAAGCCCGACACTGCGACCGGGCATCTCTGTGAGGAATACCTGATGCCCAATCGTCTCCCCGTGACCGTCCTGTCGGGCTTTCTCGGCGCTGGCAAAAGCACGCTTCTCAACTACGTGCTGCGCAATCGCGACAACCTGCGCGTCGCTGTGATCGTCAATGATATGAGCGAAATCAACATTGATGGCGGTGAAGTCCAGCGCAATGTCACCCTGAATCGTGCGCAAGAAAAACTGGTGGAGATGAGCAATGGCTGCATCTGCTGCACCTTGCGCGAAGACTTGCTGGAAGAGGTGAGCAAACTTGCCAAGGAGGGTCGCTTTGATTATTTGTTGATCGAATCCACCGGCATTTCCGAGCCGCTTCCCGTGGCGGAAACCTTCACCTTCCGGGATGAAGAAGGGCAGAGTCTGGCTGACATCGCCCGGCTCGACACCATGGTCACGGTAGTTGATGGCATGAATTTTCTGCTCGACTATCAGGCCGCCGAAAGCCTCGCTTCTCGTGGCGAAACGCTGGGCGAGGAGGACGAACGCTCGATCACCGACCTGTTGATCGAGCAGATCGAATTCGCCGACGTGATTCTGATCAGCAAAATCGACTTGATCAGTAGCAGTGAACGCCAGGAGCTGATCGCGATCCTTGAGCGGCTCAATGCCCAGGCAGAAATCATCCCGATGGTCATGGGCGAGATTCCCTTGGAGAAAATCCTGAATACCGGTCGTTTCGATTTCGACAAGGCCGCTCAGGCGCCGGGCTGGTTACAGGAATTACGTGGCGAACATGTGCCCGAAACCGACGAATACGGCATCGCTTCGACGGCCTACCGAGCACGCCGACCGTTTCATCCTCAGCGCTTTTTCAGTTTTATCGATCGCCCGTGGGTGAACGGCAAACTGCTGCGTTCCAAAGGGTTTTTCTGGCTGGCCAGCAAACACATGGACGCCGCTAGCTGGTCCCAGGCCGGCGGTTTGATGCGCCATGGATTCGCCGGACGCTGGTGGCGTTTCGTGCCGAAATCGCAGTGGCCGCAGGACGAAGAAAGCACGGCCGGGATCATGGAAAACTGGACCGCAGCCACCGGCGATTGCCGTCAGGAACTGGTGTTCATCGGCCAGAACATCGACTTCGCGCAACTCACTGCCGAACTCGACAACTGCCTGCTGACCGATGATGAAATGGCGTTGGGTGTCGAGGGCTGGCGATTACTGCCAGATCCATTCGGCCCGTGGCATGAAGAGGCGGCAGCCTGATGTTGGCACCCCGCCTGACACCGCGGCCGATCATTCATCAGGTTCAAGGTGAGACGCCGCAAGCACTCACCCGAATATTGGATGACGGCATAAATCTCGCCGTTTGGCAGCGCCAACTGCCGGCACACATTTTTGATTTCGGGAGTTTGCTGCTGTCCCTGAACGAGCCGTTGGCCGAGTCGCTGGTTCTGGACCTGCCCAGTGATGACACCGAACCCAATCTTCACGGATTGGCCTCGGGTTTCAGCGATCTCGAAGGTTACGAGGGTTTCGTCGCCGACGTCTCCTGGTTGGTCAGTGCTTTCGCCTGTTTGCTGGGCGCCAAGCGTATCGGCCTGCGCCTGCGGGTCCTGGACAAGGCCATGTGCCCGCGCTTCCACGTCGATCACGTGCCGGTACGGTTAATAACCACCTACGCCGGGATTGGCAGTCAGTGGTTGAAAGAAGGCGTGATGGACCGCCGTCAATTGAGCAAGCCCGAGGCCGAGCCTCAGGACGGTCCGCTGATCGAGCAGATCGCCAGCGGCGACGTCGCGCTGCTCAAAGGCGAGAAATGGCACGGCAACGAAGGCTTTGGCCTTATTCACCGGTCGCCACAGCTTGCGTCCGGTGAGCGGCGGTTGATACTGACGCTCGACTGGCTAGGCTAACGCTTCAAGGCTTGAGCCAGGTTCCCTGGCTCTGGGCTTCGCAAAACGGCTTTAAATACGCTGCATCCGTGGCGACGCCGTAATAGTGAATATCCTGCCGGTAAGGCATATTGGCGACTTGGGCGTTGCTGCACACGCCGAATGCGCCGGTGGGGCATTGATCAACGTACTGCACCTCGACTTTCTGTCCCGGAAGGTTCGGCAGGCAGAAACCATCGGCGAACAGTTTTTCCGGGATGTTGCGGTTCTGCTGGCAGACTTTCACGTCGAGTCGCGCAGCCGTGCTATGTACCACGCAGGCCTGGGCCAGCGCCTCACCTGAAGCGAGCGCCAGGAGCAACGACAATCCCATCAACCGCATCCACTACCTCCTCAGAAAACTTCGACCATGTTGCAGAATATTCCGACTCACGTCATTGCTGGCCCGTTGGGTGCCGGCAAGACCAGCTTGATCAAGAATCTGCTAATGCAGCGGCCGGTCGGTGAGCGTTGGGCAGTGCTGATCAACGAGTTCGGCCAGATCGGCCTCGACGCTGCGTTGCTGACCCAGGACGCCGATGGTATCGCACTGGGTGAAGTGGCCGGCGGCTGTTTGTGTTGCGTCAACGGTGCACCTTTTCAGATCGGTCTCGGGCGTTTGCTGCGCAAGGCGCGCCCGGATCGGCTATTCATCGAACCTTCCGGGCTGGGTCATCCGGCGCAGTTGCTCAGGCAGTTGAGTGAGGCGCCGTGGCATGGCGTGCTGGTAATTCAGCCTTGTGTGCTGGTATTGGATGCCCAAGCACTTGCCGCTGGCAAACCACTGCCCGAGGCGCAACAAGAGGCGTTGAGCAGTGCTGGTTTGTTGTTGCTGAACAAAGCGGAAGGTCTCGACGTCAATGATCGCGAGCGAATCGCCGCGCAGCTGCCTTCTCGCCCTCTGTATTGGACGCAGCAAGCCCTCTTGCCGTTGAGCAAATTACCGGGGCTTGGGGCTCAGGCTGTGGCGGGTGTGGATAACTTCATCGCACCCAAAGGATTGGCGCAGATGCCGGCCATCTGGACGGATCCGGCGCTGCCAATTTGCTTGAGTCAGGAACAGGAGGGTGGCTGGAGCGTCGGCTGGCGTTGGCATCCGAGTCAGACATTCGATGCGGCGCGCGTTGGCCAGTGGCTTGAAAGCCGTGTCTGGCGGCGGGCGAAGCTGGTTATCCACAGTGTCGACGGTTGGGTTTCGGCGAATGCACTGGAAAACTCGGTGCTGGACTGGCAGCCCAGCGAATGGCGGCGTGATTCGCGTATCGAGCTGATTTTCAGTGAACCGCAGGATATTGATTCATTGCAGAGAGATCTAGCCAACTGCCGATTGAGCCCGACTCAAATCATGGACGCCATTTAGTGTGTTCTTGCCGCCACTGGCTCAGCTCGATCACTTCAGCGCGCGGCTTCACGATGTCGCCCACCGCAGGCGTGTCGTCGAACGGCATCGGGTAGGGCGCGAGCTCAATCTGCGCACTGTGGGCGCCGAACTGGGTGATGGTGCCGTTGTGACGGGTTTCACCGGTCACGGTGAATTCGAAGTTATACACACGGGCGAGACGCCGCCGGTCGTTGGCGTCTTTGATGAACGCGATCTTTTTCAAGGCCACGTTGCCGTCCAGCAGCTCGATTCCAAGCTTTGCGCAATGCTGCGTGACCCGCTCCAGCGCACGCTCTCGCAGGCCATGGTTGTGCCACAACCACGCGCCACCGGTGGCAAGCAGCATCAGCACTAAGATATTTCCAAGGGTCAGCATGAACAAGTTGCTCCAACTAGATAGTGTCAGCTTAACTGCGTCGCCGGTCTGTCGTACAGGCTGCGTTTAGTCGCATACTGCGCGGCTTGAATTTCAATCGTTTTACGGAAAACTCACCGCATGAAACGTACGCCCCATCTGCTCGCCATCCAGTCCCACGTGGTGTTCGGCCACGCTGGCAACAGCGCCGCGGTTTTCCCGATGCAGCGGGTCGGGGTGAATGTCTGGCCGCTCAATACCGTGCAGTTCTCCAACCACACCCAGTACGGCCAGTGGGCCGGTGAAGTGCTGACGCCGCATCAGATTCCCGAGCTGGTCGAAGGCATCGCGGCGATTGGCGAGCTGGGCAACTGCGACGCCGTATTGTCCGGGTATCTCGGCAGTGCGGCCCAGGGCCGGGCGATCCTGACGGGTGTGGCGCGGATCAAGTCGATGAATCCCAAGGCGCTGTATCTGTGTGACCCGGTGATGGGCCACCCGGAGAAGGGTTGCAGCGTGCCCGCGGAAGTCAGCGATTTCCTGCTGGAGGAAGCGGCTGCGGTGGCGGACTTCATGTGCCCGAACCAGCTGGAACTGGACAGCTTTTCGGGGCGCAGACCGCAATCGTTGTTCGATTGCCTGGCCATGGCGCGAGCGTTGCTGGCGCGCGGTCCAAAGGCTGTGTTGGTCAAGCATCTGGACTATCCCGGTAAGCCGGCGGATGTTTTTGAGATGCTGCTGGTCACGGCCGAAGGCAGCTGGCATTTGCGTCGTCCCATGCTGGCATTTCCGCGTCAGCCAGTGGGCGTTGGCGATCTGACATCCGGGCTGTTTCTGGCTCGCGTGCTGTTGGGCGATAGCCTGGCGGCGGCTTTCGAATTTGCAGCGTCGGCGGTGCATGAAGTGCTGCTGGAAACCCAGGCCTGCGCCAGCTATGAGCTGGAATTGGTGCGGGCTCAGGACCGGATTGCCCATCCACGGGTGCGGTTCGAGGCGACGGCGATCTAGCTTGTAACGGCGTCGCAGGCAGAAAAAACCGCAGCCTCTGCAGAGGCTGCGGCCTTTGCCCTATCAGGCGTCGTCCTTGATTTCCTGATAACGCTTTTCCAGTTCCTGACGAATCTGTCGACGTTGCTGGGCCTGCATGAAGCGGCGCTTGTCTTCGCTGTTCTGCGGTTGCAGTGGTGGGACAACCGCCGGTTTGCGGTCGTCATCTACGGCGACCATGGTGAAGAAGCAGCTGTTGGTGTGGCGCACTGAGCGCTCACGGATGTTCTCGGTCACCACCTTGATGCCCACCTCCATGGAGGTGTTGCCGGTGTAATTGACCGAGGCCAGAAAGGTCACCAGTTCGCCGACATGAATCGGCTCGCGGAAAATCACTTGGTCCACCGACAGGGTCACCACGTAGCGGCCGGCATAACGGCTGGCGCAGGCGTAGGCCACTTCGTCGAGGTATTTGAGCAAGGTACCGCCGTGGACATTGCCAGAGAAGTTGGCCATGTCGGGGGTCATCAATACCGTCATCGACAGTTGTGCGTTTCCGGGTTCCATAGCGTTCTCACGGTTCAAGGCAGAATTTCGGGAGGGCGGCACCTCTGCGGGGGCCTCGTCAGCTTTTCCATACCAACAGTTATCGGGACGCCGGGCGGGTGGCTGCCGTCACGCTCGGATCGATCTGTTTCCATATATTGCACCGTCTTTCTGCCGGAAGTCGCGGTGTTACCCTTCAAAAGCCCGCCTCAAGGGCAATTCCCACTCGTAACGCGGATTTTTACTCTGCTCTATCAGACCTTTCCCACGTCTGTCGTTTGAGCAATGTCACCCAAGGAACCCCACACCATGCACGCCATCAGTTTTATTCAAGATTTGGCAGTGATCATGTTGATCGCGGGTGTGGTGACCGTGCTGTTTCATCGCTTCAAACAACCGGTGGTGCTCGGCTACATCGTCGCCGGATTCATCATCGGCCCGCACACCCCGCCGTTCAGCCTGATTCACGATGAAGAAACGATCAAGACACTCGCCGAACTCGGGGTGATTTTCCTGATGTTCTGCCTGGGCCTGGAGTTCAGCCTGCGCAAGCTGTTCAAGGTCGGCGCCACGGCGTTCATCGCCGCGTTTCTGGAAATCGTGTTGATGATCTGGATCGGCTACGAGATCGGCCGCTGGTTCGACTGGAACACCATGGACTCATTGTTCCTTGGCGCGATCCTGGCGATTTCCTCAACCACCATCATCGTCAAGGCGCTCAACGACCTGAAGATGAAGAACGAACGTTTTGCGCAGCTGATCTTCGGCGTGCTGATCGTCGAGGATATCCTTGGGATCGGCATCATCGCTTTGCTATCGAGCATCGCGGTCAGCGGCACGGTCAGTTCCGGCGAAGTGTTTTCCACGGTCGGCAAGCTCTCGCTGTTCATGATCGTCGCACTGGTCATCGGCATCCTGCTGGTACCGCGATTACTAGCCTACGTGGCGAAGTTCGACAGCAATGAAATGCTGCTGATCACTGTGTTGGGCCTGTGTTTCGGCTTCTGTTTGCTGGTGGTCAAACTTGAGTACAGCATGGTACTCGGCGCCTTCCTGATTGGCGCGATCATGGCTGAATCCCGGCAATTGCTGAAAATCGAGCGCTTGATCGAACCGGTTCGCGACCTGTTCAGTGCGATCTTTTTTGTCGCCATCGGGTTGATGCTCGATCCGATGATCCTGCTGCAATATGCGTGGCCGATTGCGGTGATCACCGTGGCCGTGGTGCTGGGCAAGATGTTGTCTTGCGGCCTGGGCGCCTTTATCGCTGGCAATGATGGACGCACCTCACTTCGAGTCGGAATGGGTCTTTCGCAGATTGGCGAATTTTCTTTCATCATCGCCGCGCTGGGCATGACGCTGCAGGTCACCAGCAACTTCCTCTACCCGGTCGCCGTTGCTGTCTCGGTGATCACCACGTTGCTGACGCCCTACCTGATCCGCGCGGCTGATCCGCTGTCGATCAAGCTTGCCGCGGTGATGCCGCAGCGACTGGGCAGGGTATTGGGGATGTACGGTGAATGGCTGCGCAGCATCCAGCCTCAGGGCGAGGGCGCGCTGCTGGCATCGATGATTCGGCGGATTCTGTTGCAAGTGGGGGTCAATCTGGCACTGGTGATTGCGATCTTCTTCTCAGGCGCCTTCTTCGCCGAACGCATGTCTGCTTACTTGCAAGAGTGGATCAGCGATCCGAGCTGGCAGAAAGCGTTGATCTGGGGTGGGGCGTTGCTGTTGTCGCTACCGTTCCTGATCGCCGCCTATCGTAAGCTCAAGGCGCTCTCGATGCTGTTGGCGGAGATGGGTGTGAAGCCGGAGATGGCCGGCCGCCACACGCAGCGAGTGCGCCGGGTGATCGCCGAAGTGATCCCGATCCTCTCGCTGCTGGTGATTTTCCTGCTGCTGGCAGCCTTGTCGGCCAGTATTCTGCCGACCAACAAGTTGCTGGTGCTGATCGTCGTAGTAGCGGCCGCTGTAGCGGCGCTGCTCTGGCGCTGGTTCATCCGCGTTCATACGCGCATGCAGGTGGCCTTGCTGGAAACCCTGGACAACCACAAGGATTCGTCCGGGAATTGACCACGCAGGGTGTCAGGCAGATCAGCTTTCCAGCCAGACGTCCCGCGCCCAGTGCCACACCGATTCCCAGGTTTCTTCGGCAATCAGTTCTTCTTCGGCCTGCCACAGCACCACGGTGCCGTCTTCTTCGACCAGGTAGTAGTTGTCACCGTCCTGGCAGATCGGAATCATGCTGCGATCGACACCCGCATCCCAGGCGTTGGCGGCAACGTCCGGCAGGTAGGTGTGGGATTGTGGGTCGGTAACGGTCACCGGCTCCAGGCTGCCGTAGACGACGTCGCTGACGGTCAGCAAAAATTCTCTGAAGACAAACGGAATATCGATGAACAGTTGTTCTTCGATTTCCACCAATTGATCTTCGTCAGGCAACTCCAAGGGGACCGGTACCGGTTCGTTGGCTTCACGCAGTTGTTCGATGATTTCTTCCACGTCCGGGATCCTCTTGCTTGATGGCGCGGTTTAGTTGGGGCGGTTTATACAGTAGCTCGCTATAGATGCAACCGCGAAATAGAAAACCCCAGCCGAGGCTGGGGTTTTCATTACAGCATGCTTAACGCAGAAGGGATCAGCCGTTCTGGCGGATACCGGCGACCAGCCAAGGCTGGTTCTCGCCCTGCGGACGTTCCATGTTCCAGCTTTCGCTGAACACTTCGCCCTGGTCGAAACGCGAGGTCTTCGACACACCGCTGAAGGTCAGGGTGGCGATGGTCTTGTCGGCACGATCATCCACGCCGTCCAGTTGTACATTGAGGTTATCAATGTAGGTGGACTGGAAACCTTCGCCCAGATCGGCACGTTCGCGCTTGAGGAACTCCAGCAGCTGTGGGGTCACGAACTCGGAGATCTTGTCCATTTCATTGGCGTCCCAATGCTGTTGCAGGGACTGGAAGTGGTTGCGGGCCGCTTCAATGAAGTTCTTTTCATTGAACCAGGCCGGAGCATTGATCACCGGACGAGCGGCAACAGGTGCTGCCGAGCCGCCGAAGATCGAACCGCCTGCAGGCTTTTGTTCGAACACTTCACGCTGCATCGGCGCGCCAGCTGGAGACAGATGCTCCTGTTGCTTGCGACGACGAGCGGCGATGAACCGGAAGACCAGGAAGGCGATGACGGCCATGATCAGGATGTCAAAGATCTGCATGCCCTGGAAGCCGCCGCCCATGAACATGGAGGCCAGCAGGCCACCGGCAGCGATACCGGCCAGAGGGCCGAGCCAGCGCGAAGCACCGCCGGCCTTGGCGGCAGCGCCCGCGGCACCGGCCGCGCCGGCAGTAGCAGCAGCGCCACCTGCGGCAGAAGAAGGAGCCATTTGGCTGGTCTGGTGAGTCGGCGCAGCGCCGGAGCTCTTGCCGCCACCAAAGCGCTTGGCGGCATTGGCGTCGAGGCTCATCGTCAGGCCAATGCACAACGCCATGGCGATGCTAAGAAAACGTTTCATAAAGGGAATTCCCATTTGTGGAAGGCACGCGCGCCATGTTGCACAGCTGAAGTGTTACTGGCTAGCGGCAGAGTGTTTCGGGCTTTTGCCTGACAGGTTGCGTTCAGCTTCAGTCAGCGCAATAAGGCCTGTTAACTTTGGTCTGTAGGACGAGTGGATAAGTTCTGTAGGAAGGGTGTCCGGTCGGATGAACGCTGTGGGAGCGAGCCTGCTCGCTCCCACATAAGCCCTCTGGCGGGCTTTAGATCGCTTCCAGCTTGGCGTAACCGAGCATCAGCCACTTGCTGCCTTCACCGAAGTTCACTTGCACCCGCGCCTGAGCACCGGCGCCTTCGAAATTCAGGATCACGCCATCACCAAACACCGAATGCCGTACCGCTTGGCCGAGGCTGAACCCGGTGTCCGGAATCTCGCTGCCGCCAAACAGGCTGCTGGAACTTTGCTGCTGACCACCACCGAAAGGACGGCTGACGCTGTTGGACAGCCGCACTTCCTGGATCAGGCCTTTCGGCACTTCACGTACGAAACGCGACACCTTGTTGTAGGTCTCGCTGCCGTACAGGCGTCGGGTTTCAGCATAGGTCATCACCAGGTTCTGCATGGCCCGGGTGATGCCGACGTAGGCCAGACGGCGCTCTTCTTCAAGACGCCCCGGCTCTTCAAGGCTCATCTTGTGCGGGAACAGGCCTTCTTCCATGCCCACCAGGAATACGTAAGGGAATTCCAGGCCCTTGGCGCTGTGCAAGGTCATTAACTGAATGCTGTCTTCGTGCTCGTCGGCCTGAGTATCCCCGGCCTCCAGCGACGCATGACCGAGGAACGCCGCCAATGGCGTCAGATCTTCGTCTTCTTCAGCATTTTCGAAGTTGCGTGCGGCGCTGACCAGTTCCTCAAGGTTTTCTACCCGTGCCTGGCCTTTTTCGCCTTTTTCCGCTTCGTGATAGGCAATCAGCCCCGATTGCTCGATGACGGTCTGGGTCATCAGGTGCAGCGGCATGTCCATGCACTTGGCGGCGAGGTTCTCGATCAGCTCGATAAACGCCCCGAGCGCGCCGGCCGCGCGACCGGTCAGGCCCTTGTTGGCCACCAGCAGGCGCATGGCTTCCCACATCGACACATCGCTGTGACGGGCATGGTCGCGAATCGCTTCGACGGTTTTCTCACCGATACCACGGGCCGGAACGTTGATCACCCGCTCCAGCGCTGCATCGTTGCCACGACCTTCGAGCAAACGCAGGTAAGCCATGGCGTTCTTGATTTCTGCCCGCTCGAAGAAGCGCTGACCGCCATAGATGCGGTACGGAATGCGCTCGCGTAGCAAGGCTTCTTCCAAAACGCGGGATTGGGCGTTGGAGCGGTACAAAATCGCAATATCGCTGCGGGCCAAGCCGGTTTTGAGCGCACTTTCGATGGTTTCCACCACGTAGCGTGCTTCATCGTGTTCGTTGAACGCAGCGTACAGGTTGATCGCTTCGCCTTCACCGCCATCGGTCCACAGCTCTTTGCCCATACGTCCGGTGTTGTTGGCGATCAGGGCGTTGGCGGCCTTGAGGATGCCGGCGGTGGAGCGGTAGTTCTGCTCCAGACGAATGGTTTCGGCGTCCGGGAAGTCGTCGGAGTACTGATAAATGTTCTCGATTTTCGCGCCACGCCAGCCGTAAATCGACTGGTCGTCGTCGCCGACCACCATCAAGCTGTCGCCGCCCTTGGCCAGCAAACGCAACCAGGCGTACTGCACGGCGTTGGTGTCTTGGAACTCGTCCACCAGAATGTGCCGGAAGCGCTTTTGATAGTGCGCCAGCAGACCCGGATGATCGCGCCACAAATCAAGGGCGCGCAGCAGCAGTTCGGAGAAGTCGATGACGCCGGCGCGCAGGCACGCGGCCTCGTAGGCTTCGTAAATGCTGCGCATGGTCGCCAGGAACAGATCACCGCTGGCTTGAATGTGCTGCGGGCGCAGACCTTCGTCTTTCTGCCCGTTGATGAACCACTGGGCCTGACGGGCCGGCCAGCGTTGTTCATCCAGACCCAGCTCGCGGATCACCCGCTTGACCAGCCGTTGCTGGTCGTCGCTGTCGAGAATCTGGAAAGTCTGGCTCAGGCCGGCTTCCTGCCAATGCGCCCGCAACAAGCGGTGCGCCAGGCCGTGGAAGGTACCGACCCACATGCCGGCCGGGTTGATACCCATCAACTGCTCGATGCGATGACGCATCTCGGCAGCGGCCTTATTGGTGAAGGTCACCGACAGGATCGAGTGGGGCGAGGCGTTTTCGACCTGGATCAACCAGGCGATACGGTGCACCAGCACTCGGGTTTTACCGGAACCAGCACCGGCCAGGACCAACTGACGACCCACGGAGGCAGCTACGGCCTGGCGTTGGGCATCGTTGAGGGAGTTCAGCAGAAGGGAGAGATCATCGCGCATCGGGGCATTCTAGGGTGCGCCGTCACACCGGGCAAACCGAGCTTTGCATTAGCCGATGAAAGAAGCACGGATGACGACCGGTCGGTCACTGGCTGCACGCGTTGGCGGGGCTCGCTCCAAGCCTTTTCAGCGGCTAAGGAGGGGGGCAGTTTTTGTCGATTTTATGATCTCGGGCAGTTTGGTCCGGGCATTTGCTTGTGTATGCTCCGTCGACGTTTCGGGCTCATGCTCATCATTATAAGAACAAGAACATTGCCTATGACCCTCAGCACCGACCTGTCGGGCCCCGTCGTGGAGCCCCGGGTTATCCGCAAACAGTACGCCATGGAAATGGCGGTCGAACGCACGCGTCTGCTTTATCAGGGCTCGTTGCTGCCCACGTTGTTCATGTTGATCAATGGTCTGGTCTGCGCAGGCTTGCTTTGGAGTCCGCAGCGCTACTTCCTGGTCAGCGTCTGGCTGGTGTGGCTGTTGTCGCTGGTGGCATTGCGGGTGATTCAAGTCGCAGCCTTTGATTCGGCGATACCCAACCGCCAAGCCCATCCGATCTGGCGCCGCATGTTTTTGCTGGGCTCGGCCATGACCGGCCTGACCCTGGCCGGCGCCGGCATTGCCTTGGTACCCGCTGACAATTTCATGCAGCAAGCCTGGGTGTTCGGCCTGATCGGCGCAGCGGCGCTTTCGGCCAGCGTTGCCTACGCGGTCAACCTGCCGGCGTTTCTGTCCTTTACCTTGCCCTGTTTGTTGCCGGCCATCGGCTATCTGTTCTGGGGCGGCGATGAACAAGGTGAGGGATGGGGTTGGTTCGGGTTGATTTTACTGGGCGCGCTAAGTGTGGTCGCCTGGCAGGTCAATCGGCTCATCGATAGCGGGCTGTTGCGGCGCTTCCAGAATCAGGCACTGATCGAGCACTTGCAGCAGGCCCAACGTTGCAGTGACCAGCTCAATCACAAGCTGGCCAAGGAAATCGACCAGCGCCGTCGCGCGGAAGACGAACTGCGGCAAATTCAGATCGAGCTGGAAAGCCGCGTCGCCCAACGTAGCCTGGAGCTGGACGCCGCCAACCAGGCCCTGAGCAAGAGTGAAGCGCGTCTGGCGCTGGCGTTGAAGGCCAGTGAGTTGGGCTTGTGGGACTGGAACCTGCAAACCGACGAAGTCCATCACACCCACCTTCAGGAACTGTTCGGCCTGGAACCGGAACTCGTAACGGCGATGCTCCGCCACCTCAAGCCGCGCTTGCACCCCGATGACTTGCCGTCGCTCAAGCGCGCGCTGGTCGAGCATTTGAAGGGCCGCAGCGAGGACTACCAAATCGAGTACCGCGTGCGCCACGGCGATGGCCATTGGGTCTGGATCGAGGACCGTGGCCGGGCCGTTGAGCGCGGGGAAAATGGCCGAGTGATCCGCATGGTCGGCACCCGTCGCGACATCAGCGTCAGCAAAGGCTTGGAAGAGCAGCGGCAATTGGCCGCGACGGTGTTCGAGGCCGCCAGCGAAGGTATCGTGATTTTCGATCCGAATTACGCGCTGATCGCGGTCAATCAGGCCTTCAGCCGAGTCACCGGCTACGACATTGAAGACATGATCGGACGCAACGCGGTCGAGTTGCCGTGCAGTCGCGACGCCCGCCGGCACTACGCGGCGATTCATCAGGCACTGGAGCAGCACGGCAGTTGGCAGGGCGAGCTGGTAGAAACCCGCAAGAATGGCGAGGTGTATCCGCAATGGTTGCAACTCAATGCTGTGCGCGATGCTCGGGGAAATGTGAGCCATATCGTGGGCTTCTTCGCCGATCTATCGGCTCGCCGCGAATCCGAAGAGCGCATGCGTTACCTGACTCAATACGATGAATTGACGGGGCTGGCTAATCGTTCACTGTTCCGCGAACGGCTAAGCGAGGCCCATCAGCGGGTGCGCCAGGGCGGCCACCGCAATCTGGCGTTGCTGCACATCAATCTGGATCGTTTCAAGCTGCTCAACGACAGCCTTGGCCATGAAATCGCCGACCAGCTCTTGCAGAAAATGGCCCGACGGCTGGTCAATGCGTTGCCTGAGGCGGACACCATCGCTCGCTTATCCGGCGATGAATTTGCCGTGTTGTTCAATGCCTACGGCAACCTGTCGAGTCTGGTGCGGATGGCGACCCGACTGTCGACCAAGCTGCGTTTGCCGATTACTGTCGATGGCCATGAGTTGGTGGTCAGCGCGTCCATGGGCATCAGTATGTTGCCGGACAACGCGCGAGAAATTTCCGCGCTGGTCAGTCAGTCGAATATGGCCATGCAGCACGCCAAGCACCTGGGCGGAAGTAACTTCCAGTTCTACACCGACAGCCTGCAAGCCAGTACGTTGGAGCGCTTGCAGCTGGAAAATCAGCTGCGTAAAGCCATCGAAGAGAAGCAGTTGATGGTGTTTTACCAACCGAAACTGTGCCTCGCCACGGGCCGGCTGAATGCCGCCGAGGCGCTGGTGCGCTGGGATCACCCGACCATGGGGCGGGTGCCGCCAGGGGACTTCATCGGTCTGGCCGAGGAAACGGGGTTGATCGGCCCGATCGGCGAGTTCGTGTTGCGTCAGGCTTGCTGGCAAGCCTGTGAGTGGCAGCGCCAGGGGCTTGCGCCGATTCGGGTGTCGGTCAATCTGTCGGTGTATCAACTGCGTCAGGGCAAGCTGGTCAGCCTTGTCCGCCAAGTGCTGGAAGAAACCGGCCTGGCGCCGCACAACCTTGAGCTGGAACTCACCGAAAGTCAGTTGCTGGACAGCGTCGAGCACATCATCGCGACCTTCCAGCAATTGCGGGATTTGGGGGTCAAGTTGGCGATAGATGACTTTGGCACCGGGTATTCGTCCCTGAGCTACCTCAAGCGCATCCCGGTGGATTACGTGAAGATCGATCAGGCGTTTATCCGCGGTCTGGGGGAGGGCAGCGAGGACGCGGCGATCACCCGGGCGATCATTGCCATGGCGCACGGCTTGTCGTTGAAAGTAGTGGCTGAAGGGGTGGAGCGGCAGGAGCAGCTTGAGTTTTTGAAAACCGAGCACTGCGATGAAGTGCAGGGGTATTTGATCAGCCGGCCGGTCGAGGCCGATGACCTGGCCGAGCTGTTGCGTGCGGACGCGAAACCCTTGTAGGGGCTACATGGAGCGCATGTGGCGTGAAATGGGGACATCGAGTTACGCATTGAGCAGGCAAAAAGCCGATTCTTGTAGTATAACTACAAGCGCGCTACATCCCCGGCACCTGCCAATAACAAAGAGTCCAGCCCTTTGAATCTGCTGCAACACATCGCCCAGTCACGCCACCTCTTACGCAAGTCGGAGCTCAAGGTCGCCGACCACGTGCTGCTTGATCCTGCGGCGGTGATGCACAGCTCCATGGCCGACCTGGCCCACAACGTGGGCATCAGCGAACCGACCATCGTGCGCTTTTGCCGCGCCATCGGTTGTTCCGGTTTCCAGGATTTGAAGCTGAAGCTGGCGCAGAGTCTTGCTGCCGGCGCGAGCTTCGGGCAGTTCGCGATCCATGAAGATGATTCGGTCGCTGACTACAGCTTGAAAATCTTCGACACCACGCTGCACACCCTGATGGAGGTTCGCGAGAAGCTCGATCCGGTGGAGTTACAGCGGGCTGTGTCGCTCATGTCGCAGGCCCAACGGGTCGAGTTTTATGGCTTTGGTGCTTCGGGTGCAGTGGCGGCCGATGCTCAGCACAAGTTCTTCCGTTTGTTGCTGACGGCGGCGGCGTATTCCGACCCGCACATGCAGGCGATGTCGGCGGTCACATTGAAACCGACCGACGTGGCGATCTGTATTTCCCAGTCCGGGCGTTCCAAAGACCTGTTGATCACCGCCAATCTGGTGCGCGAAAGCGGCGCTTCGCTGATCACCTTGTGCCCGAGCCAGACGCCGCTGGCTGAGCTTTCGACCGTCAACCTGGCGATCGATGTGCACGAAGACACCGAGATCTATACGCCGCTGACCTCGCGGATCGCTCACCTGGTGGTGATCGACGTATTGGCCATGGGCGTGGCCATGGCGCGCGGGCCGAGCCTGGTCAATCACCTCAAGAGCGTCAAGCGCAGCCTTCGCAGCTTGCGGCTGTCGCCCAAGTCAGTAAAAGCCCTCGACGATTGATTCAAGACGACACGGACCCTGTGGCGAGGGGATAAATCCCCTCGCCACAGAGCAACATTCACATCACTGTAACCCGCCCGCCGCCAAACCGTCATCCCCAATGCCCATCCTGTAACTCCCGTAATCGCCTTGGGAGACTCGAAATGGCCCAGCCCTACGAAGAACGCAACAGCGCCGTCAGAACCCGTCGTCAGCAGGAAGACCAGCGCCGCATGGAATTTCGCCGCGCTATCGAAGATCGCTGCGAACGCCGCCAGCTTCTGGCCGAGATCGGCGATTTTCCTGGCGAGCTGGAGCTCAACTACTGGCAGGCCGCATCGGCAACTTCCCGTCGAAGCGCTCAACCAGCGCGCTGATCTGCACCCGCTCGCTGCGAATAAACGCAAGGAACGCGTGCGCCACCGGTGACAGCCGTTTCGCCTTGGCCTGCACCAGGCACCAGCTGCGGTACAGCGGCAGCTCTTCGATCGGCAGCTCTATGAGTGCGCCGGTCGCCAACTCAAGGTTCAGGGCGTGGCGCGTCAATAGTGCCAAGCCCAGACCCGCCAGTACGCATTCACGCTGGGCTTCGGCCGACGCCACTTCCTGAGTCTGAGTGAAGTGCACGCGCTTCTCCTTGAAATACTCCTCGCAAGCCAGCCGCGTACCGGAGCCCGGTTCGCGCAGTAGCAGGGTGTAGGGCTCAAGATCCTGCAAGCGCAGCGGCCCCATATGGGACAGCGGGTGATCCGGCGGCGCCACGGCGACAATTGGATTGTTGAGAAACGGCAGAAACTCCAGCCCCATGTCTTGCGGCACCATCGACATGATCACCAAATCATCGCGGTTGTCCGACAGGCGTCGAATCACTTGGCCGCGGTTGACCACTGTCAGGTGCAGGTTCACTTCAGGATGCTGGCGTTTGAACGCGGCAAACAGATGCGGCACGAAATACTTGGCGCTGGATTCGACCGCCAGTTTCAGCTGACCTTGCAGCGATCCCTGCATGTCTGAAAGCTGCATGTCGAGGTTTTCCAGGCGTCCGAAAATATCCCGGCTGGCGCGCTGAAGGGCTTCGGCTGCCTCGGTCATGTAAAGCTTTTTGCCGACGTAATCGAACAACGGTTGACCAATCAGCTCCTCAAGTTGACGAATCTGTAGGCTCACGGCAGGTTGTGTGAGAGACATTTCTTCAGCTGCGCGGCTGTAGGACCTCAAATCACAGACTTCATTGAAAATCTGTAATTGACGCAATGTCATACGCATCAATGACTTACGCATTTTTTTGCGCTCTCGCTGCAGACTAATGCGTCAACTATAAGTCTTTACTTATGGCTGACCCAATTATTATTCATTTTTGTTAATCCCTTGTGAGGGCTAGTGTGGGGCTGCGACTGAATCGAAACATTTGGTCACGCGTCGACCTGGTCTAACAGGTTGTGGGTACCACCGGCTCAAGGGAACCTCCAAGTGATAAAAAAAATCCTGATCGCCAACCGTGGTGAGATTGCCGTACGAATCGTGCGTGCCTGCGCCGAGATGGGCATTCGCTCGGTCGCGATCTATTCTGACGCCGACCGCCATGCCTTGCATGTGAAGCGTGCGGATGAGGCCCACAGCATCGGTGCCGAGCCACTGGCTGGTTACCTGAACGCGCGTAAACTGGTGAATCTGGCGGTGGAAACCGGTTGTGATGCTTTGCATCCCGGCTACGGTTTCCTTTCGGAAAACGCCGAGCTGGCAGACATCTGCGCTGAACGTGGTATCAAATTCATTGGTCCATCGGCTGAAGTGATTCGCCGCATGGGCGACAAGACCGAAGCGCGCCGCAGCATGATCAAGGCAGGCGTGCCAGTGACCCCGGGGACCGAAGGCAACGTCGCGGACATCGCTGAAGCCTTGATTGAAGGCGACCGCATCGGTTATCCGGTCATGCTCAAGGCCACCTCCGGTGGTGGCGGCCGGGGTATCCGGCGCTGCGACAGCCGAGAAGAACTCGAACAGGCTTTCCCTCGCGTGATCTCCGAAGCCACCAAGGCCTTCGGTTCCGCGGAAGTGTTCCTGGAAAAATGCATCGTCAATCCGAAACACATCGAAGCGCAGATCCTCGGTGACAGCTTTGGGAACGTGGTGCACCTGTTCGAGCGTGACTGCTCGATACAGCGCCGTAACCAGAAGCTCATCGAAATCGCTCCGAGCCCGCAACTGACCCCGGAACAGCGCGCCTACATCGGCGACCTGTCGGTGCGTGCGGCCAAGGCCGTGGGTTACGAGAACGCCGGCACCGTGGAGTTCCTGCTCGCCGAGGGCGAGGTGTACTTCATGGAGATGAACACCCGGGTGCAGGTGGAACACACCATCACCGAAGAAATCACCGGCATCGATATCGTTCGCGAGCAGATCCGCATCGCGTCCGGCCTGCCGCTTTCGGTAAAACAGGAAGACATCCAGCACCGCGGTTTCGCGCTGCAATTCCGGATCAACGCCGAAGACCCGAAAAACAACTTCCTGCCGAGCTTTGGCAAGATCACCCGTTATTACGCACCCGGCGGCCCTGGCGTGCGCACCGACACGGCGATCTACACCGGCTACACCATTCCGCCGTACTACGACTCCATGTGTCTGAAACTGGTGGTATGGGCGTTGACCTGGGAAGAGGCGATGGACCGTGGCTTGCGCGCACTGGACGACATGCGTCTGCAGGGAGTCAAGACCACCGCCGCGTACTACCAGGAAATCCTGCGTAACCCGGAATTCCGTAGCGGCCAGTTCAACACCAGCTTCGTTGAAAGCCACCCTGAACTGACCAACTACTCGATCAAGCGCAAACCCGAAGAGCTGGCCCTGGCCATCGCCGCCGCCATCGCCGCCCACGCAGGCCTGTGAGGAATAGAATAATGAGCAAGAAAATCCACGTAACCGACACAATCCTGCGCGACGCCCACCAATCGCTGCTCGCGACCCGCATGCGCACCGAAGACATGCTGCCGATCTGCGACAAGCTCGACAAAGTCGGCTACTGGTCGCTGGAATGCTGGGGCGGCGCGACCTTCGACGCCTGCGTACGCTTCCTGAAAGAAGACCCGTGGGAGCGCCTGCGCCAACTGCGCGCGGCATTGCCTAACACGCGTCTGCAAATGCTCCTGCGTGGCCAGAACCTGCTGGGCTATCGCCACTACAGCGATGACGTGGTCAGAGCTTTCGTCGCCAAGGCTGCGGTCAACGGCATCGATGTGTTCCGCATCTTCGACGCCATGAACGACGTACGTAACCTGCGAGTCGCCATCGAAGCGGTGAAAGCTGCTGGCAAACACGCCCAGGGCACCATCGCTTACACCACCAGCCCGGTGCACACCATTGAGGCGTTCGTGGCGCAAGCCAGGCAAATGGAAGCCATGGGTTGCGACTCGGTGGCCATCAAGGACATGGCTGGCCTGCTGACGCCGTACGCCACCGGTGAACTGGTCAAAGCGTTGAAATCCGAGCAGTCGCTGCCCGTGTTCATTCACTCGCACGATACCGCTGGCATGGCAACGATGTGCCAACTGAAGGCCATCGAGAACGGCGCCGATCACATCGACACCGCGATCTCCAGCTTCGCCTCGGGCACCAGCCATCCGGGCACCGAATCGATGGTCGCCGCTCTTAAAGGCAGCGAGTACGACACCGGCCTGAACCTGGAACTGCTGCAAGAGATTGGCTTGTACTTCTACGCTGTGCGCAAGAAGTACCACCAGTTCGAAAGCGAATTCACCGCCGTCGACACCCGCGTTCAAGTCAATCAGGTGCCGGGCGGGATGATTTCCAACCTGGCCAACCAGTTGAAAGAGCAGGGCGCTCTGAACCGCATGGCCGAAGTGCTGGCCGAAATCCCGCGCGTTCGTGAAGACCTCGGCTTCCCTCCGCTGGTGACCCCGACTTCGCAGATCGTCGGCACCCAGGCGTTCTTCAACGTGCTGGCCGGCGAGCGCTACAAGACCATCACCAACGAAGTGAAGCTTTACCTGCAGGGCGGCTACGGCAAGGCGCCAGGCACCGTGAACGAAAAACTGCGTCGCCAGGCCATCGGCAGCGAAGAAGTGATCGACGTGCGTCCAGCCGACCTGCTCAAGCCGGAAATGACCAAACTGCGTGCCGAAATTGGCACGGTGGCCAAGTCTGAAGAAGACGTGCTGACCTACGCCATGTTCCCGGACATCGGTCGCAAGTTCCTCGAAGAACGCGCCGCCGGCACCCTGGCTCCAGAAGTGCTGCTGCCGATTCCTGAAGCCGGCGGCGTGACCTCGGCGGGTGGCGAAGGCGTGCCGACCGAGTTCGTCATCGACGTCCACGGCGAAACCTACCGCGTCGACATCACAGGTGTCGGCGTCAAGGCTGAAGGCAAGCGTCACTTCTACCTGTCTATCGACGGCATGCCGGAAGAAGTGGTGTTCGAACCGCTCAACGAATTCGTCAGCGGCGGCAGCAGCAAGCGCAAGCAAGCCACTGCACCGGGCCACGTCAGCACCGCCATGCCGGGCAACATCGTCGACGTGCTGGTCAAGGAAGGCGACACCGTGAAAGCCGGTCAGGCCGTGCTGATCACCGAAGCGATGAAGATGGAAACCGAAGTCCAATCGGCCATCGCCGGCAAAGTCACCGCCATCCACGTGGCCAAGGGCGACCGAGTGAACCCGGGCGAAATCCTGATCGAGATCGAAGGCTGAGTTAACAGCCTCGATATACCGCTTTTAACCTCGGGGGAGCATGTGCTCCCCTTTTTTTCGCCTGGGATTTGTCGGGGGGTTAGAAGCTCATTCGCCATTGGCCGATTACGCCATGATTGCGGCTGTCGGTGCCAATTTCGCCGTTAAGGCCAACGCCCAACGTGTGTTTCGCTGACAAGCCAAGGTCCAGGCCTGCATCGACCAGCAAGCTGTCACGATCCAGCGGCGCACCGGAAACGGTGTAATTTTTCCCACCCGTTACCAGTCGTTGGCGCGTATCGCTGTAGACATCACCGTAAGTATGTTTCCAGCCGGCACTGAATCGCGGCGTCAGTTGCATGCCGTTGTCCAGGGTATTGAACATCGCCAGTCGCAGGCCGAGTGTGCTGTTGACGTTGCGCCGGGTTTGGCCGTGGACCTTCAACGTTGCGGCGCCTCCTTTTTCGGTGTAGCCGTCGCGCTGATAGCGTTGATAGCCAAGGCTGGCGAACGGTTCGATGCTGCCGTCGGCACGGCCCAGGTTGTAACCCACTTGCGCGAAGGCTTGCTGGGTGTTGGCGTCGAAACGGCCTTCCGGGTGGTCGCTGAAACCGTTGAACGCTACCCGGCGTTTGGTGTTGCCGTCGTGATTGCTGTAGGTCGCCCCGAGTCGCAGGGACAGGGGGCCGTTCTGGCGCAGGGCATAGGCGCCCAGGTGCCAGCTGTCGAGATTGGCATCCAGACCCCGACTGTCCAGGCGCGTTTCGGATTTACCGCCCAGCACGCCGATGCGCCATGCCTGATCCCCGCCCCAATCCGCGCCCAGCACCAGGCCTTGGGTCGAATGTTTCAGGGCGTCGTTATCGCGATCCAGTGTCCCTCCGTGGCCTAGCGCCTGCAGCCAGACCCTGCCGCTGGCTTCACTGCCGGCGGCGAGACGTGGGGCATTGCCGGGTCTTTTGTCGCCGCCGGCGCTGTCCAGCTGACCCATGGCCGAGAGCATGGTCGCGCTGATGGGGCTGTCGCTGTTGAGGGTTGCTTTCGCGAGGTTGGCGTGGTTGCTGGCAGCCAATTGCTCGATGGCGCGCGATGCCGTTTGTTTGTCGGCCGTCAGCAGGGCGGCGACAGCGGCGTTGTTGGGTATGCGAAGCTTCGGAACCGTGTGCGCGGCATTGGCCATTGTTGTGCGAGTTGAAATGGGCGTACCCGCGACGGTGGAGGGTGGCGTCACTGTCGGGGGTATTTCTGCAATCGTTATTGACGTAGCGGACGGGTCAGTATCGACCGCTGAATGCAGGGTTTCGGTGTGGGTAAAAGTATTGTCAGCAGGCGCATGTGCCTGGGGTAAATCGTTCGGATCGATGATGCTTTTGCCTAATTCCTTTCCGCTGCTGGAGTTCGCAGCGCTTTCGAACGGCGTGGCATTCCGAGTAAAGATCAGATCGACATGCTCTTTCTGGTGATCGAATTTGGGCGTTAGAAAAGCCAGGTTGCTGACGATTTTTCCAAATTCTCCTTCGACCCGCTTGGCGACAAGAATGCGCTGGTCGCTGAGCGTCGCGTAGTCGCTTGCTGTGGTGACGATCTTGAGCGTGGCACCTCCCAGGCTCGCGGTACCACCGACGGTTATCGTCCCGCTGTTACGGTCGGGATCAACCTCGTAGGTTAATTCGGCCGTGTTGGAAAGGGTCAAGTCACCCTTGACCGTCGGGGCGCCGTGCATTTTATCGACGGCTAGCTTTCCTCTGACCTGCAGCGCACCGACGGTACCGTTGCCGGTAAAAAAGCCTTTTTCATCAATAGAGACGTTACCCAGGACGATCCCCGAGTTATTCAGGGTGCCGCCGGATTGCACCGTCACTCCGGCGCCAATTGTGCCAGTGTTGACGAGCGTTCCCTGGGTGAACGCCTCGCCGTTGATCAGTCCATCGTTTATGAGCGTTGCTTTGGGACGCACCCATACGCCGGTGTCGAAATTGCCGGGACCGTTCGAGGTCCACGTGCTGCGTTTGATCTCCAAACCGTTGAAGCGACGACTACCGTCTAACTTGCCACCACTGGCGGTATCCAGTTGCAGAAAATTGGTACCTGCGCCTCCGTCGATGAACCCGGCGATGCTTCCACGCCCGGACACGATGACCAGGTCGTTTTCGTCACCGAATGTCCGATCAATTCCTTCCGCTGCCTTGGTGATCGGTGCTTTTCGGGTGTCGGGGTTATTCATGAATGCTTCAAGCGCATCGACGGGCGGATCCGCCGTTTCGACCACCAACGCATCAGCCTGCGTCGAAATCTCCTGGGCGAACGAAAAGTCAATACAGCCTAGGGCAAGCGCAATCGCCAAGGCGAGGTGGTGGGGTCGGCACTGATGTTGAGCGATCATAGAGTTCAGCCTCGTTTGAAGTGAGGCCAAACTCTAAAAGTTGATCCGGGTTGAAGATGCCGGGCGTTTCCGGGCGCTTTGACAGGCTTGGAGACGTCGTCTGTAGCCGAAAAATGGGCGGGTTTCGGCAGGGGCCGGATTCACCCGGCCATCAGACGTCTTTCCTTACAGCGATCCCGGACGCGTCCGTTGGCGAAAACTCAGAAACTCATCTGCCACTGCCCAATCAGCCCATGGTTGCGGCTGTTGCTCCCAATCTCCCCGCTGTAACCGACCACCACCGAATGCCGCGCCGAAATGCCCAGATCCAGCCCGGCTTCCAGCACCAGGCTGTCTCGATCCAGCGAACTGCCATCAACACTGAATGCGGTTCCCCCGACTACGAAGGCCTGACGCGTCGAGCTGCTGACGTCGCTACGTGTGCTTCCAGCCTGCGGTCAGGCGTGGCGTCAGGCTCATGCCGTTGTCCAGAGTATTCAGGTGCGCCAGACGCAGGCCGAAGGTGTTGTGAAGTTTTAATCGGTCCATGATTCGGGATATGCATTTTAATGCAGTCCATGGGGCCCCTGCGGGTTGCTAAATGCACTATATTGCATTCACAGCGTTAAAAATCTTTCAGATATGCATTTAAATGCAGGTGATCGGCATGTTCAATCTGACCTTACAAATCTTTGCGACCGGGAAATGGCACGACGCCATGGTCTTAGATTTCGACGACCCTGGGAAAGGTTTCGAAAGCCGATGCAACTTTGGTTACTTGACGCCCTATCTCGTCGAAAACATCGAGTGCATTGGCAGTCCCTTCGCCAAGGCAGTCAGTGCCAGGTTTCCCTTGGAATGGGACGGCCAGCGATCCAACGCGCCGGCATTTGTGCATGACATTGCACCTGCCGGTGCCGCCAGGAAATTCTTGCTGGCGCACGTAGGTCGGGACAAACCTGCAGAGATCAGTGCTGACCTTTACCTGCTGGCCCGAAGCACGCCAGCGCCAATTGGCAACATGCGGATAAAAGAATCTGTCGAGGCCCTGGACCCGAGTGAGCTGATGGGGTTTGAACGCCAGGAGGTCGTCAGTCGCGATAATCGATTTCTCGAGTACGCCTATGAACAGGGTGCTGCGATTGGCGGCGCAACCGGCGCCGGTGGCGAGGCACCCAAGTTGTTGTTGGCCGAAGACAAGACCGGACTTTTGTACCCCGATGCGGTACTCGAAGACTCAGACGTCGTTCAGCATTGGTTCGTGAAATTCGCTCGCAATAAAGGAACCAGGACCGATCAGGACATCCTCAGGAGCGAGTACCACTACTACAAAGCGCTGCAAAAACTGAGTATCGAAACGGTGGCCGAACAGGGCCTGGCTTTGGAAGAGGCGACCAAACCCAGCCTGTGGATGCAGCGATTTGATCGGCAAGTGACCCCTCAGGGTGTCGAGCGATTCGCCGTGGAGTCGATCTACTCCTTGGCGAACGTCACGATTCCCGGAGGCGCCATGAACCATATGGAGGTTATCCGGCTGCTGGCGGGACTTTGGCGTGATGCGGGCCAGGCGGACCAAATCCCGGATCTGGTTGCTGACTATCTGCGGCGGGACTTGATCAATAAAATCCTAGGCAACTCGGATAACCATGGCCGCAACACCGCAATTATCCGCGACGCAGCCTCGTTTCGTCTTGCGCCGATTTATGACCTGGCGCCGATGGTGATGGACGACGAAGGCGTGACACGCACCACCAAGTGGCCAAAAGAGCTGGAGAGAGCGGGCGACGTGGATTGGCGTGGTGTCTGTCAGGCATTGGCCGACATTACCGATCCCAAGGACCCATTGGCCGCGTTGAGCGGGGCGCCGGACTTTTTTGAACGCTTGCGCGAGGATGCCAAACACCTCGCGGCTCTCCCCGACATTCTGACGGCCAGCGGTTTGCCCGCCGCAACAATGAATCACCCACGAATAGCCTTGAACAATCTGGAACAGCGTTTGAAAGAGTGGGACCTGAAATGACCATGACCGTTGCCGAGCGAACTGTACTCATCGAAAGCATTCAAGAAGGGCTTGCCCAGGGAACAACTGAAATAGGTGAAGCCGTGCGCCGCTTGCGAGTGGAAGTCACCGGCCTGCACCAGATCCAATTTGCAAGGATGTGCAAAATATCGGTGCGCACGCTGGTGCATATCGAGCATGGAGAGGGCAATCAGACACTGAGATCGCTGAATGCAGTGTTCAGACCGTTCGGACTGAAGATGGGCGTGGTGCGGATTCGGCGCGACTTGAACTGATACTGTACCAACCGCTATGGGAGCTGGCTTGCTCGCGATGACGGCAGTGCAGTCAATTACGCCCCAGATACGCCTTCCCGTAATGCCGCTCCATCCGCGCCTGAATCAGCTCCAAACCAATCGACATCACCCAATAAATCACCGCCGCCGTCGTCAGCATCTCGATGTAGCGATAGCTCGAACGTCCATATGATTGCGCCAAAAATATAACCTCCCAAACCCCCATCACCGAGATCAGCGACGAGTCTTTGAGCATCGAGATGAACTGGTTGGTGGTCGGCTGGAGGATGGTGCGCATAGCTTGGGGCAGGGTGGCCCGCCAGAAGATCACGGTTTCACGCATGCCTAGGGCCAGGGACGCTTCGCGTTGGCCGTGGGGGACGCCAAGGATGCCGGCGCGGCAGCGAGGAGGTCACGATTGAACACAGGCACAGAAACAGCGTCAGCACCGCGCCTTGCAAGAAACCGTTGGGCGCGAGTTGCAGGCCTATCAGGTTCGGCAGTTTGTCGAGGATGATCGAGAACTTGCGGTGCTTGCCCAAAGATTAGCGTGAAGCCATTCGCGGGCAAGCCATGCTCCTACAGGTTAGGTGGCGTTCACACATCGTGTTGACGGAAAGGCTCAGGGCGCGAAGGCGTCAGTCCAGGCGCCGAAGATTTACCCGCGGCACTCGGCCAGGGTTTTCACCTGCCCCGAATCCGTCTGGTTCTCATCGGACTGCCAGCGCTCAAACCCCGCCCCAATCGCCGGCCATTCCGAATCCAGAATCGAATACCACGCCGTATCCCGGTTCTGCCCCTTCACCACCATGTGCTGGCGAAACACGCCTTCAAAACTGAACCCCAGTCGTTCGGCTGCGTACTTGGAGCGGGCGTTGCCGTTGTTGCACTTCCACTCCAGACGCCGGTAACCCAAGGCAAACGACTCTTTGGCAAGCAGATAAACCGCTTCGGTGCTTTTCGGCGAGCGCTGCATCGGCGCACCGAACGTGACATGGCCGATCTCGATCCGACCTTGTGAAGGGACAATCGACATCAAACTGAGGATGCCCTGCACATCGCCGCTGGCACGGTCGATCACGCTGAAGAAATACGGGTCGCTATTGGCCGCATGATTGTTCAGCCAATCGTTGAACGCGCTGCGCTCCGGGAAAGGACCGTAAGGCAAAAAGTCCCAGAGTTTCGGGTCGGAACCCGGGCCTTGCAGGGCCTTCCACAAACCGTCGCCATGACGCGCCGGGTCAAGTTTCTCCAAGCGGATGAAGCGCCCTTCGAGGGTTTGAACCGACGGTGCCGGAACGCTTTGCCAGTCGCCGAGTGAAGTCGACATGCTGTTCTCCTTGATCCTTAAAGGGTTTTGCGAAACTGGATGAAACCGGGGCGTTCGGCGATGCGCTCATAGAGCTGAATCGCAGTGGCGTTGGTTTCGTGGGTCAGCCAGTGGACCTTGCAGCAACCGTCCTCTTTGGCGGTGGCGTAGACGAATTCGATCAGCTGTCGGCCGACGCCGGTGCCGCGAGTTTCCGGCACTACCAGCAAATCTTGCAGGTAGCAGGAGTTTTCGATGCTCCAGTTCGAACGATGGTAGATGAAGTGCACCATGCCCAGCGCTTTGCCGTCGGCCCAGGCCAGCGCGGCATGGGTCGGCTCGCTCGGGTCGAGCATGCGCTGCCAGGTGCTTTGGGTGACGGCCTCAGGCAATTCGGTGTTGTAGAAGCGCAGGTACGCTTGCCACAAAGGCAACCAGGCGGCGTGGTCGTCGGCGGTGACCTGGCGGATGTCGATCTGACTCATGGTCGTTCCTTAACGCATCAAGTGGGCGAGGGCCTGGTCGTGCACATCAGGGCTGGCGGCAAGCCCCTCGCGCACACCGGCGATGTCTGCAGCGTTGCGGTTCTGGCTAAGCTTGCGCTTGCCTTCCAGACGCTGGATCGGCAAGGCAAAACCGACGATGGCCTTGAGCATCCCATCAATGTAGTCGGCGGGGGCATCGGCGACTTTCCATGGACTGGCGCGACCCGCTTCATGACGATCAGTCAGGGCGCTGACCAGAGTGCGCAGGCGGTCGGCGTCGGTGAACACTTCGGCCGTGCCATACGCGTGCACGGCGACGTAGTTCCAGGTCGGCACCACTTTGCCGTGCTCGGCTTTGCTCGGGTAAAACCCTGGGCTGACGTAAGCGTCGGCACCGGCAAAAATCACCAGGGCTTCGGCGCCGTTCTGCAATGCCTTCCATTGCGGATTGGCCTTGGCGAAGTGTCCGTAAAGAGTGCCATTCGGGCCCTGGTCTGAACTCAACAGCACTGGCAAATGGCTGGCTTGCAGACCTTCTTCCCCGTGTGTGACCAACACAGCGAGGCGAGTGCCAAGTATCTGTTGGTGCAGTTCATGCAAATCATCTATGGCAAAGCTGCTTGGGTTGTACATGGAGATTTTCCTTGGCGAATGCTTGCATCCTAGGCAGGCTATTGGTCTGTTGTAAGAGCCATTAACGACCAATTTCATAGGTCCATTACCATGACCAGCGAGCCACTGTCCTTGTCATTCAACCCCGCGGGTATCGAGCTCGATCGCCGCCAGGGTTTGAGTCGTCAGCTCTATCAAGCGCTACGAGTACGAGTGCTCGACGGAAGACTGGCCAGCGGTACGCGATTACCCGCCAGTCGCGATCTGGCGGCGGCGTTGTCAATTTCCCGAAACAGCGTGGTCCGTGCCTACGATCAGCTCTACGCCGAGGGCTTTATTGACGGGCGTGTTGGTGATGGAACTTATGTCGCACAGTTACCGCAAACCGCGCTCCCGGCAAAAAAACTATCCACAAAAGTATCCACAGGGTTGTCAACAGGGTTACCCACAGCCTTATCCACAAATTGGCTGGATTTACCTGTGGTTTCATCCAGCAAAGTTATCCACAGCGGAGCGCTGGGGCGCGTTGAAAAGAACCATTTAGCCTTGCCTCCGAGTGGCCCACCCCGCGCATTTCGGGTGGGTGTTCCGGCTTTTGATCTGTTCCCGTTCGACGTCTGGGCCAAGCTGAATGCGGCTTTCTGGCGTAAACCGGATCTCCAGCAGTTGTGTTACGGCGATCCGGCGGGCGATGAGCGTCTGCGCGGACTGATTGCCGCGTACTTGCGCAGTTCCCGGGGGATGCAATGCACGGCTGAGCAAATAGTGATCACCAGTGGTGCACAGCAGGGGATTAGCCTTTGTGCACAGCTGCTGGTCGAGCCGGGCGATGGGGTGGCCATTGAAAATCCGGGATACCGCGCGGCCGGTCATGCGTTCGCCGTGGCCGGTGCGCGATTGCACGGGGTGGCGGTGGACAGCGAGGGTATCGACTGCACCGAATTGAACGGGCTTAACGATTGCCGATTGGCGTATGTCACACCGTCGCATCAATACCCGACCGGGGTGGTGATGAGTCTGGCGCGACGCCTGGAGTTGCTGGCCTGGGCCGAACGCACCCAGGGCTGGATCGTCGAGGATGATTACGATGGCGAATACCGCTACAGCGGCGCTCCGCTGGCGCCGTTGGCTGCGCTGGATCGTCAGGGGCGGGTGCTGTATGTCGGAACGTTTGGCAAGATTGCATTTCCAGCGCTAAGACTGGGTTACCTGGTCCTGCCGCCGGCGCTTGTGAGCGCTTTCTCTCAGCGGCGCGCGGTCGATGTCCGACATTCCGAAGTCAGCACCCAAGCGGTCATGGCGGAGTTCATGGCCGCGGGGCATTTTCAGCGACATATCCGACGCATGCGCCGTGCCGCGTTGAGTCGACGCAATTGTCTGTTGGCCCGTTGGCCAATAAACATCGAGGGCGTTGGCGATCTGCCCAATGTGGTGGCCGGATTGCACTTGACAGTCCCGGTGAGCAGCGTGGCGCGCGAACGCGAATTGATTGAACAAGCCGAAAGCGTGGGCGTTGAGGTCAATGGTTTGAGTAGTTACTGGTTGCCCGATTCGCAGACACCGCTGGATCAGCGAGCCGGGCTGGTGCTGGGTTTCGCCGCTGTACCAGAATCGGCTATCGAAGCGGCTCTGGAGCGGTTGCAAACAGTTTGGGACGATTGACGCGTAATTGCATCTCACTTGACCGCCTAATTGCATCGCCACTAACCAGTCGTTTGCATCCGACTAGACCAGTCATTTGCATTCGCGCTGATTAGTTGTTTGCAGTTGATGGTGTCAGCGGGTGCCACTCAGGGGGAGTGCGTCAGCCAACCACTGAAGGACTGCAATCGACCCATTGCGGACGTTCATACTGACTAAATCAGGTGGATTGGGCGCAATGATCTGAGTTTGATTGCGCATAGCATTCATTAACCAGGAGAAATGGAATGTCCAACATTGACGTGTATTTGCCAGCAGTAGATGGATCGGCGTATTGGCCGGTAGCGAAAGGAGACTCCTGCAAGGAGGCTGTACATGTCCTCTTCACAGACGACTTCGCCGCGCCACCTCACCGGTTAGTCATCAAAGTCACAACGGAAACGGGGAAGGTGGTTGATGTGAGCATTCCGTACGATGACAACGGGAAGGCCGCAGTTCGAATCGACGGCGAGTCGGTGTGAATCTCCACTAGTTTCCTAGGCGCGTCCAACTGAGCCGGTGATCTCGTAGTTGAGGCCACCGGCCTGACCTCCGAGGCAGGGAAGTTAGAGCGCCAGGCCAGTGAGTCGGCAGCGGGTATTAGGGCGGAAGGTCATTGATTGTCGGCGCGGATTGAAAACTGACCGCCCCTGCCGATTGCAATTTGATCTAGGGCGGGTTGCTGATTTCGAATCCGATGACCCGTGTCCTCCTACTCGAAAGCTAATGGGCGCAAATTGAATACCTGGGACAGTTTTCAGGCGACAGGACAGCCGTTACCAGATCAAATTTCGGTCAGCGGCAACAGCTTGGCTATAGCATCATCACCTACTGATGACTAATCGCCATTATGCGCAAGAAGTTGCGCACTTATTCCGCAAAAAACCTATCGTAAACCTCTGAGCGTCAAGCCCGCTGGGGCCTCCAGCCGAGTGCGCAAGAAGTTGCGCACTACTGCGCAACTTCTTGCGCACTTTGTGGGGTGTTTTCCCTTAAAACTCACTCAAGCGACTGAAAAACCTCGGCCATCCCCCCGGTTTTGTTAACCCTCAACATTCCTGGCACGGACCTTGATAACAGTCAGGCACCCACCGGGCGATACCGCCTCCCGGGCACCCTCACTTTTAGCAAGGAGCACATCCATGGCTACACCAGCGTATATGTCCGTCACTGGCGAAAAACAAGGTCTGATCACTGCCGGCGCCTTCACCGCCGACTCGGTTGGCAACACCTACCAGGAAGGTCACGAAGACCAGGTCATGGTTCAGGCGTTCAGCCACGACGTGATCATCCCGCGTGACCCGCAGTCCGGCCAACCGACCGGTCAGCGCGTACACAAGCCAGTCGTGATCACCAAGGTCTACGACAAGGCTTCGCCACTGCTGCAGGCGGCTCTGACCTCCGGCGAGCGCATGAGCGAAATCGTTATCCAGTGGTACCGCACTTCGGCTCAAGGCACCCAAGAGCACTACTACACCACCAAACTGGAAGACGCGATCATCGTCGCCATCAACAACAAAATGCACAACTGCCAGGATCCGTCGAACTCGCACTTCACGCACCTGGAAGAAGTGCAATTCACCTACCGCAAAATCACCTGGACCCACGAAGTATCCGGTACTTCGGGTTCCGATGACTGGCGTCAGCCGGTCGCTTAATCGCGGCTGACCGCTTCACGCATCGGCCAGCTCTGCTGGTCGATGTTGTTTACGCCTTTCCAGAATTTTGCGTCTGCTGATCCTTTGATCGGGTATTGGTTTACGCCGCAGCACTGCACGAGGAACAAGGGATGTTCGCGCCGGCCAATCAGACTCACTTTGCCCTGACTATCGAAGGTCTGGACAACGATCTCCAGGTCCTTTCCCTGCAAGGTCGGGAAGCCATCAGCCAACCTTTTGTGTTTGAGGTGGAGCTGGTCAGTGAACAGCCGTCCCTGGACCTCGAGACCCTGCTGCACAAACCGGCCTTCTTGCAGCTCTCGCCCGACGGCAGCGGCATCCATGGCCAGATCTATCGCGCCGCCCAGGGCGATTCCGGCAAACGCCTGACCCGCTACGCCGTGACCCTGCGCCCGCAGCTGTCCTATCTGGCGCACCGCATCAACCAACGCATCTTCCAGAACCTCACCGTGCCGAAAATCATCGGCATGGTCCTCGAAGAGCACGGCATACAAAGCAATGCCTACGAATTCAAAGTCGGGGCGATTTATCCCGAGCGCATCTACTGCGTTCAGTACGATGAATCGGACCTGCAATTCATCCAGCGCCTGTGCGAGGAAGAAGGTATCCACTACCACTTCCAGCACAGCGCCACGGCCCACACGCTGGTGTTCGGCGATGACCAGACGGTGTTCCCGAAACTCGCGCCCGTGGCTTACCAGCAAGACTCCGGCATGGTCGCCAACGACCCGGTGATCAAGCGCTTCGACCTGCGCCTGGAAACCCGCACCAGCCGCACCACCCGCCGCGACTACGACTTCGAAAAACCGCGCCTGACCCTGGAAAGCGAAAACCGCGGCGACGCCCTGCCCGACCTCGAAGACTACGACTACCCCGGCCGTTTCATCGACCGCGAACGCGGCAAGCATTTGGCCAAACGCGCCCTGGAACGTCACCGCAGCGACTTCCAGCTGGTCGAAGGCAAAAGCGATCAGCCGTTGCTGGTCAGCGGCCACTTCCTGGCCCTGACCCAACACCCGAAAGCCAAATGGAACGACCTGTGGCTGCTGACTGAAATCCTCCACGAAGGCAAACAGCCGCAAGTGTTGGAAGAGTCGGTCACCAGCAACACCACGGCGTTGAAGGACGACTTCCACCAGGGCTATCGCAATCGTTTCCAGGCCACCCCGTGGGACGTACCGAACCGTCCACCGCTGAACCACCCCAAACCACGGATCCTCGGCAGCCAGAGCGCCGTGGTCACCGGACCCAAGGGCGAAGAGATCCACTGCGACCAGTACGGTCGCGTCAAAGTGCAATTCCACTGGGACCGCGAAGGCCAGGCCGATGACAAAACCAGCTGCTGGCTGCGCGTCTCCTCCGCCTGGGCCGGCGCCCACTACGGCGGCATCGCCATTCCGCGGATCGGCATGGAAGTGCTGGTCAGCTTCCTCGAAGGTGACCCCGACCAACCGCTGATCAGCGGCTGCCTGTACCACAAGGAAAACGTCGTCCCGTACGCCCTGCCGGCAAACAAAACCCGCAGCACCTTCAAAACCCTGAGCTCGCCGGGCGGCGCTGGCTTCAACGAGCTGCGCATCGAAGACAAGAAAGGCCAGGAACAGATCTTCCTGCACGCCCAGCGCGACTGGGACGAGAACGTCGAGCACGACCAGAAAATCCGCGTCGGCAACGAACGCCATGACACCGTCGAGAAAAACAGCTACAGCGAATTCAAGGCCGAAGAACACCACACCGTCTACGCCGACCGCAAAGTCGAAACCCGCGCCAACGACCACCTCACCGTAGGCGTGAACCAGCACATCAAAGTCGGCACCGGCCAATTCATCAAAGCCGGCCAGGAAATCCACCTGAGTAGCGGCATGAAAGTCGTGCTCGAAGCCGGCAGCGAACTGACCCTCAAGGGTGGCGGCAGCTTCATCAAGATCGACGGCAGCGGCGTAACCCTGAGCGGGCCGGTGATCAATATGAACTCGGGTGGTGGGCCGGGTAGCGGGACGGGGGCGGCGCCGTTGTTGCCCGGACCGTTGAAGCAGGCGGATGCGGATAAGGCCGGGCAATTGTTAGTGCCCGCACAGCGGCAAGCGCTGATGCAAAAGAAGCCAATCTGCGCGATCTGCGAGAAGGCCAAACTGGAGGCGCAAAATGCTTAAGTCCGAGTGGCCGCTGGAAAATGGGTTGCCTCAAGGCCTGCCGTGGAATGGCACCGTCGGTTTGCTACTGGATGGTGTCAGCGTCGAGAAACTGCCTCAACACCTTTATCAATGGTCGGATAATCCGGTTTTCGAGCCACTCTACCTCGGTACCCCGTGGGCTGAACTGGGTGACGTTTCGCCGTGTCTGGTTCAGATAAAAGCGCAGAACAATCCCATCCTGGCAAAGTTTCTGGCTGAGCCTCGCCAAGAATGGGGCTACCTCGTGTTCAGCGATCAACCATGGGAACACATGGTCGACCACTTCCGCTGGCTGACCAGCATCATGCCCCCTCAGGGTGAAGAAGTCCTGTTGCGCGTCGCCGACCCCGCCGTGGCCCACGCGCTGCTCAGCCACGCCGAGAGCATCAAGGACCCTACCCTGTTCGGCCCGTGCTCGCAGATCGTCACCGCCGACGCGGCGCTGGGCTGCTGGCACATCAACCAGCGCCCCGGCAAAGCCCTCGAGCCGAACCACAGCAAACGCTACCGCTTGAGCGACGAGCAACTCAGCCAACTGGATGAAGTGAACTTCCGCAGCATCGTCCTGCGACTTGACCAGCACATGCACGAATATTTTCCGTCCTATCAGGCACAAGCGACGCCTCTGCAGCGCTGGGAACATCTGCATACATTGGCTTCGACTTCATATGATCGAGGCTTCAACACCGAGCTCGACATCACCCTCTACGCCAACATTCACGGGTTTCTCGGTGAGCGAGCGCTGGAAGAACATCCGGACCTGGATGCGATACTTAAAACACCATCGGAACAAACGCCCGCTCAGCGACTCGAACGGGTCGCTGATATTGCCCAGGAACGGGGTGAAACCCTGCTAAGGAGCCAAGGATGACAACGCCCACATCGACCGGCAAAAGCCCGAACAACGTTGCAAAAAGCCGGGACGACGGCAAGTGTGCCCTGGGCGGCTGCTCGCTGATGAAGGCCAAAATCCAGCTCATCCCTCTCCGTTACGGCCTGGTCGAAAGACTCGACCCATCCAGTGCACTGGCCATGCCGTACAAAACCACCTCACGCCCTCTGGGAATCCGCTTGATCCGCGATGGCTGGCTCTACGTCATCGTCGACAAGAAACCTCAAGCCGTTATGCACGAATACCGTATTCGGGACGGCATCGTGACCCAATTACTTTGGGAAAAAGGTGAGATCACCGCCAACAAACGCGAAAGCAACGTGGGCGAAGCCGTGCTGGTCTTCCCACGTTTAAGCAAGCTTTACGTCAACTACTCCGAAGTGCAATGGACCGCCGCCAAATGCACGCAGGTCATCAAGCACAAATCCGAGCGTGAATACTTCATGCAGGCAGTGGACCTGACCAAGGTTGATCCGGAGAAAGGTGCGGCTAATCTGTTGACGCCAAGTCAGGCGGAAAAATGGATTGCGGAGGTTGCGGAGCAGCCGAGTAAAGAGCCGGCGGTTACAGGTGCCAAGCCTGAGGAAAGCAAAGACTATCTCTGGGAGCAAGCGTCGCACTTCAAAAAGACTCAGCTGGGCGCGCTGAAAAAACAGGTCAAGGCAGAAAACGAGCGTGACCATCTGTATGTGGTCATACAGGATGACTTGGGCGTGCTGCGCGATCTCGCCGAGCATCAGGATTTGGTCACTGGCTGGATCAGTGACTGGAGTGACGCTGAGGCGAATCAAAAGAAGTATGTGTTTGGCTGTTATATCGAGTCGCTATATAGGGTAACCGGCGATTCGATCCTTAAAGCCGCTCAAGGCGATCCGCGTTTTGCCGAACTCAAGGACGAAACCACCGAAGAACAGCGACAATCCATCGTCGATTACGTCAACATCAAAAACCAAACTCATTACTCAGGTGCGGGCACACAGCGTGGTGCTGTCGCAGCTTCAAAGTTGCGTATGCGCACAAGCCTTGGGGCTTTGTACGCTAAGTACGAAGACTTGATCGATTCCATTGACGACAATGCAGATGACGCGTTAGATGGCGCAAAAATGGGGCAAGACGGTATCAATGACCTAATTGATCGTCCCGCTATGGAAGCCTTCCTGAAACAGCAACGAACTCAACTCAGCCGCTGGAACAGGCGGTTGGACTTGATCACAGATGACCGAGTCAAATTAACAAGCGAAAAACGCTTCCATCGCTCCGCCTGGTATTTCGACTCTAAGCTATCTAATCAGATAGAAACATCTCTAGCCACTGAATATGCATGCTTGAAAGATATTTGCCGAACAGACAAGGCGACTGACGCGATCGCAGAGCTAATCGAAAAACAACCCGGCTTTACAGTACCTACATTCTTCACTCTGAGCCTTACAGATCAAAAAGATTTTTACGCGAAGATGAGTTCGATTGTAAAAACCGTACGCGACATCCCTCTTTCCACTGGTGACTACAAGGGAATAAAGGATCTTAGTGTCGAGTTCAAAAAACTATTGAATCAAGACCTTCCTGCAGCAATGAACCTCAGCGAAGATGGCATAACTTTCGACCAAACAAGAAGTACTGTATACGAACCTGCCAAACAACTTCGATTAGCGAACGCCCTTGAAGAGGCCATGCAAAGCGTGCGCAGTGGCCAGCCCATTGATCCAGCGAAAGTTCTACGCCATATTCCCGGAGCCGCGTGGATTGACGTATTAAGAACCTTCGGCAAAGAAGGGATGACCTTGGAGTTCGCGTCGGCGGAACAAGCTCGAGCGTACAAAGCCGATTCAGAAAAAGCCAGCGAGATTCGTAAGAAAATGGCTTCGCTAAAAAACGAAATCAGGCAGATGCTGGCGAATGAGCGTAAAGGTAAAGCACCTAAAGGCAGTCATCGTGCATTGATTGCACAACGTAAATCCATTCAGCAGATGCTACCTCCTCTGGAAGCAAGCATTGCTTCCGCTATGAGGCTCGTTGGTGAAGGGCCCAGCAAAGTCGGATTAAAGATTAAGGGCCTGACCAGCGCACAAGAGGTCGAGTTCCATCGTATGGCAGAAGACTATCGATTGAACCGCCCAGACAAATTGAAAGGTCTTGGAAAAGATATATTCAAATCGGCAGGTGGAGATATTTTTGCGTCTGCGGTTATGGTAGTTCAAATCATGAGCTTTCTAACTGTACAGTCGGAGTTCTCTCGAAAAAAAGATGCTGATTTTTCTGACAAGCTAGCAGTAACCAACTCATTTTTCTCGATGCTAGGCGGGATATTTGCTGCGGCTCAAGGGATATCGATAACGACCTTAACAGCAGCGCAACGTAATTACTCAAGTGCGGCCGGAAAAATCAAATTGGCGGCGCGTTTTGGCAGACTCACAGGTGGATTGGGGTTAGCCGCGTATGGATTTGGAGCGTCAGCCGCAGCAACTAGCTTGTATGGAGAGAAAGGTTCAGTTGTCAAATGGACAGAAGCGTTAAGATCAGGTGACGGAGGCAAACTGGCTGGTGCTTCTATGACACTTGTTGGAGATTCTGGACAACTTGCAGTTAATGGCTGGGCAACGGTTCGTACCGGCCAATACATGTACGAGGCCGCTTCAAAAGTCAGCGAAGCGAGAGCAGTTGCGTGGGCAACAGCAGGTGGCAGAGTCCTAAGCGTGGCAGCTCGCGCAAATTTGATCGGACTTGGACTCACTATTTTGCAGCTCGGCGGTGAGTGGATCTACAACCATTACAACAAGTCAGAATTGGACAAATGGTTACAGCAAGGTGCATGGGGTAAAAAAAGTCTGCAGCGCCCACTGGAAGAGGATCGCCTGCAATTGGCAGACATTACTGCGGCACCTCAAGTAGGCTTAAAAAATATTAATGGCCAACCAATGGCTGTGATTAGTATTCCGGGCATCACGACTAGTGAGTTAGACCACGTAAGTTTCGAACTAGAGGCATACTGGCTCAATAACTCACCCCATTACAATTGGGAACCATGGACCGAGCCGATGGCATATCAACTAAATCTTCTCAGCACTCCCGACGCACCACTTAAAATGGGTCTTGAGATTTTTCAACACGAAGCTAATGCGATGCACGGGTTAGCTATTAAACTGCGCTATCATCCTCTCGCTGGAAATAGCGCAATCCGAGAGAAATACTTTCAGACCATGACACTTAATGCAGGGAAAGAAAAAACGATTCCTTCTATTCCCGCGCTACGCGTCCGCAATGCCAGTGCGCCATCATTGCTCGTGACTACTGATCTTCTCAACGTGCCTGGCTCCACCCAACGCCTCGGTAAAATTTGATGCCTTTACAGAACCAATCACCTCGCGACGATATGCTTGGACTGAGCAAAAAAAGACCTGCATCCGGTGAAACTCGTAGTTTTGCGACTGGAGAGGCTGTTTTCTTTTCTCCACTTCCCGTACCTACGGGTAGCACTCCAATGGATCTGGGGGGTAGCTTCATCGAGGTCAATGAGACCTATCTCGATGTAGGTAGCACCAACTTTGGCAAGGCATTTCAGGCAAGAGCGATGATCGGCCTTTGTATGGGTTTTATAATTGCCTGTCTATTAGTTTTACCGACGATCATGGGCTTTTCGACCTTCAACAATCCATTTGGCCGTGATTTCTCTTGGTATTTCAGCGAGTTCTTTGAGTCGGGTTTATATATTTCAGGATGGGGAGGAACAGCGTTCGCGACCCTTGGTTTGTACGTCGTCATAAGCACGACAAGAAAAAAATCTCAAGCCCGCCCTATACGCTTCAACAGGCAACGCCGTGAGGTCTGTTTTTTCGCGGACGGGTCTGATGAGCCTGTGATTCAGCCATGGGAAGGGATGGTGTCCTGGCTCTCGGTCAGCACTGGTGTTACCGGTGTAGGCGTCATGAGCACTTATACATTCGGCATGGCTTTCGACGATCTTAAAGCCGATACCGTGCATTTTGTAAACCAAGGTGTAATGACCCCAACTCATGGTTTGGGCAAGTGGGAAGCGATCCGCCTCTACATGGAAAAGGGACCGCAATACTGCCCGAATAAAGCACCTTACGAGGGTCGCCATACTTTCGATCAAGAACGTGCAAATATGCACGAGGAGTACCAACACAACGAGCGTTCCGCTCTGAGCGTTGGCTGGTGGTATTTTTCTCATGCAATCACTTTGTGGCGCTTTCCGTACTGGGTAGCAGAATGGGACCACCGTTTCAGCATGAAATCTCTACCTGCATCCATTGCCGAATGGTCCAAACCTTTGCCTTCTGAACAATGGGCCAAACCAAGCGCCGCTCTGAAAGAGCAAACCATGAAGATGGAAAAGGCCTTTACTCAAGGACAGGATTTCATGGCGTACTTTAAGGCCAACCTAAACGAAACCAAGGCAGAAGAATCAACAAATAATTGAATAGAACTGAACAAACTTTATGGCTTTCTGCGTGACACCTACCTCTCCGCAGTACGACGAGTTCGATATACAAAAGCAACGACCTATCGTTGGTGAAACTCGTCGTTTTACCACTGGAGAGGCTCTATTTTTGTCGCCACTGCCGGTGCCCACCGGGCAAATCCCCATGGATTTTGGCGGAAGCTTTGTTGAGGTTAATGACACATTCCTTGACGTAGGCAGTAGTAATTTCGGCAAGGCTTTCCAATCCAGGGCAATGATTGGGCTCGGTATGATGTTCATTTTTTCATGCCTGATTGTTCTGCCTTTGCTTGCAGGAACTACGACCTGGGGAAATCCTTTTTCCGAGTCCTTTTGGGACAGAGCGGCAGGCATGTTCCGTTTCGGTGTGACTTTTAGTATTTGGGGAGGAGGAATAGCTGCGCTCCTGGGTACTTACGTTATTTTGAGCACTACCAGAGCGAAGTCGCGCACCCGTCCTATTCGATTCAACGTATGCGATCCATGAAGCACACCTACCGTCAGATGCGCTTCCCGTTTACCGTGGCATTTCCGGTGAGCAGTTCCACGGCAGCAATGCTTCATAGTCGGTTACTGACTGCGCATGCGGCAGTCGCTCCAGTACGTGGCGCAGCCATGTATAGGGCTCTTGGCCGTTGACCTTCGCGGTTTCGACCAGGCTGTAGATCTGGGCGCTGGCAGTCGCGCCTTTGGGCGTATCGCTGAACAGCCAAGCCTTGCGACCGATCACAAACGGCTTTATTGCGCGCTCTGCCGGGTTGTTGTCAATCGGTAAAAAGCCAGCCTCCACGTAGCGCTCCAGCCGGCTCCAGTTGCTGGCCAGATAATTAACGGCCTTGCCAAGCGCACTTTGCGGCGTCACCTGCGACTGCGTTTTATCCAGCCAGCTTTTCAACTGGGCTAGGATCGGCAGGCTCTTTTCCTGACGATTAATAAAACGCTGTTCATCGCTGACATCCTTGAGTTCACGCTCGATGCCGTACAGCTTGTTGATCATCGTCAGCGCGATATCGGCACGTCCCGTCTTGCCCTTGGGCTGCACTTTTTGCGCATCGACGAACTTGCGCCGTGCATGGGCCATGCACGCCAGACGTTCCACACCCGGTTGCAACGCCAACGCGTTATATCCCGCGTAATCGTCGGTCATGACATAGCCGCGATAACTTTCCAGCAGGCGCAACGGTACGTCCTGCGCACGGCTGGAGGTGTAGTCGAACAGCACGACTTTTCGATCGGGTGGCCCGCTGGCCTGCACCCACATCCAGGATTGGCTGGTCGGGTCTCGATCCGGTTCCTTCAGTACCTGGACGCGGGTTTCATCGCAGTGGATGACCGGGCTTTCCAGCAACCGGTCGCGCATCAAATTCAGCAGCGGCTGGAGGTGCTCGCCGCACTGGATAATCCAGCGGGCGAGGGTCTGACGCGGGATCTCTACACCGTGTCGACTCAACACCGTCTCGAAACGATGCAGCGGCAAGCCATCGACATACTTGGTGGTCAACAGCATCGCCAACACGCTCGGACTGGCCATGCTCTTTTCGATCAATTGAGCGGGCTTGTCAGCGGTGACCGGAGCCGTTTCACAACCGCGGCAACCGTAGACTTTGCGGATGTGTTTGATCACCCGGATCTGCATTGGCGCGATGTCCAGCTGCTCGCTGGTTTCTTCACTGATCACATGCTTGCGGCAACCGCAGGCACAGGTCAGTTCGTGTTCGGGCAGTTCGTGGATGACTTCTATACGCGGCAGATCAGCCGATAGTGGCTTGCGCTTGCCACGGCGCGGAACTGGAGCAACGACTTCCTCATCGGCATCGCCGACGACGGGCATTGGTTCGCTTTCGGGTTCGTTGAATAAGGCCAGTTGCGGCGTGTTGGGCTCGACTGTTTGCTCGGATTTACGACCGAACAAACGGTCGCGTAACAACTTGATCTGTTCTTTCAGGTCAACAATATGCGTTTCGTAAGCCTGACCCACTTCCTGCTGGCGAGCGAGCGCGTCGAACGCATCAAGCAGCATTTGCTTGAGAAGTTCTGGGTCATCAGGAAGGTGTTCGGGCATCGAAATCATGCCCCGGATTATACCCGTCAGGCGACGAATCTTGGAGTCAAAACCTGATGAGGGCGATTGCGCCACAGGTCAAAACCGTCGAGCAACCAGTTCAATTCCTGAACAGTTAATACGATGGCTTCATCGGTAGCGTCGGGGGATGTTTTGAAACGTTCGGATTCCAGGCGCTTGAGCCAAAGGCAGAAGCCGTTGCGCTCCCAGTAAAGGATTTTCACTCGATTACGGTGGCGATTCAGAAAGACGAAAAGCACCGGGTCGAACACCGCGACTTTGATATCCAGCTCGACCAGAGCGGCCAGGCCGTCGATGGATTTTCGGAAGTCCACGGCCTTGGGATAGAGGTACACTTTTTCGACTTTAGCGTCGGGTCGCATCATGACGTGCTGGCTCCAGAGAGAAATCGGAGTACAGCTTCGGGGATCAACTGCTGGCTTTGAATGTGGGGTTTATGGAGCGGTTACGATTCAACCGCCAACGTCGTGAAGTCTGTTTCTTCCCCGAAGGTTCTGACGTCCCCGTCATTCAACCATGGGAAGAGACAGTATCTTGGCTCTCAATCAGTACAGGTGTTACTGGAGTGGGAGTGACAAGCGCCTATACCTTTGGTATGGCGTTCGACGATTCCAAAGCTGACGTAGTGCATTTTGTGAGACAAGCCGTGATGACTCCTGCTCATGGCTTGGGTAAGTGGGAAGCCATACGTGTCTATATGGAAAAAGGTCCAGAGTTCTGCCCTGGCAAAGCACCATACGAAGGCCGTGGCACCTTCGATAAAGAACGACAAGACATGCATGAGGAGCACCAACACAACGAACGTTCCGCTTTCGGGGTTGGCTGGTGGTACCTGACACACCTGATCACCTGGTGGCGCTTCCCGTACTGGGTTGCTGAATGGGACCATCGTTTCAGTATGAAATCTCTACCTGATTCCATTGCTGAGTGGTCAAAATCTCTACCGACTGAGCAGTGGGCCAAGCCGAGCCAAGCCTTGAAAGAGCAAAGCGCCAAGATCGAAAAGGTTTTTGCTCAGGGACAAGATTTCATGACCTACTTCAAGGCGAACCTAAATGAAATCAAGACAGAAGAATCGATAAATAATTGAATGGAAACGATGAGTCGCGTCCTTGATGCATAAATATAATCGACTACCTCATGCCGGAGATGCACTTTATGGTTATCCTGCATGACACCTACCCCTCCGCAGTACGACGAGTTCGATATTCGACAGCTGCGCCCCGTCGCTGGGGAAACTCGTCGCTTCCCCACTGGCGAAGCATTGTTCCTTTCACCTCTACCTGTTCCTACCGGGCAAATCCCAATGGATCTCGGCGGAAGTTTTGTTGAAGTCAACGACACCTACCTGGACTTGGGTAGCAGCAATCTCACCAAGTCTTTCCAAGCACGATTAGCTGTGTCACTCCCTACAGTCGTAGTTATTGTTTGTCTATTTGTTCTCCCAGCCTTGATGGGCTTCGCAGCATTCATAAATCCATTCGGCAGAAGCTTTTGGTTTTACTTCAACGATTTTTTTGAGTTCGGAATATCACTAGCGCTCTGGTGTGGAGGGGGAGCAGCGCTGATTGGCCTGTACGCGATTATCAGCACCACAAGAAGCAAAGCCCGCGCCCGCCCCATCCGATTTAACCGTCAACGCCGAGAGGTCTGTTACTTCCCGAATGGCTCCGACGAACCCGTGATCCAGCCTTGGGAAGACACGGTTGCGTGGATCTCAGTCAGCACCGGATTCACCGGGGTAGGCGTAATCAGTAGCTACACCTTTAGCATGGCCATAGATAATCCCAAGGCCGATACGGTGCACTTTCTTACACAGGAGGTCATGACTCCTTTTCATGGACTAGGCAAATGGGAAGCCATACGTGTGTACATGGAAAAAGGACCGGAGTTTTGCCCTGGTAAAGCACCCTACGAGGGTCGCCACACTTTCGATCAAGAACGACAGGACATGCACGAGGAATACCAGCACAACGAACGTTCCGCTTTAGGAGTTGGTTGGTGGTATCTGACACACCTGATCACTTGGTGGCGTTTTCCGTATTGGGTAGCAGAATGGGACCATCGTTTCAGCATGAAATCTCTACCTGATTCCATTGCTGAGTGGTCCAAACCTCTTCCGCTTGAACAATGGGCCAAGCCAAGCCCAGCGCTTAAAGAGCAAAGCTCGAAAATCGAAAAAGCCTTTGCTCTAGGGCAGGATTTTATGACGTACTTCAAGGTAAACCCAAACGAAAGCAAGGCAGAAGAATCAACAAACAACTGAGCTATATAATTGCCAAAAATCAAATAGCCCGATAACCGTCAGGTCAAGTCTGAGCTTTTACAAAACTTGAAGACGCGATCATCGTCGCCATCAACAACAAAATGCACAACTGCCAAGCCCCGTCGAACTCGCACTTCACTCACCTGGAAGAAGTGCAATTCACCTACCGCAAAATCACCTGGACCCACGAAGTATCCGGTACTTCGGGTTCCGATGACTGGCGTCAGCCGGTCGCTTAATCGCGGCTGACCGCTTCACGCATCGGCCAGCTCTGCTGGTCGATGTTGTTTACGCCTTTCCAGAATTTGCGTCTGCTGATCCTTTGATCGGGTATTGGTTTACGCCGCAGCACTGCACGAGGAACAAGGGATGTTCGCGCCGGCCAATCAGACTCACTTTGCCCTGACCATTGAAGGCCTATCCAGCGACTTTCAGGTCTTATCCCTGCAAGGTCGGGAAGCCATCAGCCAACCTTTTGTGTTTGAGGTGGAGCTGGTCAGTGAACAGCCGTCCCTGGACCTCGAGACCCTGCTGCACAAACCGGCCTTCTTGCAGCTCTCGCCCGACGGCAGCGGCATCCATGGCCAGATCTATCGCGCCGCCCAGGGCGATTCCGGCAAACGCCTGACCCGCTACGCCGTGACCCTGCGCCCGCAGCTGTCCTATCTGGCGCACCGCATCAACCAACGCATCTTCCAGAACCTCACCGTGCCGAAAATCATCGGCAGTGTCCTCGAAGAGCACGGCATCCAAAGCAATGCCTACGAATTCAAAGTCGGGGCGATTTATCCGGAACGCATCTACTGCGTTCAGTACGATGAATCGGACCTGCAATTCATCCAGCGCCTGTGCGAGGAAGAAGGTATCCACTACCACTTCCAGCACAGCGCCACGGCCCACACGCTGGTGTTCGGCGATGACCAGACGGTGTTCCCGAAACTCGCGCCCGTGGCCTACCAGCAAGACTCCGGCATGGTCGCCAACGACCCAGTGATCAAGCGCTTCGACCTGCGCCTGGAAACCCGCACCAGCCGCACCACCCGCCGCGACTACGACTTCGAAAAACCGAGCCTGACCCTGGAAAGCGAAAACCGCGGCGACGCCCTGCCCGACCTCGAAGACTACGACTACCCCGGACGCTTCATCGACCGCGAACGCGGCAAGCATTTGGCGAAACGCGCCCTGGAACGTCACCGCAGCGACTTCCAGCTGGTCGAAGGCAAAAGCGATCAGCCGTTGCTGGTCAGTGGCCACTTCCTGGCCCTGACCCAACACCCGAAAGCCAAGTGGAACGACCTGTGGCTGCTGACCGAAATCCTCCACGAAGGCAAACAGCCGCAAGTGCTGGAAGAGTCGGTCACCAGCAACACGACCAAACTCAAGGACGACTTCCACCAGGGCTATCGCAACCGCTTCCAGGCCACCCCGTGGGACGTGCCGAACCGTCCGCCGCTGAACCACCCCAAACCCCGGATCCTCGGCAGCCAGAGCGCCGTGGTCACCGGGCCCAAGGGTGAAGAAATCCACTGCGACCAGTACGGCCGCGTCAAAGTGCAATTCCACTGGGACCGCGAAGGCCAGGCCGATGACAAAACCAGCTGCTGGCTGCGCGTCTCCTCCGCCTGGGCCGGCGCCCACTACGGCGGCATCGCCATTCCGCGGATCGGCATGGAAGTGCTGGTCAGCTTCCTCGAAGGTGACCCCGACCAACCGCTGATCAGCGGCTGCCTGTACCACAAGGAAAACGTCGTCCCGTACGCCCTGCCGGCGAACAAGACCCGCAGCACCTTCAAAACCCTGAGCTCCCCCGGTGGCGGTGGTTACAACGAACTGCGCATCGAAGACAAAAAGGGCCAGGAACAAATCTTCCTGCACGCCCAGCGCGACTGGGACGAGAACGTCGAGCACGACCAGAAAATCCGCGTCGGCAACGAACGCCATGACACCGTCGAGAAGAACAGCTACAGCGAATTCAAAGCCGAAGAACACCACACCGTCTACGCCGACCGTAAAGTCGAAACCCGCGCCAACGACCACCTCACCGTGGGCGTCAACCAGCACATCAAGGTCGGCACCAGCCAATTCATCGAAGCCGGCCAGGAAATCCACCTGAGCAGCGGCATGAAAGTCGTGCTCGAAGCCGGCAGCGAACTGACCCTCAAGGGCGGCGGCAGCTTCATCAAAATCGACGGCAGCGGCGTCACCCTGAGCGGGCCGGTGATCAACATGAACTCCGGCGGCAGCCCGGGCAACGGCACTGGCGCGGCACCGCTGATGCCCGGCGCACTGAAACAGGCCGACGCCGACAAGGCCGGCGCAGTGCTGACCCCGGCGCAGATCAACACGTTGAAGCGTAATGCGCCGTTCTGTGAAGAGTGTGAAAAATGCAAGGCAGGTGCTTGTGCGATCTGATCTATTGACGCCGCAGACGTGGTTGGCTGAGCAGCCGTTGCAGGTGGGTGAACGGCTTTATTTGGTCGTTAGTGCTGCCAGTGATGCCGAGGCGCTCAAAGCCTTCTACCAGCAAGACATGGCACCAGAGCTGATTCCAATCTGGAGCGGCACGCCTTACGCCGACTGGCTGCCCGTCATGCCCTACCTCGCTGAACTGAAACCCAACGCCGGTTTTCTTCAGTGGATTGCTGAAACCGATGCCCAGGATTGGGGTTGGCTGGCAGTGTCCACCAGCACTCCTGACGTAGTGTTCGAACACCTTCGCAGTTTGACTCAGGTGTTCATGCCTGACGGAACCGAGGTGTTTTTTCGGTTCTGGGATGGACGCCATATCCTTCCGATCCTTGAAGGACTCGGTGCCGGGGCTGGTGAGGTTTTGCCAGTGTTCGACCGCTACCTGATCAATGGCCAGACACTGGAGGTGGGACCGAGGGGCGTGCCACCGGCGAAGAAGTGGCCGTGGTGGGAAGTGCCGCAGGCATTAGTCGACACGCTGGCAGAGAAAGACCACACCACCGTCGTCGAAAACCTGATGCAGTGGCTGGGAGAGGACTGCCCGGAACTGTTCTTCGCCTTCCCCGAAAATAACTTGCGCCACAAGGTCGAGCGCTTCGTGCGCCAACAACCCAATACAGAAGATTTGGCAGAGCGTCTTGCTGCTCAGCTGACAAAGGAAGTCACGTCATGATTGATCCCATCGGTAAATTGGTCCTTCAAGTCCTGGATGCCAAGACGCCTGACGTGAATGTCATTCTCAAGGATTTCAATAGTTGCCTGAGCGACTACAAGACTTGGGCCGATAGCTTCTGGACTGGCTGGGCAATGGATGTCGACCAGAAGTTCAAGGTGGGCAACGAAGTCAGCGTCACTGAACGTAAGACCAAGACAGGACCGGTTGAAACCTACGCTACCTGCCCATTGATGGGTGATTTCACGCTGATCCATATGTTTGAAAGCGCGCGGTACGTGCCCATTGGCAATACGCCGGTCAAGCTCGAGCCCGTAAAAAAAGCCATGTTCGGCGGATACGACGTTGTCGGTCCGGTGATTACCGCGACCATCGGTCCGAGCGGTATTGAAGTCATCAAAGGCTGCAAGCCGGGTCAGATGTACCGCATCACTTTTTTCCCGAACGTTTCTGAAAGCAACGTCAAGGCGCTGTATGCCTCGTATCGGGGCGTTATCGGCCATCTTGACGGCTGGCTGAAAGGCGAGTGGTCGGGCAAGTTCCAGCCGCAATGGGCGAGCTACGCGGCAGCTGACCGGACGGGGCGCTCGGTCATGCTGGTGAAGTCAGCGCTTGATAGCCTCAAGAAAGCGCTTTTAGGCCTATGGGATGACATCAAAAGCCTGTTCGAACTATTAGCCGATCCCCTCAAATATGCTAAGCAACTTGCCCAGTACCTGAACGAAGATGAGGTCAAGAAACTCTATTCAGCGTCGAAAGAGGCTATCGCTACCGGGCTGCTGATTCTCAGCGATGAGCCGTTGATGTTCATCTATCTCTCGGCGATTGTCGCGTGGGTCGGCATGTTGCCGCCGCAAGTCTGTGTGGAAGTGATTACCGCCATCAGCACTGCCTTCCTGATCAACGTTGTGCTGGGGATCTGTCTTACTGGCGGCGTCGGGCTAGCGGTTCGTGTCGGCACTCAAACCCTGGCCAAAGTCAAATCCGGCACAGCGGTCAAAATGCTGGAAGAGCTCGCCGAAAAACTCTTGGCGGTGAGTAAGGGACATGCTTTGAAGGCTCACGGTGAAACCGTGAAACCTCTTGTCGCCAGTGCGCAAGGCGTACCGATGAATGCCGCTAAAAAGGCCGCGTTGAAAATCGAACAAGCGACCGCAGCTACGGCCAAAGGTCCGGTTCCGATCACCAGCGACACCCCTACCTTGCTGGAAAAAAACGCCTCCGTATTTGCTCGTAAGAAAGCAGAAAAACACTACGTTCTGGAGCCAAAGGAGAAGGTCAGCGACGCTCCGGCCCAGTCAAAAACACCCGACGAAAAAAGCACAACCTGCGCCAAGAAAACCTGCACCAACAACTGCCCGGTTCCATGGTCACTGGTGAAGAGCTACTAACATTGACCGATGGCCAACTCGACGGGCTTCTACCTTTCGAGTGGACTCGCCTCTACCGCACCAGCGCCGCAGAAATCGATTGTGGTCTAGGCTACGGCTGGAGCCATGCGCTCGCGCAGCGGGTGGAGATCAAGGACGACGAGGTGGTCTGGACCGACCACGAGAACCGTATCACCACTTTCCCATTGCCGAGTGTGCAGCGCCCGGCGATCACCAACAGCCTGTCGGAAGCAGCGATTTTTCTTGGTGACGATCCGTCCGAACTGATCCTCACCCAGGCCGGAGAACGCACCCAGTTCTACCACTTCCGCTACAACAGCAAAGGCGCCACGCTGATCGCCATCAGCGACAACTACGGCAATCGCCTGCACATCACCCGTGACATTCACGGGCGAATCAAACGCGTCGATAACGGCGCCGGTCGTGCCCTCCTCGTGCGATACGACCGCAAGCACATCGTCGCCATCGACTACCAGCAATTCAGCCCGGCTGACAATCTGGAAGACGCCTGGAGCACCATCCAGACCCTGGTCACCTACAGTTACGACGCCCAACACCGCCTGATCGAAGCCAAAAACGCCGCCGGCGAAGCCGAGCGTTATGCCTACAACGACCAGAACGTCATTCTTGAGCGTCAACTCGCCGGCGGCGCCAGTTTCTACTGGGAATGGGAAAAAGAAGGTAAATCGGCGCGCTGCATCCATCACTGAGCTAGCTTCTCGCAGATGGACGCGCATTACGCCTGGGATGACAAAGGCAGCGTCACGGTTACCAATGCTGACGGCAGCGAAGAGGTCTACACCCACGACGATAAGGCTCGCCTGGTCGCCAAGGTTGATCCGGACGGTGCGGAGCACCTCAAGGCCTACGACGACAAGGGCCGACTGATCGCCGAGAAAGATCCACTCGGCGCCGTCACCGAATACCAATACAACGAAGCCGGCCGACTGGTCGCGGTCATTCCACCGGAAGACACCCCGATCTCCTACGAGTATTACCACGGCTACGTCCGTGTGGTGAATCGTGGCCCGGCGAAGTGGATATATTGGCGCAACGACCAAGGCGACATCACCGAACAAATCGACCCGAACGGCAATTCGACCCACTACAGCTACAACCGCCAGGGCCGTTTGCTGGAAATCCGCCACCCTGACGGCAGCCGTCATCAACTGGGTTGGAACAACCTTGGCCAACTGCTCGAAGAACAACTACCGGATGGGGGCCAGCGCAAGTACCGCTACGACGCGTTGGGCCGACAGATCACCCGTCAAGACGAAAGCGGCGCAATCACCCAATACCAATGGGATGCTGCCAACCGGCTCGCGCAAATCACCCTGCCCGGTGGCGCTACGCGCGCGTTCACTTACAACCCATACGGCCGAGTCACTGCCGAACGCGATGAACTAGGTCGCGTCACCCGCTACGAATATGCCGATAACCTGCACCTGGTCAGCCGCCGCATCAACCCGGATGGCAGCCAGCTGCGCTATCGCTACGACAACGCACGTCTGCTGCTCAGCGAGATCGAAAACGAACGTGGCGAGCACTACCACCTCGATTACTACCCGAACGGCCTGATCCAGCAGGAAACCGGCTTCGACGGTCGTCGTACCGCGTACGAATACGACCTTAACGGTCAATTGCTGAAGAAAACCGAGTTCGGTGATGACGGTAGCGAACTGATTACCGGATATCAGCGCGATGCCGCTGGCCGCTTGCTGGTGAAAACCCTGGCCGATGGCGAGGAAATTCACTACAGCTACGACGCCCTCGGGCGCCTGGTGAACGTCGATGACGGAAACTGGCCGCTGGCCTACGAATACGACCTGCAAGACCGCCTGATCACCGAGCATCAAGGTTGGGGAACCCTGCGTTACGAGTACGACCAGCTCGGCCAACTGAGCCACTGTCGCTTACCCGACGGTAGCAAACTCGACTATCGCCACCAACGAGGCGGACAACTGAGCAGCATCGACCTCAACGGTTCACGCCTGACCACCCACCAGTTCAGCGCCGGTCGCGAACAGCAGCGCCAACAAGGTCTGTTGCTTAGCCAATATCAGTACGACGAACAAGGCCGCCTGCAAGCTCACAGCGTTAGCCAGCAAGATCGAAACCTGTTCCAGCGTCGCTACGCCTACGATGCCAACGGTAACCTCGCTGGCATCAATGACAGCCGAAAAGGCAATCGCAGCTACCACTACGACCCGCTCGACCGCTTGATCAACGTTCGCGGCATCACCCCGGAAAGCTTTGCTCACGACCCGGCAGGCAACCTACTCGGCCAAGGTGATCAACTCAGCGCTAACCTGGCCAACGTCAAAGGCAACCGTCTGTTGATGCAGGGCGACCGACACTACGACTACGACGCCTACGGCAATCAGATTCGCGAACGCCGAGGCACCGGGCAGAAACTCGTCACCGAGTATCGCTACGACTGCCAACACCGCTTGATCGGCGTCAGCCTTCCCGGTGGCAGCAATGTCACCTATAAGTACGACGCTTTCGGCCGCCGCATCGCCAAAACTGTCGATGCCCATACCACAGAATTCCTGTGGCAAGGGGAACGCCTTATCGCCGAAAGCGCGAGCAATCGCTATCGCAGCTACATCTACGAGCCCGGCAGCTTCCGCCCGCTGGCGATGCTCGATGGCGAAGGCCCGCTGAAAGCTACGCCGTTCTACTACCAACTCGACCACCTCGGCACTCCGCAGGAACTCACCGATTACAGCGGCGAGATCATTTGGTCGGCGAAATACCGTGCCTACGGCAACCTAGCCACCCTCGACGTTGCAGAAATCGACAACCCGCTGCGCTTCCAGGGCCAGTACTTTGATGCGGAAACGGGCTTACATTACAACCGGCATCGCTACTACAATCCGGGCACTGGGCGGTATTTGACGCCGGATCCGATCAAGCTGGCGGGTGGGCTGAACAACTACCAGTACGTGCCTAACCCTACGGGGTGGGTGGATCCGCTAGGCCTTGAATGTGTGCCTGGGCAATGTCCAGAGAATGATGCAGCGAGTATTCGGGCTAGGGTTGAGTCAAACGTAGCTGAAAGTGCCAATGCCCGGGCGTCTTCAAATTTTAACAACCCTAAAGACGGTCTAACTGCTCGTGAATGGCCTCCATACCCAGGTACGGTTGGCCGAGTAGAAGCAGATTTCACCTTATTACCGGGAACTCAGATTGATCGATTTGGCTCACCTAGGGAAACTCTGAAGAAGACTTCCAAATCTGGTGAAATACCCGCCTGACACGAACACGACGGTTGAGTCCCGATGAAACAGATGTCCTTCGCCGATGCCGAGTACGCCGGCAAACGTAAGCAGACCCGCCGCGAGCGCTTCCTGAACGAGATGGATCAGGTCGTGCCCTGGAAGGGCTTGGTTACTTTGATCGAGCCGCATTATCCAAAGGGCGAAGGGGGCCGTCCGGCGTATCCGTTGATGGCCATGTTGCGCGTTCATTTGATGCAGAACTGGTTCGGCTACAGCGATCCGGCGATGGAAGAATCACTGTATGAAACGACGATTCTGCGCCAGTTCGCGGGCTTGAATCTGGATCGGATTCCCGATGAAACCACGATCCTCAACTTCCGCCGCTTGTTGGAAAAACATGAGTTGGCAGGCGCGATTTTGCAGGTCATCAATGGCTATCTGGGCGACCGTGGCCTGCTGTTGCGTCACGGCACGGTGGTCGATGCGACGATCATTCACGCGCCGAGTTCGACCAAGAACAAGGACAGTAAACGCGATCCAGAAATGCACCAAACCAAGAAAGGGAATCAGTACTTTTTTGGTATGAAAGCGCACATCGGCGTCGATGCCGAATCCGGCTTGGTGCATAGCCTGGTGGGCACGGCGGCCAATGTGGCGGACGTGACGCAGGTCGATCAGTTGCTGCACGGTGAGGAAACTTACGTGTGTGGCGACGCCGGTTACACCGGCGTGGACAAACGTCCCGAGCATCAGGATCGCAAGATGATCTGGTCGATTGCCGCCCGGCCAAGCAGCTATAAAAAGCACGCAAAAAAGAGTCTGATCGGGCGCATGCGACGCAAGATCGAATACGCGAAAGCGCAGGTGCGGGCCAAGGTTGAGCATCCGTTTCGCGTGATCAAGCGCCAGTTTGGTTATACGAAAGTGCGCTTTCGTGGTTTGTCGAAAAACATCGCGCAGCAGACAACGTTGTTCGCTTTGTCGAACTTGTGGATGGTGCGAAAACGGTTGATGGGTATGGGCGAGGTGCGTCTGTAATGCGGGCCAATTGCCCTGAAACAGTGCAATCAGAGGAAAGAACCGTGGATTAAGGACAAGAAAGGTCTGATTTTCGCCGACTTATGATTTTTTGAGCCTCAAGTAGTGAGGGCATGAAAAATCGGTGGGTACTTCAGACCTTCCCTAGAGGTTCGTTCCTTTCTCCTACGGGAACCGGATATTCAGAAAGGGCACTGAAACCAGGAACACTGGGGGATGATTATTATGTATATGAAGTTCAAAAACCTCTAACGGTGAAAGCTGGGGAAGTTCTTCCATGGTTTAGCGAATCGGGTGGAGGCATTCAATACCGCCTAGACTTAATTGACAATGTGCGCCGTTCTCCGGCGACCCTAACGCAGGGTAATGAGCCACATCTGAAGGAGTTGTTCCGTGGAAAATATCAAGACTACAAGCCTGAATGAGCTGGCTCAAGAATTAAAAACCCTGGGAGTTCCTGAAGGTTATTACTCCATCGGGGTTAACAGGGATGAGCGAACCTGTATTATTTTTGATGGTGTAAAATGGATCGTTTATTATTCTGAGCGAGGACGAATGGAAGACCTCAAAGAATTTTCGAGCTTTGCAGATGCAAAAATTGAGTTACTAAAAAAGGTCACTTAGAGTTCGCAACTACATTCAGCTAAAAATCAGTTCATCCATTACCGCAATAAATAACAATAGGGAACAACAACAGAACTACAGGGGGCGGATTTATTTTCTACGCAATCACGAAAATAAATCCGCCCCCCTTTTAGCGTCGTTTTAGCGCCAGAACGGATTGAACCACTTTAAATTGGACCTACATTAAGGCGGAGACTCTGAATGCCTGACAACAAGTACGATCGGTTACCCCATGCGGGTGACTTTGAGAGAAAGTCAGGCACCGAGATAGAGTAACTTATCTCCAAAACCAGTAACTACGGGCATGCCGTATGCGTCCGGCCAAGTCATCTACCCAGCCCCGCAAAGCCAAGACATGGTGTGCACTTAAATTTAAGTGGGCACTAGTTCTAGCCTTTTAAGCGGTATTTCATGCAGCCACAACGCCGTTCCTACTCCAAATCCTTCAAAGCCCAGGTAATTCAAGAGTGTGCCCAGCCCGGCGCTTCGATTACCAGCGTCGCGCTGAGCCACAGTCTCAACGCGAACCTCGTCCATAAGTGGATTCGGCTACAGTCGCAGAAAAGTGTCGCCCTGCAAGCCTGACGCTCGAACGCTATTCTGGAAAGGTGACGAAGATAAAACCAAGCTGAAGCCATTTGCTGACGCATATCCAGAATATGGAGAAGGTGGTGCACAACAAATTCACACGAACAGCAGAGTTATACATTTCGACAAAGTTGAGGTCCTGCCGGAAAAATAATGAAAGACTACTTTATTTTAGCAAAGAAAGACATTCCGTCAGACAACCCTCACGACTCGGACTGGCCAAAATTTATTGCGTATTCCTACGAGCATAAATGTTTGTTGTTTTCAGCAGGGAAAGGCCATGGGCTATCGGGATTCGAGTTACCAGAGGCTGAAGCGTCCGACCCCGACTGGACACCTTTATTTATCGAGCTAAACGCACTCTGGATACTAGACTTTTTAAAGCTGTCAAAAAACCCCACACTAAATGACTTCATCCAATCACTCGACAAACTTAATATACCTATAGTTAAATTTCGAGCATAAAAATAACAAGAAATTGAAGCAGGTTTATTTTTATCCATTCTTGAAATAAACCTGCCCCCTCCCTGGCCCTCTACGCAGAAAGGCACTCCCCATTACGAAGCAACACAAGCTCAATGCCGAGCTGGCGAAGGGAGTTATAAAGCCGAACGCAGAATTGCTTTCAGAGCATTGCGTAAAGCCGGAATTAAGAAAGATGATGCAAAGGCCTTGATCAGAAATGCTGACGAGCACTTCAAGGCTATTGATGTTAAGCCGGAGACTTCGACTCGCATACCAGGGAACAGACGAAAATGATAAGAGCCTCGAACGTACACCCCACGGACAGTCAATCGCCTGCACATCACCCGTGACATTCACGGGCGAATCAAACGCGTCGATAACGGTGCCGGTCGTGCCCTTCTCGTGCGTTACGACCGCAAGCACATCGTCGCCATCGACTACCAGCAGTTCATCCCGGCTGACAATCTGGAAGACGCCTGGAGCACCATCCAGACCCTGGTCACCTACAGTTACGACGCCCAACACCGCCTGATCGAAGCCAAAAACGCCGCCGGCGAAGCCGAGCGTTATGCCTACAACGACCAGTACGTCATTCTTGAGCGGCAACTCGCCGGCGGCGCCAGTTTCTACTGGGAATGGGAAAAAGAGGGTAAATCGGCGCGATGCATCCATCACTGGGCAAGCTTCTCGCAGATGGACGCGCATTACGCCTGGGATGACAAAGGCAGCGTCACGGTTACCAATGCTGACGGCAGCGAAGAGGTCTACACCCACGACGATAAGGCTCGCCTGGTCGCCAAGGTTGATCCGGACGGTGCGGAACACCTCAAGGCCTACGACGACAAGGGCCGCCTGATCGCCGAGAAAGATCCACTCGGCGCGGTCACTGAATACCGGTACAACGAAGCAGGTCGACTGGTTGCAGTCATTCCACCGGAAGACACCCCGATCTCCTACGAGTATTACCACGGCTACGTCCGTGTGGTGAATCGTGGCCCGGCGAAGTGGATATATTGGCGCAACGACCAAGGCGATATCACCGAACAAATCGACCCAGACGGCAATTCGACCCATTACAGCTACAACCGCCAGGGCCGCCTGCTGGAAATCCGCCACCCCGACGGCAGCCGTCATCAGCTGGGTTGGAACAACCTTGGCCAACTGCTCGAAGAACAACTACCGGATGGGGGCCAGCGCAAGTACCGCTACGACGCGTTGGGCCGGCAGATCACCCGCCAGGACGAAAGCGGCGCAATCACTCAATACCAATGGGATGCTGCCAACCGGCTCGCGCAAATCACCCTGCCCGGTGGCGCTACGCGTGCGTTCACTTACAACCCATACGGCCGAGTCACCGCCGAACGCGATGAGCTGGGCCGAGTCACCCGCTACGAATATGCCGATAACCTGCACCTGGTCAGCCGCCGCATCAACCCGGATGGCAGCCAACTGCGCTATCGCTACGACAACGCACGTTTGCTGCTCAGCGAGATCGAAAACGAACGTGGCGAGCACTACCAGCTCGATTACTGCCCGAATGGCTTGATCCAGCAGGAAACCGGGTTCGACGGTCGCCGTACCGCGTATGAATACGACCTTAACGGTCAGTTGCTGAAGAAAACCGAGTTCGGCGACGACGGTAGCGAACTGATTACCGGATATCAGCGCGATGCCGCTGGCCGCTTGCTGGTGAAAACCCTGGCCGATGGCGAGGAAATTCACTACAGCTACGACGCCCTCGGGCGCCTGGTGAACGTCGATGACGGAAACTGGCCGCTGGCCTACGAATACGACCTGCAAGACCGCCTGATCACCGAGCATCAAGGTTGGGGAACCCTGCGTTACGAGTACGACCAGCTCGGCCAACTGAGCCACTGTCGCTTACCCGACGGTAGCAAACTCGACTATCGCCACCAACGAGGCGGACAACTGAGCAGCATCGACCTCAACGGTTCACGCCTGACCACCCACCAGTTCAGCGCCGGTCGCGAACAGCAGCGCCAACAAGGTCTGTTGCTTAGCCAATATCAGTACGACGAACAAGGCCGCCTGCAAGCTCACAGCGTTAGCCAGCAAGATCGAAACCTGTTCCAGCGTCGCTACGCCTACGATGCCAACGGTAACCTCGCTGGCATCAATGACAGCCGAAAAGGCAATCGCAGCTACCACTACGACCCGCTCGACCGCTTGATCAACGTTCGCAGCATCACCCCGGAAAGCTTTGCTCACGACCCGGCAGGCAACCTTCTCGGCCAAGGCGACCAACTAACCGCTAACCTGGCCAACGTCAAAGGCAACCGCCTGCTGATGCAGGGCGACCGCCATTACGACTACGACGCCCACGGCAACCTGATCCGCGAACGTCGCGGCACCGGGCAGAAACTCGTCACCGAGTACCGCTACGACTGCCAACATCGTCTGATCGGCGTGAGCCTGCCCGGCGGCAGCATCGCAAGCTACAAGTACGACGCCTTCGGCCGCCGTATCGCCAAAACCGTCGATGGCCACACCACGGAATTCCTGTGGCAAGGCGAACGCCTCATCGCCGAAAGCGCCCACAACCGTTATCGCAGCTACATCTACGAACCGGGCTCCTTCCGCCCCTTGGCGATGCTCGACGGCGAAGGCCCACTCAAAGCCGAGCCGTTCTACTACCAACTCGACCACCTTGGCACTCCGCAGGAACTCACCGACTACAGCGGCGAGATCATGTGGTCGGCGAAATACCGTGCCTACGGCAACCTAGCCACCCTCGACGTTGCAGAAATCGACAACCCGCTGCGCTTCCAGGGCCAGTACTTTGATGCGGAAACGGGCTTACATTACAACCGGCATCGCTACTACAATCCGGGCACCGGGCGGTTTTTGACACCGGACCCGATCAAGCTCGCTGGGGGGATGAACAACTATCAATACGTGCCTAACCCTACGGGGTGGGTAGACCCGTTGGGGCTGGATAATTGTCCAGGAGCGGACGGGTGTAAGCCAGAAATTGGGGTTGAAAACTCAACAGCGAAAGCGGCTGTCGACGAGGGTCAACCTGAGGCTCCTAAAGCCGGTAGGAAAGCTCATCAATTTAATTCTTTCCATGACTACAAAGTGCCTGAAAACCTGTATTTGAAGAGTGACAAGGTACAGTTCAACAGGGCTAACAAAGACTTGATAAACAATTTGAATGACGACCCAGCGTTTCGAAAGAATATGTATCGCCGAAACCCTGAGCTTAAAACCTGGGTCGACGATCCAAAGCGAAACATGGGCTCCAGCCCTACAGGCTACACTTGGCACCACAACGAAAAACCCAGACTGTTGCAGCTTGTCCATCGAGCGGACCATGCAGGCGAACACTCTGTATACCACCCGACAGGAAAAGGTGGACGAGATATATGGGGTGGTGGCAGAGAAGGGCGAGAAGGGAAAATCAAAACAGAATAATTGGAGTATTAACGGTGCAATACAACAAAACTATCAAGATAGCCGATTTAATCGATTTTTTGAAAACACAGAAAAAAAACCTAACCTATTGTGTTTATGGGAAAGGATCATCGGTCCAAGCGACGCTGGACACCGACTGCGTGATTGATGAATACTCGGAGATCACCGATGACGACGAAGAAATTTTTCCAAAGTACATTACTCAAAACAATCTCGAGTTTTGGTTTACCGATGAACTCTTGGAGGATGTTACATTCAACGTACTAAAGCAAAAAACATCTGCTACAAATGAGGAAATACTAAAAGCCATTAAACATTATAATGAGCGCGACAGCTTCATGACGCTATGAAAAAACATTATGAATTATGCGCAATTCCTGAAGAAGCTTTCGCAAACAACTTATGACGAAAGGGGACAGGTTTGTTTTCTGATTCTCCGCAACGAAAATAATTCGGTCCCATTTTGGCCCTGCCTCAGGACTAAAAAATTGAGGAAACAAAAAATGGGCTCGAAAAAATCGTTTCTATTTGGACGGCGAACACCGATTGGGAACCGTCTACGCTTCGAGATGTGATGAGCCCAGAGTATTCTGACGACGGAGATTTTCTTGGCTCTGAGTTCAGCAAGGCTTTCTCACTTGGTTTTGTTGACGATGATACTGTCGAAGCAGATAAAATCGAGCCAACAAATTCTCTGATTGATGCAATTGACGGGTGCTCATACGACCTTGACATCGCGTCTGACATGAAAAATAAAAACACTCATCTGACCGATGCACCTATAGACACCATAGTTGCAATCTACGACTACTCCTTCTCGCCCCCCCAAAACACTAAAATCAGAAATAATCTATTTACATACCGAGGAAGCTTTGAATACCAAGACTGAACTCTCAGAGAATAGAGAGTAAGGGATAGATATAATTCTACACTCTAAAATAAATCTGTCCCTGAGAAATCGAAAAATTGATGGCGTAGTAAATCCTGACGATCACAATTATGGAGGACACTCGGGAGACAGTCCCTATACTTCATGGACAAGATCACCTGATATCGCCAGGCAATTTGCGAAAGAGGATGGACTTATTCTGAGAGTTAAAATTGGCGCCCCCAAAGAAGGGGGTAAGTGGTCATGGCAGTATTCGGAAGATCGTTGGGGGGAGCAAGAAGTTCTCTTGAAAGGACCCCGCAGCGGGGATATCGAGGTGTTTAAACCATGAATATATTAGATTTGTTACAGCAGAATTTTCATCTCGCAGACGGCGGGATAAAATCGGCTCAACTATTAAAAAAATCAACTGAAGAAAGTTTCATTTTTAAAAACGAATACATTATAAAGAAAACTAAGGAAGGTCTGAAGTACCCACCGATTTTTGATGCCCTCACTACTTGAGGTTCAAAAAATCATAAGTCGGTCGAAAATCAGACCCTTCCCGCCCTTAACTCACGGTTCTTTCCTCTGATCGCGCTGTTTCAGGGCGATTGGCCCGCATTACAGACGCACCTCGCCCATACCCATCAACCGTTTTCGCACCATCCACAGGTTCGACAAAGCGAACAACGTCGTCTGCTGCGCGATGTTTTTCGACAAGCCACGAAAGCGCACTTTCGTATAACCAAACTGGCGCTTGATCACGCGAAATGGATGCTCAACCTTGGCCCGTACCTGCGCTTTCGCGTATTCGATCTTGCGTCGCATGCGCCCGATCAAACTCTTTTTTCCGTGCTTTTTATAGCGGCTTGGACGCGCGGCAATCGACCAGATCATCTTGCGATCCTGATGCTCGGGACGCTTGTCCACGCCGGTGTAACCTGCGTCGCCACACACGTAAGTTTCCTCGCCGTGCAGCAACTGATCGACCTGCGTCACGTCCGCCACATTGGCCGCCGTGCCCACCAGGCTATGTACCAAACCCGACTCGGCATCAACACCGATGTGCGCTTTCATTCCAAAGAAATATTGATTTCCTTTCTTGGTCTGGTGCATTTCGGGATCGCGTTTGCCGTCCTTGTTCTTGGTCGAACTGGGCGCATGAATGATCGTGGCATCGACCACCGTGCCTTGGCGCAGCATCAATCCACGGTCACCCAAATAACCGTTGATAACCTGCAAAATCCCACCCGCCAGCTCATTTTTCTCCAGCAAACGGCGAAAATTGAGGATCGTGGTTTCGTCAGGAATTCGATCCAGATGCAGCCCTGCAAACTGGCGCAGGATCGTCGTTTCATACAGCGATTCTTCCATCGCCGGGTCGCTGTAGCCGAACCAGTTTTGCATCAGATGAACCCGTAACATCGCCAGCAACGGATACGCCGGACGACCGCCTTCACCATTCGGATAATACGGCTCGATCAAAGCAATCAAACCCTTCCAGGGCACGACCTGATCCATCTCGATCAGGAAGCGCTCACGTCGGGTTTGCTTACGTTTGCCGGCGTACTCGGCATCGGCGAAGGACATTTGTTTCATCGGGGCTCAACCGTTCTGTTCGTGTGAAGTGCGTATTTCACCAAATCTGGAAGTCTTTTTCAGAGTTTCCCTAACGATGCGTATAAAAAGGAACTCATCACTCAAAAAGAAATTGCAAACACAACTTCATCAGTAATGCCAGGATTTGAAGAGCTTATAAATGCGCTTTCAAGTATGGTGCCTGACGCAATACTATCAATGCGCTTCATTGACAGTACCAGTTGGGACGGTCGCATTTTTTATGATGAAAAAAATACATTTATTGGCGCAATAATTGGAAAAAAGAAAAAGAAAAATTGGGAGACGCCCCCGAACTGGGACGGCTCAGAGGAAATGCTACGAACCTACAACGCCCAAAAAGATAACTAAAAACCCTAAAGAAACGGGACACCCATTAGCCGGTCTCCAGTCAAGGCTAAAGGGTTTCTTCCTTCGTTTAAAGGCATGTCGAATTTGGATAAAGCGAAAGAAGGCGGCGCACCTTACATCATGAAGGATGGGGTTCCTCAACAGCTTCAGTCGCACCACTCAAGACAAAATGGAAAGGGACCGATTTTTGAGCTAAATCGTAAACTCACCTTACGACCTTAAAAGGCAAGGGCTGAAAAGCCGTTCACCCATACGGACATAGCCAACACCCGGATGCGCCTGTCGATAGGAAACTCTTTAAGAAAGAAGTCCCACAATATTGGAAAGATTGAGCAGCAGAGACCGCGAAATGATTTCGAGCGAGCTGATTCAACTTATTGAAAAGCAACCTGGTGATATCCACCGGACAGATAAATGCTCCGTTACCGAAGCACTAACAGCACTGAATATAAGTTTAGATAGTGAACTGTCAGAGTTCTTTTTTAAATTACACGATAACTTTTTTCAGAAGTAATTCTTCGGATGAAGAGCTATGTGACATCGCCGACCCAAGCAATGAGATAGAAGTTGGCACCCACTTTATTCATGAGGTATGGGAGCTACCAGAAAATTTCATTTGCCTCACAAGTGTTCAAGGTGAAGGGTGCTATCTATATGACAAAAATAGCGGGGAGGTTTTAGATTTTAGCCTTGCTAACCGAGATGATTTTTTAGCTGGAAAACAGCAGTTAAAATGGAGCGGCTTTTTTGAGTTTCTTACTTGGTGCTTATCTTAAAAATAAAACCAGCCGGAACAATTTTATACAGGGCAATGAGTCTGGGTGTCGGGCTCATGTGTCGCTGGCGAGTAGTCACTAGCCGCGGGGTTGACCAAGTGGAAGTGTAAAGGCATTACTCTGCAGCTAATCCCGGAATTGCCATCCACAAGTGTCAGCTAGGGGGGCGCGAGTTAGTGATGAAATCAGAGGCGATTCAATGCCTGGCCCGCGAGTTTTGTAAAGTCCCCCTACATCGCTTTTACTGAAACCACTTCCACAAACCTGAATTTCTTCTTGGCCGCCTTGGTAGCTTCCTGCTCTGCTAGAAGGGTGCTCAGCGTATCCGCCTCATGGACAATTTCGTGAGTCTTGCCCTCAAATTCATTGCCCACCCGCAGCGTTACCCTCAATCTGGGCGTGAACGCTTTGACGACCTTCTTTTTCTCCGCTGCCTTTGTCGGCTGTATGATCGCGATATCTGAGAGGGTGTCTTGCACGGGTAAGGCACTAGTCTGCGCAAGGTGCTCTGCACCGCCGAACAGTGCTCGGCGCATCTCTTCTTCAGTTAGTACTTCGTTCATGCAATTTCTCAGAAGGGTGTTATGTGCAAACGGTCTGGATTCTATCTGCATGACCGGTCTCTATAGCTGCGAGTCTCTGGGACAAACCCCTGAATCAGCCTTGAATCGATGGCGGTAGGACTGGCCAATTTGGTTTGCTTGTGCGCCCATACGGCCGGCTGAAGTCGACCCTATGCAGACGTTCGCTAAGTTGCAGAGGGTGGCTAAGGATTTTAGCGACCATTCCAACCCGCTGCCGGAAGCGGGGAGACTACTGCGAGGCATGAGCGAGTACGCGAAGCTTTAAGTGATTGGGTGCGGCGTCTATGGGCTTCGCTGTTATTCCGTGGTGAATTGCCGCTCGACGTATCGAGCAAAGCGGTTAAGGACGATTTGCCATTCCTTGCGCTGCTGATCTTCCGGTTGCGTTGATTCGGCGTCGAAGGTCTGACGAATCGTGACGCCCTTGTCAGATTCGACAAAATCTAATCGAACCACGCGGCCGTCGTCGTCTCGAAATTCAATCAGTCGGTTTAGCTCTATCTGCGTGTAGGTGGCAGCGAAGTCGAATCCCAGACCGCCGTCATTGGCTTCAATGCGCAACAACAGCTTCCCGCCAACCTTCAGATCATTCGATGCCCTAGTGGTGTGCCAATCGTCAGAGGCGTCCCATTGCACGATGTCCTCGGGATTGTTGAAAGCTTGCCAAGTGTCAGCGATGGGAGCGGCAACACTCGTTTCGATGTTGATTTTCATAAAGTAATGACCATTTCTTTAGTTCAGCGAATGGAAGCACTGAATGACGATTGAATCCATCGGTGAAGCACGACATTAATGCGTTGCCCTTGCTGGGTCAGCACTGAGCGGTGTTAGATAGCGCCTCCCGAAATGGCAGCTATTGGCCGTTCTTTGCCGGTCGTCACTACCACGTGTGCTGGTCAAGTCGAATGCAAACGGTTGGTCAGCACGAATGCAATTGCAATTACGCAATTGACGCCGAACGCGGTTTTTTATGCCTCAGGCGCTACGTTCGGTTGGGGTTTGAGGAACAGATCCCGAATCGCCGGATCGACGATTCGGCGCAGCGCATTGTCCAGTGCATCGAATACATCGAGTTCCTGACGGGTCTTGGCCGGGAGTTCTTTCAAATAGCCTTCGGCGAACTTGAGATGTGCGGCGGTGAATCGGTCATCCGGATCGGTCAGTTCGTTGTAATGGAAATGCGCGACCCACAACGCTTTGTTTTGGCGTGTCTTGTCGAAAATGCCGTACTCCTGAAAGTAGTCTTTGCGCTGTTTGGTCTTGATACGACCGCGTGCGTCTTTGATGATTGATATCTGATCGTGCTCTATGAGCCATTTCAGGTAAGTTTCGCGGGGCCTGCGTTTGATGAGCATCGCGCGGTAGACGCTCACCCCTTCGCGCCGGGCTTTTGCGGCCCCCGTACGCAGTTCTGCATTCAGGCTCCCCACGGGGAAGTCGGCGGCTCTGCGAGCCAGTATTAGCGCAACGTCATCAGCCGCTTGATCGAGTCGGGTCGCCTGCTGGTCGAGCAGGTCTTTCATGTCTGCCGGAACGCGGGAGGGACGTTGTGCATCGGCGCGGATTCGTTCAATGAACGCATCGAGTTCGACACTCAGAGCCAGCCCGTTGCCGATGATGTCTTGATCGTTCAGCGCCGCCGGTTGCACCGGGCGTCTGTTAGCCGTCTTGATAATGGGAACGTCATCGCCCGTCTGCAGTGTTTCGGTAGACGGTTTTTTTTGCGCCTCGACGACCCGTGGCCGTGATTTGCTCACTTTGCTGATGGCGCGTGAAGTGGAAGGCACCGGTTCAAGTCTTGCCATCTGGGCCACCGGTATTTCTTCCGCTTCCGGAAGCAATGTGAGCAGACGGCTGCGCGCCAGTTGATGGAATTCGGCAACCAACGTCCGAACGCGCTCAAAGCGGACGGGTTCCAGCTGATCGAGCAAGCTGACAGACAACTCCTCCAGACGCCGCTCGGCTTCTGCCAGACGGTCTACCAGCACGGTGAGTTGCTCGACATCGAGTGTTTGGATATGCGGAGGCTGTGCGGTACTGCGCCGCTCGACCAGGCTGTGGCCCGCGTCGGCCGCATTGTCGAAAATATCGACGACCGATTGACGTGCCTGACTCATGTCACTGTCCGACGCCTCACGCAGGCAAAGCTCCGTGGACATGCCGATTTCATTGGCCTTCAGGTCGTATTGGGACATTGCAGGCAGTAGCTTTCGCAGATCGCCAGCCACCTTGCGCGTGATGCCGGTGTGGTCCATCAACCGGTCCAGTGAGGCGTGCATGCGGCCGAGACGGTCGATCAATTCATCGCTCACGGCGATGGCCTTTTGTGCTGCCTCCATTTGCGCGGCACGGGATCTCGTCGTTGAAGGTTCCGTCTGACTGAACTGGGGCGCGATGATTTTCACGTATTCACGCAACTTCATTCGCATCCAGCCGTTCAGGTAGCGATGTTGTTCAATGGTGAAACGCATTAGCTGAGACTGATAAAACACGCCAGCGCCACCCGCTTCACGCCACGTTTCGAGGGCTTCCAGCGCCTGGCCATATCCGTTCGCCACCTCATCGGACCTGGAGATGTAACTGGCTATCGTTTCGTCGGACATCGGGGCTGATACGTCGTTGCCTTCCAAGGGGTTCAAGACCTCATCAACACTGGCCTTTCGAATGGCTTCCTGTTCGATGAACCGATGCAGTGCGGCCCATGCATCGTCCTTTGTTTTGATTTTTTCTCGCCGCATCGCTTCGATCCGGCGGGTTGGGCCGCCGCCGCGTAACCGAAGCTTGAGATCCCAGTGCCAGCTACCTGCCTTTTCGTCGTACTTCACGCAAAATCCTGGGTAGGCGGGATTGTTCGGATCGAGAACGAGCACCGGTTCGTCCGCGTCGGCGCTGACCTGAAACCATCTCACACCCACCTGGGCGTACAGCTTTCCCTCGTGCTCATAAAGATGGTCGGCATTGGATAATGTTCCGTCGGGCAGGTGCGGAGCCGATACTTTCAGTTGATCGATCTTTTGTAAAAATTGGGCTTCTGCACTGCTACGGGTCGGCCCGGCGGGCGCCAGGGCGCAGAGATGAGCCTCGGGCAGTTCAGCGCTTAGCGGGGTCGCGTCATGCGTAACCATTACAGCCTGAGCGGAGGAGGTAATGATTTGAGGTTCGTCCATGGGCACGCGTTTCGGCGCAGAGATCTCATCAAGGGGACTTGATAGCCGAATTCGCCGTGTCGCGACGCGTTGCGAGAGAAGAATGCCCAGGGTCAGTAGCAGGTCGCCGATCGAGGACCATTCCACGAGTGTGTCGCCGCGTTCTATGGCATCCAGAGCCTGCTGGATCTGACTGATGCTTTGCCAGACCCAGACCGCAGTACCCGCCGGGCCGCTGAGAAAGTTGGCCGCCATCGAGAAAGTCGCCCAGCCACTGTCCGCCAGCAGCGCCCAGCGACGCTCGCCATTGGAAGTCGATTGGCGGTCGGCGAGCTCGGCCATGGCTTGGCTATTTTGGGTATAGAGGGTCGTGAGAACGTCGCCGCTCAGAGGTGTGTGTGCCAGTTCAACCGAGGCGGTCAGGTCTAGGTGAATAAATGGCTCGAAGGCCAGTTCGGTAATGGTCCAGGGCGAGGGAATGCCGCTGGAAAACACATACTGGGCGTACTCGAAACTCAACGCGCGGGTAGGCAGCCAAGCCAGTATCGAATCGCGCATTTCGCCCGACTGATAAAACGCGTACAGCATGTTTTGCTCGGAAGGAAACTGGTGCAGCGGTTGATCCAGCAAGGGTCGATAAAGCAGGCATGGGCCGCTCGAGCCTTTGCGCGGCTCGATGATGTACATGTTCGCGACGGTGTCGGGTGTGTTGCCTAGACGGTAGCGGGGCATGAACGCCAGCGGGCGGATTTGCACCGGCCACTCGGTGAAGGGTGAGTCGTTTTTGATCGACTCCATCAGTTGGCAGACCTGACGGTAACCCACCTCATCGACTTCACCTTGGTGCTTGAGTTTGCACTCCAGCGCCAACATGGGCAGGAGTAACGGCAGCTGACGACAGTAGCGGACCTTGTAACGGCGAGCCTGCACCGGGTCATCGATGAGTGTGCGTTTGATCAGCTGCGGATAGGTTTCGCCGAGGTTGATCGCGTTGGCCAGGCGCAATAAGAACGTAACCGTTATCCACTCTGGCACGGCTGTGCCATCGGCATAGGCCACCGTTGCGCTATAGGGGCGGGTGTTTTGCAGGGCGAATTCGCCCAGGGTTTCGACGCTGACGTTGCGCGGGTCGGGCAGGGTGAAACCGCCGGCTTCGAAGCTATGGGTGACGGTGATCCGAACGTCATCAAGGCGCAGGCTCACGGCATCGGTATCAGTTTTGTCGGCAACGATGGCGTCACGCATGCGCTGCTGGGCATAGGTTTGAATCAGAGGAATATCGTTGGCGTCAAAAGCGTCATTGCCGGTCTCGTCTCTGAGGTTTCCAAGCTCGGTCAAGTACCCGCCGTAGGCTTGGATATCGTCAAGTGAGCCCGTTGATAGCCACGAGGGAATTGAGCTTTCCAGCTGTTCGATATGCGCCTTTTCCCCGGTGCTGATCGTGCTGCGTTCGTCCTGTCGGGAGGTAAACCCGGCCAAGGGCGAGCGACTGGCTGGATCGAGAGCATCAATGGAGTCGATCTGACAACCCACCAATGCCCAAACCATGGCATCAAAAATATTGCCTTCAGGTTCGTAGAGTCGCCACTTCAGGCTCTGGCCGCTCAGATCGATGCCGATCCGTGCGGGAAGGCTGGTGCCCAGTTGCTCCATCGAGCTGAACGATTCGTAGCCGTCGACGATGGTGTACATCGTAATCAGCTTACGGCTGCCCGAAGTGGCGGTCAGCACCAGGGCGCCGCCGATCATCAGATGCCGGGTGTTATCGTCCTCTGCCGATTCAACGGCGAGATCGAGATCAAGCAAGCAGGCGCGCACGTTCGACAGCCCGTTGCCGGAAGCCGGGCGCAATATTTTGTCGGGGTATTGCGAGACGAGTCGCCCGAGGCTGCACTCATCCGAGTCCCATCCAGTGACCGACTGAACATCGGGCGCCTCTTTCAGGGTGTCGGACAACACCTGCCAGCGCGGCAAGTTTTCCGTGATTTCATTCCAATAGTCCAGCTGGCTTTGTTCGAAGCCGATGAACAACAACGGAGCGTACTCGTTTAGCAGGGTAGTGATGGCGTCCATGCTGACCGGCAGATGGATTGGTTCGGCGGCATGAGGTGTAAAGGTCAGAAAGTGTTCACTTTCGATGTAGTTGGCTGTTGCTGGGGTAAAGGCCATACGCACCAGTGCGTGCGTCAGTGATTCGAAACGGCTGCTGCGGGTGACGATTTCCTCGCCCTGCTCATGCCATAACGGGGACATCAACACGGCTTTGTCGGGATCGATCTGTTGCTCGGGAAAGCTTTTTAACAAGGCCTTGCGCAGTAAATGCGCAGCGGCGCCATGCAGGGTCGGACCACCGCTGGTTTGCTCCACCAGACGGCTTTTGTTCAACAGCAGTGGGGCGGTGTTCGTTCGGGTTGTTTTGCTCATGAAATCGTGACCGGTTGGGGATGGGCGTGACGGCAGACTGCCGTCTGCAATCGAAAGTACCCGCGCATCCACCGGGTCAGGTGGTAGATATATATGGGTTGAAAAGAAGCCCGCGCTCGACGGGCTTGTGAGTCAAATGATGGCTCAGGAGAAGAACAGCGCGGCGGCCTGCGAGCGGCTGATGGCGCTGCGGTGGATGGCAATCAGCTCGTGGTTGCTGTGGTTCTCGCGCCAATCGTAAGCACCGCCGAGACGACGCTGATCGGCAGTTTTCAGGTGCGCGGCGGTGAATGAAGGCAGAGGATCTGTGGGATTGGCGTAGTGGAAGTGCGCGTACCACAGAACCTTGCTGGTTTTCTTGTCGAGTATTTCGTACTCCTGCAAATAGTCCCTGCGCGGGCCTTTCAGCCGGCGTCGCTCGGCAGTCTTGGCAATGCGCAATTCACCCTTCTCGTGCAGCCATTCAACTCGCGCCGCCGTGGGGGCCTGTTGCTTGGTCATCGCGATGCGGGTGACGCGACCCGTGGCGTAGAGAGCTGTCGCTTCGGTATCGAGTTGCTGACGCAACGTGGCGGTGGCCGTTTCAGTAGTGGAGCTATTACCCGCTGTGAGCGCCTGATCAATCCTGTCCATGACGTTACGTAGACGATCGGCATGCAGGTAATAGACCTCCTCGGTTTCCGTTGGATTGCGCTGCGCCCGATTGAGGTGTGCCTGCGTGCGCTGTTTAAATGCCGGTAATTGGTCCAGCAATGCCTTGCCATTGAGCATGCATTTGGCCAGATCGGGCTTTGTTTTGGGTGGCGGGGTGTTCTTTTCCGAGACGCGTTCCAGCCAGACGCCTGGCGTTTTCTCATGAAAAGTGGCAATCACCTTTCCCGTCAGCGGCGCGAGCACATCGACCAGATGGCTGTCTTTGCCCTTTGCGCTCTGGCGTCGCTGACCCACGAGCGTGCCTTTGAAACGGGTCTTGATGATGATTTTTTTTGCCGTCGAGGCAGCGGATTTCGATGGGCCGGCGACCGGCTCAAGGTGTCGTTGTTCGCGCAATAGATCCGATAAGTGTTGCGCAGTGCGTTGACCAAATTCCGCGACGCGTTTCTGCACTTTTTCGAGACGGTCGGGTACCTGATGCTCCGGAAATTCGGCGGCGAAATCGAGAAAGCGCTGGTCGATGATTGCGAACTGTTCGACCAGGTTGTTCAGCGCGTCTGTCCGTTCACTGAGATTGTTCAGGCTTTCTTCATTCGTGCTCAGATCCAAAGCGCTTTGAATGTTGAGTGCGGCATCTTCGACCAGGCTTTCCAGTGCGACTTGAGCTTCTTCCCGAGCGGCACCCGAGGCACCCTTGAGACAGAGTTTCTGCCCTAGCGTGATCTGCAGCATCTTCAGCTGATCCAGCGAAAAAGGTGGAAGTCTGGATTTGTATTGACGCGTGACCTCGGCGGCCTCTTTGCCCAGCAGGCTGAGTTCTGCGAAACGGGTCTGCGCGAATTCGACTTTGTCGATGACACCCTGTGTCAACTCGGTCATCGTTTCAAAAGGCTCGGAACGGTTGCTCGTGGATTCGCTGTTTGTTTCGTCGAGCAGTTCCATAGTGATACGCAGGCTATCGCGGAACGTGGTGTCGCTTTCGCTCAGCCAAGACTGCATGAGGAACAGTTGCAGGGATATTCGGTCCAGCATCGCAGTCCGGTAATTGGGGACGGCTTCCAGAATGTTCAGTGCTTTCAGTTCTTGAATGTGGGTGGTGTATTCACCGATCTGCGTATCAAGCGTGTCGAGGAAGTGCTGGCGCGCAATGTCGGCCGTTTCAGGCGTCGCCTCCAGCATGGCACGACGGACTTCGACCAGCTGCAATCGCTTGGCGGTCAGGCCAGCGTCAAAGGCGGCGATGTCTTCTTTCTTTTTGCGCAGTTGCTCCTGATTCTGTTGTTGCAGTTGTTTGCGCCGGCTCCTCAGGCCGCCGCCGCGCAGTCGCAAGCGCAGGTCGACAAACCATTCGCCGCGCTGGTTGCTGATCAGTAACGGTCCCTTGCGCGGCGGTTGCTGGCTAGAATCGATGATTTGCACATCGTCGTTGTCGTTGAGTTCGACTTCGAACCAGCGCTCGGCTACTCGGGCGTACCATTTTTGACCGCTGGCAGTGAGGTGCCTGTAGGAGCCCTCGGTTGCCGGTTTGGCGTTTGTTTCTGGCTTCGTGATTTTCAGGCTGTCGAGCACGGTACCCAGGCCTGGTCGGGATCGATCCACTGCGCCAAGATCGTGCAACGACAGTTCATGGCTGCTCGGCAGCTCATGATCAGGGATGTCTGCCAACCGGGTCGCGCTGATACGGGCTATCTTCACTTCTTCCGTCGCCGCGGGCGCTTTTTCCGTGTCGATGGCCAACGGCGCTCGTTGAGGTTTTTTACGAGTGGCCGATCGGTGGGCGAGCACCATGCCCAGCGTCAAAAAGAGATCCGCCAGGGCCGCCCAGGCCAGAGGTTTTTGCTGCTGCTCAGCGGCATCTGCGATGTTCTGCAGGTCGTCCATGATCTGCCAGATCCATGCGGCCGTGTTCACTCCACGACCCAGAAATGGCAGCGCCACACTGAACAGCGCCCATCCGCCACGCTTGAGAGAAGCCCATCGCGCCTCGGCATTGGACACCGATTGGCTGTCCGCTTGAGCGATCAGTGCCTCGGCATTGGCCTTGAACAAGGTCGATAGCACATCGTTTTCAATCACCCGATGACCGAGCGTCACCGGCCCTGGCAGGTTCAGTGACAGGGTGGGGTCGATCAGAAGTTGCGGCACCGTCCACACCGAAGGCAGCGCCCCTGGAAAAACGTATTGCGAGTAATTGAAACGTACGCTGTCGGGTAGCCACGCCAGTACGGACTGGCGCAGTGACCTTGAGTGTTTGATGGCATACAGCAGATTGGCCGTCGACGGGTATTGCAACAGCGCAGGTTCAAGCAGCGGACGGTAAAGCAGGCACGGCCCCTTATCTTGATCCTGTGGGCCGATCACAAACATGTTGACCACCTCGTCGGTCTTCCCGTTGGGGGAGTCGCCAGTGGCGAAGGCCAATGGACGAACCACGATCCGTTGGCCGTCGACCTGTTGTTCCACCCGCTCGCTTGCCAACGCCGCGACGACGTAGCGGTAACCTTGCTCAGTCAGGCCTCCTTCGCCGCGGATTTTGTATTGCACGGCCAGCAACGGCAGCTCGAGTGGCAACTGCTGGGTGAAGAGCTGCTGCAAGCGGGAGGCCTGGGAGGTGTCGTCGATTAGCCTGTTTTGCAGCAAGGCCGGATAGGCTTCGCCGATGTCGACCGTTGTCACCAGTTCTTCCAGGTAACCAATGGTCATCCATTCCGGCAGCGCAGCGCCGTCCCGGTGGCGCACCGATTTATTTCCCAGTGCCAGGGCGCCCAGATTCTCAAGTGCAAGGTCGACAAGCGACAGCGTCTGAGTGTCTATCTGCCCCGGAGTTACGAAGGTGCCCCAGACTTCGACGCTGGTGACGGTGATCTCCACGTCTTTCAAATCGACATGTTCTGTCTGGGCAGGTGTCTGTTTTATTTGTTTCTCCAGCTCATCCCGAGTGAATTTTTTGATACCGGGCAGCTCGCTTTGAAAGGTTTTGCCAGCGTTTTGCTGCTGCACGACCGCCAGGTCCAGCAGGTGTCGGCTGTAACGGTTTTGGTCGGCGGGGCTGGCGTCTTCAAGCCACTGCGGAAGTGAATGTTGCAGCCGCGAGAAATGAGGTGTTCGCTGCTCCGTCATGGCTTGCTGGTTGTCGGGTCCACCGCGTCGTGGCGTTAAAATCGGATCGTCCGAGCGCTGGAAAAAATCGATTGAGCCTATCGCCTCGGCTTCTAGCGCAATCAGGGTGCAAGCCTGGTGGTCGAAAAAGTTGCCCTCGGGTTCGAACAATCGCCAGCTCAGACTGCTTGCAGCGTTTTTCACCAGTGATTGCAGCGTTTGTCCCAGCTCCTCGAACGTATCGAAGCGTTGAAATCCTTCCGTCAGCGAGTGCATGAGAATCAATGTGCGCTTGCCGAGCGTGCCCACCAGTACAGCGGCGTCCAGAACGTTTAGATGCTTGTGTGCCGTGTCATCAAGGTCGATCAGGCAGACGCGGGTCTTGTATTTGTCGGTGGCCAGCCGCAGTGATTTATCGGGTTGCCCGAACACGGCGTGCGCCATGGCCCGTTGATCCTCATCCCAGCCGTTGTTAGCGCTGACGTTCCACAGCTGCTGCAAGGTGTGCGAAAGCTGATGCCAGCGCGGCTGGTCGGGCGCGGTGGTTTGGTTCCAGTAGTCGAGCTGCTGTTCCTGATAGGCGATGAACAGCAGCGGGGCGAGTTCGTTGAGCCGGGCTGCGATCGCTTCGATCTTTACTGGAAGCTGGGTGACCGGTTCGACGCCGGGTTGTTCGGTGAGGAAGTGTTCGCCATCGATGCAGGTCGCGGTGGTGCCGGACAGCGCGAGGCGAACCAGTGCATGGGTGAGGGATTCGAATCGGCAGGGACCAGCCTTGACCGTTTCTGCGTCGGTCAACCAGGTCGGTGTCGCAACCATGGCCCGCGCCGGGTCGATTTTCAGGTGCGGGTAAAGCGTAGCGAGCGCGGGACGCAAGGCACTCGCGGCGACTTCGGTGAGCGAAGGGCCGGTCACCAGTTGAGTCAGTACATCCACAGCACTTGGTGTTGAAGTTTCGGGCATGACCATTTCCTTGTCTGACGGCGGCGGCCGCTGTCGTGAGCAGCGCCGGATCAGGGCAGGATGGCGAACTCGACCGAACACTTGGCGGTAGATAAATATCGCAGGCAAAAAAAGACCCGCATCAGCGCGGGTCTTGGCTTTCGGCAGCGGGTCAGGTTCCGGACTTGATCTTGGTCCAGGCCCGGGTCCGCGCGCGTTCAGCATCGCGAGGCAAAGCTTGCAAGGTGTACAGCGTGCCCATTGCCGCTTCGGTCGGGTACAGGTTCGGGTTGTTGCGGATCGCCGGGTTGACCATTTCCGTGGCGTCCTTGTTCGGGTTCGGGTAGCCGACGAAGTCGCTGACCGGCGCGATCACCTGCGGCTGCAGCAAGTAGTTGATGAAGGTGTAGGCGTCTTCCGGATTCTTCGCGCCTTTGGGGATCGCGAGCATGTCGAACCAGATTGGCGCGCCTTCTTTCGGCAGGCGCATGTCGACGATCACACCGTTCTTGGCTTCCTTGGCGCGGTTAGCGGCCTGGGAGAAGCTGCCGGAGTAACCGACAGCGACGCAGATGTCCCCGTTGGCGATGTCGGCCATGTACTTCGAAGAGTGGAAGTAGGTGACGTACGGACGAATCTTCATCAACAGCGCTTCAGCCTTTTCGTAATCCGCAGGCTTCTTGCTGTTGGGGTCCAGGCCGAGGTATTGCAGGGCCAGTGGCAGAATCTCCGAAGGCGAGTCGAGCAGGGCCACGCCGCACTGCTTGAGCTTGCTGATGTTCTCTTCCTTGAAGATCAGGTCCCAGCTGTCCACCGGTGCGTTGTCGCCTAATGCCGCTTTGATCTTGTCCGGGTTGAAGCCGATCAGGATGGTCCCGTACATGTACGGCACGGCAAATTTATTGCCCGGATCGTTGGCTTCGATCAGCTTCATCAGCTTGGGATCAAGGTGGTTCCAGTTCGGCAGTTTGCTGCGATCGAGCGGCTGAAACACGCCGGCTTCGATCTGCTTGGCGAGGAACACGTTGGACGGCACGACCACGTCATAGCCGGAATTGCCGGTCAGCAACTTGGCCTCCAGCGCTTCGTTAGTGTCGAAGATGTCGTAGACCAGTTTGGTCTGGGTGTTCTGGGTCTTGAAGTCTTCCAGGGTTTTGGGGGTGATGTAGTCGAACCAGTTGTAGACGCGCAACGTTCGCTCTTCAGCGTGAGCGGCACCACTGAGCACTGTGGCGCACAGCACTGTGGGGAAGAGTGCGGGAGCGATAAAACGCTTGAGACTTTTCATTCTTCTAATTCCTCATTGGGCGCTTTCAAAACCTTCGAGAACGTTCACGGCATTGATGCCGATTTCTTCAACCGCGTAGCCACCTTCCATCACGAACAGCGTCGGCTTGCCGAGGCCCGCGATGCGCGCGCCCATTGCCAGGTAATCCGGGCTGTCGAGCTTGAATTGGGAGATGGGATCGTCCTTGAACGTATCGACGCCCAGGGAGACGACGACGATATCGGCGCCGTATTTTTCGATCTCTTTGCAGGCGTGTTCCAGCGCGGCGCTCCAACTGTCCCAGCCGCTGCCAGCCGGCAAAGGGTAGTTGAAGTTGAAACCTTCGCCGGCCCCCTCGCCGAGCTCATCTTCATAACCGAGGAAGAATGGGAACTCGGCTTCCGGATGACCGTGGATCGAGGTGAACAGCACGTCGCTGCGCTCATAGAAAATCGATTGGGTACCGTTGCCGTGGTGGTAGTCGACGTCGAGGATCGCGACCTTCTTGTGGCCCTGGTCGAGGAAGGCTTGAGCGGCGATGGCGGCGTTGTTGAGGTAGCAATAACCGCCCATCAAATCGCTGGCGGCGTGGTGTCCCGGTGGACGGCACAAAGCGAAGGCACTGCGGGCGCCGCGTTGAATGACGGCTTGAGCGGTCAACGCAACTTGCGCCGCGCTGTACGCCGCTTGCCAGGTGCCGGCGGTAATCGGTGCGCCGCCGTCGAAGCTGTAATAGCCGAGCTGGCCGTGCAGGCTGGTGGGCATGATTCGGCGCAGCGTGCGGGCCGGCCAGGTGTAGGGCAGCAAATCGCCGTCGGTATTGAATTCGGTCCAGCGTGCCCAGGCGCCTTTGAAGAAGTCGAGGTAGTCGCGGCTGTGGATGCGCGCAATCGGGTCGAGGCCGAAATCCTGTGGCGCCTCGACCGGGCCAAGGTCGCGGTATTGCACGCGTTGCAGCACATGGTCGGCACGCGAGGGCATTTCGAAGCAGGGCATCAATTGCCCGTCCATCAATTCACAACGGCCGTGGTGCAGGTGGTGATCGTCCGAGTAGATCGTCAGCATTTCTTGTTCTCCGCAGGCTGATTCGGTTGAACACAGTCTTGCGGCGGGCGGCGATTGGGAGAACGGCAGGAAAGGCCAAAAGGGGATCAATATGGCCAAAAGATTTGACCGAAATTCGCCCCTTAATGGCGCGATGGTGCCCCCGCTTGGGGCGGATAGCAAAAAGATCGCAGGCTGCGATCTTTTGATCTTCAGGGCCGGAACTGACTCGGTGCCACGCCACTCCAGCGCACAAATGCATGCCGGAAACTCGCGGTCTCGCTGAACCCCAATGCCTCGGCAATCCGATAGATAGGCAGTTGATCCTCACAGAGCATAAGTTTGGCCTGCTCGAAGCGCAATTCATCCAGCAGTTCCTGGTAGCTACAACCGAGATCTTTAAGATGTCGCCGCAGCGTGCGCGCCGAACAGTTCAACTGTTCGGCCAGCCCATCCAGGCCCGGCGCCGCATTGAGTTGCGCAGCGAGTAGTTGGCGAATACGCCCGAGCCAGGCCTGACGCCCGGTGAACTCGGTATTTTGCTTGCGACAACGCTCGGCCATGGCCTGATGGGTGATGGCGTCGGCCAGAGGCAGAGGTTGTTCAAGCCTGCGTTTGTCGAAAGCAAAGGCATTGGACACGGCATCGAACTGCAAGGGGCAGTCGAAACGCTCGGTGTAACGCGCCTGATAGTCCGGCGCCGGGTGTTCGAAGCGGGCGCCGAGCAGAGGCAGAGGGTGGCCGAGCAGGTCTTCGCAGGTGACTTTCATCGATACCAGACAAAATTCGACATTGAACGGTGCCAACGCCGGATTTTCCCGATAGTCGCCCGCGGTGAGCCAAATGCGCTCGCCATCTTCCTCCAGGCTCAACTCGAACAGTGTTCCCAATAGCGCCGGATAGTGCAGCGCCAACCGCAAGGCGTCACCTAAAGTGGCGCTGGTGAGTAAGGCGTACCCGAGCATACCGTAGGAAGAGACGTGCATCCGCCGGCCCAACTCCAGACCGATATCGCGGCGTAGCGCGACGGCGTTGGCGCAAACCAGCATCTCTTGATTGGTGGTGATGCGTGTGTCTGCCCGGCTCAGATCCGCCGCGCTGATGCCGCTGCCGGCCAGCAATACCTCGCTGGACAGGCCTTCGGCCTTGAAGGCGTTGAGCACCAGGGAAACAGCGTTGAGGGTGGTGAGGTGGGAGTGGAGCATGGGAGGTTCCAACCTTGGGATGGCTGGAGGACAGCAAGTTGTATGCCGAGAGATGAACCTGTGGGAGATTCTATGGTTGAGGGGAAGCCCTCAACCGGTTTTGGGTTGTGTCAGCTGAGTTCGCCGCAGAGGTCCAGTTCTACAAGGCGCCGTACTTCAGCGGTGTGGAGCCCGGCACCGAGCAACCCATGCAACTTGCCGAAAGCCGCTTCACGGGTCATGCCGCCGCCCGAAAGCACGCCTGCACCGCGCAACCGGCTACCGGCCTCGTAAACATCCAGCTCAACGCCGCCTTCATGGCACTGCGTAACCGCCACAACCACAACACCCTTGTCCCGTGCCCGTTCCAGGCTGGCGAGAAACTCGGGGTTATCGCTCGGCCCGGTACCGCTGCCGTAGCACTCCAGAACCAGCCCCTGAATGCCGCTGTTCAGCACACCATCAAGTTGCTCGGCGCCAATGCCGGGAAACAACGGCAGCACAGCGATTTTCGCCAGTTGCTTGTTCTGGTTGTAGTTCAGTTGCGCGGGTAGCGAAGTCGCTTTCACGCCGCCACCCTGACGCTTCAGTCGCTTGAACGGATGACGACCGAAACTGCGAACCTTCGCGCAACGAGTCGGGTCTAGCAGCTCGCCGTGGAAGTACAGATGCACGCCCGGCGCAAGGCCTTGCCCCAGAGCAACCAGCGCGCCGCTGAGGTTTTCCCAGGCATCGCTGTCGGCTACACCCGCCGGCAGCATGGAACCGGTGAACACCACGCGGGCATGCAGGCCGAGCAACTGAAAGCTCATGGCTGCAGCGCTGTAGGCGAGGGTGTCGGTGCCGTGCAAGATCAGCACGCTGTCGCAGCCCTGGACATCGACAGCGTCAACCACCGCTTCACGCAGTTGCTGCCAGTAAGCCGGGCTCATGTTGGCGCTGTCGATCAGCGGTGACATCTCGCGAAAGCGCCACTGCGGCACAACGAGATCAGGCTGGCTGTGCAGGTACTCGCGCATCCGCGCTTCGAAACCGGACGCCGGGGCCAGGCCGTGAACGCTGGCTTGCATACCGATGGTGCCACCGGTGTAGAGCACCATGACGTGCTGGGCGGCAGGATAGGTCGAGGAATTCATGGGGGTTCTCCGAGAACGATGACAGCATGCGGTCGAGCATGACGCTGACCGCACGTTGTGTCACGTCGGGCGCAGGGGATGCGCCCGGTTTTTTACCGATCAGCGTTGCGCTGCGGGTACGCCTTGCGGCTCAGCTTCAGCCTTGATGGCGGCAGCGGGCGGATTGGCTGGCCAGGCTTTCAAGTCCAGGTCCAGATCCGGGAACTTGCTCGAATCGAACACTGGCGTCTTGATACCGGCCGCGCGCTGGTCATCGTAGTCACGCAGGATGCGCATGCCGACTTTGAACAGCAGAAACAGTGCGATCAGGTTCACGAACGCCAGCAGGGTCATGGTGATGTCAGCGAAGGCGAACACCGTACCCAGGTTCTCGATCGCACCCCAGTAGATCAACACCAGTACCAGTGCGCGGTAGCCGATCAGCGCCTTGCGGTTTTCACCGATCAGGAACCGCAGGTTGTTCTCGCCCAGGTAGTAGTTGTAGAGAATCGAGGTGAACACGAACAACGACAGGGCTACGGAAATGAAACTCCGGCCCCAGTCACCGACGACGGCGGCCAGCGAGTTCTGAGTCAGGGCAATGCCGTCGCCTTCGAAGCCTGGTGTGTAGAAGCCCGAGAGCAGGATCAGCAACGCGGTGCAGGTGCAGATCACAAAGGTGTCGAGGAACACGCTGAACGCCTGAACCACGCCTTGCGAAACCGGGTGCTCGACCGAGGCCACAGCGGCCACGTTTGGCGCACTGCCCAGGCCTGCTTCGTTGGCGAACACGCCGCGCTTCACGCCCATGACGATGGCACTGCCGATCAGGCCGCCGAAGGCCTGGTCGAGACCAAAGGCGCTTTTGACGATGGTCATCAACATGCCCGGAACGTGGTCGAATTGCAGCACGATCACGTAGATGGTCACGCCGATGTACACCAGGGTTTTCACCGGCACCAACAGGTCAGCGACCTTGGCGATCCGCTTGATGCCACCGATGAACACCAGACCCAGCAACACCGCCAGGGCCAGGCCCGTGTAAGTGGGGTCGAGGTCGAAAGCGTTTTTCAGCGAGTGGGTCACGGCGTGGGATTGCAGACCGTTGAAGGCGAAGCCGAAGGTGATCAGCAGCAGGAACGCCATGATCATGCCCAGCCAGCGTTTCTGCAGGCCGTGCTGGATGTAATAGGACGGACCGCCACGGTACGTGCCGTCGGAATCGCAGCGCTTGTAGAGCTGGCCGAGGGAGCATTCGAAGAAGCTGCTGGACATGCCGACCAACGCGGTCACCCACATCCAGAACACCGCGCCCGGACCACCCAGGGTCACGGCGATACCGACACCGGCGATGTTACCCGCACCGACGCGACCGGCGAGGCTGAGCATCAAGGCCTGGAACGAACTGAGTTGACCGGCGCTGCTTTTCAGGCTGTCGCGGAACACCGCGAACATGTGGAAGAAGTGGCGCAATTGAACGAAACGCGAGCGGATCGTGAAGTAGCTACCGAGCCCGACAATGAGCACGATCAGTACTTTTCCTGAGAGGAAGTCGTTAATGACTTCGAGCATGGATTATTCCTCGCTGTTTTTTGTGTAGGCAAATGCTGGATGGTCAGAAATATCGCGTTACACCGGCTTGCGCGTGGCACAACAGGTGAGGCGAAGGTTCGTCCCGGTTCCATATCGCGGGTTGTTATTAGTTCGGGTTTCGCATGGGTTTGGGCCTCGTTACCGACGACCGCTCACGCGAAGAGGGCCGGCACTATACCTATGAGCGTGCCATCCGTCTGCACGGTTGTGGTGCAAGCGACGAACGAAGCCTTTGAAACACCTGACTTTTTTGAAGTCAGGCTGGTGTGGGAGGGCGAGAGCCCTATTTCCACAGAAGTCTTTTTCCTGCCAATGAGTAAAAAAAAAGGGCTTGGGGAATAAATCCCCAAGCCCTCAAAAGGTGAGAGGTGTCTAGTCCCTCGACCTGGTGAGCGTGGCGCTTCGTGCTCTTCGTTGAAAGAGCAAGCGCCGGCGTTGCGTTTGGTTAAGCCTTCAGAGGCACCAGACGCGGAGCAATCATGTTTTCCGGGCGCAGAATGTCGGCGAGCATTTCGTCGTCGAGCAAGCCTTCTTCACGCACCAGTTCCAGCACGCCGCGGCCGCTTTCCAGCGCGATACGGGCGATGCGGGTGGCGTTTTCATAACCGATGTACGGGTTCAGCGCAGTGACCAGGCCGATCGAGTGTTCGACCAGTTCGCGGCAACGCTCTTCGTTGGCGGTGATGCCGACGATGCAGTGTTCGCGCAGCATGTCCATGGCGCGTTGCAGCAAGCGGATCGAGTCGAAGATCTTGAACGCGATCAGCGGCTCCATCACGTTCAGTTGCAATTGGCCGCCTTCGGCCGCGATGGTCAGCGCCAGGTCGTTGCCGATGATCTGGAACGCCACCTGATTGACCGCTTCCGGGATAACCGGGTTGACCTTGCCGGGCATGATCGAGCTGCCTGGCTGACGCGCCGGCAGGTTGATTTCGTTGATGCCGGTGCGTGGGCCGCTGGACAGCAGGCGCAGGTCGTTGCAGATCTTCGACAGCTTGACCGCGGTGCGCTTGAGCATGCCGGAGAACAGCACGAAGGCGCCCATGTCGGAGGTGGCTTCGATCAGGTCGGCGGCTGGAACCAGCGGTTGACCGCTGATCAGTGCCAGACGCTGAACGGCCAGGAGTTGGTAGCGTGGGTCGGCGTTGATGCCGGTGCCAATCGCGGTGCCGCCCAGGTTCACTTCGGTCAGCAGCTCAGGAGCCAGTGTCTTCAGACGCGCCAGGTCTTCGCCCAGCGTGGTGGCGAAAGCGCGGAATTCTTGACCCAGGGTCATCGGCACGGCGTCTTGCAGCTGGGTACGACCCATCTTCAATACGTGGCTGAACTCCTGGCCCTTGGCGGCGAACGCCTGGATCAGGCTGTCGAGGCTGGCCAGCAACGCATCGTGACCCAGCAGCAGACCCAGACGGATCGCGGTCGGGTAGGCGTCGTTGGTCGACTGCGCCATGTTCACGTCGTTGTTCGGGTGCAGGTATTGGTATTCGCCCTTCTGGTGACCCATGGCCTCCAGCGCGATGTTGGCGATGACTTCGTTGGCATTCATGTTGGTTGAAGTGCCAGCGCCGCCTTGAATCATGTCCACCACGAACTCTTCGTGGAAATCGCCGCGGATCAAACGTGCACAGGCTTCGCTGATGGCAGCGTGCTTGGCTTCGCTCAGGTGACCCAGTTCGCGGTTGGCGTCAGCGGCGGCCTGCTTGACCATTGCCAGGCCGACAACCAGCTTCGGGTAATGCGAAATCGGAACGCCGGAGAGACGGAAGTTGTTCACCGCTCGCAGGGTCTGGATGCCGTAATACGCTTGAGCAGGTACTTCGAGTACGCCAAGCAGGTCTTTTTCTGTGCGGAAAGATGCAGCGGAAGACATGATAGAAATCATCTCGATAGGGACCCGGTCTGTGCCGGAACACTGCAAATGCTAGGCTCGTGGAGAATTTTGGGCCAATGCTGTTAAACACTAGCCTATGCACATTCGGCATAATGCCGGTGTGACGCCGTGTCTGCGGCGAGCGTGTGACCTAAATTGGTGCGTGTCCGGGAGGCCGTGATGAACCTTGAAAGTAAATGGCTTGAGGACTTTAGTGCTCTGGCTGCCACTCGCAGCTTCTCCCAAGCTGCCGAAAGACGCTTCGTAACGCAGCCGGCATTCAGTCGGCGGATCCGCAGCCTCGAAGCTGCGCTGGGGCTGCAACTGGTCAATCGCTCGCGCACACCGATCGAGCTGACGGCGGCGGGGCAGCTGTTTCTGGTCACCGCGCGGACCGTGGTTGAGCAGCTCGGTGAAGTACTGCGTCACCTTCATCACCTGGAAGGCGGGCAGGGCGAGGTGATGCAGGTTGCGGCCGCTCACTCGTTGGCGTTGGGTTTCTTTCCACGGTGGATCGCGCAATTGCGTAATGAAGGCCTGAACATCGCAACGCGCCTGGTGGCGACCAACGTCGGCGACGCGGTGCATGCGCTGCGTGAAGGGGGTTGCGATCTGATGTTGGCGTTCTACGACCCGGATGCCGCGATGCAGATGGACCCGGAAATCTTTCCGTCGCTGCATTTGGGCCATACCGAGATGCTCCCGGTCTGCGCGGCCGATGCTGACGGCAAGCCACTGTTCGACCTGGAAGGCGAGGCCAGCGTGCCGCTGCTCGCTTATAGCGCCGGGGCGTTTCTCGGGCGTTCGGTGAACATGCTGCTGCGCCAACGGGCGCTGCGCTTCACTACCATTTATGAAACAGCCATGGCCGACAGCCTTAAAAGTATGGCGCTGGAAGGGTTGGGCATTGCCTGGGTGCCGCAGCTCAGCGTGCGCGCCGAACTGGCGCGCGGTGAGTTGGTGGTTTGCGGCGGCCCGCAATGGCATGTGCCGCTGGAGATTCGTTTGTACCGCTGCGCGTTGGTGCGCAAGGCCAACGTACGATTGCTGTGGCGCAAGCTTGAGGGCGGGGCGGCGGGCAATACCTGAGTTGGATAAACAGCGAGTGGTTACGGAACGTCACCGAGGAACGACTTGATAAGTTCCCGGTTACCGTCGCTATAGCGATAACAATTGGACAGCCCGGGAGTGACATTGCGCATAAAAGTTTCACACCACCATCCGTTATATCGAACTTCGGAAAGTTCATGATTGGCAGTGAGCATATGTCCCAGTTCATGGCCGACTATTTGTTTTCCGATCAGTGACGCAATACCGAACTGTTGGCCAGGGCTCGCGACGCCCAGAACCTCATTGTTGACTATTGCACTGTTGGTCAACAGCAAAAATTTTGTGGTCCTGTTATGCGGGAGGTTCTGATCGTCGCGGTAGTTTCGGGCTAGCGTTTCCCATCCGCGATAAGAAATTTCGCTGGCAGCCTGGTAAGGATAATTTGTGTAGGGCGGCCGGTTTCTGATGAGCTCTACCGACACGCGCCGACCTGAAATTGCTGTGATTTCCTTAACCCAATCCAGGAGATAACTTTGGAAAATCGAGCCAATGGCCGACTCAGGTATGTCGTCATGGATAAATGCAAACACGAAAATCGGCTTTTTTTCTGTAGGTGTAGTACTGAAGCCTTTGAATGTTAAAGAAGCTTCTGAGTGGGTTGGAGGCCAGGGAGTATCGTTCAGTACTGTCGTTGCGTGTCCCATTTGAGTTGTTAAAAAGATTATTAAGTAGAGCGTGAATCTGGTTAGTGTTGACATAGAGAATCTCGAACTTAATGCGTGGATAACCGCATGAGTGTTTTAAGTGTGATTAGTTGAAGGCGCCGTTTTTTCTGCGCCGAATGTTATTAATAATACTTGGCGCGTTATTTGTAATGGGTGGTTTTATTGCAGGAAATGTTTTATTGGAAAGGGTCGGTGAAAGTCGTGTTCAAATGGCTTGACTATAAAGTCAATAAAGGTGACCGACGTTGATTGAAACTAGTCGCATGACAGATGGTCGCCGCAGGGGCTGTTTATCTGTGGCATTGAGGTATACTGCGCGGCCTTTGGCCGGTTCGTCCGGCCATAATTCGTACAATCAAGCCACGCATTTTGCGTGGTTTGTTGTTTTTTGACGCGCCTGCGGGCGCCCAGAGAGAAGAGGCACGACGATGAGTGCACTGGTTGGCGTGATCATGGGCTCCAAGTCCGATTGGTCCACCCTTAGCCACACCGCCGATATGCTGGAAAAGCTCGGCATCCCTTACGAGGTGAAAGTGGTCTCTGCCCACCGCACCCCGGACCTGCTCTTCCAGTACGCCGAAGAGGCTGAGGCGCGTGGCATCGAGGTGATCATCGCCGGTGCCGGCGGCGCAGCCCACTTGCCAGGCATGTGTGCGGCCAAGACCCACCTGCCGGTCTTGGGCGTGCCGGTGCAGTCGTCGATGCTGTCGGGCGTCGATTCGCTGCTGTCTATCGTGCAGATGCCCGCAGGCATCCCGGTCGCCACCCTGGCCATCGGCAAGGCCGGTGCGATCAACGCCGCGCTGCTGTCGGCGAGCATCCTCGGCGCCAAGCACCCGCAGTTCCACGCTGTGCTGAAAACTTTCCGTGCTGAGCAGACAGACAGCGTTCTGGAAAATCCAGACCCACGCATCGCCTGAGGTTGTTGACGATGAAGATCGGTGTAATCGGTGGCGGCCAGTTGGGTCGCATGTTGGCCCTGGCGGGCACTCCGCTGGGCATGAACTTCGCTTTTCTGGACCCTGCGCCGGATGCTTGCGCAGCCGCGTTGGGCGAACACCTGCGGGCCGATTACGGCGATCAGGATCACCTGCGTCAGCTGGCCGATGAAGTCGATCTGGTGACCTTCGAGTTCGAGAGCGTCCCGGCCGAAACCGTAGCGTTCCTGTCGCAATTCGTCCCGGTCTACCCAAGCGCCGAAGCCCTGCGTATCGCCCGTGATCGCTGGTTCGAAAAAAGCATGTTCAAGGACCTGGGGATTCCCACCCCGGCGTTTGCCGACATTCAATCGCAAGCCGATCTGGACGCCGCGGTTGCTTCCATCGGTCTGCCAGCCGTGCTGAAAACCCGCACCCTGGGTTATGACGGCAAGGGCCAGAAGGTTCTGCGCAAGCCTGAAGACGTGGCCGGCACGTTCGCCGAGCTGGGCAGCGTGGCCTGCCTGCTGGAAGGGTTCGTGCCGTTTACCGGCGAAGTCTCGTTGATCGCCGTGCGCGCTCGCGATGGTGAGACCCAGTTTTATCCGCTGGTTCACAACACCCACGACAGCGGCATCCTCAAGCTGTCCGTGGCCAGCACTGACCATCCCCTGCAAGCCTTGGCGCAAGACTATTCCAGCCGTGTGCTCAAGCAGCTGAACTACGTCGGCGTGATGGCGTTCGAGTTCTTCGAAGTCGACGGTGGCCTCAAGGCCAACGAGATTGCCCCGCGGGTCCACAACTCGGGTCACTGGACCACTGAAGGCGCCGAGTGCAGCCAGTTCGAAAACCACCTGCGGGCCATTGCCGGTCTGCCACTGGGTTCGACGGCCAAGGTCGGCGAAAGCGCAATGCTCAACTTCATCGGTAAAGTGCCGGAGACCGAGCGAGTTCTGGCCATTGCCGATTGCCATCTGCATCACTATGGCAAGGCGTTCAAGGTCGGTCGCAAGGTCGGTCACGCCAATCTGCGCTGCGCCGACAGGGCCACGCTGGAGCAGCAGATCCTCAAGGTCGAAGCGCTCATCGCCGAATAGTTTCATGTGGCAGCGGCGGAACCATTCAGGGCCCGCCGTTCTCTCATGGCAGGATGCCAAAGTCTGACTAGGCTTGGACGTAGCACTTAATCAGAGGGAAATGCCATGGGAATTATTGGAACCATCTTTATCGGCTTGATCGTCGGCCTGCTGGCTCGGTTCCTGAAACCGGGCGATGACAACATGGGCTGGATCATGACCATCCTGCTCGGTATCGGCGGTTCGCTGGCGGCCACTTATGGCGGCCAGGCTCTGGGCCTTTATCAAGCCGGCCAAGGCGCGGGCTTCCTGGGTGCGCTGATCGGTGCCGTGATTCTGCTGGTGCTCTACGGCTTGATCAAAAAGAACTGATTCAAGCGACAAAGCCCTCTCTGCCAATCGCGCGGGGAGGGCTAGAATGCGCGGCGTCGTAACGTCCTCTCCTTTGCCGAGCACCTCCATGCGCCGTCTTCTACTGACTTTTCTTTTACTGGGGATGGGCGTTGCCCATGCCGGCGAACTGCCGGAAACCGACTGGCTCGAACTGATGCCCAAGTCGGACCAGAAAGCCCTCGAAGCCATGCCCGAAATCGACCACAACTCCCCCGAAGCCAATGGCACCTTTACCCAAAAGGGTGGCATGAAGCAGAGCAAGGGCTTGCCGGCGGTGATGTATTCGAGCAAAACCGTGCCGTCGATGAACGACAAGAACATCCGCATCGGCGGTTATCCGGTGCCGCTGGAGTCCGACGCCAAGGGCCGCAGCACGCTGTTCTTCCTCGTGCCGTACCCGGGCGCCTGCATCCACGTGCCGCCGCCACCGCCTAATCAACTGGTGTTGGTGCGTTATCCGAAAGGCTTGAAGCTGGATGATATCTACACGCCGCTGTGGGTGACCGGCACGCTGAAAATCGAGAAGGTCAACAACGACCTCGCTGACGCGGCGTATGCGCTGGATGCGGCGAAAGTGCGAGTAGTGGAAGAGTCGGATTTGTAACGCGCCAGTCAGGCTGGCAAAGATCAACTGTGGTGTTGATTAGAGCGGTGCGCTGCCGATGCTGACGCCCAAGGTATGGCTCGCACCCGGCGCCAGCGTCACCACATCATCCATCACATTCGCCGTTTCGATGCACAGCATCCGCTGCCAGCCATCGTCCGCCATGTCACTGAACGCTGCAGCCCGATCAATCCACGGGTTCCAGATCACCGCCGAGCGTGAACCGCTGCTGGTCAGTTCGATGCGCCGTTCCCAGGCCGGATCGACAATGCTCAGCTTCGCCGGGGTATTGAGGTAGATGCGATCAGTCTCGCCGGCAAAACGCAGATCGCCGGTCTGAGTGACGGTCTTCCAGTCGTCCAGCGTCTCGATGTAACTCAAGCCATCCAGCCCTTCAACATGCACGTTGCGTACATCGCTGACCGCGAAATAGCTGTGCAGTGCCTGGCTGATGGTGACGTTGTCAGTGCCCTGGTTATGGCTGGTCAGGCTGATGTGCAGTTGCTCATCCAGACGAATGCTCAGCTTCAAATCCACCTGATGTGGCCAACCTGGCAAGCCGCCTTGCGGGTATGGCAAAAGGAATTCCACCTTCAGGCTTTCGCCTTCGGTTTCAATGCCACCCAGTTCCCAGTCCATCGCCCGCACCAGCCCGTGGGCGGTCGGCGGTTCGTTGCTGACGCGCATCGCTTGAACACTTTGCGGGTTGCGCGGCAGGTTACCGAACCACGGCCAGCACACCGGAACCCCGGCGCGGATGCTCTTGCCGGTCTTGAATACCGCCTCGTCGTTGAGCCAGATCAGCGGCGGTTGCCCGGCTAATTGATAACTGAGGATGTGCGCGCCTTGCTGGGCGACCAGCAATTCGGCCTGACCGTGGCGGATGCGCCAGCAGTTCAGTTCATCCAGTTTCACGGCTTCAACGTTGGGCGTGCTCATGGGGCAATTCTCGATCAGGAACAATGACTGCGATGGACCGCTGAAAGGTCGCAGCGTTTAACGAGCTCGTGGCGGAACCGAACGGGTGCGGCCGCTGCCATCGATGGCGACGAACACAAACACGGCTTCAGTCACTTTACGCCACTCGCTGGACAACGGATCGTCACTCCAGACTTCGACCATCATCTGAATCGAGCTGCGGCCGATTTCCAGCGCCTGGGTATAGAAGGAGAGCTGAGCGCCCACCGCTACCGGAACCAGAAACGCCATACGGTCGATTGCCACCGTGGCCACGCGCCCGCCCGCGACTTTGCTGGCCATTGCGGTGCCGGCCAAATCCATTTGCGCTACCAGCCAGCCGCCGAAAATATCGCCAAAGCCGTTGGTTTCGCGAGGGAGCGCGGTAATTTGCAGGGCAAGGTCGCCTTGCGGGATTGGATCTTCTTGTTCGAGCTCTATCATGCCGGGGGTGCCTCTGACCCGTGACTCTTCATATAGGTAGCGGGTGAATAGCCATCTTGGAAAAACGATTCAGCCCCGAACATACTACGTTCGTCACGTTTTTCGTAAGGCGCCTAAAGGGAAACTCTGCGAAATCGGCTGACAGGTGCCAACGACGTTTTCGCACAGCAACCCCTTACAAGCAGGTGCAGGATTGCGAGTATATCGATCGGTAGACTCCGAGACGACCGTCCGGTTCTCATTTAGACCGTCAATTACGCGCCTCTATGTGCTTTTTCGAACAATTTGCTATCGTGCCGGACCTGCCCAAGCCTCCGCCAGCGTTGTTGGGGTTGCAGATCCGACTATAAGAGAAGCCTTGCCATGACCACAGCGCCCTCGAGCATCGCGCAGCCCACTCAGTCCGCACGTCCGCTGACCCGCAACGACTACAAGACTTTATCGCTGTCTGCCCTGGGCGGCGCGCTGGAGTTTTACGACTTCATCATTTTCGTGTTCTTCGCCACGGTGGTGGGCAAGCTGTTCTTCCCGGCCGACATGCCTGAGTGGCTGCGCTTGATGCAGACTTTCGGGATCTTTGCCGCCGGCTACCTGGCGCGACCACTGGGCGGCATCGTCATGGCGCACTTCGGCGACCTGCTGGGACGCAAGAAGATGTTCACCCTGAGTATTTTCATGATGGCGGTGCCGACCCTGATCATGGGTTTGTTGCCGACTTATGCGCAGATCGGCATGTGGGCGCCGATCCTGTTGCTGCTGATGCGGGTGATTCAGGGCGCGGCGATTGGCGGTGAAGTGCCGGGCGCGTGGGTTTTCGTTTCCGAACACGTACCGCAGCGTCATATCGGCTACGCCTGCGGCACCCTGACCAGCGGTCTGACGGCTGGCATCCTGCTGGGGTCGCTGGTCGCCACCGCGATCAACAGCATTTACACCCCGGTAGAAGTCGCGGATTACGCCTGGCGGATTCCGTTCCTGCTGGGCGGCGTGTTTGGCCTGTTCTCGGTTTACCTGCGCCGCTGGTTGCACGAGACGCCGGTGTTCGCCGAGCTGCAACTGCGCAAGGCCCTGGCTGAAGAAGTGCCGCTGCGCGCCGTGTTGCGTGATCATCGTGGGGCGATCTTGATTTCCATGCTGCTGACCTGGCTGCTGTCCGCCGGCATCATCGTGGTCATTCTGATGACCCCGACCGTGCTGCAGACCGTCTACCACTTCTCGCCAACCACCGCGTTGCAGGCAAACAGCCTGGCGATCGTGTTTCTGAGTGTGGGATGCGTCGCCTCCGGTGCACTGGCTGACCGCTTTGGTGCTGGTCGCATCTTTGTGTTCGGCAGTGCGCTGCTGCTGATCAGCTCGTGGACCTTCTATCACAGCCTGTTCAACCACCCTGACTGGCTGTTCCCGATGTACGCCTTGACCGGCTTCCTGGTCGGCACCATCGGTGCGGTGCCTTACGTGATGGTCAAAGCCTTCCCGGCGGTGGTGCGCTTCAGCGGTTTGTCGTTCTCCTACAACCTGGCTTACGCCATCTTCGGCGGCCTGACCCCGATGGTCGTCACTTTGCTGCTCAAGGAAAGCCCAATGGGGCCGGCCTATTACGTGGCGATCATTTGCGGTGTCGGGATTCTGGTGGGTGGGTATCTCTGGAAGAAGGGCCGCTAGATGCTGGCCTTTCATCTAATTGTCATATTTCAGCCATAGAGTGTTCACACGGCCTGCTGATACTTGGCCCCGACTTAACACACCTATCTGCTAGGAGTAAGGCATGAAACTGAAGCGTTTGATGGCGGCAATGACTTTTGTCGCTGCTGGCGTTGCGACTGCCAACGCGGTTGCCGCTGTTGACCCTGCTATCCCGAGCTACACCAAGACCACTGGTGTGTCGGGCAACCTGTCCAGCGTCGGCTCCGATACCCTGGCCAACCTCATGACCCTGTGGGCTGAGAACTACAAAAAAGAATACCCGAACGTAAACATCCAGATTCAGGCTGCCGGTTCGTCGACCGCGCCACCTGCGCTGACTGAAGGCACCGCTAACCTGGGCCCGATGAGCCGCAAGATGAAGGACAACGAGCTGCAGGCCTTCGAAACCAAATATGGCTACAAGCCAACCGCTATCCCGGTTGCCGTGGATGCCCTGGCTGTGTTCGTGCACAAAGACAACCCGATCCAGCACATGACCATGGAACAAGTCGACGCGATCTTCTCGTCCACTCGTCTGTGCGGCGCTAAAACCGACGTGAAAACCTGGGGTGACCTGGGTGTGACCGGCGACCTGGCGAACAAGCCGGTTCAACTGTTCGGTCGTAACTCGGTATCGGGCACCTATGGCTACTTCAAAGAAGAAGCCTTGTGCAAAGGCGACTACAAGCCAAACGTCAACGAACAACCAGGTTCGGCTTCGGTCGTGCAGTCGATCAGCTCCTCGCTGAACGGCGTTGGTTACTCGGGCATTGGCTACAAAACCGCTAGCGTGAAAACGGTAGCTCTGGCCAAGAAAGGCAGCACCGAGTTCGTCGAAGACACCGAAGAAAACGCCCTGAACGGCAAGTACCCGCTGTCGCGTTTCCTCTACGTTTACGTCAACAAAGCCCCGAACAAGCCTCTGGCCCCGCTGGAAGCCGAGTTCGTGAAGCTGATTCTGTCCAAACAGGGTCAGGAAGTTGTAGTGAAAGACGGCTACATCCCACTGCCGGCCAAGGTTGCTGCAAAAGCACTGGCTGACCTGGGTCTGCAAGAAGGCGGCAACGTCGCAAAAAAGTAAAACCTTGAGTCCGGGATGATTTCCGGGCTCCAGTGGGAGCGGGTACGCCCGCTCCTACACCCCCAAATTTTTGATCCACTGCCAGTTCCCACTGGCGGCGGATTTGTTGCGTCACTGCATTGTCATCTTTCTGTCATATAGGACCGCTAGGGTGTGCGCATGAATGATCTGGCCAATTCCACCATGACTACTAATCCTCCCAAGCGAATTGATTTCAATACGCCTGAGCTGCAACGCAAGCGCCGCATCCGCGCGCTCAAAGATCGCCTTACCCGCTGGTACGTCCTCGTGGGCGGCCTTGCCGTTCTCGGCGCGATCACACTGATCTTCTTCTTCCTCGCCTACATCGTCTTCCCTCTGTTCCAGGGTGCCGACCTGACGACCAAGGACGCCATCACGCCGGCCTGGATGCAAGACGCCGGCAAGCCGTTGATGATCTCCCTGGAAGAACAGAACCAGGTCGCCATGCGCGTTTCCGACAAGGGGCAGGCGCTGTTCTTCGACATCGACAGTGGCGCCGAACTCAAGCGCGTCGATCTGCCGGTTCCGGCGGGTGCCAGCGTCACGTCCATCGGCGAAGACCAGCCCGGCCATCCATTGGTCGCGGTGGGTTTCTCCAACGGTCAGGCTTTGGTGTTCCGTCACACCTATAAAGTCAGCTACCCAGATGGCAAGAAGACGATCACGCCAGCCATCGAGTATCCGTACGGCGAAACCCCGATAGCGCTGAACGAGGCGGGCGGTGCGCTGGAGCATGTCAGCCTCAACGCCACCGACACCACGCTGATGCTGGTCGGCTCTACCGGTGCGCAACTCAATGTCTTGTCGCTGACCAGCGAAGAAAACATGATGACCGGCGAAATCACCAACGAGCAGAAGCGCATCGATCTGCCGCAGATGACCGAGCCGGTGAAGAACATCTTCGTCGACCCGCGCCAGCAATGGCTGTACGTGATTAACGGTCGCGCCCAGGCCGACGTATTCAGCCTGCGTGACAAGAGCCTCAACGGTCGTTACAAGCTGCTCGAAAATGGCGATGCCGAGATTACCGCCAGTACTCAATTGGTCGGCGGTATCTCGCTGATCCTGGGTGATTCGAAGGGCGGTCTGGCTCAGTGGTTCATGGCCCGCGACCCGGATGGCGAGCAGCGTCTGAAGCAGATCCGCACCTTCCAGATGGGCACTACGCCAATCCTTGAAATCTCCGCCGAAGAACGTCGCAAAGGCTTTGTTGCTCTTGACGCTGCAGGCAAGCTCGGCGTGTTCCACAGCACCGCTCACCGCACCTTGCTGGTGGATCAGGTGGTCGATGGCCAAGGCCTTTTCGGTATGTCGCCACGGGCCAACCGCATCATTGTGGAGCAGGGCGGCAAGCTGCAACCGCTGCTTCTCGACAACCCGCACCCGGAGGTTTCCTGGAGCGCGTTGTGGAGCAAGGTCTGGTACGAGAACTACGACGAGCCTAAATACGTCTGGCAATCGACCGCCGCCAACACCGATTTCGAACCCAAGCTGAGCCTGTCGCCACTGACCTTCGGCACCCTGAAGGCCGCGTTCTACGCCATGCTGCTGGCTGCACCACTGGCCGTCGCTGCTGCGATTTACACCGCGTACTTCATGGCTCCGGGCATGCGCCGCAAGGTCAAACCGGTGATCGAATTGATGGAAGCGATGCCGACGGTGATCCTCGGTTTCTTCGCCGGCCTGTTCCTCGCTCCGTATGTGGAAGGACATTTGCCGGGGATCTTCAGCCTGCTGATGCTCCTGCCGATCGGCATTCTGGTGGCCGGTTTCGTCTTCAGCCGCCTGCCTGAGTCCATCCGCCTGAAAGTGCCGGACGGCTGGGAAAGCGCGATTCTGATTCCAGTGATCCTGTTTGTGGGCTGGCTGTCGCTGTACATGAGCCCGTACATGGAAACCTGGTTCTTCGGTGGCGACATGCGCATGTGGATCTCCCACGACCTGGGCATCACCTACGACCAGCGCAACGCTCTGGTGGTCGGTCTGGCCATGGGCTTTGCGGTGATCCCGAACATCTACTCCATCGCCGAAGACGCCGTGTTCAGCGTGCCTCGCGGTTTGACCCTCGGTTCTCTGGCCCTCGGTGCCACGCCGTGGCAGACCATGACGCGGGTGGTGATCCTCACCGCCAGCCCGGGCATCTTCTCGGCGCTGATGATCGGCATGGGCCGTGCGGTCGGTGAAACCATGATCGTGCTGATGGCCACCGGTAACACCCCGGTCATGGAAATGAACCTGTTCGAAGGCCTGCGCACCCTGGCCGCCAACGTCGCAGTGGAAATGCCCGAATCGGAAGTCGGCGGCAGCCACTACCGCGTGCTATTCCTCTCGGCGCTGGTGCTGCTGTTGTTCACCTTCGTCATGAACACCCTCGCGGAGCTGATTCGTCAGCGTCTGCGCAAGAAATACTCGTCGCTTTAAGAAAGGTAGAAGTCTGTGAAACAGAACTCCCTGAACGGATGGTTCAAGAGCGGCGCCCCCGGCGTCTGGATCAGCGGCGGCGCGGTGTCCATCGCGGTCATCATGACCATTGGCTTGCTGGCGGTGATTGCCGTGCGCGGTCTGGGTCATTTTTGGCCGGCGGACTTGATTCACGCCAGCTACGACGTGCCGGGCCAGGCCAATCACCTGGTCATCGGCGAGATCGTGCAGAAAGAAGAAGTGCCGCGCGAGCGCCTGAAAAGCGCTGGCCTGCCGGTGCCCGATCAGGGCCCGGAGTTCATGACCCGCGAGCTGATCAAGGTCGGCAACCGTGACTTGAACGGCAACGACTTCACCTGGATCGTCGGCGAGTGGCTGACTAACCAGAAGACCCCGCCTGAGTTGATGGCCATTGAGCGTCGCGAGTGGGGCAACTTCTACGGCTACCTGGTCAACGTCAAGCAGGATGGCAAGGTCATCGCTGAAGGCGAGGCCGCGTGGCCTGAGTTGCAGGCCCGTGTCGATCGCGTCAACAATCTTGCCGCGCAGCTCAAGAGCCTGGAAAAAGCCGACATCGGCGCGATCAACGCAGGCCTTGAACGCGTCCGTCTGCACGGCCGCAAACTGGAACTGGCCGGCCAGCTCGACGCCGCCGCACAAGCGGACATGGAATCCGAGCGCGCCGAGCTCAACGCTCGTTATCAAGACATCGAAGTCCGCCTGAACGACCTGCACGCCCAGTTCAATCGCGACAGCCTGACGGCCCGCGATGCGAACGGCAAAGAGATTGAAATCGGCATCGGTAAAGTGGTTCACGCTTATCAGCCGAACGCGATGGGCACCTTCACCAAGATCGGTTTCTACTTCAGCAAGATGTGGGAATTCCTCAGCGACGACCCGCGTGAAGCGAACACCGAAGGCGGGATCTTCCCGGCGATTTTCGGCACTGTGATGATGACCCTGATCATGGCGATGGTCGTGACGCCGTTCGGCGTGCTGGCGGCGGTCTACCTGCGTGAGTATGCGAAACAGAACACCATGACTCGTCTGATCCGCATCGCGGTGAACAACCTGGCGGGCGTTCCGGCTATCGTCTACGGCGTGTTCGGTCTGGGCTTCTTCGTCTACGTACTCGGCGGCTCGGTCGACCGGTTGTTCTTCCCGGAAGCACTGCCGGCACCGACCTTTGGTACCCCGGGTCTGCTCTGGGCCTCCCTGACCCTGGCGCTGCTGGCGGTGCCGGTGGTAATCGTGGCCACCGAAGAAGGCCTGGCGCGGATTCCTCGCACCGTGCGTGAAGGCTCGTTGGCCCTCGGCGCGACCAAGGCTGAAACTTTGTGGAAGATCGTGCTGCCGATGGCCAGCCCGGCGATGATGACCGGCATGATCCTCGCCGTGGCTCGCGCCGCCGGTGAAGTGGCGCCGCTGATGCTGGTGGGTGTGGTGAAACTGGCACCGTCGCTGCCACTGGACGGTAACTACCCGTACCTTCACCTTGACCAGAAGATCATGCACTTGGGCTTCCACATCTATGACGTCGGCTTCCAGAGCCCGAACGTCGAGGCCGCGCGACCGCTGGTGTACGCCACGGCGCTGCTGCTGGTGCTGGTGATCGCGACGTTGAACTTGTCGGCCGTATACATCCGGAACCACCTGCGCGAGAAGTACAAAGCGCTGGACAGCTGATAGCTGCCGCAAAAATTGAAAGTGCTGCTGGCTTCAATGCCAGCAGCTCACTGAACCGAATTTGTTAGCACAGGGAGCCTCCCATGCAGCACGAAGCACATACCCACGGCATCAACATGTCGGCCTTGGGCCGCGATAAACAGAGCTTGAGCCTCGACCAGGAAACCGTCGCCATCGAAGTGCCAGGCCTGAGCCTGTTCTACGGCGACAAACAAGCGCTGTTCGACGTCAGCTTGAACATCCCGAAACAGCGCGTGACCGCCTTCATCGGCCCGTCCGGCTGCGGTAAGTCCACGCTGCTGCGTACGTTCAACCGCATGAACGACCTGGTGGATGACTGCCGTGTCGAAGGTGCGATCAACCTCTACGGCAACAACATCTACCGTAAGGGCGAAGACGTGGCCGAGCTGCGTCGTCGTGTTGGCATGGTGTTCCAGAAGCCGAATCCGTTCCCGAAAACCATCTACGAAAACGTGGTCTACGGCCTGCGCATTCAAGGCATCAACAAGAAGCGCATCCTCGACGAAGCCGTCGAGTGGGCGTTGAAAGGCGCTGCGCTGTGGGACGAAGTCAAAGACCGTCTGCATGAATCTGCACTCGGCCTGTCCGGTGGTCAGCAACAACGTCTGGTGATCGCTCGCACTATCGCCGTGGAGCCAGAAGTGCTGCTGCTCGACGAACCGTGCTCGGCACTCGACCCGATTTCCACGCTGAAAGTCGAAGAGCTGATCTACGAACTGAAATCGAAGTTCACCATCGTCATCGTGACCCACAACATGCAACAGGCCGCGCGGGTTTCCGACTACACGGCGTTCATGTACATGGGCAAACTGGTGGAATTCGGCGATACCGACACCCTGTTCACCAATCCGGCGAAGAAGCAGACCGAAGACTACATCACTGGTCGCTACGGCTAGGAAGCTGTTGTTGCTCACTGAACTGACGCTGCGGTCCACCGCACCTTACCGGACGCTCCAAGGACGCCAACATGATTAGTAAAGAAGGCCTTACCCACCACATTTCCGCGCAGTTCAACGCTGAACTTGAGGAAGTGCGCAGCCACCTCCTGGCCATGGGCGGGCTGGTGGAAAAGCAAGTCAACGACGCGGTGACCGCGCTGATTGAGGCCGACTCCGGTCTGGCTCAGCAGGTTCGCGAGATCGATGACCAGATCAACCAGATGGAACGCAACATCGACGAAGAGTGCCTGCGCATTCTGGCCCGTCGACAGCCTGCGGCGTCGGACCTGCGTCTGATCATCAGCATCTCCAAGTCGGTGATCGACCTGGAACGCATTGGCGATGAAGCGACCAAAATCGCCCGTCGCGCCATCCAGCTGTGCGAAGAAGGCGAAGCCCCACGCGGCTACGTCGAGGTTCGCCATATTGGCGACCAGGTGCGCAACATGGTTCGCGATGCGCTGGACGCTTTTGCCCGCTTCGACGCCGACCTGGCGTTGTCGGTGGCGCAGTACGACAAGATCATCGACCGCGAATACAAAACCGCGCTGCGCGAGCTGGCCACCTACATGATGGAAGACCCGCGCTCTATCTCGCGGGTCTTGAGCATTATTTGGGTGCTGCGTTCGCTGGAACGGATCGGCGACCATGCGCGCAATATCTCGGAGTTGGTGATTTACCTTGTGCGTGGCACCGACGTGCGTCACTTGGGTCTCAAGCGCATGAAGGAAGAAGTTGAAGGCACAAGTGGCGAAACCGCTAATGTTCCGGGTAAAGCTGACGATAAGTAAGATTGCCTGAGAAAAGCGCCCGGCCTTCTGGCCGGGCGTTTTTGTTTTTGGTAATGAATTCGAAAGCAGCACCCGCGAACGAAAAGTCCCGGCGTGACTGAAGGTTTTTGGCAATGTGCCATCAGCAAAGCGGTATGCTTGCCGGGATTTTTTTAAGGGGTGATGGATGAGTAAGGTCAGTGTGTTGGTCGTGGACGACGCGTCGTTCATTCGTGACCTGGTGAAGAAGTGCTTGCGCAACTACTTCCCGGGGATCCGGATCGAAGACGCGGTCAACGGCAAGAAGGCTCAGGCGATTCTGGCGCGTGAAGCGTTCGATTTGGTGCTGTGCGACTGGGAAATGCCGGAAATGTCCGGGCTGGAACTGCTGACCTGGTGCCGCGAGCAGGACAACCTCAAGACCATGCCGTTCGTGATGGTGACCAGCCGGGGCGATAAAGAGAACGTGGTCCAGGCGATTCAGGCCGGGGTTTCCGGCTACGTCAGCAAGCCGTTCACCAACGAGCAACTGCTGACCAAGGTCAAGCAGGCCCTGAACAAGGTCGGCAAGCTCGACACCTTGATGAACAGCGCGCCGACCAAAATGAACTCGGCATTCGGCAACGATTCCCTGAGCGCATTGACGGGCGGCAAGGCTTCCGTGGTCGCACCCGCAGCGGCGCCGGTCAACCCGTTCGCCAAACCTGTCGCCGCCGCGCCAGCCCCGGCGGCGGCTCCGTCTCGTGGTCTGCTCAACAGCCCGCCGGTCAAGCCTCCAGCGCCCTCTGCAGCGCCCTCTGCAGCGCCAACTGGCGGTCGTGGCCAGGGCCAACTGCGCTTGCCGAACGGCATTCAGCAATGTGTGATCAAGGCCTTGAGTCTCAAGGAAGCACTGCTGGTGGTGAAGCGCACCGATACGCTGCCGCAAGTGCTCGACAGCGCGGTGCTCGATCTGGAGCAGGGCGACAACGCCGAAACCGCCCGCCTGAACGGCTACCTGCACGCCATCGTCGCCCACGAGCAGAAGCCCGACAGCGAGTGGCTGCAACTGACCTTCCGCTTCGTCGATCAGGATGCGCAGAAGCTCGACTACATCTCCCGCCTGATTGCCCGTGGCACGGCGCAGAAGCATTTCGTGCCCGGCGCGTAATCTCTACCGCTGATCGTTCCCACGCAGAGCGTGGGAACGATCATTTGAAACATCTGCCGACTACCCGGGTCCATTGCAGCTGCTAGGCTCCTACCCAGGTCTTACTCGACAGAATCTTGCCCATGCTCGCGCGTCTGCTGTTTTTTTTCTGTGGTCTTTTCATGGCATCCACCTCGGCTGTGGCCATGACGATCTACAAGTCCACCGACGCCAATGGCGTGGTCTCCTACAGCGACCGCCCCACGACAGGCTCCAAGGTGTTCGTTTTTCGTGATCGCATGGTTGAGAATCTTGAGCGTCAGGTGTACCTCATCATCACGAAGAAGAAGGGCGTGGACAGCGTTTACGTGCGCAATGACCTGTATGCGCCGGTAGAAATCAAATTGAGCTTCGGCGGGCTGAAAAATGTCAGCGGTGCGCCGAGCCGACCGATTCGCCGGGTGATGCCGGCACGCAGCAGTATTCGTCTGGCGCTGCTCACGGCCACGCAACCCGAAAGAGCGCTCGCGTATACCCCAAAGTTCGAGTATTCCCTGGGCGACCCCTCAGGGTCCGCCATGGCCTATCGATACCCGTTGCCCTGGCGTGGCGGACCGTTTCGGCTGAGTCAGGGGGCTAATGGTCAGTACAGCCACTTTGGTCCAAAGAATCGCTACGCGATGGACATCGCCATGCCCGAAGGCACGCCGATCATCGCGGCGCGAGGCGGGGTGGTGGTGAAAACCGAAAATGCCCAAACCGGGCGTGGCACCGATCCGTCGGGCAATTTCGTGCGGGTGCTGCACAATGACGGGACCATGGGCGTGTACCTGCACCTCAAGCAAGGTTCGGTGAGCGTTCGCGAGGGGCAACGGGTGTCGGTAGGCAGTGCGTTGGCGCTGTCGGGCAACACCGGCAACAGCAGCGGGCCGCACCTGCATTTCGTGGTGCAGCGCAATACCGGGTTGGGGCTGGTGTCGATTCCGTACCAGTTCAATCAACCGGTTGGCGCATTGCCCAACTTTGCGTTGGGCAAGCAGTGAGTCAAAGGTTGATGCTCAATCGAGCATCAACACCTTGGCCAGAATAATCTTCGGCCCTTTCATCTTCTTGATGATGATCCGCAAGCCTTCGACTTCCAGCACCTCTTCCTCTTCCGGCACCCGTTTCAGGGTTTCGTAGACCAGCCCGGCGAGGGTTTCGGCTTCGATGTGGTCCAGGTCGATGCCCAGCAGGCGTTCGACCTTGAATAGCGGCGTATCCCCACGCACCAGAAGCTTGCCCGGCTGATACGCGAGGATCCCGCGCTCAGCCTTGCGGTGTTCGTCCTGAATATCGCCGACCAGCACTTCCAGCACGTCTTCCATGGTCAGGTAGCCGATGATGTTGCCGTCGGCTTCTTCCACCAAGGCGAAGTGCGAGCCGCCCTTGCGAAACTGTTCCAGCAGCTGCGACAGCGGCATGTGACGAGAAACGCGCTCCAGCGGACGGGTCAGTTCGGCGAGGTTGAACGACTCGGGAATGTGGTCCAGGGCTGCCAGTTCCAGCAGCAGATCCTTGATGTGCAGCAGGCCGACAAACTCCTGGGTATCGCTGTCGTACACCGGATAACGGCTGAACTTGTGGCGACGGAACATCGCCAGGATTTCCTTCAGCGGCGCGTTGAACTCCAGCGTCACCAGGTCTTCCCGGGAGTTGGCCCAGTCGACCACTTCCAGCTCGCCCATTTCCACCGCCGAGGCCAATACGCGCATGCCTTGGTCGCTTGGGTCCTGGCCACGGCTGGAGTGCAGGATCAGTTTCAGTTCTTCACGGCTGTAATGGTGCTCGTGATGAGGGCCGGGTTCACCTTGGCCGGCGATCCGCAGAATCGTGTTGGCACTGGCATTGAGCAAGTAAATGGCCGGGTACATCGCCCAGTAGAACAGGTACAGCGGCACGGCGGTCCAGAGTGACAGCAACTCGGGTTTGCGGATGGCCCAGGATTTCGGGGCCAACTCGCCGATCACAATGTGCAGGTACGAAATGATGAAGAACGCCGTGAAGAACGACACGCCTTTGACCACTTCGGCCGACTGCACGCCGACGGCTTCAAGCAGCGGTTCGAGGATGTGTGCGAACGCCGGTTCACCGACCCAGCCAAGGCCCAGCGAGGCGAGAGTGATACCCAATTGGCACGCCGACAGGTAGGCATCAAGCTGACTGTGAACGGTGCGCAAAATATGTCCGCGCCAGCCGTTTTTTTCAGCGATGGCTTCGACCCGGGTCGAGCGCAATTTGACCATGGCAAATTCCGCCGCAACGAAAAAGCCGTTGAGCAAAACCAGGATCAGAGCAAAAAGAATCATGCCGAAATCGGCGAAGAGTGTCGCGAGGGTCAAGCCAGGGGATGGGTCCATGATGGAGTTTTGCGGGTTCCGTGTATTCGAAAGGAAAGAAAAAAGTGCGCCTGAAGGGCAGGCACAAGTCAGCCAATGTAGCGGCTGACCGGGCGATTGCCTAGTGGTGAGTGCTGGCCGGTATCAGTCGGTGGCGCTGATGACTCGGGATTTTGTGACTTGGGCTGGCGGAAAGTGGCAGGTGAAGGTGCTGCCGTGGCCCGGCAAACTGCTGATTTCCATCCGCGCGCGGTGGCGCAGCAACACGTGTTTGACGATGGCCAGACCTAGCCCGGTGCCGCCAGTGTTGGAGTTGCGGCTGGAATCGACACGATAGAAGCGTTCGGTCAGGCGCGGCAGGTGTTTGCTGTCGATGCCGATGCCGGAGTCCTGCACGCTCAGGTGTGCGCCTTGCTCATCACCCCACCAGCGAATGCGGATATTGCCTTCGGCCGGGGTGTATTTCACCGCGTTGAACACCAGATTGGAAAACGCGCTGCGCAATTCGGCTTCGCTGCCCTTGAGCAGAATCGTTGTATCGGCTTCCAGCGTGATCTGCTGATTGCGCTGAGCAGACAACTGCTGAGCATCACTCTTGATTGATTGCAGCAAGCCGTCGATGGCCACCGGCTGGTTGTCCGACGGGTAATCGGTGGCTTCCAGTTTGGCCAACAGCAGTAAATCGTTGAGCAAGGTTTGCATGCGTCCGCCTTGCTGCTGCATCTGCTGCAAGGCACGGGTCCAGCGCGGGTTCACTTCCTCGACGTTGTCGAGCAGGGTTTCCAGGTAACCGCAGATCACCGTCAACGGTGTGCGCAATTCATGGGAGACGTTGGCGATGAAGTCTTTGCGCATCTGTTCCAGCTGATGGATACGCGTCACGTCGCGTACCAGCATTAAATGTTCGTTGTTGCCGTAGCGGGTGATGTACAGCTGAATGCGCAGGCGATCATTGGTCGGCGACGGGATTTCCAGCGGCTCGGCGTAGCTGTTCTGCTCGAAGTATTCTTTGAAGCTCGGATGGCGTACGAGGTTGGTCACCGGCTGACCGCTGTCTTGCGGCGTCTTGAGGCCGAGCAGGGTTTCGGCGGCGCGGTTCCACCATTCCAGGTTGCCGTCGCTGTCGAGCATGATCACCGCGTCTTTCAGCGCGGCGGTGGATTCCTGGACCCGGTCGATCACCGCTTGCAGACGCCCGCGCACCCGTTGGTCGCGGCGTTGCAGGTGGTAGATGCTGTCGAACACTTCGCCCCACAGGCCATAGCCATCGGGCGGTGCTTCATCGGATTTGTGCAGGCGCAGCCACTCGTGCAGACGCAGCAGTTGCTTGAGCGTCCAGGCCAGGTAAAGGCCCAGGCCCGCGGCGAGGCTCCAGCCGTAGTAGCCAGAAATCAGGCCGATCACCAGGCAGGTGGTGACCAGCAACAGCATGTGGCGAATCAGGATGCCATGCCAGTTTTGGTTCACGGAAAATATGCGTCCTTGTCAGCGAGTCTGGCGGCAGGCTCAGGCCTTGGTGGAAAACCGGTAGCCGGTTCCGCGCACGGTTTGTACCAGATTTTCGTAGGCATCGCCCAGGGCTTTGCGCAGGCGACGGATGTGCACGTCGACGGTGCGCTCTTCGACATACACGTTGCCGCCCCAGACCTGATCCAGCAACTGGCCACGGGTGTAGGCGCGCTCCTGGTGGGTCATGAAGAATTGCAGCAGGCGGTATTCGGTCGGGCCCATCTCGGCAGGTTTGCCGTCGATGGTCACGCGGTGGCTGATCGGGTCCAGCAGCAGGCCGCCGACTTCGATCGGCGTCTCGCCATCGGTAGGGCCGGCGCGGCGCAGCACGGCCTTCAGGCGCGCCACCAGCTCACGTGGGGAAAAAGGCTTGGTGATGTAGTCATCGGCGCCGACTTCCAGGCCCTGGATCTTGTTGTCCTCTTCGCCCTTGGCGGTGAGCATGATGATCGGGATGTCCCCGGTCAGCTCATCACGCTTGAGGCGTCGGGCCAGCTCGATACCGGAAGTGCCGGGCAGCATCCAGTCCAGCAGGATCAGGTCCGGCTTGCGGTCAACGATGATGGCGTGGGCCTGCTGGGAGTTTTCAGCCTCCAGGCAGTCATAGCCGGCCATTTCCAACGCAACGGCGATCATTTCGCGAATGGGCGCTTCGTCGTCGACGATCAGAATGCTCCTGCCAACCATGCCTTTAATCCTCTTGTCATTTAACTGTCTTGCGCCGCATTAGATAACGGAATTATTGCAGTCGTGTGACAGTATTCTAGTCGCCCTGCGGTTGTTGTGATCCTGAACTAAGCTCTAATTCCGAATCCTGACAACCACAAAAGGAAGGTTTCCATGAAGCTATACTCGCAATCCATCAAGGCTCTGATGCTGACCGCGGCCCTGGCGTTGCCATCGATGGCCTTCGCGGCTGAGCCAGCAATGATGAAAGACGGAATGATGGTCGATCATAAGGGTATGACGGTGTACACGTTCGACAAGGATGCTGGCGGCAAGTCAATGTGTAACGATGATTGCGCCAAGAACTGGCCGCCAATGATGGCTCCGGCGGGTGCAAAGGCCGAAGGCAAATGGAGCGTCATTAAGCGTGATGACGGCATGATGCAATACGCTTACGACGGTAAGCCGCTGTACACGTTCGTGAATGACAAAAAACCCGGTGACATGGTAGGCGACAAAATGAAGGACGTCTGGCACGTCATGCACGAGTCGCAGAAGTAATCGATCAAAGCCTATAGCCGCTACCGAAACATGCGTTCGGCAGCGGTTGGGGCGATCAGCGAGTGGCGTAATCCAGCACAATCCCGACAAAAATCGCCAACCCGGCCCAGTGGTTGTGCAAAAACGCCTTGAAGCAACGCATCCGGTCCTTGCCGCGGGTGTACCAGAACTCCCACGCAAAACAGCCCGCCGCCGCCAGCAATCCCAAGTGAAACCAGCCACCGAGCTCGAATTTCGACCCGGCCAGCAGCAGGCAACCCAACGCCAACCCTTGCAGGGTCAGGATGATCACCCGGTCCGCTTCGCCAAACAGAATCGCCGTGGATTTCACGCCGATCTTCAGGTCGTCGTCGCGGTCGGTCATGGCGTAATAGGTGTCGTAGCCCACCGTCCACAACAGGTTGGCGATCCACAGCAACCACGCCGCCGCCGGCAGTTCCCCGGTTTCGGCAGTGAACGCCATCGGCATCCCCCAGGAGAACGCCGCGCCCAGCACCACTTGTGGGTAATAGGTGTAGCGCTTCATGAACGGGTAAGTGAAGGCCAGAGCCAAACCACCAAACGACAGCCAGACCGTCGTGGCATTGGTGCACAGCACCAGCAAAAAGCTCACGCCCATCAGCAGCGCGAAGAACACCAGGGCTTCTTTGGAGCTGATCTTGCCGCTCACCAATGGCCGCTGTTCGGTGCGTTTCACGTAGCCGTCGACTTTGCGGTCCGCCCAGTCATTGATTACGCAGCCGCCGGCGCGGGTCAGCACCACACCGAGGACGAAAATGACGATGTTGGCCAGTGACGGTGAACCTTTACCGGCAATCCACAATGCCCACAGGGTTGGCCACAGCAGCAGATAAATGCCGATCGGCTTGTCCATGCGCGTCAGCTGAATGAAATCCCAGGCCCGAGGGTTCAAGCGATTCAGGGACTTGAGCAGGCTCTGGTACATCAGCAATTCTCCGGATAGGCGCGGGCAGCGTTCCACAGGGTCGGCAAGAAAATTTCGGCCACCAGCACGCTCAAGGCGCCACGGTCGAAACGCGAGCGCCGGCCCCACAGTTCAGGTGCCCGGGACTCCATCGGCAGCCACTGTTGAGGATAATGACAAACCTCGATAGCACGGCGCTGAAACGCTTGGTCGCAAAACAGCAATTCGCCCAGGGAGCGGCTGCCCAGTTCGTCCATGTGCAAACCGTCGCCCTGCAACGCGCTGCGCGCCGCCACGCTGCGTGCAAACACCCAGGCCTCGCCGTGGCCGCGCAGATACACCTCGCGAACCCAGCCCTCGCTGCCTTCGGCCAGGTCCAGTGCGGCACATTCGTCGGCGCGCAGAGGCTGCCAGCCTTCGAAGAGTGGCGTGACGCTGAAGCCGTCGTTCGACAAACGGATCAGCCGTCGGGTCAGAGACCCTTCGTCGAACAACCAGTCGAGGGTAGACGTGTCGGGGAGGGGCGTCAGTTGGCTTTCAGGGAGCCAGAGCGGGGTCGCGGTGGGGGATTTTGAGTGCGGCACAGTGAGTCATTATTGGCAGCAAATGAGGTGGCGAGCTTACCATGTCAGCCGACGATTTTGATTGATCCGGCCAGCCGTCGCGTCGAACAGGCTTGCATCTGCCGGGCCCGATCAGTACAAAACGCCCCTGAGCCGGACGGCAGCGTTCCAACCATTGACCGTTCGCGCCGGCAAAAGCCTGAATTCTGAGGATGTATGTGAATGAAAAAGTGGCAATGTGTGGTCTGCGGCCTGATTTATAACGAAGCCGACGGCTGGCCGGATGACGGCATTTCGCCGGGCACCCTGTGGCAGGACGTGCCGGAAGACTGGCTGTGCCCGGACTGCGGCGTGGGCAAGATGGATTTCGAAATGATTGAAATCAACTAAGACATTTAGAGGAGTAGGGAATGAACGCACCTGTCGTGATCGTCGGCACCGGGCTGGCTGGCTACAACCTGGCCCGGGAGTTTCGCAAACTCGATGGCGAAACCCCGCTGCTGCTGATTACTGCCGATGACGGACGTTCCTACTCCAAGCCGATGCTTTCCACTGGTTTTGGCAAGAACAAGGACGCCGATGGCCTGAGCATGGCCGAACCGGGCGCCATGGCTGAGCAGTTGAAGGCCGAGGTGCGCACGCACACACGCATCAGCGGCATTGATCCAGGCCATAAACGCTTGTGGATCGGTGAGGAATCGGTGATTTACCGTGACCTGATCCTCGCCTGGGGCGCGGAAACCGTGCGGGTGCCGATCGAAGGCGATGCGGCTGACGCGGTTTTCCCGATCAACGACCTTGAAGATTACGCACGCTTTCGCGCCGCGGCGGCCGGCAAACGTCGGGTGTTGTTGCTCGGCGCCGGTCTGATCGGCTGCGAGTTCGCCAACGATCTGATCCTCGGCGGCTACGAGGTGCAACTGGTTGCACCGTGCGAGCAAGTCATGCCGACCTTGCTGCACCCGGCGGCGGCCGCTGCGGTCCAGGCCGGGCTGGAAAGCCTCGGCGCACGCTTCCACCTCGGGCCGGTGCTCAACCGCTTGCAGCGCGTGGCTGACGGCCTGGAAGCGCATCTCTCTGACGGTCAAGTGATTCCTTGCGACGTGGTTGTTTCGGCCATCGGTCTGCGTCCGCGCATCGACCTGGCGGCCGCAGCCGGTGTGCAGGTCAATCGCGGCGTGGTGGTCGATCGTCACCTGAAAACTTCTCACGCCAATATCTATGCCTTGGGCGACTGCGCCGAAGTCGATGGGCTGAATCTGTTGTACGTGATGCCCCTCATGAGCTGTGCGAGAGCGCTGGCTCAGACCCTCGCCGGAAATCCGACGGCGGTGAGTTATGGCCCGATGCCCATCACCGTGAAAACCCCGGTTTGCCCATTGGTGGTTTCACCGCCACCACGGGGTTTCGAAGGCGTCTGGACGGTCGAAGGGCAGGGCGCGGACATCAAGGTAGTGTGCCGCGATGCCAGCGGCAAACTGCTGGGATACGCCCTGACAGGCGCGGCGGTGATGGAAAAACTGGCGCTGAACAAAGAGCTTCCGGCACTGCTGGCGTAAATACCGGTCGTTCTGTCGGAATCACCCCTCTTTCGCCACTACAAAGGTCGCGCCGAGACTGGCGCGGGTCTTCCGTGCATGCCATTCTCACTCCCGTCTGCCGCAGAGTAGAGCACCTGCGGCGCTTTGGGCGCTGTTCCAACGAGAACAGCACGGACATAACAACAAAAAACCGTCAAAGGGGCTTCACTAACATGCGTAAACCAGACCTCGCCGCAGCAATTGCTGAAAAAGCAGACCTCACCAAAGAGCAGGCCAACCGCGTTCTCAACGCCGTTCTCGAAGAAATCACCGGCGCTCTGCACCGCAAGGACAGCGTCACGCTGGTGGGCTTCGGTACCTTCCTGCAACGCCACCGCGGTGCCCGCACCGGCAAAAACCCGCAAACCGGTGAGCCCGTTAAGATCAAGGCCAGCAACACCGTTGCCTTCAAGCCAGGCAAATCGTTGAAAGACAGCGTTAATCCGTAACACGCACCGACACCCCGCATGGCGGGTGAGCGGGATAAAAAATGGGCACGCCAACGAGGTTGGGTGCCCATTTTTTTATGGGGCGAGGGTAATGCCGATCAGTCAAGCCAAGACGCGATCCCTGTAGCAGTTGGCGAAGCCTGCGTTCGGCTGCGTAGCAGTCGTAAAATCAGAAAATGCGGTGCGTCCGGCTCACCGTGCACTCAGGGTTTACGACTGCTACGCAGCCGAACGCAGGCTTCGCCAGCTGCTACAGGATGTGTTGCTACTGAACTACTTAGCGGATCAGATAACTCGACTTTGTTGCTTGGCGAAAATCGCCGCCATCTCCGGTTCATCCAAATGATCCAGCGCACGCTCCACCAACAAATGCACCCCGTCGGCCATGCGGCCGAGCGCCAAGGCTACGGAGCGGCGTGAGCCGTCCACATCGTCGGCGAGGGCGGCGGCGATGGCGCTGATGGACAGTAGATCTTCCGAGGCGTTGGCGAGCAGGGTTTCAGTGTTGATGTCGGGGCAGACGCTGAAGAGTTGGCCGTTGAATTTCGGCGGCTTCGGTTCGGCTGGCGGGAAGTGATGGTCGAGGGCGCGTTCGGCGGCTTCGTTGAGTTTGTTTGAATCGAGGCTTTCGTAGGGGGAGATCGGGTCGGTGTCCGGCGGGTTTGGAGTTACCTTGAACATGATCTTCAATTCCATAAGTGATGCTGACAACACTTCGCCGACTAAACGAAGGGGTGGCAGCTGTACGCAGGTTAGTCGGACCGGGGAATTGAAGAAGCCGGCGCACCCGAAGGTGCCCTACGCACAGCCACCATCAAATGCAGGATAGGAAATGCCTGCTTGACGGGCGCTCGTGCTACTTCAATTCCAGCGGGCGACTAAACCCGATCACTGAGGTTCAGTGACACGAATCAAGGTACCGACCAGCCCCAAGGCGCACAAGCCGGCGGATTCTGGCGTAGCTGTAGGTAACGGCGCAAGGTGTTGTAGCTCTCAGGAAGTAACCCGGAGGGTTTTTAAACAAACGCTGGCGCGGTGTTTAATTGCCGAAAAAATCGGCATTCCGTACCAACTTCCATTTGCGGGCACATCGTCGTGCCGAGAGAGGGATGACAGGGATTCCCCTGTCGCCATAGCCTCACTAAATAATCGAATCAATATCCAAATGGAATGGCGCACCCACCGCGTGTCCGCCCGTAATTGCCGCAATGGCCGCGTCATGATCTACGGCCGCTGGCGGAATCATCGCGAGCTGTTCCTGAACGATGTTTTCCGGATGGGCTTTCCAGCGCAGCAGATTTTCCTGTACCCACTCGGGCTGGTCGGCGTAGCTGCCATATACGTCGGCCTCGGTGACTTGCTGGCCGTGCAGGGCCAGCAGGCGATCCCGGGTCATCTGAATCTTTTCCTTTTCCTCGCTGAGAGCCTCCGTCTTTTGCGCGTCTTGATGGTAATTGGCGTGTGCGCTGGGGTTCTTTGCGATGTTCCGTTTGATGTTGTCCAGTTGATCGCTGATGCGTTTCAAGCCGTCGTTGATCCAGTTGAACTCCCTCAGGGTCACCAGTGATCTCTTGCGCTCTTGCGCCTCCTGCCAGCGGCGCAGGCTGGCCCAGCAGCCGGGGATGTAGCTGCCGACCATCGAGTGATCGGAGGCCTCCGTCATCTGCCGCAGGAGTGAGCCACGTTTGGGCAGGCCGTTGATCTGATGCAACGCCTCTGCACAGCCGTGATCGTTGATCGTGCTGCAACCCGGCTCCCACAGAATCGAGGACTTGTGCTCTTTGCCAAATACCACTGGCATGAAGTGGCGCAGCTTGCCGTGGTGCCCGTAGGGCTCGCCCCCGAAGTTGATCATGTTCACAGCCAGGTATGCCAAGCCAATGGCGGGGTTCAGCACAATTATCGCTCCATGCTTGTAATACATCGGCACGGACGGCGTATTCATCCACGTAGCGGGCACGCTCGGAACGGGATCGTTGTGTTTGACGATCCGGTGATGATTCAGGGGCTGGGCGCTTTCGATGAAGGTTGCGTCGCCGGCACGGGGGGCACCGTAGGTGTAGAGCACGATATCCAGTTCATAGCGTTGATTACGCCGCAGCATTTCGGACAGTATCAGTGCCACCGCCCCGCCCAAGCTGTGCCCGGTAATCAGCAGTTTTTGTCCGCTGTAGAATTTTTCCAGATAGCTCACGACAAACGGGTAAGCCACCATGGCGGCTCCGTAGAAGCCGTTGTGAACCTTGCCTTCCCCTTCTTCAAAAGGAACCTGCTGGGCATGCGCATCACGCAGGCCGTCGGCCCACAGTTCGTTGGTTCCGCGCACGCTAACCAATATCAACTCGTCGTGGTGGGTGATGAAGGCTTGGGTGTCCGTGCTGTTTTCCTTGTTGCGATCATCGAGAAAGTGCAGTTTGGCCGGGTGTTCCTGTTCATCACCCAATTCTGGATTGTTGACCTCGGGGTAAAGCAACGGGTCGAACGGCGCCACTTCGAGCCGTTTCGAGTAAGGCACCTCTTCATACAGCGGGTAGTACTTCGTCGTCTGTGTGGCATCGACTTTCCACAGTTCATCAAACTGCGGCAGCGCATGGCCGAACCAGTTACCGCTGGTTGGCTGCAAGGGGAAGCTCACACTGTCTGTTTTGACCGGTTGTGTGTTCGGTTCCTGACCAAAATCGGTGTAACTCAGGGTTGCCATCAACGCCAATTGATAGAGGTTAAGTGCGCAAAATTCGTTGCCGGTCGACAACAAAGGGCGTAGAGCCCTCATGGGGCGCACCTCCATCACATGATGTTTGTTTGGCAGTAGGGCGATGCCCTTTGGTTTGGGTGGTGGCGGGAAAAACCCAAGCTCGACCGTCGCCATGTCCATCTGACTGAAGACCGCGCTGAGCCCCCCATCCGGGGCGCTTTTATCGACAATCGTGAAAGCTCTGGTTTTGGGAGTGGAGCGCAGCAGTTTGTGCACCACCATGTTCGGTGGATCGCGACGGAAAGCCAGTGGCGGTAAGTGCGCTACATGTTTTACCAGTTCACTGACTTCAACCTGGTAATAGTCAGTGGGGGCAGCGAGGTCTTTTGCGGGATTGACTTGGGTTCGTACGCCTGACTTGTTGAAAAAACGGGTTTTTTCGGCGCGTACTTGAAGTTCGGTGATGGGGAGTGGGTAGTGCGGTCTTCCCCGCAAAAATGTGTATGTTTTCTCACTTCCTTGATAGAGATTATTCAGTCTGAGTACCACTGGGCCGCAAAAGTGGTTGTCCAACTTCGCGGAACCGGTCGCATCAAGCTTTCCAGTGTAGATGGTGTCTTCATAATCAGTAACTTCATAGGTCAAACCGGCATACGGCTTGCCATCGCCAAACTCGTCCACCAACTGAAAACTCGTTGAATGGCCACGCAATGGGCAGGCGTGAATGTTGCCCTTCATGAATGGCACGTCACTAGCGGCTAAAGGTTCAATGCTCATGGAGTTTCGTCCTTGTTTTCCGTACAGCCTGGGTAAATGGTACAGATCCGTTCATCCACCATCTTGAATGTGCTGAAATCTTTATGATTGCCGTAACAAAAGGCGTATTGGTCTTCAAAATTGTCGCCCATACAGCGTTTCCATCCGCCAGGTACTTTGCTCCAGGTATCACCTATTGCTGGTTTTTCCTCCTCGGCCAACTTGATTTTCAGTCTTACTGTTTTCCCCGGTAACTGAGTCAGCGTGTACGCCGTGAACGGACGACGTTTGGCGACATTTCCCTGTGCATCCATTTTTTTGCAGGTGAGCAGCTTTATCAGATAACGCTTGGGGCCGACTGTGCGAAAAGCCCACTGGCATTCGCCGAAGAATTCACCTGTGCCGTCATCGCTGAACGTGCCCATGTGTCGCTCCAACAACTCTGGACGCACAGCAAATGAGGCGAAGTCATAGCTGCTGTCACTTCGTTCCGGGCCAAAAACGCCTATGACCTTGAGCTCCACAAGGTTCAACGCCATCGGGCAGTCGCTCACGGTCCTGTACAGCTCAATTTCGGCAGTGGCCTCGTATTCCATATTGGGTTTATTGAAACTGACCTGGAAATTTCGCCCTCCGGGCAAGCTGCATGTTTCCCCTTTGGCGGGGAGGTAGATGACTTTCAGCTCGTACTTGAAGTTGGGCGGGAAGTCGGGGACGAAGGTAAAAGTATTTGGCTTACCGACAGCAGAGCAACCCAGGGTCAGGGCGAGGCAACTGTTGAGTGTCAGGCTTTGAACGATTGGTTTGATGTGCGGGACATATCCCCGCGAATACAGCGCTTTCTGATGCGTCATGGCGTTACGTCCTTGTTTTCCGTACAGCCTGCGTAAATGGGGGAAGTGTGGCGACCGGCCGGCATGCGGAAGGTGCTGGTGTATCCGCCGCAGCCGATAGCAAGTTTTTCTCCGCATACACAATCAAACTCACTTCACTTCTGCGCTTACCTTTGATTATCCGGGGAATTTTCCACACAAAGCGTTCCCTTTGTAGCTATGAACTAAAGGTCCTAGAAACATAAGAGGGCCGCACGCATAAAAATCAGAGTTGAATTTTTGGTCCTTGTACATTTTGCATACAGGCAGCATTAATGGGATTGGTAAAATTAGAGCCCATAACGTAATCCCACACCACTCACGGGTTGTTTTGTCTCCGCTGCGTGTATAAGGATCAGGTGTTTTTAGGGTGTAACCAATGCAACCAGTTAAAGAGGTCGTAATCAAAATTACGATCATTCTGTTTGCTACTAATTTAATTTTTTTCATATTGTCGTTTTGAAAGTTTGCATTGATTGGGTGATTTCGTACGTTTTTAAGGTACTGACGACGCGCTTTATAAGTGTGCATCTCCCTCCCAATACAGCACTTGCTGAGACACCCGCTCAAAATGCGCTGCCGAGTCCTCGTCCGGCTTCGGTTGCCAGGTCTTGGGCGGCAGGTAACCCGGCGCCTTCAAGCACTGAGTCAGCAAAAAATGCACCTGCTCCGGTTGCTGCCAACTCCACAAACGAGCCAATTGAATCAATCCCCACAACCAGTCATCCACATCCCGCTCTCCAGCGAGGCAAGCCAGAGCTTCGGTGTGCTTACGGATCAGGTAGCGGCGCGTGTTATCGAACTGCACGTTCGCGTAGACAATCTCCGGCGTCGGGGTTTTCAGCCACGCCGGTTCGAGCGGCAGCGGGTGTTCGCCGGGGTCAGGGTTGTCTGTGACCGTCCATTGCTCGGCGTGCCAATAACAGACGCTGGCGATCGGCCCCAGATAATCGGCGTACTGCTCCGGTTGCAGATAGGCCAGGGCTCGTCCCAGTACGCGGTTATCTTGGAAGCGATACAGCGCCAGATTCGGGCGCTCGCCGACTACCAGCCGGTCGCGCCAGTGAGTGACCAAAGCATCAAGGTCCGTGAGGGCGGCGCTGGCCAGCCAGCCCCAATGACGCTCGGGCGTGGCGAGCAGCGACTGGATGACCGGATGGTTGACGGTACTCACCTGAAAAAGAACTGGGCCTACTTGCGCCATTGAGTTAGCCGCCGTCCCCACATACAGATTGCGGTACTGATCGGCGCCCAGTTCCTTGGTTAACGCGTTGCGCTCGTCGAGCTGACTGTCAGTATCGAGCATCAGGTAGAGCTCCCGTCCAGACCGGGATTGTTCGAGCAGCCATTGTTCAAGGGTATTCATGCGACTTCTCCAATGCTGCATTGGCCAGCGAAACAGGCCTCGCAAAGCGGGCAGTAGTCCGCCGCCTGCTGTCGGGCGCTGGCGACGATGGACATTGGGTTGGCGATGACGGCATCGGCAGTGCGAGCCGGAGCTTGTAGCGCCTGTAGCGGCTGAATACCCGCCAGTGGCGCACCGCCCTCGACGATGGGCACGCTGCTGAAGATCCCGCCGGCGTTGATGACGATGTGGTGACCACCCGCCGTGAGCGTCAGGCTCATGCCTGCATCGATCACCACGTTGCTGGCGGTGACGTGCGCCTGTTGACCGGCGTGAATAACCAGCGAACCGGCGGACGTTGTGCTGCTGTTGCCGCTGATCGTGATCAACTCATCACCGCCGATCACCGTGCTGCGCATGCCTTGGGTGGTGTGCAACTCCTTGCCTTTGATCAGGCTGGTGCTGTGGTTGTCCACCTGCTCGAAGCGGTCGTTGTTGATCAGACTGTGGCTGTCGTTGAGGATCAATTGCTCGATGTCGCGTTGTGCGCGCAGGTAGATTTTTTCCCGCCCGGCGCGGTCTTCAATCGACAATTCGTTGTAGCCGCCATTGCGCGGTGAGCTTTGGCTGCGTAGCACTGTTCTGGTTTTGTTCTCGGGCAGTTGATGAGCGACGGACGTGACCTTGTTGACCACGCAACCGGTGATCAACGGTTGATCCGGATCGCCCTCCTGAAACGTCACGACCACTTCCATCCCGACGCGCGGGATCGTCACTGCACCAAATCCCTCGCCCGCCCAACTGGAGGCAACCCGTAGCCAGCAGCTGCTTTTTTCGCTGTTGAGTTCTGCTCGATCCCAAGGCAGCTCGACGCGAACCCTGCCGTACGCGTCGCAAAAAATCTCCTCTCCGGGCGGCCCTGTAACACGGGCGGTCTGGCAGACCAGCACAGGCTTTCGGGGGCGCAGAGGAGGGCGGTAGAGCACGTCCGACGGAATGGCGCTGAAACTGTTGCGGTAGCCTTGAGTGAAACCGTCCGCGGGTTTGGCGTCGCTGACGAGTGCTTCTTCCAGGGATTGCGGTTCTTTCCCTTCGTGATGAAGGCTCACCAGCAACCACATGCCGTTGCAGGTTGTGCGCGGGTGTTCGGTCAGGTCGAACAAGTAACCGCTGCGCAGCGTCGGCTGATCGCTTGCTCCCTCGACCAACTGATAGTCGCTACGGTGTCGCTCCAGTGCTTGGCGGACCAGCTGTTTGCCATGTTTTTCAGTCTTCATCAGCAGCGGATAGCGATAGTCTTCAAGCGCTGGGGTGAACTCGGCCGTGAAGCGACTTTCCAGCAACAGGCTAGGGCGTTTCAGATCATAGTCGCGGCGTGTGACTGTGCTGGTGCGAGTGCTGAAACTCATGGCGAACCGGTTGACGACCGGATGCTCGGCGACCATGCCGGTGTCTTGCCGATAGGGGGTTGCGCCTAGCGTCGGGAAAAAGACCTGGTCGTCGGTGAACACCAGCAAATGACTTTCAGGCGAATGCTGGTGATGCCATGCAATACCGTCTTCGGCGCACAGGCGCTGGACGAATTCAAAGTCATTTTCCCCATATTGAGTGCAGAACTCGCGCTCGACGCTGGTGCTGACATGAAAGGTGAACACATCCGTCTGGATGCCGTGCCTTTGGAGAACCTGAGTGATGATTTGCGGCACCGTCAGATTCTGGAAAATCCGATGATCGTGGCTGAATTGCAAGTAGTGCAGCGCAGGCACCAGGGTCAAGTGATAACGGGTCAGGCGTATTCCAGATTCACTCACGACCACGTTTTCTATACGGCCATGAATACCTTCGCCGTTAAGCCCGAATTGGAGAAATGCGGGTTGGCTAAGCAGGCTCTCCAAATCGAAATCCGGGTACTCGCTGACTAGGTCGACGTGAATTGCGTACAAGGCGCTGATGGTTTCAGCTCCTTCGAAGGCCAGCACTTTAAAAACGTTGCGAACCGTTGGGATCACAAGCGTGAAGAGGGCAGCATTGGCCGGTGCGAACATGCGCTTATCCTTTTGCTTTGTTAGCTCGTCCTTAAGCTGAGAGAGAAAAATCGCGACGCCTGAACCATGCTCGGCTTGAGCAAGTCGACAAAATGCCGTGCACGCTAACAAGGCATCCAAAGGGTTGATGTAGGAGGGATCCGGAAGTGCGGTAAGAAATTTCCGCGATACTGAAAGTTCCATTTTGGAACTTTGGATTTAATGCAAAGTGCCATCACGATGATGGCACTTTTCTTATTGGCTGTTGTCACTCGTCGATTTATTCATCGATATCGGTAACATTTCGGAATGCTCCTACATTTATCTTTTTTTATTTTTGGCATGCTTCACGCCTGCCTCAGGGAGCGAACCGGCGATGCATATGGCTGAGATTATCCTGGGTCAAAAGGAAGGCTCTATCTCAATGGTTTCAGGTCGGCTGTCCAGAAAACGAGATATTAAACGGATCTCAGGGATTCCCTTGCTACATATAGGGCGATCTCCTATAGGAAATAAGCACGCTTCGTCTTATTGTTTAAAGGGATGCTTGCTAGTGGCCATCATTGTGATTACGATGCGCGCACTTGAAAGAGCACGAACTCAATTGGATGAGACTCATCGCAGCTCTTTGATTCTGTCTCGCGTCGTTGGAATTCCAATAGGCGTATGACTGTAATCCTAATTAAAGGCCATGGATGTCCTACTCAAGCAAACTTTCCGCTCATTACCTTGAACTCGCAAAAGCCTCTGTTTCCAAGGAGAATTTCGCGGGCGAGGATGTTCGCTTTTCGAGCGAATATGAGGCGCTGGAAAGCGAGCTGGGCAAAGCCCAGTCCATGCACGAAAGCGGTCAGATCGACTGGCTGAAAATCCGCGAAAACAGTGAAAACCTGCTGCGCACCCAGTCCAAGGATTTGCGAGTCGGTGCCTGGCTGACCTGGGCTCTGTACCAGCGCGAGTCCTTCCAGGGGCTGCTGGCCGGCCTTGGACTTCTGCACCACCTGTGCGAGAACCACTGGGCCGAAATTCATCCCCACAAGGCCCGCACCCGCTCCGCTGCCATCAGTTGGTTGGTGCCGCGTCTTGAGCAGGTGCTGAACGAAAACATCGCGATCAAAGAGCAGCTGCCGCTGTTCCGCCGTCTGGTGGAACATCTGGAGGGCCTCGATGCTGCCTGCACCGAACACCTGGGCGACGATGCGCCGTTGCTGCTGCCGATCTCCCGCCGCCTGAAAAACATGGTCCAGCGTGCCGCTGACAACCAGCCGGAGCCCGGTGTGGTAGGGGCCGCCGTGGCCCAGGTCAAGCAGGCCGCCACGCAGCTGTTCACTCCCGGCGCGCCGATCGACAACGAGAAAGAAGCCCACAAAGCCCTCCGCGCCCAGCAAGAAAGCGCCCGTCCGCTGTGTGCCTGGTGGCTCAAGCAGAAAGCCACCGACCTGCGCGCCCTGCGCCTCAATCGCACACTGTTGTGGCTGCCCATCGACGCGGTGCCCGAGCGCAATGCCGAGCAAATCACCGTTCTGCGTGGTTTGCCTGCCGACAAGCTCAAGGCCTACCAGGACCGTTACGACCAGGCCAAATACGCTGACCTGCTGGTGGAACTGGAGGCGAGCCTGGCGAAGGCGCCATTCTGGTTCGATGGCCAGCGCATGGTCTGGGAATGCCTTCAGGGGCTCAACGCCGAGATGGCTATGCGCGAAGTGGAAATCCACTTCGCGCTTTTGATTCAGCGCCTGCCCGGCATCGTCGAATTGCGGTTCCACGACGGCGCGCCATTTGCTGATCCCGCCACCCGCGCCTGGGTCAGTGCCCACGTCATGCCGCACCTGCAAAGCGCCAGTGCGCCGCGCAAGGTCGAAGTCGCTGACAGCCAGCCGGCCTGGGAAGTGGCCCTGGAAGAAGTCCTGCCGATCCTGCGCAAGGACGGCCTCAAGGCCGCCGTGCAGATCCTCAAGCAAGGCCTGCAAATCGCCCACGGCGGACGCGTCCGATTCTTCTGGCAGTTCGCCCTCGCGCGGCTGTGCTTCATGGCCAAGAAATACGAACTGGCCAAGACCCAGCTCGAAACCCTAGACCAAACATTACAGGACTCAGGCCTGCACGCCTGGGAGCCCGATCTTGCGCTGGAAGTGCTGCATTTACTGCATAGCTGTTGCGAGTTGTTACCGCAGAACCATGCCGTACGTGAACGCAAGGAAGAGATTTATCGCAGGCTGTGCCACCTCGATCTCGAAGTGGTACTCGAATAGGCCCCAGGGCCACAACCGCAAGGAGAAAAGCCATGGCCAAAGAAGGCTCGGTAGCCCCCAAGGAACGCATCAACGTCACTTTCAAACCTGCCACCGGTGGTGCACAGGAAGAGATTGAACTGCCGTTGAAACTACTGGCAATCGGTGACTACACCCACCGCAAGGACGAACGAAAAGTCGAAGATCGCAAGCCGATCAGCATCGACAAAATGACCTTCGACGAAGTGCTGGCCAAGCAAGAGCTGAGCCTGACGTTGAACGTGCCGAACCGCCTTCAGGAAGAGGGCAGCACTGAAGAGCTGGGCGTGCAACTGCGCGTCAACTCGATGAAGGACTTCAACCCGGCCAGCCTGGTCGAGCAAGTGCCTGAGTTGAAAAAACTGATGGAACTGCGCGACGCGCTGGTGGCCCTCAAGGGCCCGCTGGGTAACGCGCCTGCGTTCCGCAAAGCCATCGAAGGCGTTCTTGCCGACGACGAATCCCGCGGTCGCGTACTGGGTGAGCTGGGCCTGAACGCCGCAGCCCAGGACGCCTGAGTCTCCATCAGCCAAGGAAGCCAACACAATGAGCACTAGCGCAGCACAGCAAAAGAGCAAAGAGAACGGCGAATACAGCATTCTCGACAGCATCATCGCCGAGACACGCCTGACGCCGGACGACGAAGCCTACGACATCGCCAAACGTGGTGTGTCGGCCTTCATCGAAGAACTGCTCAAGCCGCAGAACAACGGTGAGCCGGTCAAGAAAGCCATGGTTGACCGCATGATCGCCGAGATCGATGCCAAGCTCAGCCGCCAGATGGACGAAATCCTGCACCACCCGGCTTTCCAGTCCCTGGAGTCGTCGTGGCGTGGTCTGCAGTTGCTGGTTGATCGCACCAATTTCCGCGAAAACATCAAGATTGAAATCCTCAACGTCTCCAAAGAAGACCTGCTGGACGATTTCGACGATTCGCCGGAAGTGATGCAGTCTGGCCTGTACAAGCACATCTACACCGCTGAATACGGCCAGTTCGGTGGTCAGCCGGTTGGCGCAATTATCGCCAACTACTTCATGTCCCCAAGCTCGCCGGACGTGAAACTGATGCAGTACGTCTCCAGCGTTGCCTGCATGTCCCACGCGCCGTTCATCGCGGCGGCCGGCCCGAAATTCTTCGGCCTGGAAAGCTTCACCGGTCTGCCGGACCTGAAGGATCTGAAAGATCACTTCGAAGGCCCGCAATTCGCCAAATGGCAGAGCTTCCGCCAGTCGGAAGACTCCCGTTACGTTGGCCTGACCGTGCCGCGTTTCCTGCTGCGTAACCCGTACGACCCGGAAGAAAACCCGGTCAAATCGTTCGTGTACAAAGAAACCGTCGCCAACAGCCACGAGCATTACCTGTGGGGCAACACCGCCTACGCGTTCGGCACCAAGCTGACCGACAGCTTCGCCAAATTCCGCTGGTGCCCGAACATCATCGGCCCGCAGAGCGGTGGCGCGGTTGAAGACCTGCCGTTGCACCACTTCGAAAGCATGGGCGAAATCGAAACCAAGATTCCTACCGAAGTCTTGGTCAGCGACCGTCGTGAATACGAACTGGCCGAGGAAGGCTTCATCTCCCTGACCATGCGCAAAGGCAGCGACAACGCGGCGTTCTTCTCCGCGAGCTCGGTGCAGAAGCCGAAATTCTTCGGCATCAGCGCTGAAGGCAAGGCAGCAGAGCTGAACTACAAGCTCGGTACGCAACTGCCGTACATGATGATCGTCAACCGCCTGGCTCACTACTTGAAAGTGCTGCAGCGCGAGCAACTCGGTTCGTGGAAAGAACGTACCGACCTCGAGCTGGAACTCAACAAGTGGATCCGCCAGTACGTGGCCGACCAGGAAAACCCAAGTGCCGAAGTTCGTGGCCGTCGTCCACTGCGCGCTGCCCAGATCATCGTCAGCGATGTTGAAGGCGAGCCTGGCTGGTACCGCGTCAGCCTGAACGTGCGCCCGCACTTCAAGTACATGGGTGCCGATTTCACCCTGTCGCTGGTTGGCAAGCTGGACAAAGAGTAAGCGGAGCGACTCATGACTGGATATGGCAGCCTTTTCGAACGCCTGGGTGGCGACGCGGACAAACGCGTCGGCTGGAGCCGCGAGGTTTCCGCCATGGCGTCGGTGGCTGCCCATCTGGCCAAGATGCTCAGCACCCGTGCGGGCAGCGTGCAAACGCTGTCCGATTACGGGCTACCCGATCTCAATGACATGCGTCTGAGCCTGCACGACTCCCTGAGTCAGGCCCGTCTGGCCATCGAAAATTTCATCGAAGCCTACGAGCCACGCCTGAGCAATGTGCGTGTCATTTCCCTGCCGCGTGACAACGATCAGCTTCGCCTGTCCTTTAGCATCGAAGGCTTGCTGGAAGTTGATGGTTTCAAGCGTCAGGTCAGTTTCGCCGCGCGCCTGGATGGCAGCGGTCAAGTCAAGGTCAACTAAGGAGATTCGTATGTCCGGCAAACCCGCAGCCCGCGTCACCGACCCCACCGCTTGCCCGCTCCCCGGCCACGGCACCAACCCGATTGCCGCCGGTTCCGGCGACGTTTTCTTCGACGGCCTCGCGGCCGCCCGCCAAGGCGATGCCTCGGCGTGTGGTGGTGCGATGTCGGGCGGGTTGGCGACGACGGTTTTGATTAACGGGAAACCGGCTGCGACGGTGGATTCCGTTGGGACGCATGGCAACAAGGTTACGGCCGGGTCCGGGACGGTGATTATCGGGAATTCGCATTCGCCGGTGCCGTTTGTGCCTCCTGTTCCAATGCCAGGTTACTTCAACGATTTTTTTGTTTTGCGGGACGATGAAGGTAACCCGATTGCAAATTATGGTTATCGAATAGAGACAGCAGACGGCGAAATCCACGAAGGCGTGACTGACGCAACGGGTCATACCAAGTGCGTTACGACAGGGAAGTCATCTCAAATGCTCAAGATTTCGTTAGTTACGCCTGGAGGTGTGGCTCATGCCTAATCAAGCGTTATTGGCCCAAGCTCCATCAACACCCTCTCATAGTAATGAAGGGCAAGTTGTAACGGTAAAGTTGGCGAAACTAGCTACTTATGAAATCAACATTCGATCTTTTCATCCAGGTAAAAATTTCGGGTTGTTTGGCGCTTTTTTTGAAGGTGACGCGAGAAGTTACTCTTTAAAGCCGAGTGGTCTGTCGGGGGTGGCAGGTACTGAAGTAACTTCGCGAATCTGGCATAAGTTTTTTATTAACTCGGCTATAAACGAAGTTCTCTTTGTTCAAACTGAGTCTAATGATTCCGGTATGGCGAATGGTGAACATGTACGTTATGACGGAGAACTAAAGCCTAGAGGGGGTGGGCCGCCATCCGCTAAAACTGAGAAAGGCGCTGTCACTACAATAGTTATTGAAGGTAACTATGCAGGGGAGAATCATGCTGTTTATGGGTCAAAAACCGCAAAAGCTCTGACTGGCAAGACTTTTGTTCCGAGTCTCGATGTCAGCTATAAGATCACGCTGACGATCGACCGCGTTTCTAAATACATTGATATTGCTACTCACATTAAAGGTGATGGTTTCCCAAACTGCGAGGCGTTCATTTCTGACGCCTTTGGCAAGGCAGTGTTTCTCGGTGTTCATGTTCGAAAAGGCGGTGCTGCTTGGTCCTTGCCCGGTGAGGGCACTTACCCAATGATTGAGTCGGCGATTCGTCTGGAGATTGACGATAGCGGTAATTTCAGCGGTAACTTAGGTAATGAACTGCGTAGAAAAAAGTTGAACAAAGACCGTTTGGACATGCGACCAATAACGGAGTGGAACGACTTTTTCTTGAAGTTGAATCCGAACGATGAACGATGGAAATACATCTATTTCGAGTCATTGCCAGATGCCCAAAACGAGCCTGCTGTAAAATGACCTATTCAAGCTATTTCAAGTGGGCAGTATGGATGCCCGCAATTTTATTGCCACTGTTATTTATTGTGGACACTCTATTGCCTCCTGTAACACCCATCGGAGGGTGGAAGCAGTTTTTTCATATGTTCATATTGGCTTTTGGCGTGGGTGCATATTTCATATTTGCATTTTGGGCATCGCGAGTCATTGATCGAAAAACCGAGCGTGAAGTCGTCCGGCTCGCGTGTTGGGCTCCGGTTATTTTTATACCCTTCTATGCCGCACCGTGGTTTTTGTACGGCGTGATTTATTTAATCAGCGGCCACTTGGCTGGTCTTAGGCTAATGGTTGAATGGTTGGCATATATACCTTATTTGTTGGTTGCGGGGTATTTCTGTTCGATTGTCACCCTAGTTATTTATCAAGTTGTCAAAAGATTTTTCCGCCAAAAACTGTAGTCAGAGATCAGCAGTAGCAGTCGGCTCACGAATTTAGCGAATTCACACGAACCCAAAATCAGGTAGCTAGAAATGTCCTTTAACCACTACTACCAAAGCGAACTCACCGCACTTCGCCAGTTAGGTCGTCGATTCGCCGAGCGTAGCCCGGCGTTGGCGCCTTTCCTCGGCCAGGCCGGGCGGGATCCGGACGTGGAGCGGTTGCTGGAAGGCTTTGCCTTCCTGACCGGGCGCCTGCGGCAGAAGCTCGACGATGAATTGCCAGAGCTCAGCCACTCGCTGATGCACCTGCTGTGGCCCAACTACATGCGGCCGCTGCCGGCGTTCAGCATTTTGCAGTTTGACCCGTTGAAGCGTTCCGGGCCTGCGTTGAGGGTCGAGCGTGATACGCCGGTTGAGAGTGTGCCGGTCGATGATGTGCGCTGCCGTTTCCGCACGTGCTACCCGACCGAGGTGTTGCCGCTGGACCTGGCCGCGCTGAATTACTCGGTGAAAGGCGACGGTTCGTTGTTGAGTCTGCGTCTGGAAATGAGCGCCGACGGTCACCTCGGCGAGCTGGAACTGAGCCGGCTGCGTCTGCACTTCGCGGGTGAGCGCTACATCAGCCAGATGCTTTACCTGAGCCTGCTGCGCAACCTGGAAGGCATCGAACTGGTCCCGCTGGACGGTGCCGGAAAACCGATTAACGGCGTGAACGGCACGCCAATGGCATTCAAGATGCCCGGCGACCGCGTGCAGCCGGTGGGTTTTGCCGAAGAAGAAGCGTTGATCCCATATCCGCTGAACACCTTCCGCGGCTATCGCTACCTCCAAGAATACTTCGCCTTCCAAGACAAATTCCTGTTCGTCGATATCAACGGTCTGGACCTGCTCAAGGCCTTACCGGAAGACACGCTCAAGCAGATGCGCGGTCTGGAATTACGCTTCGACATTCGCAAGAGCGGCATCCAGCGTCTGCGTCCGACCCTGGACAACGTGAAGCTCTACTGCACGCCGATCGTCAACCTGTTCAAACACGATGCGTTGCCGATCCGCCTCGACGGCAAACAGGACGAATACCTGCTGCTGCCGGCCGAATTCGGCCTGGAAAACTGCGGCGTGTTTTCCGTGGAAACCGTCACCGGCTGGAAGCCCGGCGGCCTTGGTTATCAAGAGTACGTGCCGTTTGAATCCTTTGAGCACGACCCGAGTTTCGACGTGCCCAACAGCCGTCCGCACTACAGCATCCGCCAGCGTTCGTCTTCGTTGCACAACGGCCTCGACACTTACTTGAGCTTCGGCATTCGCCACACCGAAGCCCACGAAACCCTGTCGATCGAGCTGATGTGCACCAACCAGAACCTGCCGCGCAAGCTCAAGCTCGGCGACATCTGCATGGCCTGTGAAGACACCCCGGAGTTCTTGAGTTTCCGCAACATCACCCCGGCCACTCCCAGTTATGCACCGCCGCTGAACCGTGACTTCCTCTGGAAGCTGATCAGCAACATGTCGCTTAACTATCTATCGCTGGCCGACGTCAATGCGTTGAAGGTGATTCTCGAAACCTACGACCTGCCGCGCTACTACGACCAACACGCGGAAAAAGTCAGTAAACGCCTCCTGGGCGGGCTCAAGTCGATCAAGCACCAACACGTCGACCGATTGCACCGAGGGTTGCCGGTACGCGGGTTGCGCACCGAGCTGACCATCGACCCGGAAGGGTATATCGGAGAGGGCGACCTGTTCGTTTTCGCTTCAGTTCTTAACGAGTTTTTCGCGCTTTACGCCAGTCTCAATTCGTACCACGAGCTGCGGGTAAAAAGCACACAGGGAGAGGTGTACCAATGGACACCACGTATGGGTCTGCAACCCCTGCTTTAAGCGGGCTGACCCGGGTAATACGCGAGTACTCGCTGTTTCAGGCCGTGTTGCTGGTGGTTGACCGGTTGCGCGAGGCGCACCCGTACCTGAGCGAAGACGATCTGTACGACCAGCTGGAATTTCAGGCCAATCCGAGCCTGGGTTTCCCCGGTAGTGATGTCGATCGCGTGGAGTTTTTCGAAGAGCACGGGCAGATGCGTGCACGTTTGCGTTTCAACCTGATCGGCCTGGTCGGTTCCGGTTCGCCGTTGCCGGCGTTCTACGGCGAACAGGCCTTGGGCGACAGCGAAGACGGCAATCCGACCCGCAACTTCCTCGACTTGTTCCACCATCGCCTGCAACGGCTGATGCTGCCGATCTGGCGCAAGTACCGTTACCGCGCGAGCTTCCAGAGCGGCGCCCTTGACCCGTTTTCTTCGCAGCTGTTTGCGTTGATCGGCCTCGGTGGCGAGGAGATCCGCAAGGCCCAGGAGCTGAACTGGAAACGCCTGCTGCCGTACCTCGGTTTGCTCAGCTTGCGGGCGCACTCGGCGGCGCTGATCGAAGCGGTGCTGCGTTACTACTTCAAACACGCCGAACTGACCATCGAGCAGTGCATCGAGCGTCGCGTCGAAATTCTCGACGAGCAACGCAATCGCTTGGGCCGCGCCAACAGCCTGCTTGGCGAAGACCTGGTGCTGGGCGAACACGTGCGCGACCGCAGCGGCAAATTCCGCATTCACATCGGTGAGCTCGACTGGCAACGCTTTCACGAGTTCCTGCCGATCGGTTTCGGCTACCAGCCGCTCTGCGCGCTGGTGCGGTTCACCCTGCGTGACCCGCTCGATTACGACATTCGCCTGGTCCTGCGCCAGGAAGAAATCCGCGAACTGCGCATCGGTGAGCAGAACGCTTGTCGCCTGGGATGGACCAGCTGGCTCGGCCGCGAAAAAGCGGACGGCGTGGTGACCCTGGGCAGCAAAATTCATTAAGGACGTGAGACCTATGATCAACGTAGACCTGCAACAACTTATCCAGGCGCTGGACGCCGAAACCCGTCGTGACCTGGAAAGTTCGGCCGAACGCTGCGTCGCCCGTGGCGGCAGCAAGATCCTCGTCGAAGACTTGTTGCTGGGCTTGCTGGAGCGCCCGCAAGGCCTGCTCGCACGCGCGCTGCAAGACGCCGACGTCGATGCCGGTGAACTGAGCGCCGCTTTGCAATCGCGGGTCGAGCACAGCGCTTCGCGTAACCCGGTGTTCGCGCCGGAACTGGTGCAGTGGCTGCAAGATGCTTTGCTGGTGGCAAACCTTGAACTGGGCCAAAGTCAGGTCGAGCAAGCCGCGTTGATCCTCGCGTTGCTGCGCAATCCGATGCGCTATGCCGGCAGCCGCTACCAGTCGTTGCTGGCCAAACTAAATATCGAGCGCCTGAAAGAATTCGCCCTGTCGCAAAAAGAGCAACCGGCGACGGGTAAAACGGCCGTGCCCGGCGAATCGCTGCTGGAGCGCTTCACCCACAACCTGACCCAACAGGCCCGCGACGGCAAACTCGACCCGGTGCTGTGCCGCGATGGCGCGATCCGCCAGATGATCGACATCCTTGCCCGTCGCCGCAAAAACAACCCGATCGTGGTCGGTGAAGCCGGCGTCGGTAAAACCGCCATCGTCGAAGGCCTGGCCTCGCGCATCGCCGCCGGTGAAGTGCCGCAAGTTTTGAAAGGCGTCGAGCTGCTGTCGCTGGACATGGGCCTGTTGCAGGCGGGCGCCAGCGTTAAAGGTGAGTTCGAGCGTCGCCTCAAAGGCGTGATCGACGAAGTCAAAGCCTCGCCGAAACCGATCATCATCTTCATCGACGAAGCCCACACGCTGATCGGCGCGGGCGGCAACGCTGGTGGCTCCGATGCAGCCAACCTGCTCAAGCCAGCCTTGGCCCGTGGCGAGTTACGCACCATCGCCGCCACCACGTGGGCGGAGTACAAGAAGTACTTCGAAAAAGACCCGGCCCTGGCCCGTCGTTTCCAACCGGTGCAACTGCACGAACCGACCGTCAGCGAAGCGGTGACCATCCTCCGTGGCCTCGCTCAGGTTTACGAGAAGAGCCACGGCATCTACTTACGCGATGACGCCGTGGTTGCGGCGGCCGAGTTGTCCGCTCGCTACCTCGCGGGCCGTCAGCTGCCGGACAAAGCCGTCGACGTGCTCGACACCGCGTGCGCCCGCGTGCGCATCAGCCTTGCCGCCGCACCGGAAAGCCTGGAGCGCCTGCGCGGTGAATTGGCCGAAGGTGGCCGTCAGCGTCAGGCTCTGCGCCGTGATGCTGAAGCAGGCTTGCTGATCGATCACGAAGCGCTGGACGCTTTAGAAGATCGCCTGGCCGTCGCTGAAGACGAAATGGTCGCGTTGGAAGCTCTCTGGACCGAACAGAAAGAACTGGCCGAGCGCCTGCTGGATCTGCGTCAGCAACTGGCCAAGGCGCGCGAAGCCGCTGCCGTCGAGCCTACCGTCACGGTTGAAGAAGACGCCGAAGGCACAGTGATCGAGACGCTGGCGGTTGATGAAGCGCAAAGCGTCGCATCCCTGGAAGCCGCGCTGAACGAAACCCACCGCGCCCTGACCGATGCCCAGCTCAAAGAGCGTCTGGTGAGCTTCGAAGTCTGCCCGCGTCTGGTGGCCGAAGTGATCAGCGCTTGGACCGGCGTGCCGCTGGCGCAACTGGCCCGCGAGCACAACGCCAAGGTCGCGAGCTTCGCCACCGACTTGCGCACGCGCATCCGTGGTCAGGAACAAGCGGTTCACGCACTGGATCGCTCGATGCGCGCTACCGCTGCCGGTCTGAACAAACCCGATGCGCCGGTGGGCGTGTTCCTGCTGGTTGGCCCGAGCGGCGTCGGCAAGACCGAAACCGCGTTGGCCCTGGCGGATTTGCTATACGGCGGTGATCGTTTCATCACCACCATCAACATGTCCGAGTTCCAGGAGAAACACACCGTCTCGCGCCTGATCGGTGCGCCGCCGGGCTACGTTGGTTACGGCGAAGGCGGCATGCTCACCGAAGCCGTGCGTCAGAAACCGTACTCGGTGGTGCTGCTCGATGAAGTCGAGAAAGCCGACCCGGACGTGCTCAACCTGTTCTACCAAATCTTCGACAAAGGTGTGGCCAACGACGGCGAAGGGCGCGAGATCGACTTCCGCAACACGCTGATCCTGATGACCTCGAACCTGGGCAGCGACCGCATCAGCGAGCTCTGCGAAAACGGCGCACGCCCATCGGCCGAAGTTCTCGAAGAAACCATTCGCCCGGTCCTCAGCAAGCACTTCAAACCGGCACTGCTGGCGCGGATGCGCGTGGTGCCTTATTTCCCGGTCGGCGGCCCGGTGCTGCGCGAACTGATCGAAATCAAACTCGATCGTTTGGGCGAGCGCCTGAATCGTCGTCAGCTGGATTTCACCTACTCGCAGGACCTCGTCGATCACTTGGCCGAACGCTGCACCCAGAGCGACAGCGGCGCGCGCCTGATCGACCATTTGCTCGACCTGCACGTGCTGCCACTGGTGGCCGACCGCTTGCTCGATGCGATGGCCACAGGCGAAAGCCTCAAGCGTGTCCACGCGACGCTCGACGGCAACGCCAGCGTGACCTGCGAGTTCGCCTGAGGTGGGTGTGATGTTCACTCAAGTGCCGCAACCGCTGGTCTATGCCGAAGCCTTGCTGGCGCAGTTCGCCAGCTTGTCGCGGGCGGCGGACGGTGCTGCGCTGCAGGGTGACTTTGTGCGCGGGTTGGCCGAGCTCAGCGGTTGTGAGCTGACTCAGTTGTACCTGTTGGACGCGACCCACACGTGCTTGGGAATGAACGCCGAGTGCCTGAACGGCATCCTGCAGCCTCGGGAAGCGGCGAGCCTGTCGGCGGATTACAACGGTGAACAACTGCTGCAATTCGCCCTGTGTCAGAACCGCGCGGTATGCCTCAGCGAACTGAGCGGCAGCCTGCACGAAACCAGTTTTCTGCCGCCTCAGGCCACGCCTTGGCAGTCGCTGTTGTGTGTGCCGCTGGTCAATCAGCAGAAGGCCGTCGAAGGCTTGCTGCTGTGTGCCAGTCGCCGGCACATCGACCTGCAAGGCTTCGCCGATTCCCTCGGTCAACTGGGCTCGTTCGTCCTTGGCCAACTGCATTTGCTGCAACGTTTGCGTCAGCCGACCGGTGATGCACGACCGGCGAAGGTCAGCGTCCCGAGTGCCAGCGGCTATGGCTTGATCGGCAAGAGTTCGGCCATGCGCCAGACCTATTCACTGATCAGCAAAGTTCTGCACAGTCCTTATACCGTGCTGCTGCGCGGCGAAACCGGCACTGGCAAGGAAGTGGTTGCGCGGGCGATACACGATTGCGGCCCGCGACGTTCTCAGGCGTTCATCGTGCAGAACTGCGCGGCGTTCCCCGAGAACCTGTTGGAAAGTGAACTGTTCGGCTACCGCAAAGGTGCGTTCACCGGCGCTGATCGTGATCGCGCCGGCCTGTTCGACGCGGCCAACGGCGGCACCTTGCTACTGGATGAAATCGGCGACATGCCGTTGTCCCTGCAAGCCAAGCTGTTGCGGGTTCTGCAGGAAGGCGAGATCCGCCCACTGGGTTCCAACGACACCCACAAGATCGACGTGCGCATCATCGCCGCGACTCACCGGGATTTATCGGTGCTGGTCAGTGAAGGCAAATTCCGCGAGGACTTGTACTACCGCCTCGCGCAATTCCCGATCGAGTTGCCGGCGCTGCGTCAGCGTGAAGGTGACATCCTCGACCTCGCCCGACACTTCGCCGACAAGGCCTGCTCGTTCTTGCAGCGCGATGTGGTGTGCTGGTCCGATGCGGCGCTGGATCACCTGTCCGGATATGCCTTCCCCGGCAACGTGCGTGAACTCAAAGGCCTGGTCGAACGCGCGGTATTGCTGTGCGAGGGCGGTGAGTTGTTGGCCGAGCATTTCTCTCTGCGCATGGAAGCCATGCCGGAAGACAGCAGCGGCCTGAACCTGCGCGAACGCCTGGAGCAGGTAGAGCGCAGTCTGTTGCTCGCTTGCCTGCGCAAAAACGACGGCAACCAGACCCTCGCGGCCCGCGAACTCGGGCTGCCACGCCGCACGCTGCTGTACCGCCTCGGGCGCCTGAATATCAATCTGGGTGACTTCGATGGCTAGGCAAAAGACCGTCGATTTCACCTCATCCGCTTCTAACAGCGCCGCCCAAACGGGTCGGCGCTTTGTACTTTGTCTACCCCTGGAGACCCTCTGATGTCTGTTCGTCACTGGCAAGCCGTCCTGCTGACCCTCGTCGTTCTATGCGGCCTCGGCGGCTGTAGCGGCAATTACAAATTCAACGACAACACCTATCGCCCATTGGGTGATCCGCAGGCGGTCAATCGCGGCAAGTGACCGCAAGGAGTATCACCATGGAACTGGTTTTCGAGATGCTGAACACCAAGCAGTTCGTGCCCACGGATTTGTGCCAGAAGACCTTCAAACAGGCCGGCGGCGTGATCGGCCGGGGCGAGGATTGCGACTGGATCATTCCGGACCGCAAGCGTCACCTGTCCAACCACCACGCGTTAATCAGCTACCGCGAAGGCACGTTTTTCCTGACCGACACCAGCAGCAACGGTATCCAGGACAGCGAAAGCGGCGCGCGCCTGCGCAAGGGCGAAGCGATGCGCATCGAGCACGGCAGCGTCTACGTGCTGGGCGACTTCGAGATCCGTGCGCGGCTGGTTCGCGACCCGGCGACCTTCGACGTTGAAGTCGGCCGTCCGCAAGCGGCAGGCAGCATCATTCCGGACGATGCGTTTCTGGACCTTGATCCGCTTAATGCCCTCGATCAGCAAGAGCGCGTGTATTCGGAAATCGACGAACTGATCTCCCCGAGCACCACCCTCGAGGACACCCGTCAGCGCGCCGACTACGCACGTATCGACATGGAAAGCCTGATGGTCCCGGAGCTGATCAACGCCCCGGCAGAGCCAGCACCGGCCCCGCCGCCAAAAGCGGTCGAGCGCCAGAGTGAAGGTTTCTGGGAGCACTTCGGCGCGGTGCTGGGCGTAGACCTCAAAGGCCTCGACCACGACGCCCGCGAAGCCCTGGCGCTGAACGCTGCACGCCTGCTCAAGCAAAGCGTCGGCGGTTTGCAGCAGAGCCTGCGCACCCGCAGCGAACTGAAAAACGAACTGCGCCTGGCCCAGACCACCGTGCAAGGCACCCACAAAAACCCGTTGAAATTCGCCGTCGATGCCGGTGAAGCGCTGGGCATTTTGTTGCAACCGAACAAGCCGGGCCAGTTGCCGGCCGAGCAAGCAATCTCCCGTGCGTTCCGCGATTTGCAGGCGCATCAGGTGGCCCTGTTGACCGCTAGCCGCGCTGCCGTTCGCGGCACGTTGGAGCACTTCTCGCCACAGCAATTGACCCTGAGATTCGAGCGCGACAACAAGCCGTTGCTCGCCACGTCCGGCAGCCGCTGGAGAGCTTACGGTCGTTATCACCAGGCCTTGCGTCAGGACGATGACTGGAGCGAGCGCCTGCTGGCCCGCGACTTTGCCCAGGCCTACGAAGAACAGATCCGCCTGATTTCCACCCTTCACACCGACCACCAAGGATGATGCGCATGTCTCGCTGCTCGACCGCTTTTTTCAAGACGCTGACTGCGCTCACCGCCCTGGTGCTACTGGCCGGCTGCTCGTCGCTGTCGCCGTATTCCCACGTCACCAAACTCAACCTGAAGCTGACCGCCAGCGATCAGCTGAACCCGGACCTCAACGGGCGTCCGTCGCCAATCGTCGTACGTCTGTTCGAGCTTAAGCACCCGGTGACGTTCGAGAACGCTGACTTCTTCAGCCTGTACGAGCGCGCCAAGGAATCCCTGGCCCCGGACCTGGTGGCCAGCGAAGAAATCGAGCTGCGCCCGGGTGAAACCGTGGAGATGAAACTCAGCGTGGAGAAGGGCAGTCGTTACGTCGGCATCCTCGCTGCCTACCGCGATCTGCCGGAAACCAAATGGCGCTACACGGTGCAAATCACTCCGGTGGAAGTCACCAACGCTGATCTGACCCTCGACCAGGCGGGTATCCGCAACAGCAACGAAACGCTCGCCAAGGCGGATGACTGATCATGAATTCCCACAAAGTCATTTGGCAGGAAGGCATGCTGCTGCGCCCGCAGCACTTCCAGCACAACGATCGCTACTACGATCACCAGATGAAGACCCGCACTCAGTTGCTGGGCAGCTACACCTGGGGCTTCCTGAACCTGGACATCGACTTGCAGTTCCTCAACATGGGCAAACTGGTGATCAGCCAGGCCTCGGGGATTCTGCCGGACGGCAGCCTGTTCGAACTCGGCGGCAACACCGAGCCGCTGGCCCTCGACGTGCCGCCGAACACCGGTAATACGCCGATCTACCTGGCACTGCCACTGGTCACCGGCAACCACATCGAGTCGCGCCGTCCAGAGCAATCCGACGTGCTGGCGCGCTATACCGCGTACGAAGCGGAAGTCGCCGACTCCAACGCCGGCGACGACTCTGCCAGCCAGGTCAGCTGCGCCCGTCCGGACTTCAAACTGTTGCTCGGCGAGCAGCAGAGCGACCAGGCCTACGTGAAACTGAAGATCTGCGAAGTGCTCGACACTACGCCCGACGGCGTGATCAGCCTCGACCCGGACTTCGTCCCGACCTTCCTTCAGGCGCATTCGTCCAGCTACCTGCTGTCGTGCCTCAAGGAAGTCATCAGCATGCTCGGCCACCGGGGCGACACCATCGCCGAGCGCATCCGTTCCAACGGCAAAGTCGGTGGCGCGGAGGTCGGCGACTTCATGATGCTGCAGCTGATCAACCGCACCGAACTGCTGCTGCGCCACTACCTCGGCCTTGAACAGGTTCACCCGGAAGAGTTGTACCGCACGCTGCTGACCATGCTCGGCGATCTGGCGACCTTCTCCAGCGACAGCAAACGCCCGCGTCTGGACAGCCGTTACCAGCACAGCGACCAGGGCGCGAGCTTCCGCAAACTGATGGAAGCGATTCGTCAGGTGCTTTCGATGGTGCTCGAGCAGCACGCCATCGAACTGGTGCTGCAAGCGCGTCAGTACGGGATCATCGTTTCGCCGTTGCACGACCACAAACTGCTGGGCTCGGCCTCGTTCGTGCTCGCCGCCAGTGCCAACTGCGACTCTGAAGAACTGCGCCAACGTTTGCCGGCGCACCTCAAGGTCGGCCCGGTGGAGCGCATCCGCCAACTGGTCAACCTGCACCTGCCTGGCATCAAGGTCAAACCGTTGCCGGTGGCCCCGAGGCAGATCGCGTTCCACTCCAACAAAACCTATTTCATTCTCGAACTCAGTTCCGAAGACCTGGCACAACTCGAGCGCTCCGGCGGCTTCGCGTTCCACGTGTCCGGCGAATTTGCCGAGCTTGAACTGAAATTCTGGGCCATCAGGAACTGACCGACATGATCAAGGACATGGAACATAACCAGGACGATAAAACCGTCCTGCTCGACCGCCAGGGCCACGGCCCGGCGCAAAGTCCGCTGACAGATTTCGCTGCACCACCGCGTTTCGAACAGCTCGAAGAACGGATGATCTACGCCGCGCGTTTGCGCCCGGCCGAAGCGTTCAACATCAGCCTCAACTCGCTGGTGGCCGCTGCCTCTGACCTGCTGTCGGAAGTGGTGCGACTCAAGCACAGCGACACCCGCGAAGACATGTACGCGCTCAACGAGCGACTGACGGCCGGGTTGAAACTGTTTGAAGTGCGTGCGCTGCACAACGGCGCCGAAAGCAGCCAGGTGATGGCCGCGCGTTACGTGCTTTGCACCGTGGTCGACGAAGCCGTCGTGACCACTCCGTGGGGCAATGAAAGCGAATGGTCGCAGATGAGTCTGCTCAGCAGCTTCCACAACGAAACCTTCGGTGGTGAGAAGTTCTTCGGCCTGCTGGATCGTCTGTCGAAAAACCCGGTCAAGCATTTGCCGATGCTGGAGCTGATGTACCTGTGCCTGTCGCTGGGCTTCGAAGGCAAGTACCGGGTGCAAGCCCGCGGCATGCTCGAACTCGAAGGCATCCGCGACGCCTTGTATCGTCAGATTCGTCAATTGCGCGGTGACGTGCCGCGCGAACTGTCGCCGCATTGGGAAGGCTTGAACGATCAGCGCCGCAGCCTGGTGCGCATCGTGCCGGCGTGGATGGTGGTGCTGTTCACCGTAGTTTGCCTGGTGGTGATGTATTCGGGCTTCGCCTGGGTATTGGGCGAGCAACGCGAAACCGTTCTGCAACCTTATCAGCAGCTAGATCCGGCCGCGGTTCAGCCGCAGTCGCAGCCGTAAACAGGGACGTGTGATGAAAAAGTTTTTCAAGAAAGTCGGCGCATTCTTGCGCCAGACCTGGGTCTGGACCTTGCTGGTGGTGCTGTTTGTCGCGCTGCTGGTGTGGTTCGTCGGGCCGCTACTGGCGGTCAATGACTACAAGTTCTGGGAAGGTTCGACCTCCCGCCTGCTGACCATCAGTGTGCTGTTCCTGATCTGGGGCCTGACCATGGTCTTCGTCAGCTGGCGCGCTGGCGTACGCAAGAAAGCCATCGAAGACACTGAAGACGGCAAGGATCGTATCCGCCGTGAAGAGCTGATCGACGACGAGCAGAAAGAGCTTCGCGTGCGCTTCAAGGATGCGTTGAAAACCCTGAAGACCTCGAGCCTGTATCGCGGTCGCAGCGAACGCTGGCGCAGTGATTTGCCCTGGTACTTGCTGATCGGTCCTCAGGGCAGCGGCAAGACCAGCCTGCTGGACTTCTCGGGCCTTGAGTTTCCGATCAACAAGATCGACCGCAAGCTGACCCGCGACACCCTCGGCACCCGTCATTGCGATTGGTACTTCGCTGACCACGGCGTACTGATCGACACCGCTGGCCGCTACCTTACCCAGTCGGATGCCGAAGTCGATGGTAGCGCCTGGAACACCTTGCTCGACCTGCTGCGCAAGCGTCGCCGCAACCGCCCGTTGAACGGCGTGCTGGTGACCATTCCAGTAGAAATGCTGCTGGGCAAAACCGAGCAAGACCTCGACACCCTGGCTCGCCAGGTGCGTGCGCGTCTGCAAGACGTGCATCAAAAACTCCACGTCGATGTGCCGGTTTATCTGGTGTTGAGCAAGGCTGACAAGCTGCTTGGTTTCGACGAGTTCTTCGATCAACTGACCCGCGAAGAAAGCGATCAGGTGCTCGGCACCAGCTTCCGCAAAGAGCAGAGCGGCACCGATGTAGCCGTGTTGCGTAGCGAGTTCGAAGAGCTGCTACGTCGCCTGAACAGCCAAGTCATCATGCGCATGCACCAGGAGCGCGACACCCAGCGCCGTGGCCGCATCCTCGACTTCCCGCATCAACTGGGGCAGATCGGCGAGCGCCTGTGCCTGTTCGTCGACATGGCGTTTACCGGCAACCGCTACCAGCGTGTCAGCCAGTTGCGCGGTTTCTACCTGACCAGCGCACCGCACCTGACTCAAGAGATGGACCAGACCACCGCCAACATTGGCGCCAATCTGGGGATGAACGCCGGCATGCTGCCGACCTTGCGCAGCGGGCGTTCGCGCTTCATTCACCACTTGCTCAGCCGGGTGATTTTCCCGGAGGCCGATCTGGCCGGTCTGGACAAGCGCGAACGCAGCCGCATCCATTGGGGCCAACGCGCCTTGTACGTCGGCGCTTTGGCGGCACTGGCGCTGTTCGGCATGCTGTGGGCGGGCGGATTCTCGGCCAACTACGAGCGTCTGGAAAACCTGCGTAACCTGGCACAAAACTGGACTCAACAGCGCTCGGCCCTGACCGCGCGTGATGACTCCATGGCGGTGCTAAAGACCCTCGACACCCGCTTCGCGGCGACTCAGGTCTTCCCGAAAAAAGGTGACGTGTCGTACCACGAGCGTGGCGGTCTGTACCAAGGTGAAGACGTCAATCCAGTGGTTAAGGACGCCTACGAGCATGAGCTTCAAGCGCAACTGCTGCCAAGGGTCGCGACGCTGCTGGAAGGGCAGATCCGCGCCAACATGAAGGACCGCGAACGCCTGCTCAACAGCCTGCGTGCGTACCTGATGCTGAACATGAAGGATCGCCGCGACGGCCCGTGGCTCAAGGATTGGGTCGCCACTGAATGGTCCCAGCGTTACGCCGGCAACACCGCCGTGCAGAACGGTTTGAACACGCACTTCGAGCGTTTACTCAAGCAGCCGTTTATCTACCCGCTGAACGACCAACTGGTGGCGCAAGCGCGTCAGGTGCTGCGCAGCGAGTCGCTGGCCAACGTGGTTTACCGGATGCTGCGCGAGCAGGCCCGCAACCTGCCGGAATACCGCTTGAGCCAACACATCGGCCCGCAAGCTTCTCTGTTTGTTGGCGCCGATTACGTGATTCCGGGGTTCTACACCCAACAGGGTTATCAGCAGTATTTCTCGATTCAGGGCAGTGCGCTGGTCACCGACATCCTGCGTGATAACTGGGTGCTGGGCGAAGGCGCGGGCATCAGCGGCATGGACCTTCGTCGCTTGATGGTCGAGCTGGAGCAACTGTACTTCCGCGACTACGCCAACTTCTGGAGTGAAGCGGTCGGCCAGGTTGCGTTGCCACCGATCAACGATGCGGGCGAGGGCGCCGAGCAATTGGCGGGCCTTACATCCGCCAATTCCCCAGTGCTGCAACTGCTGGTGGAAGTGCGTGAGAACACCCGTTTCCCGGCAGAAGCCGAACCGGTTGATCAAGCGGCTGATGCCGCTGCAGCGCTGGGAGAGCAGAAGGGCAAGTTGGGCAAGCTGGGCAAACTGGCGTCTGCCGCAGCGGACCAAGCCTCGGACATGGCCGCGACCAAGAACCTGCCGGACACCGCGAAGAAATCCCTGCAACGTCGCTTCGAACCGCTGCACCGTCTGCTGGATGACAACAATGGCCCGGCCGCTGATTTGACCCCGGCACTCGCGGCGCTCAACGACCTGCAACTGCAACTGGCGAGCCTGGCGCGTGCCAGTTCCCCGGATCAGGCCGCGTTCGAAATGGCCAAGACCCGCATGAGCGGCCAGCGTGATGCGCTGAGCGCCCTGCGCAATGCTTCGAATCGCCTGCCGCGTCCGGTCAGCGTGTGGTTCAACGTGTTGGCCGAAGACACCTGGCGTCTGGTGCTGAACGATTCCTACCAGTACCTGAACCAGCGTTATCAGAGCGAGCTGTACAGCTTCTATGGCAAGGCGATCAACAAGCGGTATCCGTTCAGCGCCCACAGCACCAGCGACGTTGCGATCAGCGACTTCCGCGAGTTCTTCAAGGCCCAGGGCATCAACGACCGTTTCTTCGAGACCTACATGCGTCCGTTCGTCAGTGGCGATCCGGGCAACTACCGCATGCGCAGCATCGACGGCCACAGCCTGCCGGTGTCCAAGGTCTACCTCGACCAGATGGCCGCGGCACAAGTGATTCGCCAGAGCTTCTTCTCGATCAATCCGGCCGAGCCACAAGTGCAATTCAAACTGGAGCCGTACACCCTCGACCCGGCGGTCAGCCGTTCCGAGTTCAAGTTTGGCGACAAGACCATCGAATACCGTCACGGCCCGATTGTGCCGGTGTCGTTCAAATGGCCGACCGATGCTGAAGACGGTCGCACCAGCCTGGTCCTCGACAAAATGGCCGGCCGCCCGATCGGCATCGAAAAGAACACCGGCCCTTGGTCGCTGTTCCGTCTGTTCGACCTGATGCAGACCGAGTACCTGAGCGGTCGCGATGTGCTGGTATTGAAAGCTGACGTAGGCGGCCTGCGCGCCAACTACTTGCTGTCGAGCCAGCGCACGCCGAACCCGTTCGACATGGGCGTGCTGCGCACCTTCCGTATGCCGGTGCAGCTCTGATGCTGGTTGCCAGTCCCTGGCGCAGCGCTGCGCGTACCGATCCGGGCAAGGTTCGGGCGCGCAACGAAGATGCTTTTCTGGACTGTCCACAGCAGGGGCTGTGGGTGGTCGCGGACGGCATGGGCGGTCATCAGGGTGGCGACATTGCCAGCCAGTTGATCGTCGCCAGCCTGGCGGAATTGCCGGTGCAGGACGATTTCGACGAACGACTCAAAGGCATACGCCAGTGCCTGCACTGGCTCAACCGCCGTTTGGGTCAGGAGTTGACCGTCACGGCCGGGCGCCACGACAGCATCATGGGCAGCACCGTGGTGGCGCTGCTGGTGGAAGGTAATCGCGCGGCCTGCATCTGGGCCGGCGACAGCCGTTGCTACCTGTGGCGTGGCCAGCGTTTGTATCAGCTGTCCAAGGACCATTCGCTGCAACAGCAACTGATAGACGAGCAGCAAATGAGCGTCGAGCAAGCCAAGGCGCATCCTTCTGCCCATGCCCTGACCCGTGCGGTCGGCGCTGCCGAGCAGTTGACGCTGGATGTGCTCGAACTCGAGGTTTACCCCGGCGATGCGTTTCTGTTGTGCAGCGACGGTTTGTACCAAGGGCTCAGCAGCGATGCCTTGGGCAACGCCCTGAGCCTGACCGCGCCGCACGTAGCGCTGGAGCGTCTGTTCGACGGCGCTCTGCGTGGCTCGGCCCGGGACAACCTGACTGCCGTGGTGATCCGAAAATGACTGAACTCATGCCGCCGCTCGACGACCTGCTGGTGACCGAAGAGGAAGCCAATAACCTGACTTACTTTGCGTTCGCCAAATCACACAAGGCTGAACCCGCGCTGGCGCCGACCAAGGCCAGCATCGGCGAAATGCCCGACGTGTTGGCAGGCCGTTACCGCATCGAGCGCCTGCTCGGTGCCGGTGGCATGGGCGCGGTTTACCGCGCACGGGACTTGCTGAGCGAGCAGTTCGGCGATCCCGACCCTTACATCGCGCTGAAAATCCTCAGCGAAGAATTTGCCGAATCGCCGGACGCCAGTGCCTTGCTCTACAGCGAGTTCGCCCTGACCCGACGCCTGCGCCACGACAACGTGCTGCGTTTGCACAGCTTTGAAGTGGACACCGACTGCCAGCGGGCCTTCATCACCATGGAACTCATGCGTGGGCTGACCCTGGACAAATTACTCTGCGAGCGGCCGCTGGGCCTGCCGTGGAAAGAACTGCGCGACATCGCGCTGCCGCTGCTCGACGCGCTGGCCTTCGCCCACGCTCGCGGCGTGCTGCACGGTGACATGAAGCCGAGCAACGTCATGCTCAGCGAAGAAGGCGTGCGCCTGTTCGACTTCGGTCTGGGCCAGGCCGAGGAGGGCATCTTGCCCGGCCTGCCACACCTGAGCCGCAACCGCTTCAACGCCTGGACCCCCGGCTACGCCGCCCCCGAACTGCTCGAAGGCCAACCGCTGTCGGCCAGTGCGGATGTCTACGGCGTGGCCTGCGTGTTGTACGAATTGGCGGGCGGCAAACACCCGTTCCGCCGCTTGCCCTCGACCGAGGCCCGCGACGGGCACCTCGAACGCGAACTGCACGCACCCAGGAATCTACCGAAACACTGCTGGCCAGCCTTGCGAACGGCGCTGGCATTCAATGCGGCAGATCGAACGATCAGCGCCGCACAACTGCGTGACGTCATGGGCGCCACTTCGTCTTGGCTGCAACGCCTGCGACTTCGGGCGTAACGGATGACTACCGAACAGGGAGCAAGCAATGTTCAACCTCGCTAACGAAACCCACTTCAGCCTGACCGTTGACGGCTCTCAAGGCGATCAGGTCGGCGACCTGCAAGTGCTGTCGTTCACTGGCACCGAAGGCATCAGCCAGCCGTATCGCTTCGACCTGGAACTGGTCAGCGAAAACCCCGATCTGGACCTGGAAAAACTCCTGCACAAACAGGCATTCCTGGCGTTCGACCCACAGGGCTCCGGCATCCACGGCCAAATCTACCGCGTCGCCCAAGGCGATGCCGGCAAACGCCTGACCCGCTACAAAGTCTCGCTGGTGCCGCAACTGCAATACCTGCATCACCGCACCAACCAGCGCATTTACCAGCAGATGTCCGCGCCGAAAATCATCGCGCTGATCCTCGATGAACACGGCATCAAAGGCAACGCCTACAGCTTCCAGCTCAGCCAGCCGTGCCCGGACCGCGACTATTGCGTGCAGTACGACGAAACCGACCTGCACTTCATCCAGCGCCTGTGCGAAGAAGAAGGCATTCACTACCACTTCCAGCACAGTTCCAAAGGTCATCTTTTGGTATTCGGTGACGACCAGACCGTGTTCCCGAAACTTGGGCAGCCCACCGCTTATGTGCAAGGCAGCGGCATGGTCGCCGATGAGCCGGTGATCAAAGGCTTCAAACTGCGCCTCGAAACCCGCACCGGCCGCGTCACCCGCCGCGACTACGACTTCGAAAAACCGCGCCTGCAACTCGAATCCGCCTACAAACCCGACGGCGAAAGCACCGAGCCAGACCTCGAAGACTACGACTACCCCGGCCGCTTCCTCGACCGCGCGCGCGGCAAATTCCTCAGCCAGCGCGCCCTCGAACGCCACCGCGCCGACTACCGCCAGGCCGAAGGCCACGGCGACCAAACAAGGTTGATCAGCGGCCACTTCCTGGAAATGTCCGACCACCCGCGCACCGAGTGGAACGACCTCTGGCTGCTCACCGAAATCGTCCACGAAGGCAAACAGCCGCAAGTCCTCGAAGAGTCGGTGACCAGCGACACCACCGCCAACAAGGACGACTTCCACCAGGGCTACCGCAACCGCTTCCTCGCCACGCCGTGGGACGTGTTCTACCGCCCGGCCCTGCAACACCCGAAACCCCGCGTCCTCGGCAGCCAGACCGCCATGGTCACCGGTCCCAAAGGTGAAGAAATCCACTGCGACCAGTACGGCCGCATCAAAGTGCAATTCCACTGGGACCGCGAAGGCCTGGCCGACGACAAAACCAGCTGCTGGATGCGCGTCTCATCGAGCTGGGCCGGCGACCGCTACGGCGCCATCGCCATTCCGCGCATCGGCATGGAAGTCCTCGTCACCTTCCTCGAAGGCGACCCCGACCAGCCCGTGGTCACCGGCTGCCTGTACCACAAGGAAAACCAGGTTCCCTACGAGTTGCCGGCCAATAAAACCCGCAGCGTGTTCAAAACCCTCAGCTCACCGGGCGGCGGCGGGTACAACGAACTGCGGATTGAAGACAAGAAAGGTGCGGAGCAGATCTACATCCATGCCCAGCGGGATTGGGATGAAAACATTGAGCATGATCAGAAGATTCGCGTGGGTAACGAACGCCACGACACGGTGGAGAAGAACACCTACACCGAGTTGAAGGCGGAAGAACACCGCACCACGATTGCTGATCGCAAGGTTGAAACGCGGATGGATGACCACCTGACGATTGGGCAGAACCAGCATGTGAAGCTGGGGACTGCGCAGCTGACTAGCGTTGGGAAAGAGATACATCTGAAGGCCGGAGCGAAAATCGTCATCGAGGCCGGGATGGAGCTTACGGTTAAGGCCGGGGGGAGCTTTATCAAGCTGGATGCCGGTGGGGTGACGGTTGTTGGGCCGGTGGTGAAGATTAATGCGGGTGGTTCGGCGGGCTCGGGGACTGGGATCGGCATCAAACCGCCGGTGCTGCCGGGGGCTGCGGATAAGGATAAGGCGGGGAGTTTGATGGATCAGGCGTTGATGAATGTGAAGCAAGAAACGAAACCAGAAGTGGATTACCCGTTCTCGCTGTGACGTCAGCGTTCGATGGATTCGAAGATAGATTGAATATGGATTACTACTATGTTGATTAGCCCACCGTTTATTCCAGCAGCTGTCGCTAACGAAACCGATCAAGACTATATCAATCGAGCGATGCTTGGCGGTGAACCAGGAAACGGCGCGTTCCCGGTCAGTCACGATATGGGCTGGCACGGCGGCATTCATCTTACTGCACCTCAAGCGGGGAATGACCACTTACCTGTTCGTGCCATCGCGGATGGTATCGTTGCTTATTTTCGCCAGCCATCGACCCCAAATACTGATCCGACTGACCCGCAAAATTATCGGAATGGATGGACTGATAATGGATGCCTGATACTGAAGCATGAGACTGATATTGGTGAAGGTGCTCAAGCCAATGTAGTTTTTTATTCGATCTACATGCACTTGTCATCGATCACCCTTGCTGGTGTTAATCAGGGGGCGCGCGTATATCGAAAGGATAAATTAGGCGTCGCTGGAAGCATTTATGGCGCAGCCCACAAAATTCATTTTGAAATTATTTGTAGCCAAGATCAAATCTCTCGGTTGGTTGGGCGAAGTACAAAAGAACTTGAAGTTACACGTAATGGGAGGATTGACAGTTGCTGGGGTGATTTGCATTTTTATATTCCTCCAGAAGTATTGTTCTATGCAGAGCGCCCTGTAAATGCTACTAGTTCCAACAATAATTCAACAATTGTGTTTCGCCCCACTGAGGCGTCTTTTGTTAGTATGAATTACAATCGGGGGCAGTGCGACTTAACATCCTTTAGTGAGGCCGGTGTTCTACTGGGCAAAAGGACTGAGGAGCAAGACTACGAATACAATCTTCATAAGCATGCTTACAAGCTTTATCCGAACAGTACAAGTGCCGGCTATGAATTGCTCAGATTTGGTCGAGTATTAGGCCCCGATAACCTTCAGCCTCTTGATGCAGCGCATTGGAGACAGGTTATATACCCAGGTGGAACCGGCTGGGTAAACCTAAACTCCCCAACTGTTACGATCTACAGTGATGCCGACTTTCCTCATTGGCAAGGCTGGACGTTAATAGACGATGATACTAATGGGGATGGCCGTTGCCAGTCACATAGTGTCATGAGTCTTTTGAATATTGCTACCGTTCCAGTTACATTGGAAGAGCGAGAGGAGTGTAAGGCGATATTAAGTCAGCCGGATATGTATGGAAAGTTGCGACGGCTAATTTGCAAGTATCCTAGCGAGTGGAAAAAAGGGAATTTTTCTGAAAGATTCAATTGGCTAATTTCTGGTGATACTCCAATTGTAACAGCGGAAGTATATGAAAAACTAAAGGCTCATTATGAGTCGCTAGCTTTTTGGGAGGATGCGGCTATAGAAGGTATTGATGCCGAGCATTGGCATCTATCGCCAAAAGAATTTATTGCTACTTTCAGGCGTTGTGGCTGGTTAAGTCTCAATGAAATGAAACAGTTAATCCCTTCAGCTCATCCAGACAGCCCAACGAATGCTATTAGCAACGCTAGTGTCACATCATGGTTGACCGTAGCTGCCAGTGGGACAATGAACGCATATCGGCCTGCTGGACTGCATTTAAGCGTAAATAAGATGATGAGGAAGTATAATTTCGCTAGCGCCCCACGTATGTCAGCTCTTTTTTCACAAATGTTGACTGAAACCGACCTTATGAAAACGACGCGTGAGTACGGTAGTGCAGACTACTTTAATCGGGCTTATGACGGGCGCTGCAACGTTACAATTCAGCGAGTAGTTGTGGAGTGGGGACCAAACCCATCTAATCTCTCACCCCTTGGGAACTGTAGTCCCGGAGATGGCGGGAAGTTTATTGGGCGTGGTGTTATCCAAATGACGGGCCGCGAATTGTACTCTAAGTATGGAGCTTACCGGGGGATGGATTTTGTAAGTGGCACAAACTACCTGAATCTATCAGATGTAGCCGATCATGCCTGTGACAGTGCCGGTTATTATTGGGTGAAAGAAGCGTTAAGGGATAAGAACGCAGCAGGTACCTGGATTCTGAGGGGAACACAAAAAAACATCCACCGAGACGCTGATGTGCTTAGCTCCACCGAGCTAAGCACGACAGCGGGTGAGGCGGCAGCAGATGCAAAAATCTTAACATTGACAAGGCAAATCAATAGGGCGGCTTTTCACATAACTTGGCGTCGATCATTTTTCAAACATTCCTACTATGTATTATCTGATCTGGTAACCACTCCGCCAAGTGCATTCCGTAAGAGGATATTATGATGAGGTCACACATTTTGTGGCAGTGGTTGATTGCCTCCACTCTGGCGTCTGGAGTTGTTCATGCAGATTCGTTAGAAGCGTGTGGGGCATTTATACCTGAAATACCTGGGTTTAAAGTGACGGTGAAATCAGAGAATAATATTTGTTATGGGGAGCTGGTGTCTCTCGTAGAGTTAAGTCCGCCAATTCTTGTTGAGGAAAACACTTTTACCATTCGGCCGATCTCTTTTCAAAATGCGCTAAAAGAGTCTGGTCGCTTTAATAGAAAGGGTGGCTATATTTATAGCTACTCGGTAGATGGAGCTATTGAACAGATTTCTGAGAAAGGAATGGTGAACATTGGACGCTCAGTTGCGTTTGGGACAGCAGAGCTACGAGTTACAATGTCCCCGTTTACTCTGTGGGATTCAGAAGAAAACATTAGGAATGCTCAGGAAAAGTTTTCAATCTTGAAGTCAGGTTTAAAGTTTAGTTGTTTTTATGGTCTCGTTGGCGTGGGTCGCTCGACAGCGACGCTGTCTGCGTGTGTACCGAAGTCTTCTAATAAAATGGATCCTACCATTGACGATATAAAAACGGCTTTTGATAAAATAAAGCCTTTACGTGGATAAAGTTGGTTGCGGTGGGGGCGTAAGGCTGGGCTTATCTAACAATAACCAAGCAAATTTTCCTTGCTAGGAAAGTGGCAGGTTTATTTATAGGCTAGGATAGCAATCGTAAATGAAATCTGTCCGATTTTTCTCGCTTTTTCTCTATGGAAAGAATGATTGCAGAGATGTCTGGATGGAGAAGCAAAGTAAGGGATCCATGAACCCCACATTCCAAGCGGATAGCTGACGGCTGATGCTGTGCTCCCGATTTCCATGAGGAGCCCATCACCATGATGCGTCCCAATGCCAGCGTTGAAAAAGTGTACCTCTATCCAAAGCCGGTAGACTTTCGAAAGTCCATCGATGGCCTGGCTGCGCTGGTCGAACTGGATATCAAGGTCGCGGTGTTTGACCCCGTGCTCTTTGTTTTCCTGAATCGCCACCGTAACCGCGTCAAAGTGTTGTACTGGGAGCGCAACGGCTTCTGCCTTTGGCTCAAGCGCCTGGAGTCCGAGCGTTTTAAAATTTCACCTGATGTGGTGGACGAGGCTATCGTGCTGACCGTTCAGGAACTGAACTGGCTACTGGATGGATTTGATCTCTGGCGCAACCGTCCTCACAAGGTTTTAACGCCAAGATTCGTCGCTTGACGGGTATAATCCGGGCATGAATTTGATGCCCGAAGACCTCCCTGATGACCCTATTCTGCTCAAGCAAATGTTGCTTGAGGCACTCAGCCGTCAGCAGGCAACGGCTGAGGCATACCAGACTCATATCGTCGATCTAAAAGAACAGATCAAGTTGCTGCGCGACCGTTTATTCGGACGTAAATCCGAGCAGACCGTTGAACCCAACACGCCTCAACTCGCGTTATTCAACGAGCCCGAAAGCGAGCCGATGCCTTCAGTCGGCGACGCTGACGAAGAAGTGGTTGCTCCGACGCCACGTCGTGGCAAACGCAAGCCACTGTCGGCTGATCTGCCGCGCATCGAAGTCATCCACGAACTGCCAGAACATGAACTGACCTGTGCCTGCGGTTGCCGCAAGCATGTGATCAGTGAAGAAACCAGCGAACAGCTGGACATCGTGCCGATGCAGATCCGAGTGATCAAACACATCCGCAAAGTCTACGGCTGCCGTGGTTGTGAAACGGCTCCGGTCACTGCTGATAAACCTGCTCAGTTGATCGAAAAGAGCATGGCCAGTCCGAGCGTACTGGCGATGCTGCTGACCACCAAGTATGTCGATGGCTTACCGCTGCATCGTTTCGAAACGGTGCTGAGCCGACACGGTATCGATATCCCGCGTCAGACTCTCGCTCGCTGGGTTATCCAGTGCGGAGAGCACTTACAACCGTTGCTGAATTTAATGCGCGACCGATTGCTGGAAAGCCCGGTCATCCACTGTGATGAAACCCGCGTCCAGGTACTTAAGGAACCGGATCGAGACCCTACCTGCCAATCCTGGATGTGGGTGCAGGCCAGCGGGCCGCCAGACCGAAAAGTCGTGCTGTTCGACTACACGTCCAGCCGTGCGCAGGACGTGCCGTTGCGCCTGCTGGAAAGTTATCGCGGCTACGTGATGACTGATGATTACGCGGGTTATAACGCATTGGCGTTGCAACCGGGTGTGGAGCGGCTGGCGTGCATGGCCCATGCACGGCGCAAGTTCGTCGATGCGCAAAAAGTGCAGCCCAAGGGCAAGACGGGACGTGCCGATATCGCGCTGACGATGATCAACAAGCTGTACGGCATCGAGCGTGAACTCAAGGATGCCAGTGATGAGCAGCGTTTTATTGGCCGTCAGGAAAAGAGCCTGCCGATCCTGGCTCAGTTGAAAAGCTGGCTGGATAAAACGCAGTCGCAGGTGACGCCGCAAAGTGCGCTTGGCAAGGCCGTTAATTATCTGGCCAGCAACTGGAGCCGTCTGGAGCGTTACGTGGAGGCCGGATTTTTACCGATCGACAACAATCCGGCGGAGCGTGCAATAAAACCGTTTGTGATCGGGCGCAAGGCATGGCTGTTCAGCGATACGCCCAAAGGCGCGACTGCCAGCGCCCAGATCTACAGCCTGGTCGAAACCGCGAAGGTCAACGGCCAAGAGCCCTATACGTGGCTGCGCCACGTACTGGAGCGGCTGCCGCATGCGGAGTCGGTGGCCGATTACGAAGCGCTACTGCCATGGAACTGCTCACCGGAAATGCCACGGTAAACGGGCAGCGCATCTGACGGTAGGTGTGGTTCATGGATCGGATACGAAGCAAACCGTGAAATGGTATTGGACTTTACCGCTCCTATGTCTCGCTGGATGCGATAGCGCCAAAAATGAAAGTGCCAAAAAAATGGAAAATGAAACGATTAACATGAGTGTCGAGTTAGGTAGCCCTGTCGAGACCCAATTGAAGAACGGCCCATTGGAATTCACCGCAGATTGTTTGGATGCGGTAAACATGTGCTGGTATGAAATCAGGCGCGGAGGTAAGGATCAATCGCTGATGAACGTAACCGTCACTCAGCCAGACAGTACTCTCGAAATAAAACAAGTGGTAGGCCTAAATGTTGTCGTAGATGGCGATGTAACTCAGGATGTTGATGAGGTTGTGATGACTCTCCGAGGATTGCCAGATAATAGTTCTCATGAAGAAAATAAGAAGCTTGTATACAAGTTGATATCTGACCTCAAAGCCGGTGGCTGGAGGAAATATTATTTTCCTTCCGATCCTCGCATTTTCAGCTCGGAGTTAAATAAATTTGACTGGAAGGATGATGTTTTTGGCGGAACGCCATTAAGCCATCCGTTGTTTGATCCTGATCAGGAAATGAGTTTGGACGACTGGCTGGCGGGTGATGGGTTTTATGATTGGTATTTGTACAGTGGTCAATACATTAGTCATATCAAAGTACAAAAGAAGAAATTCCGCCACTGATCCATCCCGGACAGGTGTATACCTTGTAAAAATCGAGTTCAAGTCTCTGGATAATTTCTGGAGGACGGACTTCGAGGAGACAGTTCGACCTAGATGGAAAGAGTTATTTCCAGCTCATTTGCAACAGCTCCTCCAACGACGTTCGGAAACAGAAAATCGAGCTCAAGCCGCTGGGGTGAAGATAGATGAAAGCTACAAAGCGCCGAGTATGGAGCAAGTCAGATAGGTGAGATAAGAGGATGGATTTATTTCGAAAGTAAATCCATCCCCTTACTGCTGTTATGTTTTAACTTGTTGCACTTTCATCTCTAACTCATCCAGACGATCCAAAGCTCGTTCCACCAAAAGTTGTACTCCATCCGCCATCCTGCTCAGCGCCAAGGCTACGGATCGCCGAGTGCCTTCCACATCGTCTGCCAGATCGGCGGCGATGGCGCTTATGGACAGCAGGTCTTCGGAGGCGTTGGCCAACAGAGCTTCAGTGTCGATATCGGGGGAGACGGTGAAGAGATTGCCTTTACGACGTTTGACTGGTTTTTCGTTGGCCGGGGGGAAGTAATGGGCGAAAGCGCGGTCAGCAGCTTCTTTATTGAGTTTTTCGGTGTCGAGGAATTCTTCAGTAGAGGTGCCAGATTTGTCTGGCGGATTGGGCGTGACCTTGAACATGTATGTATCTCCATCTGTATTTTGGGAGCCACCACCGTTCGCTTGCACGCGAATAAGGTGGCAACTGTGCGCAGGTGTGCAAGACCGGGCAGACAGACCCCGGCAGATCGCTCTCGAAAGAAAGATCTCCCACGCACAGCCGCCATAAACAGGTGCCACGAGCAGGAATCTGCTCGACCAGCGACCAATGACGTTGTGCGTCGTCTTTTACCCGGACTTGCACGTCCGTGTCACCGTTTTTTGCGGTGACAAGTAAAGGTTAGCGGTGAAAGTGAGGGGCGAATAGTTCATGAACAGCCCCACGTCTTGCAGGAAATGTCCGATAAACATGACATCCCTGTAGGGGCAAAATCAAAAGGCCGTGATTCCGTTTAAATAGTTGCGGCATGTAATAGATCGGTCTGACAGCGACGACCTATCGGCGTAACGGATGACTACCGAACAGGGAGCAAGCAATGTTCAACCTCGCTAACGAAACCCACTTCAGCCTGACCGTTGACGGCTCTCAAGGCGATCAGGTCGGCGACCTGCAAGTGCTGTCGTTCACCGGCACCGAAGGCATCAGCCAGCCGTATCGCTTCGACCTGGAACTGGTCAGCGAAAACCCCGATCTGGACCTGGAAAAGCTCCTGCACAAACAGGCATTCCTGGCGTTCGACCCACAGGGCTCCGGCATCCACGGCCAAATCTACCGCGTCGCCCAAGGCGATGCCGGCAAACGCCTGACCCGCTACAAAGTCTCGCTGGTGCCGCAACTGCAATACCTGCATCACCGCACCAACCAGCGCATTTACCAGCAGATGTCCGCGCCGAAAATCATCGCGCTGATCCTCGATGAACACGGCATCAAAGGCAACGCCTACAGCTTCCAGCTCAGCCAGCCGTGCCCGGACCGCGACTATTGCGTGCAGTACGACGAAACCGACCTGCACTTCATCCAGCGCCTGTGCGAAGAAGAAGGCATTCACTACCACTTCCAGCACAGTTCCAAAGGTCATCTTTTGGTATTCGGTGACGACCAGACCGTGTTCCCGAAACTTGGGCAGCCCACCGCTTATGTGCAAGGCAGCGGCATGGTCGCCGATGAGCCGGTGATCAAAGGCTTCAAACTGCGCCTCGAAACCCGCACCGGCCGCGTCACCCGCCGCGACTACGACTTCGAAAAACCGCGCCTGCAACTCGAATCCGCCTACAAACCCGACGGCGAAAGCACCGAGCCAGACCTCGAAGACTACGACTACCCCGGCCGCTTCCTCGACCGCGCGCGCGGCAAATTCCTCAGCCAGCGCGCCCTCGAACGCCACCGCGCCGACTACCGCCAGGCCGAAGGCCACGGCGACCAAACAAGGTTGATCAGCGGCCACTTCCTGGAAATGTCCGACCACCCGCGCACCGAGTGGAACGACCTCTGGCTGCTCACCGAAATCTTCCACGAAGGCAAACAGCCGCAAGTCCTCGAAGAGTCGGTGACCAGCGACACCACCGCCAACAAGGACGACTTCCACCAGGGCTACCGCAACCGCTTCCTCGCCACGCCGTGGGACGTGTTCTACCGCCCGGCCCTGCAACACCCGAAACCCCGCGTCCTCGGCAGCCAGACCGCCATGGTCACCGGTCCCAAAGGTGAAGAAATCCACTGCGACCAGTACGGCCGCATCAAAGTGCAATTCCACTGGGACCGCGAAGGCCTGGCCGACGACAAAACCAGCTGCTGGATGCGCGTCTCATCGAGCTGGGCCGGCGACCGCTACGGCGCCATCGCCATTCCGCGCATCGGCATGGAAGTCCTCGTCACCTTCCTCGAAGGCGACCCCGACCAGCCCGTGGTCACCGGCTGCCTGTACCACAAGGAAAACCAGGTTCCCTACGAGTTGCCGGCCAATAAAACCCGCAGCGTGTTCAAAACCCTCAGCTCACCGGGTGGTGGTGGGTACAACGAACTTCGCATTGAAGACAAGAAAGGTGCCGAGCAGATCTACATTCATGCCCAGCGGGATTGGGATGAAAACATCGAGCACGATCAGAAGATTCGCGTGGGTAACGAACGCCACGACACGGTGGAGAAGAACACCTACACCGAGCTGAAGGCCGAAGAACACCGCACCACGATTGCTGATCGCAAGGTTGAAACGCGGATGGATGACCACCTGACGATTGGGCAGAACCAGCATGTGAAGCTGGGGACTGCGCAGCTGACTAGCGTTGGGAAAGAGATTCATCTTAAGGCTGGGGACAAGATTGTCATCGAAGCCGGGATGGAGCTGACAGTAAAAGCAGGTGGCAGCTTCATAGCTTGATGCTGGCGGGATTACCGTGGTTGGGCCGGTGATCAAAATCAACGCTGGCGGTTCGGCTGGATCGGGGACCGGGATCGGGATTAAACCGCCGGTGCTGCCGGGGGCGGCGGATAAAGATAAGGCGGGGAGTTTGATGGATCAGGCGTTGATGAATGCGCAGGAAGAACAGGTCAAACGCAAACCCAAACGAATGCTCAATTTTTCTGGTTAATCGACATAGACGGCAATCCAAGCCACCAGGGATCAGGATTTAGGTAATTGGTAATGACTGAAACAACAAGCAAAGTAGAGAAATGGTCGTATCCCCTGAAAGTAGGGACAGCAGAAGCGACGGATCCACAGCAGTTCTATAAGGCGCTGGCGAAGGCAAAAGACGGCTACTACCCATTGGGGGCCAATGGTCTTTGGCATGGCGGGGTTCATTTCGACGAAGACACTGGTTTGGTGCCGGATCTGACGGAAGTCAGATGCATCGCTGACGGTGAGGTAGTGGCCTATCGCATTGATGAGAAATACCTAACATCAGATTTTGGCTCGACGCATTCAGTTTATTCAACGGGGTTTGTGTTGGTTAAGCACCGACTTGAGGTGCCCGCACCTCCTGCACCAGCCGCTGCATCGCCGGCAGCCGGACCGAGCCTGACCTTTTTTAGCTTGTATATGCACTTGATGGATTGGGAGGGTTACAAGAGGAACCCGACGCTGAGGCCTCCTGGTTTTTGGGGGAAAGGCCTTTATAAGGTTAAGGCAAGTGCGCCAGATAAAGCTTTAGGGAAGGTCTGAAGTACCCACCGATTTTTCATGCCCTCACTACTTGAGGCTCAAAAAATCATAAGTCGGCGAAAATCAGACCTTTCTTGTCCTTAATCCACGGTTCTTTCCTCTGATTGCACTGTTTCAGGGCAATTGGCCCGCATTACAGACGCACCTCGCCCATACCCATCAACCGTTTTCGCACCATCCACAAGTTCGACAAAGCGAACAACGTTGTCTGCTGCGCGATGTTTTTCGACAAACCACGAAAGCGCACTTTCGTATAACCAAACTGGCGCTTGATCACGCGAAACGGATGCTCAACCTTGGCCCGCACCTGCGCTTTCGCGTATTCGATCTTGCGTCGCATGCGCCCGATCAGACTCTTTTTTGCGTGCTTTTTATAGCTGCTTGGCCGGGCGGCAATCGACCAGATCATCTTGCGATCCTGATGCTCGGGACGTTTGTCCACGCCGGTGTAACCGGCGTCGCCACACACGTAAGTTTCCTCACCGTGCAGCAACTGATCGACCTGCGTCACGTCCGCCACATTGGCCGCCGTGCCCACCAGGCTATGCACCAAGCCGGATTCGGCATCGACGCCGATGTGCGCTTTCATACCAAAAAAGTACTGATTCCCTTTCTTGGTTTGGTGCATTTCTGGATCGCGTTTACTGTCCTTGTTCTTGGTCGAACTCGGCGCGTGAATGATCGTCGCATCGACCACCGTGCCGTGACGCAACAGCAGGCCACGGTCGCCCAGATAGCCATTGATGACCTGCAAAATCGCGCCTGCCAACTCATGTTTTTCCAACAAGCGGCGGAAGTTGAGGATCGTGGTTTCATCGGGAATCCGATCCAGATTCAAGCCCGCGAACTGGCGCAGAATCGTCGTTTCATACAGTGATTCTTCCATCGCCGGATCGCTGTAGCCGAACCAGTTCTGCATCAAATGAACGCGCAACATGGCCATCAACGGATACGCCGGACGGCCCCCTTCGCCCTTTGGATAATGCGGCTCGATCAAAGTAACCAAGCCCTTCCAGGGCACGACCTGATCCATCTCGTTCAGGAAGCGCTCGCGGCGGGTCTGCTTACGTTTGCCGGCGTACTCGGCATCGGCGAAGGACATCTGTTTCATCGGGACTCAACCGTCGTGTTCGTGTCAGGCGGGTATTTCACCAGATTTGGAAGTCTTCTTCAGAGTTTCCTTAGGCATCCGGGTTCGAAGCGGTAATTCTGGGCAGCACCCAGTTCTAGCAGTTTTGCCGCGTGGGACAACTGTGGTGACGCAGCCTGCGCCAGCCACTCAAAATTGGGTCAGAATTGTCAGCGTCACCCCTGAAGTTTCTGGCTTAACCGCTGATACGGGTTGGGTATTCAAAGGACAACTAAAAGATCTGGGAGGGGGTAAATACTTCGTAGGTAATGACGCCCCAGATCCGTTACCGGGTGGTGCGCAACACGGTGCAAACGTACGCAATGCCCAAACAAACGGGCTGCCTCTTAGCCATCTCCCACCGGGAACACAAATAAGGCTCGGTGAAGAACCGACGCCTAATCAATTTTGCAAGCTGATAGAGATCGTAAGTGGTCAGTCGAACCCTGCCCTAACACCGGATGCAGATGGAAAATTACCCGGTTTCGTTTGGTCGAATTCACTTGAGCCTATGAGTGAGCCGCATAGTCCACTGGGAAGCGTCATCTCCTTAACCCCGTCTTTCAAGATCAAAGCAGGCGAGATTCTGGGGCATGTTGGCAAGTATCAGAACCATTCGGATGCGGCCCCGAAGAATTTGCTGCATCTGGAAGTTTTCAGCTGTGAAGACGTGAAGGAATTCACCGGGCAGAGTAAACCCAAGGCTATCAGCTTGCCTGCTACCGAAAAGACGCTGGTCAAGATTCCAAAACGCTCAAGGTTGATTACTCATGCGCAAGGTATGAGCGTGACGAATCCACCGAAAGCTGCCGATCCTAGTAACGAGGTGGGGTATGACTTCTTCATTCCTGTGGGCGTACTTGAAGGGCTGCCGGCTGAGAAGAAGATCAAAGAGTCTGTTGTCATGGGGGGCACGACTACGACCACTTATTGGTGGCGTTTAGACGGCCTGCTGGGAGATGAGCACGGCAATGGCATCGACGGTTGGTTTGCGGAGCCGGATACTACTCTGTCGCGTCATTCACCATTTGAGTGGGAAGGCTTCACTTTCATCGACGAAACCGTTAGTAATGTCGATCATTTAGCCGCGTTCCTGCACGCGCAGGAAAATCTTAATGAAGAGGAACGAGCGACTTACTTGCCTAATGTTGAAAGTGCTAACGACAGCCTTACAATGCAACAGCTATACAAAATTCTAGATAAGAGTAGCGACGCAAAAATCTCACAGGTAGAAATAAAAGAGGCCCTGAATAAGCCTTGGTTCTCCCAGCCTATGTCTCAAATGGTCACTCGCTACGAAAGTGAATGGCAATATAAAAAGAGAAGTGGGACTCCCTTGACGAGCTGATGGGGCATAGTGACTCGGATCCACATAAGGAATGGGTTGAGGAAAAGTCGAGGATTGAGCGTTTGAGCTGGTGGGATAAGCTGGTTGGACAACATGGGATAACTGGCGATATTAATGTGCAGCATATTCATCCAATGGGCTTGATTGCTAACTGTAAAGTTGTTGCGGGGGGCGGTCGCAAGGTGAAGCCTTGGTCTATAAGTACTGAAGGAATAGATTTCCTGAAGCAATACGAGTCCTTTCGTGCAAATATGTATAACGACTCGGCCGGACACGCAACTGTTGGTTATGGGCATCTTATACATCATGGCCCTATTAATGGATCAGCCAGCGAGACTCCTTTTTTGCAGGGGTTAACAGTTACTCAAGCTGAGGAGCTTTTAAAGCAAGATCTGGCTGAGTACGAGACTAGAGTGAACAATGGTGTCAATGTTGAACTGGCACAACATGAATATGATGCACTGGTGATTTTTGCGTTTAATATTGGAGGTCCAGGATTTACCGCTTCGGCGGCTCGTGCCACGATCAATCAGCTTGCTTACGGAGAAGTTGGGGAGAAGATGAAAATGTGGAATAAAGTTACTGGTCCAGGTGGAACGCACGTCGTGTCAGATGGATTAGTCAACAGGCGTGCTGAAGAAGTTGAAATTTTTGAAAATGCCGACTACGTGAGAACGCGATGAAAAATATAAATGTACTATGCTTCCTAGTATTTGCAGTTGCTTTTAATTCAGCCGGTGCTACAGAGAATACACCCGTTTCCGACGTGATTTCTTCTGTGATATATCTAGGTGGAGACACATCAAAAGATACATATGGGCTAATACTCGAGGCGCAAAAAGCATGGATGGAGTCGTCTAGGAAAGACTGTGATGCACAAACCTCTGAAATTGGCTCGTCATCTTCGCGAAATGAACAATATGAAAGTTGTCTTTCCAGTCGCTATATGGAGCGCAAAAAATATCTGGCGCAGTTTTTGTGCGGTGCGAGCGTAGTGTCCGACGAGCCTTGCGATAAAGAGGGTGATTTAACCAAATTTTTGACAAGCGGCAAAGATGCTGATGCGTTTTCGAAGAGAATACGTGGATTTCTATTTGAAAATGGTCAGCTAGATAAGGCCAGAACTCTTGCAGTACTGGACTTTTTTGTAGCTGATCGTTTGGTCTCGGGGAATTACATAACAACAAGTACCGCTCCGGCATTCAATGATATTGGCTATGCGATGTCTGAGTCGGGGTCTTGGGATGGCGCTTATACTATTCTTTCAGAGGTTGAAAAAAAATCCCCTGATCGGTTGGTGTTGAAGTTGAATATTGCAGATGCGTTGTGGGAGTTGAATCAAAAAGAAAAGTCTAAAAATTATTATAAAAATTATATATTGGGTATGAGTGCAGCGGGTAAAAACAGTGCAGTCCCTGCTAGGGTTTTGCAACGTCTTGCAGATAAGTGAGCTTGGTTTTTATTAAAGGCGGACTTGCTTTAATTGATCGGGCCGAAAAGTGGGTAGATTTATTTGTGAACGAATCCAGGCCCGCACCCGAAGCCAACAATAAATAGATCTGGTTATATGGCTACACGCCCAGGGCAAATAGCACCTAAAGCTGCTGGAATGGATAATGGGGTCGCCAATTCAGCGAATGGAGGAATGGCGGGGGATGGTGACAGATTTCACGGTCGTGGCTTCCTACAAATTACGGGAAGAAAAAACTACAAAAGCTATGAGAGATATAGAGGGAAGGACTTCACAACAGATCCTCATCCAGCTCTTCTCGCGACAGATGATTACAATGCGTGTGATGCATCTGGTTTTTTTTGGGTGAGAGAGAAAATAAGTAAACATGCGGACGTAGGATCTACCTCCGCTGTAGCGACGGTAGTTGGTTCGGTAATTAATAGAGGGAGTCCCGTTAAAACTCCTGATCATAATGCTGAAAGGCAGGATGCACTTGTGCCTATATGGGATGTGCTCAATGAAAAAGTATAAAAGTATTCTTTCTGTGATTGGATTCATCTGTGCTGCTTCTCTTGTGGCGTCAGTATTTGCTGGGGAATCGCAATGCCAACTTAACCTGTCGCAGTCGAAGTTAGAAGTTTCTAGCTGCGTCCAAGATGGCGGTATAGATATATTGAAGTTGGCGCCACGTGGCCAGCCTTCTTATAAGACAAACCTCGAAAATCTTCCGACTTTTATCGTGAGTGGAAATAATTTAGATGCTGTTTTGAAGTTGCTGGGGAGTGGAGAAGAGTCTTACAATAATTTAATTAAGTTGCCAAATCCGGAACAGATTCTTAATGCTGTTGATGCGTCCAGTGCAGCCAGGTCAAAGATGATGCAAGAAAACTGGAAGCTGGTGAGTATGAAGGATGTTGTATATGAAGGTCCGGGTGGCAGCGAAGGTCCGGGAGTTGTTTGTAGTACGGTTGAAAGGAAGACAAAAGAGGGGTATGTAGTTGTCTCTCAATGCAATGGTTTTTATGAGGATGATATTTCGGAGTTTAAACGGTTGCTTGGTTTGATCGATGAAAGAAGCAAATAATCATCGGTTGGGGAAAGCAATGCGAAAGGAGATGGATTTATTTGTTAATTTAATTTTCAGTTTGTTGCTATATTTTCCTATTGCTAATGCTGCCACTGTGGATGTTTGTGATACGGAAGGAGGTGCGAAACACTTCATCTCTCGGTGGTCCGAAGACGGAGATAAAATCGACACTCTTTCAAGAGTGAGTGGCGATAAATTTTCCGTTCAGGAAGGGAAGGTAGTCGAAAACGTTGACCTGAACGGTGATGGAGTCAATGACTATATTTTCACTTCTTATGGCAGCGAGGGGTCCAGTAAAGATAAAACCTTTGGGGTTTTAGTTCAGTGCAAAGGTTATCTTAAATTCGTTGGCGGGGACTATTTCGCCAAGGTGGAGGTTTTGGATAAGGCTCCTAAAATAAATAGTGGATTTAAAGATATACAAGTGTATTCCTACCAGAGAGATGGTGATGGGAATATCCGTTACAAAGGAAAGGAAGCGCTAACCACTCCTCATGTATGGAGCTTTAATCCAGAAACTAAAAAATATGTGTCAGTACCGATGCAAAACTGACCCACCCTACCGGTTGAAAACTGACCCACTTGGGCAAAATGCAGCTTTTGCGAGCTGCCCATGCTGTCCCAGGAGCAACACGTGGAAATCAGTGTTCTTATTCGTCAGGGTTTGTCTATTCGGGCCATCGCCCGGCAGATGGGCTGCTCTCGCAATACCATTCGACGCCACCTCAAATTACAGGCCCAGCGCCAGCCCGTCGTCTATGGCCCGCGCGCGCAGCGCGTGGGCAAGCTTGTGCCTTTCGAGGCCTATCTGCGCCAGCGCGTAGAAGCCGCTCGACCACATTGGATTCCCGCCATCGTGCTGTTGAGGGAAATCCGCGAACAGGGTTACGAAGGCGGATACTCAATCCTCACCAGCTTTCTGCTGACCTTGAAATCCAAGGCAAACGAAGCCGTCGTGCGCTTTGAAACAGAGCCCGGCGAACAGATGCAGGTGGACTTCACCGTCATTCGGCGTGGCCGCGATCCGTTGTTGGCATTCGTTGCAACGTTGGGCTGGAGCCGTGCGACCTACGTCGTTTTCTCCCGTCGCGAAGACTCCGCAGCTTGGTGTTCCGGTATCGAAAAGGCGCTGCGTTTCTTCGGCGGTACGCCGCGAAAGCTACTCTTCGACAACGCCAAAACCATAATCCAGGAACGCGATGTTTATGGCCCCGGTCAGCACCGCTGGAATCCCGCGCTATTGAATTTGGCAGAGCGCTACGGCTTCACACCGAAAGTCTGCCGGCCGTATCGGGCGCAGACCAAGGGTAAGGTCGAGCGCTTCAACCACTACCTGAAAAACAGCTTCGCAGTGCCACTGGCCGCGTCACTAAACCAGGTCAACTTGCTGTTGGACGTTGAAGTCGCGAACAGCAAGATCGGCCCTTGGTTGATGGAGGTCGCCAACGCCCGAACACATGCGACGACGGGCGAAATACCGCAACACCGACTGGATACCGAAGTGCACCACTTGTTGCCCCTGCCCCAGATCCAAGGGGTTGCGAGCAGCATGATTTCGGTCGCCCAACCCATGCCGGTGGAAAGCTTGCAGCATCCGCTCTCGGTCTATCAGGCACTGCTTGAGGTACGTCCATGAACCTTCAACATCTGCGCATCGAGTCTCTTTGCCAACAGTTCAAGCTGGACACTTTTGCGACGGACTGGCCGGCACTGGCCCAGCAAGCGGCCGAAAAAGAAACGAGCTATGCCGACTTCCTGGAACAGCTTCTGCTGAGCGAGGATCGCGCTCGAAACGAGCGGCGGCGGCAAGCGCTGCTGCAACAGTCCGGGCTGCCGGCGGTAAAAACGGTTGAACAATACGACTTCAAATTCGCCAGCGGCGCGCCGCAAAGCCAGATCCTGGAACTGGCCGGGCTGGCCTTCATCGAGCGTAAGGAAAACGTCGTGCTGCTGGGGCCTTCGGGCGTTGGCAAAACACACTTGGCCAGCGCTCTGGCTTATCGGGCGATCATGGCAGGCATTTCGACCCGATTCATCTCCGCCGCCGACCTGACTTTGCAACTCGTCGCCGCGCACCATCAAGGGCGCCTGGCTCAGTATTTCAGTCGCGTTGTTCAACGCTCGAAACTGCTGGTGATTGATGAGATCGGCTATTTGCCGTTCGGCCGTGACGAAGCCAACTTGTTCTTCAACGTGATCGCCAAACGGTACGAACATGGCAGCTTGGTGCTGACCAGCAACTTGCCGTTCAGCCAGTGGGCAACGACCTTCGCGGACGACTCGACACTGACCGCTGCGCTGCTGGATCGGCTTCTGCACCATGCGCATATCGTCCAGGTCAGCGGACAGAGTTATCGACTCAAGGACAAGCTGAAATCAGGTCAGGTGGTGCCGAGAGAAACGGCCTCGCCACAGAAATAAACAGACCTCAAACACCGCCGGGGTGGGTCAGTTTTACTTCGGTAGGGTGGGTCAGTTTTCAACCGGTGTTGACAAATATGAAGGAAAATCTGAATGATTTGAGTGAAGGGGGCACCCATTAGCCATTTTTCAGTCAAAGCTAAAGTGAATCGGGCAGACTCATTTGTTTGGGTTGTTCCTTTCTTTATTACGTATAAATGGGGGCAGATATATTTAAGGTAGGTTAGCTATCGGTAAATAAATCTGTCCCCTTTTACTCTGTGAGGAAAAGGACACGAATGAGGTAAGGAAGAATTTCTTGTCGCTACTTAAACACGATCACCTGATCTATCCAAAAGATCTGGTTGAGTACGCTAGAAACTATACTGGATCGACAATCGTGCAGGTGGATCAATCCGGAAACAAAGCAATATGAGTTCAAATAGTTTTGGTGTAATGAAGGTAGATGCTGTATGTATCGGTCTTGTGTTATCTATCCTGGTTTCCGGTGCAGTTAGTGCGCAATCATTAAGCGCATGCGGTGTTTCAATCCCAGAAGTGCCAGGATTTAGTCTGGAGATCAGAGTTGAGAATAATATTTGTTATGGTGAGTTTGCGTCAAAGATAAAATCGAAACCAGATATTTTGACAGAAGAAAACGTTTTCATTATCGAGCCTGTTCCATTTGAAATACGTCTTAAAAATTCGGCACGATTTGACGGGAAGGGTAATTACATTTACAGCTACGGTGTAGATGATGTAATACAGCAGACCAGTGAAGAAGGAAAAGTTAGCCGTCAGCAATTTACTGCATCCGGAACTGCATCGATTCGAGTAGTAATGTCGCCTTTTATGCTATGGAATTCGGAAGAGGACATTAGCGCAGCCAGGGAAAAATTTTCGATTGCCAGTTCTGGATTGAGATTTGACTGCTTTTACGGTTTGGCGGGTGTAGGTAAATCAACTGTGACGTTTTCCGTTTGTGTTCCTCGATCAACTGATATTGCTGATCCTAAGCTTTCTGACATTAAAGCAGCTTTTCAGGCTATAAAGCTGGATGTGGCGAATGATTAGGTATTTATTTCTCTAGCTCGTCTGAACGAAAAGTGAAAAGATTTACTTGTGCGCTTTATCTGCAAATAAAGTATTCAATGCAACTCGGTGAGGTGATTAAGTGCGGTTTAAAAATCTTGTGATGCCATTGCTTGTGTTGTTATGGAATGCTCCAGCTTATGCCGAAGTAACGACTTTCAACCCAGTTAAAAAAGTCGAAGCAACTCTTGTGTTAGACGGTTCAGCTTTAACGATCGGCGTTAAAGGTGATACCCATGCCGAATCCAGGACAATCGATTTTGAGACGATTAAAGAACTACATGTTCAGATAGACGATTTTAATTTCGATGGTGTGAAGGATTTTGCTGTTTGGCAGATTGATGATGGGATGGGCACCTATACCATTCACCGGATTTTTGTGTATCAACCGGAAGCTGTTTTTTTCAAGGAAATACTTCCTGATTGTGGTGATGGCTTTGTCAATCTCCGTATAGAGAGCAGTCAGAAAGCTCTTATCAGCACTTACTGGGAAATGAATGAGGCTAAATCGTGTATGACCACATTTCCTCAACGTTAATGCAGGAAAGGGGACGCCAAGTCCCCTTTTTCGATTCGCGGTTTTTCTATACCTTCGCCCGATGCTCCGCCGGATTTGGCGAATCAATGTGATCCAGCGCTCGTTCCACTAACAGGTGTACGCCGTCCGCCATCCTGCTGAGTGCCAAGGCGACTGAACGTCGTGAACCTTCCACACCGTCGGCCAAGTCGGCGGCGATGGCGCTGATGGATAGCAGGTCTTCTGAGGCGTTAGCCAGGAGGGTTTCGGTGTGGAGGTCGGGAGCGACGATGAAGAGGTAGCCTTTGCGACGTTTAGGTTTTTTATCCGCAGGTGTGCCGAGGTGAAGATCGAGGGCGCGATCGGCGGCTGCGTGGAGTTTTTTCGAATCGAGGGATTCGTAGGGAGATGTGGCTTCGTTTTCGGGCGAGTTAGCTGTTGGATTGGTCATAGGTGTAAATCCTCGGAGTTAATAAATTCTCTCCCGGTTACGGACTTGCACATCCGTGTCACCGATTTTGCGGCGACAAATAGAGCTTATCGGTGAAGGCCCAAGGCGCCTAGTTCACGGACAGCCCGGCATGTTGAAGGAAATGTCCGAGAGGTTTGAGGGGATTAAGATCAAAAGATTGCAGCCTTCGGCAGTTCCTACAGGAGGATTATTTCGTCAGTGGGAGGGCGGATTTATTTCGCGCCGCCATCGTCCATTAATCAATAAACCCGCCTCCTTTTCCTTTAGACTTGCCGCCCTCAAGGAAGCGCTCAGGACACGGAATGTCAGTCCCCTCTAATACCCTTCGCTCTGCGCTGGTGGTTTGGCTGTACGCCGCCGCCCTAGTGCATCTGCTCGTCAGCCTCGCGCTGACCTGGGCCGGCCATTCTGGATTGCTCGACGGCTACCTACAAACCATCGAACAAGCCTTCTGGGCAACCGACGCCGTACCCACCGCCGCCCGTGCCCAACAAGTCTGGTGGCTCGCCTTATTCGGCGCCACGCTGCAAAGCTACTCCCTCTACATGCTCGCCCTCGTGCGCATCGGCCATCGACTGAGAAGTCCCATGGCGTGGGGCTGGTTAATCGCCGGCATCGTGCTCTGGGCGCCGCAAGACATGTGGATCTCCGCCCAGGCGCACGTCTGGTCACACCTGTGGTTCGACAGCTTCGCACTGCTCACCTTGCTGCCGCCGCTGTTCTGGCTCTACCGCCATGACCGTTGCGCAAACCCATCAAAAAACACTCCGAGTGACGCCAACCATGCCTGATTTTTCTCTCCTGGATTGGGCGATCACGCTGCTGATTGCCCAGGCCATACTCGGTGCGCTGGACACCCTCTATCACCATGAACTTACCGTCGCGTTGCCCTATCGGCACAGCGCTCGGCTGGAGTTGTCGATTCACGCGCTGCGTTCGTGTTTCTACGGGATTCTGTTTCTGGGCATGGCGCATCTGGCGTTTCAAGGCACGTGGGCGATTGTGATTGCGTTGCTGTTCGCGCTGGAGATCGGCCTGACGCTGTGGGATTTCGTGGTCGAGGATCGCAGCCGCAAATTGCCAGCCATCGAGCGGATCATGCACACCGTGTTGGCGGTGAACGGCGGGGCATTTTTCGCGTTGTACGGCACGCAACTGGCGCAGTGGGTGAGCCTGCCGACGGGTCTGACCGCGATTGATTTCGGCTGGCGCGGCTGGTTGCTGACGCTGTTCGCTGTCGGCGTGACGGCCTCGGGTATTCGCGACGGGTTGGCGGCACTGCGCATGCAGCGCGAAGGCAAACCGGCGAACCCGTTCGCGGGCGGCGCCTATAAGCGTGTGTTGGTGACCGGCGGCACCGGGTTTATCGGTGAAGTGTTGGTCAATCAGTTGCTCGACGCCGGCCACACCGTCAGCGTGCTGGCTCGCGATCCATTAAAAGCCGCGTACCTGTTTGATGGTCGCGCTCGTTGCCTGCGCTCCCTGAGCAAACTCGGCTACAACGAAACGTTTGATGTGGTGATCAACCTCGCCGGTGCACCGGTGGCCGGGCCGCGCTGGAGTGCCAAGCGTCAGGCGCAACTGATCGCCAGTCGGGTCAATACTACCGAGGCGTTGATGACTTGGCTGAAGAACGCCCGGCATAAACCGGCGTTGTGGGTTCAGGCCTCCGCCATCGGTTTTTACGGCGTGCGCGATGCCAGCGAAAGCCTTGATGAACGTGCCAGCAAGGGCGACGGATTCATGGCTGAGCTGTGCGCCAAGTGGGAAGCCGCTGCGCAACCGGCCACCGAATTGGGTGTGCGTCAGGTGGTGCTGCGTCTGGGTGTGGTGTTCGGCCCGGGCGGCGCGTTGTTGCCGTTGCTGATTCCGTTTCGCCTGGGGTTCGGCGGGCGCATGGGCGATGGCCAACAGATCATGAGTTGGGTGCACCGCGACGATGTGATTCAAGTGATCGCCCGCGCATTCGCCGACGACAATCTGTGCGGCACCTACAACCTGGTGGCGCCGGACGCGGTCAGTCAGGCGGTGTTCGCCGAGCGTGTCGGCAAAGCCTTGAAGCGCCCGGTGTGGTTCCACATCCCGGCCACGCCGGTACGCGCACTGGCCGGCGAAATGGCGCAGTTGTTCTTCGACGGTCAGCGCGTGGTGCCCAGCCGTCTGACCGAGGCGGGTTATACGTTCCGTTACCCGACCCTCGACGCTGCCCTGCGCGATCTGGCCTGAGGACTGCCCATGAGCAAGCCGCTGATGTACCTGCTGGCCGGCAACGGTGGCGCCGCCGATTGGTGGGATGACGCGTTGCCGCATTTTCAGCGCTATCAGGTGGTGCCGCTGGAACTGCCGGGCTTCGGCAACAATCCTCAAGCCCCGTGCGAAGACCTCAGCGCTTACGCCCAAGCGCTGCTGACGGCGACCGTCAAGGGCAGCGCGATCATGGCGGTCGGGGTGAATGCGTTGCTGGTGTTGCATGCGCTGCAACGCCAGCCCGGCCACTTTTGCCGCAGTGTTTTGTTGGCGCCGGTGGGGGCCTTTCTGTGGCAGCGACGGCTGCCGGCGTTGATGTCGCCGCTGCCCATTCGCAAGACCATTCACTGGCTGCTGTCGAACAAGCCCGCGCTGTTTGCGCACAAGTTTTCCAACCTGACCTGGACGCCCGCGCAGTACCAGCGCATGGGCGCCGGGTATGCCCGCTGCCGCGCGTTTGTGCCGCACTGGGACCTGGTGCGCGCCGACACCGCGTTGCCGTTGCTGGAATGGATCACCGACCCGGTCGAGTTGGTCTGGGGTGATCAGGACAACGTGCTGGGCATCGCGCAGGCTGCCGCTTGGTCGGCGATTCTGGCCCGTGCTGATCTGAGCATCTGCTTGAAAACCGGTTGGGGGCATTACCCGTGGATCGACTCGCCGGCCGAATTCGCCGGGTGGCTGGAGTCGGGCGAGCGCGGATTCGTCGCTCATACCAAGGGTGGTCGGTTGCGTCTGGCCGAGTTGGCCGGGCAAGCGGTGCCGCCAGCGCTGTCACTCAATGACTGCGATGATCCGCGTTTGCCGGCGTTCCTCGCCAGCCAACCGGACGCCACGTGGGCGGTGCGCTCCTCCAGTTATGGCGAGGATCAGGCCGATGCGGCGAATGCCGGTTTGAGCACTACGTTCCTGCGTGAACCGACCCACAACGTGCCGGCGCGTATTGCTGAGCTGAGTGCATCCGGTGTCGAGGAAGTGGTGGTGCAGCGCTTCATCACACCGCAGCTGTCCGGCATCGCTTTCGTGCGGCACCTGTCGGTGGAACTGGAATGGGTGGAAGGGCATCTCGAGTCGCTGGCTGACGGACAGGTGAGTCCCGATCGCGCGATCATTTCTCGCCTCGGCGCCTCCTGGAGCAGCGACACGTTCAAGCCTTCACACGGTTTGACCGCTGACCAGCTGTGGCGCTTTCTACAAAGCGTTTTGCGGGTTTTTCACTACGTGCCCGGCGACGTCGAATGGGCCTGGGACGGTACTCAACTGTGGCTGTTGCAATACCGGCCGATCAGCGACTACGGCTGGCGTCGTCACCTGACGGCCGCCAACATCGCCGAGATCCTGCCGCCGCAGCCGAGCCGCTTGGTGGAGTACGCCCAGCGACGCGCGGCAGCGAGTATTCCGGCGATCATGGCGCGTTGGGATTCGCGGGTGTTGCAGGATAACGAGCCGTTCACCGCGGTGTTTGGCGGCGCGTCGTACATCAACAATGATCTGTTTCTCGCCCGATTGGCCGACTGGGGAATCTCCGCCAGCAGCTACGCCGGTGAGGTCGGCGGCGCGACACCGCATCTGCCTTGGCGCCCGCTGCGTCTAATCCGTTCGCTGCCACTGTTCCTGCGTATGCAACGCATCGCGCGCGGGCATTTGCTGACGTTGGAAAAGCGTTTACGCCGCTTCGATGAAGAACTGTCCGAGCTGATCGCCCAAGGTGCCGACGGCCAGCAACTGGCCGACTGGTTCACCCGGTTCTATGTGTTCGTGGTGCAAGGCAACTTGTGTATCGCTACCTCACTGGCCAGCAGCGGCGGCGACCTGCTGGGCCGGCCGCCGACGGCTTATGACGACCTTGAAAACAGCCCGCATCGGCTGCCCTGGGAAACCGATCCGGGCACGCCACGCCCGGCCCCAACTGATCTGCCGTTACAGGCCTTTCCCCAATGGTCGGGGCTTATCCGTGTGGCCCATTCGACCGGTCTGCCGGGCCTACGCGGTTACTACCTGCAAGTACGCGAGTGGTATCGGGACAACCTGATGCGGGTGTTCTTCCGCCTGCACCACGCCATGCCGACGGCCGACCGAGCGCATTGGTTTGCACCGCATCCAGACATCCGAACCCGCGACGGTAGCTTCTGGCAGGACGGCCGCGAAGGCACCGAGCAAGCAACGGGCTTCATGATTTATCCGGGGCAGGTGCAAGGCATTCTGGGCGACGACATTTTGCTCGAAGACACTCTCGACCCAGGCCGCCACGCGCATTACCAAAGCGCCCGGGCAGTGATCGCGCGAATGGGCGGGCGCTTGTCCCACGGCTCGACCTTGTTGCGGGAATTGCGCAAACCTTCGGCGGTGTTGCCTCAAGTCGATGTAGCGTGGTTGGGGTGTGAGGTGCTGTATCGCGATGGTGAATTGACGTTGGTGAAGTAGCTTTTGATGAAAAGGAATTCTCTGGTGGCGGGTTTGAAGCGTGGGTGTCTGGCGTTGTTGGCGCTGGTAATGTCGTCCGGTGCCTTCGCGGCTGAGACGGGCGTAGTGCAGTGCCCCGGTGACAATTTTGCCGATTTCGTCAAAGCGTTCTCGGCTGATGCCACATTGCAGCCAGGTTTTATTGCCTCACCGGTGATCGAGCAGACGTTGGTGCCTACTGGGTCGATTCCGCGAACAGTCGAACGGCAATTGATGACACTGGACCCTGGTGCGTTGGCGGTGCTTGCTCCGGATTACGTCGCCAAGTCCGACCTTGATGTGCACATTCAGATGCCCGACACAGTATTCGCTCGTGATCACAAAGGCCTGGTACTCAAACTCTTCACCTTCAAACGCACCGACTGTTGGCAACTGGTTCGCGTTGAAGACTGGTCGCTGGAGAACGTAATGGCTGCCGGGCAGGGTGAATTGCGCGCCTCGCCGGGTGCGCGCGCGCTAAATAGAGGAGGGCTCTACCAGGTGCTGGGTATGAGGGCGCCGTCTCCCGCTTCATCCCAACTGTTCATCTCTGCGTTGGCCAGCTATTTGGACAGTGCTGACCAAGGTTCAGCAACGGCCGCTTTTTCGGCGGCAATGCTGAGTCTTACAGGGAAGGCCACGCGTCTGGAAAACCCCAAAATCCTTCAGCTTTTGACCTTCGCCTCGACGACATCGGCACTCGCCAGTCTGGCTCTCGCAGACTTCTACTGTGACGAAGGCCGCTACGACGAAATTCGGCCCTGCGCCGACCCGGAACGATCCCTGGCCGCGTTGGAAACGTCCGCCACCCAGCGGTCGCTGATTGCGCTCAATCGACTCGGCATCGCCTATGCAGATGGATCGTTGGGCATTCACGATCCGCAACGGGCACTGGCCTGTTATCTGACCGCGGCAAACAAGGGCCTCAAACTCTCGCGCACCAATGCCGACTTGTTGATCGCGAAAGGCATCAAGGCTGACGCCCTCAACGTGTGCTTGTCTCATGACCGTAGCGCTGAGGCCAAGCCCAAGGTGTTGTCGTGCCCATCGCCGGAATTCACCCCGTTTTTAGCCGACTACATCGAGAGCCCGGCCATTCAAAAGGCATTCACCCGCGTCCCGCTGAAAAAGCTGACCCTGGTGGACGCCGAGCCTGAGCCGGCGCAACTGACCACCCTTTTGGATATTACTGAAATGGTGTTTCCCCTTATCCCCAATGCGAATCACCGTGAACGGCAGGGGCTGACCTTGCAGGTCATGGACCAGAGCGACACGTCGGCGACGGTGAAACTGCAAAAGCCTGACACGGGCTATCAAGTCATTTACCGGTTCAGTTTTGATGGCTGCTGGGCACTGGACGAAGTGCAGGATTTCTCTATTTGAATGTCGGGCTTATTTCAAAGGATCTGAAGTGAAAAGAGTGCTGCTGTTATTGATTGGGCTGCTGCCGTTGGCGGCCCACTGTGAGGTTGTGTCGGAGAATCTTTGTTTTGAACTGGGTGAGGGGAGCCCGGTGAAATTCGAGCTTCGGACCTACTACGACACTACGAACAAGTGGCAGGGTGGCTTTGTTAAATACGCGTCATCCGGTGTGCCGACTCCTCTGGTTTTAACCGACAGCCAATCTGAAGAAGTGAGCCCGCAGAGACCATGGCAGCTCACAAGAACATGGTCTGAAGTGCTTGATGGAAAGGTGACCGGTGAATACGAAATGGTGAGCCAGGGCGGGATGATCGTTTCGATGAGCTACACGAAGAAGTCATACGGGTTTTTTAGTACAGATACCGAAGTCTCTTTGGAGAAGGGTTGCCAATGGGAATAATCGGTTTGCTCAGGAGTTACAGCATGAAAGGACTTTCGATTTTATTGGGCTGCGTCCTGGCGGGCGCGGCCTCTTTGTCTTTCGCCGCCGATCCATCCTTCACGGACTTCAACGTTACCGAAGTGTTTGCTGGTCCAAACCACGCCCTGGCGCCGCAGGAAAACAGCAACCAATGGATGGATGACGCGCGAGCGCAAGCCCTTGCTGGCAAGGTCAACTTCGCCGGGCACTATGTTCTGCATAAGGTGGGTTGTGGCGGCAGCGCGTTGTGTGTCGAGGTGCTGGACGCGCAGACGGGAGAGGTCGTGACGGGATTGCCAAATGCCTACGACGGTGACTTTCTGGACCTGTCATACCAGCCTGACAGCAACTTGATCATCGTCTCCGGCATCACGCTAGATACCGAAAAAGACCTGAAGGGCAAACGGCTGAAGAGCCGCGACCGGGTTCGCTATTACGAGTTTGTGGATAACGAGTTTCGGCTGTTGAAAATCACGGGCGAATAAACGATGAGGGTTCATCTCACAACTCTGCGATCTCCAAATCAGGGCCTGGCCAAGTGAAAACATTTTTGAAAAAGTTATTGATGCCGATGTTGCTGGCCTTCCCCACATTCGCTCACAGCGAAGTGGAAACGGAAATTTCCTGTTTTCGATCCCAGGAAGGCAAGGACATAAAGTTTGAGTTCAGGATCTACAGTGATCAGGCAGCCAAATGGAGTGGGGCGGCGGTCAAGTATGCAACGTCCAAAGAGTCGATCCCGTTGGTATACAAAAGTACCGAGCAAGAAGAAATGTCCGAGGGCCGACCTTTTCAGTTCACCACCACGTGGGTCGAAGTCGTGGGCGGCGCGGTGACGGGTGAATATGTCATGGTCCGTCAAGGTGCGCTGATTTACGGTATTTCGTACACCAATGCCAAAAGCAAGAAACGCTTTGGGTTTGAGCATTACCCGTTGATCGAGTCCTCTCCTGAGAAGGGTTGCCGGTGGTGAAGCTATTTACCTTAAAGATCTCAATTTTCTTGATGGTGCTATTGAGCTTTGGCGCTGGCGCCGCAGAGTTTGTGTTCCCACACGCAACGATCTGTGAGCCTTACGGCAAGGCCCCCGGCAGTTGTTCAGTTGCCTTGAATGAAGAGGGCTATATTTTAGATGCCAGTTCAGGAAGGCAACTGTTCGGTGCCCCGGAATACACAGGCGCGATGTTTACAAACGCGCTGTATCGATCGGGCAGCCAGTACATTCTGGATAGTGAAAATTACTCTGCCGCTACATCTCGCCGTTGGGTGGTCTTCAGCTATGACGGTAAAGAAGTCGTCCTGAATCATATTTATATTTTTTCATTAAAGATCTCTATGCAAGTGGGCCCCTACTGGCATGGCTATGACTGCCGACCTGTCAGAGCGAAGTTGGGTGCTCATGCGGGGCAGGGGCTCTTGGAATCGGCCATCGATACCCTTTGCAAGGACGTTGAAGCAAGCGCGGTAACGATTGCGGATCAAGCCCCCGCGTCTTCGTCCGCAGGTTCGTTGGCGGTCAGTGTCCCGGTGTACAGCGACGGGCAACGAAATGGCGCTGCAACTTACCTGTTTGAGGGCACTGATAAGCCTGAGTTTTTGAAGATGGCGTGTGATTCCGGCTGCGCGCTTCCCTTAAAAGAACTTGCTTCGCTGGAGGTCGCACAACAGAGTTCCAGCGCCAACCAAGTTATCAAGAATCTACAAGCCAGATTGTTGGGTGATACATCCCGTCAAAACGTGTCTGTGTTGTCCGGTGATGCTGGAGAAGCGTTTCGCCGACTGAGAATCGTGCCTGAGGGCGGGGGCAGCGATGTCATTCTGCTGGATACGTCCAAAGCATTGCCATTGATCAAGAGCCAATATTCGGCGGCCATGAGCGATGGGTTCAGCGTCAATGTGATGAACAACCCGGCAGGCGTGCTAAAGGTCGTCGATGTTCAAGGGGAGTCGGTGTCGGTCAAGCAGCCTACTGCTGAGGCCGGGGACGCTCTTGTTCTGGTGAGCAACGAAGAAGATAACGGGGTTTACAATTTCAATCTGGTGTTTCGCTACAACAAAAGCTCCAGACAGTTTGAGCTGAAAAATATATTGCAGGTAGTAAACAACGACGCCTGTGATCGCTCGGTTGTCAGTGTTGAGGATGTACCCAAAAGCATGATCGGCGAAACCTCGCTGGCGTCTTTCGATGGACGCAAGGTGCTTGAGCAGTTGTCGGACTTGCACATTAAATCTGCCGACGGCTACAAAAAACTGATGATGACTGACGTCGCGGAACAGCTCGACAAGGCACTGGCGCTGTATCGGAAAGGGCAGACCGAGGCCGTTTCGACGGTGATGGCGAATTTCCTGATGGATGGCGGTAGCGGTCACTGCTATCCACACAGCTACATCGCGCAAAAGTATGACTTCGCTCAGTTGCCCGGTTGGTCTAACGACCTGGGGTTTCTATTCGGTGAAACCGGTTATTACGACGAGTCCATTGAGCTGTTGAACGCAGTGGTTGCCAGAAATCCCACCCGAACAGTGGCCTATCTGAACCTCGCAGACAGTTACTGGGGCCTGAACAATAAAGAGCTGGCGGCGCGGGCTTACAAGCAGTACGCCTCGTTGATGTCCGGCGCGGGCAAAGCGTCGAAGATTCCCGCGCGAGTGGCTGAACGCAGCGATGGAGCGGTGGAGTGATGAACGGATGCAAGAAGAGGTTTTTGAATATCGCAGGCATGGTGCTGGCGGCTTCCATGTCTTCGGCTTTTGCTCAGTCAGCCTGCCAGCCCGACAGTTTTGAGAAGCCTGATTTGCTGGTATGCAGCCAGCAAACCTTCGATCGCCTCGACGCGGCACTGAATGACCAATACAAAAAAGCGCAGGCCAGTTTGCCCCAGGACGACAAGAAGTTGTTGGTTGATGTTCAGCGCAGCTGGGTGAAATTCAAGGAAGAGTACTGCGAAGCGCTCTTTCAAAAAGCCGGGGTCGGCGAGGATCCGGCACTCAAAAAATGGTCCTGTTTACTCCATACCACCAATGGTCGATTGAGCGAGCTGATGTATTTTCAAACGGGGATGACCAACGATGGTTTCTACAACGCGGCGTTGGCGATGGTGGGCAAGGATCAGGCTATGACGTTGGGAGTGGCGGCGGATCGCTTGGGGGGCGAAGCGTTGGTTGATCCGATTTGGCAGCACTACGTGGATGGCCACTGCGAAATGGCCTTCAGTTTATTCCGGGAAGACCTGGAGTACTGCGGGCAGCGAATGCGTTTTCAGTTGCCCATCAATCGTTGATCGTGGCCGTGGAGATGCTGATTGTCAGTTGCAAAGTGTGACTTGGCAGTCATTGACGCCAAAAACAGCACCATCTTCTTCAAATACGACTCAATAGTGTCGTTATCGTCCGAAGCCGCTACACTGCGCCGGCCGTTCATTTTCCTTTTGAGGCTGTGCGCATGAAATTTCGTTTTCTTCTGTGGATGCTGGGTTTGTTGATGGGTAAGGCCAGTCGGACTAATCCTGCGTTTCAGCAGCAGTTGGGTGACAAGGAGTTGGTGTTTCAACTACAGACCCTGGACGGGAAAGTGGCGCGGCATTTCTTTGTGAAGGATCAGCGCATTACCAGCAAGTCGGGCGTGTATGCCGAGCCGGCGTTTGCGATTGCCTTTAAAGATGCGGCGTATGGCTTTGCCACGATGCAGGCGAAGAACAAGCAGTTGGCGTTTATGACGGGGATTCAGGACAAGTCGATTCAGATCAAGGGCAACCCGGCGCTGGTGATCTGGTTTCAGGGGTTGACCAAGTATTTGAAACCGAGGAAGGCGAAGCCGAAGGCATAGGTCCTTCAGGTAGCTCGCCGGGATTCTTAGCCTCTTCAGCCATCCGACTTAGGAGGCTCGCGGGCATCGAGTGGCTGGGCGGTCTCTAAGTCGCTGAGCGGATTAAAACTCATGCGCTACGTTTCTGCGCACGTCTCTCCTGAAGGTAGCGCCCTTGCAGCGCCAGGATCTCAGACTTGCTTAGAACACCTTTTCTCTTGAGATTGACGAGCAACTGTTCGATGCCATCCAACTCAACGACATCGCCAGTCATACGGGTAATGATCACGGCCATACGGCTCGTGCCATCAGGATCAGCGGTAACCTTGTGATCTTTAGCAAGTTTGCGGATTTGACTTGCAACACTGACAGCCGCTGTTTGGGTCATCGGAAGCGCTCTACTTGCAGTCGAATCATAGCGGGGCGCAGGTTTGAGGTGATCAGATAAACCGCGGTGGATTCTTCGCGAGCAGGCTCGCTCCCACAGGATTGAGGTGATCTCTGTGGGAGCGGGCTTGCTCGCGAATGCTGCTAGGGTTGAGTGAATTGCGAAGCCAGTTCGCGCAGCAACACTTCAGCCTCAAGCACTTTGCTGACGACGTCGTTGGCTTTGTCGCGGGTCAGGCCTACGCGCTCCAGCAGGGCGTCAGGGATGTCTTCGTCGGGCCCGGAGCCGACGCCACGGCTACGCAGCAAACGCACCGCCAGGCACACGAGGTTCGGGTACTCGGCGTAATCGCCGTCGTAGCTCGGGTCGTGCTGGAAGCGCAGGGCGGTGGCCAGTTCATCCGGCATGTCCCAGTAGCGCATCAGCCACGAGCCGATCTGTTCGCGGCTGATGCCCAGCAAGTGTTGCTCGACGTAGCTGTGGCACAGGTGCGGGTTGACCTCAAGGTGGCGGCAGATCAGCGAGAAGTGCGGCGGGAACACATGGGCCAGCAGCAAGTAGCCGAAGTTGTGCAGCAGGCCGGCGAGGTAGGTCAGGCCGGCTTCCGGGCGCTGGGCGCGCGGCATGGCGCGGGTCAGGCCTTCGATGACGGCGGCGGTGTAAATCGATTGCTGCCAGTACGGCGTGGTGTGTTGCGGATGGTCCTTGGGCAGGCTCAGGGTTTTGCCCAGGGCCAGGCCCAGCGCCAGGTTGATCACCAGGTCGAAACCCAGCACCCGGACGATCGCGTCTTCCACTGAACGAATCTTGCCCGGCGAGGCGTAGTACGGCGACGCCGCCCAGCTCACAACCTGTGCGGCCAGGGCCGGGTCGGTTTCGACGACGCCGGTGATGTCGTCGATGGTGGCGTTGGGATCGACACGCAGTTTGATGATTTTCTGCGCGGTCTCGGCCAGGGGCGGAATTTCGATGGTCTCTTCCAGACGCTGCTGGATACGCCGCGCGGTGAACGCTTGAACGGCCTGGGTGATTTCCTCGCGGTCATCGTGAGGGCGGTCGAGGTTCGGGCGAATGCTGGTCAGGGCTTCGCCGAAGTTGGCGGCGCTGGCCTTGGTCAGCATGGTCTTGAAGTCTTCGCTGGTGATCTCCAGCAACACGCCCGGCTCGCCCGAGTTGATCAGCAACTTCGGTTCGCGCAGCAGGCTTTCGTCATACAGACACGGTGAACTGGTGAGCGCCGGCATGCCGGGCAGCAGGCTCAGGTTGTGTTTGCCGAGCATTTTTACCAAGCGTTCGGTGGACACGGCGGTGAGGCGGCGGCCGGTCAATTCGGCGAGGCTATTGAGGTCCAGCAATTGGCTCTGCGGGAACAGCACCATGAGCGTGCCCACGGCGTCATCAAGCAGAACTGCCTGCACTTTGCGTGCGGCGTTCAGGCCGTGGTGGTCGAGGACTTCTTCGTAGGCGATACCCAGTTTGCCCAGCATCAGCCGAATAACCGACGGAGCGTGCGGGGTGGCGGGTGCGAGGGCAACTTCGGTCATGGTCTGTATCCGTTTTAAAACAATGGCAGGAGTATAACCAGCTTGCTCAGAACGAGGGTTCAGAAACTGCGACGGTGCTCACACTTGGCCGTATTGCTGCCCATGACGTAGCCAGCGGTCGAGCAGCGGGCTGACGTGATCCGGCCATCGCTCCAGCAGCGCCTGGGCGGCGTCGCGCACGGCGGGCAACAGATCGGCGTCGCGCATCAGGTCGGCGACCTTGAATTGCAGCAGGCCGGTCTGACGCGTACCGAGCATTTCGCCGGGGCCGCGCAGCTCGAGGTCTTTTTCGGCGATGACAAAACCGTCGTTGGTTTCGCGCATGATGCCCAGTCGCTGACGACCGATCTGTGACAGCGGCGGATGGTAAAGCAGCACGCAATGGCTGGCGGCGCTGCCTCGACCGACTCGACCGCGTAACTGGTGTAGCTGCGCGAGGCCGAGGCGTTCGGGGTTTTCGATGATCATCAGGCTGGCGTTGGGCACGTCGACGCCGACTTCGATCACCGTGGTTGCGACCAACAGTTGCAGGTTGCCGGCCTTGAATTCGGCCATGACGGCGGCTTTCTCGACGGGCTTCATGCGACCGTGGATGAGCCCGACCTTCAGCTCGCCGAGGGCGGCGGTGAGGTCTTCGTAAGTGGTTTCGGCGGCTTGGCAGGTCAGCTCTTCCGACTCTTCGATCAGCGTGCACACCCAATAGGCCTGACGTCCTTCGGCACAGGCACCGCGCACCCGCTCGATGACTTCGACGCGCCGGGTATCGGTGATCAGCACGGTGTTCACCGGGGTTCGACCGGGCGGCAGTTCGTCGAGGATCGAGGTGTCGAGGTCGGCGTAGGCGCTCATGGCCAGCGTCCGCGGAATCGGTGTGGCGGTCATGATCAGCTGGTGCGGACACATCCGCCCACCGACGCCTTTCTGCCGCAATGCCAGGCGCTGTTGCACGCCGAAGCGGTGTTGTTCGTCGATGATCACCAAGGCCAGGTTCTTGAATTTCACCTCGTCCTGGAACAGCGCGTGGGTGCCAACCACCATCGGCGTGCCGCTGGCGATTTGCTCCAGTGCGGCCACGCGGTTCTTGCCTTTGAGCTTGCCGGCCAGCCACGCGACTTCAATGCCCAGCGGTTCGAGCCAGCGTTTGAAGGTGATGAAATGCTGCTCGGCGAGGATTTCGGTGGGCGCCATCAGTGCCACTTGATAGCCGGCCTCCAGGGCCTGGAGTGCGGCGAGGGCAGCGACCACGGTTTTACCGGCGCCAACGTCGCCCTGAATCAGCCGCAACATGGGTTCGTGCTGATTGAGGTCGTAAGCGATTTCGTTGCCGACCCGTTGCTGAGCGCCGGTCGGCTTGAAGCCTAGATTGGCCAGATACTGGGCCGGCAGCCGGGTGGCATTTGGCATCGCCGGCGCGCGCAGGGAACGCATGCTCTCGCGCAGGCGTTGCTGGGACAGTTGATGCGTCAGCAGTTCTTCGAAGGCTAGACGGTGCTGGGCCCAGTGATGACCGAGGGCGAGTTCGTCGACGTCGGCATCGGCGGGTGGGTGATGCAGGTAACGGATCGCATCGGCCAGCGGTGCCAATTGATAGTCACGGGCCAGTTCGGTCGGCAGCCAGTCGGGCAGGCTGGTCGGGCCGAGCATCGTCAGAGTCTGCATGCACAACTGGCGCAAGCGCTGTTGGGTCAGGCCTTCGGTGAGCGGGTAAACGGGGGTCAGGGTTTCATCCACCGGCGGCGGCTCGTCGCCGGTGATGGCGCGGTATTCCGGGTGATAGATTTCCAGCCCCGATGCACCGGGCCGCGCTTCGCCGTAGCAGCGAATGCGCGTGCCGCGTTTGAGGCCTTCTTTCTGGGCGTTGCTGAAATGGTAGAAACGCAGGCTGAGCCCGCCGGTGCCGTCCTGCAGGCGCACCACCAAGCTTCGGCGGCGGCCCATGACCACGTCGGCGCCGCTGACGGTGCCTTCGATCACGGCGTCCTGGCCCGGCCGCAAATGGCCGATCGGGACCACGCGAGTGCGGTCCTGATAGCGCAGCGGCAGGTGGAATAGCACGTCCTGGAGATTCTCCAGGCCGACCTTGGCCAATTTCTCGGCCATGGCTTCGCCGACACCCTTGAGTGCCGTCACCGACACTTGCGACAACTCGGTCATGGCAGCGACTTAGGCCGCAACTACCGGTGCTTGCGGCTTGGCCACCGAGCACAGGCGAATGGAGTCAGCGAGGATTTCAATCGCCTTCGGCCGCGGGAAGCTCGCGCGCCAGGCGATGGCCACGGTGCGGAACGGCACCGGCGGTGACAGCGGGCGCACTTCGATGATGCCGGGGGCGTAGTGATGGCTGTCGACAGCCGACAGCGGCAGGATCGAAATGCCAAGGCCGGACGCGACCATGTGGCGGATGGTTTCCAGGGAGCTGGATTCCACCGTCGTGTGCTTGGCGCCGTCGTTGCCTTTGGCCAGGGTCGGGCACGCTTCCAGCACTTGATCGCGGAAGCAGTGGCCTTCGCCGAGCAGCAGCAGGCTCTTGTCGTTGAGCAGGCTGGCGTCGATGGATTCTTTTTGGGTCCACGGGTGCTGGGCCGGCATCAGGACGTAGAACGGCTCGTCGTAGAGCTGCAGGGTCAGCACGTCGGCTTCGTTGAACGGCAGGGCGATGATGATCGCGTCGAGCTCGCCGTTGCGCAGTTTGTCGCGCAGCACGTGGGTGAAGTTTTCTTCGATGTACAACGGCATCTGCGGGGCGACCCGGTGCAGTTGTGGAATCAGGTGCGGAAACAGGTACGGGCCGACGGTGTAGATGGCGCCGACTTTCAGCGGGGCAGTCAGCTGGTTCTTGCCGGCCTGGGCCAGTTCGCGGATGCCTTGGGCCTGCTCCAGGACTTTCTGCGCCTGGGCGACAATGCCTTCGCCGACCGGGGTCAGGCGCACGGCACTCTTGCTGCGCTCGAAAATCAGCACACCGAGTTCGTCTTCAAGCTTTTTCACGCCCACCGACAGGGTCGGCTGGCTGACATGGCAACGCTCGGCCGCGTGGCCGAAGTGCTGCTCTTGGGCGAGGGTAACGATGTAGCGTAATTCTGTAAGAGTCATAGCAAGCGTCCATGAAGTTGCGGGCCAAGCATACCGGCTGCAATCGATAGACGCACGTTATCAGACTGAGTGTGTTAAGTGACACCGGGCAATGCGGGTTTGCCGCTGGCAGATAGGCAAAAGGCACCTTTCAGTACCTTTTTCGAGCTATACGCATATCCCTGTAGCAGCTGGCGCAGCCTGCGTTCGGCTGCGCCAGCTGCTACAAAGGTTGTTTTATCGTCGGCGTTTTTCCAGCGAGTAAACAAACGGTGCAACGATTTCGATCGAGCCGTTGTTCAGCATGTCGGCTGGTGGCTTGGGCAGCGGCTGGGCGCGGCGGATCATTTCCAGGGTGGCCCGGTCCAGATCAGCGTTGCCGGAGTGGCCCACCAGTTCGAACGACAACACATTACCTTCAGCATCCACCACAAAGCGCAGACGGTTCAAACCTTCCTTGCCCCGCGCCTGTGCACTGGCCGGATACTTTTTGTACTTGGCCAAGTGAGCGAGCAGAGTGCCTTGCCAACTGGCCTTGGCCGCTTGCTGCGCTGGTGATGGGCCCGGTGCCGGTTGTGCGGATTTCTCCGTTGGCGCCTGAGTCGGTTGCGCGTCGCTCGGTTTTTCCTCGGACGGCTTCTCTTTTGGCGGTTCCGGCTTTTTCTCCACAGGCTTGGGCGGTTGAGGCTTGGGCTTGGGTTTGACCGGTTTCGGCACGGCAATCTCGGCCTTCGGTACTTCAGCCAGTTTCGGAATTGGCAGTTCTTCCACCGGGGCGGGTGGCTGTGGCGGCGTTATGACCTTCGGCGGTGCCGGCGGTGGCGGGGCCGGAACCGGCGCCAACTCGACCATCATCGCCTGCGGCGGCAGCTCGATCGGTGGGCGTGACGTCCAGTTCAGCGCCAGTGCAATGGCCAGCGCATGGACGCCCAGCACCACGGCCAGGCTCGCGCTGTAACGCGTCAGCTTTTGGCGCGTCGTGATCATTTCTTGACTGCCGTCTCGAGTCCGACCAGGCCCACCTTCAGGTACCCGGCGGAGCGCAGGTTGTCCATCACGCTCATCAGGTCGCCATAGTCCACGCCTTTATCGGCCTGGAAGAAGATCGTCGTGTCTTTCTTGCCCTTGGTCTTCGCGTCCAGAGTGGCGCCGAGTGCTTCGGCCTTCACTTCGTCTTCGCCGAGGAACAGGCGTTGGTCAGCCTTGACGCTGAGGAACACCGGTTTTTCTGGCCGTGGCGCCGGTTTGGCGCTGGAGGCGGGCAGGTCGACCTTGATGTCCACGGTGGCGAGCGGGGCCGCCACCATAAAGATGATCAACAGCACCAACATCACGTCGATAAACGGCGTGACGTTGATTTCGTGGTTCTCGGCCAGATCGTCGTCTGCGCCTTCTTTCAAATGCAGGCCCATGGCCGATTACCCCACTTTCACCATGTGCGGTTGCGAGCTGCGCTCGGGCGGCAGGTGGTCGAGGTCGCGGCTGACCAGCAGCAGGACTTCCGCCGAAGCGTCGGACACCTGCGCCTTGTAACCGGCGATGGAGCGGGCAAAGACGTTGTAGATCACAACGGCCGGAATCGCGGCAACCAGGCCCAGTGCAGTCGCCAGCAGGGCTTCGGCGATGCCGGGAGCCACGACGGCGAGGTTGGTGGTCTGGGTTTTGGCGATGCCGATGAAGCTGTTCATGATGCCCCACACGGTACCGAACAGACCCACGAACGGCGCGGTGGAGCCGATGGTGGCGAGCACGCCGGTGCCGCTGCTCATGTTGCGACCGCAGGCTGCAACGAGACGCTCGAGGCGGAAGCTGACGCGTTCCTTGATGCCTTCTTTCTCGCGGCTGTTGGCCGACAGCTTCATTTCTTCCAGTGCATCGTGCACCAGCAGGTTGGCGAGGGTGCCGGCCTTGGTTGCCGAAGCGCTGGCTTCTTTAAGGGTGGTGGCTTTTTTCAGGTGGGCGATTTCAGTGCGCAGACGACGCTTGGCGCCCATCAGCTCGAAACCCTTGGCGATCCAGATGGTCCAGGTGATGATCGACGCGATGGCCAGACCGATCATCACGATTTTCACGATGATGTCGGCGTTCTGGTACATGCCCCACGGCGACAGGTCGTGGGCCATGCCCAGGGAGTTGTCGGCTTCGAGGACTTCAGGAACGTCTTCGGCGGTGGTGTCTACGGCTTGGGCCGGGGTAACGGCCGGAGCGGCGTGATCCGCTGGCGCTTGAGCAGCAGTGGCGGCCGGAGCGGCTGGCGCTTGTGCGTCAGCGAACGCGGCGGTCGGCGCCAGCATCAGGCTGAGCAGCAGGGCAGCCACTGCGCTCCAGGCGCGAGGTCGTTTGGTTGGCGAAGCGGGGAATTGATTGCGTGTCATGCTGGCCGGACCTGAGAGAAAAAGACGGTAAATGTTCTTCCAGGCCTCGTGAGGCCGAGAACAAAAGTGGCAGGCATTATTGCAAGTAATTCTTGTTAACAAAAGTAATAGAGTATCTTTTTTTCCTTCATTGCTAGCCGCTCGTCCATTGCCGGCGCTAGTCTGTGCCTTTCTGACGGGAGTTTTCTGATGTCCGTGCCATCTGTTTTGATCGCCGGCTGTGGTGATGTCGGCAGTCGCCTTGCCACGCAATTGCTGGCTTCTGGGTGGGAGGTTCATGGCCTGAGGCGTGACGTCTCGCGCCTGCCCGAGGGAGTCATTGGTGTTGCCGGCGACTTGTTCAATGAAGACTGCCCGGCGACCTGGCCAGTCGGTGCGGTGGATTATCTGGTGTATTGTGCCGCCGCTACCGATCACGATGAGGCCGGTTACCGTGCCGCTTATGTGCAGGGCTTGCAGCATGTGCTGGACTGGTTGAACGACTACGGTCAGGTACCCAATCGCCTGCTGTTTGTTTCCAGCAGCAGTGTGTATGGCCAGCAGGATGGCGAGTGGGTCGACGAGGCTTCGCCGACCATTGCAGCAGGCTATTCAGGTCGATTGATGCTGGAGGCTGAGCAAGTGGCACTCCAAAGCGGCATCCCGACCAGCATCGTGCGCTTGACCGGCATTTACGGCCCGGGCCGCGAATGGCTGCTGACGCAGGTTCGCAGGGGTTATCGCGTGGCGATTGATCCACCGTTGTACGGTAACCGCATTCACGCCGATGACGCGGCGGGGTTGATGGCGTTTCTGCTTGAGGCGGATCGGCGTGGGGTGGCGTTGGATGACTTCTATATAGGCGTCGACGATGCGCCGGCACCGCTGGCGGAAGTGGTGGGCTGGTTGCGTGAGTACCTGGGCGTGACCGAATGGGCGGAGGATGCGAGCGTGCGGCGCACAGGCAGCAAGCAGTGCAGTAATGCTCGGGCGAAGGCCTTGGGCTGGACGCCAAAGTATCCAAGCTATCGCGAAGGCTATGCCGCAATTCTCGAAGGCCGCTGCTGACTTCCATACACCCCAAAACAACTGTAGGAGCGAGGCTTGCCCGCGAAGGCGTCATAACTTCCAACATCTATGTCGGTTGTTACATCGCCTTCGCGGGCAAGCCTCGCTCCTACAGTTGGATTTCTGTGGGCCTTTAGATCCGGGTTACTGCTTTTCCAGTAACCACTTGCGCTCACCCGGTGTGAACGAAGGCATCTCGTCTGCCTGAGCCGTGTTTACGGCCTGGAGGATCTCCAGTTCTTTGCCCTTGCGCGCAAAGATCCAGGTGTTGCCCTGGCCATTCACTTGCAGCCACATGTTGTCGTTACCGCTGCTCATCGAAGCGCAATCACCGGCCAGACACAAGGCATAGCGATCCGCACCCGGCAAGCCGGCAACCTGGCCGTCAGCCTGGAATTGCACGGTATTGCCTTCACCGGGACCGCTGACGACTTTCCAGCTGCCGCCCATGTACGCCGAATACAGCGCGCGCTCGAAGCTGGCGCCGATTGGTGCGCCGTCTGGTACCTGAACCTGAGCGCGGTCGAAGACTTGCTCCGGCTCATTGTCGTTGGCGGCTTGGCTCAGTTGCTTGCCGTCACGCTTCAGCTCGCTGGCGGAGCTGCCATAAAAGTCGATCTTCCAGGCCCCGGACTCTTCGCCCAGCAGCTTGCCGTCGACGTTTTCAAAACCATTGGTGTAGCGGGCCTGACTGGCCTTGGTGTTGACGTCCCATTCCAGGTTCGGGCCATAGGCCTGGAGCGCTTCACGCAGGGGGCCGCCTTTGGATGCAGCATCGATCGCCACCTGATTGATCCAGGTACCGCTGATATCACGGTCGGCGGGGTTGCTGGCACAACCGCCCAGGAATAGGGCGAGCAGCGAGAGAACAAGCGCTTGGCGCATGGTGGAATCCTTTCAAAACGCTTTTTATACATACGGCAGCGGCGCAGCCTTAAAGGGCTGCGCCGGGCGCATTACTCGATGACCAGAATGGCATCCATTTCAACCTGCGAACCCTTTGGCAGGGCTGCTACGCCAATGGCGGCGCGGGCAGGATAAGGCTGGTCAAAGTACTTGCCCATGATCTCGTTGACCTTGGCGAAGTGGCTCAGGTCGGTGAGGAAGATGTTCAGTTTGACGATGTCCTTGAACGAACCACCAGCGGCTTCGGCGACGGCTTTGAGGTTCTCGAACACCTGGACGGTCTGGGCTTCGAAGCCTTCAACCAGCTCCATGGTTTTTGGGTCCAGAGGAATTTGACCCGACATGTAAACGGTGTTGCCAGCCTTGATCGCCTGGGAGTAAGTACCGATGGCAGCCGGGGCCTTGTCGCTGGTGATAACTGTTTTGGTCATGAATGACTCCTTGTAATGAGTGGTGGTTTACGCACGCATGCGGGTGATGCGAATCACCCCGGTCAGGGCACGCAGTTTCTTGATCACGCGGGCCAGGTGCACGCGGTCGTGCACGCTGACCACCAGTTGGACCACGCTGATGCGACCATCGCGCTCGTCCATGCTGATTTTTTCAATATTGCCGTCGGCCGCGTTGACGCTGCTGGCCAGCAGAGCGATCAGGCCGCGCTGGTGTTCCAGTTCGACGCGCAGCTCGACATTGAATTCGCCGGTGACATCCTTGGCCCACGAGAGCTGGATGCATTTTTCCGGGTTGTGGCGGATTTCGCTGATGTTGCGGCAGTTGTCCAGGTGCACGACCATGCCTTTGCCCGCGGACAGGTGGCCCACAATCGGGTCGCCCGGGATCGGTGTGCAGCACTTGGCGTAACTGAGCACCAGGCCTTCGGTGCCACGAATCGCCAGCGGACCTTCTGCGCTTGGCAGCTGTTCGCCTTCGCCAAGCAGTCGGCGAGCCACCACATAAGCCATGCGATTGCCCAGGCCGATGTCTTCGAGCAAGTCTTCGATCAGTTCGAGACGGTACTCGGTGAGCATCGCTTTGACGCGCTCGGCCGCGACTTTCTCCAGCGAGCTGTCGAAGCCATTCAGCACTTTGTTCAGCAGGCGTTCGCCGAGGCTGATGGATTCGGAGCGGCGTTGCAGTTTCAGTGCATGGCGGATGTGGGTCCGTGCCTTGCCGGTGACCACGAAGTTGAGCCACGCCGGGTTCGGCCGCGCGCCGGGGGCGCTGACGATCTCGACCGTGGAGCCGCTTTGCAACGGTTCGGACAGCGGTGCGAGACGACGATTGATCCGACAGGCAATGCAGCTGTTGCCCACGTCGGTGTGCACCGCGTAAGCGAAGTCGACCGCCGTGGAGCCTTTGGGCAGCTCCATGATCCGGCCTTTGGGCGTGAACACATAGACCTCGTCCGGGAACAGGTCAATCTTCACGCTCTCGATGAATTCCAGCGAGTTGCCGGCCCGTTGCTGCATCTCCAGCACGCCTTTGACCCACTGGCGGGCGCGGGCGTGAGTGCCTTTTGGCTGCTCGTCGCCGCTGGATTTGTACAGCCAATGCGCGGCGATGCCGTTGTTGGCCATCTCTTCCATTTCACGGGTGCGGATCTGGATCTCGATCGGAACACCGTGCATGCCAAACAATGTGGTGTGCAGCGACTGGTAGCCGTTCGCTTTGGGGATTGCGATGTAATCCTTGAAGCGCCCCGGCAGTGGTTTATATAAGTTATGCACAGCACCCAGCACGCGGTAGCAGGTATCGACCTTGTCGACGATGATCCGGAACGCGTAGACGTCCATGATCTCGTTAAAGGCCCGACGCTTGCCGCGCATTTTCTTGTAGATGCCGTAGAGGTGTTTCTGACGACCGCTGACTTCGCCCTGGATTTCATCAATAGCCAGGCAGTGGCTGAGTGATTCTTCGATCTTGTTGACGATTTCCTTGCGGTTGCCCCGGGCGCGTTTGACCGCCTGGTTGATCCGTGCGGAACGCATCGGGTGCATCGCCTTGAAGCCGAGGTCTTCGAATTCTATGCGGATGGCGTGCATGCCCAGCCGGTTGGCAATGGGCGCATAGATTTCCAGGGTTTCCTTGGCAATTCGCCGACGCTTTTCGCCGGACAGGACTTCCAGCGTCCGCATGTTGTGCAGGCGGTCAGCGAGCTTGACCAGGATCACGCGAATGTCGCGGGCCATGGCCATGGCCATTTTCTGGAAGTTTTCGGCCTGGGCTTCGGCTTTGGTCTCGAAGTTCATCTGGGTCAGTTTGCTGACCCCGTCAACCAGTTCGGCCACGGTTTCGCCGAACTGCGCTTGCAGCGCTTCCTTGGCAATACCGGTGTCTTCGATCACGTCATGCAGCATCGCAGCCATCAGGCTCTGATGGTCCATGTGCATTTCGGCAAGAATATTCGCAACCGCGAGTGGGTGCGTGACGTACGCCTCGCCGCTACGGCGGCGTTGGCCATCGTGGGCTTGTTCGGCGTAGAAGTACGCTCGGCGGACCAGGTTGACCTGGTCCTTGCCGAGGTAGGTCGATAAGCGATCGGCGAGGGCGTCTATGCTCGGCATGATGAATCCTGCCGTTCGCTGTGACCCCGCGCCGTGCTACGTCGACCAGGCATGGCTTACACGGCCTCGTTGGACTCGTCCTCGAACGCTGCGAACAGCGGTTCGTCTTCGACGATTTCAGCATTGGCGATGAACTCGTAGCTCATCAGGCCTTCAGCGATTTCACGCAAGGCTACAACGGTAGGCTTGTCGTTTTCCCACTGGACCAATGGCTCTTTGCCGCCGGTGGCCAGTTGACGGGCACGCTTGGTAGACAGCATGACCAGCTCAAAGCGGTTTTCCACGTGGTTTAGGCAATCTTCAACGGTTACGCGGGCCATGGTATTCCTCGGAGCGAATGCAATATGCGCGCTGCCCGGTTGGGCGAGCGGACTCGACAGTTTAAAAAATCACCAGCGATTAGGGAAGCGCTGTTTTTTTGACCAAGCTCTTCGACGCGCTGCAAGTGCCAATGTAAAGCCCTTGCAGCGGTTTTGGGAAGTGCTGTTTAGCCGAGCAATTCGGCCAAAAGTTTTCCGTTACGCTGCTGCTGGCGCTTCTGATGCAGCTGATTTACGCGGAAAATCGCCTGCAAATCCTTCAGTGCGTGGGCGAAATCGTCGTTGATGATCAGGTAGTCGTAATCGACGTAGTGGCTCATCTCGCTGACGGCTTCGCGCATCCGGCCTTCGATGACCTCGTCGCTGTCCTGGCCGCGATTGGTCAGGCGCTGGTGCAAGGCCTGCAGGGACGGCGGCAGAATGAAGATCGAGCGGGCCTGGGGCATCAACTTGCGCACTTGCTCTGCACCCTGCCAGTCGATTTCCAGAATCAGGTCGTGGCCTTCGTCCAGGGTCTGCTGCAGGTGGCTTTGCGAAGTGCCGTAGAGATTGCCGAACACTTCGGCGCGCTCGAGGAAATCCCCGTGTTCGATCATCTTCACGAACTCTTCGCGCGACACGAAGTTGTAGTTCACACCGTTCACTTCACCGGGGCGCATGGCGCGGGTGGTGTGGGAAACGGAGACGCGGATCTCCTGATTAGCGTCGGTCAGGGCCTTGACCAGGCTGCTCTTGCCCGCGCCCGAGGGTGCGGAAATGATGTACAGGGTGCCGGTGCTGTGGGTCATGTGGGGTTTGCCTTACTCAATATTCTGCACTTGTTCGCGCATCTGCTCGATCAACACCTTGAGGTTGACCGCCGCCTGGGTGCTGCGCGGGTCGAAGGCTTTGGAGCCCAGTGTGTTGGCTTCGCGGTTGAGCTCCTGCATCAGGAAGTCCAGGCGCCGACCGGCAGCGCCACCGGATTTGAGCACCCGGCGAACTTCGATGATGTGAGTGCTCAGGCGATCCAGTTCTTCGGCGACGTCGCTCTTTTGCGCGAGCATGACCATTTCCTGCTCCAGTCGCTGCGGGTCCATCTCGGCCTTCATGTCGGCAAAGCGGTCGAGCACTTTCTGGCGCTGGGTGGCGAGCATCTGCGGGACCAGTTCACGCAGGGTCACCACGTCTTCTTCAATGGAGGTCAGGCGATCATTGATCAACCGTGCCAGCTCCGCGCCTTCGCGCTCGCGGCCGGCCTTAAGTTCTTTCAGACCTTCGTTGAACAGCGCCAGTGCTTCGGCATTCAAGGCTTGCGGGTCAGTTGCATCGCCCACCAGCACGCCGGGCCAGGCCAGAACTTCCAGCGGGTTCAGTGCGGCCGGATTCTTGATCAGGCCGGCGATGGTCTCGGCGGCAGCGACCAGTTGTGCGGCGCGCTCGCGGTCCACCTGCAGTGGTTTGTCGGTGTTTTCTTCGGTGAAGCGCAGGGTGCATTCGAGCTTGCCCCGGGAAATTCCCTGGCGCAGCGCCTCGCGGACCGCGCCTTCGAGGTCGCGAAAGGACTCCGGCAGACGCAAGTGCGGCTCCAGGTAGCGGCTGTTGACCGAGCGCAGTTCCCAGCTAAGGGTGCCTTGGGCGCCGGCTTTTTCGACGCGGGCGAAGGCGGTCATGCTGTGCACCATGGAGTTACCTCGCAATGCAGGTTCATGCGTTACCAAAGGTTTCGCAGGCCTGATCTATATGAATTTAAGCCGAGAGGCAGCAAAGGCGCAGGATTGTAGCGCAATGGGGCGAATGCGCCCAAACACACGGCGTGACAAAGGGCTGCAGGCCGTCGGTAAAGCGCTATTCAGGGCCTTCAGTCGTCGGGGGATTTTTTAGAAGTGCCCACTCACGGCCCTGCGGCTCTATAATGCTCCGCAGTTTTCCGTCCCCCGTACAGGTACTCCCTATGAAACGTCCAAGTGGTCGCGCTGCCGATCAGCTCCGCTCGATCCGCATTACCCGCAACTACACCAAACACGCCGAGGGATCTGTACTGGTCGAGTTCGGTGATACCAAAGTCATCTGCACCGTCAGCGTCGAGAACGGCGTGCCGCGATTCCTCAAAGGTCAGGGCCAAGGCTGGTTGACCGCTGAATACGGCATGCTGCCGCGCGCCACTGGCGAGCGTAACCAGCGTGAAGCGAGCCGCGGCAAGCAAGGCGGCCGTACCCTGGAAATCCAGCGTCTGATCGGCCGTTCCCTGCGTGCTTCGCTGGACATGTCCAAGCTGGGCGACGTCACCTTGTACGTCGACTGCGACGTGATCCAGGCTGACGGCGGCACCCGCACTGCGTCCATCACCGGTGCGATGGTTGCACTGGTCGACGCGTTGAAAGTGATCAAGAAGCGCGGCGGCCTGAAAGGCGGCGACCCGTTGAAGCAAATGATCGCAGCCGTTTCGGTGGGCATGTATCAGGGCGAGCCTGTGCTCGACCTCGACTATCTGGAAGACTCGGCTGCCGAGACTGACCTGAACGTGGTGATGACCAGCACTGGCGGCTTCATCGAAGTTCAGGGCACTGCCGAAGGCGCACCGTTCCAGCCGGAAGAGCTGAACGCGATGCTGGAACTGGCGAAGAAAGGCATGACCGAAATCTTCGAACTGCAAAAGGCTGCACTGGCCGACTGATCGGACCGCTCCAGGCAAGGAGGACGTTATGAGTGACGAGCAACAGCTGCTTCCCATCCCGAGCAAAGAGGTTCGGCAATGGGCGATGTTTTGTCACCTCTCGGCGTTTCTCGGTGTCTGGTTGCCGTTTGGTCACCTGATTGGGCCGTTGATACTCTGGCAGTGGAAGCGTGAAACCGATCCTTTCATCGACGCCCAAGGCAAGGAAGCGCTGAACTTTCAGATCACCGTGGCCCTGGTCTCGGGTATCTGTTACCTGCTTATGCTGGTGTTGATCGGTTTTGCGCTGCTGCCGTTGGTACTGATCGGGGCGATGGTGCTGGCCATCATTGCCGGTCTCAAGTCCAATGAAGGGGTGCCTTATCGCTATCCCTTCACTTGGCGGTTGGTGAAATAAGCAGCATCACCAATCCCCACAGGTTTTTCAGCGCGCACAAAAAAGCCGACACTGATGTCGGCTTTTTTGTGTCTGCGAAAAAACGCTTGGTTAGATAGTCAGCGTCCAGTCGTAGTCCACGATCAGCGGCGCGTGCTGCGAGAACCGTGGCTGGCGAGGCAAACGCGCGCTACGTACGAAGCGGCGCAGACCCGGTGTCAGCAACTGATAGTCGAAACGCCAACCGAGGTTGAGCATTTCAGCCTGTTCGTTGTCCGGCCACCAGCTGTACTGGTCACCTTCACGGCTGACTTCGCGCAGGGCATCGACATAACCCATGTTGCCGACAATCTCGTCCATCCAGGCACGTTCAGGTGCCAGGAAACCCGGGGATTGCTGGCTGTCGCGCCAGTTCTTGATATCCAGCTTCTGTTGCGCCACGTACAGCGAGCCACAGTAAATGTACTCGCGACGTTTGCGTCGCTGTTTATCCAGATAACGGGCGAAATCGTCCATTAGCTTGAACTTCTGGTTCAAGTCTTCATCGCCATTCTGCCCCGAAGGGAGCAGCAAGGTCGCGATGCTGACCTTGTCGAAATCGGCTTGCAGGTAGCGCCCGTAGCGGTCGGCCGTCTCGAACCCGAGACCGCTGATGACTGCCTTCGGTTGCAGCCGCGAATACAAAGCCACGCCACCTTGGGCGGGAACTTCGGCTTCGCAGGCATAAAGGAAGTAGCCATCCAGTTGGAAGGCTGGATCGTCCAGTTCAAAGGCGGAGGCGCGGGTGTCCTGCAGGCAGATGACGTCGGCATTCTGTGCTTGCAGCCAACTGAGCAAACCTCGCTCCACTGCAGCCTGAATACCATTGACGTTCACACTGATGATCCGCATAAATGGCCCCAAAAATCGCGTGCGTGTATGATACACGGCGTCAACCTAATTAGCTAAATCCGTGGTATTTGGGGTTTTTTTCATGCAAGCGTATCAGCGCGATTTCATTCGTTTTGCCATCGATCGCGGCGTTTTGCGCTTCGGCGAGTTCACCCTGAAGTCCGGGCGCACCAGTCCTTACTTCTTTAATGCCGGCCTGTTCAACTCGGGATCGGCCCTTGCGCAGTTGGGTCGTTTCTACGCGGCAGCCATCGTCGAGAGCGGTATTTCGTTCGACGTCCTCTTCGGTCCAGCCTACAAAGGCATCCCTTTGGCGGCGACCACGGCAGTGGCCTTGGCCGAACATCATGGTCGTGATCTGCCATGGTGCTTCAACCGCAAGGAAGCCAAGGCCCACGGCGAAGGCGGCAGCCTGGTCGGCGCACCGTTGACCGGCGACGTACTGATCATCGACGACGTCATTACCGCTGGCACTGCAATCCGTGAGGTGATGCAGATCATCGCTTCCCAGGACGGCGCCAAGGCTGCGGGCGTGCTCATCGCGCTGAACCGGCAGGAGCGTGGCAACGGCGAGTTGTCGGCAATCCAGGAAGTGGAGCGTGACTTCGGCATTCCGGTGATCAGCATTGTTTCGCTGAACCAGGTGCTGGAATTCCTGGCGGACGATCCGCAGCTCAAGCAGCATTTGCCGGCGGTTGAAGCCTATCGGGCTCAGTTTGGCGTCTGACGTAAAGGCCCTGTTTTTACAGGGCCTTTTTTTCATCTGGCGATTAACGCAGGCTGCACCATTTCGCACACAGGCGCAGGGTTAACCGGGCGTTGAACAGCGCAAACACCATCAGTGCAAACACAACCATCACGTAAAGTGTGCGATCCACGTCAAAGTCCCAAAGATCCAGCGTGCTGCTGCCCATGATTCTCACGGCGGCAGGGAAGTTGACGTAAAACAGCGCCATGAAGGCTGTCGTCAGTGGAAGGGCGCAGCCGAACAAAACGTTCACTACGGTTTTCCGGCTACGTTTTCTGGCGAGCGGACCTGGCTGGTTTTCATCCAGCTCCAGTGCTTTATGCAACTTGGGCCACGCCAGGTTGAACATGAAGGTGGTCAGGGTCAGCAGCAAGCCGCTGACCGCGACGATGTCACTGAACGGCATTGGTCCCCAGCGTTGTGCGCAACAGATCGTGAGAGTCTTCGCTGATCTCGAACTGCCCGGCGCTGCCCTTGCGTTTGGTGATGGGTTTGAATGTTGGCTCGTTTTGAGTGATCAGCATGTTCAACTCATCACGGATGACGTCAGAGCTGATTACCACCAGATACACGGTCTGAGCATGCTCCGCAGACTCAATCACAGCTCGCATGCTGTGTTGCAAGATATCGTCCAGCTGATTGCGAAACCGTGAAACCGTGTTTTTCAGCAGGGTTTTGCTCTGGCTCTGAGTGAGCTGGAAAATCGTCGATATTTGCGATTCGGTCGGCAAGGTCTGCCCGAAGTAGCTTTGAATCAGATACAGCAAGCGGTCCTGTTTCGCTTCATCGGCCCGACTCGGCATGCCGCCTTCTACCAGCATTTTCAAGTATTCGGTCAGACTCGCCTTGGCGATTCGCTGTAGCGCGTGGGCGATTTCGTTGTCGGAAATCCTCAACGTCTTTTTGACCGGCTCCTTTTGCTCCTGCTCGAAAGCCTGGGCGTCGATCGTGAACGAGATCTGCATGGCTCAGTGCCTCCGACGCTATTTTTTGCTGGCAGGGTTGGAGGTTTCGACCTGTTTGATCCCGACGGGTTTGTCGGTTTTTTCCGGATATGGATCAATCACGGCGTCGCCCTGGCCGGTCAGCACTTTCCAGCCTTTGCGCGTATGAGTGTCTTCTTCGAAATAGGGGCAGGGCGGCATCGACTTCTTTGACGAGCCCGAGTATTCATGGCCGCAGTCCGCGCAAGCGTAACGGCCTGCTGAAATGTCGCTGCCGTAAGGAACGTTATCTTTTTGCATGGTGAGATCTCCTGTGGATACAGGGAAGATCCTATGCGGACTATTGCTGACGGGATGTCAGACGTTTCGCTGATTCAGGTCGGACGTTTCCTGCGCGCATAAAAAAGATCGCAGACTTCGTCAGCTCCTACGGAATATTCGTACATCCGTGGGTGCTGCCGAAGGCTGCGATCTTTTGATGTACTTGATTCAGTCACGCTTGCGATTGCTGATCAAGGTGCCCACACCGGTATCGGTGAAGATCTCAAGCAGAATTGCATTCGGAACCCGACCATCGATGATCAGCGAGCTGCCGACGCCGCCCTGTACCGCTTCCAGCGCGCAACGGATCTTCGGCAGCATGCCGCCGTAGATGGTGCCGTCGGCGATCAAGTCGTCGACCTGTTGGGTGGTCAGGCCGGTCAGGACCGTGCCCGACTTGTCCATCAGGCCGGCGATGTTGGTCAGCAGCATCAGCTTTTCAGCTTTCAGCGCTTCGGCGACTTTACCGGCCACCAGGTCGGCGTTGATGTTGTACGACTCGCCGTTGGCGCCGACGCCGATTGGCGCGATCACCGGAATGAAATCGCCTTTGACCAGCAAGTTCAGCAGGTCGGTGTTGATCCCGACTACTTCGCCGACCTGGCCGATGTCGATGATTTCCGGTTGGGTCATCTCCGGCGTCTGGCGGGTCACGGTGAGCTTCTTCGCACGAATCAGCTCGGCGTCTTTACCGGTCAGGCCGATGGCGCTGCCGCCGTGACGATTGATCAGGTTGACGATGTCCTTGTTCACCTGGCCGCCGAGGACCATTTCCACCACGTCCATGGTTTGTGCGTCAGTCACACGCATGCCATCGATGAAGTGGCTCTCGATCGACAGACGCTTGAGCAGGTCGCCGATTTGCGGGCCGCCGCCGTGAACCACCACCGGGTTAATGCCGACAGCTTTCATCAGCACGATGTCGCGGGCGAAGCCGGTTTTCAGCTCCTCGCTTTCCATCGCGTTGCCGCCGTACTTGATCACCAGCGTCTTGCCGACATAGCGGCGAATGTAAGGCAGCGCTTCGGACAGGACCTTGGCGGTGTTGGCGGCGGCTTCGCGTTCGAGGGTCATTCAGGGCTCCGGCACTTCAAATAAGGGCGCTTCAGAAGGTCAAAACGGTAGTTGGAGATCAGGTGCAACACGCTTCAACTGGACTTTGAAAACATCCTTGATGCGCTGCAATTCAGCCTCGTCATCGGCCTCGAAGCGCAGCACCAGCACCGGTGTGGTGTTGGACGCGCGCACCAGGCCCCAGCCTTTGGCGTAGTCGACTCGCACGCCGTCAATGGTGGTCAGGTTGGCGCCTTCGCCCCATTTCGCGTCGTGCAGTGCATCAATGATGCTGAATTTGCTCTCTTCGGTCACATGGATATTGATTTCCGGCGTAGAAATATCGTTCGGGAAGGTCGCAAACAGCTCTTCCGCAGTGGATTTTTCTTTGCTGAGGATCTCCAGCAGACGCGCGGCGCTGTAAATGCCGTCGTCGAAACCGAACCAGCGTTCCTTGAAGAAGATGTGCCCGCTCATTTCGCCGGCCAACAGGGCGCCAGTTTGTTTCATTTTCTTTTTGATCAACGAGTGGCCAGTCTTCCACATTAGCGGACGGCCGCCGTATTCCTTGATCAGCGGCGTCAGGCGACGGGTGCATTTGACGTCGAAAATGATTTCCGCGTCAGCGTTGCGCGCCAGTACGTCACGGGCGAACAGCATCAGCAGGCGGTCCGGGAAGACGATGCTGCCGGTGTTCGTCACCACGCCGACGCGGTCGCCATCGCCGTCGAAAGCCAGGCCGAGGTCAGCGTTGGTTTCCTTGACCTTGGCGATCAGGTCCACGAGATTTTCAGGCTTGCCTGGGTCCGGGTGGTGGTTCGGGAAGTTGCCGTCGACATCGCAGAACAGCGGGATGACTTCGCAGTTCAGGGCTTCGATCAGTTGCGGGGCGATCACGCCGGCGGCGCCGTTACCGCAATCGACCACAACCTTCAGGCGGCGAGCCAGTTTGATGTCCTGGACGATTTCGGTGTTGTAGCGATCGAGGATCTCGACCTGGGTGATGCTGCCCTTGCCGCTGCTCAGGTTGTTGGTCTTGAGGCGTTCGTGCAGGGCCTGGATCTGTTCGTTGGCCAGGGTGTCGCCAGCGATGACGATTTTGAAACCGTTGTAGTTCGACGGGTTGTGGCTGCCGGTGAGCATGACGCCGGATTTGCCTTCCAGCACGTTGGCGGCGTAGTACAGCGCAGGCGTTGGCACCAGGCCGACGTCGCTGACGTGGCAACCGGCATCGGCCAGGCCTTTGATCAGTTGCTCGACCAGTTCCGGGCCGGACAGACGACCGTCACGGCCAACGGAAACGTTCGGTTCGTCCTGGGCCAGGCTCTGGGAGCCGATGGCGCGACCTAGCCAATAAGCGGTTTCAGCGTTCAAAAATTCCGGGACGGTGCCGCGAATGTCGTAGGCGCGGAAGATGCTGTCGGGGAACTTGGGTGCGACTTGGGCTGGGCTGCTCATTACTGGAAATGCTCCATCTCGAAGGGTGGCTGGACCTGCTGCGAAGAACTCGTCGGCAGGTTCAAACTGAAGGGTATGACGGCGTTTTCCACTGAGAGTTCGTGGTGTGCAAAGGCCATGCCCCCAACATTAGCCAGCGATTGGCCGGCAAATGCCTTGATTTTGGGCGGTAAACCTTCCAGATGAGGCTAGTGCAATTTTCGTCCTGGAATGCAAAAAACTGGCGTCAGGCCGGGCAGACTGCCCAGCCTACGACCCTGTGATCAATGGCTGCCGGAATGCCCGAAACCACCAGCGCCGCGCTCGGTTTCAACGAACTCTTCGACCATCTCGAAGTGCGCTTGAACGACCGGCACCAAAACCAGCTGGGCCAAACGCTCGCCCACCACCATGTTGAAGTCGGTCTGGCCACGGTTCCAGCACGACACCATCAGCGGACCCTGGTAATCGGAATCGATCAGGCCGACGAGGTTGCCCAGCACGATTCCGTGCTTATGGCCCAGGCCGGAGCGCGGCAAAATCAGCGCCGCCAAGCCCGGATCGCCGATGTACACCGACAGGCCGGTTGGAATCAGCAGGGTTTCGCCCGGCTTGATGACGGTGTCTTTTTCCAGCATGGCGCGCAGGTCGAGGCCGGCGGAGCCTGGTGTGGCGTACTGCGGCAGCGGGAAGTCGGTACCGATGCGGGGGTCGAGGATCTTGGCTTGCAAAGCGTGCATGTAAATTAAACCTGGTTCAGACGTTCGGAGATAAAAGTGATCAGCTGGCGGGCAATCTTGCTCTTGCTGGTCTGGGCGAAAAGTGTGGCGTGTAGCTGGCGGTCGATCACGCTGCAGGCGTTTTCTTCACTGTTGAAGCCAATGCTCGGGTTGGCGACGTCGTTGGCGACGATCAAGTCGAGGTTCTTGTCTTTCAACTTGCGTGCAGCGTAGTCGAGCAGGTGTTCGGTTTCAGCGGCGAAACCGACACTGAACGGACGGTCAGGGCGCGTGGCGATGGTGGCCAGAATGTCTGGGTTGCGCACCATCTGTAGCAACAAGCCGTCGCCGTTCGTAGGGTCTTTCTTGAGTTTCTGTGGGGCGACGACTTCCGGGCGGTAGTCCGCGACTGCCGCAGAAGCAATGAACAGATCGCAAGGGATCGCGGCTTCACAGGCGGCGAGCATGTCGCGGGCGCTGACCACGTCGATGCGGGTAACGCGATCTGGCGTTGGCAGGTGCACCGGACCGGTGATCAGCGTCACGCGGGCACCGGCTTCCACCGCGGCTTCGGCCAAGGCAAAGCCCATTTTTCCGGAGCTGTGGTTGGTGATGTAACGTACCGGGTCGATGTTTTCCTGGGTTGGGCCGGCGGTGATCAGCACGTGTTTGCCGGTCAGCGCCTGACGCTGGAAGCAGCCCGCCGCGCATTGGGCAAGGTCGGTGGCTTCGAGCATGCGGCCCATGCCGACGTCGCCACAGGCCTGGCTGCCGGAGGCCGGGCCGAAGACTTTCAAGTGGCGGCTTTCGAGCAGTTGCAGGTTGGCCTGGGTCGCTGGGTCGCGCCACATGGCCTGGTTCATCGCCGGGGCAACGGCGACCACGGCGTCGGTGGCCAGCACCAGCGTGGTCAGCAGGTCATTGGCAATGCCTTGGGCCAGACGGGCGATAAGGTCCGCAGTGGCGGGGGCGATCAATACCAAGTCGGCCCATTTGGCCAGTTCGATGTGGCCCATGGCAGCTTCGGCCGCCGGGTCCAGCAGATCGAGGTGGACCGGGTGCCCGGACAAGGCCTGCATGGTCAGCGGGGTGATGAACTCGCTGCCGCCACGGGTCATGACCACGCGCACTTCGGCACCCTGGTCGATCAGTCGGCGAACCAGGTCGGCGCTTTTGTAGGCAGCGATACCGCCGCCGACGCCCAGAACGATGCGTTTCCGATACAGCCGCTGCATAGGTCTGCCTTTCAATTCGATAGTGACTGCATGGCGATACCCCCTCCCCAGGGATGAAATCGCCAGCAAAAAAGATGGGCTACGATATCACAGCGACCGCTACGGAACAGCGGCGCCCACACACAGGGAGGTGCTATGAGTATTCGTGATTGGCCGGCGGCCGAGCGGCCGCGGGAGAGGTTACTTGAGTTGGGCTCTGGGAGTCTTTCGGACGCCGAACTGCTGGCGATTTTTTTACGAACCGGCGTGTCGGGTAAAAGCGCGGTAGATCTGGCGAGACATCTGTTGAATCAGTTTGGCAGCCTGCGTGCACTACTCGAGGCTGATCAGGAAGCATTCAGCAGGCAATTGGGGCTCGGACCCGCGAAATTCGCTCAGTTGCAAGCGGTACAGGAAATGGGCAGACGGCATTTAGCCGAACGTGCGCGCCAAAAGTCGGCACTGGAAAATCCGCAGGCAGTTCGTGATTACCTGAAGTCGATGCTGCGACACGAGCCTCACGAGGTGTTCGGGTGCCTGTTTTTGGATTCCAAGCATCAAGTGCTGGCCTTTGAAGCGTTGTTTCGCGGCTCAATCGACAGCACAAGTGTCCATCCAAGACAGGTGGTCAAGCGTGCCCTTGCCCACAACGCTGCAGCGGTGATCCTCTGCCACAACCATCCGTCGGGCAACACCAACCCCAGTCAAGCCGACCGAAAGCTGACCAAGCGCCTGCAAGAGGCGCTGGACCTGATCGATGTTCGGGTGCTCGACCATTTCATCATCGGTGACGGCGATCCGTTGTCCATGGCCGAGTACGGGTGGATGTAGTCCAGCGCTATTTCAGGTGAACCTTCGAGTAATCCTGGCGGCCGAACGGGCTGACTGCATAACCCTCGACGTCTTTGCGCGTCAGCGCGAAGGCGGTCGGGTGGGCCAGCGGCAGCCACAGTGCCTGCTGCTGGATCTGCTCCTGAGCCTGTTCGTAGAGCTTGGTACGCACGCCTTGCTCGCCGGTGGTCTTGCCGGCGCTGATCAGCTTGTCCAGATCCTGGTTGCAGTAGCGAGCGAAGTTGGTACCGGACTTGACCGCGGCGCAGGAAAACTGCGGCGTGAGGAAGTTGTCCGGGTCACCGTTGTCGCCGGCCCAGCCCATGAACAGCAGGTCGTGTTCGCCGGCCTTGGCGCGGCGAATCAGTTCGCCCCATTCGATCACCCGAATCTCGGCCTGAATACCGATCTCCGCGAGGTCGGATTGGAGCATTTGAGCACTGAGGCTTGGGTTCGGGTTGAGCAGGCTGCCGGATGGTCGGGTCCAGATGGTGGTCTGGAAACCGTCCTTGAGTCCGGCCTTGGCCATCAATGCCCGAGCCTTTTCGACATCATGCGGGTAGCCCGGCAAGCCTTTGGCGTAGCTCCAGGTGTTAGGCGGGTAGGGGCCATTGGCGGGTTCGGCGGTGTCTTCGAACACGGCTTTGACGTAGTTGGCCTTGTCGAACGCGAGGTTGATCGCCTGGCGCACTTCAGGCTTGTCCAGCGGTGGGTGCTGACTGTTGATGCCGACGAACGCGGTCATGAAGGCGTCAGTCTTTTCGACTTTCAGCGTCGGTTCTTTCAGCGCTGCCTGCACGTCCAGAGGCTTGGGCGACAGGGCGATCTGGCACTCGTTGCGGCGCAATTTCTGCAACCGTACGTTGGCATCCGGGGTGATGGCGAAGATCAACGGGTCCACCGACGGCTTGCCGCGGAAGTGATCCGGGTTGGCCTTGTAGCGAATCGAGGCATCTTTCTGGAAGCGCGTGAAGATGAAAGGACCGCTGCCGATCGGCTGGCTGTTGAGCTTCTCCGGGGTGCCGGCCTTCATCAATTTATCCGCGTATTCAGCGGAATAGATCGAGGCGAAGCCCATGCTCAGGGTCGCGAGGAAGGTCGAGTCCGGGTGGTCGAGAGTGAAGCGCACGGTCAGCGGGTCCAGGGCGTCGATCTTCTTGATCAGTGCAGGCAACTGCATCGACTGGGCGTGCGGATAGCCGCTCTGGGCGACTTTGTGCCATGGGTTTGCCGGGTCGAGCATGCGGTCGAAGCTGAACTTCACGTCTTCGGCGGTCAGTTCGCGTGTCGGGCTGAAATACTCGGTGCGGTGGAATTTCACCTGCGGATGCAATTTGAAGACATAGGTCAGGCCGTCTGGCGTGATTTCCCAGCTGTCCGCGAGGCTGGCGACCACTTTGCCGCTGGCGGTTTCGAAGTCCACCAGACGGTTCATCAGCACGTCAGCGGAGGCGTTGGTGGTGGTCAGCGAGTTGTATTGCACCACGTCGAACCCTTCCGGGCTTGCCTCAGTGCAGACGCTCAGCGCGGCGGCATGGGCCAACGGGCTTAGCAGAAGAGGAGCGAGCAACAGCGATAGGGCAGCGAGGCGCATGGTCGGATTCCTTTACAGATCGAAGGCCCATCTGCAAGTGCAGTCTGGAAAAGGCTTACCCTAGTGGGCTCTTTTGCAAATGACTATCCCCTTTTTCATTTTAAGGGGAGTATGTGCGATTGTTTTCGGTGTGTGCTGCCCGAGGAAAACCCCGGATTGGCCTGTTGGCCGATTCTCAGCGACGAGCGGTCTTTATCGACGATAGCCTTTATCCAAGGCGCTCTGAGCTCGAAAAATGGGGTTTTTATCAAGTCCGTGCACACGGAATGTTGTTGCTCTCTAGTCTTTCTGGTATAAAGCAGCGCTCTTTTCTAGGGGCCCGGTTCCTTCACTTGTAGGTGTAGCCGGTAAGACCTCTAAAGAAACGCGGCGCCTAGCGCCAAATGACTGAGAGATTAAGCGGCCAACCCATGCCGGGTTGGGCATGTGGTTTTAGAGGGCTGAGGCATGTCGAGAGTATGTCAAGTTACCGGTAAGGGTCCGGTGACTGGGAATAACATTTCCCACGCAAACAACAAAACCCGTCGTCGTTTCCTGCCGAACCTGCAGCATCACCGCTTCTGGGTTGAAGAAGAGAAACGTTTCGTGCGTCTGCGCGTATCTGCCAAAGGCATGCGTATCATCGACAAGCGTGGCATCACTGTCGTGCTGGCCGAAATCCGCAAAGCTGGCAAGATCTAAGGGAGCTAATCATGCGTGAATTGATTCGTTTGATTTCGAGCGCCGGTACTGGTCACTTCTACACTACCGACAAGAACAAGCGCACTACTCCGGACAAAATCGAGATCAAGAAATTTGATCCGGTTGTTCGTAAGCACGTGATCTACAAAGAAGGCAAAATCAAGTAATTGATTTTTCCCTCTTACGAAAAAGGCCCGTATCTCACGATACGGGCCTTTTTTGTGGCTTGAAGAAAGGCTTCAGGCCTTCTGTTCAAACGCCACATAGATTTTGCGGCACGGTTCCAGCACCTCCCAGGTGCCGCGGAACCCGGCCGGAATCACGAAGCGATCACCCGCACGCAGCGTCTTGCCGTTGCCTTCGTTGTCGCGCAGCACTGAAACGCCCTGAATGATTTCGCAGTATTCATGCTCAGTGAAGTTCACATGCCACTGGCCGACGGCGCCTTCCCACATCCCCGCGTTCAACTGGCCGCAGGGGCTGTTGTAGTGGTTGTAAACCACTTGTTCGGGGTCACCTTTCAGGATCTTGGCCTGGTCCGGTCTATAGCGCTCAGGCTCAGTGGTGGCCTGGCTGAAGTCGACGATGTCATGGATGCTCATTGTTGTATTCCCCCGTGATTGCGACGCAAGTGACTGGAAAGCCCAAAGTCTATGTTTATTAAAATGAACACCGCAAGGCCGTTTGCCGACCTTGTGTCAAATATATTGAAACAACCCCGGCCACTGGTTTAGGGTGGCAGTTGCCTTGGGCCGAAAAAGCAGGCTGGCCGGGCGGAATTCCTGAGGACGTCCGCGAAGAACGCGGGGCGCTCGTATTTTCAACTAGAGGAGGACACTCATATGACCACCCTGACTCGTGCCGATTGGGAACAACGGGCTCGCGATCTGAAGATCGAAGGCCGTGCTTACATCAATGGCGAATACACCGATGCTGTCTCCGCCGAGACCTTTGAGTGCATCAGCCCGGTCGATGGCCGTCTGCTGGGCAAGATTGCCAGCTGTGACGCCGCCGATGCCCAGCGCGCTGTTGAAAATGCTCGCGCCACCTTCAATTCCGGCGTCTGGTCGCGTCTGGCGCCGACCAAACGCAAAGCCACCATGATTCGTTTCGCCGGCCTGCTGAAACAGCACGCCGAAGAGCTGGCCCTGCTTGAAACCCTGGACATGGGCAAGCCGATCAGCGATTCCCTGTACATCGACGTTCCAGGCGCGGCGCAAGCCCTGAGCTGGAGCGGTGAAGCCATCGACAAGATCTACGACGAAGTGGCCGCGACTCCCCATGACCAACTGGGTCTGGTGACTCGCGAACCCATCGGCGTCGTCGGCGCCATCGTGCCGTGGAACTTCCCGCTGATGATGGCCTGCTGGAAACTCGGTCCGGCGCTGTCCACCGGTAACTCGGTGATCCTCAAGCCGTCCGAAAAATCGCCGCTGACGGCTATTCGCATTGCTGCGCTGGCCGTTGAAGCCGGTATCCCGAAAGGCGTGCTGAACGTCCTGCCAGGTTACGGTCACACCGTCGGCAAGGCCTTGGCCCTGCACAACGACGTGGACACCCTGGTGTTCACCGGTTCGACCAAGATCGCCAAGCAATTGCTGATCTACTCCGGCGAATCGAACATGAAACGCGTCTGGCTCGAAGCCGGCGGCAAGAGCCCGAACATCGTGTTCGCCGATGCTCCGGACCTGCAAGCGGCCGCTGAATCGGCTGCCGGCGCCATCGCCTTCAACCAGGGCGAAGTTTGCACCGCCGGCTCGCGTCTGCTGGTGGAGCGTTCGATCAAGGATAAATTCCTGCCGCTGGTGATCGAGGCCCTCAAAACCTGGAAACCGGGCAACCCGCTGGACCCGGCGACCAACGTCGGCGCGCTGGTGGATACGCAGCAGATGAACACCGTGCTGTCCTATATCGAATCCGGCCACGCCGACGGCGCCAAACTGGTGGCGGGCGGCAAGCGCATTCTTCAGGAAACCGGTGGCACCTACGTTGAGCCGACGATTTTCGACGGCGTCAGCAATGCGATGAAAATCGCTCAGGAAGAAATTTTCGGCCCAGTGCTGTCGGTGATCACTTTCGATACCGCCGAAGAAGCCATCCAGATCGCCAACGACACGCCTTACGGTTTGGCTGCAGCAGTGTGGACCAAGGATATTTCCAAGGCTCACCTGACCGCCAAAGCGCTGCGCGCCGGTAGCGTGTGGGTCAACCAGTACGACGGCGGCGACATGACGGCCCCGTTCGGTGGCTTCAAGCAGTCCGGCAACGGTCGCGACAAGTCGCTGCACGCGTTCGACAAGTACACCGAGCTGAAGGCGACCTGGATCAAGTTGTAAAACCTGTGGGGGTACGTCTGCTCCCACTGTAGATCCATCTCGCAGCCGGACTTTCCGCAAGGAAGGTCCGGCTGTGTTGTCTCTGCGACTGAAAAATAATATCCACAGGAGCGTGGAAAATGCGTTGGGCGACTTATTTCGCCGTGTTGGCGTCTGTCTTGAGTGTCGGCCTGGCCCTGGGCGTCAGCATGCCGCTGGTGTCGTTTCGCCTGGAAAGCTGGGGCTACGGCTCCTTCGCCATCGGCGTGATGGCGGCGATGCCCGCCATTGGCGTATTGCTGGGGGCCAAGATCTCCAGCCATCTGGCCGCGCGTCTGGGCACGGCCAACCTCATGCGCCTGTGCCTGTGGGCCGGGGCGTTGTCCATCGGTTTGCTGGCGCTGTTGCCGAGCTATCCGATTTGGCTGGTATTGCGGCTGATGATCGGGGTGATCCTGACGCTGGTCTTCATCCTCGGTGAAAGCTGGATCAACCAACTGGTGGTCGAGCAATGGCGCGGGCGATTGGTGGCGCTGTATGGCAGCAGCTATGCACTGAGTCAGCTGGCCGGGCCGTTGCTGCTGGGCGTTGTGGGCACCGAACACGATTACGGGTTCTGGGTCGGCGTCGGCTTGCTGACGGCGGCACCGTTCCTGTTGCTGGGCCGCAGCGGCGCGCCCTCCAGCGAAGCCAGCAGCGTGACCTTCGGTGACTTGCTGGCCTTCTGCCGGGGCCTGCCGGCGATTGCCTGGGCGGTGTCGCTGTTCGCGGCGTTCGAAGCGATGATCCTGACCTTGTTGCCGGTCTATTGCCTGCGTCAGGGCTTTACGACGGAAATCGCTTTGGCGATGGTCAGCACGGTGGTGGTGGGTGATGCCTTGCTGCAATTGCCGATTGGCGCGCTGGCGGATCGCTTGTCACGTCGTACGTTGTTCACCGGGTGTGCGGTGGTCCTGCTGATTTCGAGCCTGGCCATCCCGTTGTTGATCGACACGTTGCTGATCTGGCCGTTGTGGGTGATGTTCGGTGCCAGTGCCGGCGGTTTGTTCACCTTGTCACTGATCCTGATCGGCGAGCGCTATCGCGACGATGCACTGGTGCGCGCCAATGCGCATATCGCGCAGCTGTGGGGCATCGGTTGCCTGATCGGGCCGCTGGCGGCCGGTGCTGGCAGTCAGTGGATCAGCGGGCATGCGTTGCCGCTGCTGATGGCGGCAGGAGCGCTGGGGTTGGTGATTCTGCTGTCGCGCCAAGGCGCGTTTGGCACGGTGGCCGAACCGGCCTAGAGCATCCGTTCCAAGCCGACGGTGGTGCTCAACCACGCATTGAAGTGCCGCCACCAGCTTCCGGGTTCCTTGGTCAGGGTGTGCAGTTTGCCGTCATCTTCAGTGACCCAGACAATCTGGCCATTCTCAAGCGTGGCCTGATAACTCAGGGGTGGCGCCATGCCTTGCATCGCTAATTCGCGAACGCGCGCGGCGAATTCCGGGCTGTCTACCAGCACCCCGACTTCGGTATTCCACAGCACCGAGCGCGGGTCGAAATTGAACGAGCCGATGAAAGACTTCTGCTGGTCGAAGATGATTGCCTTGCTGTGCAGGCTGGAGTCGGAGCCGCCGTAGGACTTGCTGTAAAAAATATGCGGACCGCTGCCGCCGCCTTCGCCGGGCTGGCGACGCAATTCGAACAGCTGCACGCCATGCTCCAGCAGTGCCTTGCGATACGGCGCGTATCCGCCATGCACCGCCGGCACGTCAGTGGCTTCCAGTGAGTTGGTCAGCAATTTCACCGACACCCCGGCATCGGCGCGGCCCGTCAGGTACACCAGCCCCGGCTGACCGGGTACAAAGTAGGCCGAAACCATGATCAGCTCTTTGCTGACGCCATTGAGCTCGGGCGCCAGCTGCGTGGTCAGCAGCAACTGCGGGTCGGGCTCGCCGTCGGCCAGCACCTTGCTTGGCGCATCCCACAGCGCTTGGTTCCAGGCCCAGATCAACTCCCGACGCCAGATGTCCAGGCGCGGATGGGTGGTAAAGGTCATCAACTGCAGGTAGAGCGCGTGATTCTGTTTGCGCGTTTCCTCAAGTGATTCTTGCAGTCGGGTCCGGGTGTTTTCCAGGTCCGTTTGCGTCGGTTTGCTGGACAGAAATTCTTCAATCGGCTTGCTCAGCGCACTGTTCCAGTATTGGTCGAAACTGTGCCCCAGCTGTTCGGCGACCGGGCCGACGCTGAGCATGTCGATGTCAGTGAAATTCAGGTTGGGTTCGGCATCGAAATACTCGTCTCCCAGATTGCGGCCGCCGACGATGGCCATGCTGTTGTCGGCCAGCCAGAGCTTGTTGTGCATGCGTCGGTGTTGCTGTGAGAGGTTGAGCAACCGTCCCACCGTTCGTGTCACGCCGGTGCTGCGGCCCAGGTGCAATGGGTTGAACACACGGATCTGGATCTGCGGATGCGCCGCCAGAGTGGCAATAATCCTGTCCAGGCCATCGCTGGTGGTGTCGTCGAGCAGAATCCGTACGCGCACACCGCGATCGGCCGCCTTGAGCAGTTCGTCCACCAGCATCCGTGTGCTGATGCCGTCGTGGACGATGTAGTACTGCAAATCGAGGCTGCTTTGGGCGTTGCGAATCAGCTCGGCGCGAGCGGTGAAGGCTTCGGTGCTGTCGGACAGCAGGCGAAAGCCGGATTTCCCCTCATGGGGCGCAGCCTGCGCCTGGATCGAACGGCCGAACGCCGAATTTGCCGCCGGCAATGCCTGGCTGGGCTCGCGGGAGATGCCGACGCTCGCACAGCCGTTGAGCAGCAAGGCGAGCAGCAGAACGAAGGGCAGGACCGGTCTGACTCTCAAATCGGATCGTCTCAGGTGATTGCAAAGACCGAAGTATGGCACGTCATTGTGATTCATCGCTTTTGCAAGAGTGAGGTCTCTGGTTGTCGGAAGTTCTCCGTTGGCTTTCAGAACCTACAGAGCCTGTAGATAAAACCGCGTTGATTTGCCTTTGTTTCCTACATAAACGTCCTACAAAACCCGGAATGATGACTGGGCATCGGATGCGGTAGCAGGCAGCGGCTTTTTTCGTGCGCGGCCCGTGCGTCCATGTTTTCCAGCTATCTCACAGGTAATTGATTATGAAGAAGTTTTATTGGGTAAGCGTTTTGGCCGCTGCACTGGCGCCTTTGGCGGTGCAGGCAGCCAGCGTTGATCTGACGGTCTCGGGCACGGTCATCCCGACATCGTGCATTCCGGCCTTTGCCGGCGGTAGCAATGTCGATCTGGGTCGAATCTTTTCCGCCACCTTGAGCCCTAACGCACAAAACAATCTGCCGCCACGGGATATCACCCTGAAGATCGCTTGCGATGCGGCGGCTGCGGTGGAAATCGCCGTCACCGATAACCGTGGCGCCACCAAGGTTCCGGGTCTGACGTTCAATGGCCGGACCAGCGACGCTCTTTACTACGGCTTGGGCAGTACTCAGGGCGTCGGTATCGGTGGTTTCGGTCTGTTGACTGGACAGCCTTTGACCGACGGCAATCCGCAGACTTTCCTGGTGCGTTCGCCGGCCAACCCGGTGTGGCGAGTTCCGGTCAGTGGATTGATGTCCAATGCACCGACCTCCTATTCCTGGGGGCCGAGTGCGATGGCAGGTCCGGCCGCAGCCCGTCTGCACACCTTCCCGATGAAAGTGGCAGCGGCCATTCGCGCCACCTCCGAGCTGCCGCCGACCACCGACGAGTTCCTGCTCGACGGTTCGGTCACCTTTGACGTGTATTACCTCTGAGCCGACGCAGCCACTGCGTCACTGTGCTCTGAACCTGCCTGATTGACGGGGTTTGCCTGGTGCGAACCTGGGCGGCGGCTTGCCCAAAAAACCGTCATCGACAGACGTCATTGCATCACCGGGTATCGGCTGGCGCTGTGTTTAACAGCGTCGGTCGATGCCTTCTGGAGACTTTCATGTACCCCTTTAAATCCTTCAAGGTGCTCGGCGCCGTCGCAGCTGTGTGCCTGTCGTTCACCAATCCGAGTACGCATGCCGCCGGAATGATCCCGGAAACGCCAGTGGTGGTGGTCGACCAGGCGTTGGGCGAGGCAACCCTGAACGTCAGGAACTCCGATGACCAACCGGCGTTGCTGTACAGCTCCATCGAGCATATCGCCGAGGACAACGAGCCTCTGTTGTTGCTGAACCCGCCAGTGGCACGCGTCGAACCGGGTCAGAGCCAGCAAGTGCGATTCATCCTGCATAGTGCCAAACCCCTGGAAACCGAACGGCTCAAGCGTGTGGTGCTGGAAGGCATCAAACCTCGGCAGAATGCGAGTGATGCACACCTCAGCTTGGGGATTCGGCAGAACATCCCGGTCATCCTGCGTCCGGCCAATCTCCCGATAGAGCGAATGCCCTGGAAACGGTTGGTCTGGACGGGCGCCGGCAATCAAGTGCGGGTCAGCAATCCCAGTCCCTATGTGGTACGGCTGGCCAGGTCAGTGAACCTGATTCCCGGTGGCGCGACGCTGGATCTGGGGCGCACCTATATCCTGCCGGGAGAGGTATTGAGCCTCAGTGCGCCGTCGATCCTGGGCACTCATGTACGGCTGTTTCCCGCGACAACCTATGGGTTTGCCGTCGGCAACTACGATGCGCCGCTGAGTTTGCAGTAGTGAGTCATGGCAGCGGTTGGAGTCTGGTTGGTGGCTTTGCCCTGGTCATGTTGGCGATGGAAAACGCCTGGGGTGAGGCACTCACCGAGTTCGACCAGTCAGTGCTCAAGGCGCGTGGAATTGATCCGAAAATCGCGGAGCACTTTGGTCGCGCGCCACGCTTTACGGCAGGGCGCAATCGAGTGGCACTGCAGGTCAATGGCACCCCTTCGGGACACGTCGTGGCGACCTTCGATGCGGACGGGCAGTTGTGCCTCGATTCGAATCTGCTTGAACTGGCCGGGATTGCCGCGCCATCGGATCTGCCCTCAAGCGCTGACAGTGCGCAGTGTTTACGGAGCATCGATGGTCTGACGGGTGTGCAGGTACAACTCGACCCGGGCAAGCAACAAGTGCAGCTGTTGGTGCCAACCGACCTGCTGCTCCCATCAGCGCCGCGCCCGCGAACCTGGGCCTCGGGCGGTATGGCCGGGTTGCTCAACTACGATGCGCTGATGCACACCAGTTCTGCCTCCGGGCAATCCAGCCAGTTTCGCAGTCTTGGCACCGAATTGGGCTTCAACGCCGGCGATTGGGTGGTGCGCAGTCGGCAAAACTACACCTCGTTTCAGGGCGTAGAGCGTTTTGAAACGCTTTACACCCAGGCCTCGCGTACCTGGGAGCGTTTTCAGGCCAACGTGCAACTGGGCCAGCTCAACATGCGTTCGGCGCTGTTTGCCGGGGAAGCGTTCACCGGCCTCCAGATCCTCCCGGAAACGGCCCTCGCGTCCCAAAATGGCGATGGCCTGGGGGCCGGGACGGCGGTGCAAGGGCTGGCTTATTCGCCGGCGCGGGTCGAGGTGCGCCAAAGTGGCGTGGTGATCTACACCACCCTCGTTCCCAGCGGGCCGTTCACCCTGCGCGACTTGCCGTTGCTCAGCCATCGACTGGACCTTGAGGTCAGCGTCTTCGAAGAGAGCGGCGAACAGCGCGACTTCCGCGTACCGGCTGCCAACGTACGCCCCGTCAGCGTCGGGACGTTGCCGGGCTATGGCATAGCGGCAGGCAAGGTCCGACGGTTTGACGGGGATGAGCGCGATGCGCCGTCATTCTTTGCCGTGAGCAAGGACTGGCAGTGGGGGCCTGCGACTCAGTTAAGTGGCGGGTTGATGGGCGCTGGTCAATACCAATCCTTGGGTTGGGGCGTGCAGCAAGCGCTGACGCGAAGGTCAGTGGTGAGTTTCCAGCAGCTGAGTTCGCGTACGCCACAAAGCGGTCAGGGCCGAGAACTGCAAGCCACGTTCAGCACGGCATTGGGTCCCGGGTTGTCTGCCAGCCTGGCGGCGAGTCAGCGCAGTCAAGGGTTTCGACACCTGGCCGACACCGAACTGGCGTCTGTTGCCGATGACTTCGATAGTCGCTCTGAGCGCCAGTGGGGTGCGTCGTTAAGCCATTCCGACCCGCTATGGGGAGCGTTTTCCGGATCATTGACGCGGTATGCCGTGGGAGGCGGGCAGGACCGTTCGCGCATCAGTACCTCGTGGTCACGGGCGTTCAGTGGTGCAAACCTATCGTTGAGTGTGCAGCGCGACAGCGGTGACGACGCCCGTGGCACGGGCCTCTATGCCAGCCTCAGTCTGCCACTTGGGCGCAACCGCAGTCTCAATACCTACGGGCGCCATGATGAGCGAAGCGGACTGCGCACCGGCGCCCGTTATACCGAACAGATCAGCGATACCCTGGGCTACAGCCTTGGTGCGGACCGTTCTGACAATGGTCAGACGGATTTCAACGGGCGCCTCAATGCCTTACCCCGTTACACCAGCGTTGACCTCGGCTATTCGCGCAGTGGCGTTGGCGCCAGCAGTTACGACCTCACCCTACGCGGCGGCCTGGCGATCCATGAAGAAGGGCTGACGCCGTCACCCTATCCGTTGCGTGACACCTTCGGCCTGCTCAAAGTTGGCGATGCTGCCGGGGTCAGGTCAGCACGCCCCAAGGCCCGGTCTGGACCGATGGCGGCGGGCGGGCGGTGGCTGCGAGCCTGCCGGCCTACCAGACCAGTCGTATCGAAATCGACACCGTCAGCCTGCCGCGTCACCTGGACGTGCTCAACGGCTATCAAGAAGTCGACGCCGGACGTGGCGCAGTACCGCGACTGGACTTCAGCGTGAGTTCGGTGCGTCGTTTGATGCTGAACGTGCGTACGGCCGAGGGTGACTGGGTACCCAAAGGCGCATCGGTTCATAGCAACCAGGGCGAGTACCTGACCAGCGTGGTGGACGCCGGCCTGGTGTACCTGGCCGATGCGCCTGACGAAGTTCGACTGCAAGTGATGCTGCCTGATAATCGACCCTGTCATCTTGAACTCGACACCGCCGGGCTTCCCGAATCGTCTTTGCCTTACGCAACCGTCGAGGTGGTTTGCCGGGCGGGGTAGGACTTCCTCAGTCCGTGGGAGTCTCGGCCACCAGTTTGATCGCCGCAGCGCCAACCTTGCGCACCGCATCTTCGATCTGTGGCGTCGGTTTGGCCGCGTAGTTCATGCGCAGGCAATTGCGGTATTTGCCCGAGGCGGAAAAGATGCTGCCGACGGCAATCTGTACGCCTTGATCGTGCAGTGCACGATTCAGTTTCAGGGTGTCGAAGCCCTCCGGCAGCTCAACCCAGAGCATGAAGCTGCCCTGGGGACGGCTGGCGCGGGTACCGGGCGGAAAATAGCGGCTGACCCAATCGATCATGACGTCGCGATTGCGCTGGTATTGGGTGCGCATCCGCCGCAAATGCGGTTCGAAGTGCCCGGCCTTGAGAAATTCGGAAATCGCGATCTGCGGTTGCGGCGCCGTAGAGCCAGTGCTGATGTATTTCATGTGCAGCACCCGTTCCAGATACCGTCCCGGTGCCACCCAACCAATACGCAGCCCTGGCGCCAGGGTCTTGGAAAAGGAACTGCACAGCAGGACGCGGCCGTCTTCGTCGAAGGATTTGATCGTGCGCGGACGTGGGTACGTGTAGGCCAGTTCGCCATACACATCGTCCTCGATGATCGCCACGTCGAAGCGCTGAGCGAGCGTCAGCAACGCGCGTTTGCGCGTCTCCGGCATGATGTAGCCCAATGGGTTATTGCAGTTGGGAGTCAACTGTATGACCTTGATCGGCCATTGTTCCAAGGCCAGCTCGAGCGCATCGAGACTGATGCCGGTGAGCGGGTCGGTGGGAATTTCCAGGGCTTTCATGCCCAGGCCCTTGAGGGTCTGCATCGCACCGTGAAAGCTTGGTGAATCCACCGCGACGATGTCGCCGGGTTCGCAGATGGAGCGGATGCTGGTGGAGAGCGCTTCGTGGCAACCGGTGGTCACCACCAAGTCTGCGGCGCTCAACTGGCAACCGGAGTCGAGCATCAGGCGGGCGATCTGTTCGCGCAGTTCGAGGTTGCCATGGATGTTGTCGTAATACAGGCCGGGCATATCCTGACGCCGACTGATCTGCGCCAACCCGCGCAGCAGCGGCTTCATGGTCGGCGAGGTGATGTCCGGCATGCCGCGGCCCAGCTGCACCACGTCTTTGCGTGGCACTGCGCGAATCAACTCCAGCACCTGATCCCACTGGGAAATGTCCACCGGGCGTTGAGCCGGACGGCCAACGGCGGGCAGTTCCGGCAGCTCACGGCTGACCGGCACGAAGTACCCGGATTTCGGTTTCGGTGTCGCCAGCCCGCTGTCTTCCAACACCCGATAAGCCTGCTGCACGGTGCTCAGGCTGACCCCGTGTTCGACACTCAACGCCCGCACCGACGGCAGCCGGTCGCCGGGGCGATAGAAGCCTTGTTCGATACGCGTGCCGAGCAATTCGGCGAGATTGACGTAAAGGGTCATGGCGCAGTCTCGGTGCAGGTGATTCGGTTGACCAGTACAGATTGGGCAAAAATACAGGGTTCAGAGCTTTAAACAGCCAATCTGTATGGTAATAATACAGATGTTTTGAATCTGTAATGCTTTTCGTCGTCCACGCATCATGAAAGCTCTGGCTACCCAAGTAAACAGGAGCAATCAAAATGAACGGCTTGAGCGATGTGCGGCTGACGCTACACAGTCAGGAACTGGCGGCAGGGCAATACAACGGCGCATGCGAGGCGGTCATGCGCAACGCACCGTCCGGCCTGAGTCACTGGGGTCTGTTCTGGCATCGTCTGCACACGCGCAAGGCGTTGCTCGAGCTGACGCCCGAGCAACTCAGGGATGTCGGGCTGAGTCCTGAGCAGGCGCGGGAGGAGGGGCTTAAACCCTTTTGGCGGATCTAGTAATGATCGTTCCCTCGCAGGAGCGTGGGAACGATCATCTCCTTCAGACCAACTCTTTAAGCCGATGCCACAACATCCCCAACGCCAGCAACGGCGAGCGCAAATGTTTGCCGCCAGGGAAGGTGATATGCGGCACCTTGGCAAACAGATCAAAGCCTCCACTGTGCTGACCACTGATAGCTTCAGCCAACAGTTTCCCCGCGAGGTGTGTGGCATTCACGCCATGACCGGAATATGCCTGGGCGTAATACACGTTCGGCTGATCCTTTAGCCGCCCGATCTGCGGCAGGCGATTGGCGCCGATGCCGATCATCCCGCCCCATTGAAAATCGATCTTCACGCCGGCCAGTTGCGGGAAAACCTCCAGCATCTTCGGCCGCATGTACGCAGCGATGTCCTTCGGGTCGCGACCTGAATAATGACAGGCGCCGCCAAACAGCAAACGCCGATCCGCCGAGAGTCGGTAGTAATCCAGCGCCACCCGTTGATCGCAGACCGCCATATTCTGCGGCAGTAGCGAGTGAGCGAGCTCTTCACTCAAGGGTTCGGTGGCGATGATGTAGCTGCCGGCAGGCAGCACTTTGCCGCTGAGCTCGGGATTGAGTTCATTGAGGTAGGCGTTGCAGCCCAGCACCAGCGTCTTGGCGCGAACCGAGCCCTGGGCGGTATGGACCTTAACCTCAGGGCCATATTCGATGCGGGTGACCGCCGATTGCTCGAACAGCTTCACCCCCAACTGCTGGGCGGCAGCCGCTTCGCCCAGAGCCAGGTTCAGCGGATGCAGATGCCCCGAGCCCATGTCGATCAAACCGCCGACGTAGCGGTCGGACCCCACCACGGAGTGCATGTCGTTGGCTTGCAGCAGACGGGTTTCGTAGCGATAACCGAGGCCGCGCAGCGCTTCGGCGTCTTCGGCAAAGCCTTCGAGATCACGGGGCTTGTTGGCCAGGTCGCAGTAGCCCCAAGTCAGGTCGCAAGCGATCTGAAAACGCTCGACCCGCTGTCGGACGATTTCCACCGCTTCCAGGCCCATGAGTTTCATCTGACGCACGCCGTCCGCACCGACCACGTTAGCGAACTGATCGAGGCCATGACCGACGCCACGAATCAACTGCCCGCCGTTGCGTCCGCTGGCGCCCCAACCGATTTTGTGGGCCTCGAGCAGGATCACGCTGAGGCCGCGTTCGGCCAGCTCGAGCGCCGTGTTCAACCCGGAGAACCCGCCACCAACCACGCACACGTCCGCCACCAGATCGCTTGTGAGCACCTGATGATCGGGCTGCGGCAGGCTGTTGGCGGCGTAATAAGAGGCAGTGTGTGGGTGGGTCGGGGCAGGTTGCTGAGCACGGGCATTCATGTGCGTGTTCCTGATTCTTGTGTTTGGAAAATTTGACGGAGCATAAGCCGGACCTTTGGACACGGGCAACACTGGTCGGTCGGTGCTGTCTAGATCAGTGCTTTTGCGTCAGAATCGCGCTCTATTCCGCTTTTGGTCACCGCTTCGATGAGCTGCAACAGTCAGAAAATTCGCACGCTACGGCAGCAGATTCCCTCGTTCGAGTGCGTGCCCGGCTGCCATGACTGCTGTGGGCCGGTGACCACCTCACCGGAAGAAATGTCTCGCCTGCCGCGCAAGACCCGGGCAGAGCAGGACGCCGCGATGGATGAACTCAATTGCGTCCACTTGGGGCCCAACGGCTGCACCGTGTATGACGAGCGACCGCTGATCTGTCGGCTGTTCGGCACCACGAAGACCTTACCGTGCCCCAATGGGCGCGGGCCGGTGGAGCTGATTCATCCGCGGGTCGAGAAGCAGATTCATGAATACATGGCCAGCACTCGACAAGTCCTCGTTTGATCGTGGGCTCAATCCGGAATCGGCAGATTCAGGCTTTCTTTCACCTCTTCCATCACGATGTAGCTCTTGGATTCGCGCACATGCGGCAACTTGAGCAGGATGTCGCCCAGCAGTTTGCGGTACGAGGCCATCTCGGAAATCCGCGCCTTCACCAGATAGTCGAAATCCCCTGACACCAAATGGCACTCCAGCACGTGGGGGAGCTTCAGGACTGCGCGTCGGAACTCTTCGAAAGTATCACCGGATTTGTAGTCGAGGCTGATCTCGACGAACACCAGAAGACTGCCCTTGAGGTGCTGCGGATTGAGCCGGGCGTTGTAGCCCATGATGATCCCTTCGCGCTCCAGCCGCCGGACCCGCTCGGTACACGGCGTGGTCGAGAGCCCGACCTTTTCCCCCAGCTCGGTGAAGGAGATGCGCCCGTCCGTTTGCAGGATCCGCAGGATGTTGCGGTCGATCTTGTCCAGCTCACGTTTCGTTTGAGTGTTGGTACGCATAGGGGATGCGCCTCCGTGAAAAGGGATTTTGCCGAGAATTCTCGCCAAATATAGGCACTTATATAGTGAAAAGCACTGCCTAATCTTTTTTACACTGCGCACATCAATGCTCGACAACTACGAACGTCAGCGGCAAGCCGCGATGAGGGATATGAAAATGCGCGTTATGGTCTTGGGTAGCGGCGTCATCGGTACCGCCAGTGCTTATTATCTGGCTCGAGCCGGGTTTGAAGTGGTGGTCGTGGACCGTCAGCCCGCCCCTGCCATGGAGACCAGTTTCGCCAACGCCGGCCAGGTGTCGCCGGGTTATGCCTCGCCATGGGCCGCGCCGGGTGTTCCGCTCAAGGCCATCAAGTGGCTGTTGCAGCGCCACGCACCGCTGGCGATCAAGGCCACCGCCGACATCGACCAGTACCTGTGGATGGCGCAAATGTTGCGCAACTGCACTGCCAACCGTTATGCGGTGAACAAGGAACGCATGGTCCGTCTGTCCGAGTACAGCCGTGACTGCCTCGACGAATTGCGCGCCGAAACCGGCATTGCCTACGAAGGCCGCAGCCTCGGTACAACACAACTGTTCCGCACCCAGGCTCAACTCGACGGCGCCTGGAAAGATATCGCCGTGCTGAAAGAATCCGGTGTGCCGTTCGAACTGCTCGATCGTGCTGGCATTGCTCGGGTTGAACCGGCGCTGGCCGGCGTCACCAACATCCTCGCCGGTGCCTTACGCCTGCCGAACGATCAAACTGGCGATTGCCAGATCTTCACCACCCGCCTGGCCGAAATGGCCGTGAAACTCGGTGTGGAATTCCGCTTCGACCAGGACATTCAGCGCCTCGACTACGCCGGTGATCGCATCAACGGCGTATGGATCGACGGCAAGCTGGAAATCGCTGACCGCTACGTGCTGGCGCTGGGCAGCTATTCGCCGCAGTTGCTCAAGCCGCTGGGCATCCGGGCTCCGGTGTATCCGCTCAAGGGTTACTCCCTGACCGTGCCGATCACCAACCCGGCGATGGCCCCGACTTCGACTATCCTCGATGAGACCTACAAGGTCGCGATCACCCGTTTTGACAACCGCATCCGCGTCGGCGGCATGGCTGAAATAGCCGGTTTTGACCTGTCGCTGAACCCGCGTCGGCGCGAAACCCTGGAGATGATCGTCAACGATCTTTATCCTCAGGGCGGCGATCTGGCCCAGGCAAGTTTCTGGACCGGTCTGCGTCCGACCACCCCGGACGGCACGCCGATCGTGGGTGCAACACCGTTCAGCAATCTGTTTTTGAACACGGGTCACGGCACGCTTGGTTGGACCATGGCGTGCGGTTCCGGTCGCTTGCTGGCCGATCTGATGGCGAAGAAAACGCCGCAAATCAGCGCCGAAGGCCTCGATATTTCCCGTTACGGCAAAAAAATTCAGGAGTCAGCAAAACATGTCAATCCAGCGCCAGCTCACCAATGAGCGCATGAGCCAGATCGTAGTCCACAGCGGTACCGTGTATCTGGCGGGGCAGGTCGGCGACGATATGAACGCCGGGATTGAACAGCAGACCCGTGAAACGCTTGCCAACATCGAGCGTTTGCTGGATCTGGCCGGTACCGACAAGAGCCTTCTGCTGTCGGTGACGATTTACTTGAAAGACATCGATGCGCACTTTGAAGGCATGAACGCGGTCTGGGACAAGTGGCTGCCAAAAGGCGTCGCACCGGCCCGTGCCACGGTTGAATCGAAGTTGTGCGAACCGGAAATACTGGTTGAGCTGTCGGTTGTCGCTGCTCTGCCATAAAGCAGCCAGAAAGATCCCTCTCCGGTGCTACTCGCGGTTCACGCCGTCAGCCAGCGCCGGTTTTTCTTCCTCAATGACCCGACCAGAAGTCTGCCGCCATGCGTCCTGCCCGTGCCCTGATCGACCTTCAAGCCCTGCGTCACAACTACCAAATCGCCCGTGAAGTCACGGGGGCCAAGGCCCTCGCGGTGATCAAGGCCGATGCTTATGGCCATGGCGCGGTGCGTTGCGCCCAGGCACTGGAAGCCTGCGCGGACGGATTTGCCGTGGCTTGCATTGAAGAGGCCCTGGAGCTGCGAGCTGCGGGCATTCGTGCGCCGGTGTTATTGCTGGAAGGGTTTTTCGAAGCCGATGAGCTGTCGCTGATTGTTGAGCATGACTTCTGGTGCGTGGTGCATTCGCTGTGGCAGCTCGAAGCCATCGAGAACGCGGCACTGAGCAAGCCGATCACGGTCTGGCTCAAGCTCGATTCGGGTATGCATCGGGTTGGCTTGCATCCAAAGGATTATCAGGCGGCCTATCAACGGCTGCTGGCCAGTGGCAAGGTTGCGAAGATTGTTTTGATGAGCCACTTCGCCCGGGCCGATGAGCTGCACAGTCAGGCCAGTGCCGAACAGGTCGCCGTGTTCGAAGCGGCGCGTCAGGGTTTGTCGGCTGAGGTCAGTCTACGCAACTCGCCGGCAGTGCTCGGTTGGCCACAGATTCCCAGTGATTGGGTTCGCCCGGGCATCATGCTCTACGGCGCTACCCCATTCGAAGAAGCCAATGCCGTGGCGTCGCGCCTGCAACCGGTGATGACCCTCGAATCGAAAGTGATTTGCGTGCGTGAACTGCCGGCCGGCGAGCCGATCGGTTACGGCGCCCAATTCATCACTCAGAAACCGATGCGCGTGGGCGTGGTCGCCATGGGTTACGCCGACGGCTACCCACGTCAGGCACCGACCGGTACGCCAGTGATGGTGGCCGGGCAGCGCAGCCAGTTGATTGGCCGGGTGTCGATGGACATGCTCTGCATTGACCTGACCGATGTGCCGCAAGCCGGTCTCGGTTCGACCGTCGAGTTGTGGGGCAAAAATATCCTCGCCAGTGACGTGGCTGCGGCCGCGGGCACGATTCCTTACCAGATCTTCTGCAACCTGCGCCGGGTGCCAATGCTCTATTCCGGGGCTTGACGCAAAGCGCGCCAACCGAAAGTCGCTTAGCCGAACAGGATTCAGGTCCAAGTGTTGTAAATACTGAACGCTGTCGCCATGATAACGCTCAATATTCCAACAACCTGAATCTTGGAGGCGCAAGCTTGGACGTCGGTGAACGACTGCAATCCATCCGTAAGCTCAAAGGACTTTCCCAGCGTGAACTCGCCAAACGCGCGGGCGTCACCAACAGCACCATTTCGATGATCGAGAAGAACAGCGTCAGTCCCTCGATCAGTTCGCTGAGGAAGGTACTGGGCGGGATTCCCATGTCCATGGTCGAGTTCTTTTCCGAAGAAATCCTGCAGGAAAAACCGACGCAGATCGTCTACAAAGCCAACGAGCTGATCGATATTTCCGATGGCGCAGTGACCATGAAGCTGGTCGGCAGGGCTCATCCGAGCCGGGCCATTGCGTTCCTCAACGAAATCTACCCGCCAGGCGCCGACACCGGTGATGAGATGCTCACCCATGAGGGCGAGGAAACCGGGATTCTGCTCGAAGGTCGACTTGAACTGGTGGTGGGGCTTGAAACGTTTGTCCTCGAAGCCGGTGACAGCTACTACTTTGAAAGTACTAAACCGCACCGTTTCCGTAATCCGTTCGATGCGCCGGCGCGACTAATCAGCGCAGCTACGCCAGCGAATTTCTGAGAAAAGAGGCGTCCCGCCAGCATTGCGCAGGTGCCCGAGTTGTTTTTCCGCCACGCATAAGACCCCTTCGACTTTGGGGTTGTTTCAGTGTGGCGGGCTTACCGTTATACTTGCGCCCGCCTGCGAACCGTGGCCGTGGGCGTGACTAGCCACCATTGAGGGTGAACGCGTGAATCTAATTATGAAAATGCTGGCCGTACCAGCAACCGTACTGGCCCTATGGGCAGTCAGCGCACAAGCTGCGACCAACGACAATATTGCTAAACGCCTTGAGCCAGTTGGCCAGGTTTGCGTTCAGGGTAAAGAGTGCAAGGGGATGGAAGTCGCTGCTTCGGCGGGTGGTGGTGATGCCAAAACCCCTGATTCCGTGATTGCAAAACATTGCAACGCATGCCACAGCTCCGGCCTGTTGGGCGCGCCGAAAGTCGGTGATGCGACAGCCTGGGGCGACCGCGCCAAGAAAGAAGGCGGCCTTGACGGCTTGCTGGCGAAGGCGATCTCCGGCTTCAACGCGATGCCGCCTAAAGGCACCTGCGCCGACTGCTCTGATGCAGATCTCAAGGGCGCCATCCAGAAGATGTCCGGCTTGAAATAAGCCGCCATCGTCAGCGAAAGAGCCGCTTGCGAGCGGCTTTTTTGTGCCCGCGATTTGCACCTGGGACTATTCTTTGCAGCAAAGGCCCGGCAAGCTCGGTCCAATCCCCAATTCACGGAATATAAGGGAGGATCAGATGGTGCAGCTGTGTTCTATCGAGCAGGCGGTCGATGACGTATTGGCACGGTTGCCAGCGCATATCCACATGGGCCTGCCCCTCGGTCTGGGCAAACCCAACCACTTCGTCAACGCGCTGTTCCAGCGCATTGCGCAGTTGCCCGAACGGCAACTGACGATCTACACCGCCCTGTGCCTGGGCCGTCCTTCCTTGGGTGACGGTTTGCAAAAGCGCTTTCTCGAACCCTTCATCGAACGGGTTTTCGGCGACTATCCGGAACTGGATTTCCTGGCCGACCTGCACCGCGACAGCCTGCCGTCCAACATCCATGTTCAGCAGTTCTTCATGCTGCCCGGCAGCCTGCTACACAGCACACAAGCCCAGCAGGATTACGTCAGCAGTAACTACAGCCACGCCGCTCGAGACATCAACGCCGCCGGTTTGAACCTGGTGGCGCAATTGGTGGCCAGCCACAGCGAACATCCCGACCGCCTGAGCCTGAGCTGCAATCCGGACATCACCCTCGACCTGTTCCCCATGATCGCCAAGCGTCGGACGGCGGGGGAGACGATCCTGCTGGTGGGTCAGGTGCACAACGATTTGCCCTACATGCCGGGGGACGCGGAAGTCGGCATGGACGCTTTCGACCTGCTGATCGACGAGAAGGACAGCACCACGCTGTTCTCCACGCCGAACATGCCGGTGGGTTTCCAGGATCACTTCATCGGGCTGCACGCCAGCACGCTGGTGCGCGACGGCGGCACCTTGCAGATCGGCATCGGTGCCATGGGTGATGCCCTGACCGCGGCACTGCTGGCGCGGCAGGCTGACAATGACGGTTACAAGGCGTTGCTGGCGGACGTGAATCTCAGCCAGTGGGCGCAGCTCATCGACCGCGAAGGCGGCGTCGAACCCTTCGCCAAAGGCCTTTACGGTTGCAGCGAAATGTTCGTCAACGGTTTGCTGGTGCTGGCCGACGCCGGGGTTGTGCGGCGCAAGGTCTACCCCGATGTGCCGACCCAGCAACAAGCCAATGCCGGCACGCTGGATGAAGCCGCGCAGACTGACGGCATCTTGGTGCATGGCGGGTTTTTCCTCGGGCCGCGCAGTTTCTATGAGCGCCTGCGTGAGCTGCCGCAAAGCAAGCGGCTCGAATTCAACATGACCCGCATCAGCTACATCAACGAGCTCTATGGTCAGGAAGAACTCAAACGCTTGCAGCGTCTCGATGCGCGCTTCATCAACACCGTGTTCACCATGACCTTGCTGGGCGCAGGCGTGGCCGATCAGCTCGAAGACGGGCGAGTGCTCAGCGGTGTCGGCGGGCAATACAACTTCGTCGCCCAGGGCCATGCGCTGGAAGGGGCACGTTCGGTGTTGCTGCTGCGCAGCTGGCGCGAATCGGGCGGAGAGGTGAGTTCAAACATCGTCTGGGAGTACGGCCATTGCACGATTCCGCGACACCTGCGAGACATCGTGGTCACCGAGTACGGCATCGCCGATCTGCGGGGCAAGACCGATGCGGCCGTGATCGAGGCGTTGCTGAACATCAGCGATTCACGTTTCCAGCCGGGGTTGATCGAGCAGGCGCAGAACGTTGGTAAATTGCCGAAGAACTTCCGCATTGATCCACGGTTCGCCGATAACAGCCCGCAGCGTTTGCAGGCGATTCAGGCGCTGCATCCGAATTTGTTTCCGGAGTATCCGCTGGGGTGTGATTTCACCGCTGAAGAGCGAGACCTGTTGCGGGCGCTGAACTGGTTGAAGAGCAAGTTCAAGCTCACGGAGATTCTGGAACTGGGCAAGGCTGCACTGGATGCGCCGCAGGCGTCGGAGTTTCCCGTACATCTGGAGCGGATGCAGCTGACTAACACTGAAGGGCTGAAGGAGGATTTGTTTCAGCGACTATTGCTCACCGGCCTTAAAGCCACCGCGCAATAACCGCCAACACAAAACCCTGTGGTGTGCTTGCGGCTGCGATCAGTCGATGAAAGTCACAACACCGCCAGCCAGGGACTGCACGCGAGCCAACGATTCAACCCGATAACCCTGCGCATCCAGTTCTGCACGGCCGCCCTGGAACGACTTCTCGATCACGATACCCAAACCAGCCACCGTAGCGCCGGCCTGTTTGATGATCGAGATCAGCGCTTGCGACGCCTTACCGTTGGCCAAAAAGTCATCGATGATCAGCACGCGATCGCTGCTGGTCAGGTGGCGGGGGGAGATCGCCACGGTGCTTTCGGTCTGCTTGGTGAACGAGTAAACGGTCGCCGACAGCAGGTTTTCGGTCAGGGTCAGGGACTGATGCTTGCGCGCAAAAATCACCGGCACGCCGAGATTCAGACCGGTCATGATCGCCGGGGCAATGCCCGAGGCTTCGATGGTGACGATCTTGGTGATGCCCGAATCCTTAAACAGCGTGGCGAATTCGTCGCCGATCAGCTTCATCAGGGCCGGGTCGATCTGGTGGTTCAGAAAGGCGTCGACTTTCAGGACCTGGTCGGAAAGCACGATGCCTTCTTCGCGAATTTTCTTGTGCAGTGCTTCCATGAAGCTTTCCTCTTTTGGCGCCTTGTGCGCCTAAGGTTCGGTTAGAAAGTAGTCGATTCTAGCGCTTTAACATCGCGCGTATATCTGCCAATGCGGTATTACCGCGAACAGCTTTGACTTCAACCGGTGTGTCGTCGTTGCCTTCCCAGGCCAGGTCGTCTGGCGGCAGTTCATCGAGGAAGCGGCTCGGTGCGCAATCGATGATCTCGCCGTATTGCTTACGCTTGGCGGCGAAGGTGAAGGCCAGCGTCTGACGCGCTCGGGTAATTCCGACGTAGGCCAGCCGGCGTTCTTCTTCGATGGTGTCGGCTTCGATACTGGAGCGGTGCGGGAGGATTTCCTCTTCCATGCCCATGATGAATACGTAAGGAAATTCCAGACCCTTGGAGGCGTGCAGGGTCATCATCTGCACACCGTCGGCGCCGTCTTCCTCTTCCTGCTGACGTTCCAGCATGTCGCGCAGGACCAGTTTGCCGATGGCGTCTTCGACGGTCATCTCGCCTTCTTCGTCTTTTTCGAGGGTGTTCTTCAACGCCTCGATCAAGAACCAGACGTTACCCATGCGGTAATCGGCGGCCTTGTCGCTGGAGCTGTTGGTGCGCAGCCAGTTCTCGTAGTCGATGTCCATGACCATGCTGCGCAGCGCCGAGATCGGGTCTTCGCCGGCGCACTGCTCGCGGACCTTGTCCATGAAACGCTTGAAGCGCGACAGGCGATCAGTGAAGCGCGCATCCAGATGTTCGCCCAGACCGATTTCGTCGGTGGCGGCGTACATCGAGATTTTTCGCCCGGTGGCGTAGTTGCCAAGCTTTTCCAGTGTGGTCGAACCGATCTCCCTGCGTGGGACGTTGATCACCCGCAGGAAGGCGTTGTCGTCGTCCGGGTTCACGATCAGGCGAAAGTAGGCCATCAGGTCTTTTACTTCCTGACGTCCGAAAAAGCTGTTGCCTCCGGACAGGCGATACGGAATCTGGTGATGTTGCAGCTTCAGCTCGATCAGCTTGGCCTGGTAGTTACCGCGATACAGAATCGCGAAATCGCTGTACGGCCGATCCGTGCGCAAGTGCAGGGTCAGCAGTTCCACCGCCACCCGTTCGGCTTCGGCGTCTTCGTTGCGGCAGCGGATCACACGGATCTCGTCGCCGTGGCCCATCTCGCTCCACAACTGCTTCTCGAATTCGTGCGGGTTGTTCGAGATCAGCACGTTGGCGCACCGCAGGATGCGACTGGTGGAGCGATAGTTTTGCTCCAGCATCACCACTTTCAGGGACGGGTAATCGTCCTTGAGCAACATCAGGTTTTCCGGCCGTGCGCCGCGCCAGGCATAAATCGACTGGTCGTCGTCACCGACCACGGTGAACTGGTTGCGCGTGCCAATCAGCAACTTCACCAGCAAATACTGGCTGGCGTTGGTGTCTTGGTATTCGTCCACCAGCAGGTAGCGGACTTTGTTCTGCCATTTTTCGAGGATGTCGGGGTGTTCCTGGAACAGCTTCACCGGCTGCAGGATCAGGTCGTCGAAGTCCACCGCGTTGAACGCCTTGAGCGTGCGCTGATAGTGGGTGTAGACGATGGCGGCAGTCTGTTCCTTGGGGTTGCGTGCGTTTTCCAGGGCTTCGGGCGGTAGGATCAGGTCATTCTTCCACGAGCCGATCATGTTCTTGATCTCGTCGACGCCGTCGTCGCCCGAGTATTCCTTCTGCATGATGTCGGTCATCAGGGCTTTGGCATCGGTTTCGTCGAAGATCGAGAAACCCGGTTTGTAGCCCAGTCGTACATGTTCCTTGCGGATGATGTTCAGGCCCAGGTTGTGGAAGGTGCAGACCGTCAGGCCGCGGCCTTCGCCACCCTTGAGCAGGGTGCCGACCCGCTCCTTCATCTCGCGCGCCGCCTTGTTGGTAAATGTCATCGCGACGATGTACTGCGCGCGGATGCCGCAGTTCTGGATCAGATGCGCAATTTTGCGGGTGATCACGCTGGTCTTGCCGGAGCCTGCGCCGGCGAGCACCAAAAGAGGGCCGCCGACGTAGCTCACGGCTTCTTGCTGCCGGGGATTGAGTCGGGACAT